>CAXXPD010000001.1:0-11776 GCA_963666415.2 Dehalococcoidia bacterium
GTATTGGATTGGCCCGAGTCTAATGAGCAGTGGGAATTTGGTTAATCCGTCATCTGGACGGTCCACATGGCTCCGCCATGTCACTTGAGACAGGCGACATACCTGTGTTGTAACCGGATGAACGCGGTGATTGTCTTGTAATAAGACGACGGGAAAGATCCTCTCGCATCTTAACGATACACGCGTTGATTCGCCCAATATCCATTACGTGAACGGGTTCTTCGGGAACCCCCGCCGCCGGCCTGGTCCCGATTTTCGCCGCCCTACTCTCAGGGCCTACGATTGCGTTCTTCGCCTGATTAGGTGACGGCTATTCGTCGCCCGGGCAATGCGGTTGCACGGTGGACGTGTCGGATTTCGTAATTAACGCACAGCGCACAGGCGTGCGCAAAAAGGCCTGTAATGCCCTTTTTGCCGGCTCGCGGCACCTCGGAACCTACGCACGCTGCGGGTTTCATGATAGGCAGGGCCGATGTAAGAATGAGCACAATCCTGGCGATGTAGATTTGACCGGAAAGCGAAGTAGCAGCACGACTTGTTGGGGTTATTGACCAGCTTCATCAGGTCATGGGAGCTTAGCGCCAATCCTGCATGTACGGACGATAACCGGAACCGGACATTGAGTGCTTCAATAGCGGAATGACCGGTTTCGTTGTCACGAAATCACTACTGCTCGTCGGGCGGAGCAGAATCGATCATCAACGATGCCTGGGTCGCAGGGTTTCTCTTGGCTTGATACCTGATGGGTTTACTAAGTCTCTGTACGGCGGCGTCCGATACCCCTCGGTTCAGCCAGACGTCCACCTGGCCCTTGTTGACCTCCAGATGTTTGGCAATGTCCTCAGCGGGAAGCGGAGTATCTGACGTCAGGTCAGCCAGGCGGACCAAGAACAGGTCGTAGAAACTCACGTCGCGCCAGAGCTGCCCATTGTCGGGACCTTTCCGGCCAGAATCTTCCCCTGATGTGTACCCGCCCGTCGCCACTGTTGGCTCGGGAGGCGCAGGTTTCGCGCCGGTGGGCGCAGCGGCCAACTGAGAGGGCGCGTTGTCCGTGGCTGGAAGAGATATGGGCAAGCCCATTTCTCTGGCCGTCGGGTATGGAACGTCAAGGAGTGCGTCTATGCGATCCGGTTGCTCGGCCAAGCACGCTGCACCATGATGCACGAGCTGAGCATTGCCAGACGTAGCATCCTGATCGTGTTTCACCCAAACCGGAACCCATTTCGCATTGATTGCCTCAACCGCTCCATTCCAAGTGCCACCTTTTCGGGCCGTGCTGCTCACTACTACTGCGGAGTCTGACAAACAGTAGATATACCGGTTCCTCGACATCGCTCTGCCCACATCGAACCCCGATTCAGGGTTGCTGGGAGAAACCAGGACCAGATTGCCGGACAGAAGATGCCGGCGATATTTGGATGAAGTCGCCGACCGGAGAAGGTTGTTCGCCAACACGCCGACCGTCGTACCTTCGCCTTCCAGAGCTCCCATCATCGCGGCCTGGTCGACTCCGCGAGCTCCACCGGATACCAAGCCATAGCCTTGGGCCGCTGCTTGCCTTCCCAAATGCTCGGCGAATCGCAGATCATCATCGGTTGCATCACGAGAACCCACTATGGCGATGCCTTGGGACTCCAGGAGCCTCCTTTCTCCGCAGCCGAATAACACTGGAGGCGACTCCGACCGGAGGCGTCGCTTCAGACGCTCGGGATAATCAAGATCCGAACGGGTCATTACCCACAGACCAGCGCGCTGCCACTTCTCCAGAACCAGGCCGAGCGTTGATCCACGACCCATTAGGGTTTCCAGGCGCGGCACTGTGATGGATCGGTCTACCCAACCCGTCAGAAGGGTTTTCAGAC
Source organism: Dehalococcoidia bacterium (assembly GCA_963666415.2). GTDB lineage: Bacteria > Chloroflexota > Dehalococcoidia > Lucifugimonadales > UBA3495 > Bin87. Next base: position 1,863 of record CAXXPD010000001.1, read on the forward strand.
TACCGTTCAACAGGTCAGAAGGGTTTAATCCATTGTCCCGCAACCACACCGCGAATCGTGCCCACTCTCCAACCGAAAGAGGTCTTGACTCGGCGCCGTCCGCCTTCCCGAAGGAAACGGTGAGCAGCATGATCGCATGGGTCTGGGAGTTTACAACCATCTCAACCCCCCATGCTAGAATCCGCCAGAGCCAATGGCCATACTGGACCGCTACCGGCTTGACGAAGCAACGCCGCAATAACCGTCAACGTCCATCCGGAGTCCACTACATCGTCCACCAGCAATACCGGCCCATCTGAAACGTTGCCTGCAATGGAAAATACGCCGTCCAAGTTGTGGCACTGATGGTACCTGTTCTCCTGGGCTTTTTGGGGATCATTGCTTTTCGCTTTGGTTCTCGGCTTTGTACAATCAAGCGGCATAGGCTAGCGTGTCGAGCATCCTGTGGTACAAGAGGCGCGGGACTTTTATCGATTCGAGCTCGCGCTCGGACGGCATAAAAGTTCCCTGCTGCACCCAGAGGTGTCGTCTGACCAGGGCGATGGCGTCGGCGAAGGAAGGGCTGGTTTTGTCATACCACGCCGCGGTGCGCGGCGCCATGCCGCCACGCTGTTCGATCAGGATATCCGCCGCCAGCGTCACCACGCTGAACAGGCCAAAGAGCGCGGGGGTGGTTCGGGCGATGGCTCGTTCCGACCACTGGCGCTGGGTTTCCACGCCCAGGTGAGCCCGCAGCTCCTCAAAGGTCACCTCGACCTGCCAGCGCAGCAGATACCACTGCAGTATCCGCAGGGGTTCCGCCTCGGTGTCGGTGCATAGCAAAGCATAGGGCCCGCGGCGCTCCTCCAGGTATCTGATGACGACCCAACGTATGGGAAGGCGCGGCGGCCCGCCGTGGTACCACAGCGCCACGCCCGAAGCGAGCTCGACCCTGGCGGTACTGCCGTCGGAACCGGTGGCGCGGTAGGGAATCCATTGTGTAGCGGGATCGTCCAGCACCGCCGTGGGACTGGGCAATCGCGCGCCGACCACCCGGGGCCGCCCGATCTGGCCGGGCCGCCGCGGTGGCGCGGGCTGGTACCGGGATGCGTCCTTGCGCAGTTTGGTGACGACGACAATCGGCTTTGACATACTCTGGCAATGCCGCAGGAACTCGCGCTTGGCGTAGCCGCCATCGGCCACCACCACCAGGTCCCGGTCCGGCAGCCACCGGCGCAGGCAGACCAGCATCTGCTGGGCGTAGTCGGTGAACGTCTGGTGCCGGCGACCTTTGCGCCGGTCGTAGCGGGCCGACACCACCAGCGCGGTCAAAAACGGCAGCGCCCAGTGTCGACCCGCCCATCCGATACGCGTCAGCAACATCAGGCTCACCCATTGCAATCCGGGGGTCATCACCACCTGGTCGTCCTTGGACCGCACCGGATCCCGATACCGTCCCTTGGCCGCAATCTTCCGGCCCCAGCGTCGTTCCACCGTCTCGTCAATGCCGAACACCAACGGCTCGGTGGATGAACCAAGGCGCCCGGCCACCAGCAGCAACAGCACCCGGTTCAGTTGCAGCGGCGACCATCGGGCACGGTTGAGCACGTGGTGATAGATGGCGAAGTCGCCGTGCTGCCCAATCCCCAGGATGTTGAGGGCGGAGGACACGGTGCGTTTGCCGGGAGACAGGATCGCTCCCATGGCCAGGAGTTGGGCTTTGCGCCAGGTCCTGGGGTCAAACAGGTGCTCAAAGGGCAGCAGCAGGGTTACTATGACTGCGGGCAGGGTAGGCATACTCGACCTCTTTTGGTGATTTGGTCGAGCTTACCCTGTTCTTATAATTTATCTAGCTTTTGTACAAAGTCGAGCTTTGGTTACGATGGGATGAAAGGGCAACCCCAAGGTTGAGGCCAAACGCTCGGCATAGTCCGGGACCAACTCAGGATTACGATGGGATGGAGCACAAGTTACCCACGTCGGAGCCGGCACCGGGTTCCAGCGTTCTGTGATCATCTCAGCAACAGCGTCGACCAGTTCATCCCGAAACCGTCCTGCAACTTTATCCTCGGCGATCATGTGCCCCCAACCCGCATCAGCCCAACGCGCGAGGGTCCGGCCAGTCTCAGCGCGTAATACGGCGGGGAGGTTACCTCCACGGTTCTCCCCGAATTCGTACTCAACGAAAGCATCTTTGGCGACCTGCTTATTGCACTCCAACTCGAATTCGGAATGGCGCAGGAAGCGGGCGGCAGCTATGCCCGTCGCCGGCATAATGGCAGGCTCAATCAGGGGTCGGCCCAAACAGGAAGCGCATTTTCCGCACGAGACGGGATCGTCATCGTCCAACGCGTTAGCAAGGAACTCCATCAAACAGCCGGCTGCTCCGATGTAGTCTTGCACCTCCCGCCATTCCATCTCGCGTTGCCCGGTCAACCTCCGGATACGTTCTCGGTCCATGCGATATGGGACCGGCGTACGTGTCCAAACGTTACCAAACCTGATCACCGGAGCCGGATTTTCCACCGACAGTAATTTGAGCACGTGTTCGATCAGTCCAAATCTTAGGTTTACCCTTTCTTCCAGATCCCGAACTGACATTCCGTCGCTGTTGTCCAAGGCTTCTAGGATGGCATGCACGGTGCGTTCGTCGGGAAATGCGCTACGGCGGAAATACTCCTGGATGTCACCATCCTCGTTGCCTGACATCAACATTCCCACTGCCTGATTAATTCCCCTGCCTGCCCTCCCCACCTGCTGATAGTAAGCAATAATCGACCCCGGCGCCTGGTAGTGCACCACAAACTCCAGATCCGGCTTGTCATAGCCCATACCGAGAGCTGACGTCGCAACCAATGCCTTGATGTCGTTTGTCAGCAACCGATGTTCAAGGCTCTGTCGATAGCTGTCCGAATTTGGGAAATCATCGTGGGTGACACCGCTGTAGTACGCGGCAGCTGAGACTCCGCGTTCAATCAGCCAACTGGCCACGGTGTCAGCGTCCCGGCGAGTGAGGGTGTATATGATTCCGGTGCCGGGCAGTTCGTTGATATGGTCCGCCAGCCAAGCCAAACGGCTGGCCTGGCTGGGCAATCGGATCGTTTGCAGTGCGAGGCTTTCGCGCATCAGGGGCCCACGCTGAATCACAAAATCGCCGAGCTGTTCACGCACATCCTGCATCACCCGTTTGTTCGCAGTAGCGGTGGTGCCCAATATGGGTACGTTGCGGGGCATCTGTTGCAACACATTCACTATGCGACGGTAATCTGGACGAAAATCGTGGCCCCAGTCAGAAATACAATGAGCCTCATCGACAACTAGAAGTCCAATACCGGCGGCGATTGGAATCAACACATTTTGGACGAAATCATCATTGGCCAAGCGTTCCGGTGAAATCAGCAGTACGTCAGCCTCATTCTCTCGGACAGCTCGCTCTAATGCCGGCCATTGGGACTGATTCGTCGAGTTGATAGTATGAGCCCGGATGCCCAGTTGATGCGCTGCCTGGATCTGATTGCGCATGAGGGCTAAGAGGGGAGACACGATGAGAGTAGGTCCACTGCCTCCATCCCGGAGGATCCGTGTCGCAACAAAGTAGACCAAGCTCTTGCCCCACCCGGTCCGCTCGACCACCAAACGGCGTTCCCCCCGATTCACGAGAGCGTCGATGGCTTCCCATTGGCCCTCGCGAAAATCGGCGGCTTCATCGGTTAGGGCCATCCTGATAAGGCGTAGCGCATAAGATCTTTCAACCAAGCTCAGGAGCCTCCTGCGCGATCAAGAACCGTAGTTGCGTTTGGCCGGTATTCTGGCTATCAGCGAGATTTTCCTGCCGCGTCACCGTCTGCGGTTCTTAACCCATTGCTGGCCTACCTATCGTGGTGGTCCATATGTTTGCGAGAGCCACCATGGACAATCCGTGGTAGTCGAGTTAACAACGCACCGCCGCCCGGTGCGACATTGATTTTCCAAATAATATCGTAGCCCAACGCATCTCAGAATGGAACAAAACGCAGGGATTAGCAACTTCCGAATGTTGCTGCGGACTCGTATCTGCTCGAAGTCCAACCGGCTACTAACGTCGCCATTAATTGCTACGTGATACGGCTGCGGCGATTATCGCGCAGCGCATTAATGTGCGCAAGATGCTATTTCAGACCCCTTTTCTTACTTTCTCCAGCAGCCTGACATCCACCGCCGGCCGCGCCCTGCCCACCAGAGGGTTTGGGCCGCGCTCGTGACCCCAGCCTCCGGCCACAAAAGCTCCATTGGCAACCAGTCCATAGTTATCCATGCCAACGGTATCGATACGATACCGCTGGCATGCGTTCACTCGCGATGGATTGGATTGGTATCCATTGCCATCCGGTTCACTGCATACCAATGGACGGCAATCGACTGCTCAGCGCGGAGGGAGACTGGCCGGAGAAAACGACAAACGATTCCGGGGACTGTTCACTGACGATGCCGGCAACGTCAGATCACCAGGAGGCAAGATCATGTCCAGCTGCGTTGCCTGCGGCTCCGAACTGGAACCGCCTGTCCGCGCTCCCCACACCGTCTACGTCAAGACCCTCTACCGCATCGGCGGCCAGGAGTACTGCCGCCACCACATCGTCAGGGCCGCGGTGACCGCCGGCGTAATCACGGAGGTCAAACCCGGTCCTGGTCCGGCGGTGGCCACGTCTCGGGGAGCGCCTTCCATCGAGTATGACCGGCCACACCAGTACTGACTCGATGTACGCCAGTAGAGTACCGGGAGGTGGTGTAAAAGCATCGGTGTAGCAAAAAGCTGACCACCGCGTCATCCTTGTGGAATCACAACAACCCAACCAAGGAGAACGACGGTGGTCAAGCAAAGAATGGATCTTTTGGAATTATTACGCAAGCGTGGTATGGACGGAGACGTGGACTTTCTGCGGGAAGCCCTGCGGGTCCTGGTGGACGGCATCATGGACGCCGAGGTTTCCGCCCAGATCGGCGCCCAGCACGGCGAACGCAGCCCGGAGCGGGTCACCTACCGCAACGGCTACCGCAACCGCACCTGGGACACCCGGGTCGGCACCATGGAGTTGCACATTCCCAAGCTGCGGGAAGGCAGCTACTTCCCCAGCCTGCTGGAACCGCGGCGGCGCAGCGAGAAAGCCCTGCTGGCCGTCATCCAGCAAGCCTATATAGAAGGCGTCTCCACCCGTCGGGTGGACGATCTGATCAAGGCCCTGGGCTGCGATGGCATCTCCAGCAGCCAGGTGTCGCGCATCTGCCAGCAACTGGACGAAGTGGTGGACAGTTTCCTGGGTCGGCCCCTGGACGGTGGTCCCTACCCCTACGTGTGGCTGGACGGCCTGACCCAGAAGGTTCGGGAGGGCGGTCGCATCGTCAACGTCTGCGTGGTGGTGGCGACGGGGGTCAATGCCGAAGGGCAGCGTGAGATCCTGGGTATGGACGTGGGCGCCAGCGAGGACGGCGCCTTCTGGCTGGCCTTCCTGCGGTCGCTGACCGCTCGGGGCCTCAGCGGGGTGGAGCTGGTAACCTCCGATGCTCACCAGGGGCTGAAGAACGCCATCGCCGCGGTGTTCACTGGGGCCAGCTGGCAGCGCTGCCGCACCCACTTCATGGCCAACCTGCTCACCCGAGTGCCCAAGCGTGCCCTCCTGAGCTTGTCGAAGGGCCGGCGTGGCCACCATGGTCCGCACCATCTACCAGCAACTGTCTCCCGCCGAGGTCCACGGCCAATTGGACCGAGTGGTGGAACAACTCCGGGAGCCCTTTGCCCAGGTGGCCGAACTGCTGGCGGATGCCGCGCCGGACATCCTGGCCTTCACGGCCTTCCCAGTGGCCCACTGGCAGAAGCTGTGGTCCAACAACCCGCAGGAACGGCTGAACCGGGAGATCCGTCGCCGCACTGACGTGGTGGGCATCTTCCCCAACCGGCTGTCGGCGCGGCGCCTGGTGGGCGCGGTGCTGGCCGAGCAACACGACGAATGGGCCGAAGCCCGCCGCTACCTCACCATCCCCAACGCCGCCGGCAACGAGGCACTGCCGGAGCCCAATATGCTGGACGCAGCGGCCTGATCAACATCAAAAGGGATGACGCGCTTTTACACCTATCGACGGGACACTACCTACGCCATCACCCTGCACCAGCCCTGGGCATCGCTGATCGCACTGGGGCTCAAGACGGTGGAGACCCGGTCCTGGCCAGCGCCGGCAAGGCTGGTGGCTCAGCGTATCGCCATCCATGCTGGGAGCGGGTGGTCCGCCAACCGGGCGATGCCATCGAGCAGGATCTGCGAGCCCGCTTGGGAGAGGACTGGCGTCTGACGGCGTCCGAGGGCGTTCAGGGGCCAGGCGGAATACCGTTACCCGCTCGGAGTCGAGAGGCCCTGATATCGTTCCGCACCCATCGCGACGCCAGGTCGGGAGGTGAGATGAGACACCGCATGCAGACGGTCACGTTGCACGCACCACCACTCTCCGGCCTGTGGAAGAAGGCCCGACCGGCCGGAAGGCTGACTTCGGTTCTCATGACATGCCGCACATCAACGCAATTTGGGTTAAAGTTGGGGTTGACATAATTGGCGATCGGGCGCAGTCTGTTATCTGGCCATATATGTGGCTGATGGCGCATCGTAGAAGTGGTCGGCCCCGCCGACCCGAGAGCGAGTGAAGTGCTGATACCCTGACCGCGAAATCCATTTTCCGGCCGTGATACGGGCCGACCCGGGTTTCCATGGGTCGGCCCGTTCGTTTTCAGCCGATGGCACCGGATTTCGCGAGGGACCGGGGTCGGGATACGCCACATCAAAAACAACTCGAAGGAGGCACCAACAGAGCGAACGCCAAACATTCCCACCGGCGACACGAGCAGCCACTGGGCGAGTACCACCGCCCGGAGCTCTGCGCCGATTTACCAACCAACGACCGAGGCCGTCACAACGCCACCGCATTTACGGCCAACGTCTCAGCAGAACCCTTTCTGAGAACGACAACGGAGATTTTTTGATGCCTGATCCCGCAATAGCGGCGCAGCCGCGAAAGAACACCAACAATCACACCAACCGGCGAGACCGGTATACCGACGACGAGTTCTGGGCTGATAACCCGGACGAACGCGCAGCCTACCGCTGGTTGGCCGGTGTCTTCTGGCCCGAAGGGCCGCGCTGCCCGACCTGCTGCTGGTCGTGCGACGTCACCGACATCAGCCCAGGCCCTGTGCCCAGATACCGGTGCTCTGGTTGCAAACAGGATTTCTCGATCGTCACCAAGACCCTGATGGACGGCTTGGAGATACCCCTCCGGGAGTGGAGACACGCCGTCTTCATCTTCACCGGCGGGCCCACCATCAGCTCACCCCGGGAACTGGCCGAGCGGATTGGCTGGGATGACCGGACGGCCCGGGAAGTGACCTACCGGCTGCTCCAGGCGGCTGCCGAGCCCAATGTGCCCCTCCAAGAGCCGTCGGAGGATGATTGTACCGAGCTGGTCCACCCCACAGCAGCCGGCTGCACCGGGAAGTCCTCGGTGCATGCAACCATCGGACGCTGCTCGAGAAGAGTGACCGGCCTGCGGCGCATTCCCTCCCAACACCAAAGCCACATCAGTCGCTCTGTGGGAGAGGACCTTGCGCCGGGGATGAAGCGCTTCTGCGACGACCATGCCAGCAACAGAGGCATCCGCGGTGAGGACCAGCACACCCTAGCTCACGGCAAGAAGCAGTTCGCCCGCGGACCGGCGTGCACCAATCTGGCCGAGGGATTGTGGCCGAGATTGAAGCGGGTCCTCCATGTCGATTACAGCTGGTACATCGACCAATCCCTGACCCATTGGCTGGACGGCCTGAGGTGGTGGGAGAACCATCGCACGTTGGGTCACCGGGAACGCATGTCAAAGCTGGCCGAGGCCATGCTGCACAAGAAACCGCAGCGGATCATAGATCCCGTTTACGAGCAACAGGAAATGGGGCAGTTGTGCGGGCCACCTTGTACGGACTGCCGAAACGTCCACTGCCTGGCGACGCGGAACACGTCATTCGGACGGGAACGGCCGCCCAGGGCAAACCCCTACCAGGCGCGGCGGGTCTGATGCAAAACACTCAGTCGCCGATCAGCCGCACAACGGAGCAGGAGAGAGTAAAACGTGAGATCAACCATATATCGACGGACAAGTGCCGCCAGGCGGAGACCGCCATTTGGCCGCGCAATTAAAAACCAGAGGCTGTCGGGTACCACCACCGACAGCCCGCAGAAACCCGCCCCCCAGAACGACCAAGGAGACTGATGTGATTAAAGATAATACACCCGCCCAGCACCATAATCCACCCGACGGCGTAACAGTTCAGACTTGGTGAGGTGAATTGGCCGAAGGCGGGTTGCCGAACGCTGGCACGGGTGGCGGTGGTTATGTCATATACAGGGCATGGATACTGAAGTGGACCTGACCACCGCCACCCGCGCTGTCCTCATTGCCATCATCGCCGAGTTACAGGCGGTGATTGAGCGGTTGCAGCGGCGGATTGCCGAACTGGAAGGCCAGGCGAAACCGGGCGGCCCGCTCCGAATGCCTGGCCTCAAGACGAAATCGGGCCGGAAGCCCCCAGCGCAGCAGGGGCCCCGCAAGCAGCGACGCCACGGCTTCGCCCGCCCGCGCATGACACCGACCCACCGGGTGGAGCACGTGATGGAGAACTGTCCCGATTGCGGCGCCCACCGGTCCGGCGGCTGGATCCAGCGCACTCGGGAGGTCATCGAGCTGCCGGTGGTTCCCGCGCAAGTCACCGAGCAGGTCTACCTTGCTCGGACTTGCCCGGCCTGCCGACGGCGCTGCACACCTCCGGCGGAACTGGGCGGCGTGGTCTTGGGTCAGCAGCGCCTCGGCGTCAACCTGCTCAGCCTGATCGCCACGCTGCGGGAAGAGGGGCGGCTGCCCATCCGCAGCGTCCAGTGGTATCTGGACACCGTGCATCAGTTGCGCCTCAGCGTGGGGGCCATCGTGAGCGCCATCCATCGCACGGCGCAGCGGGCCCAACCGGCAGTGGCGGCGATCCTGGACCGCATCCGCGCCAGCCCAGTGGTCCACGCCGACGAAACCGGCTGGCGTCAGAGCGGGGCCAACGGCTACGTGTGGACTTTCAGCACCCCCACCGAACGCTACTTCCTGCAGCGGGGTCGGGGCAAAACAGTCGTGGACGAGGCGCTGAGCGATGCTTTCTCCGGAGTATTGGTCAGCGATTTCTACGCCGCCTACCACCATTATGACGGCCCCAAGCAGCGGTGCTGGGCCCACCTGCTGCGGGACATCCACGACCTGCGCACCCTCTACCCCGATGCTGCGCCACTGGCCAGGTGGGCCGACGCCGTCCACGGGATTTACGACCGGGCCAAAGCCTGCACTCATCCCCAGGCCAAGCGGCGGCGCACCGCCCAACTGGCCCTGGAACGACAACTGCTGGCCCTCGGCCAGCCTTTCCGGCACGACCCGTCGGCAACCCAGGCCAAGCTGTGCCGACGCATCGAGCGCCACATCAAGGAACTCTTCGTATTCGTGGCCGAACCGGACGTGCCTTCAGACAACAACGCTGCCGAACGCAGCCTGCGCCATCTGGTCATCAGCCGCAAGATCAGCGGCGGCACCCGCTCGGAGCAGGGCACCGAGAGCAAGATGACGCTGGCATCCATCTTCGGCACCTGGCGCGCCCAAGGTCTAAATCCTCTCGCCGCCTGCCGTCAGCTGCTCGTTTCCCCTCTACTCTGAACTGTTACCCGACGGCGCCCCCCGAGGCATTCCTGCGACCCGGCTCGATCCAGTCTGGGGCCGGCTGGCCGGCGTGATCCAGGACGATGCGGAGCGCTTCACCGATCTCCAGTTCCGTGAAGAAACACCCGACGACGTGGCCGCCGAGCGATGGTTCAAACAAACCTTCTGGGGGGCCATCG
>CAXXPD010000002.1:0-1427360 GCA_963666415.2 Dehalococcoidia bacterium
ATGGTCGGCCTCCAGTGCCAGGGTTTCCCCCTCCCGGTCGGTGATGAAGCCGTGATAGCTGTAGGTGGCGAAGAGGGCCAACTGGGAACCGGGCGTGGGCTTCACGCGCCGGACGATGAGCCGCACCGGCGCGGCGTCCGGCTTGCTCTGGAAGGGAGTGTAGCTGGTTTCGGCCACATCGGCGGCGCCCTCCATCCAGTAGGGGATGGGCGTCCAGTCCTGCTCGGGTATGGCCTCGATGAGACTGCGCAGGCGGGCGTGCTGGCGGACGGTGATGGAGAAGCGGACATCCATCCGGCGGCAGGCGGCGACGATGGCGTGGGTGTAGAAGCCGCTGTCAGCCCGCACCGTGAGTTGTCCCCTGGCCCCGGCGTAGCGCACCCGCCCCACCGTCTCCCTCAGGAAGTGGGCGGCACCCCGAGCGGTGTTGGCCCGGCCCTCGCGCAGCCGGGCCATCAGCACGTCGCCGGTGCCAGCGGCCACGGCCAACAGCGGGTGATAGCCCCTCTTGCCCGTGTAGCCGTGGTCGCGCGCCCCCTCCTTGGCCAGACCGTATGTCTCGCAGATGGTGGAGTCCAGGTCGATGGTCAACGGCCCGTCGCCGGGTCCGGCCCCAGCCGACCAGGCCCGTGCCAGCAGCTCGCGGCTGACCCGATCCAATTGGCGGACGTGGCCCCACCGGAAGCTGCGCAGGAACGTCCCCAGGGTGGATGGCGCCTTGACTACGCAGCCCAGGGTCTGGGCGGTTCCCCCGGTGCGCAACACGTCGGCGTCGTCAATGCAGTCGCCGCCCGCCAGCGCCGACGCCACCAGGGTCAGCATCTTGTCGCCCGGGTTCGCCCGCCCCGGCGCATTGCCCAGGTCCAGGTGATGGTCAACCAGTTCACGCAGACCCAGGTGCTGGGCCAACGTGACCGGAAGGAGCAGCCCAGCATTAGCCCGAATCCACCGAAGCGATGGGCCGTGGCGTTGACACCAGGGATGATGGGCAAGGGAAGGCGGCGTGAGATAGCCACACAGACACGATGATGGCGGCCCGCGGTGGCGATGCTGGGCGAAATTGTCAGGGTAGTGTGCAGCAAGAGACGCTCGGGGACCAGCCTGGCGCAAGTCTGCGAGGCGGTCGGGTAGTCTGGTGAGTGGGTCAGATCTCCGTCGGCGTTGACACCAGCGGTGCCGTCAGGCGGGGAGTGGAAGGGCTCGCAATCGAGCCAAGGCGCGACTGAACTGGTTTTCCCAGGGCCAGCGCTGGGGCAGATGCAAAGTGAGGCGGCGCGCCGAGCGGGTGAGCCGTCCGGCGAGGGAGAAGAAGCGTCGTCGGAGGGTCTTGGTGGTTACCAGTTGCTCACCCAGACCGATGCGCGCGGTCCAGCGGGCCAGGTTGTGGGCCATCACCTGCACCGCCAGCCAGGCGCCGTTGGCGGCGAAGCGGCCTGAGGGGAGATGGTTGAGCCCGACGCCGTACTTGAGGTCTCGGATGGCGTTCTCGATCTCGGCGTGGCGCCGATGGTCGGCCTCCAGTTCCAGGGTGTCCCCGTCTCGGTCGGTGATGCAGCCGTGATAGCGGTAGCTGGCGAAGAGGGCCAGCTGGGAGCCGGGCGTGGGCTGCACCCGCCGGACGATGAGCCGCACCGGTGCGGCGTCGGGCTCATCCTGGAAGGGGACGTAGGTGGTCTCCGCCACGTCGGCGGCGCCGTCCATCCAGTAGGGAATCGGCGTCCAGTCAGTCTCGGGTATGGCCTCGATGATATTCCGCAGGCGGGCTTGCTGGCGGACGGTGATGGAGTAGCGCACATCCATCTTGCGGCAGACGGCGACGATGGCGTGGGTGTAGAAGCCGCTGTCAGGCCGCACCGTGAGTTGTCCCCTGGCCCCGCCGTAGCGTACCCGCCCCACCGTCTCGCGTAGAAAGTGGGCGGCGCCCCGAACGGTGTTGGCGCGGCCCTTGCGCAGCCGAGCCATCAGCACGTCGCCGGTGCCGGCCGGCAGGCAATGGCCAGACCATGTCTCGCGGGTGATCAAGCCTCGCTGGCTCCCCGGTGTTAGCCGTGGTCGCGCGCCCAGCCGATCCTAGCCGTCCCGCCGGTGCCAGCACGTCGGCGTCGTATGCAGTCTCCTCGCCACCAGCGTCATCACCTTGTCGCCGGTGTTGGCTCGGCCTGGGGCGCGACCCAGGAGGTGCCGGTCAACCAGTTCGGGCCGGGTGCCGGCCCAGCGTGGCTGGCAGGATCAGCCCAGCATTGGCCAGGCGGTGGTCGTCAAAGGGTAACAGTTCAGGTCGAGGTGGTCAACGAGCCCAGGCGGCGAGAGGATTTAGACCTTGGGCGCGCCAGGTGCCGAAGATGGATGCCAGCGTCATCTTGCTCTCGGTGCCCTGCTCCAGGCCCGGGCCAGCAGCTCCCGGCTGCACCCGATCCAGTTGGCGGACGTGGCCCCGTGCCGGAAACTGCGCAGGAGTGCAGGTCGTAAATCCCGTGGACGGCGTCGGCCCACCTGGCCAGTGCGCAGCATCGGGGTTGCGCAGGTCGTGGATGTCCCGCAGCAGGTGGGCCCAGCACCGCTGCTTGGGGCCGTCATAATGGTGGTAGGCAGCGTAGAAATCGCTGACCAATACTCCGGAGAAAGCATCGCTGGCGCTGCCCCGAGCCGCGTCCCGCACGTAGCCGTGCGCAGCACGTGGGCTGGGCGTCGGTCAGGATGCCACTGCCGGTTGGGCCCGCTGCGCCGTCGATGGATGGCCTCCGGCCAGAGCAGACGGTGCCACCACTGGCGTCGGATCACCTTCCCGCAGCGTGGCGATCAGGCTGAGCGGTGACGCCGAGGCGTTGACCCAAGACCACGCCGCCCAGGCCTGCAGGCCGTCGGCAGGCCGGGGTCCGAGCAAGGTAGACCTGCTCACTTGCGCGGGAACCACCGGCAGCTCGATGACCTCCCGAGTGCGCTGGATCCAGCCGCCGGACAGGTGGGCGCCGCAATCGGGACAGTTCTCCATCACGTGCTCCACCCGGTGGGTCGGTGTCATGCGCGGGCGAGCGAAGCCGTGGCGTCGCTGCTTGCGGGGCCCCGGCTGCGCTGGGGGCTTCCGGGTCGCCTTGAGGCCAGTTCGGGCCGGCGCCTGGATGCGCGCAACCGCTCCACCGCGTGGCTGGCAGGAGCGCGGTCGACGGTGGTCAGGCACCAGTAGCATTGGCCACCGCCAGCCAGCGGCAACCCGCCTTGGTCACCTCACCAAGTCAAAGGCGATTTGGATGCGGTCGGGGTGGTCATCTGCTAGCATCTTTTGGGTGCTCCTGGCCTGGGGACGGTTTCCTGTTTCAAAAGCCATTATCCCAGATGCACAGGAGCACTTTCTTACCCCTTCAGCACACCGCGACACTCATCTTTTCGGTGGATTGGGGCTTGAGCATCGCCTTATAGTGCCAATTTAAGTCACATGAGTATGCGGCTGGCCTTCATGGAGCGCACCGGCAACCGCGCCACCGCCACCCACACCGCGCTGCAATACAACATCACGGTGTAGCTGAAAACCTTAGCGGTTCTGTCATTGCGAGCGCAGCGCGGCAATCTCGTGGTCGTAGCAAAGGCGGTTCGCCGGCGAGTGTTCGACCTCATCGAGATTGCCACGTCGCTATGCTCCTCGCAATGACAGATTAAAGCGGGTAAGCGTGACCATCGGTCGCAGCGACACCGTTGGGTCAATCACGACAACCCCTACGGGATTGCCACGCTACGCTCGCAATGACAAAGGGGTACGCATGAGCGGCCCGTGGATTGCCGCGTCCCTCGACGGGCTCGGGATGAGCGGGCGCTCCTCGCAATGACGCTTCGCGCGAAAGTTTCAACCGAGGGAATGGTTGCGGCGAGGGCCGCCACAGGAGAGATTGAATGCCCAATATCTATGCTGATCTGGCGACCCTGAAATCGCCGTCCATACTGAATGTGCCCGACGACGCCCATGACGGCAGACTGCTCGACTTGCTGGCAACGGCCTCACGCTGGATTGACGGGTATTGCGACCGTAGCTTTGGCGTGTTGGAAAGCAGCCTCACGTTCGACGGGAGCGGTGGGAGCACGCTTGCGGTGCCTGACCTGATTAGCGTTGACTCAATGAGGGTGGCCCGCGCTGGTTGGATATGGGAGGAATGGCCGGCGGACGCCTGGCTGTTGTATCCGTTGCACGCTGAGCCGACGCAGCCGTGGGGCCGGCCGCACACCAGGATCGCGGTTGCTCCCGGCGTCGGGCGGCAATTCCCGACGGGACGGGCCAACGTTACCGTCGCTGGAGCCTGGGGTTATCGCCAGGTGGTTGATGATACCGGATGGCTGGTCGGTGGCACATTGGCGGTTGATGCCGCCGCTGCAGCCGTAACGATTTCTGCCGCCGGCGGCGCAACCCACGCTCTTGCTGCCGGCCATACCATCCGAATTGACGCCGAGCAGCTGTACGTGGCCGGCGCCGTGGACTCATCCAACGGCAGCGGCGTTACGCTCACGGTGCGACGCGGGGTCAATGGAACCGCTTCCCAAACGCACGATGTCGGCGCCGCCGTGTCGGTGTACCGCTATCCGGCGGTAATTTCTGAGGCTTGCCTGCTGCAGGCGGCTGCCTGGTGGCGAGACCGGGCAACAGCTCCCTTTGCCCCGCCGTCTCGCCACCAGGCGGACGAAGCAGCCGGCGTTGACCCGACCGCTCGTCAGCTGCTGGAACCTTACCGGCGACGGTCGGCGTCGCTGGGGGTGTGAGCATGGCCGGATACAACAGCGCCAGCCGCAGCTACGTTGCGGTTGCCGACGCCAACGGCGTGATGCGGGACCTGTCGCCGTGGGTGGAGCGCATCGGGCCGTTGGGCCGTGCTGTCCTCGGGTTGGACACTACCGGCCTGAACGATGCGGCCGGCAGGACGACGGCCGGTGCGGAGGCGACGCAGGAGTTCACCATCGCCGGCCGCTGGGATGATGCCTCGGGGATTGGCCCCGACGCGGTGCTCGCCGGCATCGTGGGTCATGCCGTCAACGTGCAGTACGGCCCCACGGGGAATGCGCCGGGTCAACGCCGCATCGCCGGCCGGTTCGTGTGTTTGTCCTATCGGGTAGTCAGCAAGGCGGGGGAGCCGGTGCGATTTGAGGCAACCTTCCGGCAGGACGGCGCCGTTGCGCTGGAGGTGTGGTAGATGGCAACAACTACTATGGATTCTACGATTCACGTTGGGGCGGTGGCCGCTGCTCCAGCCCTCCGGTGGCAGGCGTTGGTTGACTGGTCCGGAACAGGGTTCTGGGGCGCAGCGGACGCGGACGTCACCAACGATTTGGCGGGCGTCAGTTGGCGCTGGGGACGTTGCGGACTGCCAACGCCGGAATTTGCCCCGGCAGCCACGGTGTCCCTCAACCTGCGCAATCATCACCATCGCTACACTCCGGGTAACTCCGCCTCGCCGCTGGCGGCACTGGTGCAACCGGGTCGTGAGGTCTGGCTGCGGGCGGCCTGGCCGTATGACGATTTCGCAACCGACGCGGGTGGTGCGCAGACGCTGGACGACCGCGTTACTGCCGGCGGCATGGTCTCGTGGCAAGTCCTGGCTACCGCCGCCGGTGGTTTTGAGGCGCAGGACGGCGAAGTCCGCGGGCTGGTTGGCTCTGGCCGGCCTTCCGATGCGGTGGCGGTGCTGGAAACCGGCGACCCAATGGCGACGCTGCTGGGCCGGTTCCGGCGCGGGAGCAACGGCCTGGGCGGGTTCGTGCTGCGCTGCGCCGCCCGAAACGACTGTCTACGATTGCGGTTCACCGATGCTGCAACGGTGCTGGAGCAGGTTTCGGGCGGCGCAGCAACCGAGTTGGCCACCGGCGACGCGCTGGCCGAATCAGCATGGTATGAGCTTGAGGTAGTCCAGTCCGACGCCAGCGTCCGGGTATTCGCGACGAATCTGGACACGACGGGCTTGGTGCGTCAGGAGCTGGTGGTGACCACCGGCATCAGCGACGCCCCGGATTCCGGCCGGCATGGGTTGTGGCACGGGTATCGCAACACGGCGGACCGGTGGGGAGATTTCAGCGTGGGTCGCACCTTGTTTTGCGGTCGCATTAATGCCATAGAACCGGACTATGAAACGGTCACCTGCCGCATCACCGCCGGGGATGTTTTGCAGCACGTGGACGGTATAAAGCTGTCGCGCAACCTGTCCGGCGGCCCGATGCGGTCGGGAGCGGTGGCCGAGGCAATTCTGGATTGGGCCGGGCTGGAGGCGTCTGATTACGGGGTGGACACCGGACGATTGCTGCTGTCCGGCGGCCCGCGCGATGGCCGTGCGCTCCGGCGGCGGTGTGGGACGTAACGGCGGGCCGTGCGCTCCGGCGGCTGCAACGCGAAGAAAATGGCCTGCTCTACGTCGATGGGTTGGGACGCGTCCGGCTGGAAGCGGACTCGGTGCGAGAAGCCATCCGCGACAACGCCGACCCGACGGCACTGGCCAAAGTCGCCGTGTCGGGAGTAGCCGGGGAGGCCAACCCGTTCGCCAGCAGCCTGCGTTGGGACGACGGGGCGGGCGCGGTGGAGAATCAGATAACATTCCGTTATCAAAGGTCGGCGGACAACGGTCGCCAGCTGGTTTGGAGCTTGAACGAACCGTTGGCGGTGGCGGGCGGCGGCAGCCGTCTGGTGGTGGCTACCACCGACGACTGGGACGTCGTTACCGACCTGGAAACGCCGGCCGCGGACACCGATTATCAGGCCACGGACGATGCTGCTGGTGACGGCGGCGATGTTACCGGCGATGTCAACGTGGAGGTATTGGCCGAGGCAGATTCCGGCGTGGCGGGCCGGGGCGCGACCCTGCGCGTCAGCAACACCGGCACCCAGACGGCGTATCTGCAACTGCTCAACTTGTATGCTGCCCACGGCTGGCGTCCATCCGGCGCCACGGCGTATCAGCGCGCCGCGAACCCGGCGACTGCTCACCAGTCGCCGGCCCGCGTGGTGATTTGCCGCTACATTGACCACTACGCGGCGGCGCAGGATGCTGCCGATGCCCGTTTCGCGGAACGGTCTCGCCGGCGTCCGCAGTTGCAGATTTCGTTGCCGCTGCTGGGCGCCGCCAACCTGCGGGCCGTGCTGGAGGGACGGTTGTCGGAAGTGATAATGGCGCCGGCCGGCGCGTCTGGCAGCGCAGGGGCGTGGTTCCTGGAGGGTGTGGAGCTGCAGGCATCTGCCGGGCGAGCGGGAATGGCGCGCTGGTGGGTGTCTGCTGTGTGAGCACGGGCGGCATTGGGCAGTTGGGTCGACCGCTGTGGTATCATCGTGGACGCAAATTGCCTGCTGGCCGTTGAGGTGCCGCATTGCCTGATAATGACACAGTTTATGATGTAATCGTAGTTGGGGCCGGGAACGCCGCCCTCTCCGCCGCCATCGCCGCCCGCGAGCAGACCCAGTCTGTGCTGGTGGTAGAAAAGGCGCCCGAGTATTTCCGTGGTGGCAACACCTACTTCACCGGCGGAATCATCCGCTTCGCCTACAACGGTCTGGACGACATCAAGGGCCTGATTCCCGATATGTCGGAGACGGAGGCCAACTCAATTGAGGTGGGGCAGTACACGGAGAACCAGTTTTACGACGACATGATGCGCGTTACCCACGGCCTTTCCGACCCGGAACTGGCCGAGATCCTGGTGAGCCAGTCCTACCCGACAATGAAATGGCTCCAGGAGCACGGGGTGCGCTTTGTACTGTCGTTTGGCCGCCAGGCGTTCCGCGACGGCGACAAGTTCCGCTTCTGGGGCGGGCTCGTGGTGGAAGCGGTGGGCGCCGGCAAGGGCCTGTCCGACCAGCAGTTTGATGTCTGCCAGCAGATGGGTGTGGAAGTTCGCTACGCCACCGAGGGTGTGTCGTTGATTCAGGATCAGCGCGGGCACGTGGCCGGCCTGCGGGTGAAAGGCCCGGATGGATTCGAAGACCTGGCGGGCCGCACGGTCATTCTCGCCGCCGGCGGTTTTGAAGCCAACGCCGAGATGCGCTGCCGCTACCTGGGTCCCGGTTGGGAAACCGTCAAGGTGCGTGGCATCCCCTACAACACCGGCGACGGCATTCGCATGGCGCTGGATCTGGGTGCCCAATCCTACGGACACTGGTCATCCTGCCACGCCGTCGCGTGGGATATGAACGCTCCCACCTTCGGCGACCGGACGATTACCGAGCTGTTCCAGAAGCACTCTTATCCCTTCGGTCTAATGGTGAATCTCAACGGCGAGCGGTTCCTGGACGAGGGGGCTGACTTCCGCAACTACACCTACGTAACCTACGGACGGGAGCTGATGAATCAGCCGCAGGGCCTGGCCTTCCAGATCTTCGACGAGAAGGTGAAGCACCTGCTGCGCGACGAATACTGGATACCGCAGGCAACCACCGCCGAGGCCAACTCTATTGAGGAACTGGCGCGGTTGCTGGACATCGACCCGGCCGGCCTGGTTCGTACCGTTGAGGAGTACAACGCCTCGGTCCGCACCGACATTCCCTACAACGCCACCGTGAAGGACGGCCGCCGCACCGAAGGGCTGACGGTCGACAAGACCAACTGGGCCGAGACGCTGGACACGCCGCCGTATCGCGGTTGGGCCGTTACCACGGGCATCACCTTCACCTTCGGCGGTGTGAAGGTAAACAACCGTGGTCAGGTGGTTACCAACGCCCAGGAAGCCATCCCCGGCCTGTACGCCGCCGGCGAGATGGTGGGCGGGCTGTTCTACCACAACTACCCCGGCGGCAGCGGCCTGAGCGCCGGCATGGTCTTCGGACGCCTGGCCGGCAACAGCGCCGGAGCGGACGCGCTCGCTCTGAAGGACGTGTAGGCAGGCCGGGACGGTTTGCGGGTTGCCAGTGCGACGTATGCGTTGCTCCGGCGTTCACGTAACTGACAATACAGGGCATTACCTATGGAAAACTCGCCAGCGTGGACTGAGATATGCTTCTACTGCGACCGTCCCTTGGACGGCACGAATGATTATTCGTGCGTCGGTTGCAACAGGCAAGCTTGCGACAATTGCTGCCAGGCTTGCCAAGAGGATGATTGCGACTACATAACCTGCGATAGATGCGTTGACTGGCATTTGCGAGTTTATCACCCGGGGATATCTGTGAGTTCATTGCTGTTGGATGTTCCGGTTTGCGGCTAGACGCGTGAGCGCGCTGCGTGCGAGATGTAACGGGGCAACTTCCGATGACTGACGATGCTGCTGCGCGTGCCATAGCACAGGAAGGCTTGCGGCACATTGAGGATGCCATCCTGTCGTTGCTGGAATCTAACCCGGACGGTCTGCGCAACGCCCAAATTGCCGACTTGCTCGGCCTGCGGTCGTCCATTCGCGACGGCCAACGAAATTATCTAACCTACTCCGTGCTCGGCGGACTGATGACCCAAGGCAAAGTCGTGCAGGATAGAGAGTCCAAGATTTTCGCCAAAGTAGTAAAGCCTGATGTGTGAAACAATCCCGGTGCCAATTCAGGTGTTTAGTCCGCCATGCGACTTTCATTGAGCTACTGAGCGGTACCAGATATGCCGGCAAGAACAACTGCTTACGTTGCTCCTGGGATGTTGCAGTGGGCGCGCGAACTGGCGGCCTGCAGCCTGGAGGATGCCGGCAAGATTGTGAAGCAGCCGTTGCAGGTGGTTGAGAGCTGGGAATCTCCTGGTTCAGACGCCCGGCCCACGGTGCGCCAAGCTCAAAAATTGGCCAACGCCTACGGCATACCGTTCGCGCTGCTGTATCTGGGACAACCCTACACCGACTTGGAGCCTGACCCGGTTCCTGAATTTCGTGGGCTGGACCCGGGATCAGGTCAAGTTCGACCTCACACACGGCAGTTGCGCCGGATGGTGCGCCAGGCTCAAGAGCGGCAGGCTTTTGCCGTTGAGTTGCTGGAACTGGCAGGCCAGGCACCGTTGCCGTGGGTGGGATCGGTCACGCCGAGCCAAAATTCAGAGCTACTTGGTGCCGACATTAGAGCATCATTAGCGAACGGGGCAGAACCATCCCACCCTGGTGAACGAGAGCGTGTTCTGGATTGGTGGGTGGGGCGTGTCGAGGATTTGGGCGCTATCGTGTCGCGCTATCGGCCAGATGGGAATTTACATTGGACTGTGGAGCCATCGGAAGCGCGCGGTTTATCGCTATGTCATCCGTTAGCACCCTACATTGTGCTAAACAGCAAAGATTCTCCAGCAGGGCGCCTCTTCACGCTAATGCACGAATTGGCCCACCTCTACTTTGGTCAGTGTGGAGTTGACGATATTGGAGACGAAAGGTTGCTGCCAGTGGAGGCCCGTTTGTTGGAGCAAAGGTGCAACCAGGTAGCAGCAGCTATCTTGATGCCGGCGGGTTTGTTTACTTCTGAATGGACATCCGCAAAAGGCGATGTTGAGGACAAAGTACGAGCCATTGCAGATAGGTTCGGGGTAAGCCGCCAGGCAGCTGGGGTGAGGGCTAAATCCGACGGGATTGGCTTTATCTCATCTGATCAGTACTCCGCTATGTTCGGGTATCTAACCAATGAGTACAACGAGTTTCGAGATAGTCGGGCTCGTAGCTCAGGTGGGGGTGGTATGTCCGTACCAGTACGGGTGCTGAAAGATTATGGTTCGCGGTACGTACAGTTGGTTTGCGATGCCCATGCTGAGGAGCAGCTGAGCCTGCTGGATACTGCAGATGCCTTGAGCGTGCGTATTGGGGATGTTAGCGGGATCAAGAGACGGTTGCGTTGAGCGGCGAGATATACTTTGCTGACACG
This sequence comes from Dehalococcoidia bacterium, assembly GCA_963666415.2. Taxonomy (GTDB): domain Bacteria; phylum Chloroflexota; class Dehalococcoidia; order Lucifugimonadales; family UBA3495; genus Bin87. Next base: position 10,772 of record CAXXPD010000002.1, read on the forward strand.
TCCGCTCTCATATTGGCCTGGTTGGAGCGTTACCCTCCCGAATTGTTCGGCTCACGTGGCGGTTTATCGACGAACTAGAAACGCGGCCGGAAACCCCGATGCTTCGGGAAATGGGGTATTCCCTACGCCGATTATCGACGCATAAATGGATCGTCGGGACGCTTTGCATACATCATGACGGCGAAGGCGACAATAATACGTCTGATGCTCAACGCCAAAAACTTGGCAAATTGGCTTTCCGGCCAGACTTCTAGGCGACAGGGTCAAAGTGATTGAAGAGGTGCGGAATGAGATTTCCCGCCATGCCAACGACACCGCTTCCGAAGAAGGGATGCGGGTGAACTCGATGCGTTCGTGGTTGAAAAACTCCGAGGTCGATACGAGACTTTCACTCTTATCGCTGGATAAGGACGATTCCGATGCAGTCCAGCAGACTATGGTACGTATAGTTAATGGCTGGCCAAGCTGGCACGCCGTTCGGCGTTTCAATAATACTGGCTCGTTCGGCCCTGCCGATCCATTGGTCATTGCTTACGCCTACGCTTACCAGGGCGTTGTGGTAAGTGAGGAGAAGCCGCGTGCGAGTGGCGAGGTGATGTGAAGATTCCAGATGTCTGTGAACAACTGGGGGTTCGTCACGTAAATCTGCTTGAACTATTCAGGGTTGAGGGTTTTACCGACCAGCTTTGACAAAGCATTGACGGTGACAGCTTGCACTGTTACTTAGCCCCAATCCACCGAAAAGATGAGTGTCGCGGTGTGCTGAAGGGGTAAGAAAGTGCTCCTGTGCATCTGGGATAATGGCTTTTGAAACAGGAAACCGTCCCCAGGCCAGGAGCACCCAAAAGATGCTAGCAGATGACCACCCCGACCGCATCCAAATCGCCTTTGACGACCACCGCCTGGTGGCCAATGCTGGGCTGATCCTGCCAGCCACGCTGGGCCGGCATCTGGGCCGGCCCGAACTGGTTGACCGGCACCTGGACCTGGGTCGCGCCCCAGGCCGAGCCAACACCGGCGACAAGGTGATGACGCTGGTGGCGTCTGCTCTGGCCGGAGGAGACTGCATTGACGACGCCGACGTGCTGCGCACCGGCGGGACGGCTAGCGCCATCGGCTGCGTAGTCAAGGCGCCATCCACCCTGGGGACCTTCCTGCGCAGTTTCCGGTGGGGCCACGTCCGCCAACTGGATCGGGTCAGCCGGGAGCTGCTGGCCCGGGCCTGGTCGGCTGGGGCCGGACCCGGCGACGGGCCGTTGACCATCGACCTGGACTCCACCATCTGCGAGACCTACGGTCTGGCCAAGGAGGGGGCGCGCGACCACGGCTACACCGGCCAGCGAGGCTATCACCCGCTGCTGGCCATTGCCGCCGGCACCGGCGACGTGCTGATGGCTCGGCTGCGCAAGGGCCGCGCCAACACCGTTCGGGGCGCCGCCCACTTTCTACGCGAGACGGTGGGGCGAGTACGCTACGCTGGCGCCAGAGGACAACTCACGGTGCGGCCTGACAGCGGCTTCTACACCCACGCCATCGTCGCCGTCTGCCGCAAGATGGATGTCCGCTACTCCATCACCGTCCACCAGCAAGCCCGCCTGCGGAATATCATCGAGGCCATACCCGAGATTGACTGGACGCCGATTCCCTACTGGATGGACGGCGCCGCCGACGTGGCGGAGACCACCTACGTCCCCTTCCAGGATGAGCCCGACGCCGCACCGGTGCGGCTCAGCGTCCGGCGGGTGCAGCCCACGCCCGGCTCCCAGCTGGCCCTCTTCGCCAGCTACAGCTATCACGGCTGCATCACCGACCGAGACGGGGACACCCTGGAACTGGAGGCCGACCATCGGCGCCACGCCGAGATCGAGAACGCCATCCGAGACCTCAAGTACGGCGTCGGGCTCAACCATCTCCCCTCAGGCCGCTTCGCCGCCAACGGCGCCTGGCTGGCGGTGCAGGTGATGGCGCATAACCTGGCCCGCTGGACCGCGCGCATCGGTCTGGGTGAGCAACTGGTAACCACCAAGACCCTCCGACGACGCTTCTTCTCCCTCGCCGGACGGCTCACCCGCTCGGCGCGCCGCCTCACTTTGCATCTGCCCCAGCGCTGGCCCTGGGAAAACCAGTTCAGTCGCGCCTTGGCTCGATTGCGAGCAATTCCACTCCCAGCCTGACGGCACCGCTGGTGTCAACGCCGACGGAGATCTGACCCACTCACCAGACTACCCGACCGCCTCGCAGACTTGCGCCAGGCTGGTCCCCGAGCGTCTCTTGCTGCACGCTACCCTGACAATTTCGCCCAGCATCGCCACCGCGGGCCGCCATCATCGTGTCTGTGTGGCTATCTCACGCCGCCCTCATCCCCATCTATTGGAATCGGGCTTGCCCCGTTCGCCTTCCCTTGCCCATCATCCCTGGTGTCAACGCCACGGCCCATCGCTTCGGTGGATTCGGGCTTAGGCTGCATCGGGCCGACTTGTTCGGGCGTCCTGATTTGGTCTTTCCGGCGCGGCGCAAGGTTGTGTTCGTGAACGGCTGCTTTTGGCACCGGCACGAAGGTTGCAGCAAGGTTCGCATCCCAGGCACTAACCGGGAGTATTGGCTGGCTAAACTGGAGCGCAACCACGCCCGCGACGCGCGCAACATCGCTTTGCTGGAAGAGCAAGGCTGGGCTGTGCTGACGGTGTGGGAATGCCAGTTGCGCGATTTGCCGACCACCACCGAGCGCCTGGTGGCCTTTTTGGAAAGCTGCTGACCGAATGCGATGGCTGCGATGCTATACGGGTCGGGTCGAATGGCTATTCACCCCGTCTGGACTTCGCTGCTGCTAACCCCGGCATCCCACCTCCCGGAGCTGACCGGATGACTTCAACCGCCATACAGCCCCAAATCGCCCGCCGTCTGTTCACCGTGCAGGAGTATATGGCCATGGGCCAGGCTTGCATTCTGGAGGAACACGAACGAATCGAACCGCTGGCCGGAGAGATAATCAAAGTGGCTCTCATCGGGGACCGACACCCCTTTGCCACCGAGTAAAAAGCAAAGCCCCCGCCCTTGCTAACCGCCCCCACCGGGCATACAATCGGCGCATCCAGTTTAGGCACATCCAGGTAAGGGAAGACGGTTATGGCGGCCAATCCGGCGCGCTCCGGTATATTTTACGGGTGGTTTGTTGTTGCCACCTGTATGTTTATTGCCTTTTTGACCATGGGCTCGCGTAACGCCTTCGGGGCTTTCGTGGTGCCGATGGAAGCCGAGTTCGAGTGGAACCGCACCATCGTTTCCTGGGCGGCTGCGCTGGGCGCACTGCTGAACGGTGTAACCCAACCCTTTATGGGCTACTTCTTTGACCGGGTGGGTGTCCGCATCGTGGTCATGTCCGGCATTGCCATCGTGGGAGCCGCCACGCTGTTGATGTATTTCACCGGCAGCGTCTGGTATCTGATCGCAATTTTCGGCGTGATGTCGGCGGTGGGGCAGAGCGGAACTTCGCTAACCAACACCGGCGCAATGCTCAGCAAGTGGTTCCGCCGGCAGCGCGGATTGGTCATCGGGCTGAACGCATCCGGTATGTCGCTGGGCGGCCTGATCCTGGTGCCGCTGGCTGCATTCCTGATCATTCTGATTGACTGGCGGCTCACCTGGATAGTGCTGGGACTGATGATTCTGGGGATGGGGTTGCCGCTGGCCTACCTGTTCCTGCACGACGACCCGTCACGCAAGGGCCTGACTCCCGATGGCGATCCGGTACCGGAGACGCCCGTGGGCAGCGTCGCACCACCCGCACCGAGCCAGCCGCTTTTCGCCAACCACTGGCGGCAGGCGTTCCGATCCTGGCCCATCTGGCAGATGAGCGGTTCCTACTTCATCTGCGGCTCCACCACCTTTATGCTGTCGGTGCACTTCGTACCTATGGCTGTGGAGGAGGGTATCAACCCGGTGCTGGCCGCGTGGATATTCGGGCTGATGGCGCTGTTGAACGCCATTGGAGCCACCGGCGCGGGTTGGGTATCCGACCGCATCGGAGGCCGCAAGAACTGGCTGGCGCTGGTGTACTTCTGCCGCGGTTGCGGCTACGTGATTCTGGTGGCCGCGCTGCTCGTGCCCGGCATTCCCGTGGTGGCTGGGTTGCTGGTGTTTGCGGTGGTGGCCGGGTTATCGTGGATTGCCACAGCGCCGCTCACCACTTCGCTGACTGCAGAGGTGTACGGGCTGAAATCATTGGCCACCATCTCGGGAGTGGCGTTCTTCTTCCACCAGCTGGGAGGCTTCAGCAGCGTCCTGCTGGCTGGCTACCTGCGCGAAATGACCGGAAACTACATCCTGGCGTTTTCGATAGCAGCGGTGATGCTGTTCCCGGCGGCAATCAGCGCCTTTACCATTCGCGAGCGCAAGTACTCGATACGGTATCAGGTGGCGGCGTAGACATTGGCCGGCCAAAATCATCGCCCGGATGGGTGGCGGCGCGTTCGTCGTCCCCCCAGGGCCTTTCGATTATCGGATCGTAGCGGCCAAAGGTCAGTTGGCGACAGCGTTGGTCGATACGGCGACGAGATTGCCACGCTGCGCTCGCAATGACATTAGGGGACAATCGAAGGACCCTGGTCGCCCCCTGGCGGCACTAGCGAAATCCACCTTTGGCCTGCTATGATTGCACCGTATCGTGGCGGTATGGCGCCGTCGCGCAGCGTCCTACCTGATTGACAGAGGGCTTATGACGTCCAAATCCGCCGCGCAAGTAGGCGCTCCGCTTTACTTTGGCTGGTACATCGTTGCCACCTGTTTCTTTGTGTCGTTCCTGTCGGTGCCGGGGCGGCAGGGGTTTGGACTGTTCGTTACCGAGATGGAACCCACCTTTGGCTGGGATCGCTCCGATATTTCATGGGTCGGTTCCGTCGGCTTTTTGATGAACGGCGCAATGCAGCCCATCATGGGGGCCCTCTTCGACCGATACGGTCCGCGCAAGGTGTTTGGTGTCGGTCTGGTAATTATGGGGCTGGCCATAATGAGCCTGTCGTTCATGATGGACCTTGAATACATGGTGAATCTGGGCGTCGTCAGGATTCCGCTGGACTTGCTGTGGTTCATCCTGGTGTTCTCCATTGTGATTAACACCTGCCTGAGCGCCGCTTCCATCACCAATATGCTAGCCCTGGTGGTGCGCTGGTTCCGGCGGAAGCGGAGCAAGGCTACCGCGCTGGCCGCCTGCGGAACTTCCATCGGCGGCCTGCTGATGATCCCCTTCGCGGCGTACCTGATGGGCGTGATTGATACCTCCGGCATAACTATCGGCGGAGTGGAGTTGGCCGGCTGGCGCACCGTGTGGTTCCTGCTGGGGACGATGTCGGTGTTCCTCGCCGCGCCGTTGGCGGTGTATTTCCTGCGCCCCAATCCTGAGTCACTGGGCCTGAATCCGGACGGCGACCCGAACCCTGAAGACGCGCCGGCTGGCACGGCGCCAACCGAGCGAAGGTCTGGGTTGTACGAGGTGAACAACTGGCGTCAGTGCTTCAAGACTCCTCCGATGTGGCAGTTGTCCGGGGCCTACGTCGTCTGTGGAATCACCACCGGGCTGTTGAGCATCCACTTTATCCCGTATGCCGAGGATATCCTGCCCAACCAGATCAATTTCCTGTGGATGAACTTTGACGACAAGAAGATTTTCGCCGCGCTTATATTCGGCGTCATGACCGGTCTGAACGCCGCCGGCGTCATCATCACCGGGTTCATGGGAGACCGGATGCGACGCAAGAACGTGCTTTCGGTAGTTTACGCAACCCGTTGCGTGGCGTTCATGGCGCTGGTATTCCTGCCGGTGGCCGGCTATCCAATGTTGGGTCTGGTGGCATTCGCGATGCTGTCGGGTATGTCGTGGGTGGCCAGCGTGCCGCTAACGTCCACGCTGACCGCCGACGTGTACGGGTTCCGAGCCCTGGGCACCATCAGCGGGTGGGTGTTTTTCTCGCATCAGATTGGCTCGTTCTTCAGCATCCAGCTGGCCGGGTACGCCTACGAGTGGTTTGACCAGAGCTACTTCTGGCCGTTCCTCATTGCCGGCCTCACGCTGATTCCGGCGTCCATAGCGGCTTACAGCATCAATGAGCACCACTACTCCGGCCGCTATAATTCTCAACCCTCAGCGCAACTGGCCACAGCGGGAGCCGGTGCCGGGGGCCGCATCTACTAACGTCCCGCTTCCGTCCCTCGAATCCGGAGGCAACAGGATGGCTGGTGTAGCATTGGGCATAGTCCTGGCTACGTTGGGTCTGCACCACGGTGAGGCCGACCCAACGCTGCTCCAGTGGATAATGCAGGCGCTGAACCACGTGGTGCTGGACACGCTGGGGCTCACTGAGCTAACCGTCGTCATAATCATTGGACTGATTGTCCTGGCCATGCCGGCCGGGATTGTCCTAATCTATTGGGCCAGCACCCGGCGGGCCGCCGCTGTCGTGCCGGGCCCGACGGTTGCCAGACCCGACGTGCGCGCCGTCGCCGATGGCGAAGAATAGCGTGGAGGCTAGTGCATCAACGCCGCCCGGTGATTCATTGAAACGGATTAAGCATTGTTGGGCGGGCCCCGGGATAGGCTCCTGGTCGATGCACGGAATAGCGGCGAAAAAATTCCGGCTAAATTTCGATAAATGCTTGCCGGCGGCAGCGATAAAAGGTAACATACCGTCCGCTGCTATACGTGTACTGGCCGCCGCGGCGAAACGCGCGGCTGGTGGCCGGCGGCACTGGTGAGCCGCTAGGCCGCCGATAATCTGGAGGAGGTAACAAGCCAAATGTTCGACAAGGATTCGCTGGACCGGCTGTTTGAAGAGCTTCGCGACGAGTTCGAGTTGGAGACCGATTGGGAAGAAATTCAACGAGACGCTCATCTGGCGGTAGCCTACGCCGATGCCGGGGTACTCGGTGACCAGCAAGGAGCTCTGGATTCCCGCGTTGTAGGCTACGTTACGCGGCACGATCCCAACTAACTCGCTCTGACTGAACCGGACCCTGCGTCCGGTTGGGCTCTTTGCCCCCGTCGGTTTCGCCGGCGGGGTTTTTCTTTTGCGCCGGCCAGGTACGATCCTACGGCGGCGGCTCACACCTCGACACCGGACATAGCCAGCCACTCCGCCAAGAACCGGCATCCCCGGAACCGTCCGCCTAGTTGATCTGGCGCCCCATCGGATGGGGCCGGCTGACTTTGGTCCGTTGACGCTCTGGATGGACAATCTCTAGCGTGGTGATAGTGGCAGCAAACCTGCGAATCTACGCCACCACGGAGTTTTTATCCATGTTGAATTGTCGCCGTTGCTACGGCAAGAGACTGCTGGAACTGGCCAGGCTGGATGGTGGCGACCACCCGGTGTATCGGTGCCGATGGTGCAGGTTCCTGTTCAGCCCACCGGAGCAGGACGTAATGTCTACCCACGACGCCGACGTGGAGCGGTCGAGTCCGCCCCGGGATGCCGAGGCCGTTGGTCGACGTTTGCCCGCTGGGTCCCTGCCCCGCCGCCGGCCGGCGTCCCCGCGCTAATGCTGTTGCCGTGCGAGACCGACGGCAATCAGAACGGGGACCAGGTTCGGGCCGACATTGCTGAAAGTCAGGTCGGCCCCGACCCGGTAATTTTCGCCAGCGAAGTGCTGGGCGTCAAGCTGTGGCAAAAGCAGCGCGACGTGCTGCGGGCGGTGTCGTGTTCCCGTCGGGTGGCGGTGAAATCCGGCAACGGGTTGGGGAAAGATTTTACGGCTGCGGTCGCCATCCTCTGGTACCTGCACGGCCACGACCCCGGCATCGTGTTGAGCACCGCCCCCACATTTCGCCAGGTGCGGCACGTGCTGTGGCGTCAGGTGCGCGCCCTGCATCGCCGGGCGCCGGATGTGCTGGGCGGCCAGCTCCTGGACACCCGGTGGGAGTTGGCTCAGGATCGCTACGCGTTGGGTCTGTCGGCCAACGGAGCCGACCAGTTTCAGGGTTTTCACTGCGAGAATATGTTCGTGGTGGTGGACGAGGCCGAAGGCGTCGCGGAACCCATCTACGAGGCGGTCGAGGCTCTGATGACCTCCGCTAACCCTCGGCTGCTGCTCATCGGCAACCCCACCACCACCTACGGCGCGTTTCACCGCGCTTTCCATCAGGAGAGCAGCATCTACCACACCATCACCATATCGGCGCTGGAATCGCCGAACGTGCTGGCCGCCAAGGTGATCATCCCCGGTTTGACCACTGCGGACTGGGTGAAGGAGCGAGTCGCCATTTGGGGTCCGGACAGTCCGGTTTTCCGGGCGCGCGTTTTGGGCGAATTCCCCGACCGGAGCGCAGACGGCCTGCTCAGCGTGGCAGACATCGAAGCGGCGGCGCGGCCCTCAGAAGCCACACCAACCAGGGCCCCGGAGTTTGCGATGCCGGCCACTGTTCCGGCGCGGGTGGTGATTGGCGTAGACGTCGCCCGGTTCGGTAGAGACCGCAGCGTAATCACGGTGCGTCGTGGCAACGTGGTCGAGGATATTCAGGTTTACCCATACATCGACACGATGGCGTTGGCCGGCCGAGTTGTGGTGGCCGTCCGCGAGCGAAATCCCGACCTGGTGAACGTGGATGAAATTGGCCTGGGTTCGGGCGTAGTTGACCGGCTGCAAGAACAGGGCATACCCGTACACGGCTTCAACAGCGCGCTGCCACCCGTCCGCGAAACTGCGTGCGCCAATCGGCGGGCCGAGGGCTATTGGCTGCTGCGCCAGCGATTCAGCCACCGGAATATCCGCATCCCCCACGACCCGGAGCTGATGGCCGAGCTGTCGGCGTTGCGCTACACCTTCAACAGTAGCGGCAAGATGCTCATGGAAAGCAAGGACGACATCAGAAAGCGAGGGTTGCCGTCGCCGGACAAAGCCGATGCGCTGATGCTGGCGTTCTGGGACCATGCTCCCAACTCCACGACTCTGTTATGACGAGACCCCTGCCTGTCCTCACGCCGGCGCTCTCCCCGGGAGGCCTTTGCATAACCGTCGTTCGGGCGCGGGCCGGAAGCCATGAGCGCACCGTGGCAACGCGCGTCGTGCTCAGGCCGGCATTGCCGCGTCCCTCGACGAGCTCAGGATGAGCGGGCGCTCCTCGTAATGGCAGCATACGCAAATCCATTTTGACGCAATGAAGATTCCGGGGGCGAGGGAGTGCCCATTCAGATTTTTCTCCTTTCACAACGCAGACGAGGTTTTTGAATATGTCGGATGAAGTATCCTTGCTGACCCGCTTGAGCCAGACGCTGAAGGGTGCCGCGTTAGTCCGCCGCGGGAGAACGGGTTCGCCACCCGCAACGCCGCCGGATGCGTCCAATGTCCGGGTGGAACGAGCCAACCGGGCGTCGGCAGCCGACCGTCGGCCCGCCGAGGACCGAATGCCGGCCCAGGCCGTTGACCCGTCTCAAGGCTGGGCGCGCCCTGAGTATGGACAATACATGGCGACCTCGCCGTCGGTGTACTCTGCCGTCAAACTGCGCTCGGATGCAATTACCCGTCCGCCGCTGCTGGTTTATCGGGGCGGGTCGTCCGACTCGCCCCGACTGCGCACACGAGTCGAACAATCGCATCCGGTGGTGCGGCTGCTGGGACGGGTAAATCCCTGGTACACCCGCGGCGACTTGTGGCGTGCCACCGAGATTTACCTGTGTCTGTGGGGCGCTGCGTTCTGGGCCATTGAGCGAGGGCCGGACGGCGAGCGGTAGTGTCCCGTCAAGTAGTGTAAAAGCGCGTCATCCCTTTTGATGTTGATCAGGCCGCTGCGTCCAGCATATTGGGCGTCGGCAGTGCCTCGTTGCCGGCGGCGTTGGGGATGGTGAGGTAGCGGCGGGCTTCGGCCCATTCGTCGTGTTGCTCGGCCAGCACCGCGCCCACCAGGCGCCGCGCCGACAGCCGGTTGGGGAAAATGCCCACCACGTCAGTGCGGCGCCTTATCTCCCGGTTCAGCCGTTCCTGCGGGTTGTTGGACCACAGCTTCTGCCAGTGGGCCACTGGGAAGGCCGTGAAGGCCAGGATGTCCGGCGCGGCATCCGCCAGCAGCTCGGCCACCTGGGCAAAGGGCTCCCGGAGTTGTTCCACCACTCGGTCCAATTGGCCGTGGACCTCGGCGGGAGACAGTTGCTGGTAGATGGTGCGGACCATGCGAGAATGTCCTGGGTGGCCAGGCCAGGTTGGGCACGCTTGGGCACTCGGGTGAGCAGGTTGGCCATGAAGTGGGTGCGGCAGCGCTGCCAGCTGGCCCCAGTGAACACCGCGGCGATGGCGTTCTTCAGCCCCTGGTGAGCATCGGAGGTTACCAGCTCCACCCCGCTGAGGCCCCGAGCGGTCAGCGACCGCAGGAAGGCCAGCCAGAAGGCGCCGTCCTCGCTGGCGCCCACGTCCATACCCAGGATCTCACGCTGCCCTTCGGCATTGACCCCCGTCGCCACCACCACGCAGACGTTGACGATGCGACCGCCCTCCCGAACCTTCTGGGTCAGGCCGTCCAGCCACACGTAGGGGTAGGGACCACCGTCCAGGGGCCGACCCAGGAAACTCTCCACCACTTCGTCCAGTTGCTCGCAGATGCGCGACACCTGGCTGCTGGAGATGCCGTCGCAACCCAGGGCCTTGATCAGATCGTCCACCCGCCGAGTAGACACGCCTTCTACATAGGCTTGCTGGATGACGGCCAGCAGGGCTTTCTCGCTGCGCCGCCGCGGTTCCAGCAGGCTGGGGAAGTAGCTGCCTTCCCGCAGCTTGGGAATATGCAACTCCATGGTGCCCACCCGGGTGTCCCAGGTGCGGTTGCGGTAGCCGTTGCGGTAGGTGACCCGCTCCGGGCTGCGTTCGCCGTGCTGGGCGCCGATCTGGGCGGAAACCTCGGCGTCCATGATGCCGTCCACCAGGACCCGCAGTGCTTCCCGCAGAAAGTCCACGTCTCCGTCCATACCACGCTTGCGTAATAATTCCAAAAGATCCATTCTTTGCTTGACCACCGTCGTTCTCCTTGGTTGGGTTTGGCATTTCCGATCAAGGATGACGCGGTGGTCAGCGTTTTGCCAACCGCCTAACTCTTACACCACTTCCTGGGACTCTACTCGGCGAAAGAGCCGGAGCTTTGGCCGTTGCGCCCCGACCGCATGGTTGTGATTCCCGACCGGCAGCGCTACGTGCGGGGCTTTGTGTACCGTGGCAACGCATCCCCGGTGGCTTACACGCCCGACGAGATTGTCTGGCTGCGTTACTTCAATCCGATGGAAGAGCTGGCCGGATTGTCGCCGCTGGCGCCGGCCCGTCTGTCGGCTGACATGGGGCACGAGGGTTTGCAGTTCAACCGCAACCTGCTGCGCAACTCGGCGCGCCCCGACTTCCTGCTGCTGACCAACCAGGAACTCAACGACACCGAGCTGGAGGAATTCTACGCCCGTTGGGAGTCGCGCTACCAGGGCGCTGGCAACTCGTACCGGCCAGCGGTGGCGTCGGCAGTCCGCGACGTGAAAACGCTGGGCATGTCGCAACGCGATCTGGACTTCATCCAGGGGTTGCGCTGGAGTCTGGAAGAGGTGAGCCGCACCTACGGAGTGCCCAAGGTGCTGTTGGGCGATTTCGAGCGGGCCACCTATGCCAACGTGCAGGCCGCCGAACGCATCTTCTGGCGCAACACCATCGTGCCCGAGGTGCGGTTTCTGGAGGAACAGCTCAACCGGGTGCTGCTGCCCCGCCTGGGCTATCCTCAGCTGACCGTGGAGTTCGACCTGTCGGTGATCGAAGCGCTGCAGGAGGACGAAAACAGCCGCGTGCAAAGAGAAACCGCCCTGTTGGATCGCGGCGTCCTGACCATCAACGAAGTGCGGCGCGAGCGCAACCTGCCGGAAGTGGCGTAACAGTTCAGACTTGGTGAGGTGAATTGGCCGAAGGCGAGGTAACTGTTCAGCAACTGTGTTTGATGTCAAGAAGAAGTAACGACGATTGCCGGAGTGATGTCCCTCCAGGATGAGCGCTGCTTGAGCATGGCGTTGAGGATGACGAGCAGCTTGCGCATGCAAGCGACCAGAGCCAGCTTCTTCGGCTTACCGGCGGCCAGCAGCCGCTGGTAGAAGTCCCGGATGACGGGATTGAAGCGAGTGGCAGCCAGCGTCCCCATGTACAAGACAGCTCGGACCCGGGAGCGTCCGCCCCAGACGTGCCGTTTGCCCCGCATGGCGCCGCGGTCGCGGTTGAAGGGAGCCACGCCCACCAGTGCGGCGATCTGACGACGGTCAAGGGTGCCCAACTCGGGCAGGTTGGCCAGCAGCGTGAGGGAGAGTTGCTCACCCACGCCGGGAACGGTGCGCAGGAGGTCGTCCTTCTCCCGCCACACCGGACTCTGCCGGAGCATCGGTCGCAGGCCTTGGTCAAGGTCGTTTAGATCCTGCTCCAACCAGGTGATGTGGGCCGCAATGCGGGGAAGGACGGCGCTGGTGGCGGCGCCGAGGCGGTTCTTCTCCGAGACCAGCATCGTCATCACCTGCTGCCTCCGGGCAGTGAGGGAGTTGAGCTCCTGGGTTTCGGCGTCGCGCAGAGGACGCACGGGGGGCTGGATCGCCTCAGCAAAGTGGGCCAGCACGGCGGCGTCCAGGGCGTCGGTCTTGGCCAACTTCCCAGTAGCCCTGGCGAAGTCCCGCACCTGGCGCGGGTTGACGACGACCACCGGCAGTGCCTCGGCGGCCAGAGCAGCCACCAGCGGTAGTTCCAGGCCGCCCGTAGCCTCCAGCAGCACCAATGACGGTCCGAGGGTCTTCATCTCGGAAACCAACTGCGGGATTCCTGCTTCGTCGCGGGGAACCTCCCATCTCTCGCCCGTGGGCCGGACGGCAACGTCCACCTTGGCCTTTGCGACGTCAATGCCTACGTAGATTCCTTCTTGCCCCATGATTGCCTCCTATGAAGTCCCAGTGGAGTACTGGCCCGTTCTTGCACGATGCGGGCTCGATTCGGCCCAGGCAACTGTTCGGGCTCTTTGGGGACGGGTGCGGCGACCCTCGCTGAACAACGGTCTTTGATGACCAAGACTTGATCGGTCTGCCGCACCCACTCCACCTCTGTGAAGTCCTCATTCAACATACAAGACTTGGTGAAGTAAATTGGCCGAAGGCGGGCTGCCAGACGCTGGCACGGGTGGCGGTGGTTATGTCATATAGAGGGAGTGGATACTGAGAGTGACCTGACCACCGCCAGTCGCGATGTTCTCATCGCCATCATCGCCCAACTGCAGGCCACCGTTCTGGAACAGCAGCGGGTGATTGAGCGGTTGGAGCGGCGGGTTGCCGAACTGGAAGGCCAGGCGAAACCGGGCGGCCCGCCCCGAATGCCCGGCCTCAAGTCCAGTTCGGGCCGCCCGCCGCCAGCGCAGCAGCAGCCCAGCAAGCAGCGACGCCACGGCTTCGCCCGCCCGCGCATGACACCGACCCATCGGTGGAGCACGTGGTGGAGAGTTGTCCCGATTGCGGGACGCACCTGACTGGCGGCTGGGTCCAGCGCACCCGGGAAGTCATCGAGTTGCCGGTGGTTCCGGTGCAAGTCACCGAGCATGTCTGCATCGCCAGGACCTGCCCAGCGTGTCGGCGGCGCCGAGTGCCCACCGCGCAACTGGACGGCGTGGCACTGGGGTGCCAACGCCTGGGCGTCAACGTGCTCAGCCGCATCGCCACGTTGCGGGAAGAAGGGCGCCTGCCGATCCGCAGCATCCAGTGGTATCTGTGCACCGTCCATCAGCTGCTCCTCAGCGTGGGGGCTATTGTGAGCGCCATTCACCAGACCGCGCAACAGGCCCAACCAGCGGTGGCTGGGATTGTGGACCGCATCCGCGCCAGCCCAGTGGTCCACGCCGACGAAACCGGCTGGCGTCAAAATGGGAACAACGGTTACGTCTGGACTTTCAGCACCCCCACCGAACGCTACTTCCTGCGGCGGGGTCGGGGCAAGGCGGTGGTGGACGAAGCGCTGGGCGAGTCATTCTCCGGAGTGCTGGTCAGCGATTTCTACGCCGCCTACCACCATTACGATGGCCCCAAGCAACGGTGCTGGGCCCACCTGTTGCGGGATATCCACGACCTGGTGGCGCTCTACCCCAAGGACACCGCGCTGGCCCAGTGGGCCGCGGCAGTCCATCAGCTCTATGTCGAGGCCAGGTCTTTCACCCATCCTCAGGCACGACGACGGCGCACCGCTCAACTGGCCTGGGAGCGGCAGCTGCTGGTCATCTGCCAGCCCTTCCTGGCTGACCCGCTAGCTCTGCAGGGCCGGCTGTGCCGGCGCATCGAGCGCCACATCAAGGAACTCTTCGTCTTCGTGGCCGAACCGGACGTGCCGTCGGACAACAACCCCGCCGAGCGCAGCCTGCGCCATGTGGTTATCAGCCGCAAGATCAGCGGGGGCACCCGGTCGGAACGTGGTACCGAGAGCAAGATGACGCTGGCATCGGTCTTCGGCACCTGGCGCGCACGAGGCCTGAACCCCCTCGCCGCCTGCCGCCAACTGCTCACTTCCCCTCAAATCTGAACAGTTACATCCGCCAGTCCCGCTACTTCGGTAGGGTCAAGACGAAATTCCAGCTGTATCTGGCGGCCACGGTGGCCAATCTCACCCTGGTGGCGGGCAAAATCGGGCTGTCGGGCAGTACCGGCGGCGGCGCAGCAGGCCACCGCGTCGTCCGCAATGATGTCCGCGCTGTGGTCGCCAATGCGGCGGCCAATTTCAGCGCCGTCCGGCTCGGACAACTATGGTCCCTGATTTTGTTCGTCTCGGCTTTACTGCCGCAACTCCACTTCCAAATCAGGGCTTTCCGGCCCGGTTTCTAGCGAGCGCATGCTCCTGGGCCGTGTAACGGTATTGTCCCGACCGACATCAGGGGGTAGAAGGCACAAATCAAGACAAGACGGACTGGTACATTAGCCTTGATGCAAGGAGGTTCTGTGTCGACTGGCGACCTGCCCAAGTATGCTGCCAAGGGGGAAAGGCAGAAACTGGACCTTGATTGGATAAAATTGCTGCACCAAGAGGGACTGCCTCCTTTTTTGCCGGTAGCGTCCGATCCACCGGCCAAGTTTGGGCAAGCGATACGCGAGTTCAATCGAGCACAATACTGGCAATGTCGCGAAACCCTGGAAGAACTTTGGCTGCCCGAAGGGTATCCGCTGCGCTTGTTTTACCATGGACTGATCAAGGCGGCGGTTGGCCTCCTGCACCTAATACTACAGTCGCATATTAGGGGGTAAAATAGGCCATTATCCGGTGAGGGGGGTGCGGCGGTGACGGCGCGTGAAGAGGAACTGGCGGAAGTGGCCCACTGGGCCGAAGGGATTGAGCAGGTTCATTCCAGCATTGCCGGACGGTGCCGGCGCCCTGAGCCTCGCCGGCGGGTACTGGACTACTTGCGGGGACTGGTCAGCTCGGTCGAGCGCAAGAACGGGTGGCAACTGGCGGAGCAGGCGGGGGATGCCACACCCGACGGGGTGCAGCGCCTGCTGTCCACCTATCGCTGGGATGCGGACCTGGTTCGCGATGACCTCAGGGACTACGTGGTCGAGCAGCTGGGCGCCGCCGACGGGGTGCTGGTGGTGGACGAGACCGGCTTCCTCAAGAAGGGGAGCAAGTCGGTGGGAGTGCAGCGGCAGTACAGCGGCACGGCGGGGCGGATTGAAAACTGTCAGATCGGGGTATTTCTGGCCTACGCTGGCGCCAGGGGAAGAACCCTGCTGGACCGGGAACTGTATCTGCCTCAAGTATGGGCTGAGGACTGGGAGCGGAGGAAGGAGGCCGGAGTTCCGGGAGATGTTTCCTTTCGGACCAAGCCCCGGTTAGCCCAGGAGATGCTGGAACGGGCGCTGGAAGCGGGAGTTCCCTTTGCCTGGGTTACTGGGGATGCGGTCTACGGCAGCGACCGCCGCCTGCGGATGTGGCTGGAGCAGAAAGGGATGTCCCACGTGCTGGCCATCAAGAGCAACGAGCAGCTGTGGGTCTGGCCGGAAAAGGGCCCCCGCCAAGTGAGGGCGGACCGGTTAGCTGCGCTGGTTGATGCATCGCATTGGCAACGGCGCAGCGCGGGCGATGGCGCCAAGGGTCCCAGGGTTTACGATTGGGCCAGGGTGGAGCTACGGCCCCTGAAGGAACCGGGCAAGGGCTACTGGCTGCTGGCCCGGCGCAGCGTCACCAAGCCAGGGGAGTTGGCCTATTACGTGTGCTTTGGCCTCGAAGGAACCACCCTGGAGGAACTGGTGAGGATAGCTGGCGCCCGCTGGGCCATCGAGGAATGCTTTGAGGAGGCCAAAGGCCAGGTGGGGCTGGACCAGTATGAAGTGCGCAAGTGGGACGGCTGGCGCCGGCACATCACCCTGGCCATGCTGGCCCAGGCCTTTCTGGCGGTGGCTCGGCATCAGGCGGCCCAGGGGGGATCGGGTAAAAAGGGGGCTGCCTCGAAGGGGAGGAAGGGCTGATACCGATGACGGTGCCCGAGGTGCGCCGATTGCTCTGCCGGCTGGTCTGGACGCCCTCCCTCCCGGTGGATTTGGTGTTGGCCTGGTCTCGGTGGAGACGCCGACATCAGGCCAGAGCCCAGCGTTGTCATTATCAACGCCGCCTCAAACTTCTGGCATCATATGTGCGACTGTAGTACTAGAGCGACATAACCGCCATGGAGGGACAGCTAAGCTCCGTGACGCCCAATATGCCCTGACCCCCTTTTCTCCCAAATTCATGGGCGTTGAAATCGGAAACTTGCTCAGCGATATCGGCAAGCGTTTGGCCTATTGCCAGGATGCAAAAGTAGCAGACTGGTACGCCATAGACCAACTTGCTCCAGTCTATTTACACTTTGAGAACCCCTATTGAAACCATGCTAGTAGAGCTCGGTGAACGCCAGCAGGAGAACCAGGGGAACCTATGGTAAATCGAGAAATTCAAGCCACCTGGCATTACCACAACGGCACCAAGCACCCCCACGGGAATCTGATGGACCCTCGGCACTCCTTTGACCCGTCGAGCCAACCCCTGCTGTTCAAAATATACCCGGACCTGGATCCGATTCCGTTGCCGTTTGAGGCATCGCCATCGGTGGTGCCCGCGCTATCCGCGATCTCCATGGAGGTTATTCCCTCAGTCAGTGACGGAACACTGGATATCACCACCTTGAGCAGCATTCTGTACTTCTCAGCTGGGATTACCAAGAGGTTGAACTTCCCCTGGGGATCCATGCCGTTTCGTGCCGCGGCCTGTACCGGTGCTCTGTACCACATCGAGCTTTATGTGGTATGTGGAGACCTGCCTGGTTTAGCAGCCGGAGTCTACCACTATAATCCCGGAGGGCCGTCCCTAACCCGGCTACGGCCGGGCGACTATCGGGGAACCCTGGTGGCTGCCAGTGGCAACGAGCCGAGCTTGACCCATGCTCCCGCCATAATCCTCTATACCGATGTATTTTGGCGGAACGCCTGTAAGTACCAGGCCCGGGAATACCGCCACTCCTATTGGGACAGCGGAACCATTCTGGCGAACACTTTAGCCATAGCCGCGGCGCATGGCCTACCTGCTAAGGTGGTGGCCGGATTCGTGGACAGCTCGGTTAACCGCCTGCTGGATCTGGAGAACCGGCAGGAAGTAGCTCTCGTGTTGGTACCAGTTGGATTCGTTCCCGAGCCGTCAATCGGATCCTCTGCCGACTTAGAGCCACTTTGGCTGGATACTCAGCCGATTTCGGAGTACGAGGTAGAATTACCCGCCATTTGGGAGATGCACGGTGCCTCCTCTCTGACGGATGAAGCAGAGGTGGTTTCTTGGCGAGGCGAAGGCCCGGCAATGCTGATGCCCCATCCTTCGGGACGCCTCGTACCGTTAAATCGCTACTCTGACGGCGAGACGCCCCAGAACTCCATCGAGTCGGTCATCGTTCGGCGCGGGTCCGCACGCCGTTTCAGCCACGAATCGATAACCCTCCGGGAGCTGTCGACGGTGCTCGAAAAGGCCACGCAGGGCATACCGGCAGACTTTTTAGGACAACCTGGCGCTGCTCTCAATGATATTTACCTGATCGTGAACACTGTGGACGACCTCCCATCTGGCGCCTATGTGTTCCACCGAGACCTGAAGGCTCTGGAGCTGCTGAAAGAAGGAGACTACCGTCGGCAAGCTGGTCATCTGGGGCTCGATCAGCCGCTTCCGGCCGATGCCAGCGTCGACTTTTTCTTCATGACTAATCTGAATCCGATACTGGAGCGTTTTGGTAACCGGGGTTACCGGTTGGCTCAGCTGGATGCCAGTATCACAGCGGGCAAAATCTACCTGGCAGCCTATGCCCAAAGACTGGGGGCCTCTGGCCTGACGTTTTACGACGACCAAGTATCCGGATTCTTCTCGCCCCACGCGGCAGGTAAAAGCGTGATGTTCCTGGTGGCGCTGGGGAAGCGAGCCAGGCGTAGGCTAGTCCCCCTCGACACCAGTCGGCTGAGGCAACAGCCCAACTTGTAAAGGGCACGCCACTTAAGGAACTTGACCATCGCCGAGGAGTTGCCATACCTGGAGAGAGAACACACCTCTCCGAGACCAAGCGAGCAAATTTTAGAAGTAGAGACTATCAAGGTCCCAAAACCGTCAAGCTAGAAACCGGAGTCGAGGAGTGCTTTGCATGAGCGTGTATTGGCGAAAGGTGAAAAGGGGAGAGAACCTGATTCTCAGTGACGAAAACGACGGCCATGAAGAGGAGCTTGGAGGGTTCCGAGACACCAAACGGGGCATCGACGCGTTGGCGAAGACTTTTAGCTACGACCCGAGCCGCTCCCGGAAGGGGTTCCCATCTATCGAAGAAGCCAAGGATTTCGTGGAGTCCTTCAGACCTTGGGAGCTATTCGGTACCCAGGGCGTTACTGTCGACCCTGGGGTTAGGCCCGCCCTAGATTCGGCCACAACAGACACAGCGGCCACAACAGACACAGCGGGCACGCCAGACCAGCCGGCGCAGTCGATGGTGGCGGACCTGCGATCAACGAGAGGATGGTGGCAGTTCTGGAAGAAGAGTTAGACGCTCCATGACCCTCCCGCCAGAGACCCGCGCCAGTAGATGCCACTTGGCTTTGGTTTAGTTTCCCATGCTCGCACGGGCAGATATTAAGCTGTTCCAATCGCCAAAGGGATTTCCTTTCGATGGGCGGATGCGACAACTCTCCGGAACCGTTAACCCAAGAATCAGATGGTTTTTGCTATCAAAGTTGGGGAAAGGGAGTGTCGAATATAGCGGAACGAAAGCCAGGGCCGTTTTAATCCAGGTCGCATTACAGAAAGGAGAAGTAGCCATGTACGTCATCAGAAGAATCGCCAAAGCGCAACCGGGGAAGGTATGGCAGGTTGCCAACCTGCTGATCAAAATATGCGCCGCCTACGAGGAGAATGGCCGGCCCAAGGCACAAGTGTATGTGTCCCAGGGCCTGCCGGGAACTCCCAACGTGGCCTATGCTGAGTGGACCCAGGCGACCATCGAGCCCAACTGGCCTTCCCAGGTCCCCGAGGCGGTACGGACTCTGAACGCCGAGATGCAGGCCCAGCTCGACTCCTACGAGATCGAGTTCTACGAGTTGGTCACACCGGAGAAGCTAGCCGAGAGGGGGGTCTCATAAAAGACGGTAGTGTCCCGTCAAGTAGTGTAAAAGCGCGTCATCCCTTTTGATGTTGATCAGGCCGCTGCGTCCAGCATATTGGGCGTCGGCAGTGCCTCGTTGCCGGCGGCGTTGGGGATGGTGAGGTAGCGGCGGGCTTCGGCCCATTCGTCGTGTTGCTCGGCCAGCACCGCGCCCACCAGGCGCCGCGCCGACAGCCGGTTGGGGAAAATGCCCACCACGTCAGTGCGGCGACGGATCTCCCGGTTCAGCCGTTCCTGCGGGTTGTTGGACCACAGCTTCTGCCAGTGGGCCACTGGGAAGGCCGTGAAGGCCAGGATGTCCGGCGCGGCATCCGCCAGCAGCTCGGCCACCTGGGCAAAGGGCTCCCGGAGTTGTTCCACCACTCGGTCCAATTGGCCGTGGACCTCGGCGGGAGACAGTTGCTGGTAGATGGTGCGGACCATGCGAGAATGTCCTGGGTGGCCAGGCCAGGTTGGGCACGCTTGGGCACTCGGCTGAGCAGGTTGGCCATGAAGTGGGTGCGGCAGCGCTGCAAGCTGGCCCCAGTGAACACCGCGGCGATGGCGTTCTTCAGCCCCTGGTGAGCATCGGAGGTTACCAGCTCCACCCCGCTGAGGCCCCGAGCGGTCAGCGACCGCAGGAAGGCCAGCCAGAAGGCGCCGTCCTCGCTGGCGCCCACGTCCATACCCAGGATCTCACGCTGCCCTTCGGCATTGACCCCCGTCGCCACCACCACGCAGACGTTGACGATGCGACCGCCCTCCCGCACCTTCTGGGTCAGGCCGTCCAGCCACACGTAGGGGTAGGGACCATCGTCCAGGGGCCGACCCAGGAAACTCTCCACCACTTCGTCCAGTTGCTCGCAGATGCGCGACACCTGGCTGCTGGAGATGCCGTCGCAACCCAGGGCCTTGATCAGATCGTCCACCCGCCGAGTAGACACGCCTTCTACATAGGCTTGCTGGATGACGGCCAGCAGGGCTTTCTCGCTGCGCCGCCGCGGTTCCAGCAGGCTGGGGAAGTAGCTGCCTTCCCGCAGCTTGGGAATGTGCAACTCCATGGTGCCCACCCGGGTGTCCCAGGTGCGGTTGCGGTAGCCGTTGCGGTAGGTGACCCGCTCCGGGCTGCGTTCGCCGTGCTGGGCGCCGATCTGGGCGGAAACCTCGGCGTCCATGATGCCGTCCACCAGGACCCGCAGTGCTTCCCGCAGAAAGTCCACGTCTCCGTCCATACCACGCTTGCGTAATAATTCCAAAAGATCCATTCTTTGCTTGACCACCGTCGTTCTCCTTGGTTGGGTTTGGCATTTCCGATCAAGGATGACGCGGTGGTCAGCGTTTTGCCAACCGCCTAACTCTTACACCACTTCCTGGGACTCTACTTAAAAGAGGGACCTACTATAGAAGACCCCTGTAAGCCAAGGAGGGGTTTGTGTCGAGCGTCACCGTCGGTGTCCTGATTGCCATCTGCCCTCCTGCCTTCGGTGGGTCATGCGGCTCCGCCGGCAGGTTCCGGCCACGCCAGACAAATTATCAATAAAGCCAGGCACCGAAAAACCAGGCGCCGATGGATGGTCGGCTGCCTGGCTCACGTTCGGTATCGGCTCGGCACCTTCCCGTGGAGGGAAACCCGAAAGCCGGTTGGTGGCCCGGTCGGCAACGCTGCCTGTTCTGAGGGGCGGCTCTGATTGCGGGAAATGAATCAGGCCGCGGCAGCGTCACCCACCGGGCGAATCATGTCACCCTGCCATCTATGGTTCAGCGTGATCAGCGAAACCACTTCCCACCTCCGGTGCTGACGGGCGTAATGCCCCTCGGTTCGCAACGAGTGAGGTGTCCCTGCCACCCCAGCGTTCATAATACATAGTATATTATCAGGCGATAACTGTCAACCCAAGTCCGGCCCAGTAACAGTTCAGACTTGGTGAGGTGAATTGGCCGAAGGCGGGTTGCCGAACGCTGGCACGGGTGGCGGTGGTTATGTCATATACAGGGCATGGATACTGAAGTGGACCTGACCACCGTCGACCGCGCTGTCCTCATTGCCATCATCGCCGAGTTACAGGCGGTGATTGAGCGGTTGCAGCGGCGGATTGCCGAACTGGAAGGCCAGGCGAAACCGGGCGGCCCGCTCCGAATGCCCGGCCTCAAGGCGAAATCGGGCCGGAAGCCCCCAGCGCAGCAGGGGCCCCGCAAGCAGCGACGCCACGGCTTCGCTCGCCCGCGCATGACACCGACCCACCGGGTGGAGCACGTGATGGAGAACTGTCCCGATTGCGGCGCCCACCTGTCCGGCGGCTGGATCCAGCGCACTCGGGAGGTCATCGAGCTGCCGGTGGTTCCCGCGCAAGTCACCGAGCACGTCTACATTGCTCGGACTTGCCCGGCCTGCCGACGGCGCTGCACACCTCCGGCGGAACTGGGCGGCGTGGTCTTGGGTCAGCAGCGCCTCGGCGTCAACCTGCTCAGCCTGATCGCCACGCTGCGGGAAGAGGGGCGGCTGCCCATCCGCAGCGTCCAGTGGTATCTGGACACCGTGCATCAGTTGCGCCTCAGCGTGGGGGCCATCGTGAGCGCCATCCATCGCACGGCGCAGCGGGCCCAACCGGCAGTGGCCGCGATCCTGGACCGCATCCGCGCCAGCCCAGTGGTCCACGCCGACGAAACCGGCTGGCGTCAGAGCGGGGCCAACGGCTACGTGTGGACTTTCAGCACCCCCACCGAACGCTACTTCCTGCGGCGGGGTCGGGGCAAAACAGTCGTGGACGAGGCGCTGAGCGATGCTTTCTCCGGAGTATTGGTCAGCGATTTCTACGCCGCCTACCACCATTATGACGGCCCCAAGCAGCGGTGCTGGGCCCACCTGCTGCGGGACATCCACGACCTGCGCACCCTCTACCCCGATGCTGCGCCACTGGCCAGGTGGGCCGACGCCGTCCACGGGATTTACGACCGGGCCAAAGCCTGCACTCATCCCCAGGCCAAGCGGCGGCGCACCGCCCAACTGGCCCTGGAACGACAACTGCTGGCCCTCGGCCAGCCTTTCCGGCACGACCCGTCGGCAACCCAGGCCAAGCTGTGCCGACGCATCGAGCGCCACATCAAGGAACTCTTCGTCTTCGTGGCCGAACCGGACGTGCCTTCAGACAACAACGCTGCCGAACGCAGCCTGCGCCATCTGGTCATCAGCCGCAAGATCAGCGGCGGCACCCGCTCGGAGCAGGGCACCGAGAGCAAGATGACGCTGGCATCCATCTTCGGCACCTGGCGCGCCCAAGGTCTAAATCCTCTCGCCGCCTGCCGTCAGCTGCTCGTTTCCCCTCTACTCTGAACTGTTACCCGGCCCACACTCGCCAGATTGGATCACGATATCAGACGCACTGCCGTAGCCCGCGGCCATCCCCCAGCGCTCGTTCGCGGGTACTTCCAGCGGCCAAGGCAATTGAGCGGGCGAATACGCATGCTCAGCAGATCGGTGGAGTCAAGCAACCGGCTCGAACACGATCTCAGGCACCACCACTTCCCAATTCTCGCAGCGCAGGCCATCCCGGTAATCGGGGTCGGAACGCTCGCGGTCCCATTCCACGATTGCCATCACCGTTGCGCAGGCGCAGCGCACACCGGACGCAGCCCTGAAGCCCCTCGCCAGTTGTCCCACGACCGTACCGCGCTGGTTTCCAGCAACTCCCAACGATCGGCCGCCATACGCGCCTGAAGCGGGTCGCCGGGCGAAAGCGCGGAGATGGCGGCATGCACCCGATGCTCCGGCTCCCGGTAACCGCCGAAGCTCAGAAACGCATCGCGCAAGCTGAGCCGTTGATAACGCCGGCGCAGCTCCGGCGCGGGCGGTGTGAGCGCCACGGGCTCGCGTTGGAGCAGGGCCGATGAAGTGTTCAACAAAGCTTCCTGGAACCGGTGCCTCCCCGGTAAGCGCATCAACGTGAGGGTCTGTTTGGCACGGGTCATGGCCACGTAGTACAGGCACCGCGGCGCGTCGGCATCCTCGCCTTCGCTAGCGCGATTCCAACCCCCGTCCAGCACGACGACGTGGTCAAACTCCAGCCCCTTGGCCCGGTGGGCCGTGAGCAGCAGTAACCCGCGCTGGCGGCGACGCACTTCCCGACCTCACTCGGCCAGCCATTCGATAAAGCTGTCCACCGGAGTCTCAGCGCCACCGGTCTCCAGCACATATTCGGCCACCGCTTCCTGCAATAACTGGATCCAGGGGTTCGGAGCCCGACTGGCCAGCCAGTCTTCGATATCAGCGCTCGTCACCAGGCGGGAGTCTCGTCCTCGCAGCCAGCTCACCAGCGCCCGGGTCTCCCGCAAATGCCAGACGCCCGTGAACTCCTCGTTGGCCAGCTGCACCGGAATATCTTCCAGTTCGCAGAGGCTGCGCACCGGGTCCAGATAACTCCACTCGCGCGCGATCACCGCGCAGGTTGACCAATCCCAGTCAGCGCCCGGCACGAGGCCCGACCACCGCTGCAGCTCGGCCACCGCCGCCTGTGCCTGGGAGATTGGGTTGTCGCCAGCCAGCAGGATTTGCACGCGGCCCCGGGCCACCGGGTCCAGCAGGGTCCAGTCGCCGCCAGGCGGATCCTGGGTCCGCGCCCGGTTGACCACGATGGGATGGTCTTCCTTCATCCTATCTCGCGCTGGCTCGATCACCGCGTTGGCGGCCGCGATGATGTTGCCGGTAGAGCGATAGTTTTCGGTGAGGAAGGACGGCCTGGCCCCATAGTCCGTCTCAAACCTGCGGATGAACTCGGTCGATGCGCCGTTGAAGGCGTATATGTTCTGGTCGTCGTCGCCCACCGCGAAGAGGCTGAGCCTGTCGTCGGCTTCCGCCAGGGTTCTGCCGGCCAGGGCGGAAATCAGCTCGTACTGATCCGGTCCGATATCCTGGTACTCGTCCACCAGTATCCAACGGAAACCGGCCAGCAGCCGCTCCCGGTGCTCATCCGCTTCCTCGGACGGCAATCCCTCTCCCCGCAGCAGGGCCACCGCCTGCCGGATCACGTCCTGGAAATCGCCCTGCTCCAACCGGTTGGCTCTGCCGGCGAAGCTGGCTCCCACCAACCGCATGGCCAGCGCGTGGCAGGTGAGCACCGTAACACCACGGGCATCATCGCCGACGAGATTCTCCAGCCGGCGCCGGATCTCCACCGCCGCGTGCCGGTTGTAGGCCAGGGCCAGGATACCGCGTGGGTTTTGTCGTCGAACCCGGATCAGATACGCGATGCGGTGCACCAGCACCCTGGTCTTGCCCGAGCCGGGTCCGGCCAGCACCAGCACGTTGGTCTGTTCTCGATCGTCGGCTACAATGCGGCGCTGTATCGGATTGTTCAGGCCCTCCACGATGGCTCGCCACGACTCGGGCATGGTCTGCCGTGAGATCTCCTGATCCCGATCGGGCAGCCAGCGTTCCAGGAACTCCCCCTCAGGCAGAATGAAGTAGTCCATGGCAAGACCCAGATGGTCGGCCGTGGGCCTCAGGCCATGCTGGGCGTATTCCGCCATCACGTGGACCTGCCGGATCTGTTCATCGTAATGCAACTGGAGGGACGCGAAATCAGCCCGGGCGAAACCCCGTTGTTCCGGCTTCAGCAGGATGGTCATGGCCGGCCGGAACACCGCCAGTCCCTTGTTCAGCCGAATGACCTCCTGTTCGTGCAACCACAACAGGGCCCGGTCCATCAATCGGTCGGGATGCCTGACCTGGCTCTTCAGGACCAGATCGGTCTTGACCGCCGCCAGCAGCTTCCCCATGGTGGTCTCGGCCAGCAGGTCGGTGCCCCGAGTGCCCGGTAGCAACGTTGAGAGCAGGTGGTCCAGCAGCAGGTCCGCGGCGGTGCGCCGCAGTTCCGCCGTCTTGGCCAACAGTCCCCACTCCCGCTGCAGCGTCACCTGCACCGTTTCCCGGTCCCGACCGCGCAGTCCCAGGCTTCCGCCGCCGCCACCCTCGCCACGCCCGTCGGCCGCGATGCTGCGCACGATGCCACGCAGGAACTCGGGCAGGGCCTGGGAATGGCCATCCCCCTTCAGCTCCTGAGTGGCCTGGCGCAGATGCAGCGTGGACGTTTACCCTTTTCCATATCAGGGGCCTGCTCGCGCATCAGGTCGATCAGCCCCTGCTCCAGGTCAGAAGCCTCCTGCAAGCGCTTCCGCGAGGCACGCTCCACACCCATGTGAACGAACGCCGTGAGCGTCGTGTCGTTGCTGGCAACGCCCATTGCCTCCAGGTCGTAGAGCGCTTTCCGCACACCCTCCGGAGTGAGACCCGATACGGCCATCAGCTCATCGGTCGAGATGCCCTCGTCCGCATCCGCCTCAAACAGCGACTGGCAGATGGTCAGCAACTGTTTCCGGTACTCATTCGTGATATCCGCCCTCGCCAGCCGCGCCTCCGCCTCGTCGGTTGACCCGACCCGCAGCGACGAGGGGAACACCTGCACCCGGTTCTCCTCACGGGTGAGCAGCACCGCCTCCTCCAGCCAGGCCACTGCCGTCCGCACCCGCGTGTCGTCGGTGGCGGAATCCCGCTCGAAGGCGCCCTCATCGTCCTCCCGGAGAACCTCGCCGGCGGTGGCCACCACCTCACCATTCAGCCGCTTCCTGCGGTCCAGGTTGCGCAGCGCCCGCAGCACCCCGTGGATTTCCCGCCGGGTCAGTCTGGAACGGGCCGACATCCCAAACTGGCGTTCCACGTCGTCCTGGGCGTAGAGCAGCACGCAGCGGGCCGCCTGCTGGTCCCGTCCCGCCCTTCCCGCCTCCTGCAGGTAGTTCTCCAGGGACCCGGGAATGTCGGCGTGGATCACGAGGCGCACGTCCGGTTTGTCGATGCCCATGCCGAAGGCGTTGGTGGCGGCGATGGCACGCAGGTCGCCGCGGATAAAGCTCTCCTGGACGTGTTTCCTGGTCTCCGGCGGCAACCCCGCATGGAAGTTGTCATTGTGTTGTTGTCCAGCGATTCTGTCCTATTAAATGAAAAGCGAAAATGATGCTCCTATAGATGTCAAGCCGCACTGGGGACTACCTTGGCCGAATCCTGCAGAACGGAGAAGACCTCGCGAGCAACATAGCGTTTGAGACAACGGATGACTTCGGTCTTGCTCATTCCCTCGCCGGTGCGACGGAGCATGTATGCCTTGGTCCGGCAATCATGACGAAGCCGGACCACAACGATGCGATAGAGAGCCGCATTGGCCTGACGGTCGCCACCGCGGTTCAGCCGATGTCGGTTGGTCTTGCCAGAGGAAGCAGGTATCTGGTTCACCCCGCACAGCGCGGTGAAGGCGGCCTCGGAATGGAGGCGTTCCGGGTTATTCCCGGCAGTGATCAGGAGTGTCGCGGCGGTGTCGGGTCCTATGCCGAAGACACTGACCAGGGCTGGCGCTGCCGTCAGGGTGAGCCGTTCCAGCTCGGTCTTCAGGTCGTGGATCTCCTTGCTGAGCTGATAGTAGCGGCCAGCCAACGAGCGAAGAGCATACTTGGCCGCCGCCGTGGGATCGTCCAGGCGACTGATACGGAAGCTCTTGCACCGCGTGGCGAGGGCGCCGGAGGCGAGACCAGCGAGGGTTTCGCGAAGCTCGGCCGGGGCCGTGACAACCAGAGCCTTCATCTGGTTGATGGCCTGGGTGCGAGCCTTGACGGCCGAGTCCTTGGTGCTCTTAAGCATGCGAATCATTTCGACTTCGCCCTCACCTGACTTGGGAGTGGCGTCGGCTACTCCGGCCAGTACCGCGCGTGCTGCCATCTCCGCATCGGTGGGGTCGCTCTTCCCCTTCCGATAGCGGACTGATCGGTCAGGTCGATTGACCTCGACGACGGTATAGCCACGGCCGCTCAGGAATCGGGAAACGCCGGCGCCGTAGGAACCCGTGCCTTCGATCCCGAACTTGAGAATCTCTCCTAAGCTCCGGGACCAACGTTCGAGATCCGTATACCCGAACGTAGTCGCTGGCGCGCGGCGCTCGGCAAGGCGGACACCTTGCCGGTCAATGGCCACCGCCACATGCTCGTCTTGGTGAGTGTCCACTCCGATGACCACCTGAACTGTACGACTGCCTTCGTGACCGGCGACGCTTATCATTGCTACCTCCTGAGGGATGAGGCCGAGGATGGCACGCCAGCCAGGTGAGCGGACACGACTGCGATGGGGCTTGAGGCCAGGCTCCTATAAGGTCACTGCTCGCCAAGGCGGTTGGTACCGTCTGGGCCATCGTGGGATCGGGCCGACAGATCATTTTGAAGGCATCTTAGCCAGTCCATTTGTGGGTCAGACCCGAGCCGAAATGGCCTGGACTCATCATCGCAGTCCGTTTGGTTAGTTGGCGACGGTTGCGGATTTGCGTAGCGCTTTCAGCTTGGCGCGTTCCTGGGCGCTGAGCTTCTTGGTGGGCGGTTGCTCGGCGTAAGCGTACTTACGCACGGTGTCTCGTGCGATCCCGAGTTCCTTGGCGATGGCCCGCAGGGACAGACCTTTCAGCCTGGCCTGCTGGATCGCCTTCCACCGGGCCTTCTGGGTTGGCGTCGGTGTGCGCCCCCAGGGGTTCAGGGTCTTGCTGGCAGGGTCTCTTTCGACAGTAGCCTTGACTGCGGCCTCGTCGATACGCACTGGTTCCAGGGCGGCCAGACGCCGTTGCGGGGACTTGCTGATGTGGTGGTCGCCCACGTTGCTGACGATGCGCTTGAGTTCAGGGCCTGGCGACCAGGAGTGGACCGAGGCCCACAGCGCGCCCATGCGCGGCGGTGGTTCCTGCGTGGCCACGGTATGGCCCTGATACTGGACGATGAGTTCGCCGTCGGGGCGTTCCAGCACCTCCACCCGCAGGCCGGCGTAGCTGGGACGTTCCCGATCCGGCAGCAGTTGCAGGACCCGCCAGTGGTACTTTACCGTGTTGTCCCGGGCGACCTTGCGGGTGTGCTTGAAGCACAGGATCTCAGACAGGCAAAGTTCCGGCGACACTGGACGGTAGGCGGCTTCCGGATGCTCTGGCTGCACGGCGAAGCGGGCGTTGCAGCGAGGCAGGAAGTCCCGCAGCACCGCCGTGGCCTGGCCAATAGTCCTGGCGTCCGCCAGGCGCAGTTCGGTGACCAGTCGGTCCTGGAAGGTCTCCGCCATGCGTTCCACCCGGCCCTTGGCCTGGGGTGAGCGGGCGAAGATCTGCCGGATCCCCAATTCCTGCAGGCCACGGGTGAACTGGGTGGCTTCCGCCGCGGTCTCCGGCTGGCGGGCGTTGTGCTTGAAGACGGCATGGCGATCGCTGTACAGCGCCAGGGGAATGCCCCAGCGCTGGATCAGGCCATCCAACAGCATGAAGTAGCCTCGGGTGTCTTCGCCGGTGCGGAAGACGGCGTTGGCCACCGTGCCGGTGGCGTCGTCCACGGCCAGCAGCAGGGCGAATTTGGGTCCCCGGTCCTCCAACCAGGCGTGATGGCTGCCGTCCAATTGCACCAGCATCCCCGCCTGGGGCATTCGCTGGCGGCGGAAACGGTGTTGCGGTGGGTAGTGTCCCGTCAAGTAGTGTAAAAGCGCGTCATCCCTTTTGATGTTGATCAGGCCGCTGCGTCCAGCATATTGGGCGTCGGCAGTGCCTCGTTGCCGGCGGCGTTGGGGATGGTGAGGTAGCGGCGGGCTTCGGCCCATTCGTCGTGTTGCTCGGCCAGCACCGCGCCCACCAGGCGCCGCGCCGACAGCCGGTTGGGGAAAATGCCCACCACGTCAGTCCGGCGCCTTATCTCCCGGTTCAGCCGTTCCTGCGGGTTGTTGGACCACAGCTTCTGCCAGTGGGCCACTGGGAAGGCCGTGAAGGCCAGGATGTCCGGCGCGGCGTCCGCCAGCAGCTCGGCCACCTGGGCAAAGGGCTCCCGGAGTTGTTCCACCACTCGGTCCAATTGGCCGTGGACCTCGGCGGGAGACAGTTGCTGGTAGATGGTGCGCACCATGGTGGCCACACCGGGTTGGGCACGCTTGGGCACTCGGCTGAGCAGGTTGGCCATGAAGTGGGTGCGGCAGCGCTGCCAGCTGGCCCCAGCAAACACCGCGGCGATGGCGTTCTTCAGCCCCTGGTGAGCATCGGAGGTTACCAGCTCCACCCCGCTGAGGCCCCGAGCGGTCAGCGACCGCAGGAAGGCCAGCCAGAACGCGCCGTCCTCGCTGGCGCCCACGTCCATACCCAGGATCTCACGCTGCCCTTCGGCATTGACCCCCGTCGCCACCACCACGCAGACGTTGACGATGCGACCGCCCTCCCGAACCTTCTGGGTCAGGCCGTCCAGCCACACGTAGGGGTAGGGACCACCGTCCAGGGGCCGACCCAGGAAACTCTTCACCACTTCGTCCAGTTGCTCGCAGATGCGCGACACCTGGCTGCTGGAGATGCCGTCGCAACCCAGGGCCTTGATCAGATCGTCCACCCGCCGAGTAGACACGCCTTCTACATAGGCTTGCTGGATGACGGCCAGCAGGGCTTTCTCGCTGCGCCGCCGCGGTTCCAGCAGGCTGGGGAAGTAGCTGCCTTCCCGCAGCTTGGGAATGTGCAACTCCATGGTGCCCACCCGGGTGTCCCAGGTGCGGTTGCGATACCCATTGCGGTAGGTGACCCGCTCCGGGCTGCGTTCGCCGTGCTGGGGCGCCGATCTGGGCGGAAACCTCGGCGTCCATGATGCCGTCCACCAGGACCCGCAGTGCTTCCCGCAGAAAGTCCACGTCTCCGTCCATACCACGCTTGCGTAATAATTCCAAAAAATCCATTCTTTGCTTGACCACCGTCGTTCTCCTTGGTTGGGTTTGGCATTTCCGATCAAGGATGACGCGGTGGTCAGCGTTTTGCCAACCGCCTAACTCTTACACCACTTCCTGGGACTCTACTGTTGCGGTGAGCGCCGGCTGCGGGGACTGCCGATGCCCGCCCGGGTCAGAATACGCCGCACCGTGGGTCGGCTGAGGTCGATGCCCTCCCGCTCGCTCAGCAGCTCGGTGAAGTGGGTATGGTTGGCGCCCTCATAGCGCTGGGTGGCCAGCTCAACCACGGCGGCAGCCTGAGCGGGCGGGAGGGCGTTGTGGGGACGGCGGCCGCGGTTACCGTGGGCGAGGGCGGCGGCACCTTGCTCGCGGTAGCCGGCCAACATCCGGCGGGCGTGTCCCTCACTCACCCCCAAAAGCTCGGCGGCCTGGGCGATGGGCGCCTGGTATTCCAAAACGGAGTTCAACACGTGGAGTCTGGCTTGTTCTCGTTGGTTCAATGTCACATCCTTCATGGGTGACATTTTCGCTGAACAGTTAGCTCATGACGGAATCGTAGACCAGCAACAGTCATTGTTCAGGATCTATAGGCCGGAGAATTGGGAGATTTTCAGGATCTACCCACCAGATTTTCAGGGTCATCAGGCCACGTTGGGAGCCACATCGGCGATCATTGCCGCAAGTAGAGTACCGGGAGGTGGTGTAAAAGAATCGGTGTAGCCCAAAGCTAACCACCGCGTCATCCTTGATCGGAAATGCCAGACCTGAACAAGGAGAACGATGGTGGTCAAGCAAAGAATGGATCTTTTGGAATTATTACGCAAGCGTGGTATGGACGGAGACGTGGACTTTCTGCGGGAAGCACTGCGGGTCCTGGTGGACGGCATCATGGACGCCGAGGTTTCCGCCCAGATCGGCGCCCAGCACGGCGAACGCAGCCCGGAGCGGGTCACCTACCGCAACCGCACCTGGGACACCCGGGTGGGCACCATGGAGTTGCACATTCCCAAGCTGCGGGAAGGCAGCTACTTCCCCAGCCTGCTGGAACCGCGGCGGCGCAGCGAGAAAGCCCTGCTGGCCGTCATCCAGCAAGCCTATGTAGAAGGCGTGTCCACCCGACGGGTGGATGATCTGATCAAGGCCCTGGGCTGCGACGGCATCTCCAGCAGCCAGGTGTCGCGCATCTGCCAGCAACTGGATGAGGTGGTGGAGAGTTTCCTGGGTCGGCCCCTGGACGGTGGTCCCTACCCCTACGTGTGGCTGGACGGCCTGACCCAGAAGGTGCGGGAGGGCGGCCGCATCGTCAACGTCTGCGTGGTGGTGGCGACGGGGGTCAATGCCGAAGGGCAGCGTGAGATCCTGGGTATGGACGTGGGGACCAGCGAGGACGGCGCCTTCTGGCTGGCCTTCCTGCGGTCGCTGACCGCTCGGGGCCTCAGCGGGGTGGAGCTGGTAACCTCCGATGCTCACCAGGGGCTGAAGAACGCCATCGCCGCGGTGTTTGCTGGGGCCAGCTGGCAACGCTGCCGCACCCACTTCATGGCCAACCTGCTCACCCGAGTGCCCAAGCGTGCCCAACCCGGCGTGGCCACCATGGTACGCACCATCTACCAGCAACTGTCTCCCGCCGAGGTCCACGGCCAATTGAGTCGAGTGGTGGAACAACTCCGGGAGCCCTTTGCCCAGGTGGCCGAACTGCTGGCGGATGCCGCGCCGGACATCCTGGCCTTCACGGCCTTCCCAGTGGCCCACTGGCAGAAGCTGTGGTCCAACAACCCGCAGGAACGGCTGAACCGGGAGATAAGGCGCCGGACTGACGTGGTGGGCATTTTCCCCAACCGGCTATCGGCGCGGCGCCTGGTGGGCGCGGTGCTGGCCGAGCAACACGACGAATGGGCCGAAG
This sequence comes from Dehalococcoidia bacterium, assembly GCA_963666415.2. GTDB lineage: Bacteria > Chloroflexota > Dehalococcoidia > Lucifugimonadales > UBA3495 > Bin87. The sequence continues at coordinate 43,064 of CAXXPD010000002.1, forward strand.
GCCGCCGCTACCTCACCATCCCCAACGCCGCCGGCAACGAGGCACTGCCGAAGCCCAATATGCTGGACGCAGCGGCCTGATCAACATCAAAAGGGATGACGCGCTTTTACACTACTTGACGGGACACTACCTGCCTTGGGCACCGGCTTGTCGAGAGACACCATCGCCAAGTATGTGGCGGCAGCCCAAGAGGAGGGCATCGTTCGGGATGGGCTGGTTGCCACCGCGGAGCAGCTGAGCCGGCTGGCGACGATTGGGCAGCCGGGGCCGCGGCAGGCGGTGACGCCCGGGCAGGACCAGCTGGAGCCGTGGGCGGACCAGATTTACCAGTGGCTCACCGGCGACCGGCTGCAGCTGACCCGCATCCGGGAGTTGCTGGCAGCGCGGGGGTGTCCGGTATCGTATCCGTCGTTGCGCCGCTTCGTTCTGAAGCGGAACTGGCGGCGGCGCAGCCAGACCACGGTGCGCATGGAGGACACCGCGCCCGGGGAGGTGGCGGAGGTGGACTTCGGTAGGTTGGGCATGATTGTGGACCCAGCGACAGGCCGCCGGCGGGCGGTGTGGGGGCTGATCATCGTGCTGGCTTACTCGCGGCACAGCTTCGTCTGGCCGATCCATGGGCAGACGCTGGAGGACATCATCGCCGGACTGGAAGCGGCGTGGGTCTGCTTCGGCGGGGTGCCCCGCTATTTGGTCATCGACAATTGCCCGCCAGCGGTGGCGGGACCAGACCCGCTGCATCCGCGCTTCACCAGAGGCTTCCTGGAATACTCGCAGCACCGGGGTTTCATCGCCGATGCGGCGCGGGTGCGGAAACCCAAGGACAAGCCCAAGGTGGAGCGTGGCGTGCAATACGTCAGGGAGCGCTTCTTCAAGGGCGGCGATTTCCACGGTTTCTGCCCCAGCTGAGGGCCGAAGCCCAGCGCTGGTGTCTGGAGGTGGCCGGAATGCGCATCCATGGCACCACTCGCCGGAAGCCCCTGGTGGTTTTCCGGGATGAGGAGAGCCACACCCTGCTGCCCTGGGACGGGGAGCCCTACGAAATCGCCGACTGGCGCAATGCCAAGGTCCATCCCGACCATCACATCCAGTGTCAGCAGGCCCTGTATTCGGTGCCATCGGACCGGTGCCCGCCGCGTCAGCAGGTGGAAATCCGGCTGGGCAGCAAGCTGGTGCATATCTATCACCGGGGCCAGCTGATCAAGACCCACCTCCGCCAGCCCCAGGGCGGACGCTCCACCGATCCCGACGATTACCCCGCCGAGCTTTCCGCCTACACCACCAGAGCGCCGGATCGCATCCAGCGCAGCGCGGCGACACTGGGACCGGCGGTGGGCGAATACGCTGAGCGTCTCTTCGACGGCCCCCTGCCCTGGGCCAAGATCCGGCAGGGACACAAGCTGCTGCGTCTGGGCGAGCGTTACACGGCGCAGCGTCTGGACGCCGCCTGTCGTCGGGCCCTGGCCGTGGATCTCATCGACGTGCGCCGATTGGAACGCATCCTGGTGCAGGCCCTGGAACAGGAGGCCATGCCCCAGCTGCCCTTGCCCATGCCGCCGGGCCGCTTCGCCCGTCCCGGTAGCGTCTTCGCTTACACCGCCAGCCAGCGCGCTCAATCAGCATGAGGAGATTACCCATGACCCGAACCACCGAACTCACCCCGTTGCTCAAGAGCCTCAAGCTGGGCGCTTTGGCCAGCACCCTGCCGGAACGCATCGCCCTGGCCCGTAGGGAGCAGCTGGACTACGCCTCATTCCTGGAAATCATCCTCAGCGACGAGGTCAATCGCCGCGCCCACCGCCGCACCGAACTCCGGCTGCACAATGCCGGTTTCGAGGAGACCTGCCGCCTGGAGGACTTCGACTGGTCGGCGTCAATTACCCTGGACCGCCGCCTGCTGGACGCCGTATTCTCCCTGGAGTTTCTCGACCGGCACGAACACGTCCTACTGGTGGGCCCCGCCGGTGTCGGCAAGAGCTTCTTCGCCCAGGCCCTGGGCTACGCCGCCGTCCGCGCCGGATACTCCGTGCGCTTCAGCCACGCCGACGACTTCTTCAAGGCCCTGACCCAGGCCAGAGTGGACAACTCGGTGGACCGCGCCTTCCGGTCTTTCCTCACGCCCGACCTGCTCATCCTCGATGACCTGGGTCTCCATGGCCTGACCGCCCAGCAGTCCGCCGACCTCTACGAACTCATCCTCAACCGGCATCGGGCGTCCAGCTTCATCATCACCAGCAACCGGGCCGTGGACGAATGGCTGGGTCTCTTCGATGACCCCATCCTGGGCAACAGCGCCCTGGACCGCCTGGCCAACGCCAGCTACCAGATCGTCATCGAAGGCGCCAGCTACCGGGAACGGCTCTCGCCACACCGCGCTCTGCTGGCCGCAAAGGGGGTGATTGACCCGCAAACTACAACCTGATAATAGTCAATTCACCGCGCTCCCAGGGTGGCTGGATGTCCGTGAAAATCGCCGGCCTAATGACCATGAAAATTGACAGAAGTAGTCCGCCCTGACACCCTTCTCCTGCAGGAACTGGGCCACCTCTTCGCTGTGCCGTCGCGTGGCGCAGTATATGATGGCGCCGCCCGGCTTATGCTCCGGCAGGTCCTCCTGCAGCAACTGGTAGATATCGTCGAATTTCGCCGAACCCCGGGTCGGCACCACCACGAAGTCCAGGTTGGTGCGCCGGGCGCCTCCGTCGAACACCCTGAGCTCGATGCCCAGCTCTGCTTTGAAATAATCGGTGATCTCCTCCTTCACGTCGGGCTTGGCGGTGGCGGTCAGGCACAGGACCGGCGGCGCCGGATCATCACCGGCCTTTTCCCGAATGAACCGTCCCACATAGCGGTAATCGGGCCGGAAGTCGTGCCCCCACCTGGAGAGACAGTGGGCTTCGTCCAGTACCCAGGACCCGATCTCCCGCTGGTCCAGGACCCGCCGCAGGGACACGCTGCGCAGCTGCTCCGGCGAGATGATCAGGATGCCGGCGTCGCCCAGCCGCACCCGCTCCAGCGCGTTGGCACGCTCCGGCATGGACAGGAGTCCGTTGACGGTGACGCACGAACCGATGCCGCGGGACTCCAGCCCCGCCACCTGGTCGGCCATCAGGGCCACCAGCGGTGAGATCACCACCGTCAGGGCGCCGGTCTTGTCGTAGCGGGACAGTGCCGGCAGCTGGTAGCAGAGCGACTTGCCGGCGCCGGTGGGCAGGATCCCCAGCGCGTGTTCTCCGGCCATGGCCGCCTCGACGATGTCTCGCTGCAGCGGCCTGCCATCCTCTCCGACAGGCTCGGGCCGGAAGTCGTCACACCCGAACCAGCGCGACAGTTCCCGGCGGACGTCGTGCCGTTGCCGGCACCAGTCGCAGTCGGGATCGCTGCAGGCGTTATCCCGCAGCCGGCGAACCAGCCGGCCCGCTCCTGGAAATTGATGACGCACCCAAGGCGGCATCACCGAGCTGCCCCCAGCCACCGACAGCCACGCCAGCGCGTAGGCAAGTTCCCAGCCCTGCTGTGCCGCATCCATCACGGCCATCTTGGCCTGGGTGAAGCAGGAGTTGCCCGCCAGGCACCGATGAATGGCATCCTGGGCCTCGGCGTCGGACGGTCGAGGTGCGCCTCGCAGCGCCGAGAAAAACCGGTCGAACCCGGTGCCTTCTTCCGCCGTGGTAAGCCAGTGCCAGGCCGTGAGCAGCTCGGTTCGCGCATCGCGGAAAGCCCTCTGCTGGTTGTCGAACACCTCCAGCGTAAGCCTGGCGTCCAGCTCGGGATCGTTCAGGCGGCCCCGTATCAACGATCCGTCCTGGTAATGCTTGACCAGATGGTGATACGGATTGCGGGGGAAGGCCAACGGATTGAGCCGCAAGGTATCCACCGCGGGCAGATCCAGCAGCCGCAGGCGGGGATTGGCCGCCCGCAGGTGGGGCAGGTCGAAAGCGATCAGGTTGTGCCCCAGCAGGAAGTCCGCTCCGGTGGCCAACTCATCCAACCTAAACTAAAGCCAAGGTGAAATGCGCAGATGGTGGGGGGCAAACGACGGAGCCGGGTCGTTCTCCAAGTACGGATGAGAGGGATTCACGGGCTTAACCCAGCTGATCATCATCGCCACTTAAATGTACATCCCACCTTGGCTTTAGTTTAGTACCGTGTCAATCTGGTTTTGTAGGGTAGATATGCTGGAGCTTACGGCGAGCATCTTGGGTGGTAAACCGCCAGTCTATGGCTGATTTTGCTGCGTTGCGCTCGCGTTCGAGCGCCGCAACCTCTCGCCGCAGCTCCGGCTCATCGCTGATACGGCGGTTCAGACACCCTCTGCTGAAGACGCTCAACTCGATCTCAGCCATGTTCAGCCAGCTGCCATGCGTAGGAGTGTAATGAAACTCGAGGCGTTGGGCGATGCGCCGAGCTTCGCACGGCTCAAATGCTTCGTAGAGCGAGCCGAGCTTGTGGGTGTTGAGGTTGTCCAGTACCAGCCTGACCACCTCGGCATCAGGGTAGGCCTCGTCCACCAGCCACCGCATCTGGTGCGCGAAGTCCACGGCAGTGCGGCGCTCGGTCACCTCCACATGTCTCCATCCACCCTTCGGCTCGCAGATCATGAACAGGTTCCGGGTCCCGTTTCGCTGGTACTCGGTGTCATAGCGTGCCACCCGTCCGGGGGCAGCCTCGATGGGCGGACGCACCTCCCCAGTCAATTGCCTGGAGGTCTCGTCGAAACACACTACCGGACGCTCCGGATTGTACTCCGGTTGGTACAGGTCCAGCACGTCCTCCATCCGCGCCACGAACTCCCCGCTCACCTTGGGGATACACCACTCTTTCTTCTGCCAGGGCTTGAGTTCGTTTTTTTGAGTATCTGGCGCACCGTCTCCAGGGAGATGCTCTCGGCAAACTCCAACTCCACCACCTTGTCGGCCAACAACTGGAGTGTCCAGTGCGTGTGCCCTGCGGGCGCGGCGCGGCACGCGAAGGCGATCAGGTGCGCTTCCTGCTCGCCGTCCAGCTTGCGCTCCTGGCCCGGCCGCGGTCGGTCATTGATGGCGCCCTCAAGTCCTTCCTCCACGTACCGCTTCCGCGCTCTGGCGACCGTGGCCGCGTTGACCAACAGCACATCGGCTATCTCACGGTCCCGAAGCCCCTGGTCAGCCTTGAGCAGCGACAGCGCACGCTTCACGGTGCGCACTGACGCCTTGCCTCGCTGGGACACCTCATTGAGACGGGAGCGTTCGGCCTCGGTCAACTCTACTTTATACTTGATGGCAGCCATGGCTGGGCACTTCCTCACACAAAGATCATGCCCCAGTATGGCTGCTTTCTTATATTCTTACAAATCTACCTGGCAACGGTACTAAACTAAAGCCAAGGTGGGATGTACATTTAAGTGGCGATGATGATCAGCTGGGTTAAGCCCGTGAATCCCTCTCATCCGTACTTGGAGAACGACCCGGCTCCGTCGTTTGACCCCCACCATCTGCGCATTTCACCTTGGCTTTGGTTTAGTACCGTGTCAATCTGGTTTTGTAGGGTAGATATGCTGGAGCTTACGGCGAGCATCTTGGGTGGTAAACCGCCAGTCTATGGCTGATTTTGCTGCGTTGCGCTCGCGTTCGAGCGCCGCAACCTCTCGCCGCAGCTCCGGCTCATCGCTGATACGGCGGTTCAGACACCCTCTGCTGAAGACGCTCAACTCGATCTCAGCCATGTTCAGCCAGCTGCCATGCGTAGGAGTGTAATGAAACTCGAGGCGTTGGGCGATGCGCCGAGCTTCGCACGGCTCAAATGCTTCGTAGAGCGAGCCGAGCTTGTGGGTGTTGAGGTTGTCCAGTACCAGCCTGACCACCTCGGCATCAGGGTAGGCCTCGTCCACCAGCCACCGCATCTGGTGCGCGAAGTCCACGGCAGTGCGGCGCTCGGTCACCTCCACATGTCTCCATCCACCCTTCGGCTCGCAGATCATGAACAGGTTCCGGATCCCGTTTCGCTGGTACTCGGTGTCATAGCGTGCCACCCGTCCGGGGGCAGCCTCGATGGGCGGACGCACCTCCCCAGTCAATTGCCTGGAGGTCTCGTCGAAACACACTACCGGACGCTCCGGATTGTACTCCGGTTGGTACAGGTCCAGCACGTCCTCCATCCGCGCCACGAACTCCCCGCTCACCTTGGGGATACACCACTCTTTCTTCTGCCAGGGCTTGAGTTCGTTTTTTTGAGTATCTGGCGCACCGTCTCCAGGGAGATGCTCTCGGCAAACTCCAACTCCACCACCTTGTCGGCCAACAACTGGAGTGTCCAGTGCGTGTGCCCTTCGGGCGCGGCGCTGCACGCGAAGGCGATCAGGTGCGCTTCCTGCTTGCCGTCCAGCTTGCGCTCCTGGCCCGGCCGCGGTCAGTCATTGATGGCGGCCTCAAGTCCTTCCTCCACGTACCGCTTCCGCGCTCTGGCGACCGTGGCCGCGTTGACCAACAGCACATCGGCTATCTCACGGTCCCGAAGCCCCTGGTCAGCCTTGAGCAGCGACAGCGCACGCTTCACGGTGCGCACTGACGCCTTGCCTCGCTGGGACACCTCATTGAGACGGGAGCGTTCGGCCTCGGTCAACTCTACTTTATACTTGATGGCAGCCATGGCTGGGCACTTCCTCACACAAAGATCATGCCCCAGTATGGCTGCTTTCTTATATTCTTACAAATCGACCTGGCAACGGTACTAAACCAAAGCCAAGGTGGGATGTGCATTTGCCGGGTGCTGGGAATCGGGGCGGGAGTCTCGCGGGAGTGTTTCGGCCCTTGATTGCAGGACCGTCCGGCAGCGCCGTCTCACCTCGTCTTTCCGGCTGGACAGCCCGGCCAGGAATTTGCCGACCCTCTCCTGTACCGCCGCCCTGCTGCCCAAGCACAGATTGCCAGTGACCTCCTCTCTCGCCCAACCCCAGACAGCCTCATCGGCGTTGAAGTCCGGGCTGTAGCCCGGCAGGTTCACCAGCCTCAGCTCCAGCTCAGGCATCCTGAGGTACTCCCGCACCGCCTCCCCACGATGGGCCGGCGCATTGTCCCAGATGACCCGCAGCGGCCCTGGATGCTTTTCCTTCAGTTGCGTCAGGAAGGCAACCGAGGTCCCGCTGTTGCTGTTGCCCTCCAGTTCCATCCATTCCACCTCGCCCGTCTCCAGGCACACCGCCGAATAGTAGCTGGCCTTCTCCCCGTACCTCGGGCTGCTCGAGTCCACCAACGCAGGCTTACCCTTCAGCACCCACTTCCCCCGCAATTCCGCGTCCGCCCGGAAGTGGGCCTCGTCGGCAAAGAATATCCTGGCTCCAGTCCGTTGGGCCTCCTCCCACCGGACGGCGTACTCCGCCACGAAGGTCTCCCGCTTGGACTCATCAGCCTTGAGCAGCCGCTTCTTGGGGCGCTTGAAGGCAAACCCCAGCCGGTGAAGCCAGTTCAGGCAACTGCTGCGGCTCAGGCTGATGCCAAACCGTTCTGAGACAAACTGACGCATCACCTTCCAATACCAGTTAGCCATTACGATGCCCGCTGTGGCGGGCGGTTGCTCCACCGCCCCTTTCAACTCCTCCTGCTGCGCCTGGTCAAGGGCGGGGGTGAACCACCGGTCTGCTCGAATATCAGGGCCGCAGGCCCTCCCTCGCCGAAGGCCGACGCCCAACGTCCGATAGTGTGGGGGTCCCGCTCCAGCGCCTCCGCCGTCGCCGCTGCCGTCAAGCCCTGGGCCAGCAGCAGGATGGCGTACCACCTTTCCCGCTCCCGGGGTGTGGGAGCCAGAATCACACGCCGCCGCAAGTCCTTGACTCCCATCTGCCATTGTTCCAGAGACCGGTCTATCTCCCTCACGCCCATCACCAACCCCTCGCAATTTCTGAGACCAGCTACCTCGGTTCCTTCACAAATTTACCCCATGCGTCTGCGCATTTCACCTTGGCTTTGGTTTAGTACTCAATCAATCTTGGAATGGCAGGGATAGAGGCGATGCAATTTGGATCGGGCATCTTGAGTGCTGAACCGCCAGTTGAGGGTGACGCCCGCTGCGTTGCGCTCGGTCTCGTAGGCCGTGATTTGGCGTTGCAGGGCGTCGGCGTCGGGGTTTCTCCCCTTGAGACAGGCGCGGCTCAACGCGCTGAATTCGATCTCCGCCATGTTCAACCAACTGGCGTGCTTGGGCGTGTGGTGAAACTCGAGGCGCTTCACGATGCGCCGGGCCTCAGCAGCCGGGAACGTCTCGTAAAGGGACGCCATACGATGGGTATTCAGATTATCCAGCACCACGCGGATCACCGGGGCATCGGGGTAAGCCTCATCCACCAGCCATTGCATCTGATGGGCGAAGTCCTGCATGGTGCGCCGCTCGGTGATGGCCAGGTGGCGCCAGCCCGCCAGGGGTTCACAGGTCAGGAAGATGTTGCGGGTGCCGCCGCGGCGATACTCGTAGTCCTGCCGCCGCGGTCGTCCCGGTTGAGGAGGCAACGGCTTCCTGACCTCGGCCAGCAGTTGGGTGGAGGTCTCGTCAAAGCACACCACCGGCCGATCGGGGTCGTAGGGTTCGGCATACAGGTCCAGCACGTCCTCCATGGCCGCCACGAATTCGCCGCCTACTTTCGGGATGCACCATTGCTGCTTCCGCCACGGCTTGAGGGTGTTTTTTTGAGCCTGAGCCTTACCGTCTCGTAGGACAGCGATGGCACCAATCCCAACTCCACCACCTTGCCAGCCAACAACCGCAGGGTCCAGTGCTCATGCCCTTCGGGCGCGTCGCTGCACGCCAGCGCAATCAGGTGGGCTTCGCCCCGATCGTCCAGCTTGCGATACCGATTGGCTTGGGGGTGGTCGTGCAGCACGCCCTCCAACCCCGCTTCGGCGTACCGCCGTTTGGTGCGGAACACCGTGCGCTGCGACGTGTCCAGAGCCGCCGCCACCTGGGGGGCGCTCCACCCTTCGTCAGTCTTGAGCAGGATGCGCGCCCGATTGATGACCCGAGCGGAATGCCGCCCACCGTGGATCAATCCCCGCAACTGCTCCTGATCTTCCGACGACAACCGTACTGCGTATTTCTCCTGAACCATGGATGTCGCACCTCCCGCACCACTGTTTGCCAGTCAGCGTAACAACCCTGGCCCGCCCCGCGCTTCACCTGCCAATACAGGATTGACTCAATACTAGTATTACAACGACGGATTGCCAAATATGGTGCCTGATCCTTCGTATTCGGCCACGAGTGAGAAATCGCGGTAAGCTCATGGCAGTACGGTTCAGGTCCAAATGGGTCGCGAAAATCACCCGGTCAGATTAACAGTCGTTGTAATACTAGGGGCTGTGGGCTGAAGCGAGACGGAACAGGGTTCTAGCTGCGGCAGGAAAACCAGGGTTACACCGAACCTCCCTCAGCTAGGATGGCCAGCTCCGCCTTAGATAGTCCCAACTCCCCGCACAGGACCTCTTCGTTGTGCTCCCCGATGAGAGGCGCACGCCGGGATATCCTCCAGGGTGAGCCGTTGAAGATGGCCCCTGGGCCTGGGTGTCGAAATGTCTTGCCAAGTTCCAGGTATTCTACATCTGTCCAGAACCTCCGGTCCTCCAGGTGAGGGTCCTGCATGACCTCGTCCGGGGAACGGATCGCCCCCGAGTTGGAGCCACGCTTCTGCAAGCCGTGGTAGGCTTCGTCCCGAGGGATGTTGGCGAGGAAGTTTACCAAAATTCCGCGAATATGTGACTGGCTCTCGGCGATGACCGTTGGGTCCCGGTACTTTTCATCCAGTAGGTCGCCCGCCAAGCCGTGCTCATCCATCCACGGCGCAAGCATCAGCACCCGCTCCGGGGTAACCTGACCGACATTCACGTATTTTCCATCCTTACAGAGGACCTGGGCGTTGGGCCCAGTGGCGGTGTTGCCACCTCCTGTTCTACGAGGAATCACATCTCTTTTGTAAATATACTGGTTCACATGGCCCTCGGTCGTGAGCGCGCAGGCATCATGCACCGAGGCATCTATGTACTGCCCCCAGGCCGTCTCCGACCGGTTAACCAGCGCCGCGGTAATGGCGATGTAGGCGTAGTGACTTCCGATGTGCCAAGCCTGCCCTCCTCCGGGAGCGATGGGCGGTGCATCTGGCACCACGTCGTCGTCATAGCCACACCTAGCCATCTGTCCGCCCGCCGCCAGATGCAGCAGGTCGCTGGTCTGGAAGTCCTGCCACGGCCCGGTCTGCCCAAAGGGGGTCAGTGAGCACATAATCAGCCCAGGGTTACTCTTTGCTAGATCTTCGTACCCCAGGCCCAGGGAGGCCAGATAACCGGGCCTGAAGGTCTCTAGTATCACATCCGCCTTCTCCGCCATTTGCCGGAACAGCCGGCGCCCGTCCTCCATCTCCAGATTCAAGGTAACCCCCCGCTTGGAGGTGTTGTAATGCCAGAAGTAAAGGCTCCTCTCCCGATTCGGTATGTCCTGGTAGAAGGGCCCCACGGTCCGGGCTGCCTCGCCACCGGGCGGCTCTATCTTGATGACGTCTGCTCCCATGTCAGCCATCTGCTTGCCACACCACTGCCCCTTCTCATCGGCGAGCTCCAGCACCCGCAGCCCCCCAAAGGCCCCCGCAGAGTTCCGGTCCGGCGTCCGCGCCGGCGCGGGATTCGCTATCGGCTCATTCCCACTCCACTGTACGGGCGAGGCATCCTCCATCATCTCCTTGAAGTAGGGATAATCTTCCATACTGAGGTCCTTTGGCCAGAAGGTGCCGTCGGCGAAGCCGCTCACCAGCATCTCGTGACTGATGCCCAACAACCCCTGAAACACCTCTTTGTTGTGCCCGCCGATCAGGGGACCTGACCGGCTGTTGATTGCCGGCGTCTCCGACATCTTGAAGGGAGCGTTCTGAAGGGGCCAGGTCCCCAGCGCGGGATGCTTCACGTCCCGGTACATCTCTCGATGCCTGAGCTGGGGATCGTTGTCCACCCGGTCCTGGCTGCTTTGAACGGGCATGGCGGGTACTCCCGCCGCCTGGCACCGCTCCATGATCTCGTACTTGCCCAGAGTCTTGGTCCACGCCTCTATCCCCTGGTCCATCTCTTCCTGGTGCTCCAGGCGACCTTCAAGGGTGGCAAACTTCTCGCCGGTGGCCCAACTGGGAGAGCCCATTACCCCCACTAACTTCCGCCACTCATAGTCGGAGAAGCAGACTAGGGCACACCAGTCGTTGTACTCCGCCGGACTGGTCTTGTAAGCGTTGTGCGGCGCCCCGGTCCGCCCCCGGTAGTTGTTCACCAGGGGCGTGCCAGGCCAGTGAGCGCGGTTGCCCGGCGGGTAACCCTTTCGCATGGTGGAACGACCGTTGGCCTGGATGTCCAGAAAAGCGGGACCATTAAGGGGGACGCCGATGATCCACTGGGAACTGTCGACATGCTGTCCCTGACCGGTCATGTTGCGATGGTAAATCGCACTCAGAGCATACATGGCCCCGTATAAGCCACCGGTGTCGTCCAGGTAGGACCAGCCCCAACCAGCGGGTGGCTTGTCCGGCAGGCCCGACGTGTAGGTCAAACCGGACAGGGCTTGCGCAATGGCTCCCATGGTTTGATAGTCTCTGTCCCGACCCGTGTGGCCGAAGCCGGACATGGAGAGGTAAATGATGTCAGGCCGGAGCTTCTTCATATCCTCGTAGCCCAGACCCCACCGCTCCAATACACCGTAGGCGAAGTTCTCGATGACGATGTCGGACATGGCCACCAAGCGCCGGGCAAGGTCAATGCCTCGGGCTGTACGAGTGTTCAGGGTGACGCTCAGCTTGTTGGAGTTGGTGTCGCTGAAATGGCCGTTGGTGTTGAGATTGGCGGGCAGGCCCTCGGGGGTACCCGCTCCCGTCGCAATGTTGTTGCCCCGAGTATTGGGGCTCTGGGGCCATTCAACCTTGATAACCTCGGCTCCCAGCGCCCCCAGCCATCGGGTGCACCAGGGACCCGCCCGGACCCAGGTGAAGTCCAACACTCGGATTCCTGACAAAGCTCCCGGTGTAGTTGGCGCTTTTGCTCCGGCCTGCACCATTGAATCACCTCCCGGCTATGGCTGTCTTAAGGTTAACTCACCTTATTCTAACCCAATATGGTCGATGGAGATTCCCGAAAAACCAGGAAGGCTAATTACCGGAACTTTCTGAAAAGAGCCCCAGGCAAATTGATTTGCCCGGGGTTAGGCTAACCCCGAATCCACCGACGGGATGTAGCGGTGGCGAGCAGACAGTGTATGCGGGACACGGGAAAGCCGCGGTGAGGCTTGGACCCCAATGAAACGAACTGGGCGAGGGATGTTGCAGCCGCGCGATGGGGATGACGACGGCCAAATGGGGCGGCGGAGGGCGAGATCGTCAGGGCAGACGGTAGCAGGAGGCACTCAGAGCAGGGCCTGGCGCGGGTCGGCGAGGCGTTTGAGTAGCCTGGGGGACGGGTCAGACCCCGTGGGCGGCGTCAGGAAGGAAGTGGCAGGGCGCGCAGTCGGGCCAGGGCGCTACTGAACTGGTTTTGCCAGGGCCAGCTGTGGGGCAGGTGCAGGGTGAGGCGGCGCGCCTTGCGGGTGAGCCGTCCGGCGAGAGAGAGGAAGCGTCGTCGGAGGGTCTTGGTGGTCAGCACCGGCTCGCCCAGGCCGATGCGCGTTGTCCAGCGGGCCAGGTTTGTGGGCCATGACCTGTACGGCCAGCCAGGCGGCGTTGGCGGGGAAGCGCCCCGAGGGGAGATGATTGAGCCCCACGCCGTACTTCAGGTCGCGGATGGCATTCTCGATCTCGGCGTGGCGGCGATGGTCGGCCTCGAGATCCAGGGTGTCGCCCTCACGGTCGGTGATGAAGGCGTGGTAGCTGTAGGCAGCGAAGAGGGCCATTTGGGAACCGGGCGTGGGCTTGACACGGCGGACGATGAGCCGCACCGGCACAGCGTCGGGCTCCCCCTGGAAAGGAGTGTATTCAGTCTCGGCCACAGCGGCGGCGCCCTCCATCCAGTAGGGAATCGGCGTCCAGTCCCCCTCGGGTATGGCCTCGATGAGGTTGCGCAGGCCTTGGTGCTGGCGGACGGTGATGGAGAAACGGACCTTCATCTTTCGGCAGGCGGCGACGCTGGCATGGGTGTAGAAGCCGCTGTCGGCCCGCATGGTGAGTGGTCCGGTGGCTCCGGCATGGCGCACCCGGCCCACCGTCTCCCGCAGGAAGTGGGCGGCGCCTCGGGCCGTGTTGGCGCGGCCCTCACGCAGCCGTGCCATCAGCACGTCGCCGGTGCCCGCGGCCACGGCGAGGATCGGGTGATAGCCTCGCTGGCCGGTGTACCCATGGTGGCGAGCTCCCTCCTTGCACAGCCCGTAGGTCTCGCAGAGGGTGGAGTCCAGGTCGATGGTCAACGGACCGTCGCCGGGTCCGGCCCCTGCGGCCCACGCCCGGGCCAGCAACTCCCGGCTCACCCGGTCCAGTTGCCGCGCGTGGCCCCACCGGAAACTCCGCAGGAAGGTCCCCAGGGTGGATGGCGCCTTGACCACACACCCCAGCACCCGCGCCGTCCCGCCCGCCCGCAGCGCATCGGCGTCGTCAATGCAGTCGCCGCCCGCCAGCGCCGACGCCACCAGGGTCAGCATCTGGTCGCCAGCGTTGGCTCGTCCGGGCGCATCCCCCAGGTCAACGTGGCAGTCCACCAGTTCACCCAGGCCCAGGTGGTGGGCCAGGGTGACCGGCAGCAGCAGCCCCGCATTGGCCACCAGGCGGTGATCATCAAAGGCAACGTGGATGCGGTCGGGGTGCTCAAGTGGTAGCATCTTCTGGGTGCTCCTCGTTTCGGGTCGGTTTTCTGTTTCAAAAACCATTATCCCCGAACACGGGAGCACTTTCTTACCCCTTCAGTACGCCGACACAGTCATATCTTCGGTGGATTGGGGCTAACGTGGCAATCCCGTCGCCGCAGCACCGGCGGTTGGCCGACGTGCATTCAACCTCATCGAGATTGCCACGTCGCTATGCTCCTCGCATTGACAGATTAAATTGGGTACGCGTGACGACAGCAGCCGGTTGCGGCGGTGCAAAAGTTTACGTACAATTGTTCTATATAGATCGAGCATATTTCACGCAAACCGGCCCCGCACAACGACGCAGGCGGCAACATGACAAACTCAGCTCCAAAACGCGAACGACCCAAGTGGCCGCGGAAATCCCCCGTCCACCAGGTCCGGTACGCCCCCCCGGTTCCGAAGGATGCCCAGCGCATGATCGCCAGATGGGTGCTGCTGGGTCGTCCTGCAATAGACCTGCAACCGGGCGTGAGCATCAGCAATCTGGAGCGATGGCTCAACCACTGGCCAACTCCCCGGGCGCATTTGGGCCGGGTGCGTGAGTACCTGTACGTAGACGACTCCGCGTTACCTCTGTAGATCGGCGCGGGACTGGAACGGCAAGGCGTTTACCATGCGTATGTACGGCGACCTGGCCTACCTTTGGCCCATCGTAAGCCCGCCTGAGGAGTACCTGGTCGACGCAAAGTTGTGGCTGGATGTTATCCGCGAACGGCTGCCGTCAATGGATTCGGGCCGGCGGCCAACCTTGCTGGAATTGGGATGCGGTGGCGGTCACCTTCTGTCCCACCTCACGGCGCATTTCGACGCCGAGGCCGTGGACTTGTCGCCCCAGATGCTGGAATTATCGCGCGGGCTGAACCCGTCCACGCTACACCACCTGGGAGATATGCGCACAATCCGGTTGGAACGCAGGTTCGATGTCGTTGCCATATACGACGCCGTGAACTATATGCTGACCGAGGACGACCTGCGCGCCGCCATCGCGACGGCAGTCGCTCACCTCAACCCGTCGGGACTGTTGATGCTGGCGCCCGATTGCCTTCGGGACGGCTTCTACGGCCCCCGGGTTATCGACTGGACACGACAGAACAATGAGCTTGATGTTACGTTCATCGAGTACATCGCAAACGCGAATCCTGCCGGGACCACGGTAGAGTCGATTTTCCTGTTCATCATCAACCGGGACGGTAACATCGCCGTGGAACAGGACCGCCACGTCAGCGGACTGTTCCACAGATCAACGTGGCTGGAACTTTTGGACGCGGCCGGCTTTGAATGGGAGTATCTCCAGACCGAAGGCTACGCGGGCGGCATCGGCGGCCACCTGTTCGTCGGTACTTTGCGTCCCAGCGGGTCAGCGTAGGCGACCTGGTAGCGCAACGCTCCTACTCATCATCGAGCCCGGGAACCGGGAACCGCCCGCCCAATTGCCGCACCTCGTCGCTCACCGCGGACAACGCGGCCTCATCTCCAATGTTGGACAGCGTGCGCACAATCAGCTTGGCAACCTGCCTGGTGTCGTCTTCGCCCATACCTCGGCTGGTGATAGCCGGCGTACCCAGACGCAGGCCGGAGGCGGTGCGCGGCGGCAATTGGTCGTAGGGGATGGCGTTCTTATTGGCGACGATGTTAACCGACTCGAGCGCCCGTTCCGCCTGGCGGCCGGTGATTCCCAGGGGCGTCAAATCCACCAGCATCAGGTGATTGTCGGTGCCACCGGCGACCAGGCGCACGCCGGCCTCGGACAGCTCCTGTGCCATCACCTGCGCATTGGCTACAACCTGGGTGGCGTACCGGGCGAATTCCGGCTGCAATGCCTCCGCGAAACACACTGCTTTAGCGGCAATGATGTGCATAAACGGCCCGCCCTGCATGTAAGGAAAAACCGCAAAATCGATCTTGCGGGCCAGGTCGCCCTCCGCCAGGATCATCCCACCGCGTGGGCCGCGCAGGGTTTTTTGCGTGGTGGTTGTAACTATCTGAGCATATGGGACGGGCGATGGATGGGCTCCACCGGCGACCAGGCCGGAGATATGCGCCATATCCACCATCAACAGAGCGCCAACGGAGTCGGCAATGGCCCGGAACCGGGGGAAGTCCAGCGTGCGCGAATAGCTGCTGCACCCGGCCACGATGAGCTTGGGGTTGTGCTCACGGGCCAGTTGCTCAACCTGGTCGTAGTCAATGGTTTCGGTATCACGGTCGACACCGTAGGGAATGAAGTTGTACAGGTTGCCCGAAAAGTTGACGCTAGCTCCGTGCGTAAGATGGCCGCCCATATCCAGCTGCATCCCAAGCACCGTATCGCCCTGCTCCAGCACGGCGAAGTAGGCTGCCATGTTGGCCTGCGCGCCGCTGTGAGCCTGCACGTTAGCGTGCTCAGCGCCGAACAACTCCTTGGCCCGGTCGATGGCCAGGGTCTCGACAACGTCAACATACTGGCAACCGCCGTAGTATCGCCGGCCAGGATAACCCTCAGCGTACTTGTTGTTCATCAGCTGAGATTGGGCTTCCAAAACTGCCTTGCTGGCGTAGTTCTCTGAGGCGATCAGAACGATGGAATCGCGCTGGCGGCGATTCTCGTTGGCAATGGCGTCGGCAACGGCTGGGTCAATACGTTCCAAAATAGTAGCCATGGTCACAAAACTCCTGGAGCGGCGCTCGAAGTCGGCCGTCGCACTACGGCGAACGGTGTATTCATCATAACAAACCAACGGCGGGAACGGACTATCGGCTGCCCTACGCCCAGCGTCTTTCGATCGTCCCCTAATGTCATTGCGAGCGTAGCGTGGCAATCTCGTAGCCGTATCGACCAACGCTGTCGCCAGCTCACCCTTGACCGCTTCGTTCCGATATTCGAAAGGCCCTGGCCCTACGCCAAGGGTCTATCGATTATCCCTCCAAATATTCCTAACTCACCAAATCCTCGCTCAGCCAATCCCCACTAACCTGATCCCTCGCCCTCCTAATCTCCTCACTGACCCAATCTCCCCGTTCATCCTGAGCCTGTCGAAGGATCGCTTCGCGCCCGTCGAGCCATGAACTTGCGGCTTCTCGACAAACTCAGGATGCACGGGATAGTCGATAATGGCGGAAATCAAAAGACTCTGCTCGACACCGCACAACGATCGCCCTTCCGATTTATGCCGGCTGACGCGACCACTGCCCACAGCCGGGACCAGCGTAAAGATGCTGGCGCCGCAAACCAGCTATCAGGCTTTGCGGTCAACCGCCGCCCGGACTGAGGCCAGGATGCGTCCGTAAGCATTGCAGCGGCAGAGATTGCCCGACAACGCTTCCCGCGCCTCCGCATCAGACGGAGTCGGATTGGCGTCCAGCAACGCGCGGGTAGCCATCACGAAGCCGGGCGTACAGAAGCCGCATTGCCCGCCATCTTCGTCCAGGAACGCCCGCTGCAATGGCGATAATTCCCCCCCGTCCAGCAATCCTTCCACAGTCAATACGTTGCATCCGGCGGAACGCAGCGCCAGCACCTGGCAGGAGTTCACCGGAATGCCATCGAGCAACACCGTGCAGGACCCGCATTCACCACGGTCGCAACCTCTTTTGGCCCCGGTCAGTCCCAGTACATCGCGAAAAACGTCCAGCAGCGAAAAATGATCCGGCACGGACACCGTATTGCTGGTTCCGTTGACGGTTATGGCCAACCGATTTGTGGGGCTGTTGCTGTCGTTATTGGCAACCATGTCGCACCGCATCCTACTCCGGCGCCCCCGCATCGGCAAGTCGGAGCGCGCTCTCACGCGCACCCACTTAATCTGTCATTGCGAGGAGCACCCGCTCATCCCGAGCTCGTCGAGGGACGTGGCAATCTCGATGAGGCTGAACACACGTCGACGAACCGCCGTTGCTACGGCGACGAGATTGCCACGCTACGCTTGCAATGACGACGTGGGTACGCGTGAGGGAGCGGGCTTCGTCGTTGACGGCCGGCGGGGGTGTTGTTACCATCGGCCCACCGGCCAACAGACTTGAACCGTTGTTCAGGATAAACCTGTAATCCACGTACGCGGACATCATCTCCCGTAAATTCGTGGGCACAAATGCCCGGGGCATCTTAAGATGACGACCACACCAACACCCAGCCTGAACACCGTCGGCCACAGTGTGCCCCGCCGCGAGCTGGCCGACAAGCTCAGCGGTGCCGCCGTGTATTCAGCGGACATTGACCTGCCCGGTATGCTCCACGGCGTCATCGTCCGCAGCCCTCACCCTCACGCCGATGTTCTGGCAGTTGATGCCAGTCCTGCTTTGGCTTTGGCCGGCGTCCGAGCCGTCGTGACACCAGCGGATGCACCGGTAACGCGTCTGGCCCCTGACCTATTGGTGCTGGATACTCGGGTGCGGTTCGTTGGCGACGAGGTGGCGGCAGTAGCGGCGGACGACATCGACACCGCCCGAAAGGCAGCCGCGCTTGTGCAGGTCGAGTACCGCCCGCTGCCTTTCGTCACCGATCCCGTGGCGGCGTTGGAACCCGGCGCTCCGTCCATTCATCCCAATGGCAACCTGGCCATCCCCGAACCGCTGGCCCTGCAACGCGGCGACATTGAGGCGGGGTTCGCTGCCGCCGACATCGTTCTTGAAGAGACCTACACCTTGCCGACGCATTCGGCCACGCCGCTGGAACCGAGGGCAGCCCTGGCCGCCTGGGATGGCGACCGGCTCACGGTCTGGAAATCCACCCGCGGTGTCCATGTCGATCGGGCGGCGTTGGCTCATGTCCTGGGCATTGAACCAAGTCTGGTGCGGGTGGTTGGGCCAAACATGGGCGGAGGCTACGGCAACAAAGACGAATCCAGGATGGCGGTACTGGCTGCCATGCTGGCCCAACGCGCCAACCGACCAGTGCGTATCGAGTATAGCCGCGAGGAAGAGTTCGTGGCCGGCCGCACCCGGCATGGTGGTCGCATCAAGTTGCGCATCGGCGTCAAAAACAACGGCGACATCACCGCCATCCACGGCGATGCGATCTTGGACTCAGTAGCCTACCAGGCATCAGCGCCCGGCGTGGCCCGCCGCGCCGGACAGGGAATCCTGTACCTGTATCGCTGTCCCAACGTGCGTTTCGACGCCCGCCCGGCTACCACCAACAAGCCAGTGTCGGGCAGCTACCGGGCGTTGGGCGCGCCCCAGGGACACTTCGCGCTGGAAACACTGATCGACCGGGCAGCCGCCGCCATCGGGATGGAACCGTTGGCGTTTCGTCAGCGCAATCACGTCCCACTCGAAGGCCAGGCTGGGCCGCGTGTTTCGCCTCCGGACGAAATTGTAGACGGGCAGCCCCTGGAAGGCGGCATTCCGTTTTCCAGCAACGGTCTGGCCGAATGCCTGAGTCGAGGCGCCGCTGAGTTCGGCTGGGCCGATCCCTTCGAGCGTAACGACCCTGCGGACCCGTTCATCCGTCGTGGGCGCGGCATGAGCATGATGATCTACCGGGGCGGCGTCGGATCAGATTCGGCGGCCACCCTCTCCATCGGAACCGACGGCAAGGTGCAGCTGGTTAGCGGCATCATCGACGTTGGGGAAGGCGCGGTAACCGTCCTGGCCCAGCTGGCCGCCGAGGCGCTGGGCGTGGGCTACGACGACGTCCAGCCGCTGTTCGCGGACACCGAGAGTACGCCGAACGCGCCCATTACCGCCGGTTCCACGGCCACCTTTTCCACGGGCACGGCAGTATTGCAGGCCGCCGGCCAACTGCGGGATAGCCTGGAAACCGCCGCGCGAAGCCTGCTGGAAGCCGGCGATGAAGAACTGACCATCGCCGAGGGCGCGGTATTTGTCAGCGCCGACCCGGCACGGCGGGTTTCCTTCGCTGAACTGGCGCAGGGACCAGCCGCCGCCAATCTGACCGCTGAAGCCGTCGTTACTCCCGGCAGTCCCGATTACATCGTAAATTCCTTTGGCGCTCATTTTTGCGAGGTGGAGGTTGACACCGCCATCGGTCGCATTCGAGTTGCCCGCTACGTCGCCGCCCAGGACTCCGGGCGCATCATCAACCCGCGCACTGCGCTGAATCAGGTGGAGGGCGCCATTTCGCAAATGCTCGGGTTTGCCCTCAGCGAGGAGTTGATTACCGACGGGCCCACCGGTGTAACCCTCAACGGCAGCTACCTGGAGCACAAAAGCCCCACCATCCAGGATTACCCGGAAATCCACACTATCTTCGCCGACACCATCGACCCCATCGGGCCGATGGGCGCGAAAGCCCTCGGCGAGGTGCCCTCGGTTGGTGTTGCTCCCGCGATTGCCAACGCCCTTTACGACGCCATCGGAATCCGATTCCTGAGTCTGCCCATAACGCCGGACAAAGTGCTGGACGCCCTGGCCAGGCAACAGTCGGGAGACGAGGCCTAGCTATGACTTTCCGCCTGCTGCAACCCACCACGCTGTCCGAGGCCTTCGCCATTCTGACCGCCGAGCCCGATGCGGCGTTGCCCATCGCCGGCGGGACGGATCTGCTGTCCGAAATTCGCGACGGCACCGCCACCCCGTCCACGTTGGTCGCGCTGGACAAAGTTGCCGACGGAGGGTTGCACGGCATCACGGCAACTCCCGATGGCGGCATGCGCATCGGGGCGCTCACTACCATCGCGGACATTGCCGCGCATCCCGAAATTCGCCAGAATTATGCCGCGTTTGCCGCAGCCGCCGCCGGACTGGCCACCCCGCAAGTGCGCAATCTGGGGACTCTGGGCGGCAACCTCAACCAGCGTCCGCGTTGCTGGTACTACCGGCATCCGCTAACGGTCTGCCTGAAGCGCGGCGGCGACCACTGTTTTGCGGTGCAGGGCGTGGGTAAGTACCTGTGTGTAACCGGCGGCGACCGCTGTTTCATCGTGCACCCATCTGACGCGGCCGTGGCGCTGACGGCATTGCAGGCATCGGTGAACGTCGCCTCCGGTGGCGGGACCCGCATGTTGCCGATTGAGCAGTATTTCACCGGGCCCAGCGTGGATCTGATGCGCGAAAACATCCTGCAAACGGGTGAATTGCTGACGAGCATCACGCTGCCGTCCCCGATCTCAGAACAACACAGCGTTTATCTCAAAGCCCGCGAGCGGGAATCAGGCGATTTTGCCCTGGTCAGCGTTGCCGCAGCCCTCACCGTTGCCGACGGTACAATCACCCAGGCTTCGCTGGTGCTGGGCGGCGTCGCTCCCACGCCGTACCGAGCCACCGCTACCGAAGCATATTTGCAAAACCAGCGCGTCGATTCGGTATCCTCCGCGCACGCCGGCTCCGTGTCCATTCCCGACGCCAGACCGCTGCCCGACAACGCCTACAAAATCCCAATGGCCAACAACCTCGTCAACCGGGCGGTGGCGCGAATCTTGCACCACACCAACCAACTTCCCCGTTCATCCTGAGCCCGTCGAAGGACCATCCCGATCCCGCCGAATGGTTACACCAACCCACTCCCCCGCTCGTCCTAAGCTCGTCGAAGGACCGCCAGGAGCCCGTCGCAGGATCAACCGTCGCCCGCCGACCATCGAAAAACCCATGGCACCCACCCCCTTGACCCCTCCGATTTCACCCCTCTAACATCAATCTTGTCAGGCAAATCTACCCGTTCCAACATCTCATCGGAGCAGGGGTCAGGTTCTCACGGCCAACCCCGTCAGCATAAAATCACAACACGTCGGGTCTCGGGTGTAGCAGATTCATTCCACTGCGCTGCCGAGCCTGTACAGCGGCTACAACCCACTGCCTCGTCTCGCAGCAGTCCCCGTGGCTGCCCATTAACGGCGGAAAAGTAAGCATAAATTCGTTGCGTGCCCCGGCCGTACGCTGACCCAGAACTCGCACCCCTGCTCCGTAAACCACCACCCCACGGCCTGACCACCACCATCCACCAAACATCACCGCCTGACCCAAAGGAACCACCATCCCCGACATCTGCCATCCCCAACATCCGCCACCGCCAAACCCACTCATCCTAAGCGCGTCGAAGGATCATCCTGAGCCTGTCGAAGCATCACCCGGCACGTCCGTCTCAACGGCCCGCACCACCGTTTTACCGGCGAAATCCGGTATCCAAGCGCCCGGATAATCGAAAACCCCTTTGTCGACCCCGGCTTCCTAATGCGTACCCAATTTGTCATTGCGAGGGTAGCGTGGCAATCCCGTCGCCGTAGCAACGGCGGTTCGTCGACGTGTGTTCAGCCTCATCGAGATTGCCACGTCGCTGTGCTACTCGCAATGCCAGATTAAAGCGGGTACGCGTGAGACCCCGGCTTCGTCTTGACATCCGACCACCCCTGTTACAGAATAGCGGCAACCCAAAAAGCACAGGAACGAGAGTATGACAACAGTACAAAGCGGTTCCCGAACCTCCGTAAATGTTAACGGCACCGCCATGGAGATGTATTCAGGCGGCAACGGTCCTCCCCTGGTATTTTTCCATGGCGCGGGCGGTTCATCCGGCTGGCAGGCCTATCACGAAGACCTGGCTAGCCAATACACGGTGTATGTTCCCAGCCAAACCGGTTTCAACGGTACCGAAGGCCCCGCGTGGGTAAAGACCATCAAAGACGTTGCCCAGTTCAACCATATGTTCATTGACGCGTTGGGCTTGCAGGACATCGTGCTGATGGGTTCTTCTATGGGTGGTTGGGTGTCCGCCGAAATGGCGGCGATGGACGACCATAACCTGAATGCCCTGATCCTGGTCGACGCCGCCGGAATCAAGCCGGTGCAAGGTGAGATTGCCGAGATATTCATGGTATCCGCCGCCACCAGGCTGGAGCAGCGGTTTCATGACCCCAGCCAAGTGGAGAACTACGAGAATTACGCTCGCGAGATGACTCCGGAAGATCAGCTGGTGGCTCACTCCAACGCCATCACCGCGTCACAACTCTGCTGGCGCCCCTATCTCAACGATCCCAGCCTGCCTCACACGCTGGCCCGCGTGGATACGCCCACCCTGATCGTGTGGGGTCGGGAAGATGCCATCATCCCGGTTGAATGCGGGCACCTGTTCCAGCAAGCGATCAACGGGAGTCAACTCTCTATCATCGACAATTGCGGACACTCCCCCGCCATTGAAAAGCGCAGCGAATTCGTTTCCGTCGTCGCCAATTTCCTGAACAGCATCTAGCGTTCAGGTTTTCCCACACACCCCCCAGCGCTCGCTGCCAACGTCAAACGATTCCGCCGCGCGACACCGAGAAGGAGCAAACCATCATGGCTCACGATCTTGAAGTATTCTGGTTCTCAGAACAGCCTTACGGCCACGTCACCGAAGACGACCTGGCGCCCTACGAATCGGGGCGGATGCACTTCCCCAATACCTACTTCGATCCCGAAAAGGCCCACGTACTGTATGCCAACTACCACGACCAATATCAGCTGGCCGACGAAGTTGGTTTTGATGGCATCATGTCCAACGAGCACCACAGCTCTTACTGGTGCATGAAGCCGTCAGTAAACGTGGATGCTGCCATCATCACCCAGCGCACGAGAAAGGCGAAGATTGCCATGCTGGGCAACGTCATCGCGGTCAACGACCCGGTAAAGATGGCCGAAGAGATTGCGATGCTGGACTGCATCAGCGGTGGCCGTATCATCTCCGGGTTCGTCCGCGGCACCGCCGTCGAGACGCTGCACGCGGGTTATCCCCCGACGGAAAACCGCCCGCGCTTCGAAGAGGCCCACGACCTCATCGTAAAGTGCTGGACACAGCCCGGCCCCTTCCGGTGGGACGGCGAATACTGGCCGCACCGCATGGTAAACCCCTGGGTTGTGCCGATCCAAAAGCCCCATCCTCCGGTCTGGTTCCCCGGCACCGGCAGCCCCGAGTCCGTTATCTGGGCAGCCAGGCACCGCTATCCATACATGAACCTCGGCTCCCTGCTTGACGTGACCAAGCAGCTCAAAGGCATCTATCACGAGACGGCGGCCGAAGAGGGCTACGAAGCTGGCCCCGAGCACTTCGGCTACCTGATTCGCTGCCTCGTGGCGGACACCGACGAGAAGGCGCAGGAAATCGGACGCACCTTCCTCTGGACCGAGAACCACCGCAACCGTGGGCCAATGGAATTCAACGACCCGCCCGGCTACCAGTCCCGCGAGGCCCTGCGCATCAAGATGTCGCGCCCCCTCATCGGCACGGGCACCATGGGTCAGCGCATGACCTACGAACAGTTGCAGGACGCCTACAACATCATCGTAGGCAGCCCCGAAACCGTAATCGAGAAGCTGCGCCACATCCGTCAGGATCTGGAACCCGGCTACATCCTCATTTACGGCAACGAGGGCCATATGCCCCACGAGGACGTGATGCGCTCGGTGGAATTGTTGGGAACCAGGGTTATCCCAGCCCTGAAAGAGGGCTAGTCAGCAAAGAAGGCTAGTTAGCCAGCCCCCCGCACGCAACATCAAAACGCCCCGGAGGTTTTGGCCTCCGGGGCGTTTTCTATTCTGATCCGCCTTTGCGTTGGAACGGAATGCTAGCTGGCGCCGTTCCGTTGTTGCGAACCGTCCGGGTACAAGTCGTCCCACAACGCGTCTCGCCAGTCCACGCCAACCGGCAGCACCGCCTGGGCGGGACGCAGCATATAGTAATTATCGCCAGCGCCCGGCGGAGTAGCGCCCTCCGCGACCGTCCGGGTGGCCTGCAGCAGCATACGGCGCGCGTAGATAATGGCCATGTCGGTGCGCGACAGATTCTCCCGCGTCCGGTCCACCACGTAGCCCATGCTTTCTTGCACCGCCACGTCCTGAGCGTTCACACCCTGAATGCCGCTGAACGTCTCGGTTTTCTGCACCGCGCGGTCAATCATCCAGCCGTTGTCCCGGTTGACCCTGGTGCGGAAGCTGTCCAGCAGATGTTCGGGGCCACGCCCATAGCTGCGATCCATTTCGATGCGCTCGGCATCATCGATGGGATCATCATATGACAAGTCCCAGTTCCATACCATGACCGAGTTGTCGTCCATCGGCACCCACATGTGCCCAGACGCCAGGAAGCCCACCGGCCCGGCCTTGCCCCGATAGCCCCGCTGGCTGGCGCGAATCTGGTGGAACGGCATCACAAAGTGATAGGCGCGCACGTGGTTGCCCTCGTCACCCAGGGAGCGAATTCCCACGTAGCGATACCCGTAATCGGTAACGTCCACTTCCAGATCTGGCGGTCGACCCTGCACATGCGGCGAGTCGATGCGCAGGCCGGCATGGGTCGCGTCGGCGCGCAGCGTGCGGTGCAGGATGGTAGCGTGGGCGGAGTCGATGCCACCTTCCAGGGCCTGCAGCCAATTGCACTCCTGAATGTTCTTGGTAACGTGGCGGTGGGTTTCCGGCACAGCGGCCCACTCGAACTTCGGAGCCGGCGGCATATGTTCCCTGGGCCCCATGTAAGCCCAAATCACTCCCCCCATCTCAATTGTAGGGTAGGAAACCGTGGTCATTTTGGAAGGGAAATCGCTTTCCGGCGGCTCGTTCATCATGTCAACGCACTGTCCGTTGACATCGAATTTCCAACCGTGGTACACGCAGCGCAGGCCGCATTCCTCGTTGCGTCCCAGCCACAGCGATACCAGGCGGTGGGGGCAAAGTTCTTCCAGCAGGCCGATGCGTCCCTCGGTATCGCGGAATGCAACCAATTGCTCGCCCAGCAGTTTCACCCGGACGGGCTCACCGTCGGCTTCAGGCAGTTCCCACGACAGCAAAGCCGGCATCCAGTAGCGGCGCATCAGGTCGCCCATGGGCGACCCGGGCCCCACCTGCGTGAGAGCGATGTTTTCGGCTTGTGAAATCATGTGTGTTTCCTCCTTACCGCATCGGAATCAATCAGTGCCAGAGTTGGTTGTTATTGAACTGCAGCGGTGGTTGTTACCAGCATGGTCGTTGCCAGCATGAACGCTCTCGCCCACCGCTGGCGGTATGTTCGCGGTATGTTCTTGGTCGTGTCGCCTCAGAGCATGGTCAACGCTGACACATTGTCTTCGTGAAACTGTTCCTGCTGGTCGTTACACACAGGCATGAGCACGGCCAGATTGAAGTTGACAACTCGACGGGTCGCCAGCGGCGCAGCCACCAGGCAACTCGAAAAACCAGGCTGCCGCCCCGCATTATTGCGGATTCGCACGGCAAGGTCAATTTGGCCTCTGGAACCATTGCAACGGCGCGATGATATATTGTCCGAACCTAAGTCTGCCGGCCCATGTTCTCGAGCTTGAGGCGAGGTTTAGCGATGTTGGAGGTTTAGAGATGTTGATCGTAGATACCCACGTTCATATTGGACGCAACCACTACGAACCGGTTGAAATGCTCCTGGCCCAGATGGAGCTGAACGGCGTATCGAAGACCGTGTTGGTTCAGTCCACCGCCACGCTGGATAATTCCTACGTGCTGGAATGCAAGTCGCGGTTTCTTGGCAGATTGTCCGTAGTATGTCGGGTTGACGTTGACGACCCGGCGGCCCCCGACACTCTGTCCAGTTTGCACGCCGCCGGCGCGGAAACCGTCCGCCTGCGCAACTTTCATCGCTCGCCGGGCAACGACCCGCTTGCAATCTGGCGCACCGCCGCCGAGTTGGGAATGTCGGTCAGCGTGGGCGGGCCGGCGGAGGAGTTCGCGGCAACAGAATTCGCCGAACTGGTGGCCGCCTTGCCCAACCTGACTGTAATCATCGAGCACCTGGCCGGAATGGGCATACACGCTACGGGGACTCCCGTGATGCCGCACGATGATGTATTTCGCCGGGCGCTGACGCTGTCCCGGTTCCCCAACACTGCGATAAAGATCCACGGGATGGGCGAAATTAGCGACCCGCCGTTTCCGTACCAAAATACGCCTCCATACGTCAGAATGGCCTACGACGCATTTGGCCCCGACCGTATGATCTGGGGTTCGGACTGGCCCAGGGTAACCAACCGGGAAGGCTACCGGAATTCGTTGCGTTACACGATTGAGCAGATGCAAACGTGGTGCCCTCGGGAAGATTTGGTCAGAATATTCGAACTAACTGCGCTCAAATTATGGCACTTTGCCTAAATTGTTAACGTTAATCGCAAGCACGCGCCGATTTGTTGCCATCAAAACCGGGGTAACAGTTCAGACTTGGTGAAGTAAATTGGCCGAAGGCGGGCTGCCAGACGCTGGCACGGGTGGCGGTGGTTATGTCATATAGAGGGAGTGGATACTGAGAGTGACCTGACCACCGCCAGTCGCGATGTTCTCATCGCCATCATCGCCCAACTGCAGGCCACCGTTCTGGAACAGCAGCGGGTGATTGAGCGGTTGGAGCGGCGGATTGCCGAACTGGAAGGCCAGGCGAAACCGGGCGGCCCGCCCCGAATGCCCGGCCTCAAGTCCAGTTCGGGCCGCCAGCCGCCAGCGCAGCAGCAGCCCAGCAAGCAGCGACGCCACGGCTTCGCCCGCCCGCGCATGACACCGACCCATCGGGTGGAGCACGTGGTGGAGAGTTGTCCCGATTGCGGGACGCACCTGACTGGCGGCTGGGTCCAGCGCACCCGGGAAGTCATCGAGTTGCCGGTGGTTCCGGTGCCAGTCACCGAGCATGTCTGCATCGCCAGGACCTGCCCAGCGTGTCGACGCCGCTGCATACCCACCGCGCAACTGGACGGCGTGGCACTGGGGCGCCAACGCCTGGGCGTCAACCTGATCAGCCGCATTGCCACGCTACGGCAAGAAGGGCGGCTGCCGATCCGCAGCATCCAGTGGTATCTGCGCACCGTCCATCAGCTGCGCCTCAGCGTGGGGGCCATTGTGAGCGCCATTCACCAGACCGCGCAACAGGCCCAACCAGCGGTGGCCGCGATCCTGGACCGCATCCGCGCCAGCCCAGTGGTCCACGCCGACGAAACCGGCTGGCGTCAAAATGGGAACAACGGTTACGTCTGGACTTTCAGCACCCCCACCGAACGCTACTTCCTGCGGCGGGGTCGGGGCAAGGCGGTGGTGGACGAAGCGCTGGGCGAGTCATTCTCCGGAGTGCTGGTCAGCGATTTCTACGCCGCCTACCACCATTACGATGGCCCCAAGCAACGGTGCTGGGCCCACCTGTTGCGGGATATCCACGACCTGGTGGCGCTCTACCCCAAGGACACCGCGCTGGCCCAGTGGGCCGCGGCAGTCCATCAGCTCTATGTCGAGGCCAGGTCTTTCACCCATCCTCAGGCACAACGACGGCGCACCGCTCAACTGGCCTGGGAGCGGCAGCTGCTGGTCATCTGCCAGCCCTTCCTGGCTGACCCGCTAGCTCTGCAGGGCCGGCTGTGCCGGCGCATTGAGCGCCACATCAAGGAACTCTTCGTCTTCGTGGCCGAACCGGACGTGCCGTCGGACAACAACCCCGCCGAGCGCAGCCTGCGCCATGTGGTTATCAGCCGCAAGATCAGCGGGGGCACCCGGTCGGAACGTGGTACCGAGAGCAAGATGACGCTGGCATCGGTCTTCGGCACCTGGCGCGCACGAGGCCTGAACCCCCTCGCCGCCTGCCGCCAACTGCTCACTTCCCCTCAAATCTGAACAGTTACAAACCGGGTCAGGTATTGCAATATCGGCCAGCATTTGCAACACTAACGCCCGCTAATTATTCGGCGTTCGCCATTCACATCATCGTTAGGAGAAGAGCTACAGATGAGACGTTACCTCAAGTACATCGCTGGCGGCGCGCTGTTGCTGGCATTGACCGTGGGCATTGCCTGCGACAACCAGGACAGCGCCACACCGGAGACAACCGCTCCGACCGCCGCCGTAACCGCCACGGAACCGGCGGCCGTCGCCACTGTTCCGGCCGGCACCGAACCCACCGCTGCTGCTGTCGTGGCAACTACGGAACCGGCCGAAGCCACCGCCATCCCCGGCGGCAGCGAAGCCACTTCAGCCACCAACCAGGGAACCAGCCGTCTGGCCACCGTTCAGGATCGGGGCACCGTGATTTGCGCCAGCAACAACGGGTTGGCGGGTTTCGGCTTTATTGATGACGACGGCAACACCGTGGGCTTTGACATTGACCTGTGTCGCGCCGTAGCCGCCGCCGTCCTGGGCGACGCCAACGCCGTGGAGTTCCGGCCCACCACCGCCTCCGAGCGGGGGCCGACTTTGCAGTCCGGCGAAGTGGATTTGATGTCCCGCAATACCACCTGGACCAGTTCGCGAAACGCTCAGTGGGGCAACTTCGCGCCGACCATGTTTTACGACGGCCAGGGCTTCATGGTTCCCGAGAGCCTCGGCCTCTCCGGTATGATGGAGCTGGACGATTCCAAGGTCTGCGTCCAACAGGGCACCACGACTGAACTGAACCTACAGGACTTCATCAATCAGAACAACCTGAATATCGATGTGGTCGTATTCCCGGACAACGTTGCCACCAGCGCCGCTTATACGAGTGGTCAGTGCGATGCACTGACCACCGACCGCTCCGGGCTGGTGAGCACCCGCGCCGGCTTTGACGATCCCGGCGACCATACCATCCTGGCCGGCACTATCTCTGAGGAACCCCTCGGCCCGGTCGTGCCCCACGGCGATGAGCAGTGGTACGACCTGGTAAGCGCCGTAATGACCATCCTGATCTACGCCGAGGCTTACGGGATTACCGCCGACAGCGTGCCGTCCGAAGTTACCGGCAACACCGCCGTTGACCGGCTGTTTGGTCTGTCCGGTTCCTATGGCCAGGAGACAATGGGTCTCAGCGAGACTGCGGCGCAGGATGTCATCAAAGCCGTGGGCAACTATGGCGAGATTTACGACCGACATTTGACCCCACTGGGGTTGGAACGGGAAGGCAGCCGCAACGCACTGTGGGCCACTGCCCCCTGCACGGATTGCCCCAAGGGCGGACAGGTGTACGCTGCGCCGTTGCGGTAGACACGCAGATATCTGGCGCATCCCCAAAAGCGGGGCCAAACGCAGGGGCGGGCTTGAAACCCGCCCCTGCGGCTGTACCGCCAGCGGGCATCAAGCATCTGGGAGCTCCCTGGCACGCAGCCCAACGGCGGCAAGCAAACATCGTAGCGATACGCTAAAATCGCCATGTCTCTACCCTTCGTATGCCCGACCACTCCATCCGACATGGTCATGACCCAGCCACCGCGAGTTTTAACCTACCAGGGCATTCCCTTCTGGCGCCACGCCCAAATTATTCAATGGGTAGCGCAGATGGTGTCCGGCATCGTAGTTCTTGGCCTGGTCGTCTGGTTCCTGGTCAACATAGGCAACGCTGTTCAGGAACGGGATATTCCCTACGGTTTCAGCTTTCTGTCCCGGGAGTATCAAACCCCCATCGGGGATACCTTTATCCCCTACGAATCGTCCGATACCTTCCTCTACGCCTTTGGCGTAGCCGCCGTCAACACCGTGGTTGTCGCGGTGGCGGGCGTCATTCTAACGACGCTGCTCGGCATTGTAATCGGCGTCGCCCGATTGTCTGGCAACTGGATTGTCTCCCGGTTGGCGCTCATCTATGTTGAGTTTTTCCGCAACGTACCACTGCTGGTGCAACTGCTTTTCTGGCTCTTTTTTATGCTGGCGTTACCGGTGGAACGCGAAAGCTACGTTATCGCTGGGAAGCTTTACATCAACAACGCCGGTATCTCCATGCCCTGGCCGACGGCAACGGCGTTTTGGCCGGCGCTAGCCTGGTTGATGCTGACCGCAGCGGCCGTCGTCGCCGGGGTATGGGCGTACCGCCGCCTGACCCGTCGTGAAGTCGAAACCGGCCCGCCGTCATATCCCCTGTTGACCGCCTGTGCGATAGTGGCGCTCATCGGCGTCGTGGGCTGGCTGGTTGTCGGTGTCACATCAGGGGACGCGCCTTTCATCATTTCGCTGCCGGAGCCTCAGGGCCGTTTCGCGCGCGTTAGCGGTGGATTCACTGCCAGAGCAGGACTGTTGGTGCTGCTAATCGCTCTGGTGATGTATACCGCATCATTCATCGCCGAAATCGTGCGGGCCGGCATACAGTCAGTCGGGCGTGGTCAGACGGAGGCAGCCCGCGCACTGGGCCTGTCGCCCATGGTAGCCCTGCGACAGGTCATTTTCCCGCAAGCCTTGCGCGTCATTATCCCGCCGTGGATCAGCCAGTGCCTCAACCTTACCAAGAACAGCAGCTTGGGGTTGGCGGTTGGCTTTACCGAACTCACCAGCGTTGCCCAGACCATGACCCAAACTGCTCCGGCAATTTCCATCTTCATGGTACTGATGGTGGCCTATCTCGCAATGAGCCTGACCTGGTCGCTGATCGGAAACCTGTACAACCGGCGCATCCGGTTCCAGTGAGAACCGGTCGTCCGAGGTTAGAAAGTGGCTGCTGAACCCAACGCCGCACCGCCATCTCCGGCTCCATCGGCGCTCGCATTGCCGCCGCCACGGATGAGCGTGGGCGCAGCCGGCTGGATTCGCGCCAATCTGTTCGGCAACTGGTTCGACAGCCTGCTTACTGTCGTGTTGGGTGCGGCCCTGGCATTGGGCGCTTGGTACGGCTTGAGTTGGGTCTTCCTGGACGCCGACTGGACGGTGGTGACCAAATTGGGCGGTCGGTTTGTCATCGGCCAATACAATACTACAGAGGCCTGCCCCGGCAGCAACTGTTTCTGGAGGCCACAGGTTGCGCTGATGCTGGTAACGGCGCTGCTAGGAATGGGATGGGTAGTCGCCGGCGGCGGAGTAGCCAAACGCATCGCAATCCTGGCCACGGCCGCAATCACATTGTTGGCCTTCCTGCCCTACGGTCTGGACCGGATGGGGTGGGACGTGCGCCTGCTGCTATTGGCGAACGTGCCGGCGTTGATAGCGGGATGGGGGTTGGCCCGCTACACACCGCTGGGCACATCGCGCTGGATTGTAATTCTGTCCGTGGCGGCATTCATCATAACGCTGGTGCTGCTCCGCGGCCTGCCGGGAGTACCGGGCTTGCATCCGGTGCTGGTTCGCAACTGGGGCGGCCTGATGCTGAACCTGCTGCTGGCAATAGCCGGCATCGTACTCAGCTTCCCAATTGGCGTCGCGTTGGCATTGGGTCGGCGAAGCCACCTGCCGGTAGTGAAGGTACTGTGCGTAATTTTTATCGAAGTTTTCCGCGGCGTGCCGTTGATAACACTGCTGTTTATGTCGCAGACTCTGGTACCACTGGCATTCCCGGAGGACTTCCCCCAAAACTCGCTGTTTCGCGCCGCGGTGGTCATCACATTGTTCAGCGCGGCGTATATGGCGGAAAACATCCGCGGCGGCCTGCAAGCGCTACACCCGGGGCAGGCAGAAGCGGCACGGGCGCTGGGACTTCCCGGCTGGCAGACCACACTGCTAATCTCTCTGCCACAAGCCATCCGCAACGTCATTCCTGCTATCGTGGGGCAGTTCATCGGTCTTTTCAAAGACACCAGCCTGGTCTATATCATCGGAATGCTGGACATTGTTGAAGTTAGCCGCGTGTTTATATCCGGCAACACCAAATACCTGGACAACGCAGCGGAAGTTTTCCTCTTCGTCGCCCTGGTCTTCTGGATTTTCACCTACGGGATGTCCTACGTGAGCGGGGTGGTTGAGAAGCATTTGGGCGTGGGTGTACGATGACGATGACGATGACGATGACGATGACGCAGCACCAACCCGGCATTCCGGCGAGAACGCAGGATTAACCAAAGATGGCTACAGAAACAATCAACCAGATTGATGACATCATCGTGTGCCGCGACGTGCACAAGTGGTTTGGCAACTTCCACGCTTTGCGGGGCATTTCCACCACCGTCAAACGCGGTGAAGTGGTCGTCATCATTGGGCCTTCGGGTTCCGGCAAGTCCACCTTCATTCGCACTCTGAACCGGCTGGAACAGCATCAGCGCGGCGAGATATTTATTGACGGGATCGAGTTGTCCAACGACGTGCGCAACGTCGATGCCATCCGCCGGGACGTGGGAATGGTTTTCCAGTCCTTCAACCTGTTCCCGCATCTGACCGTGATGCGCAACATCACGCTGGCTCCCATCAAGGTGCGCAAGCTGCCGGCTCGGGAGGCAGCAGCCATTGCGATGGAATTGCTGGAGCGCGTGGGCATCCCGGAGCAGGCCGACAAATATCCGGCGCAGCTTTCGGGCGGTCAGCAGCAGCGGGTGGCCATCGCCCGGGCCCTGGCCATGCAACCCAACATCATGCTCTTCGACGAACCCACCTCCGCACTGGACCCGGAGATGATCAAGGAGGTGCTCGAAGTAATGCACGAGTTGGCAGCGTCCCAAATGACCATACTGGCGGTTACCCACGAACTTGGATTCGCCCGCGAAGTGGCCGACCGCATCGTTATGTTCGACGAAGGGTTGATCGTGGAAGACCAGCCTCCGGACGAATTTTTCAACAATCCCCGGCACGAACGGGTCAAGCACTTCCTGTCGCAAATCCTCTGACCGGGCCCGAAATGATGCTGATGCTCAAGATAGGGCGCTGGTTGTGGGCGAACGATAGTGCGCCGTCGTCGCAGGCCCGCGACCGCCGGCTGCCGATTTGGGAATACCAGTGGTTCAACCGGATGTACCGCATCGCCATGTTGCTGGGATGGTGCGGTATCGTCGTATATTTCCTGCTTTGGAACCTGGTGTGGGCCAGCCCGTAAACAACGCTGCCCCTACCCGATTGCCCCTTAGGGCACCGTGTTTGCTCCCCATCAACTGGCAGAGTACAATCCAGCCAGCACCGGACAATTCCCTGATTTTTGAGAGGTTCAGGTATGCCTAACCAGGATATGCAGATCGGCGTCGTGTTTCCGCAAACTGAGATCGGCTCCGACCCCATCGCGGTACGCGACTACGTGCAGGCGGCGGAAGAGATGGGTTTCGCGCACATTATTGCCTATGACCACGTGCTGGGCGCAGACACCGATTACCACCAGCCGTGGACCGGCGGCTACACCAAAGAAAGCATGTTCCACGAGATATTTGTGACGTTTGGCTATATGGCCGCGCTGACTACCAAAGTCGAACTGGTTTCAGCCATACTGATCCTGGGGCAGCGTCAAACCGCCCTGGTAGCCAAGCAGGCCGCCGAGATCGACCTGCTCAGTGGCGGACGGTTGCGCCTGGGTGTGGGCATCGGGTGGAACGCAGTTGAGTACGAGGCGCTGGGCGAGGACTTCGCCACGCGAGGCCGCCGCGCCGAAGAACAGATGGAACTGCTGCGCCGGTTGTGGACCGAGGAGGTGGTCGATTTCCACGGTAAATACCATGACATTACCAACGCCGGCATCAACCCGCTGCCCGTCCAACGCCCGATCCCGCTATGGATGGGCGCCGGCAGTCGGCGGAGTGGCCCCGTTCCGGTGGATCGGGTACTGAGCAGAGCTGGCCGGTGCGCTGATGGCTGGTTCCCACAATTCCAGCCGGACGACCCCCAAGCGGATTCGATTATCGCCAAGGTCAGACAGGCCGCCATCAACGCCGGCCGCGACCCCGACACCATCGGTATGGAGCCCAGGGTTAATTACTCCGATGGCGATCCGGAATTCTGGCAGGCACGGGCGGAAACCTGGCGCGGCATGGGAGGCGTCTCATTTCTCCATCAACACCATGTCCGCCGGTCTGACAACTCCCGATGCCCACATCAACGCCATCCGTCAATTCGGGGACGTCGTCAAACGCTAATTGGCAGCAGTTCAGACTTGCGCGCACACTGGAGGTAACAACATGGGCCGGCTCGATGGCAAGGTTGCGTTGATCAGCGGCGGCGCCCGCGGTCAAGGCGCGGTGGAAGCGCGGATGTTTGCTGACGAAGGGGCGTGCGTCGTGTTCGGCGATATTCTGGATGACGACGGCCAGAGGGTGGAGGCGGAAATCAGGGAGCTGGGCGGCCGGGCAACCTACGTGCATCTGGACGTAACCAGCGAGGCAGACTGGGAGAACGCAGTCAATGCCGCCGTTTCCCAGTACGGCAAGCTCGACGTGTTGGTGAACAACGCCGGTATCGTGCTGGGCCGCAGCATCGAGGAGATGACCGTTGAGGAATGGGACCGGTTGTTCGATGTCAACGCCAAAGGGGTCTTTCTGGGCACCAAAGCATCCTTGGCGTCCCTGCGGTCCGCTGGCGGCGGTAGCATCATCAACATCTCATCCACCGCCGGGTTGGTGGGCAACGACTACAACCTGGCCGGATACAGCAGCACGAAGGGTGCCGTCAGACTGTTCACCAAGTCCACCGCCATCCAACACGCCCACGAAGGCATCCGTTGCAACTCGGTGCATCCCGGTCCTATCGACACACCCATGTTGACCGAGTCGCGCCGTGGTCGCGCGGGCCTCACCGATGAACAGCAGCGACAACGCACTCCGTTGGGTCGCATCGGCCGTCCGGAGGACATTGCCTACGCGGTCATCTACCTGGCCTCCGACGAGTCGTCGTTCGTAACCGGCAGCGAAGTCGTGGTGGATGGCGGGCGCACTGCGATGTAATCCCGCGGACCAGGACCAACGCGCCGGCCAAATGGTAGTCAGCCCCGGTTGACCCCGTCAAGCTAATCTCCACATGCAGAAGGGACGAAATTTACCGTCCCTTTACGCACTATCGAATCAATGGTCGGGGCGGCCAGATTCGAACTGGCGACCCCCTGCACCCCATGCAGGTGCGCTACCGGGCTGCGCTACGCCCCGCCCCAACTGTTTCAATATAGCACTGTGCCCAACTCCCGGCAACTTTTAGCCGGGCGCCAACTCGCAGCCGGGGCAGTTGCGGTTGCACCAGGCTGCTATGATATGCTCACCGGGCACACACGCCCCACGCGACATTATGTAGCAATTCGAGCCGCCTCAAGTGATGACACCCGACAGCTATCAGATTCTCGGCGTTCAGGCTACCGCGACTACAGAGGAAATACGCGCTGCCTACAGACGCTTGGCCCGGCTTTTCCATCCTGACCTGAATTCCGGTCCGGAGGCGGAATCTCGGATGCAGGAGATAAACGAGGCGTACAACACGCTTTCAGATCCGCTGCTGCGACACCGGCATGATTTCTCGGTTGCCGCCGGTCGCCATTCAGTTGCAACGCAGCAGCCCAACCGCCGTGCAAACCGACGCAATCGCGTGGTCGTCAACCCTCGAACCTCGGCACCAATTCCCCAGAGCGGCGAGGACATCGAAGTTGCGGTGTTTATCAGCCAGCGTGAAGCCAATCGTGGTGTCCGCAAAACGTTCTCGGTGGGGCGCATGGAGACTTGCCCGCGCTGCCGGGGCACCGGCCTGGAGCCGGAGGAAACTTTCACCAGGAGCCACTGCTGGCGGTGCACTGGCGGGCAGCGGCTACACCGTGACCTCAAGTTGCACGCAACCATCCCCTCCGGCATGTCGGACGGCCGTCGTCTCCGACTGCGGGGACAGGGCAGCGCCGGCGTGGACGGCGGCACTCATGGGCACATTTATGTCACCATGCGGGTGCGCCAACCGGAAGGTCGGGGCCGGATGCTGTGGTTTTTGCTGCGGCACCTGGTCGGGTGAGGTGATGTGATGGCGGTAGATGGTTTCTCCGTACTGGACGACTATCTGCGACATTGGTTGGACACCGTACCGGCTCCGGGTTTGGCGTTGTCGATAACCGACCATAACGTCACTCGGCACACGGCCAGCCTGGGGTACAGCGACGCCACCAGCGGACGACCCGTGTTCGACGACACGACGTTTCAGATTGGCAGCATCGGTAAATCGATGACGGCGTTGGCCCTGATGCAACTGGTAGAAGCGGGACGCCTCGACCTGAACGCCCCACTGAGCACACACCTGCCCTGGTTTGCCCCGACCTCGCGGTACGGGCCAATCGCTTTGAAGCACGTGATGAGCCACACGGCGGGCCTTCCGTCGGGCAGCGATTTCACCCCGGCGTCTCGCTACGAAGCCTACGCGCTACGGGACGTTGAGGCGGCCTGGGAACCCGGCGAGCGGTTCCACTATTCCAACACCGGCTACAAGATGCTGGGCTGGCTGCTGGAGGATGTAGCACGCGCGCCCTACGGCGTCATCATATCGCGACGAGTGTTGCAGCCGCTGGGCATGAACGCCACCGACGCTGTGGTAACGCATCCAACCCGACACCGGATGGCCACCGGCCACGTGCCCCTGCACGACGATCGCCCCTATCGAACCGGGGATACTCTGATCCCGGCAACCTGGATGCAGTATGACGCCGGTGATGGCAGCCCGGCAGCAAGCGCAGGCGACATGGCGCGCTATGCCCGGATGTGGCTCAACGGCGGGCGGAGCCCAATTCGCGCCATAGTATCGGCGTCGTCTTTCGACCGGATGACATCTCCGGTAATCCGTATGTCCCGCGGTGATGCGTATGAGCATGATTACAGCTATGGGTTCGGCATCATCTCGCACGCTGCGGATGGGCATAATTTCGTCGGCCACGGCGGGAGCACGGTCGGTTTCCAGGCCATCATGCTCATCGACCGAAATGAAGGGCTGGGGGTAACACTGCTGTGCAACGGCAATGACGTCGACACCTACGCTCCCGCTCGCTACGCACTGCCAGTCGCAGCCGCGGCGCGCGACGGAGGTACTATCCCGGAGCCGCCGAACATCCCTGATCCGCAACGGGTAGAGGACGCCCACCGCTATGCCGGAACCTATGTAGATGCAGCCAGCGGAGAATGCCTGCTGGTGACAGCCGACGGCGATGCGTTGCACGCCAACCGAGCAGGCTTCAGCGACGATTCGTTAACTGCCGGCGCCGTTCTTCAGCACATCGGCGGAAACACCTTCTGCGTACCCAGCGATGCCTTCGACCCATTCCCG
Source organism: Dehalococcoidia bacterium (assembly GCA_963666415.2). Classification (GTDB taxonomy): domain Bacteria; phylum Chloroflexota; class Dehalococcoidia; order Lucifugimonadales; family UBA3495; genus Bin87. The sequence continues at coordinate 80,642 of CAXXPD010000002.1, forward strand.
CTGCGGTTTCACCCAGCTTCGGACGGCGACAGCGCGATGACAGAGGTGTACCACGGCTCCACGGTGTACCTTCGTGAAGGGAGTGCGCCGCTGGATGCCGGTGAATCCCACCCCGGCGATTGGGCAGCGTTGGTTGGACACTACCGCAGCCACGCTCCCTACGTGTCCAACTTCCGGGTAATACTGCGGCGGGGCCACCTTTATATCGCATGGCCCAACGGTGGTGAAGAACGAATAACGCCGCGTTTGGCTGACGGCCGGGTATCTGGCTGGTTCACCGTCGACGCGCCGGGTGAACCGTCCGCCGAGCAGGTCAGGTTTGACCCGATAGTGGGTGGGAGGGCATTGCGCGTGCAATGGATTGGCAGCGGCGATTTTTACCGCGTAGGTTGACGGCGTATATCCCAGAACCTGACGCCAAATTGCGGTGCGTCAGGGCCTTTCCAAAGTCCCCGACCTCCGCTCACGGTGAGCTTGTCGAACCACGGACTACGATCCTTCGACAGGCTCAGGACGAACGGGTGGAAGCGTCAAAAATCCTATGACTAGTCGTTATAGCTGGCCCAGGTACTCGTTGTACGCCGCCGCATCCATCAGCGTGTCCAGCTCCGCAGGGTCGTCCATACGCACCCGAAGCATCCAGCCATCGCCGAAGGGGTCGTTGTTGACCAGCTCCGGTTCGCGAGCCAGACGGCCATTAACCTCGGTGACGGCGCCACTGACCGGCGAGTACAGGTCCGAGACGGCTTTGACCGACTCGATCTCACCCATCTTGGCCAGGTGACCCACCGGGGAATCAACGGCAGGAAGTTCCAGGTAAACGACGTCGCCCAGCTGGTCCTGGGCGTAATGAGTGATGCCAACCAGGGCAATGGCAGCGGCGGCATCGTCCAAGAGCACCCACTCGTGCTCCTGAGTATATTTGCGGTCGTCGGGATTCACGTTGTCCAGAGCCTCCGGGTAGTTTGGGAGTTGGCGCGGGCCGTTTTGCAGCTACGCCGGCCGTTGATAAAAGGGCAACTCAACGACGGTAGCTTCCGTGGTGCGCCCGCGGATGTCAACAGCAAGTTCGGTACCGAGTTCGGCGTGTGCGGGATCCACAAAGGCCATGGCAATGCACTTTTCCAACGTAGGCGAGTAGCTGCCGCTGCTGATTTCTCCGACGACTGAGCCGTCGGCGAGCACCTCGTAGCCAACGCGGGGCGCGCTACGGCCGGGCGTGGTCAAACCCACCAGGCGGCGCTGAGTGCCGTAAACGCGCTGGTGATCAAGAACGTCGGCCCCGTTGAAACCGCCATCCCGACGTACAAAGCGGCCCAGCTCAGCCTCGATGGGAGTGATTTCGTCGGTCAGTTCGTGGCCGTGCAGTGGCAAGCCGGCTTCCAGCCGCAGAACATCGCGTGCCCCAAGGCCACAGGGCACGGCACCGGCGTCAGTCAGTTTGTTCCAGATTACAACGGCGTCGGACACGCCAAAGGCAAGCTCGAATCCGTCTTCTCCAGTGTAGCCGGTACGCCCGATGAACACGCGGCGGCCGTCGATATGTCCGCGGCCCCAGGAGAACGGCCGGAGCAACGACGGCGACGGAGCTCTGGACACGTTGCCTGCGACACGAGCTCCGGGTACGAAATCTTCGCAGAGGCGATCAATGATCCCAACGGCGGAAGGGCCTTGCAACGCAACCAGTCCGGTAACCATGGTCCGGTCGGTAATCTGCACGCCGCGGCCATCCAAATGGTGCGCCAACTGCCGGTCAAACCAGAGGGAAACAGTGGGACGGTTGCCAGCGTTGGGGATCAACAAAAATTCGTCGTCAGACAGGCGGTAAAAGATCGTGTCGTCGATCACCCCGCCGGTTTCCTTACAGATGAAGCAGTAGCGGGCACGCCCGATCCGCAAGCTGGAGGCCGAGCCGGTGAGCAGGATGTCCAACAACCCCGCGGCGTTGGGACCGCCCACGTTGAGACGTCCCATATGCGACACGTCAAATAGTCCGGCAGAGTTGCGCACCGCCGCAACCTCTGCGATTACGCCCTCGTACTGCACAGGCATATCCCAACCGCCAAAGGGAACCATACGGGAGCCCAGGTCGACGTGGGTTTGGTAAAGGGCAGTACGCAGATTTTCGGAAACGGGAGTGTCAGCAGGCATCTGTGCTCAGGGGTGGCGGAGTTGCCGTAAGTAGCGTTGCCGGAAAATATCGATAATTCATAATACCGCTATGATGGTTGGGGCGCAACGACGGCGAACCGGTCACGCGTACCCACTTTGTCATTGCGAGCGTAGCGTAGCAATCTCGTCGCCGTTGCAACGGCGGTGCGCCGACGTGTGTTCAACCTCATCGAGATTGCCACGTCGCTATGCTCCTCGCAATGACAAAGTGAGTACGCATGAGCGGCGAACCGACGAGGGCATCAAAGTTGGTATGATAAAATATTGACGAGATTTTGGTAAGAACCTGGAAGGTGCATTTTTTGCCGCCAGGGTTAGAGGATGCGATGCCCCGACTCACTCAACAGGAGATTGACACCTACCTGGCTGGCCCGCACGTAGCGCACTTCGCCTCCATCCGGCAGGATGGTACTCCCCACATATCGCCGGTCTGGTATCAGTGGGAAGACGGGAAGATAACGGTGGTGTCCGGCGACTCAGCGGTGAAGACCCGCAACGTTCGCAAGAACCCCCGGGTGTCATTATCAGTGGCTACTGACGAGTGGCCCTATCAGTACGTGATTCTGGAAGGCCAGGCCACCATCAAAAACAGCAACCTCCGCGAAACCGTCCGCAGCATTTTCTCCCGCTACGAAGGGACCGAACGGGGCGAGCAAGACGCCAACGAACTGACCGACGGTGATCAGCGTCTGGTTGCCATAGTAATCGACGTAAAGCGCGTCATGTCGTGGAAAGGCGTTGACGAGTAGCCACCTGCCTGGCGTTGCCGATGCGGTGATCATAGGCGGCGGCGTCATTGGTTGTGCCATTCAATACCACCTGGCCCAGCTTGGAGTCGCGAATACCGTGCTGCTGGAGCGGGACGTGCTGGCGTCGGGGAGCACGGGCCGGTCGCAGTCCATCTGCCGTATGCACTACTCCAACCCAATCACGGCTAACCTGGCGTGGCAAAGCGTGCAGGTGTTTGCCGACTTTGAAGAGCAGGTTGGCGGGCAGTCGGGTTTCGTACGCACCGGATACCTGGTCGTAGTTAATCAGGACGATAGCAGTGGGCTGGAACGCAACGTCGCCATGCTGCAGGAGTTAGGCATCCCAACATCCCTGGTAACTCAGGATGATGTAGCCAGACTCGCCCCGTCCGTGCGGCTGTACGATGACGAACGCGCGGCGTGGGAGCCGATGTCGGGGTACGCCAATCCTAACCTGGTTACCACGTCATACGCGACCCGTTCCCAGGAAGCCGGGGCACAGATCGCCCTGCGAAATCCGGCCGCCCGGGTCGAGATGGCCGGCGACCGGGTGCAAGCCGTTACCACAGTAAACGGCGATCACATCGCAACCGACACGGTCATAGTGGCATCCGGGCCGTGGTCAAAACGGCTGCTAGCCACCGTCGGAGTCGATGTTCCCTTGCTGCCGGTGCGACATCAGGTCGCCACCCTGGCCCGCCCGGTGGAAAGAGTACCCGAACATCCAACGGTGGGGGACATCAGCCAATCCCTGTCCTTCCGGCCCGATGGCGCCGCCTTCACCATGATGGGATTCGGCGACGACGAGGAAGTAGACGACCCTGAAGTTTATCCGCAAGGTATCGACCCAAACGACTTCGCATCGGCGCTGGCACGGCTGGGCCGTCGTATCCCCGGCATGGCGGATTCGTACTACCGCGGCGGCTGGTCGGGGTTGTTCACCACCACACCAGACTGGCATCCGGTGCTGGACGCGGTGCCGGGTACCGCCGGCCTGTATTGCGCCATCGGGTTCAGTGGGCACGGATTTAAGCTGTCTCCGGCCATTGGCAAGGCGATGGCCGAGCTGGTCGTCGAGGGACGGGGGCGGGACGTTGATTTAACGCCGCTGAGACTGGCCCGGTTCGCCGAAAACGACCTACTGGAATCCAGCTACCGGTACCGGGTGCTGGCGTAGCGGAGGCTGTTGCACCTGCCGCAAACGAACCGTATCACCGTGCCGGTATGCCGTCTGCCCGCCGCCGTTTGGCGGCAAATTTGTGGTATGTTGTGGCTCATGATTGAGCAAACCGGAGCCATGATTTCGCGCCCAGCGGACGGCCGGCTAGCCAGGATCGGGCCCCAATAAAATCTACTAGTTGATGCTGACGGAGCAGTTTGGAATGGTTACCAATTTTCAGTCTCACTACATACCCAACACCGCTTCCGAACAGGATGAGCTGCTGGCCGCCATCGGCCTGCGCAGCGTTGACGACCTGTTTCAGGACATTCCCGACGGGTACCGCAATCCCACGCTGGACCTGCCGCCGCCCATGTCCGAACTGGAAATCCAGCGCGAACTGGGGGAGCTGGCCGCCCGTAACCGGCCATTGGGGAGCGGCCCATCGTTCCTCGGCGCCGGTTCTTACCACCATTTCATACCGTCCATCGTCAAAGCGCTGATTACGCGTGGCGAATTCCTAACCGCGTATACGCCCTACCAGCCCGAAGTGTCGCAGGGAACCCTGCAGGTAATCTTTGAGTTCCAGACCATGATCAGCGGGTTGTACGGCATGGAGGTTGCGAACGCAGGAATGTACGACGGTGCAACCAGCCTGGCCGAGGCGGTCCTGATGGCTTGCCGCGTTACCCGTCGGGAGCACGTAATCGTCAGCGATTCGGTAGCGCCGGCATACCGTCAGGTCATTGCCACCTACTGCCAGGCGCAGGCCATCACTATTGATATCGTGCCAGCGGCGGACGCCGGCGGTGCGGTTACGGAAGCTACCGCAGGAATCGTCGCCCAGTATCCCAACTTCTACGGCGGGCTGGATGACCTGGCCGGTTTGGCTGAAGCCGCCCACGCCGACGGCGCGCTGCTGGTGGTTTCAGCAGACCCGCTGGCCATGGGTATGCTGCGTCCTCCCGGCGATTTCGGCGCCGATATCGTTACCGGCGAGGGGCAACCTCTGGGCATCCCGCCATCCTACGGCGGGCCATACCTGGGGCTGTTCAGCTGCCAGCAGCAATACATCCGTCAGATGCCCAGCCGCCTGGTGGGCCGCACCACCGACACGGTGGGTCGCACGGGCTACGTGCTGACGCTGCAAACCCGCGAGCAGCACATCCGGCGCGAACGGGCCACCTCGAACATTTGCACCAACGAAGCGCTGTACGCTCTCGCATCGTCGATTTATCTGGCGGCCATGGGACGGCAGGGCCTGCGGCAGGTGGCGGAGCTGTGCTACCACAAGGCCCACTACGCCGCCCAATGCATCGGCGAGTTGCCGCAGTACTCGGTGATGCAGAACGGCGAGTTTTTCCAGGAATTCGTAGTGTCCTGCCCCGCACCGCCTGATGAAATCAACCGGGAATTGATGACTCAGAACATCCTTGGCGGATTTGACGTGAGCGACCGTTTCGCCAATGGAATGCTGCTGTGCGTAACCGAAATGAACACTCGCGGCGAGATTGACGCGTTGGTGAACGCTCTGTCCGACATCAGATAACCGCGCTAATCGGTCGTCTCGCTACTCTGATTTGCCGAGAATCCTGGCCAAACAATCTGGCCGCGAAACCTAACCGGAGTTCCTTCTGACCATGTTGCAAAAAGGCGGAAACCGCGACACTACCAAAATGCTGATGGACCGCAGCGTACCGGGCCGGGTGGGCGTCGTTACACCCGCTCTGGACGTACCCGCAGCGCCACTCCCCAGCGCGACCTACCTGCGCGATGATTTGCCGTTGCCCGAGGTTTCAGAACCTGAGGTCGTGCAGTATTTCACGGCATTGAGCCAGCTGAACTTCAGCATCGACACCCACTTCTACCCGTTGGGGTCGTGCACGATGAAGTACAACCCCAAGATAAACGACGAGGTTGCGTTCCTGCCAGGTTTCGCCGGCATCCACCCGCAACAGCCGGCGGCACAGTCTCAGGGCGCCCTGGAATTACTATACCGATTGCAGGACTTTCTGACCGAAATCACGGGGATGCAAGCAACCAGTCTCGCGACGCTGGCCGGCGCCCACGGCGAACTGGGCGGCGTACTCATGATGCGAACCTACCATCTGGCTCGCGGCGACTCTGGGCGCACGAAGATGGCAATACCGGACAGCGCCCACGGAACCAACCCGGCGTCGGCGGCGATGGCCGGCTTTGACGTGGTAACGCTGCCCTCCGACGCTGACGGCAACACCGACCTGGATGCGTTGCGCCAGTTGGCCGGAGATGATCTGGCCGGCGTGATGATAACGCTACCCAGTACGTTGGGCCTCTTCGACACCAACATATTGGAAGTGTGCCGCGTCGTGCACGAATGCGGCGGGCTGGTGTACGGCGACGGCGCGAACATGAACGCCCTGCTCGGTCGAACCAAGCTGGGGGAGTTGGGTTTCGATGTCTGCCATCTGAACCTGCACAAGACGTTCAGCACACCCCACGGAGGCGGCGGGCCGGGCGCCGGCCCGGTGTGCTGCGGCGCGAACCTGGCCGAATATCTGGCCGCGCCAATGGTCGAGCGAACCGAGTCAGGCGACTACGCGCTGGTTGAGCCGGCCAACAGTATCGGCAAAATCAGCGGGTTTCACGGCAACTTTGGTGTGCTGGTGCGGGCCTACACTTACATTCGCACGCTGGGCGCGGCGGGGTTAATTTCAATCAGCGCAAACGCGGTGCTCAACGCCAACTACCTGATGCACGAGCTGAAAGACACCTACGCGCTGCCCTACGACCGCACGTGTATGCACGAGGTAGTGTTCTCCGCAGACCGGCAGCGGGAGCGGGGCGTGAGCGGCCTGGAAGTCGCCAAACGCCTGCTGGATTACGGGTTCCACGCGCCCACCATGTATTTCCCGCTCATCGTGCACGAGGCGTTGATGATTGAGCCCACCGAGTCAGAAACCAGGGACACCCTGGATGCGTTCATAGACGCTCTGCGGGCCATCGATCGCGAAACTTCCTCCGACCCGTCGCTGGTGCAGCGCGCGCCGCACACCACTCCGGTGTCTCGGCTGGACGAGGCGACGGCAGCCCGCCGGCCGGTTCTCAGGTGGGAAGCGGCGGCGGATTAGCGCGCTAATAGCCGGAAATAATAGCGGCGGAGAGTCAAAACCACCAGACTTTCCGCCGTATTTTTTGCGCGTCAACCGTCTGGTCGCACTCGAACGAGTGCGCTCTACTCCGCGGCTAGCGCGTTCTTCAATTGATCCGGGTCCACACGAACCTCGATGCCGGCCCTTTCTTCCTGTAGCGTCATCGCGACGCGCGAGTCGCGGCCGGACCAGCCCCGGTTGATAGCTTCGGTAAGTTCCGCCAGGGTAGTGTTGGCCAGCTTCATCGGCACGTCAAACTCCCGGCCCACCGCCACCGCCAGGTCAACGTCCTTGCGCGCCAAACGGAGAGCGAAGTCCGGCGGGTCGTAGTCGTTGGTCAGGAAGTGTTGCGCCAGGCCTTCAAACATTCCGCGCCGCCCGCCGGCGCCCTTGCGCACGGCCAGGAACAGGGCCAGGGGATCGACGCCGGCTTTGACGCCCATGGTGAACACTTCTGCCAGCGCAGTCTGCACGATATAACCGGCGCAGTTGTGCACCAGCTTGGCGACGGCGCCGCTCCCGATGGGGCCAACGTAGTAGGCGGCATCGCCGATGGAATCCAGAACGGCTTTATGCTGGTCGAATACGTCCTTGTCGCCGCCAACCCAGATGGCCAGGCGTCCGCTGGCAGCGCCGGCCGGACCACCGCTGACGGGCGCATCGAGTACGCTGATGCCCCGGGGAGCGACCCGGTCGTGGATCTGGCGGATCAGCGTCGGCGAGCTGGTGCTCAGGTCAAAGTAAGCCTTGCCGTCCACCATACCGGACATGATTCCATCCTCACCCAGCGACACCGCCTCGACTTCCACGGGGCCAGGCAGTGAAGTGAACACCACGTCGGATGCCTCAGCCACCTCACGGGGGGTGTCGGCCCACTGGGCGCCCGCTTCCAGGTGCCGGGTGGCAGATTCGCGCCGGATGTCGTGCACCACCATGTCGTTGCCGCCGCGCAGGCAGTTGAACGCCATGCTGCCGCCCATGGTACCCAATCCTATAAACCCTACTTTTGCCATGTCAATCGTCTCCTGTTGGCCGGACGCTATTGGACCGAAACCGTGGCCGCATTCTAGCAGAGTGGAGTCTTCGGTTGAGCCCGCAAGTGAGCAGCAACTACAGCGTGTCCCGAAGGAATAGCGACGTAATGCTCACGCATACCCACTTAATCTGTCATTGCGAGGAGCATAGCGACGTGGCAACCTCGATGAGGCTGAACACACGTCGACGAACCGCCGTTGCTACGGCGACGGGATTGCCGCGCTACGCTCGCAATGACAAAGCGGGTACGCGTGAGTGACGGTAACTGTTCAGCAACTGTGTTTGATGTCAAGAGGAAGTAACGACGATTGCCGGAGTGATGTCCCTCCAGGATGAGCGCTGCTTGAGCATGGCGTTGAGGATGACGAGCAGCTTGCGCATGCAAGCGACCAGAGCCAGCTTCTTCGGCTTACCGGCGGCCAGCAGCCGCTGGTAGAAGTCCCGGATGACGGGATTGAAGCGAGTGGCAGCCAGCGTCCCCATGTACAAGACAGCTCGGACCCGGGAGCGTCCGCCCCAGACGTGCCGTTTGCCCCGCATGGCGCCGCGGTCGCGGTTGAAGGGAGCCACGCCCACCAGTGCGGCGATCTGACGACGGTCAAGGGTGCCCAACTCGGGCAGGTTGGCCAGCAGCGTGAGGGAGAGTTGCTCACCCACGCCGGGAACGGTGCGCAGGAGGTCGTCCTTCTCCCGCCACACCGGACTCTGCCGGAGCATCGGTCGCAGGCCTTGGTCAAGGTCGTTTAGATCCTGCTCCAACCAGGTGATGTGGGCCGCAATGCGGGGACGGACGGCGCTGGTGGCGGCGCCGAGGCGGTTCTTCTCCGAGACCAGCATCGTCATCACCTGCTGCCTCCGGGCAGTGAGGGAGTTGAGCTCCTGGGTTTCGGCGTCGCGCAGAGGACGCACGGGGGGCTGGATCGCCTCAGCAAAGTGGGCCAGCACGGCGGCGTCCAGGGCGTCGGTCTTGGCCAACTTCCCAGTAGCCCTGGCGAAGTCCCGCACCTGGCGCGGGTTGACGACGACCACCGGCAGTGCCTCGGCGGCCAGAGCAGCCACCAGCGGTAGTTCCAGGCCGCCCGTAGCCTCCAGCAGCACCAATGACGGTCCGAGGGTCTTCATCTCGGAAACCAACTGCGGGATTCCTGCTTCGTCGCGGGGAACCTCCCATCTCTCGCCCGTGGGCCGGACGGCAACGTCCACCTTGGCCTTTGCGACGTCAATGCCTACGTAGATTCCTTCTTGCCCCATGATTGCCTCCTATGAAGTCCCAGTGGAGTACTGGCCCGTTCTTGCACGATGCGGGCTCGATTCGGCCCAGGCAACTGTTCGGGCTCTTTGGGGACGGGTGCGGCGACCCTCGCTGAACAACGGTCTTTGATGACCAAGACTTGATCGGTCTGCCGCACCCACTCCACCTCTGTGAAGTCCTCATTCAACATACAAGACTTGGTGAAGTAAATTGGCCGAAGGCGGGCTGCCGAACGCTGGCACGGGTGGCGGTGGTTATGTCATATAGAGGGAGTGGATACCGAAATTGACCTGACCACCGCCAGTCGCGATGTTCTCATCGCCATCATCGTGCAGCAACAGGCGGTCATTGCCGAGTTGCAGGTGATGATTGTACGGCTGGAGCGGCGGGTTGCCGAACTGGAAGGCCAGGCGAAACCGGGCGGCCCGCCCCGAATGCCCGGCCTCAAGTCCAGTTCGGGCCGCCCGCCGCCAGCGCAGCAGCAGCCCAGCAAGCAGCGACGCCACGGCTTCGCCCGCCGGCGCATGACACCGACCCATCGGGTGGAGCACGTGGTGGAGAGCTGTCCCGATTGCGGGACGCACCTGACTGGCGGCTGGGTCCAGCGCACCCGGGAAGTCATCGAGTTGCCGGTGGTTCCGGTGCCAGTCACCGAGCATGTCTGCATCGCCAGGACCTGCCCAGCGTGTCGACGCCGCTGCATACCCCCAGCACAACTGGACGGCGTGGCACTGGGGCGCCAACGCCTGGGCGTCAACCTGATCAGCCGCATCGCCACGCTACGGGAAGAAGGGCGGCTGCCGATCCGCAGCATCCAGTGGTATCTGCGCACCGTCCATCAGCTGCGCCTCAGCGTGGGGGCCATCGTGAGCGCCATTCACCAGACCGCGCAACAGGCCCAACCAGCGGTGGCTGGGATTGTGGACCGCATCCGCGCCAGCCCAGTGGTCCACGCCGACGAAACCGGCTGGCGTCAGAATGGGAACAACGGTTACGTCTGGACTTTCAGCACCCCCACCGAGCGCTACTTCCTGCGGCGGAGTCGGGGCAAGGCGGTGGTGGACGAGGCGCTGGGCGAGTCATTCTCCGGAGTGCTGGTCAGCGATTTCTACGCCGCCTACCACCATTACGATGGCCCCAAGCAACGGTGCTGGGCCCACCTGTTGCGGGACATCCACGACCTGGTGGCGCTCTACCCCAAGGACACCGCGCTGGCCCAGTGGGCCGCGGCAGTCCATCAGCTCTATGTCGAGGCCAGGTCTTTCACCCATCCTCAGGCACGACGACGGCGCACCGCTCAACTGGCCTGGGAGCGGCAGCTGCTGGTCATCTGCCAGCCCTTCCTGGCTGACCCGCTAGCTCTGCGGGGCCGGCTGTGCCGGCGCATCGAGCGCCACATCAAGGAACTCTTCGTCTTCGTGGCCGAACCGGACGTGCCGTCGGACAACAACCCCGCCGAGCGCAGCCGGCGCCATGTGGTTATCAGCCGCAAGATCAGCGGGGGCACCCGGTCGGAACGTGGTACCGAGAGCAAGATGACGCTGGCATCCATCTTCGGCACCTGGCGCGCACGAGGCCTGAACCCCCTCGCCGCCTGCCGCCAACTGCTCACTTCCCCTCTCAAATCTGAACAGTTACGAGTGACGTTATGTCGTTGACGCTTCGGGGGTGGTGCGACTAGACTGGTAGAGTCCATGGCCCGCCTTTTTGACCTGCACATACACACTACCAAGGGAAGCGCCGATTCAAGCCTTTCGCCGGACGACCTCATATTGGAGGCAGAGCGGCTTGGCCTGCGCGGCCTTTGTATTACGGAGCACGCCGGGCCGTGGGATCGCCACGAATTTGCCGCCTTCGCCGCCCAGCACAACGTCGTGCTGATCCGGGCGATGGAAGCCGACACCGACATGGGCCACATCCTGGCGTTTGGCGTCGACCGCTACCAGAGCGGATTTCACCACGCGGAAGAGTTGAGCAAAGCCGCCCACAGCGTCGGCGGATTCGTCGTCTCGGCGCATCCCTTCCGGGGCGTGCTTGGCCAGCACCACCGCACCCGCCCGTACCTGTACCCAGACCCAGCCGAACCGATCCCAACCGAAGCAGAAGAAGCGATGAAGCACCGGGTGTTTCAGCTGGCCGATGCGGTTGAGATTGCCAATGGCGGAACATCCGACGACGAAAACCGGTTCGCAGCAGAGGTGGCGCATCGACTGAACCTACCAGTAACCGGCGGCAGCGATGCACACAGTACGCACGGTCTGGGTAGATTCGTAACGGAATTCCCTGACGAAATATTCGACGAAGCCCAGTTTTTGACCGCCCTTCACCGAGGCGACTTCCATCCCGTTGCAGGATTGCGGCAGGGCGAGCCGCGACCCTACACTCTGCGCGCCCACGACTAGGGCGACATCAGGATGGCGGATGTGGTGGTGGAATGTGACACGGTTGAATCCAGGGCAGGAACCGGGCCGGCCACGGCGCCCCCCCGACGGTAAGGGCAAATGACGCAAGCAGGTTTTCAACAACCAGATCCCTTCCAGCAGGTGTTCGTTTCCATTGATCTGGAAACCACCGGACTGAATCCCCATGCCGACACCATCATCGAGGTTGGCGCCGTCAAGTTTCGCGGGGATGAGGTGCTGGACCGTTACCAAACCTTCGTCAACCCAGGCCGCAAGATTCCGCAATTCATCCAGCAACTCACTTCCATCAACCCATCTCATCTGGAACGGGCCCCATCCTTTGCCCAAATCGCCGGCCAGGTCGCCGAGTTCATCGGTGATTTGCCGATTATCGGGCACAACGTCAAATTTGACATTGATTTCCTGAAATCGCACCGACTGGAACTGAACAACAAGACCTATAACACCTGGGATCTGGCGTCGATTTTCCTGCCCGAAGCGCCGGAATACAACTTGTCCGCACTGGCGCAATATCTTGGCCTTACCCACGCCCAGGCGCACCGGGCCAGCGGCGACGCCGAGGTTACCGCGGCCGTGCTTCACCGGCTGCTGGAAATCGGCAGCGGGTACCCGGCAGCCAAGGTCGCGTTCATCGCTCGCGCGGCACGCACCGCCGACGCTACCGTGGCGGACTTGCTGGAAGGGTTGATTCCCCACGCGGCGGGCGCAAACTCGGCCCTCGGCCAATCGGCCCAGGCCGGTCCCGTCGGCCTGAACGGATTGAACCTGGAGAGCCTGTCCCACCGACTGTCCGACGGCGCGGCGGAGCAGCTGGGTGTAGCCATCCGGCGGGAACTTACCGAGCAACAGGTGGAAGAGCTGCTGGCGCCCCACGGCATATTCGCCCAGGCGTTTCCCGGCTTCGAGGACCGCCCTCAGCAGGCCGAGATGCTGAAAGCCGTTACCCGCGCCATTTATCAGGGACGCAAACTAATCGTGGAGGGCGGCACCGGCATTGGCAAAAGCATCGCCTACCTCCTGCCGGCGGTGCTGTACGCGGCATCCCACGGGCAACGGGTCGTCGTGTCGACCAATACCATCAACCTACAAGAACAACTGATGGAAAAGGACATTCCGGCCGTCATCGGCATTCTGGAAGACGCCGGCATCCTGCATCCCGGTGTCGTAAAGGCCGCGCAACTAAAGGGCCGCTCCAACTACGTATGCCTACACCGCTGGAACAACCTGGGTGTGTCGGACACGTTGAGCGAAGACGAAGCGCGGATTATCGGCAAAACCGCCGTGTGGCTGGACGATACCGTCAGCGGCGACCGTACTAATTTGAATCTGCATTCCAACGATTTCCGGGCCTGGTCACGCATCTGCGCCGACACCGGCGAGGTTTGCCCCGCCTTCCGGGGCAGCGGGCCGTGTTTCCTGCGGCAGGCTCGCCAGCGTGCGGAATCGGCCCACATCCTGGTGATTAACCACGCCCTGCTGCTGGCTGACCTCGCCGTGGGCGGCACTGTCTTGCAGGACTACCAACGATTGATTATCGACGAAGCTCACCATCTGGAAGAAGAGGCCAGCCGGCAATTGGGTTTTGAGATTCCCCAGGACGCGTTGCCACGTGAACTGGAGGGTGTGTACCGGATTATCGGACGGCTAACGGCGGCGGCGCACCAGCTCCAGGGCGACCCAAACGCGTCCCGGGCCAGTGACGCGGTCTCCAGTGCCTCCGCAGCCTCCAATGCGGCAGCCCAGGCCTGGGAACGGCTTTGGGACGCTATTACCGCGCTGTATAGGGGGGCCATCGGGCAATCGGACAACGACCGGGAGCCGTTGACCCTCGATGACAAGGTGCGTCAGGCCCGCGCCTGGGGCACGGTGGCGATGGAATGGGAGTCGGCGGCGGCGTTCGTCAACGAGTGCGTCAAATCATTGCAGGATCTGGAACGGCTGGCATCGCAGGACGTCTTCAAAAGGCCCGATGAATCGGCCACGTCAGAACTGGCCGGCAGCATTGATGCCATCGTCCAGATTTCCGATTCCCTGGCCTCGGTATTCGGTCGCTACGACCAGGAGCAGATTCAGTGGCTGGACATCGTCCGCCGCAACGTTATGCTGCATTCCACGCCGCTGGCGGTGGGGCCAATATTGAGCGAGCGGTTGTTCACGCAAAAGGAATCCGTCGTGTTGACCAGCGCCACTCTGGCAGCGGATTCCAGTTTCGATTTCCTGCGCCAGCGCGTCGGATTCCCCGACGACAGCGACGAACTGCTGGTGGACAGCCCCTTCAACTACGAACGCGCCACCCTGCTCATGGTGCCCGAAGACCTGCCAGACCCACGCCGGTCTGCCGACCATAACCGCGGCACGGCGCAGGTGGTCGTGAACATGGCAAAAGCGCTGGACGGACACGTGATGGCTTTGTTCACCTCCCATGCGGCGTTGCGGGAAACTTCGTACCAGATTCGCGGATTGCTGCGGGCTGAGGGTATTCCGCTGTTGGCTCAGGGGATTGACGGCACACCGCGACAACTAACCGACCGGTTGCGGGCCGAACCCGGGTCAGTCCTGTTAGGCACCGCCAGTTTCTGGGAAGGCGTGGACATGGATCCCGGCATCCTGCGGGGCCTTCTGCTCTGCCGGTTGCCCTTCCCGGTGCCCAGCGATCCCATCGTCAAGGCACGGAGCAATCTGTGCAACAACCCCTTCAACGATTTTCAGGTTCCCACCGCCGTCCTGCGGTTCCGCCAGGGTTTCGGCCGGCTCATCCGCAACAAGATGGATCGGGGCGCGGTTGTGATTCTGGACCGTCGGATCCAAACCGCCAACTACGGCGACCGGTTCCTGAACGCGCTCCCAACCTGTACGTTCGAGCGCTCAAGCCTGGCCACCGTGGGACAGCAGGCCGCCCGCTGGTTGCAGTTGGACCGTGCAGCTCGCAATTAACCAGCCCTTCGATCTGGCGGGCAGCCTGGAAAGCGGGCAAGCGCACCGCTGGAAAAAGCTGGGCGATGGCTGGTATTCCGGCGTCCTGGGCAGCCACTTGGTACACATCCGGCAACAGGATGGCGGGGTCGAGTACGCGGTTGCCAACGCATCAGGGGGATCAGACGACGCAGACCTGAGCACAGCGTTGTGCTCGTATTTCCGCCTGGATGATCCCATCGACGCCATCTACGCCGACGTTTGCACCGACCGGAGAGTGGCCAGCATGGTGGAACGCTACCCCGGACTGCGCATTTTGCGTCAGGAACCCTGGGAATGCACGGTGGCTTTCATCTGCTCCGCCACCTCCAACATCCCCCGCATCCATCAGAACATGGAGGCGATGGCCGACAGCCTGGGCACACCGGTCAAGCTGCGCGGTGAGGTTCGCCACACGTTCCCCTCGTCGGACGAGGTGGCACAGGCTGGCGAGGGGTTTCTGCGAGAACTGGGCCTGGGATTTCGCGCTCCTTATGTAATTGCCGCCGCCAACATGGTGCGGGCCGGGGCCTTGGATCTGGATGAACTGATCAGGTTGCCCTACGGTGAAGCCAAGGGCCGGTTGATGGAATGCCACGGAATCGGAGCCAAGATCGCCGATTGTATTGCCGTATTTTCACTGGAAAAACTGGAAGCGTTCCCGGTGGACGTGTGGGTGCGGCGAGCGCTGGCCGAGTGGTATTTCCCGATGCAGAAGAAACCGCCCGACAAGGCAATGGTGGAATGGGCTCAGGGATACTTCGGCAAGTACGCTGGGTACTCGCAGCAATATTTGTTTCACGGACGGCGACAGGAGGGCAGGTAGCAAATTATTTTGCATGGATGGACAGGATAAACAGGATTGAGTCCGATTGGGGTTTGGCGGATACAAACCGCCAGGCGAAACACCCCACGGCAGCCAGAAAGGAATCGAGATGACTCGAGAACTTGCAATTACGCAGCCTTTTGACCTGGAACTGAGTTTGACGATGGGGCAGGCATTTCGCTGGCGTCGGCTGGGCGATGGGTGGCTCTCCGGAGTGCTCGGCGAAAATCTGTTTCACATTCGGCAAAGGCATATCAACGGCAATGTTGAGTACCGGGTAGGCGGTGCGGACGGTGAACGAGATGCTACCGATGCAGATGACCAGTTGTTGCGCCGGTACTTTCGGGAGGACGACGACGTTACAGCCATCTACGATGACATTAGCCACGACCCAGTAGTGGCTGGGCTGGTTCGCCAATTTCCGGGGATGCGAGTTTTGCGGCAAGAGCCATGGGAGTGTGTGGCAGCGTATATCTGCTCTGCGAACAACAACATTGACCAAATTAGCAGGATTGTAGAAAAGATAGCTGACACCTTTGGTGAAACAGTAGAATTGGCCGGCGAAGCGCGGCGTACTTTCCCACTGGCTGAGCGGCTGCTGTCGGATAGCGCAGTAGTGGAAAAGGCACATCAACTCAAGTTGGGCTTGCAGCGCGCTCCGAACATATTCGCCGCCGCCGGACGAGTGTGCGAAGGCGAAATGGATTTGGATACGCTGGCCAGGCGGCCCTACACGGATGCCAAAGCGGAACTTGTGAAATGCAGCGGCGTCGGCAACAAAATTGCAGACTGTATCGCCCTCTTCTCACTGGATAAACTGGATGCGTTTCCGGTGGACCTGCACATCGGGCGAGCACTGGCCAAACAATATGATTGCCCAATGCCGGGAAGAAATCGGAAATCACTGAATGACAGCGACCACAAACGATTGATAGGTTGGGCGCAGAACTACTTTGGCAAGTATGCGGGCTATGCCGGTCAGTATCTGTTTCACGCGCAGCGAGATGAACAAAAAAGGGGAAATGATAAGAATCTGCTATCCGGCGCGCCAAAGCGGAGCAAGTTCGTAGGAACCTCTGTGGATGACCCGCGTCATCGCCCCCTCTCACGAAAGTACGTGCCAGAAACTCTGCCAGAATTTGAAGACCACCGGGTGAGCCCTTGCCCGCGATGTGAAGCGCCGATTGGCAGGCATTGCAAATATCCAAGCGGTTACACCTACACAGCGGGCCACAAAGCCCGACTAAGATAAAATAACTGAGTGTGGTCAGGTGCGCACCCCCCCGCCGATGATCCGGAAATGGCGCACACTCTCGGCGTCGGCGAAGGCTTCCCGCGCGCGGCGGTACACGGGCTTGCTATGGCGTTTGCGCGCGTTCAGCAAAACGCCGATCACGGTGCCGCTGTGGGCCACGTTGATACCGGCGGCGCCCACACTGGCCGCAAACTCCGCCGCCCGTTCCACCCATTCGCCGGCGCCGTCGGGATGCCCGGCGCGGGCACTGATGGTAGCGCCTCGCCCCACCAGCTCTGGGTCGCTGCGCTTGATGCCCTCCCGCACCAGCTCCAGGGCGGCATCCGTCTGATCAGATACCGCTTGCCACTGGGCCGTTCGGTCCACCCGGTTGAATTCCAGCGTGTCCATCTGTCCGCCCCGGTCGACAACGATTACCTCCATCGGAGGAGGAGGCCCAAGTGAATCGGCGATGCGCCCGTTGCGGTGGTCGAAGATCGCGATACCCGGAAACATCACCGCATCGGTAGGTTCAACGGACAGGGCGATTCGGGAGATAACCTCGGGCGGCATTGCAACACCGGCTGCGGCGCCGGTGGCGGCCAGAGTTGCGGTAATGTCCGCGCTGCTGCTACCCATTCCCTTGCCCACGGGTATGGGATTGGCCACCGAGATCTCAGCCGCAAGGTGGGCGATTCCAGTCTTGGCCTCAATTTCGGCCAGCGCCGCCGCGACTGCCAGGCTTGTCTTGGCGTAGCAATTTCCAGGGGTTACAAAACGGACTGCCGTCGCAATCGGGTCAACCCGCAGCGTGACAGTCACACGCGAAAACTGGTTGATGGGGCAAGTTACCAGGAAATCGATCCCGTCAGTCATTCCCTGCACCAACTCGCCGCAGGTGCCGGGGGCCGAAACGGTGGCCGTTCCCAATAAAGTCCTGGAAGGTCGACCGGGCAATTCGGCGTGTGTTGATGCGGGTTCGTCGCGCATGGCGGCCAGATTAGCACACGGCACAGCGACCAACCAAGCCGTTGCCTCCAACTGGGACTTTATCAGGCCCTGGCAGCCGTCTTGATAGTTACCGGGATGCCAGCCGTCACCAGCGTTACCGCGTCAGCGGCGACGGCCACCGCCTGATTAACGGTGCCCAACAAGTCCTGGAATCGCCGGCCCAACGCAGATGTGGCAACCAGTGAGTTACCCACCTCGCTGCTGACCAAAACGGCGTCGATGTCCAGCTCCCGAACCACTGCGACGAACCTTCGCGCCGCACCCACGCACCGTGCTTCCAGTTCGGCAGGAGCGGCGTTTTCGTGCTCGAAGAGCAGGTTGGATACCCAGGCATCCACTGAGTCAAGCAACAACGCCGCCGGCGGATCATCCGGTCCCGACCCCATTTGGGTCATTGCCGATTGCAGGGCTCCGGTCGGATTTAGTGGTGCCTCCAGGGTAAACCAATCCGGTGGTCGGCGATCCTGGTGTCGGCGAATCCGCTCGGCCATCTCGTCATCCACGGCCACGCCGGTGGCAACGTACAGCACCGTTTGCCCGCGTGCCATTCGCTCAGTGAACTGCTCGGCGTAGGCGCTTTTGCCGGATCGGATGCCGCCCAATATTAACGATACGGTGCTCATCCAGTGTCACAACCACCCTAGACTACGGTTTGGGACAAGTTCATCATCCGGTACACCAGGTCCATCTGAATGCTGTCCCGAACCCAGTCGGCCAGGCGGTCGTACTCGCGGTCACGACCCACATCGGGGCCCTCCGGCAGGGTAACCCCCTTGCGCCGGGCCAGTTCATGCAACAACGCCTGACGGACGCCCGCGTTGTGGAACAGACCGTGGATGTAGGTGCCCAATGTCCGGCCGGACGCGTCGGTGGCCCCGTCCAACGCCGATTCAGCGGTTACCGGAGCATCGGCGCGATCCTGCACTGCAAAGGCGGGGATGATGTTCTCGCCGACGGTGCGTCCCATGTGGATTTCGTAACCAACCACCTCGAACCCGGCGGAGCCGGCGAGCAGGCCGCCCGAGTCAGCCGCCTCCGGGAGGACAGTGGCCCGCACCCGATGCGTTTCCTTGGTGTCGGCGAAGGTGGTTATAAGGGGCAGCAAACCGAGGCCATCAGCGGCGCCCACGGCAGACTCTACCCGGTCGGGATCCAGAATCGTTTGGCCAAGCATCTGGTAGCCACCGCAGATACCCAACACCGATGCGCCGCCCGCGTGGGCATCGGCCACGGCCTGGGATAAGCCCTGCTGTTGCATCCACAGTAAATCGGGGATGGTGGTTTTGCTACCCGGCAAAATCACCAGGTCGGGCCGGCCGAGGCGGTCGCCGTGCTGCACGTACCGCAGCGACACCCCGGGCTCGCGGGCCAGTGGGTCGAAGTCGTCAAAGTTGGAGATGTGCGGCACCTGCACCACCGCCACATCCAGCACGGCGGCGGCGGATGATGAGGGCGGCGCAATGTCCAGGGCAACCGAATCTTCTTCCGGTATGTGGATGTCGCGGAAGTGGTGGATGACGCCAACCACGGGTTTGCCGGTGTAGTCTTCCAGCCAGGTCAACCCATCGGTCAGCAGAGAAACGTCGCCGCGAAACTTGTTGATGAGGAATCCCTTGACGGCATCCCGTTCCGGCGGGTCCAGCAACTGGAGTGTGCCCACCAGAGCGGCAAACACGCCGCCACGGTCGATGTCCCCGCACAGCAGCACGGGAGCGTCGGCGTACAGGGCCACGCGCATGTTTACGATTTCGGTAGCCTTCAGGTTGATTTCGGCCGGGCTGCCGGCGCCTTCAATTACCACCACATCATACTGGCTGCGGAGGGTGTCCAGAGACGAGGCTACCGACGCCCACAGGGTGGCTTTCAAGTCGAAGTAATCGCGGGCGCGGGCCGAGGTCAGCGGGCGTCCCATCAATACGACCTGGGCGTGGCTGTCGGCTTCCGGCTTGAGCAGGACGGGGTTCATTTCGACCCGGGCGTCAACACCCGCGGCCTCGGCCTGCACTGCCTGCGCCCGTCCTATCTCGCCGCCGTCGGGGGTTACGTAGGAGTTGTTGGACATATTTTGCGCCTTGAACGGCGCGACGCGCAGCCCGTCCTGACGCAAAATGCGGCACAACGCCGACACCAGCACGCTTTTGCCCACGTGGGATGCAGTACCCTGGACCATCAGCACGCGGCCCAACGGTTCTGGGCGGTTCGATACCTGGTCGTTAGCAATGCTCAACCTAAATTCCTCCGGGAACTGGCGCGCTAAACGCGGGCGTTCACGCTGCCATTAAACCACAAACGACGCCCATGCATTCGCCGGAATTGCCCGGTGTCCAATTGATAAAAGCGCGGCAGGGTGATACCGTAGCGCCGATGCGCGCGCGATGGCTTCCCCCGGCGTTGTGGGGACTGGGGCCGTGGATTCCGGCCCACTGGCTGCGGCGACTCTTGGCGTTGGCCACAGTGGCGTATCTGATGTTGTTCCTGGGGTGTAACCTCGGCGAGGCTGAAACTGGCAATTCCGACCCTACCATGACCATCAACCGCATTGCGTACATCGACTCTGACGGACAACTGGTTACGGTTCAACCGGACGGAACTGACCGGCGGATCCTGACGGTGGGCGAAGTTGCCGACGCCGGCAGTCGGAGCGGCGGGATATTGGCGCAACCCTTGTCCCGCGACCGTGTGTACAGCTGGCCCAGCTGGTCGCCGGACGGTAGCCGCATCGCCGTTTCCCAAATTGCCAGCAGTTCGTCCGGCGATAGCGAAATGAGCGTTCAGTCCCTGGAATCCGATACCGGCGTCGGCGGCCCGGTTTTCGTCAATAACGCGCCTTTGACCATCGCCGATGGCACGCCTCACTACATTCAGTGGTCGCCCGACGGCCGTCGGCTGGGGATAACGGCGGCAACGCCCGAGGGGTTGACACTGTTCATCGCCGATGCCAACCCGACGGATGGCGAGCAGTCGCCCAGAGCCCCGTTGGCCGTACAACGCGGAGCGCCGCTGTATTTCGACTGGTCGCCGGACAGCCGGTCGCTGGCGGTCCACAGTGGCGAGGGCGTCGCGGTGTTGCACATTGATGACGCTTTGACACAATTGACGGTGCAAACGGTCAGTCGGTCGCAATCGTTCCGCACTCCGGCCTGGTCGCCGGACGGCGCGCAGTTGGCGTGGTCTGCACCGGGCGGCGACGCAGAGGCGGTGTGGGTGGGCCGGCCGGCCGAACCCGATTACGCCCCCCTGCGGCTGGCAGAGGTTGAAGGCACGTGCGCGTTCTTGTGGTCATCCGACGGACAGGTGCTTGCGGTGGCAGACCGTCAGGTCGAGGGCTCGCCGGCCTACCAGAGGTTGCGGCTGATGGCGGCTGATGGCAGCCGTGTTCGCACCATCCGGGAAGATGACTGGGTGCTGGGGTTTTTCTGGGAGCCGTCGGGCAATCGTCTAGCGTGGGTCGCGCTGAACACGGAAGAGCGGACGATGGAATGGCGCGTTGCCGATGGCAGCGTCGACAGCGACAACGCCGGTGAGATTGAGGTTGATAACGATGGGGCGGCCGGCGGTTTGCGGTTTTCACCCAGCGGCGCAACCTTCCTGATGCTGGCGTTCTTCGACCAGTATGCCGGCAGTCATTCGCCGTGGGCTCCCGACGGCGCCGGTCTGGTAGTGGCCGGCACTCAGCAATACCTGTCCAATCGCCGCAACGGAAGCAGTGCTGGCGGTTCCAGGGTGTACGTCACCGCAACTGGCGGCGAAGGTGGGTTGCTGGATATTGGCACCGGCAGCCTGGCGGTGTGGTCGACACAATAGCGCGAGCGGGATTCCGAGAACCGGTTGGAAGCCTCGCGGCGGACACCACGTTTTGAACCGGCGATTGATAACCTTTACAGCGACCAGGCCGGCTTGGGTTCAGGTCTCCGTGATAGCCATCGGGTTGGCGATCATCCTGGTATCGTCGTTCGCGGCCTGCCAAGGCCCGACGATGCCATCTACCGCATCATTCGGTGATCCAGCGGCGGCGCCAACCCCGACTCCCGACCCGGTCGCCATTATGCGCGAAACCGCCACGAATTTACGCCGGATGCAAACGGCGCGCTTTGACCTAACCCACGATCCGGGCAGCATTTACGTGAGCGCGTTCAGCGCCAGAATAACTGCGGCCAACGGCGCCTGGAGCGCGGAACAGGGAGCGGAATTCACCACCGACATCTATGTAGTCGCTGACCACGAGGCCGACATCGATTCGGGAGCGTACTTTCAGCTGAAGGCCGTGGTAACGCCGGATAGTTACTACGGAACCGACCCGTTTTCGGGAGCGTGGACCAAACAACCATTGTCACTGATCCCCATTCCAATTGCTGACTTGAACGAAATCATGGCCGTCTTCGTCGAATCCATAGACAACCCAACTGTGGACGGTCTGGAAGAAACGGACGGATTACACACCTACCGGATAACCGGCAGCGCCCCGGCCACGGTGATGGACTGGTTGCTTCTAAATGCGCGGGAAGACGAGCGGGTTCAGGTTGAGGTTTGGACTGACGTCGATCGGGAGTGGTTGCGTAAGGCACGCATCACGGGAGCCATCGGCAGGTTCGACCATCCTGATACCGTGCGCGAGATACGTCTCTACGACATCGACGAACCCCTGACCGTACAACCGCCGGTCGACTACATAGACTTGACAGCAGGCCAATAGGTCGGCCCCGTACCCGCCGTATCATCAATGCTGGCTTCCTTAATGCTGACTCGTCTCCGGCACGCCACCCTGCCGCCCTGGGTGATGGTTGCCGCGATAGCCGCCGGCGTTTTCGTTACGGCGCTGGATCAAATGGTGGTCGTCACCGCGTTGCCCGCAGTGATGGCCGATCTGAAGGTCCCGATTTTCCGGTTGGAAGCGGTAATCTGGGTGGTAACGGCCTACCTGCTGGCTTACACCGTGGCGATGCCGCTGCTGGGCCGTCTGGCCGACGTTTAGGGCTATCAACGATGGTACCTGGCTTCGCTGGCGGTATTTGTCGCGGGGACGATATTGGTAGCGTTGTCCGGGGAATGGGGGTGGCTCAACAATGTCATTGAACCGCTGGATCAGATTGTGGTGGCCCGGGTAGTGCAGGCGATCGGCGGCGGTGGCACAGTACCCATCAGCCTGGCCATCGCCGCCGCCTTGGTTTCTGCCGGGAAACGCGGGTTGGCTTTGGGCATCGTGGCGGGGGCCGCCGAGGCCGGCAGTATGTTGGGTCCGGCTTACGGAGGAGCCGTCATCGAGCTGTGGGGCTGGCGGGCGATATTCTGGCTCAACGTGCCCCAGGCCGTCGTCATTGCGGTGGCATTGCTGTTCCTTCGGAACCAGCGGTTTGAAGGTTCGCGCATGGACTACCGGGGCGCGGCGGCGTTCACGGTCGGATTGGTTCTGTTGAGCCTGGCCTTCGCCCACGCAGGACTGTTCCGGTTGTCTTCGTGGGTTCCGTATTGGCTGCTGGCCGGGTTTTTCCTGAGCGCCGGGGTGCTGGGCTGGCTGCAGCGACGGACTCCCCAGCCCTTGCTGGCGAATGCCTTGTTCCAGGCGTGGGCGTTCGTCGCGGCAAACGTGTGCCAGTTGCTCGTCGGCATCGCCCTCATCATCGCGATGGCAACCATGGTAATCATGGCCAACACGGTTATGAATGTCCCCGGGCGGCCGGTGGATTCGTTCACGGCGGCCCTGTGGCTGCTGCGCATGACGGCCACCATCCCGGTATTCTCCGTAGCTGGCGGGCTGCTGTTGAGGTGGTTCGACGCCCGTTGGGTTGCCATGCCGGGGCTGGTCCTGATTGCTATTGGGATGTTCAGACTCGCCGGGTGGCAAATCGACATTGCGGAACCAAGACTCACGCTGGACATGGTTATTCCCGGCATCGGGTTTGGGTTGGTCGTCGCCCCACTGCTGCACCGGGCTATCGCTGCGTCGCCGCTAGAATACCGCGGCGTGTCAGCCTCCATGATAGTGGTGGCCCGTATGTTGGGAATGACGCTGGGGATGGCGGCGCTTTCGGCGTGGGGGGTCAACGAGATGCTCGCCATCCTGACCGACACGCCGTCGCCGTTGACCATGCCGGCGCTGGACGCAGCGGCGCGGGCGCAAGGCTTGGTCGAATACCGGGCAACTTTGCAAACGGCCAGCCTGTCGCTGTTCCAAAACTTCTTCCGCGCCGCCGGTTTGGTCTCCCTCGTCGCCCTCATCCCAGCGTTCCTGATGCGCTCCAGTCCCATAGAACGTGCCAGATTATCCAAACGCACGCCGGAGCCCGTTGCGCACGAGCAGCCGTGACGTCTCGTTACGAGCGGGCGAACTCCAACTATGCCGACTATGCCGCTACCTGATTCGGTCGCAATAGGTACAATGGAACGGAAAACTTCACGAAGGAATTTGCTTTTGACAGACTTAATCTTTCCACGCGGGGCCGCGTCGCAAATCGGGTCGGCGCAACCCCGGGGGTCGAGGCCACCGGTGCAACGACGACGTAGCGCAGACGGTTAGGAGCGAAGCGAAGGGCAGAAATCATGCAGATGAAGCAGTTGGGCGCGTCCGATGCGGTGGTATCAGAGATTGGCCTGGGCACCTGGCGATACACCGGCGGGTCGGAGCCGCTGCGCCGAGGAGTGGCATTGGGCGCCAATCTAATCGACACGGCGGAGATGTACCGCACCGAAGACGCGGTAGGCGAGGCCATCACCGGCATCCGCGATCAGGTATTCGTTGCCACCAAAGTACTGGGCAGCAACTTGCGCCGGGAGGCTGTGCTGCGGGCCGCCGAGCGCAGCCTCCGTCTGCTGGGCGTGGACAAAATCGACCTGTACCAAATCCATTGGCCAAACCCCGGCGTGCCCATCGCTGAAACCATGCAGGCGATGGAGCAACTGGTATCGGAGGGCGTGGTTGATTACATCGGCGTCAGCAACTTTTCGGTGCAAGATTTGCGGGAAGCCCAAGGCGCGCTCCGGCACAATCCCATCGTGTCCAACCAGATCTTGTACAACCTGCGCCGCCGCAGCGCCGAACGTGACGTGATTCCCTATTGTCGGCAACACAACATCACGGTCATTGCCTATTCGCCGTTGGCCGAAGGTTCGTTGGTTGGCGGGCAACGCGGCGGCCTGCGGCAGGCCTTGGGCATTGGCCGGGCCCGCAGCGTCCTGGATGAAGTGGCCGAGAAGGTCGGCAAAACCGCAGCGCAAGTGGCGTTGAATTGGGTTGCCGACCAACCCGACGTGGTTGCCATCCCGAAGTCGAACAGCGTCGAGCGCACCCTGGCCAATTGCGCCGCATCCGGTTGGCGGCTAACGGCGGAGCAGCGCCAGGCTCTGGAGCACGCCTTTCCGGTGTAATCAGTGCGGCGTGGATGCCTGGTTACAGTCCGAAACTGGCCAGCGCCTTCCAGCTCAAATCCGCAGCCCACCTGCCGCCCGACCAGTCATCGCCAGCGGCGTTGGATTCGAAGCGGATCAGGATGAGCCGCCATGACCGTGTGATTTGCGACACCTTCAGCTCGTCGGTTACGGTGCCGGCGAATTCCAGCGCCGCGTCAAACACCGAGTCGGGTAGGTCCGCGTGGGACAGCAGTGGCATTTGCGCCGGAAAATCGCGGCCGTACACCAGACGGTCGCCTGAAACCGCCTGGTTCCGCTCCAGTAGGTCGGCCACCAGTGATTGCAGGCGATACAGGGATTCGTTCACCACCTCCGGCGAAAAATCCACCCAGATATTGCCGTCAGATTCCGTAGGCCGAGTGGTGGTAATGCCACGGTTGAACATCGGGAACCTGGGAGAGACCCGGCGGTAACGGTTGGCCAGCTGCTCCAGCTCGGCTGCTAGGGTCGCCTCCGTTCCCGCGCCGTCGGCCGGGTCCAGCATAAAGTAGTCCGACAACGGCAGGTGTACCATGTGCATTTCGGCAGCCCAGCAAGCGAACTGCCCGCAAATCAGTTGCCGAGCCCGGTACAACCGCGCCGTGAAATCCGGATCGGTAAGCAAACTAACGCCGTAGCGAATGGACATTCAACATTCCGCGTTGTGGGAAATTGGTCGACGTTGCTGGCCGTCAGCCGGCAGTATCGGTCAATCACCCAAGTGGTTTAGCACGATTTTACCACGCTGCGGCGGCGTCGATAATTTCCGATGGCCCTGGCCGGATGGTGCGTCATTCCGACCGACGCGGGCGGCTCAGTGTGTGAGCAGGGCAATCGCGTTATAGATTGGTAGACTTGGCCAGGCATGCGAGTCCAGTGATATGAAGGGGAGAGGGGAGGAGTGATGAGAGAGGGGAAGGGCGCGTCCATTATGGATTATTTCGGGACGTTGGAGGACCCCAGGATCGACCGGTGCAAGCGGCACCAGCTGCTGGACATCATTGCCATTGCCATCTGCGCCGTCATCTGCGGCGCCGACTCCTGGGTCTACATCGAATTGTTCGGCAAGAGCAAGCTGGAATGGTTCCAGACCTTCCTGGAACTGCCCCACGGCATCCCGTCCCACGACACCTTCGGCGACGTCTTCTCCCGGCTGGACCCGGAGCAGTTCCAGCAGTGCTTCATGGCCTGGACCCAGGCGGTGTCCGACCTGATCCCCGGGGAAGTGGTGGCCATCGACGGCAAGACGGTACGGCGTTCCCACGACCGCAATGTGGGCAAGCGGGCCATCCACCTGGTCAGCGCCTGGGCCTCGGCCAACACGCTGACCCTGGGGCAGGTGAAGACCGCGGAGAAGTCCAACGAAATCACCGCGATCCCCCCGTTGCTGCCAATGCTGGAACTGAAGGGGTGCATCGTCACCATCGACGCCATGGGCTGCCAGCAGGAGATCGCCCAGGGGATTCTGGACCGGGGAGCCGGCTACGTGCTGGCGCTGAAGGAGAACCAAGGTCAACTGTATGAAGACGTGCGGGACCGGTTCGAGGGAGCGGAGGAGTTCGGCTTCGGGGGAGTGCCCCATGACTACGCCACCACCCTGAACCAAGACCACGGAAGGATAGAACGTCGGGAGTGCTGGACAATCAGCGACCCATCTTGCCTGGAGTACCTGAGCACCGGGTAGGACTGGCCCGGCCTGCGCTCGGTGGTCAAGGTGGTGGGCCGCCGGGAGACGCCGGCAGGGACCACGGTGCAGCCCCGGTACTACATCAGCAGCCTGGATGCCCCGGCGGAGCGACTGCTGAAGGTGGTGCGCACTCACTGGAGCATCGAGAACTGCTTGCACTGGAGCCTGGACGTGACTTTCGGGGAAGACCATTGCCGGATCCGCAAGGACCACGCTCCGCAGAACATGGCCACGCTGCGGCAGGTTTCGCACAATCTGCTCAAGAACGAAACGAGCCTGAAGGTGGGCATCCAGGGGAAACGCCTCCAGGCCGGCTGGAAGGAGGACTACCTGCTAAAAGTCCTACGCAGCTAAAACGCGATTGCCCTGAGTGTGTGAGCAATGGTAGTGCCCGGCTTGCCGTCATCGGGTATACTTGCCCAGGCTATTACACGCCCCGTTTGTCCTGGTTTGTTAATGACTGCTGCCAACTCCAATCCTCCAATTCGCATCCTCATCACCGACTTCGTTTGGCCTACCACCGAGCCAGAGCGCGAGGTTTTGGCCGAGATTGGTGCGGAGGTCGTGGAAGCCCCGGACGGCTCGGAAGACACGCTGGCCGCGCTGGCGGTAGATTGCGACGGCATTATGACCTGCTTCGCTCAGGTTACGACGGCGGTGGCGCGCGCTGCTGAGCGCTGCCGCGTCATCAGCCGGTACGGCGTGGGCGTTGACAATATCGCCGTCGATGTGGCCACTGAGTTGGGGATACCGGTTACCTACGTCCCCGACTACTGCGTCGACGAGGTAAGCGACCACGTGATGGCTTTGCTGCTCACCTGGAATCGGCAGGTTGGCTTCTTCGACGGCGTGGCCAAATCCGGACGATGGGAAGGCGTAACGTCGCCCCATCCCCTCACCCGTATGCGCGGGCAAACCATCGGCATCATTGGGTTTGGACGCATCGGGCGGGCGGTGGCTGACAAGGCTCGGGCATTCGGGTTGTCAGTGCTGGCCTACGACCCATTTCTGGCCCCCGACGCGGCACTGCCAACCGGTGTGGCAGCATCCTCCATGCACGACCTGCTGGCAAATGCAGACTACGTAACGGTGCACACTCCGCTGAACGACGAAACCCGCGGGCTGATTGGCGAACGCGAGCTAGGTTTGATGAAATCGTCGGCTTACCTGATCAATTGCGCCCGTGGCCCGATCGTGGACGAACCCGCGCTATACGCCGCCCTCCGCGATGGGAGCATTGCCGGGGCCGGCCTGGACGTGATGGAATCAGCCGCCCCGTCGCCGGAGCATCCGATGTTTGCGCTGGACAACGTCATCATCACGCCCCACGTGGCGTTTCTGTCGCAGCAATCGGTGCTGGAACTGGAAGTGCGTACCGCCCGCGCCACCGTGGACGTGCTGCAAGGGCGGATGCCGGAATTCCTGGTCAATCCGGCGGTGCTGCCCCGTTCACGGGTTAGGCTCCGATGATCGCAAGCATTTCGACACCGTAACGGTTGAAGTAAACCGAGCTCGTTGGGAGGACAGATTGGCATCAGCAGGTTTCACCATCAGTTATTTGGGCACCGGCGCGGGCGGGTGCATTCTGCGCAACCACACCGCAATCGTGCTGGAATGTCCCGACGGTAGTCGTATCCTGCTGGACGCGTCGTCCGGCAACACGGTGTTGCGCCACGCCGACCAGCTCGGGATGTCGGCCACCGAATTCGACCACTGCCTGCTGAGTCACAGCCACCCCGACCACTGCGAGGGCCTGCCGCACATCGAGATGCAGCGCAGCCGCCGCAATCCCGCCGAGCAGCCTATGCAGTTGTACGGCTCGGCAGAGGCATTGGGCGACATTGGGACGTTGCTGGCCTACCCCCGGCGCGGATTGACCGTCGACGGAGATGGGGCGCAGCGCCGCGACGGCCGGCGGGTGTTTTCCTTTAGACCCACCGACCCGGGTCAATGGGTGCAGCTCACTCCAACGATCCGCGCCAGGTGCGCCCCGGTAACACACATCGGTGGCGCCATCGCCTGGCGTGTGGAGTCGGGCCAACATGCCGTCGTGTTTTCTGGCGACACCCGCTGGTGCCCATCGCTCTCCGAGTTAGCCGAAGGCGCAACCTTGCTCATCCACGAGGCGATTTGCACTGAAGCCGACCGTCGTCGCGCCGATAATACCGCCCATTCAACCGCTGCCGAGGCGGCTCGCGTGGCTCAAATGGCCGGAGTAGAACAGCTCACGCTGACCCATATCGACAACGCGTTCCACTACGACCCGACGCCACTTGCACTTGAGGCGAGGTCGATCTTCGACGGCGCCGTGTCCGTAGCATCGGATTGCTGGCAGCAGCACATCTAAGTTCATCGTGCGTCGACTGGCACTGCTTTGGAATTGGCTGGCCAGGCCCAGCGGGTGCCGATGATGGCAGTGCGAACTCCCATTTACAAGAGCGTAACGGTGGACAGGTCCCCGCCAAAAAGGTTGGTGGTACACTCCCTGCCGAGGCAAAAACCAACGCCGCATCCGGAACGCCAGAACGATGCACGCTGAATCAACAAACCACGTTCACCCAATAATCAGGGCGACCAATCTCCTGCAGGAGTTTTCGGTGCCCCTGATTGCCGGTGTGGTGTTGGGCCTGCTTGCTGCCAACACCAACCCTCATCTCTACGAAACATGGATCGAGTTCAATCCCTTCGGCGAACACGCTGCCGTTCTGGGGCATGAACTAACCCTCCATTTCATCATCAATGGGATGTTCATGTGCCTGTTCTTTGGCGTGGCGACCAAAGAAATCACCCAATCAACTCTGCCCGGCGGGGTGCTGAACCCGCTGCGCCGTGCCATCAACCCGATGGTGGGAACCTTTGGGGGCGTGCTGGGGCCGGCCGCGCTGTATCTAGCGCTGACATGGGTGTTTTACGGTGGAACCGAGAATTTCAGCGCAGTAGCCAACGGCTGGGCAATTCCGACCGCGACCGACATTGCGCTAGCGTGGCTGGTGGCCCGACTCATCTTTGGGGCATCGCACCCGGCAGTGAACTTCCTGCTGCTGCTGGCCGTTGGCGACGACGCCATCGGGCTGGGCATCATCGCCATTTTCTACCCAGACCCAAATCACCCGGTGCAGCCAATCTGGTTGTTGCTGGTGGTGAGTGGCATGGCCTCGGCTTACATCATCAGGCGATTCAGAATCCGCTGGTGGCCCGTGTACATCCTGGTTGGCGGCACGCTGTCCTGGGTGGGGTTGGCCAAGGCTGGGGTGGAACCGGCGTTGGCGCTGGTGCCCATCGTGCCTTTTCTGCCCCACTCCGGGCACGCTCAGGGGCTGTCCGAGGAAGAGGCGATGATTGTCGACGTGGCGGATGGCATCGCCCATAATCATACCCACACCCACGTGCAGGTTTTTGGCCTGAGCGTCCTGGACCAGTTCGAGCATCAACTGAAACTCTTCGTTGACGTGGGGTTGTTTTTCTTCGCCTTCGCCAACGCCGGCGTCGCATTCTCCAGCGTTGGGTTGGTAACCATGATGGTGTTGGTATCGCTGATCGCGGGAAAAGCAATTGGTGTAACGCTGTTCTCCTGGGCAGCGTCGCTGGTGGGATTCCCGTTGCCGGACGGCATGGGAGTGCGCCACCTGCTGGTTGCTGGCATCATCGCCGGGCTGGGGCTTACCGTGGCGCTGTTCGTGGCGGCCAAAGCGTTCCCCGACGGTTCGCCGTTTCAGGATCCGGGTAAGATGGGTGCGGTACTCAGCATCGCATCGGCACTGGTTGCCTTCGTCATCGGGTGGGCATTGAAAGTGCGAGGTCGCCCGTCGGCAACGGAAACCGCCGGCGAGATTCGAGACACCGATCGCCAGAGCACGGCGGCTGACGACTAATACATCGCTATACAGGAGCGCAACAAAATGGCATTGATTGGCGTATTGACTCACCATTGGGCCAAGGCAGACAAGATTGAAGAGGCCAAAAAGTTGCTCGATGGCAACGGCGAAGCCCAGAGCCGCGCTCCGGGTTTCGGAGCCCGGCACATTTTCATATCGTTGTCTGATCCAACCAAAATCTCGACACTGGTTACCTGGGAAAGCAACGAGATTTACGACGCCTGGCGCGCCAGTCCGGAGCGAGCAGCAGCCATGGCAGGCGCCGGGGAATTGTGGTCGCAACCGCCCGAATCGGAGCGGTTCGAGATGCAGGACTGACCGCCCGCATCCAGCCATAAACGCCAGTTATCTAACGACGGGCGTCTATCCCAATAAAATCGGCACGTCGATCTGCTCGGCAAGCAGGTCGGCCATGATCTCTGCTTTGTGCAGGTTGTGGGGGACAACAACGCCCAGGATGCCACCGATCGCATCGGCGGTAGCCGTCGTGCTGCCGTCTACCAACAACACGGGCACATCGCGCTTGGCCGCCTCCACCCGGATGTATTCAGTGGGACGACCGCCCCCGGTGAGCACCAGGCATCGGGTGCCCTGCATCAGGCTGGCCATCTGAATGTCAGGCCGTTCCGCTCGAGTGATGACGGCTTGATGCGGGAAGCGTCCGAAGTAACCCTCCCCTGAATCCATGATGTTGCCACCGATAAGGAACCGGTCGACCCAAGCCTCGGCATCCGACGGTTCCAGTTCCCAATGGCCGTCTAGTTGTTGCGCCAACTGCGCCATCGTAACCGACAGCATGGCGCGGTCTTCCGGCAACTGCGCCAGGGCCGGCATCCCCGCCGCCGCGGTTTCGGCGAGCATTCCCGCAGCGTGTCCCGTGCGGTAACGCGGCACCTGATTGATGATGACGCCAGCGAGGATTTCTCCCAGGGATGCAACATCGCTGGTGATGCTCACCGCCGACAGGTCGGAGCGGTATCCGAATATGGCAACAACCCGCGCCGACAATCGGGACGCGAGGCCGGACAGCAGCGGGGACGTCAGCCCGGAGCCACTGGCGGGGTTGGCTACTTCCACCAGGATAGGTTCGGCCCCGGCCGTCAACGAATGGACGGCGGTGGCGGCGGAATCCAATCCGGCATCATCTTCGCCGGATGTAGCACCCACGGCGCCCCTGAACCCGGCGGCGAAATACACGGTGTCAGGATCGGTGCTGCCAGCCGGAGAAAGGGGCTTGCAGACCGCCGCTTGCACTCCGCTACGCGCCAAGGCAATAGCCATCCCGGCGGCGATAGAAGTTTTGCCAGCCGCGGGCCGGTCGGATGCTACGAGAAAGATAGCCATCTGAAAGGAACCAGCCGACTAGTAGTCGTCCACGCGGTTCTCGATGAACATGGGGTCAAACCCGGGCGGGAAATTGGTGGTGTCGTCCCATTTTCCCATGGTCATATCGCAGCGATGGAGGCTGGCTCGGTCGAAATTGGCGCCGCGCAGGTCGGTCATTATCCACATCGAATCGCGGATTTTGGCGGAGGTGAAATCGGCGCCGTGCATCAAGGCGCGGCTGATATCTGCGCCGTTCAGATTCGCGCCTTGCCAGTTGGAATTGGTCAGATTCGCCGACCGCAGGTCAATTTCAATAGCAGTGGTTTGACTGCAATCAGCGCCAGTGAGATCTGTGCCGAGGAAAGAGGCGCGGTTCAGCCGGGACCAGCGCAACACCGCGCCAGTCATGTCCGATTGCTTGAGGTCAGCCCAGAAAAGGTTCACGTTGCAAAGACTGGCGCCGCTCATGTTGGCCGCCGACAGGGTTGCTCCGCCGAGTTCCGCGCCGGTAAAGTCAGCAGAGCGCAGATCGGTGCGAGCCAGGTTGGTTTTGTTGAGCCGGGCGTCGGTGAAGTTTGCGCCACGCAGGTTTGCGCCGCGCAGCATCGCCTGGCTAAGATCCAGTCCGTGCAGGTCCGCTTCCCGCAAATCCAACTGGGTATCCGGATTTTCGTCGCGCCAGGCCCTCAGGACATTCGTGCCGGCGCGCACGATTTCCAGATGTTCAGAGATTGCCATTCCAGCAGGTTAGCAGACGGTAGGTTAATGGACGGCAGGTCGAGAGACCGTGAGGGCGGCAATCAGTTGTTGCCGGCCATCATTTCGTCTTCGACATCGAAGACGCGTTCGGCGACGACCATTTTCAATTCGTTGACCTTGGTGTAGCTGGGGTATTCTTCACCCCCGTCAAAACGGTCAAAAATCTTTTCGCCATCGAGGTAGATTTCCAGTCTGCCCTTGTCAGCGGGAGTCAACTTGACCGCAATGTCTCCAGCGTTTTGCGAGCGCCAAAATTCGATCGCCAACCACGTGGCGAGTCCGTGATAGCCTCAAGGAACGCAGTAGACAATATCGACTTCAACCTTTCCGAATTCGGACCTTGTCATCGTCATTCGTGCTTCTCCCGTTAACCGGTCGTTGAGCAGGGGAATCCGCTCCGGCCGTCTCGATGTCGCGCCCAAATCTTCACTGACTGACGCGAGCGGTAGCCTGACCAACTGCGGTCTTGTCGCCGTTCTGGTTCTCGCAGTACACATCGACCACCACCAGGGTCGACCCATCATCTTGAGGCGTGCGGCTGTTCACCTGGCCGTGTACCGACACCGTGTCGCCGTCCTTGACCGGGCGCAGGAACTTGAGGTTGACATTGCCACTGCGGTGGAAATCGTCGGAGCCGACAAACTTGCGCATGGCTTCCGTGCAAAAGGCAATGCTCATGCGGCCAGAAGCAATGGCATAGGTCGTGCCCAACCTGCGGGCGGCCAACTCCGGGTCGTTATGGATATTGGACCGGTTCAGGATACCGCAAGCCTCGAAGAGGTTGATAGTGTCCTGACTGATGTGCTTGGTGATGACGGGCAGTGTTTCGCTGTCTAGCCTTGGGGATGCCATTTCTTGCCCAACTCCTCAGGTTTTTTCAGCTGATAGGTACGCATTTTTTCGATGAGACGACCGTCTTCATCGGTGGCAGTAGCCTCGATTACCAGGTAGGGTTTTTCGCGCCTGGTGTACTTGTCGTGGACCCGACCGGTAACCAGGATCTTCTTGCCCGGCACCGGCGGGTTATACAGGTCAATTTCGTTGCCGGCGTTGACGCTTCCGGTCTGGTCGTCATAGGCCAGCGATAGCGACGTGGCGTCATGCTTCACGGCAATGGTTGGAAACACGGCGTCAGGGTCGTCAACGGCCCGGCGGTACAAGTCCACCATCTCCTGAGTCAGCAGGTATTCGTATGAGCCCAACTCCTCTCCGATTTCAACTTCGTTATAAACGAAAAGGGGCAAATCATTTTCAGCCATTTCGACACGCTCCCGGAGCAATTGGGAATTACGGGAATTACAGGTATGGAACTGCGCCGGACAATTCCCCGCAGCCAGTACCGATTGACGACCGGTACCGATAGATTGACCAAAATTCGTAAATACCATACCGCAGGGTCAGCCCGCAGTCAATTATAAATTAGGGCACAGCGTCTGATGCGGCGTGGCGTTTTGGACCCAATTCCACAGAAATCGAGAGAACTCGAGGGACGGCGCGACTGGGTTAGCCCCAATCCACCGAAAAGATGAGTGTCGCGGTGTGCTGAAGGGGTAAGAAAGTGCTCCTGTGCATCTGGGATAATGGCTTTTGAAACAGGAAACCGTCCCCAGGCCAGGAGCACCCAAAAGATGCTAGCAGATGACCACCCCGACCGCATCCAAATCGCCTTTGACGACCACCGCCTGGTGGCCAATGCTGGGCTGATCCTGCCAGCCACGCTGGGCCGGCATCTGGGCCGGCCCGAACTGGTTGACCGGCACCTGGACCTGGGTCGCGCCCCAGGCCGAGCCAACACCGGCGACAAGGTGATGACGCTGGTGGCGTCTGCTCTGGCCGGAGGAGACTGCATTGACGACGCCGACGTGCTGCGCACCGGCGGGACGGCTAGCGCCATCGGCTGCGTAGTCAAGGCGCCATCCACCCTGGGGACCTTCCTGCGCAGTTTCCGGTGGGGCCACGTCCGCCAACTGGATCGGGTCAGCCGGGAGCTGCTGGCCCGGGCCTGGGCGGCTGGGGCCGGACCCGGCGACGGGCCGTTGACCATCGACCTGGACTCCACCATCTGCGAGACATACGGTCTGGCCAAGGAGGGGGCGCGCGACCACGGCTACACCGGCCAGCGAGGCTATCACCCGCTGCTGGCCATTGCCGCCGGCACCGGCGACGTGCTGATGGCTCGGCTGCGCAAGGGCCGCGCCAACACCGTTCGGGGCGCCGCCCACTTTCTACGCGAGACGGTGGGGCGAGTACGCTACGCTGGCGCCAGAGGACAACTCACGGTGCGGGCTGACAGCGGCTTCTACACCCACGCCATCGTCGCCGTCTGCCGCAAGATGGATGTGCGCTACTCCATCACCGTCCGCCAGCAAGCCCGCCTGCGGAATATCATCGAGGCCATACCCGAGACTGACTGGACGCCGATTCCCTACTGGATGGACGGCGCCGCCGACGTGGCGGAGACCACCTACGTCCCCTTCCAGGATGAGCCCGACGCCGCACCGGTGCGGCTCATCGTCCGGCGGGTGAAGCCCACGCCCGGCTCCCAGCTGGCCCTCTTCGCCAGCTACAGCTATCACGGCTGCATCACCGACCGAGACGGGGACACCCTGGAACTGGAGGCCGACCATCGGCGCCACGCCGAGATCGAGAACGCCATCCGAGACCTCAAGTACGGCGTCGGGCTCAACCATCTCCCCTCAGGCCGCTTCGCCGCCAACGGCGCCTGGCTGGCGGTGCAGGTGATGGCCCACAACCTGGCCCGCTGGACCGCGCGCATCGGTCTGGGTGAGCAACTGGTAACCACCAAGACCCTCCGACGACGCTTCTTCTCCCTCGCCGGACGGCTCACCCGCTCGGCGCGCCGCCTCACTTTGCATCTGCCCCAGCGCTGGCCCTGGGAAAACCAGTTCAGTCGCGCCTTGGCTCGATTGCGAGCCCTTCCACTCCCAGCCTGACGGCACCGCTGGTGTCAACGCCGACGGAGATCTGACCCACTCACCAGACTACCCGACCGCCTCGCAGACTTGCGCCAGGCTGGTCCCCGAGCGTCTCTTGCTGCACACTACCCTGACAATTTCGCCCAGCATCGCCACCGCGGGCCGCCATCATCGTGTCTGTGTGGCTATCTCACGCCGCCCTCATCCCCATCTATTGGAATCGGGCTTGCCCCGTTCGCCTTCCCTTGCCCATCATCCCTGGTGTCAACGCCACGGCCCATCGCTTCGGTGGATTCGGGGTTAGCAGCAGGTTTGGCGGTAGCCATTTCCCGCTGCTCCGATGCGCGAAACTATTGACAATTTAGTACAATATCCGTAATCTTAATCCCGTAATGGCGAATACCGGAAGGCCCCGGAACTGCCGGGGCTTTTTTAGCGTGTGTCTCACGGTAGACTGGTGATATTTGTCCGTACAAGATTTTGTGCGCCCCGGTGGCGCAATTGGCAGCGCAGCCGATTTGTAATCGGCAGGTTAGGGGTTCGAATCCCCTCTGGGGCTCTCTAAAACAGGGTCGCAAACAAGGACAAACGCGAATATATCCAAGGAGGGGTGGGTGAGTGGTTAAAACCACCAGACTGTAAATCTGGCGCTCTGACGGGCTTCGCAGGTTCGAATCCTGCCCCCTCCACCACTAGAACGTCAGTTACCACTTGTCAAAGGCGCTACCAAACCAAATATAGCAAACACAACCGGAGAAATGCCCAGATAGCTCAGCGGTAGAGCACGTTCTTGGTAAGAACGGGGTCGGCGGTTCGATTCCGCCTCTGGGCTCCACAGGCACCGACAGCTCGCCGGGTTCATCCGCGGGCGGGGTACACCAAAACTACGGAGCAAGGAGAAACTCCCTACTATGGCAAAGAAAGTCTTCGACCGTACCAAGCCGCACGTAAACGTGGGGACCATCGGACACGTTGACCATGGCAAAACCACTCTGACGGCAGCCATCACCCGCGTGCTGGCTGAAGAAGGCGGCGCAGCCTTCCGGGGCATGGATGAAATCGACAATGCTCCCGAAGAGAAGGCCCGAGGCGTAACCATCGCCATCGCCCACGTCGAATACGAGACGAAAGAACGCCACTACGCCCACGTTGACTGCCCAGGCCACGCGGACTACATCAAGAACATGATTACCGGCGCCGCCCAGATGGATGGAGCTGTGCTGGTCGTGTCGGCTCCAGACGGCCCGATGCCACAAACTCGCGAGCACATTCTGCTGGCTCGCCAGGTGGAAGTGCCCTCCATGGTTGTCGCCCTGAACAAGGTTGACATGATGGACGACGAGGAACTGCTCGAACTCGTCGAGCTGGAGATTCGCGAACTGCTGAGCCGGTACGAGTTCCCCGGGGACGATACGCCCATCGTGCGCGTTAGCGGCCTGAAGGCGCTGGATGGCGATCCCGAAGCCATGCAGGGGGTTCGCGAACTGGTGCAAACCATGGATGATTACATCCCGCTGCCCACTCGTATCACCGACCAGGCGTTCTTGATGCCCATTGAGGACGTGTTCGGAATCAAGGGCCGTGGCACCGTCGTAACTGGGCGCGTCGAGCGTGGTCAGTTGAGCGTCGGTCAGGAAGTGGAAATCATCCGATCCGGCGACGTTCGCAAGACGGTTGCCACCGGATTGGAAATGTTCCACAAGCTCCTGGACACCACCGAGGCTGGCGACGCCGTTGGCGTGCTGCTACGTGGCGTTGACCGGGACGAGGTCGAACGGGGCCAGGTCCTGGTGGCTCCCGGTTCGATGCGACCGTACCGGCAGGCTGAAGCCGAAGTTTACGTGCTCAGTCAGCAGGAAGGCGGTCGTCATACGCCGTTCTTCACCGGCTACAAACCCCAGTTCTACATCCGGACCAGTGACATCACCGGCGAAATCGGACTGCCCGAAGGGGTAGAGATGGTAATGCCTGGCGATAACATCACGATGACTGTTAATCTCATCACGCCCATCGCCATCGAAGAAGGGCTGCGCTTCGCAATTCGCGAGGGTGGTCGCACCGTGGGCGCTGGCGTGTTCACCAAACTGGTGGGGTAATCTGATGGCCCGCAAGTCTACCGACGCCCGGCAAATCGTGACCTTGCAGTGCACCGACTGCCGCGAGCGAAATTACTCGACTGTTAAAAACCGGCGCAGCCACACCACCAGAATGGAGTTGCGCAAATACTGCAGCCGCTGCCGTAACCACCAGGTTCACCGTGAAGTGAGGTAGCTGTAGTGGCCCGAGCATCTGCAAGAAGACCGGTGCCGATTTCTCCCCGCGCGGTGGGGAGGATCGGACCGGTTGGGTTCCTGCGGGAAACCGTCTCGGAGCTGCGTAAATCAGTTTGGCCGACCAAGGAAGAAACGGCCCGTTTGACCGTCATCGTACTGGTACTGGCCGTCGCGATGGGCTTCTTCCTCGGCCTGCTGGACCGGCTTTTTGCGGAAGTTTTCACCCGGTTCATCCTGTAACTCCCCGATTTCTCCCGATGGGGCTGGACGCTACACCGGATCACCGGGTGGCTAGGTGTCCTTGGGTCGAGCCGGGCTGTCGTTTGATTCAAACTCGATTTGTAATCCAGAAGTCTTCCTCACCCATCATCCACACAGCGGGCATAATATGACGACAACTCAATTCTCCGCCGACCTGCGCTGGTACATCGTGCATACCTACACCGGCCAGGAAGACATGGTGAAGCGCAATCTGGATTTGCGCCGCGTCAGCATGGGTATGGACGACCGCATCGCCAGGGTTGAAGTCCCGTCAGAAAATGAAATTGTGCGCAACAAGGGGCAGCGGACTTCCCAGCGGCGCAAACTCTTCCCGGGGTACATTCTGGTTCAGATGGTCATGGACGACGAAGCCTGGTTCCTGGTGCGAAATACCACCGGCGTTACCGGCTTCATCTCGGCAGAAGAAGAAGGCGGCGACCGGCCGCGCCCGGTTCCGCTGGACGACCGCGAGGTCGACGACATCCTGGACCGGGTGGCATCTGGCGAACCCCGGGCTGTAATTGGGATGACCCGCGGCGATACCGTCCGCATCTCCGAAGGGCCGTTCGCCGACATGCTGGGTAAAGTGGAAGAAGTTGACGAGCATCGCGGGCAGGTTACCGTGCTGATTTCCGTGTTCGGTCGTGAAACACCGGTCGAGCTGGATTTCATGCAGGTCGATAAAGCTTAAATCAGGCAAATCAGGATCAGCGGAGGCCACCAGTGGCAAAAAAGGTACGGGCCATCATCAAGCTGCAGTTGCAGGCCGGCAAGGCCACGCCAGCGCCCCCCGTGGGCCCGGCGTTGGGTCAGCACGGTGTCAACATCATGGCTTTCGTGAAAGACTACAACGAACGCACCGGTAGCCAGTCGGGAACCATAGTCCCAGTGCACCTGACGGTGTACGAGGATCGTTCTTTTACCTTTGTAACGCGCACGCCCCCGGCCTCCGACCTCCTCAGGCGCGCAGCCGGAGTGGAAAAAGGCCGCGGCGATGCACTCGGCGGCCCGGTAGGTGTCGTCGACAGTGACACCCTGCGGGGCATTGCGGAAGAAAAGATGAAGGACCTTAACGCCAATTCCGTTGAGCAGGCGATGAATATCATCGCCGGAACGGCCCGCAGCATGGGAATTGCTGTGGAAGGCGACTAGACACCAGGGAGATTTTAGCCATGCCCAAGCATAGCCGCCGTTACAATACCGCTGCGGAACGGATTTCGGAAGACTCGACGTACCAACCCGACGAGGCAATTGGCCTCATCAAGGAGTTGTCCAGCGCCAAGTTCGACGAAACCATTGAAGTTCATCTGCGCACCACCGCCGACGTGCGCCACGCCGAACAACAGGTGCGGGGCGTAACCGTACTCCCCCACGGCCTTGGGAAGCAGGTGCGGGTGCTGGTCTTTGCCAACGGCGAAGCTGCCGACATCGCGCGTCAGGCCGGCGCCGACTTCGTGGGCGACGACGACCTGATCGCCCAGGTTGAGAGCGGCTGGACGGAATTCGACGTGGGACTAGCCATTCCGGAGATCATGTCCAAGATTGGACGACTGGGTCGTGTGCTTGGTCGCAAGGGCTTGATGCCCAACCCTCGCACCGGCACGCTGGTGCAGGCTCGCGACTTGACGCGTGTGATTCAGGAATCCAAAGCTGGACGTTTGGAGTTTCGCACCGACCGCACCGCCATCATCCACGGGCAGTTCGGCAAATCGTCCTTCGAGAGTGAAGCCCTGGTCGACAACCTTACCGTCTTCATGGACGCAGTAATGCGCGAGCGACCGGAAGCTGTCAAAGGCGCGTTCATAAAATCCGCGTATATCACTTCTTCCATGGGGCCCGGCATTCCGGTTGATGTGGCGACCCTGCAGGCCATGAGGCCAGCATAGTTCTCGGGCGGGCCGGATCCTGTTGTAACCAGCGGTGCGGAGTGATACCC
Organism: Dehalococcoidia bacterium; assembly: GCA_963666415.2. Lineage (GTDB taxonomy): Bacteria > Chloroflexota > Dehalococcoidia > Lucifugimonadales > UBA3495 > Bin87. Next base: position 121,022 of record CAXXPD010000002.1, read on the forward strand.
TAACATTCACAAACTGAATAACAATCAATGCGCTTGAGACAGCGGGTTCCGATTGGGAAATAATGGCAGCCGGGAGGCGCCGCCCGCCGAAGCGGATACCACGGATTCGTCTGGAAGTATTAAGGTTGAACGACGCTTATCGTGGTTGTTCCCGATGAGCGTACCAAACCCCGCGCAGAGAGTCTCGAATGCGCGGGGATATTTTTTGGCCTCGCACTCACAAACGCATTGCCACGGTTCCAGCAACGGAGGGAAATCTTGCCAACCCAGGCGAAAGTAGATCGGGTAGCCCAACTCAAAGAGAAACTGGAAAACAGCGCCATCGTCATATCCACCGGTTTCACCGGCATGGGCGTTAACCAGATGGTGGATTTGCGGCGGAGGCTGCGGGAAGGCGGTGTGGAGTTTGTTGTTATCAAGAACAACCTGCTAGACCTGGCAGCCGACGCGGCCGGCATCCCGCAACTGAAAGATATTGTCAGCGGACAGACCGGCATCGCGTTGGGTTACGCAGACCCGGCGCAGGCGGCCAAAACGGTTACCGCCGCCGCCGCCGCTGGTGGCATCCTGTCCATCGGCGGAGCCATCATAGATCAGGGAGACCCGATGCCGCCAACGGAAGTGTCGCGGTTGGCAGCATTGCCCCCACAGCCCGTACTGGTGGCAATGCTGCTGGGCGGTATGCAAGCGCCGCTGTACGGCCTGCTTGGCATCCTGAGCGGGCCCGTTCGCAGCCTGGGCTACCTCTTGCAGGCGCGCGTAGATCAGTTGCAACAATCCGAAGAGGCGGCATAGTCAACAGCCTCAAAGCCGCCCCATCACCATAAACAAGCCAACAAAAACAGCACCAACAAACCCAAACCGGAGGCGTCTATCATGGCAGTCAATCAAGAAATTCTGGAAGCAATTAGCAGCATGAGCGTTATGGACCTGGCCGATCTGGTCAAGGCGCTGGAGGAAGAGTTCGGCATCTCGGCAGCAGCGCCCATCGCAGTAGCGGCAGCGCCGGCCGGGGTCGTTACAGATGATGCCCCGTCTGCCGCAGAAGAGCAGAGCGAGTTCGACGTCACCCTGGCCGACTTCGGAGCCAACAAGATCAACGTCATCAAGGCCGTGCGCGAGATTACCGACCTGGGTCTGCGCGAAGCCAAAGAGCTGGTCGAGTCGGCGCCCACCCGCGTCCGCGAGGGCGTCAACAAGGACGAGGCCGACAGCATCAAAGCCAAGCTGGAAGATGCCGGCGCCACCGTACAAGTGGCCTAACCAGCCACGACATCGCGGAATGCGAAACCCCTCTCTAACGCGAGAGGGGTTTCGTGTATCTGATCCCCCAGCCCGCCATCAGCCGCGGCGGGGTTGGGACGTTGCGGTACCTGGTGTAAAATGCGGCCAACAAACACGGGAGGGCGCCACCATGGATCTGGAGCTGAACGGGAGGTCCGCCATCGTTACCGGCGGCAGCCGTGGCATCGGCAAGGCGGTGGCCAGGGTGCTGGCCGGCGACGGATGCAACGTGGTCATCACCGGTCGATACGCTGACACGCTGTCCACCTCGGCGGAAGAAATCGCCACCGCAACCGGCGGTCGGGTAACGCCCATCGTGGCGGACATGACCAGTACCGAGCAGGTCAACGCAATGGTTGCCACCGCCGCCGACGCCCTTGGCGGGCATGTCGACATTCTGGTGAACAACGCCGCTGCACCCGGAGGCCTGGCTCGCGGATCGCTGGCCGAAATCCGCGACGAAGATGTGATGCTGGACCTGGACACCAAGGTAATGGGTTACCTGCGCTGCGCCCGGGCGGTCGCTCCCTACATGGAACAACAGGGATGGGGCCGTATCGTGAACATTGGCGGTCTGTCCGCCCGCCAGGCGGCCGGCAATCTGAGTGCGGGCGTGCGCAACTCCGGCTTGTCCAACCTGACCAAATTCCTTGCCGAAGAGCTTGGCGAACACGGTGTCTGCGTCAACCTGGTTCATCCGGGCACCACGCGCACCGAACGGAGCGGGCCGATGTATGCGGAGCAGGCAGCCCAACAGGGCACATCGGTGGACGAGGTAGAGCGACGGGTCGCATCGCGCAATTCCACTCGCCGCATAGTAGATGCTGAAGAACTGGCCTGGGTGGTGGCATTCCTGGCTTCCCCGCGCAGCATCGCCATCAGCGGTGAAACCATCGCGGCCGGCGGCGGCGCGGGCATCAACGTCTATCACTGATCGGGCAAAATCACAGGAGAAAATACGATGATCAAAGTAACCGTTTTCTACGGCAACGAAGCCGACAAGTCGTTTGATTTCGATTATTATGTAAACAAGCATATGCCCATGGTTCAAGAGCGCCTGACCACCTTCGGGATGCGTTACTACAACGTGGAGAAGGGCATATCCGATACCGACCCAAACGCCCCGCCGTTGTACACCGCCGTGGGTTACCTGTTCTTCAACGATGTGGACGGCGTCCACGAGGGTTTCAAGAATCACGGGCGTGAACTGGTGGGCGACGTGAAGAATTTTACCGATATCGAACCACAGTTTCTCATCAGCGAACTCATCGCCTAGCAATCTCGCCCGTCCGGACGCATCTTTTCCCCATCAGTGGGCGAGACGATGCCGTCCGGCGCCCGGTCTGAGGGAATACCGTGACACAAGCGGATGATCTCGTAGCGTCTCGCGCCGCGGTGGACGCGCTGGCGGAACGGGCCATCCCGCAACACTGGGACTTTTTGCCTACCTCGGGCAGTCGCATTGGTCGGCATGAGTACGATGGCCGGCTGCCCGATTTCTCCGCCGGCCGAGTGCAAAGGCGAGTTGAGGAACTGCACCAAACAATAGCGCAGCTATCTGCTATTCCCAGCCCGTTAACACCTGAACCGTCTGGCGGCGACGGCGTCCGCGAAGCGGCAATGGCCGGCCTTTCGCGCAACCTGCTGGAAATGTTCCTGCGTCGGGAGTTGTTCAACCTCGACGAAATGCGGACGCTGGAAAACAACCCGCAACGTCAGGTTGGATACCTGAATGTGGGCGGATACGTGCAGCGCGATTATGCCCCGCTTCCGAATCGCCTGCGCTCGGCCAACGAAGCGCTGAGCCAGGTGGCGGACTTCCTGGCAACGCTGGATGCCAAAACCGACCCTGAGCTGGGCGCTCCCCTGCGGGACATGGCGGTGGAGGCGTACCGAGGTATGGCTTCTTACTACCGCACTGGCCTGGCAGCTGCCGCCGCTGACTGCGCCGCCGTAGCGCCAGACGTTGCCGCCGAGTTCGATCAAGCTCGCACGGCCGCAGCAACTGCGGTGGATGCCTTCGTGGAACGGTTGCAGTCTCGCGACGTGCGACCGGAATTTGCCATCGGTTCCAGTATGTACGGTCGTATGCTGGCCGTGGGCGAGGGAGTCAATACGGCGTTGTCCGATGTGCTGTCCATAGGCCAGGCCAACCTCGAAGAGAATCTGCGCCGGTTGGATGAAGCCGCATCGCTGGTGGCGCCGGGCAAATCGGTGCGCGAGGCGGTGGCCCTGGTCAGCTCAAACCATCCGACGGCGGCGGGCCTGATACCAGACGTGCGGGAGATGCTGGAAAATATCCGGCAATCGCTGATCGATCTGGACATCATAGGCTTGCCCTCCGAAGAGCGGTGCCAGGTTACGGAAACGCCGTCGTACATGCGCTACGCTTTTGCCGCCATGGATTCCCCGGGTGGGTTGGAATCGGTTGCCACCGAAGCCTTCTACTACGTTACACCCGTGGAACCCGACTGGACGCCACAGCAGCAGGAAGAATGGCTGGCCAATTTCAATTACCGCACGCTGAAGGTGGTGAGCATCCACGAGGTGTACCCCGGCCATTACGTGCACAACCTGCACAATAGACACGGCGGCGGCCTGCCACTGATCAATCGGGTCGCCACATCCTACGCCTTCAGCGAGGGTTGGGCGCATTACACAGAGGAGATGATGCTGGAGACCGAGTACGGTCGCGATGACGCGGCCCTCTGGTTGACCCAACTGTTGGAAGCGTTGGTGCGTAATTGCCGCTACCTGTGCTCGCTCGGGATGCACACCCAGCGCATGACGGTTGATGAGGCGACGCGGTTCTTTCAGGCGCACGCCTACATGGAAGAACACCCGGCGCGTCGGGAAGCGCTACGGGGCACCTTCGACCCGGGCTACCTCAACTACACGCTGGGCAAACTGATGCTGCTGAAACTGCGCCAGGACTGGAGGCGGCAGGAAGGCGCGGGTTACCGTCTGCGCGGCTTCCACGACGCCGCACTATCCTGGGGTGCCCCACCGGTCCCCCTGTTGCGGTCGGCGATGCTACGCGAACCCGGCGCTGAAATCCTGTAACCGAGTGCGAGGCAGGGGTCATTTCCGAAATGACTCAAGGGAAACGGCCATCGCATCAACAGATGCCAGCCAACCCGCAGCACGGTGCGCCGCCGCCGACCGTCGACGTCTAGGTCCGGAAAGTCACCCGGCGAAACGCCTCAGCGAGAACGAAACCGGCGGTGTCTTCGTCCGGTGAAGCATTGCCATGCTCGGCCGCCTCGTGAGCGCGGTCGCGAATGAATGCCTGCATTTCTGCCCGGGTACGTTGACGGGTTTGGGTGGCATGAGCCATCACGGAATCCAGTTTGATTTCGAAATCAGCGGAAATGTCCACGAAGGCATTTGGATTTTCAGATCCCCAAAACATTATGGCAGCCGTTTTGTGCGGCTCGATACCCTCGTTGGCAAACAGGTCGCCAAAATGCAGGTGGTCGCGCGCATAGGGGAACACCGCATCCAGCGCCACCTGGCCGGCAATCCGATGGTCGCGGTGCCACTGCATATTGCGGCGGTACGGCTCGGTGGTCAGCACCACGTCGGGCTTGATGATGCGAATTTGACGCACCAGTTCTTTGCGAAAATCAGACGTGTCTTCCAGTTCGCCATCTGGACGCCCCAGCATTACCACGTTGGTAATTCCCAGAATTTTGGCGGCTGCCAACTGCTCGCGGCTGCGCGCTGCGATCAGCTCGTCGACACGTATCTCAGGGTCATCAGTGCCTTTGCTGCCGTCGGTACACAGCACGTAATGCACTTCAGCGCCAGCGCGCACCCACTGGGCGATGGTTCCGCCGGCCCAAACTTCGGCGTCATCGGGGTGTGGCGTTATCACCAGTGCGCGTTCAGGCGTGAAATCCATCGGGCGTGGCCTCCCAGAATAATTGTAGTAGATGGCGAAGCGGGCAGCGGCTGCAGCGACGGTTTCGACTGAGCTGGACCACCGCCAAAATTAGGAACTGACGGTTACTCTGCTACAATCCTCAACCAGTGTCAAGGGTTCATCCGGAGCAGCTACTGTTACACCTTACGGGCCCTCGTTGGGCAACCGGATTGCGCCCCCGGTTCTCCCTGCGCGGCAGACTAAGGACGACATCATGCCCCGATCGACGTGCCAAGCGGGGCCAATTGAAGCAACCACTGCATCGTGTCCTTGCGCTATTACACGGGCGATAACTTCTCCCGCCTGCTCGATTTCCTGACCCCAACTGCGGATGGCAACCTCAAGTTCCAAGCGGAAGTCCAACGCCGTATTCTCTACGAAACCCCCATCCAACGGTGTGTGCTGAATATCAGCGTTGCCGAAGCCGCGCGCAGCACGGTTGCCCATCAGGAGTTGATCACGAGTCAATGTAGTTCCAGAAGACCGGCGTCGTCTCGATCTGGGTGGTGGATTTATTGGGAACCCTGTGAGCGTTATAAACTGAGCACGGCTGCGACATCTACGCATCAATGGAATCCAATCTACGATTCGAGGCCAGGCGGGTACGAATCGCATGGTTTCTTGTTTGGGTTCCCGTAGTCGAGACGGTTAAGCCAGCCGATACCCGCGGTGAATGGTTGGTTGCCTGTGGTTGCCTACTCCTGTTATTCACGGGTTTAAACTGAGCCAAAAATTACGGGTTGGAATTGAGCCACCTCGATAGTAAGGGCATCATCGCCAGACATATGGCGGAGGTGCCTGGAAGAATTGCTAAGAGGTGGAGACGTGAAACAGATTTACGAGATGAGAGGGGCGGGTCATTCGACGCGGGCGATTGCTCGGGAGTTGGGGCTCGCACGGAATACGGTGTTGCGGTATCTGAAGTCACCGGAGGCGATACGGCCCAAGCCGCGATCCCGACGAGGGTCGAAGTTGGATCCCTACACCGAGCACATTGACCGGCGGCTGGGGGATGGGCTGGAAAACTGCGTGGTGTTGCTGCGGGAGTTGCGCGACTTGGGGTACGACGGCAGCAACACGATCTTGTCGGAATACGTGAGGCCGCGGCGCCGGCGTCGTCAGCCGGAGGCGACGATGCGGTTTGAGACGGAGCCGGGAGAGCAGGCGCAGGTGGACTGGGGGAGTTTGTCGTACATCGGGACTGACGGGAAGCAGCGCCGCGTCTGGGTGTTCGTGATGACGCTGGGCTGGTCGCGGGCCTGCTACGTGGAACTGGTGCGCAAGGCGGACACCGCGGCCTTCATCCAGTGCCACATGAACGCTTTCGAGTACCTGGGCGGCGTGCCCCGCCGGTGCCTTTACGACAATGCCAAGGTGGTCACGCTGGGCCGGGACGAGGAGAAGCGGCCGATCTGGAACCAGCGGATGCTGGACTTCGCCCGGCGGGTGGGTTTTGAGGCTCGGCTGTGCCGGCCCTACCGAGCCCAGACCAAGGGCAAGGTGGAGAACGAGGTCAAGTACGTGCGGCGCAACATGTGGCCCAGCATCCGCTTCACCACGGCATCATCTGGAAACGGGCCGACCTGAACCGGCAAGGGCTGGAGTGGTGCGACGTGGTGGCCAACGCGGGCGGGTGCACGGAACGACCCACCGGGTGCCGTGGGAGATGCTGGCCGAGGAGCGGCCCCACCTGGGGAAGCTGCCTGATCGGGCCACGCTGGCGCCGTACCTGCGAGAGGACCGCAAGGTGTCCAGGGACGGTTTCGTCAGCTGGGAGGGCTCCCGGTACGGCGTCCACTGGAAGTGGGTAGGGGCCACGGTGCAGGTGGGGGAGCGCCAGGGCACGGTGGAAATCTGGTCCGGTGATGAGCGCATCGCCGTGCATCCCCGAGCGCAACAGCCCAAGCAGCGCTTCATCCTGCCCGGCCAGTGGGCCGGACTGCCCAAGGGGGAGGGCCAGCCCCGCAAGGAAGCGGTGGCGGTGCAGATTCCCGCGGGCGAGGTGGAACGCCGCTCGCTGGAAGTGTACGAGCTGGTGGCGGGAGGTGTGGCATGATCGCTCTGGAACAAGTGCGCCAGCACCTGGAAACCCTGGGCCTCAAGCAGGCCGTCGAAGTCCTGGACAACACCCTGGACGCCGCGGCCAGCAAGCAGCTGACCTATCCCGAGCTGCTGGCCGAACTGCTCGGCGTGGAGGTAGCCGCCCGCCGGGAACGCTACCTCACCACTCGTACCCGGCTGGCCCATCTGCCCTTTCAGCGTACCTTCGAGCAATTCGACTTCGCCTTCCAGCCCTCCATCGACGAGCGGCTGGTCAAGGAACTGGCCAACCTGGCCTTCGTCGCCGAGGCCACCAACGTCCTGCTGCTGGGACCGCCCGGCGTGGGCAAGACCCATCTGGCCATCGCCCTGGCGCTCAGGGCCATCGAGAATGGCCACGGCGCTTACTTCGTCCGCGCCTACGACCTGATGGAGGACCTCAGGAAGGCCAGATCCGAGCACAACCTGGACCGGCGGATGAAGGTCTACCTGGCGCCCAAGGTGCTGGTCGTGGACGAATTCGGCATCTGGCCCTACGACCGGGAGTCGGCCACCGCTTTCTTCACCCTGGTGTCGGCCCGGGCAGCCGGCCCTGAGCCTGCCGAAGGGAACGGGGCAGCATCATCCTCACTTCCAACAAGGGCTTCGGCGAGTGGGGTGAACTGCTGGGCGACAGCGTGATCGCCTCGGCGGTGCTGGACCGGCTGCCGCACCACAGCCACGTGCTCAACATCCGCGGCGAGAGCTACCGGCTCAGGGAGAAACGCCAGGCGGGGCTATTCCCGTCGCAACACCACATCAGCGCAGCGTCGGAGGAGGCCGGCGACAACTACGCGCACTGACCGAATCGCTGAGCAAATACCAAGTGGTTCAATTTTAAACCGTTAAAATGGCTCATTTCTAACCCGTCATTGACACTCCGACCGTAATGCAGTTTGACACGTACGCTCCAGGTCCCGGTCATGCCAGACGATTACCGCGTTTGGGCGTAATTCGCCCGGTAGAGCCTTTCGCATTGTGGTGTGTTAGTAGAGTCCCAGGAAGTGGTGTAAGAGTTAGGCGGTTGGCAAAACGCTGACCACCGCGTCATCCTTGTGGAATCACAACAACCCAACCAAGGAGAACGACGGTGGTCAAGCAAAGAATGGATCTTTTGGAATTATTACGCAAGCGTGGTATGGACGGAGACGTGGACTTGCTGCGGGAAGCACTGCGGATCCTGGTGGACGGCATCATGGACGCCGAGGTTTCCGCCCAGATCGGCGCCCAGCACGGCGAACACAGCCCGGAGCGGGTCACCTACCGCAACGGCTACCGCAACCGCACCTGGGACACCCGGGTCGGCACCATGGAGTTGCACATTCCCAAGCTGCGGGAAGGCAGCTACTTCCCCAGCCTGCTGGAACCGCGGCGGCGCAGCGAGAAAGCCCTGCTGGCCGTCATCCAGCAAGCCTATGTAGAAGGCGTGTCCACTCGGCGGGTGGACGATCTGATCAAGGCCCTGGGTTGCGACGGCATCTCCAGCAGCCAGGTGTCGCGCATCTGCGAGCAACTGGACGAAGTGGTGGAGAGTTTCCTGGGTCGGCCCCTGGACGGTGGTCCCTACCCCTACGTGTGGCTGGACGGCCTGACCCAGAAGGTGCGGGAGGGCGGTCGCATCGTCAACGTCTGCGTGGTGGTGGCGACGGGGGTCAATGCCGAAGGGCAGCGTGAGATCCTGGGTATGGACGTGGGCGCCAGCGAGGACGGCGCCTTCTGGCTGGCCTTCCTGCGGTCGCTGACCGCTCCGGGGCCTCAGCGGGGTGGAGCTGGCAACCTCCGATGCTCACCAGGGGCTGAAGAACGCCATCGCCGCGGTGTTCACTGGGGCCAGCTGGCAGCGCTGCCGCACCCACTTCATGGCCAACCTGCTCACCCGAGTGCCCAAGCGTGCCCAACCTGGCCTGGCCACCCAGGACATTCTCGCATGGTCCGCACCATCTACCAGCAACTGTCTCCCGCCGAGGTCCACGGCCAATTGGACCGAGTGGTGGAACAACTCCGGGAGCCCTTTGCCCAGGTGGCCGAACTGCTGGCGGATGCCGCGCCGGACATCCTGGCCTTCACGGCCTTCCCAGTGGCCCACTGGCAGAAGCTGTGGTCCAACAACCCGCAGGAACGGCTGAACCGGGAGATAAGGCGCCGGACTGACGTGGTGGGCATTTTCCCCAACCGGCTGTCGGCGCGGCGCCTGGTGGGCGCGGTGCTGGCCGAGCAACACGACGAATGGGCCGAAGCCCGCCGCTACCTCACCATCCCCAACGCCGCCGGCAACGAGGCACTGCCGAAGCCCAATATGCTGGACGCAGCGGCCTGATCAACATCAAAAGGGATGACGCGTTTTACACTACTTGACGGGACACTACCGGTGTGTTCCTCCTTGGTGGCGTCCACCATGTCTCGCTCAATGATTACAGCCTGCCAGAGTTTGATTTCGCCTACTGCCTTCCCGTATTCGGGGAGCGCGATGTTCTCCCAGTATTCAGCACTATTGGGGTCGAACCCAAGGTGTGTGACAGCTTCGCGACATTCCGCCCCGTGCTCCCCCATGCAAATTTCACGTTGTCGGCGCATATAGTCTTCGGCTTCCCGGCGAGTAGCGGTGAGTTGCCGGCGTTCGATTTCTGCCTGCCTGATAAACCGGTCAATCACGAGTACGATGCTCTTATGTGTGGCGTCCTCGCTGGTCGAGGCCATGTTCGTCACCATCCAGAATTCAACGTCCCGTCGAATGTCCCCACGGGTAACTTCTTTGCCCTGCACGGTGGCCACCACTTCGTCGTCTCCCTCTATGGGTTCAAGGGCATCTTTGAGAGTCGTTCTGCTAGACAGTAACTAGTACCGTGTCAATCTGGTTTTGTAGGGTAGATATGCTGGAGCTTACGGCGAGCATCTTGGGTGGTAAACCGCCAGTCTATGGCTGATTTTGCTGCGTTGCGCTCGCGTTCGAGCGCCGCAACCTCTCGCCGCAGCTCCGGCTCATCGCTGATACGGCGGTTCAGACACCCTCTGCTGAAGACGCTCAACTCGATCTCAGCCATGTTCAGCCAGCTGCCATGCGTAGGAGTGTAATGAAACTCGAGGCGTTGGGCGATGCGCCGAGCTTCGCACGGCTCAAATGCTTCGTAGAGCGAGCCGAGCTGGTGGGTGTTGAGGTTGTCCAGTACCAGCCTGACCACCTCGGCATCAGGGTAGGCCTCGTCCACCAGCCACCGCATCTGGTGCGCGAAGTCCACGGCAGTGCGGCGCTCGGTCACCTCCACATGTCTCCATCCACCCTTCGGCTCGCAGATCATGAACAGGTTCCGGGTCCCGTTTCGCTGGTACTCGGTGTCATAGCGTGCCACCCGTCCGGGGGCAGCCTCGATGGGCGGACGCACCTCCCCAGTCAATTGCCTGGAGGTCTCGTCGAAACACACTACCGGACGCTCCGGATTGTACTCCGGTTGGTACAGGTCCAGCACGTCCTCCATCCGCGCCACGAACTCCCCGCTCACCTTGGGGATACACCACTCTTTCTTCTGCCAGGGCTTGAGTTCGTTTTTTTGAGTATCTGGCGCACCGTCTCCAGGGAGATGCTCTCGGCAAACTCCAACTCCACCACCTGGTCGGCCAACAACTGGAGTGTCCAGTGCGTGTGCCCTGCGGGCGCGGCGCGGCACGCGAAGGCGATCAGGTGCGCTTCCTGCTTGCCGTCCAGCTTGCGCTCCTGGCCCGGCCGCGGTCGGTCATTGATGGCGCCCTCAAGTCCTTCCTCCACGTACCGCTTCCGCGCTCTGGCGACCGTGGCCGCGTTGACCAACAGCACATCGGCTATCTCACGGTCCCGAAGCCCCTGGTCAGCCTTGAGCAGCGACAGCGCACGCTTCACGGTGCGCACTGACGCCTTGCCTCGCTGGGACACCTCATTGAGACGGGAGCGTTCGGCCTCGGTCAACTCTACTTTATACTTGATGGCAGCCATGGCTGGGCACTTCCTCACACAAAGATCATGCCCCAGTATGGCTGCTTTCTTATATTCTTACAAATCTACCTGGCAACAGTACTAGTTATCTCCTTCTTTGAAAACCACCGCTCCATCGGGAATTTCTAGTTCTTGCATCAACCTGCGGGCATCTTGCTCCTGTTCCATATCAGCCAGCCCGAACCCGACGCGGTTGGATAGCCCGAGCAGAGACCCGTAAATGGTATTGATGCCTTCCCGCACCATCGCCCTATCCAGTGCGTGGAACCACCGGACGAGGTCGCTATACGCGTAATTGCCCTGCACCGGGCACGATCCGGGTAATTTGCCGATCACCGTGGTAGATAGCGCGGAAAACCTCTCTGGCGGACGCGATCTCGCTGGGATCCAACATGTAGACGTAAGCCACAGATCGGTCAGCGTCACCGAAGTAGTAACCACCGAAACCGCCTCTGTGCTCCTCTGCTATTTTGGCGGTGCGCTGGTTTGGGTTTGCTACATAGCCATTCTCGTTGAGGAGGTCACGGACCACTTGCTCGGGGATATCGTCGACTCTCGACGACGGCTCACCCTCTGGCCAATCAACTATCATCACCCCGACGACGACGGACATAAAAATCATTCCAGTAGCAGTCAGACCAATTAGGATGAACAGGGATATTTCTAGAGGAGAGAGGCTATGCTTACGTACCCGCCCCTGACCATTGGACTTCCGCTTCAGCATCAGAACTCCGACACACAAGGCCGCCAACAAACACACCCCAACCATCGACATCCAGATTATGGTCTCCATCGTGCTCCATCATCCTGCCTATGCTCATTTCCTGTGCAATTCCAGTCAAGTTCGCATTCCAGTATTTTTATGATCGTAACGAAGAGAATTCAAACTCAATCTGATCTCGATCCCTATAATGCGCCGGCATCTCTTCCACATCAGTCATAACCGCCGATAACCAAACCGTTTTCTCCGCATTCCAAAACTCCATCATTGATTCCCCGGCTGAGGACCGATACCTGATTTGTTCGGTCGTGATCCATCCCCCGAAGCTCAGATGGACACCATCCCAATCTTGGGACACGGCGCGCCATTCGGGAACCAAAATGTGACGATCCTCTCTTTGCTCTAGGTCCCAATAAGCGGGGTATTGAGCGCACAGGTTATGCCACGACTCTGGGCCATCAATTTCGTAAACCTTTGCTTGTGAATCAATTTTCAGTCGCCAACAGTTCAACGGGTATCGCGGTGTTACCCCAGTCATATAATCCAAATCGGTCATTTCCGACGTGGTTTGATCTCGATATGTGGAAGTCATGTAGGCACGAGTAGGCGTTTGCCCTCCACCATGTTCATCATCGAATAACCCCCATGCATCAGGGTTGGGCGTGGTTCTGGAATGCGATACCCAAATCTGATTATCCAGATCAATTGGATCGAACCACCAGGACGCTTCATTACAACTGAGTATCCGTGATGCATATGCCTCAAGATTTACGGCGACCCGTTTAGCACGGTTGATCATTATCAACCGGTCGGTATTCGGACGTTCTATAAAACTTGCGCTTTGTGTTGCCAGTTGAAAAGAAAGATGGGGCTTTGCCAATTCCTCCGTCGTCAGACCCGTATCGTAGGCACCTATAAGAAAAATAGAGATTATAGGTCCGTTTAGCATATTTGTAACGGGTTGTATTGACATGGTAACTGTTCACGTTTGAGGGGACGAGTCGGCTTGCAAAGCAAATTCCGTGCTTGGCTGCCCCTCTGTGAGCGGCCTGATGGCCCGTAGATCCCCACAAGTCTGAACAGTTACTTGACATGTTCATGACCAAATTATGCCCTTAGCGCAACTTTCCACACCAGAGCGGATAGAAATTCCGAAGTGACTGCCGGCCCACTTTCGCCCGGGCGGGACCGACGCTCCTCTTGTCACCAATCGTAAACTTGTTGGTCTTGGCACCAAAATTATCGGTAAATCCATCGGGTGTACGCAACGAATCCGGCGATATCACCACCCAGATTGAAACGACGCCCCAGAAGACCGGCGAGTTGCACTGGTTTGAATTCCGGTTGTAACGCCCGGCCCTCAACCGACGAGTTTCGCCAAACGCGTGGACAGAGCGGTTAGATCACCTGCTGACCAAATCCTGCCGGCTGTGTGCACGCTCTGTCATCAGCGGCGATTGCTGCTTTTTGCCCGCAGGTTCGTTGCTGCTGCACCGCAACCAGTGGCGCCCGGGCCAGGTGGCCTGATTCGTAATCGACCGGTGGGAGAAAATATCGCCAGCCAGGATGCCGCCCGATATTATCATGCGCATGGCTTCGTCAACGGTGATGTCGGTTGGAGTAATTTTGCTGGCGGGCACAATCACCAAATACCCGGATGACGGCACCGGCGTGGTGGGTATGTAGATTGACAGGTGTTCCTCCAACCCGTTCACCCGACCCAGGTTCGCCGTGATCAGGCCAATCGACATCACGCCCAGACGCGGGAACTCGATCAGAACCACGCCGCGATAGTTGTGTTGCTGCGTGTCGGACAGGAAATCTATCCCCATGCGGGTGGTGTTATACACCGGGCCAAGCACAGGTATTCTGCCGATGACATCGTGGACGTAATTGATCAGAAGTTTGGCCACGGCCCAGCCGATCAACAGCCCCATGACATAGAGAATTACAATCGCGACAGCAAAGGCCAGGCCCGGATATCGCGGTATGCGAAAGAAGCCCAGGACCGGATCTAGCAGCGCATTGACGAGGTCGTAGAAGAAATCAAAAACCACATAAGTAACGAATACGGGCAAAAAGACCAACACACCGGCCATCAACCGGCTTTGCAAATGCCGGATTGCGTGGCCCATCGGCGAACGGTGCGGGTGGTGTACCGCAACCATGGCCTCGTATCGTTCGTCACCCTCGTGGGATTCCGGGGCATGGTGGCGGCCGAAACGCCCTCGCATCATGAAGCAGAAATCCCGTTGGCAACCACCGATCGCGGTTGGCCGTACAGGTCGAGCATCCGACCTGCGATAGCATCCCAGCCCAGGGATTCGGCGCGGCGGCGCGCCGCCTTGCCCATGCTGTCGCGCAGGCTCTGGTTGGCCATTATCATTTCCAGAGAGGTGGCGAAAGCCTCCGGGCAGCGCCACGATTTCAGGTAGCCCGTGCGCCCATGCTGGATGATGGTCGGCAACCCCCCCACGCGCGAAGCCACCACCGGCGTGCCGCACGCCATGCTCTCCAGTGCGGCCATACCAAAGCTTTCGTAAAAGGATGGCACCACACACACATCGGCTGCCGAGTAGTACCAGGCCAGCCGTTCCTGCGGCACACGACCGACGAATTCGATCGCATCGCCGACGTTGAGATCGTCAGCCATCTGTTGCAGCCGGGCGATTTCCTGGCCGCCGTCGGCGTCGGCTCCCACCACCAATACCTGTACGTCGTCAGACTCCAGCTGAGCTGCAGTGCGAATCAGCAAATCAACGCCCTTGAGGGCTTCGATCCGGCCCACGCACAGCAGAATCTTGTGGCCGTTCAGTCCCAGTTCTTTAGTTGCCCGCGCCTTGCCCAGCGGGCGGAATCGGGACAAATCCACACCGCACGGAACCAGCTCGATCCGAGCAGCTTCGGCGTCGTACAAACGCACCAGCGCATCACGTTCGTGAGGGCTGAAGGCAACGATGCAGTCGGCGCCGGCGATGATTTCCGCTTCGGCCCGTTGCCGGATTTCCGGTTCATTCTCGCCCGAGCGCGATTGCATCTTAATTCGGGAGAGCGTATGGAATGTCACCAGATGGGGAGCGCCAATGTCGTTGGCGAATTGCTGGCCGGCCACCCCGCTCAACCAGTAATGGGAATGCACGGCCTGGTAATGCGCCCCCTGATCACGGCGATACTGGTGGATTCCGGCAAGGAACTCGGGAAGGTAGTCGACCTGCTGCGCCAGCGGTGCATCCGGCGGGCCGGCAGGGATGTGCAACACATTCACGCCCGGCGAAATTTCCGTAGCGTCAGCATCGGCCCCATCGTGTTTACGGGTGAAAATGTCGACCGCTACCCCGCAGTCGGCCAGCGCTCGGGACAGTTCACGCACGTAAACGTTCATGCCGCCGGATTTACCCTGGCCTGGGGCGGCCAACGGGCAGGCGTGGTAGGCCAGCAGCGCTACTTGGGCGTCAGGGACGGAGGGCAAGTCAGGAACGCTCCTGTGTGGAATCACCATTCCACTCCAGGGTTATGCGGTAGAGATGATGGTCGATGCCGCCCAGCCGGTATTTATACGGTTCGTTGCCGCGCAGGAAGTCAAAATAGCGGTAGCCTCGTTCCAATGCATCGCGCAGGCACAGGGAATGGAGCAACAGGCCTACGCTATAGTATCGGTATTCCGGATCGTGACCGCTGTTGTACAGCATACGGACGCCGTCGTAGTCGAAGCACATCGACGCCGCCACGGGCTTGCCGTCCATTTCCAGGAAGAACAGGCGCAGGATGTCCTCGGAGGCGGTGGCCGCTACCATCTGCCGGAAAAACGCCTCGCGCTCCTGGGTCAAAAACTCCGCTTTCGCCTCGTCGCTCTGGCGCATCAGACTAACGAAATCATCCATGCGGCTCACTGCCTCCGAGGGCTCGGAAACGCAGTACCAGCGCCAGTTTTCATGGCCTTCCAGACGCCGCAATTTTCGGCGCAGTTCGTGGCGGTCTTTTTTACCGAGCCCAGCCAAATACTCATCCCAGGTTTCCGTCAGTACGAGGCGAGGGGCCACATCCTCTTCTTCCACATCCACTGCGTACCCACGGTCGCGGGCCAACTGCGGCAACATCTTCAGTGTGGGGGAATCCTCTCCAATGGAATACAGGTCCAGCTGGCGTCCCCCGCCGTCGCTGATGGCATCCAGCAATGCCGGATAAAATCGTTGCTCAGCGCCGCTAGCAATGACAAAATCGTTATAGTCGAAGGTATCGCTGTTGCCCACCAGTGTGTAATGGTCGCCGGAGCGGGACAGAGAAGCGATGGCGGCCACGTCCCCGTCGGTATCGGTCATGTAGAAACCGGCCAGAGAACGGCCATCCTGAAAAGCGTCCCACCACAGTTCCTGCCAAACGGGCGTGACGTACAGGTTGTTGACCGACGAGCGGCCCAGCAGCTCTTGCCACTGGCTCCGAATCTGCCCGAAGGATGTAATCGGTGTGGGCGCCTGAAGTTCAGACATTTATTTCCTCGGCGGCAGCCATCAGACCGCCAACATATCGAGCAAGTCGCGACGTGAGTAGGCAGCTGCACAATCCGCAGTTTCGGCCGCCGTATTCATGCGGGCAGCGGTGGTGATGACGCGGTGACCGGGTTTCCGCACGCCCCGCATGGACATGCAAAGATGCTCGGCCTCCAGGCGACACGCCACGGCCAACGGTTGCACCCGCCCCAGCACTGCGTCGGCCAGCTGTGCGGTGAGCCGTTCCTGCACCTGCAACCGCCGCGCAGCCACGTCCAGCGCCCGGGCAATTTTGCTTATGCCCGCGATGTGGCGGTGGGGCACGTACACGAGGCGAGCGTGGCCAAAGAAGGGCAATAAGTGGTGCTCGCACATCGAGTAGAACGGTATGTCTCGAACGATTACCGGGTCGGGCGTAACGTCCTCGGAGAAAATGGCGTCGATTTCATCCGCCGGATCACGGCCTACGCCGGCGAACAGCTCGCCGTACATCTCAGCCACCCGGTCGGGAGTGTTCCACAAACCCTCGCGCTCGCTGTCCTCGTCGATGTATTTCAGCACCGTACCGATGGCCAACGCCACGGCCGGCTGGTTGATTTTGGCAGCAGTGGTCATGCGATACAGTTCATGACTCGGGGACTACGGGCCACCGACCGGGTTAGCTCGACTCGCCACCGGCAGAGAATCCATAATCGCCGCTTCGATGGCCTCCAGGTTGGCTTTTACTTCGATGGTGTCGGCCTGGACGCTGCTGACAGCCATGTCCGGATCCTTCAGGCCGCTACCGGTGATTACGCAGACCACCCGTTTGCCTTCCAGGTTGAGGCCGTTGCGGCGCATCTTCATCAGTCCCGCGACACAGGCTGCGGATGCCGGTTCGCCGAATATGCCTTCTCGGGATGCCAGCAAACGGTACGCTTCCAGAATCTCATCATCGGTAACCGAATCGATGGTACCGCCGGATTGGTCGCGAGCGCGCTCGGCCTGCTTCCAGCTGGCCGGGTTCCCGATGCGTATCGCCGATGCAATGGTCTGCGGGAACGCCACCGGCTTGCCAAGGACGATGGGCGCGGCGCCGGCGGCCTGGAATCCCATCATCTTGGGCAGCGTATCGTTTTGCCCCAGTTGATGGTATTCCACGAATCCGCGCCAATAGGCGGTGATGTTGCCGGCGTTGCCCACTGGTATGAACAGATAATCCGGTGCATCGCCGAGGATATCCGACACCTCAAAAGCGGCAGTCTTCTGGCCTTCGATGCGATGTGGGTTTACTGAATTGACCAGCGTAATCGGATTGTTGTCGGTAAACTCGCGCACCAGCGCCAGCGCCGCATCGAAGTTGCCGTCCACCAGCAGGATACGAGCTCCGTAGGCCATTGCCTGCGCCAGTTTGCCCAACGCCACCTCGCCTTTGGGTATCAGAACCCACGCCGCCAACCCGCAATAGGCGGAATAGGCAGCGGCAGAAGCGCTGGTGTTGCCGGTGGAGGCGCACATCACCCCCACGCTGTTTTCCTCCATGGCCTTGGCGATGGCTACCACCATGCCCCGGTCTTTGAAAGAACCGGTGGGATTGCACCCTTCCAGCTTGAAAAACAGATCGGGGCAGCCCAACTCCGGCCCCAGATGCCGCGAGCGCACCAGAGGCGTGTCACCCTCGCCCATCGAGATGATGGGGGTTTCTTCGTTCACGGGAAGCAAATCCCGATATCGTTCTAAAACGCCGGTGCCCATCAGATGCCTGCTATTTCAGTCTGGTTGACCAATGGTAGCGCAATGCTCGGTTGATAAGGTGGTTATCGTTCAATCCGGATCAGGTTGTTGACGCCGATGACAACATCCAGTTCAGCAACCATTGCCAAAGCGGATTGAACGTCAACCTCCCGGGCCGGATAGGTAGTGATTACGAGTTGTGCAGTCCCGCCACCGGGATCGGTATCTTTTTGAATGACCGTCGCGATAGAGATGTTGCCGTCCCCCAGGATGCGAGCGATCTGGGCCAGCACACCGGCCTGGTCGGCGCACGTGAGACGCATATAATAAGCGCTGGCCAGCTCGTCCATGGGTCGAACTGAATTACCTGTCGTGCCGTAGTCGCCATCTAGTGCCGGCAATGGCGGCGGGCCTTCCGCGTTGCCAATGGTACGCAGGATGTTCAGAATGTCGCCCATGACGGCGCTGGTGGTCGCCTCGCGACCGGCGCCCTGGCCGTGGAGAATAATTTGGCCGCACAGGTCGCCCGTTACTTCAACGGCATTATACACGCCGTCGACATTGGCGAGCAGGTGGTCTTGCGGCACCAGGGCGGGATGAACGCGGGCCTGCACCAGACCGTTGGGTTCGGCGGTAGCGATGGCCAGGGACTTGATGGCGTAGCCCAGTTCGGCGGCGTATCGGAAGTCTTCCGGAGCCAGCCGGCTAATGCCTTCAGTGTAGATGGACTGGTGCGGTACGGGACGGTGGAATGCCAGACTGCCCAGCACGGACAGCTTGTAGGCGGCATCAACCCCTTCAATGTCGTTGGTAGGGTCTGCCTCCGCGTACCCATGACTCTGGGCTTCGGCCAGTGCGTCGGCGAACGGTGTCTGGCTGCGGGCCATCCGCGTCAGGATGTAGTTGGTGGTGCCGTTGATTATGGAGCGGATGGAACGGATGTCGTTGGCCAGCAACTGGGACATCAAGCAGCCGACGATAGGAATACCACCGCCGGCAGATGCCTCAAACAACAAGTTGACGCGGCGCTCCTGAGCCAGCGCCATCAGTGCCGGGCCGCGACGCGCCATCACCTCTTTGTTGGCAGTAACGACGTGCTTTCCGGCACCGAGCGCGCGCTCCAGATATTCACCGGCCGGCGAGTCGCCGCCCATGGTTTCCACTACGATGTGAACCTCGGGGTCGGACAGGATATCTTCCGGATTGGTGGTGAGCACACCGGCGGGCGGCGTGGGTTGCCGGGTTTTGGAGGGGTCGAGCACCAGGGCACGCCGCAACCGGACGGCACGTCCGGTCTTGCGCTTGATGGCATCGGCGTTTTGCAGCAGGGCGGCGGCGACACCACCCCCTACGGTACCCATTCCCATCAACCCGATGTTGATTTCCCCGTTGCCCATTCCCATCGCCGTGCCGGTTGGGTTTTACTGTTGCGGGGTCGGCGTAACGCGCGGGCGCGTCAACCGGACCTGGTCGGTAACCCAAGCGTAACGGTCGCTGTTGAAGTTAATCTTAACCCAACCTTCGTCAGATCCTTGCGCCAATTGATCATCCTTCCATTGATCAACCCGAGCCGCCGCTATCTGCACCGCCATCTGTTGGTCCACTTCCCTGGTTTCCGCCTCGCCAATTGCCTGCACAATGATGATGGCTTCATCAATGTAGATCGAATCGGAGATTTCGCCAGGCTCCAGCGAAGCCGGACTCTCTTCGTCACCGAACAGGTAGGGGTCGAACTCGGGGAACGCGCCTTGCGTCACCCAGCCGATGTAGCCGTCTGAGCCGCTCAGCTCGCGCGCCACGCTGGCGAAATCTTCACCCAGCACCAGGCGTTCTTTAACCGCTTCCGGCGATGCGGAACTGTTCGCACTCAAAGCGATGGCCTGAATCTCTACGTGCGGCGCCTCTTTTGGAATAGATGACAGCATACGGACAAATAATTCGCGCTCCTGCAACTGTTCTTCCACGATCCGGCGATAGACGCCGTCGTCCAGATTTACCTGGGTCAGGAAATTGATGTAATTATTGTCTTTCTCGGCATCCAGTTGCGCATCGTCCACCTCTTGACCCGGTTGGGCCGCCGGACGGAAAACCGACTCAACGGCCTCGTCTATTTGCTCTTCGGTAATGTTAATTTGCAGGCCGGGCGCTGCCTGGCGCAAAATCTCGGCGTGCAGCAAATCGGTCAGCAGCTGGAACGGAATACGACTGAAATCCACCTGTCCGCCCTGGTAGCGGTTGATACCTTGCAGCACCCGGATGCGCTCCACCAGGTCGCCCATGCTGAAACGCTCACCCCTGACCTCTCCAGCCATTACACGTGGAGGACGGACAAACTCCTGATAAACGCCAAAGCTGACCACCCCGATGATGGCCAGCAGCAACACCGCTCCAACGATTATGGCGATGCGTTGACGCCGAGCTTCCTGGCTGCGACGTTGTCGGGCTGCCGCCGTATCTTCGTTGCTGCTTGCGCCGACCCTGCGGTTAAGCCCTCCCCGGCGCCGTACCGGACGGGGGCCCGATGGTGGCGGCGATTCGTCTTCAGCAGTAGCGGCGCTGCGTTTCCAGGGCAGCGGCAGGTTTAGCATCTTAAGAAACGTTGGCTACCTACCACCGGGGCGCATTCCGACGTTGATGCTGTGCTCAGGGGCGTAGGGCAACAGGGCGAGGAAGCGGGCCCGCTTGATTGCAGTGGCCAGCAACCGCTGGTTCTTCGCCGACGTACCAGTCTTGCGGGTCGGGTCAATTTTGCCCTGCTCAGAGATGTAGCGGCGCAACCGGTCAACGTCTTTGTAGTCGGGCGTAACCTTCTCAACCGTGAAGTTGCACACCCGACGACGCGGCCCATACCGACGTCCGCCGCCACGCCCTCCGGGTCCGGTGCGCGGGCCCCCTCTGCCGGGGGGTCGTCCACCACCGGGACCACCGCCGCCAGGACGAGGTCCGCCCGGTCCGCCGCCAAATCCACCGGGGCGTCGGGGCGCTCCGTCAGCGGGAGGATTATTGATGGGGCCGCCAGCAACGGGCGTCGGCGGGGGCGCCGGTGTACCGGGAGCCGCGGAGGGTTCGGGAGCGGATGAAGGGGTGGGGGTAGTCATTAGCGGAAGTTTCTCCAATCCTGGGTAATTCGGCACCCATATACGGCATACGGCGCCATCACAGTCTAGAACGGCAAGTCGTCAACATCGGCCATGGCTTCGTCGCCACCGCCTCCGGAATAGTCCTCGCCGCCGTAATTGTCGCGACGCTGGTCAGTGGAACCACCGTCTTGTTGTTCGCCGCGACGGCCCAGAAACTGCACATCGGTAATGTTTACGTCCAGTGAGAAACCGGGTGTTCCGTCGCGCCGATTATATTGCCTGGAACGTAATCGACCTTCAATGTACACCTGCTGCCCGCGCACGAGGTACTGATTGCAAGTATCGGCCAAGCGACCGAAAGCGGTGCAGTTGAACCACTCGGTCTCTTCCCGACGTTCGCCGGCGGCGGTAGTGTAGCTGTAGTTACTGGCGATGCTGAACGACGTCATCGGGTTCCCAGATGTGGAATACCGCATTTCCGGGTCACGACCCAGGTTGCCGATGATGATTATCTTGTTCACGAGTAGATTTACGCTTCCGCGTCTGCGTCGGATTCGGCAGTAGGTTCAACTGGCGACTCGACCACCGGCTCAGGTTCGGCGACCGGCGCCGGCTCAACAGCTACCGGCTCAGGTTCAGCCACCACTGGCTCAGCGACGGCTGCCGGGTCGGCGGCAACCGATTCTGCTGCGTCGGCTAACGGCTCGGCGGCAGCCGATTCCGGAACGTCGGCTGCCAGCTCGGCAGGCGCCGGATCTGCGGCGGCTGGCGGTGGAGTGGCGGGCCGAGGTATGGGCCCTCCGGCAATTGGGCCGCCGGGAACGTCTGGAACCGGTCCGCCACCATCGGTGCGACGGCCACGCCCGGGCGGAATGTAGCGCGATGGTGCGGTCAGCGGACCAGGCGCCGGGATGTCTCCCATCGGCCCATCACAGCGGACGACCAGCGAACGCAACACCCGATCATCCAGGCGCAGATACGTCTCCAACTCCCGGTTGAACACATTTTCGACCGCAAAGGAACTGAGGTAGTAGGCCCCCTCCAGGAAGTTATAGTTGCCTTTCCTGATGGGGTAGGCTAGTCGGCGGGTTCCCCATACCTGTTCGGCAGTGATCTCACCTTCGCGGTTAGAGATGAACGACTTGATGTCGTCCCACGTCGCCGAGGCTTCGTCCTGGTTGAGCATGGGGCTGAGAATCGCTACGAGTTCAAAGTGGCGCAAGTTGTAGACTCCTAAGTATGACCGGGCGTCAGCGAATTATAGCACCTGAATTGGCCCACTGTCAGCAGGCCCCGCGAGTCGGCCGGGCGGTTCCGGCATTAATTCGGCAGCCCGCACTCAACCGTTACCGATGATGATATTCGTAATCAGCCATTGCGCCTTGTGCCCCTAATTATCAGAGGGTTAAGATATATTCCGTCGCGGTGCGACCATCGTGCATTAAATCGTAGGCTTTCCGTATTTATGACCACCCAGGCGCCACCCCCAAATCCGGCCCGTTTCCGTATCCGACGACCCACCTTTTACTACGGGTGGTACATCGTTCTTGCCACCGGATTTGTAATGACGGTGGCAACGGTGCCACTGTTCCACGCCATGACGCTGTGGTCGGTCGCGTTGGAAAACCACTTCGGCTGGACTCGCGGCGCGCTCTCATTGGCATTGTCGCTAACTCGGGTTGAAGGCGGGTTGATGGGCCCCCTGGAGGGTTACTTAACCGATCGTCTGGGCGCCCGCAAGATGGTGCTGTTGGGTTTCATTATTTTAGGTGTCGGCTTCCTGGTTTTCTGGAAGATTGACGCTGGATTTTGGCCGGTTAGCCCACTGTACATGTTCTACGTGGCCTACATGATTATGGCTCTGGGCCAGGGCATGGGCAGTTGGGTTCCCATGATGACCACCATCAACAACTGGTTCGCTCGCCGCATGGCAACCGCAATGGGCTGGGCGAACTGGATCAGCCGGGGCGGGGCGCTGATCGTCATTCCGCTAATGGACTGGGGAATCCACAGCAACATCGGCTGGCAGGGCACGGCATTGACCCTAGCCTTCGTCATTTTCGGCGCGGCGGTTCCGCTATCGCTGATCATCCGCAACAGTCCGGAGGACATGGGTCTGCGAATTGACGGCGACGCCCGTCCCCCAGCGCGGGCCGGTTCGACCGCCCGGCGCAACGCCGCGCCACAGGGCTTGACCGCCCAGCAAGCGGTTCGCACACCCGCATTCTGGCTCATCGCCATCGGCCACGGACTCACCAGCATGATAATCCTGGCGATTTTCACCCACCTGGGACTGTTTCTAAAGGACGCCGGTTTTGAGAGTCAGGTCGGACGGGTCGTAACCACCTATACGTTTGTGGCGATGTGGGCGCAGTTGATTGGCGGCTACGTCGGCGACCGATATTCCAAGCGCGCCGGCCTGTTCATCTTCACCACCATCCAGGCCGCCGCCGTTGTGCTGCTCACGTTCAGCACTCAGTTGTGGTCGTTCTACGCTTTTGCCGTGGTGTTCGGGCTTGGCTTCGGCGGGCGCAACCCGTTGACGACTTCAATACGCGGGGAATACTTTGGCCGTGGGAACTTCGGCAAAATTCTGGGCATCAGCACCATCCCAATGAACATACTCCTACTGGGCGCCGGTCCTTTCGCCGGGTATATGTATGACTGGCAGGAATCCTACACCATCGCGTTCCTGGTGCTGGCCGGGTTCAACTTCCTCGGTGGCGTCTGCTTCCTGTTCGCCAGGAAACCGCAGATCCCATCGGCGCCGGATTCCGCCACGGCTCCGGCTACGCCGGCTCCGGCCCCGGCAGACGACGACTAGCGCGTTTGATATCGTTTCGCTAAATCCCTGCCTGGCATTGTAACGGCGGCCAGTCGCAATGACTGGCCGCCGCAGTGTTTCCTGACTCGCGTGCCGATTTAGGCGAGGTCGGTTTCAGTTATCTCGATGTTCTCGATGGCCAGGCGTTCGGCGGGCTGAGATGCCTCGCCGCCGCGGCTGGTTTGCACCGGAGAATTAGCCAGCGCGTCCAGGACATCATCGCCCTCGGTGAGCATGCCGAAGATGGTGTAGTTGGGCGGCAAACCCGCGTCGGCTCCATGGACGATAAACCACTGGCTGCCGTTGGTGTTGGGACCAGCGTTGGCCATCGCCAGCGTGCCACGAGTGTAGCCGCGGGTTACTTCTTCATCGCGGAATCGGTAGCCGGGACCGCCGGTGCCGTCACCTTTGGGGCATCCGCCCTGGATCATGAAACCTTTGATCACGCGGTGAAACTGGTTGTTTTCGTAAAACCTGTCACGCGCCAGAAAAACGAAATTGTTCACTGCGCGCGGGGCAACTTCAGACAGCAACTCTACCGTCATCTCGCCTTTGCCGGTTTTGATGACAGCGTGGTAACGCTTGGTCGCTTCGATTACCAGGCCTGGTGGGTTTTCGTACTCTTTGGGGGGCATATCAGGTTCTCCTGCGAAAGGTTGGAATGTACGAACTGTTCCGATTATACCCCAACCATTCGCCACCGTGGATTTCGCACGTCGCTCACGCGTACCCACTTTAATCTGTCAATGCGAGGAGCGCCCGGTCATCCCGAGCTCGTCGAGGGACGTGGCAATTTCGATGAAGTTGAACACACGCTGGCGAACCGCCGTTGCTACGACGACGAGATTGCCACGCTACGTTCGCAATGACAAAGGTGGGTACACATGAGCGCACGCCGCCATTGCACCGCTGGTAATACTGGCAGTGTCACGTCGGAATCCAACACCGCCGCTCCAGCGTATCAGTAGAATTCCTGGGTCATGCACTATAATTAACTTGGGTATCAGATTTGAGGAAGCCACTACTTATGGCATCCCGATTAGTACCCGCAAACGCCACCACCTTACCCAACCCATCACTATCTTACGCATCAGTGCAAGGAGATAAACAGTCGCAATGAACACCCTCGACGCGATGGTTGAATTTGGGCACGAGCAAGTAGCGATGTACAGCGACCCGGAAACCGGATTGCGGGGAATCATCGCCATCCACGACACCACATTGGGCCCGTCTTGCGGAGGCACCCGCATGTGGCCTTACGAGAGCGAAGCGGAAGCCCTGGCCGACGCACTGCGGCTGTCGCAAGCCATGACCTACAAGTCAGCCGCGGCGGGACTCAATCTGGGCGGCGGCAAGGGCGTAATCATCGGCGATTCCCGCACCCAGAAAACCGAAGCGCTGTTGCGGTCCTGGGGTCGTTTTGTGGATACGCTGGGCGGTCGCTATCTAACCACCACCGACGTAGGAACGGTCGGGCGCGACCTCGAAACCATCCGCCAGGAAACTCAACACGTGGTGGGACTGGATGTAACGCTGGGCGGCAGCGGGGATACGTCCATAATGACCGGACTCGGTATCTTCATGGGGATGAAAGCCTGCGCCTCCGAAGCCTGGGGCGCCGACTCCCTCCGCGGGCGCACCGTCGCCATGCAAGGCTTTGGCAAGGTTGCATCGCACACGGCAGAACACCTGCTGGAAGAAGACGCCAGGGTTTTCGCCGCCGACATCAGTGAGGGGGCGTTGGATAGGGCGCGCAGCATGGGCGTACAGGTCGTGGGCGTTGACGAAATACCCGGCATGGAATGCGACATTTTCGCCCCGTGCGCCCTTGGCGGCGTTATCAACCACAAGACCATCAAACAACTGCGTTGCCAAATCGTGGCGGGCGGCGCTAACAACCAGCTGGCAACCCCGGAAGACGGGGAAACCCTGCATCACCGGGGCATCATTTACGCTCCGGACTTTCTGATTAATGCCGGAGGCGTCATCAACGCCGCCGCGGAGATTGGACAGACCTACAATCCGGAACGGGCGCGCCAGCAAACGGAACGCATCTACGAGAAGATGGCCGAGGTACTGGCCACGTCGCGCAAAAATGAGATGTCCACCGCCAAAGCCGCCACTATGCTCGCAGAAGCCAGGCTAGCCTCAGTACGCAAGGTGCGCGGTATCTACCGCAAGTAATCCAGGACGCGGCACAACCAGGAGCAAACGGGGCTGATGCAATAATCACCCCCGTTTATTTTCGGAAACACGCTGCCGACTTACCCTATCCGGACCCGGCGTAAACCACGGTGTCGGGTCGGTAGACGGCCCATGAGAACCACAACTGCCCGATGCGACCGGGCACCGGTTCCAGGGCTGAACCTGCCAGCGGGCCACTCACCGCCCTTCCAAACACGTTCCACTGGCTGCCGGTCTCATTATCGGTAATGCGTCCATCAGCGTCGGCGCGGAACGTCAATGGGCTGCCGTCCGGTGCACGGGGCGCGAAGATGCCGGCAGTGCCAACATCCCGTCCATCGGCTACGGAGCCGGCGTCCAGCGCAGAAGCGGTGCCCGGTTTCCAGAAGACTACTACATCGGCGTCAGCCACGGTTGTGGTTACCACCCTCTCCGCCGTCAGCGTCGTAAATGACACGGCCCAGGCCACGTCGCCCCGCTCGATGGCGACGACACGCTCAACCGCCGGCAGACGGGGGTCTGCTTCCCCGCTGAACAGGAACGGATCGTTGCCGGGGCGATCGTAACCGGCATAAGGGTTGCGCCCGTAAGCGCGACCGGAGGCGGGACGAGACAACACTTGCCCATTGGGGAACGTGGCCTTGAAGTCGCCCCATGACACGATGGAAAGGTACAGTTGTTCCAGTCGTTGCCCCGTGAAACGGCCGATGACGCCCTCGCCGCCCACTTCCTGCCACCAGGATTCGGTCTGGCGGTCGTACATGAGCAGGTTGCTGTTGCGCAGCGCGCCGGTGGTGCCGAAATCGAGCACCTGCCCGTCTACCGTCCGCCTATACACGAAGGCGGTGTTGCACAGCGGTCAAAACGTGATGACGACCGGCTCACCGCCCACGGTATCGTTCACGATCTCGTGCCAAACCATAATCTGAACCGGGTAGGCCCGCACATCGCCGCCGATGTCCACGACCTGAACGGGTTCAAGGTCTTCGAGCCACCCATCTGCATCACCTACCGACTCGAACACCGGCTGGTCGATGGCGGGGATACCATCCTTGGGTGGGCCGCCGGTCATAATTTCGTCGAAATCAATGCTCGTGCGGCTGAAATCGGTCGACCATGAACCACGCAGCAGGCGTTGATACCGCTCCCGGGCTGTTTCTGCTGCTCCTTCACCTACGCTGCGGGTGGTGCGGTTCGCCAGCGTTGGAGCAGCGGTGGCCGATTCGATAGCCGTCGAGCCAGTCGTAGCCGCGGCGTGCCTGACTTGCGTAATCTCCGGAGCAATTGCCGTACCACCGGGTGTCGACGCGGCAGGCAGGTTGGGGGCCGGCGTTGGTTCCGCCGACGGTTCGCCGCCGCAGGCAGACACCAGCATCAGTATCAAACCCGCCATCGCCCCGGCAACTAACCACTGTCCTGAGGTTCGTCTGCGCTGAATCAACAACGGCAAGAATCGTTTACGCCGCCAAACCGGCTCCGGATTGGCGGCGTAAAGTTTCAGCATCAGTTGTTCTCGGTGCCAGCAGATTTAGCGGCCCCTGAGCCTGGGGTCGAACACGTCGCGCAGAGCGTCGCCCAGCAGGTTGAAGCCCATTACCACCAGGAAGATGGCCAGGCCGGGAGCAATCGCCAACCACGGCCCGCTCTTCACGTGAGCCGCGGCGGCCTTCACCAGCATCCCGCCCCAACTCGGTTGGTCTGGCGGGGCGCCCACACCCAGAAACGCCAGGGAAGACTCAATGATGATGGCAAATCCCAGGTAGTAGGTGGCCAGCACCAAACAGGTCGCAAAGCAGTTGGGGGCGATGTGTTTGAAGATAATGCGGTAGGGCCCGGACCCAACCGCGCGCGCCGCTGTAACGTAATCCAGCTCCTTGATGGACAAGACCTGGGATCGCACTGTTCTGATTACGGGCGCAACCATCCCAATCACGATTGCGATGACCACCGTGTTCAGCGACGGTGTCACCACCGCCATGATCGCCAGCGCAATGAGCAGACCCGGCAATGACATCAATGCGTCAACGATTCGTTGGCCGATCATGTCTGCAATACCGCCGGTGTAGGTAAGCGCCACGCCGATGATAAAGCTGGCGGTAATTCCCAAGAGAACGCTGCCCAAACCCACGTATAGGGAGATTCGCGCGCCATAAATCAGGCGACTCAGCACATCGCGCCCCACGTAGTCAGCGCCAAGCTTATAGGTGGAGTTGGGCGCTTCCCAAGGCGCGGCTGGTGTCGATCTGGGATCGTAGGGCGCCAGGACCGGAGCCATCAACGCCACCACCACCAGCGTCAGCACTATGACCCCGCCAATCGCGCCCAGGGGCTTGGATCGCACGAAGCGAGTGAACCCTATCCGCGCCCGCGTTCCCATCCCGGGTGCGGCGATCACATCATGGGTGAATATTGCCGATTCAGTAGTCTGATCAATCATTACAACACCTGCCGCTTCTAACGTTCAAATCGGTCATTGCTCCCATCTATCCGTAGCGGATGCGGGGGTCAAGAATGCCGTACAACATATCGATAATCAGATTCAGCAGCAGTACCACAGCCGCGGTCATCAGGATCACGCCCTGGATAACCGGAAAATCGCGGTGGTTGATGGCGTCGATCAGGAACTTGCCCACACCAGGCACCACGAATATCTGCTCCACGATGATTACTCCGCCCAGCAACCGCCCAAACTGGTAACCGGAAACGGTGATCACCGGCAGCAAAGCATTTTTCAGCGCGTGTCGGCCCACTACCACCCACTCGCGCAGTCCCTTGGAGCGAGCAGTGCGCATATAGTCTTCCCGCATAACTTCCAGCATCGCCGAACGCGTTACCCGCGCCATGAACGCCATATCGTGGAATCCGACCACCGCCGCCGGCAGCAGCATTAACTGCAAGTTTTGCCAGGGGTCATCCCACAGGTGGGCGTATTCTAACGGAGGCAGCCAGCCCGTCCCGTAGGCCAAACCATAAATCACCAGCACGCCAATCCAGAAGGTCGGCATCGCGATGCCGAGCAATGCAATCACTCGGCTGGCGTAATCCACGCCAGTGTCCTGCTTCATCGCCGACAGAATCCCTAAAGGTACGGCGGCGACAAATGCCATACCGATCGCCAGCACAGCCAGTTCGAAAGTCCTGGCGAAACGTTCGACCAACTCCAAACCAAAAGGTTCACTGTAGTAGAGGGATTCGCCCAGATCGCCGCGCACCACGCCCCACAACCAGTCAGCGTATTGCACGTAGATGGGCCGATCCAGCCCCAGGTCCTTCCGCAGGCGCTCGAAATCATCGTTAGTAACGCGCCCACCGGCGTCTTCGCCCGTGAGGAAGAAAACCGCCGCATCCCCCGGCACAATTGAGAACAGGGCAAAAACCATAATGGTCGCCAGCAGCATAGTGGGGATGAAGAGGAGCATTCTTCGCATTAGGTATTGTGACATTCCTTAACCCCTGCTCGGTGAGTCTACTGTGCTACAGGTGGCCGACGTACACGTTGGCCGGCCCAAAATGAATCCGGGCCGGCCAGGTCTCGCGTCGTGGCTGGTCTATCCAGTAAGTCCGTCGCTTAGGGTGGTATCCCTTTACGTTCGCCGGGGGCAATTCGCGGGTCTCATCAAACCAGACGTGGTCCCACTTCTTGATGAGCTGTACCGTCGCCGGGTAGTAGAAGTTGCGGATGCGATAGTCCAGGGCTCCACCGCTGGAGTACCAGAAGTAGGGAAGCCAGTGACTCTCGCCCCGGTGCAGGATGTCTGCCAGCTCTTCCAGCTGGCCCTGTCGAACGGTCGGGTCCACTTCCCGGTTCTGTAAGTCGATGAGCTCATCCACCCGGTCATTCTGCCAGTTGTGGGGGTTGCGCAGCAGGGCAATCGCGTTTTAGCTGCGTAGGACTTTTAGCAGGTAGTCCTCCTTCCAGCCGGCCTGGAGGCGTTTCCCCTGGATGCCCACCTTCAGGCTCGTTTCGTTCTTGAGCAGATTGTGCGAAACCTGCCGCAGCGTGGCCATGTTCTGCGGAGCGTGGTCCTTGCGGATCCGGCAATGGT
Source organism: Dehalococcoidia bacterium (assembly GCA_963666415.2). Classification (GTDB taxonomy): domain Bacteria; phylum Chloroflexota; class Dehalococcoidia; order Lucifugimonadales; family UBA3495; genus Bin87. The sequence continues at coordinate 151,329 of CAXXPD010000002.1, forward strand.
CTTCCCCGAAAGTCACGTCCAGGCTCCAGTGCAAGCAGTTCTCGATGCTCCAGTGAGTGCGCACCACCTTCAGCAGTCGCTCCGCCGGGGCATCCAGGCTGCTGATGTAGTACCGGGGCTGCACCGTGGTCCCTGCCGGCGTCTCCCGGCGGCCCACCACCTTGACCGCCGAGCGCAGGCCGGGCCAGTCCTACCCGGTGCTCAGGTACTCCAGGCAAGATGGGTCGCTGATTGTCCAGCACTCCCGACGTTCTATCCTTCCGTGGTCTTGGTTCAGGGTGGTGGCGTAGTCATGGGGCACTCCCCCGAAGCCGAACTCCTCCGCTCCCTCGAACCGGTCCCGCACGTCTTCATACAGTTGACCTTGGTTCTCCTTCAGCGCCAGCACGTAGCCGGCTCCCCGGTCCAGAATCCCCTGGGCGATCTCCTGCTGGCAGCCCATGGCGTCGATGGTGACGATGCACCCCTTCAGTTCCAGCATTGGCAGCAACTGGGGGATCGCGGTGATTTCGTTGGACTTCTCCGCGGTCTTCACCTGCCCCAGGGTCAGCGTGTTGGCCGAGGCCCAGGCGCTGACCAGGTGGATGGCCCGCTTGCCCACATTGCGGTCGTGGGAACGCCGTACCGTCTTGCCGTCGATGGCCACCACTTCCCCGGGGATCAGGTCGGACACCGCCTGGGTCCAGGCCATGAAGCACTGCTGGAACTGCTCCGGGTCCAGCCGGGAGAAGACGTCGCCGAAGGTGTCGTGGGACGGGATGCCGTGGGGCAGTTCCAGGAAGGTCTGGAACCATTCCAGCTTGCTCTTGCCGAACAATTCGATGTAGACCCAGGAGTCGGCGCCGCAGATGACGGCGCAGATGGCAATGGCAATGATGTCCAGCAGCTGGTGCCGCTTGCACCGGTCGATCCTGGGGTCCTCCAACGTCCCGAAATAATCCATAATAGACGCGCCCTTCCCCTCTCTCATCACTCCTCCCCTCTCCCCTTCATATCACTGGACTCGCATGCCTGGCCAAGTCTACCAATCTATAACGCGATTGCCCTGCAATTCCAAGACCATCTCTTGACACGATCTGAATCAAATACTACGCTACAGCAACAATATGCCAATTTGTTATCTGTTAATACTACCCTTCGACAACGTATCACCGAGCAAGAAGAAATCTACGGTCCCATATATGAAGAGGCCGTACAAGAACGGGACGATGCCAGAAGGGAATTGTGGGGTTTTAGATCTCGAGTCGAGCAACTTGAGATGGTGCGATTCGATACTAACCCCGAATCCACCGAAGCGATGTACGCTGGAGTTGACACTAGGGTTGATGGGCAAGGGAGGGCGAACAGGCTAGGCCAAGTTCCAATAGATGGGGATGAGGGCGGCGTGAAGTAGGCACCCAGACACGATGATGGCGGCCCGCAGTGGCCATGGCGGGCGTAATTCGAGATGCGGTGGGCAAGGAGTGCCCTTCGCGGGCTGGGTTGGCGCGAGTTGGCGGGAACGGTCAGATGGCCGGATGGCGGGTCAGTGGCAGACGGCCGCCGTCAGGCTGGGAGTGGAATTGCTCGCAATCGAGCCAAGGCGCGACTGAACTGGTTTTCCCGGGGCCAGCGCTGTGGCAGATGCAAAGTGAGGCGGCGCGCCTTGCGGGTGAGCCGTCCGGCGAGAGAGAGGAAGCGTCGTCGGAGGGTCTTGGTGGTCAGCACCGGCTCGCCCAGGCCGATGCGCGTTGTCCAGCGGGCCAGGTTGTGGGCCATGACCTGTACGGCCAGCCAGGCGGCGTTGGCGGGGAAGCGTCCCGAGGGGAGATGATTGAGCCCCACGCCGTACTTCAGGTCGCGGATGGCATTCTCGATCTCGGCGTGGCGGCGATGGTCGGCCTCGAGATCCAGGGTGTCGCCCTCACGGTCGGTGATGAAGGCGTGGTAGCTGTAGGCGGCGAAGAGGGCCATTTGGGACCCGGGCGTGGGCTTGACACGGCGGACGATGAGCCGCACCGGCACAGCGTCGGGCTCCCCCTGGAAAGGAGTGTATTCAGTCTCGGCCACATCGGCGGCGCCCTCCATCCAGTAAGGTATCGGCGTCCAGTCCCCCTCGGGTATGGCCTCGATGAGGTTGCGCAGGCCTTGGTGCTGGCGGACGGTGATGGAGAAACGGACCTTCATCTTTCGGCAGGCGGCGACGCTGGCATGGGTGTAGAAGCCGCTGTCGGCCCGCATGGTGAGTGGTCCGGTGGCTCCGGCATGGCGCACCCGGCCCACCGTCTCCCGCAGGAAGTGGGCGGCGCCTCGGGCCGTGTTGGCGCGGCCCTCACGCAGCCGTGCCATCAGCACGTCGCCGGTGCCCGCGGCCACGGCGAGGATCGGGTGATAGCCTCGCTGGCCGGTGTACCCATGGTGGCGAGCTCCCTCCTTGCACAGCCCGTAGGTCTCGCAGAGGGTGGAGTCCAGGTCGATGGTCAACGGACCGTCGCCGGGTCCGGCCCCTGCGGCCCACGCCCGGGCCAGCAACTCCCGGCTCACCCGGTCCAGTTGCCGCGCGTGGCCCCACCGGAAACTCCGCAGGAAGGTCCCCAGGGTGGATGGCGCTTGACCACACACCCCAGCACCCGCGCCGTCCCGCCCGCCCGCGGTAGTGTCCCGTCAAGTAGTGTAAAAGCGCGTCATCCCTTTTGATGTTGATCAGGCCGCTGCGTCCAGCATATTGGGCGTCGGCAGTGCCTCGTTGCCGGCGGCGTTGGGGATGGTGAGGTAGCGGCGGGCTTCGGCCCATTCGTCGTGTTGCTCGGCCAGCACCGCGCCCACCAGGCGCCGCGCCGACAGCCGGTTGGGGAAAATGCCCACCACGTCAGTGCGGCGCCTTATCTCCCGGTTCAGCCGTTCCTGCGGGTTGTTGGACCACAGCTTCTGCCAGTGGGCCACTGGGAAGGCCGTGAAGGCCAGGATGTCCGGCGCGGCATCCGCCAGCAGTTCGGCCACCTGGGCAAAGGGCTCCCGGAGTTGTTCCACCACTCGGTCCAATTGGCCGTGGACCTCGGCGGGAGACAGTTGCTGGTAGATGGTGCGGACCATGGTGGCCACGCCGGGTTGGGCACGCTTGGGCACTCGGGTGAGCAGGTTGGCCATGAAGTGGGTGCGGCAGCGCTGCCAGCTGGCCCCAGTGAACACCGCGGCGATGGCGTTCTTCAGCCCCTGGTGGGCATCGGAGGTTACCAGCTCCACCCCGCTGAGGCCCCGAGCGGTCAGCGACCGCAGGAAGGCCAGCCAGAAGGCGCCGTCCTCGCTGGCGCCCACGTCCATACCCAGGATCTCACGCTGCCCTTCGGCATTGACCCCCGTCGCCACCACCACGCAGACGTTGACGATGCGACCGCCCTCCCGCACCTTCTGGGTCAGGCCGTCCAGCCACACGTAGGGGTAGGGACCATCGTCCAGGGGCCGACCCAGGAAACTCTCCACCACTTCGTCCAGTTGCTCGCAGATGCGCGACACCTGGCTGCGGGAGATGCCGTCGCAACCCAGGGCCTTGATCAGATCGTCCACCCGCCGAGTGGACACGCCTTCTACATAGGCTTGCTGGATGACGGCCAGCAGGGCTTTCTCGCTGCGCCGCCGCGGTTCCAGCAGGCTGGGGAAGTAGCTGCCTTCCCGCAGCTTGGGAATGTGCAACTCCATTGATATTGAGCTCGGTGGTGCCCACCCGGGTATCCCAGGTGCGGTTGCGGTAGCCGTTGCGGTAGGTGACCCGCTCCGGGCTGCGTTCGCCGTGCTGGGCGCCGATCTGGGCGGAAACCTCGGCGTCCATGATGCCGTCCACCAGGACCCGCAGTGCTTCCCGCAGCAAGTCCACGTCTCCGTCCATACCACGCTTGCGTAATAATTCCAAAAGATCCATTCTTTGCTTGACCACCGTCGTTCTCCTTGGTTGGGTCTGGCATTTCCGATCAAGGATGACGCGGTGGTCAGCGTTTTGCCAACCGCCTAACTCTTACACCACTTCCTGGGACTCTACTACTCCGCGGGCGGCTCGGTGGCCGGACAGACCATGGCCCACCTGTACGGGGCGGTGCGACGGTACGTGAACTACTTCCAGCCATCGTTCAAGTTGGTGGAGAAAACTCGGCACGGCTCCAGGGTCGTCAAGCGGTACAGCCCGCCAGCCACGCCCTGTGATCGGCTGATGCAGCACGACGCGGTCAGCGTGGAGATGAAGGCGGCGCTGAGTGCATATCGGGTCCAGTTAGACCCGGTGGCGCTGCTGCACGCCATTAGGGAAGCCCAGTCGGCCCTGGCCGCGGTTACGTCTCCCGCAATCCGGCCCACTCCCAGCGGCGAGAGCCTGGAACAGTTCCTGGCCAAGTTGCCCGACTGGTGGCGGCAGGATGCAGCGCATACCGCACGGGAGCGGCGGGTGCAACCGCCCCGCACCTGGCGAACTCGGCCCGACCCTTTCGAAGGAGTGTGGTGCGACGTGCTGGGCTGGTTGCAGGAAGACCCGGACGCCAGTGCGGTGGTATTGCTGGGCCGACTGCAAAAGGCCGAACCGGATCGGTTCAGCCGGGCTCACCTGCGGACGCTGCAGCGCAGGGTGCAGCAGTGGCGCGGCATCATGGCCAAAAAGCTGGTCTACGCCACGGCTGGTGAGCCCATGGCGGGACCCGCTGCAATGCCGGAATTAGCGCTGGTCGGGAGGGACCCCAGGTGCTAAAGTTTCGGTAACATTTCTGAATGAGGCAACAGGACCGGCAAGAATGATTGACGCGGGACAGGCACTCGCGCACAGCACGGATACTTACCCAAGCTATGCGTCATTGAGGTATCTCCCAACGATAGAGCGATAAAATCGGGGATCAGGATTCATCGGTGGATGCGCGTCCCTGAATCTGGGTTAGTGTCCCAGTCTTTGAAAACTGGTGTGGAGCACTCAGGCAATGAACGTCTGGATGACTGGGAAACCAGCACGGGCGGCCCCATCGGATACGGCTTTATTTCCGTCGGCACTTGGATAGTGGACGACGAGATCTTTGCGCTAATCTCACTTGCTGATGGGCCAGTCGGAAGCGTGTAATCCTCTGCAAACGGCGGCTCGGCACCGCAGAAGGGAATGATCAATGCCTCAAGAAACTATAGCCATCGTATGCGACTGCGACGGTACCCTTTGTCCGGACACTACCGATAAGCTGGTTAGAGACCTAGAGGTCTGGCCGGAAAGCCATTGGCCGGGTTTTGCACTACGCCAAGCAGACGTATTACAGTCGTATACGGCGTGATAGTGTATGCAATACGTTTCAAAACCCCATCATTACATCGGTAATCGACGCCAAGAAAATAACGGCTTGGGGAGAATCGGGGTTTCCGGCCAGATTTCTAGGCATCGACTCCTCAAATTTCTGGAAGAATGAAGTCGCCCCAATGGTGAAAGACGGCTGGGATCCACCATTAGCCTACTTGAACAAACTTCTGGAAATGGCCGACGGACCGGACGTTGACAACCTTACCAAGTCGGCCATGACCAAATCCGCCGCCGAGATTGAATTTTTCCCGGGAGCGCTGGATTTTGTTCAGCGCATTGAAAGCCAGTTGTTGAAAAACCCTGATTACCGAGAAGCGGGCATATCGTTAGAATGGTACATCGTGAGCGCCGGCATCGAAGAGTTGCTGCGATCTACCCCGTTGGGAGATCGAGCTCAGGACATTTTCGGCTGCGCTTTTGAATACTCAGATGATGAGCGGGCGATAGCGGTGAAACGGGCGGTGACATTCACCGAAAAAACCAAGTTCATTTTCGCCATTAACAAAGGAATAACAGGGGAACAACTGCGTCGAGACCCCTACCGGGTGAATGATGCCATGGAGCCCGCTGAGCGGCAGATACCCTTTGAGAACATGGTGTACGTCGGCGACGGTCCTACCGACATACCTTGCTTTTCCATGATTCGCCATTTGAAAGGCAAGGCGATCGGAGTGATGCCTCCAGATGACCTGGAGCTCAGGAAGCCTTATGAATTGGCAGAGGGAAACAGGTTAACTGTTGGCCCGTACACCGCCGATTACAGTGATGGGACTGATCTTTTCAGGATGATGACGAGAATAGTGACGAGTATCGCAGACTCCATCGTAGTAAAACGGGAGCAACGCACTCGGAGAGGTCCCACACATTAAAGGCCGTTCCGTTCGAACATTTCTGCCGATTCCTGTTCAGAACCACCTGAACCGCTTCGGCGGCCGCGTGGCCTGACCCAGGAAGCTGTCCAGCGGCTACTTATTCAGCACGATCTGGCCCGAGATGCTCGCCGGGCGGTTCAATATCCAGTTGGGAACCTCATCCCTGATTCGCTGGGCGCCCAGCGGCTCGATGCCGATGATCACCTGGTCCCCCACTATGCTCCAATCCCCGGCCGCCGCGTCCGGGTGTACTTGTCCGGATGGACCAACCCCTCCAGCACCGACCGCGGCTGCTCGAAGGCCCGGTTCTGGTACTGGTGCAGTGTCATGGGCGCGCACCACTGCGGCAGCACAACTCTCGGCTGCAGGTGATCCTCGAACAACCAGCACAGCACCGTTGACGACTCATCCAACACGTCGGCGTCCTGGATGGTCTGCTCATCCATCTCATCCAGTAGCTCCTTGGTCTCCGCCAGATAGCGCCGGTACAGCGCCGTGCTCATCTGGTTGGTGATCCCCTCGACGTTGATGGCCTGCTATGTCCTCGGTATTTTGTTCAGGTAATGTGCCGATTCACGATGGTGTCCTGCGTCAACTATATTTGCCGAATTACGCTGATTAGTTTTGCCGGTCAACCTCCTTTTGCTGGCCGTGTTTCTGGGCCGCATCGGTCCGGTAGCTGGGAATGTCAACTCCAGGATGACGGAGTGATGGACCACCCGGTCAATCGCTGCTGCGGTGGCCATGGGGTTGGCAAAAATGCGTTCCCACTCCGAGAAGACCAGGTTTGACGTGATGCCCAACGACCTGCACTCGTAGCGTTCGGCGATGAGGGTGAAGAGTACCTCGGACTCTTCGGCGCTCTGGGGCAGGTAGCCCAGGAGCAGGAAGTCGAAGTTGTCCAGATTGCGCAGCCGGCGGGGCAGGTCCAGGTCGCGCTTGGCAGCCAGCAGTTCCTGCACCAGGCGGTAGGCCGGAGCGAAGAGGACGGAGTGACCAGCTTCCACTATGACAGGTGGAGCCGGTCTTCGGAGTAGAGTCCCAGGAAGTGGTGTAAGAGTTAGGCGGTTGGCAAAACGCTGACCACCGCGTCATCCTTGATCGGAAATGCCAAACCCAACCAAGGAGAACGACGGTGGTCAAGCAAAGAATGGATCTTTTGGAATTATTACGCAAGCGTGGTATGGACGGAGACGTGGACTTGCTGCGGGAAGCACTGCGGGTCCTGGTGGACGGCATCATGGACGCCGAGGTTTCCGCCCAGATCGGCGCCCAGCACGGCGAACGCAGCCCGGAGCGGGTCACCTACCGCAATGGGTATCGCAACCGCACCTGGGACACCCGGGTCGGCACCATGGAGTTGCATATTCCCAAGCTGCGGGAAGGCAGCTACTTCCCCAGCTTGCTGGAACCGCGGCGGCGCAGCGAGAAAGCCCTGCTGGCCGTCATCCAGCAAGCCTATGTAGAAGGCGTGTCCACTCGGCGGGTGGACGATCTGATCAAGGCCCTGGGTTGCGACGGCATCTCCAGCAGCCAGGTGTCGCGCATCTGCGAGCAACTGGACGAAGTGGTGGAGAGTTTCCTGGGTCGGCCCCTGGACGATGGTCCCTACCCCTACGTGTGGCTGGACGGCCTGACCCAGAAGGTTCGGGAGGGCGGTCGCATCGTCAACGTCTGCGTGGTGGTGGCGACGGGGGTCAATGCCGAAGGGCAGCGTGAGATCCTGGGTATGGACGTGGGGACCAGCGAGGACGGCGCCTTCTGGCTGGCCTTCCTGCGGTCGCTGACCGCTCGGGGCCTCAGCGGGGTGGAGCTGGTAACCTCCGATGCTCACCAAGGGCTGAAGAACGCCATCGCCGCGGTGTTCACTGGGGCCAGCTGGCAGCGCTGCCGCACCCACTTCATGGCCAACCTGCTCACCCGAGTGCCCAAGCGTGCCCAACCTGGCGTGGCCACCATGGTGCGCACCATCTACCAGCAACTGTCTCCCGCCGAGGTCCACGGCCAATTGGACCAGTGGTGGAACAACTCCGGGAGCCCTTTGCCCAGGTGGCCGAACTGCTGGCGGATGCCGCGCCGGACATCCTGGCCTTCACGGCCTTCCCAGTGGCCCACTGGCAGAAGCTGTGGTCCAACAACCCGCAAGAACGGCTGAACCGGGAGATCCGTCGCCGCACTGACGTGGTGGGCATTTTCCCCAACCGGCTATCGGCGCGGCGCCTGGTGGGCGCGGTGCTGGCCGAGCAACACGACGAATGGGCCGAAGCCCGCCGCTACCTCACCATTCCCAACGCCGCCGGCAACGAGGCACTGCCGACGCCCAATATGCTGGACGCAGCGGCCTGATCAACATCAAAAGGGATGACGCGCTTTTACACTACTTGACGGGACACTACCGTCTTCGGAATAATCAAGGAACAGATGGGAGTACGGAGGTTCCTGCTGCGCAGCTTGGCCAACGTGGCGGCGGAATGGACCGCGCTGGCCACGGCCTTCAACCTGAGAACCCTCTGGTTGGCGTGGCGCTCCCGCCGCTTCAATTTCCTGCCGGGCAACCAGCAACCTCAAACGGATTCCTGAACCGCACCCTCGGCAGGCCGGACGTCCTCCGCAATCAACTCATCGGTCGACAGCACATTCAAGCGAACCTTCGTTTGTTACGCTACTGCCCTCATCCCTGAAGCCTCTTCTGGGACAGGCTGACTGGATACATCCATCGCACCTTCCAAAGGCTGATAATCAACCTTATAGAAGACGGCGGACGGTACAGTTTTCCGACGCCGTAACCCGACGATCGACCGGCCCACGTAGCCACTTTACCGCCGCCGTTTACATTGGCCACGGGTGCCTGGTGAGCATGATCCGCTCTTACCATGCCGCTGATTAACGACAATTAGCCCTGCCTGCCACAGTACCGGTCCATTGCTGACGATGGGGGTTAGATTGGACGCGATCCCCGATTACAAAGACCCTTGGCGCGCAACTGATGGCAATTGCTCGGTGTCTGCCCGGCATTGTTGGTTTATACTCCGGCTTGCCGTAATAAGAGGAAGCGAAGATGGCGAAGACGATTTACCTGGCCAATCCCTACGGTTTTTCCCAGCAGCAGAAGGCGACCCTGTTGCCGCCGATAGTTACGGCACTGGAAAGCCTGGGGCTTGAGGTCTGGGAACCCTTCGCTCGCAACAACCAGGAGAATTTCGCGGAGGCGGGCTGGGCTTATCGGATTGGCCAAAAGGACTTCGCCGACGTGGTCAACTCAGATGCCACCTTTGCCGTGGTCAACGGCGTTCCGCCCGACGATGGGGTGATGGTGGAACTGGGTATGGCCATCGCCCTCGGCAAGCCCACGTTTCTGTTCCGCGACGACTTCCGCCGCGCTACCGACAGCGAGGAGTACCCGCTGAATTTGATGCTGTTCACCGGTATGCCCCAGGAGGGTTGGCTGGATTACTACTACACCTCATTGCAAGAGATCACCGCTCCTGGGAAGGCCCTGGCTCGGTGGGCGCGGTCCGAATGACGACTATTGATACATGCCGCTGGACCCTGATCTTGGCAATGAGGATGCGGCAGCTTCACACGAAACATGACTAGAGGAACCAGCATGAGCATAGAAGCACTGACGCATAGAGATGATGGCACAGCAATTGTCGTTCCTGAGTCCCATGACGATTGGCAGCAGTGGCTGAGCGCAGGCCGCACCCTAAACTGGATGATGCGTGCCCCGCTACTCGACTGGTTAGATCTGTACGGCGAAGAACGTGGCTATATGTCGGAGAAAGATGGGCCGAAATATGACGCCCGTCTGGATTTCCTGCCCTTCATTTTCAAACAGGGACGGGCTTTCGAAGACCGGTATCTTTCAGTTACTGCAAGAACGGTATTAGGTGTCCGTAATTTCACATAACGGCGCGGAAATCCGCGAACTGGCTAAACCCGGATCCACCGAGGGAAGAAGCTAGGGCAGCGGAACTGGGAATAAGGGACATGGAGGCGCGATGGTCCCGGTAGATTTCGGACAGTTGGTGCCGGGTGGATATCGGTCAAGCTGGCCTCATAACTGGAGGTGTTGACCCATGCGTTCTCTTGATGATCTAGCTCACGCGATTGACGCTGCGTCAGATGAAGGCGATGAAAGATCGTTACATCAACTTGACGATGAATGTGAAAGCCGATTGGATACCGCCGAAGGCACTGACCGGGTTGTCCTTCTTTACTACCAGTCCAACACGTACTATGGCCTTGTCTCGCTCAAACAGGATGGAGCCACTGACGTTTGGGACTGGGAACAATCCGACGGTGTAAAAAATCTCCTCTGCCTACGACGGGCCATCAACGAACCGGCTTTTGGGTCGATAGACCCAGTCGTCGCCTGCCAAATCCGGACTAATCTCGCGAATCGTTTGAATTCGCTGGGTCGTCCGGTCGCTGCTAATGAGCAATGGTTGAAAGCGCTGGAGGTCCAACCTGATTTTGCCAAAGCCTTCGCCAACCGGGCGAAAGGAATGGCGTTTTTTGCAAGTACGCTTTATGACTCAGGTCATAGGGTCATGTTGTTAGCGGCCGCACGGTCTTCATTTGATGCGGCGCTCGATGAATGCGCAGTCTGGGAGAGTGGCGACCGTGCCTCGATTGCTCCTAACCTAATCGAGGAGCGCGAGAGTGTCGCTAGGTTCCTGACCGAGGTCGAATACGACGAACAGTTTGATACGAACCAATGGTCATTGGGCACCACCGATGAAGAGCGTTCGTATCGACGTTGGTGCTTGCGTGAGCGCTTGTTTCTAAACCCGCTCAATGAAGCTTACACAGATAGTGTGGCCGCGAGGGACGTGCTACACCTCCCGAACCACACTTATAGGATCGACGAACCAGCACGATTTCCGTCGTACTTCAACCTGTTGAAGCAAGAGTACGTCAGCGCGCGTTACCGGCTTTTTCGAGCGGTCCACCAAGATGATCCGGACTTCGTGATGCGCGATGTTCTGATGCTGAATGGGGATGGATACCAAGTCTTGGGACACTGCACTGAAGATCTACGGTCAGCGTTTCGATCTGCTTACTCGATTTTCGACAAAATCGGGCTATTTTTGAACGACTACTTTCAAGTCGGCCTGAAGCCGCGCGAGATTAACTTTCGGAAAATCTGGGTCGAAAAACCGATAGGCTCTAGCGTCAGCCTTCGGTCGATACTCAAAGATCGTCCCAATTGGCCCCTTAGAGGCCTGTATTTTCTGTCAAAGGATTTATTCGATCCAGATCTCGGCGAGGTCTCAGAACCGGATGCGGATGACCTTGACCGACTACGTAATCAGATCGAGCATCGTTTTTTGAGCCTACAACTCTGTCCGCAAGTAAATTCTACCGAAGCACACCGGTGGATTACGATCGACGAACTTCAAGACAAGGCTTTACGCCTTTTGAAAATGGCGCGCGAAGCTTTGGTGTACCTGTCACTTGCCATACACCGGGAAGAGATCTTGCGGAACGAAGATTCTGATGATGACGGCCGATTGGTGTTGCCGATGGAGTCAAGGCCGATCGATGTGTTCAAGCGGCTTGAGGTTTTAGAGTGACGGCGATTACTGTACCGGATTCGGTGCCATACCCTCAGTCGCGAGCTCCTCACCTCTGGTGGTTCAGTAGTGATCCCTAGACTGTGAGCATAGGCGACAGTCGCCCGACAAAGATTATCCCTGTGGTCAGCGGTAGTCTGTTGGATCATGACAGGCATCGTAGGTGGTCTGGTCGATGTGTACCCATGTGGTGCCCGGTACCCCTCTCTTAGCCCCAATCCACCGAAAAGATGAGTGTCGCGGTGTGCTGAAGGGGTAAGAAAGTGCTCCTGTGCATCTGGGATAATGGCTTTTGAAACAGGAAACCGTCCCCAGGCCAGGAGCACCCAAAAGATGCTAGCAGATGACCACCCCGACCGCATCCAAATCGCCTTTGACGACCACCGCCTGGTGGCCAATGCTGGGCTGATCCTGCCAGCCACGCTGGGCCGGCATCTGGGCCGGCCCGAACTGGTTGACCGGCACCTGGACCTGGGTCGCGCCCCAGGCCGAGCCAACACCGGCGACAAGGTGATGACGCTGGTGGCGTCTGCTCTGGCCGGAGGAGACTGCATTGACGACGCCGACGTGCTGCGCACCGGCGGGACGGCTAGCGCCATCGGCTGCGTAGTCAAGGCGCCATCCACCCTGGGGACCTTCCTGCGCAGTTTCCGGTGGGGCCACGTCCGCCAACTGGATCGGGTCAGCCGGGAGCTGCTGGCCCGGGCCTGGTCGGCTGGGGCCGGACCCGGCGACGGGCCGTTGACCATCGACCTGGACTCCACCATCTGCGAGACATACGGTCTGGCCAAGGAGGGGGCGCGCGACCACGGCTACACCGGCCAGCGAGGCTATCACCCGCTGCTGGCCATTGCCGCCGGCACCGGCGACGTGCTGATGGCTCGGCTGCGCAAGGGCCGCGCCAACACCGTTCGGGGCGCCGCCCACTTTCTACGCGAGACGGTGGGGCGGGTACGCTACGGCGGGGCCAGAGGACAACTCACGGTGCGGGCTGACAGCGGCTTCTACACCCACGCCATCGTCGCCGTCTGCCGCAAGATGGATGTCCGCTACTCCATCACCGTCCGCCAGCAAGCCCGCCTGCGGAATATCATCGAGGCCATACCCGAGACTGACTGGACGCCGATTCCCTACTGGATGGACGGCGCCGCCGACGTGGCGGAGACCACCTACGCCCCCTTCCAGGATGAGCCCGACGCCGCACCGGTGCGGCTCATCGTCCGGCGGGTGCAGCCCACGCCCGGCTCCCAGCTGGCCCTCTTCGCCAGCTACCGCTATCACGGCTTCATCACCGACCGAGACGGGGACACCCTGGAACTGGAGGCCGACCATCGGCGCCACGCCGAGATCGAGAACGCCATCCGAGACCTCAAGTACGGCGTCGGGCTCAACCATCTCCCTTCAGGCCGCTTCGCCGCCAACGGCGCCTGGCTGGCGGTGCAGGTGATGGCGCATAACCTGGCCCGCTGGACCGCGCGCATCGGTCTGGGTGAGCAACTGGCAACCACCAAGACCCTCCGACGACGCTTCTTCTCCCTCGCCGGACGGCTCACCCGCTCGGCGCGCCGCCTCACTTTGCATCTTCCCCAGCGCTGGCCCTGGAAAAACCAGTTCAGTCGCGCCTTGGCTCGATTGCGAGCAATTCCACTCCCAGCCTGACGGCGGCCGTCTGCCACTGACCCGCTATCCGGCCATCTGACCGTTCCCGCCAACTCGCGCCAACCCAGCCCGCGAAGGGCACTCCTTGCCCACTGCATCTCGAATTACGCCCGCCATGGCCACTGCGGGCCGCCATCATCGTGTCTGGGTGCCTACTTCACACCGCCCTCATCCCCATCTATTGGAACCTGGCTTGGCCTGTTCGCCCTCCCTTGCCCATCAACCCTGGTGTCAACTCCAGCGTACATCGCTTCGGTGGATTCGGGCTTAGAAACTAGGCCAAGTTCGAATGGGAAGGCGGATTCAAATTCCAGCGTACGGCCTTGTTCGCTGGCGATTTGTTTTGCCAAGCGAACCGCCGGACCAAAATCCGAGTCTTGGCTAACCCCGAATCCACCGAAGCGATGGGCCGTGGCGTTGACACCAGGGATGATGGGCAAGGGAAGGCGAACGGGGCAAGCCCGATTCCAATAGATGGGGATGAGGGCGGCGTGAGATAGCCACACAGACACGATGATGGCGGCCCGCGGTGGCGATGCTGGGCGAAATTGTCAGGGTAGTGTGCAGCAAGAGACGCTCGGGGACCAGCCTGGCGCAAGTCTGCGAGGCGGTCGGGTAGTCTGGTGAGTGGGTCAGATCTCCGTCGGCGTTGACACCAGCGGTGCCGTCAGGCTGGGAGTGGAAGGGCTCGCAATCGAGCCAAGGCGCGACTGAACTGGTTTTCCCAGGGCCAGCGCTGGGGCAGATGCAAAGTGAGGCGGCGCGCCGAGCGGGTGAGCCGTCCGGCGAGGGAGAAGAAGCGTCGTCGGAGGGTCTTGGTGGTTACCAGTTGCTCACCCAGACCGATGCGCGCGGTCCAGCGGGCCAGGTTATGCGCCATCACCTGCACCGCCAGCCAGGCGCCGTTGGCGGCGAAGCGGCCTGAGGGGAGATGGTTGAGCCCGACGCCGTACTTGAGGTCTCGGATGGCGTTCTCGATCTCGGCGTGGCGCCGATGGTCGGCCTCCAGTTCCAGGGTGTCCCCGTCTCGGTCGGTGATGAAGCCGTGATAGCGGTAGCTGGCGAAGAGGGCCAGCTGGGAGCCGGGCGTGGGCTGCACCCGCCGGACGCTGAGCCGCACCGGTGCGGCGTCGGGCTCATCCTGGAAGGGGACGTAGGTGGTCTCCGCCACGTCGGCGGCGCCGTCCATCCAGTAGGGAATCGGCGTCCAGTCAATCTCGGGTATGGCCTCGATGATATTCCGCAGGCGGGCTTGCTGGTGGACGGTGATGGAGTAGCGGACATCCATCTTGCGGCAGACGGCGACGATGGCGTGGGTGTAGAAGCCGCTGTCAGCCCGCACCGTGAGTTGTCCTCTGGCGCCAGCGTAGCGTACCCGCCCCACCGTCTCGCGTAGAAAGTGGGCGGCGCCCCGAACGGTGTTGGCGCGGCCCTTGCGCAGCCGAGCCATCAGCACGTCGCCGGTGCCGGCGGCAATGGCCAGCAGCGGGTGATAGCCTCGCTGGCCGGTGTAGCCGTGGTCGCGCGCCCCCTCCTTGGCCAGACCGTATGTCTCGCAGATGGTGGAGTCCAGGTCGATGGTCAACGGCCCGTCGCCGGGTCCGGCCCCAGCCGACCAGGCCCGGGCCAGCAGCTCCCGGCTGACCCGATCCAGTTGGCGGACGTGGCCCCACCGGAAACTGCGCAGGAAGGTCCCCAGGGTGGATGGCGCCTTGACTACGCAGCCGATGGCGCTAGCCGTTCCGCCGGTGCGCAGCACGTCGGCGTCGTCAATGCAGTCTCCTCCGGCCAGAGCAGACGCCACCAGCGTCATCACCTTGTCGCCGGTGTTGGCTCGGCCTGGGGCGCGACCCAGGTCCAGGTGCCGGTCAACCAGTTCGGGCCGGCCCAGATGCCGGCCCAGCGTGGCTGGCAGGATCAGCCCAGCATTGGCCACCAGGCGGTGGTCGTCAAAGGCGATTTGGATGCGGTCGGGGTGGTCATCTGCTAGCATCTTTTGGGTGCTCCTGGCCTGGGGACGGTTTCCTGTTTCAAAAGCCATTATCCCAGATGCACAGGAGCACTTTCTTACCCCTTCAGCACACCGCGACACTCATCTTTTCGGTGGATTGGGGCTTACGATGATTGCCACGTCAAATCGCTGTTCATAGGTGGCCCGGATCAAGTCCAAGGCGATGCTGACGTCTACACCCTTCTCCTGGTCGCCAGAGTTCACCCTACCACGGTAGACTTGCACCCCTTGGCTTTCGAGGTGCTTGAGCTTGTTCTTCCAGAAGGTATTCAAGGTTGGTCTGGAAGCGCGGTTCGGTATGCCAGTATAGAAACGGGTCTCTTCAATGGTTCGCCCGGTCTTCATGGAGACCAGGGCCTGCGCTAGTACCGTTGCCAGGTAGATTTGTAAGAATATAAGAAAGCAGCCATACTGGGGCATGATCTTTGTGTGAGGAAGTGCCCAGCCATGGCTGCCATCAAGTATAAAGTAGAGTTGACCGAGGCCGAACGCTCCCGTCTCAATGGTAACAGTTCAGACTTGGTGAGGTGAATTGGCCGAAGGCGAGGTAACTGTTCAGCAACTGTGTTTGATGTCAAGAGGAAGTAACGACGATTGCCGGAGTGATGTCCCTCCAGGATGAGCGCTGCTTGAGCATGGCGTTGAGGATGACGAGCAGCTTGCGCATGCAAGCGACCAGAGCCAGCTTCTTCGGCTTACCGGCGGCCAGCAGCCGCTGGTAGAAGTCCCGGATGACGGGATTGAAGCGAGTGGCAGCCAGCGTCCCCATGTACAAGACAGCTCGGACCCGGGAGCGTCCGCCCCAGACGTGCCGTTTGCCCCGCATGGCGCCGCGGTCGCGGTTGAAGGGAGCCACGCCCACCAGTGCGGCGATCTGACGACGGTCAAGGGTGCCCAACTCGGGCAGGTTGGCCAGCAGCGTGAGGGAGAGTTGCTCACCCACGCCGGGAACGGTGCGCAGGAGGTCGTCCTTCTCCCGCCACACCGGACTCTGCCGGAGCATCGGTCGCAGGCCTTGGTCAAGGTCGTTTAGATCCTGCTCCAACCAGGTGATGTGGGCCGCAATGCGGGGACGGACGGCGCTGGTGGCGGCGCCGAGGCGGTTCTTCTCCGAGACCAGCATCGTCATCACCTGCTGCCTCCGGGCAGTGAGGGAGTTGAGCTCCTGGGTTTCGGCGTCGCGCAGAGGACGCACGGGGGGCTGGATCGCCTCAGCAAAGTGGGCCAGCACGGCGGCGTCCAGGGCGTCGGTCTTGGCCAACTTCCCAGTAGCCCTGGCGAAGTCCCGCACCTGGCGCGGGTTGACGACGACCACCGGCAGTGCCTCGGCGGCCAGAGCAGCCACCAGCGGTAGTTCCAGGCCGCCCGGAGCCTCCAGCAGCACCAATGACGGTCCGAGGGTCTTCATCTCGGAAACCAACTGCGGGATTCCTGCTTCGTCGCGGGGAACCTCCCATCTCTCGCCCGTGGGCCGGACGGCAACGTCCACCTTGGCCTTTGCGACGTCAATGCCTACGTAGATTCCTTCTTGCCCCATGATTGCCTCCTATGAAGTCCCAGTGGAGTACTGGCCCGTTCTTGCACGATGCGGGCTCGATTCGGCCCAGGCAACTGTTCGGGCTCTTTGGGGACGGGTGCGGCGACCCTCGCTGAACAACGGTCTTTGATGACCAAGACTTGATCGGTCTGCCGCACCCACTCCACCTCTGTGAAGTCCTCATTCAACATACAAGACTTGGTGAAGTAAATTGGCCGAAGGCGGGCTGCCAGACGCTGGCACGGGTGGCGGTGGTTATGTCATATAGAGGGAGTGGATACTGAGAGTGACCTGACCACCGCCAGTCGCGATGTTCTCATCGCCATCATCGCCCAACTACAGGCCACCGTTCTGGAACAGCAGCGGGTGATTGTACGGCTGGAGCGGCGGGTTGCCGAACTGGAAGGCCAGGCGAAACCGGGCGGCCCGCCCCGAATGCCCGGCCTCAAGTCCAGTTCGGGCCGCCCGCCGCCAGCGCAGCAGCAGCCCAGCAAGCAGCGACGCCACGGCTTCGCCCGCCGGCGCATGACACCGACCCATCGGGGGAGCACGTGGTGGAGAGCTGTCCCGATTGCGGGACGCACCTGACTGGCGGCTGGGTCCAGCGCACCCGGGAAGTCATCGAGTTGCCGGTGGTTCCGGTGCCAGTCACCGAGCATGTCTGCATCGCCAGGACCTGCCCAGCGTGTCGACGCCGCTGCATACCCCCAGCACAACTGGACGGCGTGGCACTGGGGCGCCAACGCCTGGGCGTCAACGTGCTCAGCCGCATCGCCACGTTGCGGGAAGAAGGGCGCCTGCCGATCCGCAGCATCCAGTGGTATCCGTGCACCGTCCATCAGCTGCGCCTCAGCGTGGGGGCCATTGTGAGCGCCATTCACCAGACCGCGCAACAGGCCCAACCAGCGGTGGCCGCGATCCTGGACCGCATCCGCGCCAGCCCAGTGGTCCACGCCGACGAAACCGGCTGGCGTCAGAATGGGAACAACGGTTACGTCTGGACTTTCAGCACCCCCACCGAGCGCTACTTCCTGCGGCGGAGTCGGGGCAAGGCGGTGGTGGACGAGGCGCTGGGCGAGTCATTCTCCGGAGTACTGGTCAGCGATTTCTACGCCGCCTACCACCATTACGATGGCCCCAAGCAACGGTGCTGGGCCCACCTGTTGCGGGACATCCACGACCTGGTGGCGCTCTACCCCAAGGACACCGCGCTGGCCCAGTGGGCCGCGGCAGTCCATCAGCTCTATGTCGAGGCCAGGTCTTTCACCCATCCTCAGGCACGACGACGGCGCACCGCTCAACTGGCCTGGGAGCGGCAGCTGCTGGTCATCTGCCAGCCCTTCCTGGCTGACCCGCTAGCTCTGCGGGGCCGGCTGTGCCGGCGCATTGAGCGCCACATCAAGGAACTCTTCGTCTTCGTGGCCGAACCGGACGTGCCGTCGGACAACAACCCCGCCGAGCGCAGCCGGCGCCATGTGGTTATCAGCCGCAAGATCAGCGGGGGCACCCGGTCGGAACGTGGTACCGAGAGCAAGATGACGCTGGCATCCATCTTCGGCACCTGGCGCGCACGAGGCCTGAACCCCCTCGCCGCCTGCCGCCAACTGCTCACTTCCCCTCAAATCTGAACAGTTACTCTCAATGAGGTTTCCCAGCGAGGCAAGGCGTCAGTGCGCACCGTGAAGCGTGCGCTGTCGCTGCTCAAGGCTGACCAGGGGCTTCGGGACCGTGAGATAGCCGATGTGCTGTTGGTCAACGCGGCCACGGTCGCCAGAGCGCGGAAGCGGTACGTGGAGGAAGGACTTGAGGGCGCCATCAATGACCGACCGCGGCCGGGCCAGGAGCGCAAGCTGGACGGCAAGCAGGAAGCGCACCTGATCGCCTTCGCGTGCCGCGCCGCGCCCGAAGGGCACACGCACTGGACACTCCAGTTGTTGGCCGACAAGGTGGTGGAGTTGGAGTTTGCCGAGAGCATCTCCCTGGAGACGGTGCGCCAGATACTCAAAAAAACGAACTCAAGCCCTGGCAGAAGAAAGAGTGGTGTATCCCCAAGGTGAGCGGGGAGTTCGTGGCGCGGATGGAGGACGTGCTGGACCTGTACCAACCGGAGTACAATCCGGAGCGTCCGGTAGTGTGTTTCGACGAGACCTCCAGGCAATTGACTGGGGAGGTGCGTCCGCCCATCGAGGCTGCCCCCGGACGGGTGGCACGCTATGACACCGAGTACCAGCGAAACGGGATCCGGAACCTGTTCATGATCTGCGAGCCGAAGGGTGGATGGAGACATGTGGAGGTGACCGAGCGCCGCACTGCCGTGGACTTCGCGCACCAGATGCGGTGGCTGGTGGACGAGGCCTACCCTGATGCCGAGGTGGTCAGGCTGGTACTGGACAACCTCAACACCCACAAGCTCGGCTCGCTCTACGAAGCATTTGAGCCGTGCGAAGCTCGGCGCATCGCCCAACGCCTCGAGTTTCATTACACTCCTACGCATGGCAGCTGGCTGAACATGGCTGAGATCGAGTTGAGCGTCTTCAGCAGAGGGTGTCTGAACCGCCGTATCAGCGATGAGCCGGAGCTGCGGCGAGAGGTTGCGGCGCTCGAACGCGAGCGCAACGCAGCAAAATCAGCCATAGACTGGCGGTTTACCACCCAAGATGCTCGCCGTAAGCTCCAGCATATCTACCCTACAAAACCAGATTGACACGGTACTAGCTTAACCACATCGTAGCTTGGATAGTGATACGGCGAGCCCGGACCCCAAGCGTTCTTCGCTAGGTGAAAGAGATTCTGGCCGTCGAACTGGACAAGGGTGCGCATAATAAAAAAACACCCGCCGGGGATGAGGCTAAGCCTCAGTCCGACCGACGGGGAACAGATGGACTAATAGTACATCAGTATCGACAGGTGGTCAATACAATAGGCCGATTTGGGGGGCGATCCTGGAGGGTGAAAGCTGCGCGATAAATGGTGATTATCGCGCTGCGAACGGGCGTGCGCAAGCGACCGGTTCAGACCCGTTCCCCGCCCCTTCGCCGGCCGTAAAACCGCCACAGGCGTCGTATCGCCGGCACGTACGCCTCACGGGAGCGTACGTGGCATTCCGTAACTGCATCAGCAACCGCGGGGGTGCCTCCGGCAATGAATCGAGTGGTATCCAATGCTATGGTATCCATGCCATTCCATGGCATGCCAATCGATATCGTTCTGCGCCATGGCAACGGCCGGGTCGGGGAAAAGGACGAACGAGTCCGGGGGCGTTTTCACTACAATGCAGGTAAACCATAAATCACCCTGAGGTGAAAGCCACGCCCTGCTGCGTTGCCTGTGGAAAAGAACTGGAGCCGCCCGCCCGGGCTCCCCACACCAAGTATGTGAAAAGCCTGTACCAGTTAGCCGGCCAGACTTACTGCCGCCACCACGTCATCAAAGCTGCCGTGGCCGCCGGCGTAATCAGGGAGGTCAGGGCCGGCACTGGCTCCGATATCATCTTCGTCAACCCGCGGCAGTGACCGTGCTCTGAGGCGCGGCCGCCGGATGTACGCCATCACCTTGCACCAACCCTGGGCATCGCTGATTGCCCTGGGCGTCAAGACGGTCGAAACCAGATCCTGGCCGGCGCCGGCCAGGCTGGTGGGTCAGACCATTGCCATTCACGTCGGCAAGCGAGTGGTCAGGAAGTCCGGCGTTGCCGTCGAAAATCAGATGCGCGCCCGCCTGGGCGAGGACTGGCATCGGACCATACCGGCGGGTGCGGTGCTGGCCACCGCCGTCCTGGCCGGCATGGCCGGGGTGGATTACGTGGACCTGCAAACCGGGTACGCAGTGCATGACCTTTCCAGCGAGGACGGGTGCGCCGTGGGTTTAGGGCGGACTCGGGTCGACCCCTGGGGTGACTTCAGCCCCGGCCGCTGGCTTTGGTTACTGGCCGACGTGGAGGCACTGGCGAATCCGGTGCCGGCCATCGGCCACCAGTCATTCTGGCATTGGAATCCTCACGGCGGATGATCGACGCCAGCCTGCATTGCCTGATGGGAGACGCTCCAGACCGGTTATCCCCATGAAGCGGCGGGACGCTGCATATGCCGTGGTAGAATGTAGTCACAATGGCACATCAACATGACCTTCACATGGCGGACGATATGACCACATATAGCATCAGGGAAGCGAAGGCCCATCTCAGTGAGATACTCCGGAACCTGGACCACGGCGATGAGGTGATCATCACGCGCCGGGGACGTCCGTGCGGACGGCTCACGGCGGTGGATGCCGGCGCCGACGACAAACCCTCCCTATCCACGCTGCGAGGCGCGCTCTCCCAACTGCCCGACGCTGGCTACCAGGACTTCCAGGACATCAAGGGCATCTGGGAGACCGGGGAGCGGTTGCCCGACGGGCCAACCGGGGAGCTCGATGGTTAGCCGGAGCCGGTTCGTTGCTGACACCCATGCCCTCTGGTGGTATTTCCGGTCCCCGGAGCGCCTCAGTATCGCCGCCAGCGCCGTCTTCCAGCTGGCGGAGACCGGCAACGCCACGGTGGTGGTTCCCGCCATAGTGGTGGCCGAGTTCTACTACTTGTCGGTGAAACTGGGCAGTCCCCTGGAACCCTCGGCATTGCTGGAAGCGTTGGACTCGGTGAGCGGGATAGAACTGTCCGAGTTGGGCCGGGCACAACTGGAGAGGCTGGACCGGTTTCCCGAGGTTCCAGAGATGCACGACCGGCTGATCGCCGCGGAGGCGGATGTGCTGGGCGCGCCGGTGGTGACCCGGGACGAGGTGCTGGCAGCGTCGGATCGGGTGGCCACCGTCTGGTAGTTTACGTCGTGCCTGCCATTGCATGGAAGCCGGACATGTGCGTAGAGGACCCGGTGACCTGAGCATTGCCGCGACATCATGAACGTTCACGACGAGATCATCATCCCCGGCCAGGAGGCCCGCCACGGCGAAACGCCCGCTTGGCTGGCCGACAGCCCAGCGTGGCCCGCGGTAAAGGCCCAGACGGCGGCGGTCAGCTCTACTTGTACCAGGCCATGGGGTTGGAGCTGTTCGGCCAGGGTCACAACCTGGTGATCAGCACCGGCACCGCCAGCGGCAAGTCCCTGGTCTTCCAGGCGCCCACCCTACACCACCTGGCCACCCATCCGAAGCCACGGCGATTGCCATCTACCCCCCGCATAGCAACACGCCACGTTCGCACATCAGTTGTTACGTAATGCAGGCCAACTCGTCTGCATTGACCCTTCGCTTGGTATGGCAGAGTTCAGGTACAAGTCTGCCATTTCTCGCGCCCTGGGCCGGAGTTAGACGCCGCCGCAAGCACAGCGCTGGGGCGGACCGGCGGCAAAATGGCAGAGTTGCTAATGAAGTCTGCCATCCGCTCCCCACAGTGCTAGAATCCCACCTGGGGACCAACATCCTAGAGTCTGGGGTTGGTTCTTGACCCTACGGGCAGCATCGCACAGGAGAATTGTCTCACTATGATGCCAGCTTGGTCGAATAGACTACGCATTAACCCGTTGGCTGCACTCCTGGTGCTGGTAGCGGCCGGTGTTTTTGGTTTCCTGAGCGGTACCTCACCGGCAGTCGCCCAGGGAACGCTTACCACTGCAACGAACGTCACGGCTGTCTTTAACCCCCAATCCACCGAAGATATGACGGTGTCGGCGTACTGAAGGGGTAAGAAAGTGCTCCCGTGTTCGGGGATAATGGTTTTTGAAACAGAAAACCGACCCGAAACGAGGAGCACCCAGAAGATGCTACCACTTGAGCACCCCGACCGCATCCACGTTGCCTTTGATGATCACCGCCTGGTGGCCAATGCGGGGCTGCTGCTGCCGGTCACCCTGGCCCACCACCTGGGCCTGGGTGAACTGGTGGACTGCCACGTTGACCTGGGGGATGCGCCCGGACGAGCCAACGCTGGCGACCAGATGCTGACCCTGGTGGCGTCGGCGCTGGCGGGCGGCGACTGCATTGACGACGCCGATGCGCTGCGGGCGGGCGGGACGGCGCGGGTGCTGGGGTGTGTGGTCAAGGCGCCATCCACCCTGGGGATCTTCCTGCGGAGTTTCCGGTGGGGCCACGCGCGGCAACTGGACCGGGTGAGCCGGGAGTTGCTGGCCCGGGCGTGGGCCGCAGGGGCCGGACCCGGCGACGGTCCGTTGACCATCGACCTGGACTCCACCCTCTGCGAGACCTACGGGCTGTGCAAGGAGGGAGCTCGCCACCATGGGTACACCGGCCAGCGAGGCTATCACCCGATCCTCGCCGTGGCCGCGGGCATCGGCGACGTGCTGATGGCACGGCTGCGTGAGGGCCGCGCCAACACGGCCCGAGGCGCCGCCCACTTCCTGCGGGAGACGGTGGGCCGGGTGCGCCATGCCGGAGCCACCGGACCACTCACCATGCGGGCCGACAGCGGCTTCTACACCCATGCCAGCGTCGCCGCCTGCCGAAAGATGAAGGTCCGTTTCTCCATCACCGTCCGCCAGCACCAAGGCCTGCGCAACCTCATCGAGGCCATACCCGAGGGGGACTGGACGCCGATTCCCTACTGGATGGAGGGCGCCGCCGATGTGGCCGAGACTGAATACACTCCTTTCCAGGGGGAGCCCGACGCTGTGCCGGTGCGGCTCATCGTCCGCCGTGTCAAGCCTACGCCCGGGTCCCAACTGGCGCTGTTTACCAACTACAGCTACCACGCCTTCATCACCGACCGTGAGGGCGACACCCTGGATCTCGAGGCCGACCATCGCCGCCACGCCGAGATCGAGAATGCCATCCGCGACCTGAAGTACGGCGTGGGGCTCAATCATCTCCCCTCGGGACGCTTCCCCGCCAACGCCGCCTGGCTGGCCGTACAGGTCATGGCCCACAACCTGGCCCGCTGGACAACGCGCATCGGCCTGGGCGAGCCGGTGCTGACCACCAAGACCCTCCGACGACGCTTCCTCTCTCTCGCCGGACGGCTCACCCGCAAGGCGCGCCGCCTCACCCTGCACCTGCCCCACAGCTGGCCCTGGCAAAACCAGTTCAGTAGCGCCCTGGCCCGACTGCGCGCCCTGCCACTTCCTTCCTGACGCCGCCCACGGGGTCTGTGGACCCGTCCCCCAGGCTACTCAAACGCCTCGCCGACCCGCGCCAGGCCCTGCTCTGAGTGCCTCCTGCTACCGTCTGCCCTGACGATCTCGCCCTCCGCCGCCCCATTTGGCCGTCGTCATCCCCATCGCGCGGCTGCAACATCCCTCGCCCAGTTCGTTTCATTGGGGTCCAAGCCTCACCGCGGCTTTCCCGTGTCCCGCATACACTGTCTGCTCGCCACCGCTACATCCCGTCGGTGGATTCGGGCTAACGCTACAGGAGAACGCACCCTCGCCCGGGATGGGGGCGGCAACGCCAATTCATTCCTGCTCATCGCGGTGCACCTGGTGTCCCGCGTCAACTATATTTGCCGGTTGGCGTCAATCAGTTTTGCCGGTTCACCTCCTTGGCCTGGACGCGTTGCTGGGCAGCGTTGGTCCGGTAGCTGGGGACGTCAAACTCCAGGATGACGGAGTGGTGCACGACCCGGTCAATCGCCGCGGCGGTGGCCATGGGGTTGGCGAAGATGCGCTCCCACTCCGAGAAGACCAGGTTTGACGTGATGCCCAACGATCTGCGCTCGTAGCGTTCGGCGATGAGGGTGAAGAGGACCTCCGATTCCTCGGCGCCTTGGGGCAGGTAGCCCAGGTCGTCGAGGAGCAGGAAGTCGAAGTTGTCCAGCTTGCGCAGCTGGCGGGGCAGGTCCAGGTCGCGCTTGGCGGCGAGGAGTTCCTGCACCAGGCGGTAGGCCGGTGCGAAAAGGACGGAGTGGCCAGCTTCCACCAGGCGGTGGCCCAGGGCGCACCGGGCGTGGGTCTTGCCGGTGCCGGGCAGCCCGAAGGCCAGCACGTTGATGCCGCGCTCCACGAAGCTGCCCTGGGCCAGTTGGTCCAGTTGCTGCCGCAGCGCCAGGGGGACTCGGTCGTGCTCGAAGGTTTCCCAGGTCTTGCCCGAGGGCAGCCGGGACTCCCGGCGCAGCCGGTTGATGCGCCGGTGGCGGCGATCCTCAGCTTCCTGTTCCAGTACCTCCAGGAAAGTTGCCAGGGCATCGCCGTGTCCAGCGGCGGTGAAACGAGCCACCGACTGGGCCCCCACCGTGGGCAGCTTGAATTGGCCGCACAGCTGGCCGATGCGGTCCTGCATCACGCTGGTGTCCGTCATGCGCACACCCCCGCCGCCGCCAGGCTGACCGTGAGCAGGCGGTCGTAGATTTTCAGGTCCGGCTTCCCAGACCAGACCAGCACCGGAGCTTCGGGCACCTTGGGCTCGGCCAGGTCCCGCACCTCCGCGTAGTCGAAGGACTCACCCGCCTCCAGCAGCAACGACAGCGCGCTGTCCACCGTGGCTTCCATGGTGGTCGCCGCCAGGTGCAGGATCCGCACGTACTCCACGTCGGCACGCTCCCCGCGCCATTCCCTGAGCGCGTCGTAGGTCAGCCGGAAGTGCATGGTGGGAAACAGCTGCTCCCGGAAGCGGTAGCGGGCGAAGGCACCAGGCTTGCGCACCAATGAGCCGATGACGTGGCGGTAATTGACGTTGGCTTCCCCCTCGCCACGCACCCGTTCCATCCGTTCCACCAGGTGGCCCTTGTAGTACACTTCCGCCCAGTCGGCGTACAGACGGATCTGCACCTCCTTGCCGATGAGGCGGGAGGGCACGCTGTAGCTATGTCCCGCTACCTGGATGGTGCACCACTTGCGCACCTTGGACTGGTAGTTGACGTATTCCGGCACCGGGGCTGGGGGCAGGGAGCGTAGGCAAAGCAACTCCTGCTCCAGCTTCCCCTGTACCAGGCGATTGCGTCTCTCCACCATCTGCCGGACGAAGCTGGCGTAGTCGTCGACAGTGTCAAAATCACGGCTGCCCCGTAGGATGAGGGCCTGGTCGATGGCGTCCTTCAAGCGGTAGTGGGCGTGCTCGGCGACGCCGTTTTCATGGCTCTGGCCGGGATTGATGCGGGTGGAGCGGAGGCCGTAGTGGTCCAGCAGGGCGGCGTAATTGTCGTTAAGAGCGCGGCCGCGGCTGCTGCGCAATTCGTGAGTGGCAGCCGCGGTATTGTCGCTGCGCACCACCTCTGGAACGCCGCCCAGAGTCCAGAGGGCATTCTGCAATCCCTGCTGCAACGCCAGGAAGGTCTCGCCGGCGGCGACCTCGGCGTAGCGCCATCCCGAGTGGCTGAGTATCAGCTGGAACAGCAGGTGGGGGTAGGGCTGGCCGGCGATGGTCACCTTGAGTTCCCCGCAGTGGGTGAAGTCGAACTGGGCCTCCCGTCCCGGCGGATGCACCTGGGGGAAGTACACCTCCTGATCCGGACCATGCAGCGCCCGCCTCCTGAGCCTGTCGAAGGGCCTGCAATCGTCGTTGCAGCGTCCGCAGCTGGGATGCGCTGAACCGCCCGGGATGCTGCTCGGCCTCCTGAGCTTGTCGAAGGGCAGTCGATAATTGTCGTTGCCTACAGCTTGCCCGTCGGATCATTCCGCAGCAGCGGCTCAATCTCATCCTCCCACACCCCGTCGAAGGGATCGGGCCGGGTGCGCCACCGATGCTCCGGTTTCGTCGCCGACGGCAATGGCCCACTCTGCCACTTGCGCGCTGAACGCACACTCATCCCAGCCTTGGCCGCTGCCGTTTCCTGTGTCTTGCCTTCCATACGTTTCTGCCTCAATAGCCTGGTTTGTCGGTCTGTAATCAACGGTACCTCCGTACCGAATGATTACCCCATCTCGACCGGCAAAAATAGTCGTCGCTACCGGCAGGACTAATTGTCGTCTATCACCTGGAGACTTTGGACTACGAAACGGAGATTGTGCCTGATGGTGCTGCTCGGACCGGCACCGTTACGGGCCTGACCGGGGGTGCAGACTACCTGGGCATCGTAGTCGCGCCGCAGGCAACCGCAGGCGGCTTGGCAACACAGTACGGAGTTGACGAACCGGTCGCCGTACAGGGCGTTGACTCGGAATGTTCGGCTGACGATTACGATCGCAACGAGTGGGGAGAATACCCTGGAGCGCCGGATGACGCGACGCCAACTTGGACTCTACCGCCAGACAACGTGGCATCAACCGACATCACCCTGGACCACCACGTCGCTTTGCAGGACGCTCATATCTCCGGGGGCTGCGACTGGTCGTCGGAAATAAAGAATGATTTTGCGACCGACCCGGATAACCTGAACCCCACGACCCGGTCATTCAACTCCAGTAAGGGAAGCCGGACCCCGGACCAATTGACTGGTATTGTAAAGAGCATCATCGACACCGATGACGAAAAATGCGACTACGCTACCCAGCATGATGCAGTCAAGGACGAATATGACCTGACGATGACGGCCAATGAGCAGGCTACCGTTACGGGATGGCTGTCGCTGTGCCAGGTGGCGTCTGAATTTGATGCCAGCACGGACAAAGCCGCGTTGGTGGCGCTATACAACGCCACGGATGGACCGTACTGGGCGAACAACAGGAACTGGCTAAGTGACCGGCCAATTGGGGAATGGGCACGCGTATCCACTGACGGCGACGGGCGCGTTACTGGGCTGTGGCTCGACGGCAACCAGTTGAACGGGTCAATACCGTCGGAACTGGGCAACCTCGCCAACTTGCGAACGCTGTCGCTCAGCAACAACCAATTGAGCGGGTCAATACCGTCGGAACTGGGCAACCTCGCCAACCTGGGAACGCTGTCGCTCTACGGCAACGAGTTGAGCGGGTCGATACCGCCGGAACTGGGCAACCTCGACAACCTGGAAACGCTGTGGCTCAACGGCAACCAGTTGAGCGGGTCGATACCGCCGGAACTGGGCAACCTCGACAACCTAAACTAAAGCCAAGGTGAAACCTACATGGGGATTAGGTAAAACTGGGGAGCAGATGGGATAGTCTGGAAAGAAAGCAGAGTGGTGTTGGTGTTGGGTATGAGAGAGATGCCGGGGTTTCTGGAACAATGGCAACTGGATGCTGGTGATCTGCGGCGGCGAATGTACTGGGCGCCGACACCCCGGGAGCGGGAACGGTGGCATGCCCGATGGCTTTTGGTCCAAGGCTGGACTGCGGTGGCGGTGGCCGAGGCGCTGGGACGGGATGCCCATACCATTGGCCGGTGGGTTGCCGTCTTCGGCGAGGGCGGTCCGGTGGCGATGGCCTGCGAGCAGTCGGGTGGTTCCCCCCCGCGATCGACGGAGTGCAGCAGACCGAACTGAAGGCAGTGGTGCAGGAGTTTCCAGCAAAATTGGCCTCGACTTGGCCAATTGGACCCTTCGGCAGGCTCAGGAGGAAGGTGGTGCGCAGATTTGTGCAGGAACGTTTCGAGGTCTCCCTGAGCCGCAGCAGTTGCCTGAATTACCTGCACCGCTTGGGATTTGTGCTGAAACGGCCCCAGAAGCGTCTGCTCAAAGCCGACGCAGCCCAGCGGGAGACCTTCGTGGCGGAGTATGCCGCCCTGGTGGACGAGGCGCAGCAGGTGGGAGCCCAGGTTTTCTGCGTCGACGAGGCCCACTTCCGGGCGGATGCTGACCTGAGGGGCAAATGGGTGCTCAAAGGAGCGCCAGCCCTGGTGGACTCGACCAGCCCGCGCTGGGGCGAAAAGGCCAGCTATTATTCGGCGGTGTGCCTGGAAACCGGCGAGGTGGAATGGATGGAACTGGCGGGCAACAGCAACTCTGCAACCTCCGCCGCTTTCCTGCGGCAACTGCGGGAGCAGCACGCGGGACCGCTGACGGTGATTGGGGATAATTCCCCGGCGCATCGCGGCGATGCCCTGCGGGCCTACCTGGCGACTCCTGGATTGCGCCTGCGCCTGGTGAACCTGCCGGGCTACAGCCCAGACTTCAATGCGGATGAGGCGATCTGGAACTGGGTGCGCCAGGAGGTGACCGCCAACCTGTGCCTGGGCGCCAAGTCCGCAGTGCAGGAGAAAGTGAATAATTTCTTTACCCAACTGGCTGGCCGGCAACCAGAGGTCAAACAGCGCTGCCGGACCGTGCTCCAAACCCGCGCCGAAGGACTGCTGGGGAAGGCCCATGCCGACCCTCGTCGCCCTACAAATGTAGATCCCACCTTGGTATCAGTTTAGGTCTCCGCGCACGTCTTGGCGCTTCGTCCTCAGACACGGGATCCATCATTGTTTCCACGCTTCTGGATGGGGATTTCAGCAGCGCTCCGGCACTGTTTCTCTGGTTCATCCTGTTGCTTCCGACGCTGCTGCGCCCACTATGGTTATGCTTTGGCGGCGTTGTGATTGTGACCTGAGGAACCAGTCGTGTTCCGGCCTTTCAGTAGCTCACGCGCTACCTGTGCTCGAACGTTTTGCGGAAGTAATCCTGGAGCTGGGGCGTGAGGGCTTCCCACTCCAGTTTCTGTTCCCAGGAGGATTGGACGTACTGCTTGCCGTGGCTGTGGAACGGAAAGTATCCCAGCCGGTCCGGTCCGGCGATTTCTGCGCCGGTTGGACGCTTGAGGTGAGTCGTCCCGAGTAGGGATGGCGTCCTTCGCAGCGCGCTTGGTAGGCCAGGACACCCAGCGAAAATCGGTCGTGTTCCGGTGGCCGGTCGAAGCATCCGTATCCGGCCTGGTGGCCGGTCGGCCCCTCGGCGCATCCGATGATCCTGCAGGGTGCGGACATAGTTTTCAGGATCTCGGGTGGCTGGTACTCGGGCCTGCCAATCCGGCAACGGAACACGCCGCCGACGGGTGCCGGCATCTGGAATGAGTCGGCATCCAACGCCAGGATTCGTCCGTCGGGCCAGGCCAGCAGTTTCTTGTTGTTGGCGTCGCCGACGGCGTATTCGTAGTCGTGCAGTTCCTGCATTGTGTCGGCGTACTTGACGACTATCTCGGCCATCAGTACTTGGATTTCTCGTCGGCTTTCCAGGCTGATTTCCCGGTGCTGCTTTCCCAGTTTCCTGGAGGTGAACACGGCGGCGGGGATGGCGCCTGGCTTGGCCCTTTCCATCAGGTAGCCGTGTGTCTGGCCGTCTCGGTCTGCGATCAGCCGTGCCAGTGGCCAGGCGACTGCGCTGGGCGCTCTGCCGCCTGGTGGACGGCTTACCATCTGTCTGAGTTTCTCTTCGATGTCGGGTGGACGCTTTCCCTGGTGGTACACCTTGGCGACTATGTCTTGGTTGCCCAAGACTTCGTGGACTGAACCCTCGCCGCCTTGGGCGATTACGACGCCGAGCAGTACCTTCGGTCCGTCCGGAATATGGTGGGCTTCATGCCGTTGACGCTGTTGAATATTCAGCCTCCTTTCCGTGATGGGAACGGTCTTTTTGTGGTTGGTGTTCGGTCTCCGTCGCTGTGTGCAAAAGAGTTGCTTGGAACATGGTGACGTCGTCGTCGGTGAGTAGTCGCACCTGGTTGCCGAGCGGCAGTTTCTGCATCTGCCCGACGCTTTGTCCTGGCTGTGGTTGCTCTCCAGCCAGGACAAAGTGCCGTCGAAGTACGGCGCGTCAGGCACGTTGCCGGGTTGCTTGAGCGTGAGGCACATCATGCCCTCGGTGCAGATCATGACGCGCTGTACTCCGATGATCTCGGCGCTTACGCACCTATGGTAGATGGCGTCTCCTGGGTGATGAACGATGTCTCGTTGGCGTGCTCGCCGCGCTGTGGTTCGCTCGTCAGCATCCAGCCTGCGTCGGTGCCGACCACGCAAGCCCGTCGCCGATCTGCGCGGTCGCGGCGAGGCCGTCTACTTGGGCAAATATGGTGAGCGTTGCGGCGTATTCACGCAGTGGAATGCTGGACTTTTTGGCGACATGTACGACGGTTTCCCGAGCAGCTTCGACTGTCCAAATGAGGAGGCTGGTGAGGTCTTGGCCTGGCTTTTTTCCATTGTTCCACCAGGCCCATTCCAGGGCGGCAGAGGCGGCAGTCTGGGCGCCTGCTCTGCCTTCTTCTGCGCTGCTTGCGCCGTCGCAGACGACGACCCCCACCAGTTGGTCGGTTCCGGGTAGTGTCAGGTAGTAGAGGGCGCGTCCTGGTTTGGAGCGTTTCGTTTGATGTGCTTGGTGCCCGCCACGCTGGCTGGCGACGACGAACCAATTGATGATTGGGTTTAGGTTTCCACTTCCAGCCATGCGGTTGGGTCCTCCATTTTGACGCGTTCGCCGGTGTTGGAATTGGACATGGCGACTGTCGAGTTGGCCATCCATTCCAAGAGCACGTCGTAGGATGCTTCTTGCATGGACAGGGTGCGGTCAGTCAACTGCTGCATCTGTTGCTTGGCGCCGTCGTAACGTGCCTCACCGCTGAGGATTGCGAAGGTGGTCACGCCCTTGGCGACTCCGATGTTCCTGACCTGCCGGCTACCGCCGGCAGGTCCTGGGAGTCGGCTGTCATGCCGTCGCCGAGGATGAACATCCAGGGCCGGTAGTAGCCCACGCCGTTGGCTCAGTAGGTGTCCTTGTGTGCCTCGATCATGTCGAGTGCGCGGTTTCAATACTTCGCATATCAGGGTGCCTCCCTTGGCTTTCAGGAAGCCTGGGTCGAACTCATTGATGGAGCTGAACTCCTGCCGTATTTCCATCTGGTGGTTGAAGGCGACCCAGTGTTACCTCCACTCTAAGCCCGAATCCACCGAAGCGATGGGCCGTGGCGTTGACACCAGGGATGATGGGCAAGGGAAGGCGAACGGGGCAAGCCCGATTCCAATAGATGGGGATGAGGGCGGCGTGAGATAGCCACACAGACACGATGATGGCGGCCCGCGGTGGCGATGCTGGGCGAAATTGTCAGGGTAGTGTGTAGCAAGAGACGCTCGGGGACCAGCCTGGCGCAAGTCTGCGAGGCGGTCGGGTAGTCTGGTGAGTGGGTCAGATCTCCGTCGGCGTTGACACCAGCGGTGCCGTCAGGCTGGGAGTGGAAGGGCTCGCAATCGAGCCAAGGCGCGACTGAACTGGTTTTCCCAGGGCCAGCGCTGGGGAAGATGCAAAGTGAGGCGGCGCGCCGAGCGGGTGAGCCGTCCGGCGAGAGAGAAGAAGCGTCGTCGGAGGGTCTTGGTGGTTACCAGTTGCTCACCCAGACCGATGCGCGCGGTCCAGCGGGCCAGGTTATGCGCCATCACCTGCACCGCCAGCCAGGCGCCGTTGGCGGCGAAGCGGCCTGAGGGGAGATGGTTGAGCCCGACGCCGTACTTGAGGTCTCGGATGGCGTTCTCGATCTCGGCGTGGCGCCGATGGTCGGCCTCCAGTTCCAGGGTGTCCCCGTCTCGGTCGGTGATGAAGCCGTGATAGCGGTAGCTGGCGAAGAGGGCCAGCTGGGAGCCGGGCGTGGGCTGCACCCGCCGGACGATGAGCCGCACCGGTGCGGCGTCGGGCTCATCCTGGAAGGGGACGTAGGTGGTCTCCGCCACGTCGGCGGCGCCGTCCATCCAGTAGGGAATCGGCGTCCAGTCAGTCTCGGGTATGGCCTCGATGATATTCCGCAGGCGGGCTTGCTGGCGGACGGTGATGGAGTAGCGGACATCCATCTTGCGGCAGACGGCGACGATGGCGTGGGTGTAGAAGCCGCTGTCAGGCCGCACCGTGAGTTGTCCTCTGGCGCCAGCGTAGCGTACTCGCCCCACCGTCTCGCGTAGAAAGTGGGCGGCGCCCCGAACGGTGTTGGCGCGGCCCTTGCGCAGCCGAGCCATCAGCACGTCGCCGGTTCCGGCGGCAATGGCCAGCAGCGGGTGATAGCCTCGCTGGCCGGTGTAGCCGTGGTCGCGCGCCCCCTCCTTGGCCAGACCGTATGTCTCGCAGATGGTGGAGTCCAGGTCGATGGTCAACGGCCCGTCGCCGGGTCCGGCCCCAGCCGACCAGGCCCGGGCCAGCAGCTCCCGGCTGACCCGATCCAGTTGGCGGACGTGGCCCCACCGGAAACTGCGCAGGAAGGTCCCCAGGGTGGATGGCGCCTTGACTACGCAGCCGATGGCGCTAGCCGTTCCGCCGGTGCGCAGCACGTCGGCGTCGTCAATGCAGTCTCCTCCGGCCAGAGCAGAAGCCACCAGCGTCATCACCTTGTCGCCGGTGTTGGCTCGGCCTGGGGCGCGACCCAGGTCCAGGTGCCGGTCAACCAGTTCGGGCCGGCCCAGATGCCGGCCCAGCGTGGCTGGCAGGATCAGCCCAGCATTGGCCACCAGGCGGTGGTCGTCAAAGGCGATTTGGATGCGGTCGGGGTGGTCATCTGCTAGCATCTTTTGGGTGCTCCTGGCCTGGGGACGGTTTCCTGTTTCAAAAGCCATTATCCCAGATGGACAGGAGCACTTTCTTACCCCTTCAGCACACCGCGACACTCATCTTTTCGGTGGATTGGGGCTAAGAGTTACCACTAGATCGGTCAGTACCGTGTCGCGAAATGTTTCGGTCGCTGTGTTGAGCATGCCGATGTCTTCGCGCATAAAGCTGGATACGTCCACCACCAGTGCGATGGGGCAGCGGTCCTGGTTGTTGTCGACGAAGTTGCCCATCTGTTGGAAGGGAATGTCATCATCATCATCGTCGTCGTCGTTGGGCCCGAGGAATTCTCCCTCGGAATTGGTCCAGGTTCATTTCACCTCCTGGTGACTGACGAGTGGCTTGACGGCCACCGGTTGTTTCGTGGGTTAGGGTTGTGGCGTTTTTCCAGTCCGGCTTAGACGGCCGTTGATCTGGTTGTAGATCTTCTTTGTGACGGCTGGGATGCCGCCGTGGGGTTCCAGTTTTTGGTGCGTCCAGTTGACGAACATCAGGGCAGGAATTGGTGCTGACAGCAGCAGGGTGGCCAGGTATCCCAGCCAGATTTTCTCCATTGATCCGCCGGCTAGGATGACGTACAGAAACACCAGTGCGAACAGCGTTACCGCGGTTTTCACTGCTTCTTTTTTGCGCCATCGTTTCCACAGGTAAGCGGCGGCGGCGATCATGATTCCGCCTGTCATGACGAATCCTGTGAAGTCTCCGAACGTCTGCAGGTCAGAGCCAGTCGTGAGGTTCATGCCGAAGATGGAAGCGGTGCTTCCGTAGTCTTCTGGGTACGCCCACGGTAGGCTGAATGACATGATGATCAGGACGGCATGGGTAACTCCGACCCACCTTTTGAGTATCAGGTTCCCGACGTCCAGTTTCGGTTTGCTTGCCCGTTATTTCATGGCCAGACCCAGTTCGGCCGGGTCTTTCGTTGCGGGTTTTTGGTGGTTGCGTTAGGGCTATGTTCAACTGCTTTTCATGGCCTCGGCGCGGCCGTCGGTTTCCTGTTCAAAGGCGTCCAGGCTCTCCAGGAGTAGACCCACCTGCAGTGGGACGTTCAGGTCGTCGTACTCGGTGATTGCCTTGAAGGCTGACTGGTTCTTGTAGAACAGGATGAACGTGTTCATGTCCTCGATTTTCGACAGCGCTGGCGCCGACCTTCGCTCCACGTCGGACGCCTGACGGCGCCAGCGGTCGTCGGCCTTGGTGTCGTCGATCGTCGATCAGTGATAGATGCATGATGTCGCCCAGCTTGGCGTTGCCCTGCCGTTCGATGAGGGTGATCTGTTCTTCCCAGTACTCGGACCATAGCGGGCGGGTGTCGTTGATTCGCTCCACCAGTTCCTGGTGTTCGCGCTTGGCGGCTACGTACCGCGGCGTCCAGTTGTCGACTATCCGGTCCAGGGCTTCCTGGTGCTGGATCAGCACCCTGTCGCCCTGGATTTCTCGTGCCCTGCCCTGCCGTTGAACGTGAGCGTGGGCGCGACATCTGGTCGGCGTCGCCGGCCGCGTCTTGATCGTCGTTTTCGTCGGCCGATTCTGGCGCGTTTGACGCACCGCCGTTGGCTGGATTTATCCCGTAGATTGAATTACGGCGGTCGTTCGCGCCGTTGTCGACTGCGTCGTTTGCGCTGCCGTTCTTCGGCATCGGCATGTGGCCCGAAGTGGTGGGCGAGGAGTAGTTGAACTCCGAGTTAGTGCCGCTCGTGGGCTCGTTGGCGTACGAGTCGGGCGATACTGCTTCAAGGAGTTGTTCCTCGGGTATCAACTCCTCGATGTCCGTGAACGCGTGCTGAGTGTCGTCCCCCTGGAGGTTGGTCTAGCTGGCGGCCTCGGCCACCCGTGCGCCGGTGTTTCTCTCGTGGTTGAACACGGCAGCCGCGGTGGCTGACACGAGAAATACGGCGACGACCACGGCCAGTGCGATGAGCCGTCCGCCATTCTTTCGGTTGCGGAACTTTCCGATCGTTTCTTTGAGTTCCTTGGCTACATTTTGCAATGTTTTGTTTTAGCTTGAGCGCTGTGCGCCCCTTGCTTCAGGCATCCGCGCCGGTCCAAGCACCGGCGATGTTTTGCTTGCTGGATGACATCATCTTCCACCCCGCTTTCCGCCCGTACCCCACTACCCAACCATCCAAACGTTACCCAATACTCCGTGCAACCTGTGGCCCACCCGACGGTGGGCGTACTGGTGCTTCATTCAAACGTAAATCCCGCCAATTCGTACTGGTAAAACTGCACTTTCGTTTTCACCCATATTTTCTGGCCGTTTTCCATGTAGGTCTTCTGACGTGCGGAGAAAGATGCACCTGTATTGTTATAAATCGGCCAAGAATGGCCACTTTATGGTAATTCGTGGCTAAAGGTACGACGTGCGGGTAAAAGTGCACCTGCGTTTGTGAATGCGTGGTTAACTAGGTCGGGCTGTGTGCAGTCGGGGGGATGAGGTAGAAATCAAGAGTGAGTAAGTGTGATGCGTTGCACATCCATAAATGGTCAAGCTGAGGTGTGGTTGCCAGTGTGGGTCTGGGCTAATCGGATGGGAAAATGGCCGTGGGGTGTTTTGACTGGAGTCAATCACGGGTTCCGACATTTGGGTTGGACGTGGCGGTTGTGGTTGTGGTTTCAGTCCGTGTTTCAGTCGGTGTCTGGACGAATTCGTCCACAGTTTCTGGCGCAGAAATGGGCTGTGATTCGGTGGCAGCAGGTTGGCTTGGAGTTGTCGTCGGCTTGGTGTTCAAGCAGGTACTTGCTGGACCCGAATCGCGACCGGTCTGCGGTCCGGTTGTGGTGTGCCGGCGGGTTGGAGTCGCAGTAGCGTGAGACATCGTTGGCGGTGCTGAGCAGCACGCGTCGGTTGACGCCAACCTGTTCGTGGACGATGTTGTTCAGCAGCTGGTCGTAGTCGCAGTTACAGGGTTGGGCCGACGATTTTGCGTCGGCGATTTGTTGTCGGATATTCTTCAGTTCTTGCTTTGCTTTACTTTGGTGATTGCCTGGCGCATGGTCTGGTTGTCCATGACCGATTTTTGTAAGGCGGCTTGCGCCTCGTTTCGCTGGACGTGCCGGCGGGTGGCGTTTCGTTTTGCCTGAGTGATTCTGTCTTGAAGCTCGGCGATAATTGTGTCCACCTGCTGGAGCTGTTGGTCCTTGATGAACAGTTCATTGATGAGCTGATTCTTTTCGCGTTCCGTGCCGGCACGGCAGGTTGGTGTGGGGTCGAGGTTGGACGTTTTGGCGACTACGCCGTGCCGCATTGTGGGCAGCATTTCCCCAGCCGGCCATTGCCTCGCCGGCTGGGATGTTCGCCGTGTTGTAGCACCGCCAGGCGTCGGGTTCGACGGCGTGGGTGGCCAGTATTTCCATGACGTATAGAGAGGTTCCATCCGGTTGCTGGATCACAACGTCGCGGCGCGTGTTGCTCGTGGATTGCCGTTCGGTTTTGGCGACGAGGTGTTGACCTTGGATGGGCATCGTGCCTGCCGAGTATCCGCATTCACAACGTAGCCATATTGGGTAGGCGCCGTTGCCGTGCCGGGTTTGGTTGACGCTTTGTGCGACCATCGTTTGCGCCGCCATGTGGAGGGCCGATTCGGTGGCGCCGGGGGCTTCGGTGTCGACAGCGTGGGCGAAGTGCCGGGAGAGTTCGTCGCCCGGCTTGGCCCAGACGGGTTGGCCGCAGCTGAGGCATGAGCAGCCGGCGGCAGCGCCGCGCTGGACGTCGTTGACGTGAACCAGCCGTTGGTCCTGGTCGAGGGCGTACGGCATTCTGACGTTGGCCATTTTGGTTCTTCTCCAGACGTGGAGACATTGCGGTGGTTGAGGTTCCTGGACGGTGGAGTGTTGGTCTACAGAGCTGGCCTGGATTGTGATGCGAGCATGCGTCGCAGCACAGCTGCTCGCTGGCAAAGCGCTGGTCGGTTTTTGGCCGAGTGGTCGAAGATGTGCCGTCGAATATCCTGGAGTTCCCCGGCCCATGGTCTGAATCTTTCGGTGGCTGGTTCCAGTTTCAGCGTGCTGGTTCAGCCTGAGTGAAGATGCCGGTGTTGTGGGCAGAGGACCTCTGTATGGCGAGCAGGTTGCGGCGTTTCACCACCTCGGAGTAGCGTCGGATTTTGGCCGCCGTGCGGTGGGCGGTTTCCATTTTTGTTCTCTCGGTGCGCGGGGTTTCAGGGCTTACGCGTAAAGTGGTGGACGCGGTCGTGTTGGTTGGGGTATTGAGGTATGCAGATGGAGTCCACGATGCGGATTTTTGTCCGGGATGTCGTGGAACTCGGGTGAAGCCCGTGCCGCCGTGGTCGGCCTCGCCGACGTAGCTGAAGTGGTCGCCCTGGAAGGCGTCGAGGACTTCGGCGATGTATGATTCCAGCTCTGGACACGACCAGATCAGGCCGGGCCTGGGCAACTGCGTGACGGCGGAGACGGCGTCCAGTTTGGTGATGATGCAGAGCGGGTTCCGGAACCCGTACCGGC
This sequence comes from Dehalococcoidia bacterium, assembly GCA_963666415.2. Lineage (GTDB taxonomy): Bacteria > Chloroflexota > Dehalococcoidia > Lucifugimonadales > UBA3495 > Bin87. Next base: position 189,035 of record CAXXPD010000002.1, read on the forward strand.
TTTCATCCGGGAAGTGTGGGTCGTTCGATGGCGTCGGTAGTGATGACCGCGAAGCCGGCGAATTTGATCTGGAGTTCCATGAGATCTATGAGGATGTCCTGGGCGTAGAGTTTGCGGTGAGCACGGCAGCTGGTCATCTTTGCGGCCGTGGTGGTGGCGTGTTCGGACCGGACGGCGTGGCCGGCTTCGGCCAACGTCTGCCGGCCGTTGACCGGCGGTGGGAAGGGCGGCGTTGAGCGTCTGGCGTCGTTCCTGGCCGGCCGGCATTTTTAAATGACGGCTTCTGTTTCATCAGCGTTGCGGGTGCCGGTTGTTGGACGGGTGGTGTTGAAATGTTTACGGAACTGGGCTGGGTTTTCCCCACTGCGGCATCAACCCACAGTTGTCCATGACGTAGAGGAAGGGGACCATGAGGCGTGCGACTGCGGGCTTCGTTTTGGCGAGCGTTTCGGCGGCGGCGGCGTAGCTGACGCGGCGTTCCTGTGACGTCATGTGGATGTGGCAGCGGTCGGCATCCAGGGCAGTGCAGCTCCGGCGACGGGGGTGAGTGACTTCAGTTTACGTACCTGGTCGATGGCCTTGAGGTAGGGTTCTAAACCAAAGCCAAGGTGAAATGCGCAGACGCATGGGGTAAATTTATGAAGGAACCGAGGTAGCTGGTCTCAGAAATTGCGAGGGGTTGGTGATGGGCGTGAGGGAGATAGACCGGTCTCTGGAACAATGGCAGATGGGAGTCAAGGACTTGCGGCGGCGTGTGATTCTGGCTCCCACACCCCGGGAGCGGGAAAGGTGGTACGCCATCCTGCTGCTGGCCCAGGGCTTGACGGCAGCGGCGACGGCGGAGGCGCTGGAGCGGGACCCCCACACTATCGGACGTTGGGCGTCGGCCTTCGGCGAGGGAGGGCCTGCGGCCCTGATATTCGAGCAGACCGGTGGTTCCCCCCCGCCCTTGACCAGGCGCAGCAGGAGGAGTTGAAAGGGGCGGTGGAGCAACCGCCCGCCACAGCGGGCATCGTAATGGCTAACTGGTATTGGAAGGTGATGCGTCAGTTTGTCTCAGAACGGTTTGGCATCAGCCTGAGCCGCAGCAGTTGCCTGAACTGGCTTCACCGGCTGGGGTTTGCCTTCAAGCGCCCCAAGAAGCGGCTGCTCAAGGCTGATGAGTCCAAGCGGGAGACCTTCGTGGCGGAGTACGCCGTCCTGTGGGAGGAGGCCCAACGGACTGGAGCCAGGATATTCTTTGCTGATGAGGCCCACTTCCGGGCGGACGCGGAATTGCGGGGCAAGTGGGTGCTGAAGGGTAAGCCTGCGTTGGTGGACTCCAATAGCCCGAGGTATGGGGAGAAGGCCAGCTACTATTCAGCGGTGTGCCTGGAGCTCGGCTTTGTACAATCAAGCGGCATAGGCTAGTACCGTTGCCAAGTAGATTTGTAAGAATATAAGAAAGCAGCCATACTGGGGCATGATCTTTGTGTGAGGAAGTGCCCAGCCATGGCTGCCATCAAGTATAAAGTAGAGTTGACCGAGGCCGAACGCTCCCGTCTCAATGAGGTGTCCCAGCGAGGCAAGGCGTCAGTGCGCACCGTGAAGCGTGCGCTGTCGCTGCTCAAGGCTGACCAGGGGCTTCGGGACCGTGAGATAGCCGATGTGCTGTTGGTCAACGCGGCCACGGTCGCCAGAGCGCGGAAGCGGTACGTGGAGGAAGGACTTGAGGGCGCCATCAATGACCGACCGCGGCCGGGCCAGGAGCGCAAGCTGGACGGCAAGCAGGAAGCGCACCTGATCGCCTTCGCGTGCCGCGCCGCGCCCGCAGGGCACACGCACTGGACACTCCAGTTGTTGGCCGACCAGGTGGTGGAGTTGGAGTTTGCCGAGAGCATCTCCCTGGAGACGGTGCGCCAGATACTCAAAAAAACGAACTCAAGCCCTGGCAGAAGAAAGAGTGGTGTATCCCCAAGGTGAGCGGGGAGTTCGTGGCGCGGATGGAGGACGTGCTGGACCTGTACCAACCGGAGTACAATCCGGAGCGTCCGGTAGTGTGTTTCGACGAGACCTCCAGGCAATTGACTGGGGAGGTGCGTCCGCCCATCGAGGCTGCCCCCGGACGGGTGGCACGCTATGACACCGAGTACCAGCGAAACGGGACCCGGAACCTGTTCATGATCTGCGAGCCGAAGGGTGGATGGAGACATGTGGAGGTGACCGAGCGCCGCACTGCCGTGGACTTCGCGCACCAGATGCGGTGGCTGGTGGACGAGGCCTACCCTGATGCCGAGGTGGTCAGGCTGGTACTGGACAACCTCAACACCCACAAGCTCGGCTCGCTCTACGAAGCATTTGAGCCGTGCGAAGCTCGGCGCATCGCCCAACGCCTCGAGTTTCATTACACTCCTACGCATAGCAGCTGGCTGAACATGGCTGAGATCGAGTTGAGCGTCTTCCGCAGAGGGTGTCTGAACCGCCGTATCAGCGATGAGCCGGAGCTGCGGCGAGAGGTTGCGGCGCTCGAACGCGAGCGCAACGCAGCAAAATCAGCCATAGACTGGCGGTTTACCACCCAAGATGCTCGCCGTAAGCTCCAGCATATCTACCCTACAAAACCAGATTGACACGGTACTAGCGTGTCGAGCATCCTGTGGTACAAGAGGCGCGGGACTTTTATCGATTCGTGCTCGCGCTCGGACGGCATAAAAGTTCCCTGCTGCACCCAGAGGTGTCGTCTGACCAGGGCGATGGCGTCGGCGAAGGAAGGGCTGGTCTTGTCATACCACGCCGCGGTGCGCGGCGCCATGCCGCCACGCTGTTCGATCAGGATATCCGCCGCCAGCGTCACCACGCTGAACAGGCCAAAGAGCGCGGGGGTGGTTCGGGCGATGGCTCGTTCCGACCACTGGCGCTGGGTTTCCACGCCCAGGTGAGCCCGCAGCTCCTCAAAGGTCACCTCGACCTGCCAGCGCAGCAGATACCACTGCAGTATCCGCAGGGGTTCCGCCTCGGTGTCGGTGCATAGCAAAGCATAGGGCCCGCGGCGCTCCTCCAGGTATCTGATGACGACCCAACGTATGGGAAGGCGCGGCGGCCCGCCGTGGTACCACAGCGCTACGCCCGAAGCGAGCTCGACCCTGGCGGTACTGCCGTCGGAACCGGTGGCGCGGTAGGGAATCCATTGTGTAGCGGGATCGTCCAGCACCGCCGTGGGACTGGGCAATCGCGCGCCGACCACCCGGGGCCGCCCGATCTGGCCGGGCCGCCGCGGTGGCCCGGGCTGGTACCGGGATGCGTCCTTGCGCAGTTTGGTGACGACGACAACGGGCTTCGACATACTCTGGCAATGCCGCAGGAACTCGCGCTTGGCGTAGCCGCCATCGGCCACCACCACCAGGTCCCGGTCCGGCAGCCACCGGCGCAGGCAGACCAGCATCTGCTGGGCGTAGTCGGTGAACGTCTGGTGCCGGCGACCTTTGCGCCGGTCGTAGCGGGCCGACACCACCAGCGCGGTCAAAAACGGTAGCGCCCAGTATCGACCCGCCCATCCGATACGCGTCAGCAACATCAGGCTCACCCATTGCAATCCGGGGGTCATCACCACCTGGTCGTCCTTGGACCGCACCGGATCCCGATACCGCCCCTTGGCCGCAATCTTCCGGCCCCAGCGTCGTTCCACCGTCTCGTCAATGCCGAACACCAACGGCTCGGTGGATGAACCAAGGCGCCCGGCCACCAGCAGCAACAGCACCCGGCTCAGTTGCAGCGGCGACCATCGGGCACGGTTGAGCACGTGGTGATAGATGGCGAAGTCGCCGTGCTGCCCAATCCCCAGGATGTTGAGGGCGGAGGACACGGTGCGCTTGCCGGGAGACAGGATCGCTCCCATGGCCAGGAGTTGGGCTTTGCGCCAGGTCCTGGGGTCAAACAGGTGCTCAAAGGGCAGCAGCAGGGTTACTATGACTGCGGGCAGGGTAGGCATACTCGACCTCTTGTGGTGATTTGGTCGAGCTTACCCTGTTCTTATAATTTATCTAGCTTTTGTACAAAGTCAAGCCTGGAGACGGGTAACAGTTCAGACTTGGTGAGGTGAATTGGCCGAAGGCGGGTTGCCGAACGCTGGCACGGGTGGCGGCGGTTATGTCATATATAGGGAGTGGATACCGAAATTGACCTGACCACCGCCACCCGCGATGTCCTCATCGCCATCATCGCCCAACTGCAGGCCACCGTTCTGGAACAGCAGCGGGTGATTGAGCGGTTGCAGCGGCGGATTGCCGAACTGGAAGGCCAGGCGAAACCGGGCGGCCCGCTCCGAATGCCCGGCCTCAAGGCGAAATCGGGCCGGAAGCCCCCAGCGCAGCCGGGGCCCCGCAAGCAGCGACGCCACGGCTTCGCCCGCCGGCGCATGACACCGACCCACCGGGTGGAGCACGTGATGGAGAACTGTCCCGATTGCGGCGCCCACCTGTCCGGCGGCTGGATCCAGCGCACTCGGGAGGTCATCGAGCTGCCGGTGGTTCCCGCGCAAGTCACCGAGCACGTCTACCTTGCTCGGACTTGCCCGGCCTGCCGACGGCGCTGCACACCTCCGGCGGAACTGGGCGGCGTGGTCTTGGGTCAGCAGCGCCTCGGCGTCAACCTGCTCAGCCTGATCGCCACGCTGCGGGAAGAGGGGCGGCTGCCCATCCGCAGCGTCCAGTGGTATCTGGACACCGTGCATCAGTTGCGCCTCAGCGTGGGGGCCATCGTGAGCGCCATCCATCGCACGGCGCAGCGGGCCCAACCGGCAGTGGCCGCGATCCTGGACCGCATCCGCGCCAGCCCAGTGGTCCACGCCGACGAAACCGGCTGGCGTCAGAGCGGGGCCAACGGCTACGTGTGGACTTTCAGCACCCCCACCGAGCGCTACTTCCTGCGGCGGGGTCGGGGCAAGGCGGTGGTGGACGAGGCGCTGAGCGATGCTTTCTCCGGAGTGCTGGTCAGCGATTTCTACGCCGCCTACCACCATTACGATGGCCCCAAGCAGCGGTGCTGGGCCCACCTGCTGCGGGACATCCACGACCAGCGCACCCGCTACCCCAAAGACGCCGCACTGGCCCGATGGGCCGCGGCCGTCCACCAGCTCTATGTCGCAGCCAAAGCCTGCAACCATCACGAGCCATGGCAAAGGCGTGTTGCCCAACTGGCCTGGGAGCGGAAGCTGCTGGCCATCTGCCGCCCTTTCCTGTCTGACCCGTCGGTTGTCCAGGGCAAGCTGTGCCGGCGCATCGAGCGCTTCATCAAGGAACTCTTCGTCTTCGTGGCCGAACCGGACGTGCCGTCGGACAACAACCCGGCCGAACGCAGCCTGCGCCACCTGGTCATCAGTCGCAAGATCAGCGGCGGCACCCGCTCGGAGCAGGGCACCGAGAGCAAGATGACGCTGGCATCCATCTTCGGCACCTGGCGCGCCCAGGGTCTAAATCCTCTCGCCGCCTGCCGTCAACTGCTCATTTCCCCGCAACTCTGAACTGTTACGACGGGCGAGGTGGAATGGATGGAACTGGAGGGCAACAGCAACAGCGGGACCTCGGTTGCCTTCCTGACGCAACTGCCTGACGCAACTGAAGGAAAAGCATCCAGGGCCGCTGCGGGTCATCTGGGACAATGCGCCGGCCCATCGTGGGGAGGCGGTGCGGGAGTGCCTCAGGACGCCTGAGCTGGAGCTGAGGCTGGTGAACCTGCCGGGCTACAGCCCTGACTTCAACGCCGATGAGGCTGTCTGGGGTTGGGCGAGAGAGGAGGTCACTGGCAATCTGTGCTTGGGCAGCAGGGCGGCGGTGCAGGAGAGGGTCGGCAAATTCCTGGCCGGGCTGTCCAGCCGGAAAGACGAGGTGAGACGGCGCTGCCGGACGGTCCTGCAATCAAGGGCCGAAACACTCCCGCGAGACTCCCGCCCCGATTCCCAGCACCCGGCAAATGCACATCCCACCTTGGCTTTGGTTTAGTAGGTCTCGTCCCGCCGTCAGGTCGGCGTACAGCTTGGGATTTTCGAGGTAGGCGGCATGGTCGATGCTGAGCTGTTGAGATACCGGGCCGATGGGAGTGGGCAGGCAGCGGTATTGGAGCGGCCGGCCAAGTGCCTGGCAGAGGTAGACGACAGCTTGAAGCATTGGCTGGGAGTCGTGGATCGGTGCGTCTATGCAGACGCCGGCGCGGCGTGCGGTGAGGTAGAGGTTGGCGATGCGTTTGTCCATCTTGAGGAATTTTCACCGTTGTCGTTGGTCGTTGGTCGTTGGTCGTTTTATCGAGGTCTTGTCTGGAGCAGGCGACGATGATCGTGCAGTTCGACGCGCGTCACATCTGGGGGTGTCGAGTGTCGCCGTCTACTCGCGGTATTTTTGCTGGTGGTGTCGGACGGCGCGTTCCAATGCCCGGCCCATGAGGGCGTACGTCATGGGTGTGCCGATGCCCGTGTTGTCGCCGCAACTGCGGCGGTAGAGCGCTTTGTTTTGCAGGTCGCCGTGGATTAGTCGCGCAGCGATTCGGTGAGCGTTTCCCAGTCGGCGATGAGCTCAGCCCAGTGCTGGCTGCTCCTGGCGAGGATGGGAAAAGCGTTGCGGGCTTCGGGCACCGTCTGGATGAGCAGGACGCAATTCTGGAGGTTGACGGGTTCCCGCGGGAAGGTGATCGACTCCCTGGGGAACGTTCGGGTCGTGCCGTGCAGCAGGGCGCGTGCGATGGCAAGCGATGAGTTGTCGGTCTGGTCGCCGAGTGCCCACTCCAGGAGTTGGTCTCGGACTTCGACAGGTGACTTGGTGTGCCGGTGAGAGTCAACTTTCGATGGTCGGATTGGGCTGTCGCTTTGATGTCAGGTCGTCTGCTTTGCCGGCAGGTCTACGCCGGCTTTTGACGTGGGGTGATTCTTGGGTGTCTGCGGCAACGGTGGTCGTGAACCGTTTGTCGAATTCCGGACCGGTGCAGGTCTCGCAGATGGCGGCCGCTTCGTCGACGTTGTAGACGTAGAACACTTGGCCGCCGGCGCACACTTCGTCGTTGTATGACCAGCACGTGATGCCGGCGCATTCGTTGGCCTTGACGTGGATGCCAGGCCAATCGTTGACTGTCAATTTTCATGGTCATTAGGCCGGCGATTTTCACGGACATCCAGCCACCCTGGGAGCGCGGTGAATTGACTATTATCAGGTTGTAGTTTGCGGGTCAATCACCCCCTTTGCGGCCAGTAGAGCGCGGTGTGGCGAGAGTCGTTCCCGGTAGCTGGCGCCTTCGATGACGATCTGGTAGCTGGCGTTGGCCAGGCGATCCAGCGCGCTGTTGCCCAGGATGGGGTCATCGAAGAGACCCAGCCATTCGTCCACGGCCCGGTTGCTGGTGATGATGAAGCTGGACGCCCGATGTCGATTGAGGATGAGTTCGTAGAGGTCGGCGGACTGCTGGGCGGTCAGGCCATGGAGACCCAGGTCATCGAGGATGAGCAGGTCGGGCGTGAGGAAAGACCGGAAGGTACGGTCCACCGAGTTGTCCACTCTGGCCTGGGTCAGGGCCTTGAAGAAGTCGTCGGCGTGGCTGAAGCGCACGGAGTATCCGGCGCGGACGGCGGCGTAGCCCAGGGCCTGGGCGAAGAAGCTCTTGCCGACACCGGCGGGGCCCACCAGCAGGACGTGTTCGTGCCGGTCGAGAAACTCCAGGGAGAATACAGCGTCCAGCAGGCGGCGGTCCAGGGTAATTGACGCCGACCAGTCGAAGTCCTCCAGGCGGCAGGTCTCCTCGAAACCGGCATTGTGCAGCCGGAGTTCGGTGCGGCGGTGGGCGCGGCGATTGACCTCGTCGCTGAGGATGATTTCCAGGAATGAGGCGTAGTCCAGCTGCTCCCTACGGGCCAGGGCGATGCGTTCCGGCAGGGTGCTGGCCAAAGCGCCCAGCTTGAGGCTCTTGAGCAGCGGGGTGAGTTCGGTGGTTCGGGTCATGGGTAATCTCCTCATGCTGACTGACGGCGGTATGCGGTGTAAGCGAAGACGCTACCGGGACGGGCGAAGCGGCCCGGCGGCATGGGCAAGGGCAGCTGGGGCATGGCCTCCTGTTCCAGGGCCTGCACCAGGATGCGTTCCAATCGGCGCACGTCGATGAGATCCACGGCCAGGGCCCGACGACAGGCGGCGTCCAGACGCTGCGCCGTGTAACGCTCGCCCAAACGCAGCAGCTTGTGTCCCTGCCGGATCTTGGCCCAGGGCAGGGGGCCGTCGAAGAGACGTTCAGCGTATTCGCCCACCGCCGGTCCCAGTGTCGCCGCGCTGCGCTGGATGCGATCCGGCGCTCTGGTGGTGTAGGCGGAAAGCTCGGCGGGGTAATCGTCGGGATCGGTGGAGCGTCCGCCCTGGGGCTGGCGGAGGTGGGTCTTGATCAGCTGGCCCCGGTGATAGATGTGCACCAGCTTGCTGCCCAGCCGGATTTCCACCTGCTGACGCGGCGGGCACCGGTCCGATGGCACCGAATACAGGGCCTGCTGACACTGGATGTGATGGTCGGGATGGACCTTGGCATTGCGCCAGTCGGCGATTTCGTAGGGCTCACCGTCCCAGGGCAGCAGGGTGTGGCGCTCCTCATCCTGGAAAACCACCAGGGGCTTCCGGCGAGTGGTGCCATGGATGCGCATTCCGGCCACCTCCAGACACCAGCGCTGGGCTTCGGCCCTCAGGTGGGGCAGACCCGTGGAAATCGCCGCCCTTGAAGAAGCGCTCCCTGACGTACTGCACGCCACGCTCCACCTTGGGCTTGTCCTTGGGTTTCCGCACCCGCGCCGCATCGGCGATGAAACCCCGGCACTGCGAGTATTCCAGGAAGCCTCTGGTGAAGCGCGGATGCAGCGGGTCTGGTCCCGCCACCGCTGGCGGGCAATTGTCGATGACCAGATAGCGGGGCACCCCGCCGAAGCAGACCCACGCCGCTTCCAGTCCGGCGATGATGTCCTCCAGCGTCTGCCCATGGGTCGGCCAAACGAAGCTGTGCCGCGAGTAAGCCAGCACGATGATCAGCCCCCACACCGCCCGCCGGCGGCCTGTCGCTGGGTCCACAATCATGCCCAACCGGCCGAAGTCCATCTCCGCCACCTCCCCGGGCGCGGTGTCCTCCATGCGCACCGTGGTCTGGCTGCGCCGCCGCCAGTTCCGCTTCAGAACGAAGCGGCGCAACGACGGATACGATACCGGACACCCCCGCGCTGCCAGCAACTCCCGGATGCGGGTCAGCTGCAGCCGGTCGCCGGTGAGCCACTGGTAAATCTGGTCCGCCCACGGCTCCAGCAGGTCCTGCCCGGGCGTCACCGCCTGCCGCGGCCCCGGCTGCCCAATCGTCGCCAGCCGGCTCAGCTGCTCCGCGGTGGCAACCAGCCCATCCCGAACGATGCCCTCCTCTTGGGCTGCCGCCACGTACTTGGCGATGGTATCTCTCGACAAGCCGGTGCCCAACGCAATCTTGCGTTGGCTATCCCCCGCCTGCCAACGGCGAATGATCTCTTGTATTTCCATTCTGGAAACCTCCCGGTATGCCATCGCTGCACCTCAATTCCAAAGTGCGGCAATGATCGCCGATGTGGCTCCCAAAGTGGCCTAATGACCCTGAAAATCTGGTGGGTAGATCCTGAAAAACTCCCAATTCACTGGCCTATAGATCCTGAACAATGACAGTTGACGGTGTCCATGACGTCGTCGAGGTCGTTTACGATGTCGTGTTTGATCGCTTCTTCCAGCGTTGCCTGGCTGGATGAGATGATGCTGATGCTGATGCTGTTGTTCGGCATTGGTTGATTCCTGTCGGCGTTATCGTGAAGTCAGGGCGGCTGTGCCCTGTTGGTCGACGCCGTCTTGGCTTCGGTCAGCGTCTGGTGGGACGCACGTAATTGCGCGCCCGTTTAGTCGTTGCGTCCGTCCTGGTTCAGGACGGTGCGGAAGGTAGCGACAGCCGGCGTTCATTGTGTAGGTGGGCCTGGTCGCGCTTGATTTGATGTGTTCAGACGTGCCTGAATTTTGAGTTATACGCCCCTGGATTTCCATCTGGATGAGGATCAGACTGACCATGTCATGGGTGTGCGTAACCTCGGTGCTTTGGGCTCGCTTGGAAAGATGGTGGACGATTGCGACGGCTTTTGGAACGATCAGCGAGCCGGGAGCACGGTCATCTTGAATCGGTACAAATTGGTGAACAGCAACTTCGATGTCAGGCAGATAGTGGCAACTCACGAATTGGGGCACTTCATCGGAGGTCGGCACAGTCGTGTGACGGAGGCCGTGTTGAGTTCGCCGCTGCATTACCCGGAGATTTATTACGCTGGAGACGACGACGAATGCGCAATTAATGACCGGTATGACCATGAGGATTATCCGGTCGACTGCGACTGAAGCATGATTGAGTGGGGTATGGAATGAAAGGCAAAATCGCAATCGGGCTTGCGTTGTCGGTGTGCTTGGGGTTGCTTGTCGGGGCATTATTGTTGCCGAGCATGAATCGGCCGAGTCACTCCTTGAGTCTGTGGAACGACTATGTGCGGGCTGCCCCTTTGGTCGAACAATCTGACCGCATTGTGTTGGCGGAATACTTGGACTCCATGACCTACGAGATACGTGAGGTATCTCCAGTGGACGGTGTGGCGCAGCGTTTCGGTGACGGAGGAGTACCGACGTTTCAGGGTAAGTGAATCTCTGAAAGGGTCAGCTGAGGCTGACGAGGTTGTCCACGCGGTTTGGACCGCCGGTTACACCGAGGGTATCGGGGCTGATGGGTCTACGGAATTCTTCGCGTACGAGACGGTTGCTTTGGAGACTGGGCAAGAGTACGTGCTGTTCATGCACAGCCTGCCGGTTGCACCTGGGTATCCGACGAAATACGGGGATGTGGTTTGGACGATTGTCGGTGAGCCAGACGTAGCGGTCGTGAGTTCTGAAGGTAGGCTGTCCTTCAAGGCTTCGGAACGGTACAAAAACGGGGTCGATAACGCAGGTTACGAACGTCCCGTTGGGTCGGCTGCTCCATTCGAATTAACGAAGGCCGAGCTCATAGAACTAATTGGCGGCGGGGGTGGCGGAGTTGTTGCGACAGGCGCAGACAGCGGATGAGGATGAGGATGAGGATCGGCGGTACGGCAAAGACCAGCGTGGAGATGAGTTGCCGGACGAGTTGGCCTTCAGGGAGGGTCGGTTGGAGAAGATACAGGAGGCCATGTCGGCGCTGGAAGCCGAGGCGCAGGCGGCTGACGAACCGGCCGAGGCCGAAGGTCGTAAGCATCCGGGGGTGCCCGACGACAAAGCCCAGCGCAACTTCCTTCACCGATGCCGAGTCGCGCATCATGCCCGCACCTGGAGGGAAGGACTTCCTGCAGGCATATAACTGTCAGGCGGTGGTGGACAACGCTCACCACGTGATCCTGGCGGTGCGGGCCACCAAGGTGCGCGCCATCTACCAGCAACTGTCTCCCGCAGAGGTCCACGGCCAATTGGGTAGAGCGGTGGAACAACTCCGGGAGCCTTTTCCCCAGGTGGCCGAGCTGCTGCCGGACGCCGCGCCGGACATCCTGGCCTTCACGGCCTTCCCGGTGCCACACTGGCAGAAGCTGTGGTCCAACAACCCGCAGGAACGGCTGAACCGGGAGATCCGTCGCCGCAGAGCCTGCTCCCGAAAGGGGACGTGGTGGGCATCTTCCCCAACCGGCCGTCGGCGCGACGGCTGGTGGGCGCGGTGCTGGCCGAGCAGCATGACGAATGGGCCGAAGGTCTCCGCTACCTCACCATCCCCACCGCCAGCCAGCACCCAATGTGCCGGAATCAGCGGCCTGATCAACCTCAAAAGGGATGACGCGCTTTTACACATATCTGTATGTTGCAGTAGCCCCGTGGATAGGCCAAGCTGCGGGGTGGACGAGAGGGGCGCGTCGTTCACCTGTGGGTAAGCCAGGAGTAGAGTACCGGGAGTGGTGTAAAAGCATCGGTGTAGCAAAAAGCTGACCACCGCGTCATCCTTGATCGGAAATGCCAAACCAGAACAAGGAGAACGACGGTGGTCAAACACAGCACGGATCTTTTGGAATTATTACGCAAGCGCGGTATGGACCGATACGGGGACTTTCTGCGGGAAGCGCTACGCGTCCTGGTGGGCCGCATCACCGTGGACGGCAAAACAGGGGCCGCATCAGCTTTCTCTGCGACGGGAAGCGTCTCCCAGCTGTAGGACAACAGTGAACACGATGACGGTCTGCTATTCCCAAGGTGCTCCATCGGGAAAGACGTCGTCTTCCGTAGTTCCGCTCAGCTCGTGGATTCTTCCCACCAATCGATTGGCGGCGTAGTTGACCATATTTTGCAGTTCCGCCTTTTCACTCCGGTCCATCGGCCTGGGTGCGATGTTGTAACGGTAGTCGGCGGCATACTTGACGAGCCAGTTGCTGTACCCGGTGGGAGATTCGGGATTTTCGTAGGTGGTATGGTCAAGCAACCCAGTGACCGATTCGTAGAGTTCCTTCGTTTCCGGATCGTTCCGGTCGTGGTACGTGTCTACGTAGTATTCCCAGATCCCGTCCAAGCCGTGGCGGAACGTAGTCGGATCGTTGTGTGCTGACAGCAGCCCTCTCAGGGCATTCTCCACTTGCCGCTGAGCAGAGAACTCCATGAGTTTCTGGTTCCAATGGTCCTCGGCCACCATGTCGTTGAATTGTTTACTCCATTCCGCGGTATTCTCCAGACGCTGCCTGGTTGCCGGCCAGTGCTCGGGATAGTTATCTTCGTACCCTGTGCTGTAGTCCATTCTTTCCATGCCAATGGCTACTCCGTAGTGGTCGGCTTGCCCGGCCAAGTGCTGTTTAGCCCGGCGGTTGCGTTGGAATTCAGCCAGAGTCATGTTGACTATGTTGACTTCCAGAAACGGTGGGTTTTCGTTCATGTAGGCACTGGCGGCGCGGCCGGCACTGCCTCCCTTTTGGGGTCCATCCAGTGAGACCACCAGCAGATCAACATCCGAGTCCTCGCGATGTTGCCCGGTGGCCCTGGACCCAAACAGTAGCACGATGTTGGGCGCTACTTCCCGTTGCACAACACGCGCTATATTGAGGGCGTGTTGATCCGGCGTAATGCTCGGCATTTCTCCGCTCACCATTGGTCTCACCGTGCCCGAAAGGCTAGCTGGCGTTGATGCGTCGCAAGGCTTCGGGGTGTTCTGTGTCGGCTTGAGCAGCCATCTCGGCGAACTCGTACCGGTTCAAACTACTTTCTGGGCACCGTCCTTGAGCCAGGCCGGGTCGCCACGGGCCGGCGCCTGTCGCGGTTTGTTCCAGTAGGGGCCTTTTGCACTTGGGGCTGTTCTTCGGTTCCGGCATGTTGGGCTGCTTCGGCGCCCATACGAATGGGACGAGCATAACCTATCCGCTCTCGACTCGGTCATCTTGGTGCAAATACGACCAGGTCCAGTGACAGAAGTGGCAAACATCAAAGGAACCTTGGTCCCCGATTGACCAGCGGTGATCAAACACAACGATCCAGGCGATTGAGAAATGTCATAGTTCCAGACCGCGATCACAACCGCCGGTCGTCCCGAATCGGGCGCATCGATGACTACGAGATTCGTATTGACGCCGCCTATTTGAACAATCCTGCTTTACAGGTAAGGGGAATTCGAACGTGAATGTTCTACCTGTTGGAATTCCCGCTGAGGTCACTGCTCGCCTTGCCGAAGGCACTTTGGGCGCCACCTCGAATCGAGTCGACAGATCAGGCTGAAGGCATGATGCCAGTCTCAAAAAGGGTGAGGCCCACGCCCAGGTGGCCCGGCATTCATCATCGCAGTCTCAAAAGTCCGAACCCACGCCGTCAATGCGCAGCACGCCCAGGCATTGCTCTCCGCTCTGCCCGGGCGTGTCCTCCCGCTGGCTACCGGTCCTGGACGGTCGGCAGACCATCTCCGTCGTTGCCGCCGCCGTTGGGAGCGGCCACGATGGTGATGTAGACGTTGACGGTGCCAGCGCCAGCGTAGATCACCACGCGGCCATCGTCGACGTCCAGGGACCCCGTCTCCGGTTCCACCGCGGCCGGCAGGCGGCTCAGCGCCTCCGCCTCATCGGGGATGGAGCGGGCCTGCAGCGGGTACTGCAGGTCCTGCTCTCCAGGCAGGGCCGCCAGACGCTCCACATGGTCGTCCATCCCGAACAGCACCCGGGTGCTGCGGTTGGCTGCCGCGGCCACGATGCTCTCATCGGGCTCCATACCGGTGAACACCGCCGCGGACACGACGTAGGCCTTGATGCCCAGCGCCTCCTTGAGCCGGGACCGGACCGCCATGGCGGCCTGCCAGCAGCGCTCCAGTACATTGCCGATGGGCGTCACCGTGCTCTCGTCGTCGCGGCGGTACCACTGGCCGTCCTCGACCCAGTGCTCGCCGTCCACGTGGGTGACTACGATGCGGGTGAGGCCCTCCAGCAGGAGTAGAGTCCCAGGAAGTGGTGTAAGAGTTAGGCGGTTGGCAAAACGCTGACCACCGCGTCATCCTTGATGGCAACAACAACCCAACCAAGGAGAACGACGGTGGTCAAGCAAAGAATGGATCTTTTGGAATTATTACGCAAGCGTGGTATGGACGGAGACGTGGACTTGCTGCGGGAAGCACTGCGGGTCCTGGTGGACGGCATCATGGACGCCGAGGTTTCCGCCCAGATCGGCGCCCAGCACGGCGAACGCAGCCCGGAGCGGGTCACCTACCGCAATGGGTATCGCAACCGCACCTGGGACACCTGGGTCGGCACCATGGAGTTGCACATTCCCAAGCTGCGGGAAGGCAGCTACTTCCCCAGCCTGCTGGAACCGCGGCGGCGCAGCGAGAAAGCCCTGCTGGCCGTCATCCAGCAAGCCTATGTAGAAGGCGTGTCCACTCGGCGGGTGGACGATCTGATCAAGGCCCTGGGTTGCGACGGCATCTCCAGCAGCCAGGTGTCGCGCATCTGCGAGCAACTGGACGAAGTGGTGGAGAGTTTCCTGGGTCGGCCCCTGGACGGTGGTCCCTACCCCTACGTGTGGCTGGACGGCCTGACCCAGAAGGTGCGGGAGGGCGGCCGCATCGTCAACGTCTGCGTGGTGGTGGCGACGGGGGTCAATGCCGAAGGGCAGCGTGAGATCCTGGGTATGGACGTGGGGACCAGCGAGGACGGCGCCTTCTGGCTGGCCTTCCTGCGGTCGCTGACCGCTCGGGGCCTCAGCGGGGTGGAGCTGGTAACCTCCGATGCTCACCAGGGGCTGAAGAACGCCATCGCCGCGGTGTTCACTGGGGCCAGCTGGCAGCGCTGCCGCACCCACTTCATGGCCAACCTGCTCACCCGAGTGCCCAAGCGTGCCCAACCCGGCCTGGCCACCCAGGACATTCTCGCATGGTCCGCACCATCTACCAGCAACTGTCTCCCGCCGAGGTCCACGGCCAATTGGACCGAGTGGTGGAACAACTCCGGGAGCCCTTTGCCCAGGTGGCCGAGCTGCTGGCGGATGCCGCGCCGGACATCCTGGCCTTCACGGCCTTCCCAGTGGCCCACTGGCAGAAGCTGTGGTCCAACAACCCGCAGGAACGGCTGAACCGGGAGATAAGGCGCCGGACTGACGTGGTGGGCATTTTCCCCAACCGGCTGTCGGCGCGGCGCCTGGTGGGCGCGGTGCTGGCCGAGCAACACGACGAATGGGCCGAAGCCCGCCGCTACCTCACCATCCCCAACGCCGCCGGCAACGAGGCACTGCCGACGCCCAATATGCTGGACGCAGCGGCCTGATCAACATCAAAAGGGATGACGCGCTTTTACACTACTTGACGGGACACTACCTTCCCAGCAGGGCCACGTAGTGGGGGGCCGGCGAGTCCGGCCCCACCCACGGGTGGAATACCGCCTCGCCCTTCCGCTCGCTGGCCTCGAACTGGGCCAGGGCTTCCAGCTCGGCTAGGGTCATGGCGCGTTTGTGGTGGTGGTTGTTGTCGGTTTTCACGACTTTCATTTGATTCTTTACCTTTCTGCAGATTGTGATTTTGAAGTTGCGCCTGGTCCACAGACACGAAAACGGGTCGACCTGGAAATTTCCAGGTCGACCCGCGGTATCTGCGCACCGGGCGCTGGCGGGGTTCCGTGGTGGTTCCGGCCGGGCGCGTCAGACCGGCCGCAGTCATGCGGGCTGGCGTGCGCGCCGGATGGCCGGCAACCACCGGCGGCCCTCGGGGCCAGGCATTGCCACCGGGTCGTTGCTTCATGGTGTTGTCACCTCCTTGGGATGGGATTTCTGCGGGATGGGATCTCTGCAACCTCGCTTGGGGTCGCCGAGGTTCGTCGTAACTTGCTCCTTTCGGGAGAACCGCCGATCAATCGCCCGTATGTGAGGCGGCAGTGGTCGGACTTCGCGCTCCCGATTTCCTCCACGCCGAGGACCGGTCAATCCGACCTCGATACGGAGCGACGAGATCAGGCGCTGTCAAGGACGACGTCGACGCCCGATGTGCACGTCCAGACGCTTGAACTGGTAGATCATTCGCTGTGACGTCGGCGCGGCTTCCCGCGTCGATCCGACATCGTCTCCCACGCTACGGAACCGCTGCCGCCCCAGCCTCGCCAGCGAGGTCGGGTCCATTTCAGCCCAGCGGGGGGCATCCTCCCAAATGGCACCGAAGCGGAGGTGTACCGGGCCGCTGGTGGTGAGCACCAGCAGGTCCTGGGGCTGGGAGAAGGCCACGTAGAACTGGCGCATGTGGTCGAAGGCCGCGATGCGCCCGACGGGCTCAAAGTCCGGCCGCCAGCTGCGGTCGGCCAGCGTCCGTCCCACCGGGTCCACGTTGGGTCTGTGGATATCCAACGACCCCACGATCACCAACGGCCACTGCCGGCCCTTGGCCTGATGGACAGTCGTGATGGTTAACTCCCCTGAGGCACGCCGCCGGCCCCTCATCCCGCGACCGGAGCCAGCCGGTGCGCAGCGGACGAGAATGTCCGCGGACCCCAGGCTGTCCTGATAGGATTTGACCACCTCACCCTGCACGCTGTGCAGCAGCAGCACCGCCTGGTCGTAACCCGCGATGACCCCACACTTCTTCAGGAACCGCAGCAACTCCGCCAGCTGCCTCCCCTCATCCTTGGGGTCCTGGCCGTCGATGGCAATCACCGCCGGATAATCGTCGTACTGCTTCGGATCGTGGGGGATGATGGTCTTGGTGTGGCGGAAGGGCGTGCCACTCTGGTCGGGATTGGACCAGTCCGGCGACGCCATCCACCGGTCATAGGCGCTCACAATGGCGGGATGGGAGCGGTAGTTGACCGTCAGCTCCACGGCATGACAACCCGGGAGCCGCTCGGGAAACCGCAGGATATTCTGGACGCTGGCACCTCGGAAACGGTACAGGGATTGGTCCTCGTCGCCCACCACGCAGATGTTCCCATGTCTCTCCGCCACCCGCAGCAGGATGCGCTCCTGCACGCAGGACGTGTCCTGGTACTCATCGCACATCAGGTACCGCACGCCGCCGGAGATCCGGTCGGCGACATCCTCGTCATACAGCAGCAGATCGGTCCAGACCTGCAGGTGGGCGAAGTCGGCGACGTTCCGGTCCAGCAGCAGGTTCTCGTAGCGCAGGTAGCAACGCCCCAGGGCCGCCAGAAACTGGCTGCTGGAGTCGGTCAGGCCCCAGGCGTAGATCAGCTCGTCGCAGATCCGGTCGAAATATTTGAGAGCGTTGCTCACCACCGAGCGGCGCTGCCGCCAGCCCCGGCCCGCCAGGTCGGGGAGATCGGGTCCGGAGACCGCGTCGAACCGCTCGTACAGGAACCGCCACTGCTCCTGCTTATCCAGCAAGCTGAAGCCGGGTTCAGGCCCACCCGTTCCGGATCTGCGGCCAGGAGCCGCCCGCACAGGCTGTGGATGGTGCAGACGCGCGCCTGCCGGAGGTCGCCGTCGTATCCTGCCGCCCGGCCCACTGCGTACAACCGCTGACGCAGCTCCACGGCCGCATCGGCGTTGTAGGTGCACAGCAGCAGCTCGCTGGGTTCGGCTTTGCCCAGCAACAGGATGTTGGCAGCACGCAGCGCCACCGACAGCGTCTTGCCGGCGCCGGGGCCCGCGATGCCCAGCACCGGTCCCTCCAGTCGCCGGATCAGCTCCAGCTGTCCGGCGTCCAGCCGCGGGTAGAATCTCAAAATCACGGGCGAGACGCCCAGGTTGTTGGTCAGGTTGTTGGTCAGGTTCTTGGTCATGTCAATTTCCTCCAGGATTGGTTGATTTGCTTGATCGGGATCGGGCAGACGGGACGAGGCCGTCGCCTCCGCGAGGCCCAGCCGTCCGTTCGTGCCAATGAGCCGGCGCCGGTGGCCATCGGCTCGACCGGCGCCTTCAGTCTGTGGATTGCCGATGCTTCGGCAAAACTCGGTATTGGGGACGCCTACCTTTCGAGCTTCCGCCCAGTGGGGTTGCGCTTTACCACCCGGCAGCGCACCGCGTTGCTCCGGATCGTGATCACGGTTGTCCCGCCCACCGTCAGCCGCAATACCCCCGGCAGGCTCCGTCCGGACACAGCAGCTGCCGGCTCAGCTCCGCCAGCAGCTGCCCCGCCGCCGGCCTCCTGGCTCAGCCGGATCAACCCGTCGCTAACCGCAAACAACTCAGGAGCGATGCGAGCAACCGTCAGCAGTTGATGCACGCCGCGATTGCGCACGATCTCCGCCAGGGTCTGCCATCAGGTGGCCGGTTCCCCAGACCGGGTACACGCCCTTGCGCTTCGCCAGATTCTTGATGGCCTTATCAGGCTCCATGTCCGGAAATGCCAGCACCGGAATGACGTACGGGTTGTAGGTCGTCTTCCCCAACTCCTCAATGTCGTCGTGCAGGTCCAGGGCTCCCAGCCAGGCCTCGTCCAGCGGGGAGGACCTGACGGGCTGGACGCCGTCCCTGGTCTTCAGGTACCACTCGCCGTCGATGAACAGGTACCTCCCGCCCTTCACCTGCAGGGCGAAACGGCCCAGTCCTTCCACCCAGACGGCGAAGTCCACTTCGATGTGACCGTAGCCTTTGCGCCACTCGTAATAGCAAAAGCCCCGGCGGTCGCTGCCCGCCAGGGCTTCGTATACTCGTCTTTCCGCCCGTCGCTTCGGCTTCTTGCGGCGGCCCGACGGAAACTCTCTCGGGTACATTCTCATGGTTGATGAACTGCTCCTTACCTGGACTTTCCGCATTTCAAGCGGCGTAAGCCAGGGAATCGACAAGTCGGTGGTACAGAGCGACTGGGAGTTCCTGCGTATCGGGGTCGACGGCCGACGTTGAAAAACCCTCCGACGCCAGCCACAGGTGGCGTCGCACCAGGGCAATGGCGTCCACGCAGGTCGGCAACGGCTTGTCGTACCAGGCCGCTCGGCGCTGGGTCATGGGGCGCTGTTTTTGCAACCCGTGGGCGGCCAGGGTGGTCCAGGAGAAGATTCCCAGCAGGACGGGCGTGGTGCGGGCGATGGCCAGGTCGGACCACTGGCGTTGGGTTTCCACGCCCAGGTGGGTCCGCACCTCCTGAAAGGTAACTTCCAGTTGCCAGCGCAGGACAAACCATTCCAGGATCTGGGTCGGGTCCGCCGCGGGGTCGGTGCACAGCAAGGCCTGGGTGGCGAAGGAGCCCTGGGGATCTCGGATCAGCACCCAGCGGATGAGGACTGGAGGCTTGCCGGAGCGGTACCAGACCGCCGTTTGCGACGTGAGTTCCACCGTGCGGGTGGTGCCGTCATACCAGGCCACGGCCACGCTAGTACTCAATCAATCTTGGAATGGCAGAGATAGAGGCGATGCAATTTGGATCGGGCATCTTGAGTGCTGAACCGCCAGTTGATGGTGACGCCCGCTGCGTTGCGCTCGGTCTCGTAGGCCGTGATTTGGCGTTGCAGGGCGTCGGCGTCGGGGTTTCTCCCCTTGAGACAGGCGCGGCTCAACGCGCTGAATTCGATCTCCGCCATGTTCAACCAACTGGCGTGCTTGGGCGTGTGGTGAAACTCGAGGCGCTTCACGATGCGCCGGGCCTCAGCAGCCGGGAACGTCTCGTAAAGGGACGCCATACGATGGGTATTCAGATTGTCCAGCACCACGCGGATCACCGGGGCATCGGGGTAAGCCTCATCCACCAGCCATTGCATCTGATGGGCGAAGTCCTGCATGGTGCGCCGCTCGGTGATGGCCAGGTGGCGCCAGCCCGCCAGGGGTTCACAGGTCAGGAAGATGTTGCGGGTGCCGCCGCGGCGATACTCGTAGTCCTGCCGCCGCGGTCGTCCCGGTTGAGGAGGCAACGGCTTCCTGACCTCGGCCAGCAGTTGGGTGGAGGTCTCGTCAAAGCACACCACCGGCCGATCGGGGTCGTAGGGTTCGGCATACAGGTCCAGCACGTCCTCCATGGCCGCCACGAATTCGCCGCCTACTTTCGGGATGCACCATTGCTGCTTCCGCCACGGCTTGAGGGTGTTTTTTTGAGCCTGAGCCTTACCGTCTCGTAGGACAGCGATGGCACCAATCCCAACTCCACCACCTTGCCAGCCAACAACCGCAGGGTCCAGTGCTCATGCCCTTCGGGCGCGTCGCTGCACGCCAGCGCAATCAGGTGGGCTTCGCCCCGATCGTCCAGCTTGCGATACCGATTGGCTTGGGGGTGGTCGTGCAGCACGCCCTCCAACCCCGCTTCGGCGTACCGCCGTTTGGTGCGGAACACCGTGCGCTGCGACGTGTCCAGAGCCGCCGCCACCTGGGGGGCGCTCCACCCTTCGTCAGTCTTGAGCAGGATGCGCGCCCGATTGATGACCCGAGCGGAATGCCGCCCACCGTGGATCAATCCCCGCAACTGCTCCTGATCTTCCGACGACAACCGTACTGCGTATTTCTCCTGAACCATGGATGTCGCACCTCCCGCACCACTGTTTGCCAGTCAGCGTAACAACCCTGGCCCGCCCCGCGCTTCACCTGCCAATACAGGATTGACTCAATACTAGCCCAAGTTGCCTGGGGCTGGTCGAGGATCGTTTTCAGCGCGGGTCGCCGCGCGCCTTTCAGCGGCGGGCGGCCGTTCTGAGCCGGCTGACGGGCTGGCGCTGGCGCATACAGGGCGGCGTCCAGCCGTAGTCTGGCAATGAGGGTAACGGGTTCACGGAGGGATTGGCAGCAGTGGAGCAGGTCCAGCACGGCGTAGCTGTTGTCGCCCACCAGCACCAGTGGACGTTGGGGCAGCCAGCGTGGTTCGGCAGGCTCACCATGAGCGGGGTTGCAGGATCATCTGTCGCGCCCAGTCGGTGAGCTTCTTGTGCCGACGTCCCTGCTGTTGGTAGTACCGCGTCGATGGCGCCAGCACGGTGAGCACCGGCAAGGCCCAATGGCGTCCGGCCCAAGGCACGTGGCCCAGCCACATCAGGGAGATCCAGCGCAGGCCGCTGGCCTTGACCAGTTGGCTCCGGCTGGAACGCACCGCGTCGCGGTAGATGCCCCGACCTTTGATCTTGGCGCCGCGACGCCGTTTCAGGGTTTCGTCGATGCCGAAGACCAAGGGGCCATCCCCACCATCAAGGTGCTGGAGCAGCAACACCAAGAGGATGCGCGCCGCTGCACGGGGCGACCACACCGCCCGGTTGAGCACCTCATGGTAGCGGGCGTAATCGCGGTGATCGCTGCGGCCCATGACCCGCAGGGCCGCGGCGACGGTGCGCTGACCCGGGGTCAGGATCGCGCCCACCAGCAGTACCTGGGCTTTCCGCCAGGTCGGGTTGGTAAACAGCGTTGCGAAGGGAATGAGTATGGATACAATGGCATTGGGCAGGGTAAGCATAGCTGGGCCTTTAGTGAGATTTTGGTCAGGCCAGCTTAGCCTGTCTTTATACTTTTTCTAAATTATGCGTAAAGTCCAGCTTACACAAATCGCGCTTCCCCAGCCCAGCGTGGGAAGCGCTTGGAAACTTTAATAACGCCGGCTTCTGTTCAATGATGCGTGCTATCCTTGAATAAGGGGATGAGCAATGGCCGAATTGGAAGACCATATCTGGGAAGCCGATTTCACCGGGCCAACCCGGCGCGACCGCAGACCCTGCCGGTATTCCGTCTACCTGCCCGACCATCTGACCGGTCGCCGCTTTGCTCTCGACGGGGACGTGGCCGCGGACGTCGCCGACGCCGAGGCCGACCTGGTGAGACTCAACTTGGCGGTGGACGCTTTGGCCGACACCGAAGCCCTGGCCCGGCTGCTGCTGAGGGCCGAGTCGGTGGCATCCTCACGCATCGAGGGTCTGGTGGTGGGTGGACGACGCCTGCTCCGCGCCGACGCGGCCCGCCAACTGGGGGAGGAGGTTCGCGACGTCACCGCCGCCGAGGTGCTGGCCAACATCGATGCCATGGTCTGGGCAGTGGCGGCAGTGGAGCCGGGCGGGCGGTTGACCTTGGAAATCCTGTTGGAGATGCATCGCCACTTATCGGCCGGAACCCGCCTGCAGGAGCACGGCGGACGCGTCCGCACGGTGCAGAACTGGATCGGGGGCAGCGGCTACAATCCCTGCTCCGCCGCCTTCGTGCCGCCGCCACCGGAGGCGGTGCCCGGCCTCCTGGAGGACCTGCTCGCCTTCTGCAACGACGATGGACTTCCGGCTCTGGCCCAGGCGGCAGTCGCCCACGCCCAGTTCGAGACCATCCATCCCTTCGTTGACGGCAACGGGCGCGCCGGACGGGCGCTGATTCACCTGGTCCTGCGCCGCCGTGGGATGGCAACGCATTTCCTGCCGCCGGTCTCCCTGGTCCTGGCGACGTGGGCCGGAGATTACGTCACAGGCCTTACGGCCACTCGCTACCTGGGCGAGCCGGGATCAGACGCCGCACACGTGGGCATGAACCGCTGGATTGCGCTTTTTGCCGGAGCGTGTCAGCGGGCAGTGTCGGATGCCAGGCAGTTCGAGGAACGGGTGCGCCGCTTGCAGGCAGCCTGGCGCGAACGGGCCGGCAATCCACGACGAGACTCGGCGGTGCACCGGCTCATCGGAGCGCTGCCAGCGGCTCCGGTCCTCACCGTGAGCACCGCGGCTGAGTTGACCGACCGTTCATTCCAGGCCGCCAACCAGGCCATTGACCGCCTGGTGGCCGCCGGTGTGTTGGTTCAGGTCAACGTCGGCCGGCGTAACCGCGCTTTTGAGGCGCCTGAACTCATCGATGCCTTCACGGCGTTGGAACGACAGCTGGCCAGCCCGGAAGGCGATACGCTGGTCTCCGAACCAATGCGGGACGTGCCGAGACGACGACAAGCGTAAGCGCTCGAAGGCACCACCAGCGCGGCTACCTGCGAGGTTCTGGGCGCTCAGATTGGGATTTCCGGGAGTGGAGTTCTGAGTAGGATTGTCGCCCTTCTGGGCACCGGGTATCCGTAGGCTCCCGTTGGTTCGTCATGAGGCCAGCTGGTGTAGGTCTGGGCCTTGACTTTCAGGTGGTGGGGAATTTCACCGAAGATGTTCCTGTCGTGGACCAGTTGCGCTTCCGCGCTTCTGGGGATGGTGGTGTAGACCAGCTGGGCCTCGACCGGAAATTCTCGCGCCCAGCTCTCGGGGTCGGTGTTGGCGTCGATGACCATGACGGTGGTGTTATGGTCGATGTAGCCGCGCTCACTCCATATCTCGGCCACCTGAGCCTCGGTGGTGATGATGAAGACGGGCTGGCCCGCATCGATGATGCCGGTGCGGCGCCAGTGTTCGAGCTGTTCCGGGTCCGCGGTGATCATGGTGATGGATCTGGGGTCGAAGTGGTGTACGTTGTGGTCAACCTGGTGGACCTGGTAGGTAAGGAGCTGATGCTCGACGGGTTCATCGTAGAGTGGTACGTACTGTCCCTGACTGTTGATAGTCCAGCCGGCCGGTTCGGGGGCGTTAACGTAGTAGCGGGTTACCGATGCGGTGCGGTCTTCCAGGTCGGTGGGGATATCCCCGTAAACGTGTTTGTCGCGGATGTCGTACGCGTCGGCGTCCCCGTTGACCTTGGGATAATCGTCGGATGCGGTGAACGGGACCGCCTGGGTGTAGCGGTGGATGGTTTCCCAGTCAGGGCGCGACCAGTATGGTGTTGTCGGGCTGCCATACTTGAGCCAGAGTTTCCATGGCGTCTCTGGGATGGTCCAGGTCGTGGATCAGCTGGTTGACGTCGTCGTTATCCCATTCGGGCAGCAGCGCTTTCGTGTCGCGGAGCAGGTCTGCCCACAGGTCCCGCTCGTTCTGGCGCTGTTCCAGATGGCGGTCCTGGTAGTGTTGCCAGAGTGCACCGGCCCGGTCCAGGATGGTGTCGATGGTGCGGGCCTGGGTCATGGAGTAAAGACCGGAAGCCTTTCGGAGTTCCATGTCAGCGATTGTGGAATCGCGTATGCCGGTGATGACGTCGGCGAGGTGGTGAATGTCGTCGGGTTCCTGTTGTGGGTATCCCGAGGCCAGGCGATGAAAGGATGCCTGGGCAGCTTCGCCGATCGCGGTGTCGTCGAATGAATAGCCGTCGGCGTCCGGGGTGTAGTTGAGACCCCGTTCCCTGGGCATGATTTGACCTCCCGGTGGTGTCTACTGTTGCCCGGGAGGTCGGTTGCGAGTTTTATCGAGAGCCCGGGGTCTGGTGTTGTTCCAGGTATCCGCGCAGGGCCCGGAACCTGAAACAAGTCGCCCCTGCTTTATGGGCGACGATAAAAGGGCGTGGAGGCGATGTGAGTCCGGCCCCAAGGCCGGCGACTGACAGCGAAGCGTCTATTGGACAAGGCAATCATTGGCAACCAGCCCTGCTTCCTGCGTGAACGGGGAGATTATGGCTGGTTACAGCGATTATGCCAAATCCTAGCAAAGCGGTTGGACTAGAGTCGCGTTGTTGTTACTGGCGCGGTTAACGTTAGTGGACACCGGATGGAGGGTAATGCCGGGCCAGTCGGCGGGTTGCAACAGGGACCGCAAGGGTTCCGGTTCGAGGTTAGCTGACAGCCACCGGTCGTACTGCTCGGGTTGCAGGATGACGGGCATTCGGTCGTGAACGTTAGCGACCAATTCGTTGGCGGCGCAGGTGATGATGGCGCAGGCGTCCATAGGCCCGTCCGGGGTTGGGGAGGTTGACCAGATGCCGGCGAAGGCCACCGGTGCGCCATCCGGTCGGTGAAACCACATCGGAACCCGGCTGCCTGACGGGTCTTTGCGCCACTCGTAGAAGCCGTTGGCCGGTACCAGGCAGCGGCGATGGGCGACGGCATCGCGGAAGGTGGGGCGTTGGCGGATGGTTTCGGCGCGGGCGTTGAACAGAGGCCGGTTCGCCCCGGCGCCCTGGCGCGGGCGTACGGCGGGCATGCCCCAGCGCAGGATGCGGGGGATACGGGCGTCGGGATTGTCCGGGTCGTCCCGGTTTTGCACGGTATTGCTCTGGACGGTGAGGATGCCCGTGGTGGGCGGGATGTTCCAGCGGGGCTGGTAGATGTCACGGACGACGGTGGGAGCGAAGTTGAACTGCTCCGCCAGATCGTCGAGCTCGGAGAAGAGGCCAAAGCGTCCGCACATGGTGGCTACTCAGACAGTTCAGGAAACGAGGTTCTCGTCGAGTCTTGCTGTCGGATGGTTGAACCAACCACCAAATCTACCGGACGTTCAAACATATGCTCCAGGGTCTCCAACAGACCAAAAATGGAAGTACCCGGCAAGGCCGTTGGGTGGGTAACCCATTATAACCGGATTGTACGTGAACGGGCAGCGGGGATGACATTTCGTAACAGTTCAGACTTGGTGAGGTGAATTGGCCGAAGGCGGGTTGCCGAACGCTGGCACGGGTGGCGGCGGTTATGTCATATACAGGGAGTGGATACCGAAATTGACCTGACCACCGCCACCCGCGATGTCCTCATTGCCATCATCGCCCAACTGCAGGCCACCGTTCTGGAACAGCAGCGGGTGATTGAGCGGTTGCAGCGGCGGATTGCCGAACTGGAAGGCCAGGCGAAACCGGGCGGCCCGCTCCGAATGCCCGGCCTCAAGGCGAAATCGGGCCGGAAGCCCCCAGCGCAGCAGGGGCCCCGCAAGCAGCGACGCCACGGCTTCGCTCGCCCGCGCATGACACCGACCCACCGGGTGGAGCACGTGATGGAGAACTGTCCCGATTGCGGCGCCCACCGGTCCGGCGGCTGGATCCAGCGCACTCGGGAGGTCATCGAGCTGCCGGTGGTTCCGGTGCAAGTCACCGAGCACGTCTACATTGCTCGGACTTGCCCGGCCTGCCGACGGCGCTGCACACCTCCGGCGGAACTGGACAGCGTGGTCCTGGGCCAGCAGCGTCTCGGCGTCAACCTGCTCAGCCTGATCGCCACGCTGCGGGAAGAGGGGCGGCTGCCCATCCGCAGCGTCCAGTGGTATCTGGACACCGTGCACCAGTTGCGCCTCAGCGTGGGGGCCATCGTGAGCGCCATCCATCGCACGGCGCAGCGGGCCCAACCGGCAGTGGCCGCGATCCTGGACCGCATCCGCGCCAGCCCAGTGGTCCACGCCGACGAAACCGGCTGGCGTCAGAGCGGGGCCAACGGCTACGTGTGGACTTTCAGCACCCCCACCGAGCGCTACTTCCTGCGGCGGGGTCGGGGCAAGGCGGTGGTGGACGAGGCGCTGAGCGATGCTTTCTCCGGAGTGCTGGTCAGCGATTTCTACGCTGCCTACCACCATTACGATGGCCCCAAGCAGCGGTGCTGGGCCCACCTGCTGCGGGACATCCACGACCAGCGCACCCGCTACCCCAAAGACGCCGCACTGGCCCGATGGGCCGCGGCCGTCCACCAGCTCTATGTCGCAGCCAAAGCCTGCAACCATCACGAGCCATGGCAAAGGCGTGTTGCCCAACTGGCCTGGGAGCGGAAGCTGCTGGCCATCTGCCGCCCTTTCCTGTCTGACCCGTCGGTTGTCCAGGGCAAGCTGTGCCGGCGCATCGAGCGCTTCATCAAGGAACTCTTCGTCTTCGTGGCCGAACCGGACGTGCCGTCGGACAACAACCCGGCCGAACGCAGCCTGCGCCACCTGGTCATCAGTCGCAAGATCAGCGGCGGCACCCGCTCGGAGCAGGGCACCGAGAGCAAGATGACGCTGGCATCCCTCTTCGGCACCTGGCGCGCCCAGGGTCTAAATCCTCTCGCCGCCTGCCGTCAACTGCTCATTTCCCCGCAACTCTGAACTGTTACGACATTTCCCGGTTGAAACCGAACGAACGTTCGCATACTATTCCCAGTGCGTTGATGCTACGACGATGCTGACGGTGATGCTAAACGACGCCCGCGGATGCTACTGAACGAACTATGCTTGCCGGTTGCTTTCTGATTACCCACCTACCGATCAAGGCCGAGCTGGCCCGACGGCCCGCACTGGCCGGCCGGGCCGTGGCGCTGCTGTACGGACCGGAGAGCCGTCCGGTGGTGCTGGACGCCTCCGGAGCAGCCCAGGGGAGTGCAGTCGGGTCAATCGCTGGCGCTGGCGCTGTCCCGCTGCCGGGATCTGCTGACCCTGCCGGCCGACCTGGCCTATTACGACGGAGTATCCAATGGCATCGACGAGGCGCTGGCCGGAGTGGTGGACCGGATCGAGCCGGCGGGCTGGGGTTACTTCTACCTGGGGCTGGACGGCATGGCGGAGATGTATCGGGGCGAGACTGGGCTGTTCGACGCGTTGCTGGCCACGTGCCAGCCCGAGTTCAGGCCCCGCTTGGGCGTGGCCCGGGGCAAGTTTCCCGCTTCTGTGCGGCGGCGCTGGCGACGGCCGGCGAGGTGCAGCGGGTGCACGGCGGTTTCGAGGCAGTGGCGGCCTGGCTGGCCACGCTGCCCGTGGGCTGGCTGCCGCTGGCGGCCGCCGGCGTGGAGCGACTGCAAACCTTTGGCATCCGCACGCTGGGTCAGTTGGCGGCGTTGCCGCTGGCGGCGGCGCAGGCGCAGCTGGGCTGGGCCGGCCTGAGAGCGTGGGAGCTGGCCCGTGGAATTGACCGGGAGCCGTTGCGCCCCCAGGCTGCGCCGGAGCAGGTTACGGAGCGGCTGGCGTTTCCGTTCCCAATGGTGGGGTCGCAGATGCTGCGGCCGGCGCTGGAAGCCCTGGCGGGACGAGCCTGGACGCGTAGCATCCTGCGTAACCGATGCGCCGGTTGCGTGCAGCTGGAAGGGTCGCTGACCGAGGGCGGCGTCTGGCGCTACGGACGGGCCTTCCGTATGCCGGCGTGTTCGCCGGATGCCGCCGTCAGCGCGCTGGTGAACGGACTGGCCGCCGTGGGTCGGGACGGCGCGTCCCGCTACCCCACCGGGGAGCTGGACGACCTGTCCCTGACCCTGACCAACCTGCGGGACGACGCCGGCATCCAGTCCGGGTTGTGGCCCGAGCACCGGCGGGGTCTGGAGTTGGCCCGCCTGCCCGACGTAGCCGCCGGCGTGGACCGGGTGGTGGCCCTGGAACCGGAGTCGCCGCTGCCGGAACGCCGCCGGGTCTTCGCCGCCTCGCTGCGACCGCTGAGTCTGCCTCCGCCAGTGCAGGTGGCGACCCTGGAATCAGGCGTGCCGCGAAGAGTGGGGGGGCCGGTGCAGCGGGTGCAGGACCTGTGGGAGGTGGAGACGGAATGGTGGCGTCCCCAGCCCGTGCACCGACGCTACTGTTTGCTGGAACTGGAGGGGGGGCGGATGGAAACGGTCTTTGAGGATCGTCGGGGCGGGGGCTGGTACCGGCAGAGCGGATAATAGACGTGTCTTCCGCCGAATACGTGGAGCTCAGAGCTCACTCCTGGTATTCGTTCCTGAACGGCGCATCGTCGGTGGACGAGCTGCTGGCCCGGACTGCCGAGTTGGAGATGCCGGCCCTGGGGATGACCGACGTCAACAACCTGTGCGGCGCGCTGGAGTTTGCCCGGGCCGCCACGGCCCTGGGCATTCAGCCCATCAGCGGGGCCGACCTGCTGCTGGACGAGGACGGTGACCCGGCGCCGGTTTCGCTGCTGGCCGAGTCGGGAGCCGGCTATGCCAACCTGTCGCGCCTGTTGTCCCTGGCCCACCTGTCCGGAGGGCGGCGCACGCCGATGGCGGATGCGACCCTGGTGCCCGAGCACACCGCCGGCCTGATCCTGCTGGCCGGCGCGCCGGGCAGTCGTCTGGCCCGGCTGGTGGACCGGAGGGAGTGGGCCGAGTCCGAGGCAACGCTGCGTCGCTACCTCGGCTGGTTCGGCAGCCGCTCGGTATACTTGGAGCTGCAACAGCACCTGGTGCGGGGCGACACCACGCGCATCCGGCGCCTCGGCGAGCTGGCGGAGCGCTGCGGAGTGGAGGCGGTGGCCACCAACGAGGCCTGGTATCACCGGCTGGGGCGAGCCAGGCTGCACGACGTACTCACCGCCATCCGGCACAATCAGTCGCTCTCCGAAGTGCAGCGCTGGCTCAAAACCAACCACCAGTACTGGCTGAAGTCGGGGGAAAGCATGCAGACCCTGTTCCGGTCGACGCCGGAAGCCCTGCGGAATTCTCTCGCCATCGCGGAACGATGCTCAGACTTCAACCTGTCGGACTACATGGTCGACCGTTACCGCTTTCCCGACTGCCCGGTACCCGATGGCCACGACGCCCAGAGCTGGTTTGAGGAGCTGTGTCGGCGGGGTAGTGTCCCGTCAAGTAGTGTAAAAGCGCGTCATCCCTTTTGATGTTGATCAGGCCGCTGCGTCCAGCATATTGGGCGTCGGCAGTGCCTCGTTGCCGGCGGCGTTGGGGATGGTGAGGTAGCGGCGGGCTTCGGCCCACTCGTCGTGTTGCTCGGCCAGCACCGCGCCCACCAGGCGCCGCGCCGACAGCCGGTTGGGGAAAATGCCCACCACGTCAGTCCGGCGCCTTATCTCCCGGTTCAGCCGTTCCTGCGGGTTGTTGGACCACAGCTTCTGCCAGTGGGCCACTGGGAAGGCCGTGAAGGCGAGGATGTCCGGCGCGGCATCCGCCAGCAGCTCGGCCACCTGGGCAAAGGGCTCCCGGAGTTGTTCCACCACTCGGTCCAATTGGCCGTGGACCTCGGCGGGAGACAGTTGCTGGTAGATGGTGCGGACCATGCGAGAATGTCCTGGGTGGCCAGGCCGGGTTGGGCACGCTTGGGCACTCGGGTGAGCAGGTTGGCCATGAAGTGGGTGCGGCAGCGCTGCCAGCTGGCCCCAGTGAACACCGCGGCGATGGCGTTCTTCAGCCCCTGGTGAGCATCGGAGGTTACCAGCTCCACCCCGCTGAGGCCCCGAGCGGTCAGCGACCGCAGGAAGGCCAGCCAGAAGGCGCCGTCCTCGCTGGCGCCCACGTCCATACCCAGGATCTCACGCTGCCCTTCGGCATTGACCCCCGTCGCCACCACCACGCAGACGTTGACGATGCGACCGCCCTCCCGAACCTTCTGGGTCAGGCCGTCCAGCCACACGTAGGGGTAGGGACCATCGTCCAGGGGCCGACCCAGGAAACTCTCCACCACTTCGTCCAGTTGCTCGCAGATGCGCGACACCTGGCTGCTGGAAATGCCGTCGCAACCCAGGGCCTTGATCAGATCGTCCACCCGCCGAGTGGACACGCCTTCTACATAGGCTTGCTGGATGACGGCCAGCAGGGCTTTCTCGCTGCGCCGCCGCGGTTCCAGCAGGCTGGGGAAGTAGCTGCCTTCCCGCAGCTTGGGAATGTGCAACTCCATGGTGCCGACCCGGGTATCCCAGGTGCGGTTGCGGTAGCCGTTGCGGTAGGTGACCCGCTCCGGGCTGCGTTCGCCGTGCTGGGCGCCGATCTGGGCGGAAACCTCGGCGTCCATGATGCCGTCCACCAGGACCCGCAGTGCTTCCCGCAGCAAGTCCACGTCTCCGTCCATACCACGCTTGCGTAATAATTCCAAAAGATCCATTCTTTGCTTGACCACCGTCGTTCTCCTTGGTTGGGTTGTTGTTGCCATCAAGGATGACGCGGTGGTCAGCGTTTTGCCAACCGCCTAACTCTTACACCACCTCCCGGTACTCTACTTGTGTTCCGGAGCATCGGACATAGGCACCAGTTAGTAGCCCAGTTGTGCCGCCCGGCGTTTTGCTGCGCGCAGCGCGACCACGCGTTGTCGTTGCCGAGCTGATGAGCCTTATGCCTTGACCCGACGGCGGTGGGTGACTAGCATGATGCTTCATAATGGCGTGGCAAGTGCGTCATGAGGAGACGGCAACGTGAACCAGCTCACTGTCCGAGGCTTTGATGACGAACTGGCGGAACGCATCCGGCGCCTGGCGAAACGGGACGGCACGTCGCTGAATCAGGCGGCGCTGAAGCTGTTGCGCAAAGGAGCCGGCCTGGCTGATCCGGCCCAAAAGGCAGATACCGTTGGCTCGTCACTGGATCGTCTGATTGGCAGCTGGAGCGACGATGAAGCCGCCGAATTGGATGCCGCCCTTGAGGAATTCGAGACCATCGACGAATCCACCTGGCGATGAGGGTCCTGCTGGACTCCAACGCCTACTCAGGGCTGATGAGAGGTGATGACCAGACCGCGGCGGTGGTGCGCGAAGCCACTGAGGTCCTGATGTCGGCCGTCGTCATCGGCGAATTGCTCTACGGTTTTCGGAATGGCTCCCGGTTCGACAGAAACGCATCCGACCTACGGTCCTTCCTGGACAACCCCTACGTGTCCTTCGTGCCGGTGGGCCCCATAAGCGCCGACCGGTATTCCAGGATCGCGGCGGCGCTCAGGGCGAAGGGCAACCCCATTCCGACCAACGACGTGTGGATTGCCGCCCACGCCATGGAAACGGGAGCCGACCTGGTATCGGCGGACCGGCATTTCGAGGCTGTGGACGGTATCGCGTGGCTGCGGCTGGGCAGCCAGAGCCGATAGGGGCGCCCCGTTCGATGGGAAACGGATGATGGCATGACGATGAGGAGCGGGAAACCGCCCAGGGCAAACCTCGCTGCCGTGTCGGGGGACCGATATAACGTGCTGGCCCGCTGTCTGTCGCTGGACCTGGAAGTTGGCCGGGCGGATGAGCGCATCCACGCCCTGGCCGGTGTGCGGCCGGACACCGGTCAATCCCTGGTTATTCCCAGGGTGGGCAACAATCCGGCGCCGGCGTTGGCCAGGCTGGACGAGCTGGCCGACGGCGTGGACTTTGTGCTGGGGCACAACGTGATCGGCTTCGACCTGCCCCACCTGCGAGCTGCAGATCCCCGCCTGCGCCTGCTGGGTCTGCCCGCGGTGGACACGCTTCGGCTCAATCCCCTGGCCTTCCCCAGGAATCCCTATCATTATCTGGTGAAGCACTACCAGGATGGGTCGCTGCGTCGAGGGCGCCTGAATGATCCCGAACTGGACGCCAGGCTGACGCTGGAGGTGTTCGACAACCAGCAGAAGGCTTTCCGCGATGCGCGACCCGAGCTGCTCGCGGCGTGGCACTGGCTGTCAACCGCGAAAGACGGCGCGGGGTTCGACCAGTTTTTCTCGGCGCTGCGAGGTGCGCATCGGCCATCCGCCGCCGAGGCTCAGGACGCCATTCACCGGTGCCTGGCGGACAACTCCTGCCTCACCCAGGCCCGGGCGGCCGTGACGGATGCGGCACAGCAGGGCTGGGAACTTGCCTACGCGCTGGCGTGGCTGTCGGTGTCCGGGGGCAGCTCGGTGATGCCGCCCTGGGTGCGTCATCAATTTCCTGAGGCTGGCCGACTGGTTCGCCGGCTGCGGGATAACGCCTGTAGGGATTCCGACTGCGACTGGTGCCGGGAACGACACGACGTCCGTCGGGAACTGTCTCGCTGGTTCGGCTTTGACGACTTCCGGCCCGAGCCGGTGGGAGAGGCTGGTAGGCCCCTGCAGCGAGACATCGTCGAGGCGGCCATGGCCGGAGATCACGTGCTGGGGATCCTGCCCACCGGCGCTGGCAAGTCGCTGTGCTACCAGCTGCCGGCCCTGTCGCGCTACGACAAAACCGGGGCCCTGACGGTGGTGATATCGCCGCTGGTGGCCCTGATGGCCGACCAAGTGGCGGGTCTGGAGTCCCGCGGCATCGGCTCGTGCGTCACCGTCAACGGGCTCCTGTCCATGCCGGAGCGTGCCAATGCGCTGGAGCGGGTGCGCCTGGGAGACGCCGGCATCCTGATCATTTCACCGGAGCAACTGCGCAGCGTCTCCCTGCGGCGGGTCCTGGACCAGCGTGAGATCGGATCCTGGGTGCTGGACGAGGCCCACTGCCTCTCCAGGTGGGGCCACGACTTCCGGCCCGATTACCGTTACGTGGGACGCTTCATCCGCGAGAAGGCGGGAGACGATCCGGTGCCGCCGGTCCTATGCCTGACTGCCACCGCCAAGCCTGACGTGAAGGACGAAATTTTCGACTATTTCCATCAAGAGCTGGGCATTGCACTCAGGGTCTTCGACGGCGGCACCCGGCGCACCAACCTGGACTTCGTGGTGGTGCCGACCCGCGGCTCGGCGAAGTTCGACGATATTTACCAGATACTGCAAGAGGACCTGCCGGAGCATGTGCCGGGCGGCGCCATCGTCTACTGCGCCACGCGGCGGCACAGCGCAGAGGTGGTGCAGTTCCTGCAGGAGAAGGGTGTAACGGCGGACTATTACCACGGGGGACTGCCGCCGGAGACCAAGAAAAACGTCCAGCAGAGTTTCATCCGCGGCGACCTGCGTGCCATCGTCGCCACCAACGCCTTCGGCATGGGCATTGACAAGCCGGACGTGCGCCTCGTGATCCACGCCGACATCCCCGGATCCCTGGAGAACTACCTGCAGGAGGCGGGAAGGGCGGGCCGGGACCAGCAGGCGGCCCGCTGCGTGCTGCTCTACGTCCAGGACGACGTGGAGCGCCAGTTCGGGATGTCGGCCCGTTCCAGACTGACGCGGCGGGAAATCCACGGGGTACTGCGGGCGCTGCGCAATCTGGACCGCAGGAAGCGCCTGAACGGCGAGGTGGTGGCCACCGCCGGCGAGATCCTTCGCGAGGATGATGAGGGGGCCTTTGAGCGGGACTCCGCCACCGACGACACGCGGGTGCGGACGGCAGTGGCGTGGCTGGAAGAGGCGGTGCTGCTCACCCGGGAAGCGAACCTGGTGCAGGTGTTCCCCTCGTCGC
This sequence comes from Dehalococcoidia bacterium, assembly GCA_963666415.2. Lineage (GTDB taxonomy): Bacteria > Chloroflexota > Dehalococcoidia > Lucifugimonadales > UBA3495 > Bin87. Next base: position 223,135 of record CAXXPD010000002.1, read on the forward strand.
TGCGGGTCGGGTCAACCGACGAGGCGGAGGCGCGGCTGGCGAGGGTGGATATCACTAATCAGTACCGGAAACAGCTGCTGACCATCTGCCGGTCGCTGTTTGAGGCGGATGCGGACGAGGGGATATCCACCGATGAGCTGATGGCCGTATCGGGTCTCACTCCCGAGGAGGTGCGGAAAGCGCTCTACGACCTGGAGGCAATGGGCATTGCCGGCAACGACACAGCGCTCACCGCCTTCGTTCATGCGGGAGTGGCGCGTGGTTCGCGGAGACGCTTCCAGGAGGCCGCGGCGCTGGAGGAGAGCCTGATCGACCTGATGCGGGAGAAGGCCCCCGATATGGCAAAGGGTGAAACGTCCGCGCTGCATCTCCGTCAGGCCACCCAGGAACTCAAGGATGAGGGTCATACTCACGCGCTGCCGGAACTCCTCAGGGGAATCGTGCGCAGCATCGCCGCCGATGGGCGTGGTGAGGGTGGTGGCGGAGGAAGCCTGGGACTGCGCGGTCCGGACCGGGAGACGGTGCAGGTGACGCTGCAGCGGGAGTGGGGGGCGTTGGGAAAAACGGCGGAGCTGCGCCGCACCGCGGCGGGCCTGCTGCTGGACCATCTGCTTTCCGCCCTGCCCCAGGACAGTCGGGGCACCGACCTGCTGGCCGAAACCACCATGGGCAAGCTGCTGGCGGCGGTGAAGTCCGACCTGATCCTGAAGAGCCAGATCAGGCATCCCGACCGGCTGACGGACCGGGCCCTGCTGTGGCTGCACGAGCAGGAAGTCGTCAGGTTGAACAAGGGACTGGCGGTGTTTCGGCCGGCCATGACCATCCTCCTGAAGCCGGAACAGCGGGGTTTCGCCCGGGCGGATTTCGCATCCCTCCAGCTGCATTACGACGAACAGATTCGGCAGATCCACGTGATGGCGGAATACGCCCAGCATGGCCTGAGGCAGACGGCCGACCATCTGGGTCTGGCCATGGACTATTTCAGCCTGACCGAGGAGGAGTTCCTGGAGCGTTGGCTGCCGGGCCGGGACCAGGAGACGTCGCGGCAGACCACGCCCGAGTCGTGGCGAGCCATCGTGGAGACCCTGAACAATCCGATACAGCGTCGTATCGTCGCCGACGACCGGGAGCAGACCAACGTGCTGATCCTGGCCGGACCCGGCTCGGGGAAGACCAGGGTGCTGGTGCATCGCATTGCGTACCTGATTCGGGTGAGGCGGGAGAACCCCCGGGGCATCCTGGCCCTAGAAGTCTGGCCGGAAAGCCAATTTGCCAAGTTTTTGGCGTTGAGCATCAGACGTATTATTGTCGCCTTCGCCGTCATGATGTATGCAAAGCGTCCCGACGATCCATTTATGCGTCGATAATCGGCGTAGGGAATACCCCATTTCCCGAAGCATCGGGGGTTCCGGCCGCGTTTCTAGCCTACAACCGGCACGCTGCCGTGGAGATCCGGCGCCGTCTGGCCGACCTCATCGGCGACGATGCCCGCGGGGTGACGGTGCTCACCTGCCATGCGCTGGTCATGCGACTGGTGGGCGCCAGTTTCGCCGGGCGTGCCAACCGGCTGGAGCAGGGAGACTTCCAGGAGGTGATCCGGCAGGCGGTGGCGCTGCTGCGCGGAGAGGGCTTGCCGCCCGAGGAAGCGGATGAGCATCGGGGACGGCTGCTGGCCGGTTTCCGCTGGATACTGGTCGACGAGTACCAGGACATCGGCCCGGAGCAGTACGAAATGATTTCCGCTCTGGCCGGCAGAACCAAGTCTGAAGCCGACGACAAACTCAGCCTCTTCGCGGTGGGCGACGACGACCAGAACATCTACGCCTTCAACGGCTCTTCCACGGAGTTCATCCGCAGGTTTGAGACCGACTATGGGGCCAGGCCGTCCTATCTGACCGACAACTACCGGTCCACTGGAAACATCATCGCGGCGGCCAATGCGGTGATCGAGCCGGCGGGGCAGCGAATGAAGGAGGGGCATCCCATCGCCATCAACCGGGCGCGGGCGCAGTCGCCGCCCGGCGGGGACTGGACCGTGCTTGATCCGGTGGCCCGAGGTCGCGTGCAAATCCTGCCGGCTGGCGACAACTCAATCTCACAGGCGCAGACGGCGGTGGCCGAGTTGCAACGGTTGTCGGCGATCGATCCGAACTGGGACTGGTCGAAGTGCGCGGTGGTGGCGCGAGAGTGGAGTTATCTGGACCCGGTGCGCAGCCTCTGTGAACTGGAAGATATTCCGGTGCAACTGGCCAACGAGGAATTCACGGGCGTCTGGCATCTGCGGGAGACCCGAGCCCTGGTGAGTTGGCTGCGAGGACGAAACTCCTGGCTGGTGTCGAACGGCGATATCGAGGAGTGGCTGGCCAACCAGGCGCCTGATCCCTGGGTTGAGCTGTTGCGGGAAGGTGTGGCCGAATACGCGCTGGAGACCGGCGGCGCTGAGACTCCGGTGGACAGCTTCATCGAATGGCTGGCCGAGTGGGGGCGGGAGGTTCGCCGCCGCCAGCGCGGGTTGCTCTTGCTCACCGCCCACCGGGCCAAGGGGCTGGAGTTTGACCACGTCGTCGTGCTGGACGGCGGCTGGGATAGGGTGGGGGGCGACGAGGACGCCGACGCGCCGCGGCGCCTGTACTATGTGGCCATGACCCGAGCGAGGCAGACGCTGGCACTGATGCGCTTACCGGGCAGGCATCGGTTCCAGGATGTTTCGCTGAACACTTCCTCGGCATTGCTCCGGCGTGAACCCGCGGCGCTCCCGCGACCCGCACCGGAGCTGATCCGGCGTTATCAAAGGCTCAGCTTGCGCGACGTGTTTCTGAGCTTCGGCGGTTACCGGGGGCAGGAGCATCCAGTGCATGCTGCCATCGCGGCGCTCTCGCCCGGTGAGCTGCTTCAGGCGCGTATGGGGGCAGATCGTTGGGAGTTGCTGGACCGGAGCGGAGCGGTCGTGGGCCAACTGGCGAGAGGCTTCAAGGTTCCGGCCGGTGTGCGTTGTGCATTCGCAACGGTGATGGCAATCGTGGCATGGGATCGCGAGCGTTCCGACCTCGATTATCGGGATGGCCTGCGCTGCGACAGTTGGGAAGTGGTGGTGCCCGAGATCGTGTTCGAGCCGGATGACTGAGACCGGCGATGTGCTGAGTATGCGTATACGCCCGCTCAATTACCTTTGCCGCGATCCCATTGGGGCCACAATTCAAACGTACGATGTGAGTTCGCGGCCGGAAGTGCTCGCGAAATCGGAATTACATAATGACCTTTGTGCGAATCAGATGGGGTATCAATAGAGTTCACCCTCACCGTGTATCTGCACAAGCGGTGTCCCGCGCAAGAGCTCGCCGGAGGTCTGGATGCTTGCCCATCTCGACCGGCAAAAATAGTCGTCGCTACCGGCAGGACTAATTGTCGTCTATCATCAGGCCAGAAGTACCAGAAGACGGGAAAGGCCTAAACCAAAGCCAAGGTGAAATGCGCAGACGCATGGGGTAAATTTATGAAGGAACCGAGGTAGCTGGTCTCAGAAATTGCGAGGGGTTGGTGATGGGCGTGAGGGAGATAGACCGGTCTCTGGAACAATGGCAGATGGGAGTCAAGGACTTGCGGCGGCGTGTGATTCTGGCTCCCACACCCCGGGAGCGGGAGCGGTGGTACGCCATGGTAACAGTTCAGACTTGGTGAGGTGAATTGGCCGAAGGCGGGTTGCCGAACGCTGGCACGGGTGGCGGTGGTTATGTCATATACAGGGCATGGATACTGAAGTGGACCTGACCACCGTCGACCGCGCTGTCCTCATTGCCATCATCGCCGAGTTACAGGCGGTGATTGAGCGGTTGCAGCGGCGGATTGCCGAACTGGAAGGCCAGGCGAAACCGGGCGGCCCGCTCCGAATGCCCGGCCTCAAGGCGAAATCGGGCCGGAAGCCCCCAGCGCAGCCGGGGCCCCGCAAGCAGCGACGCCACGGCTTCGCTCGCCCGCGCATGACACCGACCCACCGGGTGGAGCACGTGATGGAGAACTGTCCCGATTGCGGCGCCCACCGGTCCGGCGGCTGGATCCAGCGCACTCGGGAGGTCATCGAGCTGCCGGTGGTTCCCGCGCAAGTCACCGAGCACGTCTACATTGCTCGGACTTGCCCGGCCTGCCGACGGCGCTGCACACCTCCGGCGGAACTGGGCGGCGTGGTCTTGGGTCAGCAGCGCCTCGGCGTCAACCTGCTCAGCCTGATCGCCACGCTGTGGGAAGAGGGGCGGCTGCCCATCCGCAGCGTCCAGTGGTATCTGGACACCGTGCATCAGTTGCGCCTCAGCGTGGGGGCCATCGTGAGCGCCATCCATCGCACGGCGCAGCGGGCCCAACCGGCAGTGGCCGCGATCCTGGACCGCATCCGCGCCAGCCCAGTGGTCCACGCCGACGAAACCGGCTGGCGTCAGAGCGGGGCCAACGGCTACGTGTGGACTTTCAGCACCCCCACCGAACGCTACTTCCTGCGGCGGGGTCGGGGCAAAACAGTCGTGGACGAGGCGCTGAGCGATGCTTTCTCCGGAGTATTGGTCAGCGATTTCTACGCCGCCTACCACCATTATGACGGCCCCAAGCAGCGGTGCTGGGCCCACCTGCTGCGGGACATCCACGACCTGCGCACCCTCTACCCCGATGCTGCGCCACTGGCCAGGTGGGCCGACGCCGTCCACGGGATTTACGACCGGGCCAAAGCCTGCACTCATCCCCAGGCCAAGCGGCGGCGCACCGCCCAACTGGCCCTGGAACGACAACTGCTGGCCCTCGGCCAGCCTTTCCGGCACGACCCGTCGGCAACCCAGGCCAAGCTGTGCCGACGCATCGAGCGCCACATCAAGGAACTCTTCGTCTTCGTGGCCGAACCGGACGTGCCTTCAGACAACAACGCTGCCGAACGCAGCCTGCGCCATCTGGTCATCAGCCGCAAGATCAGCGGCGGCACCCGCTCGGAGCAGGGCACCGAGAGCAAGATGACGCTGGCATCCATCTTCGGCACCTGGCGCGCCCAAGGTCTAAATCCTCTCGCCGCCTGCCGTCAGCTGCTCGTTTCCCCTCTACTCTGAACTGTTACACGCCATCCTGCTGCTGGCTCAGGGCTTGACGGCAGCGGCGACGGCGGAGGCGCTGGAGCGGGACCCCCACACTATCGGACGTTGGGCGTCGGCCTTCGGTGAGGGAGGGCCTGCGGCCCTGATATTCGAGCAGACCGGTGGTTCCCCCCCGCCCTTGACCAGACGCAGCAGGAGGAGTTGAAAGGGGCGGTGGAACAACCGCCCGCTGCGGCGGGCATCCAACTGGCCAACTGGTATTGGAGGGTGGTGCGGCAGTTTGTCTCAGAACGGTTTGGCATCAGCCTGTGCCGCAGCAGTTGCCTGAACTGGCTTTACCGGCTGGGGTTTGCCTTCAAGCGCCCCAAGAAGCGTCTGCTCAAGGCGAATGAGTCCAAGCGGGAGGCCTTCGTGGCGGAGTACGCGCCCGGTGGGAGGAGGCCCAACGGACTGAAGCCAGCATATTCTTTGCTGATGAGGCCCACTTCCGGGCGGACGCGGAATTGCGGGACAAGTGGGTGCTGAAGGGTAAGCCTGCGTTGGTGGACTCCAATAGCCCACGGTATGGGGAGAAGGCCAGCTACTATTCAGCGGTGTGCCTGGAGACGGGCGAGGTGGAATGGATGGAACTGGAGGGCAACAGCAACAGCGGGACCTCGGTTGCCTTCCTGACGCAACTGCCTGACGCAACTGAAGGAAAAGCATCCAGGGCCGCTGCGGGTCATCTGGGACAATGCGCCGGCCCACCGTGGGGAAGCGGTGCGGGAGTACCTCAGGACGCCTGAGCTGGAGCTGAGGCTGGTGAACCTGCCGGGCTACAGCCCGGACTTCAACGCCGATGAGGCTATCTGGGGCTGGGCGAGAGCGGAGGCCACTGGCAATCTGTGCCTGGGCAGCAGGGCGGCGGTGCAGGAGAGGGTCGGCAAATTCCTGGCCGGGCTGTCCAGCCGGAAAGACGAGGTGAGACGGCGCTGCCGGACGGTCCTGCAATCAAGGGCCGAAACACTCCCGCGAGACTCCCGCCCCGATTCCCAGCACCCGGCAAATGCACATCCCACCTTGGCTTTGGTTTAGTAATCGCCATTCCATCGCGGCACACGCTGGCTTGAGCAAAATCCTACATGGGAATAGAATAACTTCACTGGACCAACACCCCCGCCGGAAACCGAACCTCTTCCCGAAAACACCCGACCGGTCCGGCGAATTGCGGACAGAGACACAAGATGGTCATTGGGGGAAACTCCCGTTGAAGAGAGAAGCCAAGCTACTTCTCGACAAGGCCTGCGACTCGCTCCTTTTGGGCATCGAACTTTTCAATCGTCCCAGCGACCGGGGCCGCGTCAGTGCTGTGTTGATCCAAACTGACCATGCATTCGAAATGTTTCTCAAAGCCGCCATACTTCAAAGAGGAGGCAAAATCCGTGAGAAAACTGCCAAAGAGACTATAGGGTTCGATGCTTGTGTACGACGGGGGTTAAGTGACGGGGGTGTCAAATTCTTGACGGAAGAGCAGGCTCTAACTTTACAGACAATTAACGGGCTTAGGGATGCTGCGCAGCACCACCTATTGGACATATCTGAGGCACCGCTATATATCCACATCCAGTCGGGGGTAACCTTATTTCGCGATCTCTTGAGGTTGGTCTTCGCGAGAGAACTCTACCAAGAACTCCCCCCCAGGGTGCTGCCAATTTCGACCATGGCACCTGTGGACATATCTACCATTTTTGACTCAGAGATAAAGGAGATATTGAAACTTATTCAACCGGGCAGACGCCGTTCTGTTGAAGCCGAAGCTCGCATGAGGCCATTGGCGGTCTTAGAGTCAACAATCAACGGCCAGAAGACGCAGCCAAGCGCTGGTGAGCTTGATCGCATTGGAAGAAATCTCCTAAGCCCGAATCCACCGAAGCGATGGGCCGTGGCGTTGACACCAGGGATGATGGGCAAGGGAAGGCGAACGGGGCAAGCCCGATTCCAATAGATGGGGATGAGGGCGGCGTGAGATAGCCACACAGACACGATGATGGCGGCCCGCGGTGGCGATGCTGGGCGAAATTGTCAGGGTAGTGTGCAGCAAGAGACGCTCGGGGACCAGCCTGGCGCAAGTCTGCGAGGCGGTCGGGTAGTCTGGTGAGTGGGTCAGATCTCCGTCGGCGTTGACACCAGCGGTGCCGTCAGGCGGGGAGTGGAATTGCTCGCAATCGAGCCAAGGCGCGACTGAACTGGTTTTTCCAGGGCCAGCGCTGGGGAAGATGCAAAGTGAGGCGGCGCGCCGAGCGGGTGAGCCGTCCGGCGAGGGAGAAGAAGCGTCGTCGGAGGGTCTTGGTGGTTACCAGTTGCTCACCCAGACCGATGCGCGCGGTCCAGCGGGCCAGGTTATGCGCCATCACCTGCACCGCCAGCCAGGCGCCGTTGGCGGCGAAGCGGCCTGAGGGGAGATGGTTGAGCCCGACGCCGTACTTGAGGTCTCGGATGGCGTTCTCGATCTCGGCGTGGCGCCGATGGTCGGCCTCCAGTTCCAGGGTGTCCCCGTCTCGGTCGGTGATGAAGCCGTGATAGCGGTAGCTGGCGAAGAGGGCCAGCTGGGAGCCGGGCGTGGGCTTCACCCGCCGGACGATGAGCCGCACCGGTGCGGCGTCGGGCTCATCCTGGAAGGGGACGTAGGTGGTCTCCGCCACGTCGGCGGCGCCGTCCATCCAGTAGGGAATCGGCGTCCAGTCAATCTCGGGTATGGCCTCGATGATATTCCGCAGGCGGGCTTGCTGGCGGACGGTGATGGAGTAGCGCACATCCATCTTGCGGCAGACGGCGACGATGGCGTGGGTGTAGAAGCCGCTGTCAGCCCGCACCGTGAGTTGTCCTCTGGCGCCAGCGTAGCGTACCCGCCCCACCGTCTCGCGTAGAAAGTGGGCGGCGCCCCGAACGGTGTTGGCGCGGCCCTTGCGCAGCCGAGCCATCAGCACGTCGCCGGTTCCGGCGGCAATGGCCAGCAGCGGGTGATAGCCTCGCTGGCCGGTGTAGCCGTGGTCGCGCGCCCCCTCCTTGGCCAGACCGTATGTCTCGCAGATGGTGGAGTCCAGGTCGATGGTCAACGGCCCGTCGCCGGGTCCGGCCCCAGCCGACCAGGCCCGGGCCAGCAGCTCCCGGCTGACCCGATCCAGTTGGCGGACGTGGCCCCACCGGAAACTGCGCAGGAAGGTCCCCAGGGTGGATGGCGCCTTGACTACGCAGCCGATGGCGCTAGCCGTCCCGCCGGTGCGCAGCACGTCGGCGTCGTCAATGCAGTCTCCTCCGGCCAGAGCAGAAGCCACCAGCGTCATCACCTTGTCGCCGGTGTTGGCTCGGCCTGGGGCGCGACCCAGGTCCAGGTGCCGGTCAACCAGTTCGGGCCGGCCCAGATGCCGGCCCAGCGTGGCTGGCAGGATCAGCCCAGCATTGGCCACCAGGCGGTGGTCGTCAAAGGCGATTTGGATGCGGTCGGGGTGGTCATCTGCTAGCATCTTTTGGGTGCTCCTGGCCTGGGGACGGTTTCCTGTTTCAAAAGCCATTATCCCAGATGCACAGGAGCACTTTCTTACCCCTTCAGCACACCGCGACACTCATCTTTTCGGTGGATTGGGGCTAAAGCGAGATTGGCGGGAAGTCTTTCCGGGAGCGGCATTCTTGAACGTCGTCACCGAAAGTAGAGTACCGGGAGGTGGTGTAAAAGCATCGGTGTAGCAAAACGCTGACCACCGCGTCATCCTTGATCGGAAATGCCAGACCTGAACAAGGAGAACGACGGTGGTCAAGCAAAGAATGGATCTTTTGGAATTATTACGCAAGCGTGGTATGGACGGAGACGTGGACTTGCTGCGGGAAGCACTGCGGGTCCTGGTGGACGGCATCATGGACGCCGAGGTTTCCGCCCAGATCGGCGCCCAGCACGGCGAACGCAGCCCGGAGCGGGTCACCTACCGCAATGGGTACCGCAACCGCACCTGGGATACCCGGGTCGGCACCATGGAGTTGCACATTCCCAAGCTGCGGGAAGGCAGCTACTTCCCCAGCCTGCTGGAACCGCGGCGGCGCAGCGAGAAAGCCCTGCTGGCCGTCATCCAGCAAGCCTACCCTTCGGCAAGCTCAGGACAGGCGTGGAGGGCGTCTCCACTCGGCGGGTGGATGATCTGATCAAGGCCCTGGGCTGCGATGGCATCTCCAGCAGCCAGGTGTCGCGCATCTGCCAGCAACTGTACGGAGTGGTGGACAGTTTCCTGGGTCGGCCCCTGGACGGCGGCCCCTACCCCTACGTGTGGTTGGACGGCCTGACGCAGAAGGTTCGGGAGGGCGGTCGCATCGTCAACGTCTGCGTGGTGGTGGCGACGGGGGTCAATGCCGAAGGGCAGCGTGAGATCCTGGGTATGGACGTGGGCGCCAGCGAGGACGGCGCCTTCTGGCTGGCCTTCCTGCGGTCGCTGACCGCTCGGGGCCTCAGCGGGGTGGAGCTGGTAACCTCCGATGCTCACCAGGGGCTGAAGAACGCCATCGCCGCGGTGTTCACTGGGGCCAGCTGGCAGCGCTGCCGCACCCACTTCATGGCCAACCTGCTGACCCGAGTGCCCAAGCGTGCCCAACCCGGCGTGGCCACCATGGTCCGCACCATCTACCAGCAACTGTCTCCCGCCGAGGTCCACGGCCAATTGGACCGAGTGGTGGAACAACTCCGGGAGCCCTTTGCCCAGGTGGCCGAGCTGCTGGCGGATGCCGCGCCGGACATCCTGGCCTTCACGGCCTTCCCAGTGGCCCACTGGCAGAAGCTGTGGTCCAACAACCCGCAGGAACGGCTGAACCGGGAGATCCGTCGCCGCACTGACGTGGTGGGCATCTTCCCCAACCGGCCGTCGGCGCGGCGCCTGGTGGGCGCGGTGCTGGCCGAGCAACACGACGAATGGGCCGAAGCCCGCCGCTACCTCACCATCCCCAACGCCGCCGGCAACGAGGCACTGCCGGAGCCCAATATGCTGGACGCAGCGGCCTGATCAACATCAAAAGGGATGACGCGCTTTTACACTACTTGACGGGACACTACCTCACCGAAGGTGCTGGTGCTGACATTTCGGTCCGAATAACTAGGTTCTGTTGACATTTCACCGCAACCAGATGAGAGCGGCGGTGAAGTGCAGGAAGCCCAGGTATCTGGTGTCCAGCTTCTCAAACCGGGAGAAGATCCGGCGATAGTGCTTGATCTTGTTGATGAAGCATTCGACCAGATGACGCTCCCGGTACAGATGCCGGTCATAGTCGGCGGGTGCCTTGCGGTTCGAGCGGGGCGGAATGACCGGCATCATACCCAGTTCCAGGATGTGTCGGCGAAACTCCTGGGCATCGTACCCTTTGTCGGCCAGTACGTGCTCGCCAGCATAACCGGCGATCAATTCCTCCGCCTGGGTGATGTCGTGCTGTTGCCCGCCGGTCAGGATGAATCGCAAGGGGTTGCCCAAGCCGTCCACGCTCACGTGAATCTTGGTGCTGAACCCGCCGCGGCTCCGGCCCAGGGCCTGGGCCGCCTGGCCACCCTTTTTGGGGGAGCTCCCGCCGCGCAAGGGTGCGCCCGGACCACCGTGCTGTCGATGATCAGGTATTCCAGATCCGCGTCGTCGCAGAAATGTTGATGCATTTGTGCCCAGACGCCTTGGTCAGTCCAACGGGCGAATCGTTTGTAGACGCTGTTCCAGTTCCCGTATTCGGCTGGCAGCAGTCGCCATTGGGCCCCAGAGCGGTTAATCCATAAGACGGCCTCGACAAAACGCCGGCAATCCGCTTCCTGGCCAACGTACAGGCCGGTGCAGCCACGCAAGAAATCGAGAATCCTAGCCCACTGTTCTGGTGATAATCTGATGTTTGACATACGGCCATTATAATGAAATGTCAACACGCCCTAATCTCTGAGTGTCGATTTACAGGGTGATCAGGCCGCAGAAAACATCTCTGGCAACGGCCGGTCGAATGATATATTGACCGAAGCGGCTGAGACCGTCGTGAGGCAATGTCTCGCGGATGTGGAAAGGAGTAGGCCAACGCCGCCCGTCAGCTCAGCGTAAATTGCTACACAATTCTTCCAACGCGAAGGCTCAGGCACTTCCGTGTTTCTACGGCCGCTATTCAGGATCTACTCTAATCTGACCAGCGTGCCTCACAGCACCGGGCAGATGCAGGGCAGAATCCATTGACGCTTCACCGACCACCGCCGGCGTAGCCGGTCTTACACGGTCTCCACGTCCTGACACCGGGAAGCTCAAACCCGGCCAGTTGCTAAGATTTACAGCGGCGTTGTGATCGCGTTCGTTCAACGCGCCGCACCCGCCGCACCACCACTCCCGGTCAGCGAGAGTCAAATCATCATTCTTCCAGCCGCAGTGAGCGCACAACTTCGACGAGGCGAACCACCGGTCCACCTTCCCGTACTCGGCTCCGTACCAAGCGCACTTGTACTCCAGCTTCGACAGGAATCCAGCCATGCCAGCATCGGAGATCGCTCTGGCCAGCTGACGGTTGCGCAGCATTCCCGACACGTTCAGCGTTTCCACCACCACGCGGCCGGACAACTTGGCTATCGCCGTCGTTGCCTTGTGGTGGTTGTCATTCCGTACGTTGACCACTCGGGCGTGAAGGTTGCGCCGCCTGGCGTACAGCCGTTCCCTCCGGTTGTAATGGACACTCTTGCCATGGACGTTGCGGCTGCGGGCGATCGCCTTGTCCAACCGTCGCAACCGCTTGATGCCGCTGGCCAGCGCCTTCGGGTTGTCTACAATCGTGCCGTCCGAGCACACCGCCATCATGCCGACCCCCACGTCAACACCAATGGTGGGACCAGCTTTCACCGGCGGCACCTGCTGGCCGTCCTCAATGCAGAGGCAGGCGAACCACGTTCCCGCCGTCCGGTTGACGGTAACCTCGCGGATGGACCCGCGGAACCGCAGTTGCTCCACCATCGCAACGTGGCCGATCTTCGGCAGGATGACAACAATGACAACCTTGCCGTCCACGCGCACGGTATCCGGTCCGTTGTCGGCACGAAAGCCCTGCTCGTGCTTCCGTCGCTTGAACCTCGGGAACTCAATGCGGCGACCGGAACGCTCTCCGGACTTCACCCGATGGCGATAAGTGCCCCAGGCGTTCGTCGCCTGCCCGAAGTCGATGATCGCGTACTTAGCAGCGTTCTGGGACAATAGCACCCCCCAAGGTGCCATGAACTTCTTGACCACATTCCAGCGTGGCCGCAACGTCCGCTCAGACAGCCACTCGCCAACGTCCATGCCAGCCTTGAATTCGCCGACGGCCCAGTTGTAGGCGTATCGCGCGTAGCCGGCGTGCTGCCGGAACAGCGACTCCTGATCCGGCGTCGGCCTGAGCGCGACCCGCTGCTACCGCTTCATCTCGCATACCCAGATTAGAGAACTTTAGAACAGACTAGGTTCTGTTGACATTTCCAGTCATTCCCGCGAAAGCGGGAATCCAGGCGCTTTGGAAAGCAGACATCGTTCACATTCAGGGTACTCTGGATTCCCGCTTTCGCGGGAATGACGAGCTGGGGTTAGCGAAATCGCCTTATATCTCAAATGTCAACACGGCCTAAACAAGAAGGCCCAGGTTTCCATATAGTGCCACAGGGTACACCGGGTTCTTCTACAGTTGCCGTGAAGCGAGTCAACGAGCTGGATTATTACAACCTCAATACGACGCAACTCGCTGACAAGGCTGAAATCACGAGGCCCAAGTTACTAAACCAAAGCCAAGGTGGGATGTGCATTTGCCGGGTGCTGGGAATCGGGGCGGGAGTCTCGCGGGAGTGTTTCGGCCCTTGATTGCAGGACCGTCCGGCAGCGCCGTCTCACCTCGTCTTTCCGGCTGGACAGCCCGGCCAGGAATTTGCCGACACGCTCCTGCACCGCCGCCCTGCTCCCCAGGCACAGATTGCCAGTGGCCTCCGCTCTCGCCCAGCCCCAGATAGCCTCATCGGCGTTGAAGTCCGGGCTGTAGCCCGGCAGGTTCACCAGCCTCAGCTCCAGCTCAGGCGTCCTGAGGTACTCCCGCACCGCTTCCCCACGGTGGGCCGGCGCATTGTCCCAGATGACCCGCAGCGGCCCTGGATGCTTTTCCTTCAGTTGCGTCAGGCAGTTGCGTCAGGAAGGCAACCGAGGTCCCGCTGTTGCTGTTGCCCTCCAGTTCCATCCATTCCACCTCGCCCGTCTCCAGGCACACCGCTGAATAGTAGCTGGCCTTCTCCCCATACCGCGGGCTATTGGAGTCCACCAACGCAGGCTTACCCTTCAGCACCCACTTGCCCCGCAATTCCGCGTCCGCCCGGAAGTGGGCCTCATCAGCAAAGAATATGCTGGCTTCAGTCCGTTGGGCCTCCTCCCACCGGGCGGCGTACTCCGCCACGAAGGCCTCCCGCTTGGACTCATCAGCCTTGAGCAGCCGCTTCTTGGGGCGCTTGCAGGCAAACCCCAGCCGGTGAAGCCAGTTCAGGCAACTGCTGCGGCACAGGCTGATGCCAAACCGTTCTGAGACAAACTGACGCATCACTGTCATTGTTCAGGATCTATAGGCCAGTGAATTGGGAGTTTTTCAGGATCTACCCACCAGATTTTCAGGGTCATTAGGCCACTTTGGGAGCCACATCGGCGATCATTGCCGCACTTTGGAATTGAGGTGCAGCGATGGCATACCGGGAGGTTTCCAGAATGGAAATACCAGAGATCATTCGCCGTTGGCAGGCGGGGGATAGCCAACGCAAGATTGCGTTGGGCACCGGCTTGTCGAGAGATACCATCGCCAAGTACGTGGCGGCAGCCCAAGAGGAGGGCATCGTTCGGGATGGGCTGGTTGCCACCGCGGAGCAGCTGAGCCGGCTGGCGACGATTGGGCAGCCGGGGCCGCGGCAGGCGGTGACGCCCGGGCAGGACCTGCTGGAGCCGTGGGCGGACCAGATTTACCAGTGGCTCACCGGCGACCGGCTGCAGCTGACCCGCATCCGGGAGTTGCTGGCAGCGCGGGGGTGTCCGGTATCGTATCCGTCGTTGCGCCGCTTCGTTCTGAAGCGGAACTGGCGGCGGCGCAGCCAGACCACGGTGCGCATGGAGGACACCGCGCCCGGGGAGGTGGCGGAGATGGACTTCGGCCGGTTGGGCATGATTGTGGACCCAGCGACAGGCCGCCGGCGGGCGGTGTGGGGGCTGATCATCGTGCTGGCTTACTCGCGGCACAGCTTCGTTTGGCCGACCCATGGGCAGACGCTGGAGGACATCATCGCCGGACTGGAAGCGGCGTGGGTCTGCTTCGGCGGGGTGCCCCGCTATCTGGTCATCGACAATTGCCCGCCAGCGGTGGCGGGACCAGACCCGCTGCATCCGCGCTTCACCAGAGGCTTCCTGGAATACTCGCAGTGCCGGGGTTTCATCGCCGATGCGGCGCGGGTGCGGAAACCCAAGGACAAGCCCAAGGTGGAGCGTGGCGTGCAGTACGTCAGGGAGCGCTTCTTCAAGGGCGGCGATTTCCACGGTCTGCCCCACCTGAGGGCCGAAGCCCAGCGCTGGTGTCTGGAGGTGGCCGGAATGCGCATCCATGGCACCACTCGCCGGAAGCCCCTGGTGGTTTTCCAGGATGAGGAGCGCCACACCCTGCTGCCCTGGGACGGTGAGCCCTACGAAATCGCCGACTGGCGCAATGCCAAGGTCCATCCCGACCATCACATCCAGTGTCAGCAGGCCCTGTATTCGGTGCCATCGGACCGGTGCCCGCCGCGTCAGCAGGTGGAAATCCGGCTGGGCAGCAAGCTGGTGCACATCTATCACCGGGGCCAGCTGATCAAGACCCACCTCCGCCAGCCCCAGGGCGGACGCTCCACCGATCCCGACGATTACCCCGCCGAGCTTTCCGCCTACACCACCAGAGCGCCGGATCGCATCCAGCGCAGCGCGGCGACACTGGGACCGGCGGTGGGCGAATACGCTGAACGTCTCTTCGACGGCCCCCTGCCCTGGGCCAAGATCCGGCAGGGACACAAGCTGCTGCGTTTGGGCGAGCGTTACACGGCGCAGCGTCTGGACGCCGCCTGTCGTCGGGCCCTGGCCGTGGATCTCATCGACGTGCGCCGATTGGAACGCATCCTGGTGCAGGCCCTGGAACAGGAGGCCATGCCCCAGCTGCCCTTGCCCATGCCGCCGGGCCGCTTCGCCCGTCCCGGTAGCGTCTTCGCTTACACCGCATACCGCCGTCAGTCAGCATGAGGAGATTACCCATGACCCGAACCACCGAACTCACCCCGCTGCTCAAGAGCCTCAAGCTGGGCGCTTTGGCCAGCACCCTGCCGGAACGCATCGCCCTGGCCCGTAGGGAGCAGCTGGATTACGCCTCATTCCTGGAAATCATCCTCAGCGACGAGGTCAATCGCCGCGCCCACCGCCGCACCGAACTCCGGCTGCACAATGCCGGTTTCGAGGAGACCTGCCGCCTGGAGGACTTCGACTGGTCGGCGTCAATTACCCTGGACCGCCGCCTGCTGGACGCTGTATTCTCCCTGGAGTTTCTCGACCGGCACGAACACGTCCTGCTGGTGGGCCCCGCCGGTGTCGGCAAGAGCTTCTTCGCCCAGGCCCTGGGCTACGCCGCCGTCCGCGCCGGATACTCCGTGCGCTTCAGCCACGCCGACGACTTCTTCAAGGCCCTGACCCAGGCCAGAGTGGACAACTCGGTGGACCGTACCTTCCGGTCTTTCCTCACGCCCGACCTGCTCATCCTCGATGACCTGGGTCTCCATGGCCTGACCGCCCAGCAGTCCGCCGACCTCTACGAACTCATCCTCAATCGACATCGGGCGTCCAGCTTCATCATCACCAGCAACCGGGCCGTGGACGAATGGCTGGGTCTCTTCGATGACCCCATCCTGGGCAACAGCGCGCTGGATCGCCTGGCCAACGCCAGCTACCAGATCGTCATCGAAGGCGCCAGCTACCGGGAACGACTCTCGCCACACCGCGCTCTACTGGCCGCAAAGGGGGTGATTGACCCGCAAACTACAACCTGATAATAGTCAATTCACCGCGCTCCCAGGGTGGCTGGATGTCCGTGAAAATCGCCGGCCTAATGACCATGAAAATTGACAATCACCTTCCAATACCAGTTAGCCATTACGATGCCCGCCGCAGCGGGCGGTTGTTCCACCGCCCCTTTCAACTCCTCCTGCTGCGTCTGGTCAAGGGCGGGGGGGAACCACCGGTCTGCTCGAATATCAGGGCCGCAGGCCCTCCCTCGCCGAAGGCCGACGCCCAACGCCCGATAGTGTGGGGGTCCCGCTCCAGCGCCTCCGCCGTCGCCGCTGCCGTCAAGCCCTGAGCCAGCAGCAGGATGGCGTACCACCGCTCCCGCTCCCGGGGCGTGGGAGCCAGAATCACACGCCGCCGCAAGTCCTTGACTCCCATCTGCCATTGTTCCAGAGACCGATCTATCTCCCTCACGCCCATCACCAACCCCTCGCAATTTCTGAGACCAGCTACCTCGGTTCCTTCATAAATTTACCCCATGCGTCTGCGCATTTCACCTTGGCTTTGGTTTAGTACCGTTGCCAAGTAGATTTGTAAGAATATAAGAAAGCAGCCATACTGGGGCATGATCTTTGTGTGAGGAAGTGCCCAGCCATGGCTGCCATCAAGTATAAAGTAGAGTTGACCGAGGCCGAACGCTCCCGTCTCAATGAGGTGTCCCAGCGAGGCAAGGCGTCAGTGCGCACCGTGAAGCGTGCGCTGTCGCTGCTCAAGGCTGACCAGGGGCTTCGGGACCGTGAGATAGCCGATGTGCTGTTGGTCAACGCGGCCACGGTCGCCAGAGCGCGGAAGCGGTACGTGGAGGAAGGACTTGAGGGCGCCATCAATGACCGACCGCGGCCGGGCCAGGAGCGCAAGCTGGACGGCGAGCAGGAAGCGCACCTGATCGCCTTCGCGTGCCGCGCCGCGCCCGCAGGGCACACGCACTGGACACTCCAGTTGTTGGCCGACAAGGTGGTGGAGTTGGAGTTTGCCGAGAGCATCTCCCTGGAGACGGTGCGCCAGATACTCAAAAAAACGAACTCAAGCCCTGGCAGAAGAAAGAGTGGTGTATCCCCAAGGTGAGCGGGGAGTTCGTGGCGCGGATGGAGGACGTGCTGGACCTGTACCAACCGGAGTACAATCCGGAGCGTCCGGTAGTGTGTTTCGACGAGACCTCCAGGCAATTGACTGGGGAGGTGCGTCCGCCCATCGAGGCTGCCCCCGGACGGGTGGCACGCTATGACACCGAGTACCAGCGAAACGGGACCCGGAACCTGTTCATGATCTGCGAGCCGAAGGGTGGATGGAGACATGTGGAGGTGACCGAGCGCCGCACTGCCGTGGACTTCGCGCACCAGATGCGGTGGCTGGTGGACGAGGCCTACCCTGATGCCGAGGTGGTCAGGCTGGTACTGGACAACCTCAACACCCACAAGCTCGGCTCGCTCTACGAAGCATTTGAGCCGTGCGAAGCTCGGCGCATCGCCCAACGCCTCGAGTTTCATTACACTCCTACGCATGGCAGCTGGCTGAACATGGCTGAGATCGAGTTGAGCGTCTTCAGCAGAGGGTGTCTGAACCGCCGTATCAGCGATGAGCCGGAGCTGCGGCGAGAGGTTGCGGCGCTCGAACGCGAGCGCAACGCAGCAAAATCAGCCATAGACTGGCGGTTTACCACCCAAGATGCTCGCCGTAAGCTCCAGCATATCTACCCTACAAAACCAGATTGACACGGTACTAAACCGAAGACAAGGTGGGACCTACATTGGTGGGGCGGAGAAAATCGGCTTGTGCGCTGCCGATTAGTTCATCCGCTTGTGCTTGCAGCATGGTCCGGCATCGTCGCTTGACTGCTTCGCGTCGACTGGACAGGCGGGTGAAAAAGTCGCCCACCTGCTCTTGCACTGCGGCCTTGGTGCCCAGGCACCGGTTGGCGGTCGCCTCCTGACGTGCCCAGCCCCAAATGGCCTCGTCAGCGTTGAAATCGGGACTGTAGCTGGGCAGATTCACCAGGTGCAGGTTCAAGCCGGGCGTGGTCAGATAAGCCCTTATTGCGTCGCCCCGATGGGCTGGCGAATTGTCCCAGATCACCGTCAGTGGTTCGGCATGTCGCGCCCGCAGTTGTCGCAGGAAGGCAGCCGAGGTGGCGGAGTTGCTGTTGCCCTCCAGTTCCATCACCTCCACCTCACCGGTCTCCAGACACACCGCCGAGTAGTAGCTGACTTTCTCCCCGCGGCGTGGGCTGGTAGAGTCCACCAGCGCCGGCTCTCCTTTCAATACCCACTTGCCCCGCAGATCGGCATCCGCCCGAAAGTGGGCCTCGTCGGCAAAGAATATCTTGGCCCCACTGCGTCGGGCCGACGCAGTCAGCGCGGCGTACTCCACCACGAAGGCTTCCCGCCGTACCGGGTCCGCCTTGACCAACCGCTTCTTGGGGCGTTTCAGCACAAACCCCAACCGGTGCAGATAGTTCAGGCAACTGCTCCGGCTCAGCGACAACCCGAAGTGGTCCGACACAAATTGCCGCACCGCCTTCCAGTTCCAGTTGGATAGGTCGATGCCGGCTTGCGATGGCGACCCCGGCACCGCCGCCTTCAATTCGGCCTGCTGATCCCCGCTCAGCGCGGGGGGGACCTCCCGACTGCTCAAAAGACAGCGCCCTCGGACCGCCTTCCGCAAATGCCGTGGTCCATTGGCCAATGGTGTGGGCATCCCTGTCCAACGCCCGGGCTACCGCCGCGGCCGTCCAACCCTGCGCCAGCAACCATAGCGCGTGCCAGCGTTCCCGCTCCCGTGGCGTCGGCGCCCGGTACATCCGTCGCCGCGCCTCAGCCTCATCGATCCGCCACCGCTCCAACAGCGCCCCCATCTCATCCATGCCCAACAGCAACCCCCACCATGATTTGCTCACCGACTAACTCAACCGCCCTCATTCTAACCAATGCTGATGTGGGTTTCACCTTGGCTTCGGTTTAGTACTACAGTCGCAGATTATCGGGTAAAATAGGCCATTATCCGGTAAGGGGGTGCGGCGGTGACGGGACGTGAAGAGGAACTGGCGGAAGTGGCCCGCTGGGCCGCAGGGATTGAGCAGGTTCATTCCTGCATTGCCGGACGGTTCCGGCGCCCTGAGCCGCGGCGGCGGGTACTGGACTACTTGCGGGGACTGGTCAGTTCCGTAGAGCGCAAGAACGGGTGGCAGTTGGCGGAGCAGGCGGGGGATGCCACACCCGACGGGGTGCAGCGCCTGTTGTACAACTATCGGTGGGATGCGGACCTGGTTCGTGATGACATGAAATCCTACGTGGTGGAGCATCTGTCCGCCGCTGACGCGGTGCTGGTGGTGGACGAGACCGGATTCCTCAAGAAAGGGGAGAAGTCGGTTGGGGTGCAGCGGCAGTACAGCGGGACGGCGGGGCGGATCGAGAACTGTCAGATTGGCGTTTTTCTGGCCTATGCCAGCGCCAGGGGCAGAACCCTGCTGGACCGGGAATTGTACCTGCCCCAGGTGTGGGCGGAAGACTGGGAGCGGCGGCGGGAGGCTGGGGTGCCGGAGAGTGTCGGCTTTCGGACCAAGCCGCAACTGGCCCAGCTAATGCTGAAGCGGGCGCTGGAATCAGGAGTCCCCTTCGGCTGGGTTGCTGGAGCTGAGGTCTATGGCAACGACCGCAAGCTGCGGCGGTGGCTGGAGCGAGAGGGAATTCCCCACGTGCTGGCCATCAGGAGCAACGAGAAGCTGTGGGTCTGGACGGACCAGGGCCTGTGTCAGGTGCGGGCTGACCGGCTGACGTCGCAGGTTGACGAGTTGGGTTGGACCAGATGCAGTGCGGGCGATGGGGCCAAGGGGCCACGGGTCTACGATTGGGCCGTCGTGGAAATACGGCCTCTTGGGGAGCCGGGCAAGGGCTACCGGCTGCTGGCCCGGCGCAGCATTGCCCAGCCCGGGGAGTTGGCTTACTTCGTATGCTTCGGCCCGGCCGGAACGGCCTTGGAGAAACTGGTGAGGGTGGCTGGGACCCGGTGGGCCATCGAGGAGTGTTTCGAGGAGGCCAAGGGGCAGGTGGGACTGGACCAGTATGAGGTGCGGAGGTGGGACGGCTGGTACCGGCACATCACCTTGGCGATGCTGGCGCAGGCGTATCTGTCAGTAATCAAGCATCAAGCGATGGAACCAGGAGAAAAGGGGGCTGCTACGGTCCCGATGAAGCGCTGATTCCCATAACGGCCCCGGAGGTGCGCCGGCTGCTCACCCGACTTGTATGGACGGAAAATCAACTGCCTGATTTCATCCTGTCCTGGTCGTGGTGGAGACGGCGCCACCAAGCCAAAGCCCGGCAATGCCATTACAAACGCCGCCTGTCAAATCTGAGACTGTAGTACTAGGGCGTGTTGACATTTCATTATAATGGCCGTATGTCAAACATCAGATTATCACCAGAACAGTGGGCTAGGATTCTCGATTTCTTGCGTGGCTGCACCGGCCTGTACGTTGGCCAGGAAGCGGATTGCCGGCGTTTTGTCGAGGCCGTCTTATGGATTAACCGCTCTGGGGCCCAATGGCGACTGCTGCCAGCCGAATACGGGAACTGGAACAGCGTCTACAAACGATTCGCCCGTTGGACTGACCAAGGCGTCTGGGCACAAATGCATCAACATTGCTGCGACGACGCGGATCTGGAATACCTGATCATCGACAGCACGGTGGTCCGGGCGCACCCTTGCGCGGCGGGAGCTCCCCCAAAAAGGGTGGCCAGGCGGCCCAGGCCCTGGGCCGGAGCCGCGGCGGGTTCAGCACCAAGATTCACGTGAGCGTGGACGGCTTGGGCAACCCCTTGCGATTCATACTGACCGGAGGGCAACAGCACGACATCACCCAGGCGGAGGAATTGATCGCCGGTTATGCTGGCGAGCACGTACTGGCCGACAAAGGGTACGATGCCCAGGAGTTTCGCCAGCACATCCTGGAACTGGGTATGATACCGGTCATTCCGCCCCGCTCGAACCGCAAGGCACCCGCCGACTATGACCGGCATTTGTACCGGGAGCGTCATCTGGTCGAATGCTTCATCAACAAGATCAAGCACTATCGCCGGATCTTCTCCCGGTTTGAGAAGCTGGACACCAGATACCTGGGCTTCCTGCATTTCACCGCCGCTCTCATCTGGCTACGGTGAAATGTCAACAGAACCTAGCGGTCATGGCCCATCTTGGGATTCAAGATGACCCTGATTGCTTCAAGGAAATCGCAATAGGCAAAGCGCGCTACAAGCGTTATTCGCAAAAGGTCATCCCTATTGTCAGTCTGTGCTTGGAAACCGAAGATTTGGCCATAATTTGGGAGAATCGGCCCAAGTCTATGCGGAAATCCAAATCATGAGCTCGCTTCCTTTCACAAATTCGAACACGCGATATGACCACCCTCGCCGAATCCACCGCCGCAGCCGCTGCCCTGGAATGGCTCTCCAACCTGGGCTAGAGGTCTGGCCGGAAAGCCATTGGCCGGGTTTTGCACTACGCCAAGCAGACGTATTACAGTCGTATACGGCGTGATAGTGTATGCAATACGTTTCAAGACCCCATCATTACATCGGTAATCGACGCCAAGAAAATAACGGCTTGAGGAGAATCGGGGTTTCCGGCCAGATTTCTAGCGGACGGCCCACGGACCCGACATCGCCCCCGGAACTCCAGCCGCGGAGCGGGACAACTACGAGGAGGTCGTGCTGGAACGGCACCTGAGGGATACTCTGGACATGAATCGGTTTAGTAACCGGACCTTCATCACCATCGCGGCTCTTGTTGTATTGGTGATAATGATCGACATTTTAATGGTGTTCGCATGGGACTGGTTCCAATCGGGACGCCCCAACTCAGGATGGTTAAAAATCGCTCTCCCAGCAATTGGAGGGTCAGTTGTAGCGCTGGTGCCTCTGGGGTTCACCCTGTGGCGCACGCGCCTGACTCAGCAACAGATCGCCCTAACTTCGCAGAATTCAAGGTATGACCGCTACCAACGAGGCATCGAGATGCTCGGAAGCCCTGAGTTATTCGTACGCTTAGGAGGCATCTATGCACTCAGGACATTGATGAAAGAAGACCCTGAGGAGCTTCACATCCCAGCAGTCGAGCTGCTGTGCGCATTTCTAAGGAATCCAGTCGACGCGGATACGGTTACGCGAGGTTCGAGAGTACGCCAAGACATGCAGACCGCCTTGGACGTCATTGTTGGCAGAAAAGAGGCGGAAGTAACACTTGAGAAGGCGCGGGAATTCCGATTGGATTTGCGGAACGCCAACTTGCAGTATGCCGACCTACCCGGAGTTGACTTCTCAGAAGCCAACCTGGAGGGCACCATCCTCTCAGGAACCAACATGGACGGAGCGAACCTGTCCGAGGCCGTACTACATGGAGCCGATCTTTCCTTCGCCAATTGCCGAAAGTCGAACTTCAGGAAGGCATCGCTCGTAGAAGCCAATCTGCATCATGTGTCGGTCGACCATTCAGATTTCTCAGAGACAAAAATAGATTGGGTGGACTGCAACGAGGGTAGCTTTTATAAGCCCCAATCCACCGAAAAGATGAGTGTCGCGGTGTGCTGAAGGGGTAAGAAAGTGCTCCTGTGCATCTGGGATAATGGCTTTTGAAACAGGAAACCGTCCCCAGGCCAGGAGCACCCAAAAGATGCTAGCAGATGACCACCCCGACCGCATCCAAATCGCCTTTGACGACCACCGCCTGGTGGCCAATGCTGGGCTGATCCTGCCAGCCACGCTGGGCCGGCATCTGGGCCGGCCCGAACTGGTTGACCGGCACCTGGACCTGGGTCGCGCCCCAGGCCGAGCCAACACCGGCGACAAGGTGATGACGCTGGTGGCGTCTGCTCTGGCCGGAGGAGACTGCATTGACGACGCCGACGTGCTGCGCACCGGCGGGACGGCTAGCGCCATCGGCTGCGTAGTCAAGGCGCCATCCACCCTGGGGACCTTCCTGCGCAGTTTCCGGTGGGGCCACGTCCGCCAACTGGATCGGGTCAGCCGGGAGCTGCTGGCCCGGGCCTGGTCGGCTGGGGCCGGACCCGGCGACGGGCCGTTGACCATCGACCTGGACTCCACCATCTGCGAGACATACGGTCTGGCCAAGGAGGGGGCGCGCGACCACGGCTACACCGGCCAGCGAGGCTATCACCCGCTGCTGGCCATTGCCGCCGGAACCGGCGACGTGCTGATGGCTCGGCTGCGCAAGGGCCGCGCCAACACCGTTCGGGGCGCCGCCCACTTTCTACGCGAGACGGTGGGGCGGGTACGCTACGGCGGGGCCAGGGGACAACTCACGGTGCGGGCTGACAGCGGCTTCTACACCCACGCCATCGTCGCCGTCTGCCGCAAGATGGATGTGCGCTACTCCATCACCGTCCGCCAGCAAGCCCGCCTGCGGAATATCATCGAGGCCATACCCGAGATTGACTGGACGCCGATTCCCTACTGGATGGACGGCGCCGCCGACGTGGCGGAGACCACCTACGTCCCCTTCCAGGATGAGCCCGACGCCGCACCGGTGCGGCTCATCGTCCGGCGGGTGCAGCCCACGCCCGGCTCCCAGCTGGCCCTCTTCGCCAGCTACCGCTATCACGGCTTCATCACCGACCGAGACGGGGACACCCTGGAACTGGAGGCCGACCATCGGCGCCACGCCGAGATCGAGAACGCCATCCGAGACCTCAAATACGGCGTCGGGCTCAACCATCTCCCCTCAGGCGGCTTCGCCGCCAACGGCGCCTGGCTGGCGGTGCAGGTGATGGCGCATAACCTGGCCCGCTGGACCGCGCGCATCGGTCTGGGTGAGCAACTGGTAACCACCAAGACCCTCCGACGACGCTTCTTCTCCCTCGCCGGACGGCTCACCCGCTCGGCGCGCCGCCTCACTTTGCATCTGCCCCAGCGCTGGCCCTGGGAAAACCAGTTCAGTCGCGCCTTGGCTCGATTGCGAGCCCTTCCACTCCCCGCCTGACGGCACCGCTGGTGTCAACGCCGACGGAGATCTGACCCACTCACCAGACTACCCGACCGCCTCGCAGACTTGCGCCAGGCTGGTCCCCGAGCGTCTCTTGCTGCACACTACCCTGACAATTTCGCCCAGCATCGCCACCGCGGGCCGCCATCATCGTGTCTGTGTGGCTATCTCACGCCGCCCTCATCCCCATCTATTGGAATCGGGCTTGCCCCGTTCGCCTTCCCTTGCCCATCATCCCTGGTGTCAACGCCACGGCCCATCGCTTCGGTGGATTCTGGGTAAGACAACCTTCGCCAAGGCTCGTATTCAGAACTGCGAATTCAATGGGGCAATGCTACACCAAGCCGACCTAACCCGCACCTATTTGTCCTTCGGAAATATGCTTACTCAGCAACAACTGGACAACGCAGAGGCCGACCCTGACGCTCCACCTTTCATCTACGCTGATTTGGTAGATTCGGAAACCGGAGAGCCGTTGAACTGGCGTGGCGAACTACCCTATCAGCCCTCTCGGGAGGAAATGCAAATTCGGCACGAACTTGCACAATCTAAATCACGAGGGAGAACACTGAATTTGGTGTCAGTCAACAGGATAAACATGAAGCCACCAACCAAGCCGCAAGCAGGATACTTCTGACCATACCAGTCCCATATCTCTCCTGAGGATGCCGTAAGAGGACAGATGCCCCTCTCCAGATTCCTTCAAGCCCTGAGCGGCACCTGCCGATACTGCGGACAGCAGACTGGTCTCCTGCACCGGGACCACCCGGACCGCCGGCAGAGCCACCAGCCAGCTTAACCCGGATCCACCGAAGGGATGTAGCCATGTGGGTCAGACAAGGGATGTGAGGCAAGGGAAAGAGCCGTGAGGGCTTGATTCCAATAGATTTGGCTGAGTGCAGGGTGCGGTAGCCACGCCAAGGGGATGTTGGCGGCCCGCGATGGCGGTGCTGGGCGAGATTGTCAGGGCAGCATGCAGCAAGAGACGTTCGGGAACCGACCTGGCGCGAGTCTTCGAAGCGGTTGGGAAGTCTAGCGGATGGGTCAGGCGCCGACGGCGCCGTCAGGCCGGAAATGGCAGCGCTCGCAATCGCGCCAGAGCGCCACTGAACTGGGTTTTCCAGGGCCAGCGCTGAGGAAGATGTAAAGTGAGGCGGCGCGCCGAACGGGTGAGCCGTCCGGTCAGGGAAAAGAAGCGTCGTCGCAGGGTCTTGGTGGTCACCAGTTGGTAGTGTCCCGTCAAGTAGTGTAAAAGCGCGTCATCCCTTTTGATGTTGATCAGGCCGCTGCGTCCAGCATATTGGGCGTCGGCAGTGCCTCGTTGCCGGCGGCGTTGGGGATGGTGAGGTAGCGGCGGGCTTCGGCCCATTCGTCGTGCTGCTCGGCCAGCACCGCGCCCACCAGGCGCCGCGCCGATAGCCGGTTGGGGAAAATGCCCACCACGTCAGTCCGGCGCCTTATCTCCCGGTTCAGCCGTTCCTGCGGGTTGTTGGACCACAGCTTCTGCCAGTGGGCCACTGGGAAGGCCGTGAAGGCCAGGATGTCCGGCGCGGCATCCGCCAGCAGCTCGGCCACCTGGGCAAAGGGCTCCCGGAGTTGTTCCACCACTCGGTCCAATTGGCCGTGGACCTCGGCGGGAGACAGTTCTGGTAGATGGTGCGTACCATGGTGGCCACGCCGGGTTGGGCGCGCTTGGGCACTCGGGTGAGCAGTTTGGCCATGAAGTGGGTGCGGCAGCGTTGCCAACTGGCCCCAGTGAACACCGCGGCGATGGCGTTCTTCAGCCCTTGGTGAGCATCGGAGGTAACCAGTTCCACCCCGCTGAGCCCTCGAGCGGTCAGCGACCGCAGGAAGGCCAGCCACAAGGGGCTGGCCCAGAAAACTCTCCACCACTTCTCCCAAATGAAAGCGCCCGGCCGTCATCGAGCCGGGAGAGTCGCCGTCGCCAGGCCTGGTATTTACCCTGGCCGACCTGCGCGCGGGGCCGGAGCGGCGGGTCTGCTTGGCCCGGGAGTCTGCGGTTTGGGTGGCGCGGATACTCTGAACATCGGATACTCCTTGTGGCAAGACTGCCCCTGCATTGTACCGCCTCGCGTCAGTTCCGATACCTCCGCTGCTGACGAGGGGGCAGCATTCCAACACTCAGTTCGGACGGCCGGTTTTCAACAATTCCCGCCCTGACGGCAGCTCCGCGCTGGCGTGTGGAATGGTTGGGTAGCCCGTCATTCCCGGCCGCTGGAGTGGGCCCCCATGACCTCACCATCTGCCAAATTGCCCCATTTCCGAAGCTGCCGGAAAACTGCGACGTCTGCCGCGACCAATTGCCCTCGCACCTGGCCCGCATCGGCGTCACCCGACACCCCCAATGCCGCGAGGGCGGCCACCCACCGTAGGTGAGCATGGGCGCCAGGAATCATTCCCGACGCGGCCAGTTACCGGTCGCAGGTCCATCTCAACTATCGAACGTCGGGTACGGTTCATGATCGTCAAGGTTGGAGAGAGCCTGGGCGAGACGTGCGGCAACTTCGTCGGCCGACTGGCCGCAACACTGGCAGTCCTGACACCGGTAATCCCCGCCTTCCGCGCCAGTGTCCTGGTTGTCCACCCGATACTGCCAGACCGTGGTCACGCCGCAATGCTGACAATGGTCAAAGATGGCAGCTGGTTTAGGCTTGCTCATCGCCATCCCTCCAGTGTGGCATTCTAGCGTGCGAGGGCCAGCGCAGACACCTTGAAGCAGGACGAATTACGCGCCGCCGCCGGACAGTGTTCGGAGCAGGGAGAGATGGAGAAGGCTCGGGTGGTGGGACGGTGGATGTGGCGGCAGCCTTGGAGTGGGTTTACGGGCGTTCCAGGAATTCCATGCTTATTTCACGGAGCCTTTGCCGTAAGCAGTGGCGAGAGCGGCCCCACACAATCTACCTGGGTCCACCGCAGTCTGCCATGATCAAGCAGCCTTGATCGCGAGAGGGCGGTACTGTAGCGAGTGGCCGGCTGTGGCCCTCTAGCAACCATGGCAGCCGTCAGCCAGCCGCTGACGAAAGCCATGCGCTTGTCCCATATGGACGCGGGAACGCGGTTCATCGTCGCCGATAGCATTCGCAACTTGGGGTAGGAAGATCGGGCCGTAGTAATGCCGAACCAGATGATTGACGCCAAACCGACAAGAATGCTTGACGCGAGACACCGGAATCCTCTGACAAATCACTTCACGTAACGGCTATTGGGCGAACCAATTCAGGTATCAATAAGGCGGAGGATGATGGAACGGCTCAAGGCCAAATCAGGTCCACCGATTCGCTGCGGCGGCATTTCCGACGACGCTGGCCAGCCGTCTCCAATTTAGTGGCTGGATCTGCCAGGAGACCTTGTGCGACCGAAGCTCAGCAACATTTGATTTTAGGCAATGCGCGGCAAATATGGTTGACGTGGGACACTCACCTGCGTACGTTGCAGCGGAGGGTGCAGCAGTGGCGCGGCATCATGGCCAAAAAGCTGGTCTACGCCACGGGTGGTGAGCCCATGGCGGAACTCCTTGCAATGCCGGAATTAGCGCTGGCTGGGGTGGAGCCTAGGTGCTAAAGTTTCGGTAACATTTCTGAATGAGGCAACAGGACCGGCAAGAATAATTGACGCGGGACACTTTTGACGAAGTCGTAGGAATCGCCAAACTTCTGCGGATCCATGACTCGCTCCTTTGGCCGTGTTAACGCTCTGCCGACCGGCGTACATACCGAAGATCGGAGCTGGCCGAGGCGTTATTACGCTCCCTGCCAACTGATCCGCCGTTGATCGCAGGGCGTTCACCTGCGATGATAGCGCCGCCAGGGGTGGAGCCCTGGCGACTTCAGCAACAACCTACGGGGGTAGGTCGAAGCTGCATGAAGCAGTATAACGCTGCGCGCACGTACCAGTTTCGCGTCCAGCTCACCCGCGACGACCACCGCCGGCTTGCAGATCATTGCCGGCTTTACAGCGGCGCCGTCCAGGAACGGCGCGACGCATGGCGCGACGGTCGATCACCTTCCCCAGCCAGTGCCGTGAGCTCACGCTGGTGCGCCAGGACGACCCGGTATGGGTTCGCGAACACCGCAGTCTGGCCGTGGCCACCCTCAAGCGTGTGGATCTGGCTTTGCAAGCGTTCTTCCGCCGCCGCGTGAAGGCCGGTGTAAACGGCGGCGGTAAAGTGGGCCACGTGGGCGGCTCGATCGTCGGCTTTCAGCGAACATCAACAACCCAGTGGTACGTTTTGCCGCCGCCCTTGACAAGGCACACTCCCGCGATCAGGCACACTCTCGCGATCACGGAAAACGCTCCCAGCATACCTTCCGAATATCTCTGATCGACAGGAACCGTCATGCTGTCCACGATCAACAGACCCATGGCCGGCGCCCCCGTGACGCTGACCGCGGCCATGCTGGCGATGGCAAAGTCCCGTACCCCGTCGCGCTGCGACCGGTGCGGCGGACGAACCGCATGGTCAGAATGGTGGCCAATCCGGCGCCGGCCAACGGACAGATACCGGTGGTGAGTAGACCCTCGACGGAGAAGGCGCCCCGAACGTCGAGTGCACTTCTCCATCCGCATCCGATGGCAGGAGGCCGTCCGCACAGGCCGCCGCCTGGTGGAAGACCCCAAGGAACCAGGTCAGCAGGATGCCGGACCAACCCGCGACTGTCGCCACCGCCGTGACACACTGGCTCTTCACCTCTGCCATGTCAGGCGCCGGCGTACGCCCCGACGTCATCGGGTAATCGCGTAAAGGAACTGGTCGATGACCTGCCCTTCTTTCATGACAC
The DNA here is from genome assembly GCA_963666415.2 of Dehalococcoidia bacterium. GTDB lineage: Bacteria > Chloroflexota > Dehalococcoidia > Lucifugimonadales > UBA3495 > Bin87. Next base: position 252,079 of record CAXXPD010000002.1, read on the forward strand.
TTTGGCGTAGGCGGCCCTCGCAGACGTAGCCGGCCTTCTCCATGACCCGGGCCGAGGCGGGATTCCACTCGTAGACGTACCCGTACAACCGCAACAGATCAAACTGCGAAAAGGCGTATTCGGTGAACGCCCGCAGCGCGGCCGTGGCAATGCCTCGTCCCCAGAACGGCTCCCCAAGCCAGTACCCGACCTCGGCCGAACGGCGGTGAACGTCCCGCTGGATCCTGAGCCCGATCCCACCGATCAACTCGGTCTCGGAGGCTATGGCAAAGTCGCTTTCCGTGAATTGCTGCGCCGCGAAGCTGATCCAGGTCTCAGCATGGGCCAAGGTGTAAGGATACGGAAACTCGTCGCGCAGATTCCGCGACACGTTGCGGTTGTTGGCGTACCGGGCCAACGCCTCAGCGTCCTGGGCTCGAAAGCTCCTGATCTGCCATTCATCGACGTCGATGCGCATCATTCACAACCTGCGCCTGCCATCATATCGGATCAGATCGGTTCCAATAGACTGAAGATTGGGATCCCACGCAGTTTCCCGCGACGTCGGTCAGATCCGTCCAACCGTCGGCTACTTCGGTCTGCCGCACCCGGAGCAATCCTGGTCACAGGATTGGTTCGTGCAACTGCAGATACAATGCCATCGAAAACGTGAACCCCCACCTGTTGTCTCTGCGAACCGAGTCGTTGGTTGCCGCTGGAATCATCATCTCCACCGGGTCAGAGTTACTGCGCTGCATCAGCGAGCCGTCGAGGGGCAACAACGATTGCTCGTTGGGCGGTTGACGCCGGTATCAGCTAAGCCCCGGATCTCGCGGGCATTGTTCAGCGCGTAGGGTGCGGAGTGGGTCACACCCTACCATGGCCTGTAGCCTCATCAGGAACCGGGACCAAGTCTCCTGCGCCACTTTATTTAGATGATGCCGCCTTCAGCGCAATCGGCCGACACATGTAGAATCGACACCAGATCCCCGAAAGCGTCTCGTCGCAGGACGCCGCCGATACGCCGATACTGATTCTTGTTGCCTTCAGCAGCGCGTCCGCCACCTGGTTCACGTAATGAACCTTGTGCGAATCAGATGGGGTATCAATAGAGTTCACCCTCACCGTGTATCTGCACAAGCGGTGTCCCGCGCAAGAGCTCGCCGGAGGTCTGGATGCTTGCCCATCTCGACCGGCAAGAATAGTCGTCGCTACCGGCAGGACTAAACCGAAGCCGAGGTGAAATGCGCAGAAGCATATGCCAACGTCCCAACGGTCGTGTTCTCCCAGCCATTGTACGGGCGGGGACCCCATGTTAATATCAGCCCATGCCGGGACCGGGATTGGTGGAAGTGGCACCCGGACTGGCGGGACTGGAGTCACAATACAACGCAAGGAGGCAGGGTATGGTCAGCAATTTGGGTCACGTCGGTCTGGTCTGCGACGACTTCTTCAAGATGAGGGACTTCTATACCCGCGTCATCGGACTGACGGTAACCGATGAGGACCCGGATCGGGGAAGCTGCTTCCTGAGCGCCGACCCTGATAACGAACACCACGAGTTGGCCTTGGGAGAGGCGAGGGGCGATGACCACCCGATGGGACGCCGGCCCAAGACCACCGGCGTCGGACAAGTTTCATTTATTGTCGAAAGCATGGACGCTCTGAAAGACCTGTACCAGCGGCTGCTGGCGGAAAACGTCCGTATCGACCAGACGGTAACCCATGGAATCTCCTGCAGCGTTTACTTTTTCGACCCGGAGGACAATCGGGTCGAGTTGTATTACAAGACCGGCTACGTGGTAAGACAGGGGTTCAGCCGTCCTATCGACCTTAGCAACCAGTCCAACGAGGAGATTCTGGCCTTCTCCAAGTCTTTTGAGGCCACCCAGGGGCCGTTCCAAGGTGCCAAACTGCCGGTGTCACGGTCCTAGCCCAACCTGTGCCGCGGTGTTCAAACAGAAAGGAGTGAGCAGTGCCTTACGCCAACATAGACGGAGTCAACCTGTATTATGAGGAGTATGGTGCCGGCCCCACGGTCATGCTGACGCCGGGCGGACGGGTGGACCACAACGGCCTGCGTCCCATGGCTGCCCTGCTGTCGACCCATTGCCATGTCATCATCCACGACCGCCGCAACTGCGGCAAGTCCGACGTGGTGATCGGTGGTGAGCTTTCCGAGCAGCACCTTTGGGCTGAGGAGATGGCGGCTCTGCTGAAATACCTGGGCGCTGCCCCGGCTTACGTGGCCGGAGGGTCCGCCGGTTCGCGCACTTCCCTGACGGTGGCGGTTCGGCACCCGAAGGTGGTCAAGGGTGTATTTGTCTGGGAAGTCTCCGGCGGGCCGAGGAGCGCCGAACTGATGTCCCCCGGCTACTACGGACAGTACATCGAGGCCGCCGAGCGAGGCGGTATGCCCGCCGTGGCCGCTACCGAGTTTTTCGAGCAGCGCATCCGGGACAACGCTGACAACCGGGAACGGATCCTTTCCATGGACCCCGAGGAGTTCTGTTCTGTCATGCGCCGCTGGCGGGACCGGTTCTCCCAACCCAACCCGGTGGGAGACCTAACTGAGGAGCAGCTGGAATCCATCACATGCCCTGTGCTGGCCTTCGAGGGCAACACGCCGGACGACGTTCACCACAAGTCTGCTGCAGAGAACGTGAAGCGGCTGGTACCCAACGCCGAGCTGCGCCCGTCGGCGTGGACCCACGAGGAGTGGGCGGTCATCGGTCAGCACGACAACACCTTCCCAGGCATCGCCGCCACCAACCGCTACCACATGAAATCCACTTTCTACGCCGCACAACTGCTGGAGTTCATCGCCAGGGTCGAGGCCCAACAGCCTTCAGCCGTGGCCTGACCGTATCCCGTACAGACCAAAACGGAGGAACAGGATGGGAACATTCAGACTTTACTCTGGCGATGACGGCCAGTCCCACATTGAGACCATTGACCTGGACCAGACGCCTGATTGGAAGAGCGCCCAAGCGACCACCACCATCAGCTTCAGTGAAGCCCCGGCCGGTCGCTTCTCCGACTGGCACACGGCGCCACGCCGCCAGTTTGTCGTCATCCTGTCCGGGCAACTGGAGATCGGCCTGGGCGACGGCTCCAAGCACGTCTTCGGCCCCGGCGACGCCCGCCTGGTGGAGGATACCACCGGCCAAGGCCACACAACTGCTACACACGGCGACCAGGCCTGTGTCACCTGCACCATCCCCTTGGCCAACCAGTAACCAACGCTGATCGAGCGGCAGCCCTTAAGTTGGGAAGCCTGTCCGCATGGCATTGGTCGCCACCGCCCGACCTCATTGCTCCGGTTGCCGGGGTGGCAGGAAGGCCGGCTTACGGAATCGCTGCGGTGCCTCGCCGATTGCGCCGGCTTGGTTCGAGGATTGATGGACGCTCCGGAATTGGAACCGGCCAATTTTACGGGCCGCTCCATCGGCGGCTGGACTTGGGCCACCCTCAGCCTGAAGGCGGCCGCTCCTACTATGAGCTCAAGTTCCGTGCCCCGACAACCAGGTCATCGACATCAGAGGAGCGGGCTGGTTCGGCGCCTAAACTGAAGCCAAGGTGAAATCTGCAATTGCAGGGTGCTGCAAGTCGGTTTGGTTGCTGGCCATTAATTCTTCCACTTGTGCTTGCAGCACGGTTCGGCAGCGGCGCTTGACTTCCTCCCGACGGGTGGACAGACGGGCGAAGAAGTCGCCCACTTTCTCCTGCACTGCGGTACGAGTGCCCAGGCAGAGATTGGCGGTCGCCTCCTGGCGCACCCAGCCCCAGATGGCCTCATCGGCGTTGAAGTCTGGGCTGTAGCTGGGCAGGTTAACCAAGCACAGGTTCAAGTCGGGCGTGGCCAAGTAAGCCCGCAGTGCATCGCCACGATGGGCTGGTGAATTGTCCCAAATCACGGTCAGCGGTTCGTAATGCCGCGCCTTCAGTTGTCGCAGGAAGGCGGCCGAGGTGGCGGAGTTGCTGTTGCCCTCCAGTTCCATCACCTCCACCTCGCCAGTCTCCAGACACACCGCCGAGTAGTAGCTGGCCTTCTCGCCCCGGCGCGGACTGGTGGAGTCCACCAGGGCCGGTTCCCCCTTCAGCACCCACTTGCCCCGCAGATCCGCATCTGCCCGAAAGTGGGCCTCGTCAGCGAAGAATATCTTGACTCCCGTCCGTCGGGCCGCCGCCGTCAGCGCAGCATACTCCGACACAAAGGCTTCCCGCCGTACCGGGTCCGCCTTGACCAACCGCTTCTTGGGCCGTTTCAGCACAAACCCCAACCGATGCAGGTAGTTCAGGCAACTGCTCCGGCACAGCGACAACCCGAACCGTTCCTCTACAAACCGGCGCACCACCCGGTAGTGTCCCGTCAAGTAGTGTAAAAGCGCGTCATCCCTTTTGATGTTGATCAGGCCGCTGCGTCCAGCATATTGGGCTTCGGCAGTGCCTCGTTGCCGGCGGCGTTGGGGATGGTGAGGTAGCGGCGGGCTTCGGCCCATTCGTCGTGTTGCTCGGCCAGCACCGCGCCCACCAGGCGCCGCGCCGATAGCCGGTTGGGGAAAATGCCCACCACGTCAGTGCGGCGACGGATCTCCCGGTTCAGCCGTTCCTGCGGGTTGTTGGACCACAGCTTCTGCCAGTGGGCCACTGGGAAGGCCGTGAAGGCCAGGATGTCCGGCGCGGCGTCCGCCAGCAGTTCGGCCACCTGGGCAAAGGGCTCCCGGAGTTGTTCCACCACTCGACTCAATTGGCCGTGGACCTCGGCGGGAGACAGTTGCTGGTAGATGGTGCGTACCATGGTGGCCACGCCGGGTTGGGCACGCTTGGGCACTCGGGTGAGCAGGTTGGCCATGAAGTGGGTGCGGCAGCGTTGCCAGCTGGCCCCAGCAAACACCGCGGCGATGGCGTTCTTCAGCCCCTGGTGAGCATCGGAGGTTACCAGCTCCACCCCAAGGGTAGTGTCCCGTCAATAGGTGTAAAAGCGCGTCATCCCTTTTGATGTTGATCAGGCCGCTGCGTCCAGCATATTGGGCGTCGGCAGTGCCTCGTTGCCGGCGGCGTTGGGGATGGTGAGGTAGCGGCGGGCTTCGGCCCATTCGTCGTGTTGCTCGGCCAGCACCGCGCCCACCAGGCGCCGCGCCGATAGCCGGTTGGGGAAAGTAGAGTCCCAGGAAGTGGTGTAAGAGTTAGGCGGTTGGCAAAACGCTGACCACCGCGTCATCCTTGATCGGAAATGCCAGACCTGAACAAGGAGAACGACGGTGGTCAAGCAAAGAATGGATCTTTTGGAATTATTACGCAAGTGTGGTATGGACGGAGACGTGGACTTGCTGCGGGAAGCACTGCGGGTCCTGGTGGACGGCATCATGGACGCCGAGGTTTCCGCCCAGATCGGCGCCCAGCACGGCGAACGCAGCCCGGAGCGGGTCACCTACCGCAACGGCTACCGCAACCGCACCTGGGACACCCGGGTGGGCACCATGGAGTTGCACATTCCCAAGCTGCGGGAAGGCAGCTACTTCCCCAGCCTGCTGGAACCGCGGCGGCGCAGCGAGAAAGCCCTGCTGGCCGTCATCCAGCAAGCCTATATAGAAGGCGTCTCCACCCGTCGGCGGGTGGACGATCTGATCAAGGCCCTGGGTTGCGACGGCATCTCCAGCAGCCAGGTGTCGCGCATCTGCGAGCAACTGGACGAAGTGGTGGAGAGTTTCCTGGGTCGGCCCCTGGACGGTGGTCCCTACCCCTACGTGTGGCTGGACGGCCTGACCCAGAAGGTTCGGGAGGGCGGGCCGCATCGTCAACTGGGAGGGTCGCATCGTCAACGTCTGCGTGGTGGTGGCGACGGGGGTCAATGCCGAAGGGCAGCGTGAGATCCTGGGTATGGACGTGGGCGCCAGCGAGGACGGCGCCTTCTGGCTGGCCTTCCTGCGGTCGCTGACCGCTCGGGGCCTCAGCGGGGTGGAGCTGGTAACCTCCGATGCTCACCAGGGGCTGAAGAACGCCATCGCCGCGGTGTTCACTGGGGCCAGCTGGCAGCGCTGCCGCACCCACTTCATGGCCAACCTGCTCACCCGAGTGCCCAAGCGTGCCCAACCCGGCGTGGCCACGCATGGTCCGCACCATCTACCAGCAACTGTCTCCCGCCGAGGTCCACGGCCAATTGGAGTCGAGTGGTGGAACAACTCCGGGAGCCCTTTGCCCAGGTGGCCGAGCTGCTGGCGGATGCCGCGCCGGACATCCTGGCCTTCACGGCCTTCCCAGTGGCCCACTGGCAGAAGCTGTGGTCCAACAACCCGCAGGAACGGCTGAACCGGGAGATAAGGCGCCGGACTGACGTGGTGGGCATTTTCCCCAACCGGCTATCGGCGCGGCGCCTGGTGGGCGCGGTGCTGGCCGAGCAACACTGACGTGGTGGGCATTCCCAGTGGCCCACTGGCAGAAGCTGTGGTCCAACAACCCGCAGGAACGGCTGAACCGGGAGATAAGGCGCCGGACTGACGTGGTGGGCATTTTCCCCAACCGGCTATCGGCGCGCGCCTGGTGGGCGCGGTGCTGGCCGAGCAACACGACGAATGGGCCGAAGGCCGCCGCTACCTCACCATCCCCAACGCCGCCGGCAACGAGGCACTGCCGGAGCCCAATATGCTGGACGCAGCGGCCTGATCAACATCAAAAGGGATGACGCGCTTTTACACTACTTGACGGGACACTACCCTCCCGGAGTTGTTCCACCACTCGACTCAATTGGCCGTGGACCTCGGCGGGAGACAGTTGCTGGTAGATGGTGCGGACCATGGTGGCCACGCCGGGTTGGGCACGCTTGGGCACTCGGGTGAGCAGGTTGGCCATGAAGTGGGTGCGGCAGCGCTGCCAGCTGGCCCCAGTGAACACCGCGGCGATGGCGTTCTTCAGCCCCTGGTGGGCATCGGAGGTTACCAGCTCCACCCCGCTGACTTCATGGCCAAGGCCCCGAGCGGTCAGCGACCGCAGGAAGGCCAGCCAGAAGGCGCCGTCCTCGCTGGCGCCCACGTCCATACCCAGGATCTCACGCTGCCCTTCGGCATTGACCCCCGTCGCCACCACCACGCAGACGTTGACGATGCGACCGCCCTCCCGCACCTTCTGGGTCAGGCCGTCCAGCCACACGTAGGGGTAGGGGCCGCCGTCCAGGGGCCGACCCAGGAAACTCTCCACCACTTCGTCCAGTTGCTGGCAGATGCGCGACACCTGGCTGCTGGAGATGCCATCGCAGCCCAGGGCCTTGATCAGATCGTCCACCCGACGGGTGGAGACGCCCTCCACGCCTGTCCTGAGCTTGCCGAAGGGTAGGCTTGCTGGATGACGGCCAGCAGGGCTTTCTCGCTGCGCCGCCGCGGTTCCAGCAGGCTGGGGAAGTAGCTGCCTTCCCGCAGCTTGGGAATGTGCAACTCCATGGTGCCGACCCGGGTGTCCCAGGTGCGGTTGCGGTAGCCGTTGCGGTAGGTGACCCGCTCCGGGCTGCGTTCGCCGTGCTGGGCGTCGATCTGGGCGGAAACCTCGGCGTCCATGATGCCGTCCACCAGGACCCGCAGTGCTTCCCGCAGCAAGTCCACGTCTCCGTCCATACCACGCTTGCGTAACAATTCCAAAAGATCCATTCTTTGCTTGACCACCGTCGTTCTCCTTGTTCAGGTCTGGCATTTCCGATCAAGGATGACGCGGTGGTTAGCTTTGGGCTACACCGATTCTTTTACACCACCTCCCGGTACTCTACTGGGCCCGCCCCGCCCCCCGCCGAGTGGAGACGCCTTCTACATAGGCTTGCTGGATGACGGCCAGCAGGGCTTTCTCGCTGCGCCGCCGCGGTTCCAGCAGGCTGGGGAAGTAGCTGCCTTCCCGCAGCTTGGGAATGTGCAACTCCATGGTGCCGACCCGGGTGTCCCAGGTGCGGTTGCGGTAGCCGTTGCGGTAGGTGACCCGCTCTGGGCTGCGTTCGCCGTGCTCAGCGCCGATCTGGGCGGAAACCTCGGCGTCCATGATGCCGTCCACCAGGACCCGCAGTGCTTCCCGCAGCAAGTCCACGTCTCCGTCCATACCACGCTTGCGTAACAATTCCAAAAGATCCATTCTTTGCTTGACCACCGTCGTTCTCCTTGGTTGGGTTGTTGTGATTCCACAAAGATGACGCGGTGGTCAGCGTTTTGCCAACCGCCTAACTCTTACACCACTTCCTGGGACTCTACTTTGGCTTTGGAGAAGGAAATTGCTCGACTGGACCGGGAGTACCAGGCGGCGTTGCAGCGCAGCGCTCCCCTGGCCCAGCGTGCTTCCTTGTACCGCACCGTGCCGGGTATTGGACCGTTGACCGCGGCGATCCTGGTCTCCCATCTGCCTGAGCTGGGCCAATGGGACAGCAAGGCTTTGACCTCCCTGGTCGGTCTGGCACCCTGGTCTCGGGACAGCGGCCAAAAGCGGGGCCAGCGGTCCATCCGAGGCGGCCGCGGCATCGTGCGTCGCGCGCTGTACCTCTGTACCTGGTCAGCCATCCGGGTCGATGGCGAGTTGCGCCGGTTCTATCAGAACCTGCGTCAACGCGGGAAACCCGGCAAAGTGGCGTTGGTGGCGGTGATGCGCAAGCTGCTGCTCATGCTCAACGCGGTGGCCCGTCGGGGAACACCCTGGGTACCGAAAACCGAGTAACCCGGTCAGCTCAAAACGCCGGAAAAACCCTTGACATCCAACACGGATACTTGGGCATTCCACCGAAGAAAGCCCACGCCGCCTCCAGTCCGGCGATGACGTCCTCCAACTTCTGGCTCTGTATGGGCCACACGAAGCAATGCCGAGAGTGGCACAGTACGATGACCATGGCCCACACCGCCTGGCGTCGTCCCGTCGCTGGGTCCGTAATCATGCCCAGCCTACCGAAGTCGGCCTCGGCCACCTCACCCGGCGGCGTGTCCTCCATCCGCACCGTGGTCTTGCTGAACCGACGCCAGTTGCGTTTCAAAATGAAACGGCGCAGCGACGGATACGATACTGCGCACCCTCGAACGGCCAGCAACTCCTGGATGCGGGTCATCTGCAACCGGTCGCCGGTGAGCCACTGGTAGATCTGATCCGCCCAGGGCTCCAGCAGATCCTGCCGGGGCGTCGCCACTCGCCGCGGCCCCGACTGGCTGATGCCAGCCAGCCGGCTCAGTTGCTCCGCATCGGCCCCCGGACCGTCCCGGGCGATGCCCTCCGCCTTTGCCGCCGCCAGGTACTTGCGCACCGTATTACGGGACAGACCGGTACCCGATGCGATTTCCCGCGGGCCTACTCCCGCCTGCCAGCGGCGAATGATCTCTTGTATCTCCATTCTGGGAACCTCCCGGTACGCCATCTCTGCACCTCAAACACGAAGTGCGGCAATGGTCGCAGATGCGGCTCCCCAGGTGGGTCAAAGACCCTGAAAATCCCGGTCAAAGACTGTGAACATTTCGCGGTTTACCGGGTCAAAGTCGGTGAAAAATGACACCGGTCGCCCCGCTCATGCTAATGACTGGCTGTCGTATGTGGGAGCCACGGCTGCGCCAGCTGCAATCGCAGCTCGTCGGTGTTAGCCTGAAACTCGTAAGCAGCTCCGTCGATCGCCATCTTGTTTTTGTAGTAAAAGACGTCGTCGTGAGTCAATCCCGTCATGTCCAAGGCGAGCTCCAGGACATGGGGTTGCAGGTGCTGGTTTAGATAGCTTCCCATCACCGCACCGCCTACCATACCGCCGACGCCGCCCACAAGGTTGCCTACTAGAGGAACCATGGAGCCCCCGGCAGCTCCAGCGGTGCCTCCTGCTATCGAGAAAACCATTGTCACACCAATCCGCGACATGGCCGTAAGTGCTTGTATCACGTGGACTTTGTTGCGCTCCGTGCGGTCGATATGCCTGAACTGTCGCTCAGTTTGCAGCGCTCCGTAGACTAGAAATCTGGCCGGGAACCCCGATTCTCCACAAGCCGTTATTTTCTTAACGTCGATTATCGATGTAATAAGAGGTTCTTGAAACGTATTACAAATCCCATCACGCCGTATATGACTGTAATACGTTTGCTTGGCGTAGTGCAAAACCCGGCCAATGGCTTTCCGGCCAGACCTCTAGGCGCACTCCGGCCATGATCGCCGCTGAGTAGGGCAAGATATCAGTCACTCCGTCAGGCACGTCAATTCCCAGGTTGCTGACCAGGGTGTCCATACCGTCGGAGATCCCTGCCACCAATTCAAAGTCGGTGCCTATGTCGAGCATCTGCCCCAGCAACTCTGGAGAGTTATCGGCAATCCTGCTGTAGATCTCGCTGGTGACGGCGAAGTGTAGCTCAGGGTCGTCCAGCATTAGCGCTTGAATCTCTCCGGCCCGCTCGATGCCACCGGTCTTGACCTGCCAGAAGACCTCCACCCCGCCTCGGTCAACAGCGGATATATCCCATCCGGGCTGGGTTGCACTCTCGGCCAGGTGGACGTTGGAATACCCGCTGCTTTCTAGGACATCAACTATCTCGAACTCGGCGACCTTGCCTTTCCTAGGCTTTGCACATTTCAAGCCGCGTAGGCGAGTGAATCTACAAGTCGGTAGTACAGGGCAGCCGGGACTTTCCATATATCCGGTTCTGCGTCTCGACTTTGTACAAAAGCTAGATAAATTATAAGAACAGGGTAAGCTCGACCAAATCACCACAAGAGGTCGAGTATGCCTACCCTGCCCGCAGTCATAGTAACCCTGCTGCTGCCCTTTGAGCACCTGTTTGACCCCAGGACCTGGCGCAAAGCCCAACTCCTGGCCATGGGAGCGATCCTGTCTCCCGGCAAACGCACCGTGTCCTCCGCCCTCAACATCCTGGGGATTGGGCAGCACGGCGACTTCGCCATCTATCACCACGTGCTCAACCGTGCCCGATGGTCGCCGCTGCAACTGAGCCGGGTGCTGTTGCTGCTGGTGGCCGGGCGCCTTGGTTCATCCACCGAGCCGTTGGTGTTCGGCATTGACGAGACGGTGGAACGACGCTGGGGCCGGAAGATTGCGGCCAAGGGGCGGTATCGGGATCCGGTGCGGTCCACGGACGACCAGGTGGTGATGACCCCCGGATTGCAATGGGTGAGCCTGATGTTGCTGACGCGTATCGGGTGGGCGGGTCGACACTGGGCGCTACCGTTTTTGACCGCGCTGGTGGTGTCGGCCCGCTACGACCGGCGCAAAGGTCGCCGGCACAAGACGGTCACCGACTACGCCCAGCAGATGCTGGTCTGCCTGCGCCGGTGGCTGCCGGACCGGGACCTGGTGGTGGTGGCCGATGGCGGCTACGCCAAGCGCGAGTTCCTGCGGCATTGCCAGAACATGTCAAAGCCGATTGTCGTCGTCACCAAACTGCGCAAGGACGCATCCCGGTACCAGCCCGCGCCACCGCGGCGGCCCGGCCAGATCGGGCGGCCCCGGGTGGTCGGCGCGCGATTGCCCAGTCCCACGGCGGTGCTGGACGATCCCGCTACACAATGGATTCCCTACCGCGCCACCGGTTCCGACGGCAGTACCGCCAGGGTCGAGCTCGCTTCGGGCGTAGCGCTGTGGTACCACGGCGGGCCGCCGCGCCTTCCCATACGTTGGGTCGTCATCAGATACCTGGAGGAGCGCCGCGGGCCCTATGCTTTGCTATGCACCGACACCGAGGCGGAACCCCTGCGGATACTGCAGTGGTATCTGCTGCGCTGGCAGGTCGAGGTGACCTTTGAGGAGCTGCGGGCTCACCTGGGCGTGGAAACCCAGCGCCAGTGGTCGGAACGAGCCATCGCCCGAACCACCCCCGCGCTCTTTGGCCTGTTCAGCGTGGTGACGCTGGCGGCGGATATCCTGATCGAACAGCGTGGCGGCATGGCGCCGCGCACCGCGGCGTGGTATGACAAGACCAGCCCTTCCTTCGCCGACGCCATCGCCCTGGTCAGACGACACCTCTGGGTGCAGCAGGGAACTTTTATGCCGTCCGAGCGCGAGCACGAATCGATAAAAGTCCCGCGCCTCTTGTACCACAGGATGCTCGACACGCTAGCCTATGCCGCTTGATTGTACAAAGCCGAGTTCTGCGTCGGACAGTGAAAAACCCTCGGACGCCAGCCACAAGTGGCGGCGCACCAGAGCGATGGCATCCACGAAGGTCGGCGACGGCTTGGCGTACCAAGCCGCTGTACGATGGGCCGAGGGTCGTTGTTGCCGCAGCAGATGGGCCGCCAGGGTGGTCCATGAGAAGAGCCCCATCAGGATTGGCGTGGTGCGGGCGATGGCGTGATCCGACCACTGGCGTTGGGTCTCCACGCCCAGATGCGCTCGCACCTCCTGGAAGGTGACCTCCAGTTGCCAGCGCAGCACAAACCATTCCAGAATCTGCGCCGGGTCCACGGCCAGGTCAGTGCACAGCAGAGCCGGTGTGGCGAATTCGCCCGGGGGATCCCGAACCAAGACCCAGCGCAGGGGCACGGGCGGCTTGCCAGAGCGGTACCAGACCGCCGTTTGCGAGGTGAGTTCCACCGTGCGGGTCGCGCCGTTGTACCAGGCTACCGACACCTCGACCCATGACACGGTGGGCAAGTCCAGGAGCGCCTTCAGCGCGGTCAGCCGTCGGCCTTTCAGCGGGGGCCGACCGTTCCGGCCCGGCTGACGTGCTGGCGCCGGTTCATAAAGGGCGGCGTCCAGGCGCAAGCGGGCGATGAGGATAACGGGTTGCGCCAACGATTGGCAGCAGTGGAGCAGGTCCAGTACGGCGTAGCTGCTGTCACCCACCAGCACTAGAGGTCTGGCCGGAAAGCCATTGGCCGGGTTTTGCACTACGCCAAGCAGACGTATTACAGCCGTATTCGGCGTGATAGTGTATGCAATACGTTTCAATACCCCATCATTACATCGGTAATCGACGTCAAGAAAATAACGGCTTGAGGAGAATCGGGGTTTCCGGCCAGATTTCTAGGGGGCGCTGCGGCAGCCAGCGTGGTTCGGCAGGCTCACCATGAGCGGGGTTGCAGGATCACCTGGCGCGCCCAGTCGGTGAGTTTTTTATGGCGGCGTCCGCGCTGCCGGTGGTAGCGTGCCGAGGGCGCCAGCACGGTGAGAAAGGGCAAGGCCCAATAACGTCCCGCCCAGGGGACCTGGCCCAGCCACATCAGGGAGATCCAGCGCAGGCCGCTGGCCTTGACCACCTGAGACCGGCTGGAGCGTACCGCATCGCGGTAGATGCCCCGGGATTTGATTTTGGGGCCGCGGCGCCGCTCCAGGGTTTCGTCGATGCCGAAAATCAACGGACCATCGCCTTGATCCAAGTGGAGGATTAGCAGTCCCAACAGGATGCGTGCCGCCTGGCGGGGCGACCACACCGCCCGATTGAGCACTTGATGATAACGGGCATAGCTGCGGTCGTCGCTGAGTCCCATGACACGGAGCGCCGATGCCACGGTGCGTTGGCCGGGAGCCAGTATCGCGCCGACTAACAGGATTTGGGCTTTCAGCCAGGTCGGGTTGCGAAACAGCGTGGCGAAGGGATGGAGTACGGGTACAATCGCGTTGGGCAGGGTGAGCATCGCTTGGCCTTTTCCAGGAGGGTCCGCCCAGCTTACCCTGTTCTTATAATTTATCTAGCTTTTGTGCAAAGTCCAGCTTTCAGCCCGCTCAAAAACCCATTCGCACTGTCGGGCCCTCTCTCGCTTACCTCCAGCCAGTGTTCATAGAGAGAATGTTCAGTCGCCAAGCCGCTATATTGCTCGGCATAGGCTCTGGCCAGGCCGTCGTCCACGTTGACGGCATCAAAAAGGCCCCACATTGCAAACGAAACTGCAGCCGTCGCTTCTGTAGCCCCGAAGACCAGACCCGTCTCGTGCAGTGTTCGCACCTGCTCTTGGTGAGACAAGCGACTGGAACTGCGATCAGCGGGCAACTGCTCCAAATCGGTCAAAAGGCTGATCGACTCCATCATGCGACCTCTCTAAATCACGGCTATGACGACGGCGATAACCCCCAGGGTAATGCCGATCGCAACGACAATTGACAGACCCAGACGAGTCTTCCGCAAGAGACCTTTGAAGTGATTGATCGTCTTCTCATTCTCTTGCTCGACCTTGCCCACTGCGTCCTCGGTGGGTAACTGTTCAGATTTGAGGGGAAGTGAGCAGTTGGCGGCAGGCGGCGAGGGGGTTCAGGCCTCGTGCGCGCCAGGTGCCGAAGACCGATGCCAGCGTCATCTTGCTCTCGGTACCACGTTCCGACCGGGTGCCCCCGCTGATCTTGCGGCTGATAACCACATGGCGCCGGCTGCGCTCGGCGGGGTTGTTGTCCGACGGCACGTCCGGTTCGGCCACGAAGACGAAGAGTTCCTTGATGTGGCGCTCAATGCGCCGGTACAGCCGGCCCTGCAGAGCTAGCGGGTCAGCCAGGAAGGGCTGGCAGATGACCAGCAGCTGCCGCTCCCAGGCCAGTTGAGCGGTGCGCCGTCGTTGTGCCTGCGGATGGGTGAAAGACCTGTCCTCGACATAGAGCTGATGGACTGCCGCGGCCCACTGGGCCAGCGCGGTGTCCTTGGGGTAGAGCGCCACCAGGTCGTGGATATCCCGCAACAGGTGGGCCCAGCACCGTTGCTTGGGGCCATCGTAATGGTGGTAGGCGGCGTAGAAATCGCTGACCAGCACTCCGGAGAATGACTCGCCCAGCGCTTCGTCCACCACCGCCTTGCCCCGACCCCGCCGCAGGAAGTAGCGTTCGGTGGGGGTGCTGAAAGTCCAGACGTAACCGTTGTTCCCATTTTGACGCCAGCCGGTTTCGTCGGCGTGGACCACTGGGCTGGCGCGGATGCGGTCCAGGATCGCGGCCACCGCTGGTTGGGCTTGTTGCGCGGTCTGGTGAATGGCGCTCACGATGGCCCCCACGCTGAGGCGCAGCTGATGGACGGTGCACAGATACCACTGGATGCTGCGGATCGGCAGGCGCCCTTCTTCCCGCAACGTGGCGATGCGGCTGAGCACGTTGACGCCCAGGCGTTGGCGCCCCAGTGCCACGCCGTCCAGTTGTGCTGGGGGTATGCAGCGGCGTCGACACGCTGGGCAGGTCCTGGCGATGCAGACCTGCTCGGTGACTGGCACCGGAACCACCGGCAACTCGATGACTTCCCGGGTGCGCTGGACCCAGCCGCCAGTCAGGTGCGTCCCGCAATCGGGACAGCTCTCCACCACGTGCTCCCCCGATGGGTCGGTGTCATGCGCCGGCGGGCGAAGCCGTGGCGTCGCTGCTTGCTGGGCTGCTGCTGCGCTGGCGGCGGGCGGCCCGAACTGGACTTGAGGCCGGGCATTCGGGGCGGGCCGCCCGGTTTCGCCTGGCCTTCCAGTTCGGCAACCCGCCGCTCCAGCCGTACAATCACCCGCTGCTGTTCCAGAACGGTGGCCTGTAGTTGGGCGATGATGGCGATGAGAACATCGCGACTGGCGGTGGTCAGGTCACTCTCAGTATCCACTCCCTCTATATGACATAACCACCGCCACCCGTGCCAGCGTCTGGCAGCCCGCCTTCGGCCAATTTACTTCACCAAGTCTTGTATGTTGAATGAGGACTTCACAGAGGTGGAGTGGGTGCGGCAGACCGATCAAGTCTTGGTCATCAAAGACCGTTGTTCAGCGAGGGTCGCCGCACCCGTCCCCAAAGAGCCCGAACAGTTGCCTGGGCCGAATCGAGCCCGCATCGTGCAAGAACGGGCCAGTACTCCACTGGGACTTCATAGGAGGCAATCATGGGGCAAGAAGGAATCTACGTAGGCATTGACGTCGCAAAGGCCAAGGTGGACGTTGCCGTCCGGCCCACGGGCGAGAGATGGGAGGTTCCCCGCGACGAAGCAGGAATCCCGCAGTTGGTTTCCGAGATGAAGACCCTCGGACCGTCATTGGTGCTGCTGGAGGCTCCGGGCGGCCTGGAACTACCGCTGGTGGCTGCTCTGGCCGCCGAGGCACTGCCGGTGGTCGTCGTCAACCCGCGCCAGGTGCGGGACTTCGCCAGGGCTACTGGGAAGTTGGCCAAGACCGACGCCCTGGACGCCGCCGTGCTGGCCCACTTTGCTGAGGCGATCCAGCCCCCCGTGCGTCCTCTGCGCGACGCCGAAACCCAGGAGCTCAACTCCCTCACTGCCCGGAGGCAGCAGGTGATGACGATGCTGGTCTCGGAGAAGAACCGCCTCGGCGCCGCCACCAGCGCCGTCCGTCCCCGCATTGCGGCCCACATCACCTGGTTGGAGCAGGATCTAAACGACCTTGACCAAGGCCTGCGACCGATGCTCCGGCAGAGTCCGGTGTGGCGGGAGAAGGACGACCTCCTGCGCACCGTTCCCGGCGTGGGTGAGCAACTCTCCCTCACGCTGCTGGCCAACCTGCCCGAGTTGGGCACCCTTGACCGTCGTCAGATCGCCGCACTGGTGGGCGTGGCTCCCTTCAACCGCGACCGCGGCGCCATGCGGGGCAAACGGCACGTCTGGGGCGGACGCTCCCGGGTCCGAGCTGTCTTGTACATGGGGACGCTGGCTGCCACTCGCTTCAATCCCGTCATCCGGGACTTCTACCAGCGGCTGCTGGCCGCCGGTAAGCCGAAGAAGCTGGCTCTGGTCGCTTGCATGCGCAAGCTGCTCGTCATCCTCAACGCCATGCTCAAGCAGCGCTCATCCTGGAGGGACATCACTCCGGCAATCGTCGTTACTTCCTCTTGACATCAAACACAGTTGCTGAACAGTTACCTCGGTGGTAGTGCGCAACTGTTCAGCGTACTCCTCCGAAATACGCTCCAGCTCCTCATTGAACCGTTGCTGCTGTCGCGATAGAGCGGATTGGACGGCGTCACTTACCACGCGAGGCAGGTTTTCATGCTCGACAACGTGCTGGGAAAGGAGTTCACCTTGGGCGATAAGGCGTGGCACCACGGCTTGGTTTAGCCTATCTTGTTCCTGCCAAAACCGCACCCGTTCTCCGATGGGAATCTTTTCCTCATCGCTTGGTGAATCCTCCTCTGAGACCAAAGGGTCAGATATCTCCTGCTGTATCCCGTCCCATAGATGCGGGTCCCCGTTGTTCAGAAACTGGTTATGGTACGAGCTGATCAGACTCTTCAGCCGACGTATCGTGTCTGAGTCGCCCATGCGGTAGATCGCATCGTCGGTATCTCGAGAAACGAGGCGGATCTCTCGGTCGTGCCCGGTGCCCTCTACGCCGATCAGATCGCCGTACGTGGCAACGTCGATCGCTGCCAAGTCATCGTCTCCCTTCTCGCAGTCGGCAAGGATCAGTCCCTGGAAGGTGAGTGCCAGCACCTTTGATCCGAAATCAAAGGTGGCATGATGCAAGACCATGTCGTCGGTGCCGGCGATGAAATCCAGAACAGCAGACAAACCGACCTCGTTGGTTTCCTCGTTGTCTAACCCCCAATCCACCGAAAAGATGAGTGTCGCGGTGTGCTGAAGGGGTAAGAAAGTGCTCCTGTGCATCTGGGATAATGGCTTTTGAAACAGGAAACCGTCCCCAGGCCAGGAGCACCCAAAAGATGCTAGCAGATGACCACCCCGACCGCATCCAAATCGCCTTTGACGACCACCGCCTGGTGGCCAATGCTGGGCTGATCCTGCCAGCCACGCTGGGCCGGCATCTGGGCCGGCCCGAACTGGTTGACCGGCACCTGGACCTGGGTCGCGCCCCAGGCCGAGCCAACACCGGCGACAAGGTGATGACGCTGGTGGCGTCTGCTCTGGCCGGAGGAGACTGCATTGACGACGCCGACGTGCTGCGCACCGGCGGGACGGCTAGCGCCATCGGCTGCGTAGTCAAGGCGCCATCCACCCTGGGGACCTTCCTGCGCAGTTTCCGGTGGGGCCACGTCCGCCAACTGGATCGGGTCAGCCGGGAGCTGCTGGCCCGGGCCTGGGCGGCTGGGGCCGGACCCGGCGACGGGCCGTTGACCATCGACCTGGACTCCACCATCTGCGAGACCTACGGTCTGGCCAAGGAGGGGGCGCGCGACCACGGCTACACCGGCCAGCGAGGCTATCACCCGCTGCTGGCCATTGCCGCCGGCACCGGCGACGTGCTGATGGCTCGGCTGCGCAAGGGCCGCGCCAACACCGTTCGGGGCGCCGCCCACTTTCTACGCGAGACGGTGGGGCGGGTACGCTACGCTGGCGCCAGAGGACAACTCACGGTGCGGGCTGACAGCGGCTTCTACACCCACGCCATCGTCGCCGTCTGCCGCAAGATGGATGTCCGCTACTCCATCACCGTCCGCCAGCAAGCCCGCCTGCGGAATATCATCGAGGCCATACCCGAGATTGACTGGACGCCGATTCCCTA
The DNA here is from genome assembly GCA_963666415.2 of Dehalococcoidia bacterium. Classification (GTDB taxonomy): domain Bacteria; phylum Chloroflexota; class Dehalococcoidia; order Lucifugimonadales; family UBA3495; genus Bin87. The sequence continues at coordinate 270,415 of CAXXPD010000002.1, forward strand.
CTGGATGGACGGCGCCGCCGACGTGGCGGAGACCACCTACGTCCCCTTCCAGGATGAGCCCGACGCCGCACCGGTGCGGCTCATCGTCCGGCGGGTGAAGCCCACGCCCGGCTCCCAGCTGGCCCTCTTCGCCAGCTACCGCTATCACGGCTGCATCACCGACCGAGACGGGGACACCCTGGAACTGGAGGCCGACCATCGGCGCCACGCCGAGATCGAGAACGCCATCCGAGACCTCAAGTACGGCGTCGGGCTCAACCATCTCCCCTCAGGCCGCTTCGCCGCCAACGGCGCCTGGCTGGCGGTGCAGGTGATGGCGCATAACCTGGCCCGCTGGACCGCGCGCATCGGTCTGGGTGAGCAACTGGTAACCACCAAGACCCTCCGACGACGCTTCTTCTCCCTCGCCGGACGGCTCACCCGCTCGGCGCGCCGCCTCACTTTGCATCTGCCCCAGCGCTGGCCCTGGGAAAACCAGTTCAGTCGCGCCTTGGCTCGATTGCGAGCAATTCCACTCCCCGCCTGACGGCACCGCTGGTGTCAACGCCGACGGAGATCTGACCCACTCACCAGACTACCCGACCGCCTCGCAGACTTGCGCCAGGCTGGTCCCCGAGCGTCTCTTGCTGCACACTACCCTGACAATTTCGCCCAGCATCGCCACCGCGGGCCGCCATCATCGTGTCTGTGTGGCTATCTCACGCCGCCCTCATCCCCATCTATTGGAATCGGGCTTGCCCCGTTCGCCTTCCCTTGCCCATCATCCCTGGTGTCAACGCCACGGCCCATCGCTTCGGTGGATTCGGGTCAAGTGGTAGCATCTATTCGGTGCTCCTTGTTTCGGGTTGGTTCTCTGTCTCGAAAACCATTATCCCCGAAGCCAGGAGCACTTTCTTACCCCCTCAGCACGCCGCGACATTTATCTTTTCGGTGGATTCGGGTTTAGCGATGTTGGAGGTTTAGAGATGTTGATCGTAGATACCCACGTTCATATTGGACGCAACCACTACGAACCGGTTGAAATGCTCCTGGCCCAGATGGAGCTGAACGGCGTATCGAAGACCGTGTTGGTTCAGTCCACCGCCACGCTGGACAATTCCTACGTGCTGGAATGCAAGTCGCGGTTTCTTGGCAGATTGTCCGTAGTATGTCGGGTTGACGTTGACGACCCGGCGGCCCCCGACACTCTGTCCAGTTTGCACGCCGCCGGCGCGGAAACCGTCCGCCTGCGCAACTTTCATCGCTCGCCGGGCAACGACCCGCTTGCAATCTGGCGCACCGCCGCCGAGTTGGGAATGTCAGTCAGCGTGGGCGGGCCGGCGGAGGATTTCGCGGCAACAGAATTCGCCGAACTGGTGGCCGCTTTGCCCAACCTGTCTGTGATCATCGAGCACCTGGCCGGAATGGGCATACACGCTACGGAGACTCCCGTAATGCCCCACGATGATGTATTTCGCCAGGCGCTGACGCTGTCCCGGTTCCCCAACACTGCGATAAAGATCCACGGGATGGGCGAAATTAGCGACCCGCCGTTTCCGTACCAAAATACGCCTCCATACGTCAGAATGGCCTACGACGCATTTGGCCCCGACCGTATGATTTGGGGTTCAGACTGGCCCAGGGTAACCAACCGGGAAGGCTACCGAAATTCGTTGCGTTACACGATTGAGCAGATAGAAACGTGGTGCCCTCGGGAAGATTTGGCCAGAATATTCGGACTAACTGCGCTCAAATTATGGCACTTTGCCTAATTTGTTAACGTTAATCGCAAGCACGCGCCGATTTGTTGCCATCGATACCGGGTCAGGTATTGCAATATCGGCCAGCATTTGCAACACTAACGCCCGCTAATTATTCGGCGTTCGCCGTTCACATCATCGTTAGGAGAAGAGCTATAGATGAGACGTTACCTCAAGTACATCGCTGGTGGCGCGCTGCTGCTGGCATTGACCGTGGGCATTGCCTGCGACAACCAGGATAGCGCCACACCGGAGACAACCGCTCCGACCGCCACGGAGCCGGCAGCCGTCGCCCCCGCTGCGGCCGGCACCGAACCCACCGCCGCTGCTGTCGTAGCAACCACGGAACCGGCGGAAGCCACCGCCATCCCCGGCGGCAGCGAAGCCACTTCAGCCACCAACCAGGGAACCAGCCGTCTGGCCACCGTTCAGGATCGGGGCAAGGTCATCTGCGCCAGCCGCAACGACGTGCCTGGCTACGGTTCCATTGACGATTCCGGCAACAACGTGGGCTTTGACATCGACCTGTGCCGGGCCGTCGCCGCCGCGGTGCTGGGCGACTCTTCCGCCATAGAAATCCGGTTGATCACCGCTGCCGAACGCGGTCCCACCATACAGTCCGGCGAAGTGGACATGTTGGTTCGCACCGTGACTTGGACCACTTCACGAGATGCCCAGTGGGGCAACTACGCGCAAACGATGTTCTATGACGGGCAGGGATTCCTGGTCAATAAGGAACTTGGCCTGACCAGCGCGCTGGAACTGCAGGACGCAACCGTTTGCGTAACCCAGGGCACGACCACCGAGTTGAACCTGCAGGACTTTTCCAACCAGAATAGTCTCAACATCCAGCCCCTGACATTTGAAGACACCGACGCCGTGGTGGCCGCCTACGAAAGCGGGCAATGCGACGCATTCACCAACGACCGTTCGCAACTGGCTGCCATCAGCAGCGCCTTTGCCGACCGGAACGCTCACACGATTCTGCCGGAGACCATCTCCGAAGAACCGCTGGGCCCGGTGGTTCCTCACGGCGATGACCAGTGGTTCGACATCGTTAAGACCGTGATGGCGGTGCTCATCTACGCCGAAGCCTATGGTGTGGGTTCGTCCAACGTACCTGATGCCGCGACGGGAGACACCAAGGTCGATCGCCTGTTTGGTATCGAGGGTTCGTTTGGTCAGGAGAGCCTTGGCATCAGTCAGACCGCCGCGCAGGACATCATCGGCTCCGTGGGCAATTACGGGGAGATTTACGACCGCAACCTGGGCGCCGACGGCATAAACCTGCCGCGCGAGAACGGCAGAAACGCACTTTGGGCCGATGCCTCCTGCGCCGGCTGTCCCAAAGGCGGCCAGATATACGCCGCTCCCCTGCGGTAAAAATCTGCCCAACCTCAATCTATGGCCCGCCGGCAGTCCCTGCACATCGGGCGTCGAGGAGCGGTCAGCGTATTGCTGGCCGCTCTTCGTCACAATGTGCCGGCGGCTGTACGCCCCGAACCACCGGCGGTCGGGTAAAATCGACGCATCTTTACCGGCATCAAACCAGCGCTGACGGCAATGACAGAGATTTTACGGACATTGACCTACCAGGGCATACCGGTCTGGCGGCACGCTCAGCTGATCCAGTGGGCGGCGCAAGTCGCGTCTGCCATCCTGGTGGTTTTTCTGGTGGCCTGGTTCTTCGTCAACATTGCCAACGCCATCGAGCAGCGGGACATCCCGTATGGGTTCAGTTTCCTTTCCCGCGCATATCAAACCCCCATCGGGCACCACTTTCTGCCCTATGAGTCATCCAACACCTTCCTGTACGCGTTCGGCGTCGCCGCGACCAACACGGTGCTCGTGTCCGTTACGGGAGTTATTCTGGCGACCCTGCTCGGCATTGGGGTGGGCGTGGCACGCTTGTCCGGCAACTGGCTGGTCGCAAAACTAGCCCTCGTCTACGTCGAATTCTTCCGCAATGTGCCGCTGCTCGTGCAGTTGTTCTTCTGGTTCTACATCGTCCTGGCGCTGCCTCCGGTACGGCAAGGTTACGTTATCGGCCAACGGCTCTACGTCAACAACGCGGGTATTTCCCTACCATGGCCATCCCCAACCGACGTAAACGGTGCCGTGGCCTGGCTGGTTCTGGCCGCGATCGCCATCAGCGTAGGCATCGCAGTGCATCATCGGCTGGCCCGGCGTGAAACCGACACTGGTTCAGTGTCATACCCGGTGATCAGCGGCCTCGCGGTAACCGTCGTTATCGGCGCCATCAGCTGGGTCGTCGTCAGCATGGCAACCGGCGCGGCGCCCTTTACCATGTCGCAGCCGGCTCCACACGGCACCTTCGGACGGATCGCCGGCGGATTCACGGTGCCGGGTGGATTGCTGGCATTGCTGGCCGGTTTGGTGATATACACATCGTCGTTCATCGCGGAAATCGTTCGCGCCGGCATCCAGTCAGTAGGCCGCGGCCAAACCGAGGCGGCCCGCGCATTGGGATTGTCGCCCATGAGTACGCTCCGCCAGGTTACCTTTCCCCAAGCCTTGCGGGTCATCATCCCCCCGCTGATTAGCCAGTGCCTGAACCTGACCAAAAACAGCAGCCTGGCCGGAGCGATTGGCTATTCCGACCTGACCAACGTGGCCAAGACAATGACGCAAACCGCGCCGGCCGTTTCCATTTTCCTGCTCATCATGGCGGCCTACCTGGCAATGAGCCTGGCTTACTCGCTAATCGGCAACCTCTACAACCGCCGCATCAGGCTGTCCGGAGACTAGCGGATGTCTGTCGTTTCCGACCCCATCCCGGCACAGGTGCTGCCGCCCCCACGGTCGGAAACCGGGATGGTCGGCTGGTTGCGTACCAACCTGGTCAATACATGGTACAACAGCGTGCTCACCGTGGTGACCGGCTCTGTCGTGGCGGTCGGCATCTGGTTCGGGTTGACCTGGGTGTTCGGCCATGCAGATTGGCGCGTCATCGCCACGTTGGGCGGCCAACTGGTTATCGGACAGTACAACATCGAAGCGTCGTGCCCCGGGCAAAACTGTTTCTGGAGACCGCAGGCGACGCTGATGCTGGTCAACGTGCTGCTGGGGATGGCGTGGGGAGTGGCCGGCGGTGGAGTTACCCGGCGGGTCGCCCTCACAGTGGCGATCGTGTCGGCATTGTTTGCGTTCCTGCCCTACGGCCTGCAGAGCATGGGATGGGACGTGCGCCTGCTGCTCTTGGCAAACCTGCCGGCCGTGTTCATCGGGCTGGGACTGGCAAAGCGCACACGATTGGGCACCGTTCGATGGATTGTCCTGCTGGGCATCGGAGCCTTCCTGTTGACCCTGGTGTTGTTGCGGGGACTGCCCGGAATACCGGGGATGCAGCCGGTGTCGGTCGTGCATTGGGGCGGGTTGATGCTCAACCTGCTGCTGGCGGTGGCCGGCATCGTGTTGAGCCTGCCCATCGGCGTCGCATTGGCATTGGGCCGGCGCAGTCGATTGCCGGTGGTGAAGTTGCTCTGCGTGTCGTTTATCGAAATCTTCCGCGGCGTGCCGTTGATAACCTTGTTGTTTATGTCGCAAGTGCTGGTGCCGCTGGCGTTCCCGGATAACTTCCCCCAAAACTCGGTGTTTCGGGCCGCCATAATAATTACGCTTTTCAGTTCCGCGTACATGGCAGAGAACATTCGCGGCGGGCTTCAGGCGTTGCATCCCGGCCAGGCCGAGGCGGCGCGGGCGCTGGGGCTGCCCGGATGGCAAACGATGCTGTTCATCTCTCTGCCCCAGGCCATCCGCAACGTGATACCCGCAATCGTCGGCCAATTCATCGCGCTGTTCAAAGACACCAGCCTGGTCTACATCATCGGGATGCTGGATGTGGTGGAAATCAGCCGCGCCTTCATCCAGGGCAACCCTGAATATCTGGGCAGCGCGCGCGAGGTGTTCATCTTCCTGGCCCTGGTCTTCTGGATTTTCACCTACGGGATGTCCTACGTGAGCGGGGTGGTTGAGAAGCATTTGGGCGTGGGTGTACGATGACGATGACGATGACGATGACGATGACGCAGCACCAACCCGGCATTCCGGCGAGAACGCAGGATTAACCAAAGATGGCTACAGAAACAATCAACCAGATTGATGACATCATCGTGTGCCGCGACGTGCACAAGTGGTTTGGCAACTTCCACGCTTTGCGGGGCATTTCCACCACCGTCAAACGCGGTGAAGTGGTCGTCATCATTGGGCCTTCGGGTTCCGGCAAGTCCACCTTCATTCGCACTCTGAACCGGCTGGAACAGCATCAGCGCGGCGAGATATTTATTGACGGGATCGAGTTGTCCAACGACGTGCGCAACGTCGATGCCATCCGCCGGGACGTGGGAATGGTTTTCCAGTCCTTCAACCTGTTCCCGCATCTGACCGTGATGCGCAACATCACGCTGGCTCCCATCAAGGTGCGCAAGCTGCCGGCTCGGGAGGCAGCAGCCATTGCGATGGAATTGCTGGAGCGCGTGGGCATCCCGGAGCAGGCCGACAAATATCCGGCGCAGCTTTCGGGCGGTCAGCAGCAGCGGGTGGCCATCGCCCGGGCCCTGGCCATGCAACCCAACATCATGCTCTTCGACGAACCCACCTCCGCACTGGACCCGGAGATGATCAAGGAGGTGCTCGAAGTAATGCACGAGTTGGCAGCGTCCCAAATGACCATACTGGCGGTTACCCACGAACTTGGATTCGCCCGCGAAGTGGCCGACCGCATCGTTATGTTCGACGAAGGGTTGATCGTGGAAGACCAGCCTCCGGACGAATTTTTCAACAATCCCCGGCACGAACGGGTCAAGCACTTCCTGTCGCAAATCCTCTGACCGGGCCCGAAATGATGCTGATGCTCAAGATAGGGCGCTGGTTGTGGGCGAACGATAGTGCGCCGTCGTCGCAGGCCCGCGACCGCCGGCTGCCGATTTGGGAATACCAGTGGTTCAACCGGATGTACCGCATCGCCATGTTGCTGGGATGGTGCGGTATCGTCGTATATTTCCTGCTTTGGAACCTGGTGTGGGCCAGCCCGTAAACAACGCTGCCCCTACCCGATTGCCCCTTAGGGCACCGTGTTTGCTCCCCATCAACTGGCAGAGTACAATCCAGCCAGCACCGGACAATTCCCTGATTTTTGAGAGGTTCAGGTATGCCTAACCAGGATATGCAGATCGGCGTCGTGTTTCCGCAAACTGAGATCGGCTCCGACCCCATCGCGGTACGCGACTACGTGCAGGCGGCGGAAGAGATGGGTTTCGCGCACATTATTGCCTATGACCACGTGCTGGGCGCAGACACCGATTACCACCAGCCGTGGACCGGCGGCTACACCAAAGAAAGCATGTTCCACGAGATATTTGTGACGTTTGGCTATATGGCCGCGCTGACTACCAAAGTCGAACTGGTTTCAGCCATACTGATCCTGGGGCAGCGTCAAACCGCCCTGGTAGCCAAGCAGGCCGCCGAGATCGACCTGCTCAGTGGCGGACGGTTGCGCCTGGGTGTGGGCATCGGGTGGAACGCAGTTGAGTACGAGGCGCTGGGCGAGGACTTCGCCACGCGAGGCCGCCGCGCCGAAGAACAGATGGAACTGCTGCGCCGGTTGTGGACCGAGGAAGTGGTCGATTTCCACGGTAAATACCATGACATTACCAACGCCGGCATCAACCCGCTGCCCGTCCAACGCCCGATCCCGATATGGATGGGCGCCGGCAGTCGGCGGAGTGGCCCCGTTCCGGTGGATCGGGTACTGAGCAGAGTTGGCCGGTGCGCTGATGGCTGGTTCCCACAATTCCAGCCGGACGACCCCCAAGCGGATTCGATTATCGCCAAGGTCAGACAGGCCGCCATCAACGCCGGCCGCGACCCCGACACCATCGGTATGGAGCCCAGGGTTAATTACTCCGATGGCGATCCGGAATTCTGGCAGGCACGGGCGGAAACCTGGCGCGGTATGGGAGCGTCTCATTTCTCCATCAACACCATGTCCGCCGGTCTGACAACTCCCGATGCTCACATCAACGCCATCCGTCAATTCGGGGACGTCGTCAAACGCTAATTGGCAGCAGTTCAGACTTGCGCGCACACTGGAGGTAACAACATGGGCCGGCGCTCGATGGCAAGGTTGCGTTGATCAGCGGGGGCGCCCGTGGTCAAGGCGCGGTGGAAGCGCGGATGTTTGCCGACGAAGGGGCGTGCGTCGTGTTCGGCGATATTCTGGATGACGACAGCCGCAGGGTGGAGGCGGAAATCAGGGAGCTGGGCGGCCGGGCAACCTATGTGCATCTGGAGGTAACCAACGAGGCAGACTGGGAGAACGCAGTCAATGCCGCCGTTTCCCAGTACGGCAAGCTCGACGTGTTGGTGAACAACGCCGGTATCGTGCTGGGCCGCAGCATCGAGGAGATGACCGTTGAGGAATGGGACCGGTTGTTCGATGTCAACGCCAAAGGGGTCTCTTTCTGGGCACCAAAGCATCCTTGGCGTCCCTGCGGTCCGCTGGCGGCGGTAGCATCATCAACATCTCATCCACCGCCGGGTTGGTGGGCAACGACTACAACCTGGCCGGATACAGCAGCACGAAGGGTGCCGTCAGACTGTTCACCAAGTCCACTGCCATCCAACACGCCCACGAAGGCATCCGTTGCAACTCGGTGCATCCCGGTCCTATCGACACACCCATGTTGACCGAGTCGCGCCGTGGTCGTGCGGGTCTCACGGATGAACAGCAGCGACAACGCACTCCGTTGGGTCGCATCGGCCGTCCGGAGGACATTGCCTACGCGGTCATCTACCTGGCTTCCGACGAGTCGTCGTTCGTAACCGGCAGCGAAGTCGTGGTGGATGGCGGGCGAACCGCGATGTAATCCCGCGGACCAGCACTGACGCGACAGCCAAATGGCAGCCACCACCGGTTGACCCCGTCAAAATAATCTAGACATACAGAGACATACAAAAGGAACGGCGGTCGCCGTCCCTGTTCGCACAATCGATTCAATGGTCGGGGCGGCCAGATTCGAACTGGCGACCCCCCGCACCCCATGCAGGGGGTTTAATTCCGCAATTCATCTAACAGGACAAACACTAGCCCGTTCTGTATATTCCCACCGGCGGAGGGACCAATACAGACGGAACCGTTGGTGAATCAGTACCTTGATGAATGCGACCGTCGTGGCTTATCGCCCAAAACGCTTGAGCAACGTCGGTGGGCGTTGCAAAGGTTGATAACGAGCTGCCCCGACTGGCCAACTGACGACGCGGAATTGCTCCCTGTCTTGAGCGATACTGACCTGGCGTTCGAGAGCCGGCGAGATTTGGAGAAATGCTTAAAAACCTTCTTCCGCTGGGCCAGCAAGCGTTACCAGGTAACCAACCCTGCGCTAGACCTAGCCCCATTGCCCTATCAGAAGCAGCTACGACGGGTTCTCACCCCGCAGGAAGTGACGCAACTGATTGATGCAGCTCATACTCGTCGGGACAGAGCGTTGGTGCTAGTCCTTATGGATTGTGGCTTGCGCCTGGGCGAGGTTTCCGCCCTAAAACGCAACGACCTCAGGGATGGGTGGTTGGTCGTGAACGGCAAAACCGGCGCTCGCCAAGTCCCGGTTTCATCGGGCGTGGCCGCCGAACTTGATACGATTGCCATTGGCCCGTATTTTTGGCACCGGGACGGCGCAGCCCTCAGCTTCGACGGCGTCAAAACCGTGTATAGGCGGTTGTTTCACCGTGCGGGGATCATAGGGCCTAAGCTCGGGGCACAGACGCTGCGCCATACGTTCGCTACGATATACCTACGAGCCGGCGGCGGCGTCCGCCAATTGCAGTCCATCCTGGGCCACTCGAAATTAGAAACGACGATGATCTACGTGCATTTAGCTGGCGCCGATGTTCGAGAGAACCACGCGCTCTATTGGCCGGTGCGGACGCTGAGCTTGGCTGAGCATTTGTAGACGATGAGCAACCGCAGCACGTTATCGATATTCGTCATCAGAACTTTCGGACCCGAGATTAGCGTCCATTGGATGTTGGTTATTCTACTGGCCTGCATCACGTTAGCTATGGTGTCATGTGATTGGCTCACGGCTAGCGATGCTTTTGATTTTGTTGCGGATGAGGGTGAAAGCCAACCTGTACCAACCCAGACTAGGGAATCTGGAAGTACAACTCTTCGTAATTTAGGGCTGCTGCTCGCCGGAGTGTTCGCGCTCGCACTCGCGACATGGCGGAGTGTAGCAGCGGATCGACAATCAAAGGCTACCAAAGAGCAATCCGCGACGGCCAATCGCAGCCTTTGGAATGAACGGTTTCAAAAAAGTATCGAAATGCTCGCGCATGACCTTCTCTCCATGCGCCTTGGCGGTATTTACGCTCTTCATCATTTGGGCGTAGACAGTACAGAGCATGAACGGGCGCGAATTGACCAAAGCCTGTGCGCGTTCGTACGCCAACCTCCCGGATATGTGGCACCCGGCACCACGATGCGTGAAGATATCCAAGCCATCACGTACGGGTTTTGCATTCGTGACCGATCCAATCCTCAGACGACTAAGCCCGAATCCACCGAAGCGAGACGTCCCTGTCGTTGACACAAGGGATGATGGGTAAGGGAAGGCGAACGGGCCCAGCCAGATCCCAATAGATGGGGATGAGGGCGGCGTGAGGGCGGCCACATTGGCACGATGATGGCGGCCGTGCGGCCATGGCGGGCGGAATTCGACAGGCGGTAGGCAGGAAGTGGCCCTCGCGAACCGAGTTGGCGCGAGTTGGCGGGGACGTTCAGTTGGCCGGATGGCGGGTCAGTGGCAGACGGGCTGCCGTCAGGCAGGAAATGGCAGGGCGCGCAGTCTTGCCAGGGCGCTGCCGAATTGGTTTTCCCAGGGCCAGCGCCGTGGCAGATGCAAAGTGAGGCGGCGCGCCGAGCGGGTGAGCCGTCCGGCGAGGGAGAAGAACCGTCGCCGGAGGGTCTTGGTGGTTACCACCGGCTCGCCCAGACCGATGCGAGTTGTCCAGCGGGCCAGGTTATGCGCCATCACCTGGACGGCCAGCCAGGCAGCGTTGGCGGCGAAGCGGCCCGAGGGGAGATGGTTGAGCCCGACGCCGTACTTGAGGTCGCGAATGGCATTCTCGATCTCGGCGTGGCGCCGATGGTCGGCCTCCAGTTCCAGGGTTGCCCCGTCCCGGTCGGTGATGCAGCCGTGATAGCTGTAGTTGGCGAAGAGGGCCAGCTGGGAGCCGGGCGTGGGCTGCACCCGCCGGACGACGAGCCGCACCGGCACGGCGTCGGGCTCACTCTGGAAGGGGGTGCTGGAACAGGGCAATCGCGTTTTAGCTGCGTAGGACTTTTAGCAGGTAGTCCTCCTTCCAGCCGGCCTGGAGGCGTTTCCCCTGGATGCCCACCTTCAGGCTCGTTTCGTTCTTGAGCAGATTGTGCGAAACCTGCCGCAGCGTGGCCATGTTCTGCGGAGCGTGGTCCTTGCGGATCCGGCAATGGTCTTCCCCGAAAGTCACGTCCAGGCTCCAGTGCAAGGAGTTCTCGATGCTCCAGTGAGTGCGCACCACCTTCAGCAGTCGCTCCGCCGGGGCATCCAGGCTGCTGATGTAGTACCGGGGCTGCACCGTGGTCCCTGCCGGCGTCTCCCGGCGGCCCACCACCTTGACCACCGAGCGCAGGCCGGGCCAGTCCTGCCCGGTGCTCAGGTACTCCAGGCAAGATGGGTCGCTGATTGTCCAGCACTCCCGACGTTCTATCCTTCCGTGGTCTTTGTTCAGGGTGGTGGCGTAGTCATGGGGCACTCCCCCGAAGCCGAACTCCTCCGCTCCCTCGAACCGGTCCCGCACGTCTTCATACAGTTGACCTTGGTTCTCCTTCAGCGCCAGCACGTAGCCGGCTCCCCGGTCCAGAATCCCCTGGGCGATCTCCTTCTGGCAGCCCATGGCGTCGATGGTGACGATGCACCCCTTCAGTTCCAGCATTGGCAGCAACTGGGGGATCGCGGTGATTTCGTTGGAACTTCTCCGCGGTCTTCACCTGTCCCAGGGTCAGCGTGTTGGCCGAGGCCCAGGCGCTGACCAGGTGGATGGCCCGCTTGCCCACATTGCGGTCGTGGGAACGCCGTACCGTCTTGCCGTCGATGGCCGCCACTTCCCCGGGGATCAGGTCGGACACCGCCTGGGTCCAGGCCATGAAGCACTGCTGGAACTGCTCCGGGTCCAGCCGGGAGAAGACGTCGCCGAAGGTGTCGTGGGACGGGATGCCGTGGGGCAGTTCCAGGAAGGTCTGGAACCATTCCAGCTTGCTCTTGCCGAACAATTCGATGTAGACCCAGGAGTCGGCGCCGCAGATGACGGCGCAGATGGCAATGGCAATGATGTCCAGCAGCTGGTGCCGCTTGCACCGGTCGATCCTGGGGTCCTCCAACGTCCCGAAATAATCCATAATGGACGCGCCCTTCCCCTCTCTCATCACTCCTCCCCTCTCCCCTTCATATCACTGGACTCGCATGCCTGGCCAAGTCTACCAATCTATAACGCGATTGCCCTGGTCCCGACTAACTGGCCAGCGATAATGATGCTCCTATAGATGTCAAGCTGCGCTGCTGATTATTGCGGCGGAGTTCTGGAGAGCGGAGAAGACCTCGCGGGCAACGTAGCGTTTGAGGCAACGGATGACCTCGGTCTTGCTCATTCCCTCACCGGTGCGGCGGCACATGTAAGCCTTGGTGCGGGGGTCGTAACGAAGCCTGACCACGACGATGCGGTGTAGAGCCGCATTGGCTTGGCGGTCGCCACCTCGGTTCAAGCGATGCCGGTTGGTCTTCCCGGAGGAAGCAGGTATCGGACTCACCCCGCACAGCGCGGCGAAGGCAGCCTCGGAATGGAGGCGTTCCGGGTTGCTCCCAGCCGTGACCAGGAGGGTCGCCGCCGTGTCAGGTCCTACGCCGAACATGCTGACCAGCGTCGGCGATGCCGTCTGGGTGAGGCGTTCCAGCTCGGCCTTGAGGTCGTGGATCTCCTCACTCAGTTGGCGGTAGCGGCCGGCCAGTGAGCGGAGAGCGTACTTGGCCGCCGCCGTGGGATTGTCCAGGCGACTGATACGGAAACTCTTGCACCGAGCGGTGAGGGCACCAGCGGGGAGACCGTCGAGGGTTTCGCGAAGTTCGGCTGGGGCGGTGACAACCAAAGCCTTCATCTGGTTGATCGCCTGGGTGCGGGCCTTGACGGCCGAGTCCTTGGTGCTCTTGAGCATGCGGATCATTTCGACTTCGCCCTGGCCCGACTTGGGCGTGGCATCTGCTACGCCGGCCAAAACCGACCGGGCTGCCATCTCCGCATCGGTGGGATCGCTCTTCCCTTTCCGGTAGCGGGTGGACCGATCGGGTCGGTTGACCTCAACGACGGTGTATCCGCGACCGGTTAGGAAACGGGCGATGCCAGCGCCGTAGGAACCCGTGCCTTCGATCCCGAAGGCGCGAACTTCCCCCAAACTCAGGGACCACCATTCGAGTTCTCCGTATCCGTGCGTAGTCGCTGGCGCGTGACGTTCGCCGAGGCGGACACCTTGCCGGTCAATGGCCACCGCCACGTGCTCGTCTTGGTGTGTGTCGACTCCGATGATCACCTGAACATCGCGATTACCTTCGCGACCGGGGACTCCTATCATTGCTACCTCCTGGGAGATGACGCCGCGGTTGGCACGCCAGCCAGGTGAGCGGACAAGACTGCGATGGGGCTTGAAGCCAGGCTCCTATTAGGTCACTGCTCACCGAGGCTGTCGGCACTGTCTGGGCCATCTCGGATCGGGCCGACAGATCATTTTGAAGGCATTCGTGCCAGTCACATCAAGGGTCAGACCCTGGTCGAGATGGCCGGGACCCATCATCGCAGTCACATCATGGAGAGTAACAGTTCAGAGTAGAGGGGAAACGAGCAGCTGACGGCAGGCGGCGAGAGGATTTAGACCTTGGGCGCGCCAGGTGCCGAAGATGGATGCCAGCGTCATCTTGCTCTCGGTGCCCTGCTCCGAGCGGGTGCCGCCGCTGATCTTGCGGCTGATGACCAGATGGCGCAGGCTGCGTTCGGCAGCGTTGTTGTCTGAAGGCACGTCCGGTTCGGCCACGAAGACGAAGAGTTCCTTGATGTGGCGCTCGATGCGTCGGCACAGCTTGGCCTGGGTTGCCGACGGGTCGTGCCGGAAAGGCTGGCCGAGGGCCAGCAGTTGTCGTTCCAGGGCCAGTTGGGCGGTGCGCCGCCGCTTGGCCTGGGGATGAGTGCAGGCTTTGGCCCGGTCGTAAATCCCGTGGACGGCGTCGGCCCACCTGGCCAGTGGCGCAGCATCGGGGTAGAGGGTGCGCAGGTCGTGGATGTCCCGCAGCAGGTGGGCCCAGCACCGCTGCTTGGGGCCGTCATAATGGTGGTAGGCGGCGTAGAAATCGCTGACCAATACTCCGGAGAAAGCATCGCTCAGCGCCTCGTCCACGACTGTTTTGCCCCGACCCCGCCGCAGGAAGTAGCGTTCGGTGGGGGTGCTGAAAGTCCACACGTAGCCGTTGGCCCCGCTCTGACGCCAGCCGGTTTCGTCGGCGTGGACCACTGGGCTGGCGCGGATGCGGTCCAGGATCGCGGCCACTGCCGGTTGGGCCCGCTGCGCCGTGCGATGGATGGCGCTCACGATGGCCCCCACGCTGAGGCGCAACTGATGCACGGTGTCCAGATACCACTGGACGCTGCGGATGGGCAGCCGCCCCTCTTCCCGCAGCGTGGCGATCAGGCTGAGCAGGTTGACGCCGAGGCGCTGCTGACCCAAGACCACGCCGCCCAGTTCCGCCGGAGGTGTGCAGCGCCGTCGGCAGGCCGGGCAAGTCCGAGCAATGTAGACGTGCTCGGTGACTTGCGCGGGAACCACCGGCAGCTCGATGACCTCCCGAGTGCGCTGGATCCAGCCGCCGGACCGGTGGGCGCCGCAATCGGGACAGTTCTCCATCACGTGCTCCACCCGGTGGGTCGGTGTCATGCGCGGGCGAGCGAAGCCGTGGCGTCGCTGCTTGCGGGGCCCCTGCTGCGCTGGGGGCTTCCGGCCCGATTTCGCCTTGAGGCCGGGCATTCGGAGCGGGCCGCCCGGTTTCGCCTGGCCTTCCAGTTCGGCAATCCGCCGCTGCAACCGCTCAATCACCGCCTGTAACTCGGCGATGATGGCAATGAGGACAGCGCGGTCGACGGTGGTCAGGTCCACTTCAGTATCCATGCCCTGTATATGACATAACCACCGCCACCCGTGCCAGCGTTCGGCAACCCGCCTTCGGCCAATTCACCTCACCAAGTCTGAACTGTTACCATGGAGAATGTGACATTGACCCCAAAAGAACAAAGCAGACTTCAGGTTCTCAACAGCCTGGCAGCAGAGCACATGACCTTGGACCAGGCAGCCGAGTTGATGGGAGTAACTTCCCGCCACACCCGCCGCATCCTGGCGGCCTACCGTGAACGCGGCGCGGCGGCTTTGGCACATGGCCACCGCGGTCGCCGACCCGTCAACGCCACGCCCGAGGCGCTGGTCGTCGACGTGGCGCATCTGGCTCGGACCCGGTACGCTGGCGTCAACCACACCCACCTCGCGGAACTGCTGGCGGAGCGGGAAGGCATTCACATCGGCAGGACCACCCTGCGGCGGGTCTTGCTGGACGCTGGACTGAGCAGTCCCCGGCGCCGCCGTCCACCCAAACACCGAGTCCGTCGGCAACGGATGCCCCAGGAGGGCATGCTGATCCAGATGGACGGCAGCTATCACCCGTGGTTGGGGGATCAGGCCCCGCCGTTCACGCTGCTGATCGCGGTGGACGATGCTACCGGCCAGGTGGTGAGCGCCTTGTGCTGTGAGCATGAGGACGTTCGCAGCTACTTCCTGCTGATCCGCGCCTTGGTGGAGCATCGCGGCGTGCCCGTGGCCCTCTACACCGATCGCCACGCAGTGTTCAAGCACACGCCGGGACCCGGCCTCCCTGCAGGGCCCACCCAGTTCAGCCGGGCCATGGATGAGATGGGTACCCAGATGATCTTCGCCCAGTCGCCCCAGGCCAAGGGACGTGTTGAGCGAACCGGAGGCA
Organism: Dehalococcoidia bacterium; assembly: GCA_963666415.2. Classification (GTDB taxonomy): domain Bacteria; phylum Chloroflexota; class Dehalococcoidia; order Lucifugimonadales; family UBA3495; genus Bin87. The sequence continues at coordinate 286,274 of CAXXPD010000002.1, forward strand.
CCTTTCAGGACCGGTTGGTTGCCGAACTGCGGCTGGCCGGCGCAACCACCCTGGAGCAGGCACAGGCTGTGCTCGATGAGTTTGTGCCTCGGTTCAACCGGCGCTTCGGCGTTCCCCCGCAGTGCTCCGAGCCAGCGTTCCGACCGCTGGACCCGGAGCTATGCCTGGAACAGATTCTGTGTTTCAAGCACCGCAGGAAGGTGGACCGGGACAACACGGTGCGGTTCCAGTTGCGGACACTCCAACTGCTGCCTGCGCCGGAACGCGCCCCAAGGCGCCCGCGCCCGCCCCAAGTAGAGTACCGGGAGGTGGTGTAAAAGCATCGGTGTAGCAAAAAGCTGACCACCGCGTCATCCTTGATCGGAAGTCACAACCCAACCAAGGAGAACGAAGGTGGTCAAGCAAAGAATGGATCTTTTGGAATTATTACGCAAGCGTGGTATGGACGGAGACGTGGACTTGCTGCGGGAAGCACTGCGGATCCTGGTGGACGGCATCATGGACGCCGAGGTTTCCGCCCAGATCGGCGCCCAGCACGGCGAACGCAGCCCGGAGCGGGTCACCTACCGCAATGGGTACCGCAACCGCACCTGGGACACCCGGGTCGGCACCATGGAGTTGCACATTCCCAAGCTGCGGGAAGGCAGCTACTTCCCCAGCCTGCTGGAACCGCGGCGGCGCAGCGAGAAGGCTCTGCTGTCGGTGATCCAGCAGGCCTACGTGGAGGGCGTCTCCACCCGTCGGGTGGACGATCTGATCAAGGCCCTGGGTTGCGACGGCATCTCCAGCAGCCAGGTGTCGCGCATCTGCGAGCAACTGGACGAAGTGGTGGAGAGTTTCCTGGGTCGGCCCCTGGACGGTGGTCCCTACCCCTACGTGTGGCTGGACGGCCTGACCCAGAAGGTTCGGGAGGGCGGTCGCATCGTCAACGTCTGCGTGGTGGTGGCGACGGGGGTCAATGCCGAAGGGCAGCGTGAGATCCTGGGTATGGACGTGGGGACCAGCGAGGACGGCGCCTTCTGGCTGGCCTTCCTGCGGTCGCTGACCGCTCGGGGCCTCAGCGGGGTGGAGCTGGTAACCTCCGATGCTCACCAGGGGCTGAAGAACGCCATCGCCGCGGTGTTCACTGGGGCCAGCTGGCAGCGCTGCCGCACCCACTTCATGGCCAACCTGCTCACCCGAGTGCCCAAGCGTGCCCAACCCGGCCTGGCCACCCAGGACATTCTCGCATGGTGCGCACCATCTACCAGCAACTGTCTCCCGCCGAGGTCCACGGCCAATTGGACCGAGTGGTGGAACAACTCCGGGAGGCCTTTGCCCAGGTGGCCGAGCTGCTGGCGGATGCCGCGCCGGACATCCTGGCCTTCACGGCCTTCCCAGTGGCCCACTGGCAGAAGCTGTGGTCCAACAACCCGCAGGAACGGCTGAACCGGGAGATAAGGCGCCGGACTGACGTGGTGGGCATTTTCCCCAACCGGCTATCGGCGCGGCGCCTGGTGGGCGCGATGCTGGCCGAGCAACACGACGAATGGGCCGAAGCCCGCCGCTACCTCACCATCCCCAACGCCGCCGGCAACGAGGCACTGCCGAAGCCCAATATGCTGGACGCAGCGGCCTGATCAACATCAAAAGGGATGACGCGCTTTTACACCTATTGACGGGACACTACCACGCCCCAGCTATGCCGGGGCGACGGTGGAAGTCCTGGAGGGGCTGGATGGTCAGCTCAAGGTACGCCACGAGGGGCGCATCATCGCTGCTCAGGAGGCCCCGCCAAGCCCGGTATCCCTCCGCAACGGCCACCAGCCTCCCGCCGTCTCTCCGGTTGCGCCCATCGGGGTAAACCACTGGGCTGAACGCTGGACAGCGCACCTGGCTCCGCTGGTCTCAAGTCAGGAACCCGAGGCGGATCAACCGGACTGCACCGATGGTGAAGTCGCCGCCGCACCACCCGTAACCGTCGCCCCGCGCAAGCCGACCTTCCTTCAGGGTAGTGTCCCGTCAAGTAGTGTAAAAGCGCGTCATCCCTTTTGATGTTGATCAGGCCGCTGCGTCCAGCATATTGGGCGTCGGCAGTGCCTCGTTGCCGGCGGCGTTGGGGATGGTGAGGTAGCGGCGGGCTTCGGCCCATTCGTCATGCTGCTCGGCCAGCACCGCGCCCACCAGGCGCCGCGCCGACAGCCGGTTGGGGAAAATGCCCACCACGTCAGTGCGGCGCCTTATCTCCCGGTTCAGCCGTTCCTGCGGGTTGTTGGACCACAGCTTCTGCCAGTGGGCCACTGGGAAGGCCGTGAAGGCCAGGATGTCCGGCGCGGCATCCGCCAGCAGTTCGGCCACCTGGGCAAAGGGCTCCCGGAGTTGTTCCACCACTCGGTCCAATTGGCCGTGGACCTCGGCGGGAGACAGTTGCTGGTAGATGGTGCGGACCATGGTGGCCACGCCGGGTTGGGCACGCTTGGGCACTCGGGTGAGCAGGTTGGCCATGAAGTGGGTGCGGCAGCGCTGCCAGCTGGCCCCAGTGAACACCGCGGCGATGGCGTTCTTCAGCCCCTGGTGAGCATCGGAGGTTACCAGCTCCACCCCGCTGAGGCCCCGAGCGGTCAGCGACCGCAGGAAGGCCAGCCAGAAGGCGCCGTCCTCGCTGGCGCCCACGTCCATACCCAGGATCTCACGCTGCCCTTCGGCATTGACCCCCGTCGCCACCACCACGCAGACGTTGACGATGCGACCGCCCTCCCGCACCTTCTGGGTCAGGCCGTCCAGCCACACGTAGGGGTAGGGACCATCGTCCAGGGGGCGACCCAGGAAACTCTCCACCACTTCGTCCAGTTGCTCGCAGATGCGCGACACCTGGCTGCTGGAGATGCCGTCGCAACCCAGGGCCTTGATCAGATCGTCCACCCGCCGAGTGGACACGCCTTCTACATAGGCTTGCTGGATGACGGCCAGCAGGGCTTTCTCGCTGCGCCGCCGCGGTTCCAGCAGGCTGGGGAAGTAGCTGCCTTCCCGCAGCTTGGGAATGTGCAACTCCATGGTGCCCACCCGGGTGTCCCAGGTGCGGTTGCGGTAGCCGTTGCGGTAGGTGACCCGCTCTGGGCTGCGTTCGCCGTGCTGGGCGCCGATCTGGGCGGAAACCTCGGCGTCCATGATGCCGTCCACCAGGACCCGCAGTGCTTCCCGCAGCAAGTCCACGTCTCCGTCCATACCACGCTTGCGTAACAATTCCAAAAAATCCATTCTTTGCTTGACCACCGTCGTTCTCCTTGTTCAGGTTTGGCATTTCCGATCAAGGATGACGCGGTGGTCAGCGTTTTGCCAACCGCCTAACTCTTACACCACTTCCTGGGACTCTACTTCCTTCTCCTTCAGAGGGAGAGATGGAAGGCGGTCCAGAAAGCCCGGCGCAAGGGCATGTCGCTGCGGGCAATCGAACGGGAGTTGGGCATCCACAGGTCCACCGTCAGGAGTTATCTGGAGGCCGGAGGTCCTCCAGGATGGAAGCAGCGGATGGTGCCCAATCCGTCGACATCGGATACCATGGCAGCGTAACGGAGTGACATTTCCGCTGAACACTTACCCGGACATTTTCCCTGACCTACGACACCCTAGAAATCTGGCCGGGAACCCCTATTCTCCCCAAGCCGTTATTTTCTTGACGTCGACAACCGATGTCATAATGGGTTTTTGCAACGTATGACATACATTATCACGCCGAATAGGGCTGTAATACGTCTGCTAGGCTTAGTGCAAAACCCGCCGAATGGCTTTCCGGCCAGACCTCTAGCGGTTGGTTTCTCCGCCGCCCCGGGTCGTCGCCGAGGATGATGAAATCGGTTGGCGCTCTGCAACATTTGGTCCTTGAATTGGCTGCCAATCTTGCATCATCCGGCGAGTATCATTGATGCTACTACGTTTCTACCTGGGGGCTGGGGGCGATGGAGACCGGTGGTTTGGATGCAGACGACGTGGCAACATGCTGCGCCGGGCGTTCGTGGACGGCGCGGCAAGTTCGCCATCTAACGCGACGAACCACCCACCAGGGGGAACGACACGCGGTGAACGACGGGGCGCCCCGACGTATTAAGGTCGGATTTCCTCGTTCCGGTTGCATCTCCCTGAGGCCGTTTACCAGCCGATGCTCTCGGGAATGAGTACCATGGAAATGCGACCGGCCACAGGTTCGTGTTCCATCACGAGGTATTTGCCGATGGGAGTGGGAGCCACGCCCCGGCCTTCCAGCCAGCGGTCGTGGCGCTCCAGCGTGAAGCCGCGCGTGCGGGACTCGGCGTCGGACAGGGTGGGGCAGATTCTTTGAGTGCCCGCCACGAGGATGACGCGTCGGGCGCCGTAGGAGTGAGCCCCAATCTGGCTGCCGGAACTGCTGGCGATGACAATCTCACCGGTCTCGGCGATGGCCTGCACGCTGCTCGCGAAGTAGTCGGCGGTGGTGGTTTTGCGACGGAACTCCCGCTGGGATGCCGGGTCGGGCTGGGACATAATCTGGTAGTGCAGGTTGATGTAGCGGTCGTTGCCGTGCATGTACTCCGTGTAACCGATGGCGTCCAGCGTCTCCGAGGTGTTGACGAACACCTCAGAACCCTCGGGTACCAGCTCCCGCAACCTGGCCAAAGCTGCCTCCCGGCTCGCCGCCAACACGGCGTCTACGTTGCGAGCGGCCAGGGCCCGATGGTCCTGCTGATCGATTCGGCGGTTGCCGGAGCGTAGGGCGTGTCCGAGGACATTGTCGCGCCTCCTGTATGTGACTCGCCCGCGCCCGGGCCGACTGGAACGAGCGCATCCTGCTCGGTGGAGGGTCGCTCGCCCCCTGACCCTGCCCCGGGCAGGAGATGGGACTAATGGCCCGGCCGCAGGTTGGGCATGACCTCATCGACGAACCGGCCCATAGAGCGCATCACCTGGTCGGGAGTCAGATCACCCCAGGCGAATATGGGGCAGAAGTAGTTGATGCCCGTCTCGTCAATTGCCTGCTGGACCCGCTCCCTGACGTTGGAGGGTGAGCCCACGATCACTATATATCCTTCGCTTCGAGTTCGTCGAAATCCTTCATGGCGCTCAGCTGGTTAATGCCGGCCTTGGCCCACAGGTAGTCGATATTATGGAACCACGCCTGATAGGCCGGCCTGGCCTCCGCCCTGGCCTGTTCGTCGGTGGCAGCGATGTAAATGTGGCGGACGAGTCCCAACTTCGGAACAGGCACATGGCTGTTCAGTCCGTCGGACATTCGCTCGGCGTTCCAGACCTGCTTGTACAGGTCATAGTGGGCCTTGATGCCGGCATTGTCGGCGAACACAGTGCAGGTGTTGAAGCCGTGCTGGGCCATCCACGGCACCGTTGCGATGTTGTTGCTGGCGTACCAGAGCGGGGGATAGGGTTTCTGATAAGGCTTGATCCAGAGTTCTATGTTCTCGTAGTTGTAGTGCTTTCCCTGGTGATTGAGCATCCCGGTGGTGAAACCGCTGGTGAACATGTCCATCTGCTCATTGAACACTTCCCAACTGGTGTCCAGGTCAACTTCGAACTTCTCGGCCTCTATCGGCGAGACTCCCCGGCCCACACCCAGATCCAGGCGTCCGTTGCTGAGATTATCCAGCATGCAGATTTCGTGGAACAGGCGGATGGGGTTGTAGAAGGGCATCAGGAAGACCAGGGGTCCCAGGCGCAGTTTTGAGGTGCGTTGGGCTGCGGCAGCCAGGAACACTGCCGGCGAAGGCGATACGCTCAGGGGGGTTATGTGGTGCTCCGCAAGGTGGTAGCTGTAGAACCCGCTCCGGTCGGCGTATTCCAGCATCTTGAGCCGGTTTTCGAAGATCTCGTTGGGCACCGACTTGTCCCATTCGATCCAGTCGAACAGTCCGAATTCAAGGGTATCGCTAAGCGTGGCAGCCTGCGTCATGGCTCACCTCCTGTCTGGGGCGACTCGCTCCACCAGATTGTGTGTCGTACGGTCTCGGCTAGCGTACCACGTCGAATCGCCCGGGGCACTCAGGCAACTTCCAGCGGCAGTGACGGATCCGCCAGCGTACTCGGACATCGAAGCGTCGTAGACCGCGACATTCTCGTAACCCAGCATCGCGAGGACGAAGGCGTCGTTCGACGCCGCGATGCCGCCGCCGCAGTACGTGACCACGCGCTGCATGCGGTCCGCGCCCGCCTGTTCGAAGAGCAACGCCAGCTCCTCCGCCGGCCGGTAGAGACCGGTCTCGGGATCGGTCAGCTCCCCGGATGGCACGTTGGTGGCGCCGGGAATGTGCCCGGTGCGCCCGTAGTCTCTCCCGCCGTCGGCGCCCGAGTGCTGCCCCCGTCCGAGGGCGTTAATCAGGCAGCTCCCGCTCCCAACTCCTGACTCGATGAACGCCTTAACCTCGGCCAGGTCGGCGAAGCGGGTCGGATCGGCCGCCGGGGTGAAGGTCGTGGGCGCGTTCGTCGCCGGGTCGGTCGATACGGCACGGTCGTCTGCCGTCCAGCGACGCCAACCGCCGTCCAACACAACCGCGCCCGCACAGCCCATCGAGCGGAACATCCACCACAATCTCGTCGCCCACTGCGAGCCCAGGCGGTCGTAGAGAACCAGCTTGGACGACTCCGAGATGCCGTGCCGTCCCGCCGCCTCTGCGAACTTGCTGGCCGAGGGCATCATGAAGCGCCAGGGTTGGTCGTTGTCGGAAAAATCGGCCTGCAGGTCGAGGAAGCCCGCCCCTGGGATGTGTCCCGATTCATACTCCCTCCGCCCCGACTCGACGCGACGGCCACCGCCCTCGCGCGGATGCAGGAAAACGGTGGTCTCGAAAACGCGGACGTCGTCGTCCGCCAGGTGTTCAGCCAGCCAATCGGTCGAAACGAGGAACTCCGGATGCGCGAATGCCATGGTCAACTCCAGCCGGTCCGGCTTGTCTTGATGTTGTTGGTTTGCGCCATAGTATCCCCGGCCTGCGGACTGTTCGCAACCTGTTCCCGCTTGAGCGAATCGGATATCGACCGTACGAGGATGTTGGCCGCCACGCGTTCCCATTTTGTCATTGCGAGCGAAGCGTGGCAATCGCGTCGTTGTAGCAACGGCGTTTCGCCGTAACAGTTCAGACTTGGAGAGGTGAATTGGCCGAAGGTTGGTCGGGAATCGCTGGAGCTGGGGGAGGTGGTTATGTCATATATCTGGGATGGATGCGGAAATCGACCTCAGCACTGCGGACCGGGATGTGCTGATTGCCATCATTGAGAGGCAACAGGCCATCATCGGGAGCCTGGAGAAACGGATCGCCCAGTTGGAAGGGCGGGACAAATTGGGCGGCACCCGCAGGATGCCCGGTCTGAAGCCCAAAGCCGAGCAGCAGCCGGCCCAGCCCAAGAAACCACGCAAGCCTCGGCCCCACGGCTTTGCTCGCACCCGCATGACGCCCACCCAGCGGGTGGAACACGTGGTGGAACAGTGTCCCGACTGCGGAACCCAGCTGTCCGGTGGCTGGACCCAGCGCACTCGGGAAGTGATTGACCTGCCCCGGATTCCGGTGCAGGTAACCGAGCACGCTTATATCGCCCGCACCTGCCCACAGTGCCAACGCTGTTGTACGCCCACCGCGCAACTGGAGAACATGGTGATGGGCAAGCAACGTCTGGGGGTCAACCTGATCAGCCTGATTGCCGCCCTGCGGGAGGAGGCCAGGCTGCCTTTCCGCACCATCCAGTGGTACCTGGACACCGTGCATGGGTTGCGCCTCAGCCTGGGAGCCATCGTGGACGCCACGCAAAGGGTGGCTCGCAAGGCCCAGGCTGAACTGACGGGCATTCTGGAACGCATCCGAGGCAGTCCGGTGGTCCATGCCGATGAGACCGGCTGGCGTGAGGACGGACACAACGGCTACGTGTGGACCTTCAGCACCCCCACCGAGCGCTACTTCCTGCGTCGGGGCCGCGGCAAGGCCGTGGTGGATGAGGTCCTGGGCGATCAGTTCGCTGGCGTGCTGGTCAGCGACTTCTACGCCGCCTATCACCATTACGACGGCCCCAAGCAACGCTGTTGGGCCCACCTGTTGCGGGACATCCACGACCTGCGCGCACTCTACCCCGATGATGACCGGCTGGCCCAATGGGCTGACGCCATCCACCAACTCTACCGTCAGGCGACCGCCTTCACCCATCCTTCAGAGCAGCAACGGCCAGAGCAGCAACGGCCAGAGCAGCAACGGCGCACCGGTAGTGTCCCGTCAAGTAGTGTAAAAGCGCGTCATCCCTTTTGATGTTGATCAGGCCGCTGCGTCCAGCATATTGGGCGTCGGCAGTGCCTCGTTGCCGGCGGCGTTGGGGATGGTGAGGTAGCGGCGGGCTTCGGCCCATTCGTCATGCTGCTCGGCCAGCACCGCGCCCACCAGGCGCCGCGCCGACAGCCGGTTGGGGAAAATGCCCACCACGTCAGTGCGGCGCCTTATCTCCCGGTTCAGCCGTTCCTGCGGGTTGTTGGACCACAGCTTCTGCCAGTGGGCCACTGGGAAGGCCGTGAAGGCCAGGATGTCCGGCGCGGCATCCGCCAGCAGTTCGGCCACCTGGGCAAAGGGCTCCCGGAGTTGTTCCACCACTCGGTCCAATTGGCCGTGGACCTCGGCGGGAGACAGTTGCTGGTAGATGGTGCGGACCATGGTGGCCACGCCGGGTTGGGCACGCTTGGGCACTCGGGTGAGCAGGTTGGCCATGAAGTGGGTGCGGCAGCGCTGCCAGCTGGCCCCAGTGAACACCGCGGCGATGGCGTTCTTCAGCCCCTGGTGAGCATCGGAGGTTACCAGCTCCACCCCGCTGAGGCCCCGAGCGGTCAGCGACCGCAGGAAGGCCAGCCAGAAGGCGCCGTCCTCGCTGGCGCCCACGTCCATACCCAGGATCTCACGCTGCCCTTCGGCATTGACCCCCGTCGCCACCACCACGCAGACGTTGACGATGCGACCGCCCTCCCGCACCTTCTGGGTCAGGCCGTCCAGCCACACGTAGGGGTAGGGACCATCGTCCAGGGGGCGACCCAGGAAACTCTCCACCACTTCGTCCAGTTGCTCGCAGATGCGCGACACCTGGCTGCTGGAGATGCCGTCGCAACCCAGGGCCTTGATCAGATCGTCCACCCGCCGAGTGGACACGCCTTCTACATAGGCTTGCTGGATGACGGCCAGCAGGGCTTTCTCGCTGCGCCGCCGCGGTTCCAGCAGGCTGGGGAAGTAGCTGCCTTCCCGCAGCTTGGGAATGTGCAACTCCATGGTGCCCACCCGGGTATCCCAGGTGCGGTTGCGGTAGCCGTTGCGGTAGGTGACCCGCTCTGGGCTGCGTTCGCCGTGCTGGGCGCCGATCTGGGCGGAAACCTCGGCGTCCATGATGCCGTCCACCAGGACCCGCAGTGCTTCCCGCAGCAAGTCCACGTCTCCGTCCATACCACGCTTGCGTAATAATTCCAAAAGATCCATTCTTTGCTTGACCACCGTCGTTCTCCTTGGTTGGGTTTGGCATTTCCGATCAAGGATGACGCGGTGGTCAGCGTTTTGCCAACCGCCTAACTCTTACACCACTTCCTGGGACTCTACTCGGCGCGCGCCGCGCCGCGCCACTCGGCGCGCGCGCCGCACCGCCCAACTGGCCCTGGAACAGCGCCTGCTGGCCCTCTGCCGTACCTACCAGGATGACCCATCGGCCCCCCAACCAGGCTGTGCCGACGCATGGAGAACCACATCAAGGAACTCTTCCTCTTTGTGGCTGAACCGGAAGTCCCGCCGGACAACAACGCCGCCGAGCGCAGCCTGCGACCGGTGGTAATCAGCCGTAAAATCAGCGGTGGCACACGCTCTGCAGCGGGCACTAACACCAAGATGACGCTGGCCTCAATCTTCGGCACCTGGCGCGCACAAGGCTTCAACCCCCTCACCGCCTGCCGACAACTGCTCACTTCCCCTCAGGCCTGAACAATTACGTTTCGCCGACGTGTGTTCAACGTCATCGAGATTGCCACGTCGCTATGCTCCTCGCAACGACTTTGGGGGACAATGGAAAGGCGCTGGACTGGTTGGGCCGCAGTTTGCCTTCCCTCTCCTGGGGGACGCGGAGCCGGGAGTGTGGGATGGGCCGTTGGTGTTAGGAGTTTCACCCTCACCCCAGCCCTCTCCCATCGAGGGAGAGGGGGTGATTGGTAGCAGGGCCTTTCGGCTATTGGAACCCGGCGGTCGAAGGGGAGATCTGGCGACAGCGTTGGTCGATGCGGCTGCGGGATTGCCACGCTACGCTCGCAATAACACAGTGCGTACGCACGACGAGGTTGGCCTGCTTGTGCTTGGGGCAATAATTGCGTGGGGCCTGCTAGTCGTCCTGGTTCTCGACCATACGCATCCCGCGTATCTCACGCCCCAACCCAATCACCATGCTGGATGTCGCCAGCAACGCGCCCGCGACGATGAAGACCCATCCCAGGCTCAGCTTTATCAGGGGGCCCGAAGCCGCTATCGAGATGGGCGACACGGCGACCGACGCAACCAGCAATAGGCTCATCACTCGGCCCAACATCGCCTGCGGGGTGCGGCCCTGAAGCCACGAGATGATCAGAATCCCCACATAGCCGCCCATTACTCCAATTGTCAGCGTTATTGCCGCCGCCAGCCACGTCGCGGTAAGCAGGCCGAAAGGCACCATAAGGATGCCAGACAGGGTGAAGACTGCAACTAAAATTGGCCCCAGTCCACGCTTGGGCGGGGGGAGCGCTCCCGCGAGAACCGTGCCCAGCACCGAACCCCCAGCGTAGGCGGACGTAACTATCCCCAGCGCGAGCGCGCCTTCCGTCAGCCGCGTATGGGCCAACACGGGCATACCTACCGTCACCGGTCCCCGCATAAGAAGTTCCATCTGCACGATGAGCAGGAAAATTGTGAGCATCGCCCCGTCCACGCGCACATACTGGATCCCCTCTCTAATGGATGAAAATAGGCTGGGCCCTTTCGTATCTTCGCCCGTCAGCCGGGGGCCGGAATCGTCCATTCGCATCAGTAGAAGCATTAGCGAAGAGATCAATAGCGCCAAGGCCACCACCGTGAACGCCAGCCCTATCCCGGTGTTGTCCGTGCCATCCGCCGAGGACACCCCGTCGCTGAAGAACGTTATGAGACCGCCGGCCAGCGCGGGGCCGATGAAACCGCCCAGCTGGGTTGTCGTACGCACTGCCGCATTGGATTGTCGGAGTAGTTGGGCCGGTACGACGCGCGGTAGTATCGCCAATTGGGCGGGATAATAGAACGAGTCCGCGATCCCCTTGAGCAACGCGAACACGTAGATCAGCCACAGGTCTGCCAGCTCGGTCAGAACCAGGGCGGCCAGAGACGCGACAAGGGCAATACGTATGCTGTTGCTGGTCAGCATGATCACGCGAGGCGAATATCGGTCCGCCAGCGACCCGCCGATGAGGATGAAGAACATGGTAGGAATGTTGCCCACCGCCAGGACTATGCCTACGGCGACCGGATCGCCGGAGACCATCAACACCAGCCATGGGAAAGCTATCAGGTCGAACTGGTCGCTCGACTTTGTACAAAAGCTAGATAAATTATAAGAACAGGGTAAGCTCGACCAAATCACCACAAGAGGTCGAGTATGCCTACCCTGCCCGCAGTCATAGTAACCCTGCTGCTGCCCTTTGAGCACCTGTTTGACCCCAGGACCTGGCGCAAAGCCCAACTCCTGGCCATGGGAGCGATCCTGTCTCCCGGCAAGCGCACCGTGTCCTCCGCCCTCAACATCCTGGGGATTGGGCAGCACGGCGACTTCGCCATCTATCACCACGTGCTCAACCGTGCCCGATGGTCGCCGCTGCAACTGAGCCGGGTGCTGTTGCTGCTGGTGGCCGGGCGCCTTGGTTCATCCACCGAGCCGTTGGTGTTCGGCATTGACGAGACGGTGGAACGACGCTGGGGCCGGAAGATTGCGGCCAAGGGGCGGTATCGGGATCCGGTGCGGTCCAAGGACGACCAGGTGGTGATGACCCCCGGATTGCAATGGGTGAGCCTGATGTTGCTGACGCGTATCGGATGGGCGGGTCGATACTGGGCGCTACCGTTTTTGACCGCGCTGGTGGTGTCGGCCCGCTACGACCGGCGCAAAGGTCGCCGGCACAAGACGTTCACCGACTACGCCCAGCAGATGCTGGTCTGCCTGCGCCGGTGGCTGCCGGACCGGGACCTGGTGGTGGTGGCCGATGGCGGCTACGCCAAGCGCGAGTTCCTGCGGCATTGCCAGAGTATGTCGAAGCCCGTTGTCGTCGTCACCAAACTGCGCAAGGACGCATCCCGGTACCAGCCCGCGCCACCGCGGCGGCCCGGCCAGATCGGGCGGCCCCGGGTGGTCGGCGCGCGATTGCCCAGTCCCACGGCGGTGCTGGACGATCCCGCTACACAATGGATTCCCTACCGCGCCACCGGTTCCGACGGCAGTACCGCCAGGGTCGAGCTCGCTTCGGGCGTAGCGCTGTGGTACCACGGCGGGCCGCCGCGTCTTCCCATACGTTGGGTCGTCATCAGATACCTGGAGGAGCGCCGCGGGCCCTATGCTTTGCTATGCACCGACACCGAGGCGGAACCCCTGCGGATACTGCAGTGGTATCTGCTGCGCTGGCAGGTCGAGGTGACTTTTGAGGAGCTGCGGGCTCACCTGGGCGTGGAAACCCAGCGCCAGTGGTCGGAACGAGCCATCGCCCGAACCACCCCCGCGCTCTTTGGCCTGTTCAGCGTGGTGACGCTGGCAGCGGATATCCTGATCGAACAGCGTGGCGGCATGGCGCCGCGCACCGCGGCGTGGTATGACAAAACCAGCCCTTCCTTCGCCGACGCCATCGCCCTGGTCAGACGACACCTCTGGGTGCAGCAGGGAACTTTTATGCCGTCCGAGCGCGAGCACGAATCGATAAAAGTCCCGCGCCTCTTGTACCACAGGATGCTCGACACGCTAGCCTATGCCGCTTGATTGTACAAAGCCGAGTCTGGTCGCCGATGGCAGATAATCCACCGGCTCCCCACAGCAAACCGAAGTTCCGTGTCCTGATCAGTTTCCAGAAAGACGGGTTGGCAGATTGTTCACTCATTTCCGGCAATCACCAGGCTGAAACGGCGCGTTGGGCGTAGAGTTTTATTATCTGCAAAACTGGGGGCATTGTATTCAACCACCGTCGTTCTTATTGCTTCGGTTGGCTCGGAATGACGATTGCCGTGCAAGAGTCCTGGGGGAGGGGATTGGGAGGAGGATTTCACCCTCACCCCAACCCTCTCCCATCAAGGGAGAGGGGGCTGGATACCGGCCTACGCCGGAATGACGGGTCGAGATGCGATTGCCCTGCTACTGACGGCTCTCCTATTGACGACCCTCCACGCGCGCACCTACAATCGGGATAACGCACGAAATCATGCTAGAGTTCCGGCTCAATAGGAGGACAAAATGGCTGAATTATTAGGGCTGGGATGTTCCCACGGCCCAATCATTCTGACCCCGCCTGAGGTGTGGTCCAAGGGCAGAGAGCGGATATTTGCCCGCGTACCGGGCTACGAACCGCCCGCCCAACTGCTGGAAGAGCTGGGGCCGGATAACGGACTGAGCCAGGACGTCAGCGACCAGCAGAAGGTCGTCGAGTCGTTCAACATCCTCCGCGACCGCCTTCATGAATGGGAGCCGGATGTCCTGATGGTGATCGGCGACGACCAGGCGGAGAACTTCCTGCAGGACAACCTGCCTCCCTTCTGCCTGTACACCGGGGCCGAAGTCGACGGGTATCCTTTTCAGCGTCCCGCGGCCCGGACCAACCTGTGGGACGCCGCCCCGGAGACGAAGTTCTCCTTCCAGTGCCCCAAAGAGTTTTCCAAGGACCTGCGTAACCACCTGATCCGTGACGGGTTCGACATGGCCTCTTCCAGCGCTCTCAAAGGTTGGGACTGGGGCCTGGCCCACGCCATCATCAACCCGTTGGTGTTTCTGGACCCCGAAGGCAGATTCCCGCTGCTGCCCCTGTTCGTCAACTGCTACGGCGAAGAGGCCGGACCCGATTACCCACCGCGGCCCACGCCCAAACGATGCTACGAACTGGGGCGCGGCATCCGAAGGTTCCTGGACACCCGGGACGAACGGGTCGCCGTGGTAGCGTCTTCCAGCTGGTCACACAGTTTCCTGGCCCACAAGTTCCAGTGCCGTTCGATAGACATCGAGACCGATCGACGCAATCTGGAACTGGTGCGGGCAGGTCAGGGGAGCAAGCTGGCGGAACTCACTCCGGAGGAGATACAGGAATCGGGAGACCACGAAATCCTGAACTGGATCATCGCTTTGGGGATACTTGGCGACGTCCCCGCGGAAATTGTCGACGTGCGTGAATCCCACACCCAACTGGCGTACCGCGTCGCGGCGATCTGGAACTGACCGCTTTCACTACAGCACTCCATAGCCCGCAGTCTGCCGCATCGGATTACCTCTCCGGTGCGGCAACTAACGAAGACTAAACCGCAGGAGAAAGTATCAGTTCATGGTCACATCACTGGAGCCGCGAACCCAGACCGGGCAGGGCACCGGCCACAGGAGTTGTGACGGCTGCCCCCGTTGCGAAAGCGCCGACAGCCCGATGTGCAACATCCCGCATCCAAAGTTCGCCAACCGGCACCCAGTGTGCAAAGTTTGCGGCCATTGCGTGCTGCGCGGCCAACACCAGGACGACGCGTCGGACCTGAACGACCACCCGGGGTTCAGCACCGGTGGGCCTGGGTCCGCAGGAAAGCCCAGCCTCAATTGAACCGGATGATGCTCAACCGGATTGGCTCTCGAATTTCTGCGGCTGCCTCCAGATGAGCATCCAACGCACACAACCCGTTACCAGCATCATCGTCAGTTCCTGTGACTCCGGTTGCCATCCAGACCCACGGCCATATTCCAGCCCCGCCACTTCATCACGTTCAGCCTCCCGATCCGATGCGATACCCCGCCCTCGGCGGCGGCCAGGGGTAACGTCCCGTCGATAGGTGTCATAGACGTCATCCTCGTCGATCACGTTCAGGCTGCGGCCTGCAGGACGTCATCGACTGGTGTGCAGCAACGCCATCGGGTCCAATTGGAGGCGGTGTTCACACAGCTGTTCTTTCGGCTCGACGCTGACCGTTTCACAATTGAACAGGCGGTAGCAGGGCGTGGCGGGTGGACTATACCGCTGCACGACCACGGCCCCGCCCCAGGTCTTGTATTTCAGAGGAGAAAAGGACAATGCCGGAAGTTTATCGAGCCGACCACGTTGGAAGCCTGCTGCGTCCTGCCGACATACACCGGGCCCGAGCCGCCTTTCGGCAAGGTACGCTTGAACAGCATCAGCTGGGTCATCGAGGACGCGGCTATCCTGCATGCCCTGGAGCGCCAGCAGGCCGCCGGGGTCGACATCTATACCGACGGCGAGTTCCGCCGCACCGGATTTCAGAACGACCTGATCGAAGCGGTGGAAGGGCACGTCGAGACTGACGACCCGGTGGTGGTGCGGGTCTGGCAGGGCCCGGGCGGAGCGCCTACGGAGCAGGGCACCCGGCAGGTGGTGGGGGCCAGGCTGCGCCAACTGCGTCGGTTGACCCAGTACCAGGCACAATTCATGCAATCGTACGCCCCGGGCCCGGTCAAGATAACCGTGCCGAGCCCCAGCCAGTATCCGGCCATCAGCTACCAGACGGGCCTGACCGACCGATACTACCCCACCCGCTCGGACCTGCTGTGGGACATCGCCGAGATCATCAAAGCGGAGATTGCGGCGTTGCTGGATTCCGGTGTGCAATACGTCCAGATTGACGCGCCGCGCTACAGCTACTACGTGGACGCTCGATGGCGGGAGCATCTGCGGGGGTTGGGCGAAGACCCTGACGAGATGTTCGCTGAAGCGGTGGCGGCAGACACCTATTGTCTGGAGGGGGCTCAGCGCCCCGGCGCCACGCTGGCTTTGCACATCTGTCGCGGGAACAACCAGAGCCAGTGGTACGCCGAAGGCGGATACGAGACCATCGCCGAAAAGTTGTTCGGTTCATTGCCGGTCGACCGCTTCCTGTTGGAATACGACACGGAGCGGGCCGGCACATTCGAGCCCCTGCGGTTCATCCCCGCCGACAAGATGGTGGTGCTCGGCCTCATCAGCAGCAAGGACCCTACGCTGGAATCGCGGGATTACCTGCTGGCACGTATCGAGGAAGCCAGCGCGTTCGTCCCGCTGGAGCGGCTGGCGTTGAGCCCGCAGTGCGGCTTCGCCTCCACCGCCGCCGGCAATCTGCTCACGGAAGACGAACAATGGCGGAAACTGGAACTGGTATCGGAAATCAGTCGCGAGGTATGGGGAGGGTAAGCAGGGAGTATGGATTTCGGATTATTCATCGAATTTACGGCACCGGAAGGGACGTCGGACCAGGAAACCTTTGCCCGCGGCTTCCAGCTGCTGGACGAAGCGGAAAGCATGGGGGTGGACTCCATCTGGCTGGCGGAGTACCACTTTTCGCCGTTCAGCGTGCTGTCGGCGCCCATCACGGTAGCCACGGCGGTGGCGTCCCGAACCGAGCGGGCCCGAATAGGATTTGGCGTGCTGCTGTTGCCCCTCAGCAACCCGGTGCGGGTGGCCGAAGAAGTTGCCACGCTGGACCACATCAGCCAGGGCAGGATCGATTTCGGCATCGGCCGGGGCACGTTTCCAGACCACCACGACGCTTTTAACTCGCCCTATCCGGAGAGCCGGGGGCGGTTCGAGGAGTACCTGGAGATCATCCTGCAAGCGTGGACGAAAGAGAAGGTTTCGTTTGAGGGCGAACATTACCAGTGCAACGAACTGAACATCAAGCCGAAACCCTTGCAGAGTCCCCATCCGCCGATCCGGGTAGGGATCACGTCGGCGGAGACCTTCCCCATCGTGGGCCGGATGGGGTATCCAATATTCATCAACCCCTCCCGGGTGTTCGCCCTCTCCGAACTGGCGTCCAATATCGACAGCTACCGGTCGGCGTGGAAGGATGCCGGCCACGAGGGCAACGGCAACGTGGGTCTGCGAATACCGGTCTACGTTGCAGAGACCGCCCAGCAGGCTTACGACGAGCCGCGAGAGAGTACCGTTGCCTCGATGCAGGGGCTCAGCACTCGGGTCGCCGGCAGCGCTGACCGTCAGGGCACGACCGGCAACTGGCGGGCGGAGGCGGATCGGATCGGCGGCATGACTTACGACGATTGGCTCCGGGACAAGGTGGTGTACGGCACGCCCGATGCCGTTACCGACCGCCTGCACCAGCTCATCGAAGAGCTGCACCTGTCTCAAATAGTGTACGAAATCAACTTCGGGCGACAAATCCCGCTGGAGTTGCAGCTGAACTGCCTCCGGTTATTTAACGAGAAGGTCCAACCGAAT
Source organism: Dehalococcoidia bacterium (assembly GCA_963666415.2). Classification (GTDB taxonomy): domain Bacteria; phylum Chloroflexota; class Dehalococcoidia; order Lucifugimonadales; family UBA3495; genus Bin87. Next base: position 303,684 of record CAXXPD010000002.1, read on the forward strand.
TTTGTGTAATGGCTCATCCGGCCACGTCAGACCCGGAGCGCGGGTTGACGCGGGGGTTGAAATGACAGGGCACTCAAGCGCCCGGGAGGAAATATGACGACACATGCCAGCGTGGACAGCGTGGCGGAGGCGTACCTTGAGCTGCTGGCCGCCCGGGGTATCGAGTACTTCTTCGGCAACGGCGGCACCGACTTTGCACCCATTATCGAAGCGTACGCCAAACGGATGGATCAGGAACAGCCCGTGCCGCGGCCGATTCCAGTGCCCCACGAAGTTACCGCCGTGAGCATGGCCCACGGGTATACGATGGTCACCGGGAGACCGCAGGTGGTGATGGTGCATACAGTACCCGGCACGGCCAACGCGATCGGTGGAGTGGTCAACGCCGCCCGGTGCAACATTCCAATGCTGTTCTCCGCCGGGCGCACGCCCATCGCCGAAGGAGATGCGGACGGTTCCCGAGACGGCAGCATCCACTGGGCTCAGGAGTCCTATGACCAGGCGTCCATGGTGCGCGAGTGGGTGAAGTGGGACTACGAACTGCGCCACGGCGCCGACGTGGAAGGGGTCGTGGACCGAGCGCTGGCCATCGCCCAATCTGAGCCGGCGGGGCCGGTGTATTTCACCCTGCCCCGGGAGGTGCTGGCGGAACGGCTACACGGCATCACCTATCAGGACGCTTCCCGCCAGCAGCATGCCACCGACCGGCTGCCGTCCCGAGACTCCATGGACGAGGCGGTTCGCATGCTGGCGGGCGCGCGAAATCCGGTGTTGGTCACGCGGGGCGCCGGCAAAGATCCCCGCGCCGTTGACCACCTGGTGGAGTTGGCCCGGATGCTGGGGATGCCGGTGTTCGACGCGGGTGCGCTCTACGCCAACTTCCCCATGGATGATCCGCTGTACGGAGGGGGGAGGTGGGCCCGGCGCTGCCTGACGCTGACGTTGTGGTCGTGGTGGAGGCCGACGTGCCCTGGATACCGAAGCGCGCCGGCGGAATGCCCGACGCGCGCGTCATCGCCATCGGGGAGGACGCCCTGTTTTCCACGTACCCGGTGCGCGGTTTCCCGGTGGACGTGAACCTGTCCAGCAGTCCCAGGTTGATCCTGCAGTCGCTGGTGGCGGGCGTCGCGGAGGCCGGCGTGGATCGGGACGCGGTGGAGAGTCGCACCAGGGCGTGGGCCGACCGCAGCGCTCGCCGAAGAGAGGCATTAAGAGACCAGGCTCAGGCCACTCAATCCCAAACGCCCATCAGCAAGGCTTGGTTCACCCGGCAGCTATCGGAGGCGCTGGACGCAGACACCATCGTGATAAACGAGCTGGGAATCGACCCGGCGCAGCTGACGATTCGGCATCCGGGTGGTTATTTTGGAACCACCCCCCTCGGGGGCGTTGGGTTGGAGCGTGGGCGCATCGCTGGGGGCCAAGCTAGCCGATGCTTCGAAGACGGTCATCTGCTGCGTGGGCGACGGTTCCTACATCTTCGGCTCCGGCACGGCCGGCCACATCGTGTCGGCGGCACAGGACCTGCCGGTACTGACCATCGTCTGGAACAACGGTATCTGGAACGCGGTGCAGAACGCCACCAAGGTCAACTACGCCGATGGCTACGCGGTGCGAAACAACAACTTTGCCGTCACCACGCTGTCCCAAACCTTCCAGTACGAGTTGATCTGCCAGGCTGCCGGCGGGTACAGCGAGCGGGTCGAACACGCGGCAGAAGTGCCGGCAGCGCTGGAGCGGGCATTGCGGGCGGTGCGCGACGAGAAGCGGCAGGCATTGCTGAACGTGATTGGGCAGTAACGCAGCGGTCAGCGTCGGGCCGCACATCTGACCGGCTGCACATCTTAACAGTAAGGCCCTGGCGCGGAACGTTCCGCGCCAGGGCCTTATCGTGTTGCGGGAGCCTGGAGACTAAACGAAGCTGAACTGCTCGTAGTCGCCGTGGACGATGGGGATGGGGTCCAGCTCCAGCCACCGGTTGAGGATTGTGGCGTAGGTCGAGCGGAAGTCGTTGGTGAAGTGCAGGTCGCCTTCCGAGTGGTCTTCGGGGCGCAGGGACGGATAGTCACCGTACAGGCCGCCGTTGACTGAGCCGCCGACTACGAACGCGACGCCGCCGGAACCGTGGTCGGTGCCGGTGCCGTTGTCCTTGATACGACGTCCGAACTCGGAGAACACCAGGATCAGCGTGTCGTCGGCTAGACCCTGCTCCTCCAGGTCGGAGGAGAAGTCGGCGATGGCGGTGGACACGTCAGTCCACAGCTTGTGGTGGGACAGCACTTCGTTGCTGTGGGTATCGAAACTGCCGTGGGTGGTGTAGTAGATGCGGGTGCCCAGGTCGGCGGACATCACCTGGGCGGCGTTGCGCAGGGACTGGGCGATGGGGGAATCCGCGTACTCGACCGTGGACGAATACACCTCGGGAGCGGTTCGCAACCGGTCGGCGCCTTTGAGGGCGTTGGAGCCGGTCTCGGCGAGGACCTGGGCTACGGTGTCGCGGCTCTCGGTGGGCCCGTAGATGCGGCTGAAGGCTTCCAGTGCGTACTGGCGGGCCTTTTCATCCTTGATGTCGGGCATGAGACCGTAGGTTTCAAGGTTGGACACCGAGGCTACGGGTACGCCCTTGCAGACCATGGCCCGGGGCAGGCCGCGTCCGAAGTTGACGCCGGTGAGAACATTTTCACCGCGGGCATCCAGGTCGCGGATGGTTGCGCCCAGCCAGCCGTCGGCGCCGATCTTTTCCGACTCTGCGGTGTACCAGACATCCCGGGAGCGGAAATGCGAGCGGTTAGGGTTGGGGTAGCCGATACCGTTGATGATGGCAAGGTTGCCCTGGTCCCACAGGTGCTTCATGGGGGCCAGGCTGGGGTTCAAGCCGACCTGGTCGTCGAGGTGGAGCACGTCCTGCTGCGGGATGCCTACGTTGGAGCGGAAGTCGTAGTAGAGGCCGTTCCCGTGCGGAATTACGGTGTTGAGGGCGTCGTTGCCGCCCTGGAGCTCGATGACGACGACGTTTCTTTCCTTCTTCGTGGAAGTCATGGGGTCAATCCTCCTGAGCGACTGACTAAGCGACTGGCTTGTAGATCTGGATGCGGTGGCGGTTGCTTTCGGTTACGTAGAGTTTGCCCTCTCGGTCCAGCGTGACTGATACGGGGGACCAGAAATATTTTTCGATGTGGGACGACTCTTCATGGGGGTCGTCGAGGAAGTACTCGATTTCGGGTTCCAGGTCGGCGCGGGAGCGAGCCTCGCCTTCCTCCACGTTGACGGCCAGAAAGTTGGCGGCCCAGGCCGAGAGGGTGGCATCGCCGCGCAGCTTCTGGACGAATCCGCCGACTGGATTCAGAATCTGCACCCGTTCGTTACCCCAGTCGGCCACGTAGATATAGCCGTCGGCGTCGACGGCCACCCCGGAAGGACGGTAGAACTCGCCGTCGCCGCGACCCGACGTGCCGTAAGAAGCCAGGAACTGTCCGTCAGCCGCGAACTTCTGGATGCGGTCATTCCCCCAGTCGGCCACGTAGACGTCATCGTTGCGGTCGATGGCCAGGCCCCAGGGGAGGTTAAACTGGCCGGCGTCGTTGCCGTGGCTGCCGAAACCGGCCAGGAAGCGGCCATCGGAGGTGAACTTCTGCACCCGATGGTTGTAGGTATCGGCGATGAACAGGTTGTCCTGCGAGTCGAAGGCGAGGCCGGACGGAGTGTCGAACTGGCCGGCCCCGGAGCCGGGGGCGCCCCAGCTGGAGAGGGGCTGGCCGTCTCGGTCGAAAACGGAGATGCGGTTGCTGTACTCGTCGCTGACGTAGACCCGGCCCTGGCTGTCCAGGATGCACGCGGAAGGCCAGACGAACTGACCGGGCGATTCGCCGTAGGCTCCGAAGGTGCCGAAGTAATCACTGTCGATATCGCACATGGTTACGCGCACGCCGCGGGTAACGTTTTCCAGCGACCGGTTGGCGACGTACATGCGGCCATCGTCGGCGATGGCGGTGTCCGTTGGGTAGTAGAACCCCCGGCCCTCCATGGTGGTCATGCCCAGGGTAAGGGCGTATTCGAGGGTTTTGAGTTCGGGTATGTTCTGGGTGGTGGTCATATTGTTTCCTCAACTGGAGGCGGTGAGACTACCGGTTGGATCAGGCCCGCTGGAACTCGTGGGTTGAGGCCACCATCTGTAGAACCTCAGCGATGCGCTCCCGACTGGCGGCGGGCGAGTCGCCGTGGCCGATAATGGAGGCGAAGTCGACCAGTTCGTGGCGGGTGTCCTCGGAGACGACGATGGCGCCGACCTGGTCCAGGCAGGCGTCAACCAGCACTTCGGGAGACACACCGGCGGGGTTGGTGTCGGCGATGCGGTCGATGATGGTCTGCACGCCGGGCTTGGCGGTGTCGCCCAGCTGCTGGGAGGCGAAGTTGATCCGTTCCACCAATGAGCCGGTATCAATCCAGCCGGTGCCCTGGTGCCAGCCTTCCACGCTGGGCGGGTTGTTGAGGAACTGGCCCATGAAGACGGCCTGCTGGTAACGCTCCAGGATTTCTTTGCGGGGCCGGTCGAACTCGCCGGTGAGGCGGAGCACGCCGGCAACCAGTTCCACCGGGCTCTTGACCTTCCGGTACCAGTTGGATTCGGCGCGGAAGCAGTCGGAGTTGAACAGCACCCGCAGCATGGCGGTGATGTTGTACCCGCTGTCGAAGTAAGCCTGGGTCAGCAGATCAATCGCCGCCGGATTGTCAGGTTCGGTGTAGGGCCACTCGGGGACGGGCGGCTCGTCGGCCACGAAGAAGCTGTACATGTGGCGGGAAATGAAGCGGGCGGTGGCTTCGCTCTGGCAGATGATGTCAACGACATCATCGCCGTTGAAATTGCCCCGTTTGCCGAGGAATTCCTTCTCGCCGTCGTCGTGGTCTTCGGGCTGGAACTCGAAGTGCCACGAGATTCGGCCATAGGGCCAGTCGGAGTCACGCATGGAGCGCAATTCCATGTACTCCCGGTTGCCCAGGGTCCAGCCGGTGAAGGCGCGGGCGCACTCCTGAACGTCCTGCTCGGAGTAGTTCCCCACGCCCATGGAGAAGAGCTCGAGCAGTTCCCGACCGTAGTTCTCGTTGATGGCGCCCTTGTGGTTGTCCTGGTTGTCCAGCCAGATAATCATGGCCGGGTCCTGGGAGAGTTCCACCAACAGGTCGCGGAAGTTGGCCATTCCCCGGTAGCGGAACATGCGCACCTGATCGGATAGGGCCTTGCCGTGGATTACCTTGGGATAACCGGTGGCGAAAATGCCGTGCCAGAAGAGGGCCACCTTTTCACGCAGGGGCGTGGTGGTGGTGGCCATGCGGTAGAGCCAGTTTTCGCCGGAGCCCAGGGTACCCATCATGCCGGACAGTTCCGGATGGAAGCGTCGGATGAGGTCATCGCCCATACGGCGCTCGTGGGTCTGGTCGAGGAGCTGCTCGACGGTGGTTTCGTAGCCCTGGGCGGCGTAGGCGGCCAACTGTTCGCGGGTAGCGCCAAAGCCGGCCCGACGCATCAGGTGGGCAATCTGTTCGATTTCGCGGTTAGGCATGATGTGCATCCTCTCGATGAGTCGCAGTAGATGACCGGTCGGCGCGCGTTACTTACCGCTCAGGATGAACTCGGAGACGCGCTCGCCAATCATCATGGTGGTTACGTTGGTGTTGGCGCGGATGCAGTCGGGCATGATGGAGGCGTCAACCACGCGGATATTGTCCAGGCTGTGCACCCTGCCATATTGGTCGACGACCGCCATGGGGTCGGAGGACGGGCCCATCTTGCAGGTGCAGGAAATATGCTGGGCGGTGGACACAATGCCCATCAGCCAGTCATCCAGCGCATCGTCTGAGGCCAGGTGGGAGTCCAGCGGCTCGGTGCGCTCTTGTACGATGTCGCTGAAGTCCCCGTGCTCACCGAGCGAGACAGCGATCCTGACGCCATCACGGAGACGCTTGCGGTCGAATTCTTCCTGCAGGTAGTTGTAGTTCAGGTACGGTTGCTGGTTGGGATCGGTGGACTGGAGCCGCAACTCGCCGGCGCCAACAGCCAGGTAGATGGAAACCGAAGCGCGTATCCCCAACGGCTCCATCCGGTTGCCGCCGCGAATAACCTGCCCGGTGGCGAAGGAGGAGAAAATCATAATCATGTCGTTGCGCAGGTGCGAGCCCTCCGCGGTGTAGCGCAGGCAGAGCTGACTACGGGGTGACAAGCCATTGAGGTCAAAGCCCGGCTTGGTGCGCCAGGTCACTGGTACGATAGGATGGTCCCGCAGGTTCTGACCCACGCCGGGCGAGTCATGCACTACGGGGATGCCCAGGCTCCGCAGGTGGTCGGTGGGACCGACGCCGGACAGCATGAGCAACTGGGGAGACGCGATTGCTCCCCCGCTGAGGATAATCTGTTCGCCCTCCACGGTGAACACCTCGCCACCGCTTTCCACCACCGCGCCAATAGCCCGGTTGCCCTCGAACAGCACTCGGTGAACGGTGCAGTTGGGTCGGATGGTCAGGTTCAGGCGATTACGCGCCGGGTCAAGGTAGCCCAGGGCGGTGCTCCAACGGATGCCGTTGGGATTGTTGTAGGGGGTCGGCCCGACGCCGGAAGCGTCTGGGCTGTTATGGTCTGGGCTATCCTGGAATCCGTAGGCTTTGCAGGCGTTGTAAAACGCGTGCTGGGCCGGCAGCCATTCCTCTCGTTTGAAGCGGCGGGCGATGATAGGCCCGTCCGTACCGTGGAAGTCGTCGTTGAAGTCGGTGTCGGTTTCCAGGCGTCGGAAGCTGCCCAGCAGGTTCTGGAAGCTCCACTCGTCGTTGCCCATGGCAGCCCATCCGTCGTAATCCTCTGGCACGCCGCGCAGGAACATTTGCCCGTTGATGGCGCTGGAACCGCCGGTTACCCGACCCCGGGGCACCATGATTTCAGGATTCTTTTCGGTGCCAAAACCGGTGAACTGCCAGTTGTGATCGCTGGTCATCACGTCGGTGGTGGTGGCGTAACCGAACTTCACCTCATCGGGGAGTCGTTCAAAATCCGGGTAATCAGGGCCCGCTTCCAGCAGGAGCACCGACCGGTTGGGATCTTCACTGAGTCGTGTCGCAACGATGGAACCGGCTGAGCCGGCGCCAATGACAATAGCGTCGTACTTCAAAACCTTCCTCCTTCTTTTCCCAGGATCGTCAGGTTCCCAGGATCGTCAGGCAATGCGCCGACGTGATTACAGTTGGTCGAGGGGTTGGACTCTTTCGTGCAATCATACTGGAAATATAGGGACATTTCCAGCAAGTTGTAAGGTGGCCATGGAATAAATAGGTTGTACAATCTCACATTGCATGGTGCGAATTCGACGTGTCATCCCGACCGGCTCGGCGCCGGCGTGTTGGCCCAGGCGTTACACTGGCAGCGAGGGACATCAAGCGACCACATCAGGAGGGCAATATGCCTCAGACCATCCGACCTGACCACCCCAAGCTGAACTGGCAGGGGGCCATCTCATTCAACCGTACCGCTGAATGGACGATGCCGTGGCGTTTGCCCTACGACGACCTCTCGCTGTTCCCTCCCGATGCGCTGCGGGACCGGGCCGCGGATTTCGTTCCACAGCGACACCGAGCTGGTGGCCGGGTCAGTCCAGCCGTGGGTCGGCGATCCTGACCCGGGCAGCCCGATAGACCTGTACTGCGACGGCAAGTTCTTTGGTTCAGCTCCGCTGGACGGACTGGACGGTTTCCGCTTCGACGATCTGCCGGGAGGCAGGAAGCTCGTTGAGTTGTGGCTTCCGCAGCATGGCGAATTTCGGCTGAGCAGCCTGGACCTATCAGACGGCGCCACCATTGAAAGCTACGAGGATGCGCGGCCCAAATGGGTAACCTACGGCAGTTCCATCACGCACTGCCGCACGGCCGAGAGTCCCAGCCAAACCTGGCCGGCCGTGGCGGCGCGGCAGAGCGGGCTGAACCTGACCTGCTTGGGATACGGGGGCGGTTGCCACCTGGAACCCATGGTGGCCCGCATGATTCGCGAGCTGCCGGCGGACTATCTTTCGCTGAAATTGGGCATCAACGTGCACAACGCGGCCAGCATGAACATCCGCACGTTCCGGCCGGGCGTCATCGGGTTTGTGCACATCGTGCGCGAGAAGCACCCCGACACGCCCCTGGTTGTCATATCGCCGATATTCTCACCGCCCCGGGAGACCACGCCCAACGCCGCCGAATTCACGCTTACGCAGATGCGCGTCGAGGTTGCTGAGGCGGTGGACGCCATGCAGGGTCGGGGCGATTCGAACCTGCACTACGTGGACGGCCTGGACCTGTTCGGCCTCGACCTGGCGCACCTGCTGCCGGACGACCTGCATCCCAACGCCGAGGGTTACAAGGTGATGGGCCAGAACTTCGTAGACCGGGTTGTTCAACGTTATTTCAGTGGGGTAGAGCTGGCTGCAACCCGGTGATGCCGGCTGCTGAATTCGGGTGCTAGAAATCTGGCCGGGAACCCCGATTCTCCACAAGCCGTTATTTTCTTGACGTCGATTGCCGATGTAATTATGGGTTCTTGAAACGTATTGCATACACTATCACGCCGTATACGACTGTAATACGTCTACTTGGAGTAGTGCAAAACCCGGCCAATGGCTTTCCGGCCAGACCTCTAGGGGTACATTCTGCCATCCGTAATATAATAAGCCGCACGACATCATGGGTCGTCGCATCTGACCAATTCGGTGGCCGGCAATTTACATATGAATTTGAGGACTGGATTGGTTGTCTCACTACTGGTGGCTGTAGTGGCCGTACTTGCATTGGCTTGCACAACCCCAGAGCCCGAAGTCAGGGAAGTGCCGGTCACCCAGATCGTTACCCAGGAAGTGCCCACCACGGTAGAGGTAGAGAAAATCGTCACCGAGACCGTGGAGACCACGGTGGAAGTGCCCATGCAGGCATTGGATCCGTTGATCCTGGGACATCTGAACGTGTTTACCGGTTCGTTGTCGTACTTCGGGCCGACGCACCGAAACGCGGCTGCCCTGGCGGCGGACCACGTCAACCGGGCTGGAGGCATCCAGGGCGCGCCGGTGGTGATCATCAGCCGCGATACCGCGGTGAATCCGGTGCAGGGCGTTGACGCCGCCCGTGCGCTGATTGACGTGGAAAACGCGGTGGCAATCGTTGGGGCGCTGGCCAGCGGCGTAACCATTCCGGTGGCGCAATCGGTTACTGTCCCGAAAAAGATACTGCAGGTAACCGGGGCGTCGACGTCGCCCGGCGTCACCGTGCTGGAAGATGACGACTACCTTTTCCGCACCACCCCATCGGACGCGGCCCAGGGCATCGTGCTGGGTCGGCTGGCCGACGAGCAAGGGTATGGGACTGCCGCCGTCATGTACATCAACAACGCCTACGGAGAGGGTTTGGCCGACCAGTTTGAGGCCACTTTCACCGAATTGGGCGGCACCATCACCGGGAAAGTGCCCCACGAGGACAGCCAGCCCACTTTCGCGTCAGAACTGACCAAGGCCACCGAGGGCGACCCCGACGTGCTGGTTGCCATCAGTTATCCCGGTCAGGCCGAAATCTACCTCAGGGAGTCCATCGAGGGCGGTTATTCTGACACCTTCCTGTTTGTCGACGCCACCAAGGCGCCGGAGATGATGGAAGTAGTGGGTTGGGACGTGCTCGACGGCACATTCGGCACTGCCCAGGGTTCGCCCCTGACGGATGCGTTGGCTACGTTCAATCAATCCTACGCCGACTCGTTCGGCGCTGGCGAACCGCAGCATCCCTTCACCGCCGAGACCTACGACGCGGTGGTGCTGATTGCCCTGGCGGCGGCAAAAGCTGGCAGCACCACCGACTCCACGGCCATCCGGGACGCGGTGCGTTCCATTTCCAATGCGCCCGGCGAAGAGGTCGGCTCCGGTGTGGCGGGCATCGCTCGCGCCCTGGCGCTAATTGCCGCCGGCGAGGATATTAACTACCAGGGAGCCGCCGGTCCGGTCGATTTCGATCAGAACGGCGACGTGGTGGGTCCCATCGAAATCTGGCAAGTGTCGGATGGAGCCATCGTTTCCACGGGCAGATTCGAGACGCCATAGCGCCTCGGTCCTTGGCCGATTATTACCGGGGCGGCTCTTGAAGCCGCCCTTTTATGGGATCAGGTTGGTGGGGTTGGGTATGCCTTCACCCCCGTCCCCTCTTCCGGCGGATACCTTTGCGTAAACTGTCATTGCGAGCGAAGCGGGGCAATCTCGATGCCGAAGATACGATCGTCGCTACCGGAACGAGATTGCCACGTTGCTATCGATCCTCGCAATGACAAAGTACGCGATGGTTTCCGGTTGGAGCTGGGCGGCTGGCGTCAGGCTTGGGGCGTGCGGGATACCCGGCGCTCTTCGCGCAGTATGCCGCCGGGTCGCAGCAGGATCACCGCTATGATGAGTATTCCAATCATAAAAAACCGAAAGTTGGGATTCGCAAATATCCCCGGCAAAAATTGCGTCCCCGTCCATATCCCCCAAACCACGAAGGCCCCCAGCACTGCGCCTCGGTTGTTGCCCGAGCCGCCCACCATGAGCATGGCCCATATCACGAATGTTGCCAATAGCGGATCAAACGTCAGGGGCGAAAGGAACCGGACGTGGTGGGCGAACAGCGCTCCTCCGATGCCCATAATGACTGCGCCCAGTATAAATGCCTGAAGCTTGAACACGAACACGTCCTTGCCGCTGGCCTGCGCGGCAACCTCGTCCTCCCGAATTGCGCGCAGCACCCTACCCCAGGGCGACCGAACGGCCCGTTGCACTGCCAGGTACAGAATTGCCAGCGCAACGAACACTACCGCCAGATACAGGTAGTCGTAGTTTTCCGGCGACACCAGATCGCCGAGATATTCCGGTATCCGATACAGACCTTTGGAGCCGTTGGCAACCCACTTTTCGTTCAGGAAGAACAGGCGCACGGTTTCGGCGATGCCCAAAGTCGCTATGGCCAGGTAGTCATCGCGCAGGCGCAGCGTGATGTAGCCAATTGCCAGGGCAATCAACCCACACACCGCCGCTGCTGTCGCGATGCCCAGGAAGAACCAAAGGTCGAATCCCAGGTCCAGAAATCCCACCCCTGACCAATTGCCGGCGAACCTGAAATCTTCAAACAGGGCCGGATCCGGAGGCTGGGTAGTCATCAACGCCGACGTGTACGCTCCCAGTGCAAAGAATCCGGCGATGCCGATATTGAACAGTCCGGTGAAACCCCAGTGGACGTTCAGACCCAGCGAGAATATCGCGTAAATCCCCGCCATGATGGCGAAACCCACGCCGTAGTTAAAGATACCGATTATTTCCATGACATCATCGGACCGAGTGAAGCTGCCCACGGAAAGATTTGCAGAACTTTGTCATTGCGAGGAGCGCCCGGTCATCCCGAGCTCGTCGAGGGACGCGGCAATCCCGTTCTCCTAGCGACGGCCGTAACTTCGGGTTCGAGATTGCCACGCTTCGCTCGCAATGACAGTTTAAGCAAAGGTTTCCCACGAGTGAGGGCTCGGTCGGTCACTGTCAATCCCGGCCTCCTCCGAAAATGCCGCGCGGCCTGAGCAGCAGCACGCCGATCATTATCGCGAAGGCCACCGCTGGCTTGTAACTTGGATTTATCCACTGGGTGGACACCTCTGACGAAATGCCGATGACAAACGCTGCCACCAGCGCCCCCCAAGGGTTGCCAATGCCGCCCAGGATTACGGCGGCAAAGAGCGGAATCAGAAACCGCCATCCCATGATGCGCAACAACTTGGCCTGGAACACGGCCAGCAGCACGCCAGCGGTGGCGGCCAGCACGGCGCCCATCGCCCAGGTCCACCAGATGACCCGGCGGGTGTCGATACCGCTAACCAGGGCCAGGTCGGGGTTGTCGGCGGTAGCCCGCATCGCCTTCCCCATTTTGGTGCGGTTGAGCACAACATACACGCTAACGACAACAACTATCGTTATCACGGCGATGAAGATCGCATCGGGAGGAACACGCACTTCCATCGGCAGGTGATAAACCGGTTTGGACTCCCGAGGGTAATGCTGGACATCCCCGCCCCAGATGATCTGCACCAACCCGCGCAGCGCGATGGCTACGCCCAGCGAAGCCATCGCCAGCACCACGGCATTCACGCCCCGATTCCTGAGTCGGCGGTACATTGCCACATCGAGGACAATGGCCATGACGGCGACTGCGGCTACCCCGATCGGCAAGGCGATGAGCATGGGGTAGCCGAACGTGAACGGCCCGAGTCCACTGCCTTCGATGCTCAGGCGCGGAAGAACACTGCCAACGATGAACAACGCGGCGTAGGCGCCGACGGTCATGTAGTCGCCGTGGGCGATGTTGGCGAAGTTCAGGATGCCGTAAATCAGCGTGAGGCCGATCGCTCCCAGAGCGATGATTGCGCCCAGAAACACGCCGTTGACTACCAGCCCCATCTTTACAAAAGGAAGGAAGCCGATTGCTACTGCCAGCACGACGATGGCCACGACAGTGTAGCCCGGCGTCCAGGCCAAACCGATTCGCCGAACTGCATCCTGGAAGGGTTGTGGCAGCGCAGGCAGCATTATCAGCCTATCCGCCAAGATACAGACTGGCTACGTCTGGATTGTCCAGTAAGTCCCTTCCGGTGTCCTCCAGGCGATTCTCGCCGGAAACGAGGATGTAGCCCCGGTCGGACATGCCAAGGGCTTCCCGCGCATTCTGCTCCACCAGGACCACGGCCACGCCAGTACCGTTGATTTCGCGAATGCGCTCGAATACCAGGCCGGTCATCGCTGGGGAGAGTCCCGCCGACGGTTCATCGAGCACACGAGGGCCGGGTCGAGCATCAGGGCACGGGCGATGGCGAGCATCTGACGTTGGCCGCCGGACAGGCTGCCGGCTTTCTGAGCGGGGCGCAACGCCAGGTCGGGAAACAGTCGAAACATTTCATCGACTCGTCCACGATAATCGTCTCTCCGTACGAATGCTCCCATCTCCAGGTTCTCCCGGATAGTTAGCGAGGGGAACAAGTTGTTGGTCTGTGGTACATAGCACAGGCCCGTACGGACAACCTGCTCCGGCGGTAGGGCTGAAATATCTGCGCGGCGAAACGTAACGCTGCCGGTTCGGATGCGCAACAGGCCGACAATCGCCTTCATCAAGGTGGACTTGCCGCACCCGTTGGGCCCAATGATGGTGATTACCTCGCCCTCTGAGACGGTTATCGAGACGCCATGCAGGATCTCCGTCTCTCCATAACCGGCCACCAGGTCGGACGCTTCAAGCAGCGCCACGGATCGTTCCTCCCAGGTAGGCTTCAAGCACTTGTGGGTCCTGCTGTACCTCCAACGGCGACCCTTGCGCGATCACGGATCCGCTGGCCATCACGATGATGGGGTCGCAGAGCTGCATGATGAACCGCATGTCATGCTCAATGATGACAAAGGTGATGCCAAGCTCGACGCTGGCGCTGCGAATATTGGCTGAAAGGTCGCGCAGCAGGGTGCGGTTAACGCCGGCGGCGGGTTCATCCAGCAATACGATCCTTGGCTCGGCCATGAGGGTACGCGCCAATTCCAACAGTTTTTTCTGGCCGCCGGACAGGTTGCCCGCATACTCATCGGCCAGATGCGAGAGATTTACGAATTCCAGCACCTCCAGCGCACGTGATTCTATGCGCCGTTCTTGACGGGAGATGCGCCACGGCGTGAACCACGATGCCCAAATCCGTTCGCCAACTTGGGGAGACGGCACTAGCATCAGGTTCTCCAGCACCGTCATGCGCTTCATCTCCCGGGGAATCTGGAAGGTGCGCATGAGGCCCCGGGCAAAGGTCTGGTGCATTGCCATGCCGTCGATGCGCCGGCCATTGAGAATGATCTGGCCCGATGTAGGAGGCATGGCTCCGGACACCAGGTTGAACAACGTGGTTTTGCCGGCGCCGTTGGGGCCGATGAGTCCGGTTATCGTGCCCGGCATAACGTCCAGTGAGCAGTGATTAACCGCCCTCACACCGCCGAAATCCTTTACGACGTCTATGACCTGGAGGATGGGGGCAGGGTCCGTCATACCGTGTCCAGGAAGGTCCTCCACGCATTTCGCGCCGGACCAGGAAGCGTCAAACCGTGAGAATGGACGATTCGCGGAGGTTGTCAGAACTCGGTGTGCCTGGGCCTCAGGCGTCGCGGAAACGGGGCATAACCTGCTCGGCCAGCAACCTGATGGAATGGTTTGCCTTGTCCTGCGTCATCAGGCCGCGATTGGTCAGCATCAGGTTTCGGATGCCGGCACGGCTCATCTGGTCGATCTGATCCGCCACTCGGCTGGGGCCGCCCACCAGGTTTTCGGCGGCGTCCGGGTCGGATTGCGCTCCGTAAGCATCCTTTAGCAGCGGTGGCGCTTGACGGGACATCGGGTATTCCGGGGGATTCCAGCGCTCGCGATAATCCTGCATAGTCGAATAAGCCCGGTGCTGGGCGGGCAGGAATTCATCCATCGCCTGATCGTCGGTGTCGGCGAGGTGCATCTCCCGCCACACCCATATTTGATCGAGGTTATGCTCGACCTTAGCTTCATCAAAACCGGCGGCAAACATGGTATCCCGGTAGAGGGCAATATCCGCCGCGGTGCTATTGATGGAACGGCCTCGGAGCAGAATCGGCCGCCCGATGCGCGCCATCTCTACGATGGACTCAGGGTTGATGCACGCCCGCGCCAGCGGGGGATGCGGTTTCTGGTAGGGGCGGGGCCGCACCGACGGGAACGAAACCTGCCAGTGCTTGCCTCGGAAATCCACGTTGTCGGTGGTCCACGCCTTAATCAGCAACTCCTCGGCTTCTTCCATTTGCTCGACACCGAGCACCGGGTCGCTCCCGAATCCGATGTATTCGAAGGCGTTATAGTTCGAGCCCTTGGCCGTCCCTACCACCAGGCGGCCCCGGCTGAGGTTGTCTAGGAGCGCGGTTTGCATCGCCACCCGAACCGGATTATGCAGCGGCAACTCCAGGATGCCGAAGCCCAGCATCACCCGCCGGGTTTTGACGGCCAGCGCGCCGGCGAATACCAGTGGGTCGCCGTACACACATTCGCCGGTGAAGTAATGCTCGGCGAGCCAGATGGCGTCAAAACCAAGCTCCTCGACCAGTTCGGCCTCTTCCAGGCACTCGTGTATCGCCTGGTCGTCGCGCGAATCGTCAAATTTCATGGGGTAGAAGAAGTGTCCGAATCGCATCGACGCCCCGTTGGTGCCCTGGAAATCTGGTTGGCCAGTAAATCGCGCGCGACTACTTGCCGTCTTCGATGCTGACCGTAATAATGGCGTTGGCGATTAGCGTGCCATCGCTGCCGTCATCGTTGAGCAGCTGCAGTCCACCCACCACCACGTCCACGTTGGCCCGACCGTGGGGCAGCGAGTCGGCAACCTCATCGGCGTTCACCTTTTCAGGATGGGGTGCGCCGATGGTAACGTTTACGGTCATATCGTCAGCGGTGGCGTCAACCAGCCGGGCAAACCCCAGACTGCTGTGGTGAATGGCATCAAAAACGGCGCGCTTGGCCGCCAGGGTGTAATCCAGCCCGTGGACATCCACGCCCATACCCATTTCGGTAACGCAACGAACCAGTGCCATCGTGCAGCCTCCTGTCCCATCAATTGTCGGTGTGTCGATTCGCGCCGCCGCCGGACGGCAGCGTCGGATTTCTGCGGTCATTTAACGGCAGTGGAGCCGGCAAGTCAAGCAAAGGGCGACACTGCAGTCCGTCCCGTGGCCAACCCGGTGCCCATTCGTGGCCACGGCGCGCGGCAACTTGAGATTTGGCATCCGCTATAATACGGCGGCGGCATAATCATCCGATTGTCGCCACTGCCATGCTTTTCCGATTAATTTTGACGCTCGTTGCCGTTTCATCTCTTGCCGTCTCTACCATCGGTTGTGCAACCGCCGGGCATCGTGGCAACGCCGATGAACAGACGCTCACGGTGTTTGCCGCGGCATCGTTGGCCGAATCGTTACAGAAACTGGCGACCGCCTTTGAGGACATCCATCCCGACGTTACCTTCGCGTTGCACTTCGCCGGTAGCCAGACGCTCCGCACCCAGTTGGTGCAGGGGGCCACGGCAGACGTATTTGCCCCGGCGGACTGGCAGCAAATGGCAGCCGTCCAGGACTCCAACCTGCTGGCCAACACGCCGGTTTATTTTGCAGCCAACCGCATGGCCGTCGTAACTTCCGCTGATTCAGGCGCGGTTCAATCGTTAAGCGACCTGGCGAATCGCGGGGTAACCGTAGCCCTGGCCGCCGAGGAAGTACCGGCAGGAAAATACGCCCGCGCATCCATCGAATTGATGGGCGATGATGCCGAGTTTCCAGCGGATTTCAGCGTGTCCGTATTTGCCAACGTGGTTACCCATGAGACCAGCGTGCGGTCGGTTGCGCAAAAGGTTGCCCTGGGCGAGGTGGACGCCGGATTTGTCTACGAAACTGACGCTGCCGCCGACCAGTACCGCGACTCTTTGCGCTTGATCTGGATACCATTGCACCTGAATCCGGCAGCGCAGTATCCCATCGCCGCGCTTGCCGGGTCTGAGCATCCTGAATCCGCTCTGGCGTTCATCGAGTTTGTGCTGAGCGACGCCGGCCGGCAAATTCTGCGGCGGTACGGGTTTGCGCCGCCGGCCAATGTGGCGTGCCCGTGCTCCGATGCGTCCTCGGGCGGGCATTGGCAAATCTCGACGCCATCGGCGCGGTAGCACGTATAGCCATGCTACGGTCGCGGGGCCGCCATCACGGTGCGACGTTGGGTGTGCTGGCTCCAGCCGGCGTGGTCGCCACTGCCCTCTACGTGGTTTTTATTGGCCTGCCCATACTGGCGTTGCTGATTCGCGCCAGCCAGCAGGATGGATTCCTGGCCGGCCTCTCCGGCACACTGGTGTTGCAAGCCCTGCGGTTGTCGGTAGTAACCAGCGTCGTCAGCATGGTCGTCGTGATTTGCCTGGGCACACCGTTCGCGCTGCTGTTGGCGCGCCGCAACTTACCGCTGCTGCGTGTCATCGACACATTCGTGGAGTTGCCCATCGTGCTGCCGCCAGTGGTGGCCGGCGTGGCGATGCTGATGGCGTTCGGACGGAACGGCCTGTTGGGGCCATCCCTATCTGCGGTCGGCATCACGTTGCCATTCACTACGGGCGCGGTCATTCTGGCGCAGATTTTCGTCGCCGCGCCCTTCTACATAAGGGCGGCGCGGATTGGATTCTCCGGCGTGGACGTGGCTTACGAGGATGTATCCCAAACGCTGGGAGTATCCCCGTGGGCCACCTTCTGGCGATTGACCGTGCCGCTGGCCTGGCCGTCCGTACTCACCGGCCTGGCGCTGGCGTGGGCGCGGGCGATATCCGAGTTTGGCGCCACGATGATGTTCGCCGGCAACCTCACCGGACGCACACAGACGATGCCGCTGGCGATAATGACGGCGATGGAAAGCAGCCTGGGCACGGCGCTGGCGCTGTCGGTGCTGCTGCTGGCCATGTCGGTGCTTGCCCTTACGCTATTGAGCCTGCTGCTGCGCCGCCGCAGAGAGTCGCCGCAATGATTCCCGACGCCAACCACCATGCCGCATCCGGGCGTTTCGAGGTCACCATCGGCGGGTTCCATCTGGACGTATCCATGGAGGTAAAGGCCGGTGATATTCTGGTGCTTTTCGGGCCGTCTGGGGCGGGCAAAACGACCGCTTTGCGGGCCATGGCAGGCCTGGTTCAACCCGACACCGGTTCCATCACGATTGACGGGAAAGTTGTGTTCAGCGACGGCATGGGCAATCCGGGCCGAGCAGTCTGGGTGCCACCGCATCACCGGCGCGTCGGTTATGTTACCCAACAAAACCATCTGTTCCCGCATCTGACCGTAAGCGACAACATCTCATACGGATTGCGCGGTCGCCGGAGTCCTGAAACACGGCAACGGGTAGCCGAGCTGATTGCCGCACTGCGACTGGATGGCCTGGAGTCGCGTCGGGTTTGGCAGCTGTCGGGAGGACAGCAACAGCGAACCGCACTGGCCCGCGCGCTGGCGCCATCGCCCGACCTGCTGCTGTTGGACGAACCATTTGCATCGCTGGACATGGAGATGCGCCGTGAGTTAGCCGCCGAGTTGCGCGCCACGGTGTCGCGACTGAACACGCCGGTAATTCTGGTTACCCACAGCCGCGAAGAGGCGCTGACCCTGGGCGACACAGTACAGGTGATAGACAACGGCCAGACCATAGCCATCGGCGCGCCGTTGTCGGTGCTGGAACAGCCGGGACGAGGCCGCGTGGCACGGCTGGTGGGCGTGGAGAACCTTCTGGTAATGCAGGTGTCCGCACGGTTCCCGCAGGACGGCACGATGGTGTGCAGCGCGGGCGACCATTCGCTGGAAACTCCGCTAGCCGACGGGTTGGAGGTTGGCGATGCGGTTACAGTCGGCATCCGGGCATCTGACATCATACTGGCGGCCGGCTCACTGCCCCAATCCTCGGCGCGCAACACCTGGCCGGGTGTGGTCTCGGACGTGCAATTGCGTCCGCCGGGCTACCAGGTGGCGCTGAAGTGCGACGGCGTAACGCTGCGCTGCCACATCACGGGTGCCTCGCTGGATGCTATGAATATCGAGCCGGGGCTGCCCCTCTGGGCGATTTTCAAGGCGTCTTCCTGCTTCCTGTTGAGCGATTCGGTGGATGCGATCGATCGTTCAAATCCGGATTAGTTCCGCCCCGGTTTAGTTGCGCGCCCGCATAGTCCCGACCCGATATAATCGACGCCGACGATAATCGGATTTGGCTACTACATTCCCACACAGGAGCACATCAAAATGGCAACATACAGCGGCATATTGTTCGACATGGACGGGGTTTTAGTTGACAGCGAGCCGCTGTTCCACAAGGCGGTGAACATCATGGTGGAGCGTTGCGGCGCGGCTCCGATTACCGAAGAAGAGAACAATCGCTATCTGCTGGGGACAACGGTTGAGGAAACCTGGTTGCGGGTGAAAGATCTCCGCAACATCCCCCAAACGCCGCAGGAGCTGCTGGCCGGTTACGACGATGTGGTCAAAGAAGTGCTGCGCTCCGACCTGACTCCGCGCCCCGGAGTGCTCGCGCTGGTGGCGGAAGCGCGACGCCGCAACCTGCCCATCGCCGTGGCCTCGTCGTCGCTCCGCGAGTGGGTAAACCTCAAACTGGCCGTGATCGGGCTCACCGACGCGTTTCAGGTCAAACTGGGCGGCGACGATATCGTCAACGGCAAGCCGGCGCCGGACATCTATATCAAGGCCGCCGGATTAATTGGCCTGGAAGCGCCGCAGTGCCTTGCGATCGAGGACTCGCCGGTCGGCCTGGCCGCGGCCTCGTCTTCCGGCGCCTACACGGTTTGCACACTGACCGATTCGACGCGCCATCTGGACCTGTCGGCGGCGGACGTGATAATCGAGAACCTGGAACACTTCGACTACGGGTTACTCGCCAACGGATGAGCGACGCGCGCGGTCACTGCTCAATCCTCGGCCAGCCTTCGACGGCGACGCAACCCGGGGATACCAGGAAATACGCCCTCCTCCAACACCCATTGCAGACGCTGTAACAACGCCTGCGCCTCCCGGTCGTCGAGAAGCGACATCAGTTCCGCTACGTCACCGGTTGGTGACAGGATTTGGCCGCACAAACCACGCAAGGGCTCCAGTAGCCATTCGGGTATGGCTTCGTCCCCAAAATCCCAAATCACGGTACGAATTTTGGTGTCGGAGTGGAAGGTAAGCGCCTGATCTATGCCCCATAGTTTGCCATCGAAACCCCGCAGCACATGGTTGGCTTTGCGGTCAGTGTTGTTCGCCACCAGGTCAAAGCAACACATCATCCGCAACTGATCGGCGTCGGATTCATCCAGATTGTCGCGGGAGATGGTGTAGTAGTTTTCCTTGGGGTCATGCTCCACAAATTTCTGGGCGGAACCAATTCCATAAGGGCCGTCGCGGATGATGGTCAACGGAATGAAATCCCAACCCAACACCCGACTAAGCAGGTAGGCTGCGTATTCTCGCTTGTAGAGTGTTCCCGTAGGGAAATCCCAAAGCGGGATTTCGCCCTTAACGGGTTTGTAGATCGCTCGTCCGGCACGACCGTTATGCGACAGCTCGGCTACGAACGTGTAGTTGGATCCAGCCGGCGTGAGGTCGCAACTGACAAATTCGCCATGACGAAGCAGTTCGAGATCGGGCGGCTCGATGGTATTCAAGGGAAAACCCGCAGATGCACAGGCCGAATGCCAGCTGCTTCCGTAAAACCGGCGGTGCGCTTAACCGGTTTCGAAAACGGCGTGGCCGTTGGCGCGGGCGCAGCGGTGTCCGTCGGGGTCGATGGGCATACCACAGAGGAAGCACGGCGGCCGTCCGGCAGCGCAGATCTGGAGCGCCGTTTCGGCCAGCGCCGTGGATTGGGACAACGTCATCCAGAAGCTCACCGAGGTTTGGGACTCGGCGTCGGGATCGTCCTCGTCGCCCTCAAAGGCTTGCAGCAGGAAACAGTTAGCTTCCCGGTCGAACTGTAGTTGCATCTGGCGCGCCCTGAAATCCTGCTCCAGCGGATCGCCAGTCCATGGGCCCTCACCGGGATTGCTGGCAGCGGGATCGGCGGCATCGCCCAGCTGTTCAACAGCCTGCTTGAGGTACACACCCAACTGTAGCAACTGCTCCTTCTCCAGCCAGATGAAGGACTGCGCCCGGCCAGCCTCAGCAGCCAGCCGAAAAGTGCGTTGGCCCGGCTTCCCAAATGTCTCAGCCAGGACGGATTGGGCGGCGCCCAGTTTGTACCGAACTTCGCGATCTGCCATGCGGCTATGATAGTCGGCGAAGCAAAAGCTGGCAAGGCCCGCCGCTGGCGTTGGCATCCCGGGATTTTCAGAATCCTGACTAAATTGTCCTCCCGACCCGAAACCGGGATTGCCGCCATCGGGCAAGTGGGCAACCGGCAATATCGCTACAGGCCGCGGGATCGGTATTGCAGGACTTCAGCAAGGTGAGCTGGGCCAATCAGATCGGCGCCGGCGAGGTCTGCCACCGTTCGAGCCACCTTCAGCACCCGATGCAGGGCTCGCGCCGACAGGTCCAGCTGTTGTGAGGCGCGTTGCAACAGAGCCGTGGCATCATCTTGCAATTTGCAGAAATCCCAAACCCTGGACCCGGTTATCTCGGAATTTGACAGCATCTGCCCGGCATCGGCCTGGGCAAACCTGTCTCCCTGCAGCGAACGTGCCTGTAGCACCCGGTCCCGAACCGCCTCGGACGTTTCACCTTGAGTTTGATCCAGCAGGTTATCGTATTCCACCGGCGGTACTTCCACGAAAATGTCGATCCGCTCGAGCAGAGGGCCGCTGATGCGCCTCTGGTACCGCGCGACTGCTGACGGAGTGCACACACATTCCTTCCGTGGGTGTGTGGCGTATCCGCAAGGGCAGGGGTTCATGGCCGCCACCAGCATGAAACTGGCCGGATACGTAACCGTCCCGCTGACCCGCGTGATAGTTACGGTTTTGTCCTCCAGGGGTTGCCTGAGCGACTCCAGTATGGCGTGCCCGAACTCGGGCAGTTCGTCGAGAAACAGCACGCCGCGATGACTCAATGTGATTTCGCCGGGTCGCAACATTCGGCCACCGCCAACGAGTCCGGCGTTGGAAATAGTGTAGTGGGGTGAGCGAAATGGACGTTGTGCTATCAGCGGGCTGTCTACCGGCAAAATCCCGCTCACGCTGTATATCTTGGTTACATCAAGCGCCTCTTCTGCCGTCAGGTAGGGCAGGATGCCGGGCAACGCACGCGCCAGCAACGTCTTGCCCGAACCCGGCGGCCCGCTAAATAGGATATTGTGGAAGCCGGCGGCGGCCACTTCCAGGGCTCGCTTGGCATGGTTTTGCCCCCGGATGTGGGCCAGGTCTGCGTCGTTGGGTGGTTTCCGGTTGCCGTTCAGGTGTACACCGGTATGAGGAAATGGCTCGATCAGGGCGTTGCCCTGCAGGTGGTTCACGAGTTGCGACAGCGTATTCACCGGATACACCTTCACACCGTCCACCAGCGCAGCCTCGGCAGCATCCACCGCCGGTACGTAGGCCGACCGAATCCCCTGCTCTCGGGCAACCCAGACCATCGGCAAGATACCGGCGGTGTGACGCAGCCCGCCATCCAGCGACAGTTCACCCAGGAAAATGGCCGGCTCCGGCGTGGTTTGAGCCTGTCCGGTGCTGAACAATATGCCAACTGCAATGGGTAAATCGTAAGCAGGTCCGGCTTTTTTCAAGTCGGCCGGCGCCAGGTTGACGGTGATGCGTCGCATGGGAAACTCGCAGCCGCTGTTCCGCAACGCAGCGCGCACCCGCTCCTTGGATTCCTGCACTGCGGTGTCGGGCAATCCGACGATGTGAAAGGCGGGCAGGCCGGGTGAAATATCGGTTTCCGCCTGAATAATCTGTCCGTCCAGTCCAATGACGGCGCAAGTCTGTGCAGTTGCCAACATTCCAAAGCCTCCGTGGTCAATCCAGCGATCACCAGACCGGTGCGTTGCTACGGTACCAGTTTAGAACATTAGTGCGCAACCACTTGGTTGTCATCAATTTCAAGAATCGGGGTGCAATCTGAGCTTGCGGCGGTTGTCGGCGCACGGCAGAAACAAAATTCGCTTTACCAGCGAGGCGGGCTCATCTATACTTGAGGTACCGCATCCGGGAGCGCTTGAATTATGGACATCCAGTTTGAAATAGGCGACCCGCGTCGGCCAAGAGGCCATGCCCTGCTCTATTATCGGATCGAAACCGAGCCGGACAATGTTTACGGAACCTACATCGTAACGTTGCCCATCACCGCCGACCTCACCAAATACGTGCCACCGTTTCTGGCTACTCACCTGGGGAGCGCCGGCGCCGGCCCGCTGGCCAATTTTTCCGCTTTCGCAATGCCGCCGATGTCTGAACTGGTGGAGGGGGGTTACGATCAACTCGTCCGCCTGGCCAATCTCCGTAACGACGACCTGGTTTACGGGGGCAGTATGTTCTCCTACGACCTGGCTCGCATGATGGAATCGGTGGCCGCCGCCGTGCAGGATTACTCAGACGCCTGGTCGCAGACCAACCCCACGCCAGCCGGCGACGCGCCAACCCTGCCCGCCGACCGCAACGCCATCCCCCTCGACAGCCGAACATCGCCAGCAACGTCCGGCGCTCCCGGAGATGCGGCGGAATCCGATGGCATGGGCGTCAACGAGGTGCTTTGGAGTTTTATGAGCGAGGGCGACCGGCTGGCCGAAATGGGCCGTCTGCTGGGACGTCTGCGCTTCGCACAGGAAGGCAACGACGGGCCCGGCATCGCCGACATTACCGCTGAGATGAACGCGCTGGGACGGCAGTTCCCGGCGGAGTTCAGCATCGCGGCCCTGATTGCCTCCGCGTCCGATCCGAGCAACCAGGGCGCGCGGATGGCCCAACTCTACCTGCAAAGGTGCTACAGCCTTTCCTCGGGTGACGCCGAAGAGGTGCGGCGCATCGACGCCGAGATTGACGGTTCCTGACCTAACCAGCGCACCGATTCGGCCGGCCCGCGCAGGTTGAGCGGCGCACATTGCCTGGCTGCACGCTGGGCGCCGATTCCTCATGGGTCCCCACTTTGTCATTGCCAGCGTAGCGTGGCAATCTCGTCGCCGTAGCAACGTAGGTACGCCGGCGTGTGTTCAACCTCATCGAGATTCCCGCTCGTCCTGAGCCTGTCGAAGGACGCTCGCAATGACAGATTAAAGTGGGTACGCGTGAGGCGCCGACTCTTCTTGACACACTCATCGGACCGCCCATAGACTGCGGACGTTCATAACCTGTCCCAGCCACCGGAGGTCATTTACGATGACGGCTCAGCATACCCATTCCCACGCACCCGTTGCGTCCGCCATGTCCGAGGCCGCGCAGGCCTGGTTGGCCACCCTCAACAGCGAGCAACGCGGCAAAGCCACTTTTCACTACATGGACGGCGAGCGCGTTTTCTGGTACTACCCGCCCCTGAACCGCCACGGCCTGCCACTGCGCGATATGGAACAGAACCAGCGCGACCTGGCGATGGCGCTCCTGGCCACCGGCTTGACCGAGGACTCAAACAGACAGGCGCAGCTAATCATCCAGCATGAATTGGTGCTGGGCCCGCTGGAAGCCGAATGGGGCCAGGTAACCTGGCCGCGCAACCCCGAGCTGTACTACTGGACGGTGTTCGGAGACCCCGCCGGTTCCGAGCCCTGGGGCTGGCGCGCCGAGGGTCATCATCTGTCGGTCCATTACAGCGTTTGGGGCGAGCAGGTGCTCGCGGTAACCCCATTCTTCTTTGGAGCCAACCCCGCCGAGGTGCGGAAAGGCCCCAAGGAAGGTTTGCGGATTCTGGCCGCGCGTGAGGACATCGCCGTCGAGTTGATGGCATCGCTGGACGCCGGCCAACGCAGCAAGGCCATCATCCACGACAAGGCGCCCTGGGACATTCTCGGTTACAACAGCAGCAAGCAGGCCATCCACAACGCTGAAGGCTTGGCCGGCCGCGAGTTGAACAGCACTCAAAAGGAAATGCTCCTGACCCTCATCTCAGAATATGTCAGCGGCGCGCCGGCCCCAGTTGCGGCGGATCGGATTGCGAAAATCCGCGAAGGCGGGCTCGATGACTACCGCCTGGTGTGGGCCGGTGGCCTGGATCGCAGCCGCGACCACTACTATCGTATCCACGGCGGGCAATTCATCGTGGAGTTCGACAACATCCAGAACGAAGCCAACCACATCCATTCGGTGTGGCGCGAGGTTGAAAACGACTTCGCCCAGGATGTCCTGCGCGACCACCACCTGCAATACCACATACTCTAAATGACCGCATCACCGCCGCTGCCGGTGTCTGCAAGGCGATTCACCGAACGAACGCGAGCGCCCCCGGAAATTAATTTCCGGGGGCGCTCGCGTCATTGTTTAACTCGGCTCATCGTTGAAGGGGTAGATCCAACTCCCGTCGGATGTTTACCCAACGTCGGCCAGCGCTGCCTCCAGCTCGGTGAGGGTGGCAAAGCCCTCGAACCGATGGCGAATGACGCCATCCGAGTCAACCACGAACACCCACGACTCGTTGGTCCAGTCGTCGATTTTGGTGAACCCCCACTCATCTGCGGTGCCCACCAGTTTGGCCTTGCTCAAGTCCCCCTGAATCTCTGCCGGGTTGTCGTAGAGTTCCACGTGAATGTAGTTGGCCGCATCCGGGTAGGCAACGCGCAGCTCCGACACTGTGTCCACCTGCGGACCGCAGGTGGGGCTGGTGCAAAACGCCGGCGAGGCGAACACGATGACATCCGGTTTGCTGTCCGCAACCGCATCGGCGATGGACAACTGGTACAGTTCCGGGTCGGGCGTGTACGCCGTGGTGAGTTGGGTAAGATCCAGCCCGTCGGACAGAGTTTTGGTTACGCTGGGCGGCGTTGCGTCTCCCAACGATGGCACCGGAGAGTCTGCCACCACTTCCAGCGGAATGACCACCTCGCCCACAACATCGGCGTCATCTACGGATGCCGTCAGCAGATAATTGCCGGCGGTCGGGAAGTCGATGGCAGCGGAGTACGATCCACGCACGCCATAGGGCCATTCGTTGAAACTGGCCGTAACCTGAGTCGGCGGGGCCGCTCCATCCGCGTGCGCAACCGAAATTTCGGCGTACGGCGCTTTGACCAGCGCCTTTTCCGTAACAAGCAGGAAGGCAATCCGCTGCTTGCCCACGTCCAGCACTTTCGTGGCCAAATGCGCGCGCAACCCGCCGTCGGTTGGGTCAACTGGAACCACCTGAATGTTTGCCGCTTCGGTTGGCGCGATGTCGCCGACGCCAGGTTCGGCAACAGATTCTGGAGTATCGACGCCGCAGCTGATTGCGATTCCCAGCACCCCAACTACGAGCGCCATCGCCAGCAACCGTGACATTACGGGCCCTCCTCATACACGCCGAACGTAAAGGCAAAGATGCCAAAGTCATCGGAGTTCGAACGCATCGTCAGAATGGCCTGCTGGCGATATTCCTCGTTGTCTAAAATGGCGTACATACGTGGTTCATCGACCAAGATGTAGGAAAAGCCATTTTCGTGGAACTGCACGTCGGCGCCGGCATTCTCCGGCGTCAACATTGCGCCGTCCTGCGTAATCACAACTTCGTAGGGTTCCCCGGATTCGGACGTGAGCACCACGTTGACGCTTTTCGCCGAGTAGTTCAACGCCAGATAATCCTCCAGGTTCTCCGTCACCCGCGCGTGGCGTATACGCTCAGGTTCCACCGACCATTGCCCCTCGAAGTAGAGGGCGTTCCGAGCGATGTCCTGCGGCACGGTAACGTCGATGATGGCCGGGTCATCGGGACCGGCGGTCGCGATGGCTTCGAAGTACTCCTGTTGAGCCACGTAAGGAGGGCGACCGGCGCGGGCAATCTGCACGTTGCGATGCCAGCCGGCGTAGAGTTCCGGCGTTATCGGAGCGTTGCCAAAGGTTCGGGCGTCCTGGTACGTCTGGTCGCGCACCTGGTCTGTTGGCAGCGTCAGCGGGTCGTCAGAAAGGTCGGCGCCAGCTTCCACCAGTGCGTTGCGGATTCGCTGTTCCGTTTCGCCGTAAGAGCCTTCGCCGAAATGACTGTAAATCTGCTCGCCCCTACTGTTGAAGAGATATTTCGCCGGCCAGAACCGGTTGTCGAAATTCGACCAGGTAACCATGTCATTGTCCTGGGCAACTGGCCAACCGATCTCGTATGACGCCACCGCGTCAACCACGTTTTCGTGGTCCTTCTCGAACTCGAACTCCGGCGCGTGAATCCCCAGGATGACCAGACCGTCGTCCTCGTACTGACCCCACCAATCGCGCAGGTAGGGCAACGTGCGGATGCAGTTGACACAAGTGTAAGTCCAGAAATCCACCAGCACCACCTTGCCATCGCCGGTCAGGTCGGCGATGGACAGCGCGTCATCGGTGTTCAGCCAGGCGCTGATGCCCGCAATCTCCGGGATGTCAGACTCCATTCGCTCACTGGCTTCCATCACGGTTGCAGTGGGTTCGGTGGCTGTGTCGGCCGCTGCAATCGTGGCCGCCGGTGGGTCCGTGGCGGCCACGTTGTCCGCTGCTGCGGACGACGCAGGCCCGGTGTCCGTCGGAGCGGCGGGTTGCCCGCACGCCACGGCGACTACAGCCAGGAACACCAGCAGCGGCAAAAACATCGTATACGCCCGTTTGTTTGAGGCAATCATGAATTTCTCCTGATCAGGCCAGCAAATTTGTCCGAACTCGTCCCGGCCTTGGCGTACCTTAAAATAGTATACGCATCCGAGATTTAATCGGATTCCCAAGCTCGCCGAGCCAGTATAAACCCTGCGGCCAGGACTCGAACGTCGTAACAGTAAAACGCTGCGTTGGAGACTCGACAATCCAACCCGTCCCGGTGCGGGAACGCCGGGCCTTTCGATTATCCAGCCAAATAAATTCCCTCGTTCGTCCTGAGCCTGTCGAAGGACGCTGGCAATGACAGGCTAAACTCGGTAACAGTTCAAACTTGGAGAGGTGAATTGGCCGCAGGTGGTTTGCCGGGTGCTGGCACGATGGGAGGTGGTTATGTCATATAAGGGGAGTGGATACCGAGATTGACCTGACCGCCGCCGACCACGATGTTCTCATCTCGGTCATCGCCGAGTTGCCGGCCACCGTTCTGGAGCAGCGGAGGGTGATTGAGCGGTGCGAGCGGCGTATTGCCGAGCTGGAAGGTCAGATCAAACCGGGCGGCCCGTCCCGAATGCCTGGCCTCAAGACGAAATCGGGCCGGAAGCCATCGGCGCAGCAAGAACCCAGCAAGCAACGGCGTCACGGTTTCGCCCGCCCGCGCTTGACGCCCACCCATCGGGTGGAGCATGTGGTGGAAAACTGCCCCGATTGCGGAACCCAGTTGTCCGGTGGCTGGACCCAGCGCACCCGCGAAGTCATCGAGTTGCCCCTGGTTCCGGCGCAAGTTACCGAGCACGTCTACATCGCCCGAACCTGCCCAGTGTGTCAGCAACGCCGGCTGCCCCAGGCGGAACTGGACGGCGTGGTCATGGGTCGGCAGCGTCTCGGCAGCAACGTAATCAGTCTCATCGTAATCAGTCTCATCGTAATCAGTCTCATCACCACCCTGCGGGAAGCAGGCCGGTTGCCCATCCGCAGCATCCAATGGTATCTCCGCACCGTCCACCAGCTGCACCTCAGTGTCGGCGCCATAGTGAACGCCATCCATCAGACCGCGCACCAGGCCCAACCGGCGGTGGCCGAGCTGCTGGACCGCATCCGCGCCAGCCCAGTGGTCCACGCCGACGAAACCGGCTGGCGCGAAGACGGCAGCAACGGCTACGTGTGGACCTTCAGCACCCCCACCGAGCGCTACTTCCGGCGTCGGGGCCGCGCAAGGCAATCGTGGCTGCGACCCTGGGCGACTCATTCTCCGGCGTGCTGGTCAGCGATTTCTAATGCCGCCTACCACCACTACGACAGCCCCCAGCAGCGCTGCTGGGCTCACCTGCGGCGCGACAGCCACGACCTGCGCACCCTCTACCCTCATGATGAACAATATGATGAACAATCGGCGCGCTGGGCGGACCCCCTCCACCGACTCTATACCCAGGCCAAGCGACGGCGCGCCGCCCAATTGGCTCTGGAACGACGACTGCTCGCCATCTGTCAGCCTTTCCTCAACGACCCGTCTGTCCCACCCTCCCGACTGTGCCGACGCATCAAGCGCCATATCAAGGAACTCTTCATCTTGGTGGCCGAACCGGACGTGCCGCCGGACAACAACGCCGCCGAACGGAGTTTGCGCCACCTGGTCATCAACCGTAAGGTCAGCGGCCGCACCCGGTCGCAACGGGGCAGCAACAGCAAGATAACCCTGGCCTCCTTGTTCGGTACCTGGCGCGCCCGCGGTATGAACCCCATCGTCGCCTGCCGCCAACTCCTATCTTCCCCTCAACCCTGAACTGTTACCCTTCGACGACCACCGCCTGGTCAACAATGCCGGGCTGATCCTTCCAGCCACGTTGGTCCAGCACCTGGGCCTGCCCCAACTGGTCCAGCAGCGCCTCGACCTGGGCAATGCCCCGGGCCGGGCGAACACGGGCGATAAGATGCTGACCCTGGTGGCGTCAGCGTTGGCTGGTGGCGACTGCATTGACGACGCCGACGTGTTGCGCACCGGCGGGACGGCTGGCGCCATCGGCTGCGTGGTCAAGGCGCCATCCACCCTGGGTACCTTCCTGCGCAGCTTCCGGTGGGGCCACGTCCGCCAACTGGATCGGGTGAGCCGGGAGTTGCTGGCCCGGGCCTGGGCTGGACTTTGCACAAAATCTGAAAAAAGCAATGGATGCCATCGCTCTGGCGCGGCAACATCTGTGGCTGGCGTTGGAAGGTTTTTCACTGTCCGCAGCTGACCTAGATATTCAGGAACTCCCGGTCGCTCTGCATCATCTACTTGCAGATCCCCTCGGTCATGCCGCTTGAAATGCGCAAAGTCCAGCTGGGCTGCCGGGGCCGGTCCGGGTGACGGGCCCCGGACCATCGACCTGGATTCCACCATCTGCGCGACCTACGGACTGGCCAAGGAGGGTGCCCGCCACCACGGCTACACCGGCCAGCGGGGCTATCACCCGCTGCTGGCCATTGCCGCCGGCACCGGCGACGTGCTGATGTCTCGGCTGCGTGAGGGCCGGGCCAACACCGCTCGGGGCGCCGCCCACTTCCTGCGTGAGACGGTGGGACGGGTTCGCTACGGCGGGGCCAGGGGACAACTCACGGTGCGCGCCTACAGCGGCTTCTATGCCCACGCCCTGGTCGCGGTCTGCCGCGCAATGGATGTCCGCTTCTCCATCACCATCCGCCAGCACGCCCGCCTGCGGAATATCATCGAGGCCATACCCGAGGCGGACTGGACGCCGATCCCCTACTGGATGGACGGCGCCGCCGCGGTGGCCGAGACCACCTACACCCCCTTCCAGAGTGAGCCTGACGCCGTGCCGGTGCGGCTCATCGTCCGGCGGGTAAAACCCACGCCCGGTTCCCAACTGGCCCTCTTCGCCGCCTACAGCTATCACGGCTTCATCACCGACCGGGACGGGGCAACCCTGGAACTGGAGGCCGACCATCGCCGCCACGCCGAGATCGAGAATGCCATTCGCGACCTCAAGTACGGCGTCGGGCTCAACCATCTCCCCTCTCGGGCCGCTTCGCCGCCAACGCTGCCTGGCTGGCCGTCCAGGTGATGGTAGTGTCCCGTCAATAGGTGTAAAAGCGCGTCATCCCTTTTGATGTTGATCAGGCCGCTGCGTCCAGCATATTGGGCGTCGGCAGTGCCTCGTTGCCGGCGGCGTTGGGGATGGTGAGGTAGCGGCGGGCTTCGGCCCATTCGTCGTGTTGCTCGGCCAGCACCGCGCCCACCAGGCGCCGCGCCGACGGCCGGTTGGGGAAAATGCCCACCACGTCAGTCCGGCGCCTTATCTCCCGGTTCAGCCGTTCCTGCGGGTTGTTAGACCACAGCTTCTGCCAGTGGGCCACTGGGAAGGCCGTGAAGGCCAGAGTAGAGTCCCAGGAAGTGGTGTAAGAGTTAGGCGGTTGGCAAAACGCTGACCACCGCGTCATCCTTGATCGGAAATGCCAGACCTGAACAAGGAGAACGACGGTGGTCAAGCAAAGAATGGATCTTTTGGAATTATTACGCAAGTGTGGTATGGACGGAGACGTGGACTTGCTGCGGGAAGCCCTGCGGGTCCTGGTGGACGGCATCATGGACGCCGAGGTTTCCGCCCAGATCGGCGCCCAGCACGGCGAACGCAGCCCGGAGCGGGTCACCTACCGCAACGGCTACCGCAACCGCACCTGGGACACCCGGGTGGGCACCATGGAGTTGCACATTCCCAAGCTGCGGGAAGGCAGCTACTTCCCCAGCCTGCTGGAACCGCGGCGGCGCAGCGAGAAAGCCCTGCTGGCCGTCATCCAGCAAGCCTATATAGAAGGCGTCTCCACCCGTCGGGTGGACGATCTGATCAAGGCCCTGGGTTGCGACGGCATCTCCAGCAGCCAGGTGTCGCGCATCTGCGAGCAACTGGACGAAGTGGTGGAGAGTTTCCTGGGTCGGCCCCTGGACGGTGGTCCCTACCCCTACGTGTGGCTGGACGGCCTGACCCAGAAGGTTCGGGAGGGCGGTCGCATCGTCAACGTCTGCGTGGTGGTGGCGACGGGGGTCAATGCCGAAGGGCAGCGTGAGATCCTGGGTATGGACGTGGGCGCCAGCGAGGACGGCGCCTTCTGGCTGGCCTTCCTGCGGTCGCTGACCGCTCGGGGCCTCAGCGGGGTGGAGCTGGTAACCTCCGATGCTCACCAGGGGCTGAAGAACGCCATCGCCGCGGTGTTCACTGGGGCCAGCTGGCAGCGCTGCCGCACCCACTTCATGGCCAACCTGCTCACCCGAGTGCCCAAGCGTGCCCAACCCGGCGTGGCCACCATGGTGCGCACCATCTACCAGCAACTGTCTCCCGCCGAGGTCCACGGCCAATTGGACCGAGTGGTGGAACAACTCCGGGAGGCCTTTGCCCAGGTGGCCGAGCTGCTGGCGGATGCCGCGCCGGACATCCTGGCCTTCACGGCCTTCCCAGTGGCCCACTGGCAGAAGCTGTGGTCCAACAACCCGCAGGAACGGCTGAACCGGGAGATAAGGCGCCGGACTGACGTGGTGGGCATTTTCCCCAACCGGCTATCGGCGCGGCGCCTGGTGGGCGCGGTGCTGGCCGAGCAACACGACGAATGGGCCGAAGCCCGCCGCTACCTCACCATCCCCAACGCCGCCGGCAACGAGGCACTGCCGACGCCCAATATGCTGGACGCAGCGGCCTGATTAACATCAAAAGGGATGACGCGCTTTTACACTACTTGACGGGACACTACCGAAGGCCAGGATGTCCGGCGCGGCATCCGCCAGCAGTTCGGCCACCTGGGCAAAGGCCTCCCGGAGTTGTTCCACCACTCGGTCCAATTGGCCGTGGACCTCGGCGGGAGACAGTTGCTGGTAGATGGTGCGCACCATGGTGGCCACACCGGGTTGGGCACGCTTGGGCACTCGGGTGAGCAGGTTGGCCATGAAGTGGGTGCGGCAGCGTTGCCAGCTGGCCCCAGCAAACACCGCGGCGATGGCGTTCTTCAGCCCCTGGTGAGCATCGGAGGTTACCAGCTCCACCCCGCTGAGGCCCCGAGCGGTCAGCGACCGCAGGAAGGCCAGCCAGAAGGCGCCGTCCTCGCTGGTCCCCACGTCCATACCCAGGATCTCACGCTGCCCTTCGGCATTGACCCCCGTCGCCACCACCACGCAGACGTTGACGATGCGGCCGCCCTCCCGCACCTTCTGGGTCAGGCCGTCCAGCCACACGTAGGGGTAGGGACCACCGTCCAGGGGCCGACCCAGGAAACTCTCCACCACCTCATCCAGTTGCTGGCAGATGCGCGACACCTGGCTGCTGGAAATGCCGTCGCAACCCAGGGCCTTGATCAGATCGTCCACCCGACGGGTGGACACGCCTTCTACATAGGCTTGCTGGATGACGGCCAGCAGGGCTTTCTCGCTGCGCCGCCGCGGTTCCAGCAGGCTGGGGAAGTAGCTGCCTTCCCGCAGCTTGGGAATGTGCAACTCCATGGTGCCGACCCGGGTGTCCCAGGTGCGGTTGCGGTACCCATTGCGGTAGGTGACCCGCTCCGGGCTGCGTTCGCCGTGCTGGGCGCCGATCTGGGCGGAAACCTCGGCGTCCATGATGCCGTCCACCAGGATCCGCAGTGCTTCCCGCAGCAAGTCCACGTCTCCGTCCATACCACGCTTGCGTAATAATTCCAAAAGATCCATTCTTTGCTTGACCACCTTCGTTCTCCTTGGTTGGGTTGTGACTTCCGATCAAGGATGACGCGGTGGTCAGCTTTTTGCTACACCGATGCTTTTACACCACCTCCCTGTACTCTACTCAGGTGATCGCCCACAACCTGGCACGCTGTCCAGCGTGCATCGGTCTGGGCGAGCAACTTGTAACCACCAAGACCCTGCGACGACGCTTCTTCTTCCTCGCCGGACGGCTCACCCGCTCGGCGCGCCGCCTCACTTTACATCTTCCCCAGCGCTGGCCCTGGGAAAACCAGTTCAATGACGCCCTGGCCCGATTGCGCGCCCTGCCACTCCCAACCTGACGGCAGCCCGTCTGCCACTGACCAGCCATCTGGCCAACTGAACGTCCCCGCCAACTCACACCAACTCGGTCCGCGAGGGGCACTTCCTGCCTACCGCCTGTCGAATTCCGCCCGCCATGGCCGCACGGCCGCCAACATCGTGCCGGTGTGGCTGCCCTCACGCCGCCCTCATCCCCATCTACTGGAATCTGGCTGGGCCCGTTCGCCTTCCCTTACCCATCATCCCTTGTGTCAACGACACGGACGTCTCGCTTCGGTGGATTCGGGCTTAGGAGGAGACCATGTCGATTCTAAGGGTGGAAGGTGTTACTCACTGGTCGATACCAGTGAACGACCTGAACGAGGCCGAAGCGTTCTACGGGGAGCTGTTGGGGCTGACTCCGGTGGGCCGGTTGGGGAACAATATCATGTCGTGCCTCAACGTGGGCGACCACAACATCCTGCTGTGCGAGCGCCCCAGTCCGGTGGACGGACCGCTGCGGGAGGATGCGGGGGTGCACCACTCCTTTACCGTTTCCCCCGAAACCTTCGAACTGGCGTGCAAAGTGTTCCAGGAACGCGGCATCACCATAGACCATTTGACCTACCGGGCCCGAGGGGTATTCACCGGCCGGGAATTGTACTTCTTTGACCCCAGCGGCAACCGCTTGGAACTGCGAGATCCCACCTGGAGCCAGGGTATGCCGGAGACTCCTTTTGAGGCGATAGCCGGCGCGTAAATTCGGGGTATTCCAGGCTCTCGGCCCGCAGCCAGAAAATATCCAGATTGGTCTTGTCTCGGTTCACCAACTCGTCGTAGGTGAACCGGCGGCACTGCTCGGTCTCCCCCGCTGCCCGCTGAGAGCGGTCGTCGGAGTTGTAGCAGGCCACGAAGTCGTCCAGATGGTGGCGTTGCAGGGGATTGGCCTTCAGGGTGAAGTGCTGGCTGGTCCGCAGGTAGCAGATCCACAGTTCCCGGGTGGCCACCTCCTCGCCGCCGGCCCCGCGCTGGAAGAACAGCACGTCGGACTTGACCCCGTGGGCATAGAATACGCTGGTGGCCAGCCGGAGCAGGGTTTGGACGTCGCAGTCGCCCAGCAGGTTGCTCCGGACCGTCTTCCCGGCGCCGCCCTCGAAGAGCACATCGTCGGGTACCACGATGGCCGCGCTGCCGAGAGGCTTCTCGAACGCTCATGCCCTCCACCATGCAGGCCCGGCATACCCGAACGTACATCTCCACTGAATACATCCATCGCACCTTCCACAGGCTGATTATCAGCACTTTGAAAGGCGGCAAACGGTAGAGTTTTCAAAGGCCGCAATCCGGCGATCAAGCCGCCCGCGTAGTCCACATTACGGCCGCCGGTTATACACACGGCCCCAGACGAAGCCGATCAACTCGCACATACCCTTCGAACACACTTACTTCAACCTCCGAGGACATAAACCGGGCGGGCAACTCCGTCTCTGGGTAAACCTTAACTTTGTAGGAGGACGGCCAATTGTCCCCCGATGCAATGACCTCGTGGACCCGATCACACAGGGAAATGCTGAGTACGCGCCCGTCGAAACTAAATGTCATTTCGCTTTCTTCGGGGAGCCAAGAGAGTTCTTCCACAAGATTGCGCCGAAGGGGTCGGGCATAGTCCCGGTCGACAAAGCACTTTGGGCAGACCTCATAGGCCCGCTGCCTTTCCTGGGCCGCGCGCTCCTCGCGTGCTGGCGGCACCAGGTCCCAGTGCCGTTCCCCTTCGACAAACCAATCCGGCAGCGGTTCTAGTTGGGATCTGTTCGACTTGAGGGCGTAGCTGACCCAGGCCGCAGCTTCCAAGGCGCTTCCCAAGTCGCCAGGAATTTGGGATTCTACGAGTGCCACCGTGCGGGCAGTGTTGATCACACCACTCAGCAAAACCACGTACCGCGCATACATGTTCATCACGTGGACAGCGTCTAAATCGAGATGAACGAACTTGTAGCCGACACCTTCCAGTCCGGCTTGAGTCGTCCGGCGCTCAAACCCGAATCCACCGAAGCGATGGGCCGTGGCGTTGACACCAGGGATGATGGGCAAGGGAAGGCGAACGGGGCAAGCCCGATTCCAATAGATGGGGATGAGGGCGGCGTGAGATAGCCACACAGACACGATGATGGCGGCCCGCGGTGGCGATGCTGGGCGAAATTGTCAGGGTAGTGTGCAGCAAGAGACGCTCGGGGACCAGCCTGGCGCAAGTCTGCGAGGCGGTCGGGTAGTCTGGTGAGTGGGTCAGATCTCCGTCGGCGTTGACACCAGCGGTGCCGTCAGGCTGGGAGTGGAATTGCTCGCAATCGAGCCAAGGCGCGACTGAACTGGTTTTTCCAGGGCCAGCGCTGGGGCAGATGCAAAGTGAGGCGGCGCGCCGAGCGGGTGAGCCGTCCGGCGAGGGAGAAGAAGCGTCGTCGGAGGGTCTTGGTGGTTACCAGTTGCTCACCCAGACCGATGCGCGCGGTCCAGCGGGCCAGGTTGTGGGCCATCACCTGCACCGCCAGCCAGGCGCCGTTGGCGGCGAAGCGGCCTGAGGGGAGATGGTTGAGCCCGACGCCGTACTTGAGGTCTCGGATGGCGTTCTCGATCTCGGCGTGGCGCCGATGGTCGGCCTCCAGTTCCAGGGTGTCCCCGTCTCGGTCGGTGATGCAGCCGTGATAGCGGTAGCTGGCGAAGAGGGCCAGCTGGGAGCCGGGCGTGGGCTGCACCCGCCGGACGATGAGCCGCACCGGTGCGGCGTCGGGCTCATCCTGGAAGGGGACGTAGGTGGTCTCCGCCACGTCGGCGGCGCCGTCCATCCAGTAGGGAATCGGCGTCCAGTCAGTCTCGGGTATGGCCTCGATGATATTCCGCAGGCGGGCTTGCTGGCGGACGGTGATGGAGTAGCGCACATCCATCTTGCGGCAGACGGCGACGATGGCGTGGGTGTAGAAGCCGCTGTCAGCCCGCACCGTGAGTTGTCCCCTGGCCCCGCCGTAGCGTACCCGCCCCACCGTCTCGCGTAGAAAGTGAGCGGCGCCCCGAACGGTATTGGCGCGGCCCTTGCGCAGCCGAGCCATCAGCACGTCGCCGGTGCCGGCGGCAATGGCCAGCAGCGGGTGATAGCCTCGCTGGCCGGTGTAGCCGTGGTCGCGCGCCCCCTCCTTGGCCAGACCGTATGTCTCGCAGATGGTGGAGTCCAGGTCGATGGTCAACGGCCCGTCGCCGGGTCCGGCCCCAGCCGACCAGGCCCGGGCCAGCAGCTCCCGGCTGACCCGATCCAGTTGGCGGACGTGGCCCCACCGGAAACTGCGCAGGAAGGTCCCCAGGGTGGATGGCGCCTTGACTACGCAGCCGATGGCGCTAGCCGTCCCGCCGGTGCGCAGCACGTCGGCGTCGTCAATGCAGTCTCCTCCGGCCAGAGCAGACGCCACCAGCGGTAACAGTTCAGAGTAGAGGGGAAACGAGCAGCTGACGGCAGGCGGCGAGAGGATTTAAACCTTGGGCGCGCCAGGTGCCGAAGATGGATGCCAGCGTCATCTTGCGCTCGGTGCCCTGCTCCGAGCGGGTGCCGCCGCTGATCTTGCGGCTGATGACCAGATGGCGCAGGCTGCGTTCGGCAGCGTTGTTGTCTGAAGGCACGTCCGGTTCGGCCACGAAGACGAAGAGTTCCTTGATGTGGCGCTCGATGCGTCGGCACAGCTTGGCCTGGGTTGCCGACGGGTCGTGCCGGAAAGGCTGGCCGAGGGCCAGCAGTTGTCGTTCCAGGGCCAGTTGGGCGGTGCGCCGCCGCTTGGCCTGGGGATGAGTGCAGGCTTTGGCCCGGTCGTAAATCCCGTGGACGGCGTCGGCCCACCTGGCCAGTGGCGCAGCATCGGGGTAGAGGGTGCGCAGGTCGTGGATGTCCCGCAGCAGGTGGGCCCAGCACCGCTGCTTGGGGCCGTCATAATGGTGGTAGGCGGCGTAGAAATCGCTGACCAATACTCCGGAGAAAGCATCGCTCAGCGCCTCGTCCACGACTGTTTTGCCCCGACCCCGCCGCAGGAAGTAGCGTTCGGTGGGGGTGCTGAAAGTCCACACGTAGCCGTTGGCCCCGCTCTGACGCCAGCCGGTTTCGTCGGCGTGGACCACTGGGCTGGCGCGGATGCGGTCCAGGATCGCGGCCACTGCCGGTTGGGCCCGCTGCGCCGTGCGATGGATGGCGCTCACGATGGCCCCCACGCTGAGGCGCAACTGATGCACGGTGTCCAGATACCACTGGACGCTGCGGATGGGCAGCCGCCCCTCTTCCCGCAGCGTGGCGATCAGGCTGAGCAGGTTGACGCCGAGGCGCTGCTGACCCAAGACCACGCCGCCCAGTTCCGCCGGAGGTGTGCAGCGCCGTCGGCAGGCCGGGCAAGTCCGAGCAAGGTAGACGTGCTCGGTGACTTGCGCGGGAACCACCGGCAGCTCGATGACCTCCCGAGTGCGCTGGATCCAGCCGCCGGACCGGTGGGCGCCGCAATCGGGACAGTTCTCCATCACGTGCTCCACCCGGTGGGTCGGTGTCATGCGCGGGCGAGCGAAGCCGTGGCGTCGCTGCTTGCGGGGCCCCGGCTGCGCTGGGGGCTTCCGGCCCGATTTCGCCTTGAGGCCGGGCATTCGGAGCGGGCCGCCCGGTTTCGCCTGGCCTTCCAGTTCGGCAATCCGCCGCTGCAACCGCTCAATCACCGCCTGTAACTCGGCGATGATGGCAATGAGGACAGCGCGGTCGACGGTGGTCAGGTCCACTTCAGTATCCATGCCCTGTATATGACATAACCACCGCCACCCGTGCCAGCGTTCGGCAACCCGCCTTCGGCCAATTCACCTCACCAAGTCTGAACTGTTACCACCAGC
Source organism: Dehalococcoidia bacterium (assembly GCA_963666415.2). Lineage (GTDB taxonomy): Bacteria > Chloroflexota > Dehalococcoidia > Lucifugimonadales > UBA3495 > Bin87. The sequence continues at coordinate 341,837 of CAXXPD010000002.1, forward strand.
GTCATCACCTTGTCGCCGGTGTTGGCTCGGCCTGGGGCGCGACCCAGGTCCAGGTGCCGGTCAACCAGTTCGGGCCGGCCCAGATGCCGGCCCAGCGTGGCTGGCAGGATCAGCCCAGCATTGGCCACCAGGCGGTGGTCGTCAAAGGCGATTTGGATGCGGTCGGGGTGGTCATCTGCTAGCATCTTTTGGGTGCTCCTGGCCTGGGGACGGTTTCCTGTTTCAAAAGCCATTATCCCAGATGCACAGGAGCACTTTCTTACCCCTTCAGCACACCGCGACACTCATCTTTTCGGTGGATTTGGGTCAAAGCCAAGTGCAATCAGAGAGTCAAGTGTTGGGCATGGACCGCTCAATTTCCTACCTCCATAGCGCGTTCGGCTCGCCCACGCTCGACTCCCTCGATACCGGCTTCGGCAGCAGCGCATCCCGTTGTGTGGGTAGGGCGCGGGATTCTTCCCCAAGATCGTAGCAGTGGAGGGATTGTGGTGGCGTATCCGCTGATGGCGTCCACCACAATCTTATCGGGCACGAGCTGGTTGTTCATATACACCAAGTTGAGGTTCGGGCCAGGCACCGCCAAATTTGCAGAGACTGACGTCGGATCGTGGGTAGTTAAGGGCAAAGTAAGGGAACGCAGGATTTTGGTCAACAGCGTCAAGCGCGACACGGGTTGGACGCATGGCGATTGCAACGTCCTGTATAACCCGCTCGTGGTGAGCTGGGGCGTGTCGACAATTGGAAAATCAACCCGTCGTTTCTGCGCAAGCAGGAACCCAGAAAAGTAACAGTTCAGACTTGGTGAGGTGAATTGGCCGAAGGCGGGCTGCCAGACGCTGGCACGGGTGGCGGCGGTTATGTCATATACAGGGAGTGGATACCGAAATTGACCTGACCACCGCCACCCGCGATGTCCTCATCGCCATCATCGCCCAACTGCAGGCCACCGTTCTGGAACAGCAGCGGGTGATTGAGCGGTTGCAGCGGCGGATTGCCGAACTGGAAGGCCAGGCGAAACCGGGCGGCCCGCTCCGAATGCCTGGCCTCAAGACGAAATCGGGCCGGAAGCCCCCAGCGCAGCAGCCCAGAAAGCAGCGACGCCACGGCTTCGCCCGCCCGCGCATGACACCGACCCATCGGGTGGAGCACGTGATGGAGAACTGTCCCGATTGCGGCGCCCACCGGTCCGGCGGCTGGATCCAGCGCACTCGGGAAGTCATCGAGCTGCCGGTGGTTCCGGTGCAAGTCACCGAGCACGTCTACATTGCTCGGACTTGCCCGGCCTGCCGACGGCGCTGCACACCTCCGGCGGAACTGGACAGCGTGGTCCTGGGCCAGCAGCGTCTCGGCGTCAACCTGCTCAGCCTGATCGCCACGCTGCGGGAAGAGGGGCGGCTGCCCATCCGCAGCGTCCAGTGGTATCTGGACACCGTGCACCAGTTGCGCCTCAGCGTGGGGGCCATCGTGAGCGCCATCCATCGCACGGCGCAGCGGGCCCAACCGGCAGTGGCCGCGATCCTGGACCGCATCCGCGCCAGCCCAGTGGTCCACGCCGACGAAACCGGCTGGCGTCAGAGCGGGGCCAACGGCTACGTGTGGACTTTCAGCACCCCCACCGAGCGCTACTTCCTGCGGCGGGGTCGGGGCAAGGCGGTGGTGGACGAGGCGCTGAGCGATGCTTTCTCCGGAGTGCTGGTCAGCGATTTCTACGCTGCCTACCACCATTACGATGGCCCCAAGCAGCGGTGCTGGGCCCACCTGCTGCGGGACATCCACGACCAGCGCACCCGCTACCCCAAAGACGCCGCACTGGCCCGATGGGCCGCGGCCGTCCACCAGCTCTATGTCGCAGCCAAAGCCTGCAACCATCACGAGCCATGGCAAAGGCGTGTTGCCCAACTGGCCTGGGAGCGGAAGCTGCTGGCCATCTGCCGCCCTTTCCTGTCTGACCCGTCGGTTGTCCAGGGCAAGCTGTGCCGGCGCATCGAGCGCTTCATCAAGGAACTCTTCGTCTTCGTGGCCGAACCGGACGTGCCGTCGGACAACAACCCGGCCGAACGCAGCCTGCGCCACCTGGTCATCAGTCGCAAGATCAGCGGCGGCACCCGCTCGGAGCAGGGCACCGAGAGCAAGATGACGCTGGCATCCCTCTTCGGCACCTGGCGCGCCCAGGGTCTAAATCCTCTCGCCGCCTGCCGTCAACTGCTCATTTCCCCGCAACTCTGAACTGTTACCCAGAAAACCCTCTGCGATAGGCACGTTGGCCCGGTTTTACACTCGCTGGGTTCCCGCTACCTCGGGAATGACGGCATTGGTGAATACACTCTAGTCCAGCCCAACCCGCCTCAGCGTGAATGCGTCCCCGGCCATAATCTCCGCAATCCTCGGCGGCAGGGCGCGGAAATCATCGGTCGCCGCCGAGATCAATCTTCCGGTCAGCGCCCCGCTTTCGTCTGAGGCCAGCCACACTGCCAGCTCAGCGCACTCATCTATGGACGCGCCACCGCCTGACGTTACCCTCAGCCCGAGCTCGTGGATGAAGTCCGCTCCCGCCTGCGCGGATTCCTCGGTCATCTTGTCCCACATACCTGTATGAACCGAGCCAGGCCCGAGGGCATTCACCGCAATTCCCTTGCCATCCAGTTCTTGGGCCAACACTTCGGTAAGCCGTACCACCGCCGCTTTGCTGGAGCAATAGGCCGACATATTGCTCCACGCATTGGTCGCCCCCGCGCCCGACAGGTTGATAATCTTTCCTCCGGACTGCCCCAGCATTACGGGGATGAACCCCACTAAACCACAATTTCTGACCGACACCATACTTATACCCAAGCGCACCCGCCTGCCTAGCCGGAAGCAATCAATCAAACGGACGAAATCCACCCTACGCCGGAATCCAACTCAGAAGAGCCAGAAGAAACCCGCCCACGCACCAAAACCAACCCCCTCTCGTAAACGCCAGGAACGGAAGGAACCGGGTCTGTGCCGCTGCGGCCAAGCAGCAATACAGGGACAAACCCGTTGTGCTGAGTGCGCCGCGAAACATCGCGAATGGACCCGGCAGGACTCGGAGAACCGACGAAGGGCCAAAGGCATAAAACCCTGCCCCCAGTTCGACGACGCAGAATTAATCGAGCAGATCCAGAAAGAGATCGCCGACCAAGAGACCCGAGGAGCAAGCCAGACAACCAAGAGAGTGCGCAGCGAAGCGTACAAGAAGAAGAACCAACCGCATCGAGCGCAAGTCCGTGCGGAACGCAAATCACTCGGCCTCTGCGCCCAATGCGCCAAACCAAGCCTTGAAGGCCAGGCCCGCTGTGCTGACTGCGCACTCAAACACCGCCAGACGGGACTGCGCAGCAGAGTGAAGGCCAAACTCACCGCTGATCAATAGAGGCAGCAGAGGGACGCCGCGCGCCTACGATTACAACACGTCCCAAATTTCCGCCGTAGAGTCACGCAGACGGACGGCGGCGTCGTTTCATGCGGATCTACCGCCGGAGCGATTGTCGCTCCGGCGGGTTCGTCGTGCCACGACCTCGAGACATCCGCGAGTGAGGCAGAGCCTGCGTAGGAGACCACACAGCAATCGCCGGACTCACCACACGCCCGCGTGCAGAGCCGCAATGCGGTGAGATGCCGCCAGAACCGCACAGAGGCACGTCTCCGGCCTAAAGGCAAAGAACCACTACGAACCCGCTCAGGGCCTCTCCGTGTCCCCGGCGCAAGGATCAGCATTCCCATGCATTTGCCGACGCCCTTGACAGCAAGACCCTTTGCCCGAAGTGCGCCGAAGAACACCGGCAGGCACACCGAGCCCAGCGCGTCGTAGCCACCGAGTAGTGACCAGGATTAGAGCGTGCTTACATTCATGGAGTCTCCAGCCGAAGGCCACCCACCCTCCTCGAACGAGCAGAGGCGACTCTGAACAGATCCGACCGAACAACCGATTCTGTTCCACAACTCACCCCGCGCTGGTAAGATAGGCCCACCAAGCTACGGGAGCACATAAGTGACCACCGCCACAATCCAAGACCGCGTTGACGAACTCTTCGCCGACGCCCGCAACGTCCATGCGCAGGCCATCGAGCGCCTTCAGAACGGCGATATTCGCGATGCAGCGGAGAAGGCCTGGTGCACCACCAAGCGCGCCACCGACGCCCTCATCCTGGCCCGGACCGGCGAGGAGCCGCCCACCACGGCGGCCACCACAGATCACCTCGACAACCTCTGCCGTCTCGTCCCGGAAATTCAAACGCTCCAGGGTCGCTACTACAGCCGAATCCACAACTTGCACGGTATGTGCTTCTATTCCGGCTATTGCAACGAGCAGACCGAGCGCCGCATCAACGAAACCGCCGCGTATATCGACGACGCCCAGACCCTCGCCACTGGATGAGTCGCAGATACTCAACTGTCAGCCTAGCTGCGGCCGGGGCCCTTCCCCACAAAGGGGCTGCGGCCATTTTCAACCAAGGCGGACAAGTAATCCAGGGACCGGTTGCAAATGACAGAACCAAGCCGTAGCTCGAGGCAACGCCGATGACCGCACAGGTGGGTCACCCTAACGAATGACGCGTGTCATTTTCGACGAGTCGTACCCAATGATATGTTGGAGCCCGCAGACGGGATGACACCGCAATTACCGACAATGACACCGCAGGAGTTTGCCGGCCGCTGGCATGACGCTGGGTTCGGCGAACGGCAGGGAGCGCAGTCGTTCTTCAACGACCTTTGCGGCCTGGTGGGTCACGCCACGCCGGCAGCGTATAGCGATCCGGAGGCGTTCACCTTTGAGAAGTGGGTGCCGGGTGGGTTTGCGGACGCATACTTCGAGGAGCACTTCGGCTGGGAGTTCAAGGGACAGGACGCGCAACTGGACGGGGCCTTTGCCCAACTCCTGCGCTACCAAGTGCACCTGAAAACGCCACCGCTGCTGATCGTGTCGTCGTTCGAGACCATACGAATCCAGACCAACTTCCCAGGTATGGAGACGGCCCGATACGACGTCGGAATCGCCGAGCTTGAGCAACCAGACCGGCTGGGCTTGGTACGGGACGCGTTCTTCGCGCCGCAACGGTACCGGGAGCGGCTGCGATCAGTGGACGCGGTCACGCGTGAGACGGCATCACTGTTCCAATCAATCGTGGTGGACATGGAGGCGCGCAATGAGGATACAGAGCGCCTAGCTCACTACCTGAACCAGTTGGTGTTCTGCCTGTACTCGGAGGACGCGGGGCTGCTGCCCGAGGGGCTATTCACGCGCATAGTGGCGCAACACTATCGTGATCCGGCGACCTTCGACCGGGCGATTCGTAGCCTGTTTGCCCAAATGGCCACAGGCGGGTTCTCGGGGGCAGACGAGATCGCGCACTTCAACGGCGACCTGTTCAACGTCGTGGACACGGTAGAACTCAGCACAGTGGCCCTGCAGAGGCTGGGGGAAGCGTGCGAACGAAACTGGCGAGACATCGAGCCGTCGATATTCGGGACGCTCTTCGAGCGCGCGCTGGACGCATCGAAACGGGCGCAGACGGGGGCCCATTACACCGGCGCCGACGACATCGAGCTGGTGGTGGAACCGGTGGTGATGACGCCGCTGCGCCGGGAGTGGCAGGAGGCCCGGGCAGCGATTGACAAGCTGCTGGATTCGGGACAGGAGTCCAATGCTGCGATAGCGACGACACAAAGGACGGGTTTTGAACCCCTGACCGCGCCGGCAACAGTACTGAGGACTACGGCGCGGGAGCGGCTGGACGCGTTCCGGCAACGGCTGGTGTCGGTGAAGGTGCTGGACCCGGCGTGCGGCAGCGGCAACTTCCTGTACATCGCGCTGCGATCGTTACTGGACCTGGAGCGAGAGGTGATCGACTTCGCAGCGGTCCACGGCTGGCACGGATTGACGCCGTCGGTGCAGCCAGACCAGATGCTGGGACTGGAGATCAATCACTACGCGGCGGAACTGGCGCGGACGTCGCTGTGGATAGGCTATATCCAGTGGCACCAGGCCAACGGCTTCCGTTACACACAGCAACCGATACTAACCCCGCTGGACACGATACGGCAGACTGACGCGATACTGAACCTGACCGACCCTGAGCATACGGCGGAACCGGAGTGGCCGGCTGCGGAATTCATCGTGGGCAACCCGCCGTTTTTGGGCAACAAATTACTGCGTGCGCACCTTGGAGACGAATACGTAAAGGCGATGTTCGAGCTTTACGGGGAGCGTCTGCCCGGAGGCTCCGATTTAGTCTGCTATTGGTTTGAGAAAGCGAGAGCGATGATCGAGGCTAAGTTGACCAGCCGCGCAGGTCTGTTGGCGACTCAAGGGGTAAGGGGAGAAGCTAATCGAACAGTGCTCCAGCGCATCAAGGAATCCGGCGACATATTCCTAGCGTATTCTGATCGACCTTGGGTCCTAAACGGCGCCGCGGTTCACGTGTCTATCGTGGGCTTCGACAACGGGACTCAAACAGAACGCGAACTGAACGGCAGTTCGGCGGGGACCATTAATCCCGATCTGACTTCAGGTGTCAATTTGACCAACGCTTTCAGATTGGCAGAAAACGCCGACAGGGCGTTTAACGGGACCATCAAAGCCAGGGCAATCGCGTTATAGATTGGTAGACTTGGCCAGGCATGCGAGTCCAGTGATATGAAGGGGAGAGGGGAGGAGTGATGAGAGAGGGGAAGGGCGCGTCCATTATGGATTATTTCGGGACGTTGGAGGACCCCAGGATCGACCGGTGCAAGCGGCACCAGCTGCTGGACATCATTGCCATTGCCATCTGCGCCGTCATCTGCGGCGCCGACTCCTGGGTCTACATCGAATTGTTCGGCAAGAGCAAGCTGGAATGGTTCCAGACCTTCCTGGAACTGCCCCACGGCATCCCGTCCCACGACACCTTCGGCGACGTCTTCTCCCGGCTGGACCCGGAGCAGTTCCAGCAGTGCTTCATGGCCTGGACCCAGGCGGTGTCCGACCTGATCCCCGGGGAAGTGGTGGCCATCGACGGCAAGACGGTACGGCGTTCCCACGACCGCAATGTGGGCAAGCGGGCCATCCACCTGGTCAGCGCCTGGGCCTCGGCCAACACGCTGACCCTGGGGCAGGTGAAGACCGCGGAGAAGTCCAACGAAATCACCGCGATCCCCCCGTTGTTGCCAATGCTGGAACTGAAGGGGTGCATCGTCACCATCGACGCCATGGGCTGCCAGCAGGAGATCGCCCAGGGGATTCTGGACCGGGGAGCCGGCTACGTGCTGGCGCTGAAGGAGAACCAAGGTCAACTGTATGAAGACGTGCGGGACCGGTTCGAGGGAGCGGAGGAGTTCGGCTTCGGGGGAGTGCCCCATGACTACGCCACCACCCTGAACAAAGACCACGGAAGGATAGAACGTCGGGAGTGCTGGACAATCAGCGACCCATCTTGCCTGGAGTACCTGAGCACCGGGCAGGACTGGCCCGGCCTGCGCTCGGTGGTCAAGGCGGTGGGCCGCCGGGAGACGCCGGCAGGGACCACGGTGCAGCCCCGGTACTACATCAGCAGCCTGGATGCCCCGGCGGAGCGACTGCTGAAGGTGGTGCGCACTCACTGGAGCATCGAGAACTGCTTGCACTGGAGCCTGGACGTGACTTTCGGGGAAGACCATTGCCGGATCCGCAAGGACCACGCTCCGCAGAACATGGCCACGCTGCGGCAGGTTTCGCACAATCTGCTCAAGAACGAAACGAGCCTGAAGGTGGGCATCCAGGGGAAACGCCTCCAGGCCGGCTGGAAGGAGGACTACCTGCTAAAAGTCCTACGCAGCTAAAACGCGATTGCCCTGTTTCACGCCGCCCGTGCTAAAGGTTCCAGCACGGCCTGCGTCGTCGCTCGAATGGTAGGAATGTGTATCCGCATCTGACGCATGTCTCTACAGTCGCCAGCCAGGAATCGGGCCAGCATGTTGGCGGAGTACGCCAGCATGGACAGCGCGGCATGGAGCCGCACCTTCCAGCGTGTAGACTCCGTTCTTGTCCGTGTCCCGCATCAGGATGACCGACAGGATGCGCCACAGGTCCAGTACTGGTAGTTGTTGGCGACGTCGTAACCTCGGTCGTCAATGGCGTGGCGAACCCGGAGTTGGGAATGAGTGTCCGCGAGTCGGTCAAACAGTCGCACTGGCCGCCACCGACCAACGGGGCGGCCGGTTCTTGTCGGGAACCCGCCAGGATCCAACACTGTCGCCAAGACAAGTGGCTGAAACCGGGGCACAGTGTCAAGGGTGGCAGACCGACCGGCAACCGACTAGCGCCTTCCCAACACCAGCCCCAGCCGACTCCTAGCCATAGCGATCAACTGGTACTCGGTGGAAGGTAGGCAGGATCCAACCGAAACGTGACGCCCAACAGCTGACTACACGGCTAAATAATCAGGGCCGGACCCGACGCCGTCGCCACCAGCCTCTGCACCGAAAGGAGCACACGTTTTTCGCGTGGGAAACGACAGGCGATCCGAAACACCTAAAACGGCTATCCGATCGTCCCGAAAAATCGCGATAGAGGGCACAAATACGAACTGTGACGGCGATAAGACGCATCAGACGACTCAGGAGTCATCCCAGGCGTCGAAACGGCCTGAGAGCGCGTGTTTGCAATTGCCCAACGACAGACGGGCGGCTCAGTATAGCCACCCGCTTTTTATTGTCGGACAACCGGTACAATCAAGCGAGCCCCCGACGCCAGAGCGACATAGAGTCACGCCACGCCTGTACCGAGGCATGCCTGCTGCACGAGTCGTGCCAGAGCGACCTACTGCGCGACAACGAGGCGATAGCAAACGCCGCCAAAGAACCGGCCATACCTTGAGTGCCCTAGAGGTCTGGCCGGAAAGCCATTGGCCGGGTTTCGCACTACGCCAAGCAAACGTATTACAGTCGTATACGGCGTGATAGTGTATGCAATACGTTTCAAGACCCCATCATTACATCGGTAATCGACGCCAAGAAAATAACGGCTTGGGGAGAATCGGGGTTTCCGGCCAGATTTCTAGGGCGTGTGGAGAATTCGAAAACCAAGCCGTTGTTCTTGGGAAATCAGGAACCGCAAAAAAGCCTGTGCAATAGGGACGTTGGCCCGGTTTTGCGCTCGCTGGACTCCCGCTTTCCCGGGAATGACGGCATTAGTGAACACGCTCTAGTTCAGCCCAACCCGCCGCAGCGTGTACGCGTCCCCAGCCATAATCTCCGCAATCCTAAGCGGCAGGCCGCGAAAATCATCGGTCGCCGCCGAGATCAGTCTTCCGGTCAGCTCCCCGCTTTCGCTTGAGGCCAACCACACCGCCAACTCGGCGCACTCGTCTATGGACGCGCCGCCGCCCGACGTTACCCGCAGCCCGAGCTGGTGAATGAAGTCCGCGCCCGCCTGGGCGGCTTGCTCGGTCATCTTGTCCCACATACTGGTATGAACCGAGCCAGGCCCGAGGGCGTTCACCGTGATTCCCTTGCCATCCAGTTCCTGGGCCAGCACTTCGGTAAGCCGTACCACCGCCGCTTTGCTGGAGCAATAGGCCGACATGTTGCTCCAAGCATTGGTCGCGCCCGCGCCCGACAGGTTGATGATCTTCCCCCCTGACCGCTCCAGCATTACAGGGATAACTGCTCGACAAACCAGGAAGGTGCCGGTGAGGTTAACGTTGATGGTGTTCACCCAATCGGCGATGTCGTTGCCCTGCAACGGGCCGATGGGACCGGAGTTTCCGGCGTTGTTGACGAGCACGTCAATACGCCCGAATCGCTCTACTACTCTATGAGCTAACCGTTCGGTGTCCTGCTGGCTGGTGACGTCGGTGCGGACGGCAATCACTTCAGCGCCTAGGTCCGACGCGGCGGTGACAGCCTCTTGCAGCTCAGATTCATTGCGGGCGGCCAGCGCCAGCTTGGCGCCTTCGCGGGCATACGCCAGGGCGATTGCCCGCCCAATGCCTCGTCCCGAGCCCGTAATGACTGCTACCTGACCATCCAATTTCATGGCGTGACCTCCCTGAGAGTGCCAACCAGTGCGTGTTGACTATAGGAAATTCAACCAGTCGTTCCTGCGCAAGCAGGAACCCAGAAAAGCCCCTGCGATAGGAACGTCGGCCCGGCTTTGCGCTGTTATCGCGAGAATGCCGTCGGGCCATCCGTGCCGACCTCGTGCCCTTCCCATCTCTGATACCCGTTATTGCTTACCGGCTGGCCTGGATAAAGGCTGCTACCCGTTCTGCCACCATTATCACCGCCGGGTTGATGGGCGCGCGTACCAGGTCGGGCATGATCGACGCATCAACGATGCGTAGCCCTTCCATGCCGCGCACTCGCCCATACTGATCGACTACGGCCAGAGGGTCTGCGGACGGTCCCATTTTGCAAGTGCAGGAAATGTGGGAGTAGGTGGTCGCTTCCCGCAGCAGCCAATGGTCCAACGCGTCGTCGCTCGCCAGGTCGTTGTCCTCGGGTTCAATGCGTTTCCCCAACAGAGGGACCAGTTCGTGTCGACCGGCCCGATCCAGGGCCAGACGAACGCCGGCCCTCAGCCGCGCTCTGTCAAAGGGTTCCTCCAGGTAATTGTAGTGCATGGCCGGCTGCACCCGGTAGTCGGACGAGGTTAGCGTCAGCGCCCCCCGGCTTTCTGGCAGCAACAGGGCGACCATCATTTCAATGTGCCGTCTGACAGCGTCCTCCCCCTCAGCCCGTGCGACTTGAGCCTGAGGCGCCGGCGCGGTTCCCTTGACCCGGGGCGTGACCAGGGCGGAAAGGCTGATTCCCAGATCGTTTCTCAGATGGGAGCCGGGAGCAGTTAGCCGCAGCGCAGCGCCGCCGGCCCCCCGGTTGGAAGGAGTAACAAAACCGTGTCCGACTTCCCAGGTGACGTACACCTTCGGGTGGTCTTTCAGGTTTTGCCCCACGCCGGGGAGGTCCAGAACCACCGGAATGCCCAGGCTCTCCAATTGCCCGGCCGGGCCTACGCCCGAGAGCAGCAACAGGTGGGGCGATCCGACCGCACCGGCGCTGAGAATAAGCTGCTCAGCTTCAACGGTGAAGGTCTGTCCGCCGCTCTCCACCAGCAGACCAGTCGCACGCTTGCCTCGAAAAACAACCCGTCGGACCTGGCAATTGGGTCGCACCGTCAGGTTAAGTCGATGGCGGGCCTGGCTCAAGTAGCCCAGGGCGGTGCTGAACCGGACCCCGTTATGGTTGTTAGTCACGCCCGGCCCGACCCCGTTCGAGTCTGGATGGTTATGGTCGTGGGCCTCCGCAAAGCCGCTGGCGCGGCAGGAGCTGAAGAAGGGTCTTTGGGCGGCGTCCCAAGCGTCCGGGTTGGAATGGTGAACGAAGATGAGCCCTTCGGAGCCGTGATAGTCGCCGTGCCGGTCAACGTCTGTCTCCGATTTGCGGAAGAAGGGGAGAACCTTTTCGTAACTCCACTCGTCGTCGCCCCGGGACGCCCAGGCGTCAAAATCTTCCGGAACGCCACGGTAAAATGCCGAGGAATTAATGGCGCTGGAGCCACCGGTAACCCTGCCTCGGGGCACCAACATGGGCGGCGCCAGGTCGGTTGCAGTTGCCGTGAACTGCCAGTTGTGGCGACTGGTGGTCAAAGAGACCGGGTGGCCGCCGGCCGTTCGAGCCGCGGGCGGAACCGGAGCGGCGCTGAATCCGTATTTTAGTTCGTCGGGCAGTAGATCAAAATCCGGATAGTCCGGCCCGGCTTCCAACAACAGCACCGAGCGCCCCGGATCTTCCGACAGCCGGGCCGCCAGCACCGAACCGGCGGAGCCGGCCCCCACAATTGCCACATCATATTTCATGGTATTTGTCCCCAGGTTGAACTCACTAGGATTAACTCACTGGGTTGAACATTAGAGGGGCAGCCATGAATATAGATACCATACCAACCGGGTGGCCTCAGGTTCAAATGCCGGCGAGGTATGTAACAGTTCAGACTTGGAGAGGTGAATTGGCCGAAGGTTGGTCGGGAATCGCTGGAGCTGGGGGAGGTGGTTATGTCATATATCTGGGATGGATGCGGAAATCGACCTCAGCACTGTGGACCGGGATGTGCTGATTGCCATCATTGAGAGGCAACAGGCCATCATCGAGAGCCTGGAGAAACGGATCGCCCAGTTGGAAGGGCGGGACAAATTGGGCGGCACCCGCAGGATGCCCGGTCTGAAGCCCAAAGCCGAGCAGCAGCCGGCCCCAGCCCAAGAAACCACGCAAGCCTCGGCCCCACGGCTTTGCTCGCACCCGCATGACGCCCACCCAGCGGGTGGAACACGTGGTGGAACAGTGTCCCGACTGCGGAACCCAGCTGTCCGGTGGCTGGACCCAGCGCACTCGGGAAGTGATTGACCTGCCCCGGGTTCCGGTGCAGGTAACCGAGCACGCTTATATCGCCCGCACCTGCCCACAGTGCCAACGCTGTTGTACGCCCACCGCGCAACTGGAGAACATGGTGATGGGAAGCAACGTCTGGGGGTCAACCTGATCAGCCTGATTGCCGCCCTGCGGGAGGAGGCCAGGCTGCCTTTCCGCACCATCCAGTGGTACCTGGACACCGTGCATGGGTTGCGCCTCAGCCTGGGAGCCATCGTGGACGCCACGCAAAGGGTGGCTCGCAAGGCCCAAGCTGAACTGACGGGCATTCTGGAACGCATCCGAGGCAGTCCGGTGGTCCATGCCGATGAGACCGGCTGGCGTGAGGACGGACACAACGGCTACGTGTGGACCTTCAGCACCCCCACCGAGCGCTACTTCCTGCGTCGGGGCCGCGGCAAGGCCGTGGTGGATGAGGTCCTGGGCGATCAGTTCGCTGGCGTGCTGGTCAGCGACTTCTACGCCGCCTATCACCATTACGACGGTAGTGTCCCGTCAAGTAGTGTAAAAGCGCGTCATCCCTTTTGATGTTGATCAGGCCGCTGCGTCCAGCATATTGGGCTTCAGCAGTGCCTCGTTGCCGGCGGCGTTGGGGATGGTGAGGTAGCGGCGGGCTTCGGCCCATTCGTCGTGTTGCTCGGCCAGCACCGCGCCCACCAGACGCCGCGCCGATAGCCGGTTGGGGAAAATGCCCACCACGTCAGTCCGGCGCCTTATCTCCCGGTTCAGCCGTTCCTGCGGGTTGTTGGACCACAGCTTCTGCCAGTGGGCCACTGGGAAGGCCGTGAAGGCCAGGATGTCCGGCGCGGCATCCGCCAGCAGCTCGGCCACCTGGGCAAAGGGCTCCCGGAGTTGTTCCACCACTCGGTCCAATTGGCCGTGGACCTCGGCGGGAGACAGTTGCTGGTAGATGGTGCGGACCATGGTGGCCACGCCAGGTTGGGCACGCTTGGGCACTCGGGTGAGCAGGTGGTGTCCCGCGTCAACTATATTTGCCGGTCCTGTTGCCTGGGCTTTACGCTTTTTAAGCCGCGTAGGCAAGCGAATCTATGAGTCGGTGGTACAGAGCGGACGGGACTTTCCGTATATCAGGGTCAGCGGCTCGACTTTGTACAAAAGCTAGATAAATTATAAGAACAGGGTAAGCTCGACCAAATCACCACAAGAAGTCGAGTATGCCTACCCTGCCCGCAGTCATAGTAACCCTGCTGCTGCCCTTTGAGCACCTGTTTGACCCCAGGACCTGGCGCAAAGCCCAACTCCTGGCCATGGGAGCGATCCTGTCTCCCGGCAAACGCACCGTGTCCTCCGCCCTCAACATCCTGGGGATTGGGCAGCACGGCGACTTCGCCATCTATCACCACGTGCTCAACCGTGCCCGATGGTCGCCGCTGCAACTGAGCCGGGTGCTGTTGCTGCTGGTGGCCGGGCGCCTTGGTTCATCCACCGAGCCGTTGGTGTTCGGCATTGACGAGACGGTGGAACGACGCTGGGGCCGGAAGATTGCGGCCAAGGGGCGGTATCGGGATCCGGTGCGGTCCAAGGACGACCAGGTGGTGATGACCCCCGGATTGCAATGGGTGAGCCTGATGTTGCTGACGCGTATCGGATGGGCGGGTCGACACTGGGCGCTACCGTTTTTGACCGCGCTGGTGGTGTCGGCCCGCTACGACCGGCGCAAAGGTCGCCGGCACAAGACGGTCACCGACTACGCCCAGCAGATGCTGGTCTGCCTGCGCCGGTGGCTGCCGGACCGGGACCTGGTGGTGGTGGCCGATGGCGGCTACGCCAAGCGCGAGTTCCTGCGGCATTGCCAGAGTATGTCAAAGCCGATTGTCGTCGTCACCAAACTGCGCAAGGACGCGTCCCGGTACCAGCCCGCGCCACCGCGGCGGCCCGGCCAGATCGGGCGACCCCGGGTGGTCGGCGCGCGATTGCCCAGTCCCACGGCGGTGCTGGACGATCCCGCTACACAATGGATTCCCTACCGCGCCACCGGTTCCGACGGCAGTACCGCCAGGGTCGAGCTCGCTTCGGGCGTAGCGCTGTGGTACCACGGCGGGCCGCCGCGCCTTCCCATACGTTGGGTGTCAATTTTCATGGTCATTAGGCCGGCGATTTTCACGGACATCCAGCCACCCTGGGAGCGCGGTGAATTGACTATTATCAGGTTGTAGTTTGCGGGTCAATCACCCCCTTTGCGGCCAGTAGAGCGCGGTGTGGCGAGAGTCGTTCCCGGTAGCTGGCGCCTTCGATGACGATCTGGTAGCTGGCGTTGGCCAGGCGATCCAGCGCGCTGTTGCCCAGGATGGGGTCATCGAAGAGACCCAGCCATTCGTCCACGGCCCGGTTGCTGGTGATGATGAAGCTGGACGCCCGATGCCGATTGAGGATGAGTTCGTAGAGGTCGGCGGACTGCTGGGCGGTCAGGCCATGGAGACCCAGGTCATCGAGGATGAGCAGGTCGGGCGTGAGGAAAGACCGGAAGGTACGGTCCACCGAGTTGTCCACTCTGGCCTGGGTCAGGGCCTTGAAGAAGTCGTCGGCGTGGCTGAAGCGCACGGAGTATCCGGCGCGGACGGCGGCGTAGCCCAGGGCCTGGGCGAAGAAGCTCTTGCCGACACCGGCGGGGCCCACCAGCAGGACGTGTTCGTGCCGGTCGAGAAACTCCAGGGAGAATACAGCGTCCAGCAGGCGGCGGTCCAGGGTAATTGACGCCGACCAGTCGAAGTCCTCCAGGCGGCAGGTCTCCTCGAAGCCGGCATTGTGCAGCCGGAGTTCGGTGCGGCGGTGGGCGCGGCGATTGACCTCGTCGCTGAGGATGATTTCCAGGAATGAGGCGTAATCCAGCTGCTCCCTACGGGCCAGGGCGATGCGTTCCGGCAGGGTGCTGGCCAAAGCGCCCAGCTTGAGGCTCTTGAGCAGCGGGGTGAGTTCGGTGGTTCGGGTCATGGGTAATCTCCTCATGCTGACTGACGGCGGTATGCGGTGTAAGCGAAGACGCTACCGGGACGGGCGAAGCGGCCCGGCGGCATGGGCAAGGGCAGCTGGGGCATGGCCTCCTGTTCCAGGGCCTGCACCAGGATGCGTTCCAATCGGCGCACGTCGATGAGATCCACGGCCAGGGCCCGACGACAGGCGGCGTCCAGACGCTGCGCCGTGTAACGCTCGCCCAGACGCAGCAGCTTGTGTCCCTGCCGGATCTTGGCCCAGGGCAGGGGGCCGTCGAAGAGACGCTCAGCGTATTCGCCCACCGCCGGTCCCAGTGTCGCCGCGCTGCGCTGGATGCGATCCGGCGCTCTGGTGGTGTAGGCGGAAAGCTCGGCGGGGTAATCGTCGGGATCGGTGGAGCGTCCGCCCTGGGGCTGGCGGAGGTGGGTCTTGATCAGCTGGCCCCGGTGATAGATGTGCACCAGCTTGCTGCCCAGCCGGATTTCCACCTGCTGACGCGGCGGGCACCGGTCCGATGGCACCGAATACAGGGCCTGCTGACACTGGATGTGATGGTCGGGATGGACCTTGGCATTGCGCCAGTCGGCGATTTCGTAGGGCTCACCGTCCCAGGGCAGCAGGGTGTGGCGCTCCTCATCCTGGAAAACCACCAGGGGCTTCCGGCGAGTGGTGCCATGGATGCGCATTCCGGCCACCTCCAGACACCAGCGCTGGGTTTCGGCCCTCAGGTGGGGCAGACCGTGGAAATCGCCGCCCTTGAAGAAGCGCTCCCTGACGTACTGCACGCCACGCTCCACCTTGGGCTTGTCCTTGGGTTTCCGCACCCGCGCCGCATCGGCGATGAAACCCCGGCACTGCGAGTATTCCAGGAAGCCTCTGGTGAAGCGCGGATGCAGCGGGTCTGGTCCCGCCACCGCTGGCGGGCAATTGTCGATGACCAGATAGCGGGGCACCCCGCCGAAGCAGACCCACGCCGCTTCCAGTCCGGCGATGATGTCCTCCAGCGTCTGCCCATGGGTCGGCCAGACGAAGCTGTGCCGCGAGTAAGCCAGCACGATGATCAGCCCCCACACCGCCCGCCGGCGGCCTGTCGCTGGGTCCACAATCATGCCCAACCGGCCGAAGTCCATCTCCGCCACCTCCCCGGGCGCGGTGTCCTCCATGCGCACCGTGGTCTGGCTGCGCCGCCGCCAGTTCCGCTTCAGAACGAAGCGGCGCAACGACGGATACGATACCGGACACCCCCGCGCTGCCAGCAACTCCCGGATGCGGGTCAGCTGCAGCCGGTCGCCGGTGAGCCACTGGTAAATCTGGTCCGCCCACGGCTCCAGCAGGTCCTGCCCGGGCGTCACCGCCTGCCGCGGCCCCGGCTGCCCAATCGTCGCCAGCCGGCTCAGCTGCTCCGCGGTGGCAACCAGCCCATCCCGAACGATGCCCTCCTCTTGGGCTGCCGCCACGTACTTGGCGATGGTATCTCTCGACAAGCCGGTGCCCAACGCAATCTTGCGTTGGCTATCCCCCGCCTGCCAACGGCGAATGATCTCTGGTATTTCCATTCTGGAAACCTCCCGGTATGCCATCGCTGCACCTCAATTCCAAAGTGCGGCAATGATCGCCGATGTGGCTCCCAAAGTGGCCTAATGACCCTGAAAATCTGGTGGGTAGATCCTGAAAAACTCCCAATTCACTGGCCTATAGATCCTGAACAATGACATTGGGTCGTCATCAGATACCTGGAGGAGCGCCGCGGGCCCTATGCTTTGCTATGCACCGACACCGAGGCGGAACCGCTGCGGATACTGCAGTGGTATCTGCTGCGCTGGCAGGTCGAGGTGACCTTTGAGGAGCTGCGGGCTCACCTGGGCGTGGAAACCCAGCGCCAGTGGTCGGAACGAGCCATCGCCCGAACCACCCCCGCGCTCTTTGGCCTGTTCAGCGTGGTGACGCTGGCGGCGGATATCCTGATCGAACAGCGTGGCGGCATGGCGCCGCGCACCGCGGCGTGGTATGACAAAACCAGCCCTTCCTTCGCCGACGCCATCGCCCTGGTCAGACGACACCTCTGGGTGCAGCAGGGAACTTTTATGCCGTCCGAGCGCGAGCACGAATCGATAAAAGTCCCGCGCCTCTTGTACCACAGGATGCTCGACACGCTAGCCTATGCCGCTTGATTGTACAAAGCCGAGCCGCTGACTCGACTTTGTACAAAAGCTAGATAAATTATAAGAACAGGGTAAGCTCGACCAAATCACCAAAAGAGGTCGAGTATGCCTACCCTGCCCGCAGTCATAGTAACCCTGCTGCTGCCCTTTGAGCACCTGTTTGACCCCAGGACCTGGCGCAAAGCCCAACTCCTGGCCATGGGAGCGATCCTGTCTCCCGGCAAACGCACCGTGTCCTCCGCCCTCAACATCCTGGGGATTGGGCAGCACGGCGACTTCGCCATCTATCACCACGTGCTCAACCGTGCCCGATGGTCGCCGCTGCAACTGAGCCGGGTGCTGTTGCTGCTGGTGGCCGGGCGCCTTGGTTCATCCACCGAGCCGTTGGTGTTCGGCATTGACGAGACGGTGGAACGACGCTGGGGCCGGAAGATTGCGGCCAAGGGGCGGTATCGGGATCCGGTGCGGTCCAAGGACGACCAGGTGGTGATGACCCCCGGATTGCAATGGGTGAGCCTGATGTTGCTGACGCGTATCGGGTGGGCGGGTCGACACTGGGCGCTACCGTTTTTGACCGCGCTGGTGGTGTCGGCCCGCTACGACCGGCGCAAAGGCCGCCGGCACAAGACGGTCACCGACTACGCCCAGCAGATGCTGGTCTGCCTGCGCCGGTGGCTGCCGGACCGGGACCTGGTGGTGGTGGCCGATGGCGGCTACGCCAAGCGCGAGTTCCTGCGGCATTGCCAGAGTATGTCAAAGCCGATTGTCGTCGTCACCAAACTGCGCAAGGACGCATCCCTGTACCAGCCCGCGCCACCGCGGCGGCCCGGCCAGATCGGGCGGCCCCGGGTGGTCGGCGCGCGATTGCCCAGTCCCACGGCGGTGCTGGACGATCCCGCTACACAATGGATTCCCTACCGTGCCACCGGTTCCGACGGCAGTACCGCCAGGGTCGAGCTCGCTTCGGGCGTGGCGCTGTGGTACCACGGCGGGCCGCCGCGCCTTCCCATACGTTGGGTCGTCATCAGATACCTGGAGGAGCGCCGCGGGCCCTATGCTTTGCTATGCACCGACACCGAGGCGGAACCCCTGCGGATACTGCAGTGGTATCTGCTGCGCTGGCAGGTCGAGGTGACCTTTGAGGAGCTGCGGGCTCACCTGGGCGTGGAAACCCAGCGCCAGTGGTCGGAACGAGCCATCGCCCGAACCACCCCCGCGCTCTTTGGCCTGTTCAGCGTGGTGACGCTGGCAGCGGATATCCTGATCGAACAGCGTGGCGGCATGGCGCCGCGCACCGCGGCGTGGTATGACAAAACCAGCCCTTCCTTCGCCGACGCCATCGCCCTGGTCAGACGACACCTCTGGGTGCAGCAGGGAACTTTTATGCCGTCCGAGCGCGAGCACGAATCGATAAAAGTCCCGCGCCTCTTGTACCACAGGATGCTCGACACGCTAGCCTATGCCGCTTGATTGTACAAAGCCGAGTTCTGCGTCGGACAGTGAAAAACCCTCGGACGCCAGCCACAAGTGGCGGCGCACCAGAGCGATGGCGTCCACGAAGGTCGGCGACGGCTTGGCGTACCAAGCCGCTGTACGATGGGCCGAGGGTCGTTGTTGCCGCAGCAGATGGGCCGCCAGGGTGGTCCATGAGAAGAGCCCCATCAGGATTGGCGTGGTGCGGGCAATGGCCCGGTCCGACCACTGGCGTTGGGTCTCCACGCCAAGGTGAGCCCGCACTTCCTGGAAGGTAACCTCCAGTTGCCAGCGCAGCACAAACCATTCCAGGATCTGTGTCGGGTCCACGGCCAGGTCAGTGCACAGCAAAGCCTGTGTGGCGAATTCGCCCTGGGGGTCCCGAACCAAGACCCAGCGGATGGGCACGGGCGGCTTGCCCGAGCGATACCAAACCGCCGTTTGCGAGGTGAGTTCCACCGTGCGGGTCGCGCCGTTGTACCAGGCTACCGACACCTCGACCCATGACACGGGGGGCAAGTCCAGGAGCGCCTTCAGCGCGGTCAGCCGTCGGCCTTTCAGCGGGGGCCGACCGTTCCGGCCCGGCTGACGTGCTGGCGCCGGTTCATAAAGGGCGGCGTCCAGGCGCAAGCGGGCGATGAGGATAACGGGTTGAGCCAACGATTGGCAGCAGTGGAGCAGGTCCAGTACGGCGTAGCTGCGGTCACCCACCAGCACTAGGGGGCGCTGCGGCAGCCAGCGTGGTTCGGCAGGCTCACCATGAGCGGGGTTGCAGGATCATCTGGCGCGCCCAGTCGGTGAGTTTTTTGTGGCGGCGTCCGCGCTGCCGGTGGTAGCGTGCCGAGGGCGCCAGCACGGTGAGAAAGGGCAAGGCCCAATAACGTCCCGCCCAGGGGACCTGGCCCAGCCACATCAGGGAGATCCAGCGCAGGCCGCTGGCCTTGACCACCTGAGACCGGCTGGAGCGTACCGCATCGCGGTAGATGCCCAGGGATTTGATTTTGGGGCCGCGGCGCCGCTCCAGGGTTTCGTCGATGCCGAAGACCAACGGGCCATCGCCCTGATCCAGGTGCTGGAGCAGCAGCAACAGTAGGATGCGAGCCGCCTGACGGGGCGACCACACCGCCCGATTGAGCACTTCATGGTAGCGGGCGTAGTCGCGGTGGTCGCTGCGGCCCATGACGCGCAGCGCCGCAGCCACGGTGCGTTGGCCGGGAGCCAGTATCGCGCCGACTAACAGGATTTGGGCTTTCAGCCAGGTCGGGTTGCGAAACAGCGTGGCGAAGGGATGGAGTACGGGTACAATCGCGTTGGGCAGGGTGAGCATCGCTTGGCCTTTTTCCAGGAGGGTCCGCCCAGCTTACCCTGTTCTTATAATTTATCTAGCTTTTGTGCAAAGTCCAGGTTGCCTCATTGAGAAATGTTACCGAAACTTTAGCACCTGGGGTCCCTCCCGACCAGCGCTAATTCCGGCATTGCAGCGGGTCCCGCCATGGGCTCACCAGCCGTGGCGTAGACCAGCTTTTTGGCCATGATGCCGCGCCACTGCTGCACCCTGCGCTGCAGCGTCCGCAGGTGAGCCCGGCTGAAACGATCCGGTTCGGCCTCTTGCAGTCGGCCCAGCAATACCACCGCACTGGCGTCCGGGTCTTCCTGCAACCAGGACAGCACGTCGCACCACACTCCTTCGAAAGGGTCGGGCCGAGTTCGCCAGGTGCGGGGCGGTTGCACCCGCCGCTCCCGTGAGGTATGCGCTGCATCCTGACGCCACCAGTCGGGCAACTTGGCCAGGAACTGTTCCAGGCTCTCGCCGCTGGGAGTGGGCCGGATTTCGGGACACGTAACCGCGGCCAGGGCCGACTGGGCTTCCCGGATGGCGTGCAGCAGCGCCACCGGGTCCAACTTGACCCGATATTCACTCAGCGCCGCCTTCATCTCCACGCTGACCGCGTCATGCTGTATCAGCCGATCGCAGGGTGTGGCTGGCGGGCTGTACCGCTTGACGACCCTGGAGCCGTGCCGAGTTTTCTCCACCAACTTGAACGACGGCTGGAGGTAGTTCACGTACCGTCGCACCGCCCCGTACCGGTGGGCCATGGTCGGTCCGGCCACCGCGCCGGAGTAGCGGTCATGACCGACGAAGTGGCGGACCACCGCGCCGTTCTTCTGCTCGATCCAGGCCTGGTCGTTCTTGCGGTAGGGCCGCGAACGGGTGAACTCGATGCCCCGCTCGGCGCAGTACTTGGTGAGAGTAGCGTTGATGAATACGCTGTCGTTGTCCGAGTCGATGCCTTTGACTGGGAAGGGCAACTGTCGCCCGATGGCCTCCAGTCCTGCCACTACCAGGGATTGCTCCCGGGCCAGCAGTGGCACGGCCTCGGTCCAGCCGGTGCAGATATCGGTGGCCACCAGGCTGTGGATCATGGAACCCCACCAGGAGCCGCCGTGGTGGACCACCAGGTCAATCTCCAGGAATCCTGGTGGCGGGCGCATTCCAATCGGCGAAGGTCCGTACCGGAATATTGCGGCCCGGCGACTGCCGCCTCCTGCGTCGGAGCTTGCGGCCCGCCGGTGTCCTGATGGGCTGGAGCAGCCGGTCCAGGATGGCGGCGCTGGCCGCCAGCAGCCGTTGGCGCACCCCAGGGTCCAGATCCAGGTGACCATGGCGCTCCATGGACTCCACCAGATGGGGCAACGCCGCCTTCAGCCGCTTGCCGCAGATCCGGTCAGCGGCTTCCCAGACCACGATCAGCGCCTGGCGGACCGCCTCGTCGTAGATCCGTCGGCCCTTTTTTACCGCCGGCTGCTGCTCTCCGTCGTCGCCGGACTGCCCCAGCAGCCTGATGCCGTGCTTGCGATGGTGGCCGGTCACCGCGATGAACTCGTCCAGAATCCGGCCCTTGTCCTGCTTGGATGAAGCTCGGTAACGGTCTCGGATCGTCGCCAGCAATTCCTGTTTTGCCATCTTGCTGATGCCTCCTCCCACGCGATTGCCTCCCCGATTTTGGGTAACATTTTATTTGAGGCAACCAATCGCGTTGGGTAACGGTTTTGTTGAGGCAATGCAGGGCAGTCGATAATTGTCGTTGCCTTCAGCTTGCCCGTCGGATCATTCCGCAGCAGCGGCTCAATCTCATCCTCCCACACCCCGTCGAAGGGATCGGGCCGGGTGCGCCACCGATGCTCCGGTTTCGTCGCCGACGGCAACGGCCCACTCTGCCACTTGCGCGCTGAACGCACGCTCATCCCAGCCTTGGCCGCTGCCGTTTCCTGTGTCTTGCCTTCCATACGTTTCTGCCTCAATAGCCTGGTTTGTCGGTCTGTAATCAACGGTACCTCCGTACCGAATGATTACCCCATCTCGACCGGCAAAAATAGTCGTCGCTACCGGCAGGACTAATTGTCGTCTATCAGGTTGGCCATGAAGTGGGTGCGGCAGCGCTGCCAGCTGGCCCCAGTGAACACCGCGGCGATGGCGTTCTTCAGCCCCTGGTGGGCATCGGAGGTTACCAGCTCCACCCCGCTGAGGCCCCGAGCGGTCAGCGACCGCAGGAAGGCCAGCCAGAAGGCGCCGTCCTCGCTGGCGCCCACGTCCATACCCAGGATCTCACGCTGCCCTTCGGCATTGACCCCCGTCGCCACCACCACGCAGACGTTGACGATGCGACCGCCCTCCCGAACCTTCTGGGTCAGGCCGTCCAGCCACACGTAGGGGTAGGGACCATCGTCCAGGGGCCGACCCAGGAAACTCTCCACCACTTCGTCCAGTTGCTCGCAGATGCGCGACACCTGGCTGCTGGAGATGCCGTCGCAACCCAGGGCCTTGATCAGATCGTCCACCCGCCGAGTGGACACGCCTTCTACATAGGCTTGCTGGATGACGGCCAGCAGGGCTTTCTCGCTGCGCCGCCGCGGTTCCAGCAGGCTGGGGAAGTAGCTGCCTTCCCGCAGCTTGGGAATGTGCAACTCCATGGTGCCCACCCGGGTGTCCCAGGTGCGGTTGCGGTAGCCGTTGCGGTAGGTGACCCGCTCCGGGCTGCGTTCGCCGTGCTGGGCGCCGATCTGGGCGGAAACCTCGGCGTCCATGATGCCGTCCACCAGGACCCGCAGTGCTTCCCGCAGCAAGTCCACGTCTCCGTCCATACCACGCTTGCGTAATAATTCCAAAAGATCCATTCTTTGCTTGACCACCGTCGTTCTCCTTGGTTGGGTTGTTGTGATTCCACAAGGATGACGCGGTGGTCAGCGTTTTGCCAACCGCCTAACTCTTACACCACTTCCTGGGACTCTACTTAGCTGGCTGTGGTCCAACAACCCGCAGGAACGGCTGAACCGGGAGATCCGTCGCCGCACTGACGTGGTGGGCATCTTCCCCAACCGGCCGTCGGCGCGGCGCCTGGTGGGCGCGGTGCTGGCCGAGCAACACGACGAATGGGCCGAAGCCCGCCGCTACCTCACCATCCCCAACGCCGCCGGCAACGAGGCACTGCCGAAGCCCAATATGCTGGACGCAGCGGCCTGATCAACATCAAAAGGGATGACGCGCTTTTACACCTATTGACGGGACACTACCCCAGCAACTGGCCGATACGTTGGACATGGATGCGGATTACCTGTTCTTTCTGGCCGGCAGGGTGCCTTCAGATCTGCTGGAGTTGCCAACTGACCCTGCAGTCAAAGTTCGGCCGGTAAAGACTCTACGGCGTACTTTGGAGTCGAGACGATGCCCTTACCTGATGTTCAGGGTAGGGGAAATCAGCATAGGGCCTTGGGTTGCTTAGAACAGCTCCCGGCTGGCTATATCTGCGCCATCTCGCATGGCCCGCAGCTTCAACCAGACTATGCCCTCGTCCACTCGGTTGGAGCCTGCGGAGGTGTCGAAGCCGCAGTCAGTGCCGGCCAGCACGCGCGTGGGATCGCCTCCGGCGGCGGCCACCGCCTGATGCAACCGGTCAGCCACCAATCGGGGATGTTCCACGTAGTTGGTCTTGGTGTCTATGACCCCGGCGATCAACAGCATCCCCTCGGGAAGCGGTCGGTCGCGGTATACGCGATGCTCGTGGGCGTGGCGCGGGTTAGCCATTTCCATCACCAGCGCTCCGACGTTGGCCCCATAGAGGAGGTCGAGGATGTCCTCCAGCGCCACATCGTAATGGTGCGGGCCCTCGCTGTTGCCCCAGCAGACGTGCAGACGAACCCGGTCGCGAGGGATGTTGGTCAAGGCGTGGTTGATGGCCCGGATATGCAGGTCCACCAGGTCCTGAAAAGCCGACAGCGGTTCGTCCTGATACGACACGTGCCGCTCCATGGCCAGGTCGGGGCAGTCCAGCTGCAGCGTGAGGCCGTGCGCGACGATTATCTCGTATTCCTTCCTCAGTTCCTCGGCTAAAGCGAATACGTAATCTTCGTGGCTGTCGTAGTAGCGGTTGCCCAGGGTCATGGCGACAATGCCGGGCGACGCGGCGGTCATGAACAGTTCTTGCGGTTCGCCGTCGGCAGCATCGACGACGTCAAGCAACTGCCGGCATTCCCGCTCGACCAGGTCCAGCCGCTCGTACGCCAGTGGGCCACCGCAGGTAGGGACGTCGCGCATCAACTGCACCACGCGAGGACGCACCAGCGAGGGGGATTCTTCTGGTCCCGGTGGCCGCGCCGGGTCCAGGCGCCGCCAAAGCCGGACATTCGCTGGGTAACATACGTCGAAAAGCTGATGCGTGATTGCTCGCCGTTGTTGATGACGTCGACCCCGGCCGCCACCTGCGCCGAGAAAACCCCGGCAGTAGCCTCTCGGGCCGCAGCGTCCAGCGCCGCCTCATCCACCTGCTCGCCCCGCGACACCGCACCCAGCATCGCCACCAGCCCTTCGGGCCGGGGCAGGCTGCCAGTGTGGGTAGTCAGGATTCGTGCTTCGCTGCGTTTGATGGGTTATTGCTCTCGATTCAGATAGTTAAATTACGCTGATTTAGCTGACTCAATTGATCTTCGGAGGCCGCACCCAGATCCTTTGCTTCCACGGGCACGGACTTTCCCGGCAGCTTCCGCGGTCGCACCGTATGAGTACGGGAAATCTGACGGGCTCATCGTTGGTGTCGGCGTCGGTACCGTAAGGACGACCGACGGCAAGTCAGGCTTTTCAAGCGAAACTGCTACTCCCAACTGGTACCCAGTATTACGAGCATCCATCGTTTCCGCCAGCGCCACGCATTCTTCGGGTACAGCATTGAGGTTCCAAGCGTATTCGATGACCACTCAGTCGACGGCGTATCGGAGCCAACAAGCAACCACAGTCGAGCCATTACTGCGTAGTTATCCAATCAAACTGTCAGGGTTTAGTGTGCCGGGGAAACGCCGGCAGGCGTAAGTTGTGATGCGAGCAGGCTCTGATGCCTATTGCGCTATTGGGGCGCGATGCATATTATACGGGCGCGCTGCGGCTAAGAGAACTATATCTACGGTCCGCAGAAGCCAACGGAGCGAAACATGACAACTGGCAGCACTTACAAGGTAGTCGAGCTGGTAGGATCTTCCAGCGAGGGCGTACAACAGGCCATTGACGGCGCCATTGCCCGAGCCGCCCAGACCATCCGCAACCTCAACTGGTTCGAAGTGCGGGAAATCCGCGGCACCATTGACGGTGATAGCGCCAACTGGTACCAGGTCAAGCTGGGCATCGGTTTCCGAGTAGACTCTGGAGACGACGTCAGCCAAGGTTAGGTCTGTCGCCCGCTCTTCACCAATACGGCGTTCAGCACCGCCACCGACGAGCCCAAGATAAACGCGTCTTGGGCCAGTCGCCCGGGTTACGCAGGTACAAATCATCGTCGGGCGCCGCCAGGACGAAATTTCTGAATCTCCAACATCCGAAATCCCTCCTTCGAAATTCGACCGGAAAGGCTTGGTTTGGAAGTGGGGTTTCGTCATCAAGGCCGGCGTGGGGAAAGTCATAGCCTAACGTTGTCCAAGCCGCATAGCGCCGAAATTGGCTGCAGCAAAAGAGTTTCCCGATCCTTTACCGTTATAACCGAACCTGTTTGGTAAAAGTTCCTTGGGCTTTTGCTACTGTTTCAACAAGCCACCTTGATCGGCTTTGACGCCCCCTTGTTAAAACGGCAAGCGCTCTGCCACTTCTTCCCACGCCCCTTCTTCAATCGTGGCGGTTGCAATCACGAATAGGCCATCCACCTTTACGTCATCCAGTGGCACTACCCCGGACAAGTTTGTCTCGAGGAACGCCTCCACCTCATCCTTCTGCGACTTGGCGTTTTTTCTTGCGCAAATGGGAAGATCATGGTCAAGTGCACGTCGGACCCGCTGTCCATAGACGCAGACCATCCCGACGACCAGCAGCACCCGTCAAAGCGCGTCATCGCTCCTCCCATGACGAAAGCATAAAATCCGCCATGGGCCCGATTCAGTGTCATGCCGAAATACTCGTCGGCATCCACACCAATATAATCGACGTAATCTACGCGCTGGAGCTCATTGTCGTCCAGCAGGAACCCGGACCCCTGGTCCAGCGCATCCAGCACCGTCTTCACCGCGCTCCCTTCCCCAATGAGTAGGGAACCTTCATCTTCCAACAACGCTATCTCCTCGTCCCCCAATCCTGTCCCCCAAACCTCGTACCCCCGGTACGTATCAGAGGCGAGGCCCCAAGCCTCATAAAGTGTTCTGATCGACTCAAAATCGAAATCGCCCTTGACTACAGACAATTCTTCAAGTCCTCCGCTGAAGTCCAGCGATGCGATTGCGAACGAGCTGATATCCTCAAGCGATACTGGACCCTCTTCCCCTTCGGGACCCAATAGGAATTCCAGTTCTCTAGGGGGATCAATGAGCGTGTCTCCCGCCACAATGGCCGCTATGTCCCAGACGCGCACCTCATGAACGTTTTCAGGAATCAGCGTCACCGCTCCCGTCCATTTTCCGCCGCCGCCTCCACTGTCCCCGCCGCCGCCGCTTCCGCCTCCACACGCCGATACAACCACCAACGAAAATAACATGAGCACAACGAGCCGCGCCGTTCGAAAAACCCGGCAGGGCCTCGGACACTCAACCCAATCAACCTCTTTCGAGCGCATCTTTGACCCTCCATTGCCGAGTACACTTTCCAAACCAGTGCCCTCGGCGAAATTGATTTCCGGCCGCGTTGAGCAACCAATAGTATAACTCGACAGTTTGTTCGTACTATATGGCAGAGCTACGTTAGTAGCAGAGAAGCCGATTTCCAGAGTAATAACATTTGCCAGGAGCCGGATATCTCAATTCTTATGGCGTGAAATTGACAGAACCCACCACCTGCCGCCTGAAAACGGATGATCGGTCACAGCAGTCCGCGCTGGGGCTGTAGAATCCAAGGAGACCATCGTGATGCCGGCCTCGGCCGCCGCGGAGTCGCTGACGTAACGGTTCAATCCCGGCCCGCGCAATTCGCGTTGCTCCCGGATGAGCGCCGCAACGTCGGTATCCAAATTGACGGACAGGACTGGCCCTCTGTATAGCTGGAACCGTGCCTTTCGCCTTCTTGCGCCCGTTTGCATCTGCAGGTTCTCAAGCTGTGCGACCGGCCGGGAGGCAATGTTCAACAGTACTGCGGTTGAAATCCATCTGCTGTTGCGTTGGAACGGGCCGGAACGAGTGGAAATGTTGCGGGCGAGTTGGCAGCTGACCACAGACCTTAGATATTCGCCCGAATCAACGGCAAAGTATGGTTCGTTGCGCTTCGCGGGCAGTTCGGGTTGACAACGGTTGGCAGCGCACCTAGCGTGTGCGCCATGAGCCGACCAGGGAATCCCTCCCAGAGGATTAGCGAACAAGTCAAGGAAACGCTGGAACGCAACCACCTGGAACGCAACCACCGAGGGCGTAATAGCAATATCACGGGTAACGTGGTTCGTGCCGCAGCGTCGGTGGCCGCCAGGGGGACCCGAGCAATGGGACGTGGGGCCGGCAATCTGGCCAGAGACGCCGCCGAGGGAGCAATCATCGCCGTTAACGAGGTGGGCGGCGAGGCCGGAGCATTCGTAAGCCCCAATCCACCGAAAAGATGAGTGTCGCGGTGTGCTGAAGGGGTAAGAAAGTGCTCCTGTGCATCTGGGATAATGGCTTTTGAAACAGGAAACCGTCCCCAGGCCAGGAGCACCCAAAAGATGCTAGCAGATGACCACCCCGACCGCATCCAAATCGCCTTTGACGACAGGGCAATCGCATTCTCATTAGGAGGCAACAACCAGCGTCTGAATTTGCGGTTGCTGAGGTTGAATACGTCGTGTCCAGCAAAGATTGAAGGCGGTTGACGTTGTGCTGGAACGGAATCCGGCTCCCCTACCCCCATTGTTTTTGAGAATGCGATTGCCCTGCCTTTGACGACCAAGGCAATCGCGTTATAGATTGGTAGACTTGGCCAGGCATGCGAGTCCAGTGATATGAAGGGGAGAGGGGAGGAGTGATGAGAGAGGGGAAGGGCGCGTCCATTATGGATTATTTCGGGACGTTGGAGGACCCCAGGATCGACCGGTGCAAGCGGCACCAGCTGCTGGACATCATTGCCATTGCCATCTGCGCCGTCATCTGCGGCGCCGACTCCTGGGTCTACATCGAATTGTTCGGCAAGAGCAAGCTGGAATGGTTCCAGACCTTCCTGGAACTGCCCCACGGCATCCCGTCCCACGACACCTTCGGCGACGTCTTCTCCCGGCTGGACCCGGAGCAGTTCCAGCAGTGCTTCATGGCCTGGACCCAGGCGGTGTCCGACCTGATCCCCGGGGAAGTGGTGGCCATCGACGGCAAGACGGTACGGCGTTCCCACGACCGCAATGTGGGCAAGCGGGCCATCCACCTGGTCAGCGCCTGGGCCTCGGCCAACACGCTGACCCTGGGGCAGGTGAAGACCGCGGAGAAGTCCAACGAAATCACCGCGATCCCCCCGTTGCTGCCAATGCTGGAACTGAAGGGGTGCATCGTCACCATCGACGCCATGGGCTGCCAGCAGGAGATCGCCCAGGGGATTCTGGACCGGGGAGCCGGCTACGTGCTGGCGCTGAAGGAGAACCAAGGTCAACTGTATGAAGACGTGCGGGACCGGTTCGAGGGAGCGGAGGAGTTCGGCTTCGGGGGAGTGCCCCATGACTACGCCACCACCCTGAACAAAGACCACGGAAGGATAGAACGTCGGGAGTGCTGGACAATCAGCGACCCATCTTGCCTGGAGTACCTGAGCACCGGGCAGGACTGGCCCGGCCTGCGCTCGGTGGTCAAGGCGGTGGGCCGCTGGGAGACGCCGGCAGGGACCACGGTGCAGCCCCGGTACTACATCAGCAGCCTGGATGCCCCGGCGGAGCGACTGCTGAAGGTGGTGCGCACTCACTGGAGCATCGAGAACTGCTTGCACTGGAGCCTGGACGTGACTTTCGGGGAAGACCATTGCCGGATCCGCAAGGACCACGCTCCGCAGAACCTGGCCACGCTGCGGCAGGTTTCGCACAATCTGCTCAAGAACGAAACGAGCCTGAAGGTGGGCATCCAGGGGAAACGCCTCCAGGCCGGCTGGAAGGAGGACTACCTGCTAAAAGTCCTACGCAGCTAAAACGCGATTGCCCTGCTTTGACGACCACCGCCTGGTGGCCAATGCTGGGCTGATCCTGCCAGCCACGCTGGGCCGGCATCTGGGCCGGCCCGAACTGGTTGACCGGCACCTGGACCTGGGTCGCGCCCCAGGCCGAGCCAACACCGGCGACAAGGTGATGACGCTGGTGGCGTCTGCTCTGGCCGGAGGAGACTGCATTGACGACGCCGACGTGCTGCGCACCGGCGGGACGGCTAGCGCCATCGGCTGCGTAGTCAAGGCGCCATCCACCCTGGGGACCTTCCTGCGCAGTTTCCGGTGGGGCCACGTCCGCCAACTGGATCGGGTCAGCCGGGAGCTGCTGGCCCGGGCCTGGTCGGCTGGGGCCGGACCCGGCGACGGGCCGTTGACCATCGACCTGGACTCCACCATCTGCGAGACCTACGGTCTGGCCAAGGAGGGGGCGCGCGACCACGGCTACACCGGCCAGCGAGGCTATCACCCGCTGCTGGCCATTGCCGCCGGCACCGGCGACGTGCTGATGGCTCGGCTGCGCAAGGGCCGCGCCAACACCGTTCGGGGCGCCGCCCACTTTCTACGCGAGACGGTGGGGCGAGTACGCTACGCTGGCGCCAGAGGACAACTCACGGTGCGGGCTGACAGCGGCTTCTACACCCACGCCATCGTCGCCGTCTGCCGCAAGATGGATGTGCGCTACTCCATCACCATCCGCCAGCAAGCCCGCCTGCGGAATATCATCGAGGCCATACCCGAGACTGACTGGACGCCGATTCCCTACTGGATGGACGGCGCCGCCGACGTGGCGGAGACCACCTACGTCCCCTTCCAGGATGAGCCCGACGCCGCACCGGTGCGGCTCATCGTCCGGCGGGTGCAGCCCACGCCCGGCTCCCAGCTGGCCCTCTTCGCCAGCTACCGCTATCACGGCTTCATCACCGACCGAGACGGGGACACCCTGGAACTGGAGGCCGACCATCGGCGCCACGCCGAGATCGAGAACGCCATCCGAGACCTCAAGTACGGCGTCGGGCTCAACCATCTCCCCTCAGGCCGCTTCGCCGCCAACGGCGCCTGGCTGGCGGTGCAGGTGATGGCCCACAACCTGGCCCGCTGGACCGCGCGCATCGGTCTGGGTGAGCAACTGGTAACCACCAAGACCCTCCGACGACGCTTCTTCTCCCTCGCCGGACGGCTCACCCGCTCGGCGCGCCGCCTCACTTTGCATCTTCCCCAGCGCTGGCCCTGGAAAAACCAGTTCAGTCGCGCCTTGGCTCGATTGCGAGCAATTCCACTCCCAGCCTGACGGCGGCCGTCTGCCACTGACCCGCTATCCGGCCATCTGACCGTTCCCGCCAACTCGCGCCAACCCAGCCCGCGAAGGGCACTCCTTGCCCACTGCATCTCGAATTACGCCCGCCATGGCCACTGCGGGCCGCCATCATCGTGTCTGGGTGCCTACTTCACACCGCCCTCATCCCCATCTATTGGAACTTGGCCTAGCCTGTTCGCCCTCCCTTGCCCATCAACCCTAGTGTCAACTCCAGCGTACATCGCTTCGGTGGATTCGGGGTTAGGAGCCCAATTCACCTATGGCCTGCTGGTGGTCCTGTTCGTTGGCCTTGCGGGCAGCGAAAAAGTCATTGCAGACCTTGCCTATTCTGAACCCTGGTGGCTCACGCTGCCGGCGATCGTCATCGGGCTGGCAGCAGGTGGCCTGAGCGCCTACGGAGTGGGAAGGTTCTGTGGGGTGGATGCGCTCCCGTCGGCCGCAGCATCGCGCGCTGCCCGAAGGCTAGAGAACGGCGGGCAAACCCTAAAGCCTGACGACACTACCTGACGACATTAAGCGGGTGCATGGCCAGTCGGCAGCAACGCGGCTGATGCGTCGTGCCCCGCCCACCAACTTTCAAAGTGAGGAGTCCTCATGACTACACAGGAGATATTTGCCGTCCTGTTGACGGCAGCAGCATCGATTATCATTTCGGGAGCGGCGGCCTGCACTGCGCCGGAGCCACTGATGCCGACGGCCACATCACCGCCAACCGACATGCCATCGCCCACCTCGACTTCGACCGTCGCACCGCCGCCGACCCCGATGGCTACTGCCACGCTGGAGCCGACGCCAACCAGCACGTCACCTCCGCCCACGTATACTCCGGCGCCTACATTTACGCCCAAACCGCTGCGTACGGCTACGCTCCAGCCTACTCCTACCCGCACGCCAGGGCCCACGTTCACCCCGCGGCCTAACAGCACACCGAGGCCGCCGAGTCCTATCGCTGGTCTGGAAAACGGTGGGTGGCTGGAACAAAATAAACGGGCGCGGGCGGCAGAAATCCGGGAATTGCCCTGGGTTGCGGACGGCGTTGACGATGCTGACCGTACCGCCGCCGAGGCGTTGATTGCGTGTGCGCGTTGGTATCCCGATGTGTTCAGCGCCTTGCTGCAAAAACCGTGGGTTGGGGACAGCATTACCGCTGGTGAAACTGTGGCTATTAACAGGCTACGTTGGACGGCACGGTACGCTCCCGAATTGGCTGAGCTGATGTTGCAAAAATCCTGGGTTCAGGATGGCATCACTGCGGATGAAGCGACGGTTATCGAATACCTCTACTGGATGGTATGGACAGCGGACGGGACTGCGGAACAAGTGGTCGTCGAGGCTGCTAACGACATTCTGGCTATGCCGTTCCTGGAGAGTGTTGAGGGCGCCGACGCTGCGGCGGTGCGGTCTTTGGAAAAGCTTGGCGACAACGGCACCGATGTTCTCCTCAAGATAATGTCACATCCCAAACTCGGCGATGGCATTATCGATCAAGAGGCCAAAATCGTGTCGCTGCTGGGCGCGACGTACACCTACAGGCCGGAATCGGTGGATTTCCTGCTGCGGGGGGCCGGGGTGTATTTGGAGGAACGGTTTATCGAACTGCCGCTGTCCGGTGAAGTGTTGTTGACCGTCATCCGCATCCGGGATCAGGTGACGCCGAATATGGATTATCTGGAGCATACGGTGCGTACCGCTGAGGAGTTCATGCGGGAACCGCTGCCCACGAATTACGTCGCTTGGTACTTTGACGATTCGATTCGTGCCACCGCCGGTGGAACCAACTTCGGTACGCATATAACGTCCAAGCTGCATTACGACGTGGAGAATGGATACTCGTGGAAGCGGGTGCCGTTCCATATTGCTCACGAGGTGGCTCACTACTACTGGACGGGCAATCAGAGGTGGGTTAATGAAGCTGGACTTTGCACAAAAGCTAGATTAATTATAAGAACAGGGTAAGCTGGCCGGACCCCACTTCTCAAGAAAGGCCAAGCGATGCTCACCCTGCCCAACGCGATTGTACCCGTACTCCATCCCTTCGCCACGCTGTTTCGCAACCCGACCTGGCTGAAAGCCCAAATCCTGTTAGTCGGCGCGATACT
Organism: Dehalococcoidia bacterium; assembly: GCA_963666415.2. Classification (GTDB taxonomy): domain Bacteria; phylum Chloroflexota; class Dehalococcoidia; order Lucifugimonadales; family UBA3495; genus Bin87. Next base: position 374,840 of record CAXXPD010000002.1, read on the forward strand.
GGCTCCCGGCCAACGCACCGTGGCATCGGCGCTCCGTGTCATGGGACTCAGCGACGACCGCAGCTATGCCCGTTATCATCAAGTGCTCAATCGGGCGGTGTGGTCGCCCCGCCAGGCGGCTGGCATCCTGCTCGTGCTGCTGCTCCAGCACCTGGACCAGGGCGATGGTCCGTTGATTTTCGGCATCGACGAAACCCTGGAGCGGCGCCGCGGCCCTAAAATCAAATCCCGGGGCATCTACCGCGATGCGGTACGCTCCAGCCGGTCTCAGGTGGTCAAGGCCAGCGGCCTGCGCTGGATCTCCCTGATGTGGCTGGGCCAGGTCCCCTGGGCGGGACGTTATTGGGCCTTGCCCTTTCTCACCGTGCTGGCGCCCTCGGCACGCTACCACCGGCAGCGCGGACGCCGCCACAAAAAGCTCACCGACTGGGCGCGCCAGGTGATCCTGCAACCCCGCTCATGGTGAGCCTGCCGAACCACGCTGGCTGCCGCAGCGCCCCCTAGAGGTCTGGCCGGAAAGCCATTGGCCGGGTTTTGCACTACGCCAAGCAGACGTATTACAGTCGTATACGGCGTGATAGTGTATGCAATACGTTTCAAGACCCCATCATTACATCGGTAATCGACGCCAAGAAAATAACAGCTTGGGGAGAATCGGGGTTTCCGGCCAGATTTCTAGTGCTGGTGGGTGACGGCGGCTACGCCGTACTGGACCTGCTCCACTGCTGCCAATCGTTGGCTCAACCCGTTATCCTCATCGCCCGCTTGCGCCTGGACGCCGCCCTTTATGAACCGGCGCCAGCACGTCAGCCGGGCCGGAACGGTCGGCCCCCGCTGAAAGGCCGACGGCTGACCGCGCTGAAGGCGCTCCTGGACTTGCCCACCGTGTCATGGGTCGAGGTGTCGGTAGCCTGGTACAACGGCGCGACCCGCACGGTGGAACTCACCTCGCAAACGGCGGTCTGGTACCGCTCTGGCAAGCCGCCCGTGCCCCTGCGCTGGGTCTTGGTTCGGGACCCCCAGGGCGAATTCGCCACACCGGCTCTGCTGTGCACTGACCTGGCCGTGGACCCGGCGCAGATTCTGGAATGGTTTGTGCTGCGCTGGCAACTGGAGGTCACCTTCCAGGAGGTGCGAGCGCATCTGGGCGTGGAGACCCAACGCCAGTGGTCGGATCACGCCATCGCCCGCACCACGCCAATCCTGATGGGCCTATTCTCCTGGACCACCCTGGCGGCTCACTTGATGCAGGAACAACGGCCCATGAGCCATCGCACCGCGGCCTGGTACGCCAAGCCGTCTCCAACTTTTGTGGATGCCATCGCCCTGGTGCGCCGCCACTTGTGGCTGGCGTCCGAGGGGTTTTCACTGTCCCACGCAGAACTCGGCTTTGTACAATCAAGCGGCATAGGCTAGCGTGTCGAGCATCCTGTGGTACAAGAGGCGCGGGACTTTTATCGATTCGTGCTCGCGCTCGGACGGCATAAAAGTTCCCTGCTGCACCCAGAGGTGTCGTCTGACCAGGGCGATGGCGTCGGCGAAGGAAGGGCTGGTTTTGTCATACCACGCCGCGGTGCGCGGCGCCATGCCGCCACGCTGTTCGATCAGGATATCCGCTGCCAGCGTCACCACGCTGAACAGGCCAAAGAGCGCGGGGGTGGTTCGGGCGATGGCTCGTTCCGACCACTGGCGCTGGGTTTCCACGCCCAGGTGAGCCCGCAGCTCCGCAAAGGTCACCTCGACCTGCCAGCGCAGCAGATACCACTGCAGTATCCGCAGGGGTTCCGCCTCGGTGTCGGTGCATAGCAAAGCATAGGGCCCGCGGCGCTCCTCCAGGTATCTGATGACGACCCAACGTATGGGAAGGCGCGGCGGCCCGCCGTGGTACCACAGCGCCACGCCCGAAGCGAGCTCGACCATGGCGGTACTGCCGTCGGAACCGGTGGCGCGGTAGGGAATCCATTGTGTAGCGGGATCGTCCAGCACCGCCGTGGGACTGGGCAATCGCGCGCCGACCACCCGGGGTCGCCCGATCTGGCCGGGCCGCCGCGGTGGCGCGGGCTGGTACCGGGATGCGTCCTTGCGCAGTTTGGTGACGACGACAACGGGCTTCGACATACTCTGGCAATGCCGCAGGAACTCGCGCTTGGCGTAGCCGCCATCGGCCACCACCACCAGGTCCCGGTCCGGCAGCCACCGGCGCAGGCAGACCAGCATCTGCTGGGCGTAGTCGGTGACCGTCTTGTGCCGGCGACCTTTGCGCCGGTCGTAGCGGGCCGACACCACCAGCGCGGTCAAAAACGGTAGCGCCCAGTGTCGACCCGCCCACCCGATACGCGTCAGCAACATCAGGCTCACCCATTGCAATCCGGGGGTCATCACCACCTGGTCGTCCTTGGACCGCAGTAGAGTCCCAGGAAGTGGTGTAAGAGTTAGGCGGTTGGCAAAACGCTGACCACCGCGTCATCCTTGATCGGAAATGCCAAACCCAACCAAGGAGAACGACGGTGGTCAAGCAAAGAATGGATCTTTTGGAATTGTTACGCAAGCGTGGTATGGACGGAGACGTGGACTTGCTGCGGGAAGCACTGCGGATCCTGGTGGACGGCATCATGGACGCCGAGGTTTCCGCCCAGATCGGCGCCCAGCACGGCGAACGCAGCCCGGAGCGGGTCACTTACCGCAATGGCTACCGCAACCGCACCTGGGACACCCGGGTGGGCACCATGGAGTTGCACATTCCCAAGCTGCGGGAAGGCAGCTACTTCCCCAGCCTGCTGGAACCGCGGCGGCGCAGCGAGAAAGCCCTGCTGGCCGTCATCCAGCAAGCCTATGTAGAAGGCGTGTCCACTCGGCGGGTGGATGATCTGATCAAGGCCCTGGGCTGCGACGGCATCTCCAGCAGCCAGGTGTCGCGCATCTGCCAGCAACTGGATGAGGTGGTGGAGAGTTTCCTGGGTCGGCCCCTGGACGGTGGTCCCTACCCCTACGTGTGGCTGGACGGCCTGACCCAGAAGGTGCGGGAGGGCGGTCGCATCGTCAACGTCTGCGTGGTGGTGGCGACGGGGGTCAATGCCGAAGGGCAGCGTGAGATCCTGGGTATGGACGTGGGCGCCAGCGAGGACGGCGCCTTCTGGCTGGCCTTCCTGCGGTCGCTGACCGCTCGGGGCCTCAGCGGGGTGGAGCTGGTAACCTCCGATGCTCACCAGGGGCTGAAGAACGCCATCGCCGCGGTGTTCACTGGGGCCAGCTGGCAGCGCTGCCGCACCCACTTCATGGCCAACCTGCTCACCCGAGTGCCCAAGCGTGCCCAACCCGGCGTGGCCACCATGGTCCGCACCATCTACCAGCAACTGTCTCCCGCCGAGGTCCACGGCCAATTGGACCGAGTGGTGGAACAACTCCGGGAGCTCTTTGCCCAGGTGGCCGAACTGCTGGCGGATGCCGCGCCGGACATCCTGGCCTTCACGGCCTTCCCAGTGGCCCACTGGCAGAAGCTGTGGTCCAACAACCCGCAGGAACGGCTGAACCGGGAGATCCGTCGCCGCACTGACGTGGTGGGCATTTTCCCCAACCGGCTGTCGGCGCGGCGCCTGGTGGGCGCGGTGCTGGCCGAGCAACATGACGAATGGGCCGAAGCCCGCCGCTACCTCACCATCCCCAACGCCGCCGGCAACGAGGCACTGCCGACGCCCAATATGCTGGACGCAGCGGCCTGATCAACATCAAAAGGGATGACGCGCTTTTACACCACTTGACGGGACACTACCTGGACCGCACCGGATCCCGATACCGCCCCTTGGCCGCAATCTTCCGGCCCCAGCGTCGTTCCACCGTCTCGTCAATGCCGAACACCAACGGCTCGGTGGATGAACCAAGGCGCCCGGCCACCAGCAGCAACAGCACCCGGCTCAGTTGCAGCGGCGACCATCGGGCACGGTTGAGCACGTGGTGATAGATGGCGAAGTCGCCGTGCTGCCCAATCCCCAGGATGTTGAGGGCGGAGGACACGGTGCGTTTGCCGGGAGACAGGATCGCTCCCATGGCCAGGAGTTGGGCTTTGCGCCAGGTCCTGGGGTCAAACAGGTGCTCAAAGGGCAGCAGCAGGGTTACTATGACTGCGGGCAGGGTGGGCATACTCGACCTCTTTTGGTGATTTGGTCGAGCTTACCCTGTTCTTATAATTTATCTAGCTTTTGTACAAAGTCGAGACGCAGAACCGGATATATGGAAAGTCCCGGCTGCCCTGTACTACCGACTTGTAGATTCACTCGCCTACGCGGCTTGAAATGTGCAAAGCCTAGCGTAGGGGGTCCGTAAATAGCGCTACTCTACCACCACCTCATCATGCAGGAGTACGCCCCCGTTCCGGTAGGCGATCGTAATCGGATCACGCTGCAGCGCAGCTTGAACCACCTCCAAAGGAGTGGTGCGCGGGTTTCCAGGCACGATTACCCGACGCAAAGCGCTGCGATGCCCAACCACCCCCGCAGCAGCGTCGCCCTGCGCCTGGCCCCTACCGCCACGGGCAGCCATTGCCAACTCCACGCTGATGCTATCGGCGCCCTCGGTTCCTTGGGGCAGGAGCTGGCTCAAAGTCGCCGCAGACGACGCTGCCCAGGCAGCTTGAGACAATGGAAAAGGCCCCGGAACCCATCCATCGGAGCTATGGCCGGCCAGGACAGTCCAAAGGCTTGGGTGAGTCAGATTTTCGCAGGTAACGGCAACCTTAACCTCGCCTTCGTGGGCCATTCCCCCGTCCTCGTCATATTCTTTCGTATCGCGGAGGTACCGCCCGTGCACTGATCCGGTGGGCACTATGGCGATGTCCCCCGCCAATGGCAGGATGCCTTCCGGAGCTGTTGATGCCGCTGCTACATCGCCTGAGCTCCATTCGACCTCGTCCTCAAACTTAATGGAACCCTTGGTGAGCGCTTGCCCCACCGGACAGAATTGGGAAGCCCGCTGCAACCGGATACGCTCCGATTCTGAGATTTGGCCTATCAAGGTGACCACCTCCTTGACGCCAAACCCAATGCCGGTGGGAAGCTCAATAGGCTCCACCTCAAAATCTACCCTGATGTCCTCCAGCGCTATCCGGCCACGGTAGGCGACGCCCACCACTGTGACCACCGTTCAAGCAGCCCAGGCGGCTACTGACAGATATTGGGGAGGGGGCCCCACCATATCAAAGCCAAGATTTGGGATGCCGGTCACATAAGGCCATGGCCCCCTTTGTCCGGGCCCGCCACCAATCACCGCAAGTACTGCTTGCTCTCCAATAGTGCGGGCGACTATGCTCCGCTGAGGCTGGACAGTCATGGTGTTACGCGTATCTGCGGTCATGGGTCCTCCGAACGTTGCTTGGAACTTCAATCGCTTGATCAGATGATTGATCAGAATCCTTAATCCTGGCTCAGGTAAATGGAGCTGGAGTACGCGGTCACCCGACGGCGAGCGCTCATTGTATCGCAGGAAGCGGTGGGGTACCTGAACCCAGACCCAAACCCGCATCACCGTTCGGGTCTTTGGAAACCTCGGCTTCCGGTTCTGCCCCCGGCTCACCAGGAAAGGTTGCGAATCGTGGCGGTGTCGGGCATCACCGTGGCAACGACCAGCGCGGTGGTCAAGAACTGCGAGATTACGAAGATAACAAGAGCGCCCAACATTACAGGCTCCCTGCGGCGAAACGATGAGAATCGGGACGAAAGCAACCGCCGGGTCACACATTCAAGACACGACGCACACATTCTGACAAATATCGAGCACCACGATCCCAATAGCGCCAGCCACGAGGAAGGACCCGATGCCGCTCAAGATAATTACCTCAATAACGATCGCCTCGTTGATGCTCGGATTTTGCATCGGATGCGATTTCTTCAACGCGGCGCCATCAGAGTGTATCCAAGCAGCCGAAGACGCCGGCCTGCCGGACCACGTGATAGAGCAGCTCCGCAATCCTGACGGCTTGAACGTAGTCGAACAAGCTGTGTTGCAGAGGGTCCTCGTTCAAGCCGGAATCGACGACGTCTGCGATGCCGGGTTGTCAATTTCCGAGACAATGCCCGGCGCGCCCAGATCGGGCGAGCAGGGTAGGTCGACGCCGGACACCGGGAACCCGGGCCGACAAGCCGATGATTCAAGCGGCGCCACGGAGAACAACCGAGACGATGCCCGAGCACGCGCAAACACGTCGCCCCCGCGAGAGGGAGCCCGCCTTCCGGCAGACGAGCATCGCCGACGATGCAGCTTCTGGGCCCTGAACAACCTTCAACCGGTCGTGTACAGCGAATTCGCCCAGCTGAACCCTGGCACCATGGACGACCTAGACAGAATCCTCTGGCGGTCAAAATTATACGGCAGCGGCCATCTCGGTTACTACAATGATGATCCGGCTGCCGAAGACGACAGCCCACTACTGCTTCCCAGCTGGACTTTGCACAAAAGCTAGATAAATTATAAGAACAGGGTAAGCTGGCCGGACCCTCCCGGAAAAAGGCCAAGCGATGCTCACCCTGCCCAACGCGATTGTACCCGTACTCCATCCCTTCGCCACGCTGTTTCGCAACCCGACCTGGCTGAAAGCCCAAATCCTGTTGGTCGGCGCGATACTGGCTCCCGGCCAACGCACCGTGGCATCGGCGCTCCGTGTCATGGGACTCAGCGACGACCGCAGCTATGCCCGTTATCATCAAGTGCTCAATCGGGCGGTGTGGTCGCCCCGCCAGGCGGCACGCATCCTGTTGGGACTGCTAATCCTCCACTTGGATCAAGGCGATGGCCCGTTGATTTTCGGCATCGACGAAACCCTGGAGCGGCGCCGCGGCCCCAAAATCAAATCCCTGGGCATCTACCGCGATGCGGTGCGCTCCAGCCGGTCTCAGGTGGTCAAGGCCAGCGGCCTGCGCTGGATCTCCCTGATGTGGCTGGGCCAGGTCCCCTGGGCGGGACGTTATTGGGCCTTGCCCTTTCTCACCGTGCTGGCGCCCTCGGCACGCTACCACCGGCAGCGCGGACGCCGCCACAAAAAGCTCACCGACTGGGCGCGCCAGATGGTCCTGCAACTGCGCCGCTGGCTGCCGCAGCGCCCCTTGGTGCTGGTGGGCGACGGCGGCTACGCCGTACTGGACCTGCTCCACTGCTGCCAATCGTTGGCGCAACCCGTTACGCTCATCGCCCGCTTGCGCCTGGACGCCGCCCTTTATGAACCGGCGCCAGCACGTCAGCCGGGCCGGAACGGTCGGCCCCCGCTGAAAGGCCGACGGCTGCCCGCGCTGAAATCACTCGTCGACCATCCCGGTCTGTCCTGGACCACCGCCGCGGTAGCCTGGTACAACGGCACGACCCGCACGGTGGAACTCACGTCGCAAACGGCGGTCTGGTACCGCTCGGGCAAGCCGCCCGTGCCCCTGCGCTGGGTCTTGGTTCGGGACCCCCAGGGCGAATTCGCCACACCGGCTCTGCTGTGCACTGACCTGGCCGTGGACCCGGCGCAGATTCTGGAATGGTTTGTGCTGCGCTGGCAACTGGAGGTCACCTTCCAGGAGGTGCGAGCGCATCTGGGCGTGGAGACCCAACGCCAGTGGTCGGATCACGCCATCGCCCGCACCACGCCAATCCTGATGGGGCTCTTCTCATGGACCACCCTGTCGGCTCACTTGATGCAGGAACAACGGCCCATGAGCCATCGCACCGCGGCCTGGTACGCCAAGCCGTCGCCAACTTTTGTGGATGCCATCGCCCTGGTGCGCCGCCACTTGTGGCTGGCGTCCGAGGGTTTTTCACTGTCCGATGCAGAACTCGACTTTGTACAAAAGCTAGATAAATTATAAGAACAGGGTAAGCTCGACCAAATCACCAAAAGAGGTCGCGTATGCCTACCCTGCCCGCAGTCATAGTAACCCTGCTGCTGCCCTTTGAGCACCTGTTTGACCCCAGGACCTGGCGCAAAGCCCAACTCCTGGCCATGGGAGCGATCCTGTCTCCCGGCAAGCGCACCGTGTCCTCCGCCCTCAACATCCTGGGGATTGGGCAGCACGGCGACTTCGCCATCTATCACCACGTGCTCAACCGTGCCCGATGGTCGCCGCTGCAACTGAGCCGGGTGCTGTTGCTGCTGGTGGCCGGGCGCCTTGGTTCATCCACCGAGCCGTTGGTGTTCGGCATTGACGAGACGGTGGAACGACGCTGGGGCCGGAAGATTGCGGCCAAGGGGCGGTATCGGGATCCGGTGCGGTCCACGGACGACCAGGTGGTGATGACCCCCGGATTGCAATGGGTGAGCCTGATGTTGCTGACGCGTATCGGATGGGCGGGTCGACACTGGGCGCTGCCGTTTTTGACCGCGCTGGTGGTGTCGGCCCGCTATGACCGGCGCAAAGGTCGCCGGCACAAGACGTTCACCGACTACGCCCAGCAGATGCTGGTCTGCCTGCGCCGGTGGCTGCCGGACCGGGACCTGGTGGTGGTGGCCGATGGCGGCTACGCCAAGCGCGAGTTCCTGCGGCATTGCCAGAGTATGTCAAAGCCGATTGTCGTCGTCACCAAACTGCGCAAGGACGCATCCCGGTACCAGCCCGCGCCACCGCGGCGGCCCGGCCAGATCGGGCGGCCCCGGGTGGTCGGCGCGCGATTGCCCAGTCCCACGGCGGTGCTGGACGATCCCGCTACACAATGGATTCCCTACCGCGCCACCGGTTCCGACGGCAGTACCGCCATGGTCGAGCTCGCTTCGGGCGTGGCGCTGTGGTACCACGGCGGGCCGCCGCGCCTTCCCATACGTTGGGTCGTCATCAGATACCTGGAGGAGCGCCGCGGGCCCTATGCTTTGCTATGCACCGACACCGAGGCGGAACCCCTGCGGATACTGCAGTGGTATCTGCTGCGCTGGCAGGTCGAGGTGACCTTTGAGGAGCTGCGGGCTCACCTGGGCATGGAAACCCAGCGCCAGTGGTCGGAACGAGCCATCGCCCGAACCACCCCCGCGCTCTTTGGCCTGTTCAGCGTGGTGACGCTGGCAGCGGATATCCTGATCGAACAGCGTGGCGGCATGGCGCCGCGCACCGCGGCGTGGTATGACAAAACCAGCCCTTCCTTCGCCGACGCCATCCCCCTGGTCAGACGACACTTCTGGGTGCAGCAGGGAACTTTTATGCCGTCCGAGCGCGAGCACGAATCGATAAAAGTCCCGCGCCTCTTGTACCACAGGATGCTCGACACGCTAGCCTATGCCGCTTGATTGTACAAAGCCGAGACGCAGAACCGGATATATGGAAAGTCTCGGCTGCCCTGTACTACCGACTTGTAGATTCACTCGCCTACGCGGCTTGAAATGTGCAAAGCCTAGCCCAGGAACCCAGGAATATACTGCCGCGACTACTGGGCCGAACCACTAAACCGAAGCAATGCCGACCTCAGAAGCCAAGGGTTCGAGGCAGAGTGCAGGTTCCGGCTGGTAGACCGAATCGCCGGCCAGTACCAGCGCCTGAGAGACGGCGTGCATAACGATGTCGACAACGAACTGGTTTACACCACGCCCAACCAGTTCGTGAGGATCCTCCAATGGCTAGACCTGAGCGGCGACGAGCTTCTGAACGCAGAAGAGCCGCCATACCGCACGCTCCAAGACCAGAGCCAGCACCCCTACGCCCACTGGCACGATTGGATCCCGACCGAAGACAGACTGGTCGACTATCTCCGTGACAACGAGGGATCCTTGGATCTGGAATGGCTAGGGATCGTCAGGTCGGCGGGACTCAGCGAAGGATCAACGGACCTACAGGCGTGCCACTATTACTACCCGCAGCTCTTCTACGGTTACTGGGTCCCGTTCGACCCGGACCAAATGCCGGACACGCGGCAATTTGAGGAATTGGAGTTGCCGAGGTATGAGGGCGCCACGACCCCGATTTACCTCCCCAGGACGGTCTCAGCCAACAAAATAAGAGCCGGCTACCCGCTGGGCAAAACGGCCGATCGGTATCACCTGTGCCACAACAACAGCGACACGGAAGCGGTGGGGTACTACTACGTCGACCATCCAGCGGGTAAGTACTGCGAACGCAAACCTTAATAAAAAATGATTTACGCTGTACTGACGTCAGCAACTCGATGGGCCAACGCTTCTATCGCGCCGGTCTTTTGCCCAGAGCAAATTTCGAGGGCCGCACCGCAGGACGTAACCCGAGCAGGTTATACGTACTCCGCCCCAACCAAGGATAGGTGAATCTCAACAGGCCCAACCGACAACGTTTGACGTCGATCGAAATCCATGGTCCATCCGCCGTGGTTCGCCACGTCGCTCTGCAGCGTTCGGGCCAATCGCGATTTCGGCCACACCGGCACTACCGGAGCCGAGTACGTGTTGCCCGCAGCCATTCCGGCAGTCTCGTGGTCGGCGCCGGCCAGCGCGTTCAACTCAGCCACACGGTTCAGGTGGTGTCATTGGGGGCCGATCCAACATATGCCGGTTCGATCAGATTACGGTATATCGCTGATGTTTAGGCTGTGCTGATATAATCCTGGCAACCATCAGCACCTCGATATACCTATTAGGGAGAGAGCAAACCATGCCAGAAGACCTTTCCGCCATCGTAGAGTCTGGTGACCCTGTAGTGGTAACCACGGGAGGACCCACCGAGGGGCCTTTGTGGCATCCCGGCAACTATTTGACCTATGTACGACACCGCGAGAGTATGCTGATGCGCTGGGATGGTGGCGATGAGGCCGTCGCCATCCGGAATGACACCGGAGAAGGCAACGGCTGCACTCTGGATCGCCAGGGCCGGCTGCTAATGTGCGAAGGGGCTAACCGGCAAATCACTCGTATGGACGCAGATGGGTCGGTCACGACGGTGGCCGACCGCTGGCAGGGCAAACGGCTCAACCGGCCCAACGACATAGTGTGCCGTTCCGATGGCAGCGTCTATTTCACCGATCCAGAACGCGGCATCCCGGTAGAACAGCGAGAACTGGGCTTCGCCGGGGTCTTCCGGATCGCTCCTGGCGGCGCTCTGAGCGTGGCTACCGACGAGTGCGAATACCCCAACGGGCTCGCGTTTTCACCTGACGAATCGGTTCTCTACGTTGCGATCAGCCGTCTGGACGACCGCTGCGTCGGAGAGGGGGAACGGGGCGAGGTCTGTACCCATCGGCGCATTCGAGCCTTCGACGTCGGCGCTGACGGGACCCTCAGCAACAACCGGGTTTTTTGTGATATGTCATCAGCCGAGCCCGGAGTGCCTGATGGCATGAAAGTCGATACCGAAGGGAGGGTATATTGCACCGGCTCGGGAGGGATTTGGGTGATCGATCCCCGAGGCAACCGACTGGGTATCATCCGTGTCCCTGAGGTGCCTCGCAACCTCGTTTTTGGTGGCATGAACCTGGATACCATGTTCATCACTGCGGGAGATTCGGTTTACAGTCTGCAAACCAAGGTACGGGGTGTGGCTGCGTATTAACAGTCAATTGTGCGTCAGCTCGGCAGCAGTGCCGCCCCGTTCCTCCGGACGTGTTGGGTCTGATAGCTCAGGGCCATCTCCCACACGACGTCAAGTTGGTAAGAGCCGGGTGCGCGCCTTCAAGAGCGTGCGTGTTGGCTGGCGAACTCCATAAGGATGTTGGTTTCGAGTTTCAGAACCGCGTGTATCTGTTCAATAGTAGCCCCGGGGAACCAATAGACGAATTCTCGGATGTTGGCTCCGCCATGTAGGTTTTCGACGAGAGCATGCAGAGGCACGCGTTTACCAAGGTAATTGGCCAACGCCACCGGTGCCACCGCGCCGTGGAGGTTCGCAAGTTCCTCGATACCCAGACCGCGCGATACCATCGAGGCTCAGGTGCCCGCCGACCTGGACGTACACCTGATTGTGGACAACTACGCTACCCACAAGACGGCGCTCATACGGAATTGTTCCGGAAGATAGTCTATTCGCTCATGCGCTGAAATTCTGTAAGCGTTTCTTCTTCGGGCCCGTCTTCGAAATCTTGGACACCGACGCCTTTGGGCGTAGCCATTAGCTCAGACCTGAATGCCTGCGATGCAGATCAATGCTCTGTAAAAATGGGCTGCCAACGGCTAAACTGCGCTCTACGTTCCAAGCATCTCAGGGTGGCCGCACCGCCGCCCGAAACCGAGGGTTAACCGGATGAGCCAACCTGACGGCGCCAACACTATTCTGTGGCAGGACTGGAGCGGGGAAGCCTTCGAGGCCGCCAGGTCTGAGGACAAGCAGGTGCTGCTTACCTTGGGGGCCACCTGGTGCCACTGGTGCCACGTCATGGATGAGACTTCCTATTCCGACGAACGGGTCATAGAACTGGTCAACTCCCGGTTCATCCCGGTGCGCGTCGACGTTGACCAGCGGCCCGACATATCGCTGCGGTACAACCAGGGTGGTTTCCCGTCGGTGGCGTTCCTCACCGGGAGAGGTGAATTCCTCGCCGGCCGGCCGTACACCCCTCCGGACGAGATGGTCTCCCTGCTGAGGCAGGTATCCAGCGGCGAAGTCACCCCGGGCGATGGTAGTGGTAACCGGGCAGACCAATCTGCATCGGCTGGCCGTGACGGAGCCAACAACGCCTCCGTAGATGCGGTATTAGACCGCCTGACGGAGCTTTACGACGAGCAATTCGGTGGCTTTGGGCTGGAACCCAAACAGCCCCCGTGGGAGGCGCTGCTGTTCCTCACCGCCCGGTACGGACTCACCGGCGAACGAACAATCTTGGGAATGGTCGAGGCCACGCTACAGGGAATGTGGCACGGGATCTACGACCGAAAGGACCAGGGTTTCTTTCGTTACTCGGTAAGCCGGGACTGGAAGGTGCCGCACTACGAAAAGATGCTGGTCAGCAACGCCAGCCTGGCAATCGTCTTCCTGGAAGCATTCCAGATTACCCGAAGAGTGGCCTACCGGGCCGCCACTGACGGCATCCTGCATTACCTGCTGACCACGCTTTTCAGTTCCGACGAAGGGTTGTTCTTTGCCAGCCAGGACGCTGACGAACCCTTCTACCAGAGCTCCTGGAAGGACCGCGACGCAACCACATCGCCGCCCGTTGACCGCACGTTCTACGCCGGATGGAACGCTCTGGCCGCCCATGCCCTGATTCAGGCGGCCAACGTTCTGGGGAATTCGGATTATCGACGGATAGGGTCCGATATTCTGGAAAGGTTGTGGGGAGAGAGCTGGACTCCTGCGGGAGCGTTGCGCCGACGCGTGGGCGAGTTGAACGACGCCACGCCCATCCTGGCCGATCAGGTAAATTTCCTAAAAGCCTGGTTAGCCCTGTATCAGTCCACCGGGCAACCTGACTGCCTGGAACGCGCGGTTGAAGTCGCCGAGACCGTCGAGCGGCTGTTCGGCGCGTCCAACGGCGGCTGCTACGACACTCCCCCACCCCGGTCATTCGAAGCCGGTATCCTGCTGCGGGAGCAGCCAGTGTTGGAGAACAGTAGCTGGGCCGAGGCGTTACTGGCCTTGTCTCACCTCACCGGCGACGAGGGACACTCGGATCGGGCCGCCCACGGCCTCACAATCTTTGAATCCGTGGTCCCCGGCAAGAGCTATCTGGGCCCCCACGCATCCCGCCGCATGGAAGAGGATGAGGAAGCGTTATTCCTGCCGGCAGGTGCGGTTTGGGGACGAGCCAGAGACCTGTTGACCCATGGGCCGGTGCGCCTGGTCCTGGTCGGCGACTCGTCCAGTTCAGCTTATCGCCGACTGCACCGGTCGGCTTTGCGGACCTACGCCCCCCATCGGGTTGTCCAGCCCCTGGACTCGCAGCGTGATGCCGAACAAATCCGCCAACTTGGCTTTCCGCTGAACCGGGAGCCGGCGCTGTACGCCTGCATGGGAGACCGCTGCCTGGCTCCCATCACCACACCAGAGGGCATCCGGGAAATGACCCGGTCTCGCCCTTGGGCAGTTGCGTGACCTCACCACCGTAGATTAGACAGCCTTTGGCTAGGAGATCAATGAGATGGCTAATAAGCAAATCTTGTGCGCGTTTGGCGTCGACTTGGACGCCGTTGGCGGTTGGTTAGGATCCTATGGCGGAGAGGACTCCCCCGATGACATCTCCCGCGGATTGTTCGCTGGCGAAGTCGGCACGCCCAGACTGCTAAAACTTTTCGACCGACTTGATATCAAGACCAGTTGGTTTATCCCGGGCCACTCCATAGAGACCTTTCCGGAAGAGTGCCGCATGATCGTGGAGCAAGGGCATGAAGTGGGCCTCCACGGTTACTCCCACGAGAACCCCATCTCCATGTCCTCAGAACAGGAAGAGGCCGTCCTGCTGCGTTGCATCGATCTGATCACCGAGCTTTCGGGCCAGCGGCCCCGGGGTTACGTTGCTCCATGGTGGGAGTTCAGTCACGTAACCAACGAGCTGCTGCTAAAACACGGCATCAAGTACGATCACAGCCTGATGCACCGCGACTTCGAGTGCTACTACGTCCGGGTCGGCGACCGCTGGACCAAGATTGACTTTGCCATGCCAGCAGACCATTGGATGCAGGCGCTGGAACGGGGCGAGGAGACTGATCTGGTGGAAATCCCAGCCAACTGGTACTTGGACGATCTGCCTCCGATGATGTTCATCAAAAAGTCGCCCAACAGCCACGGCTTCACCAACCCCAGGGACATCGAGTCGCTATGGCGAGACCAGTTTGATTGGGTTTACCGGGAATACGAAGAAGCGATCTTCCCGATAACGATCCATCCCGACGTTAGCGGTCGCCCTCAGGTGTTGCTGATGCTGGAGCGACTCATTGAGTACATACGTTCCCACGACGGTGTTCAGTTTGTAACCTTCGAAGAGATAGCCGACGACTTCCTGGCCAAACATCCTCGGCAACGACCGTAGGGCAATCAGAAAGGAACGTGTTACCGAAAATTGGCGAGCAATCCGGCAGGTGCAGGCGGGGGAGTCGGGGACTGAGCACGGGCAGTCCGCTTCGGGCCGACACGGTGCAACCCACACGTTGCGTCGCTATCACCCCCGGCGCCTGCCAACGAACCGCATCCCGATCAACCACCTTTCCCGCTCGCCGGGGTACGCGGATATCAAGACCACGCTAATTTATCTGGAGTTGGTGCCGGCGGGAGCAGATTTACCCGGTCATCCTGCTAGACTGGAATTCGGGTCGCACGCAAGCCCGCAGTAACAAGGCGCATAAAACCACGTTCGGTTATTCAACCCCAAGGTGGTTTGTCGAATTTTTCCCAATCAAGATTGACGACGCTCGATCGGATTTATCCGATTACAGCCGTTGCAAAGTGGATGAGTCTGGTTGCAAGAGCGGCAACCGGACGCATTTAGCCCCCTCAAAACGCCAAATCCCCGGACGAGGCGGGGATTTTTGAAAGCAGTGGAGCGGAAGAAGGGATTGGATTTAGGGCCGCTGTATAGCGTTGAATAGTCCCAATTTGTGCATGATTCGTGCCTGTAACATGAGGACTTCCCCGGTCAATTTCGAGGGTTTCCGAGATTTTGTGCGGCATTTGTGCGGCAAATTGCGGCTGATACGACACCTAATTGCCACTCGGTTCGCCAGCAGCCATCGCAGCGGCGAAAGCGTCAGCGGCTTCCTTCTGCCATCCAGGAAGCTCGTGAGCGTAGATGTCCGAAGTGATGCTCACGTTGGAGTGGCCCAGACGCTTTGAAATTACCACGATGTTCTGGCCGGTCTGAAGCGCAACGCTGGCGTGGAAATGGCGGAGACTCCTAGCGGTGATGGCATCAGCGCCTGAACGCCTCGCTAAGTCCCCGATCACTCTCGTCACCATATTTGGATCCACCCAATCCCCTTGGTGGTTCGTGAATACCTTGTCTCCGCCCCAAAAATCATCCTCCAATGCATCTCTGAACTGTCTCTGATGTTCGCGGTGAGCTCGTAGGATTTCCACAGTACGGGCGTCCAAATCGATTTTACGTTGGCCGCTCTTGCTTTTGGGCACATCTACGACCAACCCCTGCCTGCCGACTCTGCCTACGGAAGCGACCACATTGAGGTGTCCTGATAGACGACAATTAGTCCTGCCGGTAACGTCGACTATTTTTGCCGGTCGAGATGGGGTAATCATTCGGTACGGAGGTACCGTTGATTACAGACCGACAAACCAGGCTATTGAGGCAGAAACGTATGGAAGGCAAGACACAGGAAACGGCAGCGGCCAAGGCTGGGATGAGCGTGCGTTCAGCGCGCAAGTGGCAGAGTGGCCCATTGCCGTCGCAGGCGAAACCGGAGCATCGGTGGCGCACCCGGCCCGATCCCTTCGACGGGGTGTGGGAGGATGAGATTGAGCCGCTGCTGCGGAATGATCCGACGGGCAAGCTGAAGGCAACGACAATTATCGACTGCCCTTCGACAAGCTCAGGAGGAGGAGCAGCATCCCGGGCGGTTCAGCGCGTCCCAGTTGCGCACCCTGCAACGACGATTGCAGGCCCTTCGACCGGCTCAGGAGGCGGGCGCTGCATGGTCCGGATCAGGAGGTGTACTTCCCCCAGGTGCATCCGCCGGGACGGGAGGCCCAGTTCGACTTCACCCACTGCGGGGAACTCAAGGTGACCATCGCCGGCCAGTCCTACCCCCACCTGCTGTTCCAGCTGATACTCAGCCACTCGGGATGGCGCTACGCTGAGGTCGCCGCCGGTGAGACCTTCCTGGCCTTGCAGCAGGGATTGCAGAATGCCCTCTGGACTCTGGGCGGCGTTCCAGAGGTGGTGCGCAGCGACAATACCGCGGCTGCCACTCACGAATTGCGCAGCAGCCGCGGCCGCGCTCTTAACGACAATTACGCCGCCCTGCTGGACCACTATGGCCTCCGCTCCACCCGCATCAATCCCGGCCAGAGCCATGAAAACGGCGTCGCCGAGCACGCCCACTACCGCTTGAAGGACGCCATCGACCAGGCCCTCATCCTGCGGGGCAGTCGCGATTTCGACACTGTCGACGACTACGCCAGCTTCGTCCGGCAGATGGTGGAGAGACGCAATCGCCTGGTATAGGGGAAGCTGGAGCAGGAGATGCTTTGCCTACGCTCCCTGCCCCCAGCTCCGGTGCCGGAATACGTCAACTACCAGTCCAAGGTGCGCAAGTGGTGCACCATCCAGGTAGCGGGACATAGCTACAGCGTGCCCTCCCGCCTCATCGGCAAGGAGGTGCAGATCCGTCTGTACGCCGACTGAGTGGAAGTGTACTACAAGGGCCACCTGGTGAAACGGATGGAGCGGGTGCGTGGCGAGGGGGAAGCCAACGTCAATTACCGCCACGTCATTGGGTCGCTGGTGCGCAAGCCCGGAGTCTTTGCCCGCTACCGCTTCCGGGAGCAGCTGTTTCCCACCAGGCACTTCCGGCTGACCTACGACGCGCTCAGGGAATGGCGTGGGGAGCGTGCCGACGTGGAGTACGTGCGGATCCTGCACCTGGCGGCGACCACCATGGAAGCCACGGTGGACAGCGCGCTGTCGTTGCTGCTGGAGGCGGGTGAGTCCTTCGACTACGCGGAGGTGCGGGACCTGGCCGAGCCCAAGGTGCCCGAAGCTCCGGTGCTGGTCTGGTCTGGGAAGCCGGATCTGAAAATCTACGACCGCCTGCTCACGGTCAGCCTGGCGGCGGCGGGGGTGTGCGCATGACGGACACCAGCGTGATGCAGGACCGCATCGGCCAGCTGTGCGGCCAATTCAAGCTGCCCACGGTGGGGGCCCAGTCGGTGGCTCGTTTCACCGCCGCTGGACACGGCGATGCCCTGGCAACTTTCCTGGAGGTACTGGAACAGGAAGCTGAGGATCGCCGCCACCGGCGCATCAACCGGCTGCGCCGGGAGTCCCGGCTGCCCTCGGGCAAGACCTGGGAAACCTTCGAGCACGACCGAGTCCCCCTGGCGCTGCGGCAGCAACCGGACCAGCTGGCCCAGGGCAGCTTTGTGGAGCGCGGCATCAACGTGCTGGCCTTCGGGCTGCCCGGCACCGGCAAGACCCACGCCCGGTGCGCCCTGGGCCACCGCCTGGTGGAAGCCGGCCACTCCGTCCTTTTCGCACCGGCCTACCGCCTGGTGCAGGAACTCCTCGCCGCCAAGCGCGATCTGGACCTGCCCCGCCAGCTGCGCAAGTTGGACAATTTCGACTTCCTGCTCCTCGACGACCTGGGCTACCTGCCCCAAGCTGGACTTTCCGCATTTCAAGCGGCGTAAGCCAGGGAATCGACAAGTCGGTGGTACAGAGCGACTGGGAGTTCCTGCGTATCGGGGTCGACGGCCGACGTTGAAAAACCCTCCGACGCCAGCCACAGGTGGCGTCGCACCAGGGCAATGGCGTCCACGCAGGTCGGCAACGGCTTGTCGTACCAGGCCGCTCGGCGCTGGGTCATGGGGCGCTGTTTTTGCAACCCGTGGGCGGCCAGGGTGGTCCAGGAGAAGATTCCCAGCAGGACGGGCGTGGTGCGGGCGATGGCCAGGTCGGACCACTGGCGTTGGGTTTCCACGCCCAGGTGGGTCCGCACCTCCTGAAAGGTAACTTCCAGTTGCCAGCGCAGGACAAACCATTCCAGGATCTGGGTCGGGTCCGCCGCGGGGTCGGTGCACAGCAAGGCCTGGGTGGCGAAGGAGCCCTGGGGATCTCGGATCAGCACCCAGCGGATGAGGACTGGAGGCTTGCCGGAGCGGTACCAGACCGCCGTTTGCGACGTGAGTTCCACCGTGCGGGTGGTGCCGTCATACCAGGCCACGGCCACGCTAGCCCAAGTTGCCTGGGGCTGGTCGAGGATCGTTTTCAGCGCGGGTCGCCGCGCGCCTTTCAGCGGCGGGCGGCCGTTCTGAGCCGGCTGACGGGCTGGCGCTGGCGCATACAGGGCGGCGTCCAGCCGTAGTCTGGCAATGAGGGTAACGGGTTCACGGAGGGATTGGCAGCAGTGGAGCAGGTCCAGCACGGCGTAGCTGTTGTCGCCCACCAGCACCAGTGGACGTTGGGGCAGCCAGCGTGGTTCGGCAGGCTCACCATGAGCGGGGTTGCAGGATCATCTGTCGCGCCCAGTCGGTGAGCTTCTTGTGCCGACGTCCCTGCTGTTGGTAGTACCGCGTCGATGGCGCCAGCACGGTGAGCACCGGCAAGGCCCAATGGCGTCCGGCCCAAGGCACGTGGCCCAGCCACATCAGGGAGATCCAGCGCAGGCCGCTGGCCTTGACCAGTTGGCTCCGGCTGGAACGCACCGCGTCGCGGTAGATGCCCCGACCTTTGATCTTGGCGCCGCGACGCCGTTTCAGGGTTTCGTCGATGCCGAAGACCAAGGGGCCATCCCCACCATCAAGGTGCTGGAGCAGCAACACCAAGAGGATGCGCGCCGCTGCACGGGGCGACCACACCGCCCGGTTGAGCACCTCATGGTAGCGGGCGTAATCGCGGTGATCGCTGCGGCCCATGACCCGCAGGGCCGCGGCGACGGTGCGCTGACCCGGGGTCAGGATCGCGCCCACCAGCAGTACCTGGGCTTTCCGCCAGGTCGGGTTGGTAAACAGCGTTGCGAAGGGAATGAGTATGGATACAATGGCATTGGGCAGGGTAAGCATAGCTGGGCCTTTAGTGAGATTTTGGTCAGGCCAGCTTACCCTGTCTTTATACTTTTTCTAAATTATGCGTAAAGTCCAGCCAAGGCGCCGAGGAGTCCGAGGTCCTCTTCACCCTCATCGCCGAACGCTACGAGCGCAGATCGTTGGGCATCACGTCAAACCTGGTCTTCTCGGAGTGGGAGCGCATCTTCGCCAACCCCATGGCCACCGCCGCGGCGATTGACCGGGTCGTGCACCACTCCGTCATCCTGGAGTTTGACGTCCCCAGCTACCGGACCAACGCTGCCCAGCAACGGGGCCAGGCCAAGGAGGTGAACCAGCAAAACTGATTGACGCCAACCGCGCATTGCCTCAACAAAACCGTTACCCAACGCGATTGGTTGCCTCAAATAAAATGTTACCCAAAATCGGGGAGGCAATCGCGTGGGAGGAGGCATCAGCAAGATGGCAAAACAGGAATTGCTGGCGACGATCCGAGACCGTTACCGAGCTTCATCCAAGCAGGACAAGGGCCGGATTCTGGACGAGTTCATCGCGGTGACCGGCCACCATCGCAAGCACGGCATCAGGCTGCTGGGGCAGTCCGGCGACGACGGAGAGCAGCAGCCGGCGGTAAAAAAGGGCCGACGGATCTACGACGAGGCGGTCCGCCAGGCGCTGATCGTGGTCTGGGAAGCCGCTGACCGGATCTGCGGCAAGCGGCTGAAGGCGGCATTGCCCCATCTGGTGGAGTCCATGGAGCGCCATGGCCACCTGGATCTGGACCCTGGGGTGCGCCAACGGCTGCTTGCGGCCAGCGCCGCCATCCTGGACCGGCTGCTCCAGCCCATCAGGACACCGGCGGGCCGCAAGCTCCGACGCAGGAGGCGGCAGTCGCCGGGCCGCAATATTCCGGTACGGACCTTCGCCGATTGGAATGCGCCCGCCACCAGGATTCCTGGAGATTGACCTGGTGGTCCACCACGGCGGCTCCTGGTGGGGTTCCATGATCCACAGCCTGGTGGCCACCGATATCTGCACCGGCTGGACCGAGGCCGTGCCACTGCTGGCCCGGGAGCAATCCCTGGTAGTGGCAGGACTGGAGGCCATCGGGCGACAGTTGCCCTTCCCAGTCAAAGGCATCGACTCGGACAACGACAGCGTATTCATCAACGCTACTCTCACCAAGTACTGCGCCGAGCGGGGCATCGAGTTCACCCGTTCGCGGCCCTACCGCAAGAACGACCAGGCCTGGATCGAGCAGAAGAACGGCGCGGTGGTCCGCCACTTCGTCGGTCATGACCGCTACTCCGGCGCGGTGGCCGGACCGACCATGGCCCACCGGTACGGGGCGGTGCGACGGTACGTGAACTACTTCCAGCCGTCGTTCAAGTTGGTGGAGAAAACTCGGCACGGCTCCAGGGTCGTCAAGCGGTACAGCCCGCCAGCCACACCCTGCGATCGGCTGATACAGCATGACGCGGTCAGCGTGGAGATGAAGGCGGCACTGAGTGAATATCGGGTCAAGTTGGACCCGGTGGCGCTGCTGCACGCCATCCGGGAAGCCCAGTCGGCCCTGGCCGCGGTTACGTGTCCCGAAATCCGGCCCACTCCCAGCGGCGAGAGCCTGGAACAGTTCCTGGCCAAGTTGCCCGACTGGTGGCGTCAGGATGCAGCGCATACCTCACGGGAGCGGCGGGTGCAACCGCCCCGCACCTGGGCGAACTCGGCCCGACCCTTTCGAAGGAGTGTGGTGCGACGTGCTGGGCTGGTTGCAGGAAGACCCGGACGCCAGTGTGGTGGTATTGCTGGGCCGACTGCAAGAGGCCGAACCGGATCGTTTCAGCCGGGCTCACCTGCGGACGCTGCAGCGCAGGGTGCAGCAGTGGCGCGGCATCATGGCCAAAAAACTGGTCTACGCCACGGCTGGTGAGCCCATGGCGGGACCCGCTGCAATGCCGGAATTAGCGCTGGTCGGGAGGGACCCCAGGTGCTAAAGTTTCGGTAACATTTCTCAATGAGGCAACAGGACCGGCAAATATAGTTGACGCGGGACATGTCCTGCTTCGAGATCCACGTTGTCCCAAGTCAAAGCGACCGCCTCTCCCCTACGCATCCCGGTATAAGCCAGGAGATGGATGCACGGGAAAAGATAGTGGTTCAATTCCGCGGCAAGCCGCAGCATTCGACGCACCGATTCCATAGAGGGGGCTTAGGCTTCTTTCTTGGGCTTAGTCGGCGGCGAAACCAAAGATGCGGGGTTCCGCATGATCAGTTCCAAGGAAGCCGCGTACCGCATGGCCCCCGACAGCACCGCGTGGACCAAATTGACGCTGGTGGCCGATTCGCCGTTGGCGGTTAGACCAGCTTCAAACGCGTTGATCTGAGCGGGAGATATTTTATCCAACTCAAACTTCCCCAGAGTTGGTTCGATCTGGCGACGGATGGCCCTTTGATACCGGTCCACAGTAGATTTCTTGCGGTGAGGCACGATACGTTCCATCATCCACCGCTGAAGCCAATCGCAGAGCTTGATGCGCTCCGTCGACGGTGTCGAGCCGTGATCCACAGCGGTCAGGAGTTGACGCAAACGCTGCTGGGCCTGGCGTTTGGTACCTCGGACGGTTTCGTACCGCCTGCGGATCTTTCCGTTCTCACCGCGCCCCAAGAAGATCGCGATCTCCCAAGAACCCGGCGCGCGTTGTCGGATGCTCCCGTTCACTTATTAACCCCCCAGGCAGCGAAATTTGATACCGATTAGGTCGATGAGAATGTATCGGCGTTTGCAAGTCCTGCCTCGCTCGACAGCGAATTGGGCAAGGGTCACAACCCGCCCAACTACAGTTTATGTCAAGCGACCGCAAGTGGAAAGCCCGTCTCCGATGGGGCCAGGCGTTTGGGATACGTTGCCCAGCTGTTTGGCCAACTCCAGCAGGCCCAGCTTGGGCTTGATGATCTTTTCTTGCTGCGTGCTCATCTGACACTCCATCCCCATCTCTGGGGCTATTCTCACTCCGTTACTCCCGAGCGTCAGATTTAGCCCCAATCCACCGAAAAGATGAGTGTCGCGGCGTGCTGAAGAGGTAAGAAAGTGCTCCGGTGCTTCGGGGATAATGGTTTTGGAAACACAAAACCGACCCGAAACCAGGAGCACCCAATAGATGCTGCCACGCAACGACCCCGACCGGATCCAAATCACCTTTGATGACCACCGTCTGGTGGCCAATGCCGGGCTGATCCTACCCGCCACGTTGGCCCAGCGCCTGGGCCTGCCCCAACTGGTCCAGCAGCGCCTCGACCTGGGCAATGCGCCGGGTCGGGCGAACACGGGCGACAAGATGCTGACCTTGGTGGCGTCAGCGCTGGCTGGCGGCGACTGCATTGACGACGCCGACGTGTTGCGCACCGGCGGGACGGCCAGCGCTCTCGGCTGCGTGGTCAAGGCGCCATCCACGCTGGGGACCTTCCTGCGCAGCTTCCGGTGGGGCCAGGTCCGCCAACTGGATCGGGTGAGCCGCGAGCTGCTGGCCCGGGCCTGGGCTGCTGGGGCGGGACCCGGCGACGGGCCGTTGACCATCGACCTGGACTCCACCATCTGCGAGACCTCCCCACTAACCAACGTTGTCACGCGGCGATTGGCGCGCCGGGAGGTGCGTACGTGGTGCGGTCCCCGGCATCGGGCATGGGCACCAGTTGGTAGCCCAGTTGGGCCGCCCGACGCTTGGCGGCGCGCAACGCCCGCTGCTGATACTGGCTCTCGTAGTATTCGGCGCCAGCATCCACGTACTCCTGGCCATAGCGCAGCATGGTGTAGATGAGCCTGGCCAGCTTGTGTGCCGTGGCGGTAATGGCCTTGGGCGCTCCCAAGTGGGCTTTCTTCCGGCGCAGGAAGGCGCCCAGGGCGCTGTCGGAGCGGTGCAGCGCGTTGGCGGCCAGACGCAAAGCTGCGGCGGCCCGGTTGGCGCTGGGCTTGGTCTTTGAGCTGATGACCTTGCCGCCGGTGACCCGGTTGTTGGGGCTCAGCCCCAGCCACGACGCGAAGTGCTTGGCGCTGGGCCATTTGGTCATGTCGGTGCCAATCTCGCTGATCACCTTCAGGGCCGTGTACGCATCCACACCGTCGATCCGGGTCAGGTCCACCCCCGTCATCTGATACAGGTGGGTCCGGACATCGAAGCGCGGCGCGTTCCCCTGATGGGGCTTTTTACCATTGGGAGCCGGAGGCACACCGTCGCTGCGGTCCTCAAACCGTTCCAGCTGGGCTTCAATCTCCCGGTCGCACTCGGCAATCTTGGCCTGATACACCCGGTACAACTCCAGGGCCTGGGTCAGCTCGAAGATATGTTCCTCCCGCCAGTGGCCCTGCAACGACTTGGCGATGGTCGCCTCGTCCGCCTTGATCCGATAATTGCGCAGTTGCGCCAGCTTACGCGGATCCCGCTCGCCGCCCACGATGGCCTCGATGATGTCCATGCCGGTCTGGCCGGTGATGTTGCTGATGACGTGCTGGAGCTTCACGTTCATCTGGGTCAGGGCCTTCTGCATATGCTGGATATGGTGGGACGCGTATTCCACCAGCATCGTTCGCTGGCGCAGGTAGCTACGCAGGCGTCGGATCTCCCCATCGGGCCGGAAGGCTCCCGACAGCAGTCCGTAGGTGTGCAGCTGCTGCAGCCACTGGCAGTCCAGCACGTCGGTCTTGCGCCCCGGCACGTTCTTGATGCGTCTGGGGTCCACCAGCATTACCTCAAACCCTCGGCCTTCCAGCACTCCGAACAGCGGTATCCAGTACACCCCCGTCGACTCCATGACCACGGTCTCCACACCGCACTCGGACAGCCACTCCGCCAGGCGATACAAGTCCGCTGTGAAGGCGGCAAACTCTTGTACCGGCTGCTCCGCGCGGTCGGCGGGCACCGCGACGAAATGGCTGGTGGCGCCCACGTCGATGCCCGCCGCGTTCAGGTTCAGCTGGGATAGCCCCGCTGGTTTGGCGCTGTTCTTGCGTCTGCTCATCATCGCCTCTACCATTGCCGTGTAGGCGTGTCGCCGGAGGGAGCCACGGGCTGTAGCCACTCTCCCCAACGGGATCGCCCCGATTGGGGCGTCACCAATGATGCAGTCGTAAGGCTCCCGGACCATGCTATGGATCGGGCAATAAGCACCAGCGCCTGCTCGGTCTTCGTCCGTACGACACGCCCCGCCATGAGCATACGCACCCTGACACGGACTCACCAGTTAGTCGCCTCTGCACGGGCCGGCCACGGCCATAATGCTGCTATGGACTAACCGAAACTGTCACGCGGCCGCGGCCTCTGATCCGTGGGGCAGGTCCGAAGGTTGCGCATCGGAGGAGATGGGCACCAACTGGTAGCCCAGTTGTGCCGCCCGGCGCTTGGCCGCACGCAACGCCCGCTGCTGATACTGTCTCTCGTAGTATTCCGCGCCGGCATCCACGTATTCCTGGCCGTACCGCAGCATGGTGTAGATGAGCCTGGCCAGCTTGTGGGCCGTGGCGGTGATGGCCTTGGGGGCGCTCCCAGGTGGGCTTTCTTCCGGCGCAGGAAGGCGCCCAGGGCGCTGTCGGAGCGGTGCAGCGCGTTGGCGGCCAGACGCAATGCCGCCGCGGCCCGGTTGGCGCTGGGCTTGGTCTTTGAGCTCATGACCCTGCCGCCGGTGATGCGGTTGTTGGGACTCAGGCCCAGCCAGGACGCGAAGTGCTTGGCGCTGGGCCATTTGGTCATGTCGGTGCCAATCTCGCTGATCACCTTCAGGGCCGTGTACGCATCCACGCCGTCGATCCGGGTCAGGTCCACTCCCGTCATCCGGTACAGTTGGCCCTGGGCATCGAAACGGGGCGCGTTCTTCTGATTGCGTTTTTTGCCATTGGGAGCCGGAGGCTCGCCGTCGCTGCGGTCTTCAAACCGCTCCAGCTGGGCTGCAATCTCCCGGTCGCACTCGGCAATCTTATCCTGATAGAACCGATACAGCTCCAGAGCTTGGGTCAGCTCGAAGATGTGCTCTTCCCGCCAGTGGCCTTGTAGAGACTTGGCGATGGTCGCCTCGTCGGCCTTGATCCTGGGATCGCGCAGTCGCGCCAGTTGTCGCGGGTCCCGTTCGCCGCCTGCAATGGCCTCCATGATGTCCATGCCCGTCTTGCCCGTGATGTCGCTGATCACGTGCTGGAGCTTCACGTTCATCTGGGTCAGCGCTTTTTGCATGTGCTGGATATGCTGGGACGCGTACTCCACCAGCATGGCTCGCTGCCGCAGGTAGCTGCGCAAGCGCCGTACGTCCCCGTCGGGACGGAAGGCTCCCGACAGCAGTCCGTAGGTGTGCAACTGCTGCAGCCACTGGCAGTCCCGCACGTCGGTCTTGCGACCCGGCACGTTCTTGATGCGTCTGGGGTCCACCAGCATCACCTCCAGTCCCCGCTCTTCCAGCACCCCGAACAGCGGTATCCAGTACACGCCGGTGGACTCCATGACCACGGTCTCCACTCCGCACTCGGACAGCCAGTCTGCCAGACGGCACAGGTCCGCCGTGAAGGCCTCAAACTCACGCACCGGCTGCTCCGCGCGGTCGGCGGGCACCGCCACGAAGTGGCTGGTGGCGCCCACGTCGATGCCCGCCGCGTTCAGGTTCAGCTGGGACAGCCCTTCCGGGTTTGCTCTACTCTTGCGTGTGCTCATCATTCCCTCCACGCCTACAACGTAGACGTGTCGTCGGAGGGAGTCACTAATATCGAACAATCTATGGAACGGGATCGCTCCGCTTGGAGCGTCACCAATGATGCCGTCGTAAGACTCCCGGACCATGCTATGGTTCGGGCAATAAGCACCAGCGTCTGCTCGGTCTTCGTCCAGACAACACGTCTCGCCATGAGCATACGCACCCTGACACGGCCACACCAGTTAGTCGCCTCTGCACGGCCCGGATACGGGCATAACTTTGCTCCCCACTAACCAACGTTGTCACGCGGCGATTGGCGCGCCGGGAGGTGCGTACGTGGTGCGGTCCCCGGCGTCGGACATTGGTACCAGTTGGTAGCCCAGTTGTGCCGCCCGACGCTTGGCGGCGCGCAACGCCCGCTGCTGATACTGTCTCTCGTAGTGTTCCGCACCAGCATCCACGTACTCCTGGCCATAGCGCAGCATGGTGTAGATGAGCCTGGCCAACTTGTGGGCCGTGGCGGTGATGGCCTTGGGCGCTCCCAGGTGGCCTTTCTTCCGGCGCAGGAAGGCGCCCAGGGCGCTGTCGGAGCGGTGCAGCGCGTTGGCCGCCAGACGCAATGCCGCCGACGCACGGTTGGCGCTGGGCTTGGTCTTGGAGCTCATGACCTTGCCGCCGGTGATGCGGTTGTTTGGGCTGAGCCCCAACCAGGACGCAAAGTGCTTGGCGCTGGGCCATTTCGTCATGTCGGTGCCAATCTCACTCACCACCTTGAGCGCGGTGTAGGCATCCACACCGTCGATCTGGGTCAGGTCAACCCCCGTCATACGGTACAGGTGCGTCCAAACGTCGAAGCGGGGCGCGTTTCCTTTGCTGCGTCTCCGGCCGGACTTCGCCGCTGGCGGATCACCATTGCTGTGATCCTCGAAACGCTCCAACTGGGCTTCAATCTCCCGGTCGCACTCGGCAATCTTATCCTGATAGAACCGGTACAGCTCCAGGGCCTGGGTCAGCTCGAAGATGTGCTCTTCCCGCCAGTGGCCTTGCAGCGACTTGGCGATCGTCCCCTCGTCGGCCTTGATCCTGGGGTCGCGCAATTGCGCCAGTTGCCGCGGGTCCCGTTGGCCTCCCACGATTGCCTCCATGATTTCCGTGCCGGTCTTGCCGGTGATGTTACTGATGACGTGGTGGAGCTTGACGTTCATCTGCGTCAGCGCCTTCTGCATATGCTGGATATGATGGGACGCATACTGCACCAGCATGACCCGCTGCCGCAGGTAACTGCGCAGGCGTCGTATGTCCCCGTCGGGGCGGAAGGCTCCCGACAACAGTCCGTAGGTGTGCAACTGCTGCAGCCACTGGCAGTCCAGCACGTCGGTCTTGCGACCAGGCACGTTCTTGATGCGCCGCGGATCCACCAGCATCACCTGGAAGCCTCGCTCTTCCAGCACCCCGAACAGCGGTATCCAGTACACGCCGGTGGACTCCATGACCACGGTCTCCACACCGCACTCGGTCAGCCAGTCCGCCAAACGGTACAGGTCCGCCGTGAAAGCCTCAAACTCCTGCACCGGCTGCTCCGCGCGGTCGGCGGGTACCGCCACGTAATGGCTGGTGGCCCCCACGTCAATGCCGGCCGCGTTCAGGTTCAGCTGGGACAGCCCTTCCGGTTTTGCGCTGCTCTTGCGTGGGCTTTACGCTTTTTAAGCCGCGTAGGCAAGCGAATCTATGAGTCGGTGGTACAGAGCGGACGGGACTTTCCGTATATCAGGGTCAGCGGCTCGACTTTGTACAAAAGCTAGATAAATTATAAGAACAGAGTAAGCTCGACCAAATCACCAAAAGAGGTCGAGTATGCCTACCCTGCCCGCAGTCATAGTAACCCTGCTGCTGCCCTTTGAGCACCTGTTTGACCCCAGGACCTGGCGCAAAGCCCAACTCCTGGCCATGGGAGCGATCCTGTCTCCCGGCAAACGCACCGTGTCCTCCGCCCTCAACATCCTGGGGATTGGGCAGCACGGCGACTTCGCCATCTATCACCACGTGCTCAACCGTGCCCGATGGTCGCCGCTGCAACTGAGCCGGGTGCTGTTGCTGCTGGTGGCCGGGCGCCTTGGTTCATCCACCGAGCCGTTGGTGTTCGGCATTGACGAGACGGTGGAACGACGCTGGGGCCGGAAGATTGCGGCCAAGGGGCGGTATCGGGATCCGGTGCGGTCCAAGGACGACCAGGTGGTGATGACCCCCGGATTGCAATGGGTGAGCCTGATGTTGCTGACGCGTATCGGATGGGCGGGTCGACACTGGGCGCTGCCGTTTTTGACCGCGCTGGTGGTGTCGGCCCGCTACGACCGGCGCAAAGGTCGCCGGCACCAGACGTTCACCGACTACGCCCAGCAGATGCTGGTCTGCCTGCGCCGGTGGCTGCCGGACCGGGACCTGGTGGTGGTGGCCGATGGCGGCTACGCCAAGCGCGAGTTCCTGCGGCATTGCCAGAGTATGTCAAAGCCGATTGTCGTCGTCACCAAACTGCGCAAGGACGCGTCCCGGTACCAGCCCGCGCCACCGCGGCGGCCCGGCCAGATCGGGCGGCCCCGGGTGGTCGGCGCGCGATTGCCCAGTCCCACGGCGGTGCTGGACGATCCCGCTACACAATGGATTCCCTACCGCGCCACCGGTTCCGACGGCAGTACCGCCAGGGTCGAGCTCGCTTCGGGCGTAGCGCTGTGGTACCACGGCGGGCCGCCGCGCCTTCCCATACGTTGGGTCGTCATCAGATACCTGGAGGAGCGCCGCGGGCCCTATGCTTTGCTATGCACCGACACCGAGGCGGAACCCCTGCGGATACTGCAGTGGTATCTGCTGCGCTGGCAGGCCGAGGTGACCTTTGAGGAGCTGCGGGCTCACCTGGGCGTGGAAACCCAGCGCCAGTGGTCGGAACGAGCCATCGCCCGAACCACCCCCGCGCTCTTTGGCCTGTTCAGCGTGGTGACGCTGGCGGCGGATATCCTGATCGAACAGCGTGGCGGCATGGCGCCGCGCACCGCGGCGTGGTATGACAAAACCAGCCCTTCCTTCGCCGACGCCATCGCCCTGGTCAGACGACACCTCTGGGTGCAGCAGGGAACTTTTATGCCGTCCGAGCGCGAGCACGAATCGATAAAAGTCCCGCGCCTCTTGTACCACAGGATGCTCGACACGCTAGCCTATGCCGCTTGATTGTACAAAGCCGAGCCGCTGACCCTGATATACGGAAAGTCCCGTCCGCTCTGTACCACCGACTCATAGATTCGCTTGCCTACGCGGCTTAAAAAGCGTAAAGCCCAGATTAGGGACGGGGCGTTAATTAGTTGCCGGAGGAGTCTGGGGAAACAACTATCCCCGGTAAACTGCGATTGGCACTCCTGTCCAAACGCCTGAACACAGATTTGGCGGGATTCGGGCCATCGACTTCGAGGGAAAGT
The DNA here is from genome assembly GCA_963666415.2 of Dehalococcoidia bacterium. Classification (GTDB taxonomy): domain Bacteria; phylum Chloroflexota; class Dehalococcoidia; order Lucifugimonadales; family UBA3495; genus Bin87. Next base: position 404,526 of record CAXXPD010000002.1, read on the forward strand.
CGGCGGTGAGCATGGGGCAAGCTGACCTGACAACAGTCTCGTGTGTCCGAAGATAATGGGCTTCCATAACTCCGCCTAACGCCCGGCAGTTTCCCAAGCTACGACGCAGGGGCGAAGCGGCTGTACCCCCTCGATTTGCCAGACACCTTCGTCTTCGTGCAACGAGCTCTCCAACGCCTGCTCCAGCCGGGTCATGGCCTCGGTTCCAGGAGTAACATAGATTCGACGGGCGATCATTTCGCTCGCTTCCTGGCGGCTGCTGAACCCCCGTGCCGGCTGTTCGTCCAGCTCGGTCACCTCCGGCCTAATGCCCAACTGCTCCAGAACTGGCAGGAACTCCGGTAGACAGGGGAGCCGGCGACGTTTTTCGCCGTGAACTTGCTCCCAGAGACTATAGATTTGCGATTGCGGGGGAGACTGGAACAGAACGGCCAGGACGAGACGCCGGGCGTGGCTGTCCATCTTTCGGACGAACGATCCGATGTCCTCTATGACGTAAACCACGTGGCTGCACAGCACGACGTCGGCAGGTTCAACGGATGCTTCCAGCCAGCCAGTCTCGATCATCGAGACGTTTGCGATGTTGTATTCGAGGGCGGTCTCCCGCAGCACGGAGCACATGCTGGGCGACGGCTCCACAGCGGTTACCGTTCGGCAGGTAAACGTCAGCGGGAGAGCCAGCCGCCCGCCGCCCGCGCCCACATCCAGCAGGGTTTCACCCGGCCTCAGGCGCGAACGAAGTTCTTCGACCAACGCATCTCCCGCCCGGTGCGGGTCAGCCTTGAACTGCGGTGCGGATTCGGTCCAGTGATCGGTGGGCCGCACTCCCCGCATCCGGTCCGACTGCTCATGCTCCACCCGCACCATTTCGCCCCAAGTTTCGATTGCATTCATAAAAGCTTCTCCGACGAATATCGGGTTCGATGTCCCAAAAAGACTCGGCATCTGCCGGCCCAAACATATTAAATGCGATGGACACGACGCTCCATTTACCGCCATGTCACAACACACCGCTACCATTCAACAGCCCGCCACCGGGTTTTACAGCGCGATACAAATGGACTCCAAAGCCAGGCGATCGTAGTATCTTGAGAACGTGGCATTAATAGTTACAGTTCTCGTAGTTGTACTGACGGCGCTTGCTGCTGGATGCTACAGCACGGCGCCAGCGCAAACAACGGTCCCGTCGCCGCCGTCGCTATCTTCGACACCGCAGATGGAGACCCTGGGGCTGGAACCGATGTTGACTGCCAAGTCGTTTCAGTCACCCACCAACCTGGTTCAGGCTATCAATGGCCAGGTGTGGGTATCCGAGCAAGCCGGGCGTGTGTGGCTATTCGACGGGACGAGCGCTGACGACATCGCCGTCCCAGAGCCCCTGGACATCACTGACCGCGTGAGTAGTAGAGGTTCCGAAGAAGGGCTGCTGGGTATGGCATTAGACCCGAAGATCCAACAGCACCTTTACGTTTACTACTCCGCTGCCAACCCACGCCGTTCGGTCGTCTCGCGTTTCACCGTTTCGTCTAACAACCCCTCCGCCGACCCAGACAGCGAGATGGCGATCCTGGAAGTTGAACAGCCATACGCCAACCACAACGGCGGGCAGCTCGCCTTCGGGCCCGACGGCTACCTGTACATCGGCCTGGGCGACGGCGGAGCCGCGGGCGACCCGCAGGGCAACGGTCAGAATACGGCAACACTGCTCGGGTCCATCCTGAGAATCGACGTATCCCAGGCCACGTTTGATCATCCCTATACCATCCCGCCGGACAACCCCTTCTTCGCCGACGGCGGCGGACGCGGCGAAGTTTGGGCCTATGGACTGCGTAACCCGTGGCGGTTTGCCTTTGACCGAGACACCGGTGAACTATGGGCCGGCGACGTAGGGCAGAACCGTTGGGAGGAAATTGACCTCATTGAGCGTGGCGCCAACTACGGTTGGAACGTGCTGGAGGGCAACCATTGCTTCAGTACCAGGGACGGTTGCGAACGTAAAGGAACGGTACCGCCGGTATGGGAATACTCGCTGGGTGGTGAACCCTGCTCGGTCATCGGTGGATACGTCTATCGCGGCTCCGCAATCCCATGGCTGAACGGCGCCTATGTATACGGCGACTTCTGCTCCGGCAAGGTCTTCGGCTTGCGCTACGTCAACGGCGAGGTGATGGAACACAAACAACTCCTCGACACTGCCTTTCGCATCATGTCCTTCGCCCCGGACAACAACGGCGAGCTATACTTGCTTACCCAGCAGTCGGGCATCTATCGCCTCTCCAACTAGCAAGTGCGGCCGGGATTGTTATTGTCCAGCGGTTTTGTCCGATTAAATGGAAAGCGAAAAGCAACTGTCTTGAATGTCAAGACGTTGCGATGGTCGTGTCCCAACGTTCGCCGGTTCTCATCATGCTGTTGAGAATGGTCAGCAGTTTGCGCATGCACGCAGTAATGGCTAACTTCTTGGGGTTGCCGGTCGCCAGCAGACGTTGGTAAAATTCTCGGATCACTGGGTTCCAGCGAGAGGCCACCAACGCTCCCATGTATAGGACGGCGCGGACTCGGGACCTCCCGCCCCAAACGGTGCGCTTGCCTCGGTGGGGACCGCTGTCCCGATTGTAGGGGGCCACCCCGACCACAGCGTCGCGTCCCACTCCAGCCACATTGTCGGTCAATCGGCTGGACCCGCACACGGCTCCGATGACGGCCTCGCGAACCGCCGGCGTGGTAACCGTCACGACCTGCGCCGTTCCTTCAACCACGCCAATGACAGCATCCCTTACCCCGAATCCACCGAAGCGATGGGCCGTGGCGTTGACACCAGGGATGATGGGCAAGGGAAGGCGAACGGGGCAAGCCCGATTCCAATAGATGGGGATGAGGGCGGCGTGAGATAGCCACACAGACACGATGATGGCGGCCCGCGGTGGCGATGCTGGGCGAAATTGTCAGGGTAGTGTGCAGCAAGAGACGCTCGGGGACCAGCCTGGCGCAAGTCTGCGAGGCGGTCGGGTAGTCTGGTGAGTGGGTCAGATCTCCGTCGGCGTTGACACCAGCGGTGCCGTCAGGCTGGGAGTGGAAGGGCTCGCAATCGAGCCAAGGCGCGACTGAACTGGTTTTTCCAGGGCCAGCGCTGGGGAAGATGCAAAGTGAGGCGGCGCGCCGAGCGGGTGAGCCGTCCGGCGAGGGAGAAGAAGCGTCGTCGGAGGGTCTTGATGGTTACCAGTTGCTCACCCAGACCGATGCGCGCGGTCCAGCGGGCCAGGTTGTGGGCCATCACCTGCACCGCCAGCCAGGCGCCGTTGGCGGCGAAGCGGCCTGAGGGGAGATGGATGAGCCCGACGCCGTACTTGAGGTCTCGGATGGCGTTCTCGATCTCGGCGTGGCGCCGATGGTCGGCCTCCAGTTCCAGGGTGTCCCCGTCTCGGTCGGTGATGAAGCCGTGATAGCGGTAGCTGGCGAAGAGGGCCAGCTGGGAGCCGGGCGTGGGCTGCACCCGCCGGACGATGAGCCGCACCGGTGCGGCGTCGGGCTCATCCTGGAAGGGGACGTAGGTGGTCTCCGCCACGTCGGCGGCGCCGTCCATCCAGTAGGGAATCGGCGTCCAGTCAGTCTCGGGTATGGCCTCGATGATATTCCGCAGGCGGGCTTGCTGGCGGATGGTGATGGAGTAGCGCACATCCATCTTGCGGCAGACGGCGACGATGGCGTGGGTGTAGAAGCCGCTGTCAGCCCGCACCGTGAGTTGTCCTCTGGCGCCAGCGTAGCGTACTCGCCCCACCGTCTCGCGTAGAAAGTGGGCGGCGCCCCGAACGGTGTTGGCGCGGCCCTTGCGCAGCCGAGCCATCAGCACGTCGCCGGTGCCGGCGGCAATGGCCAGCAGCGGGTGATAGCCTCGCTGGCCGGTGTAGCCGTGGTCGCGCGCCCCCTCCTTGGCCAGACCGTATGTCTCGCAGATGGTGGAGTCCAGGTCGATGGTCAACGGCCCGTCGCCGGGTCCGGCCCCAGCCGACCAGGCCCGGGCCAGCAGCTCCCGGCTGACCCGATCCAGTTGGCGGACGTGGCCCCACCGGAAACTGCGCAGGAAGGTCCCCAGGGTGGATGGCGCCTTGACTACGCAGCCGATGGCGCTAGCCGTTCCGCCGGTGCGCAGCACGTCGGCGTCGTCAATGCAGTCTCCTCCGGCCAGAGCAGAAGCCACCAGCGTCATCACCTTGTCGCCGGTGTTGGCTCGGCCTGGGGCGCGACCCAGGTCCAGGTGCCGGTCAACCAGTTCGGGCCGGCCCAGATGCCGGCCCAGCGTGGCTGGCAGGATCAGCCCAGCATTGGCCACCAGGCGGTGGTCGTCAAAGGCGATTTGGATGCGGTCGGGGTGGTCATCTGCTAGCATCTTTTGGGTGCTCCTGGCCTGGGGACGGTTTCCTGTTTCAAAAGCCATTATCCCAGATGCACAGGAGCACTTTCTTACCCCTTCAGCACACCGCGACACTCATCTTTTCGGTGGATTGGGGCTAACGAGGCGATCAGGCCCACCACTATCGCCAGGATAGCGATGCCAAACTTTTCTCCCCCGGTGAAGTTGGAGCGGGTGGCGGCCACGCCGATGGCAATCATCGGCACGAATATGAAGAACAACATGGCGATTCCTCTCTTTGCAACGTGGTAAGCAGGCGCGGCAGACTAATCGCCACGGCAACATGCCCCGACGCGTCCCACGCGCCGAGGTCAGCAAAAGAAAGAAATCGCCGGCTATTCCAGCCGGGGAGCAGAACCCGCCAAATCTGACGCCGTACTCAGAGCGGTGCGGCTTGGGCCGGTCGACAGGCGCCAGCGATGTGCGCTGGCGCAAAGCGCGCCAATCCCGGGCAGGGGCAATGCCCCCAACCCGACCGTTTGCGTAATGCGGGTGATGAGGCCGGCGGATAGCGGCCGGTGCTGCAAAAGAGCCGGCAGGCCGCGCCCAACGCCGAAGCAAATGGCGACGGCAAAGAAGCCCACCGCCCAAAGCTGCACAACGGGCACAGACAAGGCAATCGCCGCCTTGCTAATAAAATCCAGCGCAAACTCAACGGGCGGGAGTCCCACCAGCGCGGCCAGACCCCCGAACAGCAACGCACACGCCAAGGGCAACCCCACCAGCCAGATGAGGCTGCCGCGCATCAGCCCAGCTAAAATAGTGCGGATAGCATTCCGCTCCGGCGCATTGAAATACTCGGACATATTGATTCCCGTAATCTTTATCGCAGCACATATGCCGTACAATGCCACACCATGTCCACTCCCGCCGACACCGCTGTTCCGGTGGTGACCATCCGCCCGCGCTGGCGCACCATCGTGATAGCGTCGGCGGCTGCTTTGGGCATGGCGCTGGCCTCGCTCGACTTTTCGGTCAACGTGGCCCTGCCCGCCATCCGCGATGCGTTCAGCACCGACCTTGCCTCCGTGCAGTGGGTCATCGTCGTGTTCATCGCCACCCGCGCCGGGTTGGCGCTGGGGTCGGGCGCGTTCGCCGACCGCTTCGGCCTGCGCATGGTTTACCTGTTTGGCACCGTAACCTATATCGTCGCCATGCTGTGCCTCACCCTGTCGCCGACGCTGCAGGTCATGGTGGGCTTTCGCGTGCTGCAGGCCGTCGGCACCGGATGCCTGTACAGCACCGCGCCGGCCATCGCCGCCGCCATCTTCCCCGAGCACCGGCGCGGTCTGTCGATGGGATTCACCTCGGCCAGCCTGGCCTTCGGCATGGTCGCCTCGACCCTGGCCGCCGGGCCGCTGGTGCAAATCTACGGATGGCAGGCGGTGTACGCCGGGCGCATCCCGCTGGCGGCGCTGGCGTTAGCCACCGGATTGCTGGCGGTGCCGGCCCGGTTATCCGCCGAACCCGCCAGCCGCAAGTTCGACATCTGGGGCGCAGCATTGGTGCTGGCGCTGCTCCTGTGCTTCATTATCGGTTTGCGACTCGGCCAGGCCATCGGGTGGACATCGCCGGTCGTCATCACCCTGCTGGTTTTGACGCCGATCGTGTTGGCCGGGCTGGTTTGGGTGGAAAATCGCGTCGAATCGCCGGTGCTGCCGGGGGCGCTGGTCAGGCTGCGGGGCTTCCAGACCGCCACCGTCGCCATGTTCCTGGGACACTTCGCCCAGTTCGTCATCTGGTTCATCTTCCCCTTCTACATCACCGACTCGCTGGGCCGCGGCCCCATCACGCTGGGGTTGATGCTGGCAGCCCTATCCAGCAGCAACATCGTGTCGTCACCGGTGGGTGGCTGGCTGTGCGACCGCTGGGGAGTCCGACCCGTAGGAGCGTTGGGGCTGGCCAGCGTCGCCACCGGCTTGCTGTTGATGTCGCTCCTCGACGCCGAGTCGGCAATCTGGCATCCGGCGGCGACCATCGCGGTGGTCGGCCTGGGCGTCGGGTGGTTCCAGTCGGCGGCCTACGCGCTCATGCTGGGCAGCGTCCCGCCAGAGCGTTACGGCACTGCCTCCGGAGCAATGTCCCTCGCCCAGGCATCCGGCACCGTCCTTTGCGTCGCCGTAGTCGGCGCCATTTTCGCCGCCCTCAACGACCAATACGCCGCCGTTCGGGGGGCGAACGCCGACGAAGCATTCCTGCTCGCTTATGCTGCGGTTTTCCGGATCGGAGCCGTCACCGCCGTCACCGCCACGATCTGGTTCGCCCTGATGGCGCGCCAACCAATCCTTGCCGGCGAGCATGACCCGCCGTAACCCAGCGGCAAGCGAAATCCCGCTCTCCCTCTGAAGACCCTTGCACTGAAGACTCTGGCACAGTTTGTCTTTGCCCACTTTGTCATGGCGAGGAGCGCCCGCTCATCCCGAGCTCGTCGAGGGACGTGGCAATCCCGACGCGAGCATGAGAACCGGAGCCACGGCATGCGCATGGGTTCCGGCGCAGGCCGGAACCACGGTTGTGCAAAGATCTCATCCGAGAGGCACTGGCGGGAGTCGCTGGCGTGAGGGAAAAACCTCCCACGTCCAGCATCTAATCCGAGAGTGTCCGGTCCATGTACATAAAAATCCGTTGCCTCCACTGGCGTCGTGTATAATGCGCCGCACCGGTAAACTTGCGGTTCCGTCAGTTATGGATAGCAGCGCTTCCACCACTGCGAATTTGAGGAGAGTATCCGATGGCACAGGCAGTAGGCGCCAGTCAATCACCTTCCGGCGTCCAGGACGCACCACCTCGCACCAAGGGCTCGGTGATGGCTACCACACTGGTCGGCGCCCATGCCTTCGAGCACCTGTACGCTCATAGCATACCGATACTGATTCTGGCCATCGCTCAGGATTTCCAGTTGTCCGCGTTGGGAGTGGGGGCGGTGGTGGCCATCCGTTCAATCTTCGGTGGCGTAACCAGCACCGCCGGGGGATTCCTGGTCGACCTTTTCCACCATCGTGTGGCCTGGGTGCTGTCGATCAGCACGTTTATGATCGGCTTGGGTTACCTGCTAATGTCCATCGCGCCCACCTACGCGCTGATTCTGTGCGCGCTGGCATTGGGTTCCATGGGCAGCGCGCTGTGGCATCCGCCGGCATTGGGCCTGCTGGCCCGGCGCTTCCCCGAGCGGCGCGGTTTGTTCATATCCATGCACCGGTCAACCGGCAGCGTCGGCGATGTAATCGGCCCGCTCGCGGCCGGCGCGCTGGTTCTGGGCGCAATTACCTGGAGCGGCGGGGCCGCCGAAGGCAGCGTGGAAATCTCCTGGCCGTTGCCCTGGGGCAAGGTCGACTGGCGGTATATTCTCGGGTTCAGCACGCCGGTGATGTTTATCGCGACGGTGGCGATATTCTTCCTGCTGCGCAACGCCGGCAGCGAGCGTCCCGTAAACGTGAACGTGGGCGCGAGGATTCGCACGAATTGGGCCGGCATGAAAGATGCTTTCCGCGGCACGGGCATGTGGGCCATCTTCACCGTATCAGCGGTGCGGGGCATGGCTGACCGGTCGCTGGTCTTCCTGGTGCCGTTTTATCTGCTGGAAGTGGGCATTAACGAGTTCCAGGCCGCCGTCCATGTGATGCTGATGGTGTTGCCCGGCATACTCTTCGGCCCGATCATCGGCTGGTCGTCCGACCGCATTGGCCGCCGCCCGTTGATCATCTTCATCATGGCGTCGACCACCGTGTTGACGATGGCGATCATATTGAGCGGCAGCGCCGCCGGCGGAAGCGACCCCGAAGCCATCGGCGGTTACACCATCTGGATTACCGTGTTCGTTGCCATCTACGGAATGCTCAATTTCTCCGTCAACAACCTCACCCAGGCTGCCGCCGCGGACATCGCCGCCGGCCGCCGGCTGGAATCCAGCTTCCTGGGTCTGATGTGGGGCAACAATACCCTCTTCGGCGCAATCGCCGCCTTTATGATTTTCGGCCCGGTGGAGTGGTTCGACTGGCGCTACGGTTTCTACGTCGCCGCCGCTATCTACTTCGTCGGATTCCTGGTGTCGCTGATGATTCCCGGCAAGCCCCGCGCCCCCGAGGCCGTGGCAGTCCCCGCGTAACGGTCGGTCGTTCAACCTTTGGGTATGGCATCGGAAACGGCTACCGCAACGCCGGGTGCGGAAGGCCGTCGCACCAAAAACGGTGTGATGGCCACCACCGTCATCACTGCCCACGGTTTCGAGCATCTGTTTTCCAACACCATCCCGCTGCTCACCACGCAAATCGCCCTTGATCTGGAATTGACCACTCTGCAGGTGGGGGCAATCGTCGCCGTGCGTTCGGCCTTCGCCGGCATCACCAGCGTATCCGGCGGGTTCCTGTCCGATCTGTTCCATCACCGGGTGGCCTGGGTGCTGTCCGCCAGCGCCTTTCTGAGTGGCGTAGGGCTGCTGCTGATGGCCTGGTCGCCGTCGTATGCGCTGATACTGATGGCGCTGGCGCTGGCATCATCGGGCGCGGCGCTGTGGCATCCGCCCGCACTCGGCTTGCTGGCCCAGCGGTTCCCGACACGGCGGGGATTGTTCATCTCCATGCACCGCGCCACCGGCGGGGTGGGGGATGTTTTGGGCCCAATGGCCGCCGGTATATTGCTGCTCGGAGCGTTGCAGTGGGAGGCCGCTGATGGCCTTGTCGTTGGCCGGCAACTCGGTTGGGAACCCATCGGCTGGCGCTGGATCCTGGGGTGCAGCGCGCCCGTGATGCTGTTTGCCGCCTTTGTCATCTACGGACTGCTGCGCCACGCCGGCAACGCGCAACCCGTCAACCTGGACCTGGTGCAACGAATCCGGGCGCAGGTGCAGGGCACCAGGGTGGCGTTCCGGGGCACTGGAATGTGGGCCATCTTCGCGGTGTCGGCGGTGCGGGGCATGGCCGACGGTTCGCTGCTGTTCCTGGTGCCCCTGTACATGACGCAGGCGTTGGGGGTCAACTCGTTCGTGGCGGCGGTACACCTGGCGCTGGTGGTCGGACCGGCCATCGTAACCGGCCCACTGATCGGGGCATTGTCGGATCGGGTGGGTCGCAAGCCGCTGATCGTGTTCCTGATGGCATTCACCACCGCGCTGACGCTGGCCATTCCCCTGACCGGTCAGGGTTATTCCATCTGGCTCACCATATGTATCGCGCTGTACGGCCTGCAACATTTCACCGTCATTAACCTCACGTCCGCCGCTGCTGCGGATGCCGCCGCACGCTACGGGCTGGAGTCCAGCTTCCTGGGCCTGATGTGGGGCAACAACGTGCTGTTTGGCGCGGTGGCCGCTCTCGTGATCTTCGGCCCGCTGGAGTGGCTCGGCTGGCAGTATGGATTCTTCATATCGGCCGGCATCTACTTCGTGGGCCTGCTGGCCTCGCTGATGATTCCCGGCAACCCGCGCGCGCCGGAAGCCGTAGCCGTGCCGGCCTGACGGGGTATGGTTCTACACGGATGACCGCCGCACGCGCCGCTGGACTGCTGCTGTTGCTGACCGCACTGGCCACCGCCATCTCCGTGCCGGCTCGGCTCCTGGCCGACGCCGACCAGCCCACGCTGTCGGACTCCCTTTGGGCCATCGCGATTAACAACGCTCCGTACATGATTGGCGGCGTGGCGCGATTGGTTTCCGGACTGGCGCTGCTGGGCGCGGCGTGGTTCCTGTGGCGATCCCTCAGCGGCTACCATCCGGCGGCAGTTTGTATCTCAGCCGTCGTGTTGGCCGCATCCGGGTTGATCACGGCAATATCGGGATTATGCGCCGTCGTACTGGCAGCGTCGGTGCCCGATGTCAGCCCGGTGGGAATTCTGATTCGCGAAGGCTGGGAAGAACCGTTGCGACCCTGGGCCGACGCCCGCTGGATCACCGGCACGCTGGGGTTCAGCCTGGCTGGCGTCGGCCTGATCGCCCTCGGACCCGCTCTGTCGCGTATCGGCGGCCGGCTCAAAATCGCCGCCGTTGCCGGCCTGATTATCGGCGTAGCCATGCTCTTCATCTGGATCGACGCTGCCACCGTGGTGCACCGTATCTCCGGCATCGCCTTCCTGCTCTGGATCATCATCGGCGGCATCTGGCTGGTGGCCGGCTGGCTTAGGCCGGCGAATATCCCCTCTCCCTCGATGGGAGAGGGTTAGGGTGAGGGTGAAAATCCGGAACCCACGCGTTACCCCCTCGCCCCAACCCTCTCCAGCAAGGGGCGAGGGGGAAGACGCCTCGCTAACGGACGGGCAACAATCCTGTGTATCCTGTCTATCAATGTGAATTCCCGAATCCGGAGGAACCATGGCAACCCGCGACGATAACCTGACCACCGTCCGCCGCATCCGCGATGAGCTGTCCGGCCTGCTGGACGGCATGGACTACTGCCTGGACTGGAAGGACGGCGACGGCTGGTGCGCCCGCGAGGTTCTGTACCACCTGGTGGACACACCCGAGGGTGGTATCGGCAGCATCATCGCCGGTGTGCTGGACGGCACCCGCGCTGAAATTACCATTTTGCCCGACATCAGCAACGTAACGCCGGAGCGCCTGGCCGCCGACCTGGATGAAGCGCTGGCCGGCCCCCTGTCCATCCTGCAAACCGCCGAGGACGCCATCGCCAACGCCAGCGACGCCGACTTCACCGAGCGCACCACCTTCGCCCACCTGCCTCACCGTGGCATCGACGAGATTCGCACCGCCCAGTCCATCATCGACGGGCTTGAGCGCCACTGGGGAGAACACCTCGGCCAACTGCGGGAGATCCGGGACGCGCTGGGAATGTAGAACACCCTCACCCCAACCCCTCTCCCGGTGGGAGAGGGGCTTTACGTTGCGTACACCCGCGCGGATATGGTCGCGGCTGCCTCTCCCGGTGGGAGAGGGGCTTTATGGGCTCGCGGTCGGGTTCCCTCTCCCTCGGGGAGAGGGTTAGGGTGAGGGCGGATCGCTACCGTGCCGGAGAGGCTGGGGTGAGGGCGGGCCATCGACACGATTGACACCCTGCAATCGCGTGGTTATATTTTGCCCAATACCAACGCTGGAATGGAGGAGAACGATTATGGTGACACAGAGAGGACGACAAAACGTAGAGGCGGGCAATGTTACTTTCGTTGTCCAGCATGAACTCTGGGACGGCAACATCCAGGACCATTCCGACCAGGGCGTCGTGATTCTGGTCCAGATGGGCGACCAAACCGCCCTGCGCTTCAACTGTTTCGACATCGAGCGCAGTTACGTCTATGCTCCCGACGGCAAGAACGTGCAGTACCGCATGGATCACACCGTCGACGGCAACCCCATTGGGTGGTCGGTCAGGACGATTAAAAGCAATCTGGCCGCCATGCTGACGACTGCCGGCTTTGCTGACGCCGCCGCTGCCGTGGACATGGGCGCCGTCAACCAGGCGCTGGAAGAGGTGGACGCACTGGCCCGAGCCAAGTTCGCCGCCGAGCGCAACACCGTCAAGCACAACCGCGGCACCGACATCATCGAGGCTGGCAACATCCGCTTCGGTCTGGAGATGCGGCGGCAGGGCTCCGGTGACGGCGGGCTGGCCATCCACGTCCTCAGCGAACTGGCTGGCAACACGGGCCGCGTGTTCACCGAGGAGACCGAGCTGCTGGCCTTCGACTGCTTCCGGGACGACCCGCACTACCACTACGGCCCGCGCAACAAGAACCACCGGATCTTCTGGGACAAGACCCTGGTTCCCGACCCGCTGGACTGGTGTCTGGAGCAGTTCAACAGCAAGAAGTTGAAGGCGATGCTGGAACGCGCCGGCTACCCCGGCGTGGCCGCCGACCTGGACGAAGACCTGATCGCGGCGGTAATGCCGAAGGTGGCAGCTCGCGCCCGCGAAATGCAGGACAGCGGCATCCCCGCCGAGGTTACACCCAACTTGGTGCAGTAAACCGACCACACCAGATCCGGCAACGCAAAGCCGAAAAAAGCCGCCGTGGGGCCACCTGCGGCGGTTTTGTCGACCCATGCGCCGGCGTTGGGATAGGGGGTCTAACGAACATGGATGGACAGGATATGCAGGATGGTGGTTCGACCAGTTCGATATTTGTTTGTCCAGTGATTGTTCCCGCCAGCAACTTATAAATCCTGTCCATTCTGTATATCCATGTTAACGCCGTCCCTCAGTTTCCAAAGCGTGGTGACGGTTGACTGTGCCGCCTCATGCGTACCCACTTTGTCATTGCGAGCGTAGCGTGGCAATCTCGTCGTCGTAGCAACGGCGATTAGCCGACGTGTGTTCAACCTCATCGAGATTGCCACGTCGCTATGCTCCTCGCAATGACAGATTAAAGGGGGTACGTGTGGTGACGGTTGCGTGTTGCCGCGCGTTGCCGGTTCCCATAGAATCTGCTTATGCCTGACTACCCACACATTGACCGATACCGCCAGGACTTGCAGGAAATGATCGCCTATGGCGGTTCGGATAATGAATCCAGCATTCGGAACGCTTTCGAACGCTGCCTCGACGCTTATTGCCGCGACCATCGGGAAAAGCTGCGGTTGGTTCCGGAGATCAAAACCGGCGCCGGCATATTCCCCGACGGCACCGTAAAAGACACCCTGCGCATGGCCCGCGGCTACTGGGAAGCCAAGGACACCCACGACGATCTGGAAACCGAAATCCAGAAGAAGTTCAACCGCGGCTACCCCCGCGACAACATAATTTTCGAAGACTCCCAGACCGCCGTGCTGTTCCAGAATCGGGAAGAAGCGATGCGGGTGGATATGACCCGCCAGGGCGAATTGCACCGCCTGATCCGCCGCTTCCTCGACTACGAACTACCGGAGATCGAGGAGTTCCGCCAGGCCTAGAAGTCTGGCCGGAAAGCCAATTTGCCAAGTTTTTGGCGTTGAGCAACAGACGTATTATTGTCGCCTTCGCCGTCATGATGTATGCAAAGCGTCCCAACGATCCATTTATGCGTCGATAATCGGCGTAGGGAATACCCCATTTCCCGAAGCATCGGGGTTTCCGGCCGCGTTTCTAGCAGCAGTTCAAAGCCGACTTGCCCGCTGTCCTCGACAACCTGCGCGGAGCCGTGGACGCCGCCCAGGCCGGCAACGTGGCCTACCAAGTCGCCGCCCAAACCTTCCTGGAGCAGTGCCACCAGACCATCAGCCCCCACATCACCGCCACCGATGTCCGCGAGATGCTGCTGCAACACATTCTCACGCAGGACATCTTCCTGCGCGTGTTCGCCGAAAGCCAGTTCCATCACGAAAACAGCATCGCCCGGCAACTCGAGAATCTGGAACGCACCTTCTTCACCGGCGACGTGCGCCGCGAGGCCATCGACCGGAGTAGAGTCCCAGGAAGTGGTGTAAGAGTTAGGCGGTTGGCAAAACGCTGACCACCGCGTCATCCTTGATCGGAAATGCCAAACCTGAACAAGGAGAACGACGGTGGTCAAGCAAAGAATGGATCTTTTGGAATTGTTACGCAAGCGTGGTATGGACGGAGACGTGGACTTTCTGCGGGAAGCACTGCGGGTCCTGGTGGACGGCATCATGGACGCCGAGGTTTCCGCCCAGATCGGCGCCCAGCACGGCGAACGCAGCCCGGAGCGGGTCACCTACCGCAACGGCTACCGCAACCGCACCTGGGACACCCGGGTGGGCACCATGGAATTGCACATTCCCAAGCTGCGGGAAGGCAGCTACTTCCCCAGCCTGCTGGAACCGCGGCGGCGCAGCGAGAAAGCCCTGCTGGCCGTCATCCAGCAAGCCTATGTAGAAGGCGTGTCCACTCGGCGGGTGGACGATCTGATCAAGGCCCTGGGTTGCGACGGCATCTCCAGCAGCCAGGTGTCGCGCATCTGCGAGCAACTGGACGAAGTGGTGGAGAGTTTCCTGGGTCGGCCCCTGGACGGTGGTCCCTACCCCTACGTGTGGCTGGACGGCCTGACCCAGAAGGTTCGGGAGGGCGTTCGCATCGTCAACGTCTGCGTGGTGGTGGCGACGGGGGTCAATGCCGAAGGGCAGCGTGAGATCCTGGGTATGGACGTGGGCGCCAGCGAGGACGGCGCCTTCTGGCTGGCCTTCCTGCGGTCGCTGACCGCTCGGGGCCTCAGCGGGGTGGAGCTGGTAACCTCCGATGCTCACCAGGGGCTGAAGAACGCCATCGCCGCGGTGTTCACTGGGGCCAGCTGGCAGCGCTGCCGCACCCACTTCATGGCCAACCTGCTCACCCGAGTGCCCAAGCGTGCCCAACCCGGCGTGGCCACCATGGTCCGCACCATCTACCAGCAACTGTCTCCCGCCGAGGTCCACGGCCAATTGGACCGAGTGGTGGAACAACTCCGGGAGCCCTTTGCCCAGGTGGCCGAACTGCTGGCGGATGCCGCGCCGGACATCCTGGCCTTCACGGCCTTCCCAGTGGCCCACTGGCAGAAGCTGTGGTCCAACAACCCGCAGGAACGGCTGAACCGGGAGATAAGGCGCCGGACTGACGTGGTGGGCATTTTCCCCAACCGGCTATCGGCGCGGCGCCTGGTGGGCGCGGTGCTGGCCGAGCAACACGACGAATGGGCCGAAGCCCGCCGCTACCTCACCATCCCCAACGCCGCCGGCAACGAGGCACTGCCGACGCCCAATATGCTGGACGCAGCGGCCTGATCAACATCAAAAGGGATGACGCGCTTTTACACTACTTGACGGGACACTACCTCGACCGGCTGCGCACCTACTATGGAGCCATCGGCCGCGCCGCCGACGAGATTGCCGACTACGCCGAAAAGCAGCAGTTCATCAAGGCCGTCTAAGAGGATTTCTACAAGGCCTACAACCCCGCCGCCGCCGACCGCCTCGGCGTGGTCTACACCCCCAATAAGGTGGTGGACTTCATCATCCGCGGCACCGACTATCTGCTGCAAAAGCACTTTGGCCGCACCCTGGCCGACGACAACGCGCAAATTCTCGACCCGGCCACCGGCACCGGCACCTTCATTACCAACCTGATCAACTACCTGCCCGCCGACCGCCTGGAGAACAAATACGACCGCGAAATTCACGCTAACGAGGTGGCGATTCTGCCGTACTACATCGCCAACCTGAACATCGAGTACACCTACCGCGAGCGCACCGGCCACTACCGCGAGTTCCGTGGCCTCTGCTTCGTGGACACCCTGGACAACCTGGGCTGGAAGGGAGCCACCGGCGGCGCGGTAGAGCGGCAAGGGGTATTCGAACTGGGCGCGATGTCCGAGGAAAACTGGCTGCGGGTGCAGGAGCAGAACGAAAAGGACATCAGCGTAATCATCGGCAACCCGCCCTACAACGCCAACCAGCAGAACGAGA
The DNA here is from genome assembly GCA_963666415.2 of Dehalococcoidia bacterium. Lineage (GTDB taxonomy): Bacteria > Chloroflexota > Dehalococcoidia > Lucifugimonadales > UBA3495 > Bin87. The sequence goes on from CAXXPD010000002.1 coordinate 420,254, forward strand.
ACGACAACAACAAGAATCGGGCATATCCGGAGATTGACCGCCGCATCAGCGAGACGTACATCGCCGCCAGCACCGCCCAAAAAACCAAGCAGTACGACATGTACAAGCGGTTCATCCGCTGGGCCTCTGACCGCCTGGATGACGATGGGATCGTGGCGTTCATAACCAACCGGGCGTATCTGGAAGCACGCCAGGATGATGGATTTCGACGATGGACCGCCGACGAGTTCACCGACGCTTACATACTGGACTTGGGCTCAGACGTCCGTCGCAATCCCAAGATTTCGGGCACCACGCACAACGTATTCGGCATACAGACTGGGGTTGCCATCACATTTTTCGTCCGCGACAAGTCCAGATTGGGCCAGTGCCAGATTAGCTATGCCTCCCGTGAGGACGCGGAACTCGCTCGTGACAAACTGGCCTATCTGGCCGAGGCCAACCGGGGCGACATCGCGTTCGAGTCCATCACCCCCGACGCCAAAAGCAACTGGCTCAACCAGTCCGACAGCGACTTCGAGCAGTTGATTCCGGTTGCCGACCGCCAGACCAAACTAGCGAAGACTGATGCGGATGAGCAGGCGGTGTTTAAGCTAATTCCTAGCGGAATTAGCTCTAACCGAGATGATTGGGTTTACGATTTTGATGTTGGCAATGTGCGAAACAAAGCCCTATTGTTCGCCGATACATACAACGCAATTTTGGATGCGGATGGCGACAGCTACGATCCAGTAATCAAATGGAGCCGCGACTTGCGTAACGAGTTTCGCCGCGGCCGTCGCATAACTTATTCAGAGGCGGATCGTATCAGGACGCTATATCGTCCATACGTCATCAAACATCATGCCGCAAATTTCACAATGAATGACGTGCTCACCGGCAATCACTACGAGATGTTCGGTAACGATTTGCGTATGCCTAACAAGATCATCAACTTTTGCATCAACCGCAAGTTCATATCGTTTTTAGTCTCCAATGTGGTGTCCGACCTAAACCTCATCGGTCCTATCCAATGCCTGCCTCTGTACCGCTACACGGCAGACGGCGAGCGGATCAGCAACATCACCGAGTGGGGCCTGCGCCAGTTTCGGGAGCACTTCGGCGACGATGCCATCTCCGACGAGGACATTTTCGCTTACACCTACGGCGTGCTCCACGACCCGGCCTACCGCGACAAGTACGCCATCGACCTGCTGCGCGAATTTCCTCGCCTGCCTTTCTACGACGACTTCGCCACCTGGGTCGATATGGGCCAACGGCTGCTGGATTTGCACATCGGCTTTGAGTCGGTGGAACCCTTCGGCCTGGCCCGTGAGGATCTGGACGGCGACGCCAAACGGGTCATCCTGCGCGCCGACCAGGATGCCGGCGTCATTCGCCTGGACGACCAGACCCGGCTCATCGGCGTGCCCGAGTCGGCGTGGCGCTACCGCCTGGGCAGCCGCTCCGCCCTGGAATGGGTGCTGGACCAGTACAAGGAGCGCAAGCCCCGCGACCCAACCATCGCCGCCAAGTTCAACACCTACCGCTTCGCCGACTACAAGGAGCGGGTAATCGACCTGCTGCAACGCGTCTGCACGGTAAGCGTAGAAACCATGGCAATAGTGGACGAGATGGGCTGATCTAACATGGATGGACAGGATATACAGGATGTTTGGGTTGGAGTTTGAAATCCTGTTCATCCATGTCAATCACGTTTCGGTCGGCGTGTGAAACGTTTGAACTCCAGCTTCGGGTTGCCAAAGTTGATCAGCAATCCCACCTGTACACCAGTGGCATTGAGGTAGTTGATGATTTGGGCTTGGTGTTCAGGTGCGGTGGCCTGAACCGCCTTCAGTTCCACGATTACTTTTTCATCGACAAGCAGATCGGCATAGAACCTTCCCACCGTTTGCCCACGAAATACTACCTCGACAGGTTTTTGCGTTTCGACCGCGATACCAGAGTCGGTTAGCGCCAACTTCAGGGCCGCTTCATACACAGATTCCAAGAACCCACTGCCCAACTCATTGCTGACCTCAAACGCGCAACCAATTATCTTCCGCGTCAATGCTGAATATAGTTGGGCATCCGCCATCCACCCCTCCCAAGTCCACAACTAACATGGATGGACAGGATATACAGGATTCGGCCGCAGCAACAAATTATCCTGTTCATCCTGTCCATCCATGTTTGAATCGTCTACCCCTCTTCCCCTATCTTCAGCAGGCTTAGGAAGGCTTCCTGGGGTACTTCCACCCGGCCCACTCGCTTCATGCGCTTTTTGCCTTCCTTTTGTTTTTCCAGCAGCTTGCGCTTGCGGGTGATGTCGCCGCCGTAGCACTTGGCCAGCACGTCCTTGCGCATCGCCCGCACCGTCTCGCGGGCCACGATGCGCGTGCCTATAGACGCCTGGATGGGCACCTCGAACATCTGCCGTGGGATGGCGGAGCGCAGTTTTTCCACCAGAGTGCGACCATGGACCACCGCATTGTCGCGGTGGCTAATGATGCTGAGAGCCTCGACGGCAGTCTCGTTCACCAGAATGTCCACCCGCACCAGCGGGGCGGCCCGGTAGCCTTCAAACGTGTAGTCCAGCGAGGCGTAGCCCTGGGTGCGCGATTTCAGCTGGTTGTAAAAATCGGCCAGCATCTCGCCCAGCGGCATGGTGTATTCCATCACCACCCGCGCCTGCTCGCTGTCGCCCAGCCCCTGGATGTATTCCATGCGACGGAATTCGGAACGGCGGGCGTGCATCAGCTCCATCACCGCGCCGACAAACTGGTTGGGCGTAACGATGGTCAATCCCAGGATGGGTTCGCGGATTTCGGAAATGGTGGTTGGCGACGGCAGGGCGGACGGATTGTCCACCAGCAGCACGTTGCCATTGGTGAGCAGCACCTCGTACGCCACGCTCGGCGCAGTAACGATCAGGTCGAGGTCGTATTCCCGTTCCAGACGCTCCTGCACGATTTCCAGGTGCATCAGACCCAAAAAGCCGCACCGGAAGCCGAACCCCAGGGCGCCGCTGTTCTCCGGCTCAAGGGTCAGCGAGGCATCGTTCAGCTTCAGCTTGTCCAGGGCAGCGCGCAAACGAGTATAGTCCTCGCCGTCCGAGGGGTACAGCCCGGCAAACACCATGGACTTCAACTCGACGTAGCCAGGCATCGGTTCCACGGCGGGGTTGGACTGGTTGGTCAGCGTGTCGCCTACGGCGCACTCCTTCACGTCCTTGAAACCGGTGGCCACGTAACCCACCTGGCCGGCCACCAGCGTATCGGTTGGCGTCGGTTCGGGGGAGAAGACACCAACCTCGATAACCTCAACCGACCTGCCGGACGACATGACCTGCAGGCGGTCGTGCCGCGACATAGCGCCGTCCGCCACCCGCACGTAAGCGATGATGCCCTTATAGGAATCGTAGGTGGAATCGAACACGAGGGCGCGGAACGGGTCGTCGGGCACACCGCTCGGCGCCGGCACGCGGTCAACGACGCCGTCCAGCAGTTCACGCACGCCAATGCCGGATTTCGCCGACACGTACACCATCTCTTCGGGGCGGAACCCAAAAATCTGCTCCAGCTCGGCGGCGACGCGCTCCGGTTCAGCGGACGGCAGGTCGACCTTGTTGATGACCGGAATCATCTCCATATCGTACTGCAAGGCCAGCAGCGTGTTGGCGATGGTTTGCGCCTCCACGCCCTGGGCGGCATCCACCACCAGCAGAGCGCCCTCGCAGGCGGCCAGCGCGCGGGACACCTCGTAAGAAAAGTCGACGTGGCCAGGGGTGTCAATCAGGTTGAGCTGATAATCGATGCCATCGTGGGCGCGGTGCTTCATCGTCACCGCCTTGCCCTTGATGGTGATGCCGCGCTCCCGTTCCAGATCCATCTGGTCCAGAAACTGCGCCTTCATCTCCTGGGGCCGCACCGTGCCGGTAATCTCCAGCATACGATCGGCCAGGGTCGACTTTCCGTGGTCGATGTGGGCAATGATGCAAAAATTGCGGATGAGATGCTGATCCATGACTCTTGCATGGTATCACGGTGCCGAACCGGGCGGCAACGAAACGCGCCGGCGTACAGGGCAATCGCGTTATAGATTGGTAGACTTGGCCAGGCATGCGAGTCCAGTGATATGAAGGGGAGAGGGGAGGAGTGATGAGAGAGGGGAAGGGTGCGTCCATTATGGATTATTTCGGGACGTTGGAGGACCCCAGGATCTACCGGTGCAAGCGGCACCAGCTGCTGGACATCATTGCCATTGCCATCTGCGCCGTCATCTGCGGCGCCGACTCCTGGGTCTACATCGAATTGTTCGGCAAGAGCAAGCTGGAATGGTTCCAGACCTTCCTGGAACTGCCCCACGGCATCCCGTCCCACGACACCTTCGGCGACGTCTTCTCCCGGCTGGACCCGGAGCAGTTCCAGCAGTGCTTCATGGCCTGGACCCAGGCGGTGTCCGACCTGATCCCCGGGGAAGTGGTGGCCATCGACGGCAAGACGGTACGGCGTTCCCACGACCGCAATGTGGGCAAGCGGGCCATCCACCTGGTCAGCGCCTGGGCCTCGGCCAACACGCTGACCCTGGGGCAGGTGAAGACCGTGGAGAAGTTCCAACGAAATCACCGCGATCCCCCAGTTGCTGCCAATGCTGGAACTGAAGGGGTGCATCGTCACCATCGACGCCATGGGCTGCCAGCAGGAGATCGCCCAGGGGATTCTGGACCGGGGAGCCGGCTACGTGCTGGCGCTGAAGGAGAACCAAGGTCAACTGTATGAAGACGTGCGGGACCGGTTCGAGGGAGCGGAGGAGTTCGGCTTCGGGGGAGTGCCCCATGACTACGCCACCACCCTGAACAAAGACCACGGAAGGATAGAACGTCGGGAGTGCTGGACAATCAGCGACCCATCTTGCCTGGAGTACCTGAGCACCGGGTAGGACTGGCCCAGCCTGCGCTCGGTGGTCAAGGTGGTGGGCCGCCGGGAGACGCCGGCAGGGACCACGGTGCAGCCCCGGTACTACATCAGCAGCCTGGATGCCCCGGCGGAGCGACTGCTGAAGGTGGTGCGCACTCACTGGAGCATCGAGAACTGCTTGCACTGGAGCCTGGACGTGACTTTCGGGGAAGACCATTGCCGGATCCGCAAGGACCACGCTCCGCAGAACATGGCCACGCTGCGGCAGGTTTCGCACAATCTGCTCAAGAACGAAACGAGCCTGAAGGTGGGCATCCAGGGGAAACGCCTCCAGGCCGGCTGGAAGGAGGACTAGCTGCTAAAAGTCCTACGCAGCTAAAACGCGATTACCCTGGGCCCTCGTAACAGTTCAGACTTGGTGAGGTGAATTGGCCGAAGGCGGGCTGCCAGACGCTGGCACGGGTGGCGGCGGTTATGTCATATACAGGGAGTGGATACCGAAATTGACCTGACCACCGCCACCCGCGATGTCCTCATTGCCATCATCGCCCAACTGCAGGCCACCGTTCTGGAACAGCAGCGGGTGATTGAGCGGTTGCAGCGGCGGATTGCCGAACTGGAAGGCCAGGCGAAACCGGGCGGCCCGCTCCGAATGCCCGGCCTCAAGACGAAATCGGGCCGGAAGCCCCCAGCGCAGCAGCCCAGAAAGCAGCGACGCCACGGCTTCGCCCGCCCGCGCATGACACCGACCCATCGGGTGGAGCACGTGGTGGAGAGTTGTCCCGATTGCGGCGCCCACCTGTCCGGCGGCTGGATCCAGCGCACTCGGGAAGTCATCGAGCTGCCGGTGGTTCCGGTGCAAGTCACCGAGCACGTCTACATTGCTCGGACTTGCCCGGCCTGCCGACGGCGCTGCACACCTCCGGCGGAACTGGACAGCGTGGTCCTGGGCCAGCAGCGTCTCGGCGTCAACCTGCTCAGCCTGATCGCCACGCTGCGGGAAGAGGGGCGGCTGCCCATCCGCAGCGTCCAGTGGTATCTGGACACCGTGCACCAGTTGCGCCTCAGCGTGGGGGCCATCGTGAGCGCCATCCATCGCACGGCGCAGCGGGCCCAACCGGCAGTGGCCGCGATCCTGGACCGCATCCGCGCCAGCCCAGTGGTCCACGCCGACGAAACCGGCTGGCGTCAGAGCGGGGCCAACGGCTACGTGTGGACTTTCAGCACCCCCACCGAGCGCTACTTCCTGCGGCGGGGTCGGGGCAAGGCGGTGGTGGACGAGGCGCTGAGCGATGCTTTCTCCGGAGTGCTGGTCAGCGATTTCTACGCCGCCTACCACCATTACGATGGCCCCAAGCAGCGGTGCTGGGCCCACCTGCTGCGGGACATCCACGACCAGCGCACCCGCTACCCCAAAGACGCCGCACTCGCCCGATGGGCCGCGGCAGTCCACCAGCTCTATGTCGCAGCCAAAGCCTGCAACCATCACGAGCCATGGCAAAGGCGTGTTGCCCAACTGGCCTGGGAGCGGAAGCTGCTGGCCATCTGCCGCCCTTTCCTGTCTGACCCGTCGGTTGTCCAGGGCAAGCTGTGCCGGCGCATCGAGCGCTTCATCAAGGAACTCTTCGTCTTCGTGGCCGAACCGGACGTGCCGTCGGACAACAACCCGGCCGAACGCAGCCTGCGCCACCTGGTCATCAGCCGCAAGATCAGCGGCGGCACCCGCTCGGAGCAGGGCACCGAGAGCAAGATGACGCTGGCATCCCTCTTCGGCACCTGGCGCGCCCAGGGTCTAAATCCTCTCGCCGCCTGCCGTCAACTGCTCATTTCCCCGCAACTCTGAACTGTTACCCGCCGGCTCGGACCGTTCAGGTTCATTACGGCAACGGCGCGCATTCACCACCAACCGCAACAAACATTAAAGTGGTACACTACCCGCGAGTTTTTTTACCGTTTCCCAGCCTGTGCCCAGCACCTCCCGCATATTCAATCAGAGGAGAAACCATTGCCGACTTACGTTGACCCGGCCGCCTGCAACGCCTGCGCTGGAATCCACGGCGGGCCACAGTGCGTATACATTTGCCCCAACGACCTGATGGTTCTGGATGAAATTCTGAACAAGGGCACCAACCAGGAGCCGGAGATGTGCTCCGAGTGCTTCGCCTGCGTAAAGTTGTGCCCCGAGAATGCCGTCCACGTCCGCGGCTACGCTGATTTCGTGCCCCTGGGCGCCGAGGTTCAGCCGCACTACGAAGGCCAGGACATCGTGTGGGACGTTACCTTCCGCGACGGGCGCACCGAGCACTTCCGCTTCGCCTCCCGTTCCACCGAGTGGGGCAGCATCGACCCCTACGCGGGCATCCAGCCGGCTGATCGCGACGCGCTGCGTTCCCAAGCCCTCTTCGGCGAACCAAAGTATTTGATGCTGCCGGAAACCACGGAGTAGACAATGGTCAGCGCGACCGTCGATTATCACCGGGAACGTAGCCGGCATTTCCTGAGCCTCGTTGACGACGAGTTGACCCGTGGCGAACTAGAGGAAGCCAGCAACAAGGTCTGGGGCGCTGCTGCCCATGCCATCAAGGCCGTGGCCGAACGACGGGGCTGGCAACACCACGCCCACGCGCTGTTGGAAGAAGCGGTGATGAGGCTTATCCAGGAAGAGGGCGCACCGCAGCACTTATTCGGACAATACATGATGGCTTCCGCTTACCATCAGCGGTTTTATGGTGGCGCACCGCCCGCCGCTGGTATTCGCGCCGGCAAGGAAATCATCGCGGAATTCATCCAGACGCTGGAAACGCTGGGCTGAGTCCACTTCCGGCCAGACACCCCGCACCGCTGGCCCAACCCCCACCCATCCCATCCAGGAGCGACACCCCACCATGCCTGAACCTGCTACCCGTATCGTTGAATGTGATGTGCTAATCGTTGGCGGCGGAATGTCCGGCTGCGGCGCTGCTATCGAAGCCCGCTATTGGGGCGCCGATGACCTGCGCATCGTGATGGTGGACAAGGCGGCCACCGACCGTAGTGGCGCCGTTGGCGAGGGGTTGTCTGCCATCAATATGTACATGGGCGGGCGCTGGGGCTGGAACCAGCCCGAAGACTATGTGGAGTATGTCCGCAACGACATGATGGGTGTCTCCCGAGAAGACCTGGTGTACGATATTGCCCGCCACGTGGACAGCAGCGTGCATATGTTTGAAGAGTGGGGCCTGCCCTTCTGGTACGACGATAACGAACAGTACGTCCGCGAAGGCCGTTGGCAGGTGATGATCCACGGTGAGGCTTACAAGCCAATAGTGTCCGAGGCCACCAAGAAGGCCATTGGGCCGGATAACCATTACGAGCGGGTTTTCATCTCCCACCTGTTCACCGATGCCGAAGACTCCAACCGCATTGCTGGCGCCGTCGGATTCGGCGTGCGCGAAGATGTCATCTACGTTTTCAAGGCCAACACGGTGGTCTGCGCAGCCGGCGGGGCCACGGCGCTCTTCCGTCCCCGCAGCGTGGGCGAGGGTATGGGCCGCACCTGGTATTCCATCTTCGATACCGGCTCGGTGTACGGCCTCATCATTCCCATCGGCGGCGAAATGACCCAGATGGAACATCGCTTCGTGCCCAGCCGGTTCAAGGATTCCTACGGCCCGGTTGGAGCGTGGTCGCAACTGTTCCGCGCCGACCTCACCAACGCCCACGGCGAGAATTACTTCATCAACCGGCTGCCGGAACTCAAGAAATACGACCCCTATGGTTCGGCCTTCCCCACTCCCACGCCGCTGCGCAACCACCTGCTCTGGACCGAGATTCAGGCCGGCAATGGCCCCATCCTGCTAAAAACGCCCGAGGCCATCGAAGCGCTGGCGGCGGGAGATCCCGAGCGCAAACGGGAAATCATCAGCGAAGCCTGGGAAGACTTCCTGGATATGACCATATCCCAGGCCATCCTCTGGGCCGCCCACAACATCGCGCCGGAAGAACGGCCCTCCGAAGTCGTGCTGGCTGAACCCTACATCATGGGCAGCCACAGCGGCGAGGCTGGCGCCTGGGTCAGCGGCCCGGCGGACGTGGCTCCGGACGAGTACCACTGGGGTTACAGCAAGATGACCACCGTCAGCGGACTTTTCGCCGCTGGCGACGGCGTGGGCGCGTGTCCGCACAAGTTTTCGTCGGGTTCCTTCACCGAAGGGCGTCTGGCCGGCAAGTCAGCCGTTTCCTACGCCCTGGATCACCGCGACGCCCCCAATATTGATGACCGACAGATCGAGCAACTCAAGCAACAAGTATGGGCGCCGATGGTCACGTTCGAGGAGAACCAGTACGCATCCACCAACCCCGACGTGAACCCCAACTACCTGTCGCCCCGTCAGGGTCTGTTCCGCTTGCAAAAGCTGATGGACGAGTACGTGGCCGGAGTTTCCGCCGGTTTCACCACCAACGAGGCCACCATGCTGCGCGGGCTGGAGTTGATGGGAATGTTCCGGGAAGACCTGCAAAAACTGGCCGCCCGCAATCGGCACGAGCTGCTGCGCTGCCACGAGCTCATCCACCGAGCGTGGGTGGGCGAGGCTCACCTACGCCATATGCTGCACCGGAAGGAAACCCGCTGGCCTGGTTTCTACTACCGCAGCGACTATCCGGAGATGGACGAAGCCAACTGGCGCGTCTTCGTCAACTCCCGCTACGATGCCGAGTCCGGCGAGTGGAACGTGTTCACGCGCCCCTGCCCCCAGGTTTTCTGACTTTTTGGTGACAGTTGCCAGTGACGGATGTCGCCCCCAGGTCGATACAATGTCCTTCAGAATTTACTACAGTGAGGGACAAAAATGACTTCAGAAGCAACTATGCCAAACCCGGCGGACCTGCTGGGCAAGGCTACCAATCACGTCAAAGAGTTGGTTGCCGGCATTCAGCAATCGCAACTTTCCGACCCGACACCCTGTGCCGAGTGGGATGTGCACGGACTGATCAACCACCTGATCGGCGGGCTCGAATTCGCTGCCGGCACTTTCGTCGGCAACCCACCCAACATCCAATTGACCGCTGCCGACAGTTCGCACATTGGCGAGCACGACGCCTCAAATTTGTCTCAAGCCTATCGAGACGAAGTTGACCGGGTTCTGGAACTTGCCAGCCAACCCGGCGCATTGGAGAAGATTGCGTCCACGCCCTTCGGAGATATGCCCATGAGTCAGTTTCTGGTGGGCACGTGGCTGGATCAGTTCATCCACTGTTGGGATTTGGCCAAAGCCACCGGCCAGGAAACCACCCTCGCACCGGAGTTAGTGGACTTCGCTTTTCCGATGCTCAAGTCCGGGTTCGCTGATATGGGACGTGAGGCCGGATTTGTCGGGCCGGAGATTGCCCTACCGGACGGGGCCAGCCGGCAGGATCAGATGATGGCCTATATGGGACGTCAGCCGTAAGGGAGCCGGCACGATGGCCTACGACGAAAGGCTGGCCGGCCGCATCCGCGCATCCCTTTCCCATTGCTCCGGCCTGGCTGAACGCAGAATGTTCGGCGGGTTGGCCTTCATGCTCAACGGTTCCCGGGTCGCGGTTAACGGTAGGGCTGCTACGCCGGACGATCGCAGTAACGGAGAATCGCACGGCGACATCGCAACCCCATTACAAATCCTTGGCAATGCTGTCGTCCCAGTTTGCCACCTCCATTCCGTGGGAGACGGTAGATCGGGCGACGTTGTGTTCGCCGCAGTGACACCCGCGACTAGCGCCCCGTCAGACTCCCTTGCTACCATGCCTGCTGATTACCAACCCATCGGAGGATCGATTTGAGCACCGCAGACGCCATGTCAAATCCGGTACCCCTCTACCACACCGTCACCGACCGCGTGAAAGAGGTGGTGGCTGGTGTCCGGCAATCCCAGCTGTCCAACCCAACGCCCTGCACCGAGTGGGACGTGCGATTGCTCATCAACCACTTTCTGGGCGGCCTCGAGTTTGTGTCCAGCGTAATCGCTGGGCAACCAAAAGACATCAAGGTCCTTCAGGCCGACAGTTCGTATTTGGGTGAAACTGAAGTCGCCGCCCTTCAGTAGGCTTACCTGGACGAACTCCATGGCGTGGTGCGAAGTGTGGCCGAGCTAGGCGTTTTGGAACGGGTCGTGACGGCGCCCTTCGGCGATATGCCGGTTTCACAGTTACTGTGGGGAAACCTGATGGACCAACTGATCCACTGCTGGGATTTGGCCAAGTCTACCGGGCAGGACACGACCCTCGACGCGGAGGCGGTGGACGCCGCCTACTCATGGCTTGCCTCCGGTTTCGCCGACATGGGTCGCCAGGCCGGCGGCGTCGGTCCGGCCATCGACGTGCCGGCAAACGCTGCTCCGCAGGACCGGCTAATGGCCTACATGGGCCGGCAGCCGTAACGAGCTGAAAACATGGCTTACGACGAAACTCTGGCCGTGCGCATCAGCCGGGCGCTGCAAGTCCGCTCGGACGTCGTGGAACGCCGGATGTTCGGCGGCCTTTGCTTCATGGTCGACGGCAATATGTGCTGCGGCGTGATGGACGACCGTTTGATGGTGCGCGTCGGCCCCGATGCCTACGATGACGCACTGGACCAACCCCACACCGGCCTCGTAAACTTTACCGGCCGTCCCATGAAAGGCTCGGTGCTGGTCGAACCTGAGGGACTGGCTACCGACGCCGATCTTGCCGGCTGGCTGGCGCGGGGGCTGGCCTTCGTCGCCACATTGCCACCGAAATAACGACCGACTTCGCCCTATGCCTCCGGGAGAGGGCTAGCTCGCCTTCCCATCAAAGGAGGATCCCAGAAGGAGAATCCCACCGTGGAATTCTCGCTTACCCGGTCCTGCCCATTTCGCCCACCCGTGTAAAATCTGATCCATCTGCGTTAATTTCGTGCGAACGTGATAAACGATTCCCACCAAGGAGCTCCCATGCAAGCCATTGATATGCACATCCACGTCCCCCGGGAGCCGGGGCTACCGGAGATTGAGATTGAAGCCGAGCTGCTGCGTTACTTCCGCGCACCACCCCCACCGAGTGATCCGGCGGATATGGCCGCCAAGTTCCGGGAGCTTGACCTGTTCGGCGTAATCTTCTCCGTAGACACCACCACCAACACCGGGGAAAAACCCGACAGCAACGACTGGGTTGCCAGCATCGTGCGGGCGCATCCCGAGCAGTTTATGGGGTTTGCATCCGTCGACCCCTGGCTGGGCAAGGCCGCCTGCTACGAACTGGAGCGCGCCGTCAGGGAACTAGGGCTCAAGGGGCTGAAATTGCACCCCATACATCAGGCGTTTTTCCCCAACGACACCCGTTTTTATCCACTGTACGAGGTTGCAAACGGCCTGGGAATTCCGGTGCTGTTCCACTCCGGATTTGCCGGCGCTGGATCTGGCACACCCGGGGGCAGCGGACTGAAGTTGAAATACAGCCAGCCAATCCCCGGCTTCGACGACGTTGCCGCAGACTTCCCCAACATGACCGTCATCATGGCCCACCCAGCCTGGCCCTGGATCGACGAGCAAATCGCCGTGGCCCTGCACAAATCCAACGTCTACCTGGACCTGTCCGGCTGGATGCCACGCTTCATACCGGAGACACTAATCCGCGAAACCAACACCCGCCTGCAGGATAAGGTAATGTTCGGATCCGATTACCCGTTCATCCAACCCGACCGCTGGCTGCACGATTTCCAGGGCCTGGATATGCGCGAGCAGGTGATTCCCAAAGTCTTGCTGGACAACGCCCGTCGTGCCCTGAACATACCGGCCTAGCGCGAGTCTCCTCTCACGCCAACCCCCGGCCCGCCAGCGACTTTGGCACAACCGTCGTTCCGGCGCAGGCCGGAAGATGGATTCACATTTGAAGTGCAACAGTTGGTTGTGAAAGACCTCGGCTGGGGTTAGGTAATCCAAGCATTTGCGAGGGGTATTATTATACGCCTGCACCAGCTGGGCAAACCGACACGGCGATAGGGTCGCCAGGTCGGTCTTGCGGGGCAGGTTACGACGCAGGCGACCGATGGCGTTCTCCACGCCCCCTTTCTGCCAGGGGGAGTGGGTGTCGCAGAAGAAGGTCTCGATACCCAGGGCGTGGAGCCGGTAGTGGTGGGCGAACTCGGTGCCGTTGTCGAAGGTGACGCTGCGGCGCCAGTGGGCTGGCATCTGGGCCAGGATGTTGGCCAGGGTCTGGGCGATGGCCGGGCGGCTTTAGTGGGTGGCCGGGCCGCGATGATGAGGCGGGAGTGGCGCTCGTGGAGGGTGAGGACCACCTGTTTGCGGATGCGGAACATCATCAGGTCGGCTTCCCAGTGACCGGGACTCTGCGATGGGCAACCTCCTGGGGGCGCTCGGACAGGGGGCGACGCAACTTGATGAAGGAGGCTGGGCTCCCGCCCCGGCGACCTCGGTAGCCCCGTTTGGACTTGGCCCGTGGTAGGTAGTGTCGCCAGCGATAGTCCTTGGTACGGGCCAGTTGGGCGTAGATGAACCGGTAGATGCTCTCCTGGGAGATCACCCGGTGACCCGCTTCCCGGGCCAACCGACCCGACACCTGCTCTGGCGACCAGCCCTGGGCCAGGCGGGAAAGTACCGCCTCCCGCAGCCCCTGATCCCGCTCTAACCGGGAACCACTCCAGCGCCGGGCCCGCGCCTGCTGCTGGGCATAGCTGGGCTCATAGCCCTTGGTCCGCGACCCGTTGCGCTTCAACTCCCGAGAGATCGTTGATGGCGCGCGATCCAGAGCTGCCGCGATTTCCCGGATCTTGCACCCGGCGGCGTGTAGCTGGGTAATTTGGCACCGTTCTGCAAGCGTGATCTGTTGATAGTTTCGTCCCATGGCAACACCCTAACAAGGTGTTGCACTTCGTTTGTGAACTTAGGGAACCCAGGAACGTACCGTGGCTACCGCTACCATGCCCAGGCCGGGATCGCCACCCACCTACCTTCGTCGCCACGACAGGTTACACAAAGACCACTCCGGCGAAGGGTTGGCGTGAGGGGGAATTCGGCCCACCGGCGACGGTCCGCCTATGGCGTCGCCCAACCGTAGGGTTTATAGTAAACACCCATTCAGTGCTACTGCTAACCTGCGTCCCTGTCGGCCTGCCGACAGCGCTACGGTGGCCATCGCCGATATGACCTCTCAGGTGTACTACCGCAAATGGCGGCCCAGCCGGTTCAGCGACCTGGCCGGTCAGGAACACGTTACCAACACCCTGCGCCAGGCTATCATGCAGGGCCGGGTCAGCCATAGCTACCTGTTCTGCGGGCCGCGGGGCACCGGCAAGACCACCACCGCCCGCGTGCTGGCCAAGGCCGTCAACTGCGCCAACCCCCAGCAGGGCGACCCGTGCAACGAGTGCAACCCTTGCACCTCCATCAACGAGGGCCGCAACCTGGACATCATCGAACTGGACGCCGCCAGCAACCGAGGCATTGATGAAATCCGCGATATTCGCGACCGGGTCCACTTCCTGCCCGCCGAAAGCAAGCGCAAGGTCTACATCATCGACGAAGCGCACATGCTCACCGCGCAGGCTTCCAATGCGTTTTTGAAAACACTGGAAGAGCCGCCGCCGCACGTCATCTTCATCCTCTGCACCACCGAAGCCCACAACATCCTGCCCACCATCATCTCCCGCTGCCAGCGTTACGACTTTCGCCGTCTGCCCGGCCAGGTCATTTACGACCGGCTGGCCCATATCACCGACAGCGAAGCGGTGGCCATCGAGCCGGACGCACTCCGCCTGGTGGCCCGCCACGCCGGCGGCTCCCTGCGCGACGCCGAGAACCTGCTGGAACAACTGGTAGTCTCATCCACCGACACCATCAAGGTCAGCACGGTTGAAGAACTGCTGGGGCTGGGCCGCGACGAAGCCTACCTGGCGCTGGCGCAAAAACTGCTGGCCGGCGACACTCCCGGCGCGCTGTCCGCAATCAACGAGGCCGTCTGGGAAGGCGTTGACCCGCGCCAGATGCACCGCCAGACGCTGGAACTGCTGCGATCTGCGCTGCTGGTTTCCTGGAACGCCGCCGACACGCTGGATCTGCCGGACGACGTGCTGGCCGCGATCCGGGCTACGGTGCAGCAAACCGACCAGTCCCGCATCCTGCGCGCCGTTCGCATCTGGGCCGAGGCCAACCTGCGCTACGATGCTCCCGCCTCGCTGCCGCTGGAGGTCGCCGCCGCCGAGATTGGACGTGAGGAACCTGCCGCCGAACCCGTTTCACCAGCGGCGCAGCGGGCGACACCGGCGGACCCAGCCCGGCGCCCGCCTGCGCAGCAACGTCCGCCACAACAGCGTCCGCCACCGGAACGCCCGGCGCCAACTTCGCCATCGCAGCAACGCCCGCCATCGCAACAACGCCCAGCGTCGCAACCGTCCGAGCAACCAGCCCCTGGCCGACCGCCGGCCCGTGAGCCCGCGACTCCTGGCGTTCCGGCGGCGACTCCCGGCAGCGTGCAGGAACGGTGGGAGCAGGCCGTCCGCGAGTTGAGCCGCACCAAGGGCAACAAGTACAGCCTCGGCGCGCTGCTGCGGGATTGCCGGTCCGACCAGGTGAAAATGTCGGACGATGGCAACTCGCTCGTGCTGCCCTTCCGGAATGCCGCCAACCTGGATCGTATGCAGGAAGAACTGTCCGACCCAAGGGTTCGTGATACCATCGAGACGGCGATTGAGCAGTCGTTCGGTACTCGCCATCCATTTGAGGTAACATTGGCCAACGGCAGCAACGACGGAGCACGGCCGGCCCGCAGTTCCGTGCAGGAAAGCCATCTCGTCCGCACCGCCATCGGCCTGGGTGCGCGTATCGTCGAAGACCAACAGGAGACGCCCAACTAATTATGATGAATCGCAAAATGATGCGGCAGGCCCAGCAATTGCAGAACCGGCTGGCCAAGGTGCAGCAGGAACTGGAAGAGCTTACCGTGGAAGGCTCCGCTGGCGGTGGCGTGGTTCGCGTGACCATGAACGGCCGCCAGGAAGTGTCGGAGGTGGTCATCGAGCCGGAGGCTGCCCCGACTCTTGACCAGGAAGACATCGACCTTCTGCAAGACCTGGTGGCCGCTGCCGTCAACGACGCGTCGGCACGCACCCAGCAGATGGCCGCCGAAAAGATGAACGCCGTAACCGGCGGGCTGAACATACCGGGCCTCACCTAACCGGCGCGGTCGGTTCCGGCGCGGTCGGTTCCGACGCGAGCAAACCAGTTGCGTTGCCGCCGCCCCCACGCGGGCCGCGTTGGTCAGGAACTAATATGCTTGGTCAGCCCACTTCGGGCACCACCCGCTCCCTCAGCCAGCTCATTGAGGCGCTGCATCAGTTGCCCGGCATCGGCCCAAAGAGCGCACAGCGGATTGCCTACTACATCGCGCAGATTCCCACCGACGACGCCCGGGCGCTGGCCGACGCCATCATCGCGGTCAAAGACCTGATCCTCTTCTGCGATGAGTGCCGCAACCTGACCGATGCCTCCCCCTGCGACATCTGCGCCAACCCGCATCGCAACCGCGAGCAGATTTGCGTCGTTGAAGAGTCGCGAGACCTGGTGGCGCTGGAACGGACTCGTGCCTACCGGGGCGTGTACCACGTGCTGCACGGAGTCCTGTCGCCGCTGAACGGCGTTGGCCCCGAGGACATCCACCTGCCTCAACTGTTTTCGCGCCTGGAAAACACCAGCGACCCATTCCAGGAATTGATTGTTGCCACCAACCCAACCCTGGAGGGCGATGCCACCGCCGACTTCATCCATCGCCGGCTGGCCGACACTGGCATCAACATCACCCGGCTGGCTCGCGGGCTTCCAGTGGGCGGCACGCTGGAATTTGCCGACGACACCACGCTGACCCGCGCCCTGGCCGGACGCAGCGCGCTGGAATGACCATGACGCTGCCCCGAACTTACCGCGCCGTGGCCCTCACGCTGCGCAAACGTGTGATGGGCGAAGCAGATGTCATTTCGACGCTGCTGACGCGGGAGCACGGCAAGCTGGAGGTGGTGGCCCGCGGCGCCCGCCGTCTCACCAGCAAACTGATGGGTCACTTTGAGCCGCTGACCCTGCTCCGGATATCGCTCGTCCGCGGTCGTTCGCTGGATATCGTCAGTGAGGCCGAGGTGGTTACCGCCTTCAACTCGGTCAAAACCGACTACCGTACCACCGCGCGCGCGCTGTACGTGGCCGAACTCGTGGATGGCTTCAGCCCTCTCGCATCAGCCAACCCTGAACTGTTCGACCTGACCCTGCAAACCCTGTCCGCCATCGGCGCCGACCCAACGTCGGAACTGCCCCTGCGCTACTTTGACCTGCACCTGCTAAACCGGTCCGGGTTCCTGCCCGAGCTGTACAACTGCATCGACTGCGGCACCGAGCTGGAACCCGATCAGCACCGGTTCGCGGCCCGTGCCGGCGGGACGTTGTGTCCAAATTGCATTCCCGCCGACGCCATAGCGCGGCCCCTGTCGCTGCCGGCCCTCAAGGTTCTGCGCCTGCTGCACCGCACTCCCCGGGCCGACCGGTTGCCGGACATTCACGTACCGCCCGCCGTGCAGGACGAGGTCAACAGCATCCTGTCTGGCAGCGTCGAGTACTGGCTGGATCGGCAAGTTAACTCCAGAAAATTCCTTGACGCAACAAAATTAGCCTGAAACTCGCCTCGCCATTTGTTGAACCACCGAAGCCAAAAGGATTACAACGTCGTTGATTACCCAGGTGATTCACTGCGGCCGTAACCTCGTAGTTTAGCGGGAACGTCGCAGTTTTTCTGAGACAGCATCAAACCCTTCGCGCCGGTACGCTGCGGTCGGCGCGGCCACCTTGCGACAACCGGTGGCGTTCCGGCGTTGGGTTGACACACAGAGGCCATAGATGTTCAACAAAGTACTGGTTGCCAACCGGGGCGAAATTGCCGCCCGAATCATCCGCACTTGCCGGCGCATCGGAGTTGCCACCGTCGCCGTCTATTCCGAAGCCGACGCCGGCACCGCTCACACCCGGCTGGCCGACGAATCGGTGTGCATTGGCAGCGCGGCGGCGTCTGAATCATATCTGAATATTGACTCGGTGCTGGCCGCCTGCCGCGACACCGGCGCTGAGGCCGTCCATCCTGGTTACGGGTTCCTGTCGGAAAACTCTGAACTGGCCCGCCGCTGCAAAGCCGACGGCATCGTGTTCATCGGCCCCGGCGAGGAGGTGCTGAACCAGATGGCCGACAAGCTTTCGGCCCGACGTGTCGCACGCAAGTCCGGCTTGCCCGTGATGCCTGGTACGGAAGAGCCGGTGAAAGACGAGGAGGCAATCAACAAAGCCTGGGAACTGGGTTTCCCAATGATGGTAAAAGCCACGGCGGGCGGCGGCGGTATAGGCATCCACGTGGTGCACACCATGGCCGAGCTGGAACCCATCATCGAAAGGACCCGCAAAGCCGCTCTGGCCGCCTTTGCTGACGCCAGCCTCTTTTACGAACGCTACCTGCAGGGCGCATCGCACATCGAGGTGCAGCTCATCGCCGACCAGTACGGCAACGTTTTGCACCTGTTTGAGCGAGACTGCTCCATACAGCGTCGCAACCAGAAGCTCATCGAGGAAACGCCGGCCTCCAGTAAATTGTCCGACGAAGTGCGCGGGCAAATTGGGCGCCTGTCCCGCCAGCTGGGACGGGAAATCGGCTACACCAACGCCGGCACCGTTGAGTTCCTGGTTACTCCCGACGGACACTTCTACTTTCTCGAAATGAACCCCCGATTGCAGGTGGAGCACGGCATCACCGAGTTGCTCACCGGCCAGGACATCGTGGAGTTGCAGCTCCAGTCCGCGGCCGGCATTCCCTTTGCTCAACGCCAGCGCGACATCCACCGCAACGGACACGCGATCGAAGCGCGGGTGTATCCGGAAGACCCGGACACCTGCCTGCCCAACGTCGGCGTCGTTATCGACCTTCACCTTCCCGAAGGCGACCACATCCGGGTGGACACCGCGCTCGGCATCGGGTACGAGGTTTCACTGCACTACGAACCGTTGTTGGCCAAGGTAATGGCCTGGGGCCCGGATCGCGCCACTGCCATCTCCAGGCTGGATTCCGCGCTGGCCGACTTCCGGCTGGAGGGCGTTACCACCAACATACCGCTGCTGCGGGATGTGCTGGCCAGCGACGAGTTTTCGTCCGGCAACTACAACACCGGCAGCCTGGCGCAGATTCTGGAACGCCGGCAGCGGGCTCATCGCTCCGGTGAAAACGGCAACGGCGTGTCGAGCAACGGGCGCCAGAACGGGTATAATCCTGACCTGGCGCAGAATCCCCGAGCCTTGGCTGCCGCCATTGGAGCGGCCGTACTGGCGGCACAGGCCGACCAGCAGGCTGCCAATGCTTCTCCGGAAACCGCCAGCTCCCGGTGGCGGACCCAAGGACGGCGGGAACTGTTCCGCTCACGGCTCGGGAGCGCAATCTAACAACTTGGCGAAAATGGCAGCGTGACAACTATAAGGGTACGCATCGGCGACCAATGGTACACCGTCGAAGTTGGCGACCTCACCGAGTCGCCCGTCGAGGTTACCGTTGACGGCGAATCCTTCCTGATCGACATTGAAGTTGCCAGCGGCCCAGTGCCCCCGCGAAGGGGACGGCCCGCCGGCGGATTGAACGTACCCGAAGCGCCTACGCCCGGTCGGGCTGGTTCCTTCGGAGCCGTCAATGATGACATCCTGCGTTCCCCGATGCCGGGCCGGGTAATGTCGGTGCTGGTGCGTCCCGGCGATGCAGTGTCCGCCGGCGACGAAGTGTGCGTTGTGGAAGCGATGAAAATGGAGCAAAGCATCCTGGCCCACCGCGACGGCATCGTAAAAACCGTATTCGTCCAACCCCTCGACTCCGTAAACGCCAACGACCCCCTGGTAGAGCTCGAGTAACCTCCTCTCCCTCGATGGGAGAAAGCCAGGGTGAGGACGAACTCACGTCCTCACTCAGAAATCCGGGGTGAGCAGCGTCCCATCAGGTGGTAGAATTGGGTTGTTATGCCTCAGGACGTCATCTACATCAAGGGTGCCCGCGAGCACAACCTCAAAAATATCGACGTAACCATCCCCCGCGACCGGCTGGTGGTGATTACCGGCGTGTCGGGTTCGGGCAAAAGCAGCCTGGCGTTTGACACCATCTATGCGGAGGGGCAACGGCGCTACGTAGAATCGCTGTCCGCCTACGCCCGCCAGTTCCTGGGCCGCATGGACAAGCCCGATGTCGACTACATCGAAGGCCTGTCGCCGGCTATTTCCATCGACCAGAAGGGCGTGTCCCACAACCCCCGCTCCACGGTGGGTACGGTAACCGAGATTTACGACTACCTGCGGCTGCTGTTCGCTCGGGTGGGCAAGCCCCACTGCCCCAAGTGCGGCAATCCGGTGGCCAGGCAAACCGTCCAGCAGATTGTGGATGCCATCCTGAACCTGCCGGAATCCTCGCGCATTACGCTGCTGGCGCCCAAGATTCGGCGCAAGAAGGGCGAGCACAAGGAGGTGTTCGAGGCGGCACGACGGGGCGGCTTCGTGCGCATGCGCGTCAACGACGAGGTGATGCTGGTTGAAGACACCGACACGCTGACCCTGGACAAGCAGAAGTGGCACTACATCGACATCGTCGTGGACCGCCTCATCATCCGCAGCGACACCGAAGCCAGCCGCGTAACCGAATCGGTAGAAACCGCCCTGCGCGAAGGCGAGGGTGTGCTCACCGTGGCCCGTGAGGGGGAAGACGACCTGGTGTTCAGCGAGCAGTTCGCCTGCGTCGCGTGTGGTGTCAGCCTCCTCGAGATTGAACCGCGCACCTTCAGCTTCAACAGCCCCCACGGCGCCTGCTCCACCTGCACCGGCCTGGGCTACCAGCTGGAAGTTGATGCGTCCATGGTCATACAGAATCGCTCGCTGTCGCTGCTGGAAGGAGCGGTGGTTCCGTGGGCACGCTCCGGAGCGGCCAACGCCTGGTACGCCAGCATGATGGAAGGGGTGGCCAGGGAGTTTGATTTCTCGCCGGAGGTTCCGGTGCGCGAACTGACCGAAGAGCAGGTCAACGTCATACTCTTCGGCGCCGGCAAGCGTCAGGTGCAAGTGCGCCACCGCACCGGTCGGGGTCGCACCTACACTTGGAACACCACCTACGAAGGTGTCATCCCCAACCTCCAGCGCCGCTACCGGGACACCGAATCCGACCATACCCGCAGCGAGATTGAGCGGTATATGGCCCAGCGTTCCTGCCGCTCCTGCGACGGTGCCCGGCTGCGCCCCGAGGCTTTGGGCGTGCTGGTTTGCGGGCAGAACATAATGGAAGTTACCAGCCTCACCATCGGTCGGGGCCTGCAGTGGATTCGCAGCATCAAACCGGATGCCGAGCCATCAGCCAACGGCGCGGTCAACGGGCACAACAGCGCCAACGGCCACGAACCCTCCGATGCACCCGTCGCCGCCGGGGAGAGCACGGTAAAAACCGGAAAGAAGCCCAGAACTCGCCGCACTCGCCAGAACGGTCAGCGTCCCGCCGGCCCCACCACGCTCACGCAGCGGGACATGACCATCGCCGACCAGATTCTGAAGGAGATTGAGGGCCGGCTCCACTTCCTGGACAGCATTGGGTTGGACTATGTAACCATGAGCCGCGCTGCGCGCACCCTCTCCGGTGGCGAGGCCCAGCGGGTTCGCCTGGCCACCCAGATTGGCAGCGGGCTGACCGGCGTACTGTACGTTTGCGACGAACCCACCGTTGGCCTGCACCCTCACGATGACCACCGTCTGATTGGCACCCTGACCCGCCTGCGCGATATGGGCAACACCGTCATCGTGGTGGAGCACGACGACGCCATGATGCGCGCCGCCGACTATATCGTTGATCTCGGCCCGGGTGCCGGCGAGCATGGTGGTCACATCGTGGCGACCGGCGACGTGGCCGCGGTCATGAACAACGAGGCCTCCCTCACCGGCGCCTACCTCAGTGGACGCAAGCGCATCCCCACGCCCGAGGAACGCCGGCCCGGCAACGGCCTGTCCATCTCCGTTACCGGCGCGCGCGAGAACAACCTCAAGGGCATAGATGTGGAGTTCCCCCTGGGCCTGCTGACCTGCGTAACCGGCGTGTCCGGCAGCGGCAAGAGTACCCTGGTGTACGATATCCTCTACAAGCGTCTGGCCCAGGCCGTCGCCCAGGGTCGCGACCGCCCCGGTGAGCACGACGAAGTTCGTGGCATCGAGCACATCGACAAGGTGGTCAACATCGACCAGTCGCCCATCGGCCGCACGCCGCGCAGCAATCCGGCGACCTACACCGGCGCCTTCACGCCCATCCGCGAGCTGTTCGCCACGCTGCCCGAGGCGCGCATCCGGGGCTACAAACCCGGTCGTTTCTCGTTCAATGTCAAGGGCGGGCGCTGCGAGTCCTGCCAGGGCGAGGGTTACATCCAGATCGAGATGCAGTTCCTGCCCGACGTTACCGTCCCCTGCGAGGTTTGCCAGGGCCGCCGCTACAACCGGGAGGCGCTGGAAGTGCTGCTGCGCGACCAGTCCATCGCCGACGTACTGGCCATGACCGTGGAAACGGCGCTGGACTTCTTCTGGAACTTCTCGCGCATCAGGACCAAGCTGGAGACGCTTCGGGATGTGGGGTTGGGCTACATCCGCCTCGGCCAGCCGGCCACCACGCTGTCCGGTGGCGAGGCGCAACGTGTCAAGCTGGCCACCGAGCTATCCCGCCGCGCTACCGGCCGCACGCTGTACCTGCTGGACGAACCCACCACCGGCCTGTCCTTCGAGGACTGCGCCGCGCTGCTGCGGGTGCTGCACCGCCTGGTCGACCAGGGCAACTCGGTCCTGCTCATCGAGCACAACCTGGACCTGATCAAGAACGCCGACTGGGTGATCGATCTTGGCCCCGGCGCTGGAGACCAGGGCGGCAACCTGCTCGCCTGCGGCACGCCCGAGATGCTGGCCCAGGTCGAAGCATCCCACACCGGCCGCTACCTGCGCGAATCGCTAGGCCAAACGGCAGCAGTGGCGGTAAGCGCCGACTGACACTGACGCGGCGTTTGCCGGCATCCGCCGAGGTCGAGTGCGACACCGCCGGCGCGTCCTCATGGGTACCCACTTTGTCATTGCGAGCCTATTCCCTGTAACAGTTCAGACTTGGTGAGGTGAATTGGCCGAAGGCGGGTTGCCGAACGCTGGCACGGGTGGCGGTGGTTATGTCATATACAGGGCATGGATACTGAAGTGGACCTGACCACCGTCGACCGCGCTGTCCTCATTGCCATCATCGCCGAGTTACAGGCGGTGATTGAGCGGTTGCAGCGGCGGATTGCCGAACTGGAAGGCCAGGCGAAACCGGGCGGCCCGCTCCGAATGCCCGGCCTCAAGGCGAAATCGGGCCGGAAGCCCCCAGCGCAGCCGGGGCCCCGCAAGTAGCGACGCCACGGCTTCGCTCGCCCGCGCATGACACCGACCCACCGGGTGGAGCACGTGATGGAGAACTGTCCCGATTGCGGCGCCCACCTGTCCGGCGGCTGGATCCAGCGCACTCGGGAGGTCATCGAGCTGCCGGTGGTTCCCGCGCAAGTCACCGAGCACGTCTACATTGCTCGGACTTGCCCGGCCTGCCGACGGCGCTGCACACCTCCGGCGGAACTGGGCGGCGTGGTCCTGGGCCAGCAGCGCCTCGGCGTCAACCTGCTCAGCCTGATCGCCACGCTGCGGGAAGAGGGGCGGCTGCCCATCCGCAGCGTCCAGTGGTATCTGGACACCGTGCATCAGTTGCGCCTCAGCGTGGGGGCCATCGTGAGCGCCATCCATCGCACGGCGCAGCGGGCCCAACCGGCAGTGGCCGCGATCCTGGACCGCATCCGCGCCAGCCCAGTGGTCCACGCCGACGAAACCGGCTGGCGTCAGAGCGGGGCCAACGGCTACGTGTGGACTTTCAGCACCCCCACCGAACGCTACTTCCTGCGGCGGGGTCGGGGCAAAACAGTCGTGGACGAGGCGCTGAGCGATGCTTTCTCCGGAGTATTGGTCAGCGATTTCTACGCCGCCTACCACCATTATGACGGCCCCAAGCAGCGGTGCTGGGCCCACCTGCTGCGGGACATCCACGACCTGCGCACCCTCTACCCCGATGCTGCGCCACTGGCCAGGTGGGCCGACGCCGTCCACGGGATTTACGACCGGGCCAAAGCCTGCACTCATCCCCAGGCCAAGCGGCGGCGCACCGCCCAACTGGCCCTGGAACGACAACTGCTGGCCCTCGGCCAGCCTTTCCGGCACGACCCGTCGGCAACCCAGGCCAAGCTGTGCCGACGCATCGAGCGCCACATCAAGGAACTCTTCGTCTTCGTGGCCGAACCGGACGTGCCTTCAGACAACAACGCTGCCGAACGCAGCCTGCGCCATCTGGTCATCAGCCGCAAGATCAGCGGCGGCACCCGCTCGGAGCAGGGCACCGAGAGCAAGATGACGCTGGCATCCATCTTCGGCACCTGGCGCGCCCAAGGTCTAAATCCTCTCGCCGCCTGCCGTCAGCTGCTCGTTTCCCCTCTACTCTGAACTGTTACTATTCCCTGTGTCATTGCGAGCGTAGCGTGGCAATCCCGTCGCCGTAGCAACGGCGGTTCCCCGACGTGTGTTCAACCTCATCGAGATTGCCACGTCGCTCGTCAAGCTCGGGATGAGCGGGTGCTCATCGCAATGACGGATTGAAGTGGGGACGCGTGACCCGGCACGCCATCTTGCGGTGCGTCATAATCGGCTTTCGGATTGACCGGGGTTGTACGACTCAGTCCCGTGAACACTGGTTATATCCAGACCGCATTAGTACGCGGTGGCATCGTGCCGGCATTGTTTCAGCTTTACGATGCGGCCAGCTTCGGCCAGATAGCGATAGATGGTTACCGTTGCCCCCACATTCAGGTTCAGCATTTCATCCGTTTTGCTGAACTCGCACTCCACATACTCGTCCTTTTTCAGGCGTCGTTTCTCGATGTGAAACTGCACGCGCCTGCCGTCAATCTTGCTGATTATGCCGGTGAACCCGTAATACCCTCCGGCATCCTTTATCGAGTCAAACCGCACCGGATTGAGCTCTTTCTCACGGTGAAAATATTGGTAGAGTTGTACTGCGGGTTGGGCGGTCGGCGTTGGCGTCGGTATGGGCGTTGACGTCGGCGCCGCTCCTTCGCAGGCGGTCAGCAGTATCATCGCCAGCACTAGAATGGCGGCGAATCTGGCCACGGTGGCGCTAACCGATTGAAGTCGGGAATGTACCAATTTTCGATTGCTGACCTGGCATCTGCTGCGCGACGTTCGTCGAAACGCTTACCGTCGAATTGCGCCAATTATACATACCGCCGCAAGCCCAACCTTCAGTCCTCGGATACGACCCGTATGTTTTGCCCTCCGTCAGCCTGTTGGCGACTCGGCGGCCTGGCGGTCAGCATCAGCAGCGAGACCACGGCCAGGTTGATGCCAAAGGCCATGAAAACCGGCAGGTAGCTATGCACCTGGTCAACGACTACACCGGCCACGAAGGGCCCCAACGCCTGCCCGGCCACCTGCGCCGCCAGACCCCAGGCCCGTATCGCGCCCAGATGCAGCCGGCCGAAATAGTCGGCCCAGGCCAGCCGGCTGATGATGTGCAGCCCGCCCACGCCAAATCCCAAAATGAACGCTCCGGTTACGCCGGCCGCAATGTTGTCGGCGAAGGCTGTAACCACGGCGCCGCCGCTCACCACCAGTCCCGCTGCTGGCATCATCACCCGCATCGGGAACCGCTGGCAGAGTGCCGACCACAGCAAGCTGGCCGGAACCTGAGAGATGGCAAAGGTGCTGGCCGTCCATACTGCTATGGAGCCCGGCACACCCTGGTCGATGAAATGGGGCACCTGGTGCAGCGACACGCCGGCCTGCGCGATAAAGCCGGCGAAGGCAAACAGCATCATCAGCCAGAACGCCCGCGTACGCATCGCCTGGCGCAATGTAAAATTCATTTCGTCGGCGCTGGTTTGGGGACGTCGGCCACCGGGCGCTGTGCCGCTATTCGGTACCGGCCGGTCACCGTCGGGCAGCAGCGCCAGATCCTCGGGGCGCCGTCCCATCAGCAGAATCGCCGGCGCTACGCCGATGGCCAGCGTCCAGATTCCCAGGGCATACCACGCCGCCGGCCAGCTCCACACGCCGATCATAACCTGGGCGGCCAGCGGCATCACTGCCAGGCCGGATCCCTGTAGCACGTGGTTCATCGCCAGCGCAAAGGGCCGCCGCCGGATAAACCAGTTGCTAACCGCCGTGGATGTGCCCAATTCCAACGGGCTGGCAAACGCCGCCCGACCCGGCACGTATATCAGATAGAACAGGCAAACCTGATTGACCATGCCAAGTCCGATGGCGCATATTCCGGCAATTCCCGATGATACTCCGACCACCAGCCCGGAACCGTAGCGGTCGATCAACGGGCCAACCAGCGGCGACAGCACCACTGCGAACACACCGCCCAGGCTCACCGCGCCGGCCACCTGCGTCCGCGACCAGCCAAAGGACTCCTCCATCGGCACCACGAACACCGTCAGCACCGCCACCGACATCAATGGCCGCGAGGAGTAGGAGGCTATCCCGGTTAACCCCAGGATCACCCAGCCATAATAGAAGGGAATGTTGCGAGCGGTCCGAGCCTGCAGCGCACGCATCAATGGGCGCCAAACCAGCCGCGCGCGCGTACCAAATCAGGGGAGCAAGTGGACGTATCTATACAGTTCAAGGGTTATGAAACGCCTGGCCGCCGGAAGCCGAAAATGGCGGGCTACTAATCGCAGCGATTATATCAGGTAGACGTGAACCCACCGTCTGACCCCGGAAAGCCGTCGCCCAGCCACAACCCAATGTGCCCAACCATCGCGCTTGTCATTGCGAGAAGCGCAGGGACGGGCCAATGTCGATACCTCGGCATCCTGCCATTGCGAGGAGCAGAGCGACGTGGCAATCCCGATGAGGTTGGACATACGTCGGCGCACCGCCGTTGCTACGACGACGCGATTGCCACGCTACGCTCGCAATGACAAAGCGGGTACCCGTGAGCTCGTTGACCACCGGAATTGCCACGCTTCACTCGCGATGACTGTGTTGTGCCCCACTCAATCTTCCTGATATTGGGCAATCGAAAGGCACTATGACCAAGGTACGGCGGCCACGGAGGGAACGTCTAACTCGGCTGCGTTATAATAACCCGATGCAACGCAACTTTCGGTTGGCCCTGGCCCAGTTCAACCCCACCGTGGGCGACATCCCCGGCAATACTACTCGCATCATCGAGTTGATTGGCGAGGCACGGGCCGCACACGCTGACCTGGTGGCGTTTCCCGAGCTGGCGGTAACGGGCTATCCGCCCGAGGATTTGCTGTTCAAGCCATCGTTCCTGGCCGACAACACCGCTGCCGTCGAGCGCATTGCCGCCGCCACCCGCGGCATCTCCGCCGTGGTGGGTTGTGTGGAGGTGGGCAACGACATTGCCAACGCCGCCGCCATCATCGACGACTGCCGCATGGTGGACTGGTATCGCAAGATGTACCTGCCCAACTACGGCGTGTTCGACGAAGACCGCTACTTCCGTCGGGGCGACGTGTGCCCGGTGTACGTAATCAACGGGACGCCGGTGGGAGTCAATATCTGCGAGGACATCTGGTATCCGGTGGGCCCCATCGCCGTGCAGCGCGACGCTGGCGCCGAGGTGATTGTCAACATCAATGCCTCCCCGTTCCACGCCGGCAAAGCCAGCCAGCGGGAGCGCATGATTGCCACCCGCGCCGCCGACAACGGCGTCTTCGTAGCCTACCTCAACACGGTCGGCGGCCAGGACGAGCTGGTGTTCGACGGGGCCAGCATCGTGTGCGCGCCTGATGGTACCGTCGTGTCGCGGGGGCCATCATTTGAAGATCGCCTCATCATCGCCGACCTGGACGTGGAGTCGGTGTTCCGCCAGCGCTTGCGCGACCCACGGCAACGCAAGGAAAACCCCAACATCCTCAGCGAGGTGGGGCGAGCGCAACTGACGCCAATATCCGGCCACCACTTTTCCACCCGGCAAAGCACCGTCAATTCACCGTTGTATCCCAACCTGGACGAAACCGAGGAGGTTTACCAGGCGCTGGTGGTGGGCACCCGGGATTACGTGCGTAAATCGGGGTTCCGGCGCGCACTGATTGGCCTCTCGGGCGGCATCGACTCCGCGCTGACCGCCACCGTGGCGATGGACGCCCTGGGAGCCGGCAACGTGGTCGGCGTTACGATGCCGTCGCGCTATTCATCCGAAGGCAGCATCGCTGACTCTCAGGAGCTGGCTGACAACCTGTGCATCAAGCTGTGGCGCGTGCCGATCGAGCCGGCGCACCTCGCCTTTACCGAAATGCTGGCCGAACAGTTCGCCGGCACCGACCCCAACGTGGCCGAGGAGAACGTGCAGGCCCGCATCCGCGGTAACGTGCTGATGTCCCTGTCGAACAAGTTCGGCTGGCTCGTTCTCACCACCGGCAACAAGAGCGAAATGGCCATGGGCTATGCCACGCTCTACGGAGATATGGCCGGCGGTTTCGCAGTGCTCAAGGATGTGCCCAAGACGCTGGTGTATAACCTTTGCCGCTGGCGCAACGACCGCACCCCCAACGGCAAGCCGCTCATTCCATTGGCCACGCTGGCCAAACCGCCCAGCGCCGAACTGCGTCCCGACCAGACCGACCAGGACACGTTGCCACCCTACGAGCAGCTCGATCCCATCATCAAAGCCTACGTCGAAGACGACTTTGGTTACGCCGACATGGTTGAGATGGGCCACCATCCCGAGTGGGTGCGGCAGGTGATGAACGCGGTCGACCGCAACGAGTACAAACGGCGGCAGGCTCCACCGGGCGTCAAGATTACACCTCGGGCATTCGGCAAAGACCGCCGACTCCCCATCGTCAATCGCTATCGACCATTGCCGCCGATCTAGGCACGCTGGGCATAGATTTTCACCTTCGGTCGCCGTAGCGTCGCCTACGCCCCGATATCTTGACCACGGGCCAACCCACAGGAGAACATACACGATGGAAGTCGAACGCAAGCTTGCCGAAATGGGCCTTACCGTCATCGAACCCAACCCGTCCATCGGCAACTTCGTGCCAGCGGTACGCACCGGAAACCTGGTCTTCGTGTCCGGCAACCTGCCCCGCCTCCCCGATGGCGCCATGGTCAACCCGGGCAAGTTGGGTCGCGAGGTCAGCGTGGAAGAGGGCGCCGCCGCTGCGCGTCAGAGCGCGGTGAACTGCCTTTCCGCCGCCAAAAGCATCATCGGCGACCTGGACAAGGTGCAGCGGGTGGTCAAACTACTGGTGATGGTGAACAGCGACCCGGCCTTCGAGCAGCAGGCATTGGTGGGCAATGGCGCATCCGACCTGCTGGTGGAACTGTACGGCGACGCCGGCAAGCACGCCCGCTCCGCAGTGGGGATGGCTGCCCTCCCCGCGGCGCTCCCGTCGAAGTGGAGATGATTCTCGAGGTGGCCGACTGATGCCGATTACAACAGGCTATGCCATCTGGCGATGCGTCAGATCCAAGTCCGAAGCAGGGCGCTCGGGAGCGAACTCATGCCCAATCCTGGACGGTTCCCGGAACGTAATCGCATCATAGTGATCGGCCAGCGGAACGAAGATGCCATTTTCCTCAGCCCATAGGCGTATTCCACGATTACAGGAATGAGCCCACGATAACACCTCTACCTTCCAGGAACGGTTATGCATCCTTTGGAGGGTGCTGTGAAACCCTTGCCCTTCAACGTAGCCGGCTCCATCGCCGGTTAATAGCACGACAGTTCCCGGGTCGCCGTTGTAATCAAGGGCATCCTCTAGCATTCTCAGTTGCAGAATACGGTCGGGCATATCCTGTTCGCCACGGGTAGTTTCACCGCGGTCAAATAGCCGCACTTCTATGCCCTGATTTTCAAGCCTGTTCCATAGCGACCGCATCTCGGGAGGCACAGACCCGGCTGCTACCGTTTTTTCCAACGGACGTCCCGCCAGCGCCAAATTCAGGAGGCCGTCGAACTTGATGCGCACGAGGTACCGAGCCCCCGGCGTTCCTTCGCGTTCTTCAGCAATGCGCTGCGCTTCGTGGTAGATGTTGGAGTTATCCCAATACACGAACACGCCGCTCAATTTAAAACCCCTTCAAATGTGATCATTGGCGAGAGACCTTTGCAACAGTTTACTACACGCCAGTCTCTCGCATCGCCGGCTCCAGTTCCTTGTACGAGAACACGGCAAACAGGGGATCTGACGGAGGCGAATCGTCGGCGTTGGACAAGCCGCCGCGCACGCCGTTGAGTCCGCCGGCGTGGTGCATATAGGATGCCACCAATTCGATATGGTCTTCGTCGCTGGTGCCGCGCCAAACCCGCACCGCTTTGGTGGGAAAGCAGCGGTTGGAGAAGGACACCACGAATACACCGCCGGGCCTCAGGATGCGCGATACTTCGGAAAATACATCCAGCGGTCGCGTCAGATACTGCACCGACACGGTGATCACCACCGCATCAAATGACTCATCGTCGAAGGGCAATGACGGGTCGGCGTTGATGTCCTGCACCACGTACTCGGCCAGCTGCGGGTTGTCGGCCATTTCGACGGCGTTCATACCCAACCCGACACTGCGACGGTGCGGATGAGATTCAGGCCAGTGCGTGCGCCAGCTGCTCATCAGGTCCAGCACTTCGGCCTGCTCGGGAATCAACCGCTGAAACAGCTTGCCAACCGCATCGATGGCTCCGTCGTCAATATGGACAACGAGCCGCGGCATCGTGTAAAACTCGGCGTCATTGCTATCGTCCTCCCGCTGGAAAAAATCCGGCGGGAAGTTTCGCGGATCCATTGCCAAACCCAAACTCCTGATGAGACCGATATCGCCAGCCCGCGCCGGGAATATCGCCTGCTCACGTTCCGATAAATTCATCAAGGCCCTCACCCCAAAGCCGCTCGTCGAGTGTTGGGGGCCATCGACGCCGTTACCATCAACCTCCCGGTCCCCTCTCCCCCTGGGAGAGGGTTAGGGTGAGGGCCGCCTCCTCTTTCCCCTCTATCTCAATGGGAAAGGGCCGGGGTAAGGATGAGAACCGGGCAACCAGGCTACCCCAGCCGGTAAGCCCGCGCCGCGCATCCATGGAACATATCCGCCCGTTCGCTGGCCGAAAAATCAGCCGACATCCGCTTGAAGGCGTTCCACATCACGTGGTACGAGAACGACTCCTTGTCCACCGGAAAGTTGCTCTCGAACATACAACGGCTGGGACCAAACTGCTCGATGCAGTAGCGCATTATCGGGTCGATGGCCGCCGCCATTTCTTCCGAGCCAACCGGAATCGGCCGTTCGTGCCAGTCGAAACCCGTCCTCGGCATTCCGACGCCGCCCAGCTTGAGCACCACGTTGGGGGCAGACGCCGCAGAAGCAATCCCGCTGCGCCAGTTGGCCATCGTCTCTTCCGGGTTGGCGGCGTATGGGCCGGTGCGCATCAGCCCGCCCACGTGGTTCAGCACAATGGTCAGGTCGGGCACAGCCCTGGCGAAATCGGCCACTTCGGTCAGTTGCGGGTGCAGGCACGACAAGTCCAGGGACAGGTTCATCTCGGCCAGCACCTTGGCGCCAGCCCGGTAATCCTCGCTGGCCAACTGATTGGGGAAGGGATACGCGCCGGGGTTGGTTACCTCCGGATGCGGGTCCCAGCTCACGCCGTGGCGGATCCCGCTGAAACGGTTGGGAGACGCGGCCCGCAAAGCCTCCAGCACCGGACGCACACCGCTGCCCAGGTGCAGGTTGGCGTGACCGACGATGCCGTGAGCCGCCCGAGTGCCGCCGTAGATTCCGCTGGCGCTCTGGGCAGCGATACCCTGCACAAACTCCACTTCGCCAACCGGACGCATCTCGTCGGATGCGCCATCGCGGTACATCGACCTGGCCTCCACAAACACCGTGGAAACCACGTTGTGGCCGCTGCCCGTATCCGCCATCAACTCGTCCAGCATATAACGCGGTTCAACCCGGTCGGCGCGCTGGTCCCAAAAGTGGTGGTGCGGGTCGCAGATGGGCAAATCGGGTTCCAGGGTAGGCTCCACGGTCTGAGCCAGCCAGTAATTGATTGGTGCCGCCATACTCCTGCCTCCTTGCCTGACTCCTTGGTTCAATCCCGCGGGTACGGTGCCGGGTTCGACGCCGGCTAGCTCTCGTCCACGCGGTACACGCGCACGGCGGTGTCGTGGAACATGGCCGCCCGCTCGGTTGCGGAGTAGCCTTTGGACAGCCGCTTGAACGCGTTGTACATCACGTTGTAGGAGTAGGAAACCTTGTCCACCGGGAAGTTGCTCTCGAACATGCAGCGATCCGGCCCGAACTGCTCGATGCAGTAGCTCATGAAGGGAGCCATGCCCTCTACCAGTTCCTCGGAACTCGCCGGCGCTGCACGCTCGTGCCAGTCGAACCCGGTGCGGGGCATCCCGATGCCGCCCAGCTTGATAACCACGTTGGGCGCGGACGCGGCGGCGGCAATGCCCTTGCGCCAAGTGTCCAGCACCTCTTCATCGTTGTTGGCGTAGGGCCCCACCCGCAGCAGCCCGCCGATGTGGTTCAGAATTATGGTCAAGTCTGGTACTGCCCTGGCAAAGTCGGCCAGTTCCGGCATTTGGGGGAAGTACATCCAGCCTTCCAGGGAGAGGCCCATGCTGGCCAGGACGCGGGCGCCGGCGCGGAAGTTATCGCTGGCCAGTTGCCCCTGCTGGTTGTGGGCGGCGGTATTTTCGATCTCGGGATGAGGGTCCCAGGTAACCGAGTGCCTGATGCCCCGGAACCGGTTGGGACTGGCCGCCTGTAACGCCTCCAGAACCGGCTTGACGCCATCGCCCAGGTGCAGATTGGCGTGTCCGACAATGGATGCGGCGGCGCGACCTGGCCCGTAGAGTCCATTGGCCGATGCCGCTGCCAAACCCTGCACAAATTCGACCTCACCCACCGAGCGCATTTCTTCAGGGCCCGTGCTGCGGTACATCGACCGTGCCTCGACAAACACCGTGGAAGTTACGTTGTGGCCGCTGTTGATGTCGTCGGCCAGCTCGTGGAGGAGGTATCGCTGGTAGGGGATTCGCTCGGTGCGAAAGTCCCAAAAATGATGGTGCGGGTCGCAAATGGGAATCTCGGGCTCCAGCGTCGCTTCGATTTGGAGCGCGAGCCAGTCATTGCCTCCGAACGGCATAATCAAGCCTCCTGTACATATCGTAAAAGGGTATGCGCGAAGGTAATATAGCCTCCGCCATTAGTAGCGCAATCATAACACAGCAGTTGCCGGCGCCCAGCGTGGACGACGCATAGAATCAGTACATCACCAGTATCCCAGAGTCATGGTCGCGGTAGAATCCCAGAATATCTTCATAGTGGAATCGCAAGATGGCTTCAACTTCTGATGTACTGCAGTTTCCCCTTCGAATTGCGATTACCTTGGGTGGGTGTCCCAAGGTCGCACTTAAGTCCAAAAAATCGGCATCTTTAGATACCATCACGAACCCGTGGTTCTTCGCGAATTCCCAAATGTCGTGATCACCTGTAACACCCATCTCGCGGTCGGAAACATGGGCAGAGTTTGGATATATTGCCCGTAACCGGCTCACCAGGCGAGGCGACGAGTTCTGGTCGAACAACAACCTAATTTTGTCGGAATAAACAACAGACGGTGTTCCCGGTCAGCGGCAAACGCCAAACAAGCCCTGATGTCTTCACGTGTGAGATACGGGAAATCCGCAAGAATTTCATCCTCCGTCATGCCAGACGCCAGATAATCCAAAACATCTGACACGGCGATTCGCATCCCACGAATGCACGGTTTCCCACCGCGTTTTCCCGGTTCCACAGAGATGATTCGCGAATAATCTATTGACATCTTACTTCCCTATTACGTCGGTTGGGAGCCTCGAGCGGCTTTGTTGATAAACTCTAGAAATCTGGCCGGAAACCCCGATTCTCCCCAAGCTGTTATTTTCTTGGCGTCGATTACCGATGTAATGATGGGGTCTTGAAACGTATTGCATACACTATCACGCCGTATACGACTGTAATACGTCTGCTTGGCGTAGTGCAAAACCCGGCCAATGGCTTTCCGGCCAGACCTCTAGGGCAAGTGTAATCCGTGCCATGATACGACGGTCCTGCTATCATTCTAACAGTGTCGGAAATCTGGAACCCAAATAGACCGTACCAAGTCACAGTTATGGAACGAACATCGACATGACCACCCCCACACCGCGCTCTGCCCATCCCTACTACATGTACGACGCCATCGTGGCGCAGCCCGACGCCATCGCCTCTGTGCTGGACAGCCAGCGGGACGTTTGCGCAGAGGTGGCCGCGACACTTGCCACGCGTCGACGCATCTATCTGGTGGGCATCGGCACGTCGTGGCACGCTGCGCTGGCCGGTCAGATGATGATGAACGCCGGCCCAGAAACCTTTGCCTGCAATTCCTTCGAGTTCTGCACCGCGCCACCCCAGGTTTCGGCTGACGACGCAGTGGTGGTTCTGAGCCACCGGGGAACCAAGCGGTCGTCCTACGACGCGCTGGATTATGCCGTGTCCACCGGAGCCTACACGGTTGCCATCACTTCAACCGCTCCCGGCCCGCGCATCCACGCTGCCGACCGGCTGATTCATACCGTGTCGCCGGAGATTTCCTCGGCGTTTACCATCAGCTACACCACCGCATTGACCGTCGTTGCGATGCTGAATCAGGGCATGGCATCGGCCGAGTCTTCCCACGGATTGGCCGCCTTGCCGAGCCTGATGTCCCGGGCGCTGGCCGCGGAGAATGACATCAGGAGCGTAGCAGTTGAGCACCACACTCGGCGGCGTTTCATCTCCGCTGGCTGGGGCGCCAATCGTGCCAATGCTTACGAAGTGGCCCTCAAAATCAAGGAAACCAGCCGGGCCGACTGCGAGGGGTTCCAGACCGAGCAGCTGCTCCACGGCCCGTTCTGCTCGCTGGATTCCGACTGCCTGTTGACCCTGATCGCACCGCCAGGCGACGACCGTGGCCGCACCCTGAACCTGGCCTTGGCCGCTCGGGAACTGGGCACGCCGGTCTGGGCCCTGATGAGCGAAGGCAGCGCTGATGTAGCAGCCACCGGCGCTCGTATCTTCCCGCTGCCCGACAGTCCAGCCGACCTGATGCCCATCATCACCGTGGCTCCGCTGCAGCTCTTCACCTACCATCTGGCGCTGGCCCGCGGCAAGCACCCCGACCTGTTCCAGCAGGATGACCCGTTGCAGGCCGCCGCCCGAACCCACTACGATCTCTAAAACACTTGCAGTAATCCCTGCGTTCAACTCGACACGCTGACTCCAGCCTCGGAGGCTTGCTCCCTCTCCCCCGGTGGGAGAGGGTTGGGGTGAGGGGAAATAGCCAAGCATTACGCGATTCAATCACACCCAAACTGCCAAAGGACGTGATCCCATGCCCGACAACATTGATGCCCAACGCTTGATTGAAGAGGCCGCCCAGACTCGCGGCTACACGCTGGAAATGCACCGCATCAACGCCCTTGCCGACCCGGAGTGGACCCAGAAGTACGGCGAGTTTATCGAAGCGACCTACACCGGCCAACGGTTGCTGGATCGCAAGACGAAAGAGTTGCTGCAAATCTGCGTGGAGGTGGCGTTGCGCGCCGACCAGGAGCAGATTCAGGCCCACATGAAGGTGGCGCTCCAGGAAGGAGCCACACCTCGCGAAATCCTGGAGGCAATGCAGACCGTAATCGCTCCGATGGGCGCGCTGGCCTTCCGTCGCGGCGTGCAGGCCTGGGCCGCCGAAACCGGCTTCGAGTACTGACCGCAACCACCGTTTACCGTCTACTCGCCGCCGGCATCACCCGCCCGGCACGTTGGGGTGACCCCACAGCGGGTGTTGGAAAGTGGGCGCCAAAGCCGGGTTCAGCCGCCGCCGGACGCTGGCCGACGCGCTGCCATCGTGGGTCGTGTCGGTAACAGTTTGGTCTGCTGCTTCTGCCGTTGCTGGACGTTTGCTGCGCGTCGGTGGACGCCTGGCGCCCAGTTGATTCAGGTGGCGCGCCAGCTCTTGCAGGCTGTGCAGGTTGTGAGCCGGCAGGAAATCGTCGATGTACGGCATGGCGGCCTGCATCCCGCGAGTCAGTGGCTGGTAATTGGGTGAACCCAGCAGCGGATTCAGCCAGATGAGCCGGTGGCAGCTCCGTTGCAACCGTGCCATCTCCCGCGATAGCAATTGCGCGTCGCCGCGATCCCACCCGTCTGAAATCACCATCACCACCGCCCCGCCACGCAGCACCCGCCGCGCCCACTGGTAGTTGAACGCTTTTACCGCCTCGCCGATTCGGGTGCCGCCGGCCCAGTCGGGCACCGAGTGCGCGACCTCCGCCACGGCATCGTCGACGCCGCGGTGCCCCAGGTGCCGCGTGATGCGGGTGAGACGGGTGGCAAAAAGAAACGCCTCCACCTGCTGACCGCCGACCGCCACGGTATGGACAAAGTGCAGGAGCATCCGCGTGTACCGCTCCATCGAACCACTCACATCGCACACGATCACCAGCGGACGCGGCTTTGCCTTGCGCCGGCGGTAGGCGATGTCGAGCATCTCGCCACCGTAGGCCAGGCTCCGGCGCATGGTGCGGCGCAGGTCGACGTCTGCGCCATCGCCCCAGGCAAGACGGCGGGTGCGGCGGTTGCCCAAATCCCAGGCCAGATCCGCCATCATGGAACGGGCCGCCGCCACTTCCAGCGGGGTGTAGTCGGCGAAATCCCGCTGGCGCAGTACCTCCCGGGCACTGAACGACCGCTGCAAATCCACCACCGGCTGACGGTCACCGGCATCGTCGGGGTTGAGGTCATCGGACGGCGGCCCGTCGGACGTATCCTCGCGGTGCGGCGTTACCCGGGGTGTGCGGTAGCGACGTTCCTCTCCCATCGACCGCAGGTCGCGCATGCTGGCTCCGTGAGCCTGCCGCCGCCAGAACACCTGAAACGCCTCGTCAAAAAGGGGCAAGTCACTGCGCCGATGCACCAGCAGCGCCCGCGCCGCCAGCCGGAAATCGTTACGATTGCCGCCGATGGGCACGTGCTCGGTGGCGCGCACCAGATCCAGCATATTGGCCGTGCCGAAATCCAGACCCATCCGACGCAGCACCTCACCGAACATCAGCAGGTTGGGCAAAATCGCCGAGTCGCCAGCATCTGCCGGCGCGGTGTGCAGGTTTACGTTGCTGGTCATGCAGTCGAGTAATCCCGGCGCGGTCTTCCCGTAGGGTCTGATGTTGCGGTCTGCCGGTGCGGTCTTCCGGTGGAGTCTGATGGTATCACACCCCAACAAGGGACTATGACGCAACGGACATCGAGGTACGGGAACGCAGGGCAACTGCGCCCGGGAATCGGGGGAAGAACGCCGCCGCGACAATTGCCAAACCCGTTAGCGCCGCCACGCTGAACACGCCGGTCAGCAACGAGCCCGTTATTTGTGCCACCAAACCAGCGAGCACCGGCCCGGCTCCAAACCCAACCGCCCCGAGCGTCAGCACCAGTGCGGCCAGCACCGACACCTCACGCTCGTTGATGTTGTTGAACACGAAGGGCAGCACTTCCATTGCGGATACGAACACCCACACCAACCCCAGACCGGTTAGCGCGAGGGCGGCCATCACCGTGTTGCCGGCGAGCAACGCCGCGAAGGTGAACACGGTGTTGCCCATCGCCGGCAGCAGCACCATCATCCGCCGGTTGGTAATATTCTTGAAGACTTTGCTGCCGAAGAATCCACCCGGAATCAGGGCGTAGTAGAGGAATCCGAACAGGATCCCGCCTGACGAAATCGCGATGCCCCGCTCTTCCTCCAGAATCGTCGGCAGAAACGTAAGCACCGTCGTCCACGATGCGGACAGGCAGAGCATCACCACGCCCAGCAACCAAGCGTGCGGGTAGGTTAGCAGCGCCCGGACGGGAGCCGAGCCGCCGTTGACCGACGGGAGTGGCGACGCTGCAACCGCTGCCTGGCTCACCGGAGTCGAAGGCCTGGCCAGCGCCAGCATCGACCAGACCAGCAAATGCAACGCCATCAATCCCCCCTGAACAAAATACGCCAGGCGCCAGCTGCCCAGCCCGATGATGATTAGCGGGCTGAAGGTAATCACAGCCGCCATCAGCGTGGAGTGGGTCGACAATCCGGCCGCGGTTACGCGTGAGTAATCCCGCGGGGCGGCCCAGTATTTCAGCAGCAATGGTCGCACCGGGGCCAGCGCCGCATAGGTTAGCACCGTGCAGAAGCGGGCAATCAGCAGTGTCCAAAACCCGGTGGCCAAACCCTGAGCCATCACAAAAGGTGTAATCAGCAGCAGGATTCCGGCGACCCGCCAGTTCGGGTTCAATTTGCCCAATACCACGCTCATCGGCACCAGCGCGGCGGCTGACGTGATCCACCAAACGCCCTGGAGCAGCCCAATTTGCAGGTAAGTCAGCTGCAAATCCTCACGCAAGAAGGGCAAGAACAACCCGAAGGCGAAGGACGACAGCACCACCGAGCTGTAGTGCAGGCGATTCTGCAGCAGCAACGCCCACGCACGGGCGGAAGTGGACGGAGAACCGTCAGGCAGTGGACTATCCATCGGGATGAGATTGCCGCCCTATGCCGGCAATAACAATCGTACCGTCATTACTCTGGAATCACCGGACTCTGGAATCACCGGACGTGGGTTCATCGACCGTGGGTTCGGCATCCAGAGGTTCGCAAATCGAATGGATTTGGAGCCGACTACCGGTGTCCGGCCCGGGGGTGCGCCAGTTCTGCCGCCCGCTCCGCCGTCATCCCGGCGAACCGGTCCGGACGGTACGGCGCCAGCACTGCATCGGCCGACACGCCGTCGCAAATTTCCTGCGCGGCGAGTTGACTCAATGCTGGGGCCAGCGTAACGCCGCTGTGGGTTAGAGCAACGTACAGATTGGGAGCAGCGGCGGCGAAACCCATCACCGGATAGCCGTCCAGAGGCATGGGACGCCAGCCCACCGGTACGGGGACGGCTTCCGCTCCGGTCAGGCCCGGCAGATAGTGGCCGGCTCTTTTCAGCAGGTCGTCGGCATGGGCTTGGGTGTCGTCTTCGGCCAGACTTTCCTGGTCGCCTTCGCCGATCATCAGCCGGCCGTCGGCGCACTGTCGCAGGTGAATCTCCCGCCGGCCGTCTCCCAGCGGCGGGGCGTACACGACGGGCACGTTGTACAGCAGCGGTGGCACGGGTTTCGTCCGGATGACCACACCGGGACTCTCCGCCTGAGGTACATTCACGCCGGCAAGCGCGGCCAACTCTGTTGTGCCGGCGCCCGCGGCCAGCACCACCACGTCCGGCTCCGCTATCCCTCGCGTGGTGCCAACCGTCCTGATACGCCCGCCGGCATCCTGTTCCAAACCGCTAATCTGGGTGTCGGTATAGATTTGACAATCCAGATCTCGCAATCGACGCAGGCAGGCGTCCACCACCAACTGCGGCTCAACCTGCCCTTCGTTTTCGCTATATTCGGCAGCGGCCACCGGGCCAACATCCAGCGCCGGTTCCAGTCGCGCCAACTCGCCGGCCGTAATCAACCTGCTGGGGTAGCCCCATGACTGAAGCTGACCGACTCGCGCCTTCAGAACTTCGGCGGCAGACTGGTCGGATTCCCACGAAACCTTGCCTCCCCAGCGCAGCCCAACGTTCTCCGGGTCGGCGCGGTCGGCGATGGCAGCCGCAAAACGGGGCCACATTTCCAGCGAACGCCGGTTCAGGTTATGGTAGCCAATCGGCTGCTTGGCGCCGGCGTTAATCCAGGCGAAGCTGTGGCTGGATGCACCGCTCCCCGGCGCAGCCTTGTCGACGATGGTAACCCGCGCGCCACGGGCGGCCACACGCCAGGCGATGGAGACTCCCACAATGCCGGCCCCGATAACAACGACGTGCCGGGGTTTTTCACCTGTAACCATGCGTTGCCTCCGATTTCCCGGCCAACTGATCGTTAGCCCCTCCGTCCGCCACGGCGTGGTCCCCGGTTTTTGGAGCGTTCCAGCAACGCCCGCACCGGCTCGCCGCGCACCGCCTCGATGTCATCCTGATACTTCAGCATGATGCCCAGGGTATCGTCGATAACTTCGGGTTCCAGCTCACGCATATTCAGGGCCATCAACGCCGACGTCCAGTCCAGCGTTTCCGAAACGCCGGGGATTTTGTACAGCTCGGTCTCCCGCAACTCCTGGATGAACGACGTAACCTGTTGGGCCAGCTGACGCGGCGCTTCCGGCAGGCGGGCCGTAACGATTTGCAGCTCTTTCTGGTGGTCGGGGTAGTCAACCCAGTAGTAGAGGCACCGCCGTTTCAGGGCGTCGTGAACCTCGCGCGTGCGGTTGGACGTGATGACGACGATGGGCGGGTAGGCGGCATGGAACGTGCCCAGCTCGGGGATAGTGATCTGATAGTCGGCCAGCAGTTCGAGGAGGAAACCCTCAAACTCTTCGTCGGCGCGGTCAAGCTCGTCAATCAGCAAAACCGGCGGTCGGTCGCGACCCTCGTCGATGGCTTCCAGCAGGGGCCTTTTGATGAGAAATCGCGGGCTGAACAAATCAACCGCCGCATCAGTGGCGGCTGATTGGTCGCCGCGTTGGGATTCCGGGGCGCGGTGGGCTTCCATGAGACGGATTTCCAGCAACTGACGCGTGTGGTTCCACTCGTACACCGCGTGGTTCACGTCCAGACCCTCGTAGCATTGCAGGCGGATCAGGTCGGTTTGGAGCCCGGTTGCCAGCGCGCGCGCAATTTCGGTCTTGCCCACGCCGGCCTCGCCTTCCAGAAACAGCGGACGCTGCAACTTCAGCGCCAGGAAAATGGTAATAGCCAACCCCCGGTCGGTGATGTACGCCTGGTCGCGGAGCAGGTTTTGCACATCCTCAACCGAGTCGGGTGCCGTCGGAACCGCGCCGGGAACCGCCGGGGTCGGGTCTGGGATGTTGGCGTCAGTTTGAGGCGTCGTCAAAGGGCAGCTCCGGTTTCAGGATTCGGGCAACAGTCCCATTGTAGCCGATTCGCAGGCTGTCCGCTGTCAGGAAAGCCAGCCGGCGGCAAACGCCTGCACCAACCCGCGCAGGGCATCCCAATGATCACCCAGGGCAGCGCGCTCGGCATCAGTCAGGCAATCGTAGGTGCGCCCGTACTCGGCGAAGTACCAAAGGGGAAAGACCCAAAAACCCTCGTCCTGCGTTTCCGTCGGCTCCGGCAGCGTGTCCACGATGGCGCCGGTTGCCCCGCTTACCACCCAGGACGCAATCGTTTGCCCGCCGTCGGCAATGGCGAGCGCCTCCACGAAGGCGGCCTGGCGATCATTCCCGGCGTATGGGCGCAGCAGTTCCAGCAGGCGGCGCTGACGTTCGGCATCGTTGGCGGCCGGCCCGGCGAATCGGCGCGTGTACCGGCTCTCCCAGTTGGCCCCCAGCGCCGGCACCAGCAAACCGCCGTCGCTGGCGATGGCCGGCATCCCGGCCACCCGGGACCATTCGGCGGCCTTGCTACGCGCGATGGCCTCGTGGGTGTCGCCCGATTCGTCGGGATCGGCGCTGACGCCCAACTCTGCCGGGGTGAACGCCGGCACATCCAGACCATCGAGCAGCCAGCGCAGCATTCGCTGCTTGTCGGCGTTGCCGCTGGCGAGCAGGATTGCAGGCTTAGCGTGCGCCGGGTTGGGGTGATCAGACTCTGGCACGGCACACCTGCCGTCAGGC
The DNA here is from genome assembly GCA_963666415.2 of Dehalococcoidia bacterium. Lineage (GTDB taxonomy): Bacteria > Chloroflexota > Dehalococcoidia > Lucifugimonadales > UBA3495 > Bin87. The sequence continues at coordinate 461,980 of CAXXPD010000002.1, forward strand.
GCGGGCGTGGACGTTGATGGGCAGCCGTGCCATCTCGTTACCGTCAATGGCGTCGTGGAAGGCGTGGGGACCGGCCTTTTGGAAGGTTACGCCGTTGACCTCAACGATTATGCGCGCCCGCGAGTCCACCACGCCCAACGGATTGGCGAAGGTGATGGTGCGCTGCACGGATGGAATAGTGTCCTGAGCGTCTGGGTCCAGCAGTCGAATGTCCTAGCGCCGTTCGCCGGCCTCCATCGTGGAATGCCGCACGATGCACACCACCACGAACCGGGGATGGGTCATCGGCAGCGCGTTGCCGCTCAGGCTGTCGATACCAATGCCCAGGGCGTGCAGCTTGCCCCTATCCTCCAGGGCAGAGTCGCACAGGAAGGCAACCTCGGTGTTCATGCCTCGGTGTTCATTCCCCGGTGTTCATGCCTCGTCGTTCATTCCGGGGACTGCCTTCCTGCAAATCCAGACTGCAAATCCATCGGGTTGGCTAATCGTCCCCGTCGCCGCCCACGTTACCGAAGGCCATGCCAGCCGCGGCAGCCGCCGGCGGGACCACCATGGGAGCCACCGCGGTACGAGCTTCGGGCGGCAATTGATCCTCCCAATTGGGTATGAGTTGCCGCTTGGTCGTCTCCAGCGTCATTATGACGACAACCCCAAGGCTGCTGAAGGCCATAGACAGGATGAACGCCGGCATGTATCCGAGGAACTGGATTATGATGCCCGCCACCAGCGTCGAGATGAAGTGGCCCATCATCGCCCCGGAGATTTGGAACCCGTAGACGGTGGCAACCGGCCCGGTGCCAAAGTACTGGCGGTTTACCACCGGATACGCCGACATCTCGCCGCCGAACCCGATCCCAAAGACACACGCAAAGAGGTAGAAGGCCCATAAATCTCCGGCAAACAGGAGTATCGCCACGGCGCCCGCCTGAATGCCCAGGGCGGTAGCCATGATGAGTTTGCCGCCGATCCGTTCGGTGATGATGGGCACTCCGAATCGCCCGGCAATGCTGAATACGTTAATCAGCGTCAGGATTATCGCGCCCTTGGTAAAGTCGATGTTCTGGCTCACCGCATAGTCGACCACAAAGATCAGGACTATGCCGTGGCCGGCGCAACCCATGCCATGAATAACGGGCAAGTTCCAGAACGCACGGGTGTGCTTCATTTGCCGCTGGAACACCTGCAACCGCAGCTTGGCGGCGTCGGCGTTGAATCTCACCGGCGGCGGGTCATCGTTCGTTGCGCCGTAGGCCAGGATCCCCTTCTCGGCCGGCTGATTGCGGAAGAATGGCAGCAGGCCCAGAATCAAGCCCCCGCCCACCAGACCAATCGCGACAAAGGTTGTCGTCCAGCCAAATTGCTCGAGCAGCACCGAATAAACGGGAGCCAGCAGAGCTGCCCCCACGCCGCCGGCCGCCCACATCACGCCGATGCCTAAACCCAGCCGTTTCTTGAACCACGGATTCACCGCTGCCATCAACGGGACCATCGAGATTGACGAGGTCAGGGCCAGCATCACGCTGTACACCAGGAAGAACTGCCAAACATGGGTGATGTACCCAATCAGCACCATGGACACGCCGAACAGTATGCCACCCGCGAGCAGCAGCTTCCGCGCGCCCAGAGTGTCGCCCAACCGGCCGCTGAAGGGGGAGGTCAACGAGCCCACCAGATAGTAACCGGCCAATGCCATACCAATTATCGCCGGTGACCATCCGAAACGCCCGCCTTCCTCCAGCGGCATGCGGAGCTCCGGCACCATGATTCCGGCCGACATCGAAATCGATTGGCCAAAAATCTGAACCACGGCCAGGATTCCAATGATAATCCAGCCGTAGTGAATCCGACCGCTGGGCCGGGTGGCTCGAAAAGATGCGGCCATCTAGAGTGACCTCCTAATGTGCCTGCTGTTTCATAGCGTTGCTACCATCGGGGCTTTGCTATCGTCAGGACGTTGATACCATCAGGCTGCCCTGGGCTTCACTTACCTGGGCTTCAATTAGTGGAGGGGGCATGCTACCAGAAACGCTTTGCCCCACCAGGTGTCGGCGGCGGCGCTTGCCGATGCCAACCTGGGAATCGCATCCGGGTCCGAAGCCCCGGACGACCCCGGTTGCGGCGCGGTACCTGAGAATCCGGTTATGGCGCCAGTCAGCGCATTACCCACGTCGCCCTGACTGCTGGCCGCCACGGCCCACGCGCCGAAGAAAATAATCAGCAAAATCGTGACCACCATCGCTCCCACCGAGGTCAGCATGGCCACGTTGCGTCTGGCGTACGCTACCATTAGGAGCCATATTGTACTCCTGACCCTACGCTTTGTCAGCCTTTGCGCACTCTCGAACGCACGTCTGTCATGACCAGCATCGATAATGCCCAGCGTCCATCATGCCCAGCATCCATCGCTCATGCGCACCCGCTGTGTCATTGCGAGCGCACCCCCCTGTGTCATTGCGAGCGTAGCGCGGCAATCTCGTCGCCGTAGCAACGGCGGTTCGCCGACGTGTGTTCAACCCCATCGAGATTTCCGCTCGTCCTGAGCCTGTCGAAGGACGCTCGTAATGACAGATTAAAGCGGGTACGCGTGAACGTCGCATCCATCGCTCTGGTCCCCGGAGGCGCGACGACGCGGCAAACTCATCGGCAAGGACGTTCTGCGATCCACAGCAGCGCCCGGACCAAATGGGCGAAGGCGCTGCCACTGCTAGCCACCGTGCCGGCGGGACATTCTCTCGCCTCCGGTAATCTGGTCAGGACAGGATCCCTTACTCCGCCAGGCTCTGCTGGAACACCTGATCCCATGCCAGCGCCCACGGCGGTCGCAGGTAACCCAACGCTCGCACGTCGTCGTACCACACCGACAGCGGCGAGTAGCGCGTGTAGGCGCTGCCGCCAGTAAGCTTGCAGAGCCGGCCCAGGCAGTCGTCAGACAGGCGGGCGACGCTCTCTTTGGCCAGCAGCAACTCCCGACGCCCGGTGTTGGTCTCCAGGCAACGAATTGCGCCTTCCCACGCCTGTCCGATGAGCCAGGCTTCCTGCTCTGCGTGGGCCCATTCCACCTGCTGGTACGCCCGTAGCCCGGCATCCGACGCCAGGCCATTCTTGATACGTGGGCGCACGTAGTCCATTGCCGCGTCCACGACGCCTACAATCACCGACAGAAATGCCGCCGCGCCCAAGCCGCCGTTGGCTCCCATCAATTCCGCCTGATGGTTGGGCCAGGCGACGCGGGTGGCCGGGAAGCTCGAAAACTCGAAGGCGTGGCTGTTGGTCGACTTCATCCCGTGACCGCGCCACTCGGCGGTGAGTTTCAGGCCGGTGGAGCCATCCCAGGAATGATTGCGCACCTCCATGAAGAACAGGTCGGGCGTCGTTTCACCGGCCGCCAGCGCACGGGTAGTCATGAACGATGTCAAACCCGAGCCGCTACCGAAGTGCTTCTGTCCTGAGATGCGATACCCAAAGTCGCCAACGCCGTCGGGTTCGCAGACGCTGGACGTGCGGGCCGTATCGCCACCGGAACCAGGCTCGCTGACGATGGTGCCCCACCAGCAACCGCTGTGAACGCTGTCGAACACTTCATTGCGCTGCTTCACCCAACCGGCGGTGTAGGGTTCTGGCACGGTGGGCAGTCGCCACGAGGCCAACACCAAATGGTGCATGGCGCTGGCCAGCGTGATGGACGGGTCGCCGGTGGCCAGCTTGCGCAGCATCGAGCAGATGGGCCGCGCCGACTGTTCGATGCTCTCCCAAGTACCGCCGAGGTCCGTAGGCACGGCCATCAGCGGCACGCCAATTTCGAAGAGGCGAGCGTAGTCGGCAGGGTCGCCCTTGGTGCGCTGTTGACGGTCGGCAAGCCCCTCGGCCCATTCCGCAGCAACCACGGGCGCCTGCTCCAAAATGCTAGCGATGGTAGTCATTTTTCTGTCTCCGGCCTCGCTGCTGGTTCTACCAGGGCGACCGCGTGAACCGTTGCGAAGCGCTATTTGCTACTCAACGGTAATATCGTAGCCCACGACGGCGCTGAAATTCTTGCGCATATTGTTGTAGCGCGGCTCGCGGGACTGCACGTTGCCCACGCTGTCGGTGGCGCGGGACATCACCGTGTACTCACCCGGTTTTGCATCCCAGACCCACGACCAGCGCCGCCACATCCAGCGCTCGGATGGTTCTTCCAGACGGGCCGGCTGCCAGGTCTTGCCACCGTCCACGCTGACTTCTACTTGCGTAATCGCGCCGCTGCCGCTCCAGGCATAGCCGCGCACCGTGTGGGGCCCGGCAGATAGTGTGCGCGTGTCGTCGGTAGGCCGCGTCACCAGCGACTTGACGCCGATGGTGGTAATCAGTTCCTTGTTCGGATCATCGGCAGCTTCGCCATAGTAGTAGAAGTTGTAGTGGTACCAGCAATCCGGTTCGTGATCCATCACCTGCAGGCGGCGCAACCATTTCACCGACCAGTTACCCGACCAACCCGGCACCAGCAGTCGAATGGGCGCGCCGTGCAGGTGCTCCAGCAACTGCCCGTTCTGGGCATAGGCCAGGATCGTATCGGGATGCAGCGCCTTTTGCATCGGCAGGCCCTTGTCGTAGAAGAAGGATTCCGTGCCTTCGGCAGCGATGGCCGGCACTCCTTCGTCCCAACCCTCGGCGCGGACGTGGGTCGCCCGCCCCGTGAGTCCCGCAGTGTTCAACACCGCAGCCAGCGGCACGCCAGTCCACTCGCTGCCCGACAGGATCATCCGTTCCTGGGTGCGCGATGGACGGGGGCCCTCACCCTTGAAATACTCGAAGTAGGTGGCGTCGCTGCCGGAACATTCCATTACCGTGCGCACTGAACGGGAGGTGAACCGGCGCAACTCCGCGTAGTTCAGGGTCAGCGGATTCTTGACTTCGCCATCCACCGACAACGACCAGTCGGCGGCGGTAACCGGCTCCGGGATGCCAAAATGCTGCACCACGTAATGCAGTTCGGTAGGCGTGATGAGGCCCTCCAACTCCATAACCGGCGTGCGGACACGCTCCGTCTTGCCGTCGGGACGCTGCAACGTGATCGGTTCCACTTTTTTGTGGGGCCAACCGTTCCAGCTGTCTGTCTCCACGGCAGCGCCATCAGAACCAGCGCCATCTATTTGCAGAAAATCGGGCCGTGCGGCATCACTTGCTTGCGTTTCCGACGGGTTTTGTGGAGTAGTCATAGCGTCGTCGCCTCCTGATGTGTTCCTGGCCAGCGGCACGCCACCAGCCCTCGTCAGTTTGCCACGCCAGCGCAAAGCGGGCAAGCACCCACGTAAATATCATAGCCAGTAGCGCAACAACGCGGCAATCTCGTCAACCTTCTCATGCGTACCAATGCGTACCAAGTTTGTCATTGCGAGCGTAGCGTGGCAATCCCGTCGTCGTAGCAACGGCGGTTCGCCGACATGTGCTCAACCCCATCGAGATTGCCACGTCGCTACGCTCCTCGCAATGACAGATTAATGCTGCGCTCCTCGCAATGACAAAGTGGGCACGCTTGAGCGCGGCAATTTCGTCGCCGTTTTCAAGCTCCACCCTCACGCGTCCCATCCAGGAGACCTGCGCGCAACCGTCGTTCCGGCGCGGGCCGGAACCCAAGAGGGCATCGTGGGAATGGCCGATATGCGCTCAACCCCATCGAGATTGCCACGTCCCTCGACGAGCTCGGTATGAGCGGGCGCTCCTCGCAATGACAGGTTATGCAACAGTCTCCTTCCAGAGACCGGGGCGAGTTGGTATGCACTACCAGGGCAATCGCGTTATAGATTGGTAGACTTGGCCAGGCATGCGAGTCCAGTGATATGAAGGGGAGAGGGGAGGAGTGATGAGAGAGGGGAAGGGCGCGTCCATTATGGATTATTTCGGGACGTTGGAGGACCCCAGGATCGACCGGTGCAAGCGGCACCAGCTGCTGGACATCATTGCCATTGCCATCTGCGCCGTCATCTGCGGCGCCGACTCCTGGGTCTACATCGAATTGTTCGGCAAGAGCAAGCTGGAATGGTTCCAGACCTTCCTGGAACTGCCCCACGGCATCCCGTCCCACGACACCTTCGGCGACGTCTTCTCCCGGCTGGACCCGGAGCAGTTCCAGCAGTGCTTCATGGCCTGGACCCAGGCGGTGTCCGACCTGATCCCCGGGGAAGTGGTGGCCATCGACGGCAAGACGGTACGGCGTTCCCACGACCGCAATGTGGGCAAGCGGGCCATCCACCTGGTCAGCGCCTGGGCCTCGGCCAACACGCTGACCCTGGGGCAGGTGAAGACCGCGGAGAAGTCCAACGAAATCACCGCGATCCCCCCGTTGCTGCCAATGCTGGAACTGAAGGGGTGCATCGTCACCATCGACGCCATGGGCTGCCAGCAGGAGATCGCCCAGGGGATTCTGGACCGGGGAGCCGGCTACGTGCTGGCGCTGAAGGAGAACCAAGGTCAACTGTATGAAGACGTGCGGGACCGGTTCGAGGGAGCGGAGGAGTTCGGCTTCGGGGGAGTGCCCCATGACTACGCCACCACCCTGAACAAAGACCACGGAAGGATAGAACGTCGGGAGTGCTGGACAATCAGCGACCCATCTTGCCTGGAGTACCTGAGCACCGGGTAGGACTGGCCCGGCCTGCGCTCGGTGGTCAAGGTGGTGGGCCGCCGGGAGACGCCGGCAGGGACCACGGTGCAGCCCCGGTACTACATCAGCAGCCTGGATGCCCCGGCGGAGCGACTGCTGAAGGTGGTGCGCACTCACTGGAGCATCGAGAACTGCTTGCACTGGAGCCTGGACGTGACTTTCGGGGAAGACCATTGCCGGATCCGCAAGGACCACGCTCCGCAGAACATGGCCACGCTGCGGCAGGTTTCGCACAATCTGCTCAAGAACGAAACGAGCCTGAAGGTGGGCATCCAGGGGAAACGCCTCCAGGCCGGCTGGAAGGAGGACTACCTGCTAAAAGTCCTATGCAGCTAAAACGCGATTGCCCTGTATGCACTACCCGGCGTTTGACACCGCGAGCCAAAACCCGCAACAATCGTTCCCGGCCCAATTCCATTGCCAATCGACGTCGTACCAGGAGACCCGCCATGACTACGCTGCACATTATTGTGGAGATTACCGAGCAGGTGCCCACTGCCCGAACCGAGTGGCGAGTTGATTGTTCCGAATGCGGCTGGTACGACATTTTTGACGACCGGCGTCGCGCCGAAGATGCGTCCACCCGACACGTGGCAGACTCCCACGACACCGAATCGTCCTACAACCGTATAGTCCAAACTCTGCGCATCGACACCAACCCTGAAGAAAGCGACATCGTGCCGGTCGACGAGTCCAGGTGAACCCGCCGCCGCAATCAGTCGGCGGCAGCGTACTTATCGCCGAGCTGCTCTTCCCAACGCAGGTAGTTCTGCATATCGGCATAGGTGCGATCCGGGCCACTGAACACCACGTCAGCCGGCGTCCGCGTCACGCCGGACAAACCGGTTTCCAACGGCAATCCTGCTGACCGCCACGCCGCCATCCCGCCGGTCATTGCCGAGACGTTGGAATAGCCCATTGACCGCAGCGTTGCCGCCGCCAGCAATGATTGCTGCCCATCGCCGCAGGTCACCACTACCCGGGCGTCCCGGGACGCCACGTGCTCGGACACCTGCCATTCCAGCCAACCGCGAGGAACCCACCTGGCGCCGGGCACATGGCCGCGCGAGAAATCCTGGCTGGTATCGACGAACAGGATCGCATCCGGGGCGTTGGCCTGTATCTCGTGCGGTGTGGTGGCGGGCACCGAGTTGCGAGCGGCGGTAACCAGGCCGGGTTCGCCAGCGCCACCGATTGAGCCATCGAACCTGGCGCCCACGTTGCTGCCCGATTCCAGCGACTTGCCAGCGGCAGTCCAGGCCGCCGTGCCGCCGTCCAGCGCGTACACCTCGCCGTAGCCGAGCTGCCGATACCAGGAACCGGTGAGGATGGCCCTGGCCTTGCCGTCGCAGCAAAACACGATGGGGGCGTTCTTCACGACGGCCACGTCATCGCTGCGCTGCACGCACTGCCCGCCGGGGAACCATCGAAAGCCGGGAATGTGTCCTTCGCCATATTCTCCGGCGGTGCGGACATCGATGAAATAGACACTCTCGGTGCGGCTGCGCTCCGCCAATTTTTCCAAACCCGCCACGCCCAGATACTGCACGCCATCCTCAACGGCGCAGCGGTCAGCGTAGGCTTCGGCCGCGGCCTGTCCGGCGGAGGAAACCGACGGCAGTTCGTCCCGGTCGGCGCCCGATTCCAGATCGTAGCCGGCCAGCACCCAACCTGACGTGCCATTCTTCAGGCCCACGATTTCACGGTCCAGACCCATGCGCTGCAAAACGCGAGTGCCAATGATGCTCCGCGTGCGGCCAGCACAGTTGATCACCACCGTGGTGTCAGGGTCGAGGTCGGCGGTAACGTCGGTGATACGGAGCGCCAGCTCGCCACCCGGCAGACTCTGGCCGCCGGGGATGCAAAAGCGCCGGTATTCCTCCGGCGTGCGGGTGTCCAGAATCACCATCTTGTCGCCCCGGTCCATCCGGGCGCGCAGCTCGATAGCATCAATCTCTGGGACGTGATGCACAACCTCCACCTTCTCACCAAAATCCTTGCTGGGCACGTTCACGCCCCACTCGGTGGGATAGTCCAGGCTCATCCAGCGGTTCACGCCACCGTCCAGCCAGGCCACGTTGGAATAACCCATTGCCTCCACAGTCTCCACGGCTCGAGACGCCCGCTGGCCATCGTCGTCGCAAAGCACCGTCAGGGATGATGGATGGGGCACCGCAACCGGCAGGTCAAACTCCAGCATCCGGCGGGGAATCAGGCTGCTGCTGGGGATATGGCTGGCGTTGTACTCGCCCGGTTCGCGCACATCGACCAGCGCAAAAGGAGCAGAGCCGTTGAACGTTTCATCCAGTTGGGCGGGCGTAATGGGATGAGCCATAATCGAAACTCCGTGTAACAGTCTGGCCCCCTCTCCCTTGACGGGAGAGGGCTGGGGTGAGGGTGAATTACCTATGGTGGATGAGTGCTGGGGTGAGGGTGGCCGTCCCGCCAATGGGATAGGGATTAGCAAAGGTAAACCTGGCCCCGTAACAGTTCAGACTTGGTGAGGTGAATTGGCCGAAGGCGGGTTGCCGAACGCTGGCACGGGTGGCGGTGGTTATGTCATATACAGGGCATGGATACTGAAGTGGACCTGACCACCGTCGACCGCGCTGTCCTCATTGCCATCATCGCCGAGTTACAGGCGGTGATTGAGCGGTTGCAGCGGCGGATTGCCGAACTGGAAGGCCAGGCGAAACCGGGCGGCCCGCTCCGAATGCCCGGCCTCAAGGCGAAATCGGGCCGGAAGCCCCCAGCGCAGCCGGGGCCCCGCAAGCAGCGACGCCACGGCTTCGCTCGCCCGCGCATGACACCGACCCACCGGGTGGAGCACGTGATGGAGAACTGTCCCGATTGCGGCGCCCACCGGTCCGGCGGCTGGATCCAGCGCACTCGGGAGGTCATCGAGCTGCCGGTGGTTCCCGCGCAAGTCACCGAGCACGTCTACCTTGCTCGGACTTGCCCGGCCTGCCGACGGCGCTGCACACCTCCGGCGGAACTGGGCGGCGTGGTCCTGGGCCAGCAGCGCCTCGGCGTCAACCTGCTCAGCCTGATCGCCACGCTGCGGGAAGAGGGGCGGCTGCCCATCCGCAGCGTCCAGTGGTATCTGGACACCGTGCATCAGTTGCGCCTCAGCGTGGGGGCCATCGTGAGCGCCATCCATCGCACGGCGCAGCGGGCCCAACCGGCAGTGGCCGCGATCCTGGACCGCATCCGCGCCAGCCCAGTGGTCCACGCCGACGAAACCGGCTGGCGTCAGAGCGGGGCCAACGGCTACGTGTGGACTTTCAGCACCCCCACCGAACGCTACTTCCTGCGGCGGGGTCGGGGCAAAACAGTCGTGGACGAGGCGCTGAGCGATGCTTTCTCCGGAGTATTGGTCAGCGATTTCTACGCCGCCTACCACCATTATGACGGCCCCAAGCAGCGGTGCTGGGCCCACCTGCTGCGGGACATCCACGACCTGCGCACCCTCTACCCCGATGCTGCGCCACTGGCCAGGTGGGCCGACGCCGTCCACGGGATTTACGACCGGGCCAAAGCCTTCACTCATCCCCAGGCCAAGCGGCGGCGCACCGCCCAACTGGCCCTGGAACGACAACTGCTGGCCCTCGGCCAGCCTTTCCGGCACGACCCGTCGGCAACCCAGGCCAAGCTGTGCCGACGCATCGAGCGCCACATCAAGGAACTCTTCGTCTTCGTGGCCGAACCGGACGTGCCTTCAGACAACAACGCTGCCGAACGCAGCCTGCGCCATCTGGTCATCAGCCGCAAGATCAGCGGCGGCACCCGCTCGGAGCAGGGCACCGAGAGCAAGATGACGCTGGCATCCATCTTCGGCACCTGGCGCGCCCAAGGTCTAAATCCTCTCGCCGCCTGCCGTCAGCTGCTCGTTTCCCCTCTACTCTGAACTGTTACCTGGCCCCCTCTCCCTTGACGGGAGAGGGTTGGGGTGAGGGTGAACTGCCTATCACGGCAAAGAGCCGGCGCCGAGGGTGAATCACCTAGCAGTTGTCGTACCTGTCAGTCATCATCTGCTTAATGGCGCCAGTTTCCAGGTCGTAGCGCACACGCTCCAGGCCGCGCAGGTCGTGTCCATAAACATGGACTTCCACGGTGGCCCGGTCGGTGAAGTTGTCCATCTGGTGAATTTCGTCCACCTCAGGGATTAGCAGGCTGACTTCGCCCGGCTTGACGGTGGCCGACCGATCCTGTTCCAGTTGCGCCCAATCATCCCGGCTGTGGTCATCGACGCGGCGGAAACGGGTCTCGGTGAGCAGGTTGTCCATCACGCCAATCATGCCCCAAGTGCGATGGTCGTGGGGAGCCGCATGGTCGCCAGGGCCCCAGACCACCGAGGTTACCAGCAGCCCGCTTTCCGGGTTGTGATGCAACAGCCAGGAGCCGTGGTTGGCGCGCCGACCTTCGCCCACCGGCTGGCGGAATCGCTGCGGAATGGCGTCCGGATTGGCAACCAGCCTCGCCAGGGAATCAGAACCCTTGTCAAATATCTTCTCCTGATTGGGCTGACCCTTGAGCAGCTCCTCCATCTCTTGTACGAAATCTTCCAACGAATATTTGACTGCGACCATGGGGCCACCTCCACCATTGAAATGTTGAAATAATGTAGGCGCAGTGTACCCGGCTAGGCCAATTGCAGGCAAGAAACAATCAATCCTCATGAGTACCCACTTTGCCATTGCGAGCATAGCGTGGCAATCCCGTCGCCGTAGCAACGAGGGTTCGCCGACGTGTGTTCAAGCTCATCGAGATTGCCACGTCCCTCGACGAGCTCGGGATGACCGGGCGCTCCTCGCAATGACAGATTAATACTGTGGTCCTGGCACTCGGCTTTGTACAATCAAGCGGCATAGGCTAGCGTGTCGAGCATCCTGTGGTACAAGAGGCGCGGGACTTTTATCGATTCGTGCTCGCGCTCGGACGGCATAAAAGTTCCCTGCTGCACCCAGAGGTGTCGTCTGACCAGGGCGATGGCGTCGGCGAAGGAAGGGCTGGTTTTGTCATACCACGCCGCGGTGCGCGGCGCCATGCCGCCACGCTGTTCGATCAGGATATCCGCTGCCAGCGTCACCACGCTGAACAGGCCAAAGAGCGCGGGGGTGGTTCGGGCGATGGCTCGTTCCGACCACTGGCGCTGGGTTTCCACGCCCAGGTGAGCCCGCAGCTCCTCAAAGGTCACCTCGACCTGCCAGCGCAGCAGATACCACTGCAGTATCCGCAGGGGTTCCGCCTCGGTGTCGGTGCATAGCAAAGCATAGGGCCCGCGGCGCTCCTCCAGGTATCTGATGACGACCCAACGTATGGGAAGGCGCGGCGGCCCGCCGTGGTACCACAGCGCCACGCCCGAAGCGAGCTCGACCCTGGCGGTACTGCCGTCGGAACCGGTGGCGCGGTAGGGAATCCATTGTGTAGCGGGATCGTCCAGCACCGCCGTGGGACTGGGCAATCGCGCGCCGACCACCCGGGGCCGCCCGATCTGGCCGGGCCGCCGCGGTGGCGCGGGCTGGTACCGGGATGCGTCCTTGCGCAGTTTGGTGACGACGACAATCGGCTTTGACATACTCTGGCAATGCCGCAGGAACTCGCGCTTGGCGTAGCCGCCATCGGCCACCACCACCAGGTCCCGGTCCGGCAGCCACCGGCGCAGGCAGACCAGCATCTGCTGGGCGTAGTCGGTGACCGTCTTGTGCCGGCGACCTTTGCGCCGGTCATAGCGGGCCGACACCACCAGCGCGGTCAAAAACGGCAGCGCCCAGTGTCGACCCGCCCATCCGATACGCGTCAGCAACATCAGGCTCACCCATTGCAATCCGGGGGTCATCACCACCTGGTCGTCCTTGGACCGCACCGGATCCCGATACCGCCCCTTGGCCGCAATCTTCCGGCCCCAGCGTCGTTCCACCGTCTCGTCAATGCCGAACACCAACGGCTCGGTGGATGAACCAAGGCGCCCGGCCACCAGCAGCAACAGCACCCGGCTCAGTTGCAGCGGCGACCATCGGGCACGGTTGAGCACGTGGTGATAGATGGCGAAGTCGCCGTGCTGCCCAATCCCCAGGATGTTGAGGGCGGAGGACACGGTGCGTTTGCCGGGAGACAGGATCGCTCCCATGGCCAGGAGTTGGGCTTTGCGCCAGGTCCTGGGGTCAAACAGGTGCTCAAAGGGCAGCAGCAGGGTTACTATGACTGCGGGCAGGGTAGGCATACTCGACCTCTTTTGGTGATTTGGTCGAGCTTACCCTGTTCTTATAATTTATCTAGCTTTTGTACAAAGTCGAGCCTGGCAATGACAGTTAAAATGGGTACGCGTGACGCAATCAATCCCCTCTCCCTCGATGGGAGAGGGCTAGAAATCTGGCCGGGAACCCCGATTCTCCACAAGCCGTTATTTTCTTAACGTCGATTATCGATGTAATAAGGGGTTCTTGAAACGTATTACAAACCCCATCACGCCGTATACGACTGTAATACGTCTGCTTGGCGTAGTGCAAAACCCGGCCAATGGCTTTCCGGCCAGACCTCTAGCTGGACTTTACGCATAATTTAGGGAAAGTATAAAGACAGGGTAAGCTGGCCGGACCACACTTTCCACAGAAGGTCCAGCCATGCTCACCCTGCCCGATGCAATTTTACCCGTACTCCATCCCTTCGCCACGCTGTTTCGCAACCCGACCTGGCTGAAAGCCCAAATCCTGCTGGTCGGCGCGATACTGGCCCCAGGCCAACGCACCGTGGCTGCGGCGCTGCGCGTCATGGGCCGCAGCGACCACCGCGACTACGCCCGCTACCATGAAGTGCTCAATCGGGCGGTGTGGTCGCCCCGCCCGGCGGCTCGCATCCTACTGTTGCTGCTGCTCCAGCACCTGGATCAGGGCGATGGCCCGTTGGTCTTCGGCATCGACGAAACCCTGGAACGGCGCCGCGGCCCCAAAATCAAATCCCTGGGCATCTACCGCGATGCGGTGCGTTCCAGCCGGAGCCACCTGGTCAAGGCCAGTGGCCTGCGCTGGATCTCCCTGATGTGGCTGGGCCAGGTTCCCTGGGCGGGACGCTATTGGGCCTTGCCCTTCCTCACCGTGCTGGCGCCCTCGGCACGCTACCACCGGCAGCGCGGACGCCGCCACAAAAAGCTCACCGACTGGGCCCGCCAGATGATCCTGCAACCCCGCTCATGGTGAGCCTGCCGAACCACGCTGGCTCCCGCAGCGCTCCCTGGTGCTGGTGGGTGACGGCGGCTACGCCGTACTGGACCTGCTCCACTGCTGCCAATCCTTGGCTCAACCCGTTACCCTCATCGCCCGCTTGCGTCTGGACGCCGCCCTCTATGAACCGGCCCCGCCCCGTCAGCCGGGCCGGAACGGTCGGCCCCCGCTGAAAGGCCGGCGGCTGCCCGCGCTGAAATTACTCGTCGACCATCCCGGTCTGTACTGGACCACCGCCGCGGTAGCCTGGTACAACGGCGCGACCCGCACGGTGGAACTCACCTCGCAAACGGCGGTTTGGTATCGCTCGGGCAAGCCGCCCGTGCCCATCCGCTGGGTCTTGGTTCGGGACCCCCAGGGCGAATTCGCCACACCGGCTCTGCTGTGCACTGACCTGGCCGTGGACCCGACACAGATCCTGGAATGGTTTGTGCTGCGCTGGCAACTGGAGGTTACCTTCCAGGAAGTGCGGGCTCACCTTGGCGTGGAGACCCAACGCCAGTGGTCGGACCGGGCCATCGCCCGCACCACGCCAATCCTGATGGGCCTATTCTCCTGGACCACCCTGGCGGCTCACTTGATGCAGGAACAACGGCCCATGAGCCATCGCACCGCGGCCTGGTACGCCAAGCCGTCTCCAACTTTTGTGGACGCCATCGCTCTGGTGCGCCGCCACTTGTGGCTGGCGTCCGAGGGGTTTTCACTGTCCGACGCAGAACTCGGCTTTGTACAATCAAGCGGCATAGGCTAGCGTGTCGAGCATCCTGTGGTACAAGAGGCGCGGGACTTTTATCGATTCGTGCTCGCGCTCGGACGGCATAAAAGTTCCCTGCTGCACCCAGAGGTGTCGTCTGACCAGGGCGATGGCGTCGGCGAAGGAAGGGCTGGTTTTGTCATACCACGCCGCGGTGCGCGGCGCCATGCCGCCACGCTGTTCGATCAGGATATCCGCCGCCAGCGTCACCACGCTGAACAGGCCAAAGAGCGCGGGGGTGGTTCGGGCGATGGCTCGTTCCGACCACTGGCGCTGGGTTTCCACGCCCAGGTGAGCCCGCAGCTCCGCAAAGGTCACCTCGGCCTGCCAGCGCAGCAGATACCACTGCAGTATCCGCAGCGGTTCCGCCTCGGTGTCGGTGCATAGCAAAGCATAGGGCCCGCGGCGCTCCTCCAGGTATCTGATGACGACCCAACGTATGGGAAGGCGCGGCGGCCCGCCGTGGTACCACAGCGCCACGCCCGAAGCGAGCTCGACCATGGCGGTACTGCCGTCGGAACCGGTGGCGCGGTAGGGAATCCATTGTGTAGCGGGATCGTCCAGCACCGCCGTGGGACTGGGCAATCGCGCGCCGACCACCCGGGGCCGCCCGATCTGGCCGGGCCGCCGCGGTGGCGCGGGCTGGTACCGGGACGCGTCCTTGCGCAGTTTGGTGACGACGACAATCGGCTTTGACATGTTCTGGCAATGCCGCAGGAACTCGCGCTTGGCGTAGCCGCCATCGGCCACCACCACCAGGTCCCGGTCCGGCAGCCACCGGCGCAGGCAGACCAGCATCTGCTGGGCGTAGTCGGTGACCGTCTGGTGCCGGCGACCAGTAGAGTCCCAGGAAGTGGTGTAAGAGTTAGGCGGTTGGCAAAACGCTGACCACCGCGTCATCCTTGATCGGAAATGCCAAACCCAACCAAGGAGAACGACGGTGGTCAAGCAAAGAATGGATCTTTTGGAATTATTACGCAAGCGTGGTATGGACGGAGACGTGGACTTTCTGCGGGAAGCACTGCGGATCCTGGTGGACGGCATCATGGACGCCGAGGTTTCCGCCCAGATCGGCGCCCAGCACGGCGAACGCAGCCCGGAGCGGGTCACCTACCGCAACGGCTACCGCAACCGCACCTGGGACACCCGGGTGGGCACCATGGAGTTGCACATTCCCAAGCTGCGGGAAGGCAGCTACTTCCCCAGCCTGCTGGAACCGCGGCGGCGCAGCGAGAAAGCCCTGCTGGCCGTCATCCAGCAAGCCTATGTAGAAGGCGTGTCCACTCGGCGGGTGGACGATCTGATCAAGGCCCTGGGTTGCGACGGCATCTCCAGCAGCCAGGTGTCGCGCATCTGCGAGCAACTGGACGAAGTGGTGGAGAGTTTCCTGGGTCGGCCCCTGGACGGTGGTCCCTACCCCTACGTGTGGCTGGACGGCCTGACCCAGAAGGTTCGGGAGGGCGGTCGCATCGTCAACGTCTGCGTGGTGGTGGCGACGGGGGTCAATGCCGAAGGGCAGCGTGAGATCCTGGGTATGGACGTGGACGCCAGCGAGGACGGCGCCTTCTGGCTGGCCTTCCTGCGGTCGCTGACCGCTCGGGGCCTCAGCGGGGTGGAGCTGGTAACCTCCGATGCTCACCAGGGGCTGAAGAACGCCATCGCCGCGGTGTTCACTGGGGCCAGCTGGCAGCGCTGCCGCACCCACTTCATGGCCAACCTGCTCACCCGAGTGCCCAAGCGTGCCCAACCCGGCGTGGCCACCATGGTCCGCACCATCTACCAGCAACTGTCTCCCGCCGAGGTCCACGGCCAATTGGACCGAGTGGTGGAACAACTCCGGGAGCCCTTTGCCCAGGTGGCCGAGCTGCTGGCGGATGCCGCGCCGGACATCCTGGCCTTCACGGCCTTCCCAGTGGCCCACTGGCAGAAGCTGTGGTCCAACAATCCGCAGGAACGGCTGAACCGGGAGATAAGGCGCCGGACTGACGTGGTGGGCATTTTCCCCAACCGGCTATCGGCGCGGCGCCTGGTGGGCGCGGTGCTGGCCGAGCAACACGACGAATGGGCCGAAGCCCGCCGCTACCTCACCATCCCCAACGCCGCCGGCAACGAGGCACTGCCGAAGCCCAATATGCTGGACGCAGCGGCCTGATCAACATCAAAAGGGATGACGCGCTTTTACACTACTTGACGGGACACTACCCGGCGACCTTTGCGCCGGTCGTAGCGGGCCGACACCACCAGCGCGGTCAAAAACGGTAGCGCCCAGTGTCGACCCGCCCATCCGATACGCGTCAGCAACATCAGGCTCACCCATTGCAATCCGGGGGTCATCACCACCTGGTCGTCCGTGGACCGCACCGGATCCCGATACCGCCCCTTGGCCGCAATCTTCCGGCCCCAGCGTCGTTCCACCGTCTCGTCAATGCCGAACACCAACGGCTCGGTGGATGAACCAAGGCGCCCGGCCACCAGCAGCAACAGCACCCGGCTCAGTTGCAGCGGCGACCATCGGGCACGGTTGAGCACGTGGTGATAGATGGCGAAGTCGCCGTGCTGCCCAATCCCCAGGATGTTGAGGGCGGAGGACACGGTGCGTTTGCCGGGAGACAGGATCGCTCCCATGGCCAGGAGTTGGGCTTTGCGCCAGGTCCTGGGGTCAAACAGGTGCTCAAAGGGCAGCAGCAGGGTTACTATGACTGCGGGCAGGGTAGGCATACTCGACCTCTTTTGGTGATTTGGTCGAGCTTACCCTGTTCTTATAATTTATCTAGCTTTTGTACAAAGTCGAGCCGCTGACCCTGATATACGGAAAGTCCCGTCCGCTCTGTACCACCGACTCATAGATTCGCTTGCCTACGCGGCTTAAAAAGCGTAAAGCCCAGTCTAGGGTGAGGGTGAAAATTCTGGGCGCTAACCGGCTTGCCCTGCCTAACGGCGCTCCCCTCACCCCAATCCCCTCTCCCGGCGGGAGAAGGGCTATTGTAGTTGCGACACAACAACTCCCCTCTGCTTACTGGACAGGGGTTTGGGGTGAGGGCGGTCTCCCGCCCCCTGCAAACCCAGTTCCAGGGTTTCCCACTACCCCCGTGCTATAATCCGGGAACTATGTCGTTGCAGCCCCAGTTTTCCGAACGCGCACCCGCCGATGGCAACGGCCCCGCCTCTGCCCCCTACTGGGCAGAACCCCGCTCATCGCCCTACTGGGATGCCGCGGCGCTGGCCGAACACAACCTCGACGCGCCTGAGGCAGTCCGTACCGACGCACCGTCGCCGGCCATCCTGCAAGGACTCAACGAAGCCCAGCAACAGGCCGTTCTGCACACCGAAGGTCCGCTTCTCATCGTGGCCGGACCCGGCTCCGGCAAAACCCGCGTTATCACCCACCGCATCGCATACCTGGTGGAGGAGCGCGGCGTGGAGCCGTGGCGCATCCTGGCCGTTACCTTCACCAACAAGGCAGCCAGGGAGATGCGCGACCGGCTCGACCGGCTGTTACTCAGCCGCAGCGAAGCGGTCACCATGGGCACCTTTCATGCCGTCTGCGCCCGCATCCTGCGCCGCCACGGCGATCGGGTTGGCCTCAGTCCCAACTTCACCATTTACGACCAGGATGACCAGATTGACGCCGTAAAATCGGCGATGCGGCTGGCGGAAGTAGACAGCAAGCGTTATTCGCCGCGGGCAATTCTGTCCCGCATCTCGGCCGCGAAGAGCACGTTGCAAAATGCGCAGCAAATGCGGGAAACGGCCTACTCCGCCGAGGACGAATACGGAGCGCACTGGATCGACGTTTGCTCGCGGGTCTATCATTATTATGAGGAAGCGCTGACGCTGCAAAACGCCCTGGATTTCGACGACCTGCTGGTGCGCACGGCCAGCTTGCTGCAGCATGAACCCCAGGTTCAGGCCCAGTACCACGACCGGTACCAATATCTGCTCATTGACGAATTTCAGGACACCAACATCGCCCAGTACCGCCTGGCCCGCCTGCTCACTGGAGCGCACCAGAATCTGTGCGTCGTTGGCGACCCCGACCAGAGCATCTACTCCTGGCGCAACGCCGACATTCGCAACATCCTGAGCTTTCAGTCCGACTTTCCCGACTGCACGGTGGTCAGCCTCGGCGAGAACTACCGCTCCACGCAGAACATCCTGAACGCCGCCGCCAGCGTGATAGCCGCCAACACCGAACGTATCGAGCGGCGTCTCTTCACCAGCAATCCGGTGGGCCGGCCCATCACTTTCCACGAGGCTTATAGCGAGGAAGACGAGGCGTTGTGGGCGGCGGACGAGGTTGGCCGGCTGATCAAGGCCGGTTCGTATCGGGCCGGCGATTGCGCCATTATGTACCGCGTCAACGCCCAGAGCCGCGCCTTTGAAGACCAGTGTATGCGGCAGGGGCTGCCCTACCGTCTCGTCGGTGGCGTGCGTTTTTATCACCGCAAGGAAATCAAGGACGCAGTGTGCTACCTGCGTGTGGTTTATAACCCGGGCGACGAAGTGAGCCTGCAGCGGGTCATCAACGTGCCGCCCCGGGGCATCGGCGCCAAAACGGTGCAGCAGTTGAACCGCTACGCCGGCGAGCGCGGCATCACCACCCTGACGGCCATGCATCAGATTGCCGCGGCGCGAGCCGAGCATCTGCCTTGCCCGATCGACGTAACCGCCCGCGCCGCCAAGTCCATTGCCGACCTTGCCGTGTCCTTTGAACGGCTAACCACCGCATCACGCGAGTTGCCGGTAGCCGACCTGCTTGACCGGGTGCTGGATCTCTCCGGACTGGCCCGCCAGATCCAGGCTGATGAGGACCGCGAGGAACGTTGGGACAACGTGCAGGAACTGCGCGGGCTGGCCGAAGATTACGGCCCGTCCCCTGAAGCCGACGGACTCGGCGCGTTTCTGGAACGCGTTTCGCTGGTATCCGACGTGGACAGCTACGAGCAGTCGGACGATGCGCTCACCCTCATCACGCTGCACCAGGCCAAGGGTCTGGAGTTTCCGGTGGTGATGATGGCCGGCATGGAAGAAGGGCTGCTGCCGCACAGTCGGTCGTTGGACACCATCAAAGAGATAGAAGAAGAGCGGCGCCTCTGCTACGTGGGCATGACCCGCGCCAAAGAACGATTGTATTTGCTGCGGGCGTTCCGCCGACGTTTTCCGTCCAACGGAGGCGTCTCCTTGCCATCGCGCTTCCTGCAGGACATACCCGACGACGTGCTGGCTTCAGCAGCGTTGGACCGACCGCCTGGCTCCCGCGCCGATGTGCACCCGCTGAATCCGTCCCGCCCCAGCCGCAACGAAGATGCGGTTATCGGCGGCGCCTGGAGCACTGCTCGGCGGGAATCGCGGACGCGCCTCGGCGACAGTGGAGACGGTGCGACCGGCGCTGCTACCCGCGGTCGTCTGCGCGGCAACATCGACGAAAAGCTCACCGAATGGACTGCCAGCCGGTCGGTGCGGCCCAGCGAGCCCGAGCGCATCCCGCTGGGCGTCGGCGAAATCGTGCGCCATCCCGTGTTTGGAGAAGGCGTAGTGCAGGAGGTCCAGGGCAGCGGCGACGATGAACAAGCCTCAATAAACTTCGCCAACGGCATCGGCCTGAAGCGCCTGCTGGTTTCCATCGCCCCCCTGCAACGCGGCTGATCCGCTCCATCGGCGTTACGCTACCCGCTAAAATGGTCGTTAACAAAAAGTTCCCCGCGCATAACGTCCACCCTCAGCGCAATGTTGTACATTCGTTGGCATTTTCGTCTATAATCCGCGTCGGAGCATCGGCAGGTGTTATCTGTCGGTTGCTAATGGGAATTGACCGCGATCCGATTGAGTCCTAATTCAGGAGGGACGAATTTGTTTAAGCCAACCATCTTGCTAGGTTCTGTTGACATTTCACCGTAGCCAGATGAGAGCGGCGGTGAAGTGCAGGAAGCCCAGGTATCTGGTGTCCAGCTTCTCAAACCGGGAGAAGATCCGGCGATAGTGCTTGATCTTGTTGATGAAGCATTCGACCAGATGACGCTCCCGGTACAGATGCCGGTCATAGTCGGCGGGTGCCTTGCGGTTCGAGCGGGGCGGAATGACCGGCATCATACCCAGTTCCAGGATGTGTCGGCGAAACTCCTGGGCATCGTACCCTTTGTCGGCCAGTACGTGCTCGCCAGCATAACCGGCGATCAATTCCTCCGCCTGGGTGATGTCGTGCTGTTGCCCGCCGGTCAGGATGAATCGCAAGGGGTTGCCCAAGCCGTCCACGCTCACGTGAATCTTGGTGCTGAACCCGCCGCGGCTCCGGCCCAGGGCCTGGGCCGCCTGGCCACCTTTTTTGGGGGAGCTCCCGCCGCGCAAGGGTGCGCCCGGACCACCGTGCTGACGATGATCAGGTATTCCAGATCCGCGTCGTCGCAGAAATGTTGATGCATTTGTGCCCAGACGCCTTGGTCAGTCCAACGGGCGAATCGTTTGTAGACGCTGTTCCAGTTCCCGTATTCGGCTGGCAGCAGTCGCCATTGGGCCCCAGAGCGGTTAATCCATAAGACGGCCTCGACAAAACGCCGGCAATCCGCTTCCTGGCCAACGTACAGGCCGGTGCAGCCACGCAAGAAATCGAGAATCCTAGCCCACTGTTCTGGTGATAATCTGATGTTTGACATACGGCCATTATAATCAAATGTCAACACGCCCTAATACTACAGTCGCACATATGATGCCAGAAGTTTGAGGCGGCGTTGATAATGACAACGCTGGGCTCTGGCCTGATGTCGGCGTCTCCACCGAGACCAGGCCAACACCAAATCCACCGGGAGGGAGGGCGTCCAGACCAGCCGGCAGAGCAATCGGCGCACCTCGGGCACCGTCATCGGTATCAGCCCTTCCTCCCCTTCGAGGCAGCCCCCTTTTTACCCGATCCCCCCTGGGCCGCCTGATGCCGAGCCACCGCCAGAAAGGCCTGGGCCAGCATGGCCAGGGTGATGTGCCGGCGCCAGCCGTCCCACTTGCGCACTTCATACTGGTCCAGCCCCACCTGGCCTTTGGCCTCCTCAAAGCATTCCTCGATGGCCCAGCGGGCGCCAGCTATCCTCACCAGTTCCTCCAGGGTGGTTCCTTCGAGGCCAAAGCACACGTAATAGGCCAACTCCCCTGGCTTGGTGACGCTGCGCCGGGCCAGCAGCCAGTAGCCCTTGCCCGGTTCCTTCAGGGGCCGTAGCTCCACCCTGGCCCAATCGTAAACCCTGGGACCCTTGGCGCCATCGCCCGCGCTGCGCCGTTGCCAATGCGATGCATCAACCAGCGCAGCTAACCGGTCCGCCCTCACTTGGCGGGGGCCCTTTTCCGGCCAGACCCACAGCTGCTCGTTGCTCTTGATGGCCAGCACGTGGGACATCCCTTTCTGCTCCAGCCACATCCGCAGGCGGCGGTCGCTGCCGTAGACCGCATCCCCAGTAACCCAGGCAAAGGGAACTCCCGCTTCCAGCGCCCGTTCCAGCATCTCCTGGGCTAACCGGGGCTTGGTCCGAAAGGAAACATCTCCCGGAACTCCGGCCTCCTTCCTCCGCTCCCAGTCCTCAGCCCATACTTGAGGCAGATACAGTTCTCGGTCCAGCAGGGTTCTTCCCCTGGCGCCAGCGTAGGCCAGAAATACCCCGATCTGACAGTTTTCAATCCGCCCCGCCGTGCCGCTGTACTGCCGCTGCACTCCCACCGACTTGCTCCCCTTCTTGAGGAAGCCGGTCTCGTCCACCACCAGCACCCCGTCGGCGGCGCCCAGCTGCTCGACCACGTAGTCCCTGAGGTCATCGCGAACCAGGTCCGCATCCCAGCGATAGGTGGACAGCAGGCGCTGCACCCCGTCGGGTGTGGCATCCCCCGCCTGCTCCGCCAGTTGCCACCCGTTCTTGCGCTCGACCGAGCTGACCAGTCCCCGCAAGTAGTCCAGTACCCGCCGGCGAGGCTCAGGGCGCCGGCACCGTCCGGCAATGCTGGAATGAACCTGCTCAATCCCTTCGGCCCAGTGGGCCACTTCCGCCAGTTCCTCTTCACGCGCCGTCACCGCCGCACCCCCTCACCGGATAATGGCCTATTTTACCCCCTAATATGCGACTGTAGTACTAGGCGTCGGTAGTGTCCCGTCAAGTAGTGTAAAAGCGCGTCATCCCTTTTGATGTTGATCAGGCCGCTGCGTCCAGCATATTGGGCTCCGGCAGTGCCTCGTTGCCGGCGGCGTTGGGGATGGTGAGGTAGCGGCGGGCTTCGGCCCATTCGTCGTGTTGCTCGGCCAGCACCGCGCCCACCAGGCGCCGCGCCGACGGCCGGTTGGGGAAAATGCCCACCACGTCAGTCCGGCGCCTTATCTCCCGGTTCAGCCGTTCCTGCGGGTTGTTGGACCACAGCTTCTGCCAGTGGGCCACTGGGAAGGCCGTGAAGGCCAGGATGTCCGGCGCGGCATCCCGCCAGCAGCTCGGCCACCTGGGCAAAGGGCTCCCGGAGTTGTTCCACCACTCGGTCCAATTGGCCGTGGACCTCGGCGGGAGACAGTTGCTGGTAGATGGTGCGGACCATGGTGGCCAGGCCGGGTTGGGCACGCTTGGGCACTCGGGTGAGCAGGTTGGCCATGAAGTGGGTGCGGCAGCGCTGCCAGCTGGCCCCAGTGAACACCGCGGCGATGGCGTTCTTCAGCCCCTGGTGGGCATCGGAGGTTACCAGCTCCACCCCGCTGAGGCCCCGAGCGGTCAGCGACCGCAGGAAGGCCAGCCAGAAGGCGCCGTCCTCGCTGGCGCCCACGTCCATACCCAGGATCTCACGCTGCCCTTCGGCATTGACCCCCGTCGCCACCACCACGCAGACGTTGACGATGCGACCGCCCTCCCGCACCTTCTGGGTCAGGCCGTCCAGCCACACGTAGGGGTAGGGACCATCGTCCAGGGGCCGACCCAGGAAACTGTCCACCACTTCGTCCAGTTGCTGGCAGATGCGCGACACCTGGCTGCTGGAGATGCCGTCGCAGCCCAGGGCCTTGATCAGATCGTCCACCCGACGGGTGGAGACGCCCTCCACGTAGGCCTGCTGGATGACGGCCAGCAGAGCCTTCTCGCTGCGCCGCCGCGGTTCCAGCAGGCTGGGGAAGTAGCTGCCTTCCCGCAGCTTGGGAATGTGCAACTCCATGGTGCTCACCCGGGTGTCCCAGGTGCGGTTGCGGTACCCATTGCGGTAGGTGACCCGCTCCGGGCTGCGTTCGCCGTGCTGGGCGCCGATCTGGGCGGAAACCTCGGCGTCCATGATGCCGTCCACCAGGACCCGCAGTGCTTCCCGCAGAAAGTCCACGTCTCCGTCCATACCACGCTTGCGTAATAATTCCAAAAGATCCATTCTTTGCTTGACCACCGTCGTTCTCCTTGGTTGGGTTGTGACTTCCGATCAAGGATGACGCGGTGGTCAGCTTTTTGCTACACCGATGCTTTTACACCACCTACCGGTACTCTACTTAGGCGTCTCCGCGTCATTGCTGCTGGCTTTCGCCGTCGCTTGTGGCGGCACTGGACAGGCACCAGCATCTGACGCGCCGGCGGCTGAACAACCGACATCCGCTCCGGCGAGCGCATCGCAACCCACCGCTCCCGAAGCCACCCAACCGTCGCAGCCGGCCGTTACCGCAATAGTGGCGACGGCTACTCCGCGGCCCACCAACACCCCATCGGCGGCGCAGGAATCCCTGGCCATCGGCGGTCGTCTCAAGATCGCCATAACACCCCCGGTGCAGGAATTGGTGCGCGGCTGGCTGGGGTAACTGTTCAGCAACTGTGTTTGATGTCAAGAGGAAGTAACGACGATTGCCGGAGTGATGTCCCTCCAGGATGAGCGCTGCTTGAGCATGGCGTTGAGGATGACGAGCAGCTTGCGCATGCAAGCGACCAGAGCCAGCTTCTTCGGCTTACCGGCGGCCAGCAGCCGCTGGTAGAAGTCCCGGATGACGGGATTGAAGCGAGTGGCAGCCAGCGTCCCCATGTACAAGACAGCTCGGACCCGGGAGCGTCCGCCCCAGACGTGCCGTTTGCCCCGCATGGCGCCGCGGTCGCGGTTGAAGGGAGCCACGCCCACCAGTGCGGCGATCTGACGACGGTCAAGGGTGCCCAACTCGGGCAGGTTGGCCAGCAGCGTGAGGGAGAGTTGCTCACCCACGCCGGGAACGGTGCGCAGGAGGTCGTCCTTCTCCCGCCACACCGGACTCTGCCGGAGCATCGGTCGCAGGCCTTGGTCAAGGTCGTTTAGATCCTGCTCCAACCAGGTGATGTGGGCCGCAATGCGGGGACGGACGGCGCTGGTGGCGGCGCCGAGGCGGTTCTTCTCCGAGACCAGCATCGTCATCACCTGCTGCCTCCGGGCAGTGAGGGAGTTGAGCTCCTGGGTTTCGGCGTCGCGCAGAGGACGCACGGGGGGCTGGATCGCCTCAGCAAAGTGGGCCAGCACGGCGGCGTCCAGGGCGTCGGTCTTGGCCAACTTCCCAGTAGCCCTGGCGAAGTCCCGCACCTGGCGCGGGTTGACGACGACCACCGGCAGTGCCTCGGCGGCCAGAGCAGCCACCAGCGGTAGTTCCAGGCCGCCCGGAGCCTCCAGCAGCACCAATGACGGTCCGAGGGTCTTCATCTCGGAAACCAACTGCGGGATTCCTGCTTCGTCGCGGGGAACCTCCCATCTCTCGCCCGTGGGCCGGACGGCAACGTCCACCTTGGCCTTTGCGACGTCAATGCCTACGTAGATTCCTTCTTGCCCCATGATTGCCTCCTATGAAGTCCCAGTGGAGTACTGGCCCGTTCTTGCACGATGCGGGCTCGATTCGGCCCAGGCAACTGTTCGGGCTCTTTGGGGACGGGTGCGGCGACCCTCGCTGAACAACGGTCTTTGATGACCAAGACTTGATCGGTCTGCCGCACCCACTCCACCTCTGTGAAGTCCTCATTCAACATACAAGACTTGGTGAAGTAAATTGGCCGAAGGCGGGCTGCCAGACGCTGGCACGGGTGGCGGTGGTTATGTCATATAGAGGGAGTGGATACTGAGAGTGACCTGACCACCGCCAGTCGCGATGTTCTCATCGCCATCATCGCCCAACTACAGGCCACCGTTCTGGAACAGCAGCGGGTGATTGTACGGCTGGAGCGGCGGGTTGCCGAACTGGAAGGCCAGGCGAAACCGGGCGGCCCGCCCCGAATGCCCGGCCTCAAGTCCAGTTCGGGCCGCCCGCCGCCAGCGCAGCAGCAGCCCAGCAAGCAGCGACGCCACGGCTTCGCCCGCCGGCGCATGACACCGACCCATCGGGTGGAGCACGTGGTGGAGAACTGTCCCGATTGCGGGACGCACCTGACTGGCGGCTGGGTCCAGCGCACCCGGGAAGTCATCGAGTTGCCGGTGGTTCCGGTGCAAGTCACCGAGCATGTCTGCATCGCCAGGACCTGCCCAGCGTGTCGACGCCGCTGCATACCCCCAGCACAACTGGACGGCGTGGCACTGGGGCGCCAACGCCTGGGCGTCAACCTGATCAGCCGCATTGCCACGTTGCGGGAAGAAGGGCGGCTGCCGATCCGCAGCATCCAGTGGTATCTGCGCACCGTCCATCAGCTGCGCCTCAGCGTGGGGGCCATCGTGAGCGCCATTCACCAGACCGCGCAACAGGCCCAACCAGCGGTGGCTGGGATTGTGGACCGCATCCGCGCCAGCCCAGTGGTCCACGCCGACGAAACCGGCTGGCGCCAGAATGGGAACAACGGTTACGTCTGGACTTTCAGCACCCCCACCGAGCGCTACTTCCTGCGGCGGGGTCGGGGCAAGGCGGTGGTGGACGAGGCGCTGAGCGAGTCGTTCTCCGGAGTGCTGGTCAGCGATTTCTACGCCGCCTACCACCATTACGATGGCCCCAAGCAACGGTGCTGGGCCCACCTGTTGCGGGACATCCACGACCTGGTGGCGCTCTACCCCAAGGACACCGCGCTGGCCCAGTGGGCCGCGGCAGTCCATCAGCTCTATGTCGAGGCCAGGTCTTTCACCCATCCTCAGGCACAACGACGGCGCACCGCTCAACTGGCCTGGGAGCGGCAGCTGCTGGTCATCTGCCAGCCCTTCCTGGCTGACCCGCTAGCTCTGCGGGGCCGGCTGTGCCGGCGCATTGAGCGCCACATCAAGGAACTCTTCGTCTTCGTGGCCGAACCGGACGTGCCGTCGGACAACAACCCCGCCGAGCGCAGCCTGCGCCATGTGGTTATCAGCCGCAAGATCAGCGGGGGCACCCGGTCGGAACGTGGTACCGAGAGCAAGATGACGCTGGCATCGGTCTTCGGCACCTGGCGCGCACGAGGCCTGAACCCCCTCGCCGCCTGCCGCCAACTGCTCACTTCCCCTCAAATCTGAACAGTTACTGGCTGGGCACCACCACCTCCGCCAACGCCCAGGTGCGGCCCTTCGCTGAACCCCTGGTTCATACCGACCGTTTCGATGGATCCCTACAGGCCGGGCTGGCCACCAGTTGGGAAATCTCCAAGCCCGACGGAACCCAATGGGTCTTCCGACTTCGGGAAGGCGTTCAGTTCCACCACGGCTGGGGCGAATTCACAGCCAAAGACGTACCCCATTCGGCGGCCCTGATTACCCAGGAAGAAGCCATCGCCACCGACACCGGCCTGTTCCGTGGCCTCTTTGGGGAAACCCAGGACGAACTGTTGCAGAACATTCGCGTAGTCGACGACTACACCGTGGAGTTCAACCTGCGGCGTCCCGAAGCGGCGATGGACTTCGTCGTCTCTGCCCAGCAGGGTAACTACTTCATGTACAGCAAGGATCAGTGGGATGCCGAGGGCTTTCAGGGCTACATTGACGGAGCCGCCGGCAACGGTCCCTGGCAGTACGAGAGCCGCCAGTTGGGCGGCGGGGGTAACATCCTTTACTCCCGCGTCGAAGACCATTGGCGCCAAACGCCATTCTGGGCGGAGATGGAACAGATCAACACGCCAGAGCCGGCCACCCGGTTGGCCAACCTGCTGACCGCCCAGGTGCAGATCGCGGAAGTCAACCGCGACCTCCACCCGGACGCCAAGGGCGGCGGCATGATTATCGTGGAAAGCGAGTTGCCTTCCATCCAGGTTGCTTTCGTCATGGGCGGCATCTACTCGCCGTTGAGCCCGTTCCACGATCCATCGGATCCGCACCTGGACATTCGCGTTCGGGAGGCCATAAACCGGGCCATCAACCGCGAGGAAATCAACGAGCAATTGTTCAGCGGCTTCGGCTCACCCCACCCGGTCTGGGGATTCCACGCCAGCCTCCCCGGTTGGAGCAACCGTTGGGCCGAAGAATTTGACGCGAAGTATGGCTTCGACCCGGACCGGGCGCGGGAGCTGATCAAGGAATCGGGACACGAGGGCTACCCGCTCAAGCTGATCATCACCCAGCTCTCCGGCGTGCCAGAAATGATCCCCATGGCGGAAGCCGCCATCACCTACCTCAAGGATGTTGGCATCGACGTGGAGGCGGAAGAGATGGAATGGGCCCGGTTCCGCGCCGATTACTACGTGCATGGCAATACGCACGGCACCATGGCACCAATTCGCGGCACCTTGCGCCCCGCCGAGGTTACGCTCCGGTTCTACAACCGCAGCGGACCGGAAGGTTTCCAGCGCATCGTCCCCGACCCAAGGCTCGACGAGCTGTACCAGCTAGCCATTTCGGCAGTCGATCCTGAAGCCAAGGCTAGCGCCCTGCGGGAAGCCGGCGACATCAAGTTCGACCAGTACGCCGAGGTTCCCATCGTCTGGCTGCCCAGCCAAATCGCCATCAACCCTGAAGAGGTGGGCGAGTTCATCTGGCCCGGCAACATCAACACCGCCATCACTCATACCGAGTACATCACCACCGCCCAATAAGCGTGGCGATCCGGTATTCGCTAATTTGGTAAGGTCGCCCGCAAACGGCGACCTTACATGCGCAACACCGCAAAGTTCCGAGCAGTCACCCATCAGGAACCGGGGATTATTCATTGCAAAGGTACATTGTAGTCCGCATAGCACAATCCTTAGTGGCTCTGTTGATCCTGACGGTCATCGTGTTCAGCCTGGCCCGTATCGCCGGCAACCCTCTGGACGTGCTGTTACCGTTGGAAGCAACCGTTGAGGATGCCGAACGAGTGAAGGCCGCCTGGGGGCTGGACAGACCTCTCCACATCCAGTATTTCAAGTTCCTGGGCAACGCCCTCACCGGCGATTTCGGCGAATCCATCAAACACCGCGACGTACAGGCAATAGATCTGGTCATGGCCGCGCTGCCAGCCACAGCACAACTCGCGGGTCTGGCGCTAGTGGTTGCCGTCGCAATAGCAATTCCCGTTGGTGTGCTCTCGGCGGTGAAGAAGGACACGGTGTTCGACTACATCGGCAAAATGGTGGCCCTCACCGGCCAGTCGATCCCGGCCTTCTGGCTGGGTCTGGTGCTGATGTGGATTTTCGCCGTCCATCTTGGCCTGGTCCCAACCTCCGGCAAATCAGGCATCGGATCATTCATTTTGCCGGCCATTGCCATCGGCTGGTTCCAGGTCGCCGCCCTGATGCGATTGGTACGCTCCTCCATGCTGGACGTGCTCGACTCCGAATACGTCAAGTTGGCCCGGATCAAGGGACTATCGGAGAGCAAGGTGGTGTGGAAGCATTGCCTGCGTAACGCCGCCATCGCGCCCTTCACCTACTTCGCGCTCATATTGGGATCTCTCCTGGTGGACAGCGTCAGCATCGAGTTCGTGTTTGCCTGGCCCGGCGTGGGGCAACTTGCTGTGAACAGTACCATCGCCCGTGACTTTCCGGTGATTCAGGCCGTCGTTATTGTATTTTGCGTTATCTACATCACCGCCAACCTTCTCGTGGATATTGGCTACGCCTACGTTGACCCGCGGATCCGGTACAGCTAAACAGACGACCTACTGAACAGGCCACCTGCTAAACGAACCGCCTTTTAACGGACCAGCATCGCTACCGATACTTTTCCCATCACGGGAACCAGTCCGCGTGTTTCCACACGCCCGCCATCGATTCAAAATAGGAGATTCTGCGACATGGCTGTAGAAGACCGAACCGGTCTGGTTCCGACCGCCGCCCAGGCTGCTGGGGCGGACGATGCTCCCCAACCCGCTGGTTCCCGGCTGGGACGCTTCTTTCGCGAGGCTCGTCGATACCCCATCCTCCCGATCATCATCCTGATGGTGGTTCTGATTATTCCGGCTATTTTTGCCGACCAGATCGCGCCCCACGATCCCACCAGGGGAAACCTGGGCAAACGTTTGACGCCTCCCATGTGGCAGGACGGCGGGTCCAGCGAAAATATCCTGGGCACCGACAAGGGAGGACGCGACATTCTGTCCCGCATCATCTATGGCAGCCGCATTTCGGTCATCATCGCCCTCATCGCCATCGTGGTCAGTGGCATTTTTGGCACTACCCTGGGCATCGTCGCCGGATACTGGGGTGGCTGGGTGGACGCCGTGATTATGCGGCTGGTAGACATCTCCCTGTCCATCCCCATTATCCTGCTGGGTCTGGTGTGGTGGCCGCGTTGGGGGCGCGCACTTCCACCGTGATCGGCGTGATCGTCGTTTTGCTGTGGTCACGCTACTCCCGGCTGGCCCGCGGCGAAACACTATCGGTAAGGGTGCAGGACTTTGTAGCCCGGGCCCAGGTGGCAGGATCTTCGCACCGCCGGATCATGCTCCGGCACGTGCTGCCCAACGTCTTCAACAGCCTGGTGGTGCTGGCTACGCTACAGGTGGGTTTTGTCATCATCCTCGAAAGCACGCTGAGCTTCCTGGGCGCCGGCGTCCCCCGCCTCAATCCGGCCTGGGGGTTGATGATCTCCGATGGGCGTGAACTGGTCGCCTCCGCCGAAGGGTGGTGGGTCTCGCTGCTGCCCGGCATGGCCATCATGCTGGTGGTGCTCAGCATGAACCTGCTGGGCGACTGGCTCCGCGACCGGCTGGACCCGAAGCAACGGCAGGTGTAATCCACTACCCACCAATCCTGCTTAACAAAGTTGGGGCGACACACTGTCGCCCCAACTTGCATATCAGTTTCCCGCTCCCGATGACCGGCGGCCAACCGCGGTCGCATCCTGCCCGCAGGTATGGCGGTATTGGGCCGGGTAATCTACAATGGGCCGGCGACTATTGCTCAGCGCGGCGCCGATGCGGTTGACTGCGCTGCTACCAGTGAGGAGGGAACATTTTGAAGGTAAAAGCTGCTGTTTTGTGGGAAGTGGGCCAGCCGATGGAGATTCGGGAGGTTGACTTGGATGAACCCAAGACCGGCGAAGTGCTGGTTAAGATCGGCTCCGCCGGTATCTGCCGTAGCGACCGACACTTTATGCACGGCGACGCACCAATCGCCATCCCCGTAGTGCTGGGACACGAGGGCGCCGGCACCGTCGTCCAGACCGGCCCCGGCGTAACGCTGGCTCAGGAAGGCGACCAGGTGATACTGTCCTTCGTGCCCGCCTGCGGACGCTGCCGCTCTTGCCTCGAAGGCCACAGCAACCTTTGCGACCTCCATGGCGCCACCGGCGCCAACATGCTCGACGGCACGACCCGACTCCACGCCGACGGCAAGGACATCCACCACATGGGCAAGGTGGCCTGCTTTGCCGATTACGCTGTCATCCCCGAAACCGGCGTCGTGCCCGTAACCAGCGGCCTGCCCATGGACAAGGCCGCCATGATTGGCTGCTCGGTTACCACCGGCGTCGGCGCCGCCCTGTATAGCGCGGAAATCAAGGCCGGCAGCACGGTCGCCGTCATCGGCTGCGGTGGCGTGGGTCTCAACGTCATCATGGGCGCCGCACTGGCCAACGCCGGCAAGATCATCGCGGTGGACATCCGCGAAGCCCAGCTGGAGTTCGCCATGCGCTTCGGCGCCACCCACACCGTCAACGCTGCCGATCAGGATCCGGTGCGGCAGGTCAGAGACCTAACCGACGGCCGCGGCGCTGACTATACTTTCGAGGTCTTCGGCAGCGCCGACACGACCAAAGCCGCCTACGAAATGGCCGGCAAGCGCGGCATCGTAACCGTCGTCGGCATCGCTCCCTGGGGACAGGAAGCCTCCATCAACGCTGTCGACCTCGTGCGCAACGAGAAGACCCTGCGCGGCTCCTACTACGGCTCCGCCCGCTCCCGCACTGACATGCCCGTGATGGTCGACCTCTACCAGTCAGGCAAGCTCAATCTGGACGACCTGGTGGTCCGCCACTACACCCTGGACCAGGTCAACGAAGCCTACGCAGACCTGGACCGGGGAGAAATCGGCCGCGGCGCCATAATGTTCGACTAGGAGCGCGTCCTTCTAGTCAACTGTCACCACAGCGACCAACGGAACCCAGACGGCGTTGATCGCTGGGCGTGCTTTTGCTGAAGATCCCACCCTAACCCTAACCCTCTCCCATCGAGGGAGAGGGGATTCAACCGCACCGCTCGAAATGGCCCCTCTCCCCGGGGGAGAGGGGTTGGGGTGAGGGCAAACCGTTAACCAACTAAACTATTCGGGAGTAATCAAATGCCACGCTTGGAAATACTGTCCGAAGTGCAACGCCGCATGCTGGGGTTCTTCCCCTGCATGGAATCCGACGACGTGCCCTGGACACCGCTGGCCAAAGACCTGTCAGACAGCACGGTCGCCATCGTCACCACCGCCGGGCTGCACCTGCGCGACGACAAGCCCTTCAACCGCGACCATCCGGGCGGCGAGTCCACCTACCGCATCATCCCCAGCGATTCTGACACCGCCGATATCGTCCAGAGCCACTTCAGCATCGGCTTCGACCGCACCACCATCTATCGGGACATCAACATCACCTTCCCCATCGACCGGATGCGCGAGTTGGCCGAGCAGGGCAAGATCGGCAAGGTTGCGCCCGACCACTACTCCTTCATGGGCGCCCTGCGCGACTGCACCATCGTCGCCGAGCAGACCGGCCCCAAGGTTGCCCAGCGCCTCAAAGGCGAGGGCGTCAACCTGGTGTTCCTGACCCCCACTTGACCCCTCTGCACCCACGCCGTGAGCGTGCTAGCTAGGGTGTTCGAGGCCGCGGGCCTGACCACCGTCGCGGTGGCGCTGGTGCGGGAACACGCCGAACGAACCCGACCCTCCAGGGCATTGTGGGTGCCGTTCTACTTCGGCTACGCCATGGGCCGCCCTGACGACCCGGCTTTCCAGCACAAGGTCCTGGCCGCAGCGCTGGACACGTTGAACGCCGGCGCCGGCCCCGTCCTGGTCGACTATCCCGACGACGCCGGCCCCATCGGACTGCCCCAGGCATCCGAGGTAACGGCCAACGGCAACGGCAGTAGCAACGACAATGGCAGCGGCGAACGCCCTACCCTGAGCGCCGCCGACGAGATAACCGCCCTACGCAGCTACTACGAGCGTTGGATCGAGCAACGAGGCCGCACCGCCGTCGGCCTCACCGGCGTACCCCAGCGACGGTTCCGCGGCATCATCCGCTTCCTGGAGGCCTACGCCGATTTCGACGACGCCGATTTCGACGAGCGCCCCGCAGACGTCACAGTCACCCAGTTCGTCCGCTACTGCGCCGACGACCTCTAGGCCTTCTGCTACGAGGCGCGGATGGCGCAGCGTCCCAACGACGCCGAGCCTGACATCCACCGCTGGTTCTGGGGCGAAACCGCCGTGGGCGCCCTCATCGACAGCATCACCCAACGCCTAACCGCGACCGGCGACGCCAGGCTGGCAGCCACGGCCTACGGCCTGTCGCGCTGAACACCCCCATCCCTCGATGGGAGGCCTTTGTCTAACCTGTCATTGCGAAGGGCGTAGCGACGTGGCAATCTTGGCCTGAGCATGATGACCGTCGCCCCGGTCCGGCCATGGATATTCCGGCCGGCGCCGGCACGATGGTGATGCAATGGTCTATTCGATGGGAGAGGGCTGGGGTCAAGGCTAACCCCCCGGACATTCTCCCCCCGGCCCGTCCCCTCCGCCGTTTTCGGCCACCGGCGTGTCCACCGCCACGGCGTGCTCGGTGATCACCGGCATCGCCGACTCCCTGGCGGCCACGGCTCCCGCCGGCACGGGCAACCCGTCCGGAGACGCCCATCCCTCGGGGAAGTGCAGCGTCCGCACCGGGTAGTTGATCGTGATGCCCTCGGCGTTCAGGCGGGCGTGGAGCTGCTTTACCAGCTCGCTGCGAACCTCGAAGCTGGCCAGCCGATCCCTCGCCTGCATGAATAGCCAGAAGTCGATGTTGCTTTCGCCAAAGGCGTCGTAACCGAAGTACGCCCCGTAGGACCGCACTGCGCCCGGATGCTCCGCCAGCACCCGGCGCATCACCTCCTGGCTCACCGTCTCCACCAGCTGCAGGTCGCTTTCGTAGGCCACTCCGCAGGTCAGGTACACGTTCACGTGGGCGTCGGGCTTGCTGTAATTGGTGATAATCGTCTCGGCAAACCGCGAGTTGGGAATGATGACCAGGTTGTTGGACCAGGTACGCAGCCGGGTGCTGCGCCAGTTGACGTCCACCACGTAGCCGCTGACGCCGCCCTCCATCTCGATGTAATCGCCCTGATTGACCACGCCTTCGGTGATGACGTAGGTGCCGGCGAAGAGGTTGCTGAGCGTCGGCTGAAGCGCCAGGGCCACGGCCAGGCCGCCGATGCCCAGGCCGGCGATGAGCGGGCTGATGTTGATTCCCAGAATGTCCAGCGACACCATGCCGGCCATGGCGAAAACGACTATCACCATACCCCGCCGCGCCAGGGGCAACGCCCAGTTGCTGGTGCCGGCTGCTGCATCGGTGCTTTCCAAATGGCTCTGCAGCCAGCGCAGCGTCGCCGACCCGAGGGCGTTGATCAGGATTGCGCCGGTAATCACCGCAGTGAACCCGGCCGCTTTGTTCACTACGTCCTGCACGGACGGCGGCAGCGATAACGGGACGGTTAGCGCCAGATACAACCCCAGCAGGATGATGTACGCCGTGATCGGGCCGCGCGCCGCCGAAACCACCCGGTCATCCAGATCGCCCGACGTTACGTTGGACAACCGTATCAGCAATTTGAATATCACCTTGCTGAACAGCGCGGCTATCAACAACGCCACCGCCAGAGTGACGAGGCTCACCACCACGTCAAACCACGTTACGTCGGCGGCGGCAAATGTGTCTGCCAGCGACCGGAACCAGTTGCTAATAGATTGTCCCATACGTTCCCGCGTTATCGGTTAGCGTGCGGAGCATATTCTACGCCGTTCACTTATTCGATGCGTTGCAACCGTCGCCGCACCGATTCGACAATTTTCGGCAATAGCTCGCCGGCCGGCCCGTTGATGGCAACGCTGGCCGCATGGGTCAGCTGCGTTGGCCCAGGATTGACCTCGATGACCCGGGCCCCCAACTCCCTGGCCAGCAGGGGGAATTGCGCCGCCGGGTTTACGGTGCCGGAGGTGCCGACCAGCAGCACGGTATCGCAGCGCCGCACCTCGGCAAAGCAGGCATCCAGCGTGGCACGCGGTATCGGCTCGCCGAACATCACGGTGTCCAGCTTGATGACGCCGCCGCACGTCGGGCATATCGGAGGCACGTCGCCAATGATGTAACCGGCGCGCGGCCACCGCCCTCCGCAGCTCACGCAACGCAGGTAGTTGCGGTTGCCGTGAATCTCCAGCAGCGCCCGGCTGCCCGCCTGACCGTGCAGGTCGTCTACATTTTGGGTAATTACCGCCTTCAGAACACCCATGTCCTCCAGCTGCGCCAACGCCAAATGCCCCGGGTTGGGCGCCGCGTTGTCCACCGCATCTTTGAGGTCAAAGGTGGGATTGCCCGGCGTTACCTCGTCTTGCAGGCGTCGCTCCCACCAGCCCGCCGGGTCGGCCACGAACTCCCGATAGGACAGGTTGGTGGGTTGCCCGTATCTGGTCCACAGACCATCCGGCCCGCGGAAGGATGGGATGCCGCTTTCCACCGAAAGTCCGGCGCCGGTGAGGGAGATGGCATAGGCGGACGCCGCCAGAACGTCGGCCGCAGCCTCGATGTTGTCCATAGTTGCCCTACCTCGTTGAGCCGGAAGTTGCCTCACCGTCAGCTTCGACGGGCCACTTCGCCATTGCCAACGTGAAAGTAGGCCGCGCTGTCGCCGAAATGCGCCCGCACCGGCTCAATTTCGGTGGTCGTAATCAGCGCCTGCCGGTAATTGGCAACCTTTTGCAGCACCCGCTCTCGGCGCGGCGCGTCCATCTCGGAAAACACGTCATCCAGCAGGATGATGGGGTCATCGCGACGGGTTTGAGACAGATACTCGGCCTCCGCGAGTCGCATCGCCAGGGCGATGGTGCGAGCCTCGCCACGCGATGCGAAAGAGTTGGCGAACAGTCCGTTAGCCAGGATCACTATGTCGTCCCGGTGCGGCCCCACGGCGGTAACCGCAGTGGCCTGTTCCCGCGCCGCCGACTTTTGCAGCTCCTCGCGAAAGACCGCCGCAATGTCCGCCGCCGACCCCACTGCCGCCACTCGCGGTTGATACACCAGCTGCAGCTGGTGTTGGGTATCGGCCAGTGTCTGATGCAGGCAATCGGTGGATTTGGCCAGGTAGTCCAGCGCGGCGGCCCGGCCCACTACCAGCGTCGAACCGGCCTGCACCAGCTGATCGTCCCAGTACAGCATCTCCTCCGGTTCCACCCGGCTTTCCCGCTGCCGGCGCAGTAGGCCATTGCGGTTTCGCAGGGCCGCCTGGTAACGTTGCAACGCCTTGAGATAGTAGCCGTCGGCCTGACTGATCAGGATGTCCAGGTAGCGGCGCCGCTCCGACGGTGGGCCCAGTACCAAGTCAACATCGTCGGCAAAAAACAGGGTGGCCCCAATGTGGCCCAGCAAACTGGCCGCGGTTCCGGGCTGGCGGTTCATCCGAATCTGCTTGCGAACCGGCGGCATCGACTGACCGGTCGAATCGCAAGCGGTGGCAACTGCCAGCCGGCCCCGACCATCGCCGGCGGGGAGATAACCGACCACTGCGGAAATCTCGCGCCCATCGCGGCAGGCCAACCCGGATACATAGGCTGCATCGCCACGGTTGGCAGCATCAAAGTTGACGACCTCCCGCTCGCTGTCGGCGCGGAAGGAACGCCCGATCGCCAGCGTATAAGCGGCTTCCAGCAGGGCGGTTTTGCCCTGGGCGTTGCCGCCGGCGAATACCGATACACCCAGCGGCAACTCAATCTCAACTTGCCGGAAATTCCGATAGTTGGTGAGGCCAAGCCGCGACAGGTAGGCCAACAGAACACCCCCAACGCGGGTTGGCGTGCGTTGTCCAGGCACCCACCCGATAATCAGCAGTTCTTCGCTGGTGTTCCCGGCCCGGCGCGCTACTTGACGCCAGGTTTAGCGACTGGCATAGGTGTACTTGCCGGAAGTCGCCTGGGCCAGAATCTTGAGGGACACATGGTCGGCTTCCGCGCCGAATCCGATGGTATGGACCGTCAGATCGTGCACCGGGCTGGTGGCCAGCATGGCTACCAGTGCATCGCGGCTGGTTTCGCTGTGCACCGTGTTGCCACTTGGCACTTCGATTCCGCCATCGGCGCCGTCGGTGAGCAGCACTATGACATTGCTGCGCGTGTCATCGTTAACCATTGCCAGCATATTGTGCGCTTCTTTGACGGCGTCATAGATGAACGCACCCTCGTCAACGGTGGCCAGAGTACCGGCGTTCGCCAGCCAGGCCCGCTGATTGTCCGAGTCTGTCAGCACTCCCAAAGGTACAACCGCATTGGTCGACTGAGTGAATGTTATCAATGCCGCCCGGCTGTTTTGCGCCGCCACGCCCGCAGACGGGTCTACATAGGGCAGCACTACATCCACCAGCGACTGCCTGACCACGTCCAAGTCGCCGCCAAGTTCGATACTCTGGCTGGCGTCCACCAGGAAAATGGTGTTGGTATCGGGCTCGTGGAGGGAGGTAACCGCCTGCTGCAACGAAACCGCGTCAGCCGGCGGTGCGACGGCGGCCGGTGCGGGCGCGGACACGGCGCCCCCCTGGTTATTGTTCATCCACCAGAGCACGGCCCCAACAACGGCGACGATTATCCCGAGGGCGATCAGGATTGCCAGGATACCCAGCGCCAGGCGCCACGAAGAACGGCCAGGCTCGTCATACGAAATATAGACAATCATGTTGCCGGGCGCCTCAGGATCAAATCGAGATTAGTTGACCGGCGCGCAACCTTCGCAATAACCGTAGAAATCCACGCGCTGGGACGACACCTGGAACTGGGTATCGCGGCTTACGGAACGCTCCAGCTCGGCCACCTTATCCTGGCCTACGTCGGCGTCCACCACGGCGCCACATCCCAGGCACACCAGGTTGGCGTGGGGCGAAAGGTTGGCGTCGTAACGCGACTGTTTCTGGAAGGGCAGTTCCCGCACGATGCCGGCCTGTTGCAGGAGCGCCAGAGTGGAATAAACCGTCGCCAGCGTTACATACGGGAAGAAGTCCCGCACACGTTCAAATATCTCCCGCACCGTCGGATGGTCGGCGGAATTAACCACCACCTCGGCGATGGCCAAGCGTTGCGGGGTCAGTCGGATGCCCAACGGCTTCAGTCGGGCTACCAAATGTTCCTGGGTAGTCAAAATTCCTTCCAAAAGAAAGTATCCCTGCCGGATAGTATACCATCACGGCAGGGATTCCCTGACTCGTTCGGTTCGCCGCCGTTTGAGACGATATTCGAACCGGGAGCGTGCCGATGGGGTGTTGACGCCTTACAGACGCCCGCCGCCTCCCGATACGCGCTCGTTGACTCCGAAGAACACGGCGTCCTGCTTGTGGAACACCTGGATCCGGGAACGGGCCGTCTCCACCACGAAGACCCTGCCTTCATCGTCGCATTCCACGGCGATGGGGCCCCAGAATTGCTTCTCGCGATCGATACCTTGGGCGATCTTGCGCTCTTCCCACATCTCGGGGTTCGCTTCCAGCTTGCCCATGCCCCACTGGGAAATGGTGCCCTCGCCGTAGGTCATGCCGGCGTAGGCTCCGTTGGGGTGGAAAATCTGCATCCGGTCGTTGTTCCAGTCGGCAACGTAAATCGTGCCTTCGGTATCCACCGCCACGTCGGTGGGGCGGTTGAACTGTCCAGGACCGTCGCCGGTTGTGCCGAAGGCCATCAGGAACCGTCCGTCGGCGGTGAACTTCTGGATGCGGTCGTTACGCCAGTCGGCAACGTAGACGTTGCCGGAGCCGTCGACGTCGATGCCGAAGGGCATATTGAACTGCCCGTCGCCCGTACCGAACTCGCCGAACTGGCCCAGGTACTCGCCGTCCTTGGTGAGTATCTGCACTCGATGGTTGTTGGAGTCCACCAAGTAGAGATTTCCGTTGGGTCCAAAGACCAAGCCGCTGGGGTCGTCCCACTCGCCGTCGCCGTTGCCGGGTCGCTCCCACTTGGACAGGTACTCGCCGTCCGGCGAATATATGCTGATGCGATTCAGATTCTCGTCGGCCAGGTAGACGTTCTCGTCAGGGCCCACGGTAATGGCGGTAGGCCAGATGATGGCGCCGTCGGTGGCCACCGCTTCGCCGTCGCCCTGCTCGAACACGCCCTTGGCAAACTCGCTGATGAATTCTTCGTCAACGGTGCACATGGTGATGCGCTTGCCGTCGGGACGGTAATCGTAGGAGCGGTTGGCTACGTACATTATGTTGCCTTCGCCCCGGGCCATGGCCGTCGGGTTGCGGAAGCCGGGTCCTGAGAACTCGGCGCGCCCGATGGTATGGCTATACTGCAACGAGATTTCCAGGGTGGGCAATCCCGTCCGTTGGGTCGTAGTAGTCATTGGTATTCCTCCGTTAGCACGGTGGCGATGCTGGGCGGGGCGACTATGCGCCGCCCCAGCATCCGGGCGATAACCCTCGCGGGCAACCGCCCGGCTGCTTTCGATTACACGAGGTTGAACTTTTCGAACGTCCCGTTCACCAACGGCTGGGCGTCCAGACCCAGGTGCCCTTCCAGCAGGTCAGAGTAGATGCTGCGGAAGTCGGTGTTGAAGCGCAGGTCGCCTTCCAGCAGCTTGTCTTCCTCCAGAGAAGGATATTCTCCGTAGAGGCCGCCCTTGACGGCATCGCCGACCACGAAGGCAACGCCGCCGCTGCCGTGGTCAGTGCCGGAGCCGTTGTCATGGACGCGCCGACCGAACTCGGTGAATACCAGCAGCACCACGTTGTCGCTGGCGTTGTGCTCCTTGAGGTCGTCGTAGAAATCCGCCACCGCGTTGGAGGTGTCCGACCACAGCTTGGCGTGGGCGGCCAGCTCACCGGCGTGGGTGTCAAAGCTGTTGTAGGGCGCCGTGGTGTACAGAATCCGGGTGCCGAAGCCGGCCAGATGCACCTGGGCAATGTTCTTCATGTACTGCGCAACCACATCGCCGCCGTACTCCACTGTCGAGGAATACGTTTCAGGAGCAGTGCTCAGGATATCGGCGCCCTTGAGGGCGTCCATGCCGGTCTGGGACAGGTAGTCCACAACCGAGCTACGGCCAATGGTGGGCGAATAAATCTTTGAGAAGACGTCCAGCGCGTCCACCCGCTGATCTTCGGCGTCGATGCCGGTGAGCACGCCATAGGTGGCCAGGTTGCCCACCGAGGCTACCGGAACGCCCGGAGCGGCCAGCGCCCGGGGGAGTCCGCGACCGAAGTTCACGCCAGTCAGGACGTTTTCCTTAGTGGGGTCGAGCTCACGGATGGCGCGGCCCAGCCAGCCTTCGGTGCCCTGCTTGTCGGGCTCGCAGGTATGCCAGATATCCATGCTGCGGAAGTGGCTGCGGTTGGGGTTGGCATAGCCCACGCCCTGAATGATGGCCAGCTTGCCCTCATCGTAGAGCCGCTTCATGGGGCCCATGTTGGGATTCAGGCCGATGTATCCGTCGATGTCCAGGGCCTGCCCCTCGGGCACGCGCACGGAGGGACGGTTGTCATAGTACAACGGGTCGCCGTGGGGCACGACGGTATTCATCCCGTCGTTGCCACCGGAAAGCTGGAGTACCACCAGCACCGGGTCTTTCTTGGTTGCAGTCATCTCGTTTCTCCTTGTGACGAAAACGGAGCGGAAACGGCGTCGCCCGGTGTTGCGGGCGACTGGGTGTTTCCCGTTAGGCGAACTGGTATTCCTGCGTGCTCACGATGAGCTGCAACGTCTGGGCAACCGTTTCCGAATACTCAGGCGTCCCGGGGGTTACGCCGCCGGCATTGCCGGCGTAGGCGACCAGCTGGTCGCGGGTCTCCGGCGCCAGCTCGTAGGCGCCCATCATCTCCAGGCAGCGATCCACGATGTTCTCCGCGCCCGCAATTTCTTCTTCGCTCAACCGGGCCACGATGTCGCGGACGCCCGGCAGGTTGATGTTGCCCACCTGGTCGGCGGCGAAGTTGATGCGCTCTACCAGCGTGCCCGAGTCAATCCACTCGGC
Source organism: Dehalococcoidia bacterium (assembly GCA_963666415.2). GTDB lineage: Bacteria > Chloroflexota > Dehalococcoidia > Lucifugimonadales > UBA3495 > Bin87. Next base: position 503,072 of record CAXXPD010000002.1, read on the forward strand.
GCCGGTGTGCCAACCCTCCACCGTGGGAGGATTCATCAGGTCCTGGCCCATGTAGCGGATGGTATTGGACAACGGGTTCAGGCCCAGCCGCGGCGACGTGAAGTCCCGCACCAAACGCATGGTGCCAATCACCACCTCGGTGGGACTCTTCACTTTCTCGAAGCGGGCGTTCTTGAAGAAGTCGGAGTTGAACAGCACGCGCAGCATGGCGGTCAGGTTGAAACCGGAGTCGAAATAGGTTTGCTCCAGAAGGGCGATGGCTTCCGGATCCCGCGGCGGGGTGTTCTGCCAGGCCGGCACCTGCACTTCGTCGGCGACGAAGAAGTTATACAGGTGGCGGGATACGAAGCGGGCCGCCGACGGCTGCCGGGCGATAATCTCAACGATGTCATCACCGTTGAAGTTACCGGTCTCGCCCAGGAAGGTCTTTTCCTCTTCATCGTGGTCGTAGGGATTGTAGATGAAGCCGGCTTCGTAGCGACCATAGGGATAGCGCGGAACGGCGTTGGTAATCGTCCAGCCGGTGAAGGCGCGGGCGGCTTCCTTAACGTCGTCCTCGGAGTAGTTGGCCTCACCGTCCATACCAACGCCCAACGAGAACAATTCCAAGAGCTCGCGGCCCCAGTTCTCGTTGATGGCGCCCTTGTGGCTCATGCAATTGTCCAGGTAGAACACCATGGCCGGGTCGCGGGACAGACCCTTCAGCAAGTCGCCGAAGTTGCCCATGCCCATCTGCCGGAACATATCCAACTGGAGCTGAATCTGGCGGCCATGCTCGCACTTGGAGTTACCGGTGCAGAGTATGCCGTGCCAGAACAGGGCAACCTTTTCCTGCAAAGGCCGCTTGGTGTTAATCATCCGGTAGGTAAGATAAGCCTGGTTGACTTCCAGGGCGTTCATCTCTTTCCAGTCGACGAACTTGCGCTCCAGAATGTCCATCTCCAGATCGGGTTGGGCTTCCGGATTGAGCAGGTCTTCAACCGTGGCCTCGTAGCCCTGGTTGGCCCGCTCTTCTAGCTCGGCATAGGTTGCGCCAAAGCCGGCTCGACGCATCAGGTGCGCCATCAGGGCAATATCCTGGTTGCTGGGCATAAGGTGTACCTCCTGTACAAAAGGTTGACGAAAACCAATCGAAAATAAGGGGCAATCGGCGTAAAGCGTAACACCCAAAGCACTAGCCACGGATGCCTGCGACCACACCGTTCTGATGCCCGCATAGTACCCGCCAGCCCGAAGCAGTGTCAAGATGAAGCGGGTGTGCACTGCGGCCTTTCGATCGTCCTGACGTTAAATATCCGGTTCAGGGTGAGCGGCGATTATTGTTGATCGGACAATCGAAAGACCGTTAGGGAGGGCACGAACCTGGACGTGGTATTTCCAGGCAAAGGCGCAGCCCATCAATCGTCATCTTCCCGGAACAAGTCGACATAAGATTGATATGAGAACACTCTATTGCGATATCGCGTCGCAATCTCGCGAAGGATACCGCAATCCACGAGGCGAGTAACCAGGTTGTTCGCGGCAGGGTAGGTGGTATCGATGACCCCTCGTATGTCACTCACGGTGACGTAAGGATTTTCATACAAGTAATCGAGCGCCCGGTGCCCGGTGCCCGGTGCCCGCAGTACGACCGAGGTGTTCGGTGACCAATTGTCGGTACGATTCCCGCAACGACAAAATGTTACGTGCAGTGTCCGTAGCCTGGGTGCTCACGGTCAAAATCCCGTTCAGGAAGAATTTCAGCCAGCTTTCCCGCGTGCCCGAATCGCGCACAGACTGAAGCTGGTCGTAGTATTCCTGGCGATATCGTTTGAAGTAGTATGAAATGTAAAGTACGGGTTGCGTCAATATCCCGAGTTAACACAAAAGTAACGGGATCAGCATCCTGCCAATACGCCCGTTGCCATCCAGGAATGGGTGAATCGTATCGAACTGCGCGTGCGCCAAACCGATTTTGATGAGTAATGGAAGGTTGCTGTCGCCGTGGATGAATCGTTCCAAATCTCCAAGGCACTTCACAACTTCGTGTGGCGGCGGTAGGACGAAGGTAGCATCTTCCAGCGCACAGCCCGCCGGTCCGATCCAATTCTGGCTCTTTCGAAGCTCCCCGGGCGTGAGATGAGACCCACGCGTACCTTTGAGCAATTCAGCGTGGATTTCCCCGAAAAGCCGTAATGATACTGGCATCGTGTGCAGGCGATGTAACCCATAATTCATCGCGCCTACGTAATTAGAAACCTCCTGTACCTCTTGCAATCTCCTCGGTGACAAGATACGGGCTTCTGCTGCCAACACATCCTGTAATGAACTTTGAGTACCTTCAATCTGCGACGACAGTACCGCTTCCTTCCGCACGTACATGAAGGTAAATAGATCAGGGTTAGGAAGGGTTTGGATGGAACCGTCAAGCCTGCCCAACGCTACGTCAGCTTGTGATAGCAACACCTGCATTGGCCCATCCATTTCAACCGGCGGAGCCGGCGGCAATGGCGACGGAATGAACGCACGATAACCTGACCGCTGACGCACGTATCCCCGGCGCGCCCTTATTGGGATTGGGTGGACGACAGAGGTGGCATAATAAACGCTCCGTTCAATAAGGAGGCGAATGCTCTCTATATTAAAGGTTGCGTTTAGTATCGGCGTGGGGCAGCCGCTTTAGTAAACGTAGCCTGCAATATAACCGCCTGCCCCGGTGAAACGGCAGAATCGGGACCGGTTCTCCGCCGCCGCTAAATGGCATCGTTGACTATCTTTGACTGATGAAAAGCCGCTAGCGACCGCACGCGACGGAAGCTCCTCCGCAACATCGCCAAGCGCGCTGGAGATTTACCCCCGCCGGCGCTTGTGCTGCCTCAGGATGCAATCGTCCATTATCACGCCGAGGCCCTTGGTGCGCGCGCGTTCCGCCGCTGCTTCGTCCACCACGCCGTCCTGCATCCAGATGTAGCGCGCCCCGATGCTCACTGCGTCGTCGGACACCGCGCCGGCGAACTCACTGCGACGGAACACGTCCACCAGGTCGATGGACGCTCCCTGGGCCTGCGCCGCCGCCGATGCTGACTCCAGGTCGTTGTACGACTGCTCGCCCAGCACGGTGGCGCCGTTTAGCGCCGGGTTCACCGGAATGATGCGGTAACCTTGGGACTGCATATAGACCGATACACCGTTGCTGTCCCGGGCCGGGTTGTCGGACAACCCCACCACCGCGATGGTTTTCACGTTATCGAGAATCTCGTCAATCAGGTCCATTTCTTGTTTTCCTCACGTCATTGCGAGCGAAGCGCGGCAATCTCGTCGGAGCAATCACGGTCGTCGGGGAGCAGGCCCCACCCCAGCGGGATTGCCACTTCGCTCCGCTCCTCGCAATGACAGACGCCGACACCTATCGGCTGGCGGTACTGTCGCTGGCCGTGATGGTGATGTGGCCCATGTAGCCGTTGGCGGTGGCGCCGTGCCAGTGGTTCTCACCCGCCTTGATCTGCACCACGTCGCCAACGCCGACTTCAATCTCCTGGGTTTCGTCGGCCACGATTCCGTTGCCGGTGGTGATTACCAGGATTTGGTCGCTGCTGTGACGGTGCCAACCCGTCTGGGCGCCGGTTTGAAAGTTGACCACGCTGGCGTTGAAAAAGTCGCTCTCTCCCTCAGGAATTATGGGTTGGCGGGTGCGGTGCACTTCGCCGCCAGTCCAACCGGGCACCGCCGCGGCGGGTCCCAGCGGCACATGTTCTACATTAGCGATACGGATTACGCGCATTTTCTTGCCTCCTGTTGATTCGTGTGCCCTCTCCCTTGATGGGAGAGGGATAGGGTTATGTTGAACGAAATTACCTCGCCGGGACCGGCAGGCCGGCAATCTTGACGGGCACGCTGCCCACGGTGTTGCGGCTGGTGAAGTACAGCGTCTTCCAGTCGGCGCCGCCGAAGCACAGGTTGGTGGTCGCCGGCTGGCCATGCCCCACGATGCCCAGCGTCTCGCCGCCGGCGTTCATGATGTGCAGACCCCCCGCGCCGCCGCAGTACACGTTGCCTTCGACGTCCACCTTCATCCCGTCCGGCACGCCCTCGCGCTCGCCGCGCATATCGGCGAACAGGCGCTGCGTCGCCAGGGACACGGTGCCGTCGTCCTGCACGTCGAAGGCCCGAATGACGCCCCGCCTTGAGTCGTTCACGTACAGAATGCTCTCGTCGGGCGAGAAGGCGAGGCCGTTGGGCACCACGAAGTCGGCCACCAGCAGCGTCAGCGTGCCCAGGTCGGCGGACAGACGAAAGACTCCAGAGATGGTCTGTTCCCATTGCTGACGGGGGCGTCGTAACGTCCACGGATCGGTGAAATAGATGCTGCCGTCGGACTTCACCACCACGTCGTTGGGGCGGTTCAGCTGGCGACCCTGAAACTGGTTGGCCAGCACGGTGGTCGACCCGTCGGCCTCAAGTCGGGTGACGCGGCGGCCGTCGTGCTCGGCAGCCACCAAGCGGCCCTGCTGGTCTCGGGTCAGACCGTTGTGACGGTTCACGCCGTCGGCGTCCACGGTAACGCCGCTGCCCGGGGTGTAGCGCATCCGGCGGTCGTTGTGGATGTCGCTGAACAGTAGGTAGCCGCCGTCGCTCCACCACACCGGCCCTTCCGCGGGCCCTTCGCCACCACCATATCCGGAGCCATGCTCCTCAATGGGAGCGTCCGCGTCGATGATGTTGTCCAGAGCTGGAGATAACTTTTCGATAGGCATGACACATTCTCCTTATGAATGCCGGGCATTGCTGCCACCGGTAGGGCGGGACCGTTGATATTGTGGGAACTATGCTTGCGCCGTCATTGTAGGCGTGTGCAGCAAGGCGCGCAACGGCCCGCCGGCGCTCATGCGTACCCACTGTGTCATCGCAAGCGTAGCGTGGCAATGTCGATTAGGTTGAACACACGCCGGCGAACCGCCGTTGCTACGGCGACGCGATTGCCACGTCGCTATGCTCCTCGCAATGACAGATTAAAGCGGGTACGCGTGATCCCGAGGGCGCGGTCAGCATCCGGCCAAAAGTTGCAGGCCCATCTCTATGCCAACGTTGCACGGTTTGAGGTTCAATAGGCGCTGGTTCACTTTACCTTTTATAGAAAACCGACCAGATGATGCGCCGTTGGCTAAACCAGATCCACCAGGGCGACTGCCTGCAACTGATGTCGCAGATGCCGGCCGGCTCGGTGGACCTAGTGGTTACATCCCCGCCGTACAACCTGCTGAACAGCAGCGGCAACGGAATGAAAAACGGCAACGGCGGCAAGTGGTCTCGCTCGGCTCTGATGCGTGGGTACGCCGACCACGGCGACTGTATGCCTCACGATGACTACGTGGCATGGCAACGGGAATGTCTGCGAGGGATGCTGCGGGCGCTCGCTCCCGAGGGCGCCATTTTCTACAACCACAAGTGGCGGGTGCAGCGCGGATTACTGCAAGACCGCTCCGACATCATGGACGGCTTCCCCGTGCGGCAAATAATCATCTGGCAACGCTCCGGCGGATTCAACCACAACCCCGGCTACTTCCTGCCCACCTACGAGGTAATTTACCTGATTGCCAACCCGAAGTTCCGGCTGGCTCCCAAGGCTGGCGGCATTGGAGATGTGTGGCACATCCGCCAGGATCGGGACAACCCGCACCCGGCATCGTTCCCGCTGGAGCTGGCTCAACGCGCCATCGCCGCCACCACGGCCAGCGTCGTGCTGGATCCGTTCATGGGCAGCGGTACCACCGCCGTGGCAGCAGCGCTTGAGGGACGGAAATACATCGGCCTGGAAATTTCCGACGAATATTGCCAACTCGCCCGCCAGAGAGTGGCCCAGGCCGTCGCAATGCCGGTCGGCGCTGAAGATGCCGGCGTGCCCACCGTCCCCGACGCCCTGGCGGTGCGAGCGAACCTGCTCAATCGGCCGGCAGTGGCACGCTAGCTGACTGACCGCCGCGACGAATTGTTTCCGACGTCAGTCGGCGTGTCGGGTGGCCGATGGTACAATTATCCGGCGCCCGGCGGGATAAACACCATCTGCATTGAGCACGGCCGGCATTGATCACGGTAGGCATTGATCATAGTCGGTGATGAACACGGGGGGTGTTGAACACGGTGGGCCGTCCAATATCCAGAGGATCACCATGACCACCATCAGTACTCGGCAAAATCCCCTGGTCCCGCCCGGCCCGTCGGGAGGCAAGCCATACACCGCGTCAATCCCTTTGGCCGAGTTTGGCAAGTCGCTGGCCGACGCTGACCTGGACAACTGGTTTGAAGAGTTTTCCGAGCGCAACACGGAAGATGGGCAGACTTACGAAATTTCGAATACAGGACGTTTGCTCATCATGGCCCCCACTGGCTCGCCAGGCTTTTACCACGAAACCCAGCTGTCGACCGACCTGACAATCTGGGCCAGAGAATTCGGAGGCTTCGCCGGCGGACCCACCGGACGCTTCCGCTTACCCGACGGTTCTCGCCCGAGGCCGGATGTTTCGTGGGTCTCGCCGGCGCGCCGCGCCGAATTGCTGCAACCGCAAAACCGCCCCTTCGCCCAATTCGCTCCGGACTTCATCGCCGAAATTAAATCGCCATCCAACAGCGACGCCGAACTGGTAAACAAGATTGACCTGTTCATCTCCCACGGCACGCGCTTGGCCTGGCTGATCGATGCGGACGCCCGCACCGTAACCATCTTCCGGCCCAACCGTGAACCGGAGCCGTTGCCGGATCCAGAATTTGTTGATGGCGATGAGGACGTGCTGCCCGGTTTCCGTTTCGCCGTGCGCCAGCGCATCTTCGACTACATGATTAATCCCCATTCCTGACCAATTCCCAACCCCAACCAATTCCGTGACCTAACGGATTCCCAGCGAGGTAAACCAGTGCCCGATCAGAATTACGACGTTATCATCATCGGCGGCGGCATGGCCGGCCTGACCGCCGGTATCTACGCCGCCCGCCACGGCCTCAGCACCGCCATCGTTGAGGAGATGATGGCCGGCGCCCAGATTATCAACCTGGAGCGTATTGAGAACTATCCGGGCTTCCCCCAGGGCATCGCCGGCTACGAACTCGGACCTGCCACCCAGGAACAGGCCATGAACGCCGGCGTAGTAATGCTGATGGATACGGCCACGAACATCACCATCGACGGCGATTACCTACAAATCACCGGCGACGGCGGCGACAGTTATCGCGGGAAGGCCGTCATCATGGCCGCCGGTTCGTCGCTGCGCACGTTGGACATCCCCGGCGAGGAAGAGTTCAACGGGCGCGGAGTTTCCCACTGCGCAACCTGCGACGGCCCGATGTACATGGGTCAAACCGTTGCCGTCGTGGGCGGCGGCGACTCCGCAGCCGACGAGGCCCTGACGCTGACCGAGTACGCCGATCGGGTCATCCTGTTCCACCGCAGCGACGAACTGAACGCCCAAAGCGTGTTGCGGGAACGCATCGCCGCGTCCGCCAAGATTGAGGTGCGCTACAACGCCGAGGTCGTCGAGATTCTGGGCGAAGATGCCGTAACCGGCGTGCGGGTGCGCAGCGCCGACGGAGAGACCGTCGAAACCCTCCACGGTCTGTTCGTGTACGTCGGCCTCGATCCTAACTCCGCCGCCGTCGCCGACCTGGTGCCGCTGGACAACTCGGGGCACATCCCGGTCGGCCTAACTATGGAAACGCCCCAACCCGGCCTGTTCGCGGCCGGCGACATCCGGCAGCAATCCGCATCCCAACTGGTAGCATCGGCCGGCGACGGCGCCACCGCCGCAATCGCGGCGTTCCGTTACATCAACTCCAAACAGTGGTGATCCCTCGGGCTAATCCCCTCTCCCTTGACCGGAGAGGGTGAGGGTGAAATCCCCACAAATACTTCCCCAGCGAGACCAACTATGCAAATCACCGACCACGTTTACAGCACTCACATCGCGGAAGACCCCAACACCTACGGGGCAATGCACCCGGGTGGTACCCAGATTTACTTCGTGGGCGACCCGGCCGGCCACATGGTGATGATCGATTCGGGAGAACCGTACCGCGCCTGGCGCCGTCAGATTGCAGCCTACTGGGAAGAGTTGGGTCGCCCCACCATCGACGCCATCCTGATTACTCACGGCCACGGCGACCACATCGGGGGGCTGGACCGGTTGCAGGAGCTATTCGGTTGCCCGGTGCGTTGCCACCCCAAACTGGCGCCCCGATTGCAGCACATCCTCGGCGGCGACTCGGTGGTTGCCCTCAGCGCTCGAGAATCTATTGCCACGGGCGGCGGCGCGACCCTGCGGCCGCTTTTCACGCCGGGACACGAGGAAGACCACGTGTGCTACTTCCTGCGGCCCGACCGCGTGCTGTTCAGCGGCGACAACCTGTTGGGCAACTCGTCATCCAGCGTGCGCAACCTGAAACTGTACATGTCCTCGCTGAGCCGCATGGCCAACACTCGCCCGCAGGTCGTCTGCCCCGGCCACGGCAACACCATCGTTCGGGGCGAGTCGCGCATCCTGCAGCAGATTGCCCACCGGCAGGGTCGAGAGGACCAGGTGCTGGCCGCAATCGCCGGCGGAGCATCCACCGTTGACGCAATTGTGGCCGCCGTCTACCCGCGCAACCTCCGCAAGTCGCTGCGCGATGCCGCCGGCCGCAACGTGCGCACTCACCTGGAGAAACTAGGACAGGAAGGCAGCGTCCACGAACAGGAAGCCACCTACTCCCTGGCCGCTTAGACCCTCCGATGCGACCGCCGCGACTCCCCATGATGTACCGTGCATCCGGCCCATCGGGCGCGTTTGGTTGCGGCTTGGGCCTGCTTTGCCTGGGCCTGTTTCTGCTGACGCCGGTGGGCCTCTTTCTGATCAAGGGCGTGGGCGTGGGCGTTGGTAGGGGTGGGCGCTGTGCTGGCCGCGCTGAGCCTTTGGGCCTGGTTGCGGACGCGCCGGTTCTAGGAACCCAACCGCCCGGTTACGGTTCCATCAGGCCCGAGCCGTCGCGCTGCAGCAGCTCGATGCGAACATCGTCGGGGCCCCGGACGAAGGCGATACGCACGCCGGGCCGGATGGTGCGCGGCTCAACGTAGATCTCCGCCCCCTTGCTCCGCAGGTCCTCTACCGCACCGTCGATGTCATCCACGCGGAACCCAAAGTGGTCGAGCCCCAGGTGTGGGTCGCTGGGATTCGAGTCGATGTGTTCCTCCGGCGCCACGCTGGCGATGAAGATTGCCAGGCCGTTCACATCCAGATCAACGCGGGGCACACCGTCGCTCTGGATGCGGTTCAGGACCGTCGCCCCAAACATGGTCTCGAAAAAGCCGGCCATGCCTTCCGGGTCTTTGGTTCGCACGTGGATGTGGTCGTAGGTATAGGTATAAACCGGTGCGGTGCTCATGGTGATATTCTCCCTGGCTGGTTTGAAGGACATGATACTCCCTCTCCCTTGATGGGAGAGGGTTGGGGTCAGGGTGGAAATCCCCCGCACTAGAGAGGCCCGAGGTGAGGGTGCAATCCCAGAGCTCGAGCAAGGGCCATGCCTCCAAATTTCATGACAAGGAGCGCAGCCGCCCTGCAACTGCGCTCCCGTATCCGACCTTCCGGTAATTATTGAATGTTACCCGGCGGCTTGACCTGTTCCATCAGGTCGTAATCCCATTCTCCCTCGGCGACCAGAATCGCCTTGGCATCGAAGACAAACGCCTCGATGAGGTTGTGCGACAGGTAGGCGTAGGTTCCCGGTTGCCGGATGGTGTGTATCGACGCCCCGGCGGAACCGGCAGCAATCACCCACGTTTCCAGATCCACCGCCGGCGGACTGCTGAATCCACCGCGCTCCCACACGTAGTCGCCGTGCCCGCCGATCAGGTGCGGATACGACTGGCGGTTGGCCTGCGAGTGGATTATCAACGCGTTCTCGCCCACGTTGGCGATCAACTGGCCGTCACCTTGCAACGCTCCGGTAACCCCGTTGAACACAATATGGGTCGGCGCCAGAGATCTCATCGCCTCCAGGTCATCCACCATCGACGCGGATGGACTGTCATAGCGCTTGAAGTCTCCATTTTCGCCCCGTGGCAGGTAGTAGTCCTGTTCGCCAACGTAGTAGGCACGGTCATAGCTGATCGGGTTGCCCGCCGGGTCCCGCAAACCCTCGCGCGGCAGCACCACAATGGCCCCGTTCATACCGTGCACCACGTGCCACGGAAGTAGAGTCCCAGGAAGTGGTGTAAGAGTTAGGCGGTTGGCAAAACGCTGACCACCGCGTCATCCTTGATCGGAAATGCCAAACCCAACCAAGGAGAACGACGGTGGTCAAGCAAAGAATGGATCTTTTGGAATTATTACGCAAGCGTGGTATGGACGGAGACGTGGACTTTCTGCGGGAAGCACTGCGGGTCCTGGTGGACGGCATCATGGACGCCGAGGTTTCCGCCCAGATCGGCGCCCAGCACGGCGAACGCAGCCCGGAGCGGGTCACCTACCGCAACGGCTACCGCAACCGCACCTGGGACACCCGGGTGGGCACCATGGAGTTGCACATTCCCAAGCTGCGGGAAGGCAGCTACTTCCCCAGCCTGCTGGAACCGCGGCGGCGCAGCGAGAAAGCCCTGCTGGCCGTCATCCAGCAAGCCTATATAGAAGGCGTGTCCACTCGGCGGGTGGACGATCTGATCAAGGCCCTGGGTTGCGACGGCATCTCCAGCAGCCAGGTGTCGCGCATCTGCGAGCAACTGGACGAAGTGGTGGAGAGTTTCCTGGGTCGGCCCCTGGACGGTGGTCCCTACCCCTACGTGTGGCTGGACGGCCTGACCCAGAAGGTTCGGGAGGGCGGTCGCATCGTCAACGTCTGCGTGGTGGTGGCGACGGGGGTCAATGCCGAAGGGCAGCGTGAGATCCTGGGTATGGACGTGGGCGCCAGCGAGGACGGCGCCTTCTGGCTGGCCTTCCTGCGGTCGCTGACCGCTCGGGGCCTCAGCGGGGTGGAGCTGGTAACCTCCGATGCCCACCAGGGGCTGAAGAACGCCATCGCCGCGGTGTTCACTGGGGCCAGCTGGCAGCGCTGCCGCACCCACTTCATGGCCAACCTGCTCACCCGAGTGCCCAAGCGTGCCCAACCCGGCGTGGCCACCCAGGACATTCTCGCATGGTCCGCACCATCTACCAGCAACTGTCTCCCGCCGAGGTCCACGGCCAATTGGACCGAGTGGTGGAACAACTCCGGGAGCCCTTTGCCCAGGTGGCCGAGCTGCTGGCGGATGCCGCGCCGGACATCCTGGCCTTCACGGCCTTCCCAGTGGCCCACTGGCAGAAGCTGTGGTCCAACAACCCGCAGGAACGGCTGAACCGGGAGATAAGGCGCCGGACTGACGTGGTGGGCATTTTCCCCAACCGGCTATCGGCGCGGCGCCTGGTGGGCGCGGTGCTGGCCGAGCAACACGACGAATGGGCCGAAGCCCGCCGCTACCTCACCATCCCCAACGCCGCCGGCAACGAGGCACTGCCGACGCCCAATATGCTGGACGCAGCGGCCTGATCAACATCAAAAGGGATGACGCGCTTTTACACTACTTGACGGGACACTACCCACGGAACCATCGTGCCGCCCGGCGCGCAGTGGTAAATGAACACGCCGGCCTTCGTCGCCCGGAACCGCAGCACCACCTCCTGGCCGGGCTCAACCTGGGTCAGGGAACCGCCGCCCAGCGCGCCGGCAGAAGCGTGAAAGTCGATGTTGTGCAGCAACTCGTTGCTGGACGGATTGACCAGCGTCATATCCACGTAGTCGCCTTCGTGCACCACAATAATGGGGCCCGGTACGGAACCATTGAAGGCAAAGGCCCACATGAACACGCCCGGCGCAATCTCAATCTCCTTTTCCTCTACCTCCAGCCGTATCTCGACAACCCTGGGGTCGCCCGTGTTCACCTGCTCGTGTTCCGGGGAAAACGGCGGGGCCACCAGTTCCTGGGTTACTCGTCCAGCCCGCTAACGTCCTCCGGTTCCCAGGTTTTCGGCCCCGGCCAGACGCGGACGTCGTAGCGGCCGTGGCTTCGCTGCCCACGGCGGCAGATGTCACAGCCTCAGGACTCGGCAAATCGGTTGGTACGGTGAACGGTGGCACCGTGGTCGCAGCCTCGTCATCGCCACCACAGGCAACCCCGGCCAGGAGCGCCGCCGCCAGCAGCGCACACAGCAACAAGCCAGTTGCTCCCATCCTGGGTATCCGCCCGTTATCAAGATTCATACCATTCCACCTCTTCGGAACCGCCACGCTAATCGGCGGCGCGGTTAGAATGCCCGAAACCATAGCTATTGATACACTTCGTGTCACGTGTTGCGATATAACTTATAGCAAGATCATCAATAGGCCCGCACCGCGCCGGCGATGTGGGAAGTATCGTTGTACAGGTGCAGCACGCAGTTGTTGGGGTAAGTGTGAACGACCGTCAGCGAACAGTTGTGCATCACGAATTTCCAGTTGGCCTCCAACGGCAAATCGAGTAACGATACCAGGCCGGCCCGCAGGCTGCCACCGTGCCCAACGATCAGCACGTTTTCGTCCAGGTGTTGCTCACGCACCTGCTGGACAATCCGGCCCAGGCGGTGGCTGGTTTCGCGAATCGTTTCGCCTTCCGGTGGCGCAAAATCCAGGTCGTTTTCCATAGAGGCCTCGAACAGGTGCGGGAATTTTCGCTGATATTCCGCCGCCGTCATACCCTCAAACACGCCCTTGTTGTACTCCCGTAATTCCGAGGTGAATGCCAGCGGTACATCGCGCTCGCCCAATGCGACGCGCGCGGTCTCCGCTGCCCGGCTCAAATCCGACGAATAGGCGGCGTCAATACGCACACCGGCCAGCCGACGGGCCAGCATCTGCGCCTGTTCACGGCCCCGCTCCGACAGCGGCACGTCGGTGTGCCCCTGGATGCGGCCCTCGGCATTCCATTCCGTCTCCCCGTGGCGGGTAATGTAAATTATACCCATGCTGCTCCTTGCACAAAGTTGACTTCACGCGAAGTTGATTTCACTCCAAACGTTCGCCACCGCATCGGCCAACCGCACGCAATCTTCCACTGGACGCAGACCGATGCGTATACAATCCGGCAAGCCAAACGAAGTGCAGTCCCTGACGAAAATACCCTGGCGGGCCAGCCGGTCCCACAGCGCCGCCGCGTCCCCAACCTGAGCCAGCACGAAGTTGGCCGCCGTTGGGTAACAGCGAATACCCAACTCGCCGAAGCGTTGCTCCACGCACTCGCGCGACGCCGCCACCGCAGCCCGGGCCCGTTCCAGGTAGCAACCATCGGCGAGCGCCACGACGCCGGCCGCCTGCGCCAGCCCGTTCACGCTCCAGTCCGGTTGCAACGCGGCCAAACGGCTGATCACCGAGTCGCCGGCCACGGCATACCCCAACCGCAGGGCCGTCAGCGCGTAGTCTTTGGTCATCGATCGCAGCACAACCAACGATTGGGTGGTCGCCGCCAGCGACACCGCGTTGGCTTCGGCGTGTCGGTCGGACAGGTTGATGTACGCTTCATCGATTACCAATACGCTGCCGACCCGGGCGGCAACGTCCGCCAGAATCCGCAGGTCGGCGCTGCCAATCAGCGCACCCGTCGGGTTGTTGGGGTTGCAGACAAACACCAGCGCCGGACGCTCGGAATGGATGCCCTCGGCGGTAAGACCAACATCCCAGCCAAAGCCGTCTGCGTGCCTGGTGGCGTCAAGGGTATGAACCTGGCCGCCCGACACGGCCACTGCCCCGCCGTACTCGCTGTAGGTCGGCGTGAGCAACAGCGCCGCCGGCTCTACACCATCCGCCGGCGAGCCAACATACGCGCGCGCCAGCAGGTGGATTATCTCAGTGGATCCGTTGCCGGCAATGATGTTGCCAACTGCAACGCCATCGCCGCGGTGATGCTCAGCAATTGCCTCGGTCAGCGCCAGGCCGTGGGGGTCTGGATAGGCTGCCAGCTCGACGGCGGCGATTGCCGCTGCCACACCATCCGGCGGTCCCAGCGGGCTAACGCTGGCCGAAAAGTCGAGGCAATCCTCAAGCCGTAAACCCAACTCCCGCAATTCCGCCAGCTTGATGCCGCCGTGAACCGGGCGCGCGGCGGGATTGGCGTCAATCGTATCGTCGTAGGTAGTCATGCCGGATAGACCGGGGAGGAGATAACGGTTATTCCTGACGGCCTGGCAAAGTGCGCGCCGAGTGATTAAAAAGCCGAGCCAATGGCAACGTAAACCCCGGTATGGCTCGCGAAATCAATGTATCCTTGGTCCTTAAAGTAGCTCGTTCAACATATTCGGAGCCGTTCAATTCCAGCACTGTGATACTGTCCACTGTCGGGTCCATGACCCAGTACTCCGGTACGCCCGCCTCGTCATACCAGGTCCGCCTCATAACCAGGTCCCGTGCTCGGTCAGTGGATAGCACTTCCACGACCAAATCGGGAACTCCTTCTACAAAACTGCCCTGAATTAAATGCACGCGGTCGGAGCGAACGTAAACCAAATCAGGCGTTGGAGAATGCAATTCGGATAGTGCGACACCGATACCGGGTATCGCCCATCCCTGCCTTGGTATGGTGGTATTAAGATACGCGTTAATGAACTCGACCAAAAACGTGATTAGATTCTGATGGTCATAAGTAGGTGGCGCCATTTGACACAATACCCCATCGGCTAATTCCCATACCCCTTCACTCGGCGGGAGGTCGCGGTATTCCGCCAACGTCATTTTTGTGCCGTGCCGAATCGTTGTCATGTTGCCTGCTCCTGTTCTGTGCACGCCGTTCTATTCGACAATGCCCATTCTACACCGCCCAGCCGAATATCCACCGCAGCCAGATGACGCCGACTGCGACCAGCGCCGCCAGCGCCGTTGTCGCGTACAACGCCCGTGTCGCCCGGCCGATGTGACGCGCGCACGGTTCCGGAGCCGGGTCGCCCAGACGGTAGTGGCCCACCTTCTCCAGCGTTACTCCCAACCCTCCGGCCATGGCCGCCATGGTCCAGCCAGCGTTGGGCGACTCCGTTCTGCCGTGGTGCGCCAGCATAATGCGAACGGCCCGCCCGGCGAGCATCCCTGGCAATGCCAACGTCGATAGCCACAGCATCACCGCCGCCAGCCGCGCCGGTATCAAATTCGCCGCGTCATCGAGGCGCGCCGACGCCTTCCCCAGATATTCGTACCGGCCATGATAGCCAACCATGCTGTCCAGCGTATTGATGGCCCGGTACGCCACCGCTCCGGGCAACCCAAAGAGCGCAAAGGCGAGCAGCGGCCCGACCACGCTGTCGGTAACATTCTCGGCAACCGACTCGATGGCTCCTGCCGCCGCCTGTGCCGGTGTCAGCTGCGAAGTGTCCCGGCTGACCAGCGCGGACATCCGCCGCCGCACTTCGGCGATGTCGCCGGTGGCCAGTATCCGCCCGATGTCGGCGGCAACGCGATGCAACATCCGCACCGAAAACGTCGTCTTGAGCATTGCCGCCGTCACCAGGAGGTAGGCCAGCGGATGCAATTCCAGCAGGCCGAAGGTCAGCGCCCAGGCCAGCCCTCCCCACACCACCGGAATCAACAACGCCATCGCTCCGCCGTACACCAGTTGCACCGCCACCGCCGCATCCCGACCCGGCGCGAGCCGTTCCGCTGCCGCCACCGTGTTGCCAATCCACACCGTCGGATGCAATCGGTTGGGCGGCTCCCCCAGCGCCACGTCGAGCAATAATGCCAGCAGCAACACCAGCACATCCAACGGCACCGGCAGGGAGAGGAGGGTGGTCGCTAAAACGTCCATCCGCCTACCCTAACCCGATTGCGCTCAGCCACAGCGAGGCGCCGAACCATCCCTGCGCTACCAGAATAACCGACACGATCAAGGCGGTGGATTCTATCAGTTCGTTGGCCGCACCGTAGCAGTCGCCGGTCAGTCCGCCACCCAACTGCCTGGTCAACCACAGACCCGCCAGCAGCGCCAGCGCCGACCCGATGGCCAGGACAATCAGCCCGGCGAACCAGCCGGCGCCCCCGGCGACTATCCCGGCGGTCAATAGCGCCAGTCCGGTTGCCAGCCACGACCTGCTTCCCGATGCGAACGATGCGCCAAGACCCTGTTGCCGACCGTAGGGGTAAACGGTGAGCAGCAATGCCATCGTCCAGCGCGACACCACCGGGAATACCAGCAGCGCCGGCCAAACCGGCCCCGGCGTCGACAGCAACGTCACCAGCGCACCATACTTGACCAGCAGCACGCATCCGGCGCCGGACACGGCGAAGGCCCCGACGTTGGAATCTCGCATTATCTCCAGCCGTCGTTCCACCGTGCGGCCGCCCCACACGCCGTCGCAAACGTCCATCAGTCCGTCCAGGTGGAGAAATCGATTAACCAATGCCAGCGCAACCACCAGCAACGCCGCCGTCAGTGGTGGTGTGATCGACAGCCATTCGCACACGGTCGCCAACCCAACCAGCGTTGCGCCGTACAGCAACCCGACCACGGGATACCAGGCACGGGAACGGGAAATCTCGACGTCTGTGGCCGAGCGCAGGCCCACCGGCAGCAGGGTCAGAAAGGACAGCGCCACCAGCAACGGCGCGAAAACCGTTCGTATCACCGGGGCCTTGCGGAGCTACTCGTCATCCCGGTCGCTCACGCCCGCCTCGGCGAAGGTTGCCATCTCCGCCAGACAGCGGGCCGCCGCCTCAATGATGTGCAGGGCCAGCGCCGCACCGGTACCCTCGCCCAGCCGCATCTGCATATCCAGCAAAGGAATCAGTCCCATCGCTTGCAGCGCGACGTTGTGCCCTGGCTCCACCGAGCAGTGGCCTCCAATGAACCGTGCCGCCGCCGCCGGGCACAACCGCCAGGCGATGAGCGCCGCCGCCCCGCTGATGAACCCATCGACGATTACCGCGCAGTTTCTCGCCGAGGCCCCGAGCATCACACCCGCCAGCACGCCAATCTCCAACCCGCCCACTTTGGTCAACACGTCCAGGCCATCGTTGCCGTCGGGCTGGTTGGTGTCCAGGGCTCGCTGGATGGTTTCAATCTTGGCTGCCAGCGCCGCATCGTCCACGCCGGTGCCACGCCCGGTAACAGTTGCCACATCCGCACCGGTGACTACAGCCGTAATCGCCGCCGAGGGCGTGGTATTGCCGATGCCCATATCGCCGCCGGCGATTACGTTGGCGCCCGCGTCGGCCCGCTCGTTGGCCGCCGCGATGCCGATTTCCAGGCAACGGATGGCGTCTTGCCGGCTCATGGCCGGCCCGCGGGCGATATTGCCAGCGCCATACGCCACCTTGGCGATGGTCAGGCCCGGCTGTGGGTCAAGGTCAACGGCCACGCCAGCATCGATCACCACGATGTCCGCGCCGGCTTGACGCGCCAGCACGTTGATGGCTGCGCCGCCGGCCAGGAAGTTGAACACCATTTGCGGCGTTACCTCCGCCGGATAAGCCGAAACGCCCTCCGCCGCCACCCCGTGGTCGCCGGCGGCGACGATAACCGCCTTCCCGGTGATGGTGGGTATCGGCTGCCCCGTGATGCCGGCCAACTGGACGGACAGGCTCTCCAGCCGGCCTAAACTGCCCGGCGGCTTGGTCAACATTCCCTGCCGGGCCTCCGCCGCGGCCATCGCAACGGCGTCGAGCGGCCCGATCGCCGCTATCGTCTGGTCAACCAGCTCAGATATGTTCATACCGTTCTATCCTTAAAAGCCCCTCTCCCCTTGCGGGAGAAGGGTGGGGGTGAGGGCCGTCCCCCTATCCCTCTGGGCGAGGACCGGGTGAGGGCCGTCCCTCCCTTCAGAACTCAATACCCGGCTGGGCCTTGATGCCGGCGTCGTAGGGATGTTTCACAACGTTCATTTCGGTAACCAGGTCGGCGAACTCCACCAGCCCTTCGGGGGCGTGGCGTCCGGTGATGATGACGTGCTGCATTTCGGGGCGGTTTTTCAGCGCTTCGATCACATCCTCCACCGGTAGCCAACCGTAGTGCATCGGGTAGGTGAACTCGTCCAGTATCACCAAGTCGTGTTCCCCGCTGGCGATGACTTCCTTGGCGTCTTCCCAAAGCGCACGGGCCAGGTCGGCGCTGGCCTCCAGGTTCTGCGAGCGCCACGTGAACCCGTCGCCCATGGCCCGCACGGTTACGCCCATCTTTTCGGCGGCGCGCTGTTCGCCAAAGTTGGCCGTGGTGTGCTTGATGAACTGCAGCATCACCACCTTCATGTCCCGACCCCAGGCCCGCATCAGCACACCCATGGCCGCGGTCGTTTTGCCCTTCCCGTTACCCGTGTTGACGATTACCAGGCCCTTGTTGATGCGGGGCCCCCGCACCGATTGTGGCCCGTGTCGTTGCTCTTCCGTAGACATTATCGTCGTCCTCCAGTTGTAATATCCAGGACACTGCCCGGCGTCCGTGGCAAACTCTTCAGCATCGCGCTCGCAGCTAGGTTTTGACGCCCGTGCAGACATCCACGAACCGTTTTGCCAGCCCGGGCCGGCTGCCCAGATGTACGTGGATGTAGGACGCCCACACGCTGCCCGCCCGGAATCCCTCAGGGCGTCCATCCTGATTCACCACCTGATAGGCGGCGCTGGCGGAATCGGGAGGTTCCTGCAGCACCGACCAGTGGAATTCGTGGCCCCGCACCTGCTCACCGGAGCGCAGCAGGGGGCCGTCGCCGCAGGCTGCCACCTCTCGGTAGCCCAGGTGCAGTCGCCGCCCGTCCATCGAGGACACCACGGGAATTGCACCAACCATCGGAAATTGCTGCCCGTCCAGGTCCGACAGACTGCGGCCCAGGTACATCAACCCGCCGCACTCGGCGTAAACCGGCACGCCTCTGGCCGTGGCGTCTCGTATCGATTGCAGCATGGAAACGTTACCCGACAGCTCTTCGGCAAACAGCTCCGGGAACCCGCCGCCCAGGTAAACACCGCCAACATTCGCCGGCAGCGCGCGATCGTCCAGCGGCGAGAAGGGTATTACCTCGGCGCCCCAGGCGGCCAGCAAGTCCAGCGAGTCCTGGTAGTAGAACGAGAAAGCCCGATCCTGCGCCACCGCAATCGCCGTGCGGGTCGGCTGCTGCTCCGTTGGGAACACCTGGGCGGGTCCCGGTCCCGGACTGCCGGCGGTGGCGGCAATGCGCGCAATGGCATCAATGTCTATAGTCAGCTCGACCTGAGCGTTCAGGGCGTCATACCACTCGTTGACCACCGTGCCTTCCACGGTCGGGATGAGACCCAAATGACGCTCCGGCTGCACCAGATCGTCGCGGCGCGGCAACCATCCCACAACCGGCAGGCCCGTGGTCGCCTCAATCTGCGGTTGGCAAAACTCCAGGTGCCGCTCGCTGCCCACGCCGTTCAGAATGACGCCGGCGATGCGCAGGTTGGGGTCGAACTTCTGGTATCCGAGAATTTCCGCCGCCACGCTGCGGGCCACCTTGCCGGCGTCCGCAATGAGAATCACCGGAGCATCGAGCAACTTGGCCAGTTCCGCCGTGGAACCATCCTCATCCAGCGACGAGTGGCCGTCGAACACCCCCATCACGCCCTCTACCACCGCAATGTCCGCCGCGCCCGAGGCCCGGTGGAACAGCTCGGTAACAACGGGATGGGGCAACAGCCAGGTATCCAGGTTGCGTGAGGGCACACCGCAGGCGATGCCGTGGTAGGTCGGGTCGATGTAATCGGGCCCCGCCTTGAACGGCTGCACCTTCCGGCCCCGGCGGGCCAGAGCGCCCATGATGCCGCTGGCGATGGTGGTCTTGCCCACGCCGGAACGCACCCCAGCTATGACTACTGCAGAGGCCATATATCAACCCTCACCCTCTCCCAGAGGTAGAGGGAATTTTGGCGCCACCGGCGAACCACTCTCCACGCGGGAGCGGGGTTGGGGTGAGGGGGAAATCCCCATTACAACCATCCTCACAGCTACCATCCGAAGGCTACTCCCCCGCCGAATCGTAAGCGTCGGCCGGCAACGCAATCTTCTCCGGATACTTTTCCAGCAGCGACATGAAGAAGTTGTGCCGAGGCGGATTCGTGGCGTCAACGTCCGACCTGCGCAGGTAAACGCGCATCGCCGAATTGCCCTCACCATCTCGCATCCACAACTGGTACGACGGCAGGCCCTGGTCGTTGGTCGTATGAATGAACTCGGCCTCACGAATCTTGGACATATCCAGGTGCATGTGCGTGCCCCCGGGGACCATCAACGTTACGACGCGACCGTTAGGCGTGAACCGCAGGTCGTCAAAATCCATGTAGACTTCGGCCGACGCAGCGGTGCTTTCCAGCATCACCACCACTTCGTTAAAGCCGGTCCCATCCACACCGTCGCGGCATTCTTCCAGAATATTGCGGAGGACGACATCCGTGGGAGTTGTCATCAATCTCACCTCCAATACAGCCCTGCGTGAGTTAGGTTCTTGCGTCTAATTGCGGCGATTATGAACCAGCGGCGATGGCAAAGCAAATTGCGAACCCTCGCCGACCACAGCCCGGCGGGGCGGTGTTCATCGCACATTATCGCCACACGTTCCTCATGCGTGCCCACTTTGTCATTGCGTGCGTTCCCACTTTGTCGTTGCGTGCGTACCCACCTTGTCATTGCGAGGAGCATAACGACGTGGCAATCCCGTAGCCGCAGCAACAGCGGTTCGCCAACACGTGCTCAACCTCATCCAGATTGCCACGTCCCTCGACGAGCTCGGGATAAGCGGGCACTCCTCGCAATGACAGGTTAAGTGGGTACGCGTGACCAACACGTTTTCGTTGCATATCAGCCAGTTATGTCAGAAGCGCCGCTTCGGCAGGTCGGAGGAGGAGGTAACCTTCCCACCGGAGCGGCGCAGGGGAATGCAATCGTCACTGCGACAACAACGACAAACCCGACTGGAAACTTCGCAGTCGGGCAAGTTATCGAAACTATCCGGTGGAAACCGCCCTGCCCACAGTCGGATTACGACCAAGGGTTCGCCGGCATCTGCTCACTCTTCCGCGCAGTGCAGTCAAAACGTGCCTGCGGCAGGCCTCCTGGCTTATGGCTACGAGCGACGTTCCTCCGCCTTCCCACCCGATTCGGGCAGTGGCTTATTCGTCAGCGTCCTTGCGAACACTGACCGGAGGGCGCCTCACCAATTACAGTGGCGGGACCGCACCGGATTCACACCGGATTTCCTTTTCAGCCCGCTTGCCTCGGTTCCATAATTTGTCCAAGAACCGCGGTTCACGAGCCACCGGCAGGCATTTCGTGTCTGTTTCAGTTGTTAACGCTTTCAGTGTATCAGGGCGTTTGATTCCGGTCAATCCGCTGTACCGGCTGTTAGGCCCGTGCAAAAATAGGACTGGCTTATTAGGGTAAGAACGGCTGCGTCGGAATTCGCAAAAAGTGCTGGATTTGTGGCAGTTTGCGATACGACGAAAATCGTCGTCCGCGCGGCGTTTACCGCTCTGCACTTGTATAGGGTAAGTCTTCTGGGAACAGTTCCGCCTGCTCTACCACTGTGCGGATCGCCTGTTCCTGTTGATCCGGCGGGTACCCGTGCCGGCTCAGAGTTCGCCTTACCATCCGCCGCAGGTTGGCACGTGCGCTTTCGCGCAAAGTCCAGTCAATACTGACGTTCTTACGGACCGTTTCCACCAGTTCACGTGCGATCGCCCGGAGTTGTTCGTCTCCCAGAACCTGTACAGCACTTTCGTTAGTTGCCAGGGCATCGTAGAAGGCCAGTTCGTCCTCCGACAGACCCAGCTGTTCGCCCCGGGCATTGGCCGCACGCATCTCATGGGCCAGCTTGATTAGGTTCTGTTGACATTTCCAGTCATTCCCGCGAAAGCGGGAATCCAGGCGCTTTGGAAAGCAGACATCGTTCACATTCAGGGTACTCTGGATTCCCGCTTTCGCGGGAATGACGAGCTGGGGTTAGCGAAATCGCCTTATATCTCAAATGTCAACACGGCCTAGTTCTTCAATCACCTGCGCGGCTTCGACGGTTCGGTTCCGGTAGCGGACCAACGTCTGTTCCAACATTTCCGCGAAGGATCGAGATTGCACTACGTTCCGTCTGAGGCGAGTAGCCAACTCACCTTTCAGTAGCCTCTGCAGGGCTTCGACGGCCAAGTTGCGTTGGGGCAAATGCCGCATTTCGGCGAGGAAATCATCGGACAACACCGAAATGTCCGGCTTGTCTAAATTGGCGGCGGCAAAAATGTCCAACACGCCCTCGGACGCCACCGCGCCCGAGACGATCTGCCGGATGGCAGACTCCATATCTTCGTCGTTCCTCGCTTCGCCAGGCGTTCGCTTCACCAGTTGGGCGCGGATTGCTTGGAAGAACGCGACGTCGTTTCGGATGAGAATAGCCGTCTCGTGCGGCACTGCCAGTGCGAATGCTTGGGAAAGTTCCCGCACTGCTTGCAGGCAGCGATCCTTGCCATTTTCTTGGGCCAGGACGTGCTCCAGGGCTGCCGGAAGCAAACTCAGCCGTTGCGCTGGACTGCCGCCCGTCCAGTCAGAGTAGTCAAATCCGTAGAACAATCCTCGACAGACATCGTACTTTTCCTGCATGACCTCCACAGCTTTGGCTTGGTCGATTGCGGTCTCGCCGGTGCCACCGCTGGCGGTGTACGTGGTCACGGCTTGCTTCAGCTCCTGGGCAATGCCCAGGTAATCCACAATAAGGCCGCCCGGTTTGTCCTTGAACACGCGGTTAACACGGGCAATGGTCTGCATCAGGCCGTGGCCGCGCATTGGCTTGTCCACGTACATCGTGTGCAGGTTGGGTGCGTCAAACCCCGTAAGCCACATATCCCTTACGATTGCCACCTGAAAAGGATCCTCGGGATCGCGGAAGCGATGGGCCAGAGTTTCACGCCGCGACTTGTTGCGTATGTGCTGTTGCCAGTCGGACGGGTCGGAGGCAGCTCCGGTCATAACTACCTTCACTTTGCCCGTGCTGTCTTCGTCGCCGTGCCAATCTGGCCGTAACTGGATCAGTTCCCCGTACAGTTCAACGCAGATGCGGCGGCTCATGCAGACGATCATGGCCTTGCCGTCCAGCACTTCCAGCCGTTGCTCGAAGTGCGACACGATGTCCTGAGCCACCTGCTTCAGGCGTGGCTCTGCTCCAGCTAGCGCTTCCTGCTGCGCCCATTTGGTCTTCAGCCGCTCTTTGCGTTCGATTTCCTCGCCTTCGGTGGCTTCCTCAAAGTCCGGGTCAATAGACGGCCGCGCCGAATCGTCTAAGGTGAGATTGGCTAGGCGGCTTTCGTAGTAGATCGGCACGGTGGCGCCGTCGTTCACCGAACGCTGGATGTCGTAAATACTTATATAGTCGCCGAAAACGGCGCGGGTGTTGGCGTCTTCCAGTTCAATGGGAGTGCCGGTAAAGCCGATGAACGAAGCGTTGCGCAGAGCGTCCCTTATGTGGCGGGCATAGCCGTCAATGAAGTCGTACTGGCTACGGTGGGCTTCGTCGGCGATGACCACTATGTTGCGACGTTCGGAAAGCGTGGGGTAAGTATCCCCGCGCTCTTCGGGGAAGAACTTCTGGATGGTGGTGAACACCACTCCGCCGGATTGCACCGACAGTTTACGGCGCAGATCAGCCCGGGATTCCGCCTGTGTGGGTTCCTGTCCCAATAGGTCCTGGCAACGGGCAAAGGTGCCGAATAGCTGGTCGTCCAGGTCGTTTCGGTCGGTGAGTACCACGACGGTCGGGTTTTCCATGGCAGGATGCCGGGCGATGGCGCCGGCATCCTGCCATGCTCAAACTCTTTCCTGCGCCTTGAGTGTGCCAGACAACACCAATGCGCTGGTCGCCCGGTTTGCCACCAGGGCGCTGGCCCAACTCGTGATGTCCTCGCTCGGAGTGTTGCAGTTCGGCGGCGCGCAGAGTCTCCTGTACCGCTACCTGCACGGCGTGGAACTGATGGTAGCCGGCTATCTTCTTGATGGGTAGGTTGGCACCGTCGTCCTCAAACACGATGAAATCGTGGACCAGCGTCAAAAGCCGGTCCGGAGAGCAAACCCCTTCCAACATCACCTGCAGGTCCGGCGCGTTCGCGTCGGCCAGCCTTTCGCCAGAGATGGCGCGCCAAGGCTTGAACCATTCCCGACCAGCGGTCAGAGTGCCGACCAGAGCCTGCATGCCGTCGGAAACCATTAGCAATTCATTCATCGTGAACAGTCTTGGCAGTTCGTCCTTGTAGGTTTGCAGTTGGTTCCAGGCGTCCCAGATGCCAGCATCCGGATCAGCGGGGCTCTTGAGTTCAATGACGCCCAGGGGTAGGCCGCTGACAAACAGCACGATGTCGGCGCGTCGGGTGTTCTGGTTCTCGGTCACGGTGAACTGGTTTACAACCAGCAGGTCGTTGGCGTCGGCGTTGTCAAAGTCAATGATTCGCGCCTGCGCCCCGCGTATTGCGCCGTCGTCCGACCGGTACTCCACGGTGACGCCGTTGACCAGCATCCGGTGAAATGCCCGGTTACGGGTGACGAGGTTTGACCCCGCGGGACGGGTCAGCTTGGTAAAAGCATCATCCCATGCTTCGGCTGGCAACTCCGGATTCAGACGGGCAATGGCGTCGCGGAGGCGAGTTTCCAAGATGACGCTGCCGTAGTCGGAGCGCTCGTCTGGGATCAGGTCGGGCCCTTTGGCGGTCCGCCAGCCGACGCTTTCCAGCCAAGCCAAAGCGGCCTGCTCTACGTCAGCTTCAGTGAGGGTAGTCATAGTACAGTTACCTTAACCTGTACCTGCGTCAATGATGTGTGCATGTGGACTATTGACCTCGGTCATGAGCAGGTTTTGAGAGGCGAAGAAATCAGCCAAGGCTCGACGGTATTCAGGCATCGCTACGCATTCTATGATCTTGGATAGCTCTTTCCCTGCTTGGGTCAAGGCCACGCCAGAAATTCTGCATTCGCCTCCCATCGTTCTTTGAGCGGACGGCGTTAGAGCCTGTTTACAATCTTCTCAGGATTAGCGTTGCGAAGGCAAGCACCACCATTTGCAGGCTGGTATTGAGCTTTCTTTCACAGTTCTTCCAGAGCCGGCGGCACTTTTCCAGCCAGGCGAAAGACCGCTCCACCACCCATCGTTTCGGCAGCACCACGAAGGTGTGCAGTTCGCTGCGTTTCACCACTTCCACCGAGGCTCCCAATATGCCTTGCACTGCAGCAGCAAAGGGCTTCCCGGTGTAACCACCGTCGACCAACACATTCTGGACCCGGTTGAGGTCGGCCCGGTTTTCGTCAAACATAGCCAAAGCCCCAGCCCGATCGGTAACGTCGGCGGTAGTCACCTGTATCGCATGGGGCAATCCTTGCGTGTCCACCGCGATATGACGCTTGATTCCGGACACCTTTTTGCCCGCGTCATAGCCCTTCTGCTCGGCGGTGTCCGTGTTCTTGACGCTCTGGGAGTCCACGATACAGAAGCTGGTCTGCTCTTTCCTCCCATTGTTTTGTCGGGCCTCGCCAACCGATTTTTTTAGGACTTGTTCCAGAATGGAATCCTGCTCCGGGTCGGGCCGCTCGCTCCATTGCCGGAAATACTTGTAACAAGTGCGCCAATCGGGGAAGTCCGCAGGCAGCATTCGCCACTGGCAGCCGCTTTTCAGGAGATACAGCACGCCGCAGAAAACGTCATACAAGTCCACGATGCGGGGCTTGGTCCGGCGTCGGGCCGATTCCAGCGTGGGCAGAATACGGGCGAATTGCTCCCTACTGATGTCGCTGGGATAAGAATGAGACATGATTACCCCTCCCCCGATAATAGCCTCAACTTAACATATTTTAGAGATTGTAGACAGGTTCTTAGAACCCAATGTCGCTCCTGAAAACCGAATGGAATGCGAATTATTGAGAGGTGCTGGTCGGAACCCGGCGTGGGAATTCCGATGCACATCTTCATGTCGAACCATGAGTTGTAGTCGCTGATGATGAGACCGTGTTCATTGAGCATGTTCAGATTGCCGAACGGAAGCCCAAACTCTTGAAGGGAATTCTCTCCAGCGTTACGACCCAAGGAAGGTACTCTGGCATCCAAGATTTGCAGTCCGTCTGGAGCGAATGTAATGCAAGCCGAGCACAGCACTTGGAAAAGTTTGGCACTAGTACCGTGTCAATCTGGTTTTGTAGGGTAGATATGCTGGAGCTTACGGCGAGCATCTTGGGTGGTAAACCGCCAGTCTATGGCTGATTTTGCTGCGTTGCGCTCGCGTTCGAGCGCCGCAACCTCTCGCCGCAGCTCCGGCTCATCGCTGATACGGCGGTTCAGACACCCTCTGCTGAAGACGCTCAACTCGATCTCAGCCATGTTCAGCCAGCTGCCATGCGTAGGAGTGTAATGAAACTCGAGGCGTTGGGCGATGCGCCGAGCTTCGCACGGCTCAAATGCTTCGTAGAGCGAGCCGAGCTTGTGGGTGTTGAGGTTGTCCAGTACCAGCCTGACCACCTCGGCATCAGGGTAGGCCTCGTCCACCAGCCACCGCATCTGGTGCGCGAAGTCCACGGCAGTGCGGCGCTCGGTCACCTCCACATGTCTCCATCCACCCTTCGGCTCGCAGATCATGAACAGGTTCCGGGTCCCGTTTCGCTGGTACTCGGTGTCATAGCGTGCCACCCGTCCGGGGGCAGCCTCGATGGGCGGACGCACCTCCCCAGTCAATTGCCTGGAGGTCTCGTCGAAACACACTACCGGACGCTCCGGATTGTACTCCGGTTGGTACAGGTCCAGCACGTCCTCCATCCGCGCCACGAACTCCCCGCTCACCTTGGGGATACACCACTCTTTCTTCTGCCAGGGCTTGAGTTCGTTTTTTTGAGTATCTGGCGCACCGTCTCCAGGGAGATGCTCTCGGCAAACTCCAACTCCACCACCTTGTCGGCCAACAACTGGAGTGTCCAGTGCGTGTGCCCTTCGGGCGCGGCGCGGCACGCGAAGGCGATCAGGTGCGCTTCCTGCTTGCCGTCCAGCTTGCGCTCCTGGCCCGGCCGCGGTCGCTCATTGATGGCGCCCTCAAGTCCTTCCTCCACGTACCGCTTCCGCGCTCTGGCGACCGTGGCCGCGTTGACCAACAGCACATCGGCTATCTCACGGTCCCGAAGCCCCTGGTCAGCCTTGAGCAGCGACAGCGCACGCTTCACGGTGCGCACTGACGCCTTGCCCCGCTGGGAAACCTCATTGAGACGGGAGCGTTCGGCCTCGGTCAGCTCTACTTTATACTTGATGGCAGCCATGGCTGGGCACTTCCTCACACAAAGATCATGCCCCAGTATGGCTGCTTTCTCATATTATTACAAATCTACCTGGCAACGGTACTAGCTTGGTCCAAGTTCCTGAGAATGCTCAAAGCTCTGATGGGTACGCTTCCAGGTTGCTCGATCTGGCCGGCCAGAACTTTGGCCCACAGCAACTGCATTTCTTCCGACGAGACATCCTGTATGTAGTTGAAGAAGCGCGCGGTCCAGTCATGGTCCGGCTCTTGGTCAGGCACCTCCTTGTCGCCCAACAGTTCCGCAGTTTGTCCTACTACATATTCGATGTTGCCGTGGCGTTTTTCCTCTTGAAATTGGATTCTCTGACGTACCGTTTCGGCTATGTCTGTCTCGACCTGAAAATTGGACGAAGTGGATGCCAAAGCGTCGCGGGCAGCTGCTTGGGCAGTGGCGATAGTGTGAAGGGCGTCCGCCTGCCCTTGGGCCGTGATCCGGAGAGCTGCTGCTTCTCGCCGCGCTCGCCAAGGCGCCAGCATTGGACCGGCGACGGCTCCTATTCCACTGGCGGTATAGTCCAGCAGCTTGCTCAAGGCACGGACAACAGCATTGGGATCCATGATTGACATCATCCTCGCTCGTCTTACGCCCTTTTCAGACAGGTTCCATGATGTTCGTTTCCGCCACCCGCAACATGCCTGACACTAGCCGCGGCAGCAGCGCATCGCGTTGCGTCGTCAGGGTTTCTGTTTCGGCTGTGTTTGCTACCACGCGGTTACGCATTGCATGAACGGCGTCTGAAAAACGCTTGGCTACTGGATCGCTAGGGACCAGCAGAGGAAACCCGCTCAAGACTCTGGCGTTCAGACTGGTCCGCGTAGTACCCGCTCCTCTGCCGTGTACTACTTCCCAATAACCCGATGATTTGAGCCAGTATTGCAGCAAACGCCCATGGGCTGCATTTCGGGGGCGGAATCGAATCAAGTATGAAGCAAACACCGCGTCCAAGTCCTCCTCCACCATCACTCCGTGTCCCGGGTCAGCCATCCTTGTGATGAGCACGTCGCCTTTCCGTACTCGGAACTTTTCGCAGTCTTGCTCGGAAGCAACGCAGTGCGGCACATTAGCCCATTCAATCCACGGTCTTTTGTTGATGTCAGTAATCCGCAAGAACTTTGGGCCAACTTGCTCGGACTGAGCCGATGCCGTATAGCCGTACTGAGGCTTATCGCACAACTCCCCCAGCGTTTTCACCTCCCACCCCTCCGGTGTCTCGCCCAGCTCTGATGGGACAAGGCTGTCCGGAAATAGTTCGTACAATTCGGCCGGGAGGCCAAGCAGCGATTCGCCCTTGCGCCAGTGTTCGTCCATCTTGGCGTGAACCGGGCCGAAGTCGACGAACCACGACTTGTACAGGGCGCGAGCCATCTGCTCCAACGTCTCGTTCATGCGCCGGTTCAGCTCAATCTTGTCGTCCAGGGCCCCGAGGACGTTAGCTATTGCACGTTGCTCATCTTTACTGCGTGGAGCATACAAAGGAGCCTTTGTCATGGTCGATGCGCTGGCGTTGGGCTGGGCGGACTTGTCACCCAGCACACCGTTGATATAGGCCTTGAAGTTGGGCGACTGCAGGTAGTAAGCAAGGAACCGCGAGTCAAACTCAGGTTTAGCTACCAACCTGACCAAGTAAGACGCGAACACCGCCGTCGGGGGATTTTTGATATACGCGCTGGAACCTGTGGAGGCGCCGGTTCGTGCGATTACGATGTCCCCATCATTTAGTCTGTACTTGGTGGTCGTGGCCTCACCCGCTGCCACATACGGTACGGAATCCCAATTAATAGGACCGGAAACTATGTCAGTAATGCGAAGAAACCTAGGCCCATCCGGTTTATCTGACGCGGATGCAGTAAGGCCGTAATCTATTGCATCGCAGGCATCCGCGAGAGTGCAATCGATCCATTGGCCTCCCGGTGTCAAATGAACCCACTGGTCTTTTATGATCTGCCTAAATCTCTCGTTGACCCGGTTTATGTCCACGACGTCCACTGCATAGGGCAACTCCGAATTCTCGAAGGCGTCCGCGAGGGCTTCAATCACCTTGCGGTCGATTTCCGTTTCGCCTTCCAGCACTAGGTCCAGATCCGAAGCGTCCCGCGCCGACCACTGCGCGCGGCTGCCGAAAACCCGGACTTCGACGCCTGCGGGCAAGTGATCCCGCAGGACATCCTGCACGATGCGCAGGTGTTCAGGTCGGATGCCAACAAAGTCGGTCAAGGGATGTACTCTTGGTCTGCAACTGGTTCAAGAGAAAGCGCGCTTCTGCTTGTAAGATAGGTGAACTCAAGGGCTTGGATAACGGCCAACCGCAACAACCTCTTGAGCCTTGGTTCCAGCAGAACCAAGTCAGAGTGGTAGACGCCCAGTGCCTCGTCCAATTGGGCAACCGCGTTTTCTAGCGGAGACAGGTCTAGGATTTCACCCATGGCTACGGTGCCGGAAATCCTAGTTTTTCTAGGTTGGCGGCGATGGCCGCGTCCAGTTTTTGAGCTTCGGCCTGTTGCTCCCGCCACTGGGCAGTGAGGCGCGTCATCTTGTCCTCAAAGGGTTCGCCGTCGTCTTCGGCTATTTCGGCACCCACGTAGCGCCCGGGAGTGAGAACGTGGCCGTGTCGGCTCACTTCGTCAAGCGTCGAGCTCTTACAGAAGCCGGCTACGTCGGCATAGTCGTCGGCTGCGTCGTTACCACGCCAAGCGTGGTAGGTGTCAGCGATGCGAGCTATGTCCTCGTCGCCCAGTTCCCGATGGGTGCGATCAACCATGCTGCCCAGCTTACGGGCGTCAAT
Source organism: Dehalococcoidia bacterium (assembly GCA_963666415.2). GTDB lineage: Bacteria > Chloroflexota > Dehalococcoidia > Lucifugimonadales > UBA3495 > Bin87. The sequence goes on from CAXXPD010000002.1 coordinate 533,143, forward strand.
GAACAGTATCTCGCCCCGCCGGTCGCGGAACTTTCCGTTGCGTCGGTCGCGGGCCAAGAACCACAGGCAGACCGGTATCTGGGTTGCGTAGAACAGCTGGCCCGGCAGCGCCACCATGCAGTCCACCAGGTTGGCTTCAATCAGGTTCCGGCGTATATCGCCTTCGCCCGACTGGTTCGACGACATGGAGCCGTTAGCCAGTACGAAACCGGCGACACCGCTGGGTGCCAGGTGGTGCGCCATGTGCTGAACCCAAGCAAAGTTGGCATTGCCGACCGGCGGAACTCCGTGCTGCCAACGCTGATCGCCCTGGAGTCGGTTGCCACCCCAATCGGAGACGTTGAAAGGAGGGTTCGCCAAGATGTAGTCGGCCCGCAAGTCGGGATGGCGGTCATTGTGGAAGGTGTCGCCATGCTCAACTCCACCGTCAATCCCGCGGATAGCCAGATTCATTTTGGACAAGCGCCAAGTTGTGTGGTTGGACTCCTGCCCGTAAATCGAAATGGCGTCCTTAGCGCGGCCACCGTTTCCGTTCCCGTTGGAGTGTGCATCAACGAACGCTCGGGACTGCACGAACATACCGGCGGATCCGCAACAAGGGTCGTACACGCGTCCACTGTAAGGTTCCAACATTTCTACCAGGAGCCTTACGACGCATCGAGGCGTGTAGAACTCGCCGCCGTTCTTGCCCTCGGCGCTGGCGAACCGAGACAGGAAATACTCATATACCCGGCCCAGCACGTCCTGGGCACGAGCCGAGGCGTCGCCAACCTGTATGTTACTGATCATGTCGATCAGCTGGCCCAGCCGTTGCTTGTCCAAAGCGGGGCGTGCGTACTCCTTGGGTAGTACGTCTTTGAGACTGGGATTATCCCGTTCGATGGCAACCATGGCAGCGTCCAACGTTTGCCCGATGCTCGGTTGCCGAGCCTGCGTTTGCACTTGCTGCCAGCGGGCTTCGGGTGGCACCCAAAAGATGTTGTCGGCACGGTACTCGTCGGGGTCATCGGGATCGGCGCCTGTTAGATGGCGGTTAGCTTCCAGCTTTGCTTTGACTTCGTCGAATGCGTCGGAGATGTACTTAAGGAAGATGAGGCCCAAGGCTACGTGCTTGTACTCGGCGGCGTCCATGCTGCCCCGTAGCGTGTCGGCCATCCGCCACAGCTCGGCTTCGTAGCCTACCAACGCCCCGTTGTCGTTGGCCTGTTGAGTCGCCATATTGAATTGTCCTCCCATAGGGGTCTACTGACGGCGATTGTAGCATCTGGTTGCTCTACTCCTGTGACGTTGACGCAGGTGGGCCGGCGGCGAGGCAGCTGTGCCCGGCTGGAGACTTCCGATGCTCGTTAAGCCTCCGTCGGTAGCAGCGCTCGCTGCTTTGCGGTTCTCCTCTGGAGCACCGGTGGCACTGTCAGTTCCTCGGTCGTTAGCGTTGCGTCTTCGACCCGGCGAGGTTTGGGCATCTTGACCTTCATGTGCCGTATCTAGGCATTGTCGTCAGTGTGCAGGTGGACCAGCGCCGTCGCCACGTAGACCAGGTTGGCAGCGGGGTGCTCAGGCTGCTGCTTGCTGAGATTTGTCCTTGAGCCAGGCCGGATTACCGCGCGCCGGCGCCATCCGTGGCCGGTTCCAGTAGGGACTTTTGCACTTGGGGCAGTTCTTCGGTTCCGGTATATTGGGTTGCTTCGGCGCCCAGCGGTGCCAGCAGCGTTCGCATAAAAAGCCGTCAATCTTGATGTAAGCCATGGTACGTAACCTCGTCAGGCGTTGCTTGGCTATTATGTTATCAGTGAGCACAAAAATTGCCAACCATGTATTGGCCGCTGCGCTCCAACGATTGATGCAAATTGAGTTGCGCCGTCTAATGATAACGGGTGTTCGGATCCAACCTGAGAAACCTGACAATAAGTCCTTGCCGGTAACGTTACGATTGAGTACAATCCCATCAGGTAAAAAGCCTGCCGCCCGGGCGTCCGTCATACACGGATTTCAAGCCCTTTAATGACGGCGAGGCCGAAGGAGTTCGCAGCTACCTTCGGCCTCAGTAACCACCGGGTCCCTCGGTTTAGGAGCTTCCCCGATGGTCGCTTGCGATGGTACTCGCAATGCGGGCCTCCCGCAACTTTATTCAGACCTCGCTGGTCTGCAATTTGCGCTGTCCTTGATCGACTACTCAGTCTGTGAACGTGTGTTTGGCAAAGACGTGCTGTCCGTTGGCGTAAAGCGTGGTCGCGGCAGGCCCCGCTACCCGCGCATTCCACTGGTCAAGGCTTTTCTGGCAGCTTACATCGTAGGTGCCGTGGGACGGCAAGGTATGGTGGACAAGCTGAACAGTGACCCGGCTTTGCGCCGAGCCTGCGATTGGCCCATCGGTCTACAGATACCCCACCGTTCTACCGTTTCCCGCGTTTTCGGCAAGCTGGCGGCCAACCCGTGGGTTTTGCACTATATGCTCGTCGGCTTGATCAACGCAGTCCAGGAGCTACGTCCCGACTTCGGCAAGGTGCTCGCCATCGACTCCACCGGTGTTCCCGCTTATTGCAATCCGCAGAACGAGAAGACGCGGGACCAGGAAGCCGCGTGGGGCAAGGTTCACGACCCACGTTCCAAGGAACCGGACGGAATGGTCTGGATTTACGGCTGGAAGGTCCACGTCGTGGTGGACGTGCCTACGCACGTGCCAATAGCGTTCGACGTTTCTCCGGCAAACGAGAACGACTCGCCCTATCTCCGGAAATTGTTCCGGTGGTGCATTGAAAATTATGACTGGTACAAGCCCGCCATCTTCCTGGGTGATAAAGGCTACGACGGCCGCGACAACGTCGGTGTGATTCACGACTGGGATACGGCGCCGCTCATACCTCGAATCGAACGGACCAATCGTTCCAAGTCAAACGTCCACACGCTGAAGGGAGAGCCGATTTGCTTGGGCGGCAAGGCAATGGAGTTCATCGGCACCGATTCACAAGCTGGGCTACACAGGTTCCGTTGTCCTGCCGACGGCTGTCATCGCCGGCAGGAACCGTTCAAGGGTTACTCAGTCTGCGACGACGAGGTGTGGGAGCCCTTTGATGATGACCCGTACACCTTGGGTGGGCTGATCAGCCGTGCTTCGCCCCACTGGGACCGGCTCTACAAGAGGCGTTGGGCTGTTGAGCGATTCTTTGGCTGGTGGTTCAGCAACGGGTGGGTTGAGAACCATACCTGCCGGGGCCGAGAGCGAACTGGACTGCACTTGCTTTTGTCGGCGGTGATGTTCGTCGCCATGGCGTTGGCGAGAATGGTTCAGTCTATGCCTGAAGCATCACTTGTTGGAATGTTGCGGGCGGCGTGAGCAAACCATTACCTACCTGGAGGATCTCATTTTTCTCTCAGCCGTGCATAGCCCAATCTTGGAATATTTCCCTTGCCTAGTTTTCTATGGGGTACTTTCTAAGTAATTTGCAGACAGGTCTTCTAGTTGTTTAGCTATGTACTGGGCTTCGCTGTCAGGGAACCTTCGCGTCATCTCCAGTAGCCATCCTTGGCATTCTTGGATAGTGAGGTAGCACCCCGTGATGATGCTAATCGCCAGTGCAGCCTTGCCGCCAATGGTCGTTGCGGTGACTCCGTGCGACAGACAATTCAGCAGCTTGAACGTCCGTCTTGCTACATCTGAAAATCCTACTGCCCCTGCTTTTTCCAGTTTGGCAGCCACTGCCTTTCTTCTGTTGTTCGAGTTGGTGACCTTTCTCTCACCTTCTATCGCCGTCCATTCGTCCGGGTTGTTCAGGCGATCTCCGAACCTTTCCCGTGCCTCGCGCAGTATCTCGCTCCCGTATGCAGGACGCCCATTCATCTCGTCCATCGCCACGGTGGGCCAAGTCACGAACTGCTCGGACAGTATTCCGTTTTCGTCGTGTATGCGCAGCCAGGCTGCATCGATGTACAGTTCGTAAGCAGTCCTCGCTTGATACCCCAAGACGCCATTGATATTTGCGTCCAGCACGCTGGACGCGCTGCTCATGAGCCTACCGGCCGCTTTCGCTATCTGGGTCGCAGCTATCGCTCGGATGATGTTTGTCTCGTCATCTGTGATCTCGGGCATCTGCCGCCACTTGGGTATCTGATTCAACCATGACTCAATCGCGGTTGCCATCAGATGTGCATTAGTTCGCTCTGTCTCTGGTCCATCAGCTGTTAAATTTCGCGCACTCATTTCTGTTCCTAGTTTTTGGACATTGGTGGAGCTAGGTACCTGCGTTTAGTCGACACACAAGGTGGGAAACCACGCGGTTCAACAGTTCTGCTCATGCCATCGGTGATACCTGACGGCCGCCATTTACACTGTCTCCGACTATCTTCAGAGTAACATGAGGCGCAGGCCGTGAGCTCGGGTTTGGGTAATTAGCATGGCGAATCTCGTACTTTGGCCTTGTCATCACGGATTGCGGAATCCGTCGCTTAACCTGCTTGCTTCGCTAATGGCTCAAATTTTTGCACGGGCCTATACCGGCTGTAACAGTTCAGACTTGGTGAGGTGAATTGGCCGAAGGCGAGGTAACAGTTCAGACTTGGTGAAGTAAATTGGCCGAAGGCGGGCTGCCAGACGCTGGCACGGGTGGCGGTGGTTATGTCATATAGAGGGAGTGGATACCGAAATTGACCTGACCACCGCCAGTCGCGATGTTCTCATCGCCATCATCGTGCAGCAACAGGCGGTCATTGCCGAGTTGCAGGTGATGATTGTACGGCTGGAGCGGCGGGTTGCCGAACTGGAAGGCCAGGCGAAACCGGGCGGCCCGCCCCGAATGCCCGGCCTCAAGTCCAGTTCGGGCCGCCCGCCGCCAGCGCAGCAGCAGCCCAGCAAGCAGCGACGCCACGGCTTCGCCCGCCGGCGCATGACACCGACCCATCGGGTGGAGCACGTGGTGGAGAGCTGTCCCGATTGCGGGACGCACCTGACTGGCGGCTGGGTCCAGCGCACCCGGGAAGTCATCGAGTTGCCGGTGGTTCCGGTGCAAGTCACCGAGCAGGTCTTCATCGCCAGGACCTGCCCAGCGTGTCGACGCCGCTGCATACCCCCAGCACAACTGGACGGCGTGGCACTGGGGCGCCAACGCCTGGGCGTCAACCTGATCAGCCGCATCGCCACGCTACGGGAAGAAGGGCGGCTGCCGATCCGCAGCATCCAGTGGTATCTGCGCACCGTCCATCAGCTGCGCCTCAGCGTGGGGGCCATCGTGAGCGCCATTCACCAGACCGCGCAACAGGCCCAACCAGCGGTGGCTGGGATTGTGGACCGCATCCGCGCCAGCCCAGTGGTCCACGCCGACGAAACCGGCTGGCGCCAGAATGGGAACAACGGTTACGTCTGGACTTTCAGCACCCCCACCGAGCGCTACTTCCTGCGGCGGGGTCGGGGCAAGGCGGTGGTGGACGAGGCGCTGAGCGAGTCGTTCTCCGGAGTGCTGGTCAGCGATTTCTACGCCGCCTACCACCATTACGATGGCCCCAAGCAACGGTGCTGGGCCCACCTGTTGCGGGACATCCACGACCTGGTGGCGCTCTACCCCAAGGACACCGCGCTGGCCCAGTGGGCCGCGGCAGTCCATCAGCTCTATGTCGAGGCCAGGTCTTTCACCCATCCTCAGGCACAACGACGGCGCACCGCTCAACTGGCCTGGGAGCGGCAGCTGCTGGTCATCTGCCAGCCCTTCCTGGCTGACCCGCTAGCTCTGCAGGGCCGGCTGTGCCGGCGCATCGAGCGCCACATCAAGGAACTCTTCGTCTTCGTGGCCGAACCGGACGTGCCGTCGGACAACAACCCCGCCGAGCGCAGCCTGCGCCATCTGGTTATCAGCCGCAAGATCAGCGGGGGCACCCGGTCGGAACGTGGTACCGAGCGCAAGATGACGCTGGCATCGGTCTTAGGCACTTGGCGCGCACGAGGCCTGAACCCCCTCGCCGCCTGCCGCCAACTGCTCACTTCCCCTCAAATCTGAAGTAGAGTCCCAGGAAGTGGTGTAAGAGTTAGGCGGTTGGCAAAACGCTGACCACCGCGTCATCCTTGATCGGAAATGCCAAACCCAACCAAGGAGAACGACGGTGGTCAAGCAAAGAATGGATCTTTTGGAATTATTACGCAAGCGTGGTATGGACGGAGACGTGGACTTTCTGCGGGAAGCACTGCGGATCCTGGTGGACGGCATCATGGACGCCGAGGTTTCCGCCCAGATCGGCGCTGAGCACGGCGAACGCAGCCCAGAGCGGGTCACCTACCGCAACGGCTACCGCAACCGCACCTGGGACACCCGGGTGGGCACCATGGAGTTGCACATTCCCAAGCTGCGGGAAGGCAGCTACTTCCCCAGCCTGCTGGAACCGCGGCGGCGCAGCGAGAAAGCCCTGCTGGCCGTCATCCAGCAAGCCTATGTAGAAGGCGTGTCCACTCGGCGGGTGGACGATCTGATCAAGGCCCTGGGTTGCGACGGCATCTCCAGCAGCCAGGTGTCGCGCATCTGCGAGCAACTGGACGAAGTGGTGGAGAGTTTCCTGGGTCGGCCCCTGGACGGTGGTCCCTACCCCTACGTGTGGCTGGACGGCCTGACCCAGAAGGTGCGGGAGGGCGGTCGCATCGTCAACGTCTGCGTGGTGGTGGCGACGGGGGTCAATGCCGAAGGGCAGCGTGAGATCCTGGGTATGGACGTGGGCGCCAGCGAGGACGGCGCCTTCTGGCTGGCCTTCCTGCGGTCGCTGACCGCTCGGGGCCTCAGCGGGGTGGAGCTGGTAACCTCCGATGCCCACCAGGGGCTGAAGAACGCCATCGCCGCGGTGTTCACTGGGGCCAGCTGGCAGCGCTGCCGCACCCACTTCATGGCCAACCTGCTCACCCGAGTGCCCAAGCGTGCCCAACCCGGCGTGGCCACCATGCTCCGCACCATCTACCAGCAACTGTCTCCCGCCGAGGTCCACGGCCAATTGGACCGAGTGGTGGAACAACTCCGGGAGCCCTTTGCCCAGGTGGCCGAACTGCTGGCGGATGCCGCGCCGGACATCCTGGCCTTCACGGCCTTCCCAGTGGCCCACTGGCAGAAGCTGTGGTCCAACAACCCGCAGGAACGGCTGAACCGGGAGATAAGGCGCCGGACTGACGTGGTGGGCATTTTCCCCAACCGGCTATCGGCGCGGCGCCTGGTGGGCGCGGTGCTGGCCGAGCAACACGACGAATGGGCCGAAGCCCGCCGCTACCTCACCATCCCCAACGCCGCCGGCAACGAGGCACTGCCGAAGCCCAATATGCTGGACGCAGCGGCCTGATCAACATCAAAAGGGATGACGCGCTTTTACACTACTTGACGGGACACTACCAAATCTGAACAGTTACTACCGGCTCACGCGTACCCACTTTGGTCTGTCGTTGCGAGGAGCATAGCGACGTGGCAACCGCGATGAGGTTGAACACACGACGGCAAACCGCCGTTGCTACGGCGACGGGACGGCCACGCCACGCTCGCAATGACAATGTGGGCACGCATGAGGCTGCACCCGCGCTCCCAGGGTCCTTTGATTGCCAATGCCTCCGCCGTTCCAGCGCCGGCTGGTACCCAGCTACCGGCAGGCGCCTGCATAAACAGTCGATGACGGGCGCCAGGATCATCCTTCGACGGGCACCAAGATGAGCGGTGTGTTTGATTTCGGTGGGCGGTTTATTTGTTTTGGTGGATGATCCAAAGGCCCGGCCGCCTGGCGCCCTCGCATTGCCTCCTGATTAAGAATCCGCTCCGGTGCGGGGACTCTAGTATTCCAGCATCATGCGTTGCAACTCAGCTGTATCGGAGGTTTGCGTTAAGCCCAACATCAGCAGGATACGTGCCTTCTTGGGATGCAGGTTGTCGGCCACGATGTAGCCAGCCTCCACAAATCGGCGGGTCTGCACCACCCGCCCGGTGCCGACGTGGGTGGCCAGGACAACGGGCACGTCGGCGGCGACGGCGCGTTGCAGGGCGGCCATGAACGGAGCCGGCGAACCGCCGCTGCCCAACCCGGCGGCCACGATTCCCGCTACGCCGGCGTCCACCAGCGCATCTACCACCGTCCCATCGACGCCGGCGTAGGCAAATGCGATGTCAACCCGCGGCAGTTCGCCAATGTCCGACACGTCAAACTCGGAGTCCGCGGTGTGCCGCCGTTCCGTCTGGCGGTAGTACACCACGCCGCCATCGGCATCGGAGTAACCCAGGAACCCGGCGTGGCCGGACTGGAAGGTTTCCACGCGGTAGGAGTCCGTCTTGGTAACGTCCCGCGCCGCCTGAATCTCGTTGTTGAGCACCACCAGCGCGCCCCGGCCGGCGGACTGCCGCGCCGATGCCACGTGAATGGCATCCATCAGGTTGTTGTCCGCGTCGGTGCCCATGGCCGATGGTGGGCGCATCGCTCCGGTAACCACCACGGGGCGCGCATCATGGACGGTCAGGTTCAGGAAGTACGCCGTTTCCTCCAGCGTCGCCGTGCCGTGGGTGACGGCGGCGCCGGCTGCTTCTGCATCCTCGTTGAACCTGGCATTGATGCGATTCGCCAGCGTCAGCCAGTCGGACGGGTACACCTCGGTGCTACCCACGTTGATGACCTGCTCGGCGATTACTTCTGCCTGTTCTTCAGCCTCAGGAACCCGCGCCAGCATCTCCTGTATGGTGAGCTGATGCCCCTGATAGCTATAGTTGGCGAAGTCGGTGCGGTTTTCTCCCACAAAAGATATGGTTCCGCCCGTACCAAACAGATACACCCGTGGTTTCTGAGCACATGTTGAATTGACCACTGAATCCTCCCCAGCGCCGGACTGGCAGCCGCCGGTGCCGCCGCCACAGTCTGTTTTGCAATTTTAGCTTTACGCCGCTACTATGGTAGCCTATCACCCGAGTTTTCGATTACAGGCTACAAATCGCGCTGCAGCACAGCCGGGCCTACTAAACCGGCAGGAGTGCCATGACCAACAATCGCTGGGTACGCAACAGCTTAATCTATCTGCTGATAATTATTGGCGTGATAGTCATCTTCTATACGCTGATCCCCAGCCTGGGTAGCAGCGAGCAACTCTCGCTCACCGAGGTGATGGGGCAGGCCCGTACCGGCCAGATTGAACGAATCATCGTAGACGGGGAAAAACTCACCGTCATACCGCGAGTTGCCCGGGGTGGAGACACCACCAAGTACACCAGTCGCATCGGCAAAAACACCGACCTGATCCAGTTGTTTACCGACGCCAGCATCCTGGGCCCGAACACGGCAAACGCGGCCGCACCCGAGATTGAGTACAAGGGTTCCAGCGGGCTGGGCAGCGTCTTTGGTATCCTGATCAACTTCCTGCCCCTCATATTCTTTGGCGGGCTGATACTGCTGATGATGCGGCAGGCCCAGGGCTCCAACAACCAGACCATGAGCTTCGGTCGCAGCCGCGCCCGTATGCTGCCCTTCAATCGTCCGTCCGTAACCTTCAACGACGTGGCCGGTGTGGATGAAGCCAAGGCTGAGCTGGAAGAAGTGGTCGAATTCCTGAAATTCCCGGAGCGCTTCCTGGCTTTGGGCGCGCGCATCCCCAAGGGCGTGCTGATGGTCGGCCCGCCCGGCACGGGCAAAACCCTGCTCGCCCGCGCCGTAGCCGGAGAAGCCGACGTGCCCTTCTTCCATATTTCAGGCAGCGAATTCGTTGAGATGTTCGTCGGCGTGGGAGCCGCCCGGGTTCGCGACCTGTTCGAGCAGGCCAAGCGCAACGCGCCCTGCATCCTGTTCGTCGATGAAATCGACGCGGTGGGACGGCACCGCGGCGCCGGTCTCGGCGGCGGCCACGACGAGCGCGAACAGACACTGAACCAGATCCTCGTCGAAATGGACGGCTTCGAGACCAACACCAACATCATCGTCATTGCCGCCACCAACCGGCCCGACATCCTTGATCCGGCCCTGCTGCGCCCCGGTCGTTTCGACCGCCGCGTTACGCTGGACCTGCCCGACGTGGTCGGACGCCACGCCATCCTGCGGGTTCACGCCGCCGGCAAACCATTGGCTGGAGAAGTCAACCTGGAAATCCTCGGACGCGAAACTCCCGGTTTCAGCGGCGCTGACCTTTCCAACCTGGTCAACGAGGCGGCGCTGCTGGCCGCACGCAAGAACCAGTCCAGCATCTTCATGCCGGACTTCGAGGAAGCCATCGAGCGGGTCATCGCCGGCCCCGAGCGCAAGAGCCGCGTCATCAACCAGCGCGAAAAGGAGATGACCGCCTACCACGAAGCGGGTCATGCCCTGGTCGCCTGGCACCTGCCCCACGCCGACCGGGTGCACAAGATCAGCATCGTCTCCCGCGGCAACATGGGCGGCCACACCACCCTGCTGCCCTCTGAAGACCGCTACCTGTGGACCAAGAATCAGTTCCAGGATATGCTCGGCGTTATGATGGGTGGCCGTGTGGCCGAGGAGCTAATCTTCGACGAAGTTACCACCGGCGCCAGCAACGACATCGAACGGGCCACCAAGACCGCCCTCGGTATGGTGAAACGCTACGGTATGTCCCCCAGCCTGGGCCCGCGCACCTTTGGCAAGCGTGAAGAGTTGGTGTTCCTGGGCCGCGAGCTCAGCGAAGAGAAGGACTACGGCGACAAAATCGCGGAAGAGATTGACGTTGAAGTGCGCCATCTCATCCACAGCGCCTACCGCCAGGCCCAGCAACTTTTGATTGACTACAAGCCCAAACTGGTTCAAGTTGCGGAATACCTGATTGAGCACGAAGCGATTTCCGGAGAGGCGCTTAACCGGCTGTTCAACGACGAACCGCCCGGCATCGAACCTGAACCCGCCCGCCAGCTGCCGGCGCCTTCGCCATACGCCCCGCCGGCTCCGCCTGTTACCCAGGGCGATCCATTGCCCAACCCAGCGCCGTCCTTCGGCAGCACCGCCACCGCAGACCCAACGCCCGGCGCGCCGCCAGCCGCTGACTAAACGGACGGCTTCGAGCGCGCGCCAACCCTCTGCCATCAAACTGGGGACCGCCACGCTCACTCCGGCCCTCTCCCTTGACGGGAGAGGGCCGGCGCATGGGAGAGGGGCAGCCAACCGTCGTTCCGGGGAAGGCCGTAACCCGCGAACGCACCGGCGCAACACCCATCATACTCAGGCCAGGATCGCGACGCCGCAACGCTTATCGCAATGACAGGTTACGCAAAGGTCTCCAAACGGTGGGGGATCAGTAGAAAAGTCGAGGCGACGCATTATGCGTCGCCCTTTGACTTTGACGTTGATGTGCAACCCTCAAAGTACGGATCAGGGCGCGGGCGGCTCATCCGCTGCTTCATCAGCCTCCAGGGGCAGGCTGCGGTAATACAAACCCCACTGCTGCATCAGGTTTTCGACGCGTGGGTCTCGCAACGCCACCAGCTCCCGGAAAAATCCCGCCATGGCGTGGGCCGGACGCAACTCGTCGCTGCACACCCAGCTCAAATCGCCGGGCACCGCGTAGATGAGCCCGCTCTGGTGCTGGCAGGTAACCTGAACCCGCGCCATATCCTCGCCAACCTTCACCGTTAGTCCCCGGGGTTGCGGCTCCAACTCGGCATCGCCGGACGCAAGCTGTACGGGCGTGGTCATTCCAAAACCTTCCTTATGCTGATTCTGCATGCTGGTTCCGCTTTGTGCTAATCCTGGTTAGTTATGCCGGTTGGTAGTTCGCGTCGGCGGTGGGCAAATTGGACTGCGATTGGAGGGTGCCGGCAGCGCGCCGAGCGAAAACGGGAAGAGTCAGGCCAGCATCGGCAGCCGAAGGCCATTATAAACCACGGGTTTGGCAATAGTGTTATACTGGGGTGCCTAATCGCCCCGTGCGGGATTTGACCCGTCAATCGGGGTTAAATTGCCATCGTCCTGGCATCTGTTATCGTCAGGACTGTTCCATTACCCACCCCAACAAAGGAAACGATACGTATGTTTTCACCCGGCGGAGGCCAACCACCTCGACAGCCCGAATTCAACCTTAACCAAATTCTCGGCCGCCTGAGCGCCATTTTCGGTGGTGCCGGTGGGCGCCTGGGCGCAGCCAACATTGGAATCCTCATCGTTGCCGTCGTCGCCCTGATCGCCATCATCTGGGCCGCCACCGGCGTATACACCATCAGCCCAGGCGAAAACGCCGCCCTGCGTCTCTTTGGCGCGGTTCAGGGCAACCCCGTTGACGCGGAAGGACTGCACTGGTGGTGGCCGTCTCCGGTTGGCAAAAAAGACGTCGTAATGGTCACGCAAACCCGTCGTATGGAGCTGGGTTTCATCTCCAACGCCGCCCAAACCAAAACCACGGTCGAAAATGAAGCCCTGATGATTTCGGGGGACCTCAACATTGTCGACGTGCAGATGGTGGTGCAGTACCGCATCAGCAACCTCAACAACTTCCTGTTCAATGTCGATGACCCGGGCGAGCTGGCGCGGAACATTCCCGAAGGCCGCCCCGACGGTCGCACCCTCAAAGATGGCGCTGAAGCCGCCCTGCGTCTGGTGGTCGGCCAACGCTCCATCGACGACGTGCTGGTGCGCGGTCGCGAATTGGTGGAATCCGACACCAGGACGAGGCTGCAAGCCATTTTGAACACCTACACGGCTGGCATCGAGGTAATCTCGGTGCAGCTGCAGGACGTCAAAGCGCCCGAAGAGGTACGCGAGGCTTTTGACGACGTGCTGCGTGGCCGGCAAGAGCGCGAAACCCGCATCAACCAGGCCCTGGCCTACGAGGCCGACGTTATCCCGCGAGCCAGGGGTGACGCCGAGCGCATCATCCAGGCGGCAGAAGCCTTCAGACAGTCCCGCATCGAAACCGCCAACGGTGAATCTCTGCGCTTTGAGGCCGTTCTCAATGAATACTTGAACTCTCCAGAAGTAACGCGCCAGCGCCTCTACCTGGAAGCCCTGGAATCGGTGCTGCCCAGCGTAACCAAGATCGTCGTCGACGGCTCAAACGACCCCCTAATTATTGTGGGACAGGGGAGCAACATCGTACCTGCGCCAATCGGGCCCAACCCCTAGCCACCCTCGCCACACCCGCAGGTTTCCCCTTTTGACCGTCCCCCCGCTCGGAGAACCCTTTAATGCGCAATCTCATCATCATCATCATTATCATCGTCGTCGCGCTAGTTATTTTGCGCCAGGCGCTCTATGTAGTTGACGTTACCGAACAGGTAATCATCCTCCGTTTTGGTGAGGTGGTTAATACTCAGAACACGCCTGGCCTAAACGTCAAACTCCCCTTCGTCGACACCGTAGTGCGACTGGACAAACGTATCCTACGGATTGACGCCCCGGCCACCTCGATGCCCGACCAGGACAAAGAGAACTTGGTGATCGACATTTACGCTCGCTACCGCATCATCGATGCAGTGCAGTTCCGCAAAACCCTGCAAACCGAAAACAACGCCCGCAGCCGCCTGGGGGACATCGTAATCTCCACTCTCCGTGACCGGGTTGCCCTGCGCGATCGCACCGATATAATCGGCGCCAAAACTCAACTCGACGAATTCGGTATACCCGTGGTCGACACCGAGGGTATTCCCCTGGTCGAAGCACAGGAGACGCGAACTGACATTCTCGTTGAGGTGCTCCTGAGGGTTCAGGAAATTACCCAACGGGATGACTTCGGCATTGAAATCATCGACGTGCGTATCAAGCGTGCCGACTTCCCACCGGCCGTTACCAATTCCATCTACACCAGAATGCGCGCCGAACGTAACCGTATCGCTGCCGGATTCCGCGCCGAAGGTGAAGAAGAAGACCGCAAGATTCGGGCCAGCACCGACCGCGACCGCGACGTCCTCCTGGCTGAAGCCGAGCGGGAATCCAACAAGCGGCGTGGTGAAGGTCAAGCGCAGGCCATCCAGATTTTGGCGGAATCGCTGAACCGCGACCCCGAACTGTTCGCCTTCCTGCGGAGCCTCGAATCCTACCGGCTGATATTCCAGCCCGGAGACACCGTCATTCTGCAGGCTGACTCTCCGCTGCTGCGTTACCTGACCGGCCCGGGCGGAACTACGCCCGCCGAATAAACGGGGCGGCTTCCCGTACTCCCTCTGCAAGCGAAGGGCGGCAGTTTCTTAGAGACTGCCGCCCTTCGAGATTCGGTATCAGCGAGTCCGAGCGGGATAGCCACACCGCTGCGCTCTCGCGATGACAGATTACGCAAAGACCGCCGTAGGAACAGGATGCGGTTGGCGCAACCGGCTACCGACCGGCAATGCGCCGTCCTTCCGTCAGGCCGCCGGCGGTGCGGGTGGGCGCAGTAATCAGGATGCTGAACCCCTGTTCGAGACGCATGGGCACCTCCGCTTCGGTGCAACCCACCGCACAGGGAACGCCGGCGTTCTGGCAGATACCCAAAATCCGCAGCAGCATCTCCTGCACCTCAGGATGGCCGGCGTTGCCCTTATGCCCCAGAGCAACCGACATATCACCCGGGCCCGCCCAGATCGCGCCGATGCCCTTCACTTCCCGCAGAATGTCGGGCAGGTTGTTGGCGCCGGTCGGTTCCTCGACAATGCCCATCAGCAGCAGGTTGCCGTCGGGGTCAATCGGCCAAACGTCGGCGGCGTCGTAATACTCGGTTGACGACAGCCCCCAATAGCGGGGCGCAATACGCTGCCACCAGCCCCGTTCGCCGACCGGCTCAAAGTCAGCGACGCCCGGAACCTGCGGATACCGCGCCGCGCGCACCGCCGACATCGCACCCTCCACCGTGTCCAGGTGAGGCAGAATCAGGCCGTACACTCCGGTATCCAGCGCCTGCTTGATGACCCACTGGTTCTGCTCCCGTGTGTTCGGCGGGATGCGCACCACCGGCGTAGGGTCGGCCTGCAAGCCGCCGCCGTCGGCCACCCGTTTGCGGTTGAGCAGGAACTGTAACGAAGTACGCAGGTTGTTGAACGACAACCCCTCGTGTTCCATCTCAATCATCACCATGTCGTAGTCGGAATCGGCGAAATAGGTCATTTCGTCCAGGTTGCCGTTCCAGATGAGGCCGGTGCCAAACACCGGCTTGCCCTCTTCCAGCAGCTGAATCACCTTGCTGTAACGTGTTGTGGCGGGCATTTTTCTGCCTCCTGTATCGCGTTTGCCGTGGATCGCGTTTGGGCGTCTATAAACCGGAGAGCGCGGCCTGAAACTCGGCGTCGGCGTCGTGCGGACCCACCACCGCCAGCCGCAACGCCGTCGGGTCGATGAGCCGTTCGGCGGCTCGCAGCACGTCATCCGGCATAACGGCGTCGATGCGGTTGGCCGTCTCATCGGGCGTAATTACCTCACCCATCAACAACTCCTGCGACGACAGCCACGCCGCCACCGAGCGAGAATCTTCCATGCGCATCAACAGCCGCCCCTTGATGTACTCGCGCACCTTGTGAACCTCGGTCGCCGGGGCGAGTTCCAGCAGCGTGGTCAATTCGGCGCGGATGGCGGCCACTGCCTCAACCGCGCGGCTCGGCTCGGTGCCGCAGGACACCACCAGCGAGCCGCAATCACGGTAGTTGCTCAACCCGCTCTGCACATCGTAGGTAATGCCGAGGTTCTCGCGCAGGTTCTGGAACAACCGGCTGCTCATCCCGTCGCCCAACACGCCATTCATCACGATGGCAGCGTAGCGATCCGGGTCGGTCAGCGTCAGCCCCGGCAGTCCCATGCAGATGTTGGTGTCCTCAGCGGCGCGCTGGTCCACCAGGATTGCGGATGCAGTGTTGGCGGTGGGCGTAAACGGCTCCCAGCCCAGCGGTTCGCCCGGCAGCCAGTCTGCGGTAGCCCCGGCCACCAGATTGATCGCATCATCGTGGGTCAGGTTGCCGGCAATGCCCACCACGGTGTTGTTGGGCCGATACTGCCTTTCCATGTACTGTCGCACGTCGTCCAGCGTGATGGCGCCCACCGTGGCCGGAT
Organism: Dehalococcoidia bacterium; assembly: GCA_963666415.2. Taxonomy (GTDB): domain Bacteria; phylum Chloroflexota; class Dehalococcoidia; order Lucifugimonadales; family UBA3495; genus Bin87. The sequence goes on from CAXXPD010000002.1 coordinate 549,070, forward strand.
CTCCGCCCACATCGCGGCCCATCGCCTGCCCCGGCCACAGGGCGCGGTCTATCAGCAGACCGCAAACGTCCGCCGGATAGTCGTTGGTCATCCGTAGTTCGTCCAGGATGACCTCGCGCTCTTTCTCCATCTCCACCGGATCCAAGAGTGGGTGGCGAATCAGGTCCAGCAGCACGGGCAAGGCGCGGTCGGCGTAAACGCTGGCCACCTTGCAATAGAAGGATGTCATCTCCCGGTCGGTGGCGGCGTTCATCATGCCGCCCACGCCCTCCACGGCTTCTGAGATAGCCAGCGCCGTCGGCCAGGTGCGGGTGCCCTTGAACGGCAGGTGTTCCAGGAAGTGGGAGAGACCGGCCAGTTCAGCGGGTTCGTATCGGGAGCCGGCGCCCACCGATATGAACATCGAGACGCTGCGGGTGTGGGGCATCTCTGCCGTCAACACCCGCAGGCCATTGGCCAGCACCGTGCGTCGATACATCTGGGGGATACCTGTATCGGTCAAGCGGTTCACGTATTCAGCCAGTCCACGTCGCCCTGCAAATCTGCCGAGTGCGACTTGGACATGAACACCGTATACCGCCGGCGGGCCTCACCGATGGTGGTGTTCTCGGGGCCGTGCCCAGGATAGACGTAGGTGTCGTCAGACAGGGTGAGCAGCTTGCTGCTAATGCTGTTCAGCTCCTGTTGCAATGCCTGCGGATTGCGCGACCTGCCCGGCCCGCCCGGAAAGAGGGTGTCGCCCGAAAAGACAAAACCACCCACCAGGAAACAGGTCGACCCGTCAGTGTGGCCCGGTGTGCTCAAACACTGGATGCTGCGGTTGCCAAACGTTACCGTGTCGCCGTCGCTGAGGCTGCGCTGCGGCGGGCTGGGCGGCAAGCCGGCGTCCGGCCCACCGATGGCGGCCGGCGCTCCGATCTCGCCGGTAATCTCGGCGTAACCGGCCAGGTGGTCCTGGTGGCCGTGGGTAATCAGGATTGCCTGCACGTCGATGCCGTGGGCCTGCACCTCGTTAATCATCTTTTCCGGTTCGGCAGGGGTGTCGATACACACGCCCTGGTTGGTTTCCGGACAAACCACGATGTAGCCGTTGTTGCCCAGGGTGCCCATATTTTCAATCTTGTGGACGGTAACATCGCCCGCCCCCTGCGCTTCATGGTGAACTGGCATATTGCTGCGCCTCCTCTTTTGATGACATCATTGGTGTGCTCCCTCTCCCTGGCTGGAAAGAGGCTGGGGTGACGGTGAATTCCTGCACCCCGTGGATTGCACCAGCATTGTAACAAACCGGGCAGACGCAAGGGGGAATGCCCCCTCTCCCTCGGTGGGAGAGGGTTGGGGGTGAGGGTGGAAGCCTCCACCGAATCAATGCGTCCGCATCGCAATAACCCGGGCAGACGCAAGGGGGAATGCCCCCTCTCCCTCGATGGGAGAGGGTTGGCTGGACTTTGTACATTTGGGTGGTGCAGGCGAGGACGTCGGTGAGTTGAGCGTAAATTGCGGCTGGGGGTTTTCAACTGTCGGGGTTGAACCCTCGGCTTTGTACAATCAAGCGGCATAGGCTAGCGTGTCGAGCATCCTGTGGTACAAGAGGCGCGGGACTTTTATCGATTCGTGCTCGCGCTCGGACGGCATAAAAGTTCCCTGCTGCACCCAGAGGTGTCGTCTGACCAGGGCGATGGCGTCGGCGAAGGAAGGGCTGGTTTTGTCATACCACGCCGCGGTGCGCGGCGCCATGCCGCCACGCTGTTCGATCAGGATATCCGCTGCCAGCGTCACCACGCTGAACAGGCCAAAGAGCGCGGGGGTGGTTCGGGCGATGGCTCGTTCCGACCACTGGCGCTGGGTTTCCACGCCCAGGTGAGCCCGCAGCTCCTCAAAGGTCACCTCGACCTGCCAGCGCAGCAGATACCACTGCAGTATCCGCAGGGGTTCCGCCTCGGTGTCGGTGCATAGCAAAGCATAGGGCCCGCGGCGCTCCTCCAGGTATCTGATGACGACCCAACGTATGGGAAGGCGCGGCGGCCCGCCGTGGTACCACAGCGCCACGCCCGAAGCGAGCTCGACCCTGGCGGTACTGCCGTCGGAACCGGTGGCGCGGTAGGGAATCCATTGTGTAGCGGGATCGTCCAGCACCGCCGTGGGACTGGGCAATCGCGCGCCGACCACCCGGGGCCGCCCGATCTGGCCGGGCCGCCGCGGTGGCGCGGGCTGGTACCGGGACGCGTCCTTGCGCAGTTTGGTGACGACGACAATCGGCTTTGACATACTCTGGCAATGCCGCAGGAACTCGCGCTTGGCGTAGCCGCCATCGGCCACCACCACCAGGTCCCGGTCCGGCAGCCACCGGCGCAGGCAGACCAGCATCTGCTGGGCGTAGTCGGTGACCGTCTTGTGCCGGCGGCCTTTGCGCCGGTCGTAGCGGGCCGACACCACCAGCGCGGTCAAAAACGGTAGCGCCCAGTGTCGACCCGCCCATCCGATACGCGTCAGCAACATCAGGCTCACCCATTGCAATCCGGGGGTCATCACCACCTGGTCGTCCTTGGACCGCACCGGATCCCGATACCGCCCCTTGGCCGCAATCTTCCGGCCCCAGCGTCGTTCCACCGTCTCGTCAATGCCGAACACCAACGGCTCGGTGGATGAACCAAGGCGCCCGGCCACCAGCAGCAACAGCACCCGGCTCAGTTGCAGCGGCGACCATCGGGCACGGTTGAGCACGTGGTGATAGATGGCGAAGTCGCCGTGCTGCCCAATCCCCAGGATGTTGAGGGCGGAGGACACGGTGCGTTTGCCGGGAGACAGGATCGCTCCCATGGCCAGGAGTTGGGCTTTGCGCCAGGTCCTGGGGTCAAACAGGTGCTCAAAGGGCAGCAGCAGGGTTACTATGACTGCGGGCAGGGTAGGCATACTCGACCTCTTTTGGTGATTTGGTCGAGCTTACCCTGTTCTTATAATTTATCTAGCTTTTGTACAAAGTCGAGGGTTGAACCCCGACAGTTGAATAGTTCAGTAGGCCAGCCACAGCACGAAGTGCGCCGATTCGGCCACGTATCTAAATTTTGTGCAAAGTCCAGGTTGGGGTGAGGGTGAAAACCCCACACCAAGCCATCCACACCCTACCGCTACAACCCGGCTGGCGACGACCGTTTACCCGCCTAACCGCGCCCGCATTGCGTCCGGCACCTGACGTATGCGCCGACTAAACGCCGTATCCCAACGCATTCCCACCTGCCGCGCTGCTTCCGTTACCAGCGCAGCGCCATTCAGATAATCGTTCCGGTGGATGTACTCCGCGGCGATGGAGCCGTCCGGCGCGCCGTTGTGGTAGTTGCCCAATGGGAAGGCTACGCCCGTAGCCCGATAACCATAGGCCAGGAACGCGCTGGCCTCGCAGACGCCGCCGCTCATCAGCTGACGCTGGCATCTGAATTCGCCATCTCCCGCCAACAACACCTCCCGCGCCCGTATCAGTGCCGATTCCGCGTCATGGTTGAACGTGCTGCCCGCGTCGCCGGCGCGGATCACCGGCCCGCCGCCAATCTCGGCGCCTGGCAGCGTCCGCGACGATTCCAGCGATACTACCAGTGTGTCTGACGGCAGTGTGCCCGCCTCGGCCAGCAGCCGCGCTCCCACCAGTCCCACCTCTTCGGCCCGGGTGAAAACTCCGTAAACATCGCCGGCGGGCCGTTCGCAGTGCAGGCGATCCAGCGCCGCCAGGATGCAACCACAGCCGGCCAGGTCATCCGCCGCCCGCATCACCAGATAGTCGTCGTCGATGCTGAAATCCGGTAGATCAAACACAGCGGGCGCTGGTACGGGGATGTTTTCAACATCGGATCCACCCACGCTGATGAGTACCCGCCGCTGGCGTTCCTCGCCGTGCTTGCCCACCGTTGCGGCGGCGACGCGTCGGCCGGCGGAGAGGAGGATTTGCAGCGGCACATCGGCTTCAAACGCACCTGCGGGTATACCTCCGGACGCCGCGCCAATCAGATAATCGCCATCCCGACCCACTATCTCAAATCCCGGATGATCCATGTGCGCCATGAATGCGATGGGCGGGATCCCGCCTGCGTCGGTGCCAGCGATACGGGCGATGATGTTGCCGAAGGCGTCGGTTCGCCACGAAACGCCAATCTCGGTCAGCGCACCGCGCACCGCCGTTGCGACGCCATTTTCGTGGAACGCCACTGCCGGCTGCGCTCCCAGGCGCGCCAGATAGTCCAATGCCCGGCCATTGGCATCCAGTTGGTTATTACTCATAACGACATCGCCCCCGTGCGGTTCGAAACGGAATTTGCTCCTGGCCGGAATTATAGCACCGGGCGCACGTGCCTCACCCCAACACTATTTCCGTAGCAGACCTGCGCGCAACCTGTCGTCAGGAAACCAGTGTTTAACCTGGCATTGCAAGGAGCGTAGCGACGCGTCTATCCCGCCAGTAGGTCACGCCTACCCACTTTAATCTGTCATTGCGAGAAGCATAGCAACGTGGCAATCTCGCCAGTAGGTCACGCCTACCCACCTTGTCGGTCATTGCGAGGAGCATAGCGACGTGGCAATCTCGCCGGTGGGTCACACGTACCCACTTTGTCTGTCATTGCGAGGAGCATAGCGAGGTGGCAATCTCGATGAGGTTGAACACACGTCGGCGAACCGCCGTTGCTACGATGACGAGATCGCCACGCTCCGCTCGCAATGACAAGGCGGGTGAGCGAAGGCCCTTGCGATGCTATACTGCCCAAGCAAATACCACTATCGCCGTCCATTCAGGAGGTAAACCGTGCTGCCCAAATTTCGCGTCAATCTGGACGAGGCCACGATGGTTCCGGGGGACGATCTGAAGTCTACCGTCGCCGCCGTATTCGAGAAGATGGGTGTGCCGCCCGAAGATGCTCAGCTCGGCGCCGACGTGCTGGTGCTGGCCGACCTGCGCGGCGTTGACTCCCACGGTGTCTCCAATATGCTCCGCAGCTATGTGAACGGGTACACCAGCGGACAGATCAACCCCAATCCACAGATGCGCGTCGTCCGTGAAACGCCCAGCACCGCCAGCCTCGACTCCGACCGGGGCCTGGGCATCATCACCACCCCCAAGGCGATGGACATGGCCATCCGCAAGGCCGCGGAAGTGGGCATCGGCATGGTTACGCTGGGCAACGCCCGGCATCTGGGCATGGCCTCCTACCACGCCATGAAAGCGCTGGAACACGACATGATCGGCGTCTGCATGACCAGCTGCCCGCCCTCGGTGGTGCCAACGTTTGGCGCCGAACCACGTCTGGGCACCAATCCCATCGCCATCGCCGTGCCCTCGCGTAACGAGCCGCCGTTTGTGTTCGACGCCGCCACGAGCACCGTCGCTGGCAACAAGGTGGGCATCGCCCGACGCCTGGGCGTCAAGCTGGAACCGGGCTGGCTGGCTGACAGCGAGGGCACCCCCATCATGGAGGAGGCCGACGCGCCCGACAACTACACGCTGCTGACGCTGGGCAGCACGCGTGAACTGGGCTCGCACAAGGGTTATGGTCTGTCCTGCATGGTGGACATTCTCGCCGGCGTCCTGACCGGCTTCGGCTACGGCGCCGTTCCGGGCCGCCCTAATTTCGGACACTACGTGGCCGCCTACAACGTGGCCGGATTCGACGACCCCGACCACTTCAAAGACCAGATGGACGAATGGCTCCGCATGATGAAGACCACCCGGCCAGCCCCCGGCGAAGAGCGGGTCCTCGTGGCCGGCCAACCGGAAGCCGAGATGGAAGAAATCCGCCGGGTCGAGGGCATCCCCCTGCACGAAGAGGTGGTGGACTGGTTCCACGACACCTGCGGCGAACTGGGCATCGACTGCCCGTTTTAGGGAATCGAACGAATCCCTCGAATTTGTAGGGGCGGGTTTGAAACCCGCCCCTTGCTGTTTTAATATGTTGCGTATTACGCTTTCATCCTCCGGTTGCTTCCCGATAGGCAGCAGTGATCGCCTCCACCACTTCCTCGGAAGGATCCCTGACCGTCGTTCCCTGCCCTAACCTGGCAGGAGCTATGGTTTTCTCGACGCGCTCGACCGAATTGGGAGCGATGCGCTCAAACACCGATCGCCAAACTGACAAGTAGGGTTTACCGAAATCATTCCACATAGTTATCAGGCCTACATTTTCCGGCAAAATACGCGGCTGCATCGTGACCCTTCCCCCACCACCGGTGTAACAGTACAAACGGACCCTCGGCAGCTGGGCCAATTGCTCGGCCCACGCAATCAACTGCTCAAAAGTCACACGATCATCTCCGGTGATATGCGCCACTGACTCGATGAACACGTCAGCATCGTTGGTGCGTATTCCGGGTGGGGTAGCACGCCTTCGTGTTTGCGGCGATACCGGAACCGCAGCTGCACCGATGTCTGGCGTAATGCGTTGCGGCAATGCAATTTGAGCTCCGTTCACTTCATACATGTTGATGGAAATGAGGTCAATCGTCAGCGTTTGCGTGGTTATGGAGTCCAGGTAAGCAACGATGCGCTCCAGTTCGTTGGGAACTTCATCAAGAACCAACACCAGCCTAAATCCGCCATAATCAAGATGTTCCTGTAATACCGTCGGGAACGAATCTCCGTCAACAGCTCCTTCCTGATCCTGGCGAGAAACTGCCTCGGCAATGGAGCCATAGCCGGCATCGGCGAGAGAACGACGCAATGGGCCTTGTTCAAGCGCTTTTACGTCGTAGCCATGCAGAAAAGCCGCATAAGCTAATACTTGGGACACAACGGCCCGGCGCGCTTCTGCGTTCCGTTTCAGTTTTACCTCAATGATCACCGGTCGTCCCGATGCCTCCACGGCGAGGATATCGGCATATCCGGTCCCTAAATTCACCTCGCTGCCCAACGTAAAAATTGAAGGAGAACCGGCTAGAAATCTGGCCGGAAACCCCGATTCTCCTCAAGCCGTTATTTTCTTGACGTCGATTACCGATGTAATGATGGGGTCTTGAAACGTATTGCATACACTATCACGCCGAATACGGCTGTAATATGTCTGCTTGGCGTAGTGCAAAACCCGGCCAATGGCTTTCCGGCCAGACCTCTAGGGGCAGTAGCCCCAGGTTTTCGGCGACGAGACTGTGTAGGTCCGACTCATCAGGAAACGGGTGGGAGTCGGCTGACTCCCACCCGTTTCCCGTATCCATCCAGATGCCGGTCATTGGTTCAGTCTTCCTTCAGCGCCGGTATCACCTCTTTGCCGAACAGCTCGATGGAGCGCATCGTGTCCTGGTGCGACAGGCGGCCGCCCTGCGCTTCTAGTAGCAGCGAACCAACACCCAACTCGTCTCGAATGTGCTTTAGCTTCTTGATGACGGTTTCGGGGCTGCCTACTACCAGATGGTAGCGTTCCTGCAACTCCTCGTAGGATAACTCGTGCAGCGGTGTGGGTCGACTCGCTGCCACGGCAGCGGCCCCGGCGCGGGATGTGTACCCTGGGGGCGACCAGTATTCACGCGGGCCGCGCAGCGGGTAGTTCATTCGCCACAGGAACGCTTTGCCCGATTCCTGCGCCTTTTCGTCGGTGTCGTTCACGTGGCAGCAAATCATGAAGGCAAACTTTTCGGGCCCCGGTTCCCAGCCGTCAGCGGCGGCATATTCCCGGTAACGAGCGAACAGATTCTTGGCCACGTCCAGCGGAGTCAGGAAGGCAGCGTAGGTGTAACGGTGCCGCGCCGTCCACTCCACCGTCTCCGGACTGCCCGTACCGGGAACCCAAACCGGCGGATGCGGCTTCTGAATCGGCAGCATCCACGGATTCACGGCTCGGTAGTGGTAGTGCGTTCCCTCCCAGCGGAACGGCCCCGGCGTCGTCCACGTCTTCACCACCAGGTCGTGGCATTCCTCAAACCGCTCGCGGTTGTGCAACGGGTTGGTGTTGTTCGCCCACGATTCGATGCCAATACCCCGCACGAAGCCAGAGATGATGCGCCCGCCGGAGATTACGTCCAGCATGGCGATTTCCTCGGCCAGCCGCACCGGATTATCCGACGTGGGCAGCATATTGCCCAACATAAGAATCTTGGCCCGATTGGTGATGCGCGCCAGAATGCCGCCGGTGATGTTCACCTCAACGTCCATACACGACGGCGTGTTGTGGTGTTCGTTAATCATCAGCCCGTCGAACCCTACTTCCTCGGCGTACTGGTATTCGTCCAGGTACCGGTTCATCAGACCGCTGGCTATTTGGGGGTCGAAGTAGGTGTTTGGGAAAGTCAGCCGCATCGACGGAAACTTCTCCGCTTCCGACTCCGGAAACTCTGCATAAGGAAATTCGGTGAAGTAGAAAACGTCCATCGTCTGTCATCTCCAGCGGGTTCAACATTGCCCCCTCTCTCTCGGCGAGAGAGGGTCGGGGTGAGGGTGGAAACTCCCCTCTCCCTCGATGAGAGAGGGCTGAGGCGAGAGTGAGCTTCTCCCCTCTCCCATGGGGAGAGGGGCCGGGGGTGCGGGCAGCTTCCTACAAAAACGCCAGCGCGGTTTGCACAAAATCGTCGGGCTTTTCAATCTGCGGCGAGTGGCCACAGTTCGATATGACCGTAACCTCAGAGCCGGCCAGGGCCTGCTGGTAGAGGTCGGCGCACTCCACCGGCACCAGCGCGTCCTGTTCGCCCCAGACGATGTGGGTTGGCACGCTGACCCGCGCCAGTTTGGCCGGCAGCCGCGGGTTGTACATGTACGGCTTCCAGGTGAGGCGGATCGCCATTTCCCGGTCGCCCTCCGCCTGGTTCGCCTGCTCGGGTGTTGGGTCGCTGCCGAATAGCTCGTCCCACTCCGGCACCTGCGCGGGGTCGTGGTACACCAGGTCGCGCACCTGCGCCGGGCTGATTATGAATATGTCGGCAATCTCGCCGTCCTGAGGTTTGATACCCGCGGCGCCGACCAACATAACCTTGCTGAAGGCGTGTCCCGTCATTGACAGCATTTCGGCGGCCAGCCAACCACCCATGGAAAAGCCGACGGCCCGCACGTTCTCCAGCCCTTCCTGCTCCTGGAACCAAGTGTAGAAACAGGCCAGATCCTGCATCGACTCTACCCATTCGGGGCGGTCGCTCTTGCCGTAGCCGGGGTGCGACGGCAGGTAGACGGTGAACTTCTCCGCCAGCGCCTGGGCGTAACGGCGGGGCCCGGAGTTGCCTCCGGCGCCATGTAGCACCAGCAGCGGGTCGCCGCTGCCGCCCTTGAACACCTGTAGGTTGCTACCGGCTACCGAGATCGTTTCCTCAGTGAAATTTGCCATTCTTGTATTGCTCCTTGATGTCGCCGGTTCTAATATTTCCGCCCGCCATACGGCTCCCTCTCCCCCGGCAGAGGGTCGGGGAGGGCGTCCCCTCTCCCTTTGACGGGAGAGGGCCAGGGTGAGGGTGAAAACCCTGCGCGTCAGGGTTGTTTATCGCCCTTCAGCCGCCATCTTCTGGAACGGGTCGGTCAGCTCCAGCTCTTCGCCGATTTCCTTCAGCGCCGGCAGCACTTCCTGCCCCATGAGTTCCAGGCAGCGCATGGTGTCCTCGTGGCTGATGGAACCGTCGTTGGTCCACACGGCCAGGATGCCGGGGCGCATATAGCTCAGCACTTCGCGCAGCTGCTCGATTACGGTGTCGGGACTGCCGACAATCCACCGCTTCGAGCCCAGAATCTCGTCGTAGTGTGCCGAATCCAGACCACCCACACGGAACGGGTCGCTGCGAATCTGCTCCCGCAGGCGCAGGAAGCGCGGGTCATCGCTGCGGCTGCCGTAACCCACCGGCGACGCGTAATCGCGCGGTAGTGGTACTCGGCCCACGCCGATGTTGCCCACCATATAGCCCTTGCCCACTTCGTAGGCCTTCTCGTCGGTGTCCTGCACGTGGATGCGCACCAGATAACCGAAGTTCTCCGGACCCGGCTCATAGCCGTGCTCGCGGGCGGTTTCGGTGTAGATGGACTTCATGTCTTGGGTGCCCTGCGGGTCGGTTTCCAGGAAGATGTACGGGTAGTTGCGCTCGGCGCACCACACCAGCGTTTCCGGGCTGCCCGTGCCCGGAATCCAGATGGGCGGGTGCGGCTTCTGCAACGGAACCTGGAACGGGTTGACCACGCGGAACTGATAGTGCTTGCCCTCCCAGCGGAAGGGTCCGGGCGTCGTCCAGGTCTTCAGCACCAGGTCGTGCGCCTCTTCGAATCGTTCCCGGTTGTACAGCGGGTTGGTATTGGTGGCGAGGCTTTCCACGCCGGTGCCGCGCACGAATCCTGATACCAGCCGGCCGCCGGAAATCATGTCGATTTCGGCCAGTTCCTCAGCCAGACGGATCGGATTGTCGAAGATAGGCAGCGGATTGCCCAGCAGCACAATCTTGGGTTTCGTGGTAGTGCGGGCCAGAATCGCCGCTTCCAGATTCATCGTGGCGCCGAGGCAGGTCGGCGTGTTGTGGTGCTCGTTGAGCATCAACCCATCGAAGCCCACTTCCTCCGAGTACTGGTACTCATCAAGGTACATGTTGTACAGGTAGTGCCCTTCCTGCGGGTCGAAATTTGAGTTGGAGAAGGTGAGCCGCACCGCCTCGTTGGGCGAATTGCGGACGTCCTGCTCGGTGTAATTCACATAAGCCCGCTCGGTAAACCGCATCAAAAACATAAGATGGCCTCCTTCAGGCGCTGGGTGGCGATGGGGGCATACCCGCAAAAAGTGGCAAAGCCGTCGCTTCACCACATAATACACCCATTGGGCAAGGGGTGTGGGTGGCGCCCGGTCAGGGCCTTTAGATTATCCCATCACGCCGCCATTGAGCCGGGATCCAGAGGCTGCCAACTAACATGGATGCACAGGATAGACAGGATTAGGATGTGCCATAGGCTCCCTCTCCCCTGGTGGGAGAGGGTTGGGGTGAGGTGAACTCCCCAACGTCACACATCCTCGGCGAAGCACAATACACCCATTGGGCAAGGGGTGTGGATTGAGCCCGGTCAAGGCCCGCCGATTATCCCGTCATTCCGCCCTTGAGCCGGAATCCAGAGTCCGCCAACTAACATGGATGCACAGGATAGACAGGATTAGGATACCGGATAGGGACCCGGCATACCTCGTACCCGAGGACGGGCTTTGTTCAACCAGAGTTGGGATTGCTCCCTCTCCCCTGGTGGCTCGGCTTTGTACAATCAAGCGGCATAGGCTAGCGTGTCGAGCATCCTGTGGTACAAGAGGCGCGGGACTTTTATCGATTCGTGCTCGCGCTCGGACGGCATAAAAGTTCCCTGCTGCACCCAGAGGTGTCGTCTGACCAGGGCGATGGCGTCGGCGAAGGAAGGGCTGGTTTTGTCATACCACGCCGCGGTGCGCGGCGCCATGCCGCCACGCTGTTCGATCAGGATATCCGCTGCCAGCGTCACCACGCTGAACAGGCCAAAGAGCGCGGGGGTGGTTCGGGCGATGGCTCGTTCCGACCACTGGCGCTGGGTTTCCACGCCCAGGTGAGCCCGCAGCTCCTCAAAGGTCACCTCGACCTGCCAGCGCAGCAGATACCACTGCAGTATCCGCAGGGGTTCCGCCTCGGTGTCGGTGCATAGCAAAGCATAGGGCCCGCGGCGCTCCTCCAGGTATCTGATGACGACCCAACGTAGGGGAAGGCGCGGCGGCCCGCCGTGGTACCACAGCGCCACGCCCGAAGCGAGCTCGACCCTGGCGGTACTGCCGTCGGAACCGGTGGCGCGGTAGGGAATCCATTGTGTAGCGGGATCGTCCAGCACCGCCGTGGGACTGGGCAATCGCGCGCCGACCACCCGGGGCCGCCCGATCTGGCCGGGCCGCCGCGGTGGCGCGGGCTGGTACCGGGATGCGTCCTTGCGCAGTTTGGTGACGACGACAATCGGCTTTGACATACTCTGGCAATGCCGCAGGAACTCGCGCTTGGCGTAGCCGCCATCGGCCACCACCACCAGGTCCCGGTCCGGCAGCCACCGGCGCAGGCAGACCAGCATCTGCTGGGCGTAGTCGGTGACCGTCTTGTGCCGGCGACCTTTGCGCCGGTCGTAGCGGGCCGACACCACCAGCGCGGTCAAAAACGGTAGCGCCCAGTGTCGACCCGCCCATCCGATACGCGTCAGCAACATCAGGCTCACCCATTGCAATCCGGGGGTCATCACCACCTGGTCGTCCTTGGACCGCACCGGATCCCGATACCGCCCCTTGGCCGCAATCTTCCGGCCCCAGCGTCGTTCCACCGTCTCGTCAATGCCGAACACCAACGGCTCGGTGGATGAACCAAGGCGCCCGGCCACCAGCAGCAACAGCACCCGGCTCAGTTGCAGCGGCGACCATCGGGCACGGTTGAGCACGTGGTGATAGATGGCGAAGTCGCCGTGCTGCCCAATCCCCAGGATGTTGAGGGCGGAGGACACGGTGCGTTTGCCGGGAGACAGGATCGCTCCCATGGCCAGGAGTTGGGCTTTGCGCCAGGTCCTGGGGTCAAACAGGTGCTCAAAGGGCAGCAGCAGGGTTACTATGACTGCGGGCAGGGTAGGCATACTCGACCTCTTTTGGTGATTTGGTCGAGCTTACCCTGTTCTTATAATTTATCTAGCTTTTGTACAAAGTCGAGCTGGTGGGAGAGGGTTGGGGTGAGGGGGACTTCCCCAACATCACACATCCTCGGCGAAGCACAATACACCCATTGGGCAAGGGGTGTGGGTGGCGCCCGGTCAGGGCCCGCCGATTATCCCGTCATTCCGCCCTTGAGCCGGGATCCAGAGGCTGCCAACTAACATGGATGCACAGGATAAACAGGATTAAGATGCCGGATAAGGGCCAGGCATACCTCGTACCCGAGGGGGGGGTTGCTCAACCAGAGTTGGGATTGCTCCCTCTCCCCTGGTGGGAGAGGGTTGGGGTGAGGGGGACTTCCCCAACGTCACACATCCTCGGCAAAGTAATTTTCGTCCAGCTTCTTCACCTCGTAGGTCGTTTCGGTGACCACGCCAACCCCATAACGAATCATCAACCGAGCCAGTTCATCGCCATCCACCAGACGGATCAGCTTGTTGCCGGCAGAGATGGTTTCGGCGGTACTGCCAACTTATCAATCTCCTCTCAATCATCGGACCTATGCCGACGCCGTCGTCTCCTTCTTAAAATGCGGTATCACCTCTGCCGCAAACCGCCCCATCTGGTCGCGGAACTGGCCGGTGGTGGCGCCCATGGGGAAGGCAATCATGATCTGCTCCAGGCCCGGGTATTTGTCCTGCAGCTCTTCCAGGTAGGTTACGGTGTCCTCCGGACTGCCGGCGAACCAGGCCCGGTTATCGATGACATCCTGGAAGTTGCTGCCGGCGGCGATGTGGCGAGCCACGCCGCCCGGACCAGTGGCCGCAATCTGCTGGTCGCTGTAGCGCAGCATACCCAGCGGTGCGGCGAACTTGACGTGCTCCTCGAACAACGGCTCCAGCTGGCGACGGGCCGCCGCCACTGAGTCGTCCACCATCGCCCACAGACCGATGCACAAGCCCTCGCCAAGCGCCAGGTCGCGACCCGCGCGTTGGTTCGCCGCCTGGTAGCGATGGACCCACTCGTCCACATATTCCTGGCCCGTACCCAGAATCACGCCCTTGATGCCCCACTTGGCCATAAGTCCAACGCCCGGTCCGACGCGCTGACGATGGGTTGCCACACGTCCACGGGTTGAGTGCGGGGGCGCGGCACGAGCGTCACCTCCTTGAGGTCATAGCCGCGGTAGGGGATTTCCGGCGGAATGCTGTAGTGCTTGCCCTGGTGGGAAAACGATTCGCTCCGGAACGCCTTCATGATGATTTCAAACTGCTCTTCAAACAGCTCGCGGTTGGCATCGCTGTCCATCATCGGGGCTCCGAACGACTCCACCTCGCGGGTGTGGTAGCCGCGACCGACGCCGAACACCACCCGCCCTTCGGTCAGGATGTCCACCATCGCATAGTCCTCAGCCAGCCGGATCGGGTGCCACATGGGCAGGATGTTGAACCCGCAGGCAAACTTGATGCGTTTGGTGAACTGGGACAGATACTGGCTCATTATCAACAGGTTGGGGATGCACTCGTACCCCTCACGCTGGAAGTGGTGTTCAGCCATCCAGAGGATGTCGAACCCCAGATCGTCCAGAAAAACCGCCGCCTGTTTGGCAATGTCCATCGCCGTCGCAAGTCGGTCGTTGTCGTACCAGCGGTCGTTGGCGGGCACACCCTCAAAGCCAATGCCGTCGCCTTCCAGAACATGGCCGGCATAAAGGGTAGAAAAGGTCTGAATCATCGAAAATCCCTCCGGAACGCTTGGTTATTGATACCGTGCTCACGATAACCCAACAGGCCCAACCTAGCAATCAAAAAGGGGCCACCGCCAATCCCCTCTCCCTCGATGGGAGAGGGTTAGGGTGAGGGTGCAATTCCTGACGGGAGAACGTCAGTGCGCGGGTGAAATTCCTCAACCGGCCAGCGTTAGGATGATGAGGATGACATTCCTGCAATCCCCTCTCCCTTGATGGGAGAGGGTTAGGGTGAGGGTGCAATTCCTCAATCACGCAGCGTTAGCGTGAGGGTGAAATTCCTGGCCCTGATGATTTTCCCCTCACCCCAACCCCTCTCCCGCAAGGGGAGAGGGGCTTGATCCGATAACCCGCTAACGCTGATCCTGACTCCGGCGCCGGCGTTGCCCCGGCTGACAGCCGGCAGCCAGTATGCTACCATCGAATGCAGAACGATCATCAATCCCACACGACCAATTCTGCACGACGCCCGCGCCGTCTCCCGCCAAGAGCCCCATGTTATTCGCAACGCCCGGCGCAAATTCGGCCTCTGCGTAACCCTTTATCCGACTGACTACACCGCCGCGAGGTGCCTGTTTCCACATGCCCAAGGTTCTGATTACCGACAACGTTGACGCCGAAGGCATCGACCTGCTCCAGAAAAACGTCCCCACCGACATCAAACGCGGCCTTTCGCCGGACGAGCTGATCGCCGTTATCGGAGATTACGACGCCCTGGTGGTACGCAGCGAAACCAAGGTTACCGAGCAGGTGATTGAAGCCGGCCGCAACCTCAAAGTCGTGGCCCGCGCCGGCATCGGCGTGGACAACATCGACCTGGACGCCGCCACCCGCGCCGGGATTGCCGTCGTCAACGCACCCATCGGCAACACCGTGGCCGCCGCCGAGCACACCATGGCCCTGATGCTGGCCCTCGCCCGCAACGTTCCGCAGGCCTACGCCTCCATGAAGGAGGGGCAGTGGCAGCGTTCCGCTTTTATGGGCATCGAAGTTCGCAACAAGACGCTCGGCATCATCGGCCTGGGTCGGGTGGGCTCAGAGGTGGCCCGACGTGCCGCCAGCTTCGGCATGAGACTGATTGCCTTTGACCCCTTTGTCGCACCGGACTTTGCGGCCCGGTTGGGTGTCGCCACCATGCCGCTGGAAGCGGTGCTGGCCCAGGCAGACTTTATCACCCTGCACACTCCGCTCACGCCGGGAACCACCAGACTCATCAGCGGCCCGCAGCTGGCAATGATGAAACCCGGCGCGCGCCTGATCAACGTGGCGCGTGGCGAGCTGATTGACGAGGATGCACTGCTGGCTGCGCTGGAAAACGACCAGCTAGCCGGTGTCGCTCTGGATGTGTTCACCAACGAACCACCCGGCGACCTGCCGCTGCTGCGACACCCGAAGTTAATGGCGACGCCCCACCTGGGCGCATCTACTCAGGAAGCCCAACGCGAGGTAGCCATCGAGGCCGCGGAGCAGGTCATTGCCGTGCTGAACGGACAGCCAGCGCGGAATACCGTCAACGCCCCGTTCGTGTCGCCCGAAGTGCACGCCATCCTGGCGCCCTACGTGCCGGTGGCCTCCATGGTGGGACGCTTGCTCACCAGCATGGCGCAGGGACAGTTCGTCGGTGTTACGCTGCGCTACCAGGGTGAAATCGCCACCCACAGCACCGCCATCCTGAAAGCCGCCGCGCTGGTCGGCCTGCTGTCGCCGGTGAGCGGCGAGGCCGTCAACATGATCAATGCTCCGGTGCTGGCCCAGCAGCGCGGCCTGCAAATCACCGAGCAAACCTCTGCCGACAGCCGCGAGTACGCCAGCCTGATTTCCGCCACGCTGCACACCACCGGCGACGACATCACCATCGTGGGCACCTCTCTGCGCGACGAGCCGCACCTGGTGCGCGTCAACGATTACTGGATGGACGTTGCGCCGTCGACACCTTACCTGCTGTTCGTGGACAACCAGGACCAGCCGGGCAGCATCGGCGCGGTGGGGACGGTGGCGGGCCGTCGCAATATCAACATCAGCTTCATGGAGGTAGGCCGCATCGCCCTGCGTGGTCAGGCGATGATGGTGCTGGGTGTCGACGACCCCATCTCCCCCGAAGCGCTGGCCGAAATCAAGGCGCTCCCGCAAATCGACAACGCCCGGGTCGTGGCGATGTAGAGACGTCCCTCACCCCAACCCGCGCCCGGTGGGAGTGGGGCGTTTGGCACGTCGACCCAGTTCCCAGTGGAGACCTTTGCCGATACTTCGTTCCGGAGCAGGCCCGCAACCAGGGCGGTGGTTTGGCTACGATCGTTATGGCAACATCGCGATCGCCACGTCGCAGCCGCTCCTCGCAATGACAGATTACGCGAGGGTCTCCGGCAGGAGAGAGCCTTTCTATGGGCCGCAGTGCGGCGCTCTCTATGTTGGGAAAGGGCGGGGAGCGCTGCTCGTATCCTCTTACGAGAGCGTGCCGGTTCTGGGCGGATTCCCCTAACTGACCAACGCGACATTCCTGAGCGGACCGCCATAACTGACCGGCCTAAGCTTCAGGCGGCCGGCGGAGCCCGTGCTACAATTAATAGCGCGCACGGGTCGAAGTTGACGGGTTATCGGTTTTGTAGGTTCAATTCCTACCCCAGGGCACCCGCTCTGGCGCTCCTGTTGACACCCCTCATCCGTGCGCACCTCCTGGATTGAACGGAGCGGGATTTAGTACCCCATCAGGCGAACCGCCGGCCTGCTCCCCGGCCCGCAACCCTCAGAGCCGAAGGTATCGGCTATATTTTTTCCCAAAACAGGAGGATTTCATGGTATATCTCAATCAGGTGTACAGCGTTCCCACTCCCCAGTCGGAGCCTCTGCCCGGTCGCGAGCATGAGATGGCCAAAAACTCCGCTGGCGGTGTGGTCTTCCCAGTTGACGACTTCACCCGCCTGCGCCGCTTTCTGGTCCTCGGTTCGGAGGGCGGTAGCTACTACGCCACGGAGCGCCGGTTGACCGTCGAGAATGCCAACGCAGTCAAGCGCTGCGTGCAAACCGATGGCCGTCGGGTCGTCGACGAGGCGGTAAGGGCCAGCCAGGGCAACGCCCCACGCAACGGCCCGCCCCTATTCGTGCTGGCAATGGCAGCATCCTTCGGCAACGACGACATTCGCCGGTACGCTCTGTCGGTCCTCCCTCAGGTCGCCCGCACCGGCAGCCACCTGTTCCAGTTCGTGGAATACGCCGAAGCCATGCGCGGTTGGGGCAAGAGCCTGCGGAACGCAATCGGCTCCTGGTATGAGGCCCAGGGCGGCGTCGCCGAGGCGGCATACCAGATGGTCAAGTACCGCCAACGCAACGGGTGGACTCACCGGGACCTGCTACGCAAAGCCCACCCTTCGGGCAAGGATAACCCGGACTTCGGCACGCTATTCGCCTGGGTAACGCAGGACGTTGCGCCACCGGCCGACGATGCGCGCTACGACATCATCCGTGCCTGCGAATACGCCACGGAACACGCGGAGGAACCGAACCTGGTGGCCGAGGCCATCCGGAAGTTCGACATGACCTGGGAGATGATCCCAGGCGATGCGATGCGACACCGGCAGGTGTGGGAAGCGCTGTTCGAGCGGATGCCCATGACCGCCACTATACGGAACTTGGCAACATTGACCCGGTTGGGGATCGTCGCACCGATGTCTGATGCGGCGAACCTGGTCTCATCCAGGGTAAACGACGCCGACCGGCTGCGGGCCGCGCGGATTCACCCCATCGCTATCCTGTCCGCGCTTATGACCTACAAGGCTGGAAAAGGCGCCAGAAGCCACCACACCTGGACTCCGGTTCAAAGCGTGGTGGACGCTTTGGACGCGGCTTTCGACAAATCCTTCGCCTTCGCACCACAGACCGGTCAACGGTTCTATCTGGGCATAGACGTATCAGGTTCCATGGCCCGCGGCGCCGTCGCCGGCGTCGCGGGTCTCACGCCGCGCATGGGCGCCGCCGCCATGGCGATGGCCATAGCACGCCGGGAGAACAACTACCACATGGCTGCTTTCGCCGACGGCGGCTTCGTGGGCCCGTTTATTCATCATCGGGTCCACCTTCGGGACCCCTACAAGATGATGCCCCTGGACATCTCTGCCACGGACAGCATCACCGACGTGTTGTCCAAGACCAGCCAGCTGCCCTGGCGGGGCACCGACTGTGCCTTGCCCATGCTGGACGCTGTCGAAAAGGGCATCCCGGTGGACTGTTTCGTCGTCATCACCGACAACGAGACCTGGGCCGGCAACATCCATCCGTCGGAAGCCCTGCGCCGATACCGCAAACACACGGGTATTCCCGCCAGGATGGTGGTGGTCGCCATGACGGCGACCGAGTTCACCATTGCCGATCCAACGGACGCAGGAATGCTGGACGTGGTGGGATTCAACGCTTCAGCGCCGCAGGTGATCGCAGACTTCGTCAGCTCATAGCCCGCGATAGGTCCTCGCACCCCAGCCGCTCTCCCACCGGGAGCGAGTTTTCGCTCCGGCAATAGTACTCGTCCCCTCCCCTCCCCTGGAAGGAGAGGAGCTGGGGGTGAGGGGCTGACTCCTAAGCCCGAATCCACCGAAGCGAGACGTCCGTGTCGTTGACACAAGGGATGATGGGTAAGGGAACGCGAACGGGCCCAGCCAGATCCCAATAGATGGGGATGAGGGCGACGTGAGGGCCGCCACACCGGCACGATGTTGGCGGCCGTGCGGCCATGGCGGGGGTAATTCGGCAGGCGGTAGGCAGGAAGTGTCCCTGCGCGGACTGGGTTGGCGCGAGTTGGTGGGGACGTTCAGTTGGCCGGATAGCGGGTCAGCGGGCTGGTTGCCGCCGTCAGCAGGAGATGGCAGGGCTCGCAATCGAGCGAGGGCGCGACTGAACTGGTTTTCCCAGGGCCAGCGCTGGGGCAGATGCAAAGTGAGGCGGCGCGCCGAACGGGTGAGCCGTCCGGCGAGGGAGAAGAAGCGTCGTCGCAGGGTTTTGGTGGTTACCAGTTGCTGGCCCAGACCGATGCGCGCCGTCCAGCGTGCCAGGTTGTGGGCGATCACCTGGACGGCCAGCCAGGCGGCGTTGGCGGCGAAGCGCCCCGAGGGGAGATGGTTCAACCCCACGCCGTACTTGAGGTCGCGAATGGCATTCTCGATCTCGGCGTGGCGGCGATGGTCGGCCTCCAGTGCCCGGGTTTCCCCGTCCCGGTCGGTGATGAAGCCGTGATAGCGGTAGGCGGCGAAGAGGGCCAACTGGGTACCGGGCGTTGGCTTCACCCTCCGGACGATGAGCCGCACCGGCGCGGCGTCAGGCTCACTCTGGAAAGGGGTGTAGGTGGTCTCGGCCACGTCGGCGGCGCCGTCCATCCAGTAGGGAATCGGCGTCCAGTCCTCCTCGGGTATCGCCTCGATGATATTGCGCAGGCGGGCGTGCTGGCGGATGGTGATGGAGAAGCGGACATCCATTGCGCGGCAGACCGCGACCAGGGCGTGGGCATAGAAGCCGCTGTCGGCCCGCACCGTGAGTTGTCCCCTGGCCCCGCCGTAGCGCACCCGGCCCACCGTCTCACGCAGGAAGTGGGCGGCGCCGCGAACGGTGTTGGCGCGGCCCTCGCGCAGCCGAGACATCAGCACGTCGCCGGTGCCGGCGGCAATGGCCAGCAGCGGGTGATAGCCCCGCTGGCCGGTGTAGCTGTGGTGGCGCGCCCCTTCCTTGGCCAGACCGTAGGTTGCGCAGATGGTGGAGTCCAGGTCGATGGTCAACGGCGCGTCGCCCGGTCCCGCCCCAGCCGACCAGGCCCGGGCCAGCAGCTCCCGGCTCACCCCGATCCAACTGGCGGACCTGGCCCCACCGGAAGCTGCGCAGGAAGGTCCCCAGGGTGGATGGTGCCTTGACCACGCAGCCGATGGCGCTGGCCGTCCCGCCGGTGCGCAACACGTCGGCGTCGTCGATGCAGTCGCCGCCAGCGAGCGCTGACGCCACCAGGGTCACAATCTTGTCGCCCGTGTTCGCCCGACCCGGGGCATTGCCCAGGTCGAGGCGCTGCTGGACCAGTTGGGGCAGGCCCAGGTGCTGGGCCAACGTGGCGGGTAGGATCAGCCCGGCATTGTTGACCAGGCGGTGGTCATCGAAGGCGATGTGGATGCCGTCGGGGGAACTGCGTGGTAGCATCTTGCGTGGTAGCATCTTGTATCCTGACTTTGGCCCGCGACAATAGCTCATATGTGGCGGTCCGGAGCGCGGCAGACCGGTAGCATCTGGGTCATGGTAGACCGTTCAATAGCAGGGGTCGCCGCGTTCCCTAACAGTAGAACCCGTACAGTTGCCTGGGCCAATCGAGCCCGCATCGTGCAAGGAAGGGTCAGCACTGAAACAGGAGGTAAGGAGGTAAGATGGAAGGAGAACCGAGGTTCGTAGGCATTGATGTCTCAAAGGCGCAGTTGGACGTTGCGGTCCGGCCTACGGGGAAGCGATGGGTCCTGCCCTACGATGAGACCGGAATTGAGGGACTGATCCCCCAGATAGTGGACCTGGAGCCTGCCTTGGTGTTGCTGGAGGCTACGGGCGGCTTGGAGCTGCCCTTGGTGGCCGCCCTGGCCGCTGCGGCACTGCCGGTGGTGGTGGTCAACCCACGCCAGGTCCGGGACTTCGCCAAGGCCACCGGAACGCTGGCCAAGACCGACACTCTGGACGCGGGGGTCCTGGCCCATTTCGCCGACGCCGTCCGTCCTGAGGTGCGCCCCCTCAAGGACGCCGAGACCCAGGTCCTCAACTCGCTGACTGCCCGCAGGCACCAGGTGATGACCATGCTGGTCTCCGAGAAGAACCGGCTGGGTACCGCCAGCGGCGCCGTTAGTCCCCGCATTGAAGCCCACATCGCGTGGTTGGAACAAGAGTTGAGCGACTTGGATAAGGGGCTACGTCAGACTTTGCGCCAGAGTCCAGTGTGGCGTGAGAAGGATGACCTGCTCCGCACGGTTCCCGGCGTGGGCCCGCAGCTATCGCTGACCTTGCTGGCGCATCTGCCGGAATTGGGCACGCTGGATCGCAAGCAGATTGCTGCCCTAGTCGGCGTGGCTCCCTACAACCGCGACAGCGGCACCCGGCGGGGCAAACGCGCCGTCTGGGGCGGACGCTCCCGGGTGCGGGCCGTCCTCTACATGGGAGCGTTGGTAGCCAGCCGCCACAACCCTGCTATCCGGGACTTCTACCAGAGGCTGCTGGCAGCTGGTAAGCCGAAAAAGGTGGCGCTGATCGCGTCCATGCGCAAACTGCTGGTTACGCTCAACGCCATGCTCAAACATGGCTACCCTTGGCGCGATATGACTCAGCCAGTCGTCGCTCATGCCTGTTGACTTTCAAGATAGTTGCTATTGGGTGCTCCTGGTCTGGGGTTGTTTTTCTGTCTCGAAAACCATTATCCCAGATGCACAGGAGCACTTCTTACCTCTTCAGCACGCCGCAACACTCATCTTGTCGGTGGATTGGGGCTAATACATCATAGTTTTTGATTTCGGGAACGTCGGAGTTGACCGATTAGCACCCTCACCCCAACCCTCTCCCGTCGAGGGAGAGGGAGTAGTATTAGTTTATGCAATTGTCGATGGAGCAATTTGAGGGGTTGGTTCGGCAGGCTTACTGTGGGTTGCCCGAATCGGTGCGGGCGACGCTGAAAAATATCGACATCGTGGTGGAGGACGTTCCGGGCCCCGAGGCGGAGGGTAGTTTTAACGACCACGACGATGACCACGGCGATACCCTGCTCGGGCTTTACGTCGGCGTGCCCCTACCGGAGCGCCACCTGGCCGATCCGCTGCTGCCCGACTGCATCTACCTGTACCGGTTGCCCATCCTGTCGATGTGCGGCGACCATGATGCGGTGGAGCACGAAATTCGCACAACACTGCTGCACGAAATCGGCCATTATCTAGGCATGAGCGAAGCGGACCTGGACCGGCTGGGTTATGCCTGACTGGCGTCAGCTGTCGCTGGCAGACCAGGCGGCATGGGTCATCGGCAGCGGGTTCGGCGCCGGCTTTTCGCCCATTGCGCCGGGCACGGTGGGGTCGCTGGCGGCAGCGGTGATCCTGTACGGCTTGTCGTCGCTGTTTTCGTTCAGATTGGGGGCGGTGACGTTCGCGGCATTGTTGATCATGGTCGGGCTGGTCGTTGGTGTTTGGGCCACGGGGAGAATGTCCACCGAAACAGAACCGGATCCCGGAACCGCGGTGTGGGACGAATTCGTAGGGATGTGGATTGCTGCGTTGCCGGCGGTGTTGCTCGGGGGATTGTTCGGCACCTGGGGGATGTTGATTGCAACGTTGATTGCATTCGTGATCTTTCGGGCGCTTGACGTGCTAAAACCCTGGCCGTGCCGCCGGCTGGAGCGGCTTCACGGGGGTTGGGGAATCATGCTGGATGACGTGGCAGCGGGGTTGATGACGCTGGTGATCGTGCAGGCGCTGTCCGTGGGCTACTTTTTGTTGTTGATGTGGGGGCTGTCGCAGGGATTGTATTAGTCGCCCTGGAAGACGCGTGTCAGTGCCGCCTGTTCCAACGCCTGCATGTCTGCCCGTGGTGCGTCGTCGAGGTGGTCGTGGCCCAGTAGGTGCAATGCGCCGTGCACCAGCAGCAGCGCCACCTCCCGATGCAACGGCACGCCCTGCTCGCCAGCCTGTCGTGCCGCCTGGGGGATCGAGATCACGATATCGCCAAGCGGGGGAGGCTCGCCGTCGGGGATGGGGAAATCGAAGAGTTCCTCACCCTCACCCCAGCCCTCTCCCATCGAGGGAGAGGGGGAAGTGGTTTGATCCTCTACCCCCGACGGAGAGGGGGAAGCGGTGTGACCCTCGACCGCCAACGGAGAGGGGGCTGTATCGTCGCCTTGCCATTCGCCGGGGTGCTGCGTGGAGAAGGACAGCACATCGGTAGTTTCGTCCAGGCCCCGGTATTGGCGGTTGAGTTCTCGCACGGTGGCATCGTCGGTGAGTAGCAGGCTCACCTGCCCGATTGCATCCCCCGGCAGCGCCTGGGCCAGGCCGCAGCGAATCGCCAGCGCTAACCAATCCTCGTCGCCGATAACGCGGTCGGCGTTGGACGCGCAAACATCGTCGAGCCAGCCTTCGGCCAGGTCAAACTGCACGTCAACGACGATTTGGTTCGGCAATGGAGACAGCATCAAATCAGCAGCAGTCGCGCGTTCGCACTTTAATTTGTCATTGTGAGCGTAGCGTGGCAATCCCGTCGTCGTAGCAACGGCGGTTCGCCGACGTGTGTTCAACCTCATCGAGATTGCCGCGTCGCTATGCTCCTCGCAATGACAAGTTCAAGTGGGTACGCATGAGATCAGCAGCACCATATCATACCCTTCGATAGTCTCCTTCAGATGCGGCTTTATAGTGTCGGTGGTTGGTGTCGCGCTGGTTTCCTGATGGCGTCAATTCGATTCGAGCCGGAATAACCGGCCACCGTGATACAATGATTTGACGCCCGGCGGGTACGGCTGGCAGTGCCTGACCCGCCGACTTTGCCTCCTGGGACGATGATATGAGCGAAGTGCCAAACAACCCCAATCCGGACCCCGCTGACCCCGACTGGTCTGTCTACGCGCTTCCCGAGGAAGGGGTGGCCGACCTTACCGACCGGCTAACCGAGTTTCTGCCGGAGCAGGAAGGCGAAACCCTGCCGCTGATTGTCGGGCAGGTGCTGGATGATTTCATCGACCAGGCCGGTGCATTGCCGGAAAACCTGCGCGATGAAGACGCCCACGCGGTGATTTGCCAGATGCAGATGGCGGTTACGCTCGCCTATCAACTCGGACGCCTTGAGGCGGGGTCACCCGATATGGTGCGCCGGTTCATCCTGGAAGCCATCCAGAAGTGGGAGGCCAAACCACTGCCGGATTCGCTCGATTTTGTCGAAGCGGATTTCCGCAAGCCGAAAGAACTGGTTCTGCCCCGCTTGCGTCGCTGGTGGCAGGAAAATCTCAGCTCAGAAGATTACTACTGGGACGAGGAATAGCCGCCGGAACTTGCTGGCCGCACCTCTCCCCGCCATTCTGGAGGGTTTGTTCCGATGACAACCGCAGCGTATGACCTGGTTCTGACCGGCGGCAATCTGCTGGATCCCGCGCAGGGTATCAACAACGAACGGCGCGATGTTGCGTTCAAGGATGGCAAGGTCGCCGCCGTGGCCGACAGCATCTCGCCGGACCAGGGCAGCCAGAGCATTGACGTATCGGGCAAGCTGATTACCCCGGGTCTCATTGACCTGCACGGCCACTTCTATCACGGGGCCAGCAGCACCGCGGTGCACGCCGACCAGACCTGCCTGAGCAGCGGCACCACCACCGGCGTGGACGCTGGCAGCTCCGGTTTCCTGAACTACGGCGCCATGCGGGACTATGTGTTCCCGGCGCACCGCACCCGCCTCCTCGCCTTCCTGCACATCGGCGCCGTGGGCCTGTCGGCCAACCGCGTCCTGGGCGGCGCTCTCCACGACATGCGAATCATCGACGTGGATGAAACCGTAAAAGCCATCAAGGCCAACTCGGGGTTCGTCTTCGGCGTCAAAGTCCGAATGCACTGGGACGCCGTGGCCCGCTGGAACGCCCATCAGGCCATGGCCAAGGCGCGGGAGGCGGCCACCGAGGCTGGCGTGAAGCTAATGGTGCACGTCAGCGGCACGCCCATACCGTTGCCGGACGTCCTCGAACACCTGGGACCCGGCGACATTTCCACCCACGCCTTCAACGGCAACCCCGAAGGCATCCTGGACGGCGCCGGAAAGATTCGTCCGGAGGTCCGCGCTGCCGTGGATCGGGGCGTCATTATGGACGTGGCCCACGCCGGCGTGCACTGTGACGTGGAGGTGGCCAAGGCCGCCATGGATCAGGGCGTGATGCCCGACACCATCAGCACCGACGTCCACATCGCTCCGGCGGGCCGCACGGTGTACCTGATGAATGATCTGGTGAGCAAGTTTCACGCGATGGGGATGACGCTGTCCGATGCCGTGGCCGCCAGCACCAGCCGGCCGGCGCAGGTACTTGGCCTGCAGGACAGCATCGGGTCGCTGGGCGTTGGCATGGAAGGCGACGCCGCGGTATGGGAGCAGCGCCAGGGTCGTTTCGTCTGGCATGATTCTGCCGGCCACAACGTGGATGGAGCGCTGCGTCTGGACACCTTTGCGACCGTAATGGGCGGCGCGGTAGCCTGGCGGGAAGGCCGATTAACCCAGATGGGAGAGTGCTAGGCCGGGCGTTATTGCAGGCGACATCTACGTGAACTTGACCACTAACCGTACATGAACGGAGCCGGGGGGCAAGCAGTTAATGCGGCGGACCGGGTTTCCATACTCAGCATACCGGCGGACCGCATCAAGCCGCACTTCTGGACGTTCAGCATTGGATTCACTGCTCACTTAGCCTTCAACATATACGCCAACATTACCGACGTAACCGACTTGCCGTGGCGGAAGTTGCCCTCGGCTATAATCGCAGACACGGTGCCAGCGATCGGTTTTGGGTTGGTGTTCAGTGCAATCCTGGTGGAGGGTATGAATATGGTGTTCGCAGCAATCTACCGCCTGAAAAATCGCGAACGGGCAAGGATGGAAGGCCGCGAAGAGGGCCGCACCGAAAGTGATGCTGCCTGGAGGGAGTGGAACCAGCGGCGACTGGACGCCGAGAACCGCGGTGAATCTTTTGACGAGCCACCCCCGAATTTCAGTGCTGGCGGCAGTGGTTCGAGCAGGTGACCCGGGGCATTGCAGTTGGTTCCGGTCAAAAAACGCTGGCCTCCGACTGGTGCTTCATGCGTACCCACTTTGTCATTGCGAGCGTCCTTCGACAGGCTCAGGACGAGCGGCAATTTCGATGAAGTTGAATACACGTCGGCGAACCGCCGTTGCTACTGCGACGAGATTGCCACGTCGCTATGCTCCTCACAATGACAGAATAAAGTGGGTACGCATGATGTCCAGAGTAGAGTCTTTCGATTGTCTCCTGATGTCATTGCGAGCGCAGCGCGGCAATCGCGTAGCCGCATCAACCAACGCTGTCGCCAGCTCACCTTTGACCGCTACGTTCCGATAATCGAAAGGTCTTGCATGAGGGCTGGCGCGCCTTGACGCTGTTTTGGGTCGGTGTTACCGTGAAACGCACTTATGAGAATCGGCGAATTTGACATTGCAGAACCCGTTCCCGAGTTGCACGAACCCCACTTGCTGGCGGTTCTGCGACCTTGGATCGATGTGGGCAACGTGGGTAGCCTCGCGTTGGGCCGCCTCGAACGCTATCACCGCAGCCACGAGCTGGGTCGTCTTTATCGACCCGGACGTTATTACGACTTCACGCGCTATCGCCCCCGCAGTTACCTGGTGGGCGGCAAACGCGAGGTAACGGTACCCAACACCATCATCCGTTACGCCAATCCGGAAAACGGCCGGCACCTGCTCACCGCGCACCTGCTGGAGCCTCATCTTTACGGTGAGGATTACTCCGAAGCGTTGCTGGAGATTATCAAGCATTTCGGCGTGAAGCAGTATGCTCTGGTTGGCGCGATGTACGATATGGTGCCCCACACCCGGCCGCTGGTGGTGTCGGGTTCGGGCACCGGCGAAAACGTCGAACGGGATTACGGCATCGCCAACGCCCGCCCCAGCAACTACGAAGGGCCAACAACCATCACCTATACGGTATCCGAGGCAGCTACCGATCTGGGTGTTGAAACTCGGACTTACGTGGTTCACCTGCCCCAGTATCTCACCGTAGATGACGACCATCAGGGCGCGGCGCGCCTGGCGCAACTGCTGTGCCGACTCTATAACCTACCGGAGTACATTGCTCAGGAAGAGCGCGGACAGAAGCAGTATGATGAACTGAGCTCTAGCGACGGGCAAATTCCTGAAGGAGACGTTCTGGTTCGCATTGAAGACCTATACGACTCCGAGTATGGAACCAGTGGTAACGTTCCCACGGAGGGCACACCGCTGCCATCCAGCATCGAAGAGTTTCTACAGGGCTTGGGCACCAGTCTCGACGATGATGATGATGACGAGCAACGCTAGCTAGCACACAAGACAACCGAGGGGTACATGGCAACCGCTCTCAACGCAACCGGAACCAAACCCCACGTCGCCGACCTGCTGCAGGCGTTGATTCGGTTCGACACCACCAACCCACCGGGTAACGAGCGGGCGTGCGCCCAGTATTGCCTGGAAGTGCTCAACAGCGTTGGCATCGACGCCGAGTTGATGGGCAACGATGACGACCGCCCCAACGTTGTAACCCGCATCCGGGGCCGGGGCGACGCACCGCCGTTGCTACTGTACGGTCATATTGACGTGGTTCCGACGGTGGCGCAACCCTGGGATGTTCCACCCTTTGAGGGCCGCCGGCAGGATGATTACATTTGGGGACGCGGGGCTCTCGATATGAAGGGCGGCGTCGCCATGATGATGGACGCGGTAATGCACGCCCATCTGAACGCCACCGATCTCCCCGGCGACGTCATTCTGGCGCTGGTTACCGACGAAGAGGCCGGCGGCAACACCGGCGCGGGCTGGCTGGTGGACGCTCATCCGGAACATTTCCAGGGTGCGCAGTACGGCATCGGCGAGTTTGGCGGTTTTAGCAAGACCTATCGGGGCCGCAAGTTTTACATGGTTCAGGTGGCGGAAAAGCAGGGTTGCCGCGTGCAGGCCGTCGCCAGGGGGCCGGGCGGTCACGGCTCGCTGGTGCACCACGACACTGCTCCGACACGTATGTCCCAGTTCCTGGTCAAACTCGACCGCACGCCGCTGCCCTTCCACATTCACCCGGTTACGCGGATGATGATTGAAGCGATGAGCAGCCGTATGCCCCTGCCCGACAGCGCCTTTCTGCGCCTGCTGCTCAACCCGACCTTCACCGGGCGGTTGCTGCGCCGTATGGGGACGATCGGACAGGAAATGGAGCCGTTGTTCCGACACACGGCCAACGCCACGGTAATTGCCGGCGGTGAGAAGACCAACGTGATTCCCAGCGAGGTTACGGTCAACCTGGATTGCCGTATGCTGCCGGGCTACAGCTCAGAGGATCTGGTTGGTGAGTTGCAGGACATCGCCGGCCCGTCCATTGAGTTTGAGGTGCTGCGGTTCGAGCCTAAACCGTGGGTGTTGAACATGGGCCTGTTCGACACGCTGGCCGGAATTATCGAGGAGCAGGATCCGGAAGGGGTTTCGGTGCCCATGCTGATGCCAGCGGGAACCGACGGACGGCATTTCGCCCGGCTGAGTATCCAAACCTACGGCTGGATGCCGATGAACCTGCCGGCGAACTTCGACTTCCTGAAGACCATCCACGCCGCCAATGAGCGGGTGCCGGTGTCCGCGCTGGAGTTCGGCGCCGAAGCCCTGCACAAGCTGCTGCAACGCTTCCACGCCTGATGCGTCGAGGGCCGTTGCGCCCTCGCACACAAGTGGCGTTACGCCGCGTTGCTAGCGGCGTTACTGGCGGCGCTGCTGACATTGATTCCCACGGTTGGGTGGGTCTGGTTCGGCTGGGGTTATATCGCAGATAACAAGGGCATTCTGGCCGCGTTGCCAGCGCCTCCGGGAGTGGAACGCATCTACATCGGTTCCCATCCATATACCGGCGATGAGTCGCCAATAACTCCGCCGGATGGATGGGGCACCCTGGCAACCTACCAGGCGCCGAATTTGTCCCGGGACGACATCGTCGATTTCTACGTCGCCAATTTATCCCCGGGTTGGCGATACTGTATTGACACCATCTCAACGTTTGACCCCCAAACGAATGAATCGGGCGAGATGATGGGGAACGCGATTTTCCTGAAAGGATCAGCGTTGGTGAGCGTCGATTCGCTCAATCTGCTGTATGGCGGGCGCGGCACCTTCGACATTTTCGTGGACCACAACCGGGATTTCGAGCCCTGCCGCGACGATGCGCCCAGATAGCCGAGGGATTCTCAATGCGTACCCACTTTGTCATTACGAGGGTAGCGTGGCAATCTCGTCGTCGTAGCAACGGCGGTTCGCCGACGTGTGTTCAACCTCATCGCGATTGCCACGTCGCTATGCTCCTCGCAATGACAGATTAAAGTGGGTACGGGTGAGCCGAGGGATTCTCATGCGTACCCACTTTGTCATTACGAGTGTAGCGTAGCGATCGTAACAGTTCAGACTTGGTGAGGTGAATTGGCCGAAGGCGGGTTGCCGAACGCTGGCACGGGTGGCGGTGGTTATGTCATATACAGGGCATGGATACTGAAGTGGACCTGACCACCGTCGACCGTGCTGTCCTCATTGCCATCATCGCCGAGTTACAGGCGGTGATTGAGCGGTTGCAGCGGCGGATTGCCGAACTGGAAGGCCAGGCGAAACCGGGCGGCCCGCTCCGAATGCCCGGCCTCAAGGCGAAATCGGGCCGGAAGCCCCCAGCGCAGCCGGGGCCCCGCAGGCAGCGACGCCACGGCTTCGCCCGCCCGCGCATGACACCGACCCACCGGGTGGAGCACGTGATGGAGAACTGTCCCGATTGCGGCGCCCACCTGTCCGGCGGCTGGATCCAGCGCACTCGGGAGGTCATCGAGCTGCCGGTGGTTCCCGCGCAAGTCACCGAGCACGTCTACCTTGCTCGGACTTGCCCGGCCTGCCGACGGCGCTGCACACCTCCGGCGGAACTGGGCGGCGTGGTCTTGGGTCAGCAGCGCCTCGGCGTCAACCTGCTCAGCCTGATCGCCACGCTGCGGGAAGAGGGGCGGCTGCCCATCCGCAGCGTCCAGTGGTATCTGGACACCGTGCATCAGTTGCGCCTCAGCGTGGGGGCCATCGTGAGCGCCATCCATCGCACGGCGCAGCGGGCCCAACCGGCAGTGGCCGCGATCCTGGACCGCATCCGCGCCAGCCCAGTGGTCCACGCCGACGAAACCGGCTGGCGTCAGAGCGGGGCCAACGGCTACGTGTGGACTTTCAGCACCCCCACCGAACGCTACTTCCTGCGGCGGGGTCGGGGCAAAACAGTCGTGGACGAGGCGCTGAGCGATGCTTTCTCCAGAGTATTGGTCAGCGATTTCTACGCCGCCTACCACCATTATGACGGCCCCAAGCAGCGGTGCTGGGCCCACCTGCTGCGGGACATCCACGACCTGCGCACCCTCTACCCCGATGCTGCGCCACTGGCCAGGTGGGCCGACGCCGTCCACGGGATTTACGACCGGGCCAAAGCCTGCACTCATCCCCAGGCCAAGCGGCGGCGCACCGCCCAACTGGCCCTGGAACGACAACTGCTGGCCCTCGGCCAGCCTTTCCGGCACGACCCGTCGGCAACCCAGGCCAAGCTGTGCCGACGCATCGAGCGCCACATCAAGGAACTCTTCGTATTCGTGGCCGAACCGGACGTGCCTTCAGACAACAACGCTGCCGAACGCAGCCTGCGCCATCTGGTCATCAGCCGCAAGATCAGCGGCGGCACCCGCTCGGAGCAGGGCACCGAGAGCAAGATGACGCTGGCATCCATCTTCGGCACCTGGCGCGCCCAAGGTCTAAATCCTCTCGCCGCCTGCCGTCAGCTGCTCGTTTCCCCTCTACTCTGAACTGTTACTAGCGATCCCGTCGTCGTAGCAACGGCGGTTCGCCGATGTGTGTTCAACCTCATCGAGATTGCCACGTCGCTATGCTCCTCGCAATGACAGAATAAAATGGGCACGCGTGAGCCGAGGGATTAGCTTGACGTCCATGCCCGTGCGCCGACTGGCTCACCGTTAGCGCCATGCAAAAGTTACCCCTCTCCCGTGGGGAGAGGGGTTTGGGGTGAGGGCAGACCCCAGAATCTAATCCGTTTTGGAGACGGCTACCAGGCGCTCGAAGGCGGCCGGATCGCGGACGGCCATGTCGGCCAGCATCTTGCGGTCGATCTCAATGCCGGCAGCGGTAAGCCCATGCATAAACTGGCTGTAGTTGGTGTCATGCTGACGGCAGGCGGCGCCGATGCGGATAATCCACAGGCGGCGGAAATCGCCCTTACGCTGGCGGCGATGGCGATACGCGTGGCTCCACGCGTGCATCAACGCTTCTTTGGCCCACTTGTAGTTACGACCGGAAGAGGCCTGGTAACCCTTGGCGGCTTTGAGGATTTTCTTGTGTCGGGCGTGTTTGGTTACGCCTCTCTTGACTCTCGGCACGGTGTTATGGCTCTCCGTTGTTAAAGGTCGTAAGGAATGAGTCGGCTGAGACGCTTCACGTCGACAGGGTCAAAGCCTATTTTCTGGGCGTATTTGCGAGTCACCTTGGTGGGCTTTTTGCGCCGCAGGTGGCTGCTCATACGCTTGCGGCGCAGCAATTTGCCCGTGCCCGTTACGTGGATGCGGGCTTTGGCGCCTTTGTGGGTCTTGAGTTTAGGCATATTCTTGCTATTCCGTGGTTACTGCTGTTGCGTTGTCGTTGCGTTCGCTTTTCACCGTGCTGGTGGGACTCGGAATGAGAACCATCGACATGGCACGACCCTCCATAGAGGGGGCGTGCTCCAGGCGAACGTCGTCTTTCAGGTCGTCGGCAACCCGTTTCAAAAGCGATAGGCCGAGCTGTTGATGCACGGCTTCACGGCCTCGGAAACGAACTGTGAGTTTAACTTTATCACCATTTCCGATGAACTGGCGAACTTTGCGCAGTTTAGCGTAAAAGTCGTGAACGCCGATGTTGGGCCGGAAGCGCACTTCCTTCAGGTCGTTGCTTTTCTGGGATTTGCGGGTTTCGCGTTCTTTTTTGGAAGTGAGGTAGCGCAGCTTCCCGTAATCCAGCAGCCGGCAAACCGGTGGGTCAGCGTTAGGCGCCACTTCCACCAGGTCAAGTTCGTTAATGCGCGCCCTGGCAAGAGCATCGGGCACTGTCATAACGCCCAGCTGTTCGCCATCCTCCCCTATGACCCGTACTCGCGGGACGCGTATTTGCTCGTTGACCCTGTACTGCCTGGCTATAGCGACACCTCCGTCGTAGGTTTGCGTTTGAGCTACCGTCGGCGCCAAACGGGCGAAACGGTAATCGATTTGATGGGCTTATTCTAGCGATGGCTCGGGAGCCAGTCAACGATTCGATAGTGGCTGGCCGTGGTATTCACTAAACCGACGGTAACGGACGAATGCAGCGGTCGCTATCCGCCGGGCGTTGAACTATTTTCGACGCCACTCCGAAACGTGGGCCTGAACTGTCGCACGGCCGGCTCAGATCACCCCGGTAATCGCCGAGGACGAGCGGCCGCAGCTATTCTTCGTCCTCGGATTCAGCGTCCTCGGATTCATTGTCAGGAGAATCGTCGATGAAGAGGTCGGTGTCATCGCCCTCATCGTCTTCGTCCTCTTCGAACAGGTCGTCGTCATCGTCCTCTTCGTCATCCACGTTGGCGGCGATAATCTGGGCGAGGCCATCAGAGTCGTCGGCGCCGGAAGCAGTCAGCATGGGGAGGTCGGCTAATTCGGGATCATCAACGGGGATGGCCTCGAAACCGTAGAATTCGTCGCTGTCGAGGATTCGGGCCAGGCCGGAGAGGGTAACAGTAATCGGTCTGATGGCAGACGACCAGCGCTCCGTCAGCTCCTGGTGCAATTGGCCCAGGGTCATCGTGGAGTCAGCGTCCAGCAGGAGGGTACGGAACACGATCTCCTGCAACGGCATGGACTGCCTGATAAAATCCGTATCGCTGGCGCAATGGCCGCGAATTTCGGCAATCAGGGTATCGACGCTGTCAATATCGGCAGCGGTTTTGCCGTAGGAAGGGCACCCGGTAGTGATCCTGGCCAACAGCAGGGGAACCGGAGCGCGGTTCAGTTCGGCGAGCCGATCCGGGCTGAAGCGATACTCCAATCCTGACGACCGGTTGTTCGCGGCATAAGTGGTGGTCATAGCTCAACCTCTTCGTTCCAGTCCAGCATAATGATTTTAACGGCTTGTCCGGCGTTTTTCCTGGGCAGGTCGGCCGGGCAGATGGCCAGCCCATTGGCGCGTGAGAGCGAGGTCAGGATGTTGGAACCCTGCGGCCCGGTGGGGGTGGCGAACCAGCCGCCGTCGCGCCGTTCGACCTCCACCCTGGCATACACCCGGCGACCGTCGCTGTTGAAAATGGGGCCCGTGAGCACGCCTTCTACAATCGGACGGGACAGCAGGTCGCGGCCCAGCATCCGGCGGATGGCCGGCCGGCCGAACATCTCAAAGGCCAGCAGCGCGCTAACCGGATTTCCCGGCAGTCCCAACAGCGGCAGCGGGTGCTTGCCCTCCCGGTTCAGCAAACCGAACGCCAGCGGTTTGGCCGGGCGCATCCGCACCGACCAGAAGTTCATATCGCCCCGTTGCTCCAGCACATCCTTGACCATATCGTAGTCGCCCTTGGAAACGCCGGCGGAGGTGACCAGCAGGTCGGCGTCGGCGGCCTCGTCGATGCAGCGGTGCAGGTCGGCCAGGTTGTCGCGGGCGATGCCGATGACGCGGGGTGTACCGCCGGCGGCGATTACGGCAGCGGCGATACTGCTGCTGTTGCTGTCGTAGATATGACCCGGCTGCAGGGCGTCGCCAATCTGCGTCAGTTCGTCGCCGGTAGACAGCACCGCCACCACCGGGCGGCGAATAACCCGCGCGGTAGCCAGGCCCAACGAGGCCATCACGCCGGCTTCGGCGGGGCGCACCACGGTGCCGGCCGACAGCACCAGCTCGCCGGCGGAGACGTCCTCGCCGGCCGGACGCACGTTGCTCCCCAGGGGCAGGGCCTTTCGGATGACGATTTCGTTCAGTGGCTGGCCGTTGCGGCGGCGATCCAGCTCGTCGGTTTCCTCGAAGGGCACCACGGTATCGGTGCCAGCGGGAACGGGAGCGCCGGTCATTATGCGTATGGTATTGCCCTGGGTGACGGTATCGGCGGATACCTGGCCGGCGGCTACCGCCGAAATGACGGTAAGACTTGGCGGGGTGTCGCCGGCGGCGGCGATGTCGGCGTGCAGCACCGCGTACCCATCCATTGCGGAGTTGGCCAAGGGCGGCAGGTTCAGCGGCGAGGTGATGTCCTCGGCCAGCGTCATACCCAGCGACTGCAGCACTGGCATCGCCACGGCGTCCAGCGGGGCAAAGTTGGCCAGGATGCGTTCCAGGGCCTGCTCAACTTCCAGCATGTCCTCGTGGCCATGGCCGTTATCGTGCCCCCCGGGGCGTCCCTCGTGGTGGTCGCCGTGCCGACGATGCTCGTCGCCACCGGAGTGGTCGTGGATGCTCTCGTGGTCGCCGTCGCCGTGGGCATCGTGGGCGTGGAGGTGACTCGTATGCTGATGTGTGGTCATGGGGTGTGCCTCCGGTGGAGACGTGGCGACGAAACGCAGGATAGTTTGCTAAGCCAGCCGGCCGAGCATTCGATTAACGAACCGGTAGACGATGGCTGGATCGTCTCGAAGTTCGTGGTTTTCCATAAACTGGTGGAAGACGTTGAACTGGTGGAAGAAGTTTTCGTGAAATGTCTCCGCGGTTGCGAACTCCGAGTCGACAGCCGCATCGTTGTTCTCTTCCGCCAATCTCAGTACGGCGAGCTGCAACGCACGGTGGCTAACAAATGGCCAACTACGACGCTGAGCCACCGCCATCACGGCATGGGAGGCGGAGCCCCCACAGTTTTTCGGAGCCCGGCAGCACATAGCCGGAAGCCAGTTCCCGGTCGTCCGCCGTCACGAAGTCCTGAGCTGTCTGTACGTGTTCATGGGTCGGCATATTGCTGGTGAAAAAGGCGACGACGCTGGGAAGCCGGACAATGGGTCTGGTCCGACGTTTATTATAACCGCTCATCCCCGCAACGTGGCGCCGGCTTCGCGTTCCAACACTCGGGTCAAGCCGTTCATCGCGCGGTTCAATTCCTCGGCGGTCAGCGTGCGATCCTCGGCACGGAACCAGATGCGAAACGCCAGCGACCGCATTCCCTCAGGCACGTTCTCGCCGGTGTACACGTCGAACAGTTCGGTGCGTTCCACCAGCCGCACCCGCTGGATCAGTTGCTGAATCTGGCCGGCCGGTACATCGGACGGCGCCAGCAGCGCCAGATCCCGGTTGGCCGCGGGGAAACGGGACAGCGACTGGAAACGGGTCTCCGCCGCCTCGGTGTCGAGTCGTGCCGACGAAAGAGCGTCCAAGGCAATCTGGAAGTAGATTACGGGTTCGGGGCGCAGGCCAAAGCGGTCGTTGATGTCCGGGTGCATTTCTCCGACCACACCAACTTCGGCGGCAGCGCCGGTGGCAGCTCGGACGCTAATGGTGGCGGCGCGGCCCGGATGCCACCGGGTCCCGACGGCCTCTTGCAGCGAAGCGGTAAAGCCGACGCGGCCGAGGACAGTGGATACGACGCCAGAGGCGTCGTAAAAGTCCATCAAGTCTGCTGGCGTGAGCCAGTTGTCGCCGAAGCGGGGACCGGACATTACGCCGGCCAGCCATTCGCGCTCGTGGGGCAGATTGCCGTCCTGATAACCGAAGGACCGGCCAATTTCGAACAGACGGAACCCGCCGTCGTTGTGCGCCTGGTTGTAGGCCAGCGTGTTCAGCAGGCTGGGAATCATCTCCGGCCTCAAGATGTTGTACTCGGCAGACATGGGGTTGGCGACGCGCAGCCAGGGGGCCTGCTCATCCTCGGCCAAGTCCAGCCTGGTTAAATCCTCGGCGCTGATCAGGGGATAGCTGATGGTCTCTTCCATGCCGGCCGCGGCCAGGGCGTCGCGCATTGCTTCCTTCAGCTCGGTCAATGGGTTGGGCCGGTGGTAGGGGATGGGTGAGGACAGCATGGTGGTCGGTACTTCATCGTAGCCGATGATGCGTACCACCTCTTCGATCAGGTCTTCCTCAATGGCGATGTCGCTGCGCCAGTAGGGTGCATCCGCCTCCAGACTGTCCGGCCCGGTGCGGCGGGTGGTAATGCCCAGGCTGGCCAGCACGGTTTCGGCGCGGGCAATGTCAAGATCCATGCCCAGCACCTGACGCAGCCGGCGTTCCGTCAGGGGCACCGGGGCATCCGTTTGGCCATCGGGATACACGTCGATGATGCCGGCCGCAGCCTCGCCGCCGGCGGTTTGCAGGATGAGTTGCGTCGCCCGTCGCAGGGCGATGGGAGCCAGCTCGGCGCGCAGGCCCTTCTCAAAGCGCAGGCTGGCTTCGGTGCGCAGATTCAGGTTAGTGGCCGTGCGGCGGTTGTTCAGGTCGTGGAAGGTGGCCGATTCCAGCAGCATGGTCGTGGTGGCAGCCGTAATCTCGCTGTTGGCGCCGCCCATCACGCCACCGATGCCAATGGCCTGCGCCGGGTCGGCAATCATCAGGGTGTCATTGGTCAGCGTGCGCTCCACGCCATCCAGCGTGGTGAACTTCTCGCCGGGGCTGGCGCGGCGCACCACCACGTGCCGATCGGTAACGGTAGCCAGATCGAAGGCGTGCAGCGGCTGGTTGAACTCCAGCATCACATAGTTGGTAACGTCCACCACGTTGTTGATGGGGCGCAGGCCGGCTCGGGTCAGGCGGTCTTGTATCCACGCCGGCGAGGGGCCAATCTGGATGCCGGTGATAACCGACGCCGTGTAGCGCAGGCAGAGGTCAGGGTCGGCGATGGTTACCTTCGCCAGAGTGTCCACCGGCGGACCGTCCTCGGGATAGCCGATTTCAGGCACGCGGACGGGTTGGCCGGTGATGGCGCCCAGCTCTCGAGCCACCCCCAGGATGGAAAGACAATCCCCTCGGTTGGGTGTCAGTTCCAGCTCCAGGAAGGTGTCGCCAAGAACTGCATTCAGCGGGTCGCCCGGCGCGGCATCGGCGGACAGCACGATGATGCCGTCGTGCTCGTCGCTGAGGCCGAGTTCGGCCTCGGAGCAAATCATGCCCTCTGACACCACGCCGCGGATGCGAGCCGGCTTCAACTCTTCCTGCCTTCCGGTGTGGGTGTTGAGCAGGAAGGCGCCGGGCCGGGCGAAGCAGATATTCTGACCGGCGGCGACGTTGGGCGCGCCGCAAACGACTTCCAGTTCCGGGCCGTCGCCGGAGTCGACGAGGCACAGGGTCAGGGTGTCGGCGTTGGGGTGTGGTCGGGTGGAGCGCACGTAGCCAACCACGCAATTATCCCAGCCGCCCCGGGTGATGACATCGCCCACCTCGATGCCGGCCATCGTCAGCCGATGGGCCACCTCATCGGGTGGCAGCATGATGTCAACGTATTCGGAAAGCCAGGAGAAGGGGATTAGCATGGGCAGAATTTTGCGTCAGAACTGGCGCAGGAACCTCACATCGTTGCTGTAGAAATGCCGGATATCGTCGATGCCGTATTTCAGCATCCCGATTCGCTCCGGGCCCATGCCGAAGGCAAAGCCGGTGTAGCGATCGGGATCGTAGCCCACGCCGGCCAGCACCTTGGGATGCACCATGCCGGCGCCCATAATCTCGATCCAGTCTTCATCCCGGTTGATGGGGCGTTTGCCCGTGGACGGGTCGCGGAAATTGGAGATGGACATATCCACGCCCGGCTCGACGAAGGGGAAATAGTCGCACCGGAAGCGGATCTGGCGGTCTTCGCCGAACACGCGGCGCGCGAACTCGTACAGCGTGCCTTTCAGGTCGGCAAACGTGATGCCCTCGGCCACTGCCAGGCCTTCAACCTGGTAGAAGTGCCACTCGTGGGTCGCGTCGGTGGCCTCGTAGCGATAGCACTTGCCCGGCACCACCACGCGCACCGGCGGTTCCTGAGCCTCCATCACCCGCGCCTGCATCGGAGAGGTATGCGTCCGCAGCAGCATGGGCTGCTCGCCGGCTTCGTTGACGTAATCCACCCAGAGCGAGTTCCACATATCCCGAGCCGGATGGCCGGACGGGATGTTCAGCATCTCGAAGTTGTAGTGGTCAAGTTCGACTTCGGGACCCTCAACGACGCTGAACCCCATAGCCATGAAAGCCTGGCAGATCTCGCGCACAATCTGGGTGGTGGGATGTAATCGTCCCGTGATGATGGGTCGGCCGGGGAGGGTAACATCCAGGCGGTCGCTGGCCTCCAGTTCGGCCTGGGCAATCTCGCGGGTGCGGCGAGCCAGCGCCTCTTCCAGGGTGTTCTTGGCCTGGTTAGCCCGCCCGCCGACTTCCCGACGCAGGTCGGGGTCCAGCCCGGACAGTCCGC
The DNA here is from genome assembly GCA_963666415.2 of Dehalococcoidia bacterium. GTDB lineage: Bacteria > Chloroflexota > Dehalococcoidia > Lucifugimonadales > UBA3495 > Bin87. Next base: position 587,528 of record CAXXPD010000002.1, read on the forward strand.
GCAGCAGGCCGGTGAACTGACCGCGCCGGCCCAGCCAGGACACCCGCCATTCCTCCACCGCGGCGCCGTCGGAAATGGCGCCAAGGGTGGTCAGGGCAGTCTGGGTCAGCTGGTCGACCAACTCAGGCGTGGGCGGTTGAGATGCAGGTTGAGACACGGCAGGCACAGGAGGGGTGAAGCGGATGCGTTCGGAGGAAATCCGTTAGCGGGAACGGGTTATCGTAACCGCCCAAAAAGTATAGGCGGGGCCGATACGCCGGGTCAAGAAAATTGGGCGTCTATACGTGCCCAGTTTATCCGTCATTGCGAGCGCCGCGTGGCAACTCCGTCGCTACAGACGAGTCCACCCGTTACCAGTCATCTCTACGCATGGGATTCTCATCTGGTCTGGGCCAGAGCGCTTTTTCGATTCCTCTTCCAAGTACACCAGCCGCAACAGACAGCGCGATGGCGCAAATTGTTAATCCCCCGAATAGTAAAATCGCTGTAGCGGGTTCGTTTGCGATCATCTCATTGGTTCGCTCGATACTCTTGTCCGGGTATTGTGCAAAGATGATTATTGCAATCGTTGGGAGTATGCTCCCTCCAATTACTGCCCCTCTCCATCGCAGCTGCCGTCTTCTTGAGGCAGTCCAGTAACGGCGTTCTCGCGATGTCGGCCAGTCTGGTTCCCACAGCGCGTCAGTGTCGTCTGTGCGCGAAGATATTGTCCGTGCCCACTTTTTCGCTAGCCTTGTTCCGGTAATGGCTGGCTCGAACAAGATGCCGGCCGCAATAGCCGCCAAGACGATTTGTAATGTGATTGGAACATCAGGCCCGAAATGGTTGAATGTCCAAATAACAAATACTAATGCGGCGGCCAAATAGCCCAAGCCTCTGAGCGCTTCCATTCCCAGTTGCCGCGTTACACCGTGGGTGATTTGCTTATGGAGCCTTGCTCTCCTTCTCTTATACACAAGACGACAAGTAGTGCACGATTGCAGATATTTGATGCCGTGAGCATTGCATCGTTCGCGGGATTTCCTATATTTTCTGGCTTGCCGGCAGAGCTGGCAATCGTCGTGGTATATCGTGTTGTGCTCGTAACATTTAGCCCGGTTTGCGATGATGCGGCGAATTCTGCGGAACAATGACTGCATTTTACTTTCGCCTTCAAGGGATGTCGTTATACCCCCCAGAAGCTCCGTCTCAGACCACCAATTGGCCGCCTGCCAATAATGCGTCCGCCTCGGCGTAAAGTCGGTGAGCTTCCTTACGCCGGCGACGGAGTTCAGTAGCTATGCGTTCCTGTTCGCCAGTTGAAGGTAGGGGTATTTTGAGTTCCTCTAACCTGGACTTTGCACAAAAGCTAGATAAATTATAAGAACAGGGTAAGCTGGGCGGACCCTCCTGGAAAAGGCCAAGCGATGCTCACCCTGCCCAACGCGATTGTACCCGTACTCCATCCCTTCGCCACGCTGTTTCGCAACCCGACCTGGCTGAAAGCCCAAATCCTGTTAGTCGGCGCGATACTGGCTCCCGGCCAACGCACCGTGGCATCGGCGCTCCGTGTCATGGGACTCAGCGACGACCGCAGCTATGCCCGTTATCATCAAGTGCTCAATCGGGCGGTGTGGTCGCCCCGCCAGGCGGCACGCATCCTGTTGGGACTGCTAATCCTCCACTTGGATCAAGGCGATGGTCCGTTGATTTTCGGCATCGACGAAACCCTGGAGCGGCGCCGCGGCCCCAAAATCAAATCCCTGGGCATCTACCGCGATGCGGTACGCTCCAGCCGGTCTCAGGTGGTCAAGGCCAGCGGCCTGCGCTGGATCTCCCTGATGTGGCTGGGCCAGGTCCCCTGGGCGGGACGTTATTGGGCCTTGCCCTTTCTCACCGTGCTGGCGCCCTCGGCACGCTACCACCGGCAGCGCGGACGCCGCCACAAAAAGCTCACCGACTGGGCCCGGCAGATGATCCTGCAACTGCGCCGCTGGCTGCCGCAGCGCCCCCTAGAGATCCGGCCGGAAAGCCGTTGGCCGGGTTTTGCACTACGCCAAGCAGACGTATTACAGTCGTATACGGCGTGATAGTGTATGCAATACGTTTCAAGACCCCATCATTACATCAGTAATCGACGCCAAGAAAATAACGGCTTGGGGAGAATCGGGGTTTCCGGCCACATTTCTAGTGCTGGTGGGTGACAGCAGCTACGCCGTACTGGACCTGCTGCACTGCTGCCAATCGTTGGCGCAACCCGTTATCCTCATCGCCCGCTTGCACCTGGACGCCGCCCTCTATGAACCGGCGCCAGCACGTCAGCCGGGCCGGAACGGTCGGCCCCCGCTGAAAGGCCGGCGGCTGCCCGCGCTGAAATTACTCGTCGACCATCCCGGTCTGTACTGGACCACCGCCGCGGTAGCCTGGTACAACGGCGCGACCCGCACGGTGGAACTCACCTCGCAAACGGTGGTTTGGTACCGCTCGGGCAAGCCGCCCGTGCCCCTGCGCTGGGTCTTGGTTCGGGACCCCCAGGGCGAATTCGCCACACAGGCTTTGCTGTGCACTGACCTGGCCGTGGACCCGGCGCAGATTCTGGAATGGTTTGTGCTGCGCTGGCAACTGGAGGTCACCTTCCAGGAGGTGCGAGCGCATCTGGGCGTGGAGACCCAACGCCAGTGGTCGGATCACGCCATCGCCCGCACCACGCCAATCCTGATGGGCCTATTCTCCTGGACCACCCTGGCGGCTCACTTGATGCAGGAACAACGGCCCATGAGCCATCGCACCGCGGCCTGGTACGCCAAGCCGTCGCCAACTTTTGTGGATGCCATCGCCCTGGTGCGCCGCCACTTGTGGCTGGCGTCCGAGGGGTTTTCACTGTCCGACGCAGAACTCGGCTTTGTACAATCAAGCGGCATAGGCTAGCGTGTCGAGCATCCTGTGGTACAAGAGGCGCGGGACTTTTATCGATTCGTGCTCGCGCTCGGACGGCATAAAAGTTCCCTGCTGCACCCAGAGGTGTCGTCTGACCAGGGCGATGGCGTCGGCGAAGGAAGGGCTGGTCTTGTCATACCACGCCGCGGTGCGCGGCGCCATGCCGCCACGCTGTTCGATCAGGATATCCGCCGCCAGCGTCACCACGCTGAACAAGCCAAAGAGCGCGGGGGTGGTTCGGGCGATGGCTCGTTCCGACCACTGGCGCTGGGTTTCCATGCCCAGGTGAGCCCGCAGCTCCTCAAAGGTCACCTCGACCTGCCAGCGCAGCAGATACCACTGCAGTATCCGCAGGGGTTCCGCCTCGGTGTCGGTGCATAGCAAAGCATAGGGCCCGCGGCGCTCCTCCAGGTATCTGATGACGACCCAACGAATGGGAAGGCGCGGCGGCCCGCCGTGGTACCACAGCGCCACGCCCGAAGCGAGCTCGACCATGGCGGTACTGCCGTCGGAACCGGTGGCGCGGTAGGGAATCCATTGTGTAGCGGGATCGTCCAGCACCGCCGTGGGACTGGGCAATCGCGCGCCGACCACCCGGGGCCGCCCGATCTGGCCGGGCCGCCGCGGTGGCGCGGGCTGGTACCGGGACGCGTCCTTGCGCAGTTTGGTGACGACGACAATCGGCTTTGACATACTCTGGCAATGCCGCAGGAACTCGCGCTTGGCGTAGCCGCCATCGGCCACCACCACCAGGTCCCGGTCCGGCAGCCACCGGCGCAGGCAGACCAGCATCTGCTGGGCGTAGTCGGTGACCGTCTGGTGCCGGCGACCTTTGCGCCGGTCGTAGCGGGCCGACACCACCAGCGCGGTCAAAAACGGTAGCGCCCAGTGTCGACCCGCCCATCCGATACGCGTCAGCAACATCAGGCTCACCCATTGCAATCCGGGGGTCATCACCACCTGGTCGTCCTTGGACCGCACCGGATCCCGATACCGCCCCTTGGCCGCAATCTTCCGGCCCCAGCGTCGTTCCACCGTCTCGTCAATGCCGAACACCAACGGCTCGGTGGATGAACCAAGGCGCCCGGCCACCAGCAGCAACAGCACCCGGCTCAGTTGCAGCGGCGACCATCGGGCACGGTTGAGCACGTGGTGATAGATGGCGAAGTCGCCGTGCTGCCCAATCCCCAGGATGTTGAGGGCGGAGGACACGGTGCGTTTGCCGGGAGACAGGATCGCTCCCATGGCCAGGAGTTGGGCTTTGCGCCAGGTCCTGGGGTCAAACAGGTGCTCAAAGGGCAGCAGCAGGGTTACTATGACTGCGGGCAGGGTGGGCATACTCGACCTCTTGTGGTGATTTGGTCGAGCTTACCCTGTTCTTATAATTTATCTAGCTTTTGTACAAAGTCGAGACGCAGAACCGGATATATGGAAAGTCCCGGCTGCCCTGTACTACCGACTTGTAGATTCACTCGCCTACCCGGCTTGAAATGTGCAAAGCCTAGCTAACGTAGTCGTGTTTATCCCGGCTTGATTGTTGAAGTTTGTACTCAACAGACCAAGATAGCCCAGCCGTCGAAGAGCGTTTAACACAGCTGCAAGGTATTCGGGGTTAATACTACTTCGTGGCCGCAGTCTGGTCACATGATTCGAGCAGGCGCATGGTTGTTCTAAATTGAACACAGCACTTTTGCCAACCAATCCGGTCGAGTTCGTGTTGTTGAAAAGCACTTCACCTCGAGCGCATAAGGCATCGCTAGCGACTGATTCCTTGGGAACAAACTTTGTGCCCTCCAAAGATAACTGACCATACACGTCAAAATTCAATGGACGTAGATGTGGCAAGCCACTTTTGTAATCAAAAGCCTGTACTTCACGTCCTGCTGCAAACCCCGACCTAATCATGTCGCAAAGGTCTCTGATGCGCTTCGCCGGATAACGTCCTTGCTCAATGCCTTCCCGAATCGTCCTGAATCGCAGGGAATGGAAATCCGGATCAAATCTGGAGTCGACAACAGATTTCGCTAGGTTCTGTTGACATTTCACCGCAACCAGATGAGAGCGGCGGTGAAATGCAGGAAGCCCAGGTATCTGGTGTCCAGCTTCTCAAACCGGGAGAAGATCCGGCGATAGTGCTTGATCTTGTTGATGAAGCATTCGACCAGATGACGCTCCCGGTACAGATGCCGGTCATAGTAGGCGGGTGCCTTGCGGTTCGAGCGGGGCGGAATGACCGGCATCATACCCAGTTCCAGGATGTGCTGGCGAAACTCCTGGGCATCGTACCCTTTGTCGGCCAGTACGTGCTCGCCAGCATAACCGGCGATCAACTCCTCCGCCTGGGTGATGTCGTGGTAACAGTTCAGACTTGGTGAGGTGAATTGGCCGAAGGCGGGTTGCCGAACGCTGGCACGGGTGGCGGTGGTTATGTCATATACAGGGCATGGATACTGAAGTGGACCTGACCACCGTCGACCGCGCTGTCCTCATTGCCATCATCGCCGAGTTACAGGCGGTGATTGAGCGGTTGCAGCGGCGGATTGCCGAACTGGAAGGCCAGGCGAAACCGGGCGGCCCGCTCCGAATGCCCGGCCTCAAGGCGAAATCGGGCCGGAAGCCCCCAGCGCAGCCGGGGCCCCGCAAGCAGCGACGCCACGGCTTCGCCCGCCCGCGCATGACACCGACCCACCGGGTGGAGCACGTGATGGAGAACTGTCCCGATTGCGGCGCCCACCGGTCCGGCGGCTGGATCCAGCGCACTCGGGAGGTCATCGAGCTGCCGGTGGTTCCCGCGCAAGTCACCGAGCAGGTCTACCTTGCTCGGACTTGCCCGGCCTGCCGACGGCGCTGCACACCTCCGGCGGAACTGGGCGGCGTGGTCTTGGGTCAGCAGCGCCTCGGCGTCAACCTGCTCAGCCTGATCGCCACGCTGCGGGAAGAGGGGCGGCTGCCCATCCGCAGCGTCCAGTGGTATCTGGACACCGTGCATCAGTTGCGCCTCAGCGTGGGGGCCATCGTGAGCGCCATCCATCGCACGGCGCAGCGGGCCCAACCGGCAGTGGCCGCGATCCTGGACCGCATCCGCGCCAGCCCAGTGGTCCACGCCGACGAAACCGGCTGGCGTCAGAGCGGGGCCAACGGCTACGTGTGGACTTTCAGCACCCCCACCGAACGCTACTTCCTGCGGCGGGGTCGGGGCAAAACAGTCGTGGACGAGGCGCTGAGCGATGCTTTCTCCGGAGTATTGGTCAGCGATTTCTACGCCGCCTACCACCATTATGACGGCCCCAAGCAGCGGTGCTGGGCCCACCTGCTGCGGGACATCCACGACCTGCGCACCCTCTACCCCGATGCTGCGCCACTGGCCAGGTGGGCCGACGCCGTCCACGGGATTTACGACCGGGCCAAAGCCTGCACTCATCCCCAGGCCAAGCGGCGGCGCACCGCCCAACTGGCCCTGGAACGACAACTGCTGGCCCTCGGCCAGCCTTTCCGGCACGACCCGTCGGCAACCCAGGCCAAGCTGTGCCGACGCATCGAGCGCCACATCAAGGAACTCTTCGTCTTCGTGGCCGAACCGGACGTGCCTTCAGACAACAACGCCGCCGAACGCAGCCTGCGCCATCTGGTCATCAGCCGCAAGATCAGCGGCGGCACCCGCTCGGAGCAGGGCACCGAGAGCAAGATGACGCTGGCATCCATCTTCGGCACCTGGCGCGCCCAAGGTCTAAATCCTCTCGCCGCCTGCCGTCAGCTGCTCGTTTCCCCTCTACTCTGAACTGTTACATGTCGTGCTGTTGCCCTCCGGTCAGTATGAATCGCAAGGGGTTGCCCAAGCCGTCCACGCTCACGTGAATCTTGGTGCTGAACCCGCCGCGGCTCCGGCCCAGGGCCTGGGCCGCCTGGCCACCCTTTTTGGGGGAGCTCCCGCCGCGCAAGGGCGCGCCCGGACCACCGTGCTGTCGATGATCAGGTATTCCAGATCCGCGTCGTCGCAGAAATGTTGATGCATTTGTGCCCAGACGCCTTGGTCAGTCCAACGGGCGAATCGTTTGTAGACGCTGTTCCAGTTCCCGTATTCGGCTGGCAGCAGTCGCCATTGGGCCCCAGAGCGGTTAATCCATAAGACGGCCTCGACAAAACGCCGGCAATCCGCTTCCTGGCCAACGTACAGGCCGGTGCAGCCACGCAAGAAATCGAGAATCCTAGCCCACTGTTCTGGTGATAATCTGATGTTTGACATACGGCCATTATAATGAAATGTCAACACGCCCTAGAATCTTGAACACCATATTTTGCGGTGGATTGTGGGTGATGTCGATGGCATTCAGGACAAAGCCATCGAGGCCGCCCAAGGGCACATCGCTCTGTAGTGAATCAACAGTATTATCCAAGTTTAGTGGGTCCCGCTGAAACGCCCTCCACTGCGCCACCAGCCCCGTATCGGGAATAATCTCCCGGTGTCGTTCGCTCCAGTCGCCTTCCGCAGAACCAACCCGGCTCCATTCGTAGGTAACCCAGTAGTCAAACAGGTCGCAGCGGTGCCGCTCCACCTTGCTGACGCCGTCGATTTCCTGCTCGACGGTTACCTCGAAAGTTTTGCGCCCGGTGGCGTCGTACCCGATGTTGTCCGCCAGTGCCATAAAAATGGCGGTATCGTCAGAGACAACTTCCCCATCGCCGAGCCTTCGCAGAAATACAATGCTGGCCTTCACCCCGGCGTCGTAGTGGCTGAACGCAAACTGCGGCAGGCTAACCACCGCCAGTAGCTGAAAATGTTCCAGCATCCAGAGCCGCACGCCCTGCAACGACGAGTTCGTCAGGATACCGTCGGGCAGTACCACAGCGGCCCGTCCGGTGCCCGGTTTGAGGAACGAGTGAATCCGCTCAATGAATGCAATTTCGGTTTTGATGCTAGCCCTTGGCCGCACTGATTTTGGCGTCAACCTGGTGTCGGTTTCGTCTCCTTCCCCAGTCATATCGGTATGCAACGGATAATTCTTACCGAGATAGCGCATCAACTCGAACTGTTCCAGATACCCATCCCCCTTCTCGGTGCGCCTGACGGTAGCGCCAAAAGGCGGGTTAGTGAGAACCAGGTCGAATCTTTCTGCCGAGAGGCCGGCGTTCTCGGCAGCAATGTTCTTCGGGAAATCCAGCGCATCGTGCCCCACCACGTTGGTATGCCCGTCGTCGTGAATAATCATGTTCATCTTGGCCACGCGAGCCAACTCGTCGTTCACCTCCAAACCAAAAAGGTTATTTTGGGCGAAGTCGTGCCAGAATCGGTAATGATCAATGCTGCCCGGAGTCTGCGCCTCATCTGCCTTGCGTCGCACGTGGTCCAGCGCGTACAGCAGGAACCCTCCGGAGCCGCAGGCCGGTCCAGCACCAGGTGTCGGTGCGTCCTGGGTCCAGCAGGGCTACGCAGAAAGCAATCAATTCCCTTGGCGTAAAATACTGCCCGAAGTCGCCCTTGAAAAAGCTCCCCACTAACCAACGTTGTCACGCGGCGATTGGCGCGCCGGGAGGTGCGTACGTGGTGCGGTCCCCGGCATCGGGCATGGGCACCAGTTGGTAGCCCAGTTGGGCCGCCCGACGCTTGGCGGCGCGCAACGCCCGCTGCTGATACTGGCTCTCGTAGTATTCGGCGCCAGCATCCACGTACTCCTGGCCATAGCGCAGCATGGTGTAGATGAGCCTGGCCAGCTTGTGTGCCGTGGCGGTAATGGCCTTGGGCGCTCCCAAGTGGGCTTTCTTCCGGCGCAGGAAGGCGCCCAGGGCGCTGTCGGAGCGGTGCAGCGCGTTGGCGGCCAGACGCAAAGCTGCGGCGGCCCGGTTGGCGCTGGGCTTGGTCTTTGAGCTGATGACCTTGCCGCCGGTGACCCGGTTGTTGGGGCTCAGCCCCAGCCACGACGCGAAGTGCTTGGCGCTGGGCCATTTGGTCATGTCGGTGCCAATCTCGCTGATCACCTTCAGGGCCGTGTACGCATCCACACCGTCGATCCGGGTCAGGTCCACCCCCGTCATCTGATACAGGTGGGTCCGGACATCGAAGCGCGGCGCGTTCCCCTGATGGGGCTTTTTACCATTGGGAGCCGGAGGCACACCGTCGCTGCGGTCCTCAAACCGTTCCAGCTGGGCTTCAATCTCCCGGTCGCACTCGGCAATCTTGGCCTGATACACCCGGTACAACTCCAGGGCCTGGGTCAGCTCGAAGATATGTTCCTCCCGCCAGTGGCCCTGCAACGACTTGGCGATGGTCGCCTCGTCCGCCTTGATCCGATAATTGCGCAGTTGCGCCAGCTTACGCGGATCCCGCTCGCCGCCCACGATGGCCTCGATGATGTCCATGCCGGTCTGGCCGGTGATGTTGCTGATGACGTGCTGGAGCTTCACGTTCATCTGGGTCAGGGCCTTCTGCATATGCTGGATATGGTGGGACGCGTATTCCACCAGCATCGTTCGCTGGCGCAGGTAGCTACGCAGGCGTCGGATCTCCCCATCGGGCCGGAAGGCTCCCGACAGCAGTCCGTAGGTGTGCAGCTGCTGCAGCCACTGGCAGTCCAGCACGTCGGTCTTGCGCCCCGGCACGTTCTTGATGCGTCTGGGGTCCACCAGCATTACCTCAAACCCTCGGCCTTCCAGCACTCCGAACAGCGGTATCCAGTACACCCCCGTCGACTCCATGACCACGGTCTCCACACCGCACTCGGACAGCCACTCCGCCAGGCGATACAAGTCCGCTGTGAAGGCGGCAAACTCTTGTACCGGCTGCTCCGCGCGGTCGGCGGGCACCGCGACGAAATGGCTGGTGGCGCCCACGTCGATGCCCGCCGCGTTCAGGTTCAGCTGGGATAGCCCCGCTGGTTTGGCGCTGTTCTTGCGTCTGCTCATCATCGCCTCTACCATTGCCGTGTAGGCGTGTCGCCGGAGGGAGCCACGGGCTGTAGCCACTCTCCCCAACGGGATCGCCCCGATTGGGGCGTCACCAATGATGCAGTCGTAAGGCTCCCGGACCATGCTATGGATCGGGCAATAAGCACCAGCGCCTGCTCGGTCTTCGTCCGTACGACACGCCCCGCCATGAGCATACGCACCCTGACACGGACTCACCAGTTAGTCGCCTCTGCACGGGCCGGCCACGGCCATAATGCTGCTCCCCACTAACCAACGTTGTCACGCGGCGATTGGCGCGCCGGGAGGTGCGTACGTGGTGCGGTCCCCGGCATCGGGCATGGGCACCAGTTGGTAGCCCAGTTGGGCCGCCCGACGCTTGGCGGCGCGCAACGCCCGCTGCTGATACTGGCTCTCGTAGTATTCGGCGCCAGCATCCACGTACTCCTGGCCATAGCGCAGCATGGTGTAGATGAGCCTGGCCAGCTTGTGTGCCGTGGCGGTAATGGCCTTGGGCGCTCCCAAGTGGGCTTTCTTCCGGCGCAGGAAGGCGCCCAGGGCGCTGTCGGAGCGGTGCAGCGCGTTGGCGGCCAGACGCAAAGCTGCGGCGGCCCGGTTGGCGCTGGGCTTGGTCTTTGAGCTGATGACCTTGCCGCCGGTGACCCGGTTGTTGGGGCTCAGCCCCAGCCACGACGCGAAGTGCTTGGCGCTGGGCCATTTGGTCATGTCGGTGCCAATCTCGCTGATCACCTTCAGGGCCGTGTACGCATCCACACCGTCGATCCGGGTCAGGTCCACTCCCGTCATCCGGTACAGTTGGCCCTGGGCATCGAAACGGGGCGCGTTCTTCTGATTGCGCTTTTTGCCATTGGGAGCCGGAGGCTCGCCGTCGCTGCGGTCTTCAAACCGCTCCAGCTGGGCTGCAATCTCCCGGTCGCACTCGGCAATCTTATCCTGATAGAACCGATACAGCTCCAGAGCTTGGGTCAGCTCGAAGATGTGCTCTTCCCGCCAGTGGCCTTGTAGAGACTTGGCGATGGTCGCCTCGTCGGCCTTGATCCTGGGATCGCGCAGTCGCGCCAGTTGTCGCGGGTCCCGTTCGCCGCCTGCAATGGCCTCCATGATGTCCATGCCCGTCTTGCCCGTGATGTCGCTGATCACGTGCTGGAGCTTCACGTTCATCTGGGTCAGCGCTTTTTGCATGTGCTGGATATGCTGGGACGCGTACTCCACCAGCATGGCTCGCTGCCGCAGGTAGCTGCGCAAGCGCCGTACGTCCCCGTCGGGACGGAAGGCTCCCGACAGCAGTCCGTAGGTGTGCAACTGCTGCAGCCACTGGCAGTCCCGCACGTCGGTCTTGCGACCCGGCACGTTCTTGATGCGTCTGGGGTCCACCAGCATCACCTCCAGTCCCCGCTCTTCCAGCACCCCGAACAGCGGTATCCAGTACACGCCGGTGGACTCCATGACCACGGTCTCCACTCCGCACTCGGACAGCCAGTCTGCCAGACGGCACAGGTCCGCCGTGAAGGCCTCAAACTCACGCACCGGCTGCTCCGCGCGGTCGGCGGGCACCGCCACGAAGTGGCTGGTGGCGCCCACGTCGATGCCCGCCGCGTTCAGGTTCAGCTGGGACAGCCCTTCCGGTTTTGCTCTACTCTTGCGTGTGCTCATCATTCCCTCCACGCCTACAACGTAGACGTGTCGTCGGAGGGAGTCACTAGGTTCTGTTGACATTTTACCGTAGCCAGATGAGAGCGGCGGTGAAATGCAGGAAGCCCAGGTATCTGGTGTCCAGCTTCTCAAACCGGGAGAAGATCCGGCGATAGTGCTTGATCTTGTTGATGAAGCATTCCACCAGATGACGCTCCCGGTACAGATGCCGGTCATAGTCGGCGGGTGCCTTGCGGTTCGAGCGGGGCGGAATGACCGGTATCATACCCAGTTCCAGGATGTGCTGGCGAAACTCCTGGGCATCGTACCCTTTGTCGGCCAGTACGTGCTCGCCAGCATAACCGGCGATCAATTCCTCCGCCTGGGTGATGTCGTGCTGTTGCCCGCCGGTCAGGATGAATCGCAAGGGGTTGCCCAAGCCGTCCACGCTCACGTGAATCTTGGTGCTGAACCCGCCGCGGCTCCGGCCCAGGGCCTGGGCCGCCTGGCCACCCTTTTTGGGGGAGCTCCCGCCGCGCAAGGGTGCGCCCGGACCACCGTGCTGTCGATGATCAGGTATTCCAGATCCGGGTCGGCGCAGAAATGTTGATGCATTTGTGCCCAGACGCCTTGGTCAGTCCAACGGGCGAATCGTTTGTAGACGCTGTTCCAGTTCCCGTATTCGGCTGGCAGCAGTCGCCATCGGGCCCCAGAGCGGTTAATCCATAAGACGGCCTCGACAAAACGCCGGCAATCCGCTTCCTGGCCAACGTACAGGCCGGTGCAGCCACGCAAGAAATCGAGAATCCTAGCCCACTGTTCTGGTGATAATCTGATGTTTGACATACGGCCATTATAATGAAATGTCAACACGCCCTAGTACTACAGTCGCATATTATCGGGTAAAATAGGCCATTATCCGGTAAGGGGGTGCGGCGGTGACGGGGCGTGAAGAGGAACTGGCGGAAGTGGCCCGCTGGGCCGCAGGGATTGAGCAGGTTCATTCCTGCATTGCCGGACGGTTCCGGCGCCCTGAGCCGCGGCGGCGGGTACTGGACTACTTGCGGGGACTGGTCAGTTCCGTAGAGCGCAAGAACGGGTGGCAGTTGGCGGAGCAGGCGGGGGATGCCACACCCGACGGGGTGCAGCGCCTGTTGTACAACTATCGGTGGGATGCGGACCTGGTTCGTGATGACATGAAATCCTACGTGGTGGAGCATCTGTCCGCCGCTGACGCGGTGCTGGTGGTGGACGAGACCGGATTCCTCAAGAAAGGGGAGAAGTCGGTTGGGGTGCAGCGGCAGTACAGCGGGACGGCGGGGCGGATCGAGAACTGTCAGATTGGCGTTTTTCTGGCCTATGCCAGCGCCAGGGGCAGAACCCTGCTGGACCGGGAATTGTACCTGCCCCAGGTGTGGGCGGAAGACTGGGAGCGGCGGCGGGAGGCTGGGGTGCCGGAGAGTGTCGGCTTTCGGACCAAGCCGCAACTGGCCCAGCTAATGCTGAAGCGGGCGCTGGAATCAGGAGTCCCCTTCGGCTGGGTTGCTGGAGCTGAGGTCTATGGCAACGACCGCAAGCTGCGGCGGTGGCTGGAGCGAGAGGGAATTCCCCACGTGCTGGCCATCAGGAGCAACGAGAAGCTGTGGGTCTGGACGGACCAGGGCCTGTGTCAGGTGCGGGCTGACCGGCTGACGTCGCAGGTTGACGAGTTGGGTTGGACCAGATGCAGTGCGGGCGATGGGGCCAAGGGGCCACGGGTCTACGATTGGGCCGTCGTGGAAATACGGCCTCTTGGGGAGCCGGGCAAGGGCTACCGGCTGCTGGCCCGGCGCAGCATTGCCCAGCCCGGGGAGTTGGCTTACTTCGTATGCTTCGGCCCGGCCGGAACGGCCTTGGAGGAACTGGTGAGGGTGGCTGGGACCCGGTGGGCCATCGAGGAGTGTTTCGAGGAGGCCAAGGGGCAGGTGGGACTGGACCAGTATGAGGTGCGGAGGTGGGACGGCTGGTACCGGCACATCACCTTGGCGATGCTGGCGCAGACGTATCTGTCAGTAATCAAGCATCAAGCGATGGAACCAGGAGAAAAGGGGGCTGCTACGGTCCCGATGAAGCGCTGATTCCCATAACGGCCCCGGAGGTGCGCCGGCTGCTCACCCGACTTGTATGGACGGAAAATCAACTGCCTGATTTCATCCTGTCCTGGTCGTGGTGGAGACGGCGCCACCAAGCCAAAGCCCGGCAATGCCATTACAAACGCCGCCTGTCAAATCTGAGACTGTAGTACTAGGGCGTGTTGACATTTCACCGTAGCCAGATGAGAGCGGCGGTGAAATGCAGGAAGCCCAGGTATCTGGTGTCCAGCTTCTCAAACCGGGAGAAAATCCGGCGATAGTGCTTGATCTTGTTGATGAAGCATTCCACCAGATGACGCTCCCGGTACAGATGCCGGTCATAGTCGGCGGGTGCCTTGCGGTTCGAGCGGGGCGGAATGACCGGTATCATACCCAGTTCCAGGATGTGCTGGCGAAACTCCTGGGCATCGTACCCTTTGTCGGCCAGTACGTGCTCGCCAGCATAACCGGCGATCAATTCCTCCGCCTGGGTGATGTCGTGCTGTTGCCCGCCGGTCAGGATGAATCGCAAGGGGTTGCCCAAGCCGTCCACGCTCACGTGAATCTTGGTGCTGAACCCGCCGCGGCTCCGGCCCAGGGCCTGGGCCGCCTGGCCACCCTTTTTGGGGGAGCTCCCGCCGCGCAAGGGTGCGCCCGGACCACCGTGCTGTCGATGATCAGGTATTCCAGATCCGGGTCGGCGCAGAAATGTTGATGCATTTGTGCCCAGACGCCTTGGTCAGTCCAACGGGCGAATCGTTTGTAGACGCTGTTCCAGTTCCCGTATTCGGCTGGCAGCAGTCGCCATCGGGCCCCAGAGCGGTTAATCCATAAGACGGCCTCGACAAAACGCCGGCAATCCGCTTCCTGGCCAACGTACAGGCCGGTGCAGCCACGCAAGAAATCGAGAATCCTAGCCCACTGTTCTGGTGATAATCTGATGTTTGACATACGGCCATTATAATAAAATGTCAACACGCCCTAATATCGAACAATCTATGGAACGGGATCGCTCCGCTTGGAGCGTCACCAATGATGCAGTCGTAAGACTCCCGGACCATGCTCCCCAACGGGCAATATGCACCAACGTCTACTCGGTCTTCGTCCAGACAACACGTCTCGCCATGAGCATACGCACCCTGACACGGCCACACCAGTTAGTCGCCTCTGCACGGCCCGGATACGGGCATAACTTTGCTCCCCATAAACTCTTCAAACGCCACCCCCTTGGTATCAAGTTCGGTGCGGTCCAGCGAAATCCCTTCCAAGTGCTCCACGCACTGCGCCAGTATTGCCGGTTCCACGTTGATGCTGTCGGTAAACACGTATGGTTGCAGCTTCTTCTCGTCTTCGTAGAGCTGATTGATGCGTTTGGCCAGCCCGTCCGGCGTTTCGCCGTCCCGCCGCTGGAACGCATAGGGTTGCCCATCCGCCCGGTTCAGGTCCTTCTCGTCCAGATGCTTGATGAACACCAGTTTGCAAAACTCGCCAAAGGCGGTGATGGGGCTACGCCGTCCACCTTCCCAAAGCGTCTGGTGGCACTTGCGGATGGCCGTTCGTAGGTCTTCCCGAGGCACCGCGGCCAAATCCTGTCCGGACCGGTTCTTGTAGAAACGCCACTCCGGAGGACTGTCGTAGCGCACCGGAATGTCGGTCAAATGGTTCCGTTTCCGCTCGCCGGGCGGAAACTTGTTCAAAGCGCAACAGCCGGCGTGTCAGCCCGGCCACGGCGCCGCAGTACGACGCCCCCCAGCAGGTTGCGATTGCCCACGGCCTGCTCAATGGACTGGTCAAATTCAGCGTCGGATACGTCGCCCTTTTTGCACTCAAATACAAAATAGGGAGATTTCAGTTCGTCATCGCGGTAAATCACCAAATCCGCATAGCGAGTCGGAATGCGGTCGGGGAGAGTAACCTCAAATCCCATACGCCCCGGCGGATACTCGTACTTGTAGATAAGCTCCGCCCACAGCTCGGCGCGAACTTTCTCCTCGGGATCGCTCCACCGTTCCGAATGGTCGGCGGCAATATACCGGATGCGTTCCGAGCGCCCCTCGCCGGCAATCACGGCGTGGCCGTCGTCCAGCGCGCGGTCAAGATAAGTCTGGTGCGGCGTTGGTGTCATAGTTGCAACCCTGCATATGGAGTGCCAACGATAATAGCATCCCTCAAATAAATCCTGTCCATCCTATCGGTCCCTGTAAATTACGTAACCCCCGCCGTGTATAATCGGCTGATGCCTTGCCGACCACCTAACGGCCGACCGAACCCGCGTGGATCATGCTGAGGCAGGCGCGCTCCCGGTTCCACTACGGTTGGGCAGTGTTCGTGCTCTCCCTCGGTAATCTGACGGTTGAGGGCGGCACGAAGAACAGCGAAGCAGTGTTTTTCAACGCCCTCAAAGTGGCGTTTGGCAGCAGCGCGACCCTAACCTCGGCGGTATTTGGCCTGGCTGGGCTGACTGGGGCGTTGTCGGCTCCGCTGCTGGGGGCGCTGCTGGACCGGTGGGGCGCGCGCATCATGTTCCCGCTGGCGGGAGCCTTCATACTGGTCGGCTGGCTGGCGTCGAGCTACGCCACGGATTTGTGGCAACTGTTCATATTCTACGGAATTTTCGCCGGCATCGGGCAGACGGCCATCTCTTCTTTCTCGATGACCGCGACCCTGGCGCCCTGGTTTCCCCAATCTCGGGGCCGGATTCTGGGATTAGCCGATTCGGGCAATCCCATCGGTCAGGCGATATTTGCGCCTTTGGCCGCGGTCCTCACCGACACCATCGGTTGGCGAGGCACGTACCGTTGTTTCGCGGCCATATTTTTCGCGCTGATCACCATCCCCAACGGACTGTTCCAGCGTCGGGCCCCGCCGGCGGCGCCCGAATCCACACCCGCCGCGCCGTCTGGAATGCCGCCGCGTCTGCCAGTCCAGGCGGCGAGCCAACCAGGGCCAGTTGAATCGCCGCGACGTCGGTCGGCTGCACCGTCGCTGGGCAGCGTGGTTACCCAACCGGCAATGTGGCTGCTGGTGCTGACGCGCATCACGGGTTCGGTTGGCACGCAGCTGGTGAGGGTGCATCTGGTAACCTTTTTCGTGCTGGCCGGTTACAGCACGCTGGTGGCGGCATCGACCATGGGCGCAGTCGGCGGCGTGAGCGTATTCGCGCGACCGCTGGTTGGGATTGCTTCGGATCGTTGGGGTCGCGAGCTGGTGTTTACGGTGGGGATGATGCTGACCATCGTTGCGGTCCTGCTCATCGTGTGGCTGGGAGACGGCAGCTTCTGGCCCCTGGTGGCGTATGTGGCGCTGGCCGGTATCAGCGACGGTATCAGCGGCCTTATCGTGGGGGCCAAGGCAGCCGATTTGTTCCCGCCAGAGTCGCTGGGTACGATGATGGGGTTCGTGGAGATGGGTCGGGGCGCGGCGATTTTCCTGGGGCCGGTGCTGGGCGGCGTGATGTTCGACTTGCAGGGCAACTACGTGCAGGCTTTCATCCTGTCGGCGGCGCTGTCTTTTGCGTCCATCTGCGCGGTGTGGGGCGCGCACTGGATCGGCAACGCGAGCCGAGCCAGGCGGGAACGTTTGGTCGGAGCGTAGCCGTCCGTTCTGCCCGGGGTTGGTGCTGGGCAGCTCGCAAAATCGGTCATTGCCGGATGGCAACTACTCAATCCACCACGCGTATCCACCTTTGTCATTGCGAGCGTAGCGTGGGAGTCTTGTCGCAGCAGCAGGGGTGGTTGGCCGGCGTCTGCGCAACGTCATCGAGATTGCCACGTCCCTCGACGAGCTCGGGATGAGCGGGCGCTCCTCGCAATGGCAGTAGGCAGGTCTGGATTGACAGAGGGGGTAGGCGCGAGCAACCTACCCCTTGTGCGCGCCCACCTTTGTCATTGCGAGCGTAGCGTGGCAATCTCGTCGTCGTAGCAGTGATGGTTGGCCGGCGTGTGTTCAGCGACATCGAGATTGCTACGTCCCTCTACGAGCTCGGGATGAGCGGGCGCTCCTCGCAATGACAGTAGGCAGGCTTGGATTGACAAAGGGGCTATGCGCGAGGGACTCGCCCGCCTTGCATAAATACGAACGGTTGTTCTATAATTGGCACTGTGGCTCCGTAACTGATAGGTGGGCTGCCTATTTTCGATACGGTTTGAGGAGTTTGCACAGTGGGCAGGTTTGTATTCCGTGGGTGCCGTCGTTGCGGCGGCGACCTATTCGTCAACCAGGGTGACTGGCAGTGCCTGCAATGTGGTCGCTATCCGCAGACCCAGCGTTCGCTGCCGGCCGTCGCCAGCGAGTTCTGGGCATTTTGGCAACACCACGCATGCGACTCGGGCGGCGACACGCCGAGTGCGCAACCCCCTCGATGGCATGGCTTTGCCTGGGAGAAAATCGTTTGATGCCTGATACGCAGCGGCAACCGGATGCTCAGCCAGTGTTGCTGGCTTTGGATGCTGACACTCGGGAGACCGGCTGGGCGATTTTCGTCGGCCATACACTGAGCGATTCCGGCATCATCGCCACCGCGGGACGGGCCGGGGCGGCAAAAATTCGCATTGCAAGCCTGCTGCTGGCTCTGGATGAGCTGGTAGAACGATTTGCGCCCGACGAGGTGGCCTGGTGTCAGCCAACCGGGTTGCGGTGGGACGTGCCAGCCCTGGCCCTGCTGGAAACCGAACTGGCACGCTGGGCGCGGCAAGCCGGCCGGCCGCTCACGCCCTATCCCTCGGCGACGATCCGACAAGGGGTAGCAGGGCACGCCCGAGCATCCCGCCAGTCTTTGGCATTCGCCGCAATGACCGCCCTGGGACTGGTTGGGGCGGATAAGTCGACCCACGAGTGGGAAGCGGTAGCTGCCGGAGCCTACCACCTCTGCCAGCGGCATCAGTCCCGTCCGAAAAAACGGGCAACATCCTCCTTGACGGGAGGGGGTAATGGCGCAGAGTGAATGCCCGATCCACCACTCCGGCAAGGCCAGCTGAGTCCTCACGCGTACCCACTTTAATCGGTCATTGCGAGCGTCCTTCGACAGGCTCAGGACGAGCGAGAATGTCGATGAGGTTGAACACACGTCGGCGAACCGCCGTTGCTACGGCGACGGGATTGCCGCGCTACGCTCGTAATGACAAGGTGGATACGCATACGGCGACGGGATTGCCGCGCTACGCTCGCAATGACAAAGTGGATACGCAAGGCCAGCTGAGTCCAGTTTGCTGGCATCGAAGGCGTGGTGGCGCAGCCGGCTTGTTTGGGCTGCAATCCTTTGTTACAATTCCAGCGCACGAGAGGTACGGCTGGCGAACGGCCACCTACTGACGCCGCGGCGTCGCTGTACTGCTATCGTCTGCGCAACTAATGGAGGAGGATAAATACTATGCCGTCGTTCTGGGAAAACATTCGAATGCCAGACCCGGACCGGGAGTCGGGAGCAAATATCGCTGAAGGCGGCGATATGAGCGCCTACGTGAGTTTCCCCGTCCCCAGCGCCGGAACCAGCCTGCCCTCGGTTATCGTTGTTCAAGAAGCCTTCGGCGTGAATCAGCACATCCAGCGAGTGGCCGACCAGTTTGCCGCCGCCGGCTATGTTGCAGTTGCTCCGGCCCTGTTCCACCGCAACGAGCGCAACCCCAACCCCACGCTTGGCTACACCCCTGACGATTTCGATGCTGCCGTCAATACCTACATGCCGGAGCTTACCGGCGCTGGCATCATCGAGGACATCAACGGCGCGATCGATTACCTGCAACGCACCTACCCGCGCACCCGCGGCCAGAAAGTCGGCATCGTGGGATACTGCATGGGTGGCCGCGTGGTCTACTTGGCCGCCAGCGCCTGCTCCGGTCTTAGCGCCGGCGTCGTGTACTACGGCGGCGCCATCCTGGCCCCGTACTCCGATGGCGTTACCCCGGTCGACGGAACCGCCAACATCAGCATCCCGCTGATGGGCAACTTCGGTGAGACGGACGGCAACCCCACGCCGGATGACGTTACCAAGATTGAGGCGGCCCTGTCCGCAGCCGGCAAGTCCCATGACTTCAAGATGTATCCGGACGCCGGACACGGTTTCAACTGCAGCGACCGCGACAGCTACAACGAAGCTGCCGCCAGCGACGCAATGGCTCGCACCCTGAGCTTCTTCGACAGCAACCTGAAGTAAGCGCAGGTCAGGTCCAGTCAAAAACCCCGGCTCGGCAACGAGCCGGGGCTTTGGTATGCCCGGAGTCTTTAGTAGGGCTGAAGTCTGTGTAGCGCCTAACCGCCCAGCGGGGAAATGCCGCGCACCAGCCGCACGATGTCGTTGGCGCTGATGAGGATTACCAGGGCCAACAGGGCCACGAAGCCAATCAGGTGCACCAGCCCCTCTTTCTCCGACGGCACCCGCTTGCCACCACGCACCCACTCGATGAACACGAACAGCAGACGCCCGCCGTCCAGCATCGGGATGGGCAGGATGTTCAGCACGGCCAGGTTGATGCTCAGCAGGATGGCCACGACAATCCAACCCTGGAATCCGCCCTGGCGAGTAACCTCGCCGGTTATCTGGGCGATGCCGATTGGCCCGCTGAACTCGGGGCCGCGACCGCCGCCGAACCAGCCGCGCACTTCCCGTCCGATGAGCGTAACCATTTCCCCGGTTCTGGAGACCCCCATCGGGATGGCCGTCCAGGGTGGTTCGGAGCGACGTTCGGACTGCTGGTCAACTACGGTGAAGGCGATGCCGGTGGCGCCCTGACCCGCCGGCGGGTTCAGACGCGGCGTAACTCGCACCTGCTGCGGTGCGCCGTCCCGTTCTATCGACCACAGCATTTCGTCGCCGGCGCCCAGCCGAACCTCGCGCACCAGAACATCCGGCGTTTCCAACAGTCGCCCGTCGATGCCCAGCACCCGGTCGCCCGGCATAAGTCCGGCGGCCTGGGCCGGTGAGTCGGGCGCGATCGCCGTTATATGCACGGTGCCGCCGGTCAGCTCGGTGTGGGGAATCATGAACATGACGGCGAAGGCCACGATGGGGAATAACGCGTTCATCGCCGAGCCGGCTGCCAGCACCACCGCGCGTTGACCGATGCCGCGACGAGCCAGGCTGCGCGGCGCCTCCGGGTTGTTCTCTCCGGACAGTCTAACGAACCCTCCCAGCGGCAGCCAGTTCAGCGAATAGAGCATATCGGCCATCACGATGCGGTTGCCGTCCACTTCGCGCACCCGCCCTTCGTGCCGCAAGTAGCGGTCGGATTGCAGGTCATCCAGCGAGGCTCGGGTCGGTTGAGCCGGCGCCGCATCCTGCCCCTTGTTTCCGGAGCCGGCAAAGCGACCCAACGCCGCCAGCAGGCTCCCGGAGCGTCCCGCACCGCGAATCTCCACGTACTGGGCAACCAGTTCGCCGTCGTCGGTTTCGCCGGACAAAACGCGCACCACCTGGCCGGGCCGGATGTCGGCCAACGCTCCGGTCAGGCAGACGGTGTCGGCGGAGAGTAGGGTTTCGGTGCGGCCGGTGTAGATGCCGAACGCCCGGGGCGGATATCCGATGCCGAATTCCAGCACCTTGACGCCGAAGGCTTTGGCCGACCAGAAATGCCCCAATTCGTGCACGACGACCAGCAGCAGCAGCATCGGAATGAACGATGCCAAGGCAATGATGGCGGTTTCCATCGTCAGGGTAACCTCAGTCGCCGGGGAAGGGGAGTAGCCTAGCGGGCAAGGGCGGCGGCGATTTCTCCCGCGCGCTTGCCGGCCCAGCGGTCGGCGTCGATGATGGCATCGAGCTCCGGGTTGAGTTGGTTCTGATGCTGCGCCAGAACCTTTTCGACCACCCGGTAAATGTCGGTGAAGCCGATGCTGCCCCGCAGAAATGACTCCACGGCAACCTCATCGGCGGCGCTCAAAACCGCGGGAGTGGTTCCACCTTCCTGGCCGGCGGTGATGGCGAGCCCGAAGCAGGGGTAACGCTCCGGTTGCAGCGGTTCAAAGTCCAGTGACCAGGCAACACCGATGTCCAGGCGGGGGATTTCGGCGTTGGGCAACCGTTGGGGATAGAACAGCGCGTACTGGATTGGCAGCCGCATACTGGGCGGGCCCAGCTGGGCCTTCACCGACCCGTCGTCGAATTCCACCATGGAATGGATGGTGCTCTGTGGATGCACCACCACCGCAATGTCTTCCCACGGTACCGAGAACAGCCAGTGCGACTCGATGACCTCGAAGGCCTTGTTCATCAGGGTGGCCGAATCTACGGTTATTTTGGCGCCCATGCGCCAGGTGGGGTGCTGCAACGCCTGCTCGGGAGTAACCGATTCAAGCTCGGCCAGCGGGGTGCGACGGAAGGGGCCGCCGCTGGCCGTAATCATCAGACGGCGAATGTGGTTGTCCTCACCCTGCAGGCATTGCCAGATGGCGCTGGGTTCGCTGTCGACCGGCAAAATCGTGGCGTTGTGCTTGCGCTCGGCTGCCTTCAAGGCCGGGCCGGCCATTACCACGGGTTCCTTGTTGGACAAGGCCACCTGCTTGCCGGCCTGCAGGGCGCACATGGTGGGATGCAGACCCACTCCACCCATCAGGGCAACCATCACCTGATCGACTTCAGGCAGCGCCGCCATTTCGTTCATGGGGAGCAGCGCCACGCCGGACGGCAGCGGCGCCGGCGGGTGGTTGCACCAGACGTAGCGGGGGTTGAACTCGGAAATCTGTTCCAGCAGCAGGGCAGTATTGTTGCCGGCGGCCAGTCCAACGACCTCGAACTCGTGGGGGAAAGCCCGCACGATGTCCAGCGTCTGCCGGCCAATGGACCCGGTGGAGCCCAGTATTACGATACGTCGCATAAACACCGGTGCAGTGAGTCAGGAGGTTGCGGCGAAAACTGCCGCCACGATGTACACCACGGTTAATGAGGGCAGCAAACTGTCCAGCCGGTCCAGCATCCCCCCGTGGCCCGGGAAAAGGTTGCCGGAATCTTTCACATCAGCCAAACGTTTGATTTTGGATTCAAACAGATCGCCGACTGGCGAAACGACGCCTAACATAACACCAATGCCCACCAGTTGCCAAATATCCAGTTGCAACGGGAACAGAACGCCCAATGCGACGGCGGCGATGATGGCGCCGGCCATCCCGCCGGCTGCGCCTTCCCAGTTTTTGCCGGGACTGATGCTGGGCGCCATCGGATGCCGTCCGAACAGCCGCCCAACGGTGTAGGCGCCGGTGTCGGTGGCGTACACGGTGAGGATGCCCAGCAGCAGCCACCAGCATCCGGCCTGACTCAGGTTGGCTACCGTTGCAGCGAACTCGCCGCCCACGAGGCGCGGGAGCAGCCAGACGCCGTTGACGTCGACCAACGGTTGGTCGGACGCTACGACCGGCGCGGTGATAGCCAGGCCGTCCGAGAGACCATTGCCGCCCGACAGTTCGTTGCCGTCTATGGTGGGTAGCAGCCATTGGCTGCCCGCTTCGGAAATCGTATCCGTGGGTAGCGGTATGTCGTCCCCGATGATGGCGCGCAGGGCGACGGCACAGGCCAGTGCGCCGCCAATGTAAACCGGCGCGGCCACCAGGTACAACGCGGCCACGATGGGGCGGCGGCCGTGCCAGGCGGCGATCATCCACAGGCCGGCGATGATGCAACCGACGACGCAGATAACCGCCGCCGCCAGGACGAAGTCGCGGGTCTGCCCCGCCAGTTCGCCGGCCAGCACCAGCGCCACCGCCCAGGTTCCCCCGAGCAGGATGGGCAGTTGGGTTGGGGATGCTCCGTCATGGAATTCTCCGTCATCCGGCGGGGCAACCGGCGGGGCAGCCGGCGGATACAGGCGGTAGGCTTCCCGAACGCCGATGACGGCAGCTGCGACCGCCACGACGGTTAGCCAGGGCGGGCCAAACCAGATGGCGCCAACTATGATCGGCACGCCCACCAGGGCGGTCAGAACCCGGTGGAGCAGCACCGGCTATTCCTGGCTGGTGTTGTCTGATGCGTTCAGCGCACCGAAACGACGCTGCCGCTGGCTGTAGGCATCGAGGGCCAACCCCAACTCAACCTCATCCAGATCAGGCCAAAGCACAGGCGTGTGGTAATACTCGCTGTACGCAGCCTGCCAAAGCAGAAAATTGCTGATGCGCTGCTCGCCCCCGGTGCGGATGATCAGGTCGGGGTCGGGACAGCCGTCGGTGTACAGGTAGCGGCTGAACAGGGCTTCGTCTACCTGCTCGGGCGGCAGGTCATCGGCGATGATGCGCCGCACGGCTCGCAGAATCTCATCGCGCCCGCCGTAGTTGAAGGCGATGTTGAGGGTAACGGCCGAGTTCTCGAGGGTGCGCTGTTGGGCTTCAGCGACTGCGTGCCGCAACAGGGGGTTGAGCGGGTCGGGGTCGCCGAGATGGATCAGCCGCACACCGCCCTCGTGGAGTTGCTGGGTTTGCGGCTCAATCTCCTCGGCCATAATGGTCATCAGGGCGTCCACTTCCGGCGCGGGCCGGTTCCAGTTTTCCGTGGAAAAGGCGAAGAGGGTAACTACCGAAACGCCGCGTCGGGCCAGAATCTTCACCACGCGCTGTATGTTCACCACGCCCTGCCGGTGGCCATCGGGACGGGGCAGCTGCCGTTGCAAAGCCCAGCGCCCGTTACCATCCATGATGATGGCAACGTGTTGGGGAATTGGGCCGGCGTCGTGGCCGGCGCCGGCGTTATGCGGGGGAGTATTACGGTTGGGCAAGGGAATGTACAGGCGATTAAACCTGCATGATTTCGCCTTCTTTGGCCGTCGCCACCTCATCAACGCTCTTGATATGGGCGTCGGTGGTTTTCTGGAGCGATTCCTGACTGCGCCGGTTTTCATCTTGGGAAATGCTCTTGTCCCGCTCCATCTTGCGCAGGGAATCCACGCCGTCGCGACGCACGTTGCGGATGGATACCTTGCCGTCTTCGGCCTTGCGCTTGAGTAATTTGACCATCTCCTGCCGGCGTTCCTGCGTCAGCGGGGGAATGGGCACGGTAATTACGTTGCCGTCGTTGGACGGATTGAACCCGAGGTCAGACTGCGACAAACCGCGTTCGATGTCCCGCAGGGATTGCTTGTCCCAGGGCTGCACCATGATAGCGCGAGCGTCGGGCGCTGAGATGGCTGCAATCTGTTTGAGAGGGGTGGGTGTGCCGTAATAATCGACCGTGAGGTCTTCGATGAGCGAGGGCGTAGCGCGCCCGGTCCGCAGGGTGCTGATGTCCCGGCGCATGGCTTCCATCGACTGCCCCATCTTGTGTTCTGCTTCACTCAGCACGTCTTCGATGGTTCGCTCGTCCTGGTTGCGGTTGTTGTCACCTTTGCGCTCTGGCATTTTGCTCGCCTCCATTGATGGTGGTGCCCACGGCATCCCCGCGCAGGATCCGGCTCATGGTGCCTTGCTCAAATATATCGAAAACAATGATGGGCATATCGTTGTCCATGCACAGCGTCATTGCCGTGCTGTCCATCACTTCGAGCCGCCGGTTCACGGCATCGAGATACTCCAGATTGCCGAACCGCACCGCCTCCGGGTTGGTGCGAGGATCGGAGTCGTAGACGCCGTCAACGCCGTTCTTGGCCATCAGCAGCACTTCGGCGCCAATCTCCAGGGCGCGCAGCGCCGACGCGGTGTCGGTTGACATATACGGGTTGCCGGCTCCGGCGCAGAACAGCACTACGCGTCCCTTTTCCAGATGGCGGATGGCGCGGCGGCGGATGTAAGGCTCGGCGACGGCCTGGATGGGCAAGGCCGACTGGGTGCGGGTGGTGATACCACGCCGTTCCAGCGCGTCCTGCAGGGCCAGCCCGTTGATGATGGTTGCGACCATGCCGGCGTAGTCGGCGGTGGACCGTTCCATGCCCTGTCGCTCGGCGGCAGCGCCCCGCCAGATGTTTCCGCCTCCGACCACGACCGCGACTTCCACATCATGCGCGCGCACGTCGATAATCTGGTCGGCGATGTACCCGACGGCCGCAGTGTCGATGGGGTTGGGGCCGGCGCCCTGTAAAGATTCGCCGCTGACCTTTAACAGGACACGACGATAGATGGTTTCGCCCTTAACGCTGCCGGTGGCCAATGTTCACGGCCTCACATTTTCGAAACCGTTGTCCGAAACCGTTCGGGTTGGCGGTTACTCGCCCAGTGCCAGACGGCTGAAGTGTACGACGCGCACGTTTTCGCCGGTTTGCGCCGCGGTTTCGCGCACGAGATCGGCCAGCGTACGGGAGCCGTCCTTGATATAAGGCTGCTGCAACAGGCAGACCTGAGCGGCGGGCCGTTCGTCGCCAGCTTCAATATCCTCTTCGCTGAGGTAAACCGGAGACATTGCCGCAACCTGCATGGCGATGTCGTGGGCGAGCACGCGAAATTCTTCAGCGCGGGCCACGAAGTCGGTTTCGCAACCCAGTTGCACCAGCGCACCGACGCGGCCTCCGGTGTGGATGTAAGCTTCGACCAGGCCCTGGGACGTTTCCCGGTCCGAGCGCCGGGCTGCCTGTTCAAAGCCTTTCTGGCGGAGAGATTCGACGGCTTTGTTGAGGTCGCCGTCATTATCTTCCAGGGCCCGCTTGCAATCGCTAACTCCGGCTCCGGTTTGCTCGCGCAGATTTCTGATGAGTTCGACGGTAACGGCAGGCAAAGCGGGACCCTCCTGAGTTGGTGTAGTCGGTCTATAGCGTTGGTTGCGGGCGGCACGTGCGGTGTAACGCGACGGTTAGGGTTCCAGCGGACGGGACGTCATCATGCTTTCCAGTTCCGCCAGCGTAACCGTGGTGGAGAACCGGTCGGCGGCTTCTTCGTCCGTAGTGGGTTCCGCGCCTTCTTCCGGTGCGTTGGCGGCCTCGGCGGCGGCCAGCAACATGGCCTCGCGGTAGGCCTGTCCTTCTTCAATCGCGGTGGCCATGCGCCCGGTAATCAGGCGGATGGAACGCACTGCGTCGTCGTTACCCGGAACCGCGTGGGTTACCTGTCCGGGATCGCAGTCGGTGTCGACGATGGCGAAGATGGGGATGTTGAGGCGGCGGGCTTCGGCGATGCAGATGTCTTCCTTGCCGATGTCGATAACGAACAGGGCGGCGGGCAGACGGTCCATTTCACGCAGGCCGGTGAAGTATTTCTCCAGCTTTTCCAGCGTGTGACTCAGGCGGACGGTTTCCTTCTTGGGCAGACGGGCCAGGTAGCCGGAGTCGCGCTGCTCCTGGAGGTTCTTCATGTAGTCGATGCGGGCCTTGATGGTCTGGAAGTTGGTGAGCGTGCCACCCAGCCAGCGCTGGTTCACGTACCAGTGTCCGACACGGTCAGCTTCGGATGCGATGACATCCTGAGCCTGTTTCTTGGTGCCCACGAACAGCACCTTGCCCCCGGAAGCGCCGATGTCGACCATGGCCCGGTAGGCGTCGGTGATCAACCCCATCGTTTGCTGGAGGTCGATGATGTGGATGCCATTGCGCTGGGTAAATATGTAGCGGCGCATCCGGGGATTCCAGCGTCGGGTCTGATGACCGAAATGGACGCCGGCTTCCAGCAACGACTTCATCGTGATGGGTTCCAACTGAGGGGCAGCTTCCGCTACGGGTTGTGGTGCAAGTTCAGGGGCCTGTACCATAAATTGCTCCGCCTTTCTGTAATCTGGCTAGTTGGGCGCGGATTCGTGCGCCAAAGTATCTACGTTGTAATCTGCCGCAGTATAGCACAGCCCCAGCAACAGCGGCAACGCACCGGGCACGTCGCGCGTACTCACTTTAATCTGTCATTGCGAGTAGCGCCGGTCATCCCGAGCTCGTCGAGGGACGTGGCAATCTAGATGAGGTTGAGCACACGTCGGCGAACCGCCGTTGCTACGGCGACGGGATTGCCGCGCTACGCTCGCAATGACAGATTAAAGTGAGTACGCATGATTGGTTTCGGGCGTACGGCGTTGGTCGCGGCGCGCAACCGTCGTTCCGGCCGACGCTGGAACCCAGGGGCTTCACCCTCACCCCAACCCTCTCCCATCGAGGGAGAGGGGGAGGGCGAACGTCGTCGCGAGTCGCTCCCGGAATACGCGCATCTACCTTAATCTGTCATTGCGAGGAGCATAGCGACGTGGCAATCTCGATGGGGTTGAACACACGTCGGGGAACCGCAGTTGCTACGGCGACGAGATTGCCGCGCTACGCTCGCAATGACAAAGTGGGTACGCATGAGGCCGGGCACGTCCCGAGTACCCACTTCAATCGGTCATTGCGAGGAGCATAGCGACGTGGCAATCTCGATGAGGTTGAACACACGTCGGCGAACCGCAGTTGCTACGGCGACGGCATTGCCGCGCTACGCTCGCAATGACAAAGTGGGCACGCATGAGGCCGGGCACGGCTCACCGGGTTTTTCAACTGTCTACTACTATGGACTACCCCGTTATGGGCCACCCAGCGCAGGGTTTTGGGCGGCCAACCTAAACACCGTGGATAGCGGCTGATTCCCCTCTCAAGGCGCGGCAGCCTGGCAGCGGGAGGTTTCAGGGGGTGCGTGAAAGGCCCAGCTGTTCTTCCAGCCAGGCGGCGCGAATTTGGCCGTGTTCGTGGCCGCCGCCCTCGGCTGCGCCATCGTAAACCCGGAAATCGCAGTTGGGCAGCGCAGCGGCCAGTTCCTCGGCGAATGCCAGCGGGCACGTGCCCCGGTCGAACCGACCCGCGCTGAGCAGTACCGGGACCGCAACCGAGGCGGCGACGCGTATCGGATCCAGCACCGACAGGGCTGCCTCAACCAGGGCGCGCCGTTCGGGATACAGGCGGAGGTAGTCGCCCAACTCTCCCAGCGGGTAGCCGAGGCCGGGTTGCAGGGCCGCCGCGTGTCCCAACGGCAGCGGTGTGTCGGCGGCCACGGCGGACACCCGTGATACCCGCGCCGCGGTTGCCAGCGCCAAGCTTGCGCCGAGCCCCGCGCCGGTTAGCGCAACCGTTCCAATTTCTGCCAGCGACTGGGCTTGCAGCGCATCCAGGGCGCGCCGGGCATCGGCGAACGCCCCCAGCAACACATAGGACTGGATGCTGTCGATGCCATCGGTGAGCAGGCCGGGGTAGCTGGCCCGTGTTGTGTCATCGCTGTTGCGCTGGCCGCGGTAGGTGGCATTCATCACCACGGCACGATGGCGCACGGGCGTGTAGATTATGTCGTGGACGCTGGCGTAGTCTGGCATCCGCACCAGCGCGGGGACGGGCCCGCCACCGGCGGGAGCGGATTTCGGCACCGAGATCCAGGCGGACAATCGGTGGCCGCCGGTGCTGGTGTAGCGCATCCGGTACACGTCCCACTCGGGCTGCGAGTAGAACGAATCGCGTTCGAGCGACACGTCCGGGTTCAGCTCGGCCAGCTCGGCTTCGGTTTGTTCCCAGAACACCTGCGGACTCAGCGGAGCATTAGTCATGATGCATTGACTGGCGCGGCACCCACCCCGATGGTCTGCTCCAGCCAGGCGGTTTCCTGCTTCGGGTAGTCGTGGGCGTTGCCGTGGCCCGAGTTGGGGAACAGCCACAACTCGCGCTCGCCGCCCAGCAAACGGTAGGCGGCAAAGCTCGTTTCCGGCGGGCACACCTCGTCCTCCAGCGCAATGCCAACGACCATCGGGCATTTGATGCGGGGCGCAAAGTTCACCGCGTCGAAATACCGCAGGGTGTCCAGCATCTGGCCGGCGCGGTCGGGGTGGGCCCGGGCGTAGCACGAAAGCTCATCATAAGGATAGCTACGCAGCAGTTTCATCGACTCCGGGAAGCAGCACAGGAAGGGATAACCCGACACACCGGCCTTGATTTCGCTACGCAACGCCGATGTGATCAGCGTCAGCCCGCCGCCCTGGCTGCTGCCACAGGCGTAGATGCGTTCGGCATCCACCTCGGCACGGGACAGCAGGAAGTCCACGCCGCGCACGCAGTCGGAGATGACGCCCTTGTAGCTGTAGGTATCCTGATGCTCCACACCGTAGGTGAACAGACCCGGGTAGCCGGGGTTGAACTCGGCGCTGCTGGGCAACTTGCCGCGCACCGCCACTGACAACACCGCCACGCCCTTGTGACCCCAGTCGCGCCGCACCGCCGGCTCAGACTTGTAACCCGGCAGATGCAGGATGGCCGGGAAGGGGCCATCGCCGTCCGCCGGAACGCTGTACCAGCCGAAAATATCCAGGCCGCCCAGGCTCCGGTAGGTAACCTGAAACACCTTCACGGTGTCCGTGCTGCGCAGCGGGTCAGGCTCAACCCGTGCGTCCAAAGGGAGCGCGGCCAGTTGGGCGAGCACGCCGTCCCAAAACTGGTCGAAGTCATCCGGGCAAGTGACCTCGGTGACGAAGGATTCCAGGTCCGCTTGTGTCGCCATCGGGCTGCTCCTTGGGGTGTGGTGTTGCGATTACGGCGCATTATACATGGCGGATGCGGCGGTCACGCGTACCCACTTTAATCTGTCATTGCGAGCGTCCTTCGGCAGGCTCAGGACGAGCGGGAATCTCGATGAGGTTGAACACACGTCGGCGAACCGCCGTTGCTACGGCAACGGGATTGCCACGCTACGCTCGCAATGACAGATTAATACGCTCGCAATTACAAAGTGGGTACGCGTGAGTGGCACCCCGTTCACGCCACATCCTGACATTCAAAACAGTTGCTCTCCTATACCGGGAGAGGGGGTGGTTGGGGCGGCGGGATCGCACTTCTGCCGGTGCTATAATCCAGACACCTGCGGCCGGGCTATGCGCATTGGCCGCCCAGAGGAGATATTTAATATGAAAGCTGGGTTTATCGGCGTCGGAAATATGGGCAATCCCATGGCGGCCAACATGATCAAGGCCGGCCATCAATTGACGGTGCATGACCTGCGCCGGGAATCGGCCACCAACCTGCTGGAGATGGGGGCGTCGTGGTCGGATACGCCGGCCGGTTGCGTTTCGGGTAACGACGCCGTGTTTACCTCCCTGCCGGTGCCGCGCGATGTCGAAGCGGTGGTGATGGGTGAAAACGGCATCATGACGGACGCCAAGGCCGGCGATATTTACGTTGACCTGTCCACCAACTCCCCCACCGTAATCCGACGTCTGCATGACGAGTGCGCGGCCCGTGGTGTTACGGTGCTGGACGCTCCGGTCAGCGGCGGGGTGTACGGTGCGGCAGCGGGCACGCTGGCGGTGATGGCCGGCGGCGACCGGGCAACCTTCGAGAAGGTCAAGCCGCTGCTCGATGCCATCGGCGCTCACGTCGTCTACTGCGGGGACATCGGCACCGGGATGGTTACCAAAATCTGCAACAACCTGTTGTCCATGGGCATCGGCGTGCTGATGGCCGAGGCGCTGACGCTGGGTGTCAAAGCCGGCGTGGACCTTGAAACGCTGGCCGATGCGATTGCCAACAGCAGCGGCGGCAACCGGCGGCTCACTGAGAAGTTCCCGCGCTACCTGTTCTCCGGCAACTTCGAGCCGGGTTTCGCCACGGCGCTGGCCGCCAAGGACGTGCGCCTTGCCACCGACCTGGGCCGCGAGTATGGCATCCCGATGGAGCTATCCAACCTGGTTGACCAACGCCACGTCGAGGCAATGTTCCGTGGCTGGGGCCCGGAAGACTCTGACGCGGTGGCCCGGTTGCAGGAAGAGAAATCGGGCGTGCAGCTGCGTTTCCAGGGCATGAGCGGCTGAATCCCACCTCACGATCATCATTCAGGCTCATTGTCATTGCCTCGGGCGCATTGTCATTGCGAGGAGCAAGGCGACGTGGCAATCTCGACGGCGAAATGGCAGGCGTGATACAGCATATCTCCTGCTGAATTTCGACTGCTACGCCGTGACCGCAATGACAGCGCCCGGGTTGCCGGCCTGATGTTGGGAACGCGAACGGTTTTGTAGAGCGCATCATGTTCCGCCAGTCGAATCCCTCCGGAAAGAAACCCACCTACGCCACCAGGTACGTGTACGCCGATACAGCGGTATCCACCCACGGTGGTAGCGCCGGCGGCGTCCGCATCACCAGCGAAGAACGCACTCGGCTGGGACAGATGACAGACCACCTGGAGCGTTGCTGCAACGACCTGCACGATGCCGGCTATGACATCATATCCATCACGCCCATCGTCAGTGGTCGCACTTCCTATATGGATACCAACAGCCAGCGGGAATTCCCCGGACACGGCTATAGTGTGACCGACGGTCTGATTGTTACCGGGCGCCTCCGTGAACAGGAACCAGAATCATGAGCCAGCAATCCCCCATAGAACCCTTTGAAATAGAACCCTTTGAACAAGATGGCGGAGCGGTGGCTGACTACAGGCAACAGGCCCGCGAATTCTTGGTCAAAAGCCGCCAGTACCTGGCTGAGGACGACCTGCACCAGGCCTCTGAAAAGGCCTGGGAGGCCGCCGCCTGGATGGCCAAAGCCGTGGCCGAGGCCCAGGGCTGGAAATACACCCGCCACGACGAATTTGTTGACGTTATGTATCGAGCCCAGCAACTATCCGGCGATGCGCGGGTGTCCCGCTTTAGAGCGCGTGCCAACGAATTGCACGGGTTCTTTTACACGCGTAAACGATTCCTGTTTCCCCAGGCCATTGACGAAGGATTGAACGAAATGGCAACCCTGCTGGACATCCTGGAACCGCTCACCCAATCCGCTGACGCCGCATAACCGCCAGGTTCGATAATCCCCGCCGTCGGGTGTACAATCCCCCCAATTCTAGCCTACACCCCAGTCTAGCCTACGCCCCAGAAAGTGAGGACAGCATGACCAGCAGCGCTGAGCGCCACATTGAAACTGCGGACACCATCGAGGCCATCGAAGAATGTTATCGGCTGGGTTGGACGGACGGGCTGCCGGTGGTGCCGCCCGCTGACTACAAGGTTCGCGAGATGCTGTCGTTCGCCGGGTTCACGGGCGAGGAAGAACTGCTCAACCTGGATATGCGCAGTCGGGTTATCACGTCGGAAAACGCGGCCGCTAACGCGGTGATGGCCGGGTGTCAGGCCGAGTATTTCCCGGTGCTGGTAACGGCGCTGCGGATGTTGGAGGAGGAGCGGAACTTCGTCAACATGGCGGCTTCCTCCACCAGCTCGCCCAGCATCCTGATGGTGCTGAACGGCCCTATCCGGGAGGCGCTGGGCATCAACAGCCGCGACGGATTATTTGGGCCCGGCTTCCGCGCCAACGCCAGCATCGGGCGGGCGGTGCGGCTGTGCTTTATGAACGGTTTCGACGCCTGGCCCGGCCAGCTGGACCGTGGCACCCTGGGCACGCCGGCCAAGTACACCTTCTGCATCGCTGAAAACGAAGAGGATTCGCCTTGGGAACCGCTGCACGTCAGCCGTGGTTTCGCCGCATCGGACAGCGTGGTTACGGTGGCGGTGGCGTACAATCCGGTCAGCGTCCCCAACAGCTACGGCCACAATGGTCGGTCGATACTGCTCGGGATTTGCGACGCGCTGCAATCCACCGCCCTCGCGCATCGCTATCCGGCCCAGTGGGTCATTGTCATCGGGCCAGAGCACGCCCTGACGCTGCAGGGAGACGGGTGGAGCCGGCAGGACATCCAGGAGTTTCTGATTGAAAACAGCGGGCGTTCGCGGGCCGATCTCGTCCGCCTGGGCTCGAAACAGGGCCCGGAAAGGCCGGGCGACGAAGAGCTGATCATGCGCTGTGCCAACGACCCCAACGACATCCTCATCATGCACGGAGGAGGCACTGGCGGCCGCTACAGCGCAATCATTGACACGACCGGCTACCGGATTCGCACCCGCAAAATCGGTGTGGAGACTGGTTAGCACGGCAATTAACCGATAAACTGTCGATATCCGCTATCCAAAAAACCAAACTCAGAGGGAGGTTAGTTATGACTACCGCTGATTCTTCACCACGCATACGCCTGGTGAACCCCAAGGGCACCGAGTTGCCTACCACCGCGTTTCGGATGAACGACCGCTCCGGCGGCCTCTCCGGCAAGCGTCTTGGCCTGATGGAGAATTCCAAGGCTAATTCTGACAAGTTGCTGCATGAGTTGGGCAACATTCTCAACGAACGGCACGGTTTCTCCGAGGTGCGTTACTACGCAAAGCACCACGCCAGCCTGCCCGCCAAGCAGGATGTAATCGACTCCGTTCTTGGTGAGGTGGACTATCTCATCACCGGGGTTGGAGATTGAGGGAGTTGCAGTTCGTGCAGTGTGCACGACGGCATCGACATGGAAAAGCGCGGCGTTCCCACCGCGGCCATCATCACCCACGTGTTCCTCAACACGGCGCAGGCCATGACCCGAATGATGGGTGTGCCGGATTACCGGTACGTGGTAGCGCAGCATCCGTTGTCCAGCCTCACTGATGAAGAGGTGAAGCAGCGGGCGGCCGAGCTGGCCGACGAGGTCGAGTCCATTCTGACCGGGCAGGAAGCGCCGGTTGCCGCTGACGACTAACCGCGCTACATGACCGCAGCGCAGCCTTCGCCGGCTCGCCTTCCGTTACATCCGGACATCCGTCCCGGGCTGGCCGGCGAAGCGCGCCTTACGGTGGGCGTGGAGCACCTAGAAGTCTGGCCGGAAAGCCAATTTGCCAAGTTTTTGGCGTTGAGCATCAGACGTATTATTGTCGCCTTCGCCGTCATGATGTATGTAAAGCGTCCCGACGATCCATTTATGCGTCGATAATCGGCGTAGGGAATACCCCATTTCCCGAAGCATCGGGGTTTCCGGCCGCGTTTCTAGCTCCGCACACGCCCAAGTTCAGCACGCCGGCCATGGTCATGCTCATGGAGCAGGCCTCATACACGGCGGTCTACCCGCTGCTGCACCCAGAGCAAACGGTGGTCGGCTACGAAGTCAACGTCAAGCACCTAGTGCCAGCCGACGCGGGTAGCCACGTGGTTGGCCGTTCGACGCTAACCGACGTTGACGGCAACAAACTGCGGTTCGAGGTGCCCGGCTCGGCGACGTGGTGTTGGGCACTGCTGAGCACAAGATGGCCGTAGTGCGCCAGACGCTGCCCACCGCCTGACCGTGCCCCCCGGCGCCTCCGCCTCGAACGCCCCAGGGAGGGAGCAAATGTCCTGGATCCGAGAAACTGATGCCGCCGTGCCGGCCGTCATCAAGTGTATGTCCATTAACCCGAACCTGATGGCAGCGGTGCAGAACTTGGGCGCCAATGCCACATTTGGTTCGTCGGCGCTGACTCGCACCCAGGAAGAAGCCATCGCCACGGTGGTGTCGTTGACCAACCGCTGCCGGTATTGAACCGTCGCTCACGGAGGGTTCCTCCGTCAACATTCGGGCGACCCGGAATATGCCTCGCACATCATTCACAATTACCAGCAGGCCGACCTGGATCCGCACACCCGCGCCATCCTGGACTTCGCCGTCAAACTCACGCTGACGCCGGCGTTGATGGAACAGTCTGACGTTGGGACGCTGCGGGACAACGGCCTCACCGACGAACAGGTGCTGTCCACCGTTGCCATCACCAGTTATTTCAACTTTATGAACCGTCTCGCCGACAGCCTGGGCGTCGAAATTCCGGAAGGCCGTCAAGAAATCATGGCGGATTGGCTCTCGCCCGGCGCGAAACAGGCCCAGCCCTGGCTGCTGGATGTGGCCGAGACAGCCGTGCCGTCAGCCGACTGATACCCAAACGTCAAACCACGCGGAGGCTATTATGACCCTAATGCCGACAGGCCGGCTGCGTCTGGAAGGAAAAGTTGCCATCATCACCGGCGCCGGCTCCAGCGGGCTTGGACTCGGCACCGGCAAGGCGGCATCGATTCTGTTTGCCCGCGAGGGAGC
Organism: Dehalococcoidia bacterium; assembly: GCA_963666415.2. Lineage (GTDB taxonomy): Bacteria > Chloroflexota > Dehalococcoidia > Lucifugimonadales > UBA3495 > Bin87. Next base: position 622,852 of record CAXXPD010000002.1, read on the forward strand.
GAAGGTGCTGCTGGTTGACCGCAACCCACGGGCTGCGGAGGAAACGCTGGTCACCATCCGGTAGGAGGGCGGCGAGGCGTCGGTATTCGGCGCTGACGTTACGCTGGCCGCCGACTGCGAGGCCATCGCGGAGGCCGCGGCAGAACGCTACGGAGCCGTACATATTCTGTTCAACAACGTGGGCATCACCGGGCCCGGCTCCCCCACCGACGTTGAAGAAAGCGTGTGGGATAACGTGCTGGACGTGAACCTAAAGAGCATCAACCTCAAATTGGCGCTATACGGTGGTGGTGAAGCCGTGGACTCATGGCGACCCTAGGGATGCTCTGGATGATCGACTCTAGTCGGGTGCTTCCCGAGTTTCGCAAAGTGCCGCGGTTACCGCGGCACTTTGCATTGTATGCGGGCACCGAGCTTTGAGCAGATGCCGTTACTCGGACGGCGCAGATAGGACATTTTCAATCATCTGCAACGCTGAACCCACAGACGGTGCGGCTTTGAGCAACTCCTGAAAAACGCTTCGGTATGCGTTTGCTTCCTGTTCGGTCATCCGTGCGTAGGCGGGGGCAGGAGCCGGGGTCCCTAAATTGGTCAGTTGATCTTTGATCTGGTCTAACCTTTCCAAGTGCATGCACGATGCAACGACTGAGGCGATCTTTTCGCGGACTTCAGACTCGCGTCGTAATGCGTCGTTGACCATCTCGATAGTGGCATCTGGAGAAAGGTAACCGGCCCTCGCCAGGGTGTGAATGTCTTCCAGTAGGGACAGGTTTTCAAGCAACTTCTTTTCTCTGTTTCGGTTTGCCGATGAAGTTCTGCACCGACTCGACAGCGAGCGGAAAAATGGCCCCAGGTGGTTCTCGAGGTTCCTGAGGTGTGGACCCGGTTCGAAATAATCACGTCGCCCGTTCGGAATGATGTGCGGGTCAAGGATATGCACTTCGCCTACGCACCAGCGGTTGAACCTGTCTTCGTGGAACAGGTGGTCAAAGACCGACTCGTCCCCGATTTGGATGTTACCGAACCTAGCGCGGATGCCGCGTACTGAGGCTGATTTGGGTATGGCTCCGGTGTACGAGGAATGAGCTACCCAGACCGCAGCGGCTTTGCCTGTGCCGTCCAAGGATGGGATGCGAAATTCCTCGAACTCCTTATAGTCGTCGGTTCTACTGTCGCTGAACTTTATTGATGGTCCGTACTGTCGGTGGACAGGTTGGGGGTCGTCGTTGACAGTGACTATTTGCGAGGTGAGGAGTTGGTCATAGTCGAAAAGTTCGTCAACTTTTGGGGTGAACGGGAATGAGGGCGACATCGGGACGGGGCAGACCTCGCTGATGTATGAGCGCACCGCGTCCTCGTTGAGCAACGTCCCAGCCGCGTGGCGACTGATGCCGCTTACCTCTGCTTCGAAGAATTGGTCGGGATAAGTTTCACCCGGTTCGGTTTCCACCGTCACGCAATTCTGCAACGCCTCCTCAGCGTGAGCCGGCCATTCGGATTGGGCTGTGGAACCCATTCCCGTCCACACCACGCGAGTCACAGGGTCTCCCCGCCGCCGGCGCGTTCGAAACGTGACCGTTGAAGCAAAAGCCAGACCAGATAAACGTCCGATTCCTCGAAACCCTCGGTCGGTTCCGATGCACTTGTTGCTACGTCCAATTGGGAGGAGTTCTTTCAGGGATTGTTTGTGTGATAGACCTGGCCCGTTGTCACGGATGCGCGCCGTTCGCTCTTGCGGGTCCAGAGTTACCTCTATCTTGCCTGGGGACTTTTTCTGGTCCCGCGCCAGCGCGTCTACCGCATTCTGGATGTATTCCCGGTAGATGGCCAGTGGGTTGTCGTACATCCCGCCAGTGACAAGACCTAGGATTGACGAGCCGATGGCCAAGTGGGGTACGGCGGTGGTACGCAATTTAATCACCTCGCCATCAAGTCGATTACCTTTTCGTTCTTTTCGAAGGCTTGCTCGTGGTCGAACAAACCAGCGTCTTCAACGATCTCATCGGCGCCTAGCGTCGTGTGGTCCACGGCTGACCCGAGTGCTGCCTGCTGGGACTCATTGTCTTGGGCAGTGTCGTATTTCGTGCCCATGGCGTGAAAACGCATCACTTCTCGGATAACAGGATCGAGCGAGTGGTCGTTGGCCATTTCGGTGAACCGTTTTTCGCCCAAGCTTTTCGTGCTGGTTGGGCCTGACAATAACGCGACCAGTTCCCGTTCTTGGCTCTCGGTCAAACGTCTTCGGAGGGCTTCGTATTCTTCCCGGTGCCCTCGGCCGTCTCCGAACTCGAAGTGGTCCCGGTTGAACAGGAACGCGTGCGGCAAGCTGAGTAGGCGTTCGAATTCCTCTTGGTTCTGTCCGTAGGCCCGCATGAAGAATTCGGGGTTCCCTCTGATTACGCCGTGGGTGGCTTGCAGCATTATCTGGAATGACCGGAGGTGGTAGCGGTTCCAGTTCTTGCCGACATGGGAGCGGTCCTTGAGATTGACCGGTTGGTATCTCATTGGAAATGACCAGATCCTGATGCCTAGCTCTCGGTTGAGCGTGATGTTAAGTGCCATCCTCTGGTACAGGTCCGCCGGCGTGTCAACGAAGTTATAAAGCATATAATTCGAGAGGGAGAGAATCTGGTTTTCTGCGGCCATCCTGATGGCAGTTTCGTATTGCTTCCGGACGCCGATATGGTCGAAGGCTATTCGCAGGGGGCTGATGCAGGTCCGGCTCATCTCCCGCAAGAACATCGGGGACTTCGACAGGATTCTGGCGTCCACGCCTTGGTTGAAGTCCAGCCGGCGTTTCACGCGGCGTTTGCCGTCACGCAGCATGGTGGCTCCGGCCTCGAAGCCCAAGTCGACGATCTCGGCGATTACCTCTTGGTACTTAGGTGCAGCGGTGATGTTGTTGTCCATCAGGACTAGGTCTTTCTTCTCGCCGTGCTGGGCGTTGACCCCCTTGATCAAATTGGTCAGTGGCGGCATGTCGCGCTGTGCGCCCTCCAGCTGGGGGACGCCGCAGAACGAGCACTTGCGCACGCAACCGCGAGACGCATAACCGAAGTACGCATCGTGCACCGGGTAAAGATAGTCGACGTGGTCAAGAATCGAGTAGTCGGGCACCAGTTCTTCAATGGGTGTCCCGAGGGTGTCGTCAGCACCGAATTCGAACTCTTCGGCCGACAATTGTAAGGCCGACGCGGGGGGCTCGTCGAGCAGTCCTTTGATGAATCTGACGCCCGCCCATTGCGGCTCGCTGAGGAACTGGTCGTGCATCAATGAGGCGGCAATGCCGCCCACGAATACGCGTTCTTTCTGTCCCCCGGCGGCCTGGATGGCGAAGTCGACGGCGTCGGCGGTACGCTTCCACTCAAAACTGAACAGAGTGGTTACGTAGATCCGGTCCCACGGTGTGTGCATTACTTCAGGGTCGTTTCCTTTGACAAACTTGACCCTGTCGTTTCGTCCGAGAGGGCCATGGTATGCAGCGATTTTCATTAATCCTAGGGGCGGGTATTTGTTCGGGTACCTTGGCTCAATAAGGAGGATATTTTTACTCATTGTCTGTCACGTGCTTTAGTAGTTGATTGGCCAGTGTCACGATCTTCTCAAGTTCGAACTTGGTGTTGCCGCGCGACTGGCTGTTCTTCTGACCGAAGGTCTCGTAGTTGGCGAACGGCGGGTCGATGCAGACGAGGTCGACGCACTCGTCGTTCAGGCTTTGCAGGAACGGCAGGTTGTCGCTGATGTACACGCCGCGGTTCACGGCATTTAGTGGGTTGTCAGCCATTGCTCGTTTTCGTTGCCTAAATGGATTTACCCGCCTTTTGGGCTGCTAGGCGTTCGGGATTGTATTGACCTCCGAGTGGGTGTCGTTGCTAAGCAAAAAGCGCCCTAGGAGTTCAGCTCTTGGGGCGCTTCGTTGATCGTGGATTTTTCTTGAAATCGCGGTTAGTGAGTCGTTGGCCTGTGCCCGGGCTACGTCAGCCGTTTACGCTGGATGGCGGATTGGGTCACGAAGCCTGGTGTGCAAAGCTGGCCAGCAACGTGCTCTGGCGGGCTGTTTGGCCTGCTGTGCCGTCCTGTTAGGGCAGCAAAAAGGGCGGCTCGGTTGAGCCGCCCATCGAGGGTCGTTTTTGCCCTGCCGTCGGTTAGTGGCGGCTCAGGCACTGTAGAAGGGCTGAATTTCCGTCTGAGACAGCCACCCAGTTCGTTTGAGGGTGGCTGGGGTACTTCCTGCCCTTTTGGTACCTGAGGGCGTCCTATGGGCCTTTTGGACGCAGGCAGCGGCGGCTGGTGTCTTCGTGGGTCAGCGACGTTCCCATTGTGCCATCCGCGGATGAGTCCCAGCTGCCGCCAGTCGTCGTCAATCTGGGCCGGCGTATCGAGCGGACTGCTGGCATTTTCGCTGTGAACGGCAGCGGCAGCGCACGTCACCAATGCTGACGTCCCATAGTCTCGTGAAGCGTTTTGGCGTTATAGACCGCATCAAACCGTTCGATGTCTGCCACACGGGGGGCGATGTCACGTAGGCGGCGTCCGTCTCCGAGAAGGTACGACAGCCATACGCGGCCGTTCGTGAAGACGGCGAGGCCCTCGTTCATTCTAGGTTCCGCGTCCACGTACTTTTGAAGTTGGTCGATGTCTTCTTTCCAAATCGCTTGGCCGTGCTCCCTGCGTTGTCCGGTGTCGATTCTGTAGACCGGTTTGGCCTCAATGATGATCGCGGGAACAGCCATGCCGGCCGCAAAATCTTGCGCGGTGCTGCGAGGGAATAGGGCGTAGTCAACTCGCAGGTTGTTTTTGAAGCGCCATTCCGGGTAGCACACTTCGCGGTTCGCGGTGTCCCAGCCTAGTGCACGGAGGATTGGGTCGATCAACGCGCCCCGGGTCTTGGATTCGAGCCATGACAGATCACCGCTGGCGAACCACTCATCGTAGGTAGCGGCGGCCTTTTCCACCGCAGTCTGAACCTTATTAGCGGGGGTTTGCATAGCCATCATCTCCGATTCGACGGAGCGATTAATCCATGGCCTGTGTCTGGTGCATCCGTCAGTTCAGGCAGTTTCGATCCTTCGTAGATACAGCGTCTTCCGATCTCGCCAGAGTGGGTCCAGTTCGGTAACTTCCGTGCACTGGAAGCGGTAGCGTTTACCGACCTGCAACCCGATCAAGCCGGGGCCCCTTGGGGTGGTTTTGCCGGTTTTAATACCGTGCTCGGTGAGTAGACCCCATCGGCCGGCGCTGCGGTCGAAGTGCTCAACAAGGCCGATGAGGGCAACGGCTTTGCCGTGTTCCAGCACGCGCTGGAGTTCCGACTCGTCAGGCGGCTCCTCGGGTCCCAAGAAGTATCCGTCGCTGGGAAGGTAGTCGGACTCGGCCAATGGCGTTGACTGAGATAGCAGTGTCAGCGGGTCGTCCATCGTGCCTTCCGGTATGGTGACGTACCATTCGCCGTCGGGAGCTTCCAGCAGCAGCGCGCGCAGGTCAACCTTTCCGTTTCGCAGGTCGTTGAGACGTTCCGGTCTGGCGGCGGCGACCAGGTAGCGGTCGTGTTCGCTGGTTCTTTCGATGATTGAGCCCACGTAGTGGCCGCCGATGGGGTCCTGGGCGGCGAACGCCAGGATGCCGTCGTAGTAATCGAGGATTTCGGTAATCTTGACGGTTTTCATGACGTCACCACTTGGCATTGTTCGAGGATGTCGTAGTCGGCCAGCGGCCACCAGGTGTGGTGGGATCGTCGGCCGGTTGCTTGGATGCGGCCTGCTCCCGGTGTCAGGGTGACCCGACAGATTGCTGTCCCTTGTAGGCTTCCCATCGTTGACAGCTGTTCGGCAACGGTACGGTTGGCGAAGACCGACAGACCACGGGCTTGGCATTCGGTGACGTCGCGGAAGATCCGGTCCGGTCTTTCGGCTCGCTGGGACTGGAAGTCGTCATCGGTGGGTGGATTGTTCCGCACCAGACGGTATACCACGCGCGGTACGTCAATTTCCTCGGCTTCGTCGGGCGGGCAATTTTCGGGAAGAGGTTCACGGTAGGTCATGGCAGTGATCGAGTGCTGGCCGCTCAATGAATTTGGGGCCCGTCGGATAACCTCTAGCGTCCCGGTTGCGGTTGCCGAGCTTGGCCAGTATGAGCAATCGGGCCAGATTATGGTGGTGCATTTGGTAGTCTACGACGCTTTGGCCGTGCCCTTCGATATTTCCTCCTCTGCCGTGGTCAATGTTATTCCGCCAGCGTGCGGTCGTTTTAATCATGTCTCGCAGCGCCTCTTCGTCGATGATCACATTATCGTCTTTCCCCAGTTCTGCCTTTTGCACTGCCTTGATCAGGAGTTCCCGCCATGAAGGCTGGTTGTCATTGCTGTTTTCGATCAATTGGTAGCTGGTTTTTAAACCGTTGCACCAACGAGTGAGTGCTTGCAGGGTTGACTGCGCCGCGACCAAAGCTTGACCGATGCAACCGTCGTACAAAATCCGATTTGCTTCTACATAACCGTACACAGCATGTCTTACATGTTCGTGGCTGTCTGGGTCGGTGTACTGAGTCCAAAACTCTTTGAATAGCTTTGGCCATGTCCGACAGTCCGTAGCGGTGGAGCCGCGTTGATGAGGCCGCGTGGCGGTTGATGTGAGTTTGCCTATACGCGCGCGTTCTACTACCCAATGGTTGGGACTGACCGGCTCACACACAATCGTTGAGAATGTGACCCACTTTCCGGTTTGGAAAGACAGGAAATAGTCCAGGGCATCCAAAATTTGTCCGTCGCCTAGTGCGAACGGTGAGCCATCTTGTTTCGTCAGCGTGGCATGGTACAGTCGTCCTGTTTCTGGTATCAAGTTCGAATTAGATTCTACTAGTTGGATACTCCAGTCCCCGGCTTCCAGCTTCAGCACTGCGTTTCTGGTTGTAATGCCTCTCATCATGAAGAAATCACTGTCTTCGTCTGGGACATACGATCCAGTACGGGGCAAGTTTAATTCTGGCAAATCTAGCAGCGTCATGCGAGCGGCCTGCATTTTGGTGTCGCTTGATTCACCTATCCAGCCGTCAATCTCACACTTGTAAGATTCTATGTCCGGCATCGCAGGACCGTACAGCGTTCTGGTTTTCTGATTCGGACCCACGAACGGGGTGGTAATTTCGGCTTGGGTGTCTGACATGATCAACTTGGCAACGTCAATTCCAAGTGAGAAACCAAAACTTCCGAGGCGGTCATAGCCAAAGTATTCGGCGGTCAAGAATCCGCGGTCGCCGATGTTGAACATGGCGACTCCCTTTTGGTGTTGGCAACATCCGTTGATCCAGAGGTGGGCTGGCCAGGGTGTATCGAAATCCTGGATCCTGATGACGTAGGGCAGTACCTGCTTTTTCAAAACGTCGAGGATGTCTGAATGAACTTGCGTTTTCATATTTCCACGCTCCGTGCCCGCCGCCGATTCTCCTCCAGCTTGATTATTCCAGCATACACCGCGTCATCGCGCGTTTCGTGGTTGCCGTACGTCGGGGCGCGGGTAGCGTCGGTGGTCCGGCGCTGCCGTTGGAGATGTTTACGGTCTATTCACTTCGCCGTGGGTGATGAACGGCACCGGCAGCACGGCCGTTGCGTACTGGTTGTAGCCAGTTGTCCCGCTGACGGCGCAGAAGCCCTGACACACTCCCTACCAAAAAGCCGGCCGCCCCGTTGGTCGGTGGTGGCCGGCGCCGCCGTCAGTCGGCGACATTTTCGTCGCAGGTTCGCTCACGTTGCGTTGAGAGCGAATGAGCGTAGCGCTGAGCGCATTCGGCGCGATGGATTTGCTGAGCTGTACCAGCCGACCACACGCCATGCCTCTGTCCTCATCCAGGGTGTTTTGATCTCAGCCAAGCGGACCAATTCGTCATGCTGGACGAGATACCATATGCCGTCCTGGTCGGGAAAAGCTATGTACAGATTCGTTCCGATCTGGTCTTTTCGAATGTCCAGCCTGCCGGGGCATCTCACGGTGATGGTTGTGGTTCCATCTCTATGTCGTGCCGTGAGATAGTTACCTCTCGATTCCGTCGGTGGTGGGGAGCACATATAGCCGGCTCGAGTCAGTGCGTGTTCGGCTTCGGTTAGATTGGGATGCCGCCAATGGCTTGAGCTATTGCGGGGTGGCTCATCCCTTCTCCTGGTTGGGTTTCTGGCTTGTGCCGAGGGTACGGGTACTTCGTCAGACCGCCTTGTGGGTGTGACCGCCGACTTCTGTTGCCCTTCAATGGCATAGGGTCGGAGCTGTTCGAGCAGCGTGGGTGAAGGGTTGGTGGAGGAGTACAGCCCGGTGTCCTGCCAAGACGACGTGTTCAGCCAATTAGTGGTTTGTCCGGCTAACTCGACGAGTTTGTCATGGGGCACCAAGTACCATGTGCCTCTGCATGGGAAGTTCATCCACAGGTCCTGACCCACGTACTTCCGGTCGATGGTGAGACGGGCTTTCAGCTGGACCTTGAGTGTGGTCGTACCGTCGAAGTGGTGGGCTAGAAAATCGGCGCCGTTCCAGTCGTCGGCGAGTTTGATGCAGTTGAAACCGTAGTCGGCCAGCAGGGCAGCGGACTTTTGGAAGTTGTAGATCTCCTTTTGTCTGCCGTTGAGCTCGTCCGTGTTGATCCGTTGGAACATGGTGGCCTCCCGTAGGAGGCGTATTATCGTCGTGGTCACCGGTGCACGCAAACTCTTTTGTTGGGCGGGTCCCCTGGAATCGGTCGCCCGTTTAGAAGTCTTCGGTCGTCACCTTTTCTGGCTGTCGCTCCTCGTCCACGCGATCAGGGCAGTCCTCGGCGCTGATGTCACAGAACCGACATTCCGGTCTGCTCGGCACTCGGGCGGGCGGCTTGTCGGCCGCCAGTCGGCGGATCAATGCTCCCAGGTTCTGTATGAACTGGTCGTCCACAGCTTCCGCCGGTATGCGGACCGTGTGGTCCAAGTAGGTGGCCTGCCCCCTGAGTTTGAGAGTCCGGTAACGCTCCAGCGCTCTCGGGATGGCGTACAGGTAAATCATCACCTGGACGACGTGACTGGCGCTGTCCTCCCCGGTCTTCACGTCGACGATGACCGCTTGGCCGTCCCGCTGCGTGATCAGGTCGGGCTGGCCCGCCAGCGTTGCTGACCTGCCACGAAGCTGGAAGCTGCTCTGCCCCTCGATGGCCACGCTGTAGTGGCTGAGTTCCCATTCTGCTATTCGCTTGTTGAGGAGCTCAGTGTGGTTCAGCAGCCACTGGGCTTGGTTGAAGTCCGATGGGACCTTGGTCCAGTCCTGGTAATGTGCCTTGAACCAGACGGCCCATTCGCACGAGTTCTCGCCGGTCAGCAGCCTGGGCAGCCAGGTGGCCCAGATGTAGGGATGTTCGCGGCGCTGGGCCACTGGTCGGCTCCTGGTGGCTGGATTGCCCTGATGCGGTAGTCTCAGTCTATGTAGGCGATTGGCGGGGTCGCAAGGGCTGGCTGTCAGTGGTTTCGAGGTCAGACGTATTGTCGGGTACCTAGCAACCTTTCGTCGGTGGGGCTATGGTGTGCCTTTCGGCTGTTTGTTCCGTCGTCCTATTCAGCCCGTACGACCATCATCCATCATCCTTGGATAGCTGCGTAGCGAAATGCCACGAAATCCGCGCTCGTTGCCGTGTCGTAGATATGGTGTGCGACTGCTAGACTGCTCGCCAGTGGGGACTTCTCACGCTCCCTGCGGACTGGAGGAATGATGAACAACTATCGTTGGACGGTGAGGGTAGGTCTGGGCGGAGTCGGCTTCTTGGCGATTCTGGCTGCGTTCGTCGCGGTGATCCTTATCTTCAACCTGGTGGTTGCCAGCGTGCAGCCCGAGGCGTGGGCGCTGACCGCCATGATGACCGCGCCGTTCACTATCGGTGTGGTGTTGCTGGCGACTGTTGGGACGGCCTTGGTCGAGACCGTTGTACGACTGAAGCGAAGGGCAGTTGGTGCTTGAGTTCGTCACGAGCCTGCTCCGTTCGTTCTAGCCTGCCGTGAGACGAATATGCTGCGGCCTTGGTTCATCCCGAGTATTCGTGGCGCCGTTACGGCACTGAGGGCTGGTGGCGCCGTGTCAGTTTTCGGCCTGCTGCTCATTGTGGGTGTGGCGTGCGCTGAGTTGGTCTCTTCAGACCCGTTGACCGCCTCGGAGGTTGCCGCCGTGAAGGCTGAGTTGGCGGATCGCTCGTTTCGACAGTTTGAGCCCCACGTTGACGGGAACCCAAGCTGGACTTTGTACATTTGGGTGGTGTAGGCGAGGACGTCGGTGAGTTGAGCGTAAATTGCGGCTGGGGGTTTTCAGCTGTCGGGTTTCAACCCTCGACTTTGTACAAAAGCTAGATAAATTATAAGAACAGGGTAAGATCGACCAAATCACCAAAAGAGGTCGAGTATGCCTACCCTGCCCGCAGTCATAGTAACCCTGCTGCTGCCCTTTGAGCACCTGTTTGACCCCAGGACCTGGCGCAAAGCCCAACTCCTGGCCATGGGAGCGATCCTGTCTCCCGGCAAACGCACCGTGTCCTCCGCCCTCAACATCCTGGGGATTGGGCAGCACGGCGACTTCGCCATCTATCACCACGTGCTCAACCGTGCCCGATGGTCGCCGCTGCAACTGAGCCGGGTGCTGTTGCTGCTGGTGGCCGGGCGCCTTGGTTCATCCACCGAGCCGTTGGTGTTCGGCATTGACGAGACGGTGGAACGACGCTGGGGCCGGAAGATTGCGGCCAAGGGGCGGTATCGGGATCCGGTGCGGTCCAAGGACGACCAGGTGGTGATGACCCCCGGATTGCAATGGGTGAGCCTGATGTTGCTGACGCGTATCGGGTGGGCGGGTCGACACTGGGCGCTGCCGTTTTTGACCGCGCTGGTGGTGTCGGCCCGCTACGACCGGCGCAAAGGTCGCCGGCACCAGACGTTCACCGACTACGCCCAGCAGATGCTGGTCTGCCTGCGCCGGTGGCTGCCGGACCGGGACCTGGTGGTGGTGGCCGATGGCGGCTACGCCAAGCGCGAGTTCCTGCGGCATTGCCAGAGTATGTCAAAGCCGATTGTCGTCGTCACCAAACTGCGCAAGGACGCGTCCCGGTACCAGCCCGCGCCACCGCGGCGGCCCGGCCAGATCGGGCGGCCCCGGGTGGTCGGCGCGCGATTGCCCAGTCCCACGGCGGTGCTGGACGATCCCGCTACACAATGGATTCCCTACCGCATGGACCCCCTACCGCGCCACCGGTTCCGACGGCAGTACCGCCAGGGTCGAGCTCGCTTCGGGCGTAGCGCTGTGGTACCACGGCGGGCCGCCGCGCCTTCCCATACGTTGGGTCGTCATCAGATACCTGGAGGAGCGCCGCGGGCCCTATGCTTTGCTATGCACCGACACCGAGGCGGAACCCCTGCGGATACTGCAGTGGTATCTGCTGCGCTGGCAGGTCGAGGTGACCTTTGAGGAGCTGCGGGCTCACCTGGGCGTGGAAACCCAGCGCCAGTGGTCGGAACGAGCCATCGCCCGAACCACCCCCGCGCTCTTTGGCCTGTTCAGCGTGGTGACGCTGGCAGCGGATATCCTGATCGAACAGCGTGGCGGCATGGCGCCGCGCACCGCGGCGTGGTATGACAAAACCAGCCCTTCCTTCGCCGACGCCATCGCCCTGGTCAGACGACACCTCTGGGTGCAGCAGGGAACTTTTATGCCGTCCGAGCGCGAGCACGAATCGATAAAAGTCCCGCGCCTCTTGTACCACAGGATGCTCGACACGCTAGCCTATGCCGCTTGATTGTACAAAGCCGAGGTTTCAACCCCGACAGTGGAATATTTCAGTAGGCCAGCCACAGCACGAAGTGCGCCGATTCCGCCACGTATCTAACTTTTGTACAAAGTCCAGCCAAGGAAGGGTGTGATCCTGGATTTCTTCGGACCACTGTCCGTGTGGGCTCAGTATTCCGAGGGAGGTCACGCTCTGAACGAATGGGAGATCGTTGCCGACGACTACCGCGTTGAGCGTGCCGGCTCTGGGCAAGTGGTGACGCTTTATCCGGTAGCTCCACGGACACGGCAGCAGTTTCCCACCGAGTGCGTCGCCTGTATCGACGTGACGGGTGTCTCCGTTTCGGTGAGGAACATCTTCGACACGGATCGGATTGCGTTCCGGCTGAATGACCCAGACGGCGTTCTGCCTTTGCCCTTCCCGGCGTTCGCCAAGTGGACCGAGTTCAGGGAGGACGAATGGCAGAACTAGGTTTCTGCCGGTCTGACCTGTTCTTCGTCTTTGGGCTGTGCAGCGCCAGGAATTGGCCTGCTATTGCTAAACCGTTGCCCGACCATCGCTTGGGACCTACGTCACCTGTATGACCCATCATTTGGCTAATTGCCGGTCCCGTTCGGCTTCCTCGTGATTCCCCATGTTGTCATGGACCCACGTACGCAGTCTGTACCCTTCGGGGTCGTGACCTGGGTACAGTTCTGGGTCGTGAATGGCACGGCTGCTACCCCCTGGTTTCAGCCCGCTGTCCCGGAGACGGCGGCGGAGCCCTGATAGGCTCCCTGCAAAAAGTCGACCGCCCCGTTGGTCGGTGGCGGCCGGTGTCGTCAGTCAGTGACAGGTTGATTGTGCCAGCGGTTGAGTTTCGCAATTCTCTTGCGAGGGCGTCGTGTTCCGCTTGGGTTACGGCGAGTGCCCAGGTGCCCCTGATTGCGATCCAGTCATTGGCGTAGCGGCACCAGTAGGAGGTCTTCACAACAATTCTGCCTGCTGTACCGCCATTGCGTCTACGTGATTATTCCACTGGTTGTTGCTGTGTCCCTTCACCCACGCGAACGTGATGAAGGGCATTTCTTCCGTGAGTTGGACGATTTCGTGCCAGAGGTCTTGGTTGGCGACCGGTTTCCGGCCGGCGGTTCTCCAGCCGTTCTTTTGCCAGTTCTTGATCCAGCCCTGGTTGAAGGCGTCCACGCAGTACTTTGAGTCCGACACCACCATCACTTCGTGCTCAGGTCTGACCTGTCCGTTGATGAACTGGAGTCCAGCCAGCACTGCTCTGAGTTCCATCCGGTTGTTGGTCGTGTCGGGCTCATGGCCGACGATGTCCTCAAGCGGGGCGTCGTTCACGAGCACAAGTGCGGCGTAGCCGCCGTTGCCGGGGTTGCCGAGACATGAGCCGTCGGTGTAGATCAGCACCTTGTCGTTGGGCCCAATGACTGGTCGCGAGTTGTCGGATCTGCGTATTTCCCGTGCCTCGACGGTCTGGATGTCCTCTTGTTGTTCGCCCATCAGGTCCAGCAGGTGGTCGAGGGATTCCATGATCTCGTGAGAGGAATGCGGAGTCTGCCGGTAGTGGTGCTTCAGCGCTGTCAAGGCTTGGAGCGGGAAGTTGTCCGCCTCTTGGTGTTTGACGGAGCCCGGCTCCGTCTGCTCGTTGTAGAGTGCGAGCGCGTCGGTGGCCGACTTGAGGACAACGGCGATGAGTTCCTGTGCTTGGATTGGTGTCGGTTCTTTAATAGTCGTATTTCTCCTTTGGCGACACGGTCGCGTTTCGTTGTCTATCGGTGCGGGGTGGCTGTAGGATGGGTTTGACGGGCTCCGTCAGAAGTAGGGTTGTTCAAGTAGGCGACTTCAGTCCGAAATCGGTAATCTGCGGTACGCCGAATTAGGGACGACTTGGGCGGTGGCTGACACGATCAATCGTGATGATTGAGAAGGGCTGTACACCATCAGGCGGGTGATGAACGGCACGGCCCGCTGCGCCTTAGGGCGTGCTTACACTCATGGGAAGCTGAAGGCGGCATCTGGTCGGCTGAGGGAGAACCGGGCCGGCAGTTCTGCATGGTGGTTGGGCGTGGTTTTGTGGGCCGTCGGATGTGATGCCGAGCAGACGACTGCGTGTCTCGGTGAAGTTCGACCAGCCGGTTAGAGTGTCTTCGGACGCTTACCCGGCGGCGAGCGTTTCTGCATCGGCAATGTAATCGGCGGTTTCCCTGATGCGGCGTTCGGTGTGCTGGTTGCATGCGCCAGTGTAGAAACAAGCGCCGTGCAGTTGGCTGAGGCGGCTGTAGTAGCGGCCCTGTAGCGATGCCGTGGCTGGATCTGAAGAAACCAGGTCGTCGAGGCCGTCGCTGGTGAGACCAGTAGGTCCGGGCGGCTCGCTGGTGCGGGCTAGTAGCAGGGCGTCAGTGGCGCGTTTGGTAGCACACCAGGCCTTTTCTGCGGCGTCGCGGATGTCGCCCTGTTCAAGGCGTTCGACCGCTTGGGAGTGCATCCTGCGAGCGTCGGCGAAGAGCTCGTCGATTTGTTCTTGGATAGAAGTGGTGGTCACCTGGGAACTCCTGCGGCTGTCAGAGCGTATGTTACCACCTCGCGTTTGGCGGCGGGATGGAGGTATTGCTGGGCCAGCTGCGTTGGTGCTCTGGCGCCGGATGTTGGGTTACGGCCTGCTGGCATCACCCATCGGAAGCTGAATGTAAACACGTCTTGGTTTCAGCCCGTTGTCCAGGAGACGGCGGTGAACTCCTGACAGGATCTCGCTGCTGGTGGTCAACTGCTGGAGCGCCGCGTCGTGCTCCATCCGAGCGTTCTGGGCGTAGGGACGTTGGCGATGGCTACCGTAGTGGCGGAGTTCCCGGTGGCGCGTATAGCCAGCCGCGGCTGGCAGTGAAGGTCTTGAGCGGGTTTTGGGCGCTGCTGTTGCTGGCCCCTTCGGGGAGTACCAACAGCCAGTGGTGCCGGTTGCCGGGCAGTGGGTCAGGCCTGGCCTAGAGGTTCAGTCGGTTTATCTCGTCCATCGAGATGCCGACGGTTCCGATGGTTGGCAGGTGTCCACCGTGGTGCCGTTCGTAGGCGTCCTGGGCCGAGTACTCGGGGCTGGCTAATTCTACTGAAATTGCGCGTTCGCCGGTTTCCGTGTCGATGCGGAAGAGTCCCTTCTGGGCCTTGCCGTTCTTTACTACCAGAGGGTTGGCTTGCCGGAGCAGGATCCGGTCCTGGCCTATTGGTGGTGGTGTCTCCGATTCGGTCGTCATACCGCCGGTTTGTTGAGGCCGGCCAGTATGGTGTCCCATCCCTGCCTGTCCATCGGCAGCTCAGTCTCAACTGTTTGCAGGGTACGAGGGTTGTACTGGCACCATTCCATGTTGGCGCCGTCGGAGCGCACGTCGATGCTGTGCTCTATGGTGCCCCATTCCCAACTGATGCTGACGCCACCGTCGGCGGTAGGGCAGATGTCGGGTGTACCTAGCTCTGCGCGCCAATGTTCAGTGAGCCAGGCGGCGGTGCGGTCGATGACGTCAGGCCCTGGCGTGATGGTGCCGGGGCCATCCCATTCTGGGCCTACTTGTTTCAGTTCTTCCAGCTGCAGCGTTATGGCACCGAGGTCGGCGCTCGGTAGCTTAGCTTTGGCGTGAGCGTTGAGGCGCGTTGGACTTTGCATCGAGTTTCGCCTCCTTCTGGTCGTCCCGGTTCGGGGGCGATGATGTACTGGGATTGTAGCATGCGGTGGTGGGCTGGCTGTCTGCCATGGTCTGAGGACAGGGGGTATCCAGCGCATGGATGCCAGACGGAGCCAGCCGCCCCGACCAACGGGGCGGCTGGCTCCGTCTAACCCCTACGCGCGGTTTTGCCTTGGCTCTAGCCGGCATTCAGGTCCGGCACTCAGCGACCGGTCGCCGTGGAGGCGACAACACGTCGTTGCGTGTTTCTGCTGACTTCCAGCATCCGCTTCAAGTTCCGGATGTCGACTCGATCCATGTCGACCCAGGCGTCGTCAATCCGTTTGGCGCTTTCCCACGACAACTGGCTCAGCAAGATTTCGTCTTCCGGCGGCTGGTTCGCTGGCAAGCCCATCCGCTTCCGGATGGTGTCGCCTTCGTGGTCGGTCGCGTCGTTCCAGGTGCGGGCGTACTCTTCGCAGGCGTATTCCGCCTCTCTGCACGCCTGGTCGTCCCAGTTCCGCAAGTCGTCTGGATCCACGTGGTCTGGCAGACTTTCCAGAACGCACCCGTAATAGCGGCGTTCCAGTTCCTGTGACTCTCGCTTAAGTCCTATTATCATTTTCTCCTGTCCGGCCTGCGGCCGGAGTCTCCACACATTGGTTGCAATCGAATTGTCGCCGGAAATCCGGCAGCCCCGTCTTTTGGAACGCCTTGAATTCCTGCGTCTGGGCAGCCCTGCCGCGCTATTACGCGCAAAATGACCTGAGTACGTGTTGCAGCGTTCGAGGGCCTTCTACGTGGTTCATTGAAAAGCGGCGACCACGAAGGTTGTGATGGTCGGGAACTCGTAACAAAAAATCGACCGCCCCGTTGGTCGGTGGCGGCTGGCGTCGCAGAGGAGGGCTGAGTTTCCGCCGGAGACAGCCTTGGGTGCGTTTTAGAGCCCTTGGAGTGCTGTTTCCTGCCCTTTGGTACTGGAGAGCGTCCCAGGGGCCTGTTGAACGCCGGTAGTGGCGGGGGCTGGTGTCTTCGTTGGTCTGCGACGTCTTCAAGGGCCGTGCACCGTCAGGTGGGGGTGGATTAGAACCACCGACCTCCAGGTCCCGAACGTTGCGTGCTAGCCACTGAGCTACACCCCGACTATAGTTGGATTGCGCCACTCCAACAGCGCATTTGAGAGAACCGGTCGTCGCCCGGTTACGTACCATAGGGCAAACCAACGGAGAACAACGCCATGACAACTCACAATATCCGTAGGGGTTCGCCGGTCGTCGTACTGATAGTCGGGCTGATGGTGATGGCCCTTAGCTGCGGAGGGTCCGCGGCTGAAGCACCTGACCCTCAGTGGGCTGAAACCACGGCGGACAGTTTCTCCAGCGATCAGTCTGCCAGTGGCCAGGGGCGCCTACTCGGTCAAGGGTCGGCAGGCGCTAAAGGGCCAGCAGGCGCCCCTGGTCCCAGCGACGATCGGGAGGTCCGGGAATCTGCGCCGGCGGCCACCAGGGCCCCGTACGCTACCGCTGCGCCAACGGCCGTGGCCGCTCAGCCAAAGGCCGTGCCCATCTCTGGGGAAGCCGTGCCCATCTCTGGGGAACTGGAAGGAGCCTCGGTGTCCGACTCCTCGCTGAACCAGTCCGCCCGCCAACTCATCGTGGAATCCTGGGTCGGCCTTGAAGTAGACGACATCGACGCTGCGGTTCGCCATGTTGAAACGATAGCTGCCCAACGGGGAGGATGGGTCGAATCGGCTGAGATATACGGTGAAGCCGGCTACCGCTCCGCTTCCGTCCAACTTCGCGTGCCTGCCGACCACTTGGACAATGTTCTGGACACTCTTCGTGGCCTGGGCCGGGTCACCGATGAGGGAGTGTCCTCCACCGACGTTACGGAACGGCTCATCGACAACGAGGCACGCCTGTCCGCCTGGCACGCCCAGGAGGCACGCCTGGTCACATTGCTGGAAAACGCCCCCACTGTCGAGGAGATCATCCAGATCGAGCAACGCATTGCTGAGGTCCGCTCCGACATCGAGTATGTCGAAGCCACCCAACGTAACCTGTCCAATCGCGTCGCGACTTCCCTCATCACCGTCAACCTGCGCCTACCGGCCCGGTTCGCGGCCGACCCTCCCCACGGTGTGCTCCACCTGTCGGTCGGCGACCCGTCCGCAACCGCCGACGCCATAACCGTCCGCGTTGCTTCGCTGCGTGGTTACGTGGGTCAAAAACGGGAATATGAAGAGAATCGTAGCAGGGTGGTGGACATGGTCGTCTTCGTCAAATCCGCCGACTTGGCACAACTCATGGACTACGCGGCAACCTTGGGATCTCCATCGGGGAGGCAGTTGAACTCCGTCGGCCCGTCCGCGATCAACGACGTTCCCGACGCCCGTCTCACCCTGGGTATCCGTTCCAACGTCGACTTGGGCGCATCGTTGTCGCTGTCGGCGGCCCAGCCCATGGACGTGGCCGAACAAATTCGAGACCAAGCGGTTTCCCAGGGCGGGTTCGTCGAGCAGTGGAATGAATCGCGTCGCGATGAACGCCAGCACGTCAGCATGGAACTGGTGGTCAAGGCATCCGACCTGCGCACCATCATGGACTTCGGCGCCGGTTTGGGCGAAATCGAGCGTTGGGATTACAACGCGGCGGGTCAAAATCCGGCCGTTGATGCTCCCAGTGCCCGCTTGGCGGTGTCAGTGTCCTCTGGGGAAAGACTGGCCGACGTTTGGATAATCGCCGTCGTGCTCGCCGTCGTCATGGTCGGGGTCTCCGCCGCCGTGGTTGCTCTGCTGTTGCGCAGACGCCGCCGTACTAACCGCGCCGGCGAGGTTCAAATGCTTGAAACCGATGCTACCGGTTAGCGTCTAACTGGGTGAGGGCATAGCCCACGTGGGTTCCAGTGGTCTCGCGGACGATGGCGACGGGTGTGCCTGGGTTTTGGAAGGCTAGGGCTACCAAGTCTGCGGTGGCGTGTTCGTCGAGGTTCAGTCGGAACTGCTCGGGCGGTGGGCATTGTTGGGACACCAGGTTGGACCGCCTGATGGATATTCAGGTGTGCCGGCGATGTCCAGGGCGGCGCCTGCGAGGCCGCTGCGCCTTGTTTTCATCCCGTTGTCCCTGGGACGGCGGCGAAGTCCTGAGGAGTTCAGGGCACGATAGCCTTCCTGCATTGAACGCTGCAGAAGGCTTCGTGCGCGGTCCAATGCTTACTGATCTCTTGGCATTACCTGGTTTGCATCTGCGAGCCGCAGTCGTTAGCGAACGGGTTGCGCGCGTTCCATTCTGGTGCGTTTGGGTGGTTGCCCCAGACGAGCTTGGCATAGTTATTAGCTCCGGTGGCCAGTTCCAATGCTTCGCGTTGAGCGCACGTGAGGTAGTACTTGATAGGTGTCTGGTCGACAATGGGGATGGCTGGGAATTGGTGTGAGACGCCGTCTACCCAGTTGCTGCCGTCCGCCCACACCAATTCTGGACCGCGGGCGGCGTTCAGCCGTTCGCCTTCTTGGATGTATGTTGCACGAACGAGGACATCGGTTGGGTCAGGTTGCTCATTTAAGCTTTGCAAGTTCTTAACGAACTCTTCCATCAGCTTTGTTCTCGTGGCTCCGTAGGAGTTCTCGCGCATCAGCTTGAGGGCCGATTCCGCGTGTTGTAGTCCTTCTTTCGTAACTGTTCAGACTTGTGGGGATCTACGGGCCATCAGGCCTCTCACAGAGGGGCAGCCAAGCACGGAATTTGCTTTGCAAGCCGACTCGTCCCCTCAAACGTGAACAGTTACCACAATTACGCCGTTGACGTTGATGAGATTATTGACGGTCATAATCAGATTGTTGGGCTTGCGCTCGGTAGGAGTGCCGTTCGACGTGGAGTCATACACGCGAATCTCGGCATCGCCGTCGCTCAGAGGTCCGGTCACACCCCGATGTGCCGTGACGTCTTCGATCGCATAGCCGAACTCATGCGACCCCGTGACTAAGCCAGTCGATTGGGTGTAGGCTGCGCCTATGGCCCCCACGACATTTCTGGTAAGGTTGCCGAGCAGGAGCCGTGGCGTCGCGGTCCCGATGACCGAGGTGGCGGGTCCGGTCCTCATCTCTTCGGTGCCTTCGTCATCGTTGAACTGCACTTGCAGTTGTATCCGCTTGCCTACGTCGTTGTCCGTCAGCGTGTAAGTGTTCGAAACCTCCCCTGGGATGTCTGGTTGGATTCCTTCATCTACACGCTGCCACTGGTAATCAAATACTGGATTTGTCAGGCCGCTGACGTCAGCGATTCTCGCGGTATCACCCGTGAGAGTCGCTGACTTTGCGCTCGCCACGCACCAAGAAGGAGTTCCCCATCGCCGAATTATTTGGCGGTGATGGTCAGGGTGCCTTGCACACCCTGGAAGGGATTAACGGACCCGATCGGGAAATGGGACCCTTGGGCGGAGACGGCGATGTAGTAGTCGTCGTCTGACGACGGGGTGAATTCGGTGGTGAGGTCGGTACACCACCCTTTCGTTTTACGCGGCCAGTCAAGGGTGGTGTCAGGGAGCAGGGTGCCGTCTGGGCCGTATATGCCTTCGATTCTACCTTGATGAAGACAGGCCACGTCGTAAACGATTTCGTACGTCACGTCCGCTTTCAGGGCGACGCGGATCCAGTCTACGTCATCAGTTCTTGAACTCTCTGGGTTTGCGCCCGTACGCATCACGTAGTTCTGGAAACTTTCGCCCACATCGACGACGCCCGTCGTGGTTATGTCATCGGAGTAGTCGTCGTCAAACATGGCAAGGGTGTACGGGACGTTGGAGCCGCCCCCGTGCCAACCCTCTATCGACACATAGTAGGTGCCTGCCGTATCTGTCCGGAAGGCGATGTTGTTGAGCCGGTCGACGGCGTGGTAGGCATTGTCCTTTTCCGCTATTAAACTGTTTCTGAGTTCCGTGCCATCATCTTGGAAGATTCTCAACACGTTGAGCGTGGCAAACTTCTGGCCCTGATTGGCGGTGAATTGGTAATTGGTGTCGGCTTCGGCCGCGAAGGCGAACCAATCGACGTCATTACCGTGTTCATGTTGGCCCGTCACACTTTCATTCACGGGTAAACGTGCGGTGGTGGTGATGTCAGCAGATAGATCTACGATTGTGGGCAATATGACGTGCCCGATTATCCTCATTTGCAGGCTGTTGCGGGACGTGGGCGTGGTCCAGGCTCCACCATCTATCCTACTGACCCTATGGTCGCCAATCCGCCAATCTGCTTGCGACTCGGTGTCTTCGTCGTCGCTTGCGGTCTGTTGGACTCCGGCTGGTGCTCTGCTGGTGCTGGCGTTGACGTGCAGCCAATATAAAGTATCGGGTTGTAGCGTGACTTCACCGGATGTGGTGAACGTGATCAGCTGGGGAATGTTTGCGTCAGCTGTGATTGCCGTGGACATGTTGAGACGGGCCAGGTTGGTCTCGCCGGGGAGGCCGGCGTTGTCTTCTCTTATGGTGATGTAGACGAGGGGAGATCCCGAAAGTCTGCTCAGGTATAACTGGATGCTCGTTGGGTGGTAGCCGAATGCGTTGCTGCCTGTCGTGAACGGCATGGCAGTTTCGTGATTGTTGCCTGAAACAAAGCCTGCCTGGGCATCTCCAGCAACAGCAGTCTGCCGCATGTTTGACACTAATGTGGGCGGTATGACGTGCCCGAGTATCTTCACTTTCAGGGTATCGCTCTCGGGGTCCGTGATCCAGGCTCCTGTACCTCGCTTGATAAGCCTAACGTCGCCAATGCGCCAATCCTCTTGTGACTCGGCGTCTTCGCCGTCGCTTGCGGTCTCTTGGATTGCGGCTTGTCCTCAGTTTCGGCGTGGTAGCTATCTCTGAACGGTGGCAGTGATGTGCAGCCAATATTTGGTATTGGGTTGTAACGCGACTTCATCGGGCGTGGTGAAGGTGATCAGGGCCCAGCTATCAGTTATTGCCGTGGACGTGTTGAGAGGAGACAGTACAGTGGCACCGGGAAGACCTGCGTTGTCTCCTCGTATGGAGACCTGTGGGGTGGGAGTGCCGGATCCCGCGTTTTTGTTCATATATAGCTGCAGACTGGTTAGGTGGTAGCCGGGTGCGTTGGTGCCCGTCGTGAACGGCATGGCTGCTTCGTTAGTGGTGCCTGCCCTTGGGCCTGCAAAGGCAATGTCTGAACTAGCCTGTCCCAGGTTTGAAACCAAGGTGCTTTCGGTAGGTTCTGGCGGTATGACGTGCCCGAGTATCTTCACTTTCAGGGTATCGCTCTCGGGGTCCGTGATCCAGGCTCCTGTACCTCGCTTGATAAGCCTAACGTCGCCAATGCGCCAATCCTCTTGTGACTCGGCGTCTTCGCCGTCGCTTGCGGTCTCTTGGATTGCGGCTTGTCCTCCGGTGGCAGTGATGTGCAGCCAATATTTGGTATTGGGTTGTAACGCGACTTCATCGGGCGTGGTGAAGGTGATCAGGGCCCAGCTATCAGTTATTGCCGTGGACGTGTTGAGAGGAGACAGTACAGTGGCACCGGGAAGACCTGCGTTGTCTCCTCGTATGGAGACCTGTCAATTTTCATGGTCATTAGGCCGGCGATTTTCACGGACATCCAGCCACCCTGGGAGCGCGGTGAATTGACTATTATCAGGTTGTAGTTTGCGGGTCAATCACCCCCTTTGCGGCCAGTAGAGCGCGGTGTGGCGAGAGTCGTTCCCGGTAGCTGGCGCCTTCGATGACGATCTGGTAGCTGGCGTTGGCCAGGCGATCCAGCGCGCTGTTGCCCAGGATGGGGTCATCGAAGAGACCCAGCCATTCGTCCACGGCCCGGTTGCTGGTGATGATGAAGCTGGACGCCCGATGTCGATTGAGGATGAGTTCGTAGAGGTCGGCGGACTGCTGGGCGGTCAGGCCATGGAGACCCAGGTCATCGAGGATGAGCAGGTCGGGCGTGAGGAAAGACCGGAAGGTACGGTCCACCGAGTTGTCCACTCTGGCCTGGGTCAGGGCCTTGAAGAAGTCGTCGGCGTGGCTGAAGCGCACGGAGTATCCGGCGCGGACGGCGGCGTAGCCCAGGGCCTGGGCGAAGAAGCTCTTGCCGACACCGGCGGGGCCCACCAGTAGGACGTGTTCGTGCCGGTCGAGAAACTCCAGGGAGAATACAGCGTCCAGCAGGCGGCGGTCCAGGGTAATTGACGCCGACCAGTCGAAGTCCTCCAGGCGGCAGGTCTCCTCGAAGCCGGCATTGTGCAGCCGGAGTTCGGTGCGGCGGTGGGCGCGGCGATTGACCTCGTCGCTGAGGATGATTTCCAGGAATGAGGCGTAATCCAGCTGCTCCCTACGGGCCAGGGCGATGCGTTCCGGCAGGGTGCTGGCCAAAGCGCCCAGCTTGAGGCTCTTGAGCAGCGGGGTGAGTTCGGTGGTTCGGGTCATGGGTAATCTCCTCATGCTGACTGACGGCGGTATGCGGTGTAAGCGAAGACGCTACCGGGACGGGCGAAGCGGCCCGGCGGCATGGGCAAGGGTAGCTGGGGCATGGCCTCCTGTTCCAGGGCCTGCACCAGGATGCGTTCCAATCGGCGCACGTCGATGAGATCCACGGCCAGGGCCCGACGACAGGCGGCGTCCAGACGCTGCGCCGTGTAACGCTCGCCCAAACGCAGCAGCTTGTGTCCCTGCCGGATCTTGGCCCAGGGCAGGGGGCCGTCGAAGAGACGTTCAGCGTATTCGCCCACCGCCGGTCCCAGTGTCGCCGCGCTGCGCTGGATGCGATCCGGCGCTCTGGTGGTGTAGGCGGAAAGCTCGGCGGGGTAATCGTCGGGATCGGTGGAGCGTCCGCCCTGGGGCTGGCGGAGGTGGGTCTTGATCAGCTGGCCCCGGTGATAGATGTGCACCAGCTTGCTGCCCAGCCGGATTTCCACCTGCTGACGCGGCGGGCACCGGTCCGATGGCACCGAATACAGGGCCTGCTGACACTGGATGTGATGGTCGGGATGGACCTTGGCATTGCGCCAGTCGGCGATTTCGTAGGGCTCACCGTCCCAGGGCAGCAGGGTGTGGCGCTCCTCATCCTGGAAAACCACCAGGGGCTTCCGGCGAGTGGTGCCATGGATGCGCATTCCGGCCACCTCCAGACACCAGCGCTGGGCTTCGGCCCTCAGGTGGGGCAGAAACCGTGGAAATCGCCGCCCTTGAAGAAGCGCTCCCTGACGTACTGCACGCCACGCTCCACCTTGGGCTTGTCCTTGGGTTTCCGCACCCGCGCCGCATCGGCGATGAAACCCCGGCACTGCGAGTATTCCAGGAAGCCTCTGGTGAAGCGCGGATGCAGCGGGTCTGGTCCCGCCACCGCTGGCGGGCAATTGTCGATGACCAGATAGCGGGGCACCCCGCCGAAGCAGACCCACGCCGCTTCCAGTCCGGCGATGATGTCCTCCAGCGTCTGCCCATGGGTCGGCCAAACGAAGCTGTGCCGCGAGTAAGCCAGCACGATGATCAGCCCCCACACCGCCCGCCGGCGGCCTGTCGCTGGGTCCACAATCATGCCCAACCGGCCGAAGTCCATCTCCGCCACCTCCCCGGGCGCGGTGTCCTCCATGCGCACCGTGGTCTGGCTGCGCCGCCGCCAGTTCCGCTTCAGAACGAAGCGGCGCAACGACGGATACGATACCGGACACCCCCGCGCTGCCAGCAACTCCCGGATGCGGGTCAGCTGCAGCCGGTCGCCGGTGAGCCACTGGTAAATCTGGTCCGCCCACGGCTCCAGCAGGTCCTGCCCGGGCGTCACCGCCTGCCGCGGCCCCGGCTGCCCAATCGTCGCCAGCCGGCTCAGCTGCTCCGCGGTGGCAACCAGCCCATCCCGAACGATGCCCTCCTCTTGGGCTGCCGCCACGTACTTGGCGATGGTATCTCTCGACAAGCCGGTGCCCAACGCAATCTTGCGTTGGCTATCCCCCGCCTGCCAACGGCGAATGATCTCTGGTATTTCCATTCTGGAAACCTCCCGGTATGCCATCGCTGCACCTCAATTCCAAAGTGCGGCAATGATCGCCGATGTGGCTCCCAAAGTGGCCTAATGACCCTGAAAATCTGGTGGGTAGATCCTGAAAAACTCCCAATTCACTGGCCTATAGATCCTGAACAATGACAGACCTGTGGGGTGGGAGTGCCGGATCCCGCGTTTTTGTTCATATATAGCTGCAGACTGGTTAGGTGGTAGCCGGGTGCGTTGGTGCCCGTCGTGAACGGCATGGCTGCTTCGTTAGTGGTGCCTGCCCTTGGGCCTGCAAAGGCAATGTCTGAACTAGCCTGTCCTAGGTTTGAAACCAAGGTGCTTTCGGCAGCTGTATGGCTTGCCGTAATCAGTTCCTCTTCCTCTTCTGCCGCGGGAACCGTCGCCGTGAGCGTGTTGGACAGGGAACTAAGCCCAGCGGAGTTAAGGGCCTTCACGCCGTAGGTATGGGTCTGGCCCGCAGGCGGCGTCTGGTCGGTGTAGCTGGTTGAAGTCGACCCGGTGTCGTCTTCGATGACGACGAGGTTCTCGGCGTCGGGGCCGCGCAGGATCTGATACCCGGTGATCGAGTCGTCTTCCTCGATGTTGAACCATGAGAGCAGTACGTCCCCATCGGGCGTCACTGCGGTTGCTCCGATGAACGGTGCCGCGGGCAAGGGCAGCTTGACCTGGGCGGTGGTTTCCGTCCACGGTCCGTTCCACGGGCTGTTGGCATTCTCGCCGTCCGTGTAACGTGCCCGCACCCTGATGTTGTAGTCGGTGTCGTACTCGAGGCCGGCCAGCGTATGCGTGGTCGTCGTTGGATGGGCGTTGCCGGCTTCTGCTGTGTCGGCTGGGTAGTCCTCGGAGCTCTTGGCCCAGTTGACGTGGTAGTCAGTGGGGTCGGCGTGGGGCGCTGCGGGGGGTCCCCAAGTGAGGAGGAGCTGTCCGGAGGCGTCGGTGCCCGTGAGGGGTTCAATGGTTCCTGCTGGCGCAGTTGTATCTTCCTCGGCCGGTTCTTCCTGGACCGGGTCTTCTTTAGCCGGTTGTTGGACCGGTTCAGGGGTGGGCGTCTCCGCCGGTTCTCCGGCTACTGTGATGGTGGCAGCGGCCCATGGGCCGCCCCAGGATTTGCCTTCGTGTTCGCCTTTGTAGTAGCGAGCACGCATGCGGATCTTGTACTCGGTGTCGTGGCTGAGGTCCGTGATGGTGGCGGTCGTGTCGTCGGGAGTCGGGTAGACATGTCCCTCATCGACCTTCCATGACTTGTACCCTTCGGTGGACTTGGCCCAGTCAACGCGGTAGTCGGTGGGCGTGGGGCTGGCCGTGTCCCAGGACACGGTCAGGGTGCCGGGCGCGTCGCTGGTCAGCGTGAGGCCCGTTATGGCGCCGTCGTCTCCTTGGGCCTGGGCACTCGAGAAGTAGAACGTGCTGATGGTAACGGCGACCAGCAGAATGGCGGCCAGAAAAACCCAGCGCCAGGACTGGAACGACTTGGGGTGCAGGCTCTTTTCAGAGGTGGGTTGTCCGGTATGGGTTGGTGGGAAATGGGGATTCATGAAGGGGGTCCTTTTAGGTTGGTTGCCTTCCGTAACTCTGAGTTTTTGTTAGGGCTTTGCAAAAACAGAGGCGTCGACGACGGCGTCGGGTTAGAGTGGTGAATTCCGTCAAACGTAAGAGGATCTCTCAATCGTCATCTGACGGGAACACCACCAAAACCGGCCGAGGTGCCCTTCATTGGGAAGGTGCTTGCACAACGTCTTGCTTGCCCGGCGGAGTTATAACGCCATTTGCAGATTTGGAACCGCCGATCACCCCGGGGAGCCATTCCGGAGACAGCCTCACGAGCTCCTTTTACGGCCGATCTAAATCCCAAAAGCAAAGACAGCGCGACAATTCTTTGGCACGACGGCCGCAGTGGCGACACGGCGGTTCAATGAGCTTTGGTCGGCGGACGGAGATTGGTTATTTGTGGGATCTACAACTACAGGTACTCTAGTAGCAGAATACTAATCCCGTCAAGGTCGCGCTACGTATGAATTAGTACAGGATGTGCCCACCACGGAACGGTCAAATTGACCGTTACCGTTGCTCAAGACGTTGCAGGCTAGGGAGAGGCTCCGATATGGTTTAGTAGTAAACGCTCATATACGTAACTGAGAACGGATAGTAGTTTTTATTCAGGCCGGTAGCGTCTGTGGTGGATGGGATGAGGTTTCCCACAATGCGGGGAAATCCTGGGTTGCCGGTAATAAACGGCGAGGTAGTTCGCGTGACTCCCGATGGATTGTTCGGGTGGCTGGCGTCGGCCCCGTGTGGGGCTTTCGCGGTGTCACTGGACCAGACGATAGTGTTCTGGAACGGTGGGGCCCGGGCGGTGCTCGGTTATCCGGCCGGCCGCGTTGTCGGGCAGAAATGCTATGAAGTTATGGCCGGGCTCGGAGACAGCGGTTTGACGCCGGACTGTGCCGGTGGGTGCGCGTGTATGCGCTACGCTAGGGTCGGGATGGTGCCGGCGCCGATGGACGTGATGATGCGGTGCGCGTCAGGTGCCCGTAAACTTCTAAAGGTGCAGCCAATGGTGGTGTCGGGAGTCGGCGACTCAGGGCTGCTGGTGGTGTACCTGTTCGGCGATGCGGCGGAGGAATCTTCAACTGGAGCCTTTCGCTGGGAAGCAGGCCAGGGAAGTTCCCGTGGGCCGTTGACGGCGCGGGAGGTCGAGGTGCTGCGCTACCTGGCACTGGGCTGGGACGTGGCGCACATTGCGACTGAGATGGGGCTGAGCCCGCATACGGTGCGGAACCACTCGACTAACTTGCGTCGGAAGCTGGACGTGAGGTCGAGCCTTGAAGCGGTGATGGCCGCAGTACGCTTGGGCGTGTTGACGTTCGACGAAGACCGGCGGGAAACCGACGGGTCCTGAAATCCCTAAGTTTGGTCCCCCATCCTGATTCAAAACTGGCCGCCCCGTTGGTCGGTGGCGGCCGGCGTCGCCGTTCGTCAGCGATGGTTACATTGTGCCAGTGAGGGACGATTGCGTGCCACGGCCGGGATTCTTCAGTCTCGGACGTAGTGGATTTCCACTCGCCACACGATCTCGGTGCGTGCTGACGATCGCGCGGGAAGGTAGTTGTTCCGTTGCCGCTCCGGCCAATGTGTTGAGATAAGCGACACTCGGGTTCACCGCCTTCGGACTGTCCATGTACGTGCAAATTTCCGGCATGGCATTTGACGAGACGACATTATTCAGGGTCGCTTACGTCCAAGAACAGGCCACCGACTGGGGCGAGCGCCGTCGGCAGGGCCTATAATCCGGTCAAGTCGTTCGCGCCGTGCGCTGCGGAGGTATTCCGATGGGAGAAGCATTTCAGGAGACGTTGGACAAAATAAAAAGCCAATCGGAGGTCTTAGGAGACCTTGACGAGAAAGCTGTCGAGTTCGTGGTAATTCTTCCGCTGCTGCAGCAGCTGGGATGGAATACCCACGATGTAACGGAGGTTTATCCACAACACAAGCTCTCCAACAATCACAGGCCCGATTTCGACCTACAGGTGGGCAGCGTGAGCCGGGTGATTATAGAGGTTAAGAAGTGGGCTGCCGACCTTAATCACGACAACGAGAGGCAACTCCAAAGGTACTGCCAAGAGGTTAATCCAAGCTTGGCCGCATTGACCAACGGGCACAAGTGGTGGCTTTACGTGGGTCCTTGGAAACGGCCCAAGGGAGGAGCGCTGCGTCCATTCTTGGATTTTGACGTCAGCGGTGACCCTGAAGAGTTAGAAAGCAACTTCACGCGGTTTCTAGCACGGGATAACCTGGCAGCGCAGCAGGACGCCAGACACACGGTCACCGCTGCGAAGGGGTTACGCGAGAGGCAACAGAGACGCGCTGAAATAATACGGAAGTTGACGGAAGTGTGGAACGACTTGGAAACCGACGAGCGAGGTCTTTTTGAGGTCGTGAAAACCCTGGCTGAGAGTCACGAGATTCACCCCAGCGATAAAGACATCAAGGAGTTTGTTGCCAAATCGGGGTCTTTGGTGAACCAGGTGCCTAACGGGACCAAGAAGCCAGGTCCAGATCATAGTAAACCCGAGTTCTTCACAGTGAAGAAGGCAGGTGAGGATCCAATTCATGAAGCAGTCAAGAACTGGACTGGTGTGCGACTCGGAGTATGCAGACTGATGCTAGAGCTGCATGGCGCGGGATTCCGTCAGTTCGTCTCTCAAAAACCGGAATGGTTTTTCGATGCCTCTGGCCAGTACAGGCGGGAGATTGATCAAACAGGGATTTTTATCCCTACCGGCGGTAATAGGCAAAGCATTATCAAGGTTTGCCACGAAATTTTAGCCGAGTTCGGGTACCCGAAAGAATCTCTCGAGATTCAGGTGAATGGTGGCTGATGAGCGCAGGAAGTCAGCTTCGCCACTTTCAACCCATGGACCGCGGCCTCCACACCCCGCGGCTGTGGTAGCAGTGGCTCCGCAGTGGCCTTGGCGGGTCAGATGTGTCCGGCACGCTGGGTTCGCCGATGGTGGGCGGTGGCGGCCGGCGTCGTCGTTGTGAGCGACACTTTCATTGTGCCGTCTGTAAACGGTGGCCATAAAGTGGGCCAGGTGGGCGGCTTGATGGTCGGGTTGCGATAACCCAGTGGTACGTTTTGCCGCCGCCGGCAACGAGGCTCTGCGGGAGCCCAATATCTTGGAAGCAGCGGCCTGATCAACGTCAAAAGGGATGACGCGCTTTTACACCTGTTGGCGGGCCACTACCATGGCGTAAGATGTCTACGGTCTGGAATCAGAAATGCTCGGACAGATTGGCAGTGAGGTTGGAGGATGAACAAGGCAAGAGGGCTGTTTGTATTCCTTCTGTTGGTCATTCCAGTGGCGATTTCGTGCGCCGGCATGCAAACGGTGCGCATAGGTACCGAGGGGGCCTATCCCCCTTTTGGGTACCTCAACGACGCTGGGGAACTGGTAGGCTTTAAAATTGACCTGGGGAATGAGCTGTGCAATCGTGCCCAGCTGAAATGCCAGTGGCTGACCAACGACTGGGAAACGATAATTCCCAATCTCCAGGGTAACAAGTACGACGCCATCATGGCCGGCATGAGCATTACCGAAGAACGGGACGAGTTGATCGACTTTACTCAACCCTACTTCCCGCCGGAGCCGTCGGTCTTCGTAGCCCTGGCCGGCACCGGGGACGCCACCGCCGGTGGACGGGTGGCGGTGCAGACTGCCACGGTCCAGGCCGACTATCTGGATGGCAAGGTTGCGTTACTCCTTGAGTACCCGTTGGCCGAAGACGCCGTGGTAGCGGTAATGAAGGGAGAGGCCGATGCGACCTTCGCATCAATTTCCTATCTCCAGGATATTGTGGCCGAGAGCGAAGGCAAGCTCGTCTTTTTGGGGACTGAGATTCTCTTGGACAAGGGTACGGGAATTGGGGTGCGTGAGGATGACGTGGGGCTCAGGGAGAAACTGGATGGCGCCATTGGGGAAATGAAGCAAGACGGCTCGCTGAATGACCTGATCAGGAAGTGGTTTGGAGAAAGCGCCCTGACTTTTTGACCGGATGCCGGAATCGGTCGAAAACACTCGGGAGTGCAAAGTCCCCAAATACCATGCTCTGAAGACTGGCCTCAAACCAGGCGTGCCCTGCGCCGTTGCCCCGCGTCCAAGTCTTGGCACTCCTGGCAGGTATTGCCCAGCTTCCCGTACGGCAGCAGCACCTTGCAGATGGAGTAGCTGGGGACTAATCCGTTTGCGAAGGAACCTGCACCACGCGTAGCAGCGCTTGCATCTTCTTGGTTGCGTTGGGCATTGGGAATTCCAGCTGGCCGGAGATTTCGTTCCTGATGCTGCGAAGGTAGCTTGAAATTGAAAAGACCCAAAGTTCGGTGAACTTGGGGTTGATTATCCAACTGCGCGGCTTTCGGAAAGCGAATTGGTACGTGACATACGTCACTTTGAACAGGTGTTCGCCTTCGACCTGGTCCTGACTCAGCGAGTGGTCTTTGGGACTGATGGGCTGCCAGTAGATCAGGAGCGGCAGGAGGCGCCTGTCCTCTGTGCCTGCGGGCCGTTTCATCGGCACCAGCACTTTGGCCATTGGTTGGTGTCTCAGGGTGTTCGTTTCTGAGTTCCACTGGCCGTCCCAGTTTTCCTGCTCGTGTTCGCGCATGTCTTCCACAGACGCATTGAGCATTATTCTCTTGTGCCCGGTGGAGTGAGCCGACACGCTTTTGATCTCAGTTTGGAAGAGGACCTTTTGGCCGCCGGCCAGGTCGGCTTCTATCCATCGGTCCAGCCAGGGGCCCTTTTTCTGGCCCGTGGTGACCGGCTCAGTTCGTATGGCAACGTGTTCGACTCCGTTGCGGTGCAGGTAATGTTCCAGGGTTGCGGCGGCGAGGTCCTCGAAGATCATGCCAACGACTCCGGCAGAGTGCTTATCAGCCCAGTCGGGTTTTTCATCGGAAAATGACAGGATTTCGTTGACGTTGATCAGCACAGATGATTCTGTTGGCATGACGGACTCCTGTTCTGGTTCGTGTCAGGCTGGAATGATTGCACTCCTGCCGGTGATACGGCAAGGGGATGTTCTATGTTACGGCGACCAGATTGTCGGATCGGTCTGGCACCAGGTCCAGTCGGGTGGATTCCCCGTCGGCGGTCCGTGCTTACAGCAGTGGTGGTCGTGGTCCGGATGTAACAGCAGTGTCGTCGCGCCCGTTCAGCTGGTCTGATGGCCTTATCCGGCACGGCGTCGCTGGCGGCGGCTTTGGCCGTCGATCTCTTGGCACTCCTGGCAGGTACTGCCCAGCTTCCCGTCAGGCAGCAGCATCTTGTCGTTGCCGCACTCGCAGGTCCGTTTTAGGATCTCGAGTGCTTGGTCCAGTTCGCGGTTCCGGTTGTTGTCCGGTTGGCAGTGCTCGGCAATCAGGTCTCGGTACAGTTTGGTGAATCTGGCGTAGGCGGTTGACGGTTGGCCGGCTTCTACATCAGCTCGGCCGTGGCTGGCCCAGTTGGATATGGTGTGGTATTGGACGTTGCCGCCGTATTGCTCGGCTTTACGGGCGACGTCTCGGTACGTTCCGTCGCTTTCGGGGATTGCTCTAATTACTGCCACGATGTTTTCGGTGGTGAACAGTCCGACGCCTCGTGTTGTGTTTGGCATGGTGGCCTCCGGTGCTGCTGGGGTTTGTCTCCTTCGTGTTGGCGGGTGTGCTCAGAGCGGCCCTGCTGAGTTGTCGCGCCCAACTGGGCCCTTGGTGTGCAAAGCAGGTCAGCAACGTGCTCTGGCAGGCTGTTGGGCCTGCTGTGCCGTCCTCTTAGGGCAGCAAAAAGGGCGGCTCAATTGAGCCGCCCATCGTGGGTCGTTTTTGCCCTGCCGTCGGTTAGTGGCGGCTCGGGCACTGTAGAAGGGCTGAGTTTCCGCCGTAGACAGCCACCCAGTTCGTTTGAGGGCTGCTGGGGTACTTTCTCCCCTGCCCTTTTGGTACTTGAGGGCGTCCAGGGCCGTTTACTGTCAATTCCGGTGGTTTCTATACTTTGCAGGTAGAGCTTCTTCTGGTCTCTTCACCAAGGGTCCAATTCGGTGACTTCCGTGCACTTGAAGCGGTCAGCGTCATTCCTGATGCGTTGGCGCTAATCGTCAGTTGGGTTGGTGGACATCAAGTCGTCGGCTGGCGTTTTCCCGAGACGAAAACCGGCTTCTGGCAGGTAGTCCATCTCAAGGAGCCGACCCTGCTCCGACTCCAAGGATACCGGTCGTTCAAAATCGTCTCCCACCAGTGCGGTGTACCAGCCGTCGGCGGAGGACTCCAGTATCAGGGATCTCAGGTCGAGCTCGCCCGCGTAGAACCGGCGCAGCGGATCCGCGGCGACAGCGACCACCAGGTAACGGTCGGCGTCGCCTACGGTGTCAATCATGGTACCGACGTAGTGGTCGCCGACGTGATCCTGACCAGCGAATACCTGTACGCCGTCGTAATAGACGAGGGTGTTGGTGTGCTTGATGGTTTTCATGTAGTCACCAGAGAGCAGTTTGCCATTATGTCGTAGCCCGCAAATGCCCACCACGTGCTGTGGTGGTGGTCTTCCCCGGTTAGCATGATGCGCCAGGTGCCTCGATCCAGTTGTACTTGGCAGAGCATCCTGCCGCGCATGGTGCGAAGTCCCATCAACTCCACTGCGGAGTCCAGGTCAGTACGAACCGACAGGCCGCGGGCTTGGCATTCGCCAATATTATGAAAGACACGGTCCGGCCTTTCGGTCACCGACCAGTGTGTCGGCTGGTGCCTGAAGGTTTTTGATCATGTCGTACAACAACGCTCGGTTGAAAGAAGGTGAGAAGACGTTTTGGTCGTCCTCCCATGGAGGAGCGAATCCGATCACCATCTGGTTCCCAGGACCGGTCCTGCTTACGAAGAACCTAATGTCGTCCAGTGCGTGATCTGGTACCTGGTCGAAGTGGAAGATTTCTGAGAATATCTGGTTCTTCAGCGCGGCGTGGTCCTTCACAAAATCCCACAGAACCCAGCCGAAATTTACGGAGGAGAAAATACCCACTTCGTAACGGCAGGTTTCTGTTAGCATCTTTTGGGTGGCCTGCTCCGTTAGTTCGCAG
Organism: Dehalococcoidia bacterium; assembly: GCA_963666415.2. Classification (GTDB taxonomy): domain Bacteria; phylum Chloroflexota; class Dehalococcoidia; order Lucifugimonadales; family UBA3495; genus Bin87. Next base: position 655,882 of record CAXXPD010000002.1, read on the forward strand.
ATAGCGACGGCCGCGAATTTTTGGGGCAGGGCCAACGATCTCAAAGCTTTCACGAAATCCGAGAAGTACACGTGGGTGCGAACGTGTCGGTCGCTCATGACGTCTAAGCAATGGTTGCCGTCGGCGTGGACGGCAAATGAAAAGTATCGGTAGTGCACGATGTAACCGAGTAGTTGCATCAACGGAATGGGTTTGTCGTCGTCGTAAACGGCTTTCGCGCTTCTTGGATGGTCGGGGTCCTCGACACCGTGAACGGTGCGGATGCAGGTCTCGACTGGATGTCCCAACTGTTTGAAGTCAACACTCGAGACAATCTCTAGGATAGATCGTGCCCAGAAGGACGCTTCAATGACGGCTGGGGAAGAAGGTCTGTGCAGTGGGCCCCAGTCCGGTCTGTCGATGAGGTTCAGTTTGCCCTTCAGAACGTGAATCTCCTCTATCAAAGGCATAGACATATTTCTCTCCGCCGCGTTTTCCCCGTCTGACTGCATCGCCGAGCGCAAGTCTCGACCAAGTGAACGTATTGGGTGTCACGTCTCCCGCGGAGGATGTTGTGTTGAAACCGTCCGGGGCCGCGACTCTGTTAATTAGGTTACACCAACTTGTCCGTGCGGGTGCGGTAGGCGAAGTCGCCTACCAGCCTGACGTCTCGGTACTCGGGCAGTGCTCGTGGCAAGGCGCACTGGTAGATCATGACATGAGCGGCGTGCCACGGCTGTTACCAGCCGGTCATGACGTCGATGATGAGGGCGTCTTCGCCGTGAGCGACCATCAGGTCCGGCCGGCCCGCCAGCGTGGCTGTTTGCTCCCGCAGCCGGAAGCTGTTCTGGCCTTCGACGTAGACGCTATAGCCGCCGACGTCCCAGTCGGCTCTTCGTTTGTTGAGGAGCGTGGTGTGGTTCAGCATCCACTCGGCTTGGTCAAACTCGGACGGGGGTCTGGCCCAGTCCTGGTGATGGGCCTTGAACCAGACCGCCCACTCGCACGAGTTCTCGCCGGTCAGCAGCCTGGGCAGCCAGGTGGTGCAGATGTAGGGGGTTTCTCGCGGGACGGGCACGGCGGGACTCGCTGGACGGGGATGTCTGCGAGTCTATGGGCGGCCTCCGTTCTGGCACAACGGCCGGCTGTCATCAATCCGGCAATTAGGTCGCGCTGGCGTTGCATGCCCTGTGTCCTCCAGGTAGCGAACGTGGCTGACTAATTATGGTTTTCAATCTGAAAGGACAATTTCCACTACCGGTCGGTTTTGAGGCTCGGGGGAACTGGTCGGGCGTAACTCGGGCTTTCGAGGCACTTGCGTTGAGCCGACAACAAACGGTCTGCACCCGTAGGTGCTGTTGCTTCGCGCCGGGATAGCCTGGTAATTGCACCCGAGGTGTATATCAGTGAGCTGCTTAGTGGGGTGGGACAATATGGATGGCGTCGCAGGCGGAAACGTCCGGTGCTGTCCCGGCTCGAGGGTACATACCCTACTGCGTTTTCCGTTGTATGTTCGCGAAAGGCGAAGTGGCGAGATGGGTTTATTTACGTCGCCTTACTGGTCTGGTTCAACTTGTGCGGAGCCTACTTTGATGGCTGCAGTCTCCAATCGATCGTGTGCTTGAATGATGTTTTCGGTAGGACTTTGAGAGTCCAGATGGGCCGAATATGCTTTCAGTATGTCCCAGGTAGCTTGGGACCCCCAGTACAGGACCGTGATTGGATGAGCGTTTGTTGCGTGTCCGGCTATCATAGGGTGAACCGACAGGTTGGCTTTCCTGATCATGTCCAGCTCGTGCTGATGGGTTGCTTTCCTCAAAGTTCGCAGGAAGTTTGCGTTGGTCGTTCGTAGTTTCTCCACGTACTTCGCCCGATCTATCAGGTGTAACAGGAGCTTGGATGTTCCGTCTGGGTCTGTTGTTTTTGCCCACCACCCGTCTCGCTTGATGTCGTCGTCCGGGAACCTCGCCTTAACTTTGGCGATGACTTCTTTAGCTGTTTCGGTATCCTCTTCCAGTCTGGCCGCGCTGTGAACGTTGTAATTTATCCACCTGTGCCCTGCTAGCCCCGTGGGTTCATGGGCGATGAAAGCGGCGTTGATGCTAGCCTCGAGCAGGTTTCTTAGCAACCAGGTACCGGGGTACGCTATGCCGGCACGCAAACATTCCGCGACTGTGGTGAGTCCCTCTAGTGCTATGTTCAAAAGTCCCAAAAGGCTTAGTTCTCTACATCGCTGCGGGAAGTCTAAAAGTTCTGTGAGCGGCCGTTCCGCTGCCTCCGGCTCCATTAGCCAAGAGTCGATATACCAAACGTACACGTCTACGCTGTCGAGCAGTTCGCCTAGACGCTCGTTGGCCTCTGCACTGTGCTGCTGTCGTAGTACCGCGGTTTTATGCAGCACGCTTGACGGGTCTTCTTTTGGTTTCATGTCGAACTCTCTAAAAAATTGGGTGTGCCGCCAACGTATTACAGCACAAATCTGGCTCAAATGTCATGATGTGTCGACCAGAAAATTGCGAAACTCAATTCGCGTTTTCGTGAACAGCAACGGGGGCCGCTGAAGGGCCTTGGTACGTTGCTTTCTCCCCATGTGGGTACGGTGGTTCGCCGTAGCCGACCTGTTGGTATCCCGCCTTGCTGGTACGCATTTGGTACCGCAGCGAAATGGGGTGCAGCTTCGGTTGCTGGCTCATCACTTCACGATTCTATCTTCGGGTAAGTTTCGCAATTTTCTCAGTATTGTCGGCCATTTCTCGATTGTCCGTCTGGATTCGTGGATTCAGTGAAGGGAGGTGGTGCCAACTGGTCCGCACAGGTGCGCTCCGTCATCTTGCGCCTTGGAGGGTCGTGGGCTGGGTGAATGCCGTGGAGTGCGTTTCGTAACTGACGGGGACGTGTGGCGTAGAGACGCTTGCACGGATAGGGCAGCCCAACATTCAGGTCAAAGAATTGTCCATGACCCGAGTGTTCAAGTTACTCAGATTGGCACTACAACGTGATTGTGAGGCCGTGGACCCACGGCGACCCGAGGGATGCTCTGGCTGAGTAACTTCAGCCGGTTGCTTCCCGAGTCTCGGGGTATGGGTCTGCGCCAAGAACTGGCGTCACCGTTTCGGGCGGAGTAGAGTTCGCTTCGCAACGGCGACTGTGGTGGCGCGTCGTTTTATAAACGCCGACCGCCCCGTTGGTCGGCGGCGGCCGGTGCCCTGTTCGTCAACAGTAGGTTCATTACAGCACCGTTATCCGTTTTCAATGTGCCGGAAGTATCTCGTGCCTTTGTTCTCGGCGCAGATCATTTTCCCATTGCACTTGACGCAGTAAAGTGTCTTCTCTCCGGGAGGTACCTGTTCCGCGGTCAGCCATGTGTTCGGCGTTTCTAGAAGGGCAGGCTGAAGCGGTTTCTGGTCGGGGAACAGCTTTTGCTGGCTACGTTGTGCGTAGGTGTTCTGCTGACAGTGCTCGGAATTTCCGCTCGCCTCTGAGCTTTCTTTCTCTTTTGATTCCATGGCGATTCCTTTCCATGACTGGGTTGCCCAGTGTTGGTGCAATCTGAACCGTCGTTAAGGGTGACGGCTGGCTTTTTCACGGCGGTTTGGCAGTCGGCATTTTACTGTTCTGGTGATCGTGCATGGGTGGCTGTTTTTACAGCAGAGCGTCAGAGCAGACAATTCGAGTTGGCTCCGATGTCGTGCGGGCGGTGCTTCCTGCAGCCGGATTTAGTCGGTAGCGTTCTTGTAGTAGTTCCAAGCGCAGCACCAGCTCGCGACCGCCCAAGTTTAGCAGGCGTAGATCTGACAGTTCGTTTTCGACGACGGTGGGCAGGTCGCCGGCGAAGGCTTCACGTAGGGCGTCGAGCCGCCGTGGTTCGGCAATGTCGTTTCCGATGCCGTTGATCTGCCGTTTGATGAAGTTTCGGTTGCGCAAGTTGCCGGGAGTGCGTCGCCGCATTGAACCTAGCATCCTGCTGATGTCATTGCGGAAAGCCTCGGATGCAGCGTTGACTCGCGCGTTGGTGTTCTCTGGCAGGGGCATCGTTGGGGCGTCGGGTTCGCATTCGGCCGCGGTGACGAATTGCCCCGTTCCAATGGGACGTGGCACAAGGTCGTCGGCCACTGCGTAGCAGCGTACAGCGTCGGACGCTGCCATCATCACAATGGTTTCACCGGGTTGCGGAGCGTCGTCAAGGTCGCTGCCTCTGGAGCAGGTCAACGCGGAACGGATGCCATCCGGCAATTCGGTTACTGTCTGCCAAAGGTCGGGGTCATTACTGCGGATGTTTTGTAGCAGGGCAATGGCCCGTTGGTTGGCGGCCACCTCGTCCAGCGTGTCGTCCAGTTCTGGCATCTCCAGGTTGTCGTAAATGACTCCGACGCCTTGGGCGTTCAGTTGCTCTTCTTCCGACAGAACCTTGTTGTCTAATCCGATAAGGTCGTGAAACGCTTGGATTCGGTCGCTCAGTTTTTCGGTGAGACCCAGGCTCTCGTCCAGTTCTGCGTCTGGCAGCATATTGTGCAGGTGGATCTCGTCGTGGGGTGATCCGATGCGGTCCACCCGTCCGAAGCGCTGGATGAGCCGTACTGGATTCCAGTGCAGGTCGTAATTCAGCACTCGGGCGCAATCCTGCAAGTTCTGGCCTTCTGACACCACGTCGGTGGCGATCAGCACACGAACTTCTCCGTCCCTCAGTTGCTGCTTGTCCTGCAGGTTGGCCTGCGGCGCGAAACGGCTCACGATGCTGGCGCGTTGGTCCCGGTTGCTACCGCTGAGTTTGGCGATGGTGCTGTCCTTTGCGCCTGGGTTCATCTGCTCGAACAGGTAGTCAACGGTGGTCTCCGCCTCGCTGAATATCAGCACCTTCTCGTCGGCAACTCCGCTGAGGAACTCCTGCAATCGAGTCAGCTTGTCGTCGTCGTCCGGTCCGATGTCCTCTATGCGGTTGAGCAAGTCCTCTAGCACGGCGTGGTCGTCGTCGAGGTCTTTGATCCAGCGTTCAGCGTCAAAGTCACCGGCGGGGAATTGGTATTGTCCGTTACGCTTCGTCTCTTCTAACTGTAGAATGGCAAGGGCTTCCTCGGCATCGAAGTTCTGGCCGGCCAGCAGGCTCGTCGCCACGCTGCCGACCGGTACGTAGCCAGCTTGCAGCGCTGTCTTGAAACTCCGGTTGCTGTGAGAGAGCGATTCCAGCGTTGAGCGAAAGGCCGGGATGCTGGATTCCAGCCGCTTGAACAGCAGGTGCTGGATCATTCCCGCGATTCGACCCCGTGCCCGAAATATATCGGCGTACCGCTGGTTACCTCGCTGTCCAGGCTTCAGGTATTCGGTCGGGTTGTAGCGCACTGCTTGGTGTCGTCCCATGGTGGTCAGCAGGTCGGCGAAGTTGCCGGCCTTGGCGTACGCACGGTCCAGCCGGTACTCCATATTGGATAGCCTAGGCGTGGGGAACACCACGGGTTCGCCATTGATGGTGGCCGTGTCGCCGTAAATCTCGACAATGTCCCGGCGTCGACGGCGGATGAAGATAGGCGTCAGCACTTGGGCGATGTTCGCCGGAGGGGTGTCGGGCCGTTGCGGCGGGGTTGGGGGGTTGCCGTCGCTACCACTTTTCAGGTGTTCCCCATAAGCTACCGTGTGGGCGTCAACCTCCTTGCGATATTCCTGCCACTGGACCACGCTGCGGAAGTAATCCTCCAACCCCTGTGGTTCCAGCGGTAGCCCGTGGTCAACTTCGTCCAGGAACAGCCGGATCTGGCGGTAGATGTCCCGCGGTCCCAGGTTCTGCGGAGTGGCGCTGAGCAGGATGACCTTATGGTCTCCCCTTTCGAGGTAGTCACGCAGTCCCAGTGTACGGTTCACTTCGTTGCGGAAGTTGTGCGCCTCGTCCACCAGTACCGGCCCCCGGTAACGGTACTCTTCGGACAGATTGACGCCGTAGTCGCTGCTGGCGACTTCCTCGTACTGCTCGGTTTCTTGGTCAAACACCAGGTTGGGTGGAGGTGCGATGCGACTCTGCGACAGTACCTCGGCGCCCAGGCCGTAGAGCTCATTGAACCGTCGCCAGGTTTCGACCAATCCAGCTGGACAGATGATCAGCGGCGGCCCGTCGTTGGGGTAGCTTTGCCTCAGCTGGCGCAACAGTTCTGCGCCGATGTAGGTCTTGCCCAATCCCACCACATCGGCGACGTAGCAACCGCCGTAGCTGCGTATCATGTCCAATCCCCGGCGCACGGCGTCCAACTGGAAGTTGGCCAACTCAACCTGACGGGCCGGTTCGAGCGGCAGGGGTTCGTCGCTGCCCAGGTCTTTGCCGTAGAGTTCATAGAGGGCTTTTAGATAGACCGCATAGGGCGTGTACTGCTTGACCGCCCAACTGACGGTGAGGCTCGTTTCGACTTGGGTGCTGATGTCCACGGAGTCAGCCCAGAGGTCTTCAAACCAGTCTTTCAACGTGGCCATTTCCTCGTCGCCCGTGACGCGGACGTTCAACTCGGTGTTGCCCGTGAAGCCGGCCAACGTGAAGTTGGACGAGCCTACGATGGCACTACCAGGTTCGGCGTGGTCGTCGTACCAGCAAAGGTAGGCTTTGGCGTGCAGAAAGCCCCTGGGATATGCCCGCACTTCCAGCAGGCCCGAGGCCACCAGTTGACGCAGTTTCTCCACGGCATTCTGGCTGGTGTCCGTCTGGGGCATAGCCGCCACGCTCTGGGCAATTCCGGACGCGGCTTCGTGGGCGATCTCCTCCCGCTGGCTTCGGGGTACGGTTTGGTCCAGTTCCAGTTGGGTACGAAGGGCGTCCGCCTGGTGGAGTCCTGCGGCCACCGCTTCCAGCGTGGGTTGGTCGGCACGCCCGACGAGAATTCGGGTCTTACGGAGTTGGGTAAGCTCGTCCGCTACTTGGCTGAAGCCAGACATGAAGAAGTAGCCGACGGCGATGTCAGCACGGGCGGCGCTGACCAGCATCTGCCGTAGGCGTGTGAGCAGGTCGGGGTCGGTCTTTGCGTGGAGGATGGTCATGTTGTTTGACCGCTTTTGCGCCCTCGAATGGTTGTCAGATTACTTGGTCTGTTCCTTGTGCTCCACCGGTTTGGCAGGTGCATTCGCGATGCAGGCTTCAATTTCTTCCAACTCGTCCGCTATCACGTTGCAGACGTGCTCGAAGTGGGAACGGTAGGTCCCGTGCTCCATGAGTGCAGTTTGCGAAGCTGCGATTCCTTCCTTGCCGCCGTCGTGGGCCCGAGCTTTGCTTCGTATGGTTTGGGCTTCTCGTAGCCCGTCCAAACGTGGTTTACGTTCAGACGCCAACCGGTTTGGTGCGACGAGTTTCTCCAGCAAACTCAGACTCTTGTCGTCCTTGTCGTGGATGATCCCACTCTGGTCCAGCAGTTCGCGGAGTGCCTTAGGGCGGAACTTCTCGATGACAGTCTGGGCAATTACCAAGAAGGCTTCCGCCCATTCATCTCGGTTGTTGGCGACTGGCGTATTTAGCCTGAGCAGGGTCTCTTCGCTGGGAATGTTCCACCAATGTAGTTTCGCTTTGCTCCACCGCTTGAGAATCTCGACCATTCTCTCTAACGAGGTGATTTGGTCCGTCCACTCACCTTGGATGTCGTTTTCGAAGGCTCGTTTTGAAATGCTTCCCTTCGGTTCTTCGTTGTGGCTCTGCCAGTGCAACTGCTCTTGGTAGGGGAGGCTACGCAAGTAGCAGATGTAAGCGAAGACCTGACCCGCTTCGTTGATGTCGTAGCCTTTCAGGTGCCAGGTCGTGCGGCAAGAGATCGACCGACCTAACTCGTCGACGACGTATTTACTGCGGTCGGCTTTGTACTCTCGACTTTGTACAAAAGCTAGATAAATTATAAGAACAAGGTAAGCTCGACCAAATCACCAAAAGAGGTCGAGTATGCCCACCCTGCCCGCAGTCATAGTAACCCTGCTGCTGCCCTTTGAGCACCTGTTTGACCCCAGGACCTGGCGCAAAGCCCAACTCCTGGCCATGGGAGCGATCCTGTCTCCCGGCAAACGCACCGTGTCCTCCGCCCTCAACATCCTGGGGATTGGGCAGCACGGCGACTTCGCCATCTATCACCACGTGCTCAACCGTGCCCGATGGTCGCCGCTGCAACTGAGCCGGGTGCTGTTGCTGCTGGTGGCCGGGCGCCTTGGTTCATCCACCGAGCCGTTGGTGTTCGGCATTGACGAGACGGTGGAACGACGCTGGGGCCGGAAGATTGCGGCCAAGGGGCGGTATCGGGATCCGGTGCGGTCCACGGACGACCAGGTGGTGATGACCCCCGGATTGCAATGGGTGAGCCTGATGTTGCTGACGCGTATCGGGTGGGCGGGTCGACACTGGGCGCTACCGTTTTTGACCGCGCTGGTGGTGTCGGCCCGCTACGACCGGCGCAAAGGTCGCCGGCACCAGACGTTCACCGACTACGCCCAGCAGATGCTGGTCTGCCTGCGCCGGTGGCTGCCGGACCGGGACCTGGTGGTGGTGGCCGATGGCGGCTACGCCAAGCGCGAGTTCCTGCGGCATTGCCAGAGTATGTCAAAGCCCGTTGTCGTCGTCACCAAACTGCGCAAGGACGCGTCCCGGTACCAGCCCGCGCCACCGCGGCGGCCCGGCCAGATCGGGCGGCCCCGGGTGGTCGGCGCGCGATTGCCCAGTCCCACGGCGGTGCTGGACGATCCCGCTACACAATGGATTCCCTACCGCATGGACCCCCTACCGCGCCACCGGTTCCGACGGCAGTACCGCCATGGTCGAGCTCGCTTCGGGCGTAGCGCTGTGGTATCACGGCGGGCCGCCGCGCCTTCCCATACGTTGGGTCGTCATCAGATACCTGGAGGAGCGCCGCGGGCCCTATGCTTTGCTATGCACCGACACCGAGGCGGAACCCCTGCGGATACTGCAGTGGTATCTGCTGCGCTGGCAGGTCGAGGTGACCTTTGAGGAGCTGCGGGCTCACCTGGGCGTGGAAACCCAGCGCCAGTGGTCGGAACGAGCCATCGCCCGAACCACCCCCGCGCTCTTTGGCCTGTTCAGCGTGGTGACGCTGGCGGCGGATATCCTGATCGAACAGCGTGGTGGCATGGCGCCGCGCACCGCGGCGTGGTATGACAAAACCAGCCCTTCCTTCGCCGACGCCATCGCCCTGGTCAGACGACACCTCTGGGTGCAGCAGGGAACTTTTATGCCGTCCGAGCGCGAGCACGAATCGATAAAAGTCCCGCGCCTCTTGTACCACAGGATGCTCGACACGCTAGCCTATGCCGCTTGATTGTACAAAGCCGAGCTTTGTACTTCGAAAGGACTTCGGGCCGGAAGAACGCCGGCGAAACCTCGAAAGGTAGGTCGTTCTCTGCGGCGTCGAAGTAACTGGTAGTGTCGTCCGGATGTGCGGACACCGTGGTGATGTTGCCGTGGCGGCCGTCCAGGATGGTGAAGCTTGCGTATTGCTGGTCTTTTCGTCGAGACGGCGGTTCGGCGATAAGGTCAAACAGGTGCTGTTCAGGTAACAGGCGGTGGAGGATCTGTACTCCCCTGGTGAGAGCATGTCCGTCTGGATGTACGCACTGGTCGTAAAAGATGTCTTGCGTCTCAATCACCCGTTCTTTCACTGCTCCTTCCCAGGAAGTGAACTTGCCGAGGTTCAGAACCGTAATGTCATAGAAACGAACCAGCACTTGGTCCGTAGTCGCAAGAAATAGCTCGAGCGGTTCCCGGTTGCACGTGATGAGTGTTACTGGTTCGGTGTTACTCCGTTTCGTGATGGAGACCACTGGTTCCAGGTCTCCATTTTCGTCGATGCGGCAATACGCGCGTTGGTCAGCACGCCAATGCAGTTCGGCAGCATGAACAAACTCTTGTAGGATCTCATAGTAAGTCGGATCGTCGTCGTCGATCCCTTCCCTGTTGCGTCCAAACACAATGTTTTGGATTTGGAGCAACTTGGTCGGCTTTGGCGTGTAGTTCTCAAACCACACGCTCTCGCCTTCTGGATCGGTTGAATAAACGTAACCGGCACGGCTGGTGTAGGGGCCGCCGCTGCTCCATTCCAATAGGTCGTCTTGGTTGGGTGGTGTGACGTCAGCTGCACTGGCGATTACGGCGTGGATGAACGTGGGCGGCGCGCTAGCAAACAGGATAATTTCGTCTGCCTGTGCGTTCTGCTTCAGCAACTGAAGCTGTGGCTTGGCGCGGATCCAATCCGCGTGTTCGTTGGCAGTTTGGGGCCGTTCCACCAACTGCTTCAGGGTGCGCACCATCTGCTGGTGCTCGTAAGATGGCATATCCTGAGTGTATCCCTTTACGCAATCAGGTTGGGCACGTTGTACGGCTTCAATGTTGTGCCAGCGTCGATTCGTGGACTTGTGTGGTTCCGTGGCCTACTGGAACAGATTCAGGTGTGGGATCTCATGTTCCGCTACGCCTTGTAGTTGCAGATTGTCGAGCTGACCGTTCGGCACCCACGAATTTTCGAACCATGCTTTGGCAATCAGATCTTTGCGGTTTTGCGGGTACTGTTCCCATGCCCTGGCGCCTATGCAGAGGTCTTCCGCCAAGGCAATGGCGTAAGACGATATTGTTTGTTCAAGTTCGATACCTTCTTTCTGTTCGAAAATCGCAATTTCCCTACCCATCATGTTCAGATGTCGCTTGGCAACGTGGATTTCTTTGGCCACAGTGCAATAGTGCAGGCTGACGAGGTGTCCGTCATGTTTTGGCATGATGGTTATGCCCCATGCCCCTTTGGCTGTGATTGTGGTACCTGGACTGTTCCAGAAGTCAGGCCAATGATGTACCCAGTCTCCGGCTGCCGAGCAGGCTACCCTAGGGGTGCCTGGTAGGTACTTCGTGAGGTGGTGGATGCGCCAGTTGAGATCGGGATAGTCTAAAGACACTCTGAGCAGGCTACTGGCATGGGTTAACACCTGTTCCCGGGTGATTCGTGTCGTCGTACTCCCTGGAGCCATTGACTCTATGATGGGACCAAGGTGAGTTTCTTCCACTTCCTTTGCCGCAAATTGCCGATGTAGTCCTTTGAGAAGTGCTCGGTAGAACAGGAGGTTCAACCGTCGTTGGTCGGTCAGGTCTCTCTGCCGCTGGTCGCCAAGTTGAAAATCATTGTCGTGATCTTTGCACGCGAATCCGGCAGTGGTTGCTTTGCTGATCGCCACCCTGCGAGGAAACGCTGGAAGCTGGCCTGGAGGGCCAGCCGCACGTGGATGGAGATCAAATATGTAGACGTGTTTTGGGTCAATACCTTTCATCCAATTTTGAGGCACTGTGTGCGCCTCAATTGGGGGTTGGCTACAACCAGGCTGTACCAAACATTGTCCGGCTCTCTGACGACTACTTTGCAATAGGCTGCGGGTCAAGTTGACATTATCCCCTTCGTCGAGTGTTTTCCCTTCGCCGAAGGTTGAAGTCAGAAGACCGCCGTCGCAGGGAATTGCGTCTGCACATTCCAATCTGCACATTCCGGCCGTGGTAACTACTCCGGGCCGGAGGTCCTCATAGAGCCAGAAGTCTGCCGGCCCATTGCAGTTAGGACAGTGAGGTTCGTGTGGTGTTGTAACCTTGCATTCCCGCATATGTGCTCGCGCGAGCGGATCGGGTGGGGCTGGCCATCGTCCTATACTTCAAAGGGGCATCAGCCGTCGCGGTGTTTACTTGATGGCTCTACGATTCAATCATACATTCCTTGACCTGCTGTCAGACTTGGTGCGTGGAACACCGCCACGACAATTTGACACCCCGTTCCTGATGGCATTGGGAATCTTATCCGGAGCGCGACAGCCATTCTGCTATCGCATCCTGCTCGGCTACCGACACACCGTAGGTGCGGTAGATTATCGCGTCAATCCGACGCTCCAAGTCTGAGACATTGCCGTCTTGCTTTTCACGGCTTTGTACAAGTTGCGCCAACTCGACCAGCGCGTTTGCATCTGGGAAGATTATCGGCAGTTCACGTAGTCCGGATAGCGTCACCTGCCTGAAGTCGTCTTTCACTGCTGCCGTCGAACGGCTCAAGTACAGGAACGACATCAAGCTGGAGTTCAGGATTGCCAGCAATGCCGCAAGTTTCTGCGCGTCGTCAAAGTTTGGCTTGACTGGCAATATTGCCTCTTTGACCACGAACGTCTCGTCCGTTCGGGCGAACGATAGCCTATTAGCCCGGTTTACCAACCGTCTGGTAAGTATTCTTGCGCCGCTGTGAAACGTCATTTCGCTCTCGCTCACAACTACGAACCTACGCTTGGACGATGCGCTGACTTCGTACCTTTGCACTTGTCCGTCAAAAAAGGTGAGAGCGTGGTCACTCTGGCTCTTTAGGATGTCAAACTTGTACTCAGCTATGCCGCGCTTTGAAGATGTAATCTTTCCCAACGGTGTCGCATTGGCTCCTACACGACTGAACAAGTCTGCTGCCCAATCCAGCAAAGGGACCCGCAGGCCTTCATCACCGGCCACCGCTGACCAATTTACTGTGCACATGTAATCCGCAATCTGCGTCAGGTCCAGTTCTGCCCGTTTGTCCAGCGTGGCCAGACGAAACTCCGACGGCGTTGGCTTCCCCATTGCCCCAATTGTGATCGCGGTGTCCACGTAGGGGGTTTCAAACACGTCATACGGGAGATTGACCACGCCACGCAGTGCCATCTTACCGAACAAGTGCTGGCGAAACTTTTTGAAGCGTTCTCCCGTTTCCCATGAAGTGGGCGTGATGTAGGCCATGATGCCGTTGGGCGCGAGGTCGCCGGCCAAGCCCATGAAGTTGGTGTACGAATCGGCATGGCCAATAGCAGCACTGCGCCGGTCCTTGACAGTGATTCCGTAGGGTGGGTTGGCGATCACCACGTCGAAGCCACCGTTCAGCATTACGTCGGCGAAGTCAATGCGCCATTCCACCACGCCGGCCGGTGCCACGCCTTTCAGGCTGCTGCGTAGTTGCGCTTTGGTGGTGTCCACTCGCTGCTTCAGCGTCGCCTTATCCGGCCCATGGGCAATGGTGTAGGCGGCGATGTCGCCACGCAGGCCGCTTTTGGCGATGATGTCCCTGGTGAAGTCGAACTGCTGCGGGTCGGGGCCGGCTATGGAGTCGCCGGCAACCATTTTCAGGTCTAGGTTGGGCAGCGGCTTCGGCGGACCGTCCCCGTTGTAATCGACAGCTAAGCTGAGCCAAAGACGTAGCATGGCTGTGCTGACCGCTAAGGCGTCCTTATCGGCGCCGTAGATGTTCTTGGTGATGATGTCCAGCTTCTGATCGTACAGCGACTCCGACGTGTGGAGCGCTCGGAACAGGCTGTCGTTGAGGGCGAGGATTTCCTGGAGCATCCCCAGCAGGAATGCGCCGGAGCCACAGGCGGGATCTACGGCCTTTATGTTTTTAACTGCTTCGTAGATTTCCGGCGCTTGCATCGGCGTGATGGCGTCGTGGTTCCGCTGGTCAACCAGGTCGGTAATCTTGGCGTCAGTCAGTCCGCCGATGTTCTTGCCACTGAGGTAGCCCTTGATCGCCTCTCGGCACATGAAGGCGACTACCGGGCGTGGGGTGTAGTAGGCGCCGTTGCTGTGGCGTTCGTTGACCGTCTCCTCAAACAGCTTGCCTAGCATCTCCGGGTCGACGGCAACTTCGGTGTCTAGGGGCGTGGCCTCCATGACGGTGAAGTTGTAGTGGTTGAAGAGGTCAGTGAGCAGTGGCACGATGGCGTCGTCGGGGACCGCGTCCACGGCGCGTCGGTCGAGGTCAGTTTCCTCGAACAGGCCGCCGTTGAGGAAGGGCACCTCTCCGATGAGGGGCTGCACTCTGCTAGTTGGGTCTGGCGACTGTAGGTTGTTCAGTCCGTCGAAGAACAGGGTCCTCAGCCGTTCACGGTAGAAGTTCGTGCTGCTGGGCGATGCTTTGTAGTCCTGCCACAAAGCGTTGAGGTAGTCGGTGTCGCCGTTGAGTTTGAGCCATCCCTTGCGACTGACAAAGTGGACGAACAGCAGGCGGTTGAACAGCGTTTGGGTGAACTGCTCCGCGTAAACCCGTTCTATGTTGGCGGCGATCAGGCTCACGGCGGCGTCGTAGGCGGCTTTGTAGTCCCTGAAGAACGCATCGGTGACGGGCTGTACGCTGAAAGCGTTGCGGACTGCCTCGCTCATGGTCTTGCCAGACACGCCGTAGTCGTGCCACAGGTTGGCTATCTACTGGACGACGGTGCGTCCAGGCTGCCCGCGGTGTGCGACCATGCGCTGTAGCCTGGGTCGGCTGCCCGACAAGTCTGGGTAGATGATGTGCAGCTCGTCGCAGTCTCGATTGGTGAACAGCAGCAGTGGTTCTTCGGCGATTTGGTCTCCGATTACTTTGGCGGCCGCCGATGCCGTGGTGGTCTTCACTCGGTTGTCGTCGGCTTGTTCCAGCGGGATGTACAGGACGCTGAGCCCGCCGCGGCGAGCTAGCAGACGAGAGTCGGGAGGCAGGTTTGGGTCTTTGGCCGCCCCCAGCGCCACCAGCAGGTCAGCGTGGTCAAAATCCAAGGTTTCCACGAACAGCTTACGGATCTCTCGTGCTCGGCCGTCAGCGTCGGGAGCAGTGAGGATGGTTTGCAGACCTCGCTCAACCTCGTGGGCGTCTTGGATGTTGGCAATCGGCATGGCTCTACTTCTCCGCTGATCAACTGTGGAGCGGATTGTAGCACCTGCCGTGTGGCCTCTACGGCGCTGCTCGTGGAGTTGCCATCGTCAGTTCCTACCAAGGCCAGTTCGGCTGCAGTATCCGCTGTTTGGCTTCGGGTCTCGGGTGAACGGGTAAGCGTCCAGGCGGTTCATGATGTTCGCCATTGCGAACTGGTGCTCAGTGGTGGCGCAAGGCACCATCCAGTCTTGGGTGCTTTTAGGTTTCCCATCTCTGGCCATAAGGCCGATGGCAAACGTTGGTGGGGTGTCCGAATTCTTGCGCTGGAGCCACGCAGAGGCGTTTAGCAAGTCCGTAAGGGAATTTTCCCTGCCTTGGGGCTGGAAACGAGCCTCTGTGCGGCTCTGGTGCAGCATCATGCGGTTGCTGGCCAGCAACCGTGTACGTGGGGAGTTCTGATGAAGTAGTGAAGTGAGCTTATTTCGACGGCAGTTGCCGACACACGCCACGTGGTCAACAGCGCAGATTCCTGCCTGAATGTTGGCAGCATCTTGCCGCATTGCGGCTGGGCACGTGGGCGTGCCGGCGGCGTTGCCGGCTACTACTACGTAGCCGCCCACGAGGGCGTCGCCCTATACTCGGCCAGTTCCGTTTATTCAGGCCTGCTTTTTTGCTACTTCGTTTCGGCGGATGATGTCCGCCCGGCGGCACTCCCAGGGTGGCGATTGTGGCTCTGATTCTTTCCTCGCTGAACCCGAGTTCCCGCATCGTCTGGACGCAGCGGGCCCTGTCCTCTTTGGTAGGCTCCGGTATCCGGTAGTCAACTCCAAGCGCTTCTGCGGCGGGCGTTGCCCAAGGGGACCATGTGGTCGATGTCTAGCTTGCCGGGATCGGATACAACAGTGTTGGTGTTTGAGGTATATTGGTGTCAGTTCAGGTTGTTTCGGTCCGCCTTCCTTGGGTATTGGAAATCACTTTGCCCGGCGAAATCAGGCCTAAAAATATGCAACGTGATAGACAAAACCTTTGGAGGAATAATCGTGGCCCTTTCTGACATGACCCTGGAATGCAGCGACTGCGGCTCGGATTTCGTGTTCACAGTAGGTGAGCAGGAATTCCATGCTTCTCGCGGCTTCACCAACAACCCCAGGCGCTGCACGTCGTGCCGCAACGCCCGTCGAGACCAGCCTCGCGATGGTGGTGGCGGTGGCGGCGGCGGTGGTCAACGTGAGATGTTCACCGTTGTGTGCGCCAACTGTGGCAATGACGCCACGGTGCCGTTCCGCCCGAGCGGTGACCGTCCGGTCTACTGCAGCGATTGTTTCAACCGCATGCGGAACTAAACGCGGCGTAGTTCCGTTATTCGCTGGTGTAGTAAAGCATCTCGCCGTCCATTCTTTGACGATGGCGGCGAGATGCACGTTTTGGTTTTGTCCTGGCGGGCTTGAAGGGATTCGGGTGCCGTCATGGCAATTTCAGGGCTTCTGCGTCGATTTGACGCACTGCACGTGGTCGAAGTGCAGATTCGCTGACGCAATGTTTGCGGCATCTTGCCGCATTGCGGCCGGGCACGTCGGCGTGGTTCCGTCGTTACCAGACACTACGGTGTCGTCGCCCACGCGGGCGTCGCCCTACGCTCGGCCAGTTTTCTTGGTTCAGGCCTGCTTTTTGCTACTTCGTTTCGGAGGATGGTGTCCGCCAGGCGGCACGCCCAACGTCGCCAAGGCGCTTTCGATGGTCTCGTCGCTGAACCCTGCTTTTAGCAGCGATTGTGTGGTGTTCGCTTTCGCTTCTTCTGATGGTTCCGGTATCCGGTAGTCGGCTCCGATCATGTAATAGGTGTCGGGGTCGTGGCCCAGGTGTTCAATCACGTTACGGGTGAAGGCCGGCGGGAATTCGTAATGTCGCAGACAGCGGGACAGTGTCCTGGCTTCGTTGCCAGTGAGCCATCTGGAACTTATGCCGCACCTCTGGAGTAGAAGTTGTCCTACGTTCGGGTCGGAATGGAGTTTCAGGATGACGGTGCGCTTGGCGTCCTCGTCAATGTCTCCTGCTTCCATTTCGGCGTAGACCTGCCTGCCGGCGTCGTAGTCGAACGAGTGGAGTCCATCCTCTGCCATGAGGAGCATGTGGTAGGTGCGGTCACGGGCGGTTTTGGATTGTTGTCTAATTAGCCTGTGGGCTACCTCTGTGCACTGCCGTATGGCGAGTTCTGCGGGGTAATCGGCCGGGAAGGCGCCATCGAACGGCCGGTGCATCAGGTGTCCGTTTGGGTCTAACCAGGAGACCCTAGCTGGCTCTCCGTCTAGTCCCCTGATGATGAGGCCCGTGGGGGTTGGCCCGCTGGCGGCGCCGAGGGCGGCTTGGAGTTTACTTTTCGTTTGCTGGCCAGTATAGGCCGATGTCCTTTGGATGACCCTGAGTTCGGTACCGGCGTCGTACATGGCCAGCAGCCATTCTGTCACGGCCAGTTCCTAGCTTTTCTGGGAGCCAGGCATGTCGCGCCTTTGGGATTCTTCCAGCAGTAGTTTCTGGTGACTCTTGGTCCAGCTGGCCTTGGTTTGGATGGCTTGCTGGTCGAAACCTCGCCGGCGCAGGTCGCAGTACTGGTGGAGCATCTCGGCGAGTTCCGGTTCCGGCATGTCCAGATTGAGCTTGGATTTCCGTCTGCTGATGGCCGGCTTTGGGTCTCGCGGCGGCATGTTGTTGTCGCTCCTTTGTTTCGCACTTGGCTACTGGCGAGAATAGGACGTCAGGGTTAGTATGCGCAACTGCTGCTGGGCCAACCTAAATTGACCGGCCTTGAAAGGTCGGAGTATGGTGTCGGCGCCTTTTTGGGACCATCCTTGAAGTCTGAAAGTTCCCACAATGGGGCACGGGAGTCCCGACCAACATTTGGTGAATGACCTTGCGTGCTGCGATTGCCTCACTGCTCCTGCTTGCCTTGGCGACCACCCTAGCCTGCACCACCAGCGCGCCCACCCAAGAGGCCCTGGAGGCCGAGGTGGTTTCCGCCCTCGATACGTTGGCGGCAGAGTTGGCGGCGTCGAGACCCACCGATGCGGCCGCGTATGCGGAACGCCTGCATGCTTACCTGGATGCCCACCCTGCGTTCTACGACAGTGCTGTGGCGCTGCTGGATCAGGACGGCAAGGTGACTGCTAGTCCCTACGTCTATCGCACCGCCGACGTCTACGCCACCTTGGACCTTGCGGTGCCGTCCTACAACATTGAGTCGCAGGATTGGGTCAGGGCGCCATTGGCCGCAAGCGAGGGCGTCTGGACGGCGCCCTATTTTGATGCGGGAGGCGGTGAGATCTGGATGGTCACCCGCTCGGTTCCAGTGCGGGATGCCGAGGGCGTCTTTGCCCTCATCACCACCGATCTTCCCGTGGAAGACCCCGGCCAGTAACGGTTGCACAGCGTCGACACCTCTTCCTTTTTCCGCTATGGCGCGGTGTTGGTTGCCAGCCAGGCGTTGTGATGGGCTTCGGGTGATTCGCTGACCTGTTGATGGACCCACTGCTGGGGTGAGAGGAGGATGATGTTGGGTCGTACGGACGGCACCGGTCTGGATGTGGCGGCGGCGATGCTCGCCAGCCGAGGCTCCAGGCTGGGCCGGTGGTCGTCGTCCACTACGACGGTGATTTCCATGGGGTCGTCCAACGCGAAACCGGTGGCGCGTGGGCCCGTTACCGAGACTCGTTTCGGCAACGGTGGAGCCAGGTCGTTCAGTTCCTCTACGTAATGGGTGAGCCATAGGAGTTCGGACTGGCGCAGAATGGGTCCAAGTCGGCTTCGTTGTCCGTCTGCGATGACCGTCAGGGCGGTGGCTTCGGGGTTGAGGCCCTTGTGGAATGGGTTGGCGGCTACCCGCCGGTCGGGAGTCCTTACGAACCGATTTGCGGGATCGTGGTTGATGACGTCCTGTACGTTTCTCCTCGTGGTTACGGCCTTCCGCTGGGCGTGTTCAATGATGTCTTCCGTGTTGGCGGGGCCGTGTTCCGTCAGGAAGGCGTAGATGTGGTCTCCGGTGGTTACGCGAGGTCTGGCTGGGTGTTGACCGTCCAGAGTGCTGTCCCATTCGCTCAGTGCGAACGTTGACGGGCCTCGGAGCGAGGTCTTGCCGGACGGGTAGGCGAAGTTGCGGACGGCGTTGAGGACGTTGTACCGGTCAGGCAGGTGGTGCCCCACTAGGCGGTGGATCTCGTCAACGAGGTACGCCGTGGTGCGGGGCTGTTGGTCGCGGGTGAGGATGTGGAGCATCGTATTGGCAACCAGCCGTTGGACGCTGATGAGTGTGCCCCAAGGCTGGTCCGGTTGGTAGAGCTCCCGGTCGTCGGGATGAATGCCGGCGACGCGGTTGATGAAAAGTGTGAGATCCAGCCGCGGCCAATTGGAGAGGTCGTCCTGGCGATGGCTCAACGACTGGAGGATGTCGTTTGGGCTCTGGGGTTCGTGGGACTGTGCCATGTGGGCGGCGATGTCCGCCATCATGTCATCAATGTCGTGGTTTCCCGGGACGGCGGGCGGTGGGGCTATGTAGCCGGCGGCGCGGATGAGTGGCGAGTGCTCGGGTGTTGCGAAGCCCAGCTTGATGAGAACACCGATGGTGGACTCGGCGTAGAGAGGTGGCCGTCGGTTGTGTCGGTTGATGATTGCGGCTTCAGCCATGAAGTCGTTGGTTCGCCGGGCGATTTCGTGCAAAGGCTTGCCGAGTTGCTGGTCGGCGTGCGCGAGGGCTGTCGTGACGTGGGCCAGCCTGTAGCCGATTGAGCCTAGCGTTGTGTGGTAGTTGGAGGCAATTGCGGTGTCGGGCATTGGCCCGGTGGTGGCGTCGCCGAGTTTCGCGTCGAGGAGGAAGGGGTGAGACGTCTTGGTGCGGACGAGCTGGATCACCTCTTGGGCTGCGGAACACAGGACGTCGGTCACGATGGGCTTGAGGGCGTTGGCGGGCTTTTTCATTGGTTTGTGTCCTTTGATGAGTTGCGGCGCCCGAAAAGCGAAAAGCCGCCCGTTGGGGCGGCTCTCGGCGTGGCGCGCTGGCCTGTTTGTGGTCAGCTGCGTCGTGGGCAGCGTTTCACGGCAGTCCTGCGTCTGTTTCCGCTACGCCGACGATCTCGGCGCTGTGGAAACTTCGGAGATTACCCCGACCTGGGACAGAGGGATTATGCCGGCCTTGGCACCTGCCTAAGGCGGCGGGATTTACCGGGGTCGTTTGATACTCAAAGCACAGGCAGGGGTATTTGTCGGTATCAGCGCAGGACTGGGTTTCCGGCCAATGACCCAGCGTGTGCAGGAGCGGGTCAGGGCCGTTTGGGTGGCGCCCGGCGGTGTCCAGTTTCCGGGTTACCCGATTGGTCGCGTGGGCAGATTGTTAGGTCCGTGGGCGATGTTGTGCCGCATGCTGTGCATATACACCAATAAACCGCGTTGAAAGCCCTTGCCGTTACGGTGCTTTTGTGCGAAAATACCCATTAAGAACCCCGGACGTGGGTGTGTAATTTAAAATAAACAGCGCATCTGAATTGTTCTTTTCAGGCAGGTTGTCGGTGCCGAGAGTTCCGGTTAGTGATTTTGGGGAGGGCAGAGACATGGTTGGATTGTTCGCCAAATTGGCGGAGCTCAGGACGGCGGTGGTCGAAAAGCAGCGAAAGGGGACAGAAAAGGAACGGGAGGGGGCAGAAAAGGAACGGGAGGGGGCAGAGGAGAAACGGTGGGCAGAGGCAAGCTTGGTGCTAATAGACCAGATCATTGGGAAAGCTGAGCGGTTGATGGGCGGGGCCGGTGTAGCCGACACCTTGGCGGGTACCGGTGAAGGTGCAAGTTCTGCCACTGAGGATGCGGTCAGCGATCTTCATGCTTGGCGTGAGAGTATGTTTGGTGGTGACTTGGAGTCGATGCAGTACTTCACTCCGGAACACGACGAAGAGACGGGCGCACCGGTTTACGACCACCGGGTCGTGTCTGGTAAACGGAGTAATCGCCTGAGGGCATTCGCGGCGGCGCGAGTGTACGGGCGGAAATTGAAGACGACGTCGTTGGCGCATGCCATCTTCCTGACCGGTGAAACGCGCGCAGTGGATGCCGCATCGGTGAAGTCGTCGTTAGGCGGGCTGGTCCGGTATGGGCAGGATTGGCGACGTGAAGACGGCGGTTGGTTGGAGTACGCGGGGGAGGGGCTGTCTCCGAACCAGGAAATGATACTCCAACTGGCTGGAGAGAGGACGAAGCGACTGCAGCAGGCGGACCAGGCGTGATCGCGCCAATGCCGGAAGATGATGACAGTTGCAGGTGGCGGTTATGGGGAGTAATCACATAGAATAACTGCGCTAATGTGATTTACATCAGATGAAAGAAACGGCCGAAGCGGTTTGGCGACACGCGACGGCCTGAAGCATAGCCCCTTGCGGTTAACAGGGAGGGCCACATAATGACCAATATATCACGTTGCTCGGTGAGCAGGCCCTTGTTTGGGTTGCTGGTCCGCTGGAGCGATTCAGTTCGACCGACGGCGCGTTCGGACCCTTGTGAATTTGCCGCGGTGCGCCGGCCATGAAGGCCGGTGGCGTCGCGGCTTTTTGCTTGACCACGAGAGACGAATCAGAAACCTCAATTAGGAGTAAATCGTGAAATCAAAAAAAAACAGGTCCGCCGCCAAGGCGAGCGGCAAGTCGTCAACGGATCGTCATACCGCGGTCTGCACCCGTGTGAGCGCCGCTCAGCAGGAGAAGGAAGGGACTTCGCTGGAGTCGCAGATTGCGCGTTGCAAGCAGCGGGCCGAGGAGGACGGCTTGTCGTTCGATCCCGCCTACGTCTACAAGGAGCAGGGGACCGGTGCGGGTCTCGACCGTCCGGTGCTGGCCCAGCTTCTTCAGGCTGTGCAGGCCGGCGAGTTCGGCGTGGTCTACGTCTGCGCTCCGAACCACCTGTCCCGTAATCCTCTCGACCTGCTGTCTCTCCGTGAGGAGCTTGCGTTGGCCGGTGTCGACCTCCGCTGTGTGCGTGGTCGTTCCGACGACGCACACAAGGGCGGTCTGGCCAACGGGACTGGACTCGGCATCTTTCGAGGTAGACGCCACAAGGTGGACAAGGTCCAGACGGCAGATGAGCAAGAGGTTAGCCTAGTCCGCCTAGTCCGCGAGTTGTTGTTGAAGGGGTGGTCCGTTTGCCGCATTGCGGTTCTGTTGAACGCAATGGACACGCTGACCAAACGAGGTAGGCGCTGAAACTTCCAGATCGCCCAGCGGGTTCGATGGCGTCACCGCTTTTTGGTTGACGCCCCTCACAACTTTCGGGGTACTGGCAAATCTCATCTACGGAGGAAATGATGGAATCCCCAAAAAACAGTTCCGTCGCCAAGGCGGACCGTAATCCGGCAACGGGTCTCCTTCTGATGTACTCCCGTGTGAGTACCGCTGGCCAGCAGGAGGAGGATGGCCCGGAACGGACGCGAGGTGACCAACCGCGTGGAACCCTACGTAGGTTGGTGGCCTTGGTAAAGAAATCTTTGCATTGGAAAAGGAGGAAACAAGATGGCTAAGAATCCGTCGAGCTTTGGCAAGCCCGAAGTTAAAAGAACGGAACCGCGGGAGATTGGAGCCTCGTCCGCGGCACCACGACCAGCCGAGCAGTCACTCGAGGAGGTCGTTTCGGATGATAGCGGCCTCGGAGGTTGTTGGCAATCGGCGGCAGAACCTGGCGGCATTTGGCCTGAGGAGAGGTCGTTGGACTTGCACTTGGACGGTTCGCTCGTTGAGGGCTGGGTGGCCGGTTTGCCCGTCGTGGACGGAGTGGCGGACAGCGGGTGGAAGGAGTGCAAAGGGGGCCGCGTGAGGCTGGTGGTCCACGTGAGCCGCTGTCCCGAGCAACGGGAATGGGTACGCGTGATGGCGTACGGCGGCGCCTACGCCAAGGAGGTGATGGGGTAGGGCGGTGATTCTGCCTTTGGAAAGGTCGCCGGTGACGCACCACTTGCGCCACCGGCGACGGCAGGTACTGAGTTGGACAGCAAGGAGGATTGAGATGTCTACAAGGAAAGAGGGATCGGAAGCTGGCGTCGTGAGGAGAGTCTTCCGGCTTTGTGCCGAGGGCTGGAGTCTGAACCAGATTGCCGAAATATTGAATGCGGAAGAGACCGGGTCAAACAAGGGACCAGTTTCGAGCACCGCTGCTTTGCACAGCATTTTTGGGTACAAGAAGGAGGATTGGCATGTCGAAGAACCAGAATAGGGCAGTGGCCTACGCACGCATTAATTTGGTCGCCCAGGCGGACGGGATGTCGCTGGACACGCAGACGGCGGAGATGGCCAGATTGGCGAAAGAGACGGGTCATTCGATTGGCCCGGGAGACGTGCTCCGGGAGATTGCGTCGGGCGCCAGCCTGGACCGGCTTCAGTTGAACAAGCTGTGCCGGATGGCGGCTGCCGGTGAGCTTGACGCGCTGTTCGTCTACAGCCTCGACCGTCTGTCGTGTGATCCGGTGCATTTGCTGACGCTGATGAGGGAGTTCGAAGCGCACGGCATGGTGGTGCATATAGTGCGTGGCCCGTCGTATTTCACGCCGGAGGATGAACTGGTGCGGTTGGTGCTCGGGTTTTCTGAGCAACAGTGGTGTGCCAGGATCCGAGAGCACACGATTCGTGGCAAGGATTTCGCGGCTCGCAGTGGTCGGATGCCCACCGGTATGCGGGTCCAGCCCTACGGTTTCAACCTGGATCCGGAGACCAAGAAGCGGGTGGTTAACGAAGTGGAGGCCGAAGTTGCGGTGAGGGTCTTTAGCCTTTACGCCGAAGGCGTGCACATGCACCGGATAGTCAATATTTTGAACGCGGAAGGGGTCAGGACGAAAACCGGCAAGGCGTGGAGTCGGGTTGCGCTCCATCGGATGTTGTGTAACACGTCCTACATTGGGGTGGATTACTACGGCAAGACCAGGACAGTTGGTGGGCGCCGCGGTAACAGCAAGCGGGTTGCCGCACCGCGAGAGGAGTGGATTGAAATGAGTGTATACACACCGCCGATCATCTCAAAGGAAATGTTCCAGAAGGTGCAGGAACGGTTGGGAGAAGCGCAGGCGCGTTTTCGGGGAGATAGGGCACGCCCGCGCTTCTTGGTGGGTTCTGTCAGGTGTGGGTCGTGCGACGCCTCGATGTCCGTACGTGTAGGTGCCGGGAAGTATTGGTACTACCGGTGCAGTGGGGCTTCCCGGTCGGGAGCGCAACAGGGTGCTGGATCAGGAGAATGCCGGGCGAGGGCCGTCAAAGCGGATTGCCTGGAGGACTTGGTATGGTCTCACGTGGTGGCGATTGTTCGGGACCCGAGCGGAGTAACTGCGGATCTTGAACTGAACCGTCAGGAACGCGCCGGGGAACTTGGACAGGAAATCGAGCGGCTCCGAGGCGAGGTTCAGAAAGAAGAGCAATGGGAGGTGCGCCTACTGAACCTGTGCCGTGAGGGCACGCTCAGGCTCGAGTTGCTGGTTGCGAGGATGGAAGAGTCGTCGACTTTGCTGGCGGACCTGCGGGTACGCCTGGCGGAGCTGGATGAGCAGCGTGAGAGGGAAGAAAACGCGTTGGCGGCTTGTGAGCGTGTTCGCGAGTACTGCCTGATGGTGTCCGCAAAGCTGGAAGAACTCGATCCGGCCTGCAAGAGGGCGTTGATGGCGCGCCTTGGCGTGAAGGTGCTGGTGGTTGAGGGGGAGGTGACGATCACGGCCGAAATCGACTTGGATTTGTGGTAGTCGGCGATTGCTGCCTGATTGGGTGGCGACGGGCCGGCTGTTTTTGTATCACGAGATGCCGACAGATGAGCAAGGAGAGAATGTCATGGAAAGAGATTTTACGGGCCTGACGTGGTCCGGCACAAAGAAAGCGCCGAGGGAGGGTGGAGCCTCGTCCACGGCACTACGACCAGTCGAGCGGGAACCCGAGGAGGTCGTGCTCAATCTTACGACCCTCGGAGGTGGTTTTCAATCGTCGGCGGGACCTCGCGGCATCTGGCTCGAGGAGAGGTCGCTGGATCCCGACGGTGCTCCCATTGAGGGCTGGGTGGAGGTAGTGTCGGTCGTGGACGGCGTGGCGGACAGCGGATGGCAGCCGTGTAAGGGCGGCCAAGTGTGCCTCGTGGTCCACGTGGTGGACAGTCTCAAGCAGCGGGAGTGGGTGCGGGCGATGGCGCACGGCGGGGCCTACGCCGAGGAGGTGCTGGGGTAGGGCGGGGAAATCCGCCGTTCACAAGGTCGCCGCGACGCACAACGTCCGTCGCGGCGACAGCCGAAATTCAGTTTGCCAACAAGGAGAATTGATATGTCGAAGAATCGGAAAAGGGCCCTAGGCTACCCGCGGGTGAGTGGGGCGGTTCAGGAAGATGGGACTTCGCTGGACACGCAGGCAGCGGAAATGATGAAGCTTGCGAATGCCATGGGGTATCAGATTGACCCTGAGGACATTCTGCCTGAAGTTCGTTCAGGCGTGCATCTGTTCCGGCCGCAGTTGGACAAGATCCGTGGGATGGCAGCTGCTGGTGAGATTGACGCCCTGTTCGTCTACACCACGGACCGGTTATCTCGTGACCCTGTTGACTTGCTGGTGCTGCTCAGGGAGTTCAAGGTCCACGGGGTGGAGGTTTATTTCGTGCAAGACCCGTCGGACAACTCGCCGGAGGGCGAGTTGGTGAAGTTCGTGCTTGGGTTTTCGGCGGGCCGTGAGCACGCCATGATTCGGGAGCGAACCATGCGTGGCAAGCGCGCTGTGGCGCGTGGCGGTCGGATGCCGGTCGGTAGTCCGCACGGAACCTATGGTTATGACTACGACCGGACGGCGAAAAAGCTCTCGGTGAACGAAGAGGAAGCTGAGGTGGTGAAGCGGATCTTCCGGCTCTATGTCGAAGGCTGGAGCATGTTTCGGGTTGCCAAGAAGTTGAACGTCGAAGGAATCCCGTCGAAATCGGGGGTGTTATGGAGTGTGACTGCACTCCGGGGGTTGTTGTCGAACACGTCCTACATTGGGATCGATTACTACGGGAAGACCAAGTTGGTTCGCGGAGTAGACGGCAAGTACAAACAGGTTGACGTGCCGAGAGAGGAATGGATTGAGATAAGGGAATATTCACCAGTGATTATCTCTGAGGCAATGTTTCAGAAGGCGCAGGAACGTTTGGAAATAACGCAGGGGCGTTACCGCGGGAAAAACGCGCGCCGTTACCTCATGACCGGAATAGCGGTGTGCGGGTTTTGCGGGCGCCCGGTAAGCGGGACTGGTGGTAGTGGGAAATATAGGTACTACCGTTGCAATGGGCGGCGGGCAGAGCATCCCCCTAATTTCGACGAAGCGGCGCGCTGCCCGTCGGAGCGCATCAACGCGGCCTGGTTGGAGGAACAGGTGTGGTTTCGCATCGTGGCGATGGTTCGGGACCCGAGCGGCATCATTACGGACTTGGAGTTGAACTTCCAGACAGGTGGCGGGGAAATTGGGAAGGAAATTAATCGGTTACGTAGCGAAGTCCGGAAAGCCGAACAGGAGGAAGTGCGGCTGTTGGGGCTGTACCGTCCTGGCACGGTTCGTGTAGAATTGCTGGAAGCAGAGATGGGGAAGTTGTCGGCTACGCTCGAGGGTCTGCGGAGACGGCTGGCGGCGCTGGAGGAGCAACGTTTGAAAGAGGAAAGCGTTGTGGCAGCAGGTGAGCGTATTCGCGATTACTGCCTGAGGGTGTCGGTAAGTTTGGAAGGACTGGATGCCGATGGGAAGAGGGCGTTGATGTCGCGCTTGGGGGTGAAGGTGGTGGCGGTGAAGGGAGACTTGATGATCACGGCAGAGATTGACCCTGGATTTGTGGCAAATGAAGAGTCATCAGCATGATGCTGACCACCAAGTACGCGGTGCCGAAGATGATCGCCGGCGGCG
The DNA here is from genome assembly GCA_963666415.2 of Dehalococcoidia bacterium. GTDB lineage: Bacteria > Chloroflexota > Dehalococcoidia > Lucifugimonadales > UBA3495 > Bin87. The sequence goes on from CAXXPD010000002.1 coordinate 682,388, forward strand.
GCGGCAGCATCATCAACATGTCGTCCATCGCCGGCGTGCGGGCCGGCAGCGGCGCGGCCAGCGTGCCCTATTCGGCGTCCAAGGCCGGTGTAATAGGTATGTCGGAGACGATGGCGGTGCAACCTGGGCCGGGACAACGTGCGGGTGAACGTCATTGCGCCCGGCCACATCTACACGCCCATGGTCGGCGGCACGATGGAGCCGGTTACCCGCGAACGGCGTCGCAAAGCCGGCCCGCTGGGAGTGGAGGGCAACGCCTGGGACATTGCCTACGCGGCGCTTTTCCTGGCCAGCGACGAGTCGCGCTGGGTGTCCGGCGTTGTGCTGCCCGTGGACGCCGGCCTGCTGGCCGCCACACCGCTCGCCATGTACTCCCGCATCCAGGAGGGCGAGTAGCGGGCGGTTTGACATACCTCGAAATCCTGCCGTACCTTGAAGGTGCGGCCTACATCGCTATAGTAATCGCCGTACTGGGAGTGCCACAGTTGCTTTCAAGTTATTTTGATATCAGGGAGCGACGCCGTAACCGGGAAGAGGATCTTCGCAACCGGGAAGAGGTACGCCGAGCCGACGAACTGCGGCTCAGCGAGCGCCAATTGGAAGCGGAACGCATCCGGCTGCAAGAACGCGCCGAAGCGGAGAGGCGGCACCAGGAAACCTTGACCGCCTTGATGGGTATCATCGCGACGCGAACCAACGGCGGACGGGGCACTTGGGAATCGCAAAACGACACTATGCAGGAAATCCTCCGCCGTCTGGCGGCAATCGAAGCCGCTTTGGGATTGCAACCCGACCCGCCGGACAGCTCTCCGGAAGACGAAACCGCGCATACCGGCTGATAATAAGATGCCAGATGCTGACCTACCCATTACCCTGAAAATCGTCGAAACTGCCGCCGATCTGGAGGGGGCCATCGCCGTCCGGATGCGTGTGTTCGTGGGTGAGCAGGGCATTCCCGCTGACGTTGAGGTGGACGCCGCCGACACCGCCTCCGACACCGTCCACGCCGTTGCCTTCCGCGGGGGAAGGGTGATTGGCACCGGGCGTTTGCTGCCGGACGTGGACGGCAAGGGGCCGCACATTGGCCGCATGGCGGTTGAGCAGCAATCTCGACGCGGCGGCGTGGGTGGCCAGATTCTGGAGTTTCTGGAAGGACAGGCCCGCAATCTGGGGTTCAGTCGGGTCACGCTGCACGCCCAGGAATACGTCAAATCTTTTTACGCGGCCCACGGGTACCGGGAGGTTGGCGAGATGTTTCTGGAAGTGGACATCCCCCACCGCGAGATGGTCAAGGACTTGTAGAGGGTTACGCGTACCCACTCCAATCGGTCATTGCGAGGAACGCCCGCTCATCCCGAACTCGTCGAGGGACGTGGCAATCTCGATGAGGTTGAACGCACGTCGGCGAACCGCTGTTGCTAAGAAGATGAGATTGCCACGCTACGCCTGCAATGACAAAGTGGCTACGCCTGAGTCTGTAGAGGCGATTAAGCCAATTTACCTTCACCCAACCCATTGACCCTCACCCTAACCCTCTCCCATCAAGGGAGAGGGGATTAGATAACGGGGCGGCTTATCGGCTGCCCCGGTTTGTCGAATTGCACCGTTTGGCCAGGTTACGCTACGCCAGCGGTGGCCTCCACGCCGTCCATCACCCGGACTTCCATCTTGGCGATGTGGCTGGTGGGGCGATCGCCCAGGGAGGAGCGCTCCGGTGAGGCGAAGTAGGCCGCTTCCTTACCGGCAATGTCGTTGGCGCTGTCGAACCGGCGCACCCAGATGAACTCGGTGCGATCCGCGTTGACGTAGCTCGACACCACGGGTATGCCCAGGCGGTCGTGCAGCGGGCGAATGTGCTCGTTGAACAGCCCTAGCCAGGAGTCCATCATGCCCCGGTTGATTGTGTAGATACGCAACTGGTAAGCGGCCATTATTATTCCTCCGCAAATGTCGGTTCGTAATTGCTGTTGGCCTATTCTAGCCGATTTCGAGCCTGTTGGCTCTGTGGTTTGGTCTCTAACTAATCTGATATTGAGCGATGGCGTCCTGGCTGAAGGACAGGCCCAGCCCCGGGCGGTCGGGCACCACGAGGTCGCCGTCCACGATGTCGGGCGTCTCGTCGAACAGGCGCAGCGACCACGGCATATATTCCACTGTCAAACCGTTGGGGATGGCGGCGATGGTATGCACCTGCACCTCGGGAATGAGGTGGGACACCACGGGCAGGTTGAAGGCTTCGGCCATGCCGGCAATCTTCCGGAAGGGCGTTACCCCGCCAGCCCGCAGCAGGTCGACCATCACGATGTCGATGCTGCGTTGCTCCAGCATATGGCGGAACGGGCGGATGCCGTAGACGTACTCGCCGGCGGCGATGGGCGTGGTAAGGGCGTCGGCGACTCTGGCGAGGCCCTGGTAGTCGTCCCGGGCCACCACGTCTTCCAGCCAAAACAGATGGTATTCCTCCACCATGCTGCCAATCTGGATGGCCTGGTTCACGTTCCACAGCTGGTTGATGTCGCACATCAGGTCGATGTCCGGGCCGATGCCTTCGCGCAGCGTGCGGATGCGGGCCACCTCGCGGGCGGCGGTGGGTTCTGCGCCCATCTGGGTTTTCATCTGGCGGAAGCCCTGCTCAACCAGCCGGGGGCCAGCCTCGGCCAGATACTCCACGCCCATGGGACGCATCAGCGCGCCGCTGGCGTAGGTGGGCGCCCGGTCGCGGTAGCCGCCCAACAGCGAGCAGACGGTCTGGTCCAGCGCCTTGCCCTTAATGTCCCACACCGCCATATCGATGGCGGCCAAGGCCAGGGACAGGATGCCCTCCGGCCCGGCCGATGCGCAGGCATTCATCAGCCGGTTCCACAGCGCCTCCGGGTTCATCGGGTCTTCGCCGGTGGCCAGGGCCGCCAGATCATCCACCGCCCGCCGCAGCGAGTTGTACAGCGGGCCGCCGAAGAAGGTAACGCCGACACCCTGGATCCCTTCGTCCGTGTTCAGTTCCAGCGTAACGAATTCTCGCACGCCGGGCTGGTCGAGGCCCACTACCAGCGGGTTGTCGGCCGGGGTTTGCAGTACGCGCGTGGTGGCGCTGGTAATTTTCATGGTGGGTATGCTCCGTTGTGTAGTGGCCGGGACGGTGGCGGCATTGCCGCCCGCAGGTTAGCACGGGCACCGAGCGCAAGCAACAAAATCACTCATGCGTACCCACTTTTTATGCGTACCCACTTTGTCATTGCGAGCGTGGCGTGGCAATCTCGTCGTCGTAACAACGGCGGTGCGTCGACGTGTGTTCAGCCTCATCGATATTGCCACGTCACTCGACGAGCTCGGGATGATCGGGCGCTCCTCGCAATGACAGATTGAGTGGTTACGAGTGACGAGATCATCTGTGTTGAATGTCAGGGTGTAGCGATGGCTCATGCGTACCCCACCTTTGTCGTTGCGAGCGTAGGGTGGCAATCCCGTAGTCGTAACAACGGCGGTGCGTCAACGTGTGTCCAACCTCATCGAGATTGCTACGTCCCTCGACAAGCTCGGGATGATCGGGCGCTCCTCGCAATGACAGATTAAACTGGGTACGCGTGAGACAAATTCAGGTTTGACGCTGGGGAGCCAACCGACTAGCATAGAAGGCAGGCACGCCAACACCTTCAGGAGGTGCGGACAAAATGACCATCAACAACGCCGACACCGGCGAAATCCGCCACATTGTGCAGCAACAGTACGGTCAACGCGCCCAGCGCGTCATCGAACTTACCGATGTTACTCCCCAATTCGACTGCGGCTCCGACAACTGCGGCAACGGCAATTGCGGCAACGCCGACTGCGCGGCTGAAGCTCATGCGCACGTTGAGGCTGCCGCCTGTTGCGGTGCGGTCGACACCGAACACGCCATGGCGCTGTACAACGAAGCCCAACTGCAGGGGTTGCCGGTAGAAGCGATGGCGGCATCGGCGGGCTGCGGCAATCCTACCGCCCTTGCCGACCTGCGACCCGGCGAAACGGTGCTGGACCTGGGTTCCGGCGGCGGCATCGACTGCTTCATCGCCGCCGAGCAGGTGGGTGAGTCGGGCCGGGTGTTTGGCGTGGACATGACGCCGGAAATGCTGGCCCTGGCCAACGCCAACCGCGACCGTATAGGCCTGACCAATGTGGAGTTCATTGAGGGCCATCTCGAAGACATCCCCCTGCCCGATGGCAGCGTCGACGTGGTCATCAGCAATTGCGTTATCTGTCTGTCGCCCGACAAGGACGCCGTGTTCCGCGAGGCCTACCGGGTGCTGACGCCCGGTGGTCGTTTGCACGTTTCCGATATGCTGGCGCTGACGGAAGACGGCCCCGCCATCATTGACGCCGAATCCTGGGCGTCCTGCATCGGCGGCGCCGAGTACCGGGAAACCTACCTGGCCCGCATGGCTGGCGCGGGGTTCACTGGAATCGCCACGACCCAGGAAGAGCTCAAGTTCGACGAGCGCGAGGTTCCGCTGAACGTGGCCAGCGTCAAGGTCTCGGCCCACAAACCGCGCTAGATAATCCGGAACTGGTAAACCGAGGCGTCCGGCGACAGGCTGAAGGGTCTGCGCCGGGTGCCTTTATGCCATCCTGCTCCCGTTTCTGAAATAATAATTTGGACTTGCCCGGACCCGCCCTCAATCACGCGTGAACGGAATGACCACCAAAGAATTGCGTACTGGCGCCAAATTGACCCTGGACGAGTTTCTGGCACTCGGCGAGACCGACGAGCGCTTGGAGCTTGACCACGGGGTGCTATACATAACGGGAACTGCTAACAAAGACCACCAGTTCATAGTTCGCAGACTGTGCCGGCACGTGGAAGATTACACCGATGCCTTTTCAGATCCGCCGGTGGAGATCCACCACGAAATCACCTCTGTTTTGTCGCGCGAATTGCAGGTTGCCCTGGAGCCCGACGTCGTGATAATCCGCGCCAACCGCTCCGATATCGGCGGGGTCGTTTACGTGGAAGGCGTGCCCGACATTGTCGTCGAGATAATGTCCAACGACCGTTCGCGGGACCTGGTCAGAAAACGGCAGATCTACGCCGAATACGGCGTGCTGGAATATTGGATTTTTGACTTGGTGGCCGACACCGTGGCACAGTTGGAACTGAGCGGCAATCAGTATATGGAAAGAGCATCGCTGGGCGCCGACGACACGCTGACCACCCCGCTGCTGCCCGGCCTGGAAGTCCCCCTGGCCGACATCTTCCGGCATCGCCGCCGACCACCCCGGGAAGAGTGATACCTCTCGCGTTTCAGGTCAGGCGAGGCGGAACCGCTTGAAGGACTCGGCGTACTGTACGCCGATGTGCTGGCCCACCCGCCGGCGGCCTTCTTTCAGGTAGCGATCAGCGTCCTGGGGATCAACCTGGCTACGGTGGGCCTGCAACGCCGCCACCGCCGTGTCGATGTGGTCGGTTACGTCCACAAAACGGTCCGGTTCCTCGTGGCCCATCACCCACAGCTCCCGCACCTTGTGGGGTTCCAGTCCCTCATCATTGAGCAGTTCGGGGAAGGTGAGCCGGTCGCGGGCCGACGGGAACACGGCGGACATCGCCGCTTCGCCGGATGCGAAATGGTCGGGGTGGCCGATGTAACCATCGCCCATTAGCCGGCGCACCGGGTTCATGCAGATGAGCACATCGGGACGGTGCCGGCGAATTTGGCGGGTAATGTCCTTGCGGACGGACAGGCTTGGTTCCAGATAAGCGTCAGGGTACCCCAGGAATGCCACTTCGGTCAGTCCCAGCACCTGGCCGGCGTTTTCCTGCTCGCGTGTGCGGACTTTCACCAGCTCCTCGCTGGTAATTTCGGGATTGTCGCTGCCCTTGCTGCCATCTGTGCAGAGGACATACACCACATCCCAGCCTTCGGCGCACCAGCGGGCCACGGTGCCGGAGCAACCCCATTCGGCGTCGTCGGCGTGGGCCACCACCACCATGCCGCGCGCAAATCCGTCGTCCAGTCGGCCTACCATGCCTCGCTAACCCGGTGTGGCGGCATCCCCTCTCCCTCGATGGGAGAGGGTTAGGGTTAGGGTGATAACCGGTGGGCAGCGACTCGCCAGCTTCGACGCAGTTGTTAGCATCTGTAGGTCAGTGTGCATTGAGGAAGTTGAAAGCATAGCGAGCGACTACACTGCCGTGGCGGCTGGGTCGGCAGTTCCCAGCCGTTGGCGTCGCGTTTTGAAATGCAGACCGAACCCCAACGCCGAACCAATCAACGCCAGGCAGGTGGCCATGGCGAAGGACCATTGCAGCGTGCCGGTGGCGTCGGCTATCGGGCCGGAGATGGCCGGCGAGACGGTGCTGCCAATGCCGGCCCCCATGCCCATCAGTCCGAAGGACGCCGGCGCCATGTACACCGGAACGTAGTCGCCGGCCGCCGCCGCACAGATGGTATAGGTTGCCCGCAGCGCCATCCCAGCCAACACTGAGGCTATGATGAAGAAAACCAGCTCCGGCATCAGCCAGAATAGCGCGTGGCTGGCAGCCTCGAGGAGGAACGTCGCGCCGAATGCCATGCCTCGTCCCGCTTTGTCGGACAGTGTGCCGGATACGACGCCGCTGCCGATGCTGAGCACGCCGATGGTCATGAACAGTACGCCCACGGTGGCTACGGAAATCCCGTGTTCGCCTCCCAGGTACGCACCGTAACTGGCGGTCAGGATGCCATGGATGAAACCGGAGCAAAAGGCCATGCCGGTGATCAGCCACACGTAAGGGTTGGTGTACACCTCGACCGGCCAACTGGCTGGACCCCGCCTGATCGGAGCCGCAGACGTTGCGGTGTCGGGAGCAGTCGTGGCGGGGGCAACGGAGGTGGGATTAGCGGTGATTCGGGCATCGGTAACGGCAACGACGCTGGGCGGCGCTGGCCGGATGAAGCTGACGCACAGGAAGCCCAACAAAACGCTGGTGGCGGCCAGCACGTACCAGGTGTAACGCCACGCATCGTCGCCGAACAGGTTGGTCAACGGCGGCACGATCAACCCGGTGAAGACGATTGCCAGGCTGCCGCCCGAGGCTGCAATGCCCGCCGCCATCCCCCGGTCGTTGATGCGAAACCAGGGCGACAGCATCCCCATCATCGGCGTCAGCGCTGCACCCGACGCGACACCGACTACTATCATGGCCGCCAGCGCCACCCAGTAGTTCGGTGACCATCCCAGCAGGGCCATCGACGCGGCCTGGGCGAAGATGCTGGTAATGATCATCCAGCGACCACCGTAGCGGGAAGCCAGCGTACCGGACACCAGGCCGGAAACCACCCGCGACAGCGACAGGGCGACCACCAGGATGAACACCGTCGTGTAAGTCAGCTCGAAGGTGTTTTTCATCCCCGGTATCGTCAGGGCCTGAACGTACAGCGAGAAGCTGGTTATCAGGTTGACGGCCAGCGACACCGCCAGAATGACGGCGGCATACGTGCGCAGCCATTGGGGTTTGAGAGCAGCAGGAATGGCGGCCATTTACGGCTTACTGTGGATGGGATTCGTTGACGCAACGGGGTGGTGGGAGGGCGCAAGGCATAATAACATACCGGCCCATCCGAACCGGCTGCGTTCTGCGGCCAATCAACTGACCCTGAGTGGGCATGATGCTAAAATTGTCTGGCCACGGACCGCCGGCGACAACGCAACATAATGCGAAAAACGCCGCACGTTGTTCGCCCCGATTACGTCGACCGGCGCGGCTGGATGGTAAAATCCTGCCAGGGCCCATGCCGTGGCAGGATTTGGACGGGCAGGATTTGGACGGGGAGGATTTGAACGATGGAAGATGCGCAATTTGTAACCCGCTTGAAGGCGAAGCTGGAACGCATCACCGATCGGGATGTGGAGTTGCGGGTGGAAGAGGATGACCCCAACTGCCTGGAAGTTGACCTAAACAGCCTGGTGCCGCAGGTGGTGCTGGGCAGGAACATCTATGACTACCCTGGCTTTGCGCGGATGTGCCTGGAATACGCCGCCGGGTCGATCATCGAAGGCCGACACCTGGGTGAGCTGGAGTTCCATATGCTGCTGGCGCGCAACTAGCGTCACCGCGAATCAACAGCGCTTGCCTGGATGATCGACTGGTGATGCAACGCCCGCTCCCCGACAACGGGCCGGCCGGGACCGCTCCCGACGGGGAAGCCGCCCGCGAATCAACCACCGCAGCGGAAACGCCGCCTTTGCCGGATCAGCAAGCGGCTCGGGAAACCGCGTCGCCGGAAACTGGTTCACCGGAAACTGGGCTGCCGGAATCTGTGTTGCCGGAAACCGAAACGTCTGACAACGGCGAACTCCCCTGGGCGCCGCCGGTTTATGAACCAGTGCCGCCGCCTCCGCCGGTGCCTCCCGATGCGCTGCGCCCGTGGTACTACCGGGAGTGGTTTTTAGTCCCCACGTTTGTCTGGTGGCCGTCCAGCGCCATTTTGCTGTTGCGCTCGCCGTGGCACAACGGGGTAGTGATGGGCACGCTGTCATGGTTCTGGCTGATCGTTGGCGGGATGTGGATATTCCTGCGCGTGAGGAGCAGCGGCACCCTGGTCGATGAAACGCTGTGGGCGCTGGCGGCGCCGGGTCTGCTGCTAACCATCGTTACCCAGTCGTTGTGGCTGCTGCGCCATCGTCCCCGCATCCGCCGCATCCGGGAAGCCGGAGGGTTCGTTGACTACGTCGACCGACCCGACGATGAGCTGAGCCGGCGCCCCATCCGACCGGAACCATCAGCGAGCCGGAGGCGGGCAAATCGGGGCAACGCTCGTAGCCGGCGGCGGCGGTAAGGGCGTCTAGCACCCCAACACTTCTCCCAGCAATCCCCTCTCCCTCGACGGGAGAGGGTTAGGGTGAGGGTGAAACTCCCCGATGGGAGATGGTGAGCGTTAGGGCAAAGTTCCTGACCCTGGTGAGCTACCCCTCACTCCAACTCCTCTCCCACAAGGGGAGAGGGGCTTTTGCGCAATACACTTTTCAACACTTCTCCCAGCAATCCCGTCTCCCTCGATGGGAGATGGTGAGCGTTAGCCCCAATCCACCGAAAAGATGAGTGTCGCGGTGTGCTGAAGGGGTAAGAAAGTGCTCCTGTGCATCTGGGATAATGGCTTTTGAAACAGGAAACCGTCCCCAGGCCAGGAGCACCCAAAAGATGCTAGCAGATGACCACCCCGACCGCATCCAAATCGCCTTTGACGACCACCGCCTGGTGGCCAATGCTGGGCTGATCCTGCCAGCCACGCTGGGCCGGCATCTGGGCCGGCCCGAACTGGTTGACCGGCACCTGGACCTGGGTCGCGCCCCAGGCCGAGCCAACACCGGCGACAAGGTGATGACGCTGGTGGCGTCTGCTCTGGCCGGAGGAGACTGCATTGACGACGCCGACGTGCTGCGCACCGGCGGGACGGCTAGCGCCATCGGCTGCGTAGTCAAGGCGCCATCCACCCTGGGGACCTTCCTGCGCAGTTTCCGGGGGCCACGTCCGCCAACTGGATCGGGTCAGCCGGGAGCTGCTGGCCCGGGCCTGGTCGGCTGGGGCCGGACCCGGCGACGGGCCGTTGACCATCGACCTGGACTCCACCATCTGCGAGACATACGGTCTGGCCAAGGAGGGGGCGCGCGACCACGGCTACACCGGCCAGCGAGGCTATCACCCGCTGCTGGCCATTGCCGCCGGCACCGGCGACGTTGCTGATGGCTCGGCTGCGCAAGGGCCGCGCCAACACCGTTCGGGGCGCCGCTCACTTTCTACGCGAGACGGTGGGGCGGGTACGCTACGCTGGGGCCAGAGGACAACTCACGGTGCGGGCTGACAGCGGCTTCTACACCCACGCCATCGTCGCCGTCTGCCGCAAGATGGATGTGCGCTACTCCATCACCATCCGCCAGCAAGCCCGCCTGCGGAATATCATCGAGGCCATACCCGAGACTGACTGGACGCCGATTCCCTACTGGATGGACGGCGCCGCCGACGTGGCGGAGACCACCTACGTCCCCTTCCAGGATGAGCCCGACGCCGCACCGGTGCGGCTCATCGTCCGGCGGGTGAAGCCCACGCACGGCTCCCAGCTGGCCCTCTTCGCCAGCTACCGCTATCACGGCTTCATCACCGACCGAGACGGGGACACCCTGGAACTGGAGGCCGACCATCGGCGCCACGCCGAGATCGAGAACGCCATCCGAGACCTCAAGTACGGCGTCGGGCTCAACCATCTCCCCTCAGGCCGCTTCGCCGCCAACGGCGCCTGGCGGGCGGTGCAGGTGATGGCGCATAACCTGGCCCGCTGGACCGCGCGCATCGGTCTGGGTGAGCAACTGGTAACCACCAAGACCCTCCGACGACGCTTCTTCTCCCTCGCCGGACGGCTCACCCGCTCGGCGCGCCGCCTCACTTTGCATCTTCCCCAGCGCTGGCCCTGGAAAAACCAGTTCAGTCGCGCCTTGGCTCGATTGCGAGCCCTTCCACTCCCAGCCTGACGGCGGCCGTCTGCCACTGACCCGCCATCCGGCCATCTGACCGTTCCCGCCAACTCGCGCCAACCCAGCCCGCGAAGGGCACTCTTTGCCCGCTGCATCTCGAATTACGCCCGCCATGGCCGCTGCGGGCCGCCATCATCGTGTCTGGGTGCCTACTTCACGCCGCCCTCATCCCCATCTATTGGAACCTGGCCTGGCCTGTTCGCCCTCCCTTGCCCATCAACCCTGGTGTCAACTCCAGCGTACATCGCTTCGGTGGATTCGGGGTTAGGGCAAAGTTCCTGACCCTGGTGAGCTACCCCTCACCCCAACCCCTCTCCCACAAGGGGAGAGGGGCTTTTGCGTAACACATTTGTTCAATGGTCAGGTCGTTATAGAGGGTCAGGGTGAGGGCACGCTGTTCGTCCAACCGGCGGCCACCCCGCCCACCAGGTGCTGCACCATCGTGATGCGTTCGTCGGTGGTGGAAAAGGCCATTCCCATCGGCGTGATGGTGATATTGTTGGCCTTGTGAGAGTCGATGTCGCTGCCGACGCCGCCGGCGAGTACGGGTCGATTGCGTGAAATCCAGTAGCGTTTGTGTCCGAACGACTCCTCGGTGCGCACCGATTCGCCGTAGGCGCGCCCGCCCAGGGTGGTAACCTTCACACCGGCGATTTTGTCCACCGGCTCGTTGGGCACGTTGACGTTGAGGAAGTAGGGCGGCATCACGGTGGGGGATTCGGCCAGGCTGCGGGCCAGATCAGCCACGACGTCGGCGGCAACATCGAAGCGGGGCGACTGCACCGAGCCCACCGAGATGGCAATGGTGGGGTAGCCGCGCACGAACCCCTGCACCGCCGCTCCTACGGTTCCCGACACGATGACATCCCAGCCCAGGTTGGAGCCGCGGTTGATGCCGCTCACCACCAGGTCGGGCTTGGGCATCACCAGCTGTTCCAGCGCCAGGATGCAGGAGTCAGCCGGCGTCCCCTGCACCGACCACGCGGTGATGAGGTGGGGCAGTCCCACGTCAACGTCGGCCGGTAGCGGTTCCGGAACCGCATCGGCGAGGGTGGGCGGCGTGGCGGCGCCGGGCGCGAACTGGGCCAGGTACTGTTCGGCCGGCACCTGGTGGACAAACAGTGGGGAGTGCAGCGTCATTGATGCGCCCACGCCGGACTGCTCCCGGTCGGGCGCAACCACCGCCACCTCACCGACCGTGGACAGTGTGCGGGCTGCGGCCCACAAACCCGGTGCGTGGATGCCGTCATCATTGGTAAGGAGTATTTTCAAAGCAAAGCCTCTGTACGGTGTTTGGCGGGAAGGGCGTCAATATGATAGCGCAGTAATGCTCATGCGTACCCACTTGGTCATTGCGAGCGTAGCGTGGCAATCGCGTCGCCGTAGCAACGGCGGTTCGCAGACGTGTGTTCAGCCTCATCGAGATTGCCACGTCGCTATGCTCCTCGCAATGACAGATTAAAGTGGGTACGCGTGACCGCAGTGATGGGGTTGGCGTTGGCGATTTCACCCTCACCCCAACCCTCTCCCACGCTACGCTCGCAATGACAAAATGGGTACGCGTGAGCGCAGTAATGGGGTTGACGTTGGCGATTCCACCCTCACCCCAGCCCTTTCCCACCAAGAGGGAGGGAGTTTTGGGATGGCCGGAGCGTCCGGTATCGGCCAACTGAATCGGCCCGCAATACTTTTCGGCATTGCGGGCCTTTCCGGATTGGTGAATTTTTCCGAGTGTTGGTCAGTGGTGGCCCAGGCCGATGGCGTGCATGAGGGCGTGTTTTACCTCAACCGGGGCTACGCCGGCCCGGAACTCGGCTGAGGCGTACAGGTCGCCGATGATGTTGACGCCGGCGGCCGTCAGGTCTTCGCCGAGGTGGGCCGTTGCCGTGGCGATGTTGTCAGCCGTCAGATGGATGCCCGTCAGGGCTGCCTCTACGGCCGGCGCTTTCACCGGACGCGGCGTTAGTCCGCCCACCGCCACTGATGCGGCGGTACAGTGGTCGCCATCCATGGTTACCACCACCGCGCCGCCGACTACCGAGTAGAAGCTGGCGGGATGGGCCATCTTGGCGTACTCGGCGCGCTGGTTGGCGGCCAAGGTCGGGACGGTTACCGTGGTGATGATTTCGTTGTCGGCCAGCGCGGTGTCGAACGCATCCTGAACGAAATCGGCGGCGGCCACGGCGCGGCTGCCAGATGGACCCTGTACGTGGACGGTTGCGCCCAGGGCGGTCAGCACGGTGGCCCAGTCCGACGACGGGTCGGCGTGAGCCAGGTTGCCGCCGATGGTGCCGCGATTACGAACCGCCGGGTCGCCGATGCCGCCAGCCGCTTCGGACAGCAGACCGTTAGCCTGCTGAACCTCGGCGGACGAGGCAATCTCGGCGTGGGTGGTCAGCGCGCCGATGCGAACGGAACCGTCGCTGACGCTGACGCCCTGCAATCCGGAAATGCCGCCGATGTCGATAACCAACTCGGGGCGAGCCAGCCGGAATCGCATCAGTGGAATCAGGCTGTGTCCGCCGGCCAGCAGTTTGGCGTCTGGGTTGTCGGCCAGCAGTTGCACGGCTTCCGCTATCGAGCTGGCCTTTCGGTATTCAAATTCTGCTGCAAACATTGCAATCAGTCCTCCCTCATCCAGCGTCGATTAGTGGTTGTGTCCGTGGCCATGATCGTGCCCGTGCCCGTGTCCGTGCCCATGTCCGTTGCCGTGGCCGCTCTCCTGGATCGCGCGCCAGACCCGCTCGGGGGTCAGTGGCATATCCAGCTGGGTTACGCCCAGTGGTTTGAGGGCGTCCATAACGGCGCTGTAAATTGCCGGTGTCGAGGCGATGGTTCCGGTCTCACCGATGCCCTTCACACCCAGCGGGTTGTGCGGCGACGCAGTGACGGTGGAATGCACTTCGATGTCCGGTACCTGGCCGGCGCGCGGGATGGCGTAGTCCATCATGGAGCCGGTCAGGAGCTGACCGTTGTCGTCGTAGACGGCGCCTTCCCAGAGGGCCTGTCCCGCGCCCTGCACCACGCCGCCGTGAACCTGGCCCTCCACGATCATCGGGTTGATCTGAGGCCCGCAGTCGTCCACAGCCACGTAGCGATCCAGCGTAATGTGCCCGTTGTCGATGTCCACACTGACGATGGCAGCGTGGGCGCCGAAGGGATAGCTGAAGTTGGGCGGGTCGTAGTAGGTGCTGGCTTCCATGCCGGGCTCAATGCCGGCGGGCAGGTTCCAGGCCACGTTGGCCTGCAGGGCGACATCCTGAATCGACTGCGCCCGGTCGGGTGCGCCGCGCACGAAGAACTGGCCGTCGGCGTACTCGATGTCGGCTTCGTCAGCTTCCAGCAGATGGGCGGCGATGACCTTTGCCTTGTCCCGCAGCTTGCGCATGGTGAGGGCGACGGCGGCTCCGCCGACCGCGGTGGTGCGGCTGCCGTAGGTGCCCCAGCCCATCGGTGTGTTGTCGGTGTCGCCGTGAATCACTTCCACGTCGTCAACCCCCACTCCGATCTCGTCGGCGACAATCTGGGCAAAGGTGGTTTCCTCGCCCTGTCCGTGGGGCGACGTGCCGATGAACACGTTGACCTTGCCGGTGGCGAAGATGCGAACGGTTGCGCTTTCCCACAAACCACCGCCGAAACCGACGGCGCCAGCCACCTGGGAGGGACCAAGTCCGCAAATCTCGCAGTAGCAGGACACGCCGATGCCGCGGAAGGTTCCGTGCTCGCGCTCGTGCTCCTGGTCATGGCGGAAACTGTTGTAACCGATGTGGCCCAGCAGCTGATCCAGCGCGCCGACGTAGTTGCCGCTGTCATAGGTAATGCCGATGGCAACGTCGTGGTTGTTGTCGAAGGGCTCGATGAGGTTGCGGCGGCGCGCTTCCACCGGGTCGATGCCCACGGCGTCGGCGACTTTGTCCATCAGCCGTTCCAGTAGGAAGGTGGCTTCAGGACGGCCGGCGCCTCGGTATGCTTCCACGGGTGTGGAGTTGGTGAAGACGCCGTAAATGTCGGCCTTGATGTTGGCGATGTCGTAGGGGCCGGAGTACATCAGGCCGTGCAGGATCGTGGGGATGCCCGGTGCGGCGGTGGACAGATAGGCTCCCATGCCGGCGTACACCACGCTGCGGACGGCGGTAACCTTGCCGTTGCCGTCGGCGGCCATCTCCACGTATTCCACGTGGTCGCGCCCGTGGGTGGTGGCGATGTAGTTCTCGGTGCGCGTTTCAGTCCACTTGACCGGAATTCCCAGCTGCATCGAGCAGAAGGCGGCGATCATTTCCCACGGATACACGGCAATCTTGGCGCCAAACCCGCCGCCCACTTCGGGGGCGATGATGCGGATTTTGTGCTCGCCAATGCCGGTAACCAGGCAGGTTACGAACCGGGCGATGTGTGGGTTCTGCGTGGTGTTCCAGATGGTCAGTTCGCCCATCGCCTGGGAATACGAAGCGATGGCCGAACGGGTTTCCATGGGCGTGGGGATGAGCTTCTGCTGCCGGATGGTCTCGCTGACCGTTATCGCCGCGTCGGCGAAGGCGGCGTCGGTGTCGCCGCCGGCGGCTACCCAGTGGAACGCCTGGTTGTTGGGGGCGTCCTCGTGGAGCTGAGGCGCTCCGGCTCCCAACGCCGATTCAGGATTTATGATGGCCGGCAACGGCTGGTACTGCACGTCGATGAGTTCCAGCGCGTCTTCCGCCTGATAGCGGTTTTCGGCCACGACCACCGCCACGGCATCGCCCACGTAGCGAACCACGTCGGTGGCGATAGCCGGATAGGCGACGGCTTTCAGGTCGGAGTCGGGGATGGCCCAGGCACAGGGTATCGGGTTCAGCACGCCGGCAGTATCAGCGCCGGTGTAGACGGCCAGCACGCCGGGCGAACCCTGGGCGGCGGAGGTGTCGATGCTGGTAATACGGGCGTGAGCATGGGGGCTGCGCAGGATCGCAGCGTGCACCATGCCGGTTAGCTTGATGTCGTCAGTGTAAGAAGCTTGGCCGGTGATCAGGCGCGGGTCTTCACGCCGGCGGATACCGGAACCGAATATGCGAGTAGTCATGGTGCGTCTTAGCCTCCTCGCTGGACTGCGGCGGCGGCCAGAGCGGCCTTGACGATGTTGGTGTAGCCGGTGCAGCGGCACATATTGCCTTCCAGACCGGCCCGCACCTCGTCCGCCGACGGGTTCGGATTGCGTTCGATGAGCTCCGTAACCGACATAATCATGCCGGCGGTGCAGTAGCCGCACTGCAGTCCGTGATTGTTCCAGAAGGCTTCCTGGACCGCGGTGAGTTCGCCGTTCTGGGCCAGGCCCTCGATGGTGGTAATGTCGGCGCCGTCGGCCTGCACTGCAAACGCGGTGCAGGACTTCATGGTATTGCCGTTCATCTTGACGACGCAGGCGCCGCACTGGCTGGTGTCGCAGCCGATTTTGGTGCCGGTGAGGTTCAGGGTCTCGCGCAGGAAGTGAACCAGCAGCGTGCGGGGTTCCACCTCGGCGGCACGGGAACGGCCATTCACGGTCAACGTGATGGGTACTTTGTTAGGCAAAATAACACCTCCTCTGGTCAGGAAAGCCGGGGAATATCCGGCAGCGGCAGGGGTGAGGTAATATGGTGAAAATGGCTGATATGGCGGCAGCCGACTCCCGCCGGCAGTATAGACGGCAGCCGGGGGTGGGTCAAATTGGGCGGACTGCGCTTTTGTCATTGCGAGGAGCGCCCGGTCATCCCGAGCTCCTCGAGGGACGTGGCAATCAGGATGAGGTTGAACACACGTCGGCGAACCGCCGTTGCTACGATGACGAGATTGCCACGCTACGCTCGCAATGACAAAGTGGGTACGCATGAGAAAGTGGGTACGTGTGAGAAAGTGGGTACGCGTGAGATGGGTGGCCCTCTTGCCAACCCCTATGCCCTGACTCTAGTGTGAAGAACTGCGAGCGAACGGTTGATCCGACGGCGAGGTTACCTCCCTTAGCCCTCAATGACGGATGACCGTGCCCAATCGCTCCCAGTGTGCTAAATTATCTTCGCCTGAACCATCCCTAGCCTCGGAGACTACCCCTCGGAAACTACCTGCGGAGACTACCTGCCATGCTGCCGTCCCATCTGACCCATGTTTTTCCTGACACCACCGATACGAATGCTGCGGGGCATCTGACCCTGGGCGGCTGCGATGCGCTGGATCTGGTGGAGCAATATGGCACGCCGCTGTACGTTCTTGACGAGGTAACGCTCCGTGCCCGTTGTCGGCAGTTTGCCGACGCTTTTGCGGCCCGCTATCCAAATTCCAAAGCCGTATATGCGTCCAAGGCGTACATCAACCCGGCGTTGGCGCGCATCGTGGCCGAAGAGGGGTTGGGGCTGGACGTTGTGTCCGGCGGCGAGCTGGCCGTCGCAGTTGCAGGCGATGTACCGCTGGGGCACGTGTATTTTCACGGCAACAACAAAACGCCCGCCGAGCTGGAGGAGGCCGTTGCCGCCGGCATTGGGCGCATCGTGGTGGACAGTTTCCACGAGCTGGATTTGCTGGAACGCATCTGCGCCGGCGTCGGCAAGACCCAGGACATACTGGTGCGCGTGTCCCCGGGCATCGACCCCCATACCCACGTCTACACCACCACCGGCGTCATCGACTCCAAGTTTGGTTTTCCCATCCAGACGGGCGATGCTGAGCGAGCTATTGTGCAGGCCCTGGCCGCCCCGCACCTGAACCTGCGCGGATTGCACTTCCATCTCGGCTCGCCCATCTTCGAGCTGGAGCCCTACCAGGCAGCCACGGACCTGGTGCTCCGCTTTGCCGCCGGATTGCGCGAGCAGGGACTGGACCTGCAGGAATTCAGCCCCGGCGGTGGGTTTGCCATCGCCTACACGCGCAATGACCAACCGCCGGCTCCCGACGACTACGCCGAGGCCATCGTCAGCACGCTGACCGCCACCTGCGCCGAGTTGGGCATGGAGCAACCCAGCCTGGTGATTGAACCCGGTCGCTCCATAATTGGGCCGGCTGGTGTGGCGCTGTACAGCATCGGCGCCATCAAGCACATTCCCGGCATCCGCACCTACGTGAGCGTCGACGGCGGCATGGGCGACAACATTCGCCCGGCGCTCTACCAGGCAACCTACGAGGTGTTGTCGGCGAACCGCCCGGCTGCGGAACCCGACGCCACCGTAACCATCGCCGGCAAGTACTGCGAATCGGGCGATGTCCTGGCCACGGACGTCCTGCTTCCCGCGCCGGCCGCCGGCGATGTTATCGCCATACCCGCCGCCGGTGCGTACTGCCCGTCGATGGCCAGCAACTACAACCTCAACCCGCGTCCACCCATCATCCTCGTGCGCGATGGCGAGAGCCGTCTGATTCGGCGCCGGGAGTCCTACGCCGACCTGATGCACTGCGATGTGTAACAATCCCCTCTCCCTCGATGGGAGAGGGTTAGGGTGAGGGTGAAAATCTGCGGCCAGTGACCGTCATTCCCGCGAAAACGGGAATACCCTCTCCCCAAGGGAGAGGGGACTTGGCCGGAATGTCCATCTACCAGAGCGCCAGTGT
The DNA here is from genome assembly GCA_963666415.2 of Dehalococcoidia bacterium. Lineage (GTDB taxonomy): Bacteria > Chloroflexota > Dehalococcoidia > Lucifugimonadales > UBA3495 > Bin87. The sequence goes on from CAXXPD010000002.1 coordinate 700,415, forward strand.
GAAGGCGAAAAATGCCGAAACGCCGAGTCTGACAAGTATCCCATCGCTTATGTGGACCACACTTGGGCAAGAGCACCTACTGAAACAGCTTGATGCTGCCCTGCGCGCCGGGCGGCTGGCTCACGCTTACCTGCTCACCGGGCCGCCCCACGTGGGCAAAATGACCTTGGCACTGGAACTGGCTGCTGCGGTCAATTGCATCGGCCGCGATGCGACGGGCGCCGATGCCGGGCCTTGCGGCCATTGCTCCGCCTGCACCCGCATCCGCCGCAGCGTGTACGCCGATTTGCACGTAGTGGCGGTTGGCGGAGACCCCAGGGTTCCCACCCGCATCAGTATCCAGCAGATTCGCGACACTGAGAATTTCCTCGCCCTGACGCCTGTCGAGGGTCCCTGGAAGGTCGTAATAATCGATGGAGCCGAATCCCTGTCGGCCGGCCAGAGTGAATCGGCCAACGCCCTGCTGAAAACTCTTGAGGAGCCACCGGAGCACGTGCTCATTCTGCTGCTGACCACCAATCCGGATGCCGTCCTGCCGACCATCCGCTCCCGGTGCCAGCTGCTGGGGCTGCGTCCGATGGCTGGCTCTGTGCTGGCCGAGCATCTGGTGAATCAGAGGGATGTTACGCCGGACACGGCGCGGTGGCTGGCCGGTTTGGCTCGAGGTTGTCCGGGATGGGCGTTCCGCGCGCTGTCCGACCCGGCGGTGCTGGATGAACGCGCCGAGGAGCTCGATCTCATCACCGAAACCGCGTTGGCGCCGCTGGACCAACGGTTCGATTACGCCAACAGTCTGGCTAAGCAGTTCTCCCGCGACCGGGAGTCGGTGCGGCAACGGCTATATCTGTGGCAACGGTGGTGGCGCGATTTGCTGCTGGTGAAGGAAGGTGTGGGCCAGCACGTGCAGAATACCGACCGGCAGGATGAATTGGCAGCGCAGGCGGACGCCCTGTCTACTGCCGACATCGTGGCCTTCGTGCGGCGCATCCAGGAGACGCTGGCGGCGCTGGATGCCAACGCCAACCCCCGCCTTGCGCTGGAGGTCTTGATGCTGGCGGTGCCGGCGCGGTGAACCTGGCCGGGTGAGCCGGATGCGCCGGCGCTACAGGGCCTCGTACTCTTTGACCCGTCCGCGCTGCACCGTCCGCAGGCGGCGTTGACCCTCCAGGACGCGGATGGCCTGCATCACCTGCGGGTCCCCGTGGCGGCGGAACCGGCCGGTAATCTTGCTCTGGGATTTGGGCCGTTGGCAGAATTGCCAAACCTGCTCGGCCAGCAATCCACCGGTATCGGGTATCGGTTGAATGGGCACAACTACGGTGTGTCCCGGATTGCCGTCCACCGCCTCGCCCGGCATATATTGCAAGCGTTGGCCCTGTCTTTCCAGGAAGGCCCGAATCCTGGATCTCAGGACTCCGCCCGTTCCGGTGGAGCCGTAGCCGTGGACGATGTCCAGCCGGTCGCCACTGCGCCGCGACCGCAGCGTTTCGTTGTATAGGTCGATGAACGCGGCCAGAGACTCCGACCAGTTCTTGCCGTGGAAATCCAGGCTGGGCATACGTCGTTAACGCCGGTTAGTTTGGCGACATACCTCGACGCGCCGGTGGTGGTGCGTCAGTCGGCGACGGCCATCGCCGCCATTTCACCGTTGGGCGACCCGGCGTCCTCGGTGTGGTAGCGGTTGGCGGTTTGCCAAGGGATGTACTGACGCCACTCTTCCAGAATGGTGCGGTTTTCCAGAATGCGGTAGGGGTTCGGCTGGGGCGCAGTGGGCAGGCGATGCAGCTTCATGTTGGCTTCTGCCGGCGTGCGCCCGGCCTTGTGCAGATTGCACCGGCTGCACGCGGCGACCACGTTGTCCCAGGTGTGCGGCCCCTGCTGGCGGCGGGGCACGACGTGATCCAGCGTGAGGTGTTGCGAGCGTGTACCGCAGTACTGGCAGGTGTAGTGGTCCCTCAGAAACACTTCCTTCTTGGAAAGTCGGCGCGGCGCAAAGGGCCGTTTGACCAGATACACCAGGCGGATGATGGACGGTGCGCTGAGGGCGGCGCTGAAGGTGCGGATGCGGGTGTTGTCCGCGCGCTGCTCCAGGAGTTCGGCCTTGCCCTTGGCTACCAGCACGATGGCTCGCCGAACGGTGCAGACGTTGACGGGAACGTAGTTGAGATTGAGCACGAGAACCGGCGCGGTGAGCCGGCCAGGAAGAGAAGCCCCCCGTCGCCGTCGGCCACCCTCCGGGGAGTCCGCCAGCGCTGTGGAGGCAGCGGACGTGCGCACGGCGCGGGACTGTCGCCCGCCGGTTCGTGCCACACCTTTTCGTCGACCCGTTCGTCCTCGGCCTGCCATCTACCCAACCTCAATGCAGGTAGCGAACTCGCTGCCGTGTCGTGCCGATTCTCGTTGCCGTTATCGTACTATCGGCGATTATTATACCCCAACCACGCTTTGCGCAATACTCACATACCCATCACGTAACAGTTCAGACTTGGTGAGGTGAATTGGCCGAAGGCGAGGTAACAGGGTAGTGTCCCGTCAATAGGTGTAAAAGCGCGTCATCCCTTTTGATGTTGATCAGGCCGCTGCGTCCAGCATATTGGGCGTCGGCAGTGCCTCGTTGCCGGCGGCGTTGGGGATGGTGAGGTAGCGGCGGCCTTCGGCCCATTCGTCGTGTTGCTCGGCCAGCACCGCGCCCACCAGGCGCCGCGCCGATAGCCGGTTGGGGAAAATGCCCACCACGTCAGTCCGGCGCCTTATCTCCCGGTTCAGCCGTTCCTGCGGGTTGTTGGACCACAGCTTCTGCCAGTGGGCCACTGGGAAGGCCGTGAAGGCCAGGATGTCCGGCGCGGCATCCCGCCAGCAGTTCGGCCACCTGGGCAAAGGGCTCCCGGAGTTGTTCCACCACTCGGTCCAATTGGCCGTGGACCTCGGCGGGAGACAGTTGCTGGTAGATGGTGCGGACCATGGTGGCCACGCCGGGTTGGGCACGCTTGGGCACTCGGCTGAGCAAGTTGGCCATGAAGTGGGTGCGGCAGCGCTGCCAGCTGGCCCCAGTGAACACCGCGGCGATGGCGTTCTTCAGCCCCTGGTGAGCATCGGAGGTTACCAGCTCCACCCCGCTGAGGCCCCGAGCGGTCAGCGACCGCAGGAAGGCCAGCCAGAAGGCGCCGTCCTCGCTGGCGCCCACGTCCATACCCAGGATCTCACGCTGCCCTTCGGCATTGACCCCCGTCGCCACCACCACGCAGACGTTGACGATGCGACCGCCCTCCCGAACCTTCTGGGTCAGGCCGTCCAGCCACACGTAGGGGTAGGGACCATCGTCCAGGGGCCGACCCAGGAAACTCTCCACCACTTCGTCCAGTTGCTCGCAGATGCGCGACACCTGGCTGCTGGAGATGCCGTCGCAACCCAGGGCCTTGATCAGATCGTCCACCCGCCGAGTGGACACGCCTTCTACATAGGCTTGCTGGATGACGGCCAGCAGGGCTTTCTCGCTGCGCCGCCGCGGTTCCAGCAGGCTGGGGAAGTAGCTGCCTTCCCGCAGCTTGGGAATGTGCAACTCCATGGTGCCCACCCGGGTGTCCCAGGTGCGGTTGCGGTAGCCGTTGCGGTAGGTGACCCGCTCCGGGCTGCGTTCGCCGTGCTGGGCGCCGATCTGGGCGGAAACCTCGGCGTCCATGATGCCGTCCACCAGGACCCGCAGTGCTTCCCGCAGAAAGTCCACGTCTCCGTCCATACCACGCTTGCGTAATAATTCCAAAAGATCCATTCTTTGCTTGACCACCGTCGTTCTCCTTGGTTGGGTTTGGCATTTCCGATCAAGGATGACGCGGTGGTCAGCGTTTTGCCAACCGCCTAACTCTTACACCACTTCCTGGGACTCTACTGGTAACAGTTCAGACTTGGTGAAGTAAATTGGCCGAAGGCGGGCTGCCAGACGCTGGCACGGGTGGCGGTGATTATGTCATATAGAGGGAGTGGATACTGAGAGTGACCTGACCACCGCCAGTCGCGATGTTCTCATCGCCATCATCGCCCAACTGCAGGCCACCGTTCTGGAACAGCAGCGGGTGATTGAGCGGTTGGAGCGGCGGGTTGCCGAACTGGAAGGCCAGGCGAAACCGGGCGGCCCGCCCCGAATGCCCGGCCTCAAGTCCAGTTCGGGCCGCCAGCCGCCAGCGCAGCAGCAGCCCAGCAAGCAGCGACGCCACGGCTTCGCCCGCCCGCGCATGACACCGACCCATCGGGTGGAGCACGTGGTGGAGAGTTGTCCCGATTGCGGGACGCACCTGACTGGCGGCTGGGTCCAGCGCACCCGGGAAGTCATCGAGTTGCCGGTGGTTCCGGTGCAAGTCGCCGAGCATGTCTTCATCGCCAGGACCTGCCCAGTGTGTCGGCGGCGCCGAGTGCCCACCGCGCAACTGGACGGCGTGGCACTGGGGCGCCAACGCCTGGGCGTCAACCTGATCAGCCGCATCGCCACGCTACGGGAAGAAGGGCGGCTGCCGATCCGCAGCATCCAGTGGTATCTGCGCACCGTCCATCAGCTGCTCCTCAGCGTGGGGGCTATTGTGAGCGCCATTCACCAGACCGCGCAACAGGCCCAACCAGCGGTGGCTGGGATTGTGGACCGCATCCGCGCCAGCCCAGTGGTCCACGCCGACGAAACCGGCTGGCGCCAGAATGGGAACAACGGTTACGTCTGGACTTTCAGCACCCCCACCGAACGCTACTTCCTGCGGCGGGGTCGGGGCAAGGCGGTGGTGGACGAAGCGCTGGGCGAGTCATTCTCCGGAGTGCTGGTCAGCGATTTCTACGCCGCCTACCACCATTACGATGGCCCCAAGCAACGGTGCTGGGCCCACCTGTTGCGGGACATCCACGACCTGGTGGCGCTCTACCCCAAGGACACCGCGCTGGCCCAGTGGGCCGCGGCAGTCCATCAGCTCTATGTCGAGGCCAGGTCTTTCACCCATCCTCAGGCACGACGACGGCGCACCGCTCAACTGGCCTGGGAGCGGCAGCTGCTGGTCATCTGCCAGCCCTTCCTGGCTGACCCGCTAGCTCTGCAGGGCCGGCTGTGCCGGCGCATCGAGCGCCACATCAAGGAACTCTTCGTCTTCGTGGCCGAACCGGACGTGCCGTCGGACAACAACCCCGCCGAGCGCAGCCTGCGCCATCTGGTTATCAGCCGCAAGGTCAGCGGCGGCACCCGGTCGGAACGTGGTACCGAGAGCAAGATGACGCTGGCATCGGTCTTCGGCACCTGGCGCGCACGAGGCCTGAACCCCCTCGCCGCCTGCCGCCAACTGCTCACTTCCCCTCAAGTCTTGTATGTTGAATGAGGACTTCACAGAGGTGGAGTGGGTGCGGCAGACCGATCAAGTCTTGGTCATCAAAGACCGTTGTTCAGCGAGGGTCGCCGCACCCGTCCCCAAAGAGCCCGAACAGTTGCCTGGGCCGAATCGAGCCCGCATCGTGCAAGAACGGGCCAGTACTCCACTGGGACTTCATAGGAGGCAATCATGGGGCAAGAAGGAATCTACGTAGGCATTGACGTCGCAAAGGCCAAGGTGGACGTTGCCGTCCGGCCCACGGGCGAGAGATGGGAGGTTCCCCGCGACGAAGCAGGAATCCCGCAGTTGGTTTCCGAGATGAAGACCCTCGGACCGTCATTGGTGCTGCTGGAGGCTCCGGGCGGCCTGGAACTACCGCTGGTGGCTGCTCTGGCCGCCGAGGCACTGCCGGTGGTCGTCGTCAACCCGCGCCAGGTGCGGGACTTCGCCAGGGCTACTGGGAAGTTGGCCAAGACCGACGCCCTGGACGCCGCCGTGCTGGCCCACTTTGCTGAGGCGATCCAGCCCCCCGTGCGTCCTCTGCGCGACGCCGAAACCCAGGAGCTCAACTCCCTCACTGCCCGGAGGCAGCAGGTGATGACGATGCTGGTCTCGGAGAAGAACCGCCTCGGCGCCGCCACCAGCGCCGTCCGTCCCCGCATTGCGGCCCACATCACCTGGTTGGAGCAGGATCTAAACGACCTTGACCAAGGCCTGCGACAGATGCTCCGGCAGAGTCCGGTGTGGCGGGAGAAGGACGACCTCCTGCGCACCGTTCCCGGCGTGGGTGAGCAACTCTCCCTCACGCTGCTGGCCAACCTGCCCGAGTTGGGCACCCTTGACCGTCGTCAGATCGCCGCACTGGTGGGCGTGGCTCCCTTCAACCGCGACCGCGGCGCCATGCGGGGCAAACGGCACGTCTGGGGCGGACGCTCCCGGGTCCGAGCTGTCTTGTACATGGGGACGCTGGCTGCCACTCGCTTCAATCCCGTCATCCGGGACTTCTACCAGCGGCTGCTGGCCGCCGGTAAGCCGAAGAAGCTGGCTCTGGTCGCTTGCATGCGCAAGCTGCTCGTCATCCTCAACGCCATGCTCAAGCAGCGCTCATCCTGGAGGGACATCACTCCGGCAATCGTCGTTACTTCCTCTTGACATCAAACACAGTTGCTGAACAGTTACGCCATCACGCCAGGGCAATCGCGTTTTAGCTGCGTAGGACTTTTAGCAGGTAGTCCTCCTTCCAGCCGGCCTGGAGGCGTTTCCCCTGGATGCCCACCTTCAGGCTCGTTTCGTTCTTGAGCAGATTGTGCGAAACCTGCCGCAGCGTGGCCATGTTCTGCGGAGCGTGGTCCTTGCGGATCCGGCAATGGTCTTCCCCGAAAGTCACGTCCAGGCTCCAGTGCAAGGAGTTCTCGATGCTCCAGTGAGTGCGCACCACCTTCAGCAGTCGCTCCGCCGGGGCATCCAGGCTGCTGATGTAGTACCGGGGCTGCACCGTGGTCCCTGCCGGCGTCTCCCGGCGGCCCACCACCTTGACCACCGAGCGCAGGCCGGGCCAGTCCTGCCCGGTGCTCAGGTACTCCAGGCAAGATGGGTCGCTGATTGTCCAGCACTCCCGACGTTCTATCCTTCCGTGGTCTTTGTTCAGGGTGGTGGCGTAGTCATGGGGCACTCCCCCGAAGCCGAACTCCTCCGCTCCCTCGAACCGGTCCCGCACGTCTTCATACAGTTGACCTTGGTTCTCCTTCAGCGCCAGCACGTGGCCGGCTCCCCGGTCCAGAATCCCCTGGGCGATCTCCTGCTGGCAGCCCATGGCGTCGATGGTGACGATGCACCCCTTCAGTTCCAGCATTGGCAGCAACTGGGGGATCGCGGTGATTTCGTTGGACTTCTCCGCGGTCTTCACCTGCCCCAGGGTCAGCGTGTTGGCCGAGGCCCAGGCGCTGACCAGGTGGATGGCCCGCTTGCCCACATTGCGGTCGTGGGAACGCCGTACCGTCTTGCCGTCGATGGCCACCACTTCCCCGGGGATCAGGTCGGACACCGCCTGGGTCCAGGCCATGAAGCACTGCTGGAACTGCTCCGGGTCCAGCCGGGAGAAGACGTCGCCGTAAGGTGTCGTGGGACGGGATGCCGTGGGGCAGTTCCAGGAAGGTCTGGAACCATTCCAGCTTGCTCTTGCCGAACAATTCGATGTAGACCCAGGAGTCGGCGCCGCAGATGACGGCGCAGATGGCAATGGCAATGATGTCCAGCAGCTGGTGCCGCTTGCACCGGTCGATCCTGGGGTCCTCCAACGTCCCGAAATAATCCATAATGGACGCGCCCTTCCCCTCTCTCATCACTCCTCCCCTCTCCCCTTCATATCACTGGACTCGCATGCCTGGCCAAGTCTACCAATCTATAACGCGATTGCCCTGCCCATCACGCGCACCAACTTTAATCTGGCATTGCGAGGGGCGCCCGCTTATCCCGAGTTCGTTGAGGGACGTAGCAATCCCGATGAGGTTGAACACATGCCGGCGAACCGCCGTTGCTACGACGACGGGATCGCCACGCTACGCTCGCAATGACAACGTGGGTACGCATGACCAAGTCGGTACGAATGAGTCGCATACCCATCTTTTCCGGCGTGTTAAACTGCTTTCCACTAACCGCCGGCGAAAATCCCCGCGACCAATACAACTGCATTGTATGAATCCCCTGCATTGTATGAATCCTCGTTCGGCCAGGTTGATGGGAACCGACGATATGCAGCACCCATTGGCGCACGACCATTCCCATAACGTCAGGTCTGCCAGCCATCGCAGCCTTTGGATCGCGTTGGCTATTACGGCGCCGTTGATGGCGGCGGAACTGGTTGGCGGATTGCTGGCAAACAGCCTGGCGCTGGTCGCCGATTCGGCCCACATGGCTGCCGATGTAGCCGCCATTAGCCTGGCCCTCTTCGCCATGTGGCTGGCGGCTCGACCGGGCTCTTTCCGACGCACCTTTGGGTTTTACCGGGCTGAGGTCATTGCCGCCCTTTGCAACGCGCTGGGCCTTTGGTTAATTGCGGCCTGGGTGTTCGTCGAAGCATACCAGCGATTTTCCGCTGCGTCGGAGGTGCAGGGGCCTCTGACACTGGTGGTAGGCGCCGTGGGGTTGGTAGCCAACGTGGCCGCGGCCTGGGTGCTGCAAAGGACGTCGGGCGAGAGCATCAACGTGGAGGGAGCCCTGCTTCACGTCCTGGGGGACCTGGTCGGCTCGGTGGGGGTTATAATCGCCGCCACCCTGGTAATTGCCTTTGGATGGCACATCGCCGATCCTATCATCGGGACCATCATCGGCGTGTTGATCCTGTTCAGTTCCGGCCGGCTGTTGTGGAAGGTTACCCACGTGCTCATCCAGGGCTCACCGGCGAACCTGGACCTGGAACGGTTGTGCCGCAGTCTGGAGCAGGTGGAGGGAGTAACCGGAATCCACGACATCCACGCGTGGACGGTTACCACCGGCTACGACGTTTTCAGCGCTCACGTTACGGTGGGGTCTGGCAGGCACCAGCAACGGGCCAGCATCCTGCATACCCTGCGGGGTATCGTTTCGACCGATTTCGGGGTATCCCACGTAACCATTCAGTTGGAAGACGACGCATCTGGGTGCATCGAAACCCATCACGTACCGCATCCCGGCTGACGCCGCCAGTGGCCAGTGGTCCTCAGGCGTACCCACTTTGTCATTGCGTACCCCATTTTAATCTGTCATTGCGAGCGTAGCGTGGCAATCCCGTCGCCGTAGCAACGGCGGTTCGTCGACGTATGTTCAACCTCATCGAGGTTGCCACGTCCCTCGACGAGCTCGGGATGAGCGGGCGCTCCTCGCAATGACAGATTAAAGTGTGTTCGCGTGAGGCCAGTGGTCGCGTGTTTCGATGCTCCTGCCAGTGCCGGTTGCGCGCGAATGGGCCGGTATACGCTAACCTACCGGGGCAGGGCCAGACCCAGTTTGGATACCACCCCGTTGAACGGGCCGACCAGGAATCCGCCCAGCGACGAGGATTGCACGAACGGGTCCACACCATCCGGCGAAATGCCCATTAGCGCCGACAGCACGGCGGCGGTCAGCAACAGGCCGATGACCAGTCCAATGACCAATCCCAACGCCCGGTCGGCCATGCCTCCGAGGGGAAACAGACCCAGCAGGCGGCCCAACAGCGATCCCAGCACGGCTGCCGCCACCAGCGCCACTATGACAACCAGAATGTAGGCCACCGCAATTTGCACCGGCTCGTTGTCGGAAACGAAACCGAGGTGGCCCCGGAGGATGTTGGCCAGGCTCCGCGCGAAGAGCAAGCCGATAGCTAGCACCACCAGGAATGCAATCATGCCGGTGGCCTTCTTCTGCAGACCGTAGACCGCGGCGGCGCCCCAAATCACCAACAAAGCCCAGTCCAGCCAGTTCATTTCGTCATTGCCCTCGTCTGCAGTACCCTCGCTGGCATCGCGTTCAAACGAATACGACCCAGACTATCACACCGATGAGCAGTCCCAGCAGCAGACCGCCGGCGTGATTCAGGCGAACTGCGTTGGATGTGTAACCCATCCTGAGCTCCAGCTGGCGCCCGATGACGCCGATGCTGATGACCGCGATCACACCCACAAAAACCAGCGGGCCGTAGAGTAGGATGCCGGAGTCGGAGCCGCGAAAGACCCAGGCGATGCCGGTCAGCAGGCCCAACACGCCCAGCGACAACGCCATGCGCAGCATGCCGATGCGAAACCCCCAGGCCATCAGGAAACACCAGCCGGCGAGACCCAGCAATTGCCACGGCGAGTCGAATATCCCGAATATCACGCGCGAATTGTCCGCTAACCTGCCGGAGGTTGCAACCGGCGCCGAGATTAGGTTGTGTTGACATTTCACCGTAGCCAGATGAGAGCGGCGGTGAAGTGCAGGAAGCCCAGGTATCTGGTGTCCAGCTTCTCAAACCGGGAGAAGATCCGGCGATAGTGCTTGATCTTGTTGATGAAGCATTCGACCAGATGACGCTCCCGGTACAGATGCCGGTCATAGTCGGCGGGTGCCTTGCGGTTCGAGCGGGGCGGAATGACCGGCATCATACCCAGTTCCAGGATGTGTCGGCGAAACTCCTGGGCATCGTACCCTTTGTCGGCCAGTACGTGCTCGCCAGCATAACCGGCGATCAATTCCTCCGCCTGGGTGATGTCGTGCTGTTGCCCGCCGGTCAGGATGAATCGCAAGGGGTTGCCCAAGCCGTCCACGCTCACGTGAATCTTGGTGCTGAACCCGCCGCGGCTCCGGCCCAGGGCCTGGGCCGCCTGGCCACCTTTTTTGGGGGAGCTCCCGCCGCGCAAGGGTGCGCCCGGACCACCGTGCTGTCGATGATCAGGTATTCCAGATCCGGGTCGGCGCAGAAATGTTGATGCATTTGTGCCCAGACGCCTTGGTCAGTCCAACGGGCGAATCGTTTGTAGACGCTGTTCCAGTTCCCGTATTCGGCTGGCAGCAGTCGCCATTGGGCCCCAGAGCGGTTAATCCATAAGACGGCCTCGACAAAACGCCGGCAATCCGCTTCCTGGCCAACGTACAGGCCGGTGCAGCCACGCAAGAAATCGAGAATCCTAGCCCACTGTTCTGGTGATAATCTGATGTTTGACATACGGCCATTATAATGAAATGTCAACACGCCCTAGGTTGTGTTGACATTTCACCGTAGCCAGATGAGAGCGGCGGTGAAGTGCAGGAAGCCCAGGTATCTGGTGTCCAGCTTCTCAAACCGGGAGAAGATCCGGCGATAGTGCTTGATCTTGTTGATGAAGCATTCCACCAGATGACGCTCCCGGTACAAATGCCGGTCATAGTCGGCGGGTGCCTTGCGGTTCGAGCGGGGCGGAATGACCGGCATCATACCCAGTTCCAGGATGTGCTGGCGAAACTCCTGGGCATCGTACCCTTTGTCGGCCAGTACGTGCTCGCCAGCATAACCGGCGATCAATTCCTCCGCCTGGGTGATGTCGTGCTGTTGCCCTCCGGTCAGTATGAATCGCAAGGGGTTGCCCAAGCCGTCCACGCTCACGTGAATCTTGGTGCTGAACCCGCCGCGGCTCCGGCCCAGGGCCTGGGCCGCCTGGCCACCCTTTTTGGGGGAGCTCCCGCCGCGCAAGGGTGCGCCCGGACCACCGTGCTGTCGATGATCAGGTATTCCAGATCCGGGTCGGCGCAGAAATGTTGATGCATTTGTGCCCAGACGCCTTGGTCAGTCCAACGGGCGAATCGTTTGTAGACGCTGTTCCAGTTCCCGTATTCGGCTGGCAGCAGTCGCCATTGGGCCCCAGAGCGGTTAATCCATAAGACGGCCTCGACAAAACGCCGGCAATCCGCTTCCTGGCCAACGTACAGGCCGGTGCAGCCACGCAAGAAATCGAGAATCCTAGTACTCAATCAATCTTGGAATGGCAGGGATAGAGGCGATGCAATTTGGATCGGGCATCTTGAGTGCTGAACCGCCAGTTGATGGTGACGCCCGCTGCGTTGCGCTCGGTCTCGTAGGCCGTGATTTGGCGTTGCAGGGCGTCGGCGTCGGGGTTTCTCCCCTTGAGACAGGCGCGGCTCAACGCGCTGAATTCGATCTCCGCCATGTTCAACCAACTGGCGTGCTTGGGCGTGTGGTGAAACTCGAGGCGCTTCACGATGCGCCGGGCCTCAGCAGCCGGGAACGTCTCGTAAAGGGACGCCATACGATGGGTATTCAGATTGTCCAGCACCACGCGGATCACCGGGGCATCGGGGTAAGCCTCATCCACCAGCCATTGCATCTGATGGGCGAAGTCCTGCATGGTGCGCCGCTCGGTGATGGCCAGGTGGCGCCAGCCCGCCAGGGGTTCACAGGTCAGGAAGATGTTGCGGGTGCCGCCGCGGCGATACTCGTAGTCCTGCCGCCGCGGTCGTCCCGGTTGAGGAGGCAACGGCTTCCTGACCTCGGCCAGCAGTTGGGTGGAGGTCTCGTCAAAGCACACCACCGGCCGATCGGGGTCGTAGGGTTCGGCATACAGGTCCAGCACGTCCTCCATGGCCGCCACGAATTCGCCGCCTACTTTCGGGATGCACCATTGCTGCTTCCGCCACGGCTTGAGGGTGTTTTTTTGAGCCTGAGCCTTACCGTCTCGTAGGACAGCGATGGCACCAATCCCAACTCCACCACCTTGCCAGCCAACAACCGCAGGGTCCAGTGCTCATGCCCTTCGGGCGCGTCGCTGCACGCCAGCGCAATCAGGTGGGCTTCGCCCCGATCGTCCAGCTTGCGATACCGATTGGCTTGGGGGTGGTCGTGCAGCACGCCCTCCAACCCCGCTTCGGCGTACCGCCGTTTGGTGCGGAACACCGTGCGCTGCGACGTGTCCAGAGCCGCCGCCACCTGGGGGGCGCTCCACCCTTCGTCAGTCTTGAGCAGGATGCGCGCCCGATTGATGACCCGAGCGGAATGCCGCCCACCGTGGATCAATCCCCGCAACTGCTCCTGATCTTCCGACGACAACCGTACTGCGTATTTCTCCTGAACCATGGATGTCGCACCTCCCGCACCACTGTTTGCCAGTCAGCGTAACAACCCTGGCCCGCCCCGCGCTTCACCTGCCAATACAGGATTGACTCAATACTAGCCCACTGTTCTGGTGATAATCTGATGTTTGACATACGGCCATTATAATGAAATGTCAACACGCCCTAGAAATGAGCCATTTTAACGGTTTAAAATTGAACCACTTGGTATTTGTTCAGCGATTCGGTCAGTGCGCGTAGTTGTCGCCGGCCTCCTCCGACGCTGCGCTGATGTGGTGTTGCGACGGGAATAGCCCCGCCTGGCGTTTCTCCCTGAGCCGGTAGCTCTCGCCGCGGATGTTGAGCACGTGGCTGTGGTGCGGCAGCCGGTCCAGCACCGCCGAGGCGATCACGCTGTCGCCCAGCAGTTCACCCCACTCGCCGAAGCCCTTGTTGGAAGTGAGGATGATGCTGCCCCGTTCCCTTCGGCAGGCTCAGGGCCGGCTGCCCGGGCCGACACCAGGGTGAAGAAAGCGGTGGCCGACTCCCGGTCGTAGGGCCAGATGCCGAATTCGTCCACGACCAGCACCTTGGGCGCCAGGTAGACCTTCATCCGCCGGTCCAGGTTGTGCTCGGATCTGGCCTTCCTGAGGTCCTCCATCAGGTCGTAGGCGCGGACGAAGTAAGCGCCGTGGCCATTCTCGATGGCCCTGAGCGCCAGGGCGATGGCCAGATGGGTCTTGCCCACGCCGGGCGGTCCCAGCAGCAGGACGTTGGTGGCCTCGGCGACGAAGGCCAGGTTGGCCAGTTCCTTGACCAGCCGCTCGTCGATGGAGGGCTGGAAGGCGAAGTCGAATTGCTCGAAGGTACGCTGAAAGGGCAGATGGGCCAGCCGGGTACGAGTGGTGAGGTAGCGTTCCCGGCGGGCGGCTACCTCCACGCCGAGCAGTTCGGCCAGCAGCTCGGGATAGGTCAGCTGCTTGCTGGCCGCGGCGTCCAGGGTGTTGTCCAGGACTTCGACGGCCTGCTTGAGGCCCAGGGTTTCCAGGTACTGGCGCACTTGTTCCAGAGCGATCATGCCACACCTCCCGCCACCAGCTCGTACACTTCCAGCGAGCGGCGTTCCACCTCGCCCGCGGGAATCTGCACCGCCACTGCCTCTTTCCGAGGCCGGTGGTCACCCCTGGGCAGGCCCGACCACTGGCCGGGCAGGATGAAGCGCTGCTTGGGCTGTTGCGCTCGGGGATGCACGGCGATGCGCTCATCACCGGACCAGATCTCCACCGTGCCCTGGCGCTCCCCCACCTGCACCGTGGCCCCTACCCACTTCCAGTGGACGCCGTACCGGGAGCCCTCCCAGCTGCGAAACCGTCCCTGGACACCTTGCGGTCCTCTCGCAGGTACGGCGCCAGCGTGGCTCGATCGGGCAGCTTTCCCAGTGCGGCCGCTCCTCTTCCAGCATCTCCCACGGCACCCGGTGGGTCGTCCCATGCACCCTGGCGTTGGCCACCACGTCGCACCACTCCAGCCCTTGCCGGTTCAGGTCGGCCCGTTTCCAGATGATGCCGTGGTGAAGCGGATGCTGGGCCACATGTTGCGCCGCACGTACTTGACCCCGTTCTCCACCTTGCCCTTGGTCTGGGCTCGGTAGGGCCGGCACAGCCGAGCCTCAAAACCCACCCGCCGGGCGAAGTCCAGCATCCGCTGGTTCCAGATCGGCCGCTTCTCCTCGTCCCGGCCCAGCGTGACCACCGTGGCATTGTCGTAAAGGCACCGGCGGGGCACGCCGCCCAGGTACTCGAAAGCGTTCACGTGGCACTGGATGAAGGCCGCGGTGTCCGCCTTGCGCACCAGTTCCACGTAGCAGGCCCGCGACCAGCCCAGCGTCATCACGAACACCCAGACGCGGCGCTGCTTCCCGTCAGTCCCGATGTACGACAAACTCCCCCAGTCCACCTGCGCCTGCTCTCCCGGCTCCGTCTCAAACCGCATCGTCGCCTCCGGCTGACGACGCCGGCGCCGCGGCCTCACGTATTCCGACAAGATCGTGTTGCTGCCGTCGTACCCCAAGTCGCGCAACTCCCGCAGCAACACCACGCAGTTTTCCAGCCCATCCCCCAGCCGCCGGTCAATGTGCTCGGTGTAGGGATCCAACTTCGACCCTCGTCGGGATCGCGGCTTGGGCCGTATCGCCTCCGGTGACTTCAGATACCGCAACACCGTATTCCGTGCGAGCCCCAACTCCCGAGCAATCGCCCGCGTCGAATGACCCGCCCCTCTCATCTCGTAAATCTGTTTCACGTCTCCACCTCTTAGCAATTCTTCCAGGCACCTCCGCCATATGTCTGGCGATGATGCCCTTACTATCGAGGTGGCTCAATTCCAACCCGTAATTTTTGGCTCAGTTTAAACCCGTGAATAACAATATTCACCAGGCGCTTTTTAGACACCCGCTAAGGGACAACCGAAAGACCCTGAGGGCGAGGGCGTCCCCCCGGCCACCCCCGCTGCATACGCTATAATGCCCGAACTCTCATCCGTTTTTTCAGGAGCCCGGTAGTTATGAAGTTTGGGCTGTTCGTATTGCCTTCCTGGCCTGACCCGGACGCGTCCGAGCAGAGCCGCATTTTCGGCGAGACCATCGAGCAAATCCAGTACGCCGAGGAGCTGGGTTTCGACTCCGTGTGGCTGGCCGAGCATCACTTTACGCGTTTCGGCATTGTGCCCCAGGCCCTGTCGTTCGCCCACTACGTCGCCGCCAAGACCAAAACCATTCGCATCGGCACCGGCGTCAGCGTGCTCACCTTCCACAACCCCATCTTCGTGGCCGAGCAGACCGCGATGCTCGATGTGCTGTCGGGCGGCCGGCTGGACTTTGGCGTCGGTCGTGGGCAGGTGGTGTACGAGTATAACAACTTCGGCGTTGACTACGAGTCGCGCACCCAGCGGTTTGCCGAGATAGTGGACATCATTCTGGGATTGTGGTCGACGCCGGGTTTCACGTACCGTGGCCGCTACTACCAGGTGGAGGACATGACTATCACCCCCTCTCCGGTGCAGCGACCGCATCCGCCCCTGTACCTGGCGGTGTCCCGGACCGCGGCCAGTGTGGATGTGGCGGTGTCGCGAGACCTGCCGGTGTTAACCGGCGCCAACACTCCTGACGAAGATGTGCTGGGCATCCGCACGCTGTACCTCGACGCCTGTAAACAAGCCGGCAAGGAGCCGCCCGTTCACGATATGCCCTTCTTCCGCCTGGCCTACGTTGCCGAGGACGCAAAAACGGCGCGCGAAGACCCGCGGGAAGCCCTGTCCTGGGTGCGCGACCTCAATAGCCTGCGCCGTACTCTCACCGGCGGTAGCGAGATTTACATGGACCTGGATCATTGGCGTCAGACCCGCACGACGCAACCGGCAACCTACGAAGAAGACCTGCAAAGCACCGCCTACTTCGGCACCCCCGACGAGATGTGCGGCTGGCTGCGCGGCCTGCAACAACAGTATCAGATGGAATACTTCGGCCTGGACATGGCCTTCGGCGGCCTCCCGCACGAAAAGGTGTGCGCGCCATGAAACTGTTCGCCGCAGAAGTAATGCCGAAATTTCAGTAGGAGACTGGGACGGCCCTCACCCCAACCCTCTCCCGTAGGGAGAGGGAGATTGCCAAATCAGATTACGCCGCCTCGTGCCAAGGCCGTCAACTCCGGGCTGCTGTACCCCAGCAAATCCCGGTACACGTCGGCGTTATGCTCTCCCAGCAGGGGCGCCCGTTGCAGCCTGGTGGGCGTGCCATCCAGCTGGAAGGGTGCGCCGGCGTATTCCAGGGGGCCGGTTTCCGGATGCTCCACGTTTTGGAAGTAGCCGCGCTCTCGCTGCTGCGGGCTGTGGAACACCTCGGCGGGCGTGTAGTAGGGCGCGATTGGCACGCCGTGGGCCTGACCCTCGGCGTAGAGCCATTCCCGAGGGTGCTGCGCGAACCACTCTTTCATGCGGCGGTTGAGCTCCGGGCCGTGGGTTGCTGGGTCGCTGAACATATCCGGTGATGCCCAGTCGGGATGCCCCATGAAGTCCAGCAGACTCCCAAACTGGCGGAGTTCCAGTGTCAGCAGCTCCACGAATCCGTCGGACGCCGGCAGGACGCCACCGACTCGGAAGTAACGGGAGAAGCGGGTTTCGGTGATTCCCTCCGACTCGTGCCGCTGGATGGGCATATATCCGACGGACAGCTGGGCCTCCTGCCCAGACGCGTCCACCACCTGACCTCGCGCATCGCCTTGCGCTCCCAGACGATGATACGCCGCAGCGACCGCACCCACGGCAGCGGTCAGGCCAGCCTGATAGTCACCCATGTTGGTGCCGGCGATGATGGGCGGACGGTCCGGAAACGTGTCCAGCGCCACGCCGTTGGGCAGCAGCCAACCCTCCCCGCCAGCATGGAAGGTGGCAAGATGTCCGGCATGGTAGTCGGCGTAGGGCCCCGTCGATCCAAAGGGCGTTACGGCGGTAACAATCACATCCGGATTGACCGCCAGCAGCGAATCGCCGTCCAGACCAACCGCGACGGCAGCCGCCGGGCTGTAGTCGTGGATGACCATAGCCATGCTGGCAACCAGCTGGTGCAGGAGCTCCCGCGCCGATGGGTCAGCCAGGTTCAGTGTAACCGACTGCTTGCCAGTATTCAGGTACAGGTACAGTCCGCTGCGCTCCGGATGGGGCACGTCATCGGGAAAGGGGCCGCGTCGCCGGGAAGGGTCGCCGGTGGGCGGTTCCACCTTGATGACGTTCGCTCCCAAAGATGCCAGGAGCTTGCCGCAGTAGGGTCCGGCGATCAGCGAAGCCACCTCCAGCACGCAGAGGTTGGAGAGGGCGGTGGGGTAAATTGACTGGATGGACATAGCGTACACGCTCCCCGTTATCTGGCCCCAAACCCACTCAATTGCTGCCTGCATGAAGATGAGCAGTTCGCTTCCCTTCCGGCAGCGTGGTTTGCCATAGCAACTCCAAATTCCCGGCATCCAGAGCGTAAATCTCCCCATCTTCCAACAGTACGTAAACTCTACCGTTGGCAACCGAAAAGTGAGCTATTTTACGGCCCATCAGCAGATGGGTGTGCCATTCCTCTTCCAAGTTGCCAGCATGAAGCGCGTACACCCATCCATTTGACAACGCCAGATAGACCCTGCGGTCGGCAACCACGAGATGGGTAATCGATTTGCCCTCGAGCAGCCTGCTGCGCCATTCCATATCCAAATTTCCGGCATCCAGCGCATACATCCATCCGTCTGCTAACGCTAAATATACTTTGTCGTTAGCAACCTTGAGATGAGAAATTGTTCTGCCTGCTAACAGCCGAGTGCGCAACTCCACTTCCAGGTTTTCGCAACTGAGCGCGTACACCCATCCATCGGCTGACCCTACATATACCCGGTTATAACCGGTTGGGCTCGACCATGGCGAGAATCCACGTAAAATGTCGAGATTCGTGGTCGGCTCCTCAACGCTTCCCTTGCCCAAGTCAACCTTGAATCCCAAGTCGCGCAACACAGCCACATCCACCGTAGGCGCCAGTGCTGGCAACACGTCCAGCTCAACGGAACTCCCGGCAAAATGCGCGGTCGCCATGTAAGACTTATCGCCGGCCAGTCCCTCGGTATCTCTCGTCATCGATTTGGGGAAAAACACGGATTGCTTTAAGCCCAGCCCATCGATTTCAGATTGAGGCAGTCCGACGTTATGCCCTCCCTTCACTATCGAAAAGTTGTAATCGCGCGTCCCCTTGTCGCCAGCGATGCTGCCGTTAACGTATTTATCAACCATCGTGAGGCACCCCCATCAAGAAGAGACATTCCCCCAGTTGGTCTTCAATTCGATACGCTCAATTACCAGATCAACCACGAACCCCAGCCTTTGCAGTAACTCGTACCCGACCATCGGTATGGGGGCCGGCACGATGCGGGTTTCAAACGCTACGCCCTCCAGCATACCGGCCGCTTTAAAGGACCTGCGGTGGATAGTACCGGTAGGGGTATCGATTGTAACCCTTTCCAGTTCAGCAAGCTGCAACAGATCGATGTCAGATTGACGTAAGGTCATCCAAGTAGAGCCGGTATCCACCAGGAAATTGTACTCGCGGGTTTCAGTTTTGCCGGTAATGCTGCCCCCGGCGTAGGTGATGCCCATAATCGTGTCTTGCCTGGCCGCTACACGGGTAGGATTGGCGGGGCGTCTTCGGGGAGGGTGAAGTCGCGCAGGGAGATGTGGCTGCCGTCGGTGAACCAGGGGTTGCGGGGATCGCGGGAGGGCAGCTGCACGGTGGCCATGCCGGGCGCGGTTATCTCGCCGCGCTGGTTTTCAGTCCAGATGTCGACGTCGACCAGGGTGTTGCCGTTGTGGACGTACTTGCGGGCCACACGCCCCTTGCAGAACTGGGTGTCGCCGTACACGTTGAACCGGCGCGTTTCGACCCGCAGGCGCTTGAGGAAGGCGTCATCGCCCATCCAGTTGGTCATCAGGGTACCCAGCCACGACACCCGCTGCGGGCCGTAGTCGTACGCGCCAGGCACTCCGACGGCCTCGGCGACGGAATCGCGCAAATGGCCGATGCCGGTGTACTCCAGGCCACCGCCGGACTCCGGATTGCGAAAGAAGTGATCGGGATGGCGTATGGCCTCGCGCAGCAGCACACCGTGGGCGCTGGAACGGCCGGTACCGACCAGGAACGCGCTGACGTCCTGCAAGGAGAGCGGCCCGCGCACGACGGTTGGCAGCTCTTCGCCAATCTCGGTGTCTTCAAAGTAGCGGGTCTGACCGCCGCGGGCGGTTTCGCCCAGCACCTGCTCGTCGATGGCGGCCAGCTCGGCTTCGGTGTACTCGTGCCGCTTGGGGATGTCGGCGTACTTGCCCCGCTCCCGCGATGCCCGCCGCTGATGCCGGGTGCACCAGCCGACGACGCGGGCGGTTACCTCGTCGCGCTGGTTGGAATAGGTGGTTTCCACGTACTGTATGACGAGCCGACCGGAGTAGGCGCTCTGCTTCTCCTGAACGTCGAGCACTCGTTCGACGCAGTTGACGGCATCGCCGGGACGCAGCACGCGGAAGAACTCCCAATCGTTGCCGGCGAAGAAGCCGTGGACGCCGGGCAGGCCCCAGCGAGTGCGTCCCGACCAGTGGCGCATATAGGGAGCGCAGGGGTGTCCAATGACACTGCCGTACTTGGAATAGACGGCGTACTCCTGGTCGCGAAACAGCGGGTTGGCGTCGCCGATGCCGTTCACGAAATTAAGCATGGTGTCCAGGTTGGCCTGGCGGACGTACTGCTCGGTGCGCATACGCACGCCGATCATGGCTTTGGCGGCGGCCAGGGCTCCATCGGAGATGCCGCCCTCCACCTCGGGAAGTGTTTCGACTACTTGCTGTTGGGTTTGCTCTTGGGTCATCGTATGTCCTCGTTTTCAGATAGCAGCATCATCCAGGGATTTACCAATTACGAAAATCAGGGCCAACGACAGCATCTCGAAAACCATCCATCTCATCGGCCCGAGTACCAATTCCCTCCCGGTGGCGTTGTCTTCGCGGAATAATATTCTCCCGACAGTTACTATTACCCCGGCATAACACACCAAAGCAGCGACCACCAATCCAAACCGCAAACGGCGCAGCGTATTTGTGATTCCTGCATCGAAAAGGTCTATGCCCAAATTCACATCCGATCCGAATAAACCAAACCCTATCGCCGCCGTCGCAATTGCCAGGATCGCAATGGCGAGTTGATGGCGGTCAGGTGGCATCGCGGACAATCGCCGCCAGTGATGGGCGGGAACTGCTTATAACAAAATCCACGCTACTTGTGTGATGGTCCATCCTCATCAAATTTGAGAGATTCGCGCCGGTCGCACCACCAGCCATAAACAATAGTTCCAATTCCTATTAACAGGAACGCTATGCCGAATGCCAATGCTAATCCGATGCCCCCATTATCCCGCAGGTCTTCGCGGCGGATCAAAGTTGTGATGATCAATGGAGTCATAATCGCCCCGATGATGAGGGGCGCTATGCCCAAATTGCCTAAAATCCAAAGGTTGCTCTCTTTTGAAACCCTGGAGTAAGTAAATTTCATTTCGGATACCTCATCACCTGGGAACGACAAGAAATCTGCGGTTCGCTTTCCCCCGGAAACCATCCCCGCTAATACACCACCCCGCGTTCTTCCAACCCCGACAACTCGTCCCCGCTCAACCCCAGCGTATCACACAGCACCTGGCGGTTGTGTTCGCCCATGAGGGGGGCGTGCCGGCGCACCGCCGACGGTGTTTTGCTGAGGCCCCACATCAGGTTGAAGATTGGCTCGGCGCCCAGGGCGGGATGGTCGATGTCCGAGTACAACCCGCGTTCCATGAAGTGGGGGTGAAAGAGGCGCTCCTCGGCGCTGAGTACCGGCGCGGCGGCGACACCCTGCTGCTGCAACAGGTCGGTCACTGCATCCGCGTCGTGCTGGGCCGTCCATGCGCCGAGCAGGTCGTCCAGCTCGCGGCGGCGCCGCTGGCGACGGTACTGGCTGCGGAACCGGTCATCGGCGGCCCAATCGGGACTGCCCATGGCCTCAACCAGACCCTGCCACTCAGATTGCGATGCCACCGCAATGGACACCCACTTGTCATCGCCGGCGCAGGGGTAGTGGCCATAGGGAGCCATCGTGGGGTCGTAGTTGCCGCGAGGTTGCAGGGAGCGTCCGGTCAGGGCGTGTTCCATCAGGCCGAGGCCCTGCGTGACCACGGTGGCCCGCAGCATCGAAACGTCGATGTACTGCCCCTCGCCGGTGCGGTTGCGGTTGTACAGCGCGGACGCGACGGCGAACACCGCGTGGAGGGCCCCGCAGATGTCTCCGAAGGCGTGTTTGAGTCCCAGCGGCCCACCATCCTGGTATCCCATCGTGCTGTCGAGGCCGGACAGGGCCCCGATTGACGGAGCGTAGGCGCGCAGGTCGCGCAGCGGGCCGTCCTGTCCGGTGGAGGAAATGGATGCCATGACGATGTCGGGCTTGATGGCGCGGAGCGTTTCATAGCCGAGGCCCAGACGATCCATCACGCCGGGCGAGAAGTTCTCGATGACCACATCGCAGCGGGCCGCCAGCCGTTTGGCGAGTTCGACAGCCTCGGGTTCGCCGATGTTGAGGGTAACGCTCAGCTTGCCGCGGTTGACGTTGTGGAACATCGGGTTCTGTTCGGGGTCGGGCTGGTCGCCGACGATGGGTCGGCCCAGGCGCATGTAGTCCAGACGGTGGCGGGTTTCAACCTTGATGACCTCGGCGCCCATGTCGGCCAATACCATGCCGGGGATGGCGCCGGCCAGCACCCAGCCGAAATCCAGCACACGGTAGCCGGACAAGATGCCGCAGTTTTCAGACCTGTGTATCGTGCTCATGATGCTCCGCGCTCTCTCTACTTCTGGCTGGCACGATGAACGCGGCCAGCGCGGGCATTACGGCGAGTACGCCGGCCGCCGCAATCTTGGTGTAACCGCCGCCGTACACGAGGCTCACCGCCCACAGCCCGGCGAAGGCCACCGCCCCCACGATCATGCCGGCGATGATTATGACGTCGGGCCGGTGGTTCTTGCGGATGGCGACCTGCCGCGCAATGAGACAGCTGGCCAGAAACAAGGCCACGGCGATGATGGCAATGCGAATTGGCAACCCTCACCCCCTACCCCTCTCCCAGGGGGAGAGGGGAGATTATCTTGGGCGTCGCTGGCGGACCGGATATTTCCCCCTCACCTCGGCCCTGGATCGCCTGGCGAGAGGGAGTTGCGTAGTCTCGACCATGACGGATGACTGCAGCCATCAGATGATTCCGGTCTGGTGGAGTTTGACCAATTCTGCGGGGGAGAAGCCGAGGCGGCCGCACAGTATCTCGCGGTTGTGCTGGCCC
Organism: Dehalococcoidia bacterium; assembly: GCA_963666415.2. Lineage (GTDB taxonomy): Bacteria > Chloroflexota > Dehalococcoidia > Lucifugimonadales > UBA3495 > Bin87. The sequence goes on from CAXXPD010000002.1 coordinate 723,213, forward strand.
AACGTGGGCGCCGGCGTGGGCGGCGCGACGGCGGCGTCGGCCAGACGGTAGGGCGGGCCGGGATAGGCCACCGGGCCGGTGTCGGCGCGGTGAATTTCGACAAACAGGTCGGCCAGCGACGGGTCGTTGCGGACCTCCTCGTAGGTGCGGACGGGCGCCAGCGGGATGCGGTGCTCCAGCGCAATTTCCAGCAACTCGGCCTTGGTATAGTCGGCCAGCCATTCCTCCAGGTATGCGTCTACTTCGTCGGCGTAGAGGTTGTTCATGGTGGTGCGGTTGCGGAGGCGCGGCTCCTGCGACCATTCCGGCGTGCCCATGATTTCCAGCAGCCGGCCCCACTGACGGCCCTCGGGCGAGCCGACGAAGATGTGGCCGTCCTTGCAGCGCAGGATGCAGTTCGGGTAGGGAAAATCCAGGGCGTGGTGGCCAGTGCGACGGGTTACCCGCCACTGGTACACCGCCATCAGCGCCTCGGGGCCGTTGTAGAGACCGGCCATGGTCTCGGCCTCGGCGATGTCGATGTGCTGGCCGCCGTGCTGTTGCCGCCCCAGCAGCGCCATGACGATGGACGACGCGGCCGCCATGCCGGCGAAGTAACCCACTTCGGGCGTGCCAAAGGTCAGGGGCTCGCGGTCGGGTTCACCCAACCCCTCGTTGATGCCGCCCGCCGCCGCCAAGTTGATGTCGTAAGCCCGATAGTCGCGCCACGGTCCGGACAACCCGTAGGGACTGATGGATGCCATAACCAGATTGGGGTTGTCAACAACCAGGGAGTCGTAATCCAGGCCGACGCGATCCATGTCGGACGGCGGCACGTTGTGCACCACCACGTCGGAATCGGTGGCCAGGCGGCGCAGGATGCTGCGTCCGGTGGGAGTTTCCAGGTTGGCGGTGATGCCCTGTTTGTTGGCGTTCAGGTACAGGAACAGGCCGCTGCGCTCCGGATGCGGAATGTCGTCAGGCCAAGGGCCGTAGCGTCGGGCGGCCTCGCCCACAGCCGGCGGCTCCAGCTTGATCACATCAGCGCCGGCGTCGGCCAGCAGTTTGGAGCAGTAAGGCGCCGAGAGCATCGAGCCGATTTCCAGCACGCGGAGGCCGGAGAGCAGGGAGTAGGTCATGGCATATCGAAGCGGGTTTGGGAGTCAGTGGTCAGTTACGTAGCAATCATTAGGTTGCCACGTTGCGGGGCATCTGGCAATGGGGGCGTGCGGGTCATACATACCCACGTTGTCATTGCGAGCGAAGCGTGGCAATCCCATCGCCGAAGCAACGGCGGCACGTCGAAGTGTGTACAACCTCAATCGAACTCACGTTGTCATTGCGAGCGAAGCGCGGCAATCCCATCGCCGAAGCAACGGCGGCACGTCGAAGTATCTACATCCTCATGCGTACCCACCTTGTCATTGCGAGCAAAGCGTGGCAATCCCGTCGCCGAAGCAACGGCGGCACGTCGACGTGTCTACAACCTAATCGAGATTGCCACGTCGCTATTCTCCTCGCCATGACAGATCAACGTGGGTACGCGTGAGACCGTAGGAAGGTATCTAAAAACTCCCTCTCCCCTTGTGGGAGAGGGTTGGGGTAAGGGGTCGTCCCCCCGCTATTCCACCTCTCGCCCAAGATTCACCAGGCTCTTTTTGGACACCCACCAAGACACCTTGCGCAAAGGTCTCCCCGATGGAATAAGGTCAGCGCAAAGCCCGTTCCCCCTCTCCCCGTGCGAGAGAGGCCGGTCGTCAGCGCCGCCCGCCCAAAGGTGTCTAAAAACTCCCTCTCCCCTTGTGGGAGAGGGCTGGGGTGAGGGGTAGTTCCCCCGCTATTCCACCTCCCGCCCAAGATTTACCAGCAGCTTTTTAGACACCCGCTAAAACACCTTGCGCAACGGTCTCCCCATTGGATAGCTCCAGCGCAAACCCGCTCCCCCTCTCCCCCCGGGAGAGGGGGAGCGGGGCAGCGCCGCCCGCCCAAAGGTCTCTAAAAACTCCCTCTCCCCTTGTGGGAGAGGGTTGGGGTGAGGGGTAGTCCCTCTGGCTATTCCACCTCTCGCCCAAGATTCACCAGCAGCTTTTTAGACACCCACTAAAACACCTTGCGCAACGGTCTAGTAGAGTCCCAGGAAGTGGTGTAAGAGTTAGGCGGTTGGCAAAACGCTGACCACCGCGTCATCCTTGTGGAATCACAACAACCCAACCAAGGAGAACGACGGTGGTCAAGCAAAGAATGGATCTTTTGGAATTATTACGCAAGCGTGGTATGGACGGAGACGTGGACTTTCTGCGGGAAGCACTGCGGATCCTGGTGGACGGCATCATGGACGCCGAGGTTTCCGCCCAGATCGGCGCTGAGCACGGCGAACGCAGCCCAGAGCGGGTCACCTACCGCAACGGCTACCGCAACCGCACCTGGGACACCCGGGTGGGCACCATGGAGTTGCACATTCCCAAGCTGCGGGAAGGCAGCTACTTCCCCAGCCTGCTGGAACCGCGGCGGCGCAGCGAGAAAGCCCTGCTGGCCGTCATCCAGCAAGCCTATGTAGAAGGCGTGTCCACTCGGCGGGTGGACGATCTGATCAAGGCCCTGGGTTGCGACGGCATCTCCAGCAGCCAGGTGTCGCGCATCTGCGAGCAACTGGACGAAGTGGTGGAGAGTTTCCTGGGTCGGCCCCTGGACGGTGGTCCCTACCCCTACGTGTGGCTGGACGGCCTGACCCAGAAGGTGCGGGAGGGCGGTCGCATCGTCAACGTCTGCGTGGTGGTGGCGACGGGGGTCAATGCCGAAGGGCAGCGTGAGATCCTGGGTATGGACGTGGGCGCCAGCGAGGACGGCGCCTTCTGGCTGGCCTTCCTGCGGTCGCTGACCGCTCGGGGCCTCAGCGGGGTGGAGCTGGTAACCTCCGATGCTCACCAGGGGCTGAAGAACACCATCGCCGCGGTGTTCACTGGGGCCAGCTGGCAGCGCTGCCGCACCCACTTCATGGCCAACCTGCTCACCCGAGTGCCCAAGCGTGCCCAACCCGGCGTGGCCACCATGGTACGCACCATCTACCAGCAACTGTCTCCCGCCGAGGTCCACGGCCAATTGGACCGAGTGGTGGAACAACTCCGGGAGCCCTTTGCCCAGGTGGCCGAACTGCTGGCGGGATGCCGCGCCGGACATCCTGGCCTTCACGGCCTTCCCAGTGGCCCACTGGCAGAAGCTGTGGTCCAACAACCCGCAGGAACGGCTGAACCGGGAGATAAGGCGCCGGACTGACGTGGTGGGCATTTTCCCCAACCGGCTATCGGCGCGGCGCCTGGTGGGCGCGGTGCTGGCCGAGCAACACGACGAATGGGCCGAAGCCCGCCGCTACCTCACCATCCCCAACGCCGCCGGCAACGAGGCACTGCCGACGCCCAATATGCTGGACGCAGCGGCCTGATCAACATCAAAAGGGATGACGCGCTTTTACACTACTTGACGGGACACTACCAACGGTCTCCCCCATTGGATAACCCCACCCCCGAACCCGCTCCCCCTCTCCCCGCGGGAGAGGGGGAGCGGGTTCGGGCCGCCGCCCCACCCAAAATAGCGACACCCGGCCCCTTCCGCCACCCGACGCCAACCCCGTATCCTGTACCCAGTCAGGCAATCTGGAAAGCGAAACGAGCGCTCGTCTCGCCCTGCTTGACTCAACATCTCAAATTGGGCATTTGGGTTCAGGTCTCACGGCCAACTCTGTCGGTTCTGCAACGCTTTCGCGCGTCCGTCGCCGCTTTTCGCCGGACCGGTTCGCGAAGCACAGCGGGTGTCACCACCGCCCCATGCCGCGCAATCACTACGGGACCCGGTTCGCCGCCCCGTTGCGCGGGACATGGAAGCCTCGGACATAATCTGCATCCCCTGGCCGTATCGCCGACCAAGACCTGAAACCCCTCGCCCACATTCCCAAAATCCAAACCATCGCAAAGTCCAGACCATCGCAAATCTAAACCATCGGAGAATCTCAATCGGAACCATGAGCCACCACCAATCCACCAGCCATCAATACCTCCAGCGCGCCCGCAACGCCATCGCCGAAAATGACTACGCCAACGCCGCCGACCACTTGCGCCGCGCCAGTTCCCACAGCATCACCGCCATCGCCATGCTCACCGAATTTCAGCACAATTCCCGTCGCCGCCTCGAAATCGTCCTGCACCTCTACATCTTCGCCGAACAGCTCAGTCGCTCCCACCTCAAAACCTTCCGACTCACCCATTCCCTGCCCAGCTTCCTCACCGGACATCAGCCCGATAACGGCCGCCAGCCTGATGTCGCCCGCGTCGCAACACGCCGTGTCTGCCGTCGCGTCGTCCGACTCGTCACCGCCTGCGACCACATCATCGCCGGACACCCCACGCCCGTCCGCCATCACAAACGCTGGCTCCGCAACCCCACCCCCACCGCCGCGCGTACCCACTCTAATCTGCCATCGCGAGGAGCGTAGGGTTAATCTGTCATAGCAAGGAGCGCAGCCTTAGCCCGAATCCACCGACGGGATGTAGCGGTGGCGAGCAGACAGTGTATGCGGGACACGGGAAAGCCGCGGTGAGGCTTGGACCCCAATGAAACGAACTGGGCGAGGGATGTTGCAGCCGCGCGATGGGGATGACGACGGCCAAATAGGGCGGCGGAGGGCGAGATCGTCAGGGCAGACGGTAGCAGGAGGCACTCAGAGCAGGGCCTGGCGCGGGTCGGCGAGGCGTTTGAGTAGCCTGGGGGACGGGTCAGACCCCGTGGGCGGCGTCAGGAAGGAAGTGGCAGGGCGCGCAGTCGGGCCAGGGCGCTACTGAACTGGTTTTGCCAGGGCCAGCTGTGGGGCAGGTGCAGGGTGAGGCGGCGCGCCTTGCGGGTGAGCCGTCCGGCGAGAGAGAGGAAGCGTCGTCGGAGGGTCTTGGTGGTCAGCACCGGCTCGCCCAGGCCGATGCGCGTTGTCCAGCGGGCCAGGTTGTGGGCCATGACCTGTACGGCCAGCCAGGCGGCGTTGGCGGGGAAGCGCCCCGAGGGGAGATGATTGAGCCCCACGCCGTACTTCAGGTCGCGGATGGCATTCTCGATCTCGGCGTGGCGGCGATGGTCGGCCTCGAGATCCAGGGTGTCGCCCTCACGGTCGGTGATGAAGGCGTGGTAGCTGTAGGCAGCGAAGAGGGCCATTTGGGAACCGGGCGTGGGCTTGACACGGCGGACGATGAGCCGCACCGGCACAGCGTCGGGCTCCCCCTGGAAAGGAGTGTATTCAGTCTCGGCCACATCGGCGGCGCCCTCCATCCAGTAGGGAATCGGCGTCCAGTCCCCCTCGGGTATGGCCTCGATGAGGTTGCGCAGGCCTTGGTGCTGGCGGACGGTGATGGAGAAACGGACCTTCATCTTTCGGCAGGCGGCGACGCTGGCATGGGTGTAGAAGCCGCTGTCGGCCCGCATGGTGAGTGGTCCGGTGGCTCCGGCATGGCGCACCCGGCCCACCGTCTCCCGCAGGAAGTGGGCGGCGCCTCGGGCCGTGTTGGCGCGGCCCTCACGCAGCCGTGCCATCAGCACGTCGCCGGTGCCCGCGGCCACGGCGAGGATCGGGTGATAGCCTCGCTGGCCGGTGTACCCATGGTGGCGAGCTCCCTCCTTGCACAGCCCGTAGGTCTCGCAGAGGGTGGAGTCCAGGTCGATGGTCAACGGACCGTCGCCGGGTCCGGCCCCTGCGGCCCACGCCCGGGCCAGCAACTCCCGGCTCACCCGGTCCAGTTGCCGCGCGTGGCCCCACCGGAAACTCCGCAGGAAGGTCCCCAGGGTGGATGGCGCGCCTAGTAGAGTACCGGGAGGTGGTGTAAAAGAATCGGTGTAGCCCAAAGCTAACCACCGCGTCATCCTTGATCGGAAATGCCAGACCTGAACAAGGAGAACGATGGTGGTCAAGCAAAGAATGGATCTTTTGGAATTATTACGCAAGCGTGGTATGGACGGAGACGTGGACTTTCTGCGGGAAGCACTGCGGGTCCTGGTGGACGGCATCATGGACGCCGAGGTTTCCGCCCAGATCGGCGCTGAGCACGGCGAACGCAGCCCAGAGCGGGTCACCTACCGCAATGGCTACCGCAACCGCACCTGGGACACCCGGGTCGGCACCATGGAGTTGCATATTCCCAAGCTGCGGGAAGGCAGCTACTTCCCCAGCCTGCTGGAACCGCGGCGGCGCAGCGAGAAAGCCCTGCTGGCCGTCATCCAGCAAGCCTATGTAGAAGGCGTGTCCACCCGACGGGTGGATGATCTGATCAAGGCCCTGGGCTGCGACGGCATCTCCAGCAGCCAGGTGTCGCGCATCTGCCAGCAACTGGATGAGGTGGTGGAGAGTTTCCTGGGTCGGCCCCTGGACGGTGGTCCCTACCCCTACGTGTGGCTGGACGGCCTGACCCAGAAGGTGCGGGAGGGCGGCCGCATCGTCAACGTCTGCGTGGTGGTGGTGGCGACGGGGGTCAATGCCGAAGGGCAGCGTGAGATCCTGGGTATGGACGTGGGCGCCAGCGAGGACGGCGCCTTCTGGCTGGCCTTCCTGCGGTCGCTGACCGCTCGGGGCCTCAGCGGGGTGGAGCTGGTAACCTCCGATGCTCACCAGGGGCTGAAGAACGCCATCGCCGCGGTGTTTGCTGGGGCCAGCTGGCAACGCTGCCGCACCCACTTCATGGCCAACCTGCTCACCCGAGTGCCCAAGCGTGCCCAACCCGGCGTGGCCACCATGGTACGCACCATCTACCAGCAACTGTCTCCCGCCGAGGTCCACGGCCAATTGAGTCGAGTGGTGGAACAACTCCGGGAGCCCTTTGCCCAGGTGGCCGAACTGCTGGCGGACGCCGCGCCGGACATCCTGGCCTTCACGGCCTTCCCAGTGGCCCACTGGCAGAAGCTGTGGTCCAACAACCCGCAGGAACGGCTGAACCGGGAGATCCGTCGCCGCACTGACGTGGTGGGCATTTTCCCCAACCGGCTATCGGCGCGGCGCCTGGTGGGCGCGGTGCTGGCCGAGCAACACGACGAATGGGCCGAAGCCCGCCGCTACCTCACCATCCCCAACGCCGCCGGCAACGAGGCACTGCCGAAGCCCAATATGCTGGACGCAGCGGCCTGATCAACATCAAAAGGGATGACGCGCTTTTACACTACTTGACGGGACACTACCTGGCGCCTTGACCACACACCCCAGCACCCGCGCCGTCCCGCCCGCCCGCAGCGCATCGGCGTCGTCAATGCAGTCGCCGCCCGCCAGCGCCGACGCCACCAGGGTCAGCATCTGGTCGCCAGCGTTGGCTCGTCCGGGCGCATCCCCCAGGTCAACGTGGCAGTCCACCAGTTCACCCAGGCCCAGGTGGTGGGCCAGGGTGACCGGCAGCAGCAGCCCCGCATTGGCCACCAAGCGGTGATCATCAAAGGCAACGTGGATGCGGTCGGGGTGCTCAAGTGGTAGCATCTTCTGGGTGCTCCTCGTTTCGGGTCGGTTTTCTGTTTCAAAAACCATTATCCCCGAACACGGGAGCACTTTCTTACCCCTTCAGTACGCCGACACCGTCATATCTTCGGTGGATTGGGGCTTAACCTGTCATTGCGAGGAGCATCGCGACGTGGCAATCCCGTTGAGGTTAAACACACTTTGGCGAACCGCCGTTGCTATGACGACGGCATTGCCGCGCTGCGCTCGCAATGACACGGTGGGTAGGCGTGAGTCTGTGCGGCCCTTCGGCGGGCTCGGGATGGTGCTTCGGCGGGCTCAGTACGAGCGGGGGAATGGGTTAGTGTGGACTTGGGCGGGCTTAGGATGTGCGGGTTTGGCGTTGGCGGCGGTGGCAACGGCAACGGCACCGGGTGTGGCGGGTGTAGGTTGGCGTGATTATGCTAAACTGGCGTCGAGGCCGATTCTGGCCTATTGCCAACAATCCACTTAACCCGTCTGAACTTACCAGGAGGCTCCTTATGGCTATCAAGCGCGGCACCGGCTTGATGATGGTCTGGTGCGATGTTCCCGCCGAAGCCGAAGAAGAGTTTAATCATTGGTACAACACGGAGCATTTGCAGGAGTTGCTGTCGGTGCCCGGTGTGTTGAACGCGGCCCGCTACGAGGCCACCAGCAGCGGCCCGAAGCATCTGGCGATGTATGAATTGGAAAGCGTTGCCGTGGTAGACACCGATGCGTTCAAGAACCGCCCACCCACGCCCTGGGGCCAGAAAGCCGGCCCGCGGGCGGTGGCTACGACGCTGATCAACAACGTGTATCAGATGATTCACCCCGCCAGCCTCAACGATGAACTGACCAACGCCGATATGTCGCCGGCTTTGCAGATTGGCCGGATGGACGTACCTGCCGAGGCCGACGCCGAGTGGAACAACTGGTATTCCACCGTGTACGTGCCCAACTACGAAAAGGTGGACGGGTGCATCCGCGGTCGCCGGTGGAAGTCCGTGCGCGGTGAGCCTTCCTACGCGACTGTTTACGAGTTTGCGAATCCGGAAGTGTCGTCCACCGCTCCCTGGCTGGAGCAGCGCGACATTCATCCCGACAACGTCCGGATGCGCGAAGTGATGACCCACGCCGCCGGGTCGCCGGGCATCTGGCGCAAAACCTTCCAGATTTAGCAGACCCGGTCGTTGCGAGGACCGAAGCAACGGGGCAATCCCCGCATCGTGGCGACGGCCGTCGCCACGATGACGTCTGTCTTCCGGCCGGCTCAGGAACGACGGTTATGCGAGAGTCTGCTCGATGGGAGAGGGTAAAGGCGACGCCTCATGACGAAAACGATGGTTAGCCCCTCTCCCGGCGGGAGAGGGGTTGGGGTGAGGGCTGCGACCCTGGCCGTATTAATCGTGCTGGTTTTGGCCGCCTGGCCAGCCATTTCCGAGGCTCAGGACATTTCCGGGTTGGACACGCAACGAACGAAAGGTATCACCGGTCCCTATGTCATCGAAGCCGAAGCCCGCCCGTTGCCGTCGCTGCAGGCTGCCCACCTCATTATCAGGGTTACGGACGCAGAGTCGGGGGCGCCGGCCGAGGACGTGCGCGTCCGGGTGCTAACGTCATTGCAGGGCAGTGAGCACTCGGGCTGGGCCCACGCGATCAGTCCCAACACGCCGGGGGTGTATTCGGCGACCATTGAGATCAAGGAGCCCGGCATTTGGGAAACCACGCTGCTCATTGAGCCGCTGGCCGGCGGTTCCTACGGCCTCGACGGGTTCACTTTCGAGGTTGTTGCGCCATCGCAGGATCGGGCGGCGGGGTTCGTGTTCCTGGGTGTGGCCGTGGTGCTGGCGGCGGGCGCGGGTTACCTGGTTTGGCAGATTCGGCGGAACCAGCGTCAGCGCGCCGCCCGCGAGATTACCTAGATGAACATTGCATCAGTGGCGCGCCGGCGCTGGTGGATGGCCGCCGGGGTCGTGGCGGGTTTGGCGGCGTTGCTGGCCGGCGCCGGCGTGGTGTCGGCTCACCAGGGCATCCCGCCCGGCCAGACTGCGCTGACGGCGTGGGGAGTAACGACCAATCCGTTGCCCAGCCTGATCCTGCTGTTGACGGTTTATCTGTACGTAAACGGTCTCAACAACTGGCCGAATCCCAGTCATCGCGTAACCGTATGGCAAAAGATCAGCTTTGGCGCCGGCATTGTGGTGCTGTTCGCCGCCCTGCAATCGCCCATTGAGCCGCTGGCCGAGCACTATTTCTCGATCCACCAGGCCCAGCATCTGATGGTGCGCATGATAGGCCCGCTGCTGGTGTTGCTGGGGGCGCCGCTTACGCCCATGTTGCGGGGGATGCCCACCTGGTTGCGGCAAGGAGTGGTGCGACGCATCGTTCGGATGCCGCTGGCCCGGTGGGTGTACGGCAAGATAACCAACCCGATACTGACCACGGGCACGTTCTTGGGCTTGCTGTACATCTGGCAGGTGCCTGGCCCCCACGACCTGGCGGTGCACAACGACCTGGTGCACTGGTTCATGCACGTAACGATGCTGGCCAGCGGGTTCCTGTTCTGGTGGATCGTCATCGACCCCAAACCGCGGCGGTCGCGGCTGCACTACGGCCTGCGCATCCTGTATCTGGGCCTGATTGTGCTGCCGAACACGCTGCTGGGCGCGGCCATCACCTTCCGGGAGGACGTTATCTACACGGCCTACCAGGAACTGCCGCGACCGTGGGAAGGGCTGTCGTTCATCACCGACCAACGGTTGGGCGGGTTGATGCTGTGGGTGCCGGGAGACATGATGAGCATCATATCGGCCGGTATCGTGATGATGATGTGGTACAACCGGGAGATGGAGTTGAACCCCAACCCGCCGATGCCAGTGCCGGTGGCGAAGGACGAGGAGAGCCCGCCTTCCAGCTAGGCGGGTGCCTTTGCCCTGGCTACCTTCATCCTGGCCACCTGCCGGGCCGGGGTTCACCCTAACCCTCTCCCGTCGAGGGAGAGGGGACTTGGTTCACCGGTGCGGGGCGCATAGCCACGTGGCAATCTCGATGAGGCGAAGGACGAGGAGACCCCGCCTTCCAGCTAGGCGGGTGCCTTCGCCCTGGCTACCTTCATCCTGGCCACCTGCCGGGCCGGGTGTCACCCTCACCCTAACCCTCTCCCGTCGAGGGAGAGGGGAATTGGTTCGTCGGTGCGGGAAGGGTAGCGACGAGTTGGCAATTGGGGCTTGGGTATGACGGTGATATGGCTACCGGCCTCTTAGCTTGGGATCGAGTATGTCGCGTAGGGCGTCGCCAAGGATGTTGAATCCCAGCACGGCCACGAATATGAAGATGCCGGGGAACAGCAGCAGCCAAATGCCGGTTCCAGGGGCCTCTTTGCTGGCCACGGTCAGGATACCTCCCCAGCTGGGGTCGTCGGGCGGGGCTCCGACTCCCAGGAAGCTCAGGGATGCCTCAATAATGATGGCGAAGCCCAGGTAGTAAGTAGCCATGATGAGGTATATGGCGAAGCAGTTGGGCATGATGTGTCGGAAGACGATGCGCCCGGGACGGGCGCCCAATGCCCGGGCCGCCGTTACGTAGTCCATTTCCTTGAGCGTCAGAACCTGGGAGCGAACGGTGCGAACGACCGGCGCGATCATCCCGATTACGATGGCGAAGATGACGTTGTTCAACGACGGGCCGAGGATGGCCATGATGGCGAGGGCGAGGATCAAACCGGGCATTGACATCAGAGCGTCGATCAGGCGCTGGATGGCGAGGTCGACCGCCCCGCCGGCGTAGGTGCTGACGATGCCGAGAACGAACCCGGCCGAGATGCCGATGAGTACGCTGCCAATGCCCACGTATAGCGAAATCCACGAACCGTAAAGCACCCGGCTCAGCACGTCTCGCCCGATGATGTCGGTGCCCATTGGGAATTCCAGACTCGGACCGAGGAATATAGCTCCCACGGATTCGTAGGGATCGCTTACGGGCAGGAGGCTCAGACGGGAACTGATGGCAATCAGGATAAGGGCAATTGTTATTACAGCGCCCACGGCTCCCAGCGGTTTGCGTTTGGCCAAGACGGCTGCCGACCGAAATACAGCCGGAACTCGCAGCAATGCGGATTGGGTACTGGTAAGGCCGTCCTGGGAGCCTATTTCATACGTTGCCATGATGTTTTTCTCCGGCAATGGGGATTGCTTTACTGGTAGCGAATCCTGGGGTCAAGCAGGCCGTAAGCGAGGTCAATTGCCAGATTCAGGAACATGACGACCGCCGCGACGAGCACAACCACCGCTTGAATGACCACGAAGTCCCGGTGGATGATGGCATCGATCAGCATTGTCCCTACCCCCGGTACCAGGAAAATGATTTCTACGATAATCACCCCACCCAGGAGACGTCCAAACTGGTAGCCCGATATGGTAATGATGGGCAGGATCGCGTTTTTGAGGGCGTGGCGCCCAATCACCCTAAACTCGTTGAGGCCCTTGGAACGGGCGGTCCTCACGTAGTCGTCCCGCATGACCTCCAGCATCGAAGAGCGGGTGACCCGGGCGGTAAACGCCAGGTCATGAAACGCGATAGCCAGGGCAGGGAATATCATTTGTTGCAGGTTGGTGAGCGGGTCTTCCCACAAGGTTGCGTAGTCCAGGGGAGGTAGCCAATCGAAGACGTAGGCCAGGACATACGTGACTACGATGGCGATCAGGAACGTGGGCATGGCGATGCCCAGGAGGGCGAAGATACGGCTTACGTAATCCAGCCCGGTGTCCTGCTTCACTGCGGACAGGATTCCCAATGGAACCGCCACCAGAAAAGCAATGCCCATGCCCATTACCGCCAGTTGCATGGTGGTGATGAACCTGGCTCCCAACTCGTCCATGACCGGGGTCTGGTACCAAAGCGACTCCCCCAGGTCTCCGCGCACCATATGCCAGATCCAGTCGCCGTATTGGATGTGAACCGGCCGATCCAGTCCCAGTTTTGCCCGCAACCTTGTGATGTCGGCGAGATCGACGCGGCCACCCTCGCTGGGGTCGGTCCCGGTGAGGATGAGCATGGCGGTATCACCGGGAACGATCCACATCAGCATGAAGATGATGATGGTTACGATCAGAATCGTGGGAACAAAGAGGAGCAATCTTCGAATGATGTAAGTGGTCACCATATCCCCCAGGGTTTAGCGCGACGGCTTGGCTTACGGACTCACACTCATTTATGGCTGGTAGCCGGTACCGACTGGCGGTTTTTCGGCGTTCTCATCCCACCACGCAGCATCCCACTTGTGGACCAACTGAATGGTCCTGGGCACGTGGTAGTTTTTGATTCTGTAGTCCAGCGCTCCGCCGGCGTGCATCCAGCCTATTGGCAGGTAGTGGGGAACGTCTTCCCGCAGGATGTCCACCATCTCCGCAAAAATCAGCTTGCGCTTTTCTGGGTCCAGCTCTCTGGTTTGGGCATCTTTGAGTAGATCGAACTCGGGTGTGGTCCAGTTCAGAGAATTCCGCATGGTGTCGGTCCCGTACCACTGGTTCAGGATGTCGGACGGGTCCGGAAGAATAATGCCACTGCCGCAGGAGGTGATTACTTCGTAGTCGTTGCTTCTCCAGTTGGCGTAGCGGGTAGCGACATCGGTGGAGACGATGTTCATGTCCAAGTTGAGTTCCCGCTTCCAGACTTGGCTAATCAACTGAGCCTGCGTCGCGGTGCATCCGGAAAGTATCGAGGAGAGTGTGCCGCTGAACCCGTCGGGGTAACCGGCTTCCGCCAGTAGCCGCTTGCCTTCAGCCAAATCCGCCAAGGATTTGCTACCGTCGGCTTCGCGCCGGTAGCCTGGCAACTGGTAAAGGTCCTCGGTAGTCTCGTTGGGGGCATACCCGACGTGGAAATGGGTGCCTACGGTGCCGTTGCCACGGAGGATTTTTTCTACGATCTCCTCATGGTCGATGACCAGCCACATAGCGCGGCGGACCCTGGGATCGTCGTAGGGCTTGATTTGCCAATTGAAGGTGATACCGCTGCGCTGCACATTGTTCATGAACAGGGCTCGCATGGTGCCGTCGGTATCGCGTTCCAATTGTTCCACGAATTCGGTGTAGGTAGACAGAACCGGGTAGTAGGTGCCGTCGGCCTGACCTACTTTCAGAGTGGCGATGGACCTGGCTACATCCTGAATGAGGAAAACCTTGAAGCCATCGAAGAAGGGACGCGGAGCTTTGAAGTAGTTGGGATTCCGGACGTATTCGTAGCCCTCCTGCTTCTGCCAGCTCCCTGCCTTGAAGATGAAGGGGCCGGAACCGATCATGTTTTCGGGGCAGCAGTTAGCATCTTCCTGACTCAGCGAACCGGCCACATGTTCCGGGTACATTTTCATGTAGTCGGAAGCCAGGTTAACCATGAAGGTCGCTGCCGGGAACTTGATAGGCAGACGCACGGTCTTGTCGTCTATCACCTCGGCGGTCTGGTATTCATAGAAGTCCCGGAGGCTGTTGGTTCTGCCGCGGAATGCGTCCGGCAACACGATGCGGTCCAGGCTGAACACGATGTCGCTGGCCTTGACCGGTTCGCCGTCGGTCCACTGGGCATCGGCCAGGTGGAACGTGTAAATCGTGCCGTCGTCGCTCATCTCCCAGCTTTCCGCCAGGTCGCCGATTATTTCATCGGGGTTGACCGGGTCGTATTCCAGCAACTGGTTAAACCGGGGGCCGGAGGGCGTAAGGGTGGTGGTGAGGCTGGCGCCATAGTGGACATCCCAGAACCCGGGGTTATTGCGGGCCACCCAATTCATGGTTCGGCCATGCTTACCACGGGAAACCCAGTCGTCGGGGGATGGCACAACCGCCTCCGGCATAGCCGTAGGGTTGGCGGCCTGCGCCGGGGACTGGGCAACCGGAGCCGAAGTGGCAGCAGCCGAGGTGGCAGCAGCCGAGTTGTTAGTAGCGGGGGCATCAGTTGCCTGGGGTGCGGTTGCCGCGCCTCCGCAAGCGATGAGGAAAATCAGGGTCAGCAACCAGGGGATCAGGATTAAGCCTTTCGGGCTTGGGTTTAAACGCCGCATCATGTTTCTAACCTCCACATTCGTGTCAGAGTAGATTTTGCCAATCTGCATGGCTCAGCAATGCTGGGTAGGTTCTACACATGGGGTGTATTCCGCCGAGGTACGTTGCGCCACCTCGGGTCGAAAGCCCTTTTGATATTCGGGTATCATAATTCGTAATTATGAAAATCGTCAAGTCGCATTATGCTATATTTACCTCATATCAATATCGAAATCATAAATAACTTCTGCTTTGCCAATCGTGTGTATTCGTTATGACCTAAACGGCGTGTCTCTTCGTCTCGCGCCGGTCTGACCGGGGCTTCACGCGCACCCGCTATAATCTGTCATTGCGAGAAGCATAGCGACGTGGCAATCTGGATGCGGTTGAGCACCCGTCGGCGCACCGCCGTTGCTACGGCGACGGGATTGCCGCACTACGCTCGCAATGACACAGGGGGCAGGCGTGAGTGGTTCCGGGCACACGGCGTTGGTTGCCGGGCGCAGCCGTCATTCCGGCCGGCGCCGGAACCCTGGGGGTTTCACCCTCACCCCAACCCTCTCCCATCAAGGGAGAGGGGGTGGGTAACCGTCGTGTCAAGGGAGAGGGGGTGGGTAACCGTCGTGCCGACTCTCTCCGGTCGCTGGAGAGCGGCACGGACAAGGGCTGGGTTTTTCTCACGCGCACCCACTTAATCTGTCATTGCGAGGAGCATGGCGACGTGGCAATCTGGATGCGGTTGAGCACCCGTCGGCGAACCGCCGTTGTTACGGCGACGGGATTGCCGGGCTACGCTCGCAATGACACAGGGGGTATGCGTGGGTTATGCACATCGCCCGTAATCTAACGGGGGAGTTACCCTCACCCTCTCCCATCGAGGGAAAAGGGGTTTGCTTTGCCGTTGCTTCGCATTGACCGGGGTTGGTGCAGATTGTAGTATGCGGCAATCGCACTTTCAGGTTGATTGGCTTATGGCTATTCGAAACGGACACCAGACGCAGGCCAGGCCGGAGCCTCGCTTTGACTGGTTTATTCCCATTGACGGGGATGGCGACCGGGCGGGTACGCTGCGGGCGCAGCGTCCGCCGACTTTTGACTACCTGACCGACGTCGCCAGGACTGCTGAATCCTGCGGGTTCTATTCGATGCTGATCCCGACGCGGTTTGCCAACGGGCTGTTTGGCGAGGACGCTCCGCTGGCCGAGACGTGGACCACCGCAACAGCATTGGCCGCCGTTACATCGAAAATTCGGTTCCTAGTGGCGGTGCGGCCGGGGTTCATCGCGCTGGGTTTGTTTGCCCAGATGGCGGCGGCGCTGCACCAGATTTCCGGCGGCCGGCTGGATATCAACATCGTGCCCGGCGGCATCCAGAATGACTTTGAGCGGGTGGGAGAGGTTAGCGACCACGCCACGCGATACGAACGAGCCGAGGAGTTTATCGAAGCTTGCCGGGCCTTGTGGCAGCAGCCGCAGCCGGTCAGCTATGCCGGCGATTTCTACCGGCTGGAGGGTGCCTACTGCGCCCCGGCTCCGGGCGATGACGCGCCGCGTTTCTACTTGGGCGGCGCATCGCCGCGGGCCGTGGGGCTGTCGTCGCGGCAGGCCGATGTTCACCTGGGCTGGATTGAGCCGCTGGAAGATACGGCGCAACGGGTGGCCGACCTGCGGGAAAAGTTCGACGCCACCGGACGCCCGCTGACGCTGGGTCTCCGCACGCATCTGGTTATACGGGACGACGAGGAAACCGCCTGGGCGGACGCCCGCAGCCTGATCGCCGATGCCGCGCCGGAGGTAAAGGCGCAACGGCAATCGGCAATCGTGGGCACGCCCATGGTGGGGCAGCAGGCGCAGGCTCGCGTGGCTGAAGACCACCGGCTGGGCCGGCACCTGTGGAACGGGTTGTCGGAGGTGCGGGTGAACTGCGGCAGCGCGCTGGTGGGAACGCCGGAGCAGGTGGCCGATGAGTTGCTGGGGTACTGGCGGCTGGGCATTGACGAGTTCATCTTGAGCGGATTCCCTCACGTTGAGGAGTGCCACCGGACCGCCGAGCAGTTGCTGCCCCGCCTGCGCGAGCTGATCGCCGCTGAGCCGACCGCCTGACCGATGGTTGCTTCCCGGCGCGGGCCAAGGTAGCCGACTACCGCGATGCAGAGCATGCTCCTTTTGCTGTGGCTGCTGCCCCGCCGGATTCGCTCGGCGTGGGGACTACTGGCGGTTACGGCGTTTGGGGTGGTGGCCGCCGTAACCATTATGGCGCTGGGGGCGATGTACTCGCACGCCCTGGCCGAAGCCGGATTGCGCCACTCGCTGGCTGTGTCGCATCCGGTGGTCATCAACACGCAGGTGGTGGTACGAAACCGACCCCTTGGCCCCGAGGACTACGCCACGCTGCGCACCAAAATCGAGACCATTATCGACAGCGAGACGGGCTACCTGCTGCGCGACCGGAATCGGTACGCCAAGGTACTGCCGATGATGCCGTTGACTCAGGAGGGGAGCCCATACGGGATATCCGATGTTCCCTTGGGGCGGCCGTTTTTCGTCACCGGATTCACCGAACATTCTCGCCTCATCGACGGACGCTGGCCGGGGGATGACATCAAGTCTGACGAGGACGGGCGTCCGGTGATTGAAGCAGTGTTCGGGTCAGATACTGCCCGACACATGGGTTGGGGTGTGGGCAAACGGGCGTGGCTGGTGGTGTTCCCGGGGGCCAGGGACGAGCCGCACAAGTACATCGCCGTGGACATTGTCGGCATTGCCGAGGCCATTGACCCGCAGGCGGAGTACTGGATGAGTTCTGCCGACTACTTCCGCTTGGGCGACTGGGACGGCCGCCCGGTGGCGCCGCTCTATGTAACCGAGACCGCGTACTTTGACGGGATTGGGAAACAGTACCCGACGCTGGTTGGCGACTACGGCTGGTTCCTGTACATCAACCCCGACATCATTACCGCCGACACGGTGCAGGACACGCGGGACCACCTGACCGCGCTGGAAACCGACATCAACAGCCAGTTCCCCCGCTCGTACGTGCTTACCGGGCTGGAGAACAGCCGTGGGACCGGATTGCTGGCAACCTATCAGCGTGAACTGACGCTGGCTCGCGCACCCCTGTTCCTGTTCATATCGCTGGTGGTGGTGGTGATTCTGTACTTCTTGGCGCTGGCGGTGAGCCTGCTGGCGGGCGCGCGCTCGGCGGAATCGTCGATGCTGCGGAGCCGCGGGGCCAGCGTGGGACAGGTGGGCGGTCTGCTGGCAATGGGTGAAGGTCTGATTGTGCTGGCGGCTACGCTGATCGGGCCGCTGCTGGCGTGGGGCATCGGTTCGGCGCTGCTGATCGACACGCTGAATCCTGCCGACCGGGCCGGCATCGGCGACGCGCCGATCGTCGTGGGCCTGTCCTGGCAGATGTATGCCATGGGCGCCGTTGGTGGATTGCTGAGCCTGGGGGTGCTGACGGTGGCCGGCGGGAATCTGGCGCGCCTGGGGATACTGGATTTCCTGCGAGCACGCTCGCGCCCACCCGGTGCGCCGTGGCTGCAACGCTATTACATTGACGTGCTGGCCGTGGTGGCATTGGCGGTGCTGGTCTGGCAGATTCGGCAGCGCGGTGGCTTCGTGGAGGGGAACCTGACCGGACGCGGCCCGGCGCTTGATCCGCTGCTGCTACTGGCGCCCTCGGCGGCGCTGCTGGCGTTGGCCTTCCTGATGCTGCGGGCTCTGCCGTGGGCGATGACGGCTGCATCCTGGGCGGCGCAGCGGGCGGCTCCGGCGTGGGTGTCGCTGGTGTTGCGGCAGATGGCGAGGCACTCCCTGCCCTACGCATCGCTGACGGTGGTGGTTACGCTGGCGGCGGCGTTGGGGGTGTTCGCCGGCTCCTTCCAGACCACGCTGGCCCGCAGCGAGGCCGACCAGGCCAGCTTCCGGGTTGGGGGAGACCTCACGCTGGGCGGCGCCAGTTTCATCGGACGCACCGAGGAGCAGCGGGTGGCGGCGTTAAGCGAGATTGAAGGCGTAAACGCGGTGGCGGCGATAATCCGTGAACCAGTCGGATTCATCGACGGGCCGTCGCAACGGGGCACGGTGTTGGGAGTGGACCCGCTGACGATACCCGAGGCTTCGTGGTGGCGCGACTCGTTCGCCGACGGCGAGCCGGCTCCGCTGGACAGCCTGATGGCGCCGTTGCGGCGGACGCTGACGCCTCAGGCGTCGGGCATAGCGTTGCCGCTGGGCACCGAACGCATCGTAGTGTGGGCGCGCCGGGATGATGGGCGGGAGTTAGGTTCGTCGGTGCCGCTGCCGAGCTATCGGCTGTGGGCACGGATCGGCGATGAGCGTGGGTTCTATCGCAACCTGGAACTGGGAGTGCTGGCCCCGCAGTTTGGCACTGCTGAAGGCTGGCAATGGCTGAATGCGGACATGCCGGAGGTCGGTTCGGACGGCGTAATACACCAGTGGCGCGTGGTGTCGGTGCACATTTCGGGTGAAGCCTTCGCCCGCACGCCTCCCGGCGGTTTGTCGCTGGATGACGTGACGGCCTACGGAGCGGGACTGCCGCCGGCCGGCGAAGTGGTGGAAGGGTTTGAAGACGTGGGGCCGTGGACGGCGTTGCCCCAGGCCGGGGCGGCGCCGGACCGGGCCGAACGCTCCGCCGATGGCGCGCGGTCGGGAGCCGTGGGGATGCAGATACGGTGGGATGAGCCGTTGGGCCGTTCGCCCCGGGG
Source organism: Dehalococcoidia bacterium (assembly GCA_963666415.2). GTDB lineage: Bacteria > Chloroflexota > Dehalococcoidia > Lucifugimonadales > UBA3495 > Bin87. The sequence continues at coordinate 742,423 of CAXXPD010000002.1, forward strand.
CATCGTGATTCCGCCGGGGCCGCTGCCATTGCCGGCCATCGCGGGGCCCGGATTCACGGCGGGGCAGCCGGCGCGAATTACCGTGGATGGTTACGTAGTGCCCACGCACATCACAGCCACGGTGAGTCATTTCCCGACGCTGGACGAGGGCCGGTCGTTCGTGGTGGTGTCGGTGCACGAGCTGCGGGCGTGGCTGGCGCAGGCCCCAGGAGCGCAGGCGGTTACCCCCAACGAGTGGTGGTTCGGCGTTGCCGAGGGCGCCGATCGGGAGCAGGTGTCGGCTGGCATTCTGGACATTGGCTACCGGCTGTCCTTCCTGCGCGACCGGGCCAAAGCCGTTGATCTAGCCACCCGCAACCCGCTGGCAGGAGGAGCCTGGAACGCACTCACGGGCATCGGGCTGGCGGCGTTGGCGCTGGCGGTCGGTTTGGCCCTGTGCGCCCACGCTGCGGTGGCCGTGCGCGATCAGCGGGTGGATATGTCGGTAAGCGCGGCGCTGGGCGTACCGCGCTGGCAGCGATACGCCGGGTTGGGGCTGGAACGGCTGATAATCGCCGTGCTGGGGATCGTGGTGGGCGGACTGGCCGGCTGGGGTCTGGCCTGGTGGACGCTGGGTGAAATGGCCGGGGATGCCTTTGGTCGGACGGTTACGCCCCCCATAATATTTGTGGCGGAGGGGCCTTGGCTGGTGGCCACGTTCATCTGCCTGACGGTTGCGGTGGCGGTGGCCATTGGGCTGGCCGGCACGGTGGCCGGACGGTTGCGTCCCCCGGAAGTGTTACGGGAGACCGAGTAGCCCATGATGGCAATTTTGCACCTGGGGTATGTGCTGGCGCGGCGGCGGTTAATGTCGTCGTTCCGCATTGAGTTGACGGTGCTGCTGGGCGTTACGCTGGCGGTGGTGCTGCTGTCGAGCGCGGTGGTGTTCAACGACCTGCTGGCGGAAACGGCGTTGCGCCGAACGCTGACCGAGGCTGAGTCGAGCGACGTGAACATCTGGGTGCGGGTGTTCAACGACCTGGACGACCCTCGCACGGCCACGGCAGCCAGCGACCGGTATCAGCAGGCCAAGCAGTTCGTGGCTCAGCGTTTCGTGCCCCCAATGGTGGAAGCCATTGAAGCGGCCTCTATGCAGGTTGAAACCGCGACCTTCTACTTCTCGGGGCGGCCGAACCTGGACTTGCCCAACGATGCGCGCCCGCGGGGGCGGATCCAGTACCTGTCGGGGCTCCAAGATGGCAAGGGCCGACTGGTAGCCGGTCGCTGGCCGGCCGTTCCGGACAACCCTGGTTACGACGACAGCACCGGCGCGACCGACGATGTGGTCATCGAGGTGGCGGTAGATCAGGCGGGCCTGCAGTTCCTGGGCATCGAACTGGGAGAGGGCTTCCAGGTGATGCCGGCGACGGGGGGCCCCGGCCAACCAGCGACCGATGTGGTGCTGGTGGGCATCGTGGAACCGGTTGACCTGACCGACGAGTATTGGTTCCGACGCGGCAAGTTGCTGACGTTCCACGACGACGACTGGACGCTGGTGCCGCTGTTCGCGTCGGAGCAAGCCATCCGGCAACAGGTGGGCCGGCGATACCCTGGGATTTACACCAGCACGGCGTGGTTCCTGCAAGTGGACCGGCTGGGGGTACGGGCCAAACGGGTGGACGAGCTGCAACAGGCGCTGAGGGACGGTCGCCGGGATGTGTCCAATCATCTCCCCAACGGCAGCACGTCAACGGGGTTGGCGCGGATTCTGGACACCTACGAAGAAAAATTGCTCCTGGCCCGGATTCCGTTGTTCCTGATGGTGTTTCTGGTTACCGGCATACTCGCCTACTACCTTACGATCACGGCGGGGATGGTGATACGGGCGCGGGCGGCAGAGATCGCGATGCTGAAAAGCCGGGGCGCAACCACTGGGCAAATTGGCATTCTGACGCTGGTGGAGGGGTTGCTGCTGGCCGGCCCGGCGCTGTTGGCCGGGGCTCTGTTATCCCCGTTGCTGGCGCGCATTCTGGGCGGGCTGGTGTTCGATGCGGCCTGGACAGGTGCGCCGGTTTCGCTGTCGTGGCAAGCCTTCGGGATGGGAGCGGCGGGAGCCGTCCTCGCGGTGGTGGTGCTGTCGCTGGCGACGCTAGTGGCTGCCGGCAAGGGCATCGTGGAGTTTCGGCAGGCCGGGGCCCGTCCGGCGCGGACGCCGTTTGTCCATCGCTACTACCTGGACATATTGGCGTTGGTCATCATCGCGTTTCTGTGGTGGCAAATTTCTAACCGGGGCACGGTGCTGACGCGGAGCCTGGGCAGTCGAGATCTGGAAGTGGATTTCGCCCTGCTGCTGGGACCGGCGCTGGGACTGGTGGCGCTGGGTTTGCTGGTGATGCGCGTGTTTCCGCTGGTGGCGGGGCTATCCTCACGGTTGATGGGGGCGGTGGGCCCCGGCTGGCTGGTGCAGGGTTTACGGCGGGTGGCGCGGGACCCGATTGCACCCGGCAGCCTGGTGGCGCTGCTGATGCTGGCAACGGCGCTGGGGGTGGTGGGCAGCGCGTTCTCGGCGACGCTGACCCGCAGCCAGGACGACCGGATACGCTACGACGTGGGTGCGGACATACGCATCATGCACGATGGCGCCCGCAGCACGCGAGCGATAACGGGGGCATCGGAGTTGCTGCCGGGTTCGGCGGAGGTGATGCGAACGGAGGGAAGTTTGCTCACCGAGGGGTTTGGGTCGCAGCGGGTTTCGGTATTGGGAGTAGAATCCGGCCGGCTGGCCGACGTGGCCTGGTGGCGTCCCGATTTCGGCGACGGCAACACGTTGCCGGAACTGATGGCAATGATTGCTCCCAACCCGGATGCCCCGGAGGGAATAGTGTTACCCGACGGCACCACGGGGCTCACGCTGTGGACCCAAACCGGCGGCTTTCAGGAGCGGCTGATCAGCGTGGTGGCACGATTGCGGGACGGGAGAGGGGCACATTATGACGTGCCGATGGGAGACGTGAGCGGGTACGAGTGGACGCAGCTGGAGGAGAGCATCGCGCTGCGTGTGGGCCGCACGGGTCGTCGGAGCACTGACGAAATGCTGCCGCGGCTGGACAAACCGCCGCACACGCTGATCAATCTGCAAGTGCTGGGACGCACCGGAGGAGACCGGCCGGGCGTGCTGTTCGTGGAGGGACTGACCGCGCAAACCCCCCAGGGGGACGTGGTAGTATCGCGGCTGGACGCGGCAGACGATTGGAGTGTCATCGAGGACTACGTCCGGCCGGGTTTGTATTCGCTGGAAACCAGCCGCAGCGTTGCCAGGCCGGGAACCAGTGGGTCGTCGGTGTTCAGCTGGTCGCCGGGCGGTGTCGGCGTGCCCGGATTGCGTCCGGGCGGTGAGGCGCCACCGCTGCCGGCCGTGGTCAGTCCGGGCATCCTGGAGGCAACCGGGTCGGAGATCGGCGACCGCATCAGCCTGGGAATGTCCACCTTCGCCCTGCCCATACAGGTGGTTGGGGTCGCCGAGTTTTTCCCCACGGTTGACCCTCGGCAGCAGCCATTCGTGATTACCGACCTGCGGGGGTTCGTGGACTATTCCAACCGCCACAGCCGGCGGATTTTCGGCGGCGCCGGGGAGTTGTGGGTGAACCGGGACATTTTGCCCGGCGACCTGTCCACCGCACTGGCGGAAGCCGACCGGACGGAGGCGAGTTTGGAAGAGCTGGGGTTGAACAGCAGCCGGGTGCTGGTGGCAGAAGAGGAGGCGATGTTGCGGGGGGCGCAACCACTGGCCAACGCCGGCTGGGGCGGGTTGCTCGTGATAATGTTCCTGGCCCTGACCCTGGCCAGCGCATCTGGCATCGCCCTGTTCTGCTGGCTGGACACGCGCGAAAGGCAAACCGAGTTCGCGCTGCTGCGGACGCTGGGTAGCACACGGCGGCAGCTGAATGGCGTGGTGTGGTTCAACCTGGCCATCGTGGTAATCGCCGGCGTTGCGGTTGGCACCTGGGCCGGCGCGCAAATTGGTGCAGCGTTGCTGCCGGTGCTGGAGGTGTCCGAGGGTGGTGTACGCGCCACGCCGCCGCTGATATTTGAAACCGACTGGCGAATGCTGGCCCTGGCCTACGCGGTGCTGGCCGTGGTTAGCCTCGTGACCGTGGCGTGGCTGGCGCTGGTGATCAGCCGGCTGGACGTGCAACGTGTGCTGCGGGCCGGCGAGGGGGGTTAGCCGCTGGAATCCGGCTTGGGGTCGGAATGACGGAGGAGTACAATCGCACCGTCCCGGATCTCAAGCGTACCGGGTTTAATCTGTCATTGCGAGCGTCCTTCGACAGGCTCAGGACGAACGGGAATCTCGATGAGGCTGAACACACGTCGACGAAACGCCATTGCTACGGCGACGGGATTGCCACGCTGCGCTCGCAATGACAAGTGAGTACGCATGAGGTGCCAGGGCAATCGCATTCTCAAAAACAATGGGGGTAGGGGAGCCGGATTCCGTTCCAGCACAACGTCAACCGCCTTCAATCTTTGCTGGACACGACGTATTCAACCTCAGCAACCGCAAATTCAGACGCTGGTTGTTGCCTCCAAATGAGAATGCGATTGCCCTGCATGAGGTGCCGGATAGCAGGACGCCTTGCCGGTAAGCGGGTTATAATGGCGACAGTTTTGTCAGGCGTGCCCAATTTAATCTGTCATTGCGGGGAGCATAGCGACGTGGCAACCTCGATGAGGCTGAACACATGCCGGCGGACCGCCCTTGCTACGGCGACGAGATTGCCACGCTGCGCTCGCAATGACAGATTAATACGCTCGCAATGACAAAGTGAGTACGCATAAGCGGCAGTTTTGGCTTGGGTTTGATGGCTGTTGCTGGAACGTGAAGGATTGATAGGGTTGACCCGAATGGCGGACGAAAATCAAAATCGGCCCGGTGGTGACTACGAGCGGCAATTCATGCCGCCGGGGCGCAGGGCCGGCGTACCCGATGGGCCGGCTGCGGAGCCCGTCGTTGCGGAGCCCGTCGTTGCTGCGCCGGCTGCGGAGCCCGTTGCTACGCCGGGTGTTGTGGCGCCGGCGGTAGCAGAACCCACGGCCCCGTCAACGCCCAACGACGCTGTGGCTGAGTCTCTCGCAGACGCGCCCGTGCCTGTAGCTGACGACGCGGTTGCGGATACTGGCAACTCCCACGCGCCCGACCGGGACGCTGAACCCAACCGGGAGGCGTTGCTGCCGCTGACTGCGGTGGCTACCGATGCGCATCGTCCCGACGGCGATGTGGTGGCGACGGCCTACGTTGAGGCCAACGACCTGTTCAAGATTTACAAGCCGGCCGATCTTGAGGTGGTGGCGCTGCGGGGCGTGGATATGACGGTGGCGTCCGGCGAACTAATCGGCATCGTGGGCGCCAGCGGGTCTGGCAAAACGACGATGCTGAACATCCTGGCGGGCCTGGAGCGACCATCGGCGGGCCGCATCCGCGTTGGCGACCGGGATTTGCTGGACATCAGCGACCGAGAGCTGGTGGAGTACCGTCGGCGGGAAGTGGGATTCGTGTGGCAGGCTACCGGGCGTAATCTGGTGCCGTATCTGAACGTGCGAGACAACATTGAGCTGCCCCAGGCCATTGCGGGAACGGCCAAACAGCAACGCCGGGAACGCGCGGCGGAGTTGCTGGACGCATTGCAGATGTCTGACAAGGGTCGCCGGTATCCGTCTGAGTTGTCCGGTGGAGAACAGCAGCGGGTGGCCATTGCGGTGGCGCTGGCCAATAGTCCGCCGCTGCTGCTGGCCGATGAACCAACCGGCGAGCTGGACACCAACATGGCCGAGGAAGTGTTCCGGATGTTGCAGCGCATCAACCGGCGCTTTGGTGTAACGGTGATTATCGTAACCCACTACGCGGGCATCGCGCGGTGGGTGGATCGGGTGGTGCGCATTCGGGATGGCCGCATCGGTTCCGAGTCATACCTGACGTCATCTTACCGTGGCGACTCGGGGCAGGAGCAGGAATACCTGGTGATTGACCGGGCCGGGCGTTTGCAGTTGCCGCGCGAATTCGCCGAGCGGTTGGCCCTGGACGGACTGGCCAGCGCGAACATCGCTGTGGACGGCGACGGGATAACGCTGCGGCCGGCGACGGCGCCTCATCGCAGCCGCAACCGCTACGACGGCAGCGGCGGGGAGTCGGGCGATGCGGGATAATAGCGCCGGAAGGCTTGAACCGTCCGTTGCCGGGGCCAACGGCTCCGCGGCCCTGGCCACCGAGCTGGTTACGCGGGAGTTTGGGCAGGGGGACAGCGCAGTACGCGCAGTCAACGAAGTGTCCATCCAGATTGGGCGCGGGGAGTTCGTTGCACTGGTGGGTCGCTCCGGGTCGGGCAAAACCACGCTGCTGAACCTGTTGGCCGGGCTGGACAGGCCGAGCGCCGGACGGGTGTGGTTCGAGGGGCTCGAAATCTCGCAGTCGCCGGAGAAGGAACTGGTGGGATTGCGGCGAGAGCGGATCGGGTTTGTGTTCCAGTCGTTTGGGCTGATACCGCTGCTGTCGGCGTTTGAGAACGTGGAGCTGCCCCTCCACATCGGCGGTGTATCGTGGCGGGAGCGGCGGCGGCGAGCCAACGAAGCGCTGGAGCTGGTAGGCCTGCTGGGCCGAGCCGGGCATCGCCCCTACGAACTATCGGGCGGCGAGCAGCAACGGGTTGCCATCGCCCGCGCGCTGGTAGCCGGGCCATCGGTGTTGTTTGCCGACGAGCCGACCGGCGAACTGGACAGCGTAACCGCAGAAAGCATCGGCGGGATTATGCGCGAAATCGGGGCCAAGCGTGGCGTGACCGTTGTAACCGCCACCCACGACTTGATGCTGGCCGGCATGGCAGACCGCCGGCTCCAAATGGCAGACGGGCAAATCGTAACCGAGGAAGCGTAACCGGGAAACGGCGCCGGGGCGGGTGTCGGATCAAGCCCCTCTCCCCTTGTGGGAGAGGGGTTGGGGTGAGGGGGAAATCGTCAGAGTCAAGAATTTCACGCTCACCCTAACCTTGGCTGGTTGAAGAATTTCACCCTCACCCTAACCCTCTCCCACAAGGGGAGAGGGGAGCGGCGTTGGCGTCGCGCGTACCCGCTTTGATCTGTGAATGCGATGGGCGGGGAGGATCGGTTTGCCGGCGTTGGTTGCGTCGTGTTATATTTCGGTTAATCAATAATCAATTATTAGCAGGTACTGCTGGAGATTTGAATGGCATATGTGACCCCGCGAGAAGGGGAGAACCCAGAGAGTTTGGTAAACCGGTTCCGAGCATCGGTGCAGCACGCCGGGATTCTGCGGGAGTTGAAAGACCGTCGGTTCTTCCGGTCCAAAGCGCAGAAAGAACGCCTGGCCGCACAGCGAGCCGCAAGGCGTCGCCGTCGTCAACGTCGGTAGGCTACGGACGTTAAGCCCGGGACGGTAGGCTCCGGGCAATTACAGTGACCGGGACCCTTCGGTAACCGTAGAAGGGTTTCCGGGTTACGGGTGTCTTAGTAAATTGACCGGCGGTGGGCAGGGTGCTACACTCGCCGGCAGGTAGTTTGGGGCGCGCCTGACGATGCCTTTGCGTCGTGGGCAAGCGCCCGTTTAATGAAGGAGGGCTAGTTTGCCTCGCTACGATTATCGGTGCACGGAGTGCGCAACGGAATTTGAGCTGGTCCAGAAATTCAGCGAGGCCGGCAGCGGCGAATGTCCATCATGCGGTGGGGCGGGCCAACGGGTTTTTCACGCCGTGCCGGTGATTTACAAGGGCAGCGGATTTTACACCACCGATTATGGCCGGCCCAAGCGTCCGGCAGAAGGTAAGGAAACCGCGGCTGCGTCATCCAACGGCAGCAGCGACAATGGCGATTCCTCCTCAAGCAGCAGCGAGAAGAGCGAATCCTCGTCGCCATCCGAGTCGACTACGCCAGCGGCTGCTACCGGTGGAGATTCGGCATAGAGGCTCTCCGCGTCGGGCTGTTACGGGATCCAAAAGGCCGCCCATCTGGTGCGGCTTTTTGCTGTCCCAGGGTAATCCAACCACGCCGCAAGTCAACTGGGTATTGATGGATGCGCGCGCTGCTGCAAAGGGTAACATCGGCGTCGGTTGGCATCGAAGGGGTGGCATTGGGCAGCATCGGCCCAGGGCTGGTGGTGCTGCTGGGAGTGGCGTCGGGCGATGACGAGGCGGAGGCGCGCCACATCGTGGACAAGGTGGTGAACCTGCGGATTTTTGCCGATGCGGAGGGACGGTTCAACCGGTCGGCGTTGGACGTGGGCGGCGAGCTGCTGGTGGTGTCGCAGTTCACGCTTTACGGCGACACCCGTCGCGGACGCCGCCCTGACTTCACGCGTGCGGCTGCACCCGAGGACGCCAGGCGCCTGTACGAACAGGCGGTGGCGATGTTCCGGCAAACCGGGCTGAAGGTGGCGACGGGAGAGTTTCAGGCCTATATGCAGGTGCGTCTGGAGAACGATGGGCCGGTTACGCTGCTGGTGGATAGCGCCGACCGGTCTCGCCCACGGCGGGAATGAGGCGGTTCGCCGTCACCCCGGCCCTCTCCCGGCGGGTGAGGGTGTATTTCGGAGCGGAGGTTTTAGCGGTGCCAGCCCATTCCTTTGTACATGCCGCGCAGGAAGGCGATTTGGCCGCCGTGGGAAACGCAGTCCCAGGTCATTTGGCCCAGGGCTGCGGCCACGGTGCGGGGTTCGGACACGGGCGGTATGATTTTGGCCTGCTGCATCTGGGCATCGGTGAGCGCCGGCAGGTACTCGCGCAAGGCAGTGCGCACCTGCTCAAAGTAGTCCATCTGGACATTGCGAGAGGGCGGCTGCCAGTCGCGAACCATCTGGTGAGTCCAGCCGAGGCCCCGGCTCTCGCCGTCGGCCGGCATGGTGAAATGGCGCTCCCAGTTATCCTTGTCCCACAACTGGGGCAGGTCGCGCAGGCGGGTATTGATGAAGGAGTCGATGACGCGGGAGAGGTGCCAGAGGATCCACGCCACGGAGTTGCAGTCGTCCGCCGGGATGCGGTGAAACTCGTCGTCGGAGAGGTCTCTGAGGGCGAGGTCGATGGTGGAAAAGTTGTTCTCCAGCGCGGAGATAAGGCCGTCGGCAGCAGCAGACATCGGTAGGCCTCCTGGCGATGGTGGTTAGCGGGCGATGGGGTTGGCAGGCGGTGGATGGGCTAGGTGATTTCCGGCTGCACGCCTTCGGGAAGGTCAACTTCAAACGCGGAGAGCACCTGGCCAACCAGCATATAGTGGCCGATGAGGGCGGTGATTCCCAGGGTTTTTTCGGTGCCGAAGTGGTTGCTGACGGCGTTAAAGGTTTCGTCGCTGATTTTGTGGTTCTGAGCGAGTTCCTGCACGTATTTAACCAACGAAGCCTCGACGCCGGTCATGCCTTCCGGAGCCTTGCCGTTGGCGATGGCCCGGACGACGTCATCGGAAACGCCGGCCTGCCGGGCCAGCCGGGCGTGGGCGGAGAATTCGTACTGCTGCCGGATTTCGCGGGCAGTGGCGCAGATGACGATCTCCCTTTGGGCTTCGGTGATGTCGAGGTCGAAGCGCACGAAGGCTCCGGTGTGAGCCACGCGGGCCGCCAGGTCGGGGCTGTGCAGGAGGACGCCGTAGGGTCCGCGCACGCTGCCGCGGCTGCTGGCAATGGAATCAAAGAACTCCTGGTGTTCGGGAGATAGCTGCTCGCGGGTGATGTCGTTCAGACGGGCCATGTGTTGCGCTCCTTGATGATTGATGGGATTGGCGAATTTGTGCGCCAGATGATGCGAGGGCAATATACCGTTGCCGGGCGTCCGGCGGCAAGTTGACCGCAACCCCCTGGGGCCAAAAAGAGGTGGAGAAGCTGCACCTCGGCCCTGCCCGTTGGCTGAGGCGGGCAGGGCAATCGCATATTAGATGGCTAGGACTTTGAGGAGGTAGTCGTGGTCCCAGCCGGCCTTCTTGCGTTTGGCCTTGATGCCGACTTTGGCGGTGCGCTCCTGTTTGAGCAGGTTCAGGGTCAAGTGTCGCACCACCGCCAGGTTTTGGTCGGCGTGGCCGGTTCTGACTCGGCAGTGGTCTTCATCAAAGGCCATGTCCAGCACCCAATGGAGGCTGTTCTCGATACCCCAGTGCTGACGGCTGGCCTGGAGTAGGGATGCCGCGTTGGGCGGGTAGCTGCAGATGTAGTAACGGACCTCCGAGGGTGGGTCCTGGGGTGCTTGCCGAGGTGCTTGCGGGTGGACGCCCCGTCGGTAGCACACCTTGGCCACGCCTTTTAGTCCCGGCCAGCGCCGGTGGGGATCCACGTAGGCCAGTTCTGCTGGGTCGGTGATCACCCAGCACTCCCGGGTCTCCAGGCGTCCGTGGCCTTTGTCCACCTGGCGATGGTAGTCCGGTCAATGGTAGGCGGGTTCTTCGGCAAGACTTCCTTCCTGAGCGCTACCTTCCTGAGCGGCGCCTTCCTGAGCGGCCATCTGAAACAGGTCCTGGATGTTTCCGTAGAGTTCCCCCTGGTTGGACTTCACCGCCAGCAGGTAGTCGGCGCCGCCGTCGACGATCTGCTGGGCAATCTCGGTCTGGCAGCCCATGGCGTCAATGGTGATGATGCACCCGCGCAACTCCAGCAGCGCCAACAACTGGGGGATGGCGGTGATTTCGTTGGAATGGGCCTGGGTGCGGGTTTGGCCCAGCACCAGGTGATTCTGGGCGGCCCAGGCGCTCACCAGGTGCAGCGGGGCCCGGCCTTGCCCCCGGTCATGGCATCTCCTCAGGGTCTTGCCGTCGATGGCCACCACCTCTCCCTGGGTCAACTCGGCCACCGATTGCACCCAGTTCATGAAACAGGCGCCGAACTGGTCGGGGTCCAGCCGGCCGAACACCCGCCCAAAGGTATCGTGGGATGGAATGCCGTGGGGCAGCCGTAAGAACCGGCTCAACCACTCTAGGCGGGCATTGCCGAACTCCTCGATCTCCACCCAGTTGTCGGCGCCGCAGATCACCCCGCAGATGGTGATGACGATGCTGTCCAGCAACTCGTGGCGCTTGGCCCGCTCCGCCCGTGGATCCACCAGTCCGGCAAAGTGTTCTACCACCCAGCCCCTTTCACGCCCACCTGCCATCTGCCACCCCCCGCATCCGAATGACCCTCACTTTAGCCTATTTCTAATATTTAACCCAATATGCGATTGCCCTGACTTGGAACGCCGATGCCCGTTTCCTGGTTCTGACTTTGCGTCGCCATTGTCGACCGCTATTGTGCCTACCGGCGTCGACCTGGGCAAGCAGCAGGTGTCACTAAAACGGGCGGCCCCGCCATTGTGTCGGGCCGCCCCAAAGTGTTTACGGCGTAGGAGTATTAACCGCCGTTCTGGTTCCAGAGTTCTTCCAGAACCGCGCCCGGAGACATGGGCAGCGATCCCATGCGCACGCCCAAGGCATCGTGAATCGCGTTGGCGATGGCAGCCATCGGGGGAACGATCGGCACCTCACCCACACCACGCACGCCATACGGATGGCCAGGGTTGGCCTTTTCCACGATGACGGTTTCAATCATCGGCAGGTCCAGGCTGGTCGGCATCCGATAGTCCAGGAAGCTGGAGTTCGCCATGTTGCCGTCGTCGTTCATGAAGTACTCTTCGTTGAGGGCCCAGCCGATGCCCTGCACCGCGCCGCCCTGCATCTGCCCTTCGACATAGCTGGGGTGCACGGCCTTGCCGACGTCCTGAACGGCGGTGTAACGCAGGATTTCCACCTTGCCGGTGTCAGGGTCAACTTCAACGTCGACGACGTGGGTGCCAAAGGCGCTGCCCACTCCGCCAGGGTTCACGCTGACCTGAGCGGAAATGGGGCCACCGGTGCGACCCAGTTGCGCGGAAAGTTCCTTGAAGGACATCTGCAGGTCCTCGTCGGAGTTGTGCTTGAAAATACCATCCGCCAGATCAATCTCAGCGGGGTCCTTGTCCCAGATCTGGCCGGCGCGTTCGATCATCTTGCGCTTGATTTCCTGGGCGCAGTCGTGAGCGGCCCAGCCGGTGGCGAAGGTGGTGCGGCTGCCGCCCGTAAGGAACGTGAAGCCCACCGAGTCGGTGTCTCCGACGCTGGGGCGCACATCCTCAGCCGGAATGCCCAGCACCTCTGCGGCCTGCATACTGAGGGATGCCCGGGTGCCGCCGATATCGGTGGAACCCTCCACCAAAGCGATGGTGCCGTCGGCGTGCACGCTGATGCTGGCGCTGGAGGCCAACCCGACGTTGAACCAGAACCCGGTAGCGACGCCCCGACCGCGGTTCGGCCCCGTGAGTTCCGACTGGTAATGGTCGGTGTCGCGAGCGGCTTCCAGGGTTTCGATGTTGCCAATCACCGGGAACTCGGGCCCGTCCACCCGGCGGGTTCCCTCTTTGCTGGCGTTCTTGAGGCGGAACTCCAGCGCGTCCATCCCGCACGCCCGGGCCAATTCGTCGATAATCTGCTCGCCGCCGAACGCGGAGATGGGAGCGCCGGGGGCCCGGTAGGCGGCCACGCGCGGCTTGTTGGTTACCACGTCGTAGCCTTCAACGTGCTGGTTGGCAATTTCGTAGGGCGCAAAGACACACTGGGCGCCGGCGGTAACCTGCGAGCCGGGGAACGCGCCAGCCTCGTAGCACAACACCGCATCGGCGGCCACGATGGTCCCGTCGTTTTTGGCGCCCATCTTCACCTTGAACCAGGAACCGGAGGTCGGGCCGGTTGATTCAAAGGTCTCGGTGCGGGTCATTTGCATCTTGACCGGGTTGCCCGTCTTCTTGGACAGCAGGGCGGCCAGCGGCTCCAGGTACAGCGGAATCTTGCCGCCAAAACCGCCGCCAATCTCCATGGGGACAACCTTGATGCGCGACACCGGGATTTCCAGCACGCCGGCCAGCGCGTCGCGGGTGGTGAATGCGCCCTGGGTGCTGGTCCACACGGTCAGGTAGCCATCCGTGTTCCAGAGCGCCGAGGCGTTCTGGGGCTCAATGTAACCCTGATGAACCGTTCGGGTGCTGAATTCGCGTTCGACGACGTGGTCGGCCTCGGCAAAACCCTTTTCAATGTCGCCCGTTTCGTACTGGAAGCGCGTGGCGATGTTGCTGTGCTTGTCGGTGGCCTCGCCGAATTCGGTAGTGGTCAGGTCGTCGTGCAACAGATCGGCGCCGTCCTTCATCGCGTCCAGCACGTTGGAATTGGCGCGCAGCACTTCGTACTCCACCTTGATGAGTTCCACGGCTTCCTCGGCCACGTGCACCGAGTCGGCGGCGACGGCGGCTATGGGATGGCCGCGGTAGAGCACCTTGGCTCCCGCCAGGACGTTGTCGCTATTGGCGCGCGCCGACAGGGACGGGTTGTCCTTGCTGGCGATGGGGAGATCGGCGCCGGTAACTACGGCCCGCACTCCGGGAAACGCCTCGGCAGCCGACGTGTCAATGGACTTGATGCGCGCGTGGGCATGTGGACTTCGAAGCACCTTGCCATGCAGCATTCCGTTCATGGCAAAGTCGCCGCCGTACTTGGCTCGACCGGTAACCTTGTCTGCGCCATCATGGCGGACGGGTCGTGTCCCCACGACGTTGTAAGTGGTGTTGGATAGTACGATATTCACCATACGGCACCTCGCGATGAGTTTGATTGGCGGAAAATTTACGGTGAGCGGCCAGAACAACGCCGCATCAACAGTTCTATCTAATGCTTACGGCCAGATTTTAGCACAGACACCACCACCGTCCCAACCCTGGCGCATCATGTAACCCGGCCATTTGGATTATTCATCGACAAATCGCTCCGGCGAAAGCCAGGACCCGGAAAAACCTCGATTACATACGATTGGTCCCTAACCAACCGCTCTGGATTCCAGCTCAAGGCCGGCATGACGGCATATCGTAATTCACCGGATTCGGGTAACTGACGGATTCGCCCCCTCTCCCTTGATGGGAGAGGGTTGGGGTGAGGGTGAAATCGTAGGAAACAGTATCCACCAGATTAGTTCGATTACCCAGATCGCTCGCCCATCCCAAAAATCCCGCTTCTGATTGCCCCCACGCCCTCACGTCAGTGGCAGGGGCGGTTGCCAGAACTTGCCAGTATCGTTCACCGTAATGGAGTCCACCCACTTCACCCAATCGTAGCCGCGCTTGTGTGGCTCGACAATCCGCGCCGGAAAGCCGTGGCCGGGAGCTAGCGGCGCCCCGTTCACCCGGCTGGCCAGGATGGCACGCCCCGCCTCCCGCAGTGAGTATCGACGGAAATAGCCGGTGCGGGAACGGATGGTGATACTGCCGGCGCCCGGTTTGGGCTGCGCGCGATCCAACAACTCTGACACCAGCACGCCTTCCCACTCCCGGGTCGTATACCAGCCGCCCGTGCAGTCCAGTGTTGCGGTCATCCGATGCCGCCAGCCCTGCAACTCCGCAAGGTCCAGCTCGTAGGGATGCTCGACGTGACCATCCACCCGCAGTCGCCACCGGTCGGTGTCGATATTGGGAATTTTGTCGTTCAGCCACATGGTAACCGGGAAGTCGTCGCCGTCTTCGGGATGGGATCCGGTATAACGACGGCTCGCGCCCGGGCCGGCGGTCAGGACGTTGGTAAACTCCGAGGTGCGCCACAGCATGAAACCCGCCACGGCCAGTCCGCCAACCCGCAGCGCGTTGCGTCGGTCGGCAACGTATCTGACCCGCCAGCTGATGCGGTGCCGCAGCGCGTGGGCGATGAGTATCGGCACCAACAACAGCGCCAGGTTCATGTGGATGGTGGCGCCGGAGAAACCCAGCCAGCTGTAGTAGCCGAAATGGCTCCAGGCGAGGCCGAGCCCCAACACCGTCAGCAACCCCACCAGCAGGATTATCGACCACAGCATCGCCCGCCCCGACGCGTGCCAGTTGTGCGCCGACCTCACGGAACCCAGAATGTTGCGCGACTTCCAGATGAACAGCGCCAGTATGGTAAAGCCAAATATCCGGTGCAGGTGCATGGCAGCGATCCACTCCGGGTTGGAGTGGATCAGACCCAGGTAGCCGGTGATCAGCTCGGCAACCACCAGCACGATAAGCAGAATGTTGGCCCAGGGGTAGCGCATGGTCGGCAGGGGATTGGCCCGTAAGACGGTGGATTAGACGCCTGTCAGGCGTCGTTGCGTTCGGTGTGATCGTTACCGAGGTTGCGTGGTCTACCGGCTTGCAGGTAGACGACCAGGGCCGCTCCGGTCAGGGCGGTTACCAGCGCGGCGGAGAGGAGGGCAAAATCGGTGCCGAATATGCCCTGCACCCAAATGATGAACACGAGAACCGTCAACCCGCATGTCACCGCGAAAGCCGTCAGGATGGCGTACCAACGGTACAATTGCCGCCAGCACAGCATCAATACGCAAAGCGCCACGAACGCGGAGAAGACGGACATCATTACCCCTACCTCTTCGGGACTGATTAGCGAACCGTACCCGGGATCGGCGAACGTCCCCATCGTGCCCATGGCAAGCAGCACGGTGACAACCACCAACAGAAACGCAATTAGTAACCGAAGGCCCGTCAACCACGACCCAACCCTGATGGTGGTAGTGATCAGGTCCGACACCCAAATGGAGACGCATACGCCCGCCAAGGCGAGGCTGATCACCAACGCCCAAAGGCCCGAATATTCGACAAGAAGTTCAGATTTTTTGCGTCCGGAAAATTCGCTCGGCTGGTACGGCCCCACACCCACGCGACGCCATGCGCCGCTGGGCGTGCCCACTACAACGCCCTGCAATCCCAGGGACACTACCACGTTTCCGGATTGTTCGTCGTAGATGATTGAGTGCGGCTGGGTAGTTACGCGTGTGCCGCCCAGATGCTCCGTCTGCCGTCGTTGGACCCACTCGTTGGCAGCACCCTGAAGATAATCAGTGGGAGTACACCTCCTGCACATCATCGGAAGACTTGACCAATACGACCGCAGTGTCCCCGAGTACATACGTACCCCGTGGCGTGACCGCCTCTGCGGCGCTGCCCGGTCCCCCAGAAGTCGGGCCGGTGGTACCGGGTCGCCAGGTGAACCCTCCGTCCAAACTCTCGTAGGGAGCAGCGGATATCCCGTCCGACGCGATAACGGCACCAGGCTCGACGGTCCAGATATGAGTGACGCCGTACCCGGGTTCCGCCATGGAAGTCGCCACCGACGCCACCACCGCCACGCCGGCCGTAAGCGCCGTTAGCCGCCGGCGTAGGTCGCCCGGCGCGACGGCTCCCCTGCGCCACACCCACAACGCGATGCCCAAGCCAACCGGTATCACCAGTGAGTCAGTGGGGTCCAATGGCGAGCCGGCGGTGCCTCCCGATACCAACGAAAACCCACTCAGGACTACATCGTGGACAGCAGGGAAAGTGTTGAACGCCGCGTACAGCAGCGGCAGCCCGATGTAGGCCGCAATCCACGCCGCCCGCTGCCCCCGTCGGTTCTCCCGGGCCACCAGCGACAGCAGCCAGGCCAGCAGCGGCGACGCGAACACCACCCACGCCAGGTCGCTGAGCTTCCCCGTCGTCCACGGATTGGCCCACAGCTGCTTGAGCACCAGGTCGTTGAGCAACAACACGCCCAACGCACCAACGGTGAGAGGGTGGGTCAACGCCGAGGCGCAGCGTTGGCGGAAGGTGGATTGCGTCAGGTTATCCACTGCCGGTGGTTATCACGCGTTGCACGTCGACGGTATTAAGCTTGGAGTGTATGTCGTTTACCTTCATTGAGTTATTCCTACAGTTGTTCCTCCTGGGGTGAGGGTCGTATGCCTTGGTCAGCCGACCTTCGCTCCATCTGGGAGAGGGTCCAGTTGAGGGGCTGGGTCTGGATCCGCAGGGTGGCGTCGTTTTAGTTAGCGCCACAGCATAACCGCAATCAGCACTGTGATGACGCTGGCCGGCAGTTGGAAGGGCGCCAGCGCCACGTTCGCCCAAATCCACAGGGTTATCGCCCCGATGATGGCAAAGTTCATGCCCACCCACGCCGCAACGATGAGCGGCCACCATCAGAACATCCGCCAGGACAGCGCGATGGACGAGATGGAGTAGGCGAGTACCATACCAATGATTTTGGGCCGGTAGAGTTTGACAACCGGGTAGGTGATGTCTGCGTTCAACGTCCCGAAATATGCCGTCAGAATCCAGGCCGGCGACACCCATATGATGGACAATAATGCGTAACAGTTCAGACTTGGTGAGGTGAATTGGCCGAAGGCGAGGTAACAGTTCAGACTTGGTGAAGTAAATTGGCCGAAGGCGGGCTGCCAGACGCTGGCACGGGTGGCGGTGGTTATGTCATATAGAGGGAGTGGATACCGAAATTGACCTGACCACCGCCAGTCGCGATGTTCTCATCGCCATCATCGCCCAACTACAGGCCACCGTTCTGGAACAGCAGCGGGTGATTGTACGGCTGGAGCGGCGGGTTGCCGAACTGGAAGGCCAGGCGAAACCGGGCGGCCCGCCCCGAATGCCCGGCCTCAAGTCCAGTTCGGGCCGCCCGCCGCCAGCGCAGCAGCCGCCCAGCAAGCAGCGACGCCACGGCTTCGCCCGCCCGCGCATGACACCGACCCATCGGGTGGAGCACGTGGTGGAGAGCTGTCCCGATTGCGGGACGCACCTGACTGGCGGCTGGGTCCAGCGCACCCGGGAAGTCATCGAGTTGCCGGTGGTTCCGGTGCCAGTCACCGAGCATGTCTGCATCGCCAGGACCTGCCCAACGTGTCGACGCCGCTGCATACCCCCAGCACAACTGGACGGCGTGGCACTGGGGCGCCAACGCCTGGGCGTCAACGTGCTCAGCCGCATCGCCACGCTACGGGAAGAAGGGCGCCTGCCGATCCGCAGCATCCAGTGGTATCTGCGCACCGTCCATCAGCTGCGCCTCAGCGTGGGGGCCATTGTGAGCGCCATTCACCAGACCGCGCAACAGGCCCAACCAGCGGTGGCCGCGATCCTGGACCGCATCCGCGCCAGCCCAGTGGTCCACGCCGACGAAACCGGCTGGCGTCAAAATGGGAACAACGGTTACGTCTGGACTTTCAGCACCCCCACCGAACGCTACTTCCTGCGGCGGGGTCGGGGCAAGGCGGTGGTGGACGAGGCGCTGGGCGAGTCATTCTCCGGAGTGCTGGTCAGCGATTTCTACGCCGCCTACCACCATTACGATGGCCCCAAGCAACGGTGCTGGGCCCACCTGTTGCGGGACATCCACGACCTGGTGGCGCTCTACCCCAAGGACACCGCGCTGGCCCAGTGGGCCGCGGCAGTCCATCAGCTCTATGTCGAGGCCAGGTCTTTCACCCATCCTCAGGCACAACGACGGCGCACCGCTCAACTGGCCTGGGAGCGGCAGCTGCTGGTCATCTGCCAGCCCTTCCTGGCTGACCCGCTAGCTCTGCAGGGCCGGCTGTGCCGGCGCATCGAGCGCCACATCAAGGAACTCTTCGTCTTCGTGGCCGAACCGGACGTGCCGTCGGACAACAACCCCGCCGAGCGCAGCCTGCGCCATGTGGTTATCAGCCGCAAGGTCAGCGGGGGCACCCGGTCGGAACGTGGTACCGAGAGCAAGATGACGCTGGCATCGGTCTTCGGCACCTGGCGCGCACGAGGCCTGAACCCCCTCGCCGCCTGCCGCCAACTGCTCACTTCCCCTCAAATCTGAACAGTTACAATAATGCGGCCATGACGACGGGAAAGCTGCGTCCGTGACATTTCCATCCACACCGACCAGTGGGACCAGAGGAACGCTTCCGCCTCGTCCAATCCACGATGATACGAATCCCCGACCGATTTGGTTTCACCCCCGTGGTAAACTCGCCCCATCTAAGCATACATCGGAGTTCATCATGCAGCCGCTTTCGGATTTGCGGGTTCTGGCCGTTACGGTGTTCCTGGCCGGCCCGTTTCTGAGCATGGCATTGGCCCGCCTGGGCGCCGAGGTCATCAAGATAGAGATACCAGGCCGGGGCGATCCGGTGCGCGGCAACGGCCCCTTCGCCGGTCCCGACGGCATCCAGAGCGAACAGCTCTCCGAGCAGTACATCGCCACCCGTTTCCTCAAACGCAGCCAGGGCGTCAAGAGCGTCACGTTGAACCTGCGAACCGAGCAGGGACGGGAGCTGTTTCTCCAGATGGCGCAGCAGTCGGATATAGTCTTGGAGAATCTGGCTCCCGGTTCCTTGACCCGCCTGGGCCTGGGCTACGACGACGTGGCGGCGGTGAACCCCGGCGTCATCTACGCCAGCATCTCCGGCTACGGCCAGACTGGCCCCTACGCCCACCAGCCGGCCCACGACCCGCAAATCCAGGGTATGAGCGGCCTAATGGACATCAACGGCGAACCCGACGGCCCACCCACGCGGGTGGGTTTCTACATCGGTGATCTGGTTACGCCGATGTTTGCCGCTACCAGCATTCTGGCCGCGCTGCGCGAGAAGGAGCGCACCGGCAAGGGCTGCTACCTGGACGTCTCCATGATGGACACCCTGGCGTCCCTGATGCTCATGGAAAACCTGGAGGAAGACCTGGCTGCCGGCGTCCCGTTGCGGACCGGCAACAACAGCCGCAGCGGGCCGACCGGTCAATATGCCGCCAGCGACGGCGCAATCATCATCACTGCCGCCAGCGACGACCAGTGGCGTCGACTTTGTAACGCCATCGGCACACCCGAGCTCATCGAGGACGAGCGGTTCGCCCGCTATCAGGTCCGTTCGGAGAACGCCGCTCCAGCGCGGGCCGAGGTACAGGCTCGCATCGGCAAAATGACCCGCTCCGAGGCCCTGGAATGTCTGTCCGCCGGCGACGTTCCCTGCGCGCCCGTGCGTACTGTCCCCGAGATTCTGGCCGACCCCCATTTCCGCGACCGGGGCGCGCTGCGTCCGATGCTCAACGCCACCTTCGATGGCGCTGTGGATGAAGTCGTTGCCGGTTTCCCGGTGCTGTTCGACGGCCAGCCGCTGCCCGATGTCGTCGGCGCTCCCAGCCTGGGGATGCACAACGCCGAGGTGCTGGGACAACTGTGCGGCGTGGATGCGGAAGGGTTGGAGCGGCTGGGACAGGATGGCGTCGTCTAGGACATTCCCCCTCACCCCGACCCTTTCACGCCACGGGAGAGGTGCTGCAGCCTACCGGAGACGCCCCTCACTCCAACCCCTCTCCCACGAGGGGAGAGGGGCTATTACCCGTTATTGCGCGGCGCGCGGCGACGTGGCAATCTCGTTGGTGCAGGCGGGATTGGCAACTCCGCCGACGGGATTGCCGCGCTACGCTCGCAATGACACCCTGACCCAAAGGAGGCAACTACCCAATGGCTCGTATCAACACCAAACCCCTGCGCTCGGTTATGTTTGTGCCCGGCAACAAGGAAGACTGGATGCGCAAGGCGCCCCAGTATGGCCCGGATGCACTTATTCTTGACCTGGAAGACTCGGTGCCGGAGTACGACAAGGAAACCGCACGCTCACTGGTCGGCAAGATGATTGACGAGCTGTCGGCGCGGGGACAAACGCTGTTCGTGCGGGTGAACCGGCTGGAAACCGGCATGACCGGATTCGATCTGGAAGCGGTTACCCGGCCCGGCCTCTACGGCATACTGCTGCCCAAGGTCGAAACGCCAGCCGATGTGGTGGAAGCCGACGTGCTGCTGCGGTATTTCGAGCGCAAGGCCGGCATGGAACTCAACACCGTGTGCATCGACCCGGGGCTGGAAACGGCGCAGGGTATCCGCATGGCATATGAAATCGCGATGGCGTCGGAGCGGGTGGGGCACATGGGCGGCAGCGGCGGCAAGGGCGGCGACACGGCCCGCAACGTCGGCTACCGTTGGACCCTGGAAGGCGCAGAAACGCTGTATCTACGTAGCAAGGTCCTGGTCGACGCGCGGGCCGCCGGCATCCAGTGGCCCGTCAGCGGCGGCTGGTTCGACATCCGCGACCTGGACGGCCTGCGCTTCTGGGCTAACAATATCAAAGCGCTCGGTTACACCGGAATGCACCTGATTCACCCGTCCCATGTGCCGATCGTAAACGAGATTTTCACACCCACCGCCGAAGAGATCGCACACTGGCAGGGTCTGCTGGAAGCGATGGACCAGAGCCGTCGGGAAGGCACCGCCGCCGTAACCTACGCCGGGGACATGGTAGACGTGGCCCACGAGGAAACCGCCAAAGCCATGCTGGAAATGTGCCGCCGCCTGGAACTGGTGTAGCATCGCCCACGATGTACCCTCTCCCTCGATGGGAGAGGGCTAGGGTGAGGGTGAACCGCCTCGCCGCAACTCCGCCAAGATCACTTCCACCATGCCATCCGAATTGCTCAACGCTTCGTTGTTCCAAAACCGTAAGACTCGAAAGCCCTGCGACTCTAGCCACTCGGTCCGAGCGGAGTCGTAGCTGACCGCCTCCGAGTGTTGCCCGCCGTCAATCTCGACCACGAGTTTTTGTTCAAGACAAACGAAGTCGACGATGTACAGTCCCAAAGGAACCTGGCGCCTTAATTTGTAATCGGAAAACCGGCGGCCCCGAACCAACCTCCACAAAGCGCGCTCGGCATCTGTTGAATCACGTCGTAGTTGCTTCGCGCGTTCGTGGAGATTCGGCATTTTCACCCTCACCCTAACCCTCTCCCGTAAAGGGAGAGGGGATTGCAGCCCGGCTTTGCAACGTCCAAGCTACCCCCCTCTCCCCTTGTGGGAGAGGGCTGGGGTGAGGGGTATCGTCTCACGGTAGTGGTTCGCTGATAAACCATTTCACCCTTACCCTCTCCCTTTACCATCAAGGGGGAGGGGACATCATTCGCCCTGGCCCCAACCTTCTCCGATCGAGGGAGAGCGGGCAACCGCCCCTAAAATTTCTCTCCGGTGGCCCAGGCTTTGATGAGGTGGTGGGCGATGGCTATGGGGCCCGGTACCGTTAGCTCTTCGCTGCGTCCTTCCAGGGCTTTCAGCACCTCGGCGCGGTCGAACCACTGCACGTCGGTCATCTCTTCGTTGTCCATGTTGATGTTGGTGGTGTCCGCCTCGGCGATGCAGCCAATCATCAGGGAGGACGGGAACGGCCACGGCTGGGATGAGTGATAGCGCACGTTCTTCACCTTGATGCCGGCCTCTTCCATCACCTCCCGCGCCACCGCTTCCTCGATGCACTCACCCTGATCCATAAAGCCGGCCAACGCCGAATAGGCGCGCATCCGCTGGAGACGCCCCCGGGACTGACCCAGCAGGCAACGGTCGGCGTCCACGTCCACAACGACGGTGATGATGACGGGATCGGTGCGGGGGAAATGGCTGGCGTTGCAGCCCGGACACTGGCGCACCTGCCCGCCGCGGCCCTTGCTGGTGGCATGGCCGCACACCGAGCAGAATCCATGCCGCAGGTTCCAGTCCAGCTGGGCTCGTGCCTGGGCAAGCATACCCGTGTTGATGCTGGACATTTGCTCGCCGGCGCTGCGGCAGTCCTCAAAGTGCCACCCCGTGTCATGCTCAACCCGTTCAGCGGCAGCGGCGTCCGTGGATAGGTCAACCGCAAAGTGGGAAACGCCGTCCAGCATCCCCAAAAATATCCACTCTGCGCCGGCCGGCAGCGGCTGCACTTGCCGGGAGGGAAGCCAGCCCAGTTCCGGCGGCGACTCGTCGGTCAGCAGTACGTTCAGATTGCGAAACGGCAGGTACTTGCTACGGGCATCCGTCGCTTCGCGGGCTACCCACTCCTCATCGCGGCGTTCAACTTCCCCCCGGTTCAGCGGGTTGTTGGCAAAGATATGTGGTTTTCTCATCAATTGGGTACTCTCCAAAATTCTGGCTGGAAGCCGGACTAAGAACCTATCCTAATAATCCGGCGGCTCTGAGGGCGATGAGAGCACAGGCGAAATGAAGGAAGGCGATGTAGTTGTCGGGAGACTTGTCCCAACGGATCAGAATGCGCCGGAAGCGGTTCAGCCAACTGTGAGTGCGTTCCACCACCCAGCGGCGGGCTTTGAACCCAGCTTCCCTTTTGATGGCCTGAGCCTCTTCGCCTCGACTACGGATGTGGGCGGTGAAGCCGAACTCGTCCAAGGTGCGCCGCACCTCAGCGAAGTCGTAGCCCTTGTCCAGGCACAGACCCTGGGGATGCTCTGGGGTGGGCGCCGGGCGCGGCACCGGCAGGCGGTCCACCGTAGCCCGCACCAGCTTCATATCGTGGCGGTTGGCCCCGTCCACTGCCAGCCCAACCGGAATACCCTGGGCGTCGGCCAACAGACTGCGTTTGACGCCCCGCTTACCCCGATCCGTGGGGTTGGGACCGGTTTTTCCCCCGCCCAAAGGGGATTTGGTCATGGCCCCGTCCAGGCTCAGCCAACTCCAGTCCAGACCCTTCAATTCGTCATAGCGTTCCAGTCCCACCCGCCACAGCTCCAGGAATACCCCAGCGGCAACCCATTCCTGAAAGCGCAGATGGGCGGTGGAGCCGGAGCAAATGCCCGTTGCGTCCAAGGTTTTCCACTGGCAGCCGGTGCACAGCACGTAGAAGATGCCGTTGGCGCAAGTCCGGTCTGGAACCCGAGGCCGGCCGCCGCCCAAAGGATGGGTGTTCACTCGCTGGGGAAGCAAAGGGGCGAACACCTCCCATAACTCGTCGGAGATCTGAAAGGAACTGGTGGTGGGGTTGGCTGGGGTGGACGGGCCACCACGTTTCCCTCGGGGAGGCTTGGGCTCTTTCGATTTCGTCATTCCCCAAGTTTAGATTCAACCCTGGCTTTTCCCCTCTTACTACTCCTGCAAGTTTCCCCTGTTTTTAGGATAGGTTCTTAGCCGAGGCCGACGGATACTCGGGGCGACGACGTTCGCGCAGGGCGGCCAGGCCCTCCTTAACATCGTCGCCAAAGAAGCCCAACGCCTCCGCCAGCAGCGAGTAGTCGAAGGAGGTGTGACCGGCCTGACGCAGCCACTGGTTCAATGCCCGCTTGGTGAAACGGATGGCCGGCTGCGGGCCGTCGGCGAGGCGCCGGGCGATGCGCATGGCCGTGTCCATCAGCTCGTCCCGAGGCACGCACATGCTGACCAACCCGATGCGTTCGGCCTCCTTGCCGTCCAAAAATTCACAGGTGAGCAGGTAGTATTTTGCCTTGGCCATGCCACAGAGCAGGGGCCAGATCATGGCGGCGTGGTCGCCGGCGGCCACGCCCAGCCGGATGTGCCCGTCGGTGATGCGCGCTTCCTCGGCGGCGATGGAGATGTCGGCCATCAGCGCCACGGCCAGACCAGCGCCGACCGCCACTCCATTGATCGCGGAGATGACCGGCTTGTCCAAGTTCAGAATGTTATAGACGATGTCGCCGGCTTCCTGAGTGTTCTGGGCGACTATGGCCGGGTTGTCGATGGCCTGTTCGATCATCTCGAAGTCGCCGCCGGCAGAAAAACCTCGCCAGCGCCGGTAACCACGGCCACGCGCACCTCGGGGTCGGCGGCAATGTCCAGCCAGATGCGGCTCAGTTCGTTGTGGAGCCGAAAGTTGGTGGAGTTCAGGGTCTCCGGCCGGTTCATCGTCAGCGTGATGATACCGTCTGCCTTTTCGATGAGCAGGTGTTGATATGAGGAATAGTCGGTCATATAACTTCCTTACTCCCGCTCCCTTGTGGGAGAGGGTTGGGGTGAGGGGTATCGTTTCACAGTAACGGTTCGATGACGAGCCATTTCACCCTCACCCTATCCCTCTCCCATCGAGGGAGCGGGGACTGCGGCCGGCCCTTGCGATTGCCAAGCTGCTCCCTCTCCCCTTGCGGGAGAGGGTTGGGGTGAGGGGTATCGACTTCGCCATCGAGATTGCCACGTCGCTTCGTTCCTCGCAATGACGCGTGCTGTTACCAAACAATCTGCGCCTCTTGCAGCTTGGTCAATTCCGCCTCGTCCATACCCAGCAGGCCGCAGAATACTTCGTGGTTGTGTTCGCCGAGATCGGGTGTCCAGCGGTCAACGGCAGCGGGGGTTGCAGAGAACCGCCAGGGCGGGGCGACGGCACGCTGCTCTCCCTTGGTGGGATGCGTCACTAGCGGAAATGCGTCGCGCTCGGTCAGATGGGGATCGTTCAGCAGCTGTTCGGCAGACAGGGAGGGGAAGGCGGCGATGCCGGCGGATTGCAGTAGCTCGGTTACTGCTTCTGCGGAGCGGTGGCCCGTCCATTCGGACAGCTTCGCTTCCAGCGTATCCTGATTCCGCCAGCGCAGGAACGCGTCGCCGTAGTCATCGCTGCCAGCCCACACCGGGTTACCCATCGCCTGCTTGAGGGCATGCCACTGTTCGTCGCCGTCAACGGCAATGGTTACCCAGGCATCTTCGCCGTGGCAGGGGAACACGCCGTGGGGAGCCATGACATCATCGCGGTTGCCCAGGCGAACGGCGTCGCGCCCGTTCATGGCGTTGTCCATCAGGGTGTGACCCATAAACGCGGTGGCGATGTCCCGCACCGCAACGTCGGCGCGCTGGCCGATCTGATGGTTGCGATGGGCACACAGGGCGGCCACGGCGGAGAAGGCGGCCATCATTCCGCCGGTGTGGTCCATGGCGTGGCGGAGCTCAACCGGCGGCCCATCGGCGTAGCCCGTCATGTAACCCAGGCCACCCAGGGCCGCGAACATCGGCGCATAGCCGGCGTAGGGCGCTTCCGGCCCGGTCTGCCCGTTGGACGACAACGACACCATGATGATGTCCGGTTTGATTTCTCGCAGCTGCGGATAGCCCAAACCGAGGCGATCCATAACGCCCGGTCGGAAGTTTTCCAGCACGATATCGGAGATGCGAACCAGGTCGTAGGCCAGCTCAAGCGCCCGGGGTTCCTTCAGGTTGAGGGTAACCGAGCGTTTGCAGGCGTTGACCTGCTCAAAGGACGACGGCGGCTTGCCGTACATGGCGTGGGGTCGACGGGTGATGTCCAGCCGCGCCGCCGACTCTATCTTGATAACGTCGGCGCCCAGCGATGCCAGAACCATGCCGGCGAATGGGCCGGCGGCGTGCACCGAAAAATCGGCCACCCGCACGCCGGCGAGGGGAGCAGAAGGTGTAGACATATTGCTGGTTTTCCCTAACGATGGTTGCGGCGGGGTTTCGACCCTCACCCTAACCCTCTCCCATCAAGGGAGAGGGGACGCGGGGGTTACGGCAATTGCTACGCTCCGGCTCCCTCTCCCCTTGCGGGAGAGGGCTGGGGTGAGGGCAGAGGCCATCAGTAATACACCGCATTGCCGGTGCCGCCGCCGGCTGCAATCAGCTCGCCGGTGATGGCCCAGGCCTTGTCGGAGGCCAGAAACGCCGTAAGGTAACCAATCTCAGAAGCATCAACCATGCGGCAGATATGGTTGCCGCGGCCCGAACCGGGGGAGAAGTCCTGCTGTTCGGCCTCCTCGGAGGACACTCCCAACTGCTCGGCGCGGGCGGCCAGTAGGCTGGGGGTGCGCTCGGTGCGCGTGGTGCCCGGGTGAATGCAGTTAACCGTAATGCCGAATTGTCCCAGCTGGGAGGCCAGCGTCTTGGTCATGTGAACCATGGACACATTGCGCGCGCCGCCGGACAGGTTGCCGGCGTTGCGGGCGTTGAGTCCGCTGATATTGATGATGCGACCGTAACCCTGCGCTTTAAGCAAGGGAATCGCAGCCCGCGCACACCGCACCGCGCCCATAAACTTCACGTCGAAGTCGCTGATCAGGTCCTCATCGACTAGCCCTTCGATCGGGCCGGTGGCTGACGGAGAACCGCCGGGCAACGATGCGCTGTTCACCAGTATCTGCAGTCCGCCGAGCGCCTGCGCGGCATCGTTGATGACCCGGTCCACCTGGTCCCGCTGCGTGGCGTCAAAGGACATGGGGACGATGCGCCGGCCGGTAACCTCGGCGATCTCCGCCGCCGCCCTCTCCAGGTCGGGCATTGAGCGAGACGCCACCACGACGTCCGCGCCCTCGCGGGCCAGTTCCAGGGCGATTGCCTTGCCGATGCCGCGGCTGGCGCCGCCTACAAACGCCTGTTTGCCTTCCAGTCCAAAATCCATCCGGTAGCCTCCATATTCTGAATCGGCGGGGCCCATCGTCTCAAAACGCGTCGCCGCCGTATGTGCATCAGTAATGGCGGCATTCTACCACGGCATGACTCTATCCCTGCACTTCTACCCTCCCACCTCGACTGGAGAGGGCAAACCCGGCCGGCTTACGGGGCTGGCGATGGACTCGACAACACCAGTTCCCGAATATTCTGGATGGTCAACTCAAATGGCGCCCCAGAATCCCGTACCGGCCTCAAATCCATGTCACGCAACGCATTCCGGTAATACTGGTCGGACTCGAAGATCAGTCTGCCACCCCGACCGATCCGCGCCACGTCGGGTCCCCAGGTGAGCTCCCAAAGCGTTCGCGGGCCATCATCGGGATATGGCCGACCGCTGGGAACTCCGGTTGAGAAAAAGCACGTAGATTTCCCCGGCAGACAACAGGATTACATCATAGGGCAGGAATTCAAGGTCGCCGGTGTTCGCAACTTTTACGGTAACGCCCGCCGGCCAAACCACGTGGAACGCATCGCCTGGCCTGGTGTTCCCTTTCAATGGTTCAACCACCTCGAACCTACGGTGCAATTGGGCCACCGAGACTGCGGAGTAAGAGTCGGCGGTGGGCGGTAACGGAATCTCCTGGGTCAATTCGTCCAGAAACCTGGCAACCACGATGCGCTCGGAACCATTTACGAACGTCGTGGCTTTCACGTGCACGAACCAGTCGTTCACGCTGCCGCTGAGTCCGACGAGCGATGGTATCACGCAGAAACCGCCGATAGCCCCGGCAATTCCCGCAATGATTAGAAGCGCAATTAGTTTGTTTTTCATGGCAGTCGACCCACACCCCCGTCCATTTTACCGGCTGGCGGGAAAGGGTTGCTACACTAGGCTCGCAATGACAAAGTGGGCACGCATGTGGGCGGTCTGGCAATTGCTTCTGACGGTACATACTTTCAACGATGGCTGTACAATGCGTTAGCAAGCAATCGCAGGAGGCATTACCTCATGGTTCAGCAGGGACAGATTGACCATTTATTGCAGGAATCGGGCGAGATTCCGCCGCCGCCCCATGTGTCAGGTCAGGCTACGCTTACCGACTTTGATGCCGTGTACGCTCGCTCCGTGGCCGACCCGGAGGGGTTCTGGGCCGAAGCAGCCGACGAATTGCACTGGTTCCGCCGCTGGGATGAGGTCTTCCAGTGGGATTATCCCAACTTCCGCTGGTTCGTGGGCGGCCAGACCAACATCGTCTACAACGCTCTTGACCGGCACCTGACCACCGAGCGGCGCAACAAGGCCGCCCTCATCTGGCTGGGCGAGGACGGCACCGAGCAGGTTTACACCTACGCCCGGCTGGCCCAACAGGTCAACCGCCTCGCCAACGGACTGAAGTCGCTGGGCGTGGGCAAGGGCGACCGCGTGGTCATCTACATGCCGCTCACGCCGGAGGGCGCGATCAGTATGCTGGCCTGCGCTCGCATCGGGGCGATCCACAGCGTGGTGTACGCCGGTTTCAGTGTGGGTTCACTGCACGACCGTATTGAGGACGCCGAGGCCAAGGTGCTGATTACCGGCGACTACGGGTACCGGCGCGGCAACCGCGTCGACCTCAAAGGCATCGCCGACGAAGCTGTGGTCGGGTGCCAGAGTCTCACCAACGTCATCGTGTGGCGCCGGGAGATTGCTCGCGAAGAGCTGGGTGGCATGGAAGTGGATTTCGAGGAGCTGCTGGCCAATAGCTCCATCGACTGCCCCGCCGAGGTGATGGACTCCGAAGATCCGCTGTATATCCTCTATACCAGCGGCACTACCGGCAAGCCCAAAGGCGTCGTCCACGTCCACGGCGGCTACATGGTGGGCACCCACTACCACTTCAAGAACTTCTGGGATGTGAAGGATAACGACGTATTCTGGTGTATGTCGGACATCGGCTGGGTGGTCGGCCACAGTTATATCGTCTACGCGCCGCTGGTAGCCGGAGCGACCACCGTGTTCCGCGAGGGCGCGCCTGACTACCCCCACAACGCGGTGTTCTACGAAATCATCGAGAAATATGGTGTCAACGTCATATTCACCGCGCCCACCGCGGTGCGGATGCTGATGCGCTACGGCGAAGAGCCGGCCAGCCGCTACAACCTGCGCTCGCTGCGCTTCCTGACCTGCGCCGGCGAGCCGCTGAATCCGGGAGCTCTGCGCTGGGCCTATGAGCACATCTGCGGCAGCGGCGAGTGGGCGCACATGGTAGACAACTGGTGGCAGACCGAAACCGGCGGCCCCTGCCTGGGCACCACGGCGACCATGGCATCACGACCGGGTCGAGTGGGCCGCGCGCTGCCCGGCGCGGTCATGGACATCGTGGATCGGGAGGGCCAGCCCATCGAGGAGCCCGACAAGGGCGGGCTGCTGGTCATCCGGCGACCCTTCCCCCACTTTTCCCGCACCGTGTGGGGCGACCCTGACCGCTTTGCGGAAACCTGGAACCAGATTCCCGGCGTGTATGTCTCCGGCGACGTGGCCCTGCGCGACGCCGACGGCTACTACATGGTGGTGGGTCGCGCCGACGACGTGCTCAACGTTGCGGGCCACCGCATTGGCTCTGCCGAGGTGGAAAGCGCGCTGGTATCGCACCCGCAGGTCGCCGAGTCGGCAGTCATTGGCAAACCCGACGAACTCCGTGGCGAGGTCATCAAGGCCTTCGTAACACTGCGGATGGGCGCCGAAGGTTCCGACCTGATGATCAGCGAGTTGCAGCAACACGTGCGCCGGGAGTTGGGCCCAATCGCAATACCGGCCGAAATCGAATTCACGCCCACGCTACCCAAAACCCGCTCCGGCAAAATAATGCGCCGCCTCCTGAAAGCCCAGGAACTGGGCCTCGATCCCGGCGACATCACGACGCTGGAGGATTAGGGACATCCGTGTCGAACATGGATGCACAGAATTAGGCGTTTACCATGAGCATTTTCACCAACCCGCTCGTCCTGAGCCTGTCGAGGGACCCAACTACCTCACCCACAACCTCACCAACCCGCGCGTCCTGAGCCTGTCGAAGGATGGCAGTGGGAGACATCAGGCCATGGCATTTTACGTTTACATCCTCCGTTGCGCCGACGGGTCGTATTACACCGGCCACACCGAAAATTTGGAGACGAGATTAGCCGCCCACCAGAACAGAGATATCAAGGGACACACATCTACCCGTCGTCCCGTTGAATTGGTTTTCACCGACCAGTTTCCCTCCAGGCAGGAGGCTCTTGAACGTGAAAGACAGGTGAAAGGATGGTCCCGGGCCAAGAAAGAAGCGTTGATCGAAAAGGATTGGGATAACCTCGTAGCGTTGTCGCGGTCGCGGGGGAAATCCTGATTACCGCCAAGCATCCTTCGACAGGCTCAGGATGAACGGGTCGGTGGTTGGTGAGCGGGGCACGATAAGCCTGTCGAAGGATGCGCCCTAAACGCAAGCAGTAAGCCATCGGGCCGTGTTGGATCGGACTGCGTGACGTCGGTTTAGGTTTGGAGAGTCTATGTTGGACGATTTGGTCAGCGTAATCGAAACGCTAAAGCAACGCATCCACGACCACGGTACGTCGCTGCGGGCCAATGAGACCCGCACCCGCATGGCGATGATTGATCCAATGCTTCGCGCACTGGGTTGGGATCCCGCCGACCCATCTGTCGTAACCCCGGAATACGACGTGAGCGGGCGCTGGGCCGATTATGCGCTGCTTGGAACCGACGGCAAGCCCGCAGCCACCCTGGAGGCCAAAAAGTTGGGCGAGTCTCTGGGCACTCACCGAATGCAGATGCTCAATTACTCCAACGCCGCTGGAATCGCCTACGCCGGACTTACCGACGGGAATCACTGGGAATTGTATGAGGTTTTCGCTCAGAAACCGCTAGAAGAACGTCGGGTGCTGCAATTGTCCATCGTTGAAACTCCGGCACACCAATGCGCCCTGCAATTGCTGCTGCTGTGGCGCCCAAACCTGGCTTCCGGCCGGCCGATATTGGCCAACGAGCCGATCTCGGTCAACAACACAGCGGTTACGGAACCGCAAGAAACCGCAGCGCCGAGTCCAGCGCCACTTGCACCGGCCGCACTCCCAACCAGCGGTGACGGGTGGGTGCCATTGTCCGAATTTAATCCTCCCGCCAGGGCGAGTCCACCAATCACTATCCGGTTTTCCGACGGGCAGCAACAGACCGTAGGGTATTGGACTGAAGTGTTAATGCTGACCGTACGCTGGCTGGTTTCTAAGGGATTACTTTCAGACCACGACGTTCCCGTGCAATTCAACCCCAGGACCTGTTTGGTCAACACTACTCCAGTACATCCCACCGGCAATTCTTTTGGCAACTACCAGGATATCCCCGGGACGTCGCTGGTGGTAAATATGAACCTCAACGCTAGGCAGGTTAGATCAAACACCAGAAAATTGCTGGCACGCTTCGGCGTTGACCCCGGCGATGTGTACCTACAGACTGGGTAGTGAGAACCATCATTTGCGCCCTGGAGGATATCGTGGCAACGACGTTGAAACCGGACCTGGAAGCGCGCATTGCCGATTTGGCGAGGCGATTAGGTTTCGCCGGCCCAAACGCCGTCGAGCAGGTGCTCAAGCTAGCCCTGGACGACCTGGACGCGAAAAACCCCAAACCCGGCCAGTTGACGCCGGAAGAAGTGCACGCCATGCTCGCTCCCATCGTGGAATCCGGGAAACGCTGGCGGCAGGAGAACCCCTACGACGACGCCAATCCTCCATCACGGGTTTGGCAGGAAGAGCTGTACGACGAGCGCGGCTTACCCAAATGATGGTAGCCGACACCTCCGCGTTCATCGCCATCGTAACCAACGAGCCCGAACGCGAGGCGTTCGAATCTGTGA
This sequence comes from Dehalococcoidia bacterium, assembly GCA_963666415.2. Lineage (GTDB taxonomy): Bacteria > Chloroflexota > Dehalococcoidia > Lucifugimonadales > UBA3495 > Bin87. The sequence goes on from CAXXPD010000002.1 coordinate 774,312, forward strand.
TGGCCCAAGATGGCGATGTTCTCATGTCTACAGCTAGTGCGGTCGAGTTTTTGATCGTCGCTTACGCCAGAGGGGACGCCGTGTATCAAAACGCGTTGCGGATTCTTGATCAACCCCTCGTGACACTGATCCCACTGGACGAAGAGCAGATGCACGCCGCCGCCCTCGCGTATCAAACCTACGGTAGAGGCCGCCACTCCGCCCTACTGAATTTCGGTGATACTTTCCCCTACGCGCTGGCCAAGACTCGGGGACTGCCCCTACTTTACAAGGGCGACGATTTCTCCCAGACCGACCTGACTCCTGCTGTGCCGCCGGGAACCTAAACCCTTGCACCACCGGCAATAGGATTGGATTGCAGATGTTAGAATTAAATCGGGCGGCTGTCATTGCCATTGTGCCGGTCGGTGCGCCCACATTCCATACAACGGAGAATGCGAACACCATGTACACCAAAGTAATCGTTCCGCTGGACGGTTCGGAACTGTCCGAACAGGCTCTGCCCTACGCTGAACTGGTGGCGAAGTCGCTATCCGTTCCCATTGAACTGCTGCAATCCTTCGACATCCTGCCGCCGGCCATGCTGGGTACGCAGTCGCGGGCCGTAATCGACCAGATGGTATCTGGAACCCAGCAGCGGGCGGAGAACAATCTGTCTGCGGTGCGCGAACGCCTGGAGGCGGCCGGACATTCGGTGTCCACGGTAGTGCAGCGCGGAACGCCGGCCGACGCCATCGCGGCCCAGGCCAGCGCCGACTCCACCGCGCTGGTGGTGATGTCAACCCACGGACGCGGCGGCATCGCCAGGTGGGTGCTGGGCAGCATTACCGATAAAGTGCTCCACACAATGCCCAATCCCATGCTCATCGTCCGCGCCACCGTTACCGGCCCGGCGTCGCCGCAAAGTTCGGTCAAAACCGTGCTCGTCCCGCTGGACGGCTCGGCGCTGGCGGAACAGGCGATCCCCCACGCGGCCAGCATGGGCGCCGCCCTGTCCGCTGGAATCACGTTGCTGCGCGTTACCCCGACCGCCGAACATTACCGCTACCAGCTGACCGCCGCCACCCCCGAAATGGGCGCCATCCCCGACTTCGACCCGGTTTCCGCTGATGAACTGGTGGATGCTGATGCCAGGGATGTGAGCGCCTACCTGGCTGACGTGGAAAACCGCCTGGCCGCCGACCACAGCCACGGCGTGACACCCACCCATCAACAGCACCAGAACGTGGCGCAGGCCATCATAGACAAGGCCGCCGAACAACCCTCCCTGGTGGTGATGACCACCCACGGGCGCAGCGGCGTCGGCCGGGTGGTGCTGGGCAGCATTACCGACCGCGTGGTGCGCCACTCGAACACGCCGGTCTTGGTGATCAGATAATCACTCGGTGAGTTGGCGCCAGCAACCCTCACTCTAGCCCTCTCCCAACTCTAGCTCTCTCCCATCGGCCCTCTCCCTTGATGGGAGAGGGAATTTTTAGCCATGCCTTGGTGAGCGCGGAGCAGCAGTCTCCGCGAGATATCCACCTGTCAACGCACCGTGATGGACGCATTGCTGCGCCAGTGGCGCTGACCGGGCGTGCGGCGGTATTCGCGGTACGGCTGCTCCCGTGTATCATACAGCGAACCAATCCTGGACATTTGGCAGCGGAGGTGGGCAGCCATGACTAATGCAGCACAGAACGGCGCTATCTCGGTAGTGATTCACGGCGCAACGGGTCGCATGGGCGCGGAGACGGTGCGCGCGGTGTCCGGCGCCGACGACATGACACTGGTGGGGGCAACCTGTAATACCCCGCGCGGCGACAGCCTGAACACCCCCGCCGGCAGCGTACCGCTGTCTACCGACCTGGCCGGGCTACTCGACGCGACGCAGCCGGATGTGATGGTGGAATTCACCCACGCCGAAGCCTGCATGGAGGCCGCTCCGCTGGCCGCCGATCGTGGCATCCACATGGTGCTGGGGGCCAGCGGCCTCAACGCGGAGCAGCTGCAAACTCTGGACACCATGAGCCGCGAGCATGGTATTGGCATCATCGTGGCTCCCAACTTCGCGCTGGGCGCGGTGGTGCTGAAAAAGCTGGCGGAGCAGGCGGCGGCGCTGTTCGACTACGTGGATGTGGTCGAGGCCCACCACGAGATGAAGATTGACGCTCCCTCCGGGTTTTCGCTGGCCGTTGCGCGTGGTATGCGCGAAGCCCGCGGCAGCGATTTCCAACGCAACGAAACCACCGTGCACCATCTGCCCGAAACTCGCGGCGGCGACGTGGGCGGCGTGAGCATCCACAGCCTGCGACTCCCTGGGCGCAGCGCCCATCACGAGGTGATACTGGGCGCGGCCGGCCAGACCCTGAGCATCCGACACGATACGCTGGGCCGCGACTGCTACATGCCGGGCGTGCTGCGCTGCGTCCGGGAAGTGAGTGGACGACCCGGCCTGACCGTGGGCCTGGAAACGGTACTGGGGTTGTAGCCCAGTACCGGCGCGGTCGGCGCATTCTGGACGGTATCCGCCGGCGGGTGTAATCTGGATGGAGCGGCAACGCGGGAATCTCGCCGACCACTGGCGTCGGGTCACTGCCCAGGCGAACACCAGCATCATCATCGGTTTTGGGGTCCTGGCACCGGTAGCATCGGGCCTCAAGGCGTGGCAAACCGCGCTTGATCCGTCGTTGGCATGGTGGCTGCCCAGAGCAAACGCCATTATCTGGGACTCCATCACCATCTCAGGCGCCCTGGGGGTTCTGGCATTAGGAGTTCGGAGCAACGGCCAAAACCACGGCAGCGCACAATCGTAAAACCAACCAAAGGAGTGTTCAGGAGCGTTATGGATCTGCAAGGATTGAATCTCGGTATCGTCGGCGCCACGGGGGCCGTTGGTCTGGAGACTTTGCGTCTCATCGAGGCCCGCTATCCGAAGCACACCAACCTCAAGCTGCTGGCCTCAAAACGTTCTGCAGGTCGCAAGATGGAGGTCAACGGCAAAACCTTCACCGTCGCCGAAACCACCGATGCCAGCTTCGATGGTGTGGACATCGTCTTCATCTCCGCCCGTACCGAGGATTCCCGCCGTTTCGGTCCGGTGGCCGCCGCCGCTGGCGCATTGGTCATCGACGATTCCAGCGCCTTCCGCATGGATCCGAGCGTGCCGCTGGTGGTGCCCGAGGTGAACGGCGCCGACCTGGACTGGCACGACGGCATCGTGTCCATTCCCAACTGCTCGACCACCCCGCTGGTGATGGTGGCGCATCCACTCCGGCAAGCCAGCTCAATCCGCCGCATCGTGGCCGACACGTACCAGTCGGTATCCGGAGCCGGCGGCGCGGCGATGAACGAGCTGCGTGACCAGACCCGAACGGTGATGCACGGCGGGCCGGCCGAACCGTACGCTCAGCCGCAGCAGATTGCGTTCAACGTTATCCCGCAAATCGACAGCTTCAACGAGTCCGGTTATACCCGTGAAGAGCAGAAGATGATCGACGAGAGCCGCAAGATCCTCCACGAACCTGAGATGGCGGTGTCGGCAACCTGCGTGCGCGTGCCGGTGTTCGTGTCCCACTGCGTTGCGGCCCACCTGGAGTTTGACGAGCCGGTATCGACCGGTGAAGCTCGCGAACTGCTGAGCCAGATGCCCGGCGTGGTGGTTCAGGACGACCCAATGGCGTCGGTGTACCCCATGCCAGTGGCGGCGGCTGGACGCGACGAAGTGTTTGTGGGTCGCATCCGCAAGGACGCCTCCCACCCCAACGGCATGGCGATGTGGGTCGTAACCGACAACCTGGTAAAGGGCGCCGCCCTGAACGCCCTGCAAATCGCCGAAGCAGCCATCACGCGCGGCGCAGTGCACGGCAAGCGCGCCTGAACCCGATAGCCAGGGCGATGCACGGCGTCGCCTTTCCGAAATACCAGGTTTCGGACCGCCGGCGTCATTGCGGCCTCGGGTCCGAACCCAGGTCCGTATGCCTCCGGCGATGTTCTTGCGGTGCTATATTTGCCCGGTTTCGGCTTTCGGTGCAACCGGGTGGACGCTTGTAATCGAAAAAACGCCGGATTACGGTTGCTATCGCAGCAAAATGTCCAGATGTGTATAATGCCGACAACATAATACTGGCAAGCGGCCAACCGGGTATCCTGTCCCGGCGATAAACGCCGCTGATGCTACCAGGAGGGACGCGTTATGCCTGCAGAAATTGGCCGCCTGATTACGGCAATGGTTACACCCTTCGACGCCGAGGGGAATGTTGACTACGACCAGGCCAAGCGTCTCGCCGTGGCCCTGCTGGACTCCGGCACCGATGGGCTGGTAGTTACCGGCACCACCGGCGAAGGGCCGGCGCTGTCCATGGACGAAAAGGCCCGTCTGTACGGCGAGGTGAAAGACGCCATCGGCTCGCGCGGCGCAGTCATCGCCGGTACCAGCGACAACAACACCACGGCATCCATCGAGCTGAGCCGCCAGGCCGAACAGGTCGGGGCGGATGCACTCCTGCTGACTGTACCGGCGTATAACAAGCCGCCGCAAGAGGGCCTGTATCAGCACTTCAAGGCCCTGGCCGAGTGCACCAACCTGCCCGGGATGCTGTACAACGTGCCCAGCCGCACCAGCCTCAACATGACCGATGCGACCACCGTGCGCCTGTCCGACATTGACAACATTATCGGCATCAAAGAGGCCAGCAGCGACCCGGTTCAAATCGCCAAAGTAATTCGCGACACACCCGATGACTTTCGGGTCTGGTCGGGCAACGATGACGAAACCTTCGGCATCATGTCCATGGGCGGTTTCGGTGTGGTTAGCGTGGCGGCCCACCTCATCGGCAGCCAGATCAAGCAGATGATGGGATTCACCCTGGAGGGCGACATTGAAGCGGCCGGCGCCGAACACCTGCGCCTGCTGGATATGTTCAAGGGGCTGTTCGTCGTGTCAAACCCCATACCCGTAAAGTATGGGCTCAACTGGGCCGGCTTCAACGTGGGCGAACCGCGTTTGCCCCTGGTACCTCCCGATGCGAAAACCGCCGCCCAGCTTGACGCCCTTTTTGAAAGATACGATATCGACATCGCAGCCCCAACCGATTAACCCGTAACCAAACCCACGCCGTTTGCCAGACCACTGCCGACCGGCCACCGCTTCCCATAACTTCTTTCTGCAAGCCCGGTCGGCTCGCAATTTCGGCGAATCACCTATCGTATGCCTTGGTATCACAAGGAGCACCGAAATGTCGCTGAAAACAGTCATCTTCGTGGATGGCCAGAATTTTCGCCACAACTTGAGAGATTATCACTTCCGTTCCGACCCGCCGCACCCCAACAATCCAGAGTATCGACTCGACGAGAAACACTTCCGGTGGCAGGAGTTCTTTCAAGACGCACTGTCCAAGTTCGATGAGGTTACCGGCTGGGACCACCAGCTGGTGCGGGTCTACTGGTACTACGCCGAGAACATCACCCCGTGGACGCCCAACCTCTGGCGAGCGCAACGCATCGTTGACGAGTACGGCGGGCGGATGCCGGAACTAACCACCGAGCTGGTCGTGCAGAAGGCTCAGGACTGGTACGAGCATGAATTCCGACGCTTCCACCAGCTCCGCAAGTCCGTTTTCGAGGAAATCCAGCAGAATACCAACTTCCTGGAGTTCAAGTACGTGGGCCAGTACGTGGTGCAGCCATTTCGCCCCTATCGACTGGAATATGATTTCGAAGGCAACATCATGTTCCAGGGCACCCAGGTTGGAGAGAAGGGCGTGGACATCGGCATTGCCGTGGACATGATCTCCAAGATGAACAGCTTCGATTGCGCGGTGCTGGTGTCAGGCGATAGCGACTTCTTCCCGGTGCTGCGTTACCTGAAAGACAACCTTAAGTATGTCTACCACTTCTCGGTGGGCCGGGGAGTAGGGCAGGACACTCAGTATTTCTCGCCAGCGCTACGGGGCATCGTGGACTGCTTCCAGGGCTTTGACGAACTGGAACTATTGAGCAACTACATCAACGAGCACGCCGGCATCCCCCCCGCCATCATGGAAACCATCAACCAGCGCGCCGCCGAACTGGAACGGATTCTGGAAGAGGAACCCCTGCGCTACCAGCACGAGCCCGAGCCGATGCTCAACTGACCGGCGCTTCGCTAACAACCGCGCCACAACGACCGCGCCACAACAACCACGCAACGACAACCGCCCGACACCTACCGCGCCACAATTGCCACGCGACTCGGGGCAACCCATCAGTGGCCCTCACGCGTACCCACCTTAATCTGTCATTGCGAGGAGCATAGCGACGCGGCAATCCCGTCGTCGTAACGACGGCCGTCCACCGACGTGTGTTCAACCTCATCGAGATTCCCGCTCGTCCTGAGCCTGTCGAAGGACGCGCGCAGTGACAAAGTGAGTATGCGTGAGATCAGTGGCCCGATGTCTGCCCGGGCTGCGTGTTGCATCGCCGGGCGGCGCTACCCGGTTTCGATCCGCCCTCCCGCCGGTCTGGGCTGCATCGAGCCGGTGTACACACCGCGATACGATTCCGGTAACAACGCCGCTATGCGCTGCATCACCATATCGGTAATCGAATTGAGCAATGGATGGGTGATTGGACCATCTATCACCGGCGGCGTGAACGGCGTGCCGATGGTTACCTGCCAACTGGCAAACGGCATCAACATACGCCACGATGGGAACTTCTCGGATCCAGAGATGGCGACCGGAAGAATGGGCGCCTGAGTTTTCAACGCTAGCCAGGCCAACCCCGTGCGGCCCTGCTCCAGCCCTCCGGTGGCGCTGATCCTGCCCTCGGGAAACATCAGGATGGCTTTATCCTGCTGGAGCGCGCGCAGGGCGTAACGCAACGCTTCGCCGCCGCCGCGTTCCCGATCCAGCGGCACCGCTCCCACCGCGTTGCAGTAGAACCGGCCGATTGGCTTCTCCCAAAGCTCCTTCTTGGCCAGGAAAACCACCTCACGCGGCAGGGACACCACCAGCGTCCCGGCGTCATTGAGCGACAGGTGATTGCTGGCCACCAGCAGCGGCCCGTGGGGAGGCATGGCCTCCTTGCCGGTAATCGTCAGCCGGCCGCTTACCGACCAGAGCAGCTGCCCCACGCGGCGGCTGGGTTGGTACAACCAGGCCATCGCGCTAGGCCGGCCTTTGCGACCCGGACGGTTGGGCTTTGGACCCGGCGCCGGCGGCCATCGCGCGGCGGATGGTGTCCACCACCGCCGTCACGGTTTGTTCCAGGTTGATGTCGTCGGTGTTGATAACGATGGCGCCCTCCGCTACCACCAGCGGCGAGTCTGCCCTTTGGGTATCCAGAGCATCGCGCCGCAGGGTGTCGGCCAGCACCTGCTCAAATTGCACGCCAGGATTAACGTTCTGCTGCTGCGCGAAACGACGCCGGGCCCGTGCTCCGGGTGAGGCGTCAATGTAGAGTTTCACGTCGGCATCCGGCAGCACCACCGAGCCGATGTCGCGTCCGGCCATCACGATCCCGCCGCCCTCGCCAATGGCGCGCTGCTGCTGCACCAGAGCGGCGCGCACCCCCGGCAGCGCCGACACCGCCGATACGTTGCCATCAACCTGGGTTGACCTCAACTCAGCGCCGGGCGAATAGCCGTCGATGGAGACGCCTTCCGGGGCCGGCCCGTTCAGCATACCGTCCCCGGTCGCAACCGACGCATCCGGCAACTCGTCGACAGTCAGGCGGCAACTGCGTGCCAGCGCATTCACGGCAGCGCTGTCGTCAACAGCCACCTCCTGATGCAGGGCGAGCCAGGTTACCGCCCGGTACATTATGCCCGTGTCCAGGAACCGGAGGTGTAACCTCGCCGCCGCCGCCTGCCCCACCGAAGTCTTGCCCGATGCCACCGGCCCGTCGATGGCTACCACTGCGTGTCGACAATCTGGCGCTGTGCTGTCGTTAGACATGGCGGAGATTATAGCAGTCTCATCGCCGGGGGAAAGCCTCCGGGCGCGTGCGTTCTAACGCTAATCTCGGTAACTGTTCAGCAACTGTGTTTGATGTCAAGAGGAAGTAACGACGATTGCCGGAGTGATGTCCCTCCAGGATGAGCGCTGCTTGAGCATGGCGTTGAGGATGACGAGCAGCTTGCGCATGCAAGCGACCAGAGCCAGCTTCTTCGGCTTACCGGCGGCCAGCAGCCGCTGGTAGAAGTCCCGGATGACGGGATTGAAGCGAGTGGCAGCCAGCGTCCCCATGTACAAGACAGCTCGGACCCGGGAGCGTCCGCCCCAGACGTGCCGTTTGCCCCGCATGGCGCCGCGGTCGCGGTTGAAGGGAGCCACGCCCACCAGTGCGGCGATCTGACGACGGTCAAGGGTGCCCAACTCGGGCAGGTTGGCCAGCAGCGTGAGGGAGAGTTGCTCACCCACGCCGGGAACGGTGCGCAGGAGGTCGTCCTTCTCCCGCCACACCGGACTCTGCCGGAGCATCGGTCGCAGGCCTTGGTCAAGGTCGTTTAGATCCTGCTCCAACCAGGTGATGTGGGCCGCAATGCGGGGACGGACGGCGCTGGTGGCGGCGCCGAGGCGGTTCTTCTCCGAGACCAGCATCGTCATCACCTGCTGCCTCCGGGCAGTGAGGGAGTTGAGCTCCTGGGTTTCGGCGTCGCGCAGAGGACGCACGGGGGGCTGGATCGCCTCAGCAAAGTGGGCCAGCACGGCGGCGTCCAGGGCGTCGGTCTTGGCCAACTTCCCAGTAGCCCTGGCGAAGTCCCGCACCTGGCGCGGGTTGACGACGACCACCGGCAGTGCCTCGGCGGCCAGAGCAGCCACCAGCGGTAGTTCCAGGCCGCCCGGAGCCTCCAGCAGCACCAATGACGGTCCGAGGGTCTTCATCTCGGAAACCAACTGCGGGATTCCTGCTTCGTCGCGGGGAACCTCCCATCTCTCGCCCGTGGGCCGGACGGCAACGTCCACCTTGGCCTTTGCGACGTCAATGCCTACGTAGATTCCTTCTTGCCCCATGATTGCCTCCTATGAAGTCCCAGTGGAGTACTGGCCCGTTCTTGCACGATGCGGGCTCGATTCGGCCCAGGCAACTGTTCGGGCTCTTTGGGGACGGGTGCGGCGACCCTCGCTGAACAACGGTCTTTGATGACCAAGACTTGATCGGTCTGCCGCACCCACTCCACCTCTGTGAAGTCCTCATTCAACATACAAGACTTGCGGGGAAGTGAGCAGTTGGCGGCAGGCGGCGAGGGGGTTCAGGCCTCGTGCGCGCCAGGTGCCGAAGATGGATGCCAGCGTCATCTTGCTCTCGGTACCACGTTCCGACCGGGTGCCCCCGCTGACCTTGCGGCTGATAACCAGATGGCGCAGGCTGCGCTCGGCGGGGTTGTTGTCCGACGGCACGTCCGGTTCGGCCACGAAGACGAAGAGTTCCTTGATGTGGCGCTCAATGCGCCGGCACAGCCGGCCCTGCAGAGCTAGCGGGTCAGCCAGGAAGGGCTGGCAGATGACCAGCAGCTGCCGCTCCCAGGCCAGTTGAGCGGTGCGCCGTCGTTGTGCCTGAGGATGGGTGAAAGACCTGGCCTCGACATAGAGCTGATGGACTGCCGCGGCCCACTGGGCCAGCGCGGTGTCCTTGGGGTAGAGCGCCACCAGGTCGTGGATGTCCCGCAACAGGTGGGCCCAGCACCGTTGCTTGGGGCCATCGTAATGGTGGTAGGCGGCGTAGAAATCGCTGACCAGCACTCCGGAGAATGACTCGCCCAGCGCCTCGTCCACCACCGCCTTGCCCCGACCCCGCCGCAGGAAGTAGCGTTCGGTGGGGGTGCTGAAAGTCCAGACGTAACCGTTGTTCCCATTTTGACGCCAGCCGGTTTCGTCGGCGTGGACCACTGGGCTGGCGCGGATGCGGTCCAGGATCGCGGCCACCGCTGGTTGGGCCTGTTGCGCGGTCTGGTGAATGGCGCTCACAATGGCCCCCACGCTGAGGCGCAGCTGATGGACGGTGCGCAGATACCACTGGATGCTGCGGATCGGCAGGCGCCCTTCTTCCCGTAGCGTGGCGATGCGGCTGAGCACGTTGACGCCCAGGCGTTGGCGCCCCAGTGCCACGCCGTCCAGTTGTGCTGGGGGTATGCAGCGGCGTCGACACGTTGGGCAGGTCCTGGCGATGCAGACATGCTCGGTGACTGGCACCGGAACCACCGGCAACTCGATGACTTCCCGGGTGCGCTGGACCCAGCCGCCAGTCAGGTGCGTCCCGCAATCGGGACAGCTCTCCACCACGTGCTCCACCCGATGGGTCGGTGTCATGCGCGGGCGGGCGAAGCCGTGGCGTCGCTGCTTGCTGGGCGGCTGCTGCGCTGGCGGCGGGCGGCCCGAACTGGACTTGAGGCCGGGCATTCGGGGCGGGCCGCCCGGTTTCGCCTGGCCTTCCAGTTCGGCAACCCGCCGCTCCAGCCGTACAATCACCCGCTGCTGTTCCAGAACGGTGGCCTGTAGTTGGGCGATGATGGCGATGAGAACATCGCGACTGGCGGTGGTCAGGTCAATTTCGGTATCCACTCCCTCTATATGACATAACCACCGCCACCCGTGCCAGCGTCTGGCAGCCCGCCTTCGGCCAATTTACTTCACCAAGTCTTGTATGTTGAATGAGGACTTCACAGAGGTGGAGTGGGTGCGGCAGACCGATCAAGTCTTGGTCATCAAAGACCGTTGTTCAGCGAGGGTCGCCGCACCCGTCCCCAAAGAGCCCGAACAGTTGCCTGGGCCGAATCGAGCCCGCATCGTGCAAGAACGGGCCAGTACTCCACTGGGACTTCATAGGAGGCAATCATGGGGCAAGAAGGAATCTACGTAGGCATTGACGTCGCAAAGGCCAAGGTGGACGTTGCCGTCCGGCCCACGGGCGAGAGATGGGAGGTTCCCCGCGACGAAGCAGGAATCCCGCAGTTGGTTTCCGAGATGAAGACCCTCGGACCGTCATTGGTGCTGCTGGAGGCTCCGGGCGGCCTGGAACTACCGCTGGTGGCTGCTCTGGCCGCCGAGGCACTGCCGGTGGTCGTCGTCAACCCGCGCCAGGTGCGGGACTTCGCCAGGGCTACTGGGAAGTTGGCCAAGACCGACGCCCTGGACGCCGCCGTGCTGGCCCACTTTGCTGAGGCGATCCAGCCCCCCGTGCGTCCTCTGCGCGACGCCGAAACCCAGGAGCTCAACTCCCTCACTGCCCGGAGGCAGCAGGTGATGACGATGCTGGTCTCGGAGAAGAACCGCCTCGGCGCCGCCACCAGCGCCGTCCGTCCCCGCATTGCGGCCCACATCACCTGGTTGGAGCAGGATCTAAACGACCTTGACCAAGGCCTGCGACCGATGCTCCGGCAGAGTCCGGTGTGGCGGGAGAAGGACGACCTCCTGCGCACCGTTCCCGGCGTGGGTGAGCAACTCTCCCTCACGCTGCTGGCCAACCTGCCCGAGTTGGGCACCCTTGACCGTCGTCAGATCGCCGCACTGGTGGGCGTGGCTCCCTTCAACCGCGACCGCGGCGCCATGCGGGGCAAACGGCACGTCTGGGGCGGACGCTCCCGGGTCCGAGCTGTCTTGTACATGGGGACGCTGGCTGCCACTCGCTTCAATCCCGTCATCCGGGACTTCTACCAGCGGCTGCTGGCCGCCGGTAAGCCGAAGAAGCTGGCTCTGGTCGCTTGCATGCGCAAGCTGCTCGTCATCCTCAACGCCATGCTCAAGCAGCGCTCATCCTGGAGGGACATCACTCCGGCAATCGTCGTTACTTCCTCTTGACATCAAACACAGTTGCTGAACAGTTACTAGGTTGTGTTGACATTTCACCGTAGCCAGATGAGAGCGGCGGTGAAGTGCAGGAAGCCCAGGTATCTGGTGTCCAGCTTCTCAAACCGGGAGAAGATCCGGCGATAGTGCTTGATCTTGTTGATGAAGCATTCGACCAGATGACGCTCCCGGTACAAATGCCGGTCATAGTCGGCGGGTGCCTTGCGGTTCGAGCGGGGCGGAATGACCGGCATCATACCCAGTTCCAGGATGTGTCGGCGAAACTCCTGGGCATCGTACCCTTTGTCGGCCAGTACGTGCTCGCCAGCATAACCGGCGATCAATTCCTCCGCCTGGGTGATGTCGTGCTGTTGCCCGCCGGTCAGTATGAATCGCAAGGGGTTGCCCAAGCCGTCCACGCTCACGTGAATCTTGGTGCTGAACCCGCCGCGGCTCCGGCCCAGGGCCTGGGCCGCCTGGCCACCCTTTTTGGGGGAGCTCCCGCCGCGCAAGGGTGCGCCCGGACCACCGTGCTGTCGATGATCAGGTATTCCAGATCCGCGTCGTCGCAGAAATGTTGATGCATTTGTGCCCAGACGCCTTGGTCAGTCCAACGGGCGAATCGTTTGTAGACGCTGTTCCAGTTCCCGTATTCGGCTGGCAGCAGTCGCCATTGGGCCCCAGAGCGGTTAATCCATAAGACGGCCTCGACAAAACGCCGGCAATCCGCTTCCTGGCCAACGTACAGGCCGGTGCAGCCACGCAAGAAATCGAGAATCCTAGCCCACTGTTCTGGTGATAATCTGATGTTTGACATACGGCCATTATAATCAAATGTCAACACGCCCTAGTACCGGCAGCACGACGCCGGCCAACCCAACGCATCCGGCAACCCGGACACAACACATTGACGGGAAAGGCAACCACTATGACTCAACCCACATCGGGCACCGCATTCGGGCTCACCATCACCAGAATAATCAACGCTCCCAGAGAGCGGGTGTTTGCCGCCTGGACTGATCCAGACCATCTGCATCGCTGGTGGGGCGCCCAGGATGGATACACGGCCCCCATTGTCGAGGTTGACCTGCGTCCCGGAGGCAGGTACCGCTTCGGTATGCAGGACCCGGAACAGGCCCACCCCTACATTGTGGGTGGTGAATATCGGGAAGTGAACCCTCCCGAAAAGCTCGTGTTCACCTGGATCTGGGAGAAGATGCCGCTGGACATCTCGGACTGGGTGCCGCCGGTAACGCTGGTTACGGTCGAGTTTTTCGACCGCGACGGCGCAACCGAAATCGTGCTCACCCACGAACTGTTCACCGACGAACATATGCGGGACGAGCACAACAACGGGTGGGGCGGCTGCATCGACCGGCTGGAGCAATACCTGGCTGCCCTTTAGATTCGGACGCTGAATCACCGAACCAATCTGAAGTACACACCAAAGGAGACACCAACATGGCAAAGGCGATTTATTGCAGCGACATGGGTTCCGATTGCGAATTCGTCGCCCGGGGCGAAACTCTGGAAGAACTGATGGAGGTGGCCTCAGCGCACGGCAGGGAAGTTCACCAGATTGACGAGATTACGCCGGAAATGATGGAAATGGCGCAGCAGGTGATTCGCGAAGAGTAACCCGCGCCGTTGACCGGGTGGTCTGCGGACGCCTACAATCCTGCCAACCGATTGCAGGAGCGACCGCATGACCACCTCCGCCGACACTTACGCTCACCCCGAATATCTGACCGACCCGGAATGGGTCGCCGCGCACCTCGATGACCCCAACGTGGTCATCCTGGACTGCACTAACAATGACGCCTGGCAGCGGGGACACATCCCCGGCGCCGTGGTCGTTCCCGATAACTGGGCCAAAAACCCGGACACCAACCGCCAGCACGTGATGACCCCCGACCAGTTCAAGGTGATGGCCGAGGACATGGGCGTCGGCGATGACACCACGGTGGTTACCTATGACCATGCGCAAGGGCTGACGTCGGCGCGAATGTGGTGGGTTTTCAACTACTACGGGCATCGCAACGTTATGGTGCTCAACGGCGGCTGGCGTCGGTGGGTGGCCGCCGGTCAGACGGTCAGTTTCGACCGGTCCCGTCCGGCGGGCTCTGTCACCTTCACCCCACGGGCCGACCAGTCGCTCATCGCTACCGGCGACGAGCTGAAGGCCGCCTGCACGCTGGACAACGTGGTCGTGTGGGATGTTCGCAGCGACCCGGAGTGGGATGGCACCGCCGAGAACTACCCCAACCAGCGCGTGGGCCACGTTCCCGGCGCAGTGCATCTGGAATGGTTCCATCTGGTCGACCGGCACACTCATATGTTCAAGCCGGCCGCCGAGATTCGCGGCATTCTCGCCGACCACGGCATCACGCCCGACAAGACCGCCTACTCGTATTGACAGGCCGGCATCCGTGCGGCGCACGGCAACTTTGTACTCCGGCTGGTCGGTTTCGAGAACGCCAGGAATTACGACGCATCAATGAGCGAGTGGGCCAACCGGGAAGACACGCCGCTGACGGTGTAGTTGGCTTACTGACCAAACAGAATTCGGGGTCCAATCGCACCCTCTCCCAAACCCGCTCCCACTGTCAATGGGGGAGGGCACTGGTCTCATGCGTAACTACTTTGTCATTGCGAGCGAAGCGCGGCAATCGCGTCGCCGTAGCAACGGCGGTTCGCCGACGCGTGTTCAACCTCATCGAGATTGCCACGTCGCCATGCTCCTCGCAATGACAGATTAAAAAGTGGGTACGCGTGGGATTCCCGTTCGTCCTGAGCCTGTCGAAGGACGCTCCCCTCCTGCAAGTCGGGACGGGCGAACTCGTCCCGGTGGAGGGCGTAGGTGAAGCGCGCAACCGCAAAACCCTCCCGACGGGTGCGGGTGCATCGGGTGGTGGATGGTGATTCGCTGGAGGTCAAGTACTCCGGCTTTTTCAGCTTTTTGCGCCGTCCTTTTGCCGTGCGGCTGTACGCAATTGACGCCCCGGAACTGGCGCAACCCTACGGCGCAGAGGCGCGCAATGAGCTGGCGTCTCTGGTTGGTCGCGGCGGCATACGCATGGAGGAAGTTGCAACCGACCGGTACGGGCGCCGCGTGGGGTTGCTGTATCGGTCTCGGCGGGGGCGTCAGCAGTCCATCAACCTGATGATGGTGCGCTCCGGGATGGCGTACTGGTACCAGCGGTACGGGGGTCAGGATTTGGGGTTCCCCGGCGCCGAGGAGGATGCCAGAAGGCAACGCCTCGGGGTTTGGCGAGACCAGCGTCGTGGCCAGCGGCCTTGGGATTTCCGCGCCGACCGGCGCCGGGCTGGCGGTCGCCGCCGTCGGATGCGCCGGATCCGCCGCGTCTCGATGTGGCTGTTGGTCATCACCGTAGGAGTGGTGGCAACAATGCTGTGGTGGTTCGGCCTTTTTGGTTGACGAATCCTGATCGGTGGTGCCGTACCACGCCTGATTGCGCGGCTACGGCGCCAGCGGCTGGCCCACCAAATTCCAGTACGGCACCACCAGCGCGAACAGCACGGCGATAGCCACCACGGTCATGGTCAGGCCGAAGCGGAAAATCTCGGGGTTGGGTATTTTGGCCCGATTGAAGATGAACACTCCCGAGGTTCCGCCAGCCGCGTAGTACACCACCGAATCACCCACCACCACGGATGCCATGCCGCACACCAGCGGGTTTAGCCCCAGCGATTCGCCGGTGGCCATTGCTACGGGTATCGCCAACGCCAGGTATCCGGCGATGTTGGGCAGCAGCACCCGCACCAGCGCGAAGCAAACGCACAGCGCCAGCAAAACGAGCAACGGCTGGGATTGAAACTGCGTGGCTCCGCTCACCAGGGTCTGGGAGAACCAGGCGGCGGCTCCGCTGGTCACCAGCGCGTGGGCCAACGACAGCGACGTGGCGATAACGAAGAAATTCGTCCAGCCCAGGTTCTGTTCAAAATATTGCCAGCTCAGGATGCCGAGGCGTGGCGTCAGGATGACGGTCAGCGCGATCAGCGCCGGCACCGCCGGATGCAGGCCATGGGCAAAGTCGGTGAACCACATCAGAGCAGTAACCATTACGATCACGGCGGCTTTGATCTCCACGACCTTGACCGGCCCGGTTGACAGGTCTGCCGCTCCGGCGATGCCGTCCAGCCTGAATCCCGACCGGTAGAATACGTACAGAATGGTTCCGCCGACAATCAGGTTGGCGTAGAAGGGCACACTCATCAGCAGGAACCACTGGGTCCACGAGAAATCTCCCAGCAACCCCGATGCAACCACCGGGGTGATGCCACCGGCCAGCAGGGCGGTCGAGCCCAATCGGTTCAGGCTGCCCATTGCCATCATCAGGGCTTTGTGAAAAGGGTGTTCCTGCGATATGTTCCAGTGGGCCAGCACCCGCTCGTAAACGTGCACCATGATCGCCCCCCTGGTGCTGGCAGAGGGCAGCGCAAAGGTTAGGATGGCGAAGGAGAACAGCATCTGCACGTAGAGAAAGCGGGGGCTGCCCACCGCGCCGCGGATCAGAAACGTTGCCATCCGCTCGGCCAGTCCCGAATACTGCACCGCCAGGCCCAGGGTCAGGATGCCAATGAGAAAGTAAGCCACCGGCTGTGAGAATCCGTACAGCGCCGCCCCTACGTCGGCAACAGCTCCAACCAGCACCAGCAGGACAACACCGGCGATGCCGGCCACTGAGATGGGTATTGCCTCCGTGGCCCACAGCACCACCGCCAGCGTCATCACCGCCAGCGCCCGCTGACCCTCGGTGGTCAATCCGGCCGGCGTGGGCATCAGCAGGATTCCGAGGAATACGACTGCTGCCGCCCCAAGTTTCAGCGCCGCCTTGCTGTCGGGAATCAGGCGGGAGGTGGTGGACAGTTGAGGCGCGTCGTTCTCTGCCATGCGTGCAGTCGGAATGCCTGCGGTCGGAATGCGTGTAGTCGGAAGCTAGCGCCGAGTTGACGGCGGTTGGGTAAACGCGAAGCCCCGGCGGTAATACCGGGGCTTGAGCAAGGTTGCGTCAGAGTACTATCGCGGTTCGACGGGCGCAACCGACTGGGTGCAGAAATAGGGTACTTCCTGGTAATACCGGGCCGCCGGTTTGTGCGAGCCGGCGGCTAGCTGGTGGTTTGGCGCAGCGGGCTGCTGGTGACACGGTTGGCGGAGGTTACGCCCCGTATGCCTTCGACGCGGGAGAATACGCGGTTGAGTTCGGCCAGGCTGCCTATGTGGATGGTCAACTCCATGCTGACGGTGGCATCGTCGTTCTCGCGCGTTACCACCCAGGCGATGTTGATTTTATCTTCCGATAGTTTGGTGGTAACGTCCCGCAGCAGACCCACCCGGTCGATGGCTTCGATACGCAGACGCACCGGGTAAAGCTCCCGCTTTTCGCCCCAGGACACCGGCACCAACCTTTCCTTTTCGTCCTCGTTGAACACGTTCATGCACTCGGTTTTGTGGACGCTGACGCCCCGCGAACGGGTTACGAACCCAATGATGGCGTCGCCCTGAATGGGCGAGCAACAATCGGCGATGCGAGTCAGCAGGTCTCCCACGCCCAGCACCATTATGCCCGACGATGGACTGTCCAGGGGTACCGGCCCTTTGGTCTTGGGCATCCAGCCGGCCTGGTCTACCTCATCGGCCCGCAGCTGGGTCAGGCGGTTGGACAGGGCCGCGTCGCTGAGTTCGCCGGAACCGAGAGCCGCCAGCAGGTCTTCCATGGTGTCGAAGCGGCACAGGTCCACGACTTCGCGGTCGCTGATTTTCAACCCCATGCGGTGCATCTCTCGGCGCAGCAACTCCCGGCCGCGATTGATGTTTGCGCTGCGAGCCTGCCGGTTGAACCATGACCGAATCCGCTGCCGCGCGCTGTTGGTGGCCACGTACCCGCGCGATGCATTCAACCAGTCGGGCGATGGGCCGCGACCGGTTTTGCCGGCCACCACTTCCACCGTATCGCCATTTTGCAGCGGCGTGTCCAGCGATACCAGGCGGCCGTTCACCTTGGCGCCGGAAATGCGGTGCCCTAGGTCGGTGTGAATCTTGTACGCAAAGTCGATGGGCGTCGCGCCGGCGGCCAACTCCATGATGTCGCCCTTGGGCGTGTAGACGAACACCTGGTCGTGGAACAGGTCTTCCCGCACCGATTCCAGGAACTCGGTGGTGTCGGGTGTCTCCCGCTGCCATTCCAGCAGTTGCCGCAGCCAGGTCATGCGCTCTTCAAAGCGACCCTTGCTACCGTTGGGGCCAGCCCCCTCCTTGTACCGCCAGTGCGCCGCCACCCCGTATTCCGCGATACGGTGCATCTCGTGGGTTTTAATTTGCACTTCCAGCGGGTGGCCGCCGTCGCAGATAACCGTGGTATGCAGCGACTGGTACAGGTTCTGCTTGGGTGTGGCAATGTAGTCGTCGAACTGCCCCGGCATCGGGCTCCACATACGATGCGCAATACCGAGGGCCTTGTAGCAATCGGCCACGTCGTCAACGATGACTCTCAGGGCGTACAGGTCAAAAATATCGCTGAGTTCTTTCCCCTCAGCGGCGTATTTTTCGATCTTGTTGTGGATGGAATAGATGCCCTTGGGTCGCCCGTTGACCTCGGCCTGCAGGTCGTTGACCGCGAGTTCTTCCCGCAGATGCGCAGCCACCTCGTCGACGTATGCCTCACGCTGGGAGCGGCGGGCCGCCAGCATCCGCGATATCTCCCGATAGGCGGACTCGTTGAGGTGTCGGAAGGCCAGGTCGTCCAGCTGCCACTTCAGTTCCCAAATGCCCAGGCGATGGGCCAGCGGCGAGTAAACGTCCAGTGTTTCCTGGGCGATGCGGACCCGTTTGTCTTCGGGCAGGGCGTCCAGCGTTTGCATGTTGTGCAGCCGGTCGGCCAGCTTGATGAGCACCACGCGGATGTCCTCGGCCATTGCCACGAGCATCTTGCGCAGGCTTTCTGCGTACAGGTTTTCCGCGTCGGTGGCGGTATTGCCGTTAACGCCGGGCGGTCGGTAATCGACACGCGTCAGTTTGGTTACGCCGTCAACCAGGCGCGCCACGTCTGGGCCAAACCGTTGGTCAAGGGCCTCCACGGTAACGCCGCAGTCTTCCACCACGTCGTGCAGCAGGGCTGCGATGATGGTGTCGGGATCAAGATGCAGGTCGGCCAGGATGGTCGCGGCGGCGAGCGGGTGGACGATGTAGGGGTCGCCGGAGATCCGCATTTGCCCGTCGTGGCATTCGCCGGCAAACCCGTAGGCATCCTGAATCCGGTCCAACTGGAACGGCTCGTCCACATATTCGGACACGCGGGCGATGAGATTCGTGGAGTCGCTCACGACTGCGACCATCGACGCCCTCCTCAAGCAACTGACCCCTTACCCCTGGGCGCGTTGCCACGCTGATAACCTGCTAACGACCTATGGCAAGATGATACTCACTCGCCGCAGCGATGTCTAGGTTCTGTTGACATTTCACCGCAACCAGATGAGAGCGGCGGTGAAGTGCAGGAAGCCCAGGTATCTGGTGTCCAGCTTCTCAAACCGGGAGAAGATCCGGCGATAGTGCTTGATCTTGTTGATGAAGCATTCCACCAGATGGCGCTCCCGGTACAGATGCCGGTCATAGTCGGCGGGTGCCTTGCGGTTCGAGCGGGGCGGAATGACCGGTATCATACCCAGTTCCAGGATGTGCTGGCGAAACTCCTGGGCATCGTACCCTTTGTCGGCCAGTACGTGCTCGCCAGCATAACCGGCGATCAACTCCTCCGCCTGGGTGATGTCGTGCTGTTGCCCGCCAGTCAGGATGAATCGCAAGGGGTTGCCCAAGCCGTCCACGCTCACGTGAATCTTGGTGCTGAACCCGCCGCGGCTCCGGCCCAGGGCCTGGGCCGCCTGGCCACCCTTTTTGGGGGAGCTCCCGCCGCGCAAGGGTGCGCCCGGACCACCGTGCTGTCGATGATCAGGTATTCCAGATCCGCGTCGGCGCAGCAATGTTGATGCATTTGTGCCCAGACGCCTTGGTCAGTCCAACGGGCGAATCGTTTGTAGACGCTGTTCCAGTTCCCGTATTCGGCTGGCAGCAGTCGCCATTGGGCCCCAGAGCGGTTAATCCATAAGACGGCCTCGACAAAACGCCGGCAATCCGCTTCCTGGCCAACGTACAGGCCGGTGCAGCCACGCAAGAAATCGAGAATCCTAGCCCACTGTTCTGGTGATAATCTGATGTTTGACATACGGCCATTATAATCAAATGTCAACAGAACCTAGCCTGTGCGCCGTACATCAGGGCCTTTCGATGTTCCCCTAATGTCATTGCGAGCGCAGCGCGGCAATCCCGTCTCCGAAGCAACGGCGGTGCGCCGACGTGGGTCCAACCTCGACGAGATTGCCGCGTCCCTCGACGAGCTCGGGATGGGCGGGCGCTCCTCGCAATGACAGATTGCGCGATGGTGTCCAGAGGCTCATGCGTAACCACCTGTGTCATTGCGAGCGCAGCGTGGCAATCTCGTCGCCGCAGCAACGACGGTGCGCCGACGTGCGTTCAACCTCATCGAGGTTGCCACGTCCCTCAACGTGCTCGGGATGAGCGGGCGCTCCTCGCAACGACAGATTAACGCAGGTACGCGTGAGGTGGCATGATGGGTTGACAAGTATTGCCATACAGCATAGTATGTATCTACAACACTGGGGTGGCCGGGACACCCCACCCGTTAGAACAAGGAGGGCGAAAAGCGCGTCTGCACTGGAGGTGCGAAGTGGTTTCGTTAGTTACGATAAACCATAGATGGCATTTTCCGCTAATTGGCCCGGTCGGGGACGCTGCCGCGGCCTGATTGGTCTCCGGGAATCGGAGCCGCCCAGAGGTTTGGCAGAATAATCGACCGGGCAAAACATAGGCATCGTGATCCTTGGCCCAGCGACGGGCCGGCCGATGCCAAATACAAGCCAGGTATCCGACTGTTTATCGGAGCTTGGCTTTTTTCGTTTCGGTTAGGATCGTCCCGCAGACGGCTTTTCACATAGATCCGCACGATACACAGAATGTGTTGGCGAGGCTCCGACTGTAGTAGCCGCATTTCCCCGCAATGACAGATCAAAGCGGGTAAGCGTGGGATTGGTCAGGTGCTTGCCGTCGAGCCGTAGACCGTCGATCCGTAGAAGTGGAGGAAACTGTTAACCGGGTTGCCGGCCATCTGACCGAGGCCGCACAGGGATGCTGCGCCGACTATTTCGGCCAGGTCTTGTAAATCCGACCGGTCCCTGGCGGTTTCGCCGCCGTTGGCGATGCGTTGCAACGCTGCTGCGATGCGGGGAGTCCCTTCGCGGCAGGGCGTGCATTTGCCGCAGGACTCGGCGGCGTTGTAAGCGGCCAGGCGCGCGGCCACCTGCGCTGGCGACGCCTGGTCGTCGAACACGGTGATGCCGCCGGCGCCCATGACTACACCGCTGGGGTGAAGATTTCCGGGGCGCAACGGCACATCCAGCTCGGCGGCGGGCAGGATGCCGCTGGACGGCCCCCCGACGGCGGCAAATCCCAGTGTTCGCCCCCCGGCCACGCCGCCGCCAACCTGGTCGATGACCTCTCGCACGGTGGTTCCCATGGGCACTTCCGCCATTCCAGGTCGCTTCACCGCGCCGCTAAGCGATACCAGCCGGGTGCCACGAGCTTCGTCCAGGCCGACCGAGGCGAACCGACGCACTCCACCGGTGAGGATGGCGGGCACGTTGCACAGGGTTTCGGCGTTGTTGATTACGGTCGGTTCGCCGTAGAGGCCGGCGTCGGTGGGGAAGGGCGGCCTCAACCGCGGCTCCCGGCGGCGGCCCTCGATGGTGTTCAGCAGCGTGGTTTCCTCCCCGCACACGTAGCCGCCCGCACCGCGCCGGACGCTTACCGTGCATCCAAAACCGCTGCCCAGGATGTTGTCGCCGATGAGTCCGCCGGTTGTGGCATCAGCAACGGCCCGGGACATTCGCTCCGCCGACAGGTCTGCTTCGGCGTTAACGTAAATGACCACGTTGGCAGCGTCGGCGGCGTAGGCCGCGATCAGGGCGCCTTCGACGATGCGATGGGGATTGCCCTCCATGAGGTGGCGGTCCTTGAACACGCCCGGTTCGCCTTCCTCGGCGTTGACCACCAGATGACGCCGTTGGGCGGCGACTCCCCGGGCCGCTTGCCACTTGCGGGCCGCCGGGAAGAACGCTCCGCCGCGGCCCAGCAAACCGGCATCCAGCACCAGCCGAATCACTGCGTCGGGAGGCATGGCAAGCGCCGCCGCCAGGCCGCCGTAGCCGCCGTAGCCGCCTGCGGCCAGGCATTCGTCCAGCGAGGTGGGGTCGACGGAGCCGATACCCTCCGTCAGGGCGATGTGCTGGAGCGTGAAATAGGCTTCCAGATCGGGCGACGGATACTGCGTCCCCGCGTCGTCAGCGCCGGCAACGCTGGCCAGGATAACGGCGAGGTCGTCATCGGCGTCCACCCGGTCAAAGTAGCTGGTTGACCCGTCGGGTCGTTGTACCACGACCTGGGTTGCGGCAAAGCACGCGCCATCGCAGCCGGCCGCAATGACACCCACATCGCGCCGACCGGCCAGAGCCTCGGTCAGGCGGTGGTAGATTGCATCGGCTCCGACGGCCTGGCTGCAATGGCCCCACTGCACGGCGACGCGGGTGGTTCGTCCCAACGCGGCGATGCTTCGGCGGGCCCGGTCCTGCCGGGCGACGAGCTGAACCGTTGGCGGGGTGGCTTGACCGGGGGTGGTCATGCCGGGGCATCCTGGATCGCCGCAAGCAGTTTGGCGCGGGTCACGCGGCCCAGCCAACGCCCGTCGACGCCGGCGGCCGGCGCTACGCCGCAGATGAAGGCGCAGGCGGTGGTATCGATGCTGGTATCACTGCTGGCTGACAGTTCCCGCCGCGCCGCCGCAAGCAATTCCTCTCCTCCGGCCAGCCAGCACGCCAGGCCCGTGCAGACGGTAACGGTGTGCCGTGCTGGAATCCCGATGCGCAGTTCCGAATAGGATGTGGCGGCGCCGTAGATTTCCGACGCCGGCACGCGGAGATGCCACCCCACCACTTGCAACGCCCACTCGGGCAGGTGGCCGTGTTCGTGTTGCAGCAGGTGCAGCGCCGGCAGCAGCGCATCGCGATTTCGCTCGGGGAATGTCTCCCGGAGGATTCTACGCAGGTCAGACTGCCGTCCGCGTCGGTCGGCATCCGCCGAGCCATCGGTGGCCGGGTCGGGCGCGTCGTCCGGTCTGCTGCCACGACGGCGCCGTCGGGTGGTTTCGCCGTCAGCAACCATGGCGCGATTATAGCAGGGGGACGGATGGTGGATGCGCGCGGTCAACCAGTTTGACCCACTCATGCGCACCCACTTTGTCATTGCGAGAAGCACAACATTAATCTGTCATTGCGAGGAGCATAGCGACGTGGCAATCGCGTCCGCACCCACTTTGTCATTGCGAGCGTAGCGCGGCAATCTCGTCGCCGTAGCAACGGCGGTTCGCCGGAGAGTGTTCAACCTCATCCAGATTTCCGCTCGTCCTGAGCCTGTCGAAGGACGCTCGCAATGACAAAGTGGGTACGCATGACGTTTGACCCATCACTGTGGCGTTGTTACCATCGGCCAACTCGAGGGTCTATTTCCGAGGGTCTATCTAAGGAGGTCAGTCAGTATGCCGGTTATCAATGTAGCGATCAGGCGGCGGGAGGCTTTGGCCGACGGCCAACGGTTTGGCGATGTTGGCGACTACGAACGCATCGACGGCGTGCTGACCTTTGCTGTCGACCCGCATAATCCGGCCAACCGGGAGATTGTCGACCTGCAACACGCGCCCGTCGATGATGCTGGCCGCGTGCGCTTTGACGCTGACTTCACGCTGGTGGCTCCACGTGATAATGGTCGCGGCAACGGTCGGCTGATTGTCGAGGTCGTGAACCGGGGCCGTCGCCGCACCGTGGCCTTTTTCAACCGGGGGGGCGACACCGGCCATCGATTCCGACGCCATTCCGGTGGGTGATGGCTTTTTGCTGCGACACGGCTACTCGGTGCTGTCGGTGGATTGGCAGTGGGACGTTTACCGCAGTGCTGCCCTGCTGGGTCTGGACGCCCCCGCAATCCAGATTGACGGCAAACCCGTAACCGGGCCAGACCAGCGTCGAGATGCGCCCCCACACCCGAGAACGCGCCCGTCTGCTGGCGAACCGCGCCCATCGCCCCTATCCGGTGGCCGACCTTGCCGACCCGAACGCCATGCTGCTGGTGCGTGACTGGGAAGACGGCCCCGACACGCTCATCCCACGCTCCGAATGGCAATTTGGCCGTGAGACCGACAACGGAGTGGCGCACAGCGACGAGCATATCTACCTGGCATCGGGGTTTGAGCCGGGCAAGATTTACAACGCCGTCTACACGGCGGCGCAGCCGGTGGTGGTGGGTTGCGGGATGCTGGCCATCCGCGAAGCGGCTACCTGGGTGCGCAACCCATCTGCGACCAACCCCGTCCCCGATGGGTTCGAGAAGGTTTTCGCCCACGGTGTGTCACAGTCGGGACGGCTGCTGCGCACCATGGTGTACTGCGGGTTGAACGTGGACGAGGACGGACGGCCCGTGTTCGACGGCTTGCTGCCCCACGTGGCCGGCGGCCGGCGCGGCGAGTTCAATCATCGCTTCGCCCAGCCATCCTGCCAGTCGGCCCCCAGCTTCGGCCACCAGTTTCCCTTCGCCGACAACGAGCTGACCGACCCGCTCACCGAGCAAACCGACGGTCTGTTGAGCCGGTTGCGCCGTCTGGATGCGGTACCCAAGATCATCTACACCAACTCCGCTGCCGAGTACTGGCGCGGCGATGGTTGCCTTTCCCACGTTGACAGCACGGGCAACTTCGACCTGGCCCCCGCCGAAGAGACGCGGCATTACCTGTTCGCCGGAGCGCAACATCTCCCCGGCTCGCCTGACCAAATGGCTGGTGTCGGGCCCGACGGATCCGTCGGTCGCCATCCCTACAACGCGGTGGATTACATCCCGCTGCTGCGGGCGGCGCTGATCAACCTGGATCGCTGGGCCACCGACGGCGTTGCGCCGCCGCCCAGCCGGCATCCAAGGCTGGACGATGGCACCGCCGCTCATCCAGACGTATATCTTGGCACCGTGGTAACCACACCCCAACGGGCCGCGCCAGACCCGGCGCGTCTGTGGCGCATCCGCGAGGTTGACCTCGGCCCGGATGCAACCGAGGGCATCGCGGCGCACCCGGTGCGGGAGGGCCGCGAGTATCCGCGCCTGGTGTCCGCCGCCGACGCCGATGGCAACGACGTTGCCGGTATCCGCCTGCCTGACCTGGAAGTGCCCGTGGGTACGCACACCGGCTGGAATCTGCGCCACCCGGACACCGGCGCACCGGAACAGTTGATGTCGATGCAGGGTTCTTCCCACTGGTTTGCCGCCACCGCCGACCAGCGCAAAACCACCGGCGACCCCAGACCATCGCTGGAAGAACGTTACGCGAGTCGGGAAGATTACGCCGAGCGGGTCAAAGCGTCCGCGACCGGCCTGGCCAACGCCGGCTACCTGCTTGATGAGGACATCGAAACGGTGGTGCAATCCTGCCTGGAAGGGTATGACTGCGCGGTGAGCGGGGGCCAGTAGCGATCCCGACTTGCCCTGCCCACCTCTCGAGATAGGGGAGCGCCCGACGCACCGCTAAACTTGGCGTTGTTTGGGGTCCAGCCGGTCGCGCAGCCAGTCGCCGAGCAGGTTCATGGATAGCACGGCGAGCATGATGGCCAGGCCCGGGAATAAGGAAACCCACCAACCGCTCTCCGATGTAATGAGTTCCCGCCCGTCGGCGACCATCAAACCCCAGGCTGGGGTTGGGCGCGGGATGCCGGCGCCCAGAAAACTCAACGTACTCTCCAGGATGATGACGAAACCAACCTGCAATGTCGCCAGCACGACCAGGCTGTTGAACACGTTGGGGAAAACGTGCTTCAGCATAATCCGGGGATGCGAGGAGCCGGCCACGCCGGAGCGCGCCACAAAATCCTGCACGCGCACCGATAGCGTTTCCCCTCGGGACATGCGCGCGTAGTGCGCCCATAGCAGCAAAACCAGCACAATCACGACCGTCCAGAAACTGGCGCCCAGCGCAGCCACCAGTACCAGGGCCAGCAGGATAATCGGTATCGACAGCGAAATATCGACCGTCCGCATTACTATTATGTCGACCCAGCGGCCGAAATAACCGGCGGCCACACCCACGGTCGTGCCGATGACCCCGCCGCAGAGGATGGATACGACAGCCACCATGACCGAAATGCGGGAACCGTAGATGATGCGACTTACCAAATCTCGCCCCAGCTTGTCGGTGCCCAGTGGGTAAGTCCAGTTGCCGGCGGGGGTAGTGTCCCGTCAAGTAGTGTAAAAGCGCGTCATCCCTTTTGATGTTGATCAGGCCGCTGCGTCCAGCATATTGGGCGTCGGCAGTGCCTCGTTGCCGGCGGCGTTGGGGATGGTGAGGTAGCGGCGGGCTTCGGCCCATTCGTCGTGTTGCTCGGCCAGCACCGCGCCCACCAGACGCCGCGCCGACAGCCGGTTGGGGAAAATGCCCACCACGTCAGTCCGGCGCCTTATCTCCCGGTTCAGCCGTTCCTGCGGGTTGTTGGACCACAGCTTCTGCCAGTGGGCCACTGGGAAGGCCGTGCAGGCCAGGATGTCCGGCGCGGCATCCGCCAGCAGTTCGGCCACCTGGGCAAAGGGCTCCCGGAGTTGTTCCACCACTCGGTCCAATTGGCCGTGGACCTCGGCGGGAGACAGTTGCTGGTAGATGGTGCGGACCATGGTGGCCACGCCGGGTTGGGCACGCTTGGGCACTCGGGTGAGCAGGTTGGCCATGAAGTGGGTGCGGCAGCGCTGCCAGCTGGCCCCAGTGAACACCGCGGCGATGGCGTTCTTCAGCCCCTGGTGGGCATCGGAGGTTACCAGCTCCACCCCGCTGAGGCCCCGAGCGGTCAGCGACCGCAGGAAGGCCAGCCAGAAGGCGCCGTCCTCGCTGGCGCCCACGTCCATACCCAGGATCTCACGCTGCCCTTCGGCATTGACCCCCGTCGCCACCACCACGCAGACGTTGACGATGCGACCGCCCTCCCGAACCTTCTGGGTCAGGCCGTCCAGCCACACGTAGGGGTAGGGACCATCGTCCAGGGGCCGACCCAGGAAACTCTCCACCACTTCGTCCAGTTGCTCGCAGATGCGCGACACCTGGCTGCTGGAGATGCCGTCGCAACCCAGGGCCTTGATCAGATCGTCCACCCGCCGAGTGGACACGCCTTCTATATAGGCTTGCTGGATGACGGCCAGCAGGGCTTTCTCGCTGCGCCGCCGCGGTTCCAGCAGGCTGGGGAAGTAGCTGCCTTCCCGCAGCTTGGGAATGTGCAACTCCATGGTGCCGACCCGGGTGTCCCAGGTGCGGTTGCGGTAGCCGTTGCGGTAGGTGACCCGCTCCGGGCTGCGTTCGCCGTGCTGGGCGCCGATCTGGGCGGAAACCTCGGCGTCCATGATGCCGTCCACCAGGACCCGCAGTGCTTCCCGCAGCAAGTCCACGTCTCCGTCCATACCACGCTTGCGTAATAATTCCAAAAGATCCATTCTTTGCTTGACCACCGTCGTTCTCCTTGGTTGGGTTGTTGTGATTCCACAAGGATGACGCGGTGGTCAGCGTTTTGCCAACCGCCTAACTCTTACACCACTTCCTGGGACTCTACTCCGGCGGGTTTCGATACCACGGCGATGTGGGTTCAGGGCATGGCCTCGGTGGCGCCATCCAGCAGAGTTGCGGCGCCGTTCCGCACCATACGCGCTGCGTTGGGCACCATGACTTCGGAGATACTGCGGGACGGGTCGACCTGGAGCACTACCGTCTTGACTTCCGCTTCGCCGTCCACCCAGGCCGGCGGGAGCAGGCGAACCCTGAGGTCTCCATCCAGCGGGTCGTGGGGTGCGATCAGCTCGGCGAAAATGGCCGGGATGATGAGCATAATCATTACTACCGCAATCGGTAGTATCGGATAACGCCGAACCTCACGCAGGGTACGCCTGACTCGAGATGGGCCAACTGCGGAGGGGGCGTCAACGACCCCTGCCGCAGTTTCATTCGTGGTGATTGGACTGGTTGTTGCCAACGGTCTGCCTGCTCAGTTCGCCGCTAGAAGCAGGGATCAGCCGAGCGACAGGCCCGAATCAGATCAAAGTGGCCATAATTCGCGCCGTCCGAACCGGGGAACTCCCAGGTGTCGATGATTTCGGGGTTGGCAACGAACTCGATGAAGATGTAGAACAGCGGTAGATAGCCGTATTCAGTGAAGATGACTTCGCCCATCTGGTTCTGAATTTTAGAACGGTCATCGACCGGCACCGTGTTACCCAACTGCTCGAACAGATTGTCGAGTTCCTGGGTTTCATATAAGTGAATGGCTCCGCTGGATCGGTTGAACAGGCTCAACTGGGCGTAAACCGTCTTGAAGGAAGGTGGGGCGACCCAGAAACCTACGGAGTCGTCCTCCTTTTTAGTCCAGGACGAATAGTAGTTGCTGAACACCCACTCTTCATAGCTGACATCAACGCCCACGTCAGTGAACATCACGCCGATAGCCTGCATGAGGTCGGCTGATTCCGGGAAGCCGAATATGTTCATAACTTTCATTTCAATCTCGGCCGGATTGTCCGGGCCGTAACCGGCTTCAGCCAACAATGCACGAGCGCGTTCGGGATCGTAGCCGTAGAGTTCATCATAGCGGTCGAACCAGGAAGCGTCCCAGCCAGGAAGGTTGGGATAGAAGCCACCCACAGGACTAATCGTAACGCGTCCGCTGAACAAGGTATCAATCAGCAGTTCCTTGTCTACGGCGCGATTCAGTGCTTCTCGCACCCGCTTGTCAGTAGGCGCAAAGTCGGAGTACATCCAGGGCTCATCCCAGGCGCTCGATTCTCCGGGCGCTGGCGTTTCCGGATAAAGGCCCTGGAAAACTCCCCATAGCTGGTTGCCGGGAAAGTTGCTCTGAATGACCTTCATACCGTTGTTCGAGACCGCTGCGTCGGCCAGTTCACGGGTTAACTCTGTGAGGTGGATGTCCCCGGCGAGGAGGCCGGCGTTCCGAGTGGCCGGCTCGGAAATCCAGCGCAGGTCAACCATTGGCCAGTCCACCCAGGGTCTTTCAGTTTTCAAGGATTGGCCAAGCCAAGGATGGCTAAGGCTTGGCCAGGCGCCCAGCCGATGCGCCGTATTGCCGCCGCGATGTTGGTCTCTCCACCGCTCCGCAGCAGTCCCAAGACCACGTTGCGCAATGCCGCCATCACCTGAGGCGCCGCCCCGGTTCTCACCTGGGATGCGTCCTCCCCCAGGGTCACATCCCGGACGTAGTGCAGCCGGTTCTCAATTCCCCAGTGGCCCCGTACATACTCCAGCAGTTTCCCCGGCCCGGTCTCCCTCCCCAGGCTGGTGATAGCGTAGCGCGTCTCCATAGACACGCTCCCCTTCTGTTCCACCCGCCGCCGCACTTGGCAGACCTGCCGCACCCCGGGCCAGTCCAGGTATTCATTCAGCGCCTCCGTAGCCCGCAACTGCCTCGTCTCCCAGCGATCCCCGTGACGGCCCCGCCGCCGGGCCTGCCGGTACTGGGCTCCCCACACCGGCTCCGCAAACGCCAAGGCAATGGCATCGTACAGTTCCCGCTGGTTCTTTTTCACGATGACCAGATAGTCACCCCCAGCGTCCAGCAACTGTTGGCAATAGTCCCGCTGACAATACAAGGCATCCCCGGTAATCACGTTACCCGCCACCGGCAGCAGTTCCGCGGTCAGTTGCCGGGCCGTTGTCAGTTCCCCCTGTACCGGCCCCACCCCCCTTTTGCCCTACCACCAGGCTGGATTCGTGAGCATATCCGGCCACCAGGCGCACCCCGGGCAACTCTTGGCCGTGAATCCCCCGCAGGGCTTTGCCGTCCACCGCAATGGCGCTCCCCTCCGGCAGTCCCGCCCGGCTCCACCCGGCCAGAGCGGTCTCGAAGGCGGCCGCGTCCAGCCGACGGAATACGGTATGAAGGCTGCCCACCGCTGGCGTCCTGGGCCGGGTGAAACCCATGGCCTGCACCGTGGCGGCATCTTGCTGGCGGCCCCATTGATGAATCGCGTAGAGGCTGCGGGCCCCGGAGAGCATGGCGCAGACGGCCAGCGTCAGGATGGCCGGCAGAGGATGACGCCGTCCCCGCAATCCCCGGGGGTCCGGCACCGAAGCCAGGACGGCGGGCAGGCTTTGCGCTAGTTCCGTCGTGTTCATACCCCCAGTCTAAGGCTTCTTCTGAAAACTGAAAGACCCTGCAGTCCACCGGAGCGGTATTGCCGCCTTCACCGTTCAGTCGCCAGTGGTCGGGCAACTTTTCGTAAGTAACGTTCACGCCCAATTCGCGCTCTGCGAAACGGTAGGGGCCGGTGCCAATCATATCGTTGGTATAACCATCCAGACCCTCGGCATCCCAGAACTCCTGGCTCATCATCAGACCGCCGCCGCTGGGGGCGATGTAGAAAAGGAAGTCCGGGTTCGGGCCTTTGAGCTGGATAGCCAGTTCGTGGTCGCTGACGATTTCAGAGGCATCCAGGTCAATACTGCGCCAGT
The DNA here is from genome assembly GCA_963666415.2 of Dehalococcoidia bacterium. Taxonomy (GTDB): domain Bacteria; phylum Chloroflexota; class Dehalococcoidia; order Lucifugimonadales; family UBA3495; genus Bin87. The sequence goes on from CAXXPD010000002.1 coordinate 804,733, forward strand.
CATTGGCGTAGGCCAACAAAGTGTCTTCGCGAGTGAGCATACGGGCGCTGTGAAAAACGTCGCGGGCGGTAAACTCCCCCCAGTTGTTGTGGAACTGAACTCCCTCAGCCAGATTGAATGTCCAACGGGTGCCATCTTCGGACAGTCCCCAATCTGTCGCCAGCTGCGGAATCCAGATGTTTTGCTCGGGGTCAATATCTACCAACACTTCCATTACCAGGTCCATCTGCTGGTGGTGGTCAACCGTGCCGCCCCAGGGCAGGTTGGTCTCTCCGGCCGATGGGTCAACCGCGATAACCAGGGTGTCGACTTTGACGTCGCCCTGTTGCTCAGGGACGGATGCAGCAGTCGCAGCGGGGGCCGGAGTTGAGCCGCTCGCCGCACGGAATGCCGGAGCAATGGGCGAAGGTTCCGGCGCCTGGGCGGCAGCGGCTGGCGCGGCGCTGGTAGACGCCGGCGCTGAACTTGCGGGCGCTGGCTCCGGCGTCGCGGCGGGAGCACTGGCGCTGTCACCGCAAGCTACCGCCACGATAAGCAGCAGCCCGACAGGAATGGCGAGCAGGGTACGGGATAAATCTTTCAGTCCAAACATCGTTCACTCGCTCCATTGGCTGGCTAAGCCCCAATCCACCGAAAAGATGAGTGTCGCGGTGTGCTGAAGGGGTAAGAAAGTGCTCCTGTGCATCTGGGATAATGGCTTTTGAAACAGGAAACCGTCCCCAGGCCAGGAGCACCCAAAAGATGCTAGCAGATGACCACCCCGACCGCATCCAAATCGCCTTTGACGACCACCGCCTGGTGGCCAATGCTGGGCTGATCCTGCCAGCCACGCTGGGCCGGCATCTGGGCCGGCCCGAACTGGTTGACCGGCACCTGGACCTGGGTCGCGCCCCAGGCCGAGCCAACACCGGCGACAAGGTGATGACGCTGGTGGCGTCTGCTCTGGCCGGAGGAGACTGCATTGACGACGCCGACGTGCTGCGCACCGGCGGGACGGCTAGCGCCATCGGCTGCGTAGTCAAGGCGCCATCCACCCTGGGGACCTTCCTGCGCAGTTTCCGGTGGGGCCACGTCCGCCAACTGGATCGGGTCAGCCGGGAGCTGCTGGCCCGGGCCTGGGCGGCTGGGGCCGGACCCGGCGACGGGCCGTTGACCATCGACCTGGACTCCACCATCTGCGAGACATACGGTCTGGCCAAGGGGGGGCGCGCGACCACGGCTACACCGGCCAGCGAGGCTATCACCCGCTGCTGGCCATTGCCGCCGGAACCGGCGACGTGCTGATGGCTCGGCTGCGCAAGGGCCGCGCCAATACCGTTCGGGGCGCCGCTCACTTTCTACGCGAGACGGTGGGGCGGGTACGCTACGGCGGGGCCAGGGGACAACTCACGGTGCGGGCTGACAGCGGCTTCTACACCCACGCCATCGTCGCCGTCTGCCGCAAGATGGATGTGCGCTACTCCATCACCGTCCGCCAGCAAGCCCGCCTGCGGAATATCATCGAGGCCATACCCGAGACTGACTGGACGCCGATTCCCTACTGGATGGACGGCGCCGCCGACGTGGCGGAGACCACCTACGCCCCCTTCCAGGATGAGCCCGACGCCGCACCGGTGCGGCTCATCGTCCGGCGGGTGAAGCCCACGCCCGGCTCCCAGCTGGCCCTCTTCGCCAGCTACAGCTATCACGGCTGCATCACCGACCGAGACGGGGACACCCTGGAACTGGAGGCCGACCATCGCCGCCACGCCGAGATCGAGAACGCCATCCGAGACCTCAAGTACGGCGTCGGGCTCAACCATCTCCCCTCAGGCCGCTTCGCCGCCAACGGCGCCTGGCTGGCGGTGCAGGTGATGGCGCATAACCTGGCCCGCTGGACCGCGCGCATCGGTCTGGGTGAGCAACTGGTAACCACCAAGACCCTCCGACGACGCTTCTTCTCCCTCGCCGGACGGCTCACCCGCTCGGCGCGCCGCCTCACTTTGCATCTGCCCCAGCGCTGGCCCTGGGAAAACCAGTTCAGTCGCGCCTTGGCTCGATTGCGAGCCCTTCCACTCCCAGCCTGACGGCGGCCGTCTGCCACTGACCCGCCATCCGGCCATCTGACCGTTCCCGCCAACTCGCGCCAACCCAGCCCGCGAAGGGCACTCCTTGCCCACCGCATCTCGAATTACGCCCGCCATGGCCACTGCGGGCCGCCATCATCGTGTCTGGGTGCCTACTTCACACCGCCCTCATCCCCATCTATTGGAACTTGGTCTAGCCTGTTCGCCCTCCCTTGCCCATCAACCCTAGTGTCAACTCCAGCGTACATCGCTTCGGTGGATTCGGGCTAAACATCGGTGATTGCCATTCCGCTCCAATCTCTCACCCTTGGCCCGCAACGGCTGCCGTAATGTAATTCAATACTGCAATTCCAGTCAATGGGTTTGGCAAGTTGGTCAATTTGCATCTGAACAGGCCATATCTCTAAACTTATCTCTCAATCTCGACTTTGTACAAAAGCTAGATAAATTATAAGAACAGGGCAAGCTCGACCAAATCACCAAAAGAGGTCGAGTATGCCTACCCTGCCCGCAGTCATAGTAACCCTGCTGCTGCCCTTTGAGCACCTGTTTGACCCCAGGACCTGGCGCAAAGCCCAACTCCTGGCCATGGGAGCGATCCTGTCTCCCGGCAAACGCACCGTGTCCTCCGCCCTCAACATCCTGGGGATTGGGCAGCACGGCGACTTCGCCATCTATCACCACGTGCTCAACCGTGCCCGATGGTCGCCGCTGCAACTGAGCCGGGTGCTGTTGCTGCTGGTGGCCGGGCGCCTTGGTTCATCCACCGAGCCGTTGGTGTTCGGCATTGACGAGACGGTGGAACGACGCTGGGGCCGGAAGATTGCGGCCAAGGGGCGGTATCGGGATCCGGTGCGGTCCAAGGACGACCAGGTGGTGATGACCCCCGGATTGCAATGGGTGAGCCTGATGTTGCTGACGCGTATCGGATGGGCGGGTCGACACTGGGCGCTACCGTTTTTGACCGCGCTGGTGGTGTCGGCCCGCTACGACCGGCGCAAAGGTCGCCGGCACAAGACGTTCACCGACTACGCCCAGCAGATGCTGGTCTGCCTGCGCCGGTGGCTGCCGGACCGGGACCTGGTGGTGGTGGCCGATATGGCGAGTAGAGTCCCAGGAAGTGGTGTAAGAGTTAGGCGGTTGGCAAAACGCTGACCACCGCGTCACCCTTGATCGGAAATGCCAAACCCAACCAAGGAGAACGACGGTGGTCAAGCAAAGAATGGATCTTTTGGAATTATTACGCAAGCGTGGTATGGACGGAGACGTGGACTTTCTGCGGGAAGCACTGCGGGTCCTGGTGGACGGCATCATGGACGCCGAGGTTTCCGCCCAGATCGGCGCCCAGCACGGCGAACGCAGCCCGGAGCGGGTCACCTACCGCAATGGGTATCGCAACCGCACCTGGGATACCCGGGTGGGCACCATGGAGTTGCACATTCCCAAGCTGCGGGAAGGCAGCTACTTCCCCAGCCTGCTGGAACCGCGGCGGCGCAGCGAGAAAGCCCTGCTGGCCGTCATCCAGCAAGCCTATGTAGAAGGCGTGTCCACTCGGCGGGTGGACGATCTGATCAAGGCCCTGGGTTGCGACGGCATCTCCAGCAGCCAGGTGTCGCGCATCTGCGAGCAACTGGACGAAGTGGTGGAGAGTTTCCTGGGTCGGCCCCTGGACGATGGTCCCTACCCCTACGTGTGGCTGGACGGCCTGACCCAGAAGGTTCGGGAGGGCGGTCGCATCGTCAACGTCTGCGTGGTGGTGGCGACGGGGGTCAATACCGAAGGGCAGCGTGAGATCCTGGGTATGGACGTGGGCGCCAGCGAGGACGGCGCCTTCTGGCTGGCCTTCCTGCGGTCGCTGACCGCTCGGGGGCCTCAGCGGGGTGGAGCTGGTAACCTCCGATGCTCACCAGGGGCTGAAGAACGCCATCGCCGCGGTGTTCACTGGGGCCAGCTGGCAGCGCTGCCGCACCCACTTCATGGCCAACCTGCTCACCCGAGTGCCCAAGCGTGCCCAACCCGGCGTGGCCACCATGGTCCGCACCATCTACCAGCAACTGTCTCCCGCCGAGGTCCACGGCCAATTGGACCGAGTGGTGGAACAACTCCGGGAGCCCTTTGCCCAGGTGGGCGAACTGCTGGCGGATGCCGCGCCGGACATCCTGGCCTTCACGGCCTTCCCAGTGGCCCACTGGCAGAAGCTGTGGTCCAACAACCCGCAGGAACGGCTGAACCGGGAGATCCGTCGCCGCACTGACGTGGTGGGTATTTTCCCCAACCGGCTGTCGGCGCGGCGCCTGGTGGGCGCGGTGCTGGCCGAGCAACACGACGAATGGGCCGAAGCCCGCCGCTACCTCACCATCCCCAACGCCGCCGGCAACGAGGCACTGCCGAAGCCCAATATGCTGGACGCAGCGGCCTGATCAACATCAAAAGGGATGACGCGCTTTTACACTACTTGACGGGACACTACCCGAGCACGAATCGATAAAAGTCCCGCGCCTCTTGTACCACAGGATGCTCGACACGCTAGCCTATGCCGCTTGATTGTACAAAGCCGAGATCTGCAACACGGCAGTGGTTTTAGCCGTGATGGTGCGTTCGTTGACGTAAGCGGTGGCGTGGAAGGTATGTTCACCGGGCGGCAATGCACTGGTGTGCCATTCGAATTTACGAGTTACGGACTGGTGCGGCGCCACGCTCGGGTTGCGCCGTTCAACCGGCGCACTCCCTCCCTCCAACGCCACCGAGATGGGGATGCTGGCACGGTTTGGTGAGGGATTGATGACGGTTACGTAGGCGGAGATTGTTTCGCCAATGTAGGCCGGCGACGGGGCGACGACTACGGTGAGAAGCTCGGCCAGCGTGTACGGTTCGCGCACGGTTACGTTGACCGTTGAAGAGTTATCAAGGGTGTTGGTTTCTCCAGGTGCGCTGATCTCCAACAGTATTTTGTACGTGCGAGCTGGTGTGTCGGGTGGAATTTGCAGGTTCATATTCAACGCGCGGACTCCACCCGGTGCCATCGACAGTTCACGATTGGGGCCGTCGCCGGCAAAGAGTCCGTCGCCGAAGAGAGTAACGCGCGCGTTGACGGGGTAGTGTCCCGTCAAGTAGTGTAAAAGCGCGTCATCCCTTTTGATGTTGATCAGGCCGCTGCGTCCAGCATATTGGGCTTCGGCAGTGCCTCGTTGCCGGCGGCGTTGGGGATGGTGAGGTAGCGGCGGGCTTCGGCCCATTCGTCGTGTTGCTCGGCCAGCACCGCGCCCACCAGGCGCCGCGCCGATAGCCGGTTGGGGAAAATGCCCACCACGTCAGTCCGGCGCCTTATCTGGACTTTGCACAAAAGCTAGATAAATTATAAGAACAGGGTAAGCTGGGCGGACCCTCCTGGAAAAAGGCCAAGCGATGCTCACCCTGCCCAACGCGATTGTACCCGTACTCCATCCCTTCGCCACGCTGTTTCGCAACCCGACCTGGCTGAAAGCCCAAATCCTGTTGGTCGGCGCGATACTGGCTCCCGGCCAACGCACCGTGGCATCGGCGCTCCGTGTCATGGGACTCAGCGACGACCGCAGCTATGCCCGTTATCATCAAGTGCTCAATCGGGCGGTGTGGTCGCCCCGCCAGGCGGCACGCATCCTGTTGGGACTGCTAATCCTCCACTTGGATCAAGGCGATGGCCCGTTGATTTTCGGCATCGACGAAACCCTGGAGCGGCGCCGCGGCCCCAAAATCAAATCCCTGGGCATCTACCGCGATGCGGTACGCTCCAGCCGGTCTCAGGTGGTCAAGGCCAGCGGCCTGCGCTGGATCTCCCTGATGTGGCTGGGCCAGGTCCCCTGGGCGGGACGTTATTGGGCCTTGCCCTTTCTCACCGTGCTGGCGCCCTCGGCACGCTACCACCGGCAGCGCGGACGCCGCCACAAAAAGCTCACCGACTGGGCCCGGCAGATGATCCTGCAACCCCGCTCATGGTGAGCCTGCCGAACCACGCTGGCTGCCGCAGCGCCCCCTGGTGCTGGTGGGTGACCGCAGCTACGCCGTACTGGACCTGCTCCACTGCTGCCAATCGTTGGCTCAACCCGTTATCCTCATCGCCCGCTTGCGCCTGGACGCCGCCCTTTATGAACCGGCGCCAGCACGTCAGCCGGGCCGGAACGGTCGGCCCCCGCTGAAAGGCCGACGGCTGACCGCGCTGAAGGCGCTCCTGGACTTGCCCACCGTGTCATGGGTCGAGGTGTCGGTAGCCTGGTACAACGGCGCGACCCGCACGGTGGAACTCACCTCGCAAACGGCGGTTTGGTATCGCTCGGGCAAGCCGCCCGTGCCCCTGCGCTGGGTCTTGGTTCGGGACCCCCAGGGCGAATTCGCCACACCGGCTCTGCTGTGCACTGACCTGGCCGTGGACCCGGCGCAGATTCTGGAATGGTTTGTGCTGCGCTGGCAACTGGAGGTCACCTTCCAGGAAGTGCGAGCGCATCTGGGCGTGGAGACCCAACGCCAGTGGTCGGATCACGCCATCGCCCGCACCACGCCAATCCTGATGGGCCTATTCTCCTGGACCACCCTGGCGGCTCACTTGATGCAGGAACAACGGCCCATGAGCCATCGCACCGCGGCCTGGTACGCCAAGCCGTCGCCAACTTTTGTGGATGCCATCGCCCTGGTGCGCCGCCACTTGTGGCTGGCGTCCGAGGGTTTTTCACTGTCCGACGCAGAACTCGGCTTTGTACAATCAAGCGGCATAGGCTAGCGTGTCGAGCATCCTGTGGTACAAGAGGCGCGGGACTTTTATCGATTCGTGCTCGCGCTCGGACGGCATAAAAGTTCCCTGCTGCACCCAGAGGTGTCGTCTGACCAGGGCGATGGCGTCGGCGAAGGAAGGGCTGGTTTTGTCATACCACGCCGCGGTGCGCGGCGCCATGCCGCCACGCTGTTCGATCAGGATATCCGCTGCCAGCGTCACCACGCTGAACAGGCCAAAGAGCGCGGGGGTGGTTCGGGCGATGGCTCGTTCCGACCACTGGCGCTGGGTTTCCACGCCCAGGTGAGCCCGCAGCTCCTCAAAGGTCACCTCGACCTGCCAGCGCAGCAGATACCACTGCAGTATCCGCAGGGGTTCCGCCTCGGTGTCGGTGCATAGCAAAGCATAGGGCCCGCGGCGCTCCTCCAGGTATCTGATGACGACCCAACGTATGGGAAGGCGCGGCGGCCCGCCGTGGTACCACAGCGCCACGCCCGAAGCGAGCTCGACCCTGGCGGTACTGCCGTCGGAACCGGTGGCACGGTAGGGAATCCATTGTGTAGCGGGATCGTCCAGCACCGCCGTGGGACTGGGCAATCGCGCGCCGACCACCCGGGGCCGCCCGATCTGGCCGGGCCGCCGCGGTGGCGCGGGCTGGTACCGGGACGCGTCCTTGCGCAGTTTGGTGACGACGACAATCGGCTTTGACATGTTCTGGCAATGCCGCAGGAACTCGCGCTTGGCGTAGCCGCCATCGGCCACCACCACCAGGTCCCGGTCCGGCAGCCACCGGCGCAGGCAGACCAGCATCTGCTGGGCGTAGTCGGTGACCGTCTGGTGCCGGCGACCTTTGCGCCGGTCATAGCGGGCCGACACCACCAGCGCGGTCAAAAACGGCAGCGCCCAGTGTCGACCCGCCCATCCGATACGCGTCAGCAACATCAGGCTCACCCATTGCAATTCGGGGGTCATCACCACCTGGTCGTCCTTGGACCGCACCGGATCCCGATACCGTCCCTTGGCCGCAATCTTCCGGCCCCAGCGTCGTTCCACCGTCTCGTCAATGCCGAACACCAACGGCTCGGTGGATGAACCAAGGCGCCCGGCCACCAGCAGCAACAGCACCCGGCTCAGTTGCAGCGGCGACCATCGGGCACGGTTGAGCACGTGGTGATAGATGGCGAAGTCGCCGTGCTGCCCAATCCCCAGGATGTTGAGGGCGGAGGACACGGTGCGTTTGCCGGGAGACAGGATCGCTCCCATGGCCAGGAGTTGGGCTTTGCGCCAGGTCCTGGGGTCAAACAGGTGCTCAAAGGGCAGCAGCAGGGTTACTATGACTGCGGGCAGGGTAGGCATACTCGACCTCTTTTGATGATTTGGTCGAGCTTACCCTGTTCTTATAATTCATCTAGCTTTTGTACAAAGTCGAGACGCAGAACCGGATATATGGAAAGTCCCGGCTGCCCTGTACTACCGACTTGTAGATTCACTCGCCTACGCGGCTTGAAATGTGCAAAGCCTAGCCAACTGGGCGATCCGTTTCTCCAGGCTCTCGATGATGGCCTGTTGCCTCTCAATGATGGCAATCAGCACATCCCGGTCCGCAGTGCTGAGGTCGATTTCCGCATCCATCCCAGATATATGACATAACCACCTCCCCCAGCTCCAGCGATTCCCGACCAACCTTCGGCCAATTCACCTCTCCAAGTCTGAACTGTTACGCTTCCTCCTATCCCTTGACCGTCACCAAAACCAACGACGAGTTTTCCCTGGCGCTCACCTGGAACCGGGACGTCGACGTAGATGCTGAAGGCGTTTTCTCATCCCGCCTCGCCGATTTGCAGGTCGAGCTTCTCGATGCCGGCAATCGCGTGCTGGCTCGCAGCGACGACCCCGGCAACAACATCGAGCACATCTACGTGCCCGGAGGTTAGCCCATTGGCGAACCCTACACAATCGTCGTCAAGGCGAAATCTACGGCCAATTCGATTCGCTACGGGCTGGCGTGGCAGGCGCGCCAGTCGGCATTGCGAAATGATTTGTGGCGGGAAGAATAGCGTTCAAGCGGCAATCGGCGAGAGGCAAGATGGCCTCTATGGCGGGTGGCAACCCCGGGATGGGTTGGTCCGAACATCTCCAACAGTCATAGGGTCAGCCCGTTTCGGTTGGATATGTGATAATGTGCGGCAGTTGCGGGAATTGGGCTAACACAATGACGACATTCAACCACTTTGCGCCCGAAGAGCGGCGAGGCGTTTATCACGCCATTTATTCGCGCCGTGACATTCGCACCTTCCAGGACGAAAAAATTCCGCCAGACGTTCTGGCACGCATCATACGCGCCGCACACCACGGGCCGTCGGTCGGGTTCATGCAGCCGTGGGACTTCGTGCTCGTGTCCGATACCGATATCCGCTTGCAGGTAAAAGACCTGTTTGAACGCGAGCGTCGGGCTGCCTCTCAATTCTTCGACGAACCACGTCGTTCGCAATACCTGGCGTTGAAGCTGGAAGGAATCATGGAGTCGTCGGTGAACGTTTGCGTCACCTGCGACCCGACACGGGCCGGGGAAGTGTTGGGGCGAAACTCAACGCCGGAAACGGACGTTTATTCCACGTGCTGCGCCGTACAGAATTTGTGGTTGGCGGCTCGCGCTGAAGGCGTCGGAGTGGGTTGGGTCAGCATCCTGAAGCGCCCGCAACTGCGTCAGATTCTGGGCATCCCGCAGCACATTGTTCCGGTAGCCTACCTGTGCCTCGGGTATCCGGTCGATTTCCCGGCGCAACCGTTGCTGCAAACTACGGGCTGGCGGGACCGCCTGCCCCTCACCGACCTCGTGCACTACGATGGCTGGGGCGGGCCGGCTAGCACCGACATCTGGCAAGTGGTGCAGGCGGAACTCACATCCGGCGAAGACGGGCAAGGCGCAGATGCGTTCGCCCCCGACGGCTCTGCCCCGGACGGTTCCTCCATCGGGAGCGTCTAGCAAAGCCAGCCGTGGCTACGGGATCACCCGACGGAAGAAGTCCACGGCGTTGCGCCCGATTATCTTCTGTACCTGTTCATCAGTGTATCCGCGGCGGATCAGGCCTCGCACAATATTTTTGCCATCGGCTGGCGATTCCAGGCCGTTCAGGTAGGGAGCCGGCAACTGATCTGGTCCATCTCTTCCCATCATCACCCGGTGGAATGCAACATGGTCTCCGATGGTGGTGTCGGTGCCGATACCGACGTGGTCGATACCCACCAACCGCACCATGTAATCGTAATGATCCAGAACGCATTCGATGTCCTGCTCAGGGTCATCGCTCAACGAATTGGGGACGGCGGTGATGCAGATGAGGCCGCCTTTGGCAGCACAGGCCATCAGTTCTTCGTCTTTGCGGGTGCGCCCGTTGGGCCGCAGGGTGTAGGCCGCGTTGTGACTGAAAACCGTTGGAGCCCCGGAGAACTCGATGGCATCCATAGCGGTGGGCGTCGAGGCGTGGGACAGGTCTACCGCCATCCCAAGGTCGTTCATGCGGTGCACCACTTCGATACCGAAATTGCTCAATCCACCGGGATTGCGTTCGTTCATGCCGTCGCCGATGAAGTTCTTGCGATTGTAGGTGATGCCGGCCAAACGAACACCCATGCCGAACAGCGAATCCACCCGCTCGATGCGATTCCCGATGGCCAGATGCTCGAGGGTCGGCATGAACCCGACTTTTCCCTGCTGTTTGGCGGCGGTAATATCGTTGGCGTTGCCGATCCTGACCACATTGGTCTGCGACGCAACGTCGGCGAGCATACCGCCCACCTCAGCAACCAGGTCTTCGTACTCTACGAATGACATATCAGGAGTGCTTTTCAGGCCGCTGAACACATTGGCAGTAGTAACGGTAGTCCAGCCGCCGGCAGCCACCGCCTGGTAACCCCACTGGTAGCGGTTGGTGCGCAGGTAGTCGATGAACTGGTGCATAGACTCGGGCATGACGAAGGGATGCTGATGCATGTCCACCATAACCGCGTCTTCCATAATGCCCTGGAAGCGAGTTTCTTCGGGACCGCTCAGGGGAACGATTGACGAAGGCACACGATTCAATTCCAGCGCCAACGGTATGCCATTCTCAGCCATGTGTCTGGTCTCCGCCGGGTTCTCAGTCGGTTGCCGATATCTGGATTCCCACACCGTGAATCGCCCCGCATCATACACTGTCCCAGCAGGCATCAGGAAGCAAAACGCAAAATCCGTAACTGTTCAGCAACTGTGTTTGATGTCAAGAGGAAGTAACGACGATTGCCGGAGTGATGTCCCTCCAGGATGAGCGCTGCTTGAGCATGGCGTTGAGGATGACGAGCAGCTTGCGCATGCAAGCGACCAGAGCCAGCTTCTTCGGCTTACCGGCGGCCAGCAGCCGCTGGTAGAAGTCCCGGATGACGGGATTGAAGCGAGTGGCAGCCAGCGTCCCCATGTACAAGACAGCTCGGACCCGGGAGCGTCCGCCCCAGACGTGCCGTTTGCCCCGCATGGCGCCGCGGTCGCGGTTGAAGGGAGCCACGCCCACCAGTGCGGCGATCTGACGACGGTCAAGGGTGCCCAACTCGGGCAGGTTGGCCAGCAGCGTGAGGGAGAGTTGCTCACCCACGCCGGGAACGGTGCGCAGGAGGTCGTCCTTCTCCCGCCACACCGGACTCTGCCGGAGCATCGGTCGCAGGCCTTGGTCAAGGTCGTTTAGATCCTGCTCCAACCAGGTGATGTGGGCCGCAATGCGGGGACGGACGGCGCTGGTGGCGGCGCCGAGGCGGTTCTTCTCCGAGACCAGCATCGTCATCACCTGCTGCCTCCGGGCAGTGAGGGAGTTGAGCTCCTGGGTTTCGGCGTCGCGCAGAGGACGCACGGGGGGCTGGATCGCCTCAGCAAAGTGGGCCAGCACGGCGGCGTCCAGGGCGTCGGTCTTGGCCAACTTCCCAGTAGCCCTGGCGAAGTCCCGCACCTGGCGCGGGTTGACGACGACCACCGGCAGTGCCTCGGCGGCCAGAGCAGCCACCAGCGGTAGTTCCAGGCCGCCCGGAGCCTCCAGCAGCACCAATGACGGTCCGAGGGTCTTCATCTCGGAAACCAACTGCGGGATTCCTGCTTCGTCGCGGGGAACCTCCCATCTCTCGCCCGTGGGCCGGACGGCAACGTCCACCTTGGCCTTTGCGACGTCAATGCCTACGTAGATTCCTTCTTGCCCCATGATTGCCTCCTATGAAGTCCCAGTGGAGTACTGGCCCGTTCTTGCACGATGCGGGCTCGATTCGGCCCAGGCAACTGTTCGGGCTCTTTGGGGACGGGTGCGGCGACCCTCGCTGAACAACGGTCTTTGATGACCAAGACTTGATCGGTCTGCCGCACCCACTCCACCTCTGTGAAGTCCTCATTCAACATACAAGACTTGGTGAAGTAAATTGGCCGAAGGCGGGCTGCCAGACGCTGGCACGGGTGGCGGTGGTTATGTCATATAGAGGGAGTGGATACCGAAATTGACCTGACCACCGCCAGTCGCGATGTTCTCATCGCCATCATCGTGCAGCAACAGGCGGTCATTGCCGAGTTGCAGGTGATGATTGTACGGCTGGAGCGGCGGGTTGCCGAACTGGAAGGCCAGGCGAAACCGGGCGGCCCGCCCCGAATGCCCGGCCTCAAGTCCAGTTCGGGCCGCCCGCCGCCAGCGCAGCAGCCGCCCAGCAAGCAGCGACGCCACGGCTTCGCCCGCCCGCGCATGACACCGACCCATCGGGTGGAGCACGTGGTGGAGAGCTGTCCCGATTGCGGGACGCACCTGACTGGCGGCTGGGTCCAGCGCACCCGGGAAGTCATCGAGTTGCCGGTGGTTCCGGTGCCAGTCACCGAGCATGTCTGCATCGCCAGGACCTGCCCAACGTGTCGACGCCGCTGCATACCCCCAGCACAACTGGACGGCGTGGCACTGGGGCGCCAACGCCTGGGCGTCAACGTGCTCAGCCGCATCGCCACGTTGCGGGAAGAAGGGCGCCTGCCGATCCGCAGCATCCAGTGGTATCTGCGCACCGTCCATCAGCTGCGCCTCAGCGTGGGGGCCATTGTGAGCGCCATTCACCAGACCGCGCAACAAGCCCAACCAGCGGTGGCCGCGATCCTGGACCGCATCCGCGCCAGCCCAGTGGTCCACGCCGACGAAACCGGCTGGCGTCAAAATGGGAACAACGGTTACGTCTGGATTTTCAGCACCCCCACCGAACGCTACTTCCTGCGGCGGGGTCGGGGCAAGGCGGTGGTGGACGAAGCGCTGGGCGAGTCATTCTCCGGAGTGCTGGTCAGCGATTTCTACGCCGCCTACCACCATTACGATGGCCCCAAGCAACGGTGCTGGGCCCACCTGTTGCGGGACATCCACGACCTGGTGGCGCTCTACCCCAAGGACACCGCGCTGGCCCAGTGGGCCGCGGCAGTCCATCAGCTCTATGTCGAGGCCAGGTCTTTCACCCATCCTCAGGCACAACGACGGCGCACCGCTCAACTGGCCTGGGAGCGGCAGCTGCTGGTCATCTGCCAGCCCTTCCTGGCTGACCCGCTAGCTCTGCAGGGCCGGCTGTGCCGGCGCATTGAGCGCCACATCAAGGAACTCTTCGTCTTCGTGGCCGAACCGGACGTGCCGTCGGACAACAACCCCGCCGAGCGCAGCCTGCGCCATCTGGTTATCAGCCGCAAGATCAGCGGGGGCACCCGGTCGGAACGTGGTACCGAGAGCAAGATGACGCTGGCATCCATCTTCGGCACCTGGCGCGCACGAGGCCTGAACCCCCTCGCCGCCTGCCGCCAACTGCTCACTTCCCCTCAAGTCTTGTATGTTGAATGAGGACTTCACAGAGGTGGAGTGGGTGCGGCAGACCGATCAAGTCTTGGTCATCAAAGACCGTTGTTCAGCGAGGGTCGCCGCACCCGTCCCCAAAGAGCCCGAACAGTTGCCTGGGCCGAATCGAGCCCGCATCGTGCAAGAACGGGCCAGTACTCCACTGGGACTTCATAGGAGGCAATCATGGGGCAAGAAGGAATCTACGTAGGCATTGACGTCGCAAAGGCCAAGGTGGACGTTGCCGTCCGGCCCACGGGCGAGAGATGGGAGGTTCCCCGCGACGAAGCAGGAATCCCGCAGTTGGTTTCCGAGATGAAGACCCTCGGACCGTCATTGGTGCTGCTGGAGGCTCCGGGCGGCCTGGAACTACCGCTGGTGGCTGCTCTGGCCGCCGAGGCACTGCCGGTGGTCGTCGTCAACCCGCGCCAGGTGCGGGACTTCGCCAGGGCTACTGGGAAGTTGGCCAAGACCGACGCCCTGGACGCCGCCGTGCTGGCCCACTTTGCTGAGGCGATCCAGCCCCCCGTGCGTCCTCTGCGCGACGCCGAAACCCAGGAGCTCAACTCCCTCACTGCCCGGAGGCAGCAGGTGATGACGATGCTGGTCTCGGAGAAGAACCGCCTCGGCGCCGCCACCAGCGCCGTCCGTCCCCGCATTGCGGCCCACATCACCTGGTTGGAGCAGGATCTAAACGACCTTGACCAAGGCCTGCGACCGATGCTCCGGCAGAGTCCGGTGTGGCGGGAGAAGGACGACCTCCTGCGCACCGTTCCCGGCGTGGGTGAGCAACTCTCCCTCACGCTGCTGGCCAACCTGCCCGAGTTGGGCACCCTTGACCGTCGTCAGATCGCCGCACTGGTGGGCGTGGCTCCCTTCAACCGCGACCGCGGCGCCATGCGGGGCAAACGGCACGTCTGGGGCGGACGCTCCCGGGTCCGAGCTGTCTTGTACATGGGGACGCTGGCTGCCACTCGCTTCAATCCCGTCATCCGGGACTTCTACCAGCGGCTGCTGGCCGCCGGTAAGCCGAAGAAGCTGGCTCTGGTCGCTTGCATGCGCAAGCTGCTCGTCATCCTCAACGCCATGCTCAAGCAGCGCTCATCCTGGAGGGACATCACTCCGGCAATCGTCGTTACTTCCTCTTGACATCAAACACAGTTGCTGAACAGTTCCAAAATCCCTCCGTACCAGGGGCTGTGAGACCAATCGGCGACCTGATGACATTACGAACCAACGCCACTTGGCATTAGGTCGGTGGCGGCGGGTACCGAACCCATCTCCTTTCCGTGCTTACTGACGATACGTTCCGACGCGCCGCATAAAAATTTGTCATCTCACGTAGCGTGGCAATCCCGTCGCCGTAGCAAAGGTGGTTCGCCGACGTGTGTTCAACCCCATCCAGATTGCCACATCCCTCGACGAGCTCAGGATGAACGGGAGCTCCTCGCCATGACAGTTTAGAGCGGACGAGCGTCACCGAATGCAGTACCTTGACAACCCGGTCTCCCACGTTACAATCGCATCATAATCCCGGTGCCGAGATCAAGAAGGAGAAACTGCAATGCCGTTTTATAGCAAAGGCGATGTCCGCATCCATTACGAGGAAGTCGGGTCCGGTTTCCCGCTTCTGGCCACGCCCGGCGGGGGCTTGAATTCGCTGGTCAGCAATTGGCCTGGGCAGGTATTCAACGCAATGGAGGAGTTCAAAAACGACTTCCGCTGCATTACGATGGACCAGCGCAACGCCATCGGCGGAGAATCCACCGGGCCGGTTCAGGTTAATGACCCCTGGGGCGCCTTCGCAGACGACCAACTAGGGCTGATGGACCACCTCGGCATACAGGAGTTCTTCTTCATAGGCTACTGCATCGGTGGCCCTTTTGCGCTGAAGCTCATAGAACGGGCGCCTGAGCGCGTACTGGCCGCCGTGCTCTGCCAGCCGGTTGGGCACGCCAGCCGAACACCCGACTCCATGTATGACTCGGGGCATGATGTCTGGGGTTCCGAGCTATGCGCAGGCCGGACCGACCTGACCATGGAGATCGTCGACCAGTACCTGCACAACCTCTACCGAGTCCAGCCGGATTTCGTGTACTGCGTGTCGCGGGACTTCGCGCACTCCTGCCAGACGCCGATGCTGGTCATGCCCGACGACACACCATCGCACTCCTACGAAGCAGCTGTGGACCTGGTGGCGCTCGCGCCCAAAGCGGAAGTGACGGCGTATCCCTGGAAAGAGTCAGCAGAAGTGAAAGCCCAGACGATAAACCAGGTGCGGGACTTCCTTCGGGCGCATCAACCCGCGACAACTAGCCGTTGAAACCGGGCGGGCGATTAGTCCGCATAACAGGGCAGAAGGGACAATCTCGGGTGAGTCTCCCGCTTCTTACGCTCGGAGACAACGCGATTTTCGCCCAAAGTGGTGGAACACATCGCCCTGGCGCTGTGGAGATGCTACGCAGATAAGTCCTGAATAATGTGCTGGGAGCAGCCCGCCACGCCTGACGCAAAGCGCCAGCACTGAACGCGGGCGAGTGACGCGCGCATATCAACCAGTGGCGGCGCTTTGTGTCGTATGCAATGAGTTCGCGGTCGCTGGCCCTGACGTAATAACGGCCGTCGGCAAATGCCGGCGATATTTCGATGCGAGCTTCCAAAGGGAACTTCCAGATTAAGTCGCCCTCGGAACGGCGCGGGGCATAAGATGATGCACTGCCCCACGCCCAGGCCTCTGGGAATGGGAGCCTCCGCGAGGATCGCCGGTGCACGCGAGGCTAACGTAATGGCTGAGGTAAGTATCAGGCCACACGACGTCCACGCGGGAACCACCGCCGCGCATAGGCACATCGTGGGCCCCGGTCATCCCCTGGTCCCCCGGCACCGATCCTAAGCGTATCGTCGCAAACGTGGTCGATCATCACATCAGCGGGTCTCGGAGGCAGCGTCTGGCCGCACCCGAGCCAATGCACATGGATTAGACCACGGTCAAGACCATCGCCGAAAGAAACCCGTCCGGCCGCGCCCCCAACACATTGGGGCATACGCTGACACCCACCCAAAGGGCCCAACGAAGGCGATACAGCAGGCCAGGCTGGGGCTGCCCCAACCCCCCATCGCTCGGGAGCCAGACATATTTGACCAGGCTGTCGCAGTTTCGATGTCAGAACCAGTTGGCTTTGTCCACGACGTTTCGTAGTTCCCTTCCTTCGTTGAATCGTTTGCAGTTGTCGATGAAGAGGTCAGTACGTCGGTCATCGAGATAGGGGCCGTTACCCGCCACGTGGGGCGTGATCAGCACTCCCGGCATACTCCAAAGGGGGTGTCCAGCGGGCAGCGGCTCAATCTGGAACACATCGAGCCCAGCGCCGGCAATCTCGCCCGCCCGCAATGCATCCACCAGGTCGTCCAGGATTACCGTGGCTCCACGACCGATATTGATGAAATATCCGCTGCTCTTCATGGCGCGGAACTGTGCCCGTCCGAACATGCCCTGTGTTTCCGGCGTTTCCGGCACGGTTACGATCACGAAGTCGCCTCTCGGCAGGACTTCCAGCAGGTCACCGGGCCGGTGCAGCTCCGAAACGCCCGCGGAAGGCGCTGGCAATCTGGGATCAACCCCAAGCACCGTCATTCCGAACTCTGAGCACAAGCGGGCGGTTTCGCCGCCGATGCCGCCGACTCCCACGATCACCACGGTGGCTTCCGGCAAGTAGATGGTCGGGTACCCCTGCTGCCAGACGCCCGCAACCTGTTGGGGGATATACACCTGTAACCCCCTGGCAAAAGCCAACAGCAGCGACATTATGTGGGCGCTGATATGGTCGTTGTAAATCTCTCTTGTGTTGGTAACCACCACGTCGCTGCCAGTCAAATCCTGGTGGTAATATCCGGCGCGCGGCCCGGCCTGGGGGCAGGCAATCCACTTGAGGTTGTGCGCCCGCTCCAGCAGTTCCGGCACAATATCGCCGAAGGCCGCGTCAGCGTCGCCGATGACCTCCATCGCCTCTCCCACGGTTGGGCACACGTGAACGTCGATATCCGGTATCTCCTCTTGGAGCTTCTGCGCCCAGTGGTCCTGATAGTTAGGTGGGCAGATTACCAATTTAAACCCCATCTCGGTATTCCTCCTGCTTGATCTCAGTTGCGACATTCTAGGCCGAATCGAGACCGGCGCAACACCTGGCGAGGCAACCATCCGGTAATTCCGGCCGGCGGCTGATGCGATACCCGACTGAGCCCGGAATACCGGTAGGCAACCTCCCGGGGCGGTAGAGTGTTAATCTGGGTCAATCGCGTGGTGAGGGCGGACGAGGATGGAACGGTGTGAGGATCAGTGCATATCGGTGGCGGCCGATTTTATCATGGGTCAATGTATAGCAATGTCCGGCGGCTGGGCCAACTGAGCCATCAAAGTTTGCGTACTCTTTCGGCGGAACGCAGATTCGGGGGAAAGCAGGTGATGAGTTTAGAGGTTATCGAACGCAGGCTTCGAGCCTTGTAAGACGTAGGTAACAGTTCAGACTTGGTGAGGTGAATTGGCCGAAGGCGGGTTGCCGAACGCTGGCACGGGTGGCGGTGGTTATGTCATATACAGGGAGTGGATACCGAAATTGACCTGACCACCGTCGACCGCGCTGTCCTCATTGCCATCATCGCCGAGTTACAGGCGGTGATTGAGCGGTTGCAGCGGCGGATTGCCGAACTAGAAGGCCAGGCGAAACCGGGCGGCCCGCTCCGAATGCCCGGCCTCAAGGCGAAATCGGGCCGGAAGCCCCCAGCGCAGCCGGGGCCCCGCAAGCAGCGACGCCACGGCTTCGCTCGCCCGCGCATGACACCGACCCACCGGGTGGAGCACGTGATGGAGAACTGTCCCGATTGCGGCGCCCACCGGTCCGGCGGCTGGATCCAGCGCACTCGGGAGGTCATCGAGCTGCCGGTGGTTCCCGCGCAAGTCACCGAGCACGTCTACCTTGCTCGGACTTGCCCGGCCTGCCGACGGCGCTGCACACCTCCGGCGGAACTGGGCGGCGTGGTCTTGGGTCAGCAGCGCCTCGGCGTCAACCTGCTCAGCCTGATCGCCACGCTGCGGGAAGAGGGGCGGCTGCCCATCCGCAGCGTCCAGTGGTATCTGGACACCGTGCATCAGTTGCGCCTCAGCGTGGGGGCCATCGTGAGCGCCATCCATCGCACGGCGCAGCGGGCCCAACCGGCAGTGGCCGCGATCCTGGACCGCATCCGCGCCAGCCCAGTGGTCCACGCCGACGAAACCGGCTGGCGTCAGAGCGGGGCCAACGGCTACGTGTGGACTTTCAGCACCCCCACCGAACGCTACTTCCTGCGGCGGGGTCGGGGCAAAACAGTCGTGGACGAGGCGCTGAGCGATGCTTTCTCCGGAGTATTGGTCAGCGATTTCTACGCCGCCTACCACCATTATGACGGCCCCAAGCAGCGGTGCTGGGCCCACCTGCTGCGGGACATCCACGACCTGCGCACCCGCTACCCCGATGCTGCGCCACTGGCCAGGTGGGCCGACGCCGTCCACGGGATTTACGACCGGGCCAAAGCCTGCACTCATCCCCAGGCCAAGCGGCGGCGCACCGCCCAACTGGCCCTGGAACGACAACTGCTGGCCCTCGGCCAGCCTTTCCGGCACGACCCGTCGGCAACCCAGGCCAAGCTGTGCCGACGCATCGAGCGCCACATCAAGGAACTCTTCGTCTTCGTGGCCGAACCGGACGTGCCTTCAGACAACAACGCTGCCGAACGCAGCCTGCGCCATCTGGTCATCAGCCGCAAGATCAGCGGCGGCACCCGCTCGGAGCAGGGCACCGAGCGCAAGATGACGCTGGCATCCATCTTCGGCACCTGGCGCGCCCAAGGTCTAAATCCTCTCGCCGCCTGCCGTCAGCTGCTCGTTTCCCCTCTACTCTGAACTGTTACAGACGTAGAGGAGATCAAGCGTCTCGAGGCCCGTTACTGCACCTACTGCGACAACAACCATTACGCCTACCAAATCACCAACCTGTTTGTCGAAGACGCAATTTGGGACGGCTGTATTCGGGGCAATGCTGGAGGACGGTACGGAATCCACAACTTCTTTTTCAACCTTTCAAAGAGGCAACCCTTAGCCGTTCATTTGGTGATTACCCCAATCATAGGGGTGAATGGGAATACTGCATACGGCATCCGGTACCTGTTCCAAGCTTGCAGGTACACGGACGGCGACCGGGCGGTATGGGGCTTGGCAAGGTACGATGAACAGTACGCATGAAGAGTACGTGAGGGTAACTGGCGTCTGGATGTTTAAACTCCTGAAGCTACCCCCCCCACTTCTGGACCCCTTTGACGACGGGTGGGTCAAGGACCAATTCGGGTAGGCGGGCCGACTATGAATCAAATGGACGGGGTGGTAGCTATCGTCACCGGCGCCAGCCGAGGGCTAAACCAAAGCCAAGGTGAAATGCGCAGACGCATGGGGTAAATTTATGAAGGAACCGAGGTAGCTGGTCTCAGAAATTGCGAGGGGTTGGTGATGGGCGTGAGGGAGATAGACCGGTCTCTGGAACAATGGCAGATGGGAGTCAAGGACTTGCGGCGGCGTGTGATTCTGGCTCCCACACCCCGGGAGCGGGAAAGGTGGTACGCCATCCTGCTGCTGGCCCAGGGCTTGACGGCAGCGGCGACGGCGGAGGCGCTGGAGCGGGACCCCCACACTATCGGACGTTGGGCGTCGGCCTTCGGCGAGGGAGGGCCTGCGGCCCTGATATTCGAGCAGACCGGTGGTTCCCCCCCGCCCTTGACCAGGCGCAGCAGGAGGAGTTGAAAGGGGCGGTGGAGCAACCGCCCGCCACAGCGGGCATCGTAATGGCTAACTGGTATTGGAAGGTGGTGCGTCAGTTTGTCTCAGAACGGTTTGGCATCAGCCTGAGCCGCAGCAGTTGCCTGAACTGGCTTCACCGGCTGGGGTTTGCCTTCAAGCGTCCCAAGAAGCGGCTGCTCAAGGCTGATGAGTCCAAGCGGGAGACCTTCGTGGCGGAGTACGCCGTCCTGTGGGAGGAGGCCCAACGGACTGGAGCCAGGATATTCTTTGCCGACGAGGCCCACTTCCGGGCGGACGCGGAATTGCGGGGGAAGTGGGTGCTGAAGGGTAAGCCTGCGTTGGTGGACTCGAGCAGCCCGAGGTACGGGGAGAAGGCCAGCTACTATTCGGCGGTGTGCCTGGAGACGGGCGAGGTGGAATGGATGGAACTGGAGGGCAACAGCAACAGCGGGACCTCGGTTGCCTTCCTGACGCAACTGAAGGAAAAGCATCCAGGGCCGCTGCGGGTCATCTGGGACAATGCGCCGGCCCATCGTGGGGAGGCGGTGCGGGAGTACCTCAGGACGCCTGAGCTGGAGCTGAGGCTGGTGAACCTGCCGGGCTACAGCCCGGACTTCAACGCCGATGAGGCTATCTGGGGCTGGGCGAGAGAGGAGGCCACTGGCAATCTGTGCTTGGGGAGCAGGGCGGCGGTGCAGGAGAGGGTCGGCAAATTCCTGGCCGGGCTGTCCAGCCGGAAAGACGAGGTGAGACGGCGCTGCCGGACGGTCCTGCAATCAAGGGCCGAAACACTCCCGCGAGACTCCCGGCCGGAATCCCCATACCCGGCAAATGCACATCCCACCTTGGCTTTGGTTTAGTACCGTGTCAATCTGGTTTTGTAGGGTAGATATGCTGGAGCTTACGGCGAGCATCTTGGGTGGTAAACCGCCAGTCTATGGCTGATTTTGCTGCGTTGCGCTCGCGTTCGAGCGCCGCAACCTCTCGCCGCAGCTCCGGCTCATCGCTGATACGGCGGTTCAGACACCCTCTGCTGAAGACGCTCAACTCGATCTCAGCCATGTTCAGCCAGCTGCCATGCGTAGGAGTGTAATGAAACTCGAGGCGTTGGGCGATGCGCCGAGCTTCGCACGGCTCAAATGCTTCGTAGAGCGAGCCGAGCTTGTGGGTGTTGAGGTTGTCCAGTACCAGCCTGACCACCTCGGCATCAGGGTAGGCCTCGTCCACCAGCCACCGCATCTGGTGCGCGAAGTCCACGGCAGTGCGGCGCTCGGTCACCTCCACATGTCTCCATCCACCCTTCGGCTCGCAGATCATGAACAGGTTCCGGGTCCCGTTTCGCTGGTACTCGGTGTCATAGCGTGCCACCCGTCCGGGGGCAGCCTCGATGGGCGGACGCACCTCCTCCCCAGTCAATTGCCTGGAGGTCTCGTCGAAACACACTACCGGACGCTCCGGATTGTACTCCGGTTGGTACAGGTCCAGCACGTCCTCCATCCGCGCCACGAACTCCCCGCTCACCTTGGGGATACACCACTCTTTCTTCTTCCAGGGCTTGAGTTCGTTTTTTTGAGTATCTGGCGCACCGTCTCCAGGGAGATGCTCTCGGCAAACTCCAACTCCACCACCTTGTCGGCCAACAACTGGAGTGTCCAGTGCGTGTGCCCTTCGGGCGCGGCGCGGCACGCGAAGGCGATCAGGTGCGCTTCCTGCTTGCCGTCCAGCTTGCGCTCCTGGCCCGGCCGCGGTCGGTCATTGATGGCGGCCTCAAGTCCTTCCTCCACGTACCGCTTCCGCGCTCTGGCGACCGTGGCCGCGTTGACCAACAGCACATCGGCTATCTCACGGTCCCGAAGCCCCTGGTCAGCCTTGAGCAGCGACAGCGCACGCTTCACGGTGCGCACTGACGCCTTGCCTCGCTGGGAAACCTCATTGAGACGGGAGCGTTCGGCCTCGGTCAGCTCTACTTTATACTTGATGGCAGCCATGGCTGGGCACTTCCTCACACAAAGATCATGCCCCAGTATGGCTGCTTTCTTATATTCTTACAAATATACCTGGCAACGGTACTAAACCGAAGCCAAGGTGAAACCCACATCAGCATTGGTTAGAATGAGGGCGGTTGAGTTAGTCGGTGAGCAAATCATGGTGGGGGTTGCTGTTGGGCATGGATGAGATGGGGGCGCTGTTGGAGCGGTGGCGGATCGATGAGGCTGAGGCGCGGCGACGGATGTACCGGGCGCCGACGCCACGGGAGCGGGAACGCTGGCACGCGCTATGGTTGCTGGCGCAGGGTTGGACGGCCGCGGCGGTAGCCCGGGCGTTGGACAGGGATGCCCACACCATTGGCCAATGGACCACGGCATTTGCGGAAGGCGGTCCGAGGGCGCTGTCTTTTGAGCAGTCGGGAGGTTCCCCCCCGCGCTGAGCGGGGATCAGCAGGCCGAATTGAAGGCGGCGGTGCCGGGGTCGCCATCGCAAGCCGGCATCGACCTATCCAACTGGAACTGGAAGGCGGTGCGGCAATTTGTGTCGGACCACTTCGGGTTGTCGCTGAGCCGGAGCAGTTGCCTGAACTATCTGCACCGGTTGGGGTTTGTGCTGAAACGCCCCAAGAAGCGGTTGGTCAAGGCGGACCCGGTACGGCGGGAAGCCTTCGTGGTGGAGTACGCCGCGCTGACTGCGTCGGCCCGACGCAGTGGGGCCAAGATATTCTTTGCCGACGAGGCCCACTTTCGGGCGGATGCCGATCTGCGGGGCAAGTGGGTATTGAAAGGAGAGCCGGCGCTGGTGGACTCTACCAGCCCACGCCGCGGGGAGAAAGTCAGCTACTACTCGGCGGTGTGTCTGGAGACCGGTGAGGTGGAGGTGATGGAACTGGAGGGCAACAGCAACTCCGCCACCTCGGCTGCCTTCCTGCGACAACTGCGGGCGCGACATGCCGAACCACTGACGGTGATCTGGGACAATTCGCCAGCCCATCGGGGCGACGCAATAAGGGCTTATCTGACCACGCCCGGCTTGAACCTGCACCTGGTGAATCTGCCCAGCTACAGTCCCGATTTCAACGCTGACGAGGCCATTGGGGGCTGGGCACGTCAGGAGGCGACCGCCAACCGGTGCCTGGGCACCAAGGCCGCAGTGCAAGAGCAGGTGGGCGACTTTTTCACCCGCCTGTCCAGTCGACGCGAAGCAGTCAAGCGACGATGCCGGACCATGCTGCAAGCACAAGCGGATGAACTAATCGGCAGCGCACAAGCCGATTTTCTCCGCCCCACCAATGTAGGTCCCACCTTGTCTTCGGTTTAGGGCGGGCAATAGCCAAGGAGTACGCCGAGGAAGGGGCAAGCGTGGTGATATCTTGGGAGTAGGCACGGAGCTGGCTGCAACATAAACCCGAATCCACCGAAGCGATGGGCCGTGGCGTTGACACCAGGGATGATGGGCAAGGGAAGGCGAACGGGGCAAGCCCGATTCCAATAGATGGGGATGAGGGCGGCGTGAGATAGCCACACAGACACGATGATGGCGGCCCGCGGTGGCGATGCTGGGCGAAATTGTCAGGGTAGTGTGCAGCAAGAGACGCTCGGGGACCAGCCTGGCGCAAGTCTGCGAGGCGGTCGGGTAGTCTGGTGAGTGGGTCAGATCTCCGTCGGCGTTGACACCAGCGGTGCCGTCAGGCTGGGAGTGGAAGGGCTCGCAATCGAGCCAAGGCGCGACTGAACTGGTTTTTCCAGGGCCAGCGCTGGGGAAGATGCAAAGTGAGGCGGCGCGCCGAGCGGGTGAGCCGTCCGGCGAGGGAGAAGAAGCGTCGTCGGAGGGTCTTGGTGGTTACCAGTTGCTCACCCAGACCGATGCGCGCGGTCCAGCGGGCCAGGTTATGCGCCATCACCTGCACCGCCAGCCAGGCGCCGTTGGCGGCGAAGCGGCCTGAGGGGAGATGGATGAGCCCGACGCCGTACTTGAGGTCTCGGATGGCGTTCTCGATCTCGGCGTGGCGCCGATGGTCGGCCTCCAGTTCCAGGGTGTCCCCGTCTCGGTCGGTGATGAAGCCGTGATAGCGGTAGCTGGCGAAGAGGGCCAGCTGGGAGCCGGGCGTGGGCTGCACCCGCCGGACGATGAGCCGCACCGGTGCGGCGTCGGGCTCATCCTGGAAGGGGACGTAGGTGGTCTCCGCCACCTCGGCGGCGCCGTCCATCCAGTAGGGAATCGGCGTCCAGTCAGTCTCGGGTATGGCCTCGATGATATTCCGCAGGCGGGCTTGCTGGCGGATGGTGATGGAGTAGCGGACATCCATCTTGCGGCAGACGGCGACGATGGCGTGGGTGTAGAAGCCGCTGTCAGCCCGCACCGTGAGTTGTCCCCTGGCGCCAGCGTAGCGTACTCGCCCCACCGTCTCGCGTAGAAAGTGGGCGGCGCCCCGAACGGTGTTGGCGCGGCCCTTGCGCAGCCGAGCCATCAGCAACGTCGCCGGTGCCGGCGGCAATGGCCAGCAGCGGGTGATAGCCTCGCTGGCCGGTGTAGCCGTGGTCGCGCGCCCCCTCCTTGGCCAGACCGTATGTCTCGCAGATGGTGGAGTCCAGGTCGATGGTCAACGGCCCGTCGCCGGGTCCGGCCCCAGCCGACCAGGCCCGGGCCAGCAGCTCCCGGCTGACCCGATCCAGTTGGCGGACGTGGCGCCCCACCGGAAACTGCGCAGGAAGGTCCCCAGGGTGGATGGCGCCTTGACTACGCAGCCGATGGCGCTAGCCGTCCCGCCGGTGCGCAGCACGTCGGCGTCGTCAATGCAGTCTCCTCCGGCCAGAGCAGACGCCACCAGCGTCATCACCTTGTCGCCGGTGTTGGCTCGGCCTGGGGCGCGACCCAGGTCCAGGTGCCGGTCAACCAGTTCGGGCCGGCCCAGATGCCGGCCCAGCGTGGCTGGCAGGATCAGCCCAGCATTGGCCACCAGGCGGTGGTCGTCAAAGGCGATTTGGATGCGGTCGGGGTGGTCATCTGCTAGCATCTTTTGGGTGCTCCTGGCCTGGGGACGGTTTCCTGTTTCAAAAGCCATTATCCCAGATGCACAGGAGCACTTTCTTACCCCTTCAGCACACCGCGACACTCATCTTTTCGGTGGATTGGGGATAAAGAAAGGAGGTTAAATCTTGGGAATAGTTCAGCCTTGGGCATTGTTATTGTACATTGGGTTCTTTTTTGCTTGGGTGTTGGGTACTTATATTGTGTGGCTATTGGGTGGTGTTATTCACGGGTTTAAACTGAGCCAAAAATTACGGGTTGGAATTGAGCCACCTCGATAGTAAGGGCATCATCGCCAGACATATGGCGGAGGTGCCTGGAAGAATTGCTAAGAGGTGGAGACGTGAAACAGATTTACGAGATGAGAGGGGCGGGTCATTCGACGCGGGCGATTGCTCGGGAGTTGGGGCTCGCACGGAATACGGTGTTGCGGTATCTGAAGTCACCGGAGGCGATACGGCCCAAGCCGCGATCCCGACGAGGGTCGAAGTTGGATCCCTACACCGAGCACATTGACCGGCGGCTGGGGGATGGGCTGGAAAACTGCGTGGTGTTGCTGCGGGAGTTGCGCGACTTGGGGTACGACGGCAGCAACACGATCTTGTCGGAATACGTGAGGCCGCGGCGCCGGCGTCGTCAGCCGGAGGCGACGATGCGGTTTGAGACGGAGCCGGGAGAGCAGGCGCAGGTGGACTGGGGGAGTTTGTCGTACATCGGGACTGACGGGAAGCAGCGCCGCGTCTGGGTGTTCGTGATGACGCTGGGCTGGTCGCGGGCCTGCTACGTGGAACTGGTGCGCAAGGCGGACACCGCGGCCTTCATCCAGTGCCACGTGAACGCTTTCGAGTACCTGGGCGGCGTGCCCCGCCGGTGCCTTTACGACAATGCCACGGTGGTCACGCTGGGCCGGGACGAGGAGAAGCGGCCGATCTGGAACCAGCGGATGCTGGACTTCGCCCGGCGGGTGGGTTTTGAGGCTCGGCTGTGCCGGCCCTACCGAGCCCAGACCAAGGGCAAGGTGGAGAACGGGGTCAAGTACGTGCGGCGCAACATGTGGCCCAGCATCCGCTTCACCACGGCATCATCTGGAAACGGGCCGACCTGAACCGGCAAGGGCTGGAGTGGTGCGACGTGGTGGCCAACGCCAGGGTGCATGGGACGACCCACCGGGTGCCGTGGGAGATGCTGGAAGAGGAGCGGCCGCACTGGGAAAGCTGCCCGATCGAGCCACGCTGGCGCCGTACCTGCGAGAGGACCGCAAGGTGTCCAGGGACGGTTTCGCAGCTGGGAGGGCTCCCGGTACGGCGTCCACTGGAAGTGGGTAGGGGCCACGGTGCAGGTGGGGGAGCGCCAGGGCACGGTGGAGATCTGGTCCGGTGATGAGCGCATCGCCGTGCATCCCCGAGCGCAACAGCCCAAGCAGCGCTTCATCCTGCCCGGCCAGTGGTCGGGCCTGCCCAGGGGTGACCACCGGCCTCGGAAAGAGGCAGTGGCGGTGCAGATTCCCGCGGGCGAGGTGGAACGCCGCTCGCTGGAAGTGTACGAGCTGGTGGCGGGAGGTGTGGCATGATCGCTCTGGAACAAGTGCGCCAGTACCTGGAAACCCTGGGCCTCAAGCAGGCCGTCGAAGTCCTGGACAACACCCTGGACGCCGCGGCCAGCAAGCAGCTGACCTATCCCGAGCTGCTGGCCGAACTGCTCGGCGTGGAGGTAGCCGCCCGCCGGGAACGCTACCTCACCACTCGTACCCGGCTGGCCCATCTGCCCTTTCAGCGTACCTTCGAGCAATTCGACTTCGCCTTCCAGCCCTCCATCGACGAGCGGCTGGTCAAGGAACTGGCCAACCTGGCCTTCGTCGCCGAGGCCACCAACGTCCTGCTGCTGGGACCGCCCGGCGTGGGCAAGACCCATCTGGCCATCGCCCTGGCGCTCAGGGCCATCGAGAATGGCCACGGCGCTTACTTCGTCCGCGCCTACGACCTGATGGAGGACCTCAGGAAGGCCAGATCCGAGCACAACCTGGACCGGCGGATGAAGGTCTACCTGGCGCCCAAGGTGCTGGTCGTGGACGAATTCGGCATCTGGCCCTACGACCGGGAGTCGGCCACCGCTTTCTTCACCCTGGTATCGGCCCGGGCAGCCGGCCCTGAGCCTGCCGAAGGGAACGGGGCAGCATCATCCTCACTTCCAACAAGGGCTTCGGCGAGTGGGGTGAACTGCTGGGCGACAGCGTGATCGCCTCGGCGGTGCTGGACCGGCTGCTGCACCACAGCCACGTGCTCAACATCCGCGGCGAGAGCTACCGGCTCAGGGAGAAACGCCAGGCGGGGCTATTCCCGTCGCAACACCACATCAGCGCAGCGTCGGAGGAGGCCGGCGACAACTACGCGCACTGACCGAATCGCTGAACAAATACCAAGTGGTTCAATTTTAAACCGTTAAAATGGCTCATTTCTAACCCGTCATTGACATCCCCAAGGTAGGGGGTGAATTCGTGGCGGCGATGGAGGACGTGCTGGACTTGTATGCTGAGCCCTACGACCCAGACCGGCCGGTGGTCTGCTTTGATGAGACCTCCACTCAGTTGCTGGCCGACACCAGGCCGCCCATTCCGGTGCAGCCGGGACAACCGCGGCGTCAGGATTACGAGTATCGCCGCGCCGGTACGCGCAACATCTTCCTGACCTGCGAACCCCTGGCGGGCTGGCGACACGTGGCGATCACCGAGCGACGCACCATGGAAGACTTTGCCCACCAGATGCGGTGGCTGGTGGATGAGGCCTACCCAGATGCTCCGGTGGTCCGAGTAGTGCTGGACAATCTGAATACCCATCGTATGGCCTCCCTCTACGAGACCTTCCCCGCCGCCGAAGCTCGGCGCATCGTCAGGCGGCTGGAATTTCACCACACGCCCAAGCACGCCAGTTGGCTCAATCCTGTCCTGAGCTTGCCGAAGGGATGGCGGAGATCGAGTTCAGCGTGTTGACCCGGGCCTGCCTCCAGGGGCGTAATCCCGACGAGACTGCCCTGCAGCGAGCCATCAACGCCTATGAGGTCCAGCGCAACGCCTCCAAGGCCACCATCAACTGGCGGTTCAACACCCAGGACGCCAGAACCAAATTGCATCGCCTCTATCCCTTCAATTCCAACATTGATTGAGTACTAGTGAAGGTTCGGTAGATTACGGCATTCGCGGAAATGATTTTTCGACCTGGGCCTGGCCGTGGACCTCATGGGCGTGCGCCGGATGGAACCCATCCTGGCGCAGTCCCTGGAACAGGAGGCTCTGGTCCAACTGCCATTGCCCACGCCAGCCGGGCGTGTAGTCCGGTTCCCTCTGCCTTCGCCCATGCCACTGGGAACACTCATGAGCGTAGCAACCGTGTACTGCCAGGCGGCAAAATTGGTGGTTGATCAGCCATCTGCGACCGGATATTAGCTAACCGCTTGCGCCGCCAGTGGTGTCCGCTGCTCCGGACGCCGCGCCAGCAACATCAGGCACATCGCCATCCCCTGCACCGCCGCCGAGAAAAGGATCAGGATGGCGTAGCTGCCCGTCAGGTCGTAAACCACTGGCCCCACAATCTGTCCCAGTCCCAGCCCGGCGGCCTCGAAGGGACGCATCGCCCCGACGATGGCTCCGTATGAGTTCCGCCCGAAATAATCCGCCAGCACCATGTACTGCAGCACTTCCAGCGCGCTGTGGAACAGCCCCCAGAACACCCCGAAGGCATACGCCGCCACCAGCGAGTTGACCTGTAGCAAAGCCAGGGTCGCCAGCGTCGCCACGGCCATAGCACCTACGATGCACCATCGCGGCGTCAGCTTTCCCGCCACCTGTCCCCACACCAGGCTGCTCAACGCCAGGAATGTGCTCACGCTCAGCACCCCTGCCGCCTGTGGAGTTGTTAAACCCGCAAACTCGTGCAAATAGGGCACCAGGCTGAACCCCAAGCCGGAACTGCCCGTAACATTGAGAAAAGCGACCATTGAAACCATCCAGAAGGCCTTGGACCGCATTGCCTCCTTGGACGTCCAGCTCACCTCTGCTACCGCCGTTCCGAATGTCGCGCCATGCCCACCCCGTCCCGCCGAAGCGGGGTCGGATGGTCCCGTTGCGGGCGGGGCCCGGGCACCGTCGGGCAGCAGACCGATGTCCTCCGGGCGCCGACGCATGACGATTATCATGGGGATGGCCAGGAACAGGCTGAAAAAACCCAGCATCCGGAAGGCCATTCGCCAGTCGGCCAACAGGGTGATGACGGAGAACGCCTGGATGATCAGCGCCCCGCTGACGGGACGATAGATCCCGGTGATGGCCAACGCAATATTGCGGCGCCGGTTGAAGAAATTGACCGCCATGGTCCGCGGCACCACGCCGATGAGGAAAGGCTGGCTGATGGCCCGACCGATGACCGCCGCCAGGAAAAATTGCCACGCGGCGTGCACCCCGCCGATGGCCACCATGGACAGCCCCAGAACAATCACGCCGACGGGCATCAGCCATCGGGGGCCATACCGGTCCGCCAGCCGTCCGGCGAAGAGGGCGAAGACCCCTGACATCCAAACGCCGCAGCTGGAGGCCAGCCCGATGCTGGTCCGAGGCCAGTTGGTGTCCTCCAGAATGTAGCTCTGCACTCCTCCCAGCACCACCCCCGCCACCGCCGTAGCCACGAAAGCCCCAATGCCCGAAAGTCCGAGCACCAGCCAGCCGTAGTAAAAGGGGGTGTTGAGACGCCGGTTGAGGAGAGCCGACAAAGAGAACGCCTTAAGTCCTGTTCTTATATCAGACCACTGTTATTGGGACAAGCAGCCGTGTCCCCGCCACGCGTGTTCATTTTAATCTGTCATTGCGAGGAGCATAGCGACGCGGCAATCTCGATGAGGTTGAACACGCGCCGGCCAACCGCCGTTGCTACGGCGACCAGATTGCCACGCTACGCTCGCAATGACAAAGTGGGTAGGCATGATGCCCTGTCCCGCCACGCCTACCCATTTTAATCCGTCATTGCGAGGAGCATAGCGACGCGGCAATCTCGATGGGGTTGAACACGCGCCGGCCAACCGCCGTTGCTACGGCGACCAGATTGCCACGCTACGCTCGCAATGACAAAGTGGGTAGGCATGATGCCCTGTCCTGCCACGCCTACCCATTTTAATCTGTCATTGCGAGGAGCATAGCGACGCGGCAATCTCGATGGGGTTGAACACGCGCCGGCGAACCGCCGTTGCTACGGCGACGAGATTGCCACGCTACGCTCGCAATGACAAAGTGGGTAGGCATGATGCCCTGTGCGGCCACAACCCCAATCGAAGCGCACTCCAACTTCTCGCCCTCCACTGTCCAGTAGTTCCTATAGAATGCTACCGAGCAATCTATTAACGATCGCGTAACAGGAGGGCGAGCAGGGTGGCTAAATCAGGGCTACTGACAACAATACGAGATCGCTGCCGGGCTTGCTCCACGAAGGACAAGCGCCGCCACCTTCCCGAGCATTGGCAATCTGAGCGCCAGGCCTTTGGACCAAGTTGTTTTGACGACACCACCCCGGAAGGAGAGTGAGGGTTATGTCCAACGCCTACGGCAAGATAATCGCCAACGTAGAGCGGCTGCACCGGCTGATGGAAGAAGCAGGCGTTTCGGCCATAGTCGCCCGCTCGGGCAAGAACTTCACCTACCTGGCTGGGTTCGCTTATCCCGGCACGCTGGCGCGGCACCTGGAGTTCCCGGATTCGCCGCGGGAGGTGCTGCTGGTGTGGCCGCGCACGGGCGAGTCGGTGATGGTGCTGAACTCCTACGCCGCTCCGCTGGCCCGCCGCGACTCATGGCTGGAACGCATCGAGGTCGTCGACGACTACGCTGAGTCGCCCTACGAGAGGGCCGCCGATGTGCTTCGGCAATTGGGGCTAGCCGAGGAGACCATCGGGTTCGAGAAGAGCTACGTCAGCGCGAACCGTTGGGAGGAAATTGGCGGCCTGCTGCCCAGGGCCCATATCGTCGACAGCACTGAGTTGATGGACCGGGTGCGTTGGATCAAAACTCCCGAAGAGGTGGCGGCGCTCGAAGCCGGAGCCCGGCTTTTGGACGAAGCGTACCTGGAGGTGCTGCCCACGGTTCGGCCCGGTGACACGGAACGGCTGGTGCATAGCCGCATTATCGAGGGCTGCCTGCGCCGGGGCGCCAACTGGGCCCACGGCATCCTGAACTCCAGCCGCAACACCGTGGCCTACGGCGGCGAAAGCGACCTGGCTTTTGAGGCGGGCGACATCATCCGCAACGATTACGTCGCATACCTGAACGGCTATCCCGGCCACCAGTCGCGGAGCGTCTGCGTGGGCACGCCCTCAGACGAGCAGAAACGGATTTACCGGGTTACGAGAGACATCTACCGCGCCACCATCGAGCGGTGCCGCCCCGGGGCGCGGACGGCGGACATCTACCACTTTGCCAACGACAGCTTCCACGAAGCCGGGTTCCAGGGCAACGTGTCCCTGGCCGGGCATGGCGTGGGCCCCTGGTGGCACCAGCAGGAGCCCTACATGGTGCCGTCGAGCACGCGCGTCTTGGAGGAGGGTATGGTGGTGGCCCTCGAGCCGCACATCGGCTACTGGCACCTACAGGACATGGTGCTGGTCACTGACGACTCCCCCAGGCTGCTGTCGCCCCTGTTCAACACCGACGAGATGCTGGTGGCCGGGTAGTGCTGGTGTGCGGGAGGCGCGCCAGTGGTGGAGGCAAACCTGCTCCCATCCCGCGTGTTGAGCAGCCGCGGTGCGCTTGGCGTCCCGGGGCGTACAGGAGAAATTGTCGATCAACGGCATCGCCAGCAAGGTCTGCACCCGCTGGCCCGACATGCTCACCGCAAACTACGAGGATTTGAAAGATACCCTAACAGTCCGGATCGAGCGCAAATCGAATCAGGGGCACGCGGTGTACCAATTCCGTTAGCATGGTTCTTCGCATTCGCTACGGCAAGCGGCCCAGACCAACATTCCTCGCAACCCCTGATCACGACGCACAACCTATCCCCAGTCCAGGATGAGCTGGGACCATCGTTTGCGTACTACAACCTCGCCCGCCGACGGGCGATAATCCGTGTCAATGGGGCATGCTCTCAGGCGAATCCGGTCGTTGGCTGGACGGCCAGCAGCTTCCCAACGTCGCACCTGCCGGATCAGGCGCTCGGCATGCTCAGGCCATGATCCGTAGCCTTGTAAATACAGCTCGAAAGCATGAGGAACGCCCGGCTGTTCCGAAGAAGAATGATCGGGAGGGCGGGCAAACACACAAAGGCCATCATCCCCAAGCAGTCCATTAGTCCAACATCTTCTCCACTCTCCTGATAATTCCATCAAACCTGGCACGATGCCGCGGTCTGCCATCTGACCCTCGGCGGATAGGACGCAAAAGCCGGGCTCGTGCAAACTGAGCCAGAGAGCCAGTCCGCCAAAGATGACCTCACCCGGAGTTGCATATATTCCGGTGGGCGCATATTCAAACGGGCCTGACAGTAGGCGATAAACAACCTCTCCATCCACTTTTTCTGGATCGTCAACGGACACACCGAGCCCCGGATCCGGGCCAAAAGGAATGTACTCCAGGGGCCGGGCGAAGTCTCCCCTGAGGGGCATGAACCCGCAATCCTTGACCGATGCGCTCTCCAGTTGGTCGCCTGTTTTATCGAAGGCGGTCGATTTCTGAACGCTTCGACCAACTTCCAACGGTAAGAGCAACCGTCCCCCCGGTTTCAACTGCTCCCTCCAGGCGGGAGCGATATCCCATGCTGCTACCGTCAGAATTATCCGGTCGTAAGGTGCGTGGTCGGGGTCACCGAAAACGCCGTCCTGACAAACGACGGTTACGGCGTCCCGGCCGGCCTCCCGCAAGCCATTTCGGGCGCCTTCGACGAGGTCTTCATCGATGTCAATTGTTGTGACCTGCCCTGAATCGCCGACTATGTGCGCCATCAGACCCGCGTTATAGCCTGAACCGGTGCCTATCTCCAACACACGGTGCCCCGGTTGCAATCCCAGTTGCTCCAACATAATGGCCATCATGGCGGGCTGCGAAGACGAACTGACTAGCTGTCCGTTCTGGAGCTTGGTAAGAATCGCTTCATCACTGTAGACCCTTTCCAAAGGAACGTCGGGTAGGAAAAGGTGCCGAGGGACAGCTCTGAAGGCTGATTCGACCTCGGGGGTCTCGATGTGACCCTTGATCTTGAGATCCTCCACAAATCGATCGTGGAGTTGGATGATTTGGTTGGCGCCCAACGACTCTGACATTGATACCTCCTTCGGTCCAGCAAGGTTCGACGTCAACGACCGTCGTTACCAGTATCCATGCTCACGCGCGATCATACACTCAACCTCCCGCCGCTACCGCCTGGACGGGGCAATACCGGCGTAAGCATATTCGGACTATGGTGTTTCGCGACGCCGGAATCTTCGAAATGACGGCCTTAACTAAGCTTTGGCTCGTTTCGGAAGGCGCTCCAGACCGGTTTGCGGAGGTAACCGAATGCCGTGTTCCTGGTTGGGTCTCCCTTACGGCAAGTACTTGTCCTCCATCTCCCGAATGCGCTGCGCCCCCAGGATACCTCCGTTGCTGGCCACGCCCCACCTGCTTTGAGCAGCTGTCGCCAAGAAATCGTCGATGGCGCCGGTGCCACGTTCCTGGAAATCGCTGAGGAAGTCCCAAGATGCCTGAAGCCCCGCCATGGTAGTGAGCCCGGGATACCAGGCTGCGGCGGCCCCTGCTTCCTGCAACTCTTCCAAAGTGGGATGAGTCTGGCTCCCGTGGGTGAACAGTGGCAGCACTGGACCGGGTATCCGCCGGATGGCTTCCTGGTTGTCCTCCCAGGACGCTACGGCGGGGCAGACTACGTCCACGTTGGTCTGGCTCTTGTAAGCCAGGCAGCGTTCCATCACGTCCTCGAAGGTAGCCCCTGGGACGCCGGCGTAATCGCATCGGGCCACAATTACGAAGTCCGGGTCCAGCTCCATCTTGGCGTCCATCGCGGCTCTCAGCTTGCCCACCATCTCTTCGATGAAAACGCACCTGCGGCGGGGCCCGCTCTTGGGAGGGTAGGTCTGGTCCTCCAGGTGAGTTCCCGCTATCCCGGCCCGGATGTATTCCTTCACGGTCTCGTAAACCATAACGGCATCCCCGTAGCCGGTATCCATGTCAACGAACGCCGGAATGTCCACCGTGTTTACGATGCGCCTGGCATTGTCCACCATGTCTCGCATACTGGTCCCGCCCTCGGTCCAACCCAGGAGTTGGGCTGAGGTATTTCCCCCGGACATGTAAAAGGCCTCGAACCCCAGCACCTCGGCCATCTTTGCGCCCATGGCGTTCATCCCGCCGGCCAGAACGAAAATCTCCGGACGCTCAAACAGCTCCTTGAGCCTGGTAGTCATACGTTTCTTCTCTGGCATCTCTTTTCCCCCTTTCGGTGTTTTGTCTATGGTCCTACCGTCCCGTCTTCCGGGTTGGTTTCAAGCAGGAATATCGCAGTTGCCGTTTCGGACTCAGACCGGCAAAGCAGACTCGAGCCCGAGCCTTCCGGCAAATCATTTCCGAACGAGTTTTTGACTGCTGCAAATGTCATGGGACCGTTGCCAGGCTCCCCGATGCGCCGGGCACCAACTTCAGGTAAACCAACGTCGGTGTGATCGAGGCATCGCCCAGCCACCGGGACCGGTGGTTGATCGAGATTCCGTGCACCACCAGATGCCGTGCATTACTGTGGCGGCGCGTGTGAGTTCCGACGCGCCGGCTGGAAGCTAACTGCCCACGCTGCATCGCCAACTCTGCCGCCACCTGCGCCCAACGCCATGCCGTCGCCCTGGATTTCTCGATAAACCGCTCCTGTTCCACGGCCCCAAAACTGGTCGCCGTGATGAGAGCAGTTTGCAGTTCAGGGTGCAGCGGCGCCACCCTGGATTTATTGCCCTTGCCCCGGAGCAGCCGGAGCGTAGACCGGCCCGAGTCCAGGATTAGGTCGCGTTTCTCCAGCGCCAACGCCTCGGACACCCGCCGGCCGGCCCGCCGCTGCTCCAGCATCAGGAGTTGCGCTGGAAGATTCGGAGCGGAGGCGATGACGGCCTGGCCTTCGGGCTGTTCCAGGTACTCCGGCAGGTTGGAACCTTTCCCTCGAAGTGATTGTTGCGTTTCACCGCCTTTGGGGTGGATTCCCCGGATGCGGCGCGCGCTCAGCGTGGTGGCGGTCATGGACGGCAGTGTAACAAAATGGGTGCTTTGGTTGCATACGACGCCACCACCGCCACCACCCTCAGCACCGGTCCCGCCCCGCAAACCCGTCCCAATCGTCCCGGTGTGTACGGAAAATCCAGGTGGATCGGACCTATTCCGTTACGAAACGGACGCTATGGCATGGTCCAGAATGTCCGCGGCCAGGTCCATTTGGGCTTCCGTCGTGGTGAACGGCGGCACGAACCGCAGCGTCGAACCACGCCGGCGAACGCTTACGATCAGCCCGTTCTCCAGGCACAATCTCCCAATCTGTTGGCCCTGCTCATAAGCAGGATTCTTGCTTACCCGGTCGGTAACGAACTCAATTCCCTGGAGCAGCCCTCTACCCCGAACATCGCCCACCAGTTCGTGCCGCTCCTTCAATTGAAGCAGGTGCCCCTGCCAATACTTCCCAATCCGGTCGGCAACGTCAACCAAACTTTCTTCGAGAATTATGTCCAGGCTGGCGATGGCAGCGTTGCAGGTCATTGGGTCGTTGGAGTGGGAGTGAGCCACGACCAGGCCGGTTTCCACGGCCTTCTCCTCAATTTCATCGGTGGTTATGGTGGCGCTGATGGCGATACCACCGCCAAAGTGCTTTGAGATGGTGAAAATGTCGGGCACGACGCCTTCCTGCTCGAAGGCCCACATTGATCCCAATTTGGCCAATCCAGTCTGCGCTTCGTCGAGAATCAGGAGCATTCCCCGCCGCTCACAGCGTAGTTTCAACTCCTGCAGCCAACCAGGAGGTGGTTCTATCACGCCGCCAGCGCTGAATAACGGCTCGGTAATCACGGCGGCCATACGACCGTCGGCCTGCGCGTCCAGCAACTCAAAACTGGTGTCCAGGCAGGTGTAGTCGCACGCTGGTTGATTCTGGCAA
This sequence comes from Dehalococcoidia bacterium, assembly GCA_963666415.2. Classification (GTDB taxonomy): domain Bacteria; phylum Chloroflexota; class Dehalococcoidia; order Lucifugimonadales; family UBA3495; genus Bin87. The sequence goes on from CAXXPD010000002.1 coordinate 841,383, forward strand.
AAAGCGCACCGGTACCGGTAAGGGGCGATGATGGGGTAGTTGCCGGGCGCATAAGGGCCATACCCCTGATGCCAACCAGAAAAGGTAACGGCCCGGGTGGCGTCGCTCATGCCGTGGAAACTGACCACCGGGCTGGCTATTTCGTAGCCGCCGGTGTAGCGTTTGGCAATTGCCATCGCAGCTTCGTTGGAATCGCTGCCCGAGGTGAGGAACATGCTCCGGTTCATGCCGGGAGGTGTAATCTCCGCCAGTCGGCTCGCGAGAATAATCTCCCGATCGTTGAACATCGTCATGTGACTGTGAATCAGTGACTCGCAGCTTTCCTGGAGGGCCTGTACGATCCGGGGATGGTTATGGCCCAATGCGGCGCACATCTGGCCGGAATTGAAATCCAGATACTCCTTTCCGTTGATGTCGCGGACCACTGAACCGCGACCCCAAACGAATATGGGGCCGGTTACGATGCTCCGGTCCATCCGACTGCGGAAGCTGTACTTCCGCGCCAGGTCCAGCAGTTCCTCTTCAGAGTATGTATCTGCCACCAACAACCTCCCTGATCTTCGGATACGGGTCATTCTAGCCCGGCGTCAAAACCTGTCAATGCTGACATACTCGTCGGCGTCCCACGGCGAGTGCCGATCTCGGCGCCCCACGCCCGTGCAAAGCCGTTGATGCTCACCCAATGGCGCGCCGGCCCGTGGGTGTCCGAAGCCTAGGCGCTGGAAAGCGCAACCTGTTCCTGGAATCGGATCGTCCGACCCTGCGAGTGCGGCGGGGCAAGGGGAACGGGGCCAGGGTGGTTTTTGCCGCAGTAGAGTCCCAGGAAGTGGTGTAAGAGTTAGGCGGTTGGCAAAACGCTGACCACCGCGTCATCCTTGATCGGAAATGCCAGACCTGAACAAGGAGAACGACGGTGGTCAAGCAAAGAATGGATCTTTTGGAATTATTACGCAAGCGTGGTATGGACGGAGACGTGGACTTGCTGCGGGAAGCACTGCGGGTCCTGGTGGACGGCATCATGGACGCCGAGGTTTCCGCCCAGATCGGCGCCCAGCACGGCGAACGCAGCCCGGAGCGGGTCACCTACCGCAACGGCTACCGCAACCGCACCTGGGACACCCGGGTGGGCACCATGGAGTTGCACATTCCCAAGCTGCGGGAAGGCAGCTACTTCCCCAGCCTGCTGGAACCGCGGCGGTGCAGCGAGAAAGCCCTGCTGGCCGTCATCCAGCAAGCCTATGTAGAAGGCGTGTCCACTCGGCGGGTGGACGATCTGATCAAGGCCCTGGGTTGCGACGGCATCTCCAGCAGCCAGGTGTCGCGCATCTGCGAGCAACTGGACGAAGTGGTGGAGAGTTTCCTGGGTCGGCCCCTGGACGGGGGTCCCTACCCCTACGTGTGGCTGGACGGCCTGACCCAGAAGGTGCGGGAGGGCGGTCGCATCGTCAACGTCTGCGTGGTGGTGGCGACGGGGGTCAATGCCGAAGGGCAGCGTGAGATCCTGGGTATGGACGTGGGCGCCAGCGAGGACGGCGCGTTCTGGCTGGCCTTCCTGCGGTCGCTGACCGCTCGGGGCCTCAGCGGGGTGGAGCTGGTAACCTCCGATGCCCACCAGGGGCTGAAGAACGCCATCGCCGCGGTGTTCACTGGGGCCAGCTGGCAGCGCTGCCGCACCCACTTCATGGCCAACCTTGCTCACCCGAGTGCCCAAGCGTGCCCAACCCGGTGTGGCCACCATGGTGCGCACCATCTACCAGCAACTGTCTCCCGCCGAGGTCCACGGCCAATTGGACCGAGTGGTGGAACAACTCCGGGAGCCCTTTGCCCAGGTGGCCGAACTGCTGGCGGATGCCGCGCCGGACATCCTGGCCTTCACGGCCTTCCCAGTGGCCCACTGGCAGAAGCTGTGGTCCAACAACCCGCAGGAACGGCTGAACCGGGAGATCCGTCGCCGCACTGACGTGGTGGGCATCTTCCCCAACCGGCTGTCGGCGCGGCGCCTGGTGGGCGCGGTGCTGGCCGAGCAACACGACGAATGGGCCGAAGCCCGCCGCTACCTCACCATCCCCAACGCCGCCGGCAACGAGGCACTGCCGAAGCCCAATATGCTGGACGCAGCGGCCTGATCAACATCAAAAGGGATGACGCGCTTTTACACTACTTGACGGGACACTACCTGCCGCTGCATCCGAAGCTGCGAACCGCCCTCACTGCGGCCACCAGTTGCGGCGGCGTGGGATGAGGCGACTGACCGAGTCCTACAGGACAACGGACCCGGCGGCGGGTGCAGGCGGCGGCGTTGGCGACGGAACGGGCACAGTTGGCACCCGGCCGGCACGTTGGGACGCACCCGCTGGGACATAGCTGCACCCGGCACCTTTTGAAGAACGGCACGCCGCCAAACTACCCGAGTCGGTGGCTGGGCCATTTCGGCATCAAGACGACGCCAATTTACCTGGAGCTGGCGCCGAATCCGACGGGCAACTTGTTAATGGTGGCCTAAATTTGTTCCTCGTCTGGCCACCGCCGGACAAAATCCTCGGCCCTGGCCTGGCTTTCCACAGCAAGTTGCTGTAACCCTTCTGTCTGGTCACATGATTGTTCGTCCAATTGGTCCTGGTGGTCGTCGTAACTACCCGACTGAAGGAAATCGCCTTCTTTCGTCGAGTTGGAATCGTCCGGTACTTTTGGCAGCCTCTCCGGATCCACTGCGTACCGGATTCGATTTTCTTCGTCAGGATCGGGGCTTTCGTACAAGGACCTCAGCGACATCAATTGTCCCGCTTGCTAATGATGTCGGCGTATTAGTCCCGGACGACGTGGTTGTGAATGATCTGGGTCCGGGCATCGCGGCCATAAGTCTAAACCGAAGCCAAGGTGAAACCCACATCAGCATTGGTTAGAATGAGGGCGGTTGAGTTAGTCGGTGAGCAAATCATGGTGGGGGTTGCTGTTGGGCATGGATGAGATGGGGGCGCTGTTGGGAGCGGTGGCGGATCGATGAGGCTGAGGCGCGGCGACGGATGTACCGGGCGCCGACGCCACGGGAGCGGGAACGCTGGCACGCGCTATGGTTGCTGGCGCAGGGTTGGACGGCCGCGGCGGTAGCCCGGGCGTTGGACAGGGATGCCCACACCATTGGCCAATGGACCACGGCATTTGCGGAAGGCGGTCCGAGGGCGCTGTTTTTTGAGCAGTCGGGAGGTTCCCCCCCGCGCTGAGCGGGGATCAGCAGGCCGAATTGAAGGCGGCGGTGCCGGGGTCGCCATCGCAAGCCGGCATCGACCTATCCAACTGGAACTGGAAGGCGGTGCGGCAATTTGTGTCGGACCACTTCGGGTTGTCGCTGAGCCGGAGCAGTTGCCTGAACTATCTGCACCGGTTGGGGTTTGTGCTGAAACGCCCCAAGAAGCGGTTGGTCAAGGCGGACGGCGGACGGTAGTGTCCCGTCAAGTAGTGTAAAAGCGCGTCATCCCTTTTGATGTTGATCAGGCCGCTGCGTCCAGCATATTGGGCTTCGGCAGTGCCTCGTTGCCGGCGGCGTTGGGGATGGTGAGGTAGCGGCGGCCTTCGGCCCATTCGTCGTGTTGCTCGGCCAGCACCGCGCCCACCAGGCGCCGCGCCGATAGCCGGTTGGGGAAAATGCCCACCACGTCAGTCCGGCGCCTTATCTCCCGGTTCAGCCGTTCCTGCGGGTTGTTGGACCACAGCTTCTGCCAGTGGGCCACTGGGAAGGCCGTGAAGGCCAGGATGTCCGGCGCGGCATCCGCCAGCAGTTCGGCCACCTGGGCAAAGGGCTCCCGGAGTTGTTCCACCACTCGGTCCAATTGGCCGTGGACCTCGGCGGGAGACAGTTGCTGGTAGATGGTGCGGACCATGGTGGCCACGCCAGGTTGGGCACGCTTGGGCACTCGGGTGAGCAGGTTGGCCATGAAGTGGGTGCGGCAGCGCTGCCAGCTGGCCCCAGTGAACACCGCGGCGATGGCGTTCTTCAGCCCCTGGTGGGCATCGGAGGTTACCAGCTCCACCCCGCTGAGGCCCCGAGCGGTCAGCGACCGCAGGAAGGCCAGCCAGAAGGCGCCGTCCTCGCTGGCGCCCACGTCCATACCCAGGATCTCACGCTGCCCTTCGGCATTGACCCCCGTCGCCACCACCACGCAGACGTTGACGATGCGACCGCCCTCCCGCACCTTCTGGGTCAGGCCGTCCAGCCACACGTAGGGGTAGGGACCACCGTCCAGGGGCCGACCCAGGAAACTCTCCACCACCTCATCCAGTTGCTGGCAGATGCGCGACACCTGGCTGCTGGAGATGCCGTCGCAGCCCAGGGCCTTGATCAGATCATCCACCCGCCGAGTGGACACGCCTTCTACATAGGCTTGCTGGATGACGGCCAGCAGGGCTTTCTCGCTGCGCCGCCGCGGTTCCAGCAGGCTGGGGAAGTAGCTGCCTTCCCGCAGCTTGGGAATGTGCAATTCCATGGTGCCCACCCGGGTGTCCCAGGTGCGGTTGCGGTAGCCATTGCGGTAGGTGACCCGCTCCGGGCTGCGTTCGCCGTGCTGGGCGCCGATCTGGGCGGAAACCTCGGCGTCCATGATGCCGTCCACCAGGACCCGCAGTGCTTCCCGCAGCAAGTCCACGTCTCCGTCCATACCACGCTTGCGTAATAATTCCAAAAGATCCATTCTTTGCTTGACCACCATCGTTCTCCTTGTTCAGGTCTGGCATTTCCGATCAAGGATGACGCGGTGGTTAGCTTTGGGCTACACCGATTCTTTTACACCACCTCCCGGTACTCTACTCAGTCGGCGATTTCGTAGGGCTCCCCGTCCCAGGGCAGCAGGGTGTGGCGCTCCTCATCCTGGAAAACCACCAGGGGCTTCCGGCGAGTGGTGCCATGGATGCGCATTCCGGCCACCTCCAGACACCAGCGCTGGGCTTCGGCCCTCAGCTGGGGCAGAAACCGTGGAAATCGCCGCCCTTGAAGAAGCGCTCCCTAACGTACTGCACGCCACGCTCCACCTTGGGCTTGTCCTTGGGTTTCCGCACCCGCGCCGCATCGGCGATGAAACCCCGGCACTGCGAGTATTCCAGGAAGCCTCTGGTGAAGCGCGGATGCAGCGGGTCTGGTCCCGCCACCGCTGGCGGGCAATTGTCGATGACCAGATAGCGGGGCACCCCGCCGAAGCAGACCCACGCCGCTTCCAGTCCGGCGATGATGTCCTCCAGCGTCTGCCCATGGGTCGGCCAAACGAAGCTGTGCCGCGAGTAAGCCAGCACGATGATCAGCCCCCACACCGCCCGCCGGCGGCCTGTCGCTGGGTCCACAATCATGCCCAACCGGCCGAAGTCCATCTCCGCCACCTCCCCGGGCGCGGTGTCCTCCATGCGCACCGTGGTCTGGCTGCGCCGCCGCCAGTTCCGCTTCAGAACGAAGCGGCGCAACGACGGATACGATACCGGACACCCCCGCGCTGCCAGCAACTCCCGGATGCGGGTCAGCTGCAGCCGGTCGCCGGTGAGCCACTGGTAAATCTGGTCCGCCCACGGCTCCAGCAGGTCCTGCCCGGGCGTCACCGCCTGCCGCGGCCCCGGCTGCCCAATCGTCGCCAGCCGGCTCAGCTGCTCCGCGGTGGCAACCAGCCCATCCCGAACGATGCCCTCCTCTTGGGCTGCCGCCACATACTTGGCGATGGTGTCTCTCGACAAGCCGGTGCCCAAGGCAGGTAGTGTCCCGTCAAGTAGTGTAAAAGCGCGTCATCCCTTTTGATGTTGATCAGGCCGCTGCGTCCAGCATATTGGGCGTCGGCAGTGCCTCGTTGCCGGCGGCGTTGGGGATGGTGAGGTAGCGGCGGGCTTCGGCCCATTCGTCGTGTTGCTCGGCCAGCACCGCGCCCACCAGGCGCCGCGCCGACAGCCGGTTGGGGAAAATGCCCACCACGTCAGTGCGGCGCCTTATCTCCCGGTTCAGCCGTTCCTGCGGGTTGTTGGACCACAGCTTCTGCCAGTGGGCCACTGGGAAGGCCGTGAAGGCCAGGATGTCCGGCGCGGCATCCGCCAGCAGTTCGGCCACCTGGGCAAAGGGCTCCCGGAGTTGTTCCACCACTCGGTCCAATTGGCCGTGGACCTCGGCGGGAGACAGTTGCTGGTAGATGGTGCGCACCATGGTGGCCACGCCGGGTTGGGCACGCTTGGGCACTCGGGTGAGCAGGTTGGCCATGAAGTGGGTGCGGCAGCGCTGCCAGCTGGCCCCAGCAAACACCGCGGCGATGGCGTTCTTCAGCCCCTGGTGGGCATCGGAGGTTACCAGCTCCACCCCGCTGAGGCCCCGAGCGGTCAGCGACCGCAGGAAGGCCAGCCAGAAGGCGCCGTCCTCGCTGGCGCCCACGTCCATACCCAGGATCTCACGCTGCCCTTCGGCATTGACCCCCGTCGCCACCACCACGCAGACGTTGACGATGCGACCGCCCTCCCGAACCTTCTGGGTCAGGCCGTCCAGCCACACGTAGGGGTAGGGACCATCGTCCAGGGGGCGACCCAGGAAACTCTCCACCACTTCGTCCAGTTGCTCGCAGATGCGCGACACCTGGCTGCTGGAGATGCCGTCGCAACCCAGGGCCTTGATCAGATCGTCCACCCGCCGAGTGGACACGCCTTCTACATAGGCTTGCTGGATGACGGCCAGCAGGGCTTTCTCGCTGCGCCGCCGCGGTTCCAGCAGGCTGGGGAAGTAGCTGCCTTCCCGCAGCTTGGGAATGTGCAACTCCATGGTGCCCACCCGGGTGTCCCAGGTGCGGTTGCGGTAGCCGTTGCGGTAGGTGACCCGCTCCGGGCTGCGTTCGCCGTGCTGGGCGCCGATCTGGGCGGAAACCTCGGCGTCCATGATGCCGTCCACCAGGACCCGCAGGGCTTCCCGCAGCAAGTCCACGTCTCCGTCCATACCACACTTGCGTAATAATTCCAAAAGATCCATTCTTTGCTTGACCACCGTCGTTCTCCTTGTTCAGGTCTGGCATTTCCGATCAAGGATGACGCGGTGGTCAGCGTTTTGCCAACCGCCTAACTCTTACACCACTTCCTGGGACTCTACTAGGCGGACCCGGTACGGCGGGAAGCCTTCGTGGTGGAGTACGCCGCGCTGACTGCGTCGGCCCGACGCAGTGGGGCCAAGATATTCTTTGCCGACGAGGCCCACTTTCGGGCGGATGCCGATCTGCGGGGCAAGTGGGTATTGAAAGGAGAGCCGGCGCTGGTGGACTCTACCAGCCCACGCCGCGGGGAGAAAGTCAGCTACTACTCGGCGGTGTGTCTGGAGACCGGTGAGGTGGAGGTGATGGAACTGGAGGGCAACAGCAACTCCGCCACCTCGGCTGCCTTCCTGCGACAACTGCGGGCGCGACATGCCGAACCACTGACGGTGATCTGGGACAATTCGCCAGCCCATCGGGGCGACGCAATAAGGGCTTATCTGACCACGCCCGGCTTGAACCTGCACCTGGTGAATCTGCCCAGCTACAGTCCCGATTTCAACGCCGATGAGGCTATCTGGGGCTGGGCACGTCAGGAGGCGACCGCCAACCGGTGCCTGGGCACCAAGGCCGCAGTGCAAGAGCAGGTGGGCGACTTTTTCACCCGCCTGTCCAGTCGACGCGAAGCAGTCAAGCGACGATGCCGGACCATGCTGCAAGCACAAGCGGATGAACTAATCGGCAGCGCACAAGCCGATTTTCTCCGCCCCACCAATGTAGGTCCCACCTTGTCTTCGGTTTAGGTGGCCGGAGGTTGCGGCCCGCTCGAGGCTTGTCAGGTGACTACATTCGAGGAAGCCCACAAGGTCGGTCGCGGAATAAACTAGTACCGTTGCCAGGTAGATTTGTAAGAATATAAGAAAGCAGCCATACTGGGGCATGATCTTTGTGTGAGGAAGTGCCCAGCCATGGCTGCCATCAAGTATAAAGTAGAGTTGACCGAGGCCGAACGCTCCCGTCTCAATGAGGTGTCCCAGCGAGGCAAGGCGTCAGTGCGCACCGTGAAGCGTGCGCTGTCGCTGCTCAAGGCTGACCAGGGGCTTCGGGACCGTGAGATAGCCGATGTGCTGTTGGTCAACGCGGCCACGGTCGCCAGAGCGCGGAAGCGGTACGTGGAGGAAGGACTTGAGGCCGCCATCAATGACCGACCGCGGCCGGGCCAGGAGCGCAAGCTGGACGGCAAGCAGGAAGCGCACCTGATCGCCTTCGCGTGCCGCGCCGCGCCCGCAGGGCACACGCACTGGACACTCCAGTTGTTGGCCGACCAGGTGGTGGAGTTGGAGTTTGCCGAGAGCATCTCCCTGGAGACGGTGCGCCAGATACTCAAAAAAACGAACTCAAGCCCTGGCAGAAGAAAGAGTGGTGTATCCCCAAGGTGAGCGGGGAGTTCGTGGCGCGGATGGAGGACGTGCTGGACCTGTACCAACCGGAGTACAATCCGGAGCGTCCGGTAGTGTGTTTCGACGAGACCTCCAGGCAATTGACTGGGGAGGTGCGTCCGCCCATCGAGGCTGCCCCCGGACGGGTGGCACGCTATGACACCGAGTACCAGCGAAACGGGACCCGGAACCTGTTCATGATCTGCGAGCCGAAGGGTGGATGGAGACATGTGGAGGTGACCGAGCGCCGCACTGCCGTGGACTTCGCGCACCAGATGCGGTGGCTGGTGGACGAGGCCTACCCTGATGCCGAGGTGGTCAGGCTGGTACTGGACAACCTCAACACCCACAAGCTCGGCTCGCTCTACGAAGCATTTGAGCCGTGCGAAGCTCGGCGCATCGCCCAACGCCTCGAGTTTCATTACACTCCTACGCATGGCAGCTGGCTGAACATGGCTGAGATCGAGTTGAGCGTCTTCCGCAGAGGGTGTCTGAACCGCCGTATCAGCGATGAGCCGGAGCTGCGGCGAGAGGTTGCGGCGCTCGAACGCGAGCGCAACGCAGCAAAATCAGCCATAGACTGGCGGTTTACCACCCAAGATGCTCGCCGTAAGCTCCAGCATATCTACCCTACAAAACCAGATTGAAACGGTACTAGTGCCACAGGATGCCCTCGGCGTGGGTCATTCTTCACAGTGCAAGGCCATCTATCACACCATAGCGATTCCACACCGCCGCCATAATCTTGTCTCCGGCAGGGCTGAAAACAGCTGCCGATTCTGACAGCGGTTCAGTGATAGCGTCGCCCCCGTAGCGCTTTACAGCGTGGTACACCGAACGGTTGACGGGCCCCTGCTGCCACGACTCCCCTGCATCCCGGAACAACGGGCCATATCCCAATCCCAAAGACCAGGTGTGGCAGAAATAAGCGAGTTTCTGTACCTGCATAGGGGTGATCGGGGTTTCGTCTTTACGAGACAACCGGATCAATTGGTCCGCGACTGACTAGGAGTTTGTCTGAGACACAATGTCCGAAACGTTAATCGTCTCTATTAGAGTTATTATTACGATATTCCACATATAAAAGCCCATTACTTAAAAAACAGGCCGACGCATGACGCTATTCGTCTCTGAAAACTAATCCTCAGACAGGCTCCTAGGCGGTGTTTGTGCCCCCACGCTGCACCTCCGAGTTCAAGGTCGCGCGGCACGTTACCACAATGGAGCATCGCGCCAAAACGACGTCCGTTCACGGTATATCAAGTATCGCTTATCTTAGGAAATACAATCCAGGTGAATTGCCCCGTTGTGATTGGTTACAGGCCGTTCGGGAGGGTTGCATTCCATATAGAGGGCAGCAAAAAGGCGGCATCGCGCCGTTTTCGCACCGTCTGACAAGCAAATCCCCGCACGAGGCGGGGATTGTTGAAAGACTGGAGCCGATGAAGGGATTCGAGGGTATCGTTAAAATAGGGTATTGTACAGTCCTGTAAATTGAGGTTTTCTACTCAAACCTGCCTGTGCGGTGTGGCATGGTATTGGGAGTTACTGGTAATTTGTCCAGCATTTGTCCAGCAATACACTATGCGGCATCTCGCATCAGATCTGCGAACGCTGCGGCCGCACCCCGCTGCCAGCCAGGCAATGCGTGAGCATAGATTGACAGTGTAATCGCTGCGCTCGAGTGGCCCAAACGCTCGGCGACTACGGCAGGGTTTAGCCCCAATCCACCGAAAAGATGAGTGTCGCGGTGTGCTGAAGGGGTAAGAAAGTGCTCCTGTGCATCTGGGATAATGGCTTTTGAAACAGGAAACCGTCCCCAGGCCAGGAGCACCCAAAAGATGCTAGCAGATGACCACCCCGACCGCATCCAAATCGCCTTTGACGACCACCGCCTGGTGGCCAATGCTGGGCTGATCCTGCCAGCCACGCTGGGCCGGCATCTGGGCCGGCCCGAACTGGTTGACCGGCACCTGGACCTGGGTCGCGCCCCAGGCCGAGCCAACACCGGCGACAAGGTGATGACGCTGGTGGCTTCTGCTCTGGCCGGAGGAGACTGCATTGACGACGCCGACGTGCTGCGCACCGGCGGGACGGCTAGCGCCATCGGCTGCGTAGTCAAGGCGCCATCCACCCTGGGGACCTTCCTGCGCAGTTTCCGGTGGGGCCACGTCCGCCAACTGGATCGGGTCAGCCGGGAGCTGCTGGCCCGGGCCTGGTCGGCTGGGGCCGGACCCGGCGACGGGCCGTTGACCATCGACCTGGACTCCACCATCTGCGAGACATACGGTCTGGCCAAGGAGGGGGCGCGCGACCACGGCTACACCGGCCAGCGAGGCTATCACCCGCTGCTGGCCATTGCCGCCGGCACCGGCGACGTGCTGATGGCTCGGCTGCGCAAGGGCCGCGCCAACACCGTTCGGGGCGCCGCCCACTTTCTACGCGAGACGGTGGGACGGGTACGCTACGGCGGGGCCAGGGGACAACTCACGGTGCGGGCTGACAGCGGCTTCTACACCCACGCCATCGTCGCCGTCTGCCGCAAGATGGATGTCCGCTACTCCATCACCATCCGCCAGCAAGCCCGCCTGCGGAATATCATCGAGGCCATACCCGAGACTGACTGGACGCCGATTCCCTACTGGATGGACGGCGCCGCCGACGTGGCGGAGACCACCTACGTCCCCTTCCAGGATGAGCCCGACGCCGCACCGGTGCGGCTCATCGTCCGGCGGGTGCAGCCCACGCCCGGCTCCCAGCTGGCCCTCTTCGCCAGCTACCGCTATCACGGCTTCATCACCGACCGAGACGGGGACACCCTGGAACTGGAGGCCGACCATCGGCGCCACGCCGAGATCGAGAACGCCATCCGAGACCTCAAGTACGGCGTCGGGCTCATCCATCTCCCCTCAGGCCGCTTCGCCGCCAACGGCGCCTGGCTGGCGGTGCAGGTGATGGCGCATAACCTGGCCCGCTGGACCGCGCGCATCGGTCTGGGTGAGCAACTGGTAACCACCAAGACCCTCCGACGACGCTTCTTCTCCCTCGCCGGACGGCTCACCCGCTCGGCGCGCCGCCTCACTTTGCATCTGCCCCAGCGCTGGCCCTGGGAAAACCAGTTCAGTCGCGCCTTGGCTCGATTGCGAGCAATTCCACTCCCAGCCTGACGGCACCGCTGGTGTCAACGCCGACGGAGATCTGACCCACTCACCAGACTACCCGACCGCCTCGCAGACTTGCGCCAGGCTGGTCCCCGAGCGTCTCTTGCTGCACACTACCCTGACAATTTCGCCCAGCATCGCCACCGCGGGCCGCCATCATCGTGTCTGTGTGGCTATCTCACGCCGCCCTCATCCCCATCTATTGGAATCGGGCTTGCCCCGTTCGCCTTCCCTTGCCCATCATCCCTGGTGTCAACGCCACGGCCCATCGCTTCGGTGGATTCGGGTTTAGGCCTGACTGCAACAGCATCGTTGCGTGGAAGTGGCGCAAGCTGTGCAGCGTGACCTCAGGACAGTTGGCGCGCATCGCTAAACTCGATACCACTCGGCCCAAGACGGTTGGGCGGCACCAATCGCTCAATCCTCTCTTAGAGGGTGTGTGACAAATTCGCTTTATCACGCCGTTGTGCCCGAATTACCGCGAACTCGGTCCCTTCCCCTTGATGGGGTAAGGTTAGGATGGGGGTGAAAACCCAATAGTCACACACCCTCTTAGGAAAAACGATTTGCGGTGGGTCAACGCCCAAAGTAGTCGCCAAGTCTAGTTGCCTAGCACGATGATCTCGGAGCACGCCGACGGTTTCGGCATCGAGTTCGATTTCGCGTACACCGCTTTCGGTCTTTGGCGGTTCCATTTTGACACCGTGTGCGGTCACTACCAAGGATTGGACCACCGACAAGCAAGCATCGTCCAAATCCACATTCCCCCACTCCAATCCGGAAATCTCGCCGCGTCGAACCCCGGTGTACGCGGCTACATGTACAGCTGGCCATAAGGGATGTTCGGATCGTTCCGCCTCGGCCAGGAGAGCGTGCACCTGTGAAACCTCAGGGACGAACGCTCTCTTTTTCGGGGATTTCGGAGGCGTAACCAACGTCACGGGATTTCGCCCGATTAGTTCCATTTTCAAGGCATGGTCCATGGCTGCGGTCAGAACATTGTGAACCGCCTCTACCCCTTTAGGATCCATGCCGCCCTTTACTAAACCAAAGCCAAGGTGGGATGTGCATTTGCCGGGTGCTGGGAATCGGGGCGGGAGTCTCGCGGGAGTGTTTCGGCCCTTGATTGCAGGACCGTCCGGCAGCGCCGTCTCACCTCGTCTTTCCGGCTGGACAGCCCGGCCAGGAATTTGCCGACACGCTCCTGCTGTCAATGACGGGTTAGAAATGAGCCATTTTAACGGTTTAAAATTGAACCACTTGGTATTTGTTCAGCGATTCGGTCAGTGCGCGTAGTTGTCGCCGGCCTCCTCCGACGCTGCGCTGATGTGGTGTTGCGACGGGAATAGCCCCGCCTGGCGTTTCTCCCTGAGCCGGTAGCTCTCGCCGCGGATGTTGAGCACGTGGCTGTGGTGCGGCAGCCGGTCCAGCACCGCCGAGGCGATCACGCTGTCGCCCAGCAGTTCACCCCACTCGCCGAAGCCCTTGTTGGAAGTGAGGATGATGCTGCCCCGTTCCCTTCGGCAGGCTCAGGGCCGGCTGCCCGGGCCGACACCAGGGTGAAGAAAGCGGTGGCCGACTCCCGGTCGTAGGGCCAGATGCCGAATTCGTCCACGACCAGCACCTTGGGCGCCAGGTAGACCTTCATCCGCCGGTCCAGGTTGTGCTCGGATCTGGCCTTCCTGAGGTCCTCCATCAGGTCGTAGGCGCGGACGAAGTAAGCGCCGTGGCCATTCTCGATGGCCCTGAGCGCCAGGGCGATGGCCAGATGGGTCTTGCCCACGCCGGGCGGTCCCAGCAGCAGGACGTTGGTGGCCTCGGCGACGAAGGCCAGGTTGGCCAGTTCCTTGACCAGCCGCTCGTCGATGGAGGGCTGGAAGGCGAAGTCGAATTGCTCGAAGGTACGCTGAAAGGGCAGATGGGCCAGCCGGGTACGAGTGGTGAGGTAGCGTTCCCGGCGGGCGGCTACCTCCACGCCGAGCAGTTCGGCCAGCAGCTCGGGATAGGTCAGCTGCTTGCTGGCCGCGGCGTCCAGGGTGTTGTCCAGGACTTCGACGGCCTGCTTGAGGCCCAGGGTTTCCAGGTGCTGGCGCACTTGTTCCAGAGCGATCATGCCACACCTCCCGCCACCAGCTCGTACACTTCCAGCGAGCGGCGTTCCACCTCGCCCGCGGGAATCTGCACCGCCACTGCCTCTTTCCGAGGCCGGTGGTCACCCCTGGGCAGGCCCGACCACTGGCCGGGCAGGATGAAGCGCTGCTTGGGCTGTTGCGCTCGGGGATGCACGGCGATGCGCTCAGCACCGGACCAGATCTCCACCGTGCCCTGGCGCTCCCCCACCTGCACCGTGGCCCCTACCCACTTCCAGTGGACGCCGTACCGGGAGCCCTCCCAGCTGACGAAACCGTCCCTGGACACCTTGCGGTCCTCTCGCAGGTACGGCGCCAGCGTGGCCCGATCAGGCAGCTTCCCCAGGTGGGGCCGCTCCTCGGCCAGCATCTCCCACGGCACCAGGTGGGTCGTTCCGTGCACCCGCCGCGTTGGCCACCACGTCGCACCACTCCAGCCCTTGCCGGTTCAGGTCGGCCCGTTTCCAGATGATGCCGTGGTGAAGCGGATGCTGGGCCACATGTTGCGCCGCACGTACTTGACCCCGTTCTCCACCTTGCCCTTGGTCTGGGCTCGGTAGGGCCGGCACAGCCGAGCCTCAAAACCCACCCGCCGGGCGAAGTCCAGCATCCGCTGGTTCCAGATCGGCCGCTTCTCCTCGTCCCGGCCCAGCGTGACCACCGTGGCATTGTCGTAAAGGCACCGGCGGGGCACGCCGCCCAGGTACTCGAAAGCGTTCACGTGGCACTGGATGAAGGCCGCGGTGTCCGCCTTGCGCACCAGTTCCACGTAGCAGGCCCGCGACCAGCCCAGCGTCATCACGAACACCCAGACGCGGCGCTGCTTCCCGTCAGTCCCGATGTACGACAAACTCCCCCAGTCCACCTGCGCCTGCTCTCCCGGCTCCGTCTCAAACCGCATCGTCGCCTCCGGCTGACGACGCCGGCGCCGCGGCCTCACGTATTCCGACAAGATCGTGTTGCTGCCGTCGTACCCCAAGTCGCGCAACTCCCGCAGCAACACCACGCAGTTTTCCAGCCCATCCCCCAGCCGCCGGTCAATGTGCTCGGTGTAGGGATCCAACTTCGACCCTCGTCGGGATCGCGGCTTGGGCCGTATCGCCTCCGGTGACTTCAGATACCGCAACACCGTATTCCGTGCGAGCCCCAACTCCCGAGCAATCGCCCGCGTCGAATGACCCGCCCCTCTCATCTCGTAAATCTGTTTCACGTCTCCACCTCTTAGCAATTCTTCCAGGCACCTCCGCCATATGTCTGGCGATGATGCCCTTACTATCGAGGTGGCTCAATTCCAACCCGTAATTTTTGGCTCAGTTTAAACCCGTGAATAACACCGCACCGCCGCCCTGCTGCCCAAGCACAGATTGCCAGTGACCTCCTCTCTCGCCCAACCCCAGACAGCCTCATCGGCGTTGAAGTCCGGGCTGTAGCCCGGCAGGTTCACCAGCCTCAGCTCCAGCTCAGGCGTCCTGAGGTACTCCCGCACCGCTTCCCCACGATGGGCCGGCGCATTGTCCCAGATGACCCGCAGCGGCCCTGGATGCTTTTCCTTCAGTTGCGTCAGGAAGGCAACCGAGGTCCCGCTGTTGCTGTTGCCCTCCAGTTCCATCCATTCCACCTCGCCCGTCTCCAGGCACACCGCCGAATAGTAGCTGGCCTTCTCCCCGTACCTCGGGCTGCTCGAGTCCACCAACGCAGGCTTACCCTTCAGCACCCACTTCCCCCGCAATTCCGCGTCCGCCCGGAAGTGGGCCTCGTCGGCAAAGAATATCCTGGCTCCAGTCCGTTGGGCCTCCTCCCACAGGACGGCGTACTCCGCCACGAAGGTCTCCCGCTTGGACTCATCAGCCTTGAGCAGCCGCTTCTTGGGACGCTTGAAGGCAAACCCCAGCCGGTGAAGCCAGTTCAGGCAACTGCTGCGGCTCAGGCTGATGCCAAACCGTTCTGAGACAAACTGACGCACCACCTTCCAATACCAGTTAGCCATTACGATGCCCGCTGTGGCGGGCGGTTGCTCCACCGCCCCTTTCAACTCCTCCTGCTGCGCCTGGTCAAGGGCGGGGGGGAACCACCGGTCTGCTCGAATATCAGGGCCGCAGGCCCTCCCTCGCCGAAGGCCGACGCCCAACGTCCGATAGTGTGGGGGTCCCGCTCCAGCGCCTCCGCCGTCGCCGCTGCCGTCAAGCCCTGGGCCAGCAGCAGGATGGCGTACCACCTTTCCCGCTCCCGGGGTGTGGGAGCCAGAATCACACGCCGCCGCAAGTCCTTGACTCCCATCTGCCATTGTTCCAGAGACCGGTCTATCTCCCTCACGCCCATCACCAACCCCTCGCAATTTCTGAGACCAGCTACCTCGGTTCCTTCATAAATTTACCCCATGCGTCTGCGCATTTCACCTTGGCTTTGGTTTAGTACCGTTCCCAGATAGATTTGTAAGAATATAAGAAAGCAGCCATACTGGGGCATGATCTTTGTGTGAGGAAGTGCCCAGCCATGGCTGCCATCAAGTATAAAGTAGAGCTGACCGAGGCCGAACGCTCCCGTCTCAATGAGGTGTCCCAGCGAGGCAAGGCGTCAGTGCGCACCGTGAAGCGTGCGCTGTCGCGGCTCAAGGCTGACCAGGGGCTTCGGGACCGTGAGATAGCCGATGTGCTGTTGGTCAACGCGGCCACGGTCGCCAGAGCGCGGAAGCGGTACGTGGAGGAAGGACTTGAGGCCGCCATCAATGACCGACCGCGGCCGGGCCAGGAGCGCAAGCTGGACGGCAAGCAGGAAGCGCACCTGATCGCCTTCGCGTGCCGCGCCGCGCCCGCAGGGCACACGCACTGGACACTCCAGTTGTTGGCCGACCAGGTGGTGGAGTTGGAGTTTGCCGAGAGCATCTCCCTGGAGACGGTGCGCCAGATACTCAAAAAAACGAACTCAAGCCCTGGCAGAAGAAAGAGTGGTGTATCCCCAAGGTGAGCGGGGAGTTCGTGGCGCGGATGGAGGACGTGCTGGACCTGTACCAACCGGAGTACAATCCGGAGCGTCCGGTAGTGTGTTTCGACGAGACCTCCAGGCAATTGACTGGGGAGGTGCGTCCGCCCATCGAGGCTGCCCCCGGACGGGTGGCACGCTATGACACCGAGTACCAGCGAAACGGGACCCGGAACCTGTTCATGATCTGCGAGCCGAAGGGTGGATGGAGACATGTGGAGGTGACCGAGCGCCGCACTGCCGTGGACTTCGCGCACCAGATGCGGTGGCTGGTGGACGAGGCCTACCCTGATGCCGAGGTGGTCAGGCTGGTACTGGACAACCTCAACACCCACAAGCTCGGCTCGCTCTACGAAGCATTTGAGCCGTGCGAAGCTCGGCGCATCGCCCAACGCCTCGAGTTTCATTACACTCCTACGCATGGCAGCTGGCTGAACATGGCTGAGATCGAGTTGAGCGTCTTCAGCA
Organism: Dehalococcoidia bacterium; assembly: GCA_963666415.2. Classification (GTDB taxonomy): domain Bacteria; phylum Chloroflexota; class Dehalococcoidia; order Lucifugimonadales; family UBA3495; genus Bin87. The sequence goes on from CAXXPD010000002.1 coordinate 858,527, forward strand.
GAGGGTGTCTGAACCGCCGTATCAGCGATGAGCCGGAGCTGCGGCGAGAGGTTGCGGCGCTCGAACGCGAGCGCAACGCAGCAAAATCAGCCATAGACTGGCGGTTTACCACCCAAGATGCTCGCCGTAAGCTCCAGCATATCTACCCTACAAAACCAGATTGACACGGTACTAATTCCAACTCCAGGTCTTTGATCTGCATTGGTGACAATTTCGCCAGCTCCACGCGTCCCAATGTGGGTTTGAGGTGTAAGAACCTGTCTACAATCTCTAAAATATGTTAAGTTGAGGCTATTATCGGGGGAGGGGTAATCATGTCTCATTCTTATCCCAGCGACATCAGTAGGGAGCAATTCGCCCGTATTCTGCCCACGCTGGAATCGGCCCGACGCCGGACCAAGCCCCGCATCGTGGACTTGTATGACGTTTTCTGCGGCGTGCTGTATCTCCTGAAAAGCGGCTGCCAGTGGCGAATGCTGCCGGCGGACTTCCCCGATTGGCGCACTTGTTACAAGTATTTCCGGCAATGGAGCGAGCGGCCCGACCCGGAGCAGGATTCCATTCTGGAACAAGTCCTAAAAAAAATCGGTTGGCGAGGCCCGACAAAGCAATGGGAGGAAAGAGCAGACCAGCTTCTGTATCGTGGACTCCCAGAGCGTCAAGAACACGGACACCGCCGAGCAGAAGGGCTATGACGCGGGCAAAAAGGTGTCCGGAATCAAGCGTCATATCGCGGTGGACACGCAAGGATTGCCCCATGCGATACAGGTGACTACCGCCGACGTTACCGATCGGGCTGGGGCTTTGGCTATGTTTGACGAAAACCGGGCCGACCTCAACCGGGTCCAGAATGTGTTGGTCGACGGTGGTTACACCGGGAAGCCCTTTGCTGCTGCAGTGCAAGGCATATTGGGAGCCTCGGTGGAAGTGGTGAAACGCAGCGAACTGCACACCTTCGTGGTGCTGCCGAAACGATGGGTGGTGGAGCGGTCTTTCGCCTGGCTGGAAAAGTGCCGCCGGCTCTGGAAGAACTGTGAAAGAAAGCTCAATACCAGCCTGCAAATGGTGGTGCTTGCCTTCGCAACGCTAATCCTGAGAAGATTGTAAACAGGCTCTAAGCGAATTATCCCCTCATAACGATCGATGGTCTTCTCGCGTCTTCTGTCCCGCGTCAACTATATTTGCCGGTTGGCGTCAATCAGTTTTGCCGGTTCACCTCCTTGGCCTGGCCCCGTTGCTGGGCAGCGTTGGTCCGGTAGCTGGGGACGTCAAACTCCAGGATGACGGAGTGGTGCACGCCCCGGTCAATCGCCGCGGCGGTGGCCATGGGGTTGGCAAAGATGCGCTCCCACTCTGAGAAGACCAGGTTTGACGTGATGCCCAACGACCGGCGCTCGTAGCGTTCGGCGATGAGGGTGAAGAGGACCTCCGACTCCTCGGCGCCCTGGGGCAGGTAGCCCAGGTCGTCGAGGAGCAGGAAGTCGAAGTTGTCCAGCTTGCGCAGCTGGCGGGGCAGGTCCAGGTCGCGCTTGGCGGCGAGCAGTTCCTGCACCAGGCGGTAGGCCGGAGCGAAGAGGACGGAGTGGCCGGCTTCCACCAGGCGGTGGCCCAGGGCGCACCGGGCGTGGGTCTTGCCGGTGCCGGGCAGCCCGAAGGCCAAGCACGTTGATGCCGCGCTCGACGAAGCTGCCCTGGGCCAGCTGGTCCAGTTGCTGCCGCAGCGCCAGGGGGACTCGGTCGTGCTCGAAGGTTTCCCAGGTCTTGCCCGAGGGCAGCCGGGACTCCCGGCGCAGCCGGTTGATGCGCCGGTGGCGGCGATCCTCAGCTTCCTGTTCCAGTACCTCCAGGAAAGTTGCCAGGGCATCGCCGTGTCCAGCGGCGGTGAAACGAGCCACCGACTGGGCCCCCACCGTGGGCAGCTTGAATTGGCCGCACAACTGGCCGATGCGGTCCTGCATCACGCTGGTGTCCGTCATGCGCACACCCCCGCCGCCACCAGGCTGACCGTGAGCAGGCGGTCGTAGATTTTCAGGTCCGGCTTCCCAGACCAGACCAGCACCGGAGCTTCGGGCACCTTGGGCTCGGCCAGGTCCCGCACCTCCGCGTAGTCGAAGGACTCACCCGCCTCCAGCAGTAACGACAGCGCGCTGTCCACCGTGGCTTCCATGGTGGTCGCCGCCAGGTGCAGGATCCGCACGTACTCCACGTCGGCCCGTTCCCCGCGCCATTCCCTGAGCGCGTCGTAGGCCAGCCGGAATTGCCTGGTGGGAAACAGCTGCTCCCGGAAGCGGTAGCGGGCGAAGGCACCAGGCTTGCGCACCAATGAGCCGATGACGTGGCGGTAATTGACGTTGGCTTCCCCCTCGCCACGCACCCGTTCCATCCGTTCCACCAGGTGGCCCTTGTAGTACACTTCCACCCAGTCGGCGTACAGACGGATCTGCACCTCCTTGCCGATGAGGCGGGAGGGCACGCTGTAGCTATGTCCCGCTACCTGGATGGTGCACCACTTGCGCACCTTGGACTGGTAGTTGACGTATTCCGGCACCGGGGCTGGGGGCAGGGAGCCCAGGCAAAGCATCTCCTGCTCCAGCTTCCCCTGTACCAGGCGATTGCGTCTCTCCACCATCTGCCGGACGAAGCTGGCGTAGTCGTCGACAGTGTCGAAATCGCGGCTGCCCCGCAGGATGAGGGCCTGGTCGATGGCGTCCTTCAAGCGGTAGTGGGCGTGCTCGGCGACGCCGTTTTCATGGCTCTGGCCGGGATTGATGCGGGTGGAGCGGAGGCCATAGTGGTCCAGCAGGGCGGCGTAATTGTCGTTAAGAGCGCGGCCGCGGCTGCTGCGCAATTCGTGAGTGGCAGCCGAGGTATTGTCGCTGCGCACCACCTCTGGAACGCCGCCCAGGGTCCAGAGGGCATTCTGCAATCCCTGCTGCAAGGCCAGGAAGGTCTCGCCGGCGGCGACCTCAGCGTAGCGCCACCCCGAGTGGCTGAGTATCAGCTGGAACAGCAGGTGGGGGTAGGACTGGCCGGCGATGGTCACCTTGAGTTCCCCGCAGTGGGTGAAGTCGAACTGGGCCTCCCGTCCCGGCGGATGCACTTGGGGGAAGTACACCTCCTGATCCGGACCATGCCGCGCCCGCCTCCTGAGCCTGTCGAAGGGCCTGCAATCGTCGTTGCAGGGTGCGCAGCTGGGACGCGCTGAACCGCCCGGGATGCTGCTCGGCCTCCTGAGCTTGTCGAAGGGCAGTCGATAATTGTCGTTGCCTTCAGCTTGCCCGTCGGATCATTCCGCAGCAGCGGCTCAATCTCATCCTCCCACACCCCGTCGAAGGGATCCGGCCGAGTGCGCCACCGATGCTCCGGTTTCGCCTGCGACGGCAATGGGCCACTCTGCCACTTGCGCGCTGAACGCACGCTCATCCCAGCCTTGGCCGCTGCCGTTTCCTGTGTCTTGCCTTCCATACGTTTCTGCCTCAATAGCCTGGTTTGTCGGTCTGTAATCAACGGTACCTCCGTACCGAATGATTACCCCATCTCGACCGGCAAAAATAGTCGACGTTACCGGCAGGACTAATTGTCGTCTATCATCTTCCACCAACTTGCTTCTCGTCCAACCATTTATCCAACCACTCTCCGACCCTATATCGTGTGTTGGCCGGGATGGCTCCCCGGTCGACTTCTGACAATATTTCCCTGAGCCGACGTTGGGCGTCGGATTTCTTTCCCCGGACCGTTTCCGTCTTGCGGATACGTTTGCCACTGGCGTCACGGCCCAGGAACGCCTGGATTTCCCAGGAGCCCGGATTGCGTTGCCTGATAGTGCCTTTCATGGTGTGATACCTCTCCAATCGGTTTCCAATTGTCAACGAACTTGGCGCGAAGTAACAGTTCAGACTTGGAGAGGTGAATTGGCCGAAGGTTGGTCGGGAATCGCTGGAGCTGGGGGAGGTGGTTATGTCATATATCTGGGATGGATGCGGAAATCGACCTCAGCACTGCGGACCGGGATGTGCTGATTGCCATCATTGAGAGGCAACAGGCCATCATCGGGAGCCTGGAGAAACGGATCGCCCAGTTGGAAGGGCGGGACAAATTGGGCGGCACCCGCAGGATGCCCGGTCTGAAGCCCAAAGCCGAGCAGCAGCCGGCCCAGCCCAAGAAACCACGCAAGCCTCGGCCCCACGGCTTTGCTCGCACCCGCATGACGCCCACCCAGCGGGTGGAACACGTGGTGGAACAGTGTCCCGACTGCGGAACCCAGCTGTCCGGTGGCTGGACCCAGCGCACTCGGGAAGTGATTGACCTGCCCCGGGTTCCGGTGCAGGTAACCGAGCACGCTTATATCGCCCGCACCTGCCCACAGTGCCAACGCTGTTGTACGCCCACCGCGCAACTGGAGAACATGGTGATGGGCAAGCAACGTCTGGGGGTCAACCTGATCAGCCTGATTGCCGCCCTGCGGGAGGAGGCCAGGCTGCCTTTCCGCACCATCCAGTGGTACCTGGACACCGTGCATGGGTTGCGCCTCAGCCTGGGAGCCATCGTGGACGCCACGCAAAGGGTGGCTCGCAAGGCCCAAGCTGAACTGACGGGCATTCTGGAACGCATCCGAGGCAGTCCGGTGGTCCATGCCGATGAGACCGGCTGGCGCGAGGACGGACACAACGGCTACGTGTGGACCTTCAGCACCCCCACCGAGCGCTACTTCCTGCGTCGGGGCCGCGGCAAGGCCGTGGTGGATGAGGTCCTGGGCGATCAGTTCGCTGGCGTGCTGGTCAGCGACTTCTACGCCGCCTATCACCATCACGACGGCCCCAAGCAACGCTGTTGGGCCCACCTGTTGCGGGACATCCACGACCTGCGCGCACTCTACCCCGATGATGACCGGCTGGCCCAATGGGCTGACGCCATCCACCAACTCTACCGTCAGGCGACCGCCTTCACCCATCCTTCAGAGCAGCAACGGCCAGAGCAGCAACGGCCAGAACAGCAACGGCGCACCGCCCAACTGGCCCTGGAACAGCGCCTGCTGGCCCTCTGCCGTACCTACCAGGATGACCCATCGGCCGCCCCAACCAGGCTGTGCCGACGCATGGAGAACCACATCAAGGAACTCTTCCTCTTTGTGGCTGAACCGGAAGTCCCGCCGGACAACAACGCCGCCGAGCGCAGCCTGCGACCGGTGGTAATCAGCCGTAAAATCAGCGGTGGCACACGCTCTGCAGCGGGCACTAACACCAAGATGACGCTGGCCTCAATCTTCGGCACCTGGCGCGCACAAGGCTTCAACCCCCTCACCGCCTGCCGACAACTGCTCACTTCCCCTCAGGCCTGAACAATTACGGCGCGAACGGGTCAGCTCGGCTGATGATTTCCGACGGGACCGTCCGGTAGCGTCCTCACGGATTTGCCAAAACGTTGAACCGCTCCGCCGGAAACTCCCTGCATGACATCTCACCTCCTTGTTAAGGGTAATGTTGTGTGGTCGGCGGTTTTCCAACGTCAAAATTGGCCAGGCAATGTAGGCTTGCCCCAAATGCGGCCGCCGGCGCCTTTAGCTGCGCATAGTTCGGGCAAGACGACGCCTGCAAGAACCGTCGGATCCGGCAGTCTACCAACTGGTTTGGTTCTTTGCCCGCGGTGGGAACGCGGATCCCGTCGATGAACCAGTCGGCAAGACCGAACGCACGACGTTTGGTCTCAACTCAGTCGGAGCTCGGTTGGTGAGCTTCGTCAGGCGCGGCGCTGGATTTGTCGTCGGTCTGTTCCGAGTTGCCGACGAGTCGTTCCAGAGCTTGGCGGGGGATTAATATACGGGCGCCGAACCTGACGGAATCAATGCGTCCAACACGGATTTCCTCCCGCACCATCCATTCACTGATTCCCAGGGCCGCGGCTGCTTCCTTCACACTGTAGGTGATCCTTTCGGGCGTTTGGTCCATATCGTGCACTCCTGATGTGGCGGCGTGTCCGTTACTGTCTGAGCACGTCGCGGGTGATGGACTAAACTTAGCGAAAACAGCCCGGCTTACCTCAATCCCTTTCCCACATCAGGATTGAAGGACGGTGCGTGGCGCGGTTGCGTCGAAACGTCTGCTGGTATTGGGGACGGCGGATCCCGTTGGCCGCGGTACGCCAGCCGTAAGTTGCAAAAACGCCGCTCCGATCGTCCCACAGAATCGCCATAGACCCCACGAATACGCGCTCTCATGGCGGCTTGGGCTATTTCAGGCGTTTTGGGTCGTCCAGCCTTCCAAAACGGTGTGAGAACGCGTTTCCGCGGATCCCAGCACCAGACGTCAGCTGAGCCGCTGGGGTCTGCAATCTGGGAGGATGATCAGCAATGCCGATGTGGGTGCATCGACCAGCGCTAGGAAATCTGGGGTCATCGGCAGGTTTGAGCAGATGGCCCGCACACACGTGCAATAGGTGGTACTTTCGAGTTCGCCTTCATCCTCCCCAAGCCGGCTAACTCGGGCAACACACCTCCCAAGAAGGGCAAAGCCGTCAAGCCCAGACACAAAACCCACGCGGACTCCGCCAATTGCAAGACCGCCGCCAATGCTGCCGGACCACGCCTCGCTGAAAAGCAGAGACGGGAACCCACCCAGCATACGCCACCGAGAACCGCCAACGGCCGAAGGAACTCAACCTCAACAACAACTGCCGCCAACGAACAATGCCCGGCCAGCTACCCCGCGCCAACTGCTTGAAGAAACACCGCCGCGCCCGCCGAGACGCATCTCCTGACATCAAACGATGTAATGCCCCGGCCCAAACCGCAAAGGGTATAATCCAACCCAACGCCCGACGCGTCGCCAACCAGCCGCGTATATACCACACCCGGCGAGGATCACCATGACCACCGCCAACACGCCGAAACTACAAGCAACCGAGTTCCAGCTCCCGGAACCCGAGAAGACCCAGGACGAAAAGATGACCGCCTCCCGCCACCTGTCTCTCACCGGCGGCGCCCACTACCTGGCCAAGCACCTCGGCAAACCCGAAACCACCGTCGTCGGCTCCGACCTCTATCTCGCGCCGGTCCCTCCGGACCAACTCCAGAGCATGAGCGGAGTGCCCTACCCCGACCTCTTTGTCGCCTTCGACGCCGATCCCGCCGGCTACCTGGCACGAAACGGCTACGTCATCTCCGAGCAGGGCAAGCCGCCGGACTTCGTCCTCGAGATCGCCTCACGCTCCACCGGACGCCGGGACACAGTCGACAAGCGCATTTCCTACGCCGCTCTGGGCATCCAGGAATACTGGCGCTTCGACGAAACCGGACAGTTCCACGGCACTCGCCTCGCCGGCGACCGCCTAGTCAGCGGCCAATATGAACCGTTGCCCATCGAGGCACTCACCGACGGCAGCCTCCAAGGCTACAGCACCATCCTCAACCTCAACTTGCGCTGGACCGAAGGCCAACTGGGCTGGTATGACCCCAACACCGGCCGGCACATCGCCACATTGGAGTCAGAACGCCAAGCCCTCGCCGACGAACGCCAAGCCCTCGCCGACGAACGCCAAGCCCGCATCCAGGCGGAAGCCAAGTTACAGGAACTGCAGAACCAGCTACGCCAACTGCGCGGCGAATGACCACCTGATCACAGGTCCGACCAAACGCTCAGGCTCCTGCGTGGCCCGGGATTTTGCGACCGTGCCGCACGCCACTGGTTCCGTCCCGGCGGCGCAACGATTGGCCCGCTTCCAAGCCTGGGCGGAGGAGCTCTCTCCACGCCGTCGTGCCAAGCCGCGACCGGCGAACTCCGCGACTGGGGCCATGGAAATGTTTCGTCGCAACCGACGCGGGAGGTGATCCCACCTGTCGTAACCGACGGCCAACCTGACCAGCGGCAACTCATCGCCGGATACTGTAATGCAGCTCTTCGCCGACGCCGGAAGTGAGAGCCACAGCCGCCACCGCCACGCTACTCTCGATGCACAGTTATGACACGCCGGCCAACGAACGCCGACGTCAAACCCGTGGGTAACTAGATGAACAACGAAACCGACCGAACCCGTACGTTGGCGAAACCCAAACCCGCCGGGCAGAAGCCGTAACGCACGCTTAGTGTTCCCGCAGAGAGACAATCATCGGGGTAAGGGCGAACCCCCGCATCTTCATCGAAGACCAAGGAATCATAGACAATCCGTCGGTTGGATGCCCCAATCAAAGACAGACGACCGCACACCGGTTTTCCGCCGTTTGGAATGAGGTTCTTCACCGGTTGCGAATTTTGTCGCTTGACCGGGTCGGCCGCGCGACACCGGGCGATGGGCCGCGGTCGTCGCGAAAGTGTCTGGCCCAGCCGGCAGCGTCGGACTCCAGCTGGTGTTCTGATCGACCAACCAACGGAGCGAAGACGATGGGACAGCATTACGTTCCCCAAAGTTACCTGAGACGATTTGCCGACTGCTCTGATGGGGGAAAGGTTTGGACGTACGACAAGGAAAAACCTGAAGACGCCCCCAGACTGCTTCCGATCAAAAACGTAGCTCAGAGCTCAGGTTTTTACACGCCCCAAACTGAGGCGTACTTGAACAGAATCGTCGAGCAACCTGCCGCAGCGCCGATCGCGCAGTTGATTCAAGGTGAACGGATTTACGGCGTGGACCGCTTGACAGTCGCGATATACATCCAAATCATGATGACCCGAGTGCCGCATGCTCGTACCGTGTTCCACCACATGGCCCCCGACATCGCCCAAGCGATAGTAGACGAGTCGAAGTCGGATCCACCAAATATCCCCTCCGGCATGGACGAGGCGGAGTTCTCCAGTCTGCTGGACGACTGGCAGCACGACATTGTCCACGGAAACCGTACAGACGCTTTGATGAGGGAACAGGTGATTCTGAAGGACAACGTTGATATGATCTATTCGATGGCTTGGAGAGTCAGGGCAATCGCATATTAGATGGCTAGGACTTTGAGGAGGTAGTCGTGGTCCCAGCCGGCCTTCTTGCGTTTGGCCTTGATGCCGACTTTGGCGGTGCGCTCCTGTTTGAGCAGGTTCAGGGTCAAGTGTCGCACCACCGCCAGGTTTTGGTCGGCGTGGCCGGTTCTGACTCGGCAGTGGTCTTCATCAAAGGCCATGTCCAGCACCCAATGGAGGCTGTTCTCGATGCCCCAGTGCTGACGGCTGGCCTGGAGTAGGGATGCCGCGTTGGGCGGGTAGCTGCAGATGTAGTAACGGACCTCCGAGGGTGGGTCCTGGGGTGCTTGCCGAGGTGCTTGCCGGGGTGCTTGCGGGTGGACGCCCCGTCGGTAGCACACCTTGGCCACGCTTTTTAGTCCCGGCCAGCGCCGGTGGGGATCCACGTAGGCCAGTTCTGCTGGGTCGGTGATCACCCAGCACTCCCGGGTCTCCAGGCGTCCGTGGCCTTTGTCCACCTGGCGATGGTAGTCCGGTCGATGGTAGGCGGGTTCTTCGGCAAGACTTCCTTCCTGAGCGCTACCTTCCTGAGCGCTACCTTCCTGAGCGGCGCCTTCCTGAGCGGCGCCTTCCTGAGCGGCGCCTTCCTGAGCGGCGCCTTCCTGAGCGGCCATCTGAAACAGGTCCTGGATGTTTCCGTAGAGTTCCCCCTGGTTGGACTTCACCGCCAGCAGGTAGTCGGCGCCGCCGTCGACGATCTGCTGGGCAATCTCGGTCTGGCAGCCCATGGCGTCAATGGTGATGATGCACCCGCGCAACTCCAGCAGCGCCAACAACTCTGGGGGGTAGTGTCCCGTCAATAGGTGTAAAAGCGCGTCATCCCTTTTGATGTTGATCAGGCCGCTGCGTCCAGCATATTGGGCGTCGGCAGTGCCTCGTTGCCGGCGGCGTTGGGGATGGTGAGGTAGCGGCGGGCTTCGGCCCATTCGTCGTGTTGCTCGGCCAGCACCGCGCCCACCAGGCGCCGCGCCGATAGCCGGTTGGGGAAAATGCCCACCACGTCAGTCCGGCGCCTTATCTCCCGGTTCAGCCGTTCCTGCGGGTTGTTAGACCACAGCTTCTGCCAGTGGGCCACTGGGAAGGCCGTGAAGGCCAGGATGTCCGGCGCGGCATCCCGCCAGCAGTTCGGCCACCTGGGCAAAGGGCTCCCGGAGTTGTTCCACCACTCGGTCCAATTGGCCGTGGACCTCGGCGGGAGACAGTTGCTGGTAGATGGTGCGCACCATGGTGGCCACACCGGGTTGGGCACGCTTGGGCACTCGGGTGAGCAGGTTGGCCATGAAGTGGGTGCGGCAGCGCTGCCAGCTGGCCCCAGTGAACACCGCGGCGATGGCGTTCTTCAGCCCCTGGTGAGCATCGGAGGTTACCAGCTCCACCCCGCTGAGGCCCCGAGCGGTCAGCGACCGCAGGAAGGCCAGCCAGAAGGCGCCGTCCTCGCTGGCGCCCACGTCCATACCCAGGATCTCACGCTGCCCTTCGGCATTGACCCCCGTCGCCACCACCACGCAGACGTTGACGATGCGACCGCCCTCCCGAACCTTCTGCGTCAGGCCGTCCAGCCACACGTAGGGGTAGGGACCACCGTCCAGGGGCCGACCCAGGAAACTCTCCACCACTTCGTCCAGTTGCTGGCAGATGCGCGACACCTGGCTGCTGGAGATGCCGTCGCAGCCCAGGGCCTTGATCAGATCGTCCACCCGACGGGTGGAGACGCCCTCCACGTAGGCCTGCTGGATCACCGACAGCAGAGCCTTCTCGCTGCGCCGCCGCGGTTCCAGCAGGCTGGGGAAGTAGCTGCCTTCCCACAGCTTGGGAATGTGCAACTCCATGGTGCCGACCCGGGTGTCCCAGGTGCGGTTGCGGTACCCATTGCGGTAGGTGACCCGCTCCGGGCTGCGTTCGCCGTGCTCAGCGCCGATCTGGGCGGAAACCTCGGCGTCCATGATGCCGTCCACCAGGACCCGCAGTGCTTCCCGCAGAAAGTCCACGTCTCCGTCCATACCACGCTTGCGTAATAATTCCAAAAGATCCATTCTTTGCTTGACCACCGTCGTTCTCCTTGGTTGGGTTGTGACTTCCGATCAAGGATGACGCGGTGGTCAGCTTTTTGCTACACCGATGCTTTTACACCACCTCCCGGTACTCTACTCTGGGGGATGGCGGTGATTTCGTTGGAATGGGCCTGGGTGCGGGTTTGGCCCAGCACCAGGTGATTCTGGGCGGCCCAGGCGCTCACCAGGTGCAGCGGGGCCCGGCCTTGCCCCCGGTCATGGCATCTCCTCAGGGTCTTGCCGTCGATGGCCACCACCTCTCCCTGGGTCAACTCGGCCACCGATTGCACCCAGTTCATGAAACAGGCGCCGAACTGGTCGGGGTCCAGCCGGCCGAACACCCGCCCAAAAGTATCGTGGGATGGAATGCCGTGGGGCAGCCGTAAGAACCGGCTCAACCACTCTAGGCGGGCATTGCCGAACTCCTCGATCTCCACCCAGTTGTCGGCGCCGCAGATCACCCCGCAGATGGTGATGACGATGATGCCCAGCAACCGTGGCGCTTGGCCCGCTCCGCCCGTGGATCCACCAGTCCGGCAAAGTGTTCTACCACCCAGCCCCTTTCACGCCCACCTGCCATCTGCCACCTCCCGCATCCGAATGACCCTCACTTTAGCCTATTTCTAATATTTAGCCCAATATGCGATTGCCCTGCCAGGGCAATCGCGGTTTAGCTGCGTAGGACTTTTAGCAGGTAGTCCTCCTTCCAGCCGGCCTGGAGGCGTTTCCCCTGGATGCCCACCTTCAGGCTCGTTTCGTTCTTGAGCAGATTGTGCGAAACCTGCCGCAGCGTGGCCATGTTCTGCGGAGCGTGGTCCTTGCGGATCCGGCAATGGTCTTCCCCGAAAGTCACGTCCAGGCTCCAGTGCAAGGAGTTCTCGATGCTCCAGTGAGTGCGCACCACCTTCAGCAGTCGCTCCGCCGGGGCATCCAGGCTGCTGATGTAGTACCGGGGCTGCACCGTGGTCCCTGCCGGCGTCTCCCGGCGGCCCACCACCTTGACCACCGAGCGCAGGCCGGGCCAGTCCTGCCCGGTGCTCAGGTACTCCAGGCAAGATGGGTCGCTGATTGTCCAGCACTCCCGACGTTCTATCCTTCCGTGGTCTTTGTTCAGGGTGGTGGCGTAGTCATGGGGCACTCCCCCGAAGCCGAACTCCTCCGCTCCCTCGAACCGGTCCCGCACGTCTTCATACAGTTGACCTTGGTTCTCCTTCAGCGCCAGCACGTAGCCGGCTCCCCGGTCCAGAATCCCCTGGGCGATCTCCTGCTGGCAGCCCATGGCGTCGATGGTGACGATGCACCCCTTCAGTTCCAGCATTGGCAGCAACTGGGGGATCGCGGTGATTTCGTTGGACTTCTCCGCGGTCTTCACCTGCCCCAGGGTCAGCGTGTTGGCCGAGGCCCAGGCGCTGACCAGGTGGATGGCCCGCTTGCCCACATTGCGGTCGTGGGAACGCCGTACCGTCTTGCCGTCGATGGCCGCCACTTCCCCGGGGATCAGGTCGGACACCGCCTGGGTCCAGGCCATGAAGCACTGCTGGAACTGCTCCGGGTCCAGCCGGGAGAAGACGTCGCCGAAGGTGTCGTGGGACGGGATGCCGTGGGGCAGTTCCAGGAAGGTCTGGAACCATTCCAGCTTGCTCTTGCCGAACAATTCGATGTAGACCCAGGAGTCGGCGCCGCAGATGACGGCGCAGATGGCAATGGCAATGATGTCCAGCAGCTGGTGCCGCTTGCACCGGTCGATCCTGGGGTCCTCCAACGTCCCGAAATAATCCATAATGGACGCGCCCTTCCCCTCTCTCATCACTCCTCCCCTCTCCCCTTCATATCACTGGACTCGCATGCCTGGCCAAGTCTACCAATCTATAACGCGATTGCCCTGATTGCCCTGCTTGGAGAGTTATGTATTCGGACGGTGCGCGTGCCTTCGTAACAGGGGACAACCCAGTGTGGTTCACCGAGACCTCAGGTCTGATGCACCCGGACGGGGAGATCAACTTCCCTTTCTCCCCCAATGCAGCACTGCACGCCAGTTGGATTGGCCGGTCAGACCTCACGTTCCTTTCGGGTTCGCAATATGCGGTTGAGGAGATCAATCGGCGCATCGCCTGCGGAGCGGAACGCTTCGTGTTTGCCGGAATCGCGGACGTTGTTGTGAACGCTTTAACCCCAATCCACCGACAAGATAAGTGTGGCGGCGGGTGGAATGGGTAAGAAAGTGCTCCGGTGGATCTGGGATAATGGTTTTAGAGACAGAAAAACAACCCCAGACTAGGAGCACCCAATAGCAACTATCTTGAAAGTCAACAGGCATGAGCGACGACTGGCTGAGTCATATCGCGCCAAGGGTAGCCATGTTTGAGCATGGCGTTGAGCGTAACCAGCAGTTTGCGCATGGACGCGATCAGCGCCACCTTTTTCGGCTTACCAGCTGCCAGCAGCCTCTGGTAGAAGTCCCGGATAGCAGGGTTGTGGCGGCTGGCTACCAACGCTCCCATGTAGAGGACGGCCCGCACCCGGGAGCGTCCGCCCCAGACGGCGCGTTTGCCCCGCCGGGTGCCGCTGTCGCGGTTGTAGGGAGCCACGCCGACTAGGGCAGCAATCTGCTTGCGATCCAGCGTGCCCAATTCCGGCAGATGCGCCAGCAAGGTCAGCGATAGCTGCGGGCCCACGCCGGGAACCGTGCGGAGCAGGTCATCCTTCTCACGCCACACTGGACTCTGGCGCAAAGTCTGACGTAGCCCCTTATCCAAGTCGCTCAACTCTTGTTCCAACCACGCGATGTGGGCTTCAATGCGGGGACTAACCTAGGCTTTGCACATTTCAAGCCGCGTAGGCGAGTGAATCTACAAGTCGGTAGTACTGGGCAGCCGGGACTTTCCATATATCCGGTTCTGCGTCTCGGCTTTGTACAATCAAGCGGCATAGGCTAGCGTGTCGAGCATCCTGTGGTACAAGAGGCGCGGGACTTTTATCGATTCGTGCTCGCGCTCGGACGGCATAAAAGTTCCCTGCTGCACCCAGAGGTGTCGTCTGACCAGGGCGATGGCGTCGGCGAAGGAAGGGCTGGTTTTGTCATACCACGCCGCGGTGCGCGGCGCCATGCCGCCACGCTGTTCGATCAGGATATCCGCTGCCAGCGTCACCACGCTGAACAGGCCAAAGAGCGCGGGGGTGGTTCGGGCGATGGCTCGTTCCGACCACTGGCGCTGGGTTTCCACGCCCAGGTGAGCCCGCAGCTCCTCAAAGGTCACCTCGACCTGCCAGCGCAGCAGATACCACTGCAGTATCCGCAGGGGTTCCGCCTCGGTGTCGGTGCATAGCAAAGCATAGGGCCCGCGGCGCTCCTCCAGGTATCTGATGACGACCCAACGTATGGGAAGGCGCGGCGGCCCGCCGTGGTACCACAGCGCTACGCCCGAAGCGAGCTCGACCCTGGCGGTACTGCCGTCGGAACCGGTGGCGCGGTAGGGAATCCATTGTGTAGCGGGATCGTCCAGCACCGCCGTGGGACTGGGCAATCGCGCGCCGACCACCCGGGGCCGCCCGATCTGGCCGGGCCGCCGCGGTGGCGCGGGCTGGTACCGGGATGCGTCCTTGCGCAGTTTGGTGACGACGACAATCGGCTTTGACATACTCTGGCAATGCCGCAGGAACTCGCGCTTGGCGTAGCCGCCATCGGCCACCACCACCAGGTCCCGGTCCGGCAGCCACCGGCGCAGGCAGACCAGCATCTGCTGGGCGTAGTCGGTGACCGTCTTGTGCCGGCGACCTTTGCGCCGGTCATAGCGGGCCGACACCACCAGCGCGGTCAAAAACGGCAGTGCCCAGTGTCGACCCGCCCACCCGATACGCGTCAGCAACATCAGGCTCACCCATTGCAGTCCGGGGGTCATCACCACCTGGTCGTCCTTGGACCGCACCGGATCCCGATACCGTCCCTTGGCCGCAATCTTCCGGCCCCAGCGTCGTTCCACCGTCTCGTCAATGCCGAACACCAACGGCTCGGTGGATGAACCAAGGCGCCCGGCCACCAGCAGCAACAGCACCCGGCTCAGTTGCAGCGGCGACCATCGGGCACGGTTGAGCACGTGGTGATAGATGGCGAAGTCGCCGTGCTGCCCAATCCCCAGGATGTTGAGGGCGGAGGACACGGTGCGTTTGCCGGGAGACAGGATCGCTCCCATGGCCAGGAGTTGGGCTTTGCGCCAGGTCCTGGGGTCAAACAGGTGCTCAAAGGGCAGCAGCAGGGTTACTATGACTGCGGGCAGGGTAGGCATACTCGACCTCTTTTGGTGATTTGGTCGAGCTTACCCTGTTCTTATAATTTATCTAGCTTTTGTACAAAGTCGAGTTCTGCGTCTCGGCTTTGTACAATCAAGCGGCATAGGCTAGCGTGTCGAGCATCCTGTGGTACAAGAGGCGCGGGACTTTTATCGATTCGTGCTCGCGCTCGGACGGCATAAAAGTTCCCTGCTGCACCCAGAGGTGTCGTCTGACCAGGGCGATGGCGTCGGCGAAGGAAGGGCTGGTTTTGTCATACCACGCCGCGGTGCGCGGCGCCATGCCGCCACGCTGTTCGATCAGGATATCCGCCGCCAGCGTCACCACGCTGAACAGGCCAAAGAGCGCGGGGGTGGTTCGGGCGATGGCTCGTTCCGACCACTGGCGCTGGGTTTCCATGCCCAGGTGAGCCCGCAGCTCCTCAAAGGTCACCTCGACCTGCCAGCGCAGCAGATACCACTGCAGTATCCGCAGGGGTTCCGCCTCGGTGTCGGTGCATAGCAAAGCATAGGGCCCGCGGCGCTCCTCCAGGTATCTGATGACGACCCAACGTAGGGGAAGGCGCGGCGGCCCGCCGTGGTACCACAGCGCCACGCCCGAAGCGAGCTCGACCCTGGCGGTACTGCCGTCGGAACCGGTGGCGCGGTAGGGAATCCATTGTGTAGCGGGATCGTCCAGCACCGCCGTGGGACTGGGCAATCGCGCGCCGACCACCCGGGGCCGCCCGATCTGGCCGGGCCGCCGCGGTGGCGCGGGCTGGTACCGGGACGCGTCCTTGCGCAGTTTGGTGACGACGACAATCGGCTTTGACATACTCTGGCAATGCCGCAGGAACTCGCGCTTGGCGTAGCCGCCATCGGCCACCACCACCAGGTCCCGGTCCGGCAGCCACCGGCGCAGGCAGACCAGCATCTGCTGGGCGTAGTCGGTGAACGTCTGGTGCCGGCGACCTTTGCGCCGGTCGTAGCGGGCCGACACCACCAGCGCGGTCAAAAACGGCAGCGCCCAGTGTCGACCCGCCCACCCGATACGCGTCAGCAACATCAGGCTCACCCATTGCAATTCGGGGGTCATCACCACCTGGTCGTCCTTGGACCGCACCGGATCCCGATACCGCCCCTTGGCCGCAATCTTCCGGCCCCAGCGTCGCTCCACCGTCTCGTCAATGCCGAACACCAACGGCTCGGTGGATGAACCAAGGCGCCCGGCCACCAGCAGCAACAGCACCCGGCTCAGTTGCAGCGGCGACCATCGGGCGCGGTTGAGCACGTGGTGATAGATGGCGAAGTCGCCGTGCTGCCCAATCCCCAGGATGTTGAGGGCGGAGGACACGGTGCGTTTGCCGGGAGACAGGATCGCTCCCATGGCCAGGAGTTGGGCTTTGCGCCAGGTCCTGGGGTCAAACAGGTGCTCAAAGGGCAGCAGCAGGGTTACTATGACTGCGGGCAGGGTGGGCATACGCGACCTCTTTTGGTGATTTGGTCGAGCTTACCCTGTTCTTATAATTCATCTAGCTTTTGTACAAAGTCGAGTTCTGTGTTGGACAGTGAAAAACCCTCGGACGCCAGCCACAAGTGGCGGCGCACCAGGGCGATGGCATCCACAAAAGTTGGCGACGGCTTGGCGTACCAGGCCGCGGTGCGATGGCTCATGGGCCGTTGTTCCTGCATCAAGTGAGCCGCCAGGGTGGTCCAGGAGAATAGGCCCATCAGGATTGGCGTGGTGCGGGCGATGGCGTGATCCGACCACTGGCGTTGGGTCTCCACGCCCAGATGCGCTCGCACCTCCTGGAAGGTGACCTCCAGTTGCCAGCGCAGCACAAACCATTCCAGAATCTGCGCCGGGTCCACGGCCAGGTCAGTGCACAGCAGAGCCGGTGTGGCGAATTCGCCCTGGGGGTCCCGAACCAAGACCCAGCGCAGGGGCACGGGCGGCTTGCCCGAGCGGTACCAGACCGCCGTTTGCGAGGTGAGTTCCACCGTGCGGGTCGCGCCGTTGTACCAGGCTACCGACACCTCGACCCATGACACGGTGGGCAAGTCCAGGAGCGCCTTCAGCGCGGTCAGCCGTCGGCCTTTCAGCGGGGGCCGACCGTTCCGGCCCGGCTGACGTGCTGGCGCCGGTTCATAAAGGGCGGCGTCCAGGCGCAAGCGGGCGATGAGGATAACGGGTTGCGCCAACGATTGGCAGCAGTGGAGCAGGTCCAGTACGGCGTAGCTGCGGTCACCCACCAGCACCAGGGGGCGCTGCGGCAGCCAGCGTGGTTCGGCAGGCTCACCATGAGCGGGGTTGCAGGATCATCTGGCGGGCCCAGTCGGTGAGCTTTTTGTGGCGGCGTCCGCGCTGCCGGTGGTAGCGTGCCGAGGGCGCCAGCACGGTGAGAAAGGGCAAGGCCCAATAACGTCCCGCCCAGGGGACCTGGCCCAGCCACATCAGGGAGATCCAGCGCAGGCCGCTGGCCTTGACCACCTGAGACCGGCTGGAGCGCACCGCATCGCGGTAGATGCCCAGGGATTTGATTTTGGGGCCGCGGCGCCGCTCCAGGGTTTCGTCGATGCCGAAAATCAACGGGCCATCGCCTTGATCCAAGTGGAGGATTAGCAGTCCCAACAGGATGCGTGCCGCCTGACGGGGCGACCACACCGCCCGATTGAGCACTTGATGATAACGGGCATAGCTGCGGTCGTCGCTGAGTCCCATGACACGGAGCGCCGATGCCACGGTGCGTTGGCCGGGAGCCAGTATCGCGCCGACTAACAGGATTTGGGCTTTCAGCCAGGTCGGGTTGCGAAACAGCGTGGCGAAGGGATGGAGTACGGGTACAATCGCGTTGGGCAGGGTGAGCATCGCTTGGCCTTTTTCCAGGAGGGTCCGCCCAGCTTACCCTGTTCTTATAATTTATCTAGCTTTTGTGCAAAGTCCAGCTAACGGCGCCGATGGCGGTACCCAGCCGGTTCTTCTCGGAGACCAGCATAGTCATCACCTGGTGCCTGCGGGCAGTCAGCGAGTTGAGGACCTGGGTCTCGGCGTCCTTGAGGGGGCGCACCTCAGGACGGACGGCGTCGGCGAAATGGGCCAGGACCCCCGCGTCCAGAGTGTCGGTCTTGGCCAGCGTTCCGGTGGCCTTGGCGAAGTCCCTGACCTGGCGTGGGTTGACCACCACCACCGGCAGTGCCGCAGCGGCCAGGGCGGCCACCAAGGGCAGCTCCAAGCCGCCCGTAGCCTCCAGCAACACCAAGGCAGGCTCCAGGTCCACTATCTGGGGGATCAGTCCCTCAATTCCGGTCTCATCGTAGGGCAGGACCCATCGCTTCCCCGTAGGCCGGACCGCAACGTCCAACTGCGCCTTTGAGACATCAATGCCTACGAACCTCGGTTCTCCTTCCATCTTACCTCCTTACCTCCTGTTTCAGTGCTGACCCTTCCTTGCACGATGCGGGCTCGATTGGCCCAGGCAACTGTACGGGTTCTACTGTTAGGGAACGCGGCGACCCCTGCTATTGAACGGTCTACCATGACCCAGATGCTACCGGTCTGCCGCGCTCCGGACCGCCACATATGAGCTATTGTCGCGGGCCAAAGTCAGGATACAAGATGCTGCCACGCAGTTCCCCCGACGGCATCCACATCGCCTTCGATGACCACCGCCTGGTCAACAATGCTGGGCTGATCCTACCCGCCACGTTGGCCCAGCACCTGGGTCTGCCCCAACTGGTCCAGCAGCGCCTCGACCTGGGCAATGCCCCGGGTCGGGCGAACACGGGCGACAAGATTGTGACCCTGGTGGCGTCAGCGCTCGCTGGCGGCGACTGCATCGACGACGCCGACGTGTTGCGCACCGGCGGGACGGCCAGCGCCATCGGCTGCGTGGTCAAGGCACCATCCACCCTGGGGACCTTCCTGCGCAGCTTCCGGTGGGGCCACGTCCGCCAGTTGGATCGGGGTGAGCCGGGAGCTGCTGGCCCGGGCCTGGTCGGCTGGGGCGGGACCGGGCGACGCGCCGTTGACCATCGACCTGGACTCCACCATCTGCGAGACATACGGTCTGGCCAAGGAAGGGGCGCGCCACCACAGCTACACCGGCCAGCGAGGCTATCACCCGCTGCTGGCCATCGCCGCCGGAACCGGCGACGTGCTGATGTCTCGGCTGCGCGCGGGCCGCGCCAACACCGCTCGGGGCGCCGCCCACTTCCTGCGTGAGACGGTGGGGCGGGTGCGTTACGCCGGGGCCACCGGACAACTCACGGTGCGGGCCGACAGCGGCTTCTATGCCCACGCCCTGGTCGCGGTCTGCCGCGCAATGGATGTCCGCTTCTCCATCACCATCCGCCAGCACGCCCGCCTGCGCAATATCATCGAGGCGATACCCGAGGAGGACTGGACGCCGATTCCCTACTGGATGGACGGCGCCGCCGACGTGGCCGAGACCACCTACACCCCTTTCCAGAGTGAGCCTGACGCCGCGCCGGTGCGGCTCATCGTCCGGAGGGTGAAGCCAACGCCCGGTACCCAGTTGGCCCTCTTCGCCGCCTACCGCTATCACGGCTTCATCACCGACCGGGACGGGGAAACCCTGGAACTGGAGGCCGACCATCGCCGCCACGCCGAGATCGAGAATGCCATTCGCGACCTCAAGTACGGCGTGGGGTTGAACCATCTCCCCTCGGGGCGCTTCGCCGCCAACGCCGCCTGGCTGGCCGTCCAGGTGATCGCCCACAACCTGGCACGCTGGACGGCGCGCATCGGTCTGGGCCAGCAACTGGTAACCACCAAAACCCTGCGACGACGCTTCTTCTCCCTCGCCGGACGGCTCACCCGTTCGGCGCGCCGCCTCACTTTGCATCTGCCCCAGCGCTGGCCCTGGGAAAACCAGTTCAGTCGCGCCCTCGCTCGATTGCGAGCCCTGCCATCTCCTGCCTGACGGCGGCAACCAGCCCGCTGACCCGCTATCCGGCCAACTGAACGTCCCCACCAACTCGCGCCAACCCAGTCCGCGCAGGGCACTCCTTGCCCACCGCTTATCGATTATGTCCGCCATAGCCCCGGCGGGCCACCATCATCGTGTCCGTGTGCCTACCTCACGCCGCCCTCATCCCCATCTATTGGAATCGGGCCTACCCCGTTCGCCTTCCCTTACCCATCATCCATGGTGTCAACGACACGGACGTCTTGCTTCGGTGGATTCGGGTTTAACGACAAAACCACCCCCGGCACTACATCCGTTCCCGTGGTAACTGTAAGGAACATCCACTTGGCACCGATGCCGTAGACCGGTCAGGAGGGTAAGAGCCCCAGAGGCTATAAAACGCGCCCGGGGGCCGTTCCCGACGGAAATCCATGGCGTCCTGCAGCTCCGACCAAACAGCTGCACCTCGCCTGGAACACGGTAGAAATTGTCGTCTATCACACGTCCTACCCATTCTCGCAAATCTCCGGTTCATCCGCGAAAAGCTCGACCCGGTAAACGCCCGGATGCTCCAGCCGGTTGTTCACCGCATGAACACGGTCTCGGAACCGGCGGGAACATCGCCCACGTCGGACCAATCCGTTTGTCCCGTTCCCCCTGTTCCAAGAATTATTTCCCCTGCTATCGGAGGTGGTTGCCTGAATGAAAGTTCTTCACAAGTACATGACTGCGGAGCGAGTTCTAACCTGCTTGCCCGAAGTCGGGGATGGAACTTTACGTGCGACTCAGCCCGCGGCGTTGAACGATCCTTTCGAATGTGCGGTGAGAGCCGCGTTCATTGACTTCGGCTGGGACGAGTTGCGACGCAACCAAGAATTTGCGGATGCTCTGAGCAGCATTCCCGGCACAACTCCGGTGACGGCTGTTGATGTCGCTCGGGCCAAAGAGCAGCACGGAAGTCTTTACCTCCGGGATTTGTTGACCCAGCAGTTGTCCCAGCGGTTTGGGATCGTCTCCTTTACTATTGACCCCCGGCATCCATTACTGTGGAGTCACTACACCCTTGACGGTTCGGGGTTCGTCGTTGGTTATGACACGGAAGGACTGAAGGTTCTCAGAAGGCAGGAGGAGTGTTTACGTCCGGTCAGGTACATTGAGGAGATGGCAGTGATCGAGAGTTATGAATTGTTGGAGGTTCATAAAGGGGCTTTGAACGCTGTCATGTCCCTCAAAAGCGACCACTGGACCTATGAACAGGAATGGCGGCTCATTGTTGAGCTAAACGAAACCATCGGGACAGGCTTTGAAGACCGCCGTCGCCTGCCGATAAATTTGCTTCGGGTGCCGAACGAGGCTGTCGTCAGCGTGTATTACACCGAGCGTACGCCCGTTGAGGTCGTCGACCTGCTTCGCTCTCGGCTTGAAAACCCGAACAACAGGTACGGGACGAAGCGGCTTACCAAGCTGGTCGCATTTCCAGAGCGATACGGGTATGAAGACTCTCCGGAGCAGTGAGTTGGAGTCTATCCACCGCCTCCTTCAAGACGGCAAACTAAGTCCCAGCATACGCGGGATCCAATATACGCGTCGTCTGCCACCGAGTCGATGAATGCACCTTCCCACTGGTCTTCCATCCCTGGATGGTGTTCAAGCTGTTCTGGTCCTCTTCGGGGAGTTCATAGGCCAGTTTCCTAAGTCTCACTTTGTTGTCCCCGGTCTTCCCGATGGTATCGGCCGGATTCACCCGTGTCCGGATATTTTTCTAGGAGTCTGTCTGAGAAACAATGTTCTAAACGATAATCGTCTCGATTAGAGTTATTATTACGATATTACATATACATGAGACTATTATGCAAGAATTATGCCAGAGCATATCGCTATTCGTCTCTGAAAACTAATTCTCAGACAGACTCCTAGGGGATTTACCGTTCCTGTTGCGGACAGCGGCCCGGCTAGCGCAGTCGCTACCACGAGTTTGCGCGTGGCCTTGAAAGTGGGTTACCGTTCCTGCTTCCACCAGCCAGTTTTTCTCTGTCTCTTCGTCGCCGACGGCTGCTGGATTCGTTGTTAGCCGGATCTCATCGGGGAGCGGCAAGGGTGGTGCTTCCTGCGACTGCCGAAGCCTCTGGGACTTTCCGCTGTGTATCGTAGAATGATACGCCATATGCACTGCGGCGGCATCGCGAAGGCCGGCGCTCCGGGGAATGTGGAATGCCGACCGTGGCGGTAAAGGGGAAGTTTCACTTCGTGGTAAACATCAGGGTAAACGCTTTCGAACCTCCCCACGTGCATGTTTGGGTCGGCAATGAAGACGTTTGCCGGATAGAGTCGAACGGCGGTGCCTACATGGATCAGCCGCCCCCAGGTAACTTCCGGGACATCATGTAGGCGTACGCTAGACACGTAGCGGAGATTAAGGCGACGTGGGACGCCATTCACAGGAGGTAGCCGCTGGACATGGTTCTGGTGAAAAACGCCAACCCGATGATGATTACCGCTACCCTGCTGAATGATGGAATCGAGTTGGGCTTCGCAGATGGGGTCAAGGGCCTCGTACCATACGCCGAAGTTCCCGACGTAAAAACACGCGAGGGAATATCCGGCCTGGAATTGCCCAACCCTTACGAGATGGTCTTACAAACAACTGGGGGCGAGAGCGTCGAGATTCCCTGGCACTTCGCCCGGCATTGTTGCGACGCAACATACCGGCCTACCGTCGAAGCCATAGCGGCACTGGGGTGGCAGACTGTCCGCGAACGAGTCCGAGGAGAACGACGATCCCGGCAGTAGTAGAAAAGCCACGCATCCGATGCCGCTACCGGAACGCCGACGGCGGGCAGTGTCCGCTGGACGCACTCGAAAACGAGGAGCACTGCAAGTTCCAACTACCGGAGTAAACTGAACCGGACCCGCGATAGCGAAGCCGGTAGACGCTCCGCCTGCAAAGCATTGAAACCGCATGAACCGCCGGAATTGCTCGTAACCGGCCCCGGAACGCCCTATAGCGGCAAAAGGGCTGGAGGTTCGAACACGCGCCCACGGGCCGTTCCCTGCGGAAGTTCACGGCATTCTGCTGCGCCTGCCCAGTTGCAACACTTCGCCTGACTGCTGTGCCGAACAGCCCGTCGCGGCAATCGCCCTCGCGTTACGACGCAGGATTCATACAGCCGCCAAATGATGATACCCGGCCGTGGCGCGGAAGCGTCACGCGCCGGCACAATGGAACTGTCGCTGACCAACGGTGCCGCCGGCCACCTCCGACCAACGCGGCGGCCGACTTTTTGTAGTGAGCATGTCGGGATAAATCTCCCCAAAAGACATATTTTCGAAGCGCATTTCCACCTGCCCGAACGGAAACGAGGGATCAAACGGACGAAATCCACCCGACGCCGGAAATCAACTCGGACGGGCCAGCAAAATTCCGCTCGAGCACCAAAACCAACACATCCCAACACGAACCCGCAGCCGTCAACGCGCAAAGGCAACGCCGCCGGAAAACGGCAGGCGCGCAAGGAACAGCGTCTGTGCCACTGCGGCCAACCAGCAATACAGGGGCAAACTCGTTGCCACGAGTGCGCCGAGAAACATCGAGCATGGCACCGGCAGAACTCGGGAAAACGACGAAGGGCGAAAGGCATAAAACCCCGCCCCCGGTTCGACGATGCAGAATTAATAGAGCAGATTCGGAAAGAAATTGCCGCAAAAGACAAAGGAGCAAGCCGCACACCCAAGAGAGTGCGCAGCAAAACGTACAATCAGAAGGCTGCACAGTATCAAGCGCAATTGCGTGCGGAGCGCAAATCACTCGGCCTCTGCGTCCAATGCGCCAAACCAAGCCTTGCAGGCCAGATCCGCTGTGCTGACTGCGTACTCAAACACCGCCAGTACGAACTGCGCAGCAGAGTGAAGGCCAAACTCACCGCTGATCAATAGAGGCAGCAGACGTACGCCGCGACCCGACCCTCACGACACGTCCAAAATTTCCGCCGTAGAGCCACGCAGATGGACGACGGCGTCGTTTCAGGCACCCCCCCCCGGAAGGGATGTCCGACTACGGCAGCGGGTCAACTAACCAACACATAACGGCGCACCTGCCAGCCACACCTGCTGCAACGAACGCACCAGGACGAATACCGTTCCGGTGCGTTCTTCGTATCATGACCTCGTAACGCCCATGGAAGCGGAAAATGGAGAACAAGTACGGGATCCGCGACGACGGCCGCATCGTGGCCTTACCCCCAATCCACCGTAGACGGCGTGTCGCGGCAGGGTGGATGAGCAAGAGAGCGCTCCTGTGCTTCTGGGACAATGGTTTTGGAAAGACAAACCCCACCCGAAACCAGGGGCACTTTCTTACCCCTTCAGCACACCGCGACACTCATCTTTTCGGTGGAGTGGGGCTGAGGCCGGGTCAATGACCTATCGACCTTGGTACGGGGGCGTTTACGGTCCGGGGCCTTCGCCCGACAGGATTTCCCAAACACTCTTGTATGCCCTGCCGGACAAAGCCGCATCAGCCGGCCGTACGCGATCCCATTCTTCTGAACCGAGCTGCTTTACCCCGAATCCACCGAAGCGATGTACGCTGGAGTTGACACCAGGGTTGATGGGCAAGGGAGGGCGAACAGGCCAGGCCAGGTTCCAATAGATGGGGATGAGGGCGGTGTGAAGTAGGCACCCAGACACGATGATGGCGGCCCGCAGTGGCCATGGCGGGCGTAATTCGAGATGCGGTGGGCAAGGAGTGCCCTTCGCGGGCTGGGTTGGCGCGAGTTGGCGGGAACGGTCAGATGGCCGGATGGCGGGTCAGTGGCAGACGGCCGCCGTCAGGCTGGGAGTGGAATTGCTCGCAATCGAGCCAAGGCGCGACTGAACTGGTTTTCCCAGGGCCAGCGCTGGGGCAGATGCAAAGTGAGGCGGCGCGCCGAGCGGGTGAGCCGTCCGGCGAGGGAGAAGAAGCGTCGTCGGAGGGTCTTGGTGGTTACCAGTTGCTCACCCAGACCGATGCGCGCGGTCCAGCGGGCCAGGTTGTGGGCCATCACCTGCACCGCCAGCCAGGCGCCGTTGGCGGCGAAGCGGCCTGAGGGGAGATGGTTTGAGCCCGACGCCGTACTTGAGGTCTCGGATGGCGTTCTCGATCTCGGCGTGGCGGCGATGGTCGGCCTCC
Organism: Dehalococcoidia bacterium; assembly: GCA_963666415.2. Taxonomy (GTDB): domain Bacteria; phylum Chloroflexota; class Dehalococcoidia; order Lucifugimonadales; family UBA3495; genus Bin87. Next base: position 883,877 of record CAXXPD010000002.1, read on the forward strand.
AGTTCCAGGGTGTCCCCGTCTCGGTCGGTGATGCAGCCGTGATAGCGGTAGCTGGCGAAGAGGGCCAGCTGGGAGCCGGGCGTGGGCTGCACCCGCCGGACGATGAGCCGCACCGGTGCGGCGTCGGGCTCATCCTGGAAGGGGACGTAGGTGGTCTCCGCCACGTCGGCGGCGCCGTCCATCCAGTAGGGAATCGGCGTCCAGTCAGTCTCGGGTATGGCCTCGATGATATTCCGCAGGCGGGCTTGCTGGCGGATGGTGATGGAGTAGCGGACATCCATCTTGCGGCAGACGGCGACGATGGCGTGGGTGTAGAAGCCGCTGTCAGCCCGCACCGTGAGTTGTCCCCTGGCCCCGCCGTAGCGTACCCGTCCCACCGTCTCGCGTAGAAAGTGGGCGGCGCCCCGAACGGTGTTGGCGCGGCCCTTGCGCAGCCGAGCCATCAGCACGTCGCCGGTGCCGGCGGCAATGGCCAGCAGCGGGTGATAGCCTCGCTGGCCGGTGTAGCCGTGGTCGCGCGCCCCCTCCTTGGCCAGACCGTATGTCTCGCAGATGGTGGAGTCCAGGTCGATGGTCAACGGCCCGTCGCCGGGTCCGGCCCCAGCCGACCAGGCCCGGGCCAGCAGCTCCCGGCTGACCCGATCCAGTTGGCGGACGTGGCCCCACCGGAAACTGCGCAGGAAGGTCCCCAGGGTGGATGGCGCCTTGATCACACACCCCAGCACCTGCTCGGTTCCCCCAGCGCGCAGCGCGTCGGCGTCGTCGATGCAGTCGCCACCGGCCAATGCCGAGGCCACCAAGGTCAGGAACTTGTCTCCCGCATTCGCCCGACCTGGCGCATCTCCCAGGTCAACATTGTTGTCCACCAGCTCGCCCAGTCCCAGATGATGGGCCAAAGTGACCGGAAGGATCAGCCCAGCATTGGCCACCAGGCGATGATCGTCGAAGGCAACGTCGATGCGGTCGGGGTGCTCAAGTGGTAACATCTTTTGGGTGCTCCTTGTTTCGGGTCGGTTTTCTGTTTCAAAAACCATTATCCCAGAAGCCGGGAGCACTTTCTCATCCCTTCATCACGCCGACACGCTCATCTTATCGGTGGATTGGGGCTTAGGAAGTCCCGAGCTTTGTCGACCGAATAACGATTCGCATCATCGCCGGTGAAATCACGGTAGAGGGCACCCCGTGATTCAGCCGCGCTTCGAGGCGCCGAGTTCATGCGCATCAATACAGCGTCCTCGGAACGCACGCCGTGGTATACCATGGCTGGGAGCGCATTGATACGACGACGCTCCCGTTCCGGGAGGGAATCGAAGTCGATTCCAGAAATGCGGCTCAACGCTGACACTCCCCACGTGCCGTTGTTGACGATAGTGCGATAAATTGCCCGGCACGCGTTGGTCAACGCCAGAGTCTCGTTATCGTTGCGAAAATAGTCTCTCGCGATGTCATCCAAGCCCCTCCCATTTACCCAATCGCGGGTGATGTCTGAGATACGGCTCTGGTCGAACCCGCTGCCGCCGAGCTCCTCAAGTTGCTGTCTGAGCTGCGGAACTTTGAGCATGACCCCGAATAGGTCGGCTAACTTGCCGCCATCGCCGAACAGGCTCTCCGGCGCCCAGTCCGAAGGCGTGAGATTTCCCTCCAGCCTCCGCATCTCACCAATAGCTCTGTTGACGCCTTCAGGAGAAAACCCAGTGGAATCGGCCAGTTCTGCCGTCCCGGGCCTCATCCTCGCCAAATCTCGCGCGTATGACTGCGTTGCTGATAGAAGCGCCTCCGCTTTGTGCTGCTCAGCCGGGTCGTTGCGGAGCGTGGTGTACCCATAAGTTTGGCGCATCAGTTGTTCCGATTCTGCCAACACCGCATCCAGGTTTTTCTTCTCCACCCAAAGATGGGCGATATAGCAACGAAAATCCTCCCACTGATCTTGCCACAGGACTTCTGATAAATTGGCGAGCCTGCCTTGTTCCCCAAGTTCGTCAAGAAGTGTCACAAGCCTGGACACTAGGGCTCCCGTGCTTCGGCTTACGCACGAAAGCGAAGCATGGCGGTTCGAGCCCTCTGCGAGTCCAACTACACCCACACTATCTTGGCCAATTCTGCCGGCCCGGCCCACCAAATTCCAGAACTCGCGTGGGGATATCTCCAATGACGCCCCGTCTTGAAACACCGTGCGAGTAGCCAAAAACACCGAAGAAACAGGGAAATTAAGGCCCTGAGCTATCGTCGAAGTAGCGCACAGAACCCGGAGGCATCCGGATTCCGCTAACCATTCCATCAATGACCTTGTTTCTTCTGATAATCCAGCGTGATGCACCCCTACGCCATGTCCCAACATATTTACAAGCTCAAAGTTGGGACTGACCTCTGTTCGAAGGAAATCTTGCACCAATACGACGTCGCGAGGGACCGCCCCAAATGCTGGTAGGCTTTCCATCGCGTTCCGAGCCATGGTCCAAACAGTTCTGATGTTGTTTGCGACCGCGATACTGGTTCCTTTGGCGGACATTACGCGCCCAATGGCGGCGGTCTGTAGCCCAAGACCGATCTGCTCACCTTTGGCCAGGACTTTGCTTTTCGGGACGTTAATGGGCTTGACTTCGCCTACCCGGTGAATGCCGTGCAAATGCATAGCCTTGTCAGTGGCGGTCAAGGTCTCGAATTCCAAGTGCCAACCACCGCGAACACTATTATCCTCGGCTGCGCGATAGAGGCCGATGATCCTTTCATTGGGTTTCCATGGGGTGGTGCCAAGGCTGATGGATTGACCGGCGTTTATGTCGTTCGCCAACCAACGCGCAATCGATTCCGACTCCTCCACATACGGCATGAGCAGCAGGAAATTAGCCTGTGGGCAATCACGTTTTACAGTAGCGAGTAAAAGCTCAATCCGCAGCCCGCGGCCTTTGGTCTCCAAGTTATGCGCTTCGTCTAGGACGATCAGAGCCATGGGACGGTCAATTCTCTTGTTTCGGATGACCAAGGAGAGTTTCTCCGGCGTGGCAATCAGGACATCAAAAGGCCGCTCCTGGTTGGTCAGTAGTTCTTCTTCGAAGGCGTCCACGTCCACCGCGGCAGTCAGTTGTTCCACCTTCACGCCAATGGGATCGAAATCCTGCCGCAGCCGCCGGGTGAGTTGGGCGCACAGAGCGCGCGTAGGAGCGACGTACGCGACCCAACCTTTGTCGACGCCGAACTGGTTCAAGGCCTGCAAGATGCGAAACTGTGCGAGAAGCGTTTTGCCGCCCGAGGTAGGCATATCGATGACTATCGCGGTCTTGGCTTGATCAAGAAGACCTTGCTCCAGCAAAGCCACGCTCTGTGGCGGCAAGAGTTCGAACATCGACCGATTCTCGCGCTTGGTCAGGGTTCGAACGAACTCCGCGGTCAAGGAATTGCCGCCGCGGGTCGCCCACCAAAGCGAGTTCGTTAGCATGATACGACCGGCAGTGTGGAGCCAGCGCAAAATTACCTCGTGTTGCGGATCCCCGGATGCGGACGCAACCTTGATGCCGGCTTCAAAGTGCTGATCCATTTGACCGAACGGGTTGCCCGGCTCTCCTTGCAGCATGTAAATCGAGAGAATTTCGGTTGCCTTGGCCCAGTGGTACAACGCGACGAGTCTTAGGGCGATCGCGCGGGCCTCGGCCTGCGATTCGGTCTGAAGTCGTTGCTCCTCATGGATCCTTTGGTCGTTACGTAACCCGGCGATTATTTCACGGATCCGATCCAAGTCGTCCCAGCCATCCTTTCTGAACAAGCGGATCCAACATTCGAACAACCGATAAAGCAGCCTCTGATCCCACTGGACATCGGCGACGCTCGGGGATGTCAGGGCGTCAGTGTTGTCCTTGTACCAGCGGCGCAGATCAGACCCGCGGTCGCCGCAGTAGGCCAACCCTGACAAATGTAGGACAAAAAATAGGCGGTCATGGGTGTCCGCAGGGGCTTGCGCAAGGCGCCGAATATCAAAAGCACGGTAGGCAGCGGCGGCCGCCTGCTCGCGCAACGCATCATTTTCACCCGCCGGACGGCTCAATTCATCGCCTCCCTCGATCGCCGCCAGTTCATACGCCAGAGCAGTTCGTTCCAGTAGGCGGTCGTCTTCGGCATGGTGAGGGAACTTAAAGTTGATCTGTTTACCTACGGCACTCTGAGCCAGCCGTTGGTTGACCAATTCGAACGATCGGGCGAGGTCGCTCTCGCCGATGGCTCCCACTGCCCAGTGTGACTTCAGATTTTCCAATGATGCGGCGGAGAAGCTCATGGTGCGCCTCCTTTCCGTTTTGCGTTGGAAAGGTCGCCGATCCCTTCGATACTGCTCGTCGGCAAATATATCGCCAGCAACTCTACCAGAGTGCCTTGTGGGCAACCTTTGCCGAGTCCTTCAACCCGAGCGCGCAAATCGTTTTCGTGGGGAGCAACGTCCCGGATAAGGACTCCGTATATCTGAATGTCTGAGCTATTGGTGAGAAACCGCTGGCTGGCTGCCTGATAACGAGCACGCCAAGGAGCAGATTCCGCTCGGTGCCCCAAGTATTTCATCAATCTGTCCCTGATACATTGCCGGTCGCGCAGGTCTACCAACTGCCGCTTCAGTCCGGTGCGTCCATAGATGAGATTGGGAGGATACTTCGCTTCGCGCGAAGTTTTGACCTCACCGAAAGCAAAGCAATCACTCCTGGCATCGGTGCCGAAGCCCACTAAGTAACTATCTCAAAATAGCTAGGCGGCGTTGACGACGGTACCAGATGAGGGCACAAGTGATAGACGACAATTAGTCCTGCCGGTAGCGACGACTATTTTTGCCGGTCGATATGGGGTAATCATTCGGTACGGAGGTACCGTTGATTACAGACCGACAAACCAGGCTATTGAGGCAGAAACGTATGGAAGGCAAGACACAGGAAACGGCAGCGGCCAAGGCTGGGATGAGCGTGCGTTCAGCGCGCAAGTGGCAGAGTGGGCCATTGCCGTCGCAGGCGAAACCGGAGCATCGGTGGCGCACTCGGCCGGATCCCTTCGACGGGGTGTGGGAGGATGAGATTGAGCCGCTGCTGCGGAATGATCCGACGGGCAAGCTGAAGGCAACGACAATTATCGACTGCCCTTCGACAAGCTCAGGAGGCCGAGCAGCATCCCGGGCGGTTCAGCGCATCCCAGCTGCGGACGCTGCAACGACGATTACAGGCCCTTCGACAGGCTCAGGAGGCGGGCGCTGCATGGTCCGGATCAGGAGGTGTACTTCCCCCAGGTGCATCCGCCGGGACGGGAGGCCCAGTTCGACTTCACCCACTGCGGGGAACTCAAGGTGACCATCGCCGGCCAGTCCTACCCCCACCTGCTGTTCCAGCTGATACTCAGCCACTCGGGATGGCGCTACGCCGAGGTCGCCGCCGGCGAGACCTTCCTGGCGTTGCAGCAGGGATTGCAGAATGCCCTCTGGACCCTGGGCGGCGTTCCAGAGGTGGTGCGCAGCGACAATACCGCGGCTGCCACTCACGAATTGCGCAGCAGCCGCGGCCGCGCTCTTAACGACAATTACGCCGCCCTGCTGGACCACTATGGCCTCCGCTCCACCCGCATCAATCGCGGCCAGAGCCATGAAAACGGCGTCGCCGAGCACGCCCACTACCGCTTGAAGGACGCCATCGACCAGGCCCTCATCCTGCGGGGCAGTCGCGATTTCGACACTGTCGACGACTACACCAGCTTCGTCCGGCAGATGGTGGAGAGACGCAATCGCCTGGTACAGGGGAAGCTGGAGCAGGAGTTGCTTTGCCTGGGCTCCCTGCCCCCAGCCCCGGTGCCGGAATACGTCAACTACCAGTCCAAGGTGCGCAAGTGGTGCACCATCCAGGTAGCGGGACATAGCTACAGCGTGCCCTCCCGCCTCATCGGCAAGGAGGTGCAGATCCGTCTGTACGCCGACTGGGCGGAAGTGTACTACAAGGGCCACCTGGTGGAACGGATGGAACGGGTGCGTGGCGAGGGGGAAGCCAACGTCAATTACCGCCACGTCATCGGCTCATTGGTGCGCAAGCCCGGAGCCTTCGCCCGCTACCGCTTCCGGGAGCAGCTGTTTCCCACCAGGCACTTCCGGCTGACCTACGACGCGCTGCGGCAGTGGCGTGGGGAGCGTGCCGACGTGGAGTACGTGCGGATCCTGCACCTGGCGGCGACCACCATGGAAGCCACGGTGGACAGCGCGCTGTCGTTGCTGCTGGAGGCGGGTGAGTCCTTCGACTACGCGGAGGTGCGGGACCTGGCCGAGCCCAAGGTGCCCGAAGCTCCGGTGCTGGTCTGGTCTGGGAAGCCGGACCTGAAAATCTACGACCGCCTGCTCACGGTCAGCCTGGCGGCGGCGGGGGTGTGCGCATGACGGACACCAGCGTGATGCAGGACTGCATCGGCCAGTTGTGCGGCCAATTCAAGCTGCCCACGGTGGGCGCCCAGTCGGTGGCTCGTTTCACCGCCGCTGGACACGGCGATGCCCTGGCAACTTTCCTGGAGGTACTGGAACAGGAAGCTGAGGATCGCCGCCACCGGCGCATCAACCGGCTGCGCCGGGAGTCCCGGCTGCCCTCGGGCAAGACCTGGGAAACCTTCGAGCACGACCGAGTCCCCCTGGCGCTGCGGCAGCAACTGGACCAGCTGGCCCAGGGCAGCTTTGTGGAGCGCGGCGTCAACGTGCTGGCCTTCGGGCTGCCCGGCACCGGCAAGACCCACGCCCGGTGCGCCCTGGGCCACCGCCTGGTGGAAGCCGGCCACTCCGTCCTTTTCGCACCGGCCTACCGCCTGGTGCAGGAACTCCTCGCCGCCAAGCGCGATCTGGACCTGCCCCGCCAGCTGCGCAAGCTGGACAACTTCGACTTCCTGCTCCTCGACGACCTGGGCTACCTGCCCCAAGACGCCGAGGAGTCCGAGGTCCTCTTCACCCTCATCGCCGAACGCTACGAGCGCCGGTCGTTGGGCATCACGTCAAACCTGGTCTTCTCAGAGTGGGAGCGCATCTTTGCCAACCCAATGGCCACCGCCGCGGCGATTGACCGGGTCGTGCACCACTCCGTCATCCTGGAGTTTGACGTCCCCAGCTACCGGACCAACGCTGCCCAGCAACGCGTCCAGGCCAAGGAGGTGAACCGGCAAAACTGATTGACGCCAACCGCGCATTGCCTCAACAAAACCGTTACCCAACGCGATTGGTTGCCTCAAATAAAATGTTACCCAAAATCGGGGAGGCAATCGCGTGGGAGGAGGCATCAGCAAGATGGCAAAACAGGAATTGCTGGCGACGATCCGAGACCGTTACCGAGCTTCATCCAAGCAGGACAAGGGCCGGATTCTGGACGAGTTCATCGCGGTGACCGGCCACCATCGCAAGCACGGCATCAGGCTGCTGGGGCAGTCCGGCGACGACGGAGAGCAGCAGCCGGCGGTAAAAAAGGGCCGACGGATCTACGACGAGGCGGTCCGCCAGGCGCTGATCGTGGTCTGGGAAGCCGCTGCCCGGATCTGCGGCAAGCGGCTGAAGGCGGCATTGCCCCATCTGGTGGAGTCCATGGAGCGCCATGGCCACCTGGATCTGGTCCCTGGGGTGCGCCAACGGCTGCTGGCGGCCAGCGCCGCCACCCTGGACCGGCTGCTCCAGCCTATCAGGACGCCGGCGGGCCGCAAGCTCCGACGCAGGAGGCGGCAGTCGCCGGGCCGCAATATTCCGGTGCGGACCTTCGCCGATTGGAATGCGCCCGCCACCAGGATTCCTGGAGATTGACCTGGTGGTCCACCACGGCGGCTCCTGGTGGGGTTCCATGATCCACAGCCTGGTGGCCACCGATATCTGCACCGGCTGGACCGAGGCCGTGCCACTGCTGGCCCGGGAGCAATCCCTGGTAGTGGCAGGACTGGAGGCCATCGGGCGACAGTTGCCCTTCCCAGTCAAAGGCATCGACTCGGACAACGACAGCGTATTCATCAACGCTACTCTCACCAAGTACTGCGCCGAGCGGGGCATCGAGTTCACCCGTTCGCGGCCCTACCGCAAGAACGACCAGGCCTGGATCGAGCAGAAGAACGGCGCGGTGGTCCGCCACTTCGTCGGTCATGACCGCTACTCCGGCGCGGTGGCCGGACCGACCATGGCCCACCTGTACGGGGCGGTGCGACGGTACGTGAACTACCTCCAGCCGTCGTTCAAGTTGGTGGAGAAAACTCGGCACGGCTCCAGGGTCGTCAAGCGGTACAGCCCGCCAGCCACACCCTGCGATCGGCTGATACAGCATGACGCGGTCAGCGTGGAGATGAAGGCGGCGCTGAGTGAATATCGGGTCAAGTTGGACCCGGTGGCGCTGCTGCACGCCATCCGGGAAGCCCAGTCGGCCCTGGCCGCGGTTACGTCTCCCGAAATCCGGCCCACTCCCAGCGGCGAGAGCCTGGAACAGTTCCTGGCCAAGTTGCCCGACTGGTGGCGGCAGGATGCAGCGCATACCGCACGGGAGCGGCGGGTGCAACCGCCCCGCACCTGGCGAACTCGGCCCGACCCTTTCGAGGGAGTGTGGTGCGACGTGCTGGGCTGGTTGCAGGAAGACCCTGACGCCAGTGCGGTGGTATTGCTGGGCCGACTGCAAGAGGCCGAACCGGATCGTTTCAGCCGGGCTCATCTGCGGACGCTGCAGCGCAGGGTGCAGCAGTGGCGCGGCATCATGGCCAAAAAGCTGGTCTACGCCACGGCTGGTGAGCCCATGGCGGGACCCGCTGCAATGCCGGAATTAGCGCTGGTCGGGAGGGACCCCAGGTGCTAAAGTTTCGGTAACATTTATCAATGAGGCAACCTGGACTTTGCACAAAAGCTAGATAAATTATAAGAACAGGGTAAGCTGGGCGGACCCTCCTGGAAAAAGGCCAAGCGATGCTCACCCTGCCCAACGCGATTGTACCCGTACTCCATCCCTTCGCCACGCTGTTTCGCAACCCGACCTGGCTGAAAGCCCAAATCCTGTTAGTCGGCGCGATACTGGCTCCCGGCCAACGCACCGTGGCATCGGCGCTCCGTGTCATGGGACTCAGCGACGACCGCAGCTATGCCCGTTATCATCAAGTGCTCAATCGGGCGGTGTGGTCGCCCCGTCAGGCGGCACGCATCCTGTTGGGACTGCTAATCCTCCACTTGGATCAAGGCGATGGCCCGTTGATTTTCGGCATCGACGAAACCCTGGAGCGGCGCCGCGGCCCCAAAATCAAATCCCTGGGCATCTACCGCGATGCGGTGCGCTCCAGCCGGTCTCAGGTGGTCAAGGCCAGCGGCCTGCGCTGGATCTCCCTGATGTGGCTGGGCCAGGTCCCCTGGGCGGGACGTTATTGGGCCTTGCCCTTTCTCACCGTGCTGGCGCCCTCGGCACGCTACCACCGGCAGCGCGGACGCCGCCACAAAAAGCTCACCGACTGGGCCCGCCAGATGATCCTGCAACCCCGCTCATGGTGAGCCTGCCGAACCACGCTGGCTGCCGCAGCGCCCCCTGGTGCTGGTGGGTGACCGCAGCTACGCCGTACTGGACCTGCTCCACTGCTGCCAATCGTTGGCTCAACCCGTTATCCTCATCGCCCGCTTGCGCCTGGACGCCGCCCTTTATGAACCGGCCCCGCCCCGTCAGCCGGGCCGGAACGGTCGGCCCCCGCTGAAAGGCCGACGGCTGACCGCGCTGAAGGCGCTCCTGGACTTGCCCACCGTGTCATGGGTCGAGGTGTCGGTAGCCTGGTACAACGGCGCGACCCGCACGGTGGAACTCACCTCGCAAACGGCGGTTTGGTATCGCTCGGGCAAGCCGCCCGTGCCCCTGCGCTGGGTCTTGGTTCGGGACCCCCAGGGCGAATTCGCCACACCGGCTCTGCTGTGCACTGACCTGGCCGTGGACCCGGCGCAGATTCTGGAATGGTTTGTGCTGCGCTGGCAACTGGAGGTCACCTTCCAGGAGGTGCGAGCGCATCTGGGCGTGGAGACCCAACGCCAGTGGTCGGATCACGCCATCGCCCGCACCACGCCAATCCTGATGGGCCTATTCTCCTGGACCACCCTGGCGGCTCACTTGATGCAGGAACAACGGCCCATGAGCCATCGCACCGCGGCCTGGTACGCCAAGCCGTCGCCAACTTTTGTGGATGCCATCGCCCTGGTGCGCCGCCACTTGTGGCTGGCGTCCGAGGGGTTTTCACTGTCCCACGCAGAACTCGGCTTTGTACAATCAAGCGGCATAGGCTAGCGTGTCGAGCATCCTGTGGTACAAGAGGCGCGGGACTTTTATCGATTCGTGCTCGCGCTCGGACGGCATAAAAGTTCCCTGCTGCACCCAGAGGTGTCGTCTGACCAGGGCGATGGCGTCGGCGAAGGAAGGGCTGGTTTTGTCATACCACGCCGCGGTGCGCGGCGCCATGCCGCCACGCTGTTCGATCAGGATATCCGCTGCCAGCGTCACCACGCTGAACAGGCCAAAGAGCGCGGGGGTGGTTCGGGCGATGGCTCGTTCCGACCACTGGCGCTGGGTTTCCACGCCCAGGTGAGCCCGCAGCTCCGCAAAGGTCACCTCGACCTGCCAGCGCAGCAGATACCACTGCAGTATCCGCAGGGGTTCCGCCTCGGTGTCGGTGCATAGCAAAGCATAGGGCCCGCGGCGCTCCTCCAGGTATCTGATGACGACCCAACGTATGGGAAGGCGCGGCGGCCCGCCGTGGTACCACAGCGCTACGCCCGAAGCGAGCTCGACCCTGGCGGTACTGCCGTCGGAACCGGTGGCGCGGTAGGGAATCCATTGTGTAGCGGGATCGTCCAGCACCGCCGTGGGACTGGGCAATCGCGCGCCGACCACCCGGGGCCGCCCGATCTGGCCGGGCCGCCGCGGTGGCGCGGGCTGGTACAGGGATGCGTCCTTGCGCAGTTTGGTGACGACGACAATCGGCTTTGACATACTCTGGCAATGCCGCAGGAACTCGCGCTTGGCGTAGCCGCCATCGGCCACCACCACCAGGTCCCGGTCCGGCAGCCACCGGCGCAGGCAGACCAGCATCTGCTGGGCGTAGTCGGTGACCGTCTTGTGCCGGCGGCCTTTGCGCCGGTCGTAGCGGGCCGACACCACCAGCGCGGTCAAAAACGGCAGCGCCCAGTGTCGACCCGCCCACCCGATACGCGTCAGCAACATCAGGCTCACCCATTGCAATCCGGGGGTCATCACCACCTGGTCGTCCTTGGACCGCACCGGATCCCGATACCGTCCCTTGGCCGCAATCTTCCGGCCCCAGCGTCGTTCCACCGTCTCGTCAATGCCGAACACCAACGGCTCGGTGGATGAACCAAGGCGCCCGGCCACCAGCAGCAACAGCACCCGGCTCAGTTGCAGCGGCGACCATCGGGCGCGGTTGAGCACGTGGTGATAGATGGCGAAGTCGCCGTGCTGCCCAATCCCCAGGATGTTGAGGGCGGAGGACACGGTGCGTTTGCCGGGAGACAGGATCGCTCCCATGGCCAGGAGTTGGGCTTTGCGCCAGGTCCTGGGGTCAAACAGGTGCTCAAAGGGCAGCAGCAGGGTTACTATGACTGCGGGCAGGGTAGGCATACTCGACCTCTTTTGGTGATTTGGTCGAGCTTACCCTGTTCTTATAATTCATCTAGCTTTTGTACAAAGTCGAGACGCAGAACCGGATATATGGAAAGTCCCGGCTGCCCTGTACTACCGACTTGTAGATTCACTCGCCTACGCGGCTTGAAATGTGCAAAGCCTAGGCAACAGGACCGGCAAATATAGTTGACGCGGGACACACAAGCCAATTGAAGCCGGCCCAGGTAATTGGCCGGCTTCTTGTCGTAGCGCACCAATATGGCTCGGCACTTGGACAGCCAGCCCAAGGTGCGTTCTACCACCCACCGTCGGGCGGGGAAGGTTTTTGTGCCCCATTGGTCGCGCTTCTCCTCCCCAATGCGCCGGATATGCGGACAGTACTGGTAGGCGGCAACGGTTCCGCGGCCTGTGGGATTGTCATACCCTTTGTCTAGGCACAGGTTTTGAGCGCCTGGCGGGCGCGCCACTACCATGCTCTCCAAGGTCGGTCTCAAAAGTTTCGTATCATGGACGTTGGCTCCAGCCACCGCAACGCTCAGGGGTCCGCCTGCTGCGTCGACCAGGAGGCTCTTCTTGCTGCCGGCTTTGCCCCGGTCGGTGGGGTTTCGTCCAATGGCGCCCCCCCCCCAAACGCACTTTGCCCATAGAGCAATCCGCCGACTGCCATTCCCAGTTCACCCCACCCAACTCCTGGCATTCTTCTATCAGGACCGCCCAGATGCCCTCCAGCGCCCCACACCCTACCCAGCGTTGGAAGGTCCGATGGATGGTGCTGTCGTCTCCCAACTCCTTGGGCAGCTGGTTCCACTGGCAACCGCTTCGCAGCCGAAAGATAATCCCTTCCAGCATCTTCCGCTGGTCTACCCGGTTGCGCCCCTTCGATTTGGGTGGGTCCAACTCCAATATCACCGGTTCGATTCGCTCCCAAAGGTCGTCCGGAACATCCCAAATAGTAGGTAACGGTTTCCCTTCCACCACGATTCACCTCCACCCGCCTTTGGAAACAATCGTAGCGACGACCTTCACACCTTAACTACAATCTGAAAGCGCAATTTGAGATAGTTTCTTCATGGGCCAAGCCTAACAATCATTCTGACGCGCCACGTGCTGGTAGGACCGTTGCCGTTTGTGGTACGCACCCCGCGCAGGGTCTTGCCCTGTGGACAAATCAGGTGGTCGGCGTGATAGGTGAAGTCACCACTGGACACCATACTGGTTTCCTGTTTCGGGTGGACGGGAATGTACGCGGTGATGTCCCGGTCCTCCAGCTGATGGCGAAGCCGACCATCGCTGTAGCCGGTGTCACCAGCCAGCGACACCGGTTGCAGCGGGAGACCATCCAGTAACCCAGGAACCGCTTCGGATTCTCGCTACGAGGCATGGGTTACCCCTCTGGACAGGATGAACCCGCCCAGGTCCACGATGACATTCTCCTGGTACTGCAATCCCGACGCTTTTCCTGCGCTGGCGGTCTTCCAACGGGCGTCGGTATCCACCGGATTCAGCGGCGTCCGACCCTCTGGGCTTTGGAAGTACCTGAATTCCTCGTGTTCAATACCATCGTCGGCAACGGTGGTCGCGGTCAGCATGAAAAGGCCGTTCTCCTCGATGGCCTGTTCCTTGAACTCCGCCATGGTCATCCCGATGGGCTCCAGTCCGCAACCGCTCACGTGGGCCTTGACCAAACTGGCATCCACGTACACCTCTGGCGACAACATACCAACCGCAGCAGTTCGTCGTTCAGACCGTCAAAGATCGCCGCGAAGCCGTCCCGGCCGATCCGATCTATGAAGTGGCTGATTGAAGAGTGGTCAAACACCGGATCGTCGATGGTCAGGAAACAAAACCAGCGGTGGGCGATGTTCTTCGAGATTGCCAAGCACAGCCTGCGGAAGGATGCGATGTTGTACAGCGAGCAGATCAGCAGCGCCTTCACCATCACCTCAGGATGGATGGCCGGCCTTCCGAAGTCGGGACAGTAGCACGCTTCCAAGGGCTCCACCAACTTGGCGAAGTCCAACTGCTCGTCGATCCGGATCAGCAGGTGGTTGGGGTCAATGAAATCTCGCAACTGCTTGGTGGTGAACTGGAACAGAGTGGAGTCGCGACGACTACGGTCCAAAGGCTCGGTCATCGGCATCCTCGCCAATACCTGATTGTCCCAGCATCGTAGCCGAACATCACGCCCAGATTGGCTTCACCATCAACTTTTTCAACAAGTCCGTCCGCGGCGTTTCACAATAGTGGATTAGATAACCCTCGCCGCCCGCAGCAGTCCCAGGTCCCGGACCGTGAGGCCCAGCTCACCACACAGAATTTCAACGTTGTGTTCGCCCATGCGGGGCGCCGGTCGGGCCGATGCCATGGCGTTTTCTCCGTCGATAAAGAATCCCGAACCCGGGTATTTCAATAGGCCGGCCCTGGCATGGTCCATCTCGACGAAGAACCCTCTCTCTTCCAGGTGCGGCGATTTCACTACCTGCTGCGGCGTCTGAACCAGCCCTATGACCAGGCCCCGGGCCATGGTTTCTCGCATCAAGTCCAGGTTGGTCCACTGGGCCAGCTTGGGGGCCACCAGTCCATGAAGCTCCTCCCAGTGTTCCATCCGGCCGGCGCGGGACGCGAACTTGGAGTCCAGCAGCCCAGGTTCCTCCAGAAACTCGGCCCACGCCTGCATGGGACGGCCGCCGGTGCCAGCCGTGGTGAGTGTTACTTCCCCATCCAGAGTGGGCAGGTGCATCCCGTCCATTACGTTGCCGTCACTGCCGCCCCGGTGGGGGTTGCGTCCAGTGTAGGTGTAGGGGTGAATCAGCCCGGAGGGGGTGCTGACGGCGGCCTCCATGGTCGAGACATCGATGTGGGTACCTTTTCCTGACTGCTCCCGCCGCAACAGCGCCGCCATTACCGCCACCGCCCCGTTGCGGGCAGCGGTAATCTCCATCTGCTGTAGGGCCGTGCCCATGGGCGGTTGGCTGGCCGAGCCTGTTACCGCGTAAAGGTAGCCCCCCATGGCCTGAGCCACCAGATCATCGCCCTGGTAGCTGGCATAGGGCCCGTCCTGACCAAAATAGGTGATGGAAACCAGGATCAGGCCGGGGTTGGATTGGGACAGCTGTTCATAGCCCAGTCCCCATTCCGCCAGCCTCCCCGGTGGACAGCTCTCAAGAATAATATCCGCAGTGGTGGCCAACCGCTCGAAAAGCTCCCGACCTTCTGCCTGCTCCACGTCCAGTGTGATGCCCCGCTTGTTGGTATTGAAGGCTAGGTAGGAGGTGCCCCGGTCGGGATGGGGAACCTCGTCAATAAAGGGCGGCTCGTGGCGGGCCTGGTCGCCCCAACCGGGCGGCTCAACTTTGATGGTGTCCGCGCCCTGGTCGGCCAGCAGCTTGGCGCAATAGGCGCCCGAGGGCTGGTGGGTCAGTTCCAGTACGCGCAATTCTGAGAGTATTCCGGGCATGGTCTCTCCAACAATTGCTTATCCATGAATGCTAATGTCGCTACTCTTCGCGATTGTTCGTCTGCCCTGGCGCATGAATTACGGCCTTGGTTCGTCGGGCCGGGGTGCGCCAAAAACCACGCCTTCGGATTCCAGTTCCCCTATTTCCGCCGGAGACAACCCGGCCAGCTCTGCCAATATCGCCTCGTTGTCCTGTCCCAATCCCGCGACCTTCGCAATTGACATGGGATTACCGGGATCTCGGAAGGGGCGCCCGGCGAAAAGACGGGACCCAACGGCAGGGGCCTGAGGGTTGGAGAACTCCCACATATAGCCCCGTTCCCGCAGATGAAAGTTGTTTACCAGGTCCTGGGCGGTCATCGCCGAGCCGGCGGCGATGCCCAGTCCCTGCAACCTCCGCGCCAGCTCCAGGTCGTCGTGCTGGGCGGTCCAGTTACTGATTAACTCGTCCAGTTCATGGCGGTTGTGCCAGCGGGCTAAAGCAGTGCTGAATTTGGCTCCCTCGGCCCACTGGGGCCTACCCATTGCTCCCTTCAGCGATTCCCATTCTGTGTCTGACGACACGACAATAACTATCCAACGGTCGTCGCCCCTGGCCGGATACACATTGTGCGGCGCCTTCCACCAGTGGGCGCAGCCCAAACGTTCGCGGGTTATGCCCCGCTGCGCCTCCAGGATGGCCGGTCCCACTGCCGAGACCCCGGTTTCCAGCATGGTAAGGTCAACCCGCATGCCCTTGCCCGTCTTGGTGCGCTGGTACAGGGCCAGCAGCAGGGCGTAGGCCACGTTGTTGCCTACGGAATGATCCATGTAGTTGTTGCTGGCCCGCATGGAAGGGCCGCCCTCGTAGCCGGTCAGGTAGGACAAACCACAGGCGGCATCAACGGTGCGGGCCCGGGAGCCTGCCCGCCGCCAAGGTCCAGTGTACCCGTAAGCGGTGCAGCTGAGGGTAATGATACGGGGGTTGATTGTGGAGAGGCTGTTATGGTCGAACCCGAACCGCTGCATGGTGCCGGGACGGAAGTTGTCGGTCACGATGTCAGCCTTCTCCACCAGCTTGAGAAAGACTTCCGTGCCCCGCGGGTTGGTCACGTCCATGCACAGGCTGCGCTTGTTGCGGGTGCCGTAATAGACCAGGTTGCCGGCTTCGTTCCACCACTCTTCACCCGGAGTTCCTTCAGGAAAGGGGCCGGCTTTGCGGTCCTGCAGGTGGTCAGGGCTTTCGACGCGGATGACATCGGCGCCCAGATCCGCAAGGAATCCCGTCCCCCACGGTAGCGCATGCACCTGCTCCAGGGTAAGGACTCTAACCCCGTCGAGAATTCCCTTCTCCGCCATTGCCCCCGGACCTCCATTTGCCGCTGACGCACCGAAGCGTTTGACAGGCCCAATGATAGTCCAGACCAGGGACCAAGTCCACTCGGGCCGTCGCCCCGTAACAGTTCAGACTTGGTGAGGTGAATTGGCCGAAGGCGGGTTGCCGAACGCTGGCACGGGTGGCGGTGGTTATGTCATATACAGGGCATGGATACTGAAGTGGACCTGACCACCGTCGACCGCGCTGTCCTCATTGCCATCATCGCCGAGTTACAGGCGGTGATTGAGCGGTTGCAGCGGCGGATTGCCGAACTAGAAGGCCAGGCGAAACCGGGCGGCCCGCTCCGAATGCCCGGCCTCAAGGCGAAATCGGGCCGGAAGCCCCCAGCGCAGCAGCCCCGCAAGCAGCGACGCCACGGCTTCGCTCGCCCGCGCATGACACCGACCCACCGGGTGGAGCACGTGATGGAGAACTGTCCCGATTGCGGCGCCCACCGGTCCGGCGGCTGGATCCAGCGCACTCGGGAGGTCATCGAGCTGCCGGTGGTTCCCGCGCAAGTCACCGAGCACGTCTACCTTGCTCGGACTTGCCCGGCCTGCCGACGGCGCTGCACACCTCCGGCGGAACTGGGCGGCGTGGTCCTGGGTCAGCAGCGCCTCGGCGTCAACCTGCTCAGCCTGATCGCCACGCTGCGGGAAGAGGGGCGGCTGCCCATCCGCAGCGTCCAGTGGTATCTGGACACCGTGCATCAGTTGCGCCTCAGCGTGGGGGCCATCGTGAGCGCCATCCATCGCACGGCGCAGCGGGCCCAACCGGCAGTGGCCGCGATCCTGGACCGCATCCGCGCCAGCCCAGTGGTCCACGCCGACAAAACCGGCTGGCGTCAGAGCGGGGCCAACGGCTACGTGTGGACTTTCAGCACCCCCACCGAACGCTACTTCCTGCGGCGGGGTCGGGGCAAAACAGTCGTGGACGAGGCGCTGAGCGATGCTTTCTCCGGAGTATTGGTCAGCGATTTCTACGCCGCCTACCACCATTATGACGGCCCCAAGCAGCGGTGCTGGGCCCACCTGCTGCGGGACATCCACGACCTGCGCACCCGCTACCCCGATGCTGCGCCACTGGCCAGGTGGGCCGACGCCGTCCACGGGATTTACGACCGGGCCAAAGCCTGCACTCATCCCCAGGCCAAGCGGCGGCGCACCGCCCAACTGGCCCTGGAACGACAACTGCTGGCCCTCGGCCAGCCTTTCCGGCACGACCCGTCGGCAACCCAGGCCAAGCTGTGCCGACGCATCGAGCGCCACATCAAGGAACTCTTCGTCTTCGTGGCCGAACCGGACGTGCCTTCAGACAACAACGCCGCCGAACGCAGCCTGCGCCATCTGGTCATCAGCCGCAAGATCAGCGGCGGCACCCGCTCGGAGCAGGGCACCGAGCGCAAGATGACGCTGGCATCCATCTTCGGCACCTGGCGCGCCCAAGGTCTAAATCCTCTCGCCGCCTGCCGTCAGCTGCTCGTTTCCCCTCTACTCTGAACTGTTACGTCGCCCCCAACCAATAAATCTATAGTGTCATACCATTAGTCGATAACCTGCACCTCAAGCGTGTAGTCGTCGCGCTCGAAATCACCGTAGGTTGTCGCCACAATGGTGTAAGCGCCAGGGTTGAGCCACCGCGCAATCCGGGAGTTGAGGCCCGGGCCGTCGTCGTCCCGTTCGAGGTAGCTAACCCCATAGGCCGAGCCTCCAGTCAACAAATACATGAAGGTGAGGCATGTGCAAAATGAACCCATCGACCTGTTTCAGTGGGGATTTTGCACCAGTGGTTGTTCAATTGAATTTTTACCACTAGCGACAAAACGTGCAATGCTCAATCCGACAGCGGAGGCAATATCTCAAATGGCGACTGCAAGCTAAAACATCGCAGTCCATTTTAGGGCAAGCTTTAACAGCGGGTCGACTTATCCCATTCTGCGCGCAAATCGTACAAAACATACCATCTTCTCCCTGTAAATCGTGTCAATGGCCTAAACCTACCCAGGGCAATCGCATATTGGGCTAAATATAAGAAATAGGCTAAAGTGAGGGCCATTCGGATGCGGGGGGTGGCAGATGGCAGGTGGGCGTGAAAGGGGCTGGGTGGTAGAACACTTTGCCGGACTGGTGGATCCACGGGCGGAGCGGGCCAAGCGCCACGAGTTGCTGGACAGCATCGTCATCACCATCTGCGGGGTGATCTGCGGCGCCGACAACTGGGTGGAGATCGAGGAGTTCGGCAATGCCCGCCTAGAGTGGTTGAGCCGGTTCTTACGGCTGCCCCACGGCATTCCATCCCACGATACCTTTGGGCGGGTGTTCGGCCGGCTGGACCCCGACCAGTTCGGCGCCTGTTTCATGAACTGGGTGCAATCGGTGGCCGAGTTGACCCAGGGAGAGGTGGTGGCCATCGACGGCAAGACCCTGAGGAGATGCCATGACCGGGGGCAAGGCCGGGCCCCGCTGCACCTGGTGAGCGCCTGGGCCGCCCAGAATCACCTGGTGCTGGGCCAAACCCGCACCCAGGCCCATTCCAACGAAATCACCGCCATCCCCCAGTTGTTGGCGCTGCTGGAGTTGCGCGGGTGCATCATCACCATTGACGCCATGGGCTGCCAGACCGAGATTGCCCAGCAGATCGTCGACGGCGGCGCCGACTACCTGCTGGCGGTGAAGTCCAACCAGGGGGAACTCTACGGAAACATCCAGGACCTGTTTCAGATGGCCGCTCAGGAAGGTAGCGCTCAGGAAGGAAGTCTTGCCAAAGAATCCGTCTATCATCGACCGGACTACCATCGCCCAGGTGGACAAAGGCCACGGACGCCTGGAGACCCGGGAGTGCTGGGTGATCACCGACCCAGCAGAACTGGCCTACGTGGATCCTCACCGGCGCTGGCCAGGACTAAAAAGCGTGGCCAAGGTGTGCTACCGACGGGGCGTCCACCCGCAAGCACCCCAGCAAGCACCTCGGCAAGCACCCCAGGACCCACCCTCGGAGGTCCGTTACTACATCTGCAGCTACCCGCCCAACGCGGCATCCCTACTCCAGGCCAGCCGTCAGCACTGGGGCATCGAGAACAGCCTCCATTGGGTGCTGGACATGGCCTTTGATGAAGACCACTGCCGAGTCAGAACCGGCCACACCGACCAAAACCTGGCGGTGGTGCGACACTTGACCCTGAACCTGCTCAAACAGGAGCGTACTGCCAAAGTCGGCATCAAGGCCAAACGCAAAAAGGCCGGCTGGGACCATGACTACCTCCTCAAAGTCCTAGAAATCTAATATGCGATTGCCCTGCGTCAATCGTCTCTGAGTTGGGATCAAACGGCCGGATCAGCCCGAACTTGGTCGGGTGCCGCGCGTACACCTCCAGCGCATAGCTGGCGTCGTATGCGTTCAGCGCGAACGGCGAGATCAGCAGCGCGCCGTCCACGCCCACCGCGTCCATTGCCGCGATCATGTCGTCCCCCGTAACTTCGTCCGGCCCGGTCAGAAACCCGACCCACGGGCGTTCGGGCTTGTTCCGCTCGTAGGCATGCACCTGGCAGTCTATCGTCAGGATCCGCTCCGCCATCAGCTTCCTCCTATGTTGTTCAGCCTCAAATAGTCGATCTTGATTGGTCAGCACGTTTGGGTACACCCGTCGCCTGAGAACATAGGACAAAACCTCCCGTCCACGCGCCGTTGACCGCACCTCTCGACGGCATTCCTCCACCATCGTACTCTGGTTCACCATTTGATGACAGGCGCCCCTTGTGGACCCAACGAACACCGAAATAAACTGGACCTAAAGAGCACCGACACCAGCCCACTTCCAGTGAACAGACCTTGGCCCAGCGCCGCGAACACCCCTACCTCTGCGCCACCTGGCTGCCCAGGCTGCTGACCGGCGAGAACTCCTGCGAATGGGCCGGCTGGTTCAATGCCCATTACCAGGACTGGACCAAGGTCCCATCGGACTTCAACCAAGCCCAGTGGATTCTGAACCACACTGCGCTCCTCAACAAGCGAAAAGCAGAATGGGAACTCAGCCACTACAGCGTGGCCATCAAGGGGCAGAACAGTTTCCAGCTACGCGGCAGGTCAGCAACTCTTGCTGGTAAGCCCGACCTGATCACGCAGAGGGACGGCCAGGCGGTCATCGTCGACGTGAAGACCGGGCAGGACAGCCCCAGCCACGTCGTACAGGTGATGATTTACCTGTACGCTATCCCGAGAGCGCTGGAACAGTACCAGAACCTGAAGCTCAGGGGGCAGGCCACCTACTTGGACCACACGGTCCGCATACCGGCGGAGGCAGTCCAGGACCAGTTCATACGGAACCTGGGTGTCAATGTGTTGTTGTCCAGCGATTCTGTCCTATTAAATGAAAAGCGAAAATGATGCTCCTATAGATGTCAAGCCGCACTGGGGACCGTAACAGTTCAGACTTGGTGAGGTGAATTGGCCGAAGGCGGGCTGCCAGACGCTGGCACGGGTGGCGGCGGTTATGTCATATACAGGGAGTGGATACCGAAATTGACCTGACCACCGCCACCCGCGATGTCCTCATCGCCATCATCGCCCAACTGCAGGCCACCGTTCTGGAACAGCAGCGGGTGATTGAGCGGTTGCAGCGGCGGATTGCCGAACTGGAAGGCCAGGCGAAACCGGGCGGCCCGCTCCGAATGCCCGGCCTCAAGGCGAAATCGGGCCGGAAGCCCCCAGCGCAGCAGCCCAGAAAGCAGCGACGCCACGGCTTCGCCCGCCCGCGCATGACACCGACCCACCGGGTGGAGCACGTGATGGAGAACTGTCCCGATTGCGGCGCCCACCTGTCCGGCGGCTGGATCCAGCGCACTCGGGAAGTCATCGAGCTGCCGGTGGTTCCGGTGCAAGTCACCGAGCACGTCTACATTGCTCGGACTTGCCCGGCCTGCCGACGGCGCTGCACACCTCCGGCGGAACTGGGCGGCGTGGTCTTGGGTCAGCAGCGCCTCGGCGTCAACCTGCTCAGCCTGATCGCCACGCTGCGGGAAGAGGGGCGGCTGCCCATCCGCAGCGTCCAGTGGTATCTGGACACCGTGCATCAGTTGCGCCTCAGCGTGGGGGCCATCGTGAGCGCCATCCATCGCACGGCGCAGCGGGCCCAACCGGCAGTGGCCGCGATCCTGGACCGCATCCGCGCCAGCCCAGTGGTCCACGCCGACGAAACCGGCTGGCGTCAGAGCGGGGCCAACGGCTACGTGTGGACTTTCAGCACCCCCACCGAGCGCTACTTCCTGCGGCGGGGTCGGGGCAAGGCGGTGGTGGACGAGGCGCTGAGCGATGCTTTCTCCGGAGTGCTGGTCAGCGATTTCTACGCCGCCTACCACCATTACGATGGCCCCAAGCAGCGGTGCTGGGCCCACCTGCTGCGGGACATCCACGACCAGCGCACCCGCTACCCCAAAGACGCCGCACTGGCCCGATGGGCCGCGGCCGTCCACCAGCTCTATGTCGCAGCCAAAGCCTGCAACCATCACGAGCCATGGCAAAGGCGTGTTGCCCAACTGGCCTGGGAGCGGAAGCTGCTGGCCATCTGCCGCCCTTTCCTGTCTGACCCGTCGGTTGTCCAGGGCAAGCTGTGCCGGCGCATCGAGCGCTTCATCAAGGAACTCTTCGTCTTCGTGGCCGAACCGGACGTGCCGTCGGACAACAACCCGGCCGAACGCAGCCTGCGCCACCTGGTCATCAGTCGCAAAATCAGCGGCGGCACCCGCTCGGAGCAGGGCACCGAGAGCAAGATGACGCTGGCATCCCTCTTCGGCACCTGGCGCGCCCAGGGTCTAAATCCTCTCGCCGCCTGCCGTCAACTGCTCATTTCCCCGCAACTCTGAACTGTTACTGGGGACTACCTTGGCCGAATCCTGCAGAACGGAGAAGACCTCGCGAGCAACATAGCGTTTGAGACAACGGATGACTTCGGTCTTGCTCATTCCCTCGCCGGTGCGACGGAGCATGTATGCCTTGGTCCGGCAATCATGACGAAGCCGGACCACAACGATGCGATAGAGAGCCGCATTGGCCTGACGGTCGCCACCGCGGTTCAGCCGATGTCGGTTGGTCTTGCCAGAGGAAGCAGGTATCGGGTTCACCCCGCACAGCGCGGTGAAGGCGGCCTCGGAATGGAGGCGTTCCGGGTTATTCCCGGCAGTGATCAGGAGTGTCGCGGCGGTGTCGGGTCCTATGCCGAAGACACTGACCAGGGCTGGCGCTGCCGTCAGGGTGAGCCGTTCCAGCTCGGTCTTCAGGTCGTGGATCTCCTTGCTGAGCTGATAGTAGCGGCCAGCCAACGAGCGAAGAGCATACTTGGCCGCCGCCGTGGGATCGTCCAGGCGACTGATACGGAAGCTCTTGCACCGCGTGGCGAGGGCGCCGGAGGCGAGACCAGCGAGGGTTTCGCGAAGCTCGGCCGGGGCCGTGACAACCAGAGCCTTCATCTGGTTGATGGCCTGGGTGCGAGCCTTGACGGCCGAGTCCTTGGTGCTCTTAAGCATGCGAATCATTTCGACTTCGCCCTCACCTGACTTGGGAGTGGCGTCGGCTACTCCGGCCAGTACCGCGCGTGCTGCCATCTCCGCATCGGTGGGGTCGCTCTTCCCCTTCCGATAGCGGACTGATCGGTCAGGTCGATTGACCTCGACGACGGTATAGCCACGGCCGCTCAGGAATCGGGAAACGCCGGCGCCGTAGGAACCCGTGCCTTCGATCCCGAACTTGAGAATCTCTCCTAAGCTCCGGGACCAACGTTCGAGATCCGTATACCCGAACGTAGTCGCTGGCGCGCGGCGCTCGGCAAGGCGGACACCTTGCCGGTCAATGGCCACCGCCACATGCTCGTCTTGGTGAGTGTCCACTCCGATGACCACCTGAACTGTACGACTGCCTTCGTGACCGGCGACGCTTATCATTGCTACCTCCTGAGGGATGAGGCCGAGGATGGCACGCCAGCCAGGTGAGCGGACACGACTGCGATGGGGCTTGAGGCCAGGCTCCTATAAGGTCACTGCTCGCCAAGGCGGTTGGTACCGTCTGGGCCATCGTGGGATCGGGCCGACAGATCATTTTGAAGGCATCTTAGCCAGTCCATTTGTGGGTCAGACCCGAGCCGAAATGGCCTGGACTCATCATCGCAGTCCGTTTGGTTAGTTGGCGACGGTTGCGGATTTGCGTAGCGCTTTCAGCTTGGCGCGTTCCTGGGCGCTGAGCTTCTTGGTGGGCGGTTGCTCGGCGTAAGCGTACTTACGCACGGTGTCTCGTGCGATCCCGAGTTCCTTGGCGATGGCCCGCAGGGACAGACCTTTCAGCCTGGCCTGCTGGATCGCCTTCCACCGGGCCTTCTGGGTAGGCGTGGGTGTGCGCCCCCATGTGGCCGGCGTCTTGCTGACGACGTCCTTTTCGGCAACGGTCTTGACCCTGGCCTCGTCCAGATGCACCGGTTCCAAGGCGGCCAGACGCCGTTGCGGGGACTTGCTGATGTGGTGGTCGCCCACGTTGCTGACGATGCGCTTGAGTTCAGGGCCTGGCGACCAGGGATTGACCGAGGCCCACAGCGCGCCCATGCGCGGCGGCGGTTCCTGCGTGGCCACGGTATGGCCCTGGTACTGGACGATGAGTTCGCCGTCGGGGCGTTCCAGCACCTCCACCCGCAGGCCGGCGTAGCTGGGACGTTCCCGATCCGGCAGCAGTTGCAGGACCCGCCAGTGGTACTTTACCGTGTTGTCCCGGGCGACCTTGCGGGTGTGCTTGAAGCACAGGATCTCAGACAGGCAAAGTTCCGGCGACACTGGACGGTAGGCGGCTTCCGGATGCTCTGGCTGCACGGCGAAGCGGGCGTTGCAGCGAGGCAGGAAGTCCCGCAGCACCGCCGTGGCCTGGCCAATAGTCCTGGCGTCCGCCAGGCGCAGTTCGGTGACCAGTCGGTCCTGGAAGGTCTCCGCCATGCGTTCCACCCGGCCCTTGGCCTGGGGTGAGCGGGCGAAGATCTGCCGGATCCCCAATTCCTGCAGGCCACGGGTGAACTGGGTGGCTTCCGCCGCGGTCTCCGGCTGGCGGGCGTTGTGCTTGAAGACGGCATGGCGATCGCTGTACAGCGCCAGGGGAATGCCCCAGCGCTGGATCAGGCCATCCAACAGCATGAAGTAGCCTCGGGTGTCTTCGCCGGTGCGGAAGACGGCGTTGGCCACCGTGCCGGTGGCGTCGTCCACGGCCAGCAGCAGGGCGAATTTGGGTCCCCGGTCCTCCAACCAGGCGTGATGGCTGCCGTCCAATTGCACCAGCATCCCCGCCTGGGGCATTCGCTGGCGGCGGAAACGGTGTTGCGGTGAGCGCCGGCTGCGGGGACTGCCGATGCCCGCCCGGGTCAGAATACGCCGCACCGTGGGTCGGCTGAGGTCGATGCCCTCCCGCTCGCTCAGCAGCTCGGTGAAGTGGGTATGGTTGGCGCCCTCATAGCGCTGGGTGGCCAGCTCAACCACGGCGGCAGCCTGAGCGGGCGGGAGGGCGTTGTGGGGACGGCGGCCGCGGTTACCGTGGGCGAGGGCGGCGGCACCTTGCTCGCGGTAACCGGCCAACATCCGGCGGGCGTGTCGCTCACTCACCCCCAAAAGCTCGGCGGCCTGGGCGATGGGCGCCTGGTATTCCAAAACGGAGTTCAACACGTGGAGTCTGGCTTGTTCTCGTTGGTTCAATGTCACATCCTTCATGGGTGACATTTTCGCTGAACAGTTAGCTCATGACGGAATCGTAGACCAGCAACAGTCAATGTACAGGGACTTCAGGCCAGTAAATTGAGAAATTGACAAGGTCATTAGGTCGGCCCGATTGACAGGGTCATTAGGCCACTTTGGGAGCCACATCGGCGACCATTGCCGCACTTTGGTATTGAGGTGCAGCGATGGCGTACCGGGAGGTTCCCCGAATGGAGATACAAGAGGTCATTCGCCGCTGGCAAGCGGGAAACAGTCAGCGGCAGATCGCGGCGGGTACCGGCCTGTCGCAAGACACAGTACGCAGGTACCTGACGGCGGCACAGTCGGAGGGCATCGCCCGGGACGGTCCGGTTGCCGCCGAGGAGCAGTTGAGCCGGCTGGCTGGGATTGGCCGGTCGGGGCCGCGGCAGGTGGAGACGCCCCAGCAAGACCTACTTGAGCCGTGGGCGGACCAGATCTACCATTGGATCGCCAAAGACCGTCTGCAGCTGACCCGTATCCATGAGCTGCTGACGGCTCGGGGATGCGTATTGTCGTACCAGTCCGTGCGCCGTTTCGTGTTGAAGCGCAACTGGCGGCGGGTGAGCAAGACCACGGTGCGGATGGAGGACACGCCGCCCGGTGAGGTGGCCGAGGCCGACTTCGGCCGCTTGGGCATGATTACCGACCCGGTCACGGGCCGGCGCCAGGCGGTGTGGGCCATGGTCATCGTACTGTGCCACTCTCGGCATTGCTTCGTGTGGCCCATACAGAGCCAGAAGTTGGAGGACGTCATCGCCGGACTGGAGGCGGCGTGGGCTTTCTTCGGTGGAATGCCCAAGTATCCGTGTTGGATGTCAAGGGTTTTTCCGGCGTTTTGGAGCTGGCCGGTTTACTCGGTTTTCGGTACCCAGGGTGTTCCCCGACGGGCCACCGCGTTGAGCATGAGCAGCAGCTTGCGCATCACCGCCACCAACGCCACTTTGCCGGGTTTCCCGCGTTGACGCAGGTTCTGATAGAACCGGCGCAACTCGCCATCGACCCGGATGGCTGACCAGGTACAGAGGTACAGCGCGCGACGCACGATGCCGCGGCCGCCTCGGATGGACCGTTGTCCCCGCTTTTGGCCGCTGTCCCGAGACCAGGGGGCCAGACCGACCAGGGAGGTCAAAGCCTTGCTGTCCCATTGGCCCAGCTCAGGCAGATGGGAGACCAGGATCGCCGCGGTCAACGGTCCAATACCCGGCACGGTGCGGTACAAGGAAGCACGCTGGGCCAGGGGAGCGCTGCGCTGCAACGCCGCCTGGTACTCCCGGTCCAGTCGAGCAATCTCCTTCTCCAGTCAAGCGATGTGGCGTTTGGTAGATTTGACTATGGCGGGGGAAACACCCTTGTCCAGTCGGCCCAGTTCCTGAACTCGTTGGTCCACCAACTGCCTCCGCCGCCGCAACAAGTCCCGCAGTTCCTCGCGTTCCGGTTCCAGCTCCGGCTGGTCCGCATCCGGAAACACTCGGCCGTAGTGGGACAACACCTGGGCGTCCTTGGGGTCGGTTTTGGCTTCGTAGCCGCAGGCCCTCGCGAAGGCGCGCACCCTAACCGGGTGGGCCACGTGTGCCGTTATTTCGGTCTTCCGTAACCGACTGACCAGCAGTCGTTCGTAGCCACCGGTGGGTTCACACACCGCCTTGGTGGCATTTTGTGACTTCAGGTATTTCAGCAACTTGGCAATGCCCTGCGCTGTGTTGTCGAAGCGTATTACCGGGCCTTCCGAAACCGAGACGTCCAAGTTGGCTTTGCCCACGTCGACCCCGGCTACCGTTACCATGTTCTCACCTCCGGATGTGATAAAGCCTGCTGTCCTCCACACTTGTAGATGCGGGCCATGACGCCCGTGTATCCGTTCGGAGCGACCAGTGCGGCGGGAAGGGTGTCAAACTTGGGCTCGGCGCAGCTCAGACTTGCCGCCTGGCTCACCCAGTACCTGTCGACGCGCCCTTCTCGCCCACCCCGCAAATTGGCCTATTCACGGGGCAAATACAACATACAAGTACCTGGTGATCGATAATTTCCCGGCCGCAGTTGTGGCTACTGACCCGCTGCATCCGCGCTTCACCAGAGGCTTCCTGGAATACTCGCAGTGCCGCGGTTTCATCGCCGATGCGGCGCGGGTGCGGAAACCCAAGGACAAGCCCAAGGTGGAGCGTGGCGTGCAGTACGTCAGGGAGCGTTTCTTCAAGGGCGGCGATTTCCACCACGGGTTTCTGCCCCACCTGAGGGCCGAAGCCCAGCGCTGGTGTCTCAGGGTGGCCGGAATGCGCATCCATGGCACCACTCGCCGGAAGCCCCTGGTGGTTTTCCAGGATGAGGAGCGCCACACCCTGCTGCCCTGGGACGGCGAGCCCTACGAAATCGCCGACTGGCGCAATGCCAAGGTCCATCCCGACCATCACATCCAGTGTCAGCAGGCCCTGTATTCGGTGCCATCGGACCGGTGCCCGCCGCGTCAGCAGGTGGAAATCCGGCTGGGCAGCAAGCTGGTGCATATCTACCACCGAGGCCAGCTGATCAAGACCCACCTCCGCCAGCCCAAGGGCGGACGCTCCACCGATCCCGACGATTACCCCGCCGAGCTTTCCGCCTACACCACCAGAGCGCCGGATCGCATCCAGCGCAGCGCGGCGACACTGGGACCGGCGGTGGGCGAATACGCTGAACGTCTCTTCGACGGCCCCCTGCCCTGGGCCAAGATCCGGCAGGGACACAAGCTGCTGCGTTTGGGCGAGCGTTACACGGCGCAGCGTCTGGACGCCGCCTGTCGTCGAGCCCTGGCCGTGGATCTCATCGACGTGCGCCGGTTGGAACGCATCCTGGTGCAGGCCCTGGAACAGGAGGCCATGCCCCAGCTGCCCTTGCCCATGCCGCCGGGCCGCTTCGCCCGTCCCGGTAGCGTCTTCGCTTACACCGCATACCGCCGTCAGTCAGCATGAGGAGATTACCCATGACCCGAACCACCGAACTCACCCCGTTGCTCAAGAGCCTCAAGCTGGGCGCTTTGGCCAGCACCCTGCCGGAACGCATCGCCCTGGCCCGTAGGGAGCAGCTGGACTACGCCGCATTCCTGGAAATCATCCTCAGCGACGAGGTCAATCGCCGCGCCCACCGCCGCACCGAACTCCGGCTGCACAATGCCGGTTTCGAGGAGACCTGCCGCCTGGAGGACTTCGACTGGTCGGCGTCAATTACCCTGGATCGTCGTCTGCTGGACGCCGTATTCTCCCTGGAGTTTCTCGACCGGCACGAACACGTCCTACTGGTGGGCCCCGCCGGTGTCGGCAAGAGCTTCTTCGCCCAGGCCCTGGGCTACGCCGCCGTCCGCGCCGGATACTCCGTGCGCTTCAGCCACGCCGACGACTTCTTCAAGGCCCTGACCCAGGCCAGAGTGGACAACTCGGTGGACCGTACCTTCCGGTCTTTCCTCACGCCCGACCTGCTCATCCTCGATGACCTGGGTCTCCATGGCCTGACCGCCCAGCAGTCCGCCGACCTCTACGAACTCATCCTCAACCGGCATCGGGCGTCCAGCTTCATCATCACCAGCAACCGGGCCGTGGACGAATGGCTGGGTCTCTTCGATGACCCCATCCTGGGCAACAGCGCCCTGGACCGCCTGGCCAACGCCAGCTACCAGATCGTCATCGAAGGCGCCAGCTACCGGGAACGGCTCTCGCCACACCGCGCTCTGCTGGCCGCAAAGGGGGTGATTGACCCGCAAACTACAACCTGATAATAGTCAATTCACCGCGCTCCCAGGGTGGCTGGATGTCCGTGAAAATCGCCGGCCTAATGACCATGAAAATTGACAACCATCACCCTTGAACTGCGGGTCCTCTACTGGGTCAGCGACGTCGCTGACCTGCTGGCCGAACACGTAGGGGACGAGGCTGTGGACGAGGCCATCGGGCGATTGCACCGGTACGCTGAGGCGACCTATCGCATAATTGACGACCAGTTCCCTGACGAAGACCGTGCAGCGGATATCACCGTGTTGGCTGACCTGGGCGTTGGCGCCCGCCTTGCGGAACCTCTGCTGGCAGCCCTGATCGAGCAGGAACCCGATGACGAATGGCGGGAGGATCTGCGTTCCACCGGCATGGACTGGGTCCGCCGCGTCCTCTCGGTCAATCTGAGCGTTCACCTGGCCGAGGTGGACGACCACATCCAGGAGACGGAAGGATGTCTGCTCAAGGACTGGGATGCGATTAATTCCGATGCCTATGCCCATTACCGACGCTCTCTGGAACTCGAGGTACGGGGACAATCCGACGAAGCCTTGGCTGAGGTGGAGAAGGCGGCCCGGCTCGAGCCATTGGCTCCGGCGTATCAATATAGGTTGGGGTCGCTGAAAACTAGTACAGTGTCAATCTGGTTTTGTAGGGTAGATATGCTGGAGCTTACGGCGAGCATCTTGGGTGGTAAACCGCCAGTCTATGGCTGATTTTGCTGCGTTGCGCTCGCGTTCGAGCGCCGCAACCTCTCGCCGCAGCTCCGGCTCATCGCTGATACGGCGGTTCAGACACCCTCTGCGGAAGACGCTCAACTCGATCTCAGCCATGTTCAGCCAGCTGCCATGCGTAGGAGTGTAATGAAACTCGAGGCGTTGGGCGATGCGCCGAGCTTCGCACGGCTCAAATGCTTCGTAGAGCGAGCCGAGCTTGTGGGTGTTGAGGTTGTCCAGTACCAGCCTGACCACCTCGGCATCAGGGTAGGCCTCGTCCACCAGCCACCGCATCTGGTGCGCGAAGTCCACGGCAGTGCGGCGCTCGGTCACCTCCACATGTCTCCATCCACCCTTCGGCTCGCAGATCATGAACAGGTTCCGGGTCCCGTTTCGCTGGTACTCGGTGTCATAGCGTGCCACCCGTCCGGGGGCAGCCTCGATGGGCGGACGCACCTCCCCAGTCAATTGCCTGGAGGTCTCGTCGAAACACACTACCGGACGCTCCGGATTGTACTCCGGTTGGTACAGGTCCAGCACGTCC
Organism: Dehalococcoidia bacterium; assembly: GCA_963666415.2. Taxonomy (GTDB): domain Bacteria; phylum Chloroflexota; class Dehalococcoidia; order Lucifugimonadales; family UBA3495; genus Bin87. The sequence goes on from CAXXPD010000002.1 coordinate 914,047, forward strand.
TCCATCCGCGCCACGAACTCCCCGCTCACCTTGGGGATACACCACTCTTTCTTCTGCCAGGGCTTGAGTTCGTTTTTTTGAGTATCTGGCGCACCGTCTCCAGGGAGATGCTCTCGGCAAACTCCAACTCCACCACCTGGTCGGCCAACAACTGGAGTGTCCAGTGCGTGTGCCCTGCGGGCGCGGCGCGGCACACGAAGGCGATCAGGTGCGCTTCCTGCTTGCCGTCCAGCTTGCGCTCCTGGCCCGGCCGCGGTCGGTCATTGATGGCGCCCTCAAGTCCTTCCTCCACGTACCGCTTCCGCGCTCTGGCGACCGTGGCCGCGTTGACCAACAGCACATCGGCTATCTCACGGTCCCGAAGCCCCTGGTCAGCCTTGAGCCGCGACAGCGCACGCTTCACGGTGCGCACTGACGCCTTGCCTCGCTGGGACACCTCATTGAGACGGGAGCGTTCGGCCTCGGTCAACTCTACTTTATACTTGATGGCAGCCATGGCTGGGCACTTCCTCACACAAAGATCATGCCCCAGTATGGCTGCTTTCTTATATTCTTACAAATCTACCTGGCAACGGTACTAGCCCAGCCCAGTCAATATGCAAGTGGTACGAGGATTGGCAGAATGGTCAGGGCGTCGCGGAAGCCCTGGACGACGTGGCGCGGTTGGTCGACAAGGTAGAGCCGCTGGTTTCAAGCGAGTAGCGGCGAAGTAGCGTCAAGCAGCATTGCGCAGGTCGGCCACGATGGCGGGCAACTCGGGCGTCGGAACCTTCCCCCACAGCTTCCACCAAGGACGCGAAGGGGGCGGCAGAGGCGGCTGGAAGTTCCAGATCGCCTCTGCCCTCAGAATCAGGTGCTCCAGGAACTGTGCTTCATTCGCCCTCGCCTGCTGGGCCATGTTCGTAAGCCGCTCATACACGTCGCCGTCCAGGAGACGCTCCTGTCCAAGAACTCGCACAGGCCCTGACCGCCACAGTGGCGGCCGCGCGCCAGGCGGTCATAGGTCTCGTCGTCCATGGGGAACGTGCGGCGTGGCGCGCTTACGTTCGGGTTGGACTGCGGCCGTATCCTTCTCTCCGGTGATGAACGCACGTCATACCGCAGACGTAACGTGTCGGTAACGTGTTCATCCGAGTCAACAGGAGAAAATTGCGAAACTCACCCGATGATAAAATCAAAGCATGAGTCAGCAGCCGAATCTACATTTCATCGTGGAAAAGGACCGGCGATTCAAAACACCGAAAACGGCTATCCGATCGTGCTGAGAAATCACGATAGAGGACACAAATACGAGCTGTGATGGCGATTTTAGCCCTTGGACGACTCTCAGGGTCATCCGAGGCTCGAAACCGACCTGAGAACGCGTTTTCACGACTCACCAGCGACGCACCCAACAGCAGCGAACAGACGGTGCCGCGGTGGCAGGAAATCCGACCCAAGGGCCGGCCTGTTGAACCGCCGTATCCCCAACGAACAAACCAACGTACCAGGCTCTTCAGCGGCCCTTGTTGCTGTTCACAAAAACACGGGCTTAGTCTCGCAATTTCTTGGCCGCCGATGGCGCACACCGGCTAGGGTCTGTGGACAAATTACCAACGATGCCTGCCTAACAGCACTGCTTTCCAAACATAGGCCGCGGAGGCCCAACAATGACACATAGTGACAGGATACGCGAAACATTTAGCGTATTTTCAAGGACGCCGCCCTCCAACAGCCACGAGCGCACTTGAGGAGATACCAACCACCTTCCGAGACAGGCTGATCCAACTATACAGCGAGCATCTCAGCCGGCAACCCCCTGCAGGAGAATTCTCCCAGCAAATCATAAAACGGCTGCAGATGCTGAAAGGGGATTTAAACTTCGGCACCCCCTCATATGGACAAAGCAGTGCAGGGCAAATACTGGCCAGACACATCCACGACTGCTCCGCAGAGGAACTACTTGACCTAATAGAACTCTCGTTCAAGGTCACTGACCTCTTCCTTGCGGATATGCCTTGAATCAAGAACTCCAACAACGAGTTCGTGAACGCAATAAACGTTCTATTCCAGATCGACCACTTGCCATATCGACTGACGCCCATGGTCTACAGGTACGGAGAGCACAACCAATCATGATGGAGTGTAGGAAACATAACAGAGTACCCAGAGGCAATCATCTACGAGGAGGAACTCACGCACAACGAAGCGGTATTACCCGCACTCCACGCCTTGACGGACCCACGCTTCGCATCCGCGAACTCAGAGTTCAGGGAAGCCCTCAACGACTACCAAGACGGACGGTACGGCGACCGCACCAGGAATTGCTGTAACTCCCTAGAAAGCACGATCAAAGCCATACACAAAGCAAACAATTGGTCAGTGGACCAGACAGCCACCCTCGACAAACTTGTTGAGTCACTATTCGACAACGCTCCCATCCCACAATGGTTCAAGCAACCGATGAAACTGGCCGGGACGACGAGAAACAGAACAAGCACAGCCCACGGCCGTGGCAACAGACCGAAGAACCCAGAACGCGGTATGACGCGCTTCATCCTCACGACAACTGCGGCCTACATATCCTGGATCACCGAGTACAAGTAACGAAATGATCCGCACACTGAAATTTGGGCTCCGCTACGACCCGGTCAACAGCCGGTCCACCGGCTACCACGCCACCCAGCAGAACGCCGCCTACAACGTTGCAGTCGACGTCCTTAACCGGGAACCGAACTTGCCCAAACGCAGCGGCAAAACTACCCCAGATGCCATCAACAAGCGCATCACCGCGTGGCGGCAGGCCAACCGCCAGTCCACAGACGCCCCTTACTACATACACCAACAGGGCGCAGAGGAAGCTTGGGAGGCCAACCAGCGTCTACAGCAAAGCCGCAGCGAACGGCTGGAACGCATCGCAGAGGCTATCGCCAACGGCGAGGAACCGAAGCAGACGACGGACAGACCCTTTCCAGTCGGCAGTGCATCTTCACCGTCAGGCTACGCGGCAAGCCGACCCTCAAGTGGCTGGACATCCGCTCCATACGGCTCGTCCCGACGAAGAACTACCGCCCACGTACACCACTTCGCCACCGGCACTACTCCCTCCACGTCCAAGTAGCGGTACCTGAGCCAATGCCCCTCGAAGAACTAGACACCAACAGCCCGGAGGACTTCCTCGGCGCCGACCGCGGCACCAAGAACCACTTGGCAGTCAGCACGGGTCACCGGGCGCACCATCAAGGCAGCAGTAACCGCCGCAACAAAAAGCGCAAACACCAGCGCCACATTCCCTTCGGACCGCCGGGCAGGCCCACGGTCACCGTATCACCCCGAAACGAGAGCCTCTACGTCACCTGGTCGATAACAGACAACGGCGGCCGTCCCACGGACAAGTACTAGGCCCAGTGGAAAACCAGCGAAGGAGTACAACACCTCCCGCCAACACACCGTCGACAACCGGGAGACCACCATCAGCAGCCTCAGCAACGGCACCCAGTACGTGGTGCGGGTCCGGGCCAGCAACGACGGCGGAACGGTCTACGGAGACTGGTCGAGCGCCGCACTCGGAAACCCCCAACCCCTGCCGGTGCCGGGCAGCTTCATCGCCCTGTGCCCAGCCGCGGGGCAACCCGGACGTCGATTTCAACAAGACCCAGAACACGATCACGCTAACGTGGTTCGTCATCAAGGGCGCCACCGCATACCAGGTGGACTACCGCAAGCAGGGCGAAACCGGCGACTGGACCCGCGTCACCGGATACTTCGACCGCTTGCCCAGCGCAGCCCGAGGACACCGCCCCTATGCCGTGGCCAACGGCCTAGACTGCAACGCGAACTACGACTTCCGGGTGAGGGCCAGGAACCAGAGCGACCCGCTCCTGCAATCCCTTAACGGGTGGACCCCCTACGCCTACACCCAGGGCCGGACGGGGCCCTGCGCCCAGAACGGCCAGATCACCAACGTCCTGGCCACCCTGACCCCGCAGTGCGCCGACCTGAGCTGGACGGCTCCCGCCGGAGGCCACACCGACGGCTACAAGATCCAGCGCTACATCTATGACTCATCCGACACTCAGGAGACCATCAGAAATAACACTGGCAACGTCACCAACTACAGCGACTGCTCCCAGGAATACCTGGACATCGAGGACGGAGGACGGGTCATCTACTACATCACCGTCCAGGACACAGACACCTTCAACCACACCTCCATCCTAGACAAGGGATCCTTCGGATACCCGAACCCGCCGCGCAATGTGCGGCTCACGGCGGACAACGGTAGTGTCCCGTCAAGTGGTGTAAAAGCGCGTCATCCCTTTTGATGTTGATCAGGCCGCTGCGTCCAGCATATTGGGCGTCGGCAGTGCCTCGTTGCCGGCGGCGTTGGGGATGGTGAGGTAGCGGCGGGCTTCGGCCCATTCGTCGTGTTGCTCGGCCAGCACCGCGCCCACCAGACGCCGCGCCGACAGCCGGTTGGGGAAGATGCCCACCACGTCAGTCCGGCGCCTTATCTCCCGGTTCAGCCGTTCCTGCGGGTTGTTGGACCACAGCTTCTGCCAGTGGGCCACTGGGAAGGCCGTGAAGGCCAGGATGTCCGGCGCGGCATCCGCCAGCAGTTCGGCCACCTGGGCAAAGGGCTCCCGGAGTTGTTCCACCACTCGGTCCAATTGGCCGTGGACCTCGGCGGGAGACAGTTGCTGGTAGATGGTGCGGAGCATGGTGGCCACGCCGGGTTGGGCACGCTTGGGCACTCGGGTGAGCAGGTTGGCCATGAAGTGGGTGCGGCAGCGCTGCCAGCTGGCCCCAGCAAACACCGCGGCGATGGCGTTCTTCAGCCCCTGGTGAGCATCGGAGGTTACCAGCTCCACCCCGCTGAGGCCCCGAGCGGTCAGCGACCGCAGGAAGGCCAGCCAGAAGGCGCCGTCCTCGCTGGCGCCCACGTCCATACCCAGGATCTCACGCTGCCCTTCGGCATTGACCCCCGTCGCCACCACCACGCAGACGTTGACGATGCGACCGCCCTCCCGCACCTTCTGGGTCAGGCCGTCCAGCCACACGTAGGGGTAGGGACCACCGTCCAGGGGCCGACCCAGGAAACTCTCCACCACTTCGTCCAGTTGCTCGCAGATGCGCGACACCTGGCTGCTGGAGATGCCGTCGCAACCCAGGGCCTTGATCAGATCGTCCACCCGCCGAGTGGACACGCCTTCTACATAGGCTTGCTGGATGACGGCCAGCAGGGCTTTCTCGCTGCGCCGCCGCGGTTCCAGCAGGCTGGGGAAGTAGCTGCCTTCCCGCAGCTTGGGAATGTGCAACTCCATGGTGCCCACCCGGGTGTCCCAGGTGCGGTTGCGGTAGCCGTTGCGGTAGGTGACCCGCTCCGGGCTGCGTTCGCCGTGCTGGGCGCCGATCTGGGCGGAAACCTCGGCGTCCATGATGCCGTCCACCAGGATCCGCAGTGCTTCCCGCAGCAAGTCCACGTCTCCGTCCATACCACGCTTGCGTAACAATTCCAAAAGATCCATTCTTTGCTTGACCACCGTCGTTCTCCTTGGTTGGGTTTGGCATTTCCGATCAAGGATGACGCGGTGGTCAGCGTTTTGCCAACCGCCTAACTCTTACACCACTTCCTGGGACTCTACTCGGACAACCAGTTCGTCCGGCGGCTCGAACGGGACCCGGCCCCCGAGGCCTGGCGGACTACGATGCTAGCCGACCGGGAAGGACAGATGCGGGACACCCTCCTCAGAAACCGCGGGGAGGTCCAGGTTGACGTCGCCATGTTCCGCCAACTGGATACCCAGCTCGGCCTCAAGCGGGAATAGCGGGGCCGCAGCCAGCATGTCCCGGGACACCGACTGGCTGAAGGTGCACAGCACGATGCGTCGCCCGTGGAAGCTGGCTCGGTCGACCAGGGCCTGGTAGTCGGCGTCACCCGAACCCAGGATCACCGCGCCGTAGTCCTCCCGGTCCCTGATCCACTCGTAGACCTCCAGCAGGATGGCCGGGTCGGACCGGTCCTTGCCGGCGCTGGTCCGGGGAGCATGATAAGGGACGATATCATGCTCGGCGAACTCCCGTCCGTCCCCTGGCCGGAGCGACCAGCCGCCGAAGGCTTTGCCTCCCACCACCTCTCCGAAAACTCGGCCCACGTCCTGCATGGCCCGGCACAGCTCGGCCGGCCTGACGTTGCGTTGGCAGAGCTGCCCGCCGCGTCTGATGTTCTACCAGTCGATGGCGATCAGGACGCCCTGGGGTTGCTGGCTCATGGGGTAGGCTCCCGCCAGAACAGCGTGATGGTCCTGGATTTGGCGTGATCTGGTGCGTCCTATTCGGTGACATCCAGAACGTCCAAGGTATAGCCGTCCGGGCCCCGGTGTTCTGCGCTGATTGCTTGGTTGGCGTCCAGCATCATCCAGTAGCCATTGGCGATCGACACGGTGCGGCGTTGGCCGCCTACACCTCACCTTCCTGCGGGACAATTTTCCGCCACCGCCGCACCCGCCAATATGTCACGTTGCCGGGTTGAAACTGGGACGTAATTCTCTGTTCATCCACGGACCTGAAGGGAAGAGTCGACGGGGTCCCGGCCGTCGGCTTACATCGGTACCAAGCCATGCGGGGGATTGTGGATGCGAGTGATTCCCGGCCACTGAACAATAAAATCGCGCCCGGGATTTCCGGGCGCGATCATGCCGTCGATTGCTGTTGATTACGGCCCGCTACTGTGCGTTGCTGGAGATTTGTCCAGCATTTGTCCAGCGGATTGAGCTCGATCCAGTCGAAACCCTGCTTATTGATACCAATCCCCGTACACGTACGACCCTTATTGAGAGGATGGAGCCGATGAAGGGAATCGAACCCTTGACCTGCGGTTTACGAAACCGCTGCTCTACCGCTGAGCTACATCGGCAACCTTTTGGTGTTTACCCGGTTGGTTTTTACATTGTAACGCCGTATTTGCTTATTTCCAAGATTGCGGCCTCACCAGGCGCGGCCATATACGCTAAAATACCGGCGACCGCGGCCGTCGCAACCGCAGTTGGCCCGGTCGTAATGTACGCCAAACCAAACTACGATAACCTGGAGGTACAGCATGATGTTCACGCGAATCTATACTGGAGACGACGGCCAGACCCATTTTGAGGATTTGGACCTTCCCGGCGAGCGGGCCATCCACAGCGGGATGCAAGTTACTCCGGGCGTGAATTTCCGCAGGTTCGAGCCCGGCTACTTCTCTGACTGGCATACCGCCCCACGCCGGCAATACGTCATCACGCTGGCCGGCGAGATGGAAGTCGGCATCGGCGACGGCACCAAGCGGCGTTTCGGAGCCGGCGATGTCCTGATGGCAGACGATCTGACCGGGCAGGGACACACCACCGCCGTGGTGGGCGGTCAGCCGCGCGTGTCGGTGACGATTCCGATTACCCTCTGGTCTCCCTGGTTGCCCGCCGGCGAATAAATCCCCAACCGGCGCAACTACTGCACTACCTAAGCAGGGCGGATGCTCTCACCCAGGAGCGTTCGCCCTGATAATCAGTTGCGCAGTGGCGAAAGCGTCATTACCCCCAAGCCGCGGTGCGATGATGGGCAGCGTGATACCAGCATCGCGGAATTCGGCCAACCGCTCCCGGCGCGCTCCGGCATCAGCGGGGAGGGACATATTCCGGATGAGTCCCTCCGGCACCAGACGCTCAGCCTCCGCGATGTTGCCCTGCCGCCACACTTCACGCACCAGCTGAACTTCATCGGCATAGCCCGCCTCGGCCATCAAACGGCGGTAGCGCGGGAACCGGCCCGCGTAGACGGCAGCCGTGCGACGCATTCCAGCGTCGTGATCGCCGGGCGCAGACATCGACAGCAACGTTGCCAACTCCAGGTCTGCGGGACTGCGACCTGAGCGGGCGGCGCCTATTGACATGTGGTGCGCTGCAGTACGGGCGTGTTCCGGAGTGCACCAGGTTAGCAGTACGCCCTCGCTGATTTCGCCGGCGATTTCCAGCATCTTGGGAAAAACCGCCGCCAGATATATCGGCAGTCGTGGACGGAATGTCGGAAAGTGCAGGTCGAACGAACGGATGTCGATGGCCTCACCCACGTAATCAGTTACCGCGCCATCTCGGATCAACTGGCGCACTATGTTGACGGTATCCCGAACCCGTGGAATGGCTCCCGAAAACTCCAGCCCATGTTCCGGTTCAACCTGTACTTTGTGGCTGCTGCCCAATCCCAGAATGAACCGCCCGTTGGAATAGCTATCTACGCAAGCCGCCGCCATTGCAATGGTGGGCGCGCTGCGGACGAACACGCTGCTGATGCTGGTGCCCAGCATGATGCGCTCGGTGCTCAAGGCGCAGGCGGTCAGGATGGAAAACTGGTCGCCGCCGTGCCCTTCGGCTACCCAAGCCGACTCATACCCCAACTCCTCCGCCAGCCGGACGCACTCCACAACCTGCGGCGGCGACATCCCACCGCCGGCGAATGCAACGCCAAGTCTCTCCATCTGAAATCTCCAGTCCCCCGCGAAGCAGCACAGGCGGCCCGAACGCCCTACGTAGGCAACGGGTTACCGCCCGTTTCCCAGGTTAGCAGCACTTCGCGCGCTGACGTGAGCCACCGCGGAGCCAGCCCGGCCGAGTCCCGCTGGAATAGCAGGTTAAATTTGGATTCGATTAGATTGCGGTCGTCTTCGTCGTCAGTGTCCAGGGCCGAAAGCGCGAACGTTAGAGCACCATCATGTGAAAGCCCCCCCAAAGCCTCGGGATACCACCACGGCAAGTCCGGAAGCGGTCGAATATCCGGCAGGATTCCAAGCTCCCACAATACCGCCGCCAACTGCGGCAGGCCAGGCAAAGGCGCGGGGGCCTTGCCGTGCAACGTGCGATACAACCCACCGTGCATATCACCGGGTGTCGGGTTCCACACGGTAATCATCACCCGGCGGGCGGCGCTGTTGTGCAGCTTGGCGATGAACGGAGCAATGTCCCGCACGAAGTAGGTTACGTCCGACAATGTGATAACGTCGCCGGTGGCCCCTGAGTCCATCCACCAGTCACCGCTGGCCTGGGCGTTGGTGATGCCCGCCTCATCTCGAGCCGCGATGAATTGGGCCCGCATCCCATCGGAGGGTTCCACAAGTTCCACGTGGGAAACGCGCGAAGCCAAAGCCAGAGACACTCGGCCCGCTCCGCCGCCGACGTCCACCAGGCAATCGGTTTCCCGCACGTACTCGGACAGCGCCCCCAGGTTCCCTTCCAATGGTCGGAGCGGATCCAGACGAAACAACTCTGCCATTTCACCCCATGGATCACCGGGACCGCTTACGCCCGACAGCCATTCTCGTTCCATGGCAGCATCGTAGACAGCCGCGTAAAGGTCAACGGCGTTCATAGAAATCCTCGGGGGTTCCGCACTACCAGGCACGGCATTACGGAGTGAGAATTACCTTGCCCCTCGTTCCACGAGATGCCAGGTGCTGGTGTGCGTTACCAGCTTCGCCCATCGGTAGCACACGGTCAACGACCAGTTTCAACCGGCCATCTGTAATCATGGGGCCCAATTCCTGCATCGCTCCCTGGTGGTCCAGCGAACCGATGGGAGAGCGACCCATGCTGAATCCAATGACGGAGCGATTCAACGTGGTGATGTCGGCGGCGGAGAGATCGGCCGGTTGCCCGCTGGCGTTACCGTAACTGACCAACCGACCGTAGGACGCAACACATCGCACCGATTTTTCCAGGACTGCCCCACCGACACATTCCAGCACCAGCGGCACACCGCGTCCGTCGGTCAGGGATTTTATCTCGTCCTCAAAATCTGCTTCCGTGTAGTTGATGGTTACGTCGGCTCCCAACGACCGGCACAGCTCCAGCTTGTCTGCGGTGGACGCAGTAACCACAACCCGCGCGCCCCACTCTTTTGCCAGCTGAATGGCGATGGTTCCCACACCCGACGCGCCGGCCTGGATGAGCACCGTGTCGCCCGGCTGCATCGCCCCTCGGGTTTTCAACAAGTGATATGAAGTCAGGAATGTGATGGGCATTCCCCCAGCGTGTATGGGGTCGATACCGTCGGGATACGGAAAAACGAAGTTGGAATTTACCGCCACGTACTCCGCTTGACCCTGCGGCCCCATGGCCATCACGCGCTGGCCAACCGACAACCGCCCGTCGGTCACGTCAGACCCAAGTGCGGCGACGGTGCCGGCTGCTTCCAGACCCAACGTGGCCGGCAGATCTGGACCCGGATAGTTTCCCTGGCGGCGCATGATGTCAGCGTAGTTGACACCTGCCGAATCGACCTTGATCAACACCTGATGCGCGCTGGGGTGAGGCTCGGGCACGTCTTTCCATTGCAACACGTCCACGTCGCCGTATTCTTCGATGCGCAAGGCTTTCATTGCGAGTTTCTCCTGCTATTTTATGAGGGATTGTTTAGATGAGAGATTGTTTAGGCGGGACCGCGCAGATTGCCGGCTTCCATCACCTCCGGATTGATCACGCGCACCGCCTCGCCAACGGCAAAGGCCCGAATATTTTCAACCACACCGGCGTAGAATGCACGGTAACCGTCATCTGTAACGTAGCCAACATGCGGTGTAATCAGGGTGTTGTCCAGTGTCAGGAAGGGATGATTGACCGGCAACGGTTCAACATCGAATGTATCCAGTGCCGCTCCGCCGATCGCCCGGCGTTCCAGCGCGCTAACCAGCGCGGGTTCGTCCACGATTGGGCCCCGGGAGATGTTGACCAAAATGGCCGACGGTTTCATCAGGCTGATTTCGTTTGCTCCAACCAGACCGAGGGTGCGGTCGCTGAGGCGCACGTGCACCGACACCACGTCCCCTTCGGAGAAAAGTGTGTCTTTATCAACCAGGGTAACACCGCACTCAGCAGCGCGTTCTGCCGTCAGATTCTGGCTCCAGGCGATAACGCGCATATCGAACGCTACACCCACGCGCGCCACCAGCGAACCGATGTGACCCAGTCCCAGCAACCCCAGCGTCTTGCCCTTCAGTCCGGTGCCAACGTATGCTCCCCACTTGCCTTCAACGCGGGTGATTCGATCCTCTTCGGCGATGCGGCGCAGCAGCCCGATGATCAAGCCCCAGGTTAGCTCCGTTGGCCCTTCGCCAGCGCCTTGCGTTCCGCACACGGTGATGCCGAACTCAGTGGCCGCATCAATATCAAACGACGCGTTCCTGGCGCCGGTCGTAATCAGACAACGCAGGTTGGGCAGCCGGGCCAGCAGGGAGCGGGGAAACGCCGTTCGTTCGCGCATACCCATCACAATGTCGAATCCACCCAATCGCTCCGCCAGCGTATTCTCATCGCTCAAATGGTCGGCAAAGAAGGACACTTCTATGCCGGACGGCAGCGACGACCAGTCGGCCATTTCGGCGGCAACACTTTGGTAATCATCAAGAATGGCTACTTTCATATCAGACCAATCCTCAAGGTGAGACGAATTCGGCAGACTATTTGAACGATGGCATAACTTCTTCAGTCAATAGTCTGATATTCCTCAGAACAACGTCGTGCGGGATCATCCCACCGGCATTCAACTCAGCAACCACACCGTCCAGGCCAAGTTCCTCGCGCAGTTGCGCGAATCGGTCAACCAGACTTTCGGTCGTGCCGAACGCGACCTTGGTTGACAAAATGTCCTCGTAAGATTGCTCGGCCAATCGGGCGGCACGCTGGTCGCGGAGTTCGGTTTGTTCGATGCCGGCCGATCCCGACTCAGCCTCATATAGCCGGCCCATACGCCCGAAATAAGCCTGGATGCTCTCAAACGGTTCTTCGACAGCGCCGGCTTGGGTAAGACCAACGTACACCGGCACGCGGAGCGAGACGTTGCCATCGCCATCGTGTCCGGCGTCGCGCCAGGCTTGGCGGTACGCCTTCAGATTGTGGCGCAGCTCTGGTATGTCCATACCTCGCAGGCCCACGAAAATGGGAAACCCGTCGGCTCCGGCTCGCGGGAAGGTTTCCGCCGTGGTGGCCGCCATCCGTAAAGGCGGATGCGGGCGCTGATAAGGCAACGGCGCCACGGTTGCATTGTTGACCTGGTAAAACTCACCCGCATACGAGAACGGCTTGCCCTGCCACGCCTGGAGGATCACGTCCAAAGCTTCACGGAACCGATCGCGGCTTTCAGCGTATGGCACGCCGTAGATGTCATACGAACGGGCGAATCCGCTGCGCCCAATGCCAAAGTCGAAACGTCCCTCGCTGATCTGGTCGACCGTAGCGACTTCTTCGGCGATGCGCAACGGATTATTGAGCGGCAGGACGTATACGGCCATTCCGATTCGCAGGCGTTGGGTGCGAGTGGCGATGCTGCTGGCTATGGTGATGGGCGATGACAGCACTGATCGGTCCGGTGTGAAGTGCATCTCGGCGAGCCACGCCCCATCCAGGCCCATGGCTTCAGCGGCATCAATCAGTTCAAAACCCTCGGCAAATGCTCCTGATTGAGTGCCGCCGGGACGGGTCTCGAACTGCATGAACATGCCGAAATGCATAACGCTCGCTCCTGCCGTCGGCGCGTAGTCTGCCGCCGTAACGCGCCACCAAAGGAAGTAAAGCATAGGCCAACCGGGTGGTCAAGGAAATCCGCCCGCCGGTAACAGTTCAGACTTGGTGAGGTGAATTGGCCGAAGGCGGGTTGCCGAACGCTGGCACGGGTGGCGGTGGTTATGTCATATACAGGGCATGGATACTGAAGTGGACCTGACCACCGTCGACCGCGCTGTCCTCATTGCCATCATCGCCGAGTTACAGGCGGTGATTGAGCGGTTGCAGCGGCGGATTGCCGAACTGGAAGGCCAGGCGAAACCGGGCGGCCCGCTCCGAATGCCCGGCCTCAAGGCGAAATCGGGCCGGAAGCCCCCAGCGCAGCCGGGGCCCCGCAAGCAGCGACGCCACGGCTTCGCTCGCCCGCGCATGACACCGACCCACCGGGTGGAGCACGTGATGGAGAACTGTCCCGATTGCGGCGCCCACCGGTCCGGCGGCTGGATCCAGCGCACTCGGGAGGTCATCGAGCTGCCGGTGGTTCCCGCGCAAGTCACCGAGCACGTCTACCTTGCTCGGACTTGCCGGCCTGCCGACGGCGCTGCACACCTCCGGCGGAACTGGGCGGCGTGGTCTTGGGTCAGCAGCGCCTCGGCGTCAACCTGCTCAGCCTGATCGCCACGCTGCGGGAAGAGGGGCGGCTGCCCATCCGCAGCGTCCAGTGGTATCTGGACACCGTGCATCAGTTGCGCCTCAGCGTGGGGGCCATCGTGAGCGCCATCCATCGCACGGCGCAGCGGGCCCAACCGGCAGTGGCCGCGATCCTGGACCGCATCCGCGCCAGCCCAGTGGTCCACGCCGACGAAACCGGCTGGCGTCAGAGCGGGGCCAACGGCTACGTGTGGACTTTCAGCACCCCCACCGAACGCTACTTCCTGCGGCGGGGTCGGGGCAAAACAGTCGTGGACGAGGCGCTGAGCGATGCTTTCTCCAGAGTATTGGTCAGCGATTTCTACGCCGCCTACCACCATTATGACGGCCCCAAGCAGCGGTGCTGGGCCCACCTGCTGCGGGACATCCACGACCTGCGCACCCTCTACCCCGATGCTGCGCCACTGGCCAGGTGGGCCGACGCCGTCCACGGGATTTACGACCGGGCCAAAGCCTTCACTCATCCCCAGGCCAAGCGGCGGCGCACCGCCCAACTGGCCCTGGAACGACAACTGCTGGCCCTCGGCCAGCCTTTCCGGCACGACCCGTCGGCAACCCAAGCCAAGCTGTGCCGACGCATCGAGCGCCACATCAAGGAACTCTTCGTCTTCGTGGCCGAACCGGACGTGCCTTCAGACAACAACGCTGCCGAACGCAGCCTGCGCCATCTGGTCATCAGCCGCAAGATCAGCGGCGGCACCCGCTCGGAGCAGGGCACCGAGCGCAAGATGACGCTGGCATCCATCTTCGGCACCTGGCGCGCCCAAGGTCTAAATCCTCTCGCCGCCTGCCGTCAGCTGCTCGTTTCCCCTCTACTCTGAACTGTTACGCCCGCCGCACGCAATCGACCCCTACCGCTGACCGCCAAGAACGTCGAGTTTTTCAAAATCCCAAAAATATTATAATTTTTATTATTGACATAAACTTTGGTGATTGGATACCGTTGTGTAAATTTGACGACTTTCAGTATCCCGGCGGTCGTTGGACGGTGGTTGGGATCGTGGGGAGGATGCAATGAACCGATGGTACGAACGGCGCGGCACGTTGAGAACGGTAGGTTTGGCGGTTGTCTTCGCAGTTCTATCGGCAGCCAACGTTTCAACCAACACAGTTGTCGGTTACGACGTTGATGCGACGGTGCCAGCCGAGGTTGAACTCTCGCCACCGTCCGCCAGATTCGCCGCCGCCGCCAACAGCGATGATACCGGTTTTCCGGCAGAAGACGTGGGATTTTCAGCGTATCTCCAAGTTCCTGCCACCACAGATTCAACTGGCAACGCGAACACGTCGCCACGGCTCGACGTGGTGGCCACCGCACTAGCTCTGGAGACGCCGCCGCCAGCATCGGACCCAATACGGGCCGGCGCGGGAACCGTGGTCGGATTGGGCAGTAATTTCGCAATAGTGACGTTGCCGCTGCGCCCGGCGCTCGACCAATTGTTGCCTCCCACCAACGTGAATGTTTATTTCGACGATCAGGGTTGGGTCATAGGATACCTGCCGGCAGGGCATCCGGCGGCTGCCATCTGGCGGTACAGTTCCGCGCGCGCCGCCAACGGTGATGAGTATGACTCCAACGCGGATTTGGCGAACAACCTGCTCGTCCTCGCCATCAACGCAACTCTCTCCGCCGCCAACGCGAACCCCGACGCCGTCACCTCCGCAATGGTGAGTTATTTCGACTGGGAGCACCCCGATTGCGACGCGTACGTGTTGTTCAGCAACTCGGCCATTGGCACGGATTCCCATCCCGTCAGGTTCCTGGTGCCCTCAGCAATCAAACGCGTTCACGCCTCGGCAGCCGTCCTGATGACCACCCAACCGGAGGGAGGCAGCGCCAGTTTCGCCGATCTGATGGTTGACCGGCAAGCGATCGCGACTGTTGGCTCCGGACGGCCCGCCCTCGCTGTCACCAACTTCAACCTGGTCCGTTCGGAAGGCGTGGTGAGCCAGCACCAGATGTCCGTGGCCGTAAGTCAGGGTTCTGCCGCAGCGGGCGTGTTGCTGCTGTTGTACGACAAACCAGGGTCATAACGCGGTCTCCCCATTTAGCAGCGGCCTCCCCGTTTAGCATAAGAAGGTTTCGCGCCCCGTGCCATTCTCCCGCAAAAGCCTGTACGCCTTCGTCGCGACGGCGGCGATGCTGGCGGTTTGCTATCACGCGTCCATCGCCCCGCCGGTTGGCGCCGAATTTGTCAACGGTGAGCTCCGCGCCGTCGCTGCATCGGCAAACCAGGACACTTGCGCCGACGATGTCAAAATCAAGGTTTGGGATCCGGCAGACCCACAACTGAACTACAACCTGAAAGACCCGCCGGATTATTCTGGCGACGATGAAATCAGAATCTATTACGAAGTCCACAACGTCGGCTGCCGGGATGTATCCGTTGTGGTGGAACTCCACGGTTCCCAAACCGGCGCGCTCATTCACAACGCCGATCCGACATCTGACCATTGCCCGGACGGATGTACCATTGCGGCCGGCGAACAATATTACGGAAACGTGCGGTGGGATCTGAACCAGCATCCAGCTGCCACGGATGAACGCGTTGTCGCAACCGTGATCGTAACTGCCCCGGAAGACTTCCACGATGCGGACCCAACTAACGACACCAGCACATCGGACCTGGGCATCAACATCCTGCCTGAAGGCGACCCGCCCGCGGATGACCCGGTGGTTGATGTGGCCCTGACCTCGGTAACGCCATCGCATACCAACGTAGCCATCGGAACGACCATCGAATTCTCGGCAACGGTGGCCAACAACGGCTCCCAGGCCATCGCGCCGTCACTGGCGCTGTTCGTCGGTCCACAGGACAAACCAATCGATTCCGCCCACGTCGATACCATACAGCCTGGTGAATCAAGTTCACTCGTTGTGGACTGGAACACAACCGGATCAGCGGCAGGAACCTATACAACCCACGTTATGCTGACCGTGGATGATGACGCATCCAACGACAACGATACCTGGACGACGCCGATCACACTTCGCAATCCGGTAGTCGACGTAAGGCTGACCGCAGTGAACCCAACGACGACCACCGCGGCGGTGGGCGAATCAGTTTCGATGTCGGTCAACGCAGCAAATCATGGCGATTTTACTGCTGTCCCGATTGTCGAGTTGTACATCGACGATGAACTGGCTCCGGTAACTGCGGTTCCCATGGCATCAATTGCACCCGACGCTGAGGGCACGGTGGAACTGACCTGGGACACGACAGCGTTGGCGGCCGGAAACTATCGACTCAAGATTTCGGTAAGGCCGGACGCAGCAGCCGTGGAGTCAACGGACAGTCTGACTGCGACAGCGGTCTTGTTCGACGCCGTGGATGTGGCGGTTACATCTGCGGTTGTGGCGAACCCGCCGACTATCCTGGGTGAATCGGTAACGGTCAGCGTAACAGTGACCAACGCCGGCGACACCGAAGCCGGGCCGGTTGCCGTGGCCATGTACATCCGCGGAGAACTCGAACCGATTGCGACCGGAGCCATCGAATCACTATCTGTCGGCTACACGGTTTCGCTCAACCTGGTATGGGACACCGCTGGCTACCTCTCCGGGCAATACAATATGCGGATTGCCGCTTCAACGGCCTGGGACGTGGACGCATCAAACGATTCCAGGTCGGTCACCCTCAACCTGCACAATCTGACCACGATGTTGGCTGCGTCCACTCCCAACGCCAACGGCGTCATTGGCGACACAATTCAGTTAGCAGCCCACGTGCTCAATCACGGCTCGTCGCCCATAGAAGAACTGACCGTAGGTTTGTACACCTCCCACGACACCGCCGCGTTGACGACCACCACCATCCCAAGCATTGCCGCTGGCGCCACTGAAATCGCCAATCTGGACTGGGACACCGCCGGGCAAGATGCAGGAACTCATCACCTGCACATCTCGGTCAGTGCGCCGGGTATCAGCAGCGACGTCGACGATACAAGCCTCGTAACCGTTACCCTGCGCAACGAAATCGACCTAACCGGCGTCCGGCAATCCCCGGACGACGCGATCGTCGGCAATCCCGTAACCATCATAGCTGCGCTGAGCAACGTCAGCCTGCATCCCGTCACGGATGCGACGGTTCGTCTCGTGGAGGCTGCTACCGACCGTGTGATTTTTTCTGAGAAAGTGGCAGACCTGCCGTCCACAACATCTACCGAAGTACCCTTTCTATGGGATACGTCGGCTGCAACTGCCGGTACCCACCGGTTCCGCGTGGTGGTTCTCATACCCGACCGGCACGTTGACTCCACCGATGCACTGCCCGTCAACGTTAGCCTGCGGGAACCAGCAGTCAACGTTGCCCTCGTCGACGCAACTTCCACGCGCACGAACGCCATCATCGGTCAACAGGTCAGCATTACCGCTTCGGTAACAAACTACGGCGAAACGCCCCTACCAGTGCCCATATCGTTGTTTGTCGACCGCGACAGCGAACCGTCAGCGGTCCTTACCACCGCCGTCATTCAAACCCGGCGAAACCGGAACCGGCACACTCTTGTGGGACACCACAGGCGAATACAAGGCCCCCACACCTTGGTCGTAGTGGCCGACGCAGAAGGCGATACAAGCACGGGAGACAATACCCTTACGGTCGACGCGACGCTGTATGAATCGGCGTTCGCTCCCGACCATCCTGCTGATCAGTGTGCCGATGACGTTGCAGTGGAGGTACTGGACATTTACGACGACTCCGGCGGCCTCCGCACCCCACCCACTTATGATTCCTACGACACGCTGAAAGTGGCCTACCGGGTCTTCAACTACAGTTGCGCCACCGATGTCAGCGTCGTGTTGAACCTGGTGGGTTCCGCCAGCCAGTCGATAATCAACGCTGGCGCTGATGCCTGTTGGTCCGGGTGCCCTGTCCCTGCCGGCGGCATAGCCGAATCAGAGGTGGAATGGAGCCTCGTCAATCACCCGGAAGTAGCGAGCGAGATGGTAAAAGCATCGGTTGTGGTTCAATCGCCCGCGGATTTCTCGGACACCGATTCATCCAACGATGTCGACTCATCTGAACAGTCCATCAACGTGGTTCACCCGAAGAACATTCTGGTGCGGGTAGGCTCGAACGATGCGCGCCGCAGTCGGATGACCGGGCCGTTGCTGCTTGGTGCATTGCTGCTCGGTACATCCGGCGCCGATTATGCGCCGGAGACCCTCGACTCCGCAGGCGCAGCAGTGACTGGGTTCGTGGTCGCGCCCGACGCATTGGTGCTTGGATCATCCGCTTCCATCACCGCCTACGTAGTCAGGGCAATCGCGTTATAGATTGGTAGACTTGGCCAGGCATGCGAGTCCAGTGATATGAAGGGGAGAGGGGAGGAGTGATGAGAGAGGGGAAGGGCGCGTCCATTATGGATTATTTCGGGACGTTGGAGGACCCCAGGATCGACCGGTGCAAGCGGCACCAGCTGCTGGACATCATTGCCATTGCCATCTGCGCCGTCATCTGCGGCGCCGACTCCTGGGTCTACATCGAATTGTTCGGCAAGAGCAAGCTGGAATGGTTCCAGACCTTCCTGGAACTGCCCCACGGCATCCCGTCCCACGACACCTTACGGCGACGTCTTCTCCCGGCTGGACCCGGAGCAGTTCCAGCAGTGCTTCATGGCCTGGACCCAGGCGGTGTCCGACCTGATCCCCGGGGAAGTGGTGGCCATCGACGGCAAGACGGTACGGCGTTCCCACGACCGCAATGTGGGCAAGCGGGCCATCCACCTGGTCAGCGCCTGGGCCTCGGCCAACACGCTGACCCTGGGGCAGGTGAAGACCGCGGAGAAGTCCAACGAAATCACCGCGATCCCCCAGTTGCTGCCAATGCTGGAACTGAAGGGGTGCATCGTCACCATCGACGCCATGGGCTGCCAGCAGGAGATCGCCCAGGGGATTCTGGACCGGGGAGCCGGCCACGTGCTGGCGCTGAAGGAGAACCAAGGTCAACTGTATGAAGACGTGCGGGACCGGTTCGAGGGAGCGGAGGAGTTCGGCTTCGGGGGAGTGCCCCATGACTACGCCACCACCCTGAACAAAGACCACGGAAGGATAGAACGTCGGGAGTGCTGGACAATCAGCGACCCATCTTGCCTGGAGTACCTGAGCACCGGGCAGGACTGGCCCGGCCTGCGCTCGGTGGTCAAGGTGGTGGGCCGCCGGGAGACGCCGGCAGGGACCACGGTGCAGCCCCGGTACTACATCAGCAGCCTGGATGCCCCGGCGGAGCGACTGCTGAAGGTGGTGCGCACTCACTGGAGCATCGAGAACTCCTTGCACTGGAGCCTGGACGTGACTTTCGGGGAAGACCATTGCCGGATCCGCAAGGACCACGCTCCGCAGAACATGGCCACGCTGCGGCAGGTTTCGCACAATCTGCTCAAGAACGAAACGAGCCTGAAGGTGGGCATCCAGGGGAAACGCCTCCAGGCCGGCTGGAAGGAGGACTACCTGCTAAAAGTCCTACGCAGCTAAAACGCGATTGCCCTGCCTACGTAGTGAACTCAGGCGACACCGAGATGATAATCCCGGTGGAGTTGCGCGTCGATGACGCCGTAACGCCGGTTGACAAGACTGAATCCACGAACCTTCGTCCCGGTGCATTCCAGCGTTTGCAATTACTATGGAACATCCCATTCGACATTCCCGCTGCAAGTCACCGGTTGACATTATCGGTGGCTGATCCTGAGCTAGCAGCGCCCAAAGGCGCCACCAGAAGCAAAACCGTTCGGGTATCCAAACCCCAACCGGGGCCCAGGATAATCGGCATTTACGCCCCGCAACAGGCGTTGCTCGGAACCACCATCACGGTACGGGTTGATGTGCAGAATTCCGGCGCCACGCGCGAACAATTCCCGGTTGAGTTGTTCCTTGACGCCAGCAGGACGCCGGTCGCCACGGCAACAACACCAATGATCGAACCCGGCGTATCCGAAAGCGTTACGTTGGCCTGGGACAGTCCGATTAATGCGCCAGCACGTGAGTACCTGCTGCGGGTACGGGTACGGGTGCGGGATAAGCCCGGCGAAATGGCCGCCAGGGTTTCGTTGCGCCAACCAATTGTTGACGTGTCCATCACGAACTTCACAGCAACACCTTCCGTCATAATCTTGGGAGAACAACCCGAAGTTGTTGTCACTGCAACCCTGGAAAACACCGGGGACATGGCCGTCAACAGTAGAGTCCCAGGAAGTGGTGTAAGAGTTAGGCGGTTGGCAAAACGCTGACCACCGCGTCATCCTTGATCGGAAGTCACAACCCAACCAAGGAGAACGAAGGTGGTCAAGCAAAGAATGGATCTTTTGGAATTGTTACGCAAGCGTGGTATGGACGGAGACGTGGACTTTCTGCGGGAAGCACTGCAGATCCTGGTGGACGGCATCATGGACGCCGAGGTTTCCGCCCAGATCGGCGCCCAGCACGGCGAACGCAGCCCGGAGCGGGTCACCTACCGCAACGGCTACCGCAACCGCACCTGGGACACCCGGGTCGGCACCATGGAGTTGCACATTCCCAAGCTGCGGGAAGGCAGCTACTTCCCCAGCCTGCTGGAACCGCGGCGGCGCAGCGAGAAAGCCCTGCTGGCCGTCATCCAGCAAGCCTATGTAGAAGGCGTGTCCACTCGGCGGGTGGACGATCTGATCAAGGCCCTGGGTTGCGACGGCATCTCCAGCAGCCAGGTGTCGCGCATCTGCGAGCAACTGGACGAAGTGGTGGAGAGTTTCCTGGGTCGGCCCCTGGACGGTGGTCCCTACCCCTACGTGTGGCTGGACGGCCTGACCCAGAAGGTTCGGGAGGGCGGTCGCATCGTCAACGTCTGCGTGGTGGTGGCGACGGGGGTCAATGCCGAAGGGCAGCGTGAGATCCTGGGTATGGACGTGGGCGCCAGCGAGGACGGCGCGTTCTGGCTGGCCTTCCTGCGGTCGCTGACCGCTCGGGGCCTCAGCGGGGTGGAGCTGGTAACCTCCGATGCTCACCAGGGGCTGAAGAACGCCATCGCCGCGGTGTTCACTGGGGCCAGCTGGCAGCGCTGCCGCACCCACTTCATGGCCAACCTGCTCACCCGAGTGCCCAAGCGTGCCCAACCCGGCGTGGCCACCCAGGACATTCTCGCATGGTGCGCACCATCTACCAGCAACTGTCTCCCGCCGAGGTCCACGGCCAATTGGACCGAGTGGTGGAACAACTCCGGGAGCCCTTTGCCCAGGTGGCCGAGCTGCTGGCGGATGCCGCGCCGGACATCCTGGCCTGCACGGCCTTCCCAGTGGCCCACTGGCAGAAGCTGTGGTCCAACAACCCGCAGGAACGGCTGAACCGGGAGATAAGCTAGGCTTTGCACATTTCAAGCCGCGTAGGCGAGTGAATCTACAAGTCGGTAGTACAGGGCAGCCGGGACTTTCCATATATCCGGTTCTGCGTCTCGACTTTGTACAAAAGCTAGATAAATTATAAGAACAGGGTAAGCTCGACCAAATCACCAAAAGGGGTCGAGTATGCCTACCCTGCCCGCAGTCATAGTAACCCTGCTGCTGCCCTTTGAGCACTTGTTTGACCCCAGGACCTGGCGCAAAGCCCAACTCCTGGCCATGGGAGCGATCCTGTCTCCCGGCAAACGCACCGTGTCCTCCGCCCTCAACATCCTGGGGATTGGGCAGCACGGCGACTTCGCCGTCTATCACCACGTGCTCAACCGTGCCCGATGGTCGCCGCTGCAACTGAGCCGGGTGCTGTTGCTGCTGGTGGCCGGGCGCCTTGGTTCATCCACCGAGCCGTTGGTGTTCGGCATTGACGAGACGGTGGAACGACGCTGGGGCCGGAAGATTGCGGCCAAGGGACGGTATCGGGATCCGGTGCGGTCCAAGGACGACCAGGTGGTGATGACCCCCGGATTGCAATGGGTGAGCCTGATGTTGCTGACGCGTATCGGATGGGCGGGTCGACACTGGGCGCTACCGTTTTTGACCGCGCTGGTGGTGTCGGCCCGCTACGACCGGCGCAAAGGCCGCCGGCACCAGACGTTCACCGACTACGCCCAGCAGATGCTGGTCTGCCTGCGCCGGTGGCTGCCGGACCGGGACCTGGTGGTGGTGGCCGATGGCGGCTACGCCAAGCGCGAGTTCCTGCGGCATTGCCAGAGTATGTCAAAGCCGATTGTCGTCGTCACCAAACTGCGCAAGGACGCATCCCTGTACCAGCCCGCGCCACCGCGGCGGCCCGGCCAGATCGGGCGGCCCCGGGTGGTCGGCGCGCGATTGCCCAGTCCCACGGCGGTGCTGGACGATCCCGCTACACAATGGATTCCCTACCGCGCCACCGGTTCCGACGGCAGTACCGCCAGGGTCGAGCTCGCTTCGGGCGTAGCGCTGTGGTACCACGGCGGGCCGCCGCGCCTTCCCATACGTTGGGTCGTCATCAGATACCTGGAGGAGCGCCGCGGGCCCTATGCTTTGCTATGCACCGACACCGAGGCGGAACCGCTGCGGATACTGCAGTGGTATCTGCTGCGCTGGCAGGTCGAGGTGACCTTTGAGGAGCTGCGGGCTCACCTGGGCGTGGAAACCCAGCGCCAGTGGTCGGAACGAGCCATCGCCCGAACCACCCCCGCGCTCTTTGGCCTGTTCAGCGTGGTGACGCTGGCAGCGGATATCCTGATCGAACAGCGTGGCGGCATGGCGCCGCGCACCGCGGCGTGGTATGACAAAACCAGCCCTTCCTTCGCCGACGCCATCGCCCTGGTCAGACGACACCTCTGGGTGCAGCAGGGAACTTTTATGCCGTCCGAGCGCGAGCACGAATCGATAAAAGTCCCGCGCCTCTTGTACCACAGGATGCTCGACACGCTAGCCTATGCCGCTTGATTGTACAAAGCCGAGTCTGCGTCGGACAGTGAAAAACCCTCGGACGCCAGCCACAAGTGGCGGCGCACCAGGGCGATGGCATCCACAAAAGTTGGCGACGGCTTGGCGTACCAGGCCGCGGTGCGATGGCTCATGGGCCGTTGTTCCTGCATCAAGTGAGCCGCCAGGGTGGTCCAGGAGAATAGGCCCATCAGGATTGGCGTGGTGCGGGCGATGGCGTGATCCGACCACTGGCGTTGGGTCTCCACGCCCAGATGCGCTCGCACCTCCTGGAAGGTGACCTCCAGTTGCCAGCGCAGCACAAACCATTCCAGAATCTGCGCCGGGTCCACGGCCAGGTCAGTGCACAGCAGAGCCGGTGTGGCGAATTCGCCCTGGGGGTCCCGAACCAAGACCCAGCGCAGGGGCACGGGCGGCTTGCCCGAGCGGTACCAGACCGCCGTTTGCGAGGTGAGTTCCACCGTGCGGGTCGCGCCGTTGTACCAGGCTACCGACACCTCGACCCATGACACGGTGGGCAAGTCCAGGAGCGCCTTCAGCGCGGTCAGCCGTCGGCCTTTCAGCGGGGGCCGACCGTTCCGGCCCGGCTGACGTGCTGGCGCCGGTTCATAAAGGGCGGCGTCCAGGCGCAAGCGGGCGATGAGGATAACGGGTTGAGCCAACGATTGGCAGCAGTGGAGCAGGTCCAGTACGGCGTAGCTGCGGTCACCCACCAGCACCAGGGGGCGCTGCGGCAGCCAGCGTGGTTCGGCAGGCTCACCATGAGCGGGGTTGCAGGATCATCTGCCGGGCCCAGTCGGTGAGCTTTTTGTGGCGGCGTCCGCGCTGCCGGTGGTAGCGTGCCGAGGGCGCCAGCACGGTGAGAAAGGGCAAGGCCCAATAACGTCCCGCCCAGGGGACCTGGCCCAGCCACATCAGGGAGATCCAGCGCAGGCCGCTGGCCTTGACCACCTGAGACCGGCTGGAGCGTACCGCATCGCGGTAGATGCCCAGGGATTTGATTTTGGGGCCGCGGCGCCGCTCCAGGGTTTCGTCGATGCCGAAAATCAACGGGCCATCGCCTTGATCCAAGTGGAGGATTAGCAGTCCCAACAGGATGCGTGCCGCCTGGCGGGGCGACCACACCGCCCGATTGAGCACTTGATGATAACGGGCATAGCTGCGGTCGTCGCTGAGTCCCATGACACGGAGCGCCGATGCCACGGTGCGTTGGCCGGGAGCCAGTATCGCGCCGACCAACAGGATTTGGGCTTTCAGCCAGGTCGGGTTGCGAAACAGCGTGGCGAAGGGATGGAGTACGGGTACAATCGCGTTGGGCAGGGTGAGCATCGCTTGGCCTTTTTCCAGGAGGGTCCGCCCAGCTTACCCTGTTCTTATAATTTATCTAGCTTTTGTGCAAAGTCCAGGTTGGAAGGGCGGGACAAATTGGGCGGCACCCGCAGGATGCCCGGTCTGAAGCCCAAAGCCGAGCAGCAGCCGGCCCAGCCCAAGAAACCACGCAAGCCTCGGCCCCACGGCTTTGCTCGCACCCGCATGACGCCCACCCAGCGGGTGGAACACGTGGTGGAACAGTGTCCCGACTGCGGAACCCAGCTGTCCGGTGGCTGGACCCAGCGCACTCGGGAAGTGATTGACCTGCCCCGGATTCCGGTGCAGGTAACCGAGCACGCTTATATCGCCCGCACCTGCCCACAGTGCCAACGCTGTTGTACGCCCACCGCGCAACTGGAGAACATGGTGATGGGCAAGCAACGTCTGGGGGTCAACCTGATCAGCCTGATTGCCGCCCTGCGGGAGGAGGCCAGGCTGCCTTTCCGCACCATCCAGTGGTACCTGGACACCGTGCATGGGTTGCGCCTCAGCCTGGGAGCCATCGTGGACGCCACGCAAAGGGTGGCTCGCAAGGCCCAGGCTGAACTGACGGGCATTCTGGAACGCATCCGAGGCAGTCCGGTGGTCCATGCCGATGAGACCGGCTGGCGCGAGGACGGACACAACGGCTACGTGTGGACCTTCAGCACCCCCACCGAGCGCTACTTCCTGCGTCGGGGCCGCGGCAAGGCCGTGGTGGATGAGGTCCTGGGCGATCAGTTCGCTGGCGTGCTGGTCAGCGACTTCTACGCCGCCTATCACCATCACGACGGCCCCAAGCAACGCTGTTGGGCCCACCTGTTGCGGGACATCCACGACCTGCGCGCACTCTACCCCGATGATGACCGGCTGGCCCAATGGGCTGACGCCATCCACCAACTCTACCGTCAGGCGACCGCCTTCACCCATCCTTCAGAGCAGCAACGGCCAGAGCAGCAACGGCCAGAACAGCAACGGCGCACCGCCCAACTGGCCCTGGAACAGCGCCTGCTGGCCCTCTGCCGTACCTACCAGGATGACCCATCGGCCGCCCCAACCAGGCTGTGCCGACGCATGGAGAACCACATCAAGGAACTCTTCCTCTTTGTGGCTGAACCGGAAGTCCCGCCGGACAACAACGCCGCCGAGCGCAGCCTGCGACCGGTGGTAATCAGCCGTAAAATCAGCGGTGGCACACGCTCTGCAGCGGGCACTAACACCAAGATGACGCTGGCCTCAATCTTCGGCACCTGGCGCGTACAAGGCTTCAACCCCCTCACCGCCTGCCGACAACTGCTCACTTCCCCTCAGGCCTGAACAATTACGAGGAAGTTTGTCCCTGTTCCAGCTCCTGGGAGTCCCAACCGGCGTCGCGGGATTGGACGCTGCCGATGGAACGGCCGGCGGTGAGTATATCGAAGGAGTTGCGGTAGTTGAACAGGCCGACGCCGTAGTTGGGGTCCAACGGGGCGGTTTCCGAATTTTTCCATTGCCATTGCTCTGTCCGGGAAGGCAGGGCGTGGCAATAACCTGCGGTTTCGATTGTGGATTCTGGGCAGAGGTGATTTTTCCCAGCACCGGCCAAGATGATGGCTTTCATGGTCTGCATATGCGTGGCGCCCGTGAGCAGCGGTTCGGAATATGCCAGGGCCAGGAAACCAGAGCCCGCCGCTGCCAGCGTGGGCGCAGACCAACTGCTGGCCTCGGACAGATTGCTAGCCGCCACGACGATATCCGGCTTGTTGCACGGGCCGTTGAGGTTGTCAACGGAGGATTGGACGGGGTAGGAGTAGTTGTAGCTCTTTTTGCCGACTACGATGGAGTTGTAGTAGTTGCCGCCCAGGGTCGGATTCTCGTGTCCGGCGTAGCTGCCCGGTTGGGTGGAGATCGCCAGAATGTTGAATTCTGAGAATATCCAGTCGCCCAGCCGCAAATTTTGTGCATGCACGGTGGCGAAATCTCCTTCCCGGTGCACGCTGGTGGGATGGGCGTGGGACATCGTCATAATTTGCGGCGCTCCTATCTCACCGAATAACGCGCGCCGAAACTCGTTGATGTTGTCAGGCGCAGGAGGAAAGCCTGCAAGGCATGCGGTTAACTCCGTACTAAACTAAAGCCAAGGTGAAACCTACATGGGGATTAGGTAAAACTGGGGAGCAGATGGGATAGTCTGGAAGGAAAGCAGAGTGGTGTTGGTGTTGGGTATGAGAGAGATGCCGGGGTTTCTGGAACAATGGCAACTGGATGCTGGTGATCTGCGGCGGCGAATGTACTGGGCGCCGACACCCCGGGAGTGGGAACGGTGGCATGCCCGATGGCTTTTGGTCCAAGGCTGGACTGCGGTGGCGGTGGCCGAGGCGCTGGGACGGGATGCCCATACCATTGGCCGGTGGGTTGCCGTCTTCGGCGAGGGCGGTCCGGTGGCGATGGCCTGCGAGCAGTCGGGTGGTTCCCCCCCGCGATCGACGGAGTGCAGCAGACCGAACTGAAGGCAGTGGTGCAGGAGTTTCCAGCAAAATTGGCCTCGACTTGGCCAATTGGACCCTTCGGCAGGCTCAGGAGGAAGGTGGTGCGCAGATTTGTGCAGGAACGTTTCGAGGTCTCCCTGAGCCGCAGCAGTTGCCTGAATTACCTGCACCGCTTGGGATTTGTGCTGAAACGGCCCCAGAAGCGTCTGCTCAAAGCCGACGCAGCCCAGCGGGAGACCTTCGTGGCGGAGTATGCCGCCCTGGTGGACGAGGCGCAGCAGGTGGGAGCCAAGGTTTTCTTCGTCGACGAGGCCCACTTCCGGGCGGATGGAGACCTGAGGGGCAAATGGGTGCTCAAAGGAGCGCCAGCCCTGGTGGACTCGACCAGCCCGCGCTGGGGCGAAAAGGCCAGCTATTATTCGGCGGTGTGCCTGGAAACCGGCGAGGTGGAATGGATGGAACTGGAGGGCAACAGCAACTCTGCAACCTCCGCCGCTTTCCTGCGGCAACTGCGGGAGCAGCACGCGGGACCGCTGACGGTGATTGGGGATAATTCCCCGGCGCATCGCGGCGATGCCCTGCGGGCCTACCTGGCGACTCCTGGATTGCGCCTGCGCCTGGTGAACCTGCCGGGCTACAGCCCAGACTTCAATGCGGATGAGGCGATCTGGAACTGGGTGCGCCAGGAGGTGACCGCCAACCTGTGCCTGGGCGCCAAGTCCGCAGTGCAGGAGAAAGTGAATAATTTCTTTACCCAACTGGCTGGCCGGCAACCAGAGGTCAAACAGCGCTGCCGGACCGTGCTCCAAACCCGCGCCGAAGGACTGCTGGGGAAGGCCCATGCCGACCCTCGTCGCCCTACAAATGTAGATCCCACCTTGGTATCAGTTTAGTCATGGCATACTGTTGAGAATTGACCTGACATCCCCGGTAGTAGGACTGCCGCGACTGGGAGACCTCGCAGTCGTAGAGCATACTGGCTACTGCATCGGCATGGCTGGCGCTGTCTCCCGCCGGCCCCAGCCGGGTTACGTCCCGGCGGGCCGGGTAGTTGCTTTCCGTTTGCAATATTCTGACCCGGTCGGACCCGACGAGCACTCTTTCGCCCAGGTTTCGGTACAGGTCGATCGCGGCCGATCCGGCCACATAGGCTTCGAAACTCTCGTCCCACTCGGCGTACCGTGGGTCGGGGTGGCGTGTGCCCCAGAAACTATCAGGTGCGTGTTGTGTGATGGCCGAGTACCGGTTCACATCAAAGGTGTACGGTGCGTAAACGAACCAGGCTTGACTCCTGACAGCGCCAATCACCACTCCGCCATCGGTCAACGCACGAATTGACAGGTAATAGTCCTGATTGGCCGCCAGAGAAATTTGAACCCCGTCTAAGCCCCAATCCACCGAAGATATGACGGTGTCGGCGTACTGAAGGGGTAAGAAAGTGCTCCCGTGTTCGGGGATAATGGTTTTTGAAACAGAAAACCGACCCGAAACGAGGAGCACCCAGAAGATGCTACCACTTGAGCACCCCGACCGCATCCACGTTGCCTTTGATGATCACCGCCTGGTGGCCAATGCGGGGCTGCTGCTGCCGGTCACCCTGGCCCACCACCTGGGCCTGGGTGAACTGGTGGACTGCCACGTTGACCTGGGGGATGCGCCCGGACGAGCCAACGCTGGCGACCAGATGCTGACCCTGGTGGCGTCGGCGCTGGCGGGCGGCGACTGCATTGACGACGCCGATGCGCTGCGGGCGGGCGGGACGGCGCGGGTGCTGGGGTGTGTGGTCAAGGCGCCATCCACCCTGGGGATCTTCCTGCGGAGTTTCCGGTGGGGCCACGCGCGGCAACTGGACCGGGTGAGCCGGGAGTTGCTGGCCCGGGCGTGGGCCGCAGGGGCCGGACCCGGCGACGGTCCGTTGACCATCGACCTGGACTCCACCCTCTGCGAGACCTACGGGCTGTGCAAGGAGGGAGCTCGCCACCATGGGTACACCGGCCAGCGAGGCTATCACCCGATCCTCGCCGTGGCCGCGGGCACCGGCGACGTGCTGATGGCACGGCTGCGTGAGGGCCGCGCCAACACGGCCGAGGCACCGCCCACTTCCTGCGGGAGACGGTGGGCCGGGTGCGCCATGCCGGAGCCACCGGACCACTCACCATGCGGGCCGACAGCGGCTTCTACACCCATGCCAGCGTCGCCGCCTGCCGAAAGATGAAGGTCCGTTTCTCCATCACCGTCCGCCAGCACCAAGGCCTGCGCAACCTCATCGAGGCCATACCCGAGGGGGACTGGACGCCGATTCCCTACTGGATGGAGGGCGCCGCCGATGTGGCCGAGACTGAATACACTCCTTTCCAGGGGGAGCCCGACGCTGTGCCGGTGCGGCTCATCGTCCGCCGTGTCAAGCCCACGCCCGGGTCCCAACTGGCGCTGTTTACCAACTACAGCTACCACGCCTTCATCACCGACCGTGAGGGCGACACCCTGGATCTCGAGGCCGACCATCGCCGCCACGCCGAGATCGAGAATGCCATCCGCGACCTGAAGTACGGCGTGGGGCTCAATCATCTCCCCTCGGGGCGCTTCCCCGCCAACGCCGCCTGGCTGGCCGTACAGGTCATGGCCCACAACCTGGCCCGCTGGACAACGCGCATCGGCCTGGGCGAGCCGGTGCTGACCACCAAGACCCTCCGACGACGCTTCCTCTCTCTCGCCGGACGGCTCACCCGCAAGGCGCGCCGCCTCACCCTGCACCTGCCCCACAGCTGGCCCTGGCAAAACCAGTTCAGTAGCGCCCTGGCCCGACTGCGCGCCCTGCCACTTCCTTCCTGACGCCGCCCACGGGGTCTGACCCGTCCCCCAGGCTACTCAAACGCCTCGCCGACCCGCGCCAGGCCCTGCTCTGAGTGCCTCCTGCTACCGTCTGCCCTGACGATCTCGCCCTCCGCCGCCCTATTTGGCCGTCGTCATCCCCATCGCGCGGCTGCAACATCCCTCGCCCAGTTCGTTTCATTGGGGTCCAAGCCTCACCGCGGCTTTCCCGTGTCCCGCATACACTGTCTGCTCGCCACCGCTACATCCCGTCGGTGGATTCGGGCTAAGGCATCTTGAATACGGTAATTAGTGGCCGGCCCTGTCCCGCGTCAACTATATTTGCCGGTTGGCGTCAATCAGTTTTGCCGGTTCACCTCCTTGGCCTGGACGCGTTGCTGGGCAGCGTTGGTGCGGTAGCTGGGGACGTCAAACTCCAGGATGACGGAGTGGTGCACGACCCGGTCAATCGCCGCGGCGGTGGCCATGGGGTTGGCGAAGATGCGCTCCCACTCCGAGAAGACCAGGTTTGACGTGATGCCCAACGATCTGCGCTCGTAGCGTTCGGCGATGAGGGTGAAGAGGACCTCCGATTCCTCGGCGCCCTGGGGCAGGTAGCCCAGGTCGTCGAGGAGCAGGAAGTCGAAGTTGTCCAGCTTGCGCAGCTGGCGGGGCAGGTCCAGATCGCGCTTGGCGGCGAGCAGTTCCTGCACCAGGCGGTAGGCCGGAGCGAAAAGGACGGAGTGGCCGGCTTCCACCAGGCGGTGGCCCAGGGCGCACCGGGCGTGGGTCTTGCCGGTGCCGGGCAGCCCGAAGGCCAGCACGTTGACGCCGCGCTCCACAAAGCTGCCCTGGGCCAGTTGGTCCAGTTGCTGCCGCAGCGCCAGGGGGACTCGGTCGTGCTCGAAGGTTTCCCAGGTCTTGCCCGAGGGCAGCCGGGACTCCCGGCGCAGCCGGTTGATGCGCCGGTGGCGGCGATCCTCAGCTTCCTGTTCCAGTACCTCCAGGAAAGTTGCCAGGGCATCGCCGTGTCCAGCGGCGGTGAAACGAGCCACCGACTGGGCGCCCACCGTGGGCAGCTTGAATTGGCCGCACAGCTGGCCGATGCGGTCCTGCATCACGCTGGTGTCCGTCATGCGCACACCCCCGCCGCCGCCAGGCTGACCGTGAGCAGGCGGTCGTAGACTTTCAGGTCCGGCTTCCCAGACCAGACCAGCACCGGAGCTTCGGGCACCTTGGGCTCGGCCAGGTCCCGCACCTCCGCGTAGTCGAAGGACTCACCCGCCTCCAGCAGCAACGACAGCGCGCTGTCCACCGTGGCTTCCATGGTGGTCGCCGCCAGGTGCAGGATCCGCACGTACTCCACGTCGGCACGCTCCCCACGCCACTGCCGCAGCGCGTCGTAGGTCAGCCGGAAGTGCCTGGTGGGAAACAGCTGCTCCCGGAAGCGGTAGCGGGCGAAGGCTCCGGGCTTGCGCACCAATGAGCCGATGACGTGGCGGTAATTGACGTTGGCTTCCCCCTCGCCACGCACCCGTTCCATCCGTTCCACCAGGTGGCCCTTGTAGTACACTTCCGCCCAGTCGGCGTACAGACGGATCTGCACCTCCTTGCCGATGAGGCGGGAGGGCACGCTGTAGCTATGTCCCGCTACCTGGATGGTGCACCACTTGCGCACCTTGGACTGGTAGTTGACGTATTCCGGCACCGGGGCTGGGGGCAGGGAGCCCAGGCAAAGCAACTCCTGCTCCAGCTTCCCCTGTACCAGGCGATTGCGTCTCTCCACCATCTGCCGGACGAAGCTGGCGTAGTCGTCGACAGTGTCGAAATCGCGACTGCCCTGCAGGATGAGGGCCTGGTCGATGGCGTCCTTCAAGCGGTAGTGGGCGTGCTCGGCGACGCCGTTTTCATGGCTCTGGCCGGGATTGATGCGGGTGGAGCGGAGGCCATAGTGGTCCAGCAGGGCGGCGTAATTGTCGTTAAGAGCGCGGCCGCGGCTGCTGCGCAATTCGTGAGTGGCAGCCGAGGTATTGTCGCTGCGCACCACCTCTGGAACGCCGCCCAGGGTCCAGAGGGCATTCTGCAATCCCTGCTGCAAGGCCCCAGGAAGGTCTCACCGGCGGCGACCTCAGCGTAGCGCCATCCCGAGTGGCTGAGTATCAGCTGGAACAGCAGGTGGGGGTAGGGCTGGCCGGCGATGGTCACCTTGAGTTCCCCGCAGTGGGTGAAGTCGAACTGGGCCTCCCGTCCCGGCGGATGCACCTGGGGGAAGTACACCTCCTGATCCGGACCATGCAGCGCCCGCCTCCTGAGCCTGTCGAAGGGCCTGCAATCGTCGTTGCAGCGTCCGCAGCTGGGATGCGCTGAACCGCCCGGGATGCTGCTCGGCCTCCTGAGCTTGTCGAAGGGCAGTCGATAATTGTCGTTGCCTTCAGCTTGCCCGTCGGATCATTCCGCAGCAGCGGCTCAATCTCATCCTCCCACACCCCGTCGAAGGGATCCGGCCGAGTGCGCCACCGATGCTCCGGTTTCGCCTGCGACGGCAATGGGCCACTCTGCCACTTGCGCGCTGAACGCACGCTCATCCCAGCCTTGGCCGCTGCCGTTTCCTGTGTCTTGCCTTCCATACGTTTCTGCCTCAATAGCCTGGTTTGTCGGTCTGTAATCAACGGTACCTCCGTACCGAATGATTACCCCATATCGACCGGCAAAAATAGTCGACGTTACCGGCAGGACTAATTGTCGTCTATCAGGCCCGACGTCTTTCCATCCGACAACATCGTCGTTGCCCATAGAAATTCCCAGCGCTACTTCGTAACGGGAAACCCAGGCCGCGTCCGCACTCCACCAGGCGGCCGTGGGGCTGCTCCTGGGGGTTTGGTCTTCGGATAAGCGCAGGGATAGCACAATAGAAGTTGGGGCGGGAATTGGTGTAGCCGCCGCCGTGGGCGATGGCGCAGGTACTCTCGTGGGAGCCTGCGCCGTACTCGGGTTCGTCGCCTGTGCGACCACGGGCGGCAGCTCCTCGGTGGGAACGACCGAGGGTGCGGCGGTGGAGGCAGGAGTCGGATCCTCTGGGTCTGCCATCGCAGTGGGGGACGTGTCCAAGGGTTGAACGTCGTTGTTGTCGCGTTCCGACTCGGGCCCGCTACCGACCGGGGGTAACGACTTCGTGCCGGGAGTGAATCCGGATTCGATTGTCCCGTTACAGGCTGCGAAAAATAAACACAGCCCAACCAGGACAACCAATGCCAAGCACCAGCGCAACATCCTGGTGCCTGTTAGCAACCAGTCGGTTGGGTTTCCCAATCGCACCATCTTAGTACTACAGTCGCATATTAGGGGGTAAAATAGGCCATTATCCGGTGAGGGGGTGCGGCGGTGACGGCGCGTGAAGAGGAACTGGCGGAAGTGGCCCACTGGGCCGAAGGGATTGAGCAGGTTCATTCCTGCATTGCCGGACGGTGCCGGCGCCCTGAGCCGCGGCGGCGGGTACTGGACTACTTGCGGGGACTGGTCAGCTCGGTCGAGCGCAAGAACGGGTGGCAACTGGCGGAGCAGGCGGGGGATGCCACACCCGACGGGGTGCAGCGCCTGCTGTCCACCTATCGCTGGGATGCGGACCTGGTTCGCGATGACCTCAGGGACTACGTGGTCGAGCAGCTGGGCGCCGCCGACGGGGTGCTGGTGGTGGACGAGACCGGCTTCCTCAAGAAGGGGAGCAAGTCGGTGGGAGTGCAGCGGCAGTACAGCGGCACGGCGGGGCGGATTGAAAACTGTCAGATCGGGGTATTTCTGGCCTACGCTGGCGCCAGGGGAAGAACCCTGCTGGACCGGGAACTGTATCTGCCTCAAGTATGGGCTGAGGACTGGGAGCGGAGGAAGGAGGCCGGAGTTCCGGGAGATGTTTCCTTTCGGACCAAGCCCCGGTTAGCCCAGGAGATGCTGGAACGGGCGCTGGAAGCGGGAGTTCCCTTTGCCTGGGTTACTGGGGATGCGGTCTACGGCAGCGACCGCCGCCTGCGGATGTGGCTGGAGCAGAAAGGGATGTCCCACGTGCTGGCCATCAAGAGCAACGAGCAGCTGTGGGTCTGGCCGGAAAAGGGCCCCCGCCAAGTGAGGGCGGACCGGTTAGCTGCGCTGGTTGATGCATCGCATTGGCAACGGCGCAGCGCGGGCGATGGCGCCAAGGGTCCCAGGGTTTACGATTGGGCCAGGGTGGAGCTACGGCCCCTGAAGGAACCGGGCAAGGGCTACTGGCTGCTGGCCCGGCGCAGCGTCACCAAGCCAGGGGAGTTGGCCTATTACGTGTGCTTTGGCCTCGAAGGAACCACCCTGGAGGAACTGGTGAGGATAGCTGGCGCCCGCTGGGCCATCGAGGAATGCTTTGAGGAGGCCAAAGGCCAGGTGGGGCTGGACCAGTATGAAGTGCGCAAGTGGGACGGCTGGCGCCGGCACATCACCCTGGCCATGCTGGCCCAGGCCTTTCTGGCGGTGGCTCGGCATCAGGCGGCCCAGGGGGGATCGGGTAAAAAGGGGGCTGCCTCGAAGGGGAGGAAGGGCTGATACCGATGACGGTGCCCGAGGTGCGCCGATTGCTCTGCCGGCTGGTCTGGACGCCCTCCCTCCCGGTGGATTTGGTGTTGGCCTGGTCTCGGTGGAGACGCCGACATCAGGCCAGAGCCCAGCGTTGTCATTATCAACGCCGCCTCAAACTTCTGGCATCATATGTGCGACTGTAGTATTAGAACCTATCCTAAAAACAGGGGGGAAACTTGCAGGAGTAGTGAGAGGGGAAAAGCCAGGGTTGAATCTAAACTTGGGGAATGACGAAATCAAAAGAGCCCAAGCCCTCCCGACGGAAGCGTGCCAACCCACGCAATCCAGCCAACCCCACCACCAGTTCCTTTCAGATATCCGACGAGTTATGGGAGGTGTTCGCCCCTTTGCTTCCCCAGCGAGTGAACACCCATCCTTTGGGCGGCGGCCGGCCGCGGGTCCCAGACCGGACTTGCGTCAACGGCATCTTCTACGTGCTGCGTACCGGCTGCCAGTGGAAAGCCTTGGACGCAACGGGCATTTGCTCCGGCTCCACCGCTCATCTGCGCTTTCAGGAATGGGTTGCCGCTGGGGTATTCCTGGAGCTATGGCGGGTGGGACTGGAACGCTATGACCAATTGAAGGGTCTGGACTGGAGCTCGCTGAGCCTGGACGGGGCCATGACCAAATCCCCTTTGGGCGGGGGAAAAACCGGTCCCAACCCCACGGATCGGGGTAAGCGGGGCGTCAAACGCAGTCTGTTGACCGACGCCCAGGGTATTCCGGTTGGGCTGGCAGTGGACGGGGCCAACCGCCACGATATGAAGCTGGTGCGGGCTACGGTGGACCGCCTGCCGGTGCCGCGCCCGGCGCCCACCCCAGAGCATCCCCAGGGTCTGTGCCTGGACAAGGGCTACGACTTCGCTGAGGTGCGGCGCACCTTGGACGAGTTCGGCTTCACCGCCCACATCCGTAGTCGAGGCGAAGAGGCTCCGGCCATCAAAAGGGAAGCTGGGTTCAAAGCCCGCCGCTGGGTGGTGGAACGCACTCACAGTTGGCTGAACCGCTTCCGGCGTATTCTGATCCGTTGGGACAAGTCTCCCGACAACTACATCGCCTTCCTTCATTTCGCCTGTTCACTCATCGCCCTCAGAGCCGCCGGATTATTAGGATAGGTTCTTAGTTGCTTCTCAACCTCAATTCCTTGGTTTGGCCGAGTACGTATATCACAATACGACTGGCGTTGGTTGCTGGACTTGCCATCGGTTCAGGACAATCGCGTCTTGATGGTAATTTTTAGAATTATGCTAATGTTGTCCGATTCGATAAAACGAGAGAAGGCAACGGACCATGGCAGAATCGCATCATGTATCGGTCCTGGATCATTTCGCTGATCTGGACGACCCCAGGGTGGAACGCACCCGACGCCACAAACTGGTGGACATCATCGCCATCGCCATTTGCGCCATCATCTGCGGAGCCGATTCCTGGGTGCATGTGGAGCTCTTCGGCAGGAGCAAGCTGGAATGGTTCCAAACCTTTCTGGAGCTGCCCGGGGGATTCCCTCCCATGACACCTTCGGCGATGTTTTTGCCCGTCTGGACCCAGAGCAGTTCCAGAGTTGCTTCATGGCCTGGACCCAAGCCATCGCTGAGTTGCTGCCCGAGGAGGTGGTGGCCATTGACGGGAAGACGGCCCGGCGTTCTCACGACTGCGCGGGTGGCAAGGGAGCCATGCATCTGGTCAGCGCTTGGGCCACGCAGAACACCCTGACTTTAGGTCAGGTCAGGACGGCGGAGAAGTCCAATGAGATCACCGCCATTCCCCAACTGCTGGACTTGCTGGATCTGCAAGGCTGCATCGTGACCATTGACGCCATGGGCTGCCAGCGGGAGATTGCCCAGCAGATCGTGGACGGCGGGGCCGATTACGTGCTGGCGGTGAAGGAGAATCAAGGACAACTCCACGAGGGCATCCGAGACCTGTTCGAGGGGGCGGAAGCATTGGGCTTTGACGGGGTGCCCTACGACTACTCCCAGACCGTGAACAAGGGACACGGACGGGTGGAACGGCGGGAATGCTGGACCATCACCGAGACGGATTGCCTGGACTACATCAACCCCCACGGGCAATGGCCCCAACTGAAGGCCGCCATCAAAGTGGTCGGCCATCGTGAGACCGCAGCCGGCGCTATCAGTCAACCTCGCTACTACATCAGCAGCCGGGCGGCCCCAGCAGGACAACTGCTGGCTGCCGTCAGGAGCCATTGGAGCATCGAGAACTCACTGCATTGGACTTTGGATGTAACCTTTCGAGAAGACCAGTGCCGAGTGCGCAAGGCCCACGGACCACAGAACCTGGCCACCCTGCGTCAGATCTCCCACAACCTGCTGAAAAACGAGAACACCCTGAAAGTGGGCATCCAAGGCAAACGCCTCAACGCCGGTTGGCGTGAAGACTACCTGCTAAAAGTACTCCTCGGATAAGACGCGATTGCCCTGGCCATCGGTTGCGGCGTCTTCGGTGGCGCTTCCAACGTGGTATCATCGGCCCACTACTTCAACCATGACATTCAGGAGGCCCAGATATGGCTACCAAACCCACACTCTCAACCGAACAGGTAACGGCGGCAATGGACGCAATGCTGGCCAGCGCTAAAGCGGACGCCCCCAACGAACCGGTGGCCATGGCAATTGTGGACGCCGGCGGTGAACTGGTCGCGTATTTGACCATGGACAACCTGCGGATTTTCAGCCGCCGCCACGCGGTCCGCAAGGCCTACACCGCCGCTGTGATGGGCCAGGATTCCGGAGCTCATGCGGCGCGCCTGGCCGAACAGGGCCGTGGTATCGCCGACCTGGGCGACCCCCGGTTCACCCACGGTCAGGGTGGTTTGGTCATCATGCAGGATGGCGTGATTCTGGGCGGCATCGGCGTAGGCGGCTACCCCAGCGGCCAGCGCGATGAGGACCTGTCCAGCGTGGGTCTGAACGCCATGAATTCGTAACCTGCCATCCGTCGGACGTAAGGTTGTCAGCGGGTGGCCGTTTGGCTAACAGGAGGTGTTCACAATGCCCGATTGGAACTTCACCCACCGTACCGCACGCGTCAACGGCGTCAACATCCACTACGTCATAGAGGGAGACGGTTTCCCGGTGGTGTTGTTGCATGGCTGGCCGGAGATGTGGTTTTCCTGGCGCAAGCAAATCCCGGTTCTGTCTCAGAACTATCAGGTTATCGTACCCGATATGCGAGGGTTCGGCTCCTCGGAAAAACCGCTGCAGGATTACCGCACACGCACTGCCGCCACCGACATCTACGAGCTGGTGCGCCACCTGGGGCACGACAAAATTGCCATTGTCGGCCATGACATCGGCGTGCGGGTGTCGTACCGTTACTGTCTGGACCACGAAGCGGAGGTTGACCGCTGGGCGTTGCTGGACGGCACGCACCCTCTGGAGCAGCTGGCGGACCAGACCCCGCAGGGTGTCCGCGAGCGTTGGCACTCGTATTTCCACCAGATTCCAGACCTCGCCGAACACTTGGTGCGCGGAAACGAGGATGCGTATCTGCGTCACTTCTACCGGAACTGGTCGGTTAACCAAGCCATGATGTCAGATGAGGAGGTGGCCGTGTACGTTACCGCCTACTCCCAGCCGGGAGCGCTGCGGGGCGGTTTTTCGTACTACCGCGCGGCAGCCTACGAAGACCCACCCGACTGGAGAACCGATGCCGACCGTCAGCTCGACATTCCCGTACTGTACCTGTGGGGAGAGCGACGCAAGCGCACGGCGGAAGCCGGAGGCACCGATCCGGAGGCGTCCTGGCAGAAGGCGGCCAATAACCTGCGCAGCCAGTTCATCCCCGATGGCGGCCATTTCCTCCACGAAGAGAAACCGGACGAAGTGAACCGCGCTCTGCTGGCATTTTTGGGGGAGATAGGCGGATAGGTCGCAGAAACAGCACACTACGTCCAGGAAAAGGGGCCCCGTCATCGACGGGGCCCTGAAGGTCTCGGGAGATGCTTGCGGAGCGGATTTAGCCGCGCAGGGCTGACGCTACCTCTTCCGCGTACAGACGGATGGAGTTTTGCACGCGCTCGGCCGGCACGTTGCCGCCGAGGTTGGGCTCCATGATGAAACCGGTGAGCCCCAGCTCATCGCGAATCTCAATCAGCCGGTCGGCCACCATCTGCGGGCTGCCGTAGGCTACCCGATCCACCAACAGGTCATCGTAGGTGGTGTTCAGCAGTTGCTCCGCGCGCTGGAGCCGTTCCGCCGAAGCGCTGGCGCCTTCTGCTTCCACGGTCTTGATGTAAGTGTCGGCGGTCAGGCGGAATGCGCGCATGGTGCTCTCCTCGGTGTCCGCACGGGCCTGCTCCATGGATTCCGACACGTAGATGGGCATCCGGACATAAACGTCATCCACATCGTGGCCATTTCTGGCCGTGGCCGCCCGGTACAGTTCCAGATTCTTGGCCACCTGCGAAATGCCCTGGCCACGTACGCCGGTGACCAACGGGAATCCCAACTCGCCGACGATGCTGAAGGTATCAATTGAGTTTGCGGCGATGCGAATTGGCGGGTGCGGCTGCTGGTAGGGGCGGGGGGTTACAACCACATCGTCCATGTCGTAATAATGGCCGTGGTGGGAGAACCGATAGTTGCTCCACGCCTTCAATATGATGTCCAGAGCCTCTGTAAAACGTTGACGGCTTTCTTCGAAGGGTATCCCGTAGCCCTGGTAGGAGCGCGGGAAGCTGCTCCGCCCGATGCCAAAATCCAGACGACCCTGGGAGATGTTATCCACGGTGGCCGCTTCCTCGGCAAGCCGGATCGGGTGAGCCAGCGGCAGCACACTCACGCCGGTGCCGACGCGAACGCGCTCGGTGCGGGCGGCGATGATGCCGGCCATCAGCAACGGCACCGACGAAACGGACGGGATGCCGGCTCCACCGGGATCGGTCGGCGTACGCGGGGCGGCGAAGTGCCGTTCAGCCAACCAAACTCCGTCAATGCCTGTTTCGTCAGCCAGCTTGGCGACCGTAAAGGCTTCGGCGAACGCCTCGTCTTGCGTGCGACCCTCGCGGTAATCGCATTCCATCACCAGACCGACGTGCATGATATTCCTCCTGTTGGTGTTGCTTGTGCTGGTCGCGTTGATTGCTAGCGCGACCAGTTATTAGCGCGGGACATTAATTATCGATGTAGGTATTTGGCGCCGCCAGGAATTTGGTACGACAATCCAGACTACAGAAATAATACCACTCGCCATTATGAAAGCTGCGCGTACCTGCGGTCGGGTCAACTTCGTTCGCGCCGTGCATGGTCTGTCCGGTGGTCGCGCGGGCGGTGTTCTCGTTGATTTCAGTCTTGCAAACGGGATCGACGGGCATTGTCTGACTCCTTGTTAGGTCAGGCTGTTAAATTAGCGGATTCAGGCTACGGGTTCCAGGTTCATCCCCAGGCGCACTTTGCCAGGTTGATCCAGCAGGGCGCGGGCGACGCGACTGCGGTGCTCGAAACTGGTGCCCAGCCGCATCGTCCAGGCGGTAACCCGGCGATACCACAGATGCAGGTCGAATTCCATCATGAACCCGATGCCCCCATGTATTTGTTGCGACGATCGTACTGTCGCCTGGCATTTGTCGTTGGTGAACGCTTTGGCTTGCGAAACTTCCACCGAGTAAGGGAGCCCTTGGTCTATCTTCCACAGGGCTTCATACGTGAGTAGCTGAGCGCCGTCAACCCACACGAGCATATCGGCGCACAGGTGCTGTATGGACTGGAAGCCGGCGAGAGGCCGACCGAATGCCACCCGGTTCTTGGCGTACTCGATGGCCATTTCAGCGTCCTTGCGAGCGGCCCCCACAATCTGGGTGCAAAGCAGGGCGGTGCCAATGTCCAGCATGGCTTGCGTGGCCGGCCAACCCTGGTTCACTTCGCCGATTACGTTGCTTACGGGGACCCGCACCCCATCCAGGTTTAGCTTGCTCTGCGAGTCTTTGGCCAATGTGGTCAGGCGAGTTTCAGAGACGCCGGCAGTATCGGTGGGGACGATGGCCAGCGTGATGCCGGCATTATCGTCACTGGGCGCACTGGTGCGCACCGCCATGACCATCAGCTCGGCGGCGGAGAAGTTGTCCACGAAGTGTTTGCCGCCGGTGATCACGAGGCTGTCCCCGTCTACTTCCCCGCGGCACTGGAGTACGTCGGCGCGGAGTCGCGGATCCTGTTCTTGAACCGCCCAGGTCATTATCAGTTCACCGCGGGCGACTCGAGGGAGAATGGCCTCTTTCTGTTGTTCGGTACCGAATTTGGCGACCGCCATCGCAGCGGTGGCGGTGCTGTGGAAAGGCACCGGGGCGATGGCACGACCGCACTCTTCGATAATCAGGCCAAGATACGAAACGGGCAGGCCGCCGCCGCCGTATGTTTCGGGCAGCGAAATGCCGAACCAGCCCAGAGATGCCATTTTCTCCCACAACTCCAGGGAATAGCCGCGCTCGTCCTGTTCAACTTCGCGGGCGAGGCTGGCGGGACACTCGGCTTCCAGGAATTCCCGGGCGGCGTTTTTGACCATCAATTCTTCTTCGGAGGGAAGTACGTTCATTGTGCCTCAAAATTGTTGACGTGCCGCAAGGTAGCGCACCGACGGTTGTCGGAACCGCGCGACGAGCCCTGATTTTTCAAGTATGGACGCCGGACCTGCCGAACGCCACCGGAAAGGCGGCTCTGGTTGCATTCCTGCGCCGACAATTTGCTGTTTTAGGATTCGGCGAGCGGCCACTAAACCCGAGGCATCCCAAGTCCCCGGCGGGCCACCTGGTCGCGCATGACCTGGACACTGCCGTGGTTGATGCCGCTCTGGAATGCGCCCATCAGGTTGTGGGCAAAAATCCCATCCTCGATGGCGTCGTCGGAACCGTTGAGCAACTGTCCGTAGGGGCCCAATATCTGGGCGATGGTTTCCGTGGTGCGCACGCCATGCTCAGGTGCAAATACTTTTTCTGCGGAACCTTCGTAGGTGAAATTCCCCTCCGACTCAACGATGGACATGCTGCGCAGCGTCATCAACCGGCACACCTGTCCTTCGATCCACATATCAGCCAGCCGGTCGCGGACGGTGGGGTCCCGGCTGATGCCGTAGCCTTCAACGTCGTTTTCCTTCACCCAGTTCACGATGTCCTCGTCGCGCTGGATGGAAATAAGGTAGCGGGATGCACCCACGCGGTCCAGGTTCAATCCCATCGCACCGACGTACCAGCCCTGGTTTTCTTCGCCGAGCAGACAGGACGCCGGCACCCGCACGTTTTCGAAGAACGTTTCGTTGGTGCGAGCGTCGCCATACGTGGTACCGAGTGGAGCCGGCGGGTTGTTTTGGATGGTCCACAGAGGCCGCACCGTGATGCCAGGCGTGTCCATCGGGATGAGGAAGATGCTGATTCCGCGGTGGCGCGGCGCGTCCGGGTCGGTGCGCGCCATCAGGTAGATGTGCGTGGCGTAGTGCGCGGCGGTGGTGTACATCTTCTGGCCGTTGATGACGTAGTCGTCGCCATCGCGAACGGCGCGGCATTGCAGACCGGCCAGGTCGGCGCCGGCTTGCGGTTCGGTGAACCCAAGGGCGAACGAAATTTCGCCGCGGATTACGCCGGGGATGAATTCCCGCTTCTGCTCTTCGGTGCCAGCGGCCAGGATTGCCGGGGCGCCCGACCCTGCTCCACCGACCGTGATGCCGATGCGGGCAAATTCCTCTTCCACGATGTACTGGTCGATGCGGCTGCCGTCCTGACCACCGTACTCGGTGGGCCAGGATATGCCGATCCAGCCTCGTTCCGCAATTTTCCGATACATCTCGCGGGTCTTGGGCCCACGGCGGCGGATGCCGGTATCTTCCAGCTCGGAGATGATTTCGTCGGTCACGTTCTCAGCAATGAATTGCTGCACATCGGAGCGCAAGGCTTCCTGTTCGGCGGTAAATGCAAATTCCATGGCGGCGTTGCCTCACGGTTTGAGTGTGCTTCGTTTCGGTGGCATCCAATTATAGCGGGTAGCTGAGCCGGTGTCATTTCGATGCGGCAAGCGTAACAGTTCAGACTTGGAGAGGTGAATTGGCCGAAGGTTGGTCGGGAATCGCTGGAGCTGGGGGAGGTGGTTATGTCACATATCTGGGATGGATGCGGAAATCGACCTCAGCACTGCGGACCGGGATGTGCTGATTGCCATCATTGAGAGGCAACAGGCCATCATCGGGAGCCTGGAGAAACGGATCGCCCAGTTGGAAGGGCGGGACAAATTGGGCGGCACCCGCAGGATGCCCGGTCTGAAGCCCAAAGCCGAGCAGCAGCCGGCCCAGCCCAAGAAACCACGCAAGCCTCGGCCCCACGGCTTTGCTCGCACCCGCATGACGCCCACCCAGCGGGTGGAACACGTGGTGGAACAGTGTCCCGACTGCGGAACCCAGCTGTCCGGTGGCTGGACCCAGCGCACTCGGGAAGTGATTGACCTGCCCCGGATTCCGGTGCAGGTAACCGAGCACGCTTATATCGCCCGCACCTGCCCACAGTGCCAACGCTGTTGTACGCCCACCGCGCAACTGGAGAACATGGTGATGGGCAAGCAACGTCTGGGGGTCAACCTGATCAGCCTGATTGCCGCCCTGCGGGAGGAGGCCAGGCTGCCTTTCCGCACCATCCAGTGGTACCTGGACACCGTGCATGGGTTGCGCCTCAGCCTGGGAGCCATCGTGGACGCCACGCAAAGGGTGGCTCGCAAGGCCCAGGCTGAACTGACGGGCATTCTGGAACGCATCCGAGGCAGTCCGGTGGTCCATGCCGATGAGACCGGCTGGCGTGAGGACGGACACAACGGCTACGTGTGGACCTTCAGCACCCCCACCGAGCGCTACTTCCTGCGTCGGGGCCGCGGCAAGGCCGTGGTGGATGAGGTCCTGGGCGATCAGTTCGCTGGCGTGCTGGTCAGCGACTTCTACGCCGCCTATCACCATTACGACGGCCCCAAGCAACGCTGCTGGGCTCACCTGTTGCGGGACATCCACGACCTGCGCGCACTCTACCCCGATGATGACCGGCTGGCCCAATGGGCTGACGCCATCCACCAACTCTACCGTCAGGCGACCGCCTTCACCCATCCTTCAGAGCAGCAACGGCCAGAGCAGCAACGGCCAGAACAGCAACGGCGCACCGCCTAACTGGCCCTGGAACAGCGCCTGCTGGCCCTCTGCCGTACCTACCAGGATGACCCATCGGCCCCCCAACCAGGCTGTGCC
The DNA here is from genome assembly GCA_963666415.2 of Dehalococcoidia bacterium. Taxonomy (GTDB): domain Bacteria; phylum Chloroflexota; class Dehalococcoidia; order Lucifugimonadales; family UBA3495; genus Bin87. Next base: position 957,575 of record CAXXPD010000002.1, read on the forward strand.
GACGCATGGAGAACCACATCAAGGAACTCTTCCTCTTTGTGGCTGAACCGGAAGTCCCGCCGGACAACAACGCCGCCGAGCGCAGCCTGCGACCGGTGGTAATCAGCCGTAAAATCAGCGGTGGCACACGCTCTGCAGCGGGCACTAACACCAAGATGACGCTGGCCTCAATCTTCGGCACCTGGCGCGCACAAGGCTTCAACCCCCTCACCGCCTGCCGACAACTGCTCACTTCCCCTCAGGCCTGAACAATTACCGGCAAGCATCCGGCAAAGCCCGGCAATCTCAACGGCGTCAGTGTGTTCTAGTGCCTTCATAAAGTCGATCAGCGTCTCCACGTCGTTTGACGCCAACACCCGAGTGTCGCAGACGCGCACTCACAGACGGTCTGGTCAATCTGAGACGAGCCTGGTTTAGGCCAGGCTGTGCTCTTCGAGCACCGGTTTGATGGCTTCAACTAATGCGGGCATGTACTCGGTCCAGTCTCCCACGATGCCGTAATCGGCGGCACGGAAAATGGCCGCCCGATGGTTGCGGTTGATGGCCAGTATCACGCCGGCTTTCTGAATGCCCACGGTGTGGTTGAACGCGCCCCGGATGCCCACGGCCAGATAGACCTGCGGGGCAATGGTGCGCCCGCTGATGCCCACCTGAACATGATGCGGCAGCCAACCGGAATGCACTACGTTGCGGGTGGTGGCGATCTTCGCCCCGATGATCTCGGCCAGACGCTGGGCGTCAGCCAGACCCTCTTCGCCCACACCCATGCCCACACCAACCACCACTTCGGCGGAGGTAAGTTCCAGCGCGCCATGCTCGGCGGCCGCGTGTTCGCTGACCAGCGTGACGTCCGCTCCCTCGCACGGGACTGGCGGCAGCGATTCGACGATGGCGGTGGCGCCCGGTTCTGCATCGACCGGCGTCAGGACGCCCGGCCGCAGCGTTACCAGGTTGGGTAGCGTTTTGGACAAAATGGGAGCCACCACGTTGCCGCCCAGCGCCGGTTTCAACTGCACGAGCTGTCCGGAATCGTTGATTTCCAGGTCGATAGCATCGCCGGTCAAGCCCAACCGTTGACGGGCGGCGATGCGGGCGGCCAGGTCGCGTCCGTCGGCGGTGGCGGCGAACAGCACTGCATAAGGCGGATTCGCGACAATGGCGGCAGACAAACTGTGCGCCACGCCCCGTCCGCAGAGTGTGCCCAGACTACTGGTGTCCAGCTTCAATACGCGATCGGCCCCGGCGGCCGCCAGTTCGGCAAAGATGGCGTCTCCCGGATCACCGTCATGGATTACCACCGCTATAATTTCGCTTTGCGTTATTGGCGTGAGCGCCCGCGCTTTACCCAGCATCTCCAGCGTAACGTGTCGCACGCCGCCCTCCGCCAGCTCAGCCACAACCCAAATGATCCGATCGCCGCCGGAATAACGAGGCAGCGTGGCCCCGGTCGGCGAAACCTGGGCGTCGGCATCTGCCAGCGCGGTGAGGCGTTCCCGAAGCAGGTCGGCGATCTGGCGGGCAGCGTCTGCTGGCGATTCGTCGCGAAATACCACGCCGAGGCGGTCTGGTTCCACCAGGCGGATGTCCTCCACCCAGGTGGGCGAGCCTTCCAGCCCGAACAGGGACATGTCGTCGGTCAGGTCCGAGCACGACAGCGTTTCGACGGTTATACCCTCGGCTTTGGTCATCTCTTCGCGGCCTGGATAGCGCTCCTGGCCGGCTCCCTCTGTAACGCACACCACGACGGGCAGCGAGCAGCGCAGCACCTGGTAGCCCTGGTCGGTAACCCGTTCGCACGTTATCTGTTTACCGGAGCGGTCGATTTCCAGGCTCCGCACGTTGCTGATGTGTGGCATTCCCAACAGCTCGGCCACCTCGGGCCCTACCTGGCCAGTCTCAGCGTCGCTGCTGTTGCGCCCGCAGATGATCAGGTCCGGCGCCTCGCGTTGCAACGCCAGCGCCAGTGCCTGGGCGGTTGCCAGTGTATCGCTGCCGGCCAACGCCCGGTCGGACAGTAATACCGCCCGGTCGACGCCCAGGGCGTAACACTGGGTGAGCCCTTCAGCCGCGTTGGGCGGCCCCATGGAAAGAGCCAGCACCGAATCATCCGAACCGGATTTCAGGTCAACGGCCAGGTTGATGCCCAACAGGTCAAAAGGATTGATCTCCGAAGGCACGCCCTCCCGTTGTATAACCTTGTTCTCGTAGTCAAACTGGATGCGCGAAACGACGGGAACATATTTGACGCAAACGGCGATTTTCATTCGGACACGTTCCTTGTGAGCAGCGTTAAAGTTATTCCCTATGGTATTGCGACACCGGGAAGCAGGTTCGGGCCGCGGCGGGTCGGAATCAGGCTGGACTGCCGGAACCGATCTCGTCTCGCGTTTGTTGAGTCAACTCCTCAACGGCCGTGCTGACCGACACCGGATAACGGGCCGGTTGGCGCAGCCGCCGGTAGTCAGCGTTCAGCCTGGCGAGACCATCGGCAACGCGCTGTCGGGTTTCGTTGATCGGTTCTCGCGATGTCAGTAGTGCGCCGGCGGTCATGGCGTCGGCGAGCAGGGGCTGGCCGTCAACTCCGGCTTCCTGAGCCAACCCTATTACGTCCTTCAGCATAGTTCCGTCGGCTTCATAGAGTCGGAAGACCTGCTTCTCGCCGGGCAGTGATTCCTTGCCGCCGCTCAACTTCATCACTGGTCGCCCGTCGTAGCACACCATCTTGTAAACCAGATCGCACCAGGGGGCGTCGCCCGAAACGCCGACCCTCGTGCCGACGCCGAACATATCGATCGGCGCACCGCCGGTTACCAGCCGCTCGATTTCGTATTCGTCCAAGCCACCGCTGACCAGCACACGCACATAGTCAAGGCCCGCGTCGTCGAGAATCTGGCGCACCTGTCGGCTCAGGTAGTCAAGGTCGCCCGAATCCAGGCGAATCGCCGTCAACCGTTTGCCCTTGGCCTCCATCTCCAGCGCCACCTCGACCGCGATCCGGGCGCCGTTGACGGTATCGTAGGTGTCCAGCAGAAAGATGCTGCGGTCTGGAAACATGCGGGCATAGGCCCGGAAAGCGTCGGCTTCGGTGGGGAAGCCGGTAATGTAGGAGTGGGCCATCGTGCCGGCTGGCGGGATGCCATATCTGCGAGCGGCCAGCACGTTGCTGGTGGCGGCGAAACCGGCAAGGTATGACGCCCGCGCCATCCGCAAAGCTGCTTCGGTTCCGTGCGTGCGTCGGGATGCGAAATCGGCGATCGCCCGGCCCTGCGCGGCCTGCACACACCGCGCCGATTTGGTGGCCAGCAGGCTCTGGTACTGAATCTGGTTGATGACGATGGTTTCTACCAGTTGGACTGCGATGATTGGGCCCGTGATTTCCATAACCGGTTCATCGGCGAAAAACAGGGTGCCTTCCGGCATCGTTCGCACGTGTCCGGTGAACCGAAAACCAGCCAGATATTCGAGGAAATCGTCGGTGAATATGCCGGTCGTGCGCAGGTAATCGACGCTGGCTTTGTCGAACGCCAATCCGGCTAGGCAGTCCAGCGCGTCGTCAATACCGGCCGCGACCATATACCCTCGGTCGGGCGGGTAATCGCGCATGTAGAGGCTGAACGTCGCTTCGCTGGCCATCCCTTCCGAAAAGTAGGATTGCCCCATGGTGAGTTCGTAAAGGTCGGTGAAAAGGCCGCTGTCACCGGCGGGCACTGGAAGGTAGGGAGGTTGGTTCTGGATTGACATCGGGAACCGCTGCGGGCGAGCTGGGCAATGCGTTGACGCTGCGCCGATTCAGGATGCCAGCATTATCTAACCGGCCCGCAACGGTGTCAAACCAGCACACGCCAAAACTCGCCTGGGCCCTCTGCGCGCGGTGACAGGGCCCGCCGATCTTACTCCCGCGTCATTCCGGCCCCGATCCGGAATCCAGTCCCTTTTGTACCCTTCGTCATTCCAGTCGCGAACCGGAAGCCAGTCTTTCGGGTACCAGCGGTGTCCTGGCAGCGCCGGGTCCTCTGGGGTCCAGCGGCCGTAATTGTTCAGGCCTGAGGGGAAGTGAGCAGTTGTCGGCAGGCGGTGAGGGGGTTGAAGCCTTGTACGCGCCAGGTGCCGAAGATTGAGGCCAGCGTCATCTTGGTGTTAGTGCCCGCTGCAGAGCGTGTGCCACCGCTGATTTTACGGCTGATTACCACCGGTCGCAGGCTGCGCTCGGCGGCGTTGTTGTCCGGCGGGACTTCCGGTTCAGCCACAAAGAGGAAGAGTTCCTTGATGTGGTTCTCCATGCGTCGGCACAGCCTGGTTGGGGCGGCCGATGGGTCATCCTGGTAGGTACGGCAGAGGGCCAGCAGGCGCTGTTCCAGGGCCAGTTGGGCGGTGCGCCGTTGCTGTTCTGGCCGTTGCTGTTCTGGCCGTTGCTGCTCTGAAGGATGGGTGAAGGCGGTCGCCTGACGGTAGAGTTGGTGGATGGCGTCAGCCCATTGGGCCAGCCGGTCATCATCGGGGTAGAGTGCGCGCAGGTCGTGGATGTCCCGCAACAGGTGGGCCCAACAGCGTTGCTTGGGGCCGTCGTGATGGTGATAGGCGGCGTAGAAGTCGCTGACCAGCACGCCAGCGAACTGATCGCCCAGGACCTCATCCACCACGGCCTTGCCGCGGCCCCGACGCAGGAAGTAGCGCTCGGTGGGGGTGCTGAAGGTCCACACGTAGCCGTTGTGTCCGTCCTCGCGCCAGCCGGTCTCATCGGCATGGACCACCGGACTGCCTCGGATGCGTTCCAGAATGCCCGTCAGTTCAGCCTGGGCCTTGCGAGCCACCCTTTGCGTGGCGTCCACGATGGCTCCCAGGCTGAGGCGCAACCCATGCACGGTGTCCAGGTACCACTGGATGGTGCGGAAAGGCAGCCTGGCCTCCTCCCGCAGGGCGGCAATCAGGCTGATCAGGTTGACCCCCAGACGTTGCTTGCCCATCACCATGTTCTCCAGTTGCGCGGTGGGCGTACAACAGCGTTGGCACTGTGGGCAGGTGCGGGCGATATAAGCGTGCTCGGTTACCTGCACCGGAATCCGGGGCAGGTCAATCACTTCCCGAGTGCGCTGGGTCCAGCCACCGGACAGCTGGGTTCCGCAGTCGGGACACTGTTCCACCACGTGTTCCACCCGCTGGGTGGGCGTCATGCGGGTGCGAGCAAAGCCGTGGGGCCGAGGCTTGCGTGGTTTCTTGGGCTGGGCCGGCTGCTGCTCGGCTTTGGGCTTCAGACCGGGCATCCTGCGGGTGCCGCCCAATTTGTCCCGCCCTTCCAACTGGGCGATCCGTTTCTCCAGGCTCCCGATGATGGCCTGTTGCCTCTCAATGATGGCAATCAGCACATCCCGGTCCGCAGTGCTGAGGTCGATTTCCGCATCCATCCCAGATATGTGACATAACCACCTCCCCCAGCTCCAGCGATTCCCGACCAACCTTCGGCCAATTCACCTCTCCAAGTCTGAACTGTTACCAGCGGCCGGCGTCCTTGACATATTATGTCGTCGCAGGTAGCATTACTGTAGTTAACAATTGTATAAACTTCTGGAACCCTTATCCAGAGAGGCGGAGGGACCGGCCCTGCGAAGCCTGGCAACCAATCTCGCATTCCCTGCGGGATCAGGTGCTAAGTCCGGCGTCGCTGCTGTGTACCGCGTTGCGAGACGCTCACAGTAGTACGACGAAAGATGAGGGAGGATTGTCTCGCTGGGCTCTCCCTGTTGTGGTGAGCCTTTATTTTTTGCCTATTCGGGCCGCGTGCTTTGCATTGGCCAAAAATCGGCCTACCCATATCGCCACCGCGCGATCCAAACCGACGGTGGCATCGGCGCATCTGCTGTTATGACTGAAATTCGCCCTATCAATTGGACGGGTACGCAACTGGAGTTGCTAGATCAAACCCGGCTGCCTCGCGAGCAGGTTACCGTGAACATCAGCGACTACCGGGTTGCTGCGGCTGCCATCACTGACATGCGGGTGCGCGGCGCTCCGGCCATCGGCGTAACCGCTGCCTATGCGATGGTGTTGGCGGCAGCGGAATTGCAATCGCGCGAACGCGACCACTTCATCGGCTCGCTGCGGCAGGCCGGCGTACACATCGCGGCGGCTCGACCTACTGCGGTCAATCTGGGCTGGGCCGTGCGCCGTATGTTGCGCGTGGCAGAGGCGGAACCCGATCCCGGCAGCATCCTGCCGGCGCTGGAAAAGGAAGCCCGCCGGATCCAGGAGGAAGATGAAGCGATCAACCGGCGTATGGGTGAACACGGGCGCGACCTAATGCCGGCAGACGGCCAGGGCGTCTTGACCCATTGCAACACCGGAGCTTTGGCCACCTCAGCTTTTGGCACTGCACTCGGCGTGATCCGGGCGGGCTGGGAGGCCGGCGGGCGTTTCCGGGTCTTCAACACCGAAACTCGCCCCTGGTTGCAGGGCGCGCGCCTCACATCCTGGGAGTTTCAGCAGTTGGGTATTCCGGCCACGCTCATCGCCGATTCCGCGGCGGGCATGCTGATGCTGAATGGAGACATTTCCTGCGTGATAACCGGCGCCGACCGCATTGCCGCCAACGGCGATACGGCCAACAAGATCGGCACCTACGCGCTGGCCGTGCTGGCTCACGAAAACGGTATACCGTTCTACATCGCTGCTCCCACCAGTACCGTCGATCTGGCTATCTCCAACGGCGGCGGCATCAGGATCGAGGAAAGGCCGCAGCATGAAGTTACGTCTTTTGCCGGCGCGCCAACTGCTCCCGAGGGGACTGCTGCGTACAATCCCGCTTTCGATGTGACCCCCAATCGTTACATCACCGCCATCATTACCGAAGAAGCCGTGTGTCGTTCACCTTACGAGGCATCGCTGCGACAGGCCGTCGACGCCGCGTAAGCCAGGACGCCCACCTTACCCAATGACCAACTTGACCCATGACCAACTTGCCCGTTGAACCCCAAACCCGGCGACGCATCGCCCGCACGGGACTGACGGCCTGCGACGCCGCTCGGGCCTGCCCCGGCTACACGCTGTACGCTCCCATGTCTGGCGAAGGGGAAGTTTACCTGCTGGACGTGCAGGGGGAGGTCGTCCACACCTGGCACATGCCCTATCCGCCGGGGCTGTACGGGTATCTGCTGCCCAACGGGAACCTCTTCTACGGCGGCAAAGTTCGGAATGACGAGACCTGGGACATCTTTGAAGGCCTAAAGCGATTCAAGGCTGGCGTGATGCTTGAGGTCGATTGGGATGGCAACATCCTGTGGGAGCATCACGACGCGTATCACCACCACGACGCGCGGCGCACCGAGTCGGGCGGCTGCATCTACATGACCGTCGAACGCATGACCGACGCTGCCGCCGCAAAAGTGCAGGGCGGACGACCCGGCACCGACGCCGACGGTATGTGGAGCGATGTGCTGGTGGAAGTCGATGCCGCCGGCAACCGGGTCTGGGAGTGGCACGCCGCCGAGCATCTCGATCCGTCAACCGATATCATCACGTTCAACGACTCCCGCGAAGAGTGGAGCCACGGGAACACCATTGTGCCGCTGCCGGGTCGCCGTGTGATGTTCAGCTTCCGCAATGTCTCCACCGTTGGCATCATCGACCAGGATAGCGGCGAGATTACCTGGAAGCTGGGCTACGAAGTGCTGGGCCAACAACACGATCCGTCGTTGCTGGACAACGGGAATGTGCTCATCTACGACAACGGCTCCCATCGCGCCGGAGATCCCCTGCCCCATTCGCGGGTCATCGAAGTGGACCCGGCCACCAACGAAATCGTATGGCAATACACCGATAATCCGCCGTTCAACTTTTTCAGCGCCTACATCTCCGGCGCACGTCGCCTGCCCAACGGCAACACGCTGATTACGGAAGGACACTTTGGAAGAATGTTTCAGGTTACGCCCGAAGGCGACGTGGTGTGGGAGTACATCAACCCGCACTTCGCACCCAACGAGCAAGGCTACCTGGTCAACGCAGTTTTCCGCGCTACCCACTACCTGCCCGAGGAAATCCGGCAACTGAGCTGAACTACCACCTGAAAAGAACCCGCGCTGGCAAGAACCCGCGTTCAGAGAGCGCACGCGTTCGGAAAACGCACCCGTAAGGAATCAACACTCAATGCCCAATCACCCGCAGGCAGAAATAGCAATCATCGGCGGCAGCGGCCTCTACGAGATCCAGGGCTTTACCGAATCCGCCGTGGTCGACATCGACACGCCATACGGGAAACCCAGCGACTTCATCACGGTGGGCGAGTTGTTGGACGTGCCGGTTGCGTTTCTGCCGCGCCACGGGTTGGGGCATCGGGTCAACCCAACGGAATTGCCCTTCCGCGCCAACATCTACGCACTGAAAATCCTCGGCGTGAAAAAGATTGTGTCGGTCAGCGCTGTTGGCAGCCTGCAGGCCCGCTTCGAGCCACAACAACTCGTGGTTCCCAACCAGTTGATCGACCGTACCCGGTTCCGCGACAGCACCTTCTTCGAGCATGGTGTCGTCGCGCACATCTCCTTTGCCGAGCCGTTCTGCCCCGGCGTCAGCACAGTCATCGCGGAAGGCGCCGAGGGCCAGGGCATTCCTACTCATCAGGGGGCGACCCTGGTGGTAATGGAAGGCCCCGCGTTCTCGACCAAAGCCGAATCTGAGATGTACCGCACCTGGGGCGGAGACCTCATCGGAATGACCGCCTTGCCCGAAGCGAAGCTGGCCCGCGAGGCCGAGATGTGCTACGGCACCATGGCCTGGGTAACCGACTATGACTGCTGGCATCCCGACCATGACGCGGTTTCAGTAGAATTGGTGGTGGAAAACCTGATTGCCAACGTTGCCAACAGTCGCGTGATTCTGCGCCACATCATGCCGGCGTTGGCGGCGCTGGGCCCGTGCGAATGCCAGTCGGCGTTGGCCAATGCCATCATCACCAATCGCAACCATATTTCTGACGAGGCCCGCCGGCGCCTCAATCCCATCGCCGGCAAATATCTGGGTCGCGGTGAGTAACCACTCCCAGCTCGATCCACCAACGCTAGCAAATCACAAAGGAGGTATCTAAATGCCACGACAAATGCCCGGAGAACCCTACTCTCGGGTGGATTCGGTAGAAGCGCGCCAATTGCTTGACGCCAATCCCGAAGGGATGGTGGTGATAGACGTGCGGCGGGATGACGAATGGGTTACCGGACACGCGACCGGCGCCGTTCATATTCCGGTGGACGACTTGGCTGGGCGCATGGATGAAGTGCCAGAGGACAAGGCGGTTCTGTTCATATGCGCTGCCGGCGTCCGCAGCGGTTTGGCTTGCGAACTGGCCGCCGCCATGGGTTACGATTCTCAGATGCTATACAACATCGAAGACGGCACACCCTCGTGGATTGCCGCCGGCAACCCAACATCCTACGGCAACGAACCCTAACCAACCTAAATAGTTCAATCCAAGTCACAGACTTAGGCGAGAGGTACAGAAATTTGACGGTACAGAAAACTAAAGGCGACGTGAAAGACCTGTCGCTGGCTCAGGCTGGTGTAGACCGCATCAAATGGGCCGGGCGTGAAATGCCGGTGGTCAATCTGATCACGGATCGGCTCCGCGCGGAGAAACCATTCGACGGGATCAGGATCGCCGCCTGCCTCCACGTAACTACTGAAACGGCCAACCTGGCCATTGCGCTGAAAGAAGGCGGGGCCGACCTGGTCGTTTGCGCCAGCAACCCGTTGAGCACCCAGGACGAAACCGCTGCGGCGTTGGTGCAGGAATACGGAATTCCTACCTACGCAATCAAGGGCGAAGACAACGCAACGTATTACCGACACATCAACGCCGCCCTTGACCACGCCCCCAACGTGACGATGGATGACGGTGCTGACCTGGTGGGAATCCTGCACCGGGAGCGCAACGACCTCCTCACCAACGTGATGGCCGGCACCGAAGAGACCACCACCGGCGTCGTGCGTCTGACTGCCATGGCTGCGGACGGAAAGCTGACCTATCCGATTATTGCCGTCAACGAAGCCGAAACCAAACACTTTTTTGACAACCGCTATGGCACCGGCCAGAGTACGCTGGACGGCATCACCCGCGCCACCAACATCCTTTGGGCCGGCCGCAAGGTCGTGATTGGCGGCTACGGCTGGTGTGGCCGCGGCGTTGCGTCGCGCGCCAGTGGACTCGGAGCGCAGGTCATCGTAACCGAAATAAACCCGGTGCGCGCCCTGGAAGCAGTAATGGATGGTTTCCAGGTTATGACCGGCCTGGAAGCCGCGGCGCAGGGTGAAGTGTTTATCACCGTTTCTGGGGGCTGGCACGTCATTGGCGCCGACCATTTCGCCGCGATGCGCAGCGGCGCAATCGTTGCCAACAGCGGTCATTTCAACGTGGAGATCGACATTCCGGCGCTTGAGGCGATTGCCGTCAGCCACCGGGAGGTGCGGCCATTCGTCGAGGAATACGTAACTGCCGACGGTCGGCGCATCTATCTGCTGGGCGAAGGCCGGCTCATCAACCTCACGGCTGCCGAAGGGCACCCGTCAGCGGTTATGGATATGAGCTTCGCCAACCAGGCTTTGAGTTGCGAATACCTGGTAAAGCACTACCGCGAACTGGCATCCGGCGTCCACATCGTCCCGCGCGAAATCGATGCGGAGGTTGGCCGCCTGAAGCTGGAGACCATGGGAATCCGCATCGACACGCTCACCGCCGAACAAAAGGCTTACAACGAAAGTTGGGAAGAAGGGACTTAGTGACCGGAACCATTCCCACCTATCGACCAACCCATTTGGAGGCATTGACCTATGCCAATTCAGTTTATGACGTCGCCCAAGTACCTGCTCACCTCCGAGTCGGTAACGGAAGGGCACCCCGATAAGCTTTGCGACCAGATTTCTGACGCAGTCCTGGATACCGCGCTGGCCGGCGACCCGATGAGCCGGGTCGCGTGCGAAACCGTCGCCACCAAAAATCTCGTGATGGTAACCGGCGAGATTACGACCGGTTCCGTAATGGACTTCAACCAGATCGCCCGGCAGGTAATGCTGGACATCGGTTACACCGATGTCAAATATGGCATCGATGGCAATTCGTGCGGGGTAGTGGCCCACGTCAGCCAGCAGTCCCCCGACATCAGCAGCGGAGTAACCACATCGCTGGAACACCGCGGCGACGGCGCGGCCGATGCTCGCCGAGCCACCGGCGCCGGCGACCAGGGCATGATGGTCGGCTTTGCCTGCAACGAAACCGAAGGCCTGATGCCTTTGACGGTGGACTTGTCCCATCGCCTGGTGGAGCGCCTTTCCGAAGTGCGCAAAAATGGCACGCTGCCTTACCTCGGCCCGGACGGCAAGTCCCAGGTAACGGTGGAATATCGTTTCGGCAAACCCCACCGCGTCGAAGCAATCGTAATCAGCTCGCAGCACGAAGACCAGGCTGACCGGGAGGCCTTTCAGGCGAAAATCCGTCGCGACGTTATCGACAACGTCATCATACCCGTGGTGCCGGCTCATCTGCTGGACGACGAGACCAAGTATTACGTCAACCCCAGCGGTTGGTTCGTGGTGGGTGGCCCCCAGGGGGATACCGGTTTGACCGGTCGCAAAATCCTGGTCGACACCTACGGCGGCATCGCTCGACACGGCGGTGGCGCTTTCTCAGGCAAAGACCCGACGAAAGTTGACCGTTCTGGCGCCTATGCCGCCCGTTACGTAGCGAAAAATCTGGTTGCCGCCGGACTCGCCGACCGCGTTGAAGTCATCGTTTCCTACGCCATCGGCGTCGCGGAGCCAATTTCCGTCTCCGTCGAAACCTTCGACACCAACCACCTGCCCAACGAGCGCATCGAGCAACTGGTAACCGAGCATTTCGACCTACGCCCCGGCGCGATCATCGAAGATTTGGACCTCCGACGGCCCATCTACGGCAAGACCGCCGCTTACGGGCACTTTGGTCGCAACGATCTGGACCTGCCTTGGGAGCGAACTGACAAGGCTGACGGACTGAAGCAGGCTGCCGGAGCCATGGCAGCCGCCTCTGGCGACTGACCGACCGAAAACAGGACAACTGCCCCGGTGCGATCCCTTCCCCAAGCGGGGAAGGGATTTTTCTTGCGTCTGCCACCGGCGCAATTTCGCCAACACGCGGTTCGCCTCAAATCGCCCGTCACGGTTCATCAGGGTCTTTGGAAGCACTGCTGTCCCGCGTCAACTATATTTGCCGGTTGGCGTCAATCAGTTTTGCCGGTTCACCTCCTTGGCCTGGCCCCGTTGCTGGGCAGCGTTGGTGCGGTAGCTGGGGACGTCAAACTCCAGGATGACGGAGTGGTGCACGACCCGGTCAATCGCCGCGGCGGTGGCCATGGGGTTGGCGAAGATGCGCTCCCACTCCGAGAAGACCAGGTTTGACGTGATGCCCAACGATCTGCGCTCGTAGCGTTCGGCGATGAGGGTGAAGAGGACCTCCGATTCCTCGGCGCCCTGGGGCAGGTAGCCCAGGTCGTCGAGGAGCAGGAAGTCGAAGTTGTCCAGTTTGCGCAGCTGGCGGGGCAGGTCCAGATCGCGCTTGGCGGCGAGCAGTTCCTGCACCAGGCGGTAGGCCGGAGCGAAAAGGACGGAGTGGCCGGCTTCCACCAGGCGGTGGCCCAGGGCGCACCGGGCGTGGGTCTTGCCGGTGCCGGGCAGCCCGAAGGCCAGCACGTTGACGCCGCGCTCCACAAAGCTGCCCTGGGCCAGCTGGTCCAGTTGCTGCCGCAGCGCCAGGGGGACTCGGTCGTGCTCGAAGGTTTCCCAGGTCTTGCCCGAGGGCAGCCGGGACTCCCGGCGCAGCCGGTTGATGCGCCGGTGGCGGCGATCCTCAGCTTCCTGTTCCAGTACCTCCAGGAAAGTTGCCAGGGCATCGCCGTGTCCAGCGGCGGTGAAACGAGCCACCGACTGGGCGCCCATGGTGGGCAGCTTGAATTGGCCGCACAACTGGCCGATGCGGTCCTGCCTCACGCTGGTGTCCGTCATGCGCACACCCCCGCCGCCGCCAGGCTGACCGTGAGCAGGCGGTCGTAGATTTTCAGGTCCGGCTTCCCAGACCAGACCAGCACCGGAGCTTCGGGCACCTTGGGCTCGGCCAGGTCCCGCACCTCCGCGTAGTCGAAGGACTCACCCGCCTCCAGCAGCAACGACAGCGCGCTGTCCACCGTGGCTTCCATGGTGGTCGCCGCCAGGTGCAGGATCCGCACGTACTCCACGTCGGCACGCTCCCCACGCCACTGCCGCAGCGCGTCGTAGGTCAGCCGGAAGTGCCTGGTGGGAAACAGCTGCTCCCGGAAGCGGTAGCGGGCGAAGGCTCCGGGCTTGCGCACCAATGAGCCGATGACGTGGCGGTAATTGACGTTGGCTTCCCCCTCGCCACGCACCCGTTCCATCCGTTCCACCAGGTGGCCCTTGTAGTACACTTCCGCCCAGTCGGCGTACAGACGGATCTGCACCTCCTTGCCGATGAGGCGGGAGGGCACGCTGTAGCTATGTCCCGCTACCTGGATGGTGCACCACTTGCGCACCTTGGACTGGTAGTTGACGTATTCCGGCACCGGGGCTGGGGGCAGGGAGCCCAGGCAAAGCAACTCCTGCTCCAGCTTCCCCTGTACCAGGCGATTGCGTCTCTCCACCATCTGCCGGACGAAGCTGGTGTAGTCGTCGACAGTGTCGAAATCGCGACTGCCCCGCAGGATGAGGGCCTGGTCGATGGCGTCCTTCAAGCGGTAGTGGGCGTGCTCGGCGACGCCGTTTTCATGGCTCTGGCCGCGATTGATGCGGGTGGAGCGGAGGCCATAGTGGTCCAGCAGGGCGGCGTAATTGTCGTTAAGAGCGCGGCCGCGGCTGCTGCGCAATTCGTGAGTGGCAGCCGCGGTATTGTCGCTGCGCACCACCTCTGGAACGCCGCCCAGGGTCCAGAGGGCATTCTGCAATCCCTGCTGCAACGCCAGGAAGGTCTCGCCGGCGGCGACCTCGGCGTAGCGCCATCCCGAGTGGCTGAGTATCAGCTGGAACAGCAGGTGGGGGTAGGGCTGGCCGGCGATGGTCACCTTGAGTTCCCCGCAGTGGGTGAAGTCGAACTGGGCCTCCCGTCCCGGCGGATGCACCTGGGGGAAGTACACCTCCTGATCCGGACCATGCAGCGCCCGCCTCCTGAGCCTGTCGAAGGGCCTGCAATCGTCGTTGCAGGGTGCGCAACTGGGACGCGCTGAACCGCCCGGGATGCTGCTCCTCCTCCTGAGCTTGTCGAAGGGCAGCCGATAATTGTCGTTGCCTTCAGCTTGCCCGTCGGATCATTCCGCAGCAGCGGCTCAATCTCATCCTCCCACACCCCGTCGAAGGGATCCGGCCGAGTGCGCCACCGATGCTCCGGTTTCGCCTGCGACGGCAATGGGCCACTCTGCCACTTGCGCGCTGAACGCACGCTCATCCCAGCCTTGGCCGCTGCCGTTTCCTGTGTCTTGCCTTCCATACGTTTCTGCCTCAATAGCCTGGTTTGTCGGTCTGTAATCAACGGTACCTCCGTACCGAATGATTACCCCATCTCGACCGGCAAAAATAGTCGACGTTACCGGCAGGACTAATTGTCGTCTATCAACTGCCGCCGAATGATAGAATCCAGGCATGAACACCCCAATCAAATTCGGCACCGACGGTTGGCGTGGCATTATCGCCGACGATTTTACCTTTGCTAACGTTGCTCGTTGTGCCCAGGGACTGGCGGACTACCTGCGAATCCAGGGCACCGGCGGCTCCGGGCTGATGCTAGGGTACGACACGCGGTTTGCATCCCGTGAATTCGCCGACACCGTTGCCTCGGTAATCGCCGGCAACGGTATTCACGTTTACCTGTGCGCCGAGCCGGTGCCAACCCCGGTAGTAAGCCACCACGTTGTGCATCGGCAGGCAGCCGGTGGCGTTGTAATCACAGCCAGCCACAACCCGGCCGGCTGGAACGGTTTCAAGTTCAAGTCCAATCTCGGCGGCAGCGCCAGCCAGGAAACCACAGACGTGCTTGAAATGTGCATCGAATCCGCCGGAGCGCCGAAATCGCTCCCGTTGGCCGAAGCGCGCGCCGCCGGTTTGGTTGAAAACGTGGACCCCAACCCGGCCTACCGCCAATCCATCGCCGGCCTCATTGACCTGGACGCCATCCGTGCTGCTGGTCTGAATGTGCTGGTTGACGCGATGCACGGGGCTGGCGCGGGCTACTTTGCCAATTTGTTGTGTGGTGGCGCAACGGCAGTGACGGAATTGCGCAGCGAACGGAACCCCGCCTTCCCTGGCATGGCCCAGCCAGAACCGATCGGCCACAACCTGACCGAACTCTGCCGCCGCGTGGTAGCCGATGGCGCAGCAGTGGGCCTGGCTCTGGACGGCGACGCGGATCGAATCGGGTTGGTGGACCAACGGGGTCGTTTCGTCAGCACCCTGGAAGTATTCTCGTTGCTGGCGATGTACCTGTTGGGACGCGGCGACCGTGGGTCATTGGTCAAGGGCGTTACGGCGTCGGTGATGCTGAACAAACTGGCAGAACACTACGGCGTGCCGGTTGTCGAGCTTCCCGTCGGGTTCAAAAACATCGGCCCACGCTTTGTCGTCGACCATGCGCTGTTGGGCGGTGAAGAGAGTGGCGGCTACGCCTTTCGCGGCCACATCCCTGAACGCGACGGCATCCTGAGCGGCCTTTACCTGCTGGAATATCTCGCCACCACTGGTATGGAAGCGTCTGAGATGGTGGAGATTTTGTTTGACCTGGTTGGTGAGCATCACTATCAGCGCCGCGACGTGGGATTCGACCCGGCGGCACGGGCCGCGATATTGGGACGTTTGACCGGAGAGCCGCTGACCAATCTGTCGAGAATGAACATTACCGGCATCGACGAAATCGACGGCCGCCGGTGGATGCTCGACGCGGGTTGGGTCGCGGCCCGCTTTTCCGGCACCGAGCCGTTGCTACGCATTTATTGCGAAGCGGACAGCACCGCCAACGTAACGAGGTTGCTTGATGCCATGCAGGCGCATCTGGGCGTTTAGGCAGGAGGAATCCGGGAGGATAGATGGAACCAGCGACACCCCTACGCCGCCTGGGCGCGTTGCTGCTTGATGGCCTGCTGTTTTTCCTGACGCTGGTTGTAGGCTACATAATCTGGTGGCTGATTGTACTGCGACGCGGTCAGACGCCAGGGAAGCAGTTGCTGGGCATCCGGGCAGTACGTCGTGATGGGAACCCAGCCGGCTGGGGATTGACTTTCGTGCGTGAACTCGTGAAATTTGTCATCCACAGTTTCGGTCCCATAGGATATTTGGCCGACTCGATCCTGTTGCTGCTGGACGATGACGAGCATCGGTCGCTGGCTGACCGGTCTGCTGGCACCGTTGTGATCCGCATTCAACCACCGGCGATTGCGATTTTGCAATCCGAAGTGGGTCAATAGTCGTATGCATTGTAGGGCATCGGCCTCGCGACGCCCGCACCGAAAGCACGGCATTCAACGATCGAATGGTGAGCCCAATGACCACTCCCGCCAATGTTCCCAACTCTGAACCAGTCAACGCTGGCCTTTGGGATAGGCTGCCGGTTAGCCGCAACGTCGTCATTGCCATCGTCATCGCTGCCATCGCGTACGGTTTGGCGATCGCGGGGGCGCTCGTCCTGCGCAATGCAGAGGGCATTGACGGTGTGAACCGATTCGTCGAAGGGCTGTCTGGCACATCCGGCGCCGGCATCAGCAACCTGGGGATAAAGTTGGGATTCGCCTATGCAGTCGGCGCGGCGTCGGCGGTGAACCCGTGTGGATTCGCAATGCTGCCAGCCTATCTCGGTATGTACGTCAGCGGAGGCAATCAGGATCGCGACCGTCGACCGGTTCTGCTAGTTGGCCGCGCCATCATGGTGGGATTGTCCGTGTCCCTGGGATTTGTCGTGCTGTTCGGTGTGGTCGGGCTGATCTTGGGGTTCGGTTCGCAAGCCATCGTCGTAACCGCGTTGCCCTACGTAGGATTGGCAGTGGGCGTTCTGCTGATTGGCGCCGGGGCGTTCATGGCCGCCGGCGGCAAGATCTATACCAGCCTGGCCCAACGCCTTGCCGCCCGCGTAGGCGACCCGGGGCAGCTGAACGTGCCGGGTTATGTGCTGTTCGGCGTCAGCTACGGGTTGGCATCGCTGAGCTGCACGTTGCCGCTATTCCTGGCGGTTCTGGGAGTCGGCGCCGGATTGTCCTCCGGTTGGCTGGACACCATCGGGCAATTTGTCCTGTACGCGCTGGGCATGGGTAGCGTCATCCTGGCCCTCACACTGGGGATGGCAGTGGCTCGCACGGTATTGTTGCGTTGGATGCGAGCCGCCCTGCCCTACGTCGGCATCGTCGGCGCATGGCTGATGGTATTGGCCGGCACCTACATCGTCTTCTATTGGCTAACGCTGGGCGACTTGCTGTAATAATGAAATCACCCCTCGGCGCTGACCGAGGGGTGATTTTGTCCTGAAGGCTGGTGTAGGCGGGAACCTACCGCTTGGTGTACTGCGGCGCGCGGCGGGCGCGCTTCAGGCCGTACTTCTTGCTTTCTTTCACCCTGGCGTCTCGGGTAATGAAACCGGCCTTTCGCAAACTGGGTTTCAAGTCGGGGTCGAAAGTGACCAAAGCACGAGTAATCCCATGGCGTATGGCCTCAGCCTGCGCGTTAACACCGCCGCCGATCACCTGAGCCATCACCCGGAAGCGGCCCACCGTGTCTGATATGACGAAGGCTTCCCGAATGGTGGACTGCCAGGGCAGCCAGTTGAAGTAATCTTCCATCGGTTTGCCGTTGACGATGATGGCAGTGCCGTCATCCGGATACAGGCGAACTTTGGCGATCGCACACTTGCGTTTGCCGGTGCCGTAGAAATACTGTTGCTGCGCTTCGGTTTGAACCACCATTGATTACCTGCCTGTGCGGATGATTGGCCTGGATTGTCCGTGGAATTATTCGGCGTTGCCGACCTGAGCCTGATGGGGATGCTGGTCGCCGGCGTACACACGCAGCTTCCGGAGCATATGCCGCCCCAGCTTGTTGGATGGCAGCATACCCTTGACTGCCAGTTGCACGACACGCTCAGGGCGTTCTTCCAGCATGTCGCGCAAGATGAACGATTTCAGGTTGCCAACATAGCCGCTGTGCCGATAGTATATTTTCTGCATCAGCTTGCGTCCGGTGATGCGCACGTTGCTGGCATTGATTACTACTACGTGGTCGCCGGAGATGACGTGAGGCGTGTACGTCGGCTGGTCTTTGCCCTGCAAAACAATGGCAACCTGCCGAGCCAATCGACCCAGGCTGACGCCGGTGGCGTCAATCACCCGCCAGTTGTCCGGCAGGTCAGAGGCTTTGGCGAAGTAAGTGCTAGTGCGTTTCATCGTGGTTGGTTACCTTTAGTATGTGGTCGTATTCAGGGTAGTGTACCGACATGAGGCAAAGCCCATGCGCAGGAAGGGTGGGAATTTGGCGAGGTACCGGGCTTCTTCCTGCCAAGGCTTCAGCCATGGCGTGAATTGGTTGTCGGCCTCGGCCTATTTCAATCAATACTGCGTTTACTCGTCTGATTTGATACCTTAGAAAACCGTTTGCCGCGCATTTGATTACGATGACATCCTCGTTGGCTGGGTTTTGGAGCACCTGCCACTCGCAAACCCACCGTACCGCGCTGCGTTGAGCCGGGTGTCCTGTCGCGATTTTACGAAAGTCGCGGATCCCGGTCAGGCTTCTGGCCGCCTGTGCCATCGCCGGAAGGTTCAAGGGTTCTGGCACACGGTGATGGGTGTTGCGAAGCAAAGGCGATGGCGTCGTCCGATTCAGGATGCTGTATTGGTAGACCCGACGAGTGGCGCTGCGCCGCGCATGAAACCCGTGCGGAACCGCATCCACCCTGATCGCTCTGATTGCATCCGGCAGGTAATGATTCACGGCCCGCAGAAACACGTCTGTTCCGTAAGGCTTGTCCGTGATGAAATCCACTACCTGACCACAGGCGTGTGCCCCCGCGTCAGTCCGGCTCGCCCCCCTTATTCGGGTTGCTGCGCCCGTTAGTCTGGAGATTGCCGACTCCAACTCTCCCTGGATAGTGGGAGTGCCGGCTTGCAATTGGAATCCGGCGTAGTTGGTGCCGTCATAGGCCACCGTCAGGGCGATGCGCCGGCAATTTTCGGCGTCATTGCATTGGGATGTCAAGTTGTCAATCTCGTTATGGCAATTCCTCTATCAACCGTATTCGGGGTTCGGTTAGACTAATTCGATAACCGCCATGTAGGCGCCATCGCCCTGTCGCGGCCCCAGTTTGATGATGCGGGTGTAACCGCCGGGCCGTTCCGCGTAGCGCGGGCCCAGGTCGTCGAAAACCTTGGCAACGGTATCTTTATGAGGTACCTGGCGCAGGGCGATGCGCCGGTTGTGCAACGTCCCATTTTTGCCATGGGTGATGAGTTTTTCGGCCATCACCCGTGTTTCCTTGGCCTTGGCTAGCGTGGTGGTGATGCGCTCATGCTCGATGAGGTCGACCGTCAAGCCGCGCAAAAGTGCCTTACGTTGGTCTTTGTACCGGCTCAACTTCCGGCCGGTAACGCGGTGCGATGGCATAACTAGTCTCCGTCATCCTCGTAATCGAGGTTATCATCATCGTCTTCGGGGTCGAATACCAAGGGGCCGTCCGGCACGGTAAATGACTCATCATCGCGATCGCCGTCAACGGAGTCGCCGGCCATCCGGGGCGGCATTACACCCAGTTCGTCCAGTTTGCCCTGGAGTTCTTCGAGCGATTTTTGACCAAAATTGCGAATCGCCAGCAGGTCTTCGCTGCTCAAATCGAGCACCTGACCAACCCGGTCCAGTTTTGCCCGTTTCAGGCAATTCAGGGTTCGGGAGGACAAGTCCAGCCGTTCAATCGGCATCAGGTAAACTTCAGATGCCACCGGCAGGTTGGAGGTGTCCAGGGGCGAGTCGGGAGGCCGGCTGAGCTGGTTGAACATAAAGAAATGTTGCACCAGATTCTCGGAGGCTTCCTGAATTGCCGACAATGGAGTAACGGCTCCATCGGTCCATACCTGCAGGATCAGGCGTTCCCAGTCCGTCTGCTGGCCGACCATCATCCTTTCCACCGAGTATTCGACCCGGCGAACCGGATTGTAGATGGCGTCGACCGGTAGCACGCCCACCGGCAGTCCCATCATGTTGTCCGCCTGCGACACCTGCTGGTAGCCCTTGCCGGACTCCACGTTGAATTCCACGGACAGTGAAACGTCAGGGTTGTCCAAGGTGGCAAGGTGCAGCTCTGGGTTCACAATCTGATAGTCGCTGGCGGTGGAAATATCGCCGGCGCAAACCCGTCCCTCGCCGGTTATATCAAGCCGCATCTTGCCGGTGCGCTTGGTAATGGCGTGGATCCGGATGCGTTTCACGCTGAGCAGGAGGTCCATAACCTCCTCTTTCACGCCTGGGATGACGGTGTACTCATGCGGCACGCCGTCAATCTTGACCCAGGTGATGGCAGTGCCCTCAATCGAGCTTAGCAGCAATCGCCGCAAAGGGTTGCCGACGGTGGTGGCGAATCCGCGTTCCAGCGGTTCCAGCGCGATGCACGCGAAGGTATCTGTGCTTTCAATTACCCGGATCGCCGGAACCGGCACTTCGGGTTCGGAATCCCGCATTTGTGGGAACTGGGTGTTTATCATTCAGGCGCTTACCTTGAGTAGAACTCGACGATGAGACGAGAATTGATGGTGTCCGGCAACTCGTTGTCCGGAGGCAGCGAGACGACCTGGCCAACCATCGCGGTGAGGTCCAGTGTGAGCCAGCTGGGGAGTGTTCGCTTGGGCAGCCCTTCGGTGCGTTCCGCGAAGAAATCCCGCTGGCGGGATGATTCGGTCCAGGCCACGGATTGCCCCGGCGTTACCATAAAAGAAGGTATGTCGGTTTTGCGCCCGTTGACGGTGAAATGGCCGTGCTGAACCATTTGGCGGGCCTGCTTGCGCGAATCGGCAAACCCCAGCAGGAAAACCACGTTGTCCAGCCGACGTTCCAGCGTTCGCAGCAGGTTGTTGCCGGAGATTCCCGGAGTGTTGAACGCGTCCGTCATGTACTTGCGGAACTGGCCTTCCATCACGCCATACATCTGGCGCGCCTTCTGCTTCTCGCGCAGGTGAACTCCGTAGTCGGATACCCGACGCCGACGGTTGCCGCCGCCTCCGGGTGGAATATGACGACGCTCAATGGCGCAACGCGGTGAGAAGCAGCGGTCGCCCTTCAGGAAGAGTTTCTCCCCGGCACGGCGGCAAAGGCGACAGGATGGTCCGGTATATCTGCCCATATTTAGTCAGTCCGTAGGGGGTGTCAGAGAGAGAGGGAATCGGCGGAATTATACGCGCCGACGTTTGGGGGGCCGTACGCCGTTGTGAGGAATCGGGGTAACGTCCCGGATGCTGCTTACGTTCAGTCCGGCAGCTTGCAGTGCGCGGATGGCCGGTTCACGGCCTGAGCCCGGGCCCTTGATGTACACGTCGATGTAACGCATACCCATGTCAACCCCGCGGCGGGCTGCCTGTTCTGCCGCACGTTGGGCGGCGAAGGCCGTGCCTTTGCGCGAACCGCGGAATCCGGCGGTGCCGGAACTGGTGGACGCCACCACGTTTCCTTCCGGGTCTGTGATGCTCACCAGCGTATTGTTGAACGTGGAGTAGATATAAGCGCGGCCCTGTGGAATGGACCGGCGCTCGCGTCGGCGGGTTCGGGGTCTAGGCATGGGTTGTTACCTCGGTGTGGTTCTGGGAGCCGGGTGCAATGGCAGGCAAAGCACCAGCCGTTGTTACTTCTTGCCGGCAGTGCGACGTCCGCGACCAGCCACGGTGCGGCGTGCGCCCTTGCGAGAACGGGCGTTGGTGCGCGTGCGCTGCCCGTGTACCGGCAGGTTGCGACGGTGGCGCAGGCCACGGTAGCTACCGATGTCGATGAGCCGCCGTATATTCTCGTTGTGTTCCCGGCGCAGGTCACCTTCCGTGATGTAATCCTGGTCGACGATGACGCGGATGCGGTCGAGTTGATCCTCATCCAAATCGCTCATACGGGGCGGCATTTCCATATCGAGATTAGCCTTGCCGACTATCTCGATGGCTTTGGTCGGGCCGATTCCGTAGATGCTGCGCAGCGCGATGTGGGCGCGCTTGCGGTCTGGAACGTCAACTCCGGCGATACGAACCATGGGGATACTCCTCGGTATTGAATGTTGCGACCGACGACCGGGCCCGGGGTTAACCCTGGCGCTGGACGTGCTTGCTGTTGACGCAAATAATGCGGACAACACCCTTGCGGCGAATTATCTGACAACGGTCGCAGCGTGGTTTAACGGATGCTGATACTTTCATTGGAATTCACCGATCCCGGTTTACTTGAAGCGATAGGTGATACGCCCGCGGGTCAGGTCGTAGGGAGATAGCTCAACCAGAACCCGGTCGCCGGGTAGCACGCGGATGAAGTGCATCCGAATCTTTCCAGAAACGTGGGCCAAAACCTGGTGATCATTAGGCAACTCCACACGGAACATTCCATTGGGGAGCGCCTGGGTTACCTGAGCTTCTACTTCGATTGCTTCTTTCTTAGCCATAATTTAGCCTGCCTTCGCCTTGGTTGCTCAGCGAGCTTCCTCCGGCGGTGTGGGGAACTTATTAATCGTGCAACGTCAAGATTTTCGGGCCGTCCTGGGTTATTGCCAACGTGTGTTCGAAATGAGCGGACAGCGCGCCATCGGCAGTTACCACCGTCCAGTCGTCGTCCAGTATCTGTGCGTCGTGGGTGCCCAGATTGAGCATGGGCTCGATACAGATGCACATACCCGGCCGCAGCAGTACACCCTTGCCGGGTTCGCCGTAATTGGGAACTTGCGGGTCTTCGTGCAGGAACCGTCCCACGCCGTGGCCCACAAACTGACGCACTACCCCGTAGCCGAGAGGTTCGGCGTAGCCCTGTACGGCGGCACCAATGTCGCCGATGCGGTTGCCCGGCTGAGCGGCCGCGATTCCGGCCATCAGACTCGATTCGGTGTCGGACATCAGGTTGAGGGCAGCCTCGCTAACTTCGCCGACGGCCACCGAAATGGCAGCGTCGCCAATGAAGCCGTCGATAGTGGCCCCCACATCCATTTTTATGATGTCTCCTTCCTTGAGCACACGTTTGCCGGGGATTCCGTGCACGATCTCCTCATTCACGGACGCACAAATGGCCGCCGGAAATCCTTGATAGTCAATAAAAGTTGGGACTGCTCCGTGGCTTCGGATGTGCCGATCGGCGATGCGGTTCAGTTCGCCGGTGGTAATCCCTGGCTCAACCGAAGTCTTCAGCAGGGACAAGGTCGAACCGACGATCGCGCCGGCTCTTTCCATTGCCTGCATCTCCCGGCGCGACTTGATCGTGATTCCCCCGGTATAAGAAGAGGGGGAATTGGAAGCGGTTTTGCGTTTTGGTGCGTTGTTCACCATTCTGATTATACCTCAAATCCGTTCCCATTGGAACGAATCAGGCTACACGTAACTGTTCACGTTTGAGGGGACGAGATCGGTTTGCAAAACAGATTCTGTGCTTGGCCACCCATCCACAACCAGTCGGAAAGGCCGGAGATCCCCTCAAGTCTGAACAGTTACGGCTACACATGCACCCAGGGCCAACAGCACCGACTCGTTGACGGCCTCGACCGCCCCTTCGCCGGGAATGTTCGCGAGCACCCCACGTGCTTGATAAAAACCCAGCACCGGCGCCGTTTCCTGGTGGTATACGCTGATGCGGTTGGCCACGGCCTCGGTCGTATCGTCATCCCGCTGGTAAATGTCGCCGCCATCCGGGCAGTCGTCGCACCGTTCTGGCGCGGTTCCGGTGGCGGAGTTTCGGGCAAAGGGTTTCTGGCAACTCCGACAAATGTAGCGGTTGCTGAGTCTCCGGACCAGCTCATCGTCTTCCACGCTAATGTGAATGACCCGATCGATGTGCCGACCAGATTCAGTAAGGGCCTGGTCCAATGCTTCAGCCTGAGTGACGTTGCGGGGGAATCCGTCCAGCAGGAAACCATCCGAATCAGCCATTTGGTTGATACGGTCCATCACCATGCCGATGGTTATTTCATCCGGCACCAGAACGCCCCGGTTCATATAACCACGCGCCAATTCGCCAAGCTCGGTGCCGTTGGACAGGTGGTGTCGAAACAAATCGCCGGAACTGACGTGCTCCACCTGTAACTGCTCCTTGAGCAGTTGGGCTTGTGTTCCCTTGCCGGCGCCTGGAGGCCCGAAAAGGACGAGTTTAAGACCACTGGTGGTCATCGCATGAATCCTTCGTAGTTGCGCATCATCAACTGCGCTTCCAGTTGTCGCAACGTGTCCAGGCCAACACCAACCATAATCAACAGGCTGGTGCTGCTCAGCGCGATGGCTTCCACGTTGGTCACCAGCGATGCCAGGTACGGCACTATCGCAATGAATCCCAGGAATAACGCGCCACCCATCGTGAGGCGAACAATCACCCGGTTGAGATAATCCTGGGTTGGTCGGCCCGGCCGGATGCCAAGCACGAACCCGCCATTGCGCTGGAGGTTTTCGGCGATGCTTTGTTGCTGGAACACCACCAACGTGTAAAAGAAGGTGAACGCAACGACCAGGACGAAGGCCAGCACCCAGTAGATGGGGCCAGTGGGGCTGAGGGCGACCTGTAGATTGCCCGCCAAGTTGCCGAGGAACCCGCCCGCCGAAGTCAGATACTGGGCGACGGTGCCGGGCAGAATCACGATGGAGAAGGCGAAAATCAGCGGGATCATACCGGCCGAGTTGATGCGCAGCGGTATGTATGACGAGCCGGATTGTCGATACATTTGCCCGCCTCGGAATATGCTGCGGCCATACTGCACCGGTATCCGGCGGTGCGCTTCGTTGAACACCACGATGAGCGCGACAATGAGTACCCCAATCAGGGCGAAGAAGAACACCCCGATAATATTGTCGCGGTCCAGGAACCCCTGCGCCAGCAACCCGGGGAATCCAACCACAATTCCGGCGAAGATGATCAGCGAAATGCCGTTGCCAATGCCCCGTTCCGTGATGAGTTCACCCAGCCAGACCAGGAACATGGTGCCAGCTGTCATCGACAGAATGGCCGCTATCGTAGGAAGCAGGGCGTCGCCGGTGAACCCGACGTTGGTCAGCACGTTGGCCTGCTGCAGCAACACCAGCTGCGCAAAGGCCTGCGCGAAGGCGATGGGGACTGTGGCCCAATGAACGATCCGGTTGATTTTGACACGGCCGGCTTCGCCCTCTCGCGACATGTTTTGCAGTGTCGGGATAACCGGGGTCAGCAGCTGCATGATGATGGACGCGGTGATATAAGGGAAGACACCCAGCGCCACGATACTCATCCGCCGCAGGGCGCCACCCGAAAACAGGTCCAGGAATCCCAGCAACTGGTTATTGCTGAACAGGTTTTCCAGCGCCGCGTCATCCAGCCCAGGAATCGGTATATGAGCAACCAGCCGGTACAGGGCCAGCATACCCAGAGTAAACAGTATCTTGGTGCGAAGATCTGGCAGGCTGAACGCGTCAAACGCAGCCTGAATTAACCTGGGCCACCGGCCGCCACCCTGCACCTCTGACTGTATCATTGTTATCTGAAATCTAGCGCGATAGATATCTGGCTAGGTTATAGTTCCTCTACCGAGCCACCAGCGGCCTCGATTTTGGCGCGCGCCGATGCGGTGAACTTGTGCGCTGTTACGGTGAGGGCCCCGCTTAGTTCGCCATCACCAACCACCTTTACGGGCAGACGCGTGCGCCTGATAACACCCAACTGATGGAGCGTTTCCGGCGTAACGTGAGACCCCGCTTCAAACAGTTCCTGGAGGGTTGCCAGGCTAACCAGGGCGTAGTAAGTCTTATAGCGGTTGTTGAACCCCCGCTTCATCGGGAGTCCCTTGATCAACGGCAACTGCCCGCCTTCAAAGCCCGGCCGGAGGCCCCGTCCCGAACGGGATTTTTGGCCCTTCATACCCCGGCCGGCATAGGTGCCTCCGCCGGCCGCGTTTCCGCGTCCAATCCGTTTCCGGTTCCGACGTGCACCTTTCGGCGACGATATTTGGTGTTCCATCATGAGTGAGTGTGACTCCTGGCCGACTTCGACGGGCGGTTAGGACTGAGCAGGCTCTACGGTAACCAGGTGCTGCACCTTGTTAATCATACCGAGGATGGTCGGGCTGTCTTCGTGAACCACGGAATGGTTCAGTCGCTTCAAGCCCAACGACTGCACGATCCGACGTTGATAAGAAGGCCGTCCGATACAGCTTTTTTTCCAGGTAATTTTTATCTGCGCCATATTATATCTCGCACCATTTTTGCGACCGACGGCAAACTTAAACAGGCCCGTCGTCGTTGTTGTCATTCTCCGCGGCTGGCGCGGCTTCGGGAACAGCATCTTGGGACGCCGGAATTTCGGCTGGCGCTTCGGGAACTGGCGTTGCTTCAGCCGAGGCTTCCGGACTAGCTGCTGCGACGGTTGGCTCCGACACCGATGCGATCGGTTCGGTTGCGGACGGCGCCGGCGGGGCCACGTCGGAGGCGGCGGCAGTTGGCTCAGCCGTGGTTGCCGGCGCCGCGGTGGCAGTTGCACCATTGGTCGACCGGGTGATTGCATTCATTCTAATGGCGCGTTCCGTCACCGGGTCGCGCAACAGGCTAAGCGCTTCCATGGTGGCCTGAACAATGTTGATTGGATTGCGCGAGCCTAACGATTTGCCGACTACGTCCTGAACGCCGCCCAACTCCAGCATGGCGCGCATGGCGCCGGCGGCAATGACGCCGGTGCCCGGGGGAGCGGGTTTGATGATTACGATAGACGCCCCCTTGCGGACCGATATCGCGTGGGGAATCGTGCTGCCTTTGAGGGGAATAGTTACGGTGCTGCGGCGCGCCACCGCGTTGCCTTTCCGCACCGCGTCTGGGATCGCCAACGCCTTGCCCATGCCGGCTCCAACGTGGCCTTGCCCATCGCCGACTACAACCAGCGCGTTAAAGCGCAGCCGACGACCGCCTTTGACGACTTTGGAAATGCGGCGAGTGTGTACTACCCGTTCGGTGAATCCACCGCTGTCATCCTCTCGCGGCCGTTGCTCCCGGTCGCGACCCCGACCACCACGTCCGCCACGGCGGTCGCCGGGCGGGCGGTCTCCACCACCTCTGTTATCGCCTCTACGTGTTGCAGGAGAAACCATCAGAATATAAGCCCTCCTTCGCGGGCAGCGTCGGCCAAGGCCTTCACTCGTCCATGAAAACGGTAGCCACCCCGGTCGAATACGACAGAGGTAACCCCGGCAGCGATAGCGCGTTCGGCAACCATTTTGCCGACGGCAACTGAGGCGGCGGTTTTGGGTTGAGCCTGCTCGTCGGACGTCAATTCCTGGCTTGATGCGTAGGCCAGGGTGTGTCCACGGGCGTCGTCGATCACTTGGGCGTAAATGCCCTTCAGGCTGCGAAAAACGCAGAGTCGTGGGCGTCCAGGTGTACCATGAACCTTGTTTCGCACCCGTCGGTGCCTGACGACGCGCAATTTCCGGGAATCTTTATCGCGTGGCATTTACAGTTTGCTCTCAGGATTTGGTCAGGTTTGTCGGTAAGGTTTGTTGGTGAGATTGGAAGGAGTGCGCTTGGCGGTGCGTTACACGGCCCGGCGGGCAGCTGCCTTTCCAGGTTTAAGGCGCAACACTTCGCCTTGATAGCGAATGCCTTTTTCTTTGTAACGGTTCGGCGGACGAACCCGGCGGACTTTGGCCGCCAGTTGGCCAACTTTTTGCTTGTCGATACCCGCAACATGAACCCTGTTGTTGCCTTCCACTTGCATGGTGAGCCCTTCCTCGGGGAACAACTCCACGGTATGACTGTAACCGACACTAAGGGTGATGCCTTCGCCGTTCTGTTGAACACGGTAACCCACGCCCATCAGTTCCAGCGTACGTGAGTAACCTTCGGTAACCCCGATGATGGCATTGGCAATCAGTGTGCGCGTCAGGCCGTGCAGCGCGTGGTGAAATTTCCGATCGGTGCGCCGTTCCACGACAACCTGGCCGTCTCCCACTTTAACGTTCACTTCAGGGTGGAATTTTTGAGTCAAGGTGCCACGGGGCCCGGTGACGACCACGCCACCGTAGATCACCTCTACGGATACTCCGGAAGGTATCGCAACCGGCTGGCGGCCAATGCGCGAAAGTGGGCGTTCCGTGGGTGCGACGCGTTCGGCAACGCCGACACTTATCAGAGCTTCATTACCAGACATAACAGACAATCTCCCCACCGATGCCTTTGCGCCAGGCTTGGTAACCGGTCATCATTCCCTGCGAAGTCGAAATGATGGTGATACCCAACCCGCCGTATACCCGGGGAATCTCGCCGTGGCCGACGTGTACCCGCAGGCCGGGCTTGCTCACTCGTTTCAGGCCGCGTATCGCGCTCAGTTCGCCTTCCCGATAGGCCAGTTGAACCCGCATGGTGGCGAATTTCTGACCGCGGGCCTCTTCCCAATCCCGGATGTATCCCTGGGATTTGAGAATGTCGGCAATGGCAACCTTGATCTTGGACTGGGGTATCAGCACGGACTGATGCTTGGCCTGGATCGCATTGCGAATCCGGGTCAACATATCAGCTACTGGGTCATTAATGGGCATTCCGGTGTTGCTCCTCTTTAATTACAACAACTGCTGCGGTCAATTTACAGGCTGGCCTTGCGAACGCCGGGCAACAACCCGTCCAGCGCCATCTCACGGAATGAAATGCGAGACAGACCGAAGTGGCGGATGTACGCCCGGGGCCGTCCGGTGGCTCCGTCCCGGTTGCGTACGCGGTTGGGATTGGCGTCGTGGGGTAGTAGGGCCAATTTCTGTCTAGCCTCAAACCTCTGACGCGCCGGCAGCGAGAGGTCTCGCGCTTCCGCCAGCAATGCAGCACGCTGTTGGGCGAATTTGGCTACCGTCTGCTTGCGTCGTTCGTTTTTGACGATTAGGGATTTCTTGGCCAAGGTAATTCTCTCCTGGGTGGGAACTACTGCTGTATGAAGGGCATCCCGAAGTGTTCCAGCAATCGGGACCCTTCGGCGTCATTGGATGCGTTGGTGGTGATGGTTACCTGGAAGCCCCGCAACCGGTCAATGCTGTTGTAGTCAATCTCGGGGAACACAATCTGCTCGCGCAGTCCCAACGAGAAATTGCCCCGCCCGTCGAAGCCGCGTCGTGATATGCCTCGGAAGTCGCGAATACGGGGCAGCGCCGTCAATATCAGGCGTTCCAGGAAGTAGTACATACGGTCGCCCCGCAGGGTCACAGTCGTGCCGATGGGGTTGCCTTCCCTGACTTTGAAGTTGGCGATGGACCGGCGCGCCCGGGTGATTATCGGCTTCTGGCCGGAAATCGTCGTCAGATCTCTGACGGCGCTTTCCATGGCGCGGCCGTTGGTCAACGCTTCGCCCAGGCCAATGTTCAGGTTGATCTTGGTGATCCGTGGCACCCGCATCGGACTGGCGAACCCGAATTCGGTCATCATCGCCGGAACGATTTCATCGAAATACTGGGCTTTCATGGTCGGCGGCGGTAGGGCCGTCGGTTCGGACCCGTTGGATCCGGTATTGTCCTGCCCGCGTCGCTGTCGACGACCGCGACTTTCGGCTGGGGCAGCTTCCTGCACGGCGGCTTCCTGCACGGCAGTAGTCTGCGCCCCTTCGTCGGCCTGGTTGGCTTGTTCTTCCTGGTTGGTGGTCATAATGCTTACTCGTCCCGATTGCGGAACTGGGTGCTGGGTTCGGTGTAGTTGCTTTGCACCAGTTTGATGTTGGAGCGATGAATGGACGATTCTTGCTGTACGCGCCCTCCCTGGCGAATGCCGGGGCGGGGTTTGACGTGTTTGGTGACGATGCTCACACCCTCAACTACAACCCGGCCGCGTTCGGGCAACATATTGAGAACGCGGCCAGTTTTCCCTTTGTCTTTTCCGGCAATGACCAACACGTCGTCGCCGCGCCTGATTTTGGATTTCGCCATTACACTACCTCAGGGGCCAACGACACGATCCGCATGAATCCTTTGTCGCGCAGTTCCCGGGCTACCGGGCCAAATATGCGCGTGCCGCGTGGCAACTGGTTGTCGGTGATGAGCACGGCGGCATTGTCGTCAAACTTGATGTAGGTGCCATCGGGCCGCAACAGGGGAGCTGCTTGCCGAACCACCACCGCCTTGACGACGGTTCCTTTCCGTACTGGTGAATTGGGCACCGCTTCACGCACCGTGCAGACGATGATGTCGCCCACCGATGCGTACTTGCGACGGCTGGAGCCTGGAATGTTGATCAGGCGGATTCGTCGCGCGCCACTGTTGTCCGCGACGTGGAGCCTCGTGTAACTCTGAATCATCTACGCTTCCTCGTCGTCGGCATCTTCCATCGCCGCGTCGTCCGCATCATTTGGTTCCTCGTCGGAATCAGCAGCCGCCGTGCGAAGGAGGGAGTTGTCCTCCAGATCGATCGGCCGCACGTCGGCGACTTCACGGCGTGCCATGATGTCCAGCAACCGCCAGTGCTTGGTGCGGGAGATCGGGCGAGTTTCCTGGATCCGAACCGTGTCGCCGATGCGACATTGATTGTCGGGGTCGTGGACATAGAAACGCGTTACGCGGCGCATCTGCTTGCGGTACACGCGGTGGCGTTGTTTCCACACCAGTTCGACAACGGCGGTTTTGTCCATCCGGGTGGCTACTACAGAGCCGACCCGAACCTTGCGCATTGTTATTGCCATTGAAAATATTCCTGGAGTTTGGCCCTGGAGTTTGTCTTGGGT
Source organism: Dehalococcoidia bacterium (assembly GCA_963666415.2). Taxonomy (GTDB): domain Bacteria; phylum Chloroflexota; class Dehalococcoidia; order Lucifugimonadales; family UBA3495; genus Bin87. The sequence continues at coordinate 988,472 of CAXXPD010000002.1, forward strand.
AAAACGTTCGGAAATCGTAAGGCGCTTATGCTATTTCGCGTTCCCGCAAACACGTCAGCAGCCTGGCGATATCCTTCTTGGTTTTGCGCGGTTGGTTGGTGTCGGTCAACTGGTTGGTAGCGTCCCTGAACCGCAGGTTCATCAGTTCTTTGTAGGACTTCTCCAACTCCTCTCGAATTTGGTCGTCAGATAGCGCCCTGATTTCGTACATCTGCATGGTTCAGCCACCGGTTCCCGATAGCAAGGCCGTGATCCGGTCCTTGTAGACAATCTTGGTACGGATCGGCAGTTTGTGGGCCGCGCGGCGCAGGGCTTCTTCCGCGTGGTTCAGAGGCACGCCGCCCACTTCAAACATGATGCGTCCCGGCTTCACCACTGCAACCCAGTGGTCGTTGGCCGCCTTCCCGCCGCCCATGCGCACTTCCGCCGGTTTCTTGGATACCGCCTTGTCGGGGAAGATGCGGATCCAGGTGCGTCCACCGCGCAGGAGGCTACGGGAAATGGCGATACGAGCCGATTCAATCTGACGGGCGGTAATCCAGTCTGGACTCATGGCTTTGAGTCCGATTTCCCCGAATTCAACCTTGTTGCCCGTGGTCGCGGCGCCGCGGCGCTTGCCCCGTCCCATCTTGCGGAATTTGGTTCTCTTTGGTTGTAACATTTTCCTGGTCTCCGTAGTCGGTCGGGTCGACCGGGCCGATGCGTTTTATCGGTTAGTTTTCCAGTTCGGCAGCGGCGTCGGCTTCGGGGTCGGCGTCCTGACTGGCGACGCGGAATTCAATGCTTTCCAGTTCGGTATCTTCTTCGGCTGCCGGCGGCATGATCTGACCTTTGTAGATCCACACCTTGATACCGATTCGGCCCATTGCGGTGGACGCCTCGGACAAAGCGTAGTCGATGTCGGCGCGCAGGGTATGTAGGGGAACCCGGCCCATCATCAGCTTCTCGGTACGTGCGATTTCGGCGCCAGAGATGCGGCCCTTGGTAATGATTTTTACGCCCTCGGCGCCGGCCTGCATAGTGCGCAGGGCAGCCTGACGCATCGCGCGGCGGTAGGCAACGCGGCGGCTCAGCTGGTCGGCGATGTTCCTGCCCACCAGATACGGATCCAGTTCGGGTTGCTCAATTTCTATGATATTGAGACGCAGTTGGCCCGCAGTCATCGTTTCCAAGCGGGAACGCAGACCCTTGACACGATCGCCATCCCGGCCGATCAGGATGCCTGGCCGCGCGGAATGCACGTTGATGATGATTTCCTGAGCCGTGCGGTCAATCTCGATTTTGGCAATGCCGGCATCGGAAAACGCGGCGTACTCAGCGTGGATGGACCGCCTGATGGACATGTCCGCTTGCACGCTGGCCCGATACTGGGCGCCGTTGTTAGCGTACCAATGGGTCTTCCAGTCTTTGATGATGCCCAGACGGAACCCCAGGGGATGGGTTTTGTGGCCCATAGGTTAGTTCTCCTGTATCTCGTCCACTTCGATGATGATATGGCTGGATCGCCGGGTAACCCGACCGATGCGCCCACGGGCCCGTGGGCGAAAACGCTTGATCGGACGGGCCTGGTCTGCCGATATTCGGGTGATGCGGAGACCATCCCGATTCATGAACTGATTGTTCTCTGCATTGGAGGCCGCCGATTGCACCACCTTAGCCACGGTGCGCGCCCAGGGGGAAGTCATCAGACTGAGCTGGTCTAGTGCATCGTTAACCGATTTGCCCCGCACGGCGTCCATGATGGGTTTGAGCCGTTTGGGAGACGCGCCAATTTGCTTGGCCAATGCCCTCACTGCTGGCATGAGTTCACCTCACCCGGCTGGCCCGCTCGGAGCGGGAGACGTGTCCGCGGTAGGTCCGCGTGGGGGCAAATTCGCCCAAGCGGTGGCCCACCATGTTTTCGGTTACGAACACCGGAACATGCCGCCGGCCGTCGTGAACGCCAAAATTCAGCCCTACCATTTCTGGCATGATCATCGAGTCGCGAGACCAGGTCCGAATGACCGTGGCTTCTCCCGACCCCCGCACGGCATTAACTTTTTTCAACAGCTTCGGGTGGACGTAGGGTCCCTTTTTTACTGACCTTGACATAGCAATTGCACGCCTGAATGTTTGTGTTGATACGTCCTAGCGACGTTGGCGACGTCCCCGGATAATGAACCGGCTGGATGTCTTTCTCTTGTTGCGGGTCTTGTGCCCCAACGTTGGCTTGCCGGTGGGGGACTTGGGGCCCGGCATACCGATCGGTGAGCGTCCTTCCCCGCCGCCGTGCGGGTGATCCACGGGGTTCTTGGCAACGCCGCGAACGTGGGGACGCCTTCCCAGGTGCCGTTTTGCTCCGGCCTTGCCCAGGCTCTCGTTTTTGTGGTCGGGGTTGGACAGTTGTCCGACGCTGGCGCGACAATTGAGCAGAATCCGCCGCATCTCCCCGGAAGGCAACCGGATGAGCACATATTCGCCCTCGCGCGACAGCACCTGCGCGCCAGTGCCGGCCCCGCGAACCAACTGACCGCCCCGGCCCGGCGTAAGTTCCAGGTTGTGTACCACCGTTCCCGTGGGGATGTTACGCAGCGGCAGCGAATTGCCCGGGCTGATTTCAGCGGCCGGCCCGGATTCCACATAGTCTCCCACGGAAAGGTTCACCGGTGCCAGGATGTACGACTTTTCGCCGTCCACGTAGTGGAGCAATGCGATACGAGTCGTTCGGTTTGGATCGTACTCGATGGATTTAACGGTCGCCGGAACGCCGTCCTTACGCCGTTTGAAATCAACTTTGCGGTACATCTGCCGCGATCCGCCGCCACGATGGAAGGCGGTGATTTGCCCTCGGTTGTTGCGGCCTGCACGTTTCTGCAGCGGTTCCAGCAACGACTTTTCCGGCTTCGACGTGGTAATTTCTTCGAATGATGGGCGCACCGCATTACGGGTACCGGGAGTTATGGGGCGCAAATTTTTCAGCGGCATAATATTCGCTCTCGTTGATTAGCGTAGTTTGAAGGCGTCAGTTGATACTTGATGAACGGACTACAGGCCTTCAATTAAATCAATGCGGTCGCCCGGCCTCAAGGTAACAACTGCTTTCTTAATGTCGGGTTGCTTTTTCACACGCGGGCCGTAACGCTTCTGCTTGCCACGATTGACGGTGATGTTGACGCTCAGCACGGTAACGTTGAAGTTCGCCTCAACGGCCTGCTTAACCAGCGTTTTGTTAGCCCGGCGCGCAATCTGAAAGGTATATTGCCCGGATTCCTGAAGCAGCGTGCTTTTTTCAGTAATGGTGGGTTTGAGTAGTACTTCGGTGAGATGCATTATTCCGCACCCTCCGCTGCGATCGTCCGCGCTCGGTGTCGAGGGGCATTACAAATCTCTTCGATGCGTCGCACCGCATCCACGGTGATTAGAATTGTCTGCCGTTTCAACACATCGTTGGCGTTAACCAGATCCGACGGGAGTGTCCAAACCTGTTTCAGGTTACTGCCGGCCTGTACCACGCTTTGGTCAGCATCGCGGGTTACGATCAAAACCGAACCGGCAAGATTGAGGCTTCGCAGGAGCTGGTTCATGGACTTGGTGCGTCTGTCCAAGTCCGCCAATGAGTCGATGCACATCAGCCGCCCCTGGCGAATTTTTTCGGAAATGACGCACTTCAGGGCGTTGCGGCGCATTGCTCTGGGTAGCGCCTTCCGGTAATCGCGAGGCTTGGGGCCGAAGGCGATGCCGCCGTGCCGCCATTGCGGCGACCGAATGCTACCCTGCCGGGCCCGACCAGTGTGCTTTTGTATCCAGGGTTTGCGACCGCCGCCCGACACCTCGGCGCGGGTCCGCGTCGAGTGGGTGCCCTGGCGCTGGTTGAGCTGATAGATGACCATGGCTTGATGAACCAGCGTCTGGTTCATCGGCACGCTGAAAACGCCGTCATCAACGATGATGGTGTCGATTGCGTCGCCGCTCCGGTTGATTACGGGAAGTTCCATTTTAGGGATGGTTCCTTGCTAATTTGCGCCGGGCAACGACTTGCGTTTCCCGGTTTTTCGGATAGTAACGGGGCTGTTGGGAGCGCCGGGGATGCCGCCTTTCACGATCAGCAGGTTCCGTTCCGCGTCCACCTGCACTACTTCCAGGCCTTTGCTCGTAACCCGACGGTTGCCCATGTGTCCGGACATTTTGAGGCCCTTGAAGACCTTGCCCGGGGTGGTGCCGCCGCCAATGGAACCGGGAGCGCGCTGCCGGTCGGATTGGCCGTGGGTGCGCGGGCCACCGTGGAAGCCGTGGCGCTTCATTGTGCCCGCAAAACCCTTGCCCTTGGATTTGCCAATGACGTCTACAATTTCGCCGGGTTCGAACATATCGACGGTGACCAGCTGCCCTACTTCGTGCTCGCTGATGTCGTCGGTGGCAACTTCCTGCAGGCGACGCCCAATCTGGTTGCCCTGCAGGTGGCCGGCTTCAGGTTTGTTGGGTTTGCGAGTGCGTCCGAAACCCAACTGAATCGACTCGTAACCATCCTTCTCGACGGTGCGGATTTGAGTAACGGCGCACGGGCCGACTTCGATGATGGTCACGGGTTGCACGAATCCGGCATCGTTGAATACCTGAGTCATGCCGATCTTTTTTCCTAGAAGCGCCTTTATCATATTGATTGCCTGTAAAGTGTTGCCGATTTGGCTGCTTTTGATAGATGAAACGGCGGCGGTGGCTCAGGGCCTACCGCCTGCCGGTGGGTCATGTTTTCGACGTTGGTGTAGCTAACCCAAGCCCAATTAGAGCTTGATGGAAATATCTACCCCCGCCGGCATATTGAGTCTGGTCAGAGCGTCAATCGTCTTGCTGGTCGGTTCCATGATGTCCAGCAGGCGCTTGTGCGTGCGGATCTCGAAATGCTCCCGTGAATCTTTGTCTACGTGAGGTCCACGAATGACACAGAACCGACGGATTTGTGTAGGCAAAGGCACCGGCCCGGCCACGCGAGCTCCGGTCAGCTCGGCCGTTTCCACAATCTGCGCGCTGGACTGGTCCAGCACCTTGTGGTCGAAGGCCTTGAGGATAATCCGCATTTGCTGCCTGGTGACCATAATATTACGTAGCTACTCTCCGTTGTGATGGCGCGGTTACGATGACCGAAGCCGTTAATTTTTGTTTGCAATGCTGCGCAGCATGTGGTCCGGCACCGGTTCGTAGTGCCTGAACTCCATGGTATATGAAGCTCGACCACGGGATAGCGATCGCAGCGCCGTAGTATAAGCGAAAGTTTCCCCGAGAGGAATCATCGCTCGGACCGTCTGAACGTCATCCTGACCTTCGATACTACGAATCTGAGCGCGACGACCACCCAAGTCGCCGAGCACATCACTGAGGTATTCGCCGGGTGTTACCACCTCCATCTCAACGATGGGTTCCTGTAACACCGGAGCGGCCCGGTGGGTTCCGTCGCGCAGGGCAATCATCCCCGCAGAGCGAAAGGCCATCTCGGACGAGTCTACAGCATGAAAGCTGCCGTCTACCAATGTGACTTTTAAATCGACTAGAGGATACCCGGCCAGCGGCCCGTTGTCCAGTCCCTGCTTCACGCCAGCCTCGACCGCCGGAATGAATTGACGTGGTATCACCCCGCCGGAGGTGCCGTCTACGAATGAGTTTCCGGCGCCGCGTTCCTGCGGTTCTATCCGCAGCCAAACGTGACCATACTGGCCGTGGCCGCCGGTCTGACGCACAAAACGCCCCTCAACGCGAATCGCCTGCGTGATGGTTTCGCGGTAGGCGACCCGGGGCTGGCCGATTCTGGCCTCAACGTCGAATTCCCTACGCATCCGATCCACCAGCACTTCCAGGTGCAGTTCGCCCATGCCGGAGATGATGGTTTGCCCGGTTTCGTCGTCGAAGCGCACCACAAACGTCGGGTCTTCTTCGGACAGTTTGCGCATCGCTTCACCCAGCTTGTCCTGGTCGACGCGCGTCGCCGGTTCAATGGCCACCGACACGACCGGTTCCGGGAAGTGGGGCGGCTCAAGGATGATTGGCTTCTGTTCGCTGCAAATCGTGTCGCCGGTGAAGGTATCTTTCAAACCAACGGCGGCGCAGATATGGCCAGCGGTAATCATCTCCAGTTCTTCCCGATGGTTGGCGTGCATGCGCAACAGGCGCCCCATGCGCTCCCGGTTGCCGCGGGTAACGTTGCGCACGGCCGCGCCAGCTGCGACGGTTCCCGAGTAGATTCGCAGGAATACCAGACGCCCTACGTAGGGGTCGATAACTACCTTGAAGGCCAGGGCGGACAGCGGTTCGCTGTCAATGGGTTCTCGAAATTCCGTTTCTTCCGTACCGGGAACAATCCCTTCAACGGCCGGTACGTCCAGTGGAGAGGGCAAGTAGCAGATGATGGCATCCAGCAACGGGTGAATGCCTTTGCCGCGCATTGCGCTGCCGCACAGCACGGGCACAATCTCTCGATTGATGGTGGCGTTTCGTAGCGCCGTCCGCAGGTCGGCGGCGCAAATCTCTTCGCCTTCCAGATATTTGATCAGCAGGGCTTCGTCGGTTTCGACGATCTTTTCCACCATCTCCTGACGGTAGTCCTGATAATCCTGTTCGTACTCGGGGGGCACCGGCATGATTTCGGGCGGTTCACCCACATCATCTCGGCCGTCCGAGTACATGATGGCCTGGCCTTCAATCAGGTCAACCACGCCGCGGAAGGTGTCCTCCGCGCCGATGGGCACCTGCACCGCCACCGCGTTCGCTTTCAAGCGTCGGCGCACCGATTCAATGGTTCGTTCGTAGGATGCGCCCACCCGGTCCATTTTATTGACGAAGCAGATGCGCGGCACGTCGTAAGTATCGGCCTGCCGCCAGACGGTTTCCGACTGCGGTTGCACTCCAGCCACCGCGTCCAGGACGACAATACCGCCGTCCAGCACCCGTAGGCTACGCTCCACCTCGGCGGTGAAGTCAACGTGGCCCGGCGTGTCGATGATGTTGATCTGATGGTCGCGCCAGTAGGCGGTAGTTGCCGCCGCGGTGATGGTGATGCCCCGCTCTTTTTCCTGGGGCATCCAGTCCATTGCGGTCGTGCCCTGGTCGACACCACCGACCTTTCGGATGCGGCCCGTCAAGTAGAGCACGCGCTCAGTAAGGGTGGTTTTGCCGGCATCGATGTGGGCGATAAATCCGATGTTGCGAATTTGCTTGGCCGGGGCTTGAACAATAGTCATGCGTGGATTGCTGGCACCTGCTGATCGTGATCGATATTGTATTGACTGTGATGGATTGCCGAGTCGTTATCTGGTTTGGAAACCGTGAGTGCCGTTTATCGGCGGTAGTGGACGAAGGCCCGGTTGGCCTCTGCCATGCGGTGCAACTCGTCCTTGCGACGGACGGCGGTACCCTCGCCGCGGGCGGCGTCCATGAATTCGTTGGCCAACCCGCGAGCCATGCGCATACCGTTGCGAGCGCGGGCGCCCCGGATGATCCAGCGCGCCGCCAGGGCTTCGCTCCGTGTAGTGCGAAGTTCCACCGGCACCTGATAGGTCGCGCCACCGACTCGGCGGGGCCGGACTTCCACCAGGGGCGTGGCATTGCGTAACGCCGTGGAAAATATGCTCATCGGGTCCTGGTTGGAGTCCGATCGCACCAGCTCCAGCGCATCGTAGACTACCCGCTGGGCGACTGATTTCTTGCCCTTAAGCATCACCCGATTGATGAACTTGGACAATTCCAGGTTGTTGTAGCGCGGATCCGCTTTTATGATTCGTGGTTCGGCCCGTCGTCGTCGCGACATATCAGTTCTACCTTTTCTTTCAGCCTGGGGTGTCTGTTCTTTTAGAGTAAGCCACCCCCGGCGGACGGGGGTGAATTTTCGCGGTATTTCGGGAGGCGTTGTCTAGCCTTTGCGGGTGCCGTACTTGCTACGACCCTGTCGGCGGCCGTCTACGCCTTCGGTGTCCAGGTTGCTGCGTACCACGTGGTAGCGTACCCCGGGCAGGTCCTTGACGCGGCCGCCCCGGATCAACACCACGGAGTGCTCCTGAAGGTTGTGGCCTTCGCCGCCGATGTAGGCGGTTACTTCTACACCGTTGGTCAGCCTGACGCGGCAAATTTTGCGCAGCGCCGAGTTGGGTTTCTTCGGTGTCATGGTTCGCACCTGGATGCAAACGCCCCGCCGCTGGGGGCAGCCGGGACCCCATTTGGTCCGGTTGCGCAGCGAGTTCTGAACCCAGTGCAGGGCTGGCGCCTTGGTACCTTTGCGTACCGGTTTGCGCCCTTTTCGGATCAATTGATTTACTGTAGGCATAATTATTCCTTCGCTACGGCCGGTTCAAAATCCGACACAGCAACGAGAAATTATACCCACGCCACCAACATAATGTCAACCAAAACACCGCCCCAAACGCAGAGCCCCGCCATTACCCGTCCAACAAGCGCCGCCCAACATACGCCGCCGCTCATCCCCCGCGTGTCGAAGGATCATCCCCGCATGAATTTACCAATGCCACAACTTGCCATCTATAAATTGATCCTGATTTCCAGCCATCTCCGGAAGGAGAGGGTAATTGAAAGCAAGATAAACCCGAATGCGATGGCGGTTCATCTTGACATTCGCAGACGCTGCCCAATATAATAGTAGGCCGTTTGGGAGTTGTTTACCGATGGATTATGCAATCGTAAAAACCGGTGGTAAGCAGTACCGCGTCTCGCCCGGCGACGTGCTTGACGTTGAGCTGTTGACCGCTGAAGAAGGGGCCACGACTCAGTTCGATGAAGTGCTGGCTATCTCGCGCGATGGGGAAATGCGTTTCGGCACCCCCAACGTGGCCGGCGCCCGAGTCATCGCACAGGTGCAGTCCCACTACAAAGACAAGAAGGTAATCGTTTACAAATACAAGGCCAAGACCCGATATCGTCGCAAGCGAGGGCATCGGCAGAACTATACTCGTATCCTGATTCAGGGCATCGAGAGCGGAGGCTAGACCCATGGCCCACAAAAAGGCTGGCGGCAGTACCAACAATGGTCGTGATAGCAACGCAAAACGCCTGGGCGTCAAGCGCTACGGTGGCGAACGCGTCAGTTGCGGATCCATCATCATCCGGCAGCGTGGCACTCGCATTCTGCCAGGAACCAACGTTGGACTGGGCCGGGACCACACCATTTTCGCCAAGGTGGACGGCGAGGTAACCTTCGAATGGGCGGCCAAGGGTCGTCGCCGGGTCAGCGTGTACCCCGTGGTTGCTGCCGAAGCAGTGGCAGCTTAGGAAGCGAACAACATGAAAGCAGATATTCACCCCCAGTACTTCAGCGCCACCGTCACCTGCTCCTGCGGCAACGTGTTCCAGACTGGCGCAACCAAACCGGCCATGCGCGTCGAAGTTTGCGGACGTTGCCACCCGTTCTACACGGGCGAACAGCGCATCGTCGACACCCAGGGGCGCATCGAACGAATGCGGCGCAGGTTCAACCTGGACGACTGACGCCGCAACTGTTGGCACCAGAAACCCGCAACGGGAGCCGCCACCGGCTCCCGTTTTGCTATCAGGCAAACCGAGGCACTCGTTGCACTTGTCCCAACCAGCTTGCGTCCCCTCCTCTTGCGTCCCATCTGGAGGTAGTCTAATGCCACGCTACGTCCCCAAAACCGTGCGCGAATATGGACGTATCCATCTGGCGGAACGCTTGCTGGAAAACGGTTGGCAGTGCTTCATCGCCAGACGTAGCCCCAATGAGGACGAGGTGATAGCCGGCATCCCGGCCGTTGAGCGGGAGGTGCGTATCAAGTTTCATTCTCAAGAAGGCAGCCAGGCGGTGCGATTTTACGATGTTGAAGGCCTGGACTGGGATTGGCAATGCCTGATGATAACCACTTGCGTGCTGGAGCAAACGCCGGTTACATACCTGCTGCTCCGAACCGACGTGCAGGCTGAAGGTCGCCTGGAGGAGGAATTTGAGGGCGCATGGTGGCTACACCCCGAGGTGTTTTGCGTGTACGATTTTAAAGAAGCGTGGCACAAGCTGGCCGGGTTATGAACCGGATATGATGGCTGGAGCGTAGTAGGTTAACGGTAGTAGGTTAATGACGGAACGGGACGTTACAGGAACTGGTGGCCACGTGAGAAACTCTGCGCCGGCGCCTCGCCCGCTGTACGGTGGGCAGGCGGTCATTGAGGGCGTGATGATCCGGGGCGTGCGGCATTACAGCCTGGCGGTGCGGCGTCCCGACGGCAACATCTTTTGCACCACCGAGGCGGTTAACAGCAGGTTCTCTGGTCGCGTGCGTCGTGTTCCGTTTGTCAGGGGCGTGCTGATTCTGGCCGAAACCCTCTGGCTCGGGATGAAGTCGTTGCAGCGTTCTGCCATTATTGCCGCCGAAGAGCAGCCCGCCAATGACGCTCAACCGGGTCGAACCGACTCCGCCGATGCCAAGATCAGCAGCCTGACGATGGCGCTAACGATGGCCGTTGCCTTGCTGGTGGGCATCGGCGTTTTCCTCATTTTGCCCCTGTTGGCGGTGCGGGCCATCGACCCGTTCATCGCTTCTTCAGTGGTAAGCAACCTGATTGAGGGGATCATCCGCCTGGCGATTTTGGTCGGTTACGTGGCCGGCATCTCGGCAATGAAAGACATCCGCCGCGTGTACGCCTACCACGGCGCCGAGCACATGGCGGTCCACACCTACGAAGCCGGGGAGCCCCTGGCCGTGAACTACGTCCGACGGCATCCCACGCCACACCCCCGTTGCGGCACGGCGTTTCTGCTGACTGTTGCCGTGGTGTCGGTGTTGGTGTTTGCGTCGTTGGGCCGTCCCGACCTGGAGTGGCGCATCCTGTCCCGCATCGTGCTGATTCCAGTGGTGGCTGCCGTCAGCTACGAAATCATCCGTTTCGCCGGCGCCCATCGCACCGCCTGGTTCGGTCAGGTGCTGGCCGCCCCCGGGCTCTGGTTGCAGCGCATCACCACCCGCCAGCCCGACGATGCTCAGATCGAGGTGGCCATCGCCGCCATGCAGGCCGCTATAACTGCGGATGCCGAACCTGATGCTGAAGAGGCGAACCACTATGCGGGTGGCGCCGTCGGCTGACGCAGCCATTGACCCGGCGCACCTTCCGAAACCCCGGTGATTCGTTCACGACACCGTGTGGTACAGTTGTGCCAACCGACAAATACCCGGACCCGCACCGCCGAGGCACAATATGGCCGACGTTCCTGACATGCAAATGATCCCGTATCTGACGGCCGCGAAACCGCGTAACTTTGTGGAAAAGGGGTTGCAACGCCACAACGACCTGCTGGAGCAACTGGCTGCCCAGATGGATGAATTGTTGGCCCTCGCCCGGGACGGCAGAGCCGGCGACGCCGTTCTGGCCGCGCAGTTGGCGTCGTTGCGGGAGGCCGTGCGGCCTCGCCACGGACTGTGCATAGACCGTGCCTGCTTCTCCTGCCGGGTTCATGAGGAAGCCATCAAGGAACACGTTCTGCTCTACGTAGACTGGAAGCTCCCCGGAACGGTGCAGCAACTGGAACGACTCAAAAACCGCAACTAACCTCCCGGGTTAACGTGCCAAAGCGATAACCCAGTACATGTGCCGGAACAGTTGCACGGCGCCCCGGATCAGGGCGGGCAGATCGGTTTCGGAGTCGGGGCGCACGTGCCGGAAAATGTCAGTTTCTGTGTAGCGGACCGGTGCTGCAATGGAACGCTGTTGCAAAGCGTTGGTCAGGCGGCGTGATTCGCCCACTGGAATCAGCAAGTCTCCCCGGTCGTGCATCACTCGGATTGCGGTGTCGGGGTGCAACCCCGGGATATGTGCCGACGGTGATACCGCTTTTGCTTGTTGGTGGTAGACGTCCGGCAATTGGGCATAGCTATTTCGTGCGTCTTCCAGCGTGAGGTCGTCACCAAGCAGAGCCAACAGGACGTCTTCTTGCGGCGATGCAGCCGGGACGGGGAGAGGTTCACCAGCCATAGCCGCGGAGCGTAGCATTTCACGTCTGGCCGGATCCGGGACGTTTTCGGTGATTTCGTTGATAAACACGCGGCGGGTCAGCGGGTCAACCTCCCACGCTTCAACGGCCGCACCGTCCAGCGTGCGATGGGCCGCAATTTGCACCAGCAGGTCACCAGCATCGTAGTAGCCGCCGAAGGCGTTGACGAATGCTACCTGGTGGGCGATTCGAGGGTCGGCAGCGGCCACCAGCGCCAACGACGCTCCGACTGAAAACCCTGCCAAACCAATTCGGTCCGGGTCGACGAAATCCTGCCGACGCAGGTGCTGAAACGCGGCTACCAGCGTGTCGATCTCTGACAGGGCGATGTCGGCATCCTCGCCCAGCGTTGTTGACCAGTGGTACATGACGGCGAATCCGGCACGAGCCAGCGCTTCTCCCAGATTGATCACATCGGGGTCGGTTGCTCCTGCCGCGTTGGCGCCCAGAAAAACTAACACGCCGGCCCGCCGCTCTCCATCTGCGATTACGTAAACGTCCGCATCGTTGGTCCGGCCATCGGCGGTCTGGTAGGTAGTGATGAGGTGGGTCGGTTGTGGCGCAAAAGTTCTTTGTACCGTTACCGGGGTGGGCAGAACCTGAGCAACGAATCCTGCGGTGTGTACTGCCGTCGCTACAGGAGGGAACAAAGCCAAGCTGGCGGCGATTGCAACTCCGCCAACTAGCGCAGCGACATACAGTCGGTAAACCCACCGGCCAATGGCTCTGATCGGCATCACGATGTTGCTAGCGCATCAGGAGTGCGCTAGACCCGCACCCGGCTGATCATTGCCGCGGAAATGATCCTGGTGGCGGCCATCGCCAGGAAAACTAAGGGCCAGGGGCTGCCGGCCACGTCCAGCACCACACTGAACAGCAGCGCCTGAGCGCCGGCATACAGGTAGCCGTGGGCATCCAGCACGCCCGCCGCTGTCCCAGACATTCGGCGGCCCGATAAATCGACCGCAATGGCCGATATTGTGGACACCCCCATACCGATGCCGCCCCACAGCATCAGAGCAGCTCCCAGGTACAGATTTGAAGGTGGCGCCAGGGCGATGGCGACCAGGGCCGCTGCCGATAAAATGCACGAGGCAATCACCAACGGCCGCCGACGGCTCCCTAACAACCGATCGGAGATGAACCCGGAGACGGGCGGCGCCAGCAAATACCCCAACGGCAGCAATAGCGTGATGAGTATGGTTTGCGTGATGTCCAATCCGCCGGCTTCAAAATAATAAATTGGCACCCAGGTGGTCAGGCCGTAGCGGGCGACATTCTCAAGCCCCTTCACGTGGCAAGCCAGCTGGAACCGGGAATTGCCCAGCAAGACCCGGTACGGGCCCAGACCCTTCAACTCCGCTTCGCTCACTGATTCCGGTTCCGAAGACACCTCGTCATCCTCGATATATTCGGGCAGGTTTACATCCGCGGGCCGATCCCGTGCCATGAAATAAAAGGCAATACCCAGCACCAGGATGATCAGCGGCGGGTAACGAAATGCCGCGCGCCATCCCCACTCGGCGGCGACAAAGCTGCTGAGCCACCACATCATTAACATCGCCCCGCCGGTGGTAGTGCCCACGATTCCCATGGCGATGCCGCGCTCGCGCCGCGGCCACCACTGGCTGATTATGCTGATAGCCGGCGCCCAGCAGGCCGCGTTGACGAACCCAACGATGGCCCACGGAATGGCGATACCGATCGTGGATGTACCGAAAGACGCAACCCAGTTGAAAATGGTGGTCAGGATTGCGCCCAGCATTACCCACAGACGCAGGCCGTAGGCTTCCGCCAGGCGCCCGTGTACCAAATCCCCTAGCATGAACCCCCACAACAACATGGCGTTGATCACACCAATTTCGATGTGGGTTAGGAGAAGGTCTTCCTTGATCAGCGGCGATGTAGGCCAGAAATTGAATCGCCCGGTGTACACGAAGAAATAGAAAACGCAGAAGGCAACCAGAACTTGCCATTTCCAGCGGTGGTAGCTGGTCGGCAGTTCACCGTAAGGGAGCGGGCCATCGGCATACACCGCCCGGCTCCCCGTATCGGTCGCCGTGGGCGTGGGGTTGTTGCCGCTGTGTCGGGGCGTGGTCATTGCGAAATCGGGCTACGCTGTGGCAAGTCTCCGCGGGGCGTGGGTAAAACAACACCGCCGCCGCCGGAGTTTCAGCCCGGCGACGGCGGTAGTACAGCGCCCGGAGATTTTAGCTCTTGGTTAGCAGAAGCTCACGAGCCTCGGACAGCAGTTCGTCGTCGCTGCGGGACAGGTCCAGCGGGTCGCCGTGGGGCTGCGGCACTGGCAATCCGGTCTTGTAGTACAGCTCGATACGGTTGCCCTCCGGGTCGAAGAAGTACATCCCGAACGCGTTGCCGTGGCTGACGATCCGGTCGATATCCAGCTTTTCGGCGTCAATGCGGGCCTTGTAGTCGCGCATATCCTGGATGGACGGCACGCGGAAGGAAATCTGTTGGATAACCTTGGCGTCGTTGGATGTTACGCGTCCTTCCATCAGGACAAATTCGTGATGCTCGCCAACCGGGTCGGAACTGAGGAACACCATGCGGCGTTGCTCCAGGTCTTCATCGGCAATTTCCAAACCCAACACGCGGGTGTAGAAATCGCGCATCTTCATCAGGTCGGTCGCGTAGATACCTACGTGGCCCAGGCCGGAGATTTGCGGCATACGGATACCTCCTCAGATACAGCATTAAATCGAACTTGGCTTTGAATTGCGCCAAAGGTATTTCACACCGATTGGTATGTCAAGCGCAATCCAGGTTTGACCATCGCTTCCACGCTGGAATACAATGTTATGCCGTGCAAAACATCAATTATGACGCCGCTAACGACGGTATGAATAACGACGGGCGGCGGCAACCCCGCATCTTCTACGGATGGTGGGTTGTAGTCGCCGCCTGCATTCTGGGAATGTTCGGCAATGGCTCAATTTCCCAGGGATTCCCACGCTTTTTCACGCCGATTCAACAGTCCATCGGGCTGAATGAAGCGCAGATGGGGCTGGTGTTCAGCCTGGCCAGGGCAGAAGGCAGCATAGCCGGCCCGGCCATCGGCTGGCTGGTGGACCGCATCGGCGCGCGACCAATGGTATTTGTGGGCTGCATCGTCGTTGGCGTCAGCGTGATACTGATGTCGCGGGCCAATTCCTACTGGATGCTGCTGGTACTGTTTTCCGGGTTCGTGTCAATGGGCAAGTCCGCCGGATTCGGGCAAACGCTGATGGCGGCTGTGAACCAATGGTTCATTCGCCGCCGGCACATTGCCCTATCTACGTTGATGACGGCATTTGCCGGTGGCGGCGCCATCGTGGTGCCCCTGCTGAACGAGTCGATTCAGTGGATAGGCTGGCGCGATACGCTGGCGTGGACCGGCATCATCATTCTGGCGCTTACAATCCCGATTTCATTCGTAATCCGCAGTCGCCCAGAGGACATGGGTCTGCGACCGGACGGCGACCCACCGATGGCAGAGAGTCCCAATCGGGAAGAACGGCAGCGGCGTTCATCCGCCAACCAGGAAGTGAACTTTACGTTCCGGCAGGCGATTCGCACCCGCACTTACTGGGTATTTATGATCGGCGCCATCCTCCGAGTGTCCGTTACCAACGGAATGCTGGTTTTCATATTTCCGATCATGGCGCTCAATGGGTTGTCGGAAGACCAGGCGTCCGCATGGGTTAGCGCCATGTTCTTCCTGGGCATACCATTGCGTTTTGTCCTGGGTGTAACCGCCGGCAAGTTCCGCTCCAATATCATTCTGGCCGTGGGGATGGCGTGCGGCGCCGTCGGTATGTGGGGCCTTTGGCTCGGGCCGGGCGTATTGGGTCTGCTTACCTTCGTGGTGGGCATCGCCATCGTGGAAGGTGTGACATCGGTCAACTGGTTGATGCTCAGCGACTACTACGGTCGCGGTCGATTTGCCACTCTGATGGGGTTCATGAGCCTGTTTATGAACGTTGGGATGTTTGCTACCCCCTTGATTGCCGGATGGGTGAAAGTGGCCACCGGCAACTACGACCTCGTGCTTGCCGCGTTTACTCCTATGTATCTGATCAGCGCCCTGGCCTTCCTGTTCTGCACCCGGCCGCCTCCGCCGGCCGGCTCCCGCCGCAGGTGGGTCGGCCGGGAGGCCGAAGTCGCCGCTACCAGGATCGCCCCGGCGCCTGATGCGACTGGCGACGGCGACTGAACATACTTACCTATATGATGTAGATATGACATGATGCTGATATGACGAGTTCTGCTGAAACTACCTTCGACCCGCAATCAATTGTGCTGACCGGGAACCACGTGCGCCTGGAGCCCGTTGGCCCGGTGCACGCCGCAGACCTGTACGCTGTTGGCGCTGACGACGCCATCTGGAGCTACCTGCCGCGTCCCGCGTTTGCGAGCCTGGACGATGCCAGCGGTTGGATTGAAATGTGTGTCCAACGCAACCAGTCCGGTGAACGGGTGCGATTTGCCGTGGTGCACCTGGGAGAAGGGCGGGCCATCGGATCAACCGGGTATCTGGATATCGACCGACCCAACCGGGCGCTGGAAATCGGTATGACCTGGTACGGGTTGGCATATCAGCGCACGGCGGTCAACACGGAGTGCAAGTATTTGCTGCTGCGCCATGCCTTTGATGACTTGGGAGCGCTGCGCGTTTGCCTCAAAACCGACAGCCGTAATGTCCGTTCCCAGCAGGCCATTGAGCGGATCGGGGCTAAGAGGGAAGGCACGCTGCGCAACCACCGCATCACCTGGGACGGTGTCAACCGCCATTCGGTTTTCTATAGCATCATCGACTCAGAATGGCCGGCAGTGCGTAGCGAGTTGGAAGCAAAGTTGGGCAAATAGTGGCTGCAGCAGCCCGGTTGTTCGGGCGATTACCGGTTGCTGAGGCCATTTATTGATGCGCGCCGCCGCTCACCACCAGCGATACGACACTGGCGCACTGATGCCTGGTGGAGTATGATTACCGGCGTTGTCAACATCATCGGCGGCAGTTCGAGAGTACAGACTCAAGGACCCGCCGGTGGCGCGGCCCGTACTGACAGGTCCGCTAATCGTTGTTATAATCACCCGCGGAGGAGGTGCCTATGAGAGCTATTGATTACGCTGCCCCAACATCACTAAGCGAAGCGGTTGCCATTATGGCTGCCCACGGTGACCGTGCCCGGCCTTTGGCCGGCGGTACCGACGTTCTAGTTCAACTGCGCGGAGGCCGCCGAGAGGCCGACGTGGTGGTCGACACCAAGAAAATTCCGGAACTGAACGGAATCAAAGTAGACGATAGCGGCCTGCAACTTGGCGCGGCCGTTGCCTGCTACCAGATATACCAGAATCAGGCGGTAGCCGCCGCCTACCCGGGCTTGATCGACGCTGCCAGTCTCATCGGCAGCGTACAAATTCAGGGACGGGCATCCATCGGCGGCAACCTGTGTAATGCCGCTCCGTCTGGCGACAGCATTCCACCAATTATGACGATGAGCGCCGAGGCCCACATCAACGGTCCCAACGGTTGGCGCACTGTCCCGACCGACAGTTTCTGCACCGGGCCCGGCCGTAGCGTACTGGAACCAGGCGAACTGCTGGTCGCCATCCAGATACCCGCTCCGGCCGCGCACACAGGCACCGCGTATCTGCGGTTCATCCCCCGCAACGAGATGGACATTGCCGTAGCTGGTGTCTCCTCCACGGTAACGCTGGATGCTTCCGGACAGAACATCGTGTCGGCGCGCATCGCGCTGGCATCCGTTGGACCCACGCCCATACTGGCCTCAGCAGCCGGCGACGGTTTGGCCGGCAAAGCCGTCTCCGACGACGCGATCGCGGAAGCAGGACGGTTGGCCAGCGAGGCCGCTTCACCCATTACCGATATGAGAGGCACGATTCGCCAGCGCCATCACCTGGTCGACGTGCTGACGCGCCGCACACTGCATATTGCCATCCGGCGCGCCCGAGGAGAAGAATAAAATGCCTGGACTTGTCCACGTTAGTACTACCATCAACGGCAACCAGAGCGATTTTCTCTGCGAGCCGCGCCAAAGCCTGTTGGAATGCCTGCGCGACATCGTTGGAATGACGGGCACCAAAGAGGGTTGCAACGACGGCAACTGCGGCGCCTGTACCGTCAGGTTGGGTGACCGTATCGTAACCTCTTGCCTCGTGCTGGGTGTAGAAGCCCAGGGCGAAGAAGTCAGCACCATCGAAGGCGTTGCTTCCGCTGATGGCCTGCATCCGGTGCAACAGGCGTTCCTGGAAAACGCTGCGTTGCAATGCGGTATCTGCACGCCGGGTTTCATCGTGGCCGCCAAGGCCCTGCTGGAAGCCGAGCCCGACGCTGACGAAGGCCGCATTCGCCATTGGCTGGCCGGCAACCTTTGCCGCTGCACTGGATACGACAAGATTATCCGTGCGGTGATGGATGCCGAAGAGCGGATGAAGGCGTAACCGCCTTCGATCCTTCACAACCGAAGATGTCTATGGAACCGGGGCGCCTGCGGACGCTCCGGTTCCAGTTATTTCAACGCAACTGTCGTTCCAAATGCCAGAGGCGGGCGGCAAATATCTCAACGAGGTGAGCTAAATTGACGACACCCAACATGGTGCTATCAGAGGTTGAGTTTGACGTAGTTGGCAAACGACCAGTCCGCCCGGACGGTGTGGACAAGGTTACCGGGCGGGCGCAGTACGGCGCCGACCTGACCCTGGCCGGATTGCTCCACGGTCGCGTGCTGCGCAGCCCGCACGGACACGCCCGCATCAACTCTATTGACACGAGCAAGGCTGAGGCGTTGCCGGGCGTCCGCGCGGTGGTTACCGCTGCCGACCTGCCCTTTGCCGGCATGAGCAAGGCGGATTTGGGCAACGACTACAACCGGTTCAAGTTCCTCAGCGACAACTTCCTGGCCAGCAATAAGGCGCTTTACCGCGGGCACGCCGTGGCCGCGGTCGCCGCTGACGACGCTCATACCGCCGAGGCTGCGCTGGCACTCATCGAGGTCGACTACGACGTATTGCAGCCCGTTATAGACGTGCGGGCCGCCATGCAACCCGATGCGACGTTGCTGCACGATGACCTCGTTCACACGTCGGCAATGGGGGAAATGTCGGAAAAACCCAGCAACGTCGCATCGTATATGAAATTTGACAAAGGCGACGCAGCGGCCGGGTTCGCCAAAGCTGATGCAATCGTGGAGCGCGAGTTTACGACGGCATCGGTTCACCAGGGTTACATCGAGCCCCACAACGCCACCGCCCACTGGCGTGCCGACGGCCAGATCAACATCTGGTGCAGCACCCAGGGCGCGTTCGTGGTCAGAGCGAACACTGCCGACGTATTGAAGGTTGATGTGTCGCAAGTCCGCGTTACACCCATGGAAATTGGCGGTGGATTCGGTGGCAAGGTGTCGTTCTACCTGGAACCGGTGGCGGCGCTGCTTTCGCGGAAGACCGGTGCACCGGTGAAAATCCTGATGAGCCGTACCGAAGTTTTCGAGGGCAGCGGTCCCGCCCCGGGAACCTGGATGCGAGTCAAAATGGGCGCCACTCGCGACGGTAAGATTACCGCATCCGAAATCGAGCTGGCCTTTGAAGCCGGCGCATACCCGGGTTCTCCGGTGATGCAGGGCGCCACCTGTGCCCTGGCCTGCTACAACCTCGAGAACGCCACCGTGGAAGGCCACGACGTGATGGTCAACAAACCCAAAACGTCGGCCTACCGCGCCCCCGGTTCGCCCCAGGCTGCCTTTGCCGTGGAGCAGGTAGTGGATGAGTTGAGCCGTGAGCTAGGTCTTGATCCCATTGAATTTCGGCTCAGGAACGCGTCGGTCGAGGGCACGCGCAAAGTCGAAGGGCCGGTCTTCCAGAAAATTGGCCTGGTGGAGTGTCTGGAAGCGGCCCGCAACCACGACCACTACCGCACTCCGCTGGAAGGTTCCAACCGCGGGCGCGGCATCGCCGCCGGTTTCTGGATGAACCGGGGGTTCCATTCCAGCGTCAACATGACCGTCAACCCGGACGGAACCGTGAACCTCATCGAAGGCTCGGTGGACATTGGTGGTTCTCGTGCGTCAATTGCGCAGCAGGCCGCCGAAACGCTGGGTATCGCCTACGAAGACATCAAGCCGCAGGTCGTGGATACTGACTCCATCGGGTTCACGATGGTGACCGGCGGCAGCCGCACTACTTTCGCCACGGGTTGGGCGGCAATCCTGGCGTCCGAGGATATCAAGCAGCAGATGGTTGAGCGCGCGGCGTCCATTTGGGACGTACCCGCCGACCAAGTGGAGTACGAAAGGGGATCAATCAGCCATAAATCCGAGGAGCTGAGTTTTACCTTCAAGGAGTTGGCGCGCCAGTTGTACACGACGGGCGGAGGCATCACCGGCACGGCCAGCCTTGACCCGACCGGAGAGGGCAATTCCTTCGCCGTGCATCTGGTTGACGTTGAGGTTGACCCGGATACTGGCAAAACCACCGTGCTGCGCTACACCGCAATCCAGGATGCTGGCAAAGCAGTTCATCCCAGCTACGTGGAAGGTCAGATTCAGGGCGGCGCGGTGCAGGGCATCGGCTGGGCGCTCAACGAAGAGTATTACTTCAACGACAGCGGACAGATGGTGAACTCCAGCTTCCTGGACTATCGTATGCCCACGGCGCTGGACTTGCCCATGATTGACACCGTAATCGTTGAGGTGGCCAACCCAGGCCATCCTTATGGCGTGCGCGGCGTTGGCGAGGTGCCTATCGTTCCCCCGCTGCCCGCGGTTGCAAATGCCGTGGCCGCGGCTATTGGGCATCGCATGACCAGCCTGCCCATCACACCGGGCAGCATCCTGGAAGCGGAGTGGAACGGCAACTAGGTACTGCTGCAATGGGTACTCCTGCAATGGTACTGCTGCAAACCGAATCACAAGCCTGGGGTGTCTGAGTCGGCCGGCATTTGCTGTGGTGGGTTATTCTGCGTGACGAGCACAGTGAAACGCACGACGACAAGATTCAAGACCTTCCCAGGCTTGGTGGTTATTGTCGCTTGGGTCATCGCCGCCTTGTTCCTTGCCGGCTGCGGAACGGCAGCCAACCAGCCGGAAGAAACGGCATACGGAAGCAACCGATCGTCTGATTCCGGCGTGGAGTTATCCGCAACCGGCCAGGAAGGCGAGGCGCTGTTTGGGATGACTTGCGCAGCCTGCCACGGCGCTGGCGCAGTCGGGACTGCCCTGGGCCCGCCGCTGGCGCATCAACTGTATGAACCGGGGCACCACTCGGATCATTCGATCCGGTCTGCGGTGCAAAAAGGCGTTCAGGCGCATCATTGGGCGTTCGGCGATATGCCGCCGGTTGTCGGCCTCTCGGAGGGGCAGGTGGACAAAATCATCTGCTATATCCGTGAACTGCAACTGGCGGAGGGCATCGCCGACCAGACTCCTTGCTAACGTTGCTCCTGGGCAATCGCCCAAATGGTCTGAGTTATCATGTAACGGTCGGAGACCCGCGATGACAGCGGGGTGCCCGCAACTCGGGAGCGCATCAGGAGGTGAAACGTGGCCAGAGTATTCGTGCCGACGATGCTGCAATCTTCCACAGGTGGAGTGAAGGAAGTGGAGGTAACGGCGCGCAACGTGCGTCAGGTCATAGATAAGCTGGAAGAAATGTTCCCCGGCATTGCCGACCGATTGATCGAGGATGACGACCTCCGCTCCAACCTGGCGGTGGCCGTGGACGGTGAAGTGGCCCGCATGGGTCTGATGGAACGGGTGGGGGAAAACACCGAAATCCACTTCGTGCCGGCCATTGGCGGGGGCAATTAGCGATTCCGCCGCCCAGATTTGCGAGGCTGGCGTGCCGG
Organism: Dehalococcoidia bacterium; assembly: GCA_963666415.2. GTDB lineage: Bacteria > Chloroflexota > Dehalococcoidia > Lucifugimonadales > UBA3495 > Bin87. The sequence goes on from CAXXPD010000002.1 coordinate 1,010,305, forward strand.
CTAGCCGGGTTGGACTTCACCGGCGGCGGCGCCTGCCAATGGCCTTCGGTTTGACCCGGCAACATCCGGCGGCTAAAATGATTGCACTTTCAGGTTGATGATTTACTAACGATGACAATCCCCACGACCCTGCCCGGTGACGAACCCGACGCCGCTCCAGGAAGCATCGTATTCGATGTTTCTCCAGCCTCTGCCGGCGCGCCAGTCGACACCTGGTCGCAGGAACGATTGATTTCGGCCGGGGGTTTGGTATTCCGGGAAACGGCCGGCCGGATTGAGACCCTTTTGTGTGCGCGCAACCGTCCGGGATTCCAGGGGGCGGACGCTCCGTTGAGTTGGCGGTTGCCCAAGGGCACTCCCGAAATCGGCGAAAGCGTGGAACAAACGGCCCGGCGCGAAGTGCAGGAAGAAACCGGCCTTCAGGTAACGGTGTTGGCTCCCATTACTAGCATCCGCTATTACTTCGTGGGCCACAATGACGGTGTTCGCTACGACAAAACCGTCTATTTCTATCTGATGGAGCCGTCGGGGGGCAGCACTTCCGACCACGATTCCGAGTTTGATGTGGTTGAGTGGTGTGAGTATAACCAGGCGCTGGAAATGCTGGAGTACGACAACGAACGCAGCGTGCTGGGAGAGGCTCTGTCACTCATCGAAACCTATCGACGGAGCGGGCAGCCATGACCAACAGCCTGGTTCTGCGGGGCGTTCGGGTGCTCTTGCGTGGCAAGCGCATGGAGGATGCCGAGCTGGATTACATCTGGCGCAGTGATCCCGAAATAGCGCGCCTGGACGCCGCCTATCCCCTCACCATGAAGTACGAGCGGTACCTGAAGCTTTTCGAAGACCAGGTGCGTTGGCCTACGCCGGGCTCGCACCATTTTGCGATTGAAGTCGCCGGCGGCAAGTTCATCGGCAATTGTATGTACTACGACCTGGACAGCCTGTCTAAAGAGGCCGAACTGGGTATTGTAATCGGCGACCGGGATTACTGGAGTGGCGGCTACGGTTACGATGCCGTGGCAACGCTGCTGCACCATATGTTCGACGACCTGCGCCTGAAACGGGTTTACCTGCACACGCTGGACTGGAATCACCGCGCCCAGAAGTGCTTCGAGCGGTCTGGATTCAATCCGGTGCGCGAGGTGCGGCGGATGTCCCACAACTTCATTCTGATGGAAGTGTTTCGGGACGACTGGGACGTTACTGGCGAAGAACGCTTGGCGGTGCGTCAGCAGTATCTCGACCAACGCGGAGGGATGCCGGTTGGCGACGATGACTCCGTCGCCGCAGCCATAGTCTGACCCACCGCTGGCCTTTCGCCGCCAGTTTGGACGAGGGACCGGGCGAGGATTACCTCCGGGCCGCGGCCAACGCGTCTCCGATGGTGATGTCTCCCGTGTACAACGCGCGTCCGATTATCGCCGCCTCGGCACCCGTGGGGACCAGTTTCGCTACGTGTTCCGCCGCGCCAACGCCGCCCGCCGACAATACTTTCAGTCCGCTATTTTCGACCAGGGCAGCGGTAGCCGCGTAGTTCGGCTCCTCCAGCGTGCCATCTCTCGAAATATCGGTGTACAGCAGGCGCTCTACCCCCAACCTGGCCATCTGGCCGGCAAGGTCAGTGGCGGTTACGTTGGAAGTTTCCGTCCAGCCGTGGATGGCGACCAACCCGTCGCGGGCATCCAGCGCCACCACCACCCGGTCGGAGCCAAAACGCTGGCACAAGTCCTCCACGAGCTTGGGGTTCGAGACCGCCGCCGTGCCCACAACCACTCGCGCCGCGCCCGCCTCGAACAGGCCGGAAGCGGTATCGACGCTGCGGATGCCCCCGCCGACCTGCACGGGAATGGTCAGCGCGCAGGTGATGGCAGTGATGGCGGCCAGGTTGGCCGGGTTGCCGCTGTGGGCACCGTCCAGATCCACGATGTGGAGCCGTTGGCCGCCCTCGGATTGCCAACGCTCGGCCACCGCCAAAGGGTCGTCGGAGAAGATCGTTTCCTGCTCGTAGTCGCCTTGATACAGCCGGACGCAGTTGCCGCCCCGCAGGTCAATCGCCGGGATTATTTCCATCTAGTCAGACACCCAATGCGTGCTAACCGCTAACGCGCGCGGCTTGACTGACGAAATTGGCGTAGATGCGTAGGCCGTTCACGCCGCTCTTTTCCGGATGGAATTGGGTCGCCACCACGTTGTCGCGGGCGTAAACGCTGCAGAACGGCAAGCCATATTCGGTAATACCGGCCACGTTGTCGCGTCGGGTCGGGTCGGCGTAGTAGCTGTGCACGAAGTAGAAGTGGCTGTCCTGCGGGATACCGGCCCATAGCGGATGCTCGGTCTGAAAGCGCACGGTGTTCCAGCCCATATGGGGCACCTTCATTCCGTCCGGCAGTCGCCTGACCCGTCCCGGAACCAGGCCAATGCAGTCGGCGTCGCCTTCGTCGGTGGCTTCCAGCAAAAGCTGCAAACCGAGGCAAACTCCCAAAAAAGGCCGCCCGCTGGCAATATACCCGAGCAACGGTTCCACCAAGCCACGGGCATTCAGCGCTGACATTGCCGCCGGGCCCGAGCCCACACCCGGCAATATCACGGCGTCGGCCGAATCCAGCATGGCCGGGTCTGACGTCACACACGGCACCACGCCCGCTTTCTCCACGGCGCGGGCGACGCTGCGCAGGTTGCCTGATTCGTAGTCGATTACGACGATATTGGGATCGCCGGTGTCTAACGGAGGCATTTGGGTATCAGACACGTTCGCCGGTGGCGCGTTCGATGGGAATATCCCGATCATGGTAGCGAGCCAGCACGAACAGCAGGTCGCCCAGCCGGTTCAGATAGGCCAGGATCAGGTTGTTGGTCAATCCGCCGGCCTCGGAGAGGCTTACCACCCTGCGTTCGGCGGTACGTATGACGGTGCGGGCCGAATCCATGGCGGATGACGACGGAGTTCCACCGGGGAGAATGAATACTTGAGGCATCTGGAAGTGGGTTTCCAGCTCGTCGATTATCTCCTCCAGCTTGTCCACCATCGCCTCGGTAACCGGCGTGAAATGCTGGTGGAACAGGTCGTATTTGGACGGGTCAGTGGCCAGTTCGGCGGCCACGGTGAACAACTCGCGCTGCAGATCCCGCAGGATGTTTTTCACCTTGTCATCATCGGTCAATGCCCGAGCCAGCCCCATCAGGCTGACTGCCTCATCGGTGATGCCGTAAGCCTCGGTGTGCGGGCTGGCCTTGGATACTCTGCCTCCGTAGAGGAGGCTGGTTTCGCCCTGGTCCCCGTACTTGGTGTATACCTTCTTGCGACGCGGTGATGATGAAGAAGATGTGCTCATTTTGGGTACCTCCGATGCCGGATTGCGACCATCGTCATTCTAGCACTCCCTCGCCGGTATCGCTATGCGACGCCCACCCGTTGGGCGCCGATTGGTCAGGTGATAAACTGGCATTGTGAGCCACGCTACCGGAATGCAGTCGCCAAGTCGAGGAGGACGCCATGCCGCCTGAAATTCGTGCTATCGGAATCGAGGGGTTGCCCGAAGTGCGCGCCGGAGATGACCTGGCCGCGCAAATCATGGATGCCTGCGCGGCCCAGGGCACCCCCCTGGAAAATGGTGATGTGCTCGTGGTTACCCAGAAAGTCGTCAGCAAGGCTGAAGGCCGCGTGATGACCATCGACGACGTTGAAGCTTCGCCGTTGGCGGTTGCCATCACCGAGGGTCACCGCCGCGACCCCCGCCATACCGAGATGATTCTTCGCGAAAGCCGGCGCATCGTGCGAATGGACCGCGGCGTAATCATCAGCGAAACCTACCACGGCTACATTTGCGCCAATGCCGGGATTGACGCCTCCAACATCCCCGGCGAAAATGCCATCTGCCTCCTGCCGGTCGACCCGGACGCGTCGGCGCAGGGGATCAGGGATGCCGTGAGTTCCCGGTTGGGCGTTGACGTTGCAGTGCTGGTTTCCGATACCTTCGGTCGCCCCTGGCGGAACGGGGCCGTCAACGTGTCTATCGGCGTGGCTGGTTTCAATCCGGTGGTGAGCTACATCGGCGAATTCGATCCCCACGGCAACGAACTGCATACCACTACCATCGCGGTGGCCGACGAGTTGGCGGCAACGGCGGAACTGGTTACCGGCAAACTGTTGGGGGTGCCGGTAGCGATCATCAGGGGCTACCCCTACGAGCACATGGATGACGCCAGCAGCCGCGCCATCGTCCGGGAAGGCGACAAGGATTTGTTCCGGTAGGTGGTCGCCGACCGCGGCCCTACCCCATTTCGGATTCCACGGGCAAGGCTAGTTGACGGGCAGGGCTAGTTGATAGGAAGTTGCGCGAGCACCTGCGGAAGCCCGGGGTGCCGCTCGCCGTCCGTTGGGCTTATCGTTGCCTTCCGGTTCCGCCGGTACGAATCCGGAGACGCCGACGCCCAGCAAGCGAAACGTCCGCTCCGGTGCCAGTTCCCGCTCCAGCAACGCCCACGCAGTGGCGCCAATCGTCGAATTGTCGTTGATGGAAGCGGGCAGGGTCATTTGGCGCGTAAACGTGGTGAAATCGGACAGACGCATCTTTACCGTAACGGTGCGTCCGGTCAGAGATTTTCGCATCAACGCACTGGCGACGCTGCTCGAAAGACGGTCAATGACTGGACGCAGTTCTTCGGCAGAGCCGATGTCTTCCGGAAAGGTCGTTTCGCTGCTCACCGATTTGGTTTCCCGCACCGTCTGCACCGGACTGTGATCGATGCCGCGGGCGTGGTCGCGGATGCTGGCGCCACGCTTGCCGAACCGGCGTGTGAACCAGGGTTCGGGCATCCCGGCCAGGTCGCCGATCGTGTGCACTCCGTCGGCTAGCAGCCGCGCGGCAGATTTCGGGCCGATGCCCGCCAGTTTACCGACCGCAAGCGGGGCCAGAAAATCGGCTTCCTCACCGTCGGGAACCACTACCAGGCCGTCTGGCTTTTGCAAGTCAGACGCGATTTTGGCGACGCATTTCCCGGTGGCCAGGCCCACCGATACGGTCAGGCCGGTTTCGGCGGCCACCCTGGCTTTGATGTCTATGGCAACGGCGATTGGTGAGCGGTCATCGGCAGCGACGGTGATGTCCAGATAGGCTTCATCCAGGGATTGCGGCTCGATGGTGTCGGTTACGGAGCGGAATACCCCCATGACTTGCGCCGACAATTCCCGGTATCGGTCGAACCGGGGTCGCACGATGATACCGTCGGGGCAATGGCGCACCGCGGTGGCCATAGGCATTGCCGAGTGGACGCCAAACTTGCGGGCCTCGTATGAGGCGGTGGCAACGACGCCGCGCCCGTCTGGACTGCCGCCCACCAGCACCGGTTTTCCCCGCAGTTCTGGATTATCAAGCTGTTCAACCGCGGCGTAAAAGGCGTCGAGGTCGGCGTGGATTATGTGGCGAACCGACGGCTGAATCATGGTTTTCACGGCACAGTAGCAGTCGTCTGGGTAATGTTGGCATTGTAACCCGTCAGCGGATGGGGTCGCACCCGGCAATTGTCAACATCGTGTGCCGTCAGAGGTTTGGATATCCCCCCCCAACACGCTGGGTATCTATCGCCCATGGCAGCCTGGGTCTAGCGTTGTCATTGCGAGAGTAGCGTGGCAATCCCGTCGTTGTAGCAACGGCGGTTCGCCGACGTGTGTACGACCTCATCGAGGTGGTCACGTGCCTCGACGAGCCCGGGATGAGCGGGCGCTCCTCGTAATGTCAGATTGAAGCGGGAACGTGTGACGCAGCATCCGGCGTTGCCGTGAAGCGGGCCGACGTATACACTGGCGATTCGTTGTGCGTAAACGCGGCGCAAGCGAACCGCGGGCAAATCCAACGCATACCCATCTGGTGGGGCACAGTGGCAACTTCGGGAGAGATAACGGCAGGAAGCGGACGGCCGGGCATCTACTATGGATGGTGGATGGTGGCGATTACCTCGGCGATGAGTTTTTTCGCCAGCGGGGTATTTTTCCGTGGTTTCGGCGTGCTGGTGCTCCCCATCCGCAATGAACTGGGCATAACCCAGGCTCAGACCAACCTGGTGTTTTCCGTGGCCCGCGCTGAGGGTGGCCTGGAGGGGCCATTCGCGGGTTGGCTCATCGACAAGTTTGGGAACCGCAACGTGTTGGTTCCGTCGTTGCTCCTGGCCGTGATTGGTTATTTCATCATGGCGTTCTGGATGCCAGGGTTTTGGACCTTCGCGCTCGTGTACCTCGGATTGGTGTCTCTCGGCAACAGCATGGCCTTCCAGCACGCCTGCTTCGCTGGCCTGAATCAGTGGTTCCAACGCAAGAGGGCGCTGGCGATTTCCATTCTCGCCGCCGTTGCCTCACTGGGTGGGTTGGCCCTCATACCGACCATGAATCTGCTCATCGATCAGGCCGGGTTGCTGTGGGGACTAATAGCATCGGGCCTGTTTTACCTGGTTATTCTTCTGCCGCTTTGCATCTGGTTCCGTAATCGTCCGGAGGACATGGGGCTCTTGCCCGATGGTGCGACTCGCCCTCCGACAACCGGGGGCCGGGGGCAGACGCGCCGCGAAACCCGAGACTATACGGTTAGAGAGGCTCTGCGGACACGAGCGTACTGGCTGCTGTTGTTAGGAGCAGGTTTGCGACAAACGGCAACGCTGGGCATCCTGGTCAGCCTGTTCCCAATACTGGTTGACGACAAGGGGATGAGCACCCAGATGGCGGCCAATCTGATTGGTGCGATGTCCGCCATCAACTTTGTTTCTCGCCTGATCATGGGCTATATGGGCGACCGGGTATCCAAACAGGCGATTATGGCGGTGAGCCTTTTCGTCGAAGGCGTGGGCTACCTGTTCCTTTGGCAGGGCGATTGGCAGACTGCCATCGGCATCACGCTGGTTTTGGGGTTTGTGGTCTGCGAAGGGATGATGGATGGGGCCGGCGTGATAGTGTGGGCCGCCCTGGGCGAGTACTACGGCCGCACCAGGTTCGCCACATTGCGGGGCTACATAACCTTCGCCTATGCCTGGGCGCTGGTGGCGTCTCCGGTGTACGCCGGGTGGGTTTACGACCAATTCGGCAGCTACAACCGCGCCATCGTCCCGGGAGCCATCTGCGCAATGATTGCTGGGGTGTGTTTCCTGTTCATCAAGCGGCCACCGGAATTGACTACCGAGGTGCCCGAGGTCAATGCGCCTTAGCCTTGCTGCCGACCCGCTATGCTACAATGCCGGTGCCGGCCAACTCGCACGGACCAAGCAGCTGGAGCGTGATAATGCCCACGATTCTAGAACAATACATCGCCCAACACCCCGGCTCCGCCGAACGATATCGGGAGGCTGTAGGCATCTTCCCAGGCGGCGTTACCCACGATAACCGTTACGCCGAACCGTTCCCGCTGTACATAACCCACGGGCTGGGCCCGCGCAAATGGGATGTGGACGGCCACGAGTACATTGACTACGTGTCTGGCCACGGGGCGTTGATTCTCGGCCATTCCCATCCGGCAGTGGCAGATGCGGTTGTGGAGCAGATGCGGCGTGGTACTCATCTGGGCGCTTGTACCGACGAAGAACTGCGTTGGGCGCGGGCAATTATGAATCTGATGCCCTCCATTGAGCGGGTGCGTTTCCACAGCAGCGGCACCGAAGCCACGCTGATGGCAATGCGACTCGCACGGGCATACACGGGCCGCAGCAAGATTATCAAGTTGCAGGACCACTTCCACGGCTGGCACGACTACGCCATGGCCGGGTCGGACCGCCCGGCGCCGGGGATACCGCCCGAAGCCTGGGGCAGCATGGTCATTGTGCCGGCTGGTGACCTGGACGCCGTTCAGCAGGCGATGGAACGCGACACTGACATCGCGGCCATCATCCTCGAACCCACTGGCGCCCACTACGGACAGTTGCCCTTTGACGTTCCAAACTACCTGTTGGGCCTCCGTCAACTTTGCGACCAGCATAGTGTGGTGCTGATTTTCGACGAGGTGGTAACCGGTTTTCGCGCCTCCCCCGGCGGGGCCCAGGTGCGCTACGGAGTGTCGCCAGACCTGACCACCATGGCCAAGATCGTTGCGGGCGCGTTGCCTGGCGGAGCCGTCGGCGGCAAGTCTGACATAGTGGACATGATCGCCCAGCGCGGCGACCCCGAATGGGATAACACGCAGCGGGTGTATCACCCGGGCACCTTCAACGGCAACCCGCTGTCGGCGGTGGCCGGTGCAACCTGCCTGGAATTGATTGCCAGCGAACCGATCAACCAAAATGCGGATGCGATGGCTGACCGGCTCAAAACCGGCCTCAACGATGTTTTCGCGCGAACGGAGGTTAGCGGCCACGCCTACGGTATCGCTTCCATGATCCACTTCACGCTGGCGGATGGCGACTTCGATCACGAGTTTGGCCCGGATGTGAACCGTCGCATCAAGGCGGCGGCAGCAACTCCGGCGGTAAGCAGCATCAAGCGAGGTTTGCAGAATCGTGGCATAGACATCATGGGCCGCGACGCTCTGCTGGTGTCCGCAACCCACCACGAGGCAGACATCGACCAAACCCTGTCCGCCTTCGAAGCGACGCTGGCCCAGGTTCGGGAGGAGGGGTTGATTTGAAGATAGCAGACCCCCATTTAGCCACGCGGACCCTCTGCCCATGAAATTCGTTGCGGTGGGCGTCGGTATCCTCGTCGCCGTGACGTTATTCCTGTTGGTCTTTTCTGCCGAGTTGTCAGAGAGCGCTCTGCGTGCGACTGCGGTCGGCTTGCTGGCCGGGTTGATTGGGTTTGGTTTTTCAGTGTGGATTGTCCAATTCCTCTCGGGTTCCTGGCGATGAAAAACCTCAGGGACATTTGGTTGGTGTTTTTCTTCATCGGTGCAGCATTGATCGGTATCGACGCCATTTCCGATACACTGTTCAGAATTAACGGATTTCCGGCATTGGGGGTCATCGGTGGTGCGTTGATCTTGCTGGTCCTGACATCAATATTGAATTGGATCTTCAAGGTCGCTTGGAAAGAGCGCAACACGGCGCTTCGGCCGGGACTTGAAGACCGACTGGTCGAGTAAATTCATCCGCCGTTGGGGGGTTTGGCATGGCAAGTTTTTGGGAACCTATCACTGTTAACGGCCAGGAAATGCAGATGTATGCCAGCGTGCCGAGTAGCAGCGCCGGGTTCACCGCGCCATTTCCGGCGGTAGTCGTGGCACAGCACGCCACCGGCGTAGACGCGTTCATCCAGGACATCTGCGACCGGTTGGCGGCAGCGGGTTACGCCGCCGTGGCGCCAAACCTGTACCATCGGGTCACCGACCCTGCTCTGCTGAACGAGCAGCCTCGTCCGCGACCTGCCGCATTGCTCAGCGATCCGGACATCGTCACAGATATCAACGCAACCGTCGACTGGTTGCTCAATCACGACGCTGTGCAGAGCGACCGCATTGGCGTAACGGGTTTCTGCATGGGCGGGCGCGTCGCATGGCTGGCCGCCGCTACCAACTCAAACTTTGCCGCCGTCGTGCCCTACTATGGGGGCAACCTGACGGCCATCTGGGGCGCTGGTGACACCGCTCCGTTCGATCTGGCTGCCCAAATCAACTGCCCGATGCTGTTCCACTTCGGGGAGATTGATGCCAATCCTTCCCCGGAGGATATGCGCGCGCTGGACGCGGAACTGGATCGCTTCGGCAAAGCGCACCAGTTTTATTCCTATCCCGGCGCCGACCATGCCTTTATGAATCCTTCTGGCGGTCGCTACCAGCAAGCGGCGGCCGAGGCGTCGTGGCCGCGCACCGTGGAGTTCTTCGACCAACATCTAAAAAGCTGAAACGAGTTGAATCTAGAACCGACATTCGGGTAATTTGCAACTTCAGGAGGTATCGCCATGGCCAGTTTTTGGGAAAAACTAACCGTTGATGGCAGCGAGATGGATATGTACGCCAGCGTGCCGAGTAGCAGCGCCGGTTTCACCGCACCATTCCCGGCGGTGGTGGTGGCACAACACGGCGGCGGCGTTGATGAATTTATCCAGACCATTTGCGACCGGTTGGCTGGCGAGGGTTTCGCGGCAGTCGCGCCCCATCTGTACCATCGGATTCCCGACGACGTGCTGAACGGCGATCCGCGACCGCGTCCCTGGGACGTGCTCAGCGACCCTCACATCGTCGCCGACATCAACGGTATGGTTGATTGGCTCCGCAACCATGAGGCGATTCGGGGCGACCGTATCGGGGTTACCGGTTTCTGCATGGGTGGGCGCGTGGCCTGGCTGGCGGCGGCCTCCATTCCGCACTTCGCGGCGGTTGCGCCCTACTACGGCGGCAACCTGCTGGTGACGTGGGGCGCCGGCGACACTCCTCCCTTCCAGATGGCCAGCAATATTAACTGCCCCATGCTGTTCCATTTCGGAGAGGTGGACGAGAACCCCTCACAGGAAGATATGCGTAACTTCGACGAAGAGTTGAACCGTCTGGGTAAAGCGCACCAGTTTTACGTGTATCGGGATGCCGATCATGCCTTCATGGATTTTACCGGCCCGCGATATCAAAAAGAGGCCGCCGACCGCTCGTGGCCGCGCACGCTGGAGTTTTTCACCGAGCATCTGAAGGCGTAAACGCTACCCGGTCAAGCTAAACCAATCATCGCAATCAACAGCATGTCAGGAGTAACACGATGCCAAGAGTAGCGTTGGATCTAGAGCAAAAAGCTGACCTGACCGTCATCAAGTCGGACGGTTGGCGCATCGCCCAGGGGCTGGAACCAGGTGAACCCAATCAGGGCCTGGTCGCTGAGATGCTGGGAAGCAATGCCCGCCTGCCCGACTATGATGATTCGTCGTGGGAGAGCAGCGCGGATTTCCAGAAACGGTACTCAGTGGGATTCACCTTCGCTTGGTATCGCTTGCGATTCACCATGCCGGATACAGTGAAAGGACAGGACGTAACCCAATGCCGGGTGTGGTTCGAGACTAACGTGGACAACTACGGCGAGGTGTTCATCGACGGCCAGATCGACCGTAACATCGGCGCGGTAACCGGCAACAACACGCCCAAACGGGTATTGGTGGAAGAGCCAGGTCAACCAGGCCAGGAGCATGTTATCGCGGTGCTGGTCGCCAACGCCCCGCTGGGCGAACCGGTGGGCGCCATCTTCATGCGCTACGCCACGCTGGCTTTTGAATCACAGCCACCGCGCTAATCGACGAGGATTCGCACAGTCGTACAGGGAGCACCATCATGGCTACCAAGTCTTTCGCCGGCACTGTCAACGCGCCGGACTTTCCCGCCGATGTCGAATGGGTCAACACGGACCGTTCGCTCAGCATGGCTGACCTGCGGGGCAAGTTGGTGGTGCTGGATTTTTGGACGTATTGTTGAGTCAACTGTATGCATATATTTCCGCAGTTGCGGAAACTCGAAGAGAAATACGCCCAGGAACTGGTCGTCGTTGGCGTTCATTCGGCCAAATTCCCCAATGAGAAAGACGCTGACAACGTGCTGCGCGCCGCCCAGCGCTATGAGTTGAAACATCCCATCGTCAACGATACCGAGTTCGAGGTGTGGCGCCAGTATGCCTGCCGCGCCTGGCCCACGTTGATGTTCGTGGATCCGGCTGGCAAGGTTATCGGTAAGCACGAAGGCGAGCTGCCCTTCGATGACTTTGATGCGTTGCTCGGCCAGATGATCGCCGAATTCGACGCCAAAGGCATGATCGACCGGCGCGACCTGCATCTAAAACCCGATGCCCTGGAAGATGAGACGCTGGCCTTCCCCGGTAAAGTCCTGGCCGATGGCCCGGGCAATCGCCTGTTTATCGCTGATACCAACCATCATCGGATCATCATTTCCGACCTCGACGGTGCGGTGCAGGGGGTGGTGGGTTCTGGCGCCGAGGATTTCATCGACGGCGTCTATGGTTCGGCCGCATTCAATCACCCGCAGGGAATGGAACTGGTCGGGAACATTCTGTACGTGGCCGACACCGAGAACCATGCCATCCGAACTATCGACCTGAGCCGTCAGACGGTGAGTACAATCGCCGGAACTGGCGAACAGGGCATGGATCGGAGGGCGATCGGCCCCGGCACCCAGGTCGCCCTGAGCAGCCCGTGGGATCTGACGCATCACCAGGGTCAACTGTACATCGCAATGGCCGGCATCCATCAGCTTTGGCGGCTGTCGTTGGCAGATGGCGTGGTGCAACCGCACGCCGGAACTGGTGCGGAGAGCATCGAGAACGGCCCGCTGGCCACGGCGACCCTGGCGCAACCGAGCGGCATTACGGTGGGTAACGACCTGCTGTATTTTGCCGATTCCGAAACCAGCAGTATCCGGTGCGCCGGCCTGGACCCGGTGATCGGGCGCGTCGCCACGTTGGTCGGCATCGACCTGTTTGCCTTTGGCGACCGGGACGGGGTGGAGCACCACGTGCGGCTCCAGCATCCCATCGGTATCGAATGGCACGAAGGCGAGCTATTTTTGGCCGACACCTACAATCACAAAATCAAGCGACTGTTGCCGTTAACCCGGTCCGTACAAACTGTATTGGGCTCAGGAGCAACGGGCTTGCACGACGGCACCGGTCAACACGCCACATTTAGCGAACCCAGCGGCCTGAGTTTCGCCAGATTCGACGGCGACCGGCCCGATCTGTTGTACGTCGCCGACACCAACAACCATGCGGTGCGCGTTGCCGATTTGCAAGCAAACCGGGTCTGGACGCTGGAACTTACCGGTCTGTAAACAAAGTATTTGCCCCACCCCGGCGGGGCCGGGAATGTACGGTTTCACGTCGCTTTTATCGGTGTGCGTATTGACGCCACAGATACGATGGGGCAACATAATATGGTGCCATCGGGAACGTGGCGCCGATCGACTATAGCACTGAAACCTTCTCCATTTACCGCGACTGATCAGGAGTGAAAATGGCTGTCCCTCTGGCCTCCGGACCCAATGCAGATTATGCCGTCGGCGCTGCCGACACCATCACTCTACTGGCCAGCAAGATATTGCGCGACGTGCTGGTTACCCGCGCCGAACCCGTCCGTCGGCGGGAGTTGTGGCAGGCGGTGGAGTTGGCAATGGGCGACCGGTCTCCCGACGTTGACGGCGTGTTAAAGGGAACCTGGTTCGACAATCCCGTGTACGGGAAATGGGTGCTCACCGAAGAAGCCGAGGCCCAGGGTTCTCCGTTTACCGATGGCCAGGGCGTTATCAACCTGGCGATGGTAGTGGATTACCTGCGGCAGTGTCGGGGGGAACCACCTTACATCCGGCACGTCAGTGAATTCATCAAGGTGTGCCAGCCCAAGTTGGACGTCGATTCCGAGTGGATAATCCAGAACGGGCGCCGGCTCGCCGGAGGGTAAGGCGCAGGGCAGGCAGGGCCTGTCGATTGTTCCCCACTGTCGTCTCGGCCCTGAGCCTGAATCCAGGCCTGTCGGCTACCGGCGGTGTTCCGGCAGTGGGGGCTCTCTGGGATCCAGGCGACGCTTCGTCGACCGGGGCGTTGATAGTTGAAAGGTCCTGCGGCTCAGGCCTACCACGGGTAAACCCGGCGAACACCTAGTACCGTTGCCAGGTAGATTTGTAAGAATATAAGAAAGCAGCCATACTGGGGCATGATCTTTGTGTGAGGAAGTGCCCAGCCATGGCTGCCATCAAGTATAAAGTAGAGTTGACCGAGGCCGAACGCTCCCGTCTCAATGAGGTGTCCCAGCGAGGCAAGGCGTCAGTGCGCACCGTGAAGCGTGCGCTGTCGCTGCTCAAGGCTGACCAGGGGCTTCGGGACCGTGAGATAGCCGATGTGCTGTTGGTCAACGCGGCCACGGTCGCCAGAGCGCGGAAGCGGTACGTGGAGGAAGGACTTGAGGGCGCCATCAATGACCGACCGCGGCCGGGCCAGGAGCGCAAGCTGGACGGCAAGCAGGAAGCGCACCTGATCGCCTTCGTGTGCCGCGCCGCGCCCGCAGGGCACACGCACTGGACACTCCAGTTGTTGGCCGACCAGGTGGTGGAGTTGGAGTTTGCCGAGAGCATCTCCCTGGAGACGGTGCGCCAGATACTCAAAAAAACGAACTCAAGCCCTGGAAGAAGAAAGAGTGGTGTATCCCCAAGGTGAGCGGGGAGTTCGTGGCGCGGATGGAGGACGTGCTGGACCTGTACCAACCGGAGTACAATCCGGAGCGTCCGGTAGTGTGTTTCGACGAGACCTCCAGGCAATTGACTGGGGAGGTGCGTCCGCCCATCGAGGCTGCCCCCGGACGGGTGGCACGCTATGACACCGAGTACCAGCGAAACGGGACCCGGAACCTGTTCATGATCTGCGAGCCGAAGGGTGGATGGAGACATGTGGAGGTGACCGAGCGCCGCACTGCCGTGGACTTCGCGCACCAGATGCGGTGGCTGGTGGACGAGGCCTACCCTGATGCCGAGGTGGTCAGGCTGGTACTGGACAACCTCAACACCCACAAGCTCGGCTCGCTCTACGAAGCATTTGAGCCGTGCGAAGCTCGGCGCATCGCCCAACGCCTCGAGTTTCATTACACTCCTACGCATGGCAGCTGGCTGAACATGGCTGAGATCGAGTTGAGCGTCTTCAGCAGAGGGTGTCTGAACCGCCGTATCAGCGATGAGCCGGAGCTGCGGCGAGAGGTTGCGGCGCTCGAACGCGAGCGCAACGCAGCAAAATCAGCCATAGACTGGCGGTTTACCACCCAAGATGCTCGCCGTAAGCTCCAGCATATCTACCCTACAAAACCAGATTGACACGGTACTAAACCAAAGCCAAGGTGGGATGTGTATTTGCCGGGTGCTGGGAATCGGGGCGGGAGTCTCGCGGGAGTGTTTCGGCCCTTGATTGCAGGACCGTCCGGCAGCGCCGTCTCACCTCGTCTTTCCGGCTGGACAGCCCGGCCAGGAATTTGCCGACCCTCTCCTGCACCGCCGCCCTGCTGCCCAAGCACAGATTGCCAGTGACCTCCTCTCTCGCCCAACCCCAGACAGCCTCATCGGCGTTGAAGTCCGGGCTGTAGCCCGGCAGGTTCACCAGCCTCAGCTCCAGCTCAGGCGTCCTGAGGTACTCCCGTACCGCCTCCCCACGATGGGCCGGCGCATTGTCCCAGATGACCCGCAGCGGCCCTGGATGCTTTTCCTTCAGTTGCGTCAGGAAGGCAACCGAGGTCCCGCTGTTGCTGTTGCCCTCCAGTTCCATCCATTCCACCTCGCCCGTCTCCAGGCACACCGCCGAATAGTAGCTGGCCTTCTCCCCGTACCTCGGGCTGCTCGAGTCCACCAACGCAGGCTTACCCTTCAGCACCCACTTCCCCCGCAATTCCGCGTCCGCCCGGAAGTGGGCCTCGTCGGCAAAGAATATCCTGGCTCCAGTCCGTTGGGCCTCCTCCCACAGGACGGCGTACTCCGCCACGAAGGCCTCCCGCTTGGACTCATCAGCTTTGAGCAGCCGCTTCTTGGGACGCTTGAAGGCAAACCCCAGCCGGTGAAGCCAGTTCAGGCAACTGCTGCGGCTCAGGCTGATGCCAAACCGTTCTGAGACAAACTGACGCACCACCTTCCAATACCAGTTAGCCATTACGATGCCCGCTGTGGCGGGCGGTTGCTCCACCGCCCCTTTCAACTCCTCCTGCTGCGCCTGGTCAAGGGCGGGGGGGAACCACCGGTCTGCTCGAATATCAGGGCCGCAGGCCCTCCCTCGCCGAAGGCCGACGCCCAACGTCCGATAGTGTGGGGGTCCCGCTCCAGCGCCTCCGCCGTCGCCTCCGCCGTCAAGCCCTGAGCCAGCAGCAGGATGGCGTACCACCTTTCCCGCTCCCGGGGTGTGGGAGCCAGAATCACACGCCGCCGCAAGTCCTTGACTCCCATCTGCCATTGTTCCAGAGACCGGTCTATCTCCCTCACGCCCATCACCAACCCCTCGCAATTTCTGAGACCAGCTACCTCGGTTCCTTCACAAATTTACCCCATGCGTCTGCGCATTTCACCTTGGCTTTGGTTTAGTTGCACGCCTCGCACGGCAACGTTAATATTCTGCGTCTGGCGCCGATAGGCTGACTACCAACAGTCGATCGAGGCGGGCCAGGTCCAGTTCCACCGTTATTTCGGCGTCCGGAAACGCGTTGGTGGCCAGCAACCGGGCCTCGGGAATCTGCTCAGGATCCAGCTCCAGCAGGATGACACCGTGGGGTTTGATGCGGTCGCCGGCAGCGGCCTGTTTCAACAGCCTCCCGATGAGGTCGATACCGCCGGGGCCGCCATCCAGCGCGGCAATCGGTTCCCATTGCACCTCCGGTTGAAGGGTCGGGATGCGATCCGTAGGCAGGTAGGGCAGGTTGGCGGCGATGACATCCACCGGCTCGGGCAGCGGTTCCAGCAAGTCGCCTTTCAATAACGTTATCCGGTCGGCGACGTTGTGCATCCTGATGTTGTACGCGGCGACGTCCAGCGTGGCGTCGTAGGCGTCGGTGGCGTAGATGCGGGCCGCCGGGAGGTGGATGGCCAGGTTGATGGCGATGGCTCCGGTGCCGGTGCCGATGTCGGCAATGACCAGTTCGCGGCTCTCCATTCCCATCAGGGCCATGAACAGAGCGTGCTCAACCATGGTTTCGGTTTCAGGTCGCGGGATGAGCACATCCGGGTTGACCAGCAGGTTTACGCCGTAGAATTCCCGGTAATTCAGAATGTAGGCCAGGGGTTCGCGGGTGAGCCGGCGCTCCACAATAGCGTTGAGGCTCTGCTGCTGTTGCTCGGAGACCTGGGATTCCTGCTCGGCGAAGATGGACTGGCGCGGCATCCGCATTACGTCCATCACCATGACTTCGGCTTCCAGGCGCGCATCGGGTATGCCGGCCGACTCCAGCGTGCGATGGGTTTCCTGAATGACGTTCCGGAGACTGGGCATTGCTCGGGCCCCCACGGAGGCGTTCCAGGAGTCGACGAGTTGGTTAGGCGGTTACCGCTTCCAGGCGGAGAGCCTGGTCGTTGGTGATCAGCTGGTCAATGAGATGGCCGAGGCCACCGTCCATAACGCGTTGTATACCGTGGACGGAACTTCCGATGCGGTGGTCGGTAATACGATCCTGCGGGTAGTTGTAGGTGCGCATTTTTTCGCTGCGGTCGCCGCTGCCAATCTGGGCTTTGCGGCTGGTGGAGATTGCCACTTGCTGGCGGTTCTGTTCCGCGGCGAAAAGTCGGCTCCGCAAGATTGTCATTGCCTTGGATTTGTTTTTGTATTGGGAACGCTCATCCTGACATACCACCACCAAGCCCGAGGGTTCGTGCACGATCCGAACGGCGGTGGCGACTTTGTTGACGTTTTGACCGCCGTGGCCTCCGGCGTGATAGATGTCAATACGCAGGTCGTCGTCTTTGATGTCAACTTCAACTTCATCCGCCTGTGGAAGCACGGCGACGGTTACCGTTGAAGTGTGGATGCGACCCTGGGTTTCCGTTTCGGGTACCCGTTGCACCCGGTGGACGCCGGCCTCGAACTTGAGCTGGCTGTAAGCGTGTTGGCCGTCTACCGAGAAGGCAATTCGGTTGAAGCCACCGAGGTCGGACGGGTTTGAGTCCAGAATCTCCACGGCCCAACCCAGCACCTGAGCGTAGCGCTGGTACATGCGATACAGGTCGCCGGCGAAGAGGGACGCTTCCTGGCCGCCAGCTGCCGAGTGAATCTCCACAATGACGTCGCGATCATCGTTGGGGTCGCGGGGCAGCAGCGCGAGCTTGAGTTGCTCCGATAAGGCAGCCAGACTGCTTTCGACTTCGGCGAGTTCAGACTGCGCCATTGCCAGAAAATCGGCGTCGCCGCCTTCGTGCACCAGCGCGCGCAGGTCGGATTGTTCGTCACCCAGCTTGCGGTGTTGGGCGTCAATCCCAACAAAATCCTCCATGGAGGATCGTTCCCGGTTGAGTTCCTGTAGCCGGGAGTAGTCGGCCGCAACGTCCGGTTGCGCCATCAACGTTTCTATTTCCTGATATCGCTGGACGATAGGCTGCAGTTTATCGAAAATATCCGGCATCGGTCCGCCTATCCCCTAAGAGGTTTTCTAAATATAGTATACCGTAGCGAGTTCAGCCTCAGCAAGGATACTACAGTGCCCGCGCGTGCCCACGTTAGCCCGTCAATGTTAGCGAAGCGCGGCAATCTCGCTGAGGTTGCGAACACTTCGGCGAACCGCAACTGCTACGGCGGCGAGATTGCCGCGTTGCTGCGCTCCTCGCAATGACAGTAGGCCGGTCATGCTTACCCAATTTGTCATCGCGAGCGTAGCGTGGCAATCCCGTCGCCGAAGCAACGGCGGTTCGTCGACCTATCTTCAACCTCATCGAGGTTGCCACGTCCCTCGACAAGCTCGGGATGAGCGGGCGCTCTTCGCGATGACAGATTAAGTGGGTACGCGTGCGTGAGCAGTAGGTCGGTCTGGTTTCACAAAGTTGGTAAGCGTAAGAACTTGGGCGCTCCGGATCGTTCCGGAGCGGGCAACCTCGCCGGAAAGATAGCGCCGGCGCTACGGTTTCACACCGTAATGGAGAGCCACTCCGCCCATCCCGAGCCGGCAATAGCCCACGTCGGTCAATCCGACCGCTCGATACACCTCGGCCAGCCCGTCTGCCGTCAGAAAGTAGTCCACGCTGTTGGGCAGGTACGTGTAGGCAGAGCGGTCGCCGGCCACCACTTGCCCGAGCAATGGCACCACGTGGTGGAAATAAACGCGACCGAGAGTCGCACGCAAGCCGGGTGGCATCGGCGTCAGTTCCAGTGTGGTAACATGCCCTCCCGGGGCTACCACCCTGGCCATCTCTGCGATGGCAGCCGGCACATCGGCCATGTTACGCAGGCTGAAGCCGGCGGTGGCGCAACAGAACGTACCATCGGCGAACGGCAAACGCAGCGCGTCGCCCACCGCAAACTCGGCCGCCGGGCCCGCACCGCTGATTGAGGCTCGTTTACTCCGCGCGATGGTCAGCATTTCGGGCAGCAGGTCGA
The DNA here is from genome assembly GCA_963666415.2 of Dehalococcoidia bacterium. Lineage (GTDB taxonomy): Bacteria > Chloroflexota > Dehalococcoidia > Lucifugimonadales > UBA3495 > Bin87. Next base: position 1,029,298 of record CAXXPD010000002.1, read on the forward strand.
CCCCGACCACTGGCGATACGCCGGGTATCTGTGCCAGCGCGAATGCCAGGTCGCCGGTACCGGTCGCGATATCCAGTGCGCTGCCGCGCAGCCCGGCCGCGGTGAAACGGGCGGTGGCGCGCTTCCACCGGTGGTGCATACCGCCGGTCATCAGCGAGTTCATCAGGTCGTACCGTGGCGAAATGCGTGCGAACATTTCGGCCACGTAGCGACGCTTCTCATCGCCGCGCAGTTGGGCCATCTGTCTAGCCCGACTCTGTGGGCATATTGTTGGCGGACCGGTAATGCAATTGCACCAACCCGCTGTCAAACTCAGTTACGCCCAACAGTTGCAAGTGCGTGGGTGTCGAGCCTGATGCGAAAAGTGGAATCCCGCTACCCAGCACTATCGGATGTATGGAAAGGACGTACTCATCAATCAGGCCGGCCGCCCGAAACTGCTCGGCCAGGTTGGTTCCGCCGAACGACCAGATGGTGCCCGAATGCCGGGCCGTCAACGTATCCGCGAAACTTGCGGCATCCGCCCGCACCGCCGTCACGCCCGGAGGCGGTGCATCCAGCGTGGAATTGGTGAAGACGTAGGTAGTTTTCTCCGCAAACGGCCACTCGCCAAAACTCAGCGCCTTATCGTAGGCGCGTCGTCCCATTATTATCGCCTCCACCGTGTCATAAAATGCAGAGTACCCATAATCGGCGTCCTGGAAACACCAATCCACACCGCCGTCGGCTTCGGCGATATAGCCGTCCGAGCTGGTGGCAACGAAGTACGTTATCAAACCTACGAAATCCTCTTTACCGCTCCCGGTCCTGATACTGCAAGTCGTCGGGCAGGGCATCAGTTAAACCGAGTGCAACCAGGGCGCGCTGCACCACGAAACGAACTACACCGTCGATGTCCAGCGGCTTCAGGTAGAAAGGAGGTTCCGGTGGCAATATGACCGCGCCCATTCTGGACAACGTCAGCATATTTTCCAGGTGAATGGCGTGCAGCGGCGTTTCCCGTGGAATCAGTACCAGCCTGCGACGTTCCTTCAGCGTTACGTCGGCGGCCCGCAGCACCAAGTTGGGCGTCAGCCCGTGGGCGATGGATGCCACCGAGTTCATGCTGGCCGGAGCGATTACCATACCGGCGGTTGGCGTGGTGCCGCTGGCGATCGAGGCGAACAGGTCGCTGATGGCGTATTGCCGAAACCGGGGATGTTCCAGCCACCGCGCCACCGCCTGGTTGTAGGGCTCGTCCAGCTCTTCCTGCCACACCATGCGGGCCGCGTTGGACGCCACGGCAATCACGGAGTGCTTCCGGTTCAGCAGGGTATCGATCAGTTCGCGGGCAATCACCGCCCCGCTGGCGCCTGTGATACCCACTACTACGGGATGGTTTAGGCTAACAGGATCTGATGTGACCATTATGGTGTGACCGTTAGCCCGGCTGACATCTACCAGGGAAAGAACCCGTCGAAGGGCAAAGCAACGGCAAGGATGGTGAAGAACAGCAACTGGGTGGAGATATAGCTGTTGATCTGGAAAAACGCGATGGGCACCCGGGAGGTGTCCCCCGACTTTACCATGTTGTTCTCATAGACCAGCAGCCCCACTGCAATGGCCCAACCGATGAAATAGAACACGTTGAGACCCATCCAGATGCCCAGCGCCAGCAGCGCCGCCGACGCGATGGTGTGCAGGACACGCGTGGTGCGAAACGCGTTGCGTATACCGAAGCGGGCCGAGATCGACTTGATACCGTTGGCGCGGTCGAAATCATAGTCCATGCTGCCGTAGATGGTTTCAAATCCGCCGGCCCACATCGCCACCGCAAACGTGAGCAAAACGGGTTGCCAGTCCAACCGGCCCGCCAACCCTATCCAGGCTCCAGACGGGGCCGTCGCCAGCGCCACGCCGAGCATCAGGCTGCACAGCCAAGTGTAGTATTTGGCAAAAGAATAGAAAATCACGTACAGGGCTGCAACGGGCGCCAGCATCAACGCCAGCGGGTTGAGTTGCCACGCTGCGGTGAAAAACACGGCAGCGGCCACAGCGGCCATCCCACCAACCTCGATGGGCTTCAGGATACCGGCGGGAATATGCCGCCCGGCCGTGCGTGGGTTGCGGGCATCTTCGCGGGCATTGATAATGCGGTTCGCTGACATACCCAGCGTTCGGACGCCAACGAAAGCCAGCGTAATCCAGATGAAAACGTGCCAGCCTGGCCACCCGCTGCCGCCGGCGTAGTGGGATGACAGCACCATGCCCATGTATCCGAACGGCATAGCGAAAAGCGACTCCCAAACGCGAATCGCGCTGAGGTACTGTGGCACCTTGGCGGCGATGGTGCGTATCGGGTCGCGTTGCGCGGGCGCTGTTTGCATCGGTAAACTAGGAATTAGGTCCGTTTTGTGGATGGGGCGCTGGGCTGAAGTCCGTTAGGGGAGCCTTCACCGGCCGGGCGGGGCAACGATTTCGTCCAGACCGAGCTCCGACCAACGCCGGGACACTCGCTCGCGAATGTCCTCGCTCATTTCGATGTCCGGCGGCCACTCGCGCCGGTAGCCCTCCTCAGGCCCCTTGCGCGTGGCGTCTATGCCCAGCTTGCTGCCGAACCGAGGCGTTGGAGATGCCACGTCCAGGTCGTCGATTGGCCCTTCCACCACGATCAGATCGGTGCCCGGGTTGATGTTATTGGCCACCCTCCAGGCCACCTCGGAGGCGTTCTGCACATCCACGAAATCGTCAACCACCACAATTACTTTGGTAAGACTCAACAGGCCGAGACCCCAAAGTCCGTAAATCACCTTGCGGGCCTGCCCTGGGTATTCTTTCTTCATCGACACCAGGACCAGGTTGTGGAAGATTCCCTCGGCTGGCATGTTGATGTCCACCACTTCGGGCAGGATCAGCCGAATCAGTGGTAGGAACACCCGTTCGGTCACTTTGCCCATCCAGTAATCCTCGGTCGGCGGACGGCCCACGAAGGTGGTCGGATAGATAGGATTGCGCCGTCGGGTTATGGTCGTAACGTGGAACACCGGATACGGTTCAGCCAGCGAATAGTAACCGGTGTGGTCGCCAAACGGACCCTCGGTGCGTTCCTCGCCGGGTGTTACGTAACCTTCCAGGACAATTTCGGCGTGGGCCGGAACCATCAGGTCGACGGTCTTGGCCGGCGTCAGTTCAACGCCGCGGTCGCGAACGAAACCCGCCAGCACCATCTCGTCGATGTCCGGCGGCAACGGAGCCGATCCGGTCCAGATGGACGCCGGGTCTCCGCCCAATGCCACGGCCACCTCCAATCTGTCATCCGCGCGTTCGGCGCTGGAGCGGTAGTGCCTGGCCCCAACCTTGTGGGTCTGCCAGTGCATACCCGTAGTGCAGCGGTCGTACACCTGCATCCGGTAAATGCCGTAGTTCTGGGTGCCCGTTTCGGGGTCTTTGGTAATCACCAGCGGCAGGGTTATGTAGGGCCCCGCATCCTCTGGCCAACACTTGATTATGGGCAAGTCGTACAGGTTAACCTGGTCGCCGGTGAGCACCACTTCCTGACACGGAGCGTTGTTAACGGTACGGGGTTGATATGAGCCAACGTGTACCAAACGCCCCAGCGTTCGCAACTTGTTGACGATCCCGGATGGAGGGCCACCTTGCACCAGGTCGATCATGGATTCCAGACGGGTGGCTAGCTCATCGGCGCTTTCCACCTCGAGAGCCCAGTTCATCCGACGGTTGGAGCAGAACAGGTTGATCAGAACGGGTATGTCGTGCCCGACTACGTTCTCGAAGAGCAGGGCCGGACCATCGGCCCGCAACATCCGGTGCGCAATCTCGGTAATCTCCAGCTCAGGGTCAACCGGAGCAGAAATACGGCGCAAATCACCTTTGCTTTCGAGAAAGGCAATGAACTCGCGCAGGTCTTGGTACGGCATTAAGGTTACGCAGACCGGGTCAAATTACGCAGGGATATCTGCTTCGGGGCAGAAGGTATCCATATTGTATCAGCGTGGGGACCCGAGCGCGGGCTAGCGCTGCAGACGGGCGCAGTGTGCCAGTGAGGCCATAAAATACCCGCCGCTGACAGCGGCGGGAGTATAACGACCCCCAGCTTGGCTGACGGAGCCGAGCGTTCCGGCCGGCGGACACAAACCGTCGGGTCCGGAACGAAGTGAATTTGCTGTGTCCTGCGGTCAGGAGTTCCGCATTTGAGAGAAACAGTCGCTGCAGTACACGGGACGGTCGCCACGCGGCCGGAACGGTACCGTGGCATCGGCGCCACAGTTGCTGCAAACGATTGAGAAGGTTTCGCGAGGCGCACCGTAGCCGCCGCCCCCGCCGCCCCCGTCCCGAGGCTGCTGTCCACGCCGGGCGTTCCGGCAAGAGGAGCAGCGCTTGGGGTAGTTGGTGAAGCCGCGGGAAGAGTAAAATTCCTGCTCGCCTACGGTAAACGGAAACTCGGCGCCACAGTCGCTGCACACCAAGGTAATATCTGAAAGAGCCACGATTTTTCCTCCGGTCAAATGGTTTTGACGCTGTACTCGATTGGTTACATTCGTCGGGCTCAGCGATTCCCTATTCGGAGGAAAGCGCACCGGCGCAACCTAATACGGCCTATACTATACTTGTTCCTATGGACACATTGCAACGATTTGAGTGTGCGGTTGAAACAAAGCGCATTTCTCGCCTGGTTAGTACCCGCCGAACCCCACCGCAATATACCGAATTGCGAGCATTGCGACGTTTTGTGTTGCGCAGTCTGAAACCGCCAATTGATTTCCGCTCCAACGTACCGTGTTCAAGTCGTCCAACCGATGTGGAGCACGCCCTCCCTGCGAATAACCCGACGAATAACCCGGCTGCAATGAAAGCCCGGCCCGCCTGGCGAATGTCGCTGATTTGCCGTGCTATCGGGATTGAAATATACTGCTTTGGCTGACTGAATCTGCTAAGCACAAAGGTGACGGCGCCTGGCATCCGACGCGGATGCGGTAGCCGCGCCCCATCGGGGATTGGGGGACTAAATGGACGGGAAAACAGCGGTTGCCAACATCCTGGGACAAGAGGGCGTCGATGTCGTTTTCTGCTTCCCCAACAATATCTTGATCGATGCCTGCGCTGCTGCCGGAATTCGACCAATCATTTCCCGCATGGAACGCACGGCGGTGAACATGGCCGACGCGTATAGTCGGGTCAACAACGGCAACAAGAACGGTGTTTGTATCGTGCAGGGCGGGCCCGGTATCGAGAATGCTTTTTCCGGCGTGGCCCAGGCCTACGCGGACTCGTCGCCCATATTGATGATTCCCGGTCATCCCGGCACCCGTCGCCGCGGAATGTCCTCCGACTTTGACGCCTCTCGCAACTATCAGGGCGTTACCAAGTGGGCCGATTTCGTCAACTACACCGAACGCGTGCCGGAGATGATGCAGCGCGCCTACACCCAGCTGCGAACCGGCCGTCCCTACCCGGTGCTGCTGGAGATGCCCAACGACGTCCTGGCCGGCGAGATATCCGAAGAACAGTTCCACTACAAACCGCAGGAGAAGCGCCGGTCTGCCGGCGACCCTCGGGATGTATCCCGTGTTGCCGAACTGCTAATCAACGCGCGCCGGCCGGTAATCTACGCCGGTCAGGGCGTGCTCTACTCTGAGGCAACCACGGAGTTGGTCGAACTTGCCGAGCTGCTGAATGCGCCCACCATGACCACCACGCTGGGCAAAAGCGGCTTCCCGGAGAATCACCCGTTGGCACTGGGTGCGGGCGGCAATACCTGTACCCGGATGGTGGGTGAATTTCTGGCCAAAAGCGATGTGGTTTTCGGCATCGGTACCAGCTTCCAGCGTACCCTGGCATCTGCGCCGGTTCCAGTTGGAAAGACCATCATCCAGTCCACCATCGACGAAAAAGACCTCAACGGCGAGTACCCGCTTGAGGAAATGATTATTGGGGACGCAAAACTCGTCCTCGGCCAGCTCATCGAGGAAGTCAAAGACCGGCTGGGGCCGGAAGGTCGCCGCGGCGATGCGTCGGTGTCCGCTGAAATCCGCCAGGTCCGACAGGAATGGATAGCGGAATGGATGCCCCGATTAAGCAGTAACGACGCGCCGATCAGTCCTTACCGCGTGGTCTACGAACTCAACGCGCGACTGGACAAGGCCAACAGCATTGTTACTCATGACTCTGGCAACCCACGGGATCAAATTGTGCCGTTTTATGCCGCCACCACGCCCCGCGGTTACATCGGTTGGGGAAACTCCACCCAGCTGGGCACCGGCCTTGGTTACGCCCTGGGCGCCAAGGTAGCCTTCCCCGAAAAAACTTGCGTTAACCTGATGGGCGACGTAGCGGTCGGAATGGCGGGCACCGATTTTGAAACCGCCGCCCGGGAACAACTGGGTATCATCACGGTAATCGTCAATAATGGCGCCATGGGCGGCTACGAGAAGAACATACCCATCGCCACCGAACGCTATCGCAGCAAGTACGTAACCGGTGAATACGCTCGTATGGCCGAGTCCTTGGGCGCATACGCTGAGCGAGTTACCGACCCGGCGGAGGTAGGTCCATCCATCGAGCGGGCCAAAGAAATCTCCACTACCGGACAGCCCTGCGTGCTCGAAATCATCACCCGGGAAGAACCAATATTTTCACAGTACTACCGCTAGCGGCGATAGTCGCGGCGAGAAATAGGCGCCCTGTTACCGCAACGGGCAATAATACGGCATGACTGCGGATCCGATAGTGGTTGTTGGCGGCGGGCCGGGTGGCTCGTGTGTGAGCACGCTGCTGGCACGCCAGGGCTACCCCGTTGTATTGCTGGAACGGGACAAATTCCCCAGACCACACGTGGGGGAGTCATTATTGCCGGCCAGCATTCCGATTCTCAGCGATCTTGGCGTGCTGGATGAGGTTGAAAGGGCCGGTTTTGTCCGCAAACGCGGTGCCACCATGGTGTGGGGTGTCGACCGAAATCCCTGGAGCTGGTATTTCAGCGAAACCAACCACAGCAACCCCCATTCATATCAGGTTTGGCGCCCCGAATTTGACGCCATTTTGCTGAACAATGCCCGGCGTTGCGGCGTAGATGTGCGTGAGGGCTTCCGTGTAACCGGTGTGGAGTTCGATGCCCAGGGGGTGGCAGTTGGCGTGCGCGGTCAGCCCTCCGACAATTCTGGCCCGGAAACCCGGCTTCCGGCGGCCTATGTGGTCGACGCCAGTGGTCAGGGCGGATTGTTGTCGCGACAACTCGGCCTGCGGCAGTGGGACGACTTCTTCCGTAACCTGGCGGTGTATGGATACTTTTCCGGCGGCGACCGATTGCCGCATCCGGATGAGGGCAACATTTTCATCGAGTCTCAGGCGGGCGGCTGGCTCTGGAACATCCCGTTGCGGGACGGCTGGGCGAGTGTCGGCGCGGTGGTGGATTCGGACACCGGCCAGGCCGGGATCAACAGCATGGGAGCGCGCCAGTTTCTGATGTCACAAATAGCCCAGGCGCCGCACCTGGCAGCGCTCGTGCAAGGCGGGGAGCTGGTCGCCGAACCGGAGGTGCTGCGGGACTGGTCGTATCGCTGCCACTCATTGCATGGCCCCGGTTTCATTCTGGTTGGAGACGCGGCCTGCTTCATCGACCCACTGTTTTCGTCTGGCGTGCACTTGGCATTGACGTCCGCTACACTCGCAACGGCTGCGGTATCGTCGGCTCTGAAAGACCCGACGATGGCCGGCCCCGTAGGGCGGGTGTACCAGCAGTTGTACTACAAGGAATACGGGCACTTCCGCGAGATGGCGCGGTTGTTCTATTCCAGCAACCGAACCGCTGATTCTTACTTTTGGGAAGCCCGCCGTTTGCTGGACGACGATGCGGCTCTCACGCCACGACATTCGTTCATCCAAGCCGTAGCCGGGCAACCGGCCCGTGGCTACGAGCGGGCGGTGTTGAGCAAGGGACTGGCGCCGGCCGCATTCGCCAACAGCGTGGCGGCCGTGGAGTCGGAACGCGACCGCCGCCACTTGTGGTTGCAGGAGTGGGAACAGGCAACCGTTCCGGACACGATGATGGAGGCAATCCCAAGGTTGGCTGAAGGGGTGCGGGTACAACGCCAACCCGTGCTGGCCGACGGCGATTTCGTTTGGGGTTATGGCCTGGTTACAGATGGGCACCCGGAGGGTTTGCCGTGCAGCAACGCAGTCGCCGGGTTGGTGGCCCGCCTGGACGGACAAACCTCGGTCGGCGAGGCCGTATCTGCCCTGTGCCAGGGCCTGGATCCAGAGGCTGCCCAGCGGCTGGCTGCCGTGGCCGTACAGTCGTTGCGCCTGCTCTACATCGACGGCGCAGTGGCGGAGATAGGCGGCGCCTGACAGTTCCCAGTGTCTCGAACGCCGTAGGAGAGGAGAACCCGCCGGTCAGCGTCGCGTTACGGCTTAACCCAGGTTTCTGACCAGGCGATGCAGGCCGAACTGCTTTGAGCCGGCCCGCGCGCTTCTGGCGAAACCACGCCGGATAGCACCTGCCCGCCTACCGTGAGTTGTGCGCTCCGGGCCGGTATGAAACAGCTGTACACGCCGTGCGGCCGGCCTTCCACGCTACCCGCCGGAACATTCAGCATAAAGGGCGTCAGGAAGTCATACCAGCTGAGCACCACGGTTTCGTCTGCGGCGGCCACGGTTTCGGTCCAGAAATTGGCCGGGTCGCCAGACTTGCTGAACTCCGCCGCAATAACCGGCAAACCAACGTCTGCGAACTCTGGGAACAGCAAGGTTTCGATTTCCTGCTGCAAATATCGGGTCAGCGCGATGTTGTCCGAATAGACGTGGATCGGGTTCTGGTTAAAGTCTTCGCTCTTCAGAAACAGCACGTGGCCGGCACCGGCTGGCGACCACAACACGCGCCAATGACTGGAACGGGTCGTGTTGGGCCCACCGGCGGAAGCCGACAGGCGAATGAACGAGTTTTCTCCGGTTAGACAAATCTGATTGGGGTCTACTGGACTGGTCATGCCGTGCTTGGCCTCCCGTGGTCGTGTTGGTTGTGACGCCGTGTCTGGATGGACTAGGCCAGGCCGTCGGCAGCCGCTCGCATGGTTTTGAGGTAGTCTGCGCTGGCGGATTGCAGCAAGCGCCCGACAGTGTTGTGGAAGTAGCGCACTCCCAGCTCCAGATAGTGGGGAACCAGGTTATCGGGGCAACTGCAACCGGCGATGATGCCAGACGCTGCAATCTGCTGCACGCCTTTCTCGACGAGAGCCTGCACTTCGGGGTGGGTTTGCTGTCCCGGGTAGCCCATGCTTTGGGAAAGGTCGCCGGCCCCGATGAAGTAAACGTCAACGCCGGCAACTTTCACCAGTTCGGGGATATTTTCGATGGCTTCGACTTCTTCCAGCATCAGACAAACCAGGGTGTTGCGATTGGCGTCGGCTACGTATTCTGGCGTCGCGCCGCTGAATCCGTATTCCGCAGGGCGGCCACCGCTGAACAGGCCCCGCTCGCCTTCTGGGTAGTATTTGACCGCTGACACCGCAGCCCTGGCTTCGTCGGCGGTGTTGACGTGGGGCACCTGCACGCCCCAGGCTCCCCGGTCCAGGAAGGGCGCGATAATCTCGGGGCGGTTCCCCACGGGTCGCACGATAGGAGCGGTGCCAGAGTACTCGGCAGCTCGAATCATGTCCTCAGCCACGTCAACGGTGATGCTGCCGTGCTCGTTATCGATGAGCACCCAGTCATAGCCGAGGAAGCCCAACATTTCCACCACCGCCGGAGATGGAAAGGTGATCATGGAGCCGAAAACGGGGTCGCCCGCCTGCAGTTTTTGTTTCAGCGTATTTTCGCGCATGGTATGCCCCCACAGAGTGTTTCGCGAATGCTATGCCCCTTCGGGGTGGCAGTCAACACTGCCGGCGTTTCAGTGCTGGTTGTCGCGGGTAGCAAGGGTTATCCCGCCACCAGGAGGGCAACGATGCCATGCGTACCCACTTTAATCTGTCATTGCCAGGAGCCCGGCGTAAATCTGTCATTGCGAGGAGCATAGCGACGTGACAATCTCGATGAGATTGAACACACGTCGGCGAACTGCCGTTGCTACGGCGACGAGATTGCCACGCTACGCTCGCAATGACAAAGTGGGTACGCATGAAAAGTGGGTACGCATGATGGGCGTAACAGTTCAGACTTGGAGAGGTGAATTGGCCGAAGGTTGGTCGAGAATCGCTGGAGCTGGGGTAGGTGGTTATGTCACATATCTGGGATGGATGCGGAAATCGACCTCAGCACTGCGGACCGGGATGTGCTGATTGCCATCATTGAGAGGCAACAGGCCATCATCGGGAGCCTGGAGAAACGGATCGCCCAGTTGGAAGGGCGGGACAAATTGGGCGGCACCCGCAGGATGCCCGGTCTGAAGCCCAAAGCCGAGCAGCAGCCGGCCCAGCCCAAGAAACCACGCAAGCCTCGGCCCCACGGCTTTGCTCGCACCCGCATGACGCCCACCCAGCGGGTGGAACACGTGGTGGAACAGTGTCCCGACTGCGGAACCCAGCTGTCCGGTGGCTGGACCCAGCGCACTCGGGAAGTGATTGACCTGCCCCGGGTTCCGGTGCAGGTAACCGAGCACGCTTATATCGCCCGCACCTGCCCACAGTGCCAACGCTGTTGTACGCCCACCGCGCAACTGGAGAACATGGTGATGGGCAAGCAACGTCTGGGGGTCAACCTGATCAGCCTGATTGCCGCCCTGCGGGAGGAGGCCAGGCTGCCTTTCCGCACCATCCAGTGGTACCTGGACACCGTGCATGGGTTGCGCCTCAGCCTGGGAGCCATCGTGGACGCCACGCAAAGGGTGGCTCGCAAGGCCCAGGCTGAACTGACGGGCATTCTGGAACGCATCCGAGGCAGTCCGGTGGTCCATGCCGATGAGACCGGCTGGCGCGAGGACGGACACAACGGCTACGTGTGGACCTTCAGCACCCCCACCGAGCGCTACTTCCTGCGTCGGGGCCGCGGCAAGGCCGTGGTGGATGAGGTCCTGGGCGATCAGTTCGCTGGCGTGCTGGTCAGCGACTTCTACGCCGCCTATCACCATCACGACGGCCCCAAGCAACGCTGTTGGGCCCACCTGTTGCGGGACATCCACGACCTGCGCGCACTCTACCCCGATGATGACCGGCTGGCCCAATGGGCTGACGCCATCCACCAACTCTACCGTCAGGCGACCGCCTTCACCCATCCTTCAGAGCAGCAACGGCCAGAACAGCAACGGCCAGAACAGCAACGGCGCACCGCCCAACTGGCCCTGGAACAGCGCCTGCTGGCCCTCTGCCGTACCTACCAGGATGACCCATCGGCCGCCCCAACCAGGCTGTGCCGACGCATGGAGAACCACATCAAGGAACTCTTCCTCTTTGTGGCTGAACCGGAAGTCCCGCCGGACAACAACGCCGCCGAGCGCAGCCTGCGACCGGTGGTAATCAGCCGTAAAATCAGCGGTGGCACACGCTCTGCAGCGGGCACTAACACCAAGATGACGCTGGCCTCAATCTTCGGCACCTGGCGCGTACAAGGCTTCAACCCCCTCACCGCCTGCCGACAACTGCTCACTTCCCCTCAGGCCTGAACAATTACTTATGGGCAACGATACCTGACGACCGCACCGAAAACGTCTATAATCCATTCGAACTGCGGCTGCCTCAGCGTTGGCGAAGGTGGTGGTGGTCAATGGGACAGGAGCGAATCCGATATGGCAGTACGAGTTCTGGACGTTCACGCGCACATTACGCCAGCCAGCGCCTTGCGCGCCATGCAGAGCGGGGAAAACTGGTTCGGCGTAACCGCGCCGGCCCTCTACAATCAGCATCGCTACAACCCGCGCACGTTCTGGACGCCGGAACAGCGCATCGCCGACATGAGGTCGCTGGGCGTTGACGTCCACGTGCTGTCCACCAACGCCAATATGTACTTCTACGACCTGGACACCGCACAGACGGTGGATATGCACCGGGAGTGCAATGACTACGTGGCCCAATTGACCGAGGAGTATCCGGAACAGTTCGCCGGCCTGGCCAACCTGCCCATGCAGGATGTGGGAGCAGCCATCGAAGAGTTGACACGTGCGGTGGAAGAACTGGGGCTCAAGGGCGCCATGATTGGCGACCATGTGAACGGACGAACCTTCGACGACCCGGTGTTCAATCCTTTGTGGGCCACCGCAGAACGGCTGGGCGCCATGTTCCTGATCCACCAGGGCGGCGACACCACCGTGTCGCCGCGATTGAGCCGGTACCACCTGCCCAACACCATTGGCAACCTGGCTGACCGCACGGTTACCTTTGCGGCCTTCGTGTTCGGCGGCGTGATGGACCGTTACCCCAACCTGAATATCTGCCTGTGCCACGGCGGGGGTTATGCCTGTTTCGGCGCCGGACGGATGGATCGGGGCTGGCAGGTGCGTCCCGAGGCGCGGGCCAACATCGACCAGCCACCCAGTTCGTATCTGAACCGTTTCTACTACGACTGCCTGACCCACAGCGAAGAGGCATTGCGAATGCTGATTGACATGGCCGGCATCGAGCAGATCGTATTCGGCACTGACTGGCCGTTCGATATGTGCGCCGACTGGCCGGTGTCGTGGCTATTGGGGCTGGAAAGCCTGACGCGCGACGAAAAGGACGCCATCCTGTTCGCCAATCTGGAAAGACTGCTGGGTATCTGATGCTCGGCTTGAGCCAAACACTAAATCGCTGATTACCAAATTGCAGGAGGACACATATGGGACTGAACGCTGACAACATCCGACTCAAGGCCATCAACCACATCACCTACAACGTGCGGGACAAAGATGCGGCCCTGAAGTGGTATCAAGAAGTGCTGGGAGTCAAGCAGATTCCCTCGATGGTAAACAACGACAACCTGTACTGGCTCCAGCTGCCGAGCGGCGCAATGGTTCACATCATCGAGAACCCGGACGCCCCGTCGGCTCCGTCGCACCACACCGCCTTCGAGGTTGACGAAATCGCAGCGGCCCGCGACGAACTGCAGAGTATCGGTGTGGAGTGTACCGACATCCAAACCCGTAACGATGGGCAGCAGGCGTTCTACTTCCACGACCCGGACCACAACCGCCTGGAAATCTGCACCAAGTCAGGGTTTGGCGTTCTGGTGTAGCATCCGTCACCCCCGCCCCGCTCCACCGGAGACGGGTCGCCGCCGCGCACCGCGATCAAGGTCGTCCCCAAAAGCAGACAGCCGTTGTCTTGCAGAAGTCGCCGGGACTACTAACCCGGAGCCGACTTACGGCCGGCCCATCGAATAGCGATTCAGGATGCCAAGGTAGGCGCGCTGGCCCTCGGAAGCGATGGCGGTGCGGTCTGACATATATTCCGCCCATAAGGACCGAGTGAGTGCGGTGGCTTTAGCTGCCGGCGTTTTCGGATTGGCCGGGTCCAGCGAGGCCAATCCCAACATTCGCGCCGCGATGGATCGGGGTGTGCGTTCCAGGGCTTCCGCCAGGGCCAGTGCCTCCCGGCTCTCCGGTAGCACCTTACCTCGATAGAGGTGCAGCACCGCCAATTCTTCCGTTCGGGTCCATTTGCGCGGGGGAGGCATCGCAATCTCCTGCTGGTTCATTGCAAACTGCCCCTCCTCCTGAGAGGAGAGCAGTCGACGTTGGTTGATTAGAGGTTGGCCGACGCTGCGATGCCTAACGCCCGTCCAGTATGAACTCGGCAACCCGCTCGCCGATGGTCATGGAGGTTACGTTGGTATTCGCGCGGATGCAGTCGGGCATGATGCTGGCATCAGCAACGCGCAGGCTTTCGATGCCTTTCACCTTGCCGAACTGGTCGACAACGGCCATTGGGTCACCGTCCGGTCCCATCTTGCAGGTGCCGGAAATGTGCTGCGACGTGGTGACTTCCTGAGCAATCCAAGCGTCCAGCGCATCGTCGCTGGTCAAAGCATCGTCAGGCGGCTCGGTTCGCTCCTGGATTATTGTTTCGAGCTCCGGATGCTCCGCCAGTTGCAGGCACAGTCGCACGGAGTCCCGCAACCGAACTCGGTCTGATTCTTCCTTCAGGTAGTTGTAGTCCAGGAACGGCTGTTGGTAGGGGTCGGTAGATTGTAGCCGCATATGCCCGGCGCCCTCGGCCAGCTGGATGCCGGCCGTCATCCGAATCCCCAGCGGAACCATACGGTCGCCGCCCTTGTTGATTCGCTCGGTGGCGAAAGACTGCATACTGATTTTCATGTCGTTACGCAACTGTGAACCTTCGGCGGTGTACCGCAAACTCAATTGCGAGCGCGGCGCGAAACCGTCGAGTTCAAAATCGGGTATGGTTCGCCAGGTGCACCACACTGTGGGATGGTCGCGCAGGTTCTGTCCCACGCCCGGTGCGTCCTGAACCACCGGTATCCCAATTTCTCGCAGGTGGGCGGCCGGCCCAATGCCCGAGAGCATCAGAATGTGCGGCGAACCGATGGCCCCGCTGCTCAGGACGATCTGGTCGGCTTCTGCTTCGAAGGTCTCGCCACCCGACTCCAGGCGTACGCCGGTAGCCTTGTTCCCGTCGAACAGGATACGATGCACATGGCAATTCGCCTTGATGGTCAGGTTGAGCCGGTGCCGCGATTCCGACAGATAGCCTAGGTTCGTACTCATGCGGATGCCGTTGGGGTTGTTGAAGGGGGTCGGTCCCACGCCGTAAGAGTCGGGGTGGTTGTGGTCCCAAGTTTCCGGGAAACCGGCGGATACGCAGGCTGCGCTAAAGGCGTTCTGCGCCGGCAGCCAAGTCTCGCGGGCAAACCGGTGCATGACGATGGGTCCTTCTCCGCCATGAAAATCGTCGTTGCCGTAATCAGTGTCCGTTTCGATCCGCCGGAAGATTGGGAGCAGCTTGGTGTATCCCCATTCTTCGTTGCCCATCGCGGCCCAACCGTCGTAGTCCTCGGGCACGCCGCGTAGGAACACCTGACCGTTGATGGCGCTGGAACCGCCGGTAACCTTGCCCCGCGGCACCATGATTTCGTGTGAAGTGTCGGTGCCCTTGCCCACAAATTGCCAGTTGTGGTCGCTGACCATAATATCAATCTCGGTGTTGTAACCGAACTTGACCTCCTCCGGCAGATTTTCGAACTCCGGATAATCCGGGCCGGCTTCAATCAGCAGGACATTCTTGCTGTGATCTTCGGTCAGCCTACTCGCGATAATGGAACCCGCCGAACCGGCCCCGATCACAATGTAATCGTACTTCATAACAACTGTGCTCCTTGTGCCATTGCGCCGCGTGTGTCGCGATCCGATCTTGCCGCGGCGGGGGCTAGTGGGATCGATGCCGTAGTTTACACGGCCATAATATACAGGGCACGGATATGCCGCAAGGGGATGCCCTACGAATGGTGAACCCACACCCCGTTGCTGAACTAGTACCGTGTCAATCTGGTTTTGTAGGGTAGATATGCTGGAGCTTACGGCGAGCATCTTGGGTGGTAAACCGCCAGTCTATGGCTGATTTTGCTGCGTTGCGCTCGCGTTCGAGCGCCGCAACCTCTCGCCGCAGCTCCGGCTCATCGCTGATACGGCGGTTAAGACACCCTCTGCTGAAGACGCTCAACTCGATCTCAGCCATGTTCAGCCAGCTGCCATGCGTAGGAGTGTAATGAAACTCGAGGCGTTGGGCGATGCGCCGAGCTTCGCACGGCTCAAATGCTTCGTAGAGCGAGCCGAGCTTGTGGGTGTTGAGGTTGTCCAGTACCAGCCTGACCACCTCGGCATCAGGGTAGGCCTCGTCCACCAGCCACCGCATCTGGTGCGCGAAGTCCACGGCAGTGCGGCGCTCGGTCACCTCCACATGTCTCCATCCACCCTTCGGCTCGCAGATCATGAACAGGTTCCGGGTCCCGTTTCGCTGGTACTCGGTGTCATAGCGTGCCACCCGTCCGGGGGCAGCCTCGATGGGCGGACGCACCTCCCCAGTCAATTGCCTGGAGGTCTCGTCGAAACACACTACCGGACGCTCCGGATTGTACTCCGGTTGGTACAGGTCCAGCACGTCCTCCATCCGCGCCACGAACTCCCCGCTCACCTTGGGGATACACCACTCTTTCTTCTTCCAGGGCTTGAGTTCGTTTTTTTGAGTATCTGGCGCACCGTCTCCAGGGAGATGCTCTCGGCAAACTCCAACTCCACCACCTGGTCGGCCAACAACTGGAGTGTCCAGTGCGTGTGCCCTTCGGGCGCGGCGCTGTACGCGAAGGCGATCAGGTGCGCTTCCTGCTTGCCGTCCAGCTTGCGCTCCTGGCCCGGCCGCGGTCGGTCATTGATGGCGGCCTCAAGTCCTTCCTCCACGTACCGCTTCCGCGCTCTGGCGACCGTGGCCGCGTTGACCAACAGCACATCGGCTATCTCACGGTCCCGAAGCCCCTGGTCAGCCTTGAGCAGCGACAGCGCACGCTTCACGGTGCGCACTGACGCCTTGCCTCGCTGGGACACCTCATTGAGACGGGAGCGTTCGGCCTCGGTCAACTCTACTTTATACTTGATGGCAGCCATGGCTGGGCACTTCCTCACACAAAGATCATGCCCCAGTATGGCTGCTTTCTTATATTCTTACAAATCTACCTGGCAACGGTACTAGTGCATTACCAGCCCACCATCCACGTTGATAGTTTGTCCGGTGATGTTGCGCGCGCCCGGACTGGCCAGGAAGGCAGCCATTGCCGCAATGTCTTCCGGATCGTTGGCGCGGCCAATGGGTATGTTGGTTGCCCGCTGGGCTTGCAGTTCTGCCACCGATATGCCCCGTTCGGCGGCACGCTGCTCCATCGTCGCGGTGGCCATCGCGGTAATGGTCGAGCCGGGACAGATGGCGTTCACGTTGATGTCGTGTCGCGCCAGTTGATGGGCGGCGATCAACGTCATGGATATTACCGCGCCCTTACTGGCGGCATAGGCTGCGTTGGACGTGCCAGAGTAGCCCTTGCCGGCGATTGAGGCGATGTTGACGATGCGTCCTCCGCTACCTTGCGCAATCATCTGTCGGGCGGTTTTCTGCATCACGAAAAATGCGCCTCGCGCGTTCACACGGTGAATGCGATCCCAGTCAGCTTCGGTAATGTCCATAATGTCCAGGAAGCGGGTTACGCCGGCGTTGTTAACCAGTATGTCGATGTGCCCCAAGGCGTTCACCGTGTCGGCGATAACCCGGTCGATGTTGTCGCCATCCCCGATATCGGCGGCGATGGCCACGCTGTTGCGGCCAGCGGCCCGTACGTCCGTTGCCGTTTCTTCTACATTGTCGGCCATGATGTCGGTCACAGCCACATCTGCGCCGTCAGCGGCGAGGGCCAAAGCGGTAGCCTGACCCATTCCACGGCCGGCGCCGGTAACCAGGGCTACTTTTCCATCCAGAGACATAGCGGGTTCCTCCCTAATTGGTAGTGGGGTTTTATGCTCCAGCAGACAATCGAGTGTTGGAGCACCTGGAGCACAAGGGTGGATTTAGTGAGAATTCTCCCCGGACGCTGCACTTGCGGCCAATCATATAGACGCGTGTGATCTCGATGCACTCTCTACAACGCCTGCAGCAATTCCTGATAGTTTTCGCCACCGGTGCGTCGCAACCGGTTATCATCCAGCACTTCCAGGTCTCCGGTGTCTTGCAGCAATTCGACGTGGGCCACCACTTCGGTCAGCGCGGCGAAGAAGTTGCCCCCTTCCAGTTTGCGCTGTTCAAATGTCAAACGCGTTACGTCTTCCAGGGGCTGTGGCTCCGGACCGGCGGTTACCAGGATTCGGCCCAGGCGCCGCGCGTGGAACCGGATAATGTCGGCGGCCCGTTGCGTGGTCTGGAAGTTGAACTTGTGGTTGTTGTACAGTCGGTGCGCCGGCAACACGGCCACTTCCGGACCCAAATCGGCAACGCGTTGCAACGACCGCAGGTAGGTAAGCAGGCCATACGAGTCCCCTGGATCCTGATAGTGGGACGGCAGATTGTTCCTTACCTCGTTCGGGTACTCGGTTTTCATCGTGGGGTGCGGACTGATTTCAGGCAGAACGTGGTCTCCGGTAAACACCACACCGCCCAGCGTCGCGCAAATCTCGTCCGGCGAATGACCGGGGGCGTGCATATAGCGCAATTCTCCCTGCTGCTCGCCGGCGGCGATATGATGCCCCACGTGGTGAGTTTTCCGGGACGCTATATACCGGTTGCGTTCGTCACTGTCGGAGGGACTGAAGCCGTTGGCCCGCGCCGTTTCCCACATCGCCGCTTTGATGGCGGAGCTGGCCGACATCTGCAAGTCGCGCGGATCGAACGGCAGCAGAGGCTGATAGATGTCGTGAGCCCAGAGTTCCGCGCCAGACGTTTCCATCAACCGCGCTACGCCGTCATCATGATCGGCGTGTCCATGGGTGATTACGACCCGCTCCACATCGGCCGGTTCCAAACCGAACAGTCCCATGCCCGATTGCAGCAGGTCAAATGAGAAAGCGGCGCCCGGGTCGATCAGGGTGAGCCCCTCGTTCTCAAAGATGTACGCCCAAGTGGGTCCCGTATGCGAATGGCCTTCCTGCGGCACCGCCACAGTGTGGATGCGACGACCCTGGGGGTCGGTGAGGCCCAGCACCATGCCGTTGCCGGCTGAGTCTCCGTTGCGCAGGACGTCAATCTCCGTGAAATAATCGGCCATCGCGAATCGCCTCCCGGCAGCGTACAGTGTCCAGTTTGCCAAGTTTCAACGCAGTATTATAACCCGTGGCCCCAATCGCCGCAGCACCGGCCGCCCCGTCAGTCAGGGCAATCGCGTTATAGATTGGTAGACTTGGCCAGGCATGCGAGTCCAGTGATATGAAGGGGAGAGGGGAGGAGTGATGAGAGAGGGGAAGGGCGCGTCCATTATGGATTATTTCGGGACGTTGGAGGACCCCAGGATCGACCGGTGCAAGCGGCACCAGCTGCTGGACATCATTGCCATTGCCATCTGCGCCGTCATCTGCGGCGCCGACTCCTGGGTCTACATCGAATTGTTCGGCAAGAGCAAGCTGGAATGGTTCCAGACCTTCCTGGAACTGCCCCACGGCATCCCGTCCCACGACACCTTCGGCGACGTCTTCTCCCGGCTGGACCCGGAGCAGTTCCAGCAGTGCTTCATGGCCTGGACCCAGGCGGTGTCCGACCTGATCCCCGGGGAAGTGGTGGCCATCGACGGCAAGACGGTACGGCGTTCCCACGACCGCAATGTGGGCAAGCGGGCCATCCACCTGGTCAGCGCCTGGGCCTCGGCCAACACGCTGACCCTGGGGCAGGTGAAGACCGCGGAGAAGTCCAACGAAATCACCGCGATCCCCCAGTTGCTGCCAATGCTGGAACTGAAGGGGTGCATCGTCACCATCGACGCCATGGGCTGCCAGCAGGAGATCGCCCAGGGGATTCTGGACCGGGGAGCCGGCTACGTGCTGGCGCTGAAGGAGAACCAAGGTCAACTGTATGAAGACGTGCGGGACCGGTTCGAGGGAGCGGAGGAGTTCGGCTTCGGGGGAGTGCCCCATGACTACGCCACCACCCTGAACCAAGACCACGGAAGGATAGAACGTCGGGAGTGCTGGACAATCAGCGACCCATCTTGCCTGGAGTACCTGAGCACCGGGCAGGACTGGCCCGGCCTGCGCTCGGTGGTCAAGGTGGTGGGCCGCCGGGAGACGCCGGCAGGGACCACGGTGCAGCCCCGGTACTACATCAGCAGCCTGGATGCCCCGGCGGAGCGACTGCTGAAGGTGGTGCGCACTCACTGGAGCATCGAGAACTGCTTGCACTGGAGCCTGGACGTGACTTTCGGGGAAGACCATTGCCGGATCCGCAAGGACCACGCTCCGCAGAACATGGCCACGCTGCGGCAGGTTTCGCACAATTTGCTCAAGAACGAAACGAGCCTGAAGGTGGTCATCCAGGGGAAACGCCTCCAGGCCGGCTGGAAGGAGGACTACCTGCTAAAAGTCCTACGCAGCTAAAACGCGATTGCCCTGCCCCGTCAGTGGCCACGCCCTCCAGCGACGTTCCAATGTTGCCCACCGTAAAATGTTGCCCACCGTAATTTGTAACCATGCGTCATTCCAGTCCCGAGCCGGAATACAGACTGTCGGCTGCCAGCGGCGTTCTTGTCTGGGCTTTACGCTTTTTAAGCCGCGTAGGCAAGCGAATCTATGAGTCGGTGGTACAGAGCGGACGGGACTTTCCGTATATCAGGGTCAGCGGCTCGACTTTGTACAAAAGCTAGATAAATTATAAGAACAGGATAAGCTCGACCAAATCACCAAAAGAGGTCGAGTATGCCTACCCTGCCCGCAGTCATAGTAACCCTGCTGCTGCCCTTTGAGCACCTGTTTGACCCCAGGACCTGGCGCAAAGCCCAACTCCTGGCCATGGGAGCGATCCTGTCTCCCGGCAAACGCACCGTGTCCTCCGCCCTCAACATCCTGGGGATTGGGCAGCACGGCGACTTCGCCATCTATCACCACGTGCTCAACCGTGCCCGATGGTCGCCGCTGCAACTGAGCCGGGTGCTGTTGCTGCTGGTGGCCGGGCGCCTTGGTTCATCCACCGAGCCGTTGGTGTTCGGCATTGATGAGACGGTGGAACGACGCTGGGGCCGGAAGATTGCGGCCAAGGGGCGGTATCGGGATCCGGTGCGGTCCACGGACGACCAGGTGGTGATGACCCCCGGATTGCAATGGGTGAGCCTGATGTTGCTGACGCGTATCGGGTGGGCGGGTCGACACTGGGCGCTACCGTTTTTGACCGCGCTGGTGGTGTCGGCCCGCTACGACCGGCGCAAAGGCCGCCGGCACAAGACGTTCACCGACTACGCCCAGCAAATGCTGGTCTGCCGGCGCCGGTGGCTGCCGGACCGGGACCTGGTGGTGGTGGCCGATGGCGGCTACGCCAAGCGCGAGTTCCTGCGGCATTGCCAGAGTATGTCAAAGCCGATTGTCGTCGTCACCAAACTGCGCAAGGACGCATCCCGGTACCAGCCCGCGCCACCGCGGCGGCCCGGCCAGATCGGGCGGCCCCGGGTGGTCGGCGCGCGACTGCCCAGTCCCACGGCGGTGCTGGACGATCCCGCTACACAATGGATTCCCTACCGTGCCACCGGTTCCGACGGCAGTACCGCCAGGGTCGAGCTCGCTTCGGGCGTGGCGCTGTGGTACCACGGCGGGCCGCCGCGCCTTCCCCTACGTTGGGTCGTCATCAGATACCTGGAGGAGCGCCGCGGGCCCTATGCTTTGCTATGCACCGACACCGAGGCGGAACCCCTGCGGATACTGCAGTGGTATCTGCTGCGCTGGCAGGTCGAGGTGACCTTTGAGGAGCTGCGGGCTCACCTGGGCGTGGAAACCCAGCGCCAGTGGTCGGAACGAGCCATCGCCCGAACCACCCCCGCGCTCTTTGGCCTGTTCAGCGTGGTGACGCTGGCAGCGGATATCCTGATCGAACAGCGTGGCGGCATGGCGCCGCGCACCGGGGCATGGTATGACAAAACCAGCCCTTCCTTCGCCGACGCCATCGCCCTGGTCAGACGACACCTCTGGGTGCAGCAGGGGACTTTTATGCCGTCCGAGCGCGAGCACGAATCGATAAAAGTCCCGCGCCTCTTGTACCACAGGATGCTCGACACGCTAGCCTATGCCGCTTGATTGTACAAAGCCGAGTCTGCGTCGGACAGTGAAAAACCCTCGGACGCCAGCCACAAGTGGCGGCGCACCAGAGCGATGGCGTCCACGAAGGTCGGCGACGGCTTGGCGTACCAAGCCGCTGTACGATGGGCCGAGGGTCGTTGTTGCCGCAGCAGATGGGCCGCCAGGGTGGTCCATGAGAAGAGCCCCATCAGGATTGGCGTGGTGCGGGCAATGGCCCGGTCCGACCACTGGCGTTGGGTCTCCACGCCAAGGTGAGCCCGCACTTCCTGGAAGGTAACCTCCAGTTGCCAGCGCAGCACAAACCATTCCAGGATCTGTGTCGGGTCCACGGCCAGGTCAGTGCACAGCAAAGCCTGTGTGGCGAATTCGCCCTGGGGGTCCCGAACCAAGACCCAGCGGATGGGCACGGGCGGCTTGCCCGAGCGATACCAAACCGCCGTTTGCGAGGTGAGTTCCACCGTGCGGGTCGCGCCGTTGTACCAGGCTACCGCGGCGGTGGTCCAGTACAGACCGGGATGGTCGACGAGTAATTTCAGCGCGGGCAGCCGCCGGCCTTTCAGCGGGGGGCGACCGTTCCGGCCCGGCTGACGTGCTGGCGCCGGTTCATAAAGGGCGGCGTCCAGACGCAAGCGGGCGATGAGGATAACGGGTTGAGCCAAGGATTGGCAGCAGTGGAGCAGGTCCAGTACGGCGTAGCCGCCGTCACCCACCAGCACCAGGGAGCGCTGCGGGAGCCAGCGTGGTTCGGCAGGCTCACCATGAGCGGGGTTGCAGGATCATCTGGCGGGCCCAGTCGGTGAGCTTTTTGTGGCGGCGTCCGCGCTGCCGGTAGTAGCGTGCCGAGGGCGCCAGCACGGTGAGGAAGGGCAAGGCCCAATAGCGTCCCGCCCAGGGGACCTGGCCCAGCCACATCAGGGAGATCCAGCGCAGGCCACTGGCCTTGACCAGGTGGCTCCGGCTGGAACGCACCGCATCGCGGTAGATGCCCAGGGATTTGATTTTGGGGCCGCGGCGCCGTTCCAGGGTTTCGTCGATGCCGAAGACCAACGGGCCATCGCCCTGATCCAGGTGCTGGAGCAGCAGCAACAGTAGGATGCGAGCCGCCTGGCGGGGCGACCACACCGCCCGATTGAGCACTTCATGGTAGCGGGCGTAGTCGCGGTGGTCGCTGCGGCCCATGACGCGCAGCGCCGCAGCCACGGTGCGTTGGCCTGGGGCCAGTATCGCGCCGACCAGCAGGATTTGGGCTTTCAGCCAGGTCGGGTTGCGAAACAGCGTGGCGAAGGGATGGAGTACGGGTAAAATTGCATCGGGCAGGGTGAGCATGGCTGGACCTTCTGTGGAAAGTGTGGTCCGGCCAGCTTACCCTGTCTTTATACTTTCCCTAAATTATGCGTAAAGTCCAGCTTGTAGTGCAGGGTTCTCTGGGATCCAGCCGGCGCTTCATCGAACGTGGCGCGCGCAACCGAAAAACCCTGGGCGTCATAGTGCAGCCTCGTGCTCCCCAAGGAAATACTGGCCGGCCGGGTAGTTGCTATAATGCGGTTGATACCCACCAGACACGGTTTAAGCAGGAGGTTGCGCGATGCGGTTGGAAGGCAAGGTGGCACTGATTAGCGGGGCGGCCAGTGGCGTGGACGGCGAGTTGATGGGATTCGGCGGCGCAGCGGCTCGCATGTTTTGCAACGAGGGCACCAAGGTATTTCTGGGAGACATTAACACCGAGGGCGGCGAACGCACCGCAGCGCAACTCCGGGCGGCCGGCGGCGACGCGACCTTCGTCAAGCTTGACGTTACGAATGAACAGGACTGGATTGACGCAGTGGCTGCCACCGTGTCGGCCTACGGCAAGCTGAACGTGCTGGTCAACAACGCCGGAACCAGTGCCAGATCCACAGTTGAAGAGACTACCGAAGAGGCCTGGGACGGTCAGATCGACGTGCACGCGAAAGGCACGTTCCTGGGCACCAAGCACGCCATACCCGAAATGCTCAAGGAAGGCAGCGGCTCAATAATCAACATCTCGTCGATTTACGGCATTGTTGGCAGTCCCACCTCCACGGCTTATCATGCCGCCAAGGGCGCCATCCGACTGTTCACCAAGTCAGCGGCACTTCAGTACGCCGCCGACAACATCAGGATCAATTCAATCCACCCCGGTTATTGCCACACTCCCCTGACCACTCGGAGTTATGATAACGAACGGCATTTCGCATGGATTCAGGAGCGCATACCCATCGGTCGCGTGGGCAACGCCAATGACATCGCCTACGGTATAGTTTTCCTGGCCTCCGATGAATCTTCGTTTATGACCGGGTCCGAGTTGGTGATCGACGGCGGTACCACGGCGCAGTAGTGCCCTGACCGAAGTAGGACGCATCATGGCGGCATCGAAAGATCGAGTTTTGCTCAAGCAGGATGGCGTGCTGGTTACCTATGAACGCTTTGTGGAACCCGAGGGCCGGGAATACCGGATCGAGGATATCCAGTCGGTGGAGATGCAGGTTGTGGAGGAGGAATCGGAGCGCCCGCCGATTCGGTGGTTTCGCACCGTTGGCGGCTCTGCGGTAATCGGTGCAGCTTTGGCGCTGGTGGGTGGCTTTCAGGGGCCTTGGCTAACGGCCGGCATCATGGTTGTGCTGGTTGGCGTGGCGATAGTCTGGTGGGGTAACCGCATCCGCTCCAATAAGTTCAAGGTCTATCACGTTGTCGTCACGCTGCTGCCCCGCCGGGAAAATCAGCAGGAGCACCGAATTATCTCCACCACCAGCCGCGTATTCGGCGAACGCCTGCAGGTAGTTCTGAAACGGGCCATGATAGAGCGCCCGGCCCGCTACGAAAATCCATAGCGTCTCCCCAGGCAGGGCCTTTCGATCATTGGAACGTAGCGGCCAAAGGTGAGTTGGCGACAGCGTTGGTCGATACGGCTACGAGATTGCCACGCTGCGCTCGCAATGACATTGGGGGACAATCGAAAGACTCTGGTTCCCCCGGCCGAATCGGTGGCCGCGAATCGGTGTTTACTCTACCGTGCTCGCGTCACCGTGCTCACGTCGATGACTACCTTGCCCACCGTGGCGGCGCGCACGGCCTCGTGCGCCCCGGCGGTGTCGGCCAGCGGGAAGTGCGGCCCATCCATCCCCACCAGTTGACCACCCGCAAGCCATCGGTTCGTGTCGTTGACGGCGGCAGTTTTCGCAGCCTCCGGCATGTCGTACACCAACACATGGCGGACATTGACGTTGCTGACGGGGAAGTCAAACCGGGGCGCCGGCCCGTCTCCGCCCGCGTAAATGGCAATGCTGCCGCTCCGCTTGATAACCTGCCGACTTACGGCGAAATTGCCGGAGTAGTCGACCTCCACAATCAGGTCAACACCTGCTCCGTCGGTGATTTCGAGAATTCGTGCCGCCGTGTCTTCGGTGCGGTAATTGACGGTGAAATTTGCTCCGGCCTCCCGAGCGATATCCGCCTTGGCATCTCCGCTGACCGTGCTGATGATGCGGATCGCGCCGCCAATCCTGGCCATCTGCAACGCCATATTACCCACTGCGCCGGCTCCGCCGGGCACCAGCACCGTTTTGCCGGTTACCGGCCCGTCGGCGAAAACACAGCGATGGGCCGTCATTGCGGGCACACCCAACCCAGCGCCCAGGGTAAAATCGACGTTTTCCGGCAGTGGTACGGCGCGAATCGCGGGCTGCACGGTTAATTCGGCTGCGGTTCCAAACGGTCGCCCAATTTGCGACTGGTACAGCCACACCCGTTCACCGATGCGGCTGGCGGGAACC
Organism: Dehalococcoidia bacterium; assembly: GCA_963666415.2. Taxonomy (GTDB): domain Bacteria; phylum Chloroflexota; class Dehalococcoidia; order Lucifugimonadales; family UBA3495; genus Bin87. The sequence continues at coordinate 1,054,753 of CAXXPD010000002.1, forward strand.
CCGTCGCCCACCTGTTCGATAATCCCGGCTCCATCCTGATTGGGGATGATTCTGGGGAAGTTGATCCGGGCAGTGGATCCTTGACGCCGCTTCCAGTCCGAAGGGTTCACGCCGGATGTGGCGACTCGCACGCGCACTTCACCGGGGCCGGGTACCGGGTCGGGCATCTCCCCAACCTGCAAAACCGACGCATCTCCGTTTTCTTCATACCAAACCGCCCGCATGACAATCCCTCCGGTTTTGCTCACCAAATCGCGCCGAATACGGCATCGAGCAGCTCGAATGTAATGCGGTAGCGGACGCCGTGTCAAACCGCCCCCCGCACGCTTGGTCAACTGGCGCTGGCCGTTATTCCCGGCGGCGGCGGATTGCCAGAAGCGAACCCAACCCGACCGGCAGCGTGAGCAGCGCCAATGCTGACAGCTCGATACCGGAATGAGAACCCTCCACCGGAGCATAGCACCCTGCGGCGGGTGTCGGAAGATCCGTTGTGGTCAGGGTTGGCGGCGGTGAAGTGTAGGTTGGCGCTACCTGTGCCACCGGCGGCGGGGTGGCCGTCGCTGACTCGTTAGCCGCCGGGGGGATGGCCGTTGGAGAACCACCATTGGGCCGGCTGGTGGCGGGCACTTGCAAGGGCGGCAGGGCCGGGGTAGCCAGCGACGCGACCGGCAACCCCACTGATTGCCGCCACTGGTTGTCGAGTTCGTGGATGGTCAGTTCGTAAACTGCTGCCACGGCTTTTTCCGTGCTGCGTAGGGTTCGCAGCACGGCGAACAGGTCGGCCATCGCGTTCGGGCCGTAGGTATCGAGCATGAACGAGACTACCGAGTAGCCCTGGCCGTAGTTGCGGAGGGTCTCGTCGGGAGTACCGGCGAAGGTTGCCAGTCCGGTGAGCGGTGGCACATCGTTGCGCTGGATTGCGCGGGCGATGTAACGGTTGAATTCGCTGTCCGGATCGCGCTCGGAATATACTGCCAGACCCTCGTTCAACCAGGAGTCAACGCCGGTGTAGGCAGAGCCGGCAGCATCGGCCACCAGGAGGTGCGTGAATTCGTGGGCTGCGGTGGACAGGATGTTGCTCAATGACCCATCCACCAACAGGGTGCGCTCGTTGGTGAATGCTTTGCCCAGTGTCCGCAGCCGTTGGGCCGCGACTCGTGAGGCCGGTTGCAGGGCGTCCAGCATGTGGTTGTAATCTGAGTAGACTACGATGCTCATCGGTTCGGTGAGCTCAACCCCCAGGATCGGCGCCATGAATTCGTAGGTGCCCGCCGCTACGTTCAGCACGGCGTTGGCGCGAGTTTCCGACTGATCGTTGTGGTGGTAGTAATAGACGTTGATCAGCCCTGCTGATGCGGTTTGCCAGTCAAGCCCGGTGTTCAGATACACAACCGATTGCGGCGCGGTTTCCGTGCTGGCCCCGTCTGCCGTGAGAATTTGGAAATAGTAGGACAGGTGCGTGCCGGTGGGGATGTATTCGTTGGCGGTCTTGCTTCTGAATAACACCTCTCCAGAGATGGATTGCCCCGGCTCAAATTCCACGCTGCGGTAGCTGCTGCGGCTGGACTGACCCAGCTTCCGCACGTAGACCCGGATTTCTTCAATCCGGCTCTCGCTGCTGGCAGAGATGTGGAACCGCAAACCATCCGGGAACTGATTCTCGACGCCATGCTCATTTATCGAAACATTGCTTTGGGCTGACGCGAAGCCAGGTGGCACCGCCCAAATCACCGCGCACGCTGCCAGGAACAAAAACACGGGAACTGCAGGTAAAAATTTCAACGGACAATGCCTCGCGGGAATGGGCGCCTGATTGGTGAACGTAATACGATAACGGAGACGCGGTCGGTTCTTGACCGACGATGCGGGCCGCCCTACAATCTTACCGTTGCGACCACGAATCGGATACCCCGAACCTGGCTCCGCTAACGACTAACTTGCACCCTCGCACGGTTGTGTTTTATGCCCATTAGAGTCGGCCGCGTGCCTTATTTGGAAGCCGAACCGTTCTATTTCGATATGGAGCGCCGCGGCATGGAACTGAGCGTCACCACCCCCCGTCAGTTGGGAGACGCCCTGGCCAACGGAGATCTTGATGCCGGCCCGGTCCACCTCGCGGATGCGTTCCGCCTGGAGGCAGATTTCGAACCGGTCAGCGGATTTTGCATCGCGTCCGTCAGCCGCGCCAACAGCGTGCTGTTGTATTCTCAAAGCACGCTGGAAGAACTGGGCGGCGTAACGATCGGCGTTTCCGACGAAGACGTTACTGCCACGCGCCTCCTCGAGGTGCTTTTGCGCCAGAAATACGGTGTGGAACCCGGTGAGTTCGCTCCCCGCCCCGGTGATGTCAACAGCCCCAACGAGTCCTTCGACGCTTTCTTGCTCATCGGCAACCGCGCGTTGCGCCGTCGGCGTGGCATCAGGGGAATCGCTCACCGGTTTGACCTTGGCGAAGAGTGGATGAACTGGACCAACCTGCCCTTTGTGTTCAGCCGGTGGGTAATGCGGAAGTCATTGGAAGACCGCGAAAAAGCCCTCATCGAGGACGCCCTCTACGTGGGTCTCGAAGAAGGCGTAGACGGCCTATATCATTTGAACGAGCCTCGTAATGAGCTGCTGATGTTGCCGCGGGACGTGGTGGAATTCGTGCAGGGCATCCGGTTCTACGTTGGTCGCTCCGAGCAGTTGAGCATCGACCGGTTCCGCGAGTGCTTGCAGCAATTGGACGGCTAATTTTCGTTTGCCATCCCCGGGTTGTTGCGTCGCGATGGTGCTAACGCGTCGCAACGGTTCGCGTCGCAATGGTTAAGATAAACGAGCTGTGCAGCGCGTCCACCGGTCGGCCGGCGTTTATCTGCGACTACTCCCCGCCGCGATCCGGCCGCGCGTGCGACATTCCCTCACCGCCGGCGGATGCTGACTTCATCTCGGTGGCCTACAACCCGGGGCGCGCGGTTCGCGTCAACTCGGTGGCATTGGCCGCCTCGCTGCAAAGCCGCCACAACGTTCAAACCATTTTCACCCTGGCTACGCGGGATATGAACCGGCTGGCGTTGCAATCGATGCTGCTGGGAGCCCAGGTTCTGGCGTTGGAAAATGTCATCGTGGTGGCCGGAGACCCTTTCGGCCCGTCAGACACCGCCTCCGTTGCCGTCCAAGATTACCGACCCACGGATTTGATTGCCGCAATAGGCGACCTGAATGCCGGCGTTGACTACCGCCAGCGCCAATTGCGCGCTCCCACCGACTTTTGCATCGGGGCCACGGTGGACTTGGGACTGGGTATCATGCAGCAGGCGCAGCTTGCCGCTCGCAAAGTCGCCGCGGGAGCGCATTTCCTCATTACTCAACCGGTGTTCGACCCGGAAGGGGTAACACTTTTCGCTGACGCTTACCACCGGGTGGCTGGGCATCTGGCCACAGTCCCGGTGTTCTATGGCGTGGGGTTGATGGAAGCGGAGGGAGTATCCTTCGCCAGTGTGCCGCAGCACGTGCGCGACGACTTGGCCGCCGGCCGTTCGGGTGTGGATATTGCGCTGGAAATTTGGGAGCGGTTGCGCGCGGTGGGAGTCAACGACTGCTATCTGGTGCCGCCCATCCGCCGCAGCGGGGCCCGCGATTATGAAGCCGCTCGCCAGTTTTTGCAGCGAGCGGCCCGGTGACATTGTCGCGTTGCCGGAGAACTACGGTCCCCAGGGAGGCTCCGCCGTCACGTCGCCATCGCTGACGATGTCCACCACCGCCGGACGATTGGCGCTGACCGCCTGATCCAGTGCAGAGTTTATCTGGTTGGGGTCAGTTACACGGATGCCCAGAGCCCCCATGGATTCGGCAATCTGGGCAAAGTTGGTGTCGGTGAACCGCCACAACTCGTCGGGGTTACCCTCACGCCCGACGTAGGCCGCTTCGTCACCCCTGCGGTCCTGATTCAGGCCCCCGTTGTTGTGGACGACGATGACCGCATTGATGCCGTAGCGCACCGCGGTTTCCAATTCCCCGATGTGGTACCACATCCCGCCGTCGCCCGTCCAGCAGACCACCGGACGGTCGGGTACACCACACTTGGCTCCCAGCGCAGCGGGCAAGCCCCAACCCAACGAGCCGGCGGCACGCAGGAACGACTGGCCCGGATGTTGCAGTTCAACCATGCTGCCGGTCCAGATGCCGGCGTGGCCCGTATCGGCCAGCAACACTGCATCGGAGGGCAGGAAGTTGGTCAGTTCCTGGCAGAGCCGCTCCGGGCGAATCGGAACCGCGTCCGAGTTGAGCAGGGGTTCGTTTTCGTTCCGCCAATTCTGGGCGTGCTCCTGCGCTTGTCCTACCCAATCAGCGTTCCCGCCGGTCGGTTCCAGCACGTCGATGAGCCGTTGTAACGTGCGCTGGGCGTCGCCCTGCAAGCCATAGGTTCCTGGGTATGACCTACCCAGCTCAGTGCCGTCAATATCAATCTGAATGACGGGTGTGCCAACCGCCGGGAGACGCCAGTCCAGCGTTACCTGGCTGCCAGTGTGGCTGCCGATGAAGAGCACTAGATCGGCTTCAGAAACCACCCGGTTCGCCGACCACCTTGAATAGCTGCCCACCACGCCCACGGAAAGCGGATGGTTCTCCGGTATGCAGCCTTTGGCATTGAGGGCGGTGGCCACCGGAATGTTCATCATTTCGGCCAGTCGCACTACCTCCGCCTCGGCCCTCGACGAGGTTACTCCGCCGCCAGCCACAATGACTGGCCGTTGAGCCTGGGACAGCAGCCGGGCGGCCTCTCGGACCCGCTCGGGCTCAGGTTCCGGGCGGAACGCCGGCCGTGAGGTGAAGGAGTCTTCAACCACCACCTCCATGTCCGCTTCGCCGTCCGTAATGACATCACCAGAAATGCCGGAAAAATCGAGGTGCGCGGGTAGCGTCTGGCCGCTGGTTACTTCGCGGAACGCCTGACGCAGCAGATGGGGCAACTGCTCTACCGATTCAACCTCGGCGCTGTACTTGGTAACCGATGCGAAAGGGCGCGAATGCTCGATCTCCTGATAGGAGTTACGATGCCGGTGCATCGGCGGGCGGTGCCCCGTAATGGCAATGACGGGGGACACGCCCAGGTAGGCATCCTGCAAACCGGCGGCAAGGTTGGCGGCGCCCACCGATTGGGCGAAACAGAGACCCGGTTTACCGGTGACTCGGGCATAGGCATCGGCCATGTAAGCAGCTGATTTCTCGCCATGACTGATGATGCGCTTGATGCCCACGTCTTCCATTTCCATCAAGGCTCTGCGGATGATGGCTGGAACGAAGAAAACGTGGGTGACACCGTATTCCCGGAGGGTTTCGGCGAGGAAACGCGCTCCCGTCATCCTTGGCATCGGTTGGCCTCCTGATTAAAACCGGCCGGGCGATTATCGCCCGGCAAGCAGTGTGAGCGAATGGAATTGAGCTGTTCGGCGGTTAGACGCCGCGCTCGTCGAACACCTCTTTGGCGACGCGAACGGCATTGGCAGCCACCGGCCAGCCAGCGTAAAACGCCATGTGTGCGATGACTTCCGAAATTTCCGAACGGGTAACGCCATTGTCCAGGGCGCGTCCAATGTGTCCCCGCAGCTGGTCGGTGCGGTAGAGAGCGGTCAGCGTGGCCACGGTGATGAGGCTGCGATCGCGCTTCGACAATTCGGGGCGTTCCCAAACATCTCCAAACAAAACGTCGGCGGACAATTCGGCCAGTTTGGGAGAAACTTCCTGCATTACGGTTCGGGCGGCTGGCTGCGTCATGATTGCTCCTTGTGTGATCTTGGCAAAGTCGGTTGGTTAGAGTTGGTGGGTTAGAGACATAACACGGCTTGGTTTCGGGCGCAGTATATTACGGAACCGTCGGCGATGCCAGCAAAACGGCCCCTCACGAAACCGCAAGAGGGGCCGAAGCAGCACGAAGTTTTCGGGAGCACCGGTCAGACGGGTCTGAACATTGGCAGGCTGATGTTGTCGTTCAGTGCTTCAAATTCAACGGCCACTGCCATTCCACACTGCACGGCATCGGGGCGTATTTCGCCTTCTTGGAACTCGACGCCGACCAGATGGGTGGGGATTCGGGCACCCTCTTCCAGCTCCACGACGGCGGTGATAAACGGCACTTTGTCGCGGAATGCGGGCGTTGGGGCTCGATGTACGATGGCAAACGTGTGTAATGTGCCGCGACCGCTGCTCTGGATCCACTCGGTATCACGGGAGAAGCATTCCGGGAATGGGCAAATGTCTCGCGGGTAGAAATAGGCACGGTTGCAGGTGGTGCAGCGGCGGAGCCAAAGCTCGCCTTCTTTGCACTTTTCCCAATAGAAATCAGACTCCGGTTGCGGCGCCGGCGGGGTGATGGCCGGGGCTGGCTGGGTCATCTCAATATTCTCCCGAAAAATCTTCTGGTTAGTATCCGATATGGTGGAGTAAGGATACCCACACCTCCCACCACGCGCAAGGGTCAGGAGGTGGGCGCAGGGTCATTCACTGAGGCACCCAACGAATTGCCCTGCTAGTATTACAACGACGCATTTAAGGTGCGACCTCTGATGCCCAAGCCGTTCCCTTCTTAGATTTGCACCCGCCAGCTATTGCAGCAGACCCGCATTACGAAGCGTTTCCGAAGCGCCACAACAACCCGTCGTTGTATTACTAGAGTTGCAAGTCTGTATCTCATGGCTCTGCTCACCTGTTGGTTTCAAATTGGCGAATGGTCAGAAATGGAGGTACCCCCGGTTCGGTCAACACATCGTCCATCCCTTCCATCAGGAACGGCTCCACACTGTCGGGGTCCGATGCCGCCAGACGGTGGATCTCGGATAACCACTTGTCCTTTTGGGCCTCGTAGAACCGCGTGGTGATCGGGCACCGGTCAATCGCCATCAACCGTGCGTTGTCGTCGATGATGGACCGTTTCCGGACCGCGTCGTCATCGCCCCTGGTCTCGTCCTTTTCCTGCCACGGCAACGGAGACGCTCCATCGGGAGGGTCGTACCCGGCTTCGCGGACACACGTGGCCAACGCGGCGAAGGCGTGCTTGACGTTGGCGTCATCCACCGTCGCCATCAGGATGTCATTCCAGACGCTGCGCAGGTTCGTATAGTGCTGGCCGGCGTCCACTAAAGACTGCTCATTGCATTGGGCAAAGTCGTCTTCGTCGGAAATACCCGCACAGGGCACCAGCACCTCACGCAAAGAATAGGCGGGTACGTCCGCCAACCTAAACCGAAGCCAAGGTGAAACCCACATCAGCATTGGTTAGAATGAGGGCGGTTGAGTTAGTCGGTGAGCAAATCATGGTGGGGGTTGCTGTTGGGCATGGATGAGATGGGGGCGCTGTTGGAGCGGTGGCGGGTCGATGAGGCTGAGGCGCGGCGACGGATGTACCGGGCGCCGACGCCACGGGAGCGGGAACGCTGGCACGCGCTATGGTTGCTGGCGCAGGGTTGGACGGCCGCGGCGGTAGCCCGGGCGTTGGACAGGGATGCCCACACCATTGGCCAATGGACCACGGCATTTGCGGAAGGCGGTCCGAGGGCGCTGTCTTTTGAGCAGTCGGGAGGTTCCCCCCCGCGCTGAGCGGGGATCAGCAGGCCGAATTGAAGGCGGCGGTGCCGGGGTCGCCATCGCAAGCCGGCATCGACCTATCCAACTGGAACTGGAAGGCGGTGCGGCAATTTGTGTCGGACCACTTCGGGTTGTCGCTGAGCCGGAGCAGTTGCCTGAACTATCTGCACCGGTTGGGGTTTGTGCTGAAACGCCCCAAGAAGCGGTTGGTCAAGGCGGACCCGGTACGGCGGGAAGCCTTCGTGGTGGAGTACGCCGCGCTGACTGCGTCGGCCCGACGCAGTGGTGCCAAGATATTCTTTGCCGACGAGGCCCACTTTCGGGCGGATGCCGATCTGCGGGGCAAGTGGGTATTGAAAGGAGAGCCGGCGCTGGTGGACTCTACCAGCCCACGCCGCGGGGAGAAAGTCAGCTACTACTCGGCGGTGTGTCTGGAGACCGGTGAGGTGGAGGTGATGGAACTGGAGGGCAACAGCAACTCCGCCACCTCGGCTGCCTTCCTGCGACAACTGCGGGCGCGACATGCCGAACCACTGACGGTGATCTGGGACAATTCGCCAGCCCATCGGGGCGACGCAATAAGGGCTTATCTGACCACGCCCGGCTTGAACCTGCACCTGGTGAATCTGCCCAGCTACAGTCCCGATTTCAACGCTGACGAGGCCATTTGGGGCTGGGCACGTCAGGAGGCGACCGCCAACCGGTGCCTGGGCACCAAGGCCGCAGTGCAAGAGCAGGTGGGCGACTTTTTCACCCGCCTGTCCAGTCGACGCGAAGCAGTCAAGCGACGATGCCGGACCATGCTGCAAGCACAAGCGGATGAACTAATCGGCAGCGCACAAGCCGATTTTCTCCGCCCCACCAATGTAGGTCCCACCTTGTCTTTGGTTTAGACCGGGCACACCTCTTCTCGTCCTCAGTGCCATCTCCGGCTCCCCGACAGACGTTTGCCACATCCTCCATCATGGCTGTCATGCACCACGGTTGATATTGGAATTCGTCGTATGGAATTGCGAATACGTTCATGACGCGACAGCCGTCCAAACCCTGCGGATGAGGCAAACCGGAGTTCGCGCCTTCCGATAAATCCGGTTGGACCTGGGTCGGATCAGCTTCAGGATGGACGGTCGGGCTCGCAGGGTCTCCGATGTCCCGTGTCGGAGCGGGTTTGGTACGCTCGTCCGGTTTTTGAGTAGGCGGCGGCACCGCTGTGGGTTTCTGCTCCTCGTCCGCCTTATCGTCCAGCGCATCAGGGGATACGATGGGAGTTGGCGCAAGCGGTGTTTTCTCCTCGTTCCCGGTATCGCCGGCCGGTGCCGTAGGCCCACATGCCACACCCAGTAACAGGAGTAGTACCAGCGACCCCACGACTACGACGCGGCCTCTTTCCCAATATGACCTCTTCATTTCCCTCCTTTGTGATTTACTCTTACTTCAAACGCTTCTAGCGCAACTCGTAATCGGGCGGCCCGTAGATCGTATTCGCCCTCGCCACAATTCCCACAAGGGTTGACGACCCAAAGACCCCGCAGACGGATATTCCATGAACTGGAACAACTACGTCTCCGTCACTGCTAGCAACGGTGCAGCGTACCCACATCTATAACCGACTACCAGATGAGGGTAGACAATTGAACGGCCCTGGCGTGTCCACACACCTGGACCGCCGGATGCCTTCCGGCAGCGTTGCTCCGGCACGCCCGGATGGGTTATCGTTTCCGCCAGGTCAATGGCCTTGTCGTGAGCAGAACCGCCGCGGAGTGTGCTTAGAGGAGTATGCGTAGATGAAAGTGGGAGTTATGGGCGCCGGCAGCATCGGTGGTTATTTCGGCGGGATGCTGGCAGGCGGGGGACACGACGTTACGATGATCGCTCGCGGCGAACACCTGGCCGCCATCCGTAGTAACGGCCTCAGAATGCAAACCGAGGCCGGCGAATTCCAGGGCAATCGCGTTTTAGCTGCGTAGGACTTTTAGCAGGTAGTCCTCCTTCCAGCCGGCCTGGAGGCGTTCCCCCTGGATGCCCACCTTCAGGCTCGTTTCGTTCTTGAGCAGATTGTGCGAAACCTGCCGCAGCGTGGCCAGGTTCTGCGGAGCGTGGTCCTTGCGGATCCGGCAATGGTCTTCCCCGAAAGTCACGTCCAGGCTCCAGTGCAAGGAGTTCTCGATGCTCCAGTGAGTGCGCACCACCTTCAGCAGTCGCTCCGCCAGGGCATCCAGGCTGCTGATGTAGTACCGGGGCTGCACCGTGGTCCCTGCCGGCGTCTCCCGGCGGCCCACCACCTTGACCACCGAGCGCAGGCCGGGCCAGTCCTGCCCGGTGCTCAGGTACTCCAGGCAAGATGGGTCGCTGATTGTCCAGCACTCCCGACGTTCTATCCTTCCGTGGTCTTTGTTCAGGGTGGTGGCGTAGTCATGGGGCACTCCCCCGAAGCCGAACTCCTCCGCTCCCTCGAACCGGTCCCGCACGTCTTCATACAGTTGACCTTGGTTCTCCTTCAGCGCCAGCACGTAGCCGGCTCCCCGGTCCAGAATCCCCTGGGCGATCTCCTGCTGGCAGCCCATGGCGTCGATGGTGACGATGCACCCCTTCAGTTCCAGCATTGGCAGCAACTGGGGGATCGCGGTGATTTCGTTGGACTTCTCCGCGGTCTTCACCTGCCCCAGGGTCAGCGTGTTGGCCGAGGCCCAGGCGCTGACCAGGTGGATGGCCCGCTGGCCCACATTGCGGTCGTGGGAACGCCGTACCGTCTTGCCGTCGATGGCCACCACTTCCCCGGGGATCAGGTCGGACACCGCCTGGGTCCAGGCCATGAAGCACTGCTGGAACTGCTCCGGGTCCAGCCGGGAGAAGACGTCGCCGAAGGTGTCGTGGGACGGGATGCCGTGGGGCAGTTCCAGGAAGGTCTGGAACCATTCCAGCTTGCTCTTGCCGAACAATTCGATGTAGACCCAGGAGTCGGCGCCGCAGATGACGGCGCAGATGGCAATGGCAATGATGTCCAGCAGCTGGTGCCGCTTGCACCGGTCGATCCTGGGGTCCTCCAACGTCCCGAAATAATCCATAATGGACGCGCCCTTCCCCTCTCTCATCACTCCTCCCCTCTCCCCTTCATATCACTGGACTCGCATGCCTGGCCAAGTCTACCAATCTATAACGCGATTGCCCTGCGGTGAATTCGTAGTGCGCTGCGAAGCCACCGACCGCCCCGAGGAAGTGGGCCCGGTCGACCTCGTGTTGCTGACCACTAAAACCTACCACAACGTGGAGGCGGTGCCCGCAATGGCGCCGATGATCGGGCATGACACCGCCGTGCTCTCATTGCAAAATGGCATTGATTCGTACCTGCCCGTGGTTGACCGGTTCCCTGACGCGGTCGTGCTGCCCGGCGCTGCCTACATCGAGGCCTGTCGACTTGGGCCCGGAGCGGTCCGTCAGGGCGGAGCGGTGGTGCGAATCGTTACCGGTGGCGTGCGGAACAGTCCTACCACCCACGGTCAACGCGCCGCCGAAATCTGCGCGGCGTTTCGCGATGCGGGCGTGCCAGCGGATGCCTCTGACGACATCGCAGTAACTCTTTGGACCAAGTTTTTATTCATCGCGACCATGGCCGGAGTAACTTCGTTGGCACGCGAGTTTGTGCGCGATTTATGGCCCCGACCCGAATGGCGCAAAATCTTCAGCGGGTGTATGCGCGAGATGGAAACCGCCGGCCGCGCATCGGGCGTTGACCTGGCGCCCGACGTGGTGGAGAGCACGCTGGCCTACATGGAATCGGCTAAAAGCGCGATGCGGGCGTCCATGCACGATGACCTGATGTCGGGCCGGCCGCTGGAACTGGAAGCCCTGAACGGGGCGGTGGTGCGCGCCGGCGAAGCGTCAGGATCCCCAACACCCATCAACGATATTATTTACGCCGCGCTGAAACCCTATGCCGCCGGGACGGTCTAACCGTCGGTTCCGGCGAACCGTCCTGGCGAGAAGGGCGTAATGTCCCAGTCGGTGGCGTCGTCGACGATAAGGTCGGCTATTGCGGAACCAATACCCGGCGCGAGCAACAACCCACTACGACCCGTACCCGTGGCCAGGTAAACATTCGCGAGGTTGGGCGCCCGCCCGATGATGGGCAGCCCGTCGGATGTCAGGGGACGCAGGCAGGCGGTTTGGCCCTCAATGCCAGCATCCGCCAAATCGGGTATCACCCGGCTCAGTTTGATCAAAATATCATTGCGGCCAGCGGTGGTGAGGTTTTCGTCGAACCCCACGTCTTCCTCGGTGCTGCCGGCCCACAGCAAGCCGTCGCCTTTGGTAATGGCATAGTAATCGCGCCACCCGATGTACGTGGACAGCGCCGGGCCACTCATCTGCAGTCGCACAATCTGACCCTTGAGCGGACGGATGGGCACGCTCGCGCCCAGCCAATCTGCGGCATCGCCCGACCACGGCCCGGCGGCGATGACCACGGCCCCGCAAGGGACGGACTCCCTCTCCAATAAAACGGCGACTGCTTCGTTTCCAGCTACTCTGACCCCGACGGCGTTCCCGTGACGCACGGTCGCCCCTACCCCCTCCGCGGCCTGCGCCATTGCCAACAGGTAGCGATAGGCTTCAAGTACGCCCACGGAGCCGATGTACAGGGCGTCGTCGATGTCGGGCGCGATGCGGGGCTCGATCGAACGCAGCGCCGGCCCATCCAGCCATTTGACCGGCGCGCCCTGTTCCCGGAGCCAATCATGGCGTTGCTGCAGGTTGCTCCGGTCGGCATCGCTCAGCGCCACCGATACCGCATCGGTCAACCGGTACCCGGTGTTGATGCCGGTTGACGCATTCAACGTAGGATGCAGTTCATCATGTAGCTCGAGACAGCGACGTCCAAAATCGAATAACGGTCCCGGTATGCCGCGACCCCACCAGGGGAGCAGTTCGCCAAAGGCAAACCCGGATGCGTGACTCCCTATGGAGTCGCGTTCGATTATGACCGGACGTAGCCCGCGCCTGGCCAGTTCATACGCCGTGGCGCATCCGACGATGCCGCCGCCGATGATAACAACGTCGGCCGGCGCAATAGCCATGAAAGAATGCCGGAGGCAACCGGACGGACGGTTACCTTACAGCTGGTACGCGGCGAACAGCTCGCGGGCGGCCAGTTTGTCGTCCAGCGAACCGAACGCCATCGTGTAGAACCCTGTATACCCAGCTGATTCCACTCGCCGGAACATCGCCTCAAAATCGATATTGCCCTGGCCGGGCGGCAGGTGAATCTCAACTTCGCCCGTGTTGTCCGCCAACCGCACTTCGCCGATGCGACTGACTCCAAAAGCGTCAATGAAGCCGTCAACGCCTTCGGGCACCAGGTTGGCATGATTCACCGTGAAGGCCCAACCGAAGCTCGGGGACGGGATCGCGTCGAAGAAATAGCGGCATTCTGCAACGTCGTGGCCCAAGTAGTGGACTTCGGCAGCGTCGGGTTCTCGGTTGAGGTTTTCGAAGAAAAGGGAAACGCCGTTGTTCTCGGCGTAATCGGTAGCGCGCAGCAGGCGTTCGCGGGCGGCGTCCATTCGGGCGTCGAAGGCCGAACTGAAGTGCATTCCACCGTGCACCACCACGCCGTGCGCGGTGATACGGTGGGCCAGGTCGATGTTGCCCCGCAGGTAGGCATCGGCGGCGTCGCTCATGTAGGGCGCAAATTCAGCGATGTTCACGGCAGAGGCGGTGTGGACGGTTACCGTGATTTCGTTGCTGTCCATCAGCGTTCGAACCGCCCGCAGCCGGTCGTCCGGCCAGTTGTCCACCCGATTCGGCCCCGTGTCCGCTGAAAAGTCTAGGTAGTGGAACCCGTGCTCGGCGGCGGTTGCCAGCGAGTCTTCAAGACGGGTGGCGCCGCCGTCGTAACCAATTCGGTCGATTAGGCTCATGCTGTCAACCGTGCATCAGGCCACTGCGCTCGCCGACAACTGAGCCGGTATCCACTCGCGCAGCAGGTTGCCCAGCTCCACCCGACATTCGTCCAGGCGATGCTCTGCGTCATCGTACAGCACCAGTTCCTTGGGTTCTTTGGCCAAATCGTGGATGGCCACCGCGCAGGAGAACGGCAGGCGCGTGTCGGCTCGGCCGTGCACCACGAGCAGCGGCACCGGCGACAACAGGCCAGCGCCCTGGGCGCCGTAGGTTTGGGGCGATAGGGAAACCACACCTGCGATGTGGTCGCTGATGCTGGCTCCCGCTATGACCACTGCGCCGCCGAAAGAATGGCCCACCACAACCGCCGGGCCGTATCCACTGGCGCGCAGATAGTTTACTCCGGCCAGCAAATCCAGGGCGCATTCCTGGATGTCGTTGGGATACCGGTAATCCATCCGCAATGACGTTATGCCGTTCCCAGTAAGTTCCTGGGCCAGTTCCGCGTACAGTCCGGAGGCGGGCCCACCAAAGCCACCACGCGCACCACAGACAAAGATGACTGCTTGTGTAGAATCGGGCGCGGCGTGCTGGATGGCGGCGATGTCCCCGCGAGTGGTTCGCAGCACGATGCCATCGCCGGTGTCGCCTTCATGCGGCGGGCCAATGAGCACCTGCTCGATTCGCATCCCGATACGGGCGTCGGCGCCGGCAGGATCTTGGGCTGCGTTTGGATCGGTTGCCATCGTATCCTCCGGCTCCAGCCTGATTGCGTCGATCACAAATTGCTGCTGAAGTTGCCGACAATATAGTTGGATTGCAGACGCCTGTCCATACTCACGAATCAACCCCCAACGACTGCAATCATGAATGCTCACCCAGTGCCAGAGAACCCTGACACAAAGGTAACTCCCCACCGCCATTACATCCCCGGCCTCACATATGTGTGGGTTCCAACACTGACCCGATTCCCCACCGATCTGAAGTCCCCGGCGAATTGCGCCGAGTTGCCATCCAGCGCGTTGCGGATGGGTATTGCAATAACAAGGAATCCCGGTATAACGGCTCCGAAACCCAGAAATCCTTTGCCCCCCGCCGCTGTCAGCGCCCACCATCCGTAAAAATACCGCCCCCACCGCGAGGGGTAGAGGCGGAGCGGTAGGCGTTGGGGAGTTGCCGTGGCGGCTCGGCGATTACGGGTCGCCGGGACGGGTCACCCGGGGAGGAAGCGAGCGGTTAGTCTGGCAGCGGGATAACCAGGTACACTCGTTCTTCGCCGCCCACCACGCGGGTGGTATGTCCCTGCCCGGTCAGGTCTTCAGCGAGCAGCACGTCGCCGGGCCCCACGCGATAGGTGCTGCCGTCACCCAGGCCGATTTCACCATACCCGGAAAGCGTAACCGTGTATTGCCGGCGCGGGGCGCAATGAAAATCCAGAAAATAGTCGGGCGGGGAGATGCGAATCGTCATCCCTGTCGTCGGCTGCAATGGGGTGCCACGACCATAGGCCCCTTCAGTGTCAAGGAAATCCTCGAATGGCGGATCATAAGGCTCAAGCCGAGACTGACCGTCAGGGCCGGTGTATACACGCACGAATTGCGGCATCGGAAGGCTCCTTTTAATGGGCAGCGGGTCGATGATCTATCGTCTCATTTCACCGACATTATACATAACGTCATTTTGCCGGTCGGTGAGCCCGCTGGGTAGATTGGTAACTTGGCGGTATCCGCGGCTACCCGTCGTCGGAACTCCGGCGCGTCACCCAGGAAATGTTCCCGGAGTCGTCCGCTGTTCTGCGCGACCGCCGCACGTTGTCTACGACGCGATTGCCCACCCAGGCGCCGAACAAGCCAACGGCGGCGCCCAGCGGGAAGGCCAGCAGCGCACCCGCCGCGCACAAAACGACCAGAATGTCGGTGTCGAGCTGGGCGCGGTCGTTGAGCCCAGCCACGAAGCCGTAGCGCGAGACGATCGCCCAGGCGACATAGCCGCCCGCAGCAATTCCGCAAACAGCGGCGCTGGCTGTAACAGTTCAGACTTGGTGAGGTGAATTGGCCGAAGGCGAGGTAACAGTTCAGACTTGGTGAAGTAAATTGGCCGAAGGCGGGCTGCCAGACGCTGGCACGGGTGGCGGTGGTTATGTCATATAGAGGGAGTGGATACTGAGAGTGACCTGACCACCGCCAGTCGCGATGTTCTCATCGCCATCATCGCCCAACTACAGGCCACCGTTCTGGAACAGCAGCGGGTGATTGAGCGGTTGGAGCGGCGGGTTGCCGAACTGGAAGGCCAGGCGAAACCGGGCGGCCCGCCCCGAATGCCCGGCCTCAAGTCCAGTTCGGGCCGCCCGCCGCCAGCGCAGCAGCAGCCCAGCAAGCAGCGACGCCACGGCTTCGCCCGCCGGCGCATGACACCGACCCATCGGGTGGAGCACGTGGTGGAGAGCTGTCCCGATTGCGGGACGCACCTGACTGGCGGCTGGGTCCAGCGCACCCGGGAAGTCATCGAGTTGCCGGTGGTTCCGGTGCAAGTCACCGAGCATGTCTTCATCGCCAGGACCTGCCCAGCGTGTCGACGCCGCTGCATACCCCCAGCACAACTGGACGGCGTGGCACTGGGGCGCCAACGCCTGGGCGTCAACCTGATCAGCCGCATCGCCACGCTACGGGAAGAAGGGCGGCTGCCGATCCGCAGCATCCAGTGGTATCTGCGCACCGTCCATCAGCTGCGCCTCAGCGTGGGGGCCATCGTGAGCGCCATTCACCAGACCGCGCAACAGGCCCAACCAGCGGTGGCTGGGATTGTGGACCGCATCCGCGCCAGCCCAGTGGTCCACGCCGACGAAACCGGCTGGCGCCAGAATGGGAACAACGGTTACGTCTGGACTTTCAGCACCCCCACCGAGCGCTACTTCCTGCGGCGGGGTCGGGGCAAGGCGGTGGTGGACGAGGCGCTGAGCGAGTCGTTCTCCGGAGTGCTGGTCAGCGATTTCTACGCCGCCTACCACCATTACGATGGCCCCAAGCAACGGTGCTGGGCCCACCTGTTGCGGGACATCCACGACCTGGTGGCGCTCTACCCCAAGGACACCGCGCTGGCCCAGTGGGCCGCGGCAGTCCATCAGCTCTATGTCGAGGCCAGGTCTTTCACCCATCCTCAGGCACGACGACGGCGCACCGCTCAACTGGCCTGGGAGCGGCAGCTGCTGGTCATCTGCCAGCCCTTCCTGGCTGACCCGCTAGCTCTGCAGGGCCGGCTGTGCCGGCGCATCGAGCGCCACATCAAGGAACTCTTCGTCTTCGTGGCCGAACCGGACGTGCCGTCGGACAACAACCCCGCCGAGCGCAGCCTGCGCCATGTGGTTATCAGCCGCAAGGTCAGCGGGGGCACCCGGTCGGAACGTGGTACCGAGAGCAAGATGACGCTGGCATCGGTCTTCGGCACCTGGCGCGCACGAGGCCTGAACCCCCTCGCCGCCTGCCGCCAACTGCTCACTTCCCCTCAAATCTGAACAGTTACCGCTGGCGATGTAAAGCAATCTGGTGGAGGTAAACATAATCAGTTGTCCAATCGGTTCCGAAGGCGGTGCGATTTGTCGGCCAGTCAATGTTTTCGAAACCATTCTAAGGTAGGAATCGTTCCGACGATATTATGCCGCAACAAATAAGGGTTAACGTGCATAGCGTGAGCCGATTTCGTAGCACGATGTTGACAAAATTCTGCTATCGGCGTATTGATCCTAACCTATTCATAACCCGTTGGCGCGTCAATTCAGGATTGAACGTTGCCAATTTTACCTGAGGAGGACAGTTCAAAAAATGGGATTGAAACGATTGTTGAATATCAGACTGCTGCTGGCCCTGGGCCTGGCGGCGGGACTTATTGGCGCGGTTGCCTGCAGCACGTCTGAACAACCCGCTCCGGTAACTGACTCAACCAGTGGCGACGCGGCCACCGCCGTTCCGGAAGCCACGGACGCGCCGGCGATGACTGAAGAAGCCGGCGGCCACGTGACGGTGCTGGTTACCAACCTGGGCAACGGCAAATTTGATCCCTTCCTCACCGAAGGCGAAGACCTCAAATTCCAACGGATGTTCCAGGTGGCGCTGGTCGGTGGCAAAGGCGGCAGCGAGCTGACCCCGGCGGTCGCCAAAGACTGGTCGGCCAGCGAAGACGGCAAGGTTTGGACCTTTACCGTAAACGAGGGGTTCATCAAGGCCCATGACGGCAGCATCATTACTCGGGATGATGTGTTCTTCAACCTGGACAGTCGTATGGGCGCCGAATCGGACACTCTGCTGGCATCGGAATACTACGAACCCCGGGACGTTGCGTTCGCTCGGCTGGTTGACGTCGTGAACAAAGGCCCGGCGGATGACCAGGTGTCGGTTACGTTCAACACGGTGCGCCTGGACTTCGCGTTCAACTGGTCGGAAAACGCCCAGGGCGCCGACCCCATGATCGTCCCCGAAGCGGCGATGCGTGCGCGCACCGGCGCCAAGGGATTCGAAGGTTACGAAGAAGACCCCATAGGCATCGGCGCCATGCGCGTAACCGACTCTATCCTCAAGCAGAAGTATTCCTTCGAGTGGTTTGAAGATTTCTTCTGGACTCCCGAAAACGGGTTCGACGAAGACCGCCGCGTAACATTCGATACGCTCGACCTGGAGGTCCTCCCGGACGGTCAGGCCCGCGTGGCTGCCTTGCGCGACGGTCAGGCTCAGCTGATTGAAGCCGACATCGAGCTGCAACCGCAGATTGCCGATATCGAAGGCGCCTCCATCGCCTGGCAAAATGAATCGTCCTACAACTGGGTGGTTTACGTGGACTGCTGGAACGAGGCTCTGTGGTGCTTCCACAAGCAGGCCCGCCAGGCCGCTGAACACGCCCTGAACAAAGACGATATCGTCAACGGCCTCTACACCCCTGAAGCAGTCAACGCCAACAGTTGGTCCCACGTTACCCCGAATTCGTTGGGATGGGGTGAGAACCTGAGGCCGCGCGCCTACGACGTTGCCAAAGCTCGTGAGCTGCTGCAGTCCATCGGGTTTGGTGGTGCGGATGGCAGCGATGGGACCGACGCTAACGGTGAGCAGATCTCGTTCACCATCTACACCTGGGAAGCCGGCGACCTGCCCGCGTTGCCTGAACTAGCCCAGCTGTATCACGACTTCTGGGAAGAAGGTTTGGGCTGGGACATCGATGTCGTAGTCGGCGATGCCGCCGCCACGAGGCAGGCCTGGAACAACCGGGAGTACCCGGGCGACGTGCTGGTTCGCACCAACGAAGCACGTTACGACGGAACTTCCATCGCACAGGGCGGATTCCTCAACTCGGCCATTGCTTGGCGCGCCATCGATGATCCGACGAAGGAACCCTGGGCCAGCAGCACCACCCCGGTGGTGGAGAAGGGCCTCTCCGACCTCAACGCGGCCACTCGTCAGCAGTCATACAATGATATGTATGCCTACCTGTACGACCAGGCCTATTGGGGAGACGGTTTCAACACCAACGTGCCGTGGGGACTCAGCTCCGAAGTGGCTGGTTACCAGCCGTGGAGCCTGGTGCCTTACGTAACCGCCATCTGGACGTTGACGCTAAAATAGGCGCCATGACCAGCAAGGTATCAAACCTGCGCCTCGGCGGGACCACGCAACGTGGTTTCCCGCTGAGGCGAATTACGTCTACCCTTTCCTGACACCGAACCCCTGACAGCCAACTAACTACTTGCGGACTGATAAGCGATGACCGGCTACATCGGAAGGCGACTTCTTGAGGGTCTGGTGACCCTCATCGCCCTGAGTTTTGTGGTATTTGGCAGCGTCCACCTCTCCGGCGATCCGGCCCGTTTCCTCCTGCCCATCTCGGCAGAACACGACGAGAGCGTTTACCTGGAGCAGCGGGCGCGCCTGGGCCTGGACAAACCTTTCATTGTCCAGTATTGGTCCTTTCTGAGCAAAGCAGTGTTCCTGGACTTCGGCAACTCCTTTACCGAACGCCGTCCAGTGCAACAAATATTGGCCGAACGCATACCGGCCACCGTGCACCTGGCGCTGGCGGGAATGGTGTTGGCGGTGGGTATCGGCGTCCCGCTGGGAATCATTTCGGCGGTCAAGCGCGATACCCTGCTGGACCGGTGTTGCAAGGCATTTGCTATCTTCGGCATGGCGGTGCCGCAGTTTTGGATCGCCATCATGCTCATCATCCTGTTGGCCGGTTACTGGGGTTGGCTGCCCGCTTACGGTCGCGGAGATACCCAGGGATGGCTGCCGGAATGGTCGCAGATTCCCAATATGATTCGCCACCTGATTTTGCCGGCTTCCGTGCTGGCGCTGGCGATTATCGCCGCCATCATGCGCCTGGCCCGGTCGGCGATGCTGGAAGTGCTGGACACCGACTATGTGAAATTCGCTCAGGTGAAGGGAATGGGCAACCGCGCGGTCATCTGGAAACACGCCGCCCGCAACGCGCTGATTCCGGTGATAACCTTCGGCGGTATCAGCATGGCCGGTCTGCTCAATGGCTCGGTGGTTGTGGAGGTGGTGTTCGCCTGGCCCGGCGTCGGGTTGATGCTGCTGGATGGCGTGCTATCCAACAACTATCCGCAAGTTCTCGGGGCGATTATGGTCTCCGGAGCGGCGTATATTTTGACGGCGCTGGTGGTGGACATTCTCTATGGCTATGCCGACCCGCGCGTGCGACTGAACTAACCGGACCCGGAGGACGATTTTGGCTGCTGACAATGCCGCATTGGTCCTAAACCGAAGCCAAGGTGAAACCCACATCAGCATTGGTTAGAATGAGGGCGGTTGAGTTAGTCGGTGAGCAAATCATGGTGGGGGTTGCTGTTGGGCATGGATGAGATGGGGGCGCTGTTGGAGCGGTGGCGGATCGATGAGGCTGAGGCGCGGCGACGGATGTACCGGGCGCCGACGCCACGGGAGCGGGAACGCTGGCACGCGCTATGGTTGCTGGCGCAGGGTTGGACGGCCGCGGCGGTAGCCCCCGGGCGTTGGACAGGGATGCCCACACCATTGGCCAATGGACCACGGCATTTGCGGAAGGCGGTCCGAGGGCGCTGTCTTTTGAGCAGTCGGGAGGTTCCCCCCCGCGCTGAGCGGGGATCAGCAGGCCGAATTGAAGGCGGCGGTGCCGGGGTCGCCATCGCAAGCCGGCATCGACCTATCCAACTGGAACTGGAAGGCGGTGCGGCAATTTGTGTCGGACCACTTCGGGTTGTCGCTGAGCCGGAGCAGTTGCCTGAACTATCTGCACCGGTTGGGGTTTGTGCTGAAACGCCCCAAGAAGCGGTTGGTCAAGGCGGACCCGGTACGGCGGGAAGCCTTCGTGGTGGAGTACGCCGCGCTGACTGCGTCGGCCCGACGCAGTGGTGCCAAGATATTCTTTGCCGACGAGGCCCACTTTCGGGCGGATGCCGATCTGCGCGGCAAGTGGGTATTGAAAGGAGAGCCGGCGCTGGTGGACTCTACCAGCCCACGCCGCGGGGAGAAAGTCAGCTACTACTCGGCGGTGTGTCTGGAGACCGGTGAGGTGGAGGTGATGGAACTGGAGGGCAACAGCAACTCCGCCACCTCGGCTGCCTTCCTGCGACAACTGCGGGCGCGACATGCCGAACCACTGACGGTGATCTGGGACAATTCGCCAGCCCATCGGGGCGACGCAATAAGGGCTTATCTGACCACGCCCGGCTTGAACCTGCACCTGGTGAATCTGCCCAGCTACAGTCCCGATTTCAACGCTGACGAGGCCATTTGGGGCTGGGCACGTCAGGAGGCGACCGCCAACCGGTGCCTGGGCACCAAGGCCGCAGTGCAAGAGCAGGTGGGCGACTTTTTCACCCGCCTGTCCAGTCGACGCGAAGCAGTCAAGCGACGATGCCGGACCATGCTGCAAGCACAAGCGGATGAACTAATCGGCAGCGCACAAGCCGATTTTCTCCGCCCCACCAATGTAGGTCCCACCTTGTCTTCGGTTTAGGAGAACGGGCGAAACCCAGCGTGCAGCAACGCCTCCGAGAGGCTCGGCTGCCCTGGATTCCCATCTCCATATTGCTGATAATCGCGTTTTGCGCCATCTTCGCCAATCTGATTTCTCCCTTCGACCCCCGCGACAACGATGTACGCAACAAGCTGGAACCACCCTTTACCAACGCCGAACATATTCTCGGCACTGACAAGTTGGGCAAGGACGTGCTCAGCCGGCTGATTTTCGGAGCGCGCACCATGCTCCAGGTAACCGCGCCTTCGATGGTGGTCGCCATTGTGGCGGGCACGGTGGTTGGCCTGGTTTCAGGTTACTCTGGCCGGTGGATCGACTCTTTCCTGATGCGAGTGACAGACGCCGTGTTGGGGTTCCCTTCCATTCTGGTCGCTCTGTTGATAGTGACTTATCTCGGCACCGAGGTTTGGAACGTATTGATTGCCATCGCCGCCACACAGTGGGCCCGGTTTGCCAGAATGATTCGGGGCGAGGTGTTGTCGGTGCGAGACCGGGATTTTGTCACTTTGGCGCAAATCTACGGTGTGTCGTCGGGAATGATCGTCTGGCGGCATCTCTTCCCGAACGTCATCAACACGCTGATGGTGCTGACCAGCGTTACCGTCGGCCAGGTCATTCTACTGGAGGCGTCATTGAGATTCCTGGGGCTCGGACTGAAAGTCGGCGACCCGGCGTGGGGCATCATGATTGCGGAGGGACGCAAACTGCTGACCCAAGCCTGGTGGATTGCCCTGTTCCCGGGGGTCGTCATCACCATTGTGGTCATGGCCTTCAACTTCTTTGGCGACTGGCTGCGAGACTACCTCGACCCGCGGTTGCGACGGGCCAGGTAACCACGTCGCGTTGTCACACGGTAAAACCCACCAGCTGTGCGCTCACCGCTTTGTGTCTGTGGTTGGCGTGAGGTCGTTCGGTCAACGGCGACCCCGGCATTATGGTGTGGGGTATAATAAGCACCGAAGGAGGGGATGTTATCCCCGACGTGCTTTGGCTGTCCCGGTTTACCGGGTCGCGGTTCAACGTTATCGTGTTGGCCTTCGATTTTTTGGCGATCAGCTACCCGATTGCCGGGATCCAAAGTTGCGGCGAGCACGGTAACCACCGCTGGCGTGTACTGAATGACGAAAGACGTTATCCTGAAGATACAGGACCTTCAAACTCACTTCTTCACCCGCACCGGCGTGGTGAAGGCGGTGGACGGAATCAATTTCGAGCTGCGGCAGGGCGAGACCCTCGGCATAGTTGGTGAGTCGGGCTCGGGCAAGAGCATGACGGCCTGGTCGATATTGGGCATGGTGCCACACCCGGGCAAAATCGTGGGCGGCAGTATCGAATATCTTGGTGAGAACCTGCTGGAAAAAAGCAAAGGCGAGATGCGGGACATACGCGGTTCCGGCATCTCCATGGTTATGCAAGATCCTTTGACCTCGCTCAACCCCGTCTTTACCGTGGGCGACCAACTGACCGAAACGTTACAACTGGAATACCTCGAACCAAAACGATCGCTGCGCCAGCGGGCTGCACAACTCCTGGCGAACGTGCACATCCCGGCGCCAGAAGACCGGTTGGACAACTATCCCCACCAGATGAGCGGAGGAATGCGGCAGCGGGTCGTCGGGGCAATCTCCATAGCCCGCGCGCCAAACCTCCTGATTGCTGACGAGCCCACCACTTCCCTTGATGCAACGATCCAGCTGCAATACCTGCGTCTGCTCAAGGACATTCAGGAACAAACTGGCGCGGCAATCATCTTCATAACCCACGACTTCGGTATCGTGGCGCGGATGTGCGACCGGGTAGCCGTAATGTACGCCGGACGGATCGTAGAACAATCCAGCGTTGAGGATATGTTTGACTATCCGGCGCACCCCTAATACGGAAGCATTGCTGCAATCGGTGCCCGACCTGGACATCGACGTAGATACGTTGCCTTCCATTGAGGGTCAACCACCCTCGCTGGACGCGTTGCCAGTTGGCTGCGCCTTCGCTCCTCGTTGCCCCCATGCCTACGAGCGATGCGAGGTCTACCCGCCGGAGTTCGTGGTTGCCCCCGGCCACACATCCCGTTGCTGGAGGGCTGAATAATGGTTAGTGCGGCGACACGCAACGCCTCCGACAGCACCATGACCGACGCGCCGTTGGTACGTTTGGAAGGCATCACCCGCCATTTTCCCGTGTATAAAGGCAATGTGTTGCGGCGGCGCACCGGGACGGTCAAGGCGGTTGATGGGATCTCCATCAGCATTGCACCTGGCCAGACTTATAGCCTGGTGGGCGAATCGGGCTGCGGCAAGACCACCACCAGCCGTATGGTTCTGATGGCCGATCAGCCCACCGCCGGCAGCATCTACTTTGACAGCCGGCCGATGAACCACTTTACCGGTGCGGAACGGCGCAACTTCAAAGCTTCGGTGCAGGCCGTATTTCAGGATCCCTGGAGTTCCCTGAACCCTCGGATGCGCGTCGACCAGATCATCTCCGAACCCTTGACTACCCACCAGCGGTTGAGTCGGTCGATGGTGCGTTCGCAGGTGCAGGATCTGTTGAACGTGGTCGGTTTGCATCCCTTCCATGCCGAGCGGTATCCCCACGAGTTCAGCGGCGGACAGCGTCAGCGAATTGCCATCGCTCGCGCTTTGTCCACTCGGCACAGGCTGATTGTGCTGGATGAGCCAGTGTCGGCGCTGGATGTTTCCATCAGGGCGCAGATTTTGAACCTGCTCAAGGAACCGCAAGCCAACTATAATCTGAGCTATCTGCTGATTGCCCACAACCTGGCTACCGTCAGGTACATGAGCCACCTTGTTGGCGTAATGTACCTGGGGAAAATTGTCAAAGAATCGCCGCCGTTCGAGCTGTTCACCAACCCGCAGCATCCCTACACGCGGGCGCTGATCTCGGCTTCTCTGCCGGCCCATCCGCGACAGCAGCGCGAGGAGATTGTGCTGTCTGGAGAGGTGCCGTCGCCGTTGAACCCGCCTTCGGGCTGCGCCTTCCATCCCCGCTGTCCGTTCGTAATGGACCGGTGCTCTGTAAACGCGCCAACGCTGAAAGAATATTCCCCGGGCCATTTCACATCCTGCCATTTATACGAGGATGGGACGTCAGTCGGCGCCCCGTGAGAATCGAGTCCCGGGCTAGATATCACCGATGAACTGAACCCCTGTCGATAAGGCAAGGGTTTTGATATCACGTGTGCCAACATATCGGAAACGTGCATAAATTGGCGCATAGAAGTATAATGAGGGCGTTGTTTTGCGAAATCAGGTTACTATTCTGACGTTTATCGGAACCTGACAGGAGCGTCGATTGTTGCAAGCGCGCGACCTTGCCCACCCCGTTAGGCTGGCCCGGGGCCTGTTTTACGGTTGGTGGTTAGCCGTCATTGGCGCGGTCATCATGGTAATTGGGACGGTGCCGCTGTTTCAGGCGCTGTCGCTGTGGCTGCCGGTATTGTCGCAGAGTTTCGGCTGGACGCCTTTACAGTTGTCCTGGGCCTTCACACTGACCCGTGTGGAAGGCACGGTGATGGGGCCGATTGCCGGTTGGGGTGTGGACAAGCTGGGGCCGCGCAAGATGGTGGTCATCGGCCTGGCAATTTTTGCCGTGGGGTTTTTCCTGTTCAGCCGGACCACGAACCTCTGGACATTCTACCTGTCATTTGTAGTAGTCAGTCTGGGGGCCGGTTTGGGTTCCTGGCTGCCGGCCAATACGGCGCTGAACAACTGGTTCCGTCTGCGCCGTTCCACGGCGATGTCAATACCCATGCTGGGTTTCGGGCTGGGTGGGGTGGTAATCGTGCCGCTGATGGCATGGACGATGGGGTGGGACACCAAGACCGCGATGGAGATACCGGGACGTCTAGGGTGGCAGAATACGGCGTTGGTGGTGGGCGCGATCGGGCTGGTGGCGTCAGTTCCCCTGTCGTTGGTGGTTCGGAACCGCCCCGAGGACTACGGCCAACACCCGGACGGGGTTGACCCGGCCAATGCAGTGGGCGCGGGACCGCGCCATTCGGCCAATGGGGGGACTGTGGCGCCGGACTACACGTGGCAGGAGGCCGTCAGGACGCGGGCTTTCTGGCTAATCACCATGGGCCACTCCAGCTCATCCATCATCATTATCAGCGTGATGTTCTATCTGGGGCTGCTGATGGTGGAGCGTGGCTTTTCGCTGGGGCAAATAGGGACGGTGATTTCGGTGCAGACTGCCGTATCGACGGCATTCATACTGGTGGGAGGTATAATCGGAGATCGCATACCCATCCGTTTGGCCATCTTCGCCTTCTCCCTTCTGCAATCCATCGCCATGGTCATTCTGGTGATAGCCGAAACCCTGCCGATGTTCTACCTGTTCACCATCTTGATGGGCATCGGGTTTGGCGGCAGAACGCCACTGACGACGGCGATACGGGGCGTGTATTTCGGGCGCAGCAATTTTGCGAGGATAACCGGAATCTCGATGATACCAATGAACATCATGTTCATCGCGGTGGTGCCATATGTTGCGTGGATGCAGGAATACATCACCGGCAGCTACACGCTGCCTTTGGCCACGATAGCGGCAGTAAGCGCCGTGGGGTCGGTAATGTTCCTGATGATGGGGAATCCACGCCTGTCGCCATCCCAACGCCGCCGGGCGGACGTGCAGAGGTTGGTAACCAGCGGAGCCACTACGCCGGCCGACGACTGAGTTGGCGTCCAAACGGAACCGTGTTGCATAGATTCAGGCCGCGCAGCGGCCTTTTCTACGGGTGGTGGCTGGTAGCGATCGGGGCGGTAATTGTCGCTATCGGTGGCAACGGCTCCGGGTTGCCAGAGATCGTAAGGAACTGGCTTACGCGGGAGGAGTTCAGGCCCGAGGGTCATTTGCTCTTCGCGTACTTCTGGTCCGGCGCGTCATTTGCTGCCCTGTTGCTTGCTATCGCAGGTGGAGCAGGTGTGGACCGTTTCGGCCCGCGTCGGATGTTGCAAGTCGGATTGGCGTTGTTGGGGCTCGGTTTTTTGATCTCGAGCCAGGCACGTTTTCCTGGGGCCTGGTACGTAGCCCTGGTGGCGCTGAATCTGGCGATGGCGATCGGGATTTGGTTGCCCGTTTACACGTTGCTGAACAACTGGTTCCAGAGGCGAAAGGCGACGGCGATCGCTGCCGTGTTGCTGGGTTCGTCGGTGGCGCGTCTGCTGGCAAGCCCGGTGGACGCAAAGTTGGTGGCTCTCGGATGGGCGGACGTGGGGGTCGTAGTCGCAGGATTGGTTGCATGGGCCGTCATCGGACCAGTTTCCGTTTTCGTGCGAAACAGCCCGATCGAACGTGGTGCGTTGGGTGATAGGGTGGAAGAGCCGATTTCGTCTGAAAGCGTTACCCGGAATCCCCAATTGTTGGCATCACCGCAACCGGATTTCACCTGGTGGGAAGCGATAAGGTCGCGTAACTATTGGCTAATCACGGGTGGTCAAGCTCTTTTCGGATCGGCGGCGTACAGCCTGTATACGGTCCAATTGCAATTGGCCGCCCAGCGAGGTCTTACGAGATCCTCCGGCGGGTTAGCCGATGGCGCAGGAACGGCTGCCACGACGGTAGCCATCCTCGTCGGGGGGCTGGTGGGAGACCGGATACCGATACGTTTTGCGACCGCTGGCTTTCTTGCGGTGCAACTGGCGGGCGGCGGCGTCCTTTTATTGTCAGAGTCCCCAGCGATGTTATTGGTTGGGGCGGCGGTAATGGGGTTTGGCGGCGGTGCGCTGCTGCCGTTGAGCATCGCCATTCGGGGGTTTTATTTTGGTCGGCGGAATTTTGCGACTGTCACAGCGATTTCGGTGTTGCTTTTGACCCTTTTGAGCAGACCAGGACCAGGTACTGCGTTGGCGTTGTGGGCCTACAGTGCTTCGGCGAATCTGCCGCTGTTGTTGGCGGCCATAATTGCCACCGGCGTGTTTGGATGCGTTCTGTTGATCCTGGCCGGTCCGCCCAAGCCGTCGCCATCCCAACATGCGGCAACTATGGTGGGTGCAGATTGATGCCGTGGTTTGGTCGAATCGGGTCGAACCTTGTTGAGTCGGGGCGCCGGCAATTTTACGGTTGGTGGCTGGTAGCGATCGGGGCCGTGTGCCGGGCGGTAAGCGGAGCGTTCGCAGGTCAGTTGGTCAGGGAATTGGACGTGCTGTCGCGTGGAAGCGGGATTTTTTCCTATTGATTTGGAACTCAATCGGGTTGGTGACTGCATACGTGAGAGATACACCGAGACTCGTAATCGTGCCCCCGGTTGGCCGGTCTGGCAGGCTTGGCGTTGGCGTCAGCAGTGCCGAAGCTGTTACGCGACCGCCCGGAGGATGTCGGCCAAAGACCGGACGGTGAGACACTCGGTGGGGAAGTGGGACAAGTTGGGTTAACAACGGCCCAGAGGCTCCCGGAAGCGCCGGAGTTTACTCTGCCGGAGTTTACCCTGGGGGAAGCAATGAAGAGCCGGGTGTTCTGGTACATAACCGCGGGAAACGGCATCGCGACAATGGCCGTCTTAGCTCCATCCGTGGCGGTGTTTGTTTCGAGTACTCTGGGTGGCATTCCTCGGTATCCGTTGGCCATTCCGTTTTCCCTGGTGACCCTGGTTTCAACCGTTTCCATCATTGGTGGCGGGATGATTGGAGACCGAATACCGATACGGTTTGCGATTGCCGGATTCGCGTTGTTACAGATTCCGGGGATTGTCCTGTTCATGGTGGGTGAAAACGCCGTGGTGCTCATTGCAGCGTTGGCGGTGGGCGCGGTCGCGTCGGGCGGCGGGCAGGCGCCGAGC
This sequence comes from Dehalococcoidia bacterium, assembly GCA_963666415.2. Classification (GTDB taxonomy): domain Bacteria; phylum Chloroflexota; class Dehalococcoidia; order Lucifugimonadales; family UBA3495; genus Bin87. The sequence continues at coordinate 1,083,026 of CAXXPD010000002.1, forward strand.
CTAGCCGTATACGGTGTGTATTTTGGCCGGAGGAATTTTGCAACACTGGCGAGTTTAGCCGGTTTCCTGGGAGCCGTGATACCCGTAATCATGATAACTATCATGCTGCGAGGGAACCTGCCGGACACAGTCGTCAATTCACTGGTCATAGTAACCGGCGTGGCGAGCGCGATGGGAACGGCGCTCGTGCTGCGGGCCGGTCCCCCGCGGCCATCACCGTCCCAACGTGCGGCAACAGTCGCACAGTAGCGGGGGATTCAACCAGCAGCCGGCCCGGGCGCCGTGTTGAACTTGCTCATCACTTCGTGCGCGAACAGTTCCAGCGTTTCTGAAGCTACGAAATCGGGGAAAATTACGAAGAAGTAGTGAATGCCGGCTGCGGTGTACTCTGAGATGCGTTCCGCGCATTGTTCTGGCGTGCCGGAGATGGTATTGGTCAGCGCGTTTGAAGTGTATTGCGCTGTGGTCATGCCGGCCTGTTCGGCCAAATGCACCACCAACTGGTCGAATTCGTGCTGGGTTGGTGCCACCACGACCCGCGAGTTGTGGGTGATTTCGATGTCTTCCGGGTTACGTCCAGCTGCTTCGGCGGCCTGATTGACGATGCTCTGCCGCTGCTGGTGCTCGGCCACCGTGTTGTTGGAACCGATGTTGCAGATGTCGGCGATGCGCCCCACGGTGGGCAGCACGTAACGCTCGCCGTGACCGCCCACCAGTATCGGAGGCGCGGGCGTTTGGCCAGGCTTGGGCTGCACCGAGGCGCCGGCGACGCTGTAAAACTGTCCTCGAAAGTCAACCGATGGTTCCGTCCACAACATCCGGATCAGGTCAACCGCCTCCTCAACCATTTCGCATCGCACCCTGGTGGACGGGAAATGCAGGCCGCTGGCGAGCGCATCCCGTCGGCTGCCGCCGGCTCCGATGCCCAGCGTAATGCGCCCGCCGCTGATGACGTCCAGCGTTGCCGCCATCTTGGCCAGCAGTGCCGGGTGCCGGTAGGGGTTGGATAGCACCATCGGCACGGCGCGCAGGCGTTGGGTTTGCGCCAGCAACGCGGTCAACGTCGTCCAGCATTCCAGGGCGTCTGCGTTCAGCAAGTCGTACAGGCTGGCCGAATAGTAACCGAGGCGGTCGGCCTCCACCCACACCCGAAGCAGGTCTGCGTAGCTGTACCGATGCTGGTTGATGCGGACGTTGAATTTGAGGGCCTGACGGTCCGATTGCGTGGTCATCTGGTGCATCCCTCCAGGAGCGCATGAAGATAGGGGCAGGTTTCAAACCCGCCCCTACTTTACCGTCGATACAGGTTGGCGCAATAGTGCGCCGGCGTTGTTGCGACTACCGGGCTCCGTTTCCGTTGCCCTGGAAAGCGGGGATGACTTCCTTGCCGAACTTCTCGATGGAGGCCATCACCTTGTCATGGGGGATCGTCTCGGTCTGCATGATGAGCATGACCTGGTCGACGCCGATGTCCTCGTACATCTGACAGGTTTTGATGCAGGATTCGGGGTTGCCCGCGATGATGACGCCCCGATCGGACAGCGTGTTGCCGTCCAGCTGGGCGATCGCGGCGCGAGCTGCGCCGGGGCCAGCGTCGAGAGACAGGCCAACATCCTGGGCCAACTGCTGATGCTCTTCGTCGGACTGACGCAACCAGCGTCCGAAGTCAGCCTGCAGGTGATCCGGTACACCGCCCCAGGCTTCTAGCAATTCTTCGTAGGCGCCGATTCGGTCAGCGATGTAGGGCTTGTCCGGCCCAAAGAAGGTCTTCATGGACTCGGCGGCCAGGTCCTTGGCGTACTGGTCGTCGTCGTCGCAGAACGCGTGGACGTTGTTGCCCCAAAACTCGGTGATGAATTCGCCAACTGGCTCGGAGTCCTTGAGGGAATCGCGGTAAATCTGGACCTTTTCCTTCAGGACTTCCACCGCGTAAGACGCCGACGAAAGCACGCCGATGCCCTTTTGGGCGGCCAAGCGGAAACTGTCCTCCGACGTGCAGGCGAGGTACATACGGGGATGGGGTTTCTGCAACGGCTTGGGCAAAACCCGTCGCTTGGGAACGCTCCAGTGCTTCCCCTCGTACTCGTACTCATCGGAAGTCCAGATCTTGGGGATCATGCTGATGGATTCTTCCCACAGGCTGCGGGTATCGCGAGGGTCAATGCCCAGGCCGGTCTGTTCATAGGCATTGGAGCGGCCGGTTCCCAGCTCAATGCGACCGTCAGTTAACTGATCCAGCAACGCCACCCGCTCGGCGACACGCACCGGATGGTGGTAGGGCAGGATGCAGACGCCGTAGCCGATACGAATCTGCTTGGTGATGCGGCTCAGGGCGCCGAAAATGGCGTCTTGCGCCGGTGAACCGGAGAAGCCGGTCAGGAAGTGGTGCTCAACGAACCACAGGTTGTTGAATCCCACCTGATCGGCGAGTTCACACTGTTCGAGGGTTTCTTTGTACAGCGCGTTCCAATCAATCTCAGTGCCCTGGAAGGGACGCTGACATTCGTAAAGGAGTCCAAACTGCATGGTAATTCTCCTGTATGGCGGGTTTGAGGCGACAAGCGCTTTCAGTCGGAACAGGCCAATTGTACTCCGAAATGTTGCGTCGCCCAGTCTGATTGTAGAGTGGCCCGAGTATAGCGCAATTGTGCGCGCTTGGCGAACTACAGCCGCTCGGGACAGGGCAATCGCGTCTTATCCGAGGAGTACTTTTAGCAGGTAGTCTTCACGCCAACCGGCGTTGAGGCGTTTGCCTTGGATGCCCACTTTCAGGGTGTGCTCGTTTTTCAGCAGGTTGTGGGAGATCTGACGCAGGGTGGCCAGGTTCTGTGGTCCGTGGGCCTTGCGCACTCGGCACTGGTCTTCTCGAAAGGTTACATCCAAAGTCCAATGCAGTGAGTTCTCGATGCTCCAATGGCTCCTGACGGCAGCCAGCAGTTGTCCTGCTGGGGCCGCCCGGCTGCTGATGTAGTAGCGAGGTTGACTGATAGCGCCGGCTGCGGTCTCACGATGGCCGACCACTTTGATGGCGGCCTTCAGTTGGGGCCATTGCCCGTGGGGGTTGATGTGGTAGTGTCCCGTCAAGTAGTGTAAAAGCGCGTCATCCCTTTTGATGTTGATCAGGCCGCTGCGTCCAGCATATTGGGCGTCGGCAGTGCCTCGTTGCCGGCGGCGTTGGGGATGGTGAGGTAGCGGCGGGCTTCGGCCCATTCGTCGTGTTGCTCGGCCAGCACCGCGCCCACCAGGCGCCGCGCCGATAGCCGGTTGGGGAAGATGCCCACCACGTCAGTGCGGCGCCTTATCTCCCGGTTCAGCCGTTCCTGCGGGTTGTTGGACCACAGCTTCTGCCAGTGGGCCACTGGGAAGGCCGTGAAGGCCAGGATGTCCGGCGCGGCATCCGCCAGCAGTTCGGCCACCTGGGGAAAGGGCTCCCGGAGTTGTTCCACCACTCGGTCCAATTGGCCGTGGACCTCGGCGGGAGACAGTTGCTGGTAGATGGTGCGGACCATGCGAGAATGTCCTGGGTGGCCACGCCGGGTTGGGCACGCTTGGGCACTCGGGTGAGCAGGTTGGCCATGAAGTGGGTGCGGCAGCGCTGCCAGCTGGCCCCAGTGAACACCGCGGCGATGGCGTTCTTCAGCCCCTGGTGAGCATCGGAGGTTACCAGCTCCACCCCGCTGAGGCCCCGAGCGGTTAGCGACCGCAGGAAGGCCAGCCAGAACGCGCCGTCCTCGCTGGCGCCCACGTCCATACCCAGGATCTCACGCTGCCCTTCGGCATTGACCCCCGTCGCCACCACCACGCAGACGTTGACGATGCGACCGCCCTCCCGAACCTTCTGGGTCAGGCCGTCCAGCCACACGTAGGGGTAGGGACCACCGTCCAGGGGCCGACCCAGGAAACTCTCCACCACTTCGTCCAGTTGCTCGCAGATGCGCGACACCTGGCTGCTGGAGATGCCGTCGCAACCCAGGGCCTTGATCAGATCGTCCACCCGCCGAGTGGACACGCCCTCCACGCCTGTCCTGAGCCTGCCGAAGGGTAGGCTTGCTGGATGACGGCCAGCAGGGCTTTCTCGCTGCGCCGCCGCGGTTCCAGCAGGCTGGGGAAGTAGCTGCCTTCCCGCAGCTTGGGAATGTGCAACTCCATGGTGCCCACCCGGGTGTCCCAGGTGCGGTTGCGGTAGCCATTGCGGTAGGTGACCCGCTCCGGGCTGCGTTCGCCGTGCTGGGCGCCGATCTGGGCGGAAACCTCGGCGTCCATGATGCCGTCCACCAGGACCCGCAGTGCTTCCCGCAGCAAGTCCACGTCTCCGTCCATACCACGCTTGCGTAACAATTCCAAAAGATCCATTCTTTGCTTGACCACCGTCGTTCTCCTTGGTTGGGTTTGGCATTTCCGATCAAGGATGACGCGGTGGTCAGCGTTTTGCCAACCGCCTAACTCTTACACCACTTCCTGGGACTCTACTGTTGATGGTAGTCCAGGCAATCCGTCTCGGTGATGGTCCAGCATTCCCGCCGTTCCACCCGTCCGTGTCCCTTGTTCACGGTCTGGGAGTAGTCGTAGGGCACCCCGTCAAAGCCCAATGCTTCCGCCCCCTCGAACAGGTCTCGGATGCCCTCGTGGAGTTGTCCTTGATTCTCCTTCACCGCCAGCACGTAATCGGCCCCGCCGTCCACGATCTGCTGGGCAATCTCCCGCTGGCAGCCCATGGCGTCAATGGTCACGATGCAGCCTTGCAGATCCAGCAAGTCCAGCAGTTGGGGAATGGCGGTGATCTCATTGGACTTCTCCGCCGTCCTGACCTGACCTAAAGTCAGGGTGTTCTGCGTGGCCCAAGCGCTGACCAGATGCATGGCTCCCTTGCCACCCGCGCAGTCGTGAGAACGCCGGGCCGTCTTCCCGTCAATGGCCACCACCTCCTCGGGCAGCAACTCAGCGATGGCTTGGGTCCAGGCCATGAAGCAACTCTGGAACTGCTCTGGGTCCAGACGGGCAAAAACATCGCCGAAGGTGTCATGGGAGGGAATCCCCCCGGGTAGCTCCAGAAAGGTTTGGAACCATTCCAGCTTGCTCCTGCCGAAGAGCTCCACATGCACCCAGGAATCGGCTCCGCAGATGATGGCGCAAATGGCGATGGCGATGATGTCCACCAGTTTGTGGCGTCGGGTGCGTTCCACCCTGGGGTCGTCCAGATCAGCGAAATGATCCAGGACCGATACATGATGCGATTCTGCCATGGTCCGTTGCCCTCTCTCGTTTTATCGAATCGGACAACATTAGCATAATTCTAAAAATTATCATTAAGACGCGATTGCCCTGCCGCTCGGTACCAACGTGCTTCCGGGCGTCGGTGGCCGGCGACTGTTAGCAGGCCAAAGTGGGGTAACAGTTCAGACTTGGAGAGGTGAATTGGCCGCAGGTGGTTTGCCGGGTGCTGGCACGATGGGAGGTGGTTATGTCATATAAGGGGAGTGGATACCGAGATTGACCTGACCGCCGCCGACCACGATGTTCTCATCTCGGTCATCGCCGAGTTGCCGGCCACCGTTCTGGAGCAGCGGAGGGTGATTGAGCGGTGCGAGCGGCGTATTGCCGAGCTGGAAGGTCAGATCTAACCGGGCGGCCCGTCCCGAATGCCTGGCCTCAAGACGAAATCGGGCCGGAAGCCACCGGCGCAGCAAGAACCCAGCAAGCAACGGCGTCACGGTTTCGCCCGCCCGCGCTTGACGCCCACCCATCGGGTGGAGCATGTGGTGGAAAACTGCCCCGATTGCGGAACCCAGTTGTCCGGTGGCTGGATCCAGCTCACCCGCGAAGTCATCGAGTTGCCCCTGGTTCCGGCGCAAGTTACCGAGCACGTCTACATCGCCCGAACCTGCCCAGTGTGTCAGCAACGCCGGCTGCCCCAGGCGGAACTGGACGGCGTGGTCATGGGTCGGCAGCGTCTCGGCAGCAACGTAATCAGTCTCATCGTAATCAGTCTCATCACCACCCTGCGGGAAGCAGGCCGGTTGCCCATCCGCAGCATCCAATGGTATCTCCGCACCGTCCACCAGCTGCACCTCAGTGTAGGCGCCATAGTAAACGCCATCCATCAGACCGCGCACCAGGCCCAACCGGCGGTGGCCGAGCTGCTGGACCGCATCCGCGCCAGCCCAGTGGTCCACGCCGACGAAACCGGCTGGCGCGAAGACGGCAGCAACGGCTACGTGTGGACCTTCAGCACCCCCACCGAGCGCTACTTCCGGCGTCGGGGCCGCGCAAGGCAATCGTGGCTGCGGCCCTGGGCGACTCATTCTCCGGCGTGCTGGTCAGCGATTTCTAATGCCGCCTACCACCACTACGACAGCCCCCAGCAGCGCTGCTGGGCTCACCTGCGGCGCGACAGCCACGACCTGCGCACCCTCTACCCTCATGATGAACAATATGATGAACAATCGGCGCGCTGGGCGGACCCCCTCCACCGACTCTATACCCAGGCCAAAGCTTGCACCCATCCCCAGGCCAAGCGACGGCGCGCCGCCCAATTGGCTCTGGAACGACGACTGCTCGCCATCTGTCAGCCTTTCCTCAACGACCCGTCTGTCCCACCCTCCCGACTGTGCCGACGCATCAAGCGCCATATCAAGGAACTCTTCATCTTGGTGGCCGAACCGGACGTGCCGCCGGACAACAACGCCGCCGAACGGAGTTTGCGCCACCTAGTCATCAACCATAAGGTCAGCGGCCGCACCCGGTCGCAACGGGGCAGCAACAGCAAGATAACCCTGGCCTCCTTGTTCGGTACCTGGCGCGCCCGCGGTATGAACCCCATCGTCGCCTGCCGCCAACTCCTATCTTCCCCTCAACCCTGAACTGTTACAAAGTGGGTCGTAGCGCGACTGAAATATTCAGCGGCTGTTTTGCCAAGCCTCGTAGTTTTCCTGCATGAATTGCAGGTGTTCCGGTATGTGAGATTCATACACTTCCAGCCAATCATCCAGGGACATATCCCCGTTTTCGGGATGGTGGCACGTGTTGCTCCAGGCGTCGTCGGGCAAGGATCGTATCAGGGCATAAGTTTGACTACGCAGCAGACGGAATAGCGCCAGGGCGTCGTCTACGCCCTGATCCGAATAGAACAGGGACCGGCTCCAGGCGTTCTCATCGTATGCCATCAACTGCTCACCGGGCTCGGCGATGAGCCGTCGACACCGGATGTAACTGTTGGCCTCACTGTCGGCAATGTGTACCAGATGCTCACGAATGCTCCAGCAACCATGCTCATCGCGGTAATCCCACAATTCGGTGGGGAACTGCTGCAGCCCGGCCATTAACTTTTGGTAAGCGTTGCCGTAGGACTCGATACGGCGTATTCGCTCATGTTGCATCGTGTGTACGTCTCCGGGGCACCACTCAGGCGCCCGATATATCGGCGGACGATGGTTCGAAGGTAGCGTTGCATCGCGGGGCAGCATATTGGCGCGTTCATCCAGATGTCAACGCGGTGGGTGGGGTCGAGCTTACCCACTTTAATCTGTCATTGCGAGCGTCCTTCGACAGGCTCAGGACGAGCGGGAATCTCGATGAGGTTGAACACGCGTCGGCGAACCGCCGTTGCTACGGCGCCGAGATTGCCACGCTGCGCTCGCAATGACAAAGTGGGTACGCATGAGATTGGTTGGGCACACTCAGCGCGTCGAGACTCAATGCGCTTGCCGGCGATTGTTGCAGCCGCTATGATTGGGCAACATATTATCGACGGACGAACAGTTCGGCGGGAGCGGGGCCACGACGGCTCCAGTAGCAGTAGCCGGACGGATTTTGGCACACAAAAATCAGTGATTCTTTCGGAGGCTTTTGGCGATGAAATATGACGTAATCATCATTGGCGCCGGCTCTGCCGGGTGCACGATGGCCACGCGTCTCAGTGAAGATCCCGACCGGTCGGTGCTGGTGCTCGAAGCGGGGCCGGATTACCCCGATTTTGAGCTTTACCCAGACGACCTGAAGTATGGTTACGATCAGACAGCTTCCGCTGTTGACGCTCCGCACAACTGGACGTTCTGGGCGCAAAACCCCGGGCAGGAAGAGCGGATGCCGGTACCACGCGGTCGTGTGGTTGGTGGTTCGTCTGCCATCAACGGCCAGGTGCTTCTGCGTGGGTTGCCGGAAGACTACGACGCTTGGGCCGCGCTGGGTAACGACGAGTGGAAGTTCACCGATTGCCTGCCCTACTTCCGGAAACTCGAGACCGATACCGATATTTCGGACGACTTTCACGGCAACACCGGCCCCATCCCGGTACGTCGGCACAAGCAGGAAGACTGGCTGCCGGCGCAGGTCGCATTTTGGAGTGCCTGCCGCGAAGCCGGGCACCCTCACGACCCGGACATGAACCATCCAGATTCGGGTGGCGTCGGCCCGGTGCCGATGAACAACCCCAACGGCGTGCGCATGAGCACTTCCATCACCTACCTGCGAGAGGCGCGCCATCGGCTCAATCTGACCATCCGCCCCAACGTAACCTGCCGCCGTATTGTTTTCGAAGGCAACAAGGCAGTGGGTGTTGAAGTTGAAAGCGGAGGCGATGTTTTTACCGTTGAAGGTGAGGACATCATCCTCAGTTCAGGCGCTATCGGTTCGCCGCAACTGCTGCTGCTGTCCGGAGTGGGGCCAGCCGACCATCTGCGTGAGATGGGACTTCCGGTAGTGCATGAGTTGCCGGGCGTGGGTCAGAACCTGCGCGACCATCCCAACATTCGTGTGCCGGTGAAGGTGAAAGACGATTTCCCGCTGGACGCACAGGCGCCGCGCACGCAGGTGTGCCTGCGCTACACAGCGTCGGGAAGTCACCTGCGCAATGATATCCAGATTATGCAATCGTCATTCTCGTCGCCCATAGCTGGCGACCCTCTGGAGGCGGAGGGTATACGTTTCACGTGTATCCTGGAGCTGGCCATCGGCTCCGGGCACTTGAGACTGGCGAGCACCGACCCGCAAGAACAGCCAGTGCTAAACTACAACTACTTCCAGGAAGAATTCGACCTTGCGCGGATGCGGGAGGCGGTACGGGTTTGTGTTAATCTTCTGGAAAGCGAGCACTACCGGGACGTGGCCGACGAGCTACTCGATCCCACGCCGGCTGACCTGGCCAGCGACGAAGCGCTGAATGACTGGCTCAAACAAGTGGTCAGCACCTCCCAGCATATCTCGGGCACCTGCAAAATTGGAAACGCCGACGACCCCATGGCGGTGGTCGATCAGCATTGTCGCGTGCATGGCCTGGAGAATCTGCACGTGGCCGACGCCTCGGTAATGCCCGATTGCATTCGCGCCAACACCAACTGCACGACAATTATGATTGCTGAGCGCAAGTCGGACTGGTTCCGTGCCGGCGAGTAAATTCACGTAGTCTGACGACGACGATTCTTGGTGCGGGCGTGCTTACTGCACACGACACCTTTTCAGGAGAGACAAGATGACCACGCAAACACGGGAAGTTCACGTCTACACCAACCCTGGTTGATTCAGCTGCCGGACGCTGGAAGAATTTCTGGCCTCCAACGGTGTTCAGTATGAGCACCACGATCTGCTAACCGATGATGCCGCCCGCGAGGATTTAAAATCGCGCGGCGTGTTGTCCGCTCCGGTAACCATCATAGATGGAACCGAAGTTATCATTGGCTATTACCCCAAGAAGCTGATCCCGGCTTTGGGTCTGGAAGACGCGCCCATTGACCTGTCGGGGCGCACCGTCTGGCTGGCTGAAAAATACCAGCTGATTCTGGGCGCCGCAGCCCGCGCTACCCTGGAATTGACCGAGGAGCAGCTGGCCAAGCCCGTGCAATGGCGGCCCGAACTACTCCGCGACACACTGCTGCACATTGTGTCCTTCCCCGAGTTGGCCTATACGAGCCGCACGCGTGGGTCGATGAGCACCGAAGATATGCGAGCCTGCAAGGCGAGCGTGTCGCACCGGGTGACGCCGTCCGAAATCGCCGAGTATGCGGGGCAGGTGGCCGAGGGTGTTACGGACTTCCTGAACAGTGGAGACACCGAAGGGTTTGACCGGGTGGTGCCGGCGCATTACGGCGGTGAAGTTACTGTCCTGGAACTGCTCAACATCATCCTGAGCCACAGCACCCACCATCTGAAGCAGGTTTACTGGTACATGGACGACCAGCTGGGTCAGGCACCCAAGAGCCCGGCCACCGCGGACGACATGGAGGGAATCTTTACGCCGGCGCAGCTCATTTAGCTGAGCGATACAAGGGGAAGGTCATGGCGGAACCGCTGATTTCACTGGACGAAACACCCCAGGCCAGGGTGCTCATCGCTGGCTGGCGGCGCCAGTGGTCTGACGGCGGAAACATTTCGAGTGGGATGCCGCGCTGGCTCATCGACAAACTGTCGGCGCGCCGGGTTGGCGCGATGTCGGAAGAAATCTCCCGAATGTGTTTCCCCTTTCAGGTGGCCGGCACTCATGACACGTACCGGCCGCGCGCCGCGTTTGAAGACGGATTGCCGAGTCAGCCCATGCGGTGGGAAAACGCCTTTTGGGACGCTGGCGATGGCGTGGTCATCTTCCTGGGGATTGAACCTTGGTATCGGATTGACTTGTACGGACAGGCATTCTTTGAAGCGGTGGAAACCTTGGGCAGCCCGAAAATCGCCGCCGTTGAAGGCTACAACGGGCCGGCTCCGCCTGAATTGGAACGCCGCATATCGTGCGTGTACAGCAAGGCTTCCATGGCGGAGACGTTACGGGAACACGCAATGTTGTTCTCCAGCTATGGGTCGTCCCAGCGGCAGGGCCCTACGATTGGTATGGCTTTGGTCAGCCTGGCACACTACCAGCACCCCGAGGTCGAGATGGTGCGGATTGGTGCAATGGTGCCGATGTTCCCGTTTAGCGGGAGCAGCGGTGGGCAGTTGGGAATCACCACCGACCACCGCGCGTTTTACGACATAATGCGTCGGTTGCGTGCGTTGTACTCGCTTGACATCGACCTGGCAGATCTGCGGCCCCGCTACGAGGAAGAAGCATCGCGTTTGCAGGAATCTTTGGACCGGGTAGCCGATCGCAACGAAGAAGCTCGGCGGTATATCGAGCGCGTGCGCAACGAGTACCAGTTCCAACAGTTCGTGGAACCAGTGGCATTGGATCCTGGGCTGGAAGGAACGCTGGCCGACATTCTTGGCCAGTTTGACCAATCGCAACGAGATGACGAAGAACCGACGGCCAATTAATCCAGGTTAACGGTGCTGAATCTACAATGCGCCCCGGTTGCGAAAGCACCGGGGCCGTTCGTTATCTCTCGTCCAATGCTGGCAAAGATTAAGGGGCGACACGCGATCGCCCCTTATTGGGATGGCGCCCAACTGGTTGCCGAGAAGATACTGTTAGTCGAGGACTAGCACCTTGTTTTCACGCCCCTCGCGCCGCATCTCGGCCAGACCGTCTGCCGCGTTATCGAACTTGTCGTAGTAAAACTCGATCCCGTTGCCGTCTGGGTCTTCAAAGTAAACGCTTCCGGTCATGCCGTGATCGGTGGTGCGGTCGACGGCTACGCCGTGTTCCTGCAGCGTGTGATAAAGGTCGCGCAGCGAGTCAAGGTCGTCCACCTGGACGGCGAAATGGTTGAGCCCGATGTTGCCTTTGCGGGACGGTAGGGTGTCCTCCGAAGCCTGGAACAGAGCCAGGTCGTGGTGAATCTCACCGCAGGTCAGGAAGGTCGCAGTGGGTCGGGATACCGCGATATTGAAACCGAGAATCTCGGTATAAAACTTGGTCGATGCAGCGACGTCTGACACATTGATTACCAGGTGGCCAACTTGCTTCGGTTTAACCATGGGTGTGCTCCTTCGTGATGAGAGTAGATTTCTATTCTGGCGTACTATACGACACTTTGCTCAAAACAGGCAATAACCGCGACGGTTCGCGTCGCGCGTAATTTCGTCGGGAATGCGCGATTGCTGTGATTGGCTTACACCTGATTCATGCGGCGCACCATGGGGCGGTAGACCCAACCGGCGACCGATATCACCAGCAATACCGCGGCGGCGCCGCTGATGGCCACCGACCAGCCGTATAGTTGGGCCAGCCAGGTCAGGGGCCATGCACCGAGGAAGTGGAAAACCGGAGCGAACTGCATCAGGGCCATCATGCGGCCGCGCATCTCTGGGGTGGTGGTGAGCTGCATTATGGAGCTGGACACCGGCCAGAAGCCTCCAATACTGGTGGAACCCACCAGGGCAACCATGAAACACGCTCCCCAGAACCAGGGAATCCACCCCATGGCGATTAGCCCGAGACTGCAGACGGTGATCTCCAGGTACATCAACATACCCTTGCTCCGGCGATCGCCCCAGCTGGCTACTACGATGGAGCCGAGGAAAGCTCCAGCGCCCCGGAATGTCATCAAGACGCCGGTTTGCACCTCGTTGAGATTGAGGAATTCCTGGGCGAAGCCGGTGATCACCTGCATGTAGGCCATCCCGAAAAAGCCGAAGGAAGCCGCCATGATGATCAGAACAGCCGCCATGGGCGTTCGGATGGCGTGGGAAAATCCGCCGATCAGGTCGGCCATTGGGGAAGAGCCAGTACGCACGGTGACAGGACGTTTGGACATCGCCAGGAGAAATACGATGCCCAGCAACACGGCAGCGCCGTTAAGGATAATCGCGGAGCCAGTGCCAGCGAGATGGATTACCCAACCCCCAATGAGAGGGCCAATCATGTTTCCGATCTGGCTTGTGGAGGTGTGTAACGCCACGGCGGTCATCATTTCTTCCCGAGGAACCAGGTCCGCGGCCAGGGCGAAACGAGCGGGCGCCTGCATGGCGCTGATGCCACCCATGAGGAACACGGCTACGTAAACGTGCCACATAACCGCCAGATTTAAAACAGCCAACACTCCCAGCGCGACGGTGACGGAGCCAATCCCGAACACGCAGGCCATGAGATATAGACGCCGTTCCACGCGGTCAGTGAGGACCCCGCCTACGAACGTGAAAAACAGATTGGCCACGCCGAAAACGGTTACGGCCAGGCCGAGGTCGGTTTTCCGCCCGGTGATGTCGAGGATTAGCCAGCCAATTCCCAGGAACTGGATGCCCTGGCCAAAGGACTGCACTCCGATATTGAGAATAAACCAGCGGAAATCCCGATGGCGTAAAGCTGAAAAAGTGGTGAATCTGCGTGCAGTGCTGGCGTTGGCGGCCATCAGCAATCAGCCCAACCAATCAGTCGAGCATCTGCGCGGCAAGCTGGTGGAAATTGTCCACCTCAAAGTCCGGTTGGTAGGGCGATGCTTCGTTGGGCAGGTTATAACGGTTGACGTAGGCAGCGCGGTACCCGCATGCGCGTGCCCCGGTGATGTCGAACGAGTGGGCCGCCACCATCATTATCTCCGCCGGTTCTTTCTGCATGATTCGCGCCGCCGTGCGATAAACGGCTGGATGCGGCTTGAAAACGCCAGCGTTCTCTACGGAGATGATGTTGCTGAACGGGACCCCGATGTTGTCCCGGGCCAGCTTTTCGAGGTAGTCCTGCTCGCCATTGGAGAGAGCGACCAACTGGTAGCGGCCACTGTCGGCCAGGCGTTGCAGACCGGACACCGCGTCGTCGTAAGGTTTCAGATCGTCGTAAACGGCCATGAACCGGTCGACGTCGTCGTAGTCAAACTCCACGCCATGCAGCCTGAGGCAGTAGACAAAAGCGCGGCGGCAGGTTTCCCGGTAGCCACTATGACCAAGCATGAACAGGTTGTCCTGATACTGCTCTATGCGTTGGCGTTCGCGCCAGGTGCGCCAAAATTCAGCGCCGGTTACGCGTGATCCGTGTTCGGACAGGAACCGCCCGGCCGGTTCGGCCAGACTACCACCCAGGTCGAGCACAGTGCCAAAGATGTCGAAGGTAAGGGTGTTGACCTGGGCGATATGGTCGGTGGCCATCGATGGGAACTCCGGTCAAATCAAGCGGGTTTGATGTTCTCGATGTTGGTTTGATCGACGTTAATCTGACGCTTTACGCTGTCGAAATACACGATTAGCCAAGTGGCCGGGCCGACGATTCGCTTCTCACGCACCTCGCCCACATCGCCAGTCGTTATGCTGCGGACGGAAGAACCGACCGGAGATGCCATCACTTCCCGGACCTGAAAGTCAGCAGTAGCTTCCACTTTCATCCCTTTTTCAAACTGGTCAAACCTCATGGCAGTAACCTCCATCAGACGGAGCGCTAAGTAGCTGAATATTGTGGGGGACGATAAGCCAGTGTACGGGCACGGCAGGGGCAGTGTCAACGCAGATTGAAGCCGTCGGAAGGCGGGCAGTTCGCGTCGGGCAGTAAGCTGCCTCGGGGTAACAGTTCAGAGTAGAGGGGAAACGAGCAGCTGACGGCAGGCGGCGAGAGGATTTAGACCTTGGGCGCGCCAGGTGCCGAAGATGGATGCCAGCGTCATCTTGCGCTCGGTGCCCTGCTCCGAGCGGGTGCCGCCGCTGATCTTGCGGCTGATGACCAGATGGCGCAGGCTGCGTTCGGCGGCGTTGTTGTCTGAAGGCACGTCCGGTTCGGCCACGAAGACGAAGAGTTCCTTGATGTGGCGCTCGATGCGTCGGCACAGCTTGGCCTGGGTTGCCGACGGGTCGTGCCGGAAGGGCTGGCCGAGGGCCAGCAGTTGTCGTTCCAGGGCCAGTTGGGCGGTGCGCCGCCGCTTGGCCTGGGGATGAGTGCAGGCTTTGGCCCGGTCGTAAATCCCGTGGACGGCGTCGGCCCACCTGGCCAGTGGCGCAGCATCGGGGTAGAGGGTGCGCAGGTCGTGGATGTCCCGCAGCAGGTGGGCCCAGCACCGCTGCTTGGGGCCGTCATAATGGTGGTAGGCGGCGTAGAAATCGCTGACCAATACTCTGGAGAAAGCATCGCTCAGCGCCTCGTCCACGACTGTTTTGCCCCGACCCCGCCGCAGGAAGTAGCGTTCGGTGGGGGTGCTGAAAGTCCACACGTAGCCGTTGGCCCCGCTCTGACGCCAGCCGGTTTCGTCGGCGTGGACCACTGGGCTGGCGCGGATGCGGTCCAGGATCGCGGCCACTGCCGGTTGGGCCCGCTGCGCCGTGCGATGGATGGCGCTCACGATGGCCCCCACGCTGAGGCGCAACTGATGCACGGTGTCCAGATACCACTGGACGCTGCGGATGGGCAGCCGCCCCTCTTCCCGCAGCGTGGCGATCAGGCTGAGCAGGTTGACGCCGAGGCGCTGCTGACCCAAGACCACGCCGCCCAGTTCCGCCGGAGGTGTGCAGCGCCGTCGGCAGGCCGGGCAAGTCCGAGCAAGGTAGACGTGCTCGGTGACTTGCGCGGGAACCACCGGCAGCTCGATGACCTCCCGAGTGCGCTGGATCCAGCCGCCGGACAGGTGGGCGCCGCAATCGGGACAGTTCTCCATCACGTGCTCCACCCGGTGGGTCGGTGTCATGCGCGGGCGAGCGAAGCCGTGGCGTCGCTGCTTGCGGGGCCCCGGCTGCGCTGGGGGCTTCCGGCCCGATTTCGCCTTGAGGCCGGGCATTCGGGGCGGGCCGCCCGGTTTCGCCTGGCCTTCCAGTTCGGCAATCCGCCGCTGCAACCGCTCAATCACCGCCTGTAACTCGGCGATGATGGCAATGAGGACAGCGCGGTCGACGGTGGTCAGGTCCACTTCAGTATCCATGCCCTGTATATGACATAACCACCGCCACCCGTGCCAGCGTTCGGCAACCCGCCTTCGGCCAATTCACCTCACCAAGTCTGAACTGTTACGCCTCGGGTATTTACTGGACGATACGACGGCGCCGGGGTATGATTTGAGGGCGGCGATTCAGGGCGGAAACCTTAAACCCCATGCCGCTCAATTTAGGATAGGAATGGAGGAGTTATGAAGATTGTAAAAATGTCAGCGGTGCCCCGTACTGAAGGTACTGCGCCCTTGTTCACCGGCCCGGTTGGTCGACAGGCGATACTCGATCCCGACGACAGCAACAATTTCAACTTCGGCATCGTGCATTTCGGCGCCGGTATACGTAACAAGTTCCACAAGCACAGCGGTGACCAGATCCTCATCGTTACCGACGGCACCGGCACCGTAGCAACCCGTGACGAATCCGTGGTCGTAAGCGAGGGCGATGTTGCCATCATCCCCGCCGGCGAAGACCACTGGCACGGCGCTCCCGACGCCACGGCGATGTCCCACATCACTATCACCGTAAAGGGCAGCCAGACGGAGCAAACCGAGGTGTAGCTCCTTTTCCAGACAAACTGAGAAACCAGTAGGGGCGACGAATCCGTCGCCCCTACTTTTTTTGGGACCGGTTGTTGCACAAAGTTAGTGCCGATGGCCGTGGTCTCCGTGTCCGTCGTGGTGTCCGTGATCACCATGCTCGGCGTGGTCATCATTATGGCCGTGGTCATCGTGGTGGCCACCATCATGGTCGTCGTGTGCCACTGGACTTGGACTAGGCAAGCGCACCACGGCGAGGATGACGGCGGCGGCCAGATAGAGTACGGCGGTGTAGTAGAACAGGTTTGCCGCGTCGATCCCGTACAGCCAGGTAGCGATGATGGGTGACAGAGCGCTGAGGATAAACCTTGAAGTGGACAGCAAGCCCAGGGTAGTAGCAGCGGTTCCTTCGCGCACGATGTCCATTGCGGCGGCGGTCAGGATGGGTTGGTCGCTGTAAAGGAATATGCCCAGAGCGGCCAGCAGTCCGGTCATTACGGCCAGGTTTTGGCCAAAAGGCACCATCAGCAGGGTCACGGCCGCGAGAAAGAGCATTCCGGGAATTAATACGGTTTTGCGTCCCAGCCGGTCGGAGAGATAGCCCATTACCGGGCTGGCGAAAATGCCGACGAAGACGAGCAGGCCGATTAGCGAACCGCGGATAAACACCCCTTCCATCAGGCCGCTGCCGCTATCGGGCCCCAAGTTCAGCACGTCCGCCAGATAAAAGGGCAGCACGGTGATGAATCCGATATAGGCCATGCCGCGCAGGCCGGCGACTACGGTAATGCCCCAAACGCGAGGGTTGCGGATGAGCAGTCGCGTTTCATTCAACTGCATCTGCATCGTGTTGACGGCGCGCTCTTCTACGGCGGCCTGGGCACGCTGCCCAATGTCTCTGAAAGCCCAGAACACCAGAAAGGCTAGGAAAATTGGCACAGCGGCATAGACGGTGATGATGGTCTGCCAGGTGAAAGTAATCAGGAGGAGTCCAGTCAGCACCGGGCCCAGCACGTCGCCGACGTTGCCGCCCACGCCATGGAAGGACAGGACAGAAGCGCGGCGGTGGGAGAAATGGGAAGAGAGGGCTGCTATTGCCGGCAGGTGCCAAACCGATGCTGCTACAGCCACTATCGCCATACCGATGATCAATAAAGCGTAACCGAGGGGATTTAACGCGGCCGAGGTTTCAGTAGATGCGCCAGTCTGGGAGGCAACGAGCCAGGCGCTGCCGGGCAACTGCCATCCGGCGGCCGCCATTAGCAGCCAGCCGGCGCCAAACAGCGCCATGCAAACCGCCATGACCCAACCCCAATAGCGGCGTAGGACGTCGGTCAGGACGCCGCCAGGCAGCGCTACGACACCCGACGCGATCTCACGTGTGGCCTGGATGCTGCCGGCAGCGATGGTGCTGCCGCCCAGCAGCAAGTCGCGCACTTCGGGCAGCACGACGATGAAGCTTTGTGCGATCCAGTGGAAAACGCCATGACCGCTGGTGAGCCCGCCGATTATGAAGGCGGCGCCGCGTCGGAACCCGGTGCGACCCTCAGCGACCGAAGGCATTTCGTGATGGTGTGCGTGAGCCATAAAGACCTCCCGTGGCCATTGGAGGGGGTTATTCGAGAGCGCTGCCCGAACCCTGGGGCAACCGCGACAGGCTGCCCTCCCGAGTCGGAGCCCGATTGATATGGATGCGGATTTTCGCCCATGCCATCGCCAAGACGAACAAGGCCGCGGACAGCAGCACCACGCTGGCCCCAGATGACACGTCGATGAAATAGCTGATGTAGATTCCTGCCGCACCGCAGAATATACCAATTCCCGTTGATGCCAGGGCCATTTTGCGAAAACTGTTGGTGAGCAGGCGGGCCACTATTGGCGGAATGACGATGGCGGCGGCAATCATGGTTACGCCCAGAACCTGCATGGAAACGACGATTGTTCCCGCCAGCAACAGCGAGAACAAAGTGTCAACCCATCCGGTAGGGACACCGTAGAACTGGGCGACTTCGGGATCGAAAGTTGCGAAAAGGAAGAGTTTGTAGGCGAGAAAAAAGACCGCAACGACGATACCGGAAACGACCCCGATGGCGATGATTTCGCCGGTGTCGACGGCCAGCACGCTGCCCCAAAGGGAGGCTTCGAAGTCGCGGGTGAAGCTCTGATTGCGGCTGATGATCGCAATGCCCAGGGCAAAGCTGGCCGTGGTGATGATGCCGATGGCGGCGTCGGAGCCTATGGGATTTTTGCGGGTGGTCCACGTGATAAGCAATGCTGACAGGAAACCCCAGACCGTTGCTCCGACAAAGAAGTTTATGGACATTACCCAGCTTACTACCGCCCCGCCGAAAATGGCGTGGGACAGGCCGTGTCCAATGTAGGACATTCCGCGCAACACGATGTATACGCCCATCAGGCCGCACAGGCCACCCACCAGGCTGGCGGCAATAATCGCCTTGACGAAGAATCCGAATTCAAACGGTTCGAGCAACAATCAGGAATCCCCCGAGGCAGCGACACCTTCGCTATGGTGGTGGTGTGTTGGCACGTGGTCGGGTGTGGGATGGATGTGTGCCTCGGTGTCGTCGTGGCTGTTGTCGGGCACCGTGGCCAGGGGTTCGCCGCTGTTTTCGTCAATCCAGAAGTGAGCGCTCTCGGCGACCAGCGTCATGCCATGGTATTGGATAACTGGCATCTGAGCACCGTAAACTTCTTGCAGGATGTGCGGAGTAATCACCCGATGGGGCGGCCCGTCAGCCACAATCTCTCCGTTCAGGCAAATAATCCTGGGTAAATGCACCGCGACGGCGTTTATCTCGTGAGTGGTCAGGATGATGGTAACGCCGGCGTGGTTGAGGTCGTGCAGCAGGTGCATCACGTCGTCGCGGGTTTTGACATCCACGCCTGAAGTCGGTTCGTCCAGCAGCAGCAATTCGGGGTTGCTCACCAACGCCCGCGCCAGAAAGACCCGTTGCTGCTGGCCGCCGGATAACTGACGGATATGTCGTTTCGCCAGGTCCGCGATGCCCAGGCGTTCCATCATGTCCAGGGCCAGTTCCCGTTCACGTCGGCGATACCAGGGGAACCAGGCGTTGACCATGGTGCGGCCCATCATGACGGTTTCTTCCACCGTTACCGGAAAGTTCCAGTCGATGGTTTCCAGCTGCGGGACATAGCCGGCTCGATTGTGCCGGCCGCCGGGTTTATCGTACACGCGAACAGCGCCGGACATGACGTTGGCTGCGCCAAGCACGGTGCGGAGGAGGGTGGTTTTGCCGGATCCGCTGGGACCAAGCAAACCCAGGAAATCGCCAGGCATCACGCGCAGGTCGATGTCTCTCAACACCGGGTTACCGTTGTAACCGGCGGTTACATTTTGCAATTCGACGATGGGTCGCGCGTCCGGGTCGGGCCGGTGCAGATGTTCTAGCTCAGGTGGGTGTAACATAGGCGGCTACTGAGGGTAAATCGCTGCGGATTCGCCAATGAACACCGGGCCGGTGTCGATGTCCTGCAACGCCGCCGGATCTCCGCCCAGCGAGCTGATCATTATTTCCAGATTGGTTACTTCCAGCCCGATATAGGTGTGGCGAGGGTCTCCAGGCGAGCCTGGTAGGTTGTCATCGCTAAGCCCGTCAACGTAGAGCGCGCCAGATTCCGAGGCGATGGTTTGCATCACGTCGCTGGGAAACACGTTGGACCCGAACACTGCCGGGATTCCTTCCGATCTGATCTGCTCGATCAGGTCCACAACTTCGCGCGCCGATGGTTCGGAAAAATCCGACGGCTGAACCGCACCGATTACCGTCATACCGTACCGTTGCGAAAAATAGGCCCAGGAGTCATGGTAGGTCAACAACTTGCGGTTCTCCGGTGGGACCGTGGCCACGGCCGCGATAATGGCTGCGTCCAACGCAGCGATTCTGGCGTCGAAAGCGTCATAGTTGGCGGCGTAGTAGGGGGCGTTGTCCGGGTCAAGTTCGGCCAATTTGTCCCGCACGATTTGGGCGTAGCGCAACGCCAGAATGGGGTCCGGCCAAAGATGCGGGTTGGGGTGGCCCCCTTCTCGTGGGAAGGAAAAATCGAACCGCCACTGGTCTCGCGTGATGGCCTGTTCGCCGAGGCTGACGATTTCGGATCCGGCTTTCTGGTTGGCGCTCGCCATTTTAAGTGTGGGTTCCTCCAGGAATAGGCCGTTGAGGAAAACCAGGTCGGCATTGGAGAGGATCGCGGCCACCGACGGTGCGGGTTCGAAGGAGTGGGAGTTTACGCCTTCCGGCACTACGCCCCGTAACCGGATGCGAGTACCGCCGATATTTTCTACGATGCTGGTGATTGGGGACACTGTTGTGACCACTTCCAGAGTATCGGTGGCCATGGCCGTTTCATTGGTGCTGGCGGGAGCGGCAGGTTCGGCGCAGGCGGTTCCCAGGATCAATATCAGGGCAGTCGGCAGGCTAATTGCCGCCGCGAGCCGGGCAAGCCGGTTGCAGAAGATGTCAGACAGGACTATTGCTGGGGAACGCCGGCGCATTTGTCGCAGGTGCCTCCTATCGTGAAATTCTCCAAATCCGGGGTGAAACCGAATTCTACTTGCAATCGTTGGCTGAGCTCGTCCAGATAGGCGGGGCTGAGCGTTTGCACGGCATCGCAATGCGAGCAAACCATGTGGTGGTGTCGGTTGTGCTGGTCGGTAAGCTCGAAGTGCAGCTTGTTCCCGATCACCACCTCGGTTACGACACCAATCCGCTTCAACAATTGCAACGTACGGTAAACGGTGGCCAAGTCAACATAAGGGTGCTGCATCTTTACCCGGTTCCACACCTCGTCGGCGCCGACGTGGCCAGAGCGACTGGCCACAATGTCCAGCACGGAGAGTCGCTGGGGAGTCATGCGGTAACCCTGGGTGCGCAAACGGTCAATAGCTGATTCGTGGCCAGACATGGTTTACCTGCCATTGGTGCCCATTGTTGCAATGATTTGCGGGAACAATCATAGCATAACAACAATCGTTGTCAATCATCGACGGCAATGGTAACTGTTCACGTTTGAGGGGACGAGTCGGCTTGCAAAGCAAATTCCGTGCTTGGCTGCCCTTCTGTGAGAGGCCTGATGGCCCGTAGATCCCCACAAGTCTTGTATGTTGAATGAGGACTTCACAGAGGTGGAGTGGGTGCGGCAGACCGATCAAGTCTTGGTCATCAAAGACCGTTGTTCAGCGAGGGTCGCCGCACCCGTCCCCAAAGAGCCCGAACAGTTGCCTGGGCCGAATCGAGCCCGCATCGTGCAAGAACGGGCCAGTACTCCACTGGGACTTCATAGGAGGCAATCATGGGGCAAGAAGGAATCTACGTAGGCATTGACGTCGCAAAGGCCAAGGTGGACGTTGCCGTCCGGCCCACGGGCGAGAGATGGGAGGTTCCCCGCGACGAAGCAGGAATCCCGCAGTTGGTTTCCGAGATGAAGACCCTCGGACCGTCATTGGTGCTGCTGGAGGCTACGGGCGGCCTGGAACTACCGCTGGTGGCTGCTCTGGCCGCCGAGGCACTGCCGGTGGTCGTCGTCAACCCGCGCCAGGTGCGGGACTTCGCCAGGGCTACTGGGAAGTTGGCCAAGACCGACGCCCTGGACGCCGCCGTGCTGGCCCACTTTGCTGAGGCGATCCAGCCCCCCGTGCGTCCTCTGCGCGACGCCGAAACCCAGGAGCTCAACTCCCTCACTGCCCGGAGGCAGCAGGTGATGACGATGCTGGTCTCGGAGAAGAACCGCCTCGGCGCCGCCACCAGCGCCGTCCGTCCCCGCATTGCGGCCCACATCACCTGGTTGGAGCAGGATCTAAACGACCTTGACCAAGGCCTGCGACCGATGCTCCGGCAGAGTCCGGTGTGGCGGGAGAAGGACGACCTCCTGCGCACCGTTCCCGGCGTGGGTGAGCAACTCTCCCTCACGCTGCTGGCCAACCTGCCCGAGTTGGGCACCCTTGACCGTCGTCAGATCGCCGCACTGGTGGGCGTGGCTCCCTTCAACCGCGACCGCGGCGCCATGCGGGGCAAACGGCACGTCTGGGGCGGACGCTCCCGGGTCCGAGCTGTCTTGTACATGGGGACGCTGGCTGCCACTCGCTTCAATCCCGTCATCCGGGACTTCTACCAGCGGCTGCTGGCCGCCGGTAAGCCGAAGAAGCTGGCTCTGGTCGCTTGCATGCGCAAGCTGCTCGTCATCCTCAACGCCATGCTCAAGCAGCGCTCATCCTGGAGGGACATCACTCCGGCAATCGTCGTTACTTCTTCTTGACATCAAACACAGTTGCTGAACAGTTACCGGCAATGTTCGTCCTCGCGAAAGCCCGTTTTTATCGGGGTTTCATTCAAGGCGAGGTGAGCGGATTAATCGGGCAGGTGCCGTTTCCGCAATGTTCCTTTACAACGGAGATGCTAAAATCGGAGCAACCGAGGGAATCAGGATATTCAAGATTGCCATGACTAGCATGGAAACACGGCGCCGGGTCGGCGAAGTGATCGTCTCCCATACGGAACGGGTGGAAGTGCAGTGCTACGAGCTGCACTCGCCGCCTCCTTTGGGGTCGTTGCTAAGGATTGGGTCTCCGGCTGTTTATGCGGTGGTGCGGGACATTTGGCATGAGCCGCTTGACCCCAGCCGTCCCCTGGCGGCCCGGGGCGCGGACCTGGAAACGGAAGAGGAGATTTACGCCCAGAACCCGCAGTTGCTGTCGGTTTTGACCACCCGATTCACGGCCACCGTTACCGGCTACGTTGACGGGTTGGACATCAGGCAGGGATTGCCGTCAGTGCCGCCAAACCTCCACTCGTTTGTTTTCCTGTGCGATGATGCCGAGGTGGCGTCGTTTGTTCGTCAATTGCAGTTTTTGCGATTGCTGATGGCGGATGGTTCTCTAACAGCAGATTTGGCGATGACAGCTTTTCTGCAACGGTCGGCGGAAACGGTTGCCGACCGGCGCGGGTTCCTGATTCGGGCCGGGCGTATGCTGGCAATCGAACTGGCGGGGGAATCTCAGCGCCTTTACACCATGCTACGGGAGATCGCCGTATGACCAATAACAACGGCAACGGGGATGGACGGTTTGCTCACGCGACGGCGGCGCCAGGTCGTCAGATCGGCGTTGTGGTCGGCGGGCAGCTGTCTCGCGGTTTGCAGGTTCGGCTGGATGGTGTCGGCGGGGCCTCTGTTGAGGATGTGCCAGTGGGGTCGTTCGTTACCGTTCAGGGGCGGCGCCAGCGGTTTTTCGGCGTGGTCACGGACATCGAACTGCGGACCGTAGACGACAGTTTGCGGCATTTTCCACCCACCGGGGGCGACGCGTTTTTGGCCGAGGTGGTGGGAGGTACAACGGCCTACGGAGTATTGTCGGTTATGCCGGGAATCGCCGTGCCGGATGGCAACGCCTACAGTATTCAACCAGAAACCTCCACAACGATACCGGAGCATTTCTCCCCGGTGTTTACCGCATCGCAGGCTGACATTGACGCTGTATTCAATGCTCCGCAGAATACGGCGCTGGCTTTGGGCGCTCCCCAAGCGATGGAAGGCGCCACAGTCCGCCTGGACTTGAGTGCGCTGGCGAGCCGGTCGGTGGGTGTGTTCGGTGCATCAGGGTCGGGGAAAACCTTCCTGGCTCGTATGCTGTTGGCGGGACTGGTGAAACAGGGCGAGGTGGTGTCGCTCGTTTTTGATATGCAGAACGAATACGGGTGGCAGGGTCAGGACAACGACCGCGGAAGCCAGGTCAAGGGGTTGAAACAGCTATTTCCCAGCCGGGTGGTTACGTTCACGCTTGACCAACAAAGCAGCCAACGGCGGGGGATCACTCCGGACGGGATCGTGCGCATCGGCTATAACGAAATCCAGCCGGCGGATATCGAAATGCTGCGAGAGTCGTTGGGCCTGTCGGCGGTAGCGGCGGCCGCGGCCTACAATCTGGAAAGGCATTTTGCCCAGCGCAGCTGGCTAGGTGAGTTTATGGTGTTGGGCGGCCCGGATATTCCGGACCTGGCGGACGCCATCGGTGTCAATGCGGCGGCGCTGGCAGCCCTGCACCGGAGATTGAGCGCCTGGCAGCGGTTCGAGTTTCTGGACGATGCTGCCGGGGCAAACGCCGCCCGCAGCATCGTGGAACACCTGCAACGCGGAAATCATGTGGTGCTGGAATTCGGGCAGTACGGCAGGAACGAAGCAGCCTACGTACTGGTCAGCAACCTGCTGACTCGCCGCATACACGAAGAATGGGTGCGGCGCAAGGAGCTGGCCGACGGTGGGCAGGGCGCCGATCCACGTCCGCTGGTGATTTTCATCGAGGAAGCCCACAAATTCCTGACGCCGGAGGTCGCTTCGCAGACCATTTTTGGCACCATCGCCCGGGAACTGCGCAAGTACAATGTAACCCTGATGATTGTCGACCAGCGTCCCAGCGGCATCGACTCTGAGGTGATGAGTCAACTGGGTACCCGGTTAACCTGCAGTCTCAACGACGACCGGGATATGTCGGCGGTCCTGATGGGAGCGCGGGATTCGAGCCAACTGAGGGACGTGCTGTCGCGCTTGAGCAGCAAACAGCAGGCGTTGGTGTTCGGGCACGCCGTTCCGATGCCGCTGGTGCTGCGGCCCCGGGATTATGACGAGACGTTCTACCAGGAGATGGCGCTGCCGGCTGGTCCGGTGCCGGCGGGCGCACCAGTGGAGACAGAGCAAGACCGGCTGCAGCGCGAGATTGACGAGCTGTTCCCACCAAACTAACCTGCGCCACTGCAGGTCGGACTGGTCGGCTAGGCGACATGAGGCGAGGATGGAGATAATACAGACCTGCGATGAGATGGCGATGGCGTGCCGGGTCGCCGCCCGTCCGCTGGGATTGGTGCCGACGATGGGCGCCCTGCATGCGGGCCATTTGTCGCTGACTACACAGGCGCGCTGCGACAACGCGATACTGGCGGTGTCGATCTTCGTCAATCCTACGCAGTTTGGAGCGAGCGAAGATTTTTCCAGCTATCCCCGCAGCATGGAACGGGATTTGGCATTGCTGGAGGAACAGGGGGCAGACCTGGTATTCGCGCCCCCGCCGGAGGAGGTGTACCCGGCCGGATTCGACACCTGGATAGAACCCGGCGCGGTCGCAGAAGGTCAGGAGGGCGAGGTGAGGCCCGGCCATTTTAGGGGCGTGGCAACCGTGGTGGCGAAGCTGTTCACCATAGTGCGCCCTGACCGCGCGTATTTCGGCCAGAAAGACGGCCAACAGGTGGCAGTGATTCGTCGCATGGCGCGCGATCTGAATCTGGGTGTTGATGTCGTCACAATGCCCACCGTGCGTGAGCCGGACGGGTTGGCGTTGAGCAGTCGGAATGCCTACCTGAAACCGCATGAAAGGCAGGCTGCGCCGGTCATATACCGGGCGTTGTGCGCTGCGGAACAACTCTGGCGGTCGGGCGATCGCGATGCTGCGAGATTGCAAGCCGCGGCGTTTGCAGTCCTGCAAGCTGAACCGCTGTTAGAGTCGGTGGACTACGTCAGCGTCGTAGATGCCGACAGCATGTCGCCGGTTGAATCGGTTGCACCGTCCGGTGGCCAGCGTGTGATGGTCGCCATCGCCGCGAAATTAGGCCAGCCGCGGCTCATCGACAACATAATAATCGGAGGCGGTTGATTGCTCTACCGCCTCCTGGTTATCTACCGACGTGGCGCAGTTTAGGACTGGGTTAGTTCTCGGATCGTTTCGGTCAACGCCGGAATTACCTTTTCCCAGTCGCCAACGACTCCGTAGCGGGCTTCTTTGAATATATTAGCGTCGCCGTCCTTGTTGATGGCGACGATGGCTTTGGAGCCGCTGCAGCCGGCCATGTGCTGGCTGGCCCCGGAGATGGCGACCGTGATGTACAGGTCTGGAGTGATGGTCTTGCCGGTGAGCCCGACCTGCTGATTTGCCGGAACCCAACCCGAGTCGACAGCCGCCCTGGATGCTCCCACGGCGCCGCCGAGGAGGGCGGCCAGCTCTTCCAGTTGGGCGAAGGGTTCTGGGCCGCCCAGGCCCCGACCGCCTGACACCACGATGCGGGCGTCTTCCAGTTTGATACCGGCGGCTTCTTCCTGAACGACATCTACGACTCGGCTTTTTGCTTCGGATGCGTCAATGTCCACTGGGTAGGCAATCACGTCGCCGGAACGGGCAGAGTCAGCGTCCAGCGGTTCGTAGGTTTTGGGTCGCACCGCGGCAATCTGTGGGGTCTGATTGCAGCTGACCACAGCGACAGCGCTACCGCCATATACCGGACGATTCGCCAACAGGCGGCCGGTGTCAGTGTCCACGCCCACTTCGAGGCAATCCTGGGCCAGGCCAACACCGAGGCGAAACGCCAGCCGTGGCGCGAGTTCGCGCCCTTCGTTGTTGCGAGAAATCAGGATTATGCCGGGGTTGGTCTCGGTGACCACCGACTGCATCGCCGACAGGTACAAGTCGGGATGGTAATCCCCCAATGCCGGGCTGGTGACTGCTAGCACCCGGTCGGCGCCTTGCGAGATCGCCTGTTGCGGCGCACGAGCGACATCGGCGCCCAACAGCGCGATGGTTAGTTCTTGCCCGAGGCTGTCCGCCAGCGAGCGGCCGGCGGCAAGCAGTTCCTGAGCGGTAGAACCCAGCTGACCGGCGGGAGCATCCCCGAAAACCAGAACTCCGGTTGCGTCTGCCATTATCGTCTCCGTTGGTGGTTAGAAGAAGTGACGGGACTAAATGAGGCGGTCTTCGCGCAGGCGCAGAGCCAGTTTGCGGGCCGAGTCGGCGTCATCGTCGCCCTCGATGAGTTCGCATTCCTGATCGCTCTGGGGAATGAACAGGTCGTGCAATGTTATGCGTGGCTCCAGCTGGTCAGGACTCAGGTCCAGGTCACCGGTTGTCCAGACGGTAGGGCGTTTGCGGGTGGCGGCCATGATGCCACGTAGCGTGGGATAGCGCGGCTGTCCCAGCTCATTGCTGACGGTTACCAACGCGGGCAGGTGAGCTTCAACTACATCGTAGCCGTCCGGCGCCAGGCGCTCAACAATCACCTTGTTGTCCTGCACGTTTACCTTTTTGCACAGGGTGATGCAGGCCACGCCGAGGGTTTCGGCAACGCCCAGGGGAACCTGCGCGTTGTCCCAGTCGGAAGCTTGCCGCCCGCAGATAATCAAATCGAATCCGCCCAGTTTTTTGACGGCGGCGGCCAGCATCTGCACCGTCAGGAAGGCGTCAATGGTGTTGGAGAACGCGTCGTCTTGCAGCAAAACGAGCTCATCAGCGCCCATGGACAGCGGTTTTTTCATCACGTCCAGCGCGAACGTCGAGCCTGACGAAATTACTGTGATGTTGGCGTCCTGCGCATCCTTGATTCGCAAGGCAGCTTCCACGGCGTTCTCGTCAAAACCATTGACCACCGGGGGGATGTTGAGCGGTGTGACGACTTGCAGGGAATCGCTGTCGATTCGAAAGGCAGCGGCCGGCATCTCAGGGTCAATGACCTGTTTGGCGAGCACGCAAATGTTAACGGGCATCAGGAAAAGGCTCCCCTCGTGCGAAGGATAAAAAGGACTATGTGAAAGTTATCACTAGCCCTTGGGGCTGTCAATTCAGGCTGAAGTTGAAACGCTGGCCTGGGTGATTCTCGGGTAGAGATTGCACCAGGCTAAATCTCGCGAAACGCGGGCTCCGGTTCCTCAATGTAAAAATTGTTGGCCCAGAGATCGTCGATGATGGCCTGATCACCTTCAGTAATGTCCGGAGTGTCCACCGCGTCCGAGTATTCTTGCAACTCTTCCAGAGTGGTGAAATTGGGGAGCACGCTGGTGATAGTGGGTTGGTGGAGCACAAATTGAATGGCAGCCTGGCTCATGGTGCGCCCCACCTCTTCGCCGGCCAGGAATTTCACCTGGCCGACTTTGATCAAAGCCTCGGTGAGCCACTGGTGCCGGCGGAAGGAACGGTGGTCGGACTCGTCGAACTCCGGCGGTGCGTCGTAACGGCCGGTCAAGGCTTCCGAGGCATGGGGCACGCGGGACAGCAATCCGACCTGTTCCCGGTCGGCGATGGGGAAGAAATCCTTGGCCGGGTCCTGTTCCAGGATGCTGTAGATAATCTGCATGCTGCTGACGTGTCGCTCTTCCATGCTGGCCTGCCCCTCTTCAAACCACCCGATGTCTGGGCCAAGAGCGGAGCCGTAGTGCCGGATTTTACCCTCGTCTTTGAGGGCTTCCAGCGTCTCGAAAACATCGTCGTCTTCGATGGTGGCAATGCGCGGGTTGTGCAGCTGATACAGGTCGATGTAGTCAGTGTTCAGGCGGCGCAGAGATTGCTCACAGGCGAACCGGATAAACTCCGGCTCGAACTTCTGCGGTCGTTCCCCATGCCCAATTCGCGGCGTGGACTGGTCGTAGAAGTCGTAACCGAATTTGGTAGCGATAATCATTTCGTGCCGGCGGTGGCCCATGAACTTGGCGAGCACTTCTTCTCCATAACCTTCGCCGTACGTGTCGGCGGTATCGAAGAAGTTGATGCCCAGTTCGAGAGCTTCTTCGAGGAGGCTGCGGCGCATCTCCTCTGGGATGCGGCCCCACCAGTTGGTAGCCACGGTCCAGACGCCAAAGCCAACTTCGGACAGCATTAAATCGGTGCGGGGGAGATTGCGGTATTTCATGGTGCAATTGTCCTTCTACTGGGATTGTGAAGTCGTACTATTGGATTGCCTGGTAACGCAAAAGTTCAACGGATTATTTTTGGAGGAGCTGGACGCTACTAACGCAATGTGTGCTGTCCAGTAGATTCGCTCAACCACCGGCTCATCCCTTCTATGAACTGGTCCCGCACCTGGCTGCTGGGGCCGCAGAAATCGGCGATGATTTGTTCTTTGAAGGTTTGGGGATCCTGGCCCTCGGGCACTGGGTAGTAGTCGATGGGGTTGCAGGCGATGGCCATGTCGAGGCCGGCCTT
Organism: Dehalococcoidia bacterium; assembly: GCA_963666415.2. Taxonomy (GTDB): domain Bacteria; phylum Chloroflexota; class Dehalococcoidia; order Lucifugimonadales; family UBA3495; genus Bin87. The sequence goes on from CAXXPD010000002.1 coordinate 1,112,252, forward strand.
GAAGGTTTGGTTGACGGGCATACCCAGGGACGCTGCGCTGGACGGCCAGGTGGCGTCCACTGTCATCCAGCCCGATGGGGTTTCGACACGCAGGTAGGTATGAACGTCGGGCACCGAGGTTCCTGCAATGAGGTTCTGCAGCTCGCTGGGGAAGTGGGTCGTGTTTTCCAAAGTGAAACGGTGCGTACACATTATGACCCGTGAATCGTGGCCAAGTTCTCGGATAATCTCGTCGAGCAGCTAGTGTTTCCCGGAACACGTGCCCCGCCACTCCCGAATGATAGTCTCGGGCTTCCGGGTGCTGGCGCGCTGGTAGGGCATATCCCGAATCAGGGCAAAGGCCGACTCCGCGTTTAGCGCATTCCGTTCTGGCAACAGTAGTCTGTATCGCCTTTCCTGTTCCAGCATTGAAAGCAGGCTTGACATAACTTATCACCAGGCGGCGCCGCGATTCGGTGTGGTGCGCCGAACCCAATTAGGAACCAGCTATGCGGTTACCAGCCCCAGGCTTCCCCGGACGGCTTCCACCATGTGGGCGAAGGTGGCATCGTCGACGACCGGCGTGAGTTGGCCGAGGCTGACGGTGGGTATGACGTCCACCCAGGACTTGCAGCCGCCGTACTCTGGGATGAAGGCAACGGTTACCGGCGCTTCCATGCGGTAGACGCGCAGCAGCATGATGGTCAAGGGCACCATGGGCTTCCAGTGCAGGCGGGACTGGGCGTAGCCGTCGGTCCAGATGTGATGGGGAGCGAGGTCTTCCACCTTGCCAAGTTGGTCGATCTCCAGCAATTCGTGCACCCGTGCCCAGTGGGTGAAGGTCACGGCGTCGTCATCGGCCGGGTTATCGGAAAGCAATTGGCGCAGCGTCGGCTGGTGGCTTTCCTTCAGCAGGTCTCTCCGCTGGTGCAGGTAGGTCGGATAGAGCAGGAATTCGGGATGCACGACGCGGAAGTCCTTGCTGTCCTCACTGATGCCCCCCTTGCGGAGCATCATAATCTGGTCGCCGTCGGCCAGAGCCCGGACGGTTATTGCCCACTCTTTCAGTGCCAGCTGGCAGGTGGCGTTGGTGGTCATGGCGTCAACCTCTGCGGTTTGGTTGCGAAGCGCGGATAGGCTGCGATGTTATCACACCCTACTTGTTGCGGTTGCAGAATTCGCCGTAGTCGGGCACTTCCTCGCCCAGCACGTACAGCCAGTAGTAGGTGCCGGTGTCGCCCATGTATTTGAACTGTTTGCGCACGTCTTTCAGCACCGCGTAGAAATCGCCGTGCGAGCGCAGATAGTTCCGGATGCCGTCGTGTTTCTCGTCGAGCTCGATGAGGCGCTGGGCGTTGTGAACGGTGGCGACAATCTTGCGGCGGTGCAGGACGATGGCCGTGTCGGTGGCCAGCGTGTCTATCTCAGACTCGCCCATTGTTGCCACTGATGCCACGTCGAATCCTTTGAATCCGGCCTGGAAACCGAGCCATTTGTTGCTGACCACCTTCCAGGAGAGGCCGCTCTGGAAAACTGCCTTGGTCATAACTTCCAGGTAGTCATTGAGGCTGTGGGGCGCAATCTGCTCCGGAGCGTCGTGATCCATGGGATATTCGCGTTGGGTAGTCATAGCGTCTCAATCCTCCACTCGCAGGGTTATAGAACATGGATGGACAGGATGTGCAGGATGTTTGGGCGGTAAACGGAAATCGTTAGCACCCGGTGCGCCCATGTTAACTAACGGCTAAAGCCCCGGGGCAGGATGGCGGTTCCAGCTTGAGCAACCGGCTCAGGTTGGCCGTCGTCACCTCGGCTACCTCGTCTACCGAAATGCCCTTGATATCGGCGAGGCATTGGGCGACTCCGGCCAGGTGGCGAGGTTCGGTCCAATTGTGGCGGTACTTCTTGAACGGTTGCGGGAAGGCGTCAGTTTCCAACACGATGTGTTCCAGGGAAATGTTGCGCGCTACTTCCTGCAACTCGGGCAGACGAGTCAGCGGCCGGGCCAGCGATATGAAAAAGCCGCAGTCGATGGCCTCGCGCGCCGTGGCTTCGTCGCCCTGGAAATAGTGCATGGCGCCGCCGACCAGACCCGCGTTTTCCTCCCGCAAGACCTTGAACACCGCCGGGTGCGATTCGCGCGAGTGAAAGATTACGGGCAGGCCCAGGCTTTTAGCCAGGTGAATGTGCTGCCGGAACACCTGATCCTGCACCTCGTGGTCGGGTGAAGTGGACAGATAATCCAGGCCCACCTCCGAAATGCACACCACCTGCGGGTTGTTGCGTGCCATCGTTTCCAGTTCGGCGTAAACGGCGTCGTTCACCGGTTGGTCAGCCTGCATGGGGTGTATGCCCACGCCAGCGTAGAACATGGGGTGCTCAGCCGACAGGTCGATGCAGCGTTTGGTAGACTCAATGTTGGTGCCGGCCAGGATGATGAAACCCACGCCGGCGTCTCGGGCCCGCTCCAGAATCTCCGGAATGTCGGCCGGAGCGTGCTGGTCAAGATGGGTGTGAGCGTCGCAAAAAACGGGCGCTGCCGGCATGGTTTCGTCTCCGATGGTGACCGGTGATCATTGGGCTCTCGCCGGCCAAATTATAGCATTGCCGGCGGTAACAAATCCCCGTGATAATGCGCCGTTCCCGATTCAACCGGCGGCGGCTACTGAGACCGGTTGCGTTTGGGCCGATTCGTAGATAGCTGCTACTACCGCTACGGCGCATCCTACAACGGTGTATCTGAACGTATCGGGAGACCTCCATATAAGCCGAATGAACGGCCTGTGCGCAGGGACCGGGCTAGAACGGGGCTGTGTGCGAAAATGATGTAGCAGGGATTAAAATACGGAGGCCGTTGCAGGCGACGGTTCACGCGCAAATAGCGGTGCTGGTGAAGTTACCGACGGCGTTTGGATGCACATTGGTGGCGCAAAATTGACGGTCTCAGATTCCGTTGACAGTTGGAGTCGGCCCGTGTACGATAATTGTTGACCTTAAAGGTCGGAAATAGGCTAGACAGGCCGCCGGCACCCCGCTAATAGCGGTGAGGAGGATACCCGTCCGATGACGACACAGGGCCAACGTGTAATTTCCCGGGATACTACTGCCGCGGAGCTGGACTCCGATTACAAATGGGGTTTCACCATCGACATCGAGGAGGACGCGTTTCCCAAGGGCCTCAGCGAGGATGTCGTGCGGTTGATCTCGGCCAAGAAGAATGAGCCGGAGTGGATGCTGGAATGGCGACTCAAGGCGTATCGGTTCTGGACTCGCCAAAACTACAGCGAGCCGACCTGGGCTAACATTGAGCACCCGGCCATCGATTTTCAGGACATCCGTTACTACGCCGCCCCCAAGTCTGCGAAAGACGGGCCCCAGAGCATAGAAGATGTTGACCCGGAGGTGCTGGAGGCGTTCAGCAAGCTGGGCATACCGCTGGAAGAGCAGGCGCGGCTGGCCGGCGTAGCTGTCGATGCGGTGCTGGATAGTGTATCGGTTGCGACCACCTATCAGGAGCAGCTGGAGAAGGCCGGCGTAATTTTCTGCTCCATGAGCGAAGCCGTGCAGAAACATCCGGATCTGGTGCAGAAATACCTGGGTTCCGTGGTGCCTTATGCCGACAATTTCTACGCGACGCTCAACTCGGCCGTTTTCTCCGACGGTTCGTTCGCCTACATACCGCCAGGCGTGCGTTGCCCCATCGAGTTGATGACCTACTTCCGTATCAACCAGGCCGACAGCGGCCAGTTTGAGCGGACGCTGATTGTGGCTGACAAGGGCGCCTACGTCAGTTACCTCGAAGGCTGCACCGCGCCGATGCGCAAAACCAACCAGTTGCACGCTGCGGTAGTTGAACTGGTGGCCATGGAAGGCGCTGAAATCAAATACAGCACCTTGCAGAACTGGTACCCCGGCGACAAGAACGGCGAGGGTGGTGTGTTCAACTTTGTTACCAAGCGGGGCAAATGCGCCGGTGCCGATTCCAAAATCTCCTGGACGCAGGTGGAGACTGGCTCGGCCATCACCTGGAAGTACCCCAGCGTCATTTTGCAGGGCGACAATTCGGTCGGTGAATTCTACTCGGTGGCTCTGGTGAACAACTGGCAACAAGCCGACACGGGCACCAAGATGATTCACGTGGGAAAGAACACCCGCAGCACGATTGTAGCCAAGGGCATTTCGGCCGGCCACGGACAACAAACCTACCGGGGTCTGGTGAAAATTAATCCCTCAGCACACGGCGCCAAGAACTTCACCCAGTGCGACTCGCTCCTCGTTGGCGACAAGTGCGGTGCACACACCGTGCCCTACATCGAGGTCAAGAATCCGTCCGCGCAGTTGGAGCACGAGGCCACCACGTCCAAGGTTTCCGACGACCAGCTTTTCTACCTGCAACAGCGTGGCATCGGGGTCGAAGACGCACACTTTATGATTATCAACGGCTTCTGCCGCGGCATCTTCCAGGAACTGCCCTTCGAGTTTGCGATGGAAGCATCGCAGCTGCTGAAAGTGAGTTTGGAAGGAACCGTAGGCTAAACCGGCGCGCCGCCCGATTACCCCGATACTGAATGGTTGCGTAACGGGCTGCGGCGAAACACGTTACCCCTGGACGCGCCACTCCTGAAAACGTTACCCCCCCGGAGAGGAACCCAGCATCCGCAATGACGACTGCCAACCAAACTGACACGCCTATCCTGGAGGTGAAAGACCTCCACGTTTCTATCGACGGCCAGGAGATATTGCGCGGCGTTGACTTGACGGTACGCCCCGGAGAGGTGCATGCCATCATGGGGCCCAACGGTTCCGGCAAGAGTACGCTGGCCAACACGCTGGCAGGCCGACCGGAGTATACGGTCACCAGCGGCAAAGTCCTGTACAACGGTGCCGATCTGCTGAAGATGGAGCCGGAGGACCGAGCCCGTGAAGGTATGTTCCTGGCGTTCCAGTATCCGATTGAATTGCCCGGCGTGCGCGCCTGGCAGTTCCTCAAAGCCGCCATTGACGCGAAACGCGTGCATCAGGGCGAAGAAGAAATGGGCGCTCGTGAGTTCGACCGCCTGCTGCGCTCTAAGGTGGAAGAGGTCGAGATTGATCCTGAATTGGTGCGCCGGTCGGTCAATGAAGGCTTCTCCGGTGGTGAAAAGAAACGCAACGAAGTGCTGCAAATGGCGCTGCTGGAACCCAAACTGGCTCTGCTGGACGAAACCGACTCCGGATTGGATATCGACGCTCTGCGTATCGTATCCGACGGCGTCAATCGCCTGCGGCGGCCGGACAATGCGGCCGTTGTGGTTACCCACTACCAGCGCATCCTCAACTACATCAAGCCCAATTACGTTCACGTCCTGGTGGACGGTCGCATCGCGTTGAGCGGGGGCCCGGAACTCGCCGAGCAACTGGAAGCCCAGGGCTACGACTGGGTGCGCGAAGGCGTGGATGCCGCCAGCGGGTAACCCTGGTCGCGCCCACGAATAGGTTCCGCATCGCAACCGTTCTATCCGGCATCCCGATAATTTCGCACACCGCGAGCAGGCTGAATGACCACTACCGCTGACACATACCCTCATTACACTGCCGCCTACGAGGCGCAATCGCCCGAAGTGGCCGAGACGCTGCGCGCGTTGCGCAACCGTGGCTGGGATGCCTTTTCGCAACTTGGCCTGCCCACCGCCCGGCGCGGCAATGAGCCGTGGAAATACACCAATGTCGCACCGATTGCCCGGGAAGCTTTTGCTCATCCACAGCCAATGCCAGTGGAGAATGGAATCGTAACGCTGGACGATGTGCGGGCAGCCGCACCCTGGCACGCCGGCTGGCATACCTTCGTGTTCGTCGACGGTGTGTTTGCGCCCCACCTTTCCTCAGGCGCCGAGTTTGCGGAATCTAGCGGGATAGTGATTGCGCCGCTGGCCGACACGATTCACGCCGAACGGGGCGCCAGCGTCAGCCTGTTGGGTGAACTGGCGCGACCAGAAGATGACGGTTTCGTCGCCCTCAACACGGCCTTCGTTCGGGACGGCATGGGTATCGATGTGCCGGCAGATGGTGATGCTGGTGTGGTCAACGTGGTTTATCTGACCACCGGACGCGAACAGCCGAGGGTTACCCATCCGCGAATCATCGTGTCCGCCCAGCGCAATTCGCGAGCCACGGTGATCGAAACCTACGTTGGACCCGACGATACGCGTTATTTCACCAACGCGGTTGCCGAAATACATGTGCACGAGGGCGCCCGAGTTGAACATTACCGCCTGCTGATGGATGGCATGGACGCCTATCACGTGGGCACCAGCCGTGTGATTCAGCATCGGGACTCCGGGTTTTCGTCGGTGGCGATCTCCCGTGGAGCGGCGCTGGGGCGCAATGATTTCAGCGTTACTTTGATCGGCGCTGGGGCCGAATGTACTTTGAATGGCCTGTATCTGACCGTCGGCAATCAACACATGGACAACTACATCAACATTGACCATACCGAACCCAACGGCACCAGTCGCATGTTCTACAAGGGCATCCTGGACGGGCACTCGCGGGCGATTTTCGGAGGCAATGTTACCGTCCGGGAGGGCGCGCAAAAGACGGACGCCCAGCAAACCGACAAGAACCTGTTGCTGTCGGAGCAGGCGGAAGTGGATAGCAAACCCAGCTTGTTGATATACGCCGATGACGTGAAGTGCGGCCACGGCGCCACCGCCGGCCATATCGACCTGGATACAGTCTTCTATATGCAGAGTCGTGGCCTTGATCTGCCCACCGTCAGCCGCATCCTGATTCATGCCTTTGCCAGCGAAATTATCGACACGGTCGCCCTGGTGCCGCTGCGGGAGTATCTCGACGAACAGTTCCAGAATGCCATCCCCGACGTTGATATCACGCTGCCGATCGGAGGCCGCTAGTGACTACCCTACGAGGCCAGAACCAGACCTCTCAGGCGGATGCGCTGGGCGCAATTGATGTGGAGCGAATCCGACAGGATTTCCCGATCCTGCACCAGGAAATCAACGGCAAGCCGCTGGTTTATCTGGACAATGCGGCAACAACACAGAAGCCCCAGGCCGTAATTGACGCCATCGTCAATTATTACGTTAAGAACAATGCCAACGTGCATCGGGGCGTGCATACGTTGAGTCAACGCGCCACCGACGATTACGAATCGGCAAGGGAGTCAGTGCGCCGCTTTATCAACGCGCCCGAGGACTGTGAAGTCATCTATGTTCGTGGCGCCACCGAAGGGCTCAATCTGGTAGCCAGCAGCTACGGTCGAAAATACTTCAAATCCGGCGATGAAGTAATCATTACCGGTATGGAGCACCACTCCAACATCGTGCCCTGGCAGTTATTGGGCAAGGAACTGGGCATCCGGTTGCGGGTGGTTCCATTCAACGATGACGGCGAGTTGCTGCTGGATGAATTCGAAGGGATGCTGAACGGCCGCACCAAACTGGTGTCGGTGGTACACCAGTCAAACGCGCTGGGAACCATCAACCCGGTGCGAACTATCGTCGAGCTGGCCCACGCCAAAGGTGTGCCGGTCATGCTCGATGCGGCACAGTCGGTCCCGCATATGCCCATTGACGTGCAGGAATTGGGCGCGGACTTCCTGACATTTTCGGGGCACAAATTGTACGGGCCCACCGGTATCGGGGTGCTTTGGGGCCGAGCCGATTTGCTTAACGCGATGCCCCCGTACCAGTCGGGCGGCGAGATGATTCGTTCGGTTACCTACGAAGAGACCATATTCAACGTGCTGCCGGCCAAATTCGAAGCGGGCACTCCGGACATCGCCGGGGCGATCGGCCTGAGCGCGGCTATTGAGTACCTGGAAGCCATTGGTATGGAAAAGATCGCCGCGTATGAACAGGCTTTGATGCAATATGGAGCGGAGCTACTCTCCAGCATTGAGGGCGTGCGGATCATTGGCAACGCCGCCGACAAAGGCGGGGTGTTGTCGTTCATTATGGACGCTGCCCACGCCCACGACATTGGCACTATCCTGGATGCTGAGGGGATTGCGGTGCGCACCGGGCACCATTGCGCGCAACCCGTAATGGCGCGTTACGGGGTTGCCGCTACCGCACGGGCATCGCTGGGTCTCTACAACACTACCGCCGAGATCGATTCGCTGGTCAAGGCCATTGACCGGGTTATTGAGGTGTTTGGGTAATGGCTTCCGATTTGGGTGACCTTTACCAGGAAATCCTCCTGGAACACAACCGCCGGCCGCGAAATTTCCGCACCGTGGACGGGGCGACACACCAGGCCGACGGATTCAACCCGTTGTGCGGCGACCAGATTACGCTGCAACTCAAGGTGGTCGCAGACACTGGAGTGGTGTCGGACGTGGGGTTTCAGGGGCACGGCTGCGCCATCAGTCGGGCATCTGCGTCGCTGCTGACTCAAGCCGTCAAGGGCGTGGCCGAGTCCGAGATTGAGGCCCTTTTCGAAGAGTTTCACCGGATGATGACCGAGCCAGACGCCGAATTGAACCTGGACCTGCTGGGCGACCTGGAAATGCTGTCAGGAGTGATTGCCTACCCGACGCGCATCAAGTGCGCCATCCTGGCCTGGCATACGTTGAAGGCCGCTCTGTACGGCGAAGCCATCGCTACCACGGAATAGCCGTAATCCGGGAGCGTTATATCGGGAGCGTTGTATTAGGTATGCCGCAGGTGCCTGACCAGCCCGAGGCGTTGTATGGCGACGTCATCATGGACCACTACCGCAATCCACGGCATCGCGTGCGGCTTACTGCTGCCGATGTTGAAACCGAGGAATTTAATCCCTTTTGCGGCGACCGGGCGAACCTGCAACTCCAACTCGGCAAGCATTCCGAACGCCCCGTCACCATTGAGGGCGTGAGCGCCGTCGCGGAAGGTTGCAGCATCATCCAGGCGTCAGCATCCTTGCTGGCCGACCAGTTGCGGGGTTGCACGCTGGACGAGGCGGCCGACCTGTCGCGTCTGTTCCGCGACCTGATGCAGGGGAAGCCGTTGCCCCCGGCCGCGTCGGAGGCGCTGGGAGGTTTGGAGGCGCTGGGAGTGGTGCGCCAGTACCCGGTGCGCATCAAATGCGCCCTGTTGCCCTGGGTTGCGCTGGAAGAAGGACTGCGCCGGCTGAGCTAATCGGCGCTGTTGGCGGTTGGTAAGTGGGGCGCAGATTACTTGCCCTGCAACCCGCGCAGGTAGGCGATATGTCCCACGTGCTGGTACATCTCCCCAATGATTTGACGGAACATTGCGCCCAAAGACATCTCAGGACGACGTTCCCGAGGCACCGTCTCCATATCGGTGGGAGACAGAGTATCCAGATACGCCAGCGTGGCTTGCCGGATGGCTGCCCGGTACTGCAAGAACTCACCCAAATCCAGGCGGGGAAAGTTGGCTACCTGATCGGCAGTGTGCCCGAACCCGTTGTCTCGGGTGGGCAGGCCGAATTTGTCGTTCCAGCCGTCCTGTTCCCAAATCTCGGTCTTGAACTGGGCGAAAAACTGGATCCACATGTCTTCGACCCGCACCATGTGCCACAGAATCCAGCCGATGGAATTAGCTTCCGGCGAGGGCTGCCAGGCCAGTTCGTCCGGCGTGAGACCGTCCAGCGCATCCAGCAGGAACCCGTTTTCCTTGTCTAAAGCGTCGACAATAAACTCATTCAACGTCATGATGTGAACTCCGATGCGACTTGGTGGGGAGACTGGATATCAATCCAAAGCCGACGCTCAATTGTCGGTGAGATGGCGACAAGGTCAAGCCGTCAGGAACCCCGCCACGCTGTCGTGAAACGCGTCGGGACACTCCAGCTGCGGGATGTGACCGCACTGAGGAATCACGGTGAGCGAGGCGTTGGGTAGCAGGTCTCGAAACGCCGCGCCGTATTCCGGCGGTATCACCTGGTCGGCTTCCCCCCACAGCACCAGCGTGGGCATGGTAATGCGGTGGGCGCGTTTGGTGAGGCCGCGCTCTGGGATGGGCCAGGTGAACTTGGCGACGGATTGCAACGTCTGGAGTCGGTCCAGCGTATACTCCAATTGCTCCTCGATGCCCTCCGGCGGCGTGACGTATGCTTTGGCAAGGTCGCCGTCAGAGTCGTACCACAGCATTTCCCTGCGCTCATCGGGCGTCAGGATGAAGAAGTCGGCAATCGGTTTGTCGTCCAGCCATAGACCCAGCGAATTAACCAGCACCAGGCGTGAAACTCGATCTGACCGATGGGCTGCCAACTCGGCGGCGCAGAATCCACCGTAGGAATGGCCGACTACATGACAACGCTCAATTCCCAAGGCATCCAGCAATTCTTCGTAGAACTGCACCAGATCCCAAAGGTCGTCCAGATGGTTCAATCCCGTGGATTCGGAAACGCCGGGATGGGCCGGCGCGTAGACGTGGTATTTTTCGGCCAGGCGGTCGAGAAAGTCAGGCCATCCGACGTAGCCGCCGGCTCCGTGCAGGAAAATAAGCGGGTCACCGGAGCCGCCTTCCGCGACCTGAACGCTGAACATACCACCGCGAACGGAGACCATTCGCTCAATGTGCGCAACCATAGGGGAGTCACCTCGGAGATTGTAAAAAGAATCGCCGGCAAAGCCTGACGAATGTCATACAATGCCAACCGTAAAACGCGCAATACGATACCACAATCGGAACATTTCCGGCACGGATGCAGGCAGCAGCGGCAGGGCAATCGCGTTATAGATTGGTAGACTTGGCCAGGCATGCGAGTCCAGTGATATGAAGGGGAGAGGGGAGGAGTGATGAGAGAGGGGAAGGGCGCGTCCATTATGGATTATTTCGGGACGTTGGAGGACCCCAGGATCGACCGGTGCAAGCGGCACCAGTTGCTGGACATCATTGCCATTGCCATCTGCGCCGTCATCTGCGGCGCCGACTCCTGGGTCTACATCGAATTGTTCGGCAAGAGCAAGCTGGAATGGTTCCAGACCTTCCTGGAACTGCCCCACGGCATCCCGTCCCACGACACCTTCGGCGACGTCTTCTCCCGGCTGGACCCGGAGCAGTTCCAGCAGTGCTTCATGGCCTGGACCCAGGCGGTGTCCGACCTGATCCCCGGGGAAGTGGTGGCCATCGACGGCAAGACGGTACGGCGTTCCCACGACCGCAATGTGGGCCAGCGGGCCATCCACCTGGTCAGCGCCTGGGCCTCGGCCAACACGCTGACCCTGGGGCAGGTGAAGACCGCGGAGAAGTCCAACGAAATCACCGCGATCCCCCAGTTGCTGCCAATGCTGGAACTGAAGGGGTGCATCGTCACCATCGACGCCATGGGCTGCCAGCAGGAGATCGCCCAGGGGATTCTGGACCGGGGAGCCGGCTACGTGCTGGCGCTGAAGGAGAACCAAGGTCAACTGTATGAAGACGTGCGGGACCGGTTCGAGGGAGCGGAGGAGTTCGGCTTCGGGGGAGTGCCCCATGACTACGCCACCACCCTGAACCAAGACCACGGAAGGATAGAACGTCGGGAGTGCTGGACAATCAGCGACCCATCTTGCCTGGAGTACCTGAGCACCGGGCAGGACTGGCCCGGCCTGCGCTCGGTGGTCAAGGTGGTGGGCCGCCGGGAGACGCCGGCAGGGACCACGGTGCAGCCCCGGTACTACATCAGCAGCCTGGATGCCCCGGCGGAGCGACTGCTGAAGGTGGTGCGCACTCACTGGAGCATCGAGAACTGCTTGCACTGGAGCCTGGACGTGACTTTCGGGGAAGACCATTGCCGGATCCGCAAGGACCACGCTCCGCAGAACATGGCCACGCTGCGGCAGGTTTCGCACAATCTGCTCAAGAACGAAACGAGCCTGAAGGTGGGCATCCAGGGGAAACGCCTCCAGGCCGGCTGGAAGGAGGACTACCTGCTAAAAGTCCTACGCAGCTAAAACGCGATTGCCCTGGCAGCAGCGGGATGGGATCAGATCATTCAGAAATACGGACATTGACGACTGGATATTCGGCGGTTGTCACACCCTGCGACGGTTAGCCCGTTTCGTCAACGGCGTCGTGCTGCGCATAGTTACCCACTTTGTCATTGCGAGCGTAGCGTGGCAATCTCGTCGCCCGTAGTAATGGCGGTTCGCTGACGTATGTTCAGCCTCATCGAAATTGCCGCGTCCCTCGACGAGCTCGGGATGAGCGGGTGCTCTTCGCAATGACAGATTAAAGCGGGCACGCGTGAGCGTCTTGCTGTATTTGACACCGAAGAAAACGGCTGCGTATAATGGGGACAACACCCAGCGCGGGTCAGGCACGCCGATTGGCTAAGTGCCGTAGGATACCGTTCCGACAGCGCATCCGGGATGTGCCTGTTGTCCCGCAGCCGGTTCTTCGTCCCCTCTCACTGATATGCTCTCCCAGGTGAAGCAGATTAAAGGACGCCGGCTTTTAGTTTGGGTGAACGGCGTTGGGCTGCGTAGTCCAACGGCCAAATCGTCCCAGCAGGTACGCTAGGTAGTTATGCCCACCAAGTTTATTTTTGTGACCGGCGGCGTGGTCAGTTCCATTGGCAAAGGGATTAGCGTCGCTTCCATTGGTCGCATCCTCAAAAGTCAGGGCCTCTCGGTATCGGTTATCAAGCTGGACCCGTACCTCAACGTCGACCCAGGCACCATGTCGCCGTACCAGCATGGCGAGGTATTCGTAACCAAAGACGGCGGCGAAACCGACCTTGACCTGGGACACTATGAGAGGTTTATCGACATCGAACTGACCCGTGAGAGCAACGTAACCGCTGGTCAGGCTTACATGACGTTGATCACCCGTGAGCGCCGGGGTGACTTCCTCGGTGGCACCATCCAGACGGTACCCCATCTTACCAACGAGATAAAATCGCGGTTGATCGGATTGGCCGAAACATCTGGTGCCGATGTGATAGTGGTGGAAGTGGGTGGCACGGTTGGTGATATTGAAGGCTTACCCTTCTTGGAAGCCATACGGCAAATGCGCAACGAGGTGGGCCGCAACAACGTCTTTTACATTCACTTGACGCTATTGCCCTACATTTCGGCCTCGGAAGAACTCAAAACCAAACCGACTCAACACAGTGTCAAAGAACTCCGCAGCATTGGCATCCAGCCGGACGCGTTAATCTGTCGCAGCGACACCGAGATTACGCGGGGCATACGGGAAAAACTTTCCCTGTTCTGCGACGTCGCTTCCGAAGCAATCTTTCCGATGCCCACGGTCAAGAACGTTTACGAAGTCCCGCTGATAATGGAAGAGTTCGGTGTCAGCCGAATCCTGTCGCAAATGCTGGGACTGAATGGGAAATGCGAGTTGAGCGAGTGGAGCCGGCTGGTGGACCGGATGAACGCCGCCGAAGGCGAAATCCCCGTGGCCATTGTAGGCAAGTATGTGGAATACCCCGACTCCTACATGTCGGTGCGCGAAGCCCTGCGCCACGCAGCGACATCGTGCGGGTTGCGTGTCGATGTACGGTGGGTACACTCCGAAGCTGTGGAACGGGATGGGGCCGACGTGCACTTGAAGGACGTCAGCGCCATCGTAGTGCCGGGCGGCTTCGGTCCCCGTGGTGTCGAAGGAATGGTGGATACGAGCCGTTACGCCCGCGACAAAGGCGTGCCCTATCTGGGTTTGTGCCTGGGAATGCAGGCGATGGTAATTGACTGGGCTCGGGACGTGGCTGGCTTGACACACGCCAATTCATCTGAACTGGATCCCGACTGTGAGCATCCGGTTGTGGACATCATGCCCGAACAGAAGGGCGTCACTGACTTCGGCGGCACCATGCGGCTGGGACAGTATCCGTGCCGACCCCAGTCCAACACGCGAACGGCTCAGGCATATGCGGCGCCGGAAGTTATGGAACGCCACCGCCACCGCTATGAAGTCAACAATAAATACCGCGAATCCCTGGAAGCATCGGGCATGGTGATGAGCGGTCTGTCTCCGGATGGTGAATTGGTGGAAACGGCAGAAGTACCCAACCACCCATTCATGGTTGGGGTGCAGTTTCACCCTGAATTCCAGTCGCGACCGAACCGCCCGCATCCGTTGTTTAGCGCTTTGATCGGGCAGGCAAGCACCATTGTTCGGGAAGGTAATCAGTTGCCGTTCCGCAAATCCGGCGGGTGGTCATTCCAGTCCAAACGATAACCCGCAGTATCCGTGAATCGGCCGGAATGCTCGAAACGCCGGGTCGATTCCAATAGATTCGACGATAGCTGAACAGAGCCTGCTCCTGGTGCGGCACCAGACCTGCCAGGCCCGGTCATTCGATTACACAACCCCTGGAGGACGAGGCAGTGAAACTGTTTCTGGACACCGCCAACATCGATGAAATTCGGCAGGGGGCCGAACTTGGCGTGATCTCGGGAATTACCACCAATCCATCGTTGGCGGCCAAAGAGGGAATCGGCGGTTCAGTTGGTTACCGCGCGGCGGTGCAGGAGATTGCGGACATCGTGGCCGGCCCGATCTCGGTGGAAGTGGTCAGCACCGACGCGGCGGGCATGATTGCCGAGGGTCGGGACATCGCCGAATGGATCCCCAACCCGTGGGTCAAAATTCCCAGTACCGAGGAAGGATTCAAAGCTATTAGCGTGCTGGCCCGCGACGGCATCCAGGTCAACCAGACTCTGGTCTTTTCGGTGAATCAGGCGTTGCTCGGCGCCAATGCCGGCAGCACGGTGGTGAGCCCGTTCGTCGGTCGGCTGGATGACATAGGGCAGGACGGCATCGGGTTGGTGGCCGATATTGTGGCCGTGTACCGGGAACAGGATGTGGCAACGCAGGTAATGGCGGCCAGCATCCGCGGACCCCGGCACTGCGAGCTGGCCGCTGTGGCTGGCGCCCAGATTTCCACTGTCCCTTACAGCGTATTGATTCAGATGATTAAACACCCACTAACCGATGCCGGTTTGGCGCGATTCTTGCAAGACTGGCAACAAGTTTCCGGAGGTTGACGAAATGGTCCGCGCCCGCCCTGCTACAACTACCGCCAATCGCCGACGCCGGCGACCTGCGGTTACAGACGCTAACGACGCCGAGGCTGGGGTCGCTGTTGCTGAACCGATGGACATCGAAGCTGTCAACGGTCAAGATTATCCCGAAGGCGGCAACGGCGCCCTGCCGGAAAAATTCCTCGACATTGCCGACCTGTCTGGTATGCCCTATGACGAACTGCTGGACCTGGCGCCGAGCGTTGGTTTCCGCGACGAAAGCGCCCTGACCGAACTGGGTCGGGAGGCGCTGTCTCAGAAAATTCGACAGGCCGCGGCTAACCGCAATATGCTGACTGCTTCCGGCGTGCTGGAAGTTATGGATGCCGGACACGGCCTGCTGCGCTCGTTGCAATACCCGCCGGTAAATGGCGATGTGTTCGTGGGCCAGTCCCAGATCCGCCGATTCAACCTGAAAACCGGGGATTCGGTTACCGGCCTGGTGTGGCCACCCAAGGAAGGCGAACGGCGCTTTGGCCTCACCCGGGCTATTCGCATCAACCTGCTGGACCCGGAACTGCAAAAACCTGGTACGCGGCGTGCTTTCGAGTCCCTGACGCCCATATTCCCCAATGATCACATCGTGCTGGAACACGACGGCGGCTCCCTGTCCTCGCGAATGATTGATCTGTTTGCGCCAATCGGATTGGGGCAGCGGGGTATGGTCGTGTCGCCGCCCAAAGCGGGCAAGACGACGGTGCTGCGCCAAATTGCCGCTGCAATCACGGAGAACCGCCCCGACGTGGTGCTGATGGTCGTTCTGATCGGAGAACGTCCCGAGGAAGTCACCGAAATGCGGCGGGCGGTGTACGGCGACGTGTTCGCGTCGACCTTCGATGAGTCGGTAGAAGAGCAGTGCCGGGTGGCCGAGCTGGCCGTCGAACGGGCGAAGCGTCTGACCGAAACCGGCCGGGATGTGGTGATTCTGTTGGACAGCATCACCCGCCTGACGCGAGCCTACAACCTGGCTCTTCCCACTTCCGGGCGCACGCTGTCCGGCGGCATTGACCCGGCGGCCCTGTATCCCGCCAAGCGGTTCATCGGAGCGGCGCGCAACCTGGAGGAGGGCGGTTCGTTGACTATCATCGCCACTTGCCTGCTGGACACCGGCAGCCGCATGGACGAGGTAATCTACGAGGAATTCAAGGGCACCGGCAACATGGAACTGCACCTGGACCGGCGCCTGGCCGACCAGCGGTACTTCCCGGCAATCGATGTGGTGCGTAGCGGCACCCGTCGGGAGGAGTTGCTCTATGATGCCGAGATGGAGCAGCAAATTGTGCTCCTCCGGCGCATGGTTACGCTGGCCTCGGGTGGTGACCAGTCCAACATGGGCGATGCCACCAAGCGCGTGCTGGAACGCCTGGCTCGTACTCGCACCAACGCCGAGTTCCTGAAAAACCTGACCAAAGACGCCTAGCCGAAAATCAGATACCTATCGAACCAATTGGTTGGGGGGCGAACCCGAGTTCGCCCCCCTTTTGGTTGATCCGGTGCAGCGTGCCAGCGCCCGCTACTGTTTTAGGCGGTGCGCCGACGCATCACCACCAGCAGGGCGACGAGCACGATCATTACCAGCACAACTACGCCGGCAATCGCCGCTAGGGTGATCGGCAAGGAAACGCCACCGTCACCGTCACCGCCGGTTCCCCTTTCGGAAACGGGCAGGTCGCGCACCGACGGGCCATCGCCTGGCGGGATGATGGCAGCAGTAACGGTCTGGGCGATCGCCTCACGGTCAATAGTAGGCGCGGGCGCCGGCGTAGGTGTGGGCTCTGGTGTCGGCGCCCGCGTCGGCTCAGGCGTGGGTGGCACGGGCGTATCAGTCGGCGGGATGGGAGTAAACGTTGGCTCCGGAGTGGGGACCGGAGTCGGAGCGTTGGTTGGCATTGGCGTGTTCGCTGGCGTGGGGGTCGGCGGGATGTACTGGTCTTGCCGAAGTCTTACCGAGGCAAATACGCCGGGAACCCGGTTGTTCGATGCGTCGAGCAATCGGAGTTGAACATTAACAACACGGTTTTCAGTAAAGTCGGCGTGGTAGTCCGTAGGAATCGTGGATTGACCAGCAAACTCTCCGATGCGGTCAGTTTGGAAATCCACGGAACCGTTGAATCGCAACGGTGGTCCGTTAGGTATCTCTATGGTGTAACCGGCGGTAAAAGCGGGTAAGCCGGACACGTTGACGACGATGGGCTCCCCGATCCTCACTTCAGCGGGAGTGACGGTGAGTTCGGGCGGTAGGATTGTGATGCGGTAGGTGGCAGTCAGTTCGCTCAGCGAGTAGTCGCCGATCTCGACTTCTACCCGCAGCGTCGATCCGGCTTCCGCACGTGGGGTGACTTCGAAACGTTCCTCCCAAGCACCATTACTGCCGGGGTAGATCGCCAACGGACGGCCGTCGATCGTCAGCGTGATGAAGGGGAAGTTGTAATTGCTCGCGTCCGGCGGGAAGTTGGCGCCACGAATGGTGATAATGTCGCGCAGCTTCACCTCGCCGTCTGCCGGGGTGAAAGTAATTGTGGGGACTGCGACGGTGATATCCGCGCTGGCCTTGGCGCCAGTGCTGTCGGTAATCTCCAGCTTCAGCTCACTGTTGGAGTTCAGGATGCGACCGATGAGGTTTGCGGAGATGTCGCCGTTCCGATCGGCTACGATGAAGTTGCCCAATAGACGGCCGCCGCTGGCCAGATCCACGCAGCGATCGGAATCGATGCGATCCCCGTCCAGGAAAGCGATGGGTGTTCCGCCCAGGGTTACGTTGCAAACCTCGGTGCCGGGAAGGTCGGTGGCAGTTACGATGGCGGTGCTGCCCAACCCGATGCCCGCCGAGCTGATCCCGCGTACCTCCAGTTCAATCGCTCCAATGGTGATAATGGCGCTGACGCGCTCCGTCATTCCTTGGAATTGGACTGATATGGTAACTGTGCCTGACGTGCCCGGTGGGATGGTAACAATGATATTGTTTCCGGCGGTTCGCCATTGGCTTTGCGGCCGACCAGCGATGAGGATGTCGGTGACACTCACGTTACCGGTAGCGCCTTCGACCGAGAGGGTAACTTCCTGCCCGGGACGGAAGTTGGCGTCGGCGCCCCCACCGATCACTTCCAGACCCAGAGTAACCTCGATGCCGATTGACGTGCCACTGCTAACTCCGCTGCCATCCACGGCGCAAATCTGGTATTTCCCGGCGGGACGGAAAAACGTGCTGGTGATTTCAACGTCGAAAGTGAAAGTGTGGTCGTCGTCGACCGTGGTGGTACCGATGTTGCGCCAGCCGTTGACGTTATCACACGCCTTGCTGCCGGTGTCCTGTAGAGCAAACAGGCTTACGGTGATTCCGTCGTCGAAACCGGCGCCTTCGAACTTGATGGTATCGCCGTATCCGCCATCTTGGCTGCCGTCAACGTCAAGCGAAGCGTCTACGCCGACATCGTCAGTGAGGGTATTAGAAGAGCCGCGCGGCCATGTGATTCTTACAAAATACGGATCGGACGGTGATGCCGGCTGGTTGGGTAGCCGAACATTCTCTAACTGGATGCTAACCGGTAGGCGGGCCCGTTCGCACACACCAATGTTATCGCCGAAATTCGGACCCCAGGCCTGGCAGCCGGGTAACTCCAGCTGGTGGGTGCCATCATCCAGTTCGCTGTAGTCTGCCCAGTCGGGTGTGAAACGACCGCCGGCTCGGATGACGATGTCTTCTTCGTCGTATCTGGAGGTGATGCCGATGTCCTCGTGCAGGGTGATCACAAACTCTTCGTCCAATCCGCCGGGGTCGCAATCGGCCGGCTCGAATGTCAACGTAAGGTCGACCGTGGCGCCGGGCGTTGTGGACCGTTGATCGACTTTGAGGTCGTGGCAAGCGTTGGTACTTTCCACAGTAATCGTGAAGGTTAGTGTTGCAGCGTCCGAATCGTCCGTGTTTGCATCCTCGTCCACAACTTTGTACGTCATGTTCGAAAGGCCCGCCGTGGTCGGCGTTCCAGATAGTGTACGGGTAGAGGCGACAAAGGTGAGTCCCGGTACCTCCGGAGTGAGAGTGTAAGTCAACGCCCCGTTCTCACCGGTTGCTTCAGGAAGCACCAAGTCGGTGATCGCATTTTCAACTGTGTAGGTCTGCCTCTGAACTGAATCTGTGAAACGAGGTGTCACGTTCACCCAAACAACTGAGGCGGTGATATTGCTGGGGAAATTCTGCGCCGTGCCTCCATTATCGTGGACGAAAGTCGCGCGAAGGTATTTGCCTACATCAGAATATTTTGGGGTAAACGTGGGCGAACCACGGAATACTTCCGTCCAAGTATCGGAACCTGTTCCAATGTTGGTGTCCGATTTCTCCCAAATCCAACCCGGATCCAACGAGGTACCCCCCGATTGGCTGACGACGATTGCTTTCCCTTCCATGGGTGGAGTGCCAGATGTAAACGTTACAGTAACCGTTTGCTCCCCTTGCCCCTCAGCCACACCGCCGCCGGTTAGTAGCAAGGCCACAGCCGCTACAGCGGCTGCCGCTATCAGCCAAGTCAGGAATCGGGTTAGCAAGGGCAGGAAATTGGCGTTGGTTCATCGAACTGCTGAACGGATGCACGGTGCTCCCGGGTCTGTATTTTGAGGTTGATTGCCAGTTTGCCGGTAATGATCGGGTGGGGATAGCCATTGTATGATACGCCGCTGGCGCGCCAAAAGATTGGTGACGTGGCTGTTATGCTAATATTAAATTTTGACGAGTGCTTTGCGTTTGAACCATGCCGCCACGCTCCGGGAACATACTTATTGTGGATGACGAGGCCACGTCTGCCATCGTGCGGGCGGTGCGCCGGCGTCTGGAGGAGGAGGGCTGGGGCACCCAGGTGGTCAGCAAGGAAGAGCACGGTTCCGCCGACGATATGCTGTGGGCCGCGTTGGACGCCATCGAGGAACAGCGACCCGACGGCGTGATACTGGACGTGCGCCTGGGAGACTACCGCGATGACCAGTTCAAGGGGCTGGACATTCTGAAACGCATTGTTGTCCAGCATCCCCACCTGCCCGTGCTGATGTTCACCCAATACAGCCAGGGCGTGGAGCGCGACACGGTGGCTCGCAGCGCCCTGCAGGTCAACTCCCCGGTGGAATTCATCGACAAGCTGGCCTCGCCGGAGGAAGTGGCGTTGCGGGTGCGTCGGCTGGTGGGCGTCGAACCGCACACCATCGCCATCGGCGAGCGCATCGTGGTGGACACCGAGGGGGAGTCGGTGCAGGTTCTGGACGCGCAGGGCCGGCTGACACCGGTGGCCGACGTGGGCGGCCGACGCTTCCAGATTCTGCGTGAGCTGGCCGAAGCATGGTATCGCAGCCCGGGCAACCTGGTGTCGTTCGATCGCCTGGAACGTTACCTGGAAGGGGATGACACCCGCGCCTCGCTGCGAGTTCGTATCCGCGAGATCAAGGTGTCGATGGGTCGCGCGCTGGGAGTGTCGCTGGGCGCCAACGACTTCATCGTCAGCGTGCGCGACCGGGGCTACCGGTTGCTGCCGCCGCGGGAATAGGATCGCAGGATGGCTATTTTGACGGCGCGGCGCATCGCGGCGTATCCCTGGCCGGCGTTGCTGGGCCTGGCGCTCGCAATGCTGGGCCTGCTGCTGATGCTGCTGTCGGTGTTTTTCCCGTTGGTGTCGCTGTTCCCGGCGCGCTGGAACATAGAACCGCTGGCGTACATCGGGATGGGCGCGGTAGGAGTGGGCCTCGCGGTGGCCGTTGGCGTGTATGCCGTTTTGAGTGTTCGCCACGGCAAAGGCCACGGATTCAACGGAGTTGATGATTGGAGCCGGCTGACCGAGCAGCAGTTTGAGACCTTCCAGCACGACCTGGGTCGCCCGATGCGGCGCATACTGGGCAAGTGTCGTGAGGTGCGCGGCGTGCTGGCCTCAACTGGCGAGGACGTGTCCATCGTGGTACACGAGCTGCTGGACGAGATTGAGGAGCAGGCCCCGTCCTTCCGCCTGATGATGGCCAATATGCAGGTGATGATCAACCTGGAAACGCCCGACGCGCCGGCGGAGAAGTATCCGGTGGAGCCATCCGCTGTGGTGAGTCGCATCGTAGAACGTTACACGGGGCAGGCTGCGGAACAGGGCAAGGACATAGTCTGGTGGTCGGAGCCTGAGATGTTCGGCATCGTGTACTCGGATGCCGCGGTGCTGGAGCACATCATCGCCAACCTGGTGGACAACGCCCTGCGCTACGGCGGCGACGACGTGGAGATTAACCTGACCCGTGACCTGCACAATTTCATGGTGAACGTTACCGATAACGGCACCGGGATTCCGGCGCACTACCGTACCCACCTGTTCACTCGCGGCTGGACTCCGGAGATGGGGCGCAGCGAGGAGAAGACGTCATCCGGGTTGGGCCTGTACATCAGCCGGACGTTGGCCAACCGCTACGGCGGCGAGCTGTCGGTGCAGTCAGCGCTGGCGCCGGCGGAAGACCACCACACCACGTTCCGGTTGACCCTGCCGCTGGGCTCCCCGACCGCCAACTGACGCTTTGCGACAGCAGATAGCAGTTGTAGTAGTTACCGGGTTGCTGATCGCGCTGCTCCTGGCGTTGTGGGTGGTCGCATTGCCGTTCACTCCCGATGTCCGACCGCAGGCGCGAGCCACAGCGGTGCCGCCAGCGACGCCTTTGCCGGTGGAGGCCCCCACGCCGGTTCCCACAATGCCGGCGCCAACGCCGGCGCCAACGCCCCAACCGACCCCGCCGCCCACGATTGCTCCGACCCAACCGGTTCCAACATTGCGACCTCCGGCCACGCCGCCGCCGCCTTTGTTCCTGGAAGTCATACGCCCGGGCAACCTGCAGGTATTACGCGGCGAAGATGCCCGGGTGGAAGTGGCCGGCAAAACGCTGCCCTGGTCATTTGTGGAGATTTTCTACGACAGCAGCGAGTCGGAACAGCGGATGCGGCCGGTGCGGGCCGACGCCAACGGCGACTTTGCCGGTTTGATACCGCTGGGGGAACGAGTCAACGTGCTGGAAATCGTCAGCAGCGACAGTTCGTCCGACCAGAAAGTGCGTCTCTTTTTGCAGGTAACCTACGATCCCAAGCCGCTAGCGTTGACGGTCAGGATTTCCGAACCGACCAACGGAGCAAACGTACACGATGCGGTGATCACGGTGTCTGGCACAACGCTGCCGGATGCTCGAGTAGTGCTGAATGGCATTATACCGGCGCCAGCGGACGGCGCCGGCCGGTGGCAGGCCGACATTCTGCTGCAGGTTGGGCGCAACGAGATTGTTGCAGTAGCGTCCAACGGCGATGACGAGGCTGAGACGACCATCACGGTTACGTACAGGCCCTGAATTACGGCGGGTATTGCAACCGTCGCAATACGGCGTATGTCGCCGCGGATGGTCGCCTCACGCGTACCCACTTTAATCTGTCATTGCGAGGAGCGCCCGGTCATCCCGAACTGGTCGAGGGACGTGACAATCTCGATGAGGCTGAACACGCGTCGACGAACCGCCGTTGCTATGGCGACGGGATTGCCACGCTACGCTCGCAATGACAAAGTGGGTACGTGCGCGATGACAACGTGAATATGTGCGCAATCACAACGTGGGTACGCATGCCAGGGCAATCGCGTTTTAGCTGCGTAGGACTTTTAGCAGGTAGTCCTCCTTCCAGCCGGCCTGGAGGCGTTTCCCCTGGATGCCCACCTTCAGGCTCGTTTCGTTCTTGAGCAGATTGTGCGAAACCTGCCGCAGCGTGGCCATGTTCTGCGGAGCGTGGTCCTTGCGGATCCGGCAATGGTCTTCCCCGAAAGTCACGTCCAGGCTCCAGTGCAAGGAGTTCTCGATGCTCCAGTGAGTGCGCACCACCTTCAGCAGTCGCTCCGCCGGGGCATCCAGGCTGCTGATGTAGTACCGGGGCTGCACCGTGGTCCTTGCCGGCGTCTCCCGGCGGCCCACCACCTTGACCACCGAGCGCAGGACGGGCCAGTCCTGCCCGGTGCTCAGGTACTCCAGGCAAAATGGGTCGCTGATTGTCCAGCACTCCCGACGTTCTATCCTTCCGTGGTCTTTGTTCAGGGTGGTGGCGTAGTCATGGGGCACTCCCCCGAAGCCGAACTCCTCCGCTCCCTCGAACCGGTCCCGCACGTCTTCATACAGTTGACCTTGGTTCTCCTTCAGCGCCAGCACGTAGCCGGCTCCCCGGTCCAGAATCCCCTGGGCGATCTCCTGCTGGCAGCCCATGGCGTCGATGGTGACGATGCACCCCTTCAGTTCCAGCATTGGCAGCAACGGGGGGATCGCGGTGATTTCGTTGGACTTCTCCGCGGTCTTCACCTGCCCCAGGGTCAGCGTGTTGGCCGAGGCCCAGGCGCTGACCAGGTGGATGGCCCGCTGGCCCACATTGCGGTCGTGGGAACGCCGTACCGTCTTGCCGTCGATGGCCACCACTTCCCCGGGGATCAGGTCGGACACCGCCTGGGTCCAGGCCATGAAGCACTGCTGGAACTGCTCCGGGTCCAGCCGGGAGAAGACGTCGCCGAAGGTGTCGTGGGACGGGATGCCGTGGGGCAGTTCCAGGAAGGTCTGGAACCATTCCAGCTTGCTCTTGCCGAACAATTCGATGTAGACCCAGGAGTCGGCGCCGCAGATGACGGCGCAGATGGCAATGGCAATGATGTCCAGCAGCTGGTGCCGCTTGCACCGGTCGATCCTGGGGTCCTCCAACGTCCCGAAATAATCCATAATGGACGCGCCCTTCCCCTCTCTCATCACTCCTCCCCTCTCCCCTTCATATCACTGGACTCGCATGCCTGGCCAAGTCTACCAATCTATAACGCGATTGCCCTGGTACGCATGCGGGATGGTCGCGCATCGGCGCGAAAATGTGCTATATTATTGTCGGCGTAGTGTCTCCCTGCGAGTTGCCTGCATTATTATGACCCAGATTGACGACGTTAAAAGCCGTGTGGATATTATCGAGCTGATCGGCAGCTACGTCAACCTGCAACGGTCTGGCTCATCATACAAAGCCAACTGCCCGTTCCATCAGGAAAGGACTCCGTCGTTCTACGTTTTTCCCGACCGGCAATCCTGGCGTTGTTTTGGCGCGTGCGTTGAGGGCGGCGATGCCCTGTCCTACGTGATGAAAGCGGAGCGTATGGACTTCCGCGAGGCGTTGCATCTGCTGGGCGCACGGGTCGGCATTACCATTGAAGACCGGGAAACCGCCGGCCAGTCGGTAGAATTGTACGAAATCAACGATGCGGCCCGGCGTTTCTACCAGCAGGAACTGGCGTCTGCGGAGGCTAAATTCGTTCGTGAGTATTTGGCGAATCGCGGCATCATGGAACGGACAACGCAAACCTTTGAACTGGGATACAGTCCACCGCGAGACAACCATCTGCTCGCCCATCTGACTCGTGCCGGCTACACTCCGGAAAAGGTTGCCGAGGCGGGCCTTGCGCGACAATCAGATGATGGCCGTTATTACGATTTGTTCCGAGGCCGGTTGATTATCCCCATACGGGAATGGTCGGGGCGTGTGGCCGGTTTTGGCAGCCGCGCCCTGGACGACTCAATCGCCGCCAAGTACGTCAACACGCCGCGCACGCCGGTGTTCGACAAATCCAGAATCCTGTATGCCATGTATCTGGCCAAAGAACCGGTACGGCAACGGGGCGTGGTGGTAGTTGAAGGCTACATGGACGCCATCATGGCGCACCAGCATGGATTCGACAACGTGGTGGCGTCGATGGGCACAGCGGTAACTGAACAACAGGTTGCTCAGGTGCGCCGCCTCACCAGCCAGGTGACCATGGCGCTGGACGGCGATGCAGCGGGACAAAATGCGACGCTGAGCAGCCTGGAATCGTCCTGGGGTGTGTTCCAGCAACGCAACGTCCGCAACGCACAGCGGCCCGACGCGTCGGTGCTGCAGCCGCCGCAACACCTGGAATTGTTGGTGGCGGAGTTGCCCGAGGGCCAGGACCCGGACGACCTGATCCGAAAGTCACCCGACGCCTGGCCGGAGTTTCTCGCTGGCGCGGCTCCGTTGTTTGACTACCTGCTGGCGTCGCTCACTTCCCGCGCCGATATGACGACCGCCGACGGTCGAGCCTGGGTGGTCGGGGCGATGCTGCGATTTGTGGCGCAGGTCCCCGATCCGATACGACGTGATATCCACCTGGATGACCTTTCCGGACGACTTGGCGTGGGCATCGAAACGCTGTATGCAGCGATGCCTGCTGTAGCCAGGCAGTCCGCAGAATCTCGTCAGCGCCGGCCGGCGCCGTCTTACGCCGACGATGGCACACCGCCGCCAGCGCGGGACGAAAGGACAATTGAGGAGTATTGCCTGGCCCTGCTTTTGCAGCACGGGGACGAATTGGGCCCGGATGCCGCAGCCACGGTGTCGCCGGATTGGTTCACTCGCGCTGAAAACCGCGAGATTCACCGCAGTATCATCGGCAGGCGGGCCGTCGATGAGTCAGGCCAGGACGCTGGGCAGCCTCCGGATATGCCAATCGCGCCTGAATTACAGGGACATCTTGACCTGCTGCGCAGTCGAAACCTGGCTCTGTTCAGGGAAACCGAATTGCAGCGAGCCTGGAGGCAAATCCGATTGGGAATCGAAAAGGAATATCTGAATAACGAAATCTCGCAGTTGCTTACCGTCCTACAGGACAATGCCGATTGGGAATCCCTGGAGGCAGTTCAGGTGCAAGCCGGCAAGGAACGCGTGCGCGAAATAAACTTGGAGTTGACCAGCGCCATATAGTCGGCCGTTCCTGCGCAACACCACGACACCAACAATAACGGAGGGAATATGACCATCATCAATAATCGCAATAACCGCCGCAATATAATCGTTGACGACGAGGATTCAGGGTACGAATCCAATGACACAGTGGTCATCGCTGATGACGAAGACGAAGGTTACGTTCGGGTACGTTCTGCCGTCGCTGTAGCAGAAGATGAAGACGAAGATGAACAGCCCGATGATGAAGAATCTGAAGTAGATGACATCGGCGTCGCAGTTGTAACCGCGGAAGACCCGGATTCGACCGACGATGAATGGCAGATTCGGCGTGTCGCCGCGGCGCGCACCGTGTTGCCGGAACTGGACGGCCCCTCGCCGCGGGACATCGAGCGCGAGGAACGCGACTGGGCCAACGTGGACACCAACGAAGGCACTGACGCGCTGGATGACCCGGTGCGCATGTACCTCCGGGAGATTGGCCGCGTTGACCTGCTAACCTCCGCTGACGAACGGCGCCTGGCGCGGGAACTGGAAGGCCTGAACCACCTGAACAAGCTGGAAAAGGAGTTGGCCGAGCGGCTATCTGGCGATGAGACGGTCAGTTTCTTGCCCGCCGAGGAAGCGTTGCCCACCGAGAGCATGGCCTGGGAAGCCGCGATGTTGCTGCTGATCCGGATTGCCAACGCGGCTCCACTGGTCCGGTCGCTGGCTCGGTATCTGCAACTCGACCAGAGTATGGCCATGGGTGAAGTCAAGGAATCGCCGCCGCTGCGGAAAGCCATCGACGCTGAAGTTTCCACTGCTATGATTGAACAGGTCGCCATCGACCTTGACATCACCGTGGAAGTCGCATACCAGAAAATCGTCCAACTTTCCCTCGACACCTGGGTGCTTCCGCCCAAGATGGTTGATGTGATTACGTCATACGTTCCGGTTTGGGCCGAATTGCATCCGGACGGCGTGGAGGGCAGCTTTGCGCCGGAACAGGGGCTGGATGTACCGCCCTTGTATGCGGAGGATGACCACTGTTCCCTGCTGTTGCTGGCCCAGCTGTTGAAAGACCCCGGGTTGAGTGATCGGGTGGAACTGGAAAACTTTGATGCTGCCATGCACTTTGACCGCATCAAGAAGAACGGCGAACGTGCCCAGACGCACCTCACCGAAGCTAATCTGCGGCTCGTGGTGAGCGTGGCCAAGAAGTACATCGGTCGCGGCATGGCCTTGCTGGACATGATTCAGGAGGGCAACATCGGCCTGATCCGGGCGGTTGAAAAATTTGACTACCGGAAGGGGTACAAGTTCAGCACCTATGCCACCTGGTGGATCAGGCAGGCCATTACTCGCGCCATCGCAGACCAGGCCCGCACCATTCGCATTCCGGTGCACATGGTGGAAACCATCAACAAACTGATGCGCCATCATCGCCGACTGTTACAGGAAAAGGGTCGCGAACCCACCACGGAAGAGCTGGCCGAAGCGATGGAAATGACCTCCGAAAAGATTGAGGAGATCCAAAAAATCTCCCAGGAGCCGGTGTCGCTGGAAACACCCATTGGCGAAGAAGAAGACTCCTTCCTGGGTGACTTCATCGAAGACCGCACTACGCTGGCCCCCGCCGATGCCGCATCAGCCCAACTGCTGCGGGAGCAGGTTCAGGAAGTGTTGAGCTCGCTGACCGACCGGGAGAGCCGCGTACTCAAGCTGCGGTTTGGGCTGGAAGACGGTCGCACCCGCACGCTGGAAGAAGTGGGTCGGGAGTTTGGCGTAACACGGGAACGTATCCGCCAAATCGAGGCGAAGGCCATTCGCAAGCTGCGGCATCCCTCGCGCTCCAAGAAATTGCGCGACTACCTGGAATAACCAGCGCTGACACCCAGGCACCACGGGGCAACCAATGCGGTTGCCCCGTTTTTTTGCGGTGGCGAATCGCGTTGACCGGAGCCGCAAAAAACCCCAAACCTTGCTTGTGAATATGCGGGCGATAACAGGCGCCCGCTCGCTATACTCTTACCGGAATACTTGGAGCACCCTGGGTACAGTGAGGTGATAAAAGTGGAAGCCATGGAAATGCCCATATGTCAGCAGTGCAACATCGGTACGTTGGTGCCTTTGTCAGATTACGGAGCTCAGGGTGCTGCTGTGCACTATAAAGCCTGGACCTGCACCAACCCACCTTGCGGATACAACATAAAAATCCGCAACGGGGACATCTTTATGAACGAACCAATCCGAAGCGGCCGCCATTAACGGGGTACTGGTTCTCAGCAAACTGGCGGTGTCTGATACAGGTGGCCGGGTTGTATGAATCCGGCACTTTTCGCGGGACTGAAATCGGTTGGCGAGATTGATTAGGATGCGGACATGGAGATAGGGCTTGATTACATGCACATGCGCAGCCGCGCCCAACACTATGGGTTGCGATGGGCTGGCATTGCCATATTGTTAGTCGGCATGGTCCTGGTGCTGGCCGGTGGTATCTACTACGGTTACATCTTTTGGCTAAGGGCCGAGCTGGGCGACTATGCTGCCCAACGCCAGGATGTGGCGGTAATTGAGAATGTTGGAGCACAGTCGGATGCCGCCGAAGGTGTTACGGTTTCTGCGTTGACCTTACCCGCCGGCACTTATCCAGAGCAAATCGAACAGCTGGGGTTTATCCCAATGCCGAGTGATGCGGCTGCAGCGCTGGGAACGCAGCCGCCAGCAACCAGGCTGTCCATACCGTCGCTGGGGATCGACGCCAGGCCGGACGCGCTCAGCGTTACCGGCGAATCCATCGTCAACTACGCATCGGGTATCAACCCCACCGGCCAACTGGCAACCTCCGCCAATCCTGGCGAACGGGGCGCCATGTGGTTCTTCGGTCCCGCCGGGAAAGGAGCCAACAGTTTTGGCGGTTTGACCAAGGCGCCGGAGTTGTTGGTCGACGGCGAGGAGGTACTGCTAGTCGTCGGCAACGGATCGCAGGAATACCTTTATCTGGGCACCCACACTGACGTAATCCATTCGGCCGCCCTCCGGCTGTCCAGCACCGACCGAGCCACCGTGCATCTGGTCGTGCCGGTACCGACCGGGTTGTACGACCACTTCCTGGTGCTAAGCGGGGAACTGGTGGGGATGCGATAATCCTCAACCGGGCGCGGCAATCTAGGTGGCAATGAAATGGCCCCGGACGAACCATCCGGGGCCGTTTGCTGAGGTAGTGGGGCAAAGACCTTGGCGACGCGCTAACTCCCGGGTAGGCCGGTTTGCTGGGCGGCGACGGTTTCGTGGTTGGCCGGCCTTAACCGTACTTGATGGATGCGCCGTCCCCGTACCTGAGTAACCTCAATGGATACATCACCCGTGCGTACTACGTCTCCCACCGTTGGCATCCTGCCCAGTTCAGAATATACGTGCCCGCCGATGGTATTGACATCCCCGTAGTCGAGTGCCACGCCGACCGCTCTTTCAACGTCTTCGATGGGCAGTGCGGCATTCAGTGTCCAGGAACCGTCTGGGGCAGCAGCAAGGTCCACGGCGCTGGTGATGGTGAACTCATCCTCGATTTCACCGACAATTTCTTCCAGCACGTCTTCCAGCGTTACTATCCCCTCCACGCCGCCGTACTCGTCCACCACGATGCCCATTTGCAGGGATTTACTGCGCATCCAGACCAGCAGGTCATCTACGGCCATGTTTTCGGCAATGAATTCCGGTTCGCGCATGATGCTTTCAAGAGATGTGCTGTATGCGCCGTGAGCCAGCGCCAGCAACACATCGCTGATATGGACTATTCCCACCACATTATCCATAGTATGCCGATACACCGGCAGCCGGGTGTGCTTGCTGACCGACAGGGTATCCACCACCGCGGCGAGCGAGGACGACACCTCTACAGCATCGACATCGAGACGTGGCACCATGATGTGCAAGGCGTCGCGGTCGTCCATCCGGCTGATCGACCGCACCATGTCGATATCGTATTGGTCCAGGCCCAGCAAATCGGCCGGAGTGAGCGGAGTTGCAAACAGCAGATTTCCTTCGGTGTCTGTTTCAGCCCAGTCTTCACCGTTTTCGTTCGTGCCGGACGCGTACCCGTTGGAGTAGTTTGCTGGTCCACTGTCAGACAACCAGTGTTTTGGGCGAGCAAGTCGCACCGCCAAATCGGGTGCCAACCTAACCATCGCTCGGATTCCGAAGTCCAGAGCGATGAGGGCGACGGTGGTGGTGATGGTGTTAACCGCAATTAATCCGGCCACCAGCCAGACGGAGCCAGAGCCTGTCGGTGGCCAATCCGCGGCCAGCGATATGCCTAACACTGCGGCAGAGATCCCAGCAAGCGTTGCAGCCGCAACCCTTAGCAACCGCACCGTTCTGTGCTGATTGGCTGTTTCGCCGGCCATCATATCTACCAATGACGGCGGCGCGCTTCGGGCCGCAATGACTACGCTGGTCCAGCCGAACAGCAGTAGGGAAACGGCCAGAAATAATAACGGTGGTGAGCTACTGTCTGTATCCAAACTATCGGCCCATTGCCTGCGCACACTCGCGCGGCGGCGGGCCATCTGCTCCCCTTATTCTACGTTTGGTATCAGTCTAGCAGGAACGCCGACCGCACGTCTACCCGCGGGTACGTCTTTCGTTACGACTGAGCCGGCGCCGGTGGCTGCTCCCCGGCCCACGCTGACCGGCGCCACCAGCATGGTATCGCTGCCGATGAAAGCACCATCGCCGACAGCGGTGCGATGCTTCTCCACGCCGTCGAAGTTGCACGTAACCGTACCGGCGCCGATGTTGGCCCCCGCCCCGATGTCGGCGTCTCCCAAATAGCAAAAGTGGCCGGCCGCCGTGTTCGCCCCGACGTGAGAATTCTTCACTTCCACGAAGTTCCCCAGATGCACACCGTTTGCAATTGAGGTGTCGGGCCGGAGATGGCAGTAGGGGCCGATGGACACATCCGAAGCGACGTGCGCACTTTCGAGGAATGATGCCAGCACCCGGCAGCGGTCTCCGATATGCGTGTCCTGAATGACCGAGTTGGGACCGATCTGGCACTCTTCGCCGATGTTGGTGTTGCCGGACAGCATGGTGTTCGGCAATACCACGGTATCCATACCAATGGCAACGCCAGCGTCAATGTACGTAGTCGCCAGGTCAACGATAGTAACGCCGTTGGCCATCCAGTGGCAGTTGATGCGGTCGCGGAGCGCGGCTTCCACACCGGCCAGTTGTTCGCGAGTGTTAACGCCCATCGACTCGTCCGCCAGGGCGATTGGCATGGCGGCTACATCTTCACCCCGGTCAGCTCCGGTCGCTACCAGAGCCGTGAGGTATTGTTCTCCCGACGGAGCCGGTGCAACGTTGCCGATGTGTTCCGCGACCCAATCCCCGCTGAAGCAGTAAACGCCAGTGTTGACCTCTGCCGGCCCGTAGGTTTGCCGTACGCGGTCGGCGGCTTCGACGATGGCGCTTACCGAACCCACCCGGCCATCGCTAGTAACGCTGGCCCGTTCGATACGTCCCAGGTCTTCCGAAAATGCGTCGGCCGCCGACAGTATGGTCATCCGCCGGTCAGGAACCGAGGCGTGTTCTGCGGCCAGTTTCTGTACCGATTCCAGCCGGACCAGGGGAGTGTCGCCGGCCATTACGAGCACCAGCGGCGGCACGGTTGGCAGTTGTGCCAACGCGCAGGCCAGGGCGTCCGCGGTGCCGTCGGGATTAGGCTGCACCGCGTAGGTAACACCGTCCCCCAACACCGAATAAATGGCGTCGAAATTATCGGGGCTGGCGACCACCATTATTTGTTGGACGCCGCATCCGGCCAGCAACTCCACCGGGAACCTGATTAGCTCCTTGCCGGCGACGCGATGTAGTGGCTTGGGCATCCGCGAACGCATCCGGCTACCGTGGCCGGCGGCCAGTACGATTCCAACGGCATCGTGTATCGGTTGGGTGTTTACGGCCATTGCGTCGCTCCCGGTCCCGGATTGAGTTTCTGGCTCTGGTCCTGGTGGGATTATAGCAGGGGCTTCGGGTTGACAATGCCGGCAGCCCCGGCCACAATTGCGCCAATTCGCAGCACGGTTGTGGCCGTGAACCCATGCTTTGATGGGGCAAACATACGCCTCGGGAGGTTGGATTTTGCCAGACTTGAATGACGCCGAGGTACTGGCATTGGCCAAGGCCGCCGGCATTGCTATCCCCGATGATTTGGTCGGCGAAGTGCGGGAGTCTCTCAACGGATTAATGGCGGCGCTGGCTGCAGTTGACGAGCCCGACGTCGCCAACGTAGAACCGTTACCAATCATCGTTTCGGCGACGGCGCGTAAGCAGGAGGCCTCGTAATGGCGAATCCGGATCTTTGTTATCTGTCGGCAACCGAGTTGGGGCAGCGAATCGCGGCCGGCGAAATCTCGTCGGCAGACGCCACCGATGCCTACCTGGATCGTATCGCGCAACTGGACGGGAATTACGCCTCGTACATCACGGTAACCGCTGACCGGGCCCGCGAAGATGCCCGTCGCGCCGACGCTGAAATCGCCGCTGGGCAAAGTCGCGGGCCGCTGCACGGAGTCCCGGTGGCGGTAAAAGACCAATTCAACTCGGCTGGGATAGTTACTACCAATGGTTCGACCATCATGGCTGAAAACGTTCCCGACGAGGACTCCACCGTGATGGCGCGGCTGCGCGAAGCCGGCACGGTGTTGCTGGGCAAACTGAACATGAGCGAATACGCCAGCGGAGACGCTTTTCGCCACCCTTACGGTCGCCCGCGTAATCCCTGGAACACCGGCCGGAACCCTGGCACCAGTAGCAGCGGATCGGGCGCAGCCACAGCAGCGTTCCTGTGCGCCACATCGCTGGGAGAAGACACGGGTGGCAGCATCCGTGGGCCGGCGGCGTTCTGCGGACTGGTGGGCATCCGGCCAACCTTCGGCCGTGTCAGCCGCCACGGTGTCTTTGGTGCCAGCTGGTCCATGGACACCGTAGGGCCAATCTCCCGCACGGTTACGGATTGCGCACACACGCTGGCCGCGATCGCGGGCCATGATCCCAAAGACCCGCAAACCTGGGACGTACCGGTGCCAAATTACGCCGCCGAACTCGGTGGTGGCATAAATGGCTTGAAAGTTGGGCTGATTACGGAACGCGTGCACACTGAGGCCAACGACCCGGAGGTTCGGGATGCCGTTATCGCCGCAGCTGCGGTACTGGCCGGACTCGGCGCCGAAGTTCGTGAAGTGTCGTTGCCGCTGATCGTCAACTCGTCGGAAATCTCTTACGGAATCATCAGCAGCGATGCGGCAATGCTCAACTGGGACATTATATCCACCGAGCGGTTGCGCGAACTTGACCACAACAATCAGGTGCGTCTGCTGATGGGCAGCATTTTGCCGGCCAAGGTTTACCAGAAGTCGATGCGATTGCGGGAAATCTTGCGGCGACAAATACTGGCTGAGCTGGAACAGGTTGACGTGCTGGTGATGCCCGCGTCGTCGGTGCCGGCCACACCCATTCCCGAATCGGCCGGCCTGGGCACGAAAGAGAATGTCATCGCCGGGTTTAAAGGTCGCCGTGGGTTCACTGCGCCATTCAACCTGGCCAACCTCCCCGCGCTGTCGATCAACTGCGGTTTTACCACCGATGGTTTACCAATCGGCCTGCAAATCGCCGGCAAAGCCTTCGACGAGTCAACCATTTTACGAGCTGCCTACGCCTTCGAACAAGCCACCGACTGGGGTGAGAAGCGCCCGCCCGGTACCTGATGGGGTTGCCAGCATCGCCTAAACCCGGCCCAACCTCCTGGTCAACCCAAGGTTTAACCACTATGCCGAACCCAAATGAACTCTCTGCCGCGCAGGCCGCCGCCGCCATCGCAGGTGGCCAGCTGACCGCTACCGCATTGGCTGAAACCTGTCTGAATCGTATTGAGACGCTGAATGCCAGGCTCAAAGCATGGGTGTATGTTGACCGCGACGCGGTGTTAGCCGACGCTCGCGCCGCCGACCAGGCGGTGTCGGATGGCAAACCCCTGGGACCGCTGCACGGTGTGCCGGTCGGCCTCAAGGATATCTACTACACGGCCAACATTCCGACCCGGGCCGGCAGCGAAGTTTATAAAGACTTCGTGCCCGACTTCGATGCCACATCGCTGACGCTGTTGAGACACGCCGGCGCGGTGATGCCGGGGAAGGCAGTTACGACCGAATTTGCCTGTCTGGATCCATCGCCGACGGTGAATCCGTGGAACGCGGCACACACGCCGGGCGGCAGCAGCAGCGGGTCGGCGGTGGCGGTGGCTTCCCGGATGTGTCCGGCTGCTCTGGGTTCGCAGACGGTCGGCTCGGTGCTGCGGCCGGCGGCCTACAATGGGGTGGTGGGCTTCAAGCCAACCTTCGGACGCGTCAGCAGATATGGCGTTGTTCCCGTGAGCTGGAATCTGGACACCGTCGGCTGGTTGGTGCGCACCGTCGAAGACGCGGCGCTCTTGTTGCAAGTAATGGCCGGCCCCGACCTCAATGACCCGGTTTCATCCCACGAACCCATTGGTGATTATCTGTCTGCAATTGTGAATCCGCCGGCGCCGCGCGTTGGTATGTTGCGCCGGTACTTTTACGAGGGAGCCGATGCAGAAACCCGCCGCCATTTGGATGCAGTAGCCGAGCAGTTGTCGCAGGCCGGCGCCGAGATTGAGGAACTGCCCATGCCGCCGAGTATCGACACGGCGTTTGATGACCAGCGCCTGATAATGTCGGTGGAAGCGGCGGCGTTCCATGAACCAATGTATCGGGTGCAGGCTGAGGATTATCAACCCAAGTTGCGCGCCATGCTGGCGCAGGGTCTGGAAGTTGATGGCGTCATGTACTCGCGGGCGTTGGAAAACCGTCGCCAGTTCACCGTGGACATGGAACAGCTCGCCCAGCAATGCGATGTCCTGTTGACTCCTGCCACTCCATCTCCGCCCCAGGCCGACGTTACCAACACCGGCGATCCGGCTTTCCAGGGCCCGTGGACATCCTGCGGTTTGCCCGCCATTGCTCTGCCGTCAGGCATCGCCGAATCCGGTTTGCCCCTGGCAATACAACTGGTGGCATCACCGTTCGCGGAGGCCCGGTTGCTGGGAGCGGCGGCGTGGTGCGAATCGGTGTTAAACATGCAACTCAGCCCGCCGCTATAATAGTCAGCACCAACCGGAACCAAGGAGATACAACCAATGGCTACTACCCGTCCGCGTCGTTTGGCGCGCCAGGTGTCCATCGTCGGCGCCGGCTTGTCCCAATTCGGAGCCTATCCCGACAAGTCCAGCCGCGACCTGTTCGTAGAAGCGTTTCACGATATGCAGGACAACATGGACCAGGGCATTTCGGCCCAGGACATCGAGGCCGGCTACATCGGCAACTATTCGGCTGACCTCTTCGAGCATCAGGGCCACACGGCGCCGATTATAGCCGACTGGCTGGGGATGACTCCCACGCCCATCACGCGAATTGAGAACGCCTGCGCCAGTAGCGGCAGCGCACTGCGCGAGGGTGTCATGGCCATTGCCAGCGGAATGTACGATGTGGTGATGGTCGGTGGCGTTGAAAAGATGACGTCGTTGCCCACCGAGGGCGTTACCGATGTGCTGGCCTCTGCCGCCGATGGTCTTTACGAGGTGCCGGCCGGATTGACCTTCCCCGGTATCTTTGGAGCCATCGCCAAAGCGCATATGGATCGCTATGAAACCAACCTCAACCACCTGCTCAAGGTTGGCATCAAGAACCATGAAAACGGCAAGCTGAACCCAAAGGCCCAGTTCCAGCAGACGGTGCGGGACATGATGGACCGTCGCAAAGCCCGTGCCGAACAACGCGGCGAGCCCGTACCCGAATGGGCCGACGAGCTGGATTTCCTCAACGATGTTCGGGCCAACCCGTGGATCGCCTGGCCGCTGCGTCTATACGACTGCGCGCCGATTACAGACGGAGCATCTTGCGTGCTTCTGGTCGCCAGCGAGATTGCCAACCAGTTCACCGACAAGCCGGTGCACATGGCGGGTATCGGTCAGGCGACCGGGCGACCGCTGCACGATGCTGATGAGCTTACCTCCCTGTCGGCAGCGAAAGTCGCGTCGGCGGAAGCTTACCAGATGGCCGGCATCGGCCCGGCCGACGTCGGCGTAGCCGAAGTGCACGACTGCTTTACCATCGCTGAAATTGTAGCCAGCGAGGACCTGGGCTTCTTTGCGCCGGGTGAGGGCCCTCACGCCGTTGATGAAGGCCGCACCGCGCGCACCGGCGACCGACCCATCAACACCAGCGGCGGCCTGAAAGCCAAGGGACATCCGGTAGGGGCCAGCGGTGTTGCCCAGGTCATCGAAGTCTACAAACAGTTGCGTGGGGAGGCTGGTGAGCGCCAGCTGACCAACCCGAACCTGGAATTTGGTTTGACCCATAACGTGGGCGGCACCGGCGGCACATGTGTCGTCAACGTCCTGCAGCGCGGTTAGGGGGCGTCCGATGACCACCGAAGCCGAGTCCAGGCCCTTCAACGCCGCATCGTTCTACGCGTTCCTGAAAGAGGGGCGGTTCATGGGGGTGCGGTGCCGGGAGAATGGCAACATCTACGCGGAAGCCCGGCCCATTGACCCGGTGAGCCACAGCAGGGACATGGAATGGCACGAGCTGAGTGGGCACGCCACTCTGACCACCTTCACGTGCATTTCGGTAGCGCCGGCGTCGCTGGAGGCGAAGGGCTACGGACGCAACAATCCGTACTGCACCGGGATAGTGACGCTGGAAGAGGGCCCACGTATCAGCGCGCGAATCTCCGGCGTAGATGCGGCTAACCCCCAGAATATCCCGTCCGACCTGCCGGTTGTGCTGGCGTTGGACGAGATCGACGCCGACGACCCCGGGCTGGTGTTCCGGCCAGCGTGAAGCATTTCGCCGGGCAGAATCGGAGAAAACCAGAAAGGGGCGACGCGCAACGCGTCGCCCCTGAATCATTTGCGTCGGCCGAATCCGTTCGGGGATGGCCGTCGCTGGTGGCTTAGTCGAAGCCGCGGGTGCCAATCCAGCCGGTACCGGAAACGTCAATCATCTCCCCGTTGGGGCCTTCGTATTTCGTCTCGACGTTCTCAGTGCGGGGGCCGCCCATACCGGCGTGCAGGGCGTTGTTGACCGAGTCCATGGGCTTGGCGTTGTTGTCGGCCAGCCGTTGCTCAATCTCTTCAAGGCTTTCCACCTCGAACCCGATGTGGTGGATACCTTCCCAATCCTTGCCACGCTCACCGGCCACGGCATCATTCTGGAAGTCCAGGATGGCCATGTTGACGTTGCCGTCGCTGAGCATAAAGCCCTTGGCGTTTTCACCGTCAAGCTGGGCTACCTGGCGCAGTCCAAATACTTCGGCGTAAAACTTGGCGGTTTTTTCAGCGTCATTGGTGGCGATGGCGATGTGCTTAATCTGGGGCATTTTGTCCTCCTCGCTTCTGGGGTAAGACGCAAATTGCGATGCGCCTCATTCAGTATCTGATGGCGAAACCATACCATTTTTTGTACCGGCAGGCTAGAGGTCTGGCCGGAAAGCCATTGGCCGGGTTTTGCACTACACCAAGCAGACGTATTACAGTCGTATACGGCGTGATAGTGTATGCAATACGTTTCAAGACCCCATCATTACATCGGTAATCGACGCCAAGAAAATAACGGCTTGGGGAGAATCGGGGTTTCCGGCCAGATTTCTAGGGGCAGAGTCGATTGTGGTCTCGACACCAATCGTCTGGGACTCGTGCCGGTCTTGATGGCTCCGGCGTGCGAGCAATCGGCACGTCGGTCAAGCTTCCAGATGTTGGTGTAGTATCCTGATTGGCATGGCTGCCTGCGCTGATTTCACTATTACCTCCATGACGCTTGGGGACTGGCCCACTGTGCGTCGCATTTACGCCGAGGGTATCGCTACCGGCAATGCCACGTTTGAGATCGACGCGCCCGACTGGGAAACCTGGAACCGCAACCATCTGACCCATTGCCGTGTGGTTGCGCGGGTGGGGGATGTCATAGCGGCCTGGGCGGCGTTGTCGCCGGTTTCGGCGCGCGATTGCTACGCCGGCGTCGCCGAGCACAGCGTGTACGTGGCCGAGGCGATGCGAGGTCGGGGAATCGGCAGACGATTGCTGGCGGCGCTGGTTGCCGATTCGGAGGCCCACGGGTTCTGGATGCTTCAAAGCAGCGTTTTCCCGGAGAACCAGGCCAGCATCGCAATCCACCTGGCGTGTGGGTTTCGCGTCATGGGGCGTCGCAAACGGGTGGCTGTTTTGCATGGGTTGTGGCGTGACACGGTCGTTGTAGAGCGACGCAGTGCAGTCGTGGGCACCTGAGCCGGCCGGCCCGTGCCCTTCGGTTGCGCCGACCAGCCACCGTGTTAGAATGGCCGAAATCAATCTGTTTTTTTGACAATTAGCGAACCACGAGGAGGCACTCGATGACCGCCCCTGCGCGTATGAAATTTGGCATATTTATGGCTCCATTCCACCGAGTTGGAGAGAACCCAACCCTTGCTTTGGAGCGCGATCTGGAACTCCTGCAATGGTTAGACCGGCTGGGTTTTGACGAAGCCTGGATCGGTGAGCATCACAGTGCGGGCTGGGAAACCATCGCCTCCCCCGAGGTTTTCATGGCTACGGCAGCCGAACGCACTCACAACTTGCGGCTGGGCACCGGCGTCGTTAGCCTGCCCTATCATCACCCGTATATGGTGGCCAACCGGATGGTGCTGCTGGATCACCTCACGCATGGGCGCGTGATGCTGGGCGTCGGACCCGGAGCGCTGGCATCAGATGCCTATATGTTCGGCATAGACCCGGCTCGCCAGCGCGAAATGATGGACGAATCACTGGGAGCCATCAAGCGATTGATGGATAGCCCAGAGCCTTATACCTATACCAGCGATTGGTTCGAGTTGCACGACGCGCACCTCCAGTTGCGGCCGTTTCAGCAGCCCTTCCCGCTGGTGGTGGCGTCCGTGCAGTCTCCCGCCGGCGTGATGACGGCTGGCAAGTACGGTGCTGGGGTCATTTCGCTGAGCGTGCCACGCGACATGGTGCGGTCAACGTCATTGCAATCGCAGTGGGCAATCGCCGAGGAATCCGCCGCCGAGCACGGGCAAACCGTCAAGCGCGAGGAATGGCGCCTCTCGGTGGGCGTGCACCTGGCTGAGAGCAAGAAAGAGGCTCAGGAGGATATACGCGAAGGGTCGGCGCGCGTGGTTACCGAGTATTTCGGCAACACCCTGGGCCATGAGGTTCCCGACGTTCCGCGTGATCAGATTGTCGATTTCATGACCGACAACAAGCAATGGATCGTGGGTACTCCCGACGATTGCATACAGCGCATCAACGAGTTGCAGGAAATGTCGGGTGGATTCGGCGGTATGCTGGTACGTGCCGAGGACTGGGCTCCTCGCGACAAGTTGCACCGTTCCTACGAACTGATGGCGCGCTACGTGATGCCGCAGTTCCAGGGGTCGCTGGCCGGTATCCATCAGTCACAGCAGTGGGCGTCCGGCTTGCGCGACACGCTCCAGGTGAACCGCCGCGCCGGCCTGGAACGCGCCGCCGAGGTGTACGAGCAAAACCGCCAACAAAGCTAATCGATACTCAACCCAATCACGGGCGCCAGCGAGACGAAAACCGGCTGGCGCCCGTTTCGTTTGGGTATCTTGCAGATGTTGCAATTGCGCCGTCTGCGGGCGATGTGGGTATAATGCAGAGAGAAATTTCAGAGCATCAGCAATAGTTTTCAAGCCAGCAGCGGCCGCCCGGCGACCGGTGGCAATGTAAAGGAACTGGAAATGCGGAAAACCAAGATCATCGCCACCATCGGCCCGGCATCCCGTTCACCGGAAACCCTGGACCGACTGGTAGCCGCCGGAATGGATGTTGCCAGGCTGAATTTCTCACACGGCACGCTGGAAGAACACGCCGAAGTTATCGCCAGCGTCCGAGCAGCCTCCAAACGGCAAGGCCGTCCAATTGCGGTGTTGCAGGACCTGGGCGGCAACAAATTTCGGTTGGGCACTATGGCTGAGGCCGTTCAGCTCAATTTTGGCGATTTGATTTCCATTGTCAACGAACCGAGGGCAGATTCGCCGGACCGGTTGCCCTTTCCAGAGCCGGCTATATTGGGGAACCTGCGGCCGGGCAACCTGGTCTACATCTCGGATGGCACGGTCTGCCTCGAGGTTTTGGACGTTACGAATGACCTGGAGGTCAAGACGCGCGTTCGCAACGGTGGCAACCTGTCTTCCTACAAGGGCGTTAACCTTCCCGACGTGCCTATGGACATGCCGGTGATTACCGAGAGCGACAAGATTGCCCTGCAATTTGGTGTCGAGCAGGAAGTGGACTGGGTTGCGTTGTCGTTCGTGCGCACCGGTGAGGATGTTCGCTATGCTCGTGCGTATCTGAACCAACTGGACAGTCGGGCCCCGGTGATGGCCAAGCTGGAACGTCGGGAGTGCATTGATAATCTGGACGAGATTCTGGCCGAGGTGGACGGGATCATGGTGGCGCGCGGCGACCTGGGCGTCGAAATGCCAATGGAAGAAGTGCCTGTTATCCAGAAACACATGGTACGCAGGGCCAATGAGGTTGGGAAAATCTCTTCGGTGGCCACGCAAATGCTGCGGTCGATGGTAAACTCGCCGACGCCCACACGGGCCGAGGTGTCGGACATCGCCAACGCCGTGCTCGACGGTTGCGACTCTATCCTGCTTTCCGATGAGATAGCAGTTGGCGCCCACCCGGTGGAAGCGGTGCGTATCGCTGATGCTGCTATTGTCCAAGCGGAAAAAATATACCAGTACTACACCGAATTTCCTCAGCGCGATCAGACACAATCGGTTACGTGGGGCGCAACCCAACTCACCAAATCCCTGGACGCCAAGCCAATCGTCATCACCAGCACTGGCCGCGCCGCCTTCGAAATGTCACGGTTCCGGCCCGAGAACGACATTCTGGTGTTCTCCCACGATGAAGCGGTACAGCGTCGGGTGTGCATGGCCTGGGGACTGGCTCCCAAGGGCATCATCCCCCCCGAACCCGACGTGGCCAAGCTGGTAACTATGCTGGTGGACCAGGCGATGGCCACCGGCTTGGTGGCCGAACGCGACATCGTTACGCTGGTGCACGGTTTTATGACCGGAGTAACCGGCACTACCAACACGATTCAGGTGTTGAACATCCGCGAATATCTGGACCACATTGGTCGCAACGCGGTGCCGCACGCCGCACCGTGAACGCCAGGTAACCTAAACCAAAGCCAAGGTGGGATGTGCATTTGCCGGGTGCTGGGAATCGGGGCGGGAGTCTCGCGGGAGTGTTTCGGCCCTTGATTGCAGGACCGTCCGGCAGCGCCGTCTCACCTCGTCTTTCCGGCTGGACAGCCCGGCCAGGAATTTGCCGACCCTCTCCTGCACCGCCGCCCTGCTCCCCAGGCACAGATTGCCAGTGGCCTCCTCTCTCGCCCAGCCCCAGATAGCCTCATCGGCGTTGAAGTCCGGGCCTGTAGCCCGGCAGGTTCACCAGCCTCAGCTCCAGCTCAGGCGTCCTGAGGTACTCCCGCACCGCTTCCCCACGGTGGGCCGGCGCATTGTCCCAGATGGCCCGCAGCGGCCCTGG
The DNA here is from genome assembly GCA_963666415.2 of Dehalococcoidia bacterium. Taxonomy (GTDB): domain Bacteria; phylum Chloroflexota; class Dehalococcoidia; order Lucifugimonadales; family UBA3495; genus Bin87. Next base: position 1,153,589 of record CAXXPD010000002.1, read on the forward strand.
ATGCTTTTCCTTCAGTTGCGTCAGGAAGGCAACCGAGGTCCCGCTGTTGCTGTTGCCCTCCAGTTCCATCCATTCCACCTCGCCCGTCTCCAGGCACACCGCTGAATAGTAGCTGGCCTTCTCCCCATACCGCGGGCTATTGGAGTCCACCAACGCAGGCTTACCCTTCAGCACCCACTTCCCCCGCAATTCCGCGTCCGCCCGGAAGTGGGCCTCATCAGCAAAGAATATGCTGGCTTCAGTCCGTTGGGCCTCCTCCCACCGGGCGGCGTACTCCGCCACGAAGGCCTCCCGCTTGGACTCATTCGCCTTGAGCAGACGCTTCTTGGGGCGCTTGCAGGCAAACCCCAGCCGGTAAAAACCAGTTCAGGCAACTGCTGCGGCACAGGCTGATGCCAAACCGTTCTGAGACAAACTGCCGCACCACCCTCCAATACCAGTTGGCCAGTTGGATGCCCGGCCGCAGCGGGCGGTTGTTCCACCGCCCCTTTCAACTCCTCCTGCTGCGTCTGGTCAAGGGCGGGGGGGAACCACCGGTCTGCTCGAATATCAGGGCCGCAGGCCCTCCCTCACCGAAGGCCGACGCCCAACGTCCGATAGTGTGGGGGTCCCGCTCCAGCGCCTCCGCCGTCGCCTCCGCCGTCAAGCCCTGAGCCAGCAGCAGGATGGCGTACCACCGCTCCCGCTCCCGGGGTGTGGGAGCCAGAATCATCCGCCGCCGCAAGTCCTTGACTCCCATCTGCCATTGTTCCAGAGACCGGTCTATCTCCCTCACGCCCATCACCAACCCCTCGCAATTTCTGAGACCAGCTACCTCGGTTCCTTCACAAATTTACCCCATGCGTCTGCGCATTTCACCTTGGCTTTGGTTTAGGAGGCCGGCGGAGGCTCTGCTTCGCCGGCCGTCCGGGTACTGAGACGATGCGGACGCGCTAACGTGAGTGTGATCAGGTAGTAGCGGAGGAACGGGGCAGGTGGCTGGCGCCGGTCAGGTATCGGTCGACGCCCCTCGCCACGTCTCGGCCTTCGGCGATGGCCCACACTACCAACGACTGGCCGCGCACCATGTCTCCGCCGGCGAATATGCCGGGCACCGAGGTCATCTTGTTTTCGTCAACCTGCACATTGCCGCGGCCATCTAGCTCAACGCCCAGTTGCTGGAGCATTCCGTCATGCTCCGGGTGCAGGAAACCCATGGCTAGCAGCACCAAGTCGGCCTCCACGATGAATTCGCTACCCGGGACTTCGGCCATCTGAAAGCGTCCATCTTCACCTTTGGCCCAGTCCACGCGGACGGCGTGGAGTTGCTCAACGCGCTGGCCGTTGCCGCTCAACGACTTGGTGAGGATGTTGTAGTCGCGGATTCCGCCTTCTTCGTGGGCGGCTGAAGTACGCAGTATCATCGGCCACTGGGGCCACGGATTATCATCCGTCCGTTCCTCGGGCGGTTCCGGCAGCAGTTCAAACTGGCGCACGACTTCGGCGCCCTGGCGATGAGCCGTGCCCAGGCAGTCGGCGCCGGTGTCCCCGCCGCCCAGTATCACTACCCGTTTGCCTTCGGCGGAAATTTGGTCGCTGATATCCTCACCGGCCAGTTTTCGGTTTTGCTGGGGGAGATATTCCATGGCGAAATGCACGCCGGCCAGCTCTCGACCCGGCACGTTCAGGTCTCGTGCTTCGGTGGAGCCTCCAGTGAGACATACGGCGTCGTATTCTTCCTGGAGTTGTTGGGCGGGGTAATTGATCCCAACGTTCACGCCGGTACGGAACTCAATACCCTCTGCTTCCATGATGTTGATCCGCCGCTGCACAACTTCTTTTTCCAACTTGAAATCAGGTATGCCCAACATCAGCAAACCGCCGATGTAATCCGCTCGCTCCAGCACCGTAACGTGGTGTCCCGCCCGGTTCAACTGTTGTGCGGCGGCTAAACCCGACGGGCCGCTGCCAACTACCGCCACTCTCTTGCCAGTGCGGGTGTCGGGTGGCGTTGCCTTGATCCAGCCTTGCTCGAACCCGCGGTCGCTAATCTCTTTTTCGATGTATTCGATGGTGACGGGGTCAGCGTTGATGCTCAATACGCAGGACGCCTCGCACGGCGCCGGACAAATCCTTCCCGTGAATTCGGGAAAATTATTGGTACTTAGCAGGATATCCAGCGCGCGTTCCCAGTTGCCCAGATAAACCTGATGGTTGAAGTCGGGGATGACGTTTCCTAGCGGGCATCCCATGTGGCAGAAAGGCACGGCGCAGTCCATGCAGCGTCCCCCCTGCTCGGCGGCTTGGGTGTCAGACCACCGTTGGTAGAATTCAGAATAGTCATTGACGCGTTCGGCCGGCGGTCGGCGTTCCGGAGGAATGCGCCCAAAGTCCATGAATCCGGTGACTTTACCCATTCCGCACCGCCGCCAGTTCCGCTTCGGCGCGCTGCTTACGCTCTTCCAGCACGCGACGATAATCGCGGGGCATCACCTTTCGGAATTGACCGATGCTGGCGCTCCAGTCATCAAGGATGCGCTGCGCCGGGCCGCTACCGGTGCGGGTTAGGTGCTCGGTCAACAGGCCATGCAGCAGGTCAATGTCCTCCTGTTCCACCAGGTTTTCCAGGTCGGCCATGCCATCGTTGAACCGGATATGAAAATCCCCATCGGGGTCATGAACGAATGCGATGCCGCCGCTCATGCCAGCGCCAAAGTTACGACCGGTGCTGCCGATGACAGCGACGACGCCACCGGTCATGTATTCACAACCGTGGTCTCCGATGCCTTCCACCACCGCAATGGCGCCGCTGTTGCGGACGCCGAAACGTTCGCCGGCGCGACCCCGAATAAACACGTCGCCGCCGGTGGCGCCGTACAGCGCCACGTTGCCGATGATGATGTTGTCCTCCGGCACGAACCCAGAACCCGCGGGCGGCACGATGACGATGCGGCCACCGCCGATGCCCTTGCCCATGTAGTCATTGGTGTCGCCCGCCAGGCTGATGGACACGCCGGGCGCCAGGAATGCGCCGAAACTTTGCCCGCCTGAACCTTCCAGGTGGATGTCGATAGTTCCAGGAGGCAGACCTTGCTCACCGTATTTTCGGGCCACACGACCGCTGAGCATTGCGCCTACGGTACGGTTCGAGTTGCTGACCGGCATGTCAATTCGTACCGGCGTGCCGTTGTCGATGGCGGGTTGGGCTTGCGCGATGATCTGGTGATCCAGCGCCCGCTCCAGACCGTGGTCTTGCACGGCGCAGCAGTAGGTCTGGACGCGTTCCGCGCGAGGCGGGATTACCAGCAACCGGGACAGGTCAACGCCGGAAGCTTTCCAGTGGTCGACTGCCTGCCGGGTTTCCAGCTTGTCCACCCGGCCCACCATCTCGGCGACGGTGCGGAATCCGGTCTGAGCCATGATCTCCCGCAGCTCTTCTGCCACGAAGTAGAAATAGTTGACCAGATGCCCGGGCTGACCGGCGAATCGCTTGCGTAGTTCCGGATCCTGGGTGGCGATGCCAACCGAGCAGGTGTTCAGGTGGCATTTGCGCAACATGATGCAACCGTTGACGATGAGGGCAGCGGTGGCCATGCCGAACTCTTCAGCGCCCAGCAGCGCGGCGATGGCAACGTCGCGGCCGGTTTTCAGTTGGCCGTCAGTTTGCACCACGATGCGGCTACGGAGGTCGTTGGCGACCAGTACCTGCTGAGTCTCGGCAACGCCAAGTTCCCAGGGCAGGCCGGCGTGTTTGATCGAAGACTCGGGGGATGCGCCGGTTCCGCCGTCGTGCCCGCTGATGAGCACCACGTCGCCGTGCCCTTTGGATACTCCGGCGGCGATCGTGCCCACACCTACTTCGGACACGAGCTTGACATGTATGCGGGCTTCCGGGTTGATGTTTTTCAAGTCGTGGATCAGTTGTGCCAGGTCCTCAATCGAGTAAATATCGTGATGGGGCGGCGGCGAAATCAATTCCACGCCTGGCGTGGTGTTCCGAACCCATCCGATGTATTCATCCACCTTGTGGCCTGGTAGTTGCCCGCCTTCTCCGGGCTTGGAACCCTGCGCCATCTTGATTTGCAGGTCGGTGGCATTAACCAGATAGTTGGGAGTAACGCCGAAACGCCCGGACGCCACCTGCTTGATGGCGCTGGAGCGGTTGTCGCCGTTGTCGTCCAGGTTGTACCGGTGGTAGTCTTCTCCGCCCTCTCCGGTGTTGCTGCGCGCGCCCAGCCGGTTCATGGCGATCGCCATGGTCTCGTGAGCTTCGCGGCTGATGGAACCGAGGGAGATTGCGCCGGTGGCGAACCGTTTGACTATGTCTACGGCCGGTTCGACTTCGTCGATGGGAATAGACTCGCTGGGCTTAAAGTCCAGGAGACCTCGCAAAGTGGCCATCGCCCGACTCTGGTCGTTAACCTGCTCGGCGAATTCTCGGTACGCTTTGGGGTCGTTGGAGCGGGTGGCATATTGCAACTTGGCGATGGCTTCCGGATTCCACTGGTGGAACTCGCCGTGACGCCGCCACTGATACTGGCCGCCCATGTCCAGCTCTTGCATACCCGGCATGAAAGGGTCATCGAACGCCGAACGGTGCCTTTGCAGCGTTTCTTCTTCGATAATGTCCAGGCCAATGCCCTGGATTCGCGACGGCGTGCCGGTGAAGTAACGATTCACCACGTCATCGTTCAAACCGATGGCCTCGAATATCTGGGCGCCCCGATATGACTGCACCGTGGAAATGCCCATCTTGGACATTACCTTCAAGATGCCTTTTTCGTTGGCTTTAAGGAAGTTGTAAACCGCGTGAGCCGGCGTGGTTCCGTTGAGTTCCCCGCGCTCGGCCAGATCGGCCACCGATTCCAGCGCCAGATATGGGTTGATGGCTCCGGCCCCGTAGCCAATCAGCAGGCAGATGTGCTGCACTTCCCGTGGTTCGCCCGATTCGACCACCAAGCCCACGCGGGTGCGGGTACCTTCCCGGGTCAGATGATGGTGGACAGCGGCGGTAGCCAGCAGGCTAGGGATGGGAGTGTGTTCGGAATCGACTCCCCGGTCGGAAAGCACAATGATGTTTTTGCCGTCGGCAATGGCTCGGGACGCCGCATTGCAGAGGGTGTCGAGAGCCTGCTGCAGCGATTCAGTGCGGGCTTCAAACAGCGTTGGCAAGGTGACCGACGACATTCCGGGCAGGTTCAGGGCTCGAATTTGCGCCAGCTGTGCGTCGGTCAGCAGCGGGCTTTTCAACCGGAGTTGACGACAGTGTTCAGGGCTTTCATCAAACAGGTTTTGTTCGCTGCCGATAAAGGCTTCCAGAGATGTAACCAGTTCTTCTCGGATGGCATCCAGTGGTGGGTTGGACACTTGGGCGAATAATTGCTTGAAGTAATCAAACAGCTGTCGATTTTGACTCGAAAGTACCGCGAGCGAAGCGTCGTTGCCCATCGAACCGATGGCTTCGTATCCGGCGGCGGCCATGGGCGTGGCCAGCATCCGCAACTCTTCGATCGTGTAGCCAAACGCACGCTGGTGTTGCCGCAGATTGGAACTGCCGGCCGGAGCCGCCGCATCGGCGGGCGGCAGGTCCTCCAGCGCAACTTTTTGTTCCTGAAGCCACTGGCCGTAGGGTTTCCGGTTGGACAGGGTGTGTTTCAGTTCCTCGTCGCCGATGATGCGACCTTCGTCCAAACTCACCAGGAACATCCGGCCCGGCTGCAAACGACCTTTCTCTTTGATACTGGCGGCCGGGAGATCCAGCACGCCGGTTTCCGATGCCATGACCAGCTTGCCGTCATGGGTAACCGTGTAGCGGAAGGGACGCAGACCGTTGCGGTCCAGCACGGCGCACACGTCTTTGCCGTCGGTGGCCAGCATCATCGCCGGCCCGTCCCAGGGTTCCATCATGCAGGAGTGGAATTCGTAGAAATCTTTCTTCTCCTGTGGCATGGTTTCGTGCTGGTCCCACGCTTCGGGGATCATCATCAGCATGGAATGAGCCAGGTCGCGACCGGTCATTACCAGCAATTCAAGGCAGTTGTCGAAACTGGCGGTGTCACTGGCCTGGGGATTGCAGATGGGAGCCAGCTTGTGTACATCATCGCCGTACAGTGGCGAGCGGAACTGGTTTTCGCGGGCGTGCATCCAGTTGATGTTGCCCCGTAGCGTGTTAATCTCGCCGTTGTGCGCCAGATAGCGGTACGGATGCGCCAGTTTCCAGTGTCCCAGCGTGTTGGTGCTGAACCGGGAGTGTACGAGAGCGAATGCGGAAACCAGGGTTTCATCATTCAGGTCCAGGTAAAATTGCGCCACCTGATGAGACACCAGCAGGCCTTTGTAGACCACAGTGTTGCAACTCAGGCTGCACAGGTAACAAAAATCAGCGTCATCATCGCTAATACCGGTTTGTTCCAGGGTGTTCTCAAATACCTTGCGCACGACGTACAGCTTGCGTTCCAGGGCTGGCCGATCGGGTGTGTCGGCGGTGCCTTTGCCCACGAAAAACTGGCGGATAGTGGGGCACACTTCTCGAGCATCTCGGCCGATGGTCGTGTGATCCAACGGAACTTCCCGCCATCCGAGCATGGTCAGTCCCTCGCTGGCGACTACCTGCTCGATGTGGGCCACAACGGTGGCTACGGCGGCGGCGTCCTGGGGCAGGAATGCCATCCCGACGCCGTACTCGCCCTCAATAGGCAACGTGAAACCCAGGCTGGATGTGACCTTGCGGAAGAAGGCATCTGGCATTTGCACCAGGATGCCCGCCCCGTCTCCGGTATCGGGGTCGGAACCGGAAGCGCCGCGATGACCAAGGTTGTTTAGAACCTGCAGGGATTCTTCAATGATCGAGTGGGTTTTATCGCCCTTGATGTTAGCCACCATGCCCACGCCACAGGCGTCGTGTTCTTGCTCTGGGCGGTATAAACCGGACTGGGCTAACTTCTTAAGCGAATTCATGGCTACACCCTTGCGCTCTACATTGAAAAAACCAATGGGCTCTACATTGAACACACCAACGGCCCGCCGAATGAGCCACCCCGGCCCCACACTACCGGTTAACGGGCGTTGGAACATCGAAAATTACTTGCCGTGACGACTTGTGTAATATATCACAAATGGTGGGGATTGCAAGGCGACGGTACCCGCCCCTATACTCAACCAAGGCCAATTGACGGCTGTTACAGGATCTATTGGCCGGAGGTTTTACCGAGTACGCATGACTAACGTAACTACGCACAGTCCCAATAGTGTCGCCCGCCTGGCCGTCGACGTCGCCGCCGAGAAATTGGCCACCGACATCGTGATGCTTGACCTGCGGGGGTTGACCCCCTTTGCCGATTATTTCGTGATCATGACTGCCGATTCGGTGCGTCAGATTCAGGGGTTGGAGGAAGATCTGACCAACGCAATGAAAGAGGCCGGCGTGCCGCGCCACCGTCGTGAAGGGACACCAGTGTCGGGCTGGATTCTGCTGGATTTCGCCGACGTCGTAGTCCATATTTTCGGGCCGGACGAGCGCGAATTTTTCGGACTGGAACGCCTTTGGGGCCGGGCTCCACAGGTGGTCAGAATTCTGTAATCCATTGGTCGGTGCTGCGGCTGTAATCCAGGCCGGCTTCGGCCCCGAAAAATAGTCCGATTTCGCGCGTCGCCGACTCCGGGCTGTCCGACCCGTGGATTATGTTGCGGCCAATGTCGATGCCGAAGTCGCCGCGAATAGTTCCGGGCGCGGCGTCGGCGGGATTGGTGGCCCCCATAGTTTGTCGGGTCAGCGCAACCGCGTTGGTCGCCTCCCAGATCATGGCCACGATGGGGCCGGAAGTGATGAACGAAACCAGGCCGGGGAAGAAAGGCCGGTCAACGTGCTCACCGTAATGGCGACCCGCCAATTCCTCATCAACGTGCATCATTTGGATTGCCACCAGCTTGAGACCCCGGCGTTCAAGCCGTGAGATTACCTCACCAATGACGCCCCGTTGGACACCGTCCGGTTTGATGGCGACGAAAGTTCTTTCCATAGATTGTGCGTGCTCCTGAAGTTCGATTGGTGTGATTGCCGCCGAATGACGCTGCGCTAAGGTCGCGCGGCAGCGGGTTTGCCCTGCACTACCTGATCGCGTTGTTTGGGTGCGCCGATGCTGGGCATCCGCAGGTAGTATGGCTGCAAGGCGGACAAGTCGCTGAGTTCGCCGAGTGCGACCCGTTGCATCCCGACTGAAGCCAGCTCCCAAAGCCGGTCGGCCGGTGTCCACGGGGCGACGGTGGCACGCCAGGGTTCGACGCCATGGCCGGACGCGAATGACCTGATGTTGTCCTGACGCCCAAAAACTGCTTCACCACAATAGGTGAACGGCACCGTGCTTGTTGCGTCCTCGCCCAACAGGGATTCGGGTGGTGCGATTGCATCTTCCCTGATCCTTTTTCCGTCGCCCCCGAACCACGCAGCGGCGACTTCGTTGCGGCCGGCGTCCAGCCACGCGACCGCGATGCCATCAGCTCTAAGATGCCGGCCTGCTTCCAGCGCCAGCGTGTCAATTCCGACGATGGGCAAACCGGCGGCCATCGCCAACCCTTTGGCGGCGCTGACTCCGACGCGCAACGCGCTGAACGGACCAGGCCCCAGGGCGACAGCGACGCCCGTCAAGTGGGCCACTTGCAGACCGTGCGTTTGCAACGCCGAAGCCACGGCCGGCATCAGTTGCGCGGTGTGGTTGACCCGAGTGCGCCACAGCCTGGCTTCGACGACGGTTCCGTCGGTATCCGCCAGCGCCATCCCGCCGCAACGGGACGATGTGTCAATCGCCAACAGCATGGCTAAAATCCGGTAGCGGCCCGTGGTTCGAACTTGGCGGCCAACGCCCGCAACAGAGGTGCAAAACGGGCCGAATGGTCCCTGAATGTGATGCTATGTCGACCCGGAATGGACCCGTCCTCGTCCGGCATAATCTCGCAGGCCGGGTTGGGGTCAATCCCGTAGTCCAGCGCGACCCAGAGGGCATCGGAAGGGAAAAGATCGCCGGCCCGGTCGGCCCACTCGACGGCCAGCACGTCGTCCCTGGCAGCGATTACGTCTTCCAGCCCCAGGTCCCACGCCTCCGCCGGATGTTCAATCCGGTAGAGGTCGGTGTGATGCAGAGTCAACCTACCCATGTAGCGGGTAACCAATACGAATGTGGGGCTGCGGGCGTAGCCGGGGACGCCAAGGCCACGGGCGATGCCCTGAATCAAGCACGTTTTGCCGGCGCCCAGCGGCCCAGTCAGTAGATAGACGTCTCCGGGATTGGCGTTCTCACCTACGACCAGTCCCACCGAGCGGGTCTCGTCGGCAGTTTCGGTGTGGATCACGAGTGCACTTGTCATAACGTTTAGCTGGCTGCCGGTTTAGCGTTGGCGAAGTGGTCCCATCCGGAGCCTTTCCTGGAAACCGCGTTCCCATGAGCGTCCACAACCGTAACCTGCCCCGGTATTCCGCCGATGATTTCGCCGATGATGCACGCCGTTTGCACCGCGGCCATAGCGTTCGTCATGACTTCCGGTGGTGCGGTAAACAGCAGGACATAGTCTTCTCCCCCGTACAACGCCAACTCCTGCCAGTCATCGGGATAGGTTTCTTTAAGGGCACCGGGAACTGCAATCCGGTCAACCATTATACGGGCCGCGACTCGGCTGCTGGTACACAATTTGCTCAAATCATCCGCCAGACCGTCGCTAACATCCATGGCGACTCCCACCCCGGCGTCGATCAGGGCCCGTCCCTCGGCGATGTGCGGCTGTGGCCGGCGATGCAGCCCCGCGAGCGTGGTGGCCGCCTTGCCATCGGTGCTGGCGCCGGCCAACAGCAGTTTCAACCCACCAGCGGATCCGCCCACCGGCCCGGTTATAGCCACCTGGTGTCCGGGTTGGGCGGCCGAGCGGAGCATCGGCGCGTCTCTGGAAACGCCGGTCAGGGCGACGGTTACGAAAATTACCGGGGAGCTGACCATGTCGCCACCGATGATTTGAGCGCCGTACTCGCCACAGATTTCGGACATACCGGCATACAACTCCGCGACATCGCCCACCAACGTATCGGAGGGTAGTCCCAGAGTAACCAATGCCCAGGCTGGAACTCCTCCCATGGCGGCAATATCGCTGATGTTGGACGCCAGCGCCTTCCAACCCAAGTCCCGCCAGGGTGTTGTATGGGACGTGAAATGCACGCCGTCCACCATCGTGTCGGTGGTGTAGAACTCGGTGATCGGGCCGCCAAAAAACCTGCAAGCGGCGGCGTCGTCGCCGTTTTCCACGGTCAGGCGGTAGTCGGCTGTGCCGACAGGTTCCGGGTGGACAATCGAGGACCGGGTCCATTGTTGGATTAGTTCAATCAGGCCGAATTCGCCCAAATCAGAGATGCGCATCAGGTTGCCTGTACAACTGCGTTTATGGGTATGGCAGGCTGGGTTCGTCATACGCCGCGTTCTTTATACAAAGAAACTGAGGCATAAGTAAACCGGGCCCTGTACAAGGCCCGGTTTTATTTTGGCTTTAACGGTTGAGTAGTGAAAGGAGGCAAGAAAATTTGCAGAGAATTTTGTCCGACAATTTGTCGGGAAACAGTGGATTTTCTCGGGGAACCCGTTCTCCGAGCTCGGGAGTCAAAAAGACTCGACCAAAAGCCCTGAGTGGTGGGAACATCCACTGACTGACCATAGGAGTGGGTCATATCTAGGATGGATAAACCACCCCGACGTAACCATATACTCCCTAAAAAGGAGGTGATCCAGCCGCACCTTCCGGTACAGCTACCTTGTTACGACTTCGTCCCAGTTACCGAGCCCGACCTCGGCGCCTGCCTCCCAAAGGGTTAGCTCAGCGACTTCAATCGTTCTCGACTTCCATGACGTGACGGGCGGTGTGTACAAGGCCCGGGAACGTATTCACCGCAGTATGCTGACCTGCGGTTACTAGCGATTCCACGTTCATGCAGGCGGGTTTCAGCCTGCAATCCCAACTGGGGCCGGCTTTGTTGGGATTGGCTCCAGCTCGCGCTTTAGCAACCCATTGTACCGGCCATTGTAGCGTGTGTGTAGCCCTGGACATAAGGGCCATGATGACTTGACGTCGTCCCCACCTTCCTCCTCCTTGCGGGAGGCTGTCTCGCTAGAGAGTGTAACTAGCGACGAGGGTTGCGCTCGTTGCGGGACTTAACCCAACACCTCACGGCACGAGCTGACGACAGCCATGCAGCACCTGTGATGGCTCCCCGAGTTACCCCGGAGTCGTCACCCTTTCGGGTTCCTACTACCAACATGTCAAGCCCAGGTAAGGTTCTTCGCTTAGCATCGAATTAAACCACACGCTCCACCGCTTGTGCGGGCCCCCGTCAATTCCTTTGAGTTTTAGCCTTGCGGCCGTAGTCCCCAGGCGGGATACTTAACGCGTTAGCTACGGCACGGAGAGGGTCAATACCCCCCATACCTAGTATCCATCGTTTAGGGCGTGGACTACCTGGGTATCTAATCCAGTTTGCTCCCCACGCTCTCGCGCCTCAGCGTCAGATACAGCCCAGTAAGCCGCTTTCGCCACTGGTATTCCTCCCGATATCTACGCATTCCACCGCTACACCGGGAATTCTGCTTACCTCTGCTGCCCTCAAGTCGAATAGTATCCCTTGACCTCTCCCAGTTGAGCCGGGAGCTTTCACAAGAGACTTATCCAACCGCCTACGCGCACTTTACGCCCAGTAATTCCGGGTAACGCTTGCCCCCTACGTATTACCGCGGCTGCTGGCACGTAGTTAGCCGGGGCTTATTCCCGAGGTACCGTCTTGTATCTTCCCTCGGAAAAGGAGTTTACAACCCTAAGGCCTTCGTCCTCCACGCGACGTCGCTGGGTCAGGCTTTCGCCCATTGCCCAAGATTCCCTGCTGCTGCCTCCCGTAGGAGTGGGGGCCGTTCTCAGTCCCCCTCTGGCTGGTCATCCTCTCAGACCAGCTACCCGTCATAGGCTTGGTAGGCCATTACCCCACCAACTACCTGATAGGACGCGAGCTCCTCCTCCGGCGACCGAAGCCTTTCAACGATACCCCAAGGGATATCGGTCGTATGCGGGATTATCCTCAGTTTCCCGAGGTTATACCCCACCGGAGGGCAGATTACTCACGCGTTACTCAGCCGTCTGCCGCTTTTCCATTGTGGCCGAAGCCACGGACACGCTCGACTTGCATGCATTAAGCGCGCCGCCAGCGTTCACCCTGAGCCAGGATCAAACTCTCTTACTTGAACCTTACTCTTACTTCCTTCCACTATTCAACTGTTAAAGAGCCTTTGTTCACCGGAGGCCAAAACCGTCAACGGCGACTCAGTGCGGTCACAATACTCCATTTGCCCACCCTTGTCAACAACGACCTTACACCGAATTTACATGGTTGAATCAGCAACCGCGGCCAACAGCGACCCGACGAGGGAATCGGTCGTCGAATTTGGATTTCCACGGGCCGACTCCTAATGCGGATTGGCCTGTGAATTGTGCGTTCAGATAGAAAGCGACACGACGGGGTTGCCACAACCAACGAGATTGGCCCTCAAGATGGGTTCACATTGAGGATGGTAGAACCGGCCGGCGCACCACCGAAGCCATCGCCGCGCACTGTTTCAACCAACTGGAACCGTTTGCGCGCGCCGTCTACCATCCTAACGTTGCCGCCGGATGGGCGGGCCTGGCGAGTCGGGAGGAATTTCAGACGGCAACCGGATGGTCGCTGTCCATCCACTCCGCGAACGATCCGTCGTAAAGGCGGACGTTGTAGCCGGCCTGTTTCATCGCCAGGTAGCACAGTGCGGCTCGGACTCCGCTGCGACAGTAGGTCACCACTGGGTCTGGAGCAATTATTCCCAAGCGCGCCAACCGCTCTTGGAGCAAAGCGGGGTCGATCAATAGTTTCCCGTCTTCCCCGGCAAATTGAGAGTGAGGGACGTTGACCGCACCGGGAATGTGGCCTGGCCGATGGTCCATTTCCAGCTCACCACGAAATTCTTCTGGAGACCGGGCGTCCAGGAGTTTTGCGTTCCCGGAGTTGGCGACATCGTCCAACGTGGCCCGCGCGGCTGGATTTAGGCGATGGGCGAACGGTTTGGGCACGGTGGGGACAGGCCGGTAAAGCACTTTCCGGCCCGCGTCCTTCCAGACGTCGTAGAGCACATCCGTAATGCGAACGTCATCGCGTCCCAGGTATTCGAGCACCCAAGCGGCCATGGCAGCGTTGCGGCCATCCTGGTGGTCGTAGAGAACCGGGATCACGTCGTCGCCGAGGCCGACATCACCAAACGCGGTGGCGAGTTGTTCCGGCGGGCCGAGGCGGCCGTCCGGAGCCTGTAGCTTCTTGAAGGGTACGCTGACGGCTCCCCTCAGATGACCCATCAAATACCGCATCGACGACCTGGGATCGATAATCAAAAACCCCGGCTGGCCAATGTGGTCGGCGACCCAATCAGCGGAGACGAGAGTGACCATCAACCGATTGCTTCGAAGTCGGTCTCGACCGATGTTGCGTTGACCACAGACTGAGTTACCGGGGAGCCCTCCACCGCGAGCCGCCAAATTTCGCGCAGGGTTTCCTCATCGGCATCGGCACGCACGAAGCACTTGGCCGAGATTTTTCCGTAACCCGGATTTCCTTCGTCCTCAACGCCGGCCCACTTGCGGATATTATCGAAATACCCTTCGATGGCCACTTCGAGGTCGTGAATGCGAACGCCCTGTTTGGTGGCGTTGACCACGAAGCCGACGGTCATGCAACTACCGATGGCAGACAGCAGCTGCTCGTGGGCGCTGGCAGCCACGTCGGTGGCGGTCAGATCGCCGGGTTCGTCCATATCCACCTGGTGGTTGCGCATATAGGCGCGGGCGCGCATCCCATCCTGCCAGACCACTCGCGATTTCCACGGCCCGGTTACTGCGTTGAAAACGTCCGGGTCTCGGAAGGAATCGAGTACCTCAGCGAGTTTCTCGCGGGGCAGGCCGTTCAGGTTCCCTTCTTGCGTCATGTCCAGCTCCTCTTGGCCGTTTCGTGCTTGCTCAACCGGGACTTCGTGTCTCCGGGCCTACTGATATTCTGCCCGCAGCAATTCGGCGGCTTCCGCGATTACTTTCATTTTCCGGGAAGCCATTTCGTGGGTATTCACGTTGCGTTCGGCAAACGTTCCGAAACCGCAATCGGGGTTGAGGTAAATCTTGTCCGGGTCGAAGTATTGCAGTAGTTCTTTGACGCGGGCCACTATCTGCTCCGGTGACTCGATGTCATCCGTGCGGGGATTGACCACGCCAAAGCCGATTTCTTTCTCGTTGCTATATTCCTTGAACACTTCCATCTCTCCGGCGCGGGGAGTGGCGCACTCCAGAACCAGCTGATCGATGTTCATCTGCGTAAGATAGGGGAGCATTGGTCCGTAGTTGCCGGTCAGTAGCACATCTTCGCGGCGGCTCCAGTTGCCCCGGCAGATGTGGACACCGGTTTTGATGCCGGTGATACCTGCAGTGGTCTCGTTCATCAACCGTACCGCAAACTCCAGCTCATCGGTGGGGTCACGTCGGTTGGGCAAGGCGGCGCACATGAATGTCTCGGTGCTTTCTTCGCCGAACACCACCTGGCTCAGGATGGGCTCGTCCAACTGAACGAAGTCGCAACCCTGGTCGCGAAGGGCGATGATTTCTTCTCTGAGGATGGCAACAACGTCTTCGGCCAGATCTTCGGGATTGGGGTACACGCGGTCAGATAGACCCTCGAACCAGCTTGAGCGAGTCAGCATATACGGGCCCGGCAGAGGAATTTTAATGGCCCGATCCGTATGTTCGCGCATGAAGGCCAACTCGTCCTGGGCCAATCCCTGCCGCTTGCCAATGCGATCGACCACGATGGGGCTCTTGATGGCGAAGGATGGCACGTCCAGGGCTCGAAGAACCTCTTCCATGCGAGCGCGGTCCTTGGAGTAGTCCAAGAGCTCCGAGACTTTCATCAGTTGCATGCCGGTCAGTTTGTCAACCGCGAAGGAATAGAAATTGTCCCGGCGCTGTTCGCCGTCACTGAGGATGTCCACTCCGGCTTCCTCCTGGGCACGAATGCACGCCAGGACTTCGCCATCAGCCACCTGGTTGAATTCCGCCAACGTGATGTCCCCGGCTTCCTTGCTGCGCAGAGCACGCACCAATTCCGTGGAGCGAGGCCAACTCCCGACCACAGTTACTGGGAACAGAGGGGTGTTCGCCATTCAGATTCCTCCTTGGGATTGAGCGTGATTACGGGTCCAACACAACGGGTTCCTACCTCGGCTCGCCCCGAGCCCTCGAAACCGGAAGCATCTATAATGTACCCAAAATCCAATACGAACACAAACGGACATAGACTGCGGAAACCTCCGGACACTCACACACGGGTGGCCTTCCGCAACTGCCCGGTGCAGCACGCTCCGGCCAGTTGAATGGCGTTGAAAAACAGGGTCGGTCGGCCGGCGGTGGTAGTGCGCGGGATTCGGTCTGCGAAGTGCGCCATATCCGCAGGCGGAGTTGCTTACGTCGGTCAAGCCAGTCGGCGAAGTGCCCCCCGGTCATCCCTTTCGGCAGGTCCAGTTCGGCGGATCCGGTCCCGGGATGCAGCGACTCCGCCTTACGACGTAACTCGTTGCGACTGGTCGGGTAGCGCTGGCCGCCGTGTGACCACCAGGAGCATGGCGGCCGCGAGCGAGACCAACGCCAGGGACAGGAAAGTTCCGTGGTACGTTCCGGCCCTGTCGAATGCGACCGCCGATCCCAGCGGCCCAACAGCGAAGCCAACGACCTGCGCCGCCCGGCTCAGCCCGAAGATACTGCCCAGTGTCCTTCGTCCGTAGTACCTGGCCTACATTAATGGAGCCAAGGTGTTCACTCCACTACCAGCCGACCCTTGCAAAACGGCGAACATGTACGTTTCGGGCAGTGTGTCAGCTCGCATCAGTACCCACATACTGACTGCGCCGAGCACATAAGCCAGGGTCAACAATAGCTTGGCGGATATTTTCTCCGCTACGACGCCGCATACCAACGCCGCGAAAGCTCCGGATACAGCCATGACGCTAACCGCTCCCACTGCCGCTCCGGCGGTTAAACCTTGCTGGATGAGGTGCGGCACCAGGTGAAGCCCAATGCCGGATGTCGCCGTGCTGACCAGGAACAACGAAACCAGTATCAACCAGAAGGCCGGCGTCCTGATGACTGCTCGCAGGGGCAATAATTGCGCATCCCTTTGTAATTCGGGTTTGTCGTCGGAGCGGGTCTGGTCTGGATTGCCGTCAAGGGCCAGCCCAAGGTCCTCAGGTTGTCGCCGAATGACCAACGCCGACGGGACCAACCCTACGCAGAACATCATCCCGGCTAGCATGATCCAAGCCGGTCTCCAACCCCAATCACCAATGACCAGCTGCACCATTGGCGCTACTACGACTATGCCCAGGAAGCCACCGAATGATACCAATCCGGTAGCCCTGCCCCGATCTCAAGAACCATTTGCTCGCAGTAACGGAAGCACCGATCTGAATGAGTCCCTGATCTGAAATTCTCACCAGGGTGAATGCGACGTAGAAGCCCAAAAGGGTTTGTGCGGTCGACAGGTACAGACAGCCCAGAACGACCACGAATCCCCCGACAACCAGGATGATCCGGGCTCCGAAGCGGTCCACCAAACTGCCGCTGAAAGGAGCCAGAACGGCGCCCAAAATTGCGCCCAGGCTGGTAGCGCCGGCCATTTCCGTACGGTTCCAACCGAATTCCTGGCTCATGGGGATTACAAACACGGTGAGGATGCCGATAGCCGTGGCGGCGTTGGCAAACTGGATGCCAGCGCCGGCGGCGGCAACCCACCATCCATAATAGACGCGCATGGGTTAGGGTCTTACCTGCTTTATCTGGATAAATTGGTGGGGTGGAATTTGGCCAGGGGCCGAACCCCTTGGTTCGCCTTTACTCTAACCCCCAATCCACCGAAGATATGACTGTGTCGGCGTACTGAAGGGGTAAGAAAGTGCTCCCGTGTTCGGGGATAATGGTTTTTGAAACAGAAAACCGACCCGAAACGAGGAGCACCCAGAAGATGCTACCACTTGAGCACCCCGACCGCATCCACGTTGCCTTTGATGATCACCGCCTGGTGGCCAATGCGGGGCTGCTGCTGCCGGTCACCCTGGCCCACCACCTGGGCCTGGGTGAACTGGTGGACTGCCACGTTGACCTGGGGGATGCGCCCGGACGAGCCAACGCTGGCGACCAGATGCTGACCCTGGTGGCGTCGGCGCTGGCTGGCGGCGACTGCATTGACGACGCCGATGCGCTGCGGGCGGGCGGGACGGTGCGGGTGCTGGGGTGTGTGGTCAAGGCGCCATCCACCCTGGGGACCTTCCTGCGGAGTTTCCGGTGGGGCCACGCGCGGCAACTGGACCGGGTGAGCCGGGAGTTGCTGGCCCGGGCGTGGGCCGCAGGGGCCGGACCCGGCGACGGTCCGTTGACCATCGACCTGGACTCCACCCTCTGCGAGACCTACGGGCTGTGCAAGGAGGGAGCTCGCCACCATGGGTACACCGGCCAGCGAGGCTATCACCCGATCCTCGCCGTGGCCGCGGGCACCGGCGACGTGCTGATGGCACGGCTGCGTGAGGGCCGCGCCAACACGGCCGAGGCACCGCCCACTTCCTGCGGGAGACGGTGGGCCGGGTGCGCCATGCCGGAGCCACCGGACCACTCACCATGCGGGCCGACAGCGGCTTCTACACCCATGCCAGCGTCGCCGCCTGCCGAAAGATGAAGGTCCGTTTCTCCATCACCGTCCGCCAGCACCAAGGCCTGCGCAACCTCATCGAGGCCATACCCGAGGGGGACTGGACGCCGATTCCCTACTGGATGGAGGGCGCCGCCGATGTGGCCGAGACTGAATACACTCCTTTCCAGGGGGAGCCCGACGCTGTGCCGGTGCGGCTCATCGTCCGCCGTGTCAAGCCCACGCCCGGGTCCCAACTGGCGCTGTTTACCAACTACAGCTACCACGCCTTCATCACCGACCGTGAGGGCGACACCCTGGATCTCGAGGCCGACCATCGCCGCCACGCCGAGATCGAGAATGCCATCCGCGACCTGAAGTACGGCGTGGGGCTCAATCATCTCCCCTCGGGGCGCTTCCCCGCCAACGCCGCCTGGCTGGCCGTACAGGTCACGGCCCACAACCTGGCCCGCTGGACAACGCGCATCGGCCTGGGCGAGCCGGTGCTGACCACCAAGACCCTCCGACGACGCTTCCTCTCTCTCGCCGGACGGCTCACCCGCAAGGCGCGCCGCCTCACCCTGCACCTGCCCCACAGCTGGCCCTGGCAAAACCAGTTCAGTAGCGCCCTGGCCCGACTGCGCGCCCTGCCACTTCCTTCCTGACGCCGCCCACGGGGTCTGACCCGTCCCCCAGGCTACTCAAACGCCTCGCCGACCCGCGCCAGGCCCTGCTCTGAGTGCCTCCTGCTACCGTCTGCCCTGACGATCTCGCCCTCCGCCGCCCCATTTGGCCGTCGTCATCCCCATCGCGCGGCTGCAACATCCCTCGCCCAGTTCGTTTCATTGGGGTCCAAGCCTCACCGCGGCTTTCCCGTGTCCCGCATACACTGTCTGCTCGCCACCGCTACATCCCGTCGGTGGATTCGGGCTAACCCCCAATCCACCGAAAAGATGAGTGTCGCGGTGTGCTGAAGGGGTAAGAAAGTGCTCCTGTGCATCTGGGATAATGGCTTTTGAAACAGGAAACCGTCCCCAGGCCAGGAGCACCCAAAAAATGCTAGCAGATGACCACCCCGACCGCATCCAAATCGCCTTTGACGACCACCGCCTGGTGGCCAATGCTGGGCTGATCCTGCCAGCCACGCTGGGCCGGCATCTGGGCCGGCCCGAACTGGTTGACCGGCACCTGGACCTGGGTCGCGCCCCAGGCCGAGCCAACACCGGCGACAAGGTGATGACGCTGGTGGCGTCTGCTCTGGCCGGAGGAGACTGCATTGACGACGCCGACGTGCTGCGCACCGGCGGGACGGCTAGCGCCATCGGCTGCGTAGTCAAGGCGCCATCCACCCTGGGGACCTTCCTGCGCAGTTTCCGGTGGGGGCCACGTCCGCCAACTGGATCGGGTCAGCCGGGAGCTGCTGGCCCGGGCCTGGTCGGCTGGGGCCGGACCCGGCGACGGGCCGTTGACCATCGACCTGGACTCCACCATCTGCGAGACATACGGTCTGGCCAAGGAGGGGGCGCGCGACCACGGCTACACCGGCCAGCGAGGCTATCACCCGCTGCTGGCCATTGCCGCCGGCACCGGCGACGTGCTGATGGCTCGGCTGCGCAAGGGCCGCGCCAATACCGTTCGGGGCGCCGCTCACTTTCTACGCGAGACGGTGGGGCGGGTACGCTACGGCGGGGCCAGGGGACAACTCACGGTGCGGGCTGACAGCGGCTTCTACACCCACGCCATCGTCGCCGTCTGCCGCAAGATGGATGTGCGCTACTCCATCACCGTCCGCCAGCAAGCCCGCCTGCGGAATATCATCGAGGCCATACCCGAGACTGACTGGACGCCGATCCCCTACTGGATGGACGGCGCCGCCGACGTGGCGGAGACCACCTACGTCCCCTTCCAGGATGAGCCCGACGCCGCACCGGTGCGGCTCATCGTCCGGCGGGTGAAGCCCACGCACGGCTCCCAGCTGGCCCTCTTCGCCAGCTACCGCTATCACGGCTTCATCACCGACCGAGACGGGGACACCCTGGAACTGGAGGCCGACCATCGGCGCCACGCCGAGATCGAGAACGCCATCCGAGACCTCAAGTACGGCGTCGGGCTCAACCATCTCCCCTCAGGCCGCTTCGCCGCCAACGGCGCCTGGCTGGCGGTGCAGGTGATGGCGCATAACCTGGCCCGCTGGACCGCGCGCATCGGTCTGGGTGAGCAACTGGTAACCACCAAGACCCTCCGACGACGCTTCTTCTCCCTCGCCGGACGGCTCACCCGCTCGGCGCGCCGCCTCACTTTGCATCTGCCCCAGCGCTGGCCCTGGAAAACCCAGTTCAGTCGCGCCTTGGCTCGATTGCGAGCAATTCCACTCCCAGCCTGACGGCACCGCTGGTGTCAACGCCGACGGAGATCTGACCCACTCACCAGACTACCCGACCGCCTCGCAGACTTGCGCCAGGCTGGTCCCCGAGCGTCTCTTGCTGCACACTACCCTGACAATTTCGCCCAGCATCGCCACCGCGGGCCGCCATCATCGTGTCTGTGTGGCTATCTCACGCCGCCCTCATCCCCATCTATTGGAATCGGGCTTGCCACGTTCGCCTTCCCTTGCCCATCATCCCTGGTGTCAACGCCACGGCCCATCGCTTCGGTGGATTCGGGCTTAGGCAGCAGTTGGATCATCTCATATTCTTCGCCAGTACCCAAAATATCACGGGTTGCACCACTCGAAAGTCGTTCTACAATGGCTTGACTCGTCGTAAGACCAGTGAAAAACAAACAAGGGGTGCCAGGACAGACGGTCCTCGCCTCCTCATGCACCGCAAGACCGTGTTCCTCGTATGCGTCAATGCCGCCTTCCCGGGGAGGGATCTTCAAGTCGCAGACAATTAAGTCAAACTCGTCGCTTCGGAGTACCTCAATTCCACTTGATAGACTCCCTACGGTGACTGTGTCGATTCTCGGAATCAAACTACCTAAAGCCTCTTGGAGTTCGGCAGCGACGTGGCTCTCATCTTCAACTATTAGCACTCTCATTTCGTATAACCTTCGCGAGGCCACCGTATCTCGCATGAGACCCCAACATCGGGTCGCGGCGAAAGTCGGACCGACCCCCCCGTCGATTCCATCGCTCTTTGCGCTATGGGCAACCCCATCCCGAGATGACCTTGATTCTTCTTAGTACTAGTGCCAGGGAGAGTCATACGATCCATTCCCGAAGGGAGCCCGACTCCTAAATCGAGAACCACGATCCAATTATCGGTATCAGTTACGCCCCAATTAAGGGTCACTTCATGCCGGTTAGGTTCCTTTACCTCCAAGGCAGCTTCAATTGCATTGCGGAGAGCGTTTGCTACTGCCATCTCAACCAATGTGGGATCACCGATTGCCACGACGGGCTCCTGGCGACCGAGAGACAATTTGGTAACAGTTCAGAGTAGAGGGGAAACGAGCAGCTGACGGCAGGCGGCGAGAGGATTTAGACCTTGGGCGCGCCAGGTGCCGAAGATGGATGCCAGCGTCATCTTGCTCTCGGTGCCCTGCTCCGAGCGGGTGCCGCCGCTGATCTTGCGGCTGATGACCAGATGGCGCAGGCTGCGTTCGGCAGCGTTGTTGTCTGAAGGCACGTCCGGTTCGGCCACGAAGACGAAGAGTTCCTTGATGTGGCGCTCGATGCGTCGGCACAGCTTGGCCTGGGTTGCCGACGGGTCGTGCCGGAAAGGCTGGCCGAGGGCCAGCAGTTGTCGTTCCAGGGCCAGTTGGGCGGTGCGCCGCCGCTTGGCCTGGGGATGAGTGAAGGCTTTGGCCCGGTCGTAAATCCCGTGGACGGCGTCGGCCCACCTGGCCAGTGGCGCAGCATCGGGGTAGAGGGTGCGCAGGTCGTGGATGTCCCGCAGCAGGTGGGCCCAGCACCGCTGCTTGGGGCCGTCATAATGGTGGTAGGCGGCGTAGAAATCGCTGACCAATACTCCGGAGAAAGCATCGCTCAGCGCCTCGTCCACGACTGTTTTGCCCCGACCCCGCCGCAGGAAGTAGCGTTCGGTGGGGGTGCTGAAAGTCCACACGTAGCCGTTGGCCCCGCTCTGACGCCAGCCGGTTTCGTCGGCGTGGACCACTGGGCTGGCGCGGATGCGGTCCAGGATCGCGGCCACTGCCGGTTGGGCCCGCTGCGCCGTGCGATGGATGGCGCTCACGATGGCCCCCACGCTGAGGCGCAACTGATGCACGGTGTCCAGATACCACTGGACGCTGCGGATGGGCAGCCGCCCCTCTTCCCGCAGCGTGGCGATCAGGCTGAGCAGGTTGACGCCGAGGCGCTGCTGGCCCAGGACCACGCCGCCCAGTTCCGCCGGAGGTGTGCAGCGCCGTCGGCAGGCCGGGCAAGTCCGAGCAAGGTAGACGTGCTCGGTGACTTGCGCGGGAACCACCGGCAGCTCGATGACCTCCCGAGTGCGCTGGATCCAGCCGCCGGACCGGTGGGCGCCGCAATCGGGACAGTTCTCCATCACGTGCTCCACCCGGTGGGTCGGTGTCATGCGCGGGCGAGCGAAGCCGTGGCGTCGCTGCTTGCGGGGCCCCGGCTGCGCTGGGGGCTTCCGGCCCGATTTCGCCTTGAGGCCGGGCATTCGGAGCGGGCCGCCCGGTTTCGCCTGGCCTTCCAGTTCGGCAATCCGCCGCTGCAACCGCTCAATCACCGCCTGTAACTCGGCGATGATGGCAATGAGGACAGCGCGGTCGACGGTGGTCAGGTCCACTTCAGTATCCATGCCCTGTATATGACATAACCACCGCCACCCGTGCCAGCGTTCGGCAACCCGCCTTCGGCCAATTCACCTCACCAAGTCTGAACTGTTACACAATTTGACGACTGGTTGCTGCAGCACCGCCTCAATGCCATCCTCTAGAACCGCGTCCTCATCTGACTCGCCTTTTGAATAATCAAGGGTTGCTCGTCCTTTCATGACCTCGTCTGTCGTGACGCGAACCGCCAAATCCGTCAAATCAAATTCTTGTATTGCCGGTGAAGCAGTAGCCGTCCGCAGATTCGCTATAGCATCGAGGAAAGATTGGATTCGACGCACCGAGTTTTTAGTCCTACTGCAGGCATAGCCATCAATTTCGGCGGCAGCGTGTAAGTCGAGGAAACCGACCAGAGGACGTAACTCATGCAGGAAGAACGCAGTCGTCTCATCTATTGCTCGTGCACGAAGCTCTTCGTGCAGTTGTGTGTCTACAAATGGCGTCTCCTGTAGATGCTCGAGGGAATCGGGTGGGAACCCTGCCCTATCCATTTCAGATCGTTTCAGGGCTTGGTCAAGCGGCCATCGGACCCAAGAATTGAGTTCGGCTTCCCTGATCTTAGACAGCCGGCTTTGATCCGCATTGGTCGCGTTCTTCGCAAGAAAACGAGCGGCCCGAAGCCGCTCATTGGGAGTTGAAGCAGCCTCAGGTTCGAAGGTTGCCAGCGCCTGCTCGTTATTCACGCCTGCCACCGAGCACGCCGTGATAAAACGCCGCGCGGCGTTCGAATGCTTCGACCCCTCCTTCCATTACGGACGTGATCGCTCTTACAGTCTCGGGAATATCCAAATTACCTGCGTGCACTACAAAACCACGTCGCCCGTCAGAGCCGAGGCGAACTACGAGATCGGCTTCTCCGAGTACCGGGATATTCGCATTGTGCGACGCCAGTATGAACTGATCACCAGGTTTTCTCTCGCGTAGCCGCTCGACCAAGGTCTCGGTGATGAACGCGTTGTCGAGGTGATCTTCCGGCTGATCGATGATAAGCAATTCCCCGTGGCCACTGAGGAGAACCGGCAAGACAACCGTGCACCGTTGACCTATCGAGAGATTATCAGAATCTTTGTAATCTACCCCGTCCAAAAGAGACAGTTTGACCACGTCATCAACTGGTGCAGCAATGAGATCAGTGAGGTTACGTGACTGCAAGTAGGCAATCACATTCACTGCTCGCTCAGTAGCAATCTCCGTGGCGTCTGTGATCGCTTGAAAGTCGTTGGACTCCACTGCCTCAACCAATTCTAGCGGAGACATGCGAGTCGCCAAGAGAGGAGCAAGAGTGTTGTAGTGGAGTCCACTTCCGTGCAGTGCGGCTGCGATAATATTCGCATACATGTTGGTCATTCCCGATTCGATCACATCGGTTTTTATCTCGGGCCCGAGATCGTGTTTGAGCCTATTTGCAATTTCCGTACGCGATCTGAATCGTTCAGCCCGCACCTCCTCTAGCTCATTGACGATGTTGCGCCGCTGCATTTGGAGTGCTGCTACCTTGCTAACTCGATCGTTGGCAAGCGCCTCTAACGTGCCCAGTTGGGCTTCGCGTTCTGTTAGGACCTCTACTTGTCGGGTTAGCGTACCGGCACCGGCCTGCAGGTCATCCAGGGCTCGTCGGGATGCTCTCGCTTTCTCGTCGGTCGTCGATCGGTCTGCACTGTTCTGCTCGATCAACCCCTGGACCTCAACCCCAGCACCTTCAACGATCCCAATCGTGGTTCTAAGAGTACCCGCAGCTTGGGTGATTATTCCCCTCACTCCGCTTAGCAGATCGTTCGCCCCGGCACTGTCTGGCCACTCCTCAATCTCTCCGAGTCCACTCTCGATTCTGAGAAGCTCTCGTCGGAAGCCATTTAAGGTCGCAGTGGTCCGTTCGTAGACTGTACTTCGGACACCGAGAACAGCGGCACGGGCTTGGAGTTCTGCCAATTCTTCACGATCTTTGGCAGTCGCATCGATCGACTGTAGCAGTTCTTGTTGTTGTGCGATCGCCTCGAGCCGGTCCCTGCGGACGGTCTGCATCTCTAGGATTTGTTCGTAGATTAACCGGAGCTCGTCTCGGACTCCGCCTATCTCTGCTGTAAGTGAGCGCAGCGTCGAAATGAGACTGACTCCACGCTGATCAGTTTCCCCTTTATTTAACCGGAAACGGTCAATAAGGCGGAGCCGACGTAACAGTTCAGACTTGGTGAGGTGAATTGGCCGAAGGCGGGCTGCCGAACGCTGGCACGGGTGGCGGTGGTTATGTCATATACAGGGCATGGATACTGAAGTGGACCTGACCACCGTCGACCGCGCTGTCCTCATTGCCATCATCGCCGAGTTACAGGCGGTGATTGAGCGGTTGCAGCGGCGGATTGCCGAACTGGAAGGCCAGGCGAAACCGGGCGGCCCGCTCCGAATGCCCGGCCTCAAGGCGAAATCGGGCCGGAAGCCCCCAGCGCAGCCGGGGCCCCGCAAGCAGCGACGCCACGGCTTCGCTCGCCCGCGCATGACACCGACCCACCGGGTGGAGCACGTGATGGAGAACTGTCCCGATTGCGGCGCCCACCGGTCCGGCGGCTGGATCCAGCGCACTCGGGAGGTCATCGAGCTGCCGGTGGTTCCCGCGCAAGTCACCGAGCACGTCTACCTTGCTCGGACTTGCCCGGCCTGCCGACGGCGCTGCACACCTCCGGCGGAACTGGGCGGCGTGGTCTTGGGTCAGCAGCGCCTCGGCGTCAACCTGCTCAGCCTGATCGCCACGCTGCGGGAAGAGGGGCGGCTGCCCATCCGCAGCGTCCAGTGGTATCTGGACACCGTGCATCAGTTGCGCCTCAGCGTGGGGGCCATCGTGAGCGCCATCCATCGCACGGCGCAGCGGGCCCAACCGGCAGTGGCCGCGATCCTGGACCGCATCCGCGCCAGCCCAGTGGTCCACGCCGACGAAACCGGCTGGCGTCAGAGCGGGGCCAACGGCTACGTGTGGACTTTCAGCACCCCCACCGAACGCTACTTCCTGCGGCGGGGTCGGGGCAAAACAGTCGTGGACGAGGCGCTGAGCGATGCTTTCTCCGGAGTATTGGTCAGCGATTTCTACGCCGCCTACCACCATTATGACGGCCCCAAGCAGCGGTGCTGGGCCCACCTGCTGCGGGACATCCATGACCTGCGCACCCGCTACCCCGATGCTGCGCCACTGGCCAGGTGGGCCGACGCCGTCCACGGGATTTACGACCGGGCCAAAGCCTGCACTCATCCCCAGGCCAAGCGGCGGCGCACCGCCCAACTGGCCCTGGAACGACAACTGCTGGCCCTCGGCCAGCCTTTCCGGCACGACCCGTCGGCAACCCAGGCCAAGCTGTGCCGACGCATCGAGCGCCACATCAAGGAACTCTTCGTCTTCGTGGCCGAACCGGACGTGCCTTCAGACAACAACGCTGCCGAACGCAGCCTGCGCCATCTGGTCATCAGCCGCAAGATCAGCGGCGGCACCCGCTCGGAGCAGGGCACCGAGCGCAAGATGACGCTGGCATCCATCTTCGGCACCTGGCGCGCCCAAGGTCTAAATCCTCTCGCCGCCTGCCGTCAGCTGCTCGTTTCCCCTCTACTCTGAACTGTTACGAGCCGACCACTCCTCTGAGCACCGACTGCCTCTATCTCGCCCTGTGCCAATACCGTGATGGGTGGAATCGGGCGTTCGGATCTAGGCATTTCGTCGCGTGCGCCCCGAGTTACGACGAACCGATCTTCACCATGGCGAAGCACAACAGTTACTTGTCCTCCTTGGAGAACGCTGATCGCTTGCTGCTCTTCCCGTCGCGCAGCGTCCTCCGTGAAGGCTGATGCCCCGAGGGCGAACCTAATAAGCTCTATGAGTGAAGTCTTCCCGGTCCCGCGAGAACCAATCAATACATTAAGGCCTGCGGAGAACCGGACATCAAGCCCGTCCAGGAATCCGTCCTCAATTTGAACTTGATCTATGAGCAATTTCAGGCTCCTGCTTTGTTTTTGCACTTTTTGAGCGGTTGGAATTCCGACCCGTGGCACACACCAAAGTCCTCTCGCAGTGGGTCTTATTGACGTGCCCTAATTCCACTTACCAGATGATATGTTAGCCCGATCGGCATTTAGAGTAAATGGTGGTGGGATAACGTAAAGGTAAAGCCGGCGAAAGCGTTCGGGAGTCGCAGCGCTTTTGATACCGGATTTGATTCGCGCGATAGTCGTTACGTCTGACGGCCATAACAGCCATTGCCTACCCTTTTGATACTTGATTTGGTTCGCATAATAGTGATTACGTAAACCATTTTGTTCGGGCGCTGCCGGCACCGGCCTGATTGCGATTTCCGCCGCCCCGGTTTCAGGCTCACCGATTGCGGAATCCGACTCGGTTAATGTGCAGATTTCGTTGCCAAGGCCATGCGACTGCGCGGTCCAAGCGACGGAATACGTCATTTCGCTAAGCCAGGGCTTGCTCTGCGGTAACTAAACCAAAGCCAAGGTGGGATGTGCATTTGCCGGGTATGGGGATTCCGGCCGGGAGTCTCGCGGGAGTGTTTCGGCCCTTGATTGCAGGACCGTCCGGCAGCGCCGTCTCACCTCGTCTTTCCGGCTGGACAGCCCGGCCAGGAATTTGCCGACCCTCTCCTGCACCGCCGCCCTGCTCCCCAAGCACAGATTGCCAGTGGCCTCCTCTCTCGCCCAGCCCCAGATAGCCTCATCGGCGTTGAAGTCAGGGCTGTAGCCCGGCAGGTTCACCAGCCTCAGCTCCAGCTCAGGCGTCCTGAGGTACTCCCGCACCGCCTCCCCACGATGGGCCGGCGCATTGTCCCAGATGACCCGCAGCGGCCCTGGATGCTTTTCCTTCAGTTGCGTCAGGAAGGCAACCGAGGTCCCGCTGTTGCTGTTGCCCTCCAGTTCCATCCATTCCACCTCGCCCGTCTCCAGGCACACCGCCGAATAGTAGCTGGCCTTCTCCCCGTACCTCGGGCTGCTCGAGTCCACCAACGCAGGCTTACCCTTCAGCACCCACTTCCCCCGCAATTCCGCGTCCGCCCGGAAGTGGGCCTCGTCGGCAAAGAATATCCTGGCTTCAGTCCGTTGGGCCTCCTCCCACAGGACGGCGTACTCCGCCACGAAGGTCTCCCGCTTGGACTCATCAGCCTTGAGCAGCCGCTTCTTGGGACGCTTGAAGGCAAACCCCAGCCGGTGAAGCCAGTTCAGGCAACTGCTGCGGCTCAGGCTGATGCCAAACCGTTCTGAGACAAACTGACGCACCACCTTCCAATACCAGTTAGCCATTACGATGCCCGCTGTGGCGGGCGGTTGCTCCACCGCCCCTTTCAACTCCTCCTGCTGCGCCTGGTCAAGGGCGGGGGGGAACCACCGGTCTGCTCGAATATCAGGGCCGCAGGCCCTCCCTCGCCGAAGGCCGACGCCCAACGTCCGATAGTGTGGGGGTCCCGCGCCGGCCAGGTTCAGCACCATAAGTGATACTCCGGTGATCGTAGCAAAGTTGCGCCGGCCGAAGTAAACACCGTGGATGGCCAGTGTGAGTGGAATCCTGCCGCCAGCGCCAATACCTGCCAGGGCCGCGGACAGGCAAAACATCGGTAACGTCCCGGCGAAACCCAAGACACCGACCGCGGCGGCTTCCGCCAAGCCGAAAACGAACATCGCGCGACGGATGGGGACGCGGTCTCCTATCCACCCTCCAGCGAGGACGAACGCCACCGTGGCGTGTCTCCGAGCGAATGCACAGCAGCAGAGTGGCTGGGAGCGAATCCCAGTTCGCGCATGATCAATACGCTAAAAAACAACCCGCCGGATGAGATCGACAGCACAGTTCCGGCCACCGCCAACATCCAGAAGGCTCTCGCACGCAACGCCTCCCGCCAGGTGTAGTCCGACAGCAAAGTCCCTTCATTGTCTGACTGGCCCGGTTGGCCGTCGCCCGGGACACCGGCGACAACACCGTCGGGGTGCCGCCCGTCATCCTCGGGACGATTCTTCACCAACCTCGATAGAGGCAAGGCGAGCATCAGGACAGTACCTGCCACGATCAGAGATGCCGCGCGTGGATGTATCATCACCACCGTCCGCAACGTATCAAATACGAAGGACGCCGTAACTGACGGCACCATCATCACGGCCATGGCCATAGCCTTACGACGTTGGAACCAGTTATTCACCGCCGCAGAGATCGGCAATTGAGTCTCGAACACGCTGCCGACGCTGACCAAGGTAACCGACACAAACAGCACCGCCCCGGTCCCGTATCCCAAATACAAAACAGCCCCGATGGCGAGCGCAACTAATCCCCATAAAACCAGGCGACGCGGTCCCCAGCGGTCCACGGCTCACCCGACAAGCGGTAACAACAACAGCGGCGCATTGCCTCAACAAAACCGTTACCCAACGCGATTGGTTGCCTCAAATAAAATGTTACCCAAAATCGGGGAGGCGATCGCGTGGGAGGAGGCATCAGCAAGATGGCAAAACAGGAATTGCTGGCGACGATCCGAGACCGTTACCGAGCTTCATCCAAGCGGGAGAAAAGCCGGATCCTCGACGAGTTCATCGCGGTGACCGGCCACCATCGCAAGCACGGCATCAGGCTGCTGGGGCAGTCCGGCGACGACGGAGAGCAGCAGCCGGCGGCAAAAAAGGGCCGACGCATCTACGACGAGGCGGTCCGCCAGGCGGTGATCGTGGTTTGGGAAGCCGCTGATCGGATCTGCGGCAAGCGGCTGAAGGCGGCGTTGCCCCATCTGGTGGAGTCCATGGAGCGCCATGGCCACCTGGATCTGGACCCTGGGGTGCGTCAACGACTGCTGGCGGCCAGCGCCGCCACCCTGGACCGGTTGCTCCAGCCGATCAGGACACCGGCGGGCCGCAAGCTCCGACGCAGGAGGCGGCAGTCGCCGGGCCGCAATATTCCGGTGCGGACCTTCGCCGATTGGAATGCGCCGCCACCAGGATTCCTGGAGATTGACCTGGTGGTCCACCACGGCGGCTCCTTGTGGGGTTCCATGATCCACAGCCTGGTGGCCACCGATATCTGCACCGGCTGGACCGAGGCCGTGCCACTGCTGGCCCGGGAGCAATCCCTGGTAGTGGCAGGACTGGAGGCCATCGGGCGACAGTTGCCCTTCCCAGTCAAAGGCATCGACTCGGACAACGACAGCGTATTCATCAACGCTACTCTCACCAAGTACTGCGCCGAGCGGGGCATCGAGTTCACCCGTTCGCGGCCCTACCGCAAGAACGACCAGGCCTGGATCGAGCAGAAGAACGGCGCGGTGGTCCGCCACTTCGTCGGTCACAACCGCTACTCCGGCGCGGTGGCCGGACCGACCATGGCCCACCTGTACGGGGCGGTGCGACGGTACGTGAACTACTTCCAGCCGTCGTTCAAGTTGGTTGAGAAAACTCGGCACGGCTCCAGGGTCGTCAAGCGGTACAGCCCGCCAGCCACGCCCTGTGATCGGCTGATGCAGCATGACGCGGTCAGCGTGGAGATGAAGGCGGCGCTGAGTGAATATCGGGTCCAGTTGGACCCGGTGGCGCTGCTGCACGCCATCCGGGAAGCCCAGTCGGCCCTGGCCGCGGTTACGTCTCCCGAAATCCGGCCCACTCCCAGCGGCGAGAGCCTGGAACAGTTCCTGGCCAAGTTGCCCGACTGGTGGCGGCAGGATGCAGCGCATACCGCACGGGAGCGGCGGGTGCAACCGCCCCGCACCTGGCGAACTCGGCCCGACCCTTTCGAAGGAGTGTGGTGCGACGTGCTGTCCTGGTTGCAGGAAGACCCGGACGCCAGTGCGGTGGTATTGCTGGGCCGACTGCAAGAGGCCGAACCGGATCGGTTCAGCCGGGCTCACCTGCGGACGCTGCAGCGCAGGGTGCAGCAGTGGCGCGGCATCATGGCCAAAAAGCTGGTCTACGCCACGGCTGGTGAGCCCATGGCGGGACCCGCTGCAATGCCGGAATTAGCGCTGGCTGGGGTGGCCCCCAGGTGCTAAAGTTTCGGTAACATTTCTGAATGAGGCAACAGGAGAGCGCGGCCGCGGCTGCTGCGCAATTCGTGAGTGGCAGCCGAGGTATTGTCGCTGCGCACCACCTCTGGAACGCCGCCCAGGGTCCAGAGGGCATTCTGCAATCCCTGCTGCAACGCCAGGAAGGTCTCACCGGCGGCGACCTCGGCGTAGCGCCATCCCGAGTGGCTGAGTATCAGCTGGAACAGCAGGTGGGGGTAGGACTGGCCGGCGATGGTCACCTTGAGTTCCCCGCAGTGGGTGAAGTCGAACTGGGCCTCCCGTCCCGGCGGATGCACCTGGGGGAAGTACACCTCCTGATCCGGACCATGCAGCGCCCGCCTCCTGAGCCTGTCGAAGGGCCTGTAATCGTCGTTGCAGCGTCCGCAGCTGGGACGCGCTGAACCGCCCGGGATGCTGCTCGGCCTCCTGAGCTTGTCGAAGGGCAGTCGATAATTGTCGTTGCCTTCAGCTTGCCCGTCGGATCATTCCGCAGCAGCGGCTCAATCTCATCCTCCCACACCCCGTCGAAGGGATCCGGCCGAGTGCGCCACCGATGCTCCGGTTTCGCCTGCGACGGCAATGGGCCACTCTGCCACTTGCGCGCTGAACGCACGCTCATCCCAGCCTTGGCCGCTGCCGTTTCCTGTGTCTTGCCTTCCATACGTTTCTGCCTCAATAGCCTGGTTTGTCGGTCTGTAATCAACGGTACCTCCGTACCGAATGATTACCCCATATCGACCGGCAAAAATAGTCGACGTTACCGGCAGGACTAATTGTCGTCTATCAGCCTCGGCCGGTTCGGCAGCCGCCTGCGCCTCGGCTTCCAGCGCCGCCATGGCCTCCCGTATCTTCTCCAACCGACCCTCCCTGAAGGCCAACTCCTCCGCCCCCCGATGCCCTCAGGCCACCACCAACCGGCACACCGCTGATTGGATTTCCAGCTACTACCAACACCTGGACCACGCCAGCGTTCTAACGTTGGCTGACCTGAAGTGCTACGGCCTAAACGCGGACCACATGAACAACCACCCCGAAGTGCGGGAGTTCTGCCTGGAGGCTCTTCACGCAGCGCAGGTGGCGTTCATTTTGACCCATGCAGTCAAGGTCGTGAGGCACCACGTCGACTAATCTGATATGACATCAACCGGCAGTTCACGCTCATGGAGGCATTGTCTTGCATTGACCAGGCCGAAAATGCCATAACGAACTTGGTGGGTGTCGACGCGAATGAGCGAGGAGCGGTAGCCGTGCTGGCACTCATCAGGGTACGTGCCAAATGATCCAAAGCTTAATCAAGAGACCGTCGCCGCAGCAACACGAACCTGAAAACGAGTCCGTCGCTGGCCCTTCGACCCGCTGCAGCACCGACAGTCGCCGGCGAATCGGGACTGACAGTAGGAGAAACAAGCCCATGAGCAGCATGGACTCTCTCGTAACGGCCGTCAGGCGCTGCATTGTCCCAGCACAAGTGCTCTGGTCGCCAGGAAGGGGTATACCGCCCAGGAAACAGGAGCCCTTTACGGTGCTGGACATCAACGACGCCGGTATCCGGATTGACAAACTGGGGCAACCCATTTTGTTCCAGCATATCGAGTATGCCATCCACAGAATCGCCGACTGGGGTAACATAGTTCCAATCGGCAGACGGCAGGGTTGGGCGGAACATGAAACACTCGAGTGGGCGCTCCAGGTTGCACGCGGCAACAACACGCGGACAGCCACTTACGTTGCTCCCATCCTGGTGGAAACTGGCCTCGCCCGTTACGTCATGCTGGACCGCCAGAAAGGCATAGCGTTGTGACCAGCCATGGACTTCCGGGTATCAGGGCGCCATTTGTCTCTTGACCAAAACCAAATCGTCGACCGACTGCAGGGCGTTACACCGCGCACGGTACAAGTCCACAGCGTAATTATCGACGGAACGGAATTCCCCATAAAGCAGGCGTTTGCCGTCACCTCCGGCATGGACCTACTCGACTTCACCACCGATCAGGCCAGAAGGGTCTTTGTGCGCTTGGGGTTCATCGTTCAACGTCGTCAATAATTCACCCTACGAGCGACGGTTAGCCAGTGGACATCAACCACCCGAACGGGGAAAGCAAGGCACCCCAAAATGATCTCCAGGTACTTGGGACGCAGCCTCAGGCAGGAGCAGAATTGAACCAAGACACCACGAAACACGATCATGGCGTAGCCCCCACAGGATCAACCCTGCCTGCTCCAGCCAGGCGCCGCCCATGAAGTCGGGAACGACAAGGGAAACGGCGTCTCCGTGAACACACCCTTACCATCCCACACGCCACTGCCCCTCCCGAGCGAAGTGGTGGAAACCCTGTACCGCTCCAACCCGTGGTGGCAGGGCGAGCCGGCGCCTGACGTGCCCAGAACCCGCCGACGTCTCGTCGGCCAAGTGCGCCGACGCCTAGAGTACGGCAACACACCTATCGTCGCCGGGCCCGGGCCACTCGGGGTGGGGAAAACCACCATGCAGCTCCAGATCATCCGCGACCTGCTGGACGAGGGCGTCCCGCCCCGCCACATCATCCGCATCCAGTTCGACGAACTGCACGGCGCCGACGAGATGGCGGACCCCATCCTGCACATGACGCGGTGGCTGGAACGCAACGTCACCCCCGCCACCTTCAACGCCCTGGCGCAGCAGGGGCAACCCGCCTACCTGTTTCTCGACGAGGTCCAGAAGATCCACAACTGGAGCAACCAGCTCAAGTTCCTGGTCGACACCACCACCGTCCGGGTGGTCGGCACCGGCAGCTCCGCGCTTCGCATCGAGCAGGGCCGAGACAGCCTGGCAGGCCGGATGTCGACCGTGAGGGCCGGCGTCCTGTCCCTCACGGAGATTGCCGAGTTTCGAAGCATAACTTCCCCGAGACACTTCGCGCTGGAAGAAAGCTTCGGGCAATTTTGCCGTCGCGAGTTCTGGCAAGAACTGGCCGAACACGGACGAAACAACGCGGCGGCTCGCGACCGAGCCTTCAGGCTGTTCTCGGAATGCGGCGGCTACCCGGCGACCCATGACCCGAGCCAATTGACACTAATGGGGTTTCACAATTTTGTCCGACCAGACAATTGGTACAATGTTCCTATGGGCAAAAGAGAATTGACCTCAGCGGATACGGGTGGCAGAGACAGGCTCTTCTACCTAGAATATAAGCAATTCAAGCTGATAGGAGGCGGCAGACCCGCGTTCATCCTCGCCGTGGGCGCGCCATTGACCATCGTTGCCTGTGCCGCACTCCTGTTGGGCTCAGAAACCCCGTGGGTCACCATAGCGATTGTTATTGCCAGTCTGGTCATATATGCGGCCCTTGCCGGTATCTGGGTATGGAAGGAAACTCAGAGATCTGATTAGGGCATGGTGAAATTCACACGTCCGGTTGGTATTGGGGCGAATGACTGGAACCGGGTGAAATACTTCGCCTACGGTAAGGTTCGGTCGCGTGCCTGTCGTTGCATCAGAATCGAATTGCGCAGGAAACGGTCGCCCCATACGACGGCCGCGCACCCAACAATCACCAGCCCCATGCTGAGGAACGCGTTGACCCAGGGCAATCGCGTCTTATCCGAGGAGTACTTTTAGCAGGTAGTCTTCACGCCAACCGGCGTTGAGGCGTTTGCCTTGGATGCCCACTTTCAGGGTGTTCTCGTTTTTCAGCAGGTTGTGGGAGATCTGACGCAGGGTGGCCAGGTTCTGTGGTCCGTGGGCCTTGCGCACTCGGCACTGGTCTTCTCGAAAGGTTACATCCAAAGTCCAATGCAGTGAGTTCTCGATGCTCCAATGGCTCCTGACGGCAGCCAGCAGTTGTCCTGCTGGGGCCGCCCGGCTGCTGATGTAGTAGCGAGGTTGACTGATAGCGCCGGCTGCGGTCTCACGATGGCCGACCACTTTGATGGCGGCCTTCAGTTGGGGCCATTGCCCGTGGGGGTTGATGTAGTCCAGGCAATCCGTCTCGGTGATGGTCCAGCATTCCCGCCGTTCCACCCGTCCGTGTCCCTTGTTCACGGTCTGGGAGTAGTCGTAGGGCACCCCGTCAAAGCCCAATGCTTCCGCCCCCTCGAACAGGTCTCGGATGCCCTCGTGGAGTTGTCCTTGATTCTCCTTCACCGCCAGCACGTAATCGGCCCCGCCGTCCACGATCTGCTGGGCAATCTCCCGCTGGCAGCCCATGGCGTCAATGGTCACGATGCAGCCTTGCAGATCCAGCAAGTCCAGCAGTTGGGGAATGGCGGTGATCTCATTGGACTTCTCCGCCGTCCTGACCTGACCTAAAGTCAGGGTGTTCTGCGTGGCCCAAGCGCTGACCAGATGCATGGCTCCCTTGCCACCCGCGCAGTCGTGAGAACGCCGGGCCGTCTTCCCGTCAATGGCCACCACCTCCTCGGGCAGCAACTCAGCGATGGCTTGGGTCCAGGCCATGAAGCAACTCTGGAACTGCTCTGGGTCCAGACGGGCAAAAACATCGCCGAAGGTGTCATGGGAGGGAATCCCCCCGGGTAGCTCCAGAAAGGTTTGGAACCATTCCAGCTTGCTCCTGCCGAAGAGCTCCACATGCACCCAGGAATCGGCTCCGCAGATGATGGCGCAAATGGCGATGGCGATGATGTCCACCAGTTTGTGGCGTCGGGTGCGTTCCACCCTGGGGTCGTCCAGATCAGCGAAATGATCCAGGACCGATACATGATGCGATTCTGCCATGGTCCGTTGCCCTCTCTCGTTTTATCGAATCGGACAACATTAGCATAATTCTAAAAATTATCATTAAGACGCGATTGCCCTGCGGTGGGGTGACGGGTTCATTCAGAAGATTGTGGAACTCGGGCTCGGTTTTAGGTACGGCTGATGGCACCGTACAGATTGTTCTTCTCGCCCGAGGATGGTAGGTGTCCGTCGACTGAGGACTCTGGTTCCCGTGAACGTGACCACACCCTAACCCGAATCCACCGAAAAGATAAATGTCGCGGCGTGCTGAGGGGGTAAGAAAGTGCCCTTGTGCATCTGGGATAATGGTTTTCGAGACAGAGAACCAACCCGAAACAAGGAGCACCGAATAGATGCTACCACTTGACCATCCCGACCGCATTCAAATCGCCTTCGACGACCACCGCCTGGTGGCCAATGCCGGGCTGCTCCTCCCGGTCACCCTCGCCCAGCACTTGGGTCTGCGTGAACTCGTCGACAACCATGTTGACCTCGCAGATGCGCCGGGGCGGGCGAATGCGGGAGACAAGATGCTGACCTTGGTGGCATCCGCGCTGGCGGGCGGCGACTGCATTGACGACGCCGACGTGCTGCGCACCGGCGGGACGGCTAGCGCCATCGGCTGCGTAGTCAAGGCGCCATCCACCCTGGGGACCTTCCTGCGCAGTTTCCGGGGGCCACGTCCGCCAACTGGATCGGGTCAGCCGGGAGCTGCTGGCCCGGGCCTGGTCGGCTGGGGCCGGACCCGGCGACGGGCCGTTGACCATCGACCTGGACTCCACCATCTGCGAGACATACGGTCTGGCCAAGGAGGGGGCGCGCGACCACGGCTACACCGGCCAGCGAGGCTATCACCCGCTGCTGGCCATTGCCGCCGGCACCGGCGACGTGCTGATGGCTCGGCTGCGCAAGGGCCGCGCCAACACCGTTCGGGGCGCCGCTCACTTTCTACGCGAGACGGTGGGGCGGGTACGCTACGCTGGGGCCAGAGGACAACTCACGGTGCGGGCTGACAGCGGCTTCTACACCCACGCCATCGTCGCCGTCTGCCGCAAGATGGATGTCCGCTACTCCATCACCATCCGCCAGCAAGCCCGCCTGCGGAATATCATCGAGGCCATACCCGAGACTGACTGGACGCCGATTCCCTACTGGATGGACGGCGCCGCCGAGGTGGCGGAGACCACCTACGTCCCCTTCCAGGATGAGCCCGACGCCGCACCGGTGCGGCTCATCGTCCGGCGGGTGAAGCCCACGCACGGCTCCCAGCTGGCCCTCTTCGCCAGCTACCGCTATCACGGCTTCATCACCGACCGAGACGGGGACACCCTGGAACTGGAGGCCGACCATCGGCGCCACGCCGAGATCGAGAACGCCATCCGAGACCTCAAGTACGGCGTCGGGCTCAACCATCTCCCCTCAGGCCGCTTCGCCGCCAACGGCGCCTGGCTGGCGGTGCAGGTGATGGCCCACAACCTGGCCCGCTGGACCGCGCGCATCGGTCTGGGCGAGCAACTGGTAACCACCAAGACCCTCCGACGACGCTTCTTCTCCCTCGCCGGACGGCTCACCCGCTCGGCGCGCCGCCTCACTTTGCATCTGCCCCAGCGTTGGCCCTGGGAAACCCAGTTCAGTGACGCCCTGGCACGACTGCGCGCCATCCCACTCCCGGCCTGACGGCGCCGTCGTCGCCGGATCCACTCACCGGGCAACCCATCGTCCCCGCCAACTCGCACCAAGTCAGTCCGCGAGGGGCGCCTCTTGCCTGCCCCCTACGAATTCCGCCCGCCATGGCCACCGCGGGCCGCCCTCATCGGGCCTTTGCGGCCACCTCACGCCGCCCTCATCCCCATCTATTGGAATCTGGCCTGGCCTGTTCGCCTTCCCTTACCCATCATCCCTGGTATCAACGACAGGGACGTCTCGCTTCGGTGGATTCGGGTTTAGCATCTTCTCTATGGTCGCCCAGACGATGGCCACCGGCAGGACAATGCAGACCCCTGCCATGACGCTGAACGCGACGGCGTAGCCGTTTTGGTTCGCTTGTGTGGACATTCGGTATGTTCGATTCCGATCCGCCGCCTTCCCAGAGGCATGATGAAGTCGGGACTTTCTTCTCGTCTGATATGTCTAGCATGCAGTTCCAAACCCATCTCAGCCAGGGCGAGTTCGACTTGGTGTTTCCTCACGCCAGTTCTTTTCCGTAAACATGTCCATGGGATTTCACATGGACGCTAACCTCCGTGGACTTAGGGCACGGAGAGTCCTGTTTCGTTGGTCGAAAGCCATGTTCGGCGGGGGGCAGGAGTACCTTGTCGAGGGTAGTTCTCAAGTCTCCGCGATGTGATGCAAAATCACTCGTAAGTCTCGGTCGTCGTTCCTGCCTCTTCCAGGTTCAGCGCCAGCAGCCGCTCCAGGATCTCGGCGTCCACTAGGTCCGCCGGCCACCCGTAGGCGTCGGCAACCGCTGCGTCCACCCGGGCGTGGATGTTCTCCAGCCACGTCGGCCGCTGGTTGTACAGGTTCGTCAGCGTCCGCTTCCGCAGTTCCGCCGCGCTGACCCCCCGCCGGATTCAGCCAGGCCTCCCGCAGCGAGTTCAACTCCGCCGCCGCCGCGCCAATGGCCTCGCGCTGCTCGGCTTCCCCACCTAGCAAAAGCCTTTTGGTGTCGCTTCGGCATCAGGTGAGTCACACGCACTGTTGTGGTACCTGTTTAACTTTAGACTGCCAGCCAATCGAAACGGACTACAGCTACCAGACATCATCACGAACAGCATACTGAGTTGAGCTCGCGTTAGAATCTCAAAGTCCCGTCAGGCTGCGGATCTGATAGTGCCATTTTGGATCAGCTCTTCAATCGCGTCTTTGATCTCACGTTT
Organism: Dehalococcoidia bacterium; assembly: GCA_963666415.2. Classification (GTDB taxonomy): domain Bacteria; phylum Chloroflexota; class Dehalococcoidia; order Lucifugimonadales; family UBA3495; genus Bin87. Next base: position 1,191,743 of record CAXXPD010000002.1, read on the forward strand.
GGTGAAATGCGGCTTTAGGTCATGGACGGCGTCGACTACCGCCTCGACGCCGTTGTCGTCATGCGTTCCTTGAAGGTTCCAAAAGTAAGACGCCGTCGTGCGAAGCTCCAAGTCTTTTGCTCTAAAGTGGCCGAATAGTTCGATCGCACGACTGAGTTGGTGTTCGTATTGCCGGAAATGATCGTCGAATCCATTTGGTCCGGGTGAGTTTTCGCTGGTGCTGATGTTGTAACCGGCGGCGTCCGCGCCCATGTTGACATGCACCCAACCAAGCGACTCGGCCTGGTCCAAGTCGGCGAGCACCTCCTTGGAATAGGGGCCGTACGTGTACAACGAAAATCGATATCCCAGTGGGATGCCGTAAACCTCTTGTAGCAGGTAGGCGAATTTCATCAAAACCGTTTTGCCTAACTGGGGAGAACGGTTTTCGAGCCTTCGGCTAAGCACCGCTGAGAGCGAAAGCCTCAGAGCACTGTTAGCGTTGGTTTGCATATCATTAACCTCCTCCTTGCAAATATGCGTGTACGACAGACCGCGCTTCATCGCGGTCGGCTGGATCAACGTACACCCGTCGTTGGGCGACTGGTTTCATATTGCTGACAATTGTAGAGTACGCTGATAATGGTCGACCCGGTTGAGGTTCTTGTGAATCATCCGGGACGATCAGCAAATCTTGGTCGCCTAACGAATACCAAGATTTGGTTGCATCGCTCTGAAAACGGAATAGTGGCCCCAACTGTGAGATCATTGCTTCGCACTGTTCGACTTCCTCTTGGTTTGGCGTTTCATTTGTATGCCATACATGGCGAAACGGAATCCGCTTGGCTATGGCTTGACCATGTTCACCAGCTGCGCCCGTGGACACCTTGCCTAGTACTTTCCAATCGTCCCACTTAAAATATTCGGCGATACCTTCGGCATCAGGAAGAGGAAATTTAGGTTCGCCGTACTCCTCCCTGAGCAGAAAGCTCAGCATTTGTTCGACATGATGATCGAACGCTTGGCGTGTATGGTGAAAATAGACTTGGGTAAACATTGAATATCTAGCAATTATCAGACCTTCGGCGGCGTGCCAGCCGCCGTCTTCGATTGCTATAACTGGATCGTCGCTATCGTTTAGCCCCAAGTTGATTGTCGCCAAGATTCTGTCCAGGTCGTACTTTCCGTAGGAAACCCCAGCGTGAAAAGAATCTCTGAGCAAGTAGTCGCACCGGTCAGCATCAAGTTGACTGGTAATCAGCGGACGCCAAATCAGCCTCCTAGTTGAAGCTCGATTAGATACGTCTACCGTGCCGCTGATTAGATTGGCAACGTCGCTTGCTTTGATTTCGTAGTTGGCATTCCCATCGTGGTTTTCGATCACGTCTGCCAACTCAATCTCTATGATCTTTGCCGAATAGTCCTCATGGTGATATTGCCTGCCGAGTTCCGTGTTCATAGGAAACATCGCCTCACCAGAGTGAGAAAAAGGGGAATGCCCTACGTCATGTAGGAGAGCAGCCAAGCGAACTATCTGTCGGTCACGATTGATCCCTGCGTCGTCGTAGCCGGGCTGGGTGTAGAGATAGTGCTTTTGGCGGTCTACGATCGCGTCGAACATGCGAGTGGCCACGTGCATAGTGCCCAGCACGTGAGCAAAACGAGTATGGGTGGCGCCCGGGTACACTAACTCGGTAAGAGCTAGCTGCCGTATCCTGCGCAACCTCTGGACCGCCCGATGGTCAATGATGGTACGTTCCCAGTCATCGTACCCGATGAAGCCATGGATGGGATCGCGAACGAAATTTTGTGCCATTCCCGCTATCTCGGTTTCTGGTGGCCCACACCGGCCCACCGATGACCGGCCCACCGATGAGATGATTGGTGGGCAACTATATCAGTCGAAAAATCACTTTGCAAATTATAGCCACGCCGAAACGCTCCTCGAAGTAGGCGTCGGCGAACCCGCCCGGCACCCACTTCTCGAACGTGAACGCCCCCGGCTCGCCGTACCCCGCAGGCGTCGCATGACCCACCAGCCCGCACAGGTCGTTGAAGAACGACTGCGCCCCCTGTCGTTCGCCGAACCCGGCGTTTCGCCAGCGTCCCGCAAACTCCTGCGGCGTCATTGTCGGTAGTTGCGGTCTCATCCCGTATCCGGCCGCCAACATATCATTGGCTATGGCTCGCTGCCAATGACACCTGGCGGTGCTTTCGGATTGTGCTGGTCAGGCTCAACGGCTCAAATAAAGGCCACAGATTGTACCTTGAACTCTGGCAGTCTTACGGGGCCACGCACACCCGTAACGGCCCTAAGGGCGGTTAAAACGGGCCGTTCGGCCCACCTTTGTGAGGTTGCCGCGCCGGCTGCGGGCCTCCGCGTTTACCGACATCGGAACATGGCCAACTGCTGCTCGGGAACTGGAGCGTACTGGGAGTTCGACCTCGTATGGCCGGTTGCGGGTTCAGGATTGGCTCTTTTCCTCGAGCTCGGCAATTTGACCGAGTGCCTGAAAGGTTGTGGTTTAGGGATGCAGATGTCCGTGCTTGCGGGATGTCGTTTGCTGCACTGCTTATCTCAGGTCGTAGTCCGATCCCTCCAGGCGGCGTTCTGCCTCTCTCAACACACCGTCGGTGAACAGGGCATTCCAAGGAGTACTGAGTACCAGCGCTTCCACCGAGAGATCCAGCCGGCCCTCCTCCCACAGCCGTTCAAAACCACTGCTCGGAGTATCGCCGGTGAGCAACAGCTTGGCTGCACCGAGCCCGCCGTGTTCTTCCACCATCTGCCGGAAGCGCGTCGGGTAGTAACCGAACTGGGTCGCCTCGTCGTAAATCCGCAGCATCTCCTCGTGGAACTGCGATTCGAGGTCCGTGGGGGTCAATTCAACCCTCTGGAGGATCTGTGCTCGATCCTTCGCGTCAAAGAGTGCCTGGTTTCGGCGGAGCACAATGGTCAGTCCGTCGCGCGGTCTGGCTCCCCGACCTGCTCTCGGAGCAGGCGGACTTCTTCCTGTGACTTGACCAGTTCTCGCCGCAGAGACTCTCGTTCCTGCTCGGCGGCAAGGCGGACACCGCGTCGGTCCAGCAGGACCTCGCTGGTTACCGGATCCTGCAGTTCCAGTCCTGCTTCATGCCAGCGCAGGTTCAGTTGAAGGGCGGGACTGTATGCCCAGATGGCGCCGTCCGGGGCGGTGTTCATGGGCGACGGGCGGTACACTCCGCTCTGCAAATATTCGACCACGAGGGGTGCGCCGTATAGGTCGCCTCCTGTCGCGTCGAATCGCCAGTATTCCGCGACGCCCATCATCGCGTACAGGTCGCGCTTGTCGCCAGTGTCGTGGGAGGCCGTGGACTCTGACGCCACTTCGAGGACGAAATCCGGTGCTTTCCCCACTTCCCAGATCAGGTATCCGTCGCGGCGCCTGATCGCCTCCGGGTCCACTCCCAAGGCAACGTAGACATCCGGTTGGACGCGTCGGTTGTGGTCGGTCGGATCGTAGTAGACGATAGTGTTGGTGTCGACGAAGGTGTCGGGCCGGTCAGTCAGCAGGTCGGCCAAGATCTGCATCGCGTGCAGGATGTGGGGGTTCTGTTGCATGGCGTCAGCCATCGGCTCCGGATCCGGCAGCGGCGGAGCGTCGGATCCAAAGAACGGGTCCAGGTTGGGCACGGCGCTGGGAGCCCGTGCTTGGGGTGCCTTGGTAGTCATCGGATCTCCCGGGTTTATGAGGGGCCGACCGTGGGACGCCGCGATGATAGCACAGCGCCGGGCTCACATGTCGTTTGCCAGCTTGCGTCAGTGGCCGGCGGCTTGTTGGGGGAGAGGATGGTGCTGCTGTGCGACAGACCCCTCGTGAGCCCAAGTCTTGCAAACCGTGACCGGGTTTGTCTCACAGCGCTACGGTACGGCCGACTCGGGTTGAAAGTTTATTGAACAGCATCCAATTCGTATCGCAAGTTCCGCTGGCCGGGACGCGCGAGTGAATCGTCCCGATCTTGGGTAGTTGTGGCCCGGCCGGCAGCAATGCTCCGGGTAGACGAGGGCGCTCAGGCCGATTCCGGGTTGCGGCTTCGGCCGATTGACGCATCCAGAGTGCCCACCTCGCTTGGTGCATCTGCATGACTCCGCATGACTTTGACCGTGTCGGTGAGCATGAACGCTATCTGGGCCGCATGGAAAGCCGTTAAGCAGAACTTCTGCAATGCGGCGTGGTTGTTCATGTGGTCGACGTTCAGCCCGTACCGATGGAGGTCGTCGATAGTTAGGACGCTGGAATGCCCCGGGTGGCTGTAGTAGTTGGACATCCGATCGGCGATGTGCTGCCCGGTGGTGGCGCTCGGCGCATCGGGGCGGCGCGAATAGTTTTCGATCCATCCACCCAGGGTCAGCTGAGATTCTGAAATGATCGTTCGGGTGTCGTGGAATAGTCCCGGCGGCTGTGCAATGAGCGACATGAGGTCTTCGGCGACGGCATTGGGCCCTTGCAGGCGGTGGATGAGCTCGTTGCGCTCATCAACTACGGCCTGGGCCGGAACCATCATTGATCCGCCCATGGTCGGCACGATGACCAGCGGGTTGGTCGGGCTCAACGACGCGAAGCCTTCCATGATGATCTGGTCGGCGGCGCAGGCCAGCATGGCGGCGGCCGACATGGCCCTCTGTGGAACGAACACGCGGATGTGTTCGTATCGTCCTCTGAGGGCTCTGACGATGGCTTGGGTGGCGGTCAGGGTGGCCGCCCGGGCTGTGCAGTATCAGATCGAGCTGGGGGTTGTCGTGGTCTGCGATTGGGCGTTGGCCCCTGTGGCGCCCCCATTGTGCGGTGCTATACGGCGCTTCCGTATGGGCTCCATGAGGCAGCGGGTGGAAGCTAGGGTAGGGGTCGGGAAATTCGTCCTGCTCATTGAGGCTTGTGATGATGTCGGCCAAGGCGAAGACGTCGTCGTCGTTGATGATAGCATCGTGGTATGGCCCTTGCTGTCCATGCCGGGAAACGCCAGCGTAAAGGATCACGTCCCGGCCAGTGAGTTGGTGCATCTGGTGTAGGTTGTCAATGATTACCGCTTCGCAGGCTGGCAGGTCGCCGCCGGCGTCGCGGATTGACTGGACGAGTTCGGGCGGTGGCGGGATTTCGGGCGTGTCCTGCGGGTCGATGACGATTCTGGACGAGGGCTCGGGTGAGGCTTTGGTCAAGCGGGAGTCTTGGTATTCTGAGATGAGCTCTATGTAGTGTTGGAGCATTTGGTTCCTCTCGTTCAGACGCGTTGGGCTATCGGTCTGGGGTTGTTGTGAAACCCGCGCCGGCGTTTCTCCCATGTTGCCTTGTCGAGAGGGTTGGGAATGGTGGTCTTGGCTTTCCATAGCGGCATCTGGTGGACGTTGGTTGCTCGTCGCGCCGTCAGTGAATGTATCACGATGGGCGAGTTGCCGGGAAATGCCAGCGGTGGGGTGACGGGTTCAATCAGAAGATTGTGAAACTCGGGCTCAGCTCTAGGTACGGCTGATGGCACCGGGCAGATTGTTCTTCTCGCATGAGGATGGTAGGTGTCCGTCGACCGGGGATTCTGGTGTCCACGAACCTGCCCACACGCTAAGAGTGGTCGCTGCTCGGTGGTAACGACGAGGTAACAGTTCAGAGTTGCGGGGAAATGAGCAGTTGACGGCAGGCGGCGAGAGGATTTAGACCCTGGGCGCGCCAGGTGCCGAAGAGGGATGCCAGCGTCATCTTGCTCTCGGTGCCCTGCTCCGAGCGGGTGCCGCCGCTGATCTTGCGGCTGATGACCAGGTGGCGCAGGCTGCGTTCGGCCGGGTTGTTGTCCGACGGCACGTCCGGTTCGGCCACGAAGACGAAGAGTTCCTTGATGAAGCGCTCGATGCGCCGGCACAGCTTGCCCTGGACAACCGACGGGTCAGACAGGAAAGGGCGGCAGATGGCCAGCAGCTTCCGCTCCCAGGCCAGTTGGGCAACACGCCTTTGCCATGGCTCGTGATGGTTGCAGGCTTTGGCTGCGACATAGAGCTGGTGGACGGCCGCGGCCCATCGGGCCAGTGCGGTGTCTTTGGGGTAGCGGGTGCGCTGGTCGTGGATGTCCCGCAGCAGGTGGGCCCAGCACCGCTGCTTGGGGCCATCGTAATGGTGGTAGGCGGCGTAGAAATCGCTGACCAGCACTCCGGAGAAAGCATCGCTCAGCGCCTCGTCCACCACCGCCTTGCCCCGACCCCGCCGCAGGAAGTAGCGCTCGGTGGGGGTGCTGAAAGTCCACACGTAGCCGTTGGCCCCGCTCTGACGCCAGCCGGTTTCGTCGGCGTGGACCACTGGGCTGGCGCGGATGCGGTCCAGGATCGCGGCCACTGCCGGTTGGGCCCGCTGCGCCGTGCGATGGATGGCGCTCACGATGGCCCCCACGCTGAGGCGCAACTGATGCACGGTGTCCAGATACCACTGGACGCTGCGGATGGGCAGCCGCCCCTCTTCCCGCAGCGTGGCGATCAGGCTGAGCAGGTTGACGCCGAGGCGCTGCTGACCCAAGACCACGCCGCCCAGTTCCGCCGGAGGTGTGCAGCGCCGTCGGCAGGCCGGGCAAGTCCGAGCAAGGTAGACGTGCTCGGTGACTTGCGCGGGAACCACCGGCAGCTCGATGACCTCCCGAGTGCGCTGGATCCAGCCGCCGGACCGGTGGGCGCCGCAATCGGGACAGTTCTCCATCACGTGCTCCACCCGGTGGGTCGGTGTCATGCGCCGGCGGGCGAAGCCGTGGCGTCGCTGCTTGCGGGGCCCCGGCTGCGCTGGGGGCTTCCGGCCCGATTTCGCCTTGAGGCCGGGCATTCGGAGCGGGCCGCCCGGTTTCGCCTGGCCTTCCAGTTCGGCAATCCGCCGCTGCAACCGCTCAATCACCCGCTGCTGTTCCAGAACGGTGGCCTGCAGTTGGGCGATGATGGCGATGAGGACATCGCGGGTGGCGGTGGTCAGGTCAATTTCGGTATCCACTCCCTGTATATGACATAACCGCCGCCACCCGTGCCAGCGTTCGGCAACCCGCCTTCGGCCAATTCACCTCACCAAGTCTGAACTGTTACACGACGAGGCTGACTCTTGTTGCGAGGCGGTCCTGGCGGCTAGCCGTTTGGCTGAGGCGGCCTTATTGCCCTGCCGGTGTTTTGCGGCGCATGATGGACATCTGGTCTGGCCCGGGATTTCGGCTTGGGAGCAGGTCTTGCAAATGCCAAGCTCTTTGGCCCGTTGTCGTTTGTTGCTTTGGCGTTGGAGGGCGTCTTGTTTACGCTCGGGCCGCTGACTTCTGGTCTTTTCGTATTCGCGGCGTTTCTGCTGGCGCTCTTGAAGTTCGAGGGGGGGGTTGGAGTACGGCGCGGCCTCTTGTCCAGCTCTGATGGTGGGCTTTGAACCAGGGCCCACTCGCACGAGTTCTCGCCGGTCAGTAGTGTGGGCAACCAGGCGGCGCAGATGTATGGGATTTCTCGCGGGACGGCCACGTACGCCTCGGGGGTTGGATTACGCCGAGTCTATTGGCGTCCGCGTCAGTGCGGCAACGGCCGGCCGTCATCAATCTGGCCGTCCGGTCGTGCGGGACCCTGCAGGCCCGGTGCTTTATCCCGTATGCCGGCGCTGTAGGGCATTGGTCGTCAGGGTATTGGCAGGTATAGAAAATACGCTGGCCACTCCGTTGGTCGGTGGCGGCCTGCATCGCCGTGAGTCGGCGACGATTTCATCGTGCCAGCGGGGAATGGGTCCGCGCCGTGTTTGGGTGTGATCTAGCCTCTTGCAAAATCCCCCGCGCGCAAAGTACCGTACGAAACCTTTATGTGCGGGCGGCGGATCTAGTCAGGCTTGGGGCGTCCCACCTTCTGACCCTCCGGCACGAACTCGTCCACCCACGTATCCTCATACCACACGGCTTGTGGCGGCCAGTAATGACGTTGCATCTCCGCGCTCTGGCCACTGTAACCCTCGGCACTGATTGCCACGACGTCGTCCCTCTGAGCCGCCGCCGCGATTACACTCACCGGTGTCAGCGCGACCGTGCCGTAGACACTTACACCTCCCAATCCGTCCCCCACGGGTTCTTTTACCTTGTCGAGGAGGTATACCTCCTCCGACTCCAGCCATGTAATCAGCTCCTCAAAGTCCGGGCCGTTGCCCACATCCATCGAGATTAACACTCTGTCGCCCCGCGCGAACAAGGCGTATTGGGCGGCGTTCTCAGCCGGCACGCCCAGGTTCCAGACAGTTACGACCAAGTTGGCTGTCCGGTTCAACTTCGGGTGGCGAGGCCGCTGACGCTGTTCCTTCTGCCCATCCTTCCACAAATCGGCTGTCCATACGTCCGGGTGCTGGACGACGGCCAACATCGACTCGGCTGGAATGCGCCAAATACGGTCTGCCCATGGACAGTCTGGGTCGTATGTATCCGTTTCCCGGACCCCACCTTGGCTGATAATAAAGTCTGCGGTGGCGCTGGTGCTGTCGTCCCACGCGAGGATGACTCGCAACTGACCGGATGATCCGTTGCCGCCGGCAGCGTGTGTGGCGAGAATGGCCAGCAACTCGGGTTCGACCAACAAGGTCCCCTTCCCGGTGTCAATTCCGACGACGGGTGGTGGCATATGCAAGACAGTGGATTGTGGCACATTTGTGGACGGCGCGGATGTCAGGGTGGTGGTGGGCGCAGGATTGGTAGTGAGATACCGGGAAGGCGTAGTCGTCCGCGTCAGCCCGTGTGTGGGCGCTATCTGCAGGGTGGGGGTATTTGTTGGCGCGCCATCTGAGCAAGCGACGGCGAGTGCCACGGGCAGGATGGCCAATGGAGAAACAGCGGCCAGTGCTTTCCTCAACAATTGCTGGATGTTCTTCATTCGGGGGATTCGGGCTAAGATGCACTGAAATGTGGTGTGATAGTGACCGCGCAAGCGGATATTCGGGTCGGGTCGGTTACGTGCCATCCGGCTCGCAAGCCCTCCCGTCATTATCTCGGTCAAGCCCTGAACGGTAGGCCGGATGTGTGTTGTCCACGCCGTTAGGATACGCTTGGCGCAACTCGGTGCAGTTTACGAACTCATCGGGCTGCGGCAAGGCGAACCATAATTCTTCCAAATTATGGTAATACCGCTCATATCGAAGCAAGGGTTGCGTTTCGCTAAATGGGACTTCAAAGCAAAGATTTCCATGAGTTTCAGCCCCGAGATAGAGATTATCACCCAAACTATCTGGGAACACACCGCAGTAATAGTCTGGATAGTCGAGCTCTATCCCCCGCGGGCTCACCATTTCAAATGAAAGGTGCGTTGCCCTCGTAGATTCGTCATATGATCCGCCGGTCCTCCGCGCCTTTACGCTGACAATGACGAAACGATTACCTGATGACGGCGGGTCATTCCGTTGACTTTCACCAGCCACCCGTTCGTTGGCATTCCAATCTACGGAGAGCAAAGTAATTTCGAGCCCGTCATCATCAACAAGCGATGCGCCGAAAGGAGCTGGGTTGCTCCGTTTTGTGCCAATGTCGCCGGTCGGGGTTGGGATTGGAGTAGATGTTTCTGTGGTCGGGCAAGGCGACCGGTCGTCGCTCAGCTCTAACGTTGCCCATTGGGACCATTGCGGCTCCCCATAGCGCGAGTCATTGCTGGCGACGATAAAAGCATACAAGGTGCCGGGAGTAAGGCGGGTCACGGTGCGGGAAGTCTGGGCCCGGTTAGTGACATCAGTGAAAGAGAAAGCTTCGAGCCAGTCCTGTCCCTCCGGGACCGCTTCATAATCCTCATAGGCAATCCAGCCGATACGGTAATACGTTGCGCCGTCCACCGCGTCCCAGGAAACAACGGATTCCCCGGGATTGGGGCCGTTGGCCGCCTTGATGTTGGGCGGTGGCAACAACCCCGGTGTGTTGCCCTGGGCGGAAGCGACGCCGGCTCCGGCGGACACAACGGTCGCCAGGAAGATCGCCACGATGACGGATACGGTGGATTTCATGATGAATTACCTCTTGGGGACGGGATGTGGTTCAGGGCGCTTCCATCGTATCGCGCGGGGATTATTCCAAACCTCGGGTTTGGTGTCACTGACTCCACCAAGGCTACCATATAGGCAGGTCATCGCTCTCAAAAGTAGTCACAGCGGCCTGTATAACAGCCGTCTAACTTCGGACATGGTCGGCGGCATAAGTCGTTCCCTCGAGGCGCGAGTGAATACTAAGCCCGAATCCACCGAAGCGATGTACGCTGGAGTTGACACCAGGGTTGATGGGCAAGGGAGGGCGAACAGGCCAGGCCAGGTTCCAATAGATGGGGATGAGGGCGGCGTGAAGTAGGCACCCAGACACGATGATGGCGGCCCGCAGTGGCCATGGCGGGCGTAATTCGAGATGCGGTGGGCAAGGAGTGCCCTTCGCGGGCTGGGTTGGCGCGAGTTGGCGGGAACGGTCAGATGGCCGGATAGCGGGTCAGTGGCAGACGGCCGCCGTCAGGCTGGGAGTGGAAGGGCTCGCAATCGAGCCAAGGCGCGACTGAACTGGTTTTCCCAGGGCCAGCGCTGGGGAAGATGCAAAGTGAGGCGGCGCGCCGAGCGGGTGAGCCGTCCGGCGAGGGAGAAGAAGCGTCGTCGGAGGGTCTTGGTGGTTACCAGTTGCTCACCCAGACCGATGCGCGCGGTCCAGCGGGCCAGGTTATGCGCCATCACCTGCACCGCCAGCCAGGCGCCGTTGGCGGCGAAGCGGCCTGAGGGGAGATGGTTGAGCCCGACGCCGTACTTGAGGTCTCGGATGGCGTTCTCGATCTCGGCGTGGCGCCGATGGTCGGCCTCCAGTTCCAGGGTGTCCCCGTCTCGGTCGGTGATGCAGCCGTGATAGCTGTAGCTGGCGAAGAGGGCCAGCTGGGAGCCGGGCGTGGGCTGCACCCGCCGGACGATGAGCCGCACCGGTGCGGCGTCGGGCTCATCCTGGAAGGGGACGTAGGTGGTCTCCGCCACGTCGGCGGCGCCGTCCATCCAGTAGGGGATCGGCGTCCAGTCAGTCTCGGGTATGGCCTCGATGATATTCCGCAGGCGGGCTTGCTGGCGGATGGTGATGGAGTAGCGGACATCCATCTTGCGGCAGACGGCGACGATGGCGTGAGTGTAGAAGCCGCTGTCAGCCCGCACCGTGAGTTGTCCTCTGGCGCCAGCGTAGCGTACTCGCCCCACCGTCTCGCGTAGAAAGTGGGCGGCGCCCCGAACGGTATTGGCGCGGCCCTTGCGCAGCCGAGCCATCAGCACGTCGCCGGTTCCGGCGGCAATGGCCAGCAGCGGGTGATAGCCTCGCTGGCCGGTGTAGCCGTGGTCGCGCGCCCCCTCCTTGGCCAGACCGTATGTCTCGCAGATGGTGGAGTCCAGGTCGATGGTCAACGGCCCGTCGCCGGGTCCGGCCCCAGCCGCCCAGGCCCGGGCCAGCAGCTCCCGGCTGACCCGATCCAGTTGGCGGACGTGGCCCCACCGGAAACTGCGCAGGAAGGTCCCCAGGGTGGATGGCGCCTTGACTACGCAGCCCAGCACCTGCTCGGTTCCCCCAGCGCGCAGCGCGTCGGCGTCGTCGATGCAGTCGCCACCGGCCAATGCCGAGGCCACCAAGGTCAGGAACTTGTCTCCCGCATTCGCCCGACCCGGCGCATCTCCCAGGTCAACATTGTTGTCCACCAGCTCGCCCAGTCCCAGATGATGGGCCAAAGTGACCGGAAGGATCAGCCCAGCATTGGCCACCAGGCGATGATCGTCGAAGGCAACGTCGATGCGGTCGGGGTGCTCAAGTGGTAACATCTTTTGGGTGCTCCTTGTTTCGGGTCGGTTTTCTGTTTCAAAAACCATTATCCCAGAAGCCGGGAGCACTTTCTCATCCCTTCATCACGCCGACACGCTCATCTTATCGGTGGATTGGGGTTTACCATCGGCTCCCATTCTGGCGGGAGGGTGTCAAGTTTGAGCACGTCAAGCATTCCCTGCCGGAACGCTATAGCGCAGTCGTCTGCCCCTGGCATTGTTCAGTCTCCCTTGTTTGGGCAATCGTCGGCAAAGTGATAACGGCCAGCGTCGGCGCAAGGCACACACCAGCCCGTAGGCCATTCAGCCGGGGCGTGTGCCGTGTTCGTCCCCTCTGCGGGTACGTTGTGAATCCGCCCCTCCGCGGCGCACGATTCGCACTTGGTCATTGTCTTGGTCATTGTTCAGCTCCCCTTAGCCGGCCGGATTCCAAACCGGCCATCATCCGCCGCAATGCTGGCACCTGTCGTTAGCACCTGGCGGCATTGTCCACGAACTCAATCACCTGGCCGCCGCAGCATGGGCAACGCTTCACCAGCCCGCCAGCCAGCAACCGCTTCATCTTGCGCCGATGCCGCAGTCTGGCAACCCGCAGCCGTACCTGTTCCGGCGTCCAGTAGTGGGGCAGCTCGCGGGTGGGCATACGTCCCCAATTCTACCGTGGCAGACTTCATTAGCAACTCTGCCATTCTTAGCTGGACTTTGCGCATTTCAAGCGGCATGACCGAGGGGATCTGCAAGTAGATGATGCAGAGCGACCGGGAGTTCCTGAATATCTAGGTCAGCTGTGGACAGTGAAAAACCTTCCAACGCCAGCCACAGATGTTGCCGCGCCAGAGCGATGGCATCCATTGCTTTTTTCAGATTTTGTGCAAAGTCCAGGTTGTGACGGTGCTAGAATCGCCGGGTAACAGGCGTAGCGCAACGACGGAGGTGGACGATATGGCAATCACGGTCGGCATGGGCGAGTATGTGTACGAATACCAACCGGAGTGGCCCCGTCTTCCGGTCGGACAGGGTTTTCGCGGCATCAGCGGCGTTGCCGTTGACAGCCACGACCGCGTGTACGTGTTCCAGCGGCAGGGTCCGCCCGTGCTGGTATTCGACCCGGACGGGAACCCGCTGGCAGCCTGGGAACGCACGGACGGAGTGCCCGCCGATGCTCACCACATCCACATCGGACCCGACGACTCCGTGTACCTGGTGGACCGCGACGCCCACCAGATACTGAGATACTCAACCGACGGCGCGTTGCTTTCCACCATCGGCGCCCGCGACCGCCCCGCGTTGCAGGCGCCGTTCAACCACCCGGCGGACATCTGCGTCGCACCCTCCGGCGATCTCTACGTCGCCGACGGCTATGGCAACTCCAGCGTCCACCGTTTCGCGCCGGACGGAACGCTGATCGCGTCCTTCGGCAGTCCCGGTCGCGGCCCCGGCGAGTTCATCGTGCCCCACAGCATCCGCGTGTCGGAAGACGGCCGGGTCTACGTCGCCGACCGGGAGAACAACCGGGTGCAGGTGTTCACCACCGATGGCGAGTTCCTAGACCAGTGGACCGATTTCAGATGCCCCATGGGAATTCACATCGACGCCCAGCAGACGGTGTACGTGTCCGACCAGGTGCCGCGCCTCAGCATCCTGAACCTGGACGGCGAACTGCTGGCCCGGGGCCGCACCTTCGAGCACGCCCACCAGATCTACACCGACTCCCAGGGCAACAGCTACGGCGCCGACACCTCCACCCAGCGCGTCCAGAAACTCGCCCGCGTGCGGTGAATGGTGGGTGGCTGGGGTCGTGTGTTGGCTCCTTGTAGGGGCGACGCATGCGTCGCCCCTACAAGGAGCCCAGCTGTTTGGTCTGCGGGCGCTATTTGTCATTCAACAATGTGGTGCCCAATGCTGCCAATGCGGTTATGCCCACCGGTAGCAGGCCAAAGTAGAGTCCCAGGAAGTGGTGTAAGAGTTAGGCGGTTGGCCGAAAGTTGACCACCGCGTCATCCTTGTCTGGACTTTGCACAAAAGCCAGATAAATTATAAGAACAGGGTAAGCTGGCCGGACCCTCCTCGAAAAAGGCCAATCAATGCTCACCCTGCCCAACGCGATTGTACCCGTACTCCATCCCTTCGCCACGCTGTTTCGCAACCCGACCTGGCTGAAAGCCCAGGCACATCCAGCCGCCGGTGGAAGCCACCAACTTCAGCAGGGCCATGGTGGAACTGGGCATCCAGCAGATTTTCGCCCGCTCACCCCAGGCCCAGGGCCGGGTGGAACGAATGGCGCGAACCTTTGCGGTGAAGCTCCACCCGTTTCATGATTGCCATGCACCGCAACGTCAGAGCGGAGTATCCCCAGTTCAACAACGCGTTGACAGTGGCGGAGCCTCCGTTTATGGTGTGGCGCCACACTCCGATCTACACTGCTGTCGCCGCTAACGAAGGAGCAACCCAATGGCCATCGAGATCTATTGCGTGAAGTGCAAGGCGAAGACCGACTCAAGCAACGTGGAGTCGGTGACGATGAAGAATGGCCGGCCAGCGACCAAGGCCGTGTGCGCGGTGTGCGGCGCCGGCAAGTACCGTATCGGTGCGACGCCAGCGGAGACGAGTTGAGCCAAGCGCATTGCCTTAACAAAGCGGGCTTCCCTCGCTACGGGTCCGCTCCTACGGAATGATTGTCGACACACCACACCCACGACAACCGCGTGTCCTCTGACGTGACTACCGGCACAATTGCCGATCGGTTGAGAAAACTGCTTGCCTTCGGTAACGGTTTTGTTGAGGCAATGCACCCCGCACGAAGGTCGGCCAGGGTAAATTCAAGGTCTGGCGATGGCGACTCTCCCGGCTCGATGCCGGTCGGGCGCTTTCGTTGGGGAGAAGTGGTGGAGAGTTTTCTGGGCCAGCCTCCTTTGGCTGGCCTTCCTGTGCTCGCTGACGGCTCGAGGCCTCAGCGGGGTGGAACTGGTCGTCTCCGATGCTCACCAGGGGCTGAAGAACGCCATCGCCGTGGTGTTTGCTGGAGGCAGCTGGCAACGCTGCCGCACCCACTTCATGGCCAACCTGCTCACCCGAGTGCCCAAGCGTGCCCAACCTGGCGTGGCCACCATGGTGCGCACCATCTACCAGCAACTGTCTCCCGCCGAGGTCCACGGCCAATTGGACCGAGTGGTGGAACAACTCCGGGAGCCCTTTCCCCAGGTGGTGGAGCTGCTGGCGGACGCTGCGCCGGACATCCTGGCCTGCACGGCCTTCCCAGTGGCCCACTGGCAGAGGCTGTGGTCCAACAACCCACAGGAACGGCTGAACCGAGAGATCCGTCGCCGCATAGCCTGCCCCCGAAAGGGGACGTGGTGGGCATCTTCCCCAACCGGCTGTGGGCGCGGTGCTAGCCGAGCAACACGACGAATGGGCCGAAGCCCGCCGCTACCTCACCATCCCCAACGCCGTCGGCAACGAGTCACTGCCGACGCCCAATATGCTGGAAGCAGCGGCCTGATCAACACCAACGAGGATGACGCACTTTTACACCTATTGACGGGACACTACCCTGCGATGGCACTGCTAAACAACGGTTCTTCGAGGAGCTCTTCCCAAGCCCGAATCCACCGACGGGATGTAGCGGTGGCGAGCAGACAGTGTATGCGGGACACGGGAAAGCCGCGGTGAGGCTTGGACCCCAATGAAACGAACTGGGCGAGGGATGTTGCAGCCGCGCGATGGGGATGACGACGGCCAAATGGGGCGGCGGAGGGCGAGATCGTCAGGGCAGACGGTAGCAGGAGGCACTCAGAGCAGGGCCTGGCGCGGGTCGGCGAGGCGTTTGAGTAGCCTGGGGGACGGGTCAGACCCCGTGGGCGGCGTCAGGAAGGAAGTGGCAGGGCGCGCAGTCGGGCCAGGGCGCTACTGAACTGGTTTTGCCAGGGCCAGCTGTGGGGCAGGTGCAGGGTGAGGCGGCGCGCCTTGCGGGTGAGCGAGAGGAAGCGTCGTCGGAGGGTCTTGGTGGTCAGCACCGGCTCGCCCAGGCCGATGCGCGTTGTCCAGCGGGCCAGGTTGTGGGCCGTGACCTGTACGGCCAGCCAGGCGGCGTTGGCGGGGAAGCGCCCCGAGGGGAGATGATTGAGCCCCACGCCGTACTTCAGGTCGCGGATGGCATTCTCGATCTCGGCGTGGCGGCGATGGTCGGCCTCGAGATCCAGGGTGTCGCCCTCACGGTCGGTGATGAAGGCGTGGTAGCTGTAGTTGGTAAACAGCGCCAGTTGGGACCCGGGCGTGGGCTTGACACGGCGGACGATGAGCCGCACCGGCACAGCGTCGGGCTCCCCCTGGAAAGGAGTGTATTCAGTCTCGGCCACATCGGCGGCGCCCTCCATCCAGTAAGGTATGGGCGTCCAGTCCCCCTCGGGTATGGCCTCGATGAGGTTGCGCAGGCCTTGGTGCTGGCGGACGGTGATGGAGAAACGGACCTTCATCTTTCGGCAGGCGGCGACGCTGGCATGGGTGTAGAAGCCGCTGTCGGCCCGCATGGTGAGTGGTCCGGTGGCTCCGGCATGGCGCACCCGGCCCACCGTCTCCCGCAGGAAGTGGGCGGCGCCTCGGGCCGTGTTGGCGCGGCCCTCACGCAGCCGTGCCATCAGCACGTCGCCGGTGCCCGCGGCCACGGCGAGGATCGGGTGATAGCCTCGCTGGCCGGTGTACCCATGGTGGCGAGCTCCCTCCTTGCACAGCCCGTAGGTCTCGCAGAGGGTGGAGTCCAGGTCGATGGTCAACGGACCGTCGCCGGGTCCGGCCCCTGCGGCCCACGCCCGGGCCAGCAACTCCCGGCTCACCCGGTCCAGTTGCCGCGCGTGGCCCCACCGGAAACTCCGCAGGAAGGTCCCCAGGGTGGATGGCGCCTTGACCACACACCCCAGCACCCGCACCGTCCCGCCCGCCCGCAGCGCATCGGCGTCGTCAATGCAGTCGCCGCCCGCCAGCGCCGACGCCACCAGGGTCAGCATCTGGTCGCCAGCGTTGGCTCGTCCGGGCGCATCCCCCAGGTCAACGTGGCAGTCCACCAGTTCACCCAGGCCCAGGTGGTGGGCCAGGGTGACCGGCAGCAGCAGCCCCGCATTGGCCACCAGGCGGTGATCATCAAAGGCAACGTGGATGCGGTCGGGGTGCTCAAGTGGTAGCATCTTCTGGGTGCTCCTCGTTTCGGGTCGGTTTTCTGTTTCAAAAACCATTATCCCCGAACACGGGAGCACTTTCTTACCCCTTCAGTACGCCGACCCCGTCATATCTTCGGTGGATTGGGGCTAAGCTTGGTTGCCACTCGGTGACGACGACGAACCTGACCTGTTTTGTTGCTCAGTGCTCTTGGCGGATCACCGTTTGGCTGTAATGTTCTTGTTGTACCGCCGGTGTTTTTCAGCGCACGGCGGGCACCTGGTCTGGCCTGGGATTGCCGGCTGGGAGCAAGTCTTGCATATGCCAAGCTCTTTCGCCTTTTGTCGTCGCTCTTTTTCACGGTCGCGGGCGTATTGTCTACGCTCGGGCCGTTGATTTCTACTCTTCTCGTATTCGCGGCGTTTCTGTATGCGCTCTTGAAGTGCTAGCGGGGTTGGAATGGGGCGCGGCTTCTTGTCCCTGTTGGGTTCCTTGACTCTGATTTTGCGTTTTGAAGCCTTTGTCTGTCTCGCTGGCCTGCCGGGCAACGGAATGGTGCACTCGAAATTAATTCTTTTGGAATAGCGTAGCGGGCCAACACGCGTCGGAAAAACTTCAGGTCCGCAAAATAAGGTATATCCCTGCTTACGCGGGGCCAACGCTTCACATTCATTCGAAACAGCTACGGCTATGGGGGTATATCCCTGCTTGCGCAGGGCCAAAAGACGGTTCAGGAAGCCGTTGGCGTAACGCTCGGGTATATCCCTGCTTACGCGGGGCCAACGCCCCCAGAATTCCTGTTCCAACGCCGTTTCGAGGTATATCCCTGCTTACGCGGGGCCAACGCGCTGTAGCCCCGTTTTTGGGCCTGTTTGGGCGGTATATCCCTGCTTACGCGGGGCCAACAGAGTGGAGATGTGGATGTACGCCACCTCACGGGGTATATCCCTGCTTACGCGGGGTCGTTCATGCCGCCGTGGAGGGCGGAATGTTCATGGCTGGTGCCGGCGGTCTCTGACGTGGCGGGAACGGGGGCGATGGTGGATACACTCAACGCGGATCCTGAAGTGGAGCAAGCGTTCCCGGCATAAAGGGCGCGTGCTGGCTTTACAGACCTGGCAGGGAGGGCGTAAGCGGTAGCTCGATGGCGGTGGGGAAGGTGTAGACCGGCGGCGCTGGATGGCGTGGTGTCGAAAGACCTGCTGTCGGTTCAGGGACGTGAGCGCCCGGCATCGTGGAGTTGATGATACCTTGGTCCTTGTCCACCAGGTGGGAACCCATCGTGCCGCAGTTGTCGCAGCGGTACGTGATGAGCTGGTGATCTGGCGTGATCTGGTCGATTGCCTTCCAGAATGGTGGGTCGGTGTTGACGTCGTTGAACAGATGGGAGCAGTTGTGGTCGCCCGGCTGCATCTGCCAGCCGCAGGGGTGCCAGTCGTGTTCGCATTCCTGTTCGGCTTCGGTGATGTCCGTTGGCATGGTGTGGTCCTGTCGAAGGGCGGGGCTGGAGGGTGGTCGCCGGTATCAGTGCCGGAAGATTTCTCCTGGGGTGAGTTCTTCGTCTGCGATGGCCTCAGTGACGGATGTGCTGCGCTCCCAGGGTTTGATGTCGTCCTCGTTGGTGCAGCGGGCAATGGCGCCGAGCGCTTTGCGGGTTTGTACCGGCGTCAGGTGCTCGAGGTCAACGACTTCGGAAAAGGTTGCTGCGGGGTTTTCTTCGTTGTATTCCTTGAGCAGTTCCTTGAGGTTTTCGGTGAGGCCATTGGTGTCGTGCTGGCGTGTGATGTCGTAAATCACGTAATCGGCGACGATGTGCTTTCTGATGTCATCTGCGCCGGGCATGGCTGCGTACTCTTCTTCGGTCAGTGAGACGATTATCTCGGACTGTGCAGGCGTGGATTTGAGGTTGGCCAGGTACTGGAGTACTTCGGTGGTTGGCTTGATGGACACTTGGAACACTTGAGGTTGTTGCATGGAGTTCTCTCCGTGAACGGTGTTATTTCGTTGATTGGTTGGGCTATCGTCTTTGGAATTCCTGCTCCAGTCGTAGCTTCGACAGATGGATGATGGTGGGCCGGCCGTGGGGGCAGCGGTGAGGTTCAGGCGTGTTCGAGAGCTTTGTGATGATGGACTGCATCTCGTCCTGGCTCAATACGTCGCCGGCGCGGGTGGCAGAATGGCAGGCGATGGTGGCGGCGATGGCCTGTTGTGGCGAGCTGATGATCTGCTCGGCGGCAAACTCGTCCAGCAGTTTCTGCATGGCATGTTCGGCGCTTGGGCTGCGGTCTTGGGTCAGGGGTTGAGGCAACGCGGTGATCTCCCAAATTTGATGGTGCAGATGGTGGAACTCGAAGCCGTGCTGGCTGATCAAGTCCTGGTTGTCGATCAGCGTTTGGTTCTGGAACTCGTTGAGCGTTGCTTGCTCGGGCATCATCATGCGCTGGGAGAGTATGGATGCTGAGTCGTGCAGTCGCTGGACCTCGTCGTAGATGACCCGTTCGTGGGCAGCGTGTTGATCCAGCACGTAGATACCGTCTGGGCTGTCGGCGAGGATGAAAGTGCGCTGTGCTTGGCCGATCACCTTGAGTTGGGGCAAGGTGTCTCTTAGGTTGACGTGAGGCGCCGTGTCGGTCGTCACCATAGCGGGTACGTCACCGTGGTGGGTTATGGGGCTTGGGCTGCCCGGGCGTTGTGATGGTCTGGTTTGATGTGTGAGAGGTGATTCTTCGTGGTTGACGCTTTCGTCTGCGAGGGCTTGGTCTTCGTTGAAAGGCTGGTGCTGTTCCGTCGGGTGTGGTGGACTGCTTGTTCCGCGGCGAGTGTGTGCGCGTGAGGCGAAGGGCCGCGATGCTGGCTGGTGGACGAGTCCGTGGCCGACCAGGCTGTCCTGTATGGCTTGTTGTACCGCCGCGAATATCTTGGACTCGTGGCGAAACCTTACTTCCTGCTTGGTTGGATGGGCGTTTACGTCCACGAGGTGGCTCGGCATCGTTAGGTGGACGACGGCGATCGGGCGGCGGCCGATGGGCAGCGCGTTTCCGTAGCCTTTCTCGATTGCCCAGGCTAGGTTTCTGTCCTGTATCCAGCGTCCATTGACGGTGATGTAGATGTCGTTGCGGTTGGATCTGGTTAGGTCAGGATTGCTTGTATAGCCTTCAACGTTGACGTCGGGTGATTCAAGCAGCACGGGCAGCATCTTGTGGGCAACCTCGGCGCCCCAGATTTGCAGGATCGTCTCCTGTAGATTGCCGGTGCCATAGGTGATGAAGTTCTCGCGGTCGTCGTTGACGTACTGGAACCTGATGTGTGGGCACGCCATCGCATAACTTGTGATGACGCGCTGCACCTGGGCGGCTTCGGTCGGCTTCGTCTTCAGGAACTTGAGCCGTGCTGGTTGATTGCTGAAGAGGTTCTCGACTTTGATTGATGTACCGACCTGCGAGCTGGCCGGCTGTGGGTTATGCTGCGGTTCTCCGTAGCGTAGAGTAATGCTGGTGCCGGATTCGGCCGCTTGGTGGCGGCTGGTGCCGGTGAGTAACGACACGGCTGCGATGCTTGGAAGGGCCTCGCCGCGGAATCCCAATGTCTGGATGTCGGTCAGATCTTCCGCAGTGCGGAGCTTTGACGTGGCGTGCCGGCTGAAGGCCAGCATCAGGTCCGCTTCCGGTATTCCGTCGCCGTTGTCGACGACGTGTATGGACCGCGTTCCGCCATCCCTGATGTAGACCTGCACGTTGCTTGCTTTGGCGTCGATGGCGTTCTCGACCAGTTCCTTCACGACGGATGCTGGTCTTTCGACGACTTCTCCGGCCGCAATCTGGGCGGCGACTGATGGGTGGAGTACTTCGATCTGGTTGGGCATACTGTTCCGCCTTTTTGGATGTCGCCTGTTTTCTTCGTGGATTCGTTCACTCCATTTTGGTTGGCTTGTCGGCACTCGAATATCTTCTGCAGTGCTGAGTGGTTCCTGCCGCACGCGGTAGCGGGTCGTAAGGCTGCGGCCGCAATTTCGGCGCTCTCAATGATGTCCGTGCTGCTCATCTATCTCTAGTTGGTGGCGTGTCTCGACAGGCCCTTTTTCGGTCCGCTATGTAACGCAGTGCTGCGAACATCAGTGTCCCAACTATTGCGCCGGTCATGATGGCGGGGGCAACTGCCATGGTGGAGTGGCGGTCGCTCGGAACCTCGGGCGCAAAAATGGCTATCACCCGGTGGACGAATGCGAACGACAACGCGGCCAGCATGAAGGCGACGCCAATCGAGACGGCGATCCTGGTGACTAGGCCGTGTTGACATTTGAGATATAAGGCGATTTCGCTAACCCCAGCTCGTCATTCCCGCGAAAGCGGGAATCCAGAGTACCCTGAATGTGAACGATGTCTGCTTTCCAAAGCGCCTGGATTCCCGCTTTCGCGGGAATGACTGGAAATGTCAACAGAACCTAACCTGTTCATCGGGTAGTTTCTCCTGCAGCGGGTGGCGGGGCGGACATCGGGTGGTGCGACGGCCAACGGTGGGTCCAGCCGGATTTGAAGGCGATCTCCCGGTCCCGTCGGTCGTCGTCGCCGACGTGGGTCAACCCAGCGTCGGGCATCAGCTTCGCCAGGTGGTGCAGCATCTCCTTGGGGATGCAGAAGTCGGGCTCGAAGTCGAGGGCCTGCATGGCTGTCCTCTGGTCGGAAGGTTCACGGTCCGAGCAGGTGCCGACGATGGCGCCCTGACGCTGGAGTCTCGCCAGACGGCTGACTGGTATCGGGCCGCGGCAGCCGGGCTCGTCCTCTGGCATCTGAAGCGTGAGGTCGATGTCGAAGCTCCACACCGGCCGGCGGTTGGACTCGGGGTTAGGGCATAGCGTCATCGCTTGGAACTCGTGCAGGAGAGCGTTGGCGGCGGGATCCTCGGCGGTGGTATCTGGGTACGTGATCGCACGGTTTTTCTCGTCGAAGAGTGCCGTGCGGTTGATGATGTCCAGCCTCTGCTTGGTGTCAGGGCAGGCGTTGGCTGAGTGAAGATGTTTAGTAGTCATGGTTTATCTGCCCTCCCGTTTCGTGAGGCGTGTGTGATGTTGTTGTCAAAGAGGGGTGATGTTGCCGTCGGACAGGACGAAGCCGGTCTCCGATACCTGGACCAGCATCCTCGCGTAGCGGTTGCCGTCGATGCCCGTCACGTGGCTGAACGTGATGGTCACCACTTGGCTGTCCTCATCCTCTATATCTCTCTGGAAGTTGTCCGGCATACCGGCGCCCTCCCACTCGAGCTGGATGGCTTCTGAAGCTGCTTCGAACTCCGCTGTCTCCATGTAAAAGCCGTCGATCTCCTTGCTGGTGTAAAACATGGTCTGCTCCCTTGCTGTAGTGTTGGGGCACCCTGCTGTGGGTAAGTTGCTGAGTGTCCATTCAAATCCGAACACCAGGTGGCCTGGGTACTCGGCCAATGCCCGGAGATACTGCTTCCTGAACTCGGTTCTGATCATGGCTCGGAGCGGTTCTTTCGCGGCCTGCCACGCCTCCTTGGGTTTCCCGTGCATGAACATTGATGCGGTCCCGCCTGGGCCTGGGTCGTCGAAGACGTCCAGTGTAGGCTCGCCCAGCGCGTGCATCAAACGTCCGTCTGGGCAGATGAGCATCGACGGGTATGCCTGGTCGCTGTGCTGCTGGCTGAACAGCGCGAGGCTAATGAGCGCTCCGGCGTGGTTCCAGTTGTCGGCGATGATGTTGGCCGGGATGGTGTTGCCGAAGTATTTCAGGCCTTCGGCGTGGTTCCACACTTCCGCCGTCCGGTTAGGGCGCTGTTCGTAAAGGTATTGTCCGAGCTCGCCGCGCCCGTAGGTGTGGTAACGCTGCATCATTCGGCTGACGGGAGTGCCGAGCGTAACTCGGTTGGCGGCTATCTCTGTGGTTGGCGGTGATTTGATCATGTCTTCGGCCTTGGTGCCCACCTTGACCCCAATCCACCGAAAAGATGAGTGTCGCGGTGTGCTGAAGGGGTAAGAAAGTGCTCCTGTGCATCTGGGATAATGGCTTTTGAAACAGGAAACCGTCCCCAGGCCAGGAGCACCCAAAAGATGCTAGCAGATGACCACCCCGACCGCATCCAAATCGCCTTTGACGACCACCGCCTGGTGGCCAATGCTGGGCTGATCCTGCCAGCCACGCTGGGCCGGCATCTGGGCCGGCCCGAACTGGTTGACCGGCAACCTGGACCTGGGTCGCGCCCCAGGCCGAGCCAACACCGGCGACAAGGTGATGACGCTGGTGGCGTCTGCTCTGGCCGGAGGAGACTGCATTGACGACGCCGACGTGCTGCGCACCGGCGGGACGGCTAGCGCCATCGGCTGCGTAGTCAAGGCGCCATCCACCCTGGGGACCTTCCTGCGCAGTTTCCGGTGGGGCCACGTCCGCCAACTGGATCGGGTCAGCCGGGAGCTGCTGGCCCGGGCCTGGTCGGCTGGGGCCGGACCCGGCGACGGGCCGTTGACCATCGACCTGGACTCCACCATCTGCGAGACATACGGTCTGGCCAAGGAGGGGGCGCGCGACCACGGCTACACCGGCCAGCGAGGCTATCACCCGCTGCTGGCCATTGCCGCCGGCACCGGCGACGTGCTGATGGCTCGGCTGCGCAAGGGCCGCGCCAACACCGTTCGGGGCGCCGCCCACTTTCTACGCGAGACGGTGGGGCGGGTACGCTACGGCGGGGCCAGGGGACAACTCACGGTGCGGGCTGACAGCGGCTTCTACACCCACGCCATCGTCGCCGTCTGCCGCAAGATGGATGTGCGCTACTCCATCACCGTCCGCCAGCAAGCCCGCCTGCGGAATATCATCGAGGCCATACCCGAGACTGACTGGACGCCGATTCCCTACTGGATGGACGGCGCCGCCGACGTGGCGGAGACCACCTACGTCCCCTTCCAGGATGAGCCCGACGCCGCACCGGTGCGGCTCATCGTCCGGCGGGTGCAGCCCACGCCCGGCTCCCAGCTGGCCCTCTTCGCCAGCTACCGCTATCACGGCTTCATCACCGACCGAGACGGGGACACCCTGGAACTGGAGGCCGACCATCGGCGCCACGCCGAGATCGAGAACGCCATCCGAGACCTCAAGTACGGCGTCGGGCTCAACCATCTCCCCTCAGGCCGCTTCGCCGCCAACGGCGCCTGGCGGGCGGTGCAGGTGATGGCGCACAACCTGGCCCGCTGGACCGCGCGCATCGGTCTGGGTGAGCAACTGGTAACCACCAAGACCCTCCGACGACGCTTCTTCTCCCTCGCCGGACGGCT
Source organism: Dehalococcoidia bacterium (assembly GCA_963666415.2). GTDB lineage: Bacteria > Chloroflexota > Dehalococcoidia > Lucifugimonadales > UBA3495 > Bin87. The sequence continues at coordinate 1,215,956 of CAXXPD010000002.1, forward strand.
CACCCGCTCGGCGCGCCGCCTCACTTTGCATCTTCCCCAGCGCTGGCCCTGGGAAAACCAGTTCAGTCGCGCCTTGGCTCGATTGCGAGCAATTCCACTCCCAGCCTGACGGCGGCCGTCTGCCACTGACCCGCCATCCGGCCATCTGACCGTTCCCGCCAACTCGCGCCAACCCAGCCCGCGAAGGGCACTCCTTGCCCACCGCATCTCGAATTACGCCCGCCATGGCCACTGCGGGCCGCCATCATCGTGTCTGGGTGCCTACTTCACACCGCCCTCATCCCCATCTATTGGAACCTGGCCTGGCCTGTTCGCCCTCCCTTGCCCATCAACCCTGGTGTCAACTCCAGCGTACATCGCTTCGGTGGATTCGGGGTAAAGGGTGTCGACGTATAGTGAAAGCGTCCTCGTTAACTGGCTGGCAGAAATGTCAAATTCACCTCATGGAGAATGTGACTTTGACGCAAAAAGAACAAGCAAGACTTCAGGTTCTGAACAGTTTGCTCGCTGAGCACATGACATTGGACCAGGCAGCCACGCTGATGGGTGTCACCACTCGCCGCACCAGGCGTATTCTGGCGGCCTACCGGGAGAAAGGCGCAGCTTCCTTCGCCCATGGTCACCGGGGCCGCCGGCCAGCCAACGCGACACCGGATGCCGTGGTGGCCGGCGTAGTGCGTTTGGCTCGTACCAGGTACGCAGGTGCTAACCACACCCATCTCAGCGAGTTGCTCAGTGAGCGCGACGGCATCGACATCGGCAGGACCACCCTGCGGCGCATCCTGGTCAACGCCGGTCTGAGCAGTCCGCGGCGAAGGCGTCCGCCCAAGCACCGGATACGCCGCCAGCGCATGCCTCGGGAGGGCATGCTGATCCAGGTGGATGGCAGTCATCACCCATGGTTGGGGGACCAGGCACCACCGTTCACGCTGCTGATTGCGGTGGACGATGCCACCGGTACGGTGGTTGACGCCCTCTTCTGTGAGCAGGAAGACAGTCGCAACTACTTCTTGCTGATCCACGGTGTGGTGCAGCGTCGCGGCATACCCGTCGCCCCCTACACCGACCGCCACGCCGTCTTCAGGCACACGCCTGGCGCCGGCCTCCCGGGGATGCCGACCCAGTTCAGCCGGGCCATGGGAGAACTGGGGATCCAGATGATTTTTGCCCGGTCGCCCCAGGCCAAGGGTCGCGTGGAGCGAACAGCGGGTACCTTCCCTGGACTTTGTACATTTGGGTGGTGCAGGCGAGGACGTCGGTGAGTTGAGCGTAAATTGCGGCTGGGGGTTTTCAACTGTCGGGGTTGAACCCTCGGCTTTGTACAATCAAGCGGCATAGGCTAGCGTGTCGAGCATCCTGTGGTACAAGAGGCGCGGGACTTTTATCGATTCGTGCTCGCGCTCGGACGGCATAAAAGTTCCCTGCTGCACCCAGAGGTGTCGTCTGACCAGGGCGATGGCGTCGGCGAAGGAAGGGCTGGTTTTGTCATACCACGCCGCGGTGCGCGGCGCCATGCCGCCACGCTGTTCGATCAGGATATCCGCTGCCAGCGTCACCACGCTGAACAGGCCAAAGAGCGCGGGGGTGGTTCGGGCGATGGCTCGTTCCGACCACTGGCGCTGGGTTTCCACGCCCAGGTGAGCCCGCAGCTCCTCAAAGGTCACCTCGACCTGCCAGCGCAGCAGATACCACTGCAGTATCCGCAGGGGTTCCGCCTCGGTGTCGGTGCATAGCAAAGCATAGGGCCCGCGGCGCTCCTCCAGGTATCTGATGACGACCCAACGTATGGGAAGGCGCGGCGGCCCGCCGTGGTACCACAGCGCCACGCCCGAAGCGAGCTCGACCATGGCGGTACTGCCGTCGGAACCGGTGGCGCGGTAGGGGGTCCATGCGGTAGGGAATCCATTGTGTAGCGGGATCGTCCAGCACCGCCGTGGGACTGGGCAATCGCGCGCCGACCACCCGGGGCCGCCCGATCTGGCCGGGCCGCCGCGGTGGCGCGGGCTGGTACCGGGACGCGTCCTTGCGCAGTTTGGTGACGACGACAATCGGCTTTGACATACTCTGGCAATGCCGCAGGAACTCGCGCTTGGCGTAGCCGCCATCGGCCACCACCACCAGGTCCCGGTCCGGCAGCCACCGGCGCAGGCAGACCAGCATCTGCTGGGCGTAGTCGGTGAACGTCTGGTGCCGGCGACCTTTGCGCCGGTCGTAGCGGGCCGACACCACCAGCGCGGTCAAAAACGGCAGCGCCCAGTGTCGACCCGCCCATCCGATACGCGTCAGCAACATCAGGCTCACCCATTGCAATCCGGGGGTCATCACCACCTGGTCGTCCGTGGACCGCACCGGATCCCGATACCGCCCCTTGGCCGCAATCTTCCGGCCCCAGCGTCGTTCCACCGTCTCGTCAATGCCGAACACCAACGGCTCGGTGGATGAACCAAGGCGCCCGGCCACCAGCAGCAACAGCACCCGGCTCAGTTGCAGCGGCGACCATCGGGCACGGTTGAGCACGTGGTGATAGACGGCGAAGTCGCCGTGCTGCCCAATCCCCAGGATGTTGAGGGCGGAGGACACGGTGCGTTTGCCGGGAGACAGGATCGCTCCCATGGCCAGGAGTTGGGCTTTGCGCCAGGTCCTGGGGTCAAACAGGTGCTCAAAGGGCAGCAGCAGGGTTACTATGACTGCGGGCAGGGTAGGCATACTCGACCTCTTGTAGTGATTTGGTCGAGCTTACCCTGTTCTTATAATTTATCTAGCTTTTGTACAAAGTCGAGGGTTGAACCCCGACAGTTGAATAGTTCAGTAGGCCAGCCACAGCACGAAGTGCGCCGATTCGGCCACGTATCTAAATTTTGTGCAAAGTCCAGCTTCCAGGACCGGCTGGTAACTGAACTCCGCCTGGCCGGGGCGAGCGGCATCGGGGAAGCCAAGCGGGTGCTGGAGCAGTTCCTGCCACGGTTCAACCGGCGATTCGGGGTTCCCCAGCAATACCCTGAGCCGGCATTCCGACCCCTAGACCTGGAGCTGTGCCTGGAACAGGTCCTGTGCTTCAAGCACAGCAGGAGAGTGGCCAGGGACAATACGGTGCGGTTCAAGTTGCACACCCTCCAGTTGTTGCCCGGGCCGGAACGCCCCAGCTATGCAGGGGTGGTTGTGGAAGTCCTGGAAGGGCTGGACGGCCAACTCAGAGTGCGCCACGACGGGCGCATCATCGCTGCCCTGGAGGCGCCCTCCAGTCCGGTATTCCTCCGAAACGGCCACGGGTGTTCCGCACCTGTTTCTGTCCCGACCTCCGGTGCCCACGGCTTGGGCGAACGCTGGACCGCGACCCTCAAACCACTGGACTCAAGGGTCGAGAACGAGAAGGATCAAGGGGACAACAATAACAGCTCGGCCGCCGCCGGAAATCCCAAAGCCACCTCTCCGCACAAGCCGACATTCCTGCAAAGGGAGAGGTGGAAGGCGATTCAGAAAGCCAGGCGCAAGGGGATGTCGCTTAGAGCGATAGAGCGGGAATTGGGGATCCACAGGAGCACCATCAAGAAATACCTGGACGCCGAGGGTCCCCCAGCGCAGCTACCCCGGGCGGGTCCTACGACGTCATCATCTGCTACCATGGCAGCCTGATCGAGTGACATTTATGCCAGCCACTTAAACGGACATTTATCCTGAACAACGACACTTGGTCGATTTCCGCCAGATGCCTCCGCCAGTCGGGCTCAGGTCCGGTGCCGGCCGCCAAATCGCATTGGTGGAAGAACGCCGCCAGTGTGTCCGGGGAATCGAACACGCCTCGGCGAAATCCTTGACCGAGCCTACCGTGGGCTGCGGCTCGCAACCAGGCGCTCAAGGTCATCCCTTCCCGGCGAGCCTGGTCGACGAAACGATCCAGGTTCTCGTCGGGGATGATCAATTGCACTTTGGCCATGGGTGAACTCTATGCCTCTGTAGATGTGCATTAATGTTGCACACCGCTGGAATCACGGTCAATGTCAAGGGCGGCGGTAAACCGTACCACTGTGGTGTCGTAGGTCAGGGAAAATGTCCGGGTAAGTGTTCAGCGAAAATGTCACTCCGTTACGCTGCCATGGTATCCGATGTCGACGGATTGGGCACCATCCGCTGCTTCCATCCTGGAGGACCTCCGGCCTCCAGATAACTCCTGACGGTGGACCTGTGGATGCCCAACTCCCGTTCGATTGCCCGCAGCGACATGCCCTTGCGCCGGGCTTTCTGGACCGCCTTCCATCTCTCCCTCTGAAGGAAGGTCGGCTTGCGCGGGGCGACGGTTGCGGGTGGTGCGGCGGCGACTTCACCATCGGTGAAGTCCGGTTGATCCGCCTCGGGTTCCTGACTTGAGACCAGCGGAGCCAGGTGCGCTGTCCAGCGTTCATCCCAGTGGTTTACCCCGATGGGCGCAACCGGAGAGACGGCGGGAGGCTGGTGGCCGTTGCGGAGGGATACCGGGCTTGGCGGGGCCTCCTGAGCAGCGATGATGCGCCCCTCGTGGCGTACCTTGAGCCGACCATCCAGCCCCTGCAGGACTTCCACCGTCGCCCCAGCATAGCTGGGGCGTTCCGGCGCCGGCAGCAGTTGGAGTGTCCGCAACTGGAACCGCACCGTGTTGTCCCGGTCCACCCTCCTGCGGTGCTTGAAACACAGAACCTGTTCCAGGCATAGCTCCGGGTCCAGCGGTCGGAACGCTGGCTCGGAGCACTGCTGGGGAACGCCGAAGCGCCGGTTGAACCGAGGCACAAACTCATCGAGCACAGCCTGTGCCTGCTCCAGGGTGGTTGCGCCGGCCAGCCGCAGTTCGGCAACCAACCGGTCCTGAAAGGTGCCTCCGGTTCGCTCAACACGTCCCTTGGCCTGGGGCGACTGGGCGAAGATCATCTGGGTCCCCATCTCATCCATGGCCCGGCTGAACTGGGTGGGCCCTGCAGGGAGGCCGGGTCCCGGCGTGTGCTTGAACACTGCGTGGCGATCGGTGTAGAGGGCCACGGGCACGCCGCGATGCTCCACCAAGGCGCGGATCAGCAGGAAGTAGCTGCGAGCGTCCTCATGCTCACAGAACAAGGCGCTCACCACCTGGCCGGTAGCATCGTCCACCGCGATCAGCAGCGTGAACGGCGGGGCCTGATCCCCCAACCACGGGTGATAGCTGCCGTCCATCTGGATCAGCATGCCCTCCTGGGGCATCCGTTGCCGACGGACTCGGTGTTTGGGTGGACGGAGTAGGACGGAATGACCGGCATCATACCCAGTTCCAGGATGTGTCGGCGAAACTCCTGGGCATCGTACCCTTTGTCGGCCAGTACGTGCTCGCCAGCATAACCGGCGATCAATTCCTCCGCCTGGGTGATGTCGTGCTGTTGCCCGCCGGTCAGGATGAATCGCAAGGGGTTGCCCAAGCCGTCCACGCTCACGTGAATCTTGGTGCTGAACCCGCCGCGGCTCCGGCCCAGGGCCTGGGCCGCCTGGCCACCCTTTTTGGGGGAGCTCCCGCCGCGCAAGGGTGCGCCCGGACCACCGTGCTGTCGATGATCAGGTATTCCAGATCCGCGTCGTCGCAGAAATGTTGATGCATTTGTGCCCAGACACCTTGGTCAGTCCAACGGGCGAATCGTTTGTAGACGCTGTTCCAGTTCCCGTATTCGGCTGGCAGCAGTCGCCATTGGGCCCCAGAGCGGTTATCCATAAGACGGCCTCGACAAAACGTCGGCAATCCGCTTCCTGGCCAACGTACAGGCCGGTGCGGCCACGCAAGAAATCGAGAATCCTAGCCCACTGTTCTGGTGATAGTCTGATGTTTGACATACAGCCATTATAATGAAATGTCAACACGCCCTAGTTAGTCGGGACTTTTTCGCTGGACGTCGACAACTGTGGCGGAGGAAAACTGTACCACCGGCGGAATGCCTGACGGCTCTTACAGGAGGGACGGTACGGCTATGGAGATGGTGGCAAGGCCGGCTTTGGCGGGGCGCTAATCGGCGGGCGGCCGGGCCGAAATGGGGTTGTGGGCGAGTAATTGTTCAGGCCTGAGGGGAAGTGAGCAGTTGTCGGCAGGCGGTGAGGGGGTTGAAGCCTTGTACGCGCCAGGTGCCGAAAATTGAGGCCAGCGTCATCTTGGTGTTAGTGCCCGCTGCAGAGCGTGTGCCACCGCTGATTTTACGGCTGATTACCACCGGTCGCAGGCTGCGCTCGGCGGCGTTGTTGTCCGGCGGGACTTCCGGTTCAGCCACAAAGAGGAAGAGTTCCTTGATGTGGTTCTCCATGCGTCGGCACAGCCTGGTTGGGGCGGCCGATGGGTCATCCTGGTAGGTACGGCAGAGGGCCAGCAGGCGCTGTTCCAGGGCCAGTTGGGCGGTGCGCCGTTGCTGTTCTGGCCGTTGCTGTTCTGGCCGTTGCTGCTCTGAAGGATGGGTGAAGGCGGTCGCCTGACGGTAGAGTTGGTGGATGGCGTCAGCCCATTGGGCCAGCCGGTCATCATCGGGGTAGAGTGCGCGCAGGTCGTGGATGTCCCGCAACAGGTGGGCCCAACAGCGTTGCTTGGGGCCGTCGTGATGGTGATAGGCGGCGTAGAAGTCGCTGACCAGCACGCCAGCGAACTGATCGCCCAGGACCTCATCCACCACGGCCTTGCCGCGGCCCCGACGCAGGAAGTAGCGCTCGGTGGGGGTGCTGAAGGTCCACACGTAGCCGTTGTGTCCGTCCTCGCGCCAGCCGGTCTCATCGGCATGGACCACCGGACTGCCTCGGATGCGTTCCAGAATGCCCGTCAGTTCAGCCTGGGCCTTGCGAGCCACCCTTTGCGTGGCGTCCACGATGGCTCCCAGGCTGAGGCGCAACCCATGCACGGTGTCCAGGTACCACTGGATGGTGCGGAAAGGCAGCCTGGCCTCCTCCCGCAGGGCGGCAATCAGGCTGATCAGGTTGACCCCCAGACGTTGCTTCCCATCACCATGTTCTCCAGTTGCGCGGTGGGCGTACAACAGCGTTGGCACTGTGGGCAGGTGCGGGCGATATAAGCGTGCTCGGTTACCTGCACCGGAATCCGGGGCAGGTCAATCACTTCCCGAGTGCGCTGGGTCCAGCCACCGGACAGCTGGGTTCCGCAGTCGGGACACTGTTCCACCACGTGTTCCACCCGCTGGGTGGGCGTCATGCGGGTGCGAGCAAAGCCGTGGGGCCGAGGCTTGCGTGGTTTCTTGGGCTGGGCCGGCTGCTGCTCGGCTTTGGGCTTCAGACCGGGCATCCTGCGGGTGCCGCCCAATTTGTCCCGCCCTTCCAACTGGGCGATCCGTTTCTCCAGGCTCCCGATGATGGCCTGTTGCCTCTCAATGATGGCAATCAGCACATCCCGGTCCGCAGTGCTGAGGTCGATTTCCGCATCCATCCCAGATATATGACATAACCACCTCCCCCAGCTCCAGCGATTCTCGACCAACCTTCGGCCAATTCACCTCTCCAAGTCTGAACTGTTACGTGGGCGATTGTCGCGTTGACAGCACTATCTACGAGGATTACACTCGCCCCGGCTGAACTGCGGATAATCCAACGTCCTTTATGGGCCGATAATGCTTTCCACCAATGTTTCTGATGCCATCGAATTGATGTTCGAGACCGGGTGGACCGATGGCCTGCCGGTCGTGCCGCCATCCGAACCCTTGGTCCGCCGGTTCGTGGAGAGCACGAGCCGCGGGGGCGACGAACTCATCGCGGAGCTGCCGCCCTTGGGCGGACGGGCCACCGTCGAGCGCATCGCTGTCATGGCGGGCTGTCTGCCGGAGCACATGCCGGTGGTCATCACCGCCCTTGAAGCGATGATGGACGAGCGGTTCAACCTGCGGGGCGTGATGTGCTCCACCGGCATCCACACTCCGCTGTTGATCGTCAACGGCCCCATCGTCAAGGAGCTGGACATCAACGGCGGCTACAACTGCTTCGGCTCCGGTTGGCGCGCCAATGGCACCATCGGCCGCGCGGTCAAGCTGGTCCTGCTCAACCTGGGCGGCGCCATACCTGGCGAGACCAACAAGGCCACCTTCGGCCACCTTCGGCCACCCCGGCGCCTACACCTACTGCGTTGCCGAGGACGAGGACGCCAACCCTTGGGAGCCGATGCACGTCGAGCTCGGCTTCGCCCCGACCGACAGCACGGTGTCGGTGTTCCCGGCGGAGGCGCCTCACAACATCATGTACCACGCCTCCCACTCGCGGAACTTCCTGACCGTTGTTGCCGACACCATGTGCACCTTGGGCAACGTCCAGATGTACGTCATGGGTGACACCTTCGTGGTCATTGGCCCCGAGCACGCCAAGTTCCTCCACCGCGACGGCTGGAACAAACGGGACATCCGCCAGTTCCTCTTCGAGCACGCCCGCAAGCCGGTACGGAAACTCCGCCAGGGCGGCCCGCCTCAAGGCAACTCCCACCGCGGCCACTTCTGGCCCAAGTACATCGACGCCGACGACGACGACCAGATGGTGCCGGTGGTCCGCGCCCCGGACCGTATCAACATTTTCGTCGCCGGTGGCGCCGGCGGCCCCCATTCGGCCTACCTGCCGGGCTGGGGGTCTCGCAGGGTCACGTGAAAGATCCAACGTTGATTGGAGAATTGTAGAGGGAACGATGACTGTCACAAACTACCAAGATCGGATGAGGGAACTGGGTTTGGCCCTGCCCATCGACCCGGAGGCGGCGTCCCGCTGGCGAGCCGCGCCCCGGTTGGACACGCTACACGACAAAGTCGGGGGCTTTTTGGGCAACCGCAAAGCCAATGCCGAGCTCCTGTTGCAGAACATTGGCGAGCGGCTGGCCAAGGACCTGGAACTGGGCGACATCGTCGCAGTGGACAAGTACGTCTATTCCCGGCCGGCCGCCGATGAGATAATAAGCGAGCTTTCCGAGCGGTGCGACTTCGTGGTCACCGCGATTGCCGATTGAGGCTCCTGCACCGCGTGCAGTATGCACGACGCAATGGCCCTGGAGAACCTCGGCATCCCCACGGTGGTGGTCTGTACCGACCCGTTCTTGGACTCCGCCTTCCGCCACGCCCGCACCTTTGGCCGCCGCGACTTCCACCCACTGGGCATTCCCCATCCCTTGGGCGGTCTGACGGCAGACCAGGTCTCGGTCCGCGCCGGGGAGTTGGAACAGCGGTTATCGATACGCTGACAACCTACTAGAGCGACCAACAACCTACTCCCCGGTGTCACCGGGCGCGATCGAGGACGTGAAAACATGATCACCGTCGGCAACGGCAAGTACACTTACGAGCAAGTCGAGAATTGGGAGAAGCTGCCCGAGGGATGGGAGTTGGGGCAGACGGCCATCGTCACCGACTCTGAGGACCGGGTGTATCTCTTCAACCGCGGCGAACACCCGCTGATCGTCCTTGACCGGGACGGCAACTATCTCGCCTCCTGGGGCGAGGGTGTTCTCACCGACGCCCACGGCATGTTTATCGACGAGGACCAGAACCTCTACCTGCCGGTCAAGAACAGCCACGTGGTCCTCAAGTACGACCCCAAGGGCAACCTGCTGATGACCATGGGCGAATGGGACAAGCCCTCAGACACCGGCTGGTCGGGGAACTACAGCGACCCGGCCGTCAGGGCGGCCGGGCCATTCAACCGCCCCAGCGACATAGCCATTTCCCCAGACGGTCTCCTGTACATCTCCGACGGCTACGGCAACGCCAGGGTGCACCGATTCACCCCCGAAGGCGAGCTGGTGGACTCCTGGGGCGCGCCGGGGAAGACCGGTCCCGGCGAATTCCACGTCCCCCACGGGGTCTGGGTGCACACGGACGGGCGGGTGTTCGTGGCCGACCGCGAGAACAACCGCATCCAGATCTTCGACTCCGAGGGCAGCTACCTGGAGCAGTGGCTGAACCTGGCTCGACCCTGCGACATCTACATCGACGACGACGAGGCGGTGTACGTGCCGGAGCTGGACGGTTTCATGACTATCCTGGACATCGAGGGCGACATCCTGGCCCGCTGGGGCAGCCCCTTGGACGCCGGGTGGGGCAACGGCGCCCACGCCGTCTGGGTCGACTCCCACGGCGACATCTACGTGAACCAGAACCTAGAAGGCGAGCGGCTGATCAAGTACCGCCACCTCGGAGGTTAGAGCCCGGTCGGCGGGGAAGTTCAAGCCGTCCTTCCTGGAGGGACAGGCCGCCCGCGTTGAAGCGGGTCAGGGTGAAGATATGCGCGTTGGTTATCAGGTCGGGCAGGTGGTGCAGCGGGACAGCATCGACCATCAGCAACAGTGGCGGAACCACCTGGAGCAGTTCCGGGCTTCCCGTGACGCCGGGTTCGACATCTATTGCTGGGCCCACCACTACCTGATCGACCCCTTCCAGCACTTCCAGCCCTGGCCGGTACTGGCGCGGCTGGCCGCCGAGCCGGGAAACATGAAGCTGGCCACCTCGGTCCTATTGCTGCCGTTGCTGAATCCGGTGGAGGTCGCCGAGCAGTCGGCGACCCTCGACCAGATCGCCGAAGGGCGCTTCATCCTCGGTATCGGGCTGGGTTACCGCCCGGAGGAGTGTGAAGCCTTCGGAACGAAGATGTCGGAGCGCGGCGCCCGCTGTACCGAGGCTCTCGGCCTGATGCGCCGGCTGTGGAGCGACGAAGAGGTGACCCACCACGGCCGCTACTACAACGTAACCGGGGCGCGGCCCACCGCCCGGCCTTACCAGAAGCCCCACCCCAAGATCTGGCAGGCCGCGATGAGCGATCCGGCGGTGCGCCGGGTCGGCCGGGGCGGCGACATCCTCTACGTCGGACCCGCCCAGTCCAACGCCACCATCCGGCGCCAAATATCGCTGTACCATCAGACCCTCGAGGAAAACGGCTGCGACGTTCCCGAGGAGATGGTCATCGTGCGCGAGTTCTTCTGCGCCCCGACCCACGAGGAGGCTCTGGAACGGGCGAGGGCCAACTTCGCCAAGAAGTACGAAGTCTACGCCTATCACGGTCTCCACGGCACCGACGACGAGCTGACCCGGAAGGTGACTGGCGACCTGGAAACGCTGATGGACGACACCTTCTTGGTGGGCAGCCCCGAGGAATGCGTCGAGCAGATCGCCGCCTACCACGAAATGGGGTTCACCGACGTGGCTCTGCGGTTATTCTACCCGGAGATGTCCCAGGCCGAGGTGCTGGAGCATATCGACCTGGTGGGCCGAGAGGTCATACCGGCGTTGCACGCCATGTAGTTCCCCTCGGGGCCCCGCGGGACGGTGGTGAAACGCCGCCCGCTTCCCGGCATGAAACCGCTTCTCCCTTCGCAAAATATCCGGGCTGCTGTTAGAATTGCGTATCATCCGTACCATAGCCCGGTGAGGAGCGCACGAAAACTACGGGCCCCGGCAGCCATGACGATATGCTTGAAGTAGCCGTATGGATTGGAGTCGTAGTAGTCGGCCTGGCCGTTCTGGCTTTCCTCGAAGTCCTGCGTTCCAACTCCTTCATCGGCGCTCACCGCGGAGAGATCTGGATGGCGCTGCCCACCGTGGCACTATGTGCGTTGGCTTCCATCACCCGGGCTGGGGCGATGCTGTTCTTCTTCCGCTTCTTCCTTGGGGACGTCTGGCAGTACGCCCTGCCCGTGGCCATCTTCATGTTCGTCCTCCCAGTGTGGCGTATCTGGCAACAGCAGTCGGAAGAGCGCTCGGCCGCGCGTCCGGAGCCGTGGTCCGGCTCGTGCCTGAAGCCAATTTTCACGCTGGCAACCCCAGGTGGCCGAGGCGGTGGTGGTCCCGGTGCTGATGATCCCGGTGCTGGCCGGGGTATTCCTGATCGTTTCCTTCCTGGGCCACATGTCGCACGTTGTTGCCTGGCCCTATCTAGTGCTGGCCCTGGCCGCCATATTCGCTGTTGGCCACTACCTGCTCCGGCAGCGCACCGCCGGGCCGGACCATCCCAACGGGTTCGGGTCGGACTGCTGACGCCGGCCCGCCACACACAATCCACTACGGAGGACGCATGACTACCCAGCCGACCCTGCTGAGCATTGGCGACTACGAAGCCCGCGCCAAGCAGACCATGCCCCAAGCCCTGTTCGACCGGCTGTTCGGCGACCTGGGTGCGCACGACTGGATAACCAACACCACTAACGTCCAGGCCATGAGCGAAGTCAAGCTGCGTCCCCGGATCCTGGTGGACGTCACCCAGCGGGACATGACCACCACGGTCCTGGGCGAAGAGATAAGCATGCCGGTGATGCTGGCCCTAACCGGCACCCACCAGCGCGCCCACCCCCTGGGCGAGTTGGCTTCCACCCGGGCCGCCGGCGGCCCGGGGACCATCCTGGGGCTCAGCACCGCCTCCAGCTACAGCATTGAGGAAGTGGCCGAGGTTGCCACCAATTCGCTTTGGTTTCAGCTCTACTTCTTCGAGAACCGGGATCTGACCGAGATCTTGGTGCGCCGGGCGGAACAGGCGGGCTACAAGGCCATGATGCTCACGGTGGACAACCTGGGCGCCAACTCCCGGGAGCGGGAGTACCGTTACGCCTACACCCTGGACCAGGAACGCACCCTGAAGAACTTCGAGGGAATCGAGCTGCCCAACCTGCCGACGCGGGAGAACTTCGCCGAGAGCTTCGAGTCGGGCCTCAACTGGTCCGACCTGGAGTGGCTGCGCTCCATCACCTCGATGCCGCTGGTCATCAAGGGCGTGCAAACGGCCGAGGACGCCCGCCTTTGCGCCGAGTACGGCTGCGAGGCGCTGGTGGTCTCGAACCACGGCGGCCACGCGTTGCAGGGCACCGAAGGCACCATCGAGATGTTGCCCAAGATCGCAGACGCCGTGGGCGACCGGCTGGAGGTCTATGTCGACGGCGGCGTCCGCAAGGGTGCCGATGTGCTGAAGGCGCTGGCCTTGGGCGCCCGGGCGGTCTTCGTGGGCCGGCCCATCTTCTGGGGGCTGTCGGTCAACGGCGAAGAGGGCGTCCGCCACTGCCTGGAGATCCTTCGCACCGAGCTCAGCGTGGCCATGGGCCTCTGCGGCGTGACCGACGTGAAGCGGGTAGATAGCTCCGTTGCCCAGGACCCGGGCCCGGACAGCGCCGGCGGCGTGGTGGGCGAGCTGGAGCGCCTGGCACGTCTGCTGGACCAAGGCTACATAACCCTCGAGGAGTTCGAGTCGCTAAAGGGCCGGCTCCTGTAAGCCTGGTGGGTGGCGCAACTGTGCAGTTGCGCTGGCAGATACACAGAAAGAGTGAGCAGATGGAAATAGGCATCATATTTCCCCAGACCGAGATCGAGCCGGACCGCCACGCCGTGCATGACTCCGCCGAGGCGGCGCAGGACATGGAATATTCCTACGCCGCTTGAATGTACAAAGTCCAGCTTAGAAGTCGGGTTGGGGCGGGGCTCCCCAGCCTTGGGGGACGTTGACCAGGTTTGGCTCCAGGTCCTGGACGGAGGTCTGGCCGCAGTAGGCCATGGCCCGGTCGATCTCTTCCCGGAGCAGTTCCAGGACGCCGTGGACGCCCTCGGCCCCGTTGACGGCCAGCCCCCAGAAGAGAGGACGCCCGATGCCAACGGCCTTGGCTCCCAAGGCCAGAGCCTTGACCACGTCGCTGCCGCGGCGGACGCCGGAGTCAACGTAGACTTCGCAATTGCCCTTGACCGCATCGACGACCTCGGGGAGCATCTCGATTGCGCCCATGGTCATGTCCAGTTGGCGTCCACCGTGGGTCGATACCAGGATGCCGTCGACACCGCTCTCGGCGGCGATGTGGGCGTCCTCGGCGGTGCGGATGCCCTTGAGCACCAGGGGCAGGCCGGTGAGGCTGCGGAGCCATTCAAGCTCCTGCCAAGTGAGGGGAACGGTGCGGTTGACGTTCCAGCCGACCGACTCGTCGGTGCCGCGTAGCACGTTCTCCGGCTTGTTGACGCCCCGGAAGTTGCCCTGCTCGAAGTTCCGGTTGTACCGGTTGCGCAGGTCACGCTCCTTGGGGCTGGGGGTGGGGGTGTCCACCGTCAGGGTGATGGCCTTGAACCCGGCCTCTTCGGCGCGGCGGACCAGCATTTCGGTGAGGTCGTAACCCCGGTGGTAGAGCTGGAAGAAGAGGGGGCTGGTGGCTTCCTCGGCGACCTCTTCCATGCTGCAGTTGGAACCGGTGCTGAGCATCATCAGGGTGTTGGACATGCTTGCGCCGCGGGCGGTGGCCACCTCTCCCTCGGGATGGGCTCGGTGGTGGGAACCTGCGGGGCAGACGAACACAGGCATACTGAGTTCACTACCCAGCATGGTGGTCGAAAGGTCCCGCTCCCCGATGTCGCGGAGGAACCTGGGGCGCAGAGTCAGTTCCTCGAAGGCGGTGCGGTTGCGCCGGGTGGTGAACATGTCCATAGCCCCGGCGTCGATGGTGTCCCAATCGTCGTGGGGCAGGACCAGCCTGGCACGTTCCTCGTAGTCGTAAAGGTTGATGGGGTCGAGTCGCATCTTGACCTCCCTTTGGAGACGGATCCTACCCGCCGCTTCCCGCCCGGCATGAGGGTATGGGGCAGCGTTCTCGGTGGGTAGAGTTGACGGCGCCCATACTTTACGGCCTGGAGCGGCTGCGGGCAAGTCCCAGGGGAATGGCGAGAGCGTTTCAGTTGGGGTGGTGAAGTGTCGCATCACTTTGTTGCACATTCAGGGAGTTCATATTTCTCCCACCGATACCTGAGCCAACGAATCTCCTGCTTTGACTGTGTGGGCGTAGGGTCACCTGACCCCCGAAAACCGATCCGGGATCAATGTAAGGGTACCAGACAACATGGGGGATAAGACATGCCTAAGAGGGTGTCTAAAAAGGGAACCGTAGGCTAGTCGCCGTAGCATCAGACCGGTCATCGCGATGTATAACCAAGTTTCGGTGGTCTCGCACCACGCTTCGTAGTCCTTGCTCAGTCGGCGTTGCAGGTTCAACCAACCAAAGGTCCTTTCCACTACCCATCGTCGGGGCAACACTTGGAAGGTACGTTGCTGGGCGGGACGACGCACTAATTCCAGGTTCCAACCGCCCACCGTCCTGGCCCACTCCACCAGCTTCCCGCCGTAGGCGCCATCGGCCCAGATCACCTGTAGCCGATGGTATCTACCCAGCAACCTGGACTTTGCACAAAAGCTAGATAAATTATAAGAACAGGGTAAGCTGGGCGGACCCTCCTGGAAAAAGGCCAAGCGATGCTCACCCTGCCCAACGCGATTGTACCCGTACTCCATCCCTTCGCCACGCTGTTTCGCAACCCGACCTGGCTGAAAGCCCAAATCCTGCTGGTCGGCGCGATACTGGCTCCCGGCCAACGCACCGTGGCATCGGCGCTCCGTGTCATGGGACTCAGCGACGACCGCAGCTATGCCCGTTATCATCAAGTGCTCAATCGGGCGGTGTGGTCGCCCCGCCAGGCGGCACGCATCCTGTTGGGACTGCTAATCCTCCACTTGGATCAAGGCGATGGCCCGTTGATTTTCGGCATCGACGAAACCCTGGAGCGGCGCCGCGGCCCCAAAATCAAATCCCTGGGCATCTACCGCGATGCGGTGCGCTCCAGCCGGTCTCAGGTGGTCAAGGCCAGCGGCCTGCGCTGGATCTCCCTGATGTGGCTGGGCCAGGTCCCCTGGGCGGGACGTTATTGGGCCTTGCCCTTTCTCACCGTGCTGGCGCCCTCGGCACGCTACCACCGGCAGCGCGGACGCCGCCACAAAAAGCTCACCGACTGGGCGCGCCAGGTGATCCTGCAACCCCGCTCATGGTGAGCCTGCCGAACCACGCTGGCTGCCGCAGCGCCCCCTGGTGCTGGTGGGTGACCGCAGCTACGCCGTACTGGACCTGCTCCACTGCTGCCAATCGTTGGCTCAACCCGTTATCCTCATCGCCCGCTTGCGCCTGGACGCCGCCCTTTATGAACCGGCGCCAGCACGTCAGCCGGGCCGGAACGGTCGGCCCCCGCTGAAAGGCCGACGGCTGACCGCGCTGAAGGCGCTCCTGGACTTGCCCACCGTGTCATGGGTCGAGGTGTCGGTAGCCTGGTACAACGGCGCGACCCGCACGGTGGAACTCACCTCGCAAACGGCGGTCTGGTACCGCTCTGGCAAGCCGCCCGTGCCCTTGCGCTGGGTCTTGGTTCGGGACCCCCAGGGCGAATTCGCCACACCGGCTCTGCTGTGCACTGACCTGGCCGTGGACCCGGCGCAGATTCTGGAATGGTTTGTGCTGCGCTGGCAACTGGAGGTCGCCTTCCAGGAGGTGCGAGCGCATCTGGGCGTGGAGACCCAACGCCAGTGGTCGGACCGGGCCATTGCCCGCACCACGCCAATCCTGATGGGGCTATTCTCCTGGACCACCCTGGCGGCTCACTTGATGCAGGAACAACGGCCCATGAGCCATCGCACCGCAGCCTGGTACGCCAAGCCGTCGCCAACTTTCGTGGATGCCATCGCCCTGGTGCGCCGCCACTTGTGGCTGGCGTCCGAGGGTTTTTCACTGTCCGACGCAGAACCGGATATATGGAAAGTCCCGGCTGCCCTGTACTACCGACTTGTAGATTCACTCGCCTACGCGGCTTGAAATGTGCAAAGCCTAGGCAACCGCCGCAATGCTAACCGAGCGCCGTCCCGATCCTGAATATCGGCGGGATGCACCACCACTGCCAGCAGCAGCCCCAGAGTATCTACCACGATATGGCGTTTCCGTCCGTTCACCTTCTTGCCAGCGTCGTAGCCTCTGGGCCCCTTTTTCACCAGTCTTTACCGACTGACTGCCACCGACTGACTGTCGATGATAGCTGCGCTGGGACTGGCCAGGCGGCCCTGAGCTTGTCGCAGACTGGAATGCAGCGTGTCATTGGCCCGTTGCCAAGTTCCATCCCGACGCCAGGTGCGAAAGTAATGGAAGGCAATGCGCCAGGGTGGCAGGTCATAGGGCAGCATCCGCCAGGCGCAACCAGTGCGCAGCACGTAGCGAATGGCGTTCACGATCTCCCGACCGGGGTACTTAACGGGCCAGCCGCCCGGTTTGGGCGGTGTGGTAGCAGGGATTCCAGCGGTTGCCACTTCCGGTCGCTGAGGTCGCTGGGATAAGTCGATCTTGCCATACCTCCAGACTACGCTATCCCATCCCGGCTGCGCTTACATTTCTTGATGCGGGGTTCACCCTTTTAGACACCCTCTAAGCACGGGCGGAGGAACTAACTGGAAGCGTCCAAACCGATATTCACCACCCCGCGTTTACACTTCCTTGGCTTCAGTTAAGGAAACGGGCCGCCAACCGGCGGCCCGCCCTAGTTCCCTCTGAACAAACTCCCCGCCTACTTGAAGTGGGGGATGACGTCTTCGGAGAGGCACTTTAAGGTTTCCATAATTACGTCCCGGGGGACGGATGATGTCCAGTTGCACTCGAACATAATTTCGTCGGTAGTGAAAGCCTCCCTGAACATGTGGATTTTCTCGACCACCTCTTCCGGCGTTCCGAAGAGGTTGACTTCCTCGGTGGCATCGGGGCCGGCGCTGCCGGCGTCGGTGCTGCCGATGCCCACACGGCCCGCGTAATAGATGCGGGCGAGGTCCATGAGGTTTTCGACCCGGCGGTCGGCCTTTTCCTGGGTGTCGGCAACGAGAGTGGGCACCCGCACTACGGTGCTAGGCTCTCCTTCATGCCCGGCGTCTATCCACGCCTTGCGGTAGGCATTGACGTCCTCGCGGAGGATGGCGGAGCCCCGCAGGTTGTGAGGGGAACTGCCGGCGCCGATGGCAATGCGGTACCCCTGCTCGCCCATGGGCACGAAGCTCTCCTGGCTGTCCACGGGTAGCAGCATTGGCATGGGCTTCTGCACCGGCTTGGGGATGCTCATGTAGCTCTCGTAGAACGCGGGATATTTGAAGTACTTGCCCTCGAAACCGGAAAATCTGTCCTCGTCCCACAATTGCTTGAGCAGCTCGAGGTACTCGAAGAAGTACTCCCGGCGCTCGGCAGAGCCGCGAGTGCGGGCCCCTGCTCCGTAGATGAAGCGTCCCTCGCTGATCTGGTCAATGATGGCAGCCTGTTCCGCAACCTGGAAGGGGTCCTCGGGCTGGAGGTTGTCAAAGGCGTACCTTTCGTGGGGCAACGCCCGCGGCGACAGGGTCTCACCGGGTAACCGTAGGGTCGGGCGGTGGATGGAGGTCCCAATCTTTATGTTCTTGGTGTGGTTGGCGATGACGGCCGACAGCATGAGGGACTGGGGGTCCATGCTGCCCTGGGTGGAGAAGTGACCGCCGCCGAACCAGACGTAGTCCCAGCCCGCATCCTCGATGTGCTCGATCTCCCGGAAGTTCTGCTTGTAGGCCTCGGCTTCCAGGAGCCTACCGCCCTGATAGTCGGGGTCCCAAGGGACCATGCCGCCTTCGTAAACAGCGTTCCAAGTAGTAAACAATCCAAAGTCCATGTTCACCCCTCCGTGAAAAGTGTGGGGATACGGTTCCATGTTACTCCCGATGATATGTCGGCGGGTTGCCAGAGTCAATTTTAAGATCCGGCCATCGGGCCGATAGATAGGAAACAACCCCGATTGGTTGTTGCTCATTCACAACTAGCCACAGGAAACCCCCTCATCGGAGCGGAAGTGGGAAAGTGCTCCCGGAGCTGGGCCAACATCGGGTTGGCGCGGGCTTGCACATCCTCGGGTGAGAGTTGTATGTAGGCGGTGCGGATCAAGGTGGCGACACCCGCACTTGGACAAGCTATGCAGGGAGCCCATGGCCACTGGGGTGGGTAGGTTGGCCATAAAGTGAGTGCGGCACCGTTGCCAAGCAGGGTCGGCAGCCATCACCGCGCTGACGTTGACAATGCGACCACTTTCTCGAACCCTGTGGAGTCACGCGTCCACCCACACATAGGGATGGGGACCGCCGTCTACGGGTCGGCCCGGAAATCCTACACCACCTGGTATAGGTCTCGGCAGATGCGAGACACCTGACTTTTTGATATGCCATCGCAGCCCATAGCGTTTGTCAGGCCGTCCACCCTCCTGGTGGACACCCCCTCCGCGTAGGCGTGCTGAATGACACTCAGCAAAGCCCCCTCACTGCGTCGCCTGGGTTCCAGCAGGCTTGGGAAATAACTGCCCTCCCGGATCTTGGGGATCCGCAACTCCATGGTGCCCACCCGAGTGTCCCAGGGTCGGCTGCGGTAGCCGTTGCGGTGGGTAACGCGCTCCGGGTTGCGCTCCCCACGCTGGGCGCCGATCTGGGCCGCCACCTCGGCGTCCATGATGCCCTACACCAGCACCTGCAGGGCTTCCCGTAGGGAGTCTACATCGCCGTCCATGCCGCGCTTGCGAAGTAGTTCCAAAAGGTCCATGCTGTTTTTGGCCACCGTAGTCCTCCTTAGTCGGGTTTGTACCTATTCCGATAAGGATGACGCCGTGGCCAGCTTCCTGCCACCTGGTTTCTCTTACACCACGTCCAGGGACTCTACTGAAAGGCCAGGGAGCCAGCGGTCAATTACAAGTGGATGGAGCGCCGTTTTACGGGTAGAATGGCCAGGACGCAAATCCGCCCAGGAGGAACCAATGCAGCCAGGCGATATCCCCCGGGCAAGCCAATGATGACGCTGCAGGACTCGGTTGGGACCCGTATTCGTTGGTAACTGGGGCAATTGGCCTGTGGTACATGACCTTTGTATTTTCCGGTGGTAGCAACTCTGGCAACTTATCACTAATCCTCGGTCCAGCTTATGCTGCCTTACTGGTGGGGTTGGCGATGTGTGCAGGTTCGATTGCATGGATGCTGATTTGGCTGGTCAAACAGGCTAGGCAGGTCCAAACCAATAAGGTTCCGACCCGCGAGCATGGGACGAGCCGCAGCCGCCCGCATACCCTGTTCTGTAATGGGGTTGAGTGAAAAGAAATTGTTGGAGACAAGCAATGCCAAAGATAATCCCGGTACCCGATGAACTCAGCCAGTCCTTCTGGGACGCGGTGAACGAACAGCGCCTAGTCCTCCAGAACTGTACCGCCTGCGACAAGCTCCAGTACCCGCCCCAGGCGGCCTGCCAGGTGTGCGGCTCCGCCGATGGGCTGGAGTGGAAAGAGATAGAAGGCAAGGGCCACGTCGCCACCTACATTGTCATCGAGGACGGCCGCCTCAACCGTCGGATGCCCGACCAGCCCTACAATCTTGCCCTTGTGACGCTGGACCAGGACCCCACTGTGAACTTCTACTCCAACCTGCCGGGCGTCCCGGCCTACCAGGTGCCGGTGGGCGCGGCCGTGGAGGTTACCTTCGAGGAAGTGGCCCCCGGCCAGTTGATACACGAGTGGCGGGTGGTGGAATAACCATTATTGAGCATTCGCGCTTATTCGTGGATAAGCGATAAAAGGACGGACTATGACCAGTAGCAATGACTTCCAGTGGCGCAGGGACCGGGACGGCCTGGGCGTGTGGGAACACCGGGGCAAGGTGGCCGTCGTCGGCTACGGCCATTCGCCGGTGGACCGGCGGTGGGACGGCGAGGACCTGGATACCTCCCTGGGCGCTTACACCATCATGGCCTGCGAAAAGGCCATGGAGCAGGCCGGAGTCACCATTGACCAAGTGGACGGCATCGTTTGCTGTGACAGCCACATTGCCGGCGGCAGCGGCGGGTCCGCCTCCCAGTGGGCGCCCAGGCCCTACTTCGATCCACCCTACGACTCGGAGTATGGCCTGACTCTGATTAACGCCCAGTGGCTCATCAACACCATGGGCTTCAAGAACGTCAAATTTGCCCCCAGCGGGGTGCCGACCATCGGCGAGATGACGGGCATGGCCTCCCAGGCCGTGGGCGACGGTGTTTGCTCTACCTGCCTGGTCATCTATCCCACCGGCAACTTGGACGGCCGCTACCGGCGGGGCGGGGAGAATGCCGACGACTACGCCCGGGGCGCACGCCAGTGGACCGTGCCCTGGGGCAACCACGGTGGCAACGACTTCATCAACATCTTCCCCCACAACCAGTACTGCCTGAAGTACGGCGGCGAACATGACGACCTTGCCCCCTTTGTCATCAACCAGCACAAGAACGGGATGCTCACCCCCTGGGGGTACAACTACAACCACGGCATTGAACTCATATCGGTGGAAGACTACACGACCTCTCGGTACATCTTGAATCCCTTGCGCATCTGGGACTGCGACCGTCCCGTCAACGCCTCGGCGGCCTACCTGTTCACCACCGCCGAGCAGGCACGGGATATGAAATCCCAGCCCGTTTACGTGCTCAACCATTCCCAGCACAACTTCCGGTTCCGAACCACCCAGCCCGACCTGGACGAAGTGGAGATGTGGACCGACCGGCAGGCCGCCCGCATGTACGAAGGCGCCGGCTTGGGCCCCGCCGACGTGGACATCTTCAACCCCTACGACGGCTACTCCATAATGGCCCAGTTCTTCCTGGAAGGCTTCCAGTGGCACGGGGTCAAGCGGGGCGATGCCTTTGCCTTTTACGCCGGCGACATCAGCGTCAAGGGGCCCCACCCCTTCAGTTCCAGCGGCGGCAACCTGGGCAACGGTCGCACCCGCACCCCCATGTACACCGACAGCATCGAGCAACTCCGGGGCACCGCCGGCGACCGCCAGGTAACCGTGCGGGCCGAGACCGCCCTGTGCGCCTTCACCACCCCCAGCAGCGGTGGCTGGCTGATGCTGGGCAAGTACCCTTCGTGATGATTCCGGGAACGGCGTGAAATTTTGGGGCAACTCGTAACAACGTCATTCCGGGGCAGGCCGGAATCCAAAAACCCGGGAATGTAGATTCCGGCTAAAGCCGGAATGACGGCACGCCGGCGGAAAGGGCGACTTTTTCAGAGGTTCCCTAGTATTACAACGACGGTTCAAGGAGGGATGCGCGAGGCGTGAAGGGCGGCGCGGCGCTTGGCATGGGAGCGTCTGGCCCGCTCGTTACTGTCCTGCGTATCCTCGAGCCACCGCAGCAGATCAGCCGGCCCGAACCGTTCCCGTGGCAGCATCTCACGCACCACCCGGTACACCTGCGGCCTCGTGATCCGGGGCATCTTTTTCCCCCAAAGCCTGTTGCAGGCTCAGTAGAAAAGCGCCGCCCAGCAGGCACAGGGCCACGTGGTGATGCCAGCCCGCCCAGGTGCGGGTCTCGTACTCGTCCAGCCCCGCGTCGCTTTTTTCAGTCTCGAACTCAGTTTCGATACGCCACCGGGATCCGCCCACGTAGGCCAGGGTCTCCAGGGGAGTGTCCTCCGGGGCGTTGGACAGGTAGTAGCGCGGCTCGCTGCCGTCCAGATTCCGGCGATAGACGGCCCAGTGGATTTCGCCGGGCTTCCGCCGGCTGGTGGGACGCACCCGCTGGGCGCTGAACCGGTAGCTGCGTGGACCCTGGGTACCTTCGGCCACCGTTATCCCCCGCCAGGCTGCTTCCGGCAATTCAGCGCTGCGCTCCGCCATGGTGCGCCGCTGCCCGCCCACCAGCCTGGGTTTGCGGGGCGCCCCCCGGCCCTGGTAGGCCGCCCTGGTCCGCTCGGGCTCCTCAGGCCACACCGTAAAGCCCGCCGGAACGTCCAGTACGTAGCGGATCCCCAGGGCCGCCAGCCCCTCGCGGAAGGACGGCGGGGTAGTGTCCCGTCAAGTAGTGTAAAAGCGCGTCATCCCTTTTGATGTTGATCAGGCCGCTGCGTCCAGCATATTGGGCTTCGGCAGTGCCTCGTTGCCGGCGGCGTTGGGGATGGTGAGGTAGCGGCGGGCTTCGGCCCATTCGTCGTGTTGCTCGGCCAGCACCGCGCCCACCAGGCGCCGCGCCGATAGCCGGTTGGGGAAAATGCCCACCACGTCAGTCCGGCGCCTTATCTCCCGGTTCAGCCGTTCCTGCGGGTTGTTGGACCACAGCTTCTGCCAGTGGGCCACTGGGAAGGCCGTGAAGGCCAGGATGTCCGGCGCGGCATCCGCCAGCAGTTCGGCCACCTGGGCAAAGGGCTCCCGGAGTTGTTCCACCACTCGACTCAATTGGCCGTGGACCTCGGCGGGAGACAGTTGCTGGTAGATGGTGCGTACCATGGTGGCCACGCCAGGTTGGGCACGCTTGGGCACTCGGGTGAGCAGGTTGGCCATGAAGTGGGTGCGGCAGCGTTGCCAGCTGGCCCCAGCAAACACCGCGGCGATGGCGTTCTTCAGCCCCTGGTGAGCATCGGAGGTTACCAGCTCCACCCCGCTGAGGCCCCGAGCGGTCAGCGACCGCAGGAAGGCCAGCCAGAAGGCGCCGTCCTCGCTGGCGCCCACGTCCATACCCAGGATCTCACGCTGCCCTTCGGCATTGACCCCCGTCGCCACCACCACGCAGACGTTGACGATGCGACCGCCCTCCCGCACCTTCTGGGTCAGGCCGTCCAGCCACACGTAGGGGTAGGGACCACCGTCCAGGGGCCGACCCAGGAAACTCTCCACCACTTCGTCCAGTTGCTCGCAGATGCGCGACACCTGGCTGCTGGAGATGCCGTCGCAACCCAGGGCCTTGATCAAATCGTCCACCCGCCGAGTGGACACGCCTTCTACATAGGCTTGCTGGATGACGGCCAGCAGGGCTTTCTCGCTGCGCCGCCGCGGTTCCAGCAGGCTGGGGAAGTAGCTGCCTTCCCGCAGCTTGGGAATATGCAACTCCATGGTGCCCACCCGGGTGTCCCAGGTGCGGTTGCGGTAGCCGTTGCGGTAGGTGACCCGCTCCGGGCTGCGTTCGCCGTGCTGGGCGCCGATCTGGGCGGAAACCTCGGCGTCCATGATGCCGTCCACCAGGACCCGCAGTGCTTCCCGCAGCAAGTCCACGTCTCCGTCCATACCACGCTTGCGTAATAATTCCAAAAGATCCATTCTTTGCTTGACCACCGTCGTTCTCCTTGGTTGGGTTGTTGTGATTCCACAAGGATGACGCGGTGGTCAGCGTTTTGCCAACCGCCTAACTCTTACACCACTTCCTGGGACTCTACTCCCAGTGTCGGCGTACAGACGGATCTGCACCTCCTTGCCGATGAGGCGGGAGGGCACGCTGTAGCTATGTCCCGCTACCTGGATGGTGCACCACTTGCGCACCTTGGACTGGTAGTTGACGTATTCCGGCACCGGGGCTGGCGGTAGGGAGCGTAGGCAAAGCAACTCCTGCTCCAGCTTCCCCTGTACCAGGCGATTGCGTCTCTCCACCATCTGCCGGACGAAGCTGGCGTAGTCGTCGGCGGTGTCAAAATCACGGCTGCCCCGTAGGATGAGGGCTTGGTCGATGGCGTCCTTGAGGCGGTAGTGAGCGTGCTCGGCGACGCCGTTTTCATGGCTCTGGCCGGGATTGATGCGGGTGGAGCGGAGGCCATAGTGGTCCAGCAGGGCGGCGTAATTGTCGTTAAGAGCGCGGCCGCGGCTGCTGCGCAATTCGTGAGTGGCAGCCGAGGTATTGTCGCTGCGCACCACCTCTGGAACGCCGCCCAGGGTCCAGAGGGCATTCTGCAATCCCTGCTGCAAGGCCAGGAAGGTCTCGCCGGCGGCGACCTCAGCGTAGCGCCATCCCGAGTGGCTGAGTATCAGCTGGAACAGCAGGTGAGGGTAGGACTGGCCGGCGATGGTCACCTTGAGTTCCCCGCAGTGGGTGAAGTCGAACTGGGCCTCCCGTCCCGGCGGATGCACCTGGGGGAAGTACACCTCCTGATCCGGACCATGCAGCGCCCGCCTCCTGAGCCTGTCGAAGGGCCTGTAATCGTCGTTGCAGCGCGCATTGCCTCAACAAAACCGTTACCCAACGCGATTGGTTGCCTCAAATAAAATGTTACCCAAAATCGGGGAGGCGATCGCGTGGGAGGAGGCATCAGCAAGATGGCAAAACAGGAATTGCTGGCGACGATCCGAGACCGTTACCGAGCTTCATCCAAGCGGGAGAAAAGCCGGATCCTCGACGAGTTCATCGCGGTGACCGGCCACCATCGCAAGCACGGCATCAGGCTGCTGGGGCAGTCCGGCGACGACGGAGAGCAGCAGCCGGCGGCAAAAAAGGGCCGACGCATCTACGACGAGGCGGTCCGCCAGGCGGTGATCGTGGTTTGGGAAGCCGCTGATCGGATCTGCGGCAAGCGGCTGAAGGCGGCGTTGCCCCATCTGGTGGAGTCCATGGAGCGCCATGGCCACCTGGATCTGGACCCTGGGGTGCGTCAACGACTGCTGGCGGCCAGCGCCGCCACCCTGGACCGGTTGCTCCAGCCGATCAGGACACCGGCGGGCCGCAAGCTCCGACGCAGGAGGCGGCAGTCGCCGGGCCGCAATATTCCGGTGCGGACCTTCGCCGATTGGAATGCGCCGCCACCAGGATTCCTGGAGATTGACCTGGTGGTCCACCACGGCGGCTCCTTGTGGGGTTCCATGATCCACAGCCTGGTGGCCACCGATATCTGCACCGGCTGGACCGAGGCCGTGCCACTGCTGGCCCGGGAGCAATCCCTGGTAGTGGCAGGACTGGAGGCCATCGGGCGACAGTTGCCCTTCCCAGTCAAAGGCATCGACTCGGACAACGACAGCGTATTCATCAACGCTACTCTCACCAAGTACTGCGCCGAGCGGGGCATCGAGTTCACCCGTTCGCGGCCCTACCGCAAGAACGACCAGGCCTGGATCGAGCAGAAGAACGGCGCGGTGGTCCGCCACTTCGTCGGTCACAACCGCTACTCCGGCGCGGTGGCCGGACCGACCATGGCCCACCTGTACGGGGCGGTGCGACGGTACGTGAACTACTTCCAGCCGTCGTTCAAGTTGGTTGAGAAAACTCGGCACGGCTCCAGGGTCGTCAAGCGGTACAGCCCGCCAGCCACGCCCTGTGATCGGCTGATGCAGCATGACGCGGTCAGCGTGGAGATGAAGGCGGCGCTGAGTGAATATCGGGTCCAGTTGGACCCGGTGGCGCTGCTGCACGCCATCCGGGAAGCCCAGTCGGCCCTGGCCGCGGTTACGTCTCCCGAAATCCGGCCCACTCCCAGCGGCGAGAGCCTGGAACAGTTCCTGGCCAAGTTGCCCGACTGGTGGCGGCAGGATGCAGCGCATACCGCACGGGAGCGGCGGGTGCAACCGCCCCGCACCTGGCGAACTCGGCCCGACCCTTTCGAAGGAGTGTGGTGCGACGTGCTGTCCTGGTTGCAGGAAGACCCGGACGCCAGTGCGGTGGTATTGCTGGGCCGACTGCAAGAGGCCGAACCGGATCGGTTCAGCCGGGCTCACCTGCGGACGCTGCAGCGCAGGGTGCAGCAGTGGCGCGGCATCATGGCCAAAAAGCTGGTCTACGCCACGGCTGGTGAGCCCATGGCGGGACCCGCTGCAATGCCGGAATTAGCGCTGGCTGGGGTGGCCCCCAGGTGCTAAAGTTTCGGTAACATTTCTCAATGAGGCAACAGGGCTTCCCCCTCGCCACGCACCCGTTCCATCCGTTCCACCAGGTGGCCCTTGTAGTACACTTCCGCCCAGTCGGCGTACAGACGGATCTGCACCTCCTTGCCGATGAGGCGGGAGGGCACGCTGTAGCTATGTCCCGCTACCTGGATGGTGCACCACTTGCGCACCTTGGACTGGTAGTTGACGTATTCCGGCACCGGGGCTGGGGGCAGGGAGCGTAGGCAAAGCATCTCCTGCTCCAGCTTCCCCTGTACCAGGCGATTGCGTCTCTCCACCATCTGCCGGACGAAGCTGGCGTAGTCGTCGGCGGTGTCAAAATCACGGCTGCCCCGTAGGATGAGGGCTTGGTCGATGGCGTCCTTGAGGCGGTAGTGAGCGTGCTCGGCGACGCCGTTTTCATGGCTCTGGCCGGGATTGATGCGGGTGGAGCGGAGGCCATAGTGGTCCAGCAGGGCGGCGTAATTGTCGTTAAGAGCGCGGCCGCGGCTGCTGCGCAATTCGTGAGTGGCAGCCGCGGTATTGTCGCTGCGCACCACCTCTGGAACGCCGCCCAGGGTCCAGAGGGCATTCTGCAATCCCTGCTGCAAGGCCAGGAAGGTCTCACCGGCGGCGACCTCAGCGTAGCGCCATCCCGAGTGACTGAGTATCAGCTGGAACAGCAGGTGGGGGTAGGACTGTCCGGCGATGGTCACCTTGAGTTCCCCGCAGTGGGTGAAATCGAACTGGGCCTCCCGTCCCGGCGGATGCACCTGGGGGAAGTACACCTCCTGATCCGGACCATGCAGCGCCCGCCTCCTGAGCCTGTCGAAGGGCCTGTAATCGTCGTTGCAGCGTCCGCAGCTGGGATGCGCTGAACCGCCCGGGATGCTGCTCGGCCTCCTGAGCTTGTCGAAGGGCAGTCGATAATTGTCGTTGCCTTCAGCTTGCCCGTCGGATCATTCCGCAGCAGCGGCTCAATCTCATCCTCCCACACCCCGTCGAAGGGATCCGGCCGAGTGCGCCACCGATGCTCCGGTTTCGCCTGCGACGGCAATGGCCCACTCTGCCACTTGCGCGCTGAACGCACGCTCATCCCAGCCTTGGCCGCTGCCGTTTCCTGTGTCTTGCCTTCCATACGTTTCTGCCTCAATAGCCTGGTTTGTCGGTCTGTAATCAACGGTACCTCCGTACCGAATGATTACCCCATATCGACCGGCAAAAATAGTCGTCGCTACCGGCAGGACTAATTGTCGTCTATCAGACGCCGATTAGTAGAGTCCCAGGAAGTGGTGTAAGAGTTAGGCGGTTGGCAAAACGCTGACCACCGCGTCATCCTTGATCGGAAATGCCAGACCTGAACAAGGAGAACGACGGTGGTCAAGCAAAGAATGGATCTTTTGGAATTATTACGCAAGCGTGGTATGGACGGAGACGTGGACTTGCTGCGGGAAGCACTGCGGGTCCTGGTGGACGGCATCATGGACGCCGAGGTTTCCGCCCAGATCGGCGCCCAGCACGGCGAACGCAGCCCGGAGCGGGTCACCTACCGCAACGGCTACCGCAACCGCACCTGGGACACCCGGGTGGGCACCATGGAGTTGCATATTCCCAAGCTGCGGGAAGGCAGCTACTTCCCCAGCCTGCTGGAACCGCGGCGGCGCAGCGAGAAAGCCCTGCTGGCCGTCATCCAGCAAGCCTATGTAGAAGGCGTGTCCACTCGGCGGGTGGACGATCTGATCAAGGCCCTGGGTTGCGACGGCATCTCCAGCAGCCAGGTGTCGCGCATCTGCGAGCAACTGGACGAAGTGGTGGAGAGTTTCCTGGGTCGGCCCCTGGACGGTGGTCCCTACCCCTACGTGTGGCTGGACGGCCTGACCCAGAAGGTTCGGGAGGGCGGTCGCATCGTCAACGTCTGCGTGGTGGTGGCGACGGGGGTCAATGCCGAAGGGCAGCGTGAGATCCTGGGTATGGACGTGGGCGCCAGCGAGGACGGTGCCTTCTGGCTGGCCTTCCTGCGGTCGCTGACCGCTCGGGGCCTCAGCGGGGTGGAGCTGGTAACCTCCGATGCTCACCAGGGGCTGAAGAACGCCATCGCCGCGGTGTTCACTGGGGCCAGCTGGCAGCGCTGCCGCACCCACTTCATGGCCAACCTGCTCACCCGAGTGCCCAAGCGTGCCCAACCCGGCGTGGCCACCATGGTACGCACCATCTACCAGCAACTGTCTCCCGCCGAGGTCCACGGCCAATTGAGTCGAGTGGTGGAACAACTCCGGGAGCCCTTTGCCCAGGTGGCCGAACTGCTGGCGGACGCCGCGCCGGACATCCTGGCCTTCACGGCCTTCCCAGTGGCCCACTGGCAGAAGCTGTGGTCCAACAACCCGCAGGAACGGCTGAACCGGGAGATAAGGCGCCGGACTGACGTGGTGGGCATTTTCCCCAACCGGCTATCGGCGCGGTGCCTGGTGGGCGCGGTGCTGGCCGAGCAACACGACGAATGGGCCGAAGCCCGCCGCTACCTCACCATCCCCAACGCCGCCGGCAACGAGGCACTGCCGAAGCCCAATATGCTGGACGCAGCGGCCTGATCAACATCAAAAGGGATGACGCGCTTTTACACTACTTGACGGGACACTACCCCGATCCCCTACTGGATGGACGGCGCCGCCGACGTGGCGGAGACCACCTACGTCCCCTTCCAGGATGAGCCCGACGCCGCACCGGTGCGGCTCATCGTCCGGCGGGTGAAGCCCACGCCCGGCTCCCAACTGGCCCTCTTTGCCAGCTACAGCTATCACGGCTTCATCACCGACCGAGACGGGGACACCCTGGAACTGGAGGCCGACCATCGGCGCCACGCCGAGATCGAGAACGCCATCCGAGACCTCAAGTACGGCGTCGGGCTCAACCATCTCCCCTCAGGCCGCTTCGCCGCCAACGGCGCCTGGCTGGCGGTGCAGGTGATGGCGCATAACCTGGCCCGCTGGACCGCGCGCATCGGTCTGGGTGAGCAACTGGTAACCACCAAGACCCTCCGACGACGCTTCTTCTCCCTCGCCGGACGGCTCACCCGCTCGGCGCGCCGCCTCACTTTGCATCTTCCCCAGCGCTGGCCCTGGAAAAACCAGTTCAGTCGCGCCTTGGCTCGATTGCGAGCAATTCCACTCCCAGCCTGACGGCACCGCTGGTGTCAACGCCGACGGAGATCTGACCCACTCACCAGACTACCCGACCGCCTCGCAGACTTGCGCCAGGCTGGTCCCCGAGCGTCTCTTGCTGCACACTACCCTGACAATTTCGCCCAGCATCGCCACCGCGGGCCGCCATCATCGTGTCTGTGTGGCTATCTCACGCCGCCCTCATCCCCATCTATTGGAATCGGGCTTGCCCCGTTCGCCTTCCCTTGCCCATCATCCCTGGTGTCAACGCCACGGCCCATCGCTTCGGTGGATTCGGGTTTAGCCAATCTAGGCGTGACTTCATGAGGCCTAACACGAGCGCCGTAGGTCACAGCTTTAGTAGCCAAAACTTGGAGAAGAACATCCGTCTCCTCCCCATTCCCAACACTTTCAGCCAACGACGCTTGCGCCAAATATTCCACCAGCTCGTGGCTAGACAGGCCACGCATCACAGAGCTCTGGCGCAACCACACGCCCATCATCACAGAGAACAAGGGAAACCGAGATGATTCCCGTAACGAAACTGACCACATCGTAGGATATATTGTTTCCGACGGAACACCCGAAATTTTCGCGACCAAACTCACAATCTGATCATCGTCGAGCGTAGGCATCGCGATTGCGTTTCCATTATGGTTCAATCCCGGTATAGGCCTAACCGTAGCCACCAAAGTCGCCTTCGGATTACCTCGCGCATAACTCTCCATCTCCCTCAGCAACATCTTCGCTTCAACAGCGCCCCGCTCATCGACGCCATCCACGATCACCAGCACTGACTGAACCCGCGAGTTGACATACCCATCGCAACAACTGTCGATCGTGCCCCACAAATCGGATCCGACATCCGAGGCATTAACGAAAACCGGAAACGCCGCTGACAAATCCACCAACGCACGTTTGACAGCTTTCTGGAACAAGCGCCGGCACGCTAACGTCTTGCCACTGCCTTGCGGACCTTCGATGACATAAAATCCCGGAACTACGTCATCCAGAACGTGCCCTACATCAGTGTCGTTCCCCAGCTCTTCAGCAAGAACAGCAGGCACGCCAAGCGCTGAGAACGACACAGCACACCCCGCAAGAGAGCGATCCAAAGCACGAACCAACACCCTATTCCGAGCCACCCCTAATCCCCAATCCACCGAAAAGATGAGTGTCGCGGTGTGCTGAAGGGGTAAGAAAGTGCTCCTGTGCATCTGGGATAATGGCTTTTGAAACAGGAAACCGTCCCCAGGCCAGGAGCACCCAAAAGATGCTAGCAGATGACCACCCCGACCGCATCCAAATCGCCTTTGACGACCACCGCCTGGTGGCCAATGCTGGGCTGATCCTGCCAGCCACGCTGGGCCGGCATCTGGGCCGGCCCGAACTGGTTGACCGGCACCTGGACCTGGGTCGCGCCCCAGGCCGAGCCAACACCGGCGACAAGGTGATGACGCTGGTGGCGTCTGCTCTGGCCGGAGGAGACTGCATTGACGACGCCGACGTGCTGCGCACCGGCGGGACGGCTAGCGCCATCGGCTGCGTAGTCAAGGCGCCATCCACCCTGGGGACCTTCCTGCGCAGTTTCCGGTGGGGCCACGTCCGCCAACTGGATCGGGTCAGCCGGGAGCTGCTGGCCCGGGCCTGGTCGGCTGGGGCCGGACCCGGCGACGGGCCGTTGACCATCGACCTGGACTCCACCATCTGCGAGACATACGGTCTGGCCAAGGAGGGGGCGCGCGACCACGGCTACACCGGCCAGCGAGGCTATCACCCGCTGCTGGCCATTGCCGCCGGCACCGGCGACGTGCTGATGGCTCGGCTGCGCAAGGGCCGCGCCAACACCGTTCGGGGCGCCGCCCACTTTCTACGCGAGACGGTGGGGCGGGTACGCTACGGCGGGGCCAGGGGACAACTCACGGTGCGGGCTGACAGCGGCTTCTACACCCACGCCATCGTCGCCGTCTGCCGCAAGATGGATGTGCGCTACTCCATCACCGTCCGCCAGCAAGCCCGCCTGCGGAATATCATCGAGGCCATACCCGAGACTGACTGGACGCCGATTCCCTACTGGATGGACGGCGCCGCCGACGTGGCGGAGACCACCTACGTCCCCTTCCAGGATGAGCCCGACGCCGCACCGGTGCGGCTCATCGTCCGGCGGGTGCAGCCCACGCCCGGCTCCCAGCTGGCCCTCTTCGCCAGCTACCGCTATCACGGCTTCATCACCGACCGAGACGGGGACACCCTGGAACTGGAGGCCGACCATCGGCGCCACGCCGAGATCGAGAACGCCATCCGAGACCTCAAGTACGGCGTCGGGCTCAACCATCTCCCCTCAGGCCGCTTCGCCGCCAACGGCGCCTGGCTGGCGGTGCAGGTGATGGCCCACAACCTGGCCCGCTGGACCGCGCGCATCGGTCTGGGTGAGCAACTGGTAACCACCAAGACCCTCCGACGACGCTTCTTCTCCCTCGCCGGACGGCTCACCCGCTCGGCGCGCCGCCTCACTTTGCATCTGCCCCAGCGCTGGCCCTGGAAAAACCAGTTCAGTCGCGCCTTGGCTCGATTGCGAGCAATTCCACTCCCAGCCTGACGGCACCGCTGGTGTCAACGCCGACGGAGATCTGACCCACTCACCAGACTACCCGACCGCCTCGCAGACTTGCGCCAGGCTGGTCCCCGAGCGTCTCTTGCTGCACACTACCCTGACAATTTCGCCCAGCATCGCCACCGCGGGCCGCCATCATCGTGTCTGTGTGGCTATCTCACGCCGCCCTCATCCCCATCTATTGGAATCGGGCTTGCCCCGTTCGCCTTCCCTTGCCCATCATCCCTGGTGTCAACGCCACGGCCCATCGCTTCGGTGGATTCGGGCTAATGGATCACGCAATGCCTCACGGATCTCCTCTGACAGCGCAGCTATTATTTCAGACGCCAACTGCGACAGATCCCCTACGTCTTTCCATTTGACCACCGGCGTAACCGTCGCCAGGAGCCCTTCCGTGGTTTCATCCCTACAATCTGCAGGAAGCTTGAACACCAATAGACGCCCATGGCAACCCAGACATCGATGAACTTCGTTGACCACCGCCTGGCTCGTATTTGACCCCACCAGCCAAACGACGAAATCGGCTTCCTCGACCTTCCGCAGATAAACGTCGGTTGCAGGCTCCGAACTAGCTGGCGTGTACTCAAAAGCCCATGGCCGCCCAAGAGGCAGTTCCTCAATGGCTTTCACCACCAATTCTCTTGCCGGGTTCAACTCGGCATCCATCACACTGCTGATGAACACGAGCAACTCGTTCTCGCCCACCTGGGCATGTATATCCAAGCTATTATCCACCCCGTTAGACGCTCGGTTTCATGGTGTCACAACGACAAGACAATAAGAAGGGCAAAAATCCCAAAGGAGCCACCTATGAGAACAACAATGAACAGTACCGCGAGGTAGAAATCGTGTTTCCCTGATTGCAACTTGACGTCGGTCTCGGTTACTGGTCCGGCTACACGGGGGATTCTAAAGAGCGCATCTTCGAATCCACCTTGGTGATTACCACCCACAAACCACGCAAAAAGCCGACCCGCACTCCAACACCACTCGAACTTACCGATCGCCGACAGAAACGGCGCGAATACAACAAGATCAGAAATCAACGGCCCGAGCATCAACAATCCGCCCGCGACCGCAAAAAAACTGCGACAAAAGGCCAAAGAGCTCGGCATATGCTGTGCGTGCTCCCAGCCGCCCATCCCGGGCCAGACCAGGTGCCCGTCATGCGCAGCAAGGCACAGGCAATACAACGATAACCCCACCGCCAAACGGCGAGCCGCGAGAGCCGCTGCGCAACAAAGTAAGCCAAGCGCGTCTTTCCCACCAAGTAGTGACCAAGATTAGAGTGTGCTTACGTTCAGTGAGAACACTTCCGGGCGGTCAACGCGGACGGGAGAACAGCAACCTGCTCGAACCCGGACTGCGGACAACCGCCGACAACGTACTCGTGGTGCCGTAATGGCATCGTGATACTCCGAACCGAGCCCAAGACCGTTCTGGGCCTGCAGCCGCTACCGGGACGAGCCATCCTGCACATTCACCGCACAAAACAACGGAGGAGACAACAGGATGCCCCAAGGAATCAACATCTAACGTACCGACGAAACAAGCATCCATAGGTTCCGCGCGATTGATCAGGCGTAGTTGAAACGGTACCAATTCACCAGTTGTGGGAAAAGTGGATCTCGGCTCCCAACGAGCCTCTCGAAGACCCACGTCACCTCACCCTCAACTGGGGCACTCGAACCCGAGTGCAATAGATCCAATTGTAAGCCTAATGGCCTTGCTAGGTCCCGGTCGAGACCTAACTCGGCATCCAAAATACGAACGGACCAATTGTTATCCACACCTAGCTCGACGAACCGGGCCCAATCGCCCCAAGGGCGTTCGGGATGCCCATCCAGAGCAGCAATTGGACGGACTGCACGTAAGATCCACGGCAAAAAGAACTCCATGCAGTCCCTCAGAAAATCATGGAACCTTGTGAACGAATCGTTCCAAGTTGTTTCTGCAGACACGCCTGCCAACCAAGTCTGCAGACTTGGTTGACGGCGAGACCGTTGGACAGCAGGTATCTCACCGAAAATGGACTCGATCGGAGTTCCGTCCAACCATTGACGTAAAACCAGAGCAAGATCGGGCTGCTTTACAGTGACCCGGCTTTTCGGATTAGCAACGGCTTTACGAAGATCCGAATTGGTTTGTTCAGGAACATCAGCCAGGGAGCTCAGAAGTGTGACGCAAACGCGGACCAATCCTGGCACAGAGTTCTCGACATTCGCAAGCTCGCGGAGGACGGAACGGAGCGTACGAGCAGTTTGCGGGGACAGACCCGCACTGTTGGCTGCTTGTCCGAACTCCGTTAGACGAGCGGGACTAGCCGCAACGGCTAACGGTTCCCCTGACGTCGGGGCAAGAATGTCCTGATAGGCAGCATCAATCCGGGCCTTTCCCTCATCAGCGTCGGGCGTCCAACGCGCGAAACTCGATTCGAAGAATGAAGTGGCCAAATGGTCCAGACGCGGGTTCTCGTGTATAGCAGCCAATAACTGAGAACCCACCATACTGACAGCAATCCGGCGATTGACATGTGGCAAAGCACTCCCCAAAGAGGGGGAACTTTCAGAGAAGAAAATGCGACCCTGCATCTCAGGGCGCCGGAGCGGAGAAGTGAGCTGCGGATCACCTATCGGGTTATCAAATATCACAGTGTCACCCTCGGTGACTTTACCGGCTCGACCACATCGCCCAGCTATATTTTTGAAGAGAAGAGCCTCCATGGGGCGGGATTGCTCACCGTCGAACGTAAGCCAATCCGCCAATATAGTGACGCGGAACGGAAGGTCCACCCCCTCAGCAAGGGTGGTAGTTGCAGCAACCACCTTCAAAACGCGATCTTCGACCGCCTGTTCTATGCCTTGCCTTACAGGGTGCGGCAAACTAGAGTTATGGTAAGCCACCCCACGAAGAAGCGCTTCAGTAGAGTCCCAGGAAGTGGTGTAAGAGTTAGGCGGTTGGCAAAACGCTGACCACCGCGTCATCCTTGTGGAAATGCCAAACCCAACCAAGGAGAACGACGGTGGTCAAGCAAAGAATGGATCTTTTGGAATTATTACGCAAGCGTGGTATGGACGGAGACGTGGACTTGCTGCGGGAAGCACTGCGGGTCCTGGTGGACGGCATCATGGACGCCGAGGTTTCCGCCCAGATCGGCGCCCAGCACGGCGAACGCAGCCCGGAGCGGGTCACCTACCGCAACGGCTACCGCAACCGCACCTGGGACACCCGGGTGGGCACCATGGAGTTGCATATTCCCAAGCTGCGGGAAGGCAGCTACTTCCCCAGCCTGCTGGAACCGCGGCGGCGCAGCGAGAAAGCCCTGCTGGCCGTCATCCAGCAAGCCTATGTAGAAGGCGTGTCCACTCGGCGGGTGGACGATCTGATCAAGGCCCTGGGTTGCGACGGCATCTCCAGCAGCCAGGTGTCGCGCATCTGCGAGCAACTGGACGAAGTGGTGGAGAGTTTCCTGGGTCGGCCCCTGGACGGTGGTCCCTACCCCTACGTGTGGCTGGACGGCCTGACCCAGAAGGTTCGGGAGGGCGGTCGCATCGTCAACGTCTGCGTGGTGGTGGCGACGGGGGTCAATGCCGAAGGGCAGCGTGAGATCCTGGGTATGGACGTGGGCGCCAGCGAGGACGATGCCTTCTGGCTGGCCTTCCTGCGGTCGCTGACCGCTCGGGGCCTCAGCGGGGTGGAGCTGGTAACCTCCGATGCCCACCAGGGGCTGAAGAACGCCATCGCCGCGGTGTTCACTGGGGCCAGCTGGCAGCGCTGCCGCACCCACTTCATGGCCAACCTGCTCACCCGAGTGCCCAAGCGCGCCCAACCTGGCCTGGCCACCCAGGACATTCTCGCATGGTCCGCACCATCTACCAGCAACTGTCTCCCGCCGAGGTCCACGGCCAATTGGACCGAGTGGTGGAACAACTCCGGGAGCCCTTTGCCCAGGTGGCCGAGCTGCTGGCGGACGCCGCGCCGGACATCCTGGCCTTCACGGCCTTCCCAGCGGCCCACTGGCAGAAGCTGTGGTCCAACAACCCGCAGGAACGGCTGAACCGGGAGATAAGGCGCCGGACTGACGTGGTGGGCATTTTCCCCAACCGGCTGTCGGCGCGGCGCCTGGTGGGCGCGGTGCTGGCCGAGCAACACGACGAATGGGCCGAAGCCCGCCGCTACCTCACCATCCCCAACGCCGCCGGCAACGAGGCACTGCCGACGCCCAATATGCTGGACGCAGCGGCCTGATCAACATCAAAAGGGATGACGCGCTTTTACACTACTTGACGGGACACTACCAGCGCTTCCCGGAGCGGACGCAGGTAACGGTATTTTCGATCGATCAGGGCAGCGACGTTGCGGATCGGGACAGGCACCGGCTCTAGCTCAGGTAATCGCCCCATAACCTCCGCAGCAAGCTGCCTAAACCAAAGCCAAGGTGGGATGTGCATTTGCCGGGTGCTGGGAATCGGGGCGGGAGTCTCGCGGGAGTGTTTCGCCCCTTGATTGCAGGACCGTCCGGCAGCGCCGTCTCACCTCGTCTTTCCGGCTGGACAGCCCGGCCAGGAATTTGCCGACCCTCTCCTGTACCGCCGCCCTGCTCCCCAGGCACAGATTGCCAGTGGCCTCCTCTCTCGCCCAGCCCCAGATAGCCTTATCGGCGTTGAAGTCCGGGCTGTAGCCCGGCAGGTTCACCAGCCTCAGCTCCAACTCAGGCGTCCTGAGGTACTCCCGCACCGCTTCCCCACGGTGGGCCGGCGCATTGTCCCAGATGACCCGCAGCGGCCCCGGATGCTTTTCCTTCAGTTGCGTCAGGCAGTTGCGTCAGGAAGGCAACCGAGGTCCCGCTGTTGCTGTTGCCCTCCAGTTCCATCCATTCCACCTCGCCCGTCTCCAGGCACACCGCTGAATAGTAGCTGGCCTTCTCCCCATACCGCGGGCTATTGGAGTCCACCAACGCAGGCTTACCCTTCAGCACCCACTTCCCCCGCAATTCCGCGTCCGCCCGGAAGTGGGCCTCATCAGCAAAGAATATGCTGGCTTCAGTCCGTTGGGCCTCCTCCCACCGGGCGGCGTACTCCGCCACGAAGGCCTCCCGCTTGGACTCATTCGCCTTGAGCAGCCGCTTCTTGGGGCGCTTGCAGGCAAACCCCAGCCGGTGAAGCCAGTTCAGACAACTGCTGCGGCACAGGCTGATGCCAAACCGTTCTGAGACAAACTGCCGCACCACCCTCCAATACCAGTTGGCCAGTTGGATGCCCGCCGCAGCGGGCGGTTGTTCCACCGCCCCTTTCAACTCCTCCTGCTGCGCCTGGTCAAGGGCGGGGGGGAACCACCGGTCTGCTCGAATATCAGGGCCGCAGGCCCTCCCTCGCCGAAGGCCGACGCCCAACGCCCGATAGTGTGGGGGTCCCGCTCCAGCGCCTCCGCCGTCGCCGCTGCCGTCAAGCCCTGAGCCAGCAGCAGGATGGCGTACCACCGCTCCCGCTCCCGGGGCGTGGGAGCCAGAATCATCCGCCGCCGCAAGTCCTTGACTCCCATCTGCCATTGTTCCAGAGACCGGTCTATCTCCCTCACGCCCATCACCAACCCCTCGCAATTTCTGAGACCAGCTACCTCGGTTCCTTCACAAATTTACCCCATGCGTCTGCGCATTTCACCTTGGCTTTGGTTTAGGTACTCTTCCTCGTTGAAGTTGGTCGACACCTTCTCGAAGTGTCCGTCCAACAGGGATACCATCAGAAGGCGACCCAATTCGGCGGCGTCCACACGCTTCAGTCCTTGACCATCGTTCGTCAGCCAGTCGTCCACTCTCGCCATGATGTCAGGGGCCACAGTGTGACAGTAGTCCACGATGGGCGGCCAGTGGAAGACGTTGAACGTAATGTCGTCTCCGAACGAGTGGCTGGGATCGATTCCTTCAAGTTCATATGCCATTTGGTTTTACGGCTTATTGGGTATTGGGTATTGGTTTTAGGCTTCACGGAGCCGCTGGAGTTCCGCTTCCAGTTCTTGCACCTGGGCTTCAGCTCGGTCGGCGCGTGCCCTCTCGTCGTCGAACGTGACGATGTGCTGGTCCGTGGTTGGATCGTACCACCGGAATTGACCACCCTCCCACCGGATGTTTAGGTTCAGAACCCCGCTGTAACCCTGCAGGGTGTCCTCTGCGAGTTCCTCGATATGGATGGGCTCGTACTGACCATCGACTAGGCGGTCGCCGGCCAGTCTGCTGCCGTGATGTCGTCCTGTTTCGTCAAAGCGCCAGTATTCTGGAATGCCCAGTGCCGCGTAGTCAGTCCGCTTTTCGCCCACATCAATATGCGCGGTGCTCGGGGACGCTATCTCGAGCACAAAGTCGGGAGGCTTGCCCTGTTCAGATACGACGTATGCGTTTCGGGCGACATAGACGGCCGGATCAACATCGAACGCGATGAAGAGGTCGGGTGCTCTGCGACCTTGGGTGGGAGAGCCTGGCTCAGGCAGGATGTAATGCTCGCCGGCGATAATGGTGGTATTGGAATTACCGAAGTGTTGGATCAGGTGGTGGGTGTTGCCAGGAGCGCTGAGATGGTTGAAGCTGGTCATGTCCTCTGGCTCGCGGTCAGGAGGATCTGGAATCCTGACAACTTCTAGGGTTTTCGGGGTTTTGGCGGTGGTCATGTCACACCTGGCGGTAGTGGGGAAAGCTGACTGCTCGGATCACATCGTTCTGTTCGTAGTCAAACCTTTGAATGCGTTTGGAGTGGACAGCATTATACCTACCGATGGCCTGGGGTAGGTAGTTGCGTCTTGCTATGTCAAGGGGTGTCGTTGTTCTACGATTTGGTCAGTATCCACTGGTCAGCGAAAATGTCACCCATGGCGGATGCCCCGGGAGGGCATGCTGATCCAACTGGACGACAGCCATCACCGGTGGCTGGGGAGCGAGGTCCCGCCTTTCGCGCTGCTGCTGGCGGTGGACGACGCGACCGGCTGTGTGGTCAACGCCCGGTTTTGCAAGCAGGAGGATACCCACAGCTTACTTCCTGCTGATGCAGGGACTGCTACATCGCTACGGCATTCCCCTCGCTCTATACACCGACCGCCACCCGATCTTCAAGCACTGATCGGAATATCAGCCCAGCTGGGACGCCCACCCAGTTCGGACGGGCCATGGCAGAGCTGGGCACTCGAATGATATTTGCCCTGTCGCCCCAGGCGAAGGGTCGGGTGGAAAGGACGGCGAGAACCTTCTAAACCGAAGACAAGGTGGGACCTACATTGGTGGGGCGGAGAAAATCGGCTTGTGCGCTGCCGATTAGTTCATCCGCTTGTGCTTGCAGCATGGTCCGGCATCGTCGCTTGACTGCTTCGCGTCGACTGGACAGGCGGGTGAAAAAGTCGCCCACCTGCTCTTGCACTGCGGCCTTGGTGCCCAGGCACCGGTTGGCGGTCGCCTCCTGACGTGCCCAGCCCCAAATGGCCTCGTCAGCGTTGAAATCGGGACTGTAGCTGGGCAGATTCACCAGGTGCAGGTTCAAGCCGGGCGTGGTCAGATAAGCCCTTATTGCGTCGCCCCGATGGGCTGGCGAATTGTCCCAGATCACCGTCAGTGGTTCGGCATGTCGCGCCCGCAGTTGTCGCAGGAAGGCAGCCGAGGTGGCGGAGTTGCTGTTGCCCTCCAGTTCCATCACCTCCACCTCACCGGTCTCCAGACACACCGCCGAGTAGTAGCTGACTTTCTCCCCGCGGCGTGGGCTGGTAGAGTCCACCAGCGCCGGCTCTCCTTTCAATACCCACTTGCCCCGCAGATCGGCATCCGCCCGAAAGTGGGCCTCGTCGGCAAAGAATATCTTGGCCCCACTGCGTCGGGCCGACGCAGTCAGCGCGGCGTACTCCACCACGAAGGCTTCCCGCCGTACCGGGTCCGCCTTGACCAACCGCTTCTTGGGGCGTTTCAGCACAAACCCCAACCGGTGCAGATAGTTCAGGCAACTGCTCCGGCTCAGCGACAACCCGAAGTGGTCCGACACAAATTGCCGCACGGCCTTCCAGTTCCAGTTGGATAGGTCGATGCCGGCTTGCGATGGCGACCCCGGCACCGCCGCCTTCAATTCGGCCTGCTGATCCCCGCTCAGCGCGGGGGGGAACCTCCCGACTGCTCAAAAGACAGCGCCCTCGGACCGCCTTCCGCAAATGCCGTGGTCCATTGGCCAATGGTGTGGGCATCCCTGTCCAACGCCCGGGCTACCGCCGCGGCCGTCCAACCCTGCGCCAGCAACCATAGCGCGTGCCAGCGTTCCCGCTCCCGTGGCGTCGGCGCCCGGTACATCCGTCGCCGCGCCTCAGCCTCATCGATCCGCCACCGCTCCAACAGCGCCCCCATCTCATCCATGCCCAACAGCAACCCCCACCATGATTTGCTCACCGACTAACTCAACCGCCCTCATTCTAACCAATGCTGATGTGGGTTTCACCTTGGCTTCGGTTTAGGTTTGCCCACTCACCAGCTTCTGTCCGCACTGGACGGCGTGGTCCCGAAATCCAGAGCCGCAGCCGCCGACCAGGCCGCCTTCCGCACCGCCGAATGAGCCACAGGACTGGACCGCGCTGTCCGTGGACAGCTCCTACATCGACGTGGACCGCCGCCTGTCCCTACGCTGCCACCTTATTCAACCTGGGCCGCTGTGCCATCACCTACGGCGCCCCGGCTACGGCTGCCAGCTGTTCAGCGAGCCGACCCCGGCCGTGGAGGACGAAGATTTGTACCTCCGTTCTCCCGATGGCGCGCGGCGAAACCCTGATCTCCGGCCCGCTGCTCAGCGCACTGCGCACCGTGGCGAAATCCGTGCGCCGGTAGTCGTCGCCTTGCGGATGATCTCATGCCGCACGTTCCCCAGTTGCCCCACCAGGCTAAAGCCCTGGTGGTCGTAGGTCCATATGTCTTTGTCATATTCTCTGATCTGGCCGGCCGGACGGCCGTTCACCGCAACCTCCGTGATGCGGTTTTGCGTCCGGTCGAACGTCACGGTCGGTGTCCTGATTGCCATTTGCGCTCCTGCCTTCTGTGGGCCATGCGGCGGCGGCGGGTTCCGACTACGCCAGACAAATTATCAATGAAGCCAGGCGCCGAAAAGCCAGGCGCCGACCATCCATCGGCGCCTGGCTGGTGTTCGGCATCGGCTCGGCCATCCCATGGCAGAAAACCCGAATGCCGTTGGCGGCCCGGTCGGCAACTCTGCCCGTTCTCAGGGGCGGCTCTGATTGCGGGAAATGAATCAAGCCGCGGCAGCGTCTCCGACCGGGCCGACCGTGTCACCCTCCCATCTATGGTTCAGCGTGATCAGCGAAACCACTTCCCACCTCCGGTGCTGACGAGCTTGGTGCCCCTCGGTTCGCAACGGGTGAGGTGTCCCGGCTACCCCAGCGTTCACAATACATACTATCCTATACGGCAATAACTATCAACCACGCGTTTCTGCCTGTAACTGTTCACGTTTGAGCGGATGAGATCGGTTTGCAAAACAGCTTCTGTGCTTGGCCACCCGTCCACAACCAGTCGGGAAGGCCGGAGATCCCCTCAACTCTGAACAGTTACGCTTCCCTGGAGCAGAGAACGCCGCCCAATCCTGGGCCGATTTTCTCGCTGTCTGGGAGCGGCCGGCGACACCCCGGTACTACCATTCCCCTACATCCCCTGCAGGAGAAAGGGGGGCAGCATGACCGATACGTCATCAGTCCCTCCTCGCGACAACTCGCTGCCGGGCGATTGGCTGAACTCAATCCACCAGGGCGATTGTCTGCAGGTGCTCGCACAGCTCCCGGACGAGAGCATCGACCTTGTAGTCACGTCGCCGCCCTATAACCTCCGGAACAGCACTGGCAACGGATCCCGTGCGTGGCCCGGTTATGACGGCTACACCGACGACCTCCCGCATGAGGAGTACGTCGCCTGGCAGCGCCAGTGCATCGACGAAATGCTTAGGGTGCTGAAGCCCACCGGCGCGATTTTCTACAATCACACCTGGCGCGTGCAAGACGGCCGGTTCCAGGGACGTGCCGACATCCTGGACGGATTCCCCCTGCGCCAGGTCATCATCTGGCACCAAGCCGGCAGCGTCAATCGCAATCCTGGGTACTTCGTGCCGGATTACGAGGTGATCTACCTGATCACCAAGCCCAAGTTTCGCCTGGTGAACAGCTGCACCGATGGGGCTGTCTGGCGGATCAATCAAGAGCAGAGCGGCGATTTCCCAGATTTACCAGTTTGGCCGGTCGAGCTGCCGCGGCGAGCCATCGCAGCCACCAACGCGCAAATTGTACTCGACCCTTTCATCGGAAGCGGGACCACAGCGGTGGCGGCCGTTTTGGAAGGCCGCGATTTCATCGGAATCGAGCAGTCCGCGCGGCACGTTGAGATCGCCCGGCAGCGGGTGGCTGAGGCTTTGAACGGAGCCGTTCCGGCATTGCCGCCGTCGCCTTTACCAGCCGACGTACCAGAGTTTGAACACCCACGGTTCCGTGGTAGCGTGCAAGTCGTTTTCGACCACGTTCAAAGCGTCCTAGCTGCGAACGGGTGGGTACCGGCCGTCCTACACCAGGCTAACGTGGCGTCGGACCTCGCACTTTCAAAGATCACCGTCGTGAGGGCCATTCAGGCGCTGAAAACGGCCGGAGCCATCGTTGTCCACAACCACGGCCGCTGGTCGACCTACGCACTTGGTAACGGGCAACCTCAGCCCGTCATTTCCTCCATCTCGGCTGACGTTACATCGGCGATGTCGGCTCATTTTGAGCCCGCATCCAGCCCTGAAAATGATGTTACATCAGCCAAAAATGACGTTACATCGGCGATGTCGGCTCATTTTGAGCCCGCGTCCAGCCCTGAAAATGATGTTACATCAGCCAAAAATGACGTTACATCGGCGATGTCGGCTCATTTTGAGCCCGCATCCAGCCCTGAAAATGATGTTACATCAGCCAAAAATGACGTTACATCGGCGATGTCGGCTCATTTTGAGCCCGCATCCAGCCCTGAAAATGATGTTACATCAGCCAAAAATGACGTTACATCGGCGATGTCGGCTCATTTTGAGCCCGCATCCAACCCTGAAAATGATGTTACATCAGCTGAAAATGATGTTACATCGGCGATTTGGGCTCAAAATAACGTTACACCGTCCGAAAATGATTTTACATCTACACCCGGGCCCGGGTTAATATTACTATCTTCTAGATTGTTAAAGTACCCGGGCCCGGGTGCACAACAATTAGGAAAAAATGATGTTACATCGCTGAATACAGGCGACGGCGGAATCTCGGCGTCGATCGCTTGGGTGGACACAGCTCAGGTTTTGCGGCAGCAGATGCCGCCCCCGCAATTCGAAGAATTCTTGGCACCGTGCGCTGGTCACTCATGGGCTGGCGATACTTTGACGGTGGCCGCGGCATCCGCATTCGCTGTCCAATGGCTCGAGTTAACGTTGCACCAGGACATGGCCGACCAGGCGCTGAGCACGGTCGTCGGGTCTGAGTGCTCGGTCGCATACCGCCATCTCCCTGACGTCGCCATCTCGGGTTCTTCGATTGTCGATGATCAGACTTCGGCTCTTCCGACGTCCTCTGCAGAACCAGATCTCTGCCCCATGCACGAGGAGAAGCATCTCCGGCGACGGACCCGGTATCCCTCGATGCTCCGGCATGAGAAAAAACACGGTGACGAGATTTACTACTGCGCCGGTGAAAACGGCACCTGCTCGTGGGTTTTTTCCGCTCAAGCGGGAGTTTTAGTCCCAGCTGGTCAACTTCAGAGGGAGCCCGGCGAGGTGCAGGCGGCTTATGTATTGAAACGGCGAGGGAGGGGATTATGACCGAACGAGCATCGGTGACTAGGGGACTGCTCAAGCTGGAAACACTGTTGCAAGAGTTGAAGATGGACGTCCACCTCGACGTCGAGGTGATCATCGACGAAACCGACGACGTCCGTCTATTATTCGGCGGATACACCGGAGATGGTGTGCGGGTCCAGCAGATCGTTACTACGCTCCTTGGGACGGTCCGGCGCGAGATCTGGAACGAAGGTCTGCGGAGTTACGAAGCCATCTCTGGTAACTCGGTCGAAGGCCAGTTGCGGCCGCTGGAAATGGAGAGCGGAGATGAGCGCTAAACCGGCGATGAACTCGCTCGCTCAGGCGATGAAGGATCTCCTCGACGAGCGAGTGCGCCAGGTGGCTTGGTGGGGCGTCGAAGTGGGCAAACCAGATGCCGCCTTTCACCTGGTCCTGGCCGAGGAAGTGGGCGAGGCCGCCCGGGCTGTGCTGGCGATTGATCCCGACGCGACTCCCGAGGATCTGGATCGTCTGGAGGCTCTCTACGGCGAGGTTGTGCAGGTGGCCGCAGTGTCGATCGCTTGGCTGGAGGAGACCAGCCGGTGCCGCGTCATTGCCGAGGGGTGTAGTGGATGAGTAAGAATAGCGGCATTGCGTGGACCACGCACACCTGGAACCCGGTCACCGGCTGTACCTAGAAATCTGGCCGGAAACCCCGATTCTCCCCAAGCCGCTATTTTCTTTACGTCGATTACCGATGTAATAATGGGTTCTTGAAACGTATTGCATACACTATCACGCCGTATACGACTGTAATACGTCTGCTTGGCGTAGTGCAAAACCCGGCCAATGGCTTTCCGGCCAGACCTCTAGAACAACTTGCCAACGCCTGAAGAACCAAAGACCCCCAGAACTCCACTCAACAAAGCGCAACGCCCGCTCACGGCGTACCAGAATGACCTTCTCTAATTCCA
Source organism: Dehalococcoidia bacterium (assembly GCA_963666415.2). GTDB lineage: Bacteria > Chloroflexota > Dehalococcoidia > Lucifugimonadales > UBA3495 > Bin87. The sequence goes on from CAXXPD010000002.1 coordinate 1,260,897, forward strand.
TCATCGACAACACGAGTGAACACTACCGACAACGCGTGGCCAAGGCCACACAAGACCAGCAACACGTCGACGAACTCAAGTCCCTGAGCACAGCGCTGCTCAACGCATCAACCGGCCATCATCTGGCCGACCCAGCACGCTATCACCGCAAACACGGCGCCGACGACATGCTGGGTGCCGAAAAGATGGGCTCGTACGGACACTGGGCACGGCACTACCTCGACGCCTTTCACGAGCCGTCTTACTACCATTTCCAACACGCCCTCGAGAAACTGGCCGACCAAAGCGCAGACCAAGACGGCCAGCACACGCCACAAAACGCCGCCACGTTCACGGTCGCAGCAACTCAAATTCTGGCCACCGCCGTCCAGCACATGCAGACGGTGCCAGAGGACAACGACGGGCTCGTAGACCTCACCCTCGGCCTCATCAGGTCCGCTGCACACGGCGTATACCCGACCCACGAATTGGAGATCCTGACCGGCACCGCCTTTCGCCATGCTGTCCATGAACTGATCAAGCTGCACGAAAACACGCCAAAGCACCAGGCCTTCACCCGGATCGTGTACGACGACCTCGGCCGCACCTAAACTAAAGCCAAGGTGAAATGCGCAGATGGTGGGGGTCAAACGACGGAGCCGGGTCGTTCTCCAAGTACGGATGAGAGGGATTCACGGGCTTAACCCAGCTGATCATCATCGCCACTTAAATGTACATCCCACCTTGGCTTTAGTTTAGTACCACACCAGCATAGTGCGTGCGTTCATGCGCGCCAACCGACTGGAGGAGACCATCAAGGCCCGGTACCGGTTCAGCCCAGACGACCCGGACCTGCAGGCACTGAGTGAAATCGCCGAGGTAGTGTCCCGTCAAGTAGTGTAAAAGCGCCATCAGCGTCATCCCTTTTGATGTTGATCAGGCCGCTGCGTCCAGCATATTGGGCGTCGGCAGTGCCTCGTTGCCGGCGGCGTTGGGGATGGTGAGGTAGCGGCGGGCTTCGGCCCATTCGTCGTGTTGCTCGGCCAGCACCGCGCCCACCAGGCGCCGCGCCGATAGCCGGTTGGGGAAAATGCCCACCACCTCAGTCCGGCGCCTTATCTCCCGGTTCAGCCGTTCCTGCGGGTTGTTGGACCACAGCTTCTGCCAGTGGGCCACTGGGAAGGCCGTGAAGGCCAGGATGTCCGGCGCGGCATCCACCAGCAGCTCGGCCACCTGGGCAAAGGGCTCCCGGAGTTGTTCCACCACTCGGTCCAATTGGCCGTGGACCTCGGCGGGAGACAGTTGCTGGTAGATGGTGGGTACCATGGTGGCCACGCCGGCCCTTCGACAAGCTCAGGAGGGCGCGCTTGGGGACTCGGGTGAGCAGGTTGGCCATGACGTGGGTGCGGGGCAGCGCTGCTAACCCACCCCGGCGAACACCGCGGCGATGGCATTCTTCAACCCCCCTGCTTTCGCAGGGGCAGGCTTTGGTGAGCATCGGAGGTTACCAGTTCCACCCCGCTGAGCCCCCGAGCCGTCAACGAGCACAGGAAAGCCAGCCAAAGGAGGCTGGCCCAGAAAACTCTCCAGCACTTCTCCCCAATGAAAGCGCCCGGCCGGCATCGAGCCGGGAGAGTCGCCGTCGCCAGGCCTTGAATTTACCCTGACCGACCCTCGTGCGGGGCTGGAGGGGTGGGTCGGCTTGGCCTGGGGGTCTGCGGTTTGGGCAGCGTGGATACTCTGAACATCGAATGCTCCTTTTGACTGGACTGCCCTTGTATTGTACCCCTCCGCGTCAGCTCCGCTGCTGACAAAGGAGATAGCATCTCAACACTCATTTCGTACGACCGGTTTTCAACCATTCCTGCCCTGACGGCAGCTCCGCGCTGGCGTGTAGGATGGTTGGGTAACCCGTCATTCCCAGGCTGCTGGAGTGGGCCCCATGACCTCACCATCTGACAAATCGTCCCCATTTCCAAAGCCGCCGGAGAACTGCGACGTCTGTGGCGACCAATTACCCTCGCACCTGGCCCGCATCGGCGGCACCCGACACCCCCAATGCCGCGAGGGCGGCCACCCCCAGTAGTGAGCATGGGCGCCAGGAATCAATGCCGACGCGGCCAACTACCGGTCGCAGGTCCATCTCAACTATCGAACGTCGGGTACGGTTCATGATCGTCAAGGTTGGCGACAGCCTGGGCGAGACGTTCGGCAACTTCGTCGGCCGACTGGCCGCAACACTGGCAATCCTGACACCGGTAATCCCCGCCTTCCGCACCGGCGTCCTGATTGTCCACCCGGTACTGCCAGACCGTGATCACGCCGCAATGCTGACAATGGTCAAAGATGGCAGCTGGTTTAGGCTGGTTCATCGGCACCCTTCCAGTATGGCATTCTACCGCGCGAGGGCCGGCGCAGTCTGCCATCATCAAGCAGCTCTGATCACAAGAGAGCTGTACTGTAGCGAGTGGCCGGCCTAATGGCCCGGTCCATCTCTCAATTCGCTGGCCTGAAGTTCCTGGACGATGACACACAGGAACCGGCCGGCCTTATTGTCGTCGATCAGGAGTGGCCGAACTGTATAATCTGCGGGCAATCAGCCAATCCGATTGATGCAGGTGCCGCCATGTCGAACTCCATTGTGCGAAGAACGGTCTGGACCGTCGCCGGCGTATGGGTGGTCCTGATCCTCGCGGTGATAATCCAGTCCATATTGGGCGTCACGGTAGCGGGCGCCAGGCCGGAAGCCAGCCGGCTGATAATCATGATGACGCTGCCGTTCACGGTGGGAATGTCCGTAGTCGCCATTGGCGCGGCAATGGCCATCGGGTGGTGGCGGAGCCGCCGGCCGGCTGCCAGCGGGAACGACTGAAATGGTGAAGTTGCACCTGGAACTGGAGGGTGAGGTGGACGAGGTGGTCCGGGTGCTGCGCCGCATCGGCGGCGGGGACAACGCAGACGGCGAGGTTCGGGATGGCGCGCCTCCTGCTCTAGCGGAGGAGAGAGCATCGGCTGTGGACACTGTTCCGGAGCCGGGGACAACGGCAACTTCTGCAGCGTTGGCACCCGGCCGCTGGACGGAGGAGTTGGCTGCCGACTTCACGGCAAGCCTGGATGTCGTGGCCGGGCGGGTGTTGTGGCACGTGTGGCGGGCGGGCGAAAGGGGCATCCATCGGAACACACTCTGCCAGAGGACGGACCTTTCGCTGGTGGAGTTGCGCTCGTTGCTGATTAGGTTGGGCCGCGTGCTGGGGAGGTTCCAGCGGGAGCGGGGCATGGCGCTGTCGCGGCCGATGGCGGCCAACAGCCCGTTGCAGAGCTACTTCATCGACCTCGACTTTGCCGCGGTGGCGTCCGATCTGTTCGCCGAGAGGATGCCGGACCAGCCGTCCAGTGGCTTGAGACGCCCTTGAGACTTCGTGTCATAGGGCGCCTGGAAGAATGAACCGTGCATCGGTCGTTGAACACGCTGATGATGATGGTCTGCCTTTTGGTTATGCTGGCCTGCGGAGGTGATACCGACGACCGGATGGTGCGTCGATACGCCAAATGCCTGACGGACACCAACACCACCCTGCATCGGATGACCACGTCCGGCGCCGTCGGGACCGTGCCGCTAAGTGCCGAGGCGATGGAGGAGAGGTTGCGTGGTCAACTGGAGAGAGGGGAGCTCACCATGGGAAAGATCAGGGCCGACTACGTCCGCTACTGCAAATAGGAGCCGGAGAATGAATCAACGCCGCCATCGTGAAGGATGGCGGCGTTGATCATTTAGCCGGAAGCCCGGTCGCACTGAACCAGAAAAACAGCCGGCGGGCTGACCGACTGCTGGATTCGACCGGGTAACTAGCCCAGAGAGAAACCTCTACTCGGAGTCGGACTCGTCGCCGGAAGCATCGTCATCGTCAGAGGCGGCTTCTTCAGCCTGTTCCTCGACGGACTCTTCCGCGGACTCCTCCACGGGCTCTGCAACTTGTACGCGTTCTTCGCTGGTGGTGGTCATAAATAATGCCTCCTGAATTTATTGTGAAACGGGACAACAACCAAGGTTATGAACAAACACGTCCTCACCCACATCAACCCCACAAGAACAGCCTAGTGAATGCACGGTGCTAAGGTTGCCCCACCCACAAAACCAGCTCAATCGCAAGGACAGGTATTTTAACATAACGAGTGGGTGAAAACCGGAATCCAGGACCAATTGGGTACACCAGGTTCGCCCGGCGCGACGCGATGTTCAAGGCAGCCGGCTGGGGCGTTGCGGCGGTTGCTGGTTAACGACAATAAGAGCCTGCCGGTCGTAGCGGCGCACATTGCCTCGATAAAACCGTAGCTCAAAATCGAGGAGGCGCTCGCCACGGATGAGCATGGGCCACGTCCTGCCGAGGTTCCGACATAAGCATGGGATGATACTGTCCCGATCGGTGGCAGCGGACCGCCCGCTGGAGAGCTACTGCATCGGCCACGACTTGGCCGCCATGGCAGCACCCAGATGTTCGGTGATGAGGCGTAGCGGCGTGTACCGAGCAGGACCGGTTGGCGGGGCGGGCCCTGGCCGGTACGCAGTCCGGTATCAAAAACGTCCCGAGGGCCTGGCTGCCCCGCACAGCACGGCGGCGACGGAATGCGTCGCATCTGGGTTGCACTGGATGGCTGGGAGGATGATCTGGGGGCGGATGATGTGGCGCATCCGTAATCGTGAGGGTTCAAAATGGGGCGGCGAAATCCGCCATCGGGCCGGCGGACGGATTGCCCGCACGGAGTGGTTTACATAATGACCCATTATGCGAACCACGGCGGGTATCAATAAGGCGGAGGACGCCGGTGCGACGCACGGACAGATCAGGTCCGCCGATGTGTTGCAGTGAGTCTTTCCGGCGACGGTGTCCAGCTATCTCGGATTTTGTGGCAGTAGAGTCCCAGGAAGTGGTGTAAGAGTTAGGCGGTTGGCAAAACGCTGGCCACCGCGTCATCCTGGTGGAATCACAACAACCCAACCAAGGAGAACGACGGTGGTCAAGCAAAGAATGGATCTTTTGGAATTATTACGCAAGCGTGGTATGGACGGAGACGTGGACTTGCTGCGGGAAGCACTGCGGGTCCTGGTGGACGGCATCATGGACGCCGAGGTTTCCGCCCAGATCGGCGCCCAGCACGGCGAACGCAGCCCGGAGCGGGTCACCTACCGCAACGGCTACCGCAACCGCACCTGGGACACCCGGGTCGGCACCATGGAGTTGCACATTCCCAAGCTGCGGGAAGGCAGCTACTTCCCCAGCCTGCTGGAACCGCGGCGGCGCAGCGAGAAAGCCCTGCTGGCCGTCATCCAGCAAGCCTATGTAGAAGGCGTGTCCACTCGGCGGGTGGACGATCTGATCAAGGCCCTGGGTTGCGACGGCATCTCCAGCAGCCAGGTGTCGCGCATCTGCGAGCAACTGGACGAAGTGGTGGAGAGTTTCCTGGGTCGGCCCCTGGACGGTGGTCCCTACCCCTACGTGTGGCTGGACGGCCTGACCCAGAAGGTTCGGGAGGGCGGTCGCATCGTCAACGTCTGCGTGGTGGTGGCGACGGGGGTCAATGCCGAAGGGCAGCGTGAGATCCTGGGTATGGACGTGGGGGCCAGCGAGGACGGCGCCTTCTGGCTGGCCTTCCTGCGGTCGCTGACCGCTCGGGGCCTCAGCGGGGTGGAGCTGGTAACCTCCGATGCCCACCAGGGGCTGAAGAACGCCATCGCCGCGGTGTTCACTGGGGCCAGCTGGCAGCGCTGCCGCACCCACTTCATGGCCAACCTGCTCACCCGAGTGCCCAAGCGTGCCCAACCTGGCGTGGCCACCCAGGACCTTCTCGCATGGTGCGCACCATCTACCAGCAACTGTCTCCCGCCGAGGTCCACGGCCAATTGGACCGAGTGGTGGAACAACTCCGGGAGCCCTTTGCCCAGGTGGCCGAGCTGCTGGCGGATGCCGCGCCGGACATCCTGGCCTGCACGGCCTTCCCAGTGGCCCACTGGCAGAAGCTGTGGTCCAACAACCCGCAGGAACGGCTGAACCGGGAGATAAGGCGCCGCAGAGCCTGCCCCCGAAAGGGGACGTGGTGGGCATTTTCCCCAACCGGCTATCGGCGCGGCGCCTGGTGGGCGCGGTGCTGGCCGAGCAACACGACGAATGGGCCGAAGCCCGCCGCTACCTCACCATCCCCAACGCCGCCGGCAACGAGGCACTGCCGACGCCCAATATGCTGGACGCAGCGGCCTGATCAACATCAAAAGGGATGACGCGCTTTTACACTACTTGACGGGACACTACCCCCGGTCAAGCGACGCAATAACTGTTGCCGCATGAACCTTCGAGCCATAGCAACGGGAGTGAGACGGTCGTCGCAGCGGAGTCTATGCCGGTATTCATTCGGCAATCGCATGCCACCGCCGGTGCTACAATCCAGCGAACGCTGGCAAAGCCGGTCTACGGAGGCAAACGATATGGCCACCACAGTCGGTATGGGCGATTACGTGTACGAATACCAACCGGAATGGCCCCGTCTCCCGGTTGGCCAGGGGTTCCGGGGCATCAGCGGAGTTGCCGTCGACAGCCATGACCGAGTGTACGTGTTTCAACGGCAGGGGCCTCCCGTGCTGGTATTCGACCCGGATGGAAACCCGGTGGCGGCCTGGGAACGACCGGACGGCGTTCCGGCCGACGCCCACCACATCCACGTGGGTCCCGACGATTCCGTCTACCTGGTGGATCGGGACGCGCACCAGATCCTGAAATACTCTCCAGAAGGAGAGCTGCTGTCGTCAATAGGCACGCGAAACCGCGCGGCGCTCCAGGCCCCGTTCAACCATCCAGCCGATGTTTGCGTGGCCCCCTCCGGTGAGCTGTTCGTCGCCGACGGCTACGGCAACTCCTCCGTGCACAGGCTTGCTGCCGACGGTACCCTGATCGCCTCCTTCGGCAGTCCCGGCCGAGGGCCCGGCGAGTTCTTGGTGCCCCACAGCATCCGCGTGTCCGTCGACGGCCGGGTCTACGTGGCGGACCGGGAGAACAACCGCGTGCAGGTGTTCACCGTCGACGGCGACTTCGTGGACCAGTGGACCGACTTCAAGTGTCCCATGGGCGTGCACATCGATGCGGAGCAGAGGGTTTACGTTACCGACCAGGTGCCGCGCATCAGCATTTTGACTTTGGATGGTGAACTCCTGGCCCGGGGCAGGACCTTCGAATACGCCCACCAGGTTTACACCGACTCCCAGGGCAACATTTATGGCGCCGACACCTCCAACCAGCGCGTGCAGAAGCTGGTCCGGGTAAGGTAATCGCTACGGCAGGCATCTGGTACACGAACCTAAGAGAGGAGGCCCTGGCATGCGATTCGCGGCATTCACCACCGTGGCGGCCTCGGCCGGCGAAGCCACCGATTCGGCAGGTCTGCTGGACAACCTGAGGCAGCAGACCATCCTGGCGGAAGAGCTCGGCTTCGAGGCCATATGGCTGGGCGAGCATCACTTCACCCCGTTCGGCGTGGGCGATCTCCCCAATCCGATACTGCTGGGCGCGGACCTAGCCGCCCGCACCTCCAGAATCCGCATCGGCCAGATGGCGAATATCGCCACCTGGTGGCATCCGATCCGGCTCGCCGAGGACCTGGCTATACTGGACAACATGAGCGGAGGCCGCCTCGAAGTAGGCTTTGGACGCGGCATCTGGCCATACGAGGGGCCGCAGTTTCACCCCAACGCGGACCCCCGCAATGACATGGAGAACCGGGAGCTGTTCCAGGAAACGGTCGAGATAGTCCGCAAGATCTGGTCCAACGAGTATTTTGCCCACCAGGGATCCAACTACACCTTTCCCGCCTCCGGACACTGCTTTCTCTCACCCGTCGCTTGCCGCTGATCCAGCGTGGCAGGACGGCAACCGCGTGACCAAGCTGCGCGTTACTCCTCGACCTTACCAAAATCCTCATCCTCCCCTCTGGATGACGGTGTCCACCGACCGGTCGGTGACTACCGCCGCCGAGATGGGGCTGAAAGCCTGCTATTGGCAGCCGCCTCCACTCAGAATCCGGCAACGCATGGAACTCTACGCCGAGGTCCGTACCAACCTGGAGGGCCGCCCGTTCAGATTGGGCGAAGACCAGGCGGTCATGCGATCCACCTACGTCGCCCCGTCAATGGAAGAAGCCCGCAGGGATGCCGAGCGCGGCATCATGTCGGCGTTCATATTCAACGACCCCTTCCGCGGGCGACAGGTGTTCACCAATCCCGGCGAAGATCTCGACCCGGAGGTCAAACTGGACTGGGACTTCCTGGAGCCCCGAACATTGTTGGTGGGCTCGCCGGACAACGTCGCGGAGAAAATCCAGGAACTGCAGGAAGTATGCAACCTGGGCTATCTCCTCGTGGAGTTCGCCCATTCCGGCATACCGCAGCGCAAGATACTGCGCAACCTGGAGAATTTTGCCACGAAGGTTATGCCGCGCTTCGCCCATTGACGTGTGCGGTAACCCGTGTTTCCCTTGCTCTGGGGACACCGGATATCAGAGGCACGCGCCTATCAGGAAGCAACCCCTTGTGTCGTTGGCACTCCGGTCCTGCGGTCACGAACCAGGAGCGTCCCGGCCGTTGCTACTACGGACAGGGTCAACATCAGCAGAAAGGCCCGGTCGTAGCTGCCCCAGATGTCGAACGCCAGTGCCCCGGCCAACGCCCCGATGCCCCCGCTGATCTGGTGGATCATCGATATCGTTCCGCTGATCCGCCCCAGCCGCGCCGACCCAAAGATGTTCCCCGAGAAGATCACCGTCAACGGCGCCGTCATCAGGAAGGTGAAGCCGTACAGCAGCGCGAACATCATCACCGCCGGCTTGGACTGGGAAAGAATCACCAGCACAAAGATTCCTATCCTCATTGCGAAGCACAGCAGTGTTGGCCGGGCCGGTCCGATGCGATCGGCCAGGAACCCCGAGACCAGCACCCCCAACAGTCCCATCACTCCCATCAAGGCGAGCAGGTTCCCCGCGATCAGCGCGCCGAACCCAATGTCCAAAGCGAACGCCACCACATGGGTTGCCACGAAAAAGTCCTGGAACCCGCATATCGCGTAGATCCCGCCCAGTAACCACAGCTGCCCCGACGTCCACAGCGGAACCTGCCGTAGATCGACAGCCTGCTCCGTGGTAGCAGGGTTGTCGCTCGATGGCTGTTTGCCTCGCGCCGCCTGGGACGGCGCCGCCCTGACCGCTGTAAACGCTATGGGCGCCAGGATCGCCAGGTTGGCCAGCCCCAGTGCGGCGTAAGACACCCGCCAACCGAACCTGACCAACGACTGGGCCAGCAGGCCGACGATCACCAGTTGGCCGATGGCGTTGCCAGATACCGCGACGCTGTTGGCCACCCCCCGACGGTCCGGAAACCACCTGACGATCATAACGCTAACGATCGGGTTGGAAACACCCGCGTTCCCCAACGCGAAGACCAGGCCGTAAACGGCGAACAGTTGCCACGGAGAGGCGATCAGGCTCATCAGGCCCACACCCACGGCGCCCACTACTACCCCCGTACCCATGACCCAGCGCATGTCGAAGCGGTCTGCCAACCGGCCCACGAAGGGCATCGCCAGTGCAGAGACCAGCATGTACGCCGTGATCCCCAGCGAAAGGGCCGATCGACTCCATTCCAGATCGTCGCCCATGGGCTTCAGCATGAGCCCCAGTGCAGAGCGCGACCCGCCGTTGAAAAAGAGGATCGCGAACCCGGTGGCCAGGATAATCCAGCGATAGTCGGTCCGGCGCATTGGAGCTCCGGTTCGTCAGGGTGGCCCACCATAGCACCGCCATTTAACGGGAGTCAACGAACCGCGCTGGAAGCCAGGGCCTCGGCATTGACGGCAATTTGCAGCGCGCATAACATCCGCGCACTCCTGCGAAACCCAGAGCCATTGCCCTGCGATCCTTCGCCTAAACTAAAGCCAAGGTGGAATCTACATTTGCGGGGGGATGAAGATTGGCTCAGGCGCCACAGGTGAAGCTTTCCCACCTGTACCTGGAGGACGGTCCGGCGCCGCCGATTGACTTCCTCCATATGCGGGTTTCACCTTGGCTTTGGTTTAGGCACCTCGGGTCAGCCGACACAACCGCCTCCCTGTAGTCACTCACTACCAGCGGAGACGGCAAGTTCGCACCGGACACCCTCCCAGCCAACAACCAAGCTCAGAGCCTTAAAATCAAGGCGTCCGGCTCCGCCGTATGCAACGCACACCGAGCCTTGGCTGGGGTAAAATAGACGAGGAATACTATCCCCAGCCGCTTTTCCAGCGGCGCACCAAATGGGAGCGCGTAGGCTCGACGTTGCGAGACGAGGAACCACTGCAGGCCGCAGGAAACGCCACATCATCAAACCTGCGTCATCAACCGAACCGTGGCACCACGAATAAACGGCACTAACCGACAATTCGCACTGGCCGCGTAGGCCACGCTCGCACGCTGCGTATCCCGAGTGCAGCATGCCGGGCGCCATCAAATCGGGATGCAGACGCGCAACACGCTCAGCGGTAACGCGGACCAAGCTCAGCCGGAGCCGCATCGACCCGGGACGGGTGCCCTGCCCAACACCGGACCGGTACGTACCAGGACAATAGGGACAAGCCTGTAACGAAGCAGTTCTTCGCATTGTGGCGGACCCGGGGTGCGATTCCCCGGCGCTTCCACCAGCATTTTCACAAAGCGGCGCCAACGCTCCCCGGCGCCGCTTTTACATATCCATTCGCCGGTGGATGCCGGCGATTGCCACCTGCCCACGGCAAGAGGTGAACCATCCTGAGACAACCCGACCCAAGGCCAGCCCGGCCAACGATCCCGCCGGCATCCACCATCCTCCCGAGCAGGTTGACCGGGTGATTGGCGTGCTGTTGGAAATGGGTCCGGAAGAGGAGACATTGTCGGACCTCCTGCTGCCGTATCTCTTGGTGATGTCGGACCTGGCCGACGCCGGTCTCCACGACGTGGCGGGGGATCGCTGCAGCGAGTTCGTGTCGGCACTGCAACAGCAGGACCTGCGCCATGGCGCCATGCTGGAGGTGCTGGCGGCGGTGGCGGGGGATGAACCGGACGTATCGGAATACCTGTTGCGCGACTCGGACTTCGACGCCGATTCCGCCACTCTGAGGCAGGCGCGGGCGATCATCACGACGGCACGGCGGCAGGGGCTGGACTCGGTGAAGCTGGCCAAGCTGGCGGCGGCCATGGGTCATGAAGCGGAAGAGTTGGGGGTGACCCCGCCGTAGACGGACTACGCCACTGTGAGCATCCTGCTGGGAGAGGCCTGCGCTGCCGGATTCCCCCACGAGGCCATTGACCCGGACGGGTATGAAGAAGAGCGATAGGAGCAGGCTGTGGATCTGCGGGAGTTCGGTGACGAAGATGCCGACGGGGCGCTGGACGGATTGCCGCGATTCGACGGTGAGCTTTCCCGCTGAGGCATTGCTCCCCAGGTGCTAAAGTTCCGGTAACATTTCTCAATGAGGCAACAGGCCACGTCGCAACGCTAAGGGCATCAAAATGGGCCTAGCGAGGCCTGCTCCTGGGCCGTGTAACGGTATTGTCCCGACCGACATCAGGGGGTAGAAGACACAAATCAAGACAAGACGGACTGGTACATTAGGCTTGATGCAAGGAGGTTCTGTGTCGACTGGCGACCTGCCCAAGTATGCTGCCAAGGGGGAAAGGCCGAAACTGGACCTTGATTGGATAAAATTGCTGCACCAAGAGGGACTGCCTCCTTTTTTGCCGGTAGCGTCCGATCCACCGGCCAAGTTTGGGCAAGCGATACGCGAGTTCAATCGAGCACAATACTGGCAATGTCACGAAACCCTGGAAGAACTTTGGCTGCCCGAAGGGTATCCCCGGCGCTTGTTTTACCATGGACTGATCAAGGCGGCGGTTGGCCTCCTGCACCTGGAGCGACATAACCGCCATGGAGGGACAGCTAAGCTCCGTGACGCCCAATATGCCCTGACCCCCTTTTCTCCCAAATTCATGGGAGTTGAAATCGGAAACTTGCTCAGCGATATCGGCAAGCGTTTGGCCTATTGCCAGGATGCAGAAGTGGCAGACTGGTACGCCATAGACCAACTTGCTCCAGTCCATTTACACTTTGAGAACCCCTATTGAAACCATGCTAGTAGAGCTCGGTGAACGCCAGCAGAGGAACCTATGGTAAATCGAGAAATTCAAGCCACCTGGCATTACCACAACGGCACCAAGCACCCCCACGGGAATCTGATGGACCCTCGGCACTCCTTTGACCCGTCGAGCCAACCCCCGCTGTTCAAAATATACCCGGACCTGGATCCGATTCCGTTGCCGTTTGAGGCATCGCCATCGGTGGTGCCCGCGCTATCCGCGATCTCCATGGAGGTTATTCCCTCAGTCAGTGACGGAACACTGGATATCACCACCTTGAGCAGCATTCTGTACTACTCAGCTGGGATTACCAAGAGGTTGAACTTCCCCTGGGGATCCATGCAGTTTCGTGCCGCGGCCTGTACCGGTGCTCTGTACCACATCGAGCTTTATGTGGTATGTGGAGACCTGCCTGGTTTAGCAGCCGGAGTCTACCACTACAATCCCGGAGGGCCGTCCCTAACCCGGCTACGGCCGGGCGACTATCGGGGAACCCTGGTGGCTGCCAGTGGCAACGAGCCGAGCTTGACCCATGCTCCCGCCATAATCCTGTATACCGATGTATTTTGGCGGAACGCCTGTAAGTACCAGGCCCGGGAATACCGCCACTCCTATTGGGACAGCGGAACCATTCTGGCGAACACTTTAGCCATAGCCGCGGCGCATGGCCTACCTGCTAAGGTGGTGGCCGGATTCGTGGACAGCTCGGTTAACCGCCTGCTGGATCTGGAGAACCGGCAGGAAGTAGCTCTCGTGTTGGTACCAGTTGGATTCGTTCCCGAGCCGTCAATCGGATCCTCTGCCGACTTAGAGCCACTTTGGCTGGATACTCAGCCGATTTCGGAGTACGAGGTAGAATTACCCGCCATTTGGGAGATGCACGGTGCCTCCTCTCTGACGGATGAAGCAGAGGTGGTTTCTTGGCGAGGCGAAGGCCCGGCAATGCTGATGCCCCATCCTTCGGGACGCCTCGTACCGTTAAATCGCTACTCTGACGGCGAGACGCCCCAGGACTCCATCGAGTCGGTCATCGTTCGGCGCGGGTCCGCACGCCGTTTCAGCCACGAATCGATAACCCTCCGGGAGCTGTCGACGGTGCTCGAAAAGGCCACGCAGGGCATACCGGCAGACTTTTTAGGACAACCTGGCGCTGCTCTCAATGATATTTATCTGATCGTGAACACGGTGGACGACCTCCCATCTGGCGCCTATGTGTTCCACCGAGACTTGAAGGCTCTGGAGCTGCTGAAAGAAGGAGACTACCGTCGGCAAGCTGGTCATCTGGGGCTCGATCAGCCGCTTCCGGCCGATGCCAGCGTCGACTTTTTCTTCATGACTAATCTGAATCCGATACTGGAGCGTTTTGGTAACCGGGGTTACCGGTTGGCTCAGCTGGATGCCAGTATCACAGCGGGCAAAATCTACCTGGCAGCCTATGCCCAAAGACTGGGGGCCTCTGGCCTGACGTTTTACGACGACCAAGTATCCGGATTCTTCTCGCCCCACGCGGCAGGTAAAAGCGTGATGTTCCTGGTGGCGCTGGGGAAGCGAGCCAGGCGTAGGCTAGTCACCCTCGACACCAGTCGGCTGAGGCAACAGCCCAACTTGTAAAGGGCACGCCACCTAAGGAACTTGACCATCGCCGAGGAGTTGCCATACCTGGAGAGATAACACACCTCTCCGAGACCAAGCGAGCAAATTTAGAAGTAGAGACTATCAAGGTCCCAAAACCGTCAAGCTAGAAACCGGAGTCGAGGAGTGCTTTGCATGAGCGTGTATTGGCGAAAGGTAAAAAGGGGAGAGAACCTGATTCTCAGTGACGAAAACGACGGCCATGAAGAGGAGCTTGGAGGGTTCCGAGACACCAAACGGGGCATCGACGCGTTGGCGAAGACTTTTAGCTACGACCCGAGCCGCTCCCGGAAGGGGTTCCCATCTATCGAAGAAGCCAAGGATTTCGTGGAGTCCTTCAGACCTTGGGAGCTATTCGGTACCCAGGGCGTTACTGTCGACCCTGGGGTTAGACCCGCCCTAGATTCGGCCACAACAGACACAGCGGCCACGCCAGACACAGCGGGCGCAGTCGATGGTGGCGGACCTGCGATCAACGAGAGGATGGTGGCAGTTCTGGAAGAAGAGTTAGACGCGCCATAAGGCGGAGGACGCCGGAGGGTGGATGCCCATCGGGTTCGTCGATGCGTTGCAGCGAGTGTTCCCGACGACGGTGGCCAGTTATCTCCAATTTCGTGGCTGGACCTACCGGTAGACCTTGTGTAACCGAAGTTCAGTAACATGTGATTTGAGGCAATGCGGAAACTGAGCGGCGCACCATGCAGGACTTCGCCCACCAGATGCAGTGGCTGGTGGACGTGGCCTACCCTGATGCTCCAGTGCTGAGGGTCGTCCTCGACAACCTGAATACCCACCGCACGGCGTCTCTGTACGAGACATTTCCTCCTGCCGAAGCACGGCGCATCGTCAAGCGGTTGGATTTTCACCACACGCCCAAGCACGCCAGTTGGCGCAACATAGCGGAGATAGAATTCAGCGTGTTGAGCCGCGCCTGTCTCAAGGGAGAAACCCCGACGCCGACGCACTGCAACGCCAAATCACGGCTTACGAGACCGAGCGCAACGCCGCGGGCGTCACCATCAACTGGCGGTTCAGCACTCAAGATGCCCGATCCAAATTGCATCGCCCCTATCCCTGCCTTTCCAGACTTGATTGAGTACTAAACTAAAGCCAAGGTGAAATGCGCAGATGGTGGGGGTCAAACGACGGAGCCGGGTCGTTCTCCAAGTACGGATGAGAGGGATTCACGGGCTTAACCCAGCTGATCATCATCGCCACTTAAATGTACATCCCACCTTGGCTTTAGTTTAGGAGTTAATACCATGATAGACAATAACATTCCTACCGCTATCATAACCGTCCAAGGAACCGCGGTGGTCTATGATTCTTCCTTATGGTGGGCCGACTACCTAACAATAACCACCGAACCCGATGGAGTAACCGTAATCCTAGACACTGACCACAACATCAACCTTTCAGTGAGTAGCGGTCATAATGTAACAGCGATACTCAAAGGCGATGGTAATGGCAACGCTGTTGCCGAAGTTTACGGGCAAGCTATACGCCAAGGCAACGGCAACGGCAACGCCATATCTCACGGTGGCGGACAATCTGTACGCCAAGGGAATGGAGATGGTGATGCCGTATCTTACGGCGACGGGCAAACCGTACGCCAAGGGAGCGGAGATGGTGATGCCGTATCTTACGGCGACGGAGAGGCACTCAAGTCAGGTCGTGGGGTAGGCCGAGCTATTCAGTTGCCACAGAAACCAAGCTAAACTAAACCACGATGGGACGGGCAATAAGCTCGACTTTACGCAAAATTTAGAGGAAGCAACGGATGCCATCACGTTGGGACGCCGCCACTCATGGCTGGAGTCGGAGGGTTTTTCACTATCCGCTGCCAACGCTGATGTCCAGGAACCTCCGGCTACCCTGTACCTGCATTGCCTCACTTAAAACGTTACCCAAAGCAAGTGGTTGACTCAAATAAAATGTTGCCGGAAAGTCAGATTTACGTAATGCATATTGCGCGAATCAAGGCGGGTATCAATAAGGAGCAGGCGCCGGCGCAACGCACGGCAAATGAGCTCCACCGATGCTTTGCGGCGGGTCTTGCCGGCGAGGCCTGACCAGCTATCTCCGATTTCGTGACTGGATCCGCCAGGATACCTTGTGGGGCTGAAGTTCAGGAACATTTGATTTGAGGCAATGCGCCGGCAGGACTTATTGTCGTTGATCACAGCCCCATTCCATGGTTGCTGATGTCTTCCATAGGCGATGTTCGCCATCTCCGTCTGTTCGGGAGTCTCCAAGACTGCCTAATTTCGCTCCCGTCAAGGAGCGTCATCCCGCGCGTGATTCGGGCCAGCCACCCGCCGGCCGAGACAAAATCGTTCGGTTGTCCCCGAGTGAGAGATGGGACAGTCAAGGTGAGGAAACCCACCGTCGTTAAGTCGGTGGGATCTGGGCGAAGATTTATGTGGAGCGCCGAACGGTTCCATGGGGCGTTGTGTTCCTCGGGTGGCGGTTCCCCGGCGTTGCGGTTCCGAAAGCGCGTTATCAGATCCCAGAGGAAGATGTCCAACACGCTGCCGGCGCTCACCAAACCCGATATGCGGGCCGCTGTGCTCAGCATCAGATGGGAGGACATTTCAAAATTGCGCGTGCCCCGTCTGATTGTTGGGTATATCTTCAGTACAACTACCGTGAGCGTTGCCGCCGCCGCGGTCACCATCACCGCCATTGCGATGATGGCAATGTCCCGGATCATTGGCAGGATGTCTGACGGCATAGCTTCGTTCGCTTGTTGCATGCAAAAACGCCGGAAGGGGGATTAATTCCGACCCTTCCGGCGACAAGTGGCGACTAGCTCTCCGCTGCCGCCATATCTACGACTTCCGCGCCGCCCCCTCGGGTACGGATGCGCTGCCAGTAGTCGCGACCACGTTCAACTGCCTGGTTGGCGGTGGTCTGCAACAACTCCTGCGCCTTCCGGCCGCTGCGGGGAGCCAGCAACATTCCCAGCCCGACGCCGACGCCGATGCCAGCGGCCAGCACTATCAGATCACGTTGCGCTCGGTTCATATGGTACCTCCTGTACTTGATGCTCCATGATTTGTTGTGTAACGAGCGCCCAATTGTACCCGACTATTTTCGTCGGCAACGACGCCTCAACTCTCATTCATCGTCCTATGGGAATACGGGACTCCGCAGCTCCTCGCGGTTGGAGGCGGCACATCGCAGCCTGATGCCGCACGCCATTTGGTGCAAGGCAGGGCGGCCGCGGAGATTTGCGGAAGGCGCTGGAAACGAATCGCTTGGGCTGCCTCCAGTCGCATTTCGCTCATTCGGGCTGGGTTTCAAAGCGGCCGATGAACTCGTCTTCCCCCGCCTCGCGCGGCAGCCGCGCGAGGGCCATGTTGTCCGGCAGAATGATCCCGCCGGAGAACATCAGCTTGACAGCGTCCTCTACGGTGATGTCGGTCTCCAGAAGGTCGTCTTCATTGACGAAGGCCATGTTCCCGGACATTGGGTTGGGCACGGTGGGTATGTACACGATGGCCAACGAATGGTCGCCGCTCTGCGAATAGGCACGGCCGGTCATGAATCCCATGGCCACCATTCCCTCTCGGGGCCACTCCAGGAACACCACGCGGCTGAAATGAAAGTCGGAGGCCATCAGCGTGGTCATCTGCTCGGTGGCTCCGAATATGGTTTTGATAACGGGGATATGACGGAGCACCGCGCTTTTCCACCCCATGATACGTCGCCCGACTGCGGTGGAAATCAGCAGCCCAACGAGATAGAAAATGACGATGATGGCGATCAGGCCGATACCGGGGAAATCCCAGGGCCGGCCGGAGATGTAGGGCAGGGGCCTCACAAAGCTATCGACGTGGCCGACGATGAACGCGATCAGGAAGACCGTGACCAGCAGCGGCACCAATTGCATGAGCCCCGCCAGCGTTTTGCTCTGGATGTGCCCCTCAATGCGTCCCGCCAGGTTTGGGGTTGGCCGTTGCGGTTGTGCGACCGTGTCGTCTTTCTCAGTGTTCACAGCATGCTCCCGTGACCCGCGGGGGTTCCGTTTGCCGAGGTCAAGTATTATTGAAAAGGCTCGGCCTTTTTAATAATACCGCCATGAAGCCGCCGCCGCTCTCCAGGCTGAACATGGCGCTGGCCAATACGCCGTCCCAACGCATCAGCCGCAGGCTGCGCTGCGTATCCTGCTGGGTCAGCGTGGGGCTTGGTTGCAACCAGCGCAACATCGTGGTGCGGCCTGGATGATCAGGCTGATCGCGGCGCTGGCGATGCAGAGGAATAGCAGGAAGCCGAACACGTCGGTGGCGGTCATGACCGTCACCGACGAGGCCACCGCCGGATCAACGCCGATTCTTTTCAGCAGCAGCGGCACGCCCGCGCCGACTGCGCCGGCCATTGCCATGTTCCCCATCGTTGTCAGCCATTCGTCTGCACGTTCCTCTGGTCGCGTAACGGTTCGCGTTCGAGGGGAAGGAAACGTTTGCCAGTGGGAATGCCGTGCCTGGTTGCCCCTCCACAATAGGACGAAAAGTCGGCAGATCCCCGCAACTCTGAACAGTTACTGGTCCCCGCGCTGTAGCGGAGCCCGTTCCGTGTTGCCCATAATCTATTGGGTGTTGGCCCCGTCCAGGGGCCAGCCGAGCGCATTTCCTGGAGGTTGGTCACATGGCTGTGGATCAGAAGGTTCGTGTGGTCTTGGTCGTCGATGACGAGCCCGACGTGGAGCCGATGTTCCTCCAGCGTATGCGGCGCGAGATCCGCGCCGGTCAGTACGAGTTCTTGTTCGCCGGTTCGGGGCTGGACGCGCTTGAGATCCTGTCGGACCGGACCGACATCGAGCTGGTGGTCACCGACCTCAACATGCCGGGCATGGATGGCCTGGAGCTTCTGGAGGCCATGGGAGACTCGTACCCAGGGTTGCCCTCCATGGTGGTGTCTGCCTACGGGGATCCGGACCGTATGGCCCGGGCGTCGGAGCATGGGACCAGCGCCTTCGTGGTCAAGCCGGTCGATTTCCCGGCGCTTCGTGAGCTGCTATCCAACTCACTCGCCTTGTCGGGCTTCTGAGCGTTCTGCTCGGCCAGCCGGACAGCTATTGGCCGGCATGGCTGATGATGCCGGGGGCGCGTGGTGGCGGGACGCGGGGATCGCCGCCAGACTGGTCGCCGTCGGAGTGATTATTCGGGCTTTCGAAGCCAGGATACTGACCAGGACTGCCGCTCCCGGCATGGTTCTGGTCAGTATCCGAGCCGAACTGCTCCGTGCGTATGTCAAGGGCGCCATGCCCGCCGGTCAGCCTTGGCTGTCTGCCCTGCTACTGTGGCGCCGCTCCGTGTTCCGACGCTGGTCGACCGGCAACTTTCCACGACGTACAATCCTAGAAGTCTGGCCGGAAAGCCATTGCCCGGGTTTCGTATTACACTATGCAGACGTATTACAGTCGTATACGGCATAATAGTGTATGCGATACGTTTCAATAATCCACTATTGCATCGATATTCGATGTTAATAAAACGACGGCCTTGGGGAAATAAGGGTTTCCGGCCCGGTTTCTAGCGGAAAGAGCGGCCCTTTCCGGTAAGCTCAAAGTGCACTCGGGCCAATTGCACATGAAATGGACGACGTTTCAGCGAACGGCAACGAGGTCGAAAACGAACATGATCAGACCCATCTTCTTCGTTGCAATGCTTGCGGTACTCCTTGCCGTTTCCCTGTCGTGCTCCAGTGTGCCCGATGTTGTCCGTATGGGGACCGAGGGGGCCTATCCCCCTTTCAATTTCATCAACGATGATGGTGAGGTCGACGGATTGGAGCGGGAGTTGGGTGATGAGCTGTGCCGGCGGGCCAATCTTGAGTGCACGTGGGTAACCAACGAATGGGACACCATCATCCCCAACTTGGTGGACGGCAAGTACGACACTATCCTGGCCGGGATGAGCATCACCGATGGGCGGGATGAAGTCATCGATTTCACTCAGCCGTACATCCCGCCCGGCCGGTCGGTCTACGTAGCTCTGGCCGGTGACGGCGACGAAGCGGCCAATGGCAAGGTGGCCGCTCAGGTGGCCACGATCCAGGCCAGCTATCTTATGTCCCAAACAGGGGTAACGCTGTTGGAGTACAAACTGGCCTCAGAACCTGTTGAGGCCGTGTTGAGCGGTGAAGTGGATGCGGCGCTGGTGGACCGGGAGTTCGCCCATGAGAGTATGGCGGGATACGAGGGAAGGCTGACCATCGTTGGCCCGGAGGTGAAGCTGGACTTCGGTACCGGTGTCGGCGTTCGGGAAGACGATGGTCCGTTAAAGGACAAGCTGGACCAGGCCATCAGCGAAATGAAAGATGACGGCTCACTGAACGCCCTCATCAGGAAGTGGCTCGGCCACGACGCTGACCTCTTTTGACGGCCTCCGGTCGCCGACGCCCTGCCGTTTGGGCAGGGCTGCCGATTCGCGGCGTTCACCGGCCGGAGAACAGAGCAGGCAGCGCTGGCGCTGGCACCAACTGGCCAGCAGCAGCGCCAGGCGGGTCCGGCGGCGCCGATCTGCGGGAAGTGGCGGGGTGAACCAAGGCCAACCGACGTCGCAACGGGTCCTGGTTCCCGAGGCGCAACGCCTGCGGCTAATACTCGGCCAAGTTGACGTAATGATCCTTTGGCGAACCAACGCGGGTATCAATAAAGCGGAGGACGCCGGAAGGAAGGATGCCCCAATCGGGTTCGCCGATGCGTTGCGGTGGATCTTCCCACCGGTGCTGGCCAGGTATGTCGTATTTCATGGCTGGATCCGCCAAGAGACCTTGTGCGACCGAAGTTCAGTAACATTTGATTTGAGGCAATGCGCGGTGGTCTTCGAAGGCGATGTGAATGCCGTCGGGGTGGCTGCGTGGTAGCATCTACTGGGTGCTCCTTGTTTCTGGTTGGTTTGCTGTCTCGAAAACCATTATCCCAGAAGCGCAGGAGCACCTTCTTGCCGCTTCACGACGCTGACCCAACGCCCTCCTTCGGTGGATTCGGGCTTACTCGGTGATCTACCCGCACCCGCGGTCCGTCACGATCTCGCACTGCGAGGCCTGCGGGTTGACCCACCCCCACGAGGAGACGAATTGCGTCGCCAGCAAGGACCCCTACAAGAACATCGGCAGCGGCGACCCCTGCGACGCGGGCACCCATTGCGTGCACTGGTGGGATGGCGAAGCCTGCTGCTGGTGCGGCGATGACCACTGCGCGGCAGCTAGGTGCGCGCTGGGATGAGCTAACAGGAACCAGAGGAGAAGTTCATGACCACGAAAACAACATCGAACATACGGGAAAACCACGGCGCGGGGACCGTGGTCCGCTACGCTGGCCACTGCCAGGGCTGCGAAAAGCGGATCACGGCCCAGACGCGGAAGCAGTGGCAGCGAGCAATGAGCTCGCCTTGTCCTCACTGTGGCAGGAAGGGATGGTGAACATGGACCCGATAGCGGTCGAGTGCGCCACCTGCCTGGCCGTTGCCGGCGAGGACTGCAACACGCGGTTCTCCAAGCGCGCGGTCTCGCCCCACGGGGCCAGGCATCGCCTGGCCCGGGTGGGCGTGGGCTGCCCGAGGTGCGGAGCCCTGGAGCGGGAGCCCTGCCTGAACGCCGCGGGAAAGGTGCAGCCGCGGGTCCACACCGCCAGGAGCAACGAGGCTTGGCGCCAACGCCAGACCCGGGAGCTCGCATGTGCGAAGTGAACTACATCGTGTTCGCGGAACAGGGCCTGGTGTAAAGGGCGGCGGTAAAGTGGGCCACGTGGGCGGCCCGATCGTCGGGTTGCGGCTGTCGACGTTCAGGGCGCATTGCCTCAAATAGGACGCAACCGAAGGGAGCGCTTCACGTAATGAATATTGTACGAAGCGCCCCCAGTATCATTACACCCGCTACACCCCATCATCCGCCGCCGGCCTCAGCCTGATATTGCGGATGGACCGGTCGACCTCCGCGATGATTCGCCTCCTGACCCGGGGGGACCAGCTGGTTGATCCCCTCAGCGGCGTCCAGCGCCGCCCAGTCCGTCATCCGGCCCAGTCGGTTGGTCAGCTCGATCAGCGGATCCGGCGACCCGGTCGCCTCCGTGAGTATCACCCGCGGTGGGCGCGTGGGACAGGCTGTACACACTCCCGTCGTCAGCGTTCCGGTGTACCACCAGGCTCGCGTCACCCGTCTCGTAGCAGCTGACGTCCCGCCACTCAACGCCTTCCCCATCATCCTGCGACGCGTCCGCCTCGACCGGGACGGCAAATGCCAGTGGGTGTGCATTGGCGGTGAGAAACGCCTAGACTCCGTGCAGCCCAGCAACTGCATGGGGAACGGTCCTGCCATGCGTGCGTCGGTTCTATTAAGTCTCACCGGAAAGGACGGCAATGATGGAAACTTACATCGGGAAGACGATTTCCGATTTCACACTTCAGTCCAGCGATGGACAGACGATATCCCTTAGCAGTCTTCGCGGACAAAAGGTCCTGCTGTACTTCTTCACGAGTCCGGGCGGTGGTAATTGAACCCGCATGGCTCTTGGGTACCGAGAGCATGCTGCCGAGTTCACCGAGAGGAACGTCGTGCTGTTCGGAATCCATGACGGAAGCTTGGATGCTGCACGCCAGTGGGTCGAGAAAGAGCAGCTTCCGTTCGCGGTCCTGAACGACCCTGATCGACGAGTAGGCATTGAGCTAGGCATGTCCGCTCTCGATGGAGAGAGGTACGTCAAAGACCCGTCAGACGGGAAAAGGCCCGCAGTTGTCATCGACGAACACAGTGTGATCTGCGAGTGGGAATCCGACATGAACCACACCGATCAGATTGCAAAGTTACTGGAGCGTCTGTAGGACGACCTCAACGGTGCGGGCTTTTCGACTGTTGCCCGCCCTTGTGCAGCCGGCAAAACGGGGTTCAGCTCGGACTGTGGCTTAGCAGGCCGATATCGAAAGGCGCAAAGCTGGAGCGCGAAGCCCAGCCGGTTGTGTCCCCCGCGCCGCACCCGGATATGCTCGATGTCGTCGTCGGACAGCGTGTAATGGCGCAGCAGGGTGGCTTCGTCCGTGGGCAGATCGAACAGGGCCGCGCGCTGGCGCGCGCTCCAGATGCTTCGTCTCGGCATGTTCCACCGCTCCGTTATCCGTTCATACCGGCAGGCGCGGCGCTGTCCGTAAGGGGATCGTCCAGCGGACAGGGCAGTCGGTCGCCCCGACCTCCGCCAGACCGGAGCCAGCAGCGTCTCATATGAATGGTACGGTAACAATTGCGGAAGCGGGACCCTATCCGTACACTTCCCCCATGACCGCAACGCTCATCGGATACGCCCGCTGTTCCACCGACCGGCTGGCCAGGTCAGTCCCGGATGCCCGCGCCATCGCCGACCAGCTTCGGCAACGCGGCGTGAAACTCGCCCTCGGCCGGACGCTCTACGACCCGGACGATCCCATGGGAAAGCTGTTCTTCAATATCCTCGCCACCTTCGCCGAGTTCGAAGCCGATCTCATCCGCATGCGCACCCGCGAGGGCATGGCCATCGCCCGCGCCAAGGGGAAATTGCGCGGCAAGCAGCCCAAACTGTCCGACCGACAGCAGTGGGAACTCTACCGCATGCATGCCACCGGCGAGTATTCCATCAGCGATCTCGCCGAGCTCGTCTCTGTCTCAAGACCAACCGTCTATCGCACGCTCAACCGGTGCCATCCCTCTTAGAGGGTGTGTGACAATGGGGTAAACCTGCATGGGCGGTTCTTGGGGCGAGCATGGGATGGTGGTTAGGCTGGTGGCATGAGCAGAAAACCTTATCCCAGCGATTTGACTGATGCCCAGTGGGAAGAACTGGCTCCCTTGCTGCCGCCCGACACCAAAAGGGGCCCGCCCAGAACCACGGACCTGCGTGAGGTGGTCAACGGCATCCTGTACGTGTTGCGCGGCGGCATACCCTGGCGTCTCATGCCCCACGACCTGCCACCGTGGGGCACGGTGTGGTGGTACTTCCGCAAGTGGCGGGATGATGGCACCTGGGAACGTGTGGAGTCGATCCTGCGGGCCCGGGTTCGGGAGGCGGCGGGGCGAGACGCCACCCCCAGCGCGGCCATCATCGACAGCCAGTCGGTGAAGACCACGGAAAAAGGGGGCCGCGTGGTTACGACGCTGGCAAACGGGTAACCGGACGCAAGCGGCACATCGTGGTGGACACCATGGGGCTACTGCTGGCCGTGGTGGTGCATGCTGCCAACATTCAGGACCGGGATGGCGCCAAGTTGGTGTTGGCCAAACTCTTGGGCCGGTTCCCGCGTCTGAGGGTGATCTGGGCGGATGCTGGCTACGCGGGCCGACTGGTGGCGTGGGCCTGGAACACGGGTGGTTGGCTGCTGACCGTAGTACGGCGGAAGCCGGACACCCACCACTTTGAGGTCCTGCCCAGACGATGGGTGGTGGAACGCACCCTGGCCTGGTTGAGCCGATGCCGATGGTTGAGCAAAGACTATGAAGAGCGCACGGACAGCAGCGAAGCCTGGGTGCATATCGCCATGGTCAACCTGATGCTCAAACGCCTCCAACCCACCTGAGCCGATTTGTCACACACCCTCTTAGTCACTCAGGGTCTGCCTGAGCCGCGGATCTTGGAGACGTACTACGAGTTATCCGTTGAGCAGGTCCTTCTGGACGACGGTGTGATGAGTACTTTGGACGGAAATCCGAAGCTCGCTCTGTCCGGTATGCATGACGAAAGGTCGCCGCAGACGGGTGACCGTATGCTGTTCGCGTTGTTGGCGGGGCCGGATCGCCAAATCTACTCACTGGCGGCCAATTGGAGCCTGATACCTCTGAACGAAGGTTCCGTGCGCAACTTCGACGGTAAGGATCCGGCTTATCCTGACGTGACTGATGAGGCCACTTTGAAGAGTGCGGTCGCCGAGGCGGCCCAGTCCCACCGGAAGTCGCCTCCGTCGGACTGGCCGACGCTGTTCGACTAGGGGCTGCACGTCTGTCTGCGGCTGCAACCCCGCATCTGCTGGCGTTGGTCGTCGTCTGCGACGTAATCTTGTCTCTAAGTCTATGTAACTCTTTTCTATCCACTAACTGGAGTTTTCACGCGGCGGCTGGCCCTCCTTACAGCGTAGGCGTGTCGCCGGAGGGAGTCATAGGCGACGCACAATCTATCCAACGGGATCGCCCCACAGCGGGGCGTCGCCAATGATGTAGTCGTAAAACTCCCGGACCATGCTTTGGACCGGGCAATACGCACCAACGTCTACTCGGTCTTGGTCCGTACGGCACGCCTCGCCAGAGTATACACAGCCGACGCGGACTGACCAGTTAGTCGCCTCTGCACGGCCCGGGTACAGTAGTGCTCTGGACTGGCTCTGCTTTCGAGTTGTATCTGGACGACTCTTGTACTGGGTCGTGCGGCTCTCACAGCGACGATGTTGCCGTTTGTTCTTGTGTGGGGTCCTCAGGACGACGCTTTGGCCTGAGTGCACATCACTGTGCCGCAGTTCCAGTCGGAGCTGGTGCTGGCGCCTCAGCCGGTCGGCCTGCGTGCTGCGCAGGCCGAGGAACTGCTCCGCGTCTATTGGGAGTCTGGTTGTCATGTCTGCGGCCCTTGCGGCCGCGGGGGCGTCTCCATCGACTAAGGCCCACCTCTCATGGGGTGGGCCTTGTCTAGCTGGCTTCCAGTCCTTTGGTACCCCCGCTCATGCGGGTGCTGCTTTTCAAGGAGGTCGGTTGCTTAGCCTTCACTGGCTTATCCTTCCGTGTCGATGCTCACACGTGTCGCTCGCTCTGTTTCATCCTACCAAGGCACGGTCCCGCGGTTTACCCGGTCAGAGTTAGTGAGAATTCACACTGTCGATTTCTATCGACGCGATGGGTGTCGGTGCAATTTGGAGGGTCGGCTCGTCGCCTTTTTCGAAGTCCGTTGTGGACAGGTAGCAGTCTGCAGGGTGGAGGTTGCACCTGATCCGGGAAGTGCCAGGGATTTGCTCTGGGCATACGATCATGAATCTCTCGCGGTCCTTGGGGTCGTATATCCTCAAGGGTTGCCCGTACGCAGCTTTGTTGAGGCATGCCCTCACTGATTCTTCCGTGACGAAGTCCCACTTGCCGTCGGGTATGATTGAATTTGGCATATTCGTCTCCTTTTCGGTTTCTCTTGCTCGGGCACATTCGTGCTGGTGCGGGGCAGACTGCTGCGCTCGGGTGCCGGCTGTTTTTCGCATACGGGTTACACCCACTTAGGTGGGGCAAACTACGCCACGTCGGGGCTCCTTGTTGTCCGGTCTCCTCGGAACACTACTATGTGGCCGTTTGGTCCAACCTGTGGCTCTACCGATCGACCTCTTGGCAGGTCTATCTCGGAGCCGGGATCAGGACCCGAATCCTTAATCTGCTGCTTACATGGTGGGATGCAGTTTATGTTTCGCTCGCCGTGCCTGGCGAATGTATATGGTGTATTAGGGCGTGCGACGATGCGTAGACCGCGTTGAGTTCTTGCAGGTGTACGTTCTGCGCCTGCCGAGCAACGTTGAGTCTACGCTGCTCTTCCCTGATGTTCTGTAGGGGAGTCTCGAGCAGCTCTGCGATGGTGGTTTGCACGCTGGTTTTTGCTTCCCTGCTTACGTTCTCAGCGACCTCGCCGAACGATCCGCGCAGCTGTTGACGTTTCTCGTGCAGTGCTGCCGCCTTTCTGTTCTGTTCTCTGTCTTCTCGTATCTGCATGAATACATCCAGCACGATGGAGCCGACCGACAATATTACGCTGGCTCTCCCAATGTTTCGTGCTAATTTGACTGCCTCCCATGGCCGGAAGGAATGTCCAAAGGTTTTCCCTATGGTGAGTATGGCACTGTGCGCTGGGCTTCCCGAAAAAAGTCTCAGGCCCTGGGTTCCTGCGAGCATCGCGGATTGGTTGACGGCTGATCTTTCAATTATTTTGGTCATTAGTTCGGAGATCCCTTGGGAGATCTTGATGCCACTGTAAGATTCCCTCTCTGCGCTCGTCAGGCGTTCTATCCTGTGGCTGGTTTCTTGGTGGAGGCTTCCCTGTGCCATCCGTTCGATGGATCCCGTGAGTTCTGGGATTGTCCCGATTGTTGCGGTGCTCAGCCTTGTGTCGAGTTCTTCGACGATTGCTTGCACCTGTTGTTCGGTCGCTTCGGCCGCGGCTCCGAACTGCTCCGCATTCGGGTCATCGTAGAGGGTTTCCGTCAACTGGTGGCCGATCGCTATGATTCGGCGTTGTGCGTCCAGGATTCGCCCTGTTGTCTCTTGTCGTATGCGTGCGATGGTCTGCGTAATGGCGTTGGCGTTTTGGTTGTATATCAGGTTAAGGGAGTCGCCAGTCGTGTCCTGGGTGGGCTCTGTGGCGATTGCTTCTTCCAGTACTTGGGCGATCTGGTAGAGCTTTGTCGTAAGACGCGAATTCAGGCCTCGGTCATGCACGAGGAAGTCTAGGTTGGCGGTGAGCTGTGCGATGTTACCCTCCTGTCGCAAGGCTTCGGCCATTTCTGGGTCGGTCTCTTCCGCTACTTCTAGCGCGCTGTCGGCGTCGGTGAACGTTATGCGCAGCTGTTCCGGTGTGAACGGCTGCAAGGGCTGTCGCAGCGCCTCTGTTAAGATTTCCCTGCTTTCTGGCGTGTTCCCCATGAAATGGCGGTTCATCTTATTGACCACCAGCAGGGTTTCGTAGGCTTTCTCGTGGTCGATGGTGAGTTTTCGGTAGTGCTCGGCGATCTGGCTGTCGAACAGTTCGTTGGTGATGACGTACACTAGCAGGTCGGCGCTGCTGATGGCCTCGTAACTGGTCGTGTCGTGATCCGGTCTGAGCGAGGTGTGGATGCCGGGCGTGTCGGTGATCGTTATGCCGTTCCAGTCGTAGTGCTGGACGTGGTCGGTCGTTATGCCGGCTCCCGTGGCGATGTCGTCTCTACCGGTTAGAGCGCGGATCAGCGTGGATTTTCCGGCGCTGTATTGGCCGGCGAATACTAGGGCGTGTTGACATTTGATTATAATGGCCGTATGTCAAACATCAGATTATCACCAGAACAGTGGGCTAGGATTCTCGATTTCTTGCGTGGCTGCACCGGCCTGTACGTTGGCCAGGAAGCGGATTGCCGGCGTTTTGTCGAGGCCGTCTTATGGATTAACCGCTCTGGGGCCCAATGGCGACTGCTGCCAGCCGAATACGGGAACTGGAACAGCGTCTACAAACGATTCGCCCGTTGGACTGACCAAGGTGTCTGGGCACAAATGCATCAACATTTCTGCGACGACGCGGATCTGGAATACCTGATCATCGACAGCACGGTGGTCCGGGCGCACCCTTGCGCGGCGGGAGCTCCCCCAAAAAGGGTGGCCAGGCGGCCCAGGCCCTGGGCCGGAGCCGCGGCGGGTTCAGCACCAAGATTCACGTGAGCGTGGACGGCTTGGGCAACCCCTTGCGATTCATCCTGACCGGCGGGCAACAGCACGACATCACCCAGGCGGAGGAGTTGATCGCCGGTTATGCTGGCGAGCACGTACTGGCCGACAAAGGGTACGATGCCCAGGAGTTTCGCCGACACATCCTGGAACTGGGTATGATGCCGGTCATTCCGCCCCGCTCGAACCGCAAGGCACCCGCCGACTATGACCGGCATCTGTACCGGGAGCGCCATCTGGTCGAATGCTTCATCAACAAGATCAAGCACTATCGCCGGATCTTCTCCCGGTTTGAGAAGCTGGACACCAGATACCTGGGCTTCCTGCACTTCACCGCCGCTCTCATCTGGTTGCGGTGAAATGTCAACAGAACCTAGGCTGATGGGCTTCTCGTCATCTGCTCCCGTTGATGGGAGTTTGTCCGCCAGCTGGCGGACTGCCGGGGACTCGGACCCGGTGATTGCCGTGCGTGCCTGCTCCAGAATATCGTTGGTGTCTTTGGCCCACTGTTGTGTCTGAATTGATGTCATGGCGCCATGCTCCGTGAACGATTGTCGTTCTTGATTCGGACACTGGTTACTTGACTGGCCAGCCGCACTCCGACCCTGATGTTGGGTTCGTTGGCGTTGTACGGGACTTCTGTTGCGGACTCGTCCCTGTTTATGTGGATGTTTTCGGTGCCGCAGGCGTTGGCAATTATGGTTGACGCTGGTGTTCTCTGGGAGATGCAGTGTACTGACTCGCCCAAGATACCCTCGAGAGATTCCATGGCGTCATCGTTGATCGTGCACCGGTCTCGCAACGTCAGAGTTGTCACGCGACAATGCGGAACATTGTCGCGTGACAGCACTCCATTCTTCACGAGCAACATCAGAAAGCGCCCTCGATAAGAATAACCTGCACCCAGAACCAGAGGATGAAACCAGCCGTCACCAATCCAAAGGGCACCACATACACGGCGTGACCGTGCCGTTCCGCCCCGCCCTCGCGCGCCCTCCACACCCGGAACAAAGTGAACAGCAAGGCCACCAAGTTCAAGACCGGCAGCGAGTACAGCACTAAACCCTCAAGCACATGCCGGCTAAACGGACCGGAGATAGACACCGCCCCGGCAACAAAGCCCGTCCCAACCGGACCCACCAGCCAGGCCACGTACAGAAAAATATAGGCCGCCCACAAGAGCGGCCTGACAACCGGAACGCCGAAAGACCGCGCCATCAGATGGACCCAGGGCAGGAACCCGCACGCCCACATCACACCGCCCACCAGCGCAACACGGGCCGGGGTCTCACTCTTGCGCCCACGCACCAGCCAGAACGCCAGCGCCCCAAGGGGAGCGCTCACGACTATCCCCGTGCAGACCATTGCCATTGCCGTCAACGGCACCCACCACAACAACAAATAACCCAGCAAACTCAATATCAGCATCACATACCCCGTACCCGATGAAAACCGGGCAATCCTAACCCAAGAGCCGAAGACTCGCCAAGTGGGACCGGCGCAAAGCCGGCCCCACCCCATAACCTGCCGCAGCAGGAATCAGGGACCTGCGTCGATGCCTCCCACCATCGGAACGCTGAAGACCTACTCGTAGTAGTCCCCACCGTACTCACGGTTCTCGGGATACGACCTGACCAGCGCATCAACCCGGACCGGGGCGCGGTCCGAGAAAGCGGTCGTAGTAAACGTGGTCGCCGTGGCGTCGCCATCCAACTAGGAATCGCAACTGGCTCTCGGAGGGGAGCCAGTTGCGCCTTCTACCCTTTTGAGCCCGTACTACAGGGGATCTGCCCAGGCAACAAGGATTGTCAGCCCAATTACCTAGTCAGAGTCGCGGTCGTCCCTGACAACAGGCTCCTGTCCACCCTGTACCAAGACTTCACTCACGACGAAATCGCCAATCTTTACCGGTATGCCGCGGGCATCGTCGGCGAACACCACCGTACTGTTTCCGTCGGAGAATTTCCAGCCAGCGGCAAGTTCCGTGCAGTCGTCATCGAAGCAGACCTTAGTGGTGGTAGCCACCTCCTCACCCTGTTTCCCGAGAGCGCTTTCGATGACCGAAATGGGGGATGGCATCAGGCCACCTCGAGGTATCCTGACCTCATCATCCGAAACTGTCTCGGTCCGAGTATCACCAGTCGTTGCATCGTATGTCGTGTAGACGCGGCCTTCCAACTGCTGATAGCTGCCAACATCGTTAAACGTCCCTACGGCAACCGTTATATCGTCGGCCTCCACC
Organism: Dehalococcoidia bacterium; assembly: GCA_963666415.2. GTDB lineage: Bacteria > Chloroflexota > Dehalococcoidia > Lucifugimonadales > UBA3495 > Bin87. The sequence continues at coordinate 1,291,330 of CAXXPD010000002.1, forward strand.
ACCACCTCAATCCAGGAGGTCCGCGAATTGTAGGTCAACTGGCGAACCTGGTTGATAACCCCATCGTTTACCCCCACTTCGACGTTGTACCTCATGATCAGTGGCGGCCAGTCGTTAGGTTCCGCCCGAGATTGGTTTGCCCAGGTAAGGAACCCGATTGTCGCCCCACCGACCACCACGATGACCGCCAACACGGCCCACATATTGAGATTCCCCATTAATTCTTTCAACAGTTATTGCTCCTTCCGCGCCCATACGCGAATCAGCCCAAGTAATGCGGGTGGGGCAAGCTAGAAATGCCCCAGTCGGAATTCACGCACCGGCTGTTTCCCTTATCCCCAATCCACCGAAAGGATGAGTGTCGCGGCGTGCTAAAGGGGTAAGAAAGTGCTCCTGTGCATCGGGGATAATGGTTTTCGAGACAGAGAACCAACCCGAAACAAGGAGCACCGAATAGATGCTACCACTTGACCATCCCGACGGCACCCCACATCGCCTTCGATGACCACCGTGCCGGCGGGCCCGCAGGGGCCGTCGGCACGGTGGGCGTACTTGTTCTGCATTTGCTGCCGCCTCGGGCGTTTTGGGGTCATGAAAAGAGGCTGGCTGGTTTTAGCCTGCCCTGGTTGGGACTGGGTCGCGTCTGGCGTTGGTTTCAGAGCAAAGGCGACTGCAGGTTTTTGTATATGCGCCGGCGGGAGCCGGGACGAGTTCGGTGTTCCCGAGTGATATTTCCGGGCGGAGCCGCCTTGAACTGTTGGGGCGGCGGCGCGGCTGAGACCGCGTTCTTCATGAAAGGCTGACCGCAGTCTTGTCACTAAAGTCAACCTTTTTACAACGGTTCATGCCTTGGACGTACATTTGTGATGGCGGTGGTATCTTGCTTCGGAAACCGTACTAATCGAGACGAGACAAGGAGGGGAGACATGCTGGTCATAGCGGTCATACTTTGGGGCGTCATCATCGCCGCCGTCGTGGGAGCGTTACATCATCTGATGAAACGTCCTCACCTGACGGGGGAGCAGAAGTTAATCGCGTTGCTGGTGTCGTCGGTGATTACGGTCCCGGTGTGCGGGTTGCTTTTTCCCCCGATTGCGTTTCTCGCTGCGGTCTTATTGCCGTTTGGCAATTTCTCGGTCGGGGAGGAGGCCCTGTCGGCTGCGGTGTTCCTGGGGCCGCTGGTGCTCATCATCGGGTTGGGTGTCACGCGACAATGTTCCGCATTGTCGCCGGCCAGTCGTCGGCAAGGGCCAAAACAATAGACGCTCTGCTGCCCTGTCGAGGCGCGGATGCGAGCAGGTCCGGCCGTGCTGGTACTCTTCCAGGCTTGACCGTAGCGGTCACCATCTCGGCGACCTCGGGTTTTTGGTTAGTCTGGGGGATATTCCGGCAGTGACCAGGTCTCCCAGGAATGGGTGTTGTCGAAGCAGTTGGCTCCGACCCGGGGTGAGTTGGCCAGCGGGATGAAGTTACCCTCGGGCGGTGCGCACTCCTCACAGAAGATGATAGGGTCGAGGTCATCCTCGTAAAGTACCTCCTCCGCCTCGTAGAGCTCGTAGTCGAACACCTCATCCTCATCGTACTCGGCGACGAGTTTCCAGAGGGCGGGCTGCTGGCATTTCAGGCAGGTCTGCTGGGAATGGTTCTGGCCGAGAATAACAATCTTGCCCCCGTGCCACGGCTGCTTGGGGCTGACTTGTCCGACAAGATCGCCAAGTACGGCCAAGCATTCCAGTTCCAGTTCGGTGGTGGTGCCGTAGTCGAATTCATACTCAAACTTGGTCAGCGGGGCGATCACGGAATCGATGATTTCGCCCATGTGCCTCCAGTTCTCCTCGCCCTCGTACTCGGGCTCGAAGTAACGGTCTTCCCAGGGCATGGGAACCATCACCGAGTAGATGACGTCGTCAATCAGGAAGTGGCTCAGGTGACCGCAGCATTCCAGCCAGGCACTGCGTAGGAACTTGTCAAGTTCGCGGAGCGTGACGTCGCAGCGCACCCCGAGTTCCAGCCAATGGGGTTTGCCCGGAGCTCGAACCGATATGTGAGCCGTTCTCTGAGAGATGTGGCTGAGGGGATCTTGGACCATCGTCAATCCGACACGGGCCGGGATGCATCGGCTCAGGTGTCTTCGGATCCGGTGACCGGCCACCGTCTGCTGACAGATGTGGCACATTCCCGCAATTGCTGTGGTGGTGGGCATTATTCTCTCCGGGCGATGGGAAGGTAGTAGAGGGAAGCGTCATAACGATATTTTATCCGGCGACGGACGCCAACCGACCGCATCGGGGCGTGGTTCCAGCTGATGGCCGACATCGGGATATCTCTCCGAGCGGTTCGTCCATCGGAATACCCTGCAGGAGTCGAAGCAGGAGAAGCAGCGTCCGATCCGCGAAGTGACTCGGACGGAAGATTCTGCAGCCGGCGCTGCGGATGGGGACGCTGCGGTAACAGAGCCTCGGCTCTGAGTGAAACGGGACGTGGACCATCGGCTGGTTCGCTCGCCGCGTTGCGCCGATGAACCAGTGATCATGGGGTGAAGCGGACGCCTCGAAAATACGGTATGTCCGCAGGAGATCGGCGTAGCTGAAACCCTGCGGCCATACTGCCAATAAGCGGAACGCTCGGGCAGAGCGGCGAGCAATGCCCGAGCGTGTCCTCCCGCTGCCTACCGGACCTAGACGGTCGGCAACTCATCCCCGTCGTCGCCGTTGGGAGCGGCCACGATGGTGATGTGCAGGTGGATGTGGATGTGGACGGTGCCAGCGTAGATCACCACGCGGCCATCGCCAATGTCCAGGGACGCCGTCTCCGGTTCCGCCGCAGCGCTAGCCGGCGGGCGGCTCAGCGCCTCCGCATCGTCGGGGATGTAGCGGGCCTGCAGCGGGTGCTGCAGGTCCTGCTCTCCAGGCAGGGCCGCCAGACGCTCCACGTGGTCGTCCATCCTGAAGAGCACCCGGGTGCCGCGGCTGGCCGCCGCGGCCAGGATGCTCTCGTCGGGCTCCATGGTGGGGAACACCGCCACCGCCACGACGTACGCGTTGATGCCCAGCATCTTCTTGAGCCGGGAACGGACCGCCATGGCGGCCTGCCAGCAGCGTTCCAGTACGTCGTCGATGGGCGTCACCGCGCCATCGTCGTCGCGGCGGTACCACTGGCCGTCCTCGACCCAGTGCTCGCCGTCCAGGTAGGTCGCCGCGATGCGGGTGAGATCCTCCGGCAGGACCACGCAGTGGGGGGCCGGCGACCCCGGCCCCACCCACGGGTGGAACACCACCTGGCCCTTCCGGTCGCTGGCCTCGAACTGGGCTAGGGCTTCCAGCTCGGCCAGGGTCATGGCGTGTTTGTTGTTGTTGGTTTTCACGATTTTCATGCTGTTTTTTTCCTCTGAGGAGTGTGATTTTGAAGTTGCGCCCGGTCCACAGACACACGAAAACGGGCCGGCCTGGGTATTTCCAGGTCGGCCCGCGGCATCTGCGCACCAGGCGCTGTTGGGGTTCTGTGGTGGTTCCGGCCGGGCGCGTCAGACCTCCCGCGGTCATGCGGCTGGCGTGCGCGCCGGACGGCCGGCAATCACCGGCGGCCCTCTGGGCCAGGTATTGCCACCGGGTCGGTGTTTCATGGTGTGGTCACCTCCTTGGGATTGGGATTTCGGCGGGATGGGATTTCGGCAACCCCAATTGGGGTCGCCGTCCGGACATGTCAACAACGCGTCGGTGCGCCGTTAGCGTCCGATGTGCAGGTCCAGACGCCGCAAGCGATAGATCATTCGCTGTGGTGTCGGCGCGACTTCCCGCGCCGATCCGTCGTCGTCTCCCACGGTACGGAACCGCTGCCGCGCCAGCTCCGCCAGCGGGGTTGGGCTCATTTCAGTCCAGCGGGGGGCGTCCTCCCAGATGGGATCGAAGCGGGGGTGTACGGGGCCGCTGGCGGTGAGCACCAGCAGGTCCTGGGGCCGGCTGAAGGCCACGTAGAACTGGCGCATGTGGTCGAAGGCCGCAATGCGCCGGGCGGGCTCCCAGTCCGACCGTCGGCAGTGGTGAGCCAAACTGCGGCCCACCGGGTCCACGTTGGAGGCGTGGAAGTCCAGGGAACCCACGATCACCACCGGCCACTGCCGGCCCTTGGCCTGGTGGACCGTCGTGATGGTCAACGCCCCGGCGGCACGCTGGCGGCCCCCCGTCCCGCGGCCGGAGCCAGCCGGCGCGCAGCGGACGGGAACGCCCGCGCACTCCAGGCTGTCCTGATAGGGTCCGGCCACCTCGTCCCGCACACTGTGCAGCAGCAGCGCCGCCTGATCGTAACCCGCGATGACCCGGCGGCCCTTCAGGAACCGCAGCAACTGCGCCAGCTGCCTCCCCTCATCCTCAGGGTCCTGGCCGTGGACGGCGATCACCGCCGGATAATCGTCGTACTTCTTAGGATCGTGGGGGATGATGGTCTTGGCGTGGCGGAAGGGCGTGCCACCCGGGTCCGGGTTGCTCCAGTCCGCCGACGCCATCCACCGGTCATAGGCGCTGACAATGGCGGGATGGGAACGGTAGTTCACGTTGAGCTCCACGGCATGACAACCCGGGAGCCGCTCGGGAAACCGCAGGATGTTGCGCACCGTGGCGCCGCGGAAACGGTACAGACTCTGGTCCTCGTCGCCCACCACGCAGAAGTTGTCGTGGCGCTCCGCCAGCCGCAGCAGGATGCGCTCCTGCACGTAGGACGTGTCCTGGTACTCATCGCACATCAGGTAACGTACGCCGCCGGAGATCCGGTCGGCGACGTCGTCGTCATCCAGCAGCAGGTCGGCCCAGGCCTGCAGGTGGGCGAAGTCGACGACATTCTCATCCAGCAACAGGTTCTCGTAGCGCCGGTAGCAACGCCCCAGGGCCGCCAGAAACCGGCTGCGCGAGCGGGTCAGGTCCCGGGTCCGGATCAGCTCGTCGCAGATCCGGTCGAAATACTTGAGAGCGTTGCTCACCACCGAGCGGGGCTGCTGCCAGCCCCGGCCCTCCAGGTCCCGGAGGTCGGGTCCGAAGACCTCGTCGAACCGCTGGTACAGAAACCGCCACTGCTCCCCCTTATCCAGCAGGCTGAAGCCCGGCTTCAGGCCCACCCGCTCCGGATACGCGGCCAGGAGCCGCCCGCACAGGCTGTGAATGGTGCAGACGCGCGTGCGCCGGAGGTCGCCGTCGTATCCTGCCGCCCGGCCCACTGCGTCCAACCGCTGACGCAACTCCCCGGCCGCATCGGCGTTGTAGGTGCACAGCAGCAGCTCACCAGGTTCGGCTTTGCCCAGCAGCAGGATGTTGGCAGCGCGCAGCGCCACCGACAGGGTCTTGCCGGCGCCGGGTCCCGCGATGCCCAGCACCGGTCCCTCCAGTCGCCGGATCAGCTCCCGCTGGCCGGCGTCCAGCCGCGGGTAGAGTCTCAGGATGGCGGGCGCGATGCCCGTTTCATTGGTCATGTCGATTTTGCTCCAGAATTGATTCATGGGATTTGATTCATGGGAATAGATGAGACGGGCCGAGCCGCCACCGTGACCGGCGGAGCTGCCCGTAATTTCAAATGAAAAGGCGCCGGTGGCCTTGAGACCAACCGGCGCCTTCAGTGCGTGAATACCGCCCCTCGGGATGAAACTCGAAGCGCGGGCCACCTACCTTTTGGGCTCCCTCCCAATGCGGATACGCTCCCCCAACCGGCAGCGCACGGCGCTGGACCGGATCGTGAGGACGGTTGTTCCGCCCACCGTCAGCCGCAATACCCCGGGTAGCCCCCGCTCAGAGATTGATACCTCCCCCTCATCTCCGTCGCCAGCCACCGCGTCGCCGGCCTGGCTCAGCCGGATCAACCCGTCGGTGACGGCCAACACCTCACCGGCGATGCGTTCCGCCGGCAGCGTGTCGGACACCCGGCGGCTGCCGACGATCTGCTCCAGGTCGGTCATCAGGTGTTCGGTTCCCCAGATGACGTACACGCCTTTGCGCTTGGCCAGGCTTTTGATGGCCTCATCAGGCTCCATGTCCGGAAATACCAGCACGGGCACCACGAAAGGGTTGTAGCGGGTCTCAGCCAACTCCTCAATGTCGTCGTGCAGGTCCAGCGCAGCCAGCTTCGTCTCATCCAACGGGCAAGACCTGACAGACTTGATGCCTGTCCGGGTCTTCAGGTACCACTCGCCGTCGATGAGCACGTAGTGGCCGCCCTTGACCTGCAGCGCGAAACGGCCCAGCCCTTCGATCCAGACGGCGAAGTCCAGCTCGATGCGCTCGTATCTCTTGTGCCACTCGTAATAGACGAAACCCTGGCGGTCGCTGCCCGCCAGGGCTTCGTAAACTCGTCTTTCCGCTCTTCGTTTTGGATCTCTGCGGCGGGTTGGGGGAAACTTCCTCGGGTACATTCTCATGTTGTTTCTACTCCTTTGATGTGCTGCTGATGCGCTGCTTTTGATATTGTCGTAGGATGCGATACTCAGCCGACGACACGAACCCTCAACTGGAACGCCATCCCAGTGTCCCGGTACGAAATCGGTTTCGTACCGTTCATCATCACCACGCCGTCCGGGGAGGCGATGCCACATGCCCCTGAAACTGCTCAACTGGAATGTCGAATGGGCCGAACCCAAATGGAAAGCGGACGAGCTGCAGCGCCGCATGCCCAGCACGCTGCGGACATCATCTGTCTCACCGAGACCGACACGGCACGTTTGGCCCTGCCTCAGGATGGCCACTCCATCTGCGGCCAGGACAACTGGGGGCAACCCTTCCGAAAGGGGCAGGAGGGCAGGCGGAAGGTCCTGCTGTGGTCCAGAGCGCCCTGGGAGGACGTGGATGATGTTGGCAATGAATCACTGCCGCCCGGGCGATTCGTGTCCGGCGTCACCCGGACCGGCGTTGGTGAGGTGACGGTCATCGGCGTCTGCATTCCCTGGTCACGCTCCCGTGTGGGTCCGCGCTCGAACCGGAAGACGTGGCAGGACCACGAGGAGTATCTGGCCGGCCTCGCCGGATTGCTGAAACGGGCCCCCAAATCACGCCTCGTCGTGGTGGGAGATTTCAACCAGCGGATCGGGCAACGCAGTTCAACGCCGCTCCGCCTCCGCGCAGCGCTACAGTCCGCCCTCGGGCCGAACCTGTCGATCGCCACCGCGGGCCTGGGTTTCCAGGGACGGAGAACCATAGACCACATCGCGTTGAGCCAAGATCTGGCCGCCGACTCCCTCGGAGTAATCAGCAACGTCCATCAGGACGGCGACCTGTCGGACCATTTCGGCGTTTTTGCCGACCTTTCCGTGCGGGGTATGTGACGGAAGATCCCGGCCAGGAACGCGTGGACCGCGCCCGCGGTCTGACCCGGGGCAGGGTATACTCCAAGTCATCCCAATTGGCAGCAGAGCCCGTCCCAGCAAGCGGAACCCAGCGGGTTCATCTGCTGCCCACGGTCCCTATGGCCCATCACCTCAACGACAAAGACGGCGCTCTCTGCAAACTCTGTGCAGACCGGCAGGCCGCACCCGGTGACACCTACTGTGCCCGGTGCAATCTGGGGGGTTTCCCGGGTGCTTCTAAAGGCCCTGGGCAGAACTGCCCTACGTCTCGCCCCGGAAGCCGCGGCCCTCGCCACCATCATCTTCGTCCTGCCCGCTATTGGACACCCGCACTCCTGGCTCACCATCCCGGTCCTGTGCGTGGGCATCCCGAGGGCATGGTGGACGCTGCGGAAGCAAGTGCATCGGACCGCGCGCGAATCCGCGGATCGACACCGCCACGTCTGGTACGCCCAAGGCCACATCGAGGGGATCCAGGTAACAGCTGCCAATTTGAGAGCGGATCTACGCCGCGAAATAGTGGCCCAGTCCATACCGTTGTCGCCCGAACTGGAGGAGGCCCTGCGTGGAGAACGCCATCCACAGGACCTTCCCGTATGACGGCACTATTTTCCAGCGCCCTTGACACCGGCCATCCCGACCGTTTCAGCGACACTCACTTGCGGACGCTGCAACGCAGAGTGCAGCAGTGGCGCGGCATCATGGCCAAAAAGCTGGTCTACGCCACTGACGGTGAGCCCATGGCGGAACCCCCTGCAATGCCGGAATTAGCGCTGGTTGGAGTGTACCCCAAGTGCTAAAGTTTCGGTAACATTTCTCAATGAGGCAACAGGACCGGCAAATATAGTTGACGCGGGACACAAGGGATACGGACGGGTGGAACGGCGGGAATGCTGGGCCATCACCGAGACGGACTGCCTGGACTACATCAACCCCCACGGGCAATGGCCCCAACTGAAGGCCGCCATCAAAGTGGTCGGCCATCGTGAGACCGCAGCCGGCGCGATCCGTCAACCTCGCTACTACATCAGCAGCCGGGCGGCCCCAGCAGGACAACTGCTGGCTGCCGTCAGGAGCCATTGGAGCATCGAGAACTCACTGCACTGGACTTTGGATGTAACCTTTCGAGAAGACCAGTGCCGAGTGCGCAAGGACCACGGGCCGCAGAATCTGGCCACGCTGCGTCAGATCTCCCACAACTTGCTGAAAAACGAGCACACCCTGAAAGTGGGCATCCAAGGCAAACGCCTCAACGCCGGCTGGGATGAGCACTACCTGCTAAAAGTACTCCTCGGATAAGACGCGATTGCCCTGATTACCGCCCAAGATCACTCCGTTGGCGGATACGCCGACCATGTGCTAGTTCCGCCCTCGAAGTTGGTTCATTGCAACGCAAAGGCAGCACCGACATAGCAAGCGGCCACATCACTCCCGCGAGTAGATAAACACGGTGTTAGAGCCGCCACCAGCCGGCACTTCCGTAACGACGCCGGCGGCCACGGCGGCCCTGATGATGTGGTGGCGGCAGTAGTCCTGGCCGGCGACGCGGTAAATCTTCTTCACGTAGACGGTGTGGGGTGTGCGGACGGGCGGCTCCAGTGCCACGCCGCAGACGGCGCACTTGGGCATGCTCTCACCTCCGGTTGATTTGTGCTCTTACCGGAATTGTAGTGAAAGCGCCCCCGGACTCCCCGGTCCCTCTCCTTCACCCGCCGTTGCCCCGGCGCAGAATGGTATCGATTGGCCTGCCATGGAATGGATTGCACTCCATTGGATACCATAGCATTGGATACCACTGCTATCCATTGCAATGGAGTGGTATGGATACCATGGCATTGGATACCAATCGATCCACCACTGGAGGCGCGGCCGCGGCCGGAGGTGCGGTTACGGAAGGCCACGCACGCTCCCGCGAGGCGTGTATGCGTAATATTCGTTGCGTGGGGTTGTTTCGCGGCCCTCGGGAAGCCGGAAAATGGGTCTGCAGTGTCCGTTGACGCACATCCGTTCGGCGCGCGATAATGCGAGTTATCGCGCAGCTTTTAGTCGCGTTTAGATGCCCAACGACAGGACAAAACAACCCACCATGGGCAGCTCAATCGAGCCGCTCTTTTTACTGGATAGCAGAAGGCAGGAACGACCGCCTCCACGACGGCAGAGCGACACAAAGCCGAATTGCAAATCAGTGGCTGCGATATGGACATCGAGGGGCAGAACAGATTGCATCCCCGTGGCAGGTCAGCACATCGTCTTAGCCGAGGTACAGCTGCAGCGTACAAGCGAGCTGCACAGATTTCTCGCGCGGCCAGTGGCACGGACACTCCAACGAGCCACCATCCGAGTAAAGCCCTTGACCACACCTGACCGCGCACTCGACGTGGACAACGTCGTAAAACCATCGCGCTGGCCAGCGGACGCCGGCACCAGGTAGGTATTCAGGGTGACCGCAGCCAGTGCCGGTGAAGCTGTCCCGCGTCAACCATATTTACCGGTTTGTCCTCGATCATTACCCCGCCACCATGGTATCCGTATCTCCCGCAGCCAATGCATTCATGTAAGCCAAGATAAGACTGCGGGTTCGGTAAGTGCCGAACGCGGCCTCGTCTTCCCTTTGCACGATGGGGAACGTACTCAATATGTAGTCGGCGTCATCACGTGAAAGGCCATACAGATGGAAATACAGAGCATCCAGTCGGGCGCGCAGGTGTCGCCGCTCTTCTTCGTTCCAAACAAATGGAGGACCGTTGTAACCGAGGTCGCGAGCTAAGGGCTCCATGTCGTCAGCGGTGTAGGTGAGCCGGAGAACGTGGTCACGTACAAGGTCGCGAGCCGTGGCGCTGCCCAACCGCATACCGTAGTCATCGGGTGCAATCACCGGGAGTTGTTCGATGATGAACAAGTTGAGCGTCTGACCCTGCACCTTCTGTCGAGTTACGAAGTCAAAAACCATCGAGTTGAAATTGGCAGCCAGCAACCATTCATCTCGTTCCGCCGTTTCAGGTTTGAGGATCGGTACCTTATTTCCGAATCCGACCGTTGGAAACAGCGCAGCGATAAACGTCCTCGCATTAGTCGGAGCGGTGATTTCTTTGAATCCCAAGATCCACGCCGCTTCCGGGCTCCACCCGCAATTGGCCTGCGGAACCCAGAACTGCGGTTCCGGTAACCAACCTTTATTAGCATGTTCGGCGAGACTTGCCTCCCGCGGTTGAGCCGGCCGGTTCAGGTTTTGCGGATTCACAACCACACTCGCGGCTCGGTGGTCGAACGCCTGCACCATCTTGCCCTCATACAGGGGCAGATACAGCTCCTCCCCCTTCTTCCAATGGTTACCTTCGACACGGTAGAAGCCCTCGTTGTCCATCTGCGCCGCAGTGCGGAACAGGTATGAGTCGTTGGTCATGTGGAACATCGTGTGGTAACGCACCGGCCACGCCCTTCGTTCTCCGCCGCCCGACCGGTCCACCAGAACCGGGTGCTGCTCATAGATGCGGCGCGTGATCTCGGCATCTCGCCGAGTACGGAAGACCGGAGCGGTGCCAGTGTTGGGATTCACCAGGTCGAAGTCCGCGGGGGCCAGCGTGAAACAGCGGTCCGGATCTTCAATGGTTTTGGAATCGTGCAAGAAGAAGGCGCACTCGGTCTCGTCAAACCGCCGCTCCTCACCGCCGAATATCAGGGCACAGAACTTGAAGGAAGCGTGAATGTCCTTGAAGAATATCTTCCGGTTCTCGAAGTCGTAAATACCACCCACCCGTCCGCTGGTGGAAACTGACTTGAAGAAGTTAGCGGCGGTTTTGTCGGCGTAGATGCCCGACGGCGTTAGCAGCCCCACGATACCGCTTGGGTTGACCAACCCCATGGCGCGTTCAACAAACAGCGAGTACAGGTTGATGTCGCCGCCGCGGAGCAGGGGATAGTGCCCGGACGCGCGGACCATATTGCCCAGGGCGTCCGCCCGTTCCTTCGCCGCGTCGAACTCGGACGCCAGAGGAGACCCGCTGGCGCGCAACCGGTCTACGCCGCTTTTCCGGGCGGCGGCGGTCGGAGCGTGGGCCAACTCTGGTGCGCGGGTGGCGAACCACTCCACCTCCTGCAGCTTGATCCGGTCCCAGGGCGGGTTGCCGATGACGGCGTCGAACCCACCCTGGGGATGCGCACTCTGCCAGCTGTGCCAGACGCCGGGGAACGCCGCTTCCCAGTACAGGAACCCTTCACGCTCCGCAACGGACCTGGCTTTATTCCAAAGGTCGGTGAACGCTGACTCTGGGAGGCTCCCATCCGTAAACATTCCCTGAGCCAGCAGGCTGTATGCTTCGTCCGGCTGCTCAGCGAGGGTGTTAACCAGCTGCGACTCGAAGGCTTGGCGCTCCCGCTGCTTCATGCCGGCAGTCAGCCAGCGCAAGCCGGTTAGGAGGTCCAGCAGGCTGCGGAGGTCCGCTGTAGTATCCTCTACTTCCTGGAACAGAGTGGCAGACTGCCGGACCTCCGCGATGTCGGCGTCGGGCATCTCCTCGATAAGCTCCATCCTGCCCGTGGCAGCTTCCGCTTCGGGTATGGCCAAACTGGCGAACAGACGACCCAGACGATTCAACTCCGCAGTGGCTTCCATCACCCGAAGGCCGATCAAGGAGTCGCCGCAACGCAGGTGGTGGTCGAGGAAGGACAGCGGCGCGCCGACGGTGAAGCTGTGCAGCCAGAGCGACACCTTAGCCAGTTCCACGGTCAGGGAGTTTTTGTCCGTCCCGTAGATGCAGCGCTTGAGCACCATGCGCCGGATGATGGCCTGGTCAGTGAGTTTCGCCTGGTCCATCACCCAGTTCGCTGCCTGGGCCCGCTGGGCGATGTCCTGACGGATTCCGGCCACCCGCTCCACGAGAGGCGATACGTAGTCGCCATCGAGCCACTCCGGGACCCCGGGCGCGTGCTCCACCATTTCGGCGATATAGTCCGACAGAAAATCGACAGCGGTGACCAGGAAGTGGCCGCTGCCCATGGCCGGATCGAGCACCTTAAGGTCCAGTACCGCCTCGGCGGGGTCCAGCTGCAGCAACTCGGTATAGCGCTCGGCTTTAGATCTGGGGTCGCCAGCCAACTCAGCCGACTTAGCCACGAAAGCCGCCAGTCGCTCCTCTGCCAAGGGCTTCAGGGTCCGGTCCACAATCAGATCGACCAGTTCCTGAGGCGTGAAGAAGCTGCCGCTGTCCTTGCGGGCGTAGCTGTTGGGGCGTGCGACGACGTTGCCATCGTCGTCCCAAACCGGTTCACGCTCCAGCAGACGCTCGTAGATGGAGCCCAACTGCTGGACCGACATATCTCGATAGTTGACGAAGCGCCGTCCCTCGGGTGTCTCGGTGTGGCTCAGGTCGTAGATTATCGGGGCAATCGCGGCATCGGGTAGACGGACATTGGCCAACAGCGGAGCGGCCGCGTCGTTGAACAGGCCACCGTTGTAGGGAGGCAGGCCGATGGCCGCGTCGCCCTGGTCGATGAGCTGGCCCAGTATCATCAGGTGGTCATAGTAGTTCGTCGCTCGAGCCGAGAACGCGGAGCCGTCTGCCATTCGGCGCGCAATGTCGTCGCGAACCTTCTTCCGAAGTCCGTAATCTTCATACCGGGAATCGTTGACCGGAAGCAAGCCCAGGTCCTCGGCGTAGAGCACGAAGAACAATCGATATAGCAGGATAAGCGCCGGCCCGCGGAGTTCCGCCAGCTCCAACTGCGTTTGCTCCGCCAGCGCCTGGACCAACCTCGGAAAAGCCCGTTCAAAAACCACGGCGGACAGATCCTGGGCCACCTGCTGTTCGTAACGCCGCCCCTCGGCCAGCGCCGTTTCCAGAAAGCTGACCGTGGCACCCTCCTGCGCTTCGAATGAGTCGCGGCGGAACAACAGGTAGAAGGTGCGGAGGCGGTCGGTATCGCCGGACTCCAATATCTCCCCGAGGTTGGCCTCAAAGTAGCCGGTGGCCCGGGGACGGGCACGGTAATCGTAGAGACGCCACACGCCGCCGTTGGTCAGAACCCCCCACCTGATGTGGCCCTCCGACACGACATCGGCAGTCGTCAGATACCTGACTATCTGATCATGGGGCGTCGTGGCCCGGCGCCGCCCGTCCTGGCCGCGAGCGTCCAGGGGCAGACGTAACCGCTTGCTCTCTTCCACCACAACAGCATCGCGGTAACGCTCTTCCGCGCTGGCTCTAGTAATGGCCCGTTCCTTGGTGACACCATCAGGAAACAGCAGGAGATCCGGAATGTCTTCGCTTCGGGAAGCACCCTGCTGTGGCAGGTAATCGGTCCATCCCAGCAGTTCCAGAACCGGACGGATCAGTTCCTGCTCGGTTACTGCTTCAACAGGGTCCTGAGCTTGCGACAAAGCGTGGTAACGCTGCCTGACTCCGTTCCGGAATGCCTCGAACTCCAACTCAGAAGCGACCGATGTGTGCCACTCAGGCGTAGCTTTGATGCCGTCGGAGAGGAAGTAGTCGGTGAGTAAGCTGTCAGCCATGTTGAATCCTGTTCAACCCAATCAGGGAGGACTTGCAGGGAAACTACAGTGTCGTTGTTCGAGCCTATCTTTGGGGTCATTTGTCGAGGGTAACACGCGTCAATCAGTTTCAGCCTTAGCGTTTTCAGAATTTGGACGACTCACAGTCATCCGAGACCCGAAACCGGCCTTCATAGCGCATCTTTCAGTCGGCGTTGACGACACAGACCCACCGTACGCCGGGAGTCAAAAGACCAATGCCTGCTGGAATTGATCGAGCCTTCTGAATACGTCTCGCGTGAACAACGCCGCAGAGGAACCAGGATTCTTGTTCCAGACCGCAAAGTAAGAGGATCGCGTTTCACTACAATCAAAAAGTCCACCCTCCAGCCAACCTAACCGGTTCCCAAAACCCGGAGCCAAGGTGTCCCACTCCCATGAACCTCCTGTGCAAAATCGGCGTAGCTACAGTAGCAATCGCAGCCACCCTGACAATCCCGTGCAACTTCTTCGACGCCGAGGATGCCGCCAACACCACACCGTCTCCAACGCGAATAGAGCAGGCAATACCCGCGATACAGGCTACCTCTCATATCTCCGACGTTCCATATCCGACGCTCCGCCTAGAGCCCGACAGACGGCCTGGTCAACCTCCACTCAGCTCAACACCAACAGATCCCACGCCGCTCACAGAGGCAGACCAAACACTTACCGAGGACCAGCGTTGGTGCCAAGCCTGGGCCCTAGACAACTTTAGCCCTCTCGTTTACCTGGAGTTCGCCAAACTCGACCCAGCGAACATGGATGACTTTCAGCGCACTGTCTGGAGAGAGCGACTGGGTAGTTCAGGCACCAACACGAGCCAACCCGGCTACATAGGGGGAAACAACAGGGCCAAGACCTGCAGGGTTTATTGGGCCGAACGCCTCAGCAAAGCAAACGCTCACAAACGCAACCGCCAGTACGAGGGTGATTGTCTCTTTAGCCCGAATCCACCGAAGCGATGTACGCTGGAGTTGACACTAGGGTTGATGGGCAAGGGAGGGCGAACAGGCTAGGCCAAGTTCCAATAGATGGGGATGAGGGCGGCGTGAAGTAGGCACCCAGACACGATGATGGCGGCCCGCAGTGGCCATGGCGGGCGTAATTCGAGATGCGGTGGGCAAGGAGTGCCCTTTACGGGCTGGGTTGGCGCGAGTTGGCGGGAACGGTCAGATGGCCGGATGGCGGGTCAGTGGCAGACGGCCGCCGTCAGGCTGGGAGTGGAATTGCTCGCAATCGAGCCAAGGCGCGACTGAACTGGTTTTTCCAGGGCCAGCGCTGGGGAAGATGCAAAGTGAGGCGGCGCGCCGAGCGGGTGAGCCGTCCGGCGAGGGAGAAGAAGCGTCGTCGGAGGGTCTTGGTGGTTACCAGTTGCTCACCCAGACCGATGCGCGCGGTCCAGCGGGCCAGGTTGTGCGCCATCACCTGCACCGCCAGCCAGGCGCCGTTGGCGGCGAAGCGGCCTGAGGGGAGATGGTTGAGCCCGACGCCGTACTTGAGGTCTCGGATGGCGTTCTCGATCTCGGCGTGGCGCCGATGGTCGGCCTCCAGTTCCAGGGTGTCCCCGTCTCGGTCGGTGATGAAGCCGTGATAGCGGTAGCTGGCGAAGAGGGCCAGCTGGGAGCCGGGCGTGGGCTGCACCCGCCGGACGATGAGCCGCACCGGTGCGGCGTCGGGCTCATCCTGGAAGGGGGCGTAGGTGGTCTCCGCCACGTCGGCGGCGCCGTCCATCCAGTAGGGAATCGGCGTCCAGTCAGTCTCGGGTATGGCCTCGATGATATTCCGCAGGCGGGCTTGCTGGCGGACGGTGATGGAGTAGCGCACATCCATCTTGCGGCAGACGGCGACGATGGCGTGGGTGTAGAAGCCGCTGTCAGCCCGCACCGTGAGTTGTCCCCTGGCCCCAGCGTAGCGTACCCGCCCCACCGTCTCGCGTAGAAAGTGAGCGGCGCCCCGAACGGTATTGGCGCGGCCCTTGCGCAGCCGAGCCATCAGCACGTCGCCGGTTCCGGCGGCCACGGCCAGCAGCGGGTGATAGCCTCGCTGGCCGGTGTAGCCGTGGTCGCGCGCCCCCTCCTTGGCCAGACCGTATGTCTCGCAGATGGTGGAGTCCAGGTCGATGGTCAACGGCCCGTCGCCGGGTCCGGCCCCAGCCGACCAGGCCCGGGCCAGCAGCTCCCGGCTGACCCGATCCAGTTGGCGGACCTGGCCCCACCGGAAACTGCGCAGGAAGGTCCCCAGGGTGGATGGCGCCTTGACTACGCAGCCGATGGCGCTAGCCGTCCCGCCGGTGCGCAGCACGTCGGCGTCGTCGATGCAGTCTCCTCCGGCCAGAGCAGAAGCCACCAGCGTCATCACCTTGTCGCCGGTGTTGGCTCGGCCGGGGGCGCGACCCAGGTCCAGGTGCCGGTCAACCAGTTCGGGCCGGCCCAGATGCCGGCCCAGCGTGGCTGGCAGGATCAGCCCAGCATTGGCCACCAGGCGGTGGTCGTCAAAGGCGATTTGGATGCGGTCGGGGTGGTCATCTGCTAGCATCTTTTGGGTGCTCCTGGCCTGGGGACGGTTTCCTGTTTCAAAAGCCATTATCCCAGATGCACAGGAGCACTTTCTTACCCCTTCAGCACACCGCGACACTCATCTTTTCGGTGGATTGGGGGTAAAGCGTGCTCATCCGCGGGACTTCAAGGCACGTACGCAGGAGACTCCCCCCAAGGCCGGCGTGATCCTTGACCTGCTTCAATTCGGCTTCAGCCTATCCCAAGTAGCATATTCCGGCGGCTGGGCCACTCAACGCAAGGCCGCCCGCTTCATCTGCTCAATCGCCGGCGGAAGAGAACTCCTCGCACAGCTGTTGTCCCAAAATCAGGGCGACACCAAACCGATATGCTCCCCCGAACGCTGCACTCACGACGACAAGAAAAACGCCTTCTTCATGTCCGGAGTACCAAGTCCTTTCTGCTGCGGGAGAGGCCAGCAGCGAAGCTGTCAGTAGCTACTCCGCACAACCCCAGTCCCAAACCTACCCTGGTCGCCCTCGCCGCCGGCCAATGGCACGGGCATTCCACAGGGACCCGGTCCGAGTAAAGCCAGTGGCCACAGCCGGCGGCACACTCGACTTGGACAACGTCGTCCAACACCATCCCCGCGGTCAACAGGGTGGCCAGCGGATGCCGGCAGGGGCCGTGGCCATGGGGCAGGCCATCGGTCTAGTCCGCGAGCCGGTTAGAGATGATGCGCGGCGCCGTGGGAGGCGTGAGATACGCCGCCAACAACGGGGATTGCTCTTGCTCACCGCCCACCGCGCCAAGGGCCTGGAGTTCGATCATGTGGTGGTGCTGAACGGCGGCTGGAATCGCGTTGAGCAGGCTGAGGACACGGACGCCCCTCGACGGCTCTATTACGTGGCCATGACCCGGGCCAAGCAAACCCTCACCCTGGCTCACCTGCCGGGAACAAATCCGTTCCTGGATGCACTACGCGACGTTCCTGCGGTCTGGCGCGACGCACCGTTGAACCTTCCGGAGACGCCACCAGTGGTCTTCCGGCGGTACCGGCGGCTCAGCCTGCGTAACGTGTTCCTGAGCTTCGCCGGGTACAGGGACCCGACCCATCCGGTGCATCAGGCCATTGCGGCGCTCAAACCCGGCGACCGTCTGCAGGCAAGGATGGATGCCGACCGCTGGGAACTTCTGGACGACAACGGGATGGTGGTGGGCCAGCTCGCCCGCGGCTTCAGTGCCCGGCCTGGCGCGGCCAAAGCCCACGCCAATGTTCTGGCCATCGTCTCCTGGGATAAGGAACGTTCGGAGCCCGAGTACCGGCAGGGACTGCGCAGCGATGCTTGGGAAGTTGTGGTGCCGGATCTGGTGTTTGCACCTCAGCCTTGACGCTACTCCCCGGCATTGAACCGGTGAGCAATCGTGGGCAAAGATCTGCAGGATCTCCGCACCGCTGGCCACGCGACGCGCCAGTTGGCCGAAGGCATTGATACGCATGACGTTTGATGATTGGATGTGTTGTTCTGCGTTGTTCCTGATAACTATTGACAGGGCTTATCCGATGCTGTAATCTCTGTCAGAACAACGGCGAACAACTCACTTATCGACTTATAACAAACGCGAAACACGGCGCCGTCTCCGGGAGAAATAATGACGACCAGAAGTTACCGGGCAACCAGAACCCGATCCAACAGCCGGCCCGGCTGGAGCGTGACGTTCAGTCATCCGCTCCGCACCGATGCTCGCGGCAAGCTGGGATTGAAGGTGCGTCGAGGGCTTGGCACAGCCGATCCTGACGAAG
The DNA here is from genome assembly GCA_963666415.2 of Dehalococcoidia bacterium. GTDB lineage: Bacteria > Chloroflexota > Dehalococcoidia > Lucifugimonadales > UBA3495 > Bin87. The sequence continues at coordinate 1,309,476 of CAXXPD010000002.1, forward strand.
CGCAACGGCTGGTGGACCAACTGAATGAGTTACTGGCGGATCAGTCATGGTGGAGTCTCGACCGCCTTGGCGACGCTGGTCGGCATTTCAACAGTAACGTCGTTGCCGCTTTCTTTGACGGAATAGAGGTTGGAAAAATCGACCCTCGCCATCTGCGCGAGGAGGTCATGCAGCTACCAACCCGTGACCAGGGATACGCCAGGATAATGCTGGTCGGTTCGACCGGCGCAGGTAAAACCACACTACTGCGGCAGCTGATCGGTTCCGACCACAAACGAGACCGATTCCCCTCTACTTCTACCGCCAAAACAACAACGGCCGAAATCGAGATCGTGTCGGATCCTCGGGCAGAATACTACGACGCGGTGATCACATTTAAACCTGAGCACGAAGTCCGGTGCGCTGTAGACGAATGCTTGGAGGACGCCTGCGTCGCCGTGATTCGGGGACAAGATAACGCAGGGGTGGCTAGCGCCTTGCTTGAACATCGTGAACAGAGATTCAGGCTCTCCTACATCCTAGGTGGCTGGCAGCAAACGGGTCCGCAAGAAGGCTTAACCAGCCTGTTCGGCGATGATGAGACCGATGACGATACCTTGCCGGAGGAAGAGACGGTCGCAGGGGAGGAGTTGGACATCAACAACCGCCGCCTGGTCGAGTACGTGGCCCAGATCAGGCAGATTGTGGAAGCGACAAAAGAGCAATTGGCGCCAGAACATGGAGCCTACGAAGAGAATAGGAACATGTACCGGCGGCAGGAGTGGCTGGAGATGTTCACGGATCGCCTCTACGAGAACGAAGAATTTGTGGAGTTGTCGTTTGGCATCATGGATATCATCCAAAGCCGCTCTGGGACCATCGATGCGGGGAACTTTGAGTACACCCCGACTGGGTGGCCGATACGATGGCAATTCCGAAAACCTCAGGCTGAACGTGGCGCCTTCCTTCAACAGGTTCGGTGGTTTACCGGCAATCACGGCAACCAGTTCGGCAAGCTGCTTACCCCTCTGGTTGACGGCATCCGCGCAAAAGGTCCGTTTGTGCCCTCCTCCGACCAGTTGCGGGACCCGGAAAGACAGCTGGTGTTCCTGGATGGCGAGGGTCTGGGGCACTCCGCAAGAGAAGCAAACAGCATATCCACCAAAGTGACTGAGAGGTTTCGGGACGTGGAAATGATCTTGCTGGTGGACAATGCGGAGTCCCCGATGCAAGCCGCACCGCTGGAGTTGCTCCGGTCTGCCGGCAGCAGCGGGCACGGGCGTAAGGTTGCCGTCGCTTTCACCCACTTCGACCAAGTTAAAGGGGACAACCTCCTTACCGACGAACAGAAGGTCAACCACGTTCGCGCTTCAATGGGCAATGCAGTGCTAAGCTTGCGCGACTCGCTGGGCGCACCTGTGGCAGGGGTGTTGGAACGTCAACTGGAAGGTGGGAATTTCTATCTGGGCGGACTGGACAGACCCACCGACAGAATTTCACAGGGGTTCGTTGACCAGCTTCGCGGGTTGCTGGACCGGATGCAGGAGTCAGCCGAACCGATTGAACCGGTGGCAGCTGCGCCCATATACAGCATCTCTCGGTTGGAACTCGTCCTGCGGGATGCCACCGATGGGTTCAAAAATCCTTGGAAGGGTAGACTGGGCTTGAACTATTACGAAGGTCCCCGAGAACACTGGGCTCGTGTGAAAGCGCTGTGCCGGCGCATCGCCAACTGGTGGGACAACGAATATAACGGCCTGCGCCCAGTTGCCGACCTGGTCCGAGAGTTACAGGTCTGCATCTCCCTGTGGCTCAATAATCCTGCCGGTTGGACCAGTTATCCCAAGGATGACAACGAACGTGAAACGGCGATCAGCAAAATAAGCCAGCAGGTGTTCGATGAGATTCACAAGTTGGCGGAACAGCGTCTGATTACCAGTCAGCGGACAGGATGGCAGACCGCTTTTGGGTTCAGTGGAAGAGGGTCCAGCCGCGACCGAGCGGTCCGCATGATACGAATTTACGATGAGGCAGCTCCGTCCATATCATCTGCCATGGATGTGCGCAACCAAGAGTTCTTGGACGAAGTAATCCAAATGGTCCGGGTCGCGGTTGAGGAGAATGGCGGTGCAATAGAAGGAGTGAAAGACCGTGACGTCATAGGCGTGGCCTGATCATGGCAGTTGACATCCAGGACCACGGCCGGTTTCGCGACGCCAACGGCGTGAACAAAATGAATATACCTGACGTAGTCAATCTGGGACAGAAATGGATTGTCGGAGAGCAGCTTGACGCCGGCGGCTTTGCCAAGGTTTACCGAGCTCAATCCGAGGACGGCGATCCGGCTGTGGTCAAGCTCATACCCAAAGCACCCGGTGCCCAACGGGAGCTATTGTTTGAGGAGTTGGATGACGTCCCCAACATAGTGCCAGTCATCGAAACGGGAGAGTGGAGCGACTATTGGGTTTTGGTCATGCCTCACGCAGACCAGTCCTTATGGGACTACCTCAAAGAGAGGGGCGGTCGGCTTGGCATCGCTGACGCTGTGACCGTGCTCACGGATGTGTCCACAGCTCTGGTAGCACTTGAAAGGCGGGTAGTACACCGTGACATCAAGCCGAAAAACATCCTGCGGTTATATGGACGGTGGTGCTTAGCCGACTTCGGCATCGCACGATACGCTGAAGCCACCACTGCGCCGGACACAATGAAGTTCGCAAAAACGCCTGCCTACGCTGCGCCTGAACAATGGCGAGGAGAGACGGCCGTCAACGCGACAGATGTGTATGCCCTTGGAGTGGTCGCCTACGAACTTCTGACTGGAGAACACCCATTTACAGGACCTGATTACAGACGTCAGCATCTCGAGGACTGCGTAAGGCCCGTGTCCGGTATACCAACCAGATTACAATCTTTGGTTGAAGAGTGCCTCTACAAAGCGGCGCAGGCTAGACCGTCTCCACAGAACCTGTTAGCGAGGTTGCAAGCGAGCACTCACTTGACCTCTCCGGCAGCATCACGTCTTCAGGCAGCTAACGCGCTAGCGGTGCGGGGAAAGTCAGAAGAAGAGCGCCAACTATCCGCAGCCCGAGTAGAACAGGAACGACGGTCTGGATTGTACGAAGTGGCTGACCTAGCGTTGGAACGTCTCTACCAGAGTGTGGACAACCAAATCAGAGTCAATGCATCTTTGGTGCGACCATCGACGAGCCCCATTGGAAAGGAATGGCGTCTGAACGGTGCTATTTTGACGTTGGGGCACATAATGCAGGCTACAACGCTGTCTCCAGGTACGAGTGCCCCTTTCGAAATAATTGCATACGCAAAAATAGGCGTTGAAGTGCCGCCGGGGAGGGATGGATATGCTGGTCGCTTTCATTCGCTATGGTATTGCGATGCGCAAGATGAGGGGGTTTTTCGTTGGTTCGAAACAGCCTTCATGGCTTACCCCCCCACCATCGGAAGCGGCCGGATAGTTCTTTCAGCATTCAGGCCAGATCACGGTACCTTTCTAGCCCTCAAGGACGCCGCGAGAGACTGCCGAGTTGTATGGCCGTTTACGCCCATCGACCAAGGGCACGAAAACGATTTCATCGAGAGGTGGATTGAATGGTTTGCCGACGCAGCTCAAGGTAGACTTTATCTTCCTGAACGTATCCCCGAGTTGGAACCAAAAGGTTCTTGGCGCATAGGGCGCTAAGGATGGTTACGGCGCTGTTCACAGACACTTACCTGCGGCACCGGCTGTCAAGGGTGTCGAAGGCCAGGGAAAATGTCCGGTCAAGTGTTCAGCAGAAATGTCACTCGGTTATGCCGCGATGGTATCAGATGATGACGCCGTGGGAGCCGCCCGGGATTGTCGCGTTGGAGGCCCCTCGGCATCCAGGTATCTCCTGATGGTGCCCCGGTGGATTCCCAATTCCCGCTCGATTGCTCGAAGCGATATCCCCTTTCGCCTGGCTTTCTGAATCGCCTTCCATCGCTCCCTCTGGAGGAAAGTCGGCTTGCGCGCGGAGGTGGCTGCGGGCTTGTCGGCTCTGGCCACGCCGTCAGTGATCATACCGTGGCCGTTCTCGTCCGTTGCCCTTGAGTCCAGCGGTTCGAGAGCCGCTGTCCAGTGTTCGCCCAGGCCGTTGGCGCCGGATGGCAGGACAGTAAGACTTGGGAAACGCCCGTGGCCGTTTCGGAGAAATACTGGACTGGGTGGCGCTTCCTGGGAAGCAATAATGTGCCCTTCGTGCCGCACCGCGAGCCGGCCATCCAGTCCTTCCAGGACCTCCACCGCCGCCCCGGCATAGCTGGGGCGTTCTGGACCAGGCAACAACTGCAGGGTATGCAGCTGGAATCTCACCGTGTTGTCCTTGGCCACCTTTCTGCGGTGTTTGAAGCACAGAATCTGGTCCAGGTACAGCTCCGGGTCCAGAGACCGGAATGCCGGCTCAGGGTGGTGCGGCGGGACCTGGAAGCGCCGGTTGAATCGCGGCAGGAACTGCTCCAACACGCTGTTGGCTGCCCCGATGTTGCTTGCCCCTGCCAGCCGGAGTTCAGTTACCAGCCTGTCCTGAAAGGTTCCCGCCGTTCGCTCCACCCGACCCTTCGCCTGGGGCGACATGGCGAAAATCATCTGTATCCCCAGTTCCTCCATGGCCCGCCTGAACTGGGTCGGCATCCCAGGGAAGCCGGAGCCGGGCGTGTGCCTGCAGACCCCGTGCCGGTCGGTGTAGAGGGCGACCGGTGCGCCGAGATGCTGCACGAGACCCTGGATCAGCACGAAGTAGCTGTGGGCGTCCTCCTGCTCGCAGAAGAGGGCGTCAACCACCGTACCGGTGGCATCGTCCACTGCGATCAGCAGCGCGAACGGCGGCGCCTGGTCCCCCAGCCACGGGTGGTGACTGCCGTCCATCTGGATCAGCATGCCTTGCCGGGGCATGCGCTGGCGGCGTACCCGGTGTTTGGGCGGACGCCTTCGCCGCGGACTGCTCAGCCCGGCGTTGACCAGGATGCGCCGCAGGGTGGTCCGGCCGATGTCGATGCCCTCTCGCTCGCTCAGCAACTCGCTGAGATGGGTGTGGTTTGCTCCTTCATACTTAGTGCGAGCCAAACGAATCACATCGGCCACCACGGCATCGGGCGTTGCGTTGGGTGGCTTGCGGCCCCGGTGGCCGTGAGCCACGGCGGCGGCTCCCTCATCTCGGTAAGCTGCCAGGATGCGCCTGGTGTGGCGAGTGGTGACACCCATCAGCGTCGCTGCCTGGTCCAATGTCATGTGCTCAGCGAGCAAACTGTTCAGGACCTGAAGTCTGGCCTGTTCTTTTGGATTCAAAGTCATATTCTCCATACCGTGAATATGACATTTCTGCTGGCCAGTTAGTTAGGACGCTTTCGCTGACCGTCGACATCAAGGGCGGAGCAAAAACGTACCACTGGGGTGTCGACGATCGAGCCGCCCACGTGGCCCACTTTACCGCCGCCGTTTACATTGGATTCATCTGGTTGGCATGGTTATCTATGTCATCCTTACGGCTCATAACCCACCTCCATTTCACCGATTGTGGACGAATGACGGCTCTGACCAGCACCATATGCCACCAAGCCCTTAGCGCAGCACAAGCAGAATGGGCAACAATCCCAACCCTCATTGATCCAGCATCACCGCCATGCTCTTGATACAATCCAGTCCGTAACCTCCAATCGGAGCTTCCCATGCAGGACACCCAACTAACCCGTATTTCCAACTTCATCTGGTCAGTATCCGACGACGTACTCAGAGACCTCTATGTCCGCGGCAAGTACCGCGACGTCATCCTTCCCATGACCGTCCTGCGGTGCCTCGACGCCGTGCTGGAACCCAGCAAGCAGAAAGTCCTGGGAGAAAAAACGGTGGCTTGACGACGCCGACATAACCGACCAAGAAGGGGTCCTCCATCAGGCAGCCGGGCACGCCTTCTACAACACCTCACCATTCACCATGCGAGACTTAGCGGCACGCACCTCACAGCAGTCGCTCCGCGCAGATTTCGAGGCATACCTGGACGGCTACTCCACCAACGTCCAGGACATCCTTGAAAAGTTCGAGTTCCACAACCAGCTCAATCGCCTCACTGAGAGCGACGCCCTCGGCACCTTGATCACCAGGTTCCTTTGATCCCCGCACCGGTTCCGGTCCCATCAACCGACGGCAATTTTGGAATGTACCGCCGATGAAGACCCAGACAGCAGTATTCCAAGACCACACTGACCCAATAAGTAAGTTTCGAAACCTTCTGGGCCAGCTCGCAAATTCCTGTCCGATAAAAATGAGCACCAGATCGGAACGTACAGCCCTCCGCAAGGAAATTAAGCGTAGGGTCCCTTCAGACAAGGGAATATACGTCCTAAATGAGGACGACAATGCCCTTTACGTAGGCAGAACAGACCAGATGGCTGATCGGGTCCTCGGCCACGGACAGAAACCAGGTTCGCATAAGCAATCCAAGGCTACCTTCGCACTCATCCTTGCCAAGGAACATTTCAAAAAGCTTCACCCCACGCAGCATGACCTTTTCAGCAAGGAATTGGCGCGGAAGCTAAACGAAAATCCCTCCCAGAAGATTGAACTCTGGCAGGAGGCAGTAGAACGGGTCAAGAAGATGCAAGTTCGAGTTGTCGAGGTAGAGCACCCTCACCAACAAGCAGTGTTCGAGGTCTACGTCCACGAGAAGCTGAAAACACCCTACAACAGTTTTGCGAACCATTAGGCGTTAGCAGTGACTCAACATTGAGTTTGACTGATTTCGGGGATTATCCCAAAACCACCGCCCCCCCTGCAATCGCAACCGCGCCGAGACAACCCTAACTAACCGTCGACTAGTTGGCGACAAAACCAAACCCCGGCGCAGATCACTGATCCCGTAAGGTAACCCCATCCCGACTACCCGTATAAGGCAAATCCATGGAAAACCACCAAACCAAGCATGTATGCCACAGATGTGTGACGGACACGTACCTCGCAAACCAGCTCCTCGGCGATGGGCAATTTCGAATATGCTCATATTGCTACGAGCGCCGCCACACGTTCGCATTGGACGAACTAGCCGAACAAATTCATCAGGTGGTCGAGCGACATTTCCAACTGACGCCTGATTATCCCGTAAGCGCAGGTGAACGCTACGCCTTCACATTTGGACGGCACTGGGAGCGCAGAGGATGCTCACCCAGTGACCTAGTCGCCGAGATTGCCGGCCTTGGCCAAGAGATAGCAGATGATGTCGTGCAACATCTGTCCGATGTTTACGCGTACAGCATAGTTCGTCATGGTGGCGAACACCCTTACCAATATGAAGCCCGATACGAGGAACGCGGGCCCGACGCGGGCCCATTTTGGAACATCTGGGACAACGTACCCAGTTCGATTCAGCACCAAGCTCGGTTTTTCAACACCGAGGTAGAATCTGCCCTTGACCGCCTCTTCATGGAATTGGACAGTCTACGAACTGCGGCGGGAGAGTCGGTGTTGCAAGTCATCGGCAACGATGGCGAACCCACGATCATCTGGCGCGCCCGCAGGGCCGGATCACAAAGTCAGCTCCAGACGATACTCGCAAATCCCGCCTCAGAGATGGGACCGCCACCGCCGGGAATTACACCGGCCGGCCGCATGAACGCTGCCGGAATCCCAGTTTTCTATGGAGCGCTAGACTACGACACTTGCATTGCCGAGATCCGACCCCCCGCAGGCAGTTACGTAGTCACCGGAAAGTTCGAGTTGCTCAAGCCCGTACGTTTACTCAACCTAACCCTTCTCCAAGACATTATTATCGAGAAGAGATACTTCGACCCAGAATACGCCGACCTGTCAAACCGCGTCGCATTTCTAAAACAGTTAGCGCAAGAGCTCACGAAACCTGTCATGCCCGAGGATGAAACCACAGAATATATCGCGACTCAGGTAATAGCCGAATACCTTGCACATAAGGCGAAAACCAGAATCGACGGTATATTTTTTCGTTCGTCGCAAACCGACCCACCAGGCGAAAACGTCGTCTTGTTCAATCATGCCAGCAGAGTGGACAATTTCGCTGTCCCGCCTAGCATCGACGTGGAAATTGGAATCTACACTAGATACGACGACGACGACGACCAAGAGGGATCTCAGGTGGTCGGCATATGGGAGTTTATCGAACCAGAGCCTGAAGCATTTCCGGCCCCAGCGGTGGACCAAACCATCGAAGACCAAGAAGAGGGAAATACCGACCGAGTGACGGTGGATCCTGATCCGACCCTGCGACTTGACGTTCAGGGCTTGACCGTCCATGAAATCAACTCCATAAAGCCAAATTACACAAGCCTGAAGACGGCCCGCTACCGTGATAACAAACCACTGTCCCCATTTTAGCCAAGGAACATTGGAGCAGAATCCCCGAGCGCGGTAGCAACTGATGCTGCGAGGAAAACATATACTTCCTTACGATGCCGCCTACCTTGGTAGACGCTGATTTTCATGTCTTCCCAAGACCATTCAAGCACGCTCGCCAGCTTCCCGCACGATCATCAGCGTCATGGTGGCTACGCTCGCAATAGCTTTCGCCGCCTGCGCAACCACGGAAGACACGTACCTTCAAACCGACCGGTTGCCAACATCCGACCGCTCGCAAGTCATCATTGCCGACTCAACCGCACCTATCGACGTCACCCACCCCGAAGCGGTCGCCGCATTTCAACAGGCTTACGACCATATGAGAGACGCGGGACAGCGCCGCCCACTTCCTGTGCGAGACGGTGGGGCGGGTTCGCTACGGCGGGGCTAGAAATCTGGCCGGGAACCCCTATTCTCCCGAAATCGTGATTTTTCTTACGGCGATTTTCGTTGTAATGATGGGTTACAGAAACGGCTTACATACATGATACCGCCGCACGCGACTGTAATACGTCTGTTGGATGTGGTGCGAAACCCTGTCAATTGGCTTTCCGGCCGGGCTTCTAGTATTACAACGACGGTTGGCATGGTAGGATAATCGGCAAGATAGCGAAGGCATCGGGAGGTGGGGCAGGGTGATGGATGCGGTGGTGTTGGAACGGGTGTCCGAAGCCTTCCAGGATTTTCACGACTACTTTGCGCCAGACTTTGGTCGTAGGGAGGCCCGGGAGCACAGCCGCCATTATCTACAGGCCTTGCTGGTGCAATCGGAAGAGCGGCGCAACGCCGAGAATTTGTCGGAAACGGTTCCGGCGTCGCCACGGGCGTTACAGCGGTTTCTCGCCGAGTCTCCTTGGGACGACGACGCAGTCATAGACCGGTTGCAGGAGTATCTGGGTTCGCGATTGGAGGATCCGCAGGGGGTGTGGGTGCTGGACGGCAGCGATTTTCCCAAGCGGGGGGTGAAGTCGGTGGGAGTGGCCAGGCAGTACTGCGGGGCGTTGGGCAAGATCGCCAGCTGCCAGGCTGGGGTGTTTCTGGCGCACGTGGGACCCCAGGGCAGAGCGCTGGTGGGGTAGTGTCCCGTCAAGTAGTGTAAAAGCGCGTCATCCCTTTTGATGTTGATCAGGCCGCTGCGTCCAGCATATTGGGCGTCGGCAGTGCCTCGTTGCCGGCGGCGTTGGGGACGGTGAGGTAGCGGCGGGCTTCGGCCCATTCGTCGTGTTGCTCGGCCAGCACCGCGCCCACCAGGCGCCGCGCCGACAGCCGGTTGGGGAAAATGCCCACCACGTCAGTCCGGCGCCTTATCTCCCGGTTCAGCCGTTCCTGCGGGTTGTTGGACCACAGCTTCTGCCAGTGGGCCACTGGGAAGGCCGTGAAGGCCAGGATGTCCGGCGCGGCATCCGCCAGCAGTTCGGCCACCTGGGCAAAGGGCTCCCGGAGTTGTTCCACCACTCGGTCCAATTGGCCGTGGACCTCGGCGGGAGACAGTTGCTGGTAGATGGTGCGGACCATGCGAGAATGTCCTGGGTGGCCACGCCAGGTTGGGCACGCTTGGGCACTCGGGTGAGCAGGTTGGCCATGAAGTGGGTGCGGCAGCGTTGCCAGCTGGCCCCAGTGAACACCGCGGCGATGGCGTTCTTCAGCCCCTGGTGAGCATCGGAGGTTACCAGCTCCACCCCGCTGAGGCCCCGAGCGGTCAGCGACCGCAGGAAGGCCAGCCAGAAGGCGCCGTCCTCGCTGGCGCCCACGTCCATACCCAGGATCTCACGCTGCCCTTCGGCATTGACCCCCGTCGCCACCACCACGCAGACGTTGACGATGCGACCGCCCTCCCGAACCTTCTGGGTCAGGCCGTCCAGCCACACGTAGGGGTAGGGACCACCGTCCAGGGGCCGACCCAGGAAACTCTCCACCACTTCGTCCAGTTGCTCGCAGATGCGCGACACCTGGCTGCTGGAGATGCCGTCGCAACCCAGGGCCTTGATCAGATCGTCCACCCGCCGAGTGGACACGCCTTCTACATAGGCTTGCTGGATGACGGCCAGCAGGGCTTTCTCGCTGCGCCGCCGCGGTTCCAGCAGGCTGGGGAAGTAGCTGCCTTCCCGCAGCTTGGGAATGTGCAACTCCATGGTGCCCACCCGGGTGTCCCAGGTGCGGTTGCGATACCCATTGCGGTAGGTGACCCGCTCCGGGCTGCGTTCGCCGTGCTGGGCGCCGATCTGGGCGGAAACCTCGGCGTCCATGATGCCGTCCACCAGGACCCGCAGGGCTTCCCGCAGCAAGTCCACGTCTCCGTCCATACCACGCTTGCGTAATAATTCCAAAAGATCCATTCTTTGCTTGACCACCGTCGTTCTCCTTGGTTGGGTTGTGACTTCCGATCAAGGATGACGCGGTGGTCAGCGTTTTGCCAACCGCCTAACTCTTACACCACTTCCTGGGACTCTACTGCACGATGTTGGCCAGGAACTCGGTCTCAATGGTTGAGATGCCCGCGGACGCTACCTCCAGCTTGGTCTGGATGACCAGCAACAGTGCCCGTCACCTCTGGCGGCAGGGGGCCTAGTCATGGGCTTCGTGCTGAGCCCTTGCGCCGCGCTCCCGGGGCGGATTATGGTTGGTGCACCGGAAGTCCTCAGGATCGGGCAGCTCCAGGACGAAGCGGGTGCGGCGGTTCTCCATGGCAAAGATGACGGTGACCAGGCTGCCCTCGGTGGGGTAGGCGGCGCCGTCGGCGCCGTATCTCTCGAGGGTTTCCTCAATCTCGTTGCGTGTGCGTATGGCGCTGACGGTGGTATTGTGGGCGTAGGTCATGGCGTCCACTTGGCGGCGGGAGATAACGTCGCCGTACTGGCGGTCATTCTGTAGCGGGGAGGATGTGCGTTGTGGCACGACCGCAGCGAGGGATGCCCGTCGGCAGTTCCTGTGACATGCTGTTGGAGTCACCTCAGTTAGACAAGGGCAACCCAGGCTGACCGGTATCGGGAAGCGTCAATATGATGACGATGTACTGTTGCCGACGACATATGCGCCGGATCGAAAGGTTATCATGCCCGCTGAAAACGTTGAACAGGCGACGCTGATGACAGCGTTGGAAGAATTGGACGTCTCCCTGGATGAGCTGCAGGGACTGTTCGATGATGAGGACGGGAAGGCCCGGTTGGCGTTGCGGCGTCTTGAGGAAGACGGCGCGGACCTGGTCCGGCTGGAAGAGATGCTGTCTGGATGGAGGGAGGAGGTTGACGTCTTCGATGTCCTGGGTCTGGACGGCTCGGAGGAATTTCACTCCAACTTCCTGGCCTGGCTGCTGGATCCCAAAGGCAGCCACGGGATGGGCGATCATTTCCTGCAGGGGTTTCTCGCGGCGAGCGATGCTCCACGTGCCATACGCGCAGGGGATCGGCTAAGCACGACGGTACGGCGTGAGTATTACCTCGAACATGAGGGGGAGTCCGGTCGGCTGGACATCCGGATACTCAACCAGGGTGCCCATTTCGTGTGCGCGATTGAGAATAAGGTGTGGGCTCCGGAGAGCGGCAACCAACTGGCCTGGTACCGGAAGGTCTTGGAGCATGATCACCCTGACCACCGGGTTCACCGTGTGTTCCTGACACCTAGGGGAGTGACGCCCGATGATCCAGAGGAGCGGGAGCACTGGACGACCATGTCCTACACGGACGTCCTCCGGCTGGTTGAGGGAGCCATTGCAACCGCAAGGGATACTGAAAATGAGGACGTGATCGCGTTCCTGCGCCAGTATGCCATCACGCTAGGGAGGAACATCGTGCCTGAAGTCAGCAACGACGTCCACGCACTGGCCCGCCGGATTTACCGGAAACATAAGCAGGCCATTGACTTGATCATTGAGCACCGGGAGCGCTACGAACCGAACTACGTGACCGAGGGTTTCTGGATGATCCGCGAAGCCATCGGCAAGCAGTTGCTTTGGAAGGAACGTACATGCAACCGCCCGTACGCGCGTTTTGTGTCTGCCGAATGGGAAAGATGTGAGCATCTCAAAATAGATACCTGGCCACATTATCTCCTGCTTTTTGAGGTCCAGGTCGTTGAGGGGAGGGCAGAACTGTTCCTTACGCTGTTCAAGGGCGAGGACGGGTTGCTCAGGAAACGGATATTCGACCGGGTCAAAAAGAGCGTGGAAGTGTTCGATTGCGACCAAGTAGCATACATTGACGATTCGATCAGGCTGCACACGGTGGGGAATATACTCGAGGAAGACGACTACGAGAACTGGTGGAATGAGGAGAGCATTCGCGACACGATAAGAAGACGTTTGGATGATTTCGCCCAGGGTCGGTTTCCTGAAATAAACAGGATCATCGTGGAATGTCTGCAGGAATAGTGAGTAGAAGGCCGGCAGCTTGCGATGACTCTGGGCAACGTCTGGTGTGGTCGTGACTCGCCCACATCCGTAACCGAGTTCGAAAGATGAGCGAAGATAGGCGTAGGACCGTCTGCAGCAACGGGTACGCCCACTGGCGCAGGTACTTGGATGAAGATGCTTGGGAAACGATGGGCGCTGACACGGTGCGATGGGCGTTGTCTGATGTGTACCATGACGTGGCGCTGGCGCTGGATTTCCTGCACGAGGCGGGAAGGATTCGTACGCCAGCCTCCACGTATGAGGCCGTGCCCGTTTGACCCACCTGGTACCGAGAGGCTGGCTCAGCGCTCACACACCACGCCGTCGCCATCACCGTCCCGTGCGCTGGGCACCATCGCCTTGGGGAAGCCGCGACCCGAGCCCTGGCTTCCGCGGACACGGGTTTCGCCGGCGGCTTCCGCCTCATCACAGGAACCGTACTGTCCGCCAGAATGATCGTCGGTCGGAGTAGGCAGGGGCGTGCTGCTTCCAAAGGACGGCAGGTTCGGCTTCTCGAAGGTGACGACAGCACCCAGCTGGTGCGGGATATCGCAGGTGGTGAGCATCTCGTCCAGCGCCGCGAATTCTTCCGGAGTGGCCGTGAGATCCCAGCTGTACTTGATGGTGATCCAGTCAACAGCGTACCGGCACCAGTATGAGGAATCGGGTGGCTTCCACTCTTCGGGCCCCTTGGCCCCCTTGGAACGGTTGGCCCGGGCCGTGACCGCGATGAGGTGATTGGGATCGTCGAGGTGGTTGGCGTAGAGCCGCTTTCGTTCCGGCGACCATTGCCAGGCTCCGCTGCGGTGGGCGGTGGCCAGGGGGAACCATGTGGTCAATGTCGAGTTCGCCAGGAACGGCGCCAGGGACACCAGAGTACGGCGCGAACCATTGGCCGGAGTCCACCCGACAGCGCCGGTGTGAGTGGTAAGAGACATCGGCCAGGGTTTCGGCCAGCAGTACCTCGTTCCGAGTGTCCTGGCAATCGCCGTCCTCGTCGATCCAGTGGCGCCGGTCGTCGCGGCTGGGCGACATTATTGCAGACGCCCAACTCGCGGCAACCCAGAGCGCCGATACGGGCAACGCGGTGGTGGCGTTCATGAATTCCGGCGGCATACGCAATGACATCATATTCGCCGCTTCCGGCAGCGAGGCCGATGGTGAGCTGACCTTTGGAGAGGCCTTCGGAGTTCATCCCTTCGGCAACAGCCTGGTGATCATGTCGCTGATCGGCGCCCAGATCCACACCCTGCTCAAGGAACAGTTCGACAATCCGGAACCGGGTTCCAGTAGAATCCTCCAGGTTTCCGCGGGGTTCAGCTACACCTGGGACGCCGCTCAGCCAACCGGTTCGAAGGTGGATCCGGCGAGCATCGCCATTGATGGCAGGGTCGTGGATCCCGACGCCAGCTATCGGGCGACCGTCAACAGTTTCATGGCCGAGGGCGGAGACCACTACAGCGTGCTGGCCGATGGCACTGAAAGGCTCGGCGGCGCGATTGACCTGGATGCTCTGATCGCCTACTTTGCCAATACCGAAGCTGTGGTCCCCGGACCCCAGAACCGTATTACCCGCTTGAACTGACCCAGAGCGGCCGCGCGACCCACCAGCTCAGCGATGTACCGAAAGTGCAGGCTGCCCATGGTCGATGTCGTGGACACCCCATGCTTCGTCGACTCCTGATACACGATGGGTATCCAACTCGCCGACCTGGTTGCCGGCGTCATCCGGCAGTACGAGCAGGCCGAATTGTTCAGCGATCCTTACCCTGATGATTTCTATCTCGGGGCTATCGCTCGTTACTACAGTATCGTAAGAAGCAAGACACAGGAGTTGACGGACCGAACAGGGACATTCCCTTGGCATGGCTTGCACCGTATGCCAGAGAGGCTGCACTACATCGAGTCCGATGAGGAAGCGATCGGTGGGGCCGAGCCTTAAAACCAGAGTACCAAGAGCGTGACGCTTCCGGAGCATCAATGCCTGACACTGGAATAAATGTAATCATACCGGGGCATAACTGTCAGGGATGTTTGGCCGAAATTATCTCATCGGCTGACGCAGGATGGCCGGTCAGCGACGGTGGACAGCTTGCCAGCACCCCGCCCAGACCATCCTCGGGGGCTGTGCCTGGACAAAGGCTACGACTTCCCCGAGGTGCGCCGCGCCTTGGACGAGTTCGGTTTCACCGCCCACATCCGCATCCGAGGCGAGGCGAGGAGGCGCAGGCCATCAAAAGGGAGGCTGGGTTCAAAGCCAGGCGCTGGGTGGTGGAACGCAACCCAATCGCCCTCAGAGCCGCTGGGTTATTAGGATAGGTACTTAGTGCCATTCTGCGTGTGTCCACGAATTCGGTCAAGGTTGGTCGCTTACCGCATCTACTTTACGGACGGCTCGTCGATGATTGGTAGGAACTCGTCGTTGACCACTACATGGGCTATCACCAGATTGCTCTGTCGGTCAAAAAGCGCATTTTGTCTGTCGTTCCACGGAGAAGCCAGATCCCTGATGGTGCGAGGCACAAAGTGTCATCCTCCGGTTGACCTCGCAGTTCGACGAACGTACATTGTGTCGGCCCGCACGAGTACTGTGGCAAAACCCGATGAAAATGGGATGTGCGTTCCAGTATGACTTTCCGATTTATCCACGCCGCTGATCTCCATTTGGATAGTCCGTTCACGGGCATCAGGGCGGCCGCGCCGGAAAATGCGGTCAAGACACTCTATTCGGCCACTTTTGATTCCTACAAAAACATCATCGACCTCTGCATCGCTGAGCGGGTGGATGCCCTGCTCGTAGCCGGCGACATATACGATGGAGCCGACCGCAGTCTGCATGCCCAGCGCGCCTTCATAGACGGTCTGAGTAGCCTAGAAGCTGCCGGTATCCGGTCGTTCGTTTGTCACGGGAACCACGATCCGCTGGATGGCTGGGAAGCGCGGCTGTCGTACCCGGCTGGGTGCCACCGATTCGGCGCTGATTTTGAAGCAGTCCCTTTGTTCTCCGACGAACCGGAGCGCGCCCTGGTTTACGGCATCAGCTATCCCACCCGAGACGTCTACGAAAACCTCGTGCAACGCCTCGGTAAGGTTGATAGCTCGGCCTTCACCATCGGACTCATGCACGCCAACGTAGGCACGAACACCGGTCATGCGGCGTACGCTCCCTGCTCGCTGGACGATTTGGCGCGGTCAGGGATCGATTACTGGGCGTTGGGCCACGTTCATACCCGTCAGGTCCTCCACGAACCGGCTCCCACTGTGGTGTATCCGGGCAATTCACAGGGACGACATCCCAATGAATCGGGCGCCAGGGGCGTCTATTTGGTGGAGGTCAACGCGGCCGGCGCGGTCAGCCTGCAATTTCACGCCACCGACACCGTGCGTTGGGAAAGGATGACGATCGACATCAGCGCGTTGGACACGGAACAGGACCTGCTCAACGAGATCGATGACGCGATGCAAAATCTGCAGGATGGGGCGCAGGGCAGGTCGGTGCTCGCCCGCATCACTCTCAATGGTCGAGGCCAGCTGAAACAGTCGCTGCGACGGCCCAACGCGGTGGGAGACATCCTGGAGGTCGTCAACGAGGAATGGGCTGGACAACAGCCGTTCGTGTGGTGCGAACGCATCGAAGACGAAACTGGTGCTTCCATCGACCGCGAGGCTTTGCGGGCTGGTGAAGACTTTCTGGCCGAGGTGCTGCGAACCGCTGATCTGTTGAAGGAAAATCCTGGCTCTTTCCGTGGTGGGCTCGCTGACCTCTACGAGCACGCACGGCACAGACGTTACCTGGACGCGTTCACGGACGAAGAAATCGCGGCTTTGCTGGACGAAGCCGAGAACATGGCCGTTGGTCTGTTGGTTGAGGAGGATGACTGATGCGCATCCGCAACCTTCATATCGACGGTTTTGGGCGGTTCGCGGACCGCAGTTTTGGACCTTTGGAACATCCCGTAACCGTGTTCTACGGGGCCAACGAAGCCGGTAAGAGTACCCTGCTTGAGTTCATCCGCAGAATATTGTTCGGATTTCCCGCTCGGCGGGTCGGGACCAACGAGTATCCTCCGCTAGCTGGCGGACGGCACGGCGGCAGGATCACAATAGCCACAGATGCTGGAGAAATCATCGTCGTTGACCGAGCCCCTGGGCGTGGAGACGGTCCCATATCCATGACCACTGATGCCGGCGAAACCATCCCGGATGCCGAGTTGCCGAGACTGCTCGGTAACAATACGAGAGGCGTATTCAATAACATCTTCGCCTTCACCCTCGACGAGCTGCACGATGAAAGTCTGCTCGGTAACGAAAGCGTAAACCGTCAGATCTACAGCGCGGGGATCGGCGCAGTGCGACTTCCCACCGCCCTGGATACTTTGCAATCCCAAAAGCAGGAGATCTTCCGGCCCCGTGGAAGTAACCAAGCGGTGCCGAAGGTGATCGCCCAAATTCAGGAAACCGAGACGGCTTTGCGGAGTATCGCCGAGCACGGGGTGGAATACCGAAGGCAGTCGGAACGCCTGGCTGAAATCGAGCGAGGACTAGGCGACTTGGGCGAGCGTCGTCTGCAACTGATGTCTGAAAAAGAGCGGCACGAAGATTTAGAACGAGCCTGGGAGCCTTGGAACGGCCTCATCAACGCCGAGGGTGCTTTGGCGAAACTACCGGCAGTTGAGGCATTTCCAGAGAATGGCATCGCCCGCTTGGAAACCTTGGAAGCACGGGCCCAGACTGCCGAGCAGGAGCTTGCCTTGGCGGAAGAGCGGGTGAAACACGTCAAGGCCGACGTTGACCAGGAGATCGACCACCTGTCGTTTTTGGAGCGCTCAAGCGACGTCCGCGGGTTGGAACGCGCTCGGAGCGCGTTCGACCAGTCGGTCAAGGATCTGCCCGAAAGACGGGCCGAACTCTCCGCCAAACGCTCCGAGCTGAGCGCGTCGTTGGCAAACTTGGGCCGGGATTGGGACGCGGACCGCCTCAACAGTTTCGACCTCTCGCTGGTCGTGCGTGAGGAGGTCGCCAACCACGGTGAACGCTTGCAGAACGCCCGGACCAACCGGGAGAGATCACACACCGCGCTGGCGCAGGAAGAGGCGACGCTGACGGAGGCTCGGGAGAATGCCCAGGGGGCGCAGGCCGCCCAGGATGGCGCCACTCCGCCTGACTTGGACGAAAACGACATTCGAGAGCATCGCCGGCGAATCCGGCAATCCCGCAGCATCCTGGATGAATTAGGCCGCGCCGAAGATCACAACCGATATCTTCGAGCGCAGATTGACGATGATTTGGAGCCTGGCGAGGCCTCGCCCAATACTGGCGTAACCAGACTGCTGGCCGTGCTGCTGGGGATCCTAGGCGTTGCTGTGCTAGGCGCCGGTATATGGCTCTCGTTGACTGCGTCTCCCGCCGGGGGGAGCGCTCTGACAGTGATAGGCGCCGTACTATTCGCGGCGGCCGCGATCCTGTTCTTCAGAGGCCGCTCATCCGGTCTGCCCACCGCGTCCCCCGTGGCGGCGCGAGTCCGGAGGCAGATCAGCGAGGCGGACGAGCAGCTGGCGGGCATACGGTCCAGGCTGCAAACAGACGCCGACGCATTGGGCCTGGCGTCTCTCGACGCGGACGTGTTGATGGATGCCGAGGAGGCGCTGGATGGGACCGACGCCAAGCTCAGGGAATGGCAACAACTGGAAGCCCAACTGGCCCAATTGACCGAACGGGCTGAGCGCCAAACGCTACGAAGGGACCAAGCGCAGCACGCGGTACAGGATGCTCGGGCGACCCAGAAGGCTGAGGAGCAAGCATGGCAAGCGTGGCTCCAGCAACGCGGCCTGTTGAGGACGTTTTCACCCGACAGTATGCAGGAACTCCGCGGCCTGGTGGATTTAGCGCAAACCTATTGCCGCGAAGTAGTAGCCATGGAGGATCGCATCACCGCCATCCAGAAAGACATCGATGAATTCATCGCGATGGTCCGGCCGTTGGCGGACGTCCACGGCTTTGCCGTGGAGTGGAGCGACTACCCGAAGGTCGCAGGTGTAGCCGACGACATCATCGACTTGCATGGAAGCGTTTCGGAAGCGGCTCGGAGCCGTACAAATGCCGAGAAGGAGTTGGAAGAAGCTCAGAACGAGTTGACCCAGCGGCAGGAAAGTCAGCAAGGAGTCGCTGACGAGATCGCAGCGTTGCTGCAGTCAGGACAGGCTGAGGACGTTGACAACTTCCGTGGGCGCGCCCAGATTTTCCAGGAACGGGCCGCCCTGACCGCGTCTATTTCCGGCGTTCTGGAGCAGATGCAGGTGATCAGTGGGCCGGGCGATGCGTTGGAAGAGTTCCGAGCCACGCTGTCAAAAACCGATATACAGACCATCCGCGACGAAGTCCGGAAACGCGAGGCAGATCTGGAAGAGATAGATACTAGACGGTCTGAATTGGATACGGAGCGCGGGGCGATCCAAACCCGGATTAGCGATCTCACCAGCGAGGAAGATTCATCCCGACTGCGGCTGGAACGTCATCGCCTATCGGAGGAGCTGCAGGGGCACGCACGAGATTGGGCGGTCCGCACGATTGCCGAGAGCCTGATTCGGCAGGCGCAGAGCAAGTTCGAGAAGGAGCGGCAGCCCGATGTGATCCGCCACGCTGAGCGCTTCTTCCTCGGCGTCACCGACGGCGCCTACCAGGCCGTGTACTCCCCGCTGGGCAGTTCCGAGATCAACGTCAGGGACGCCGCGGGCAACATCAGGACGCCCCAGCAACTCAGCCGAGGCACCCGTGAGCAACTGTTCCTGGCCCTGCGCTTCGGGCTGATCTTGGAGATGGGCCAGCGCGCGGAGCGCCTCCCGGTGATCGTTGACGAGGCGCTGGTGAACTTCGACCCGACCAGGGGCACCAAGGCCGCCGGCTCATTTATCGACCTATCCGAAACGAACCAGGTACTGATATTCACCTGCCACCCGCAGATCGTGGACTGGTTCGCGAATGCGGCGGCCCAACGGGGTACTGCGGAGCCGGAGGTCGTAGAGATCTGAATGCACAGAGTTCGGCTGCCTCCCAGCATAGCCGGTAATAAATCGTGGTTCCGCGTCGCCTACGCCCTAACCTACCGTCAATCAGATAGAATCATTGGGGCAAGTTGGGAGATAGCAGCCTAGTATTACAACGACGCATTTTTTGCAGGATACCGGATGCGTTGCCTTTCCCTTCGTAGATGTGCATCCTCAGACTATTGCGGCAACCCTTGCGGTCAGCAGCGTTCCCGAAGCGGTGACTCAAGCCGTCGTTGTAATACTAGAAATCTGGCCGGGAACCCCGATTCTCCACAAGCCGTTATTTTCTTAACGTCGATTATCGATGTAATAAGGGGTTCTTGAAACGTATTACAAACCCCATCACGCCGTATACGACTGTAATACGTCTGCTTGGCGTAGTGCAAAACCCGGCCAATGGCTTTCCGGCCAGACCTCTAGGCAGCCTTGGGGCGACCCATGGAACGCCAACAAAGGCACCGCGCCGCTTCAGAACCAGCGAAGATATTTGCAAATGTGGATCGCTTAGAGAGCGTCCCGTAGGATGGAATAAATGGGAACAGAAGCAACCGCACAGACCCAAGATCCGAGGAGTTCCTTGGCTGCATGGGCAAATACCAGCGATGAATGGATCCGACGGATCGTTCGACAGGTTCTAGGTTCTGACGGCGAGTTTTCGGAAAATGACCGGGCCCATATATTCCGGCTTTTCTTAGAGCCTGTTTACAATCTTCTCAGGATTAGCGTTGCGAAGGCAAGCACCACCATTTGCAGGCTGGTATTGAGCTTTCTTTCACAGTTCTTCCAGAGCCGGCGGCACTTTTCCAGCCAGGCGAAAGACCGCTCCACCACCCATCGTTTCGGCAGCACCACGAAGGTGTGCAGTTCGCTGCGTTTCACCACTTCCACCGAGGCTCCCAATATGCCTTGCACTGCAGCAGCAAAGGGCTTCCCGGTGTAACCACCGTCGACCAACACATTCTGGACCCGGTTGAGGTCGGCCCGGTTTTCGTCAAACATAGCCAAAGCCCCAGCCCGATCGGTAACGTCGGCGGTAGCCACCTGTATCGCATGGGGCAATCCTTGCGTGTCCACCGCGATATGACGCTTGATTCCGGACACCTTTTTGCCCGCGTCATAGCCCTTCTGCTCGGCGGTGTCCGTGTTCTTGACGCTCTGGGAGTCCACGATACAGAAGCTGGTCTGCTCTTTCCTCCCATTGCTTTGTCGGGCCTCGCCAACCGATTTTTTTTAGGACTTGTTCCAGAATGGAATCCTGCTCCGGGTCGGGCCGCTCGCTCCATTGCCGGAAATACTTGTAACAAGTGCGCCAATCGGGGAAGTCCGCAGGCAGCATTCGCCACTGGCAGCCGCTTTTCAGGAGATACAGCACGCCGCAGAAAACGTCATACAAGTCCACGATGCGGGGCTTGGTCCGGCGTCGGGCCGATTCCAGCGTGGGCAGAATACGGGCGAATTGCTCCCTACTGATGTCGCTGGGATAAGAATGAGACATGATTACCCCTCCCCCGATAATAGCCTCAACTTAACATATTTTAGAGATTGTAGACAGGTTCTTAGAAGAAAAAGGATTCGAGAGTCGGACCCTTCCCACCGAGCCTCCATTGGCACATTCCGCGCAGGATGTGAGCGAAACTGAGCCATTTCACCTTGTTCAAATATCAGACATAAGAGGCGTAAACGCTCTCGTAGAAAATGAGAAGATCAAATTTGCCCCAGGTTTGACTCTCCTGTACGGTGAAAATGGGACAGGGAAGACCGGTTACTCCCGCATCCTCAAAACGCTGGCGGGAAGTCGAAGCGCTGACGACATCCTCCCCGATGTGACCCTCGTTGGAAATCCGCCAGCACCATCCGCCACAATTAGCTACAGTTTAGGCGCATCTGAAGTCGAGCACCAGTGGAATGGCGAACGGTCTCACCCACCCTTCAACCGAATGTCCGTGTTCGACAGCCCCTCGGTTCATTTCCATGTGGATTCGGACCTCGGTTACACGTACAGCCCAGCTGCCCTTGCCATATTCGATAGAGTTAGGGTCGAAGTGCAACAAATAGGTACCGCAATTGAGACAGAGATTGGAAAGCTAAATCCGAATAATTCAACCTTGCTTGGTAGCTTTGACAATCGTTCAGCGATTTACTCTTACGTGCAATCCTTGAATGCGACTAGCGATCTCACAGATCTGAAGCGATTTACACACGTGCCTGATGACGCAGAGGCTCAGAAGGAGGAGTTGGAAACCACCCTAGTCCAGTTGAAAGCCAATTCGCTCGGACAGGAATTGGCCCTCAAGGTCAGATTCCAGCAGGTACTCACGGAAGCGAGTTCCTTCGCATCTGTAGCTGAGAGCCTAGACGTGCCGCAGTATAACGACGCACTAACTAGGCTGTCTGATTTACGCAGAGACCAGGTAAGTTTACGGGATAGCCTCTTCGCGGCCACTGACCTTCCGGCGGAGCCTGATCAAACTTGGGAAGAGTTTATTCGGTCCGGCCAAGCCTACCGACAACATTTGGAAAGCATCGGAGCACATGATAATGCCCGTTGCATTTATTGCAGGCAGGTGCTCGGTTCAGAAGCACTTCAACTGATCGCCAAGTACGGTGACTATCTTGAAGATCAAATTGCCCAAGACATACTGGGGCACGAGACCACGATCCGTAGCATGGTCGAGCCCATTCAAAATTGCTCGCTTGCTGCGGTCCGTGCTTATGTCGAAGGTGTAGATTCAGATTCTAATCTTGGATTGGAAGCCGGCGATAACCAGATCAAAGCGCTCCGAACGATCATGGCCCTGGACGAAAACCTGGGGAAGCGATTCACCGATGGATCCCCTACTGACGAAAACATTCCGGCGAGGGCATCGGCGATAAAAACCAATTGTGAATCTTGGCTTTCGGGGCTGAAAAATGCAATAACCGATTTGCAGCAGCAGAACTCTAACCGCGAAGAAACAATAAAGGAAAGGGAAACAGAGCTTTACGAATTACAGGCTCGCCTAACGTTGATCGAGAATTGGAGTGAGATAGAGGAATTTGTCGCTTCGTCCAAACGTGCGGAAAATTTCAAAAACGAAGGACAGGCAAATTCGAATGTTCGCCGGCGCATCACTGTACTCGCGCGCGAAGCAAGCCAGCAATTAATCAACGAGCAATTCGAGCGCATTTTCCGCGGTGAATGCGAGGCGCTTCGCGCACCAGAGATCAAATTAGAGTTCGCTGGACGAGAAGGCCAGCCCGTGCGCAGACGAGCACTTCATAGTGACCACAAGCCGTCCAGTGTGTTGTCCGAAGGGGAGCAAAATGTTGTCGCTATTGCCGATTTCATTGCCGAAGTCAAAATGAGCGACAATACGGTTCCGGTGATATTCGATGACCCTGTGTCCAGTCTTGACCACCGACGCGTGAGAGAGGTAGCTCAACGCATCGGCGTATTGGCTTCAGATCATCAGGTGGTTGTGTTCACACATGACATTTTCTTCACCGCGTGTCTCTTGGACATCTTTGACCAGTCAAAAAACTGCGCATACTACCGAATTACCGACGAAGACGGTAAAGGGACGGTAACCCCGGGCACGGGACCGCGCTGGGATACGATTAGCAATTTTCGTGCCAAGATCAACTCGAGCATCGAGGAAGCCAAGAAGACCTCGGGAGAAGCAAGCGAACTCCATGTTCGTGAAGCCTATGGCTTTATCCGCTCGTGGTGTGAACTTTTCGTGGAACAGGAAGTGCTCGCCAACGTCACCGCACGCTATCAACCCAACGTTCGAATGACAAGCCTTGAAAGGATCAATGTTTCAAAGTTGGGTGATACCATCAAAACTGTAACCACGGTCTTCGGCGATGCGTGCCGATACATCGATGCGCATTCGCAGCCACTAGCTACCCTCGGTGTAGCTCCTACGCTTTCCCAACTTCAAGATGATTGGGACAAACTGCAGAAATGCAGGAGTGAATACCGCAACACCTGACGTCAGACCATTGCCAGACCAAGGTCTTCCTGGTAGACCGTCAGCTACTGTGCTGTTTTGTTCTCCGCCCCCAAATCCGCCGCAATCTCCTCCAGCTGTTCCAGGGCGGCGCGGAGGTCTTCCATGATCTCCTCGGCGATGACGTCGGGCGTCGGCAGGTTTTCGGAGACCTCCAGGCTCTCGTCGCGGAGCCAGAAGGTAACAGTTCATACTTGGTGAGGTGAATTGGGCGAAGGCGTGTCCCGCGTCAACTATATTTGCCGGCTCCCGCATTGCCTCAAATCAAATGTTACTGAACTTCGGTCGCACAAGGTCTCTTGGCAGATCCAGCCACGAAATTGGAGACAGGCTAGCCATCGTCGTCGGCAGGAGCCGCCGCAACTCATCGACGAACCCGATTTGGGCATCCATCTTTCCGGCCTCCTCCGCCTTATTGATACCCGCCGTGGTTCGCCAAAGGGGCATTACGTAAACTTGGCCGAGTATCAGCCGCAGGCGTTACACGTCGGGAACCAGGACCCGTTGCGACGTCGGTTGACCTTGTTCACCGCGCACTTCCCGTAGATCGGCGCTGCCGGATCCGCCTGGCGCTGCCAGCTCCGTTCTCTGGCCGGTGTACGCCGCGAATTTGCAGCCCTGCCAAAACGGCGGGGCGTCGGCGACCGGAGGCCGTAAAAAAGGGTTGGCGTCGTGGCCGAGCCACTTCTTGATGAGGGCATTCAGTGAGCCGTCATCTTTCATTTCGCTGATGGCCTTGTCCAGCTTGTCCTTTGACGGACCATCGTCTTCCCGAACGCCGACACCGGTACCGAAGTCGAGCTTCACCTCCGGGCCAACGATGGTCAGCCTTCCCTCGTATTCCGCCATACTCTCATGGGCGAACTCCCGGTCCACCAGCGCCACATCCGCTGCGCCGCTCAACACGGCCTCAACAGGTGCTGAGGCCAGTTTGTACTCCAACAGCGTTACCCCTGTTTGGGACATAAGATAGCTGGCCTGGATCGCGGCCACCTGAGCGGCCACCTTGCCATTGGCCGCTTCGTCGACGTCACCGGCCAGAGCTACGTAGACCGACCAGCTGGGCGGGATGTACGGCTGAGTGAAATCGATAACTTCATCCCGCTCATCGGTGATGCTCATTCCGGCCACGATAGTGTCGTACTTGCCGTCCAGCAAGTTGGGGATGATGGTGTCCCATTCGTTGGTTACCCACGTGCACTCAAGATTGGCCCGCCGACACGGTGATCCCGGCCAACTCCGGCAACGTTACCATCTGATACCATCACGGAATAGAACGTGACATTCTTGCTGAACGCTTAGTCGGACATTTCCCCTGAACTTCCACAGCCGCTAACTGGCCATCAAGCCGCCCGCACAGCACACTCTACCGCCGCTGTTTACAGACATGGCCAGCGACATCTCCGCGGACAAGACCAGTCTCACCTTCAAGACAACCGACTGGAACACCAAGCAGACAATGACAGTCACGGCTGGTCAGGACAGCGACGCCCCACGACGACACGGCTGTAATTCTCGCCTCTCGGCTATCACGGCCCTCGACATGAATCACCAAGCGAAGTTCAGCCCGATTACCACCGGTACTACTTTCAGGCTGATCCGCCCGCTGAAGTCGCCGACGACGGCCCCATCCTTGTCCTGTCGTACTTCTGGAGCGAGCTCTCCGCCGACAGCGGCCTAGTTACCGTCAAGGTCGCCGCCGCCTGCTGCAGCGAGTTGTTGATGCCACCGCCCACGATTTGCACCGCCGCCTCTTAGGTGCCAGTGGCGATCCCTTTTCTCTCTTTAGGGCTTTCCAACGTCTGCATGTTTCTGGATGAGTTCAGGCGTTCCTGGCTACTGGGGAAATCCTATCTATCGGGGTGCCATCATGGCGCTAGAACGATGTATTCCAGTCGGCGCGGGTACCAACTACTGTGGTGAAAGAAGTCCCACTCCTGAACTTTCGGCCCCGCAACCCATGGTGATTGCCAAGTAACTGTTCCGATAGAGACCATTTGCTCTACTTGCCAATCGAGATATTCGGTAATTACTTCCCAAGCATCCTCTTCGTTCGTTGTGGCAAGCCCTTCCCTAAAAGCAGAAACAGACTCGGGGTATTCAATCCCTGCATTCCATACCCCCAAGTGGCTCAGGTTTTGCATGTCGAAGATGCCGCCCTGAGCGGTGTCGGCCCCCGTTCCGTACGGACCAACCCAAACATCCCTGATGGTCCGCCCCAGCATGGTTGGGCGTCTGGCCTGATACGCCGCTTTGGCAACTTTCGGCCGAAGGTTGATGGCTTCAAACATGCCTATCAACGCCTCTCCGACTTCCACGATCTCCCCGGCCAGCCCTGAGGGGATAAAGTAGTTGAACTCGAATCCGTCCGGGTAACCGGCCTCAACTAAGTATTGCCGGGCCATTTCGGGATTGTATTCAATGGTCCAACGGTCTTGATGGCGGGGGTGACAATTGCTGAAGTAGACCGTGCTGGCCGCACAGCCCTGCCCGCTCAATATCGTGTCGACAATTGCCTCCCGGTCGATCGCCATGGCAAATGCCCACCGTACCTTACGGGCAGCTTCCATGGAGGCGGGATCGCTGGGGTCGCCGACCCAAGGGAGCGATATATCGAGTAGCCTTTTGCCCTCACTAGTATCCAAGGGAGCCCCGTCTTCGTCGACCGTCTCGTAGAACTGTCCGGACAGTGTCACGGTGGCTTGGGCCTTTCCGAAGCCACCCCGATATAGCGTTACACCGGGAAGGTCTTTAACCTGATCCACATTGGATAGACTGACCTGCGTGATGTCTGCCTGCCCCGTCTCAATCATGGCTATCCTGGTCGCCTCTTCAGGGGCGTCCAGGATCATCACTGAGCCGAATGCCGGTGTCTTACGCCAGTGATCATTAATTGCCTCCATCTCTATGAAATCATCGCCTCTATGGTCGATGAATTTGAACGGCCCAGTACCGATTATGTTCTCGCTTGCCCAATCTTGTCCTTTTTCGTCCAACACCCTGCTGGAAATAATCGGAGTCGAATTCTCCCAATTCCGGTGTTCCGCGTCCCAACGGATGGTGGGAGTCACCAGCGCCATGAACACTGTTCGGTCGTCTATGACTTCAAAACCTGTGTAGTCGGTCCGGAGGATCGCCGTTCCAGCCGGCTTACCTCCCTCAATCGTGGCCTCGCGATAGGTCCTGACTACGTCTTCAGCCGTAAGCTTTCCCCAACCATCATGGAAATCCACATCGGTCCGGAGTACAAAGGTAACCCCTTCCGTAGTCACTTCCCATGATTCAGCGAGCATAGGGTTTAATTGGACGCCGTCAAATTCCATAAGGGACTCACTGATTCCCATGCTGAACCCGCGCTGATGATAAGGCCATTGGGTAGTGTGATGGAACCAGGTCCGGGGACCCACGTCCTCCACGGCAATCACCAAAGAACCAGTGGGCTCTGCTGAAACCGTAGGAGAAACAGCTGCAGGTTCGGCCTCAGCCGTCGGCACTACAGTCAAGGCAGCGGGAACCGGCGCGGTGGTCGAACTAACGGACGCAGCGGTGGTGGATTCTGGTCTCGAGGACGGAGCAGCCCCCGAGCCACAGGCTACCGCCAGCGCAAACACCAACAACGCGAATATCAGTCCGCAAGCCTGAAGAATACGAACTGACTGGTGTTGCGACATATTTTCCTCCACAACGATCTTGACAACCTACAATCTAGGCGACAACAAAAATACGTTCCCTAATAAGGGTCGAATTCCTACCGGGGCAATGTTACACTCCAGCAATATCTTGAGTCAATCGACACATGAAGTATCTGGTGCCGTAAGGAAAGAACAATCAATTGCCGATTACCATCATCATGACGCAGGCTGCAATTGACAGGGGTCAAGCAGGCATGCTAATCCTGCTGGGTATTTTTTGACGATTACGGTTGGGGTGGTTGCGGGCGGCGACTTATGACTCGGTATCTGGTCCGGCGATTTCTGCTGATGCTAGTGGTGCTGCTCGTAGTGGCACTGCTGGTCTTTGCCCTGTCTCGCGTACAAGGTGATCCCAGGCTGATGTTCCTTACACCTCACACTACCCATGAGCAGTGGGACGCGTGGGGAAAAGAAATGGGCTTGGATAAACCCGCTCCAATGCAGTTCCTGATCTGGCTCGGCAAAATTGTAAGAGGAGACCTAGGGCAGTCCATCCGGGAAAACCGACCGGTTGCCGAGGCATTATTGGAGCGGATTCCAGCAACTCTTCAACTGGGGCTAGGCGCTTGGCTTTTCGCCTTTGGTGTCGGCTGGCCCCTAGGCGTATTGTCCGCGGTGAAAAGAGGTACTCTGTGGGATTATGTGGGTCGAGTCGTGGCCCTTTTCGGCCAAGCATTACCACCCTTTTGGCTTGGCATAATGCTGATACTTATTTTCTCGGTACAGTTCGAATTGCTGCCGGTGGGAAGGCGAGGCGGCATAGACCATTATATTCTGCCATGTATTACACTAGGATGGCTAGCGGCCGCAGGGCAACTGCGCCTAGTACGCTCCTCCATGTTGGAGGCTTTGGATTCCCAATATATTTACCTTGCCCGGGCTAAAGGCGTATCCGCCCAGGTAGTGATTTGGAAACACGCGTTGAAAAACGCGGCCATACCGCCGATAACTTACGCCGGCCTAACCTTGGCTGGGTTCATCACGGGTACCGTGGTGACAGAAACAGTCTTCGCTTGGCCTGGCCTTGGTCGGCTGGCCGTGGAGGCAGTCCTCCAAAACGATTTCCCCATGCTCAGCGGCGCGGTATTACTGGTCACGGTCCTTTACATGGGCACTAGCTTCCTGGCTGACATCGCATACGTTTATTTGGACCCGACCATCCGTTATGAGTAGGTCCCAAAATGGCTAATGAAGCTGTTTTATCGCGACTGGCCTACACTTCGGTAAAGGCAGTTGAGTTTTTCAGGCAATGGCCGATCATCCCAGGCTCAATCCTCCTTTTGCTGCTAATTTGCGGCATTTTCGCACCGTTGATCGCCCCTGAAGACCCCGTTGCGGCGACGCTGCGGGCGCGCAATACGCCGCCCGCGTGGTCGGAGGAAGGGAGCTCTCGGTACTATCTCGGCGCTGACCACCAGGGTCGCGACGTACTCAGCCGCGTGATATTCGGCGCTAGGCTGACGCTGATAGTGGCCGGGGCCGCGTTAGGAATTGGCGGACTGGTCGGAACGGTGCTCGGAATGATTTCTGGCTACTACGGTGGATGGACCGATGAGATCATTATGCGGCTCATCGATATAATCCTAGCCGTTCCACTGGTCCTTGTCGCGTTGTCATTGGTCATCGCTGTGGGTCAGAGCACTCCCATGTTAATCGGAATTCTGGCCATGAACGCCTGGTGTGGCTTCGCCCGCCAGGCACGGGCCGAGGTGTTACACCTTAAGAATATGGACTACGTAGCAATGGCGAAGGTAAGCGGAGCTTCCTCGCCGCGGATAATCTACAAGCACATCTTCCCGGGAGTGGTAAGCACCATTACCGTCATCGGCACTCTTCAAGTAGGGAACCTTATCCTGACTGAATCTATCCTTTCCTTCCTCGGGGCAGGCATTCCACCTCCAACGCCCAGTTGGGGGTCGATGGTTTCCGACGGAAGGACCTATTTAGGTAGTGCATGGTGGATCGCCTTTTTTCCGGGGATGGCGATATTCCTAACCGTGTTAGCGTTCAATTTCCTGGGAGACTGGCTACGGGACCGGCTAGATCCACGACTAGGCCAGATATAGCGACGTCTTCAGGCCGTTTCCTTGAAGTAGGGAATCCCCGCCCGCGAAAGGGACGCGTCGGCGAAGACCGTGGCGGGGCAGGGGAATTGCGCATAGCCCGCCGAAACCAAGCCGACAACGGCAAGTATGACCACCTGTTTAAGTTCGGCATCAACAGGAACCACCAGGAGAAGCCAGCTTACCGCCGCCGTTTACAATCAGATTAGTTTGGTACCCTAAATGCTGGAGTTGATCAAGGGTCTCGAGGTCGTCAGTTTCACTGGTGAAACGCTTAGCATCCCGCACAATGTCTTGTTGGATGAACCCGATGATAGACGACAATTAGTCCTGCCGGCGCATTGCCTCAACAAAACCGTTACCCAACGCTAGTGATTGACTCAATTCAAATGTTACCGACATTCCGTTGCACCGGGGATCATGACGGATCCAGCCACGAAATTCGAGATAGCTGGCCACCATCGTCGGAAGGAACTCGCTGCAACGCATCGGCGAACCCGATTTGCGCGTTCCTCATGCCGGCCATCCGTCTTATTGATACCCGACTTGCTTCGCACAGAAGTCATTACGTAAACCACTCCGTGCGGGGATTCTTACCGCCGGCCCGATGGTGGTTTTCGTCGCCCCATTTTGAACCCTCACGATTACGGATGCCCCACATCATCCGCCCCCAGATCATCCTCCCAGCCATCCAGTGCAACCCAGATGCGACGCATTCCGTCGCCGCCGTGCTGTGCGGGGCAGCCAGGCCCTCGGGACGTTTTTGATACCGGACTGCGTACTGGCCAGGGCCCGCCCCGCCAACCGGTCCTGCTCGGTACACGCCGCTACGCCTCATCACCGAACATCTGGGTGCTGCCATGGCGGCCAAGTCGTGGCCGATGCAGTAGCTCTCCAGCGGGCGGTCCGCTGCCACCGATCGGGACAGTATCATCCCCTGCTTATGTCGGAACCTCGGCAGGACGTGGCCCATGCTCATCCGTGGCGAGCGCCTCCTCGATTTTGGGTTGCGGTTTTATCGAGGCAATGTGCGCCGCTACGACCGGCAGGCTCTTATTGTCGTTAACCAGCAACCGCCGCAACGCCCCAGCCGGCTTCTCTGAACATCGCGTCGCGCCGGGCGAACCTGGTGTACCCAATTGGTCCTGGATTCCGGTTTTCACCCACTCGTTATGTTATGATACCTGCCCTTACGATTGAGCTGGTTTTGTGGGTGGGGCAACCTTAGCACCGTGCATTCACTAGGCTGTTCTTGTGGGGTTGATGTGGGTGAGGACGTGTTTGTTCATAACCTTGGTTGTTGTCCCGTTTCACAATAAATTCAGGAGGCATTATTTATGACCACCACCAGCGAAGAACGCGTACAAGTTGCAGAGCCCGTGGAGGAGTCCGCGGAAGAGTCCGTCGAGGAACAGGCTGAAGAAGCCGCCTCTGACGATGACGATGCTTCCGGCGACGAGTCCGACTCCGAGTAGAGGTTTCTCTCTGGGCTAGTTACCCGGTCGAATCCAGCAGTCGGTCAGCCCGCCGGCTGTTTTTCTGGTTCAGTGTGACCGGGCTTCCGGCTAAATGAATCAACGCCGCCATCCTTCACGATGGCGGCGTTGATTCATTCTCCGGCTCCTATTTGCAGTAGCGGACGTAGTCGGCCCTGATCTTTCCCATGGTGAGCTCCCCTCTCTCCATTTGACCACGCAACCTCTCCTCCATCGCCTCGGCACTTAGCGGCACGGTCCCGACGGCGCCGGACGTGGTCATCCGATGCAGGGTGGTGTTGGTGTCCGTCAGGCATTTGGCGTATCGACGCACCATCCGGTCGTCGGTATCACCTCCGCAGGCCAGCATAACCAAAAGGCAGACCATCATCATCAGCGTGTTCAACGACCGATGCACGGTTCATTCTTCCAGGCGCCCTATGACACGAAGTCTCAAGGGCGTCTCAAGCCACTGGACGGCTGGTCCGGCATCCTCTCGGCGAACAGATCGGACGCCACCGCGGCAAAGTCGGCGTCCATGAAATAGCTCTGCAGCGGGCTGTTGGCCGCCATCGGCCGCGACAGCGCCATGCCCCGCTCCCGCTGGAACCTCCCCAGCACGCGGCCCAACCTAATCAGCAACGAGCGCAACTCCACCAGCGAAAGGTCCGTCCTCTGGCAGAGTGTGTTCCGATGGATGCCCCTTTCGCCCGCCCGCCACACGTGCCACAACACCCGCCCGGCCACGACATCCAGGCTTGCCGTGAAGTCGGCAGCCAGCTCCTCCGTCCAGCGCCCGGGCACCAACGCTGCAGAAGTTGCCGTTGTCCCCGGCTCCGGAACAGTGTCCACCGCCGATGTTCTCTCCCCCGTTGGGGCCGGGCGCGGGCCATCCCGAATCTCGCCGTCTACGGTGTCCCCGCCGCCGATGCGGCGCAGCACCAGGACCACCTCGCCCACGTCACCCTCCAGTTCCAGGTGCAACTTCACCATTTCAGTCGTTCCCGCTGGCAGCCCGCCAGCGGCTCCGCCACCACCCGATGGCGATTGCCGCGCCAATGGCGACTACGGACATCCCCACCGTGAACGGCAGCGTCATCATGATTATCAGCCGGCTGGCTTCCGGCCTGGCGCCCGCTACCGTCACGCCCAACATGGACTGGATTATCACCGCGAGGATCAGGACCGCCCATACGCCGGCGGTGATCCAGACTGTTCTTCGCACGATGGAGTTCGACATGGCTGCACCTGCGCAAATCGGATCTGCTGATTGCCGCAGATTATACAGTTCGGCCACTCCTGATCGACGACAATAAGTCCTGCCGGTTCCTGCGTGTCATCGTCCAGGAACTTCAGGCCAGCGAATTGAGAGATGGACCGGGCCATTAGGCCGGCCACTCGCTACAGTACAGCTCTCTTGTGATCAGAGCTGCTTGATGATGGCAGACTGCGCCGGCCCTCGCGCGGTAGAATGCCATACTGGAAGGGTGCCGATGAACCAGCCTAAGCCAGCTGCCATCTTTGACCATTGTCAGCATTGCGGCGTGATCACGGTCTGGCAGTACCGGGTGGACAATCAGGACGCCGGTGCGGAAGGCGGGGATTACCGGTGTCAGGATTGCCAGTGTTGCGGCCAGTCGGCCGACGAAGTTGCCGAACGTCTCGCCCAGGCTGTCGCCAACCTTGACGATCATGAACCGTACCCGACGTTCGATAGTTGAGATGGACCGGCGACCGGTAGTTGGCCGCGTCGGCATTGATTCCTGGCGCCCATGCTCACTACTGGGGGTGGCCGCCCTCGCGGCATTGGGGGTGTCGGGTGCCGCCGATGCGGGCCAGGTGCGAGGGTAATTGGTCGCCACAGACGTCGCAGTTCTCCGGCGGCTTTGGAAATGGGGACGATTTGTCAGATGGTGAGGTCATGGGGCCCACTCCAGCAGCCTGGGAATGACGGGTTACCCAACCATCCTACACGCCAGCGCGGAGCTGCCGTCAGGGCGGGAATGGTTGAAAACCGGTCGTACGAAATGAGTGTTGAGATGCTATCTCCTTTGTCAGCAGCGGAGCTGACGCGGAGGGGTACAATACAAGGGCAGTCCAGTCAAAAGGAGCATTCGATGTTCAGAGTATCCGCGCCGCCCAAACCGCAGACCCCCGGGCCAAGCAGACCCACCCCTCCAGCCCCGCACGAGGGTCGGTCAGGGTAAATACCAGGCCTGGCGACGGCGACTCTCCCGGCTCGATGCCGGCCGGGCGCTTTCATTGGGGAGAAGTGCTGGAGAGTTTTCTGGGCCAGCCTCCTTTGGCTGGCTTTCCTGTGCTCGTTGACGGCTCGGGGGCTCAGCGGGGTGGCACTGGTAACCTCCGATGCTCACCAGAGCCTGCCCCTGCGAAAGCAGGGGGGCTGAAGAACGCCATCGCCGCGGTGTTCGCTGGGGCCAGCTGGCAGCGCTGCCGCACTCACTTCATGGCCAACCTGCTCACCCGAGTGCCCAAGCGCGCCCTCCTGAGCTTGTCGAAGGGCCGGCGTGGCCACCATGGTCCGCACCATCTACCAGCAACTGTCTCCCGCAGAGGTCCACGGCCAATTGGACCGGGTGGTGGAACAACTCCGGGAGCCCTTTCCCCAGGTGGCCGAGCTGCTGGCGGACGCCGCGCCGGACATCCTGGCCTTCACGGCCTTCCCAGTGGCCCACTGGCAGAAGCTGTGGTCCAACAACCCGCAGGAACGGCTGAACCGGGAGATAAGGCGCCGGACTGACTGGTGGGCATCTTCCCCAACCGGCTATCGGCGCGGCGCCTGGTGGGCGCGGTGCTGGCCGAGCAACACGACGAATGGGCCGAAGCCCGCCGCTACCTCACCATCCCCAACGCCGCCGGCAACGAGGCACTGCCGAAGCCCAATATGCTGGACGCAGCGGCCTGATCAACATCAAAAGGGATGACGCGCTTTTACACTACTTGACGGGACACTACCAGACCCCATACGCGCTCATCTTCTGGTTTCGCACATCCTCCACACCTGGCATCTCGCCGGCCTGATCGATACCATCGACGATGAGCGTGGCTACATGCCGGATCAGGACCTCCGATCATTCCTCGGCGTCGCGACCGCAGACGCGATACCGGACGATGTGGACGTGGTCGTAAAGCGGCTTCAGGCGGCCGTCACCGATGCGGTGGGCTGATCCGACGGTGAGGTACAACGGTGTCGGACCGACCCCAAGCAGGAGTGGAACATTGGGCTAGCGTACCTGAGTAATTCTCATCGCACCGCAAATGTGGATTCCACGTTGACCTTAGTTTAGAATGATCGCGCGGAAACGCGCAGCATAACCAAAGAGCTTCTATGTACGCTATTCTGCACACCTCAGAATGCCACGCCACTCATCTTTTCGGTGGATTGGGGCTAAGGTCCCGTTTGAGAAGCAGAGCTTTAGAGCCGTTGAAATTCTCCAACGCCTGCCTGCGGAGGGGTGACAGTTGAAGATTGAAGTGACCTGATTCAGGATTACATCGCTGACTGCGACATCAGGTGGAGGTTGGGGCGAGAAGGATGAAATACCATGAAGCAGATCTATCATTTCAGCGATCAGCTCGGCAGTGTGGACAGCATTCCATGTCCTGAGAAGAATCACAGTGGACGGTACAGTCGGGATCACATCCCAACCAAAGCACTGTTGAACCCTCCTTATCCAGAAAATCTTATGGACGTGGGAATGTGCAAGGAGTGTAACTCCGGTTTCGCAAAGGACGAAGAATACTTTAGTGCGTTCCTCGCGTCAGTAATCTCCGGATCGATTGACCCAGACCCACTGCAGTTCCCTACGGCTTCCCGAATTCTGGCTTACAATCGCGGCTTGCGGAGTCGAATTGATGCTGCTCGGCGGATTGAGGCCACCCCCGGGAAAGATCCTGTAGTCATATGGACACCGGAGCTTGAACGAATAGAGCAGGTCATTGTGAAGAACGCTCGTGGGCACGTGCTGTTTGAGCTCGGGCAAGCCATCGAGTTGCCTCCAACTCATGTGAAAATAGCACCGATCGAGCAACTGACCCCTCCGCAGTTGAGTCAATTCGAACATCCACAGGGTCCCTCTGGATGGCCGGACGTGGGCAGCAGATTGATGCTGCGCCTGCTCGAAACCGGCGAGTGTGGAGGGGGAGGTTGGATAGAAGTTCAAAACGGTGTCTATCGCTACGCTGTTGATGAATTGCCCAGGGTGCGAGTAGTTCTACGAGAATACTTGGCGGCTGAGGTAGCTTGGGATGAATGACGCATCCCGAATACCCTGAAAGGCTGGCAGCCGATTGGCAACGTCCAGGGAATCCGCTGGCTCCATCCAGATGGATAAATCAGCGTTTAGGAATTGATTGAGACCGGAAAGGGATATGGGGTTGGTATGTGCAGCCCGCGCGCTTCGATGGGAGACCTGCCCAATCCGA
Organism: Dehalococcoidia bacterium; assembly: GCA_963666415.2. Lineage (GTDB taxonomy): Bacteria > Chloroflexota > Dehalococcoidia > Lucifugimonadales > UBA3495 > Bin87. The sequence continues at coordinate 1,344,951 of CAXXPD010000002.1, forward strand.
AAATACTGCGCCACCGAGACAGTTCGCTTGGTGACAGCAGCTTGTGGGAGAGAAAGTGATAGATTCGAAACCGTCGGATATCCTGACGGAACTCATACGCAGGGAGGAGGAGCGCATACTCTCAAGCTTACCTGGAGAGAGGCGATGGGGACTTCTGGAACTGGTCCGGGCTATTGACCATTATCTTGTCTATGTCCTTGGACTCGATGAGAAGAACCGAGAGGAAGAGATAGACAGTGAAAGATGGGATCTCTTCAGGTATGGTCAAAGCAAAGCCGTCTCGCTTTTTACAGATCGGTCCAGCACCTTACCAGGTCCATCCTTGACACGGTCGGCACGGGCCCTGGTGGAACTTTCTATGCCATAGATATGGCCTGGTGGTCCTCCAAAGAAATTCATGCTATGGGTGTTCTCGAGGAAGTAGGTGTTGAGGCTCTCGAAGCCAACGAACTTCGCATTTTTCACAAAATAGCCACAGAGATGGACCAGCAAATACGCGACCAGACTATGACGATCAGACCGAGCATCTTGGAGCTGATGTCTCCTCTGGTATCACCTTGGCAAGATCATTTCCTCCAATACGATACGAACCCGGATATCGATAGTTATTTTCGATTTCAAGGACTCCTTTGGGCACGCTCGCATTATGAACCAGGGCAGGACGCTTTCCCGCCTAATGCGACTTTTGGAGACTTGCCGTTCATGTTGTATAGGGAAGTTGTCGTTGAGGTGATCGGTTGGGTGCTCAAGCACATCGCCTTCAGCTCCCTCCTCCGTTCAAAACACACACATCTAGATATGCGTAACCTACTCACAGTAACAACGGGCGAGAACCGACTTCATGGTTATCTATCAGGCGCCTTCGATATTACGGAAAGAGAAGCTCGGCAGGTGCTGGATACACTGAAGTTGACGCCGGATAACATACAGGCTCACACGTCAGAACCTGCCGTCGATATCGCTCCATTCTTGAATATCAACTCCACAACTGTAGTCTTCTCAATCGCGGGAACGTTGATTAGTCCGTTTGATTTCATGCTTGCCGAACTGTACAGGCGATACCGCAGGGATTGGGATCACGCCGTGAACGGACGAGAAGAATACTTTCGGAGGGAGTTGCACGATCTATTCCCAACCCCGAGGTTTGCCACGGCCGAGAAGCCGTTGAAACTGAGGAACGAAGGGGTCGTTGCAACGGATATAGATGCTGCCGTTTTTGACACAACGACCGGAACTCTTGGGTTGTTCCAGTTGAAATGGCAGGATCCCTTTGGGACGTCTATGAGAAAGCGAAACTCCAAGATGATGAATTTCCTTGAGGAAACGAACCGATGGGTTTCCACAGTTAGCTCGATTCTTCTTGAGAACCCGAGAGCACTTGATCATCTGCTTGGTGAGAGAGCGATCCGAATTCATGATACGAAGAGAATCCAATTGTTTGTCATAGGCCGTCACTTTTCCCACTTTTCCGGTGGGGCATACCGGGATTCCAGGGCTGCCTGGGGTACGTGGCCGCAGGTGATCCGCCTGTTTAAAGAGTCACATATGGGCTCCGATCCTCTCACGTGGCTACACGAGATGCTCCAGGAACAGTCACCCTCACTAAGAACACCAATTACCGTTGAGGCCTACGAGATGCAGGTTGGCGAATACCGGATCAGATACGATCCAGTATCAACGGAACGAGGTCCTTGACTAGCAGGATGTTAAAATGGGGGGTTGCCGGTGGCGGAAGAGTGATGAAGGAACACCAGACTGTGAGGGTCGCTGGCTGGTTTGCTGTTATCGAGGTATGGCTGATGCTGCGTATGGGGTTGTTTCGGAGTGTCCGGGCGTTCTCGGCGGTTTTCAGTACAGACTGATCCCGCGGATCACGCCGTCGCCGCCGTCAGTTTGGCCAGCCGCACCAGGTTGTAGCTGGCGGTGGTCATTTCCATCCAGAACCGGTTGCGAGCCACCCCGCAGTACCGCAGTTTCCGGCCACCGCCCACCGTCTTCACCCAGCCGAAGACCTCTTCAATCCGTTTCCTGGCCCGCTGACTGACCCGGTAGGCCCCATGCCGGGTGGTGCGTCGGTCAATGGCCGAGCGCTGCTTCTGCGCCACGTGGGGTGTTACCTTCATCTTCCGGCATTCCTTGACGAAACCCCGGGTGTCGTAGCCACGATCCGCGCCGACGGTGATGCGTCCAGATCCCGGCGCTGACGCCAGCATCTCCAGCGCGGCGACCCGCTCCCAGGTCCCATTGGCGGGTGTGAGGCGCACGTCCACCACCAGACCCTCCCGATTGTCCATCCGCACGTGAGCCCCGAAACATAGACGCGCTTCCTTGCCTTTGCCCTTCCTGGCCAACCTGGCCTCTGGGTCCGTGGTGGACCGGTGGGTCTCATTGCTGCTGATTAACGACAATTAGTCCTGCCGCGCATTGCCTCAACAAAACCGTTACCCAACGCAAGTGGTTGCCTCAAATAAAATATTACCCAAAATCGGGGAGGCAATCGCGTGGGAGGAGGCATCAGAAAGATGGCAAAACAGGAATTGCTGGCGACGATCCGAGACCGCTACCGAGCTTCATCGAAGCGGGAGAAAAGCCGGATTCTCGGCGAGTTCATCGCGGTGACCGGACACCATCGCAAGCATGGCATCAGGCTGCTGGGGCAGTCCGGCAACGATTGGGAGCAGTGTCACCGCCGCAGGTATGGCGTTGACCGGTCTGCGGCCACGGTGGTCGTGTGCCAGGGCCGCTGCTCCTTCCTCCCGGTAGGCCGGTCGTGATGCGGCGGGCGTGGCGTGTGCTGACACCCATCAACTCGGCCGCTTGATCCAATGCAATCTGCTCCGCTAGCAGGCTGTTCAAAACCTGGATTCTCGTCTGTTCTTTTGGCGTCAATGTCACATTCTCCATGCGGTGAGTGTGATATTTCTGCTGGCCAGTTAGCGAGGACCTTTTCGCCGCACAACGACACCCCAGTGGTACGTTTTGCCGCCGCCCTTGACACCCATCATCTTGCACTCCCGATAATGGCTATCTGCCGCTTAGTGCGGAATATCTGCGTTCCGGAATCAATGTGGATTGAGTAGCCGATGCTCCACCCGGACGCCGCGCCGCTGTTGGCTTCGCCCGTGATGTTGCCCATGGTGTAGTAGGAGCTTGAATAGGCCTGGTCCGTGGCCGATCCCTGCTCAAACACCACCAAATAGCGGGTGTTGGCCGAGAGCGTGGCGCCCGCCGGCGCCGTGTAGTACTCGGAGCCCCTGCGGTACTCATGGCTTCGGACATGCCGGGTATCCGTGTCCGGCAGGGTGTGGTCGCGCTCGGGCGGCGTCAGTTCATAGACAAGGGTGGAGGGCCTGAACCCATTGGTGGCATATAGAAAAACTTTCGGGTCGATGGGAGCATCGTTCCCCCGGAAGACATCCACTCGGACGCCCTCCAGGTTGTATCCCTGCGCATTGTCGCCGGTTGTGAACGCCTGGGCTGCCTTTCCGCTGCCAACAAATGCGGCATCTCCGACGGGTGCGCCTGTCACTCCGGCTCCCATGTTGCTGAGCAGGGTGTTGGCCCCGGGCGCCGACGACGTGGTCACGGAGCGCGAAGTCGACTCCGGGCTCTCGCCGTTGCCGTTGAGCGACTTGATCGCGTACACGTAGCCCGTGCCCGCCTCCACGGCGCTGTCGACGTACCATGGAGTGGCGCTGCCCGTGTCCGCCACGAGAACCTCCAGGGTGTCCTCACTCGGCCCTCGCAGAATGCGGAAACCTGTAACGTTCCCACAGCACCCGTACGACCCCCATCTCAGCGTCACGCGGTCGTGGGATGCAAATAGTCTCAGGTGATAGGGGGACGGCGGCGGGTCTCCCTCCTGTTGCTGTTGGGCTATGGGCGGATCCTCTTCCACCGACGGCCCAACGAAAGTAATGGTGGCCGCCTGCAGTGTCGAGACCTCCACTACGCCCGACGGGGCGCTCTCTCCGCCCGCGCCCAAGGCTTTGACCGCATATGCATAGGACGTATCTTCAGAAACGTCTGTGTCAACATACCAAGGGGCGAGACTCCCCGTGTCCGTTGCGACGACCTCGAGCGAGTCGGCGTCGGGCCCTCGCAGCACCTGGTAGCCGGTGATGCCGTCGTGGTCCGGGGTGTGCCAGCTCAGCATCAGGCTGTCATGGGTCGGCAGCGCGGTCAGTCCGGTGGGAGCCGCCGGCGGCATCGTGGCCGTGACCGTGTTGGACAGCGGGCTGAGGCCGGCGGCGTTCCTTGCCTTCACCGCGTAGGTGTGGGTCTGACCCGCCGCCGGCGACGTGTCGGTGTAAATGGTCGCGCTCGACCCGGTGTCTTCCTCGATGACGGCCAGCGAGTCGGCGTCGGGCCCGCGCAGGATCTGGTAGCCGGTGATTGAATCGTCCGAAGGGTCCTGCCAAACCAGCATGACCTGTCCTTCGGGGGTCAGCGGGGTTCCCGTGAGGTTGGGAGCCGCCGGCAGCGGCTGCTGCACCTGGGCGGTTGTCTCCCTCCACGGCCCGCTCCAGGGACTGTCTTCGTGTTCGCCCTGGTAGTAGCGGGCGCGTATTTGGATCTTGTATTCAGTGTCGTATTCGAGTCCTTCCAGCGTATGCGTGGAGTTGGTCGGGTAGGCATTTGCGTCCTCCTGCGTATAGGAGGGGTACTCGTCAGCGCTCTTGGCCCAGTTCACCCGGTAGTCGGCTGGCTGGTCATGCGGCGCTGCGGGAGCCTGCCAGCTGAGCACCAATCCACCGGAGCCATCGTCCGTAGAGTTGACTTCGTCCAGGGCGCCCGGCGCGGGTGTAGGCGTGGGTTCAGGGGTGGGCGTTGCAGGTTCTTGCTGGGTGTTTGCAGCAACCTGTAGGGATTCCTCGGCCCACGGGCCACCCCAGGATTTGTTTTCGTGTTCGCCTTTGTAGTAGCGAGCACGCATGCGGATCTTGTACTCAGTGTCGTGTGCAAGGTCCGTGATGGTAACGGTTTTGGCAGTTTCCGCTGGATAGACATGTCCCTCATCGACCTTCCATGACTGATATTCCTCGGTGGACTTGGCCCAGTCGACGCGGTAGTCGGTGGGCGCCGGGCTGGCCGTGTCCCAGGAGACCGTCAGGGTCCCCGGCGTGTCGCTGGTCAGCGTCAGACCGGTTATGGCTCCATTGGCCTCTTGGGCCTGGACAACCGAGAAGTAGAACGTGCCGATGGTAACGACGGCCAGCAGGATGGCAGCCAATAAAACCCAACGCCAGGACTGGAACGCTTCGGAGTGAGTGCCTTTTTCAGAGGCGCGACGCCGGATGACGGCTGATGGGTACAGGAACTTCATGATAGGGTCCCCCTGGGTTTATCGCCTCATGGCAGGCAGGTCGTGCCAATAGGGGTAGTGGTGTAGAGCCACTGAATCTGGTGGGGCGGCCCGGTACTCAGATTCCGGAACTCGTCACGGACAATTTCCTCGACCTGAATTTTGAACTGCCCTAACTGGCTTGGGATGCCGGCGGGTCGTCTAGCGTTCCGATAACCAGACTCCAATTGCGATTGATTTGCTGTCTGATTCTGAGACCCAGGCCTGGGCAGCAGGGCGGCGGTGCAGGAGCGTGTCGGCAAATTCCTGGCCGGGCTGTCCGGACGGAAAGACGAGGTGAGACGGCGCTGCCGGACGGTCCTGCAATCAAGGGCCGAAACACTCCCGCGAGACTCCCGCCCCGATTCCCAACACCCGGCAAATGCACATCCCACCTTGGCTTTGGTTTAGTGTCACTTGCCAATATGAACCGGTCCGTCCCATGACCTGCTGGAGGTGACGGCCCAGCCGCGCCTGGCGCGATTACTTTGCCTGGAATTCCGATCTTCGTAACCATATGCCTGAATCGTCATCACAAGTGATCCTCTTCAAGAGTGCCTTGTCAGTTCTTGGCTTGAGCAGCTTCGACATGAATTGCCGCCTCGAGTGGGGCAGAGCCTACAAATTAATTGGCGAGGATCTGCACAGCGGAGATGTCGTACCCGGCATGGTTGTTGCCCGTGGTGAACCTCTGTGCGTTTGTCGCATAGAAGCCAAGTGAAGTAACGGCGAGGACGAACGGAGATCCAGGTAGCTGTAGGTTTGAGACGAGCGTTTCAACAGTGTTCTCCTGAAGCAGGTCGGACTCCTCGTCGTCTTGCACATCGTCTCCCCCACCTGGGCGGTTACGCCGGTGGTCGGGCTGCCTGTTTTGACCCTGCTGCAGTGAACTCTACTGAGCTGCCGGCCCGGAGACGGCAAGTTCCACTCGAAGCGTATACGTCCGCGACACGCAGGGGTCGGTCTTTTTCGTAACCGTAACTGCGATCGTCTGTGGCGTACCGGTGGCCAGCGCCACTTGGTGCCCGTCCGTAAGCGCATCCGAATCGGATGGGGCTATCTTCACATCGAATTGGTCAACGTTGGTCGCGACCGCGCTGACCGTCGTAACCGAAGGGCCCCCGACCGGAACGCGGACGGCGTATTTGGATTGCCAGGACCTGAACGGACCGAATTCGATGCCGCTTAGCGACAACGATGCCAGCGACGGCAAAGCAGGCATCTTGTACGAGTACAGCCGGTTGTCTTCGTCGTCCGCAACCCACATCACGGATCCATTCGACCAGATCCCATTGGGCGACGCGTTGCCATGTGGCGCGAGCTCGTTGAAATCCAGAGCCGGCACGCGGAGGCCGTACGTGGCACTGTCCAAGCTATAGGCGTAAATCTTCGCGTCTTCGCTGTCCGAAACCCACATCGTTGTGCCGTCGGACCAAAGACCAGCGCCGCGCCCGTTGCCGTCCGTCAATGCGAAATCAAGTTCCGGACGACGGTCCCCAGGGTTTTCCCCTCGCCAGTGATAGGCATATAGCTTGTCGTCCGCATGATCCACCACCCATAACGTTACACCGTCGGACCACAATCCATGGCTATTGTGATTTGATGAGTCGAGCCGGAAACCCAGCCACGGACGCCAGTCTCCCGAGTTCAGATCGTAGACGTATATCCGGTGGCTCTGGGTTTCGGACACCGCGACTACCTCTCCATCCGACCAGATCCCGTTCGCATACCCAATCCAGTAATCGACGATGTCTCGGTCCCCCAAACGAGCCTTCGTGTCGAGGTCGTACGCCCTGAGTGTGTCGTCCGACCTGAACCGGCCTCCGGAAAATGTCGCCCACATCGTTGTGCCATTGGACCAAATCGCACGCACGGCTCCGTTGGACGGGCTAAAGTCCGTGAAGTCCGGAGACACTAGCCATCTAAATTCGGATTCCGACGGCCTGACCAACGCAACGACATATCGCCTGGTCGTCTTCTCGGCATCGGACGCTGTAACCTCAATCGTGATCTCGTTCAATCCAACCGCCAAGTCCACCTGATGACCTGTCGCTACGTCGTCGGCATCCGACGGACTTATCAAGTCCCGGGCACCTGGATCAGCAGTGGTCAAGGAAACCGTCGTCTGTGTCAAGCTGCTCGCCACCACCGCCTCATACGACAGATTCGCGCTGTCGAATGTGCCGAGATTCACATCGACCAAACTCAGCGAACTCAGTGTCGCATCGTTCGATATTGCATCAACGTCCACCCTCGTTACCCTGACCCCGTACGTCGTCGTTTCGCCGTCCTGCGTAGCCGTTACGGTGATCTCAGTGGCTTCCTCAAAGCTCCCCGTCGTCAACGCGAGATCGACCTGATGCCCCGGCGCATTCGGGTCCGCATCCGGCGGGTCGACCTCCACGCCGACATCCGAAGCCGCTGAGTAGTTAACCGTCACCTGCGATATCGACCTGCCCAGGCGTGCCGAATATTCAAGATCGAACGCGTTAAATGTTCCGATATCGACCGCGTCTGTGCCCGAAACCAAACTCAACGACGCAAGACTTGGGAACGGGGCCAACGATCGGTACGAGTACAATGTGTTCTTGCTGTTGTCATACACATACATCAATTTTCCGTTTGACCAGATCCCTGTGGGACTCACGTTCCCAGCCGACTCCAGGTTGTTGTAATCCAAGCCGGGTTGGCGAACACCATCCGACAAGCGGTACGCGTAGATCTTTTTGTCCCGGTAATCAGCAACCCACATCGTGTATCCATTGGACCAAATGTCGGTCGGACCGTCGTTGCCCACGCCATCCAGCAAGTTCAGATCGAGGTCCGCGTTCCGTTGGCCTCCCAGCGTGTACGCGACTATCTTTTTGACACGCGAATCCGCCACCCACATGTGAGTACCATCTGACCACAATCCTCTGAGGTCAGCGTATAACCAGCCATTGCGAGAAGCTTTAATGTACGTATGGAATTCTTTGGTCCTGAGCCGATTTCCGTAGTTATCCGACTGCAGACTGTACGCGAAAATCGTTGCTCTATCGTCATCGGATACCCACATCGTCTGACCATCGGACCATATACCATGGGCGTGATGGTTCAAGGCACCGTACATGGCCCTAATATCTTTTTCCGGCTGCCGAGCCATATCGCTCAGGCCATACGCGTCCGCACGGCCATCTGTATCGGCCACTCGATCCGCAAGACGCGCGGTCGCCGTTGTCCGCGTTATCCAGATCGTTTCTTCATCGGACCAGATCGCGCGGCCCTGCGAAGGACCGCTGCCGAACGAGTGCGATGTAACGAGCTCTCCCTTCTCAAAAAGGGTGCTTTCGGTCTCTTCATGCCTTGCCGTAATCAACTCTTCTTCCTCTTCTGCCACGGGAACCGTCGCCGTGATCGTGTTGGACAGGGGACTGAGGCCGACGGCGTTGCGTGCCTTCACGGCGTAGCTGTGGGTCTGGCCCGCAGGAGGCGCCGTGTCCGTGTAGCTGGTCGAACTCGATCCGGTGTCGTCTTCGATGACGACCATGTTGTCGGCGTCTGGGCCGCGAAGGATCTGGTAGCCGGTGATGGAGGCGTCTTCGTCGATGTTAAACCAGGTCACCAAGACTTGGCTGTCGGGCGTGACCGCGGTGCCGCCCATGATGGGCGCTGCCGGCAGTGGCTGAAGCACCTGGGCGGTTGTCTCGGTCCAGGGTCCGTTCCACGGGCTGGCGGCGTGGTCGCCGTCGCTGTAGCGTGCTCGCACCCGGACGTTGTAATTGGTGTCGTACTCGAGGCTAGCCAGCGTATGCGTGGTCGTAGTGGGATGGTCGTTGCCGGCTTCCGCCGAGTCGGAGGGGTAATCCTCGGTGCTTTTGGCCCAGTTGATGTGGTAATCCGTGGGCGTGGCGTTTGGAGCCGCTGGGGGTCCCCAGGTGAGCACGAGCTGGCCAGCGTCGTCGTCGGTGGCCGTGAGGGTGTCTATGGCGCCAGCTGCCGTCGTGGATTCTTCTTCCTGTTCTGGTTCAGGGGTGGGCGTCTCGGCTGGTTCTCCGGCCACTGTGATGGTGGCAGTGGCCCATGGGCCACCCCAGGATTTGCCTTCGTGTTCGCCTCTGTAGTAGCGAGCACGCATGCGGATCTTGTACTCGGTGTCGTGGCCGAGGCCCGTGATGGTTACGGTCGTGGCGGTGTCCGCCGGATAGACGTGTCCGTCGTCGACCGTCCATGACGTATAGTCCTCGCTGGACTTAGCCCAGTCGACACGGTAGTCGGTTGGCGCGGGGCTGGCCGTGTCCCAGGACACCGTCAGGGTCCCCGGCGTGTCGCTGGTCAGCGTGAGGCCGGTTATGGCCCCATTGGTTTCCTGGGCCTGGACAACCGAGAAGTAGAACGCGCCGATGGTAACGGCGGCCAGCAGGATGACGGCTAGGAAAACCCAACGCCAGGACTGGAAAGCCTTGGCGTTCAGGCTCTTTTCAGAGGTGGGGTGCTCGGTGTTGGCTGATGGAAACGGGAGATTCATGATCGGGGTCCTCCTGGGTTTATCTCCTGATGGCACGCAGGCCCTGCCATAGGCGTCCTTGTTTCATCGGCGGCTTGGTTCTGCAGCGGGCCTGGGAGCGCTAACAGTGGGGGCTCTCGGTGTTGCGTGTTGGAATGCGGCGGCGTGCCCGGACGTATTCGATTCGTCGATTGCCCTGAGGCAGCGGCACGCCGCCGTGGACGCGCAACGCCTGAAGTCTACTGCGGTCTGAGTATCCATTACTGTGTCAGATAAGATACTTATGCGTGTAGTTATTGTGTATTTGGAACCATTCCGCTAGAATCGGGCGAACAAGGGACGATCCGGCCCGTAACGCTGCCCCGCGTCAGTCCGGCTCCCGCCCCTGGGAATAGGGGAAGGCCCCCAGTCTGGATAGTGGGTGGAAGCATGCAGAAGAACGATGATCTCGAGCGGGAGAATCAGGCCCTGCGGAACCGCCTCTCCCGGCTGAGCCAGGCCAGCCTGCACATCAACGAGAGCCTGGACCTGGACGCGGTGCTCCAGGGAGTCCTGGACAGCGCCCGGTCCCTTACGGACGCCAGCTATGCCCTGAGCACCACTTTGGACGGCTCCGGCCGCGTCGAGGACTTCCGGGTCTCCGGCCTGAGTCCCGATGAGGCCGAGCTACTCTGGGCGATGCCGGAGGGGCTGCGGTTCTTCGAGTACCTGAGCAGTCTTCCCGGGCCTCTCAGGGTGGCGGACTTTGCCGCTCATGCCAGGTCCATGGGTCTGCCCGAGTTCCGTGCCCCCGCGCCGGTGAGCTCCTTCCTGGCGGCTCCCATCCGCCACCGCGGAGAGGGAGTGGGCAACATCTATGTCGCAAAGAGCGAGCCCGGCCTGGAGTTCAGCCCCCAGGATGAAGAGATTCTGGTCATGTTCGCCTCCCAGGCGGCCCTGGTCATCGCCAATGCCCGTCGGCACCGGGACGAGCAGCGGGCCAGGGCCGACCTGGAGGCCTTGATCGACACCTCGCCGGTTGGGGTGGCGGTCTTCGACGCCGGGAACGGCGCCCTGGTCTCGTTCAATCAGGAGACCGCCAGGATTCTCGAGGCCCTGCGGACCCCCGACCATCCCGTCGAGCAACTCCTTGAGGTCCTAACCATCCGACGCGCCGACGGGAGAGAGGTCTCCCTCCAGGAGCTCACGTTGCCCCAGGCGCTGAGCGCGGGCGAGACGGTCCGTGCTGAGGAGGTCGTCTTCGGGGTTCCCGACGGGCGCAGCGTAACCGTCATGATGAATGCCACACCCATTCGCTCGGAAGAAGGCGAGCTGGAGTCGGTCGTCGTGACGCTGCAGGACATGACCGCCCTGGAGGAATTGGACCGACTGCGGGCCGAGTTCCTCGGGATGGTGAGCCATGAGTTGCGGGTCCCGCTGGCCGCCATCAAGGGTTCCGCGGCCACTCTGACTGGGTCGGGTGCCACCCTGGATCCGGCCGAGATGGACCTCTTCTTCCGGATTATTGAGCAGCAGGCCGACCAGATGAGCAGCCTCATCACCGACCTCCTTGATATGGCCCGCATCGACGCCGGGGAGTTGCCGGTGGCTCCGGCGCCGTCTGACCCGGTCTTCCTGGTCGACCAGGCCAAGAACACGTTCCTGAGCGGAGGCGGCAGTAACAACATCCACATCGACCTTGAGCCCGACCTGCCTCTGGTCATGGCGGACCGGAGGCGCATCGTCCAGGTGCTGGGCAACCTGCTCTCCAACGCGGCCAGGCACTCGCCGGAGTCATCAGCCATCCGGCTGTCGGTCGTGCGGGACCGGACTCATGCTACGTTCTCCGTTGCCGACGATGGCGCGGGCTTTTCGGCCGAGTTTGTTCCGCAACTGTTCAGGAAGTTTTCCCGGCTGGGCGGCGCAGACCGCGACGACGGCCTTGCGGGTTCGGGGCTGGGCCTGGCCATCTGCCGGGGAATAGTGGAGGCTCACGGGGGCCGCATCTGGGCGGAGAGCGACGGCCCGGGCCAGGGCGCCAGCTTCACGTTCACGCTTCCGGCGGTTGATGGCGGTGAACACGCCGGTCCGTCCGTGCTGCCTGATGCCGGCGCGCTCCCGCGTCCCGCGGGCCGGAACCGGCCTCGCGTCCTCGCGGTGGACGATGACCCCCAGACGCTCCGGTATCTCCGGAACGCGCTATCGGACGCGGGGTTCGCGCCGACCGTCACGGGCGACCCCCGACAGTTGGGCCGGTTGCTGGATGACACCAGGCCTCACCTGGTTTTGCTGGACCTGGTGCTGCCCGGGGCGGACGGTATCGAGCTTCTGAAGACCGTGCCCGGACTTACCGGTGTGCCGGTGATCTTTCTGTCCGCCTACGGCCGGGACCAGACCATCGCGCGGGCCCTTGAGGCTGGGGCTGTTGACTACATCGTCAAGCCCTTCTCCCCCACTGAGTTGGCCGCAAGGATACGGACGGCTCTGCGCCAGCGGGAGGCGCCGGAGCCGGCAGAGCCTTCGGGACCCTACCGTTCGGGGGAACTGACCATCGACTACGCCGAGCAAACCGTATTTCTGGCGGACCGTCCGGTCCCCCTGACCAGTACGGAGTACCGGCTGCTCTCCGAGCTTTCGGTCAACGCGGGCCGGGTGCTGGGCCATGAGCACCTGCTCCAGCGGGTCTGGGGCCAGGGACACGCCGGCCACTCGGGGCCGGTGCGCACAGCGGTCAAGAACATTCGACACAAGCTGGGCGATGACGCCGACAGTCCCAACTACATCTTCAACCGGCCCCGGGTCGGCTACTGGATGCCGGAGCCCAGTGGTCAGGGAGGTCTTCCATCATGAGCATCAGGGCTGTGGACGAGTGGCTCAGCCTGTTCGATGACCCCATCCTGGGCAATAGCACCCTGGACCGGCTGGCCAACGCCAGCTACCAGATCGTCATCGAAGGCGCCAGCTACCGGGAACGACTCTCGCCACACCGCGCTCTACTGGCCGCAAAGGGGGTGATTGACCTGCCAACTACAACCTGATAATAGTCAATTCACCGCGCTCCCAGGGTGGCTGGATGTCCGTGAAAATCGCCGGCCTAATGACCATGAAAATTGACATTTCCACGGCCGTTTCTGTACTTTTGGATGGGGCGTTTGTCATGCTCACTGAAAGCGTTTGGTAAGTTAATGTGGGTGCGTATGTTCATATGCAATCAGTTGCATTTGCGCCTAGACATGGCATCGCCGGGTCGATACGTTTGGACTGAGGCAGGCAACGGTCCTGCGTCATCAAATGAAACGTCGTCCGTCCACATCACTGCACTAACGTGGTTCCGGTGCGGGGTGCTCAGTCTGAGCGTCATCCTGGCGAAGCGCGCTGCGACGGGTTGGAGGTCGGCCGTGCTGACGAGAGATGTGAGCCCCGTGTGGGCTCGGGCGCTGCGAGCTATTCGGGCCGACCCTGACGTCATGTTGCACGCCGCGAAGGTGTCGGTCTGGGCGCGCTGGTTCGTGTGGCTCGTCGGCGTGGTCGAACTCGCCTATCGGCCGGGTTTCTGGTATGCCCACAACAAGTCGTACCTGCTCCTGGGCGTGCCGTTGGTGGCGTTCAACGGCTTTCTGCACTACCGGCTCCGTAGCAACCGGACCGTGACCTGGCGCTGTCTGCTGTTCCTCAGCGCCATGGACATCGCGCTCATCACCGCCGCCGTCATCATCGGCGGCGAGTTCCACCTCTTCAGCTACGTGGCCTACTACCCCGCCCTGGCGCTGTTCGCCGTCGTGTTCACGTCGCTACCGCTCAGCCTCGGGTGGACTACCCTGGTTGCCGTCGTCTATGCGGTGGTCAGCCTCGCGACTGGCTCTGGTCTCGACTTTGATGCCGGTCAGGAAAAGGCCCTGCTCGCCAGGGTGATGGCGATGTACGGCGTCGTCGCGTGTGTGGTCGTTGTCGCCCGGTTCGAACGGGTGAGGCGGCACGAGGCCATGGAACGTGAGCTAGGGCTGCACCGGGAGCGCATTGAGCTATCCCAGTCCATACACGACACGACGGCGCAGACCGCCTATATGGTCGGCTTGGGCATACAACGAGCCATGAGGCTGGCCGCTGAGTCCAACCAAAAGTTGACGGCCACCCTCGCCGCTACCCTAGAGCTGTCGAAGGCCGCCATGTGGGGGTTGCGCCGTCCCATCGACCAGGGCTACATCTTCGAGGGGAGGGAGCTGGCCGGGGGCTTTGGTCTCATACCGAGACGTTCGGGAAAATCGCGTCGGTGTCTGCCGAGATGTTGCAGACGGGCATCGAGCGGCCGCTTCCTGCGGAAACCTGCTCCCGCCTGTTTTCCATCGCCCACAACGCCCTCACTAACGCTTTCCTGCACGCCCGAGCCAGCAGGGTTGAGGTCAGGCTGGACTTCGAGGCTGAACGCATCCGGCTGTCCGTGTCAGACGATGGGGTTGGCTTGCCCGACGACTACGCCGAGCGCGGCCGCGGCTTCAGGGGCATGAGGGCGGACGCCGAGCGGCTGTGGGGCAGGCTCATGGTGGAGACCGGTGAACGGGATGGCGGGACCACCGTCGCGTGCGAGATACCCTACGGGTAATTGATGAGAGGAGACCAGGATGTGCACAGCGAAACAAATCAGGGTGATGATCGTGGACGACCATCCCATCATGCGGGAAGGCCTGCGCGATGCGCTTCAAGGCGAAGCGGACTTCGAGATCGTCGGATTGGCGGGAGACGGGGTCGAGGCGGTGATGATGGCACAGAGCGTTGTGCCCGACGTCATCGTCATGGACGTGATCATGCCGCACAAGGACGGCATCGAAGCCTGTCGGGAGATCATGGACCTCCTGCCGGACACGAAGGTGCTGATGCTGACGGCCTCCACCGTAGAGAATGCGGTGGTGGCCGCGGTCGCCGCTGGCGCTACGGGCTACCTGCAGAAGTCCTCCGGGGCGGAGGATCTGGCGGACGCCGTAAGAGAAGTGGCGGCGGGCCGGCTGCGGATACCCGACAATGCCATCAGGAGGGTGTTCGCGGTGGTCCACGGCCAGCGTGAACTCGGCACGCGCCGTGCCCTGGAGGCGCTGACCGGTAGGGAACGGGAGATCCTGACGCTGTTCGCCAGCGGGAGGTCGTACGCCGAGATCGCCGATGTGAAGGGCAATACCATGGCGACCATCAGGAACGCGATCTACCGCATGCAGGACAAGTTGGGAGCCACCACCAAGCAGGAGATCGTGGTCTGGGCCGTGCGCAACGGCCTGCTGGATGACGCGGAGCAGCGCGACTGACCCGGTGGCGCTGCGGAGGTCACTGGCATGACCATCGACGGAGCGGTGGACAGCCTGCCGGTACCCCAACTACCGTCCAGTCCACAGTATCCCCAGGGTCTGTGCCTGGATAAAGGCTACGGCTTCGCTGAGTTGCGCTGCACTCTGGACGACTTCGGCTTCACCGCCCACATACGTAGTCGAGGTGAAGAGGCACAGGCCATCAACAAGGAAGCTGGGTTCAAAGCCCGACGCTGGGTGGTGGAACGCACTCATAGTTGGCTGAACCGCTTCCGGCGCATTTTGGTCCGTTGGGACAAGTTGTAAAAGGCGGCGGTAAAGTGGGCCACGTGGGCGGCTCTATCGTCGGCTTGCGGCTGTCGTAGTTCAGGGGAAATGTCCGCCTAAGTGTTCAGCAAAAATGTCACTCGGTTAGGCCTTGATCGTATCAGATGTGGATGCCGGTAGGGTTGCCGGCACCCGCCGCGTCGGTGGATTTTCGACATCGATGTATCGCCTTACGGTGTCTCTGTGGAGACCCAACTCTCTTGCCATCTTGCGAATGGACATGCCCTCGAGCTTGGCCTTCTGCACCGCGTCCCACCTGGCCTGTTGCAGAAACGTCGGTCTCCTGGGTGAAGCGGTCACCTTCGTGGAGACCACGTCTTCATCGTCGATGACGGAGCCGTGGCCGTTTGCTGAGGCTACCATTGTCAGTGGATTAAGGACCGTTTCCCGAGGTTCGCTGAGGCCTTCCAGGCCTGGAGACTGGATGGCATCACCTGATGATAGACGACAATTAGTCCTGCCGGCGCGCATTGCCTCAACAAAACCGTTACCCAACGCGATTGGTTGCCTCAAATAAAATGTTACCCAAAAGCGGGGAGGCAATCGCGTGGGAGGAGGCATCAGCAAGATGGCAAAACAGGAATTGCTGGCGACGATCCGAGACCGTTACCGAGCTTCATCGAAGCGGGAGAAAAGCCGGATCCTCGACGAGTTCATCGCGGTGACCGGCCACCATCGCAAGCACGGCATCAGGCTGCTGGGGCAGTCCGGCGACGACGGAGAGCAGCAGCCGGCGGCAAAAAAAGGCCGACGCATCTACGACGAGGCCGTCCGCCAGGCGCTGATCGTGGTCTGGGAAGCCGCTGCCCGGATCTGCGGCAAGCGGCTGAAGGCGGCGTTGCCCCATCTGGTGGAGTCCATGGAGCGCCATGGCCACCTGGATCTGGACCCTGGGGTGCGTCAACGGCTGCTGGCGGCCAGCGCCGCCACCCTGGACCGGCTGCTCCAGCCCATCAGGACACCGGCGGGCCGCAAGCTCCGACGCAGGAGGCGGCAGTCGCCGGGCCGCAATATTCCGGTACGGACCTTCGCCGATTGGAATGCGCCGCCACCAGGATTCCTGGAGATTGACCTGGTGGTCCACCACGGCGGCTCCTGGTGGGGTTCCATGATCCACAGCCTGGTGGCCACCGATATCTGCACCGGCTGGACCGAGGCCGTGCCACTGCTGGCCCGGGAGCAATCCCTGGTAGTGGCAGGACTGGAGGCCATCGGGCGACAGTTGCCCTTCCCAGTCAAAGGCATCGACTCGGACAACGACAGCGTATTCATCAACGCTACTCTCACCAAGTACTGCGCCGAGCGGGGCATCGAGTTCACCCGTTCGCGGCCCTACCGCAAGAACGACCAGGCCTGGATCGAGCAGAAGAACGGCGCGGTGGTCCGCCACTTCGTCGGTCATGACCGCTACTCCGGCGCGGTGGCCGGACAAACCATGGCCCACCTGTACGGGGCGGTGCGACGGTACGTGAACTACTTCCAGCCGTCGTTCAAGTTGGTGGAGAAAACTCGGCACGGCTCCAGGGTCGTCAAGCGGTACAGCCCGCCAGCCACGCCCTGCGATCGGCTGATGCAGCATGACGCGGTCAGCGTAGAGATGAAGGCGGCGCTGAGTGAATATCGGGTCAAGTTGGACCCGGTGGCGCTGCTGCACGCCATCCGGGAAGCCCAGTCGGCCCTGGCCGCGGTTACGTTCCCCGCAATCCGGCCCACTCCCAGCGGCGAGAGCCTGGAACAGTTCCTGGCCAAGTTGCCCGACTGGTGGCGGCAGGATGCAGCGCATACCTCACGGGAGCGGCGGGTGCAACCGCCCCGCACCTGGCGAACTCGGCCCGACCCCTTCGAAGGAGTGTGGTGCGACGTGCTGTCCTGGTTGCAGGAAGACCCGGACGCCAGTGCGGTGGTATTGCTGGGCCGACTGCAAGAGGCTGAACCGGATCGGTTCAGCCGGGCTCACCTGCGGACGCTGCAGCGCAGGGTGCAGCAGTGGCGCGGCATCATGGCCAAAAAGCTGGTCTACGCCACGGCTGGTGAGCCCATGGCGGGACCCGCTGCAATGCCGGAATTAGCGCTGGTTGGGGTGGACCCCAGGTGCTAAAGTTTCGGTAACATTTCTCAATGAGGCAACAGGCCGGCAGGACTAATTATCGTCTATCATCACATTCTCCATGCGGTGAGTGTGACATTTTTGCCGGCCAGTTAGCGCGGACCTTTTCGCTGAACGTCGACACCACAGTGATACGTTTTTCCGACGCCATTGACACCGGGCCGCACCCCGGCCTTCCACCAACGCCATACGGTGTGCGGTAGGCCCCGAGACGACGGGAACGACGTAGGTTCTTCTGCTCTAATGTGCGCGCTGTCGAGGCATGGCGCAAGCGCTCCCAGAGCATGGCCGTAGGCCCTCTCCTATGGGAGGGCAGGGGCCCCATTCCTTTATGGCTCATACCGCGGGGGATCCAGGTCCCGGACGGAGCCGCCTGCCTCGCCCGTCCATCTGTGCTTGCTTTTCGCGTTGTCCATTACTGCCCAGGCCCGCTGACGGTGCGCTCCAGGCGGCTGGACAGCTCCTTGTCGCCGTCGGCGCAGATGGCCCCCTGCGCGTCGCAGTCCGTGGTGGCGGGCAGGGTGATCGTCACGTCGCCGTTGGAGTCCGGTTCGACGGTGACCTCCCAGCGGATATTGCTGCCGCTGACCAGCCGCCGTGCCCCGGCCACCGTGCCTCCCTCCACCGTGAACGCATGGTCCCGCAGCGTCTTGTAGCTGAAGTTTGTCTCAAGCTCCTCGCTGAAGGTGATCCTGAATTTGAAGTTGTCGCTGCCGTTGTGGGACGTCGGGACGCTTTCGAAACTTGCCGTCAGCGGAGGCCCCTTGCCGGTGAATTTCAGCGGGCTGGACAACATCGTCCCGTCAGCAGTGCAGATGGCCCCCTGCGCGTCACAGTCCTCGGTGGCGGGCAGCTCGACGGTGACGTCCGCGCTGGAGTCCGGGCTGACGCTAATCTCCCACCGGATGTTGGGGGTGTCGCTGTCGCTGTCCAGCCGCCGGGCCCCGACCACAGTGCCGCCCGTCACCGTGAACGCATGGTCCCGCAGCGTCTTGTAGCTGAAGCCCGTCCCGAGCTCCTCACTGAACCGCAGTTCGAATTTGAACGCGTCCTGCCCGTCGTGCGACTCAGGGGCATCGTGGATGGCGGCTGTCAATGGGGTGGGCGCTGAAGCCACTGCTACGGTAACTTCGCTCGTACGCGTCTCCTGGTTCCCCCCGTCGTCGGTGAAGCTGACCCGCACCTTGATGGTCTTGCCTTCGTCATCAGCGCCAACAGTGTAGGCAGAACCGGTCGCGTCCTGGATATCCGTGTCTTCGGTCCCATCGTTTGCGATCCACTGGTAGGTGAAGATCGCGTTGGCCAACCCGTCGCTGTCTGATATGCCCGATGTTGATGCGGTCAGCATCTGTCCGACCTGCGCCGTCCCGCTGATCGTCGGCGCTCCGGTCGCGGCGCTGTTGGGTATGGCAGCCACTGCTACGGTAACGTCGCTCGTACGCGTCTCCTGGTTCCCCCCGTCGTCGGTGAAGCTGACCCGCACCTTGATGGTCTTGCCTTCGTCATCGGTGCCAACAGTGTAGGTAGAACCGGTCGCGTCCTGGATATCCGTGTCTTCGGTCCCATCGTTTGCGATCCACTGGTAGGTGAAGATCGCGTTGGCCAACCCGTCGCTGTCTGATATGCCCGATGTTGATGCGGTCAGCATCTGTCCGACCTGCGCCGTCCCGCTGATCGTCGGCGCTCCGGTCGCGGCGCTGTTGGGTATGGCAGCCACTGCTACGGTAACGTCGCTCGTACGCGTCTCCTGGTTCCCCCCGTCGTCGGTGAAGCTGACCCGCACTTTGATGGTCTTGCCTTCGTCATCAGCGCCAACAGTGTAGGCAGAACCGGTCGCGTCCTGGATATCCGTGTCTTCGGTCCCATCGTTTGCGATCCACTGGTAGGTGAAGATCGCGTTGGCCAACCCGTCGCTGTCTGATATGCCCGATGTTGATGCGGTCAGCATCTGTCCGACCTGCGCCGTCCCGCTGATCGTCGGCGCTCCGGTCGCGGCGCTGTTGGGTATGGCAGCCACTGCTACGGTAACGTCGCTCGTACGCGTCTCCTGGTTCCCCCCGTCGTCGGTGAAGCTGACCCGCACCTTGATGGTCTTGCCTTCGTCATCGGTGCCAACAGTGTAGGTAGAACCGGTCGCGTCCTGGATATCCGTGTCTTCGGTCCCATCGTTTGCGATCCACTGGTAGGTGAAGATCGCCTTGGCCAGCCCGTTGCTGTCTGATATCCCCGATGTTGATGCGGTCAGCATCTGTCCGACCTGCGCCGTCCCGCTGATCGTCGGCGCTCCGGTCGCGGCGCTGTTGGGTATGGCAGCCACTGCTAATGAAGCCCTGGCCGCGCCGATGTGTCCGAGAGCCGCGTCGCGGCCCGAGGACGCGCTTGTGATCGTGCCGTCGTTGAGCGTCAGACTGTCGCCGTGCACGAACATCGAAGAATGCCTGCCGTCGTCATCGGCCAGCGTGTAGATGAATACGAGCTTCGTCGTGCCGCTGCCGCTGGTATAGGACGCGTTGCGGTCCAGCGTGGCGCCCAGTTGGATTCCGATCGAGGGCCTGCCGTCAGTCGTGTCGACGTTCACCTCCTCGCTGAAGGTGAGCGTCACCTGCACGGTCTCGTCCGGCGTCCACTCGTAGTCCGAGCCGGAATCGCTCAGCGCCGGCGAGCCCTTGATGGTGGGCGCCGTCCCGGTGATGCCAGGCCCGTTTTGTCGCTGGGACCGCTGGCTCGGCGTGTCCCGTGGCGCCACCGATGCCGTGGGCGCGCTGGTCAAGGCTTCCGTGTAGCCAAATTCGTCATTGAAGACCACCTGCACCGTGATAGTTTTGCCCTCATCATCGGTCACAAGCGTGTAGGTAGAACTCGTTGCGCTTTCTTTAGCCGTGTTTTCGGTGCCGTCGTTTGCGAACCACTGGTAGTTTAACGTGGAGGTGACGATGCCGTCAGTGTCCTGTATGTCGTCAGTGTCGGCGGTAAGTGTCTCCCCCACCTGCGCTGTGCCCGTAATGACAGGGCTGCCGGTGGCCGCGTTGTTGGGTGGAGCCGGTATTAATTGGAGCTCACTCCTCAGCGTCTCGGTATTGCCGCGGTCATCGAGAAAGGATACCCGCGCCTGAATGCCTTTGCCCCTATCGGCATCCTGGACCACGTATGTCCAGTTCCAAGTGGGGTATTCGGGATTTCGAACTCTCTCCTCGGCTAATGTCCTCGGGTCAATACGAAACCACTGCCATGATAACTTGGTTAGATGACCATATAGAGATTGCGTGCCGTCTTCGTCCTGTACGTTGAACACGTCGCCGTGAAGTGAACGGCCAAACCGCATTGCACCATAAGAGGTTATACGGACATTATAAGAGATTATACGGACATTCCCCGTTGCGGGGGTGTTGATTGTTTGCCGTTGAATGATCAGGCCATCTACGTTTGCCACGAGGTTTTCGCTCACGACCTCCGCTTTCTTGAGGCATGGTTGGCCACGTCGATCGACATACCTATGGCTGTACACATCGGGACAAGTCTGGTCGAGGTAGTATATGGTGAACTTAAGATACTTGTACCGGTTATCTACGTTCGGCGTAAAGTAAAGTTTGCGATTATTTCTTTCGAATTCGTCCCTTGTGAGGAAGAACGGGCCGGTAGCCACGTTGGCCCTGGACCACATTGATCTGAAAACTCCCCCTAAAAGGCCGTCAGGATCGTACAAACTGGCCCTCAACTGCACTCCTTCCTGGGGCGAGGATGTTGACAGCGTGACAATTCCCGGTTCATCGACGTTGCGGACTGTGATGCTCATGGGGACGGTGGCTTCGGAGGAGTCCTCCGCGTCGGTCACGGTGACGGTGAGCGAGTACGAATTGTACGCTTCGTAGTTGGGGGAAGCGCCCGACTTGACGGTGATCTCGCCGGTGCTCGCGTTCAGGTCGAACACCTTATTGAATTTCGCGACGTCGGTTCCGCCGACGGAATAGGTGAGGGAATCGCCATGGGGCTCGCAGGCGGCCACTGTGCCCACGAGAGTGTTCGATTCGGTGTTTTCGTCCAGAGAGAACCCATAAGAGTCCGTGTTGCTGTTGCCGTTGCAGAACGACACCGCGCTAGCCTGTGCCTGGACGGCCCCGACGTAGAGGGCGCCGAAGGTCGCGGCGGCCAGCAGCATGGCAGACAGGAAAACCCAACGCCAGGATCGGATCGCCTCGGGGCGAGGGCCCCGGTCAGAGGCGCGACCCCGGGTAACGGCTGACGGGAATAAGAACTTCATCATAGGGATCATCCTCGGTCTCGGTTTATGGCCTCAGGAAAGGCGGGTCGCGGAAACAGGTCTGCACAGGCGTGCATCGTCCATCGGCGGAGCGGCTCCGGAGCGGGCCTCGGAGGGCAAACGGCAGCCGGGGCCGTTCGGCCCGCTGAGCCAGATCCGGCTAGTCGTTCTTCGAGCGCTTGCATGCAATCACTCCGATGTAGATGGAATTGCCCCTGGAGCTTTGGCCATCAAGAACGGTGGCCAGCCTGCGTCTTTGAAGCCCACTGCGCCGGATCAGGTTACAGAGGCTTGCAGGCCGAAACTAGGGCCATATGCAACTCTCTTCAGCAGAGTTTGTACGCAACGTTTTGGCAAGAGACTGGAGTCGAATTTGCGTACATTCGGCAATTCGTAAACACCTTTTCTCAGCGTGCGTTTCCATGGACATGTCAGCACTTTTGTGGATGGCGTATGTGATGTTGACAGTGAGTACCAATACCCACGCCATTGGTTGCATTGCGCCTTCGACAACGTCTCACCGGCGCGGTACGTTTGGGACGCTGTAGGCACGGCCTGACGCCGTCAAGAGAGAGAGATCCATCGATGTCAATGTCTGAGGACGGTCCCGGTGGAGCGCACCCCATCTCCGCAGCATCGCAATGCGGGTTGCGCCGGGGGGCTGAGCCGTAGCACGAAGGTGAACACGCTCCGTCCGTCGTGGGAGTCCGGCGCGAAGTGGAATGATGCGGTCAGCGGCGTCTTCTGCTCGGCGGACGTGGTGGCGGCCGCCACCACGCTGCTGGTCAGCGACCCCTCGCTGACCGCGTCATCCGTGAAGGTGACCCGCACCTTGATGACCTCACCGTTGTCGGATGACTGGAGCGTGTAGGTGGGGAACTCGTCGCCCCGTCGATTTCGGTGTCGTCAGCCAGCCACTGGCAGCTGTAGGTCACGTCGGTAAGTCCATCAGCGTCAGATATGCCGGACGTGTCAGCCGTCAGGGTTTGGCCCACTTGGGCGGCGCCTCCGACGCCCCCTTTAGTAGAGTCCCAGGAAGTGGTGTAAGAGTTAGGCGGTTGGCAAAACGCTGACCACCGCGTCATCCTTGTGGAATCACAACAACCCAACCAAGGAGAACGACGGTGGTCAAGCAAAGAATGGATCTTTTGGAATTGTTACGCAAGCGTGGTATGGACGGAGACGTGGACTTGCTGCGGGAAGCACTGCGGGTCCTGGTGGACGGCATCATGGACGCCAAGGTTTCCGCCCAGATCGGCGCCCAGCACGGCGAACGCAGCCCGGAGCGGGTCACCTACCGCAATGGGTATCGCAACCGCACCTGGGATACCCGGGTGGGCACCATGGAGTTGCACATTCCCAAGCTGCGGGAAGGCAGCTACTTCCCCAGCCTGCTGGAACCGCGGCGGCGCAGCGAGAAAGCCCTGCTGGCCGTCATCCAGCAAGCCTATGTAGAAGGCGTGTCCACTCGGCGGGTGGACGATCTGATCAAGGCCCTGGGTTGCGACGGCATCTCCAGCAGCCAGGTGTCGCGCATCTGCGAGCAACTGGACGAAGTGGTGGAGAGTTTCCTGGGTCGGCCCCTGGACGGTGGTCCCTACCCCTACGTGTGGCTGGACGGCCTGACCCAGAAGGTGCGGGAGGGCGGTCGCATCGTCAACGTCTGCGTGGTGGTGGCGACGGGGGTCAATGCCGAAGGGCAGCGTGAGATCCCGGGTATGGACGTGGGCGCCAGCGAGGACGGCGCCTTCTGGCTGGCCTTCCTGCGGTCGCTGACCGCTCGGGGGCCTCAGCGGGGTGGAGCTGGTAACCTCCGATGCTCACCAGGGGCTGAAGAACGCCATCGCCGCGGTGTTAGCCGGGGCCAGCTGGCAGCGCTGCCGCACCCATTTCATGGCCAACCTGCTCACCCGAGTGCCCAAGCGTGCCCAACCCGGCGTGGCCACCATGGTCCGCACCATCTACCAGCAACTGTCTCCCGCCGAGGTCCACGGCCAATTGGACCGAGTGGTGGAACAACTCCGGGAGCCCTTTGCCCAGGTGGCCGAACTGCTGGCGGATGCCGCGCCGGACATCCTGGCCTTCACGGCCTTCCCAGTGGCCCACTGGCAGAAGCTGTGGTCCAACAACCCGCAGGAACGGCTGAACCGGGAGATAAGGCGCCGCAGAGCCTGCCCCCGAAAGGGGACGTGGTGGGCATTTTCCCCAACCGGCTATCGGCGCGGCGCCTGGTGGGCGCGGTGCTGGCCGAGCAACACGACGAATGGGCCGAAGCCCGCCGCTACTTCACCATCCCCAACGCCGCCGGCAACGAGGCACTGCCGGAGCCCAATATGCTGGACGCAGCGGCCTGATCAACATCAAAAGGGATGACGCGCTTTTACACTACTTGACGGGACACTACCGAGGCATCATAGCCGACCAGCTGGTCTACGCCGCGTCCGGAGCAACGCTGCCGGATCCCGGTGGAATACCGAAAATGGCGCTGGTGACGGGTAACCCCAGGTGCTGATTTTCAGGTGCTGATTTTTCGGTAACATTTCTCAATGAGGCAACAGGAATCGGCAAATATAGTTGACGCGGGACATCTCCTGTTCCAATTCTCCATTCGGGCAACAAAAGGCCCCGGTCGGTTTGAGAAAACCATGACCGGAGCCATCTCATAGCTGACGAGGCAGAGCGACTTTCGCGATCCCGACCAGTAGTCAGTCACGTTTGACATGTCAGGATAATTGTCACGTTTCACGGTCAGTTCCACTTTCAATTCCCTAAACGTTGCCTCTCAGCAACTGTCATTTCTCGTGTGACCGAGTACCAGGGCCTTACCCTTCGCTGGCAGTAGATCGAGGCTCTTCTGTCGCTCGCAGCAATCCCGGAAGCAAGCCTTATCCGGTCGGACCGGAGACGGTTATCTCCAGTCGGTTGGACAGTGGCCTGCCGTCGCCGTCCCCGGTGCAGATGGCGCCCTGCGCGTCGCAGTCCTCGGTGATGGGCAGCACGATGGTGACGTCGCCGTTGGAGTCCGGTACGACGTTGATCTGCCAGCCGACATTGCTCGGCGACTTCAAGCGGCGCGCACCGGTTACCGAGCCTCCCGTCACCGTGAAGACGTGGTCGCGCATCGTCTTGTAGCTGAAGCCTGATTTGGGCTCCTCGCTAAACTGCAATTCAAAGGTGAATTCCAATTGCCCATCATGGGAACTTGGTTCGTCATGGATGCTGGCCGTCAGCAGCGGCTGGGCGGCAGCCGTGTTGTTGGTCACCGCCTGGCCCGGTGAATGATTCCGCAGGGTTGTCCGACAGGTCCTTCAGACGGGCTGCCGCCGCGTCCGAAGGCACGGTATA
The DNA here is from genome assembly GCA_963666415.2 of Dehalococcoidia bacterium. Classification (GTDB taxonomy): domain Bacteria; phylum Chloroflexota; class Dehalococcoidia; order Lucifugimonadales; family UBA3495; genus Bin87. The sequence continues at coordinate 1,370,088 of CAXXPD010000002.1, forward strand.
GACCACTGTCACCGCATCGGTGGATGTCACGGCGGAAGCCAGGGTCAAGGTCACCGTACTCCCCGAAATTGCTACGGAGTCCACCCCGCGCCGATTGTCCCCCACGTTTACCGTGAAAGTCGTCACCGCAGGAAGCGGAGTCTCGGTCAAGCCCTCGCTGAAAGTAACGGTCAACGTTGCACCGTCCACGGTTGCGGACGAGACGGTGGGAGCCGTGGTTTCTCTGGGAGTTCCGCTTGCATCATCGGAGGCAGAGCCGTCTCCCGCTGAATTGACGGCAAACACCCGGAACGTGTATCCCATGCCGTCGGTGAGGCCGGTCACCGTATGACTGGTCCCGGTCACCGTGGTTTCGGACACCTCCGCTGGGGTGTCCCAACTGTCGGAGGATTCTTTCCACTGCACCTCGTATCCGGTGACGGCCGAACCTCCATTGCTGTCCGGAGCATCCCAGGAAACGTCCAGCTTCCCCGTGTCGTTCACCGACACGCTGAGGATGCCCGGAGCGCCCGGCACGGTTGGCGCCACCGCAACAGTCGCAACGCTGGTCAGGGTCTCCTCATTCCCGGCGTCGTCAGTGAAGGTGACTCGCACCTTTATCATCTTGCCCGCGTCTCCCGCAACCAGGGTATAGGCGCTGGCAGTCGCATCCGCAATGTCCGAATCGGAGGTCCCGTCGTTGGCAATCCACTGGTAAGAATAAGCCGCATTGGTCAGCCCGTCGGTGTCGGCAATGCCGGTAGTCGAGGCCGCCAGCGTCTGCCCCACCTGCACGGTACCGCTGATGGTCGGACTACCCGTGGCCGCAGTGTTCTCCTGCCGCTGCTGGGAGGCTTGCTGAGATGTAGGCCCGGAGACGATGATTTCCAGCCGGTTGGATAGTTTTCTGTCCCCGGTGCAAACTGCGCCGTCGGCAGTGCAGTCTTCGGTAATGGGCAGCACGATGGCCACGTCACCATTGGAGGTGGGCCTGATCTTTATCTGCCACTTGGTGTTGCTGGGCGGATCCAGCCTCCGTGCTCCCTCCACGTTACCCCCGGTCACCGTGAAGGCATTGTCCCGCAGGGTCTTGTAGCTGAACCCTTCCGGATTCTCGCTGAGCCGGAGTTCAAAGGTGAATTCCTTCTGTCCATCATGGGAACTTGGTTCGTCGTGGATGCTGGCCGTCAGCGGCGGCGGGGCGGCAGCCGTACTGTTGGTCACCGCCTGGCCGCTGAAGGAGGCGGCAACCCTGCCTTGCGTGTCCCGGATGAAGTCCGGGCCGTTGGGCTTGGCGTAGTCCACCGTCACGGTGTCCCCGGCCTGCGCCGCCGAGGCCAGCGTCAGCGTCACCGACGCGCCCGCCACTGACACCGCGTTCACGGACCGGGACCCCCCGTTCACGGACACGGTGAACGCGGCCGGCGGCAAAGTCACGAAGGTGTCGAGTGTGTCGTTGTAAGTCAGGGTGAGCGTTGCGCCGTCCAGTGTTGCCGACCCGAGCCGCAACCCTACCGCCACCACCATCGCGTCGCTGGTCACCGACTCGGGGTTGCCGGCGTCGTCGGTGAAACTCACCCGCACCTTGACGGTCTTGCCTTCGTCTGCGGCCGACAGAATGTAGGTGGAGCCGGTGGCGTCCTGGATATCGGTGTCGTCGGTCCCGTCGTTTGCGATCCACTGGTAGGTGGGTGTCGAGTTGGCAATGCCGTCAGCGTCGCTGATGCCGGAGGTATCTACGGATAGTGTCTCTCCCACCTGAACTGTGCCCGCAATGATGGGGCTGCCGGTGGCCGGGTGGTTGGGTGCGGGCTCATTCTCTTCGGTGTCTTCCTTGGCGGCGCTGCCGTCGTCCTTGGCGGCGCTGCCGTCGTCGCTCGTGCTGGTGTCCTCTGTGGTGCCCATGATGAGCGTTCCATTATGGCTCAGATCGGCATTGACCCCGGTCGCCTCGCTCGTGATCGATCCTCCGTTCAATGCGAGGCTGTCCGGTGCGACTCCCATGGATGTGTGGGTTCCGTCGTCTTCGCTCAGGGTATAGGCGAAGACGAGTGCTTCGGTTCCGCCTCCGCTGGTATAGCTGGCGCTTTTCTGTCCCGTTGCTCCCGGCGTCAACGTGATGGTGGGGGTTCCACCGGAGGTGTCGACCGCGACGGCTTCGCTGAACGTCACCGTTGCTTGCACGGTCTGGCCCGGCGTCCATTGCCCGTCCGCTCCGGATTCGCTCACCGACGGAGGGGCCGTTATCGTCGGAGGATCGGCGGCCTGCTGACCGCTCATTGCCACTGCGCGAATGGCGAAGGGAATCGCGAGTGAGTAGCGGTTGCTGTGCCAGTAGCCGTTGTTGGGGTCGTCGGTACTCCAGATTATGAATGTATGATAACTGTTGCCGATGCTCCAGCCTGGGGTGGCGGGGGTGTCTTCAGCGTCCGAGGCTGTGTTTGCGATATCCCCGTAGCCCGAGAGCACCACCGCGTAGGTTGTGTTGGCGGCGAGCGTGAGGTCTGCCGGTGTCTGAAAGTTCAGACGGCTTCGGGCATCGAATGTCTCAGGCCGTGTGAGCTCGCTACATCCTGCACCAGGGCTTTGATTCTGGTCCTTGACCGGGCAGAGCGATACGTCGAAATCCAGGTCCTGAGAATGGTGCGCCAGTGTCCGGACGGCTGCTCGGATGTCGATGCCATCCAGCGTGTACCCGCTCGTATTCGCTCCGGTCGTGAAATTCTGCGCGAGCCTTTTCGGTCCGGTTATGTAGCCGTCCGGGAGCGTGTCGGGCCGGTGACGTATTTTTACAAAGCTCCCTGAGTCCGGCTGGGCGAGATTGCTGACCAGTGTGTTCTCGGTGACGACGGTGCGAGCTGACTCGGTGGCCGACTGGCCGTTGCCTATGCTGTTCACCGCGCGGACTTCGAAGGTGTACTCGGTGCCCCCCATGAGGCCGGTCACCGTCACGGACTGCGCCGTTCCGGCGGGGGTCCAGTTTGTGCTCGATGGCACCGACGTACCCGCCTCATGGCGGTATTCGTAGCGGATAATGGGCGACCCGCCGTCGCTCTTCGGCGCGGCCCAGGCGAGGCGCACGCTTGCAACGCCCTGTGTCGCGGTGAGGTCCTCGGGCATGTCGGGCGCGGAGAGTGCCCTGACCACGAAGACCGGGGACAGACCGTAGAACGGCAGCGGATAACCCCTGTCCTTGAAGGTGTGGTTTCGAATGAGAGTTGCGCTTAGAACATCACCTGAAACGCTGGAGGTCGGGTTTCCCATCCGAACGGTTTTGCTGGTCCGGTTTCCCAGCGGATTGGCATGCTTCATGCCGTTGCTTTGTGAACCTGTCCACACAGCCATGGCGCTGGAGCTGGTACCCAATTCGTTGGTGGGATCAGGGGAATCCCATGTGCCGTCATAAAAATCCGAGTAGTTGTCAGCAACCTTCTCGCCATTCAGGTAGTAGATTGGCACGCCCATGTCGGTTGTTGTGTGTGTTGTCTTGGTATTAACGATAGCATCGACGGCGGCGGTGCTGCCCAGCGCGTTGAATAAGTGACTGTACGGCCGGATGTCCGTGTGGCCAGCCGCCACTGAATCTCGAATAATCCCGTTGTAACTGTCCATGACTGTTGTACTGGCGTTCAATGCGGTCGAGGTGACGATCAGCAGACGGAACTTATCGCCGACGTCCATAACACCCGGCGGTTTCAAGCTCCAGTTTTCAAAAACTTCAACTTCCGTCGCGGCGGTGTCGACCTGGGCGCTGGCGGGCGGGGCCCCGGCGGACAGCAGGGTGAGCGCCAACAGCAGTGCCGCCAGCGTCAGTATGCTCATTGGCAGCGCGTTCGCTGCACGTATACCAACGCCGAAGGTGCGGCGGAACGGGCCGGAGTTCTGGACGGTTTGGGTCCCGGACTTTTTCAATATTTACACTCCCCGCGAATTGAGTTTGATGCGGCAGCGGCGACGGTGCGGCTCGCGGCCTGCTGGGTTCCCCATCATGTACTTCGTTCTAACGCAGCCCACACTCTCCGCATTGCCAGGCTCAAAACCCAATGGAACTACTGTTGGCTGGCAGACCAAGACTCCGGTATCGAAAGCACATCGTACCAAGGTGAGGATTTGTGGGAGAGCGCCGGGCAAGCCATGGTTCTCCTTGAGGGCCTATCCGCCCGGCCCGCTGACGGTTATCTCCAGTCGGTTGGACAGTGGCCTGCCGTCCCCGGTGCAGATCGCGCCTTGCGCGTCGCAGTCCTCGGTGATGGGCAGCACGATGGTGACGTCGCCGTAGGAGGTGGGTCTGATTTTTATCTGCCACTCGATGTTGCTGCCGCTGACCAGCCTCCGCGCCCCGTCCACCGTGCCTCCCTTCACTGTGCCTCGGGTCACCGTGAACGCATGGTCGCGCATCGTCTTGTAGCTGAAGCCTGATTTGGGCTCCTCGCTGAACTGCAATTCAAAGGTGAATTCCAATTGCCCATCATGGGAACTTGGTTCGTCATGGATGCTGGCCGTCAGCAGCGGCTGGGCGGCAGCCGTGTTGTTGGTCACCGCCTGGCCGGTGAATGATTCCGCAGGGTTGTCCGACAGGTCCTTCAGGCGGGCCGCCGCCGCGTCCGAAGGCACGGTATAGCCCACTGTCACCGCATCGGTGGATGTCGCGGCGGAAGCCAGGGTCAAGGTCACCGTACTCCCCGAAATTGCTACGGAGTCCACCCCGCGCCGATTGTCCCCCACGTTTACCGTGAAAGTCGTCACCGCAGGAAGCGGAGTCTCGGTCAAGCCCTCGCTGAAAGTAACGGTCAACGTTGCACCGTCCACGGTTGCGGACGAGACGGTGGGAGCCGTGGTTTCCCTGGGAGTCCCGCTTGCATCATCGGAGGCAGAGCCGTCTCCCGCTGAATTGACGGCAAACACCCGGAACGTGTATCCCATGCCGTCGGTGAGGCCGGTCACCGTATGACTGGTCCCGGTCACCGTGGTTTCGGACACCTCCGCTGGGGTGTCCCAACTATCGGAGGATTCTTTCCACTGCACCTCGTATCCGGTGACGGCCGAACCTCCATTGCTGTCCGGAGCATCCCAGGAAACGTCCAGCTTCCCCGTGTCGTTCACCGACACGCTGAGGATGCCCGGAGCGCCCGGCACGGCAGCGGCAACCGCGGCGGTCGCGGCGCTGGTCAGGGTCTCCTCATTCCCGGCGTCGTCCGTGAAGGTGACTCGCACCTTTATCATCTTGCCCGCGTCTCCCGCAACCAAGGTATAGGCGCTGGCAGTCGCATCCGCAATGTCCGAATCGGAGGTCCCGTCGTTGGCAATCCACTGGTAAGAATAAGCCGCATTGGTCAGCCCGTCGGGGTCAGTGATGCCGGTAGTCGAGGCCGCCAGCGTCTGCTCCACCTGCACGGTACCGCTGATGGTCGGACTACCCGTGGCCGCAGTGTTCTCCTGCCGCTGCTGGGAGGTTTGCTGAGATGTGGGCCCAGAGACGGTGAACTCCAACGGGCTGGACAGCATCGTGCCGTCATCGGTGCAGATGGCCCCGTCCGCGTCGCAGTCCTCAGTGACCGGCAGCACGACGTTGACGTCCCCGCTGGAGGCCGGGCTGACGCTGATCTCCCAGCTGACCTTGCCCGGCGGGTCCAGCTGCCGGGCCCCGACCACCTCGCCTCCCGTCACCCTGAACGCATCGGCCCGCAGTGTCTCGTCGCTGAAGCCCGTCTTGGGCGCCTCGCTGAAGCGCAACTCGAAGGTGAAATCCTCCTGTCCGTCGTGCGACTCCGGCGCGCCGTGGATGGCGGCCGTCAGCACAGGCGGGGGCGTGTCGTTGCCAACCGCCCGTCCGCTGAAGGAGGCGGCAACCCTGCCTTGCGTGTCCCGGATGAAGTCCGGGCCGTTGGGTTTGGCGTAGTCCACCGTCACGGTGTCCCCGGCCTGCGCCGCCGAGGCCAGCGTCAGCGTCACCGACGCGCCCGCCACTGACACCGCGTTCACGGACCGGGACCCCCCGTTCACGGACACGGTGAACGCGGCCGGCGGCAAAGTCACGAAGGTGTCGAGTGTGTCGTTGTAAGTCAGGGTGAGCGTTGCGCCGTCCAGTGTTGCCGACCCGAGCCGCAGCCCTACCGCCACCGCCATCGCGTCGCTGGTCACCGACTCGGGGTTGCCGGCGTCGTCGGTGAAGGTGACCCTCACCTGGATGGCCTTGCCCTCGGCGGCGGCGGTCACGGTGTAGGTGGAGCTGATCGCTCCCTCGATGTCGGTGTCGTTTAAGGTCGCCAGATCCTGGCGGATCCACTGGTAGGCAAAGACCGCGTCCGCCAGCCCATCCTCGTCCTCGATGCCGGACGTGGTTGCCGTCAGCGTCTCGCCGGCCAGCGCCCTGCCCGTGATGCCGGGCCCGCCGGTGGCCGGGCTGTTCGCGGCCTGATTCTGTGAAGTGAGGAAGGCTTGGTCGGTATCGACACGGAGCACATTGGAAGGCGCACTGTCTCCCGCTTCGTTGACTGCGATGACGCGCACATCATAGGCGCTACCCGGTGTCAACCACCTGATACTCCAACTCAGCACTTCCTTTCCGGGAAGCGGTACGTAAACATGCTCCGAAACGGCCGGCGTATCCCACATGCCGGCAGCCGCCTTCCACTGGACCTTGTAGCGGACGCCCGGCGGGGCGCCGTCGTTCCTCACCTGGGGGCGGACCCAACGCACGAGCGCACTCCCGCGGTTGACTCCCAGTGCCTCCAGATAGAGAGGCGGACCCAGCACCTCCGACGTCCGGTCTGCCCGCGGATCCTCCACAATCCGCAGCTGGTACTCTTTGCCCGCTGCCCAGGCGACGTTCAGTTCGTAGAGGTCCAGGCCGTACCATCTCCACTTGTGGCCACAGCAGAATTTGGCTTCGTTGAACGGCAGCTTCGCCTCCAGCGTGGCGCCGTCTTGGTTGGTGCTGATGTACAGCGTCCAATCGAGATAGTCCTGGTTGGGCATCTCCCAATGGCCCATAGGGTCGGTCGCGCTCAGGTTGCCCAGCCCAATGCGCGCTGTTGAACGTTCCGGTATGTGGAACGGCGGCATGACGTACGTCCCACCCCCCGGATTCGGACCAAGGCTGCTAGTGTAAACCTTGTACCTGATGCCCTTGTGGGTAAACTCAAGCATGTCCTGGTCGTCGTGGTCCACGTGGTACCAACGAAGCGGCTTTCTGCCGGCGGCGGCGGATGGGAACCTATCGGCATACTCCACCACGGTGGCACACAAAATGTCGCCGCTCTCGCAGCCTGCAGGGACGTCGTCGTCGGTGATCGTCAGCGTCACGTCGTCCGGGTCGGTTATCCCCACGCTGTTCACCGCCGTCCCGCTCACCGCCACCATCCGGTTCCCGGTGTAGGCGTCGTCGTTCACCGCCGTGATGGTCACCACCCCCGTGCTGTTCGTGTCCCCCGCCGGGATGGAAAGGGTCGTGTTCCCGGTCAGCGTCGTGGTGTCGGTCGGGTTCACCGACACCGTGACCGTCGTGGCCGCGCTGGACGCCGACGGTACGCTCGCCGTAACCGTGCTCGCATTTCCCGTCCCGCTCTCGTTGATCGTCGCCGGCGTCAGCTCCAGGGTCACCTTCCCCGCCGGCGCGGCGTCGTCGTCGGTGATGTTGACCGTCGTCTGGGTCGTCGTTCCTGTCTGCACCGTGGCGGGCAGCGTCCCGAAGGTGAGCAGGACGCTCTCTCCGTCGTCGTCAACCGTGTCCTGCGTCGCGGTGAAGGTGAACGCCTTCGAGGTCTCGCCCGCGCTGAACATCACGTTCGCCGGCACGCCGGAGTAGTCGGTGGAAGACGTGGCGCCCTGGGGCGTATGGGTGACCGGTACCGTCACGGCGCTCCCCAGCGCCGAGGTGAGCTTCACCTCCACGCTCACCATGCCGCCTTCGGCGACCGTGTACGCGCTCTGGCCGAAGGAGACCTCCGGGGGGTCGTCGTCGGTGATGGCGAGCGTTGTCTCGTCCGGCGTTCCCGCGCTCACCCCGCCCGACAGGTCCGACCCGAACCCGAGCAGGACGCTCTCACCCTCGTCGTCAACCGTGTCCTGCACCGCGGTGAAGGTGAACGTCATCTCGGTGGGCCCACCTGCGTTGAACGTCACGCTGTCCGGCACGCCGGAGTAGTCGACGGAGGATGCGCCGTCCATCCCCATCGTTACGATGGGGATGGTGACGGTGCGCTCCGGGTCCGCGCTCACCGTGACCGTGACGGACTGCGTCCCGCCCTCGGCCACCGTGTGAGATTCCTGCCCGAACGACGCCGTCACTTCCGGATGAGTCAATACCGACATTCGCAGCGCCATCTTGCCGTCGGGTTCCAGCTCGAGCGTTTCTGTGAAGGTTTCCCACTCCTCTGTCGACATCGGGTCTAGTGGGGTGGACAGAGGCGAGAAATCCAGAGTCCAGCCGGACTCGCTGCCCGGGTCGAGTTCCGCCGCCGGCCCATCCAGGATAACCATCTCGCCCCATTCGGAGATCCCCGCGACGCCCAAGGTCGGGTTCTCGGTTCCCTCCATTAGCGGCGAAGACGTCAGCACCGCCCAGTATTTGGTGTCCGGCGCCAGCGGGAAACCGGAATGGACCAGATCCTCAAAAGTTCTGGTGACGCCGTCCAGGCTATCGGAGGGAACGGCGATGTGGGGGAACAACGGCTCCGCAGCGGGTTCGCCGGCGGCGTCGGCGTAGAGCGCCCAACTGAGGGCGGTCAGCGCGGCCGTGAGGGCGAGGATGTAAATTCCGAATCGCAGCCCGCTCAGCGAGTACCCGGAGGGGTTCCCTCCGGTCGTGAACGCCTGCGCGATGTTCACTGTGTCAGGTCCCTGCACAACGTACCCAACGCTGGAAATCTGGCCCGCATTGGACATGATCGGCTGCGAGAAGACCGCCTGACCGCTGACGCCCGATACCATTTTGCCCGGGCCGAACGCGTTCTCATAGGTCGCCAGCGCCTTGAGCCACTTGCCCAGGTCCGCCGCCTCAGACACGTAGACGCGCGACGTGCCGCCCTGCTCCGCGGGGATGTCGGTGAACGTCCCGTCACTGGTCTCGCCCCGCTGCCACTGCCACGTCGCGTTCTTGAGCCTTAAGCTTTCATCGTGAATCTCGGCGGCGACCCCCACGCCGACCTGCGGCAGGCCAATACGGACCTCCCGCATAAGTTCAAAGGGGGGGCCAGTATATTGATCGGTCGGGCCGTTGAGCGCCATCCGGAACGACCGACCCAGGGAGTCGTTAGACCACGAAGTGCCGCTGTAGGCTTTCATCGTGTCACCAATAGACCACTGGGGTTGGGGAATTTCGTCGTTATCATCGCTTGCAGTCGTGCTGACGCTCAGACTGCCGGTTCCTGAGCCGACGTCGAGAACGACCCAGTACGTGATACCCCCAGCAAGAGATATCGCAGTGCTCGTGGTGAACTCGGCCCGCTCGGGCGCGCCGAGAACGCGGGAAACGTCTGCCGGCGCCGTCAGCGTGCCGTTCGTCACCGCGCTCGCCGCCGGCGACCCGCTGCTGTCCGCGTGGATCGCGACGCGCGGCGAGACGCCTGCTTCTGCCGCCACGCCCAGCAACACCGAGGTCAGCTGGTGAGTGTCGGGGACGAGGGCCGTGGTGAACGACGTGGCGTACCGGGTCGTGGACGTGCTGGTCTCGGCCGCCGCAGCCCTGAGCTGTTCGTTGCGGTTGGTAGCATACGGACCCGGCGGTCTGGTCGCCTCGCTGCCTCTCAGCCCGATCTTCATCCTCGCATCGACAGAGCCGCTGTACTCGTCCCATTCGAATCCGCTATCCGAATCGGGGACAAAGACGTTGTTCCCCACGGAAAAGCCCGCCATGCCGCCGGCGTCGACGGCGTCCTCGGATGACGTGGTGGCCACACTCAGACCGTCATCAGCGCCCCCGGTCCTGGTCACCACGATCCAATAGGTCGTACCGGGTAAGAGCAGCACATCGTTCGCGCTGAACCGCTCCAGTGTCGAGGCGTCGTTGTCGATGCTGGCCGCTCCCGAAAGCGTCGTCAATATGCCCCTCGGGAAGAAGTGATAACCAATGCGGTTCGGAAATACCCCCCGATGGGTCCCCCACAGCGCCACCTCGGCGGTGACCCCGCTGGCGGCTTTGAGGCCGACCTCCACCGACGACAGGAAGTAGCCGTCGGGATGGTCGCCGGTGGTGAACGACTGCGCATAGGACACCCGGCCAGTGGCCGTCGCCAGGTCGGAGCCCGCCGTCTGCCCGGTATTCGACACAAGTACCGGGTCCATGTCCTGGGCGTGGCCGACGGACGACAGGACGAGCGCGCCAAGCGCGGCAAGCGCGATGATGATGATGATGATGATGATGAGGGGGAGCCCTCTGGCCAAGAGTGCATGCTCACGGCCGGCCGGGGCAGTTCTCGGCGCTGACCAGGGGAATCGCTTTCGAGAGGCGTGTGGCCCGCCCCTGGGAGATGGGATTTTCAACTCAGGCTCTCCTTGGCATTTGTAGTGGGGTCTGCACGCCGGCGACGATTCCATAACACAGGTCCTGCCCTTCCGGCTCGGAGACGACGACCGTCGGGGTTGCGACCCGCGGCATCAGGGCGAAGAGGTAGCGGGACCGGGCGGCGGGCCGTCCGTCGCGCAGGGCCTGGAGCCGGGAGGCGTAGGCCGTGTCCGGGGAGACCTGCCGGTCAACCCAGCCGGTGACGCCCGGTCCGGTGATGCTGACCAGCGTTGCCTCATCCTCCCACTGCACACGGCGCAGGATGCGGTAGCCGGTGACGCTGTCGTCCTCCGGCGCGTCCCAGCCAATGGTCACGCGGCCGTGGTCCGCGAAGATACGCAGCCCCGGCGGGTCAACCGCGGTCACGACCTTCACACCTTCATATCCGCTGCTGGTTCCCCGGTCGCTCACCGACCGGATGCGGTATCGGTAGGGCGCGCTGGGCAGCACGCCGGTGTCGACGTAGGTTTCGATTACGTCGGGGTTGTTCCTCGGATACTGGTCGGCCGCCGGCAGGAACGTCACCAGCGTGTTCCAACCCGAGCGGTGGCCCTCATAGCGCTCGATGCGGTAGCCGGTCACCTGGGAATCGCTGACGTTGACCTGGCAGGTCAACGTCACACGCTCATTCGTGACCGAGGCCTGTACGTTGACGGGGGGATGGGGCGCGACACCCTCCTGTGCTTGGGCCACTGACACGATGCCCAGTAACAGTTCAGACTTGGTGAGGTGAATTGGCCGAAGGCGGGTTGCCGAACGCTGGCACGGGTGGCGGTGGTTATGTCATATACAGGGCATGGATACTGAAGTGGACCTGACCACCGCCACCCGCGCTGTCCTCATTGCCATCATCGCCGAGTTACAGGCGGTGATTGAGCGGTTGCAGCGGCGGATTGCCGAACTGGAAGGCCAGGCGAAACCGGGCGGCCCGCTCCGAATGCCTGGCCTCAAGACGAAATCGGGCCGGAAGCCCCCAGCGCAGCAGGGGCCCCGCAAGCAGCGACGCCACGGCTTCGCCCGCCCGCGCATGACACCGACCCACCGGGTGGAGCACGTGATGGAGAACTGTCCCGATTGCGGCGCCCACCGGTCCGGCGGCTGGATCCAGCGCACTCGGGAGGTCATCGAGCTGCCGGTGGTTCCCGCGCAAGTCACCGAGCACGTCTACCTTGCTCGGACTTGCCCGGCCTGCCGACGGCGCTGCACACCTCCGGCGGAACTGGGCGGCGTGGTCTTGGGTCAGCAGCGCCTCGGCGTCAACCTGCTCAGCCTGATCGCCACGCTGCGGGAAGAGGGGCGGCTGCCCATCCGCAGCGTCCAGTGGTATCTGGACACCGTGCATCAGTTGCGCCTCAGCGTGGGGGCCATCGTGAGCGCCATCCATCGCACGGCGCAGCGGGCCCAACCGGCAGTGGCCGCGATCCTGGACCGCATCCGCGCCAGCCCAGTGGTCCACGCCGACGAAACCGGCTGGCGTCAGAGCGGGGCCAACGGCTACGTGTGGACTTTCAGCACCCCCACCGAACGCTACTTCCTGCAGCGGGGTCGGGGCAAAACAGTCGTGGACGAGGCGCTGAGCGATGCTTTCTCCGGAGTATTGGTCAGCGATTTCTACGCCGCCTACCACCATTATGACGGCCCCAAGCAGCGGTGCTGGGCCCACCTGCTGCGGGACATCCACGACCTGCGCACCCTCTACCCCGATGCTGCGCCACTGGCCAGGTGGGCCGACGCCGTCCACGGGATTTACGACCGGGCCAAAGCCTGCACTCATCCCCAGGCCAAGCGGCGGCGCACCGCCCAACTGGCCCTGGAACGACAACTGCTGGCCCTCGGCCAGCCCTTCCGGCACGACCCGTCGGCAACCCAGGCCAAGCTGTGCCGACGCATCGAGCGCCACATCAAGGAACTCTTCGTCTTCGTGGCCGAACCGGACGTGCCTTCAGACAACAACGCTGCCGAACGCAGCCTGCGCCATCTGGTCATCAGCCGCAAGATCAGCGGCGGCACCCGCTCGGAGCAGGGCACCGAGAGCAAGATGACGCTGGCATCCATCTTCGGCACCTGGCGCGCCCAAGGTCTAAATCCTCTCGCCGCCTGCCGTCAGCTGCTCGTTTCCCCTCTACTCTGAACTGTTACGATGCCCAGGCAAAGGGCCATGATTGACAGTATGGTTAGTATTCTAGTCAATTGGGGTTGTACTCTTGGAAACATTAATATCGTGGCAGCCGCCTCTTACCCGCGGTCCGGATTGCCTTTTCCGTATGTGTCGGCTTTGCGCGGGGTTCGCCGGTTGCTGCAACTGTTTTCAACCGACATTCCGACACGTTCGTTAACGGTACGGCTCGTCGATTGCCATAAGGCAGCGGCACGCCGCCGTGGACGCGCAACGCCTAAAGTCTACTGCGGTCTGCGTATCCATTACTGTGTCAGATAAGCTACTTATGCGTGTAGTTATTGTGTATTCGGCGCCATCCCGCTAGAATCGGGCGAACAAGGGACGATCCGGCCCGCAACGCGACCCCGCGTCAGTCCGGCTCCGCCCCCTGAGAATAGGAGAAGGCCCCCAGTCTGGATAGTGGGTGGAAGCATGCAGAAGAACGATGATCTCGAGCGGGAGAATCAGGCCCTGCGGAACCGCCTCTCCCGGCTGAGCCAGGCCAGCCTGCACATCAACGAGAGCCTGGACCTGGACGCGGTGCTCCAGGGAGTCCTGGACAGCGCCCGATCCCTTACGGACGCCAGCTATGCCCTGAGCGCCACTTTGGACGGCTCGGGCCGCGTCGAGGACTTCCGGGTCTCCGGCCTGAGTGCCGATGAGGCCGATGAAAAGATGTCCTTCCACATCACTGCACCCATGCGGTTCGATGCTCGGTGCTCGGTACGTGGGGCATCCTGGTGAAGCGCGCTGTGAAGTACGCTGCCACGGGTTGGAGGTCGGCCATGCTCAGGATTCATGTGAGCCCCGTGGGGGGTCGGGCCCTGCGAGCTATTCGGGCCGACCCTGACGTCATCTTGCACGCCGCGAAGGTGTCAATCTGGGCGCGCTGGTTCATCTGGCTCGTCGGAGTGGTCGAACTCGCCTATCGACCGGGGCTTCTGGTACGCCGACGATAAGTCGTACCTGCTCCTGAGCGTGCCGCTGGTGGCGGTCAACGGCTTGCTGCACCACCGGCTCCGGAGAAATGGGACCGTGACCTGGCGCTGGCTGCTGTTCCTCAGCGCCATGGACGTCGCACTGATCACCGCCGCCGTCATCATCGGGGGCGAGTTCCACCTGTTCAGCTATGTGGCCTACTATCCCGCCCTAGCGTTTTTCGCCGTCGTGTTCACGTCGCTACCGCTCAGCCTCGGGTGGACGACGGTGGTCGCCATCGTCTACGCCGGCGTCAGCCTGACGGTGGGCTCCGGCCTCGAGGGCTGCTGGGCACTTGCCCTCCGACGGACGTGCACCAGGGCTGGACCGCGCTGTCCGTGGACGGCTCCCACATCGCCGTGGACCGCCACCTGCCCCTGCGCTGCCACCTCACCAACCTGGGCGGCTGCGTCCTCACCTACGGCGCCAACCCAGCCTGCCAGTTGTTCAGCGAACCCGCCCTGGCGTGGCCGACGCGGACCTCTACCTGCGGAGACCCGATGACCCCTCCGACGAGGTCCTCATCGCCGGCCCGTTGCTGGGCGCGCTGCGCACCGTGCTCGAGGTGGAGCGCCTGGCCGACGCCGTGGAGAACCTGCCCGATGACAGGCCGGTCCTGGCCCTGCTGGACGGCACCCTGGCCTTCTGGGACCTGCAGCGGGGCAACTATCCTCGCTACGTCGCCGAGCGCCTGGTCGGACAACGCTTCCAGACCGCTTTGGCCCGTCTGAGGGCGGCTTCCACCAACCGGCGTCCGGTGGCCGTGGCCGCCTACACCTCACGGCCCCGTACCACCGAGGTCGCCGGCGCCCTCCGCCTCATGCTCTGCGAGCAGGCCGATGCCGACTGCAACCGTCTCTGCACCGCCCGCCGCTCGGAACTCGCGCCCTGCGGCGGGGCGGCGGGCTTCGATGACCGGGAGCTGTTCGCGCTTGTGCTGGCACCGGGACGCCGTTCGCCCCTGTACCGGTCCAGCCGCCTGGCGGCCCGCTTCGCCCTGGGATTGGCCACCGGCCAGGAGTGGAGCCACTTCTACTACCTCAACGGCGGCGCCGAGATCGCCCGCGTCGAGGCCCCCGACTGGCTGGCCAGCGACCTCGAGCCGCTCGCCCTCAGCCATGCCATGCTGGTGAAACAGTGCCAGCTGGGCCTGGGCCTATCCGGTGGTCGTCTCCGAGGCCCACGAGCAGGCCATCATCTCCGGCCACGATCGTGCCGAGTTCCGCCGTATGACCCTCATGCTCCTGGAACAGCACGGCCGGCCTGCTCCGGAGTCCGCCAGGGCCACATCCAAGCGCCGGCCCTGGGTCCGAACACATCTTCCCGTCAGTCCGGTCACCCGCACGGTGGTCAGGTTTCAGCCCCGGCGGTCAGTCTCACCGGCGGCCGTCATGCCGGAGGAAGCTACCCTCGAATGCCAGGACGATCACCAATAAAAAGAGCCAGGCTCCGATGGAGAGTCGGAGCCTGGCTCATGCTCGACATCAACTCGGCCATTCCCTGGCGGGAAACCCGAATGCCGGTTGGCAGCCCGGTCGGCAACTCTGCCTGTTCTCAGGGCGGCCCTGATTGCGGGAAACTAATCAGGCCGCGGCAGCGTCACCCACCGGGCCGACCCTGTCACCCGGCCATCTATGGTTCAGCGTGATCAACGAAACCACTTCACACCTCCGGTTCTGACGGGCTTAGCGCCCCTCGGTTCGCAACGGGTGAGGTGTCCCAGCCACCCCAGCGTTCACAATACATACTATACTATCCGGCAATAACTGTCAACCACGGGTCTCTGCCTCGGTTATGTCATATCATTGGCCTCAGCTTCACCTGGGAGACCGCTTCACCCGGGAGACCGCCATGGGACATTGCCGATATTGTGGACACCGCGCCGGTTGGTTGCGCAGCAGTCATCGCCAGTGCGCCGCAACTTACCGTCAGGGTTTGGCGCAGCTGGTTGACCTGGTGGCGGCGGCCTCCGGCCGGCCCGATTTCACCCAGCGGCGCATGCTGCGCATTCTGGATGGACTGGCTCAGCAGTGCTACGTGCCGATCGAATACCTGCCCGCAGTGCTGGCCGCCGGCTGGCATCTGTCCGACCTGAACCGAATGGTGGATGACGTGCTGACCCAGTCGGAAACGGCCCGGTTGCGGGAGTTCCGCGACGACGGCCATCATCCGGCGTCCGAGACCCCTGGCGACCGCGGGGCGTCGATTCTGGCCGCGGCGGCGCGCGCTGCCCTGGCGATACGCCAGCGGTCGCCACGGATCGAGCGAGTGTCGAACTTTTTGCAACGCTCCGGCCTTTCCCATGAGGAGGGCCGCGAGTTGTTGCTGCCGGCCTGGGAAACGGCGGTAACCCGTCAACTGGGCGATGTGGGCATCGACCTGGACCGGGAGGCCGCGCTGCTGTACTACGCCCGGCATTTCGACCTGGACGATGCCGAGCTGGACCATAACGGAATGCTGCGCCAGTTGGTTCAGGGTGCGGCCATCGCCGAATCGGCGGCCGGTCTGGTGCCCCAGCGCATGAATTTTCCACAAGGTGCGCCCGCGTCCGCACTGCTGCGCAGGTCGGAGCAGCTGGTGTGGCTCTTTGACGACGTGGAGTGCTGCCTGGGCCAGCTGCCTCCGGAGCCGTCGCCGACCATCACCGGCGTGGCGGCCCCGGGCCGGGATCTCCCCTATTACCGGCCCCAGTCGTTCGTGGATCGCCAGGCGCCGGACCAAGGCTGGGAATTCGTGGCACGGGGCCAATTGGCAGTGGCCAGCGAACACCTGCATTTCCGTGGACCGGGCCTCAGTTTCCGGTTGGCCCACGGCTCGGTGGTGCATTGGGAGCCGTACCACGACGGCATCGGCGCCGTGCCGCGCGCTCAGCCCAACCGCCTGGTGGTTTTCCGCAACGGCGACGGCTGGTTCATCTACAACCTGACCCGCAACCTCACCCGCAACCTGGCGGCCCCGTAGACCGCGACCATGCTCTGCGCCAACCGCACCCTGAGTCGCGCAACCGGTCGGATCGACCCATGACTACTGGCGAGAGCGGAGGGGATCGGTGACGGGCCTGACATGGACGAATGGCAACCAGCCAGCGTGGCGCTAGCGACGCCGGACGCCGCATCTCGCCGCGCCGTCGTCGGTAGGCATTTTCCCAGTCCTCAACTGCGGACTCGACGCCCTCGGTTATCCCCGGTGCAGAGCGTCGCTGAGTATGGATGCACCCTCAATCTACCCGGTAGCGTCATTACACCACACCTACCCGGTTCGTCGCCGACCCGGCAATCAGCCGGAATCCGCGGCCGGGTTGCCGGCATCGTCAGCCACCTTGCCGGCCCGGACGCAGCCGGTGCGGTCCACTTCGCAGACAACGATCGCCGCCTCCTGCAATGCCTTGCCAGCCTCGATGGTCGCCGCCGGATCCCCAGCAGCCTGGGCCGTGTCCAGCCGGAACGCCGCCCACCACAACCCCGACAGTGGGTCGGGGTTGGCTCCGGCGACACCGGCCCAGGGCTGTCGCTGTGGTTGCCAGTTGGCGGCGGCCCGGTGTTCCCGAGCCGCCGCCGTCATCGCCTCGGCGGCAGCCAACAACTCCCGCAGCAGCGCTACTTCTTGGTCCGAAGGCGGACCGTCCTCGCCGGACCCACGACCCGCCAGTGCCCGTTTGCCGTACCGTACGGCCGCCCTGCCCAATTGCGCCCGGGTCCGGGTGTGCGCTTTCCGCAGTTCCGGAATGCTGGCAGTGGTCATTGGCTTACTCCGCGCTCCCTATTCTTTCCCAAATCTGATGCTATTCTCACCAATCCTTCCGACTGACGTCAACTGCCTCTTGATCCGCGACACCGCAACTGCCCTCCCAGAGCTTGGGGGTGTGCTTGGCGTCAAGGGTGATTCTGAGTAAACAATCAGCCCAATCTGCACGGGGTAGCGTCATTAATTCATCAGGCTGGGCCGGCAAGTCTACAACCTCTCCCACTCGCAACGTAATCGAACGAGGGCTTCCCCGACTACGACACCCCGTTTCGCACCGGCAGCGCCATCTGAGGCGACCGGCGCGCGACACGCCTGGGCAATGCACGGCCCGAGCCGAGATAGTGGTGCGTAACACCTAACGACGCTGGGTTGCCGCCGCCGTTGGTTCCCGAGAACCTCCGCCACCACGACATCCCGTGCGCCGCGGCCACGCCTTCCGCAAACGGCCGGCCGTCCCAGTCAGTTGGCGCATCTTCGGGATCACCTTGACCACTGCCTGACGGCCGCGCGCATGGACCTTCCTTTTTTCAGTAGGCTGGACCGCCGAAACGGGACACCAAAACGTAACAGTTCAGAGTTGCGGGGAAATGAGCAGTTGACGGCAGGCGGCGAGAGGATTTAGACCCTGGGCGCGCCAGGTGCCGAAGAGGGATGCCAGCGTCATCTTGCTCTCGGTGCCCTGCTCCGAGCGGGTGCCGCCGCTGATCTTGCGGCTGATGACCAGGTGGCGCAGGCTGCGTTCGGCCGGGTTGTTGTCCGACGGCACGTCCGGTTCGGCCACGAAGACGAAGAGTTCCTTGATGAAGCGCTCGATGCGCCGGCACAGCTTGCCCTGGACAACCGACGGGTCAGACAGGAAAGGGCGGCAGATGGCCAGCAGCTTCCGCTCCCAGGCCAGTTGGGCAACACGCCTTTGCCATGGCTCGTGATGGTTGCAGGCTTTGGCTGCGACATAGAGCTGGTGGACGGCCGCGGCCCATCGGGCCAGTGCGGTGTCTTTGGGGTAGCGGGTGCGCTGGTCGTGGATGTCCCGCAGCAGGTGGGCCCAGCACCGCTGCTTGGGGCCATCGTAATGGTGGTAGGCGGCGTAGAAATCGCTGACCAGCACTCCGGAGAAAGCATCGCTCAGCGCCTCGTCCACCACCGCCTTGCCCCGACCCCGCCGCAGGAAGTAGCGCTCGGTGGGGGTGCTGAAAGTCCACACGTAGCCGTTGGCCCCGCTCTGACGCCAGCCGGTTTCGTCGGCGTGGACCACTGGGCTGGCGCGGATGCGGTCCAGGATCGCGGCCACTGCCGGTTGGGCCCGCTGCGCCGTGCGATGGATGGCGCTCACGATGGCCCCCACGCTGAGGCGCAACTGGTGCACGGTGTCCAGATACCACTGGACGCTGCGGATGGGCAGCCGCCCCTCTTCCCGCAGCGTGGCGATCAGGCTGAGCAGGTTGACGCCGAGACGCTGCTGGCCCAGGACCACGCTGTCCAGTTCCGCCGGAGGTGTGCAGCGCCGTCGGCAGGCCGGGCAAGTCCGAGCAATGTAGACGTGCTCGGTGACTTGCACCGGAACCACCGGCAGCTCGATGACTTCCCGAGTGCGCTGGATCCAGCCGCCGGACAGGTGGGCGCCGCAATCGGGACAGTTCTCCATCACGTGCTCCACCCGATGGGTCGGTGTCATGCGCGGGCGGGCGAAGCCGTGGCGTCGCTGCTTTCTGGGCTGCTGCGCTGGGGGCTTCCGGCCCGATTTCGCCTTGAGGCCGGGCATTCGGAGCGGGCCGCCCGGTTTCGCCTGGCCTTCCAGTTCGGCAATCCGCCGCTGCAACCGCTCAATCACCCGCTGCTGTTCCAGAACGGTGGCCTGCAGTTGGGCGATGATGGCGATGAGGACATCGCGGGTGGCGGTGGTCAGGTCAATTTCGGTATCCACTCCCTGTATATGACATAACCGCCGCCACCCGTGCCAGCGTCTGGCAGCCCGCCTTCGGCCAATTCACCTCACCAAGTCTGAACTGTTACACCAAAACACGTCCCCTTGTCTCCGCGTCCCCCATAATTAGGGTGCCGTATTCCCATCCTCCAGGTGGCGCTGCGCTAGCCAACGGTCGGTCAGCGTCGCCTGGCCCGTTCATCCACCATCACCCCCGCCCTTGAACCTTCGCCAACTGCGTACCTCCACTCGGCGCGCACTCCGGACAACCCCACTTTGATCGACCATCGTTAGCCTGACCATAGATGCAGTGCCCTGCACAGAGGCCGTGTCACGCATGCTCCAGCGCCTCGACCGGTTGGCCACCGTGCTCAAACGAGTATCTGAGTGCCAGGTCGCCTCTAATTCTCCCCGGTAGCGTCATTAAATCCACCCGGTACCGTCACGCGAAGTCCATCTCGCCAACTGTTCGTACGCATCGACCCCGACGTAAAGGCGCTCATGCCGATCGACTCCCGATCTGCGCAATACCGGATGGTGCCGGACGTCGCCAACGCCATTGTCCGGCTGACGTCTATGGATACTGAGCGCTTTCTCCCCCGGGAACGCTGTGTCTACGATAGTCCGGCCCCTGCAGTGGCAGCACGGTAACCACCATCTTGTCCAGGAGGCGCGACGCGATACGCGGGCGGGCCGTATCAATGTCGGACAGCCGGTTCGACGTGGTGATGATGGTGGGCAGACGCTCCTCATAGCGGTGATTGACGATCTGGAAGAGCTTATCCTCGGCGAAGGGCGTGTTGCGCTCCGCTCCCAGGTCATCCAGCACCAGCAACTGGGCGCTGCTGATCCGCATCAGCAGGTCAGCGTGAGCGACGGCGCTATCAGGACTATAAGCAGCCCGTAGGTGGTCCAGCAAATTGGCGACCGTGGAAAAGTACACATCATCGCCCAGATTCCGGCGCGCCACGGCAGCCGCCACGGCCAGGTGGGTCTTGCCCACTCCATAGGGCCCCATGAGCATCAGCCATCCATTCGGACGTTCGGCATGGGCCCAGCGTTTGACGTAGGCGTGGACAACCGCAAAAGCGGCGGCCTCCTCGGGAGTGAATATGCCGCCACCATCGGTCCGGAAAGAATCGAACGTCATGCGGTCCGCCATAGCGGCGGGTATCTCTCCCAGTTTGCGCATGGCGACATTCACCGGGCGGCCCAAGCTGTACACCTTGGAGAAGCCGTCGGCAGTATCGAGGCGGGTTCTGAGGAAATCATCCGCCTGGTCAAGGGAACCTCGCACGGTGATCACGGTTGGCAATCGCACTGAATGGCGGTGCGCCAACAGCTGTAACAACCGGTCCTGCCCCCACGACGTCGTGGGATTAACCGGCAAGTCATCCAACGCCAAGAACGAAGCATTGCGGACCTGTTCGAACATATCGGCGAAGCTGGGCTCTTCGTAGTCGTTGTCGAAGCCGGTTCTGAGGTAATCCAACAGGTCAGCAGCGGTGATCAGCAGACCAGGGTTGCCCAGGTCGATCTGCCGGTTGACAATCGCAGCGGCCAGATAGGTCTTGCCAGCGCCGCTGGGGCCAGTGATGGTAAACCAACCGACCGGATCCTCAGCGTAGCGGACTGCCGCATCCAGAACCGCGACGAAGGCACGGGTACTGACAATGTCAGCCGTGGGACCAGCGGGGTTCACAGCAGCAAAAGTAGACTCTCGGAGAATTCCCAGCCGGCTGTAACGCTCCAGGGCTTTGCTACGCCGCGCACCGTTGAGATCGGACTCCTGACATTCACACGGATAAACCTGCCCGAAATCAGGGTGGGTGACGGGAACGTTGGTCGTCAGCCATCCCACGCCGTTGCAGATCGGGCACTTCCCGGCATCAGAACGAGTAGGCTGATTATTCACCGTGTCATCTACCGGGCGACTGGGCCGGTTTGAGACGGTACGGCGCAGGATATCACTCAGGTTTTCCATAGTAACGATAACACCGGTGGAGGGTCGTTGATAGAAGTTTCCGAAGCCAGCCAGGCGAATACGCTGGGCAGTTCATCCAGATATTCCTCCACCGGAAGCAGTTGCCTGAACTGCCGCGCCAACATATGTTCCCAGTCCTGCCCCGGTTGTGTTCGCAAATCCGGCTCCTTCAGGTCAGCATCCAGACCTTAGCACCGCGCCATCGTTGGCTGCCCAAGTTCCTCCAGGGAATGTTGTGATATCGAACCCAGAACCGTGGCGCGCCCCCCAGGGCCCCAGTAATAGACGCTAATCTTGGCGGCGGTCGCTGGGTACTGGCTCACCATCAACCGAGATAACCTGGCCCACTGCTCTATGTTGCAGGCTATCTCCGGCCTACCAACAACGGTTGTAAACGTGGGATATGCAAGTCCACTACCTTCCGGATTGACGTAGTCGTGTAGCTGTAACTATGTCACTATGCGAATTTGTGACGGTGCGTATTCGTATGCTGGTAAGACCGTAAGTTGCAAAACTTGCAGAGTCTGAACCTAACCAACTGGCGTACTGGTAAATTCTCGAACTCGACAGGAATTTCACGCTTTATTCTGGATGATTTTGAACCGGGCCGGGCCGGCCCGGTTCAAAAAGATAGTTTCATATTAATACGGTAACTTTAAGTTACCGGGAACCGGGCCGGCGCGCGCGCGTGGGCCCAGCGACTTGCGTCAGCTGCTGCTTCAACCGGTCTCTAACTTCCGTCGGACCTAGCTCGCTTTGGTGTGGGGACCAGAACTCGCCGACGATCGAATTCCAAAGCCTGGAGCACGAGCCTGTATTGCGGCAAAAGTACGTATCGCCTGGCAACGCGATTACACTCTGCCAGGTAGTCGGCTGCATGGTACCTGCACCGCATGAGGGACAGGGTGACAAATCTAGGTCCGTGCGTTGCAGTGGTGCAGAATCGTCAGCATTTGGTGGAATTGGCGAGCATGCATCTGGTTCGACTTCATACCGGACTTCTAGTGTGCGGTTGGTGACCGACATGACCGCCTCGGCCGCGATGGTATGGTGGAGTGGCAACATGAGCCATTCCCTGGCGAATTCAGACTGCGTTGCTATCGTGATTTCGCTCTCCGTTAGGCTGAGAGCTGCTGTTGGAGCCAAGAACGAATCATAGAGGTCTGTCGGTAGGGACAACTTGATTTTCGTCATAGCTTTGCGCCAGATTTCCTCAGCGTCTGCGTTTTTTGCAGTTATCGGCTTGAACGGCGTTGACTTACCCGATGATTGGGAGTTCTTTCGGCCTTTCTTGCGGTGGCTTTGTTGGGTCTTTAACCCATCATCGTGCTGAGCTTCAGACGAACTTTGGAGTTGCTTCGGCGGTACTTCATCTGTACTTATGGTTAACTTAAGGTAATCTTCACATATGGTCGCCGAAGCTGTCGGCTTGGTTTTGGTGGGTTCCTCGTGATTGGCATCATTGGCAGGCGCGTCATTTGGTGGCGCATCTGCAGCTATTGACTCCGTACGGGACCGCTGGGCCGTGATGGCTGCTATCATTGGGAGTTGTGTCTCTGTCCGGACAGCCATGTAAGAGAACTTCTTGCCCGTTCGCGTTACGCTGATCAGCCCGTCGGCTTTGAGTTCGCTGATGGCCAGCGACAGTGTCTGCGGCGTTACTCCTAGAAAGTCGGCAAGTTCCTTCTGAGCAAACCACACCGGCTTGCCCGCCTTGCCGGACAGGTCGTCGATTATCTCGTAGACCCGATCAGCCACCGTGTTGGCCGGCGGTTCTGTGTCAGCCGAAAAAGTCTTGCCGTTTTGCGTTACGGAAACTCTTTTGCCGTTCTGGTGGGTTGTCATGGCTGGCCGCATACTGATGCTGTATTGCCATTCTCCACGACCTCGCTTTCTTCAGCATTAAGGTCGGACAGCCGGTGCCGTGGCTGGATGGCTCCGTCCGCCAGTATGATCTTGGCTCGACGGGAGTGGAGCGAAAGGTGGAGTACATGCTGGTTGGGTTTATCCAGCTCGCCGGCCGATAACGCGACTCCGATTCGACCGTCGTCTATGGCAACCACGCGGGTGTAGACGGCACGCCTCGGGTGTGGGGTGGGGTCTCTGTGTTCCACAGTGTCCCGGCCGCTGTGGCGTCCTTGCCCGGAAATTGCACCGAATGGGGTGGTCCGGGTATTGTTACGTTCGGTAGGATGTGCTATCTTTGGCATAAGAATACCCTATCGGCGCTCATCACGAGCGACCGTGTAATCTCTTCTTTGCTTTGGTGGGGTGGGTATTTGTTAGGCCAATCCTCCGTTGAAAAGTTGATTGGCCTTTTTTATTATCTAAGTTTCATAGCCGTTCATAGCGCCGGTCCATCGCGGACGGTAGGTTCAAAGGGTAAGCGAGTTCGTCTTTGCGTAGGTAGTCGGCTACCGCGAGCTTCAGTATCTCGGATGGCTTCAAACCGTCACGTTTTACAATTCGATCGAGGCGTTTCCACGTTTCGTTATCTAGATTCGCGGTAGCGCGTCGCCTGCGTTTTTCCGTGCTCGTCGTCATGTTAGGCTCCAAGTCGCCGTCAGTCTCGTGGCCGTTATGCGATTGGTTACAGAGTGCGCCAAATTGTGGCAAACGGGGCATTTCGCGACTGAATTGAGACTAACGGCTATTTAGGTCGGTTGTCAAGCATTGGTCGCTGGATTTCGGGCTATCGTTCGCCAGTTGGGCAAAATGTTGTGCATTGGGGCAGTGGACAGTCTATTGCCCCGGCTGTCGGAAACCCCTTTTGTTCAGCCAGTCCCTGAGTGCTTCTTCAGTAATTTCCGACAAGGTCATGTCTGCCTCAATGGTGGCGTACTGGATGCTGCGGCGTAGTGCAACCGTGATATGGGAAGTGAGTCGCTTTTTCCCCTTTACGTCGTCTGTGCGAGATATGACGCCTTTCGGGGAACGCCGGTGGTGCATCTCGAATCCCCGTTGCAGCAAGTATTCCCGCATGGTCTCGTCGTCAAGTTCGTCCAAGGATATTAGGTTGGGGTCGAGTTGCGGAGCGCCCAACTCGGGGAAATCTAGCTCGGTTGTAGTGGAAAGCGACTGGAGGTCGGCGGTGCGCCGGTCAGGCATAGAGAATCTCCTCGTTAGGATCAGGCTGTTGGTTTTCGATGAGACTGATCTGTTTGGACAGCCAATCCCATAACACCTGCATCTCGGCGGCGGCCGGGCTATTGGGGGCGAACTCGCAGACTCCCAAGCCGACCAGGATAGCGTCCCAGTGGGTAACACGACGGATCAAACTTGCGGGCGCTATCGGGATGCCCATTCCAGTTAGGGTGACTAGCAACTGCTGGCGGCGGGTCTTGATGGACGGCAGGTTATTGGGTACAAGGGCCATGTTCCAGCCATTTTGTACGCCACGATGTACCAGATTCGCCGTGATCATGATTTCGTAGGGCGCGGCCGTTATGGGTATCAGGATCAGGTCAAGGATGCCTAGGGCGTGGTCCATGGTGAATGAATCGGCACCGGGCATATCGCAGACTAGGAGTTCTTGGTCGCCAGTCAGTGCCATCTTCTGGAGGGCCGCAATGCCGTCTCCGGACAATGAGCCTTTCACGGCGTTGAGCTTGGGAGCGTTGGGGCTGTGGGTGGCGCGGAGTTGGCATTGACGCAAGGATGTGGGCTGAGGGTCGAAGTCGCACAAAACCGTTTTGATGCCGGCAGCCGTTGCCCTCTCGGCGGTATTGAACGCGAGGAGGGTCTTGCCGGTGCCGCCTTTCCAGGATACGAAGCCGATAGTTGCCATACGCTACTCCTTTCTGTAAGGCGGGTGTTTTAGCTACGTGACTACGGCAATTGACGAAACCGCAAATTTAGCGGGTGGCATATTCACCGTGTCAAAGGTTAACAGAGTGGCGATGCTGAATGCCTAGCGTCGGAACCACAAGATTGCGGAGTTTTCAACCACAAGGGCGAAAGAACCATGGCCTTCCGGTTTTCTAAAAAAGCGGCCAATGTAGCGTTGTGGACACTTCGGAAGCCGGACGGGTCCACTGCGTCGTGCCGGCCGATTACAGCGTGGGGAGCGAGCTGGAGCGGTTGGTCGCAATCCCCCAATTTCGGGACACCAAAACACGACGTTTGCCGCTCCGCCTCCTCAACCAGGCCAGGGTGCGGACAGAGTCTCCGGCCTTCAGTGCGCCGGAGTTCAGAGATTGAGCCGGAGGATGGCATCGGCGACGTCGGGTCGCATCCGGTAGGTGTCGGACTGGTTGTCGAAGGACATGGGGTGGGGCAGGCTGGGGTTGTGATGGAGGCGGATGCGTCGTACGGCGTGGCCCTGTTAAGGACAGTCGGCCGGAGAGTGCGCGGGCGGCGATGATTTCCACGGCGTCGAGCAGGGAGTCGTGCGCGATGGTGTGCCTGTTGGTATGGGCCACCAGGCGGTAGATGTCGCGGACGTCATCGGTGAGGAACCGCCAGAAAGCAGTCACGTGGTTGTCGGCCCAGTGTCCCGCGGGGACTGTCGCCGGAGCGGCCTGGACTGCGGTGATTGGCTGCGGGTCTGTGGCTGGTGCAGCGGCCACCCTGTCGGCGCGGGCTGGCCTTTCCGCCGACGCCTTGCCCAAGGCGAGCAGCGGAGGACGGAGATGACATCATCCGGGGTGTCCCCGGTTACGATCAGGTCGATTTTTACGATGACGCTCCCCGCAGGATGCCTGCGTTGATGAGTTGATGAGTGGTGGAACGGGCGACGAAACCAGGGAGCGTCCGTTCCCTGCGGGGGCGGAGTATCCAGGCTGGAGTGAGGGCCTGAGGCCCGGTCCAGATTGCGGGTAGCATCGTAATGAGGCTGGTGGGGAGGGTCAAGCCGAGCTGGAGCACGAAGGGCTTGGCTACGGGATGGCGCGGCGGCGTTCCCGCCTGGATCCCCTATTACCATGCCTGCCTAATCACGTTGAAAATTGACACCACCAGCGCCGGATAATGGCGTCGTCATAAAGGTACGATAAGGGCTATTTATCAGATATTTATGGACAGCCGGTACAAGCCAAGCCGGCGACGGGTCCTACGGAGGCGTACGTCATGATCACAGTGGTGAGTTGGAACATTGCCATGCGGCCCCAGGCAGTCGAGGAGCTGCTGGCCAGGGACGCCGACGTGGCCCTTCTCCAAGAGGTGGGCCCGGGCGCCCTGGAGGCCCTCAAAGAAGCCGGCGGTAATGTCGCGGTCAGTCCTCAGGACCCCTGGGAGCCCTGGCCCCGGGAACATTACGACCGCTGGCCCATGGTGGTAAAGCTGTCCGACCGGGTCAAAGTCGAATGGTTCAGGCAGGTCCTGCCCACCACCCCCGAGGAGGGTGACGACGAGATCGCCGTGAGCAACGTCGGGATTATCGCCGCCGCCAGGGTGATCCCGCTGGTCAGCGGGAAGCCGTTCATTGCGGTGTCCATGTACGCCCGCTGGTTCAGACCCCATCTTCTTACCGGTAAGACCAATAACATCCACTCCGATAGGTCCGCCCACCTCATCATGTCGGACCTGGCCGCTTTCATCTGGGACACCGACCTCGGCGATCACCGGATCCTGGCGGCCGGCGACCTCAACAACATCTACGGGGCCACAGAAGACAACCGACTGGTTTGGTACGAACGGGATCGGGGCGTGTTCGACCGCATGGAGGCGCTGGGCCTGGAATTCATGGGACCGCAGCATCCCGCCGGCCGACTGGCGGATCCGCCTCCGCAGGGCTTGCGCGGGGATACCAAGAACGTTCCGACCTATCACACGAGGGGCGGATCTCCGGCCACGGCCGAGAACCAGTTGGACTACGTGTTCGCTCCCGGGGGTTCCACCGTGGGGTGCGGGCTCAGGCTCTCAACGGTGTGGAAGGGTGGGGGTCCAGCGACCACTGCCGTTTGATGATAGAGGTTGACGGATGACCATCACTCCTTTTCCCGCCTCCGACGTTCATATGCCTGTACTCTCCGACTGGGAGGTGGCCTAAACCTGGCGGCCGCCCGCGGCGACGCGCCGGGCCTACCGCTCTCAGTGATGACTCTTCTCAGCCCGGGCAAACAATGCTTGTGGCGATGAGAGGCTGTTTAGAGGGTTGGGAGCCACCCAGATCTCCCATCGCATCGCCGCCGGATCTGCCCGCGCCGGACTGCGGGACTAATACTCCGGCCACAGCGGCCGTGTGCGCATGGCTACTAACTGAGCTCTCACCGCTTACGTCAGGCGCCAAGGCCGATGGCGTCCCCTGCCGTGATGGCTCGTTACACTAGGGTCGTCGAGGCTGGCCCTGCTGGGCAATGGTTACGATCTCTTCAACGGTTTGGAGGAAATTATGCCTCAGAAGATTCGTTTATGGGAAGCAAGCTTCCACAACACGCCTGTCGAAATACTCAGCGGTCAAATCCCTTTTGAGGACAGGCTCGAGGATTGGCTAGCGAGCGACATTTCCATGCTCGACCAAAGTCTGCTGGTGATTGGCCGCCAGGTACAGACCGACTTCCGGGGCAGAATCGACCTGCTTTGCATATCCAGTACGGGCGACATCGTGATCATCGAACTCAAGAGGGGACAAACTCCTCGCGAAGTAACCGCGCAAGCGCTCGATTACGCAGCCTGGGTTCAGACTCTGTCGTTCAGCCGCATCAAATCGATAGCTGACGAACATTTGGCCAAAGGAACCAATCCATTGGAGTTGGACACGGCGTTTCGAGAAACATTCGGCGCACCACTGCCTGAAGAGCTGAACACCACCAACCATCGCATCCTGATCGTTGCTGAATCTATGGATGTCAGTACGGAGCGGATAGTTTCCTATTTGTCAGATAGGAATGTTCCCATCAACGTGGCCACTATCCAGTACTTCAAATCCGACGATGGCAGGGAGCTCCTAGCACAGGTTTTCCTGGTAGAGCCCGAGGTTGCCGCCGCCAGAGAGCAGATCGTCTCCAAAGGCAGTCGGCCCCCATATGTAACAGCGGCGGAGATGGCGGCTGTCGCTGAAGAAAAGGGGGTGGGCACTCTTTATCGAGCGTTGAGCGAAGGGTCATCGCCCATGATGCGAGCTTCATCCTTCGGCAGGGACAGGCGCGGTTTCCAAGTCGTGGGAGGAGGGCGAACCTTAGCGGTGCTGATAGTCCGATTGGGCGAGAGCAGCCAACAAGACGGGATGATGTTTCAGCTAAATGGTATCCGGCTGATGAACCATTTCGGTCTGGACGCCGACCAGTTGGCGAAAAGCATGCCCGAAGGAGTGGATAGCTTGGATCTGACCGATTGGGTGGGATCAACCGCAGAAGAGGAGGCCAACTGGATCGGATACCGGGGTTACTTCCGTACCGTGGAGGAGGTGGATAGTTTCTTGACCCGTCTCAAAGAAGGGAGTACCGCATGAAGGTCGACAGCGGTCATGGCAGCATATGAACGTCCCGGTACTCCGGTTTGCGCACCTGCGGCAAACCGTATCCAAATCTTGACAGTCTGACCAAGCGGTGCATCAGGGTCCTGTCATCATCAAACCATGACTCGGAATTCAGGAACCGTTCCAGATGGGGGCGCTCCATCCAAAAACATTTCAAGTGGGCGTCATCGATCATTATCGAATCCCAATCGCAGCCAGGCTCGCAAGCTATTCTTAGTTCGTTGGACCATTCGAGAAGCCCGGCATCGTTTCCGCCGACAGCGAGACCGTTAACGCCGGCAAGCGATGGAGCCGCACTCTCCACGTCCGCCAGACTCCATGGGCCGGCATTACTGCCCGGCCGCGCTGCTGCAATCATGAGTTCGGTTTCGGAAGCCCAGAACATATATGGGCGCACGTGGAGTATGGACATCAACCGCAATGCCTCGTGGACAATGTCGTCGACCGCTGCGTCAACGGAGTCGTTTACCGATATGTCGCTATCTGTGACGGTACTGTTGGTTCCAAAGGTCAGGTTGATCAACTCATAGTGGGAACGGCCCAATATCGCCTCAATCTGAGGAATGGCATTTTCTCTTCCCAACGCCCAAGCAGCCAGTTCGATTTGAGCTTTGGAGCCTACAGCCGGATCCGGCGAATGGTAACGTTGGCGAAGGTCGTGTTTGCCCGGCAGATCCACCGTGTCGATGGATCGTGTCCTATTGGTCTCAAACGTCAGGATCATATGGTCTCTCATGCGCCAGCTCCGCGCCAAACGAAACCAAGGGGAGTTTTTGTCCGAATGGTCGGCAAAAAATCGGGCTCTGCGATGGGGGTCCCCAGACCGGTCGTTCGACGCTCTCCTGTCGTACTCCTCGACAAACGAATAACGGCGTTCACCGGCCCTCCTGTCGATGTAACCAGTACGCCAGTAGATTGCGTCCCAATACCGAAAGTCGGCGAAGTCCAAGCTGTGGAAGAAAGTGGAGATGCCGTTCGAGTCCCATGACTGCCCTGGCACATCGGTCTCCCGAGGCAGGCCCAGGTCGTCCCATAGGCATTGAGCGCCGGGAAATGAGGGGAGTCCGGCGCCACGGTCGTGTATCAGCGGTCCTTCCGCGGTATGCTCAACCCGTATGTCAGGACCCATCTTTGCAAAGCCGTCATTCACAATGGAAATCGCAATGGCTTCGATCTGTAGCCACTCATCAGCAGGGCTCCTGCCGTGTGCGATGTGGGATTGCGCAACCGTGGACAGCACGAGACCGATGAACTCGTCGACTAGATCCGCGAATTCGCGCTTGCTGCGTCCGGTGACCACTGCGTCTTCACACGCGGCCGGGATGTCGGCGATCACGGATGCGCACCGAGACACCACCTTTGCGGTGCTGGAGTCGGGTTGAGACCACCCAGCGATAACCCTTTCGAACACCGCGTCCTGTATGTAGTCCCGTGACGACAGCCCAGACTGGAAGAACGGATTGCTTGTCACCCGAGAACCCTCCTATAGCCTTTGAGAAAGCCGGCGGCGAACCCGCCGCCCATGTTCTGAGCGTCTAATGCGCGTCGTCATGCAGTAGCCCTCAGCGATAGGCCGTAGGCGTGAACTCGAACCCGCTCGGCCAGACGGTCGACTTCGCCCAGGATGTTTTCCGGAGTGCCAGAGAGGTCCAGAGCGACAACCTCAATGGCCTTCCCGGCATGATTGATACGGTACTCGGCTGGTTCGTCTTCGCCGGCGGCGTAGATGAGCAGTCCGGATGGCAGGTCGGCGGCGGTGCAATAGGCCAGCATTTGGTAGATGTCGGCGTGCCTGAAGCCCGGCGTGTCCAGTTTCTTGTACTTGGCGTCGCCGACGAACCTGGGGAGCGGCCCGCGGCCCGCGGAACCGGGCGTCCACCAGGAAAGGTCGGGCTTCACGTCAATGCGTCCGCCTTCGTCCAGCTCGAGGCTTTCCCCACGTCTCCACTGATCTCCGGCAATGCCCAAGGCCTCCCCTAAGGCGACGTAAAGGAAACGCTCGAACACCAGGTTCATATCGATGAGAAAGGAGGCGCTGGTCACCCTGCCTCCGAACAGCTCCAGGCTGGAGTTCTCGATGATCAGACGGGCCAACTCCACGGCCGGCCGGTAGTGCTCATCCAGGCGGGTGTACCTGATCTGGGGCACGGTTCCGGGAGCATACGAGCCCAGCTGCACCATGTCGAAGACGGGCCACAAGCGTCGCACCTCTTGCTTGGTGGTAGCGGAGCGCATCTGGATGTGGGACAACCTATGGACGGCCGACTTGAGCAGCCGGTTCTGCTCGATGTCCTCGGTGTACTCGTCGTAGGCCACCTCGATGGGCAATGGTAATCCGTACCGGCGCCCGATCTGGTCGGCAAACCTGATCTGACCCCGCACGGTGTTGAGAGCATCCTCCTCCCGGCGGTACCCCCGCAGCAGGCCGCGGCGGATAGCTTGCTGCGCGCGGTGGGCGAAGGCCAGGGCAACGGCCTCCAGGACGTCGTTGTCGGGGGCCAGGTCAATGGATTCGTCGCGCCAGTGCTTGGGATTCAGGGCGTAGGTCATGAGGAACATGACCCGACCTACGGGAATCTTGGGCCGGACGATGACAGCCAGGTCGCCGATGTTCACGGCGCCAACGTAGGAGGAGGGCCGGAGCCGGTACCCGCCGTCCCGGTCGGTTGTTGGCGAGACGTCGACGTGGGCTCTGGCCAAAGCCTCCAGCTGTTGCCGGGACAGAGGACCTGGCCAGTCTCGCTCCTCGTACTCGCTCAGATCAAAGCGATCCATCGTGCCCGTCGTCGTTAGCCTGACCATTGCCGCTGGCGGCCGTGATCTGCGGAGGGTCGCCATCGGGGTCGGTTGCCGTGGTGCCGCCCTTGATCTCAGACATCAGGCGGTCGTAGCCGAATTCCTTCAGCCTGGCCTCGTCGCCGAAGTACTGCTCCTCGATGTAGGGGATCACCGCCTGTTCCCAGATGAAGCGGACCCGCGCTTCGTCCAGGGGCGGATCCTTCTTCATGAAGTGGCTGGGGCCGATACCCAGATGACGGTCGTTCAGCTTGCGGTTGGCCGCATCCACCAGGTCGGCCACCCACATCGCCTGGTCGTAATTCTTCTCCAACCAGCGGCGTAGCAGGCCTTGGACCGGGGACTCATCGGGGTAAAAGCCGAAGAAGTAGAACCGGCGGCGCAGGGCGGCGTCCACCAGGGCGATAGAGCGGTCGGTGGTGTTCATGGTGCCGATGAACCAGAGGTTCCTGGGCAGGCGGAACGGCTCATGGCTGTACTGGAGGCTCATTTCTTCGTCCCGGTACTCCAGGAGGAAGTAGAGCTCGCCCAGTATCTTGGCCAGGTTGCCGCGGTTGATCTCGTCGATCACCAGGATGAACTTGGCCTTCGAATTGGCCGCTGCCTTTTCCGTGACGCGTCGCAGGGGACCAGGCTCCAGCGTGTAGCCGGCCTGTCCGGCCTCGGTGAGGACGGGACGAAAGCCCTCCACGAAGTCCTCGTAGGTGTAGGAAGGGTGGAACTGTACGATCTGGTAATCGCCGCCCTGTTCGCGGTACCACTGGGCGATGCGCCTGGCCACGAAGGTCTTGCCGGTGCCCGGGGGGCCCTGAAAGATGACCTGTCCCTTGTCCTCCAGCCCGTGGATTATCATCCGCAACCGGTCCGGCTCCCACATCAGCTCGCTGGCCAGCTCGTCCAGGGACTGGGGCACCTTCGTCGCGGTTTCGTCATCCTCAACGGGCGAAACCGTTGCAACCGGCTCCTCGTCCTGGATTGCCCATACCAGCGACTGTGCGTCCAGACGGTGACGGAGTGAGAGGCCGCGCTCCGATGCCTCCTCAATGAAACGGTCCAGGAATTCCAGGGCGTGCTCGTAGGTTTCCGCCTCGCTGGCGCCTCGCTCAGGATCGCCGTAACCGGTCTGCTGGTAGGCCTTGCTGAAAGGAGTCACGCGGAACGGAGGATACTGTTCCACGTCAAGGCCCATCAGCAGGACCGAAGCAAGTGTCGTTCGGGTTCCCGGGCCGCTGCTCGCCTGAGCCGGGAGCAGTTCACAGAATGAGTCGATGCGCTCGCTGGGTTGGTCTTCGTCTCCTTTCCACAACATCTGCAGCGCAAACCGGGCGTCGTCGGACGATTCGTCAATCCAATCCCTGAATTTCTTCTGTTCGACACTGAAGACGAGGTTCCCGCCGATGCCGCGCTTGACCAGCTCAGCCCAGCCATCAGCGTTATCCATCACCGCACTGCGCGCGGCGACCAGTTTGCTACTTATTTCGAGCTTGTATTCGACCTCCTCTGCGTCCAATTGTCCGGTGTCGTGGTATTCGCGCGCCCGTTCGACGTACTTGTCCCACAGATCTGACGAGTACCTGTCGTCCCAGACCGCGCGCACTTCCGATCGATAGTAGACGTCGTCGTCGCTGCCGTAGCGGGCTTCAATTTCCGGCCGAATCTGCGCCAGCCGGCGGTCGACGTCCTCGGCCGGTTCTGCAACAAACTTCGCAAACGCTCCGGCGATCCAGTGCTTGTGATTGCTGGAAACGATGGCCTCGAAGGTATCGGGGAAGACCAGATGGAGCAGAGCCTCCCGCTGGGTTCGGTAACTGTTGGGCTCATCCATCAGCGTCTTACTGCGTAACTCCCGCCCGGTCGCGAAATCCTTGAACTCCCACGGGTCGTCCAGCAGCCGAGTTTGCTCACTGGCGCCCAGTTCCTTCCATTGCTCCACGAACTCGATCAGGAAGCCAACCTGATTGGGTCGCTTCACGTGGAAATACTGGCCCGGGTTCGCGATGCCTGGGGTGAGGCTCTGGGCCAGCTTCGCAGGGATGACGACCGGGGATGGCGACCATCCCAGCACCGTTTCGATGCTGCGCCGCTTGTGAGTGCCGTCCCGGGTCGAAACGATGAGCCGGTGAAAATAGAGGGCCTCGGCCATCAGGAGGTGGACCTGGGGCGGACGGCCAGCGAGCTGCTGCTGCAGCTTTTCCAGAAACTTCCCGCCTGACACGTCCGGCCTGTCCAGGAAATGCTCCCGGAGTTCTTTGAGCCACCGGCTCGACCAGATGGCCTCGCCCGGCGTGAACAGCGATGAGTCGCTGCGCAACGCAGCGTCGACCCACGCCTGGGCGGCCTCGTAAACGCGGTCGGCGCCTTCTCTTATCTTTCTGGTTCCCATGGTGATTCCTTCGTCATTACCTATCGCGGTAGGGCTACACCGGCTGAGCAGAATCTGGACGAGACGCTCATGGCGCCTGGTGACAACCGGCGATGATTATGCCATGTCTCCAGCCTCGGTTCAGATCGAAATCCAATCAACCAGTCAACCAACCAGACCCTGCAGGGTCATAGGAAAGGAGTACTTACCACCATGAGAATGTATCCGAGAGAGTTTCCGTCGGGCCGCCTCAGGAAGCCGAAGCGGCAGGCGGAAAGACGAGTTTATGAAGCCCTGGCAGGCAGCGACCGCCGGGGCTTCGTCTATTACGAGTGGCGCCAGGGATATGAGCGCATCGAGCTGGACTTCGCCGTGTGGATCGAGGAGCTGGGCCGTTTCGCGCTCCAGGTGAAGGGCGGCCGCTACCTGCTCGTCGACGGCGCGTGGCGCCTGAAGACCAGAGACGGCGTCCGGTTGGTCGAATCATGCCCGTTGGACGATACCAAGCTGGCCGCTTTGGACCTGCACGACGACATCGAGGAGTTGGCGAAGACGACCTACAACCCGTACGTCATTCCGGTGCTGGCATTTCCGGACATGAAGCCTGATGAGGCCATCAAGAATCTGGCGAAGCGCCAGGGCGTGTACTCGGTCTGGGGAACCGGCCACCTGATGGCAGACCTGGCGGAGATCGTCCATTCGAGGACGTCCACCAGCTTGGGATGTCCGACGACCTGGGCCCAAACCTGGCCGGTCGCGGGGTGGTGGCCGATCAGCCGGTTCTCAATGATGCGGATTTGCCTGGGCGGGTTCTGGTTGCCGTGCCGGCCCACGAGGGGGTAGTGGATCCCGCCGCCTTCGCACAGACCGCCAAGCCTGGGGGTGGGATGGGCGGAACGCCCTGGCCTCGCCGGGTGCCATCAGGGGCCGGCGTCTCCGGAGGCGGTGGTGTCGTTTCTGGTGGCGGGGGTTCGGTTGCTGGTGGTGGAGGCTGGGTTGTCGGGATGGTCTGGCCGGCACTGCTGGGAACATCGAACCGGACGTCGCCGGCGGGACCGTCAAATCCCAGGCTGGCCGAGACCAGCGATTTTGGCCAGGGCTACCCCAACGGGGGGCGGAAAGAGCCCGCCGTTACACCGTCTCAATAGAATCTGCGCGGTTTGTGTCGCACCGGAGGGCGACACGAGCCGAGAGACGGCGATTTGACCGTCTGCCTGAAGCGCCGGTTCTCTGAACGAGACCGGTGGCGCCAAAAGCAGGGCAACCACAAAGCTATGGCCCTGCATCGGACCCTGGCAGGGCCTCGATCTTCGACTTCACACCCACCAACCCCGGGAACCCCGGGAATTCACTAACGGAGGAAACATGACCACACCAAACAACGACCACCTGACCGCGCTCGACACCTACGAGAGCGTCCGCGACTTCTTCGAGCCCCACCTGCAGCGGCAGTGGGACAAGGTACTCCGCTCCGCCAGACGGTCGGCCTTCGCCGCCGCGTATGACGCCATCGTGAACGCCGACCAGTGGCCTGATGGCGCCGATGCCCTCAGCGAGGCGTATTGGGCAACTATGGAAGTCTACGAAGCCACCCTCGGCGTCCTGGGCGACTTCACTCCCGACTATCCCGTCGACGGGCCCTGACGACCCGCCCTACGACGTCTGACGCCCACCTCGTGCTCCAATCGCTGGCTCCGAAGATCGGGGCCTATTTCCAGCCCTGCCGCCGTGCTCTCTGGACACCACCGCCGGCGACCTGCCGTTCGGCAACTCCGTAATTCGGTAATGCCGTAGTCGGGCAACCCGCAGATTGTCACCGTACGGGCCACCGCCCTATGCCGGGCGCGTGCGACCAGCGTCGGGCGCTCCAACCGCATGGTAACGGCCGGCACTGCTGGGAACATCGAAGCGGACGTCGCCGGCGGGACCGTCAAATCCCAGGCTGGCCGAGACCAGCGATTTTGGCCAAGGCTGCCCCAACGGGGGCGGAAAGAGCCCGCCGTTACCGTCTCAATAAAATCTCAGCGTTTGTGTCGCATCGGAGGGCGACACGAGCCGAGAGACGGCGATTTGACCGTCTGCCTGAAGCGCCGGTTCTCTGAACGAGACCGGTGGCGCCAAAAGCAGGGCAACCACAAAGCTATGGCCCTGCATCGGACCCCGGCAGGGGCTCGATCTTCTACTTCACACCCACCAACCCCGGAAACCCCGGGAATTCACTAACGGAGGAAACATGATCACACCAAACAACGACCACCTGACCGCGCTCGAGACCTACGAGAGCGTCCGCGACTTCTTCGAGCCCCACCTGCAGCGGCAGTGGGACAAGGTACTCCGCTCCACCAGGCGGTCGGCCTTCGCCGCCGCGTATGACGCCATCGTGAACGCCGACCAGTGGCCTGATGGCGCCGACGCCCTCAACGAGGCGTATTGGGCAACTGTGCACGTCTACAAAGCCACCCTCGACGTCCTGGGCGACTTCACTCCCGACCATCCTGTCGACGTGCCTGACGACGACGTGCCTGACGACGACGTGCCTGACGACCCGCCCTACGACGTCTGACGCCCACGTCGTGCTCCAATCGCTGGCCCCGAAGATCGGGGCCTATTTCCAGCCCTGCCGCCGTGCTCTCTGGACACTACCGCCGGCGACCTGCCGTTCGGCAACTCCGTAATTCGGTAATGCCGTAGTCGGGCAACCCGCAGATTGTCACCGTACGGGCGCACCGCCCTATGCAAGGCGCGTGCGACGGACTGCGGCCTTTTCCGGACCGGCCCCGCGTCAGATCGCGGGGCGCTGAATGTTGGAAGAAGAGCCCCTTGGATCCGAATGCCGATGTCCTTTCACGGCTTCTGGACCGGGAAGGGTGCGGCGTCGAACACTGGCCAGAACTGTTGCCGTATGGCGACGCCGCCCTCCGACAGTTGACGAACCGCCAGGGGGCATGACGACTGCACGGTCGCCGCAGCCTGCGGTCAACGGTGGCCCTTACCATCAGGCTCCGTCGTTTGCGCCGTGGGGCGCTCAGCGTCCAAGGCGGGCGCATGGTCGAACGACACAGCCATGGGCAGCGCCAGTTTAGGAGGATGGTCTTTTTGCCGGTTCCGGCCGGGATGGAGCGAGTTCCAGCTGCGCAACCCGCGGCTGTCTTGCGTCCGCCAGTTCCTGCTGGAGACGGCGCATGTTCTCCTCGAGGTTTTAAATCTCGTTCGTGCCGGTGCCGGACGCCCGGCGAAGCTGTATGTCGCACTGGTGCTCCTCGACCTCCAGCTCCTTTATCCGGAGATCGACGTTTCTCGACTATTCGCCCACGCCCGTGCCCACTTCCTCCGCCAGCCGTTCACTGGTTGTTTTCTTGTTGGCCGTGCGGACAATGGCCAATGGAGATGGGTCGCCGACAAGATCCGCCACTGCGACTACATGATCAACGCAACAGGCACCGAGCCACCGCCCCGCAGATAAAGATAGCCGGAGCCCAGCCGCCCTACAGGCCTGACGCTCAGTTCGGTGGCAAGAAGGTCGCCGGTACACCAGAGGCGTCCAGCCAAGCCGTGGCAACGCCAATGATGGTCTTTGGATGATCAACTCGAATGCTCGGTATGCTGATGGCCCACAGTGGATGTCCCGCCTGGGCAGCCTGACGCCTGAACTCAGCCGCTACCGAGTCGCTGCGCGCCACCACCAGCACCGGAAGCGACATGCGCTGGGAACGGCGAGAAAGGTAGCCGCGCAGCTTCCGTGCCACCCCAGCGGCGGAATCAGCCCGACGCTCGTACTCCAGGTAGTGCCAACCGGCGCCGCCCGACGAGCCCTTACCCATGTAGATCAATGCGTCAGGAGCAATCGCATCCCGGCCGCCGGAGTAGTCGTCGCCACGCCAGCCGCCCGCTACGGGAAAATCGCCCTCCCGAAAAACGGACACTATGCTGAACGCAGCCTCGTCGTGCTGGCGGTAACGCGCTACTCCAGGTAAACCATCACCGCGGAGGCCGAAACGGCGGCTGGGTCTTGAAAAATGCACCCGGTCTCTCCGCGCGGAAATGCCCAGAGCAATTCCAGAAAGGTAATGGTGGCCATCAACCTGCACCAGCGCGTCCTCATCAATCAGACGCTGCAGCTTTGGCAAAACGTAACGATTACGAGAACCAACGGCCCGGCTGATCGAAGGCGCCTTGGCGCCCGGGAACTGTTCAATCAGATACAGGATCCGATGAACCAAGGACGCGTCTTTCCCAGCGCGGAATCCCTGCATCATCCGAGGCAACTCAGCAGAAACGGAGTCCACCGGAGAACCAAGCAGTGGAGCAAGAGAAAGCAAGGCCCTTCCCTCCCTTGGCGCCACATTGGCGGATACCTTCTTGGTCTCCGAACAGAACACCAGCGTACCGTCTTTGAGGCCGAAATCAGACAAGGTCTCACTTGCCCGGCAGGCCTGCCAAAAGTCAGAAGCAACAACGCAGATCAACGCCGGCCAGCCGCCAGCCATGTGTTCCGGCTCTCCCAACTTCTCCAAGCGAGTAATCAAGCTGGATTCCGTCTGCCACGGACCAGACCAAAGAAACGCCACGGTGCCGCCGTCATAATGAGCAACAGCATCAACACCATCCTTAAAACGCCAGTGAAAAGAACGGAAATCCCCGGTGTACGCCATGTCAGGTAACCTGACGGCCAAGCGGTAGAACCACTCCACACCAGGTAGAAAACTGGCAAGATGGTTAATTCTGCGCGTCTGGTGAAAGTAGACCTCAGGCTCCAGGAAACGGCGAGCACCGCCCGGAGCAAGACGATAACGCCGAGCCGCCGTAAAAGCAGCCCCCATCACGGTGGAATCCACCAGGCCCATCTCCTCAAGCCACCCAAGGCGGCGCGAAACGGTGGAAAACCCCACCCCCAGAAAATTGGCCAGCTCCCCTGCGGAAACCAACGGTAGGTCGCAGACCCCGCGAAGCGCCCGGGAGTCCTCCGCGCTCAGTGCTACGTAAGTGTCAGGCATTTTCGAACCCTCCGAACGGACCAATGGACTTTGTACACTCAAGCGGCGTCGGCGTGGGAGTCAATGGCCCGGGTGTACGTGTCAGGGACTTTACTTCGAAAACGCCGTTTCACGAAATTCTGGCCTCCGTCCCGGGGCGTAAGTTGCGGAACCGTCCATTTCCTTCGTGTTTCCCGTCCCGGGGTACCACGGATAAACCGGGATATAGTGGTACCCCCGGCAGCAAACAAGAACGCTTCTGACCGCAGGGGTTGCCGCAATAGTCGAGGATGCACATCTACAAAGGGAATAGCCACGCATCCGGTATCCTGCAACAAATGCGTCGTTGTTACATTGGGATAGGAGACATCCATGCACCACGAAAACGAACAGTTGACGATCGAGGACGCCATCCGCGCCACGCTCGCTGGTTATGAGTTCCAGTACGACCTACCCCCAGAGGTAAAAGACGCCATGGACGCCGGGCTGATAGCCACTGGCGACGACCGCTGGATGTGGTCGGACAACGTCGAAAAGACCAACTTCCTGGCGCTGACCCCAGCCGGCTGGAAAATGGCCCAGCAACTGGGCCTCGTCTCTACCTGAGCGTGTTGACAAATTGGCCGCAACTGCCCACGTGGCCAACCAATCAGGTGTCTAAACTCGCCCAAGGCCGGGCCTACATGTCTGGGACAAACGAATGAGAAGTCAATAGGACGGTTCCGTCTCCGAAACGAACGCTACCTCAGCACACCCAGCATCCCACGCCTCCGTGATTTAGGATCTGGGGCTCTGAGCCAAGACCGCTCAGCCTGCCGGACTACCGGCCGTCCAGATATTCGGACTTTCGCCCCTTCCATCCCCGGGTCCGCAGGCGCCGTGTCACCAAATGGAGACCAGCACAAAACGTGCTCGCCAATTGGTGATACTTGGTGCTGATCCCACGATAATGCTTGATGTCGACGAACAGGTTCTCGATCAAGTGCCGTCCCTGGTACGATTACCTGTCATGCGGTATTGGCTCCTTCCGGTTAGACTTCGACGGGACCGTCACTTCGATTCCCATCTCGGCCAGCATTTCACGGACCGCGTTCGTATCGTAGGCTTTGTCGCCCGGCAACTCGTCGATTTCCGACACCGGAAGACCCTACAGGAGCTTCCCCAGGTGGTGAGCCTCGAACGCATTGCCCGGCAACAGCGAGAACCTCACCAAGCGTCCATTCTGGTCCGCCAACGCCAGCAAGTTGGTATTCAGACCGCCTTTCGTATTGCCAATTGCCTGCGCGACGCGCGACTCACCAGGATCACGCTCACCGCGGGGTGCCCCGACGGCGTGCTGGCGCACTTTCACGAAACTGCCGTCAACCATCAGCACCTTGAGGTTCAGGTCCATCGCCAAAGACAGGAACATCAGGCGGAATACCAAGGAACTCCCCAAGGTGTGTCCGAAGTGCAAGAACCCGTACTGGAACATCCCAAAACGCGATAGGACGAAATCCGCAGCGTAAGCAGTTCCGGCAGCGTCCGAAGTCACCCGCCCAAGGCAATGGCAGTGACCATCCTCTTTTCAAAATCGGCACTGAACACGTACCTCTACGAAATCCACGTCGTGGGGCCAATCACGGCCGGTAAAACGGGACCACACGGACAGACCAAGAAGGTCGAGCCCGACCACGAACAGAGTTCGCTACGGGCCGTCGCCCCACACCATAGTCGACGTGCCCGTTCCTTGGCCGACCATCGGGAGATGATGGCCTGCTACTGGAATGCAGCCCTTCGCCGACGCCGGAGGTGTAAGCCACCGCCCCCACCGCCACGCAGCCAACCACCAGAGCCGAAGCCACGATAGATGCTGAGGAACAAAAATGAGCCTGCCGGCGCGCCTTCCCAAAACGCCAGACCCCATCGGTCTTGCAGTAGCTCTCGCCGCACAAAAAGCAGTGGAGCCCAACACAGTCATACTGTTCGGCTCCCGAGCCAGAGGCGACCACCGGCCAGAATCAGACGTAGACCTACTCGTAATCTGTCAAAAAGAACACGCGATGCCCGCAGCTCGTATCAAACGAGCAATCAAAGCATATTTCGCTCAACATCCGCCCGAACTCAGCGCGGCACAGACGACTCAGACCTGCAATAACCGGCGGTGAACCGACCGTAGATCCACCCGATGATTGCCAGATCACATCGGCTGGGCACTTTGGCGATCCGCACCCTGAAATTCGCCCTGCGCTACGACCCGGCCAACAGCCGGGCCATCGGCCACTACGCCACCCAGCAGAACACCGCCTATAACGTCGACGGCGACGTGCTCAACCGGGAGCCAAGCTGGCCAAAGCGCAGCGACCGCAATCACTCCGATGCTCTCAACAAGCGGGTCACCGCCTGGCGGGAGACCCGACCGACAAAAAGCCGACGCACCCTACCACATCCACCAGGAAGGCGGCGAACAGGTTTGGGAAGCCAAGCAGCGACTTCGGGAAGCCCGCGCTGAAAGACTGGAAAGAATCGCCCACGCCATCGCCGGCGGCGATGGACCAAAAAAGCGGGACACTCGCCCTCACCGCCGTACCGTTGCCCACCGGACCCGGAAGCACAGCGCCGCCTCAGCCTGACCATCACCGACCGGCGGCTCTTCCAAGTCAGCGATGGCGGTCAAACGCTCTCCAGTCGGCAATGCGGGTTCACCGTCAGGCTACGCGGCCACCAGACTCAAAATGGCTGGACATTCGCTCCATACACCTCGTTCCAGTGAAGAGCTACGGCCCACGCACGCCACTCCAGCGCAGGCGCTACTGCCTCCACGTCCAAGTCGGCGTACCAGAACCGATGCTCCTCGAAGCACTGGACATCCAAAGCGCAGAGGACATCATCGGCGCCGACCGGGGCACCAAGAACCACCTGTCCGTCAGTTCCGGCCGCCGAGCCCACCATCAGGGCAGCGGTCGACGCCGCAACAAAAAGCGAAAGCACCAGCGCCACATCGCGGGCAAGCCACGTGACAGCAGGCGCCGACGGCGCGCCGTCTCGAAGTCCCATGAACGAGGCCGCCGTTACGCCCAAACCCGCGACCAAGATATTCGGAGCCAGATCAGAGCTATCCTCCTCGAAGCACAGCCCAAGATGGTCGCCATCGAAAGCCTGCACCCCATCAGCATGATGGCCGCAGTTCGTGGCACCACTACCGCGCCTGTCCAAAACGTTGCCGCCAAGCGAAAACTCAATGAGAGCCTTGCCGAGTCGGCCATTGGCCACGTTGGTAAACTACTCCGTGAGGAAGCCGCCAAGCTCGGCATACCCACCGTCTCCGTTCCGCCGCACGGCACGTCCCAGACCTACCCGCGCTCGGGGACCGACACCCGAACAACCGCGAGAGCCGAGCGGTGTTCCGGTGCCGGAACTGCGGTCTCTACGCCCACGCCGGCCGGACTGTCGCCGTCATCATTCGCAGCCGGGCCTACGTCCGGCACTGCGAATGGCAGTCAGGTCATACACCGGACGTACTGACCGCACCAACCGGGTGGCGAGAGCAGTCATCCGGCTCCGAGCCACCACAACCCCGTTTAGGCTTGGAGCTAAGCGTGTTGAAGCCGGAAGGCACCGCGACGAGTTCCCACAGGAGCAGGGTACGCGGCCCAAGGCCAGACCGCCGTATTCAAATCGGCGGCCCAAGACGCCAAAACTGAGGCGGATTCAGGACGAACCCCCCATTTCCGGGTGCGTGCTCAATTTGTCCACACGCTCTGGTACGACGGCCCAATCGCCCTCACCGGCGTGCAAACACTGCAGGGAAATAACCGGCTCAGCCGGCTGAAACGCACTGGCTTCGACATCACGACCGCCGTCGCGTTTGCGCTCTACGTGGCCACCTCTGGGTCGCGCTCACCGCCCAGCCGGGCATCATCTTCAACCCAACATGGCTGCCCGCCCCAGCGCTGCTCGGCACCCGGTTCATCCCGCCCATCATGGTGTACGCCAGCCGGCTCAGGGCCAAAAGAATCTCACGTCGGGAAGCCGCACCACAGCACGAAGCCGGCTCAACGTAGACGAAGCCACGCCGAAAAATTAACTCCCGGCGCGAGACGATCAGCAGTCAAAACTCCGCACCGTCCGGCGCCATACAGCAGACCTTCACGGCCGTCAACATCAGCCGAACACGACCCAAAAGTCGGCCGACGCGGCTCCACCTTGAACGATTCCTGAAGCATTTCACGGGCTGATCTTCAGCCGGTTCGTCTGCTGAATAGCTTGACGGTGCTGAAAAAAGGAGAGCATCCCTTGACCAAAACTCAACCGGAAACCGCCAGCAACCGGCTCATCAATCCCGCCGAAGGCCTGGCCTATCTCCCCAGCCTGCTGTCCATAAATCAGCAGCGCCTCGCCGTCGAGAACGTGGACGAAAGCGTCGACCAATGGCGCCACGACCTCAGCCGACGCACCCAGCACTACGGCTGGCGCCAAGACGATCACGCCCGACACGTGGCTGGGCCAACTCCCGGACTGGCTCCGGAGAATCGCCCAGCCAATCTTTGAAAACGCCGTCCATCCAACGTTCGGACGACCGCTCTTCGACCGCGTGCCCGAGCATTGCATAGTCAACGAATAGGTCGGCGCCCAGGGCATCGCCGAGCACACCGACCACCCTGGTTTCGGCCCCGCAATTGCGACCGTCAGCCTGATAAACGAGTGGCCGACGCACCTTGCCCCCGCCTACCGGCGGCCCAACGAGCCCGTTCTGCTTGAGACCGGTTCCTGCCTCACGATGACGGGCCACAGTCGGCACGTCTGGACACATCAGAGTCTGACGCCCACGTCGTGCTCCAATCGCTGGCCCCGAAGATCGGGGCCTATTTCCAGCCCTGCCGCCGTGCTCTCTGGACACTACCGCCGGCGACCTGCCGTTCGGCAACTCCGTAATTCGGTAATGCCGTGATTGGGCAACCCTGTAATCGGGCAACCCGCAGATTGTCACCGTACGGGCGCACCGCCCTATGCAAGGCGCGTGCGACGGACTGCGGCCTTTTCCGGACCGGCCCCGCGTCAGATCGCGGGGCGCTGAATGTTGGAAGAAGAGCCCCTTGGATCCGAATGCCGATGTCCTTTCACGGCTTCTGGACCGGGAGCGGTGCGGCGTCGAACACTGGCCAGAACTGTTGCCGTATGGCGACGCCGCCCTCCGACGAAGGTGGCAGAGCTGACTGAAACCATAGCCGAGATGGGCAAGGTGCTGGACAGAAGGCTAACCGCCGTAGCAGAGCAACTGGACGACATTTCCGCCCAGCAGACCCAAATACAGGGCCAGTTCGACAACCTGACCGGCTGAGCCATTGCCAACTGTGTCACCCCGAGGAAACTCCGGGCGGCGCCCCGTGTGAGCATTGGCCCGATTGCGCAATCCGCAGATCGCTGGATCGCTGGATTGCCAGGTTGTCGAATTGGTGGATT
Organism: Dehalococcoidia bacterium; assembly: GCA_963666415.2. Lineage (GTDB taxonomy): Bacteria > Chloroflexota > Dehalococcoidia > Lucifugimonadales > UBA3495 > Bin87. The sequence goes on from CAXXPD010000002.1 coordinate 1,414,349, forward strand.
GTCGGGTTCTGAGATTGTTGGAGTAGGCGCGCAAAACCGGCCGGTAAACGAGTGCCGCAAAGGACTGCGACGCACCGGCTTCGACATGATGATCGCCCTCCGGGTTTGCCCTCTACCTGGCCACCTTCCGGGCCAGGCTAACCGCCCAGCCGCATCATCTTTAACCAGGAATGGCTGCTCGCCCAGCCTCTGCTGGGGGCTCCTTCATCCCGCCACTCGCCGTTCACGCCAGCCTGATCAGGCCAGACGAAACGCCCAGCGAAAGCTGGACCAGCATCCCGACAACAGCGCACGACTGGCCAAGCCAGTGCAGGACATCCTGCCGGGACATCCTGCCGGGAACGAAACACAAAATAAAATAGCCGTCGGCTGGATGGCAACTATCGCCAGGCCCGCCACCCCGGCCTGATCGTCAGGCTCTGGGCCACCGAACCGCCCGGAAACCTCCAGTACGCCATCGCCTCCGCAATGACGAACGCCGTCGTGGCTGTAACGCTCAGCCGATGGGCGACCTCAAAGGTCGACCGCCGCTACCTGCTCCACCTCGACGCATGCCCCGACCTACACCTCTACTCCGATTCCATCACCGACACCATCACCGACACCATCACCGACACCATCACCGACACCATCACCGAACTACGGTGAACAAAAAGGAGAGCATCCCTTGACCAAAACTCAACTGGCGACCGACGGCAACCGGCTCAGCAATCCCGCCGCCGGCCTGGTCTACCTCCCCAGCCTGCTGTCTCCAGAACGGGAGCGCCTCGCCGTCGAGAACGTGGACGCCAGCGTCGACCAATGGCGCCACGACCTCAGCCGACGTACCCAGCACTACGGCTGGCGCTACGACTACCGCGCCAAGGCGATCACGCCGGACCTGTGGCTCGGCCAACTCCCGGACTGGCTGCAGGAAATCGCCCAGTCAATCTTTGAAAACGCCGTGCATCCAACGTCCGGACTACCGCGCTTCGACCACATGCCCGAGCAGTGCAGCGTCAATGAATACGTCGGTTCACCAGGCATCGCCGAGCACACCGACCACCCCGGTTTCGGCCCCGCAATCGCGACCGTCAGCCTGCTGGCCGAGTGGCCGATGCACCTCGCCCCCGCCTACCGACGGCCCAACCTGCCCGTCGCTCTCGAGACTGGCTCCTGCCTCACGATGACGGGCCCCAGCCGACAGGTCTGGACACATCAGATCAAACGCGACCAAGCCCGCCCACGCAACGAACGCCGGCTTTCGCTTACGTTCCGCAGCGTCCTCAACCAGGACGGCGTCAACGACTGACCAACGCCGCAAACCCGCCCACCGACGAGAGAGGAATCAAAAAAGCCAGGGGTCGAAATACCGGAGGAATCCATCACCAACGCCGACTTCGTGTCCGTCGCGCACTCGGCTGACCAGCTGGACGCACGCGCCCTCGACGTGCCGTGCACCCGGCCTCAAGGCTGGTACACGGCGACGAATGCGGAGCCGAAACCGGCGAACGATGCCGAGCCCTAGCCGGCGGAAGACTACTGGGCGTCACAGCAGGGCCAGACGGCAAGCAGCGCCTAAAAATGTCACCGCGTGCGGCGCCGATTCGACTTACCGACCAACGTTGCGTGACGCGAACGCTCACCCTAACTCCCGTCCTGAACCGGAGCTAGACCAGCTGGGAACAATCGTCAACCAACGAGTCAAAAATCGAAAGCAAACCCATGGTCATCGCCAACGGCGAACACCATAACTTCGGCCCCCAAATTCCCACAACCTGAAACCAAACCAAACCAAGGGAGAAAGCCAAGCGATGAACGCAATTACAGCAGTAACCGAAGCAGCACACTTGGACTGGCACGCCGTCGGCAGGCCGCGGAATGTCAAGCAAACCTACAGCCGCAGCGACTGACACTTCCTGGTCATCATCACCGACGAAGCAGGCCCCTGGGGAACGTCAGTATTCTGGGTCAACCGCGACGGTGACGATCCCAACACCGACGGGGTGAACTTCGAGGTGAACTTCAAGGAACCAATCTACGATTGCACCCTCGAGCAGACGCTGGGGTGCACGCTGCACCCCAACCACAAAGAAGACGACAACGCCGCCGAAAACGGACCAGACGCCAAGTCGAACCTTCAACTTCTGGACCAAGCGATGCAGGAGGTTTCCAACGCAATCGTAGACATCGGCAGCTACGATGACGAGAGCGAAACGCTCATCTACCACACCGAGAAGCTGGAAGAGGCCGAGCCGGCCAGCACCCAGGTCAGGAACAACCTGTACGCCCACGCCTGAGCCGCCGAACGCCCAAACGTACGGCACCTGAACCGACCCACTTCGGACGAACAGGACGACTAAACGGGCGCGCAATCAGGTGCGTCCAACCAGACGCTGACCGAAGCCAAGCCGCCCTCAGCGCGATGTCACTGCTCGGCCAAGACGACGTCGACCAACAGAGCACAGCCGCCCTGACTTCACGATAACGCCGACCGAAATCAACCAATGTCCAGGCCAACGAATGCGACGGCATCACGCGCCGGTATGCAACGACGAATTGTGCGCCGGCTGCCAAGTGTTCTACGTCTACAACGTCGACGAAGCGGCCACCACCGGCGCGACCTGCACCGGTCCGGAATTTCACAATGAGAAACATCATCCAGGACCTGCCCGGCCTCGAAGTAGAAGCCGGTCACGGCCTCATCACCAGCGAACTCACCAAGCTGGGCGCCGACGCCATCGCGACCGACCGACACTTTCCGGATGAAAGCCGGTACGGGTTCCGGAACCCGCTCTGCGTCATCACCAAACTGGACGCCGTCTCCGCCGTCACACAGCTGCCCAGGCCCGGCCTGATCTGGTCCTGGCCTGAGCTGGAACACTACATCGCCGAAGTCCTCGACGCCTTCCAGGGCGACCACTTCAGCTACGTCGGCGAGGCCGACCACGGCGGCACGGGCTACACCCGAGTTCCACGACATCCCGGACAACAAATTCCGCATCGTGGACTCCATCTGCATACCTCAATCCCCCAACCACCACGACCGCGTCCACCACTTTACGCGTAAGCCCTGAAACCCCGCGCACCGAGAGAACAAAAATGGAAACCGCCTGCCGCACGGCGGCCAAAATCCGCCGCTACTCCGAGGTGGTGAAACGCCGCCACCTGCTCGCCCTACAGAGGTCCTCCGCCCACAACACCGGCATCTTCACTCAGGCTGAACCAGCACGCTGAAACTGGAACCAGCCACCGAAAGATTCAGACCATGGGCCGGGGAACTCCAGGATATTCGACGGCACATCTTCGACCACTCGGCCAAAAACCGACCAGCGCTTTGCCAGCGAGCAGCTGTGCTGCGACGCATGCTCGCATCACAATCCAGGCCAGATCTGTAGACCGACACTCTGCCGTCGAGGAACCTCAACCACAGCAATGTCTCCACCGTCTGGAGAAGAACCAAAATGGCCGACGTCAGAATGTCGTACGCCCTCGACGAAGACCAACGGCTGGTTCACGTCAACGACGTCCAGCGCGGCGCTGCCGCCGGCTGATCATGCCCCGCCGGCGGCCAACCCGTCTGGGCCAAGCCGGGCGACGAACTCTCCCGGCACTTCGCCCACGCTGTCGCCACCGTAGCCCCCGGCGCCACCGAATCGGCCCTCCACATGGCGGCGCAAACGATGGTCGCACAGAGCGTCAACCAAACCCGGCACGGCAACGGCGCCTACCCAATATGGCTACGCGGTGAATGCGGATACTCGGCAGGCACGATGCCCATCCAAGGTCAACACCTCGTCGCCAAAACCGAACGGCAATCGACGAGCAACACGCGCCGCGGCGTCGTGATCCAGCAACCGGATGGAACCTCTCTATACGTCATGGAAATACTGGTCACCCACGCCGTCGAACCCGACGCCTGGCGGTCCCACAACACGGCGAACATCCCAGCCGGCGAGGCAATGGCCGGCTGGGGAAATGCTGCCCACAATGCGGCACGGCGTAGTCGCCAAAACGTCCAACCTCGACCCCACACCAACCTGCCGTGCCGGCACGGAACGCGAAAAGAATCAGCTCATAGATGAGCTGTCCCTCAAGGACCAACAGCTCCAGCAGGTGGACACAATTATCGCCGAACTTCACGGCGAAATCGTCCAGTCAAAACGAAACGCCACCCGCCGGCACGTCCAGCGAAACGAGGCGCAATCCGCGTTACAAAAATCGGTCATGGACAACCAGACCATGCGCCAGGCAATCACCAAAGTAAAGCAAAGCAAGAACTGAAGAATATCCGACAACAAATCGCCGACGAAAAATCGTCAGCCCAACCCTGCAACTGCACTACGACCAGCTGCTGAACAACATCGTCCACGAACAGGTTGGCGTCAACCGACACAGGCTGCTCAGCACCGCCAACGATGTCTCACGCTACTGCGACTCCAACCCGCCGGCACACCACAACCGGACCGCAGACCGGTCGCGATTCGGGTCCAGCAAGCACCTGCTTGAACACCAAGCCGACGACAACTCCAAGCCAACCTGCTGCCATCGAATCACAGCCCATTTCTGCGCCAGAAACTGTGGATGAATTCGTCCAGACACCGACTGAAACACCGACTGAAACACGGACTGAAACCACAACCACAACCGCCACGTCCAACCCAAATGTCGGAACCCGTGATTGACTCCAGTCAAAACACCACCACGGCCATTTTCCCATCCGATCAGCCCAGACCCACACTGGCGACAACACCGCAAATTCACGATGAACCGAAGTGCAACGCATCACACTTACCCATTCTTGATTTCTACCTCATCCCCCCCACTGCCAGCAGTACCACCTAGTTGACCACATATTCACGAACCCAGGTGCACTTTTCGCCGCACGCCGTACCTTTATGCACGAACCACCATAAAGTGGCCATTCTTGGCCGCTTTATAACAATACAGGTGCATCTTTCTCCGCACGTCAGAAGACCTACATGGAAAACGGCCAGAAAATTAGGGTGAAAACGAAAGTACAGTTTTACCAGCACGAATTGGCGGGATTTACGTTTGAATGAAGTACCAGTACGCCCACCGTCGGGTGGGCCACAGGTTGCACGGAGTATTGGGTGACGTTTGATGGTTGGATAGTAGGGGAACGGGTGGAGTCAAGGGTGAATTTATCCGGGGTCCGAGTGAAATATGCCGTCGTCCAACGACCGCCAAACAGCCGTCCGTAGACCGGCACACATGCCGCAAGCAAAACCCAAAATTGCAAAATGTATCGCAGAAGGAAAGGAAAGAAATGCTCGGAAAAATCAACTAGAAAAAGAAGGCGGGATGGCTAATCCCACTCACCATAGTCGTCGCCGTATTCCTGGTGTCAGCCACCGTTGGCACCATGTTCAACCACAAGGGAAACGCCGGCGCCCCAGTGGCCGAAGCCGCCAGCCGGGTCGACCGCCAAGTCGACGACACGCAAGACGCGTTCGAGAACATCAAAGAGCTAATACCAGAGGAGCAACGCCTCGAAGCCGTGTCTCCTGACTCGTACACCAACGAGCCATCAAGCGGCACCAATTCGGAGTTCGAATACTCCTCGCCCAACAATTCAGGCGATATGCCGATGCCGAGAAACGGCAACGCAATCGACGAAGTCGTCACTGGCTCAAACGAAACATCGAGCTCACTCTACGGGATAAACCCAGCCAACGCCGGTGCGTCAAACGCGCCAGTGTCGGCCGACGAAAATGATGACCAAGACACGGCCGGCGACGTCGACCAGGCAGTCGCACCGACGCTCACGTTCAACGGCAGGGCAGGGCACGAGAAATCCAGGGCGACCGGGTGCTGACCCAGCACCAGGAAGCCCTGGACCGGATAGTCGACAACTGGACGCCGCAGTACGTAGCCGCCAGGCGCGAACACCAGGAACTGGTGGAGCCCAGCAACGACACCCGAGCACTCTGGCCCGAGTACTGGGAAGAACAGATCACCCTCATCGAACGGCCGGGCAACGCCAAGCTGGGCGACATCATGCACTGATCGACGATCGACGACACCAAGGCCGACGACCGCTGGCGCCGTCAGGCGTCCGACGTGGAGCGAAGGTCGGCGCCAGCGCTGTCGAAAATCGAGGACATGAACACGTTCATCCTGTTCTACAAGAACCAGTCAGCCTTCAAGGCAATCACCGAGTACGACGACCTCGATGTTCCCCTCCAAGTGGGCCTCCTCCTGGACAACTTAGACGCCTTTGAACAGGAAACCGCCGGCCTCGCCGAGGCCATGAAAAGCAGTTGAACATAGCCCTAACGCAACCACCAAAAACCCGCAACGAAAGACCCGGCCGAACTGGGTCGAGCCAGGCAATAACGGGCAAGCAAACCGAAACTGGACGTCGGGAACCTGATACTCAAAAGGTGGGTCGGAGTTACCCATGCCGTCCTGATCATCATGTCATTCAGCCTACCGTGGGCGTAGCCCGAGGGCTACGGAAGCACCGCTTCCATCTTCGGTCGGAATGCACCTCACGACTGGCTCTGACCTGCAGACGTTCGGAGACTTCACAGGATTCGTCATGACAGGCGGAATCATGATCGCCGCCGCCGCTTACCTGTGGAAACGATGGCGCAAAAAAGAAGCAGTGAAAACCGCGGTAACGCTGTTCGCGTTGGTAGCTCTGTACCCATCCTAGCCGGCGGATCAATGGAGAAAATCTGGCTGGGATACCTCACCACCTTGCTGCTGTCCGCGCCGATTCCGTCCCGCAGGTTCGTCAACTACGCACACCAAATGCCAGCTGGTCAGCGGCATGAGTTCTACTACGTTCCCAAAGGCGAGCAGGTGTGCCCTTTATTACAGCCGCACGGCATTTCCAAGGGCGAGCAGGTGTGCCTTTTATTACAGCCGCACGGCATTTCCAAGGGCGAGCAGGTGTGCCCTTTATTACAGCCGCACGGCATTTCCAAGGGCGAGTAGGTGTGTCTTTTATTACAGCCGCACGGCATTTCCAAGGGCGAACAGGTGTGTCTTTTATTACAGCCGCACCATATTTCCAAGGGAGAGCAGGTGTGTCTTTTACTACAGCCGCTTTGCTGCGGGTGGTTTTTTAGCGGCGTCGCTGGTGATGGAACCGTCGTGCTCGGGCCTGATGGCGGCGTCTCCACCGGGACCAGCCGATGCCCAGATCGGCATGATCGGGACGGCGTCACAGCAGCCGGCATAACAGTCCCCTGACCGCTCGGGCACGGTCAGCTCGGGCACGGTCAGCGGGATCAGCGCGAACGCCGTTACCGCCACCCTTTTGCATCGCCCACAGTGGCGTTGTAGCGGGTTACCGCCAGGAAGGCATGAGCCAGCAGCGCCAGGGTGATGTGCCGATACCAACCGGTCCACTTGCGGACCTCGTATTGGTCCAGCCCCACCTCCTGCCTGGCCTCTTGCAACGCATCTTCGCTGATCCAGCCATGGCCCGCCACCCGCACCAGTTCGACCAAAGGTACGTCGGCGAGACTGAAGCACGCGTAATAGGTCAGGTCAGCGGGGTCGGTGATGCTGCGCCGCACCAGCAGCCAATGCCACCGCTTCGGTCGCGTCCAGTGTAGCAGCGATACCCGTGCCCAATCGTAGAGGCGTGGCCCCTGCTTGCCGCCCTCCCCGGCGCTGAGCCGCTGCCAGTCCGCATGCGGTATCTGCTGGGCCAACTGCCGTGGCGCCACCTGCTCCAGGCCTCCCGTCCCATCGGTAAACAGCGTCTTGGCGTCGCTCTCCACCGCCAGCACATGGGCAATGCCTGCTTGCTCCAACCACCGCCGCAATGAACGATCATTGCAGGACACCGCATCCCCAGCCACCCAGGCAAAGGGCACGTCAGCCGCCCGGGCACGGCCAATCATGGCCTGTGCCAACTCGTGCTTGTCGCGGCGGACGGTCCTCTGCCTCTCTGCGGGCACACCCGTTTCATCCAGACGTTTCGAGTCCACCAGCCAATCGTAGGACAGGTACAACTCCCGATCCAGAAGGGTCTGGCCCCTGTTGCTCACGTAGGCCAGGAATATCCCGATCTGACAGTTCTCCACCTTTCCCGCCGTTTTGCTGTACTGCCGCTGCACTCCCACCGACTTCTTGCCCTGCTTCAAAAACCCCAGCTCATCCACCACCAGCACCGCCTGCTCATCCCCCAGATGCTCCACCACGTACTCCCGCAGGTCGTCTCGAACTTCGTCCGCATCCCAGGGGTACGTGGCCAACAACCGCTGCATTCCGTCGGGCGTGGCATCGCCGGCATAGTCGGCCAGCTGCCAGCCATTCTTGCGCTTCACTGGTCCCAGCAAACCCTGCAGGTAGGCCAGTGCACGCTGATGTGCCTCAGGACGACGGAACCGACCCGCAATGCGCTCGTGCAACGCCCGGAGTTCAGCCTCCCAAGCCAGCACTTCCTCTTGCTCCAGTTCCCTTTGACCCATAACTGATCCCTCCCTTCTCGTCGGTTGTCGTCCGATTACCCCAACAGAAAAACTGCGGCTTTAATACCGGGCTACAGGCTCGTCCCGGGCGGTGAGGGCGCGGTCCACGACGTTTTGGACAACCCCGAGCTGGTCGCCAAGGTGTACCGCCGGGGGAAACGCCCTCCCGACCTGGAACTGGACGGCGAGTTTACGTTCCGCCCGGCGCCTGCCGCTGACCGCCGCCTCATGACGGCATACGCCGCCGCCGTCGTCCAGGACCGATTCGAACGGCCCATCTGGGATCGCGGCGCCAAGGGTGCCCTACCGAAGGCTCGACCTCCGCAACACCCGAGCGTCGATTCCCTGCGGTGCGGTAAACCGCAGCGCGGTTGCCGACTCAGCGCTGGCGGACTGCTCGCTGTGTTCGGAACTGCCGTCATCGCTTTGGGAAGCCACTCTCGTCGCCATGACGGAGCTTCCGCTGCTATGTGTCCAGAGTTAATGATCGGCATATCTGGACAGACCGTTCGATGGGGCCTCACTCTCGGCGCGGATGCGGTTGGTTGTGGCGTGGGCCGGAACGTCGAGTTCCCGGTACCTGGCCATGTACTCGACGAGTCCGTGGAGCTGCCCCACCATCTGCGCAACGACCGGTTCGGCGATTCCGCCCCGCGCGGGTGCGTGGGCGTCGAGGAGGATTTGTCGTGGATTTCCTCGATGGCGGTCGAGATCGATTTGGCGAAGCTGTGGGCGATGTAGAACCAGGCAATCCTGCGCAACTGTTCCACGGCGCGGGGCCACCGTTTTTCCGTGTCTTTCACGAACTGCTGATGCTTGCCTTTCAGTTCTTCCGCCTGGCGTTCGATGCTGGATTTGATCGGTGCCAGTTCCTGGAGGTCCATGGTGTCAGCTTCGTTTTCGATGAATATCCGGTGCTCGTCCATCATGGCGATCTCGTATCCGACGTACCGGTTGGTCGCGACAGCGGCCGGCACGTCGTCCTTTAGCCTGGGACCCTGTTGAGCGTTGAGCATGTGGTTGGCGCAGCTGATCAGCGCTTGGCAGAACCTCAATTGGCAGAGCCTCCAGGTGAAAGGTGGTTCCTGTTGCAGGTGGCTGGGTGCTATAGAGTTCATCAAATTCTCCTTTACCAGTAAAACCGCTCCTACGATCAGTCTGTCCTTTTCCACGACCCGCACTGGTCAGAGCGAGCACTGGGTTTCGGCGGACTTCATCCCCAGGGCCGGTGCCGGGTGGTGGTGTACATCGAGTCAGTACTGGTGGGGCCGGTCGTACTCGGCGGAACGCGTTCCTCGGGGCATGACCACCACCGGACCGGCGCCGGCCCTCACCTCGGTGATGATGCTGGCGGCTACCGCAGCCCTGATGATGTGGTGGCGGCAGTAGTCCTGGCCGGCGATGCGGTAGAGGGTCTTGACGTAGACGGTGTGGGGAGCGCGAACGGGCGGTTCCAGCTCAGCGCCGCAGACAATGCAGTTGGACATGGTTCTCACCTCCTGGTGATTTGGGTCAGTTGCCGGGATTGTAGTCAAAATCCCGGTCAACTCGCGCTACGGCCCGGGGAGAGAGGTCCACGCACTGGCGAACCGAGCCAGTCATGCTGTAATAACGATGTGCGGCAACGAACTGTCCCGGCAACGAACTGTCCCGGCGTTATAGTCCAACATCGCACCTCAATCGGGGTCAGCGGCGACTTTTTCGACAAGGGCGACCCTGAACCTTTCGCGATTCACTGGCCTTTAGACCATGAAAAACGACGCGTGATTGTCCCTGGCTGAAGCCCGGTCCGCCCCGCGAGCAGGGGTGGATGTCGCATAATGGTTAACCGGAAGCTGCTAACTTCCGGCCATCCTGGATCGGAGTTCACGTATCCGAAGGACACGGCGTCATGACCACGGCGCACAACATCGTTCCGGCCCCGGGGCCAGCCTTCGCCCGGCCCTCCGACGGTGGCGGCCCCACTGGCATGACCCAACCATGGCCGCCCTGGGCCACGCTCAGGGCGGAAGAAGTCAGAACCACCCTGCCACCTGAACAGTGGGGCCCATGGAACAACAGAGGTCCATGCCTGCTGTCCAACAACACGACTGGCTCAAACCAGATGCCGCCTCACCCCACCGAGGTCCCGCACTTCTTCTACTGCCAAGCACACCTGCAGGCGATCAGAGCAAGAAACACCACCGTCAGGCCGTGGCCAGCCCGGGACAAAGGCCGGTGCACCCCATGCGGCGCCCCCGCCGCACGGCGGCCCGTCACCATGGCAGACCCAGTCGCGTGCGTCCAAGCGGAGAGGACCAACAGCACGGTGGCTCGCCTGAGCACCAAACGACACTGCGACAGATGCAACCCGAACCGTCGCCGGCTGTGCCGAGGCCGGATGTGCCAAAGGGCCACGGGGAAGCACTGGGTCCAATCGGCCGGATGCTGCAACATCACCAAGATCAGCCAGCGTCGCCACTGTGCCGAATGCTGCGCCGCCGCCGCCGCCAATCTGTCTGCTCAGGTCATGCCGCCCACCACCATCGCAGCAGGCACCGCCGCGAGAAGAAAAAGTAGCGATGAACGCAGCGAACGAATTCTCGGCCTGCACTGCGAGGGTCTCGACAATCGGGCCATCGCCCACGGATTGGGTGTGAGTGTCAGAACCGTGCAAAGGGCTCTCAAAGCCGCGAACGACCTGGCGACAGATCGGACCTGAACCCCGAATACGCCCCGGTTCCAGAACCACCGCGTATCCGAGGATGCCAGGCTCGGTCAGTGGTAAACCGATAAGATGGCCAGCCCCGCGTTGCCGATCCCGTTCCCTAACCACCCGCTGGAACACTCACGACACAACGGGGATGGCTGTCGACGACATCACGGGGATTACTCCCGGGGCCTGGCCACCACCGGCCCGGCGCCGGCCCTGACCCCGGTGCTGACGCCGGCGGCCACCGCGGCCCTGATGATGTGGTGGCGACAGTAGTCCTGGCCGGCGACGCGGTAAATCTTTTTCACGTAGACGGTGTGGGGAGCGCGGACGGGCGGCTCCAGTTGGGCGCCGCCGGCAACGCAGCTGAGCATGGTTCTCACCGCCAGGTGATTTGTGGCGTTACCGGAATTGTAGTGAAAGCGCCCCCGGACTCGTTGGTCGTTTTCCCCAACCCGTTGCCCTCCGCGCTCAGCAGTCGATTGCTATCCATTGGTATGGAATGGATAGCAATGCATTGCATACCAATCCAATCCATTCCATTCCATTCCATTGTGAATGCATTCCATAGGAATGGTATCCATACCATTGGAATGGATACCAATGGAGTGGATGCCCATGGAGTGGCGCCGGCCGGAGGTAGGGTCGCGGGCACGACTCAGCCCTTCCCGCGGCGAATCGGCGGGAAAACCGCCGCCAGGGCCGAAAAGCCAGCCCCGGCGAGGGCTGCAAAACGGCCGCTTGCGCACATCCGTTCGCCGCGCGATAATCGCAGTTATCGCGCGAAATCGCCCCCGACATCCCGTCGCCGGAGACTCGCCCATGACCACCGCCGCCGGCCCGCAGATCGTCCCCCGCCCGCCGGCCGCGGCGCCGGCATTGCGCGCTGCCGACCAGGGCGTCGCCTCCGCCCTGGAGTCCGTCCTCTCCGACAACACCAGGCGCGTCTATCAGACCCAGTGGAAGCTTTTCGACGAATGGTGCGGCGAGATGGGCCTGCGGTCCCTGCCGGCGGAGCCCCTCACCGTAGCCCGCTACCTGGCCGCCCGCGCCAGCATCGCCACCCTGCGCCTGGCCACATCCGCCGTCGCCAAGGCCCACGAGTGGGCCGGCCACGAATCGCCCTGCCGGGACCCGGGCGAGCCTCTTTAAAGGGAGATGATCGGCGAGAGCTTCCGCTTAAGGGCAGCCTGTTAAGGGCAGCCTGCACAGCACGGCCGCGCTAGCACCATCGCTGGACCGGCCGGCAGCCGATTAGCGCCCTGCCAACGCCGGCACCGGGCCCCTGCCCCGATGTCTAGAGGTCTGGCCGGAAAGCCATTGGCCGGGTTTTGCACCACGCCACGCAAACGAATTACAGTCGTATACGGCGTGATAGTGTATGTAATACGTTTCAAGTACCCATTATTACATCTGTAATCGACGTCAAGAAAATAACGGCTTGGAGAGAATCGGGGTTTCCGGCCAGATTCCTAGGTGGGATTCCCCGCCCTACCGGCCAAGCCATGACCGTCAGACATCACCCCGGTGGTACGTTTTACCGCAGGCCTTAACAGCCCTCCGTCGGGATGTTGAAGATGTATGGCACACACGAAACTTTTCAGTCTTGACTTCCTAGAGGTGCGTTGGCCTGTAGGTAAGAGACACCCAGTGCCTGACGTGAAATCTCTTTTATCAGTGCCTCGCACCTTGGGCATGTAACCTTAGCGATGTTCATGACAATTGGCTCATCGTCTGTCAATTCTCCGCAAAGGGTAATATCTGCTGAGATCGGAAAACAAAAATGGATTTCCATCGCTCCTCCTATGGTCCTAGAGTGCGCGGCAGGCTAGGGGTTTAGGGCTCCGTTTACCTTTGTGGGATGACCCTATTTTGAGGTTTGTTGCGG
>CAXXPD010000003.1:0-4111032 GCA_963666415.2 Dehalococcoidia bacterium
ACCTGGCGTCGGCCCACGTGGGCAGTCTCGGCGGTCTGGCTGCCCTGCGCCGGGGCGAAACCCACCTCGCCGGCTGCCATCTGCTGGACGCTGGCACCGGTGAGTACAATGTAGCGGACGTGCGCCGTTACCTGCCGAATACTCCGGTCGTGATTGTGCGGTTGGTGGGCCGGACGCAAGGTTTGATGGTGGCACCCGGCAATCCACTGTCCGTCAATACGCTGGATGATTTGCAGCGTCCCAATATTGGATTTGTAAACCGACAGCGCGGCTCAGGCACCCGCGTTCTGCTCGATTACCATTTGGGCCAATTGGGCATCGAACCGGCGTCCGTGCCAGGGTACGACCGGGAAGAATACAGCCACCTGGCGGTGGCGGCGGCGGTGTCTGGCGGGTCGGCCAACGTCGGTTTGGGCATACTATCGGCAGCGCGAGCGTTGGGCCTGGACTTCGTCCCGCTGTTCAGCGAAGAGTATGACTTGGTGATTCCCCAGGAACATTATCGCAGCCGGTTGCTGCAACCCTTACTGGCGTTGCTTGTCGATACCGAGTTTCGTGCGGCGGTGGATGCTCTGGGCGGCTACGATGTAACGCGCATGGGCGAGGTGCGGGCTACTTTGCCGTAGGGGGTTATCCTGCCGTAGCGGGCGACCTTGCCATAACGGGCTACCGTGTACCGTAAATGATGTCTCCAGGTCGTGCGATGTGGTGAATCCCGAACAACCATCGGATGCCAAACGGCCGGATGCCGGGCAACGCCGGTTGGACGAAATCATCCGCCGGAGAGTGGCTGGCCTGGCGGCAGCGCGGGCAACCCACGGCGAGCGCCATCCGGAATCGCTGCGCGCCCAGCACCGCCTGGCCCACGCTTACCGGGCGGCCCGTCAGTTTGACGAAGCGTTGCGTTGGTTTGAGGCGACGGTGCGGGAAAGCCAGGATGTCCACAGGGCACACGATTCGCAAACTTTGCGCTACCGCAGCAGTCTGGCCAACTGCCATTTCGCCGCCGGCGACACCGAGCAGGCCATAGTGTTGTTTGGTCAGCTACTGGAATTGCGGCGGGCCACGTTGGGAGCGCAGCACCCCGACACCCTGCGCAGCCAGGGGAGTCTGGCCAACGGCCTGCACTCGGCCGGCCGCTTCGCTGAGGCTGTTGATTTGCACCACCGCAACGTGAGTGAACGGGGGTCGGCGCTGGGCGAAGAGCATTCATCCACCGAATCCAGCCGCCGCAATTTGGCGCGCACCCGGCAAGATGCCGTCGATGCTGACCAATCTCCAATTTAGAAGCCAAACCGGTCGGTCACGTCTCTCCCCCTGATCGTGCCTCGGCGGGTGCAAAACCCGGCGCGTAGCAACGCACAGTTACCGGTTGCATCCGGCTACCGTTTCCCCGCAACGCGGCGTTGTGTGGAAGGGTGGTATCAATTGGGTACGCATGACTACTCGTCGATGACGATGCGGCAAGTCGTGCCATACCGGCAATCTTGCGTCACCGGGAGATGTGCGCGGTATCGCCCTGGATAATTCTGCTCGTGCGCCGACAGGGCAATCGCGTTATAGATTGGTAGACTTGGCCAGGCATGCGAGTCCAGTGATATGAAGGGGAGAGGGGAGGAGTGATGAGAGAGGGGAAGGGCGCGTCCATTATGGATTATTTCGGGACGTTGGAGGACCCCAGGATCGACCGGTGCAAGCGGCACCAGCTGCTGGACATCATTGCCATTGCCATCTGCGCCGTCATCTGCGGCGCCGACTCCTGGGTCTACATCGAATTGTTCGGCAAGAGCAAGCTGGAATGGTTCCAGACCTTCCTGGAACTGCCCCACGGCATCCCGTCCCACGACACCTTCGGCGACGTCTTCTCCCGGCTGGACCCGGAGCAGTTCCAGCAGTGCTTCATGGCCTGGACCCAGGCGGTGTCCGACCTGATCCCCGGGGAAGTGGTGGCCATCGACGGCAAGACGGTACGGCGTTCCCACGACCGCAATGTGGGCAAGCGGGCCATCCACCTGGTCAGCGCCTGGGCCTCGGCCAACACGCTGACCCTGGGGCAGGTGAAGACCGCGGAGAAGTCCAACGAAATCACCGCGATCCCCCAGTTGCTGCCAATGCTGGAACTGAAGGGGTGCATCGTCACCATCGACGCCATGGGCGGCCAGCAGGAGATCGCCCAGGGGATTCTGGACCGGGGAGCCGGCTACGTGCTGGCGCTGAAGGAGAACCAAGGTCAACTGTATGAAGACGTGCGGGACCGGTTCGAGGGAGCGGAGGAGTTCGGCTTCGGGGGAGTGCCCCATGACTACGCCACCACCCTGAACCAAGACCACGGAAGGATAGAACGTCGGGAGTGCTGGACAATCAGCGACCCATCTTGCCTGGAGTACCTGAGCACCGGGTAGGACTGGCCCGGCCTGCGCTCGGCGGTCAAGGTGGTGGGCCGCCGGGAGACGCCGGCAGGGACCACGGTGCAGCCCCGGTACTACATCAGCAGCCTGGATGCCCCGGCGGAGCGACTGCTGAAGGTGGTGCGCACTCACTGGAGCATCGAGAACTCCTTGCACTGGAGCCTGGACGTGACTTTCGGGGAAGACCATTGCCGGATCCGCAAGGACCACGCTCCGCAGAACAGGGCCACGCTGCGGCAGGTTTCGCACAATCTGCTCAAGAACGAAACGAGCCTGAAGGTGGGCATCCAGGGGAAACGCCTCCAGGCCGGCTGGAAGGAGGACTACCTGCTAAAAGTCCTACGCAGCTAAAACGCGATTGCCCTGTCGCAGGCCGAGGATTCGCCAGTCGCTGTATTGAGCAGCGGCCGCGGTTGATTGACCGGCGTGGTAATACCTGTGGTCAGGCGAGCCTGGCGCTCACTAGCCGATTAAGACTGACGCCTTCCTCTGCAGCTTGCGTAACAAGGGCCCTGTGGACTTCGGGAGGCACCCGCACGACGAATTTGCCGCTGTACGTCCGGTCGGACAACGGGTCTGGCGGCGTTTCGCCGTTTGCCAGCATATCGGCGACACATTCGTCCACCAAGGACCGGATGCCCGAGAAAGCCTCTTCCAGAGTGGGCTCCAGCCAGCTCAGCGAAGGGAACTCCGTGCATAGCCCGACGTATTCCTCGTCCTCAGGCGACCATGTCACCCGGTACGTATAATGTTCCGTATTCATTTCTCCGCTTCGTAAGGGCCTTGATGACCTGGCGCACCTGGTAATCTTTAGCCATGCCATTCTTACTCTGGATGTTCACTCTGGGGTCGCCCTTCCACGGCATCGTGTACACCCGATGGCTTGTCGCCCTCTGCCGAGCTTCCCCGAAAAAACAATCGCATATCCAAACTAGCCTAGCGAACTTAATCCCTTTCGGGTTCGCGCTCAGTTCGGTAATCGTGGAACTGATGTCCATTGTCGTTTTCTCCCATTTACAATCTTTGAAACTGCCATTCTCGTCCTCCAGATTTGCGTTTTTCCGGAAAAGTCCCCGCACAACCCCACAACCCCATCCTTTCCATTACGGTTGCATCCACCCTTGAGTGGATACGATGATGATATCATTATTGATACTGCATGTCTAGGGACACGTAATAACTGGGCCTGTGGATTTGCCTGAAGCTCTCCGTCGGTCAGCGTTAATACCATCTAGCCAGGTTGATGCGCCGCCAGTTGCAGCGCTCGATTAAGCGGGTCGATGAGGCCTTCCAGCGTTCTTTCGCCGAGTGAAGGCCGGAGAAAAGCCTGGCTTACCCCGTTTCAAGCCACACAGCTGGTTCCGTCCCATCGAGTTGTACGCCGGCGCTGATCGCTTCCTGCAGGTTAACGCTGGCGGCACCAAAGCCACGATCCGCATCAAGGGTCTGCCGGCAATGCGCCTCCGGCTGCACCGACCGTTGCCCGAGGGTCAGCCCCTGGTCATCCGCATCACCAGGACACCGCGGCGGGTGGTGGCGTCCCTGGTGTATGTGCACGTGGACCCTCAACCGGCGGAAGCGGCGACGGAGCGCCGGTGGGCATCGAAGCTGGCGTTGCAAAGCGCATCACCCTGTCTGACGGCCGCCACGTCGACCGACGCGAGCTGGACAGGCGCAAGCTCCGTCGCCTACAGCGCCGTGTGGCACGAGCAAAGCGCGGATCCCCCGGACGTCGCAAGAAAGTCGCGGCGCTGGCTCGAGAGTGGCAGCGCATCGCCGAGCACAACCGTGGTGACGAGCACCAAGTGGCCGCGGCCATTGATGAGACAGGCTAACGCACGCGCGGGACATCACTTGTACCAGGGGCTGGCGCGACGGTTACAGAACCCGCCACCCTGCAGCACGCAATCTCGCCATCGGTGGCCAGCCTGTCCAAGAGCAGCGCAATCCCTGAAACAACGAAACCCGGCTACTGCGGCAGCTGGTTTTCGTCGGGGCGGCCTGTCGCGTCGCCCGACGCCCAACGGTGCGCGATAATCGGCCGTCGGGGGCTGCCATCTGGCGCAATCGTCCGTCGGCGATGGCCCTGCCAAGCCAGCGGCGGGATATTGGGTAACCCAGAGCTGTGTACTTGGTCTCGATGTCGCAGTGGGAACGGCCCGCTTCCAGGTCGGCAAGTACGCGCCTTGCGATTTCCGGTGGCAGACATATGCGTTTCCGTCCCGGCCGGCCCTGGCCCCACTCATCCCAGTTGTCTAGCGCGTCGAGGGCGCGCTGATGCGTACGCTCTTGGTCGGCGCGGAGTTGTTCGGCTCTCTGGGATTGCTCTTCAGGAGTCAGAAGGCGAATGTCTCTGATTTCCAACATGGGCCGGATTTTGGATAGCCCGACCCCACCTGACAAGGTATTTCTGCCCACATTTCGTCTATGTTTGAGTAGGAATCAGGCTGTCGAGCCCGGCCCAAAGCTCCGGGAATATCGCCCGTTTTTTGGCGCAGTCCCTAATCAGCGGGTTTTATGTCACGCACCATCGGCGGTTTTTCAAGGAACCGCATCATTACCCAGAAACCATCCCGGCACCGTGATATATTGGCCGGGGCGTCGGCGGTGGGGCAATGTCCCGCGGAAATGTGAGGCGTATGCCAAAGCCGACCCTGGTTGAGGGGCTGCTGTCTCTCCAGGGAGGCCGGATCGCGTGGCTGGGTCCGGCCTCTTTAACTGCCGGAACGGGTATCAATAATGCACCGTTTGGATATCGGAGTTTGACTCATGAACATGGCAAGCAAAATCGCATCATTGTTGGCATTGGCCGTCATCATGTTGGTCGCTGGGATAGCGGCGACACCAGCTGCGTTGGCGAAGCCAAGCCAGCCCACCGTGTCTGCCACCGCCAGTGCGGGCGAGCTGCAAGTAAGCTGGAACAGCGTACCAAGCGCTCAACACTACACGGTGGGTTACGCCAACCTGGATGATCTCAACCAGATGGCTGCCGCCGGCCGTAACGCCCTTGATGCCTTTTATTACGTGACGGTCGGCGCCGGCAACACCGGGCACACGCTCAGTGGCCTGAAACCCGAGACGGCGTACTACATCCTGATTGGCGCTCAGACCGAGCGGTTTGGCGCCACCGACTTGTCGTGGGGCCCGTGGTCAAACGCAGTAACTACCGCCGGGCAGCATGGAGCTGGCTTCTGCCCGATCACCGGTTTACAGATACCCGAGGAAGGGTACTTGAATGTCGGTAATACCCGAACTTGGTCGGACACAACCCTCAAATTGCACAGTGCCACATCGCCGGCGAGCGTTCCAGTGCGAGGTCAACCAGATCATGTACCGTACGACGGTCGAAAACTGCTACGCCTATGTGTTACTCAGACCAACCAGACCGGCGGTGATCTGTACTTTCAGGCGGGTTCCCACAACAACCTCTCAACTGACCGCGGGATCGGATTCGTCAGGGTAACGGGATGGAGCGATACACCTATTGCGAACGGAACGACTGAAATGGCCTGCGATACTTGGAGCGTGCCGGAACCGGCAACTACTGCGGTCTATGCCATCAGCGACGGCGACCGTGCCGATGTGCTCTTTCGCATCGACCTGTCGTCAATCCCTACCACCATTCCCACATCAGGTAGTACCAATACTACAGATACGGCCTCCGTCGTCAATCAGCGTCACATTCAGCAGAAGCAGTACATGCTGGGCCTCATCAACTCGCAGCGAGCGGACGCCGGTGTAGGTTCGGTAACTTTGGGAGATAATGTTGCCGCTCAACTGCAGGCCGAGGCTGGGCTCGAAAACTGCTTCAGCTCCCATTGGGGGCTGGATGGTCTGAAGCCGTACATGCGCTACAGCCTAGCGGGAGGTTATCAATCAAATGGTGAAAACGCCCGGGGTTGGAATTACTGTATAACCGCGGCCGACGGTTACGCCCCCATCAGTGGCATCATCCAGGAAATCAGAGAGGCCATCGACGGCTGGATGCAGAGCCCAGGGCATCGCAGAAACTTGCTTGATCGATGGCACAAACAAGTCAACATCGGTTTGGCATGGAACCGCTATAACACAGTGATGTACCAGCATTTCGAGGGGGATTACGTCGAATTTGATCAACCCCCTTCGATAGTGAACAACGTTCTGTACATTTCCGGGACTGCCAAGAATGGCGCCGGGTTCGATGAAAACAGGGATCTGGCGGTACAGATCTACTATGAACCACCGACTCATGCCTTGACTCGTGGTCAGGTTGCCCGGACTTATTGTTACGATTACGGACTGCCGGTTGCCGCTCTCAGGTGGCCACTCGGAGCGGGCTATACCTGGACCACGCACGAGCACACAACTACGCACACGTCATGTCCAGACCCTTACGACGTTCCCGCCAACACCCCCGCGCCAAACTCGGTAGACGAATCCCTCGACGCCTGGCAAGAAGCCTACGATGCCAGCCAATCCGCCACACCCCAATCGATCACCGTCCCCTGGATCACGGCGTCGCAATGGACCGCGAGCGGATCTGCCCTCGCCGTGAGGGCGAACCTCAGCGAAATTCTCAACCGGCATGGTAACGGTGTGTATTCGGTAGCGATATGGGGCACCATCGGGGACGAGGACGTGGAGATTTCGCGGCGGACCATTTTCCGCGGAGTGTCACCTCCGGACAATTACAGCCTTGACGACTGACTGCCACACCGGTGATCAATCGGCGAGTATGGGCAGCCCGCGCAATTGCCACTGCCAGGGATACGAAACGCCATAGTCGGTTTGGAACCCTATGATCGCCTGAAAGCGGTATCAATTAGGCCCAGCAATGTCCGCGCAATCCCAAACGGGCTTAATCGCAGAATCTGTCGCTTTCGCCATGCAACTGCGCGGCATGGACGACGGATTACGGTTATAACCGTAATCCATTTTCGTAATCGTGGGAACGGAAACCAGGTCGGCGAAAATCGGAATCAGGCCGGCGCCGGGAGTTCCCGAATGAATCGATTTACGTAACGCCGTTGGGCGAACCAATTCAGGTATGAAAAGGAGACAAAACATGAACTGGAACCGGAAGGTTATAACGATGGTATTGCTCGTCGCAACGCTGCTAACAGCGGGCGTAGCGGCGATGCCCGCCACACTGTCTTCCCCTACACTCCCGACGGTCATCGCTACCGCCAACCCTGGTGAACTGATGATTACTTGGGACGCGGTCCCCGAAGCTCAGCACTACACTGTAGGTTACGCGAATTTGGACGAGTTAGATCAGATGGCGACAGCCGGGAGGAACGCCTTAGACGCGTTCTATTACGTCACGATAGGTGCCGCCCACACCGCCCACACCCTCAGTGGCTTGGGACCTGGAATTGATTACTACGTCCTAGTCGGTGCTCAGACCAAACGATTTGGTGCCGATGATTTGGTATGGGGACCGTGGTCCAGCGCAGTAAAGACTGCGGAAGCTTCCTGTCCCACTACCGAGACGACAACCCAACAATGCGTTTCAAATGGTACATGCCTGCCAATCCAAAACACGGGCACCTTCACCGGCACTGGAGACAGCGCGGGCGACATCATCAATTTGGCCGCCGGAGTGTATCGTTTCACCAACTCCCGTCAGAATACGGACGGGAACTTTTTCGTCAAGGTCGTGGAGCTGGCGAGTGGTGATAACCGTTCGGTCGGAATCTACGGACGAGGGACCGGACGCGGGGTGGAAACTCTGACGATCTATGACGACGATAGCGACTTCCGACTGCAGGCTGGCAACTACGTATTGGAGGTGGACACGGACAGCGACTGGGAAGTCACTGTCGACTTGCTTGCAGCGCACTAAATTAGATGGTATGAAAGGCATCTCAGGGCGTCGAGCACGGCCCGGTAGGCGGAATTGCGGGGTAATTTCGCGGAGTGAACGCCGCGTGATAATGCGAGTTATCGCGCAGCTTTTACCCACCGAAATCGCCCAACTGGAGACCCTCATGACTACCACCGCCAGCGACCCGCAGATCGTCCCCCGCCCGCCGGCCGCTGCGCCGGCCCTGCGCGCCGCCGACCAGGGGGTGGCCGACGCCCTGGAGTCCCTCCTCTCCGACAACACCAGGCGCGTCTACGCCGCCCAGTGGAGGCTGTTCACTGAATGGAGCGACTCGGTGGACCTCCGCTCCCTGCCGGCGGAGCCCCTCACCGTCGCCCGCTACCTGGCGGTGCGGGCCGGCCACGAATCGCCCTGCGGGATCCAGGTGTGCGCGCCTCTTTGAGAGGACGGGGAAGGCGTCTGGCCAGGCCCCAGCGCCAGGCCGGCGCTCTCACCGCCGACGTGCTGGCCGTGATCCGGCTCACCGCCGTCCAGCCCCGTGCCCGCGGACGCGGGATCGGAGACGCCCGCGCAGGCCGCCGAGCGCGCCCGCTTCGACCTGGCCCTGGTGGCCGTGTTATCGGACGGGGGGTTGCGTCGCAGCGAGGCGGCGGCGCTGACCTGGGGCGACTTGCAGCGCTGGGACGACGGCAGCGGCCGCATCACCGTCATCCGCTCCAAGACCGACGCGGAGGCCCAGGGTGCCGTGGTGGCCATCACCCCCCGCCGCCATGCGGGCCTTGGACGCCATCCGGCGGGGGTTGGTGGTGGGCAGAAGGTGTTCGGGCTGTCGGAGTCACAGATCGACCGGCGGCTGAAGGTGATCGCCAAAGCCGCCGGTCTCGTGGACTGGGAGTTTTTCAGCGGCCACAGCGGGCGGGTGGGCATGGCCCGGCGGATGGCCCAGAACGGCGCGCCCACCCATGAGATCGAACGCCAGGGCCGCTGGAAGCAGGGCGGCGGCATGGTGGGCCGCTACACCCGCGGCGAATCCGCCGGTTCGGCCCTGCGCTACCTTTAGGTGGGGAGGTTTCTGCAACTGGACGGCGGATGCGCTCGTCTGCTGGGCTTTGTATTCCTGAGGGCACTTCACGATGACGTCGTTCATCCTGGGGAATTCATTCCCGGCGGAGTCCTCCACCCAATCCAGCGCCTTCCGGCGCGCCGCCGTGTCATCCCACGTCGCGTAATCGTCCGCACTCGAGATGTTTCCTCCTTCATGCAGGAGCATCCAGGCGGGGGACAACATCGACCCCACGCCGATGAGAAGGTCTCGGTTTTGATGTGGACGCGGTTAACCCGATTGCCCGGCCGGTTGCGGTGCCCAATCATGCGGCGTGTCACTGGCGCCACACAGCAGGCGCCGGCAGTCTGGCGCCGGTTGGAACCGGCGGTGGGGCTGCCGGAAATTGTAGTTGGGCGCCACGGTGTCGGATTACTGGTATCCGGCAGCGTGGGCGCAGTGCGCGGGGAGCGATTCTCCGGTTGCCTGGCTGCCCAGCTCGGGTGGCAGGTTCCACCTGATGAATCGTTGGCGACCCCCCGGCCGAACGGTGCGGCGGCGTCTAGCGGTCTGGCTCAGCGATAAGGGTCAATTGAGCAAAGGGGCGGGCCAGGTAGACTTGGGCGTCGCCTTCGAACAGATGGAGTTGGATGAACTCCTGCATGGCCACGATCCTGACGCCGACGTCCCAGTCTTTCCGACGTTCGGCCGCGGCGCGGGCCGGCGCGACGATCAGAGTGGCGAACGCGGCAGCCATCTGATGGCGGGTACCGGCCGGGGCGTCGCCCATGACCTGCTGGGCGGCGATGGCGAATTCGCGGCTGTTGCTGTTGCTGTCACGGCGATTGGCGCCGGCTCCCAGCGTGTGTTGTTTAGAATCGACGTTGGCCATGAGCTCGGCGGTCAGCGTCTGAATCTCAGCTTCGTTTTGGGGGTGTGGTCGGGATAGCGACGCGGTGGGGCGGCGGTGGTTGTCTCGGTGGTTGTCTCGGTTGGTCTGGATTGTATCCAGCAGGTCCTGAGCCCAGGTCTGTTGCTGCGATTTGCTGGCCGGCGTAGCCAATTGGTCCAGTGCTGGAGTGTGTTCGTCCGAAGTCGTCATTGTGGTCTCCATCGATCCGATCAGTGCCGGTCGGTCCGTGGTCAGTCAAGGTCCCGGGCTTGTGGTAGCGCGCGGCGGCGCAGACGACAATCACGGTGACCGGCGCTCATTTCATCAAACCCCCACTGGCTGATTGTGGCGCACGATGGCCTTCCTGATGTCCATTTGGGTTCCCACCAGGCTCAGACCGCGGTGGTCGTAGGTCCAGGTCGTCCCCTGGTAGAATTGGATGGCCCCGGCGGGCCGGTCGTTGATGAAAACGTCGGCCTTCCGGCCGTCGGTCGCTCCGAATCGGATGATTGGGATGTCCCTGAACATGGGTTTCCTCCTGGTTCGATTGGTCCTGATCGTGGTAGGCGCGGACAACTGCCAGCTGTTCCGACCACCGGGACTGACCCCCGTTCCTGCCGGGCTCTGCGGAGCGCAGACCAGTGGCAAGGTGGTAAGCGGCGTCAAGTACGTGCGGCGCCGCGCAACTCAACTGTAAGACTTGGTGAGCTGAACTTGACGAGAGCCCTCGTGTCAAGGGCGGCGGATAAACGCTACCCGTAGCGACGGCAGCGCCGGTTCAATAGCTCTGCCCGTGCCTTCGAATTACCCGGTTCCCCCCAAACCTGAAGTGTTGCGGACACGGTTGGCGACCAGCGCTAAAACCGCCGGGGCAGTCGCCGTGACCGCCCCGACTGCAATTCCCGCTGGATTCAGTGGGACTAGAAATCCATCTGGGGGGCGGCCGTCATGCTCGAAGCCGGCTCGGGGATTTCGGTAATCATGGACTCGGTGGTGAGCACCATGGCGGCCACGGACGCGGCATTCTGCAATGCGGAGCGCGTGACCTTTACCGGGTCGATGATGCCGCGCTCGAGCATCGGGCCGAATTCGCCCAGCTCGGCGTCGTAGCCGTAGTCATCGGACTGATGCTTCACCTGGTTGAGCACCACGGCTCCCTCGGAACCGGCATTCTCCACGATCAGCTTCAACGGCTGTTCCAGAGCGCGGCGGACGACGTTGACGCCGACCAACTCGTCAACGGTCAACCCTTCGACGGTGTCCAGGGCGCGCTGGGCGCGCACCAGAGCGACGCCGCCGCCAGGGACAATCCCTTCTTCCACCGCGGCACGGGTGGCGGACAGGGCGTCTTCCACCCGGGCCTTGCGCTCTTTCAGCTCGATCTCGGTGGCGGCCCCAACCTTGATGAGGGCCACGCCGCCGGACAGCTTGGCCATCCGCTCCTGCAGCTTCTCGCGGTCGTACTCGGAGGTGGTGTCTTCGATCTGGGCCTTGAGCTGGTTGATGCGGGCCTGGATCGCCTCTTCCGAACCGTGGCCTTCCACGATCGTGGTGTCGTCCTTGGTGGACGAAATGCGACGGGCGCGGCCAAAGTCCTCGATGGTCGCCGAGTCCAGACGGCGGCCGGTTTCTTCGCTGATGACGGTGCCGCCGGTCAGGATGGCAATGTCTTCCAGCATGGCCTTGCGGCGGTCGCCGAAGCCGGGCGCCTTGACCGCCAGCACGTTCATGATGCCGCGCAGCTTGTTGACTACCAGGGTGGCCAATGCTTCGCCGTCGATGTCCTCAGCGACGATGACCACGTTCTTCTGGCCGGCTTGCAGCAGCTTTTCCAGGGCCGGCACCAAGTCGGCAACGGATGAGACCTTCTTGTCGGTGATGATGAGGTAGGCATCTTCGATGGCGGCTTCCATGCGGTCGCTGTTGGTGATGAAGTAAGGAGAGGTGTAGCCGCGGTCGACCTGCATCCCCTCGACGTACTCAATCTCATCGGTCAGTCCGCGGGATTCTTCCACGGTGATGACGCCGTCTTTACCCACCTTCTCCATGGCCTCGGCGATGGTCTCGCCGATGGCGTCTTCATGGGCGGAGAGAGAGGCTACCTGTCCGATGCGCTCGCGGGTCTCCACCGGCTGGGACATCCCCTGCAGTTCGGTGACGATGCGAACCACCGCGTGGTCGATGCCACGCTTGATGGCCATCGGGTTGGCGCCGGCGGTAACGTTCTTGAAGCCTTCGTGGATGATGGCCTGGGACAGCACGATGCTGGTGGTGGTGCCGTCGCCGGCGGCGTCGTTGGTCTTGGTGGCGGCTTCTTTCAGCAGCTGCGCGCCCATGTTCTCGAAAGCGTCGGGCAGCTCAATCTCTTTGGCGATGGTCACGCCGTCGGAGCAGACCTGCGGGGGACCAAACTTCTTGTCCAGCACGACGTTGCGGCCACGGGGGCCCAGGGTAATCTTGACCGCGTCGGCCAGTATGTCGATGCCGGTGCGCAGCGACTTGCGGGCGTCTTCAGCGTATACCAACTTCTTTGCGGGCATTGGGGGGTTCTCCTCGTTGGAGTGTGCGCTATTAGGGGTGGTTTGGTGTGCGTGCGAGAGCTCAGGAGTTGGAACCGAACGGCTAGACCAGTTTGGCCAGGACGTCGGACTCGCGCATGATCAGGTACTCTTCATCGTCGTCGTCATATTCGGTGCCGGCGTATTTGGAGTAGATGACCTTGTCGCCCACGGAAAGTTCCATGGCGATGCGGGAGCCGTCGTCAGCGACGCGGCCCGAGCCAACGGCAATGACCTCGCCCTCCTGGGGCTTTTCCTTGGCGGTGTCGGGAAGCAGGATGCCGCCCTTGGTCTGGGTTTCCTGTTCCATCGGCTTGATGACGATTCGCTCGCCTAGCGGTGTAAAACTGGACACTGAGTGCCTCCCTGGGTTGGAATGTTGCGGTTGGTGGTTGGTAAGTTTGGTTGGTTGGTGGATGGACCTGGCCATCCAGTGCCGACGGGGTTACGGCTTACGGGCGCGGTCCGTGGCGTAAAAACCTGAACCTTTCGCGGGACCTTGCCCAGAGCCCGTGTGGATGATTGGCGCCGGATGAAACTTCCGGCGCGCCACGCCGGAGCACTCGGGGGGTATTCAGATCCCGGGGACGCTTCGAGGCTGGGCCGCCCAATGCTAATGGCCCCATGGAGCGCGTTGGTAGGCATACCGGGGAGTCGCTGCATCCCTTCGTCAAACACCCTGACGACCGCCCGCTACCGTTGTGTACCTATTGTTACTGACCCACGACGCTATTCCAATGGGCCTAATGTTGTATTTGCGTAGGAAATAGTCGGTGCGGTAGCGTCCTGTGCAGGGTTTGAGCGTGCCTCATCTCCTGCGATGATCCGGCAACCAGACCTTGAGGCCAATGTTCAGGAGGTCGAAGACGCGGGACAGTAGGTCTGACCGCCCACCAGAAACAACTTTCTGACGTAGACGGTGTGGGGCGCACGCATGGGCGGCGCCAGCTCGGTCTGGCAGATGAAGCAGTTGGCCATGGTGTCACCTCCGTTTGAGAGGATTGCAATCGATCCGTTATCGCGCAGCTTTTACTCGCCGAAATCGCCGCTGGAGACTCGCCTATGACTACCGCCGCCAGCGACCCGCAGATCGTCCCCCGCCAGCCCGCGTCCCTCCCTGAACTGCGCGCCGCCGACCAGGGCGTGGCCGACTCCCTGGAGGCCGTCCTCTCCGACAACACCCGCCGCGTCTACGGCGCCCAGTGGCGCTTGTTCGTTAACTGGTGTGGTGACGTAGGTCTCCGCTCCCTGCTGGCGGAACCCTTCACCGTGGCCCGCTACCTGGCCGCCCGCGCCGGCTCCGGCGCCAGCATCGCCACCATGCGTCTGGCCACCTCCGCCATCACCAAGGCCCATGAGTGGGCGAAGCTGGAATCGCCCTGCCGGGACCCGGGTGTGCGCGCCTCTTTGAAGGGATGGGGAAGGCGGCTTTCGAAGCCCCAGCGCCAGTCCGGCGCCCTCACCGCCGACGTGCTCGCCGTCATCCGCCTCACCGCCGTCCAGCCCCGCCGGCGCGGCCGCGGCATTGAGACGCCCGAGCTAGCGGCAGAAAGGGGGAAGTTTGACGTCGCCCTGGTGGCGGCGCTGTCCGACGCCGGACTCCGCCGTTCCGAGGCTTCGGCTCTCACCTGGGGCGACGTTGTACGTTGGGACGACGGCAGCGGTCGCATCACCGTGATCCGCTCCAAGACCGACGTCGAGGCTGCCGGCGCCGTGGTGGCCATCACACCCGCGGCGATGCAGGCACTGGACGCCATCCGGCGGAGGGCGCTGGTGGTGATGTGAAGGTGTTCGGGCTGTCGGAATCGCAGATCGCCCGGCGGGTGAAGGTGATTGCTAGGGCTGCGGGCCTTTCCGACTGGAGCTCTTCAGCGGCCACAGCGGGCGGGTGGGCATGGCCCGCCGCATGGCCCAGAACGGCGCCCCCACCCACGCGCTCGAACGCCAGGGCCGCTGGAAGCAGGGCGGCGGCATGGTCGGCCGCTACACCCGCGGCGAATCAGCAGGGTCGGCGCTGCGCTATTTGTAGCGTGGCCCGTGGCATATGCAGAAGGTAATGGGATACCTATCTTGTCATCACGCCTGCAATAGCGCACCACGTTGGGAAGATTTCGCTACTCGGGATTGGTTTGCTACGGCTGCAAACAGACAGGGCATTGTCGTATGTGTCGTTCATTGCTCAATGGCATTCACGGCGAGGGTATGGTCCGCCTTGGCTTGCTATTGTAGGTTGTGCCTGACTGCTAGTTCCCGTAACCCGCGTTTTAAGTCTGTGGGAAGGTCACATTCCAATAGCTGGTCGACAATGCCTTTGATTCCGAGTCCGATCCATGGTTTGGAATCAGATTGCGCTATGTGGATCAACAGATTTGCCAATGCGCGGGGGTGTCGTTCGGCCAAACCACTGTCTCTGATTCTATGCATTACGAGCCAGGGTATGCCAGATACCGGACGCATCTGGGCTGCCAGGTCAACGGCATCTGGGAACAGCCCGGGTAGGTTCGTAGCCCATTCGGTCATCAAAACTATCTCGGTGTCGCTGAGAGGAGTGGGCACGCCGACCAAACGATGTTCCCAGTAGTCCCTGAGCCAGGTATCCCACCATTCTCGCTGGTGGGTCTCGTCTAGCGACTGAAGATTTCGGCCGATCTCCATCGCGAACAAACGCCTGTCTGCATCGTCAGCGTGCTTGAACAGCTTCGTAATCCATGTGTCGTTGGCATCGGTCACTGAGAAAATGAGCATCTGAGTGTATTTTCTGATGAATCCTTCCCTGGTTGAACCTTCCATATCGCGCAAGATAGTCTCCATTGCATTGAGAAAAG
Source organism: Dehalococcoidia bacterium (assembly GCA_963666415.2). Lineage (GTDB taxonomy): Bacteria > Chloroflexota > Dehalococcoidia > Lucifugimonadales > UBA3495 > Bin87. Next base: position 15,532 of record CAXXPD010000003.1, read on the forward strand.
GTTCGCGCAGCAACTCAATCGTTTCCAGATGCAGCCGTCCATGGGTTAGGCCATCCCAAGCGGACGCGAAGTCGTCCTGTTCGGGCGCCAGCAACGGTATCAGGTTGTGCCGTGTCCATTCTTCATCGACAAACGCCAAAAAGGAAAATTCGGACATCAGCGTTGCCCGCGCCAGTGTGCCCCGCAGCTCATGGTCTGCCACCATCTCCGATAGTGCTTCTTGATACTCGCCGCTGACCATGATGGGCTTCGGCTCCTGATTCTTTCTCCAAATGGCGATGCTTCGCATCCAGAAATAAGCGAGCCTTCCCGCAGGGTGGTTGCTGGCACGCTCCATCCAATCCGAGTCCATCCCCTGGTCGTTGACCGCAATGTGTTGCCAAAGGCTTCTCGCTGTATTGTTCGCTGAAGCCAATGTGGCCGAATTCATCACCAGATCATTGTTACCGATTAGATATGCCAGGGCATCCGCGATCTCGTCTACGTGTTTGCCATGGAGTCCGTCCGCGGACAGAGTTCGAATTGCTCTAGCCAAGGTGGCTTCGTCCAGATCTCCGGAACGCCAACCATTTATCACTCCACGCCAAAGGTGAGTATCCCATTCCGCGACCTGTGTCATTTGGTCTGCCAGCTCAAGCCCCCAGTCTGGATTCTGCTTCGTCGCTTCCGCCACATGGTTGATTATCTGGTCGCGTGGGTGGGCGGTATATTCGGAAGGTTGTTGTTCCATCGCTTGGGGTAGCCATTCGGCAGGTGACTGATCCAGAATTTCCGCCACGCTCCATGGACTGGGCTTTCCGACCACTTCATATACATCGCCGATCCAGTGAATGAGGTCGGGATGTTCTTGAGGCACAAATTCAGGATGCCGTGCCCGAATGGGGTCTAGCGCTTGCCGCACCAGTATGCAGTCAGGGTCGGCCTCGGTTAGCCATTGGAGCCAATCGTAATGATGGTGAGCCGAGTAACGTTCATCATCCAGATCATCTTCCCACGGCCAACGGTAGGCCAGTACGGTGGCAATCAGTGCCTGCCTTTGCTCTGGTCCCGCGTGTGGGTATACGGCGGCCACTGCCCGGTATATCTCGTGGCGTGCGCGGGTTTCGTTCACATCGCAATGTTCAAGTAGCCAGGCGATTTTATCGTCGGCCGACAGGTCGGTTCGCACTGAGAGGGCATGGACCGCCAGGCGGCGCAGTAGCGCCGCCTGAGAACGGGTGAAGCGTTCAGACCACAGCCTGGCAGTGTCAACTTTGTTGATGACCAGCCATTCCACGCACTCCCGCGCAATGTTAATCAACATATCCGCGTCAAGAGGGAACCGGTCTTGCGGATGAGGTTCGATAGCCGACCGGTAGGAGCTGTCGGGATCCCGAGTATCATCCGCTTGATGCCAGGCTCTCAGCGCAAAATGACGCTCTTCTAACCTTCTCACGGTCCGTTCGAGTAACGATTCGGCAATTGCGGGCAAGTTGGGCGCCAGACACTTCCGCCACAGGGTTTCTTCCCAGTAATGTTTCAGATGGGATTTGTTCCAGCCTGACCGAGGTTGCGTCTGTTGGCGATTTGATGTCAACGCATCGTATAACTGCAGCAATTCGTGCAGGATACCCAGCCTCGCACACTTTACCGCCATATTGCACAGGACGTCGTCGTTATCATCCGGCGGCGTTGCACTCAACAGAAAATGGACCCACCTGGAAAGGGTTTCCGCATCCAACGATCCGTCGTCGGGTTCTCCCAACTGCCAAGCGAGCAGGTTCCAAAGCCGTGGATTTACCGTTGCGCCACGTCGCTCTATCGCCCGGAACAGGGCATCGGTGTTCTTAATAGCGAACCGTGTTGCCAACCAATAGGACAGGATCCCGTCCTTCTCAGTGAAGTCGCCGTTGGCGAACAATGCGGTCAGTTGGTCGCGCCGGTCAAGCCAATCAATCCATTCTGGTGAATCGGCTGCCCTGATGAAGAAACGCGTCAGCGCAGGATCGGAAAGAGCGTGTTCGACGATGCTGGAACCCTCCTCGTCAATGGGCGGCGGTCCGCTGGCAATTTCCGTGATTTCGTGTTGCCAGTCCAGAATGCCCATCCGTACGTGGCTCGCCAAGCCGGTTACCGCCGCGTCCAGACCGTTAAAGTCATTATCGGCCACTTGGTGAAATATAACGGGTTGGATGCCCAGTCCGAGCCATCTCTCCGGTTCATCACTCCGGTCGCCGATCAGGGCGAAACGCCGTTGTCCATCATCCGGCGGCAACGACGGGGTCAGGTACGTCATTATCGTGTCGTTGTGGCTGTAGCCTACAAACAGCACCGTTTGATTGGCGAAGAGGTCAACCAGGAAACGACGCGCCCATCCATCGGCCTCGGTAAGGTAAGCCTTGCCGAAATCTCGGTGAGTGAGCACCATTTCTGCCGGTTCGTTCAACGATCCGTGAACATGTACTATCCCATGAAAACTGCCGCCCAAAGGTAGCGCCGGAGCCTGAAATACTCGCGGTACAGGATTGAACAGGTTGCCCATGGCTTGCTCAAAGAGCGGATCGAAGTTGGTGGTGACGATTTGGACGTCTTCGGTCCTCGTGTATAGCCGAAGCAGGTCACGGTGCAGCTCCGTGGGTTCAGGATCGTGCTGCTGCAAAAATTGAACAGCTCGGCGATGAACATCGATGCCGCCGTCTTCTAGTCGCCCCAAGAACCGGTCCTCGGTTTCCGATGTGCCGATGGACTGCCCGGTTCTTTCGGCTACTTGCTGGGCCAACTGCCGGAAGCCGGGCAGATCGGCCGGCGGGCCCATGGACACACCGGCGCCGGCGAAAATCACCAGCCGGCCGTCACGCAGGGCGTTCAGCAGCGGTTCAGGGAAGTTAACGCCTGCAATCTTCAATCGATTATTCCGTCTCTGGGCTGAATATAGTCTCGGCGCAAATTTGCACTATCAAATGGTAGGCGGATCTGGTGCCCACGATTGTTGACCAAGGACTTCGCTCCATCGACCAAGCTATTACGCGGTCTTCCCCGTCTCCTGCCTGACGCCCTTGACAGGAAGCTGGTCAGGGCGCGGGTTGAGCATCAATTCGTTTCCTCAGTAAGGAGTACAGCTTGTTCTCCCATTGTCGCGATATTGCGAGGCGGTTGCCGCTCCTTGTCAGATGGGCTGGGCAATTCGTCTCGCGAGAACAGTTCAGAGGCGCACACCTCTGCCAGCAGCGCTGTTCCCTCAGGCTGGTGATTGAGTGTCGCCTCAATCACCCAGAGCAGCTCAAGAAGTTCCTCGGTGAAATCCCACCGCTCTGGCCTGATCTGATCGAGGGGCGACGATTGTCGTCCAGAACGTTTCAGCTTGCGGCGGTCCAGCCACGACTTCACAATCTGCAAGCCGGAGACGGAATAGTTCCACACATCTGGTTTTACCGGCGCAAACTCTCCGTCGCCCACCCTGAGGGTGTGCTTTTGCTGATCATAAGATGAGCCTTCAGGGTACTTGTCGAACGGTACTTCCCTCGTGCAACGCGCCATCCCCAGCGGCACTGAGCCGTCATCACCAGTTCCTGCAAACCGGGTGCCATAGGTATGCAGGTACAAAAGCCGCTCCCCATGGTCGGCCATCCGCTGAAACAGGGCGCTTTCTTTGGTAATCGGCAGGTGCGGTGGCGGCAGCTCCAGCTCCTCCCAGAACTTCTCCACATACTCCGGCTGAGCCAGAACCCCATAGGAGTAGGCAAAGAGGCGCTTGGCGGACACCTCAATTCCGTGAGCAGCACCGATTGCCTCAAGAACCCCTTCGGTGATATTGGGTTGAGTAGCATCGGAGTCACGCCACAATGGGATGACGTCCTTCGCTCCGCGTCCATGAAAATGATGCAGGTCCGGAATCTCCGCCGCCGCGACGGCCGCCGGGCCATGGCCTAGCACTGAGGTCAGCAAGCTTGTGATGTAGACTTGATTGTGACCGTGCGCTGTCCATATTGCAGGCCCTGGTCTATCAAGAAGCCGAGCATCGGCGAGCACGTGTTGCCTATCGAACGACCGGTATGAGTAACGGGCTATCGCTGGCGATTCCGAGGACGCCGGCATTGCCCGAACGGAAGGCACATTTCCAATTGCCGGGTATAACGCGGGCGGCGAGTCGGCCACCTTTCGTCCACTGGGGCGGTTTACGAACAGAACCTGTCGGTGTGGTGGATCAGCGATCGCCAGCTCTTGCCAACGGCGCTCCAGTACTTGCCTTGCTGGGCTGATTGGCCATGTCCGTCCGGCTTTCACACCAGACTGCTGCCACGGGAACACCTCCGTGACGGCGGGCCAATCGAAGTATGCTCCGGCCCCTGAGGCGTAGAACGGCGAATCCCATTCTGTGGAGCACTCACGCCATTGAAAATTGCCAAACGACTCGGCAGCGTCGAGAGCAGCCAGCTTTTCTCGCTCCGATCCCATGAGTTTCGTTTTCCATACTCTCGCGGGAGTCTCCGGTTTCGGCGGCCCATCCCGAACTCCGATGGCAATGGCAACCGGAGTCCGTATCGCAAAGACGTTTTCAGTCTTCCGCGCTCCTATACCATCTCCCTCCAGGTCGATGATCCATAGTTCGTCAAACACCTCCCGCATCTTGCGGCGCATACCGATAAATCCAGGTCCCCGCAGGTAGGACGAGGCTGTGATGAATGAGACTATCCCTGAATCCTCCGTGGAGTCGAACACCTTCCAGAGCGCCCATCGCCAGAAGTACACGTAGTCGTTGTACAGGTTCTTCAGGTGGATGCCCATGCCCGCTTCTCGGGCCGGCGCCAGGAAATCCTCCAGAATCGGTGTCGATGCACCTTGCCCGCCGTCTCCGTACCTCACCCAGCCGCCCTTACGTCGCCCTCCATCATCCGACGGGTCTCGTTCCTCCCGGTCATAGGGAGGATTGCCCAGACAAACAAACACCCGGGTATCCTTCTTGACCTGCTGGGCGCGGGCCCGTTCTTCGGTGAGCTGTGCCTGCAGCAGCTTGGCCGTAAAATTCGGCGGCTGATTGGGAGACTCCAGGGTATCCGTGAGATACACCTTCGGGGTCGCGTCTGCGACATCGGCGCTCTTGAGCCATTGGGACAAACGCAAGTGCGCCACGGAATACGGCCCGACTAGGATTTCGAAGGCGTACAGACGGTCAGCCAGGCTGCGCAGCTTCCCGGTTACGGCTCCCGGACCTAGCCGTTCTCGCACGGCTTCCGCTGCATGTTCCATCACTGCCAGGGGATAGGTGCCGGTCCCCACCGCAGGGTCCAGGACCACCACATCGTCGTCGGCAAATGCTGACTGCTTCCTGAACCGGGTGCGCAGGAGCTCCCCGGCCAACCTCACCTGTGCGCGGACAACTTCCACCGGCGTGTAGTAGACGCCGCGGTCATTGCGCAGCTTCGGGTCGTAAGCGCCCAGAAACCGCTCGTAGAAATAAAGCCACGGGTCGCCGCCATGGCTGACCTTTGCCTGGTCCACCGCTCCGATGGCTCGCTCCAGCAAATTGATGGACATATCCAGTTCTGCTCGAACGGGGTTGGCTTCCAGAAGTTGCAGCGCCTCGGCGAGCAGGCCGTGTTCCCGCTGCAGGGTGTCTGCAGCCATCAATGGTCTCAGGCTCTCTGCACCTTCAAACCGGGCCAGCAACAGCGCGTAGGTCACCGTCTGTGCGTAGGCATCGGCAAACTGGGCCTCATCTCCATCCGGGAACAGGAGGCCGCTCCACTCGTTGGCCAACAATCGAAGCGGATTGCCCTCTCTCCCCAGCGCCGCCTGCACATCATCCCTGAGTACCCTGGTCAAGGGAGCCAGGAATCTAGCCAAGCCCTCCGCCGTTGCGGGAACCACGGGCTCCCAGTACAGAAAATCGCGCATCAAAGAATGGTGCGTTTCCAGAGCCGTTCGGTCAACCGACCTGGCCCCGCCCGTGCTGACGTCGGCGGCGATTCTCACCCGCATTTTCAGGTCGCCGGAGCGGTACAGGCTCCATTCCGAGCCATCGGTGTAGATCAGATTGGGCAGCGCCTTGAACCGTTGCCACTGCTCCCGATTCCGACCAGTAAATCCCTCGGCGCGCGCTCCAGTTCCCGGACTCTTGAGTTCCACGTGCCCGGTCAACAACCCATTGGTAGTAACGCCGATATCGGGACGTCCGTGGACGTCATCCTGACGAACCTCAGTGCGCCAGTTGACTTCAAGGCCCATCAATCCACCAGCCGCCCGGAGAAGTTCGCCGACAGGGAATTTCAGCTGGTCTTCCGGCTGCGCTGAAACGGGCTGGCTGAAATTGTTCGCAACCTTATCCGCGAATTCTCCGACAACCTCGGTTGAGGCGCCCACTGGTGTTGAATCGCTCGATAAATTAGACATTGTCCCCACTGCTGCGTCAGCCATATCAAATTAAATGCGCTCGATTTCGGGTGATATTCAGCGCTCTGCCGGCGCACCACTCGGGTTTGTGACTTCCAGCGGGACAGGGACAGTAAACGTCCCTTCCGGAACGTCTATGCTAATCTGCACCAGTTCTCGCCGGACATCTCCGGCGACCTCGTCAACCTCCCTGGCGACGTGGGTAGCCTCACCGAGTTCTTGCCTTAAGGCAGTCACCAGTGGCTGCAACAAGGGAACTGCCGGCGATGCCTGGATGATTCCGAGGGCTCGTTTTGCGCCAACTCTGACGCTAAATTGCAACAGGGCCCGCATCGTACCAACGTCAAGTTCATTCTTCTGCGCGACACATTTCAGCAGAGTTGCGGCCTCACTTTCGCCGATCGTTATGTGCAGAATCGTTTCCTTAAATACCAGGACCGTTGACGCTAATCCAGCCAAATCCGGTTGTTCGGTCGATGCATATCTGTGCACGACCTCGTCAAACGCGGCGGCGGCATCTTCGTTCCAACCGTCGACCATCAGCGCCCACCCTTTGACCAAAAACGCTTGCGCCTGCTCGACATCATTGTAGAGCGTCGCGATCCTTTCGAGATGAGCCAAGGCTTGGTCAGCGAGATCAATTGCCTTCGACGCCTCGCCTTCACCAATCAGCGCCAACCCTCTGTGGTTCAGCGCGATAACCACAGCGGTAACGGAAATAGTGTCTCTCCGGGTCTCGAATCTGCGAACCATGTCATCGCAAACGGCCATTGCTTCGTGGCTTCGATTGCTTCCGCTCAGCAGCAACATCTTGCCCAGAAGCGCCTGGGCGGCCCAGGTTTCGGCGCCTGGCTCATCATCTGCATCCAAGCGACGTATGGTCCCGTCATAAAACTCGAGGGCCTCGTCCACATGACCGGCCTCTGCAAGCTCTTCAGCTTCACCAAGTGCTGCGTTGGCAAAGTATGACGTGGTACGCGGCGGCAAAATATCGGAGCCATGAAACTGCTCAGAGGTTTGCATGAAAACATCCCACATCACCACGGGCGAATACAGACAGACCATGAAATCAATCAGCGCCTTGACCACTTGGTCCGACCCGCCGCCCCGTCGTAGCAGGTAGTAGATGTTATAGAGGCGCTCGGTCAGATAATACTGTCGACGTCGGGGCGTGCCCCCCTCGGCGGTTACGGCGCCGCGTCCCTCGAGACGTTTGAGCAGCGCGCTGCATTTGTTGGTGTCGAGGCGGGCGAGGTCTGCGATTTCTCTGGCGGTGGACGGTTTCCACAGCCTGGCCAATGCGAGGTAGACCCGCCGTTCCAGCGCGGGCAGCGTCTCGAGATGGCTCTTGAAGTATTCCGTGTGATCGTCGACCAGGTCCAACAGATTGTCCATCAATTCTTCGAATGACTGGCCGGCGCCAAAACGGGCGATGATGGCGAGCAGCCGGGGGTTGCCGCCGGTGAGGATCTGCAGCGGCCTGACCGTCCGCGTGGCGGTAGTTTCTCCGGAAACCGCTCTCCAGAGCGCCGCGCATACGTCGGTATCCAGCGGGCGCAGCGTGACCACCCGGAAGAGATCGTACAGCGCGTGGTCGGGATGGTCGATCTCCTCGAACCGGCTGGTGGCGCTGCCCAACAGCACGATACGCGGTTCGGTCTGAAGGGTGTGCCGCAACCGCCATCCCGCGTCGGGGTCGACCATGTCGGAGAAGAGCATATTCAGGTTCTCCACCAGCAACACAACCCGCTTTTCATGGCGGTCTGCGAAATCCAGAACCGACCCCAGGCAACGGTCGGCCAGGTCCCGGTCATTCCCTGTGCTCCTCAGGTCATCGTAGGACAGGCGCAAATCGGCGCGTTCATCGTCCGGAGCTTGCTCGGTCAAGCGGCCCAGGCACTCCAACCAGAATTCCCCAATGGTGGAGATCTCGTAACTCTCCTCCGCGAACACGATGGGGTAGAACCCCGCCAGGGAGGCATCACGGCGCACCTCGGCCGCCACGCGCAGCAGCAAATGGGTTTTTCCGCTGCCCCGCGGTCCGATCACCAATGCGTGGGCGTTGGATTGGCCGGTACTCGCGCGCAGGCATTCTAGGAGCGACTCGAACTCGCCGGTGCGCACGCAGAACGACGCTACGATCTCATCGTCGGTGAGGAAGCCAGGGTTATATTTCTTGACGCCGACTGCCATTGCGGTCCCCCATTCCCGACCTATCGCTGGTTGATTGCAGTGAAGTATTGACCGTGCCGTGCGCGCCACCAATCCTCCAGCAGGCCGGACACGAAGCCGTAACCTCCGTCCTGGCCCTCCAGGTACCCATCATGCTCCAGCGAATAAAGCACATGCTCGACGGGTACTCCTTCGCCATCCGGCGAGGACGGCGACATCTCCAGGTAGCGCCTCACAGTTTCGTGGGTCAGCAGGCCGCCGTTGACCGCGGCTTCAGTCAAAAGGCCGAGAGCCACCGTATAGCTCTGGTTCCCCAGGACCGTTCGCAGGCGGTCCTCATAATGCACCAGGTCGATCTGCCCCCTCACGCTGAGCAGTTCGTGTTCGTACACCTGCGCCACGTCGGCCATGGTCGCCTCGCTCCTCTGGTCCCTGACCAGGCGTTCATGAAGGTGATGGAAAAACTGTTGGACGTGATGGGGAACGCAGCAGCGCAGCCGGCGGCACATCTCGCCGCGTACCTCTTCGGATAGGTCTATCCCCTGCCCACGGGCCAATGCAGCCAGGCAGTCCATGGAGGTCTCCCGACTCCAGGGCTGTAAGTCGAAGGGCGTAAAAATGTTGGCCTGAGCGCTGAGGCCGGCCTGCCTGAGAATAGGGCCCAGTCCAACGCTCCCCGAGATGATCAAGCAGACCCTGCTGGGATGTGCCTGGCAATTCCGCCTCAGCCAGCTCATGAACCGGTCCGTGGCTGCGCGGCGCTCTGGAGTGATCCGGTAATCATGCCCCTTCAGCAGACGGTTTACGAGGATGGAAAGCTCGTCGATGGCCAACACCACCGGCCGTTCGTTGGCTGCCAGAGCCTCAAAGAACCGGTCGCCATCACGCTGCCAGTTTCCGGCGTCCATTCCGGCGCGTACCCGCACCTTCAGCTCGGATACTCCCACCTCCTCCACATTGTCGCGGATGTCCCCCAGGCGGTTGGCGGACCACGTCTGGATCCGCCTCCAGATGCTCTGGACCGATTGAGCCTGAATGGCCATCTCGGCGACGGCGTCAGCCCCGTCCATGGCGGCTTCCAGGTCCACGAACACGGTGGCAAACTGCCCCTCGTCATCCAATCGATGCAGCAGTTCCCGCACCAGGCTGGTCTTGCGCATGCGGCGCTGCGCGGTCAGCAGCGTGTGGGTGCCGTTTTCCACACGCTCCCGCAGCGCGTCGATCTCGGCCTCCCGATCAAAGAATCGATCGCCGTAGACCCAGTTACTGCCGCCTGGGACGAGTTCCGGTTCGCCATCCGGTTGGGTAAAGTTGCTTGCCATGGATAGATCGTATCACGCAACATATCCGTTGGCAACATATCCGTTGGCAACCTGAAGATAGATGTGAGTTCGTCGCAGGCAATTCTTTGTTTACCATCCTGCTAACGCCCCCACCCACATGATCGCATCCCAGCGGTCGGTAACAACTCCGAGTGAGGCAATAGGCCGGCACGACTAATTGTCGTGTATCAAATGGAGCGGAAGACGGGATACGGATTTACTCTGACAAACGCGGCTCCCTCGGATTCAGCCCGCCATAACGTGGAAGCACCGTTACCATATATCCGCGCCGAGATGCGGGCCGCCCGACAAATTGTAGACGGGGCTCAATCAGCGGTGAACGGTGAGAGCTAGAACCGCGGCTTTGCGCGGTTCATGGCAGCACTTGACGATTTCTAACCGACCGGTCAGAAGACGGGAAACGCGTTAATGCTGAAACGAAGGAGAATGGATTGGGTTCTACTACGCTGGCAACCGACTCAGCAAAGCGAACAGACGCAGAGATCAATTGATCAACTATCGTTCGGAATTAGGAACCAAGCCGAATCGAACGCCCGCTTATTGAGGAGCTATCGTTGCACGTCAGGCAGTTTGATTTCAGCAAGGGATCCATCTGTTTTGTGGCGTTCAACGACCGGAGGTCGATCCTCCAAACGCACGACAAACTGGTCCCTCGTCGCATATCCCTACCTATTCACCGTTGGGCTCCACGCTTTTCCCGTTCTCTCGAAACGTTGGCCATCACTGTGCCAACGATTCTCGAAGGGCAGCGTTCCTGTCAATACGCACCCGATCAACACGCGACTTGATGTTTTCGATTTCGGAAAACAACATTGAACTCTTCGGTCGCCAATTGAACACGTCGGCAGCGTTCTCGAGATTGACCCATTGGGTATCCAAATATCTGCGGAATGCTTCTGCCCTCGTCAATCTGCCAGAGATAGTCCCCTCATCGAACACTTTTTCCCGCCATTCCCTCAAAACGATAGGCGTATCTACGATCACCGCATCGACATAGGTGAATGTGTAGATCAGCTTTTGGTGGTAGTAGGAACCTATTGTAGTGATTCTGTAGCGGCGCGAATGAAAGTCGAACCGTTCCGCGATGAGGTCCTTGTTTTCGGTTTCTACCAATTTCTGAGCCAGTAGCTTTCCTAGTACGTCAACGATTTGAGCAGGTTGGAAACCCAGGGATTGGGCATACGCGTAGATGTCCTCGGCCTCGACGTACCCCCTTTTCGCCGATGACCCTACCTCCAATCCGATAAACGCCAACAAGATAGGTCCTAAGAGCCTGTCTACGATCTTTTTAGGATTAACACCGTGAAGGCAAGCACCACCATTTGCAGGCTGGTATTGAGCTTTCTTTCACAGTTTTTCCAGAGTCGGCGGCACTTTTCCAGCCAGGCGAAAGAGCGCTCCACCACCCATCGCTTCGGCAGCGCCACGAAGGTGTGCAGTTCGTTGCGTTTCACCACTTCCACCGCGGCTCCTAACAAGCTTTGCACCGCAGCGGCAAAGGGCTTCCCGGTGTAACCCCCGTCCACCAGCACCTTCTGGACCTGGTTGAGGTCGGACCGGTTTTCGTCAAACATCGCCAAAGCTCCAGCCCGGTCGGTAACATTGGCGGTAGTCACATGTATCCCATGGGGCAATCCTTGCGTGTCCACCGCGATGTGACGCTTGATTCCGGACACCTTCTTGCCCGCGTCATAGCCCTTGCTATCAGCACTGTCCGTGTTCTTGACGCTCTGGGAGTCCACGATGCAGAAGCTGGTCTGCTCTTTCCGTCCATTGCTTTGCCGGGCCGCGCCAACCGATTTTTTTAGGACTTGCTCCAGAATGGAATCCTGACCCAGGCCAGGCCGCTCGCTCCATTGCCGGAAATACTGGTAGCAAGTGCGCCAATTGGAGAAGTCCGCGGGCAGCATTCGCCACTGGCACCCGCTTTTCAAGAGGTACAGCACCCCGCAGAAAACGTCATACAAGTCCACGGTGCGGGGCTTGGTCCGACGGCGGGCCGACTCCAGCACGGGCATAATACGGGCGAATTGCTCCCGGCTGATGTCGCTGGGATAGGAATGAGACATGATTACCCCTCCCCTGATAATAGTCTCAACTTAACCTATTCCAGAGATCGTAGACAGGTTCTTAGAACCGCTGCCAGCTTGTCTACGGTGGTTTGGCCACGTGTTCAGTCCGTTATAGTGGTAGTCACGTAAGCTGAGTGCTGTGACCATTACAATTTACGATATCATTCTCCATCAGGCGGTTGGCCAATAGCAGCCTTAAGAATTGTAGATATCCAGCCGACGGATGAACCCACATTTATAACAAACTCCTGTAGCTAACCCCCGTGTAGCCACAGAATCTCAATAGCGAGTGTTCGAGATAAAATTGACTGAGGTCATGAAGACGGACATACTGCATTAGATCGCCATCAACATATTTGAGATGACCAGGCTTGATTACCGGGTTTCTGTCGAGTGGATGGATAATGTAATTACGCACATCGGCGAGCAACATAGCACCTTTATTGTCCGTGATCTTTAGATCTGCACAAAGCTTTTGTGCGTACGGATTTTCGTTGCCGTCCAAATAGCGGTTGGGGATTTTGTAACAACGCAATACTTTGTCAATTGACTCCCCCGAGTTCCCACGGATAGTTTGTGCGAGAGCCAGCCCGACGAGCACCTCCACGCCTGCAAAACTCTTTGCCACAGCGTCCCGTAGGACTCCAGCTGTTCGCATGGCATTGCTGTCTGCATAACAATCTAGTACCGTGTCAATCTGGTTTTGTAGGGTAGATATGCTGGAGCTTACGGCGAGCATCTTGGGTGGTAAACCGCCAGTCTATGGCTGATTTTGCTGCGTTGCGCTCGCGTTCGAGCGCCGCAACCTCTCGCCGCAGCTCCGGCTCATCGCTGATACGGCGGTTCAGACACCCTCTGCTGAAGACGCTCAACTCGATCTCAGCCATGTTCAGCCAGCTGCCATGCGTAGGAGTGTAATGAAACTCGAGGCGTTGGGCGATGCGCCGAGCTTCGCACGGCTCAAATGCTTCGTAGAGCGAGCCGAGCTTGTGGGTGTTGAGGTTGTCCAGTACCAGCCTGACCACCTCGGCATCAGGGTAGGCCTCGTCCACCAGCCACCGCATCTGGTGCGCGAAGTCCACGGCAGTGCGGCGCTCGGTCACCTCCACATGTCTCCATCCACCCTTCGGCTCGCAGATCATGAACAGGTTCCGGGTCCCGTTTCGCTGGTACTCGGTGTCATAGCGTGCCACCCGTCCGGGGGCAGCCTCGATGGGCGGACGCACCTCCCCAGTCAATTGCCTGGAGGTCTCGTCGAAACACACTACCGGACGCTCCGGATTGTACTCCGGTTGGTACAGGTCCAGCACGTCCTCCATCCGCGCCACGAACTCCCCGCTCACCTTGGGGATACACCACTCTTTCTTCTGCCAGGGCTTGAGTTCGTTTTTTTGAGTATCTGGCGCACCGTCTCCAGGGAGATGCTCTCGGCAAACTCCAACTCCACCACCTGGTCGGCCAACAACTGGAGTGTCCAGTGCGTGTGCCCTTCGGGCGCGGCGCGGCACGCGAAGGCGATCAGGTGCGCTTCCTGCTTGCCGTCCAGCTTGCGCTCCTGGCCCGGCCGCGGTCGGTCATTGATGGCGGCCTCAAGTCCTTCCTCCACGTACCGCTTCCGCGCTCTGGCGACCGTGGCCGCGTTGACCAACAGCACATCGGCTATCTTACGGTCCCGAAGCCCCTGGTCAGCCTTGAGCAGCGACAGCGCACGCTTCACGGTGCGCACTGACGCCTTGCCCCGCTGGGAAACCTCATTGAGACGGGAGCGTTCGGCCTCGGTCAGCTCTACTTTATACTTGATGGCAGCCATGGCTGGGCACTTCCTCACACAAAGATCATGCCCCAGTATGGCTGCTTTCTCATATTATTACAAATCTACCTGGCAACGGTACTAGGACAGCGATCATCTCGTCCTTATTCCCTTGCCATCTGTGCCAGAATTTTGGAAAGAGCCCTTCCAAAATATAACCAAAAGGTGCTTCTCTGGGATGATTAAACCAATTCAATCGACGTTGCCAATCATTCTCAAACTTCCCTACTTCACCCCAAACCACTTGCCTGTGGTGGTCGTATCCGACGACAACTGTCGGTAAGCAGTAATTGCCCATGGTGAATGTAAAGAAGTAGCGTAATCCGTCCAGGAAGTCGGATAATTCCGCCACCGTAAAGTCGCCACCGTCGTCCCTCTCCACAACACCAGTATGGCTGACTGAATCCCTGGTCTCGTCATCGTCTTTTGTGAGCGTGATGACCCAGCCATCTCTAGTGCGGAGAGTGAGGTGGTGCTGGGCAGGAGTGATGGTAAGTTTTGCGCCATCCTCCAGCTTGGCTCCTATGCAGCGCAAAGTTCGATATTCGGCCTCGGTGATGCCCTCAATCGATGAGAACTGTTTTTCGGGCGTCGCAAAATCCCGAAATGTCCGGATACAGAAATTCGCCGTTTTCAGCTTGCTATTCTGCAGCACTACTTGGTTATCCAGGAGAACCAATTCCCCAGCACGATCTTCGCCAGCGTATAAGATTCGTGCCTGCAACGGAGGGTTCAACCTGCCTGGACGCATTGGCAACGGCAATGTGTGGAGTTGCAATTCTACGGGGCCCTGGTCTGACCAGACTTGTTCCAAGATCGGCTGCGACTTTAAATATTCCCAAATGCGTCCCCGGAGGGGTCCAACAGCGTCGGCCCCCGGATCGGAATCCTGTGCGTTAAAGTATTTCATCCTGAAATAGCCTTCAGGAGCTATTTCGGGCACCACGATGATGTCAAAGTCTTTCCCTTGGTATTTCAAGGTTGCTGGTACGGGGACATCCAGCTCTGCATTCAAGATTTCTCTGAAAAACGCACTTTCAAGGGGCTTCAGTTCCATTGTGGTCTCCTGGATTCGGAAACGGTGTGTAAACCCCAATCCACCGAAAAGATGAGTGTCGCGGTGTGCTGAAGGGGTAAGAAAGTGCTCCTGTGCATCTGGGATAATGGCTTTTGAAACAGGAAACCGTCCCCAGGCCAGGAGCACCCAAAAGATGCTAGCAGATGACCACCCCGACCGCATCCAAATCGCCTTTGACGACCACCGCCTGGTGGCCAATGCTGGGCTGATCCTGCCAGCCACGCTGGGCCGGCATCTGGGCCGGCCCGAACTGGTTGACCGGCACCTGGACCTGGGTCGCGCCCCAGGCCGAGCCAACACCGGCGACAAGGTGATGACGCTGGTGGCGTCTGCTCTGGCCGGAGGAGACTGCATTGACGACGCCGACGTGCTGCGCACCGGCGGGACGGCTAGCGCCATCGACTGCGTAGTCAAGGCGCCATCCACCCTGGGGACCTTCCTGCGCAGTTTCCGGTGGGGCCACGTCCGCCAACTGGATCGGGTCAGCCGGGAGCTGCTGGCCCGGGCCTGGTCGGCTGGGGCCGGACCCGGCGACGGGCCGTTGACCATCGACCTGGACTCCACCATCTGCGAGACATACGGTCTGGCCAAGGAGGGGGCGCGCGACCACGGCTACACCGGCCAGCGAGGCTATCACCCGCTGCTGGCCATCGCCGCCGGCACCGGCGACGTGCTGATGGCTCGGCTGCGCAAGGGCCGCGCCAACACCGTTCGGGGCGCCGCCCACTTTCTACGCGAGACGGTGGGGCGGGTACGCTACGCTGGCGCCAGAGGACAACTCACGGTGCGGGCTGACAGCGGCTTCTACACCCACGCCATCGTCGCCGTCTGCCGCAAGATGGATGTGCGCTACTCCATCACCGTCCGCCAGCAAGCCCGCCTGCGGAATATCATCGAGGCCATACCCGAGACTGACTGGACGCCGATTCCCTACTGGATGGACGGCGCCGCCGACGTGGCGGAGACCACCTACGTCCCCTTCCAGGATGAGCCCGACGCCGCACCGGTGCGGCTCATCGTCCGGCGGGTGCAGCCCACGCCCGGCTCCCAGCTGGCCCTCTTCGCCAGCTACCGCTATCACGGCTGCATCACCGACCGAGACGGGGACACCCTGGAACTGGAGGCCGACCATCGGCGCCACGCCGAGATCGAGAACGCCATCCGAGACCTCAAGTACGGCGTCGGGCTCAACCATCTCCCCTCAGGCCGCTTCGCCGCCAACGGCGCCTGGCTGGCGGTGCAGGTGATGGCCCACAACCTGGCCCGCTGGACCGCGCGCATCGGTCTGGGTGAGCAACTGGTAACCACCAAGACCCTCCGACGACGCTTCTTCTCCCTCGCCGGACGGCTCACCCGCTCGGCGCGCCGCCTCACTTTGCATCTGCCCCAGCGCTGGCCCTGGAAAAACCAGTTCAGTCGCGCCTTGGCTCGATTGCGAGCAATTCCACTCCCAGCCTGACGGCACCGCTGGTGTCAACGCCGACGGAGATCTGACCCACTCACCAGACTACCCGACCGCCTCGCAGACTTGCGCCAGGCTGGTCCCCGAGCGTCTCTTGCTGCACACTACCCTGACAATTTCGCCCAGCATCGCCACCGCGGGCCGCCATCATCGTGTCTGTGTGGCTATCTCACGCCGCCCTCATCCCCATCTATTGGAATCGGGCTTGCCCCGTTCGCCTTCCCTTGCCCATCATCCCTGGTGTCAACGCCACGGCCCATCGCTTCGGTGGATTCGGGATTAGCTGTCCAACGGGATCTCGCTGCCCACCAGGTAATCCCGTCCGTAGGCAGACAACTGCATCCCCATCATGATGCTTCCGATCTTAAGGATTGTTTCGCCATTCTCTGCAAGCAATGATATGGTCATACCGTCTGGGCGGAGCCCCTGTTCTAAGAATTTTAGCATTGGGACCCCGAACAGGTACCATTCAGGTGGACGACCGTCTGGAGACCGTCGCGACTCTGCGGCTGCGGTTCCAGAGTATTCTTCAACCGTCCCGTCTGGGTGTTCAATTCGGGCTCGAGCGGCTTCAATCTTTCGCACTTTTCGTACTCGCCCATCAAGGTCGGTGAATTCCTCTTCGGTTATTCGTACCATGCGTTATTCCTTCGTTTGGGAGAGCCCGCTGATCTGGTCTGCACCCGGACAGGAGCTGTACGCCGACAGCGGTTGATCGGGCTACCGTTACTCTGAATTGGTTTCTGCTCCCATCCGCTCCAGGTTCAGCGCCAGCAGCCGCTCCAGTATCTCGGCGTCGGGCAGGTGCGCCGGCCACCCATAGGCGTCGGCCACCGCCGCGTCGAGCCGGGCGTGGATGTTGTCCAGCCACGTTGGCCGCTGGTTGTACAGGTTGGTCAGCGTCCGCTTCCGCAGTTCCGCCGCGCTGCCCCCCGGCGGATTCAGCCAGCCCTCCCGCAGCGAGTTCAACTCCGCCGCCGCCGCGCCGATGGCCTCCCGCTGCTCCTCCGTTGGACGCGGAAACGGGAACGTTTCAAAGGTGGCGGTGTGCGAATAGCGAAAGCCAGACTCGGCTTCCCGCAGTTGTGTCCCCGTTGCCCTGGCCCATGCTTCGTGAAATCGCGAATGCAGCACACCCAAGTCGTAGTCTGTGTCGCTGGCAATTGCGACTATCGCACCGTCCGGGATTACGTGGGCTTGTAGGAAAACAAATATGCGATGCTTCGCGACGCGTGGAGTTGCGATGTACTTATTAAGGTTCTTCACGGCTTGTCTAAAATCAGGAGCAGTGCGCCCGTGAACCCACCAACGACGTCTTTCAAGTGGGTTCCTAACGCCCTCGCGGAACGGTTTTACGTGTTCCTTCACGTACTCAAAAGGCATCTCATATTGGGCAGCCTCATATTCGGACATGTTCATATCAAAGTCGACAATCCACATATCACGAGGCCGTCTGGTGATATCAAGTGCATTGACCCATTGGCGCACTACGTCAGAATTCGGGCAGTTGTTGGGGTTTCCCACCGCGCTTAGCATTTGTGAAGCAGTTCTTGCATCAATCTCGAACTTGCCTTTTTTCATGTCTCCGATGAATGATCGGCTGGCGTTCTCGGTGAGCCTGACTGCTTTTGTCAGATCAACTCCTGCCGTGAGGTTCGCATTGACGGCGGTCACAGCCAAACTATCTAGTTCCTTGCCGGCCTCTGTGCCGTCGTCAAAACACACGATAGAAACGTGCACGATTGCTCCGTCGAGCATCCATGGACGATCCGAATGAGCGGCAAATATGTCGCCCGTCTCTTTGATGCGCTCCAATACCCGTCTGTTTGCGCCGCCGCGAATTCCCTGCGTCGCCAACAAGCCAACTCGCTGGGCACTGCCGTCCTCAATCATCTGGCGCGCTTTTTCGAACCAATAGCAGCAATAGTCGCTGTAGTTGGGAATTCGAGCCCCATACAAATGAAACAGTGAATCAGTATGCGATTCTGGTAGGTTCCCGCGGATAAGCTGACTCTCCAAAAACGGCGGGTTCCCCACGATGAACTCCGCCGCCGGCCACTCCGGTTCCGCCGGATGCTCCGGGTCGGTCAGGTCCAGTATCGCGTCCGTCTGCCGTATCGTGTCCAGCGGCGTCAGGATCGGCCGCTGCGTGTACGGGAATCCGTTGGCCTGGTGCCACTGGATGTAGCCGATCCACAGCGCCGTCCGCGCCAGTTCCGCCGCGTAGTGATTGATCTCCAATCCCAGCATCTGGTCCGGCTGCACCGTCGGCATCAGCCCGTGCCACCCGCGCACCGCCGCGAAGTCGATCACCTCCCGCTCCAGGTCCAGCAGCAACCGCAGCGCGATGTACAGGAAGTTGCCGCTGCCGCACGCCGGGTCCAGCACCCGCACCGACGCCAGCCGATGCCGGAACACCTCCAGTTCCTCCCGTGCTCTGGTCCTCAGTGCCGTTGCCAGCGCGGTCAGGGGATCAAATCCCGGACTTGGTGCTGTCGCCACCACGGTATGGGCATTCTGTTCCGCGTCCAGCAGTTTGTCGATCGCGCCCCGCGTCTCCTCCCACTCCCGGCGCAGCGGCGTCATCACCACCGGTTCCACCACCAGCTCGATATCGTCGGCGCCGGTGTAGTGCGCCCCCGTCTGCGCCCGCTTGGATGCGTCCAGCGCTCGCTCGAACAGCGTCCCGAATATCGACGGCTCGATGTCCCGCCAGTTGCGCTCGCACGCCTCGCCTAGCCGTTGCAGGGCAACCGTGCTCAACTCCACGGTGTCTACCACGTTGAACAGGTCGCCGTTGAAGTGGGCGATTTGGTCGGCGCCGGCATGCCCACCGGTAGCCATCAGAATGAACAGGCTGCGTATTGCCTCGTCGAACGTTTCCGGATTGCGATAGTGTTGGCCGACGATGCGGGTGAACAGCCCATCCGGCAGCAGGCCTGCGTCCTCCGAGTACAGGCAGAACACCAGCTGATTCAGGTACCGTGCCAACCGTTCGGGATTCTCGTTGCGCGCCTCCATGTCCACCACGATGGACTGGAACACCGCCGCCGTCTCCCGCGTCACCGCGTCCACCGACCGCAGGCGGTCGCGGAACCGGTGCGGCGCGAAGAACACGTCCCGCACCAGGCCCAGCCGCTCCGGCTGCTCCAGTTCCCCGATACCGAGGTCGTAGCGCGCCGTCTCCATCCCCGGGAAGTTGGTCTGGATGCGTATCGTCTCGAAGGACGACACGATCAGCAGCGGCGGCGTCTTCAGGTGTACCTGGTAGCGCAGCAGCTGGTCGAAGGCGCCGTCCAGCTGCGCGTCCTGTCCCTTGAACTCCCAACCGAAATGCTCCTCGAAGTAGGCGTCGGCGAACCCGCCCGGCACGCTCTTTTCGAAGGTGAACGCCTCCGGATCGCCGTACCCCGCCGGCGTCGCGTGGCCCACCAGCCCGCACAGGTCGTTGAAGAACGACTGCGCCCCCTGCCGTTCGCCGAAGCCGGCGTCCCGCCAGCGCGCGACAAACTCCTGCGGTGTCATTGTAGGCAGTTGCAGTGTCATCTCGTCCCCGAGCACCAACATATCACTGGGTATGACTCGCCGCAAATAACCCAGGTGGTCGCAAGAATCGCACAACTTGCCGTTTATCGGTGTCGCTTGTAGCTACGGTTTAGCCTCACAGTAGTCGCCTGCCGGGTAGTCGACGTAGCAATAGCCAACCCTCGGTGATTAACGACGATTAGCGCATTGCCTCATTGAGAAATGTTACCGGAACTTTAGCGCCTGGGGAGCAATGCCTCAGCGGGAAAACTCACCGTCGAAGTGCGGCAATCCGTCCAGCGCCCCGGCGGCGGCGGCGTCACCGAACTCCCGCAGACCCGCAGCCTGCTCGTATAGCCCTGCTTCATACCCGTCCGGGTCAATCGCCTGGTAAATGCGGTCAATGGCGTCGTGATGGAGTCCGACATCACGGGCTGCTTCCAGCAGGATGCTCACAGTGGCGTAATCTGTCGACGGCGGAGTCACGCCCAACTCTTCCGCTTCATGACCCATGGCCGCCGCCAGCTTGGACAGCTTCACCGAGTCCAGCCCCTGCCGCCGTGCCGTCGTGATGATGGCCCGCGCCTGCCTCAGAGTAGCGAATTCGGTGTCGAAGTCCGAGTCGCGCAACAGGTATTCCGATACGTCCGGTTCATCCCCCGCCACCGCCGCCAGCACTTCCAGCATGGCGCCGTGGCGCAGGTCCTGCTGTTGCAGCGCCGACACGAACTCGCTGCAGCGATCCCTCGCCACGTCGTGGAGACCGGCGTCGGCCAGGTCCGACATCACCAAGGGATAGGGCAGCAAGAGGTCCGACAATGCCTCCGCTTCCGGACCCATTGCCACCAGCGCGTCAATCACCCGCTCAACCTGCTGCTGAGCCGAGGCCGCCGGGAATCCCAGCGGGTAGGTATCCAGTATCGACTGGACCACTTTGGCGCCGCGGTAGTAGTAGACGATGTAAAGTCCGCCTGCGGCGTGTGGCGGGTTGGGGTCCCACTCGTCGAAGCGTCCGACGTGGAAGTCAGCCGGTCCGATCACCAGCGCGGCAGCGCGTTCGGTCACCGCGGGCAGTCCCTGCATGGCGGGACGGATTTCCACCGGCAGGTCCTGGTTGAATGCGCGCAAATCCGCATCCACGGTTTCCGCCATCTCGTCGATGGCGGCGTGCGCTTCCGCCAGCAGCGCCGCTCGGGCGTCGGCCAGCCCGTCGTCGATGTTGGGGATAGCGGTGCCCTCAAGACGTTCCCGGTTTTCCTCGGCGCTCCCCACCAGAGGGGTCAGCACCACCAGGTAGGCCTCCCGCATTGGGTCCCGTTGCGGCAGCTCGACCCGCTGGCTACGGAACAGTCGCACCACCTGGAGGCTGGTGGTGCAGGCGAAGCAGGCGGCGTACCAGAGGTCCGCATCATTGTCCGCAACCTCCGGCTCCGGTTGCGGTAGGAGCCGCGCCGCGGCGTCATTCAAACGCCCCATCAGCCCGATGCGTTGCTCCATCTCCGCTGCTGCCATGGGTGACTGCTCGCCCTGGCCCTGCTGGCGCGCCGCCCTTCCGACCACAGCGTCGGGGAGTTCCCTTTCCTGCTCCAGCAGCAGGCCGGTCAACGCCAGCAGGGCTCCATTGGCTTCCGGAGAGTCGCGATGGCTGCCGTTTTCCACGGCATCCAGCGCTGCGCTCACCTGCGCGGTGGTCGCTTCGCGGAAGGCCGTGAGCCACGCCCCTTGGTAAAGCGCGCGCTCACGTTCAATCTCGCACCGTTCACAATCGCAGTCGGCTGGGTTGGCATTCATGGACTCGCCTCCAGTTTGATGGCCGTGGTTGGGATGGGTTCGTGGGAGACCGGATTACCCCGGCGTGATGGCCGGACGCCGTGGGCCAGCCAGCTTTCGTATCAGCCCGTCAGCCGGGCGAGCAGCCAGGGCTGGCCGGCGGGCATGACGGCCAGGATCTGCCGGATCTGCTCCGGCGTCCAGTAGTGTGGCAGCTCGCGGATGGGCATGCGCCCCCAATTCTACAATGGCAGACTTCATAGGCGAAGTCTGCCATCCGGCGGGTGGTCCGGCGCAGCGCCCGCGCTTACGGGTGCGCCAGGACCCGGGCCAAGGCGCGAACAATGGCAGACTTTGGGGTAAAGTCGGTCATCCTCACACTGGCGTTCAATGAGATTTCAGACATCCTGATCATGGCGCCGTCTGGCGAACCACCAAGCAACCAAGTTCCGTTTGCTTTTGCGTGGCAGGGCATTTCGAGGCCTTAAAATCCCCACAACCAGTCGCCGGGATGTTTGCGGCCAAGCTCCTTCACCATCAAGTATGACTATCCTTGAGTCGTGGTGGTCGGATGGCAGTCGTCAAGAATGAAATGCAACAGAGAAATCAGGGTGAGGCAATCGACTGCATCATCAACATCCCGATGCCATTTCACCTTCGGCGTGTGGGACATCGGGTTGCGGAAAAACCTAGTGCAACCGCTTAAGAAATCCAAAAGGCCATCATGCTCATTCTTTTCGGTGATGGTCGTCAGCGTGTTGAAAGCTAAAGCGGGGTACCCGCCGTGTTTTGCCGAGGGACGTTCAAAGGACTGCTTCATCAGCTCCAAGCCATCGCTGGTGTAACCGGTTTGTTCACGGATGCGTTCCGCCAACCCTTTGTATGCTTCTACAACGGCGTGGAAGTAATCCTCATCCATGTTCTCTGCCTTGCAGTATTTACGGACTTCATGGTGAACCCGTCGTGACGCCATCTTGTTTTCTAATGACGCGGCCCTTCGTGCCGCCTCCGACAATGTGCGCGTTGGGTCAACATTGTGGAACTGCCCATCGTCTCGGTATTCCACGCCATAGAAGCGTAGGATGCGGTTTAAGCCGCCGCAGAACGTCCTGAACCCTTCTGGGTCCCTGGAATAAACCACAGGTTCATTGAGTGTCTTGATCAATTGCAACACGCCATTGTTGCCACTGCGCTTGTTCTGGAAATTCAAGGCATGGCGCAACCTGTCCCTCTTAGACGGCCCCCGAACGTAATAATGCACACCGGGTTGCAACCCCATCGCCTTGTAGGTTGCTTCCTCCGTTGGGGACGCTTCCGGGCGTGGCTCTGTTATGGCGAGTTCCGCAAATTTGCGGTCTAACACTCTATGGGTGTCGCGGTCGCTTTCCAGATAATCCGCTATCTCGTCCAACGCCGCAGATGTGAAGGGTGGAGGGGTCATACTGCTCTAAGTCCTTCTGATTGAAAAACCGCCGTGGGTGTGCGAATCCGCCGAGCCTATTGGGCACCGGCAGCCTGGTGATGAATTCCTTATCCCATAGGCGTTCGTGATGGGCACAGATATTTCTGATGGGCACCAGATGGCGAAGCACCGCCTGCAGTATCCGCTCTCCATCCCGTACCTGCGTGCCATCAGCTGCCGTGTCGCCCGGTTTGTATCCCCGTACCAACGGGAGAGTTGGCCGACAGACATCGCCTCAGCGATTGCCCAAATAGGACACTCGGCAAAATCATAACGGTGAGCCCGTTTGCCGTGACGGTCATAGGCTCTATGCAGCTCCGACAGATTCGCATAGTACCGATCCAAGAACAGGCGCCTGTTCAGGTGCGCATCCGGTCCGCCGCCCTCGGTCTCACTCAGATGGAGCGCCCACACGTTGCGGATGGACACCTCTATATGGCCAAAAGCATCCAGCAACAACACGCGCAGTTCTCGGTCGAAGTGATACCGCTCCATTACCGCAGCGAAATTAGTTCCTGACCGGAATGGTGGGGGATCGCCATCCTGCGATCGATCCTCGAAGGGCTGCCAATACCCGCGCAACCGATAGTACCCGACATGAGTTAGGAAACGGGAGGCCTCCCAACGATGTGGGATTGCCATACCACGCTGCCACAGCGCGTCGATTTGGCTCTGAACGGATACCTCAGGAACTGGCGGTTGCGAACTCGACCGGGGAACAGTCATCGTCAGATTCGCAAGATGGTAAAAACCCCCTGGTGCGCCGTTCCCACGAGAGGCGTGGAGGGTATCGTCAATTTCAAGGTACTATTCCGTCGGCACGCTGTCAAATCGATCCCGTTTTCACGCCGGTCTCACCGCGGGAATCACCTGTGCCGTAACCCCAGGATCAGTGCCAACCTTCCCACAACTGTCGCAAGAAGAAGACAAACCTCCGAGGCCTCTCTGGGTTCCATTGTTCCTGACGTGGTCCGAATAGTTTCATGTTGCCGCTCTGAGTTACAAAATCTCGGCAATGAGCCCTCGCCAGCCACTGCAGAATATCAACGTGCGTTGCGATCAATGGCTGCGAGAAAAGGCCATTGAGGACGTTATAGAGCAGACGCTCGATGAAGTGGGAAGGAGCATCCAAGTCGCTGAGTACGCCATTGGTGACGAGGTGATTACGCGCCGCTTTGAACATCCGGACTGTCCTCTTGAAACGGTTCCCGGTGGCTCTTTCCTTCTTAATTCCCTGCCGATGATGTCGCTACGGAAATCCCTAACTTAGCTCTCATGGCACGTAGGCTGTGATCACGGAATGATTGCCATCGCTGAAGGGCGAACCGGTGGACATCACTCTCATCCAACTCATAGGAACGCGTAGTAGCCGGCCCCGGGCAGGCTGTGCTTCCCACTCCTATAATTGATGTAAGCCAGTGCCCCATACACAGCCAAACGGTGCGGCAGGTCAAGGGAGATAGTAAGAAATGACGGTTATATTTCACACCAACGCTGGTCTGCCCGTACTGGCGGGAGACATGCTGCTTTCCGTTCCTGGGCCAGAAACTGGCACGGACCTGAGGCTACCATCCCAGCCAAATGGGATAACAGTTCCATCAAACATCATTCCTGAATACATTCCCGTAAAAATGCGCCGCAAGATATTTGTTGTTAACGACCATTTGGCTGTAGGAGCCGCAGGTTCCGTATTGCACATCAGGACATTCGTTGAGGACCTGATGGACGCGTTCCGGCACAGGGAATCCTTCACGTCATCGGAAATACACGGTTTCTTTGCAGAATATTCCTCCTCGCCAAAGGGGCGAGAAATATTCCAGGAAATCGCGATCGTGGCGTTGGTAGAGGCCACCGATTGGCGCGGGTCACTAACTGGCGGCCCATCCGACAGCACGGACATTACCAGCGAAAAGTTCGGCTACGTAAGAGCTATCGGTTCAGGAAGCATGAGCGTAGTGGACCAAATTCGCAAACTTGACGGCTACAAGACCGGCTGGTCGCAGCCCCCTGATGGAGATGCAAAATTTCCAGAATTCAAATCGTTAAGCGCAAATATCATGCTGCTAGCCAACATTTACTGGAATGAATTCGCGAATCCAACCAACATTTTCGCGGCATGGGGTGGAGCCTATGACCTCATTTACCAAGATGCAAACCGGCGGTTTCGATATCTCGAAGATTACACGTTGGTCCTTCGTCTCTTTGACGCGGCTCGTCCGGATAAGGGCATCCAACTTATGAACGTGCTCAAATATGAGCACACACCGGACGTATCGTACATCGCGATGTTGACTGAAAGGGGCCTCGATGTGTCAATTTTCATGGTCATTAGGCCGGCGATTTTCACGGACATCCAGCCACCCTGGGAGCGCGGTGAATTGACTATTATCAGGTTGTAGTTTGCGGGTCAATCACCCCCTTTGCGGCCAGTAGAGCGCGGTGTGGCGAGAGTCGTTCCCGGTAGCTGGCGCCTTCGATGACGATCTGGTAGCTGGCGTTGGCCAGGCGATCCAGCGCGCTGTTGCCCAGGATGGGGTCATCGAAGAGACCCAGCCATTCGTCCACGGCCCGGTTGCTGGTGATGATGAAGCTGGACGCCCGATGCCGGTTGAGGATGAGTTCGTAGAGGTCGGCGGACTGCTGGGCGGTCAGGCCATGGAGACCCAGGTCATCGAGGATGAGCAGGTCGGGCGTGAGGAAAGACCGGAAGGTACGGTCCACCGAGTTGTCCACTCTGGCCTGGGTCAGGGCCTTGAAGAAGTCGTCGGCGTGGCTGAAGCGCACGGAGTATCCGGCGCGGACGGCGGCGTAGCCCAGGGCCTGGGCGAAGAAGCTCTTGCCGACACCGGCGGGGCCCACCAGCAGGACGTGTTCGTGCCGGTCGAGAAACTCCAGGGAGAATACAGCGTCCAGCAGGCGGCGGTCCAGGGTAATTGACGCCGACCAGTCGAAGTCCTCCAGGCGGCAGGTCTCCTCGAAACCGGCATTGTGCAGCCGGAGTTCGGTGCGGCGGTGGGCGCGGCGATTGACCTCGTCGCTGAGGATGATTTCCAGGAATGAGGCGTAATCCAGCTGCTCCCTACGGGCCAGGGCGATGCGTTCCGGCAGGGTGCTGGCCAAAGCGCCCAGCTTGAGGCTCTTGAGCAGCGGGGTGAGTTCGGTGGTTCGGGTCATGGGTAATCTCCTCATGCTGACTGACGGCGGTATGCGGTGTAAGCGAAGACGCTACCGGGACGGGCGAAGCGGCCCGGCGGCATGGGCAAGGGCAGCTGGGGCATGGCCTCCTGTTCCAGGGCCTGCACCAGGATGCGTTCCAATCGGCGCACGTCGATGAGATCCACGGCCAGGGCCCGACGACAGGCGGCGTCCAGACGCTGCGCCGTGTAACGCTCGCCCAAACGCAGCAGCTTGTGTCCCTGCCGGATCTTGGCCCAGGGCAGGGGGCCGTCGAAGAGACGCTCAGCGTATTCGCCCACCGCCGGTCCCAGTGTCGCCGCGCTGCGCTGGATGCGATCCGGCGCTCTGGTGGTGTAGGCGGAAAGCTCGGCGGGGTAATCGTCGGGATCGGTGGAGCGTCCGCCCTGGGGCTGGCGGAGGTGGGTCTTGATCAGCTGGCCCCGGTGATAGATGTGCACCAGCTTGCTGCCCAGCCGGATTTCCACCTGCTGACGCGGCGGGCACCGGTCCGATGGCACCGAATACAGGGCCTGCTGACACTGGATGTGATGGTCGGGATGGACCTTGGCATTGCGCCAGTCGGCGATTTCGTAGGGCTCGCCGTCCCAGGGCAGCAGGGTGTGGCGCTCCTCATCCTGGAAAACCACCAGGGGCTTCCGGCGAGTGGTGCCATGGATGCGCATTCCGGCCACCTCCAGACACCAGCGCTGGGCTTCGGCCCTCAGGTGGGGCAGACCGTGGAAATCGCCGCCCTTGAAGAAGCGCTCCCTGACGTACTGCACGCCACGCTCCACCTTGGGCTTGTCCTTGGGTTTCCGCACCCGCGCCGCATCGGCGATGAAACCCCGGCACTGCGAGTATTCCAGGAAGCCTCTGGTGAAGCGCGGATGCAGCGGGTCTGGTCCCGCCACCGCTGGCGGGCAATTGTCGATGACCAGATAGCGGGGCACCCCGCCGAAGCAGACCCACGCCGCTTCCAGTCCGGCGATGATGTCCTCCAGCGTCTGCCCATGGGTCGGCCAAACGAAGCTGTGCCGCGAGTAAGCCAGCACGATGATCAGCCCCCACACCGCCCGCCGGCGGCCTGTCGCTGGGTCCACAATCATGCCCAACCGGCCGAAGTCCATCTCCGCCACCTCCCCGGGCGCGGTGTCCTCCATGCGCACCGTGGTCTGGCTGCGCCGCCGCCAATTCCGCTTCAGAACGAAGCGGCGCAACGACGGATACGATACCGGACACCCCCGCGCTGCCAGCAACTCCCGGATGCGGGTCAGCTGCAGCCGGTCGCCGGTGAGCCACTGGTAAATCTGGTCCGCCCACGGCTCCAGCAGGTCCTGCCCGGGCGTCACCGCCTGCCGCGGCCCCGGCTGCCCAATCGTCGCCAGCCGGCTCAGCTGCTCCGCGGTGGCAACCAGCCCATCCCGAACGATGCCCTCCTCTTGGGCTGCCGCCACGTACTTGGCGATGGTATCTCTCGACAAGCCGGTGCCCAACGCAATCTTGCGTTGGCTATCCCCCGCCTGCCAACGGCGAATGATCTCTGGTATTTCCATTCTGGAAACCTCCCGGTATGCCATCGCTGCACCTCAATTCCAAAGTGCGGCAATGATCGCCGATGTGGCTCCCAAAGTGGCCTAATGACCCTGAAAATCTGGTGGGTAGATCCTGAAAAACTCCCAATTCACTGGCCTATAGATCCTGAACAATGACACTCGATGTCTTCGGAGCAAAAGATATCACTGCTTCCAACGCGCCAGCGACGATCCAATTGACTGATGGGGAGTTTACGATGAACTCCAAGTACCATGTTTCGATCATTGTAGTAGGAAAGGACAATCGATATCTTTCCCCGATCATACAGATTGATGGGTTAGACGCCGAAGAGCAGACGAAGCAAACCGTGTTCACGTGGATCAACGATGAAAGGCGGTTGTGTGTTGCATTTCACGCAGAACATGACGAGTGGCTAGAGCAACAGGCGCTTTCGTACTACGCTCAGCACGCGCACAATTGGCACTAACGGCCAGGTGATAGACGACAATCAGCCCTGCCGGTAGCGTCGACTATTTTTGCCGGCGCATTGCCTCAAATCAAATGTTACTGAACTTCGGTCGCACAAGGTCTCCTAGCGGATCCAGCCACGAAATGTGAGATAACTGGCCAGCGCTGTTGGGAAGATCCGCCGCAACGCCTGGGCTAACCTGATTTGCCCGTGCGCCGAGCCGGCGTCCTCCGTCTTATTGATACTCATCGTGGTTCGCCCAATAGTCATTACGTAAATGGTCCCGCTCGGGAGCTCCACCGTCAGCGTGCAAAGGGCGCGAGGGCCGTAGCAGACCAAATCAATCTGCGATGTAAGCCCGCGGCGGGCCGGCAGCGGTCAGACAGTCTATTTGCCTGCCCATGCCCACCTAACGCGTCATTCGTGGCAGGTAGCCGCCGGTCAGCGCAGAATAGTCGTGAGCAGGTCATCCTTGATGAGATTCAATGCTGGCGTAGATCCAACGTACAACCCGATGCCCAGCGTGCTGGCTATGGGTACCAGCAGGTCGGCAGTGCCGTCCCGATCGCAGACTAATCCGCCCGGCAACCGGTCCGCCTGCTCCAGCAACTCCAGCACTGGTTCCTGCTTCTCCGCTACCGACGGAACTCTTCCCAGCATCCGCACGGTGAGGATCAACCCAGAGTTGCCCTCGACTACCATGACCAGCGTGGGCAGGTAGGGTCGAGTGCCTCTCCCGTCCTGCGCTCCCGTGGGAATATACGACGCTGCCACCTCCCACACCGCCGAGCCGACCGGCGTCGACTGGCTGATCGACCGCAGCCGGTCCGTATCCGCCCGATGGTCTTCAACAGGCAGCACGGGCGGTCGCAGCGGTTCCCACTCGTCCCCACAGACGCCACTTCGTCGGGTGTCAAGTCCGGCGCGGGGTAGTCTGGTCCCGCCTCGAGCAGGAGTATCGAGCGCTGTGCGTCCTGGGAGAGGCGGGCCGCCAGGACCGCTCCCGCAGACCCGGCTCAGACGATTATGTGGTCGTATCTTTTGGTCATGTCTTCCTTCGCTCCGGGTGATGGCGGGACGCCGTTTCTCGATCCGTAAGGCTTCCGGGTAGAGGTGCCTTCTCACATCCTCAGTTCCAGTCGCGGGTTCAGGAGGCGTTCCGGCACCTCGGTCTCGCGCATGAAGTGGACCAGCTTCCGGTGCAGTTCCGATGCCACGTCCAGGTGTGGCTCTATGACGTTGGTCGACTGCCTGGGGTCTGTGGTGAGGTCGTAGAGCTTCGAGACCCCAGGGAGGGGGCTGTAGAGCAGGCTCCAGGCTCCGGAGGTGACGGTGGTCACGGGCGGCTCCGTCAGCACCCGGAGCAGGTTGTCCACGGAGTGCACCGGGTCCCCGGGGTTGGCGAAGGGCAGGCTGCTCACGACGAAGTCACGGCCTTGGGTCGCGGGATCCCGCAGTGCCGGTGCGAGTGAGCGGCCCTGCACGAAACCGGGGATCTCCAGTCCCAGCAGGTCCAGGACCGTGGGCATCACGTCCACCGCGGAGGTGATGCCGGTGTAGTTGCCGGCTGGGATGCCTGGCGCCCGCAGCAGCAGGGGCAGGTGGACGATCTCCTCGTAGAGGGGTGAATAGCTCCACTGCGAACCGGGCTCATCGTAAGGTCTGAGCGTACCGTCAGGGTACTTGTCGGAGCTCATCTTGCCGAACAGGCCGCCATGCTCGCCGAAGTAGAACCCGTGGTCGGTGGTGAAGATGACGATGGTCCGGTCGGCCAGTCCCATGTTCTCCACCGCTCTCAGCAGGAAGCCCGCCCAGGTGTCGACCATGGTTATCTCGCCGCAGTAGGTGGCGTGTCCCTTCCGGAGCTGTTCCTCTCGGTACCCGGGCACATCGTGCCAGTTGCCGTAGAGCGGCAGCACCAGTTCGCCGTCGTACCCTGGCCAGTAGAGTTCCGTGTAGTAGGGCGGTGCGTCCCAGGGTTCGTGGGGATCCCAGGTGTCCACGTAGAGGAAGAAGTCCTCCTTGTAGTGCTGTTCCAGCCACCGCATGGCGGTCATGAAGGTCTTGGGCGCGTTCCGGTCGGCCTCGCTGCGCCAGGCTGCCCTCACGTCCAGGGCCTCGTTGTGGTAGCCGGGCTCGGGGATCAGGGACCACAGTGTATCCTGTCCCATGTTCATGAAAAACGACTGGAAGCCGCGGTCGTAGTTCATCCCGCCCCTCAGGTAATAGGGGGTGTCCACGGAGGCGGCTGTGTGCATTCCGTTGCCCGCCAGTATCTCGGCCAGCGTGATGACGCTCGCCGGGAGGGGTTCCCAACCCATGAACGACATGGTCCAGCGCCCGGTCTGGTGGTCCGCGCGGGTGGGCATGGTCGGGAATCCGGCCGAATAGTGGTTATCGAACCTCACCGCGCTCGTCGCCAGCGCGTCAAGTGAGGGCGTCCGGATGGTGCCGTTGCCGTATGCACCCAGGTGGTCCCTGCGGAACGAGTCGGAAACTATCCAGATGACGTTCATACTGACCTCTCCTGTTCATCGTATGCGGGTTGTGCATTTGCCGATGCATCCACCGAGAGCCAGCGTGCGACCGGTTGAACCCGCTCCACCGCCGTATGGAAGGCGAAGGTCCATACGACCTGTACGGCGGGGTTCAGGGGGCCGGGCGCCGGTCGCGTCGTAGCAGTAACCGTCCAGGCCTCGCTCGCCAGCTATCCTGCGCACGATGGCGGCGGCGTCAGCTTTGGTCATATTGCCGTTCACCAGTGCCTCGATGGAGACGCGCTTGATTCCGGCGATGCTGGCGACAGCCACTGCCCCACCGTCCCGCCGTCGGGCAGCAAAATGTTGGCCAGGAACTCGCTCTCCAGCGTGGTTATGCCCGATTCCACCGCCTCTAACTTGGCCCGGATGATCAGCAGCAACGCCCGGCAGCGCTACCGACAAGCCTGCTCCCTGTCATGGTGTCTTGGCCGCCGCCTTTGACATGCGCAGTCGGGCCTGATGAACAATCCGGCGAGTTTGACCATCCAACCGCACGGTACAATGTCATTTTGGTCCGGTGCCACAGGTTGATTCTACACGGCAGGTTAGCGCGACTGGCTCCGCAAACATTTTGTCATTGGGGGATTCATCATGCCGGTGGACATCGAAACCGAAGTGGTGCAGTTGTGGGCGGCTTCACGCGTGGTTGCCGATACCATGAAAAGCAAATTGCCTCGCCAGCCCGACGGGCTAACTATTCCGCAATCCGGATTGCGTTCAGGTCGCGATCAGCAGCTCGCCGGCTTGTCACAAATACTAGAGCTAACCCGATCGTTCACACTAGAGTTGGCAATCAAAGCCTTATTCAGGAGGATTAACCCGAAAAGCAATCCCGAGAATACACACGACCTCCAGAAGCTATTCAATTCCCTGCCCAAGGACGTCAAGAATCAGCTAAACGCAAAATGGGCAGGCGCGAACGGTCGCAGCTCGATAGCGAGAGAGCTGACCTTGTGCGCATTTTTGGGGGAATATCGCCTCCTTTTCGAGGAGTCGCGCTACCTGTATGAGAGAGCGGATAGAGTGTCTCATTTCAGTTCGTTAGATTTTGACATGGCGATATTGATCGTCATGGGAGAGCTAACCGAAAAAAACTCAGACAAGACTACGATGTGGAATATCCTCAATTTCGTCACGTATGAACGAATATGAACCCGAGGGGGTGATTAACGACAATTAGTCCTGCCGGTTCCCTGTTGCCTCTTAGCGAACCGAGCCATGAAACGTGAGATAGCTGGCCACCGTCGTCGGAAATACCCGCTGCAACGCCTTGGCGGACATGATTTGGGCATCCATCCTTCCGGCATCCTCTGCCTTATTGATACCCGCACTGGTTCGCCCAAGGGGCATTACGTGAACCCGCCCACACGGGGATTCTCCAGGATGCCCAAGGAACGCCGAGCTCGCAGTCTTACTGTATCTGCTGTATCGCTCACGTTTAGAGTAGATACAGCTCTCCGACAGCGGATGCCATGCACTGAAAACGCCCAGGATGGCCGGACAAGATCGCGCGGGCCCAAACCACGCATCCGAGACGGTGAGCGGGCATCCTCGACACCCACAGCCGATACTCACCATCCCCAACGCCGTCGGCAACGATGCGCTGCCGGAGCCCAATATGCTAGCCGCAGCGGCCTGATCAACATCAAAAGGGATGACGCCCTTTTACACCTATTGACGGGACACTACCGACTGGACGGCTGTCGGTGCGGCATGAGCTGAACACTTGAGCGGACATTTTCCCTGAACTACGACACCTAATGGTACGTTCTGCCGCCGCCCTTGACAGTGCTTATCCGACACTCCTTCCCAATCTCTGGGGCTGTTCTATATCTCCATCGCTGAGTGTCAGATTTAGTCTTGGTTACTACAACTAAAACCAAGTGCCCTTCATCTGGGTCGCCTACCTGCCGCGTCGCCCTTCACAACCTGGGGTCAACCGGCTCGCTCTCGAGTGCGAGTACCGCGAATGCACACTCGTGGACCCGGTAGAGAGGCTCGCCCTCGACGAAGCGCTGGAGACCTTCCACGCCCAGCGCGAACTCTCGAATGGCGAGGGACCTTTTCGCGGAAAGGCCGCGATTCCGCAGCCGCTCAATGTTGTCCGGCAGCGTGTACTCTGGACCGTAGATGATTCGCAGGTACTCGGCGCCACGGCATTTCACGGCGGGCTGCACCAAGCCCCGCTGGCCGGTGGCAATGAAGTTTAGCGGCTTCACCACCATGCCTTCTCCGCCGTTGCCGGTCAGGTCTTCCCACCAGCTTGTAGCATCAATCTCATCCGGCGCGGTCAGGTCGACCACCATGTGTTGGGTTGCTTTGAACAACGCGGGATCGGCCTGGGACAAACGCGTAGCCATATTCATGTGCCATGAGTGATCCCGGTCGGTGTGAACCTGGCCCTCGCTCGCCAGCAGGTGGAACGGCGCCAACTGGATATCGGCGAGGGACGTTACCGGCCAGCAGTACCGGCCATACGAGTCGCTGTAGAGTTCTGCGAGGCGCAGCCGCTCTTCGACGCTCTGCAGGGCGTCACCGATGTCGATGCCCCGAGCCGCCGTCTGTCCAAGGAGTGCTTTCGCCCCCGAGAGGCTGCTACGGGCTGCCGCGCCAACCGCCGCATATTGCTCGCGGAGCAACTCCTGCGCTTTGACCGACCAGGGCATCAGCTCGCAATCCAGCACCGCCCAGTCGGTACCCAGTTCTGCCCAGAGACCGGCGTCAGTAAACGCCGACTGGACTCGTTCCAGGAACTGCGTCTCGAGATCGCGGTCTTCAAAGAACCGGCGTCCGGTACGCGTGTAGCAGGTGCCGATGCCTTCTCCGTTGATGCCGAACCGGCGCTCGATGACTTCGGCGTTCTGCCCCAACACGACAATCGCCCGGGAGCCCATGTGTTTTTCTTCGCAGACCACGCGGGACACGCCGTTGCTGCGGAAATAGGTAAATACCTCAGCCGGATGCTCCAGCATTGCGGGCAGTTTTGAGGTATCACACGGAGATATCGTGGGCGGGAGGTACACCAGCCAGCGCGGATCCAGGGCAAACCGGCTCATCACCTCCAGAGCCGCCGCCGAGTTCTCTTCCCGCACCGTAATGTTGCCGCGCAGTCGCGTCTCTACAATGCGCTTCCCGAGCACGTCGTCGATGTCGAGGAGATTCGCCGTCCGAGCCTCGCCCGGCGCCGGGGAATGTCCATTCGGCACCGGCTCGGCCAGGGGTTTTATCGGCTCGTAATAAACGCGGGCTGCTGGAACCGATACGAGCTCCTGTTCCGGGTACCGGAGGGCGGTCAGCTTGCCGCCGAATACGCAGCCCGTATCAACGTTGATGGTCCGGTTGAGCCAGGCGGGCTCCGCAACCGGTGTGTGGCCGTAAACCACCATCGCCCGGCCACGATAATCGGCGGCCCAGTTGGCACGTATCGGGAGCCCCCACTCGTCCGTTTCCCCGGTGGTCTCGCCGTACAGGCAGAAATCCCGAACACGCGCGGACGCCCGTCCCTGGTATTCGACCTTCATGCCGGCGTGCGCTACGACCAGCTCCCCGCCATCCAGCACGTAGTGGCTGATCAGACCGTCCAGGAACCTGGTTGCTGCCTCTCGAAACGCCGGCGACTCATCCTCCAGCTGCTCCAGTGATTCCGCCAGCCCATGTGAGATCTGTACGTTCCTGCCCCTGAGTTTACGAACCAGCTTGGACTCATGGTTGCCCGCGACGCACAACGCCACGCCATCTTCCACCATGGACATCACCAGCTTCAGCACATTCGTGACGCCCGGCCCACGGTCGACCAGATCGCCGACGAACACGGCCTTGCGCCCTTCCGGATGGGCGACCGAATAGCCGGTTTCGCCGTCGGAGCCAACCCACGCGGCCAACTGATACCCGAGGCGTTCGAGAAGCAGGACGAGTTCTTCGAAACAACCGTGCACGTCGCCGACGATGTCGAACGGCCCTTTCTCGTCCTGGCGATTGGTCCATAACGGCGCCCGCTCGATGGTGACCGCTGCCACCTCTTCAGGAGAGTTGAGCACGTAAACGTAGCGAAAACCCTCACGTTTCAGCCCTCGTATGGACCGCCTGAGTTGAGACGCCTGCTGGCGCACCACGCGAGCGCCAAACTGCCGGTCGGGACGACCTTCGTTGCGCGCCAGGCACAGCGCCTCCGGAATGTTCAATACGATTGCCGCCGGCAGACAGTCATGCTCCCTGGCGAGTTCCACCAGCGATTTACGCGCCTGCGTCTGTACGCTGGTGGCATCAATTACCGTGAGTCGACCGGCTCGCAGGCGTGCAGCCGTGATGAAGTTGAGCAACGCGAACGCATCTGGTGTGGCGGCCTGGTCATTGGAGTCATCCGCGACCATTGCTCGGCATGCGTCAGAGGACACGACCTCGGTGGGCATGAAGTGCGTGGCGGCGAAAGTGGATTTCCCGGACCCGGACGGGCCGACCAGTGCGACCAGGCACAGTTCTGGAATGGATATTTTCATCGGGTAAAGACTGCCAGCTGCGTCGGTGCGCCGTGGGTGTCGTGCTCCGGGCCGATGTCCTCGAAACGCACGTCGTACTGGCGGCGATCCGCAACCTCCCGCGACCAAGTCTGGAATTGCTGACGCGTCCACTCAAAGCGGTGGTCCCGGTGCCTGAAATCTCCAGCGGCCAACCCCGTGAACAGAGCGTTGTACTCCACGTTCGGCGTCGTGATGAGCACCGCGCCGGGTTTCGCTGAACCGAAAACGACCTCCTCAAATGCGTCAAGCCGTGGTGGGTCGATGTGTTCGATTACCTCCATGGCTACGGCCGTGTCAAAACCGGACAGCCGCTTATCTCGGTAGGTGAGTGAGCCGTGCAGCAGGTTGATGCGTTCTCGTTGTCGATTGGGCAGGGTATCCAGATGCAGACGCCGCCCTGCCGTTTCCAACGCCCGATGGGAGACGTCCAGACCGGTTACTGAACCAATTGCCGGTTCCCGGATCAGCTCGCTGATCAGTCTGCCTTCGCCGCATCCCAGATCGAGCACGCGGGTTGCGCCAAGTGTGCGGACGGTGTCCAGCACTACCTGAATACGTTGCTCACCCAACCGCAGCGGGGCTTCAAGTTGCTCTTCCTCCTGGCCATACCGCATGGTGGTTGCACTCGGGTCAGACTGGCCGGCGTCAAGAAGTTGGGCCAGCGCCTGGCGCCAGAGGTCCCGCTGATGCTTCAGGTAGCGCCGGGAAATGAGGTCCCGCTGCGGGTGGTTGTTCAACCACCCCTCGCCATAGCGGAGCAGCTTGTCCACCTCGTCGTCGCCAACCCAGTAGTGCTTGTCGTCGTCCAGCACCGGCAGCAGCACGTAGAGATGGGCGAGCAGGTCCCGCAGCCGTGTTTCCGACGTGAGTTGCACGCTGAAATACGGGCTGGCGCCCCATTCGGGAAAACGCTCGTCCAGAGGATGCCCCTGAATCTCAACGACATAGCCGAGTGGCTCGAACAATTTCCGGATCAGGTCGGCACCTTCTCGGGACGGCACAACCTCAATTCGAGCTTCGAGCGGAATGGCTTGCTCTGCCAGTGCTGGGCGATCCTTGCCGGCGCCAGCCAGTGCGCTGCGGAAAACCGAGGCAATCGCCACGCTCAGGTGTGATGACGCCACGTATGGGCGATCGTTCACGTACTGCTCAAGCCAGGCTCCGTTGTTAGGCGCACCGGATTTGCCCCGTACCAGGCCGATGGGATCGATTTCCAGGAGCAACGCCACCGTACAACGGTCATCCTCAGCTTCTGGGTAAAAAACATCGGCTTTACCGAATGGGAGATTGAACGTCTGAAATCGACCAGGATTCTTGTGTAGCAAGTACCCCAGATCCGTCGCAGGCTTATACGTGGTAGAGATGGTGAGCAGCATGACATCAATGGTACGGCAGGCAACGGCTGGTGTACAGGATTGTTGGTCTTTGCCTGCTCGGTGGTACCTGATAGACGACAATTAGTCTTGCCGCTCATTGCCTCAAATCAAATGTTGCTGAACGTCGGTTGCACAAGGTCTCCTGGCAGATCCAGCCACGAAATTGGAGATGGGTGGACACCGTCGTCGGAAAGACTCGCCGCAACGCATCGGTGGAGCTGGTTTGTCCGTACGCCGTCCGGCGCCCTCCGCCTTATTGATACTCTCGTTGGTTCGCCTAATAGCCGTTACGTAAATCCGTTTGGTCGGGAGCTCACGCCGCCAGCCCGATTCCAATTTCCTTCGCCACCCGAGTAGTCTTTCTTGCTCGGCGCTACGGCCTCTTGGCGAGCTTGAGCCATTTATCGCGCAGCGAAGCTCTGGCCACCTTGGACCAGAAGCAGTAATGACTACCCACACGATCGGCGGCGGCTTGTCCGGCCAGTTCCGCGGATCCGTCACCGAAGGCGTTGCGGGCATCGGCCGGTTACAGGCCAGCATGCATACCTTACGGACCCGTGCCAATGAGGTCGGCGACGAAATCCAGCGCGGGCAATTTGGCCGTCCGGTGATCAACGCCGCCAGGGCGGAGCTGCGCCAGGACGACGCCACAGTGGCCACCGCCGAGGCCGAGATCGAAGCGCTGTAGCGCCATCTGGCCCGCGGCAACCATGGCCGGAGAGAATGCGTTTGCGGTAGTGTCCCGTCAAGTAGTGTAAAAGCGCGTCATCCCTTTTGATGTTGATCAGGCCGCTGCGTCCAGCATATTGGGCTCCGGCAGTGCCTCGTTGCCGGCGGCGTTGGGGATGGTGAGGTAGCGGCGGGCTTCGGCCCATTCGTCGTGTTGCTCGGCCAGCACCGCGCCCACCAGGCGCCGCGCCGATAGCCGGTTGGGGAAAATGCCCACCACGTCAGTCCGGCGCCTTATCTCCCGGTTCAGCCGTTCCTGCGGGTTGTTGGACCACAGCTTCTGCCAGTGGGCCACTGGGAAGGCCGTGCAGGCCAGGATGTCCGGCGCGGCATCCGCCAGCAGCTCGGCCACCTGGGCAAAGGCCTCCCGGAGTTGTTCCACCACTCGGTCCAATTGGCCGTGGACCTCGGCGGGAGACAGTTGCTGGTAGATGGTGCGGACCATGCGAGAAGGTCCTGGGTGGCCACGCCAGGTTGGGCGCGCTTGGGCACTCGGGTGAGCAGGTTGGCCATGAAGTGGGTGCGGCAGCGCTGCCAGCTGGCCCCAGTGAACACCGCGGCGATGGCGTTCTTCAGCCCCTGGTGGGCATCGGAGGTTACCAGCTCCACCCCGCTGAGGCCCCGAGCGGTCAGCGACCGCAGGAAGGCCAGCCAGAAGGCGCCGTCCTCGCTGGCGCCCACGTCCATACCCAGGATCTCACGCTGCCCTTCGGCATTGACCCCCGTCGCCACCACCACGCAGACGTTGACGATGCGACCGCCCTCCCGAACCTTCTGGGTCAGGCCGTCCAGCCACACGTAGGGGTAGGGACCACCGTCCAGGGGCCGACCCAGGAAACTCTCCACCACTTCGTCCAGTTGCTGGCAGATGCGCGACACCTGGCTGCTGGAGATGCCGTCGCAACCCAGGGCCTTGATCAGATCGTCCACCCGCCGAGTGGACACGCCCTCCACGCCTGTCCTGAGCTTGCCGAAGGGTAGGCTTGCTGGATGACGGCCAGCAGGGCTTTCTCGCTGCGCCGCCGCGGTTCCAGCAGGCTGGGGAAGTAGCTGCCTTCCCGCAGCTTGGGAATGTGCAACTCCATGGTGCCCACCCGGGTGTCCCAGGTGCGGTTGCGGTAGCCGTTGCGGTAGGTGACCCGCTCCGGGCTGCGTTCGCCGTGCTGGGCGCCGATCTGGGCGGAAACCTCGGCGTCCATGATGCCGTCCACCAGGACCCGCAGTGCTTCCCGCAGCAAGTCCACGTCTCCGTCCATACCACGCTTGCGTAATAATTCCAAAAGATCCATTCTTTGCTTGACCACCGTCGTTCTCCTTGGTTGGGTCTGGCATTTCCGATCAAGGATGACGCGGTGGTCAGCGTTTTGCCAACCGCCTAACTCTTACACCACTTCCTGGGACTCTACTGCACGATGTTGGCCAGGAACTCGGTCTCAATGGTTGAGATGCCCGCGGACGCTACCTCCAGCTTGGTCTGGATGACCAGCAACAGTGCCCGTCACCTCTGGCGGCAGGGGGCCTAGTCATGGGCTTCGTGCTGAGCCCTTGCGCCGCGCTCCCGGGGCGGATTATGGTTGGTGCACCGGAAGTCCTCAGGATCGGGCAGCTCCAGGACGAAGCGGGTGCGGCGGTTCTCCATGGCAAAGATGACGGTGACCAGGCTGCCCTCGGTGGGGTAGGCGGCGCCGTCGGCGCCGTATCTCTCGAGGGTTTCCTCAATCTCGTTGCGTGTGCGTATGGCGCTGACGGTGGTATTGTGGGCGTAGGTCATGGCGTCCACTTGGCGGCGGGAGATAACGTCGCCGTACTGGCGGTCATTCTGTAGCGGGGAGGATGTGCGTTGTGGCACGACCGCAGCGAGGGATGCCCGTCGGCAGTTCCTGTGACATGCTGTTGGAGTCACCTCAGTTAGACAAGGGCAACCCAGGCTGACCGGTATCGGGAAGCGTCAATATGATGACGATGTACTGTTGCCGACGACATATGCGCCGGATCGAAAGGTTATCATGCCCGCTGAAAACGTTGAACAGGCGACGCTGATGACAGCGTTGGAAGAATTGGACGTCTCCCTGGATGAGCTGCAGGGACTGTTCGATGATGAGGACGGGAAGGCCCGGTTGGCGTTGCGGCGTCTTGAGGAAGACGGCGCGGACCTGGTCCGGCTGGAAGAGATGCTGTCTGGATGGAGGGAGGAGGTTGACGTCTTCGATGTCCTGGGTCTGGACGGCTCGGAGGAATTTCACTCCAACTTCCTGGCCTGGCTGCTGGATCCCAAAGGCAGCCACGGGATGGGCGATCATTTCCTGCAGGGGTTTCTCGCGGCGAGCGATGCTCCACGTGCCATACGCGCAGGGGATCGGCTAAGCACGACGGTACGGCGTGAGTATTACCTCGAACATGAGGGGGAGTCCGGTCGGCTGGACATCCGGATACTCAACCAGGGTGCCCATTTCGTGTGCGCGATTGAGAATAAGGTGTGGGCTCCGGAGAGCGGCAACCAACTGGCCTGGTACCGGAAGGTCTTGGAGCATGATCACCCTGACCACCGGGTTCACCGTGTGTTCCTGACACCTAGGGGAGTGACGCCCGATGATCCAGAGGAGCGGGAGCACTGGACGACCATGTCCTACACGGACGTCCTCCGGCTGGTTGAGGGAGCCATTGCAACCGCAAGGGATACTGAAAATGAGGACGTGATCGCGTTCCTGCGCCAGTATGCCATCACGCTAGGGAGGAACATCGTGCCTGAAGTCAGCAACGACGTCCACGCACTGGCCCGCCGGATTTACCGGAAACATAAGCAGGCCATTGACTTGATCATTGAGCACCGGGAGCGCTACGAACCGAACTACGTGACCGAGGGTTTCTGGATGATCCGCGAAGCCATCGGCAAGCAGTTGCTTTGGAAGGAACGTACATGCAACCGCCCGTACGCGCGTTTTGTGTCTGCCGAATGGGAAAGATGTGAGCATCTCAAAATAGATA
This sequence comes from Dehalococcoidia bacterium, assembly GCA_963666415.2. Classification (GTDB taxonomy): domain Bacteria; phylum Chloroflexota; class Dehalococcoidia; order Lucifugimonadales; family UBA3495; genus Bin87. The sequence continues at coordinate 55,921 of CAXXPD010000003.1, forward strand.
CCTGGCCACATTATCTCCTGCTTTTTGAGGTCCAGGTCGTTGAGGGGAGGGCAGAACTGTTCCTTACGCTGTTCAAGGGCGAGGACGGGTTGCTCAGGAAACGGATATTCGACCGGGTCAAAAAGAGCGTGGAAGTGTTCGATTGCGACCAAGTAGCATACATTGACGATTCGATCAGGCTGCACACGGTGGGGAATATACTCGAGGAAGACGACTACGAGAACTGGTGGAATGAGGAGAGCATTCGCGACACGATAAGAAGACGTTTGGATGATTTCGCCCAGGGTCGGTTTCCTGAAATAAACAGGATCATCGTGGAATGTCTGCAGGAATAGTGAGTAGAAGGCCGGCAGCTTGCGATGACTCTGGGCAACGTCTGGTGTGGTCGTGACTCGCCCACATCCGTAACCGAGTTCGAAAGATGAGCGAAGATAGGCGTAGGACCGTCTGCAGCAACGGGTACGCCCACTGGCGCAGGTACTTGGATGAAGATGCTTGGGAAACGATGGGCGCTGACACGGTGCGATGGGCGTTGTCTGATGTGTACCATGACGTGGCGCTGGCGCTGGATTTCCTGCACGAGGCGGGAAGGATTCGTACGCCAGCCTCCACGTATGAGGCCGTGCCCGTTTGACCCACCTGGTACCGAGAGGCTGGCTCAGCGCTCACACACCACGCCGTCGCCATCACCGTCCCGTGCGCTGGGCACCATCGCCTTGGGGAAGCCGCGACCCGAGCCCTGGCTTCCGCGGACACGGGTTTCGCCGGCGGCTTCCGCCTCATCACAGGAACCGTACTGTCCGCCAGAATGATCGTCGGTCGGAGTAGGCAGGGGCGTGCTGCTTCCAAAGGACGGCAGGTTCGGCTTCTCGAAGGTGACGACAGCACCCAGCTGGTGCGGGATATCGCAGGTGGTGAGCATCTCGTCCAGCGCCGCGAATTCTTCCGGAGTGGCCGTGAGATCCCAGCTGTACTTGATGGTGATCCAGTCAACAGCGTACCGGCACCAGTATGAGGAATCGGGTGGCTTCCACTCTTCGGGCCCCTTGGCCCCCTTGGAACGGTTGGCCCGGGCCGTGACCGCGATGAGGTGATTGGGATCGTCGAGGTGGTTGGCGTAGAGCCGCTTTCGTTCCGGCGACCATTGCCAGGCTCCGCTGCGGTGGGCGGTGGCCAGGGGGAACCATGTGGTCAATGTCGAGTTCGCCAGGAACGGCGCCAGGGACACCAGAGTACGGCGCGAACCATTGGCCGGAGTCCACCCGACAGCGCCGGTGTGAGTGGTAAGAGACATCGGCCAGGGTTTCGGCCAGCAGTACCTCGTTCCGAGTGTCCTGGCAATCGCCGTCCTCGTCGATCCAGTGGCGCCGGTCGTCGCGGCTGGGCGACATTATTGCAGACGCCCAACTCGCGGCAACCCAGAGCGCCGATACGGGCAACGCGGTGGTGGCGTTCATGAATTCCGGCGGCATACGCAATGACATCATATTCGCCGCTTCCGGCAGCGAGGCCGATGGTGAGCTGACCTTTGGAGAGGCCTTCGGAGTTCATCCCTTCGGCAACAGCCTGGTGATCATGTCGCTGATCGGCGCCCAGATCCACACCCTGCTCAAGGAACAGTTCGACAATCCGGAACCGGGTTCCAGTAGAATCCTCCAGGTTTCCGCGGGGTTCAGCTACACCTGGGACGCCGCTCAGCCAACCGGTTCGAAGGTGGATCCGGCGAGCATCGCCATTGATGGCAGGGTCGTGGATCCCGACGCCAGCTATCGGGCGACCGTCAACAGTTTCATGGCCGAGGGCGGAGACCACTACAGCGTGCTGGCCGATGGCACTGAAAGGCTCGGCGGCGCGATTGACCTGGATGCTCTGATCGCCTACTTTGCCAATACCGAAGCTGTGGTCCCCGGACCCCAGAACCGTATTACCCGCTTGAACTGACCCAGAGCGGCCGCGCGACCCACCAGCTCAGCGATGTACCGAAAGTGCAGGCTGCCCATGGTCGATGTCGTGGACACCCCATGCTTCGTCGACTCCTGATACACGATGGGTATCCAACTCGCCGACCTGGTTGCCGGCGTCATCCGGCAGTACGAGCAGGCCGAATTGTTCAGCGATCCTTACCCTGATGATTTCTATCTCGGGGCTATCGCTCGTTACTACAGTATCGTAAGAAGCAAGACACAGGAGTTGACGGACCGAACAGGGACATTCCCTTGGCATGGCTTGCACCGTATGCCAGAGAGGCTGCACTACATCGAGTCCGATGAGGAAGCGATCGGTGGGGCCGAGCCTTAAAACCAGAGTACCAAGAGCGTGACGCTTCCGGAGCATCAATGCCTGACACTGGAATAAATGTAATCATACCGGGGCATAACTGTCAGGGATGTTTGGCCGAAATTATCTCATCGGCTGACGCAGGATGGCCGGTCAGCGACGGTGGACAGCTTGCCAGCACCCCGCCCAGACCATCCTCGGGGGCTGTGCCTGGACAAAGGCTACGACTTCCCCGAGGTGCGCCGCGCCTTGGACGAGTTCGGTTTCACCGCCCACATCCGCATCCGAGGCGAGGCGAGGAGGCGCAGGCCATCAAAAGGGAGGCTGGGTTCAAAGCCAGGCGCTGGGTGGTGGAACGCAACCCAATCGCCCTCAGAGCCGCTGGGTTATTAGGATAGGTACTTAGTGCCATTCTGCGTGTGTCCACGAATTCGGTCAAGGTTGGTCGCTTACCGCATCTACTTTACGGACGGCTCGTCGATGATTGGTAGGAACTCGTCGTTGACCACTACATGGGCTATCACCAGATTGCTCTGTCGGTCAAAAAGCGCATTTTGTCTGTCGTTCCACGGAGAAGCCAGATCCCTGATGGTGCGAGGCACAAAGTGTCATCCTCCGGTTGACCTCGCAGTTCGACGAACGTACATTGTGTCGGCCCGCACGAGTACTGTGGCAAAACCCGATGAAAATGGGATGTGCGTTCCAGTATGACTTTCCGATTTATCCACGCCGCTGATCTCCATTTGGATAGTCCGTTCACGGGCATCAGGGCGGCCGCGCCGGAAAATGCGGTCAAGACACTCTATTCGGCCACTTTTGATTCCTACAAAAACATCATCGACCTCTGCATCGCTGAGCGGGTGGATGCCCTGCTCGTAGCCGGCGACATATACGATGGAGCCGACCGCAGTCTGCATGCCCAGCGCGCCTTCATAGACGGTCTGAGTAGCCTAGAAGCTGCCGGTATCCGGTCGTTCGTTTGTCACGGGAACCACGATCCGCTGGATGGCTGGGAAGCGCGGCTGTCGTACCCGGCTGGGTGCCACCGATTCGGCGCTGATTTTGAAGCAGTCCCTTTGTTCTCCGACGAACCGGAGCGCGCCCTGGTTTACGGCATCAGCTATCCCACCCGAGACGTCTACGAAAACCTCGTGCAACGCCTCGGTAAGGTTGATAGCTCGGCCTTCACCATCGGACTCATGCACGCCAACGTAGGCACGAACACCGGTCATGCGGCGTACGCTCCCTGCTCGCTGGACGATTTGGCGCGGTCAGGGATCGATTACTGGGCGTTGGGCCACGTTCATACCCGTCAGGTCCTCCACGAACCGGCTCCCACTGTGGTGTATCCGGGCAATTCACAGGGACGACATCCCAATGAATCGGGCGCCAGGGGCGTCTATTTGGTGGAGGTCAACGCGGCCGGCGCGGTCAGCCTGCAATTTCACGCCACCGACACCGTGCGTTGGGAAAGGATGACGATCGACATCAGCGCGTTGGACACGGAACAGGACCTGCTCAACGAGATCGATGACGCGATGCAAAATCTGCAGGATGGGGCGCAGGGCAGGTCGGTGCTCGCCCGCATCACTCTCAATGGTCGAGGCCAGCTGAAACAGTCGCTGCGACGGCCCAACGCGGTGGGAGACATCCTGGAGGTCGTCAACGAGGAATGGGCTGGACAACAGCCGTTCGTGTGGTGCGAACGCATCGAAGACGAAACTGGTGCTTCCATCGACCGCGAGGCTTTGCGGGCTGGTGAAGACTTTCTGGCCGAGGTGCTGCGAACCGCTGATCTGTTGAAGGAAAATCCTGGCTCTTTCCGTGGTGGGCTCGCTGACCTCTACGAGCACGCACGGCACAGACGTTACCTGGACGCGTTCACGGACGAAGAAATCGCGGCTTTGCTGGACGAAGCCGAGAACATGGCCGTTGGTCTGTTGGTTGAGGAGGATGACTGATGCGCATCCGCAACCTTCATATCGACGGTTTTGGGCGGTTCGCGGACCGCAGTTTTGGACCTTTGGAACATCCCGTAACCGTGTTCTACGGGGCCAACGAAGCCGGTAAGAGTACCCTGCTTGAGTTCATCCGCAGAATATTGTTCGGATTTCCCGCTCGGCGGGTCGGGACCAACGAGTATCCTCCGCTAGCTGGCGGACGGCACGGCGGCAGGATCACAATAGCCACAGATGCTGGAGAAATCATCGTCGTTGACCGAGCCCCTGGGCGTGGAGACGGTCCCATATCCATGACCACTGATGCCGGCGAAACCATCCCGGATGCCGAGTTGCCGAGACTGCTCGGTAACAATACGAGAGGCGTATTCAATAACATCTTCGCCTTCACCCTCGACGAGCTGCACGATGAAAGTCTGCTCGGTAACGAAAGCGTAAACCGTCAGATCTACAGCGCGGGGATCGGCGCAGTGCGACTTCCCACCGCCCTGGATACTTTGCAATCCCAAAAGCAGGAGATCTTCCGGCCCCGTGGAAGTAACCAAGCGGTGCCGAAGGTGATCGCCCAAATTCAGGAAACCGAGACGGCTTTGCGGAGTATCGCCGAGCACGGGGTGGAATACCGAAGGCAGTCGGAACGCCTGGCTGAAATCGAGCGAGGACTAGGCGACTTGGGCGAGCGTCGTCTGCAACTGATGTCTGAAAAAGAGCGGCACGAAGATTTAGAACGAGCCTGGGAGCCTTGGAACGGCCTCATCAACGCCGAGGGTGCTTTGGCGAAACTACCGGCAGTTGAGGCATTTCCAGAGAATGGCATCGCCCGCTTGGAAACCTTGGAAGCACGGGCCCAGACTGCCGAGCAGGAGCTTGCCTTGGCGGAAGAGCGGGTGAAACACGTCAAGGCCGACGTTGACCAGGAGATCGACCACCTGTCGTTTTTGGAGCGCTCAAGCGACGTCCGCGGGTTGGAACGCGCTCGGAGCGCGTTCGACCAGTCGGTCAAGGATCTGCCCGAAAGACGGGCCGAACTCTCCGCCAAACGCTCCGAGCTGAGCGCGTCGTTGGCAAACTTGGGCCGGGATTGGGACGCGGACCGCCTCAACAGTTTCGACCTCTCGCTGGTCGTGCGTGAGGAGGTCGCCAACCACGGTGAACGCTTGCAGAACGCCCGGACCAACCGGGAGAGATCACACACCGCGCTGGCGCAGGAAGAGGCGACGCTGACGGAGGCTCGGGAGAATGCCCAGGGGGCGCAGGCCGCCCAGGATGGCGCCACTCCGCCTGACTTGGACGAAAACGACATTCGAGAGCATCGCCGGCGAATCCGGCAATCCCGCAGCATCCTGGATGAATTAGGCCGCGCCGAAGATCACAACCGATATCTTCGAGCGCAGATTGACGATGATTTGGAGCCTGGCGAGGCCTCGCCCAATACTGGCGTAACCAGACTGCTGGCCGTGCTGCTGGGGATCCTAGGCGTTGCTGTGCTAGGCGCCGGTATATGGCTCTCGTTGACTGCGTCTCCCGCCGGGGGGAGCGCTCTGACAGTGATAGGCGCCGTACTATTCGCGGCGGCCGCGATCCTGTTCTTCAGAGGCCGCTCATCCGGTCTGCCCACCGCGTCCCCCGTGGCGGCGCGAGTCCGGAGGCAGATCAGCGAGGCGGACGAGCAGCTGGCGGGCATACGGTCCAGGCTGCAAACAGACGCCGACGCATTGGGCCTGGCGTCTCTCGACGCGGACGTGTTGATGGATGCCGAGGAGGCGCTGGATGGGACCGACGCCAAGCTCAGGGAATGGCAACAACTGGAAGCCCAACTGGCCCAATTGACCGAACGGGCTGAGCGCCAAACGCTACGAAGGGACCAAGCGCAGCACGCGGTACAGGATGCTCGGGCGACCCAGAAGGCTGAGGAGCAAGCATGGCAAGCGTGGCTCCAGCAACGCGGCCTGTTGAGGACGTTTTCACCCGACAGTATGCAGGAACTCCGCGGCCTGGTGGATTTAGCGCAAACCTATTGCCGCGAAGTAGTAGCCATGGAGGATCGCATCACCGCCATCCAGAAAGACATCGATGAATTCATCGCGATGGTCCGGCCGTTGGCGGACGTCCACGGCTTTGCCGTGGAGTGGAGCGACTACCCGAAGGTCGCAGGTGTAGCCGACGACATCATCGACTTGCATGGAAGCGTTTCGGAAGCGGCTCGGAGCCGTACAAATGCCGAGAAGGAGTTGGAAGAAGCTCAGAACGAGTTGACCCAGCGGCAGGAAAGTCAGCAAGGAGTCGCTGACGAGATCGCAGCGTTGCTGCAGTCAGGACAGGCTGAGGACGTTGACAACTTCCGTGGGCGCGCCCAGATTTTCCAGGAACGGGCCGCCCTGACCGCGTCTATTTCCGGCGTTCTGGAGCAGATGCAGGTGATCAGTGGGCCGGGCGATGCGTTGGAAGAGTTCCGAGCCACGCTGTCAAAAACCGATATACAGACCATCCGCGACGAAGTCCGGAAACGCGAGGCAGATCTGGAAGAGATAGATACTAGACGGTCTGAATTGGATACGGAGCGCGGGGCGATCCAAACCCGGATTAGCGATCTCACCAGCGAGGAAGATTCATCCCGACTGCGGCTGGAACGTCATCGCCTATCGGAGGAGCTGCAGGGGCACGCACGAGATTGGGCGGTCCGCACGATTGCCGAGAGCCTGATTCGGCAGGCGCAGAGCAAGTTCGAGAAGGAGCGGCAGCCCGATGTGATCCGCCACGCTGAGCGCTTCTTCCTCGGCGTCACCGACGGCGCCTACCAGGCCGTGTACTCCCCGCTGGGCAGTTCCGAGATCAACGTCAGGGACGCCGCGGGCAACATCAGGACGCCCCAGCAACTCAGCCGAGGCACCCGTGAGCAACTGTTCCTGGCCCTGCGCTTCGGGCTGATCTTGGAGATGGGCCAGCGCGCGGAGCGCCTCCCGGTGATCGTTGACGAGGCGCTGGTGAACTTCGACCCGACCAGGGGCACCAAGGCCGCCGGCTCATTTATCGACCTATCCGAAACGAACCAGGTACTGATATTCACCTGCCACCCGCAGATCGTGGACTGGTTCGCGAATGCGGCGGCCCAACGGGGTACTGCGGAGCCGGAGGTCGTAGAGATCTGAATGCACAGAGTTCGGCTGCCTCCCAGCATAGCCGGTAATAAATCGTGGTTCCGCGTCGCCTACGCCCTAACCTACCGTCAATCAGATAGAATCATTGGGGCAAGTTGGGAGATAGCAGCCTAGTATTACAACGACGCATTTTTTGCAGGATACCGGATGCGTTGCCTTTCCCTTCGTAGATGTGCATCCTCAGACTATTGCGGCAACCCTTGCGGTCAGCAGCGTTCCCGAAGCGGTGACTCAAGCCGTCGTTGTAATACTAGAAATCTGGCCGGGAACCCCGATTCTCCACAAGCCGTTATTTTCTTAACGTCGATTATCGATGTAATAAGGGGTTCTTGAAACGTATTACAAACCCCATCACGCCGTATACGACTGTAATACGTCTGCTTGGCGTAGTGCAAAACCCGGCCAATGGCTTTCCGGCCAGACCTCTAGGCAGCCTTGGGGCGACCCATGGAACGCCAACAAAGGCACCGCGCCGCTTCAGAACCAGCGAAGATATTTGCAAATGTGGATCGCTTAGAGAGCGTCCCGTAGGATGGAATAAATGGGAACAGAAGCAACCGCACAGACCCAAGATCCGAGGAGTTCCTTGGCTGCATGGGCAAATACCAGCGATGAATGGATCCGACGGATCGTTCGACAGGTTCTAGGTTCTGACGGCGAGTTTTCGGAAAATGACCGGGCCATATTCCGGCTTTTCTTAGAGCCTGTTTACAATCTTCTCAGGATTAGCGTTGCGAAGGCAAGCACCACCATTTGCAGGCTGGTATTGAGCTTTCTTTCACAGTTCTTCCAGAGCCGGCGGCACTTTTCCAGCCAGGCGAAAGACCGCTCCACCACCCATCGTTTCGGCAGCACCACGAAGGTGTGCAGTTCGCTGCGTTTCACCACTTCCACCGAGGCTCCCAATATGCCTTGCACTGCAGCAGCAAAGGGCTTCCCGGTGTAACCACCGTCGACCAACACATTCTGGACCCGGTTGAGGTCGGCCCGGTTTTCGTCAAACATAGCCAAAGCCCCAGCCCGATCGGTAACGTCGGCGGTAGCCACCTGTATCGCATGGGGCAATCCTTGCGTGTCCACCGCGATATGACGCTTGATTCCGGACACCTTTTTGCCCGCGTCATAGCCCTTCTGCTCGGCGGTGTCCGTGTTCTTGACGCTCTGGGAGTCCACGATACAGAAGCTGGTCTGCTCTTTCCTCCCATTGCTTTGTCGGGCCTCGCCAACCGATTTTTTTTAGGACTTGTTCCAGAATGGAATCCTGCTCCGGGTCGGGCCGCTCGCTCCATTGCCGGAAATACTTGTAACAAGTGCGCCAATCGGGGAAGTCCGCAGGCAGCATTCGCCACTGGCAGCCGCTTTTCAGGAGATACAGCACGCCGCAGAAAACGTCATACAAGTCCACGATGCGGGGCTTGGTCCGGCGTCGGGCCGATTCCAGCGTGGGCAGAATACGGGCGAATTGCTCCCTACTGATGTCGCTGGGATAAGAATGAGACATGATTACCCCTCCCCCGATAATAGCCTCAACTTAACATATTTTAGAGATTGTAGACAGGTTCTTAGAAGAAAAAGGATTCGAGAGTCGGACCCTTCCCACCGAGCCTCCATTGGCACATTCCGCGCAGGATGTGAGCGAAACTGAGCCATTTCACCTTGTTCAAATATCAGACATAAGAGGCGTAAACGCTCTCGTAGAAAATGAGAAGATCAAATTTGCCCCAGGTTTGACTCTCCTGTACGGTGAAAATGGGACAGGGAAGACCGGTTACTCCCGCATCCTCAAAACGCTGGCGGGAAGTCGAAGCGCTGACGACATCCTCCCCGATGTGACCCTCGTTGGAAATCCGCCAGCACCATCCGCCACAATTAGCTACAGTTTAGGCGCATCTGAAGTCGAGCACCAGTGGAATGGCGAACGGTCTCACCCACCCTTCAACCGAATGTCCGTGTTCGACAGCCCCTCGGTTCATTTCCATGTGGATTCGGACCTCGGTTACACGTACAGCCCAGCTGCCCTTGCCATATTCGATAGAGTTAGGGTCGAAGTGCAACAAATAGGTACCGCAATTGAGACAGAGATTGGAAAGCTAAATCCGAATAATTCAACCTTGCTTGGTAGCTTTGACAATCGTTCAGCGATTTACTCTTACGTGCAATCCTTGAATGCGACTAGCGATCTCACAGATCTGAAGCGATTTACACACGTGCCTGATGACGCAGAGGCTCAGAAGGAGGAGTTGGAAACCACCCTAGTCCAGTTGAAAGCCAATTCGCTCGGACAGGAATTGGCCCTCAAGGTCAGATTCCAGCAGGTACTCACGGAAGCGAGTTCCTTCGCATCTGTAGCTGAGAGCCTAGACGTGCCGCAGTATAACGACGCACTAACTAGGCTGTCTGATTTACGCAGAGACCAGGTAAGTTTACGGGATAGCCTCTTCGCGGCCACTGACCTTCCGGCGGAGCCTGATCAAACTTGGGAAGAGTTTATTCGGTCCGGCCAAGCCTACCGACAACATTTGGAAAGCATCGGAGCACATGATAATGCCCGTTGCATTTATTGCAGGCAGGTGCTCGGTTCAGAAGCACTTCAACTGATCGCCAAGTACGGTGACTATCTTGAAGATCAAATTGCCCAAGACATACTGGGGCACGAGACCACGATCCGTAGCATGGTCGAGCCCATTCAAAATTGCTCGCTTGCTGCGGTCCGTGCTTATGTCGAAGGTGTAGATTCAGATTCTAATCTTGGATTGGAAGCCGGCGATAACCAGATCAAAGCGCTCCGAACGATCATGGCCCTGGACGAAAACCTGGGGAAGCGATTCACCGATGGATCCCCTACTGACGAAAACATTCCGGCGAGGGCATCGGCGATAAAAACCAATTGTGAATCTTGGCTTTCGGGGCTGAAAAATGCAATAACCGATTTGCAGCAGCAGAACTCTAACCGCGAAGAAACAATAAAGGAAAGGGAAACAGAGCTTTACGAATTACAGGCTCGCCTAACGTTGATCGAGAATTGGAGTGAGATAGAGGAATTTGTCGCTTCGTCCAAACGTGCGGAAAATTTCAAAAACGAAGGACAGGCAAATTCGAATGTTCGCCGGCGCATCACTGTACTCGCGCGCGAAGCAAGCCAGCAATTAATCAACGAGCAATTCGAGCGCATTTTCCGCGGTGAATGCGAGGCGCTTCGCGCACCAGAGATCAAATTAGAGTTCGCTGGACGAGAAGGCCAGCCCGTGCGCAGACGAGCACTTCATAGTGACCACAAGCCGTCCAGTGTGTTGTCCGAAGGGGAGCAAAATGTTGTCGCTATTGCCGATTTCATTGCCGAAGTCAAAATGAGCGACAATACGGTTCCGGTGATATTCGATGACCCTGTGTCCAGTCTTGACCACCGACGCGTGAGAGAGGTAGCTCAACGCATCGGCGTATTGGCTTCAGATCATCAGGTGGTTGTGTTCACACATGACATTTTCTTCACCGCGTGTCTCTTGGACATCTTTGACCAGTCAAAAAACTGCGCATACTACCGAATTACCGACGAAGACGGTAAAGGGACGGTAACCCCGGGCACGGGACCGCGCTGGGATACGATTAGCAATTTTCGTGCCAAGATCAACTCGAGCATCGAGGAAGCCAAGAAGACCTCGGGAGAAGCAAGCGAACTCCATGTTCGTGAAGCCTATGGCTTTATCCGCTCGTGGTGTGAACTTTTCGTGGAACAGGAAGTGCTCGCCAACGTCACCGCACGCTATCAACCCAACGTTCGAATGACAAGCCTTGAAAGGATCAATGTTTCAAAGTTGGGTGATACCATCAAAACTGTAACCACGGTCTTCGGCGATGCGTGCCGATACATCGATGCGCATTCGCAGCCACTAGCTACCCTCGGTGTAGCTCCTACGCTTTCCCAACTTCAAGATGATTGGGACAAACTGCAGAAATGCAGGAGTGAATACCGCAACACCTGACGTCAGACCATTGCCAGACCAAGGTCTTCCTGGTAGACCGTCAGCTACTGTGCTGTTTTGTTCTCCGCCCCCAAATCCGCCGCAATCTCCTCCAGCTGTTCCAGGGCGGCGCGGAGGTCTTCCATGATCTCCTCGGCGATGACGTCGGGCGTCGGCAGGTTTTCGGAGACCTCCAGGCTCTCGTCGCGGAGCCAGAAGGTAACAGTTCATACTTGGTGAGGTGAATTGGGCGAAGGCGTGTCCCGCGTCAACTATATTTGCCGGCTCCCGCATTGCCTCAAATCAAATGTTACTGAACTTCGGTCGCACAAGGTCTCTTGGCAGATCCAGCCACGAAATTGGAGACAGGCTAGCCATCGTCGTCGGCAGGAGCCGCCGCAACTCATCGACGAACCCGATTTGGGCATCCATCTTTCCGGCCTCCTCCGCCTTATTGATACCCGCCGTGGTTCGCCAAAGGGCTGTTATGTAAATCCGACTTTCCGGTAACATTATAATTGAGGCAACCGCTTGCGTTGGGTAACGGTTTTATTGAGGCAGTGCGGTCCCCAGAGTCGGCCTATTACTGTCCGCCATCATGGGCAGATATCCCTCTGAAGATGACCTCAGGAGAGAATTACATCTTGACGTAAGAAAGTGCGACAGTCTATACTGGTATAGTATTGATCGGGTTATTCTCTGCGTAGCGGAGGGTAATCCCCGGCGACTTGCACCGCTTCGGCGGGAATAGGCCAGACCATGAGCGTGGTGTCCAACACCCGGCAAGGATCTGCGTCGGCAGTGCGGGGCTAGCCCTTGCGTAGCGAGGACCGGTCCCTTTTTTCATGCCACCACGATCACCCCATCAGGTTCCTCTCGCCCTGAGCCATCGCGGAGCAGTTTATCGGCTACGATCTGCCAATCCTCCGCATCACGCTTTCCTAGGTAATGTCGTCCAATGGGAGAAAGCACCAGATCCGCCATCTGCAACCCTGCTATGTTATTAATCTTGGGCCGCAAATTCAGCGCCTGTATCCGGTCAGAAATCACGTCGGCTGGCGTGTAAAGTGTTCCCCAAGTCTTCAGGTTTACCCACTCAATTTCCAGTGACCGGTCCAGTGGAGGTGAACCGCGCTTCTCAGCGATGATTATTCCACCATCCCGTACTTCTCCGATTTCTTCGCAGAACAGGTCCACCAATCGGTCAAAACAGACCATGTAAAGATCTCTCGCAGCAAGCCCCTGGAACGTCGGATCGTCCTTGCGGATGGCACAGGCGACCACTCGGTATTCCAGTCTCCTCATCAGGGTGTTCATTTTGTCGTAGAACGCATCGCGGAAAGCGATGTCACGTAACGCCTCGAACCCTTTCCGGTTGCGGGACATGTCTGCCGTATGGAGAACGATGTCCGTTCTTCCGAACACTTCCTGCTTGAAATCGTCAACCGCTTGCGTCAACGTCGCATCAGCATAATGCTTGTCTACGATGACCCCACCCAAAACGAAAATAGGATAGTCAGGATCGCGTACCACCGGATTATGCTCTCCCGACTCGTCCAAATAGAGCGCTTTCATCTCGATTTAGCTCCAATATCCACACCCACTCCGTGCCTTCGACCACAGGCCTCGGTTAATAACTCAGTGCATGATAGACGACGATTAGTCCTGCTGGCGCATTGCCGCAAATTAAATATTATCTATATTCGTTCGCATCAAGCCTCTTGCGGACCCAGCCGCGAAATGCAAAATAGCCGGCCAGCATCACGGGACCTGATTTACACATCGGTAGTGTCCCGTCAAGTAGTGTAAAAGCGCGTCGTCCTTGTTGATGTTGATCAGGCCGCTGCTTCCAGCATATTGGGCTCCGGCAGTGCCTCGCTGCCGGCGGCGTTGGGGATGGTGAGGTAGCGGCGGGCTTCGGCCCATTCGTCGTGTTGCTCGGCCAGCACCGCGCCCACCAGGCGCCGCGCCGATAGCCGGTTGGGGAAAATGCCCACCACGTCCCCTTTCGGGGGCAGGCTCTGCGGCGCCGTATCTCTCGGTTCAGCCGTTCCTGCGGGTTGTTGGACCACAGCTTCTGCCAGTGGGCCACTGGGAAGGCCGTGCAGGCCAGGATGTCCGGCGCAGCGTCCGCCAGCAACTCCGCCACCTGGGGAAAGGGCTCCCGGAGTTGTTCCACCATTCGGTCCAGTTGGCCGTGGACCTCTGCGAGAGACAGTTGCTGGTAGATGGTGCGCACCATGCGAGAAGGTACTGGGTAGCCACGCCAGGTTGGGCACGCTTGGGCACTCGGGTCAGCAGGTTGGCCATGAAGTGGGTGCGGCAGCGCTGCCAGCTGGCCCCGGCAAACACCGCGGCGATGGCGTTCTTCAGCCCCCCTGCTTTCGCAGGGGCAGGCTCTGGTGAGCATCGGAGGTAACCAGTTCCACCCCGCTGAGGCCCCGAGCGGTCAACGACCTCAGGAAGGCCAGCCAGAACGCGCCGTCCTCGCTGGTCCCCACGTCCATGCCCAGGACCTCACGCTGCCCTTCGGCATTGACCCCCGTCGCCACCACCACGCAGACGTTCACGATGCGGCCGTCCTCCCGAACCTTCTGCGTCAGGCCGTCCAGCCACACGTAAGGGTAGGGACCACCGTCCAGGGGCCGACCCAGGAAACTGTCCACCACTTCATCCAGTTGCTGGCAGATGCGCGACACCTGGCTGCTGGAGATGCCGTCGCAGCCCAGAGCCTTGATCAGGTCATCCACCCGCCGAGTGGACACGCCCTCCACATAGGCTTGCTGGATCACCGACAGAAGGGCCTTCTCGCTGCGCCGCCGTGGTTCCAGCAGGCTGGGGAAGTAGCTGCCTTCCCGCAGCTTGGGAATGTGCAACTCCATGGTACCCACCCGGGTATCCCAGGTGCGGTTGCGGTAGCCGTTGCGGTAGGTACGGCGCTCCGAGTTGCGTTCGCCGTGCTGGGCGCCGATCTGGGCGGAAACCTCGGCGTCCATGATGCCGTCCACCAGAACGCGCAAGGCTTCCCGCAGAAAGTCCAGGTCTCCGTCCATACCGCAGGGCAATCGCGTTTTAGCTGCGTAGGACTTTTAGCAGGTAGTCCTCCTTCCAGCCGGCCTGGAGGCGTTTCCCCTGGATGCCCACCTTCAGGCTCGTTTCGTTCTTGAGCAGATTGTGCGAAACCTGCCGCAGCGTGGCCATGTTCTGCGGAGCGTGGTCCTTGCGGATCCGGCAATGGTCTTCCCCGAAAGTCACGTCCAGGCTCCAGTGCAAGGAGTTCGCGATGCTCCAGTGAGTGCGCACCACCTTCAGCAGTCGCTCCGCCGGGGCATCCAGGCTGCTGATGTAGTACCGGGGCTGCACCGTGGTCCCGGCCGGCGTCTCCCGGCGGCCCACCACCTTGACCGCCGAGCGCAGGCCGGGCCAGTCCTGCCCGGTGCTCAGGTACTCCAGGCAAGATGGGTCGCTGATTGTCCAGCACTCCCGACGTTCTATCCTTTCGTGGTCTTTGTTCAGGGTGGTGGCGTAGTCATGGGGCACTCCCCCGAAGCCGAACTCCTCCGCTCCCTCGAACCGGTCCCGCACGTCTTCATACAGTTGACCTTGGTTCTCCTGCAGCGCCAGCACGTAGCTGGCTCCCCGGTCCAGAATCCCCTGGGCGATCTCCTGCTGGCAGCCCATGGCGTCGATGGTGACGATGCACCCCTTCAGTTCCAGCATTGGCAGCAACTGGGGGATCGCGGTGATTTCGTTGGACTTCTCCGCGGTCTTCACCTGCCCCAGGGTCAGCGTGTTGGCCGAGGCCCAGGCGCTGACCAGGTGGATGGCCCGCTTGCCCACATTGCGGTCGTGGGAACGCCGTACCGTCTTGCCGTCGATGGCCGCCACTTCCCCGGGGATCAGGTCGGACACCGCCTGGGTCCAGGCCATGAAGCACTGCTGGAACTGCTCCGGGTCCAGCCGGGAGAAGACGTCGCCGAAGGTGTCGTGGGACGGGATGCCGTGGGGCAGTTCCAGGAAGGTCTGGAACCATTCCAGCTTGCTCTTGCCGAACAATTCGATGTAGACCCAGGAGTCGGCGCCGCAGATGACGGCGCAGATGGCAATGGCAATGATGTCCAGCAGCTGGTGCCGCTTGCACCGGTCGATCCTGGGGTCCTCCAACGTCCCGAAATAATCCATAATGGACGCGCCCTTCCCCTCTCTCATCACTCCTCCCCTCTCCCCTTCATATCACTGGACTCGCATGCCTGGCCAAGTCTACCAATCTATAACGCGATTGCCCTGGTCCATACCGCGCTTGCGTAATAATTCCAAAAGATCCATGCTCTGTTTGACCACCGTCGTTCTCCTTGGTTGGTTTGTAGTGATTCTACAAGGATGACGCGGTGGCCAGCTTTTTGCTAGACCAATTCTTTTACACCACCTCCCGGTACTCTACTAAACTCGCGGTGGCTCCGTGCAATCCGGGTTGGAGCAGGTTGCTACCACGCTGTTCGCGTTGACGGTCGCATAGCCCGACCGGCAGGTCAGGCACCTAGGGGCCAGATACCCGCAGGTGGGTATGCTGCTTTGGTCATCTGTGGTTGGTCCGTCCGAACGCTAAATTTCATCGTCGGAAATTTCCATGTTCAAAACTATCGAGTACCACGCCGCGCGGAACGTGTTTTCAATGGTATGGCTGCCGTCGCGGTGGTTCCAGTCGTCTGGTCCAAAGCATTCGTAAAGGTAAGGCGGCGTAGAAGCTTTGTATTCCCGTTCGGGAGCATAGCTTCAGATGTTGGCGACGGTGTAGTACGAACCATGGATTCGTACCATGCAATGGTGAATGTTCCCGGCTACATATTCTTGGCTTGACATCTGCCAATCTCCTTTCGCAGTTTGCTTGCAGCGTGAGACCGGCCTCGGCAGTTGCCAAAAAGGTGGCCGCCATCGGGTGGACGACTAGGCGGCATGACGGTCCGTTGAAATGTAGATGATGGCCTGTAACGCCATTAGGTTCGCTTTCCTTTTGCGTGATACCGAGGGTAGCATGGTGGGTAGTGGTGGCAACGCACAAACCGTTGCCGGTTTCGAGTTCGGAGGTTGCCCGATGATTAAAAAAGAGATCAGACCATATTGGAAAGAAATTATCAGGAAAACTCGCCAAGGCAAGAAAATCAGCCCGTTGCTGAAGGTCACTTACAAGGGGCAGATATTCGACCAAATCATTGCTCAATGGGCGAAGGACTTAGAGGTTGCTGACCGTGCAATCGGCAGAGCAATAGGGTTGAGGTCTCGTATGGCAGGCAACGATTGGACTGAAGACAATGATGATTACATTGCGTTGTGTAAGTGGATTGAGACTGGCTTGGACGGGCTTCGGCAATGGAATAGCGAATCAGGCTACTATCCCATCAAACCGCAAACGTTGGAAAGCGGAGTGCTAGACCACATTGCGGCACAACTCGATTGGAAACAAATGAATACGGTTAGAAACAACTTGACCCATTCAATCTTGGAATGCGACCCATCAGAAGTCCAGTTGTTCGCAGATGAGGTACTACCCGACCTACGGACGTTGCTTGGTCTCATCCGGATACATCCGCAGACGGTGAAATATGGTTCGCCTATCGTTGCCCCTGTATATGAGCACGGGTATTTGCGAGAAATAACCAAACCGCTGGACATGGAGGAAGGGGCACGGTTTGAAATCGGCTCGTGTGTAGTCTGCATTTCTTATGACGACTTTTACGTTCCTCGGATCATCTTTGTAGGCCACGACAGTAACGGTCACCAATGGAACGGCACCCTGCACAACGAACATGAGCGGTTAGGACCAATGGTGTTCGTGCCCTGTTTGCGAACGTGACCGGCATGACGGGCTCCGTTGCTGCGGGGATCAGTTCTCCCGCCTCTCTGCGGCTGTCCAAGTCTCGGCTGCGCATGCCCGGGCGGATTTGCAAGTTGCTTCGCTAAGGCATTTACTGAATCCATGATCTCCGGTCGGACAGACCATGCGAACCGGCGGGGAGAACTCATCGTGTTCACACATCTCACATCCAGTGCAGTCTGGAAAACAACCGTACGGGTGACACGGGCAGGCGTTCATCCGGGCTTCTCTGCCGTTGTCGCACTTTTTATACCGCATACAGATGCCAGGGGATTGGCACCCGGCTTCTTGCCAACTTCTGCCTCTGACGGATAGGCCGGTTCGCTCGCAGGTGAAGTTTGGGCGTTCGTTCTGTTGTATCTCAACTCGCGTTCGCCATTCTTCCGTGTCGTTCTGGAACGTTTCCCAGGATCGTTTCCCCTTCAGAGTGTTGCAAGCTCGGCACAGCAAGTGCATGTTTTCTAGGGTCTCTGGCCCTTCAGGGTCTTTGTGGTCTAAGGTGGCGTCTCCGCCCTTGACTCGCTTGTTGCAGTTCTGGCACCTGCTGTCATCTCGGTCGATGATCTGCGGCCGGAGTTTCTTCATGTTGTAGCTGCGCCGGCTTTTTGCCCTCTGTTCGGCTCGGAGTGCTTCGAGTCCAGGGTGGCCCTCTGGGTACAAAGCAACGTATAGGAACGTTTCATCCTCGAGCACTCGCGTGGCTGAGTTCAGGGACATTGGGTAGTGTTCCATCAGCCATTCAATCGCAAACGAGGTGTCCTCAGTTTCCATTTGGATTCTTCGTGCTTCGATGACGGCGTTTACCATTTCTGGTTGGTCGGTGTACTGTTGCGGTATTTTTGCCATGGTTGTTATCTAGCTTCCGATGATGGGTTTGTGGTAATTGGCGGCGTTCCCGCAGTTGGGATGGAGCGGCGTCACGCAGTTTCTTACCGTTTGGAGTTTTGCGTCAATAGCCCTGCTGAACTCGTGGTGTGGCGGATGCGGCGGCAGTTTCCGCCACACGCCATGCGGCCGCAGCACAGAGTCCCTGACTGAAAGTTGGCGGCGTCTCACCGCATTACGGCAGGGCACGCGGGCGTGTGGTCGAGGTTCCTGGCGATCACTGTGTGGTCGCCCACGCGGGCGTCGCCGCAGACGTGGGCTTCTCCGTACACGTGGGCATTGTTGAACAGCCAGGCGTTACCCAAGGGGACCATGTGGTCGATGTCTAGCTTGCCGGGATCGGATACAACAGTGTTGGTGTTTGAGGTATATTGGTGTCAGTTCAGGTTGTTTCGGTCCGCCTTCTTTGGGTATTGGAAATCACTTTGCCCGGCGAACTCAGGCCTCAAAATATGCAACGTGATAGACAAAACCTTTGGAGGAATAATCGTGGCCCTTTCTGACATGACCTTGGCTTGCAGCGACTGCGGCTCGGATTTCGTGTTCACAGTAGGTGAGCAGGAATTCCATGCTTCTCGCGGTTTCACCAACAACCCCAAGCGCTGCACCTCGTGCCGCAACGCCCGTCGAGGCCAGCCTCGCGAAGGTGGCGGCGGCTATGGTGGCGGTGGCGGCGGCTATGGCGGCGGTGGCGGTGGCGGCGGTCAACGTGAGATGTTCACCGTTGTGTGCGCCAACTGTGGCAATGACGCCACGGTGCCGTTCCGCCCGAGCGGTGACCGTCCGGTCTACTGCAGCGATTGTTTCAACCGCATGCGGAACTAAACGTGGCGTAGTTCCGTTATTCGCTGGTGTACTAAAGCATCTCGCCGTCCATTCTTTGACAATGGCGGCGAGATGCACGTTTTGGTTTTGTCCTGGCGGGCTTGAAGGGTTCAGGTGCCGTCATGGCAATTTCAGGGCTTCTCCGTCGATCTGACGCACTGCACGTGGTCGAAGTGCAGATTCGCTGGCTGAATGTCGGCGTCGTCTCCGTCTGATACGACGCCGGCGTCCATCTGCGTGGCTCTACGGCGGAAATTTGGGACGTGTCGTAACTGTCGGGTCGCGGCGTCTCACTGCTGCCCTATTGTTCAGCAGTGAGTTTTGCCTTCACTCTCCCGCGCAGTCCACTCTGGCGGTGTTTGAGTACGCAGTCAGCACAGCGGGTCTGGCCTTCAAGACTTGGCTTGGCGCATCGGACGCGCAGGCCGAGTGATTTGCGCTCCGCACGTACTTGCGCTTGATGCTGTTGCCTATTCTTCTTGTAATGTTCGCTGTCCACTCCCTTGGGTGTCGTGCTTGCTCCTCGGGTGTCTTGGGCGGCAATCTCTTTCCGGATCTGCTCGATTAATTCTGCATTGATCCGAGGGCGGGGCTTCATGCCTTTTGCCCTTCGCCGTTTCTCCGAGTCCTGCCGGTTCCGTGTGCGGTGTTTCTCGGCGCAGGTGGGACACCTGGTTTGGCCCGTGTTTGCCGGCTGGGAGCAAGCACTGCATATGCCGAGTTCTTTGGCCCTTTGGCGTCGTTTTTTTGTTGTCGTGGTTGTGTTGTTTCCGCTCGGGCCGTTGACTTCTGGTTTTCTCGTATTCGCTGCGTTTCTGTATGCGCTCTTGAAGTTCGAGTGGGGTTGGAGTTCGGCGCGGCTTTTTGGCCTTGGTGGGTTTTTTGACTGTGTTTTTGCGTTTTGGGGCCGTAGCTTGCTTTGCCGGCCTGCTGGGCAGCGGAATGGTACATTCGAAATCAATTCTTTTGGAGTACCGTAGGGGGGAACCGTCAGGAAGTGTGCACCGGGGATGGCCACGTGGGGTCTATCCCCGCGTGTGCGGGGCGTACTCGCCGGCGATTGTACCAAACCACCTGGTCCAAGGAGTATCCCTCTCCCATCAAGGGAGAAGGGATTGGCGGTGGCCCTTTCGTTATTGCGGGGTCGGGCCTGTTGGGTTATCGTGAGCGCGGTATCAACAACCAAGCGTCCCTGAGGGATTTTCGATAATTCAGACCTTTTCTACCCTGTACGCCGGCCATGTTCTGGAAGGCGACGGCATTGGCTTTGAGGGTGTGCCCGCCAACGACCGTTGGTACGACAATGACCGACTCGCGACGGCGATGGATATTGCCAAACAGGCGGCGGTTTTTCTGGACGATCTGGGGTTCGACATCCTCTGGATGGCTGAACCCACTTCCAGCGCGAGGGGTACGAGTGCATCCCCAACCTGTTGATTATGAGCCAGTATCTGTCCCAGTTCACCAAACGCATCAAGTTTGGCTGCGGGTTCAACATCCTGCCCATGTGGCACCCGATCCGGCTGGCTGAGGACTTTGCGATGGTGGACATCCTGACCGAAGGGCGAGTGGTGTTCGGCGTTGGTCGCGGCTACCACACTCGCGAGGTGGGCTCCTTCGGAGCCCCGATGATGGACAGCGATGCCAACCGCGAGCAGTTTGAAGAGCAGTTTGAAATCATCATGAAGGCGTTCCGGAGCGAATCGTTTCCGCACCAGGGCAAGCACTACAGTAATGCGCCGGAAATCCCCTACCGCGGCTATGACCTGAAAGAAGTTACGCTGGTGCCGCGCCCTCGCACTCAGCCCGTGGACGTGTGGCAACCCATCGTCAGCGCGTCAGACCGGGCGCTGGACTTATGGCCAAATGGGGCATCAAGGGCGTGATTCTGGGCACCGGCCAGGAGTATGTGGACGAGTGGGTCCATCGCTACCAGGCGGCGAACCAGCGGACGGGTCGGGATTTGGCGTTGGGCGAGGGCTTGTGCATCGGTCTGTGTGCGATGGTGGGCGACTCAGCGGCGGCGGCCCGTCTCCAGCTGGAACCTCTGTTTGAGGAGCACGTCAAGTTTGCCGCGCCGCTGGGTATGCTGCGCTACAGCGACCAGCAGATTGCGGCCACCGGTCAGGGCGGGGTTGCCAGGCACATCGCTGCCGGCAGCAACTTCCAGGATGTCATCGACAACCGGGCCTGGTTCGCCGGCAGTCCGGAGGACACCGTAACCTACCTGGAAGAGCTGCAGGACAAATACCCTGGGCTGGAGCAGGTGATGATTGCCTTCCCCACGGGCGCCACCACCGGTCAGTTCCGCGACCAGATGAGGCGGTTTGCGGCAGAGGTGATACCGCATTTCAAGGGCACAATCGGAAAACCGTCTGTGACACGTTAGCCACACTAGCAAGGAGGATACTATCCCATGGCAGCACCAAAGCAGGCAGAAATTTATCGACCTTCCTTGGAGTACGCAAACGAGATAGGTCGCGCGTTCTCGGTCAAGGAATTAAAAACCGCGCTACGACATCGTATGTCGCTCTCTGACTCTGACTCGGCTTTGTACAATCAAGCGGCATAGGCTAGCGTGTCGAGCATCCTGTGGTACAAGAGGCGCGGGACTTTTATCGATTCGTGCTCGCGCTCGGACGGCATAAAAGTTCCCTGCTGCACCCAGAGGTGTCGTCTGACCAGGGCGATGGCGTCGGCGAAGGAAGGGCTGGTTTTGTCATACCACGCCGCGGTGCGCGGCGCCATGCCGCCACGCTGTTCGATCAGGATATCCGCTGCCAGCGTCACCACGCTGAACAGGCCAAAGAGCGCGGGGGTGGTTCGGGCGATGGCTCGTTCCGACCACTGGCGCTGGGTTTCCACGCCCAGGTGAGCCCGCAGCTCCTCAAAGGTCACCTCGACCTGCCAGCGCAGCAGATACCACTGCAGTATCCGCAGCGGTTCCGCCTCGGTGTCGGTGCATAGCAAAGCATAGGGCCCGCGGCGCTCCTCCAGATATCTGATGACGACCCAACGTATGGGAAGGCGCGGCGGCCCGCCGTGGTACCACAGCGCTACGCCCGAAGCGAGCTCGACCATGGCGGTACTGCCGTCGGACCCGGTGGCACGGTAGGGAATCCATTGTGTAGCGGGATCGTCCAGCACCGCCGTGGGACTGGGCAGTCGCGCGCCGACCACCCGGGGCCGCCCGATCTGGCCGGGCCGCCGCGGTGGCCCGGGCTGGTACAGGGACGCGTCCTTGCGCAGTTTGGTGACGACGACAACGGGCTTCGACATACTCTGGCAATGCCGCAGGAACTCGCGCTTGGCGTAGCCGCCATCGGCCACCACCACCAGGTCCCGGTCCGGCAGCCACCGGCGCCGGCAGACCAGCATCTGCTGGGCGTAGTCGGTGAACGTCTTGTGCCGGCGACCTTTGCGCCGGTCGTAGCGGGCCGACACCACCAGCGCGGTCAAAAACAGCAACGCCCAGTGTCGTCCCGCCCATCCGATACGCGTCAGCAACATCAGGCTCACCCATTGCAATCCGGGGGTCATCACCACCTGGTCGTCGGTGGAGCGCACGGGATCCCGATACCGCCCCTTGGCCGCAATCTTCCGGCCCCAGCGTCGTTCCACCGTCTCGTCAATGCCGAACACCAACGGCTCGGTGGATGAACCAAGGCGCCCGGCCACCAGCAGCAACAGCACCCGGCTCAGTTGCAATGGCGACCATCGGGCGCGGTTGAGCACGTGGTGATAGACGGCGAAGTCGCCGTGCTGCCCAATCCCCAGGATGTTGAGGGCGGAGGACACGGTGCGTTTGCCGGGAGACAGGATCGCTCCCATGGCCAGGAGTTGGGCTTTGCGCCAGGTCCTGGGGTCAAACAGGTGCTCAAAGGGCAGCAGCAGGGTTACTATGACTGCGGGCAGGGTAGGCATACTCGACCTCTTTTGGTGATTTGGTCGAGCTTACCCTGTTCTTATAATTTATCTAGCTTTTGTACAAAGTCGAGCCAGGGCGTTAACGGAGAAATATACCTGCTCTCGCAGAAGTCCGGGATCTACCGCCTCACCGATGAATAGGTGAGGACGGGAAAGTGTGATGCTTCCCACCCACTCGCTACCTCGAGTACGAATGGAGGCGCGACGGGTAGTGCGGGTAGAAGCAATCGAGGATGTCGTATCACGGTGTTGTCCCCCCGGACTCAGAGGTTACGCTCGGCAGCAGGCTGCGCGGCAGGTCGACAGGCCATAGAAGCAGCTTCGGCAAAAGCAAACTCGGAGCGCTTTGGTTTGATCGTCCTCATCATCTTCATCCTCGTCCCCGAAGAAGTTCTCCCAGCCTTCCTTGATGAAGAATGGGACCAGTATCAGGGCCGCGACCGGGTCGGCCCACCACCAGGCAAGCAGAACGTTGAAGCCCAGCCCCACCAGGATCGCCAAGTCCTGGAGATCGCAGAACAAGCTTTCGATTGCCTCAGCTCTCAACGAACGGGACCGCATCCGGGCGGCCACGCGCATTTTCGCCACGTAAAGGCCACTCATGACGACGGCGCTGGCCACTGCAATGCCCACACCGATGAGACTAGGCTGCGGTTTGGGCAACCATCCCACTAGGCTGGACCCCGAATGGACGGTGACATACGCCGCCAGCAAAAAGAAGGTGAAGCCGACCAGCTTCCGCGCTTTGTTCTCAGCGGCCTCATCGTCTAGCCCATTCTGCTCTCGCGTAAATCGCCAAACCAGGACACCGCCAGCGAAAAGTTCGATGACACTGTCCGCCCCAAAGGCAATGAGGACCACACTCCCAGCTTTTGCGCCCGCCCAGAACGCGACCCCAGCTTCGGCGAAGTTCCACACCAGACCGACAGACACCAGGATCAGAGCCGTTCGGCGGAGCGTATCGGGTTGAGGCATCAAGTCGGACTTCTCGTTGGTTTCGCGTGGGAGCCTAACGGTCTCCACGGGTTCGCGCCGACGGAAAAAGTGAACGCATCCTATCTTGAACAATGCAAAAAGACCAGCGTCGCGTCAATCCAGAGCCACGGGTCGAGCGCGGTGCGGGCCACGCTTACGCCAGTCCGGGGCGGGATCAAACGTATGTGGAAAATGGGCGCTGCCACTCAGTTCTGCTACGCGAGCCTGAAGCACGGTTCGGCAACGCCGTTTGACCTCCTCCCGACGGCTAGCCAAGTTGGCGAAAAGGCGCCCACCTTCTCCTGCACCGCGACCCTGGTGCCCAGGCACAAGTTGGCGATCTCCTCCTGGCGCACCCAGCCCCAGACGGCCTCATCAGCATTGAAGTCTGGACTGTAACTGGGCAGGTTGACCAAGCACAGGTGCAAGTCAGGCGTGGTCAGGTAGGCTCGTAGCGCGTCGCCACGATGGGCTAGCGGATTGTCCCAGATCACGGTCAGTGGTTCTGTGTGTCGCGCCCTCAGTTGCCGCAGGAAGGCGGCCGAGGTGCGGAGTTGCTGTTGCCCGCCAGTTCCATAACCTCCATCTCGCCGGTCTCCAGGCACACCACCGAGTAGTAGCTGGCCTTCTCGCCCCAGCGTGGGCTGGTGGAGGCCGCCAGGGCCAGCAGAGCAGCCTGGTCTGACGATGTCTTGGGGCCGTAATAAAATTACCCCTTTTGTTGCAGACCGGGTAATGACGGTCTCGATGGCCGACTTAGGGCAGTAATCGGTCGTTCCCCCTGGTCATGGGGTTCGAGGCCACTCCACTGGCTCCAGAAAGTCGCATCCGACAAAGGCCCGCTCGCCTTCGGGTTGAGCCGACCAGATACAGACTTCGAGGTCCGGGCGTAAGGCCGCAGCACTGGATATTTTCGCCCTCACGGTAAGGATGCGGTCTTTGTAGGTGAATTCCTCGGCGACATATTGGCCGGATTCTAGTTGTGCCCAGTATTCATCGGGGCCGGTCGGTGGCAGAATGCTGCTGCGTATGCGGTCAAGATGGTCATAAAAGTCGACCCTAGCCGCGTCGTCGGGCACGAAGAGTTGAAAGTTGTATCCTTCCCGGATTTCCGCTACCAGATAGAAGTCTCCATTGGGCGTGACCGAAGGTTCTTCAATCCACCTGACATTGGGAATCAGCGGTGGAAATTCGATTATGCAGTCCGGGCCGCAATCAATAATGGGGAGCTGATCTGCTGTGTCGGTCAGCGTGGGTTCCGTGCTTTCGGCGCAAGAGACGGCCAGCACGACAGCGATTACAAGTGCAAAGTTCAGGGCTGTATGTATTTGCCGCAGCATAGGATTTACTACCGCGCAATCTCGTACTTCGATGGAGTGTAACAAAATCGGGTTTTCGTTACACTGCCAACCATGACCATGGAAGGCTCCACCTTCATCAGGCAATTCCGTTCGCGATAAGGAGATGGCTGCGTGATTCTCGGTGTTTGGCGGTTCTTGATAGACGACAATTAGTCCTGACGGTAGCGTCGACTACGCATTGCCTCAATAAAACCGTTACCCAACGCAAGTGGTTGCCTCAAATAAAATGTTGCCGATATTCCGTTGCACAAGGTCTCTTGGTGAATCCAGCCACGACATTCAAGATACCCTGACCACCGCCGTTGGGAAGACTCGCTGCAACGCATCGGCGAACCCGATTCCAGTATCCATCCTTCCACCGTCCTCCGCCTTATTGATACCTGCTGTGGTTCGCACAGTAGCCGTTACGTGAAGTCGTTTGTTCGAGCACTCCGGTTCGGCATGACTGCGGCCCGATCTTCCTGCCCCAAGTTGTGAATGCTATCGGCCACGATGAACCGCGTTCCGGCCTCCAAATCGGGTCGATTCCGGTAAGGGGCAGGATCGTACGCTAAGCTGGGCTTTGCGCATAATTTAGAAAAAGTATAAAGAAAGGGTAAGCTGGCCTCACCCTACTTTCGACGGAAAGACCCAGCCATGCTCACCCTGCCCAACGCCATTGCACCGATCCTCGCCTCCTTCGCAACGCTGTTCACCAACTCGACTTGGCAGAAGGCCCAACTGCTGCTGGTGGGCACGATCCTGACCCCGGGTCAACGCACTGTCGCCGCGGCGCTGCGTGTCATGGGACGCAGCAACCAGCGCGACTACGCCCGCTACCATGAAGTGCTCAATCGGGCGGTGTGGTCGTCCCGCAAGGCGGCCCGCATCTTGCTCTTGTTGTTGCTTCAGTACCTGAATCGCGGCGACGGTCCGTTGATCTTCGGCATCGATGAAACCCTGGAACGGCGTCGGGGCGCCAAGATCAGAGCCCGTGGTATCTACCGAGACGCGGTGCGTTCCAGTCGCCACCAACTGGTCAAGGCCAGTGGTCTGCGCTGGATCTCTTTGATGTGGCTGGGACCAGTGCCCTGGGCTGGTCGGTATTGGGCCCTGCCAGTGCTCACCGTGCTGGCGCCCTCCTCTCGCTACCACCAGCAGCAGGGACGCCGGCACAATCCGCCATAGGCGGAACCGACTGGGCCCGGCAGATGGTCATGCTACTCCGCTCATGGTGAGCCTGCCGAACCACGCTGGTTGCCCCATCGCCCCCTGGTGCTGGTGGGGGACAACGGCTACGCTGTCCTCGACCTCCTCCACTGCTGCCAGGCCCTGCGTGAGCCCGTCACTCTCATCGCCAGATTGCGCCTGGACGCCGCCCTCTACGCGCCCGCACCACCACGACAGCCGGGTCAGAACGGCCGACCAGCGTTGAAAGGCGCGCGACGACCATCCCTGAAATCACTCCTTGACCAGGACCATGTGCCTTGGACCGTCGCCGCGGTGGCTTGGTATGACGGCGCCACCCGCATCGTGGAACTCACCTCCCAGACCGCCGTCTGGTACCGCTCCGGCAAGCCACCGGTGACCATCCGCTGGGTGTTGATCCGCGATCCCCAGGGCGCCTTCCATCCCCAGGCCCTGCTCTGCACCGACCCAGCGGCAGACCCGACCCAGATCCTGGAGTGGTTTGTCCTGCGCTGGCAACTGGAAGTCACCTTTCAGGAGGTGCGAACCCATCTGGGCGTGGAAACCCAACGTCAGTGGTCCGACCTGGCCATCGCCCGCACCACGCCCATCCTGCTGGGTCTCTTCTCCTGGACCGCCCTGGCCGCCCACGCCTTGCAAAAGCATCATCCCATCACCCAGCGCACCGCCGCCTGGTACGCCAAACCGTCGCCGACTTTTGTGGACGCCATCGCCCTGGCGCGGCGGCACCTGTGGCTGGCCTCAGAGGGTTTTTCACTGTCCGCAGCCAGCACCGACACTCATGAACTCCCCGCCACCCTGTACCACCGAATGGTGGATTCCCTCGCTTACGCCGCTTGAATTGCGCAAAGTCCAGCTGAGAAGCGGCGGGCAAGCTTAACATGATGAAGCAGTCGTTACGAACCCTCCGTCTTAGACCATAGATTTCAGACAGCGGTAAGGCGGGGTTAAGCCGACGCAATCCATTCGACGGCACGTTCCCCTATCATGACAACCGTTGCATGGCTACCACCTGACCTTGTAACCCGCGGCATCACCGACGCATCGACCACCGACAACCCCTTTACACCCTTGACGCTGCAGTATTGATCCACAACCGCCATTGGGTCTGAATCCGGGCCCATCTTGCATGTGCCGGACACATGCCTGGCTGTTCCCACGGTTTGGCGTATATAGACGTTCAAAGCGTCGTAGTCGGCCAGAATGTCATCCGTTGGGTGGAGCCGGTAATCGGCCACGTCTTTATACGCATCGGATTCAAGGAATCCGATCGCCATCCGCACGCCTTCCCTCACCCGACGAATGTCGTTTGGATGCTGAAGATAGCGGTAGTTGAACTCTGGCTGCACTGAGGGATCGGCAGACGCAAGCCTGACGTATCCTGCGCCGTCAGGTAGTCCGAGCGTGCACGAGATTCGCGCCACCCGGTCCGGAGGAACATCCTCGTTGAGGAACTTGGTCCGCAAACCGGGGACGCGCTCCGGCCGTTCGTCAACCATCGGGGTGGTCCTCAGCAACATATCATTGACTTCGCTGGACCCGTGGGAGGTGTAGTGCAAACAAAAGCGTGCCGCGTCGGCATCAGACGTCAGGGTCATTCCGTCTTTGACTTTGAAGGTAATCTGGGCGCTCAGGTGGTTAAACAGGTTCTGCCCCACTCCGGGAAGCTCATGAACGAGAGGTATCCCAAATTGTTGAAGTTGGTCTTTGGGGCCGATTCCCGATAGCATCAGCAGGTGAGGCGACTTGATAGCCCCAGTGCTCAACACAACCCGGTCTGCTTCAACGTTGAAAATCTCGCCTCCGCTTTCCACTTCCACACCGACGGCTTTTAGATCCTCGATCAATACCTTCCTGACGAAAACCCCTCCCCTCACCGTAAGGTTAAGACGGTGGCGCATGGGATTCAGGTGAGTGATAGCAGCGCTCATCCTCCAGCCGTCCAGGTTGTTCGAGGGCCACACGCCAACGCCCGCGGGGTTCGGGCCATTGGTATCCTCGACTGTCCCATAACCTGCTTCCAAACAGGCTGCGTGGAAGGCCTTTTGGATGTCTGCCCAGGGCCCGGATTGACGACGCCTTACTGGCATCGGTCCGTCGGCTCCATGAAAATCATCCCGAATGTCGAGATCGTGCTCAGACTTTCTAAAGTAAGGCAGTACCTTGTCATAAGACCATTCATCGTTGCCCATAGCAGACCAGGAGTCGAAATCCTCAGGTAACCCCCTTTGCATTGCCTGACCGTTGATGGACGACCCTCCTCCGATCACCTTGCCCTGCGCTACGTGGATCTCGCCTTGCTCCTCGGTGATCGTTCCCCGCAGGGCCCAGTTATGCTCCGAGTCTGGGGATTCTGCGAAACTTGTGTGGCCGAACTTTATCTCGTCCGGAAGATAGTCTGGATCAGGGTAATCTGGCCCGGCTTCCAGCAACAGAACGGAGGTATTCGCGTTTTCAGCCAATCTGCTGGCCAACACCGATCCAGCCGCTCCCCCACCGACGATAACAACGTCATATTTCATGGGTCCTCCTTAAACGCTTCGTCTTCTAACCCAGGATTTCCCAGTTTTAACTGATTCCGCTGAGGATAGGACGTTCTGGGATTTTTCCGATTATAAACCGGCATTCTCTATATCGGCCGACCAGCAGGTTCCGAACAGGGTAGTTGGAGCTTATTGCCGGTCTTCGTTGCTTGTCAATCCTCTTTCGCTCCTGTGCCAAGGGCGTCGGCACAACGTACGTCGCTTCAGGCCATTATCGGAAAACCGGCGCGAAATCGCTCGAACACCAGACGAGAGGGACATCGACCAGCTTCCGGCACCGGCAGACAGTGCCTCGAAAACCGGCACCACTTCGACCCACAGACCGGCCAGAAACACCATAAATCGGGCCTCTGAGGGCACTTTGGGCGAACCAGCTCTGGTGGGCTCCACCAGCCCCCGCCGGGGGTGAGAAGGTCAGCTACTACTCGGCGGTGTGCCTGGAGACTGGGGAGGTGGAGGTGATGGAACTGGAGGGCAACAGCAACTCTGTTACCTCGGCTGCTTTCCTGGGTCAGCTGCGAGAGCGGCACACTTAACCGCTGATCGTGATCTGGGACAATTCGCCAGCCCATCGCGGAGACGCGGTGCGCGCCTACCTGACCAAGCCCGGCCTGAACCTCCGCCTAGCAGCCCGTCTGAGGATTGGCGGTGGCTACTGATGAGGCCATGTGGTGGGCATGGTTCACACGGTCAGCGGGCTTGGCGGTGTGGGATTGGCCAACGGGCAGCAGTGGCGGAACAGCTTCAGCAAGTTGTGGCCGGTGCAGATCAGGGACCATTCGCCCTGCACCTTCTCCAATCCCCGCAGCAGGAACTCCCGGAATCCTCTACCCTGCTTGATCTGTCCGAACACCGGCTCCACCGTCGCCATGCGCAGCGCGTACCTCTTGCGACCTCGTTTGGTCTGCAAATTGCGGCGCATCCGGTCCCTGGGAGAGAGAGCTTTGCTGGATTTTGCGCAAAATTTAGAAAAAGTATAAAGACAGGGTAAGCTGGCCTGACCCAAATTCCACTAAAGGCCCGACCATGCTCCCCCTGCCCGATGCCATTGTACCGATACTCGCTCCCTTCGCAACGCTGTTCACCAACCCGACCTGGCGGAAGGCCCAACTCCTAATGGTGGGCGCGATCCTGGCCACCGGCCAACGCACCGTGGCCGCCGCGCTCCGCGTCATGGGCCGCAGCGACCAGGACGACTACGCCCGCTACCACGAGGTGCTCAATCGGGCGGTGTGGTCGCCCCGTGAGGCGGCCCGCATCTTGCTCTGGCTGCTGCTGCAGTACCTGGATCACGGCGACGGTCCGTTGATCTTCGGTATCGATGAAACCCTGGAACGGCGTCGCGGCGCCAGGATCAGGGCGCGGGCCATCTACCGCGACCCGGTGCGTTCCAGCCGGTCTCAGGTGGTCAAGGCCAGCGGCCTGCGCTGGATCTCCCTGATGTGGCTGGGCCACGTGCCATGGGCCGGACGCCATTGGGCCTTGCCGGTGCTCACGGTGCTGGCGCCTTCGACCCGTTACTACCAACAGCAGGGACGCCAGCACAAGAAGCTCACCGACTGGGCCCGCCAGATGGTCATGCAACTGCGCCGCTGGCTGCCCCACCGACCCCTGGTGCTGGTGGGGGACAACGGCTACGCCGTCCTCGACCTGCTCCACTGCTGTCAGGCCCTGCGTGAGCCCGTCACTCTCATCGCCAGATTGCGCCTGGACGCCGCACTCTATGCGCCAGCGCCACCTCGTCAGCCGGGTCAGAACGGCCGGCCAGCCCTGAAAGGCTCGCGGCGACCGTCGCTGAAAACACTGCTCGACCAGACTGATGTCAGCTGGACCAGCGCCGCAGTGTCCTGGTACGACGGCACGACCCGCGCCGTGGAACTCACCTCCCAGACCGCCGTCTGGTACCGCTCCGGCAAGCCGCCCGTCATCATTCGCTGGGTACTGATCCGAGACCCCCAGGGCGCCTTCGATCCCCAGTCCCTCCTCTGCACTGACCCGGCGGCAGACCCAACTCAAATCCTGGAATGGTTTGTGCTCCGCTGGCAACTGGAGGTCACTTTCCAGGAGGCCCGGACCCATCTGGGCGTGGAGACCCAGCGCCAGTGGTCGGACCTGGCCATCGCCCGCACCACGCCCATCCTGCTGGGCCTCTTTTCTTGGACCACCCTGGCCGCCCACACTTTGCAGAAACGTCATCCCATCACCCAGCGCACTGCTGCTTGGTACGACAAACCCTCGCCCACGTTTTTGGATGCCATCGCCCTGGTGCGTCGGCACCTGTGGCTCGCGTCGGAGGGTTTTTCACTGTCCGCAGCCAGCACCAATACGCAGGAACTCCCCGTCTCCCTGTACCACCGAATGGTGGATTCCCTCGCTTACGCCGCTTGAATTGCGCAAAGCCTAGCTAAGAGGGTGTGTGACAAATCGGCTCAGGTGGGTTGGAGGCGTTTGAGCATCAGGTTGACCATGGCGATATGCACCCAGGCTTCGCTGCTGTCCGTGCGCTCTTCATAGTCTTTGCTCAACCATCGGCATCGGCTCAACCAGGCCAGGGTGCGTTCCACCACCCATCGTCTGGGCAGGACCTCAAAGTGGTGGGTGTCCGGCTTCCGCCGTACTACGGTCAGCAGCCAACCACCCGTGTTCCAGGCCCACGCCACCAGTCGGCCCGCGTAGCCAGCATCCGCCCAGATCACCCTCAGACGCGGGAACCGGCCCAAGAGTTTGGCCAACACCAACTTGGCGCCATCCCGGTCCTGAATGTTGGCAGCATGCACCACCACGGCCAGCAGTAGCCCCATGGTGTCCACCACGATGTGCCGCTTGCGTCCGGTTACCCGTTTGCCAGCGTCGTAACCACGCGGCCCCCTTTTTCCGTGGTCTTCACCGACTGGCTGTCGATGATGGCCGCGCTGGGGGTGGCGTCTCGCCCCGCCGCCTCCCGAACCCGGGCCCGCAGGATCGACTCCACACGTTCCCAGGTGCCATCATCCCGCCACTTGCGGAAGTACCACCACACCGTGCCCCACGGTGGCAGGTCGTGGGGCATGAGACGCCAGGGTATGCCGCCGCGCAACACGTACAGGATGCCGTTGACCACCTCACGCAGGTCCGTGGTTCTGGGCGGGCCCCTTTTGGTGTCGGGCGGCAGCAAGGGAGCCAGTTCTTCCCACTGGGCATCAGTCAAATCGCTGGGATAAGGTTTTCTGCTCATGCCACCAGCCTAACCACCATCCCATGCTCGCCCCAAGAACCGCCCATGCAGGTTTACCCCATTGTCACACACCCTCTAAGAGCCTATCCTAATAACTGGCGGAAACGTGCCTACCCATTGGGGGACGCGAAGTTAGGGTTGCGGCTAGACTGGGGTAATGACCAAAGCGAAAGACGCCAAGCCGCCACGTCCGAAGCGTGCTGGCCCAGCCACCAAGACCAATCCCACCACCGGCGCGTTCCAGATCTCCGACGAGCTCTGGGAGGTGCTGGCACCGTTGATCCCCCAGCATGTGAACACCCATCGTTTCGGCGGCGGCCGGCCTCGGGTCCCTGACCGCACCTGCGCCAATGGCATCTTCTACGTGCTGCGCACTGGCTGCCAGTGGAAGGCGCTGGACGCCACGGGCATCTGCTCCGGGTCCACCGCCCACCTGCGCTTTCAGGAATGGGTTGCCGCTGGGGTGTTCTTGGAGCTGTGGCGGGTGGGACTGGAACGCTATGACGAACTGAAGGGGCTGGACTGGAGTTGGCTGAGTATGGACGGCGCCATGACCAAATCGCCCTTGGGCGGGGGGAAAAACCGGCCCCAACCCCACTGACCGCGGCAAAGGCGGGGTCAAGCGTAGCCTGTTGACCGAAGCCCAGGGCATTCCAGTGGGTCTGGCGGTGGACGGGGCGAACCGTCATGACATGAAACTGGTGCGGGCCACGGTGGACAGCCTGCCCGTGCCGCGACCGGCGCCCAGTCCAGACCAACCCCAGGGTATGTGCCTGGATAAAGGCTACGACTTTGACGAGGTGCGACGCACGTTGGACGAGTTTGGCTTCACCGCTCACATCCGCAGCCGGGGCGAGGAGGCCAAGGCCATCAAAAGAGAAGCTGGGTTCAAAGCCAGGCGTTGGGTGGTGGAACGCTCGCACAGCTGGCTGAACCGCTTCCGGCGCATCCTGGTCCGCTGGGATAAGTCTCCCGACAACTACATCGCCTTCCTTCACTTCGCCTGCGCCCTCACCGCCCTCAGAGCTGCTGGATTATTAGGATAGGCTCTAAGAGGGATGGCACCGGTTGAGCGTGCGATAGACGGTTGGTCTTGAGACGGAGACGAGCTCGGCGAGATCGCTGATGGAATACTCGCCGGTGGCATGCATGCGGTAGAGTTCCCACTGCTGTCGGTCGGACAGTTTGGGCTGCTTGCCGCGCAATTTCCCCCTGGCGCGGGCGATGGCCATGCCCTCGCGGGTGCGCATGCGGATGAGATCGGCTTCGAACTCGGCGAAGGTGGCGAGGATATTGAAGAACAGCTTTCCCATGGGATCGTCCGGGTCGTAGAGCGTCCGGCCGAGGGCGAGTTTCACGCCGCGTTGCCGAAGCTGGTCGGCGATGGCGCGGGCATCCGGGACTGACCTGGCCAGCCGGTCGGTGGAACAGCGCGCGTATCCGATGAGCGTTGCGGTCATGGGGGGAAGTGTACGAATAGGGTCCCGCTTCCGCAATTGTTACCGTACCATTCATATGAGACGCTCTTGGTTCCGGTTTGGAGGGGGTCGGGGCGACCGACTGCGCCGTCCGCTGGACGATCCCCTTACGGACAGCGCCGCGCCTGCCGGGATGAACGGATAACGGAGAGATGGAAACATGCTGCGGGTTGCTGCCGCCCTGGCCAGTGGCGCCCTTCCGCCGAGCCAGCTGCTGCGAAAGTTTGCGGCCTATCCGCGCCAGCACGAACTGGCCGTGACTCTCCGCGAAATCGGACGGGTCGAACGAACGCTCTTCATCGTCGACTGGCTGCTCGACGCCGATATGCAGCGCCGAGCCAACACCGGCCTGAACAAGGGCGAGGCTCATCACGCGCTCAAGAACGCACTCCGGATCGGACGCCAGGGCGAAATCCGCGACCGCTCGAGCGAGGGCCAACACTACCGCATGGCCGGGCTCAACCTGCTCGCGGCCATCGTCATTCACTGGAATACCGCCCATCTCTGCGAAGCGGTCAGACAGCGGAAACACGCCGGGCTGACGGTCGAGCCCGAGCTCCTGGCCCACATCTCACCCCTTGGGTGGGCCCACATCCTGCTCACCGGCGAATACCGGTAGCCAAAGCGCCGATAGCGACCTTAGCGTACGATTCTGCCCTGTACCAGAGTCGACCCGCTATTGGGCAACGATCCTACTGTGGCCGTGTTCCTTCCAAGATGAGCTGCTCGCAGGTTCTGTGGTTGGTTGCCAGCGGTCGGGCGACGACGCGAGTTTCTCCGGGTCGCCCGTGGATCCTCACGGTGAACCGGCACATCCCGTCGATTCGCTGGCCGTCCAGGATGTACATCGTGGTGTTGTCCAAGTGCTTCTCAAAGCCCCGGCGATGGATGATCACATCCTCGCTTGACAACCACTCTTCGATGGCTGGGTCATCGACCTCCAGGTCGGGGGCCGGCCAGGCACCGAAATAGTAGGCGCAGAATGCGCCGATACCGAAAACGGTGATCAGAAAGAGGGCGACACCGCCGATTGCGATGGTTGGGCGCATGATCGTGTCCTTGTTTGATCCGACCATGGTGCAACCGTCAGACGCAGGCTATGACCAGATCTTGGATCAGTTTACGGCAGTTGGGCGACAAAAAGGTGGTTCCGTAGACCCGCATTGCCTCAAATGGGACGCTACCGAAAGGAGCGCTTCACGTAATGACTATTGGGCGAACCAAACTAAACTAAAGCCAAGGTGAAATGCGCAAATGGTGGGGGTCAAACGACGGAGCCGGGTCGTTCTCCAAGTACGGATGAGAGGGATTCACGGGCTTAACCCAGCTGATCATCAGCGCCACTTAAATGTACATCCCACCTTGGCTTTAGTTTAGGTATCAATACGGTTTTACCAGCCGTGGCTGACCGTGGCAAAATCCTTTCAAGTTTCGATAGGAGGATTGTTGGAGGTGGAGTACTTGACGCCGATAGGCTTGGGTTTGGATATCTTGGGGTTCATCCTCATTTTCTGGAAAGGGGCCTATTTTGGCCCGCGACAGATCGTAGGGAGAGGTTCGCCAACGAACTCGATAGGACGAAACAAAGACACTGTCTACTCCCTCCCTGCCGGCCCTGGGGTGTCAACCTTAGAAACCTCGTGGGGCAGAGTGAAACGCGACTTGTCGATCGGCGCGGTGGGTGGCATCTTGGTGATCGTTGGGTTCGGGTTACAATTTGTGCCGCATATTGCACGGCTCATCGGGTGTTAATACGCTGATATCGATGCAAGCGACGGTAAACTAAAGATGTGACTCGCAACTCCCGCAACCTGGGAACTCGGCACTCCTCCGCAGGTCGCCTTTTGCGCGACCGCTGCAGACACAAAGTGGCTGTGTAAATTTGGCGAAGCGTACGGGCACTATCTAACGGTCCAGGCTAACAAAAGCCTAATCCGCAATGAGGAAACCTTGGTACATAAAACTGTCTTGGTGATCGGGGCAGTGATGGTCGGCGCGATAGTTTGTAACCTCAGGCGCGATAACGACCCGACCGACCCGACTCCCGAGCCTCCGCAATTGCGACGGCGGGCAGCCTTATCGTCTTGGGCATGGCCCGTTCTGTATTTGGCCTGCGGTGTGGCGGTGGTCCTAGCGTTCGTCTACGAACCGCAGGGATACTCGTCGATCCTTCAAATTCTTGGGACACTGATCACGGTGATTTCGCTGTGGGCAACCATCATGATCAGGACATCCACAGACCGTGCGGCCGAGCAATGGGAACAGCCGTTTAGTTGGATGATCGCCGTAGGGGGAATGTTGATCGCTACCGGAATATATTCCGATGCGGTTGAGAAGTTCGACGCCCTTTGGCAATTTGGTTTGGGGATATCGATAATCGTGGTGTGGTTGATCATCATCTGGTTCGCTGTACGCACTATAAGGTAGTGAACGTCCGCGCCTGAGGTGGCTTTGAGATGGTCGGAAGTTGAAATCAGACAACCCGGCTGCTCCCGCTCCTGGGAAGGCCATCGGGTGGCTACGCGGCCATCCTGACGCGCGGCGAGTGTTTACCTG
Organism: Dehalococcoidia bacterium; assembly: GCA_963666415.2. Taxonomy (GTDB): domain Bacteria; phylum Chloroflexota; class Dehalococcoidia; order Lucifugimonadales; family UBA3495; genus Bin87. The sequence goes on from CAXXPD010000003.1 coordinate 92,097, forward strand.
GGAGATAGACCGCCCGAAATTTCCGGCGTACTCAACCTCTCTCCCGGGGAATCGTTGCAAAACGCGCCTTCGAGATTGGCTCAGACGGGTGCGTCCGTGCTCATAGCGGAGGTTCGTGTGACCTGTGGCGCAACATTTCGGGGGATTTTGTTACTGCCCCGAGATGTTGTCAGACGAGGGTATTCTGTCGGCCCTGGCTGCGCCGACGGCGCGGGGCTTGGCGGAAGGTGGCCGGCGCGCCGCCCCGAGGGTAAGCAACCTGGCGGTCTGAGAAGAGGTCGTCGATGGTGAGGATTTGTAGCCGAGGGCACTGCTGGTCGGGGAAGTGCTCGGGAGTATAGACGCCGGCCGACAGCGCTTCCTGGCGCATGGGTTCCGTGGGCGGCTGGAGGGTGATGAACACGCCGATTTCCGCCTCCTCCCGCTCCATGTCGCCCTTCAGCGTGGCGATCATTCCCCGGTTGACATGGCCGCTCTTTACCTGGACGATAATGCGCTTGGGCTTGCCCCATGATTGCCTCCTATGAAGTCCCAGTGGAGTACTGGCCCGTTCTTGCACGACGCGGGCTCGATTCGGCCCAGGCAACTGTTCGGGCTCTTTGGGGACGGGTGCGGCGACCCTCGCTGAACAACGGTCTTTGATGACCAAGACTTGATCGGTCTGCCGCACCCACTCCACCTCTGTGAAGTCCTCATTCAACATACAAGACTTGGTGAAGTAAATTGGCCGAAGGCGGGCTGCCAGACGCTGGCACGGGTGGCGGTGGTTATGTCATATCGAGGGAGTGGATACCGAAATTGACCTGACCACCGCCAGTCGCGATGTTCTCATCGCCATCATCGTGCAGCAACAGGCGGTCATTGCCGAGTTGTAGGTGATGATTGTACGGCTGGAGCGGCGGGTTGCCGAACTGGAAGGCCAGGCGAAACCGGGCGGCCCGCCCCGAATGCCCGGCCTCAAGTCCAGTTCGGGCCGCCAGCCGCCAGCGCAGCAGCAGCCCAGCAAGCAGCGACGCCACGGCTTCGCCCGCCGGCGCATGACACCGACCCATCGGGTGGAGCACGTGGTGGAGAGCTGTCCCGATTGCGGGACGCACCTGACTGGCGGCTGGGTCCAGCGCACCCGGGAAGTCATCGAGTTGCCGGTGGTTCCGGTGCAAGTCACCGAGCATGTCTTCCTCGCCAGGACCTGCCCAGCGTGTCGACGCCGCTGCATACCCCCAGCACAACTGGACGGCGTGGCACTGGGGCGCCAACGCCTGGGCGTCAACCTGATCAGCCGCATCGCCACGTTGCGGGAAGCAGGGCGCCTGCCGATCCGCACCATCCAGTGGTATCTGTGCACCGTCCATCAGCTGCGTCTCAGCGTGGGGGCCATTGTGAGCGCCATCCACCAGACCGCGCAACAGGCCCAACCAGCGGTGGCCGCGATCCTGGACCGCATCCGCGCCAGCCCGGTGGTTCACGCCGACGAAACCAGCTGGCGTCAAAATGGGAACAACGGTTACGTGTGGACTTTCAGCACCCCCACCGAACGCTACTTCCTGCGGCGGGGTCGGGGCAAGGCGGTGGTGGACGAAGCGCTGGGCGAGTCATTCTCCGGAGTACTGGTCAGCGATTGCTACGCCGCCTACCACCATTACGATGGCCCCAACAACGGTGCTGGGCCCACCTGTTGCGGGATATCCACGACCTGGTGGCGCTCTACCCCAAGCTAGGCTTTACGCATAATTTAGAAAAAGTATAAAGACAGGGTAAGCTGGCCTGACCCCACTTTCAACGGAAAGGCCCAGCCATGCTCACCCTGCCCGATGCCATTGTAGCCCTGCTCGTTCCCTTCGCAACGCTGTTTACGAGCCCAACCTGGCGGAAAGCCCAACTGCTGCTGGTCGGCGCGATCCTGACCCCGGGCCAACGCACCGTGGCGGCGGCGCTGCGCGTCATGGGCCGCAGCGACCAGCGCGACTACGCCCGCTACCACGAGGTGCTCAATCGGGCGGTGTGGTCGTCCCGCCAGGCAGCGCGCATCCTGCTGGTGCTGTTGCTCCAGCACCTGGATGGTGGCGACGGCCCACTGATCTTCGGCATCGACGAGACCCTGGAACGGCGTCGCGGCGCCAAGATCAGGGCGCGGGCCATCTACCGCGACCCGGTGCGTTCCAGCCGGTCTCAGGTGGTCAAGGCCAGCGGCCTGCGCTGGATCTCCCTGATGTGGCTGGGCCACGTGCCATGGGCCGGACGCCATTGGGCCTTGCCGGTGCTCACGGTGCTGGCGCCTTCGACCCGTTACTACCAACAGCAGGGACGCCAGCACAAGAAGCTCACCGACTGGGCCCGCCAGATGGTCATGCAACTGCGCCGCTGGCTGCCCCACCGACCCCTGGTGCTGGTGGGGGACAACGGCTACGCCGTCCTCGACCTGCTCCACTGCTGTCAGGCCCTGCGTGAGCCCGTCACTCTCATCGCCAGATTGCGCCTGGACGCCGCACTCTATGCGCCAGCGCCACCTCGTCAGCCGGGTCAGAACGGCCGGCCAGCCCTGAAAGGCTCGCGGCGACCGTCGCTGAAAACACTGCTCGACCAGACTGATGTCAGCTGGACCAGCGCCGCAGTGTCCTGGTACGACGGCACGACCCGCGCCGTGGAACTCACCTCCCAGACCGCCGTCTGGTACCGCTCCGGCAAGCCGCCCGTCATCATTCGCTGGGTACTGATCCGAGACCCCCAGGGCGCCTTCGATCCCCAGTCCCTCCTCTGCACTGACCCGGCGGCAGACCCAACTCAAATCCTGGAATGGTTTGTGCTCCGCTGGCAACTGGAGGTCACTTTCCAGGAGGCCCGGACCCATCTGGGCGTGGAGACCCAGCGCCAGTGGTCGGACCTGGCCATCGCCCGCACCACGCCCATCCTGCTGGGCCTCTTTTCTTGGACCACCCTGGCCGCCCACACTTTGCAGAAACGTCATCCCATCACCCAGCGCACTGCTGCTTGGTACGACAAACCCTCGCCCACGTTTTTGGATGCCATCGCCCTGGTGCGTCGGCACCTGTGGCTCGCGTCGGAGGGTTTTTCACTGTCCGCAGCCAGCACCAATACGCAGGAACTCCCCGTCTCCCTGTACCACCGAATGGTGGATTCCCTCGCTTACGCCGCTTGAATTGCGCAAAGCCTAGCTAAGAGGGTGTGTGACAAATCGGCTCAGGTGGGTTGGAGGCGTTTGAGCATCAGGTTGACCATGGCGATATGCACCCAGGCTTCGCTGCTGTCCGTGCGCTCTTCATAGTCTTTGCTCAACCATCGGCATCGGCTCAACCAGGCCAGGGTGCGTTCCACCACCCATCGTCTGGGCAGGACCTCAAAGTGGTGGGTGTCCGGCTTCCGCCGTACTACGGTCAGCAGCCAACCACCCGTGTTCCAGGCCCACGCCACCAGTCGGCCCGCGTAGCCAGCATCCGCCCAGATCACCCTCAGACGCGGGAACCGGCCCAAGAGTTTGGCCAACACCAACTTGGCGCCATCCCGGTCCTGAATGTTGGCAGCATGCACCACCACGGCCAGCAGTAGCCCCATGGTGTCCACCACGATGTGCCGCTTGCGTCCGGTTACCCGTTTGCCAGCGTCGTAACCACGCGGCCCCCTTTTTCCGTGGTCTTCACCGACTGGCTGTCGATGATGGCCGCGCTGGGGGTGGCGTCTCGCCCCGCCGCCTCCCGAACCCGGGCCCGCAGGATCGACTCCACACGTTCCCAGGTGCCATCATCCCGCCACTTGCGGAAGTACCACCACACCGTGCCCCACGGTGGCAGGTCGTGGGGCATGAGACGCCAGGGTATGCCGCCGCGCAACACGTACAGGATGCCGTTGACCACCTCACGCAGGTCCGTGGTTCTGGGCGGGCCCCTTTTGGTGTCGGGCGGCAGCAAGGGAGCCAGTTCTTCCCACTGGGCATCAGTCAAATCGCTGGGATAAGGTTTTCTGCTCATGCCACCAGCCTAACCACCATCCCATGCTCGCCCCAAGAACCGCCCATGCAGGTTTACCCCATTGTCACACACCCTCTAAGAGGGATGGCACCGGTTGAGCGTGCGATAGACGGTTGGTCTTGAGACGGAGACGAGCTCGGCGAGATCGCTGATGGAATACTCGCCGGTGGCATGCATGCGGTAGAGTTCCCACTGCTGTCGGTCGGACAGTTTGGGCTGCTTGCCGCGCAATTTCCCCTTGGCGCGGGCGATGGCCATGCCCTCGCGGGTGCGCATGCGGATGAGATCGGCTTCGAACTCGGCGAAGGTGGCGAGGATATTGAAGAACAGCTTTCCCATGGGATCGTCCGGGTCGTAGAGCGTCCGGCCGAGGGCGAGTTTCACGCCGCGTTGCCGAAGCTGGTCGGCGATGGCGCGGGCATCCGGGACTGACCTGGCCAGCCGGTCGGTGGAACAGCGGGCGTATCCGATGAGCGTTGCGGTCATGGGGGAAGTGTACGGATAGGGTCCCGCTTCCGCAATTGTTACCGTACCATTCATATGAGACGCTGCTGGCTCCGGTCTGGCGGAGGTCGGGGCGACCGACTGCCCTGTCCGCTGGACGATCCCCTTACGGACAGCGCCGCGCCTGCCGGGATGAACGGATAACGGAGCGGTGGAACATGCCGAGACGAAGCATCTGGAGCGCGCGCCAGCGCGCGGCCCTGTTCGATCTGCCCACGGACGAAGCCACCCTGCTGCGCCATTACACGCTGTCCGACGACGACATCGAGCATATCCGGGTGCGGCGCGGGGGACACAACCGGCTAGGCTTCGCGCTCCAGCTTTGCGCCTTTCGATATCGGCCTGCTAAGCCACAGTCCGAGCTGAACCCCGTTTTGCCGGCTGCACAAGGGCGGGCAACAGTCGAAAAGCCCGCACCGTTGAGGTCGTCCTACAGACGCTCCAGTAACTTTGCAATCTGATCGGTGTGGTTCATGTCGGATTCCCACTCGCAGATCACACTGTGTTCGTCGATGACAACTGCGGGCCTTTTCCCGTCTGACGGGTCTTTGACGTACCTCTCTCCATCGAGAGCGGACATGCCTAGCTCAATGCCTACTCGTCGATCAGGGTCGTTCAGGACCGCGAACGGAAGCTGCTCTTTCTCGACCCACTGGCGTGCAGCATCCAAGCTTCCGTCATGGATTCCGAACAGCACGACGTTCCTCTCGGTGAACTCGGCAGCATGCTCTCGGTACCCAAGAGCCATGCGGGTTCAATTACCACCGCCCGGACTCGTGAAGAAGTACAGCAGGACCTTTTGTCCGCGAAGACTGCTAAGGGATATCGTCTGTCCATCGCTGGACTGAAGTGTGAAATCGGAAATCGTCTTCCCGATGTAAGTTTCCATCATTGCCGTCCTTTCCGGTGAGACTTAATAGAACCGACGCACGCATGGCAGGACCGTTCCCCATGCAGTTGCTGGGCTGCACGGAGTCTAGTCGTTTCTCACCGCCAATGCACCCCCACTGGCATTTGCCGTCCCGGTCGAGGCGGACGCGTCGCAGGATGATGGGGAAGGCGTTGAGTGGCGGGACGTCAGCTGCTACGAGACGGGTGACGCGAGCCTGGTGGTACACCGGAACGCTGACGACGGGAGTGTGTACAGCCTGTCCCACGCGCCCACCGCGGGTGATACTCACGGAGGCGACCGGGTCGCCGGATCCGCTGATCGAGCTGACCAACCGACTGGGCCGGATGACGGACTGGGCGGCGCTGGACGCCGCTGAGGGGATCAACCAGCTGGTCCCCCCGGGTCAGGAGGCGAATCATCGCGGAGGTCGACCGGTCCATCCGCAATATCAGGCTGAGGCCGGCGGCGGATGATGGGGTGTAGCGAGTGTAATGATACTGGGGGCGCTTCGTACAATAGTCATTATGTAAATCGGTTCGTGCGGGAAATCCGGCCGCCGTCCCGATGGCGGTTTTCGTCGCCCCGTTTTGAACCTTCACGATTGCGGATGCGCATCATCATCCGCCCCCGGGTCGTCGCTCCAGCCATCCAATCCGCGCCAAACGCGACGCATTCCGTCGCCACCATAGCGCACCTGGCATTCCGCCTGGCGGGGTCCATTCTGATACCGGACTGCGCCCCGCCCCAGCGCCTTTCGCCCGCGCTCTTCCCGCAACCCCCGCCGGCTCCTATTCACAGTAGCGGGCGTAGTCGGCCCTGATCTCCCCCATGGTGAACTCCCCTCTCTCCAGCTGACCACGCAACCGCTGCTCCATCGCCTCGGCGCTCAGCGTTACGGTGCCGCTGGCGCTGGACACGGTCATGCGATACAGAGCGGTGTTGGTGTCCGTCAGGCAGTTGGCGTACCGACGCAACATCCGGTCGTCGGAGTCCAACCCGCACGCCAGCCCCAACCACAGGCCGACAATCAGCAGCAGCGTGTTCAACAACCGATGCACGGTTGGTTCTTCCCAGCGCCGTATGACACGCATTCGTCAAGGGCGCCGCAAGCCACTGGACCGCTGGTCCGGCATCCTCTCCCCGAACAGATCGGACGCCACCGCGGCGAATTCGGGATCGACGAAGTAGCTCTGCAACGGGCTGTTGGCCGCCATCGGCCGCGATAGCGCCATGCCCCGCTCCCGCTGGAACCTCCCCAGCGCGTGGCCCATCCTTATCAGCAACGAGCGCAACTCGACCGGCGCCAGGTCCGTCCTCTGGCAGAGTGTGTTCCGATAGATGCCAGCTGCACCGGCCCGCCACACCTGGAACATCACCCGTCTGGCCGCGGCGTCCAGGCCCGCCGTGAAGTCGGCAGCCAGCTCCTCCGTCCAGTGGCCGGGCAGCAACGTTGCAGAAGTTGCCGTTGTCCCCGGCTCCGGAACAGTGTCCACAGCCGACGCTCTCTCCTCCGTTGGGGCAGGGCGCGGCCCATCCGGAACCTCGCTGTCTGCGTTGTCCCCGCCGCCGATGCGGCGCAGCACCAGGACCACCTCCCCCACCTCGCCCTCCAGTTCCAGGTGCAATTTCACCATTTCAGTCGTTCCCGCTGGCAGCCCGCCGGCGGCTCCACCACCCGATGGCGATTGCCGCGCCAATGGCGACTACGGACGTGCCCACCGTGAACGGCAGCGTCATCATGATTATCAGCCGGCTGGCTTCCGGCCTGGCGCCCGCTACCGTGACGCCCAATATGGACTGGATTACCACCGCGAGGATCAGGACCGCCCATACGCCGGCGGTGGTCCAGACTGTTCTGAGCACGATGGAGTTCGACATGGCTGCACCTGCGCAAATCGGATCTGCTGATTGCTAGCAGATTATACAGTTCGCCCACTCCTGATACACGACAATACGTCCTGCCGGCCGTTGCCTCAATGAAAAGGTTGCTTATAAGACTGATTGCCTGAAATAGAAGGTGATTGACCGACCAACAGCAACCTGATATCTGTCACTTCACCGCGCTCCCAGGGTGGACGAATGTCCGTGTAAATCGCCAGCCTAATCACGTTGACAATTGACACTGACGCAGTGATTACGACGAACAGGCGGGTAGAAAAACCGCGATGGAGATTACGGCGATGGTTCTGATTGTAACGATGACGCATCCTGCCGACTGAGGGCTTGATCCGGCAGGGTCAGGCACTTTTTACCAGGTGGTAACATCGTGCCCAACGGCGTTTCCGGTGATGGGAGATGATGATATCCCGGGCGTACATATTCCTGACGATTGGACGCCAGCTGGCGAAGGCGGCGACGACGGCAGCCGATCACGTTCCGGATGGTACACCGGAGGAGCGATCTCAAATTGCCCATCACGTCGCGGCCATCTACCGGATTCTGAGAGCGGCGACAGTGCGACGCGGGGAGATTGGCGAATTCCCCATGCTGGGGCTGGGACCGGCCACTCCCAACGACAGCCAGACCCAGCGTTTGGAGCGACTTCAAAACGGGACCCGCCAGTTCAGCCACACCTTTCGTCGGTACCGGCGACACCTGAATGGAGAGGAGCGGGAACAGGCGATGTCCCATATCAGGGTCCTGGCTCGGATCGTGTCCGAGATCGCTACGCGAACACGAGCGCAGCGTTGGTGATGTGGATCACCGCATCCGATCACATCACGATATAGATCGCCATGAGCTGTCAGCCACATTTGCCTGGTCGATGACCGCCCTGGGGTTCCAATAGGCGACCTTCGCGGAACCTGCTGGCCAGCGACGACGGACGTATGGTATGCAGCCGGCAGCGCAACCTGCCTGGTAAGTCCACCGCGGGCGGTCAGAAGTTCGTCCGCCGCACCCCCCACAGCGGTGAGAACATTCTATGTATCCTGCCCTTGGGAACATAAGGGACAAGCGTGACCAGAATACGAGCAACTGGCCGCGGGTCGGGCGAGCAGCGGCAACCGTGGGGTACAATTGTCGCCGCCATTCCCCTTTCTGGAGCGTCCATCTATGACCACCCCGTCCGAAGCCGTGGAGATTTACTGCGTCAAGTGCAAGGCCAAGACCTACTCCAGGGACATCGAGGCCGTCACCATGAAGAACGGCCGCGCTGCCACCCGGTCCACCTGCGTGGAGTGCGGCACGAAGAAGTTCCGCATCGGCGTCCTGCCCTGACCGGCTCGCTCATCCCGGCATCATGGCGCTTGACCTGGGCCTCACCACATATCAGCTGCTGTCCGCACTGGACGCCGTGGCCCCGAACATCCAGAGCCGCAGCCGGCGTCTGGACGACGCCATCGACCGGGCGCTCGCCGTGCCCGCCGGCGAGGCGGCCTTCCGCACCGCCGCGGTGGGACGCCGTCCCTACATCGCCGCCCGCACTGGCCCCGCGGGCCTGCTGGGCAGCCGGCCGCCGCCCGAGGTTCCCCAGGACTGGACCGCGCTGTCCGTGGACGGCTCCCACATCGACGTGGACCGCCACCTGCCCCTGCGCTGCCACCTCATCAACCTGGGCGGCTGCGCCATCACCTATGGTCAGAACCATGGCTGCCAACTGTTCTGCGAGCCGACCCTGGCCGTGGCGGACGAGGATTTGTACCTCCGTTCTGCCGACGGAGCGCGCGGCGAAACCCTGATCTCCGGCCCCCTGCTGGGCGCGCTGCGCACCGTGCGGGAGGTGCAGCGCCTGGCCGACGCCGTGGAGAACCTGCCCGACGACAAACCGGCGTTGGCCCTGCTGGACGGCACTCTCGCCTTCTGGGACCTGCAGCGGGGCAACTATCCTCGCTACGTCGCCGACGTGCTCATCGCAGAACGCCTCCAGCCCGCCCTGGCCCGCCTGCGGGCTGCGTCCACCGACCGGCGTCCGGTGGCCGTGGCCGCCTACACGTCACGACCCCGCACCACCGAGGTCGCCGGCGCCGTCCGCCTCATGCTCTGCGAGCAGGAGGATGGCGACTGCAACCGTCTCTGCACCGCCCGTCATTCCGACCTGGCGTCCTGCGACAGCGCCGCCGGCTTCGACGACCGCGAGTTGTTCGAGCTTGTACTGGAACCGGGACACCGCTCACCCCTGTACCGGTCCAGCCACCTGGCGGCCCGCTTCGCCCTGGGATTGGCCACCGGCCAGGAGTGGAGCCACTTCTACTATCTCAACGGCGGGTCGGAGATCGCCCGGGTCGAGGTCCCCGACTGGCTGACCGAGGATCCGGAGCTTTTGGCCCTCAGCCACACCATGCTGGTCAAACAGTGCGAGCTGGGTATGGGCTATCCGGTGGCCATCTCCGAGGCCCACGAGCAGGCCGTCATCAGCGGCCACGACCGGGAGGAGTTCCGCCGCCTGACCCTCATGCTCCTGGAACAGCGCGGCCTGCCCACTCCCGAATCCGCCAAGGTCACATCCAAGCGTAGGCCCTGGGTCTGAGACGATCGTCCCGTCAGGCCGGCCCCCTACGGTGGTCAGGTTTCGGCCTGGGCGGTCAGTCTCACCGGCGGCCACAATGCCGGAGGCAGCTACCATCGAATGCCGGGAAGATCACTCATAAAAAGAGCCAAGCGCCGATGGAGGGTCGGCGCCTGGCTGGTGTTCGGTATCGGCTCGGCCATTCCCCGGCGGGAACCCCGAATGCCGTTGGCGGCCCGGTCGGCAACTCTGCCTGTCCTCAGGGCGGCTCTGATTGCGGGAAACGAATCAGACCGCGGCAGCGCCACCCACCGGGCCGACCATGTCACCCTGCCATCTATGGTTCAGCGTGATCAGCGAAACCACTTCCCACCTCCGGTGCTGACGGGCTTAGCGCCCCTCGGTTCGCAACGGGTGGAGTGTCCCTGCCACCCCAGCGTTCACAATATATACTATAGTATCCGGCAATAACTGTCAATGACGGGCTTCTGCCGGTACTGATGCAGTTTGAAATGGGGTATCAGGGATTCCGATAATCCAAGATTGTTCTCATCTAGAGCCTACGTACAAATACCCGACGCGCTGGTCCCAGGATCCACACTGCACAGCGCCACTTGCGCTCAACAAACCACGTCGGTACCCTCGTACTCCATGGCTATTCACTGACATCCAGACCGACCGCGCCCTACGCGTACCAGCCAATAAATGGAGGATCACCTTGACACAAAACAAACCGGACGACACCGGCACCCTGACCGACGCGGCCACCATCTCGGAACAAATACGAGAACACGAACTGCTCCGTCAAACATTCCGAGACGCCATCTCATCAGTCGGCGAGGAACACTACGAACAGTGGGCCGGCATGGGACCAGAACAAGTCCTGGTCTTCGGCGAATCCCTCGACGTCGTCATAAACCGGCTCAAGCCCAATGGCAAAGACCACCGACCCACAGTGGTCGAATACCTGACCGCAGAGCCCCCGGTGCTAATACTGTGATTACCGCATACTTCGACAACGGCCGCCCCCACGTCAGCGCCCATATCGAAATACCCAGACTGAACATCACAGGAACCATCCCACTACTCGTTGACACCGGCGCCGACAACACGTGCATACACCCTAAAGACGGCCCCGAATTGCTCATCCCTTATCAAAGCCTCAACCGGCCTACCAACGTCAGGGGCATCGCAGGTACCTCCCAACGTTACCTTGAAGACGCCGTGATCAGCTTCCGAGACTCCTTGGGAACACCGGTATTCAGATACCGCGTCACGGTCCGAATCGGCAAACCCGACGACGTGGACCTGAGACTCCCGTCACTACTTGGACAGGACCTACTCAGAAACTGGAGAACCATCCACGAACCTGCCCTGCAACGGTTGGAGTTCATCCCCAGGACAGCCGACATCGTCCACGAGTAGCCCATCCGCCAGAGCCACACTCCCGCACGACCACAACACGAAACCCGTTCGTCCAAGAACAAGGGGAATTTGTCCACAAGACTTAGCCCACCATTATGGTTACCCTTGGCAGTCCAGACGAAAGACCTGAAATTATCGCATCGCGTGATACCCCATTTCAAATTGAGTCACCACCCTTCTGCCTCGCCATGTCCTGTCATTGGCTCCAGTCGATAGGATTGGGTCCAGCTCGTCCGCCAGAAACACAACGTGCCCCAGCGCATCGCCGCCCGACGGGTTGCCGGTGGTGTGCCAATAGATGGCATCGTACAGCGACCGCTCGTTGAGCAGGATGTCTGACGGCATAGCTTCGTTCCCTTGTTTCACGTAAAAACACCGGAAGGGTGATTAATTCCGACCCTTCCGGCGACAAGTGGCGTCTAGCTTTCCGCTTCCACCACAGCTACGACTTCCGCACCGCTGCCTCGCGTACGCATGCGCTGCCAGTAGTCGCGACCACGGTCAACAGCCTGGTTGGCGGTGGTCTGCAACAAATCCCGCGCCTCCCGGCCGCTGCGGGGAGACAGCAACATCCCCACCCCCACGCCGATGCCGATGCCGATGCTGGCGGTCAGCACTATTAGATCACGTTGCGTTCGCTTCATATGGTACCTCCTGTAATTGATGCTCCATTCCCGCCGGGGCCGTGCAGCGGTAACCTGTACCGGCACCGCCGGCAGGTCGATGACCTCCCGGGTGCGCTGGGTCCAGCCCCCAGACCGGTGCGTCCCACCATCGGGACAGTTCTCTATCACATGCTCCACCCGCACGTGCTCCACCCGATGAGTGGGTGTCATGCGAGCGCGGGCGAAGCCATGGCGGCGCGGCTGGCGGGGTGGTTTGGGCTGGCAAGGTTTCCGGTTGGCTTTGGGCTTGAGGCCGGCATGCGGAGTGGGCCGCCCGGTTTCGCCGGACCTTCCAGTTCGGCAATCCCCCGCTCCAACCGCTCAATCATCCGCTACAGCTCCAGAACGGTGGCCCGCAGCTGGACGATGATGGCGATGAGAGCATCGCGGTCGGCGGTGCTCACGTCGACTTCGGTTTCCATGCCTTGTGTATGACACAACCACCGCCACCCGCGCCAGCGTCCGGAAACCCAGATTCGCCCAATTCAACCCACCAACTCTGAACAGTTACTTCTGCCTCGGTTATGTCATATCATTGGCCTCAGTTTCACCTGGGAGACCGCTCCACCTGGGAGACTGCGATGGGCCATTGCCGATTTTGTGGACACGGCGCCGGTTGGTTCCGCAGCAGTCATCGTCAGTGCGCCGCAACTTACCGTCAGGGTTTGGCGCAGCTGGTTGACCTGGTGGTGGCGGCCTCCGGCCGGCCCGATTTCACCCAGCGGCGAATGCTGCACATTTTGGACGGACTGGCTCAGCAGTGCTACGTGCCAGCCGAATACCTGCCCGCAGTGCTGGCCGCCGGCTGGCATCTGTCCGACCTGAACCGAATGGTGGATGACGTGCTGACCCAGTCGGAAACGGCCCGGTTGCGGGAGTTCCGCGACGGCCATCATCCGGCGTCCGAGACCACCGATGACCCTGGGGCGTCGATTCTGGGGCAGGCGGCGCGCGCTGCCCTGGCGACGCGTCGGCGATCGCCACGGCTCGAGCGGGTGTCGAACCTTTTGCAACGCTCCGGCCTTTCCCATGAGGAAGGCCGCGCGTTGTTGCTGCCGGCCTGGGAGACCGCGGTGGCGCGTCAACTGGGTGATGTGGGCATCGACCTGGACCGGGAGGCCGCGCTGCTGTACTACGCCCGGCATTTCGACCTGGACGATGCCGAGCTGGACCATCACGGGATGCTGCGCCAGTTCGTTCAGGGTGCGGCCATTGCCGAAGCGGCGGCCGGTCTGGTGCCCCAGCGTATGAATTTCCCGCAAGGCGCGCCCGCGTCCGCACTGCTGCGGAGGTCGGAGCAGCTGGTGTGGCTCTTTGACGACGTGGAGTGCTGCCTGGGCCAGTTGCCTCCGGAGCCGTCGCCGACCATCACCGGCGTGGCGGCGCCGGGCCGGCATCTCCCCTATTACCGGCCCCAGTCGTTCGTGGATCGCCAGGCGCCGGAACAGGGCTGGGAATCCGTGGCACGGGGCCAATTGGCGGTGGCCAGCGAACACCTGCATTTCCGTGGACCGGGCCTCAGTATCCGGTTGGCCTACGGCTCGGTGGTGAATTGGGAGCCGTACCACGACGGCATCGGCGCCGCGCCGCGCGCCCAGCCCAACCGCCTGGTGGTTTTCCGCAACGGCGACGGCTGGTTCATCTACAACCTGACCCGCAACCTGGCGAGTAACCTAGCAGCCCCCTAGTATTACAACGACGGTTGGCATGGTAGGATGGTGGGGTAATGGGGAAGACTTGAGCAGGTGAGGCAGGGAAATGGATGCGGCGGCTTTCGAGCAGGTGGACGGGGCCTTTCAGGATTTTCACGCTTACTTCGCTGCGCTGTTTGGTCGCCGGGAGGCGCGGGATCACAGTCGCCATTATCTGCAGGCCCTGCTGGTGCAGTCCGGGGAGCGGCGCAACGCCGAGAATCTGTCGGAGACGGTTCCGGCGTCAGCCCGGGTGATGCAGCGGTTTCTCGCCGAATCCCCTTGGGATGACGACGTGGTCATAGGACGCCTCCAAGAGTACTTGGGACCCCGGCTGGGGCACCCGGAGGCGGTGTGGGTGCTGGACGGCAGCGACTTCCCCAAGCAGGGCAGGAAGTCAGTGGGAGTGGCCCGGCAGTACTGCGGGAGCCTGGGCAAGGTGGCCAACTGCCAGGCTGGAATGTTCCTGGCCTACGTCAGCCCACTGGGGCGTGCCCTGGTGGACAAACGGCTTTATCTGCCGGAGAGCTGGACCTCGGACACCGACCGCTGTGCGGCGGCGGGGGTGCTGGAGGAGAGGCAGGGCTACCGGTCGAAAACCAAGTTGGCGTTGGAGATGCTGGCGCGGGCCTTGGAGCGGGGGCATCTGAAAGCCGGCTGGGTTGCCGGGGACGACGCCTTCGGGATGTCGCCGTCCTTCCGCGAGGGACTGGCGGCTCTGGGGATGCGCTACGTGCTGGACGTCCCCGGCGGCACCACGGTCTGGCCGCTGGAGCCAGCTTGGACCAGTCCGGAGTATCAGGGGATCGGGCGTCCCCGCAAACCCAGGCTCAAGGGCGGGCAGCGGCGCACCATGGTGGAGCGCAGTGACGAATTGCCGGAGGAGGCCTGGCGGGAGATTACGGTGGCGGAGGGAAGCCAGGGTCCCCGCAGCTACCAGTTCAGCGCCCAGCGGGTGCGGTCGACCAGTAAGCGGAAGCCTGGCGAAATCCACTGGGCCGTCTACCGCCGGAACCGGGACGGCAGCGAGCCCCGCTACTACCTGTCCAACGCCCCGGAGGACACTTCCCTGGAGACCCTGGCCTACGTGGGAGGGTCGCGGTGGCGCATTGAAACCGAGTTCGAGACGGAAAAAAGCGATGTGGGGCTGGATGAGTACGAGACCCGCACCTGGGCGGGCTGGCATCATCACGTGGCCCTGTGCCTGCTGGGCGGAGCGTTTCTCCTGAGTCTGCAACAGGCTTGGGGGGAAAAAGATGCCCCAGATCACGAGACCGCAGGTCTACCGGGTGGTCAGGGAGATGCTGCCCCGGGAACGGTTCGGGCCGGCTGAGTTGATGCGGTGGCTGGAGCAGACCCAAGAATGCAACGAACGGGCCAGACGCTCTCATGCCAAGCGGCGCGCCGCCCTTCGCGCGTCCCCGCACATCCCTCCTTGAACAGTCGTTGTAATACTAGACCGCGACCATGCTCGGCGCCAACCGCCCCCTGAGTCGCGCAACCGGTCGGATGGACCCATGACTACTGGCGAGAGCGGAGGGGATCGGTGACGGGCCTGACATGGACGGATGGCAACCGGCCAGCGTGGCGCTAGCGACGCCGGACGCCGCATCTCGCCGCGCCGTCGTCGGTGGGCATTTTCCCAGTCCTCAACTGCCGACTCGACGCCCTCGGTTATCCCCGGTACAGAGCGTCGCTGAGTATGGATGCACCCTCAATCTACCCGGTAGCGTCATTACACCTAACACCTACCCGGTTCGTCGCCGACCCGGCAATCAGCCGGAATCCGCGGCCGGGTTGCCGGCATCGTCAGCCGCCTTGCCGGCCCGGACGCAGCCGGTGCGGTCCACTTCGCAGACAACGATCGCCGCCTTCTGCAATGCCTTCCCAGCCTCGATGGTCGCCGCCGGATCCCCAGCGGCCTGGGCCGTGTCCAGCCGGAACGCCGCCCACCACAACCCCGACAATGGGTCGGGGTTGGCTCCGGCGACACCGGCCCAGGGCTGTTGCTGTGGTTGCCAGTTGGCGGCGGCCCGGTGTTCCCTCGCCGCCGCTGTCATGGCCTCGGCGGCAGCCAACAGCTCCCGCAGCAGCGCTACTTCTTGGTCCGAAGGCGGACCGTCCTCGCCGGACCCACGACCGGCCAGTGCCCGTTTGCCGTACCGTACGGCCGCTCTGGCCAATTGCGCCCGGGTCCGGGCGTGCGCTTTCCGCAGTTCCGGAATGCTGGCAGTGGTCATTGGCTTACTCCGCGCTCCGTCTTCCTTCCCAAATCCGATGATATTCTCACCAATCCTTCCGACTGACGTCAACTGCCTCTTGATCCGCGACACCGCAACTGCCCTCCCAGAGCTTGGGGGTAGTGACGCAGTTTGAAATGGGGTATCAGAGAATCCTATAGTACCTGTGCTGGCTGTCGGCATTTGGGAATGGTGCCTTTCCTGATGTGGTGGAGCGTGAATCACAGGAGGGAGACATGGTAGCCGTCGCTTGTGTGGTTCTTGGCACAGAAAGTGCTCTGGCGCTGGGAATCTGCGCTCCCAGTAGTTCTACAGGCGACCATACGCTGGTCGTTGGTTGCCTGCTGGAGTCAGTTGCGTGGTCCTGGAGGTTGGTATCTGGAGAGTTCGGTGCCAGAGTCCTGTTCGATGAACCGCATCATGTTGTCGACGGTTTCCATGATTCTCCGCAGGACTTCTGCCTCGTCGGGCAGGGGGTCTTGTACCCCTTCGTACGGGATATCGATTGCGTAGTCGTTCAGGAACGTGAAGTCGTTTGTTCCGAGAGCCGCTTGTCCTTCAGGGAAGGTCCGTATCACTTCTTGGAGGTCGCTGATGCTGTGACTACGTATCCACGCGTTGTCTTGGCCATCTTCGTAGTCCATATAGGATAGGAAGCCTTTCATGGCGTTTTCGAGGGCCCTCTGGAAGTGGAATCCTACTTCTTCATACCCGAGACCGGCTTCTAGATTGTTCTCGGCAGCCAGGATCTGGCGTTGGTAATTGGTGAATCGTTGCTCGATGTCCGGCCAGTTGTTGGGTTCTGTGTCAGGGTACTGGTTTCCGTATCCGGTTGCTTCCCCACTCATGTTGATCCCTTCCTTGAGTGCCGAGTGTGTCAAGTGGGTTCTGGCCTGACGGTAGTATTCGAAGTCTTGCAGGCTGTAGCGTACTAGGTCGATCTTGACCGGTCTTCCGTAGATTTCGGTTGCCATGGCTTGGCCGGTCTGGAGGGCTTGTTGATATTTGGCTCTGGTGTCCCGGTGTTGTTCCGCAATTGTGAGGACGTCGATGTCGGATTGGTTCGTCCAGTCCCCGCGTGCGCGTGATCCGAACAGGAAGGCGTCGTCGGGAGAGATGATGGCTACCATGGTGCGTGCGATGTCGAGCGCGCTTGGATCATATTTGAGCAAGTTCGTCATGGTGATGGTTCCTCTGCCGCCGGTGGTTTGCTGGCCTGCCTCGGGCACCGTAGCGGTGGTTGTTGGAATGATGGCTTGCTGATTGAGCGTTTGCAGCTTTTGTTCCTTGGGCAGTGGGTGTTGACTTTGACTACGGCTCCTATTGGGCCTCTTGGTCTATGGTCCAGTCATTTCGCGATTGGTCCACGTCGGGGTGCGGTTGACGCTGGCGTTTCGTGTTTCAGTAAGGTGATTCGCACTTCGGGTAGACGTTCGGTTCGGGGAGTTGGCTGAGCCGGGTGCCGTCAAGCGCGCCTGGCGAGTGTACTAAAACTGGATGCCGAAGGACGGCAACGGTAACGTTGCGGCGAATTCGGTTGTCGTTCGGTCGGTAAGTTGGCTGAGCCTTGATTTGGATGGTAGGCGTAGCTGGGTTACTATCCGATTTTCTGATACCCCATTTCAAACTGAGTCACTACCAGCTTGGGGGTGTGCTTGGCATCAAGGGTGATTCTGAGTAAACAATCAGCCTGATCTGCACGGGGTAGCGTCATTAATTTCAGCAGGCTGGGCCGGCAAGTCTATGATCAAGTCTACAACCTCTCTCACTCGCAACGTAATCGAACGAGGGCAGTAGAGTCCCAGGAAGTGGTGTAAGAGTTAGGCGGTTGGCAAAACGCTGACCACCGCGTCATCCTTGTGGAATCACAACAACCCAACCAAGGAGAACGACGGTGGTCAAGCAAAGAATGGATCTTTTGGAATTATTACGCAAGCGTGGTATGGACGGAGACGTGGACTTGCTGCGGGAAGCCCTGCGGGTCCTGGTGGACGGCATCATGGACGCCGAGGTTTCCGCCCAGATCGGCGCCCAGCACGGCGAACGCAGCCCGGAGCGGGTCACCTACCGCAACGGCTACCGCAACCGCACCTGGGATACCCGGGTGGGCACCACCGAGCTCAATATCAATGGAGTTGCACATTCCCAAGCTGCGGGAAGGCAGCTACTTCCCCAGCCTGCTGGAACCGCGGCGGCGCAGCGAGAAAGCCCTGCTGGCCGTCATCCAGCAAGCCTACCCTTCGGCAGGCTCAGGACAGGCGTGGAGGGCGTGTCCACTCGGCGGGTGGACGATCTGATCAAGGCCCTGGGTTGCGACGGCATCTCCAGCAGCCAGGTGTCGCGCATCTGCCAGCAACTGGACGAAGTGGTGGAGAGTTTCCTGGGTCGGCCCCTGGACGGTGGTCCCTACCCCTACGTGTGGCTGGACGGCCTGACCCAGAAGGTTCGGGAGGGCGGTCGCATCGTCAACGTCTGCGTGGTGGTGGCGACGGGGGTCAATGCCGAAGGGCAGCGTGAGATCCTGGGCATGGACGTGGGCGCCAGCGAGGACGGCGCCTTCTGGCTGGCCTTCCTGCGGTCGCTGACCGCTCGGGGCCTCAGCGGGGTGGAGCTGGTAACCTCCGATGCCCACCAGGGGCTGAAGAACGCCATCGCTGCGGTGTTCACTGGGGCCAGCTGGCAGCGCTGCCGCACCCACTTCATGGCCAACCTGCTCACCCGAGTGCCCAAGCGCGCCCTCCTGAGCTTGTCGAAGGGCCGGCGTGGCCACCATGGTGCGCACCATCTACCAGCAACTGTCTCCCGCAGAGGTCCACGGCCAACTGGACCGAGTGGTGGAACAACTCAGGGAGCCCTTTCCCCAAGTGGCCGAGCTGCTGGCGGACGCCGCGCCGGACATCCTGGCCTGCACGGCCTTCCCAGTGGCCCACTGGCAGAAGCTGTGGTCCAACAACCCGCAGGAACGGCTGAACCGAGAGATAAGGCGCCGCAGAGCCTGCCCCCGAAAGGGGACGTGGTGGGCATCTTCCCCAACCGGCTGTCGGCACGGCGCCTGGTGGGCGCGGTGCTGGCCGAACAGCATGACGAATGGGCCGAAGCCCGCCGCTACCTCACCATCCCCAACGCCGCCGGCAACGAGGCACTGCCGGAGCCCAACATGCTGGAAGCAGCGGCCTGATCAACATCAAAAGGGATGACGCGCTTTTACACCTCTTGACGGGACACTACCGTCTTAGCGTCCACCGCTTTCCCCTCTGGGATGATTATTTTGATCACGTCGTCCTTCGTGGACTGTTCATTAACCATCGATGCACTCGGCCTCGATAAGTTGGGCCTCAAATTCGTCCACCTGCTTTTCCACCTTCTCCAGCTCGGCCATCACTTCGCCGTTGCTCATCTGGCTTTTGCTGTCCTCGTCCAATGCTTCGCCCAGGTCAAAACTATTGACGATTTTCTGACACTCCTCGTTAAAGTTGAATGCGGCGGCCAGCATCATGGGCGTCGCCCGCCCCAAAACTTCGTACGCTTTCGCCTGGACCTCTTCGTCGCTCGGGCCGCCGCAGCCGATGGCAATTGACGCTGCCATCAGGCAGCTCACTGTGATGACGATCAGTTTCATGAGAATCTCCGTAAGCGCCGTTCTCTCCCGGATCCAGCATCAGCGGGGGCGGCGATGGGTGTCCCGTCAGCAACCGGTCAAAAGTATCCCCTGCCCCCTGCCCATCAGTTCAGGGTCAGGCTGCAGTCCGTGGCAATGGCCTGGATGCCAATGTCAGACAGGGGATAGGAACCGAGCATCAAGTTCAGGTTTTGTACGTGATTATGGATTTCACTCTCACTAACCTTCCCGTCATACGAGCGGGCTTGCACTGACTGGAGAATTGAGCAGTCCCAGGTGATGATGCCCGGCTGAACGTGAAGTTGGGACAACTGGTCGACCCGGCCGGTCAGCGTGGTCAGTTGGGTTTCGGTACTGACCACCCTTTCAGTGAGCTGGTCGAGAGGCGTGGGCGTCGCCGTGGGGCTAGGAGTTTGCGTGGGTGTCGCCGTGGGCGTCCCTTCTTGCGCCGACGAAGCGGCCGGCCACAGCGCGATGGCAGCGACAGCCACCGCCACAGCGATACCGGCAACGCCGGCGATTGCAACGCCCTTCCAGCGGTGCCACCAAGGGGTTTGTTCGATTCCTTGCACTACCAATGTAATTTCCTCCGAGTAAAGTGTTGAGTTTGTCTTTCTCAGCCCGGTTCCCCGGCGAAACGACCCTCAGGCCGTCTAAGCCCTGGTTCCATGCCTACGAGGACGTAATCTACCTGGCCGGTCGGCTTGACGTTGGGCAGGAAAACGCTCTCAATGCCGTGGCTATGTTTGTCTTTGTCAACCATGGCCTTGAATTTTCCTTCCAACTCTCGATACGCTTGTGCGAACGCCATGGCAACTCCTTTTCCTGTCTTCGGCCTAGTTGGGCCGGCCCGTTTGCTGGCCGGCTGGTGTTGGTATGGTGGGCTGATTGCTGCCGGCATGCAATTAAACTGCTGTCAATGTACAGGGACCTCAACCAATGGACCATGAAAATCGCCGCGGACCGGGACCCCTTGGGGAGAAAAAGCGAATGTACGGATCGATTGTGGGGATCAGCGTCGCGGTTCTGGTGGTCGTGGGTTTGTTGGCGTGCGGCGCCACTGGAGGCGAACCAGATGCGGAAGATGCGGAGCTGGTGCCTCAGGGTAGAAGCATTTACGTCAACGCCGCCGACAGACCGATGATCATTGTCTCCCTCGAAAACCCGGGGTATCAACAGGTGTTTCAATTCTTAGATGGGGACGGCTCCCACCAGGTCAGCGACGAGCGATGGCTACAGGTGATGGACATTCTGGGCTGGGCCACTGCAACTCCAGAGCGTGAGGCAACATTGGACGCGGAAGAGGCCCGTTGGCAGGAGCGACAAGTTCACCACGCTAATGTCTTCGCGTTTTTGGACAAAATGGACTCTTTCAACGACGATAGAGTGATTGACAGAACCGAATTGGACCAGATTTGTTTCCTACGGCCACAATGGGAAGACCAGTTGACTGCGGCACGAGATTACGTCCGGCAATACCGCAGAGACGACCCCGACACCGTGACCGAACTCTCAGGCTTGGGAAGCTTGCAGGAACGAGCGGAGCAGGGTCTAGAGACCGTGAAGTTGGCCGGAAGCGCTTGTCCGTAGATGGCAACTGCTAATCGAAGCCACGCAACAAAATCGGCTCAAATGTCACTCGTAGCGCCACGACTACCAGAGCCGTCGCCGCTTCTCAGCGGTTCAAAGTCAGTCCCGTGTTTGCAGACCGGTATATCCGACTAAAGCCTATGCACCCGCGAGTTTGCACTGACCAGATGCACGCTTCGAGACCCCGACGCATCAGTCGCCAGCGGCGCACGCCGGCTAACGAGTCGGCAGGTTGCGTAAGTCCGCCACAATGGCGGGCAGCTCCGTCGTAGCGTCATTCCCCCAGAGTCTCCACCAGGGACGCGGTGGCGGCAGCACCCGCGGCTGGAAGTTCCAGACCGCCTCGGCCCTCAGAATCAGGTGATCCCGAGCGGACATCATTCAGTAGTCCGCACATCAGAGCCAGGGAGCGGCACTGATTTTTTTCCCAACCGCATCTCAGCTCCTTTTCGTCCGGAAACGCCAGCAGCAGCAGCCACGGCGACCTCCTCGACATCGCTTTCAACCGGTCCGGAAGCGCGCGAGGTACAAAACTCGCACCAGCTTTCGGCAGCCGGTTCAGGTACATCCAAAACCGGCGCCGCCGGCCTACCGCGGTTGCAGCGCACGGGAGACCCTGACCACCTTCGCCGGTGGCCAGTGGCAAGGACATTCCAACGCGCCCCGGTCGGAGTAAAGCCGGTGGCCACACCCGGCGGCACACTCCACCTGCACGACGTCGTCCAACGCCATCCCCCGACCAAGCGGGCAGTGGTACAGCTCATATACTTTCCCCAGACAGTACGGACCAGCAACATGAGAGGAGTGCTCAGAGAATGACGGATACCAAACCGAGGTTGACTAGGAAGTTGACCCTTTCAATTCTTGCGGCAATCGTGGTTTTGACCGCCATTGTGTCCCTAGTGGGAACCGTCTGGTTCGGATGGTGGGAAATCGACCAAAACCGACGGGTCCTGAAATCACTACCGGTTCTTCCAAACGCCCAATTAATCAGCATTGATTCAAACGGGTACGGACGCGCCGATTTACTCATAGCTCAACTGTTTCCGCCCGACGGCTGGATCACGCGGGCACGATTTTCACTCAACGGTTACTCCCGAAACGAAGTGAAAGAGTTTTATATCTCACACCTTCCGCCGGCATGGGAACTCTGCCCAAGTATTGACTACTACCCGTGGCGGTCGGAGTTTGCACGCGGCCACACACGGGTGGCATTAACCAACCACACGACATTGTTCGAAAGCGAGACCGAAATGTTCACCGTTTCGGTTCGCACCTCCCGGCGTGACTCATGCGACTAATCCCCAATCCACCGACA
This sequence comes from Dehalococcoidia bacterium, assembly GCA_963666415.2. Classification (GTDB taxonomy): domain Bacteria; phylum Chloroflexota; class Dehalococcoidia; order Lucifugimonadales; family UBA3495; genus Bin87. The sequence goes on from CAXXPD010000003.1 coordinate 114,471, forward strand.
AGATGAGTGTCGCAGCGGATAAAAAAGGCTTTTAGCCAAAAACCCCGATTGCGGTTTCTGCGAGAAGTTATACGCCAGCGAGGCCGACGCTATCGCCGAAGCAACCGAGTACACGACCGCGAACTTCCCCAACCTCAACCACAACCCACCGCGAGTTTAGCCACACCGACTACGCCACGAGATTAACTTCGTTCCAGAGCCCGGGCGACTTGCGCCGCCTTCGCCGGCGGCCAGTGGCACGGGCATTCCAGCGGTCCCAGGTCAGAGTAAAGCCGGTGGCCACACCCTGCTGCACAATCCACCTGAACCACGTCGTCCAAGACCATTGCACTGGTGATAGACGACAATTAGTCCTGCCGGTAACGTCGACTATTTTTGCCGGTCGATATGGGGTAATCATTCGGTACGGAGGTACCGTTGATTACAGACCGACAAACCAGGCTATTGAGGCAGAAACGTATGGAAGGCAAGACACAAGAAACGGCAGCGGCCAAGGCTGGGATGAGCGTGCGTTCAGCGCGCAAGTGGCAGAGTGGGCCATTGCCGTCGCAGGCGAAACCGGAGCATCGGTGGCGCACCCGGCCCGACCCCTTCGACGGGGTGTGGGAGGATGAGATTGAGCCGCTGCTGCGGAATGATCCGACGGGCAAGCTGAAGGCAACGACAATTATCGACTGCCCTTCGACAAGCTCAGGAGGCCGAGCAGCATCCCGGGCGGTTCAGCGCGTCCCAGCTGCGGACCCTGCAACGACGATTGCAGGATTGGAGGGCGCTGCATGGTCCGGATCGGGAAGTGTACTTCCCCCAGGAGCATCCGCCGGGACGCGAAGCCCAGTTCGACTTCACCCACTGCGGGGAACTCAGGGTGTCCATCGCGGGCCAGCCCTACCCCCACCTGCTGTTCCAGCTGATACTCAGCCACTCGGGATGGCGCTACGCTGAGGTCGCCGCCGGCGAGACCTTCCTGGCCTTGCAGCAGGGATTGCAGAATGCCCTCTGGACCCTGGGCGGCGTCCCCCAGGTGGTGCGCAGCGACAATACCTCGGCTGCCACCCACGAATTGCGCAGCAGCCGCGGCCGCGCTCTTAACGACAATTACGCCGCCCTGCTGGACCACTACGGCCTCCGCTCCACCCGCATCAATCCCGGCCAGAGCCATGAAAACGGCGTCGCCGAGCACGCCCACTACCGCCTCAAGGACGCCATCGACCAGGCCCTGATGCTGCGGGGCAGCCGCGATTTTGACACTGTCGACGACTACGCCAGCTTCGTCCGGCAGATGGTGGAGAGACGCAATCGCCTGGTACAGGGGAAGCTGGAGCAGGAAATGGCTTGCCTGGGGCCCCTGCCCCCAGCCCCGGTGCCGGAATACGCCAACTACCAGTCCAAGGTGCGCCGGTGGTGCACCATCCAGGTAGCGGGACATAGCTACAGCGTCCCCTCCCGTCTCATCGGTAAGGAAGTGCAGATCCGTCTGTACGCCGACTGGGTGGAAGTGTACTACAAGGGCCACCTGGTGGAACGGATGGAGCGGGTGCGTGGCGAGGGGGAAGCCAACGTCAATTACCGCCACGTCATTGGGTCGCTGGTGCGCAAGCCTGGTGCCTTCGCCCGCTACCGTTTCAGAGAGCAGCTGTTTCCCACCATGCACTTCCGGCTGACCTACGACGCGCTGCGGCAGTGGCGCGGGGAGCGTGCCGACGTGGAGTACGTGCGGATCCTGCACCTGGCGGCGACCACCATGGAAGCCACGGTGGACAGCGCGCTGTCGCTGCTGCTGGAGGCGGGTGAGTCCTTCGACTACGCCGAGGTGCGGGACCTGGCCGAGCCCAAGGTGCCCGAAGCTCCGGTGCTGGTCTGGTCTGGGAAGCCGGATCTGAAAATCTACGACCGCCTGCTCACGGTCAGCCTGGCGGCGGCGGGGGTGTGCGCATGACGGACACCAGCGTGATGCAGGACCGCATCGGCCAGCTGTGCGGCCAATTCAAGCTGCCCACCATGGGGGCCCAGTCGGTGGCTCGTTTCACCGCCGCTGGACACGGCGATGCCCTGGCAACTTTCCTGGAGGTACTGGAACAGGAAGCCGAGGATCGCCGCCACCGGCGCATCAACCGGCTGCGCCGGGAGTCCCGGCTCCCCTCTGGCAAGACCTGGGAAACCTTCGAGCACCACCGCATACCCCTGCCCATGAGGCAGCAACTGGATCATCTGGCCCAGGGCAGCTTTGTCGAGCGCGGCATCAACGTCCTGGCCTTCGGGCTGCCCGGCACCGGCAAGACCCACGCCCTGTGCGCCCTGGCCACCGCCTGGTGGAAGCCGGCCACTCCGTCCTCTTCGCACCGGCCTACCGTCTGGTGCAGGAGCTCCTCGCCGCCAAGCGCGATCTGGACCTACCCCGCCAGCTGCGCAAGCTGGACAACTTCGACTTCCTGCTCCTCGACGACCTGGGTTACCTGCCCCAGGGCGCCGAGGAGTCCGAGGTCCTCTTCACACTCATCGCCGAACGCTACGAACGGAGGTCGCTGGGCATCACGTCAAACCTGGTCTTCTCGGAGTGGGAACGCATCTTCGCCAACCCCATGGCCACCGCCGCGGCAATCGACCGGGTGGTCCATCACTCCGTCATCCTGGAGTTTGACGTCCCCAGCTACCGCACCAACGCAGCCCAGCAACGGGGCCACGCCGAGGAGGTGAACCGGCAAAACTGATTGACGCCAACCGGCAAATATAGTTGACGCGGGACAAGGGTGGAATGGCGGGCGGACCGGGCTACGGTTCGGGCGGCGATGGGAACCCGTGCGGTCGCAATGCAGGGGGCTGATTGATGATACGACTACTTGTCGTTGGGCTACTGACGATACTTGCCGGCGGCGTAGCCGTGTACGCTTTTACATCGTGCTCGCCATCGGCGCCGTTGCCCACTGAGGCGGAAACTGCCGCTTTCGTGGTGGAGTCCGCCCTTGCCACCATCATCGCCCAACAGTCAACGTCTGAACCTGTATCTGCGCCCGAACCAATCCCTGAACCGACCGAACCTGTTGCAGATGCGCCGGCACTCCCTGAACCGACCTATATGGGCTTTCCCGACCCTGATGCCGTATGCGAGCGTGGACCCACTGGCGTATCAGCCGAGCCAGAAGTAACTCGTGCGGCTCCACCTGGTTCGCTGTTGAACTACACCACAGTCGCCTACCTGCAATACGCCGCCAAACTGAACCGGTGGGCAACCGAGGACTGCGCCCGATCCACAGGTGAACCACTCGCCTACTACAACCTGCATCTGCGCTCGGTGGCGGAGTTGGAGTTATACGGGAAACTGGCGAGGAACAGCGCCAACCTCAAGCACGAGAAGATACAGGCGGCTTGGGCGGCGTATGTGCCCACGCCTGAACAGGGCTGGTGCAAGTACAACCAGCCTATACTGTCCTACCCCGTTGGTGAGGATGGTTACAGGCACATCTCGTGGCGAGAAATTGAGCGGGAACCTTGCAGGGATGGAGATGACCCTGGAACCTATGCCAGACCCGAGGATATGCCGGCTGAATGGCGGCAGTACAGCGGCGTAGCGCCCACGAAGATACCGCCGCCGATGTGTACCGTCCACACAGCCAAACTTGAAAACAGGTATGGGGCGAGGTTCGGCACCAAGCCTTACCTCCTTTGGGCATACAGGAGACAGCCCTGCGAACCCGGTCAGCCCGAAGGTTCGGTGGTACGGGACATTCCTGCTGAATGGGAGCAGTACGTGGACAACCCACGCCCGACACGGCGACCCGACCCGGATGATTACTGATATGGCCAAGCGAACCGCAAAGCCAAAGCACAAAGGGCGGGTATTCAGTCCCCAGCCCGAAGCATCGGACTACCACAAGCACGACACCGAGGAGGTGAACTATGGCGAAAGGATACAGGGGCAAGGGCAACAACGACCTGTTGAAGAAGTTACAGCAGGCATCGTCCACGGACGGGAAACAGCCCACGCCCACCAGCGCCAAGAAGCGTAAGAAGCCCAAACTACCGAGCAGGAGGACGAAGTAGCCGGCTCATTCCGAGCTGAACGCCATCGTCAAGAATGAGCAGATCGCACGGTTCTTGACGGTGGCTAGGGTTAGGACACCAGTACATCGGAGGTGGGTATGGGGATGGCACGGCAACGGGTAATCAAGGGGATGCGGCGCAAGGGATACAATGCGCCGTCATCCGTCTCATCGCCGCCAAAGCCAAAGCGTAAGGCTGGAGCAGGGCGGAAGGTGGGCGGGTACAGTGCGGGCAGTGGGATTGCCAAGACCAACAGGAAGCGTCTGGGGCGGATGAGGAGGGGGATACGGCGGTAGGGGAACCAGGGGCGATGTTCCCGCTTGGGGACAGCCCAGACCTACTAAACCGAAGCCAAGGTGAAACCCACATCAGCATTGGTTAGAATGAGGGCGGTTGAGTTAGTCGGTGAGCAAATCATGGTGGGGGTTGCTGTTGGGCATGGATGAGATGGGGGCGCTGTTGGAGCGGTGGCGGATCGATGAGGCTGAGGCGCGGCGACGGATGTACCGGGCGCCGACGCCACGGGAGCGGGAACGCTGGCACGCGCTATGGTTGCTGGCGCAGGGTTGGACGGCCGCGGCGGTAGCCCGGGCGTTGGACAGGGATGCCCACACCATTGGCCAATGGACCACGGCATTTGCGGAAGGCGGTCCGAGGGCGCTGTCTTTTGAGCAGTCGGGAGGTTCCCCCCCGCGCTGAGCGGGGATCAGCAGGCCGAATTGAAGGCGGCGGTGCCGGGGTCGCCATCGCAAGCCGGCATCGACCTATCCAACTGGAACTGGAAGGCGGTGCGGCAATTTGTGTCGGACCACTTCGGGTTGTCGCTGAGCCGGAGCAGTTGCCTGAACTATCTGCACCGGTTGGGGTTTGTGCTGAAACGCCCCAAGAAGCGGTTGGTCAAGGCGGACCCGGTACGGCGGGAAGCCTTCGTGGTGGAGTACGCCGCGCTGACTGCGTCGGCCCGACGCAGTGGTGCCAAGATATTCTTTGCCGACGAGGCCCACTTTCGGGCGGATGCCGATCTGCGGGGCAAGTGGGTATTGAAAGGAGAGCCGGCGCTGGTGGACTCTACCAGCCCACGCCGCGGGGAGAAAGTCAGCTACTACTCGGCGGTGTGTCTGGAGACCGGTGAGGTGGAGGTGATGGAACTGGAGGGCAACAGCAACTCCGCCACCTCGGCTGCCTTCCTGCGACAACTGCGGGCGCGACATGCCGAACCACTGACGGTGATCTGGGACAATTCGCCAGCCCATCGGGGCGACGCAATAAGGGCTTATCTGACCGCGCCCGGCTTGAACCTGCACCTGGTGAATCTGCCCAGCTACAGTCCCGATTTCAACGCTGACGAGGCCATTTGGGGCTGGGCACGTCAGGAGGCGACCGCCAACCGGTGCCTGGGCACCAAGGCCGCAGTGCAAGAGCAGGTGGGCGACTTTTTCACCCGCCTGTCCAGTCGACGCGAAGCAGTCAAGCGACGATGCCGGACCATGCTGCAAGCACAAGCGGATGAACTAATCGGCAGCGCACAAGCCGATTTTCTCCGCCCCACCAATGTAGGTCCCACCTTGTCTTCGGTTTAGTACCGTGTCAATCTGGTTTTGTAGGGTAGATATGCTGGAGCTTACGGCGAGCATCTTGGGTGGTAAACCGCCAGTCTATGGCTGATTTTGCTGCGTTGCGCTCGCGTTCGAGCGCCGCAACCTCTCGCCGCAGCTCCGGCTCATCGCTGATACGGCGGTTCAGACACCCTCTGCGGAAGACGCTCAACTCGATCTCAGCCATGTTCAGCCAGCTGCCATGCGTAGGAGTGTAATGAAACTCGAGGCGTTGGGCGATGCGCCGAGCTTCGCACGGCTCAAATGCTTCGTAGAGCGAGCCGAGCTTGTGGGTGTTGAGGTTGTCCAGTACCAGCCTGACCACCTCGGCATCAGGGTAGGCCTCGTCCACCAGCCACCGCATCTGGTGCGCGAAGTCCACGGCAGTGCGGCGCTCGGTCACCTCCACATGTCTCCATCCACCCTTCGGCTCGCAGATCATGAACAGGTTCCGGGTCCCGTTTCGCTGGTACTCGGTGTCATAGCGTGCCACCCGTCCGGGGGCAGCCTCGATGGGCGGACGCACCTCCCCAGTCAATTGCCTGGAGGTCTCGTCGAAACACACTACCGGACGCTCCGGATTGTACTCCGGTTGGTACAGGTCCAGCACGTCCTCCATCCGCGCCACGAACTCCCCGCTCACCTTGGGGATACACCACTCTTTCTTCTGCCAGGGCTTGAGTTCGTTTTTTTGAGTATCTGGCGCACCGTCTCCAGGGAGATGCTCTCGGCAAACTCCAACTCCACCACCTGGTCGGCCAACAACTGGAGTGTCCAGTGCGTGTGCCCTTCGGGCGCGGCGCTGCACGCGAAGGCGATCAGGTGCGCTTCCTGCTTGCCGTCCAGCTTGCGCTCCTGGCCCGGCCGCGGTCGGTCATTGATGGCGGCCTCAAGTCCTTCCTCCACGTACCGCTTCCGCGCTCTGGCGACCGTGGCCGCGTTGACCAACAGCACATCGGCTATCTCACGGTCCCGAAGCCCCTGGTCAGCCTTGAGCAGCGACAGCGCACGCTTCACGGTGCGCACTGACGCCTTGCCTCGCTGGGACACCTCATTGAGACGGGAGCGTTCGGCCTCGGTCAACTCTACTTTATACTTGATGGCAGCCATGGCTGGGCACTTCCTCACACAAAGATCATGCCCCAGTATGGCTGCTTTCTTATATTCTTACAAATCTACCTGGCAACGGTACTAGACGACGCACTGATGGAAGCCATCAGAAACGCAGATACCATGGTAATCGTTGTCTCTGACGAAACCCAAGGCTCATGGTGGGTGCCCTGGGAGATTGGCGTGTCAACGCCTTCACGGAAACCAAGGGCCATGTACAGGCCGCTGGTAAGCCGCTCACTTCCGGCCTACCTCCAGAAGTTGCAACGGCTACAGAATGTAGAGTCTGTTAATCGGTGGGTACTCGGTAAGGGGCGTCTCTGATAGTCCGAAATGTGACGAGATAGCCTGCGTCTTTTCGGTATTCCCCGAAATGCCCGGCGAGAACGGTAGGACTTGGACCTGCTCCTCACTAACCATGGTCGTCACGCAGCAATTGGCGTGCTGGGAGATACGTTGGTGGCGTAGTCCGGAGCATCGGAAATGGGCACCAACTAAACCAAAGCCAAGGTGAAATGTACATATCGCTAGACCGCACTATCGGTGCCCACCCAGTTGGGGCCTAAAGGTGATATGAGGTGCCGTGGAGTCCTTTCGGTCATCGTCAATCTCCCCGAAATGCACATCCCACCTTGGTATTGGTTTAGTAGGCGAGTTGGGCCGCCCGCCGTTCTGCAGCGCGCAACGCCCGGTGCTGATCCAGTAGAGTCCCAGGAAGTGGTGTAAGAGTTAGGCGGTTGGCAAAACGCTGACCACCGCGTCATCCTTGATCGGAAATGCCAGACCTGAACAAGGAGAACGACGGTGGTCAAGCAAAGAATGGATCTTTTGGAATTATTACGCAAGCGCGGTATGGACGGAGACGTGGACTTGCTGCGGGAAGCACTGAGGGTCCTGGTGGACGGCATCATGGACGCCGAGGTTTCCGCCCAGATCGGCGCCCAGCACGGCGAACGCAGCCCGGAGCGGGTCACCTACCGCAACGGCTACCGCAACCGCACCTGGGACACCCGGGTCGGCACCATGGAGTTGCATATTCCCAAGCTGCGGGAAGGCAGCTACTTCCCCAGCTTGCTGGAACCGCGGCGGCGCAGCGAGAAAGCCCTGCTGGCCGTCATCCAGCAAGCCTATGTAGAAGGCGTGTCCACTCGGCGGGTGGACGATCTGATCAAGGCCCTGGGTTGCGACGGCATCTCCAGCAGCCAGGTGTCGCGCATCTGCGAGCAACTGGACGAAGTGGTGGAGAGTTTCCTGGGTCGGCCCCTGGACGATGGTCCCTACCCCTACGTGTGGCTGGACGGCCTGACCCAGAAGGTTCGGGAGGGCGGTCGCATCGTCAACGTCTGCGTGGTGGTGGCGACGGGGGTCAATGCCGAAGGGCAGCGTGAGATCCTGGGTATGGACGTGGGCGCCAGCGAGGACGGCGCCTTCTGGCTGGCCTTCCTGCGGTCTCTGACCGCTCGGGGCCTCAGCGGGGTGGAGCTGGTAACCTCCGATGCTCACCAGGGGCTGAAGAACGCCATCGCCGCGGTGTTCACTGGGGCCAGCTGGCAGCGCTGCCGCACCCACTTCATGGCCAACCTGCTCACCCGAGTGCCCAAGCGTGCCCTCCTGAGCTTGTCGAAGGGCCGGCGTGGCCACCATGGTGCGCACCATCTACCAGCAACTGTCTCCCGCCGAGGTCCACGGCCAATTGGACCGAGTGGTGGAACAACTCCGGGAGCCCTTTGCCCAGGTGGCCGAGCTGCTGGCGGATGCCGCGCCGGACATCCTGGCCTGCACGGCCTTCCCAGTGGCCCACTGGCAGAAGCTGTGGTCCAACAACCCGCAGGAACGGCTGAACCGGGAGATCCGTCGCCGCACTGACGTGGTGGGCATCTTCCCCAACCGGCTATCGGCGCGGCGCCTGGTGGGCGCGGTGCTGGCCGAGCAACACGACGAATGGGCCGAAGCCCGCCGCTACCTCACCATCCCCAACGCCGCCGGCAACGAGGCACTGCCGGAACCCAACATGCTGGACGCAGCAGCCTGATCAACATCAAAAGGGATGACGCGCTTTTACACCTATTGACGGGACACTACCCAATGCCTACGTAGATTCCTTCTTGCCCCATGCTTGCCTCCTATGAAGTCCCAGTGGAGTACTGGCCCGTTCTTGCACGATGCGGGCTCGATTCGGCCCAGGCAACTGTTCGGGCTCTTTGGGGACGGGTGCGGCGACCCTCGCTGAACAACGGTCTTTGATGACCAAGACTTGATCGGTCTGCCGCACCCACTCCACCTCTGTGAAGTCCTCATTCAACATACAAGACTTGCGGGGATCTGGGGACTATTCGGCCTCTTGTGGAGGGACAACCAAGCACGGAATTTCCACTGCAAATCGCTCCCGTCCCCTCAAACGTGAACAGTTACGTCCAGCAGCGAAAGTATGCGGAGCTGACGAGGGGCAGTACAATACAAGGGCAGTCTTGTCACAAGGAGCATTCGATGTTCAGAGTATCCGCGCCTCCCAAACCGCAGACCCTCGGGCCAAGCAGACCCACGCCTCCGGCCCCGCACAAAGGTCGGCAAGGGTAAATTCACGGCCTGGCGACGGCCCGGCGCTTTCATTTGGGAGAAGTGTGGAGAGTTTTCTGAGCCAGCCCCTTTTGGTTGGCCTCCCTCCGCCTGCGGTTGCGCCACCGCCTGCGTTGCCGCCGAGAATCTGGGCCGGCGCTGGATCGGCATCGACATCTCGCCCAAGGCCGTCGAGCTAGTCAACATGCGCCTGGAGCAGCCATGGGCGCCTGTTACAACCGCTTGGTTACGGCCCGCACCGACACCCCCAGGCGCACTGACATCGACGCCCCGGTGCCCTACCGCCAGAACAAGCACGTGCTTTTCGGCCAACAGGAAGGGCGGTGCAATGGATGCCGTAGCGAGTTCCCTTTCCGTACTCTGGAAGTTGACCACATCATCCCGCAGCGGGCCGGTCGCCAGGACAACATCGAAAACCTGCAGCTCTTGTGCGCTCACTGCAACCGGATGAGGGGCGACCGGCCGCAGGAATACCTGGTCGCCAGATTGCGGGAACTGGGGATCGCGGCCTGATCATGTCAAGGTCAGTTAGGAAATGGCCGCTCTACACGGCCAATCATGTAGCCCGGCGCTCCCTACAGAAGAGCATCTGGAAACGTTTGGGGATCTTGATCACCGATTTATTTTCCCTGTTCGTCGGCCTGCTGCCGCATTTGGGAATAGCAGTAATAATCTGGTTGGGGATGGTAGGCATCAGTATCTATATTGTTTCGGCAGGCATGCAAAGCGAAGAAGCCAAGCCGACGGAACTCCGTGAGAGTAGTATGTCGACCCAGGCAACAGCTGGGGCTAGGTCGGATGAAGCGTCAATTAGAGAGATCGAGGATAAAACCTTGGCTAAGTATTGGGTCCTAATTGGTTTTATCTCGGGGATTTCCCTTGTAGGGTCATGGTTGCGAATCAAGTTCATCAAGCGGTACAGATCACGCAGTTTCGATTTATGGCAAGTCCGGACATGGCTACCCTCCGCCGCCAAGGCGGGGCTATTATGCGGTTGGCTCGCCTATGGCACCCTAGGAGCAACGGTTGCCATCATTCAGGCAACCGTGACGGACGAGCAGAACCTGCCTGTGGGTTCCGCTAGTGTTGTAAAGGGCGGAGAGAAAATGTACCGCGTGGGCGGCTCGACCGGCGTGTTTGGGCGGTTGAAAACTGTACCGCCTGGTGCCTTCTATAGTGCTGATATTCAGACTGTGGAAGGTGCGATGGATGTTTTACGTGGAGATGTATTTTCGGGTGCGGCGGGCCTGCCTGGTGGAGGGGATGAGCGTTCGGGAGGCTTCCCGGGTGTTCGACCTGCACCGGGACACGGTGCGCAAGATGCTGGACAATGCGACGCCCCAGGGCTACACGCGGCAGAGCCCGCCGCGCAAGCCGAAGCTTGAGCCTTACACCGGCGTAATTGACGCGATCCTGGAAGCCGATGGCCGAGTTCCCAGAAAGCAGCGCCACACCGCGAAGCGGATCTTCGAGCGGCTGCGGGACGAGTACGGGTTCGACGGCCAGCACACCATAGTCAAGGACTACGTCAGGGAGCACCGGCGGCGGGTCCGGGAGATGTTCGTGCCGTTGTCCCATGCACCGGGCCACGCCCAGTGCGATTTCGGGGAGGCGTTGGCGGTGATCGCCGGTGTGGAGCGCAAGGTGCACTACTTCGTGCTGGACCTGCCCCACAGCGACGGCTGCTTCGTGAAGGCCTATCCCGGGGAGACCACCGAGGCCTTTCTGGACGGCCACGTGTCGGCCTTCGCCTTTCTGGGCGGGTCGCCCCAGAGCATTCTGTACGACAATGTCATTGTTCAGGATCTATAGGCCAGTGAATTGGGAGTTTTTCAGGATCTACCCACCAGATTTTCAGGGTCATTAGGCCACTTTGGGAGCCACATCGGCGATCATTGCCGCACTTTGGAATTGAGGTGCAGCGATGGCATACCGGGAGGTTTCCAGAATGGAAATACCAGAGATCATTCGCCGTTGGCAGGCGGGGGATAGCCAACGCAAGATTGCGTTGGGCACCGGCTTGTCGAGAGATACCATCGCCAAGTACGTGGCGGCAGCCCAAGAGGAGGGCATCGTTCGGGATGGGCTGGTTGCCACCGCGGAGCAGCTGAGCCGGCTGGCGACGATTGGGCAGCCGGGGCCGCGGCAGGCGGTGACGCCCGGGCAGGACCTGCTGGAGCCGTGGGCGGACCAGATTTACCAGTGGCTCACCGGCGACCGGCTGCAGCTGACCCGCATCCGGGAGTTGCTGGCAGCGCGGGGGTGTCCGGTATCGTATCCGTCGTTGCGCCGCTTCGTTCTGAAGCGGAACTGGCGGCGGCGCAGCCAGACCACGGTGCGCATGGAGGACACCGCGCCCGGGGAGGTGGCGGAGATGGACTTCGGCCGGTTGGGCATGATTGTGGACCCAGCGACAGGCCGCCGGCGGGCGGTGTGGGGGCTGATCATCGTGCTGGCTTACTCGCGGCACAGCTTCGTTTGGCCGACCCATGGGCAGACGCTGGAGGACATCATCGCCGGACTGGAAGCGGCGTGGGTCTGCTTCGGCGGGGTGCCCCGCTATCTGGTCATCGACAATTGCCCGCCAGCGGTGGCGGGACCAGACCCGCTGCATCCGCGCTTCACCAGAGGCTTCCTGGAATACTCGCAGTGCCGGGGTTTCATCGCCGATGCGGCGCGGGTGCGGAAACCCAAGGACAAGCCCAAGGTGGAGCGTGGCGTGCAGTACGTCAGGGAGCGCTTCTTCAAGGGCGGCGATTTCCACGGTCTGCCCCACCTGAGGGCCGAAGCCCAGCGCTGGTGTCTGGAGGTGGCCGGAATGCGCATCCATGGCACCACTCGCCGGAAGCCCCTGGTGGTTTTCCAGGATGAGGAGCGCCACACCCTGCTGCCCTGGGACGGCGAGCCCTACGAAATCGCCGACTGGCGCAATGCCAAGGTCAATCCCGACCATCACATCCAGTGTCAGCAGGCCCTGTATTCGGTGCCATCGGACCGGTGCCCGCCGCGTCAGCAGGTGGAAATCCGGCTGGGCAGCAAGCTGGTGCACATCTATCACCGGGGCCAGCTGATCAAGACCCACCTCCGCCAGCCCCAGGGCGGACGCTCCACCGATCCCGACGATTACCCCGCCGAGCTTTCCGCCTACACCACCAGAGCGCCGGATCGCATCCAGCGCAGCGCGGCGACACTGGGACCGGCGGTGGGCGAATACGCTGAGCGTCTCTTCGACGGCCCCCTGCCCTGGGCCAAGATCCGGCAGGGACACAAGCTGCTGCGTCTGGGCGAGCGTTACACGGCGCAGCGTCTGGACGCCGCCTGTCGTCGGGCCCTGGCCGTGGATCTCATCGACGTGCGCCGATTGGAACGCATCCTGGTGCAGGCCCTGGAACAGGAGGCCATGCCCCAACTGCCCTTGCCCATGCCGCCGGGCCGCTTCGCCCGTCCCGGTAGCGTCTTCGCTTACACCGCATACCGCCGTCAGTCAGCATGAGGAGATTACCCATGACCCGAACCACCGAACTCACCCCGCTGCTCAAGAGCCTCAAACTGGGCGCTTTGGCCAGCACCCTGCCGGAACGCATCGCCCTGGCCCGTAGGGAGCAGCTGGACTACGCCTCATTCCTGGAAATCATCCTCAGCGACGAGGTCAATCGCCGCGCCCACCGCCGCACCGAACTCCGGCTGCACAATGCCGGTTTCGAGGAGACCTGCCGCCTGGAGGACTTCGACTGGTCGGCGTCAATTACCCTGGACCGCCGCCTGCTGGACGCTGTATTCTCCCTGGAGTTTCTCGACCGGCACGAACACGTCCTGCTGGTGGGCCCCGCCGGTGTCGGCAAGAGCTTCTTCGCCCAGGCCCTGGGCTACGCCGCCGTCCGCGCCGGATACTCCGTGCGCTTCAGCCACGCCGACGACTTCTTCAAGGCCCTGACCCAGGCCAGAGTGGACAACTCGGTGGACCGTACCTTCCGGTCTTTCCTCACGCCCGACCTGCTCATCCTCGATGACCTGGGTCTCCATGGCCTGACCGCCCAGCAGTCCGCCGACCTCTACGAACTCATCCTCAACCGGCATCGGGCGTCCAGCTTCATCATCACCAGCAACCGGGCCGTGGACGAATGGCTGGGTCTCTTCGATGACCCCATCCTGGGCAACAGCGCGCTGGATCGCCTGGCCAACGCCAGCTACCAGATCGTCATCGAAGGCGCCAGCTACCGGGAACGACTCTCGCCACACCGCGCTCTACTGGCCGCAAAGGGGGTGATTGACCCGCAAACTACAACCTGATAATAGTCAATTCACCGCGCTCCCAGGGTGGCTGGATGTCCGTGAAAATCGCCGGCCTAATGACCATGAAAATTGACAGTGAGGCGGCGCGCCGAGCGGGTGAGCTGTCCGGCGAGGGAGAAGAAGCGTCGTCGGAGGGGCTTGGTGGTCACCACCTGCTCGCCCAGACCGATGCGCGCGGTCCAGCGGGCCAGGTTATGGGCGATCACCTGCACCACCAGCCAGGCGGCGTTGGCTGGGAAGCAGCCCGAGGGGAGATGGTTCAACCCCACGCCGTACTTGAGGTCTCGGATGGCATTCTCGATCTCGGCGTGGCGCCGATGGTCGGCCTCCAGTGCCAGGGTTTCCCCGTCCCGGTCGGTGATGAAGCCGTGATAGCTGTAGCTGGCGAAGAGGGCCAGCTGGGAAGCGGACATCCATTGTCCCGCGTCAACTATATTTGCCGGTTGGCGTCAATCAGTTTTGCCGGTTCACCTCCTTGGCCTGGCCCCGTTGCTGGGCAGCGTTGGTCCGGTAGCTGGGGACGTCAAACTCCAGGATGACGGTTGGTCAGGTTACTCAACCGCGACACCAACCGTTACGTTGACTTTGCCGAGTACCTTGCAAGGCACTGGCTACAGTAGTGGTCGTATCTCACTGGATTGGGGCAGCGTGTCTAATGCCGCTGGGTATGATGTTCAACAGTGGGATGGCAGAGCAGGGTCATGGCGCACGCTACCATTTACTGAACAGGGTTTCTCGTCGGAGTTTCGGATTACGTTCAGTGGTTCGAGTGCCAACGTATACGAACTGAAGCGGGGTGTGACGTACAGTCACCACGTCAGAGCTAAAAACGGCTTGATTGTCACGACGTGGACCTCTTACATCAGTACCAGCGTGCCGTGACCCGCTGATACCTATTGATGACTTGGCTTGCTCCCGGTTATCATACTCGTGAGCGATGACGCTCTTCACTACTGTATGTTGCTTGGAGAGCGTCATCAGCTATCTCGGAGATCGAGGACTTTGATCACCGCGTGAATTATAGGAGGTGTGCCGTGGGGTACATCATTGCGACCGTGCTCATCTCCGTGATCCCGACCGTGCTGGCAGTGGTCTTTGTCCTGACGCGTCCTCACCTGAACGGGGACGACAAGTTCACCGTGTTCGGTATCTGGGCGGTGATTGTGCTGCTGGGCGGGTTCTGTATCTTCGTAGTTACGATTATCATCTTGGTGGTCACCGTGGGTGACGCCGGTGAGCCTGGACTATGGAATTTGGTTATCGCGGCGCCGCTGTCCATTATTCTCAACTACATCTTGGTGATTGTTGCTGGTCACCGCAACGAGAAGAATGCCAAACTTTTGAGGGGATTAGGCGAGGTCTCACGGTCTGCCCTCGGGGCGGCAGTAGAGGTTGCCCTTTGTCCAACTATGGCACTCTGAGCTGAATCTGCACCGCGGGCGGATTTCAAAATACTCATCCCCGTGGAAGTTCACGGTGCCTCTCAGCTCGTAATATTCTTGGAAGCGGTACTCAGCTGACCTCGCTGATTTATATGACGGTGTAGCGGCTGGCCAGGGCCGTCTTAGCGCTTTCCTGGTCATTGGTGGTGATGGCAGCAGTGGCGTAATCTTTCCGGTGCTCGATGATGTGGAAGCTCTTGATGTTGATGCTGGGCGTCCTTGATTATGCCGGCTATGGCGGCATGGGCTCAGGGCTGGTCCGATAGCCGTACCAGTGCGGCTTCGTCGGAGACTGCTTTGAAGCGGTCTCGGTTCTTGAAAGCAGTCTCCGACGAAGCCCTGACGGGTTCCCGACAAAAAACCGGCCGCCCCGTTGGTCGGTGAAGGCCGGCCAGTCATCAGTCGGCTACAGGTACTTGGTACCGTCGGCGGATGCGTCCGCGCTACGGCTGGGTGTCATCGCTGTCCGTGCTCGCGGTCGCTTCTGCAACCGCGAGCACGTTCTGGAACTTGGTTCCTACGGTGTCACGTTGACGAAGTTGGAGACGGGGCCAGCGCCGGCCGCGTTGATGGCCTTCACCCGGTAGGCGTGCTGCACTCCCGCCGTGACGTTTGTGTCCGTGTAGGTGGTGGCGGCGCTCCGTGTGTCCACCACGTACACCAGCAGGGTGTGCTCCCCCTCGGTGGGCCTCCGCCGCAGGATCTGGTAGCCCGTGATGCTGTCATCGCTGGGGGCTTCCCAGCTCAGGGTTACGGAGCCGTCCGAATTGACTGTGCCCACCAGGTTCTGAGCCGCGGGCGGCGGCTCCGTGGCCGCGGCCTCCGCCACCGCGGCGGTCGGCTCACTGGTCAGCGACTCTTCGTTGCCACCATCGTCGGTGAAACTCACCCGGACCTTGACTGCCTTACCCTCGTCGGCATCCACCAGAGTGTAGCTGCTGCCGGTGGCGCCTGCGATGTCAGCATCATCAGCCAGCCACTGGTAGGTGAAGGTTGCATTGGTCAGGCCGTCGCCGTCCGCAATACCGGTCGTGGAGGACGTCAGGGTCTCCCCGGCTTGGGCCGTCCCGCTGATGGTGGGAGCGCCCGTGGCCGGGGTGTTGGGAGGAGGAGCCACCGCAGCCGTTGTGGCGCTGGTCAGGGTCTCCTGGTTATCAGCGTCGTCGGTGAAGAACACCCTCACCCTGATGGTCTTGCCCTGGTCGGCGTCGGCCAGGGTGTAGGTGGAAGCGGTTGCCCCGTTGATTTCGGCGTCGTCGGCCAGCCACTGGTAGTTGAAGGTCACGTTGTCCAACCCGTTGGCGTCTTCGATGCCAGAGGTGTCGGCGGTAAGCGTGTCCCCCACCCTTGCCGTCCCGCTGATGGTGGGCAACCTCGTGGCCGGACTGTTCGGCTCCGGTGCAACTGCCGCCGTTGCCGCGCTGGTCAGGCTCTCCTGGTTATCAGCATCGTCGGTGAAGGTGACCTTCACCTTGATGGTCTGGCCCGCGTCCGCGTCCACCAGGGTGTAGCTGGATCCCGTGGCGTCCTGGATGTCCGTGTCCGTACTACCGTCGTTTCGAATCCAGCGGTAGCTGAAGGCGGCGTTATTGAGACCGTCGGAGTCGGCTATACGTGACGTGGATGCGGTTAGTGTCTCACCCACCTGCGCCGTACCGCTGATCTGGGGCGTGCCCGTTGCCGGGCTGTTCTGAGCGGGTTCGGTCGTCTGCCCAGGAGTTACGTTGACAAAGTTGGATTGGCTGCTGAGCCCCACGGCGTTGATCGCTTTGACCCGGTAGGCGTGCAGCACATCGGGTGTGACCGCGCTGTCGGTGTACTCGGTGGCGGTGTTTCTCGTGTCGTTCACGTGGACCAGAAGGGTGTTTTCTCCCTCACTGGGCCTCCTGCGAAGTATCTGGTAGCCCGTAACTGAGTCATCGTCGGGGGCGTCCCAGCTGAGGGTCACCGTGCCGTCCGAATTGGTGACGCCCGTCAAGTTGCTAGGGCTCCCTGGCGGGTCCGTGGGCGCTCCAACAGCCACTTCCGCAGTGGCGGTACTGGTCAGCGTCTCCTCGTTGTCAGCGTCATCTGTAAAGCTGACCTTCACTTTGATGGTCTTGCCCTGGTCCGCGGCTACCAGGGTGTAGGTGGAGTCCGTCGCACCCAGGATGTCCGTGTCCGAACTCCCGTCGTTCCTTATCCACTGGTAGCTGTAGGTAACATTGGTCAGTCCGTCATCGTCGGCTATGCCCGAGGTGCTCGCCGTCAACGCCTCCCCCACCTGAACGGTGCCGCTGATCGTCGGCGCTCCCGTGGCCGGCGAGTTGGGACGGGCCGCCACTTCGGCCGTCGCCGCGCTGGTCAGGGACTCTGCGTTCCCTTCGTCATCGGTGAAGGTAACCTTCACCTTGATGGTCTTGCCCTCGTCGGCGGCTGCCAGGGTGTAGGTGGAGCCGGTCGCACCGGCGATTTCCGTGTCCGCAGTTCCGTCATTGGCAATCCACTGGTAGCTGTAGGCTACGTTGTCCAAGCCGTCAACGTCGGAGATTCCAGACGTGTCCGCCGTCAACGTCTCGCCGACCTCAGGCGTTCCCACCACCAGGTCGGGAGCCGGCTCCGCCTCCACGATCACCTTCTCCCCACTGGAGCAGTTGTTAGTGGTCACGGACTCATCGGTAACCGTATCCACGCAGGCCCCGTAGTAGTAGGTCCCGGCATCGGACGGTGCGGTCAGGTCGACCGATTGGTAACTGTAGCTCCCTTTGGCCAGCCCATTCACCGAATCTGTGCCTACCGCCGTGTCCGAGGACGTGATGGTGGAGTCGGTGGAGCGATAGTACCTGAGCGTGGTTGAGCCCGCGGAGGCGCTGCCCTGGTTACGCACCGTGGCGTCCAGCGTGAATGACGCCCCCACCTGAGGGTTGCCGGCACTCTGAAACGCCACCCTGTCCTGATGCAAATAGGGCCCGTAAACAAGTAGGTCGGGAGCGGCTGTGGCATCGACGGTCACCTTCAACGCCCCGGAGCAGTTGTTGGTGGTGTCGGACTCAGTAGCTACTGGGTCCACGCAGGCCCCGTAGTAGTAGGCGCCAGCAGTAGACGGCGCGAACAGGCCGAACTCGCGGTGGCTTTTTTCTCCGCTTCGCGACAACTCCCTTACCCCATTGGTGCCCAACTCCGTATCGGAGGTGGTGATGGTGTCATCGGTGGAGCGGTAATAGCGCACCGTGGTGGCGCTTGCCCCTCCGCGGCCAGAGTTGTACACCGTTGAGTCCAGCCCGAAGAACTCGCTCACCACCGGGTTGCCTCCATATCTGTAGAGCCCCACCGTCAGGTCAGACCCTACCATCCGTACACGGTGGGAGCTCGATCGGCAATTATTGGTGGTGTCTGACTCACCGGACACTGCGTCCACACACACCCCGAAATAGTACAAGCCCGGTGGGTTTGGCGTGTTCATATAAAACCACGGCAGTTCGTCGGTTGCAGCGGCAGCGAGGCCGTCCAGCGAAACCGTACCCCCCTCTATATCTGAGGACGTGATAGTGTCGTCGGTCGACCAGTAGAAACGCACAGTGGCGGCACTCGACGCCCCACTCCCCTCGTTCTTCACAGTGGCGCGTGCCCAGACCTTATGGCCCGCTTCAAAATATACGAGGCTCGGATATACGCGCTTCATTAGAATAAAGTGGCTACTAATCACCAGGTCGGGAGCCGTAGGGCCCACGGTTACGGTCACCGCGCTGGAGCAGTTGTTGGTGGTGCTGGACTCGTCGGACACCGTATCCACGCAGGCACCGTAGTAGTAATCACCGGTGTCCGACGGCGCGGTCAGGTCGATGGACTGGTCGCTGGTTCCGAACGCAGCCAGAGCACTGACAGAATCGGTGCCCAACTCCGTGTCGTAAGTCGTGATCGTGGTGTCGGCCGATCTGTAGTAATGCAGCGTGGCGGCTGCCGACCCTGCACTACCCTGGTTGCGCACCGTCGCGCTCAGGGTGAAGGATGCTCCCGCGGCAGGATTATTGTCGCTCACACTGGGTGTGCTCACCACCAGATCGGGTGCGTCGATGGTCAATCCTTGCGGAGACCCGCTGAAACCGGTCATCGCAAGTGCCAGCGCCATTAGCGGCACCAACGAAATCGCGGCCTTGAAATATCGTCGAACCAGTCCAGCAATCACGGATATCACCTCGTTTGAGACATCGTACGCGCCAAATACAGAATGGGAGTACCGAACAGATAACGTTTGTGTTGCGAGTTTACTCTCTCTCACTCTCTCTCGTATAGTGTCAATGACGGGTTAGAAATGAGCCATTTTTAATGTCGAAGTCCAGGGGGAATGTCCGGTTACCTGTTCAGCATAAATGTCACTCGGTTAGGCTTGGATGGTATCAGATGAAGACGTCGAGGAAACTACTCGGGATTGTCGCGTCGGGGGTCCCTCGGCCTCCAGGTATTTCTTGATTGTGCCCCTGTGGATTCCCATTTCCCGCTCAATAGATCGAAGCGACATCCCCTTGCGCCTGGCTTTCTGAATCGCCTTCCACCTCTCCTTCTGAAGGAAAGTCGGCTTGCGCGCAGAAGTGGCTGCCGGCTTGCCGGCTGTGGCCACGTCGTCAATGATGATACTTGGATCATGGTCGTCCTCTGACCGTGAGTGCAGTGGTTCGAGAGTTTCTATCCAGCGTTCGCCCAAGCCGCCGACACCGGACGGCAGGACAGTGACACTTGCGGAACGCCCGTGGCCGTTTCGGAGGAATACCGGACTGACGGGCGCCGCCTGGGCGGCAATTTGACAGGGACGAGAATGCTTGCCACCAAAACGGCGACCGCCGCTATCGCAACCCAGACACTCGTGCGTAGATTAATTAGTGTCACGCGACAATGCGGAACATTGTCGCGTGACACTGCCGGGGTAATCGTCCCTGATGACCCCGACTGCTGCGGAGAAATCGTCGCCCCAAGCATAACGCGCGATGGATTCCTCAAGGGTAATCCCCTCCGCGTCGGCTACGAATTGCAGGTCCTCCAATTCAGCGTCCCCGCTGACACTGCTGTGACTGCTCGTCACTACGGGCGAGTCGTTATTTGCCGCGATCAAGAACGCCGATACCGCCGCAATGATAGCGACCAGCAGGAGCGAACTCAAAACTTTTTTAGTCTGGAACAGCTTGGTCATGGTTTCTCCGTAAGGGATATCTAGGTGCGTCAGAACAAGACGGTTCTCCACAATTGTGGATTCCTCTCGATGGGGTTTTGGTCAAGTTACGTCAAAGCGTTCACCGCCTCTAATCGAACAGATTGTGTCAAGCCGCGTCAGTTGGGCGCACGGTAGCCGTCGGTTCCACTGATGTCATGCTGGACGACTGACAGCGATATGGCGAGGCTGTCCGTGATGTCGGGCCTGGTGGCCTCGGCGGCGCCGCGCTCGGCTGCCTTCTCCAGTGAGGATAGTTTTTCATCGGAGGGCGGAGTTGCCATCTGGACGGTCACGACGATTTCAATGGTGTCGCTGTCGTAATAGGTCACGCTGTCCTGTACACCGTCCTCTGCCATCACCGCGAAATGCGCTCCGATTACCGCTTCATCCGCCTCCCGCCTGGTGAACCCCGGGTCTTTGCCGGTTTGTAGGCTGAGTTCAAGGTGAGGGTAATCGGAGTTGAATTTGTCGATGGCGTCTTGGGCGTTGCCGGAGATTGAACCCGAAACCTTGATATGGGCCGATGACCCGCCGGTTATGGCGGCATGAACGACGCTGTCGGGGTCGTCGTCCCGAATGGCCCTTAGCACCACCGAGAAGTCGTCCTGCCAGGCATAACGGGCGATGGCCTCATCGAGAGTGGTGCCCTCCGTATTAGCCATGAATTGCAGGTCGTTCAATTCAGCGGGGCCGTTGATGCTGGGGTGTTGGCGGATCAGCGCAGCCACGTCGTGGGGGCTCAACGTCGCCATGTTGTGATGGCTTGCCACCGTTTCGCCGTCGCTGCTGCGGGCGGCCGCCATCGCCACGATTACGACCACGACCGCGATCACGCCCAGAATGCCGCCGCCGTAGGCGAGCCACATGTACCAGCGGGTCCAACGATTTTTTTGGGAGCCACGTCGCTCATTCTCGGTCATCATCGGGAAGCCTCCTACGGAGCCGCGGCCCATACGAAAAGGCGCCGCAGGTCCGAGCAAATTGGTCATGCTGCCGTTCCATCAACGGGAAGGGTTCCAGCTGGCACCAGACCATCCACCGTCACTAACCTCGTCGACTACCCGGCACGCACAATGGACGCAATCTACACCCTGCGGTATCGACAGCCAATCATGTCTGACCAGATAAGCCGCGACGTGAGCACTGGATCGTAACGAGGAGTACCCAGAAGGATTCTCCCCGCGCTGATGTCAGCCTCCGCTAACGTGACGCCTTGGCGCCCTCGTACAGATGTCGCATGTCACGCGACAATGCGGAACATTGTCGCGTGACAGTTCCAGCGTGATGTATAGCGGGTGTCCCAATGGGTTGCCCACGACGTTGCAGGCTCATGACATCACGGATATCAACGACCGGTACTGACCGGTCGGTCTTTTGCCCCAAACATTCACCTGATTTGAGAGGTACATTGCGATGAGCGCACTGAAATCAAAAACTTGTCATCTGTTGTCGTTGGCGGTCGGAATCGTGGCGTTGTGCGCCGCTTTGGGTGCCGGCGCGGCGTGTAGCCAAGTGCATTCCGAAGACACGGCTATTGGTCGTGGTGACCTTCCGTTCCACTCGGTGGAATCGGCCGGACGTGGGTTGTCTGAGAGCGCATCGATCTTCAAGGCCCCTGCGGACGTTCAGGAACTGGTCAATCGTTCCGATGTAGTCGTGGTCGCCACTATCGCGTCAATAAGCGATACGGCGAGCGTAGGTCCCGTCGGTTCAACGGATACTGACGCCTTAGAGGGCGTGTGACAAAGCGGGCTAAACGTGCACCCTCTGTTCTTGGGGTGAGGATGGGATGGTGGTTACGCTGGGAGAATGAGCAGAAAACGTTACCCCAGCGATTTGACCGATGCCCAGTGGGACGAATTGGCTCCCCTGCTGCCGCCCGACACCACCAGAGGCCATCCCAGAACCACAGACCTGCGTGAGGTGGTCAACGGCATCCTGTACGTGCTGCGCGGCGGCATACCCTGGCGACTGATGCCCCATGACCTGCCACCTTGGGGCACGGTCTGGTGGTACTTCCGGAAGTGGCGAGATGACGGGACCTGGGAACGGGTTGAGGAAGCCTTGCGGGTCCGGGTTCGGGAAGTGGCTGGGCGAGAGGCTACGCCCAGCGCGGCGATCATCGATAGCCAGTCGGTGAAGACCACGGAAAAAGGGGGCCCCGCGGTTATGACGCTGGCAAACGGGTAGCCGGACGCAAGCGGCACATCGTGGTGGACACCATGGGATTGCTGCTGGCCGTGGTGGTTCATGCTGCCGACATCCAGGATCGGGACGGCGCCAAGCTGGTGTTGGCCAAACTGCTGGGTCGATTCCCCCGACTGCAGGTGATCTGGGCAGATGCTGGCTACGCGGGTCGACTGGTGTCGTGGGCTTGGGCCACGGGCGGTTGGCTGCTGACCGTGGTCAAGCGCAAACCGGACAGCCACCACTTTGAGGTCCTGCCCAGGCGGTGGGTGGTGGAACGCACCTTGGCTTGGCTGAGCCGATGCCGACGGTTGAGCAAAGACTATGAAGAACGCACCGAGAGCAGCGAAGCCTGGGTGCATATCGCCATGGTTCACCTAATGCTCAAACGGCTCCAACCTGCTTGAATCTATTTGTCACACGCCCTCTAAGTCCCATGGTTCATGAACCCGAAGGTTCAGCCCGATGCTGGGCGCGTTCCGTCCGCCTTTTTGCTTGTAGCGACCGGTGCGCCACTTCAGGTGTGGTCCGGTGCGTAGCGCGCTGTGGGGCATTACCATGCCGATGGGTTGCGCCTACCTCGGCGTATAGCTCAGCGCAGCGCGTGTAGAACACCGTGGCGATGTCCTGGTGGGGTGCCAGTTTGCCGCCGGCCCAGATCTGGTACCGCTTTTCGCTCATTTCCCGGAGTTCAGTCCGAATGATGTCTGCGCTTTGGCTGTAGGTGAGCCTCGCGAGATCTTGGTGGATCGTTATGGTGATCGGCTTTGGGACATGACCGTCGCATTGCCGGGCTCTGGTATGGGTGCTCAGGGGCTTAGGTACTATGATCGTTCGTTGGGCGGCCACCCGACTACTGGTCCGCGTTTCCCGGAGCGTTTCATGGGTTACGTCGATACTCGGCCAGCGCCGGCGTTCGTGATCTCGTGGCCAATGGCTGCGGTGAATCCTGGCCTGCCTTATGACGGGCCTGTCGTCGGGAGTGGGTCGTATCCGGACTTGCCGGAATCGCAGGGCTGGTATGAGAATTTCGTTGCCGATTACATCGAGAGGACGAATATCCACTTCAGGAAGGTCAAGCCGGATATTGATCACCGGAGCCCGGGGTTTTTGGCGTGTAATCCTTCTGCGGCCCATAACCATGTCGTCGGGTACGGTCCCGGAGGTCGGTTGGCGGCGGTTGCGTCGATGCCGTGCTGGGTGACTTACCGTGGAGCGGTGCGGGTGCCTGGTATTTATCAACTCGCCACACCGTCTCCCGCTTCTGGGATGACGTCTGAGAAATTCCCGCTGTACCGGATCCGTGATGCCCGGACTGGGTATACGCAGCCGATCTGGTGGTGAGTTGGATGACAGGGATTACAGGTCTGCCGCCTATGATGCCCGTTCTTGCGAGGACGACGGCTACGGGGGTTGCTTGGAGCCTGGCGGTTGCACTTACCAGGATCACCGCGGGATGTTGAAGACCAACTTCACCCTACAGACCTATCCGCAGTACATCGGTGAGTCGTACGAAGGCAAGAGTCAGATTACTGGGATTGAGGACTTCGATGGGGCATCCTACGACAGCCTTCTGGTCGTTGCCAAAGATTCGGCTCAGGGTGAAGAGTTGGATTGGTACCAGCCTTTGAAGAGTGCTGAGTGGACCTTTGAGGACAACGTGCTCGCTTACAAGCGGCGTGAGGGGTTCACTTACGTCTATGCTCGTTTGCCTTGGACTGGTTACCGGACCCTGCCGAACGGTTACATCGAGTACACCGACCGTTTGGGTTATAACATCGAGATAAACCCGGCTCTGCTGGGCGGTTGTCACCCTCTGTGTCCGTACTTGGACGAGCGTCGTATTGAAGGGGAACGGATGGTGACGAAACGTATTCGGACACATACTCAAGGGGGTGTTACGTCAAGGCGTTATGCGTTGCACCTGTATGGCCCGTTAGAAGGGTTCGCTATGAGTGAACTTGAGGGGGCTGAGGGTCATCTGTTCGAGCAGGACATCACCGAGTGTCGTTACTTCGGTGATGGGAAGGTGGAGTGCGGGAATATGGGCAAGTATTACGGCTCCCAATCGGAGAACGACTTGCCGTATGGGAAGCTTGGCTTTGTTTACGATATGCCGTACCCCTACTGTCCCTATCTGAAAGCCAACGGTATGGCGACGATGGAGAATTACGTCGTGCCTCCTTGGAGTTATGTTGCCCCCGAGGACGATCTGGTCATGGACGATGACCCGTTGGTGGACAACGACCGAGACCGTTTGGTTGAGTTTTATAATTCGACGATGGGGGACTACTGGATCAACACGAGTAACTGGCTTTCGGGGTCGCCGTTGAACGAGTGGCATGGCGTAGTTGCTGTTGGTGATCGGGTGGTGAGATTGAGTTTGCCGAGGAACGGTCTATCCGGCAGTTTGCCTGATCGGTTCGGTGAGATGGACCAGATGATTCATCTGGATTTAAGCCACAATTTGGTGGGTGGTCGGTTGCCGGACAGCATGTATGACATGGAGGTTCTGGAAAACTTGAATCTGGCGGACAACCGATTCCGGATGGGCGGGCTTGGGCTGAATAGTCTTTTTTCCAAGTTGCTGGAGCTCAAGTACTTGGACCTGAGCTACAACCGTTTTTATGGGACGTTCCCTTGGCCGTCAAAATTCGTATCGGAGATCGAGAGCATCATCTTCAGCTACAGTGGTTTCGTCAACACCCTGCCCGAGCATTTCGGTCCTTTCGGATTACCGGGAAATCCGCAGGAGGACTACTCAATGTTGAGACCCCATCTCTTCCGTTTGGAGTTACGCGGCAATGTCTTGGACCCGCGGTGCGTGTCGAACCTGTTGGCAGATAACATACCGTCCAACGATGTCGAGTTGTTGGGCCAGGGGCTCTGTGACTAGGCGTCGTAGGGAAAAATCCCTCGCTGCAGAGCACTGGAAGTTTGAGTCTTGGGGTGTTGGGAGGCGGCAGTGTAGCCAGTGCACTGCCGCTGCGGAGCCCGGGCTTTCGATGTGTGACCGGCACTTGAGGAAGAACCGGATGCGGGCTGGTGTGCGGCGTAGTGGTGAGCGGGGCCGCGATCATTTGACTTTCCGGAGCTACTAACCGTCTTCGGGTTCGGAGACCAACTGTTCTAGGATTGAGTTGATCACCTGGACGCCTCTGGCGCCTGCAGTCTGGCGTGCTATTCGGCCCTGTCGGTCGATGTAGACGTAATGGGGTACTCCTTGGACGTCGTACTTCCTGGCGATGCCGGCTTCTTCGTCGAAGATGTTGTTGAAGGTCAGGCCGTGCTCGGATACGAATCGTTCCGCTTCACCCTTGGTGGTGTTGAACTGGGTGATGCCCACTATTTCGACACCGAGGTCCTGGAGTTTTTGTTGGTAGAGTCCCTGTAGAGCGGGCAACTCCCGCTGGCAGTAGGGTCACCAGTGAGACCAGAACACCAGCAGGGTTGGTGAGCCGAGGGTGTCGTTGATGTTGAAGTTTTCGCCTTCCATGGTGGTGGCTGAGAAGTCGTATGCCGCCGACCTGGATGTGTTCGGTGGAGCGACTTGCTCTGCGTCGGGGTATTGGAACTGTTGTGTGGGGGCTTGTTGGATGGTCCGTACGACGGGCGGAGGTGCGACGGCGGTCGGAGTCTGTTCGCCGGATGTGCCTACGATGTACCCGATGGCTCCGGCGGCTATGACGGCTACTACTGCCAAGGCGGTTCCGAGCATTGGTACGGTTATCAGTCGTCTGCCTTCGTCGTGCTCCTTGTTCTCCCAGCGGTAGTCTTGACCGTCTGGGTTGCCGTCGTGGATGCCATCTTGGTTATCGGTGGGGTCTGAATCAGGTTGCGATTCTTGTTCCTTCTCGGTGTTGTCCTGAGCCTCGTTGGAATTCTGTTGGGTCATCTGATTACCTCCCGGTTCGGATGACTTGATTTTAGTGCGAGTGCTCTGGTTTTTTCTAAATCCTTTCCGGGCGTGAAATATGGCTATCCGATCGTGCTGAGAAATCGCCATAGAGGATACAAATACGAGCTGTGACGGCAATATCAGGCCTTTAAGGACTTCTGGGTCGTTTGGGGGTAAAAAAGCGCCTCAGAGCGCGTTTCTACTGTTTTTCTCCGGGCCTGTTGATGGGTCAGTTTTTTGGCTTCGCTCCAGAGCGTTTTGGTGCGTCTGGCCGCTTATTGATACCGATTTAGTAGATAGACGGGTACTGGTTTGCTACTCAAAAAAGCGACACGGCGTTGGCCAAGCGGATGTCGCTTTTTTGAGTATGGAAAGCCGGACCTCAGCACAGTCTCAATAAAACGGTACAAATGTTTTGTTTTTGTCCAGTGCTGAGCACTACGCAAAGGTAAAACGGCGACTCCTGGTTGACGGGACATCGCTCGATTGCGGCCCCTAGGGGGTTGTAATAGGAATCGTGCCTATTTGTGCACAAAAAGTGGACACGTGGTTGGCAGGGGGTTTTACAGTGTTCATGGTGTTTTAGTTGGATGGGCGTCGCTGTTCTGTGGGGTTTGAAGGGGTAATGGATCCATGCTGTCTGGGGCGTAGATGGCCACCTTCTCGAATTGCGGTTGGATGGTGTCTTCGTCGTAGGTTTGGTAGCCTAGGGCTCTGAATACTTGGTCTAGGCTGTCGGGATGGGCTGAGCATTCCGTGTTGCGCCACTTATAGGTGGGAAGGTGTTGCTACTAGAAGCTGGTGTCGCCGGCGGTGTAGGCGATTCAGTTGTAGTAGGAAATTTCGGCACTCCTGTCGGGGTCATCTGTTAGTCGCCCGGTCGCGCAATTCCTTGGCGTGGTTGATGATTTGAGATACATCCTCCTTGTTACGTTCTAGGTAGTCTGGGTATTGCGTTAGTTCTGGTTGACGTCTCGCCCGGCACTCAGCTTGATCCTCGTACTCCGTGTAGACGTGGGGCGGAACGGAGAGGCTGAACTCGCGCATTTCGTGGTCAAGCCGGACGGCACCCAGTAGGTCGCTGATGTTGTGAGTGTTGGAATACTCTCCCCCGGTGGCGTCTATCAGAGCTTTCATGCTGTGTTCCAGCGCGTTCTGGGCCTGTTGGCCGATGACGAGGTCGTTGCGGCCGGCCTCTGCCAAGAAGACGAACTCGTCCAGATGTATTTCGGCGTGGCGAACTCTTTCCTCGTAGTTGGACCAGTCGTATTGGTACTCGGTTTCTTCATCTTCGTAGTCGCCGGCACTATAGTTTTTTGGGTTGCGCGGCATGATGACGCCTTCGAGTGCGGCGTTTGTTTCTACACTGTTGGTGTAGCGCCTGTTAAAACGGAACTGGTCGCGTGTGCGCCAGACCAGTTCTACCTGCAACTTTCGTCCGTATGTTTCTGCGGCGATTTTATTGGCGACTTGGATTGCTAATCGTTTGTGTTCAACGTCCGGCTCTGTTTCTCTGACCAGCATGATGTCGATGTCTGATTTCAGTTCATCGTGGTCGCCACGGGATCGGGAGCCAAACAAGATGGTTAGATCGGGCTGCTCATTCTGTTGCACCAGCCGGGCGACTTGCAGCGCTCGATGATCGTGCTTCTGCATTTGTGCTGCTCCTGTGTATTCCTTAAGGAATTTCGCTACTCGTTTCTGAGAGCGAGTTCACGCGTACAGCGTGGGTCCGTCGTGAGACGGGTTGCATTGCGGTTGTTGACCACGAAGGTCTCCGGCGGTACGTCTAGGCGGGTTTCCTGCCTTGGCAAGGATCTGAAGACCTTGGCACCGGATATTTTCGGAGGAGTTGGTGTCGGCGTTGGTTTCGTGTCCGCAACTCAGGCACTTGAAAACAACCGCTTGGCTGACCCGGTTGCCGGCGTCAACGTGCCCGCGTTCGGAACAACGTTGGCTGGTGTGATGGGTGGGTACAGGGACAAATTGCCGGCCATACCAATCAGGCTTGTATTCAAGCTTCTGGCGGGTTCCGTACCAGCCTTGGGCTAGGATCGAACGGTTCAATCCCGACTTTTGCTTCACGTTCTTGTCGGGTTGTTCGACTGTTCCTTTGTCTGGGCGGGTCATGTTCGCTGTCTTTGTGTCCTCGATGCAGATGATTTGATGATCGCTGACCAGGGATGTGTTGGGTAGCGAAATCGCCTCGCTTGGGGAGGCGATTTCGCTACTCGACGGGTCAGAGTGGCCGAGACTACGTCTGGCTCAGTAAAGGTATTAGCTTGTCCATCAGGACCTCGACGTCGACTAGGGCATGGGCTACGTCATGGGCTTCCATCTGGTCTTCGTAGAAGTTCTCGTGGAGCACGCTGGCCACGGCGAAAAGGTGGGCAATGTCGCCGTCACCGGTTTCTGACCGGAGTCGGCTGACGCTTCTGTGGTAATGCCGGTGTCGGCTGTGTTCCCAGCCGCGCTGTTCGCCGATGGCCTTGAGTATTTGGGCGGTGGCGCCCCAGCCCTTCTCGGATGACTGCGGCAGGTCGCCGGCGGCCAGTTCCTGCTTGGCGGGGGCCAAGAACCGCTGGCTGGCTTGCTGATACGCCTGGGTGGCCATGGTCAATCTCCGGGTGTGCTCTCAGGTTACCAAGTGTGGCGCGCTGGCGGCAACGGTCAACTGTAATTGGCGGCGGTAAAGTGGGCTACGTGGGCCCGTCGTACGGCATTGCTGCACCACAAGACTGAAGTGCGGCAATGGTCGGCGCTGATTGGGGTCTGTGTCCTGCACACGCGGGGTTGGAAGCTGGACGATGATGTTGATGAGATGGCGTCTGGGTATCCCCACTTACGTGGGGCAAGGAGCCCGGTGTTGCCGGCTACTCAGAGGACGTTGAGTAACCTCCGTGGTGAGGGCGATGGGGCGAAGTTTGCTTATTCGCCTCGCAAGCGGCGGACGGTTTCTTCCAGCTCCCGTACTCGGGCCTCAGCGTCGGCCAAGGTTGGGATGTGCCTGCCTGTGTTGGGGTCATACCAGCCCAGTTGACCGTTTTCCCAACGGAGGTTCACGTTGAGGATCTCGCTGTACCCTTGTATGCTGCCGTCGGGGAGTTGTTCGATGTGCAGTGGTTGGTATTGGTCGTTGACCAATCGGTCGCCGGCGAGGCGAGTGCCGTGGAACTGTCCGGTTGCGTCGAAGCGCCAGTATTCCTGGATGCCCAGGTCGGCGTAGGAAATGCGCTTGTCGACGGTGTCCCGGCGCCCGGTGGAGCGTGAGGCGATCTCGAGGACGAAGTCCGGCGGCTTGCCCTGCTCGGAGATGACGTAGCCGTTTCGTGCCAGGTAGCCGGCGGGGTCGGCGTCGAAGGCGACAAAGAGGTCGGGGTAGGGCACTCCGCTCATGCTCTCTAGTTGGTCCGGAGGGACCGGCGCGAGGTAGAGGTCGGAGCCGACGACGGTGGTTTCGGGTTTGCCGAGGTGCTTGGCCAGGTAGTGGGCGCCGCCGGTGAGAGACAGGTGGCGGGAGGCGGTCATCTTTTCGTCCTGGGTCTGCTCGGGTTCCGGGAGCTGGAACTCGGCATCTTGGAGTTTTGGCGTCTTGGCGGTGGTCATGGTGATCCTCGCCTGTTGTGGTGTCGTGGCTGGTTGGCGACGCGGGGGGCGTTGAATTGGATTATAACCTTGGCGGTTTGGTTGGGTCAGTGCATCGTTTGCTGTCAGTGGACGCGTTTCGACGGGTGCGGTGGTGGTGGCCGGCGGCGTTTCTCCCAGCAGCTGGTGCGGCGTAGCTGGCCGGGCATTGTTTGTGCCGGCAGTCGTTGTAAGGTGGCTTTGAATGTACTGCCTATTACCTGCGTTTGCGGGTGGTCTTATCTCATCAGAGCTGTGGCATACGCCGGTAGATGCCCCAAATCCTTGTGCTGGGGGCACGCAGAGGTGCTTACCGAGTCCAGAGGGGTTCCGCGCCGTAACTGTTCACGTTTGAGGGGACGGGAACGGTTTGCGGTGGAGATTCCGTGCTTGGTTGCCCCTCCACAACACGCCGAATAGTCCGCAGATCCCCGCAAGTCTGAACAGTTACTCCGCGCCTTGGGGTTGGAAACGGGCGGCACAGCGCCTTTGGTGCGGGACAGCGGTCACTGTTATTGCTGTCCGCATAGGACCGCCTGCTTGCGGCGAGATCGACAGGACTCCGTACCAAAATGACTTACCGAACGGTTGTCTGCTAGCTTGGCTTTACGCCGTTTGCATCTGCCGCCCAGCAAGCGCGGCTTGCGCTGGATGTCGTTCGCCCTTGTGGGATGACCTTACACATGGGAATCGGAGTGGCCATGTAATTACTCACCGTCTTGCATGATTCCCCGTGCGCGGTTCAACAAAAGGGTGTTGGGGTCGCCGGTGGATGGATCAATGCTTAGTACATCAAAGTTCAATATCAAGGCCCGTGTGGCCAGATGGAGGTCGATGAAGGTGATGCTTGCCTCGTCCAATTCAAAGATGTAGCGCCACCTCTCGAAGTCGTTTTTGTGTCTCTCCAATACGTCCCCAATTGGTTCCTCAGCAATAGTAACGACCTGCTGTTCACGTATGGTGAGTTTGACAATCGCTTGATATACCTCGTCGATGCCCTTCTTCATATCGGGATCAAGCAACTCGAAAAGCGTGGAAAGATTGTGTCCCCTGACGAAATAGCCCATCCTCATCATGAGCGTTGCTTTCAACGCCGTCTCAGCAGCTAAAGGTTGAAGAACTACCAAGGACAGAAAATGTCCTAGTGGCGCAACATAGCCCGTCGCCGGAGAATCGGCGAGGGATTGTTTGAGAGATTTGTGTGATTGCTGAACAACGTGGTGCAACGATCGGGCTTGCGCCATCATTTTCTCTCTGTCCGCGTAATACTTCTTCAAGAGAATGTCTCTTCCTTTCGTGCTGCCGCAGGCGAGCGCCAAGTCGTGGTTCTGTTTCTGGCGTTTGGGCCGCTGTGGGGCTCTTTCCATACCTTGAGGCTGGAAAATGGCCGTCCAGTGGCTTCCGGTGTGGAACGACGGTAAGTGTTGGCGTTGACTTGTAGGCAAGGGTCGCGGTGCAATCTATGTCCGCTTCGCCCTACGTAAGGATGACGTGCCTAACCGTTCAGGTGCTGGTCGATGGCTTTCTTGATCAACTTGAGCAGGTCGTCTTGCCGTTCCTGCAAATCTACCTCGCGGATTCGTATGTTATAGAACCCGTACCTGTCGTCGTACCGCAGTAGGTTCAACCCAGTATTGTCGATCCAGTTCGTCAGGTCTTCGTCTTCCAGGATTTTGAACCCTGCGCCAACGGCGGATCTATTGGCTGAGAACAGCAGGAAGTTTCGCACCGGTCCGCCCAGTGTCACGCTAGCGTAACTATAGGTGTACCGAAGGGTGGCTTCTGGCTGGATTTTCTTGGTCAGTTCCAGCAGGTCGTCGATGATTTTCATCGAGGACTGTGGTTTGTGCTGTTCCCAGTAGGTTCTGTCGGCGATTTGCCGCTGGTCCTCTTCATCGGTGCCCAGTTGCACCAGGTCAATGACCTTGGTACCTATCAGGCTGAAGTGTCCTGCGACCTCGACTCCCTTCAGTTGGATCGCGATCAATGGAATCGTGCGGTTCATCAGTGAGATGACGTTTAGGAAACGGCTGGTGACGTCTTCTGCGACTACTACCGCTACATGGTCGTACTGGGGAAAGCGTCGGCGCTCGATGTCCCAGTATTCGATGGCGCGAATGAGGTGCGACTCATCCAAGCGGCCCAACTGTACTTCAACCGTGTAACGGGTGTCCGAATCGTCCTTGAGGAGAAGATCGAGCCTGCCTCCGCTGTACTGTGGTCGTTCATGGTCGAGAAAAATCAGCTTACCCAGCCCGAGGATCTCGGGTTTCTTGATTATGCACTGATGCACCCACGTTTCATTGATGACGGGGTGGTTCGCTAGGCTGACAAATTTGTGCTCGATTACCTCTGGCAGGTTTTGGTTGGCCATGAATCTTTCTCCGTGCAGAACTCATTTCCTTGGCAAAATGCTCTAACCGCGTGCTTTATAGCAAGGACTGATGGCGGTTTCAAGGAACCGTTCGCATCAGGGAAGATCTAAGTTCGTTTCCGGTCGACGCCAAGTGACAGTCGCCCTTTGGCTCGTTTGATTGTAGACCGTGTTCAGAAGTCTCAGGTGGTTCGGCCTTCGGGCTATGAGTCCTCATCTGGCCCGAGATGTCAAGGGCGGCGGCATGGTGTTGTCGCTCCTTGGTTTCGCACTAATCTACTTGGGATGATTTGCTGCAGCACGTCCACCGGCGTGCTGATTTTGACGAACTGCCCAGACTGGCGGCGCCGCGCGTGAAGTGCCCAGATTCCTGCGCTGGGGTCACGGAGAGCCCCTTAGCGAGTCTTGGGTGCTCTCTACCTTGGGCTTGGAAACGAGCCTACAGCGGGGTGCGGTTCACAAAAGCCGAGGCCTACTCTAGCTCGTGAGGTTGTCAAACCTGTTCCAGCAGCGTCTCTAGCCTGTCCACCAAAGCCTGCACATCGTCCAAGCTCTCGGCGATGTCCTCGGCCGACATCTCGTTTTCGTAGAAGTTTCCGTGCAGGTCGTTGGCCACCGAGAAAAAGCGGTAAACGTCTCGGTCGCCCGTTTCGGCTCGGAGTCTGCTGGCGGCGCGGGATAGATGCCGGTGCTTGCCGTGTTCCCAACTGCGCTGCTCGGCGATGGCCTTCAGCATCTGGGCGACTGCTCCCCAGCCCTTTTCGGAGGCCTGCTGCAGGTCGCCGGCGGCCAGTTCCTGCTTGGCTTGGGCCAAGAACCGCTGGCTGGCTTGCTGATACGCCTGGGTGGTCATGGTCAATCTCCGGGTGTTCTCTCAGGTTACCAACTGCGGCGTGCTGGCGGCAAGGAGAGCTCCTTGGCGAGTCCTGGGTGGCATTCTGTGCCTCGGGTCTGGAAACGGGCCTACAGCGGCTCTCGTGCAGCGGCACACGGTTGCTGGCCGGCTGTGGTTTCGGAGGGTAATTCTCGAACGTTCCGAGTAGCGAAATCGCTTAGCTAAGAACGGCAAGGTTTTTTTGTCTGGTGGTAGACGGTAGTTACGTCATGCGGGCCAACTCGTCCGCATTGATGCTTCGCTTGGTATCGCAGAGTTCATTAGCAACTCTGCCATTCTGTCGCCCACGTAGTCTAGCGCCGCGCTTGCGGACGAACTCGGTGACCGGCCCAGGGCGGGAGAACTGTCAGAGTTGGGTATAAAGTCTGCCACTGCCCACGTCCGCATGCTTCCTGCCGCTCCACCAACCAACGACTGCCATAGCTGCACATTGAGTCGGCACCAAAGCACTAGCCGTTCCCCGGGCCAATCGGCCACCTGTGTTAGCGACGCCCTGATAAAATTGGGTAGATGATGATTGCCGGTCAATGAACATCAGGTTTACGAACTTCCGGGAGGATACGCAGTGGGCGCGTTCACAGCTAGTTCAATGACGATAGCTGGATACCTTGGTGAAATAGTTGGCTACAAGGCGGGCCTCGCTCTCACTCGCGAGGAGCTCGGGGAACATCTAAGTGATACCCCAGATATTCGGGATGCGGTCCTCGTGCCAGAGGACCGACAGGTACGTTTGCGATCCGAAGAATTAGAAGCAGCTGTCAGTTGGCTTTTATACCGAGTTGGTAATATTGCTACTCCACAACCATTGCCACCCATCACGGCTGTTTACCACCGCTTCGCGGATGATCCAACGCACAGTGAGATTCTCGACGAGGTTCTAATATTACAACGACGGTTGGCATGGTAGGATGGTGGGGTACTGGGGAAGACTTGAGCAGGTGAGGCAGGGAAATGGATGCGGCGGCTTTCGAGCAGGTGGACGGGGCCTTTCAGGATTTTCACGCTTACTTCGCTGCGCTGTTTGGTCGCCGGGAGGCGCGGGATCACAGTCGCCATTATCTGCAGGCCCTGCTGGTGCAGTCCGGGGAGCGGCGCAACGCCGAGAATCTGTCGGAGACGGTTCCGGCGTCAGCCCGGGTGATGCAGCGGTTTCTCGCCGAATCCCCTTGGGATGACGACGTGGTCATCGGACGCCTCCAAGAGTACTTGGGACCCCGGCTGGGGCACCCGGAGGCGGTGTGGGTGCTGGACGGCAGCGACTTCCCCAAGCAGGGCAGGAAGTCAGTGGGAGTGGCCCGGCAGTACTGCGGGAGCCTGGGCAAGGTGGCCAACTGCCAGGCTGGAATGTTCCTGGCCTACGTCAGCCTGCAGGGACGGGCCCTGGTGGACAAACGGCTTTATCTGCCGGAGAGCTGGACCTCGGACACCGACCGCTGTGCGGCGGCGGGGGTACCGGAAGAGAGTCGGAACTACCGGTCGAAAACCAAGTTGGCGTTGGAGATGCTGGCGCGGGCCCTGGAGCGGGGGCATCTGAAAGCCGGCTGGGTTGCCGGGGACGACGCCTTCGGGATGTCGCCGTCCTTCCGCGAGGAACTGGCGGCTCTGGGGATGCGCTACGTGCTGGACGTCCCCGGCGGCACCACGGTCTGGCCGCTGGAGCCAGCTTGGACCAGTCCGGAGTATCAGGGGATCGGGCGTCCCCGCAAACCCAGGCTCAAGGGCGGGCAGCGGCGCACCATGGTGGAGCGCAGTGACGAATTGCCGGAGGAGGCCTGGCGGGAGATTACGGTGGCGGAGGGAAGCCAGGGTCCCCGCAGCTACCAGTTCAGCGCCCAGCGGGTGCGGTCGACCAGTAAGCGGAAGCCTGGCGAAATCCACTGGGCCGTCTACCGCCGGAACCGGGACGGCAGCGAGCCCCGCTACTACCTGTCCAACGCCCCGGAGGACACTTCCCTGGAGACCCTGGCCTACGTGGGAGGGTCGCGGTGGCGCATTGAAACCGAGTTCGAGACGGAAAAAAGCGATGTGGGGCTGGATGAGTACGAGACCCGCACCTGGGCGGGCTGGCATCATCACGTGGCCCTGTGCCTGCTGGGCGGAGCGTTTCTCCTGAGTCTGCAACAGGCTTGGGGGGAAAAAGATGCCCCAGATCACGAGACCGCAGGTCTACCGGGTGGTCAGGGAGATGCTGCCCCGGGAACGGTTCGGGCCGGCTGAGTTGATGCGGTGGCTGGAGCAGACCCAAGAATGCAACGAACGGGCCAGACGCTCTCATGCCAAGCGGCGCGCCGCCCTTCGCGCGTCCCCGCACATCCCTCCTTGAACAGTCGTTGTAATACTAACTCGTTGCTTGGAAACGCTCAAAGTTGAAGTTGCCAATACTCCGCATGGAACGCCTCTCGATTTTCATCAGTTCCTCGCGACTGCCGCTACAGAATTCGGTGAACCCGGGCTCGACATCGCCAATGCGGTGATCGACGGGATACTCCTTCAACTGCATACCTCACCTTGGGTTCCTCAGAGATGGTTCGATTGGAACGACACGGTTCAGCTACGAGACCTGTTCAAGCGCGAGAACCTCGAAACACAATACGGAACGTTTTTCGATCAGCGCTTCGTGGACTACTTGGCTCAGAACTTTCAGCAGATTGGCGACATCAATTGGCGTCAGTTTGAAAGACTAACAGCAGAGTACTTTCAGCGCGATGGGTTCCGAGTTGAGATAGGACCTGGGCGAGGCGACGGTGGGGTAGACGTACGCGTTTGGGATCCAACACATGACGCCGCGAAGCCACCACTGATTCTCATACAGTGCAAACGTCAAGTGGCTAAGGTCGATCAGGTCATCGTAAAGGCTCTTTGGGCGGATGTTTCGCACGAGGAGGCTAAGTCGGGGCTCATCGTTACCACGAGCGCATTGGCGCCTAGCGCTGATACAGTTCGGAGGGTCCGCGAATACCCGATTACTGTAGCAGAGAGGCAAACGCTAAGGGACTGGATCGAACAGCTGAGGTCCCCTGGAATCGGGACGTTCTTGGCATGAACCTAACGACACCCCCGACAGATGGCATCAAGTTAGCACCGTGCTAGTGCTACTCTTGGCGTACCGACCTAAGAAGCCGCTGGCTTGTCATCAGAATTGCGACGACGCCTCTATGTGTTCCTGTAGCAGCGCGCGGCTAGGTAGTACTGGTTCGGCAGGTCGCGCGTCCCGTTTGCATCGTTGTAACGCCAGAAACGGCAGACTTTGAACGGAAGTCTGCCATGTTAGACTGACCGCATGGCCACGCGAGGACTTCCCTTGGAGCATTCGAACAAATTTATCCCGCAGGGTTCCGGTGACCGCATACAATTCTGATCACGCCCTTTATATCTTGAAGGCTCTTGCCGATCGTGAGTATTCGTCGGCTTTCTCGCTCATGGATCTGCCTCTGGCGGACATTAGCGAGGAAGAGGCGATTACCCACTTCGGTTGGTTATCGGATTTGGGCTACGTTGAAGGTAATCTCGACACCGTCGCGAACAGTGTCGCGCCAGTCGATTACTACGCCGTGCGTCTCACGGGTCAGGGAGCGGTGTTTCTTGAAACTTTCCGCGACCAAGGCTTTTACGCGAGTGTGAAACAAAAGGCGCAGGAGATCGGATGCGGCCAGATGCCTCACGTATTGATCAAGATCGGCGAAAGATTGGTTGACAGCTTCCCCATCTGACATTCGCGCTAGGGCGGTACTCTGTTGAACCTGCCAGCGTACTGAATGGCAGACTTGTCCTAGAAGTCGGTCATTCTGACCGTAGATAACGCGGCACCAAGTTGTCGCTTTGATTCGCCCAATGCAGTTTACGACGGGTCGCCATAACTGACTTGCCGGGCGTTTTGATACCTAATTTGGTTCACACAACAAGCCTTACGTAAACCCGTTTGTGCGGGGACGGCGACCGCCGTGGTGGTTGCGGTTTTCGTCAACCGTGGATGGCCAGCGGTCGGTTACGAGATCCGTCGAAAAAGCAGATCCGGTGGTCAGAGATTTTGACTGGATTCCGTCGCCCTGCAGCGACGGTTTCGTTCATTTAGGAACAGCGGCCTTCGCTGCTCCGAAGCTGAACCGGATTACGTTTAGCAGCGATTACGACCTTGGGAGATACAGTGGTCCCTCTTGGGTCCGTTTGCTTTTGGCAACTTCTACTTTGGACAGTTGGCTTGGCGACTCGTTGGGCCACGTCGCGTAGGGTATCCAATACCCGTAGAAGAGTTGCGGGTAATAGAATTGGCACGCTTCGCTGTACATGTCGGCTAACCTAGCGGTCTGGTCTGTGGTCGGCATGTTCGGATTTTGTGTGTACCCTTCGTTGTACATACGCTTGAAGAGTTCGTAAGGTGGGTTGTCCATTTCCAGTAACTCTTGTCCGGGAGTGTCGAGCCACTTCAGGGCCTGAACGTATTGATTCGGGATCTTGTACGCCGGCGTTTCATCGTACCGCACGGCGGTACTGGCAAGCTTGTCCCATTCCGAGTCAACGTGTTGCAGCAGATTTCGGAGGCATTCTGCCTCGTGCTTTTGATTGCGTTGGTCTGCGTTGGCTTTGCTTAGAGGGCGTGTGACAAAGCGGGCTAAACGTGCACCCTCTGTTCTTGGGGTGAGGATGGGATGGTGGTTACGCTGGGAGAATGAGCAGAAAACGTTACCCCAGCGATTTGACCGATGCCCAGTGGGACGAATTGGCTCCCCTGCTGCCGCCCGACACCACCAGAGGCCATCCCAGAACCACAGACCTGCGTGAGGTGGTCAACGGCATCCTGTACGTGCTGCGCGGCGGCATACCCTGGCGACTGATGCCCCATGACCTGCCACCTTGGGGCACGGTCTGGTGGTACTTCCGGAAGTGGCGAGATGACGGGACCTGGGAACGGGTTGAGGAAGCCTTGCGGGTCCGGGTTCGGGAAGTGGCTGGGCGAGAGGCTACGCCCAGCGCGGCGATCATCGATAGCCAGTCGGTGAAGACCACGGAAAAAGGGGGCCCCGCGGTTATGACGCTGGCAAACGGGTAGCCGGACGCAAGCGGCACATCGTGGTGGACACCATGGGATTGCTGCTGGCCGTGGTGGTTCATGCTGCCGACATCCAGGATCGGGACGGCGCCAAGCTGGTGTTGGCCAAACTGCTGGGTCGATTCCCCCGACTGCAGGTGATCTGGGCAGATGCTGGCTACGCGGGTCGACTGGTGTCGTGGGCTTGGGCCACGGGCGGTTGGCTGCTGACCGTGGTCAAGCGCAAACCGGACAGCCACCACTTTGAGGTCCTGCCCAGGCGGTGGGTGGTGGAACGCACCTTGGCTTGGCTGAGCCGATGCCGACGGTTGAGCAAAGACTATGAAGAACGCACCGAGAGCAGCGAAGCCTGGGTGCATATCGCCATGGTTCACCTAATGCTCAAACGGCTCCAACCTGCTTGAATCTATTTGTCACACGCCCTCTTAGAGGCTCAGCCCAGTACATCCAGCAGAGTTGCGAGGTTATGGTTTGTTTGCGTAGTCACACTTCGGGTAGTCGGGAGCGCCACACGGTTCGGTCGAGGTCGTCCATTTTTGCAGGGTCGAGTTTGGCGAACTCCGCATATACGTGCGGCTTCAGGTTGTCCAGCGCCCACGCCTGGCACCAACGTTGGTCGTCTTGCAGCGTCTGCTTTCTTGGACGCGGTTGCGTGGCTACCGCATTGTTTGCTGCTCCGTTCTCGGGCGGGCAGCGCACTGTTGGTTGCCTCGCCTGTCGCCGTTGGTTTGGCCGTTTTGTGGTTCACCTCTGGCGTCGCGTCGAAGAACGAGCAGGCGGTGCCCAAGCTAATGGCCAGCGCGACGGCTGCAATCAAGATGATTTTTCGTGAGAAGGTCACTGTATCTCCTTTTCGTAATAGGTCTTGGTGACTGGCGTTCGTGCCGACCGTAGAGCAACGAAAAGGGCGGCTCAATCGAGCCGCCTATCGTGGGTCGTTTTTACCCTGCCGTTCGTCAGTGGGTCAATCGTCGGTCCTGCTCTGCTTCCTCGTGGTTCCCGAGGTTGTCGTTTTAGGTGGACCCTGCCACCATTGCAGTCTGCCGTCGGCGTGTTCGTATGCTTCAACGTCGGTTGTCACGCGGACGGTGCGGCCCAACGGGTTGGTTACGTCCCAGTGCTTACCGCCTTGGTGGTGGACGGCCCATCCTGATGGCATCAGTTCAGGTTGCCACAGCGGCTTCTCCAGGTCGTCAATGGTGACGCGTGGGTTGACCGGAGCGTTTGGCACGTCCCAGTCGGCGTTCAGCCGATTGATGTCAAAGTCGTTCTGGTTAGCCAGGAGTTCCAGCTCGGTGTCTGGGTTTGCCTCGTCGCGGATGATGCGCTGGATTCCAGCAGCGATGATGGGAGGGTATTCCCCGACGTTGGCTCTTATACTCTCGAAACGGCGGGCAACAGCTTCGTAGGCATCATGTTCTGCGGTGTCTTCGTAGAACAGGTTCACTACGTCAACGACTAGGCGTTCTTGCCCGATGCGGTCGATGCGACCGGCTCGTTGTTCGAGGGTCATCGGGTTCCAGGGAATGTCGTAGTTGACTACAGCGGAGCAGAACTGCAGGTTGAGCGATTCCGACGCTGTCTCCGTGCAAAGCAGAATGCCCTGCCGTTGCTGTCTGAATTCGTCCAGCCGGCGGCCGCGGTCACCCAGGTGGCCATCTTGGCCGTACAGCTCGGTCACGTAGTGGCCGCCTTGTTGCAGATGTTCGGATAGCCAGCTCTGCGTGTCGCGGAACTGCGTGAACATCAGGATGTGATTGTGCCCCTGTTCCCGCAACTCTGTTATGACGCCATCCAATCGGCGGCGTTTGCTGTCCTGGTAGGACAGTCTTTCGGCTTCGTCGGCGGCTTTGAGCAGTGCGTCCAGGTTGATGGCGTTGTTGAGGGCATTGGTTTCGCGGTCTGTGAGGAAGTCCCAGTCGGCGTCGTTCAGAAGGGTCATCCAGTCGTCGGCGTCCTGGGGGATGCGGTTGGCCGCATTACGCAAGGTTTGAGCGTAAGCGTAGGTTGATGAACCCATGCGCTTGCGGAAAATCGTAGTGATGAAGCCCAGTGCCTGCGGGTTAATGTCGCGACCGCTGTAGCATTGCTGGATCAATGGCTTGATGCCGTCGTACAGTTGGCGTTCCTCGGGCGTCATAGTGATGGTGACGTCTCTCGCGTGGCGCTCCGGCACGGGCATATTTAGCAACCCCTGAAGCCGGTAATGGCGCAGCAGCTCACGGGTATGGCGGCTCATCAGCCGCTTGGCCGGCGCCCCCTTCTGCATGGTGTCGAGCGTGGCTTGCAGCGCGGCGGGCTCTTCCAGCTGGCTGGCGATGTAGTCGTC
The DNA here is from genome assembly GCA_963666415.2 of Dehalococcoidia bacterium. GTDB lineage: Bacteria > Chloroflexota > Dehalococcoidia > Lucifugimonadales > UBA3495 > Bin87. The sequence continues at coordinate 155,065 of CAXXPD010000003.1, forward strand.
GTTTTCGCTGCCGAGTAGGAAGTCGTTGGTGTCTGGCGGGTTGGTCTTGCGCCACAGGTCGCGGCGGTACTTCCACTCCCCCATGTCGGGAGGTTCATCCTGGTAGAAGCGGCGGTATTCGGCGGCGTTCCAACCTTCGGGTTCCAGCAGTTCCAATAAGGCCCAAAGCTCTACCTCGTTGAGTTGCATCGGTGTGGCGGTGAGTAGCAGCAAATCCCTGGTCTGGTGCGACAGTTGGCGCAGCAGTCGCAGGTACTGGTTGGGCTGGCGACGCTGTTCCAGATCAACGTCACGGAAGCGGGCCCGGTGGGCCTCGTCTACGATGATGAGGTCGTACTCGCCGCAGCTTGAAAGGAACTGGTCGGCGTTGCGTACCAGCCACTGGTGGCCGGCTATTGCCAGCGGGACGTCCCAAGGTGGGCTGGCGACAGGTTCGGTTCGTCCGTCGCGGTAGTAGCGGCCGTGGGTGTCGATGATTGGGGCGTCGATGGCGAACTTCATCAGCAGTTCGCTCTGCCACTGTTTGGTGGCCGCCTTGGGGGCGATAATTAGCGCACGGTGGGCTTTGCCCTGGTTGAGGCGTGTCTTGAGTATGACGCCGGCTTGCAGTGTTTTACCCAGCCCTACTTCGTCGGCAATCAGACGGCGCACGGGTTCGTTGCGAACGTTCTGCTGGCGGAAACGCTCCTGGTGTGGCCAAAGGGTGGTTGGGATGGTCGCAACTGTGCTGTCGGGGTCGTCGGCGAGAGCGTCGTAGATTCTCTGCCAGTAATCGTTGGTCGAGTAGTTGTTGCGGCGTTCACGGATTGATCTAATCTCGGGCGGCGACGCCGGAGCCCGTTCCACAATGTAGTCGCGGTAGTAGGCCGGCAGATCAGTGACGCGCAGTCCGCCGGCCTGGTTTGTCCACAGTGCTTGAAATTCTGCTTCGGTAGCCTCTAGGTGCTGTATGGTCGCGCCGTCGGTGTACACGTGGACGGACTCCCAATTGTGTCGCCATCCGGACAGAGTTTCATTGAGGCTGCCGGCGAAGGCTACGCGGTTGCCTTGGGCGTCCTCAACGATGCCGCTTTTGTTGTGAAAGATCCGGTCTCCACGGACGGCGACTTTCACTTCCATGATGCCGTTGGCAACCAGCCAGTAGGCCAGCTCTAGGTGGTTGCGGTCGGCGATGTCGGCGGTTTCAGTCAGCAGTAGGTCTTCGCGACGGGCCGTTTGTTGCAGGGCCGTCTCAGCGTCCAACTGGCCGTCGTGGATGGCCTGTAGCACATCTTCGTGGACGCTGTGGTCGCAGATGAGGCGGATGCGCCCACCGTTGCGGATGAGGGCGGCGGTGCCGGTTGCCGCCGCAATCAGTCCCTTGGCTGTGAAGGTGTAAGTTGTCCGGTCGTAACGCACCGCTTGCTCAAGCAGAGGCTCGTACAGGCCGGCAAGCATGTCAGGGCAGTTGCCGTGGTTGTACACGGGATGGAGGTTTAGGTCGGTGAGCGGCATTTGAGGCGTTGTTCCTACGTTACGAGAGTATCTGCAGGATATGCGTGCCGGGTTTCGGCGAGCTAATGACGAGCGACTTCGCAGATGAATTCGATGGCACCCTCGACCCGGTTTTTAATAGCGGACAATTGGGTTATCGAGTACTCGCCCGCTGGGCCATGGGTTCCAGTGTTCAACAAGGGGAACAGAGCCACAACATCGGCGATATTGGTGTCTGCAAAGCTTTCAAGAGCTTCGTCTGCATGTCCTTGCCGCTGGAGTAGGAATTGTAATTTGGCGCGTCTGCTCGGTGTCCCTTGCGGTGTCATTGGACAGTTTGGGAGTCGTTGAAGCACTTCGGCATTGGGTGCCTCAATGTCGAGAATGGTGACGATGATTTCTCGGGAACTTGCACAAAAGTGCCTGGCTGCGTCGGGGTTATTTGGGTGCAGGGCGAACAGCGCGCCACCCCAGCGGTCATTGAGCTCTGGCGAAATTCTGACCAACGATTCAGTGATTGTGGTGTTCGTGAAGTCCAGCGCGGCTTCTGGTGGGTCGCCCCTATCCTCAAGGAGACTGCTCAGCACTTGAGCGCTGTTCGCTGTTTCGCGCTCCGCGAGGTCTGAAAGGAATGGGTCAGCGTTGCTGGCGTCCAGCCGCTCGTATGCACTGGTAAGTTCCCGCACTGAGTGATGGACTGTGGTGTAACGGACAGTGATAGTTTGATGCGACAAGCGGCTGAGGGCAGACCGTAGTCGTGATTGGTTAGCCCTAACCCTGGCGTTGTGCGCTCGAGCCTCGCGGTTGTAGTTATTGATGGCAGTGTTAACGCGGGCGTTGCGGGATCTCACCTCGTTGTTGTACTTGCTGACCACGTTCTGCACCGCTTGGCGGCGTTTGGCCTCTGCTTGGCGCAGTTTTGACTGCATCTGTGAACGGTTTATACGTCTCGCCATCTCTAGCTCCTTGGGTTGATCGGGACGTTCGCTTCAAAGCAGGGCGGGTTGCATCACCGCCGGTTGCGGCGGTTCTTCACCGTAGAGTGCCTGCCACAGGTTGCGCTGCGCTTGGTAGTCGTCGTGGCCCGGTTTGGTGGTGCGGATCAGGGCTTGCAGCGTGGCGCGGAACTGGCTTTCCTGCGGATTGTGGAGGCGTTGCGTGAGCCACTGCTGAGCATCTTGCGTGTTCCGGCGTTCGGTGAGAGCAATTGCGGTGTGGACGGTGTCCAGCGTGGTGCCAGGGTTGATGTCCTCTCCGATGTTCCGGGCGGCGAGACGGTCGCGAGCACTGAGTAGCAACACCTTGTCGCTCTTGAAACTGACTATGCTCTTCATCGCGGCGTCGTTCTTTTCCAGCCTTACGCCGATGGCGCGGGCCAGCAAGTTGGCTTCGTCGAACAAAAGGGTGTCGTTCTCGGTGGCGTCCTTGGCCAGGACGTAGAATTTCGTGGCAGCGTCAACAGGGTTGTTGGCCCAGTCCCGGCTGATAGCTTGAGCGCGGTGTTGGCTGACCTCACGGCGGGCGATTTGTAGGGCGTCGGTGGGAGTCACGGTGAACGGCGCTTCTGGTCGGTCCGGGTTGGCGCTTTCGCGCTCGGTGTCCCAGTGTTCGCTGATGACCCGCAGGGCGGGTCCGAAGGCGCTCAGGTAGAGGTCGATAGGCTTGAGGTCGGCATGACTGAGGTTGTCCCGGATGTCATCCCGCACAGCCTGGGCGATGAGTTCCTCAACCTCGTGCCACGGCTTGGGGAACGGGTTTTCCTCGCGTGGGCGGCAGACCAGCAGGATGGTGGTGCGGGCTGCGGCCCTGCCCTTGATGTGAATGCTGGACTCCGCCTCGGTTTTCACCGGCCAGGTTCGGGTGATGGCGAAGCCAGCGTTGATGAGGGCAACGGTGAGGGCGTCCCAAGCGGCCGTGGACTTGTGGTTGAACATCACCGTCATGATGCCTTTGGTTTGCTCGTCGTCTTTAATGACCCGGCGGCATTCGGCGAAGATTTCGGCCATCTTTTCATAGTAGTCGGCGAGGGCCAGCGTTTTTGCGGACTTGCCCTTGACTGCTCGGTTCCGGAACCGGGCCGGACTGGCGATAGCCTCTTGATCTTTCTCCGTCAGGTAGTCGGTGAAGCCGTCGGGGAACAGGTAGCCGGTGGTCCGTTTGAGCCAGACATAGAAGAAGTCGGACAGCTCGGCGTAGCAGACGTTTTCCTCGTAAGGCGGGTCGAAAACCACACAGTCCACTGAGCTGTCGTCCAAGGGCAGGTCGCGGGCGTCGCCCTGGATGACTATGGACGGCGGGGCGATTTTCGTAGCAGTAGCATCAGCGGCGAGGAGTTGCCCGTTTGCTTCGGCATGGCCAGTCATGCCAAGCATTTCGGAAAGGCACTCGTCGATGTCGTTGAGGCTCCACTCCAGGCCCAGGCCAGGACAGGTCACTGCCATCTCCGCATACGACCACTTCATTCCGAAGTCGTGACTGTCGAAGGTGCTGGCTATCTTGTTGGTTCCACCGTCCCACCGGCTTAGCAGGCTGTTACGATTGAGCAGCTTGTCCATGGCGATTGCTACGTACCCCCATGCGGCTTTGCGGCGGTCATCCATCCGGCCGGCAGCCGCATCAGCGTCAACACCCTCGCGGAAAGCCTGAACGCAGTAGCCATGGGCCAGCTGTTGCCGAGAGTTGAACAGCTTGATCCAATGGTCTGTTCCGTATTTATAAGTACGAGCTTTGTTGGCATTTGGCATCTCTTCGGTGCGCAGGATGTCGGCGGCGTCCCACTGGGGTTCAAGTCGAGCCAGTTCGCCGGCGATGAAGTCATCGCAGTCATGGCGGGCCTGTGGCTCGGCGAAAACCCGGCAGGTGGTTTCTCGCTTGCGCTTGCTGCCATCCTTGTTACTGTCGCGCCAGTTGTCCCGGTAGATGACGCAGTACATCCGGTGCCCCATCCGGCCGGCCTGAGCTTCCTGTGCTAGGTAGCTTATGGGAGTGGTGCTGCCACAGGCGGGGCAGGTGGCGATGGCGCGGGCTACGGTGCCGTTGCTAACGCTCTGGTCGGGGTACAGGGTGGCTAGGTGGCAGTTCTTGTCGGCAGCCTTGCAGTCAGAGCAGGCCGCGTGATCGTGGACGATGCTCAGCCCTGTTGGGTCGGTGGCAGGCTCAACCCTGATTCCGGTGCCTGTGTTGTCCAGTCTCCAATTTGGCGATAGCGGGATAACCTTGCGGCAAGCGGGGCAAGCCGCCGTCCGCGCCCAAAGATATGTTTGGGCATATCTTTGGGCGCGGACGGCGGCTTGTTTTTGATTTTGATGTTGCGGGTGGGGACAGTTGCCGCCGGCGCAGTCTGGGGCTGGTTCGTCGGGATAGACTCCGGCTAACAGTTCGTCGACGCGGCGTTGGAATGCCTCGGCGCACTGGTGGTAGTCGTCCAGCAGGGCGTAGCCGTACTGTTGGGGCCACTGGCAGGTAGCCCGCAGGATGAAGCAGGCCACTGGGTTCAGCTCGTTGGCGATGGTGCGGAAGCCCAGTCGTCCGGCCTCAAATGGGATGGAGCCGCCGCCGGCGGTTACGTCGAGGACTATGGGCACGGTCTCCGCGTTGTCGGTCAAAAAGTCAGGGTTGTGCAGGAAGGCCCTCTTGTTGGGGAAGGATATATCCGACCATCCGCCCTCGGCCTTGATGGCATCCATTTTCCGGCGAGCGGCGACCACCTGGGTGGTCGTTCCGACATTCGAGAGGAAACTACTCCGGTCGGCGTCGGTGAGCAGCATGGATGCTGCGACGGCAGCGCGAGACGCAATCAGAGGACGGCGCGCCCACCAGACATGGAGTTGATTGACCGGTGGGTGTCCGGCCAATGCTCCGCCCTCGCGTATGGCCTCAATTGAGACCTCGTTGATGGGCAGCCATTTTTCGATGAGGCGTGAGGTGGTCGTCAATTGGCTGCTCCTTGTTGGCGTTCTAATTCCCAATCGTCTTTCCAGGACTCATGATCTTTTGCGAAGAAGCAGGGTAGGACGCCTTCGACGATTTCAACCTTGCCGTCTCGGTATTCTGCGTGGGTGATTTCCTTGGTCCAGGAGGGTAACGGCTTTCCGGTGTAGGGGTTTGCGTAGAAAATGGCTTTGGTTTTGTCAACGCAATGCGGGTGGAGATCATAGAACGCCACAACTCCGATGACGTTCTCGTTCTGCGGCCCGCTGGTGTTGAACCAGAAGCCGTCAGGCTGCTGTACGCTGCGCCCCGGCGGCAAGAGGCCGTTGTACGTTGGGTCCCTGGGCACAGAGATCTGGTACGCCAGACTTCCGAACAGGATCTCGGCGATCCGGTCCAGCCACCAATCAGCACGAATGGCAATTATCAGGTTGTCGACTTCTCTGTAACGCTTGGCCTTGTCGTACAGCCTGTTTTTAGGTTTGACGATGTCATTGACCCCTCCGGCTTTCGCGGGGTCAGCGCCGATGAAACGGCCTTTTCGCGGGCGACTCTCCGGGGGTAACGGGATGAGATGACCCGTGATACTCCAGTTGCCGTGTCGGAATGATTTTCCCGGTAGGGCGCCGTTGAAAAATCCGTACAATTCCGACCTGGCTCTGACGTCGTCGTAGTTGGCGGTTTTCACCAATTCCTCGAATGGCAGCTTCAAATCCCGCTGGCGCGGCATGTCAACGAGGGTTCCTTCGGTTTCTACGGATAGACGGAAGTCTGGGGACTCGATTTCGTCCAGAATATCCAAGGCATGCTGCTCGTTCCAGTGCGAATCCAAGTCTGTCCCACTGACGATATTGATGTCGGTGGCTTCTACCACATAGTTGATTGGGGTTCCGTCGGGTCCTGCTTCGGTGACGCCGAAGTCAGGTGTCAGATGGCCGATTTTCGGATCGACCACCGTGTAGCCTCCAGTTCCATTCAGGAACTCATGCAGGAACAGCTCGAAGAACGCGCCGCTGAAGTTCTTCTCTTCCTTCGACGAGCCACTTCCTCTGTGCCGCATTCGTCCCACGATATCTTTTTGCTTGTCCGGCGGTAGTCGGTCCACCCACCGCTGTAGCATTTGCCTCAGGTGCGTGTAGCCGGTCAACGATGAACGGTCGTAGAAAGAGTACGCTGACTCAGCGCGGAGGGCTGGCTTGGTGTAGTCCCTGTATTTATTGTCGAACAGGGCAATGGTTTCCTCGGTGTACAGCGGGTTGGACCGGTTGGTGAACATCCCACGTACCGCTCCGGTCCAGTCGGTCACCTCCGGGATCAAGTCCAGGGATTTACCTTCAGAATTCTCCGAATTCATAAGCGTTTCTCTCGATTGCTGTGGCGTCACGCGCAGAGATGATGCGACCGGACTCGCTGACTTCCTCCCAGGTATGGACCACTAGCAGTAGCCTTTGGGAACGGGTTAATCCGACCGTGTGATAGCGTTGCTCATAGTAACTGTGTTCCAGGTCAGGTCGGCTGGCGGAAAGCTGGTTGTTGAACACTTCCTGTGCTTCTTCGAATGTCGTTCCGTGTAGACGCCGATTGGCAGCGTTTTTGCTGGCGTTCCAAGTCCACATCGTAGTTGCGGTCCGCCAGCCGTATCGTCACGCATACATGAGTGTCAGCGCGTCCAGCACTCGGCGGGGTCGGTTTCGGTTTTTGTGGCAGGCGTACCACCAGCTGCTTTCGCAGGGGTGCAGGTCGGCGATGGCGCGGGCCAGCCGTTCCGCCTTGTCGGGCTTTTCGGTGCCGTCAACGGCATCCAGCAGTAGGCGGATCTGCACCGCGGCCTCTTCAGTGATGGGGTGGTACTGTCGGCCGGCTTCCTCTTGCGGTTGTAGTCGCTGTCCATGGTGGTTCCAAAGGATGGCGGAAACGTGCTGAAGGCAGCGTTGGTACAGCGTTCCGGTGGCGTATTGCAGCCGCCGGCCGTTACTGCGGTGCGACTTGCCGGCCAAGGTGACGGACAGGCGTCGGTTGCCTCTGGGATCGTGGTCCAGCAGCAGGCCGTGATCCTTTGGAGTTTCTCGCATTAGAGTCATTTAGGTGTTCCTTTCGGGTCAGTGGAACGAAACGCTGATGTTGGCTTCGTCCCGGTTATTCAATTTTTCCAGCACGCGCTGGGCGGCGTCTGGCTCCAGCCGCACGCTCACGTCGGCAGTGCTGACGCCGGCTTTGTTCATCATGCGTTTGGCCGGACCGGCGTAGTCCTTGAACTCGCTGGGGGGGGGCACCTTTGATGCCAACTTGCAGACGCTGGTTCTGAGCCAGCAGTGTGATGGCGATGCCGCTGTCGTTGCCTTGGGCAATGCTGGCAATCTGGTCAGCCAGCGTAGGGTTGATTCCCTTGACATCGCAGGACGCCAGCGTGGGCCAGTCGTGGTTGTTGTCAGCCATAAACCGCTTCACGGCTTCGTAGGCGGCCTTGCCGGGCAGCGAGCCGCTGGTGTACGCAGTTTGACGGGTGCTGAGACCTCCGGAATTGTTTCCGCCGGTGGCATCTCTGGTCTCTGTACCACCGTTGACGTCAGTGTCTTTGTCATTGTCGCCAGAGTCCGGCTCTGGTTTCGGTTCGTGACCCTTCACCCAGACTCGCCAGCTGGCGTCGTAGCCCGTGGGGTTCACCTCGCCGCTAGGTGTCATCACGTGCAGGGCGTCGTTGCTGACGCCGTTGGCTATCACGGCGCGCCACGTCACATCGTTGTTTATGATGCGAGCGTCGGGTGTCCTGGCGAAGTAGTCTCGAAGCTCTCCGAGCGTGCTGCCCTGTTCGCTGGTGATGGTGCCGACCCTGGCCCAGGCGGTCTTGCTCAGCCCTGCGGAGCTGCCCCGCAGGACCCGGTCGCCTAGGGCTTGCAGGATGACATCCTGACCCTTGCCGGCGGCGTCGGTCAGGGATTCCAGTGTGCGTTGCTCCAAATGACTGTGGAGTTCCGGCCACTGGTGTTGCTGGCTGTTGCCGGCTGAGAACAGGTGAGTGAACTTGTTTTGGATGCCAGTGGTCGCGTTCTTTTCGGATGCGGCGCGGATGCTTTCGAGGGTGTCCCGCCGATGCTGGGGCAGCGGTCGTGAAGCGTCTTTGAGTAACCGGTCTGCCGCTTCCATGGTGGCGATGTCCTCGCGGATGCGGGTCAGGTTGCCGTCGTGGGCGGCTAACAGCAGAGCATTATTCGGGTACTGCCGCGGTGCGTCGCCATCGCTGCTGCTACTGTGCCGGTGCAGGTCCAGGAGGTCCTGGTTGCTCATGCCGTTGGCCGGGTTGCCGGCGTCGGTCCAGTTCCAGTGGTCTGGATTGACTATGCCAAGCACGGCCCGGTCGGAATTGTCCGGCAGGTTGGACTGCCGGGAAGGGAAGAGGATGGTCTCGAACTGGTCGCCCCGTCTATTACCGCCGCCGTAGGCGCTGGTGATGGCCTCCCGGAGCAGGTCCGACATCGTCGTGGTGTTGGCCAGGATGGCGTCTCTAGCTTCCAGCAGTTCTTTCATCACGTTGGCGTCTTTGCTGAAACGCTTGCGCTGGGTGTCTGGGCTATCGTCCACGTAGATGGCCCGGCTCAGGAACTGTTCAATGGCGTTGGCGATGACTCCGAAGTCGTCGCGTTCAGGGGAGAGCAGGGCATCGGCGATCTCGTCGGCGTAGAGGCCGTTGCTGTTGTCGGGTGCGATGGTGCCCAGCAGCATCGTCACGGCCGCTGGTTCCGCTAGATCGTTGCCGGTTTTCTCGGCTGTGCTGTTGCGCCCGACAATGTCGGTTTCGATGGCTGGGTCTAGCTGGGAAAAGCCGGGGCGGTTGACGACCTCGTCGCGGATACGGGCGGCACGGAGGGTGACGTGGTAGGGATGCACCAGCTCCGCGTTGCTGCTACCGTTCTGCATTTCCAGCAAGGTGTTGCCCAGCAGCCGCAGGGTACCGCGTACGCGCTGGAAGTTGCGATTGGCGGCCAGGCGGCCGGTGATGATGTTCAGAAGCGATGGGTGGAACGGGTAGGCGTCGTGAAAGCCTTGGTAGTCTAGGCTGCCGTTGGCGCGTCCGTTGCGGGCGGAGACGGCGGTGTAGGCGTTGGCCGTGTCCTGACGGGCGGCTTCGTCCACGCCATAGAACAGGCGCTTGCGCAATATGGCCGGCAGGTCGGCTTCGCCGGAAGGTGCCACCGGGTGCATCACCCGCCCCAACTGCGAGTTGACCCGATCCAGCATAGCAGTCAAGGCCAAGGCGTCGGCGTGGTGAGCGTCACCGGCGGTTGCCGCGTTGTTCTCTTCCAGCAGCTCGTGCGAGTCTTCGGGAGTGGTAATTACCAGCACAGCTCTAGGGCTATTAGCTACGGCGTTGCTCAGTGCGCTGAGGGTAGTCAGCACTCCCTCTGCGCTGACGCGGGAATCGCTGGCGGCGCGCTGGTTCACGCGGTTGATGTAGTGGACCAGTTCGTCAATGACGATGATCACGGGTTCGTCTCCGATCAAGCGCCGGAAAGCGTCGGAGCCTGGGTCGGCCAGAGTTGCGTCGCCTTCGCCAAAATCGCGCAGGGCCGTTGGGCCACCCAGGTGGTACAGAAGGTAGCCGGATAGGCTCCTGGCCCGGTTGCCTTGCTCGTCCAACTGGGTGCCGTTGACCACGTTGTGCTTTTCGCCGTCGAAGGCGATTACCTTGGCGGGGGCCGGGTCGCATTGGGCATTGTCCTGCCAATAGGGCAGGTGGGGGTATTTGGCGGCTGCGGCCAGTAGTAACAGGCTGTGGGTTTTGCCGCCGCCGTAGCGGCTGTACAGCTGGTACACAGATGGGCTGGTGCTGTCGCGTCCAAGGGCGATGCGGTCCATGGCCATCCGCAGAAAGTCAGCAGTGTCCTTGGTCAGGTGGGTTGTCTCCAGAAAATCTGCAGCGGTTGCCGAGGTGGCGAGTTCCTCGCTCAGACCGCGAATGATGTCGGCGGCGTACTGGTCTCCGGCCTGCTGGATAGGGCGTGGCGGACAAGCAGTCAGCAGTGGCGTCAAGTTGCTCATAGGGGAATTGCTCCAAGGTTGGGTAGCGTCAGGGTGACGCCTGACCGCGGGCTTTCCGTCTAATCGTGGGAACTATGCGACGGTGTTCTGAGGGCGTTGGTCGTGTTGGGCGGCACGTTTGTCCGCCGGCCAGTCCAGCTTGCGGGGCTTGTTCCAATAGGCGCTTTTACATTTGGGGCAGGTCTTCGGTTCTTCCTTAGTGCTCTGGCGAGGCACCCAACGGTACTTGCACCGCTCGCAGAGGAAACCTTCAATCAGAATACGGGCCATAAGGAAGCCATCTCGCGTGGTATTTTGTTCGTATTCACTACTATACCATTAGGTAGGTTTTACCTAGAAATCTGGCCGGGAACCCCGATTCTCCACAAGCCGTTATTTTCTTGACGTCGATTACCGATGTAATTATGGGTTCTTGAAACGTATTGCATACACTATCACGCCGTATACGACTGTAATACGTCTACTTGGAGTAGTGCAAAACCCGGCCAATGGCTTTCCGGCCAGACCTCTAGTATTACAACGACGGTTGGCATGGTAGGATGGTGGGGTACTGGGGAAGACTTGAGCAGGTGAGGCAGGGAAATGGATGCGGCGGCTTTCGAGCAGGTGGACGGGGCCTTTCAGGATTTTCACGCTTACTTCGCTGCGCTGTTTGGTCGCCGGGAGGCGCGGGATCACAGTCGCCATTATCTGCAGGCCCTGCTGGTGCAGTCCGGGGAGCGGCGCAACGCCGAGAATCTGTCGGAGACGGTTCCGGCGTCAGCCCGGGTGATGCAGCGGTTTCTCGCCGAATCCCCTTGGGATGACGACGTGGTCATCGGACGCCTCCAAGAGTACTTGGGACCCCGGCTGGGGCACCCGGAGGCGGTGTGGGTGCTGGACGGCAGCGACTTCCCCAAGCAGGGCAGGAAGTCAGTGGGAGTGGCCCGGCAGTACTGCGGGAGCCTGGGCAAGGTGGCCAACTGCCAGGCTGGAATGTTCCTGGCCTACGTCAGCCTGCAGGGACGGGCCCTGGTGGACAAACGGCTTTATCTGCCGGAGAGCTGGACCTCGGACACCGACCGCTGTGCGGCGGCGGGGGTACCGGAAGAGAGTCGGAACTACCGGTCGAAAACCAAGTTGGCGTTGGAGATGCTGGCGCGGGCCCTGGAGCGGGGGCATCTGAAAGCCGGCTGGGTTGCCGGGGACGACGCCTTCGGGATGTCGCCGTCCTTCCGCGAGGAACTGGCGGCTCTGGGGATGCGCTACGTGCTGGACGTCCCCGGCGGCACCACGGTCTGGCCGCTGGAGCCAGCTTGGACCAGTCCGGAGTATCAGGGGATCGGGCGTCCCCGCAAACCCAGGCTCAAGGGCGGGCAGCGGCGCACCATGGTGGAGCGCAGTGACGAATTGCCGGAGGAGGCCTGGCGGGAGATTACGGTGGCGGAGGGAAGCCAGGGTCCCCGCAGCTACCAGTTCAGCGCCCAGCGGGTGCGGTCGACCAGTAAGCGGAAGCCTGGCGAAATCCACTGGGCCGTCTACCGCCGGAACCGGGACGGCAGCGAGCCCCGCTACTACCTGTCCAACGCCCCGGAGGACACTTCCCTGGAGACCCTGGCCTACGTGGGAGGGTCGCGGTGGCGCATTGAAACCGAGTTCGAGACGGAAAAAAGCGATGTGGGGCTGGATGAGTACGAGACCCGCACCTGGGCGGGCTGGCATCATCACGTGGCCCTGTGCCTGCTGGGCGGAGCGTTTCTCCTGAGTCTGCAACAGGCTTGGGGGGAAAAAGATGCCCCAGATCACGAGACCGCAGGTCTACCGGGTGGTCAGGGAGATGCTGCCCCGGGAACGGTTCGGGCCGGCTGAGTTGATGCGGTGGCTGGAGCAGACCCAAGAATGCAACGAACGGGCCAGACGCTCTCATGCCAAGCGGCGCGCCGCCCTTCGCGCGTCCCCGCACATCCCTCCTTGAACAGTCGTTGTAATACTAGACCGCGACCATGCTCGGCGCCAACCGCCCCCTGAGTCGCGCAACCGGTCGGATGGACCCATGACTACTGGCGAGAGCGGAGGGGATCGGTGACGGGCCTGACATGGACGGATGGCAACCGGCCAGCGTGGCGCTAGCGACGCCGGACGCCGCATCTCGCCGCGCCGTCGTCGGTGGGCATTTTCCCAGTCCTCAACTGCCGACTCGACGCCCTCGGTTATCCCCGGTACAGAGCGTCGCTGAGTATGGATGCACCCTCAATCTACCCGGTAGCGTCATTACACCTAACACCTACCCGGTTCGTCGCCGACCCGGCAATCAGCCGGAATCCAAGGCCGGGTTGCCGGCATCGTCAGCCGCCTTGCCGGCCCGGACGCCGCCGGTGCGGTCCACTTCGCAGACAACGATCGCCGCCTTCTGCAATGCCTTCCCAGCCTCGATGGTCGCCGCCGGATCCCCAGCGGCCTGGGCCGTGTCCAGCCGGAACGCCGCCCACCACAACCCCGACAATGGGTCGGGGTTGGCTCCGGCGACACCGGCCCAGGGCTGTTGCTGTGGTTGCCAGTTGGCGGCGGCCCGGTGTTCCCTCGCCGCCGCTGTCATGGCCTCGGCGGCAGCCAACAGCTCCCGCAGCAGCGCTACTTCTTGGTCCGAAGGCGGACCGTCCTCGCCGGACCCACGACCGGCCAGTGCCCGTTTGCCGTACCGTACGGCCGCTCTGGCCAATTGCGCCCGGGTCCGGGCGTGCGCTTTCCGCAGTTCCGGAATGCTGGCAGTGGTCATTGGCTTACTCCGCGCTCCGTCTTCCTTCCCAAATCTGATGATATTCTCACCAATCCTTCCGACTGACGTCAACTGCCTCTTGATCCGCGACACCGCAACTGCCCTCCCAGAGCTTGGGGGTAGTGACGCAGTTTGAAATGGGGTATCAGAGAATCCTATAGTACCTGTGCTGGCTGTCGGCATTTGGGAATGGTGCCTTTCCTGATGTGGTGGAGCGTGAATCACAGGAGGGAGACATGGTAGCCGTCGCTTGTGTGGTTCTTGGCACAGAAAGTGCTCTGGCGCTGGGAATCTGCGCTCCCAGTAGTTCTACAGGCGACCATACGCTGGTCGTTGGTTGCCTGCTGGAGTCAGTTGCGTGGTCCTGGAGGTTGGTATCTGGAGAGTTCGGTGCCAGAGTCCTGTTCGATGAACCGCATCATGTTGTCGACGGTTTCCATGATTCTCCGCAGGACTTCTGCCTCGTCGGGCAGGGGGTCTTGTACCCCTTCGTACGGGATATCGATTGCGTAGTCGTTCAGGAACGTGAAGTCGTTTGTTCCGAGAGCCGCTTGTCCTTCAGGGAAGGTCCGTATCACTTCTTGGAGGTCGCTGATGCTGTGACTACGTATCCACGCGTTGTCTTGGCCATCTTCGTAGTCCATATAGGATAGGAAGCCTTTCATGGCGTTTTCGAGGGCCCTCTGGAAGTGGAATCCTACTTCTTCATACCCGAGACCGGCTTCTAGATTGTTCTCGGCAGCCAGGATCTGGCGTTGGTAATTGGTGAATCGTTGCTCGATGTCCGGCCAGTTGTTGGGTTCTGTGTCAGGGTACTGGTTTCCGTATCCGGTTGCTTCCCCACTCATGTTGATCCCTTCCTTGAGTGCCGAGTGTGTCAAGTGGGTTCTGGCCTGACGGTAGTATTCGAAGTCTTGCAGGCTGTAGCGTACTAGGTCGATCTTGACCGGTCTTCCGTAGATTTCGGTTGCCATGGCTTGGCCGGTCTGGAGGGCTTGTTGATATTTGGCTCTGGTGTCCCGGTGTTGTTCCGCAATTGTGAGGACGTCGATGTCGGATTGGTTCGTCCAGTCCCCGCGTGCGCGTGATCCGAACAGGAAGGCGTCGTCGGGAGAGATGATGGCTACCATGGTGCGTGCGATGTCGAGCGCGCTTGGATCATATTTGAGCAAGTTCGTCATGGTGATGGTTCCTCTGCCGCCGGTGGTTTGCTGGCCTGCCTCGGGCACCGTAGCGGTGGTTGTTGGAATGATGGCTTGCTGATTGAGCGTTTGCAGCTTTTGTTCCTTGGGCAGTGGGTGTTGACTTTGACTACGGCTCCTATTGGGCCTCTTGGTCTATGGTCCAGTCATTTCGCGATTGGTCCACGTCGGGGTGCGGTTGACGCTGGCGTTTCGTGTTTCAGTAAGGTGATTCGCACTTCGGGTAGACGTTCGGTTCGGGGAGTTGGCTGAGCCGGGTGCCGTCAAGCGCGCCTGGCGAGTGTACTAAAACTGGATGCCGAAGGACGGCAACGGTAACGTTGCGGCGAATTCGGTTGTCGTTCGGTCGGTAAGTTGGCTGAGCCTTGATTTGGATGGTAGGCGTAGCTGGGTTACTATCCGATTTTCTGATACCCCATTTCAAACTGAGTCACTACCAGCTTGGGGGTGTGCTTGGCATCAAGGGTGATTCTGAGTAAACAATCAGCCTGATCTGCACGGGGTAGCGTCATTAATTTCAGCAGGCTGGGCCGGCAAGTCTATGATCAAGTCTACAACCTCTCTCACTCGCAACGTAATCGAACGAGGGCAGTAGAGTCCCAGGAAGTGGTGTAAGAGTTAGGCGGTTGGCAAAACGCTGACCACCGCGTCATCCTTGTGGAATCACAACAACCCAACCAAGGAGAACGACGGTGGTCAAGCAAAGAATGGATCTTTTGGAATTATTACGCAAGCGTGGTATGGACGGAGACGTGGACTTGCTGCGGGAAGCCCTGCGGGTCCTGGTGGACGGCATCATGGACGCCGAGGTTTCCGCCCAGATCGGCGCCCAGCACGGCGAACGCAGCCCGGAGCGGGTCACCTACCGCAACGGCTACCGCAACCGCACCTGGGATACCCGGGTGGGCACCACCGAGCTCAATATCAATGGAGTTGCACATTCCCAAGCTGCGGGAAGGCAGCTACTTCCCCAGCCTGCTGGAACCGCGGCGGCGCAGCGAGAAAGCCCTGCTGGCCGTCATCCAGCAAGCCTATGTAGAAGGCGTGTCCACTCGGCGGGTGGACGATCTGATCCAGGCCCTGGGTTGCGACGGCATCTCCAGCAGCCAGGTGTCGCGCATCTGCGAGCAACTGGACGAAGTGGTGGAGAGTTTCCTGGGTCGGCCCCTGGACGGTGGTCCCTACCCCTACGTGTGGCTGGACGGCCTGACCCAGAAGGTGCGGGAGGGTGGTCGCATCGTCAACGTCTGCGTGGTGGTGGCGACGGGGGTCAATGCCGAAGGGCAGCGTGAGATCCTGGGCATGGACGTGGGCGCCAGCGAGGACGGCACGTTCTGGCTGGCCTTCCTGCGGTCGCTGACCGCTCGGGGCCTCAGCGGGGTGGAGCTGGTAACCTCCGATGCTCACCAGGGGCTGAAGAACACCATCGCCGCGGTGTTCACTGGGGCCAGCTGGCAGCGCTGCCGCACCCACTTCATGGCCAAACCTGCTCACCCGAGTGCCCAAGCGCGCCCTCCTGAGCTTGTCGAAGGGCCGGCGTGGCCACCATGGTCCGCACCATCTACCAGCAACTGTCTCCCGCAGAGGTCCACGGCCAATTGGACCGAGTGGTGGAACAACTCAGGGAGCCCTTTCCCCAGGTGGCCGAGCTGCTGGCGGACGCCGCGCCGGACATCCTGGCCTGCACGGCCTTCCCAGTGGCCCACTGGCAGAAGCTGTGGTCCAACAACCCGCAGGAACGGCTGAACCGGGAGATAAGGCGCCGGACTGACGTGGTGGGCATTTTCCCCAACCGGCTATCGGCGCGGCGCCTGGTGGGCGCGGTGCTGGCCGAGCAACACGACGAGTGGGCCGAAGCCCGCCGCTACCTCACCATCCTCAACGCCGCCGGCAACGAGGCACTGCCGACGCCCAATATGCTGGACGCAGCGGCCTGATCAACATCAAAAGGGATGACGCGCTTTTACACTACTTGACGGGACACTACCGATATCCGGGTGAGCCACGGTAAAAAGAAAGCACCTGGCGCTGGCGTTACCGGCTAACGCCTGGCGGATATTCTTTCCGTAGCGCCTCGACCACCAGGGCGGTTATGTCCGTCCGGCGGTGGTAGGCCAGCTCGCGCAGTTGCTCGTGCAGCTCCTCCGGAATCTTGCAGTGCAGTTGCTTCATTTTCGTCCCGGGGGCCAGTTGGCCGGCCCGATCCACCAAGGCATTGCCTTCGGGGTGGTCCGGTGGACTCATATCAATCGGTATGACCATTCAGTAACCTCTCGATTTCATCGCGGATTGCGCTCATCTGCTGCTGCGCGGTGCGGTCCCTGCCATCAAACACGGACTGTCCGGCGATGATGGTCATGGGGTAGGCCACTCGATCGGTAGTGCGGGACGCCATGACCGGCAGCCCGTAGGCCGCCAGAGACTCGTCAATGTGCCGGCTCAACAGCGTTCCAGGCTTGTCTGCCGTTACCACGAATGTGGCCGCCGGCCGGCCGCCGTTGGCCGTCTGGCTGGCCTTCACCGCGGCCACCAACTGGGGGCACGCCCAGAGGTCGAAAGGGCCTGGCGTCGCCGGGATAACCACCAGATCGGCCACACGGATCGCATCGGCGATGATGCTCGTTAGTCTGGGCGGCCCATCGATGACGACCCAATCATGCTCGGCTGCCGCAGCCCTCACTTCGGCGAAGACCGCATCTTGCCCCAGTTCCCGCACGTCGATGCCTGGCGGGCCGTCAGGGCCTGAGCGGGACGCCCACACCCGGCAGCTCGCCTGGCTGTCAGAGTCGAAGAGCAGGACGCTCTGGCCCTGGCCGGCGAACGCGGCCGCCAGGTTCAGGGCCAGAGTGGACTTCCCGGTGCCTCCCTTCTGGCTCAGGATGGATACGACTGCCATTGCGCTCTCCCTCTCGCGTGTACACGTGTATACGACGACTTGACGACACGCCGACACGGCTACCAATGAACCTGGCGACCGGCCGACTCATGTTGCGACCGACTCGTGTACCGCTGACCTGAGTACCTATCGACACAGCAACCAATGTACACAGGTCGCCGGACGATTCCATAGGGCCTGGGATGCGGATTTTGACGACTTTGCCGGCACGCGTTGACAGCCCGGGCTGCGGCATTTACCGTGTGGCATCCCCTACCGCAGCGAGCTGGACCTTTCCGGCCGCTGATTAAACCCGGCTCCAAGGAGGACCCCGATGACCACATCCACGACGGACATCTACTGCGTCAAATGCAAGGCCAAGACCGGATCCACGGCGATCGAGGGCGTGGTCATGAAGAACGGCCGTCCGGCGACGAAGGCAACCTGCGCGGTGTGCGGGTCTGGGAAATACCGGATCGGCGCCACTCCCGCTGCGGAGGCGTAGACCAACCGGTGGGCGCCGAATTCACCGGACCGTGCAGCCGAAACGGGTTGATGGCGCAGTCTTATTCCGGGCATACTCCATCGCATGGACATCAATAAGCACCTTTCCCTGTACCTTGCAACGGGTAACTTCACACTAGACCAGGAAACCAGCGACCGCTTGGTGGAGTTGGTAAGGGATGGCCTCTCCCTCGGGGCAGCGTGCGAAAGATTGGGAGTGAATCGCTCCACCTGGTATCTACGCAAGAGGGAAGGAGAAGATCCCAACGGCCGCACCGAAATGAAGTGGTTTACTCTACGTCTAGCTGCCGCTGAAGTCTCTGCGGCGAAACAAAACCTGCGCACTGTGGCGAATACGCTGGGCGTGGATGTCCAACGGTTTCCCCACTTGCTAGAGCTTCAAGTATCTCTCGACTAATCGTCCAGCAGGGAACGGCTCCCCAGGCCTCGGTCCTGTAAGTGCGGGAAAATCATATCGAGTAGCTGTTCATACTCATGCTGCGCCACCAACGCCCTAGTCCAAGCGACTCGCGCAGCAAAACGTTTCCATTCCAAAGGTCCGTCTATTTGCCGGCCTCGTGCCAACCAGTGCGTCACCGTCGCATAGGGTACGGATGACCGGGCTGCCGCTTTGGTGAGCGGTATTCCCCTCAACAAATCCTGGACAATCAGTTCGCCGAGTTCCGGAGTGAATGGGAAGCTGCTGCTTCTTCCACGGCGGTTCGGCCCCCGGCGACCAACGGACATGGTGTTCCCCCCTCGCGTTTGGGAAGCCCAATATAGAAATCTGCGGCGTCAGAACAGTAACAGTTCAGAGTTGCGGGGAAATGAGCAGTTGACGGCAGGCGGCGAGAGGATTTAGACCCTGGGCGCGCCAGGTGCCGAAGATGGATGCCAGCGTCATCTTGCTCTCGGTGCCCTGCTCCGAGCGGGTGCCGCCGCTGATCTTGCGACTGATGACCAGGTGGCGCCGGCTGCGTTCGGCCGGGTTGTTGTCCGACGGCACGTCCGGTTCGGCCACGAAGACGAAGAGTTCCTTGATGAAGTGCTCGATGCGCCGGCACAGCTTGCCCTGGACAACCGACGGGTCAGACAGGAAAGGGCGGCAGATGGCCAGCAGCTTCCGCTCCCAGGCCAGTTGGGCAACACGCCTTTGCCATGGCTCGTGATGGTTGCAGGCTTTGGCTGCGACATAGAGCTGGTGGACGGCCGCGGCCCATCGGGCCAGTGCGGCGTCTTTGGGGTAGCGGGTGCGCTGGTCGTGGATGTCCCGCAGCAGGTGGGCCCAGCACCGCTGCTTGGGGCCATCGTAATGGTGGTAGGCGGCGTAGAAATCGCTGACCAGCACTCCGGAGAAAGCATCGCTCAGCGCCTCGTCCACCACCGCCTTGCCCCGACCCCGCCGCAGGAAGTAGCGCTCGGTGGGGGTGCTGAAAGTCCACACGTAGCCGTTGGCCCCGCTCTGACGCCAGCCGGTTTCGTCGGCGTGGACCACTGGGCTGGCGCGGATGCGGTCCAGGATCGCGGCCACTGCCGGTTGGGCCCGCTGCGCCGTGCGATGGATGGCGCTCACGATGGCCCCCACGCTGAGGCGCAACTGATGCACGGTGTCCAGATACCACTGGACGCTGCGGATGGGCAGCCGCCCCTCTTCCCGCAGCGTGGCGATCAGGCTGAGCAGGTTGACGCCGAGGCGCTGCTGGCCCAGGACCACGCCGTCCAGTACCGCCGGAGGTGTGCAGCGCCGTCGGCAGGCCGGGCAAGTCCGAGCAAGGTAGACGTGCTCGGTGACTTGCACCGGAACCACCGGCAGCTCGATGACTTCCCGAGTGCGCTGGATCCAGCCGCCGGACAGGTGGGCGCCGCAATCGGGGCAGTTCTCCATCACGTGCTCCACCCGATGGGTCGGTGTCATGCGCGGGCGGGCGAAGCCGTGGCGTCGCTGCTTGCGGGGCTGCTGCTGTGCCGGTGGCTGGCGGCCCGAACTGGACTTGAGGCCGGGCATTCGAGGTGGGCCACCCGATTTGGCTTGGCCTTCCAGTTCGGCAATCCGCCGCTGCAACCGCTCAATCACCCGCTGCTGTTCCAGAACGGTGGCCTGCAGTTGGGCGATGATGGCGATGAGGACATCGCGGGTGGCGGTGGTCAGGTCAATTTCGGTATCCACTCCCTGTATATGACATAACCGCCGCCACCCGTGCCAGCGTCTGGCAGCCCACCTTCGGCCAATTCACCTCCCCAAGTCTGAACTGTTACTCAGAACACCCGACGTTGCCATTCACCGTGTATTTTTGTATGATAACTTCAGCATATGCCATCGTTGGCGGGATTCTTGTCGGTCACCATCGTCCCCAGGAAACGCGATGCGGCGCTAGGGGTTTTCCCCTAAGCGGGGTTGTCACAGCCCGCCAGGTGCTGGTCAGAAGCGAGAGATTTCCGATAATTATTGATTTCTGCCCAAACTGGGTTGACATACCCACTGGACGGTTTGATAGAGTCGACATAACGAAAAAGCCCGCGGCGGTTTACCGATCACCGCGGGCCGATGCTAAAACCCACCGGGCAAGGTTGTTTCAGCATGAAAGTCCCCATCCACAGTTCCAACTGCATTGAACCCCCACCTAAATGGGGCAAAGAGGTACTCTCGTGGTAAGTGTAGCGCAGGTAGCGCCTAACTTCAAGGACAGCAGCTTCCCTGTAACAGTTCAGACTTGGTGAGGTGAATTGGCCGAAGGCGGGTTGCCGAACGCTGGCACGGGTGGCGGTGGTTATGTCATATACAGGGCATGGATACTGAAGTGGACCTGACCACCGTCGACCGCGCTGTCCTCATTGCCATCATCGCCGAGTTACAGGCGGTGATTGAGCGGTTGCAGCGGCGGATTGCCGAACTGGAAGGCCAGGCGAAACCGGGCGGCCCGCTCCGAATGCCCGGCCTCAAGGCGAAATCGGGCCGGAAGCCCCCAGCGCAGCAGCCCCGTAAGCAGCGACGCCACGGCTTCGCTCGCCCGCGCATGACACCGACCCACCGGGTGGAGCACGTGATGGAGAACTGTCCCGATTGCGGCGCCCACCGGTCCGGCGGCTGGATCCAGCGCACTCGGGAGGTCATCGAGCTGCCGGTGGTTCCCGCGCAAGTCACCGAGCACGTCTACATTGCTCGGACTTGCCCGGCCTGCCGACGGCGCTGCACACCTCCGGCGGAACTGGGCGGCGTGGTCTTGGGTCAGCAGCGCCTCGGCGTCAACCTGCTCAGCCTGATCGCCACGCTGCGGGAAGAGGGGCGGCTGCCCATCCGCAGCGTCCAGTGGTATCTGGACACCGTGCATCAGTTGCGCCTCAGCGTGGGGGCCATCGTGAGCGCCATCCATCGCACGGCGCAGCGGGCCCAACCGGCAGTGGCCGCGATCCTGGACCGCATCCGCGCCAGCCCAGTGGTCCATGCCGACGAAACCGGCTGGCGTCAGAACGGGGCCAACGGCTACGTGTGGACTTTCAGCACCCCCACCGAACGCTACTTCCTGCGGCGGGGTCGGGGCAAAACAGTCGTGGACGAGGCGCTGAGCGATGCTTTCTCCGGAGTATTGGTCAGCGATTTCTACGCCGCCTACCACCATTATGACGGCCCCAAGCAGCGGTGCTGGGCCCACCTGCTGCGGGACATCCATGACCTGCGCACCCGCTACCCCGATGCTGCGCCACTGGCCAGGTGGGCCGACGCCGTCCACGGGATTTACGACCGGGCCAAAGCCTGCACTCATCCCCAGGCCAAGCGGCGGCGCACCGCCCAACTGGCCCTGGAACGACAACTGCTGGCCCTCGGCCAGCCCTTCCGGCACGACCCGTCGGCAACCCAGGCCAAGCTGTGCCGACGCATCGAGCGCCACATCAAGGAACTCTTCGTCTTCGTGGCCGAACCGGACGTGCCTTCAGACAACAACGCTGCCGAACGCAGCCTGCGCCATCTGGTCATCAGCCGCAAGATCAGCGGCGGCACCCGCTCGGAGCAGGGCACCGAGCGCAAGATGACGCTGGCATCCATCTTCGGCACCTGGCGCGCCCAAGGTCTAAATCCTCTCGCCGCCTGCCGTCAGCTGCTCGTTTCCCCTCTACTCTGAACTGTTATCGTAGTGTCCCGTCAAGTAGTGTAAAAGCGCGTCATCCCTTTTGATGTTGATCAGGCCGCTGCGTCCAGCATATTGGGCTTCGGCAGTGCCTCGTTGCCGGCGGCGTTGGGGATGGTGAGATAGCGGCGGCCTTCGGCCCATTCGTCGTGTTGCTCGGCCAGCACCGCGCCCACCAGGCGCCGCGCCGACAGCCGGTTGGGGAAAATGCCCACCACGTCAGTCCGGCGCCTTATCTCCCGGTTCAGCCGTTCCTGCGGGTTGTTGGACCACAGCTTCTGCCAGTGGGCCACTGGGAAGGCCGTGAAGGCCAGGATGTCCGGCGCGGCATCCGCCAGCAGTTCGGCCACCTGGGCAAAGGGCTCCCGGAGTTGTTCCACCACTCGACTCAATTGGCCGTGGACCTCGGCGGGAGACAGTTGCTGGTAGATGGTGCGTACCATGGTGGCCACGCCGGGTTGGGCACGCTTGGGCACTCGGGTGAGCAGGTTGGCCATGAAGTGGGTGCGGCAGCGTTGCCAGCTGGCCCCAGCAAACACCGCGGCGATGGCGTTCTTCAGCCCCTGGTGAGCATCGGAGGTTACCAGCTCCACTCCGCTGAGGCCCCGAGCGGTCAGCGACCGCAGGAAGGCCAGCCAGAAGGCGCCGTCCTCGCTGGCGCCCACGTCCATACCCAGGATCTCACGCTGCCCTTCGGCATTGACCCCCGTCGCCACCACCACGCAGACGTTGACGATGCGGCCGCCCTCCCGCACCTTCTGGGTCAGGCCGTCCAGCCACACGTAGGGGTAGGGACCACCGTCCAGGGGCCGACCCAGGAAACTCTCCACCACCTCATCCAGTTGCTGGCAGATGCGCGACACCTGGCTGCTGGAGATGCCGTCGCAGCCCAGGGCCTTGATCAGATCATCCACCCGTCGGGTGGACACGCCTTCTACATAGGCTTGCTGGATGACGGCCAGCAAGGCTTTCTCGCTGCGCCGCCGCGGTTCCAGCAGGCTGGGGAAGTAGCTGCCTTCCCGCAGCTTGGGAATATGCAACTCCATGGTGCCGACCCGGGTGTCCCAGGTGCGGTTGCGGTAGCCATTGCGGTAGGTGACCCGCTCCGGGCTGCGTTCGCCGTGCTCAGCGCCGATCTGGGCGGAAACCTCGGCGTCCATGATGCCGTCCACCAGGACCCGCAGTGCTTCCCGCAGAAAGTCCACGTCTCCGTCCATACCACGCTTGCGTAATAATTCCAAAAGATCCATTCTTTGCTTGACCACCATCGTTCTCCTTGTTCAGGTCTGGCATTTCCGATCAAGGATGACGCGGTGGTTAGCTTTGGGCTACACCGATTCTTTTACACCACCTCCCGGTACTCTACTAGTGTTTGGTGCCACTGGCTGGACCAGACGGATTACAACGCCGTGGCGGATCGGACCAGGTATTAACGCCGGTCGGCGGAGTGCATTCCGTTATTACACATAACGGCTGTTGCGCGAACCAATTCGGGTATCAAAACAGGAGCTGCGTCTGCTTGAGGTCGCCAAAGTTCGTGCGGATCGAAACGGGATAGATCCACGACTGGATTGACCTTGACGCGAGGGTGCTGCTCACCAAAGCGACGTTAACAAGCGTTGGCGGGCTGGCCAGATGGTTCCGTTGCCTTGTGCGGTAACTGTTCAGATTTGAGGGGAAGTGAGCAGTTGGCGGCAGGCGGCGAGGGGGTTCAGGCCTCGTGCGCGCCAGGTGCCGAAGACCGATGCCAGCGTCATCTTGCTCTCGGTACCACGTTCCGACCGGGTGCCGCCGCTGACCTTGCGGCTGATAACCACATGGCGCAGGCTGCGCTCGGCGGGGTTGTTGTCCGACGGCACGTCCGGTTCGGCCACGAAGACGAAGAGTTCCTTGATGTGGCGCTCGATGCGCCGGCACAGCCGGCCCTGCAGAGCTAGCGGGTCAGCCAGGAAGGGCTGGCAGATGACCAGCAGCTGCCGCTCCCAGGCCAGTTGAGCGGTGCGCCGTCGTCGTGCCTGAGGATGGGTGAAAGACCTGGCCTCGACATAGAGCTGATGGACTGCCTCGGCCCACTGGGCCAGCGCGGTGTCCTTGGGGTAGAGCGCCACCAGGTCGTGGATGTCCCGCAACAGGTGGGCCCAGCACCGTTGCTTGGGGCCATCGTAATGGTGGTAGGCGGCGTAGAAATCGCTGACCAGCACTCCGGAGAACGACTCGCTCAGCGCCTCGTCCACCACCGCCTTGCCCCGACCCCGCCGCAGGAAGTAGCGCTCGGTGGGGGTGCTGAAAGTCCAGACGTAACCGTTGTTCCCATTCTGGCGCCAGCCGGTTTCGTCGGCGTGGACCACTGGGCTGGCGCGGATGCGGTCCACAATCCCAGCCACCGCTGGTTGGGCCTGTTGCGCGGTCTGGTGAATGGCGCTCACGATGGCCCCCACGCTGAGGCGCAGCTGATGGACGGTGCGCAGATACCACTGGATGCTGCGGATCGGCAGGCGCCCTTCTTCCCGCAACGTGGCGATGCGGCTGAGCACGTTGACGCCCAGGCGTTGGCGCCCCAGTGCCACGCCGTCCAGTTGTGCTGGGGGTATGCAGCGGCGTCGACACGCTGGGCAGGTCCTGGCGATGAAGACATGCTCGGTGACTTGCACCGGAACCACCGGCAACTCGATGACTTCCCGGGTGCGCTGGACCCAGCCGCCAGTCAGGTGCGTCCCGCAATCGGGACAACTCTCCACCACGTGCTCCACCCGATGGGTCGGTGTCATGCGCGGGCGGGCGAAGCCGTGGCGTCGCTGCTTGCTGGGCTGCTGCTGCGCTGGCGGCTGGCGGCCCGAACTGGACTTGAGGCCGGGCATTCGGGGCGGGCCGCCCGGTTTCGCCTGGCCTTCCAGTTCGGCAACCCGCCGCTCCAACCGCTCAATCACCCGCTGCTGTTCCAGAACGGTGGCCTGCAGTTGGGCGATGATGGCGATGAGAACATCGCGACTGGCGGTGGTCAGGTCACTCTCAGTATCCACTCCCTCTATATGACATAACCACCGCCACCCGTGCCAGCGTCTGGCAGCCCGCCTTCGGCCAATTTACTTCACCAAGTCTGAACTGTTACCTCGCCTTCGGCCAATTCACCTCACCAAGTCTGAACTGTTACCTTGTGCGCGGTAGCCTTGTAAGGCAACTATTTCCGCCCCAACAACAGCACTGGTTTTGACGACTGGTTCCGTTGAATAGTAGATGGCGCCCATGGTACCGGTTCCGTTTGTTTACGGTTGGTGCGCATGATAGCATCGTGACCGAATCCTTACACAGAGGGCCGCGATGAACCAGAGGGGTGGCAGGAATGGCAGTTTGGATTGTTCGAGGAGGAAGCCGTTTTGCAGATGCTGAACAGGACTTCCTGGAAAGCAGGTCTGTCGGGATTTACTTTGGGGTTGACCAAACCATGGGCGGAATGAGCGATGTAGTCATGCGCAGGGAGATACAACACTTCTATATCCGTGATGTTGCAGAACGGAATGTGCAGTTTCAGCCGCGAGTGGTCACTTACTTCCTCAACCAAATGCTGACGTTCCGAGATGGCATTCAGCCGGGCGACACTATCGTCATGCCCCGTAAGGCGTCTGGCGGACACAAGGTGGCTCAGGGGATAGTGGACGGCGGATATGAATATTGGGGTCCAGAGGATTATCGTCACCGGCGTCGGGTGCGATGGTTGGAGACTGAAATGCGACGAGAAAGTATTGAGCACGTCTGGACTCCTTCTGACCGGCGCACAGTATTACGCGTAGACGGCGGGTAGCCTCCTATGGTTCCGTTTGGAATAAGATGATGCCATGATCCCAGCGTCGCACGCTGTTGGCAACGTCGAGCCCTGAGGCAAGCATCATGGTCTCATCAGCATTGAAGTATATTCACTTGGCGACGATGGCAACAAAGGTTTTGCACTCCGCATGGAAGTTGTACGAGGAATCGACGCCGGACGAACGGCAAACCATCATCCGACACTTGAATGCTATCTCGGACATTCTACGAAATGTATACCGTCGTACGAGAGGCGGAACAGTACCGGCACTCCCGATGTTGCCTGCACTGGCAACTGGCAAACATAGTGAATTTCTGCGACGGAAACGGCACAAACGATTCACAGAACACGTGCGGCGGTTTCGCCAAAGCACGAGGCAATTTGTGAAACTCATCCGCGAATGTCAATCGAGTTTCACGGTTCAAGAAGCAAAACAGATAGCCTGGCATCTGGACGAGATTCGGAAAGTGCTGTCTGCAATTCGGAGGCGAGAGCGATTTGGTGAGAATCCATCCTGCGCACGGAGACAACCCCAATAACTGGTGGTGGCCCTGCGCGTCGACGCTATCCTAAATGGGTCATGGGTTTGGCATCGAGTCAAGGTACTCAATCCACTCATCTATAGCGCTCCTGAGTTCGACTGTGGCTTTTTTCAATAGGATGATGGTCAATGCCGCAGTGATACGGTCCAAGTTGAAACGTAGTGGGTCTGCCTCCAAATCCTCCGCAAGCTGTTGAGTTTGCTGGATTGCGAGGCTGGCCTTGTCTAATCCCCAATCCACCGAAAAGATTAGGTTCTGTTGACATTTCACCGTAACCAGATGAGAGCGGCAGTGAAATGCAGGAAGCCCAGGTATCTGGTGTCCAACTTCTCAAACCGGGAGAAGATCCGGCGGTAATGCTTTATTTTGTTGATGAAGCATTCGACCAGATGACGCTCCCGGTATAAATGTGTGTCGTAGTCGCAGGGTTGCTTCCGGTTGGAGCGTGGCGGAATGACCGGAGTCATGCCCCGCTCCAGAATGTGCTGGCGAAACCCCTGGGAGTCATACCCTTTGTCGGCCAGTACGTGCTCGCCAGCATAACCGGCGATCAAACCCTCCGCCTGGGTGATGTCGTGCTGTTGCCCGCCGGTCAGTATGAATCGCAAGGGGTTGCCCAAGCCGTCCACGCTCACGTGAATCTTGGTGCTGAACCCACCGCGGCTCCGTCCCAGGGCCTGGGCTGCTTGGCCACCCTTTTTGGGGGAGCTCCCGCCGCGCAAGGGTGCGCCCGGACCACCGTGCTGTCAATGATGAGGTATTCCAGATCAGGGTCGTCGGCCAAATGCTGATGCAGGAGTTCCCAGATACCCCGGTCGCTCCAGCGGGCGAATCGTTTGTAGACGCTGTTCCAGTTCCCATACTCGGCTGGAAGGAGCCGCCATTGGGCGCCGGAAAGATCGACCCACAGCACGGCTTCTATAAAACGTCGGCATTCTTCTTCCTGACCGACGTACAGTTCGGTGCGACTACGCAAGAACTGGAGAATCTTGGTCCATTTATCTGGAGAGAGTTCAAGTCTTGACATATTTCCATTGTAACCAAATGTCAACACAGCCTAGTGTCGCGGCGTGCTGAAGGAGTAAGAAAGTGCTCCTGTGCTTCGGGGATAATGGTTTTGGAAAGACAAAACCGACCCGAAACAAGGAGCACTCAAGCAACTGTCTTGAAAGTCAACAGGCATGAGCGACGACTGGCTGAGTCATATCGCGCCAAGGGTGGCCATGTTTGAGCATGGCGTTGAGCGTAACCAGCAGTTTGCGCATGGACGCGACCAGCGCCACCTTTTTCGGCTTACCAGCTGCCAGCAGCCTCTGGTAGAAGTCCCGGATAGCAGGGTTGTGGCGGCTGGCTACCAACGCTCCCATGTAGAGGACGGCCCGCACCCGGGAGCGTCCGCCCCAGACGGCGCGTTTGCCCCGCCGGGTGCCGCTGTCGCGGTTGTAGGGAGCCACGCCGACTAGGGCAGCAATCTGCTTGCGATCCAGCGTGCCCAGTTCTGGCAGATGCGCCAGCAAGGTCAGCGATAGCTGCGGGCCCACGCCGGGAACCGTGCGGAGCAGGTCATCCTTCTCACGCCACACTGGACTCCGGCGCAAAGTCTGACGTAGCCCCTTGTCCAAGTCGCTCAACTCTTGTTCCAACCACGCGATGTGGGCTTCAATGCGGGGACTAACGGCGCCGATGGCGGTGCCCAGCCGGTTCTTCTCGGAGACCAGCATGGTCATCACCTGGCGCCTGCGGGCAGTCAGCGAGTTGAGGACCTGGGTCTCGGCGTCCTTGAGGGGGCGCACGTCAGGACGGACGACGTCGGCGAAATGGGCCAGGACCCCCGCGTCCAGAGTGTCGGTCTTGGCCAGCGTTCCGGTGGCCCTGGCGAAGTCCCTGACCTGGCGTGGGTTGACCACCACCACCGGCAGTGCCGCAGCGGCCAGGGCGGCCACCAAGGGCAGCTCCAAGCCGCCCGTAGCCTCCAGCAACACCAAGGCAGGCTCCAGGTCCACTATCTGGGGGATCAGTCCCTCAATTCCGGTCTCATCGTAGGGCAGGACCCATCGCTTCCCCGTAGGCCGGACCGCAACGTCCAACTGCGCCTTTGAGACATCAATGCCTACGAACCTCGGTTCTCCTTCCATCTTACCTCCTTACCTCCTGTTTCAGTGTTGACCCTTCCTTGCACGATGCGGGCTCGATTGGCCCAGGCAACTGTACGGGTTCTACCGTTAGGGAACGCGGCGACCCCTGCTATTGAACGGTCTACCATGACCCAGATGCTACCGGTCTGCCGCGCTCCGGACCGCCACATATGAGCTATTGTCGCGGGCCAAAGTCAGGATACAAGATGCTACCACGCAACGACCCCGACCGCATCCAAATCGCCTTCGACGACCACCGCCTGGTGGCCAATGCCGGGCTGCTCCTCCCGGTCACCCTCGCCCAGCACTTGGGTCTGCGTGAACTCGTCGACAACCATGTTGACCTCGCAGATGCGCCGGGGCGGGCGAATGCGGGAGACAAGATGCTGACCCTGGTGGCATCCGCGCTGGCGGGCGGCGACTGCATTGACGACGCCGACGTGTTGCGCACCGGCGGGACGGCTAGCGCCATCGGCTGCGTAGTCAAGGCGCCATCCACCCTGGGGACCTTCCTGCGCAGTTTCCGGTGGGGCCACGTCCGCCAGTTGGATCGGGGTGAGCCGGGAGCTGCTGGCCCGGGCCTGGTCGGCTGGGGCCGGACCCGGCGACGGGCCGTTGACCATCGACCTGGACTCCACCATCTGCGAGACATACGGTCTGGCCAAGGAGGGCGCGCGCGACCACGGCTACACCGGCCAGCGAGGCTATCACCCGCTGCTGGCCATTGCCGCCGGAACCGGCGACGTGCTGATGGCTCGGCTGCGCAAGGGCCGCGCCAACACCGTTCGGGGCGCCGCCCACTTTCTACGCGAGACGGTGGGGCGGGTACGCTACGGCGGGGCCAGAGGACAACTCACGGTGCGGGCTGACAGCGGCTTCTACACCCACGCCATCGTCGCCGTCTGCCGCAAGATGGATGTGCGCTACTCCATCACCGTCCGCCAGCACGCCCGCCTGCGGAATATCATCGAGGCCATACCCGAGACTGACTGGACGCCGATCCCAGTAGAGTCCCAGGAAGTGGTGTAAGAGTTAGACGGTTGGCAAAACGCTGACCACCGCGTCATCCTTGATCGGAAATGCCAGACCTGAACAAGGAGAACGACGGTGGTCAAGCAAAGAATGGATCTTTTGGAATTATTACGCAAGCGTGGTATGGACGGAGACGTGGACTTGCTGCGGGAAGCACTGCGGGTCCTGGTGGACGGCATCATGGACGCCGAGGTTTCCGCCCAGATCGGCGCCCAGCACGGCGAACGCAGCCCGGAGCGGGTCACCTACCGCAACGGCTACCGCAACCGCACCTGGGACACCCGGGTGGGCACCATGGAGTTGCACATTCCCAAGCTGCGGGAAGGCAGCTACTTCCCCAGCCTGCTGGAACCGCGGCGGCGCAGCGAGAAAGCCCTGCTGGCCGTCATCCAGCAAGCCTATGTAGAAGGCGTGTCCACCCGACGGGTGGATGATCTGATCAAGGCCCTGGGCTGCGACGGCATCTCCAGCAGCCAGGTGTCGCGCATCTGCGAGCAACTGGACGAAGTGGTGGAGAGTTTCCTGGGTCGGCCCCTGGACGGTGGTCCCTACCCCTACGTGTGGCTGGACGGCCTGACCCAGAAGGTTGCGGGAGGGCGGTCGCATCGTCAACGTCTGCGTGGTGGTGGCGACGGGGGTCAATGCCGAAGGGCAGCGTGAGATCCTGGGTATGGACGTGGGCGCCAGCGAGGACGGCGCCTTCTGGCTGGCCTTCCTGCGGTCGCTGACCGCTCGGGGCCTCAGCGGGGTGGAGCTGGTAACCTCCGATGCTCACCAGGGGCTGAAGAACGCCATCGCCGCGGTGTTCACTGGGGCCAGCTGGCAGCGCTGCCGCACCCACTTCATGGCCAACCTGCTCACCCGAGTGCCCAAGCGTGCCCAACCTGGCGTGGCCACCATGGTCCGCACCATCTACCAGCAACTGTCTCCCGCCGAGGTCCACGGCCAATTGAGTCGAGTGGTGGAACAACTCCGGGAGCCCTTTGCCCAGGTGGCCGAACTGCTGGCGGATGCCGCGCCGGACATCCTGGCCTTCACGGCCTTCCCAGTGGCCCACTGGCAGAAGCTGTGGTCCAACAACCCGCAGGAACGGCTGAACCGGGAGATAAGGCGCCGGACTGACGTGGTGGGCATTTTCCCCAACCGGCTGTCGGCGCGGCGCCTGGTGGGCGCGGTGCTGGCCGAGCAACACGACGAATGGGCCGAAGCCCGCCGCTACCTCACCATCCCCAACGCCGCCGGCAACGAGGCACTGCCGACGCCCAATATGCTGGACGCAGCGGCCTGATCAACATCAAAAAGGATGACGCGCTTTTACACCTATTGACGGGACACTACCCCGATTCCCTACTGGATGGACGGCGCCGCCGACGTGGCGGAGACCACCTACGTCCCCTTCCAGGATGAGCCCGACGCCGCACCGGTGCGGCTCATCGTCCGGCGGGTGCAGCCCACGCCCGGCTCCCAGCTGGCCCTCTTCGCCAGCTACAGCTATCACGGCTGCATCACCGACCGAGACGGGGACACCCTGGAACTGGAGGCCGACCATCGCCGCCACGCCGAGATCGAGAACGCCATCCGAGACCTCAAGTACGGCGTCGGGCTCAACCATCTCCCCTCAGGCCGCTTCGCCGCCAACGGCGCCTGGCTGGCGGTGCAGGTGATGGCCCACAACCTGGCCCGCTGGACCGCGCGCATCGGTCTGGGTGAGCAACTGGTAACCACCAAGACCCTCCGACGACGCTTCTTCTCCCTCGCCGGACGGCTCACCCGCTCGGCGCGCCGCCTCACTTTGCATCTGCCCCAGCGCTGGCCCTGGGAAAACCAGTTCAGTCGCGCCTTGGCTCGATTGCGAGCCCTTCCACTCCCAGCCTGACGGCGGCCGTCTGCCACTGACCCGCCATCCGGCCATCTGACCGTTCCCGCCAACTCGCGCCAACCCAGCCCGCGAAGGGCACTCCTTGCCCACCGCATCTCGAATTACGCCCGCCATGGCCACTGCGGGCCGCCATCATCGTGTCTGGGTGCCTACTTCACACCGCCCTCATCCCCATCTATTGGAACCTGGCCTGGCCTGTTCGCCCTCCCTTGCCCATCAACCCTAGTGTCAACTCCAGCGTACATCGCTTCGGTGGATTCGGGGTAATCGGTAGGCTGGATCGGGATCGGCGTTGGCCGGGTTGGTGATCAACGACGCATTGTTTGAGACGCCTAATGCAAGCGTGATCCTTTCGATGTCCTCAGCGGGACGTACCATCGCCTGCGGTGTAATGTATTTTTCCATGCGTTGACTCCTATTGCTTTGGTACGCTCATCACGGGAAATGCCATGGTGCGGACGCTCCGTTCGCGGTTCAGGCATGGGGCGGCAGCGTAATGTTGTTCGTGTTGTTCGGTTCCGCATGGCTGGGAGGTAGGCAGGTCACCCGTAATGTGCGAGGACTAATCGCATAGTTGAGACGCCCAAAACGAAAACCCCGTTGGCTGGACGAGGGAAACGCAAAGCCAACGGGTACGTGGCCGCCAACGGCGTGGGTCACGCCGCCCAAACCGCGCTGGAATCACCGTGGTCGCGTCCGGCAGCAATGTATTGATAGACGCGGTTGCGGCGCCCGGAACCGCTTGATGCGAATGTGGTGTGATACCATAAGTGCGAAACGTTCTGCTATATGGAATGCGATAGTCTATGATTAACTCACCAGCACCTCCTGCGGGGATTTCCGGCAGGAACCGCCGCCTGTTGACCAAGTTGCACCGGGAGTTTCCGTCGCCGTTCATGGTGCGTGAGGCGGCCGGCGCGCTGGATTTCAGCATACCCCAGGCACGGCGGTTTCTGGCGTATCTGACGGAGCGTGGTTGGCTGGTGCGGGTTCATACGGGGCTCTACGCCACTGTATCACTGGAGGCTGAATCCCCCTCCGAATGGCGGGAGGATCCCTGGGTGGTGGCAGCCAAGCTGTTTGGGCCGGACTGTTACCTGGGTGGGTGGACGGCGTGTGAACACTGGGATCTTACCGATCAGATATTCCACGAGACCGTGGTGTTCACCACGCGGCGGGTGCGCAGCGCGGAGACTGAGGTACAGGGCTTCCCCTTCCGGATCAGGCGCATCGCGCCAGAGCGCATCTTCGGCACCCGGCCGGTTTGGCGGGGCCGGATCAAGGTGGAGGTATCGGACCCCACGCGCACCGTGGTCGACCTGCTGGACAAACCTTCCCTGGGCGGAGGAATACGTCACGTGGCCGAGGTGGTCGACGAGTACTTCCGCGGCGAGCACCGTAACGACGAACTCCTTGGTGATTACATGATGAAGGTCGGCAACGGGGCGGCCTACAAACGGCTCGGATATCTGTTGGAGGAGCTGGATGTTGTTTCGCCCAGCCTGCTAGGCAAGTGCCGGGACGGTGTCACCGCCGGCATAAGCATGCTGGATCCGGATCTGCCGAGGAAGGGGTCGGTGACAAGGCGCTGGAACCTTCGGGTGAATGGCAACGTCAATTAGGGAGGAGGCCCGTTGATCAGTCAAACGGAACTCAACGAGAGGGTCCAACGGTGGGGCATGCGCCCGGAGGTGGTTGAAAAGGACTACGTGATCGGGTGGGTGTTGTGGGGGATTGGGTCGGACCCAGACCTGGCCGACTGGTGGGCCTTCAAAGGCGGCACCTGCCTGAAGAAGTGCTACCTGGGAGATTACCGATTCTCGGAGGACCTGGATTTCACTTCTCTTCCTGATGGCACGGTCAGCGCCGCGGAGGTACTGCCGGCGCTGACGCGAATGCTGCAAAGGGTCAGCGATGAATCAGGCATAGATTTTCAGAGCCGGGAGCCGCGGTTTGGGATGCGCGACAATGGCACATCCGCCGAGGGCCGAATCTATTATCGAGGCCCGCGCAATGCGCCTCCGGTTCGGATCAAGCTCGACGTTACCACCACCGATGCTGAGCGTGTGGTGCTTCCGACGATGTGGCGACCGGTTTCCCATGAGTACTCGGATGGTCTGCCGGAACCGGTGCCGGTGCGTTGCTACGGCCTGGAGGAGATTTTCGCCGAGAAGGTCAGGGCGCTGGGGGACCGGTGCCTGCCGCGGGACCTCTACGACGTCGTCAACCTGTTCAGAAGGCGTGAGCAGATCATTCACGCTGATCGGGTTGCGGAACTGTACGTGGAGAAATGTCGCAGCAAAGGCTTGCCAGTATTTACCCTGACCGACTTGGAAGGACAGGATTTGCGAGCGGAGATGGAGGTTGACTGGGTTCGTATGCTGGGAAATCAGCTTCCCGATCTCCCGCCGTTGGCAGAATACTGGGATGAGTTGCCGCTGGTCTTCGAATGGCTGGGCGTGGGCTGACCGGCGCACGAGGGGCCGCACCGGCGAAGCGATGCGGCATCGCCTGTCCGACCTGGCCACCCCTGAAAACATCTACACCGTGCAGATTGGTTCCGCCATCGGAACCCACGTCGGTCCGGGCGCACCCATTGGGCGGCTCCTCGGCGCAGGCGACCTGCACATGGTGTCTCGTGCGATCCCCGGTTCCTTGGCGATGGCTGTCCCGCACGGAGCACTTCACGTAATGACCCTTGGGCGAACCACGACGGGTATTAGGGCGTGTTGACATTTGATTATAATGGCCGTATGTCAAACATCAGACTAGCACC
This sequence comes from Dehalococcoidia bacterium, assembly GCA_963666415.2. Lineage (GTDB taxonomy): Bacteria > Chloroflexota > Dehalococcoidia > Lucifugimonadales > UBA3495 > Bin87. The sequence goes on from CAXXPD010000003.1 coordinate 189,131, forward strand.
AGAACAGTGGGCTAGGGTTCTCGATTTCTTGCGTGGCCGCACCGGCCTGTACGTTGGCCAGGAAGCGGATTGCCGGCGTTTTGTCGAGGCCGTCTTATGGATTAACCGCTCTGGGGCCCAATGGCGACTGCTGCCAGCCGAATACGGGAACTGGAACAGCGTCTACAAACGATTCGCCCGTTGGACTGACCAAGGTGTCTGGGCACAAATGCATCAACATTTCTGCGCCGACGCGGATCTGGAATACCTGATCATCGACAGCACGGTGGTCCGGGCGCACCCTTGCGCGGCGGGAGCTCCCCCAAAAAGGGTGGCCAGGCGGCCCAGGCCCTGGGCCGGAGCCGCGGCGGGTTCAGCACCAAGATTCACGTGAGCGTGGACGGCTTGGGCAACCCCTTGCGATTCATCCTGACCGGCGGGCAACAGCACGACATCACCCAGGCGGAGGAGTTGATCGCCGGTTATGCTGGCGAGCACGTACTGGCCGACAAAGGGTACGATGCCCAGGAGTTTCGCCAGCACATCCTGGAACTGGGTATGATGCCGGTCATTCCGCCCCGCTCGAACCGCAAGGCACCCGCCGACTATGACCGGCATCTGTACCGGGAGCGCCATCTGGTGGAATGCTTCATCAACAAGATCAAGCACTATCGCCGGATCTTCTCCCGGTTTGAGAAGCTGGACACCAGATACCTGGGCTTCCTGCATTTCACCGCCGCTCTCATCTGGTTGCGGTGAAATGTCAACAGAACCTAGCAACCCATCGACTAGGATTGGTCGAAAGCCTTTCTGACATACCGGGAGGGTAGGACTCCGAATGCACCAGGGCTGCGAACTTCTCATTGTCACGTCAGACATCCCTGCATGTGAAAACCTGCCTTAGCCCGAATCCACCGAAGCGATGTACGCTGGAGTTGACACCAGGGTTGATGGGCAAGGGAGGGCGAACAGGCCAGGCCAGGTTCCAATAGATGGGGATGAGGGCGGTGTGAAGTAGGCACCCAGACACGATGATGGCGGCCCGCAGTGGCCATGGCGGGCGTAATTCGAGATGCGGTGGGCAAGGAGTGCCCTTCGCGGGCTGGGTTGGCGCGAGTTGGCGGGAACGGTCAGATGGCCGGATGGCGGGTCAGTGGCAGACGGCCGCCGTCAGGCTGGGAGTGGAATTGCTCGCAATCGAGCCAAGGCGCGACTGAACTGGTTTTCCCAGGGCCAGCGCTGGGGCAGATGCAAAGTGAGGCGGCGCGCCGAGCGGGTGAGCCGTCCGGCGAGGGAGAAGAAGCGTCGTCGGAGGGTCTTGGTGGTTACCAGTTGCTCACCCAGACCGATGCGCGCGGTCCAGCGGGCCAGGTTGTGGGCCATCACCTGCACCGCCCGCCAGGCGCCGTTGGCGGCGAAGCGGCCTGAGGGGAGATGGTTGAGCCCGACGCCGTACTTGAGGTCTCGGATGGCGTTCTCGATCTCGGCGTGGCGCCGATGGTCGGCCTCCAGTTCCAGGGTGTCCCCGTCTCGGTCGGTGATGCAGCCGTGATAGCGGTAGCTGGCGAAGAGGGCCAGCTGGGAGCCGGGCGTGGGCTGCACCCGCCGGACGATGAGCCGCACCGGTGCGGCGTCGGGCTCATCCTGGAAGGGGACGTAGGTGGTCTCCGCCACCTCGGCGGCGCCGTCCATCCAGTAGGGAATCGGCGTCCAGTCAGTCTCGGGTATGGCCTCGATGATATTCCGCAGGCGGGCTTGCTGGCGGATGGTGATGGAGTAGCGCACATCCATCTTGCGGCAGACGGCGACGATGGCGTGGGTGTAGAAGCCGCTGTCAGCCCGCACCGTGAGTTGTCCTCTGGCCCCGCCGTAGCGTACCCGCCCCACCGTCTCGCGTAGAAAGTGGGCGGCGCCCCGAACGGTGTTGGCGCGGCCCTTGCGCAGCCGAGCCATCAGCACGTCGCCGGTGCCGGCGGCAATGGCCAGCAGCGGGTGATAGCCTCGCTGGCCGGTGTAGCCGTGGTCGCGCGCCCCCTCCTTGGCCAGACCGTATGTCTCGCAGATGGTGGAGTCCAGGTCGATGGTCAACGGCCCGTCGCCGGGTCCGGCCCCAGCCGACCAGGCCCGGGCCAGCAGCTCCCGGCTGACCCGATCCAGTTGGCGGACGTGGCCCCACCGGAAACTGCGCAGGAAGGTCCCCAGGGTGGATGGCGCCTTGATCACACACCCCAGCACCTGCTCGGTTCCCCCAGCGCGCAGCGCGTCGGCGTCGTCGATGCAGTCGCCACCGGCCAATGCCGAGGCCACCAAGGTCAGGAACTTGTCTCCCGCATTCGCCCGACCTGGCGCATCTCCCAGGTCAACATTGTTGTCCACCAGCTCGCCCAGTCCCAGATGATGGGCCAAAGTGACCGGAAGGATCAGCCCAGCATTGGCCACCAGGCGATGATCGTCGAAGGCAACGTCGATGCGGTCGGGGTGCTCAAGTGGTAACATCTTTTGGGTGCTCCTTGTTTCGGGTCGATTTTCTGTTTCAAAAACCATTATCCCAGAAGCCGGGAGCACTTTCTCATCCCTTCATCACGCCGACACGCTCATCTTATCGGTGGATTGGGGCTTAGTCTATAATGGACTAGTATTTCTCTTCGCAGGTAGCGCCTAACCTTGCAACACGCCAAACCACATCGCATCTGGACGGTAGCCGAAGCCAAGGCACGGCTGTCGGAGATTTTGCGCCTGGCCGAGTCGGAGGGCCCGCAGCACATCGGGGCGCGCAAGACCTTCGTGGTGGTGCCGGCGGAAACTTGGTACGCCAAGGCCGAACCGCCCCAGCACCTGGGACGGTGGTTGTTGGAGAACGTGCCACGGGGTCTCAATTGGGAAATCCCCAGCGACAGGCGGTCGGACCGCCCGATTCCATATGCCGATGGAGATAAGGCTTGACCGGCTTTTTGCTGGACACCAACGTGATCTCCGAAGTGACCCGGGACGTACCCGATCCCCTAGTGTCAGCATTCCTTGCGGCGGAAGGCGACCTCTGGTTGCCGGTAGTCGTAGTGCATGAGATGGAATACGGAGTGTCGTTATTGCCATCTGGCCGCAGACGGGACCGATTGGTCGAGCTGCACACGGCCATCTACACCGCCTTCGCCGACCGCATATTGCCCCTGGATCGCTCCGGCGCGGAGTGGGCCGCTCGATTCAAGGCGGAAGCGCAACGTCTCGGACGGCCCATGGATTTGGGAGACGCCCTGATCGCCGGCATCGCCCGAGCCAACCAGTTGACTGTAGCTACGCGAAACGTCCGGGACTTCGAAACGGCAGCCGTCGATCTCGTCAATCCCTGGGATAACCCATGACCTCTCCGCTGAACGAGGCCGCCGTTGAGCAAGCTGCCATCGACTGGCTGAAGGGTCTGGACTGGCAGTACGCGTATGGGCCGGACATCGGGCCAGACGGCGCCACGCCGGAACGGGAGTCCTATGGCCAGGTGGTGCTGGAGCAGTGGGCAGTGTGTTCTTTAGTTAGTCGAAGCGCCTACGCGCAGTACCTCTCGACCATCAACAATTGCAGGACATACGGGCTACCGTTTGGGCGTTGGCGTTCCGCTCGCGTTGTATAATCACACCCAAGCCCCGGCGAAACGAACTGCCCGCCAATTACGCTGCTAAAGGGGGTGGATCATGTCGACCGCCACTCATGACCCCATTTCGTCGCACACTTTTGAGGGGATCTACGACGTGCCCGAAGCCGCCCGGTACCTCCAAGCTGCGGCGCACGCCCAGCGCGTCTATCCTCTGAACTCCGCCAAACTCATTCGGTGGATCAGGCGGGGCATCGCGTCACCGGGTTTGACTAGCTTGCCGGGCGGCGAGTTGCTCATCGCATTTGAAGACCTCATATCCATGAGGGTGATTGCCGCGTTGCGTGCCGCCGGAGTGGGCTTCAAAGAAATCGACGCAACGGATCGGTGGCTGAGCCAACACACCGGCCACTCCAGGCCCTACGCCACCGAGTTCCTGTGGGCCGGGCAGGGTCAGTTGTTCGTGGAGTGGACGCACCAGTTGGTGTCCGGCAGCCGCAACGGGCAAATCGCCTTTGATACCTTGCGTGATTACGTTATCCCGATCCACGGGCTGCAATTCGATGCCGACTCGCGGGTGGCGGTGTCCTGGGAGGCCCTGGATGGCGTGGTGCTCCAGCCGCAGGTTCAATTCGGCGCTCCTTGCATTAAGGGGACACGAATACCCACCCGCACCATCGTGGGGATGATCGCAGCGGGCGATCCCCCTGATTGGGTGGCGGGCGCCTACGGCATCTCGCACACTGAAGTTCAGGCTGCGTGTGACTGGGAATCGCGGTTACGACCCAACTAACCCGTCCTTCCTGCTGGACGAGTCCCTGGTGCCGGCCGTTGCACAAGCCCTGCAACTGGTCGGCTACAACATTTCCTCTGTGATGGATGTTTTCGGTCGTCGGGATGACGGCGTGAAAGACCCCGAGATCATAGAATGGTGTCGGACCAACCAAGCCATCTGGATTCACGCCGATGACCGCGCCCGGCGCGAACACCGGGTTCAGTTGCAGACCAGCGGCATTGGGACGATATGGGTACATAGGCCCGGAGGTAGGTTGACCGCCCGTGAACAGCTCAGAATCCTGGCTTTCGCCTTACCCAGGATGATAGATACTTTGACACAGGGTTCCCGTCATAGGCATTATCGCGTAACCGCCACCAATCCCACGTCGACACCGTCTTTCCGGCGTGTTGATATTTGATCCACATTGCATAAAGCATTGTAAGTTAACTCCATGACCTCCCCGCTGAACGAAGCCTCGGTTGAGCAGGCCGCCATCGACTGGCTGAAGGGCCTGGGCTGGCAGTATGCCTACGGTCCGGACATCGGGCCGGACGGGGCAACGCCCGAGCGGGAATCTATGGCCAGGTGGTGCTGGGACAGCGGCTGCGGGACGCCCTGGGCGAGATCAATCCGGCGCTGCCCGCCCCAGCGTTGCAGGACGCCTTCCGGCGGGTGACCCGTCCCGAGGGAGCCACCCTGGAACAACGCAACCGCGCCTTCCACAAGATGCTGTTCGAGGGCGTGAACGTCGAGTATCCCGCTGGCGGCGGTGCGATGCGGGGCGCCAACGTCAAAGTCATGGACTTCGACAACCCCTCCCTCAACGACTGGCTGGCCGTGAACCAGTTCACCGTCGTGGAACACAACAACGAGCGCCGTCCCGACATCGTGCTGTTCGTCAACGGCCTGCCCCTGGGTGTCATCGAGCTGAAGAACCCGCTGGACAAGGATGCCGACGCCGGCGCCGCCTGGAACCAGCTACAGACCTATAAGGCGGAGATACCGTCCCTGTTCGACTGCAACGAGTTGCTGATGATCTCCGACGGCATGGAGGCGCGTATGGGCAGCCTCACCGCCGGGCTGGAATGGTTCAAGCCGTGGCGCACCATCACCGGCGAGGACCTGGCCGACCCCAACCTGCCCCAACTCCAGGTGTCCCGCGTCAAGCATTCTTGCCGGTTCCTGTTGCCTCATTGATAAATGTTACCGAAACTTTAGCACCTGGGGTCCCTCCCGACCAGCGCTAATTCCGGCATTGCAGCGGGTCCCGCCATGGGCTCACCAGCCGTGGCGTAGACCAGCTTTTTGGCCATGATGCCGCGCCACTGCTGCACCCTGCGCTGCAGCGTCCGCAGGTGAGCCCGGCTGAACCGATCCGGTTCGGCCTCTTGCAGTCGGCCCAGCAATACCACCGCACTGGCGTCCGGGTCTTCCTGCAACCAGCCCAGCACGTCGCACCACACTCCTTCGAAATGGTCGGGCCGAGTTCGCCAGGTGCGGGGCGGTTGCACCCGCCGCTCCCGTGCGGTATGCGCTGCATCCTGCCGCCACCAGTCGGGCAACTTGGCCAGGAACTGTTCCAGGCTCTCGCCGCTGGGAGTGGGCCGGATTTCGGGAGACGTAACCGCGGCCAGGGCCGACTGGGCTTCCCGGATGGCGTGCAGCAGCGCCACCGGGTCCAACTGGACCCGATATTCACTCAGCGCCGCCTTCATCTCCACGCTGACCGCGTCATGCTGCATCAGCCGATCGCAGGGCGTGGCTGGCGGGCTGTACCGCTTGACGACCCTGGAGCCGTGCCGAGTTTTCTCAACCAACTTGAACGACGGCTGGAAGTAGTTCACGTACCGTCGCACCGCTCCGTACAGGTGGGCCATGGTCGGTCCGGCCACCGCGCCGGAGTAGCGGTCGTGACCGACGAAGTGGCGGACCACCGCGCCGTTCTTCTGCTCGATCCAGGCCTGGTCGTTCTTGCGGTAGGGCCGCGAACGGGTGAACTCGATGCCCCGCTCGGCGCAGTACTTGGTGAGAGTAGCGTTGATGAATACGCTGTCGTTGTCCGAGTCGATGCCTTTGACTGGGAAGGCCCATTGCCTCAAATCAAATGTTACTGACCTTCGGTCGCACAAGGTCTCCTAGCGGATCCAGCCACGAAATTGGAAACGTCTGACCAGCGTCGTCGGCAAGACTCGCTGCAACACATCGGCGAAACTGTTTGGGACGTTCGTCATGCCAGCCCTCCGCCTTATTGATACCCCATCTGGTTCGCGCAAAGGTTCATTACGTAAACCATTCCGTGCGGGGATTCTTACCGCCGGCCCGATGGCGGATTTCGCCGCCCCGTTTTGAACCTTCACGATTGCGGATGCGCCACATCATCCACCCCCGGGTCGTCGTCCCAGCCATCCAATCCACGCCCATCGCGGCGCATTCCGTCGCCACCATAGCGCACCTGGCATTCCGCCTTGCGGGGACCATTCTGATACCGGACTGCGCCTCGCCCAAGCGCCTTTCGCCCGCGTTCTTCCCGCAGCTCTCGCCGGCTCCTATTCACAGTAGCGGGCGTAGTCGGCCCTGATCTTCCCCATGGTGAGCTCCCCTCTCTCCAGTTGACCACGCAACCGCTCCTCCATCGCCTCGGCGCTTAGCATTACGGTGCCGCTGGCGCCGGACGTGGTCAGCCGATGCAGGGTGGTGGTGGTGTCCGTCAGGCATACCGCCTATCGACGCACCATACGATCGTCGGTGTCACCTCCGCAGGCCAACCCGATCCACAGGCCGACAACCATCAGCAGCGTGTTCAACAACCGATGCACGGTTCGTTCTTCCAGGCGCCGTATGACACGCAGTCGTCAAGGGCGTCTCAAGCCATTGGACAACTGGTCCGGCATCCTCTCACCGAACAGATCGGACGCCACCGCGGCGAATTCGGGATCGACGAAGTAGCTCTGCAACGGGCTGTTGGCCGCCACCGGCCGCGACAGCGCCAGGCCCCGCTCCCGTTGTAACCTCCGCAGCACGTGGCCCATCCTCATCAGCAACGAGCGCAACTCCACCGGCTCCAGGTCGGCACGTTGGCAAAGTACATTAGTAGAGTACCGGGAGGTGGTGTAAAAGAATCGGTGTAGCCCAAAGCTAACCACCGCGTCATCCTTGATCGGAAATGCCAGACCTGAACAAGGAGAACGATGGTGGTCAAGCAAAGAATGGATCTTTTGGAATTATTACGCAAGCGTGGTATGGACGGAGACGTGGACTTTCTGCGGGAAGCACTGCGGGTCCTGGTGGACGGCATCATGGACGCCGAGGTTTCCGCCCAGATCGGCGCTGAGCACGGCGAACGCAGCCCAGAGCGGGTCACCTACCGCAATGGCTACCGCAACCGCACCTGGGACACCCGGGTCGGCACCATGGAGTTGCATATTCCCAAGCTGCGGGAAGGCAGCTACTTCCCCAGCCTGCTGGAACCGCGGCGGCGCAGCGAGAAAGCCCTGCTGGCCGTCATCCAGCAAGCCTATGTAGAAGGCGTGTCCACCCGACGGGTGGATGATCTGATCAAGGCCCTGGGCTGCGACGGCATCTCCAGCAGCCAGGTGTCGCGCATCTGCGAGCAACTGGATGAGGTGGTGGAGAGTTTCCTGGGTCGGCCCCTGGACGGTGGTCCCTACCCCTACGTGTGGCTGGACGGCCTGACCCAGAAGGTGCGGGAGGGCGGCCGCATCGTCAACGTCTGCGTGGTGGTGGCGACGGGGGTCAATGCCGAAGGGCAGCGTGAGATCCTGGGTATGGACGTGGGCGCCAGCGAGGACGGCGCCTTCTGGCTGGCCTTCCTGCGGTCGCTGACCGCTCGGGGCCTCAGCGGGGTGGAGCTGGTAACCTCCGATGCTCACCAGGGGCTGAAGAACGCCATCGCCGCGGTGTTTGCTGGGGCCAGCTGGCAACGCTGCCGCACCCACTTCATGGCCAACCTGCTCACCCGAGTGCCCAAGCGTGCCCAACCCGGCGTGGCCACCATGGTACGCACCATCTACCAGCAACTGTCTCCCGCCGAGGTCCACGGCCAATTGAGTCGAGTGGTGGAACAACTCCGGGAGCCCTTTGCCCAGGTGGCCGAACTGCTGGCGGATGCCGCGCCGGACATCCTGGCCTTCACGGCCTTCCCAGTGGCCCACTGGCAGAAGCTGTGGTCCAACAACCCGCAGGAACGGCTGAACCGGGAGATAAGGCGCCGGACTGACGTGGTGGGCATTTTCCCAACCGGCTGTCGGCGCGGCGCCTGGTGGGCGCGGTGCTGGCCGAGCAACACGACGAATGGGCCGAAGCCCGCCGCTACCTCACCATCCCCAACGCCGCCGGCAACGAGGCACTGCCGAAGCCCAATATGCTGGACGCAGCGGCCTGATCAACATCAAAAGGGATGACGCGCTTTTACACTACTTGACGGGACACTACCCATTGCGGTGGATACCCCTTTCGCCCGCCCGCCACACGTGCCACAACACCCGCCCGGCCGCGACGTCCAGACCCGCCGTGAAGTCGGCAGCCAGCTCCTCCGTCCAGTGGCCTGGCACCAACATTGCAGAAGTTGCCGTTGTCCCCCGCTCCAGAACAGTGTCCACCGCCGCTGTTCTCTCCTCCGTTGGGGCAGGGCGCGGCCCATCCCGAACCTCGCCGCCTGCGTTGTCCACGCCGCCGATGCGGCGCAGCACCAGGACCACCTCGCCCACGTCTCCCTCCAGTTCCAGGTGCAACTTCACCACTTCAGTCGTTCCCCCTGGAAGCCTGCCGGCGGCTCCGCCACCACCCGATGGCGATTGCCGCGCCAATGGCGACTACGGACATTCCCACCGTGAACGGCAGCGTCATCATGATTATCAGCCGGCTGGCTTCCGGCCTGGCGCCCGCTACGGTGACGCCCAATATGGACTGGATTATCACCGCGAGGATCAGAACCGCCCATACGCCGGCAACGGTCCAGACTGTTCTTAGCACGATGGAGTTCGACATGGCGGCACCTGCACAAATCAGATTTGCTGATTGCGCGCAGATTATACAGTTCGGCCACTCCTGATAGACGACAATAAGTCCTGCCGGCCTCGCATTGCCTCAAATAGAAGGTGATTGACCGACCAACGGCAACCTGATATTGGTCACTTCACCGCGCTCCCAGGGTGGATGAATGTCCGTAAAAATGCCAGCCTAATCACGTTGAACATTGACAGCAACGAGCAACGCAACCTGTTTGGTCTCACCGCTGTGGGCGGTCAGCAGTTCGTCCGCCGCACCGCCCACAGCGGTGAGACCATTTTATGTACCCTGCCCTTGGGAACATAAGGGCCAAGCGTCACCAAAATACGAGCCGCTGGCGCAGGTCAGGCGATGCGCCGCGGCGGCGGGTTACAATGGCGACAGCCATTCCCGTCCCAGGAGCTGCCGACCATGACCACGCCGTCCGAAGCCGTTGAGATTTTCTGCGTGAAGTGCAAGGCCCGAACGGGCTCCAAGGACATTGAGGCCGTCACCATGAAGAACGGCCGTCCCGCCACCCGCGCCACCTGCGTGGACTGCGGCACGAAGAAGTTCCGCATCGGCCCTCTCCGCTGATGAGACACCGCGTCGCGAACCCCATGACGCGCTGGCACGTCCCGCGGACATCATGGCGCTGGACCTGGGCCTGACCACCCGCCAGCTGCTGTCCGCCCTGTACGATGTGGCCCTGGCCAGCCGCACCCACGCCCAGCGACTGAACGACACCCTGGAGCGCGGGCTCAACAGATCCGCCGACGCGGCCGCCCGGCGCACCGCCGCGGTGGGCCGCCGTCCCTACATCGCCGCCCGCACCGGCCCCGAGAGCCTGCTGGGCAGCCGGCTACCGCCCGAGGTTCCCGCAGACTGGACCGCGCTGTCCGTGGACGGCTCCCACATCGACGTGGACCGCCACCTGCCCCTGCGCTGCCACCTCATCAACCTGGGCGGCTGCGTCATCACCTACGGGAAAGACTTCGGCTGCCAGCTGTTCAGCTAACCCGCCCTGGCCGTGGCCGACGCGGACCTCTACCTGCGGAAACCCGATGACCCCTCCGACGAGGTCCTCATCGCCGGCCCACTGCTGGGCGCGCTGCGCACCGTGCTCGAGGTGGAGCGCCTGGCCGACGCCGTGGAACAACTCCCCGATGATAAACCCGCATTGGCCCTGCTGGACGGCACCCTGGCCTTCTGGGACCTGCAGCGGGGTAACTACCCCAGATACGTGGCCGAGCGCCTGGTCGGACAACGCTTCCAGACCGCCTTGGCCCGTCTGCGGGCGGCTTCCACCGACCGCCGCCCGGTGGCCGTGGCCGCCTACACCTCACGGCCCCGAACCACCGAGGGGGCCGCCGACGTGCGCCTCATGCTCTGCGGCCAGGATGACGACGACTGCAACCGCCTCTGCAGCGCCCGCCGCTCGGAACTCGCGCCCTGCGACCGGGCGGCGGGCTTCGACGACCGCGAGTTGTTCGAGCTTGTGCTGGCACCGGGACACCGGTCGCCCCTGTACCGGTCCAGCCGCCTGGCGGCGCGCTTCGCCCTGGGATTGGCCACCGGCCAGGAGTGGAGCCACTTCTACTACCTCAACGGCGGCGCCGAGATCGCCCGCGTCGAGGCCCCCGACTGGCTGGCCAGCGACCTCGAGCCGCTCGCCCTCAGCCATGCCATGCTGGTGAAACAGTACCAGCTGGGCCTGGGCCTATCCGGTGGCCATCTCCGAGGCCCACGAGCAGGCCATCATCTCCGGCCACGATCGTGCCGAGTTCCGCCGCATGACCCTCATGCTCCTGGAACAGCACGGCCGGCCTGCTCCGGAGTCCGCCAGGGCCACATCCAAGCGCCGGCCCTGGGTCCGAACACATCTTCCCGTCAGGCCGATCACCCGCGCGGTGGTCAGGTTTCGGACCCGGCGGTCAGTCGGACCGGCGGCCGTGATGCCGAAGGGAGCTGCTCCCGAATGCCAGGAAGATCACCAATAAAAAGAGCCAGGCTCCGATGGAGGGTCGGAGCCTGGCTCATGCTCGACATCAACTCGGCCATTCCCTGGCGGGAAACCCGAATGCCGGTTGGCGGCCCGGTCGGCAACTCTGCCTGTTCTCAGGGCGGCTCTGATTGCGGGAAACGAATCAGGCCGCGGCAGCGTCGCCCACCGGGCCGACCATGTCACCCTGCCATCTATGATTCAGCGTAATCAGCGAAACCACTTCACACCTCCGGTTCTGACGGGCTTAGCGCCCCTCGGTTCGCAACGGGTGAGGTGTCCCAGCCACCCCAGCGTTCACAATACATACTATACTATCCGGCAATAACTGTCAATGACGGGCTTCTGCCTCGCCATGTCCTGTCATTGGCTCCAGTCGATAGGATTGGGTCCAGCTCGTCCGCCAGAAACACAACGTGCCCCAGCGCATCGCCGCCCGACGGGTTGCCGGTGGTGTGCCAATAGATGGCATCGTACAGCGACCGCTCGTTGAGCAGGATGTCTGACGGCATAGCTTCGTTCCCTTGTTTCACGTAAAAACACCGGAAGGGTGATTAATTCCGACCCTTCCGGCGACAAGTGGCGTCTAGCTTTCCGCTTCCACCACAGCTACGACTTCCGCACCGCTGCCTCGCGTACGCATGCGCTGCCAGTAGTCGCGACCACGGTCAACAGCCTGGTTGGCGGTGGTCTGCAACAAATCCCGCGCCTCCCGGCCGCTGCGGGGAGACAGCAACATCCCCACCCCCACCCCCACGCCGATGCCGATGCTGGCGGTCAGCACTATTAAATCACGTTGCGTTCGCTTCATATGGTACCTCCTGTAATTGATGCTCCATTCCCGCCGGGGCCGTGCAGCGGTAACCTGTACCGGCACCGCCGGCAGGTCGATGACCTCCCGGGTGCGCTGGGTCCAGCCCCCAGACCGGTGCGTCCCACCATCGGGACAGTTCTCTATCACATGCTCCACCCGCACGTGCTCCACCCGATGAGTGGGTGTCATGCGAGCGCGGGCGAAGCCATGGCGGCGCGGCTGGCGGGGTGGTTTGGGCTGGCAAGGTTTCCGGTTGGCTTTGGGCTTGAGGCCGGCATGCGGAGTGGGCCGCCCGGTTTCGCCGGACCTTCCAGTTCGGCAATCCCCCGCTCCAACCGCTCAATCATCCGCTACAGCTCCAGAACGGTGGCCCGCAGCTGGACGATGATGGCGATGAGAGCATCGCGGTCGGCGGTGCTCACGTCGACTTCGGTTTCCATGCCTTGTGTATGACACAACCACCGCCACCCGCGCCAGCGTCCGGAAACCCAGATTCGCCCAATTCAACCCACCAACTCTGAACAGTTACCTCCCGCAGCAGCGCTACCTCTTGGTCCGAAGGCGGACCGTCCTCGCCGGACCCACGACCGGCCAGTGCCCGTTTGCCGTACCGTACGGCCGCCCTGGCCAATTGCGCCCGGGTCCGGGTGTGCGCTTTCCGCAGTTCCGGAATGCTCGCAGTGGTCATTGGCTTACTCCGCGCTCCCTATTCCTTCCCAAATCTGATGATATTCTCACCAATCCTTCCGACTGACGTCAACTGCCTCTTGATCCGCGACACCGCAACTGCCCTCCCAGAGCTTGGGGGTGTGCTTGGCGTCAAGGGTGATTCTGAGTAAACAATCAGCCCAATCTGCACGGGGTAGCGTCATTAATTTCAGCAGGCTGGGCCGGCAAGTCTACAACCTCTCCTACTCGCAACGTAATCGAACGAGGGCTTCCCCGACTACGACACCCCGACTACAACACCCCGTTTCGCACCGGCGACGCCATCTGACGCGACCGGCGCGCGACACGCCTGGGCAATGCACGGCCCGAGCCGAGATAGTGGTGCGTAACACCTAACGACGCTGGGTTGCCGCCGCCGTTGGTCCCCGAGAACCTTTCGGCTACGACATTCTGTGCGCCGCGGCCACACCTTCTGCAAACGGCCGGTCGTCCCCGGCAATCCACCTGGCGGAACGGGCCGGCTGGCACATCTTTCGGGATCGCCTTGGCCCCTGTCTGACGGTAGTGCAATAGAGGCTTTCCCTTTTTCAGTAGGCTGGACCGCCGAAACGGGACACCAAAACACGTCCCCTTGTCTCCGCGTCCCCCATAATCAGGGTGCCGTATTCCCATCCTCCAGGTGGCGCTGCGCTAGCCAACGGTCGGTCAGCGTCGCCTGGCCCGTTCATCCACCATCACCCCCGCCCTTGATACCTTCGCCAACTGCGTACCTCCACTCGGCGCGCACTCCGGACAACCCCACGTTGATCGACCATCGTTAGCCTGACCATAGATGCAGTGCCCTGCACAGAGGCCGTGTCACGCATGCGCCAGCGCCTCGACCGGTTGGCCACCGTGCTCACAACGAGTATCTGAGTGCCAGGTCGCCTCTAATTCTCCCCGGTAGCGTCACGAGAAGTCCATCTCGCCAACTGCTCTCCGCATCGATCCCGCCGCAAAGGCGCTCATGCCGATCGACTCCCGATCCGCGCAATACCGGATGGTGCCGGACGTCGCCGACGTCATTGTCCGGCTGAGGGCTATGGATACTGAGCGATTTATCCCCCAGGAACGCTGTGTCTACGATAGTCCGGCCCCTGCAGTGGCAGCACGGTAACCACCATCTTGTCCAGGAGGCGCGACGCGATACGCGGGCGGGCCGTATCAATGTCGGACAGCCGGTTCGACGTGGTGATGATGGTGGGCAGACGCTCCTCATAGCGGTGATTGACGATCTGGAAGAGCTTATCCTCGGCGAAGGGCGTGTTGCGCTCCGCTCCCAGGTCATCCAGCACCAGCAACTGGGCGCTGCTGATCCGCATCAGCAGGTCAGCGTGAGCGACGGCGCTATCAGGACTATAAGCAGCCCGTAGGTGGTCCAGCAAATTGGCGACCGTGGAAAAGTACACATCATCCCCCAAATTCCGGCGCGCCACGGCAGCCGCCACGGCCAGGTGGGTCTTGCCCACTCCATAGGGCCCCATGAGCATCAGCCATCCATTCGGACGTTCGGCATGGGCCCAGCGTTTGACGTAGGCGTGGGCAACGGCAAAAGCGGCGGCCTCCTCGGGAGTGAATATGCCGCCACCATCGGTCCAGAAAGAATCGAACGTCATGCGGTCCGCCATAGCGGCGGGTATCTCTCCCAGTTTGCGCATGGCGACATTTACCGGGCGGCCCAAGCTGTACACCTTGGAGAAGCCGTCGGCAGTATCGAGGCGGGTTCTGAGGAAATCATCCGCCTGGTCAAGGGAACCCCGCACGGTGATCACGGTTGGCAATCGCACTGAATGGCGGTGCGCCAGCAGCTGTAACAACCGGTCCTGCCCCCACGATGTCGTGGGATTAACCGGCAAGTCATCCAACGCCAGGAACGAAGCATTGCGGACCTGTTCGAACATATCGGCGAAGCTGGGCTCTTCGTAGTCGTTGTCGAAGCCGGTCCTGAGGGAATCCAACAGGTCAGCAGCGGTGATCAGCAGCGCAGGGTTGCCCAGGTCAATCTGCCGGTTCACAATCGCAGCGGCCAGATAGGTCTTGCCAGCGCCGCTGGGGCCAGTGATGGTAAACCAACCGACCGGATCCTCAGCATATCGGACCGCCGCATCCAGAACCGCGACGAAGGCACGGGTACTGACAATGTCAGCCGTGGGACCAGCGGGGTTCACAGCAGCAAAAGTAGACTCTCGGAGAATTCCCAGCCGGCTGTAACGCTCCAGGGCTTTGCTACGCCGCGCACCGTTGAGATCGGACTCCTGACATCCACACGGATAAACCCGCCCGAAATCAGGGTGGGTGACGGGAACGTTGGTCGTCACCCATCCCACTCCATTGCAGATCGGGCACTTCCCGGCATCAGAACGAGTTGGCTGATCATGAACCGTGTCATCGACCGGGCGACTGGGCCGGTTCGAGACGGTACGGCGCAGGATATCACTCAGGTTTTCCATAGTAACGATAACTGGGCTTTACGCTTTTTAAGCCGCGTAGGCAAGCGAATCTATGAGTCGGTGGTACAGAGCGGACGGGACTTTCCGTATATCAGGGTCAGCGGCTCGGCTTTGTACAATCAAGCGGCATAGGCTAGTATTGAGTCAATCCTGTATTGGCAGGTGAAGCGCGGGGCGGGCCAGGGTTGTTACGCTGACTGGCAAACAGTGGTGCGGGAGGTGCGACATCCATGGTTCAGGAGAAATACGCAGTACGGTTGTCGTCGGAAGATCAGGAGCAGTTGCGGGGATTGATCCACGGTGGGCGGCATTCCGCTCGGGTCATCAATCGGGCGCGCATCCTGCTCAAGACTGACGAAGGGTGGAGCGCCCCCCAGGTGGCGGCGGCTCTGGACACGTCGCAGCGCACGGTGTTCCGCACCAAACGGCGGTACGCCGAAGCGGGGTTGGAGGGCGTGCTGCACGACCACCCCCAAGCCAATCGGTATCGCAAGCTGGACGATCGGGGCGAAGCCCACCTGATTGCGCTGGCGTGCAGCGACGCGCCCGAAGGGCATGAGCACTGGACCCTGCGGTTGTTGGCTGGCAAGGTGGTGGAGTTGGGATTGGTGCCATCGCTGTCCTACGAGACGGTAAGGCTCAGGCTCAAAAAAACACCCTCAAGCCGTGGCGGAAGCAGCAATGGTGCATCCCGAAAGTAGGCGGCGAATTCGTGGCGGCCATGGAGGACGTGCTGGACCTGTATGCCGAACCCTACGACCCCGATCGGCCGGTGGTGTGCTTTGACGAGACCTCCACCCAACTGCTGGCCGAGGTCAGGAAGCCGTTGCCTCCTCAACCGGGACGACCGCGGCGGCAGGACTACGAGTATCGCCGCGGCGGCACCCGCAACATCTTCCTGACCTGTGAACCCCTGGCGGGCTGGCGCCACCTGGCCATCACCGAGCGGCGCACCATGCAGGACTTCGCCCATCAGATGCAATGGCTGGTGGATGAGGCTTACCCCGATGCCCCGGTGATCCGCGTGGTGCTGGACAATCTGAATACCCATCGTATGGCGTCCCTTTACGAGACGTTCCCGGCTGCTGAGGCCCGGCGCATCGTGAAGCGCCTCGAGTTTCACCACACGCCCAAGCACGCCAGTTGGTTGAACATGGCGGAGATCGAATTCAGCGCGTTGAGCCGCGCCTGTCTCAAGGGGAGAAACCCCGACGCCGACGCCCTGCAACGCCAAATCACGGCCTACGAGACCGAGCGCAACGCAGCGGGCGTCACCATCAACTGGCGGTTCAGCACTCAAGATGCCCGATCCAAATTGCATCGCCTCTATCCCTGCCATTCCAAAATTGATTGAGTACTAGCGTGTCGAGCATCCTGTGGTACAAGAGGCGCGGGACTTTTATCGATTCGTGCTCGCGCTCGGACGGCATAAAAGTTCCCTGCTGCACCCAGAGGTGTCGTCTGACCAGGGCGATGGCGTCGGCGAAGGAAGGGCTGGTTTTGTCATACCACGCCGCGGTGCGCGGCGCCATGCCGCCACGCTGTTCGATCAGGATATCCGCTGCCAGCGTCACCACGCTGAACAGGCCAAAGAGCGCGGGGGTGGTTCGGGCGATGGCTCGTTCCGACCACTGGCGCTGGGTTTCCACGCCCAGGTGAGCCCGCAGCTCCTCAAAGGTCACCTCGACCTGCCAGCGCAGCAGATACCACTGCAGTATCCGCAGGGGTTCCGCCTCGGTGTCGGTGCATAGCAAAGCATAGGGCCCGCGGCGCTCCTCCAGGTATCTGATGACGACCCAACGTAGGGGAAGGCGCGGCGGCCCGCCGTGGTACCACAGCGCCACGCCCGAAGCGAGCTCGACCCTGGCGGTACTGCCGTCGGAACCGGTGGCGCGGTAGGGAATCCATTGTGTAGCGGGATCGTCCAGCACCGCCGTGGGACTGGGCAATCGCGCGCCGACCACCCGGGGCCGCCCGATCTGGCCGGGCCGCCGCGCTGGCGCGGGCTGGTACCGGGACGCGTCCTTGCGCAGTTTGGTGACGACGACAATCGGCTTTGACATGTTCTGGCAATGCCGCAGGAACTCGCGCTTGGCGTAGCCGCCATCGGCCACCACCACCAGGTCCCGGTCCGGCAGCCACCGGCGCCGGCAGACCAGCATCTGCTGGGCGTAGTCGGTGAACGTCTGGTGCCGGCGACCTTTGCGCCGGTCGTAGCGGGCCGACACCACCAGCGCGGTCAAAAACGGCAGCGCCCAGTGTCGACCCGCCCATCCGATACGCGTCAGCAACATCAGGCTCACCCATTGCAGTCCGGGGGTCATCACCACCTGGTCGTCCTTGGACCGCACCGGATCCCGATACCGCCCCTTGGCCGCAATCTTCCGGCCCCAGCGTCGTTCCACCGTCTCGTCAATGCCGAACACCAACGGCTCGGTGGATGAACCAAGGCGCCCGGCCACCAGCAGCAACAGCACCCGGCTCAGTTGCAGCGGCGACCATCGGGCGCGGTTGAGCACGTGGTGATAGATGGCGAAGTCGCCGTGCTGCCCAATCCCCAGGATGTTGAGGGCGGAGGACACGGTGCGTTTGCCGGGAGACAGGATCGCTCCCATGGCCAGGAGTTGGGCTTTGCGCCAGGTCCTGGGGTCAAACAGGTGCTCAAAGGGCAGCAGCAGGGTTACTATGACTGCGGGCAGGGTAGGCATACTCGACCTCTTTTGGTGATTTGGTCGAGCTTACCCTGTTCTTATAATTTATCTAGCTTTTGTACAAAGTCGAGGTTCTGCGTCGGACAGTGAAAAACCCTCGGACGCCAGCCACAAGTGGCGGCGCACCAGGGCGATGGCATCCACGAAAGTTGGCGACGGCTTGGCGTACCAGGCTGCGGTGCGATGGCTCATGGGCCGTTGTTCCTGCATCAAGTGAGCCGCCAGGGTGGTCCAGGAGAATAGCCCCATCAGGATTGGCGTGGTGCGGGCAATGGCCCGGTCCGACCACTGGCGTTGGGTCTCCACGCCCAGATGCGCTCGCACCTCCTGGAAGGCGACCTCCAGTTGCCAGCGCAGCACAAACCATTCCAGAATCTGCGCCGGGTCCACGGCCAGGTCAGTGCACAGCAGAGCCGGTGTGGCGAATTCGCCCTGGGGGTCCCGAACCAAGACCCAGCGCAAGGGCACGGGCGGCTTGCCAGAGCGGTACCAGACCGCCGTTTGCGAGGTGAGTTCCACCGTGCGGGTCGCGCCGTTGTACCAGGCTACCGACACCTCGACCCATGACACGGTGGGCAAGTCCAGGAGCGCCTTCAGCGCGGTCAGCCGTCGGCCTTTCAGCGGGGGCCGACCGTTCCGGCCCGGCTGACGTGCTGGCGCCGGTTCATAAAGGGCGGCGTCCAGGCGCAAGCGGGCGATGAGGATAACGGGTTGAGCCAACGATTGGCAGCAGTGGAGCAGGTCCAGTACGGCGTAACTGCGGTCACCCACCAGCACCAGGGGGCGCTGCGGCAGCCAGCGTGGTTCGGCAGGCTCACCATGAGCGGGGTTGCAGGATCACCTGGCGCGCCCAGTCGGTGAGCTTTTTGTGGCGGCGTCCGCGCTGCCGGTGGTAGCGTGCCGAGGGCGCCAGCACGGTGAGAAAGGGCAAGGCCCAATAACGTCCCGCCCAGGGGACCTGGCCCAGCCACATCAGGGAGATCCAGCGCAGGCCGCTGGCCTTGACCACCTGAGACCGGCTGGAGCGCACCGCATCGCGGTAGATGCCCAGGGATTTGATTTTGGGGCCGCGGCGCCGCTCCAGGGTTTCGTCGATGCCGAAAATCAACGGGCCATCGCCTTGATCCAAGTGGAGGATTAGCAGTCCCAACAGGATGCGTGCCGCCTGGCGGGGCGACCACACCGCCCGATTGAGCACTTGATGATAACGGGCATAGCTGCGGTCGTCGCTGAGTCCCATGACACGGAGCGCCGATGCCACGGTGCGTTGGCCGGGAGCCAGTATCGCGCCGACCAACAGGATTTGGGCTTTCAGCCAGGTCGGGTTGCGAAACAGCGTGGCGAAGGGATGGAGTACGGGTACAATCGCGTTGGGCAGGGTGAGCATCGCTTGGCCTTTTTCCAGGAGGGTCCGCCCAGCTTACCCTGTTCTTATAATTTATCTAGCTTTTGTGCAAAGTCCAGCTAATAGCCCGGCCGCCGCCGAGATGCAGGTGCTATGGGATTGGCTGTCCAAACAGATCAGTCTTATCGAAAACCAACAGCCTGATCTTCACGAGGAGATTCTCTATGCCTGACGGACGCACCGCCGACCTCCAGTCGCTTTCCACTGCAACCGAGCTGGATTTCCCCGAGTTGGGCGCTCCGCAACTCGACCCCAACCTAATATCCTTGGACACACTTGACGACGATGCCATGCGGGAATACTTGCTACAACGGGGATTCGAGATGCACCACCGGCGTTCCCCGAAGGGCGTCATATCTCGCACAGATGACGTGAAGGGGAAAAAGCGACTCACTGCCCATATCACAGTTGCACTACGCCGCAGCATCCAGTACGCCACCATTGAGGCAGACATGACCTTGTCGGAAATTACCGAAGAAGCACTCAGGGATTGGTTGAACAAAAGGGGTTTCCGACAGCCGGGGCAATAAACTTTTCACTGCCCCAATGCACAACATTTTGCCCAACTGGCGAACAATATCCCGAAATCCAGCGACAAATGCTTGACAACCTACCTAAATAGCCGTTAGTCTCAATTCAGTCGCAAAAGGCCCCGTTTGCCACCATTTGGCGCACTCTGTAACCAACCGCATCACGGCCACGAGACTGACGGCGACTTGGAGCCTAACATGACGACGAGCACGGAAAAACGCAGGCGACGCGCTACCGCGAATCTAGATAACGAAACGTGGAAACGCCTTGATCGCATCGTAAAACGTGACGGTTTGAAGCCATCCGAGATACTGAAGCTCGCGGTAGCCGACTACCTACGCAAAGACGAACTCGCTTACCCTCTTAAACCTACTGTCCGAGATGGACCGGCGCCTGTGAACGGCTATGAAACTTAGATAATAAAAAAAGGCCAACCAACTTTCAGACGGAGGATTGGCCTAACAAATACCCACCCCACCAAAGCAAAGACAGGATTACACGGTCGCTCGCGACGAGCGCCGAGGGGGGTATTATTATGCCAAAGATAGCACATCCTACCGAACGTAACAATACCCGAACCACCCCATTCGGTGCAATTTCAGGGCAAGGACACCACAGCGGCCCTGCCCAACAGCCGAGACGTACCGTCTACACCAGCATGATTGCCTTACCCCGAATCCACCGAAGCGATGTACGCTGGAGTTGACACCAGGGTTGATGGGCAAGGGAGGGCGAACAGGCCAGGCCAGGTTCCAATAGATGGGGATGAGGGCGGTGTGAAGTAGGCACCCAGACACGATGATGGCGGCCCGCAGTGGCCATGGCGGGCGTAATTCGAGATGCGGTGGGCAAGGAGTGCCCTTCGCGGGCTGGGTTGGCGCGAGTTGGCGGGAACGGTCAGATGGCCGGATGGCGGGTCAGTGGCAGACGGCCGCCGTCAGGCTGGGAGTGGAATTGCTCGCAATCGAGCCAAGGCGCGACTGAACTGGTTTTCCCAGGGCCAGCGCTGGGGCAGATGCAAAGTGAGGCGGCGCGCCGAGCGGGTGAGCCGTCCGGCGAGGGAGAAGAAGCGTCGTCGGAGGGTCTTGGTGGTTACCAGTTGCTCACCCAGACCGATGCGCGCGGTCCAGCGGGCCAGGTTGTGGGCCATCACCTGCACCGCCAGCCAGGCGCCGTTGGCGGCGAAGCGGCCTGAGGGGAGATGGTTGAGCCCGACGCCGTACTTGAGGTCTCGGATGGCGTTCTCGATCTCGGCGTGGCGGCGATGGTCGGCCTCCAGTTCCAGGGTGTCCCCGTCTCGGTCGGTGATGCAGCCGTGATAGCGGTAGCTGGCGAAGAGGGCCAGCTGGGAGCCGGGCGTGGGCTGCACCCGCCGGACGATGAGCCGCACCGGTGCGGCGTCGGGCTCATCCTGGAAGGGGACGTAGGTGGTCTCCGCCACGTCGGCGGCGCCGTCCATCCAGTAGGGGATCGGCGTCCAGTCAGTCTCGGGTATGGCCTCGATGATATTCCGCAGGCGGGCTTGCTGGCGGACGGTGATGGAGTAGCGCACATCCATCTTGCGGCAGACGGCGACGATGGCGTGAGTGTAGAAGCCGCTGTCAGCCCGCACCGTGAGTTGTCCTCTGGCCCCGCCGTAGCGTACCCGCCCCACCGTCTCGCGTAGAAAGTGGGCGGCGCCCCGAACGGTGTTGGCGCGGCCCTTGCGCAGCCGAGCCATCAGCACGTCGCCGGTGCCGGCGGCAATGGCCAGCAGCGGGTGATAGCCTCGCTGGCCGGTGTAGCCGTGGTCGCGCGCCCCCTCCTTGGCCAGACCGTATGTCTCGCAGATGGTGGAGTCCAGGTCGATGGTCAACGGCCCGTCGCCGGGTCCGGCCCCAGCCGACCAGGCCCGGGCCAGCAGCTCCCGGCTGACCCGATCCAGTTGGCGGACGTGGCCCCACCGGAAACTGCGCAGGAAGGTCCCCAGGGTGGATGGCGCCTTGATCACACACCCCAGCACCTGCTCGGTTCCCCCAGCGCGCAGCGCGTCGGCGTCGTCGATGCAGTCGCCACCGGCCAATGCCGAGGCCACCAAGGTCAGGAACTTGTCTCCCGCATTCGCCCGACCTGGCGCATCTCCCAGGTCAACATTGTTGTCCACCAGCTCGCCCAGTCCCAGATGATGGGCCAAAGTGACCGGAAGGATCAGCCCAGCATTGGCCACCAGGCGATGATCGTCGAAGGCAACGTCGATGCGGTCGGGGTGCTCAAGTGGTAACATCTTTTGGGTGCTCCTTGTTTCGGGTCGGTTTTCTGTTTCAAAAACCATTATCCCAGAAGCCGGGAGCACTTTCTCATCCCTTCATCACGCCGACACGCTCATCTTATCGGTGGATTGGGGCTTAGACGCCGGTCGAATCGGAGTTGCGGCATCGGCGGGCGAGTTGGATAAACCCGACCAGCACGTGCTCCACCGGTCGCGCCACTACCGTCGAGACAAGATCATACCGGCGGACGGAGACATCCAGCCGCGGCACCAGCTGTCCGACCTCGATGCTGGAGAAAGCACGGTCGCGGAGAATGGCAATACCGCATCAGGATGCGGCCAGCCATGACAACCCACCAGAACGGCAAAAGAGTTTCCGTAACGCAAAACGGCAAGACTTTTTCGGCTGACACAGAACCGCCGGCCAACACGGTGGCTGATCGGGTCTACGAGATAATCGACGACCTGTCCGGCAAGGCGGGCAAGCCGGTGTGGTTTGCGCGGAAGGAACTTGCCGAGTTTCTAAACCGAAGCCAAGGTGAAACCCACATCAGCATTGGTTAGAATGAGGGCGGTTGAGTTAGTCGGTGAGCAAATCATGGTGGGGGTTGCTGTTGGGCATGGATGAGATGGGGGCGCTGTTGGAGCGGTGGCGGATCGATGAGGCTGAGGCGCGGCGACGGATGTACCGGGCGCCGACGCCACGGGAGCGGGAACGCTGGCACGCGCTATGGTTGCTGGCGCAGGGTTGGACGGCCGCGGCGGTAGCCCGGGCGTTGGACAGGGATGCCCACACCATTGGCCAATGGACCACGGCATTTGCGGAAGGCGGTCCGAGGGCGCTGTCTTTTGAGCAGTCGGGAGGTTCCCCCCCGCGCTGAGCGGGGATCAGCAGGCCGAATTGAAGGCGGCGGTGCCGGGGTCGCCATCGCAAGCCGGCATCGACCTATCCAACTGGAACTGGAAGGCGGTGCGGCAATTTGTGTCGGACCACTTCGGGTTGTCGCTGAGCCGGAGCAGTTGCCTGAACTATCTGCACCGGTTGGGGTTTGTGCTGAAACGCCCCAAGAAGCGGTTGGTCAAGGCGGACCCGGTACGGCGGGAAGCCTTCGTGGTGGAGTACGCCGCGCTGACTGCGTCGGCCCGACGCAGTGGGGCCAAGATATTCTTTGCCGACGAGGCCCACTTTCGGGCGGATGCCGATCTGCGGGGCAAGTGGGTATTGAAAGGAGAGCCGGCGCTGGTGGACTCTACCAGCCCACGCCGCGGGGAGAAAGTCAGCTACTACTCGGCGGTGTGTCTGGAGACCGGTGAGGTGGAGGTGATGGAACTGGAGGGCAACAGCAACTCCGCCACCTCGGCTGCCTTCCTGCGACAACTGCGGGCGCGACATGCCGAACCACTGACGGTGATCTGGGACAATTCGCCAGCCCATCGGGGCGACGCAATAAGGGCTTATCTGACCACGCCCGGCTTGAACCTGCACCTGGTGAATCTGCCCAGCTACAGTCCCGATTTCAACGCTGACGAGGCCATTTGGGGCTGGGCACGTCAGGAGGCGACCGCCAACCGGTGCCTGGGCACCAAGGCCGCAGTGCAAGAGCAGGTGGGCGACTTTTTCACCCGCCTGTCCAGTCGACGCGAAGCAGTCAAGCGACGATGCCGGACCATGCTGCAAGCACAAGCGGATGAACTAATCGGCAGCGCACAAGCCGATTTTCTCCGCCCCACCAATGTAGGTCCCACCTTGTCTTTGGTTTAGTATTACAACGACAGTTTATTTGGAAGGGTGATTTTCGAGAACAACTTGAGCCTGACAACGTACTGCCATGAAACTACTACGATAGCTCGCTCGGGGCCAAATACGAAGGGTCAGCCACAATATTGGGAAATCCGTCGTTGTAATACTAGGAGCCTGTCTGAGAAACAATGTTCTAAACGATAATCGTCTCGATCAGAGTTATGATTACGATATTCCACATATAAAAGCCCATTATCCAAGAAACAGGTCAAAGCATGACGCTATTAGTCTCTGAAAACTAATCCTCAGACAGACTCCTAGAGCGGCTGCTCCTCTCTCCCGGTGGGCGGCCTGCATTCGTCGTGCGCGGCGAGGGGTTACACGCATCGGCACGGCTACCTGATTCAACCTTATATGTTCATCACGTAGGCCGTTGAGAACCTGAAATCTACCCCGCCTTTTCGGGGTCCATGCCACCGTCTTCATGGCGTGACTGCGATGATGGGTCCCGGCCATCTCGACCAGGGTCTGACCCTTGATGTGACTGGCACGAATGCCTTCAAAATGATCTGTCGGCCCGATCCGAGATGGCCCAGACAGTGCCGACAGCCTCGGTGAGCAGTGACCTAATAGGAGCCTGGCTTCAAGCCCCATCGCAGTCTTGTCCGCTCACCTGGCTGGCGTGCCAACCGCGGCGTCATCTCCCAGGAGGTAGCAATGATAGGAGTCCCCGGTCGCGAAGGTAATCGCGATGTTCAGGTGATCATCGGAGTCGACACACACCAAGACGAGCACGTGGCGGTGGCCATTGACCGGCAAGGTGTCCGCCTCGGCGAACGTCACGCGCCAGCGACTACGCACGGATACGGAGAACTCGAATGGTGGTCCCTGAGTTTGGGGGAAGTTCGCGCCTTCGGGATCGAAGGCACGGGTTCCTACGGCGCTGGCATCGCCCGTTTCCTAACCGGTCGCGGATACACCGTCGTTGAGGTCAACCGACCCGATCGGTCCACCCGCTACCGGAAAGGGAAGAGCGATCCCACCGATGCGGAGATGGCAGCCCGGTCGGTTTTGGCCGGCGTAGCAGCTGCCACGCCCAAGTCGGGCCAGGGCGAAGTCGAAATGATCCGCATGCTCAAGAGCACCAAGGACTCGGCCGTCAAGGCCCGCACCCAGGCGATCAACCAGATGAAGGCTTTGGTTGTCACCGCCCCAGCCGAACTTCGCGAAACCCTCGACGGTCTCCCCGCTGGTGCCCTCACCGCTCGGTGCAAGAGTTTCCGTATCAGTCGCCTGGACAATCCCACGGCGGCGGCCAAGTACGCTCTCCGCTCACTGGCCGGCCGCTACCGCCAACTGAGTGAGGAGATCCACGACCTCAAGGCCGAGCTGGAACGCCTCACCCAGACGGCATCGCCGACGCTGGTCAGCATGTTCGGCGTAGGACCTGACACGGCGGCGACCCTCCTGGTCACGGCTGGGAGCAACCCGGAACGCCTCCATTCCGAGGCTGCCTTCGCCGCGCTGTGCGGGGTGAGTCCGATACCTGCTTCCTCCGGGAAGACCAACCGGCATCGCTTGAACCGAGGTGGCGACCGCCAAGCCAATGCGGCTCTACACCGCATCGTCGTGGTCAGGCTTCGTTACGACCCCCGCACCAAGGCTTACATGTGCCGCCGCACCGGTGAGGGAATGAGCAAGACCGAGGTCATCCGTTGCCTCAAACGCTACGTTGCCCGCGAGGTCTTCTCCGCTCTCCAGAACTCCGCCGCAATAATCAGCAGCGCAGCTTGACATCTATAGGAGCATCATTTTCGGTAGCTAGGTGGCGAGGATATTTTCACTCAACGCCCACAGCGATGCCGGGCCGTTTTTGCACCGGCGATGCCAGTCCCGATGAATTCCAGTTTTGGGCATCCCGCCGAGGATGAATATCCGCAACCTCCTTACCAGTTTCTTCCCGTGTTTTCGAAGGAGATTCCTTGAAATCAATCCGATTCGGGTCACAAATGGGCGCACGTTGGCTGTTGTGCCCGGCCCGCATCACAATAACCCCAAGCCGCGCTAACCACATAGAGGAGGATCCCGATGACTGATACCAAGATATTGCAACAGTTTACCGGAGAGGAAGTCGTTGCTCTTGGACCACTAGACCAGCTGACCCAGCACGAGTTGGCCAGCCGTATGCCGGCGATGACGGCCGACGAGAAGGGTGCCATGCTGGCATCGGTCCAGCTTAACCCCGACTTCGTTACCGTCATCCTATACGAAGCAAAGTCCTCGACGGATGGCACCGTCTCCAGGCGTGCATCGAAGCCGGGACCACCCCAAAATTCTTCAGCTTCGTAGGGCCGGCCCCCGTCGACTTTGTCATTCGCGAAAATCTGTCAAGGCGCCATCTCAACCGCAGCCAAAAAGCAATGGCGGCGGTGATGAGCCGAGATTGGGCTCCCCGCGGCAGGCCTCGAAAGGCGGCTGCAGGCGGAGAGTCACCGAGCGACGGGGAGCGGACCTACACCGATGCCGAAATGGCGGTAGAGGCCGGAGTATCCGCAAGTCTGATCCAAGGCGCCAAATCGGCATACACTGCCGGTATGGGTGAGAAGGTGCTGACAGCAAAATTTTCAGTCAATGAAGCCCTTCAACGAATCAAGGACCAGAAACTAGAGCAGGAGTCCGGCAGTGCAACCCATGCGGAGGATGTGGATTCTGCAGCTCAGCAAGAAAACGCCGCGCTTGACGAAGAACTTCCACCCGCAGCCCGATCGGATATTACAGGGATAGAATCCGCGATGTCATCGCCGCCTGTAACGTCGGATTTTCGACCTTGGGCCGAGAAGGTGGTAAGCGAGCTTCGCCGCCGCCGCTCGGATAGTCCTTGCGAACGTTGCCGTTGGGACCAGCTCGACCCATTATTGCAGGAAGCAGCATCGATAGGTGTTGCTGAGGCTCAGCACATCGCGGATTCAGGCCCTGAAATCGAGGCGCCTCGTATTCCTCACCAGGCACCTCTAACCCAGTAGGTCTTTCGAACCTGCCACTTAGATTTCCACCGACCCAAGTCCCGGTGGCCGTAAGCCACCGGGATATTCGTGATGCTCTGCCTCTTCAAGCTTACCGTTCACGGGACACAGGCCACTGTCGGAGGTACGTTATTCGGATTTGCGTCCGTCTGGGCCTGGCGCCAAATCCGCTAAGGTTCAGCGCAGGGGCCGGTACTCGCGTTCCTTGTCGTGAAGCCAGGCCCGGATGTCGGAGCGGCGCCAGCCGATGGAGCGTGCGCCCAGGCGGATGGGTTGGGGGAAGCGCCCGTCCCGCAGCCACTCGTACAAAGTGGGCCGGGCAATTCCGATGGGTTGAAGGACTTCGTCCCGGCGGAGGATCTGCAGGTCCTCGTCGGGTTGTTCTGGTGATGGCATGTAGGTCTCCTGCGTGATGTCCCAGACGAAAACACGCCCCGACACCAGGACCCTGATGAGGTCCTGCAAATGGCGCGGCGACGCAGGTGAACGTCTTATGCGGTTGTAAATCCAACTTAACAGCCCTGACTGTCCTCTGTCAACCGCCAGCTGTCGCTACCCAGGGCAATCGCATATTAGATGGCTAGGACTTTGAGGAGGTAGTCGTGGTCCCAGCCGGCCTTCTTGCGTTTGGCCTTGATGCCGACTTTGGCGGTGCGCTCCTGTTTGAGCAGGTTCAGGGTCAAGTGTCGCACCACCGCCAGGTTTTGGTCGGCGTGGCCGGTTCTGACTCGGCAGTGGTCTTCATCAAAGGCCATGTCCAGCACCCAATGGAGGCTGTTCTCGATGCCCCAGTGCTGACGGCTGGCCTGGAGTAGGGATGCCGCGTTGGGCGGGTAGCTGCAGATGTAGTAACGGACCTCCGAGGGTGGGTCCTGGGGTGCTTGCCGGGGTGCTTGCGGGTGGACGCCCCGTCGGTAGCACACCTTGGCCACGCTTTTTAGTCCTGGCCAGCGCCGGTGGGGATCCACGTAGGCCAGTTCTGCTGGGTCGGTGATCACCCAGCACTCCCGGGTCTCCAGGCGTCCGTGGCCTTTGTCCACCTGGCGATGGTAGTCCGGTCGATGGTAGGCGGGTTCTTCGGCAAGACTTCCTTCCTGAGCGCTACCTTCCTGAGCGCTACCTTCCTGAGCGGCGCCTTCCTGAGCGGCGCCTTCCTGAGCGGCGCCTTCCTGAGCGGCGCCTTCCTGAGCGGCCATCTGAAACAGGTCCTGGATGTTTCCGTAGAGTTCCCCCTGGTTGGACTTCACCGCCAGCAGGTAGTCGGCGCCGCCGTCGACGATCTGCTGGGCAATCTCGGTCTGGCAGCCCATGGCGTCAATGGTGATGATGCACCCGCGCAACTCCAGCAGCGCCAACAACTGGGGGATGGCGGTGATTTCGTTGGAATGGGCCTGGGTGCGGGTTTGGCCCAGCACCAGGTGATTCTGGGCGGCCCAGGCGCTCACCAGGTGCAGCGGGGCCCGGCCTTGCCCCCGGTCATGGCATCTCCTCAGGGTCTTGCCGTCGATGGCCACCACCTCTCCCTGGGTCAACTCGGCCACCGATTGCACCCAGTTCATGAAACAGGCGCCGAACTGGTCTGGGTCCAGCCGGCCGAACACCCGCCCAAAGGTATCGTGGGATGGAATGCCGTGGGGCAGCCGTAAGAACCGGCTCAACCACTCTAGGCGGGCATTGCCGAACTCCTCGATCTCCACCCAGTTGTCGGCGCCGCAGATCACCCCGCAGATGGTGATGACGATGCTGTCCAGCAACTCGTGGCGCTTGGCCCGCTCCGCCCGTGGATCCACCAGTCCGGCAAAGTGTTCTACCACCCAGCCCCTTTCACGCCCACCTGCCATCTGCCACCCCCCGCATCCGAATGACCCTCACTTTAGCCTATTTCTAATATTTAACCCAATATGCGATTGCCCTGTGTCGCTACCTATCTCCGCCGACGAATGTCGCCCATTGATCCATTAACACCCGGCGTCGCTCAAAGAGGTCGAAGCGAAAATAGGCTGCCTCGGTAGCGTTCGACACGACATGGGCGAGCGCAGATTCCATCACAGCCTGGGGTGCATCGGTGCACTCCGGCACCCAGTCCCTGAAGCTGGACCTGAACCCGTGGGGAACGGCCGGTATCGACAGCCGTCGTAACAAAGCGGTGAACGTCATATCCGACAATGTTTCCCCGGCTTGTCGGGAGGGGAAGATCAAACCGACGCCGGGTACGACCTGGCGCGCCCCCGTGAGGATGTCAGCCGCTCTTTCCGCCGGCGGCACCCTGTGCTCTCGGCCGGCCTTCATCCGGTCAGCAGGGATGGTCCATACCAGGGCATCCAGGTCCACTTCGTCCCACGTGGCCTGTCGCACTTCACCACTGCGGGAGGCGGTGAGCACCAGAAACTCCAATGCAAGTTTGGACATCCTGCTCGCTGACGAATCCCTGATGGTCCGCACCGCATGCGGTACCTGGGCGTAAGGTAACGCCTTGTGGTGCGCGGCCGTCCGGGGCAACTTCGGCAACACAGCCGCAAGGGCGGCGCCGGCGGGGTTGTCATCTCGATATCCCTGCGCGATGGCCCAGTCCATCAGCACGCCGATCCGTTGGCGGACCCGCCGGGCGGTTTCCGGCTTGTCGGTCCAGATGGGTGTCAACACGCCCAACACGTCCGCGCTGGTAATGTGCCCCACCGGGTGGTCCCCCAAGGTCGGGAAAGCATAAGTCTGCAATGTGGCCGACCACTGGGACCGGTGTTTGGAGTTTCTCCACGTTGCCTTCCTGAGTTAGATTACCTTCGCCGTCGCTTCAGCGAAGGTTGGCATGTGCAGGCGACGGTTCCGTGCCACCGGATCTTCACCGGCCCGAACCAACTTCCGGTTCACCAGCGCGGCCTCCCTGGCCTCAGCCAACGACACGGTCGGATAACCGTCCAACCCCAGTTGACGGCGCCGGCCGGCGATGGTGATACGTTGTACCCATTGCCTGGAGCCGCTGCGCTCCACCCGGAGATACAACCCGCCCCCATCAGCATACATGCCCGGTCGTTTTTCCGTTCTCACGTGGGCTGCAGTCAGCGCATTTTGAGGGTGCCTTCCTTTTCCTTTCAAGTCGGTATTGCCGCCTCCGATCGCCACCGGGATGGATCATATTCTACGGCCAAGAATTAGAACAAATCAACGGTGGAGCGAATTCAGATGTCGGATGCAAGTACGAATATCGGCAGATACCCGGCCGAGCATTAGAACAAACCTAGCTCTGCCCGCCGCCAGCGGACCGGTAAGCTGCTTACAGAGCTGAGCCTGCAAAGTCCTGACCCAGTTCAATCCTTCACCCCAACCTGAATCTCCAGCGAACCATCAGCCAAAACCAGTAGCCGGATGCGTGGGCTGCGCTCCACGTCTCCGTCGTACGCGGCTGGCTCCCCGTTGGGGGAGGCACCGGTGATCGTCCGGGACGGGGCGGTGTTGGTGGGCATTGGAAGGCGGCCGCGCCACGACCATGTTCACTGATGCGTGGGGATCCTCAATACTCCGCAAATGCCCTGTACAAATCAGCGCCGGTCATCAATGGAAGCTGTGGGACATCACCGTTGGAACTGCATCATGCCCGCGTCCCCGTTTGGCTCAGGTGATTTACTTCAACAACGTAGAGGACTGATTAGGATGGTCGCTGAGGTCCCTGTCTTGGCAGAAGCTCTCCGTAAGGGTCTGGTACCTCTCGGGCTGTCGGACCGACCTCAGACGTTGAATTGGAACCTGAAGTGCGAGTTTGCTTCCGTCGTAAGGTTGGCGTTGCAACACCAGTACGGCGACACCTCTGGGGTCGACCAGCTAGGAGTGACCGAGCACAACGACGATTATTCGCAAGCCGGCGGATATTACGTCGCCGGGATTCTGTTCTACGACAGAGATCAGCGCCTGCTGGCACCGGGTTTCACCGCGCCGTTCTTGTCACAGATCGGTCCTCAAGTCGAAGGCGATGGGGTAGCCAGGTCGCCTTCTCGACGTTAATTCAAACATCGGATTGGTAAATGGTTGCGCGTCGGGATCTGAAGATCCGTCCGTCATTTCGGTTCGAGAACGACAACGATGCGATGGCAACCAGATTGGCGCTGCCGTTATTGGTCTACCGTCCGCTCATCGAACCGAGCTGGTTGATATCCTCGTGCCGTAGCAATTCGAGGCCAACCCGGAGTGAATGGTCCTACACCATGAGCTAAGGCTGGTGAGGTGAGAGGGGCCGGATCGGGCGACGGTGCAGTGCCTCGCTCCCTCTATCGCTAGATCCAACAACCTCAACTGGAACGAGGACGTCGTTCCACCGCCCACCGTTCGACCCTTAACCGTTCTCCGTTTTGTTTGGATATGCGACCCAAGCGCCGGAGAGTCGGTACACCCTCGCAGGCCATTTGGATTGCTCAACCCCCAGGTGTTGGTCTGTCTCACCCGGATTCCGGAGCCCGGGCCTTCGGTCCCGTACAGGGATTGGTCGCATTTGCCATTTGGTTACCGCCTGGCGGTACTCGGTGACTGTTCGATCGATGTCTAGGGGGAACCGAATTACCGTATGTACCAATTTATGTACCATTTATTGGGGTGATAGGGCGGTTTTTAATAGAACAAGACAGACCGCACAAGAGCATGAAGAAACCCCGATGTAGGTTCAAAATCGGGGTTTTTGAGACGAATCACGCTCGCCACAATTAGAACAAATGGCGGAGAGGGCGGGATTCGAACCCGCGATACCCTGGAAGGGTATACCGGTTTTCGAGACCGGCGCCTTCAACCACTCGGCCACCCCTCCGCATTGTAGCCGTTAGTTATCCCGAAACCCGCTGCGCTTAACGGGTTGCGCGTTCACCACCAGCTTACGATTAACGATTATTGTACCACTGCACTCCTTGCATCCTGACCCGGCGGCGCATCCGGTTGCCAGTATCGCCACCGTCTGGCAGAATGGTGAGGCACGATTGAGAACGCATCGTCATCGACTCGACGGTGTAATCAGCCTGAGCGTGGCGTGTCAGAATACCACCGTCGGGCTGTGGGCCGGGGAACGACACGCCTCGGCGCTGTGATCGACATAGAGTACAATCAACCGGGGAGGTCGTCGACACACGACGGATCCCGCCAATTGATGGAGGTACCGCCCCGTGGCGTTTGTCAAAGGATTGAAATGCCGGGAGTGCGGCCGGGAATATCCGGGCGAGCCCCTCAACGTTTGCGATTTCTGTTTCGGCCCGCTGGAAGTCATATACGACTACGTGACCATTTCAGAGGTCATCAACCACCAGCGCATTAAGGACGGCCCGCTCAGCATCTGGCGCTACGAGGACCTACTGCCCGCCCAGGCGGATGACCCGGTTGACATCATGGCCGGCTTCACTCCGTTGCTCAAGGCGAAAAACCTGGGCAAGCGGCTCGGACTCAACAACCTGTACGTCAAGAATGATAGCGTCAACCCGTCGTTCTCCTTCAAAGACCGCGTTGTGTCGGTGGCTGCCACCAAAGCCGTTGAGTTCGGTTACGACACGCTGGCCTGCGCCAGCACCGGCAACCTGGCCTGCAGCGTTGCAGCCCACGCCGCCCGCGCCGGCATCGACGCAGTGGTGTTCATCCCCGCCGACCTGGAACGTGGCAAGGTCATCGGCGCCGCTGTTTACAACCCGATACTGGTCGCCGTGGAAGGAACCTACGACGAGGTAAACCGGCTGTGCAGCGAGGTCAGCGACAACTATCCCTGGGCCTTCGTCAACATCAATATGCGGCCCTATTACGCCGAGGGCAGCAAAACCCTGGGCTACGAGGTGGCCGAGCAACTCGGCTGGCGTCTGCCCGACCACGTGGTCATTCCGTCAGCGTCCGGCGCAATGTTCACCAAAATCTGGAAAGGATTCAACGAACTGGCTTGCCTCGGACTGCTGGACGGCGTGGCTCCGCTGCCATTCGGCGCCGACCAGAACACCGTGCATCACCCGGCGGTACATACCCGGATGCACATGGCACAGGCCGCCGGCTGCTGCCCCATCGTTACCGCTTGGGAGCATAACCAGAACCAGATCCGCCCCGTGCGTCCCGACAGCATCGCCAAGTCGCTGGCCATCGGCAATCCGGCAGATGGCATTTACTCCCTGCGCGTCATTCGCGAATCGAACGGCAGCGGCTATGCGGTGCCCGAAAATCGGATTGTGGAAGGGATCAAGCTGCTGGCCGAAACCGAAGGCATTTTCACCGAAACGGCTGGCGGGGTTACCATCTCCGCGCTGAAGTATCTGGCCGAATCCGGGGCCATCGGGGCCGACGAACTCACCGTCGCCTACATCACCGGCAACGGCCTCAAGACACAGGAAGCGGTAGAGCACGTGGTGAATCCCCTCATGATAAAACCGATGATGGGTTCGTTTGAAGCGGCGTTGGAACGCCGGGTGGCGCAGGCCTAATGGCTGTTGCTTCCCTGGTTTTGCGACCTGCCAAGTAATCCGAGACAAACAATGGCGAAACAGCGGGTACGGTTCACTTTTTCGGGCGAGTTGGTGCGAGAGCCGATTATCTATCGGCTTGGGCTGGACTTTGACGTGATAACCAACATCCGGCGGGCCGACGTGCGCGCTGATGTCGGTTGGGTAGTCCTTGAACTCGACGGCAACGAGGATGACATCCAGCGCGGTTTGGATTGGGTCGGCTCGACGGGTGTCCGGGTGGACCCCATCGCCGGCGACGTAATTGAAGGCTGATACCGGAGGGCCGGGCATCCAGGATTTCCGGTTGCCGGGTTTAATGAAACAATAGGAGGAGATTCCCTGATGGGCGTAACGGTTCGCATCCCCACACCCCTGCGGCGTATGACTGGCGGGGCCAACAAGGTTGAGCTGGAAGTGGCCGACCTTTCCCAGATGATTGACCGGCTGGAATCCGATTACCCGGGTTTCAAGGAAAGGTTGATAGACGAGGAGGGCGAATTGCGTTACTTCGTCAACATCTACGTCAACGGGGAAGACATTCGGTTCGACCAGGGCTTGGGCACCGCCATCAAATCAGGCGATGAAGTTAGCATAGTCCCGGCGGTGGCCGGCGGCTAAACGCCAGCCCACTGCGGGCGTTTCTGAACCGGGATTGCCGTTTCGGGTCTCATCCAGATGTCCCGGCTATCAACCGAGCGCGCCAACTCCGGTTGCACTCGCGGACGCAATGCGCGAAATATGAACGACGTGTTGTGACTGACGCGAAGCTCAGCCCGTGGATCTGTCCGTCCGATTAACCTGCCATTCCTGCCCGGCGACATGCAGCCGGGCTTTTGCATGGCAATCCAAACCGCGCTGGTATACTGGCCGCATATCCCAAATTTGACGAATTGCGTTGACTGGAGGCATTTTCGATGGCTGATCCAATCAAGATTTCCATGCGCGTTCCCGGCACCTCGACCATGCCCGAGTTGCTCGATATGATCAAACAGGTTGAGGCCGCCGGCTTCGACGGCGCGGGCATACTGGACAGCCAGATGATTTGCCGCGACACCTTCGTCACGATGGGTCTGGCCGCTAACGCCACCAGTACCCTAAAGCTGTTCCCGGCGGTAACCAATCCCTTCGGCCGCATCCCCTCCGTGCTGGCCGGCGCTGCCCAGACGGTTGCCGAGATTGCGCCGGGTCGCACCAAGTTCATCATCGGCACCGGCTACACCTCGGCCAGCACCATCGGACGACGCCCGGCCACGCTGCGTCAAATGCGCCGTTGCATCATCGAGGTCAAGTCGCTGTTGGCCGGCGAGTCGGTGGATTTCAACGGAATGTCCAATCGGCTCGACTTCGCCGGTAGCGACGGAGGCCAGGGCGTTCCGGTGCTCATGGCAGCGTCCGGCCCCCGTTCCCTGGAACTGGCGGGCGAAGTCGCCGACGGTGCGCTGGTGCTGGTTGGCTACACGCCCGGCATCATCGGCAAGGCGTTGGAGCACCTGGAAGTCGGCGCCAAACGCAGCGGTCGCACGCTGGAAGACCTCGATGTGGTCTTTGCCGTCAGAACCTGCGTCGCCGATTCCATCGACAATGCGCGCCAAATGGCCCGTCCGGTGTCAGTGCATTGGGGATTGATGTGGGGTGGACCCAACTGGTTGCCCTATTCCGGCCTGGACATTCCCGAATACGAGATTCCGCAAGCCGTCCGCGACGTTTATCCCGACCTTGGCCACGCCCCCAACTGGGATGAAGCCATCGAGTTGACCAAGTTCGTCAGCGACGACGTGAATACGCAATTGTGCGACGCCATGGGCCTCATCGGCACGCCCGAACACTGCACCCAGCGCATCACCGAGATGGCCCAGCACGGCGTAACCCAACTCTACCTGATGCCCTGCCTAACCTTCGCCCCGCCCCAGGCCGAAGTAGACGCCTTCGGTCAGCACATCATCCCAGCGCTAGCGGCGGCGGGCGTGGGGGCGTAGACCTGCTCAAGCCGTGGGACGCGTATCGCGGCAATCTGGTCGCCAACGGTAATATGGTCGCCCAGGGAGAGACGCTAACCAGCTTGCCAACGGCGAACGTTTAGCTCTAAAGTACTGTATCAGCCCCGCAGTAGTGTTGGGGTAGTGGATACGAGGAAGGGCGATGCTACCAATAATGTCGCCGTGGACAACTACCTTCGACGACTTTGTGGCCTCCATTGAGGAGTCGGCAATCATCGCTGCCCCGTTTATAACTCAAACAGGTGTGCAACGGTTGGTAAAGGGACTTCAATCGAAACCGTCGGTGAATTTGGCGGTTTTGACGAGCCTTAACGCGCATAGCCTCATCGAAAAGTTATGCGATAGCGGGGCATTGTCCTGGTTGTGCCGGGAGGTTCCAAACACAACCGTAAAGCATATCCGTTACCTTCATGCCAAATCCTATGTCGCTGATGGCCACACTGCAATCGTGACCTCCGCCAACCTGACGGGGGGAGGGCTATCGGGGAATTAGGAACTGGGAGTGGCTATCACCGACACTCATGTTGTGAGCCAAATTCCTGAGTATCTGCATCAGTACGCCAATCTGGGCGTGCCGATTCCTCCCGGCGCGCTGGTAGAGCTGAACGCTTTGGCTCAACGCGCTCAAGGCCAGCAGCGGGCTGACCAGGCAATTCCTGACAACGCCAAGAGTGAAATCGAAGCGATACTCAACGACATCAACGAAAAACTTATCAGGTTGCGCGTTGATACCATCTCATCCTCGGCCGATACCAAAGAGTCAATCACGAGCCAGTTTTGCCTGGCTGTTGAGTTGGCGCTGAGCCAGCACGGGCCGATGCGTACCCGCGACCTCAATCCGATTGTGCAGATGCTGCTCTCAGAGTATTGCGACGACAAGGTGGATCGAGTCATCAACGGAGTATCATTTGGCCGAAAATGGAAACACCATACTCGGAACGCCCAACAGCAACTGCAGCGAAACGGGGTCATCGTGCTCGAAGATGGCTTCTGGCGGCTGTGTTGATGAGGACTGAGTCTCCATGACTCAACGAGAAAACATGACCCAACGAGAAAATCGGCAATCCCTGGTGGACATTATCAACTACGATTATTTTTGGCCCGACGCCGGTAGCGAAGACGCCGTTCACGGTTTTACACATAGCAACGTAACTGTTCACGTTTGAGGGGACGAGTCGGCTTGCAAAGCAAATTCCGTGCTTGGCTGCCCCTCTGTGAGAGGCCTGATGGCCCGTAGATCCCCACAAGTCTGAACAGTTACATAGCAACGAAGTCCTTGACATTTGCGCCGATATGCTTCCGCCTTACGTGGTGACGCCGGTGGAAAAATCGGTTCTTGAAGACGCGCTGTCTCAATACATCGAGCGGCGAGACATCGGCGCTGCCGACGTCTCCCGGATTCAAACGTGGCTCGACCGTATGCCCGACGAAATTGCCATCATCGAGCGGGAGCCATGACTTGGCGATGGTATAATATCCTTACTTCCTTGTTGAATGGAGGCACGTTATGCTTGCCAAAATCACCTCAAAGAACCAGATTACGCTTCCGAAGGCGGTGGTATCCGAATATCCAGATACGCAATATTTTGACGTAGTCAACGAAAATGGTCGAATTGTATTAACTCCGGTCAGGTTAACTCAAGCCGATGCAGTTCGCTCCAAACTCGCTGAGTTGGGAATAACGGAGAGTGATGTAGCTGACGCTGTTGTTTGGGCTCGCCGAAGCTGATTGGTGGCGCTGCGCCTGGTAATCAACACCAACGTGCTGGTGTCAGCGCTGCTGTTCCCTAACGGAGCGGTTTCCTGGATGCGTCGAAGTTGGCAGGCCGAGAACATCGTCCCTCTGGTGAGCAAGGAAACCACCCAAGAGTTGATACAGGTGATCTCATACCCAAAATTCCGACTCAGCGATCCAGACAAACACAATCTGCTCGCGGAATATCCGCCCTGGTGCGAAACGGTAGTAATGTCGGAAGCCCCCGACGTCCCGTGTTGCCGGGACCCTTTTGACCGCGCATTCCTTGAGTTGGCTGTGTACAGCGGAGCAGACGCTTTAGTAACCGGAGACTCCGATCTGCTATCGCTCGCCGATCAATTGGATCTGCCTATATTGACGGCGCAAGAAACACGCGAAATGATGGACAACATCAACCAATAGTTGAACCCTCCATGACCTCTAGCACAAATCAACCTCACCCCCACACCCTCTCCGGCCTGCCTATTGGTCCGCTGTACACCCCCGATGGCCTGGCGGCATCGGGTTTCGACCCCGCCGCCGACCTTGGCGAGCCGGGTCAATTCCCCTTTACCCGCGGCGCCTACCCGGACATGTACCGGGGTCGGTTGTGGACCCGACGGCAGATTGCCGGTTTTGGGACTGCCAGAGCCACCAACGAACGCTATCGGTTCCTGCTGGCCCACGGCCAGACCGGGCTCAGCACCGACTTCGATCACCCGACCCTCACCGGCTACGATTCGGACCACGAGCTGGCCGAGGGCGAAGTGGGGCGCCTGGGTGTCGCAATCGACACCGCCGCCGACATGGGCGAGCTCTTCGACGGCATCCCCCTGGACCAGGCCAGCGTCTCGTTGACCATCAACCACCCCACCATCGTGCTGCTTGGTATGTTCCTCAATGTTGCCGAAACCCGCGGCACACCCTGGCCGTCCCTGCGCGGCACCGTCCAGAACGATTCTCTCAAAGAGTTTCACGGCCAGAAGACCTTTGCGCTGCCGCCCGGCCCTGCTCTCAAGCTCACCACCGACGTGGTGGAGTTCTGCACCCAGCACGTCCCCAACTGGTACACCATCTCCATCAGCGGCTATCACACCCGCGAAGCCGGTTCCGACGCCGTGCAGGAGCTCGCCTTCACCGTCGCCCAGGGCATGGCCTACGTGGAATCCGCCATGCGACGCGGCCTGCCCGTAGATGCCTTCGCCTCCCGCCTGTCCCACTTCTTCGGCGTGCACAACGATTTCTTCGAGGAGATTGCCAAGTTCCGCGCCGCACGACGCATGTGGGCTCGTATCATGCGCGACCGTTACGGCGCAACGCGCCCGGAGTCGATGCGGATGCGCTTCCACACGCAAACCCTGGGTTCAACGCTGGTTAGACAGGACCCGCTCAACAACATCCTGCGCGGCGGACTGCAGGCGCTGGCGGCGGTGTTGGGCGGTACCCAGTCGCTCCACGTCAGCGGCTACGACGAGGCTTACGACATCCCGTCGGAAGAGGCCATGCGTATTTCCCTGGCCACCCAGATGATTCTGGCCAACGAAAGCGGGGTCGCCGCTACCCCCGACCCCCTGGGCGGCGCTCCATATCTGGAAACCTTGACCAGCCAGCTGGAAGGGGCGGCCAACGCCTACATCGAGCGCATCGACGAAATGGGCAACGGCAGCATGCTGGATGGAATGCTGGAGGCCGTATCCAACGGCTACATCGAGAGCGAGATTGCCCACGCGTCCTACCGTTACCAACAGCGGGTGGAATCCGGCGACTACACCATCGTCGGCGTTAACGACGAATACCGGGAAGACGCCACCTCTGCCGGCGCACTGGAGCTGTTTGAGTTCGACCAGGGAGAGGAAGACCGCCAGATCGCGCGACTCCACGACGTTCGGCGCTCACGCAGCGAGGCCGATGCTGCCGACACGCTGCGTCAAATCGTGAAGTCCGCCCGCGACGATGCCAACCTGCTGCCGGCCATCATCCCGGCCGTAGCCGCCGGCGTTACCGAGGGCGAGATTATGGGCGCGCTCCGCGACGAGTGGGGCGAATACACCGACCCGGGCGTGTTTTAGGTACCACGCCAACGGTAAGGTACCTGCGATGGGAAACGCGGAAACGCAAGCCGGCCACAGTATAAACTCCAGATTGGGCCTAATGGCCAGATGCATGGAAGGATTGCACGCCCGTTTAGGAATCCCGCCGTTGTTCGTTTCGCTGGAATCGATTGAGGAAGATATTTCCGCAGTACCAGTCACCCGGTTCTGGACGGAAGCGGATGCAAACGCGCTTTGGGAAACTGCGGCGCTAAGTTTAATTAATAGCAACGTCGGGCCAGCCAATGTTTGGCCTGAGGTTGATGGGGTTTTTGAGGAACTGGCGCTAAATGCGGCTCAGCACTCCGGCTCACAACAGGGGAGCTACGGTACTGTGGAGATAGACGTCAGGGACGATGCGATCGTGTATGTAATCGGGATCGCTGACGCCGGCATCGGCATACCGGCATCTTTACGCGGCAATTTGGAGTACGCATCCATTGCAAATGATGAGGACGCAATTTTTCGGGCCACGGAGTTGGACGTAACGGGTACAATGGAACCTCGCGGTGCGGGTTTACACCACGTAATAGAAAAAGTGCGAGTGTTTGGCGGTGAGTTGACCATTATTTCGGGTGAAGGCTTTCTGATGGTTAAAGGTGGCCCAGAACCTATCCTTGGCCGAATGGTTGAGTTGGGAAGACTCCCTTATCAAGGAACGACCGTCCTGGTAGCGTTACCGATTCCGGCGATGAATACATCTGATGGCGAATGATGGCGACGATTGATTTGTACAGGCATTCTGGAACCCAGATGCTGGGAACCAGACCAGCCGCACGGGCGATAGAGCCGGCCATCCGGGCAGCATCATCTGATGGGGTGATTGCTCTCGACACCTCCGGAATCCTCCGGATAGGCGTCTCTTTCTTCGAGGAGGCATTGCTCATTCTTAACGAACTAATTGCCGAAACCGAAAATGCGGAACTTCAGTTAATCTATCGCAATGCGCCGCACATGGAATCGCTGAAAAATTTGGTTCCAAACCGAGGATTAATTATCTCAAATCCCCCTTCCGGCGAATGGATCATATCCCGCGCCGACCTGGACTAGTGGCTACTCAGTCTTCCACCAACAGCACTCCCCCACGTGTCCTGCTCGCCAAGCTGGGTTTGGATGGCCACGACCGTGGTGTCAAGGTCATCGCCCGGGCCCTGCGCGACGCTGGCATGGAGGTGGTGTACCTGGGGATGCGGGTAACCGTCGACCAGGTTGCCGCCGCCGCCGCCCAGGAAGATGTGGATGTGGTGGGCATCAGCATTCTGTCCGGCGCCCACATGCGTCTGATCCCTCGCCTGGCCGATGCGTTGCAGCGCCACGGTTTGGGTGGCGACGGCATGGATGGCGGCGTCATGCTGCTCGTCGGCGGAACTATCCCCGACGGCGATGTTGAACCGTTGCACGCTGTGGGTGTCGCCGGCGTCTTCCCCGTGGGCAGTTTTACGAACCAGATGGTAGAGTTCATCCAAAACAACCTGCCCCGCCAATCTCTTTCGCCCAACACGAACGCCCGCGAGGACGACAGCGGCCCAGATCCCCTCTCCCTAGAGGGGAGAGGGCTAGGGTGAGGGTGAAATCTCATGCCCCAGCCAACTTGGCCGCCCCAATACGACCCCGCCTACGTCCCCGGCCCCGACGCCGAGCACTGGGATACCCGGCTGGAAACCATGCCGCCGGCCGATCGTGATCCCATCATCCTCGAGCGGCTGCGCGGCCAGGTTGCCTACGCCTGGCGGCATAGCGATTTCTACCGGGAGTTCTGGGAGGGTTCCCCAGTAGATCCCTCCAGCATTCGCGATTTGGAAGAATTCGCCCAGCTCCCAATCCTGACCAAAGACCACGTGCGTCAGGAGCAGGAAAACTACCCGCCCTTCGGCCGCTTCCTCTGTGTGCCCCCGGAGCAGGTCTACCGATTGCACGGAACGTCCGGCACTACCGGACGGCCCACGGTCTTTGGCATCAGCCGCGGCGACTGGGACCGCATCGGAGAAGCCCATGCGCGCATCCTCTGGGCCGCCGGCGTTCGCCCCACCGACACCGTAATGGTTGCCGCCGTGTTCAGCCTGTACGTGGGCAGCTGGGGCGCTCTCGTGGGCGCCGAACGACTGGGCGCGGCCTGTTTTCCCTTCGGCGCCGGCGCTCCGGGCCAGACCGAGCGCGCCGTGGAATGGGCCCAGATGGTACGGCCCACGGCGCTGTACGCCACACCGTCCTATGCCCTCTACCTGGCCGAAACTGCCCGCGAGATGGGCGTGAACCCCCGCACCGATTTCGCGTTCCGGCTGATGTTCTTCAGCGGTGAGCCCGGCGCCAGCGTGCCGGCCACCCGCCAGGCCATCGAGGATGCCTTCGGTTGCTACGTGGTGGATCAGGGCAGCATGGCCGAGATGACGCCCTGGATGACCAACGGGGGTTGCCGCCACCTGTCTCGCGGTATGCACCTCTGGCAGGACATCGTCTACACCCAGTTGGTCGACCCGGACACTCACGACCTGGTGCCCATGGGCGGCGAAGGCGTGCCTGTCTACTCGCACCTGGAGCGAGAATCCCAGCCCATGATTCGCTACTGGTCGGGGGATATCGCCCGCTGGGAGATGGTCGATTGCCCCTGTGGTCGCACCTATCCGACGTTGACGTCCGGTATTTATGGGCGCGCCGACGATATGCTGATTATACGGGGCCAGAACGTATTTCCATCCCGCATCGAAGACGTGCTGCGTTCGATGGATGCTTTTGGCGGCGAATTCCGCCTGGTGGTGGAACGCGAACGGGGTTATCTCGACCGTCTCACCGTGCAGACCGAAGTGGCGGCGCCCGTGTGGGCATCCGCCGGCGAAACCGATCCGACGGGACTGGACGGTTTGAGGGATGCAATAGCAGCCGACCTGCGCCGCGCTCTCGGCGTCGGCGTGTCTGTCGAGCTGAAACCCGAGGGCGAGTTCGAGCGCACCCAGTTCAAGGCCCGCCGCGTCATAGACCTGCGGTAACGCCGCTGGTCTGGCTTCGCCCCTGTGCTGCGATACCCGCGCATCCCTGGCCCCCGGGTGGACGTAGGTGAGATTATCCCCGGACTGTATCAGCGTTCCCTCCGCTCCACCAGTGCGTTTGTCGTGGTTACGCCGCCGCAAATGGCGGACCAGTCGTCAGGCGTGCCGGGCGACCCTGGGCCATCCATAGCGATAATTGACGCTGGGTGGCGCATCCACGCCCGTCGCGTCCTCGATTACCTGGGTCAACTGGGCTACGCGCCGGACCGTGTGCAGCGGTTGATTTCCACCCACTACCACCTTGACCACATCGGCGGCATGGCCGGGTTGCAGCGGGCCACCGGCGTGCGGGTTGACGCCCACCACATGGAGGTTCCCAACCTGAGCCGGGTTTCGGGCCACAATATCCCCAATCCGGTACAGCAGTGGTGGCTGAAACCGCTGTTGTGGCCGGCGATCGCCGCGTTGCATCCTCCCGTCATCCCGAAGGTGGATCCGCTGCACGACGGCGACTTTCTGCCCCTGTTGGGCGGTGCGCGTGTCGTTCACACGCCCGGACACACACCCGGCAGCATCAGCCTGCACTTTCCCAATGAGGGCGTGCTCATCGTGGCCGACGCGTTGCAACGGCGCGGCAACCGGCTGTATCTGCCGTCCCGCTTCTTTTCCAGCGACATGGATGCAGCGCGAGAATCGGCGCGCAAGCTGGCCGGGCTCGATTTTGACACTATCTGTTTCAGCCATTTCCTGCCGATGCGTCAGGGTGCGCGGGCTGCCTTGCGCTCGCTGGCCGAGTACGTGTCATAATCGGGAATAAATCTGGCTGGCCTCTTCGCGCGCTGTTCGACCATTCGAGCACGGAGTTTCCCGACGGTTGCGACGCGAGAGTTGCCACGTTCACACGGAAATGCGATACGATAGGGACGATGCACCGTCTGATTCGATTGCCGAACCGAAAACGGAGTCTTTCTCCGGAGATTGCCGCGGTGCGGTGAGTTTTCTGGGCAACTGATAGCAGAATCCGGTGGCCAGTGGGCCACCGCCGTTAGGAGTTAACAAAATGACCGAGCTGGTATTGCGCACAGCCGTTGGCAACTACGGCCACACAACACCTCTGAAGGACGGAACCGTTACATCGCAGATGTTCGACATGGAACATATCGAGGTGTCGCCGGTGACGAGTATTTTTCGTCGTATGGTGCGCGGTTTGGAATTCGATGTTGCGGAGATGGCTCTCTCCACGTACATGTGCGCCCGCGCCCACGGCAAGGGCTTCACCGGCATCCCGATTTTCCTGACCCGGGCGTTCTATCATGGCGGGCTGGTGTACAACACGCGCAGCGGTATCAGGTCGCCCAAAGACCTGGAAGGACGTAAGGTCGGGCTGCGCAGCTACACCCTGACTCCAGGTGTCTGGACCCGCGGCATTTTGCAGACCGAGTACGATGTGGACCTGGACGCGGTCACCTGGGTATTGTCGGGCGATGAGCACGTGGCCGAGTTTGTCGCGCCGTCGAACGTGGTGTCGTCGCCGAACAGCAATCTGGGCGAAATGCTGCTGTCGGGAGAGATTGACGCCGCCATCGGCGCGGGGCCAATTGACTCTCCAGACATCCAACCCCTGTTCAACGAACCGGGCGAGGCGGATGCCGCCTGGCACCAGAAGACCGGCGTCTATCCCATCAGCCACATGCTGGTCGTGAAGGATGCGGCGTTGGAGTCGAATCCGGAACTGGCGCGCGAGCTGTTTGAAGTGTTCACGACGGCCAAAACCCCCTACCTCGAGCGCCTCTGCTCCGGCAATGCTGCTGGCCCGGCAGACCAGGCGTTGCTCAAAATGGCCGCGGTGGTGGGCGATGATCCCATCCCTTACGGTTTTGAGAGTTCGCGCAAAACGCTGGAAACTTTCATCGGATTCAATGTTGAACAGAGAGTGATTCCCAGCAGGGTTGAGCCTGAAGAGCTGTTTCCATCCGCTACGCTGGCGTTGGCCTGAGGCTTGAAGCTACTGCAGCTTTCGTTTTTGGACTACTGCCCGGAGGCGGCATGGCGCAATACTCGTTCCGACTTCCCAACGCTGACTACCTGGGGTTCCCGGCTACGCCGCAAGCGATTATCGAAACGGCGTGCAAAGCCGAGGAGTTCGGTTTCGATGCCCTGTTCGTCAACGACCACGTGATTGTCGACGATGCTCCGCGCAGCGCACCTTGGCGCAATGTGTACGATCCCTTGATGGTACTATCCCACGTAGCGGCGCTGACATCCAGGGTGCTGTTGGGCACGTCGGTGCTCATCATGCCGTACCGCAATCCCATAGTAACCGCCAAGATGGTTGCCACGCTCGACCAGTTGTCCGGCGGGCGTGCCATCGCCGGCGTCGGTGCGGGCTGGAATGAAGCCGAATATGACGCTTTGGGCGTGCCCTACCACGAACGCGGGGCGCGCACCACCGAATACCTGCGGTTGTGGCAAGCGTGCTGGGAACCGGGCCCAACCACATTCCACGGCCGGTTTTTCTCTTTTGACCAAATGCACGTCAGCCCCAAACCGCTCCAACAACCCCATCCGCCGATCTGGATTGGCGGGTCAAGCCATGCCTCGTTGCGCCGGGCGGCACGGTTCGC
Organism: Dehalococcoidia bacterium; assembly: GCA_963666415.2. Taxonomy (GTDB): domain Bacteria; phylum Chloroflexota; class Dehalococcoidia; order Lucifugimonadales; family UBA3495; genus Bin87. Next base: position 233,987 of record CAXXPD010000003.1, read on the forward strand.
CCAGGTGTGGCAACCCACGCCCACGGCGTTACCAGAATTGATCAGCAACCAGGCCTACCTGCGCGATGTCTGCGCCGAGATCGGGAGGAATGATGTGCCACGCACCCGGATGAGTTTCCGGGTGAACTTCAGCCATATTACCGGCAGCTCCAGCTCCGGGGGCGAAAGACCCACCGGCCAGGGCACCCCTGAGCAGGTCGCATCAGACCTGAAACGCTACCGACAGGAAGCTGGCCTGGAGGAGTTCCAGATGAATTTCAACGGCTGCGGCAGCCTACAACAGCTATTGGATTCAATGGACGTGTTGGTTCAGGACGTGTTGCCACAGGTCGATGTTTAGCCCCTCGCCGGATGCTGGTGGATGACTATTTTGAAGGCTTTTCCAATCGACCGAACCGAAAAGCGCCGCGTCCTGATGGATGCGGTGGAGAGTGTGCGCGCCACCCTGGAAGCAGGCGGGCCGGAGGCCGAACTAACTGCCACTCTACCGCCGGCATCCGTGAATGCCCTGTACGACTCCGGCGTGCTGCGGCTCAAACTGCCCCAGGCGCTGGGAGGCGCGGAAGCGGATTTGGTGACTCAGCTGGACGTGCTGGAGGCGGTTACGCGGATCGACGCGTCGGCGGGTTGGTGTCTGATGATCGGCGCGGCCAGCCTGGGCGGTCTTGGGGCGTTTCTCCCTGACGAAGCCATCGACGAGATTTTTGTAGACGGCAACCCACCCCGGGTGGCGGGCGTCTTCGCACCCTTTGGCACGGCTGTTCCCGTGGACGGCGGCTACCGGCTCAACGGACGCTGGCCCTTCGGCAGCGGGGTTAGACACTCACAGTGGCTCTCCGCCGGCGCCCGGGTTGTAACCGAGAGTGGAACCCCGGGTGCCACCGACGAAGCGGGTCATCCGTCCCAGATCAGGTTCGCGATGCGCACCGCCGATGTCAAGATTCACGACAACTGGCAGGTGATGGGTCTTCGCGGCACCGGGAGCTGCGACTTCTCCGTGGAAGACCTGTTCGTGCCGGGGCGGTTTGCCTGGGATGTGTCTTCGACGGAACCCAGGAGGGGTGGGCCGTTGTATCGCCTGGGCCGTCCGGGGTTCGTGACCAACGAGCATTCGGCTTTCGCCCTTGGTGTGGGACGCCATGCCCTGGACGCGGTTACCGAGGTGGCCGTGTCGAAGTCGCGCGGTTACAACTCGACCAACCTGCTGGCCCGCCGCCCCGCGCTGCAGCGAGCGTTGGGAGAATGCGACCTCAGGCTGCGGGCGGCCAGAGCCCTGAACGTTGAGATCTTGGAAGAAGCTTGGCAGTCGGTGTGCCAAGGCCAGACTCCCGACCCTCCACTGCAGGCGCAAATGCGGAGTTGCGCCACCTACACTACGGAGGTGGCCGCTGACGTGGTATCACAGGCATTTCGATACGGCGGCGGGTCGGCGTTGTTCGTATCGAGCGTGTTGCAACAATGCCTCCGCGACATCAATGCCGCCGCGCAGCACCAGATGGTCAGCGATGTTGCCTATGAAAACCACGGCCAATTCCTGCTGGGTCTGCCCGATGCCAGGGTGATGGAATAGCGGTCGTTTTTCCGACACTCTCGCGGCCCCCGGATAGACCAGGATTTTTGCGATTCCATTTAGCCTCCTATTGTCATCCCGCTGGGGTGTGGGGCCAGGGCCTTTCGATTATCGGCACGTAGCGGTCAAGGGTGAGCTGGCGACAGCGTTGGTCAATACGGCGACAAGATTGCCACGCTGCGCCCGCAATGACATCAGGGGACAATCGAAAGACCCTGGGGCGTGGGCCGGCGGCAACTCGCAACCTGACGTGTCATAATGCGTCAATCCATCTGCCACCAACCTATATTCCAGAGGTTTACCGCCCATGTCCGTCCACTCCGCTCGCGCTGCCGAAACCGCCTTGCCACTGCCGCTGGAAGGCATCCGCGTACTTGATGCAACCCACATCGTCGCTGGCCCGTTCTGCTCGTTGATTCTGGCCGACATGGGGGCAGAGGTCATCAAGATTGAACGTCCACACACCGGTGACCTCGCCCGAGGGCGCGGGCCCTTCATCGGCGACGACGGTGCGGGCCGGGTCAGCAGCCGGTTTCTGGGCGTCAATCGCAACAAGAAGAATGTAACGCTGGACTTGCGAAATCAGACTTGCAAGGGCGCCTTCGCGAACCTCGTCGCCAGCGCCGACGTGCTGCTGGACAACTGGGGGCCGGGGGCGTACCGCCGTTTGGGGTTCGGTTACGACCGCCTGAGAGAGATTAACCCGAGGCTCATTTACGCCGAGATTACCGGATACGGCGATGGCGACGGCGACAATGGTCGCGGCCCCTACTCCGACTGGCCGGCCAACAACCTCGCCATCCAGGCGATGTCGGGTTGGATGGACATAACCGGCGCACCCGGCGGAGCTCCGCAAGCGGTTGGGGACAACATGGGAGACTCAGTGCCGGGGGTCTGGGCCGCGTTGGGCATCGTCCTGGCTCTGGAAACCCGGCGCCAGACCGGTCAAGGTCAACATGTTGACGTCGCAATGTACGAGTGCATGGCCTCCCACGTCATCAGCAACATGAACGCGTACCAGGCCACCGGCCAGACGCCCGGTCGCACCCGCCAGGCGTCGCTGGGCCCGGGACTCGTGCTGCGCGCCGCCGACGGTTATGTTGTGATGGCGGGTGTCCGCAGCCCGCAGCGTCTGGCCGCCCTGTGGGAATTGGTGGAACTTACCGACTTGCCAGCGCAGGACGAGCGTTACCTGCAACAGTTTCCCGACGCCGATTTTGTTTTTGATCTAGGTTCTGTTGACATTTGATTATAATGGCCGTATGTCAAACATCAGATTATCACCAGAACAGTGGGCTAGGATTCTCGATTTCTTGCGTGGCCGCACCGGCCTGTACGTTGGCCAGGAAGCGGATTGCCGGCGTTTTGTCGAGGCCGTCTTATGGATTAACCGCTCTGGGGCCCAATGGCGACTGCTGCCAGCCGAATACGGGAACTGGAACAGCGTCTACAAACGATTCGCCCGTTGGACTGACCAAGGCGTCTGGGCACAAATGCATCAACATTTCTGCGCCGACCCGGATCTGGAATACCTGATCATCGACAGCACGGTGGTCCGGGCGCACCCTTGCGCGGCGGGAGCTCCCCCAAAAAGGGTGGCCAGGCGGCCCAGGCCCTGGGCCGGAGCCGCGGCGGGTTCAGCACCAAGATTCACGTGAGCGTGGACGGCTTGGGCAACCCCTTGCGATTCATCCTGACTGGCGGGCAACAGCACGACATCACCCAGGCGGAGGAGTTAATCGCCGGTTATGCTGGCGAGCACGTACTGGCCGACAAAGGGTACGATGCCCAGGAGTTTCGCCAGCACATCCTGGAACTGGGTATGATACCGGTCATTCCGCCCCGCTCGAACCGCAAGGCACCCGCCGACTATGACCGGCATCTGTACCGGGAGCGCCATCTGGTGGAATGCTTCATCAACAAGATCAAGCACTATCGCCGGATCTTCTCCCGGTTTGAGAAGCTGGACACCAGATACCTGGGCTTCCTGCATTTCACCGCCGCTCTCATCTGGTTGCGGTGAAATGTCAACAGAACCTAGTAATTCCAGCAATTGAAAGTTGGTCATCGTCACGACCCAAGTGGGAAGTGGCCGGCAAGCTGACCGAAATCGGTTTCTCAATGGGTGTGGCCCAGAGCATCGCCGATCTCGCTGACTGCCCTCAACTGGATGCTCGCGGTATGTACGTCGAAACGGCTGACACCCTCGGCGGAACCTTCCGTTCGCTGGCGACACCCATCCAGCTCACCGCCTGCCGAATCCCCGCTACCGGCGCCCCGCCGAAGCTGGGCCAGCATAACGCCGAAATCCTCTGCACCCTCGGCGGCCTGACGCCCGAGCAACTGGCTGAATTGGAGGCGGAAGGGGCGGTGTAGAAGGTTTCGGCCGTCGGCGGCTAACCGGATTGCTCCGATTCCCGCTATCCGATAAACCGATGACACTTATTCGGGGCTGTGGTAATCTTGAGCCACCCACCCCCTAATCTACGGAGGCCGTATCCGATGTGCGCTATGGTAAAAAATCGTAATGGACTGACCATCACCACCGCTTCACCCGCCGCCGCCGAGCTGTACCAGGAAGGACTTGACCTGGTTCTGTCGCAGAACTATGGAGCGGAGCCCAGGGTGCGGTCCGCTATCGAAGCCGACGAAGGTTTCGCCATGGCGCACGCCGTGCTGGCCTACGTTCTGCACCTGCAGATGGACGTGCCGGCCGCCCGCGCCGCCGCCGTCAAGGCCGTTGAGTTGTCGGCCGGCATCTCCCAGGAGGAGCGGCAGGCCACGCAAATCATGCACTCCTTCACCCACGGCAAGGGTACCGAGGCCATCAACCTGGTCAACGAACACCTGGTTAACTTCCCCACTGACACCCTTGCCATGCGGGTCGCCCAGCGCCTCTATATGCTGGGTTGCTTCGGGGCCGCCGTGCCCGATTTCCCCAATCACCTGATGGCGATGATGAGCAAGGTTGCCCCCGCCAACGGCAATGACTGGGCATTCCTGGGGCAGTATGCCTTCGCCCATCACGAAACGAACCAACCGGTCAAGGCCATGGATCTTGCCACGCGCTCACTCGAGGGCAACCCCCAGAATGCCGTCGCGTGCCATTCCGTTACCCACTCCTACTTTGAGCAGGGCGATGCGGCCAACGGTGGGCGCTGGCTGGCCGACTGGTTGGACGGTTTCGATCGGAGGGCGGCCTACAACGTGCATCTGTCCTGGCACCTGGCGCTGTTTGAACTGGCCCAGGGTCGATACGGAGCGGCATTGGACATCTACGAGGCGCAAATCAGGCCCAGCGTGCAGGCACGCAACTTGGCCAACTTGGCCGATGCCGCCTCGCTGATGTGGCGCATCCAGATTTACTCCGGGGAACAACCGGCCAAACCTTGGGACGAAGTGCGGGTCCAGGCAGCGCCTGCTGCCGACAGTCCCGGCGCTGCGTTCCGGGATTGCCACGCCGCCCTGGCGTTCGCCGGCTCCGGTGACACCGACGCCACGCAGCGCCTCGTCGACCGTCTCAGCGCCCAAGGAGAAAAGGGCGACGATCTGGCTCGCGAGATGACGCTCCCCATCGCCCGGGGTGCCGCCGCTTTCGCCGCTGGCGACTATGCCGCAGCCGCCAAACTCATGGGGCCGACCTACCCCATGCTGGCTCGCCTCGGTGGCAGCCACGCTCAACGCGAGGTGTTCGAGGACACGCTGTTGGAAACTTACATCCGCGGCGGTATGTACGACGAAGCCAAGTCCATGCTGGACGAGCGCCTGAGCCGCCGCTCATCGGTGCGGGACACCTACTGGTTAGGTAGACTGGAGGCCGAGGCCGTACAAGGCAGCGTGCAAGCCTCCCGCCAACTGCTGGCCGAAGCGAAGGCGGCCTGGGCTCCCACCGCCGAAGAAGGCGCCGCCGAACTGCAACGCCTGGCGGCAGCCGCTCAGTCGTAGGCATAGGGAACTACACCGTCACCCTCTCCCATACAGGGAGGCGGGAAACATAACCGTCGTTCCGGCGCAGGCCGGAACCCGGAATCTTTGCTAATCTGCTGGTGTGGGCAGCCGGTTCAGCAACGATTCCGTTCCCAGCGACTGGCACAGCTCGGCGAACTCGGGCTGGCGCGCTCCCGTCCAACGCAGCTGGCCGGGGGTGGTTTCTGGCAACGCAACATCCAGACGCAAAGTAGCGAGCCGACGATACAGCATTGCATCGTCCCGTTGGCCGGCCAGCGACTCTGCCAGGCCCGCGGCACCCCGTACCTTCACGTCCCACTGCGTGGCGTCAGCCGGAATATCGGCGATGCTGCCGTACCTGGTTAACATCGTGCCGGCCGACCGTGCTCCCCAGCGCGGTATGCCCGGGATGCCATCTGCCGCGTCGCCCACCAACGCCAGATAGTCGGGGATAGCTGCCGGAGCCACCCCGAACTTTGCCGATACGCCGTCGGCGTCCATCATCTCGCCCTTGCGCCGGTCCAGCATCACGATGCGTCTGCCAGACGCTACCTGCGCCAGATCCTTGTCCGGCGAGCACATTAGAACCTGGTCTACCTCGGGAAAGTCTGCGAACCGCACTGCCGCGGCAGCGATGGCGTCGTCGGCCTCAAACTCGTCCATGGGCCACACCGTGAGGCCCAACGCCGCCGTTATTGTCTCGGCCAAGGTGAATTGATCCAGCAGCGCCGGGTCAATCCCGTCTCCCGTCTTGTAGCCGTCGAACAGGTCGTTACGGAAGGAACGGATGACGGTATCGAAGGCCACCGCGACGTGCGTAACCCCATCCTGACCCAGCAACGCGATCAGTGATTGCGTCAGCCCGTGCGTCGCCTTGACATCCCTTCCGTCCGGCGCGATGCGACCCGGCCGGGGCGAGTAGTGGGCGCGAAACAGCTCGTAGGTGCCGTCAACCAGATGAATGTTCATCGCGCCGTTGAGAGTTAGTGCAGGGATTCCCGAACGCCGGCCGGCAGCTAGGGTCCGGCGTTGGACGGCGGGCGGGCGGGTTGATACCGTCGCGAAATCAGTCCAGGTAGCGGTAGCCGGGCAGTGTCAGGAACTCGACAAAATCGTCGGCCAGGACGATCTCGTCCAGCAATTCCACCGCCTTGTCGAGCGCGCCTGGGTTCTCGGAACCGCGTTGCTGGATCAGCGCTGCAAACTTCCTCGGCGCGCACCTGACGATACAACGCGGCGGTGATGGGACGCCCATCGTCCAGGCTGGAACCCTGGTGGACCCACTGCCAGAGTTGAGAACGGGAAATCTCGGCGGTGGCCGCATCTCCCATCAGCCCATAGATGGCGACCGCCCCGTTGCCACGCGTCCATGCGTCCACATATTGCAGCGCCACGCTGATGTTGTTCCGCAGGCCCGCTTCGGTAATCTGACCCTCCGGCACTGTCAGCAGGTCGTCGGGAGCGATCCGTACCTCGGGTATCACGCCGAGCTGGTTGTCGCCCAAAAACGCCGCCTGGAAAACATCCAGCACCGGGGCTACCAGTCCCGGATGGGCGATCCACGCGCCGTCAAATCCCTGGTCGGCCTCCCGTTGCTTGTCGGACTGCACCTGCGCGAAAGCGGCGGCGTTGGCGGCCTCGTCGTCCCGTCGTGGGATGAACGCGGACATCCCGCCCAGGGCGTGGGCGCCGCGACGGTGGCACGTGTTTACCAGCAATTGGGCCGCCGACGTCAGGAAGTGCGTCGCCATAGTAACCTGCGACCGGTCGGGGAACACCATGTCCGGCCGCTTGTTGAACACCTTGATGACGCTGAAAATGTAGTCCCAGCGCCCCAGGTTGAGGCCGGCCGGTCGTTCGCGTAGCTCGTACAGGATTTCTTCCATCTCGAAAGCGGCCAGAATGTGCTCAATCAGAACCGTCGGGCTGATGGCGCCGCGCGGCATATCGAGGCGGTCCTCAGCATAGTTGAAAACGTCGTTCCAGAGGCGCGCTTCCAGGTAGGATTGCAGCTTCGGCAGGTAGTAATAGGGACCAGTGCCGTGGCTCTGCTGCGCCACATGGTTATGGTATACGGTGAGGCCAAAATCGAAGAAGCTGCCGGCAACCGGCTCGCCATCCACCAGCATGTGCCGTTCCATCAGGTGCAAACCGCGCGTGCGCGCGCACAGGGTCGCGGTCTGTTCGTTCAGCTGATACTGCCGCCCGTCGGGAGCCTCGTCGCGGATGGTGCGGCGGTAGGCGTCTCGCACGTTGAGCTGACCATCGAGGGTGGGCACCCAGGCCGGCGAGTGGGCGTCCTCAAAATCGGTCATGTAAACCTGCGCCCCGCAGTTCAGAGCGTTGATGACCATGCGCCGGTTTGACGATGGTCCAGTAATCTCAACGCGGCGGTTAGACAGGTCTGCCGGCGCGGGCGGAACACGCCAGTCGCCCTCGCGGACGCTGCGGGTTTCGACCAGGAAATCAGGCGTAGCGCCGGCGTCAATCTCGGCCTGCCGCCGGGCTCTGGCCTGCAACAGGCGCCGGCGCGTAGTCTCAAAGTTGCGGTGTAACTCGGCAACGAACCCAAGGGCGTCGTCGCTCACCACTTCGGCGTATGCGGCTGGCACCGGCCCGATAATTTGGACGCTGGGTTCGTCTGGCATTTTAGGGGTTTCCGATATTGGGGTGTCGCGTAAGTGGATGTGGACGCCGGGGACTACCAGGATGCGGTTCACGTGGGGAACACCGGGATGTCAGCCGTGGGCGGGGAGGTTGCCAGCAGGATTCAGCCGGCCCGCAGGCCCAGCGTGACGAGGTGCTGCCCGGCGTCGGCGCTGAGAGACAAGCCCATTCCGACTCCGTCCCGATACTTGCGTTGCAGCTCCCGCAGCTGGTACTCCACCGGACGCATGCCCTGGTTGCGGTGGCGCGATACTTCGGCCAGCGTTCCGTAAGCCTGGTCCAGCGACCAGTAGAAGGACAAAATCCAGGACAATTCTCGCTCGTCGGTTGGCGCCGGGATGTCGGTTATGTCCAGGATGGTGTTCACCACCTTGGTGTAGCGCAGAATGCCCGCCTTGTCCTGCTGGTCGCGGCCGTAGTAGCGGCGGCGCATCAGTTCCACCATGCGCTCGGTGTAGTTGGCCTCGCCGTAAATGTTCACCGGCAGCCATTTCTCGCGCAGGTCCACCACCTCGTTGCCATCGTGACCCATGATGGCAACGGCCACTTCCGACCGCAGGGCGCTGTCGTATTCGAATTTCACTGCGTCGCGGAGCAGGGCTTCCTGCAGCATCATCGTCAATTCGCGGGGGATTTTCACGTAGCGCAAGCCGGCCGCTTCGTCGTTGGTATCGGCGCCCACGCCGCCGGTATTGAAGGCGTAATACTCCTGCGGCATACCGCCCCAGGCCAGTTGCTGGAGCACGTGATACAGCAGGTTGGCGTTCTCGTCCTCCAGCCCGATGATGAACGGGTCTGAGAAATATTCCACGTAGGGCCGGCCGATGGCGCCGATGGCTGCGCCCATTTGCACGGCCTCGCCGTACATCAACACTCGAATATACTGCTCCAGACTGAGCCGGCGCAGCGGCGGAATCACGGTGTTCTGCCGCATTACCTCCTGCCAGAATACCCGGTCGGTGTTCTCCATGGGAACGTGAACCGAGTCGGTCAGCTTTCCGCCGGTCATGGTGCTGATCAGATCGCGCGCGCCTTTGCGTGCCAGCAACCCGCGGCGGGAGAGAATCATCCGCATATTGCGAACCGGATTCTCCATGTAGTTGGGTTCCTGGCTGTCGACGTGGACGGGTACGTTTTCCAGCGTTTCATCGGCTGTGGTGATACCGGGAGCGCCCCGCAGCGTATCAAAGGTAATGGGATCGTCTTCCCGGGTCAAACCAAAGGGCACGGCGTAGAAGTTGTTTTCGGTGCCGTCAATGGCGTGAGAGATCAGCGCCCGCCGCCCGCCGCGAGCACTGGTAACCGGAGTGTCCAGCGGTTGCAGCAGCACGATGTCGTCGTTCATGGGATAGACCCCTTCGTCGGGGTCATTGGGCAGGTTCAGGATGCCGGCCAGTTCGCTGTTGGCCAGTTCCACCATGATGGTCAGCGTGCTCTTGCCGTGCAGCGAGGGCCCCACTGTGATGAGGGCGGTATTCGCCGTTTCGCCGTCCAGGTTGCGCACCCGCGCCATGCTGAGCGCCGCCTGCACCGCCAGCCCGTTCTTCTCCTTCACCTGGTGCATTGCGATAGACAGCGGCCCCATCTTGTGCTCGCCCACGTAGTCAAAGCCGAAGTGCAGCGACAGCCCACGGGTTGGAGCCTTGAAAACCAGCTGCGTAATGCCTGCGTCGCCCAACTGCGTCGTGAGCCCCTCATCCAGATCCAGGTCGTCCATCCAGTGTGGCACTGATACTTCCAGAATATCCGGCGACCCCTGCCACTGATCTTGCGGCAGGTCGAAAGTCAACCGTCGCCACATATATGGAGCTTGCAAGTATCGGGTGCCAAACAGGAGTTGCCGCGCGTGATACGAACGGCCGGGCGCGTCGCAAATCTGGCGGTCGGTCTGGATGATGCCTTCGCCACTGGCGAATTGCGCCTCCATTTTGGCGATTACCTTTTCGAATACGCCTACGAACAGGCGTTGATTTTCCTCGGAGAATGCCAGAGCGTCGCGGTTGCGAGTGAACCCTTCCACAAAATATTGGGTGAGATCGGGGCGGCGCACGACGCCCAGCTGACTGAAAAAGGCCAGGCCGCCGTTGTCCAGACGAAACACGGTTTCCGGCCAAACCTTGGTGGAGGCACGGCCGGCGGCGTTGGCTACGGCGGCCTCACTTTCCAGCGCCGCAGCTTCACTCCGCAGCTCCGACTGGCGAGCCTCGGGCAAGTCCTGGAAGATGGACATATTTCCTACCAGCCATTCTTCCGGCGGGTTGTACAGACGGCTGTCGGTGCGCTGACCCTGACGTGCTACTGCGCAGAGGCGAGTCAGCACGGCTTCAAACTCGGGTACTATCTCCGGTCCGGCCAACGGCGACTTGCCTTCGGGCTGGTCGGTAGGGTTGGAGGTGGTCAAGATTGCTCTCCCTGTGCGTAGGCTAGCGGGGATCGACGGTTCGGCGACGGTGACCGTTATACCGAACCGGAAATCGTTGCCGATGGAGTCGGAAAGGGTAGAGTGGCCTTTTCGTTACGCCAGCCTTGCGGTAACGGCTCGGGGGCGCCGCAAAACCTGCCTGGTTCAAGTGCACGCTATGCCGAGATATGTAAGCAGAAATACTGTCAGATAATGCTACCCCGAACCGCCCAATGTGTCAAAGCCGAACCGCGGAAATCCACCACATTTGCCCGCCCGACGGTTACTGGGAGAACCGCCACAGAACCGCACGGTTGTGGCAGATTTTCCGCCCCCGCAATCCCCTCTCCTCGGGGCCCGCGCCAGGGGGTTGGCTACTGGATCAGTAAATCACTCCCGCTTCCTCCAGCCGGGTGATTTCGGCGGCAGGCATACCCAGCAACTCACCGAACACATAGGCGTTGTCCTCTCCGATGTTGCTGTACTTGCCAAAGTCGATGGGCGTGCCCGACATCCGGGCCGGGATCGACCACGACACACTTTCGCCTTCCACCCACTCGGTAGCTTTGACGCTGCGTTCCGCTTCCCAGTAACGCGTGTCCTGGTAAAACCCTCTGGATTGCAGGTGGGCGCTGTCGTGCAGATCCTGCCCTTGGGACACCATGCCCGCTGGCACGCCGGCAGCCTGCAGGGAGTACATGAGCGCCGCGGCATCCTGCGCCTGTGTCCAATCAGCGATGGCGGCGTCCAGGGCGGCCTCATTGCGGCGGCGTCCGATCCGAGTTTCGTATTCCGGAGCCGCTGCCCAGGACGGGTCTCCCATCGCGGCGCGCAGACGCATCCACTGATCATCGTTGGCGGCGGAGATGGCGATGTAGCGGTCATCATTGGACTCAGGGACGGGGGCGCAGGGATACACACCGTGCGGTACGGCATAGGAGTCCCGGTTGCCCCGACGCTGCGGCCCCCGGCCGTTGAGTTGATAGTCCAGCAATGCCGGCCCGCAGGTTGCCACGCCTGACTTGAAGATGGACGATTCCATCGTAGCCGTTTTGCCGGTGAGACGCCGCCGCATCAGCGCGGCGATGATGGCCGCCGGCTGGAACACGCCGGTGTGGTAGTCGGAGTATGACGTGTTAACCACTCCCGGCGGCTCATCGGGTTCACCGGTCATCAGCGACACGCCGGACAGGTGCTGCACGAGAATCCCGAAGGACTTGTACGTGTAATACGGCCCGTGCCCGCCCAGCCCGGTCTGCCACATTATGATGGAATCGGGGCGTTGCTGGCGGATGGCCGGAAAGTCGATGCCCCAGCGGTCCAGGATGTTGCGCCGGAAGTTGGTCATAAATACATCGCTGATTCCGACCATTTTGAGCATCAGGTCGCGACCCTCCGGAGTGCGGACGTCCAGCGTTATGCGTCGTTTGCCGCGCTGATACTCCGGTTGGCCGGCGCCCCGCGACCAAGCCGGGATGAAGGCCATTTCATCCAGCACCTTGTTAGTCTCCACCTTGATTACCTCGGCGCCCAGCGAGCCCAGGATGCGGCCGGTCAGCGGCAGGGCCACGTAGGGCCCAAACTCAACGACACGAATGCCCGTCAGTGGGGATGCGGTGGCAGCGTTCATAAATAATCCTTTGGACAGTCACGGATAGACGATAAGGGCGGATAATTCGGACAAGTTGGCGACGGGGCGTTTCGCGAGTGGATGCCTAGAGGTCTGGCCGGAAAGCCATTGGCCGGGTTTTGCACTACTCCAAGTAGACGTATTACAGTCGTATACGGCGTGATAGTGTATGCAATACGTTTCAAGAACCCATCATTACATAGGTAATCGACGTCAAGAAAATAACGGCTTGTGGAGAATCGGGGTTCCCGGCCAGATTTCTAGATAACGCCGTCGGCGTGCAGGGCGGTTATCTCGTCGTCGGACAGGCCCAGCTCGCCTCGAAACACGGCCAGATTGTCTGCCCCCAGCGACGGAGCCGGCCGACGCCGCGGCGACACCTCGTCGCTGTGAAAGATGCCCAGCGGGTATCTCAACGTTCCAATCGTGGAATCGTCGTGCTCGATGTCGGACCAGAACCCAGACTCGGCGAGCTGCGGGTCGGCCAGCAGATCGGCGATGTCATTTACTGGCAGGAACACCAGATTGCGCCGCTGGCCCTCGTGAAACAGCTCCTGAACGGTGAAGTTTTCGGCGAACTCCAGGAACAGGGCGGTGATAATGTCGATGTGCTCGGCCCGATCCTGATTGCCACCCCGGTAGGCCTCGTTCAGGACCTCGTCGTTGCCGGTAACCTCGTGAATCCACTCAGCCAGGGCATCCCACTCGCGCGGCGTAATCACGCCGGCGGCAATCCAACCGTCCTGGCAGGGGTACGCGCCCAGCGGAATCACCAGGGTCGAGTTGGTGCCCACGCGGGTAACGTTCTGCCTCAACTTGCGCCACAGCAAGGCCGGATGCGCGTCGGTGTAGTAGGTAATCAGCGCCTCTTGCGACGACACGTCGATGTGCTGCCCAACTCCGGTTTGACCACTGGCCTCGCCGGACTCGTCGACGCCGAAATCACGGCTGTACAGGGCGGCCAGGATGCCCACCGCAGCGTACTGAGCGGCGGGGTAGTGGCTGTGTTCGTTGCCCTGGCGCACGGGCGGTTCGTCAGGCTCTCCGGTGATCTGCATATATCCGCTGGCCGCCATCACCACCAGGTCGTCGCCCTGATAGTCGGCCCAATCGCCGGTGCAGCCAAAGGGAGTAACAGAAGCCATGACCAGCCCCGGATTGTCAGCCCGTAGGGCGTCGAATCCGATGCCACGGTCGTACAGATAGTGCCGGTCGAAACTCTCGATCACCACGTCGGCGTCTGCTGCCAGCCGCCGGAACAACGCTCGACCTGACGCGCTCTCCAGGTCCAGCGTGATGGAGCGTTTGTTGGTGTTGTAAAACATGAAATCGAGACTGCTCTCGGGGCCGGGAACATCAGCAGGATATGGACCCATGCTTCGAGACGGGTCGCCACCTGGTGGTTCCACCTTCACCACATCGGCGCCGTAATCTGCCAGCAGGCGACCGCAAAACGCCGCGCGCCGGTCGGTCAAATCCAGAATGCGGTAAGGCGGGATCAGATCCTCGCCGGTGTAATCGTCAAACCGCGTCATAACCAGCCAACCCCCTGTCGTTGTGCACCGGCCCCGCCGCCGGCCGTCGCCAATGTATAGCCGGCAGCCCGGCAATGTCAAAATCTCTGGCATTTGTCGCCAATTGCTGTGCAACGTGGGTGTGATCTGAGAATTCGCCCGGGCGCATCGTCGCTGACCCACGCCCGTCGCACGACTATGGTCAGGTTGAATCCACGGCCGGCTTCGCGGGCTATAATACCTGCGACCTGGCCCACATTCCGGACCGATACACGCCCCCAAAGAGAGATGCCCAATGTCCACGATGCACCCCACCGACGTCAACGCAGCCCTGGTTAATCTGGTTCGCAAGCGTAATACCGGCTGGTGGCAGACTGCCGCCATCGGGCTCACGCCCGCACTGCGCCCGATATTGGCGTTGCAGGACACGCGCGCACTTCCGTCCGGCGCACTACCTTCCGGGGCACTATCTTCCGATAGTGGCGGGTCTGCTGGCGACCCGTCTGCTGGCGACGCGCACCGTCCGGCCATCCTGTTGGTTGCCGGCCTGCGCGGGAACCCCGCCGACACGCCCCGCCTGCTGGTGGCCCTGGAGCGTTTCTCCCTGTCCGCCGCGGGGAGAGCCTCGGGCGGTCGCGCTGTCCGCAGTGGTCGCAGCCAACCCCGACGCCCTGGCCGGCGGCGACTGGGAACCCGCCGCTGCCCAGCGTGTCGACCTCGGCGTCGGCTACCCTCCGCAGGACGGATTCTACTTCGATGAAACCGGTCCGGAACGCCGCTACCTGTGGCGCTGGATCACCTACCAGGCCCGCGACCTGCTCGTTGAGGTGGCACTGAGCGACGACGAACGAACCTCCGCGGGCTGGGAATGCAACACTGCTGCCGTCGGTTCGACGGTTGCCGTCGCACTGGGCGCGGTTTCCGCCCCGCAAGACGATTCACTGTTGTCGGCCCTGGGTCAACCCGCCCACGATGCACCGGGAACCATCCCCGGATTGCGCCTCACCACCCACTGGACTGGTCTGACCGATGCACTGGCGGCGTTGTGGAAACTTACCGGCAAAGACACGGACGTAGCAGCGTCGGGTGCCCGGGTCGCTCTGGATGCCCGCCGCGCTCGTCCACCTCTCGGGCTGGCCCGCACCCTGGCCGACCATTACGGTCATGCCCTCGATCCCGTCAACTACACCCAGGGGGTTGGCATCAGCGGGCGTTTGCGTATGGCAGCCCTGGACGCCACCTACCCTAACCCCGCCACCGACATCGCCAATCTGGTAGACCACATCGTTGCTGACCCGGCAACATACCTCGCGAGCGCCGGCGGCGCGGCGTTGACCGGCGTCGTTTGGGCGGCCCGCCTTGCCGATACCACCGGAGCAACGAGGTATCGGGATTTGTTCCTCTACGCTGCCGACCGATTCTTGCCGCGCGGTTCCAACGAGGCTCCCGCTCCCTGCGACCCGGATTTCCGCGTCGAGGATATGTTCATGTGCGGGGCGATGTTGGGTCGGGCCCACGCCATCACCGGCGACACCAGATACGCCGATATGCTGGCTACCTTCCTGACCGACGGCGGCGACGTGCAGCAGGACAATGGACTATTCTGGCACGCCCGCTCCGCCCCGTACTGCTGGAGCCGGGGCAATGGGTTCGCGGCGCTGGGCTATGCCGAGGCGCTGACCTACCTGCCCCATGACCACCCGTCGCGTGGCGAGCTGGTGCAAAGACACCGCAACCACCTGGCCGCATTGCTGCGGATCCAGCATCCGTGGGGCACATTCGGCGAGCTGGTCGACGTCCCCGGCGCCTGGGGCGAACTGACCTCGACCAGCATGGTGGGCTACGCGCTGGCGCGCGGGTTACGTCTCGGCTGGCTTTCCGCCGAGGACGATGCTGGATACGTCGCCGGCCTGACTTCCTGCTGGCGCGCGCTGGGTGAGCGGATCGACGAGGCCGGGGGCGTGGTCGACGGCTGCATCAGCACGGGCGTTATGCCGGATGTTCGTGCCTACCTGAATCGCACCGCCGTCAATGGCTACGATGACCGCACCGGCAGCATGGCCCTCTGGTTCGCCTGCGAAATGCACCAATATATGACCGGCGCGTCCAGATGGGAGTTACATCGGCGCACCGTGCTAAAATCGCGTGATCCCCGGATATGCGTCGCTACCGGAGGCCATTATGCTCACCAGGCTGGAAGTTAACGGGTTCAAAAATATGGTCGATTTCGCGCTGGACTTTGGGCCGTACACTTGCATCGCCGGCCCTAACGGCGTCGGTAAGTCCAACATATTCGACGCCATCCGCTTTCTGTCGCTGCTGACGGAATGCACTATTAATCAGGCCGCATTGCAAATTCGCAATGCCGGCGAGGATACCGGGGATATTGCCGACCTGTTTTTCTCCGGCAGTGGCGAGCGGCACGAGCGGATTGAGTTCGCCGCTGAGATGATTGTGGGCCGGCGTGTGTCAGATGATTTTGGCAGAAAAGTCGAACCGTCTTCATCCTTCTTGCGGTACGAAGTGGCGTTTCGCTACGAGGCTCCCAGCGCCGCTACCGGGCCGCTGGGAGGGCTGGTGCTTGAGCGGGAAGAACTGGGGCCCATCACCACGGGACGGGCGGCGCGCCACCTGCGATTTCCTCACAGCAAGGCAAAGTTTCGCGATAGCGTGGTGTACAACAACCGGCACAGCCGCTCGCCGTATATTTCGACATACGTTGACCAGGACAGCGAACAAGCGACCATTGTGGTGCATCAGGACGGCGGTTCCCACGGTCGGGGCCGGCCGGCGCCGTCCGAAGGCGCAACCCGCACCATAATCGGCACTGAGAACACCGCCGCCACGCCCACCATCCTGGCCGCGCGCCGCGAGATGCAGAGCTGGCGCATCATGGCCCTGGAACCCTCCGCAATGCGGCGACCGGACCGCTACACGCAAGCGCCCGGGATAGCAGCGAACGGAGCGCACATACCGGCAACGTTGCAGCATCTATCGAACATTGCCACGGAGCAGGGCGAGTCGCCGCATACTGTATTCCAGATGGTTTCAATAATTTTGTCGGAGTTGGTTCCGGTCAAAATGGTCAGTGTGGTCACGGACGACGTGCGGCAACTGCTGTCGCTGGAAGTGGAAGAGCAGTCAGGACTAAAGTTGCGGGCTAGCTCAATCTCGGACGGTACTCTGCGGTTCCTGGCGCTGGCGGCGCTTGCGGAAGTGGTTGATGAAAATGCAGTTATTTGCATGGAGGAACCGGAGAACGGCATCCACCCAGCCAAGCTGGGGGCGATGAACCGACTGTTGCACGACATCGCGGTGGATGCGGAGGAGCCGGTCGAATACGATAACCCGTTGCGACAGGTGATCGTGGCCACTCACTCGCCTTACTTCGTGCAGTTACAAGATAAAAACGACCTCGTTTTGGCCAAGGACAGGATGTTTCGTGCGGATTCAGGTCAGATCGTTGAGCATGTGCTGAAGTGCCATCCGTATCGTGGAACTTGGCGTTGTTCAACCGACCGCGACGGAATCGATCTGATTTCATTGCAGTCCTATTTGATGCCGCCGGAAGAGGCGCAAATAGCCTTCCCCCGGAAATTTTGGGAATCGTTGTGGTAGTGCGGTGTTTATTAGTCTGCGAAGGCAGCTCCGATACCGCGCTGGCAACGCACGTACAACGATTGCTTGTTGAGTATGGTTATCCACAACCTGAATTTACGACTGCGACCTCTGGACGGCAATTGGTCGATAAGATTCGCAACGGACTCGGAAACATTATTCGGTATAGCTTGTTGTTCGTACACCGGGACTCAGATCGTGACGGCCCCGATGCCCGGTACGGCGAAATATCCAGGGCAATTGAGGAAGCAACATTCAGCGAGCCGTGGATAGGCATAGTTCCAGTGCATATGACCGAAGCGTGGCTGCTTTTGGATGAAGTAGCCATCCGTGACGTCGTCGGAAATCCGAATGGCAGAGCGCAGCTGAACTTGCCGTCGCCCGTCGAAGCGGAGCGGATGGCTGACCCCAAAACTACGCTGCAGTCGTTCCTGCTAACCGCTGGAGATGTGCAAGGGCGGAGGCGGCGCAAGTTAGAGCAACGATTCCCAAGGATACGAAACCAACTGTTGGAAAATCTCCCCGTCGGCGGCCCGCTGGAACAATTGCCATCGTGGGTTAGATTCCGAGACGATACGATCGCTGCTTTGCAACAGCTGCGTACCAATCTCTGAATGCGCGTACTCATCGCCTACATCTCCCGGAGTACGCCGTTCTACTATGGGTGGGTGGTGCTTGGCGCGGCCGGCAGCAGTATGTTCGTGCGGAACGCGGCCGGGAGCCTTACCTTTGCCGTTTTTGTACCCCTCATCGCGGAGGACACCGGGTGGAGTCGCGCGGTGATCGGCGGCGCTGCCGCGGTGGGCGGTTTGCTGGCTACCGGAGCGTCGCCCCCGGTGGGTTGGGCGATTGATCGATTCGGCGCCCGTCTGATGCTGGTGTCGTCGCTTATCATCATGGGCTTGAGCACCATCGCGCTGGCCTTGCTGTCGGTGCACATCGCCCTGTTCTACGCCGCGATGTCCGTGGGTCGCATCATGTTCAGCAGTCCCCTCAATGTGGGGGCGGCAACCGTCGTCGGGCGGTGGTTCGTCCGTCAGCGGGGTCGCGCCACCGGACTGCTGTTCCTCTCCCACTCGGGCGGGATGGCGGTGTTCCCGCTGGTCGCCACCTGGGTTAGCTACGCGTACAGTTGGCAGACGGCGTGGATTGTGCTGGGGCTGATGGTGTACGCCATCGCGCTGGCTCCGGCTGCCCTGCTGGTGGCGCAACGCCCCGAGGATATCGGCCTGCGCCCGGATGGGGACCCACCGATTGATACCCAGTCAGATGACGGGGGGACTCTGGAACCGTCAACGCCCGCGTATGTTGAAGAACGATGGACGACCCGTCAGGCGCTGCGAACGCCCGCGCTGTGGGTATTGGCCATCGGCACCGGTTTCCTGTTCCTGCTGCAATCTGGTACCAACGTCTATCAGGCCGACCTGCTGCGCTCCCGAGGCATCGACCTGACGCTTTCGCAGCTGAGCATAGTGGTCAACGCCGCCGGTACCGGACTGGGCAGTCTGGTGTGGGGCCGCGTCGTCGAGAATCTGCGAGTTTCCTACACCTACGCCATGGTTGCGCTGGTGATGTCGGTGGCCCTGGCGCTTTTCGTCTTCGCCGACACCGTACTGCTGGGATATATCGCCGCCGGGTTGTTCGGCCTCGCCGTAGCTGGGATTCTGGTGGTGCCGGCGGTGGCCTACGCCAACTTTTTCGGGTGCCAGTCGTTGGGCACCATCCGAGGCGTCACCGAACCGTTCACATCGCTGGGACAGGCCATCGGAGCCGTTTCGTCGGGTCTGGTATTCCAGTTCGCCGGGTTTTATACCTACGCCTTTGTCATCTACGCAATCCTGGGGGTGCTGACGGCAGTCGCCTTGCTGACGGCCCGCCCACCGCGCCACCCGACGGCTCGGCTGGCCGCGTCCGCCGAGCCTGCGGACTAGAAACGCGGCCGGAAACCCCGATGCTTCGGGAAATGGGGTATTCCCTACGCCGATTATCGACGCATAAATGGATCGTCGGGACGCTTTGCATACATCATGACGGCGAAGGCGACAATAATACGTCTGTTGCTCAACGCCAAAAACTTGGCAAATTGGCTTTACGGCCAGACTTCTAGGGCCGCTTCGATGTTTTAAGTGGGTGTCTAAAAAGCGCCTGGTGAATCTTGGGCGAGAGGTGGAATAGCGGGGGAACGACCCCTCACCCCAGCCCTCTCCCATAAGGGGAGAGGGAGTTTTTAGACACCCTTTAAGAACCGATGCACTAAGAAACTATTTCAATACAGGCGGCCAGCCAGTCATTCCCGCGCCGGTGGAATCCACTGTGCTTGACCTTCAAATTGCAGACGCCACCGGATACATCCCGCTCTGAAATCGTTTCCTGGTTCCGCTCAAGGAACTCCAGCGCCACCCCGTTCCAGAACCCCCGGTATCCTCAACCCTTGGTATCCTGGTGCCACAGGTCAACACCGGGCAGTGATAAATGCGGCAAGGATTTTTCGCCTCCCGGGATGTTGGAATTCAGTGGCGCCTGCCTACTTACTGCTCATTCGGCAACCGCCGTCGTACGGGCCACAGCTACAGCATCGACGGGGCCGCCGTTGGCTCAACTCCAGACCTCGGCCGCTATGGAGATCGCGTTCAACGCCGCCGGATAGCCCGCGTATCCTCCGGTCTGGATCAGCACCTCCACCATTTCCTCCTTGGAGAGGCCCACCCGCAGGCCGGCCCGCAGGAGGTTCCGCAACGGGCCATCGGCCTTCAGCGCCGTCAGCGCGGCCGTGGCGCACACCACCCTGGATTTCAGGTCCAGACCGGGGCGGAAGAAGATCTCCCCAAACCCGTACTGGTAGGTGAGCACTCGCAGGTCCGGCGCAAGATCCACCAACGCGCTGGCGTAACCCTCCTGTCCCAGATCGCCGAAGAGCTGTTCCCGGAGCTCGCGCCCTCGCGCCTCCATCTCCTCAAGGCTGAGCTCGGGCACCTCGGTCTGCGGCGCCTCGATGCCTCTCTCACGGAAGGCCTCATGCACCAGTTCCAGGGAGTTTACCGCCGAGGGGAAGCCGGCGTAGAGGGAGCAATGGATTGGTACTTCCTGGATCTCCTCCGCGCCCAATCCCATGTTCAGCGCACTGTGGACGTAGGTCTGAAACTGCGAAAGGCGCTGGAGCGAGGTCAGGACGGACAGGGTCGCAAGCATCCGGTAGCGGATGTCCAGGCCGGGACGGGCCCATACCGCGCCGAAGATAGCCTCCGCGGCATAGTTCCTCAGGCCGGGGATGCCGGCCACCGCCCGGGGCCTCTCCCGCACCGGGCAAGTGCCGTGTTGCAGGCGCTCCCGTATCTCATTGCCCTTGCGCCTGAGTTCCTCACGATTGTTCATTGCTTAACTCCAGTTTGTGATTTGAGATAGTTTCTAAGGACCGGTGCACTAAGGGCCGGTGATGGGCAGGTTCGGATAGGCCTGCGATGTCGGAAACGGCCGTTCCGGATCAACCCGGCGCAACTGATACGCTTCTGACGACATAATGGCGTCAACGTTAGCGGGGAAATCCTCGAACCGGTCGGCAAACGCGCGGATGAGCCGGCCGCTCATGGCCCCGCAGTCGTCGCTGCCCAAGAACACTGCCAGTTGCGCCGCCCGTCAAATTGATGCCCCCTCGCCCGACGTTACCTGCACCCCCGCTCGTACATCGCCGTGTCGCCAATCTCTTTGGCCAGGTCGCGCGTCTCCACCCACATCCGCGTGTTGATGGAGCCCGGACTGATGGCGTTGACCGTAATGGGCGTATCGGCCAATTCCAGCGCCAGATTCTCCGTCAGATTGACGATTGCCACCTTGGCGGCGTCGTAGGCGGTTACGTTGGGGCCGCCCACGCCGGACATATTCACGATACGGCCGGCGCCGCGTGCCAGCATGGCCGGAAGCACCGCCCGGCAACCGTAGTAGGTGCCCAGCAGGTGCACCGATATGGTGCGCGCCCAGTCTGCGGGGTCGTTGTCCCACAACCTATGGCCGGAAGCACCGCCCGGCAACCGTAGTAGGTGCCCAGCAGGTGCACCCAGTCTGCGGGGTCGTTGTCCCACAACCTACCCACCGGGCCGATGTTCCCGGCGTTGTTTACCATCACGTCGATGACGCCGTACCGGTCCAGGGTGTGGGCCACCGCGCGATCCACCTGCGCCCGGTCGGTAACGTCGGCGATGACGGTGGCAACCTCCGCTCCCAAACCGGCTGGTGATGGTCTGGGCGGTTTCCTGCAATTCGGCATTGGTGCGGGCGGCCAGGGTCAGTCGCGCACCCTCGGCGGCGCAGGCCGTGGCAATTGCCTGTCCAATGCCGCGCCCACCGCCGGTTATCAAAACGACCCGGCCATCAAGTTTCTTCCGGTCATTCACGTTGAACCTCGCCATCCGCTCCGTGTCGGAAACTCGCGGTGGTACAATTCGGCTACATACTACACGACGGGAGCAACCCCTTGAGCGACAACAACCAGCCGGCCACCGCGCCCACAGCCACCGTTTCTTTCACGAGCATGGCCGCCGGAACCCGCGAAGATTACGAACTGCTCGAACGGCTGGAAGCCGAATTCGCCTCCGGCACCGCCGACCGCGTGCTCGAGCAACTGCGGGGTCTGGCCGGATCGTTGGGCGGTTACCAGGTGGGCCGACTGGAACATTCGCTGCAAACCGCCACCCGCGCCTACCGGGATGACGCCGACGAGGAGATGGTCGTCGCCGCGCTGCTCCACGATGTTGGCGACCTGTTGTCACCCCACAATCACAGCGAGCTGGCCGCCGCGGTGCTGCGCCCCTACGTTACCGAACGCACCTACTGGATAGTGCGGCAACACGGCCTGTTCCAGAGCTACTACTACGCCCACCATCAGGGCGGCGACCGCGACGCCCGCGACCGCTACGTCAACCACCCCTGGTACCAGGTCGCCGTTGATTTCTGCCACCGCTGGGACCAGCCATCCTTCGACCCGGCTTACGAGTCCCTGCCGCTGGATTTCTTTGAGCCGATGGCGCGCCGCGTATTCGACCGCGAACCCTTCGGCCTGGTTGGCACGGATAATTAATTATGCCCGGTGATCCTCACCGTCCTTCCCATGACGAAATCGGCCTGTTTTCCCTGGCCCTGGACCGGCTGGATGAGGCTTTGGATGTTGCCGACCGCGACCCGGCCAACACTGTGGTACGCGATGGATTGATCAAACGCTTTGAGTTCACCTGCGAAATGGCGATCAGATGCCTGCGCTATCGATTGCGTCAGGGTGCCCATCCGAATGCCGGACAGTTCGGTTATAGGACTACCGTCAGATTCGCTGCGGACGCTGGGTTAGTTCAAGACCCGGAAGCCTGGATCGTATTCACCAACTCGCGCCAAAATACGACTCACGACTACAACGAACCCGTCGCCGTCGGCGTGGCCGCCACTATCCCGAACTTCGCCCGCCACGGCAGATTATTGCTCGACACGTTGTCGAACGCTTCGGCGTTTGACCTATGAACACCGCCAATATGACCGAGAGCAGCGAAATCGACATCAAACCCCACTGGCTTACCATGGTGATGGCAATACTTCGTGAGCACATCCCCGACCACGAAGTGCGCGCTTTTGGGTCTCGGGTGACGGGCCAACCCAGACCGTTTTCGGACCTCGACCTCGCCATTTGTGGTGACGTTCCTCTGGATGATGCCGCGCTCGTCGATCTCCGGGACGCCTTCGAAGAATCGGACCTTCCCATCGTAGTGGATGTGGTCCCAATGTGGCTAGCTGGTCCACACATCGTCAGCGCTGTTATCGAGCAAGGCATCATCATCCACAAACCAAATACAACCCCGGTACAAGAGGTGAACCCACCATGACACTGGAAGGAAAAGTTGCGCTCATCACCGGCGCCGGCGGCATGCGCGGCGTTGGTCGAGCGGCCGTTTTGAAGCTGGCGTCCCAGGGCGCCGACGTAGCCATCACCGACGTGCGGCGTCCCGCCGACGATCTGCCTCCCGGAGAAGTCCGGTCGGAGTGGCAGTCCATCGACAGCGTGGCCGACGAGGTACGCAACCTCGGTCGCCGGGTGCTGCCCATCTATGCTGACCTCTCCGAGAGCCAGCAGATTGAGAGCCTCGTCGCTCAAACCGTCGACCATTTTGGCCGGCTGGATATTCTGGTTAACAATGCCCGCGCTGTCATCGGCCGCGACAAGGTGCCGGTTACGGAGCTGGAAGAGGATGTCTGGCACCATTTTCTCGACATCAACACCACCGCCGTGTTCCTCTGCACCAAGTTCGCTGGCCGCGAGATGGTGCGCTTGGGCAACGGCGGGCGGGTTGTCAACATCGCCAGCAACGCCGGCAAGCAGGCCAGCGCCGACGGCGCCGCCTACTCGGCCAGCAAGTTCGCAGTAATCGGGTTGACCCAGGCGTCCGCGCTGGATTTGGCGCCCCATGGCATCACCGTCAACGCGGTCTGTCCCGGCCCCATCAACACCGACCGCATGAGCTACTGGGAGCGCGACCAGGCGGCACAACGCGGCTTGACACAGGAAGAATTTCGGTCCCAAATCGTGGAGGCTTCGGGAGAACGCACCCCGTTGGGGCGCATCGCCGAGGCTGAGGACGTGGCCAATTTGGTGTCATTCCTGGCCGGCCCCGACTCCAGCTTCATCACCGGGCAGGCGTACAACGTGAACGGCGGCCTGCTTTTCCACTGACCGGATTACACCAACAGGAGTGCCAGTTATGCAATACGGATTTACTCTCCCGGGCCGCGGCCCGCTTGCCACCCCCGACAACATGGCCACCATCGCCCAGAAAGGCGAGGCGTTGGGGTTCGATTCCATCTCCCTGGGCGATCACATCCTGGTGCCCCGCAGCATCTCTTCCGAATACCCCTACACCGAAACCGGCGAGTTTCCCGGTTCCACATCCGGCCAGTCCATGGAGCAAATCACCGCCCTGGCGTACATGGCCGGCTGTACCGAGAAAATCCGGCTGGCCACGTCGGTAATCATCGTTCCCCACCGAAACCCGCTGGTCGCCGCCAAAGCCCTGGCGACGCTCGATGTGCTGTCCGGTGGCCGCCTGATCATTGGCGTGGGTGTCGGCTGGTGCCGCGAGGAGTTTGAGGCAGTGGGCTGCGAACCCTTCGACGAACGCGGCGCCGTAACCGACGAGTACATCCGGGCCTTCAAGGAACTCTGGACGGCTGACAACCCCAAATTTGAGGGCAAGTACGTCAGCTTCTCGGATATCTGGTTCCTGCCCAAGCCGGTGCAGCAGCCGCACCCGCCGCTTTGGGTGGGTGGCGAGAGCCGGCCGGCCATCCGCCGCGCTGCCACTCTTTGCGACGGCTGGTATCCCATCGGCAACAACCCGGCATTCCCGGTGGGCACGCCCGAGGCGTTGCAGAGCGGAATGAACCGACTGCGGCGCACCGCCGAGGCAGCGGGTCGCAATCCGGACGAAATCCAGATAATTTATCGCAGCCACGACTACCGGATCACCGGTGTCGATACCGGCAGCGAGCGCGTGCGGTTCACCGGAAGCGGCGACCAGATTGCCGGCGACATCCGCCAGTACGAGGACATGGGTATCAGCTATTTGGTGCTGGACATCGCCCGCCTCAGCGCCGACGGCAACCTGGAAGAAACCCTGGGGCACCTGGAGGACTTCACCACCCAGGTGGCGGCCAAAGTCTGACCGAGCGGTCTTGGTGGCGTCAGCCTGCCCAAAGCCAGTAAATGCCCTTCACGCTCACCCCGGATAACGCCGTCGCCTACCTGGTGGCCCGCCGCGTAATTGACGAAGACGCAGCAGCCAGGGCCACCGCCGAGTTGCTGGGCGGCGGTGTTTCCAACATCGTCGTGCGGGTTGCGATCTCCGCCGGCCCGAACGGTGCCCCTGATGGCGACCCCGATGGTGCGTTGGTGGTGAAGCAATCGTTGCCGCAACTGCGCGTTGCCCAGGCGTGGTTCGCCGACCGGCAGCGCATCCACCGGGAGTGGGGCAGCATCCAGTTCCTGGCCGGCGTATTGTCGGCAACGGCGATTCCGCGGGTAATCTACGCGAACGAGGACGATTTTCTCTACGTGATGACGTCGGCGCCGGCGGCAGGGGTCAACTGGAAAGACGCCCTGCTGGCCGGACAGGTCGATGTGGCAGTGGCCGGCAAAGTCGGCGAACTGCTGGCCGCCGTGCACCGTACTACCGCCATTACGGACGGCAACGTACCCAGTCAGCTGCAACCCTTTGCCGATCAGCACTGCTTCGTGCAGCTCCGCATCGACCCATACCACCGCGCCACGGCAGCCGTCCATCCTGATCTCGCGGATGTTATCGAATCCGAAGCCCAGAGGATGCTCAACCATCCGCTGGCGCTGGTGCATGGCGACTACAGCCCCAAGAACGTCATCGTGACCGGTGCCGGCGAGACGGCAGAGGTGTATCTGCTGGATTTTGAGGTCGTGCATCTGGGGCATCCCGCATTCGACCTGGCATTCATGCTCAACCATCTGACGCTGAAGGCGATACATCAGCCGGAAATCACCGGAACGTATAACCGGGCCGCCCGCGCTTTCTGGGCCAGCTACGTCGCAGCCGTCTCGGGGCCGGACGGATACGCCGACGCGCTGGAGCGGGACACCCTGCGGCAGTTGGGCGTCCTGCTGCTGGCTCGCGTGGATGGCAAGTCGCCGGCAGAATACATCACGACCGACGATGCCAAAGCACGCGTGCGTCAACTGGCGCGTGCCATATTGACGGGTGAATTGGCTCGCCTGCCCCATGTGCATGATTGGCTGCTCAACCCGGCTCACGCTTAACCTGCGGTAGGATTGCCAGCCGTCCGATGGCGTAGCAACGCTACTTCGCTGACACCTGCCCGTGGTCGCGTTGCTGCTGGAGGCTGACACGGGGGCATTGCCGCGTTGCATTACCAATGGCTATGGTAAGTGCTGTGGTGCAATCCAGCCCTACGCGCAACCGCCTGATATAGCTCGGTGCTGACCCTGATGGAACTAACAACTTACTCGTTCGACGAAGCGCCTCCGTTTGATGCGTTTGCGCTACACGGCGTCTTTACGACCGACCGCCCTTCCGCCGATAGCGCCACCGCCAATAACCATTTTGAAGCTGATGCGGCGGTTGATTATCCGGCGACCAGTTTCCCACTGCACACGCACGCGCGCCTGCAGGACTTTTTGGCTCGTCTGGCAATGGCACCTGCCAATGTGTCGGCTCCCAGCCTGGCGATGGTGAGCGAACCCAACCTGTATACGTTGATTGCGGCAGTGTTCTGGTTCGGGCGCGACTCGGACGCCGATCTGGATACCGCGCTGGGCTCAGTCGGGTTTGCTCCCGACGGTTCCGATACGGGCACGGGCCACGCGTGGGCGACGCTGTTGCCCGACCTGCGTGCCGAACTCCGGTGGCGCAACAGCCAATCGATGGGCAAAAATCCCACTGGCCCGGTGCGTCGTGGCCGCCTGCTGCAACTCGTGGGCAGTTTCGCCACTCTGGCGCGATATAGCGCATCGCCGCTGCATCTCCACCGACTCTCCGCCGACTGCCCGTTGTGCCACGCGCCGGCGGCCTTTTGCGTATTCCTCGCCAACGTCCAATGGCGTTGTTTCGCCTGCGACAGTTGCGGCGGCCTGCCAGAATTCGCCGATCAACTCCTGGACAATTTGATGACCCACGCTAGTCGCGGGTCCTCTGACCCTGAATAAAAGTGGTGTGTTGCTACGGAATAAAATGTTCCGGCAGCATCATTCCGCCCACACTCGATACCGACCTGGCTCGATGGTGGCTGGCGCAACCGGAGCAACCGCCAAAACCGTCCGGCCTTCCGCCGACACCGGCAGTTGCGCCGAACCCACGTAGGCATCTCGGCTGGAGTCGTGGTGCAACTCCAGGCGCGTAACGGTGGGCTGGGGCCCGTCCGTGATCAGCCACACAATCCAATCCTGCCGTACCCGATTGTTGACCAGCACGAAGCCGTCCGGCTGCCACCCGCCGTCGCGGTCGCTGATGTCGCCGCCGGATACCCGCATCTCACGCACGCAAAACCCGGCCCCGTGAATTGCATCATCCGTTACGTAATGGAATCGCAGCAGGATTTTCCGACCGGCGTATGAAACCAACGGAACCGTTGCCGGCCGCCAGTCGCTGACGCCGGTATAGCCGTGTCCGTAGCTGTTGCCCATCGGGTTTTCGTTGGTGGCGCCTTCCGCCGGAAGCACATCCCAGGTAGCGCCGCCGTCCTTTGACGCTTCCACGTACACGTAATCCCAGCTATCTTCGATGTCGTGCCAGCGCAGGAATGATAACTCGGCAGGGGTAGCGTCGGGTCTGGCCTGTGGCACCGTCAGCTGGCGCGTGAGCGTTGTAGCGATGGAATCGCCGCGGTTGCTCCACCAACAGGAACCGCCGGGCACATCACCGGGCACATCAGAAGAGAGTAAAGGGGTGGTTGCGGCGCCTTCGAAATGCACTGTTGTTGCGCCGTTTGCCTCGTGAACGTCCACATAATCTACGCCATATTGTTGCAGGTTTTCGTACTGAGTCTCTTCGCCAACCCGGCGAGTTTCGGTCACGGCTGCGCCAACGTCCAGGCCGTCGTAGCCATAGCGATCGTGCTCGGAGTCCAGGTAGTTGGCGACAATCCAGTCGCTGAAAACGGTGCGGAACGTGGCCGGCTCACCGTCAACGGTTGTAGCGGACACTTTGGACAAGAATGAGTTGACGCCCGCGATGCCGTCCATCGGTGTGCCCACCAGCTGGTGCAGCGCGTCGCCGGCGGCGTAGTGCTCGCGCAGGTAGTGGGCGAAAAGCGATGCCGCACCATAATTGAGACCCACGTCTCCGCCGAACTCTGCCGGCCAGTTCACCAACGACGCGTTGGGCCGCTGCAGGTACTGGGTCAGACTTCCGGTCGGGTAGCCGGCCTCGGTCGCCGCCAGCTCCGACAGCCCTTCGTTCAGCCAGGTTTCCTCCGAGTGATCGGCGTATCCGTGGATGGCGTGCTGTAGCTCGTGGGCGAGGGTAGCCAGGTAACCGGCGGTGCCCAACGGTATCTGGGCGGCGTTGAGGTAGATGGCCTCAATTTCGTTGCTGAACGGGCTCACCGTAACGGGATAGCCGTCGTTTCCGGACACGTACCCGCCGGCTCCGCTGAGGCGGGCGTTGATGATGTGGCCCCGCGGCAGGCCATCAATGCCGGGTTGATCCTGGGCGCCGAACTGCTCCGTAACCCTTGGGTAGACTTCGGCTTCAGCACGTTCTATCGACGACTGCAAATCAGCATCGTCAACCTGCAACCCGTTTTCGACCCACCAGTAGGCGCTGTTGGATATTGCCGCCAGACGGAACCGCTTGCGGTCCATTGCATCTTCGGCGAGGTTCGCGATCCAGAACTCCGCTGCGTCGCCAACCGCCGGTGCGCGGCCGGCAAACTGGTGAGGCTGCGATTCCGGCGGCGACCCGTTCCAGCGCAATTGCCGTGCCAACTCCAGCAAATCTCGATCCGGCGGCGTGGCGAAATCGGCGGCGGTCATGGGTTCGGACGGCGCGGCTGGCGACGGCGGTGCTGCTGGCGCCCGGCGCTCCTGGGCGGTCTGCGACTCGGGCAGGACCGGGAGGCTCGACGTCTGCTCGCTGGCGCCGCAGGCCACCGTAGCGGTGAACGATACTGCAATCAGGACGGCGAGCGCGGCCAACGCCCGTGTCGCCAACCGTAGCCTCATTCCGGGCGGATTTGCCCGGCCGCCGGCTGATCAGAACCGCCCGCTTCCCGCGCCGGTTTAGGGTCGGTGTTGTAGCGGTTCATGGCGATGCCGGTGCCGTCCGTTAGCAAACATTCCACCGCGTCGGCAGAGCGTGCGATGCTGGTTTTTACGGTGTCCTGCTCCTCGGCCTCGAACCGCCCCAGCACATGGTCAACGCTGCCCGACCCGCTATCCGGCGGCCCGATCCCGATGCGCAGGCGGGGGAACTGCACCGAG
This sequence comes from Dehalococcoidia bacterium, assembly GCA_963666415.2. GTDB lineage: Bacteria > Chloroflexota > Dehalococcoidia > Lucifugimonadales > UBA3495 > Bin87. The sequence goes on from CAXXPD010000003.1 coordinate 263,330, forward strand.
TGTACCGTGCGGATGATGTCCTTGATGCCATTGTGTCCGGCGTCAGACCCCTGGGCGCGCAGGCGAATTCTGCCCAGTGGCAACGCCATCTCGTCGTGCACGATAATCAACTCGGTGGGTCGCGCTCCGAATCTTGTCATCAGATACGCTACCGACTCGCCGGAAAGATTCATAAAGGTGCGGGGTTTGGCCAGCACCACGGGCTGCCCGTTCCAATAGCCCTGACCCAGAACGGTGGTGCGCCGTCGATCGTTCACCGGGATGCCCCAGCGTTGCGACAGCAAATCGATGCAAGCGAAACCGACGTTGTGGCGGGTCTCGCGATACCGGTTGCCCGGATTTCCCAACCCCACGATCAGCAGGGGCCTGTTGTTACTTTCTTCCATTGTCTAACGGATGTCCTGACGGAACCTGGACATTGCAGAATTCTGGCGGCTGACTTGGTTCGGTGGATTATCGGGCGGCCCGCACCGGCCAGAATGAGGGGCGGGTTGTCAGTCCGCCCCTTGTAGTGTATCCGAAACCTCGCCCGTGCGAGGACCTGGTTTCCTGATTCGACGCTACTCTTGCGCCGCTGCCTGCAACGCTTCCAGTACGCTGGTCGGCGACAGCGGGAGTTTGTTGACCCGCACGCCGGTAGCGTGGTAAACCGCGTTGTGCAGCGCGGCCAGCGGTGGAATGATGGGCGCTTCGCCGACGCCACGCAACCCGTAGGGATGACGCGGGTTGGGGACTTCCACGACCACCGTTTCGATCATTGGCAAGTCCAGCGCCGTGGGCATCCGGTAGTCCAGGAAACTGGAATTCAGCATCCGGCCATCCTCGGCGTAGGTGTAGTCCTCCGACAGCGCCCAGCCCAGGCCCTGCACCGTGCCGCCCTGCATTTGCCCTTCCACGTAGCTAGGGTGCACCGAGGTGCCGGAGTCGATGAAGGCGGTGCAACGCAGGATGTCCACCTTGCCCGTCTCCAAGTCGACCTCCACGTCGACGATGTTGCCGGCGAACACCGGGCCCACGCCGGTGGAAGTCGCCGATGCCGATGCCGTGAGCGGGCCGCCGGTTCGCATCATGCGGTTGGCAACCTCGGCGATGGTGAGGCGGTCTTCGGTGCTGGTGCAGGTGAACGCACCGTCAGCGAACTGCACCAACTCGGGTTCGACCTCCCAGACCATGGCGCAGCGTTTGGCCATCTGGTCGCGCAGGTCCTCGGCGGCGGCGATGGCGGCCAGTCCGGTGTCAAAGGCGATTCGGCTGCCGCCCGTCGTAGCCGTCCAGCCCACCGTATCGGTATCAACCACCGTGGGGGCAATCTCATCCACACCAATGCCCAGGGTCTCGGCGACCTGCATGGCGACCGCCGTGCGCGTGCCGCCGATGTCCACCGAGCCGGTAATCAGGTTCAGCGTGCCGTTTGAGTTGATGTTGATGGTGGCCGACGAAGCCTGGCCGGCCTGCCAGCGGAACCCCACGGCGACACCACGACCCTGATTCGGTCCGGTCAAAGGGGTCTGGTTTTGGGCGGAGTTGATCATGGCTTCTTCCATCTCGCGACAGCCAAACACGCGATGTGGGACACCATTGGGCATCCGGTCGCCTTCCTGCACGGCATTTTGCAAGCGCAGTTCGATGGGATCCCGACCCAGCAAGTCAGCGAGTTCGTCCACCACGGCTTCCACGGCGAAGGCCACCTGCGGCTGGCCGGGGGCGCGGTAGGCTTGCACCTTCTGCTTGTTGCACACCACGTCAAAGCCGTCCACCAGCATATGTTCCATCTTGTAGGGGCCGAAGCCGGACAGCGCGCCGCCGCCCACGGGCGAACCGGGGTAGGCTCCCGCCTCGTAAATCATGTAGAGTTGCCCGGCCACCATGCGACCGTCGTTTTTGACGCCGATCTTGCAGCGCATGAAGGTGGCCGAAGTGGGGCCGCTGCCTTCAAACACCTCGCGGCGATCCATGGCAATTTTCACTGGACGCCCCGTTTTCTTGGAGAGGATAGCGGCCACCGGGTCCAGATAGGCAATGGCTTTGGCGCCGAAACCGCCGCCGATTTCCATCGGCACCACCTTCACCTGCGACTCCGGGATACCCAGGATGGCAGCGGTCTGTGCCCGGATGTTGAACAGTCCCTGGGTGCTGGTCCAAACCGTAACGCGGCCGTCTGCCGACCACATGGCGGTGGAGACGTGGGGTTCAATGTACCCCTGGTGGACAGTCTGGGTCTCAAACTCGCGCTCGATGACGATATCCGAGTCGGCGAAACCCGCTTCGACATCGCCCACCGTATGTTGAATGTGGCCGGCGACGTTGCTCTTGATGCCGGTGTCGTCGCCGCGAGAGAACCGCTCCATCCGGAAGTAGGTGGTCATGTCATCGTGCAGCAGTGGGGCGTTGTCGGCCATGGCTTCGCGCCAGGTCAGCACCGTGGGCAGCACTTCGTAATCGACCTCAACCAGAGCCAGCGCTTCTTCGGCGGTGTGCTGGTTCACAGCGCACACGGCGGCAACGGCGTGCCCTACATACAGGGCCTTGTTTACGGCCAGCATATTCTCGGCGATCATGCGGGCGTTGCCCTGCACCTCGGCAAAGTCCATGGGCCGGTTATCCACGATGGGGAAGTCAGCCGACGTTGCGACGGCGACCACACCGGGCAGGGCTTCAGCCTTGCTGGTGTCTATTTTGCGGATGCGGGCGTGGGAATGGGGGCTGCGCAGAATCTTGGCGTAAAGCATCCCGGGCAGGTTGATGTCGGCCCCGTATCGGGCTGCGCCAGTAACCTTGTCCACCCCGTCGTGACGCACGGGGCGGGTGCCGATGACGCGGTATTTGCTGGCTTGTTCAGAGGTGGTAGTCATTCGGTTCCTCCGGAAAGGGCGGTGATGGCCGCGATGCAGCCAATAGGTGGTGAATCAATGGATAGGAGTCAGCGGGTAAGAATCAGCCGCGCGTAAAATCCGGCATGAAATACTCTCGCGTCGGGTCTTCGGGCATCCCGGGCATGGGCGCCGGTACGATACCGTCACTCTCCAGAGCCGAGCGCACGATACCTTTGTTGAACGGGCTGATGTCTTCGTTGGTCATAAATTCCTGGACGGGCATCCACAGGCACTCTTCAATCTCTTTCTCACCCATCCTGATCTCGGTGGACAATGCACGCAGCCGGCACACGAAGTAGATGTCCGACTTGCCGTAGCGGTAGCCGTGCCAGTGCCGGAAACAGGTGAGGGCCTCAAACTCGGCCTCAACGCCGGTCTCCTCCAGCACCTCCCTCACGATGGAATCGACGAGGTGTTCGCCCGGTTCCAGCGCGCCGCCGGGTAATTTGTAGAAAGGAGGTCGGTTGTCAATGCGATACCGCTCGCACACCACCAGCAATTCGTCCTGATCATTCACCACAACCCCTCCCGCACCGATGTAATGGGTGGCATAGTTGGGGACGTAGGAACCGGGGATGAGGGACAGCGTGGCAGTCAGGTAGTCGTTGCCGGCGTGGTGATACACGAAGCCGCGTGCCGTGGCGATCGGCACATGGGATGCCAGCGCGATGGGGATATCTACCCAGGCCACTTCGTAACCCGCCTGGTGCCATTCGGAAATCGACGCATCCAGCCGGGCCGCAAAGTCGGCGGGTTCCGGCGGAATTTCGGCGGTATTAACCACTACCCCACGGAAAGGGTTGGGCGTAGCGGCAAGCGGAGCAACCAAAATGCACCTCATCAGGCAATTGGCATTGTGGGATCCATCGGCTCGACTGAACGACAGCTTCCCACCTGGAGCCGGCGGCAGTATAGCATACAGTATGGACGCGACCCTTCCCGCACGATTCGCGATTGTCGGGTTTGTCGGCTCACCCAGATCTTTTGCTGCTAACAGTATTGACACTAACGAACCCAGTAAATACAATCAGGATCGCTTTCGGAATCATGGAGCCAGTATTTTAGCAAGGAATACTATCGATATTGACCGAATTGATACTGTGATGGGCCATCATCAAAATCACCTGATTCCCGTCGCTAGAATCGCGAGTATTCCGGGTTACAAAGACGATAAATCGGCGTTCCAGACTCTATATTGAAACTCAGGAGAGAAATCATGCCCCATCGTTCCCGTTTGTCCCTCGTGCCGGTGATTGGCGCAGTTTTATCGCTGTCGCTGATGCTGACCATCGCCTGTGGCGGCGCAGAAGCTCCGGCTGATTCTGGCGCTGCGCCTAGTGGTGATTCACAAAGCCAGCCGGCAGCGCAACCCACCACCGTGATGGCTGATACGGCCACCCCCACCCCGCTCCCAGCCTCATTGCCCACGGAAGTTCTGGTTAACCCCATCACGCAAGACGCTTACCTCAATGCGGTGAGGGGCGGAATCCTGCGGCGTGGCGGCTACGGCGACCCCTCGCACTACGACCTAATGCAAGTTTCCAGCGTGTCCAACTCGTTCAAACAGATGATGCTGCTCAACGGCCTCCTGCGGTACAACCCACTTGACGCCGGCCAGACCATCATCCAGGACCTGGCCACCGACTGGAGCGTCTCTGAGGACGGAAGCGTTTGGACTTTCCCGCTGCGCGAGGACATCAAGTTCCACGACGGCACCATTATGACCGCCGATGACGTTGCTGCGTCTTGGGAACGCGTGCTAAACCCGCCGTCGGGCACCGTTAGCGCCCGCAAGGGTCTTTACGATCCCTTTGGTCCTACGGTAGCGGTTATTGACCCTTTAACGGTTGAATTCACCTTCGCGAAAGCGCCGCCGCTGAACTACGGCTTGAACGCCTTCGCCCTGGAATGGCATGGCGTTTTCCCCAAGTCTTTCCTGGAAGAAAATAACTATGACCTCAAGCTCAACGGCCAGAATGCTCCCGGTACCGGCGCGTTTCGGTTCCTGGAACACAAGGCAGGCGAGGTTTGGAAGAACGAAGCGTTCCCGGATTATTGGAACGAGGGTTTGCCTTACCTGGATGAAGTCTGGACCTATCCGCTTGGCTCGCCCACCAACCGCTCCGCAGCGCTGCTGGCAGGCAACGTGGACTATGCCCAGACTATCGACCCCGCTGCATACGAACTCATCCAAAGCGACGACAAATTCAAAGACCAGTTCGTAGGCCAGCCGTTCTCGTCTTACTCCTATTTCGCCATCTGGTTCAACACCGATCGTGAGCCCTGGAACGATCCCAAGGTTCGCCGGGCCATGTGGCTGGCCATTGACCGCGACGCTATTCACGACGTAGGCACCGAATGGCTGTTTGGATTCAAGGGCGGCACGGGCTGGACGTTCCCGGACCAGGCCTTCGAGTTGCCCCAGGAAGAGATTGACGCCCGGTTGATATTCGACCGTCCGGCCGCCGAAGTTGAGGCGCAACGCCTCATGGAGGAAGCCGGCTACGGGGACGGGATCAAAAATGTTGACTTGCTGTGGCGCGCCGGCCCATACCGCGAAGCTGCCGCACAGGTCGCCCAGCTGGAGTTCCGGCGGATTCTGGGCATTGAGTCCGAACTTCGTGCGGCCCCGTTCGCTGTCTGGTTTGAAGAACTGGCCAACCGTAACTTTGACATTACACTGGGTGCCATAGCATCCCCGTTCATTGACCCATCAGCTTATCTGAATAGCTGGTACCGCTGTGGCGGCGGCGAAAACCATTCCCACTATTGCAACCCGGAATTCGACGCCATAATGGATCTGGTTGACGTTGAGCCGGATCAGGAAAAACGCTACGAACTCGTGCAACAGGCGACCGCAATTCTGGATGCAGACCCGCCCACCGTTGAGTTCTGGTACAACCGCACCTTGGCCGGATGGCGCACCTGCGTACACGGAATCGAGGGCAAGAACGGCGCACTCGTTCACAACCTGGACCGCATGGATACGGTCTGGATGGATGGCGAGTGTCAACAGTAACCCATATTCGAAGCGTAGTAGTTATAATGGCGGGCAACCGAACGTCGCCCGCCATCCAGAACCATTCTAGCCGGTCACACTCACTCCGAGATAAATTCTGATGCAAAAATATGTCCTGCGCAGAGTTGTGTTGGCCATCCCGGCGCTTATTGGCCTCACTATTATCATCTTCCTGGTAATGCGCATACTGCCGGGCGACGTGCTCACGGTAATGTTTGGTGAGGAAGGAACCCTTCAGCTTAGCGAGGAAGACCGTACGCGCATTATCGCCAGCTTGGGCCTCGACAAGCCCATCTACCTGCAGTATGTGGACTGGCTGCAAGACATCGTCACGTTGAAGCTCGGCCAATCTTTCTGGCGCTCCAGTTCAGTAATGGATCTCGTAATTAGTCGTGGCCCAATCACGCTCGAAATCGCTATTATTTCGGTAATTTTGTCGTGGGTGGTTGGCCTGCCAGTGGGCATTCTGGCGGCAATGAAACGAAACAGTATGATGGACTATGTCGGCCGGTTTTTCTCCATACTTTTCCTCGCCATCCCCAACTTTTGGCTGGGCACGCTAATTGTGCTGGCTCTGGTGTTGACGCTGCAATGGAAAGCGCCGCTGGAAGTGACCGACCTGTGGGAAAATCCATGGCTAAACCTGCAAATCGTGTGGGGGCCGGCTTTGGTGTTGGGTATTGGCCAAGCCGCTTACGTTTCCCGCATGGCGCGGTCGGCGCTGCTTGAGACCATCCACGAGGATTACATACGGACGGCGCGGGCAAAGGGGTTGGCCGAGCGAGTGGTAATCGCCCGCCACGCCCTGCGTAATGCCATTATGCCGGTGATTACACTCTCCGGCGTTTTGCTCGGATTCCTCATTGGAGGTTCGGTGGCGGTGGAGCAGGCTTTTGGAGTGCCCGGCCTGGGTCGGACCCTGGTGTTCGCCTTCCTGGAGCGCGATTATGTAGTGATCCAGAACCTGGTGTTGATATATGGCGTCATATTCGTGTTGACCAATCTGCTGGTTGACATTTCTTACGCATGGATCGACCCCCGTATCCGATACAGCTAACCAACCGCGTAACAGGAGCGTCTTCGTGGCACAGGAAACTAACATCACTACTACCGGACCCGCTGGCGAAGTTCTCGTCCAACAAGGGGCGACACATCGACCCGGCTGGCTGCCGGGCATCGTTAATTTTAGCCGACGCAACCCGTTGGGGGCGATCAGTGCGGTTCTGATTATCATCGTACTCAGCGTCGCCATTTTTGCGCCGGTAGTCGCCACCCACGACCCGATACTGGAAGCCGACTTCAAGTCCTTGCGCGAGGCGCCTACCGCCGATCACTGGCTGGGGACTGACGATATCGGCCGTGACCTTTACAGCCGTATTGTGCATGGCGCGCGCGTGTCGTTGTTTATTGCCTTTATGGCGGTTATGGTCGGGGATCTCTTTGGCGCGGCTTGGGGTGTGGCCACCGGATACATCGGTGGGCGCTTCGATATGTACAGTCAACGGTTCCTGGAAGTGCTAATGTCTTTCCCCACGCTGATTCTGGCAATGCTCCTAGTGCTGGCGATGGGGGCCGGCGTTTGGACTGTAATCGTTGCCATCAGCATAACCAGAATTCCGTTGTCGGTCCGCGTGGTACGCTCAGTAACTCTTAGCGTCAAGGAAAATGCTTACGTGGATGCAGCCATGGCCATCGGCGCATCCAATATTCGCGTCATGATCTACCACGTTGCTCCTCAATGTGTGGCCCCCTGGCTCGTGCTGGCAACTGCTCACCTGGGATCGGTCATCATCCTGGAAGCGTCCCTCGGATTCCTGGGTGTAGGCGTGCCGCTGCCAACTGCAACCTGGGGCAATATGTTGGGTGGAACCGTGTCGGCCGGCCTGTTCCCCCGCTGGTGGATGGTACTGTTCCCCGGACTGGCCATCACTATCGCAGTGCTGGCCTTCAACCTGTTTGGCGATTCGATCCGCGACGTGCTGGACCCCAAGTTGCGCGGACGAACGTAGGTTTGTCCGCCGCGCTGTCCACGCCCTAACCCTTGCAACGCCTCGCCACCACTTCCCGGCCGGCGTCAACTTGGCGCAGGTTTCTCAGAAACTCCCGTCTCTGGCTGGTGGTGGTCGCGGCGTTGATTGGGCTTTTTGCCTTCCTGTCCTTCCGAGCCTGGCAGGTTGGTCCGTTGCTCTTCCCGCCGCCCCAGGCCACCGGCAGTTCCCAGCTCGCTGGGTTTGCGGCGGACTGGCCCACCGGACGCCACGACCTGGGCGGCACCGGGGCCACCGGAGTGGCCGCCCCCACCCCACCCCTGACCCCGTTGTGGGAGCTGGACGCTCCGGGAATCATATCCGCAACACCAGCGGTGGTGGGCACGGTCATGTACATCACGACCGAGGACGGCATCGCCGCCGCCCTCGATACCGCCAGTGGCGATACCCTGTGGAGCTACGATATCAACTCCCCTTCGGACAGCGCTCCGGCGGTATCGGATCAGGCGGTTTATCTGGGAGCGCGCAACCACCGCATCCTGGCGCTGGACCGGGAGACTGGTTCGCTGTTGTGGGAGCGGAACCTGGGCAACATCGTTCTGGCGTCGCCCACCGTGGCCGACGGCACCGTGTACGTCGGCTCCACCAACAGCCTGCTGGAAGCGTTGGACGCCGCCACCGGAGAACCCCGCTGGTCGACAAGAACCAACGGCTGGTTGGTGAGCCACGTCGCCACCGACGGCGAGGTGGTCGCCGCCACTTCCCTGGGCGAACGGTTCATCACCGCCGACCCGGACACGGGCAGACGCCGTCTCAATTTCTTCACGGGCACCCCCGTCGCCGGCGGGCCGATCATCGCCGACGGGCGCGCCTACTTTGTCACCAATCGCGGGGGTGTCTGGGCAGTTGACCCCCGGGCGGTTAGCCGTCCATTCAGCCGGTTCGCTTACGTTGCCAAGGTCAACTTCTTTGCCTGGCGGTTGCGCGATGACCCTCCGCGACAGGTTGGCAGCATTTGGGTGGGTTCGGCGCGTGGTCGGGTGAAACACAGTCCGGTATACGCCAATGGCAACCTGATGGTCGTCAACGAAGCGGGGCGTATTACGGCGTTCAACGCCGCGTCTGGTGAAGTGATTTGGGATCGGGAGCTGGAAGTCGAAGTCGTTGCCGAACCGGTGGCCGCTGGCGAAGCGCTGCTCATTGCCACCAACGACCGACGCCTGCTCGCGTTCGATACGTCTACCGGCGCAACGGTGTGGGAACATGATCTGGTGAACGTGAACCTGTCAGCGGCGCCGGCGATCGCAGATGGTACCCTGTATCTAACCACTTCCGATGGGCGATTGCTGGCGATGCGCAGCCAGGCTCCGTGATGTTGACGCGTTTTGCGGCCCAACCTATACTCGCCGCAATTAAGTCAATCTCCGAGAGTAGGCAAGCGCAATCATGACCCAAGCCACACCCCACCAGAGAGACATCGCCGGCGAATCCTGGGACCCGGGGCAGTACCTCAAATTCGCTGATCACCGGCTCCGGCCCGCTTTGGACCTGATGGGTCGCATTCCGCTGGAAAATCCGAAAGTCATTTATGACCTGGGCTGTGGCAGCGGCAACGTGGCACGCCTGCTCGCCGACCGTTGGCCCGCCGCCGATATTGTTGGCGTTGACAACTCGCCCGAGATGCTCACCGAGGCTGCCGATTCACCGTCCCGGGTGCGATGGGAATACGGCGACCTGGCCGACTGGAAACCCGACGCCTCGCCTTCAGTCCTGTACTCGAATGCTGTTATACAGTGGGTGCCCGACCACCAGGAACTCATTCCCCGCCTGTGGGCGATGTTGCCGTCTGGCGGATGCCTGGCTGTGCAGGCCCCGATGAGTTGGGATATGCCATCTCACCACATCATGCGCGAAACTCTGGCGGACGGCGGAACCGGCGGGAAACCCATCGGGAGCGCAGAATTGCGGGAGGCAGTCGGCAATCGGTGGGTGCAGGATCCTGATTTCTACTATGACCTGCTGGCCCCCAACGCTACCCATCTGGATGTGTGGACCACCGAGTATCAGCACGTTTTGACTGGCGACGATGCCGTTCTGGAGTGGGTAACGAGCACCGGCCTGCGGCCCATCCTCAATGGCCTGAACGACGCCGACCGCGACGTCTATCGGGAAGAGTACCGTCGGCGGCTCAACCGGCAATATCCCAGGCGGGCTGACGGAGCTACCCTGTACCCCTTCCAGCGTCTGTTCTTCGTCGCCATCCGGGCATAAATCTCAGCGATACACCGGATGTGCGGAATGATTCGCACATCGTTGCGCAACTCCTGCTCATTGATGTTACCTATACATTGATGTTACTTACACACTCCTCAAGAGGTGCAACATGACGGTTTTAGTAATGGGCGGCGCCGGATTCATCGGCCCACGGGTGATTCGGAAGCTGGTGGAACGCGGTGAACAGGTTTACGCCACTGACATTAACCCTTTGCCCGACATCCCCGGTGTTGAACGCGACGCAATCCGGAGCGCCCGCGTTGACATCACTGATTTCGAGCAGGTAACGCGTTCCATCGTGGAAGCCGAGCCTGACCGCATCATCAACCTGGCCTACCTGCTGGGCGGTGGCGAGGGCAACCCTCACCACCAGATGCGCCTGAACATCCTCGGCATGGATAACTGCTTCGAAGCGGCGCGCCTGTTGGAGGTAAACCGGGTGGTTTATGCCAGTTCGGTGGCGGTCAGCGGACAGCAGTCAAACTTCGGCGACCGCCTGGCCACCGAGGACGACGGCACCTTCGGCTCCAGCCAGTACGCCGTGCACAAGATTTTCAACGAGTTCCAGGCCAAGATGTTCAACGAAAACTACGGTATGTCCATCACCGGTATCCGTCCGGCCAACGTGACCGGCCCTGACAAGGTGCGCGGCTCGGTCGACCATGTGCGCTGCGTAACGCTGCCCGCGCGCGGCGAACCGGTCAGCTTTCCCTACCAGGAGATGATGCGGCTGCCCATCCACGTTGAGGACATCGCCGAGGCCTTCGTCCGCGTGTCCCTGGTCGACCGCAGCGAGTCTCCGGTGTACAACTCCGGCGGTACGGCAATCAGCCTGGGCCACCTGGCCGAGATGGTGCGAGGCTACCTGCCCGACGCACAGATCAGCTTCGACGACCCTGGCGGACGGGAACACTCCGGCAACTACCTGGTGGACAACAGCCGCCTGCTGAATGAGTTTGAACTGGCCTATGCGCCACTATCTCAGCGCGTGCTGGAAATTATCAACGACGTGCGCGCCGACGAGGGGCTGCCGCTGATTACGGGCTAGCTCCATCCCCATTGCCCGTACGGGCGTGGGGGAAACAGACGGCCATACCTCCTCTCCCTTGATGGGAGAGGGTTGGTGTGAGGTGAACTCGCCGCGAGCAGTAGCAGGGACGACGGGCGGCTCGCCATTGCTATTCATTCATGCGGCTAATTCATGAACAGCTACCTGTTGGAGTATGCCATCAGGGACGTTCCCCAAACCGGCGAAAACGCAAAAACCGCCGCCACCGCCGGCTCCCCACCCAAAAAATAAGACCACCCTGCGGCGGACTCCCCCAGCCCGCCCCGGCTTGCCGCCGCACCACATCCCCCATATAATGCGGCCATAACGGTTCAACAGGCTGCGCAACTCCACGAGTGCGTGCCGCGGACAATCCAAAGAGTTTGCACGGAGGAGGTTCCCCAATGGCGTTACCTGATCGCATGAAGTTTGGCATTTTTATGGGCCCTTTCCACCGGGCCGGTGAGAACCCCACCCTGGCGCTGGAGCGCGACCTCGAACTCGTGCAATGGCTGGACTATCTTGGTTTTGACGAAGCCTGGATTGGTGAACACCATAGCGCCGGCTGGGAAATCATCTCGTCGCCCGAGATTTTCATTGGCGTCGCCGCCGACCGCACCAAGCACATCAAGCTGGGCACCGGCGTTGTCAGCCTCCCTTATCACCATCCCTTTATGGTGGCTAACTGGATGACCCAGCTCGACCACATGACCCGTGGCCGCGTGATGCTGGGGGTGGGGCCGGGCGCCCTGCCCGGTGATGCCTACATGATGGGAATCGACCCCACCAAGCAGCGCATTCGTATGGACGAAGCCCTGGGCGTGATCATGCGCCTTTTCACCGAGAAGGAGCCGATCACCCACAAGAGCGACTGGTTTGAGTGTCAGGAAGCCATGCTGCAACTGCGGCCGTACCAGACGCCCCACATGCCTATTTCGGTAGCATCAGTGCAAACGCCCTCCGGCGTATCACTGGCTGGTAAACACGGCGCTTCTGTGTTGACCATTACCACTCCTCGGGACCCCGCCGCTCCGTCGGGCACCGACCTGAAAGACCTTTGGGACATTTGCGAGGAATCTGCCGCCGAGCATAACCAGGTGGTTGACCGCTTCGATTGGCGGCTGGTGCTGCCAGTACACCTGGCCGACACCCGGGAGGAAGCATTCGAGCAGGCCCGGATCGGCGCGGGGCGCTATCAGCGTGAATACTTCGAGCATACGATGGGTCGCCCGCAGGTGGTCGATGGGCCGCCCGAAAAAATCATCGACGTGCTGGCCGAACGCGGCGCCTGGATTATCGGGACGCCCGACGACTGCATCGAAGGCATCAAACGGCTGGAAGAGCGCAGCGGCGGTTTCGGCGGCTTTATGGTGCAAACAGTCGACTGGGCCGCCCGTGAGCATATGCTGCACAGCTACGAGCTGATCGCGCGCCACGTGATGCCCCACTTCCAGGGTTCTGCCGAAGCTGCCAAGGCCTCCAACCAGTGGGCCTACGAACGCAACGAATCCCTGATGGCTGGACGCAGTCGCGCCCTGGACCGCGCCCGGGAAGACTACGCAGCGCGCAGCGCATAACCAACCACCCTGATATTGAGGCCGCCGGCCTATGGTTAATGGAAATCGGGGGTTGCGGAGGTCTTTAATGAGTTTCTGGGATGAGGTTTATAAGCTCAGAGGGGACAGCATCATACCGCGCGAGTGGAAGCGAGCTCATCTGCTGCATCACCTATCAGGGAAGTATAAACCCAACTCCATCACCACTATCCCTTCCAATGGCAGTATCTCCAGGGACGGCAAAGAGATTGGCGATTACGTGAAACGCGGCGGAACCCCAATGGCCTGGCGCGTGGGGCGCGGTGTATTTCAGTTGGTGGTCGACCCGCATGATGACGAACTTACCCGACTGAACCAGTTAACTCTGGCGAAAGACTTTGCCAAGAGCGCGCCGCGCGCCGAAACCCGTAGTGGGGTATCCTACGATTCGGGGGCATCACCGACGACTGCGGAACCTCTACCAGACCAGCCTCTGACCGAAAACTCGTACCCTCTTCGAGGAATGCCTTACAAATACGCCCGCCCGTTCGATGGTACGGAGGCGGACGAGGAATAGCGGATGATCGTATTGGACACCCATATTTGGGTGTATTGGACTTTGGATACCGCCGAACTGAAAGCAGGCCAAATTTCCGCAATCGCCGCCAACGAAAGCGATAGCATCGGGGTCAATGCCATTTCATTTTTCGAAATTGCTAAACTTGTGGAGTTGGGCCGGTTGGAATTGCCGGTTTCCCTCACGCATTTCTTTGCAGCAGCTTCAAACTATCCCGGTGTCGAAGCTTTGCCATTGGATCCAGACATTGCCGTCGAAGCGTCCAGATTGCCTGGCGATTTTCACCGCGACCCTTGGGATCAAATCATAGTCGCGACCGCCAGGGTCTATGGCTGCCCATTAGTCACTAATGACGTTAAAATTCGGTCGTATCCTCACGTCAATACGATCTAGAGAATCAAAGGTCCCACAATGGACCATTTCCCTAAAAAATGTTTTTCCGAGTAAAAAAGGAGCCTCGCCATGCCCCTGCACCCACAAGCTCAACAGATCATCGAAGCGACCCGCGCCCTGGGCCTGCCACCGAACCACACTGTTTCGCCTCAAGAAGCCCGTGAGAACGCCAGCAAGCGTCCGCGCGCACCCGGGCCGGAGGTTGGCAAGGTCGAAGACCGGACCGTTCCCACTCCGGCGGGCGGTGTGCCGGTTCGCATTTACACTCCCGAAGGCGAGGGGCCGTTCCCGATACTGGTGTGGTATCACGGCGGCGGTTGGGTTACTGGCGACCTGGAATCTGCCGACGGAACCAGCCGGCATCTTTGTGTCACATCTCGCAACATCGTAGTGTCGGTAGACTACCGATTATCTCCGGAAGCCAAGTTCCCCGAACCGCTTGACGACTGTTACGCGGCTACGCTCTGGGCCAGCGAACACGCCGAAGCTCTGGGTGGAGTTTCGGGTGTTGTGGCCGTTGGCGGAGATAGCGCGGGGGGTAACCTGGCTGCCGGCGTCAGCATCAAGGCTGCCGAAACGGGGGACGTGCGCGTGAGCCATCAACTGCTCGTTTATCCGGTAACCGACCGCGATTTCGGCACCGGTTCTTACGCCGATAACGGCACCGGCTATAACCTGGAACGCCAGGGAATGATGTGGTACTGGGACCAGTTTCTGGCTGACCCCGCTGATGCCGCCAACCCGCTGGCCGCTCCGTTGCAACTGGCTCCCGACTTTCCTCATGCCGACAAACTGGCCAAATCCTTTACTCTCACCGCCGAGTACGACCCGCTGCGCGACGAAGGCGAAGCCTACGCGCGCCACCTGAAGCAGATGGGTGTGCCGTCGACGGTGAAGCGTTACCCCGGCATGATTCACGGCTTTTTCAGCATGGCCGGCGTCATTGACACGTCCCGCGCGGCGATGGACGATGCCGGCGAATTCCTGCGCGGCGCCGTTGATGACATGGTGGCTGAGTATCACGCCCAGCATCAGGGCGACAAGACGGCGATGCGCAAGTTGCTGGATCCGCAAGCCCGCAACGTGCTGGAGCTGTTCGATTCGCTCAAACTCAAGCCGTTCCAGGATATGAGCGCGGTGGAGTGTCGCGAGGTGATGAACAACCGGCCCCGACCGGAAGGCCCGGCGGTGGGCAAGGTCGAAGACCGCATCATTCAGAACATGTACGGCAAGGAACCGGGAGACGTACCCATACGCATCTACACGCCCGAAGGTGCCGGCCCCTGGGGCACGCTGGTCTGGTTCCATGGCGGCGGTTGGGTTATCGGCAATATCGAAACCGCCGACGCCACCGCTCGCGAGCTGTGCTTGGGCGCCAATTCGGTGGTCATCTCAGTCGACTACCGGCTGGCCCCCGAGTACAAATTTCCCACGCCTTTCGAAGACTGTCTTACCGCCACAATGTGGGCGATGTACAACGCCGAGTCTCTCGGCAGCCGTCCCGAAGCCATCGCGGTGGGTGGCGACAGCGCCGGCGGAAACCTGGCCGCTGCGGTTGCCCTGTCGTACGAGGATTTGCCACACCCGCTGGCATACCAGTTGCTGGTTTACCCTTGCACCGATGCCGCCTACAATGGACGTTCATACGCCGTCAACGGCAAGGGTATGTTCCTGGAAACGGCCAGCATGCAATGGTTCTGGGATCACTACCTGGACCGGTCTGAACTCTCCGCCTACAACATTTTTGTGTCGCCTTTGCGGGCCAGACTAACGTCCGATTTGTGCCCGGCGCTGGTTATCACCGCCGAGTTCGACCCGCTGCGGGACGAGGGCGAAGCCTACGCCGCGGCCCTCCGGGAAGCGAGCGTGCCCACCGTGCAAAAGCGATATGATGGTGTCATCCACGGCTTCTACGGAATGCCCCACGTCATCGACAAGGGACGGCAGGCGCTGGAACTGTCCTGCCGCGAGTTGCAAACCGCCTTCGCCTCCATCCTTCAGAACGAGACGGCAGCCGTCGCCGCCGACAACTGACCACATTTCATAACTGACCACATTCCACTACTGACCTCGGTACAACCCGATCCGAACAGACCAATGCGGCCTCCGTCGCGAAGGAGCTCCAACTATGGCTGAGACCATTCAGGAACAGTACATCCGGATGAATCCCCGGTCCCTGGAACTGCAGCCCAGCTTCCGGGCCCATTTCTCCTCCGGGAGCCCGGGACACGACGGCTACACCTCCGACCCCTTCCCGGTGATTGTCGCGAGGGGTAGCGGGCCGCGAAAATGGGACATCGACGGGAACGAATATGTCGACTACGGCATGGGCTCCGCATCATTGTTGCTGGGCCACGCCCACCCGGAGGTGGTTAGCGCACTGTCTGCGGTGCTGGCCGACGGGTCCCACTTCGGCGCGCCCACCGAGTCCATGCTGGAATGGGGCGAGCGCGTCTGTACGCTTATGCCTTCCGCCGACAAGGTGCGGTTCGTTGGCTCCGGCGCCGAGGCCACGATGCTGGCCATGCGCGTCGCCCGCGCCCACACCGGCAAGGAGAAGATCATCCGCTGGGAGTCCCACTACCACGGCTGGCACGATTACGTCATGCCCGGCAACGTGCCACCCTTCGACGTGCCGGCGTCCATCGGCATTCCTCAGGGTGTCATCGACTCCATCGTCGTCCTTCCCACCGACCTGACCGCGCTGGAAAACGTCTTGAACAACGACGACAACATTGCCGGCGTCATCACCGAGGCATCGGGCGCTTCTTACGGCACCGTGCCTCTGCCCGAAGGCTTCCTGGAAGGCGTGCGCCGTCTGACCCGCGAGCACGGCGTGGTTATGATCCTCGACGAGGTAATCACCGGGTTCCGCTGGGCGCCCGGCGGCGCACAGGAGAGTCTTGGCATCGACCCTGACCTGTTCACCATGGCCAAGATCCTCACCGGCGGTCTGCCCGGCGGCGCCGTTGCCGGCCGGGACGAGGTGATGGCCGTCATGCACCAGACCGGCGACAGCCACCACGACCGCTACGAGCGCGTCCTGCACGGCGGCACCTTCAACGCCAATCCATACGCCGCCGCCGCCGGCAACGCTGCCCTGCGCCTGGTCGCCACCGGCGAGTACAACGCCCAAGCCGACATGATGGCCGAGCGACTGCGGGTGGGTCTGCGCGAAGTAGTCGACCGGCGGGAGCTCAACGCCACCGTCTACGGCGAGGCGTCAACCTTCCACCTGTACTTTGGCGAACGCAGCATCGCCGGCTTGGACGCGTCCCGCCTCAAAGACCAGCCCATGGCCATCCAGCGCAGCCTGCGCCAGGCCTTGCAGGTTCGGGGCGTCGACCTGATGTCCCGCACCAGCGGCGTGCTGTCCGGCACCCACACCGAGGCCGACATCGACTTCACCATCGAAGCCTTCGACGGCGCCATCGCCGCCATGATGGACGAGGGCCTGGTGCAGCACTAGGCCGCACCGGGCACATCCGGCCACGGCAATCGGCCCCCGTCCGTTAGGGATGGGGGCCGATTTCACGCCTTACAACTCGATGGCATCCCCCACGCGTACCGTGCCGGGCTTTTCGACCAGGCCGTACACGCCGAAAAACGCCGCCGCCGGGTTGGGACGATAGCCCAGGATCGACCTGACCACCTCGGTGTCCGTCTCGCCGGTGTCGGGATGCTGGTCAACGATGGCGCAGCGCGGGTCTGGCGCCAGGACACGAACTATGGCGTCGCCCACGCTGATGGGCCGGTTCATCCACCCGTCCTCCTGGTGCGGCTCACAGCCGTCTAGAAGCAGCGTGGGGCGGAAACGATCGGTGGCCAGACATTCGTCCTCGGACATCCCCATCTCTGATGACAGCTGTTCTACCGACGCCCGAGACAGCACCGATACCGGAAATTCATCGAAGACCTGGCAAGGCAAATCTGACATTATCAGTGCAACGGGTTGCTCACAAAAGTCGCTCAGCGCGGCCATCCATTCGCCCATGAGGGCTCGCCCGCGGACTCGCCGGCCCCACACGATGGTCCATACCGGGCGGTCGAGGTCCGGATGACCCTCCAGCGTCGTGCCGCCCGGGAAGCCGATGGTCAACCGTTCTGCCGCGACGTCCCAGGACGTCGTCAACTGGGCTAGTTTGCCCAACTGACGTCGGGTTAGCAGTCGACCCTGGCCGTTTACCAGGTAAAAGCGACGGTCGTGCTGGATGCCGCCCAAATCCAGCGCCACCTCGTCCAGCGACACCAGCCCCATGGACTTCACCGGCGCAATGTTAATCTCGGCAACGGTAATCACTGTGTCTTCTCCCGACCATGGGCTCCCTCTCCCTTGATGGGAGAGGGCTTGGGTGAGGGTGGAAGCGTCTTACTCTTTCGTCTTTGGGAAAGGGTTGGAGTGTTGGTTGTCTCTACTCCCAACTCAAAAATTCCTGCACCAGCTGGCGCGCCGGCGTGCGGTCGTAAATCTGGTAGAGCAGGGCGGCGTTGCGGGCCGAGTCTCCACCGAAGTACCGCTCGTAAAGCGTCTGGCGGCCCCCGAATGCGCTGCAGGACACATCCCACGCCAGCCGGAACAACCGGATGCGTTCCTCCGCCGTCGCCGTATCGGTGTCCAGGTACCGCTCGATCTCATCGGCCAGCGGACCGTTGAGGTCGGCCTCGGCCGGCAGCGCCATCAGGCTGCTGGAACCCAGCAGATGCAGAATCTCGGTCATCCGTGGATACATCTGAATCATCTGCTTGCGCGCCACCAGCAGAGGCCGGTAGTCGGGGCAGAAGATCCCCCACTCGTCGGTTGACGCCTGGGCCTCCGACGCGGCCAGCAGCGCCCGCGTAATCTCCAAGTTCTCGATGACCTCGGCGATGAGTTGCTGCGTCTGCGGCAGCTCCCCGGAACCCAATATGTCCACCATCAGCGACGCCAGACCCAGCACGAACTCGCACTTGATGACGTTCTTGGTGACCACCTGGTGGCCGGTGTGGGCGTTGCGGTTGGTGCGTTCGCCCCACTGGTTGCACAAGGCCACGTCGTTATAGAGGAACACCCGCTCCCAGGGCACCAGCACGTTATCGAAGAACACGATGGCGTCCATCTCCTCAAAGCGGCTACTGGCGGGATGGTCGAAGTGGGAACGTCCGGCGTCGAAGGTGTCCCGGCACTGGAACTTGAGGCCTTCGATGTTGCACGGGATGGAGAACCCGAAGGCATACTTGCCTTCCTCACCGACCGGGACTCGCCGGGTGCGCGCCGGATAGACCGCAATCTCATCGGAAAGCGGCCCCAGCGTCGCCAGCACCCGCGCCCCCCGCACCACGATGCCGTCTTCATTCTCGTCCACCACCGACAGCGCAACGTCGGTGCGGTCGTCGAAAGGCGTCTGGCCCACTGCGCGGCTTCGTTGCAGGTTGACCAGCGTATGGGTCATCACGATGTCGTTTTCGCGGATGTACTCGTAGTAGTTCAGGATGTTTTGCCCGAAGTCGGGCCGGTTCTGGGCGCAATAATCGGCGCCGGCGGCCATGGACATCACCGCCACGTTGAGGAAATCGG
The DNA here is from genome assembly GCA_963666415.2 of Dehalococcoidia bacterium. Classification (GTDB taxonomy): domain Bacteria; phylum Chloroflexota; class Dehalococcoidia; order Lucifugimonadales; family UBA3495; genus Bin87. The sequence continues at coordinate 282,591 of CAXXPD010000003.1, forward strand.
GCGTGCGACCCATCATGCCGCAAGAGCCTTTGGCCCAGTTGGTGATCATCTTGCGCCGACGCTGCAGGTCTTCCAGGTTGCGGGGCATGATGAACGACAGACCCACCGGGTCGCCCGTGGTCGGCGACGTGTAGGTCATCTCGTCGCGCCGGGCCGGGTCATGCTGCATCTCCAGCAAACTGGCGACGGTGCTCAACCCGCCGGCGAAAGCCGGATGCGCCGTAACGTCCTTTACACGCTCCCCGCCGATGTAAACGTCCGCCGACCGCTCCCGCAGCCCGGCGATGTATTCTGCTCCAGTTCGTGCCGGCATTTTGGACCCCTTATGATTACGTCATTGCGAGCGCAGCGTGGCAATCGCGTGAGGGATTAGGACGCCTCGAACTCTACGGGATTGCCACGTCGCTACGCTCCTCGCAATGACAACCCATCAAGACCGAACCCCCGAGTTTGATACTGGCGCAAGGGTATGGTATATGAGCAAAAACCGCAAACCCGGAGCCGCCTCTGGTCAGGAGCCGCATCATGCCCACCATCCAGCGCGAACACGCCCAGCTGCACTACTACCTCGACGACTTCACCGACCCTTGGCGCCGGTCCCCGGACGCCATCGTGCTTCAGCATGGGTTCTCCCGCAATGGCAACTTCTGGTACAACTGGCCGCCCCTGCTGGGCCGAGAGTACCGGGTCATCCGGCCCGACCTGCGCGGCATGGGCGCATCCACCGCCGACGCCGAGCACTACCAGCCCACCCTGGACGTCCTGATGGACGACCTGCTGGCCATACTGGACCACGAGGGCGTCGAGAAGGCCGTGTACGTGGGCGAGTCCTTTGGCGGCATCATGGGGATGCAGTTCGCCCACGATCATCCCGACCGGTGCCGGGCCCTGGTGCTTTGCAACTCGCCTTGCCGCCTGTCGCGCCGGGAAAGCCAAACCCCAGGCGGCAGTTGGCTGGCGACGATGGAGCAGGGCGGCATCGGGGCGTGGAGCGCGGCCACCATCAACTTCCGCCTCGATATGCGCCACGCCGATGAGGGCCTGAAGGACTGGTACATCGCCGAGATGGACAAGACCAACCCGGAGTTCGGCCAGGCCCTACACCGCTACCTGGACAGCCTCGATTTCGGACCGCACCTGAAGGACATTACCGTCCCCACCCTGCTGCTCACCGGCGACGAATCCCCAACCACCAACATGGAGCAGCAGCAGTTCATGGCCGCCGAAATACCCAACAGCCAGCTAACCGTCTATCCGGGCCTGGGCCACGGTATCAACGCCATCTATCCGGAGTGGTGCGTGGACCGGATGCGGGAGTTTTTGGGGTTGCAATCCTAACCGTGGAAGTTGATGCTATGCCCCATTGTGACAATTACAACGTGGAACCGTGGAAGTTGATGCTATGCCCCATTGTGACAATTACAACTCGATCTAAAGAGCGCGTATCGCTAGAATTGCTCGGGATAGACGTTTCCCGAGGAGATCGATGTGATCTCCTGCCTCAACGTAGGATAATTCCCTAAGGTCCATTTTCTCAACTGGATGTTCCCGACCGAATCGGTCGTGCATGAATTCGGAAATCCAACTGGAAAGCACCTCTTTGATCGTGAGCGGTATCTGCTTATCGTACAAACTGACTCCAAAGGTGCATTCACGGACTCCCATCCAGCCGGAAGTTCCCGGTGGTGTAATCCACGCTAGGGCGTGTGGACAAATTGCCGTTGATGGTCAGCTAAGGGAAGGGCCCTGGACAAGAAAAAACCGGCAGCCCAACCTACATGAACTCGACCATCATCACGCGCACCACGCAGCCCCAACGGGCACGACCATCAGGCGGATGCCGTACCCGCACCGTGATGTTCCACACCCCGAACCATCTAAAGACTCCTCAGGCAACCGCCGCGACGCCGACTACAGACCCTCCAAATACTTGGACTTCCTCACTTTGTGCGGCCGGCTCTCGTAGTACCAAGTCGTCAACTCAAAGCCACCGCAGAAGGAAGACAATGTCTTGTCGTACCTCGTGGCGAAACCGCGGAAGTTCTGGTCGTCCGCATAGACGTTTTCGACGATACCCCGACCCTTGTAAATCACCACATTGGGATCTCGCGGGCCCACAGGGCCCTCAGCGTTCCTCTTGTTCGTCTCTGGCTTCGACACGAAAGTGATACCGTGGTCCGCCAAAAACCTCCGGACGGCCACCGTTCTGTACAACCCGTCCGCTAACACACGGCGGACCTGGTCCAACGGCACCCGGTCCAACAACACCGGCAGCCACCAAGGCTCGAACGCATTGCCGGGAACGACCGCATAGGCCGCCAGCCGGCCCCGGCGATCCACAAGGGTTATAATTTTCGAGTTCAATCCCCCTCTGGTCTTCCCGATACCCTGCTCACGGCGAGATTGCTTCGGCGTCAACCCGTTCCGCCGCGCACCCGCTGCGCTACGATGGGCCTTCGCGAAAGTGCCGTCGATCAACAACACGCCGTGGTCGATGCTCTTCCTCAGTGTAAGCAACAGCATTCGATACGCTTGCCGCTCACACCACCGCCGATGAGCACGGAAGACACTGTTCCAGTGACCGTACTCCTGCGGCAACTTACGCCACTGATAACCCCCTTGGTAGCGATCCATGATGCCTTCCAAGGTTGACTTGGCATCCTTCATCGGACGCCCACGCTTGGAGACCAAGATTTTTGCGATCCGCCTGAACACTTTGTCCGGCATCCTGAACCGGCCTTCTGGTTCCGCCATCATATGCCCCCAACAACAAGGGGCATGGCGCAACGCACCAGACACTCCCGTACCAACGAAAATGTCTCAGCGTTGGCAGTCCAACCTGATTGCCAGCCACTGGCCAGTTCGCTATCATCAGCGAAGACCTGCTCTGGTGTCTGCTGGGGCGGTTCAGGGGCCGCGGCTGAGGGTGCAATCTCCCGCGGCGCCCGTCTTCTGCATTCGGGCTCGTGAAAGCCCGACCCTCTCCTGCACATCGCCGTTCCTCCTGCATCGACGAGAACAGCACCACTGGACAGGAGAAAGGCCGAGGACAACGGCAACAGCCGCGAACCTCGACCAATGCGCGCGGGATAGCAACGTAACGCCCTACCGCGCCAGACTTCGCCTGACACGAAAGAGCCGACCCTGCCCGGCAATGGCCCGGGGGGTCAACCACTCGGTATTTACGATATTCGGCGGTTACGTTATTATCCGTTACACGCACAGATCACCCCCAAAGGTGGTGCGTACCTACAGGCTGTCGGGGCTTGCGTCGAAACATACCCCGGTGGCCTGATTTCATCTTCGGTCAGCGTCTTTCCGCGAGCTCCATTCGAACGGCTTCGACAACGAGAAGATGCCACCGCGATTGGATGGCTGAGGACCCGCCCCAAAGCGTCTGACCACTGCTATGATTATATCCACGGGGGTAATAATACGCAACTGCATGACGTCATCATAGCAGTAGCAAAACACGCATTTATGCGGATACCAATTTTACTGTCTGGTATAATAGCATCGGCAGCGGTGGCCCCACAACGCCACATTCACGCAACCACTCACAAAAACAGGAGGTGCCATGCCCATTGGCCAGACATTCGTCTGCATCTGTAGCAGATGCGACCACGAGTGGGTTCCCAAGCGGACCACGTCCGTGACCCTCCCGAAGGTATGCCCCAAGTGCAAGAATCCCAATTGGAACAAGCCCAAACGGGACAGTAGGAAGGTAGCGGCATGAGCAGCAACCCACCGACTATAGAAAGTTCCACCAATCGAACCGACGAGTAAGGATTACCCGGGTGGCTCACCGATAGCAATGATTTTAGAAGTCATAGTCACAGGTCCGACCACATCCTCAGGCCCCTGCAGGGTCTGGGACTTTATGACCTTGCCGCACCCTACGGGTTTCGTCCCGGCGGCGCAACGAAAGTCCCGCGTCAAAGCCCGAGCGGCGGCGCGCGCGCTATGCCGGCGCACCAAGCCACGACGGGCTAACTCCGCAAGCAGAGCCATGGGAATTTTTCGTCGCAACCGACACGGAATGCAACGGATGCCTGTCGTAAGGAGGCATGGCGGCCTGGGCAGCCAGCCTGACCATCGGCGACTCATGACTGGATACTGCAACGCCTCCCTTCGCCGACGCCGGAGGTGGAGTCCACAGCCGCCACCGCCACCGCCAACTATCAGCCCACCGCCCAGAGCCGAACGTCTGCCCCCAGTGCAGGGGCCGTTGCTGGAACGAGCCCCGCGTAGTGCCGGCCCGAGGCAGCCCGTCATGGCGTAAGGACGATGCCAAGCAAGTATTCGCGTGACAACGCAATCGCGCCGCCAAGCTGAATCACAAGGTATGACGATGACCACCAACAAAGAACAGGAGGCCTTCGGCCTCGTCATAGAGCGCCACAAGAGCAGCGCGTCCGAGAACGACATCCGGAACGCGTTCCAGCGTTTCATGGAAACGGCAGGAGTCGCCGCGGCGTCAGAGATGACGACCGAAAGGCCACCAGGAGTCGGAAACCCTGGTCGGATGGACCTCTACGTCCACAACACGTGCATCGAGTTCAAAACGAACATCTTGCGTGGTGGCGCACCTGACCAAGAATACGTAGCCCAGCTGGACGGGTACCTCAAGAACTTGCTAAAGGCCGGCAGCGGAGTGCGTAATGGCATCCTGACCGACGGCGTCCATTACTTCCTGCGCCGGGTCGGCGAGGAAGATCTGCCACTGCAGAACAACGAAATACGGAGCATCTTCGACCACGCTGAACAGGCACCCCGCCTGCGTGAGTACCTGCACAGCATCATCTCGGCCCCGGCCGAAAACGTCAGCCCCACGGCAGAAAACCTTGAAAGGTACTTCGGGAACAGCTCCGACGCATTCCTGGCCGGCAACCTGCTGCTGAAGGAAGCTTACGAAGCGCACCGCGACGATCCTACAGTGGCCGTGAAACGAAGGCTCTGGCAGGACCTGCTGCAGGTGGCGTTGGGCAAGGACGCTGCCACCGCCGGAGACGAAAGTGACTGGCTGTTCATCAGGCACACCTACATCACCAGCCTGGTCGCCGTCTTCATGCAGCAACAACTGCTGGGAGACGTGGCCCACTACGCCTCCGAAAGGCCGGACGCCCTGCTCAAGGGACACATCCTGGCCGAACAGTCCGACCTGCACGGTGTCATCGACGCCGACCTGTTCACCTGGCCCACGGAGGTGGGGGCAAGCACGTACCTCCGCGAAATCGCCCGAGTCGTGGAATGGTTCGACTGGACGCAAAACGCCACCGAGGTGGCACCCACGCTCTACCAGAACGTGATCACGCAGGAAGAACGAAAGCGGCTGGGCGAATACTACACACCACGCTGGTTGGCGAAGGAAATCACGGAAACCGTGGTTAACGCCCCCCTGAGTCAGCGAGTGCTCGACCCGTCATGCGGCAGCGGGACGTTCATCGAAACGACTGTCGAACACATCCTCAACCACTCAGGCGGTTTGTCGCGGACTGAGACCCTGAAGAAGTTGCAGGAGAACGTAGTCGGGATTGACATCCACCCGGTGGCAGTCCAATTGGCCAAGGCCACCTGGGTAATGGCCGCCGCCGACACTATACGCGCCGCCCGAGCCGAGGGTACGGGCACCGGCGCCGTGAGTGCCCATCTACCTGGGCGACTCCTTGCAGCTGCGCTATGACACTGGCACTCTTTCCGCCAGCCAATCCATCGAGCTGGAAACCGGTGAAACCATACCGGGCCACGAGACACCGATCATCTTCAGCATCCCCAAGGAACTCGCCCGCCAGCAAGCCGACATTGACCAACTTATCTCCGAGTTGGCTACCGCCATCGACGAAGGCCGAGACCCTGCGTACGTCGCCGACGCCTACGAGATGAGCGACGCCTGCCGCCAAAGCGTCAAGGCCGTCGCGGCCGCGATGAAAGAGCTGCACGCCGCCGACCGTAACCACGTGTGGGCGTACTACATCCGCAACATGATCCGACCCGCGGTGATTGCCGAGGAAAAGGTGGACCGCATCATCGGCAATCCGCCCTGGCTCACCTACGGTCAGAGCGCGGACATCATTCGAACCGAACTGCGAGAAATGAGCGAAAAGCGCTACCAGATCTGGGCAGGCGGAAATCTCGCTTCCCACCAAGACATCGCCACGTTGTTCTACACGCGCTGCGCCGAACTCTACGCCCGGCACGGCACTAAGGTTGGCATGGTGATGCCTCACAGCGTCCTGCATACCGGACAGCACCTGAAGTGGAGAAGTGGCAACTACAAACGCAAAGGTGGACGCAACGCGACCAGAATCGGGCTGGACCTCCGGGTTCACGAACCGTGGGACCTGGACAACGTAGTCCCCGACTTTTTCCCGATGCCGGCCAGCGTGGTGTTTGCGGGGTACGACGGCATGGGTCAAGGCACGCCACTAGCACCGGGAATCGTGCAGGTGTGGCGCGGTGACTGGCAGGGAGACTTCGCCGGCATCAGTCGAACGAGTGAAGCGCTTCACCACGATGACGGCAAGTTCAAATCTCCCTACGCCGAACTGACTAGTACTACAGTCGCAGATTATCGGGTAAAATAGGCCATTATCCGGTGAGGGGGTGCGGCGGTGACGGGGCGTGAAGAGGAACTGGCGGAAGTGGCCCGCTGGGCCGCAGGGATTGAGCAGGTTCATTCCTGCATTGCCGGACGGTTCCGGCGCCCTGAGCCGCGGCGGCGGGTACTGGACTACTTGCGGGGACTGGTCAGTTCCGTAGAGCGCAAGAACGGGTGGCAGTTGGCGGAGCAGGCGGGGGATGCCACACCCGACGGGGTGCAGCGCCTGTTGTACAACTATCGGTGGGATGCGGACCTGGTTCGTGATGACATGAAATCCTACGTGGTGGAGCATCTGTCCGCCGCTGACGCGGTGCTGGTGGTGGACGAGACCGGATTCCTCAAGAAAGGGGAGAAGTCGGTTGGGGTGCAGCGGCAGTACAGCGGGACGGCGGGGCGGATCGAGAACTGTCAGATTGGCGTTTTTCTGGCCTATGCCAGCGCCAGGGGCAGAACCCTGCTGGACCGGGAATTGTACCTGCCCCAGGTGTGGGCGGAAGACTGGGAGCGGCGGCGGGAGGCTGGGGTGCCGGAGAGTGTCGGCTTTCGGACCAAGCCGCAACTGGCCCAGCTAATGCTGAAGCGGGCGCTGGAATCAGGAGTCCCCTTCGGCTGGGTTGCTGGAGCTGAGGTCTATGGCAACGACCGCAAGCTGCGGCGGTGGCTGGAGCGAGAGGGAATTCCCCACGTGCTGGCCATCAGGAGCAACGAGAAGCTGTGGGTCTGGACGGACCAGGGCCTGTGTCAGGTGCGGGCTGACCGGCTGACGTCGCAGGTTGACGAGTTGGGTTGGACCAGATGCAGTGCGGGCGATGGGGCCAAGGGGCCACGGGTCTACGATTGGGCCGTCGTGGAAATACGGCCTCTTGGGGAGCCGGGCAAGGGCTACCGGCTGCTGGCCCGGCGCAGCATTGCCCAGCCCGGGGAGTTGGCTTACTTCGTATGCTTCGGCCCGGCCGGAACGGCCTTGGAGGAACTGGTGAGGGTGGCTGGGACCCGGTGGGCCATCGAGGAGTGTTTCGAGGAGGCCAAGGGGCAGGTGGGACTGGACCAGTATGAGGTGCGGAGGTGGGACGGCTGGTACCGGCACATCACCTTGGCGATGCTGGCGCAGACGTATCTGTCAGTAATCAAGCATCAAGCGATGGAACCAGGAGAAAAGGGGGCTGCTACGGTCCCGATGAAGCGCTGATTCCCATAACGGCCCCGGAGGTGCGCCGGCTGCTCACCCGACTTGTATGGACGGAAAATCAACTGCCTGATTTCATCCTGTCCTGGTCGTGGTGGAGACGGCGCCACCAAGCCAAAGCCCGGCAATGCCATTACAAACGCCGCCTGTCAAATCTGCGACTGTAGTACTAGTAACGGCGCTACTATCTATGACCGCCGGCTTTTCTTCGTCGAAACAGTGCCTCACACGGCAATGCTCCCGGCAACTAACACCACTAACGTCCAACCCCGCCTGAGTAGCCACGATAAGATGAACTACGAAGGACATTTGAACCAAATGGAAGGCGTCGTAAACAACGACCATCTCTTTGACGTGTACTTGGGCGAGTGCATAACACCATACGTCGCGCTCGACCCGCTGAAGGCAGCTTTGCCAGTACACCGCTCCACCATGACGATGCCGCTAAGCCACGAAGCTTGCGAAAACGACAAGCACGACGCCTGCCACCTGGACGTGGCAGCCTTGCATCCAACCATGCAACGGCGTTGGAACAACGCCGTAGAGATGTACCTAGAGGCCCACAAAAAACAGGCCATGAAAGATCTATTCAGCAACCTGAACCACCTCAACAAGATGACCAGCCAGCTGGAGTACCTGCGAGGCGCGATCGCCGGAACAGCAAAAGTCCGTGTTGTATACACAGGAATAGGAACGCCAACGGCCACGATCATCACAGATGACCACGCGCTTTTAGATAATGCGTTGTACCAAACGGTATGCGGATCAAAGGACGAAGCCCATTTCTTGATGGCAGTATTAAACAGCAGCGAATTGGCCACAAGAGCCAAACCATTCTGCCCCACCAATTGGGCAAAGAAAATACGAGATTTTCACAAGCACGGCTGGAAGCTCCCGATCCCACGCTACGACAGCGGCGACCCGCTTCACGTCCGCCTGAGCAAACTGGGCATGATCGCCGAGCAGGAATGCACCGCCCTCATCGCCAGCAGCGACATCATGTCCAAGCCTGCCGGCGACGCCCAGTCTCGCGAGGCCCGTAGATTACTGCGCCACGAGTGGCAGCCAAACAGCGCAACCGCCCAAACCATCGAGGCTGCGGTGGCCGAGCTACTGAGCGACCCAGCGCAAGCGGCGCTTGCCGAACGGCAAATGAACAACAAGTAGGTTCAGATCATCAATCTCCGTACCAGGAGTACACATGAAACTGGCATCTGTACAGGTCGAAAACTACAAGTGCATCGAGGACTCAGGAGAATTCTCGGTCAACGATTTGACATGCCTAGCCGGCAAAAACGAGTCAGGCAAAACCGCCCTGCTGGAATCGTTAAGGCGACTCAACCCAGTCGAGGGAACAGCGGAAAGCCAATTCAACCCACTGTTCGAGTACCCACGGCGCAGGTACAACCGGCAGCAGCATGTCAACGAGCCGGTGTTGACCACCAAGTGGGAACTATCAGGAGAAGACATCGCCGCGGTCGAAGCAGCCCTTGGTGAAGGGGCGGTCGACGGCGACATTGCCACAGTCGAGCGGGGATACGACAACCTGACCAAATGGACCATCCCACTGCGTCTCGGCTTTGTACAATCAAGCGGCATAGGCTAGTACCGTTGCCAGGTAGATTTGTAAGAATATAAGAAAGCAGCCATACTGGGGCATGATCTTTGTGTGAGGAAGTGCCCAGCCATGGCTGCCATCAAGTATAAAGTAGAGTTGACCGAGGCCGAACGCTCCCGTCTCAATGAGGTGTCCCAGCGAGGCAAGGCGTCAGTGCGCACCGTGAAGCGTGCGCTGTCGCTGCTCAAGGCTGACCAGGGGCTTCGGGACCGTGAGATAGCCGATGTGCTGTTGGTCAACGCGGCCACGTCGCCAGAGCGCGGAAGCGGTACGTGGAGGAAGGACTTGAGGCCGCCATCAATGACCGACCGCGGCCGGGCCAGGAGCGCAAGCTGGACGGCAAGCAGGAAGCGCACCTGATCGCCTTCGTGTGCCGCGCCGCGCCCGCAGGGCACACGCACTGGACACTCCAGTTGTTGGCCGACCAGGTGGTGGAGTTGGAGTTTGCCGAGAGCATCTCCCTGGAGACGGTGCGCCAGATACTCAAAAAACGAACTCAAGCCCTGGCAGAAGAAAGAGTGGTGTATCCCCAAGGTGAGCGGGGAGTTCGTGGCGCGGATGGAGGACGTGCTGGACCTGTACCAACCGGAGTACAATCCGGAGCGTCCGGTAGTGTGTTTCGACGAGACCTCCAGGCAATTGACTGGGGAGGTGCGTCCGCCCATCGAGGCTGCCCCCGGACGGGTGGCACGCTATGACACCGAGTACCAGCGAAACGGGACCCGGAACCTGTTCATGATCTGCGAGCCGAAGGGTGGATGGAGACATGTGGAGGTGACCGAGCGCCGCACTGCCGTGGACTTCGCGCACCAGATGCGGTGGCTGGTGGACGAGGCCTACCCTGATGCCGAGGTGGTCAGGCTGGTACTGGACAACCTCAACACCCACAAGCTCGGCTCGCTCTACGAAGCATTTGAGCCGTGCGAAGCTCGGCGCATCGCCCAACGCCTCGAGTTTCATTACACTCCTACGCATGGAGCTGGCTGAATGTCATTGTTCAGGATCTATAGGCCAGTGAATTGGGAGTTTTTCAGGATCTACCCACCAGATTTTCAGGGTCATTAGGCCACTTTGGGAGCCACATCGGCGATCATTGCCGCACTTTGGAATTGAGGTGCAGCGATGGCATACCGGGAGGTTTCCAGAATGGAAATACAAGAGATCATTCGCCGTTGGCAGGCGGGGGATAGCCAACGCAAGATTGCGTTGGGCACCGGCTTGTCGAGAGATACCATCGCCAAGTACGTGGCGGCAGCCCAAGAGGAGGGCATCGTTCGGGATGGGCTGGTTGCCACCGCGGAGCAGCTGAGCCGGCTGGCGACGATTGGGCAGCCGGGGCCGCGGCAGGCGGTGACGCCCGGGCAGGACCTGCTGGAGCCGTGGGCGGACCAGATTTACCAGTGGCTCACCGGCGACCGGCTGCAGCTGACCCGCATCCGGGAGTTGCTGGCAGCGCGGGGGTGTCCGGTATCGTATCGTCGTTGCGCCGCTTCGTTCTGAAGCGGAACTGGCGGCGGCGCAGCCAGACCACGGTGCGCATGGAGGACACCGCGCCCGGGGAGGTGGCGGAGATGGACTTCGGCCGGTTGGGCATGATTGTGGACCCAGCGACAGGCCGCCGGCGGGCGGTGTGGGGGCTGATCATCGTGCTGGCTTACTCGCGGCACAGCTTCGTTTGGCCGACCCATGGGCAGACGCTGGAGGACATCATCGCCGGACTGGAAGCGGCGTGGGTCTGCTTCGGCGGGGTGCCCCGCTATCTGGTCATCGACAATTGCCCGCCAGCGGTGGCGGGACCAGACCCGCTGCATCCGCGCTTCACCAGAGGCTTCCTGGAATACTCGCAGTGCCGGGGTTTCATCGCCGATGCGGCGCGGGTGCGGAAACCCAAGGACAAGCCCAAGGTGGAGCGTGGCGTGCAGTACGTCAGGGAGCGCTTCTTCAAGGGCGGCGATTTCCACGGTCTGCCCCACCTGAGGGCCGAAGCCCAGCGCTGGTGTCTGGAGGTGGCCGGAATGCGCATCCATGGCACCACTCGCCGGAAGCCCCTGGTGGTTTTCCAGGATGAGGAGCGCCACACCCTGCTGCCCTGGGACGGTGAGCCCTACGAAATCGCCGACTGGCGCAATGCCAAGGTCCATCCCGACCATCACATCCAGTGTCAGCAGGCCCTGTATTCGGTGCCATCGGACCGGTGCCCGCCGCGTCAGCAGGTGGAAATCCGGCTGGGCAGCAAGCTGGTGCACATCTATCACCGGGGCCAGCTGATCAAGACCCACCTCCGCCAGCCCCAGGGCGGACGCTCCACCGATCCCGACGATTACCCCGCCGAGCTTTCCGCCTACACCACCAGAGCGCCGGATCGCATCCAGCGCAGCGCGGCGACACTGGGACCGGCGGTGGGCGAATACGCTGAACGTCTCTTCGACGGCCCCCTGCCCTGGGCCAAGATCCGGCAGGGACACAAGCTGCTGCGTTTGGGCGAGCGTTACACGGCGCAGCGTCTGGACGCCGCCTGTCGTCGGGCCCTGGCCGTGGATCTCATCGACGTGCGCCGATTGGAACGCATCCTGGTGCAGGCCCTGGAACAGGAGGCCATGCCCCAGCTGCCCTTGCCCATGCCGCCGGGCCGCTTCGCCCGTCCCGGTAGCGTCTTCGCTTACACCGCATACCGCCGTCAGTCAGCATGAGGAGATTACCCATGACCCGAACCACCGAACTCACCCCGCTGCTCAAGAGCCTCAAGCTGGGCGCTTTGGCCAGCACCCTGCCGGAACGCATCGCCCTGGCCCGTAGGGAGCAGCTGGATTACGCCTCATTCCTGGAAATCATCCTCAGCGACGAGGTCAATCGCCGCGCCCACCGCCGCACCGAACTCCGGCTGCACAATGCCGGCTTCGAGGAGACCTGCCGCCTGGAGGACTTCGACTGGTCGGCGTCAATTACCCTGGACCGCCGCCTGCTGGACGCTGTATTCTCCCTGGAGTTTCTCGACCGGCACGAACACGTCCTACTGGTGGGCCCCGCCGGTGTCGGCAAGAGCTTCTTCGCCCAGGCCCTGGGCTACGCCGCCGTCCGCGCCGGATACTCCGTGCGCTTCAGCCACGCCGACGACTTCTTCAAGGCCCTGACCCAGGCCAGAGTGGACAACTCGGTGGACCGTACCTTCCGGTCTTTCCTCACGCCCGACCTGCTCATCCTCGATGACCTGGGTCTCCATGGCCTGACCGCCCAGCAGTCCGCCGACCTCTACGAACTCATCCTCAATCGACATCGGGCGTCCAGCTTCATCATCACCAGCAACCGGGCCGTGGACGAATGGCTGGGTCTCTTCGATGACCCCATCCTGGGCAACAGCGCGCTGGATCGCCTGGCCAACGCCAGCTACCAGATCGTCATCGAAGGCGCCAGCTACCGGGAACGACTCTCGCCACACCGCGCTCTACTGGCCGCAAAGGGGGTGATTGACCCGCAAACTACAACCTGATAATAGTCAATTCACCGCGCTCCCAGGGTGGCTGGATGTCCGTGAAAATCGCCGGCCTAATGACCATGAAAATTGACAGGCTGAACATGGCTGAGATCGAGTTGAGCGTCTTCAGCAGAGGGTGTCTGAACCGCCGTATCAGCGATGAGCCGGAGCTGCGGCGAGAGGTTGCGGCGCTCGAACGCGAGCGCAACGCAGCAAAATCAGCCACAGACTGGCGGTTTACCACCCAAGATGCTCGCCGTAAGCTCCAGCATATCTACCCTACAAAACCAGATTGACACGGTACTAGCGTGTCGAGCATCCTGTGGTACAAGAGGCGCGGGACTTTTATCGATTCGTGCTCGCGCTCGGACGGCATAAAAGTTCCCTGCTGCACCCAGAGGTGTCGTCTGACCAGGGCGATGGCGTCGGCGAGAAGGGCTGGTTTTGTCATACCACGCCGCGGTGCGCGGCGCCATGCCGCCACGCTGTTCGATCAGGATATCCGCTGCCAGCGTCACCACGCTGAACAGGCCTAAAGAGCGCGGGGGTGGTTCGGGCGATGGCTCGTTCCGACCACTGGCGCTGGGTTTCCATGCCCAGGTGAGCCCGCAGCTCCTCAAAGGTCACCTCGACCTGCCAGCGCAGCAGATACCACTGCAGTATCCGCAGGGGTTCCGCCTCGGTGTCGGTGCATAGCAAAGCATAGGGCCCGCGGCGCTCCTCCAGGTATCTGATGACGACCCAACGTAGGGGAAGGCGCGGCGGCCCGCCGTGGTACCACAGCGCCACGCCCGAAGCGAGCTCGACCCTGGCGGTACTGCCGTCGGAACCGGTGGCGCGGTAGGGGGTCCATGCGGTAGGGAATCCATTGTGTAGCGGGATCGTCCAGCACCGCCGTGGGACTGGGCAATCGCGCGCCGACCACCCGGGGGCCGCCCGATCTGGCCGGGCCGCCGCGGTGGCGCGGGCTGGTACCGGGACGCGTCCTTGCGCAGTTTGGTGACGACGACAATCGGCTTTGACATGTTCTGGCAATGCCGCAGGAACTCGCGCTTGGCGTAGCCGCCATCGGCCACCACCACCAGGTCCCGGTCCGGCAGCCACCGGCGCAGGCAGACCAGCATCTGCTGGGCGTAGTCGGTGACCGTCTTGTGCCGGCGACCTTTGCGCCGGTCGTAGCGGGCCGACACCACCAGCGCGGTCAAAAACGGCAGCGCCCAGTGTCGACCCGCCCATCCGATACGCGTCAGCAACATCAGGCTCACCCATTGCAATCCGGGGGTCATCACCACCTGGTCGTCCTTGGACCGCACCGGATCCCGATACCGCCCCTTGGCCGCAATCTTCCGGCCCCAGCGTCGTTCCACCGTCTCGTCAATGCCGAACACCAACGGCTCGGTGGATGAACCAAGGCGCCCGGCCACCAGCAGCAACAGCACCCGGCTCAGTTGCAGCGGCGACCATCGGGCACGGTTGAGCACGTGGTGATAGATGGCGAAGTCGCCGTGCTGCCCAATCCCCAGGATGTTGAGGGCGGAGGACACGGTGCGTTTGCCGGGAGACAGGATCGCTCCCATGGCCAGGAGTTGGGCTTTGCGCCAGGTCCTGGGGTCAAACAGGTGCTCAAAGGGCAGCAGCAGGGTTACTATGACTGCGGGCAGGGTGGGCATACTCGACCTCTTTTGGTGATTTGGTCGAGCTTACCCTGTTCTTATAATTTATCTAGCTTTTGTACAAAGTCGAGACTGCGTGACACGGAAGTAATCAAACACATGAAATTAAGTTCCGCTGACCCGGAAACTGTCACCGAGAGTCCAGAAGAACGCGCGGAGGAGATCCTGCGAGCCCGACTCCCAAAATTCCTTTACTTCCCGAATTACGGAACTCTTCCTGGAAAGATTTCCGTCGAACAGTTCGTAGAGGGGAACCACACCGACCCGGAAGAGAACGAAAGGCATCGCCACTTCGAAGCTCTGCTTCAACTGGCGGGCACAAATGTCAGTGACCTGCAAAATGCGGCCCAGTCCGAAGAATTGGTCGCACAGCTCGAAGTGGTATCGAACCAAATGAGCGACAAGGTCTTCGAGTATTGGTCTCAGAACAAACACCTGCAGGTCGAAATCCGTTGCGACACCGGGAGACGTGATGACCCGCCTCCTTACAACTCGGGGCAAGTCATACAACTCCGCATCAGAAACGAACGGCACCGAGTCACCACCGAGTTCAACGCCCGGAGCGCCGGCTTCGTCTGGTTCTTTTCGTTCCTGGTCTGGTTCTCCAGAATGGAGAGCATCCACGGTGACAACCTCATCATCCTCCTCGACGAACCCGGGCTCAGCCTACATGGAACGGCGCAAGCCGACCTACTGCGGTACGTACGCGAAGAACTCCTCCCCAAGTACCAAGTGATCTACACCACGCATTCACCGTTTATGGTCGACGCAGGCAACCTGTTAGCAGTACGAACAGTCGAAGACCTGACCGACAAAAACGACGCCCCACTCGGAACAAAGGTCGGTGACAAAGTCCTGAGTTCTGACAGTGAAACCCTGTTCCCGCTTCGCGCTGCCATAGGCTACGACATCACACAGTCGCTGTTCGTTGGGGAAAACTGCCTGCTAGTGGAAGGCCCGTCAGATTTGATCTACCTCCAGTGGGCGTCGCAGCAACTGGCAGCCCGAGGTCGAACCAAACTGGATAGCCGCTGGACAATAGTGCCCACAGGCGGGATCAGTAAGCTTGGCACGTTCGCGTCCCTTTTCGCGGGAAATCATCTCAACGTCGCCATCCTGACGGATTTCCATCAAGGCGACAAGAGCAAAGTTAGGGAACTGGAGCAGCATCAAATGCTGGCTGCCAACAGTGTATTCACGATACCCCAATTCGTCGGGAAGCCCGAAGCGGACACTGAGGACCTTGTCGGCTGGGATCTATACCGCAAGGTGGTGAACCGATGCTTTGGCCTCAAACCGGACAATAATCTGCCCAAGAAGCAGCCCAATGGACCTGCTGAAAGGGTTGCTGAAACAGCCAAGATCCACTTCCAGACAGTCGCAACGGAAGGGCGTGAGTTTGACCACCTCAGCCCTGCGATCTTCCTGTTGGAAAACGCAAACAGATTCCATAACCACTCCGGAACGGAAACAGCACTCGAAAATTTCGAGAAACTCTTCAATTTCCTGAACGGGGCAATCGCCAGCACAACGTGATGTTCGCCCAGGCAATCACTGAACTGGGTCAGTCCAACTGAACAACACCAATGATCCGTACGCTGAAGTTCACCCTCCGCCGCGATCCGGCCAACAGCCAAGCCATCGGTTACTACGCCACCCAGCAGAACGCCGCCTACAATGCTGCCGTCGACGTTCTCAACCGTGAGCCAAACCTGCCCAAACGCAGTGGCAGCAAACACCCCGACGCCATGAACAAGCGGATCACCTCCTGGCGGCAAGCCAACCGCGGCAGGCTGACGCGCCTTACTACATCCACCAGGAAGGCGGTGAACAGGCTTGGGAAGCCAACCAGCGGCTACAGCAGAACCGTGCCGAGCGACTGGAACGGATCGCCAAAGCCATCGCCAAAGGCGAGGAACCAAAGCAACGGGACATCCGTCCCCAACGCCGCACACTGGCGCACCGAACCCGCAAGAACCGTCGCCTCAGCCTGACGATCACAGACCGGCGGCTCTTCGAGGTCAGCGGCGACGGCCAGACCCTTTCCAGCCGACAGTGCGGTTTCACCGTCAGGCTGCGCTCTCGCCGGACCCTCAAATGGCTGGACATCCGCTCCATACGACTCGTTCCAGTGAAGAACTACGGCCCACGTACGCCACTCCAACGCAGGCAATACTGCCTCCACGTTCAGGTACTGGTGCCCGAACCGATGCCCCTCGAAGAACTGGACATCCATAGCGCAGAGGACATCATCGGCGCCGACCGAGGCACCAAGAACCACCTATCGGTCAGTTCCGGCCACCGAGCACACCATCAGGGCAGCGGTCGACGACGCAACAAAAAGCGTAAGCACCAGCGCCACATCGCGGGCAAGCCCCGTGACAGCAAGCGCCGGCGGCACGCCGTCTCGAAGTCCCATGACCGAGGCCGCCGTTACGCCCAAACCCGCGACCAAGATATGCGCCGGCAAATCCGCGCTATTCTGCTCGAAGCACAGCCCAAGATGGTCGCCATCGAAAGCCTGCACCCCATCAGCATGATGGCGTCCGCCCGTGGAACCAGGGCAGCACCGGGCAAGAACGTCGCCGCCAAACGCAAACTCAACGAAAGCCTCGCCGAGTCAGCAATCGGCTACGTAGGAAAACTCCTAAGAGAAGAAGCCGCCAAACTCGGCATACCCACCGTCTCCGTCCCACCGCAGGGCACGTCCCAGACCTGCCCGCGCTGCGGGGATCGACACCCGAACAACCGCGAGAGCCAAGCGGTGTTCCGGTGCCGGCAATGCGGTCTTTACGCCCACGCCGACTGGACTGCCGCCGTCATCATTCGCAACCGGGCTTACGTCCGGCACTGCGAATGGCAGTCAGGTTATACACCGGACGTACTGACCGCACCCACCGGGTGGCGAGAGCAGCCATCCGGCTCCGAGCCACGACAACCCCGTTTGGGCTTGGAGCTAAGCGTGTTCAAGCTGGAAGGCACCGCGACGAGTTCCCACGGGAACAGGGTCCGTGGCCCAAGGCCGGCCTGCCGTATTCAAGCGGCGAGCCCAGGCGCCCAAACTGAGGCGGATTCAGCACGAAAACCCCGTTTCCGGGGTCGTGCTCAATTTGTCCACACGCTCTAGGGAAACCGGTGCCTGATAATTCGAACAGCGCACATGAATACTCGCGGAAGTAGATCCCCATTGTAGAAACGCTCCAGCCGCTTCGGCTGTAGTGAACAAGCGATCAGCAGTTTCCCGGTCTGCTGGTTCCGGAATGGCAGTCAAGAAGGATTCCCGCGTGTGCCGTTGACGCGAGCCTGTGGCGCTTCTAGCCGATGAAGCCGCCGTTCTCCCAAAAACCTGGGGGACCAATATGCGACCATTTGGTCCTTGGAACTGTTTTATTTCCACCGCAAGGACTTCGACACTTGCCATTTGCTGATTCAGGAACTCGACAACGCGTCGCAATGGGTCCGGAATTTCGTCTGCGACGAACAGCAAACGCAAACGCTGCGCCCGTAAATTAGTCTCTATTTCGTCCCAAAACGTCGCCGAATTCGCAGCTTCCTCGTGCCCCAGAAATGCCCCGAGGAGTTCGTCCGGCTCACGTCCAATTTTTGCCGCAGAATTCTCGAAGGCGTCTCTGATTTCATTCCCAGACCAGGTATTCCAAGCGTGGGCGCCATACTCCAACAGTTGACCCACCACGGTACGCCTCAACTCCGGATTCGTAGCGAGTTTGGTTTCCACCAGAGTCGGGATCGCATCCTGGTCGTTTAATAGATGGTCGACCGACCATCGATCTCCTGCGCCAGCGGTTTCGGCAACTCCCTTTTCGCGGGAAATCAGGAGCCATCGCCGCGGATTGTCTGGATTTATAGCCTCCCCAGGTAACAGTTCAGGATGTTGCTCCAATAAGCGCTGCAGATCATCCTCGAACGGAAATCGGGTTTCAGACAGCGTTTCCAGATTGCCGTCGCCATCCACTTGAAATATCCGCCCGTCCATTCGCTATCCTATCCCCAGCTCGGCTTGCATGTCGGCTACTGCTTGATTGCGGCTTTTGCGTTGCCACTGCGGTCGGTTGTTGATGGGCTCGTTGATGATTTCCGGATCGATTTTCAGGGCTACGAACACCGGTCCGGGCTGGCTCAGGATTTCCTCGATCTGGTTTGCGAAGTCTTCCAGGTTATCGATGGAGTAAGTGGCCGGATAGCCGCAACCCTGGGCCACTACGTCGTACTCAATTGCTTCGGCGTTGGGGACGGGCTGGCCGCCGGTGGTGGCGTATACGCCGTTATCCAGCATGAAGTGATACAGATTCGTAGGAGCCTTATCCGCGATAGTCGGCAGCGCGCCCATTCCCATCAGCACGTCGCCCTCCGAGTCGAACAGCACCACGCGCTGGTCGGGTATCGCCAGCGCCAGACCCAGGGCGAAGGATGCGTGCCCGCCCATCGCCGGGTCGCCCAGGGGCAGATCGCGGTCGGGTTGGTCGCTCGTTTCGACCCAGAAACGGCCGCCGCGACCGGGTATGACGATGGCGTCGCCGCGCTGCTTGTTGAAAATTTCCAGCATTTCCGCTGTGTTCATCATATTGGTCACTTCCTTTGCTATCCCCTCTCTCTCGATGGGAGAGGGTTAGGGTGATTTCCCCTGTTGTCCCCTCTCCCTTGATGGGAGAGGGGGAGGGTGATTCCCGTCTCGGCGACCGGCTCCCCCTCACCACAGCCCTCTCCCGCCAGGGGAGAGGGGGTCATACTATCGGCTGACGTTGAAGCCGTGGTATTCGTCGCCGACCAGCACGGCCACGGGACGCTTTTCACGGGCTGCCTCGGCGAAGGCCACCGAGATTCGGTCAGCGTCTTCGTCTGATTCCACCAGATAGTAGTTGATGTTGAAGGCGTGCAGGAACCGCTCCGTGTAAAAGGCGGCGGTATCGGTAATGACGCCGTGGCGCGTCCAGCCGCGATAACCCACCATCATTACGACCGGTGTGTTCATGCCGAGGCCCCACCCGCGCAGCGAGTCGCCCGACTCCATCATGCCGGTGTTCTGGATGAGGATTACCGGCTTCTTGCCGCCGGCGGCAAGTCCGGCCGCGGTGGAGAACGCGTGACCCTCGCGGCTCACTGGCACCAGGTCCAGCGTGGGTTCTTCTTCCATCAGCACGTACAGGAAGTTGGTCTCGCTGTCGGGTAGCCACACTACGTGGGTGGTGCCGTTCTTTTTCAACTCCTCAAGCACGCGGGTAGGGCTCAATTCGGCCATCGTTGGTTACCTCCGGTGGAAAACTGTCTTTCGCATAGCTTCCGATTGTGGACGGCATCTGCCAACCGCAAACGCCAGCCACAGATATACTTGCTGACGCGCCCGCCCGTCAACCGGGGAAACGCGTCACGCATAACCATTTTAATCTGTTATTGCCAGGAGCACAGCGTTAATCTGTCATTGCGAGGAGCATAGCGACGTGGCAATCTCGATGAGGTTGAACACACGTCGGCAAACCGCCATTGCTACGGCGACGAGATTGCCACGCTACGCTCGCAATGACAAAGAGGGTACGCATCAGAAAGTGGGTACGCATGACGGTGGGTACCCATGAGGGAAAACGCCCCTCACCCCTGCCGGGAGAGGAGTTGGAGAGTGGGCGGACCCGCCCTATGCTATACTCACGCCCAATCCAACCACGCTTGGTTTCGCGGCGATGAGGTGTTGATTATGCAGTGGGCATCTGCGCTTTCACAACAAACCACCCTGCGGCAGGCACTCGACGAATGCGCTGCCTCGATACGTGCGTCAATGGGGGACACCGCCGCCGATCTCGCGGTCGTGTTCGCGTCGTCCGAGTACGCTTCAGATTATGCCGACCTGCCGGCGATGGTCGCCGAAATGCTGGGCCCGCAGGCTCTGCTGCTTGGTTGCACCGGCGGTGGCATCATCGGCGGAGGCACGGAGATTGAGCAGGAGCCGGCGGTGTCGATAACGGTGGCCAGCCTGCCCGGCGTAAACATTAAACCGATCCGTCTGGACGGCGACGCGCTGCCTGACATGGATGCCCCGCCCGACCGTTGGCACGAGGCGTTGGGGGTGGACCCCTCGGACGAGCCTCAGTTTGTGTTGTTGGCCGACCCCATGTCGTTCCCGGCGCAAAACCTGCTGCTGGGTATGGACTACGCTTTCCCCAGCGCCGCCAAAATCGGCGGTCTGGCCAGCGCCGGACAGGGCGCGCGGCAAAATGGGCTGTTCCTGGGTCGGGATTATCACGACTCGGGAGCCGTCGGGGTGGCTTTGTCCGGGAATATCATCGTTGAGACTGTGGTTGCCCAGGGCTGCCGACCCATCGGCGCCCCGATGCGCATCACCAAGAGCGACCGCAACTTCCTGGTTGAGCTGGATGGCCAGCAGCCGTTCAACGTGTTGCGCAGCATCTTCCAGGATGCCGGTCAGCGCGACCGCGAGCTGATGCAAAACTCCCTGTTCCTCGGCGTGGTGATGGATGCCCTCATCGACGAACCGCGGCAGGGCGATTTCCTGATCCGCAACGTGATGGGAATGGACCAGCGCAGCGGCGTAATGGCCATCGGCGAGATGCTGAAAGAAGGTCAGTTGGTGCAGTTCCACCTGCGTGATGCCGAAACGTCTGCCGATGACCTGACCGCAGTGCTGGAACGTTACGCCATCGACAACCGTGAAAACCCAGCCCACGGCGCGCTCCTCTTTTCTTGTCTGGGTCGTGGCAAATATTTGTATGGCAAGTCCAACCATGATACCGAGGTGTTCCAGGAGAAGGTTGGCGCGGCGGTTCCCCTGGGCGGTTTCTTCTGCAACGGGGAGATTGGGCCCGTCAGTGGCACCACGTTCCTGCACGGCTACACCAGTAGCTTTGGTATCTTCCGCCCACGCGCATAACTTCTCCAGACCAACCACCGATTTTTCGCCGGGAGGACGCTCGGGCGCCGGAAGGATGCTCGGGCGAAGCAGCGAGCTTCCGTCCCTTTGATGGGCATGGGCCAAGGCTATGGTGAATCCGCACCGCATGACGACTGCACCAACCATTAACGCTGGGATACCGGTCTCTCTTACCGGTCAGTTTGCGACCCAGGGACGGCAGGCGTTGGCCGGACTGCAGGCTTGGGTGGGCCGCGTGAACGCTGCCGGCGGACTGTCAGTGGGAGAGCGGCAACATCCAGTTTCCCTCACCCACCTGGATGACGGAAGTATGGCCGACGGAGCCCGCCGAGCCACCGAGCAGCTGATCAACGTTGACGGTGTCGACCTGCTTTTTGGACCGTATTCAGCCGGGCTGACCACCGCCGCCGCTGAGGTCGCCGAATCTCAGGGTCGGCTGCTGTGGAATCACGGCGGCGCCGGTGACGCCGTATATGCCCGCGGGTATCGCAACGTCATTGCCGTCCTTACCCCCGCCGATCGCTACCTGAGCGACGCGCCAGCGTTGGTACGCCAGGCCGACCCAAATGGGAGCACGATGGTTATCGTCCGGATTGATACCGGCGCTTTCGCCAGGATGGTTGCTCGCGGGGTGGAAACGGCCGCTCGTGATCTGGGATTCACCATGGCCCTGGAATTACGGTACCGTCCTACGCAATTCCAGTTTGCCGAAATCGCTCGGGCGATTGCCGAAAAAGAACCGGATCTGGTCGTCGGGGTGGGCCGCATCCGCCACGACATCGCGCTGGCGCGGGCGTTGGCGAACCTGCCGTCCGGGTCGCGCGTGGGGCTGGCGGCGGTGGTGGCGACTCCAATCGCCCAGTTCGCCGACGCATTGGGCCCCGACGCCGACAGGTTCATTGGCCCCAGCCAGTGGGAGCCGCAGTCGAGCATTGCCGCGCCGGATTTTGGGCCCGGTGCAATGGAAGCGTTGGCAATACTGCAAGGCGCCGCCGCTGGCGCCGGCCTGCCCGTAGACTACCCGATGGCTCAGGCCTTTGCCGCCGGCCTGGTCGCCGAACGATGCGTCATTGAAGCCGGCACACTGGACGATAACGCCGTTCGAGATTCGGCTGACCTCCTGGACTTCACCACATTTTACGGGCGCTTTCGCCTCGACGAAACAGGCCGCCAGGTGGGCCGTTCCGTCGCCCTCGTGCAGAGGCAACACGGGGAAAAAGTGGTTGTCTGGCCTCCCGAATCAGCCGACGGCAAGTTGCAGTATCCCTACTCCCCAACATAAAATCCCCCTCTCCCGTTAAAGGAGAGGGGGATTCCCCTCGACTGGAAATGTTCCCTTAGCTCTCGAGTTTCACTGTATTCCGGAGCACACCAATCCCGCTGATGTCGATCTCGCAGATGGAGCCATCGGCCATGTCCTGGGTCGTGCCGGGTGTGCCGGTAAAGATGCAGTCGCCGGCCTCCAGGGTCACGTACTTGGTGATGAACTCGATCATCGTCGGCACGTCAAAAATGAGATGCGCGGTGGTCTCGTTCTGCTCCTCGTTGCCGTTGACCCGCGTCCGCAGGTGCTGGGCGTGGGGGTCGGCCTCGGTCTCGATCCAGGGGCCCATCGGGGAGAAAGTGTCGGCGGACTTGGCGCGCCACCAGTCGGAGTTGTTCTCCCGGCGGTCCTTCTGCTGCCAGTCCCGGGCGCTAACGTCGTTGCCGCAGGTGTAGCCAAGCACGTGATTCAGCGCGTCGGCCTTGGTCACGTTCTTGCAATTGTCCTTGATGACGACGACCATCTCGCCCTCGGCGTCGAACCGCTGCACTTCCTTGGGCCGCACGATGGCGTCCTCGGGGCCGATTACGCTGGTGGGGGTCTTATGGAAAATCATCGGGTATTCGGGCGCGGGCCGGTCACCGACGTGACTGGTGTAGTTCAGGCCCATGGCCAGGATTTTGCCGGGCTGAATTGGGGCCAGCAGCTTGACGTCGGACAGGCTGTGCACGTGGTCGGTTAGCTTGACCGGGGAATCAAACACGCTGCCCTCGATGGCGGTAACCTGGTCGCCGTCAACGACGCCGTAGTGCTCGGTGCCGTGGGCTAGGTAGCGGGCAATTTTCATAACTCAGTCGCCTCCTGTGTGGCAGTATCGCGATGTACGGATGTGGTTGATGTACGGTTGCTGGATATTGTAACTGCGGTAACCGCAGTTGACTACTGTCGCGTCTTCCCTCTCCCTTTATGGGAGAGGGCTAGGGTGAGGGTGAAATCCGTTGGGTCTGACATTCTCCCCTCACCCCAACGCCTCTCCCACAAGGGGAGAGGGGCCGATCAGTGCTGCATGACAATCTTGCCGAAGAAATCGCGGTCTTGCATCAGCTGGTGCGCTTCGCCGAGGGCTTCCAGTGGGAATGTCCGCCCCACGACGCCGCGAAGGGCGCCCCGGTTCACCATCTTCATGGCATCAGCCATGGTCCGGCGACTGCGTCCCCCACTGCCCATCAGATGCAACGGACGACCGTGCAGGATGGACAAATCCATCGGAGTCTGGCTCCCCGACGTTACACCCGTGATCACCAGCCGGCCCTCGTGTTTCAGGGACAGCATATTCTCGTGCCAGACATCTGCGCCCACGCAATCGAATACCACGTCCACGCCCTGGCCGTCGGTCATCTCGCGTACCGTGTTGCTGATACTGTCAACCTCCCGGTAGTTGATGACCTCGTCGGCGCCCAGGTCCCTGGCTTCGTCCAGCTTCCAGTCGCTGCCGGCGGTGGCGATCACCCGGCAGCCCATCATCTTGGCAATCTGGATGCCCATGCTGCCCACGCCCGAGCCGGCGGCCTGCACCAGCACGTCGTCCCAAGGCTGCAACTTGGCCTGGGTGATCAGGCAGTGCCAGGCGGTGTGAATTGCAATGGGCAGGGCGGCGCCTTCAGCGAAGGACATATCGTCGGGGATAGGGTAGGCGTTGATGGCCGGCGCGGTAACGTACTCGGCGTGGCCGCCGTCCAGGTCAACGCCGATGCGCTTCTGGCGGGAGCACCACTGGTCGTTGCCGGCGGCGCAATGTTCGCAAAGGTTATGGCCCTCGCACTTCACCCGATTGTCCAGCAATACGCGGTCGCCCACCTGCAGGTTGGTGCCAGAATCGGGGCTGATCTGCATCACCTCGCCGGCCATGTCGCAGCCCAGAATGTGCGGGAAGCGGTTGCAGTTGTTGGCCCGCAGGTTCAGGTCCAGATGGTTGAGCGCGCTGGCGCCCACCCGCAGCAATACCTCGCCCGGTCCGATCTCCGGGTCGGGGCGATCTCCATAAGTAAACACATCAGTCCCGCCGGTGGCGTTGATATAAACAGCCTTCATAACATTCCCTCCATCTCGCTAATGACAATCTCGCTGATGACAATGACGTTGTCAGCAGTGTAATAGCAAGCCAACCAGCCGGCAAACCGCTTCCGTTGGAGGTGACACGGTGGGGTTGAGGCCAGGGCTTATCGTTTGTCAGCACCCCCGTGTATGAAGCGCTGACCAGGTCTCAGAACTACCCGAACTACCGGGAAACCGCTGGCAGCCCACGGACTGGATACCAGCTCGAGGCCGGGAAGACGGAAGGGAACGATCGAAAGGCCCTGGGGGCGAGGGCCAGGGCAATCGCGTTATAGATTGGTAGACTTGGCCAGGCATGCGAGTCCAGTGATATGAAGGGGAGAGGGGAGGAGTGATGAGAGAGGGGAAGGGCGCGTCCATTATGGATTATTTCGGGACGTTGGAGGACCCCAGGATCGACCGGTGCAAGCGGCACCAGCTGCTGGACATCATTGCCATTGCCATCTGCGCCGTCATCTGCGGCGCCGACTCCTGGGTCTACATCGAATTGTTCGGCAAGAGCAAGCTGGAATGGTTCCAGACCTTCCTGGAACTGCCCCACGGCATCCCGTCCCACGACACCTTCGGCGACGTCTTCTCCCGGCTGGACCCGGAGCAGTTCCAGCAGTGCTTCATGGCCTGGACCCAGGCGGTGTCCGACCTGATCCCCGGGGAAGTGGTGGCCATCGACGGCAAGACGGTACGGCGTTCCCACGACCGCAATGTGGGCCAGCGGGCCATCCACCTGGTCAGCGCCTGGGCCTCGGCCAACACGCTGACCCTGGGGCAGGTGAAGACCGCGGAGAAGTCCAACGAAATCACCGCGATCCCCCAGTTGCTGCCAATGCTGGAACTGAAGGGGTGCATCGTCACCATCGACGCCATGGGCTGCCAGCAGGAGATCGCCCAGGGGATTCTGGACCGGGGAGCCGGCTACGTGCTGGCGCTGAAGGAGAACCAAGGTCAACTGTATGAAGACGTGCGGGACCGGTTCGAGGGAGCGGAGGAGTTCGGCTTCGGGGGAGTGCCCCATGACTACGCCACCACCCTGAACAAAGACCACGGAAGGATAGAACGTCGGGAGTGCTGGACAATCAGCGACCCATCTTGCCTGGAGTACCTGAGCACCGGGCAGGACTGGCCCGGCCTGCGCTCGGTGGTCAAGGTGGTGGGCCGCTGGGAGACGCCGGCAGGGACCACGGTGCAGCCCCGGTACTACATCAGCAGCCTGGATGCCCCGGCGGAGCGACTGCTGAAGGTGGTGCGCACTCACTGGAGCATCGAGAACTCCTTGCACTGGAGCCTGGACGTGACTTTTGGGGAAGACCATTGCCGGATCCGCAAGGACCACGCTCCGCAGAACCTGGCCACGCTGCGGCAGGTTTCGCACAATCTGCTCAAGAACGAAACGAGCCTGAAGGTGGGCATCCAGGGGAAACGCCTCCAGGCCGGCTGGAAGGAGGACTACCTGCTAAAAGTCCTACGCAGCTAAAACGCGATTGCCCTGGGGCGAGGGCGAGTCCCGGCATCGTGCCTTATTTTCCTGCTACAATCGGTGCCATTCCCAAAGTACAGCCTTCCCCCGCGCTACGGAGGTTATTCCCATGCCTGTTTTTCAACCCGAATACCTGCACAAAGTCGCGGCCCACATCTACCGGGCCAAAGGCACCCCCGCCGATGAGGCGGATATCGTGGCGACCCATCAGGTTAAGGCTAATCTGACGGGGCATGATTCCCACGGCGTCATCCACATCCCTGAGTACTGCGAGCGCATCGACCGGGGCCACATCGTGCCGGGCGCGCCCTTCGACGTGCTCAGCGAGACTCCCACCACCGCTGTGGTAGATGGCAACTGGGGCTTCGGTTTCGTGGTAACCGAGAAGGCCACCCGCATGGCAATCGCCAAGGCCAAAGAGAACGGTGTAGCCGCCTTCACCATCCGCCATCAGAGCCACATTGGGCGGTTGGGCGACTATCCGACCATGTGCGCCCAGGAAGGCCTGATCGCTTTGCTGACCGCCGACTCCGGAGCTGGGCCCAAGGCCGTGGCTCCCTTCGGCGGGCGTGCCCGACGCCTGGGCACCAACCCCATCTGCATCGGCGTGCCCAGCAACCTGCCTGGCCAGGTGCTGCTCGACATGGCGACGTCGGCGGTTGCGGCCGGCAAAATTTCCCTGGCGCGCAACCGTGGCGAAGCGGTGCCGCTCGGCTGGATTGTCGATAAGGACGGCGAGCCAACTACCGACCCCAATGACTACGCCGCCGGCGGGGCCATCCTGCCCGTGGGCGCTGACCAGGGGCACAAAGGGTTCGGATTGTCATTCATGGTAGAGATGTTCTCCGGCTTGCTCACCGGCCTGGGTTTCGGTATCGACCCGCAGGCCCGCCACAACGACGGCTGTTTTCTGGCCGTGTTCGACGTAAGCAAGTTCCGCCCGCTGGAAGATTTCAAGCAGGAAATGACCGAGTTCGCCGAGTTCGTAAAAACCTCACCACCGGCCACCGGATTCAGCGAAGTTTTCTACCCCGGGGAGATCGAGTATCGGACGGAACAACAACGCCGCAAGGATGGCATCTTCATCGAGGATGAAACCTGGCGCCAAATCTCTGACCTGATGGCCGAAGTAGGTGTCGCCGAAGCCGTCGGCCAGCCGTAATCCCTCGTTTCACCCGCTACCCCTTGATTTGAGCAGGCCCGGGTGTTGGTAGATTGCCTGTTGTTGAGGTTGCTCCCCTCACCCCAGCCCCTCTCCCGACGGGAGAGGGGCTTTCTCGTCGGCGACACCGGCGGAGCACTCTCGGCGCTGCGATTCTCCTTGCCGCGAATCTCCCTGCCGCGAATCTTCCCGAGGAAGTTTGGCGTTTGCCACGGCAGTTTCGACGGCCGCCATGCTCCAGTTCCCTCTTCTATTGGGAGAGGGTTCGAGCCTGCCCCAGACCTAATCTGGGGGGTGAGGGCAGACAACCCATGACCCTCTCCGACCTGGGCCTGCCCTCCGACGTACTCCTTTGGCACGCCGCGCTGCTGACGGTGGTCTCCTTCCTGGTGGGGATTCTGGGCGGATTCGTGGGGCTGGCGCTGGGCACGATGCGGCTGCCCGCCATGCTCCTGCTGGGGATGCCTGCGCCCGTGGCTGGCGGTACCAACATACTGGTCAGCAGTCTGGCCTCGCTGGCGGGCACCATTCGACACCTGCGGGCTGGTCGAGTGAACCTGCGTATCGTCCTGACCATGGGGGTGCCGGCTTTTATCGGGGCGTTCATCGGGGGCCTGCTCAGCAACCGCACGCCTGAAGACCTGCTGATCGCCCTGGCCGGCGCGCTGGTATTCTGGCAAGGCGTCGAGTTCCTGATTATCGCCCGCAACCGGATGCGGACCGGCCGTACCGACGGCGCCCTGTTCGGCGACGGTCTGGAAGGTTCACCGGGCCTTTTCACCCCCAAACGCGTGGCATCGGAGGGCGTAATTGGATTCGCCGTAGGAATGCTGGGCGGAGCGGTCGGCCTGATCCTGGGCAGCATTCGGTTGCCGGCCCTGGTGAGAATCCTGCGCGTGGATCCTCGCATCGCTGCCGGAACAAATCTGTTCATCGGCTTCGTGATGGGAGCCGCTGGCTGGGTCGGACACGTCCTTTACGGCCAGGTAGACTGGGTACTGCTGGTGATGATGGGAGCCCCGGCAATGGTGGGTAGTTACCTGGGGGCCAACCTGACCGGCAAGGTCAACCTGAACCTGCTCCTCCTGACAATGGGTGTAACCCTGCTGGTGGTTGGCATCCTGCTGATAAGCCGAAGCGCAGCCGTCCTGCTGTGATCCATTCAATCCCCTTCCCCCGCGGCAGGCCTTTGCGTAGCCTGTCATTGGGAAGAGCGAGGCGACGCGGCATTCCCCGCTTGAGGACGACGACACTTGCCACGGTGTGCTCATCGGTTTCGGCCTGCGCCGGAACGACGGTTATGCAAAGGTATCCGCCGGGGTAGGGGAAGCGTGAGGGCAGACTTCTAGCCCATCTCGGCCCGCAACCTGGCCAGCAGGGGGATGGAGCGAATTTTGCGGTCGTCAAGGTCGTCCCAGTAGATGCCGGTGGGTCTGGGCAGGGCAGCGCCGCCAGCGTTGCAACGGATGATCGCATCCGGCGTGATAACCACCGCCAGCGGGACGTCGTGCTGGGTGTAGGGCAGGTCTTCGTCCAGCACCTGCATGGCGTGTACCGTGCTGATGACCGGAGTGTCTGGATGCACCACCCCGGCCGCGGCGGCCAAGCCGTACTCCAGATCGGCGTACCCGCCGCCCTTGCCGACGCGGACACCCTGCCGGTTGACGGCCACCGAGCCCGAGATCACCAGGTCGATGGGTTGCATCTCCGCCACGTACACCGGCCGCCCCACCTGGAACGCCCCGGATATGGTTGCCGCTTTGGCCGGCTCAACCTCCGGGCGGATTGGGTCCAGCTCGATGAAGACCCGTTCGTCCCGCAACCTGGGCACCGCCATATAGAGCAACTTGCCCTGCTCCAATGCCAGTTGACGCAACGGACGCTGCGCCTGGTCGGGGTTGCTCTTGATGGCGCGGGCCGCCTCCCATTCAGGCAATTCAGTTGCGAGGGACGCAGCCACCTCACACCCGATGAAATGGGGAATCTTGTCGTGCACCGACTTGCCCCGCACCACGCGGGCCGTCTCCAGCGCCGTCCAGACATCTTCGCGAATGGCCCACTTGTCTCGCATGCTCGCCCCCTGCGCGTCCGATGCTACGTGATTGGCGTCAGCACGTCAAAAAGAAGTTTGGCGTCACCACACCAAATCCCGCCCGTCTCTCAGCAACCAAACTACGAGTACCAACGCGGATGCACGCACGATTGAATCCGAATCAAAACGCCGCAAGGTGGCGACAACTCCGGCAGTGAAATCAACCGGTGAGGGCGCCCTGAATCGCCACGACGATAATCCAAGGGATAAAGCCAATTACGGCTGACAGCAACACCGCGGCAATTGCCCGCCCGGTGCTGTCGAAGTCGAGAGCCTGACGTGCGCCGACCACCACCGCCGCCAATGTCCACACGATCCCGACGAACGACAAGATTACCCCTACCACCGGGATGAATATCAGCAGCGATAGGACGCCGGGGGTGTAGGCGTACCCCAGGACCCGGCCGATTTCCGACCAATTCGTCTCGGTGTCGCTGGTTCGCAACATCTTGCCGCCGACGAAATTCAGCACCGTGACCCACAGTGCCCAGCGCACGATACCGAAGAGCAGTCCGACGATGATCCCGCGTACCAGCCCGCCGAGGCCGCCGCCCCCAATTAATCCGTCGATGATGCCGCCCACGATGCCGCAGACGGTTACCAGCACCACCACGAGGATGGCTTCACCCAGCGCGTTGCGGTCGGCCTCAATCTCCTCGTAGGTGGCGGAGTTGAACATTGCCGCCCCAATCATCCTCTGTAACACGGTTTGCACCTCGCTCCATTTGGGATGCCGTTGACGCGTGAATTGTAACCAACTGATTCGACGCTCGCCTGCGGAAGAGCGCGCATAGTTAGGGCAAATCCTCATGCGTATCTCCTGTGTCATTGCGAGCGTAGCGCGGCAATCTCGTCGTCATAGCAACGGCGGTTCGCCGACGCGTGTTCAACCTCATCGAGATTGCCACGTCGCTATGCTCCTCGCAATGACAGATCAAAGGGATACGCGCGACGTGCCCGGCCTCATGCGTACCTCCTGTGTCATTGCGAGCATAGCGCGGCAATCTCGTCGTCATAGCAACGGCGGTTCGCCGCCGCGTGTTCAGCCTCATCGAGATTGCCACGTCGCTATGCTCCTCGCAATGACAGATCAAAGGGGTACGCGCGACGTGCCCGGCCTCATGCGCACCTCCTGTGTCATTGCGAGCGTAGCGCGGCAATCTCGTCGTCGTAGCAAAAGCGGTTCGCCGACGTGTGTTCAGCCTCATCGAGGTTGCCACGTCGCTATGCTCCTCGCAATGACAAAGCGGGTACGCATGAGAGGGCAGTAACTGTTCAGACTTGCGGGGATCTGGGGACTATTCGGCCTCTTGTGGAGGGACAACCAAGCACGGAATTTCCACCGCAAACCGTTTCCGTCCCCTCAAACGTGAACAGTTACAGAGGGCGTAACAGTTCAGAGTAGAGGGGAAACGAGCAGCTGACGGCAGGCGGCGAGAGGATTTAGACCTTGGGCGCGCCAGGTGCCGAAGATGGATGCCAGCGTCATCTTGCTCTCGGTGCCCTGCTCCGAGCGGGTGCCGCCGCTGATCTTGCGGCTGATGACCAGATGGCGCAGGCTGCGTTCGGCGGCGTTGTTGTCTGAAGGCACGTCCGATTCGGCCACGAATACGAAGAGTTCCTTGATGTGGCGCTCGATGCGTCGGCACAGCTTGGCCTGGGTTGCCGACGGGTCGTGCCGGAAAGGCTGGCCGAGGGCCAGCAGTTGTCGTTCCAGGGCCAGTTGGGCGGTGCGCCGCCGCTTGGCCTGGGGATGAGTGCAGGCTTTGGCCCGGTCGTAAATCCCGTGGACGGCGTCGGCCCACCTGGCCAGTGGCGCAGCATCGGGGTAGAGGGTGCGCAGGTCATGGATGTCCCGCAGCAGGTGGGCCCAGCACCGCTGCTTGGGGCCGTCATAATGGTGGTAGGCGGCGTAGAAATCGCTGACCAATACTCCGGAGAAAGCATCGCTCAGCGCCTCGTCCACGACTGTTTTGCCCCGACCCCGCCGCAGGAAGTAGCGTTCGGTGGGGGTGCTGAAAGTCCACACGTAGCCGTTGGCCCCGTTCTGACGCCAGCCGGTTTCGTCGGCATGGACCACTGGGCTGGCGCGGATGCGGTCCAGGATCGCGGCCACTGCCGGTTGGGCCCGCTGCGCCGTGCGATGGATGGCGCTCACGATGGCCCCCACGCTGAGGCGCAACTGATGCACGGTGTCCAGATACCACTGGACGCTGCGGATGGGCAGCCGCCCCTCTTCCCGCAGCGTGGCGATCAGGCTGAGCAGGTTGACGCCGAGGCGCTGCTGACCCAAGCTGGACTTTACGCATAATTTAGAAAAAGTATAAAGACAGGGTAAGCTGGCCTGACCAAAATCTCACTAAAGGCCCAGCTATGCTTACCCTGCCCAATGCCATTGTATCCATACTCATTCCCTTCGCAACGCTGTTTACCAACCCGACCTGGCGAAAAGCCCAGGTACTGCTGGTGGGCGCGATCCTGACCCCGGGTCAGCGCACCGTCGCCGCGGCCCTGCGGGTCATGGGCCGCAGCGATCACCGCGATTACGCCCGCTACCATGAGGTGCTCAACCGGGCGGTGTGGTCGCCCCGTGCAGCGGCGCGCATCCTCTTGGTGTTGCTGCTCCAGCACCTTGATGGTGGGGATGGCCCCTTGGTCTTCGGCATACGAGCCTTTTACCAATCGGGAAACCCTGGAACGGCGTCGCGGCGCCAAGATCAAAGGTCGGGGCATCTACCGCGACGCGGTGCGTTCCAGCCGGAGCCAACTGGTCAAGGCCAGCGGCCTGCGCTGGATCTCCCTGATGTGGCTGGGCCACGTGCCTTGGGCCGGACGCCATTGGGCCTTGCCGGTGCTCACCGTGCTGGCGCCATCGACGCGGTACTACCAACAGCAGGGACGTCGGCACAAGAAGCTCACCGACTGGGCGCGACAGATGATCCTGCAACCCCGCTCATGGTGAGCCTGCCGAACCACGCTGGCTGCCCAACGTCCACTGGTGCTGGTGGGCGACAACAGCTACGCCGTGCTGGACCTGCTCCACTGCTGCCAATCCCTCCGTGAACCCGTTACCCTCATTGCCAGACTACGGCTGGACGCCGCCCTGTATGCGCCAGCGCCAGCCCGTCAGCCGGGTCAGAACGGCCGCCCGCCGCTGAAAGGCGCGCGGCGACCCGCGCTGAAAACGATCCTCGACCAGCCCCAGGCAACTTGGGCCAGCGTGGCCGTGGCCTGGTATGACGGCACCACCCGCACGGTGGAACTCACGTCGCAAACGGCGGTCTGGTACCGCTCCGGCAAGCCTCCAGTCCTCATCCGCTGGGTGCTGATCCGAGATCCCCAGGGCTCCTTCGCCACCCAGGCCTTGCTGTGCACCGACCCCGCGGCGGACCCGACCCAGATCCTGGAATGGTTTGTCCTGCGCTGGCAACTGGAAGTTACCTTTCAGGAGGTGCGGACCCACCTGGGCGTGGAAACCCAACGCCAGTGGTCCGACCTGGCCATCGCCCGCACCACGCCCGTCCTGCTGGGAATCTTCTCCTGGACCACCCTGGCCGCCCACGGGTTGCAAAAACAGCGCCCCATGACCCAGCGCCGAGCGGCCTGGTACGACAAGCCGTTGCCGACCTTCGTGGACGCCATTGCCCTGGTGCGACGCCACCTGTGGCTGGCGTCGGAGGGTTTTTCAACGTCGGCCGTCGACCCCGATACGCAGGAACTCCCAGTCGCTCTGTACCACCGACTTGTCGATTCCCTCGCTTACGCCGCTTGAAATGCGGAAAGTCCAGCCAAAATCACGCCGCCCAGTTCCGCCGGAGGTGTGCAGCGCCGTCGGCAGGCCGGGCAAGTCCGAGCAAGGTAGACGTGCTCGGTGACTTGCGCGGGAACCACCGGCAGCTCGATGACCTCCCGAGTGCGCTGGATCCAGCCGCCGGACAGGTGGGCGCCGCAATCGGGACAGTTCTCCATCACGTGCTCCACCCGGTGGGTCGGTGTCATGCGCGGGCGAGCGAAGCCGTGGCGTCGCTGCTTGCGGGGCCCCTGCTGCGCTGGGGGCTTCCGGCCCGATTTCGCCTTGAGGCCGGGCATTCGGAGCGGGCCGCCCGGTTTCGCCTGGCCTTCCAGTTCGGCAATCCGCCGCTGCAACCGCTCAATCACCGCCTGTAACTCGGCGATGATGGCAATGAGGACAGCGCGGTCGACGGTGGTCAGGTCCACTTCAGTATCCATGCCCTGTATATGACATAACCACCGCCACCCGTGCCAGCGTTCGGCAACCCGCCTTCGGCCAATTCACCTCACCAAGTCTGAACTGTTACGTCCCACCGCAACAGTTCAGAGTAGAGGGGAAACGAGCAGCTGACGGCAGGCGGCGAGAGGATTTAGACCTTGGGCGCGCCAGGTGCCGAAGATGGATGCCAGCGTCATCTTGCTCTCGGTGCCCTGCTCCGAGCGGGTGCCGCCGCTGATCTTGCGGCTGATGACCAGATGGCGCAGGCTGCGTTCGGGTAACAGTTCAGAGTAGAGGGGAAACGAGCAGCTGACGGCAGGCGGCGAGAGGATTTAGACCTTGGGCGCGCCAGGTGCCGAAGATGGATGCCAGCGTCATCTTGCGCTCGGTGCCCTGCTCCGAGCGGGTGCCGCCGCTGATCTTGCGGCTGATGACCAGATGGCGCAGGCTGCGTTCGGCAGCGTTGTTGTCTGAAGGCACGTCCGGTTCGGCCACGAATACGAAGAGTTCCTTGATGTGGCGCTCGATGCGTCGGCACAGCTTGGCCTGGGTTGCCGACGGGTCGTGCCGGAAGGGCTGGCCGAGGGCCAGCAGTTGTCGTTCCAGGGCCAGTTGGGCGGTGCGCCGCCGCTTGGCCTGGGGATGAGTGCAGGCTTTGGCCCGGTCGTAAATCCCGTGGACGGCGTCGGCCCACCTGGCCAGTGGCGCAGCATCGGGGTAGAGGGTGCGCAGGTCGTGGATGTCCCGCAGCAGGTGGGCCCAGCACCGCTGCTTGGGGCCGTCATAATGGTGGTAGGCAGCGTAGAAATCGCTGACCAATACTCTGGAGAAAGCATCGCTCAGCGCCTCGTCCACGACTGTTTTGCCCCGACCCCGCCGCAGGAAGTAGCGTTCGGTGGGGGTGCTGAAAGTCCACACGTAGCCGTTGGCCCCGCTCTGACGCCAGCCGGTTTCGTCGGCGTGGACCACTGGGCTGGCGCGGATGCGGTCCAGGATCGCGGCCACTGCCGGTTGGGCCCGCTGCGCCGTGCGATGGATGGCGCTCACGATGGCCCCCACGCTGAGGCGCAACTGATGCACGGTGTCCAGATACCACTGGACGCTGCGGATGGGCAGCCGCCCCTCTTCCCGCAGCGTGGCGATCAGGCTGAGCAGGTTGACGCCGAGGCGCTGCTGACCCAAGACCACGCCGCCCAGTTCCGCCGGAGGTGTGCAGCGCCGTCGGCAGGCCGGGCAAGTCCGAGCAAGGTAGACCTGCTCGGTGACTTGCGCGGGAACCACCGGCAGCTCGATGACCTCCCGAGTGCGCTGGATCCAGCCGCCGGACCGGTGGGCGCCGCAATCGGGACAGTTCTCCATCACGTGCTCCACCCGGTGGGTCGGTGTCATGCGCGGGCGGGCGAAGCCGTGGCGTCGCTGCTTGCGGGGCCCCGGCTGCGCTGGGGGCTTCCGGCCCGATTTCGCCTTGAGGCCGGGCATTCGGAGCGGGCCGCCCGGTTTCGCCTGGCCTTCCAGTTCGGCAATCCGCCGCTGCAACCGCTCAATCACCGCCTGTAACTCGGCGATGATGGCAATGAGGACAGCGCGGTCGACGGTGGTCAGGTCCACTTCAGTATCCATGCCCTGTATATGACATAACCACCGCCACCCGTGCCAGCGTTCGGCAACCCGCCTTCGGCCAATTCACCTCACCAAGTCTGAACTGTTACCAGAGGGCAAATTTGCTTTACAATTTTTGAGGTCAGCCTTATAATTTAATGCTAGGGAGTAGGTCGATTTTGACCGCTCCCGTCTCTCTATGTCGGATTCTAGGCGGTGGCCAGATGCCGCAACCACAGCATATGACCCAAGGCAAGCTGGATGAGCTAACGGCGGAGCTGGACCAACTCCGCACCGTCAGAAAGCCGGCCATCGCCGAGCAGATGAACGCTGCGCGAACCCGCGGCGGCAGCGATGACAACGGCGAGCAGGATGTCGCCAATCAGGACTTCGCCTATGTGGAGGGCAAAATCCGCTCCCTGGAGAGCCTGATTAACAACGCGGTCATTGGCGACTTTGAGCACGCTGACGACAGTCCACCTGGCGTCGTGGCGATGTGGGGTCGGGTCACAGTGGAACGCGAAAACGGGCAACAGATGCAGTACCAGATAACCGGCTCGTTGGAATCCGACCCTGCCCAGGGGAAAATCTCCCATGTGTCCCCAATCGGCAAGAGTTTGTTGGGCAAACGCGCCGGCGACATTGCCGAAATACAGATTCCCAATGGCAAGAGCAAGCTAAAAATTATCTCGGTAAGCTAACGCCAGATCCCGCCCGCCAACAGATAACCGCCCACGTCATCCCGTGCCCGAACCAGAACTGCCACCAACCGCAGACCAGCCCGATAATCTGGGGAGCCTTGAGGCCAACCTGGAGAGCCGCCGGGTTAAGCTGGGCCGTATCCACGAACGTGGCATCGACCCCTATCCGCCCCGGTTTGAGCGTAACTGCACCGCGACGGAAGCGATAGCGCGGTTTGAGGCGGCTGAAACCGCCAACCGTTTGGGCTCTGCCGACCCCGTGGTGCTGGCCGGACGCATCACGTCGATGCGGGTGATGGGGCGCGCCGCCTTCCTGGACCTGAGAGACGCCTCCGGCACTGTGCAGGCCATGCTGCGTCAGAACGTGTTGGGCGACGATTACTCCCTGCTGCCTGATCTGGACATCGGAGACTTTCTGGGCATTAGCGGCAACATGATGCGCACACGTACTGGGCAGCCCACCGTTGAGGCAACCACCATTACCATGCTGGCCAAGGGGATGCGTCCCCTTCCCGAGAAGTGGCACGGCCTGCGCGACGTGGAAACCCGTTACCGCCAGCGCTACCTGGACCTGATTGCCAATCCGGAAATCGCCGATACCTTCGTGCAGCGCAGCAGGGTCATCAGCGGCATACGCCGGTTCCTGGATGACCGCGGGTTCGTTGAAGTTGATACACCCATCCTGGTGCCCATTCCCGCCGGAGCCCACGCTCGACCTTTCATCACCCACCACAACGCCCTTGATATGCAGCTGTACCTCCGCATCGCCACGGAGCTTTACCTGAAGCGACTCATCGTGGGCGGGCTGGACAAAGTGTACGAAATTGGCCGCGTGTTCCGCAACGAAGGCATCGACCAGGATCACAACCCCGAGTTCACCCTGCTGGAATCATACGAAGCCTACGCCGACTACAATAATGTTATGGAGATGGTGGAATCCCTGGTGTCCACGCTCGCCATCGACCTGCACGGTTCTCCGAGGGTTCCCTACGGAGAGGGCTTTATCGACTTCACGCCGCCCTGGCAGCGCCTATCGCTGCCCGAGGAGATTCACCGCCGCTGCGGCGTGGACATCGACCAGTATCCCGACGCGGAATCCCTCATCGGCAAGGCCGCCGAAATGGGTCTGGATCCAGCGCCCCGGGAAGCTCGTGGGCGTCTCATCGACAAGATGCTGTCGGTGTACGTGGAGCCTCACCTTGTTCAGCCCTCCTTCCTCATCGACTATCCCGAGGATATGTCGCCGCTGGCCAAGGGCCGGCCCGACAAGCCCGGTTACGTGGAGCGCTTCGAGGCTTTCGCCGCTGGAATGGAAATCGCCAACGCCTACACCGAGCTGAACGACCCAGGGGTGCAGCGCGCCCGGTTCGCCGAACAGGAGCACCTGCGCGCCGCCTACGGCGATGACGAGGCCGACCGCACCGACGAGGATTTTCTGACCGCGCTGGAATATGGTATGCCGCCCACCGGCGGGCTGGGCATTGGCATCGACCGTCTGGTCATGCTGCTTACCGGCCAGGCGACCATTCGGGATGTGCTATTATTTCCGCAAATGCGCGCGCTCTCCAACGATGCCGACGACGACCACGATTCCCGATAAGCTAACTCTGCCGAATGCTTTCCCTGGAACAGATTCGCAACGAACCGGACGCTGTTCGCGCCGCCCTGGTGCGCCGCGCCGAAGATGATGATTGCCTCGACGAAATTATTGCCCTGGATTCAGAGCGGCGTGTCGCCATAACCGACGGCGACAACCTGCGGAGCCGTCGCAACCAGGTGTCCCGGGAGATTGGGCAGGCCCGCGCCCAGGGTCAGCAACCGCCCGATGACGTCGTTGCCGAAATGCGCAACGTGGGTCAACAGATCAGCGACCTTGAAGAAACCGTCCGCACTCTTGATGTGCAGATCAACGGCCTGCTCATGGAGTTGCCCAACCTGCCTGACGCTAGCACGCTGGACGGTCTGGACGAATCGGCCAACCGGGTACTGCGTCATTGGGGAGAATTGCCCCAGCTCGATTTCGCGCCGCAGCCCCACTGGGATCTGGCCGAGCAGCTGGGCGTTATCGACTTCCAACGCGGCGTCAAGCTGTCGGGCAGCCGGTTCTACACGCTGAACGGTCGTGGCGCACGCCTGGAGCGGGCCATCATATCGTGGATGCTGGACCTGCACAGCGAGGAGCATGGCTACACCGAGATGGCGTTGCCCATCCTCGTGCGCCGGGAGATTATGGAAGGCTCTGGCAACTTGCCCCGCTTCGCCGACAACCTGTACCACGATGAAGAAGATGACCTGTGGCTGATTCCAACTGCGGAAGTGCCGGTAACGAACCTGCACCGCGACGAAATATTGTCCGCCGATGAGTTGCCCCTGTACTACGTGGCCCACACGCCGTGCTTCCGCCGGGAAAAGGCGGCGGCCGGACGCGACACCCGCGGCATCAAGCGCGTACATCAGTTCAACAAGGTGGAGATGTACAAATTCGTCGAGCCGGGAACCTCCTTTGACGAGCTGGAAACACTGCTGGGTAACGCCGAAACCGTCTGCCAACGCCTGGGCCTGCCCTACCGCATCCTGGAGTTGTGCGCCGGCGACATATCCTTCCCGTCAGCCAAATCATATGACATTGAAGTGTGGGCGGCCGGCTCCGGAGAATGGCTGGAAGTGTCGTCATGTTCCAACTGCACCGACTTTCAGGCGCGGCGCGCCAACGTGCGTTACCGTCCGGCTGCCGGCGAACGCCCGCGATTCGTCCACACTCTGAACGGTTCCGGCCTGGCGCTGCCCCGGGTAATGATCGCAATCCTGGAGAACAACCAGCAACCGGATGGTTCGGTCATAATCCCGGAACCACTGCGCCCATATACCGGATTCGATACGATACCGGCGCCATAATGGGCGAATCCCCTCTCCCATCGCCGGAGAGGGAGGCATGATGGTGGAATCCACGGCAGCATGACACCGCGGACGACCGACGAATTTGCTCGAGATGACCGTGTTTCGCTGAGCAGCATACCCGCCGATCTTTTGGGTTGGCACTTGGGCGTCTTCAGCGGGTCGACGCTGCTTTTGTTGGGGGCGAGAGTCTATAATGGTGTCGTGGCCGTTGGGAACGACGCGACCTGGCACCAGATATTGGAACTCATCGGCGCGAAAGGCGGATCTAGCATGGCGGTCTGCGTGGGTTTCAGCGCCATTGCCGTCGAAGGAGGAAACCGGATGTTGGGTGAGCTGTTCAAACGGCGAATTCGCCGCAAGGGCTTCGCCGACGGTGAGACCGAGATGAACCGCCGATGGCAGGAATGGCTGGCCCGCCGCGAGGCTGCCCAAGCCCGGGGCGAAGCTTTTGACGAGCTACCGCCCACCGCTCAGAACGGCCACCGCAAGGAATCTTGATATGTCTGACATCTGGCCCGACGACATTCAGTGCGTTGCCCTGATAACCTTCGATGTGGACGGGGTGTCGTCCTGGTTGCGCCGCAACGCCGACTTTGCCAATTACCCCAGCCTGCTGTCCATGGCCGAGTACGGTCCCAGCGTTGCCACGCCGCGCATCCTGGATATGCTGGACGCGCAGGGCATTAAGGCCAGTTTCTATATTCCCGGGCAGGTCGCCGAAACCCACCCCGACCTGGTGCGTGACATTGCCGACCGCCAGCATGAAGTGGCGCACCACGGCTATCTCCACGAACCGCCGGCCACCATGACGCCGACCGAGGAGGAGGAGGTGCTCATCAGGGGTATCAGCATCCTCGGTGAACTGACCGGTGACGCGCCCGTTGGTTACCGCTCGCCGAGCTGGGAGCTTAGCCCGGTGTCGCTGGACCTGCTGGCGAAGCACAACTTCACCTATGACAGCAGCCTGATGGGGGATGACGCGCCCTATTTCGTCTCGGGCGGCGACCCACCGCGTCAGCTGGTGGAACTGCCCATCCACTGGCTGCTTGATGATGCACCCCACTTCGTTTACGCGCCATCGGCCAATCGCATGGGCCCCATGCGCAATCCCGATGAGGTATTCGATAGCTGGGCCGCCGAGTTCCGCGGCATCTATCGTTACGGACGCTGCTTCAACCTGACCATGCACCCCCAATACATCGGCCGGCCCGGTCGCTTGCTGATGCTCGAACGCCTCATCGAGTACATCAAATCCTTCCCCAACGTAAAATTCATGCGCGCCATCGACCTGGCCCAGATGTGGGAGCAAAACTGACCGACCTTCCATCTCTCACTTGATGGGAGAGGGTTGGGGTGAGGGCGCAAGGAGCACGAATACCATGCCAGCAGTACATGACCGCGGCGGATGGCCTGATGACACGCCCATCGCCCACGAGGAGCACATCCTCAGCGACTGGGAACGGCGCGTTGATGCCGTGCATCAGGCACTGGGAGCGCAGGGCATCCGCACCACCGATGAGATGCGACGCGCCATCGAGAGCCTGCCGCCCGAGCGTTATGAGGTCTTGTCCTACTACGAGAAGTGGACAGCCGCCCTGGAAATCCTGCTCATAGAGAAGGGCATCCTGTCCGCCGACGAAATCGACGCCAAAACCGCCCAACTGCGCGAGCAGGGTTTGTAGGCGAGGCGAGCCATGAGCACCAACGCAGCATCCGAACCGGTGCGCTACGCCGATGGCGCGGTCGTCCGGATCCGTACCGGCTCGCCGGCGCACCATTTCCGCACGCCGGCCTATATCCAGGGACACACCGGCACCGTGGCCGCGCTGTGCGGCGTTTACCCCAACCCGGAGTCCCTGGCCCACGGCGGCGACGGCCTGCCCCGTCAACCCCTCTACCGCGTCGAGCTGCGGCAGACCGACCTGTGGCCCGATTACGCCGGCAACCCTGCGGATACGCTACAAGTCGACGTTTACCAGCACTGGCTGGAATCGGCCTGACCGACTGGGTCCAGAAATCACGGCATTATCCATGAACGTGTGAGGAACCTTATGACCACCCACCAAACGGATGATCACGACCACCTGCATCCCGGAGCCGCGCCGGAAGACCAGCCCATGAGCGAAGTGGCGCTCCGCTCGGTTGCCATCGAGGCATTGCTCATCGAGAAGGGTCTAATCAGCGCGGAAGAGATTGGCCGGCAGGTTGACCTGATGGACGCCCGTACACCGGCGGATGGCGCCCGCGTCGTCGCCCGTGCCTGGACTGATACCGAGTTCAAGGCCCGCCTGCTGTCCGGTCCGCGCGCGGCTCTCGCGGAGTTGGGGTTCAGCCTGCCGGAGGACACACCGCACCTGGCCGTGGTCGAAAACACTGACGACCGGCGCCACCTGGTCGTGTGCACACTGTGCTCGTGCTACCCCCGGATGCTGCTGGGCCGCCCGCCCGACTGGTACAAGAGCCTGGCCTACCGTGCCCGCGCCGTCCGCGACCCCCGGGGTGTCATGGCCGATTTTGGCGCCACGCCTCCGGAGGATGCAGAAGTACGAGTGCTGGACAGTACCGCCGACCTGCGTTACCTGGTGCTACCGCGACGACCCGCCGGCACCGATGGCATGAACGAAGACGAACTGGCCAGCCTGGTAAATCGAGACAGTATGATCGGCGTCGCTGACGCTCTTACCCCCCAGCCGGTTCCCGCCGCAGACTGAAGACACCCTTCCTACATGCGAGAGGGAGGGTCGCCGGGCTCGCAAATTCACACCCTCTCCCCTTGTGGGAGAGGGCTGGGGTGAGGGAGTTCCCCCCGAAACCGCCTACGGGGCAAAGTCACCCGCGCCTAATCGTCTATCTGGCTGATCCGGCGCTGATGGCGTCCACCCTCGAACTCGGTGGACAACCACACGTCCACAACTTCGCAAGCCGTTACCCAGGACACCAACCGCTGT
This sequence comes from Dehalococcoidia bacterium, assembly GCA_963666415.2. GTDB lineage: Bacteria > Chloroflexota > Dehalococcoidia > Lucifugimonadales > UBA3495 > Bin87. The sequence continues at coordinate 324,523 of CAXXPD010000003.1, forward strand.
CCCATCGACAGCACGTTGGAATCATTGTGTTGCCGGGCGTAACGAGCTGATTCGGCGTTCCAGCACAACGTGCAGCGCACTCCGGCGATACGGTTGGCCACGATTGCCTCGCCGTTACCGGAACCGCCAAGCACGATTCCGCGATCGGCTTCACCGCACGCTACCGCCTGGGCAACCGGGCGAATCCATGCCGGGTAGTCCGTGGCCTCATCCGAGTAGGCCCCGTAATCAACGCCCTCGTGTCCCAAATACGCCAGCAAAGCCAGCAACTTCGTCTTGTACTCAAAACCGGCGTGGTCAGACCCAACAGCAATCTTCATAAGCAGTATCTGAACTCCAAGCGATAGCATAGCATCAAAGCCCCCGGTTGTCATCGCATCCACGTTCGTAATCAAGGCCGTTCGATTGACCATGCGGAGGAAGCGCCAACAGCGTATCGGCGCCAATGGGAGGCGGTCGTCGGGCGGACTGCTCGACGGCTTCGACCCAGTGATTGGGCCAATGTAAAAACGTCGCCGGTGTGCTACGATACCGCAAATGGCGATAACCACTGCCCAATTTAAGGACGCACGAAGTTAACGGAGGGAACGGCGATGAAAGGACGCATTGTAGTCGTCAAGGAGTACGGCAAACCCTTTGAAATCCAGGAGTACGATGTCCCCGAACCCGAACCCGGCGCAGTGCTGCTGCGGATGACGCAAGCCGGCATCTGTGGTTCCGACCTGCACACCTGGCGCGGCGACCAGACCCAGGAACACTCGCCCCTGCCGGAGACCGGGCGTGTCATGGGACACGAGGGTACCGGCGTCATCGAACACCTGGGTGACGGCGTTGCCGCCGACTACTATGGCACCGATGTCAAAGAAGGCGACCGGGTTATCTACGCCGCGGTGTTCCCCTGTTACCGTTGCCATATGTGCCTGCGCGGCAACACCAACTGGTGCGCCAACCGCCAGTATCCCGCCGCCGGCAACTGGCCCTATTTCACCGGAACCTACGGCGACTTTCTCTACCTGCCGCCGCGCCACCCCTTCTTCCGTGTGCCGGACGAACTGCCCGACAACATCCTGGGCCCGGTGAACTGCGCGATGGGCACGGTAACCACCGGACTGGAACGCGCCAACATGAGCCACGGTCAGTCGGTGGTTATCATGGGCGCGGGCGGCCTCGGGTTGCACGCCACCGCCATGGCCAAGGAGCGCGGCGCGGATCGCGTCATCGTGCTCGATCGGCTGGAGAACCGCCTGGCGCTGGCCGAAGAGTTCGGCGCCGACGACACCATCAACATTGAGGAATTCAACACGCCGGAAACCCGGGTGCGACGGGTTCGCGAGCTAACCCGCGGTCGCGGCGCCGACGTGGTGATGGAACTGGTGGGCCGCGCCGACCTGCTCAAAGAGGGTATCGACATGCTGTCCAACGGCGGCACCTTCGTCGAGATTGGTGACATTGTGCGCGGGCAGGAAGTGTCAATCGACCCCTCCAAGCTCCTGCAGGGCAAGAACATCGTCGGCAGCCTGATGTATCGCCCGTCGCTGTTGCCCGAACTGCTGGACTTCCTGGTTCGCAACCAGGACAAGCTGCCCTTCGACAAGCTGGTGTCCCACACCTTCCCGCTGGCCGATGTTAACGAGGCATTCGAGGCGGCGGAGTGGAGCCAACGCCAGACGGAAATCACCCGTGCCATGCTGGTGCCGTAGCGGGCCGGGCAACGAACTCTCACCCAACCAAGGAGTGATCCATGACGGCGAAGAGGAAGGGCGACGGACTGCTGCTGGTGTTCAGCGACGTGGCGCCGGAGCACGACGAGGAGTATAACCGCTGGTACAACGAGGAGCACATCCCGGAGCGGTTGTCCATACCGGGCGTGCTGGACGCGGCGCGTTACAAGGCGGTGCAGGGCGGCCCCAGGTATCTGGCATGCTACGAGCTCGATTCTCACGAGGCCTGGTACTCAGAGGAATGGCAGAAGTGGCTTAACGAGCCCACCGAATGGTCGCGGCGCATGTCGCCCAGCGTCATCGGGACCGAGTACGTGCGCAACCTGTACCGTCGCGTCCATCCGGCGGAACTATCGGAGGATACGGGCGAGGCGGAAATGTCGCCGGTAATTCTGGTGGGGCGCATGTCGGTGCCTGACCACCTGGAAGATCGCTGGAACGAAGCCTACAACAACGAACGGCTGCCCTTGTGTCTGGACATTCCAGGCTACATACGCGCCCGACGTTTTCAGGCGGTAATGGGCGAGCCCAAGTACGCCACGGTCCACGAGATGGAGTCGTTGGCGGTGGCCGAAAGCGAGGGCTGGGAAAACTGGCGCACCGCCGTCACCCCCGTTTGGACCAACGAAGTGCGGCCCCACATGGTCCACGAATCGGGCTCGCCCGGAGTGTATCGGCGCATATTCCCCAAGTAAACAATCCCCTCCCCACCTTTGGGCGTGGGTACAGATCAACGGGCCTCACGTGTACAGAGACGCCCGTGCGGTCGCCCCCATCAGCGTCTGACCGCCGTATTCGTAGTTGGACGGCAGGCCGGAGATGTGCTGCCCACTCACGTGCAGGTCTCGGAAAAACCGTTCCAGCCCTACCGACCGGTGGATAGCGTTGGTGCCGGCGACGTTAAACAGTTGATCCACGACTGTCACCGACTGGCGGATTGCGCGAGTGATTGCCAGCCTGGCCCGCACCGCTGTGTCCGCCAAATCCGGCTGCCCGTCGATCTGGGCGCGCCACATCTTCCCCACCGCGTCCAGCACGTAAGTGCGCGCGCCGTCCAGCATCGCCTCGCATTCACCCACGGCGATCTGGACGTATGTGCGGTCTCGCAACAGCATCCTGGAATCGGTAGTGCCAGAACCCGTGGCTAAATCGGTAAAGGCGTTCATCGCGCCACGGGCCATGCCGAGAGCGTTGGCTGCCGCCAGGCGTCCAACTAATTAGTATCGCCGTCTGCGGCGGATCGTATAGCGCCCCCTGGTGATACGACGCGTCGCCCCGGGTATAGGTATGCCGAGTTGGCACGAAAACATTGGAGAATGCGCAATCGTTGCTGGCCGTTCCACGCATTCCCAGCGTAGTCCAGGTGTTGATTACCTCGCCCGCAGATACGGGGACTACCGCCACGCGAGTCATCGGGCTGCCGTCATCATTCAGGGCCGGGCCGTTGGCATCCATAAGCTGGCAGTTGAGGAACAACGCCGTGGAGTGGTCGATGCCGCTCAAGTAGTTCCAGCGTCCGTTGATGATGTAGCCGCCGTCGGCAATAGTGGCAGTACCTTCGGGCCGGGCGGATCCGGACCCCAGAATGGCTGGCGGGTCGCCGAATATCTCTTTGGCTGCCGCCACGGGCAAACGTGCAATTGCCGACGTAACCGCGCTACCGTTGAAAACGCACCAGCCGGCAGAACCGTCCGCTTGGGATATCGCTTCAACCACCTCAAAAGCGGTGAGCGGGTCCGCCTCAGGGCCGCCGAGCCCTTGCGGCGCATACAGGCAGAACAAACGATGCTGCGCCATTTTTGCGGCCAGTTCGGCAGGCAGTTGGCACTCGGCATCAATCCGGTCCACGTTTGCCACAATATCGGGAACCAGGCTTTTGGCAATGCTGACTAAGTCTTCGGGCATAAGACGGCTCCGGGAATAATTTAATACTCACCCATTATATCGGGTATGGCCAATTTCCCCGTGTGATAACATGCGCCAATGAATCCTATAAGGTAACCCGCCGTTGTCAACAATGAGCGGTTCGAGACTTCCATTAACCAATTCTGCACCGAGGAGCAAACCAAATGAAATTCGGATTGATGTACGAAATTCAGGTGCCGGAACCGCATTATCCTGGCATCGAAGCGGAACGGTACAAGCAGGTGATGGCCCAGGTTGAGCTGGCCGATGACGTGGGGTTCGACTACTTCTGGACGGTGGAGCATCATTTCCTGCGGGAGTTTTCCCACTGTTCCGCTCCGGAAGTGCTGTACGGCGCCATCTCCCAGCGCACCAAGCGCATCCGCATCGGCCATGCCGTGGCCCTGTTGCCGGGAGCCTACAACCATCCAGTACGCGTGGCCGAGCGCGCCGCCGTCCTCGACATCGTCAGCGACGGGCGTATGGATCTGGGCACTGGTCGCTCCACCACGCTCATCGAGATGGACGGCTTCGAGGTTGACCCCGAAACCACCAAGGCCCAATGGCGCGAGGCCATCGGCATGATTCCCCGGATGTGGACGGAAGACCCCTTCTCCCACGCCGGCGAGTTTTACAACGTCCCGCCGCGCTCGGTCATCCCCAAGCCAGTGCAGGACCCCCATCCGCCTATGTGGATGGCGTGCAGCCAGCCCACATCCTTCGGGGAGGCGGGCGATCTGGGAATCGGGGTGCTGTGCTTCAACCTGGGCGGGCACGAGCAACTGGTTGAGCGGGTGCAGATTTACCGCGAGGCCCTCAAGGACGCACATCCCATCGGCAGCATGATCAACGACAACATCGCCGCGCTGTGCATAGTGCACGTTGCGGACACCGACCAGGAAGCCTACGATGCGGCCGCCCGCGAGGGTGAGTGGTTCGTGGCCAAGGCTGAAGACCTTTACAGTCCCTGGCAGGGTCGTGAAGTGCCCGACAGCTACCGCTTTGCCGTTGATGCGGTGCAGACGGAACGCGTCAACAAAACCGCCGACGACCACATTGAGTCCGGCGCGTTCGCAATGGGCAGCCCGGAGACGGTCATCAAGACCATCGAGAAATACCGGGAGGCTGGCGTCGATCAGATTCTGTGCTTCATGCAGATGGGCAACCTGCCCCACAGCAACATAATGAACAGCATCCGCCTGTTCGGGAAGTATGTGATACCGCACTTCCTTTAGGTCGCGGCAAATTGTGCTGCTGGGACTACCCTCACCCCAACCCCTCTCCCGGTGGGAGAGGGGCGGTTTGCCTGTAGCGTAATGCCCGGGGTCAGTAGGTTGCATCCCCTCTCCCGGTCGGAGAGAACTCGGTTAGTTGGAACCGCGATGCGATGCCCGGGCCCAATCGGTTGCATCCCCTCTCCCTCGATGGGAGAGGGCTAGGGTGAGGGTGAAATCCCACTCCCCAATACGCCTCGGCTTTGTACAATCAAGCGGCATAGGCTAGCGTGTCGAGCATCCTGTGGTACAAGAGGCGCGGGACTTTTATCGATTCGTGCTCGCGCTCGGACGGCATAAAAGTTCCCTGCTGCACCCAGAGGTGTCGTCTGACCAGGGCGATGGCGTCGGCGAAGGAAGGGCTGGTTTTGTCATACCACGCCGCGGTGCGCGGCGCCATGCCGCCACGCTGTTCGATCAGGATATCCGCTGCCAGCGTCACCACGCTGAACAGGCCAAAGAGCGCGGGGGTGGTTCGGGCGATGGCTCGTTCCGACCACTGGCGCTGGGTTTCCACGCCCAGGTGAGCCCGCAGCTCCTCAAAGGTCACCTCGACCTGCCAGCGCAGCAGATACCACTGCAGTATCCGCAGGGGTTCCGCCTCGGTGTCGGTGCATAGCAAAGCATAGGGCCCGCGGCGCTCCTCCAGGTATCTGATGACGACCCAACGTAGGGGAAGGCGCGGCGGCCCGCCGTGGTACCACAGCGCCACGCCCGAAGCGAGCTCGACCATGGCGGTACTGCCGTCGGAACCGGTGGCGCGGTAGGGAATCCATTGTGTAGCGGGATCGTCCAGCACCGCCGTGGGACTGGGCAATCGCGCGCCGACCACCCGGGGCCGCCCGATCTGGCCGGGCCGCCGCGGTGGCGCGGGCTGGTACCGGGATGCGTCCTTGCGCAGTTTGGTGACGACGACAATCGGCTTTGACATACTCTGGCAATGCCGCAGGAACTCGCGCTTGGCGTAGCCGCCATCGGCCACCACCACCAGGTCCCGGTCCGGCAGCCACCGGCGCAGGCAGACCAGCATCTGCTGGGCGTAGTCGGTGACCGTCTTGTGCCGGCGGCCTTTGCGCCGGTCGTAGCGGGCCGACACCACCAGCGCGGTCAAAAACGGTAGCGCCCAGTGTCGACCCGCCCATCCGATACGCGTCAGCAACATCAGGCTCACCCATTGCAATCCGGGGGTCATCACCACCTGGTCGTCCTTGGACCGCACCGGATCCCGATACCGTCCCTTGGCCGCAATCTTCCGGCCCCAGCGTCGTTCCACCGTCTCGTCAATGCCGAACACCAACGGCTCGGTGGATGAACCAAGGCGCCCGGCCACCAGCAGCAACAGCACCCGGCTCAGTTGCAGCGGCGACCATCGGGCACGGTTGAGCACGTGGTGATAGATGGCGAAGTCGCCGTGCTGCCCAATCCCCAGGATGTTGAGGGCGGAGGACACGGTGCGTTTGCCGGGAGACAGGATCGCTCCCATGGCCAGGAGTTGGGCTTTGCGCCAGGTCCTGGGGTCAAACAGGTGCTCAAAGGGCAGCAGCAGGGTTACTATGACTGCGGGCAGGGTGGGCATACTCGACCTCTTTTGGTGATTTGGTCGAGCTTACCCTGTTCTTATAATTTATCTAGCTTTTGTACAAAGTCGAGCAATACGCGAGAGGGTGGAAAACCCGCTGCGAGACAAGCGAAGGGCGAGCCATAGGCCCGCCCGAATCGCAGCATACCTCAAGAGTCGACGAATCAATCGGACGACGGCAACTGTTTCGCTTCCTGCAACTCCATTGGTTCTCCGTCCAGGCGCAGGTCGCACTTGCCGGCCTTGGTAACCAGGACTGACACGCTGCCGTCCGGTGAGGTTAGCCGTTTGCCCATCGTAACCTCCGGAGCGTCATCGGCTGGCGCGGCGCCTGCAAAGTCGACGCTGGCGCCCTTGATTTGCAGCGGGATGTCCCCGTCCGTCAACTCCCCCGTCCCGCTGGCCTTGCTGACGATCATCTCGGCCCCACCCGGGGCGACATAACGCTGTCCTGTTTTCAAATCCATGGCGCACAATACCTCAACAAACCGCAAATAATCAGCGAAATTATAGACACCGACGCCGCGAAGCGTCAACGCACCCGTTTTGGCTCACGCGTACCCACTTAATCCGTCATTGCGAAGAGCGTCCGCTCATCCCGAGCTCGTCGAGGGACGTGGCAATCTCGAAGAGGTTGAACATACGTGTGCGAACCGCCGTTGCTATGCCGACGGGATTGCCGCGCTACGCTCGCAATGACAGAGTGGGTACGCGTGAGAGACGTTTTGGTGGTTGCTCCGGTAGGCGAGGGTCGACCCTCATTTTCGGCATTCCTCCCGCAGGAAAGGATAGCGGCTCGTGAGGATTGGCCGGGACGCAGGGGACTTGGCATCGCCGGCGCATTGTTGCCGGCTCACGGTCGAATTGCCGGGCACGCTGGAAAGAGGATGTCTGCCTCACGTTCAGTCATACCCGCCGACCCCTGCTTGATGGGGAGAGGGTCAGGTTGAGTGCGGCCCCCGTCGCCGACCGTATTGTGGTAAATTACGGCCATCAATCGCCCCGCAATCGTCGCTCAGGAGGACGCTCCATATGCTTGATTACAAACCTAACATCGTTCTTGTTGACCCGGATCATGACTATCGTGTGGTGGGGACGCGCCCCATTCGCCACGACGGGCCCGACAAGGTGATGGGTCGCGCGCGCTACGCGGCCGATATTCATCTTCCCGAAATGTTGCACGGCAAAATCCTGCGCAGCCCCCACGCCCACGCCCGCATCAAGGGTATCGACGCCAGCCGCGCCCTGGCGTTGCCGGGTGTTCATGCGGTGGTAACCGGCGCTGACTTCCCAGACGTGTCCGCTGAAATAAAGGACCAGGAAGAGGGTTCAACGGTCAACTATGGTTTCTACAGCCGCAACGTGATGGCTCGGGAAAAGGCGTTGTATCGGGGCCACGCGGTGGCAGCAATCGTCGCCGATTCGCCGCACCTTGCCGAAGAGGCCATGGAGCTGATTGATGTGGACTGGGAAGTGCTGCCCCCGGCGATGACTGCCGATGCAGCGATGGCTCCCGGCGCTCCCATCATCCACGAACGTCTGGTGAGCCTGACCAACCCGGCGATGCGCGCCGGCGGTTGGGCAGAGGGCGAAACCGGAGACGGTTCCAACGTGTCGAACCATTTCCAGTTTACCCTGGGCGATATCGAAGCAGGATTCGCCGAGGCCGACGAAATCGTCGAGCGTGAGTACCACACTCGGCCCGTTCATCAGGGTTACATCGAACCGCACTCTGCTACTGCGCGCTGGAACAACGATGACACCGTAACCATCTGGGCCAGCAGCCAGGGGCACTTCGCCCTGCGTGACCACACCAGCCGCATTCTGGGCATCTCGGTGGGGCAGATGAACGTTGTCCCGATGGAGATCGGCGGCGGGTTTGGCGGCAAGGGTCAAGGTGGTTGCTACCTTGAGCCGGTGGTCGCCGCGCTGGCTCGCAAGACCGGCCGCCCGGTGAAAATTGCCATGACGCGCACCGAGGTTTTTACGGGCACCGGCCCCACCTCGGGGAGTCATATCAAGGTCAAGGTTGGCGGCACACGGGACGGCCGTTTCGTCGCCGCTCAGGCATCCCTGGTGTACGAGGCGGGCGCATTCCCCGGCTCGCCGGTACCCAGCGGTTGCCGCACCATGTTCGCCCCCTACGAGATTCCCAACGGTTTCGTGGAGGGCTACGATGTGGTTACCAACGTACCCAAAGCCGCGGCGTACCGGGCCCCCGGGTCTCCGGTGGCGTCCTTCGCTGCTGAACAGGCCATCGACGAGCTGTGCCAGAAGCTGGGCGTTGACCCGGTGGAATTTCGGTTGAACAACGCTTCCAAAGAGGGCAGCCGCCAGGTTGCCGGGCCCGTTTTCCGTCGCATTGGGATGGTGGAAATCCTGCAGGCTGCCCAAGAGCACCCCCACCTGGCCGCTCCGGTGCCAGCGCCGTCCGGTCCCGGACGGGTCACTGGACGCGGCATCGCCGCCGGCGCCTGGTTCAACGGCACCGGCCCCGCCAGCGCCGTTGCCAGCGTGATGCCAGACGGTACCGTCAGCCTGATTGAAGGTTCGCCCGACATTGGCGGTTCCCGCGCGGTCATGGCCATGCACATCGCCGAGGTGCTCGGTCTGCCGGCGGAACGGATTAAGCCGTCCATCGTCGACACCGACAGCATCGGTTACAGCAGCGGCGCAGGAGGCAGCGGCGTAACCTTCAAGATGGGTACAGCCGTTTACCAGGCCGGCGAGGATGTGCGCCGCCAGTTGATCGAACGCGCCGCTCGCATCTGGGACGTTCCCGTAGAAGATGTGGAATACCAGGAAGACGGCACACTGGCGCACCGGTCCGATGATGCCCTGCGGTTGACTTTCGACGAGTTGGCAAGACGGCTGAACGGTACCGGCGGCCCGGTGGTTGGGCGTGCCACAGCCAACCCGGGCGGTGTGGGCAACGCCTTTGCCATCAACGTAGCCGACGTGGAGGTGGACACCGAGACCGGCAAGGTGGACGTGCTGCGCTTCACGGCTATTCAGGACTGCGGCAAAGCCATCCACCCCAGCTACGTGGAAGGACAGATCCAGGGTGGCGCGGTTCAAGGCATCGGCTGGGCGCTCAACGAAGAATATTTCTTCAGCGACGACGGCCAGATGCTCAACTCGTCGTTCCTGGATTACCGGATGCCCACCGCGCTGGATCTGCCGATGATTGATACGGTTATCGTGGAGGTGCACAACCCCGGGCACCCGCTGGGTGTGCGGGGTGTCGGCGAAGTGTCACTGGTGCCTCCGATGGCAGCCATCGGCAACGCCATCGCCCGGGCCACCGGCGCACGCATGGAAAGCCTGCCAATGAACCCGGGCGCCGTCCTGGAAGCGCTTTGGGAGCAGTAGTCCTGCATACCTGGCAATCGCGATGGAACGTAGCGCGCGCGGTGATCGCGTAGCGGCGGTAAGTTTATCCAAAGGCAGGGGCGACGGATGCGTCGCCCCTGCTGTTTGGCCTACGCTGCTATCCTTTGGTGGGAGAGGGCCAGGGCGAGCGGCCCGGCGACACGCTCAGGGCGAGTGGGGGGAACTAATGAACCTGGCTATCGCTGAACGGTTTCGGTGCAGCTAGGGCCTCAGCCGTACCAAAAAGCTGGCCTCGCCCAACGGCATTCCGTCGTAAGCGATGGCAGCCACATGGCGACCCAGCCGCGTTACCGGGATGCGGAACGGCTTGATCCAGCGCTGGAAGAAAACCCCATCCTCCCACTCCGTTTGCTGCGGCGGCGGGCTGGAGAGGCTGGCGCCAGGGGCGCGGATGCTGATTTCCAACGTGTGTTCACCGGGGCTGGCGCCGGCGATGCAAAACACCAGTTGTACATCCACGTCGGCCAGCACCCGGGGCGCGTCGCCGGTAGGGGGTTCAGCTGGCATCTCAATGTCCACCAGGTCGATAATTCCGGTGCAGCTCAGGTCGTCCCCGTCGCCCTCCGCGGTATCCCGGCAAAACAGCGCGTATTTCAGGTACACTCCCGAACGATCGTTAGTCAACAGGCGGCTCCCCTCGACCCGCGCACCCGGCGGGTGGTAGTATCCAGTATCCAACGACGATTTTAGCACTGGCCGGCAACAAGGGCAAAATGCGGCTGGCCAACCAGGATGAGGTGCACCAATGGAATTGACAGCTGAAAAGTTGGCTCAGGGCATGACGACTGAGCAGTACATCGAATCGATCAAGGTCAACAAGGATCCATTTATTCAGATACACGCCGGTACCGAGATTCCCGCTGCGGTGCTCGACTACTTCAATGGTCTGGAGAAACCGGTGCGCCTGGCCGTGTTCACCTCTGACTGGTGCGGCGATGCCATGTCGACCACGCCGGCCGTGCTGCGGCTGGCCGATGCTTCGGACAACATCCAGCTTAGCGTATTCAACCGCGACGACGAGCTGGAATTGTCCAACAGCTTCCTGCCGGAGCACCGGGCCGGTACGGTTCCGGTGTTCGTGGTGCTTGATGAAGAGATGGGTCAGATCGCCAGGTTCATCGAGACCGCCCGCTCGCTGGTGCCCGCCATCGACGCCATGGATGCCATGGTTGCCCAGGCGGCAGCATCGGTCAGCGACGAAGCGGAGGGCCGGAGGGAAGCTCGCGGGCGGCGCACTGCCTACCGGGTCAACAAGGCGAAAGAATGGGGTGCGGTCATTCTGGGCGAGTTCCAGCAGGTAGTGGCAAATGGGATGGCCCTTCCGGCGGCGGAACGTCCCTCCGAGGGTGGCACTCAATGGCCGCCGCAAGACTAGTCAGTCAACTGAACCGACAACTGAACCGATAACGTACCCAACCGGAGGTGCGGGATGCCAGAGGATGAAATTACCATCATCACGATGGACGACATGGCCGTCGTGTTTTCGGAAACCGACGCCTTCGGCATCCACCGGGAATCGGTCAGCGTCGAATTGTCCCGTGAAGACCCCGGCAGCGTTCAGGTCAATAGTCGTGGCGTCGTGGAAATTACGCTGCCGGCCAGCACCGAGGTGCAAGCCTTCACCAATGAGATACGGGCCCAACTGGTAGCCCTTGGCTACCAGCACGATCCCACCCGCACCGCCTTCGAAGCAGAAGGCGATGCCGGCGACGAACCGGAAGGCGACGACTGGCTAGCGTAGCCGCCCTTCGAACCTACCCTTTCCGGCCCGGAGAGGAACAGGAAGAGTGGTCGCTAGCGTCCTGTTTCCCGCCATTCGAAGGCCAGAGTGGCGTAACGTACGAAGACTGCACCGCCGGGCGCAGCCAACGGGCCGTTCATCGCCAGTATCGCGATGGTTACCTCGTCGCCGGCTTTGGGCTCGGTGGTGACCACCACGCGCTGCGGAACGTTGAAGCCCTGTACGGTGGCCCGTTCGCGGTCGCATTCGCCGTTGATCCAGATTTCGCCATAGTCGTCGATGCAGGATTCGAACAGGCAGCGGGCGCCGTCCAGCGAACGACCGCCGACGGTTTCGGGCAACTTGGCGGTGATGCGGTACCAGATGAATGACACGCCCTGCCGACGCCACGCGCCCAGGTCGTCGCACACTTCCCAACCGGAATCGTCAAAGTCGGGCAGGCGGCAGGGAGAACCATCGGCCTCGCTCACGATGCCTTCGTTCGGTTCACCGGGCACGAAGCCGTGGGCGCACCGCCACTGCCCGCCAATGGCAGACAGGTCGGCGCTGTTTTGCAAATCAAGAGTAGCTCGTGGCATCGTTATCTCCTTGTGTAGAGTGCATTGGCAACTGATGAAATAGCGGAGTTACACGCCGGTGATTCTGACGCCGGAATGCGCTCGATGTATTCGGTTGATGTTTACCAGCAGTGGAGCAATCTGCTCCACGTATCGGGCGTTGTACAGTGCGCCGGCGTCCACCGGGCGCAGGTTGGGAATTTTGCGGGTCAGGTCCATGACGGTGGCTTTGGCATCGGCATCGTCAGAGCAGATAACCACGTCCTCGTCCAGCGTGACGCCGGGCTTCAGCAGCTCCTCGGCGGACACGTTCTGAAAAGCGGCTACGACGCGAGCGTCGGGAGCGGCGGCCTGGGCTTCCTGAGCGGCTGAGCCAGCCGCCACGTCTTCAGCGATGGCGCCCACACCCCGTTCGAATCGCATCGGCGCAATCACTGTTACCAGCGTCTTGCCGGCCAGTGTGTCGCCGACACCCTCGATGGTGGGCGACATACCGTTGTAAGGCATCGTCAGAAAGACAACCTCGCACTGAGCGGCGGCGTCGGCGTTTACGGCGCCGGAGATACTCGCGTTGGGAGCCAGAGCCAGCAGCTCTTCGGCGGCTTCCTGGGCTCGACCGGCGTCCCGGGAACCGATAATAACCGATTCGCCGGCCATCGCCAGGCGTAAAGCCAACCCCTTTCCCTCGGGTCCCGTGCCCCCCAAAAATGCCAGCATCGCGATGTTGCCTCCGGTTTGTATCAGCGGCGCAAGTATATCACCACCCAACCCGGTGGCTACTCAAACCCGCAGGCTCCTTATGTTACAATTCCAGCATCGAACAGAGTACTCAACCCTCGGAATTCGCTCCCGCCGGTCTGGATGGCAGAGCACTGAGGCACGTGCGAAATTACTGCCCACAGTCACAGCAGGACAAGGCAAAAATCCGACCCCCCCAACGGCAGTATCCCCAGAACAACAATCTACCGACACCGATCAAGACAGACACCGATCAAGGAGGAACCACCATGGCTTTCGCGCTGAATCACGTACACCTCAAGACTCCCGATCCCAAATCCACCGCCGAGTGGTACGTTGCCAACCTGGGCGCCACCGTGACCGCCGAAACGGCGAACGGGGGCTTCCGCCTGGACCTCCACGGCCTGCCTCTGAACGTAACCGACCATGTCGCCACGCAGACCCACCCGCAAAACTATGGCTTCGAGCACATCGCCATTGACACCGATGATATCGACGGCACCGTCGCCGACCTCAAAAACGGCGGCGCCACCGTGCTGGAAGAGACCACCGTGGGCGGCGGCCGGCGCGTGATGTTCTTCGAAGGTCCCCAGGGCATCATCCTCGAAGTGCTGGAGATCATTAACTAAACCCTCTCATCTCGCCCGTCCCATCTCCCACCGGAGACCTGGGCATAACCTGGCCGTCGTTCCGGCGCAGGCCAGAACGACGCGGGAGCAAATGTCTCCATCGGGACGGGGCGGGTGAGCGATACCCGCGAGGAAACGATCAATGCCCGAGCACCGTATGCTGGCCCTGCTGGCCCACCCTGATGATGAAGCGTTCCCCATGGGCGGCGCCATTGCGATGCACACGGCCCGGGGTGTTACAACACGGCTCATCACGGCTACTTCCGGTGAGTTGGGCGAGATCCGGCAACCCGGGTCGGCCACCCGAGAAACCATCGGCGAAGTGCGCCGCGCCGAGCTGGGGCAGGCCATCGTCGAACTGGGCATCGAGTCTCACGCTGTGCTCGGTTACCGCGATTCGGGCATGGCCGGTTGGGACGACAACCACCATCCCAAGGCTTTTGTGCAAGCCAGCGAGCATGAAGTGGTGGCCCGCCTGGTATTCGAAATCCGACGTTTCAAGCCGCAGGTGATACTTACCTTCGAGCCCGGCGGACTGTACGGCCACCCGGATCACATTGCCATTTGCAACCACGCTACTGAAGCGTTTCGCCTAGCTGCCGACCCCGACGCTTTTCCGCACCATATGGCTATTGGTATCCAGCCTCACCAGACTGACCGCCTGTTTTACAGTGGCCGCCCCAAGGGATTTCGGACGCGCATGGCGCAGACGCTCCGTGCGGCCGGCGTCGATTTCCCGTTGCCGTCGCCAGATCGCGTTGACGACGGATGCGACCCGGCAGACATTCACCTGACCCTGGATGTGTCGGATGGACTGGACGCCAAGTTGGCCTGCATCAAACGGCACTTCACCCAGCTGCAACCCGACTGGCCCTACGAGCGCGTACCCCGCGAAGTCGCGGCGGCCGCCATGGGCATAGAACACTACATCCGCGCGTGGCCCGAAGTGGCGCCCGGCGAAACCGTTCCTGACGACTTTTTTGCCGGCTTGTAAGCTGGGCTTTGCACATTTCAAGCCGCGTAGGCGAGTGAATCTACAAGCCGGTGGTACAGGGCAGCCGGGACTTTCCATATATCCGGTTCTGCGTCGGACAGTGAAAAACCCTCCGACGCCAGCCACAAGTGGCGGCGCACCAGGGCGAGGGCATCCACGAAGGTCGGCGACGGCTTGGCGTACCAGGCCGCGGTGCGATGGCTCATGGGCTGTTGTTCCTGCATCAAGTGAGCCGCCAGGGTGGTCCAGGAGAATAGGCCCATCAGGATCGGCGTGGTGCGGGCGATGGCGCGGTCCGACCACTGGCGTTGGGTCTCCACGCCCAGGTGAGCTCGCACCTCCTGGAAGGTGACCTCCAGTTGCCAGCGCAGCACAAACCATTCCAGAATCTGCGCCGGGTCCACGGCCAGGTCAGTGCACAGCAGAGCCGGTGTGGCGAATTCGCCCTGGGGGTCCCGAACCAAGACCCAGCGCAGGGGCACGGGCGGCTTGTCAGAGCGGTACCAGACCGCCGTTTGCGAGGTGAGTTCCACCGTGCGGGTCGCGCCGTTGTACCAGGCTACCGCGGCGGTGGTCCAGGACAGACCGGGATGGTCGACGAGTGATTTCAGCGCGGGCAGCCGCCGGCCTTTCAGTGGGGGCCGACCGTTCCGGCCCGGCTGACGGGGCGGGGCCGGTTCATAGAGGGCGGCGTCCAGGCGCAAGCGGGCGATGAGCGTAACGGGTTGCGCCAACGATTGGCAGCAGTGGAGCAGGTCGAGGACGGCGTAGCCGCCGTCGCCCACCAGCACCAAGGGACGCTGCGGCAGCCAGCGGCGCAGTTGCAGGATCATCTGCCGGGCCCAGTCGGTGAGCTTTTTATGGCGGCGTCCGTGCTGCCGGTGGTAGCGTGCCGAGGGCGCCAGCACGGTGAGAAAGGGCAAGGCCCAATAACGTCCCGCCCAGGGGACCTGGCCCAGCCACATCAGGGAGATCCAGCGCAGGCCGCTGGCCTTGACCACCTGAGACCGGCTGGAGCGTACCGCATCGCGGTAGATGCCCAGGGATTTGATTTTAGGGCCGCGACGCCGCTCCAGGGTTTCGTCGATGCCGAAGATCAACGGACCATCGCCCTGGTCCAGATGCTGGAGCAGCAGCACGAGCAGGATGCCAGCCGCCTGACGGGGCGACCACACCGCCCGATTGAGCACCTGGTGGTAGCGAGCGTAGTTGCGGTCGTCGCTGAGTCCCATGACGCGCAGCGCCGCAGCCACGGTGCGTTGGCCGGGGGCCAGTATCGCGCCGACCAGCAGGATCTGGGCTTTCAGCCAGGTCGGGCTGCGAAACAGCGTGGCGAAGGGATGGAGTACGGGTAAAATGGCATCGGGCAGGGTGAGCATGTCTGGACCTTTCTTGAGAAGTGGGGTCCGGCCAGCTTACCCTGTTCTTATAATTTATCTAGCTTTTGTGCAAAGTCCAGGTAAGATTCCGCTCTGTTGATGGGAGACGGTTAGCGTCAGCCCCATCGCCAACCGGTTCACGTAGTACGCTGCCCAATGGCAACAAAAACCCCTCTCCCATCGGAAGAGGGGTTGGAGTGCGGGCGAACACCCACTTTACGCAGGTCGCTGGATAATCTCCAGGCTGACCTTATCGGGAGCCTCCACGAACATGACCTGGCTGCCTGATGGCATCGTCCAGGGGTCGCAGATGATATTGGCGCCGGTGGCCTGGAACTGCTTGAAGGCGGCCTGAATGTCGTCGGTCTGGAAGCCGAAATGGTCCAGGCCGAAGCGAGGGTCCGTGGAGCCGGCAACCGCGTTCTCTCCTTCCGCTTCCCCTGAGACGGTCAGCAACGGTTGACCGTTCAATTCCAGTTGGTGGGACACGGTATTGGACAAGGGCCGCGTAGAAACGATAACCGCGCCGAAATTTTCCACGTAGAAATTGGCGGCGTTGTCCGGGTCTTCGCTCCGCAGGTGCAGATGGTTACAAACGAATGCCATGATTTTCCTCCGATAATGATTGGTGGATGTGGTGATAAGTGCGCGAGCAGATGCTGAGTCGAGCTGCCGTCGCGCGTCGGTACGCTGGTTAACCCAGGTAGTCGGCAATTTGCCGGTCGTACTCGGCCTTTCGCGTCACCTGAGCGATCAGATCGGGAGAAGCCAGCTGATCCCGCAGGTCGCCGGGAGCCACGCCGTCGCGCAGCGCCTTCAGCGTGTCGTAGACGGCTTTGATCGCCGCCTGGAAGGGCAGATGACCCTGTAGCGCCACCCGAACACCGTGGTCGCCCAGCCATTTCTTGTCGGTCAGCTCGCCGCCGCCGCCACCCAGCAGCAGGGGTATGTTCACTTCGGAACTGACGGCCTCAACCTCGGCCTTGGTGCTGGCGCCCGCGAGGAACACCGCATCCACGCCAACCGCGGCGTAGGCCTTCACCCGCTTGATGCACTCGTCAACGCTGACCCGGATGCTGCTGGTGCGCCCGGCGACCACCAGGTTGGGGTCGGTGCGGCCCGAAAGCGCGGCTTTCATCTTGCCGATACCTTCGTCCAGCGAGATGAGGTTGGTATCCGAGTCGCCGCCGCCAAAGGCCATGGGCAGCAGGGTGTCCTCGATGGTAAGCGCGGCCACGCCGGCGGCTTCCAGCTCTTCCACCGTCCGCTTCACGTTGAGGGCGTTGCCGTAGCCGTGGTCGGCATCGACCATCAGGCTGAGCTCACCGGCGCGGCAGATGCGGTAAATCTGCTCGGCGAACTCGCTGAGCGTCAGAACCACGTAGTCCGGCGCGCCGAGCACGGTGCCGCTGGCGATGGAGCCGGCGAACATACCGACCTCAAAGCCCAGATCCTCAGCGATGCGCGCCGAGATGGGGTCAAAAACTGAGCCCGGATGCACGCAGACGTCGCCAGCCAAAACGGCCCGGTAGTTCTCCCGTCGATTCTTGTAATCCATAAATTTTGGCTCCTGAATGCCCGCCTCAGCGAGCACGAAAATTCAGCAATCTGATGCTGTACTAAACCAGTTTCGTGCGATATTCTACCCGATTTCCAACGCCTCCGACAGTGGCTGCCATCCTTGGTAACTGTTCAGACTTGGTGAAGTAAATTGGCCGAAGGCGGGCTGCCAGACGCTGGCACGGGTGGCGGTGGTTATGTCATATAGAGGGAGTGGATACTGAGAGTGACCTGACCACCGCCAGTCGCGATGTTCTCATCGCCATCATCGTGCAGCAACAGGCGGTCATTGCCGAGTTGCAGGTGATGATGGTACGGCTGGAGCGGCGGGTTGCCGAACTGGAAGGCCAGGCGAAACCGGGCGGCCCGCCCCGAATGCCCGGCCTCAAGTCCAGTTCGGGCCGCCAGCGCAGCAGCAGCCCAGCAAGCAGCGACGCCACGGCTTCGCCCGCCGGCGCATGACACCGACCCATCGGGTGGAGCACGTGGTGGAGAGCTGTCCCGATTGCGGGACGCACCTGACTGGCGGCTGGGTCCAGCGCACCCGGGAAGTCATCGAGTTGCCGGTGGTTCCGGTGCCAGTCACCGAGCAGGTCTGCATCGCCAGGACCTGCCCAGCGTGTCGACGCCGCTGCATACCCCCAGCACAACTGGACGGCGTGGCACTGGGGCGCCAACGCCTGGGCGTCAACGTGCTCAGCCGCATCGCCACGCTACGGGAAGAAGGGCGCCTGCCGATCCGCAGCATCCAGTGGTATCTGCGCACCGTCCATCAGCTGCGCCTCAGCGTGGGGGCCATCGTGAGCGCCATTCACCAGACCGCGCAACAGGCCCAACCAGCGGTGGCCGCGATCCTGGACCGCATCCGCGCCAGCCCAGTGGTCCACGCCGACGAAACCGGCTGGCGTCAGAATGGGAACAACGGTTACGTCTGGACTTTCAGCACCCCCACCGAACGCTACTTCCTGCGGCGGGGTCGGGGCAAGGCGGTGGTGGACGAGGCGCTGAGCGAGTCGTTCTCCGGAGTGCTGGTCAGCGATTTCTACGCCGCCTACCACCATTACGATGGCCCCAAGCAACGGTGCTGGGCCCACCTGTTGCGGGACATCCACGACCTGGTGGCGCTCTACCCCAAGGACACCGCGCTGGCCCAGTGGGCCGCGGCAGTCCATCAGCTCTATGTCGAGGCCAGGTCTTTCACCCATCCTCAGGCACGACGACGGCGCACCGCTTAACTGGCCTGGGAGCGGCAGCTGCTGGTCATCTGCCAGCCCTTCCTGGCTGACCCGCTAGCTCTGCAGGGCCGGCTGTGCCGGCGCATTGAGCGCCACATCAAGGAACTCTTCGTCTTCGTGGCCGAACCGGACGTGCCGTCGGACAACAACCCCGCCGAGCGCAGCCGGCGCCATGTGGTTATCAGCCGCAAGATCAGCGGGGGCACCCGGTCGGAACGTGGTACCGAGAGCAAGATGACGCTGGCATCCATCTTCGGCACCTGGCGCGCACGAGGCCTGAACCCCCTCGCCGCCTGCCGCCAACTGCTCACTTCCCCTCAAATCTGAACAATTACCATCCTTGCCCAGGGCGTTTCGATTATCAATGCTTCCGTCGTTACGACTTGATGGGGAAAGGTTGAAGCGGCGGTTGAACGCGCGGCTCGGCAATTCGGTTTACTCCCGCGAGACCCGACCCGGGTAGCAGCAACCGAGTACAATCGTATCCACCATGACGACCATCATCGGCATTGACTACAGCGGCAGTCGCGAAGACCGCAACACATGGGTGACACAAGGGCATCTGGATGCGGACGGCACGCTGGTTTTTGATCGGGCACAGCCGACCCGCCGCGATGACCTGTATGCCTTGCTGTCGACAACGCCGGTACCGGCTGTCGCCGCGCTCGATTTTCCCTTCGGTGTACCTGCGGAATTCGCCAACTTCCTGAACCCGGGCGATCCGCTCATCGAGATGCCTGACGTCTGGCGGGTGGTGGCCGGCTTTGGCCTGGACGATTTCGTCGCCGCTCGCAACGCGTTCGTCGCAAAACAAGGCGAGCCGAAACGCGCCGGCGATGCGGTTTATTTCCCGGAGAGTTTCTCTCCGTTGCACAACGTAAATCCCAACATGGTGCCCATGACCTGCCACGGCATCCAGATGCTTCAGCGCCTGCATTTGGACATTCCCTATCGCTGGTTGGTGCCGCCGCTGGAACCGGCGGTAACACCTGCCGACGCGGTTACGCTGCTGGAGCTGATGCCGGGCGCGTTTCTCAAGTCTGTTGGATTGCCCTTCAAGGGTTACAAAAAGGGCCGCCGCGCCCTGGAATTGCGTACCGTCATCTGTGATGAACTGGCGGCGGCCGCCGGTTTGCAGTTGGCCAACCTGGACGCCCTGCGGATGGCCTGCCGCGCCAACGACGATTGCCTCGATTCCGTGGTGGCAGCAGTTGGAGCGGCGACGTGGGCGCTGGATGCCAACCGGTTCCGCCACCCCACCGTCGATGAACTGGCCGACGCATGCCTCGAAGGCTGGATTTACGTTCCGCAACCCTCCAACTAACGTCCATTCCCTGTGGGGACCTCTGGGTAACCTGTCGTTGCGAGCGTAGCGTGGCAATCCCGTCGCCGTAGCAACGGCAGTGCGTCGACGTGTGTCCCGCCTCATCAAGATTGCCACCTCGCTGTGCACCTCGCAATGACCGATCAAATGGAAAGGGTGAGCAAGGAGGCCAGGGTCGGGCGAAGTGCTCATGCGTACCCACTTTGTCATTTCGAGCGTAGCGTGGCAATCCCGTCGCCGTAGCAACGACGGTTCGCCGACGTGTGTACAACCGCATCGCGATTGCCACGTCGCTATGCTCCTCGCAATGACAGATTAAAGTGGGTACGCGCGACGACGAATCAAAGTGGGTATGCGCGGCGGTGAAGCGAGGTTGCCCCGCGTTGGTGCCGGGGGTAAGATTAGCGCAGTTTGGGCTGAGGCCCATGAATGCAGGTGGGCTAATGGCAATTTTCCGACTTTACGCTGGCGACGACGGCCAGTCACATATTGAAGAAACCAGCCTGGCAGACCATCCGGAGCTTACCGAAGCTCAGGCGGCCAGTTCAATTTCGTTCCGCGAGTGGCCACCCGGTCACTTTATCGACTGGCACCCCGCACCGAGGCGCCAGTACATCATCTCGCTGGGCGGCGAAATTGAGATCGGCCTCGGCGACGGCACAACCGTGCGCTACGGCCCTGGCGATGCTCGCCTTGTGGAAGACACGTCTGGTCAGGGACATACCACACGGGTGGTGGGCAACGCGCCCAGCCTCACCGCGGTTATCCCCCTGGCTGGCTGAGCGAACCATCTACGCAATTTCCAGACACGCTGAATCCATTTACGCAATTTTCATTCACGCCAATACTGGCAAGGAGGCTATCCTATGGGACAGATTGTACGGGTTTACACTGGCAGCGACGGCGAAAGCCACTTTGAGAACCTGACCCCCGACCAGTTCGCCGAAGTTGCGAACAACGTGGGCCCTGGCGACGTTACCCTGGGCCGCCGCGAATCCCCCAGTTTCTCCGATTACCATAACGCTCCGCGTCGGCAATACGTGGTCAACATGAACGGCATCGCCGAGTTTGAAGTCGCCGACGGCACCGTCGTCCGAATGTTTCCCGGCGATGTGCTGGTTGCAGAGGATCTTACCGGTCACGGCCACATTGCCCGCAGCATCGGCGACGAATTCCGCGTCTCGCTTGCTGTTCCCATGAAGGACAGCTAACCCGCGTAGGCCGCAAAAACGCCCGCTCCCGATGAAGACCTATGCATTACCGTCGTTTGGAGCGGGCTGTAAGATTGAGTGGAGTTTGGCAGACGGTCGTCGTGCTTGCAACGGGATTGTCACGCCGCTTCGCTCCGCGCAATGACAGATAAAGCATCGGTCTGCATCGAGACTGGGTAGGGGTGAGGGCTGCACCTGTTTCTCCTCGCCCCCGATTCGTACCTGAGCACCACATATACCGGAGCAACAAACGCATGATTGTCCGCATTTACGCCGGCGACGACGGTGAGTCGCATTTTCAGGACCTAACCCCCCGATGAATTTGCCGCGATCGCCAATAATGTCGGGACCGGCGAGATCACCGTTGGCCAGCGCCCGCCCGGGTGGTGGCAGGACTACCACATCGCACCGCGTCACCAGTACGTCGTGTTCATGTCCGGCGGGGGGCCGAAATAGAGATAGCCGACGGCACCAAGCGGCAATTCAGCCCCGGGGATGTCCTGGTGGCGGAAGACCTCACCGGCCACGGCCACATCATCCGCAACACTGGCGAGGAAGCCCGCATCTCGTTGGCAGTGCCGCTAAAGTAACTGCGGTTTCGATTCCCCGGCCAACAATCGTTGCAGGTGGATCAGCCCCTGTTGGCGACGGGCGTTGCTGGCCACGCGTTCCCAGCCGGGTTCCTGCAACGCGCTGGCCATATGCCGGGTGATTTCATTGTCCGGCAGCGGGCCGAATGCCCGGTACAGACTGAGCATAGCCTGCGCTCCTACCGCGTCGTCTGACGCCAACCGCCAGGCGTGCAGATAGGGCAGCACGGCGTTAATTGCAATGTCTCGCGCTCTCCCGGTTCCAATCGGGGCCGGTAGTCCATCACCGCGATTGGCAACCGCCAATGTTGCCGTCAGTTGCGGCGGTTTGGCGGCGATGGCAGCACGGTACAATCCGGCGGATAGTCCTATTTCCAGGAAACGGGCCGTCAGTAGGGCCGCTCCGAGCACCAGGCGCCGAGGATGATTGGCCGGTGGTACCCGAAACAATTGCCACTGGCTGGACGGCAGCGGCGAACCAAACCCCGCCGGCGCTCCCCAGCGCGATGGCCGGCCGTCGTCGGTGGCAAGCCCGGCCCAGCGTAGCATCCATGTTGACAGCGCACCGTCCCGTTCCGAGGCCGGCAGGGCGCGCGCGGCGTTGCGCAAGGATGCAATGGGTGAGGTGGCGGCTAATTGCAGCATGGTGTGCTCGTTATGGCGGTACCCCAACGCCTGGCAAATCGCCTCCCAGAGAATTTGTTCGCCCGACTGCGTTTGCAGCCACGCTCCCAACAACCCGCTGCGAGAAAGGAACCGTTCATCGCCGGCTCGATTGAGCAGGGCGGACATCTGCTCTGCCGATGCCGGCTGACGGTAGCCGTGCTGCGCCAGCAGACGCCACAATTGCTCACGAGTCTTGCCGCACGCCAGACCATCTGTTGGCTCCGCTCGGGCTGGTTCTGCGCCAGCGACCAGCGATTGCAAACCGACCACCGGAGGCGCCACGCCGCTGACGGTAACTGCAGGCACGGCGTCCGTTTCCAGCGCAACGTGCAGGGCCACGCCGTTGTAATTAGGGTCGTTTTGATGTCGATGCGCCACCCAGTCGCGCTGGCGCAGATGAACTTCCACATCGCCCTGCACCATTCCTGACCCTTCCATCAAAAGCACGGCGTTGCGGAAATCGGGTCCAGCGGTTACTCCCGGCCGGCCGGGATACAAAACTCTTACGCGCGCGCCCTGGTCCGTACGGAGATGATGGTAGCGAGACGCGCGACGCTCCCACAGCACAGCCAACTGGCGCTCCGAGATCGGCGGCAAGTCGCCGGCCCCGGCTGAGTTGGCGTGTGGGGTATTCGCTACGGGTTCATCCGTCATCAAGTATCACCAGTTTCTACGTGTAACATCCGCGCGGTTCGGGCGTCAACGGGCTGATGTCAGCGCCGTTGGGTTGTGGCACAATCAGATCGCCTTGTCGCCGCGCACCGCGCTTATCGATCAATAATCAACGCCAAGCCGACGCCCCGCTGTTTCGACGGTTTTAACCTACTTTGGCCACAGCGCTTTCCGGTGGGCAAGTCCGGCCGGAGTGCGCGTGCTCATCGACCCATACCGCAACCAATACCCCGACCGGTTCTGGTTCGAGCGCGAGTTTCCGACCGTTGGTTGCGATCTGTGCCTGGTTACTCACGCCCATTTCGACCACGACGCCGTGCATGGCCTCGTTGACGACGTGTCAATCTGGCGCATTGAGGGCGAATTGCTTATCCAGGATGTGCGGATTACCGGCATCGCCGACATCCATTCGACTCCACGGCTGGAGGCCGCCAGATTTCCCAACGTGATGTACCGCATCGACATTCACGGTGTGCGGTTCCTGCATATCGGGGACAACCGGGCCAACTGGCCGCCCGAGGTTGGCGCCGCTGTCGGTGGCATCGACGTGTTGATGGTAACCGTCGATGATTCCATCCACCTGCTGACCTACAGCGAGGTGGACGGCCTGATTGCCAGGCTGCAACCCAGAATAGTCATCCCCATGCACTACCACAACGCCGGCATCACCGCCGACAGCGCCGGCCTGCTGCCCCCCGAAGGATGGCTGGAATCCCGTTGCGACCTGCCGGTAAAACGCCTGGGCGGCAGCGTTGCGGTGCTGGACGCGGCCACGCTTCCCCGCTCTACCGAGGTGTGGGTGTTGGAACCCTCGCCTGAATCCCTGGCGGCTCCGCAATCGGAACGGTGGTGATGCCCGTGCTGCCGTTGGTAGGAGCATTGCGCAGCCTGTCATTGCGCGGAGCGAAACGAAGTGTAGATCCCGGTCTGAGCTTGATGCGTACCCACTTTGTCATTGTGAACGTAGCGTGGCAATCGCGTGGCCGTAGCAACGGCGGTTCGTCGACGTACATTCAACCTCATCGAGATTCCCGCTCGCCCTGAGCCTGTCGAAGGACGTTCGCAATGACAGATTAAGTGGATACGCGTGAGCAGCCCGAGCAGGCCGACCGTCGCCACGATGGAGAGTTGGGTTCCGGCCGGCGCCGGAACGACGGTTAGGCAAAGGTCTCCGGTGAGATGAGTGCCGCGATGCGGCAATCCCGGGGGAGAGTCAGGCCGGTGTGGGGAAACCTTTTCCGGTGAAACGGGATTGCCGCGCTGGGTTCAAGTTGACACTGGGGCCTGAGTACGGGCGAGGCCGTGGTAACAGTTCAGAGTAGAGGGGAAACGAGCAGCTGACGGCAGGCGGCGAGAGGATTTAGACCTTGGGCGCGCCAGGTGCCGAAGATGGATGCCAGCGTCATCTTGCGCTCGGTGCCCTGCTCCGAGCGGGTGCCGCCGCTGATCTTGCGGCTGATGACCAGATGGCGCAGGCTGCGTTCGGCGGCGTTGTTGTCTGAAGGCACGTCCGGTTCGGCCACGAAGACGAAGAGTTCCTTGATGTGGCGCTCGATGCGTCGGCACAGCTTGGCCTGGGTTGCCGACGGGTCGTGCCGGAAAGGCTGGCCGAGGGCCAGCAGTTGTCGTTCCAGGGCCAGTTGGGCGGTGCGCCGCCGCTTGGCCTGGGGATGAGTGCAGGCTTTGGCCCGGTCGTAAATCCCGTGGACGGCGTCGGCCCACCTGGCCAGTGGCGCAGCATCGGGGTAGAGGGTGCGCAGGTCGTGGATGTCCCGCAGCAGGTGGGCCCAGCACCGCTGCTTGGGGCCGTCATAATGGTGGTAGGCGGCGTAGAAATCGCTGACCAATACTCCGGAGAAAGCATCGCTCAGCGCCTCGTCCACGACTGTTTTGCCCCGACCCCGCCGCAGGAAGTAGCGTTCGGTGGGGGTGCTGAAAGTCCACACGTAGCCGTTGGCCCCGCTCTGACGCCAGCCGGTTTCGTCGGCGTGGACCACTGGGCTGGCGCGGATGCGGTCCAGGATCGTGGCCACTGCCGGTTGGGCCCGCTGCGCCGTGCGATGGATGGCGCTCACGATGGCCCCCACGCTGAGGCGCAACTGATGCACGGTGTCCAGATACCACTGGACGCTGCGGATGGGCAGCCGCCCCTCTTCCCGCAGCGTGGCGATCAGGCTGAGCAGGTTGACGCCGAGGCGCTGCTGACCCAAGACCACGCCGCCCAGTTCCGCCGGAGGTGTGCAGCGCCGTCGGCAGGCCGGGCAAGTCCGAGCAAGGTAGACGTGCTCGGTGACTTGCGCGGGAACCACCGGCAGCTCGATGACCTCCCGAGTGCGCTGGATCCAGCCGCCGGACCGGTGGGCGCCGCAATCGGGACAGTTCTCCATCACGTGCTCCACCCGGTGGGTCGGTGTCATGCGCGGGCGAGCGAAGCCGTGGCGTCGCTGCTTGCGGGGCCCCTGCTGCGCTGGGGGCTTCCGGCCCGATTTCGCCTTGAGGCCGGGCATTCGGAGCGGGCCGCCCGGTTTCGCCTGGCCTTCCAGTTCGGCAATCCGCCGCTGCAACCGCTCAATCACCGCCTGTAACTCGGCGATGATGGCAATGAGGACAGCGCGGTCGACGGTGGTCAGGTCCACTTCAGTATCCATGCCCTGTATATGACATAACCACCGCCACCCGTGCCAGCGTTCGGCAACCCGCCTTCGGCCAATTCACCTCACCAAGTCTGAACTGTTACAGGCCGTGCCCGTGCTTGCCGATTGCTTTGTCCCGGCGTAGAATGGCGCCATTGATAGCGGCCTTCGGTTTGCGTGGCATCCGGTGGCAATGGCGTTTGAAAGGCTAAACCTGCGATTGAGGTGAACCGGTCATGGCAGAAGCGAAAGGCCCCCTGGATGGAATACGCGTAATCGACTTGGGTCGGCACCAGGCCGGTCCCCGTTGCGCACAAGTGTTGGCCCGATTGGGTGCGGAAGTCATCAAGGTTGAGCGGCTGGGCGGAGAAGAAACCCGCTACCACGCTCCCTGGGTGCGCAAGCAGTCCGCGTACTGGGTGCAGTACAACAGCGGCAAGAAGAGCCTCAGCATCGACTTGCGCAAGGATCAGGGTAAAGAGGTCCTTACCAAGCTGGTGAAGGTCTCTGACGTGCTTTTGCAAAATTTCCGGCCCGGCACCATTGACACCATGGGGTTCGGGTATGATGTTCTCTACGAACTGAACCCGCGCATCATCATGGTCAACGTGTCCGCCTATGGCCAGTTCGGGCCCTATAGCGACCAGATTGGCTACGACCCCATCGGCCAAACCATGTCCGGCATCGCAATGGTTACGGGTGAAGAGGGTATGCCACCCATCCGCGCCGGCGTGCCCATCATTGACCGCACCACCGCATTGCACGCTGCCATCGGAACGCTGGCCGCGCTGCACGAGCGTGAATCGTCGGGCGTTGGGCAGACCATTGATGCCTGTCTTGCCGATACTGGCTACAGCTACACCGAGATTCCCATTGCTGCCTACCACGGCGCGGGCATCGAGCCCAAGCGCGGTGAGTCGGCAGCGCCGCCCTCGGGCACCTACCCCTGCAAAGATGGCTGGGTGCTCATCTCGGCAGGCGACCAGCACCATTGGCACCGCGTCTGCAACGCACTGGGCAAGCCGGAATGGCTAGAAGACCCCCGTTTCACCACCCGCCACGAACGCGGCGCGAACGGTGAGTTGGTCAACGAGGCCATGATCGCACTGATGGCCAACTTGACTATGAAGGAAGCCATCGCCCACTTCACCCACCACGACGTGGTAGCGGCCCCGGTGAACACCATCGCCCAGGCTGCCCAGGATCCGCATCCGTGGGAGCGTCGGGCCATGGTGGAAGTTCCCGACTTCCTGGCTGGCAGCATCGCGGTATCCGGCGACTTCTGGCACTTCAGCCGCACACCGGCGGTAATCGGTTCAACCCCGCAGGTTGGCGAGCACAACGAAGACGTCCTGACCGGACTCCTCGGCTACAGTGAAGACGAAGTCCAGTCGATGTATGAAGCCAACGTGATCGGCACCTTCCATCACTACGACGAAGTTCCTGACTAACGCCACACCGATTGTTCGTCGGCAACAGGGTTGCGGGTAACAACGAAGGGGCGGGACTAACAACCCGCCCTTTTTTGGTTCGTAGTGCATCCGCGCTGTCTCTGGAGACCTTCCCATAACCGTCGACCCGGCGCAGGCCATAACCCAGGAGGGCATTGCGGCGACGGTCGTCGTGTCCGGGCCGCTCATGCGTACACACTTTGTCATTGCTAGCGCACCCACTGTGTCATTGCGAGCGTAGCGTGGCAATCTCGTCGCCGTAGCGACGGCGGTTCGCCGACGTGTGTTCAACCTCATCGAAATTGCCACGTCGCTATGCTCCTCGCAATGACGAATTAAATTGGGTACGCGCGACGCCCGTGCCGGGATTGTCAGGTCGCTTCGCTCTCCTCGCAGGGACGGGTTACGGAAGCGTCTCCCAAGGCAGCGACAGTTCGCCGCTGCCACTACCGGCGATTGCCACCGGCACGCGGCCGTCCCGAAATCTCTCCTGCCGTAGGGCATGGCCAAGATAGGTACGTTACCGGTTCGGTTGCATGGCGAGGGCCCGTACGTTCGGCTGCTGTCCACCACTCCGACGGCGTTTGTGGCATAATGAGCGTCGATTTTCGGGACTTCATTCCGAATCAACACGTTCCGAATCAACACATTCCAAATCAACAATGGAGGTGCACACCGCATGGTTGACCTGAGGCGCGCTGCCGCCATCGTAGGCATCCACGAGCACGTGACCCGCTACGCTCCTGACAAGAGCGAGTTGCAAATTCAGGGAGAGAGCGTCATCAAGGCGTTGGCCGACGCTGGCCTCAAGAAGGACGACGTGGATGGGCTGTTTACCGCGTCCAGCAGTATCCGCAACAGCGGCATGAACTTGGCTGACTACCTGAATATGTACCCGAAGTACGTCGACAACACCACCGTTGGCGGCGGGTCTTTTGAGTTCCATCTTTCCCACGCGCTAACTGCGATTGCCGCCGGACGCATCAACGTGGCAGTCATCACCTACAGCAGCCTGGCCCGTTCCGGCGGCGTTTCGGTGGGTACGGGCGGCGTTGGTCGCTTCGGCCATCCCATCCTCGACCCATCACCTGACAGTTTCGAAGAGCTGTATGGTCTCACAACGGTCGGGCTGTACGCCATGATTGCCCAGCGTCATATGCACCTCTACGGCACCACCTCCGAACAACTCGCCGAGGTTTCGGTGGCGATGCGACACCATGCGTCGATGAACCCGGAGGCCCTCTTCCGCGACCCCATCACCGTGCAGGATGTGGTGAGCTCGCGCGTCATTTCCGACCCGCTGCACCTGATGGACTGTTGCGTCATCACCGACGGCGGCGGAGCGGTGGTGGTGGCCTCTCCTGAGGTGGCCCGCAATTGCCGCCAAACCCCGGTGTGGGTGCTTGGCGCCGGCGAGGCCATTGCCCACCAGGGCGCCGGCAAGCGCGACCTGATGTATATCGCCGCGCACCAGAGTTCACCGCGCGCCTTCGAGATGGCCGGCGTTACCCACGACGACATCGATATGGCGATGGTGTACGACTCGTTTACCATCACCGTGGTGGAAACGCTGGAAGACCTGGGGTTCTGCAAGAAGGGCGAGGGCGGAGCGTTCGTCAGCGACGGCCGGCTCAAGGTCGGCGGCGCGTTGCCGATCAACACCGACGGCGGCGGCCTGTCATCCAACCATCCCGGTATGCGCGGCCTGTTCCTGTTGCTGGAAGCTACCCGCCAACTGCGTCATGAGTTCGATGGCACCGGACGACAGGTACCCAACTGCCAAATCGCGCTGGCCCACGGCACGGGCGGCGCCCTCGGTTCCCGCCACAGCGGCGGCACCGTCATCCTGGGGAGGGACTAACTATGCCGGAGTGGAACAAACCTTTGCCGAGTATCGTCGGTGAAACCCGACCCTTCTGGGATTCCTGCCGTCGCGGGCAGCTGGTGATACAGCGGTGCGGCGATTGCGATGAGTATCAGTGGTATCCGCGCGGCATCTGCGCCAACTGCTGGAGCGAGAACATCCAGTGGGTGCAGTCCAGCGGCCGGGGTACGGTCTGGACTTACACCGTAACCCAACAGAACCGCACCACCGGGTTCGCTGAGATGGTGCCCTACGTCCTGGCGCTGGTTGAACTGGAAGAAGGTGTGCGGATGTTCACCAACATCGTGGACTGTGAACCCGGGGATGTAGAGATCGGCATGGCCGTGGAAGTAACCTTCCAGACCGCAACCCCGCAGATCAGCATTCCTTACTTCAAACCTGCCGGCTGACCACGCGGGTGCCCCCGCGAAAAAGAACCCCCGCCAGGGTATGAGCTGGCGGGGGTTTTGTGTTGGGAAAGGCACAGCCACGTCAACCGGCGCTGCTTGGTCATGCACATCTTCAGTTATATGGGACCGCGATACGGATTCTCTGAATTGGTCAGCTTGAGCCTTCAAGGCTCTCCCAGGGTTACGCCGTAAGATACGAAATCATAATTCAGATCGCAAAGCCGTTGCGTCACCGCACATTTCTAACCCCATTCCCGCAGGCGGATTGCTTCGCTTTGGTCCATGTCGGCTTGGGCTGCTTCCGGGTCGTCGTTGAACAGGTTGGACAACGACCGGCGGGAGTAGTAGTTGTCATCGGAGGGGTTGATGCGGATGGCTTCGGTGAAGTCCGCGATGGATTGCGAATACTCGCCGACTTCGTACCAAGATATGCCGCGGTTGAACCAGGCATCGGCGTGGGCAGCGTCCAGCTCGATGGCCGTGGTGTAGTCGGCGATGGCGCGCTCGTAGACGCCGTTGCGACTGTAACGGTTGCCACGGTCGACGTACTCGGCGGCGGTGGTCGGCTCCGGCGGCGGTGTCGGCGCGGGACGATTTGTTGACAAGGTGGTGTTATTTCCCAGCGGCGGGCGGTTGGCTACATCACCGAGCGAACCAGGCCACCATCGACCAGCATTGTCGTGCCGGTCATGTAGCTGGAGCGGGTGGATGCCAAA
The DNA here is from genome assembly GCA_963666415.2 of Dehalococcoidia bacterium. Classification (GTDB taxonomy): domain Bacteria; phylum Chloroflexota; class Dehalococcoidia; order Lucifugimonadales; family UBA3495; genus Bin87. The sequence continues at coordinate 354,765 of CAXXPD010000003.1, forward strand.
AAGGCCACCAGGTAAGCCAGTTCTTTCGGTTCGCCGATGCGCTTCAAGGCCGTCTGCTCGGCGCGTTGGGACAGTGCGTCCTCCACCGAGATGCACTGGGTGCGGGCGCGGTCTTCCACGTTTTCCATCATCCGCTCTGACATGATGCTGCCCGGGCAAACGTTGTTGATCAGGATGTTCTCGTGGCCGACGTCGTCAGCCAGGTTCTTCATAAAACCGATGACGCCCATGCGGGTCGCCGCCGACAGCGCCAGGTTGGGGATGGGGGTGTACACCGTGCTGGCCAGGATGTTGATGATGCGGCCGCCGCCCTGGGCCCGCAGGTGAGGCAACGCCTCGCGGGTCATGCGGGCGAAGAAGAACAGCGAACGGTTGGCCGACACCTGCCACAGGGCTTCGGTTGAATCCTTGGCGTAGGCTTGCGGGGGCCCGCCCGAGTTGTTGACCATAATGTCGATCTGACCGAAATGGCTGGCAGTTTGGGCAACCAGATCCTGAATGGTGTCCTCGCGATCCAGGTCGCCGGCGAAGGTGAAAATGTCGGCGCCGCTGGATGCCCGAATCTCGTCGGCAGTCCTTTCGAGGTCCGATGCGGTGCGGGCACAGATGGCAACCCGCGCTCCCTCTTCCGCCAAAACCTCGGCGCAGGCGCGACCCAGCCCCTTGCTGGCGCCGCCCACGATTGCGACCTTTCCGTTCAATTGCAAATCCATTCTGTAGCCTCCTGAGCTGCTGCAAGGGATTATAACAGGCACTCCACCCACCACCACATACGCGCTGCGCTGTTGGGGCCGGAAGCGTCCGCCTTGGCCTGTTTGTGAATCGGGCCGTCCCACCGCGCCCGGGTCGCAGCCGTGGTGTACAATCGCCAGCATAATGACGATGCCCGACGATGCCATCGCCCGCGATATCGAGGCCGCCGCTGTTGAGTTTGCCCGTGGCGCCGGCGCGTTGTTGTCCGAGCATTTTGGCCGCGCGCTGAGCGTGGAGTACAAGGACAAGGCTCAGCAGGACCCGGTTACCTCAGCAGACAAGGAAACCCAGGAATACCTGGTGAACCAGATTACCGAGCGGTTTCCAGAGCACGGTATTCTGGGCGAAGAGGACGACGCCGACGCTGATGGCGAAAAACGGGCGGCAGATTTTCTGTGGGTGCTCGATCCGCTGGATGGCACCACCAATTTCATGAACGGGTTGCCGGTTTACGCATCGTCCATTGGGGTGCTGTATCGCGGGCGACCGCTGGTGGGAGCGGTTTTCATTCCGTGGCCAAGCGCAGGCGACGGGGTGGTGGTGCATTCCCGGGTCGGCGGCGGAGCGTTTCGCGATAGCGAGCCGGTATCGGTGTATCATACCGACCGGCTGCGTGGTGATCGCCTGGTCGGCCTACCCGGCTCATTCGGCGCGTCGACGCGCATGGGCAAGGGGCTGAAGGGCCAACCGCTGGGACAGCTGCGGGTTACCGGCAGTATCGCCTACGAGCTGGCGTTGACCGCGATGGGAGTGTTGCAGTTTGCCATCATCGGTGCGCCGCGAATGTGGGATATGCTGGGTGGAGCAATTGCGGTGCAGGAAGCCGGCGGAACCGTGATGACTCGGTTGTCGGGCCGACGGCAGTGGCATCCGATGGATTCGCTGGTGCCCACCTGGGATGAACAGGCGCCGACGATGGCCGCTTTGCGCAAATGGGTAGCGCCGCTGGTGGCCGCCAACCCGACGCTCGCTCCGCTCATCGCCAAGAACCTGCTACGCCGGCGTCGCCCGGTGCGATCCATGTGGCGGCGGATGAAGCGCGTCGTATCCCGACGCAAATCCTAACTTAGACGCCCCGGCAATCTAACGATGACGCTGCGGCGATCTAACGATTTCAGGCGTCGGGTCCCCGCAGCAAGTCCAGGTATTTGTACCCGGAGCCGGTGTTCAGCAGCACCACTTCCTCGTCAGCCCCGATGCTGCCGTCGGCGATCAGCCGTTCCAACCCAACCAGCGTCGCCGCACCCTCGGGGCAGGCGATGACTCCCTCAGCGGAGGCGAGACGGTACATGGCGTCAATCATATCGTCATCGCTGACGGCCAGCGCGCCGCCGCCAGTTTCGCGGATCGCCCGCAGGATAAGATAGTCGGCAAAGGGGCCGGGCACGCGCAGACCGTCGGCTTTGGTAGTTGCGTTGGGCCAGGCTTCGGCGGTGTCCGCGCCATCGTTCCAAGCCTTTACGATGGGCTGGCACCCATCAGCCTGCACCGCGTAGAAGCGGGGCGGCGTGCCCTCAATCCAGCCCAGTTCGAGCAATTCCTGAAACCCTTTGTACATACCGATGATGCCCGTACCGCCCCCAGTTGGATACACAATGGCGTCGGGCATGCGCCAGCCGAGCTGCTGGGCTATCTCCAGGCCCATGGTCTTCTTGCCCTCAGCGCGGCACGGCTCTTTCAGTGTGGAGAGGTCAAACAAACCCTGCTCGGCGGCGATGCCGACCGCGATCCGCCCGGCGTCGCTGATGAGTCCATCAACCAGGTTCAGCTCGGAGCCGGCGACGATGGATTCCTTTTTGTTGGAGTCCGGAGCGTCCCGGGGCATGAACACCTTGACGGGAGTGCCGGCCCGGGCGCAGTAAGCCGCCGCCGCGCCGGCCGCATTCCCGGCCGAGGGCATGGTGAAACCCCGCGCTCCCATCTCCCAGGCTTTGGACACGGCGGCGGAGATGCCGCGAGCCTTAAAGGTGCCGGTGGGATTCAGCCCTTCTTCCTTGATGAGCAGCCGGCGCACTCCAACCTGCCTGGCCAACGTTTTCGCATCGAGCAGTGGCGTGCCGCCCTCACCCAGAGTGACCACGGCGTTTGGGTCGGACACCGGCAGCAATTCGTTAAACCGCCACATATTGGAATTACGGCTGTCGAAATCCGAGCGCGCAACCTCCCGGCGCAGACGCGGCAGGTCGTACCGCACGAACAAAACTTTGCCGCAACATTCACTGACTGTTGCCAAACCATCGTAGGGCGCAGTGCTCCCGCACATGGTGCATTCCAGGTGGTCGATATAACTAAAAGGCTGCATAGTTTGTCCTGTCGTTAGTTGAGAATGGGAACAAGGCTACTAAAGGTCGCTTAGGCGCGTGCACCAACGGGTCACGCCGCCGGCCGGTTTGGCCAAAACAACTCGTATAGTCGTTCTGAAAGTTGCTCGGACAACTGCAATCCCTGCTCAACTTCCAGCGGAGATTCTTCGTTTTCGTAGAAATTTGCGTGCAAACCCCGGGCGTTTCGAAAACCGTTGTTGATCCAGGCAGCCGTCTCTGCGTAGCCGGATTCCCTGATCAACTCGGAAAGTTCCCTCAGCACCAGCCAGATGGAGCGGTGCGTGTGGATAACGCCGCCATGGTGCGCGCTAATCGCTTCCACCGTTTCGGCAACCATGCCCCACGCTTTGTTGGACGCCTGCGGAAGGTCTCCATCGTCCCGGAGATGTCGCCACGCCCCCTGCCGAAAGTCGTCGCTCATTCTCGCGTACATTAACGCCGACTTGGCGCCGTCGTCGGGACGCGCCGGGTCATCGGCGGCGGCGAGGCCACGGGCAATCGCATCGGCTATGGTGTCGTTGGTGTAAGTCATGGAAGCTTCTAGTGAAGGCAGACCCATTATAACGCACGACTTATCTCTTCACGCACGGACTCATCACGTACAGGGCCTTTCGATTATCGGAACGCAGCGGTCAAGGTTGAGCGGGCGACGGCGTTGGTCGATACGGTTACGAGATTGCCGCGCTACGCTCGCAATGACATTAGGGGACAATCGAAAGACCCTGCATCACGCACCGCTCATTACGGCCGAACCGGGCTTTCGTGCTATAATTTTTAGCGCGATTATGGAGGAACGGAAATAGATGCCCACCTACGAATTCGTCGAATACGCCGCCGATGCAGATAGCCACATCGCTCGCGTTATGTTGAACCGACCCGAGCGCCTCAACGCCCTGAACGACCAGATGCAACTCGAGGTCACCGATGCTTTGACGCAAGCGGAGTCTGACGACGACGTTCGGGTGGTGATTATCACCGGCGCTGGGCGCGCGTTCTGCGCGGGCGGCGACCTGAACGATTTGGGCGGCTCATCAGATGGCAACGGCGCCGGCTGGACATCGGGCAACGCCGACGAGGTGCGACGGAGTTTCCGTTCGGCGCAGGGAATGATTCTGGGCGTGCAGCGCTGCGAAAAGCCGGTTATCGCCACGGTGAACGGTGTGGCCACCGGCGCTGGCCTGGACCTGGCCTGCGCCTGCGACATCCGTATTGGCACCGCCCGCTCCCGGTTCATGTCAGCCTACGTTCGCATCGGATTGTTCCCCGGGTTCGGCGGCACCTGGCTCTATCCGCGCACGCTGGGCAGCCTGGGGCGCGCCGCCGAGATGCTGTTCACTGGCGATTTCCTGGAGGCCGACGAAGCATACCGGCTGGGCTTCCTGAACCGGCTGGTCGATGAAGAAGAGCTGGAAGCCACCACAATATCGATGGCGGAACGCATCGCCCCCGGTCCGCCGATTGCGATTCGACTCTCCAAACTGATGCTGTACAAGGGTCTGGAGTTCGACCTGGAAACCGCCATGAAGATGGCAGCCGCCGGCGAGACCATCACCCTCACTTCTCAAGACCATGTTGAAGGCGTAACAGCATTCCGTCAGAAGCGGGCCGCAGAGTACAGAGACCAATAGGGCCGGAACATTCCCAAGTCTGTCCCGGCCCATTTGAGCTGCGGCGGAATTGGGCGGCTGCGTTACTTCTGGCAGGTTGGCTCAAAATAATTGTCGGCCCGCTCCACCAGGCCGCGCAGTTCCCGGTAAGTCTGGTTCTCGTCCAGGTCGGATTCGACGGTTTCGAGTAATCCGGTAACAGCATCCAAGTCGTTGCACTGGGCCCAAACTGACCCTCGGAGCAGTTCGGCAAATTCAGCTGCCGCCGCCGTCTGGCGGAAGTAGGGATCCGTAGCTGACAGGTCGGTTGCAGTCTCGCCGAACCGGATATCGGCGGACAACTCGGTGGCTTCCCGCGTTTGTGGATCCAACCAGCGCAATCGGGCAGTGGCCAGCACCGAGTCGCTGGCGACGTCATCCTGCAACCGCAGTTCGTACAGGGCGGAAACGTCCCGCGCGAAGCCCACCTCTCCAAAATCCAAAGAGTCGTCGCGGAAGTCCTCGTCCGCAACGGCACGGTTTTCGTAACCGATGAGACGGTACTTGCGAACGACGTCGGGATAGAATTCCACCTGCACCCGTGCGTCCCGTGCGGTTTCGCTGAAAACACCTGGCACGCTTTCCTGCAGGAACCGCTCCGCGGCGTTGCGGTCTGACATGTAGTGGTAGGTGCCGTTGCCGCGGTTGGCCAGCACCTCGAGCAACACGTCGTTGTAATTGCCCGATGCGCCGACACCGACGGTGGTCAACGTGGCGTTGCGCTGTGCGTATCCGTCCACGATTTTGAGTAACTGTTCAGACTTGTGGGGATCTACGGGCCATCAGGCCTTTCACAGAGGGCAGCCAAGCACGGAATTTGCTTTGCAAGCCGACTCGTCCCCTCAAACGTGAACAGTTACGATTTTGAGGATGGACTCAGGGCCGGTTGCGCCCACGTTGGCTACCCCATCGGACAGCAATACCAGCCGCGCCTTGCGACCATCGTCCATCTCATCGGACGCCAGGTCGTAAGCCAGTCGCAGGCCGGCCTCGGCAAAGGTGCTGCCACCCGCCCGCATTTTCCGTACTACGCTGACGATGTCACGCGTATCCTCTCCATCCGTGAAATCGTGGGCAACCACGACGGAGTCGGCGTAGGTTACGATGGGAGCCTGATCGCTGGGTATCATCTGGTCGGCGATGCCCTCGATTACTTCCTTCGCTAACCCCAGGCGGTTGTCGGCCTGCATGGAGCCGGAAACGTCAACTACGAAAATCAGCGAAACCGGATCGCGGTCTGTGGTGGGGGCCGGGTTGCTGACCCCGACCCGCAGGAGCACATAGCCCGGTTCGCCAAACGGAGACGGGCCAGCGTCGAGATGCAATCCCAGCGCCGTTTCGCTGGGCGGGTAGTTCTGAGGCAGGCTGTTGATGTACTCTTCAACGCCCACCGAATCGGGCTCGGCAAGGTGCCCGTTGCGGAGATACAGCTTCAGGATTTCGTAGGACGCGGTGTCGCCATCCAGAGCGAAAGTCGACAGCGGGTCTTCATCCGGCTCCATAAATGGATTCACGCCGTAGTGCTCGAAATACGTCAGGGGGAACGCTCCGTCGTTGGGATTGTCGGTCCCGCCCGATTCGGGTGGGATGACGGGTCCGCCTTGGGATGCAGCAGTAGCCTGGAGTTGACCCGGCACGCCCCGCGGACTCGGTGCGCCGGGCGGTCCGGTCGCCGCCATCAATGCGTTAGCGTCGGCTGGACTTCGTTGGGTCGTTGGCGCCTGGGTGGCCCTGGCCTCCGCAGACGTGGGTTCGCCGGCAGTCCGATGCGATGAGGGGGCCATTGTTGCCGAGGGTGGTTGAACCTGGTTGGTCGTCCGGTTGGGTGGCGACGAGGCCGTAGCCGACTCGCTGCCGGACGGGGTTTGCACCCCTCCGCACGCGATGGCTAACAGGGCCACCACAGACAGTGTTGCAATGGTGGGGGTAACTCGAATGAACTTCAGATATCGCATTGTTCCTCCCGTTGCGCGCTAATGCCTATCATGGCAACTTATACGGGGGGTGCGGCTCCCTGGATTTATCCGACACTGCATTACTGCTTGGATTGCTCTGGTTTGAGCGAGCGTCCGGCGGTGATAAAATGCCCGAACTATGACAGCAGACAACAGCCTTTCCCCGCACGGCGGCACCCTGATTGAACGCGTCCAACCACTGACGTCCAATGACACGGCGCGGGTCGCCGTCCTCGCCGCCATCGAGGTGCGCGACCAGGTGGCAACGGAGTGCGTCAACATTGCCTACGGATTTTTCTCCCCGCTCACCGGTTTCATGGACAGCGCCGACGTGGAGTCAGTTGCCAATTCCATGCGACTCACCGGAGGGTTGGTCTGGCCCATCCCGATTGTCCTGGACGTGGCTGACTCGGAAATCCGGCGCCTCGGCTTGCAGGTGGGGGATACTGCACTGCTCACGTATCAGGGTAACCCTCTGGCGACGCTGGACGTGGCGGAGATATTCGCCCCCGATTTGACCTCACTGGCCGAGCGAGTCTACGGCACTGCCGACCGAGCGCACCCCGGGGTGCAGCGCACTCTGGACTACGCCGACCGCTTCGTAGCCGGCGACATCACGCTGGTTTGCGAACCCGTCATCAATCCGCCTTTCGACCGGTTCTGGCGAACGCCCCGCCAGCTGCGTTCTGAGTTGGCCGAGGCCCGATGGAGCCGGGTGGTAGCACATCAAACGCGCAACGTGCCCCACTCTGGCCACGAATACCTGATGAAAGGCGCGTTTATGGAGGCACGGGCCGACGGCGTGCTGGTGAGCGCGGTAATTGGCGAGAAGAAGGAGGGTGATTACATCGACGAGGCCATCGTGCTAACCCACGAGCATCTGCGGGAATGCGGGTTCTTCCGCGACGATATTCACCGCACCACCGCGCTCATGTGGGATATGCGTTACGCCGGCCCTCGGGAGGCGGTTTTCCACGCCATCGTCCGGAAGAACCTGGGCTGCACCCACCATATGTTTGGCCGTGACCACGCCGGCGTGGGAGATTACTACGACCGTTACGCTGCTCACGAGATATTCGGCGACCTGCCGGACCTGGGCATACGTTCGGTGCTGACACTGGAATGGTGGTACTGCCCCACCTGTGGCGGCGTGGCCTATGAAGGCATCTGCGGGCATCCGGACACCAAGCAGGACCTGGCCGGCCGCTTGATCAGGAGCATAATTTCCGGCGGCACCGACCCAGCGCCCCAAACGCTGCGGGCCGAAACGCTGGCAGTGGTGCAGCGCTGCGCCGAGGAATACGGCTTCGGCTCCCCCTTCGTAACCGAGCAGTACCTGCGTGAACGCACGCCGGTGATGACGGTGCCCCCACCGCCGTGAACGCACGGTAGACCCGATCCCCTTTGCGCCTCAACGGTGCAAACGGATTTGTGCTCCGAGATGCTCACCGGGTCGTCATCGATGCGACGGCGGGCGAGGGTCAGGATGTGGCGGCTCAGTTGGAGTCCGTTTGTAGTTTATAATTGCCAACAGCAAGATTGACCTCGACGAGTGGGAACGCGCCGGTCGGGAAATAAACCGTCTACTGGAGCTGGACTTTACGCATAATTTAGGGAAAGCATAAAGACAGGGTAAGCTGGCCGGACCACACTTTCCACAGAAGGTCCAGCGATGCTCACCCTGCCCAACGCGATTGTACCCGTACTCCATCCCTTCGCCACGCTGTTTCGCAACCCGACCTGGCTGAAAGCCCAAATCCTGCTGGTCGGCGCGATACTGGCCCCCGGCCAACGCACCGTGGCTGCGGCGCTGCGCGTCATGGGCCGCAGCGACCACCGCGACTACGCCCGCTACCATGAAGTGCTCAATCGGGCGGTGTGGTCGCCCCGCCAGGCGGCTCGCATCCTACTGTTGCTGCTGCTCCAGCACCTGGATCAGGGCGATGGCCCGTTGGTCTTCGGCATCGACGAAACCCTGGAACGGCGCCGCGGCCCCAAAATCAAATCCCTGGGCATCTACCGCGATGCGGTGCGTTCCAGCCGGAGCCACCTGGTCAAGGCCAGTGGCCTGCGCTGGATCTCCCTGATGTGGCTGGGCCAGGTTCCTTGGGCGGGACGCTATTGGGCCTTGCCCTTCCTCACCGTGCTGGCGCCCTCGGCACGCTACCACCGGCAGCGCGGACGCCGCCACAAAAAGCTCACCGACTGGGCCCGCCAGATGATCCTGCAACTGCGCCGCTGGCTGCCGCAGCGCTCCCTGGTGCTGGTGGGTGACGGCGGCTACGCCGTACTGGACCTGCTCCACTGCTGCCAATCCTTGGCTCAACCCGTTACCCTCATCGCCCGCTTGCGTCTGGACGCCGCCCTCTATGAACCGGCCCCGCCCCGTCAGCCGGGCCGGAACGGTCGCCCCCCGCTGAAAGGCCGGCGGCTGCCCGCGCTGAAATTACTCGTCGACCATCCCGGTCTGTACTGGACCACCGCCGCGGTAGCCTGGTACAACGGCGCGACCCGCACGGTGGAACTCACCTCGCAAACGGCGGTTTGGTATCGCTCGGGCAAGCCGCCCGTGCCCCTGCGCTGGGTCTTGGTTCGGGACCCCCAGGGCGAATTCGCCACACAGGCTTTGCTGTGCACTGACCTGGCCGTGGACCCGACACAGATCCTGGAATGGTTTGTGCTGCGCTGGCAACTGGAGGTTACCTTCCAGGAAGTGCGGGCTCACCTTGGCGTGGAGACCCAACGCCAGTGGTCGGACCGGGCCATTGCCCGCACCACGCCAATCCTGATGGGGCTCTTCTCATGGACCACCCTGGCGGCCCATCTGCTGCGGCAACAACGACCCTCGGCCCATCGTACAGCGGCTTGGTACGCCAAGCCGTCGCCGACCTTCGTGGACGCCATCGCTCTGGTGCGCCGCCACTTGTGGCTGGCGTCCGAGGGTTTTTCACTGTCCGCCGCTGACCCTGATATACGGAAAGTCCCGTCCGCTCTGTACCACCGACTCATAGATTCGCTTGCCTACGCGGCTTAAAAAGCGTAAAGCCCAGTGGAGGGTATCGAATTATGGTGCTGGAATCGGGGAGGATAACGGAAGAGGGTCTGGAGCGACTACGCGGCCGGATTGGCAGTTTCAACCGACCCCGGCAGTATGGCGTTGGGTTGTTCAACGAGGAAGCGTCCCGCAGCGCCATCCGCCATTTTTGCCAGGGTATTGGGGACACGAACCCGTTGTATGGGGATCGCTCGTACGCGCAGACTAGCAAATACGGCACTATCATCGCGCCGCCCTGCTTTCTGTACAGCGTCTACTGGTGCTCCGGTCGTACCGGCGGCCTGCCCGGAGTCCACGGTTTCCACGCCGGCAACGACTGGGAATTCTACCGACCAATCTATCTTGACGACCAGATTAGCGTGCAGGAACAATTCACCGGCCTGGAGGAGAAGGAAAGCGAATTCGCTGGCCGCATACTGATTCAATCCAGTGTTACCCACTACTACAACCAGCGCGGCGAGACCATCGCCAAGACAAAAGGCTGGCAGATTCGCGCCGAGCGCAGCGCCGCCCGCGAGCGCCAGAAATACACTTTCGAGCCCTACCAATACTCTCGTGATGAGCTGGAAATCATCCAGAATGCGGTCCTCGGCGAGGAGATACGCGGCAACAATCCCCGCTGGTTTGAGGATGTCAGTATCGGCGACGAGTTAACGCCGGTGGTCAAGGGGCCGATGAGTCATGGCGACATCACCGCCTTCGTAGCCGGTTGCATCGGCGGCATCAGCCACGGCATCCAGCTGCAGGAGATGCTGCGCCATCCGTCCTGGGGCTTCACCGATCCCACCACCGGAGCGCAGGAGGCGATTATCCGGGTGCATGACATCCAGGAAGCTGCTGAGAGCGCCGGGGCTGCCGGGCGCCTACGACTACGGCTGCCAGCGTTGCTGCTGGATGGGCCACCTGCTAACCAACTGGATGGGCGATGACGGCTTTTTGAAGGCCATGCACGTTGAGCTGCGCCGGTTCAACGTGGTGGGCGATACCACCTGGTGCAAGGGCAAGATTACGGGCAAGCGGATTGAGGGTGGCGAGTACCTGGTGGATATGGACATTTGGGGCGAGAACCAGCGACAGTAGGTTACCACCCGCGGCAACGCCACGATTCGACTTCCGTCGCGGGAATCCAACAGCAACTGGCCGTAAGTTATGTGGGCGTGCCAAACCGATAACCGGAGATTCGATTATGACGCAACCGAAACAGAAGCCCAAAAACAAACTGACCGGGGCAGATTACATGGCCCTCACGCCGCCGTCGCACCGCGGTGTTCGCTACCAGCTCATCGAGGGAGAACTCGTCAAAATGGCCGGGCCTAACGAACCCCACCAAATTTTTATTGGTGAACTTTATTTTGCAGCAAGGACGCAAATCGGTGCGCCCGGACTCTTTGAAATCCGCCTTTCACCATTCGATGTAGCCATCAACGAACACAACACTTTCCAGCCGGACTTACTGTTCGTATCCAACCAACGCAGGCATATTTTTGACGGCCACGGCGTTACCGGCGCGCCCGATATGGTCGTCGAAGTGCTGTCCGATTCTACCCGCCAACGCGATTTGAACGTGAAGTTGCCGGTTTATGCCCGCAATGGCGTCCGCGAGATATGGGTAGCCGACCTCCGTGCTGAAACCGTCGTAAAACACATCGGCGATGCGGAAACGCTGACCTCGGAAACAGTTTACACTGCAAACGATGTGTTGACCTCCGAGGCCATGCCTGGCGTGTCCATTGACCTCGCTCCCATCTTCGACCGGGTACGCGCTGCCCCGACGCCAACCGACTAACGCAAATACTGCTCGGCGGCCCGGGCGAAGCCGTCCAGCGATCCCTCCAGCACCCGGTCTTCCAGGCAGTAGGAGATGCGGAAATAGCCCGGCGTGCCGAACCCTTTGCCCGGCACCACCAGGACGTTGTACTCCTGCAACGCGGCGACAAAGGCTTCGTCGTCCTCCAGCGGTGAGCGAGGGAATAAATAGAAGGCGCCCTGGGGTTTGACGATCTGGTAGCCCATGCCGGTTAGCCTGTCGTACAGGAAATCCCGCTTGCGCTGGTATTCTCCTACGTCCACCGACGCACTCTGTACCGCCCGCACCACGTGTTGCATCAGAGCCGGCGCGTTGACGAATCCCAGCACCCGGTTGCAAAACACCAGTCCGTTCACCAATTCTGTTTTGTCGCGATAGGCCGGATGCACGGCGATGTGTCCGATGCGTTCACCGGGCAGGCCCAGGTCTTTGGCGTGGGAGTTGACCACGATGGTGCGTTCGTAGTGGGGAAACACCTGGGGATAAGTCAATCCATCGTAGATGATGCGTCGGTAAGGCTCGTCGCTGATGATGAAGATTTCGGAACCGAAGCGAGCCTCGGCGCGGGTCAGCAGATCCCCCAGCGCAACGATGGCATCCTGGGGGTAAACCACGCCGGACGGATTGTTGGGCGAGTTCAGGATGATGGCGCGCGTACGCGGAGTAATTGCCGTCTCGACAGCTTCCAGATCCAGGCCGAACTCGGCATTGGTGGCGACAATGACGGGCGTACCGTTGTGGTTCTGGATGTAGTAAACGTACTCACCGAAGAACGGCGACAGGATGATAACCTCATCGCCCGGGTTCAGGATGGTGCACAGTACCACGTTAGCAGCGCCGGCGGCTCCACAGGTCATCACGATGTCGCCAACGCCGAAGGACAATCCGGTTTCGCCTGACAGTGTATCGGCGACGGCCTGACGGGTTTCGGCGTAACCCGCGTTGGGCATATAACGGTGCATCCCCGGCATCGGGTTTTGGGCGATGCGGCGCAACTCCTCGTGGAATTCCGGAGGCGGCTCCATGATGGGGTTGCCCAGCGAGAGGTCAAACACGCTGTCCTCGCCGTACTGCGCTTTCAGGGCAATGCCTACCTCAAACATACGGCGGATCCAGCCGCCTTCTTCCATCGACCTGCTGACGTATTGAGAAATGGGCATCGCTTAGGCTCCAGAGGCGCTGACGGCGCGGGTGCGGAATATTATAGCCGACGCGTGCCGACGGCTGGCTGGCTCACTGGCCGGCATCTACCGCTTGCCGGCATCTACTGATGGGCAGTTGCTACGGTCTTACAGCCACTCGGCGGCGCGTTCGCCGATCATGATGGCGGTGGCGTTGGTGTTGGCCCGCACCACGTTGGGGCAGTTGGACAGGTCAACCACCCGCAGGTTCTGGACGCCTCGCACCCGGCAATACTGGTCAACGACAGCCATCGGGTCGCCGTCCGGCCCCATGCGACACGCTCCGGAGGTGTGGAAGGTAGTGAAGACGTTGCGGCGCAGCCAGTCGTCGAGGTCGGCGTCTGACGCCATTATTTCAGCAGAAGGAGACGCCAATGGGCCGGCAATTCGCGCGAAGGCGGGTTGTTCCAGCACCTGTTGGCAAAGACGCACGGCCTCCCGCAAACGGCTGCGGTCGAAGTCGCTGCGCAGATACCGGTAGTCAATGACCGGCTTGTCGTGAGGGTCGGCTGATGACAGGCTCATTTCCCCGGCGCTGTCGGCCTGCTCCAGAATGCACGTCATCCGCAGCACTGCCCGGTCGGAACCGGGGTCGCTGCCCAACGGACTTGGGCCGGACACGTCGTTGTTGACATAAACGTGCATATCGTTGCGCAGCGGTGAACCGGCCGTCGTGTAGCGCAACAGCGTCTGGATTCGTGAGCCCGAGAAGTCCGACGAGAATTCGGCGTTCAACGCGGCGTCCACGTACACCAGCGGATGGTCGCGCAGGTTTTGTCCGACGCCGGGCAGGTCTTGCACCACCGGTATGCCTACTTCGGCCAGATGCCCTGCCGGGCCCACGCCGGACAGCATCAGCAGCTGGGGCGAGGCGAGCCCGCCGGCGCTCAAGACTATTTCGCCGCCGGTAACGTTGAATATCTGGCCGCCGCTTTCCACTTCGACACCCGTTGCGGTGTTGCCCTCAAACAGGATGCGGCGGGCCAGGACACCGGGGCGGATGGTCAGGTTCAACCGATGGCGCGCGGCGGACAGGTAGGCCAGAGCGCAACTCATTCGCACGCCGGCCGGGTTGTTCATCGGGGCCGCGCCGAATCCCGTGGACGCGGGATGGTTCATGTCTGAATCGGCGGGGAACCCCAACGCGGCGCACGCCGTCAGAAACGCCTGCTGAAATGGATGCCAGGTTTCCCGGGGAGCGCGCACCACCGGAATTGGGCCGTCGCTGCCGTGAAAATCGTCGCGGATGTCGGCGTCTGATTCCAGCTTGCGGAAGAAGGGCAGCACGTTGGCGAAAGACCATTGGTCATTGCCCTGCTGCGCCCACGTATCGTAATCCTCGGGCAAGCCGCGCAGAAAAACCTGCCCGTTGACCGCCCCGGAGCCACCCATGACTTTGCCGCGGGCAATCTGCATGGGGGCGTCCTGCTCCTGGGTTCCGGTAGCCTGATACGACCAGTTGAACCGCGCGCCCGCCGCCGACCCCTCCTGACGGGACCCGTCCCGCAACTCGCCGGGCCACTGCTCGAACTCGGCGAAATCCGGCCCAGCTTCCAGCAACAGCACCGATTTGTCAGGGTTTTCTGACAATCGCGTCGCCAGGGCACAACCCGCTGAGCCGCCGCCCACTACAATGACGTCGTATTGCATAAATTACTGCCCCGTCTCATCTGGCGTCGGCTTAAACCCGAACGCCGTGCAAAAGTGGCGAGCGACGGCATCTGCGATGGTGTCCACGGTGAGTAGCTCGGCGCGGCCGGATAGCTCGGCAGCCACGCTGGTTACGCCCCGATCGGCGATGCCGCACGGGATGATCGCGTCAAACATAGACAGGTCGGCGCGCACGTTGATTGCGAAACCGTGGTAGGCGACGCCGCCGGCAATCTTGACGCCGATGGCGGCCAACTTACGCCGTCCGTCCGCAGTCCACACGCCGGTCAAGCCATCCACGGTTGAGGTAGCCAGGCCAAATTCGACCAGGCTGCTGCTGATAACCTGCTCCAGAGTCCGCACGTACCAATGAGGCCCGCCGCGCCCCCGCAGCCGCACGATGGGGTAGGCAACCAACTGACCCGGCCCGTGGTAGGTGATCAAACCGCCCCGGTCGGTTTCCACGATTTCAGCGCCGCGACTTGCCACTGCCGATTGGTCGAGCAGCAGGTGCGTGTCTGGCGACAGCCGCCCGCGCGTGTAGGTGTGAGGATGTTCAAGCAGGAGCAGGGTGTCCGGCGTCAGGCCCCGGCGCACGCGGTCGGCAATCTCAACCTGCAAATCCCACGCCTTCCGGTAGGGAACTGTTCCCAACCGGACGATGCGGCACAACTCGGGAACGGCATCGCGCGCCGCCGGATCAGTAGATGGGAGTGTCGTCATCCATCGCCTCAAGGCGACGCTTGACCGACTGCAGGAACCCCCCGGACTCCTCGCCGTCATTGATGCGATGATCGAAGGACAGGCAAAGGTTCATCATCCAGCGAATGGCGATGGCGTCGTTGATGACTACCGGCCGCTGTTGCACGGCTTCGGTGGTCAGGATGCCGGCCTGCGGGTGGTTGATGATGGGGCCACTGATGGAGCTGCCCAGGGCGCCGGTGTTGTTGACGGTAAACGTACCCCCCTGCACGTCTTCAAGTCGCAACGCACCGCTACGCGCACGACCGGCCAGGTCGTCGATGGCGTGGGCGAGCCCGGCTATGCTCAACCGGTCAGCGTCGTGGATGACGGGCACAACCAGCCCGGTGGGCGCGGCGACCGCAATACCCAAGTTGATGCGCCGTTTGAGCACGATGTGGTCATCGCCCCAGGAGGCGTTCAGCGTTGGGTTGTCCTTCAGCGCGCCGGCCACCGCCTTCAGCGCGAAGGGCAGGTAGGTCAGGTTGATGCCTTCCCGCTGGCGGAACGCGTCGCGCTCGCGGTTCCGCAGCGCTACCAGCCCGTTGATATCTACCTCCACCATGCTCCAGGCGTGGGGAATCTTGCTCGCCGAGCGCACCATTGCCTGGGCGATCATGCGACGCACCGGCGTGATGGCTAACCTTTCCTCGTCTGCAATGGTTTCCGAGACTGGGACGGGAACCGGGACAGTCGCCGGCCCGGCGGCGGGTTCCAGAAACCGCAGCACGTCATCTCGGGTTACGCGCCCGCCCATTCCGGTGCCGGTGATGCGGTCGACATCGAGCTGGTGCTCGCGGGCGAGTCGCCGCACTGCCGGGGACAGGCGGTGCGCCGGGCGTTCTGCGTCTGTATCCGCGTGGGCAGCCGGATTTGCGGCGTCCACCAATTGCGTTGCAACGGCCGGCGTGGGCGGCGGAGCAGCCGGCGTGGCCGGAGGGGATGGCGCGGCGCCGGCGGTTTCCTGAGCCAACGCCTCCACCGCCGAACCGCCGGTCGGCCCCACCGGCTGCGCGTTGGTAATGAGGTACGACATGGGCGTCGTCGAGCTTGCTGGCGTCGCCGGAGGTGGTGGCGGGACAGGAGCCGGCTGCGCCGTCGGAGCGACTGCTGCTGCCTGGACCGCCGGGGCCGGAGTTGCGCGTTCGTCGGTTTCAACCTCCGCGATGGCGGCTCCCATCGGCACGGTTTCGCCTTCCGTGGCGATGATGCGTAACAACTGCCCAGCCACCGGGGAGGGCACTTCCATGGTTACTTTGTCGGTAACGACTTCAACCAGCGGGTCATAGCGTTCCACCCGATCGCCCGGTTGCTTGAGCCACTTGCCGATGGTGCCTTCAACGACGCTTTCGCCGACGTGGGGCAGTTCAATAAATTGGGCCAAAAGGTGTTTCCTCGTCGATTTGGAAAGGCCGCCCGAGACGTTTCCCGTCCATTAGGGCAATGCTAGTATGAGGCCAACCGCCGTAGCTCGGAGGCGATGGCCTCGGGGTTGGGCATGTAGGCATCTTCCAGCGTTTGGGCGAAGGGCATAGTTGGCACGTCGGGCCCGCACAACCGGGCGATGGGCGCATCCAGATACTCGAACGCTTCGTCGGCAGCCAGCGCGGCAATCTCGGCGCCGATGCCTCCGCTGATGTTGTCTTCGTGCACAATGAGCAACTTGCCGGTTTTGCGCACCGAGGCCAGTATCGTTGCGGTGTCCAGTGGTTTCAGGGTGCGCAGGTCGACCACTTCGGCGGCAATCCCGTCGGCAGCCACGGCTTCGGCGGCGGCCAGGCAGTAGTGCATCGCCAGCCCGTAGGACACCACGGTGACGTCGCCGCCGACGCGTTTGATGTCGGCCGGGCCGATTGGGATGGTGTAATCGTCGTCGGGGACTTCGCCGCGCACCAGGCGGTAGGTCTTCTTGTGCTCCAGGAATATCACCGGATTGTCGTCCCGGATTGCCGATTTCAGCAGACCCTTGGCCTCATACGGCGTCGATGGAGTTACGACGAGCAATCCCGGTGTGTGGAAGAAAAGAGCCTCTACATTTTGCGAGTGAAACAGTCCGCCGCGAATTCCCCCGCCGTAGGGTATGCGGACGGTCATGGGAACCTTGAGGGCGCCGTTGGTTCCATAGTAGGCACGAGCCGCCTCACCGATCAGCTGGTTGACGCTGGGCCACACGAAATCGGAGAACTGCACCTCCGGAATGGGGCGCATCCCACGGAACGCGGCGCCCAATGCGATGCCCATGATGGACGCCTCCGCCAGCGGAGTATCCAGCACGCGCTGGGGACCAAAATCTTCGATAAGCCCCTGGGTGGCCAGGAACACGCCGCCGCGTTGTCCCACGTCCTCGCCCATGACAAAGACCCGCTCGTCCCGCTCCATTTCTTCCCGCAGAGCCGAACGCACTGCCTCGATTACCGTCATCTCTGTCATGGCATCAACCCTGTGGGTTAGGTCTCAAACGGGCTTTGCGGGAGTTGGCTAAACGTAAAGATTGTCATAGATGGTGGATGCGTCGGGAGGGGAGGCGGCGTCGGCAAAATCGGTGGCGTCGTTGACCAGTTGCAATGCCTCGGCCTTGAATTGGTCTACCTGCTCCGGCGATACGATACCGCGGTTCAGCAGCTCGGCAGGGAAAGTCGTAACCGGATCGAACTGGCGTGCCGCATCCAGAACGTCCCGGTCGCGGTAGCGGCGGTCATCGTCGTCGGTGGTGTGGGGCATGAACCGTTCGCACTTCATTTCCACCAGCGTCGGCCCGGCGCGACGAGCAAAGTCGATCCCCTGCCTGGTCGCCTCGTAACACGCCATCAAATCCATGCCGTCGATGACAAACCCGGGGAATCCGTACGCTTCCGCGCGCCCCGCCACATCGCTGACCACCATCTGGGTTGCCTGCGGCGTGGAGATGGCGTACTTGTTGTTCTCGCAGATGAACACGATGGGCAACCGGTGAATGGCGGCAAAGTTCATCGCTTCGTGGGTCTCACCCTGGCTGGTGGCGCCGTCGCCGAAATAGCACAGCGTAACCGTATCGTCGCCCATCATCTTACAGCCCAGGGCGTAGCCGACGCTTTGGGTCAGCCCGGCGGCGACCACGTTGGAAATCTGGATGATTTTGTTTGGCAAATCCGCCCCCTGAAGGGGAAACTGTCGCGCGCCCGAATAGGGATCGCCGTCCTTACCCATGAACGACAGCATAACCTGCCGGGGCGTGAGGCCGGCGGCCATCTTGATGGCCAGGTCGCGGTAGTAGGGGAACAGGAAACAGTCGCCATCCTTCTGTGCAGCCAGGAGCGAACCCAGTTGCGCCGCCTCGTGTCCCTGGGCGGACGCGGCGATGGGCACCTTGCCCTGCCGGTTCATAATCCAGATGCGCTCGTCCATGGCGCGCACCAGAATCAGCTGGCGGCAGATTTCCACCAGGTCGGCGACTGTCAGCCCGGCCGGCAAATTCGGCGGGCTGCCATTGGCGACGGCCACCGCGTCAGCGTTCAATTCGGGTACATTAGCCTGGGTCATGGGGCCATACTCCTGGAAACCACAAGCATAGAGCGGAGATGCAACGCCGCCGGCTTAATGATAGACCAACGGCGGTTGGGTGGCAAATTGGCGCAGATCTGATCCAGGGCAATCGCGTTTTAGCTGCGTAGGACTTTTAGCAGGTAGTCCTCCTTCCAGCCGGCCTGGAGGCGTTTCCCCTGGATGACCACCTTCAGGCTCGTTTCGTTCTTGAGCAGATTGTGCGAAACCTGCCGCAGCGTGGCCATGTTCTGCGGAGCGTGGTCCTTGCGGATCCGGCAATGGTCTTCCCCGAAAGTCACGTCCAGGCTCCAGTGCAAGGAGTTCTCGATGCTCCAGTGAGTGCGCACCACCTTCAGCAGTCGCTCCGCCGGGGCATCCAGGCTGCTGATGTAGTACCGGGGCTGCACCGTGGTCCTTGCCGGCGTCTCCCGGCGGCCCACCACCTTGACCACCGAGCGCAGGCCGGGCCAGTCCTGCCCGGTGCTCAGGTACTCCAGGCAAGATGGGTCGCTGATTGTCCAGCACTCCCGACGTTCTATCCTTCCGTGGTCTTGGTTCAGGGTGGTGGCGTAGTCATGGGGCACTCCCCCGAAGCCGAACTCCTCCGCTCCCTCGAACCGGTCCCGCACGTCTTCATACAGTTGACCTTGGTTCTCCTTCAGCGCCAGCACGTAGCCGGCTCCCCGGTCCAGAATCCCCTGGGCGATCTCCTGCTGGCAGCCCATGGCGTCGATGGTGACGATGCACCCCTTCAGTTCCAGCATTGGCAGCAACTGGGGGATCGCGGTGATTTCGTTGGACTTCTCCGCGGTCTTCACCTGCCCCAGGGTCAGCGTGTTGGCCGAGGCCCAGGCGCTGACCAGGTGGATGGCCCGCTGGCCCACATTGCGGTCGTGGGAACGCCGTACCGTCTTGCCGTCGATGGCCACCACTTCCCCGGGGATCAGGTCGGACACCGCCTGGGTCCAGGCCATGAAGCACTGCTGGAACTGCTCCGGGTCCAGCCGGGAGAAGACGTCGCCGAAGGTGTCGTGGGACGGGATGCCGTGGGGCAGTTCCAGGAAGGTCTGGAACCATTCCAGCTTGCTCTTGCCGAACAATTCGATGTAGACCCAGGAGTCGGCGCCGCAGATGACGGCGCAGATGGCAATGGCAATGATGTCCAGCAGCTGGTGCCGCTTGCACCGGTCGATCCTGGGATCCTCCAACGTCCCGGAATAATCCATAATGGACGCGCCCTTCCCCTCTCTCATCACTCCTCCCCTCTCCCCTTCATATCACTGGACTCGCATGCCTGGCCAAGTCTACCAATCTATAACGCGATTGCCCTGAGATCTGATCGGAGCGGCCGGGGCGACTTTCGCGGCGGTGTTACGATATGGCGGGTCATAGTCCGCCTAATATTTTGAATCGTGCGGAGTATCGTGAAACCGTGTATATGGGGATTTCAACGCTTTGCGGTTGCATTAGTTGTGGTGGGCCTGGTCGCCGGCGCCTGCCAATCGCCGGAACCTACGGCGACGCTCGTGTCGGCAGTGCCGACAGACCGGCCACAGGCCAAAGCGACGGCATCCCAGACACCGACGGCAACTTACGTTCCTCCTACAGCCACGCCCACTGCGGCGCCCACCGCAACCTTGCTCCCCACGTACACGCCCACGCCAGCACCGACGGCCACACCCACGCCAGAACCAACACCAACGCCAGAACCGACGGCCACGCCGATACCGGAGCCCACAGCAATCCCAACACTTGCGCCAAACTCGACTGCAACTATCAGCGGATACGATGGTTGCGTGGTGACGAATCCGCCGAAGGATTTATTGGTTGACCCGTTTTATACCAAGTATTGCTCCGCAGGGGGAATACCAGTGCTGTCGTCCGAAAAGGTGCGTGATTTGGCCCTTCAGATCGTATGGAACACCATCATGAACATGCTGTCAGCGCGCCCCGATGTCCACTCTGAAATGGTGCGACAAGGCACGTTGTTTGGCGTGCTTGCAGAATCTCAAGTGCTCACCGACATGCCCGAGTATCAGGATCTGTATACACAGTTCCCCGGCACCGACTGGAACCAGCGGGCCCGCGGATTAGGGGCCACCGGGTTCATTCCCCTAACTAGTGCATCCGAAGAGAACATTCTTTGTTACCACACCGACCGCTGGGGGGTATGACGGCGACAATGTCACGGTGCCCGAGTTTGCCCACTCCATAATGAATTTGGGTATCGTGCCGATCCAGCCTGATTTCCTCGCCAAGCGCTCAGCTACGTATGACGCCGCCGTGGCGGCTGATTTGTGGGCTGGTACCTTCGCCGCCACCAACATACATGAACACTGGGCGGAAGGCGTCCAATCATATTTCAACGCCAATCTCGACCCCCCGGACCCAGTACACAATCATGTGAATACCAGAAGGGAACTGCGGGAATACGACCCCCAGCTGTTTGAGTTACTTACGGAATACTTCCCCGCACACGAATGGACTGCGGCATGTCCCGATTTGGGTTGAACATGCGGCTGTGCGCTTTGACGTTGCGCTAACGTCGAAGGGCGCCCGTTTCTCATTGGAAAGGGCGCCTTATTTTCCTAACGGAGACGCTGACGAATTGGTGTCCGCCCGTTTACCTCACGTAGGTATTCCTGAACCGGTACAGCGTGAACTCCGGCTCCACCGGCGCGACCGGCATGTAATGGTCGGCCTCTTCTATCTTGGCCACGATGAACCACGGGCCCGGCTCCGCCATGGCTTGCGAGAATATGCCTTCCAGGGTTTCCAGATCGTCCACGGTTGCCGTTTTGGTGATGCCGCAGGAATTTGCGACTTCTTCCAGGTTGGTGTTGGTGGAGGTGTGGCTGGGCTGGCCGCCGGTTTGTCCCCACGCTTCGTTGTCCCAGACCACCACCACCAGGTTCGACGGCTTCTCCCGCCCAATCGTGGCTATCGTACCCAGGTTCATCAGCAGCGAGCCGTCGCCGTCCAGCGAAATCACCTTGTCGTCGGTGGACAGCGCCATCCCCAGCGCGATGGATGAACACAGGCCCATGTTGCCGTAGGTGTAGAAGTTACGGTCCCGGTGTCCGGCGTGGTACAGCTCGTCGCTGGTGGGCCCCAGGTTGCCGACCACCGGACTGTCTCCGGCGTGGCGCAAAACGAGTTTGGTGGCATCGAACCTAAGCAATTGTTACCTCCTTAATGCACGGTACCGAATCATACCACTTGGCAACCTAAGCCCCAATCCACCGAAGATATGAGTAACAGTTCAGACTTGGTGAGGTGAATTGGCCGAAGGCGGGTTGCCGAACGCTGGCACGGGTGGCGGCGGTTATGTCATATACAGGGAGTGGATACCGAAATTGACCTGACCACCGCCACCCGCGATGTCCTCATCGCCATCATCGCCCAACTGCAGGCCACCGTTCTGGAACAGCAGCGGGTGATTGAGCGGTTGCAGCGGCGGATTGCCGAACTGGAAGGCCAGGCGAAACCGGGCGGCCCGCTCCGAATGCCCGGCCTCAAGGCGAAATCGGGCCGGAAGCCCCCAGCGCAGCCGGGGCCCCGCAAGCAGCGACGCCACGGCTTCGCCCGCCGGCGCATGACACCGACCCACCGGGTGGAGCACGTGATGGAGAACTGTCCCGATTGCGGCGCCCACCTGTCCGGCGGCTGGATCCAGCGCACTCGGGAGGTCATCGAGCTGCCGGTGGTTCCCGCGCAAGTCACCGAGCACGTCTACCTTGCTCGGACTTGCCCGGCCTGCCGACGGCGCTGCACACCTCCGGCGGAACTGGGCGGCGTGGTCTTGGGTCAGCAGCGCCTCGGCGTCAACCTGCTCAGCCTGATCGCCACGCTGCGGGAAGAGGGGCGGCTGCCCATCCGCAGCGTCCAGTGGTATCTGGACACCGTGCATCAGTTGCGCCTCAGCGTGGGGGCCATCGTGAGCGCCATCCATCGCACGGCGCAGCGGGCCCAACCGGCAGTGGCCGCGATCCTGGACCGCATCCGCGCCAGCCCAGTGGTCCACGCCGACGAAACCGGCTGGCGTCAGAGCGGGGCCAACGGCTACGTGTGGACTTTCAGCACCCCCACCGAGCGCTACTTCCTGCGGCGGGGTCGGGGCAAGGCGGTGGTGGACGAGGCGCTGAGCGATGCTTTCTCCGGAGTGCTGGTCAGCGATTTCTACGCCGCCTACCACCATTACGATGGCCCCAAGCAGCGGTGCTGGGCCCACCTGCTGCGGGACATCCACGACCAGCGCACCCGTACCCCAAAGACGCCGCACTGGCCCGATGGGCCGCGGCCGTCCACCAGCTCTATGTCGCAGCCAAAGCCTGCAACCATCACGAGCCATGGCAAAGGCGTGTTGCCCAACTGGCCTGGGAGCGGAAGCTGCTGGCCATCTGCCGCCCTTTCCTGTCTGACCCGTCGGTTGTCCAGGGCAAGCTGTGCCGGCGCATCGAGCGCTTCATCAAGGAACTCTTCGTCTTCGTGGCCGAACCGGACGTGCCGTCGGACAACAACCCGGCCGAACGCAGCCTGCGCCACCTGGTCATCAGTCGCAAGATCAGCGGCGGCACCCGCTCGGAGCAGGGCACCGAGAGCAAGATGACGCTGGCATCCATCTTCGGCACCTGGCGCGCCCAGGGTCTAAATCCTCTCGCCGCCTGCCGTCAACTGCTCATTTCCCCGCAACTCTGAACTGTTACATCTCCTGGAATCGTTAGACAGGCGGGGTTCTGCGTATTGTCGGATTGAGTTCGTTGTGCTACCATTGACATTGGAATACCCTATAGGCAGTCTTTACCGACAGCCGGAAGCCCGTGCTGCGGGTTTTGCTTATCTGAGTAGGCGGGGTATTGAGGCCAATCTGCCGTCAGAAGTGAGATTGGCCTTTCTTTTTGGGCTTTATCTGTAGCCGTTCATCGGTATCACTCCGTTTTGGTCTTCCATCTCCGTCCCGTACCTGCTTTCGTCCCGGCGCAGATACTCGATGATGGCCAGTTTGAATATCTCGGAAGGCTTCAGACCATCTCGTTTCGATACGCGTTCGATCCGGTCCCACGTTACTTCGTCTAGGTTCGTGCGTGCCTGCCTTCTTTTGGTTTTCGTCGTCATGGTGGATCCTGTCACGCGGTCTGTTTCTTGGCGAGTGCCTGTTTTGTCCTGAAATGGCTCCAAAGGTACCAAACTAGACTTTTGCGACTGTATTGATACTAACCACTGGCGATAGCGTATGTCAAGACTATGACCGCGGTAATGGTGATTTACCGTCCGTTGGGCCTTATGTCTGATGGTGGGCCGCTAACGGCCCGGCTGACGCAACCCGCGTCTGGTCATCCACTCTTGGAGTGCCTCCTCTCCGATCTGGGACAGTTTCTTGCCGGTTTCCGCACTGGCGAACTGTAAGTCTTGGCGTAACGCTGGCGTTAGGTGTATGGTCAGGCGCTTTTTTTCCTTGACGTCTTGGACCCTCGAGATCACCCCATACTCCTTCGGTATCTGCCTTATTTCCAGGCCGCGGGTCTGCAGGAATGCTCGGAGTTGTTCCTCGTTTACATCCTCCAGTGCTGCTGGAGTTGGAGGAGGCTTGCTCTGTCCAAGATCCCGAACCGTGAAATCGCTGGGCGTCGTCAGTGTTTCGAATCCCCGAGCGGTATCCTCAGGCATATGCCAACTCCTTTTTCGCCTTTACGTGGTTGTCCTGGACTTGGCCGATTCTCTTCTGAAGCCATTTCCAGAAACTATCCATCTCCAGTGCGGCTGCGCTGTTGGGTGCGTATTCGCAGACGCTCTGCCCTGCCAAGGTGGCATCCCAGTGGATGACTCTTCTGATCAAGCTAACTGGGGCTATTTCGATGCCCATTCCGTTCAGGGATGTCAATAGCGCCCGCCGGCGCGATTTCACCGGTGGCAGGTTGTTTGGCACCAACACCATCGGCCATTCGTTAATGATCCCCTTGTGGACTAGATTCGCCGTAATCATGATCTCGAACGGGGCTGCTGTGATGGGGATGAGCATCAGGTCTAGGACGTTCAACGCCTGGTCCATGGTGAAGGAGTCTGCTCCAGGCATGTCGCAGACAATGAGATCGTGGTCGTCACTCCCTGCGATTGCACGTAGGTTCGCTATTCCTTCGCTGGATAGCGTGCCTCTCACTGCGTCCAGCTGTGGGCGCTCAGGACTCATCTTGGAGCGTATGTCGCATTCACGCAGCAGCGTCAACTGCGGGTCGAAGTCGCAGAGCAGAGTTTGCAGCCCGGCGGCAGTGGCGCGCTCGGCTGCATTGAACGCCAGCAGGCTCTTTCCAGTGCCTCCTTTCCAGGATACGAAACCGATTACAGTCATGGTTGGTGCCCCCCTGACAGTTTGGTGATCTGTATACGCGTCTAGGCGCATACTCGTTTCCGCCTCTTCCGCTATCCGCGTTAAGGTCTATGCGAGTGTTTAGAAACTAACAGGATTATTGCGTCATACGCATCGGAAGTACTGTGCAGTTTTCCGCCACTTTTTGGCCCCCATCAAAACGGCGCGCTTGCCAGTTGGAGGTCGGGTCTTGAGGTTTTTAATGCCTGCTCACTACGTTGCGCAGTGCCTCAATCAAAACGTTACTTCTGGAAAGTGATTGCCTCAAATAGAATGCTACCGAAAAATCGGGAGGCGATCGCTTGACGGGAGACAGAGGGGGTACATGATCGAATCCTATCTGGGCATCGACATTGGTTTTTCCAAGACACGGCGCACAACCGGATTGTGTCTCCTTGCGCTGAACCGAGACTGCCTCGAGTTGATCTGTCGGAAAACCGGCAGCGACAAACCCCAGCGTCGGAAAGACTTGCGGGAGCTCATCCCCAAGGGCACCGACACATCCACAGTGGGCATTGATGGACCTCTTGCCCGTAACTTGAAACGGGTGAATTATTACCGGGCTGCCGACGTGCTTCTCACCCGAGGTTCCTTCCAACGTCGTTGCAAACCCGGTCCCACCAACTCCACTGGATAGCCGGCGTTCCGCCGGAACCGGTTCCATTGGCCAGTCATGGCCGGTGACCATGGGAGAGCCGATAGTTAAACGCTAAACAACATTCGACGCTGTCGCTGTTGGTTGCGCTGCAACCTGCGTGAGCAAGCCACGCAGGAAGGGGCTAGCTCCCAAAGCCCGCAGGAATATCCCACGGGCGCCGTTTACGGCACGGTCCATTCCGAAGCCGGTCTCGTCTCGGATTACCTTGGCGCCGCCCAACTTGGTGTTCACGGTACCGTCCCAACTGCGGGTCTTGCTGGTGTACGCCTCGTTGACGTCGAGCACCAACGCGCCGCGCTGCCAGGCTTTCCACTGCAAGCGTTGCTTGAACTCGTAGTGGCGGAAAGTGAGCATCATGCGGGCGGTCTTGCTGCGGATTCTCCGGCCAGCCCTTTGGGTCAGGTCAGGGGTCTCGAAAGTTGGTAGCAGGATGATCCGGTAGTTGCTGGTCAACCAGCGAGCCAGTTGCCAATGGAGCTCGTCCCCCAGGTTGGTTATTCGCTGCCGCGTTCGCGCCTGTGCGCTGCGCATTTGCCGACGCTTTCGTCGGTTGGGTGCCTTGGCAGTGCGGCTGATGAGGTCGTCCAGCCAGTGGCAGAGCCGCTGGATACGGCCGAAGGCGTGGTGGCCGAGCTTGCCGCATTCGGTTTCGGAAAAATACGTGAGAAAGGTGCGAACGCCGGGGTCGAGCGCCACTACGCCATCACCGCTTGGGGTCTCAATGTCGCATTGCGCCGGGTAAGGGACAACGAGCCAGTAGAGGCCGCGCTCCTGCACCAGTCGGCACTCTTTGTGCTCCGCTGGGATGGCTTCGGCCATCCGCAGCGGTCCGAGCATGGTGTGATAGACGCCGTGCTCCGTCACGGCGTCGTCTGGTATGTAGCAGGACTGCTTGGGGTTCTGGCGGCTGCGGTAGCCGAGTTGGGCGAATGTTTCGTCGGCTCTCTGGCCGTGTGTCTGGCTGTCCTTGAGTTCCAGGTTGAAGGTCTTGACGTTGCTCATGGCGCGGCAGGCGTCCCGGACTGCCGTGCGCTTCACCTGGTAGGGAACCGAATCCCATTCGGGATGTAGCGCTTTGACTTCCGGCATTGCCATGCTGGCGCTGTGTTTCCATACTGCGGGAATGCCTGACTGCAGGATCTCGACGGTGAGGTTGTAGGTCCAACGGCTGGCGGTCCGCCAGGTGGCGATAGCGAGCTTCTGGGTGCGGTCTGGATCGACCTGTATCCGGCGAGCCTGTTGTTTGGTGGCGCCAGCGGTGGTGCGCACGGTGGTGGCCTGGACTGCGTCTGGTGAGTAAAGTCTGGGCAGGTCTGGGTTGGGGGCCGCGATGCGGTTCGTAGAGAACCAGGAATGGGCCGCAGTGTTGCTGGTCCAGCCGTGTGCTGTATTGATGAGCGAGCCGCGGTCGGTGGTTCCGGCGGGCAGCCAGAGGGCAGCGCTGAAAGCTGCGCTGGTCTGGTTCCAGTAAGGCCGGCGGTGTGGTGGGGTCGGATCCTGCGTGGTGTCGCTGGAGTCGGTGGGCCGCTGGTCGGTCGCTCGATGGTTGGTGTTTATCAACATAGCTCAACGTTGCTCAATATATTGTGGTCTAGACGTGAGCCGCGCGGGCTATCGAGTGTGCGGACGGACGAGGCAGGGGAATCTTGGCATAGGCCTTCAAAAGGTGCCGCCGGTGCCGGAAAATGAGGCCGTCATAAAGGTCTGATAAGGGCTATTTATCGGACATATATGACCAGCTGGGATAAGCCGGTCCGGCGACGGGTTCCGCGGAGGCGGATGTCATGATCAGGGTGGTGAGTTGGAACATCGCCAGACGGTTCCCAGCGCAAGAGCACAGATGCTGGATCTCTGCTGTAGCCCGCAATCCGAATGGGTGAAGTCCCCGGATGTGGTCAGGACCGGAGTGAGGCGTAACTCCGTGTTTGACACCGGCCGGCACGTGGATAGAATTGCGGCGTCATGCGCCAACTCCGCGCCTATCAACAGGATCTTCTCAGCCGAGTTCAGCATGCTCTGGCGGATCATCCCAAAGGGCGGCTGATGCTCCAGTTACCCACCGGAGGCGGCAAGACCGTCATCGGCGGCGCCCTGCTTGCCCATTGGCTCGACGATAACCGCAAGGCGGTCTGGCTCACCCACCGCAAGGAGCTGGCCGAGCAGACCCGTGGGATGCTGACCGACGCCGGCGTTTCGGCAAGGACGAATATCCGCTGGCCACCGGGAACCGACGCCCCGGCCATGGCCGGCGGGGTCGTCATTCTCATGGCTCAGACCGTGGGTCGGCGGACCGACAAACGCCAGGTCTGGAACCGTTACAATCCGAACGACCTAATGGTGATCGACGAAGCTCACCACGCTACCGCCGATGGCTGGGCGCGGGCCATGGAGCAGTGGTCCGGCCCCATCGTCGGCATGACCGCGACCCCGTGGCGCATGTCGGAAACAGAGGGGTTCGACCACCTGTTTGACGACCTGCTCTGTGGACCACAGACCGCCGACCTGCAGGCTCACGATCCTCCATTCCTGTGCTCGGCCCGAGTGTTGTTGCCTGTCGTGGAGCGGCGTATCGCCGGCGGCGCCGTCGATCACGGCCTCGGTGATTACACCGAAGCTGGCATAGCGCAGGCCAACCGGGACGACCCGGACGTAATGACCGCCGGGGCGCTGGCCTTCTGGCGACAGCACGCCATCAACCGCCCCACCATCGCGTACGCTGTGTCCGTTGATCACGCTCACAATCTGGTCTCGGTGTTCAATGATGCCGGCGTCCGCGCCGTGGTCATACTGGGCGACACCGAACGCAGAGCACGCGACGGGGCGATCGCAGGATTTCGCGACGGGAGTGTCAAAGTCCTGGTCAACGTTGTTGTCGCCACCGAGGGGTTCGACCTGCCCGACGCATCCTGCGCCATCATCGCCCGACCCACGCTGAGCCTTGCGCTCTACCTGCAGATGGTGGGCCGAGGCCTGCGACCCAAATCTGATCGAGGCGATTGTCTAATGCTGGATCTGGCCGCGAACGCCTTGACCCACGGGCTGCCCGAGAAACGCTGTGAATGGTCGTTGGCAGCGCGGGGAGCCCCAGCATTCGGCGCACCGCCGGTGGTCTGGTGTCCCACATCCTGGTGTGGTGTGGTATCTCCCGCCGCCAGCCACCACTGCCTGGGCTGTGGGCACGCCTTCGGGAAAGACTGCAATCGCTGCGGTCGGTGGCGCGCTCACAAACGCTGGCAATACGAGGGCCACTGCGGCGATGGCCACGCGCGGGTCTGCGACCTTTGCCACATCGACGCCCATATCCAGGCGCACCTGCCCATCGCGCCGCCGTTGGACGAACTGGTCGGCCAGCATGACCCCGAGGACGCAATGACTTTTTCCAGCGACGCGGAGATTGACGATGAACTCGCCAACCGGCTGTCCGCGCTGTTCAAGGAACTCCTGGAGGCGGAGCGGCAGAGCAGCGCGGAGGCGAGCGACGCCCGGAGGAACGAAATGCGCCGCTGGATAAGCCAGCGCCAATCGGCGTTGAACGACGACGATGAACTGGAGAGATTGTTCAGCGAGTATATCGGCGCCTTGCTGGACCCTCCGAATCGGGTGCAGGAGCGCCGTATATTCGGTGAGTGGGAAGGAAATCTGCGCTCGGAATTGGTCCGGTGGCAAGACGAGTCTCGGCTTTGTACAATCAAGCGGCATAGGCTAGCGTGTCGAGCATCCTGTGGTACAAGAGGCGCGGGACTTTTATCGATTCGTGCTCGCGCTCGGACGGCATAAAAGTTCCCTGCTGCACCCAGAGGTGTCGTCTGACCAGGGCGATGGCGTCGGCGAAGGAAGGGCTGGTTTTGTCATACCACGCCGCGGTGCGCGGCGCCATGCCGCCACGCTGTTCGATCAGGATATCCGCTGCCAGCGTCACCACGCTGAACAGGCCAAAGAGCGCGGGGGTGGTTCGGGCGATGGCTCGTTCCGACCACTGGCGCTGGGTTTCCACGCCCAGGTGAGCCCGCAGCTCCGCAAAGGTCACCTCGACCTGCCAGCGCAGCAGATACCACTGCAGTATCCGCAGGGGTTCCGCCTCGGTGTCGGTGCATAGCAAAGCATAGGGCCCGCGGCGCTCCTCCAGGTATCTGATGACGACCCAACGTATGGGAAGGCGCGGCGGCCCGCCGTGGTACCACAGCGCCACGCCCGAAGCGAGCTCGACCATGGCGGTACTGCCGTCGGAACCGGTGGCGCGGTAGGGAATCCATTGTGTAGCGGGATCGTCCAGCACCGCCGTGGGACTGGGCAATCGCGCGCCGACCACCCGGGGCCGCCCGATCTGGCCGGGCCGCCGCGGTGGCGCGGGCTGGTACCGGGATGCGTCCTTGCGCAGTTTGGTGACGACGACAATCGGCTTTGACATACTCTGGCAATGCCGCAGGAACTCGCGCTTGGCGTAGCCGCCATCGGCCACCACCACCAGGTCCCGGTCCGGCAGCCACCGGCGCAGGCAGACCAGCATCTGCTGAGCGTAGTCGGTGACCGTCTGGTGCCGGCGACCTTTGCGCCGGTCGTAGCGGGCCGACACCACCAGCGCGGTCAAAAACGGTAGCGCCCAGTGTCGACCCGCCCATCCGATACGCGTCAGCAACATCAGGCTCACCCATTGCAATCCGGGGGTCATCACCACCTGGTCGTCCTTGGACCGCACCGGATCCCGATACCGCCCCTTGGCCGCAATCTTCCGGCCCCAGCGTCGTTCCACCGTCTCGTCAATGCCGAACACCAACGGCTCGGTGGATGAACCAAGGCGCCCGGCCACCAGCAGCAACAGCACCCGGCTCAGTTGCAGCGGCGACCATCGGGCACGGTTGAGCACGTGGTGATAGATGGCGAAGTCGCCGTGCTGCCCAATCCCCAGGATGTTGAGGGCGGAGGACACGGTGCGTTTGCCGGGAGACAGGATCGCTCCCATGGCCAGGAGTTGGGCTTTGCGCCAGGTCCTGGGGTCAAACAGGTGCTCAAAGGGCAGCAGCAGGGTTACTATGACTGCGGGCAGGGTGGGCATATTCGACCTCTTGTAGTGATTTGGTCGAGCTTACCCTGTTCTTATAATTTATCTAGCTTTTGTACAAAGTCGAGGCAACAAGAGAAAGGTGTTTTTTCGTGCAAGGTTAACGAGCGAACGGCCTTGGACGGCAAAGGCTTGTCAAGTTACAGTAGGAAGAGAGGTTGTCGGCAGGCCCAGGATAGCGGCTAATGCCGGGCCCAACGGACAAGATTCAGACGCCCGGCGAACCTACTGCTCGTACCAGCCCGAAGCAAAGATGTAGCCGTCGTGAAGTACCGCGAAGGTGTGCTTCCTTTGGTTCTCGCCGGTTTCAGGGTTGACTATCACGTACTCCACCCAACGTCCGGCTTCGGTAGCCCCCAGTAAGTCATCGCCATAGAAGTAGCCTGTCGGATCCACCCGCAGGCTGGGATCCCTTCCTATCAACACGGGGTTGTGGTGGGCAATGGTAAAGTCGCTTTCACCACCGATGATGAAGACGTACCACTGGCCGTCCACGCTCTCCTCGGTGTTGTAGTAGGCAACGGTGTCCTCCAAGCCCACCGCTTCGTAGAGATTAATGGCCTGCTGCACTACGGCCTCCGTGTAGGCCGGGGCGTCGGTCTTCCGTGGCCCTTCCTCGTACCAGCCGGACCCGAAGGTAATGCCGTCGTGAATTACCATCCAGGAATGTTTGGTCTCCACCGAGTCCGTGGCAGGGTTGGTGAAAGTGTAGTCGAACCAGGCACCGTTTTCGTCGGCGGAGGCGGCTACGGCGGCGCCGGTGGGGTAATTGTTGGGGCCCAGGACGTCCGAGGCTAGCTGTCCCACCAAAGCTGGATTGGCATGGGCGATCACGGTCCCGTCTTCGTCAATCATGAAGACGTACCACTGGCCGTCCACGCTCTCCGTGGTGTTGTAGTAGGCAACGGTGTCCTCCAAGCCCACCGCTTCGTAGAGATTAATGGCCTGCTGCACTACGGCCTCCGTGTAGGCCGGGGCGTCGGTCTTCCGTGGCCCTTCCTCGTACCAGCCGGACCCGAAGGTAATGCCGTCGTGAATTACCATCCAAGAATGTTTGGTCTCCACCGAGTCCGTGGCAGGGTTGGTGAAAGTGTAGTCGAACCAGGCACCGTTTTCGTCGGCGGAGGCGGCTACGGCGGCGCCGGTGGGGTAATTGTTGGGGCCCAGGACGTCCGAGGCTAGCTGTCCCACCAAAGCTGGATTGGCATGGGCGATCACGGTCCCGTCTTCGTCAATCATGAAGACGTACCACTGGCCGTCCACGCTCTCCGTGGTGTTGTAGTAGGCAACGGTGTCCTCCAAGCCCACCGCTTCGTAGAGATTAATGGCCTGCTGCACTACGGCCTCCGTGTAGGCCGGGGCGTCGGTCTTCCGTGGCCCTTCCTCGTACCAGCCGGACCCGAAGGTAATGCCGTCGTGAATTACCATCCAAGAATGTTTGGTCTCCACCGAGTCCGTGGCAGGGTTGGTGAAAGTGTAGTCGAACCAGGCACCGTTTTCGTCGGCGGAGGCGGCTACGGCGGCGCCGGTGGGGTAATTGTTGGGGCCCAGGACGTCCGAGGCTAGCTGTCCCACCAAAGCTGGATTGGCATGGGCGATCACGGTCCCGTCTTCGTCAATCATGAAGACGTACCACTGGCCGTCCACGCTCTCCGTGGTGTTGTAGTGGGCAACGGTGGAATCCAATCCGTCAGACTCATAACGCCTGATTGCCTCTCGTACAAAGTAATTGGTGTAAGCTTCGGGCATCCACTTGGGAGGCACTGAGGCCTCGGTCTGACCTTGCATCGGCTGTTGACCGGACGCCTGACCGTCAGCGGTTATTCTTGCTTCAGCGATGGCGTTCATAACGCTGGACAACACGACGATGCCCTGCATCAATTCCAGGGCCTGCTTGGTTTCCGGATCACTTGAAGCGGCTTCGACAGCGTTGAATACCCGGTGGATTTCGCTGTCGAGCCGGCTCAATCGTTCTTTGAAGGCCGGGTTTCGGGTGGCCTCGATTAAGCCGTGAAGAGTGTTGTCAAGGCGTCCTGAGTCCGCAGCCCTGACGTTGATCAAATCCGCCTGGAAATCGCTTTCCAACTGTTGGAGAACCAGTTGAAGTTCATCCTTGCCCAAAGTGGCCGCTTCACCTGTTGGTCCTGCGGGCCCCACTGAGCCAGGAGGCCCCTGCTCTCCGGCCGGACCGGCGCTTCCCTGGCAAGCCGACATTGACATTACAATTAAGACGATGGGAATCGTTATGAGAAAAGCCCGCAATTTTCGCCTCGCATTTCCAGTTGTTGTTGATATCCAGTGTAACAAACTGAGTGGTCCGATTTGCCGTAACTGTTCAGCAACTGTGTTTGATGTCAAGAGGAAGTAACGACGATTGCCGGAGTGATGTCCCTCCAGGATGAGCGCTGCTTGAGCATGGCGTTGAGGATGACGAGCAGCTTGCGCATGCAAGCGACCAGAGCCAGCTTCTTCGGCTTACCGGCGGCCAGCAGCCGCTGGTAGAAGTCCCGGATGACGGGATTGAAGCGAGTGGCAGCCAGCGTCCCCATGTACAAGACAGCTCGGACCCGGGAGCGTCCGCCCCAGACGTGCCGTTTGCCCCGCATGGCGCCGCGGTCGCGGTTGAAGGGAGCCACGCCCACCAGTGCGGCGATCTGACGACGGTCAAGGGTGCCCAACTCGGGCAGGTTGGCCAGCAGCGTGAGGGAGAGTTGCTCACCCACGCCGGGAACGGTGCGCAGGAGGTCGTCCTTCTCCCGCCACACCGGACTCTGCCGGAGCATCGGTCGCAGGCCTTGGTCAAGGTCGTTTAGATCCTGCTCCAACCAGGTGATGTGGGCCGCAATGCGGGGACGGACGGCGCTGGTGGCGGCGCCGAGGCGGTTCTTCTCCGAGACCAGCATCGTCATCACCTGCTGCCTCCGGGCAGTGAGGGAGTTGAGCTCCTGGGTTTCGGCGTCGCGCAGAGGACGCACGGGGGGCTGGATCGCCTCAGCAAAGTGGGCCAGCACGGCGGCGTCCAGGGCGTCGGTCTTGGCCAACTTCCCAGTAGCCCTGGCGAAGTCCCGCACCTGGCGCGGGTTGACGACGACCACCGGCAGTGCCTCGGCGGCCAGAGCAGCCACCAGCGGTAGTTCCAGGCCGCCCGTAGCCTCCAGCAGCACCAATGACGGTCCGAGGGTCTTCATCTCGGAAACCAACTGCGGGATTCCTGCTTCGTCGCGGGGAACCTCCCATCTCTCGCCCGTGGGCCGGACGGCAACGTCCACCTTGGCCTTTGCGACGTCAATGCCTACGTAGATTCCTTCTTGCCCCATGATTGCCTCCTATGAAGTCCCAGTGGAGTACTGGCCCGTTCTTGCACGATGCGGGCTCGATTCGGCCCAGGCAACTGTTCGGGCTCTTTGGGGACGGGTGCGGCGACCCTCGCTGAACAACGGTCTTTGATGACCAAGACTTGATCGGTCTGCCGCACCCACTCCACCTCTGTGAAGTCCTCATTCAACATACAAGACTTGCGGGGATCTGGGGACTATTCGGCCTCTTGTGGAGGGACAACCAAGCACGGAATTTCCACCGCAAACCGTTTCCGTCCCCTCAAACGTGAACAGTTACCAGTCCCGAGGGCGCTGGACACGGTCAGGCGATGCAGGGTGGTGTTGCTATCCGTCATACATTTGGCGTACCGACGCACCATACGGTCGTCGGTGTCACCTCCGCAGGCCAACCCGACCCACAGGCCGACCATCATCATCAGCGTGTTCAACAACCGATGCACGGTTGGTTCTCCCAGGCGCCGCATGACACGGATTCGTCAAGGGCGCCCCACGCCACTGGACAGCTGGTCCGCCGTCCTCTCGTCGAACATCTGGGACGCCGCCACTGCGGCGAATTCGAGATCTACGAAGTAGCTCTGCAGCGGGCTGTTGGCCGCCACCGGCCGCGACAGCGCCATGCCCCGCTCCCGCTGGAACCTCCCCAGCGCGTGGCCCATCCTTATCAGCAACGAGCGCAACTCCACCGGCGCCAGGTCCGTCCTCTGGCAGAGTGTGTTCCGGTGGATACCTCTTTCGCCCGCCCGCCACACTTGGAACATCACCCGTCTGGCCACGACGTCCAGGCCCGCCGTGAAGTCAGCAGCCAACTCCTCCGTCCAGTGGCCGGGCACCAACGCTGCAGAAGTTGCCGTTGTCCCCGGCTCCGGAACAGTGTCCACCGCCGATGTTCTCTCCCCCGTTGGGGCCGGGCGCGGGCCATCCCGAACCTCGCCGTCTCCGTTGTCCCCGCCGCCGATGCGGCGCAGCACCCGGACCACCTCGTCCACGTCACCCTCCAGTTCCAGGTGCAACTTCACCATTTCAGTCGTTCCCGCTGGCAGCCGGCCGGCGGCTCCGCCACCACCCGATGGCCATTGCCGCGCCAATGGCGACTACGGACATTCCCACCGTGAACGGCAGCGTCATCATGATTATCAGCCGGCTGGCTTCCGGCCTGGCGCCCGCTACCGTGACGCCCAATATGGACTGGATTATCACCGCGAGGATCAGGACCACCCATACGCCGGCGACGGTCCAGACCGTTCTTCGCACAATGGAGTTCGACATGGCGGCACCTGCATCAATCGGATTGGCTGATTGCCCGCAGATTATACAGTTCGGCCACTCCTGATCGACGACAATAAGGCCGGCCGGTTCCTGTGTGTCATCGTCCAGGAACTTCAGGCCAGCGAATTGAGAGATGGACCGGGCCATTAGGCCGGCCACTCGCTACAGTACAGCTCTCTTGTGATCAGAGCTGCTTGATGATGGCAGACTGCGCCGGCCCTCGCGCGGTAGAATGCCATACTGGAAGGGTGCCGATGAACCAGCCTAAACCAGCTGCCATCTTTGACCATTGTCAGCATTGCGGCGTGATCACGGTCTGGCAGTACCGGGTGGACAATCAGGACGCCGGTGCGGAAGGCGGGGATTACCGGTGTCAGGATTGCCAGTGTTGCGGCCAGTCGGCCGACGAAGTTGCCGAACGTCTCGCCCAGGCTGTCGCCAACCTTGACGATCATGAACCGTACCCGACGTTCGATAGTTGAGATGGACCTGCGACCGGTAGTTGGCCGCGTCGGCATTGATTCCTGGCGCCCATGCTCACTACTGGGGGTGGCCGCCCTCGCGGCATTGGGGGTGTCGGGTGCCGCCGATGCGGGCCAGGTGCGAGGGTAATTGGTCGCCACAGACGTCGCAGTTCTCCGGCGGCTTTGGAAATGGGGACGATTTGTCAGATGGTGAGGTCATGGGGCCCACTCCAGCAGCCTGGGAATGACGGGTTACCCAACCATCCTACACGCCAGCGCGGAGCTGCCGTCAGGGCAGGAATGGTTGAAAACCGGTCGTACGAAATGAGTGTTGAGATGCTATCTCCTTTGTCAGCAGCGGAGCTGACGCGGAGGGGTACAATACAAGGGCAGTCCAGTCAAAAGGAGCATTCGATGTTCAGAGTATCCACGCTGCCCAAACCGCAGACCCCCAGGCCAAGCCGACCCACCCCTCCAGCCCCGCACGAGGGTCGGTCAGGGTAAATTCAAGGCCTGGCGACGGCGACTCTCCCGGCTCGATGCCGGCCGGGCGCTTTCATTGGGGAGAAGTGCTGGAGAGTTTTCTGGGCCAGCCTCCTTTGGCTGGCTTTCCTGTGCTCGTTGACGGCTCGGGGGCTCAGCGGGGTGGAACTGGTAACTTCCGATGCTCACCAGAGCCTGCCCCTGCGAAAGCAGGGGGGTTGAAGAATGCCATCGCCGCGGTGTTCGCCGGGGTGGGTTAGCAGCGCTGCCCCGCACCCACGTCATGGCCAACCTGCTCACCCGAGTCCCCAAGCGCGCCCTCCTGAGCTTGTCGAAGGGCCGGCGTGGCCACCATGGTACCCACCATCTACCAGCAACTGTCTCCCGCCGAGGTCCACGGCCAATTGGACCGAGTGGTGGAACAACTCCGGGAGCCCTTTGCCCAGGTGGCCGAACTGCTGGCGGACGCCGCGCCGGACATCCTGGCCTTCACGGCCTTCCCAGTGGCCCACTGGCAGAAGCTGTGGTCCAACAACCCGCAGGAACGGCTGAACCGGGAGATAAGGCGCCGGACTGAGGTGGTGGGCATTTTCCCCAACCGGCTATCGGCGCGGCGCCTGGTGGGCGCGGTGCTGGCCGAGCAACACGACGAATGGGCCGAAGCCCGCCGCTACCTCACCATCCCCAACGCCGCCGGCAACGAGGCACTGCCGAAGCCCAATATGCTGGACGCAGCGGCCTGATCAACATCAAAAGGGATGACGCGCTTTTACACTACTTGACGGGACACTACCTTTCATGCAGACGCGCCACCTCAGCTTCTGCTGCTGTTGCACGACGCTCGGCCTGCTTAGCTCGCTCGGTTTCCTGACTGACTCTTAGCTCCAGACGCGCCACCTGCTCCTGCATATCTGCGGCATCGGCCACCTTCAGTCGGTGAGTCAGTTCGCCCACATCCTGCTCCAATCGCCGGATCTTCTGCAGGAGCTTGGCGTTGTGCTGCACCAGGTCCTTTTCCCGCTCGGTCCGGGGCGCTTCGGGAGGCCCGTCCTGCGGTTGATCACTTTCGCCGACTGCGGCCTTGGCCTCCTGGGCTACGTGGTATGCCTCGTTGACGGTGCGAATGCCGCTTTTGACGTCCTGCAACAGGCCGGCTGCAGCGATCGCTTTGGCGGTTCTATAGGCGTCGTCGAACGACCTCGCACCCGACAACACCATTTCCTCTAATCGGGCATCTCTGATCAGTTTGATGCGGGCCAGTGCCGTGGCGAACTTCAGGTCGCCTGCGCGCACCGCCTCCATCAGCCCGCTGCCATGCACACGTTTGGCCTGTTCAATCAGATCCACGCTGCAATCGGCGAGGCGGGACAGCTGCTGCGCCGTCAACGGGATGAGGCAGTCCGCCGAAAAATCCGTATTTTGTACGGATTTTCGCGGCCGGCCTCGACTGGCCCAGCGGCGTATCTGGCGGCATATCTTCCTGTGGGCTACCGCCCATTAGTATCGGCCAGTAGGCCATTTGGCCGTCGTCCCCTGGCATCGACCGTTGCCGTTCCCGTTTCTTGACCATCACTAACCACTCCTTCTCAGCCTCAGCACTACTGCGGCATAACTCCGTGTCCTATATTATGGGCAGGGTAAGGAAAGTTTTGCGGAAGCGGCTTTGTAGGAAGAACTGTGCTGGCGGTGCGGCAACGGGAGGCGTCCGCAAAATGCCGCCGCCCTTGACAGTGGACTTCTGGATGCCGTTTTATCCGGTCCGGTCGGCAGGTTTTGGAGCCAGTTTAAGCGTCCTTAAAAATTAGAACAGAGGGGTAATTTAAGGTCGAAAAACAGGCTGCTTAAGGGGAGACCAATTTACTCGGGAAACTGGGACACTTGGTTTCGGCTAACGTGTTGTGCTCAATCGTGCGTAAATCCGGGTTGTCGAAAAATGGCAAAAATGGCCTTTTTTGGCGATTTCGAGTTTTTGCGAGAAGTCAGGGTTGTAATGGAAAACGTGGGTAAATAGGCATAAAGGCGCGACACTTCATTCCAAGACAAAATTAGAACAGGTTTTGGTGATTTTGGCCTGATGTTGGGCTTTGGAAGGTGGTTAGGGAGATGGTTTGATGGCGGCGTTGAGGGCGTCGAGGTGAAGGGACTGGGGGAGGTGGTTAGGGTTGTCTTCGGCGAGGTGTTGGACGGCTTTGGCCAGGAAGGTGGTGACGGCGTGGGTATGGTATTTGACGTCTTCCTTGTGGTCGTAGGGGAGGGGAATTGGATTGGAGTTGCAGTGGGGGCAAGGTTCGGTGGGATCGGCTTGTTGTGAGATTTCGATGAGGGCGGAAGCGAAGGTTGCGGCGTGGCTGAGGAGTTGAGCTGCTTTGAAGAGGTGATGGTGGTGTGCGTAGTATGCAGCGGCGTCTGGGCCGAAGCCGATGTAGGCTGCTTGGTTGTAGATGTCGTGGACGGTAGATGCTCGGTCGATGGGATTGGCGAGGTCGTTGAAGTCGTGGTCGCGGAGTGCTTGTGAGAGAAGGGATTGGGTGTACTGGACGAGGGCGGTGATTTTGAGGTTTTCAGAGTCTGGGTCGGCGGTTTCGAAAAGTACGGAGACGTCTAGGATGCCTGGGTATCCGGCTTTGAGCATCAGTTGGTGAGCGTTGCGTGCGTACTGGGCGAGTACCTTGGAGACGCAGATTGGGGGGTTGGGGACGGTGGTGTTGATGAAGCGGTAGGTGCTGGAGTGGCAGCCTGGGTGTTTCGACTGGATGGTCATGGTTGTTTCCTTTTTGGTTTCAGATGTTGATGGTGGAGTGAGACCAGGAGCCGTCTTGGTGTTGGACTGACTGGAAGGCTGGTATCGGCTCCTTGGGGTTTATGTCGGGCCGTTCGTCGGTGTGGATTTGGAGTTTGTGGTTCCTGGCTTTTTCCACGATGTCGGTGGCAGCTCGGAGTGCGGTTTCGAGGATGACGGCGTCGTGGTCGCTGATGTCGACGGTATTTCGTTTGACGGCTAATTTCAGTACTGGGTCGTCGATGATGGGCATGGTGGAAAACCAGACTGGCCAATGTTTGTGGTACTTGAAGCCGAGATTGCGTATGGTGTCGCGTTCTTGTTTGTGCAGATGTTTGGCTTCGCCGGTGGTGATCGCGGTGGTGGGGCAGTCTTCGATAGCCGGTACGTTTTCTCTGAGGGTCTTGCTGGTTGCGGTCTTGGCGTTCGGACCTTTGACGATGCTTAGGCCGAATTCTTCCTGCCAGTGGCCCATGACGATGCAGATGTTTTCTTGGTCCTGTTCGGTGATGATGAACGGGTTGCGGTCGGTGAGCTCCTTCCATGGTTCTGCTTGCATGAACTGGCGGTAGGCTCGGTGTAGATTGCGCAGGTGTTCTTCGGTGGGTTCGGGATGCTGTATTGAGGGGATCACTGACATTGGGTTGCTCCGGTTTCGGCGGGATACTTTTTATTCTGCTGGGAGGCTCCTTGGTTTTATATGAGCCTTGGTTTTTAATTTTGAAGGGCCCGAGTGCTTTTATGCGTCGGGCCCTTTCTTAGTTTGCTTGATGGTCTGTGGTTATCTGTTGAGGCGCTGGTACCCAGGTTCGTCGATCTGTCTGATGGTTTCTGCGGGCGTTGTGACTACCGCTGTTACTCGCCGTGCGTGTTTTGCCAGGTCTTCTATTGCCATGGTGTATTTGTCTTGGTCGTTGTCCATGAATGATTCGATGATGTTCTGTCTCTCGCTTGTCGCGAAGTTGATGGCGTCTTGGGATACCGTTCTTATTCTCTCCGCGTGTGCTTCTGTTTGTTCTGGGTCGCCGTTGCGATTGAATTGCGAAGCTTGGTCGAATGAGTTGTCAATCATTCTCGTGTAGCGGTCTACCTCAGCGTTCGTTACCAAATCCGCGACTGACTCGGCGACGAATCCCTCGTCTTTGAGGTTGTCCCTTATGCCTTGGAAACTTTCGAACGGCTGATTGGCTTGTCCTTGTCCTTCCATCCAATCAACAAACGAGGTTTTCTCAAAGCCACCTGAGAAGGCGTTGATCATCTTGTCGGTGAGGTTTGGGTGGCTTGCGTTCATGTCGACGTAGTACATGCCCATCGACAGAGCTTGGTCTTCAGACATTGTCTGTATCCGGTCTGAGGCAGTTTGGAGGTCTCCTGCTTGCTGTTGTCCGGTGCTCACTTTTTCGTCGGACTCGTCGCCTTTGGATGCTTGCTTGTCTTCTACCGCTTCGTCGTTTTGTTCGTCGTCTTGTTCGTCGTAGAGTTCGTCGTAGCCGCTTTCCCGGTTGTTCTTTTTTGCCATTGTCCTGCTCCTCATTAGTAGGATTGTTCAAGTAGGGGCATTGGGCCAGTTTAGTCCCGGCGTGCGTTACGCTTTCGAGGTTTATCAGGTGTCTGCGACTGCCGAAAGCGTAACGGCGTCTTGGTCGTGATGTCCCTGCTGGGATGGCGCGGTCCAGCGGATGCGGTGTCTTGGATTGCGGGCGATGATTCTGGCGTTGGCGATGCTGGCACTCTGTTCGCCTACTGCGACTCGTGTGCCCCTGACTTTGATGACGGCGCGGCCGATGGATCGGCCGGCCTTGTGGTCGAGGACAATCGTGTCGCCGGTGCCGATATCCAGGTTACCGACAGTTAAACGCTAAACAACGTTCTACGCTGAGGCTGTTGCCTGCGATGCAACCTGCGTGAGCAAGCCACGCAGGAAGGGGCTGTCTCCCAAAGCCCGCAGGAATATCCCACGGGCGCCGTTTACGTCACGGTCCATTCCGAAGCCGGTCTCGTCTCGGATTGCCTTGGCACCGCCCAACTTGGTGTTCACGGTACCGTCCCAACTGCGGGTCTTGCTGGTGTACGCCTCGTTGACGTCGAGCACCAACGCGCCGCGCTGCCAGGCTTTCCACCGCAGACGCCGCTTGAACTCGTAGTGGCGGAAAGTGAGCATCATGCGGGCGGTCTTGCTGCGGATTCTCCGGCCGGCCCTTTGGGTCATGTCTTGGGTCTCGAAAGTTGGTAGCAGGATGATCCGGTAGTTGCTGGTCAACCAGCGGACCAGTTGCCAATGGAGCTCGTCCACCAGGTTGGTTATTCGCTGCCGCGTTCGCGCCTGTGCGCTGCGCATTTGCCGACG
The DNA here is from genome assembly GCA_963666415.2 of Dehalococcoidia bacterium. Taxonomy (GTDB): domain Bacteria; phylum Chloroflexota; class Dehalococcoidia; order Lucifugimonadales; family UBA3495; genus Bin87. The sequence goes on from CAXXPD010000003.1 coordinate 396,157, forward strand.
CTTTCGTCGGTTGGGTTCCTTGATGGTGCGGCTGATGAGGTCGTCGAGCCAGTGGCAGAGCCGCTGGATACGCCCGAAGGCGTGGTGGCCGAGCTTGCCGCAGTCGGTTTCGGAAAAGTAGGTGAGAAAGGTGCGAACGCCGGGGTCGAGCGCCACTACGCCATCACCGCTTGGGGTCTCAATGTCGCATTGCGCCGGGTAAGGGACGGTGAGCCAGTATCGGCCGCGCTCCTGCACCAGTCGGCATTCTTTGTGCTCTGCTGGGATGGCTTCGGCCATCCGCAGCGGTCCGAGCATGGTGTGATAGACGCCGTGCTCCGTCACGGCGTCGTCTGGTATGTAGCAGGACTGCTTGGGGTTCTGGCGGCTGCGGTAGCCGAGTTGGGCGAACTCTTCGTCGGCTCTGTTGCCGTGTGCCTGGTGGGACTTGAGTTCCAGGTTGAAGGTCTTGACGTTGCTCATGGCGCGGCAGGCGTCTCTGACTGCGGTGCGCTTCACCTGGTAGGGAACCGAATCCCATTCGGGATGTAGCGCTTTGACTTCCGGCATTACCATGCTGGCGATGTGTTTCCAAACTGCGGGAATGCCTGACTGCAGGATCTCGACGGTGAGGTTGTAGGTCCAACGGCTAGCGGTCAGCCAGGTGGCGATAGCGAGCTTCTGGGTGCTCTCTGGATAGACCTGTATCCGGCGAGTCTGTTGCTTGGTGGCGCCAGCGGTGGCGCGGGTGGCGGTGTCTTGTACTGCGGCTGGCGAGTAGAGCTTGGGTAGGTCTGGGTTAGGGGCCGCGATGCGGTTGGTTGAGAACCAAGAGTGGGCGGCCGTTTTGCTGGCCCAGCCGTGTGCTCTATTGATGGCCGCGTTGTGGGCTGCTGTTCCGGTAGGCAGCCATACCGAGTCGCTGAATGCGGCGATGGTCTCGTTCCAGTATGGCCGGCGGTGTGGCGGCGTTGGATGCTCCGTCGGGCCTCTGGATTCGCCTGTCCGCTGGTCGGGCGTTTGATGGTTGGCGTTTGTCAACATATCTCAACGTTGCTCAATATATTGTGGTCTAGACGCGAGCCGCTGACCTCGGCCATCCTGGTTGCCCACCTTCCTGAATTTGGTCAACGGGACGGTAAAGCCCTGACCACTTTGGTGGGTCTGGCTCCCTGGTCCTTGATTACAACGCCGGCAACAAAATGACGATTACCGTGGACTTGGCTCACGGCGCGCCGAGCGCCGGTTCCCGGGTCGCCGCGCCGGTTACCATTCTCAGGAGCGGCCAGGTCGCCTCAGCCCGAGTTCACTTGGTGCGGTCCATCGACGCGAGCGAGCGTGTCCTGGCACCGGCCGGCGAGACAGGTCCGGAGGATGTGGATGCCGTGATAGACAAACTGCAGGCGTTGCTCTCAAGACCACTCGAATCATCGCCAACGCTGGAAAACGGGTCAGTATTATCAGTGCAGGATGACCTGCGCGCGTGCTACGGTAGCCTGGCAAACGTCGCTTTGGACTACGCGTTATGCCAATACCTCCCCACATTGCCAAGCGTTACCCCGCCGACTGGAACCTCCGGCACCGGTTCATCGTCGAGTACCGCGCCGCCGGCCGGTGCGAGTGGTGCGGCGCCGTCAACTACCAGCCCCATCCGGACACGGGGAGCAAGGTGGTGCTCACCATCGCCCACGTGTGGGACAAGCGGCCGGAACAGGCGTCGCTGCTGAACCTGGCGGCGTTGTGCCAACGCTGCCATCTCAACTGGGATCGGCGGGAGCACGGGTTCAACCGGCTGCGGAATCGGATCGCGCGACTGATGCGGCAGGGGCAGATCCCCCTCTGCTTACCCCGTGAGGATTCGTTGGCAATGGCTCTCTACGATGAGCTGGTTCGCCGCGGCGAGATCTCGATGCCGCCCCAGCGGGTCATGCAGCTGGGCTTTCCCGCTTCTGCCTACGAGTGGGTCGGATCGCGCCCCTGATTACACACTCTGATGCCTTTTCCCCGTCAAACGCGCCGCGGGGCTGCCCTGGCGCGCTGGAATCGGCTCCCAGATCGTCCCGCAGGAGCGAACGGGAACCAGCCGATTGAGGGGTTGGCAGGTTTTCAGGCACAGTCCTGCCAATGTAGCGGGACCAAGTCCGGGATCCCAGTGCATCCGTGCGGGGCAATGGGTCGGTCCCAACGCGCCGATCTGCTGCCGCTGTGGGGTCAACCGGCACCGCAACGAGACCTGGTTCCCGACGTGTTATTCTTGCGGATGAGGAACGCCATGACGACCCAAAAGTACCGTCAAGACAGCCGAACCCTCCCTGGCCCAGGCCCGCCGCGAGTTGGCCATAGGCGATGTCCGTCAGGCCTCCGAGAAGGGCTGGGGCGCCGCCGCCTTGATGCTGAAAGCGATCGCCGAACAGCGCGGCTGGGAACACGGCAAGCACCGGCACCTGTCCCGGGTGGCCAGCCGGCTACGGGCGGAAACCGGCGACCGTGACATCTACCGCTGGTACCAGGTGGCCGATGCCCTCCACGGCAACTTCTACGAAGACGAGACGGCGCCCGAGGACATTGACGACTCCCTGAACGACGTGGAGCGCCTCCTGGACAAGCTGGAGCCGGTGCTGGGGTAGTCCGGCACCCCGCGAGGTACGTTGCATTCAGGTTATTTCCCGAACTGACGGATTCTACTGATGGAAACCCGCGTTCGTCGTTCCGTGCAGTTGCCGGATCTCATTCTTGTGAGACGGAGTGCAACGTTATCTGGTACAGAGGTGGAACCAGGAACGAGACCCGGATCACCGGAAGGGATCGGTCAGGTGCGTCACCAGTGCTCCGGTTTCGTCGCCGACGGCAATGAGCCACTCTGCCACTTGCACTGTGTGTTGCCTTCCATACGTTTTGGCCTCAGTAGCCTGACTTGTCGGTCCGGAATCAACGGTACCTCCGTACCAAATGATTACCCTTCTATCGACCGGCCAAAATAGTCGTCGCTACCGGCAGGACTAATTGTCGTTAATCACTGATCAACACCAAAAGGGATGACGCGCTTTTACACTATGTCATTGTTCAGGATCTATAGGCCAGTGAATTGGGAGTTTTTCAGGATCTACCCACCAGATTTTCAGGGTCATTAGGCCACTTTGGGAGCCACATCGGCGATCATTGCCGCACTTTGGAATTGAGGTGCAGCGATGGCATACCGGGAGGTTTCCAGAATGGAAATACAAGAGATCATTCGCCGTTGGCAGGCGGGGGATAGCCAACGCAAGATTGCGTTGGGCACCGGCTTGTCGAGAGATACCATCGCCAAGTACGTGGCGGCAGCCCAAGAGGAGGGCATCGTTCGGGATGGGCTGGTTGCCACCGCGGAGCAGCTGAGCCGGCTGGCGACGATTGGGCAGCCGGGGCCGCGGCAGGCGGTGACGCCCGGGCAGGACCTGCTGGAGCCGTGGGCGGACCAGATTTACCAGTGGCTCACCGGCGACCGGCTGCAGCTGACCCGCATCCGGGAGTTGCTGGCAGCGCGGGGGTGTCCGGTATCGTATCCGTCGTTGCGCCGCTTCGTTCTGAAGCGGAACTGGCGGCGGCGCAGCCAGACCACGGTGCGCATGGAGGACACCGCGCCCGGGGAGGTGGCGGAGATGGACTTCGGCCGGTTGGGCATGATTGTGGACCCAGCGACAGGCCGCCGGCGGGCGGTGTGGGGGCTGATCATCGTGCTGGCTTACTCGCGGCACAGCTTCGTTTGGCCGACCCATGGGCAGACGCTGGAGGACATCATCGCCGGACTGGAAGCGGCGTGGGTCTGCTTCGGCGGGGTGCCCCGCTATCTGGTCATCGACAATTGCCCGCCAGCGGTGGCGGGACCAGACCCGCTGCATCCGCGCTTCACCAGAGGCTTCCTGGAATACTCGCAGTGCCGGGGTTTCATCGCCGATGCGGCGCGGGTGCGGAAACCCAAGGACAAGCCCAAGGTGGAGCGTGGCGTGCAGTACGTCAGGGAGCGCTTCTTCAAGGGCGGCGATTTCCACGGTCTGCCCCACCTGAGGGCCGAAGCCCAGCGCTGGTGTCTGGAGGTGGCCGGAATGCGCATCCATGGCACCACTCGCCGGAAGCCCCTGGTGGTTTTCCAGGATGAGGAGCGCCACACCCTGCTGCCCTGGGACGGCGAGCCCTACGAAATCGCCGACTGGCGCAATGCCAAGGTCCATCCCGACCATCACATCCAGTGTCAGCAGGCCCTGTATTCGGTGCCATCGGACCGGTGCCCGCCGCGTCAGCAGGTGGAAATCCGGCTGGGCAGCAAGCTGGTGCACATCTATCACCGGGGCCAGCTGATCAAGACCCACCTCCGCCAGCCCCAGGGCGGACGCTCCACCGATCCCGACGATTACCCCGCCGAGCTTTCCGCCTACACCACCAGAGCGCCGGATCGCATCCAGCGCAGCGCGGCGACACTGGGACCGGCGGTGGGCGAATACGCTGAACGTCTCTTCGACGGCCCCCTGCCCTGGGCCAAGATCCGGCAGGGACACAAGCTGCTGCGTTTGGGCGAGCGTTACACGGCGCAGCGTCTGGACGCCGCCTGTCGTCGGGCCCTGGCCGTGGATCTCATCGACGTGCGCCGATTGGAACGCATCCTGGTGCAGGCCCTGGAACAGGAGGCCATGCCCCAGCTGCCCTTGCCCATGCCGCCGGGCCGCTTCGCCCGTCCCGGTAGCGTCTTCGCTTACACCGCATACCGCCGTCAGTCAGCATGAGGAGATTACCCATGACCCGAACCACCGAACTCACCCCGCTGCTCAAGAGCCTCAAGCTGGGCGCTTTGGCCAGCACCCTGCCGGAACGCATCGCCCTGGCCCGTAGGGAGCAGCTGGATTACGCCTCATTCCTGGAAATCATCCTCAGCGACGAGGTCAATCGCCGCGCCCACCGCCGCACCGAACTCCGGCTGCACAATGCCGGCTTCGAGGAGACCTGCCGCCTGGAGGACTTCGACTGGTCGGCGTCAATTACCCTGGACCGCCGCCTGCTGGACGCTGTATTCTCCCTGGAGTTTCTCGACCGGCACGAACACGTCCTACTGGTGGGCCCCGCCGGTGTCGGCAAGAGCTTCTTCGCCCAGGCCCTGGGCTACGCCGCCGTCCGCGCCGGATACTCCGTGCGCTTCAGCCACGCCGACGACTTCTTCAAGGCCCTGACCCAGGCCAGAGTGGACAACTCGGTGGACCGTACCTTCCGGTCTTTCCTCACGCCCGACCTGCTCATCCTCGATGACCTGGGTCTCCATGGCCTGACCGCCCAGCAGTCCGCCGACCTCTACGAACTCATCCTCAATCGACATCGGGCGTCCAGCTTCATCATCACCAGCAACCGGGCCGTGGACGAATGGCTGGGTCTCTTCGATGACCCCATCCTGGGCAACAGCGCGCTGGATCGCCTGGCCAACGCCAGCTACCAGATCGTCATCGAAGGCGCCAGCTACCGGGAACGACTCTCGCCACACCGCGCTCTACTGGCCGCAAAGGGGGTGATTGACCCGCAAACTACAACCTGATAATAGTCAATTCACCGCGCTCCCAGGGTGGCTGGATGTCCGTGAAAATCGCCGGCCTAATGACCATGAAAATTGACATGGCTTGCTGATACGTCTGGGTGGTCATGGTCAATCTTCGGTGTTCTATCAGGTTACCAAGTGCGGCGTGCTGGCGGCAAGGAGATCTCCTTAGCGAGTCCTTAGTGGCATTCTCTGCCTTTAGGCTGGAACCGAGTCTACGAGAAAATTGCGCAGCATCATGCGGTTGCTGGTCCGTTGGAGTTTTGGCAGGGATGGACCGCAACACTGGGTTCGCACAACGCGCGTTACGTAAACCCCTTTGTGCGGGGACTGCGGCCGCCGCGGTGATTGCGGTTTTCGTCAACCATGGGTGGCCAGCGGCCGATTACGAGAATCGCCGGAAAACCAGCTCCGGTGGCCCGCGAATTTGACTGGATTCCGTCGCCTTGCAGCGACGGTTTTCGTTTTGGCGTCTAGCTTTTGGCGGGCGGCTTATCGGCGGGCGGCGGTGGTGCAGAATGTGGAATCGCGTATGCCGGTGATGACATCAGCGAGGTGGTGAATGTCGTCGGGTTCCTGTTGGTCGGGTTCCTGTTGTGGGTATCCCGAGGCCAGGCGATGAAAGGATGCCTGGGCGGCTTCGCCGATCCCGGTGTCGTCGAATGAATAGCCGTCGGCGTCTGGGGTGTAGTTGAGACCCCGTTCCCTGGGCATGATTTGACCTCCCGGTGGTGTCTACTGTTGCCCGGGAGGTCGGTGGCGAGTTTTATCGAGAGCCCGGGGTCTGGTGTTGTTCCAGGTATCCGCGCAGAGCCTTGGACCTGGAGGGATGCCGCATCTTGCGTATGGCCCTGGCCTCGATCTGGCGGATACGTTCCCGGGTTAGGCCCAACCGCTTGCCGATCTCTTCAAGGGTATGGGTTCGGTCGTTGTCGAGGCCGAAGCGCATCCTGAGGATCTTGTGCTCGCGATCGGTGAGTGTGGACAGCGCTTGGTTGATCTGGTCGCTCATCATTTGATGGACAGCAGCCTGGTAGGGTGTGACGGAAGCGCGGTCCTCGATGAGGTCGCCGAGGAAGGTGTCCTCTCCCTCGCCTATCGGGGTTTCGAGGGATACGGGCTCGCTGGCATGTTTTTGGATCTCCAGGATCCGTTCCGGTGTTGACTCCATCGCCTCAGCGAGTTCCTCGGTGGTAGGATCACGCTGCAGTTCCTGCAGGAGACTGCTTTGGTGCCGCCTCAGCTTGTTGATGATCTCGATCATGTGCACCGGGACCCGTATGGTGCGAGCCTGGTCTGCGATGCCTCGGGTGATGGCCTGTCGAATCCACCAGGTGGCGTAGGTGCTGAACTTGTAGCCGCGGCGGTAGTCGAACTTGTCGACGGAGCGCATGAGGCCCAGGTTGCCATCCTGGACCAGGTCCAGCATGCTGAGGCCGCGCCCCAGGTGTTTCTTGGCTATGCTCACCACGAGGCGTAAGTTGGCCTGGCTGAGGTCAGCCTGGGCCGTCTCCCCGTCCGTGAGGATCTGGTAGTAGTGTCCAGCGTCGCGGAACCGGTCCTCTCCAATGCGCTCGATGAAGCGGGGGTCGTGGAGCATCATGGACAGGATGGGAATCTGGCAGTCGTCCTCATTGATGGTTTCTGGCGCGGCCAGTTGTTCCTGCTCCTGGTGGGTTTCCAGCCAGGCGTGCAGGTATTGGTTGATGGTCTCCCTGGTGTGGTTGGGCAGGGTGGTGGTGTCCAGCGATAGTTGGACGATGGCCTTGGTGATATCGTCCGGATTAGAGTTGAGCTCATGCGCAACGAGTTCGACCAGTTCCGGGTCGATGGTCTGGTCGATGCTGGCACGGAAGGTCTGGTTGGTCATTATCTCGGTGATGGTCAGCTGCTGGCCGATCTGTGCGTGGTTCGAGATGGACTGGATGATGGGCCAGGCGTTGGTGATTCGCGCCAGGAGCAGCATGGTGGCGTCCCAGCAGGACACATCAAGGTCCTCGCCGTGGATCTGCGGCAGCTGATTGGGCAGGCGTCGGTCGTTCATCAGGTGCGCGGCCTGGGTATAAGCCCGGTGAGGCATGGGGAGCGGCCCCTGGCCGAGTTCCTCTTCCAGGCGTTGCGGGTCGCTGAGCATGGCGAGGTGGTTTAGTCCGGGGATCGGGTGCAGGTGTGCCATCTCCTCGATACGGCGTGCCAGGTATTGCACCTGCTTGGCGTCGATGAGTGGAATGCGTCCGATTTCGCGGAGGTACACCCGTACTGGGTCGTCCAGCGAGGTCAGGTCGTCTTCGGGTTCCGCCCAGATCTGTTCCTCGCGTTGCAGGTCGCGCTTGGTGGGCTCGGGGAGTGCTTCGAGCTGGTCGCGTCGTGCGTTGGTGAAGTAGGCGAGGACGGCGGCCTCCTCGGGGTCAATCTCGATTGTTTCCGTCTCGGGGTCTTTTCGGATATCGGTTTCGTCTGGTGGGATGGTATCGTCGGTATCCAGGCCGATGACCTGGTCGTCGGGGTCGTGGAACTGAGGCAGGTCGGTGTTGGCGGAGTCCTTTTGGCCCTGGGTGGTAAGTTTGGTCATGGACTCTCCTGGGTGGCGATTCCCGGTGGTTGGAAACCGGGTTGATGATTCAATGTTACCAACCCTTACCTCGACTTTGTACAAAAGCTAGATAAATTATAAGAACAGGGTAAGCTCGACCAAATCACTACAAGAGGTCGAGTATGCCTACCCTGCCCGCAGTCATAGTAACCCTGCTGCTGCCCTTTGAGCACCTGTTTGACCCCAGGACCTGGCGCAAAGCCCAACTCCTGGCCATGGGAGCGATCCTGTCTCCCGGCAAACGCACCGTGTCCTCCGCCCTCAACATCCTGGGGATTGGGCAGCACGGCGACTTCGCCGTCTATCACCACGTGCTCAACCGCGCCCGATGGTCGCCGCTGCAACTGAGCCGGGTGCTGTTGCTGCTGGTGGCCGGGCGCCTTGGTTCATCCACCGAGCCGTTGGTGTTCGGCATTGACGAGACGGTGGAACGACGCTGGGGCCGGAAGATTGCGGCCAAGGGGCGGTATCGGGATCCGGTGCGGTCCAAGGACGACCAGGTGGTGATGACCCCCGGATTGCAATGGGTGAGCCTGATGTTGCTGACGCGTATCGGGTGGGCGGGTCGACACTGGGCGCTACCGTTTTTGACCGCGCTGGTGGTGTCGGCCCGCTACGACCGGCGCAAAGGCCGCCGGCACCAGACGGTCACCGACTACGCCCAGCAGATGCTGGTCTGCCTGCGCCGGTGGCTGCCGGACCGGGACCTGGTGGTGGTGGCCGATGGCGGCTACGCCAAGCGCGAGTTCCTGCGGCATTGCCAGAGTATGTCAAAGCCGATTGTCGTCGTCACCAAACTGCGCAAGGACGCATCCCGGTACCAGCCCGCGCCACCGCGGCGGCCCGGCCAGATCGGGCGGCCCCGGGTGGTCGGCGCGCGATTGCCCAGTCCCACGGCGGTGCTGGACGATCCCGCTACACAATGGATTCCCTACCGCGCCACCGGTTCCGACGGCAGTACCGCCAGGGTCGAGCTCGCTTCGGGCGTAGCGCTGTGGTACCACGGCGGGCCGCCGCGCCTTCCCATACGTTGGGTCGTCATCAGATACCTGGAGGAGCGCCGCGGGCCCTATGCTTTGCTATGCACCGACACCGAGGCGGAACCCCTGCGGATACTGCAGTGGTATCTGCTGCGCTGGCAGGTCGAGGTGACCTTTGAGGAGCTGCGGGCTCACCTGGGCGTGGAAACCCAGCGCCAGTGGTCGGAACGAGCCATCGCCCGAACCACCCCCGCGCTCTTTGGCCTGTTCAGCGTGGTGACGCTGGCAGCGGATATCCTGATCGAACAGCGTGGCGGCATGGCGCCGCGCACCGCGGCGTGGTATGACAAAACCAGCCCTTCCTTCGCCGACGCCATCGCCCTGGTCAGACGACACCTCTGGGTGCAGCAGGGAACTTTTATGCCGTCCGAGCGCGAGCACGAATCGATAAAAGTCCCGCGCCTCTTGTACCACAGGATGCTCGACACGCTAGCCTATGCCGCTTGATTGTACAAAGCCGAGGTTTCAACCCCGACAGTGGAATATTTCAGTAGGCCAGCCACAGCACGAAGTGCGCCGATTCGGCCACGTATCTAACTTTTGTGCAAAGTCCAGCTATAAACCTAGGGATATATTATCCTGCAAATATAAATCTGCATTTTCCTATACCGGGTTCAGCCGGAGTCTCCGGCATGACCCGAACTAAATCCATGCGCACAGCGGGTCAAAGTGTATTTTCCGTAGCACCAACATGCGTCCCGTTTTCATTCCTAGTTTGGAGAGCCTCCAAACCATAGAGCAATGACCAAAATAATCCCGGCCGTGATACAATCGCGCCGTCCGGCTGGGGCGCCGGACGGCTGTCAGAGCCAATCTTGTCGGAGGTTGACCCTGTTGTGGCGTATTCTAACACCACCGAGCGGGCCGCCGCATCGGAACAGTTGATTGTCAACGCCATTCTGCCCGGCCTGCACGGCGTCAAACCCAATCGCGGCAGGGACGGCTGGAGCTTCTCCTGCCCGCTGGATCATCGCAAGAAGACCGCGCCAGCCGCAATCTGGGTGAACGACGACGGCTGGGTCAGCGTCCATTGCTTCGATTGTCGCCGCAACGACGAGCTGCGGGAACTCCTGGTAGCGCCCCACCTGCGCCACCGGTCCGCATTGCCACCAGCCGCGCCGCGCCAATCACCGGCGCCGCCGCGCCCGCAGCCACGCACTGACTATCCAGTCCGGATCTGGACGGAAACAACGGCCATACCCGCCGACGCCGGGCATCCGGCTCGTCGCTGGCTGGCCCAGCGCAACCTGTGGCGACCCGAGGTGGAAACGCCGGCGCCGTTACGCTGGCTGCCAGCTTCCCGAACACAGCCCGGCCCGCACACCGGAGCCGGTTCCCTGGTGGCATTGCTGGCCCAGCCAACGGCGTGGGCCGAGGCTTGGCCCTTCCTGCCCAACCCCCGGGCGGTTGAGATCATCGCCGTTGATTCGGATGGCCAGCCGGCTTTGGACCGTCCGGCATCGGCAGACGGCCTGGGCAAGCGCACGCTGGGATCGAAGGTCGGGGCGGTTCTGATCCTCGGCAATCCTCTGGTGGCTGACGCCGAGTTGCCAGTGAGGGTTGCCGAGGGCGTGGCCGACGCCCTGGCCCTGGCCGCGCGCTTCGCGGGTCCGGCGATTGCCAGCATGGGAGACGCCGGAATGACGGCTGAAGGCTTCCCGCAATGGCTGGCTACGGCCACCGCCGGTGTGGTGGTCCACGCCGACAACGATGCTGCCGGTCGGGCCGCCGCCACCCGGTTGTGCGGAGCGGTGCGCATCCACGGCGGCACTGCGCGAGCGGTGCTGCCGCCCCAGGGCAAGGACGCTGGCGTGGTTGCGGGCGACAATCCGTTCACTCCGCTAACCCAGCGGTGGCCCGGCTACGCCGATACCCTGATTGAGATGAACGGCTGGCCCCGCTGGGAAGCCCAGCGGCAGGCCGCGCTGCTGATGGAAGAGGTACCCGCATGACCACGCCAAATGGCCACCACCAGGTCGACGTCTTCGAGGGAGCGGAACTGCCGCCGGACGCGGAGACGCAGGCGCTGCTGGAGCTAATGGCGCTGGCCGACGATGTCGAAGCGGGCAGGTTGACCGACGAGGGCCACCGGCGCGCTCGTGAGGCCCTGGCGGTGCTGCGCCGCGGCGTGGAACGGGAACCGTCCAGCTTCCGGCAGGCGGTGGCCCTGGCGCAGACCAACCTGCGGGGGTCGCTGGAGACATTGACCCGGGCAATTGAGACGGCCAACCCGCTGTGGGTGGCGACCTGGGGGCACACGATGCCCCAGCCCCGGCACTGGCTGGTTGACGAATCGTTGCCAGCTGGCCGTGTGGCATTGCTGACCGGAGAGGGCGGCGCGGGGAAGTCCCGGCTGGCGTTACAGCTGGCCGCCGGGGTGGCGTCGGGGGGAGACAACCGGGAGTGGATTGCCAGCCCCCATGGCATCATGCAATTGGGGAATGCGGTGCCCACCAACGGAGCCAGCGTGGTCTTCGCATCATGGGAGGATGAGCCGGAGGAGTTCTACCGGCGGCTGCACCAGATATCGGGCAAATCTGCCCCGTGGGTGACGCCGGAACGGCTGCAGGGACTGCGCATCGTCAACCTGGTGGGTGAAGGTCCGATCTGGGCGCCGGAGCAGGGCCGGCACATCTCCAGCATGGCGGCGATCACCGCCACCGGAGAGCGGTTGCGGCGGTTGTGCGAGCAGGAGGATGCCCGGCTGCTGGTGGTGGATCCCCTGGCGGCGGCCTACGCCTCAGACGAGAACGCGCGGGGGTTGGTGAGGGCCTTTGTATCCCACTGGGACGCCTGGGGGCAGGCCAACGATTGCACGGTGCTGATGCTGGCGCATCCGCCGAAGTCGGCGGGGGTCACCTATGCGGGTTCCACGGACTGGCAGGGCGCGGCGCGGGCGCTGTGGACGCTGCGGGCCGACTACGGCAAGTCCCTGGATGCGGGTCCGACCATCTGGAAGCTGGAGTTTGTGAAAGGCAACTACGGGCCGCGGCCGGAGCCGTTGCAGCTGCGCTGGGATACCGGCGGCGCCGGTCTGAGGTGGGAGGTGGTTGGCGAGACTGTCGGAGAGACCACGGATGGGGGGTATGAAATTGACGACTGAAGGCACATTCAACGAAATCGCAGCCGCCTTCCTTGAGGGCCTTACTGAAGCTGATGTCATGCTCCCGGCGGTCGCCCGTTCCTTCCCCAATGCCGCAGAGCAGGCCGACGTTGTGCTGGCGCAAGGGAGAGGCGAACGCCCCACAGAGAAAGAACTGTCTCAATGGATCAACGGTGGCGATTGCCCGACGGACGCGATCAACGCTACCTGCGGACGGATGACCGCGCTTCTGGGTTGCGATGTCCTGTCCCCGCTGAAGATCATCGGTGGTGTCGTATTCACCAAGGACACGATAATCGCCATTGAAGACCTCTGGGGCGTTTACCGCAAGGCCGTGGACGCTGGCGAAAAGGTACGGTGGCCACTGGCCCCCATAGTCAACGCGTGGCAGAACCCGCCCCGTCCAGTCGAACCCAGCAAGCGCACCACCGCCCGTGTGATACCGGCACGCTTGGCGATGGCCTATACAGTTGGCCCGAGCAACGGGCATCTGCTGTTCAGCCCAGCCGCGCATGCCGGTTATGGATCGGATGGCAAGCAGTTGGTGATGCCGGGCTTCGCTAAACCCAACACACCTTCCCCAGCCCTGCCACTGGCGCTATACGACTTGGGTGCTGGCCCAGCCATCAGCCCGGGCAAGGGAGCGCCGTTGGCATTGAGAATGTTCGTCGAGTCGGTGCTGAGCGTTCCCATGGACGAACGAGAGCGGGGCTTGCCAGTTGCGATGTCGGTTTCACTGCGGGATTTTCTGAAATGGCTATATCCGACCCGTACTCCCAGCCCTGCTGAATACTGGCCCCGTCTGATGGCCGCAGTTGAAGCGCTGGACAGCTTGGACGCCAGGGTTCCTCTTTACGATCCTCAAACCAAACGCAATGAGCTCCGCAGGGTGGTGTCAGTGGGCGGAATACCTCGCGGCCCGGGTGCTCTGGACGAGTCGGTCCGAATCATCGTTGACCTGCCGCCAGGATCAGGCAACGGCCCGCAGGTATCTGACAACCTGCGGTTATGGGGAGTGAAATCTGCACCGGCCTATCGACTGCTGATCAACCTCGCCTACCAATGGCATAACCCGGGCGTTACCAAAATTCCCGTGGGTAAAGGCAAAGGCCGTCACTGGATCCAGGTTGACGACCCCAACCGATACCCAGTAATCAACGATACCGAACTGGTGGCGCTGACTTTCCCCACCACCAACAGACACCGTGGTCGTCGATCTTCCGAGGCCCTTGCCGTAGCCAAACAGTTGGAGAAGGCTGGAGAGCTGCGGTTCGTGGAGGGCAAAATACTGCCCCCATTGGTCGTTGCCGACCATCGTTAGCCTGACCAATTACCATTGCCAACTCAACCAACCATCGTCGTTTGTCTGACCATATTCCCCGGTTAGCCTGACCAGAAGCCCGGTTAGCCTGACCAAAAGATTGAGGTTTTATACTCAAATCTCAATGAAAATCACGCCTACTACCCCTACCTCTACAGAGGAGGGGGAGTAGGGAAGGGCAGTGGGGATAAAAGGGGCCCCACTGCCCTTCCCTACCAAGGTAAAGAGACGCACCAAAGATGAGGATATGACCGTCGTTAGCCTGACCACCCGGATATGACAGAAAGTTCGGTGTGGATTCCATTGCTTAAGCTGCTGAGGCAAGTGCCGGTTGAACTTCGGTGTGATTGACAGGCCGAATCGGACTGCGTAGCATCAAAACTCCCCATCCTCAAACGAGATACTGCTGGTATGATCAGAATCACCTTCGACATTCCCGACGAGTTCCGCTCTCCGAACACGGCGTCGTCGTCGATGGCGGATACACCGCCATTTCCGGATCTTTCCGCCCTAGAATTGGTAGCCAAGGCTCAACGGGAGTTCGAATCCGGAGACGACCGCCAATGGGCGGCAAGCCTGTGGGCTGCTGTGCACAAAACCTTCCTCCATCTGGTCAAGAGCGAGTTCATCGAGAGCAAAGACCTCATCGACATTGCTGAAGCCTTGGACCGGAAGGGACACGCACCCGCCCGTTACCACACCGGGCAGCTCATCACCGGTATGATGCTCCGTGAACACTGCCAATCGGGAGCGTTGGAAGCCTACTGGCATAATGACGTCCACGATGACATGGTGAGCTTCGTCCGGGATCGCCATGCCGCCGCGCCCTGATCCCAACCTAGACAAGGCCGACCTTCACCACCGACGCGCCAGGCAGTTCCGAGACCTGGCGCAGGTCATTTTAGAGGCATCGCCCATCACCGGCGAATACACCGATATCCTGGTTGATACTGCGGGCGCGTTGATGTACGAGGCGGCCAAGCAGTGGGTGAATGCCGTGGCCAATTTGCGAGGCCGCGATCCGCAGACCAATCAGGAAAAACTGGCCGAGCTTCGCGACATTGAAGCTGGTCACGCTAACGACGGTTCCAAACTGATATACGGAGCCAGGGCGGCGTGGCATCTGCACGTTAACGCGGATCAGTCGCAACTCATGCGGCGGGAGTTCGATTTGTACTTCAGTGCTACTGTCCTCTTCGCGGACGAAATGAGTACCATTTACCACAGTACCCAACAGGATCAGTAGGATGCTGGAATCACGTACTGTAACACTGCGTAAAAATGCCCCAATGGCCCCAGGCAATGGTTTTGCTAGGGATTGTCCAGAATGTGGGAGTTGGATGAATAGCCGGTTTGATCCGACGGTCGCGGTGGGCAGTGGCGATTCGTTCTAACACGGGCGATACTGGCTTCAGCAAGGGGGGGTCTTCCGGTGCCCGTCTGGTTTCGCCTGCGGCGCGTCTGTCATGACTGATCCGGCGATATCTTCATAGCACCAACAAAGTCGCTGTGATGGCACATCGCTGGCTCTGTACATGTACTTACCCTGGCGAAAGCTCCCGGTGGTCGGAAATCCTTGGATTCAGTATCACCGTCTCTGGAAAGTGAAGATAGGAGCCTGCTAACCTACGATTGCAGGTTTTTATATCGCTACATCAATAAGCAGAGCACTATGGCCATCATCGCGGTGTGCAACCAGAAGGGCGGTTGCGGCAAGACGACCATTGCCATCAATCTAGCCCAAGCTTTCGTGATCGAAGGTTGTGATGTGTTGTTCCTTGATATGGACCCGCAGGGCAGCGCTGCAGACTGGCGATCAATAGCTCCTGGCTTGGATCCGGCGTTCCAGGTTCAGGAGATCGAGCGGGGGGGATCTACTGCGCCAGGCTCGTGGGCTGAGGCAGCGGCACGATATCATCATCATAGACTGTCCTCCGCAATACGCTGCGGCGAGTTCGGCAGCCATCAGGGTATCTGATCTGGTTCTGGTGCCGGTGCAGCCCAGTCCATTCGATGTCTGGTCTACCCGCGCCATCGTGGAGCTCATCAAAGCTCGCCAGGAAGCCACGGCAGGCGAGCCTCGAGCGGCGTATGTGGTTTCCAGGGCTATCTCCAACACCGCGTTGAGGCGTTCTCTCGCGGAAGCCTTATCTCAACAGAGTCTGCCAATGCTGTCGGCCGGCACTACTCAGCGAGTGGCTTATGCGACCACGGCTGCGCAGGGGCGGACGGTATTTGATGGCCGACCGACCGCCGCGAGGGGAGAAATCGAGGCGATTCGTGATGAGATCAAGGAGATTCTGAATGACGACGAATAATCCTGACCTTGGCATGACGCCAAATAGGTCTAACCGACGAGGTTTGAGTGCAAGGACTACCGACCCGGTGCGGGCGGATGTACAACAAGAAGAGCTCCGCCAGCTGAATGTGGCGGTGCCAGTTCAGCTACATCGCCAGATCAGAGTCCTCGCTGCCCAAGAAGGTATAGCAGTGCGTGATTGGTGCATCAGGGCGTTGACAACTTACATAGATCAATAGGCTCCTAGTACCGTGTCAATCTGGTTTTGTAGGGTAGATATGCTGGAGCTTACGGCGAGCATCTTGGGTGGTAAACCGCCAGTCTATGGCTGATTTTGCTGCGTTGCGCTCGCGTTCGAGCGCCGCAACCTCTCGCCGCAGCTCCGGCTCATCGCTGATACGGCGGTTCAGACACCCTCTGCTGAAGACGCTCAACTCGATCTCAGCCATGTTCAGCCAGCTGCCATGCGTAGGAGTGTAATGAAACTCGAGGCGTTGGGCGATGCGCCGAGCTTCGCACGGCTCAAATGCTTCGTAGAGCGAGCCGAGCTTGTGGGTGTTGAGGTTGTCCAGTACCAGCCTGACCACCTCGGCATCAGGGTAGGCCTCGTCCACCAGCCACCGCATCTGGTGCGCGAAGTCCACGGCAGTGCGGCGCTCGGTCACCTCCACATGTCTCCATCCACCCTTCGGCTCGCAGATCATGAACAGGTTCCGGGTCCCGTTTCGCTGGTACTCGGTGTCATAGCGTGCCACCCGTCCGGGGGCAGCCTCGATGGGCGGACGCACCTCCCCAGTCAATTGCCTGGAGGTCTCGTCGAAACACACTACCGGACGCTCCGGATTGTACTCCGGTTGGTACAGGTCCAGCACGTCCTCCATCCGCGCCACGAACTCCCCGCTCACCTTGGGGATACAGCACTCTTTCTTCTGCCAGGGCTTGAGTTCGTTTTTTTGAGTATCTGGCGCACCGTCTCCAGGGAGATGCTCTCGGCAAACTCCAACTCCACCACCTTGTCGGCCAACAACTGGAGTGTCCAGTGCGTGTGCCCTTCGGGCGCGGCGCTGCACGCGAAGGCGATCAGGTGCGCTTCCTGCTTGCCGTCCAGCTTGCGCTCCTGGCCCGGCCGCGGTCGGTCATTGATGGCGGCCTCAAGTCCTTCCTCCACGTACCGCTTCCGCGCTCTGGCGACCGTGGCCGCGTTGACCAACAGCACATCGGCTATCTTACGGTCCCGAAGCCCCTGGTCAGCCTTGAGCAGCGACAGCGCACGCTTCACGGTGCGCACTGACGCCTTGCCCCGCTGGGAAACCTCATTGAGACGGGAGCGTTCGGCCTCGGTCAACTCTATTTTATACTTGATGGCAGCCATGGCTGGGCACTTCCTCACACAAAGATCATGCCCCAGTATGGCTGCTTTCTCATATTATTACAAATCTACCTGGCAACGGTACTAGGTTTGCAGGCTTGCAAGGAACTATGTGATACGTAAGTGGTCTATGGATCGACTCAAGGACATCGAGTGCCCCAGTTTCGGCTAGACGCGCAAACTGGTTGACGTTTGGTCAGGATAACGATGGGATCAACACAAAGTTTTCCGTGTGAGGTTTGGAAGGAGATTTGCAAGTTGGCGAAGGCAGCAAGCAGCCTGCGGCCCCACATCGTGCAGGTGATGGCGACGTGCCAGGGGCGCATCCTGACCACCGAGGAGATTTACCGGCTTGTGGCAGACCTGGGAGTAGCTGGTTTCAACCCCAACGCGAAGCGGGACCGGAACCTGGTCAACCGGGAATTGTCGGACCTGGCGGGCTATACCACGCAGGGCCACAGCAAGCCGTCGCCCCAGCTGATCATGCGGGTCAGCCGCGGCCGCTATCTGTACCGCGAGCCCACCCGGCCGATGGACGTGGCGCTGCTGCAGGAATACCTGGAGCCGGAGGAGGTGTACGAGAAGCGACCGGCCCGCCGGCGTGGTGACGGTAATCGCCGTCAGAACGTGCCGGAATCGGTGCGGATCGCGCTGTACTTGGTGCAGCGGGGCGTGTGCCCCGGCTGCGGTTTCCACCAGCCGCATCATCTCAGGTTTGAGGTCGACCATATCGTGGCCTTGAGCGACGACGGAGAGGACGAGACCCGCAACCTGCAGCTGCTGTGCCCGTACTGCAACCAGGTGAAGGGAACGCAGGGGAGCCACGGGTTCCGCATGAAGATGGCTGAACTTCGGGCTCATAACGTGGGGACAGGTGTGATGGTGGACGAGCGGGAGGCGACGTTGACCGGCCGGAGACTCGCGCAGTACCACCTGGAGAGTGGGGATGTGGTGCCCTGATCGCGGAGGGCGCTGCCGAGTAACGGGACGGGGACGTAAGCCCCAATCCACCGAAAAGATGAGTGTGTCGGCGTGCTGAAGGGGTAAGAAAGTGCTCCTGTGCTTCGGGGATAATGGTTTTCGAGACAGAAAACAATCCCCAAACCAGGAGCACCTAATAGATGCTACCACTGGAGCACCCCGACCGTATCCAAATCGCCTTCGACGACCACCGCTTGGTGGCCAATGCTGGGCTGCTCCTTCCGGTCACCCTCGCCCAGCACCTGGGTCTGCGTGAACTCGTCGACAAGCACGTTGACCTCGGAGCTGCGCCGGGGCGGGCGAACACGGGCGACAAGATGCTGACCCTGGTCGCGTCTGCGCTGGCTGGGGGCGACTGCATTGACGACGCCGACGTGTTGCGCACCGGCGGGACGGCGTATTGTTGGCGTAGTTGGGCCGTTGGTCCGTCCCGGCCGTGTTCATGACCTTGACTAAGCAGACGCGGCGGATGCCCGCGGTTATGGCGGTGTCGGTGAAGGTGGCCTCTGTGATACCGGCGCCGGCCACGTAGACCTGCCGAAAGTTGGACCAAACCCAGTGGACTACTGGAACTGGCGCTGAACTGATGGGCATAACACTCTGTTCACGCGGTTTGCACGTTGGCGGCGGTTTGCAGGCCCAACTCTTCCACTGCCATCTCGCGCATACGGAACTTCTGGATCTTGCCGGTGACGGTCATGGGGAACTCGTCGGTGAACTTGACGTAGCGGGGGACCTTGTAGTGAGCGATTTTGCCACGGCAGAAGTCGCGGATGGATTCTTCGGTGGCGTCCGCGTCGGGCTTGAGGCGGACCCAGGCCATGACCTCCTCGCCGAACCGCGCGTCGGGCACGCCGATGACCTGCACGTCGTCAATCTGCGGGTGGGTGTACAGGAACTCCTCGATCTCGCGAGGGTAGATGTTCTCGCCTCCGCGGATGATCATGTCCTTCAATCGGCCGGTTATCTTGTAGTAGCCGTCCTCGTCGACGGTGGCGAGGTCGCCGGTGTGGAGCCAGCCGTCGGCGTCGATGGCGTCGGCGGTAGCCTCGGGCATATTGAAGTAGCCCTTCATCACCATGGTGCTGCGGGTTTGAAGCTCGCCCTGCTGGCCCGGGCCGACCACGAGGCCGGTCTCAGGGTCGACCAGCCTGACCTCCACGCCGGGCAGAACCTTGCCCACGGTGGAGACGCGACGCTCGATACTGTCGTCGGCGAGGGTCTGGGTAACCACCGGCGAGGCCTCGGTTTGGCCGTAGGCGATGGTGATGCGGTCGGCGCCCATGCGGTCGATGACCTCCCGCATAACCTCGATGGGACAGGGGGAACCGGCCATGATGCCAGTGCGCAGGGATGAGAGGTCGAGGTTGGCGAACTCGGGATGGCCGAGCTGGGCGATGAACATGGTGGGCACGCCGTGGACGGCGGTGCAGCGCTCAGCGGATATGGCGTGCAGTGTCTGGAGGGGATCAAAGCGCTCGGCGGGAATGATCATGGTGGAACCGTGGACAACGCAGTTGAGGCTGCCCATAACGCAACCGAAGCAGTGGTATAAGGGAACCGGGATGCACAGGCGGTCGTGTTCGTCCATCTCCATGGCGTCGCCGACGTGGAGGGCGTTGGATACCAGGTTGTGGTGGGTGAGCATAGCCCCCTTGGGGTTGCCGGTGGTGCCAGAGGTGTACTGGATGTTGACCACGTCGTCGGGGCCGCACTGGGCCTGGCTATTACGGAGGTCGTCCGGGCTCGTCTGCTCGGCGAGGGTCAGCAGGTCGTCCCAGCGCCACATACCGGGGGGTGCGGGAGTGGAAGCGTCGTCGTGGGGCGGGATAAATATGATGTGGCGCAGGTGGGGGAAGCGAGTGGAGTTGAGCTCGCCGGGCGACGCGGCCGCCAGCTCAGGGACCACCTCGTTGACCATGCCCGCGTAGTCGGAGGTGCGGCCGGTCAGGACCGGGGCGCGGAACCGGCCGATCAGGATGAGGGCGCCAATCTGCGCCTGCTCCAGCACGTAGGCGAGTTCGCTGGTGCGGTAGGCCGGGTTGACGGTGACGAGGACGGCGCCGATCTTGGCGGTGGCGAACTGGGCGAGCACCCACTCGGTGTAGTTGGTGGCCCAGATGCCGACATGCTGGCCCTTTGCGATGCCGATGGACAGGAGGCCACGGGCCACGCGTTCCACCTCGGCATGAAACTCGCGGTAGTTGAAGCGGTCGCCGGTGGCCGCATGGACCAAGGCTTCCCGTTCGGCGAAGCGTTGGGTCTGGATGTCCAGGATGTCGCCGATGGTGCTGCGCGTGTCGATGTTGTGAGTCACGATCAACCTCCTGCCGGTTTGGTACAAGCGATTAGGCCGCGGCCAGGTCGTGCTCGATCGTAGACCAAGGCGTAACGTCCGTCCCGCGGGTTTCGACTCCCGTCCCATTGTAGCGATGCGGGGGCGGTTCAGCGCAAGGGTGCGGCGTAGATCTGGCTCCTGGGGCAATCGACGCAGGGGGCGTCGTGCTAGAGGTCATGCGAGGCTATCTTGACCGACGAGGCGACGGGCCGCTGACCATCGACCTGGACTCCACCATCTGCGAAACCTACGGACTGGCCAAGGAAGGGGCGCGCCACCACGGCTATCCCGGCCAGCTGGGCTATCACCCGCTGCTGGCCCGGGCCCGGACTACTGGGGCCGGAACCGACGAGGTGCTGATGTCTCGGCTGCGCGAGGGCCGGGTCAACACCGCTCGCGCCGCCGCCCACTTCCTGCGCGAAACGGTGGGCCGGGTACGCTACGGCGGTGTCGGTGGACAGCTCACAGTGCGCGCCGACCGCGGCTTCTATGCCCACGCCATCCTCGCCGTCTGTTGTGAGATGCCTGTCCGCTTCTCCATCACCATCCGCCGGCACGCCCGCCTGCGGAATATCAGCGAGGCCATACCCGAGACGGACTGGACGCCGATCCCCTCGTATCTTGACTTTGGCGATGGAGCCGACCACCGCAGACCGTCCACTGACGCCAACTGTCAAAATCTACCGGGACAATCGCTCCTCCATGTCCATTGTCCCCCGTTTCGCCACCGCCACCACCCAGTTCGGTGGATTCGGGGTAAGGACAAGGTACGTGTTTTAGTGTCCCGTTTCAGTGGTTTAGTCTACTGATCGGGAACCAACGGCGGCAGTAGCCCAGCGTTGTTAGGTGTTACGTACTGCTATCGCGGCTCGGGCTGTGCATTGTCCAAGCGTGTCGCACGCCGGTCGTCTCAGACGGAGTCGCCGGAGCGGTACTGGGTCTCGTAGTCGCGGAGGCCCTCGTTCCAGACGCGGCGGACCACCTGTCCGGGAAGGTCGCGGACCTCGCGCTGCAGCGGAAAGCCTGCATCTGGGGTGCCGGAGAAGACGAGCTTCACCAAGTCGGTTTCGTCGGTGGTGATCTCCACGCGGAGGTCCACGTCGACCCGCAGCTCCTCGATCAGGTTGACCAGCCGTTGCAGGGCGTCGCCCAGGGCCGACTCGGTGACGATGGGTTTCCGTTGTTCCACCATCGGCTGCTTGGCGCCGAGCGACGACGGTAAGGACGAGGTCCGCAACCTGCAGCTGCTGTGTTCCTGCTGTAATCGGGCAAAGGCGACCAAGGGGAGCCACGGTTTCAGGATGAAGATGGCGGAGCTGCGGGTGCACAATGTGGCCGAGGGGATGATGGTCGACGAGCGGCTGGCGGTGCTCACCGGCTGGCGCTGGCCCAGTACCACCGGGAAGGGAGCGGGCGGTCGGTCTAACGGGCGTTGCGTCCACGGCGGCGTCAGCGGTCATCGGCGAGCCTGGCCTGCAGCTTGGGATTGAGCGTACTGACCAGCCGATCCAGGCGGTCGCGCATCCAGGAGACTGCGTCACGGAAATCGCTGCTCTCCTCGTTATGCGACAGAAAAGCGAGGCCGCCCGGTCGCCTGAAGCCGATCCTGGGGCGGCCGGCCGCGTTGGTCCAGTGCTGGAGGTCGTCGCCCATCTCCGCCCGCAGTTCCTCGAAGGACACCGCGAGCTCGTCGAAGATACGGACATCGCGTGCCTGGTCCTTCCGCGCGATGAGGTAACAGCCGAGGTCGGAGGCGCTGCGATGGATATATCCTCCGAAGCAGAGGCCCCAACCGGCAAAGCCGGAATGTCGTACGGTCACGTACAGCGTTGAGTCCTTGACCGGCGGGGGGAGCTCCGCGGTCACGTCCGCGAAATCGTAGTCCCGCAGCACTGCGGTCCAGAAGCGGAGGTTCTCCGCGTCCTGGTCCGAAAGGGTCTCCTGCTGGGTGTCGGCATCATCAATGACGGCGACCCGTTCAACGCCACCGTCAACGACGAAACGCTGGACGATTTCCGTCTGGGCCAGGACCCGGGGTTGCACGATGAGGCGATTGGCGCCGTCGCGGTAGAGCGCGGCCTCCACCAGCGCCAGGTTGAAGTGCAACCCGCTGTAGCGCTGGACGAAGTCGACGATGTTGGCGGCGCCCTCCTGGATACCGTCGCCGATGATGAGCAGCAGAAACTCACCGCGCCTGAGGTGGCGCGTAACACTGTCGACGAATTCCGCCTCGTCCAGATCGGGGTGATGCTCCCGGACCAGTTCGTAGAGGGCATTGCCCTTCCGGCCCGTGGCCAGGGACACCCTGCGCTGCAGGTCCTCGTATCCCCACGAAGCGAGGTCCTTGGCGTAGTCGAGGATCTGTCCGATAACTTCGCGCCGCGCCTGGGGATTACGCCACAGCTTGAACTCGGCGAGGGTCAACCAGCCCAGATGATTGACGTACAGCGCATCCAGATAGCCGGCGGGCGTGGCCAACTCGCGGCAAACGGGGATGGCATCGCCGTAAGTGGCGTCGATGGCGGAAATGGGCAGTGCCCGTGGGAAACGGAACAGCAGGTCCTGGAGGGTGTCCTCGCTGACTCCGCCCTGGGAGACGTCCGCGTACAGCGGAACGCGCTCCAGCACTTCCTCGACGATGCCGTTGCCGGTATCGAGCCGGATCAGATTGCCATATATGCCTGCTGGCATCGGTTCACCTCGTCGGGGGCCTGTTGTGTCCGGAAGCGTCGAAACCGGAAGCGCGTGGTTGCCGTGTGTACCTCAACCGTCCGGGAGGAGCGGAAAAGCGCTGTTCCGACGGGCGGCTTAGACTCTGCCTCGCCAATGCTCGACGCTATACGATCTCGTAGTCCCGCAGGTCCTCGTTCCAGACACGGCGAACGATCTCGGCGGGAATGGAGCGGACCTCCCGCTGCAGCGGAAAGCCCACGTCTGGGGTGCCGGAGAAGGTCAGCTTAACCAACTCGGTCTCATCGGTGGTGATCTGAACGCGAAGGTCAGCGTCGGCCCTGAGCTCCTCGATCAGATTGACCAGCTGGTCCAGGGCCAGCTCGGTGACGATGGGTTTCCGTCGCTCCGCCATCAGCTCCTCCCCGGCGGGAAGTCGGCGGTGGGGTCGCCCATCCTGTCCACGGGCGACAACCGGCCCGCCGGGGTAATTGTCGCACAACGGGACGCCCGTTCCAACGGCGGGGATGTCGCCGCGTTTAGCGCCGACGGGGTTGTTCACGCGGGAGGCAGTGGGATGGGCTGAGCGGGCCGGAGTCCAGAGCGCTCGGCGGCGGGAAAGAATCGTCAACCTGTTCGTAATGCGTGATGAAGTGCCCTACGTCGAGCTGATTGGTAAGCGCTACGCGGAGCCATGACGGTCGAAGAGGCTGGCGATATTCACCGCGCGCGTTTGGGAATTCCTGGCGAAGTCAGGATGCGCACTGGGGGTGCCCTGGTGGTTGCCAGGCTGTCGGGCGCTACGCCGCGATGGGGCGCCTGCCGGTCTTGCAGTAGGTCCTGGGCCGCGCCTATGCCGGCGGCACGCTGGGCTTCTGGCAACAGCAGGCGTTCCCGTTCCCGTTGGGGCAACGATTCGCCCGCGTCTCAGTAGTCGAGATGGGCCGGTTACGATGCCAGAGTGCCACGACCGCGATGTTGATGTTGACAAAGCCGTGGACGTATTCCGCCTGGCAGAAATTGTGGTTGGAGCACTGATCGTGGTCGGAGCGCTGAATGACGCTACCCCGTGCAGATTGGGCTGATTGTTTACTCAGAATCACCCTTGATGCCAAGCACACCCCCAAGCTCTGGGAGGGCAGTTGCGGTGTCGGATCAAGAGGCAGTTGACGTCAGTCGGGAGGATTGGTGAGAATATCATCAGATTTGGGAAGGAATAGGGAGCGCGGAGTAAGCCAATGACCACTGCGAGCATTCCGGAACTGCGGAAAGCGCACACCCGGACCCGGGCGCAATTGGCCAGGGCGGCCGTACGGTACGGCAAACGGGCACTGGCCGGTCGTGGGTCCGGCGAGGACGGTCCGCCTTCGGACCAAGAAGTAGCGCTGCTGCGGGAGCTGTTGGCTGCCGCCGAGGCGATGACGGCGGCGGCGAGGGAACACCGGGCCGCCGCCAACTGGCAACCACAGCGACAGCCCTGGGCCGGTGTCGCCGGAGCCAACCCCGACCCACTGTCGGGGTTGTGGTGGGCGGCGTTCCGGCTGGACACGGCCCAGGCTGCTGGGGATCCGGCGGCGACCATCGAGGCTGGCAAGGCATTGCAGGAGGCGGCGATTGCCTTCTGCGAAGTGGACCGCACCGGCTGCGTCCGGGCCGGCAAGGTGGCTGACGATGCCGGCAACCCGGCCGCGGATTCCGGCTGATTGCCGGGTCGGCGACGAACCGGGTAGGTGTTAGGTGTAATGACGCTACCGGGTAGATTGCGGAGTGCATCCATACTCAGCGACGTTCTGCACCAGGGATAACCGAGGGCGTCGAGTCGGCAGTTGAGGACTGGGAAAATGCCCACCGACGACGGCGCGGCGAGATGCGGCGTCCGGCGTCGCTAGCGCCACGCTGGCCGGTTGCCATTCGTCCATGTCAGGCCCGTCACCGATCCCCTCCGCTCTCGCCAGTAGTCATGGGTCGATCCGACCGGGTAAGTTCGACTCAGGGGGCGGTTGGCGCCGAGCATGGTCGCGGTCTACGGGGCTGCCAGGTTACTCGCCAGGTTGCGGGTGAGGTTGTAGATGAACCAGCCGTCGCCGTTGCGGAAAACCACCAGGCGGTTGGGTTGGGCGCGCGGCGCGGCGCCGATGCCGTCGTGGTACGGCTCCCAATTCACCACCGAGCCGTAGGCCAATCGGATACTGAGGCCCGGTCCACGGAAATGCAGGTGTTCGCTGGCCACTGCCAATTGGCCCCGTGCCACGGATTCCCAGCCTTGGTCCGGCGCCTGGCGATCCACGAACGACTGGGGCCGGTAATAGGGGAGATCCCGGCCCGGGGCCGCCACTCCGGTGATGGTCGGCGACGGCTCCGGAGGCAGCTGGCCTTGGCAGTACTCCACATCGTCAAAGAGCCACACCAACTGCTCCGACCTGCGCAGCTGTGCGGACGCTGGCGCGCCTTGCGGGACATTCATGCGCTGGGGCACCAGACCGGGGCCGCCGATTCGGCGATGGCAGCACCCTGAACCAACTGACGCAGCATCCCGTTATGGTCCAGTTCGGCATCGTCCAGGCCGAAATGTCGGGCGTAGTACAGCAGCGCGGCCTCCCGGTCCAGGTCGATGCCCACATCGTCCAGTTGACGGACTACTGCCGCCTCCCAGGCCGGCAGCAACAACTCGCGACCCTCCTCACGGGAAAGGCCGGAGCGTTGCAAAAGGTTCGACACCCGCTCGACCTGTTGCGACCGCTGGCGCGTCGTCAGGGCAGCGCGCGCCGCCGCGGCCAGAATCGACGCCCCAGGGTCGCCAGGGGTCTGGGACGCCGGGTGATGGCCGTCGTCGCGGAACTCCTGCAACCGAGCCGTTTCTGACTGGGTCAGCACGTCATCCACCATTCGGTTCAGGTCGGACAGATGCCAGCCGGCGGCCAGCACTGCGGGCAGGTATTCGGCTGGCACGTAGCACTGCTGAGCCAGTTCATCCAAGATGCGCAGCATTCGCCGCTGGGTGAAATCGGGCCGGACGGAGGCCACCGCCACCAGGTCAACCAGCTGCGCCAAACCCTGACGGTAAGTTGCGGCGCACTGGCGATGACTGCTGCGGAACCAACCGGCGCGGTGTCCACAATATCGGCAATGGCCCATCGCGGTCTCCCGGGCGAAGCGGTCTCCCGGGTGAAACTGAGGCCAATGATAGGGCATTGCGGAGGCAGAGACCCGTGGTTGACAGTTATTGCCGGATAGTATAGTATGTATTGTGAACGCTGGGGTGGCTGGGACACCTCACCCGTTGCGAACCGAGGGGCGCTCAGCCCGTCAGCACCGGAGGTGGGAAGTGGTTTCGCTGATTACGCTGAACCATAGATGGCAGGGTGACATGGTCGGCCCGGTGGGTGGCGCTGCCGCGGCCTGATTCGCTCCCCGCAATCAGAGCCGTCCTGACAACAGGCAGAGTTGCCGACCGGGCCGCCAACCGGCATTCGGGTTTCCCGCCAGGGAATGGCCGAGTTGATGCCGAGCATGAGCCAGGCTCCGACCCTCCATCGGAGCTTGGCTCTTTTTATTAGCGATCTTGCTGGCATTCGAGGTCAGCTTCCTCCGGCATCACGGCCGCCGGTGAGACTGACCGCCGAGGCTGAAACCTGACCACCGTGCGGGTGATCGGCCTGATGGGAAGACCGGCTCAGACCCAGGGCCGGCGCTTGGATGTGGCCCTGGCGGACTCCGGAGCAGGCCGGCCGTGCTGTTCCAGGAGCTGAGGGTCATGCGGCGGAACTCCTCCCGGTCGTGGCCGGAGATGACGGCCTGCTCGTGGGCCTCGGAGACGACCACCGGATAGGCCCAGGCCCAGCTGGCACTGTTTCACCAGCATGGCATGGCTGAGGGCGAGCGGCTCGGGGTCGCTGGCCAGCCAGTCGGGGGCCTCGACGCGGGCGATCTCGGCGCCGCCGTTGAGGTAGTAGAAGTGGCTCCACTCCTGGCCGGTGGCCAATCCCAGGGCGAAGCGCGCCGCCAGGCGGATGGACCGGTACAGGGGCGACCGGTGTCCCGGTTCCAGCAGCAGCTCGAACAACTCGCGGTCATCGAAGCCCGCCGCCCGGTCGCAGGGCGCGAGTTCCGAGCCGCGGGCGCTGCAGAGGCGGTTGCAGTCGTCGTCATCCTGGCCGCAGAGCATGAGGCGCACGGCCTCGGGCCCCTCGGTGGTTCGGGGCCGTGAGGTGTAGGCGGCCACGGCCATCGGACGCCGGTCGGTGGAAGCAGTCCGCCGGCGGGCCAAGGCGGTCTGGAAGCGTTGTCCGACCAAATGCTTGGCCACGTATCTGGGGTAGTTGCCCCGCTGCAGGTCCCAGAAGGCCAGGGTGCCGTCCAGCAGGGCCAATGCGGGTTTATCATCGGGGAGTTGTTCCACGGCGTCGGCCAGGCGCTCCACCTCGAGCACGGTGCGCAGCGCGCCCAGCAGTGGGCCGGCGATGAGGACCTCGTCGGAGGGGTCATCGGGTTTCCGCAGGTAGAGGTCCGCGTCGGCCACGGCCAGGGCGGGTTAGCTGAACAGCTGGCAGCCGAAGTCTTTCCCGTAGGTGATGACGCAGCCGCCCAGGTTGATGAGGTGGCAGCGCAGGGGCAGGTGGCGGTCCACGTCGATGTGGGAGCCGTCCACGGACAGCGCGGTCCAGTCTGCGGGAACCTCGGGCGGTAGCCGGCTGCCCAGCAGGCTCTCGGGGCCGGTGCGGGCGGCGATGTAGGGACGGCGGCCCACTGCGGCGGTGCGGAAGGCCCCCTCGTCAGCGGGCACGGCGAGCGCCCGGTCGATGGCGTCGTCCAGGCACCGGCTGCGGCTCTGGATGTTCGGGGCCAGGCCGTCCAGTGCGGACAGCAGCTGATATGTGGTGAGGCCGAGGTCCAGCGCCATGATGCCGGGATGAGCGAGCGGGTCAGGGAAGGACGCCGATGCGGAACTTCTTCGTGCCGCAGTCCACGCAGGTGGCGCGCGCGGCGGGCCGGCCGTTCTTCATGGTGACGGCCTCGATGTCCCTGGAGGCGGTCTTGGCCTTGCACTTCACGCAGTAAATTTCCACGGCTTCGGAAGGGGTGGTCATAGTTGGATGCTCCTGGGGGAGAGTGGCTGTCGGTATTGTAACCCGCCGCGGCACCTCGCCCGACCCGCAGCCGGCACCGGCATTTTGGTGACACTTGCCCCTTATGTTCCCAAGGGCAGGATACATAGAATGTTCTCACCGCCGCGGGTGGTGCGGCGGACGAACTTCTGACCGCCCGCGGTGGACTTACCAGGCAGGTTGCGCTGCTCGTTGCCTACGATACGTCCGTCGTTGCTGGCCAGCAGGTTCCGCGAAGGCCGCCTGTTGGAGCCCCAGGGCGGTCATAGATCAGGTAAATGTGGCCGATAGCTCATGGCGATCCACATCGTGATGTGAGCGGATGAGGTGATCCACATCACCAACGCTGCGCTCGTGTTCGCGTAGCGATCTCGGACACGATCCGAGCCAGGATCCTGATATGGGACATCGCCTGCTCCCGCTCCTCTCCATTCAGGTGTCGCCGGTACCGACGAAAGGTGTGCCTGAACCGGCGTGTCCCGTTTTGAAGTCGCTCCAAACGCTGGGTCTGGCTGTCGGTGGGAGTGGCCGGTCCCAGCCCCAGCATGGGGAATTCGCCAAATCCCCCCGCGTCGCACTGTCGCCGCTCTCAGAATCCGGTAGATGGCCGCGACGTGCTGAGCAATTTGAGATCGCTCCTCTGGTGTACCATCCGGAACGTGATCGGCTGCCGTCGTCGTCGCCTTCGCCAGCTGTCGCCCAATCGTCAGGAATATGTACGCCCGGGATATCATCATCTCCCATCACCAGAAACGCCGTTGGGCACGATGTTACCACCGGGCAGAAAAGCGCCCGCCCCCCTTTCGGATCAAACCCTCAGTCGGCAGGATGCGTCATCGTGACAATCAGAACCATCGCCGTAATCTCCATCGCGGTTTTTCTACCCGCCTGTTCGTCGTAATTACTGCGTCAGGGTCAATGTTCAACGTGAATAGGCTGGGTGAATAGGCTGGCGATTTACACGGACACTCATCCACCCTGGGAGCGCGGTGCAGTGACAGATATCAGGTTGCCGTTGGTCGGTCAATCACCTTCTATTTCAGGCAATCACCGCCGATAAGCAACCTTTTCATTGCGGCAATGCGAGGCCGGCAGGACTAATTGTCGTCGATCGGGAGTGGCCGAACTGTATAATCTACGGGCAATCAGCAGATCTGATTTGTGCAGGTGCCGCCATGTCGAACTCCGTCGTGCGAAGAACAGTCTGGACCACCGCCGGCGTATGGGCGGTTCTGATCCTCGCGGTGATAATCCAGTCCATATTGGGCGTGACGGTAGCCGGAGCCAGGCCGGAAGCCAGCCGGCTGATAATTACGATGACGCTGCCGTTCACGGTGGGAATGTCCGTAGTCGCCATTGGCGCGGCAATGGCCGTCGGGTGGTGGCGGAGCCGCCGGCCGGCTGCCAGCGGGAACGACTGAAATGGTGAAGTTGCACCTGGAACTGGAGGGCGACGTGGGCGAGGTGGTCCGGGTGCTGCGCCGCATCGGCGGCGGGGACAACGCAGGCGGCGAGGTTCGGGATGGGCCGCGCCCTGCCCCAACGGAGGAGAGAACATCGGCTGTGGACACTGTTCCGGAGCTGGGGACAACGGCAGCTTCTGCAGCGTTGGTGCCCGGCCGCTGGACGGAGGAGCTGGCTGCCGACTTCACGGCGGGTCTGGACGTCGTGGCCAGACGGGTGATGTTCCAAGTGTGGCGGGCCGGTGCAGCTGGCATCCATCGGAACACACTCTGCCAGAGGACGGATCTGACGCCGATGGAGTTGCGCACGTTGGTGATGAGGATGGGCCGCGTGCTGGGGAGGTTCCAGCGGGAGCGGGGCATGGCGTTGTCGCGGCCGGTGGCGGCCAACAGCCCGCTGCAGAGCTATTTCATCAACGCCGACTTTGCCGCGGTGGCGTCCGATCTGTTCGGGGAGAGGATGCCGGACCAGCGGTCCAGTGGCTTGCGGCGCCCTTGACGAATGCGTGTCATACGGCGCCTGGAAGAACCAACCGTGCATCGGTTGTTGAACACGCTGACGATAATGGTCTGCCTGTTGGTTATGCTGTCCTGCGGAGGTGATACCGACGACCGTATGGTGCGTCGGTACGCCAAATGTCTGACGGACACCAACACCGCTCTGTATCGCCTGACCGTGTCCAGGGCCCTCGGGACTGTTCCGCTAAGTGCCGAGGCAATGGAGGAGCGGTTGCGTGGTCAATTGGAGCGAGGGGAGCTCACCATGGGGAAGATCAGGGCCGGCTACGCCCGCCACTGTGAATAGGAGCCGGCGAGAGCTGCGGGAAGAACGCGGGCGAAAGACGCTGGGGCGGGGCGTAGTCCGGTATCAAAATGGTCCCCGCAGGGCTGCATGCCAGGTGCGCTATGGTGGCGACGTAATGCGTCGCGCCAGGTGTAGGCCGGATGGGCGATGCGACGACCTGGGGCGGATGATGTGGCGCATCCGCAATCGTGAGGGTCCAAAGCAGGCCGATGAAATACGGCGTGAGCCTGGCGGACCGAATCCCCGCACGAACCGATTTACATAATGACCCATTGAGCGAACCACATCGTGTATCAATTACGTGTTGGGAGACACTAGGTTCTGTTGACATTTGATTATAATGGCCGTATGTCAAACATCAGATTATCACCAGAACAGTGGGCTAGGATTCTCGATTTCTTGCGTGGCCGCACCGGCCTGTACGTTGGCCAGGAAGCGGATTGCCGGCGTTTTGTCGAGGCCGTCTTATGGATTAACCGCTCTGGGGCCCAATGGCGACTGCTGCCAGCCGAATACGGGAACTGGAACAGCGTCTACAAACGATTCGCCCGTTGGACTGACCAAGGCGTCTGGGCACAAATGCATCAACATTTCTGCGCCGACCCGGATCTGGAATACCTGATCATCGACAGCACGGTGGTCCGGGCGCACCCTTGCGCGGCGGGAGCTCCCCCAAAAAGGGTGGCCAGGCGGCCCAGGCCCTGGGCCGGAGCCGCGGCGGGTTCAGCACCAAGATTCACGTGAGCGTGGACGGCTTGGGCAACCCCTTGCGATTCATCCTGACTGGCGGGCAACAGCACGACATCACCCAGGCGGAGGAGTTGATCGCCGGTTATGCTGGCGAGCACGTACTGGCCGACAAAGGGTACGATGCCCAGGAGTTTCGCCAGCACATCCTGGAACTGGGTATGATACCGGTCATTCCGCCCCGCTCGAACCGCAAGGCACCCGCCGACTATGACCGGCATCTGTACCGGGAGCGCCATCTGGTGGAATGCTTCATCAACAAGATCAAGCACTATCGCCGGATCTTCTCCCGGTTTGAGAAGCTGGACACCAGATACCTGGGCTTCCTGCATTTCACCGCCGCTCTCATCTGGTTGCGGTGAAATGTCAACAGAACCTAGTCTATGCCGCTTGATTGTACAAAGCCGAGACGCCAGGGCGAAGCGATGAACCTCGTCAACGCCCGCTATGGCAGCGAACCGGGCCTCAAGGCCTATACCCATGTCTCGGACCGGTTCGGACCCTTCGCAACGCAAACAATCCCGGCCACGGTCAACGAAGCGCCCTATATTCTCGACGGGTTGCTGATGACCAGGGCTGGGCGGCGCATCCGCGAGCAATACGCCGACTCCGGCGGTTTCACCGACCATATCTTCGCCGTCACATCCCTGCTCGGCTATCGGTGCTCGGCTATCGGTTCATCCCGCGCATCCGGGACCTGCCGTCGAAACGGCTGCATGTCTTCGAGCCCAGACGCGTTCCGAAACCCCTGATCGGATTGACCTGCAACAAAATCCGGGAGGACGTGATCGTGCGGAACTGGCCGGACATCCTGCGGGTTGCTGCCACCCTGGCCAGCGGCGCCCTTCCGCCTAGCCAGCTGCTGCGAAAGTTCGCGACCTATCCGCGCCAGCACGAACTGGCCGTCACTCTACGCGAAATCGGACGGGTCGAACGAACGCTCTTCATCGTAGACTGGCTGCTCGACGCCGATATGCAGCGCCGGGCCAACACCGGCCTGAACAAGGGCGAGGCTCATCACGCGCTCAAGAACGCACTCCGGATCGGACGCCAGGGCGAAATCCGCGACCGCTCCAGCGAGGGCCAGCACTACCGCATGGCCGGGCTCAACCTGCTTGCCGCCATCGTCATCCACTGGAATACCGCCCATCTCGGCGAAGCGGTCAGACAGCGGAAACACGCCGGGCTGACCGTCGAGCCCGAGCTCCTGGCCCACATCCTGCTCACCGGCGAATACCGGTGGCCAAAGCGCCGATAGCGGCCTTAGCGTACGATTCTGCCCCTTACCGGAGTCGACCCGAAATGCGGCGGTTTTATGACCGCCTTCGTCAGCGTGGAAAGCCGGGGAACGTTGCAGTGGTGGCGTTGACATAATGCGTAAGATACTGCTCCAGCTCAACGCAGTAGCTCGCAGAGGAACGCCGTGGGTGCCGCAGGAGGGCTGACTACATTTCCTCGAAACCCTTCGAAAAGGCTTGACTTCGAACACGGATACTTGACGCAATGTAACCGTGGTGCGCCGATGAAAACCCCCATCAGGTTGTATTTCCTGACACTGTTTGCTGCAGCAATTTGGATCACGGCCGTATTCTGGTTGGTAGGATCCTTCACGCTAGCCACGTCATTCGCCATATTGATATTTGCAGCGGCGGGATCGGGTCATCTGATACTCTCGATTTACTGGTTGCCCTGCCCACCACAGGGGAACGCATTCATTTGGCTCTGGCTTCGCTTCCGCACAGGTTTTTGGGCCGGTGTACGGCGAATATTCAGACGCTGGTTCCGTCGCTACGGAGACATATTATTGGTCGCATTATTTTCCATTGGTATTGTGATGTTAGTTGTTGCGCGCTGGATCCAACCGGATCCTGTCTACGAGTCCTTCATCGGACTGGCCGGCTTGCTGATGGGATTTGTTGTCAGCGTCTGGGTTAGAGCCCTAAAGTCCAGAGAGGTCGGATTATTGGTGCTCTGCAGCTTCGTAATTTACGTGTTTCCGGGATCCTTGGCGGGTTTTTGTAAAGAATCTGGCCGCCATACATACACTCTATGTGGCGGAATAGACGGCCTGCAAGATTGGTCGAGCTTCTATCTGGGCATCGGTTTGGCCCTGATGAGTGGGACACTTCCCCAACTTTGGCCTAACAGGAAGCATCGCAGGAGACTGACCTGACCCCCGAGAATCGATCCGGGATCAGTGTTGATATCCTGGACAAGACGCGGGATCAGATATGCCGAAGAGGAAACACACGGCCGAGGAGATCATCAACGAACTGAGGGAGGTAGAGGAGACCATCGCCGCCGGCAAGACTAATTGTCGTCTATCAGCGTGCCCCTTCCTTGGCCAGCCCATAAGTCTCGCAGATGGTGGAGTCCAGGTCGATGGTCATAGGCGCGTCGCCTGGTCCCGCCCCAGCGGCCCAGGCTTGGGCCAGCAGCTCCCTGCTGACCCAAGCCAGTTAGCGGACGTGGCCCCCGGAAGCTGCGCAGGAACGCCCCCAGGGTGGCTGGCGCCTTGACTACGCAGCCGATGGCGCCAGCCGTCCCGGTGGTGCGCAGCACGTCGGCGTCGTCAATGCAGTCGCCGCCCGCCAGCGCGGATGCCACCAGGGTCAGCATCTTGTCTGGGCTTTACGCTTTTTAAGCCGCGTAGGCAAGCGAATCTATGAGTCGGTGGTACAGAGCGGACGGGACTTTCCGTATATCAGGGTCAGTGGCTCGACTTTGTACAAAAGCTAGATAAATTATAAGAACAGGGTAAGCTCGACCAAATCACCAAAAGAGGTCGAGTATGCCTACCCTGCCCGCAGTCATAGTAACCCTGCTGCTGCCCTTTGAGCACCTGTTTGACCCCAGGACCTGGCGCAAAGCCCAACTCCTGGCCATGGGAGCGATCCTGTCTCCCGGCAAACGCACCGTGTCCTCCGCCCTCAACATCCTGGGGATTGGGCAGCACGGCGACTTCGCCATCTATCACCACGTGCTCAACCGCGCCCGATGGTCGCCGCTGCAACTGAGCCGGGTGCTGTTGCTGCTGGTGGCCGGGCGCCTTGGTTCATCCACCGAGCCGTTGGTGTTCGGCATTGACGAGACGGTGGAACGACGCTGGGGCCGGAAGATTGCGGCCAAGGGGCGGTATCGGGATCCGGTGCGGTCCACGGACGACCAGGTGGTGATGACCCCCGGATTGCAATGGGTGAGCCTGATGTTGCTGACGCGTATCGGATGGGCGGGTCGACACTGGGCACTGCCGTTTTTGACCGCGCTGGTGGTGTCGGCCCGCTACGACCGGCGCAAAGGTCGCCGGCACCAGACGGTCACCGACTACGCCCAGCAGATGCTGGTCTGCCGGCGCCGGTGGCTGCCGGACCGGGACCTGGTGGTGGTGGCCGATGGCGGCTACGCCAAGCGCGAGTTCCTGCGGCATTGCCAGAGTATGTCAAAGCCGATTGTCGTCGTCACCAAACTGCGCAAGGACGCGTCCCGGTACCAGCCCGCGCCACCGCGGCGGCCCGGCCAGATCGGGCGGCCCCGGGTGGTCGGCGCGCGATTGCCCAGTCCCACGGCGGTGCTGGACGATCCCGCTACACAATGGATTCCCTACCGTGCCACCGGTTCCGACGGCAGTACCGCCAGGGTCGAGCTCGCTTCGGGCGTGGCGCTGTGGTACCACGGCGGGCCGCCGCGCCTTCCCATACGTTGGGTCGTCATCAGATACCTGGAGGAGCGCCGCGGGCCCTATGCTTTGCTATGCACCGACACCGAGGCGGAACCCCTGCGGATACTGCAGTGGTATCTGCTGCGCTGGCAGGTCGAGGTGACCTTTGAGGAGCTGCGGGCTCACCTGGGCATGGAAACCCAGCGCCAGTGGTCGGAACGAGCCATCGCCCGAACCACCCCCGCGCTCTTTGGCCTGTTCAGCGTGGTGACGCTGGCAGCGGATATCCTGATCGAACAGCGTGGCGGCATGGTGCCGCGCACCGCGGCGTGGTATGACAAAACCAGCCCTTCCTTCGCCGACGCCATCGCCCTGGTCAGACGACACCTCTGGGTGCAGCAGGGAACTTTTATGCCGTCCGAGCGCGAGCACGAATCGATAAAAGTCCCGCGCCTCTTGTACCACAGGATGCTCGACACGCTAGCCTATGCCGCTTGATTGTACAAAGCCGAGTCTGCGTCGGACAGTGAAAAACCCTCGGACGCCAGCCACAAGTGGCGGCGCACCAGAGCGATGGCATCCACGAAGGTCGGCGACGGCTTGGCGTACCAAGCCGCTGTACGATGGGCCGAGGGTCGTTGTTGCCGCAGCAGATGGGCCGCCAGGGTGGTCCATGAGAAGAGCCCCATCAGGATTGGCGTGGTGCGGGCAATGGCCCGGTCCGACCACTGGCGTTGGGTCTCCACGCCAAGGTGAGCCCGCACTTCCTGGAAGGTAACCTCCAGTTGCCAGCGCAGCACAAACCATTCCAGGATCTGTGTCGGGTCCACGGCCAGGTCAGTGCACAGCAAAGCCTGTGTGGCGAATTCGCCCTGGGGGTCCCGAACCAAGACCCAGCGCAGGGGCACGGGCGGCTTGCCCGAGCGATACCAAACCGCCGTTTGCGAGGTGAGTTCCACCGTGCGGGTAGCGCCGTTGTACCAGGCTACCGCGGCGGTGGTCCAGTACAGACCGGGATGGTCGACGAGTAATTTCAGCGCGGGCAGCCGCCGGCCTTTCAGCGGGGGCCGACCGTTCCGGCCCGGCTGACGGGGCGGGGCCGGTTCATAGAGGGCGGCGTCCAGACGCAAGCGGGCGATGAGGGTAACGGGTTGAGCCAAGGATTGGCAGCAGTGGAGCAGGTCCAGTACGGCGTAGCTGCCGTCACCCACCAGCACCAGGGAGCGCTGCGGGAGCCAGCGGCGCAGTTGCAGGATCATCTGGCGGGCCCAGTCGGTGAGCTTTTTGTGGCGGCGTCCGCGCTGCCGGTAGTAGCGTGCCGAGGGCGCCAGCACGGTGAGGAAGGGCAAGGCCCAATAGCGTCCCGCCCAGGGAACCTGGCCCAGCCACATCAGGGAGATCCAGCGCAGGCCACTGGCCTTGACCAGGTGGCTCCGGCTGGAACGCACCGCATCGCGGTAGATGCCCAGGGATTTGATTTTGGGGCCGCGGC
Organism: Dehalococcoidia bacterium; assembly: GCA_963666415.2. Classification (GTDB taxonomy): domain Bacteria; phylum Chloroflexota; class Dehalococcoidia; order Lucifugimonadales; family UBA3495; genus Bin87. The sequence goes on from CAXXPD010000003.1 coordinate 432,674, forward strand.
GCCGTTCCAGGGTTTCGTCGATGCCGAAGACCAACGGGCCATCGCCCTGATCCAGGTGCTGGAGCAGCAGCAACAGTAGGATGCGAGCCGCCTGGCGGGGCGACCACACCGCCCGATTGAGCACTTCATGGTAGCGGGCGTAGTCGCGGTGGTCGCTGCGGCCCATGACGCGCAGCGCCGCAGCCACGGTGCGTTGGCCTGGGGCCAGTATCGCGCCGACCAGCAGGATTTGGGCTTTCAGCCAGGTCGGGTTGCGAAACAGCGTGGCGAAGGGATGGAGTACGGGTAAAATTGCATCGGGCAGGGTGAGCATGGCTGGACCTTCTGTGGAAAGTGTGGTCCGGCCAGCTTACCCTGTCTTTATACTTTCCCTAAATTATGCGTAAAGTCCAGGCAACAGGACCGGCAAATATAGTTGACGCGGGACACCGTCTACGATGCCGTGGCCGAAGGAGTATGCTTGGAACAGGAGGCATCGGGAAAATCCTTGGGCTCCGCGGCCGCTCGGAGCGTAATGTTGGTCCTGAGCACGTCGCAACGCTAAGGGCATCAAAATGGACCTAACGAGCGCCTGCTCCTGGGCCGTGTAACGGTATTGTCCCGACCGACATCAGGGGGTAGAAGGCACAAATCAAGACAAGACGGACTGGTACATTAGGCTTGATGCAAGGAGGTTCTGTGTCGACTGGCGACCTGCCCAAGTATGCTGCCAAGGGGGAAAGGCAGAAACTGGACCTTGATTGGATAAAATTGCTGCACCAAGAGGGACTGCCTCCTTTTTTGCCGGTAGCGTCCGATCCACCGGCCAAGTTTTGGGCAAGCGATACGCGAGTTCAATCGAGCACAATACTGGCAATGTCACGAAACCCTGGAAGAACTTTGGCTGCCCGAAGGGTATCCGCTGCGCTTGTTTTACCATGGACTGATCAAGGCGGCGGTTGGCCTCCTGCACCTAGAGCGACATAACCGCCATGGAGGGACAGCTAAGCTCCATGACGCCCAATATGCCCTGACCCCCTTTTCTCCCAAATTCATGGGCGTTGAAATCGGAAACTTGCTCAGCGATATCGGCAAGCGTTTGGCCTATTGCCAGGATGCAGAAGTAGCAGACTGGTACGCCATAGACCAACTTGCTCCAGTCTATTTACACTTTGCCAACCCCTATTGAAACCATGCTAGTAGAGCTCGGTGAACGCCAGCAGGAGAACCAGGGGAACCTATGGTAAATCGAGAAATTCAAGCCACCTGGCATTACCACAACGGCACCAAGCACCCCCACGGGAATCTGATGGACCCTCGGCACTCCTTTGACCCGTCGAGCCAACCCCTGCTGTTCAAAATATACCCGGACCTGGATCCGATTCCGTTGCCGTTTGAGGCATCGCCATCGGTGGTGCCCGCGCTATCCGCGATCTCCATGGAGGTTATTCCCTCAGTCAGTGACGGAACACTGGATATCACCACCTTGAGCAGCATTCTGTACTTCTCAGCTGGGATTACCAAGAGGTTGAACTTCCCCTGGGGATCCATGCCGTTTCGTGCCGCGGCCTGTACCGGTGCTCTGTACCACATCGAGCTTTATGTGGTATGTGGAGACCTGCCTGGTTTAGCAGCCGGAGTCTACCACTATAATCCCGGAGGGCCGTCCCTAACCCGGCTACGGCCGGGCGACTATCGGGGAACCCTGGTGGCTGCCAGTGGCAACGAGCCGAGCTTGACCCATGCTCCCGCCATAATCCTCTATACCGATGTATTTTGGCGGAACGCCTGTAAGTACCAGGCCCGGGAATACCGCCACTCCTATTGGGACAGCGGAACCATTCTGGCGAACACTTTAGCCATAGCCGCGGCGCATGGCCTACCTGCTAAGGTGGTGGCCGGATTCGTGGACAGCTCGGTTAACCGCCTGCTGGATCTGGAGAACCGGCAGGAAGTAGCTCTCGTGTTGGTACCAGTTGGATTCGTTCCCGAGCCGTCAATCGGATCCTCTGCCGACTTAGAGCCACTTTGGCTGGATACTCAGCCGATTTCGGAGTACGAGGTAGAATTACCCGCCATTTGGGAGATGCACGGTGCCTCCTCTCTGACGGATGAAGCAGAGGTGGTTTCTTGGCGAGGCGAAGGCCCGGCAATGCTGATGCCCCATCCTTCGGGACGCCTCGTACCGTTAAATCGCTACTCTGACGGCGAGACGCCCCAGAACTCCATCGAGTCGGTCATCGTTCGGCGCGGGTCCGCACGCCGTTTCAGCCACGAATCGATAACCCTCCGGGAGCTGTCGACGGTGCTCGAAAAGGCCACGCAGGGCATACCGGCAGACTTTTTAGGACAACCTGGCGCTGCTCTCAATGATATTTACCTGATCGTGAACACTGTGGACGACCTCCCATCTGGCGCCTATGTGTTCCACCGAGACCTGAAGGCTCTGGAGCTGCTGAAAGAAGGAGACTACCGTCGGCAAGCTGGTCATCTGGGGCTCGATCAGCCGCTTCCGGCCGATGCCAGCGTCGACTTTTTCTTCATGACTAATCTGAATCCGATACTGGAGCGTTTTGGTAACCGGGGTTACCGGTTGGCTCAGCTGGATGCCAGTATCACAGCGGGCAAAATCTACCTGGCAGCCTATGCCCAAAGACTGGTGGCCTCTGGCCTGACGTTTTACGACGACCAAGTATCCGGATTCTTCTCGCCCCACGCGGCAGGTAAAAGCGTGATGTTCCTGGTGGCGCTGGGGAAGCGAGCCAGGCGTAGGCTAGTCCCCCTCGACACCAGTCGGCTGAGGCAACAGCCCAACTTGTAAAGGGCACGCCACTTAAGGAACTTGACCATCGCCGAGGAGTTGCCATACCTGGAGAGAGAACACACCTTTCCGAGACCAAGCGAGCAAATTTTAGAAGTAGAGACTATCAAGGTCCCAAAACCGTCAAGCTAGAAACCGGAGTCGAGGAGTGCTTTGCATGAGCGTGTATTGGCGAAAGGTGAAAAGGGGAGAGAACCTGATTCTCAGTGACGAAAACGACGGCCATGAAGAGGAGCTTGGAGGGTTCCGAGACACCAAACGGGGCATCGACGCGTTGGCGAAGACTTTTAGCTACGACCCGAGCCGCTCCCGGAAGGGGTTCCCATCTATCGAAGAAGCCAAGGATTTCGTGGAGTCCTTCAGACCTTGGGAGCTATTCGGTACCCAGGGCGTTACTGTCGACCCTGGGGTTAGGCCCGCCCTAGATTCGGCCACAACAGACACAGCGGGCACGCCAGACACAGCCGGCGCAGTCGATGATGGCGGACCTGCGATCAACGAGAGGATGGTGGCAGTTCTGGAAGAAGAGTTAGACGCTCCATGACCCGCCCGCCAGAGACCCGCGCCAGTAGATGCCACTTGGCTTTGGTTTAGTTTCCCATGCTCGCACGGGCAGATATTAAGCTGTTCCAATCGCCAAAGGGACTTCCTTTCGATGGGCGGACGCGGCAACTCTCCGGAACCGTTAACCCAAGAATCAGATGGTTTTTGCTATCAAAGTTGGGGAAAGGGAGTGTCGAATATAGCGGAACGAAAGCCAGGGCCGTTTTAATCCAGGTCGCATTACAAAAAGGAGAAGTAGCCATGTACGTCATCAGAAGAATCGCCAAAGCGCAACCGGGGAAGGTATGGCAGGTTGCCAACCTGCTGATCAAAATATGCGCCGCCTACGAGGAGAATGGCCGGCCCAAGGCACAAGTGTATGTGTCCCAGGGCCTGCCGGGAACTCCCAACGTGGCCTATGCTGAGTGGACCCAGGCGACCATCGAGCCCAACTGGCCTTCCCAGGTCCCCGAGGCGGTACGGACTCTGAACGCCGAGATGCAGGCCCAGCTCGACTCCTACGAGATCGAGTTCTACGAGTTGGTCACACCGGAGAAGCTAGCCGAGAGGGGGGTCTCATAAAAGACCTACGATAGAAGACCTCTGTAAGCCAAGGAGGGGTTTGTTATGAAAGCAGTTGTTTACCAGGCCCCATTCAGTATCGCCGCGGAAAATGTGCCAGACCCGGAGCTGCAACACCCCAACGATGGCATCGTGAAGATCACTTCCTCTGGTATCTGTGGCTCGGACTTGCACATGTACGAGGGGCGGACGGCAACGCTGCCCAGCAACGCGTCCAGGCCGAGGAGGTGAACCGGCAAAACTGATTGACGCCAACCGGACCGGCAAATATAGTTGACGCGGGACACGGGGTGCTGCGCATCATCCTGACCTGCACCTTGATAGGCGCGCCCATATCCGGGGTGATGGCCCTGATCGATTTCATAAAGCTGCTGACCATGTCACAGGCGGACTTTGACGCACAGTACAACTGATGAAGGGCACTATGTCGCAGCGGCGCCCCAACGTTTGGGAGCTGGTCGCCAACCTCGGGCGCAAGGTCCGGCCAGCCCTTCGGTCTATCCCCGCGCGTGCGGGGGAACCAGGAGGAACACCATGGCCAATTCGCACGTGCAAGGTCTATCCCTGCGTACTCGGGTTCACGTAATGACTATTGTGTGAACCATGGCGGGTATCAATAAGGTGGGGGAGATTGGAAGGATAGATCCCTAAATCGGGTTCGCCGATGCGTTGCAGCGGGTATTTCCGACGACGCTGGCCAGTTATCTCCAATTTCGTGACTGGATCCGCCAGGAGACTTTGTTAGACCGAAGTTCGGTAACATTTCTCAATGAGGCAACAGGACCGGCAAATATAGTTGACGCGGGACACATGGCCCAGAACGGCGCGCCCACCCATGAGATCGAACGCTAGAGGTCTGGCCGGAAAGCCGTTGGCCGGGTTTTGCACTACGCCTAGCAGACGTATTACAGCCGTATTCGGCATGATACTGTATGTAATACGTCGCAAGAACCCATTATTACATCGGTTATCGACGTCAAGAAACTAACGGCTTGGGGAGAATCGGGGTTCCCGGCCAGGTTTCTAGGGCCGCTGGACAGGGTGGCGGCATGGTCGGCCGCTACACCTGCGGTGAACGGCCGGATCAGCACTGCGGTACCTGTAGGCGCATCCCTGCTCCGGCGGCGGTCTGGAAATTGGGAAGCCGTGGCAGCCGAGCACAACTCACTGTATCTTTGGTATCGAAGCTATCTATTTTCCGGACGTGGGAGGACAGGAAATTGAGACCTTTGATTGCAATGATTTGTGTCTTGGGAGCGCTGTCCGTCATCGGTTGCGCCAGTCCACCATTGCCTACAGAGGTTGAAGTGACGCGAGAGGTGCCGGTAACGTGGGAAGTCGAGAGTATCCGGGAGGTTATGGTCGAGATTGAGGTCACGCGACAGGTGGAAATAACCAGGGAAGTACCGGTCACGCGCCTCGTTACCGCGGCTCCGCAAGCCAGCGACCACCCGGATGACCAACCCGATGAGGTGCAGCTCCAGATCCTGGCGATCAATGATTACCACGGCAACATTGCTACCGCATCGAGTTCCTTCGGCGGGGTTGGCCGAGCGGACTACCTGGCAGCCAACCTCGCAGCCGTCGCCGACGGAGCGGAGAACTCGGTGTTCGTGTCGGCCGGGGACCTCATCGGGGCGTCGCCATTGATCTCGGCGCTCTTCCACGACGAACCCACCATTGAAGCCATGAACCTCATGGGCCTCGATATCAACGGCGTGGGCAACCATGAATTCGATGAGGGGATAGCGGAGTTGCTGCGGATGCAGCACGGCGGGCCGCACCCGGTCGACGGCGACCTTGACGGCGATCCCTTTGCGGGCGCCGACTTCCAGTTCCTCGCCGCCAACGTCATCGATGAGGCGACTGGGAAAACCATCTTCCCGCCCTATGCCATCCGCGATTACCAGGGCCTGAAGGTGGCCTTCATTGGGATGACTCTCGAAGGTACCCCAAGCATTGTCGTCCGCAGCGGGGTGGCGGGCCTGACCTTCAAAGATGAGGCGGAAACGGTCAACTCGCTGGTACCCCAACTGCAGGGAGAGGGTATCGAAGCCATCGTCGTCCTACTTCACGAGGGCGGGTTCTCCGACGGGGGGCAGAACGATTGTGGATCGGGGCTCACCGGCCCGATTGCGGACATCACTGCCCGGCTGCACGCTGCGGTGGACCTGGTGATCGCCGGTCATACCAACGACGAGTTCATCTGTGAGGTCAACGGGACGTGGGTGACCATGGCCGACAACGGCGGCCGCCTGTTCACCGTCATTGATGTGGCGCTGAACCGGGTCACCAAAGACCTGACGGTCAAAGCGATCAACAACGTCCCGAACTCTCAGGCTGGCGTGACTCCCGATCCCGCGCTAACCGCGCTCATCGACAGGTACGATATGCTCTCTGGGCCGTTGGCAAACACCGTCATCGGCGTCACCACCGCCGACATCGGTCGGCAGAGTAACGCGGCGGGTGAGTCGGCGCTTGGCGACGTCATTGCGGACGCCCAGCTCGCGGCAACCCGCAGCGCCGATATGGGCAACGCGGTGGTCTCGTTCATGAATTCCGGCGGCATACGCAATGACATCGTATCCGCCGCTTCCGGCAGCGAGGCCGATGGTGAATTGACGTTCGGAGAAGCCTTCGCAGTGCATCCCTTCGGCAACAGCTTGGTGATCATGTCGTTGACCGGCGCCCAGATCCACACCCTGCTCGAGGACCAGTTCGACAATCCGGAACCGGGTTCCAGCAGAATACTCCAGGTTTCCGAGGGGTTCAGCTACATCTGGGACGCCGCTCAGCCAAGCGGATCGAAGGTAAATCCGGCGAGCATCGCCATTGATGGCAGGGTCGTGGATCCTGACGCGAGCTACCGGGTGACCGTTAACAGTTTCATGGCCGAAGGCGGAGACCGCTACAGCGTGCTGGCCGATGGCACTGAAAGGTTTGGCGGCGCACTTGACCTGGATGCTCTGATCGCCTACTTCGGCGACACCGAAGCGGTGGCTCCGGGATCACAGAACCGTATTACCCGCTTGAACTGACCCAAAACGCCCACGCGCTCCGCCAGCTCGGCGATATCCAGAAAGTGCCGGCTGCCCATGGCCGGGTCGATCGCCTTATAGGTCGAGCGCTGGCGCAGCGGGTGTCCCGCGTAAACCCGGATCCACTGAAGGGATGTAGCCATGCCGGTCAGACAAGGGATGTGAGGCCAGGGAGAGAGACGGTGAGGGCTTGATCCCAATAGATTTGGCTGTGGAAGGGTGCGGTAGCCACTCAAAGAGGATGTTGACGGCCCGCAGTGGCAGTGCTGGGCGAGATTATCAGGGCGGTATGCAGCAAGAGACGCTCGGGGACCGACCTGGCTCGGGTCTGCGAGGCGGTTGGGTAGTCTGGTGGATGGGTCAGGCGCCGACGGCGCCATCAGGCCGGAAATGGCAGGGCGCGCAATCGTGCCAGGGCGCAACTCAACTCGACTTCCCAGGGCCAGCGTTGGGGAAGATGCAAAGTGTGAGGCGGCGCGCCGAGCCGAGCGGCTGAGCCGTCCGGCGATCGAGAAGAAGCGCCGCCGGAGGGTCTTGGTGGTCACTACCTGCTCGCCCAGACCGATGCGCGCTGTCCAGCGGGCTAGGTTATGCGCCATCACCTGGACCGCCAGCCAGGCGGCGTTGGCGGCGAAACGGCAAGGCTGCGGGATCGGCGTTCCTTGGGCATCCTAGAGAATCCCCGCGAGGGCGGATTCACATAATGACTATTGTGTGAACCACGACGGGTATCAATAAGGCGGAGGACGCCGGTGCGACGCACGGACAGATCAGGTCCGCCGATGTGTTGCAGCGAGTCTTTCCGACGCTGGTGTAACATACCCAAAATTCGTGGCTGCATCTGCCGGGAGACCCCGTGCGACCGTAGTTCAGTAACCTTTCGATTGAGGCAATGCGCACGGCGTGAAGGGTCGTCTCGCGTCAAGGATGTCGAGGGTTGGCACACTTCGTGATTTGGTAGTCAACAGTCAATTCGGAGGAGTTCCGGCAATGAGTCAGAACCTGGATTATTCTGAGACCTTTTATCGGCAACACGCCCGGCGTTACGCCGAGGTAAGCCATAATTTCATCCAATCCGTGTACATCGAAACCTACCACCCTGCGCTCAGGGGCGATGAGGACCTGATGGATCGCCTGCAGGAGCTGATCCCTGCAGGATCGCGAGGGTTGGACGCAGGCTGTGGCGCGGGCGCCCGTGATGTCTTCCATTACTGGCAGCAGGGCCACGATATTCTCGGGGTGGACGCCGTGGAAGAGAACATCCTGGAAGCCCGGCGGCTTCATCCGGAGATCGCACAGAGGGTATCGGTGGCCGACCTGCGCCGGCCTCTCGACTATCCGGACGGCTCGTTCGATTTCATCCTTTGCAACGCGGTGGTCCAACACATCGCGCCGGATATTGCCTTGGGCATCACGCTGCCGGAGTTTGCGAGGCTTTTGAAACCCGGTGGGGTCCTCCAGCTTATGTTCAAGACCGGAAACGGGGTCGCAACCGTGTACGATCGGGACTACGCCGCGGACCGAACCTTTCAGCTCTACAATCCGGAGGAGATTCTGGACCTCCTGATGGGCCGGGGGTTCAGCATTGTCCCGGCAGAAGGCGACAAACTCGGAGGCGTCATGAACTTTAAGGACCCGAAGCCGATGGACCATTGTGTCTTCTTCGCCCGCAAAGACGAATAAGACGTGGGACGCGACGCTGCCACGGCTCAATGCAGTGCGCGGACGGATGAGAAGGTGAGTCCGACAATACCCAGAGACCTTGGAGACATCACGTCGGACTGGCTGACGGTAGTGCTGGAGAGTGGCGGCGTCTCCGGCGGCGCTATCGTCACCGGATATTCGGCCGAAACCATTGCCGAGGGTACCGGGTTCGTTAACCAGCTGTTTCGGCTGAGGCTGGACTACGACCCGGGGGTGCCGGATCTGCCCAGCACCATCATCGTCAAGCTGCCAGGCTCGGACCCTGGGCTGAGGGAGGTTTCCGACAGATTGGGGCAGCATCGGCGCGAGGTCAGGGTTTACCAGGTGTTGGCTGCCAACCCTCACCTGCCGGCGCCCCGTTGTTACTACTCAGGTATCGATCCGATTACTGGTGATACTGTTCTGCTGCTGGAGGACATGAACCACGCGCGCCAAGGCGATAGCGTTGTCGGCTGCGGCTTCGACGAAGCTCGCCAAGCCATCGTCCAATTGGCGAGATTCCAGGCGGGCTGGTGGGATAGCCCGGCGCTCGAAAGACTGGAATGGATGCCGTCAAAGGAAGCGGAAACTGGACTCTACCAGGCAACATACCCCGGGACATGGCAGTCGCTGATAGAGAATGCCGGCGATGGTATGCCTCGGGGTTTGCGCCGATTGGGGGATCGGCTGAGGTCAGAGGTTCCCAGGATAAAATCAGAACTCAACACGTCTCCCCGAACGATTGTCCACGGCGATTATCGCCTGGACAACTGCTTCTTCACCGACGATGCCCTGACACGTCCGCCGGTGGTGGTCGTTGACTGGGAATTTTGCGTCCGAGGCCGCGGGACCTGCGACGTGGCCACCTTCATCTCCGAAGCCTTTCCCGCCCAACGACGCAGAGAGGCGGAGTTGGCTCTGGTCCGCACATATCACTCCGTGTTGATGGACAACGGCGTGGCCGATTACTCGTTTGAGGAATGCTGGCGCGATTACCAGTTGGCGATGCTGGAAATCTTTATTTTTTGGATAGTAACGGGAGGTTACTGCAATTACGAAGGCGAACGTGCCACGTTGTACCTGCACAACACTCTTGAGCGGCTCGATGCTGCCATATCCGACCTTGAGTCGGTCGAATTGCTCGACCACTAAACCGGAGCGCAACCGAAATCGCCATGCCTCGCAGGGCCTTTTCAAAGTCACAAGCCGTCCGCTCATGGTGAGCTTGTCGAACCATGGGCGCGTCCTTCGATAGGCTCGGGACGAGCGCGAGAGTCCAAATCCAATGACCGTGAAAAGGCCATGTGATGACGGCGGGGGTGATTGACCGGCAAACCGCAAACTGATAATCGTCAGATCGCCACGTATTGGGAGGCCGGATACCCAAGAACATCGCCGGCGCAACCACCTGAAAACATGGAGGTCAGCATGAACGTCATCTGGATAGTCTCCGACTCGTTTCGCAGGGATCACCTGGGCGCATACGGCAACAACAACATCCGGACTCCGTCGCTTGACGCGTTGGCGGCAAGCGCGGTGAGGTTCGACAACCACTATTCTGCCGGATTTCCGACCATGCCCACACGGGCAGACCACCAGACCGGGCGCTGGACCATGTCGTTCATGGGTTGGGAACCGCTCCCGGCGGGCGTGACCACCCTTGCCGAGATATTGGCCGAACACGGCATGCACACGGCTGCCTCCGTCGACACCCCCTACTACCTCAGGGGCGGGATGAACTACGACCGAGGCTTCCAGTCGTTCTTCATGAACCTGGGACAGGATACCCTCTGGTCGCTGATCCCCGAGCCCGGCTACCATAACGAAGCCCTGGACGTCAGGGCAGCCTGGCGCAGCGAGGCAGATCGGAACGCGCCCAAGACACTCATGACCGCCATGCGGTGGCTAGAACAGCACTACAAGGAGGACTTCTTCCTGTACGTGGACACCTGGGACCCCCACGAACCCTGGGATGCGCCGCCCTACTACACAGAACTCTACTGGCCAGGGTACGACGGCGAACTGGTGCTGCCGGTGTACGGCAACTGGCATGACGTGCCCGGGTACCAGGAGGAGCAGCTCCGGAAGGGACACGCCACCTACTGCGGCGAGATCACCATGGTCGACACATGGGCGGGCTTCCTGTTGAGGTCGGTGGAGAACATGGGGCTGGCCGACCGGACCATCGTGATCTTCACCACCGACCACGGGTTTTACTTTGGAGAACACGGCGGCCTGTTCGGCAAGATGAGCTCCGACAAGTATCCCGACGGCACGCTCAGACCCTATGACGAACCCGGGTCGCAGTGGAGCTACTCGCCGCTCTACGAAGAGATCGTCCACCTGCCCCTCCTGCTGCGGGCGCCAGGCGTCCCGCCGGGCAACTACACCGGCATCACCTCCGCAGTGGACGTGATGCCCACGGTCCTGGACCTGCTGGGACTGGAGATCCCTGGCTTCGTGCAGGGCCGCTCCCTCGCCCCGGCGCTGCGCGACCCCGCAACCCAGGGCCGGGATTTCGTCGTGAGCAGCCTGCCTTTCGCCAACCCCGGCGACCCGGTGCACTCCGTGGATAACCTGCTCCGGGTACTGACGGAGCCGCCAGTGACCACCGTGACCTCCGGAGGTTGGAGCCTCCTCTACAGCTCCCTACCCGGGGTCTCGAAGCTCTACAACCTTACCGCCGACCCCAAGCAGTCGACCAACGTCATAGAGACCCACCTGGACGTGGCATCGGAATTGCACCAGAAGCTGGTCTACTTCATGCGCGAAACGGAGGTGCCGAAACGCCTCCTGGACCCGCGACTGGAGCTGAGGATGTGAGAACGCACCACGCCCCGGAAGACTTACGGGGCGCTAAACGGCGTCCCGACGTCATCCATCACAGGGGAAGATCCTCCAGGGGCGGGTCTTGGTGGTCGCCTGTTGATCGCCCAGACTGATGCGCGCTGCCCAGCGGGCCACGTTTTGCGCCATCACCTGAATCGCCAGCCAGGCGGCGTTGGCAGCGAAGCGGCCCGAGGGGAGATGGTTGAGCCCCGCGCCGTACTTGAGGTCTCGGATGACGTTCTCGATCTCGGCGTGGCGGCGATGGTCGGCCTCCAGTTCCAGAGTGTTGTCCGCGTCTCGGTCGGTGATGCTGATAGACGACAATTAGTCCTGCCGGTAACGTCGACTATTTTTGCCGGTCGAGATGGGGTAATCATTCGGTACGGAGGTACCGTTGATTACAGACCGACAAACCAGGCTATTGAGGCAGAAACGTATGGAAGGCAAGACACAGGAAACGGCAGCGGCCAAGGCTGGGATGAGCGTGCGTTCAGCGCGCAAGTGGCAGAGTGGCCCATTGCCGTCGCAGGCGAAACCGGAGCATCGGTGGCGCACTCGGCCCGATCCCTTCGACGGGGTGTGGGAGGATGAGATTGAGTCGCTGCTGCGGAATGATCCGACGGGCAAGCTAAAGGCAACGACAATTATCGACTGCCCTTCGACAAGCTCAGGAGGCCGAGCAGCATCCCGGGCGGTTCAGCGCGTCCCAGCTGCGCACCCTGCAACGACGATTACAGGCCCTTCGACAGGCTCAGGAGGCGGGCGCTGCATGCTCCGGATCAGGAGGTGTACTTCCCCCAGGTGCATCCGCCGGGACGGGAGGCCCAGTTCGACTTCACCCACTGCGGGGAACTCAAGGTGACCATCGCCGGCCAGTCCTACCCCCACCTGCTGTTCCAGCTGATACTCAGCCACTCGGGATGGCGCTACGCTGAGGTCGCCGCCGGTGAGACCTTCCTGGCCTTGCAGCAGGGATTGCAGAATGCCCTCTGGACCCTGGGCGGCGTTCCAGAGGTGGTGCGCAGCGACAATACCTCGGCTGCCACTCACGAATTGCGCAGCAGCCGCGGCCGCGCTCTTAACGACAATTACGCCGCCCTGCTGGACCACTATGGCCTCCGCTCCACCCGCATCAATCCCGGCCAGAGCCATGAAAACGGCGTCGCCGAGCACGCCCACTACCGCTTGAAGGACGCCATCGACCAGGCCCTCATCCTGCGGGGCAGCCGCGATTTCGACACTGTCGACGACTACGCCAGCTTCGTCCGGCAGATGGTGGAGAGACGCAATCGCCTGGTACAGGGGAAGCTGGAGCAGGAGTTGCTTTGCCTACGCTCCCTGCCCCCAGCCCCGGTGCCGGAATACGTCAACTACCAGTCCAAGGTGCGCAAGTGGTGCACCATCCAGGTAGCGGGACATAGCTACAGCGTGCCCTCCCGCCTCATCGGCAAGGAGGTGCAGATCCGTCTGTACGCCGACTGGGCGGAAGTGTACTACAAGGGCCACCTGGTGGAACGGATGGAGCGGGTGCGTGGCGAGGGGGAAGCCAACGTCAATTACCGCCACGTCATCGGCTCATTGGTGCGCAAGCCTGGTGCCTTCGCCCGCTACCGCTTCCGGGAGCAGCTGTTTCCCACCATGCACTTCCGGCTGACCTACGACGCGCTCAGGGAATGGCGTGGGGAGCGTGCCGACGTGGAGTACGTGCGGATCCTGCACCTGGCGGCGACCACCATGGAAGCCACGGTGGACAGCGCGCTGTCGTTGCTGCTGGAGGCGGGTGAGTCCTTCGACTACGCGGAGGTGCGGGACCTGGCCGAGCCCAAGGTGCCCGAAGCTCCGGTGCTGGTCTGGTCTGGGAAGCCGGACCTGAAAATCTACGACCGCCTGCTCACGGTCAGCCTGGCGGCGGCGGGGGTGTGCGCATGACGGACACCAGCGTGATGCAGGACCGCATCGGCCAGTTGTGCGGCCAATTCAAGCTGCCCACCATGGGCGCCCAGTCGGTGGCTCGTTTCACCGCCGCTGGACACGGCGATGCCCTGGCGACTTTCCTGGAGGTACTGGAACAGGAAGCTGAGGATCGCCGCCACCGGCGCATCAACCGGCTGCGCCGGGAGTCCCGGCTGCCCTCGGGCAAGACCTGGGAAACCTTCGAGCACGACCGAGTCCCCCTGGCGCTGCGGCAGCAACTGGACCAGCTGGCCCAGGGCAGCTTCGTGGAGCGCGGCATCAACGTGCTGGCCTTCGGGCTGCCCGGCACCGGCAAGACCCACGCCCGGTGCGCCCTGGGCCACCGCCTGGTGCAGGAACTGCTCGCCGCCAAGCGCGACCTGGACCTGCCCCGCCAGCTGCGCAAGCTGGACAACTTCGACTTCCTGCTCCTCGACGACCTGGGCTACCTGCCCCAGGGCGCCGAGGAATCGGAGGTCCTCTTCACCCTGATCGCCGAACGCTACGAGCGCCGGTCGTTGGGCATCACGTCAAACCTGGTCTTCTCAGAGTGGGAGCGCATCTTTGCCAACCCCATGGCCACCGCCGCGGCGATTGACCGGGTCGTGCACCACTCCGTCATCCTGGAGTTTGACGTCCCCAGCTACCGGACCAACGCTGCCCAGCAACGCGTCCAGGCCAAGGAGGTGAACCGGCAAAACTGATTGACGCCAACCGGCGTAACAGTTCAGAGTAGAGGGGAAACGAGCAGCTGACGGCAGGCGGCGAGAGGATTTAGACCTTGGGCGCGCCAGGTGCCGAAGATGGATGCCAGCGTCATCTTGCTCTCGGTGCCCTGCTCCGAGCGGGTGCCGCCGCTGATCTTGCGGCTGATGACCAGATGGCGCAGGCTGCGTTCGGCGGCGTTGTTGTCTGAAGGCACGTCCGGTTCGGCCACGAAGACGAAGAGTTCCTTGATGTGGCGCTCGATGCGTCGGCACAGCTTGGCCTGGGTTGCCGACGGGTCGTGCCGGAAAGGCTGGCCGAGGGCCAGCAGTTGTCGTTCCAGGGCCAGTTGGGCGGTGCGCCGCCGCTTGGCCTGGGGATGAGTGCAGGCTTTGGCCCGGTCGTAAATCCCGTGGACGGCGTCGGCCCACCTGGCCAGTGGCGCAGCATCGGGGTAGCGGGTGCGCAGGTCGTGGATGTCCCGCAGCAGGTGGGCCCAGCACCGCTGCTTGGGGCCGTCATAATGGTGGTAGGCGGCGTAGAAATCGCTGACCAATACTCCGGAGAAAGCATCGCTCAGCGCCTCGTCCACGACTGTTTTGCCCCGACCCCGCCGCAGGAAGTAGCGTTCGGTGGGGGTGCTGAAAGTCCACACGTAGCCGTTGGCCCCGCTCTGACGCCAGCCGGTTTCGTCGGCGTGGACCACTGGGCTGGCGCGGATGCGGTCCAGGATCGCGGCCACTGCCGGTTGGGCCCGCTGCGCCGTGCGATGGATGGCGCTCACGATGGCCCCCACGCTGAGGCGCAACTGATGCACGGTGTCCAGATACCACTGGACGCTGCGGATGGGTAGCCGCCCCTCTTCCCGCAGCGTGGCGATCAGGCTGAGCAGGTTGACGCCGAGGCGCTGCTGACCCAAGACCACGCCGCCCAGTTCCGCCGGAGGTGTGCAGCGCCGTCGGCAGGCCGGGCAAGTCCGAGCAATGTAGACGTGCTCGGTGACTTGCGCGGGAACCACCGGCAGCTCGATGACCTCCCGAGTGCGCTGGATCCAGCCGCCGGACCGGTGGGCGCCGCAATCGGGACAGTTCTCCATCACGTGCTCCACCCGGTGGGTCGGTGTCATGCGCGGGCGGGCGAAGCCGTGGCGTCGCTGCTTGCGGGGCCCCTGCTGCGCTGGGGGCTTCCGGCCCGATTTCGCCTTGAGGCCGGGCATTCGGAGCGGGCCGCCCGGTTTCGCCTGGCCTTCCAGTTCGGCAATCCGCCGCTGCAACCGCTCAATCACCGCCTGTAACTCGGCGATGATGGCAATGAGGACAGCGCGGTCGACGGTGGTCAGGTCCACTTCAGTATCCATGCCCTGTATATGACATAACCACCGCCACCCGTGCCAGCGTTCGGCAACCCGCCTTCGGCCAATTCACCTCACCAAGTCTGAACTGTTACCAACCGGCAAATATAGTTGACGCGGGACAGATGCAGCCGTGATAGCGGTAGGCGGCGAAGAGGGCAAGTTGGGAGCCGTGCGTGGGTCGCCGCTGCCGATAGCATTCGCAACTTGGGGCAGGAAGATCGGGCCGCGGTAATGTCGCACCGGCAGCCTCGACAAACGACTTCACGTAACGGCTGTTGGGCGAACCAAGGCGGTCGTCAATACGACTGAAATGATAAGGCGACGACCCCATAATGTTTATGGTCTGCCCGGTCAAAGATTGCTCATTCATCATCCGGCCGAGCGAGCAAGGACCGGATCTCCTTGTCTCGCACCTCCGCAAAAGCATGATCCTTCAGGGGGTCGACATCTGGAATCAACACCACGCCGGAAAATCTTGATGGGCGGTCGCCGCCTAGTCGGATCACGTCTGCTTTCACCAATGCAGCTAGCCCGTCCGCGACACCGGAACGGGACATGGCGGTGAGACGAGTAAGGTCCTTCTGCCTGATCGGGATTGTCCGTTCTTCGCCGTGGTCGTTGCCCACGAGGGCAAGTCTAGAAACAAGTGCCGCCGCCACACGAGAGGACGGAGTGCCGCTAATAGCCAGCGACGTCCAGTAGAACCGTGCCAGGCGGCGCATCACCAACTGGTGCATTCGATCGCGTACCCGTGGGATCCGATCGACCACGAGATCGATCAACGCCACGGGGATCCACACGACGATGGCCTCGGTCACGGCTGAGTAGCTTGCAACCCATCGCTCGGCGCGCATCAGGAACTCGTGCTCGCCAATCAGGAAGGGGGCCTCCAGCTCTGAGTATGGATACTGCCATGGAACGACGGTCCCATGCTGAACAAAAAGCAGGTGAGTGAACATTGATCCGGACTGGATTAACGGTGAATCCGAGGACGGCTCGGCGTATGCCATCTCAAGTGGTTCGGTTGCGTCCGTGAGCACGTCTTCTAGTTCCGGCGGCTCAACTGTCTCGAAATCCAGGCAACGAGCGAGGGCTTGAGCGAATCCAGCGATCTCAATAGGCATAACGATCCGACCTCCTCGGTACTGCCGTCAAGTATAGCGTTTCGAGCCACATTATAAAAGCCTGTTTTTAATATTATTTGCATAGCCATACCGCTGTATATTATGCTTTTCAAAAGGCTTTTATAGAGCCGTCCGTCCCACATCGCGATGAGCTGTCAATTACAATCCAGACTGCGCTGCATTGATCGGTGCCATTCATCCCATGCTGCCGGCAATCGCATGCGATCCGGGATAGTTTGGCTATAACGCGCCTGACCATCTGCTGGCTCTGCCAGTGAGAACGCTGAAGAAACTCAGGGTTGTAGTTGAGGGCAGCATGGACGAATCCGACAAGGCGGATCAAATCACACCGTTAAGGAGATACTGAAATGAAAGACATAACATTTTTCCCGGTTGGCAATGCCGACACGTGCCTGCTAACCACAGACGATGAGCGCCTGTTGCTGTTCGACTTTGCCGCGCCCAAAAATCAAGGCGATGACGATAAACGAATAGACTTGGCCGAAGAACTTCGAAACAGGCTGGCCGATTCTGGGCGAGACTACTTCGAGGTGGTTTCCTTCAGCCACCTGGACACGGACCATTTTTCCGGTGCGTCCGAGTTCTTCCACTTGGAGCACGCCAAAAAATACCAGGGTGATGGAAGGGTTCACATAAAGGAAATGTGGGTTCCTGCGGCGGCAATACTGGAGAGCCGTTGGGAACAATCTGAGGAGGGGCGGATTGTTCAGGCTGAAGCCCGCCATCGGCTGAAGGAAGGGAAGGACATCCGTGTGATCTCCAAGCCTAAGGGCCTCGACAAATGGCTGTCGGATGCAGGCGTTAACCCGGATGAGCGGCGCCATCTGATCGTGAGTGCGGGGAACTGTATGCCGGGTTTCACCTTGGCAAGTGCCGGCGCTGAGATCTTTGTCCATTCACCGTTTTCGTACCAGCATGACGGAAACACGGAAGTCGACCGCAACGCTGAGTCGTCAGTTTTCCACCTGACGCTCCAGGACGGGGCAAAGCAAGTAAAGGTCTTCCTGACCGCCGATGCGCCCTATGAGGTACTGGAAGACATAGTCCGAGCTACCGAGAAAGCGGGTAACACCGACCGGTTGGAATGGGACCTGATGAAAGTCCCTCATCACTGCAGCTATAAGTCGCTGGGTCCTGACAAAGGTGACGATGTGACTGAGCCTGCAGAGAAGGTGGCTCGCCTCTACGAACACTACGGCCGTGAGGGCGCCGTATTGGTTTCGCCGAGCAACGTGATTCCAGAATCTGATGAAACGCAGCCACCCCATGTCCAGACTGCGGAGTATTACCGCAAGGTAGCTGAGGCGAAAAAAGGACAATTCAAAGTCACCATGGAACATCCGACCCAGGCGGATCCCAAACCCATGAAGGTCGAGGTGAGAGGATCGGGGCTTGGTGCTACCGTGGTTGCAGGAAGCTCTACAAGCCCCAGCGGAAGTCGCCGTATGACCCATGCCAGGACTCCGAGAGCGGGAAGGGCGGGATGAGGACAGGGGCCGACTGATGGCGCCAACCGCCTCTGGTGGAGCGTCGGCAACCGTTGGCGCCGACGCTCTTTCTATTCCTAAGGCCAAAGAATTGGCCAATTTTCTGCGTGCCGGCCACGGTGAAGGGGCGCGGCTGGTCAGCTGCCGCCAATCGGCGGACGGGAGTGCCGAAGGGTTGACGATTGAAATGTCTGTCTCGGTGCCACAGCGTCCGGTTAACGATATCAAGCCTAAACCCGAATCCACCGAAGCGATGTACGCTGGAGTTGACACCAGGGTTGATGGGCAAGGGAGGGCGAACAGGCCAGGCCAGGTTCCAATAGATGGGGATGAGGGCGGTGTGAAGTAGGCACCCAGACACGATGATGGCGGCCCGCAGTGGCCATGGCGGGCGTAATTCGAGATGCGGTGGGCAAGGAGTGCCCTTCGCGGGCTGGGTTGGCGCGAGTTGGCGGGAACGGTCAGATGGCCGGATGGCGGGTCAGTGGCAGACGGCCGCCGTCAGGCTGGGAGTGGAATTGCTCGCAATCGAGCCAAGGCGCGACTGAACTGGTTTTCCCAGGGCCAGCGCTGGGGCAGATGCAAAGTGAGGCGGCGCGCCGAGCGGGTGAGCCGTCCGGCGAGGGAGAAGAAGCGTCGTCGGAGGGTCTTGGTGGTTACCAGTTGCTCACCCAGACCGATGCGCGCGGTCCAGCGGGCCAGGTTGTGGGCCATCACCTGCACCGCCAGCCAGGCGCCGTTGGCGGCGAAGCGGCCTGAGGGGAGATGGTTGAGCCCGACGCCGTACTTGAGGTCTCGGATGGCGTTCTCGATCTCGGCGTGGCGGCGATGGTCGGCCTCCAGTTCCAGGGTGTCCCCGTCTCGGTCGGTGATGCAGCCGTGATAGCTGTAGCTGGCGAAGAGGGCCAGCTGGGAGCCGGGCGTGGGCTGCACCCGCCGGACGATGAGCCGCACCGGTGCGGCGTCGGGCTCATCCTGGAAGGGGACGTAGGTGGTCTCCGCCACGTCGGCGGCGCCGTCCATCCAGTAGGGAATCGGCGTCCAGTCAGTCTCGGGTATGGCCTCGATGATATTCCGCAGGCGGGCTTGCTGGCGGACGGTGATGGAGTAGCGGACATCCATCTTGCGGCAGACGGCGACGATGGCGTGGGTGTAGAAGCCGCTGTCAGCCCGCACCGTGAGTTGTCCTCTGGCCCCGCCGTAGCGTACCCGCCCCACCGTCTCGCGTAGAAAGTGGGCGGCGCCCCGAACGGTGTTGGCGCGGCCCTTGCGCAGCCGAGCCATCAGCACGTCGCCGGTTCCGGCGGCAATGGCCAGCAGCGGGTGATAGCCTCGCTGGCCGGTGTAGCCGTGGTCGCGCGCCCCCTCCTTGGCCAGACCGTATGTCTCGCAGATGGTGGAGTCCAGGTCGATGGTCAACGGCCCGTCGCCGGGTCCGGCCCCAGCCGACCAGGCCCGGGCCAGCAGCTCCCGGCTGACCCGATCCAGTTGGCGGACGTGGCCCCACCGGAAACTGCGCAGGAAGGTCCCCAGGGTGGATGGCGCCTTGATCACACACCCCAGCACCTGCTCGGTTCCCCCAGCGCGCAGCGCGTCGGCGTCGTCGATGCAGTCGCCACCGGCCAATGCCGAGGCCACCAAGGTCAGGAACTTGTCTCCCGCATTCGCCCGACCTGGCGCATCTCCCAGGTCAACATTGTTGTCCACCAGCTCGCCCAGTCCCAGATGATGGGCCAAAGTGACCGGAAGGATCAGCCCAGCATTGGCCACCAGGCGATGATCGTCGAAGGCAACGTCGATGCGGTCGGGGTGCTCAAGTGGTAACATCTTTTGGGTGCTCCTTGTTTCGGGTCGGTTTTCTGTTTCAAAAACCATTATCCCCGAAGCCGGGAGCACTTTCTCATCCCTTCATCACGCCGACACGCTCATCTTATCGGTGGATTGGGGCTAAAGAAATCATCGTGGTCGTTTTTTCCTCGAATGAGCAACTTCCACCTGGCATCTACTCGCCAAGACAAGATTTTCCGTACGCTCCACATACGAATCTGCAAACAGCAGGCGAATGGCGAAGTCTATGCCTTTACGACCAACCGTGGTACGAGGTCAAATTCGATTGGAATCCAGCACGTTTCCTGGGGCGCATCAGCTGGTGGCTTGAAGAGACGGCGCACGGTTCGTTGCACCAACCTGACCAGCCGTTGGAGCCTTTGTTATTCGATTCGTATTCAGACCTGATAATCCCAAGCGAACTTCGCACCATGCCTCGGGTCTCGCACCGTTGGGCTCAGGTCAGGCGTATCAACCGGATGGGTGGGAACTACACTCTGGCGCTCGGTGGACTGACAGGCGTACCGAAAGCCGGTGCAGCAGATCAATGCGCCGTAGTGGTCATGGCTACTCGGCCGATGACGCATGGTCTTATTCGGTCTACACCCCGCACGCTGGGAGAATTGCATAACCTTCTACTTGAAGGCGGCGTCAACGTTAACCGCGAGTTGAAGGGCATTTTCGACGGCTGGAACAGACGCTCCAATGCAGACGAATTGAAGGATGTTCTCGCTGCCCAGTTGGTTATTGTGGTCCGGCTTCCAAAAAGGCGGGGGGATAGAGGTGCGGTTGAAACCGTCGAGTTTAGGGCGTTTAAGGTGCAGGACGCCGTCGGGATAGTAGGCGCTCGGCTTGGAATGGAGTGGCACTGTAGCGAGATCGAAGACCCCAACCCATCCGCGGCGCGACAGCAGAACGGACCTGAAACGGGACTGACCTTACTGAATGTTCGAGAAGTTTTCACAAAGGGACTGGCGCGCCGGTCCAACGGGCTGAGCCATACAAGTTCCGATCCGCGGGTGACTGCAATCGGGGCAGGGGCGCTTGGGTCGCCGGTCCTAGCCAATTTGACCCGTTCGGGATATGGACGGCTGACCATCGTCGATGGGGATGTGTTTCATCCCCACAATCTGGCGCGCCATGCTCTCGGTGCGTCATACGTTGGGTGGTATAAGGCAGAGGCGCTTGCTTCCGACCTTTCCAAAATAATGGCTGAGGAGCCTCCGGTCAGATCAATCGTCGTGAACGTGCTGTATCCCGGAAACAAGACAGGCGCACTGGAAGCGGCGTACCAGGACGCTGACCTGATTCTGGATATGGCCGCCTCTGTACCGGTGTCCAGGCATCTGGTGTATGACGTGAGCAGCGGGGCTCGCAGGGCGTCGTTGTTCCTGAACCCTTCGGGCAAGGCTTTGACCTTGCTCGCCGAGGATGCTGTCCGCGAAATACCGCTGGATTCGCTGGAGATGCAATTTTACCGAGCCATCGCGAGAGACCCAGGACTGGCGTCGTTGTTGGATCATCCCGATCGGAACAGGATAGGACAGACCTGCCGGGATATTTCGGCGGAAATTTCCCAAGACGATGTCACGATGCATGGAGGCATGGGAAGTCGGTCGGTACGGCAGCTATCCGAGTGTGACAGAGCCCGAATCCGAACGTGGCTCTCGGATGAACACGACAATTATCAGCTGGTGATGGATGTCGAGCCGGCGGTGCCGATCCAATACACTAAAGGGGAGTGGACGGTAGTCCTGGATACTGAGCTATTAGATACACTGGCTCGGATGCGCGAGTGCCGTTTACCCAATGAGACCGGCGGGGTCCTCCTAGGATCTTGCGATCGGTCCCGTAAGATCCTCTACGTGGTTGATGCCTTACCGTCGCCGCCGGACAGCGAAGAACGCAAGACAAGCTACATCCGCGGAACCAAAGGGTTATCGGAAGAAGTTAAGCGGATTGTGCATATTACCGGCTCGAATCTGGCCTACGTAGGCGAATGGCATTCACATCCTGATGGGCACGGCGTGGAACCCAGTGCTGATGACAAGCGGTTACTGAATTGGATACGGGCTGGCATGGAGGAGGTAGGGGAGACCGGGTTGATGTGCATCATAGGGGAAGGGACACAGCTGGGCGTTTACCTGTGATGCGGATATTGGACGGCATCGATATTTATTCCAACCGGTTGGGGGATGAGGCGGTTTTCCAAGGCCAAAGGTACGTATGGCGTACGGAAGGCCGCCAGCGGCGGTTCAGACCATGGGCTTGAAACGGTTCCGGTATGGCTCAGAAGAATGATATCGGCCTGGCTTTGTCCGGCGGTGGCTTCCGCGCGACGCTCTTTCATCTAGGGGCGGTATGGAGGCTGAACGAGCTGGCTTTGCTTCAATCGGTTGCTCGTGTCTCGACGGTCTCTGGCGGGTCGATTCTGGCCGGCCTCATGGCGGTCCATTGGTCACGGCTCATCTTTGAAGATGGCACGGCTACTAATTTCCAGGAAGAGATTGCGGACCCAATATGGCAATTCTGTAGTCGAGGCATCGACGTACGGGCAACTCTTGGGGGTTTGTTGCCGGGCGTCAACATTCTGGCGAGACACTACCAGCGGCATATAGTGGGAAAGGCCACCCTCCAGGATTTGCCGGATCACCCTGAGTTCGTATTCAACGCAGCTCACCTGGAAACGGGGCGCAACTGGATATTTTGCAAAAACCTCATGAGGACCTACAAGCTCGGGATTATAGACCAGCCCAATACGAGGATGTCGCTGGTGGTCGCCGCTTCATCGGCGTTTCCGCCAGCCTTTTCTCCGGTGGTGCTCAGATTGGACCCGAACGATTTCAGGCGGTCTGAATTCTCTGAATTATTCGACAGAGTGGACTTGAAAAGGAAGGTTTCGCTCACCGATGGCGGAGTGTACGACAACCTTGGCGTTCACGCGATCAGAAACTTTGACACATTGCTCGTTTCGGACGCGAGCAATCCATTGGATGCCAAAGGCGGACCATCGGTTCTAAGAGCTTTGAGCCACCGCTCCAAACGGCCAATTGAGATTGCGGTAGAACAGACTAAAGCGCTGAGGCGACATGCCATCGTGACCCAATTGGAGCGTGGAGAAAAGCAGGGAGCACTTTGGACCATTGGAACTAGGTTGGGGCGATACCCTCTAGAAAGTCCATTTGCAGTAACGGGCGAGTGGCGGTCCAAGCTAGAAGCAATCCGGACGCGGCTGAATTCGTTCAGCGACGAGGAAAAAGGCTGGCTCATTAACTGGGGTTATCTACAGTGCGACCTATCGGTGAGGTCTTACTATCTGACCCAAGCTGCCCAGCCCTGTGCATTGCCTTTCCCGCGATTTTGCTTCTCACAACCCCCTCAAACATTGTGAACCACAATCGCAGGACTGCAAGCTACATAGCGTGCCACCAATGGGAACTAAACTGAAGCCAAGGTGGGATGTACATTTGCAGTGCGGCGTAAATCTGCCCAAGTACTACCATTCAGTTCTTCCGTCCGCGACTAACGGCAATTAATCCTGCCGGCGCATCGCCTCAATCAAAATATTACCAATAACCAGTGAAGCAATGTCGCGTGGCGGTTCTGCCACAGCTTCAGGCTACTTTGGGCGTAAATTGTTGTAAACGATTATGTTGCCAACGGGGGTGTTGACAGATATGATTTACACATGGTGATGGGACTCAGGAAGGCTGGCAGCATCTGGGTTGACGGAGACCGGTTCTTTGATCGAGAAGTCGAACTGGCCTCATTATCGGAGCGGGTCAGCGACGGCATCCATACGTTGCTGACCGCCCAGCGCCGGATGGGGAAAACCAGCCTGGTGCGAGAACTGCTGCGCCGTCTGGCTGACGGAGACGATTACGAAACGTTATTTGTCGACTTTGAAGATGCGGAGACTGCCGAGGACGCGGTGGCCGAACTCGCGATTCAGGCCGAGTCTCTACAGAGTACTTCACGAAAGATCAGGGCTGCGTTTGACAATGTCCTGCGAGGGTTGGGGCAAAACGTTGAAGAACTTGCCGTCTCCGAGTTAAGGGTAAAATTCCGGGCCGGAATCGATGCCGGAACCTGGCGCCGCCGCGGCGATGAGGTTTTCGCTGCGTTGGCAGAGAGCCCGAAGCCGGTGGTCCTCGCCATCGACGAGCTTCCCATATTCGTGAACCGGCTGCTCAAAGGGGAGGATTTCCGCATTACGCCGGAACGGCGGAATAACGCGGACCTGTTTATGAGTTGGCTGAGGAGAAACGGCCAATTACACCGCGACCAGGTCTGCATCATCGTCTCCGGCAGTATCGGTCTCGAGCCCATACTGGGACAGGCTGGCTTGAGCGCACAGGCTAACTTCCTGTCGCCGTTGGAATTGAGTCCCTGGAGCCATGAGACTGCGTCTGACTGCCTTGGCGCATTGGCCCGTAGCTATGGGCTGGATCTTTCCTGCGCTGTCCGGCAAGGGATGTGTCGCCGGCTACGCTCCTGCATACCCCACCATGTGCAGCATTTCTTCGACCAACTCCACGAACACCTGCGCCGGGAAGGGAGGACAGAAGCATCGCCGGATGACGTCGAGTTCGTGTACCAACGTTATCTGCTGGGAGTGCGCGGCCAGCTTCATCTGGAGCATTACGAAAGTCGGCTCAGGATGGTGCTGGGAGACGAGGGGTATGGTAGCGCTCTGGAACTACTGACCGAGGCCGCGGTCAACGGTGGCTTGCTTACCGGTGAAACCATTGAGCAATATCGAAAGGCGCTATCGTCTGGGGAGGTCGGTGAACACCCGTCAATACCCGAGCTGCTGTACATTCTGGAGCATGACGGATATTTGGAACCTCACGAAGGCGGCTTCCGTTTTGTCTCAGGGCTGCTCGAGGATTGGTGGCGCACACGGCACCGAGAGTTTTTCACTCCAATTGCACAACGATAGGTTGATGTTGGCGGTGGCCCATGGCGTTGAATATCAAAAAGTACAATCCTGGCTTCCTCACCGACGGTGAGCTGATCTCCTCGTTCTGCGTCCGGATTGGCGAATTCGAGTCGATCATTGAGACGCTGCATGACACCGGCGCGAGTTCAAACGCGCACACGGTCGTGATTGGGCCGCGTGGCAGCGGCAAAACCCATCTGTTGCTGCGCGTCGCCGCCGAGGTGCGCCGGGAAGCGGCTTTAGCCGGGCTGTTCCCCATCGTCTTTGCCGAAGAAAGCTATGAGGTCGCCACGACCGGGGAGTTCTGGCTGGAGTGCCTTGGTCTCCTTGCCGAACAAGCGCCGGCGGCGGAGCGAGATGACCTGCGGCTGAGTTACAACGACCTCAGGTCCATGCCCCTGGAGGACGACCGCGCTCTAGCGGAGCGATGCCTGGGTTCGCTACTGGATTTTGCCGACCGGCAGGGTAAGCGACTGCTGCTGGTCGTGGAAAACCTGAATATGCTCTTCGCAGAGATGGCCGACCCTTACATGGGATGGCGACTCCGCAAGACGCTCCAGACCGAGCCAAGAATCTTTCTCCTGGGGAGCGCGACCAGCCGGTTTGCGGAGATAGACCATCCCGAACACGCTCTGTATGACCTGTTCCGCGTGGTCACGCTGCACCCTCTGGACACCGGCGAATGCGAAGCATTGTGGTCGACGGTGTCGGGTCAACCGGCAGGAACACAACCGGTCCGGCCGCTCCAAATTCTCACGGGAGGGAACCCGCGCCTGATCGCGGTTATCGCGGGTTTTGAAACGGCGTATTCGTTCCGCGAACTGATGGACAACCTGCTCGACCTGGTAGATGAGCATACCGAGTATTTTAAAAGCCACCTCGACGCGCTGCCACAGCAGGAGCGGCGCGTGTACCTGGCGCTGGCGAGGCTGTGGAAACCAGCAACGGCCCGGGAAGTGGCCCAGCTGGCGCGGGTAGATGTCCACAAGTGCAGCGCTCAACTCAATCGGTTGGTCGACCGCGGCACGGTGGCGATCGAGGGCGGGACCGCCCGGCGACGGCAGTACTACCTCACGGAGCGGATGTACAACATCTACTACCTCCTCCGACGTCCCAGCGGTGAGCGCCAGGTTGTTGAAGCGCTGATTAGGTTCATGGCGAGTTACTATTCGCCTGCTGACCTGGTGCATATCGGCGTTGGCATGGTTCGAGATTCGGACGGCGCCGACCCATGGTTGAGGGAGCTTCAACACGCGGCGTTCAAGATTCTGGTCAACCTGCCGGAGGTTGATACCCTGGACGTTGCCGTACCGATTGCGGATGCGCTACTCGCAGAGGCGCGTACTCTGGCTGGGAAGGGCGTCATTCAGCCGGCTCTGGATCGTTATGACGAGGTGATCCGCAATTTCGGTGGCGGAGATGTGCCAGAGATGGTGACTGCCGAAGCTGTGGCGCTGATACGTAAAGGGGTGTTACTGTGCCGGCTCGGTCGGGTCGATGAGGGTTATGCTAGCTACGCTAAGGGCGTGCCATCCACGCAGATTGCGGACCTCCATCGCGTGGACGGCCTCGCTGAGCTCTTGGCCGGTGAAGATTCCGACTCGTCTGTCTGGGGCCTCGGCCTTTTGGAAATCATCGGCCTCTTGCATCTTGGAAGAATGCACGACGTACTCAGTGAAATAGACGAACTCCTGGCGCAGGGTTTGCCACCTGGAACTGACGATGCACATTTTCTCAATATGTTAGCGCTCACCATAAAAGGCCAGATAGTAGCTTTGGATGGGCTCACCCTCAGCGAGGTAGAAGCAGTAGAATTGCTCGCTAACCCTACATTTTTGGGTGGAAATCCAATGGGCCCACAGAGTATGCAAGTACTGCTCGAGTTCATTGCCAGCATACCTCCCAGCAAGGCGCTCGAACTGATTGAAGATTCGCCCATAGGCTATGCGCTATTGCCGATAACGGTGGCGTTGCGCAATGAACTCGGACAAGAGACGTCTGTTGCCCGGGAGGTAGCTGAAGTCGCGCAAGATATCAGAAGCGGGTTCGGCAAGATCAGGTCAGTCCAGGCAGCCCGGGTTGCGTCGCCTCTGCTGGACATTGGAGGATCAAAGCGGTGCTCATAGAAGGCTTGACTCTGTTGTTTAACCCCGCCGAACGTCGCTCTCAACCGACCAGATGAAGACCAACCAATTCTGGTTTCGATTGCGGCACGGGTCCATCCGCCCTCCAGCTTCGCCCGGGCAGTGTTGAAAAAGCGCGGATCCGATATAGGTGACTGAAAAATCCAACATTGATCAGCGACTCCCGCCTCTGGCCTGCGGGATCGCTCTAACACGGCGGCATAGGAACTGACGTGGCCGGCAACTTATTCACTGACTATTTCCTCACCGACGGCATCAAGGCCACGCCGGAATGGCGGACGTCCGTTGCGGTGGCGGCGCAATTCGATGCATTCAGGGACGGTGTCCGTCAGCGTTATGACGCCTTGACCCATTCCCAAGACCCGAACGAGGCGGTCACGGAGCAGGAACTGATCCGTCCGGTTCTGGAACTGCTGGGATGGACCGATTACCTGCCGCAGCAGGGCGCCTCCCGGAACGAAGATATTCCGGATCTCCTGCTGTTTCCCGATGCTGACGCCAAGGAACGGGCCATTACCAAAGCCAGCGCGGAAGAGCGTTACCGCGATGCTGTTGTGGTGGAAGAGAGCAAGCGGTTCGGCCTACCCTTGGACGCTCGCGGCAGGGACGGCCGACGCCAAGCCACGACGCCCCATGATCAAATAGTCAGGTATCTGTCGACGGCCGAGGTCGAGTCGGAGGGCCGCATCAGGTGGGGGGTTCTGACCAACGGCGGCGTGTGGCGTCTCTACGACTACCGCGCCCGTCCTCGGGCCACCGGTTACTTCGAGGCCAGCCTTGGCGAGATACTTGAGTCCGGCGACACTGACCGCCTCCGCACCTTATACCTGCTATTGCGCCGCGACTCATTCGAAGCGCAGGAGGGCGCCACGGTCAGCTTCCTGGAAACGGCGCTGGCCGAAGGTCGGCGTTACGAACAGCAGGTAGCGCAGGACCTCTCCGCCGTAGTCTTTGAACGGGCTTTTCCGAGATTGGTCCAGGCGCTGGCGGAGCACACACAGCGTGAGCTTGCGGAACTCCGCGCTCCGGCGCTCATCCTCTTCTATCGACTGCTCTTTGTGCTCTACGCCGAGGACCGCGGCCTGCTTCCCGTCAACGACTCTCGGTATGAGGATTACGGCCTGCGGAAACCGGTCCGCGACGACATCGCCCGCCGGATGGCGGACGGCTCAGCGCTCTCGGCGCGAGCCACGAACTACTACGACCACCTGATGACGCTGAGCCAGCTCATCGATCAGGGCGACGCGGCCATCGGCCTGCCGCCCTACAACGGCGGCCTGTTCAACGACGCGGCCGCTCCGCTGTTGGCCAACGTCCGTCTACCCGATGCGGCGATTGCCCCGATAATCTACGACCTGAGCCACACCGAGACCCCCCAAGGACGGCGCTTCGTCAACTATCGGGATATGTCGGTCCAGCAGTTGGGGTCCATCTACGAGCGTCTACTGGAGCGTGAGCCGGTTTGGGACAACGATGGGAACGTCGTCGCACGCCCCAACAGCTACGCCCGCAAGGATAGCGGCAGCTTCTTCACGCCTCAGGAGTTGGTCGATCTGATTGTGGACCGGACCCTGAAGCCTCTGGCAGAGGAACGGCTGGCGGCTTTCGCGGAGAAGGCGGCGGAGTTGGCTGGCGACCCCAGGCCCAAAGCCGAGCGCTATGCTGAGTTGCTGCAGCTAGACCCCGCCGAGGCGGTACTGGACCTCAAGGTGCTGGATCCGGCCATGGGCAGCGGCCACTTCCTGGTCACCGCCGTCGATTTCCTCTCTGACTATATCGCTGAAATGGTGGAGCACGCGCCCGGGGTCCCGGAGTGGCTCGATGGCGGCTACGTATCGCCTTTGGTGGAGCGTTTGGCTGCAATCCGTCAGGACATTGCCCAACGGGCCCAGGCAGCGGATTGGGTGATGGACCAGGCGAAACTCACCGACCAGGCTATCATCCGGCGGATGGTGCTCAAGCGCTGTATCTACGGAGTGGACAAGAACCCCCTGACCGTGGAACTGGCCAAGGTGTCGCTGTGGCTGCACAGCTTCACCGTCGGCGCGCCGCTGTCCTTTCTGGACCACCACCTGCGCTCCGGCGACTCCCTGGTTGGCCTGCGGGTAATGGAAGCGACCGCGGAACTGAACCGTCTGGGAGGCCTGTTCGCCAGTTCGGCCATAACCGGAGCGGAAGCCGCCACGGACGGGATGGAGCGTATCGAGGAGATGTCCGACGCCGACATCGCGGAGGTCCGGCAGTCGGCCACCCTGTTCCAAGATGTGGAGGATACGACCGCCGACTTACGCAGCCTGCTGGACCTCGTGACCGGCTTGCGCTGGCTGACCGCCGGCATGAAGCAGCGGGAGCGCCGAGCGTTCGAGTCGCAGCTGGTTGACACCCTCGCTGAGCAGCCGGACGAAGCATACAGCCTGTTGGCACGGGGATTGTTTACGGATGGGAGTCTCCCAGAGTCAGCGTTCACCGACCTTTGGAATGAGGCCAGGTCCATCGCGAAGCGTGAGGGGTTCCTGCACTGGGAGGCCACGTTCCCGGGCGTCTGGCACACCTGGCAAAGCGCGCATCCCCAGGGTGGGTTCGACGCCGTGATCGGCAACCCGCCCTGGGACCGGATCAAGTTGCAGGAGGTGGAGTGGTTTGCGACCCGCTCACCGGAGTTGGCCTATGCTCAAACCGCCGCCGCCCGGAAGAACGGCGTAGACCAGTTGCGCGCCAGCGGGTCTCCCCTGGCGTCCGAGTTCGACGCGGCGAAGGAACGGGCGGAAGCCCTGGGCAATATGGTCCGCGCGTCCGGGCACTATCCTCTGCTCGGCGGCGGCGACATCAACCTGTACTCGCTCTTCGTGGAGCGGGCCATGGGGCTGGTTAACCCGGGCGGTATCGTGGGGCTGCTGACGCCGTCGGGCATATACGCCGACAAGACCGCCGCTAACTTCTTCCGGTCGGTTTCCACCAGCGGACGCGTGAGCGGCCTATTCGACTTCGAGAACCGGAAGATATTCTTCAAGGATATTCACGCCTCTTTCAAGTTTTGCGCCCTGATATTCGGCGGTGAGGAGCGTCGGTTCGATGAAACCCGGTGCGCCTTCTTCCTCCACGACTCCCAGACCATCGAGGACCCGGACCGATGCTTCACGCTGGCTCCCGCGGACTTTAACCGGGTGAACCCCAACACCGGAACGGCTCCGGTCTTCCGCACTCGGCGGGATGCCGAGGTCACGCGCGGCATCTACGAGCGGCACCCGGTTCTGGTGGACCGGTCGGGCGGCGGAGAACGAAGGGCGTGGCCCATTCGTTACGTGCGACAGTTCGACATGACCAACGACTCGCATCTGTTCCGCACTGCGGCGGAGTTGGATAAGAAGGGTTTTTACCGTGTCGAAGGGAACCGCTGGCAGAAGGGCGATGAGCTGTATCTGCCCCTGTATGAGGGCAAGATGGTGCAGGCTTTCGACCACCGAGCCGCCAGCGTGGTCGTGAATCCGCAAAACCTGAACCGGCCGGCTCAACCGCGGGAAACCAATCTCTCCGAACACGCCAATACAGGTTGGTTACCGGAGCCCCAGTTCTGGGTTGATGAAAATAAGGTCAACTGGCCTTCTGGTTTGGAGTGGGGTATAGGGTTCAAGGATGTCACGGCCCCAACCAATGTACGTGCCATGATAGCGTCGATAGTGCCCCGTTCAGCGGTTGGGAATACCTTGCCTACCCTGATGCCCGACACAGATGATGTTGTCTCCTACAAGCAAAACCTGTGGCTTCTGGCGGCTTGTCTCAACTCTTTTGCCTTGGACTTCGTAACCCGACAAAAGATACAAGGGCAACACCTCAATTGGTTCATAGTAGAGCAACTCCCTGTGATTCCACCCAGAGACTACGGACGGCAATTCGGCAATACGTCTGCCCGCGACCTCGTCCGTGACCATGTGCTCCGACTCACTTACACTTCCAATGATATGGCGCCCTTCGCTAGAGACCTGGGTTACGATGGCTCTCCTTTCACTTGGGATGAGGAGGAGCGCCGACATCTGCGCGCCCGCCTCGACGCTCTGTATTTCCACCTTTACGGCCTCGGGCGCGATGACGCTGATTACGTGCTGAGCACGTTCCCAATCGTGCAAAGGGAAGACCTGGCTAGGTTCGGCACTTACCGCACCCGCAACCTCATCCTGGCTTACATGAGTGCGCTAGCCGCAGGGGATACAGCATCAAAGGTCGCGGAGTAAGCCTTATCACCGGACCCCATTGGTTAGATTCAACGCGACCTGTCGACACCAGCCAGCCTGTTTCCGCTGTCTCCACGAAGCCGGGCCGGATTATTACAATGCTCTCCTGACTCACAATGCACCGTGGCGCTATGTACGATCTGCATAACCTTGGCTGGCAAAGCTTTCAACAATTGTGTCAGACCATCGTCAGGGAAATCCTGGGGCAAACCGTGGAGTCCTATCTCGATTCCCACGACGGCGGTCGGGACGGCGGATTCACGGGCACTTGGCGCACAGCAGAAAGCGAAGACCTCAGTGGACCTTTCGTGATCCAGTGCAAGTTTACCAGCGCGGCACGTGGCACCCTCAGTACATCCGGCCTTTCTGATGAAGTCGAAAAGGCGAGGAGGCTCGTCGAGCAAGGACTCTGCGAATCGTACGTACTCATGACAAACGCGGGAATAACCGGTAACGCAGCTGGAAATATCAAGGACTGCTTCGAAGCCGTAGGGGTACAGAGTTTCAGAATATTGGGGTCAACCTGGATCAACCAGCAGATTGGTGAGAACAAGCGTCTGCGTATGCTCGTTCCGCGCGTGTACGGGTTAGGAGATTTAAGCCAGATTCTCGACGAGCGGGCCTACTTGCAAGCTAGAAACATCCTCGAGTCCATGCGTGAAGATCTTGCCAAAGTGGTCGTGACAGATGCGTATCGGAGGGCTGCCGAAGCGCTTGACGAGTATGGGTTTGTGTTGATTATCGGCGAACCCGCCTCTGGCAAGACGACCATCGCTTCACTTTTGGCAATGGCAGCACTCGACAAATGGAATTTGCCGATACTCAAGCTTCGCAGACCTCACGAAGTTTCTGATCATTGGAATCCTGATGAGCCTTCGCAGTTCTTCTGGCTGGACGATGCCTTCGGCATGATGCAGTATGAGTACTCGTCGGTGCAAGATTGGAATCACGTCCTAACGGATCTTCCAGCGATGCTCCGTACGGGCGCAAAAATCGTCATGACATCGCGGGACTACATCTACAACTCGGCCCGTCAAGGGCTCAAGGAAAGCGCGTTTCCATTGCTAAAGGAGAGCCAAGTCGTAATAGACGTCCACGAACTGTCTCTATGGGAAAGACAGCAGATACTCTACAACCACCTCAAGCTCGGAAACCAGCCTCGCTCTTTCCTAACGAAAATAAAGCCTCATCTGGATAGTGTTGCGGGGCACTCGCGTTTCATACCTGAGACAGCCCTGCGTCTGGCTGATCCATCTTTCACTCGTAGCCTGTTTATCACCGATTACCACATCGGGCAGTTCGTCGAAAAGCGAGAGGATTTGCTCCAAGAAGTCGTTGGTGGCCTGGACGTTGACAGCAGAGCGGCGCTCGGGATGGTTTATATGCGCGACGGCCATCTGCAAAGTCCGGTCGAGCTCAGCCCATCGGAAACACAGGCTGTCGAGCGTCTCGGCAGTGATCTGGGCAGGTGCATCCAAGCTCTCAAATCTCTGCAAGATAGTTTCGTAACGCTATCTCATGCGAGTGGCGAGTCAGTTTGGCAATACAGGCATCCGACTATCGGGGACGCGTACGCTGCAATCCTACGCCACAATCCGGAGCATCTCGGCATCTTCATCCAAGGCACTGCGCCCGAACACCTAGTCAATCAGGTAACTTGCGGTGACGTAGGCATTACCAACGCTACCATCGTGCCAACATCACTGTTCCCCCAGGTACTGGCCAAGCTGGATGAGCTTTTAAGACGTACTAGGGATAAGTCAGATTGGCAGGCCGCTTACGAGGCTGAAAGAGCCTTGAACGGGTTTCTCAGTAAACGTTGCTCGAAGGAATTCCTCGAACGGTACCTGCAGCGTAATCCTGGCCTCGTTGACGAGGTTTCCGAACCCGGCCTGATGCTCAATTGAAACTCAGAAGTGGATCTTGCAAAGTGCTTGCATGAACATGGACTTCTACCGGAAGACATGAGAAAAACGTTCGTGAGAACTGTGGGCGAGTACGCCATTGACGGCATGGACGCGAGTCCTCTGAGCGATGGCGACATCCGAAGTCTCTTCACTGACGATGAGTTCGAGGATTTGGTGCAGCGCATTAGAGCGGAACTTTTGCCGAGGCTCGATGATGTACGGTACAAATGGGAATCGAACCTTCCCTCCGATTATTCGCCCCAGCAGTATATGGAACCGCTTTGCGATCTCTTCGATTCTTTGAAGACCCTGTTCGCCGATGATCCGGTCGTGAACCAAACCATTAATCGCGAAGAGTCCGCGTTGGCCGCTTGGATTGGCGAGCATTCAGAAGACGATGTAGAGACTAGCCCACGGCAATTCGGGCAGATCGAGACTCCAGTAGCGATGGTGGGTGCGCGAAGTATATTCGACGACCTCGACGTTGATGACGACCTCGACAGTGACTGAGATTAATCGTCCGATTTAGTTAAACGCCATTGCACCCTCAACTCCATTGAGCATCAACCGCCACTATAAATACCGCAGCGCCGACCCTGCGGTCTCGCCACGGGTGTAGCGGCCGACCATGCCGCCGCCCTGCTTCCACCGGCCCTGGCGCTCGATCTCGTGGGTGGGCGCGCCGTTCTGGGCCATGCGACGGGCCATGCCCACCCGCCCGCTGTGGCCGCTGAAGAACTCCCAATCCGCTAGGCCGGCGGCTTTAGCGACCGCCTTCACCCGACGGGCGATCTGGGATTCCGACAGCCCGAACACCTTCTGCTCACCACCAACGCCCATCGGCCGGATGGCGTCCAGCGCCCGCATGGCGGCGGGGGTGACGGCCACCACGGCGCCAGCCGCTTCCACGTCGGTCTTGGAACGGATGACGGTGATGCGGCCGCTGCCGTCGTCCCAGCGCTGGACGTCGCCCCAGGTGAGAGACGAAGCCTCGGAACGCCTCAACCCGGCGTCGGACAACACGGCCACCAGGGCCAGGTCAAACTTGGCCCTCACCGCGGCCTGCTCCGCCGTTTCAAAGCCGCGGCCACGAAGGCGGGGCAGGACGGCGGTGAGGCGGATGACGGCCAGCACGTCGGCGGTGAGGGCGCCGGCCTGGCGCTGGGGCTTGGCCAGCCGCCTTCCCCATCCTTTCAATGAGGCGCGTACCCCACGATCCTTGCAGGGCGATTCATGTCCGGCCCATTCATGCGCCTTGGTGATGGCGGAGGTGGCCAGGCGCATGGTGGCAATGCTGGCGCCGGAGCCGGGCGCGGGCGGCCAGGTAGCGGGCCACGGTGAGGGGCTCCGCCGGCAGGGAGCGGAGGCCCACGTCGGCACACCATTCGTTGAACAGCCGCCACTGTGCGCCGTAGACCCGGCGGGTGTTGTTGGAGAGGACGGCTTCCAGGGCGTCGGCCACACCTTGGTCGGCAGCTCGCAACGCCGGCGCAGCGGCCGGCGGGCGGGAAACGATCTGCGGGTCGCTGGCGGCGGTGGTCATGGGCGAGTCTCCGGCGGCGGAATTTCGGGGTGATTTCGGCGGGCGAAAGCTGCGCGATAACGATCCGATTGCAATCCTCTCAAACGGAGGTGACACCATGGCCAACTGCTTCATCTGCCAGACCGAGCTGGCGCCGCCCATGCGTGCGCCCCACACCGTCTACGTCAGAAAGTTGTTTCTGGTGGGCGGTCAGACCTACTGTCCCGCGTCTTCGACCTCCTGAACATTGGCCTCAAGGTCTGGTTGCCGGATCATCGCAGGAGATGAGGCACGCTCAAACCCTGCACAGGACGCTGCCGCACCGACTATTTCCTACGCAAATACAACATTAGGCCCATTGGAATAGCGTCGTGGGTCAGTAACAATAGGTACACAACGGCAGCGGGCGGTCGTCAGGGTGTTTGACGAAGGGAGGCAGCGACTCCCCGGTAGGCCTACCAGCGCGCTTCATGGGGCCATGAGCATGATCGGCGGCCCAGCCTCGAAGCGTCCCCGGGATCTGAATACCCCCCGAGTGCTCCGGCGTGGCGCGCCGGAAGTTTCATCCGGCGCCGATCATCCACACGGGCTCCGGGCAAGGTCCCGCGAAAGGTTCAGGTTTCTACGCCACGGACCGCGCCCGTAAGCAGCAACCCCGTCGGCACTGGATGGCCAGGTCCATCCACCAACCAACCAAACTTACCAACCACCAACCGCAACATTCCAACCCAGGGAGGCACTCAGTGTCCAGTTTTACACCGCTAGGCGAGCGAATCGTCATCAAGCCGATGGAACAGGAAACCCAGACCAAGGGCGGCATCCTGCTTCCCGACACCGCCAAGGAAAAGCCCCAGGAGGGCGAGGTCATCGCCGTTGGCTCGGGCCGCGTCGCTGACGACGGCTCCCGCATCGCCATGGAACTTTCCGTGGGCGACAAGGTCATCTACTCCAAATACGCCGGCACCGAATATGACGACGACGATGAAGAGTACCTGATCATGCGCGAGTCCGACGTCCTGGCCAAACTGGTCTAGCCGTTCGGTTCCAACTCCTGAGCTCTCGCACGCACACCCAACCACCCCTAATAGCGCACACTCCAACGAGGAGAACCCCCCAATGCCCGCAAAGAAGTTGGTATACGCTGAAGACGCCCGCAAGTCGCTGCGCACCGGCATCGACATACTGGCCGACGCGGTCAAGATTACCCTGGGCCCCCGTGGCCGCAACGTCGTGCTGGACAAGAAGTTTGGTCCCCCGCAGGTCTGCTCCGACGGCGTGACCATCGCCAAAGAGATTGAGCTGCCCGACGCTTTCGAGAACATGGGCGCGCAGCTGCTGAAAGAAGCCGCCACCAAGACCAACGACGCCGCCGGCGACGGCACCACCACCAGCATCGTGCTGTCCCAGGCCATCATCCACGAAGGCTTCAAGAACGTTACCGCCGGCGCCAACCCGATGGCCATCAAGCGTGGCATCGACCACGCGGTGGTTCGCATCGTCACCGAGCTGGAGGGCATGTCCCAGGTGGTGGAGACCCGCGAGCGCATCGGACAGGTAGCCTCTCTCTCCGCCCATGAAGACGCCATCGGCGAGACCATCGCCGAGGCCATGGAGAAGGTGGGTAAAGACGGCGTCATCACCGTGGAAGAATCCCGCGGACTGACCGATGAGATTGAGTACGTCGAGGGGATGCAGGTCGACCGCGGCTACACCTCTCCTTACTTCATCACCAACAGCGACCGCATGGAAGCCGCCATCGAAGATGCCTACCTCATCATCACCGACAAGAAGGTCTCGTCCGTTGCCGACCTGGTGCCGGCCCTGGAAAAGCTGCTGCAAGCCGGCCAGAAGAACGTGGTCATCGTCGCTGAGGACATCGACGGCGAAGCATTGGCCACTCTGGTAGTCAACAAGCTGCGTGGCATCATGAACGTGCTGGCGGTCAAGGCGCCCGGCTTCGGCGACCGCCGCAAGGCCATGCTGGAAGATATCGCCATCCTGACCGGCGGCACCGTCATCAGCGAGGAGACCGGCCGCCGTCTGGACTCGGCGACCATCGAGGACTTTGGCCGCGCCCGTCGCATTTCGTCCACCAAGGACGACACCACGATCGTGGAAGGCCACGGTTCGGAAGAAGCGATCCAGGCCCGCATCAACCAGCTCAAGGCCCAGATCGAAGACACCACCTCGGAGTACGACCGCGAGAAGCTGCAGGAGCGGATGGCCAAGCTGTCCGGCGGCGTGGCCGTCATCAAGGTTGGGGCCGCCACCGAGATCGAGCTGAAAGAGCGTAAGGCGCGGGTGGAAGACGCCCTGTCCGCCACCCGTGCCGCGGTTGAAGAAGGGATTGTCCCTGGCGGCGGCGTCGCTCTGGTGCGCGCCCAGCGCGCCCTGGACACCGTCGAAGGGTTGACCGTTGACGAGTTTATCGGCGTCAACGTCGTCCGCCGCGCTCTGGAACAGCCGTTGAAGCTGATCGTGGAGAATGCCGGTTCCGAGGGAGCCGTGGTGCTCAACCAGGTGAAGCATCAGTCCGATGACTACGGCTATGACGCCGAGCTGGGCGAATTCGGCCCGATGCTCGAACGCGGCATCATCGACCCGGTAAAGGTCACGCGCTCCGCATTGCAGAATGCCGCGTCCGTGGCCGCCATGGTGCTCACCACCGAGTCCATGATTACCGAAATCCCCGAGCCGGCTTCGGGCATGACGGCCGCCCCCCAGATGGATTTCTAGTCCCACTGAATCCAGCGGGAATTGCAGCCGGGGCGGTCACGGCGACTGCCCCGGCGGTTTTAGCGCTGGTCGCCAACCGTGTCCGCAACACTTCAAGTTTGGGGGGAACCGGGTATTCGAAGGCACGGGCAGAGCTATTGAACCGGCGCTGCCGTCGCTCCGGGTAGCGTTGATCCGAGGGCTCTCGTCAAGTTCAGCTCACCAAGTCTTACAGTTGAGTTGCGCGGCGCCGCACGTACTTGACGCCGCTTACCACCTTGCCACTGGTCTGCGCTCCGCAGAGCCCGGCAGGAACGGGGGTCAGTCCCGGTGGTCGGAACAGCTGGCAGTTGTCCGCGCCTACCACGATCAGGACCAATCGAACCAGGAGGAAACCCATGTTCAGGGACATCCCAATCATCCGATTCGGAGCGACCGACGGCCGGAAGGCCGACGTTTTCATCAACGACCGGCCCGCCGGGGCCATCCAATTCTACCAGGGGACGACCTGGACCTACGACCACCGCGGTCTGAGCCTGGTGGGAACCCAAATGGACATCAGGAAGGCCATCGTGCGCCACAATCAGCCAGTGGGGGTTTGATGAAATGAGCGCCGGTCACCGTGATTGTCGTCTGCGCCGCCGCGCGCTACCACAAGCCCGGGACCTTGACTGACCACGGACCGACCGGCACTGATCGGATCAATGGAGACCACAATGACGACTTCAGACGAACACACTCCAGCACTGGACCAATTGGCTACGCCGGCCAGCAAATCGCAGCAACAGACCTGGGCTCAGGACCTGCTGGATACAATCCAGACCAACCGAGACAACCACCGAGACAACCACCGCCGCCCCACCGTGTCGCTATCCCGACCACACCCCCCAAACGAAGCTGAGATTCAGACGCTGACCGCCGAGCTCATGGCCAACGTCGATTCTAAACAACACACGCTGGGAGCCGGCGCCAATCGCCGTGACGGCCACAGCAACAGCCGCGAATTCGCCATCGCCGCCCAGCAGGTCATGGGCGACGCCCCGGCCGGTACCCGCCATCAGATGGCTGCCGCGTTCGCCACTCTGATCGTCGCGCCGGCCCGCGCCGCGGCCGAACGTCGGAAAGACCGGGACGTCAGCGTCAGGATCGTGGCCATGCAGGAGTTTATACAACTCCATCTGTTCGAAGGCGACGCCCAAGTCTACCTGGCCCGCCCCTTTGCTCAATTGACCCTTATCGCTGAGCCAGACCGCTAGACGCCGCCGCACCGTTCGGCCGGGGGGGTCCGCCAACGATTTATCAGGTGGAACCTGCCAGCCGAGCTGGGCAGCCAGGCAACCCAGGAATCGCTCCCCGAGCACTGCGCCCACGCTGCCGGATACCAGTAATCCGACACCGTGGCGCCCAACTACAATTTCCGGCAGCCCCACCGCCGGTTCCAACCGGCGCCAGATTGCCGGCGCCTGCTGTGTGGCGCCAGTGACACGCCGCATGATTGGGCACCGCAACCGGCCGGGCAATCAGGTTAACCGCGTCCACATCAAAACCGAGACCTTCTCATCGGCGTGGGGTCGATGTTGTCCCCCGCCTGGATGCTCCGGCATGAAGGAGGAAACATCTCGAGTGCGGACGATTACGCGACGTGGGATGACACGGCGGCGCGCCGGAAGGCGCTGGATTGGGTGGAGGACTCCGCCGGGAATGAATCCCCCAGGCTGAACGAGGTCATCGTGAAGTGCCCTCAGGAATACAAAGCCCAGCAGACGAGCGCATCCGCCGTCCAGTTGCAGAAACCTCCCCACCTAAAGGTAGCGCAGGGCCGAACCGGCGGATTCGCCGCGGGTGTAGCGGCCCACCATGCCGCCGCCCTGCTTCCAGCGGCCCTGGCGTTCGATCTCGTGGGTGGGCGCGCCGTTCTGGGCCATCCGCCGGGCCATGCCCACCCGCCCGCTGTGCCCGCTGAAAAACTCCCAGTCCACGAGACCGGCGGCTTTGGCGATCACCTTCACCCGCCGGGCGATCTGCGACTCCGACAGCCCGAACACCTTCACCGCGCCACCAACGCCCGTCGGCCGGATGGCGTCCAGAGCCCTTCATGGCGGCGGGCGTGATGGCCACCACGGCGGCCCTGGGCTTCCACGTCGGTCTTAGCGGATGACGGTGATGCGGCCGCTGCCGTCGTCCCAGCGCTGCAAGTCGCCCCAGGTCAGCGCCGCCGCCTCGCTGCGCCTCAACCCCCCGTCCGATAACACGGCCACCAGGGCCAGGTCGAAGCGGGCGCGCTCAGCGGCCTGCGCGGGGGGCACGATGCCACGGCCGCGAAGGCGGGACTGGACGGCGGTGAGCCGGATCACGGCCAGCACGTCGGCGGTGAGAGCGACGGCCTGGCGCTGGGGCCTGGCCAGACGCCTTCCCCATCCTCTCAAAGAGGCGCGCACACCTGGGTCCCGGCAGGGCGATTCGTGGCCGGCCCACTCGTGGGCTTTGGCGATGGCGCTGGCGGCGAGGCGCAGGGTGGCAACGCTGGCGCCATCGCCGGCCCGCACCGCCAGGTAACGGGCGTCGGCCACCCCCTGGTCGGCAGCGCGCAGGGCCGGCGCAGCGGCCGGCGGGCGGGGGACGATCTGCGGGTCGCTGGCGGTGGTAGTCATGAGGGTCTCCAGTTGGGCGATTTCGGCGGGTGAAAGCTGCGCGATAACCCATCTGATTCGCGCAAGGGTCATTACGTGAAGCGCTCCTTTCGGTAGCGTCCTATTTGAGGCAACCACTTGTGCTGGGTAACGGGTTTATTGAGGCAATGCGTGGTTAGCTTCTGGCTACACCGATTCTTTTACACCACCTCCCGGTACTCTACTGCGCCGCGCTGGAACAGCTGGAGCAGATCGGGGGGCTTGCGGGGGGGGGAGGCGATTGCGGTTGACAGGCAATCAGCGATTGACCCATGATTTCTCCATCATGTTCGACTTGCATAAGCTGGGGTGGCATAGCTTTCAACAGTTGTGCCATACCATCGGTGGTGAAATCCTCGGCCAAACCTTGGAGTCCTTCGCTGATTCGAATGACGGCGGCAGGGACGGCGCGTTCAAAGGGAGGTGGAACCCGGACGGCCACGAGGACCTTGAAGGGTATTTCGTTATCCAGTGCAAGTTCACTGGGCAGGCCGATGGTCGTCTAACGCCGTCTACCCTCTTGGAAGAAGTGGATAAGGCCAAAGCGCTGGTCCAGCAAGGCATCTGCGATTCATACATTCTGATGACGAATGCCACAATCTCGGGCACGTCGCACCAAAGAATTGTCAAGATGTTTGAGAACGCTGGCGCCAAGCACGTGCGCATATTTGAGGCAACGTGGCTGACCAGGCAAATTCTTGAAAACAAGCGCCTCAGAATGTTGGTGCCACGCGTTTATGGATTGGGAGATCTGAGCGAAATATTGGACGAACGCGCGTACGGCCAATCCCAAGTAATCTTGGAGATGATGCGCGAAGACATCGGCAAAGTCGTGATCACCGACGCCTACCAGAGAGCAGCGGCAGCATTGGACAATAATGGGTTTGTATTGCTTATCGGTGAACCAGCAGCCGGGAAGACCACGATCGCATCACTCCTGGCGATGGCAGCGCTGGACAAATGGAACGCCCCCACTCTCGTTTTGCACGATCCGGCACAGGTTATCGACCACTGGAATACCAATCAACAAACGCAATTTTTCTGGATTGACGATGCATTCGGCGTGACGCAACATGATGATGTCCTAGTTGACAGTTGGAGTAGGTTTTGGCCGACCGTACAAACGATGGTTAGGCGCGGAGCCAAGATTGTTCTGACCTCTCGTGACTATATCTACAACCGGGCCCGCGACCGACTCAAAGAGCCCGCGTTCCCGTTATTGAATGAAAGCCAAGTAGTGGTTGATGTCCGCGAATTGTCTGAAGATGAAAAACGGCAAATTCTGTACAACCACATCAAGCTTGGAAATCAACCTACCGCCTTTCGAACTGCCATAAAACCCTTCCTTGAGGAAATTGCAGCACACCGACGCTTCGTTCCTGAAACTGCCCGCAGGTTAGGAGACTCAGCATTCACGAAATCCCTACGCCTCCACGAAGCCGCAATTCAGGGCTTCGTTGAAAGGCGAGAGCAGTTTCTGCAAGAGACAATCCGGGGATTAGATGCTCACAGTCGAGCGATCTTGGCGTTGATCTTTTTGCGCCTGGGACGACTCCAAAGCCCCATAGAATTAGAAGCCCATGAAGAACGGGCCATTGGTCGCCTTGGTAGTGATTGGGCTGCATGCACATCGGCGGTAACAGCGTTGGAGGGTAGTTTCGTTCACCTCTCCCACATAGATGGCGATGCGTTTTGGCAATTCAGGCATCCGACCATAGGAGACGCATACGCAGCGGTTTTGGTCGAGAATCCCGAGCATCTGACCATCCTTATCACGGGAAGCGACCCGAACAAGTTGATTGCTCAAGTCACCTGCGGCGATGTCGGCATCGAACAGGCTACGATCATCCCGAGATCTCTGTTCACAGAAATCATGGTCAAGTTGGACGAAATTGCTGAAACTGCCAGAAACGATTCCGACCTACTCGCACGTGATGGCGCGACATGGAGGCTATTTGGCTTTCTGGCGAATCGTTGCGTTGCCGAATTCCTACAACTGTATTTCCAGCAGCATCAAGACCTCTTGGAACAAGTCTCTAACCCGAGGTTCAAGCTGGACTATTCGCCAGAGGTGCCCTTAGTTGTTCGTCTCCACGAATTTGACCTCCTGCCGGAGGAAATCCGAAAACGGTTCATTGACAAGGCAAGTGAGGACCTTCTTGAGGGTCGTGACGCGGGCGCGTTGGCGAGTCGTCGGATCAGAACCCTGTATCGTGAGGAGGAGTTCGAGGAGCTTATTCAACGAGCCACAGATGAACTCCTACCTAACCTCGACGACATCAGGGACAACGAGGAATGGAACTGGGACGAGGATGTTTCCCCCGACGCATGGATGCTACCCCTGAAGAAGTTTCTCAGTGAGATAGGCACTTATTTCCAAGATGAACATGCCATCGCTGACCTCGTTGACGAGCAAACATCGAGGATCGAATCTTGGATCAACGAACACTCCGATTATGAGGATGAAAGGGAGGAGAGACTCATCGGCAGCATCGATATCCCGATTGTCCCCCAAAGCACTCGAAGCATCTTCGACGATATTGACGCGGAGTAGGGGGCTAGAACTTACCGTACCGTATCGTATGCTAGGCTTTGCACATTTCAAGCCGCGTAGGCAAGTGAATCTACAAGTCGGTGGTACAGGGCAGCCGGGACTTTCCGTATATCAGGGTCGGCGGCGGACAGTGAAAAACCCTCCGACGCCAGCCACAAGTGGCGGCGCACCAGGGCGATGGCATCCACAAAAGTTGGAGACGGCTTGGCGTACCAGGCCGCGGTGCGATGGCTCATGGGCCGTTGTTCCTGCATCAAGTGAGCCGCCCAGGGTGGTCCAGGAGAATAGGCCTATCAGGATCGGCGTGGTGCGGGCGATGGCGTGATCCGACCACTGGCGTTGGGTCTCCACGCCCAGAT
This sequence comes from Dehalococcoidia bacterium, assembly GCA_963666415.2. Taxonomy (GTDB): domain Bacteria; phylum Chloroflexota; class Dehalococcoidia; order Lucifugimonadales; family UBA3495; genus Bin87. The sequence continues at coordinate 475,661 of CAXXPD010000003.1, forward strand.
GCGTTCGCACCTCTTGGAAGGTGACCTCCAGTTGCCAGCGCAGCACAAACCATTCCAGAATCTGCGCCGGGTCCACGGCCAGGTCAGTGCACAGCAGAGCCTGTGTGGCGAATTCGCCCTGGGGGTCCCGAACCAAGACCCAGCGCAGGGGCACGGGCGGCTTGCCCGAGCGGTACCAGACCGCCGTTTGCGAGGTGAGTTCCACCGTGCGGGTCGTGCCGTTGTACCAGGCTACCGACACCTCGACCCATGACACGGTGGGCAAGTCCAGGAGCGCCTTCAGCGCGGTCAGCCGTCGGCCTTTCAGCGGGGGCCGACCGTTCCGGCCCGGCTGACGTGCTGGCGCCGGTTCATAAAGGGCGGCGTCCAGGCGCAAGCGGGCGATGAGGATAACGGGTTGAGCCAACGATTGGCAGCAGTGGAGCAGGTCCAGTACGGCGTAGCTGCGGTCACCCACCAGCACCAGGGGGCGCTGCGGCAGCCAGCGGCGCAGTTGCAGGATCATCTGCCGCGCCCAGTCGGTGAGCTTTTTGTGGCGGCGTCCGCGCTGCCGGTAGTAGCGTGCCGAGGGCGCCAGCACGGTGAGGAAGGGCAAGGCCCAATAACGTCCCGCCCAGGGGACCTGGCCCAGCCCGTCAGGGAGATCCAGCGCAGACCGCTGGCCTTGACCAGGTGGCTCCGGCTGGAACGCACCGCATCGCGGTACATGCCCAGGGATTTGATTTTAGGGCCGCGGCGCCGTTCCAGGGTCTCGTCGATGCCGAAGATCAACGGACCATCGCCCTGATCCAGGTGCTGGAGTAGCAGCAACAGCAGGATGCGTGCCGCCTCACGGGGCGACCACACCGCCCGATTGAGCACCTGGTGGTAGCGGGCGTAGTTGCAGTCGTCGCTGAGTCCCATGACACGGAGCGCCGATGCCACGGTGCGTTGGCCGGGGGCCAGTATCGCGCCGACCAACAGGATTTGGGCTTTCAGCCAGGTCGGGCTGCGAAACAGCGTGGCGAAGGGATTGAGTACGGGTACAATGGCATCGAGCAGGTTGAGCATGGCTGGACCTTCCGTGAGAAGTGGGGTCCGGCCAGCTTACCCTGTCCTTATAATTTATCTAGCTTTTGTGCAAAGTCGAGCTAAGGAGAACCACGATGCGAATGATCCTCATCGCTCTCTTGACGGGGATGCTGATGGCGTGCAGCCAGGGCACGGGAGCCAACACGCCCGGCGATGCGGTTCCTGCCCAACCTCTGGCAAGAGACACGAGCGTTCACTCTGCCGCAGTTCCTGTACGTAGTGAGACTTCGTTAGAAGAGAGGGTCGCCAACTACCCCACTGTCGTCAGGGCCCGGCTGACTAGCGAGTCCATTGAGGTTGTGGCTGGGGCGGGCAGGCTTCAGGGGAAATACTTCGCTGCCATGAAATTCGACCTCGCGGTCAGTGAGTACCTGAGTGGGGCAGGTGACGACAAAATCACAGCGATATGGGTGGGCGATGACTTCGACAACCGCCAGGAAGCCGAGGACGCATTGCCCGACATCCGCGCCCGAAGGGATGCCCAGTGGGATAATCGGGAGACGGTCTTCTTCTTGCAAGATGTACCGCTTGATCTCCTCCCAACATTGCAGGGTGACAACCGGTACTTCCTGGCGAGCGGATTTTCTTACGAGGACAATTACAGCCTGTCCAGCAAATACAGTAAGTTGTGGCTGCCGTCGACCGAGATCGCTTCGGGCGCTACCGGCCAGAGCGGGACGGTGGGGGACGGACAGGAGTTCCTCCTGGCCATGCCGACCGCCCCAGTCGGCGCTACAGGCGCAAGCGGTGCCAGCGCACCTGCGGGTCCAACGATAACGCTGGGTGACCTGAAGCAGCTGACCGCAGCCGTCAACGCCGAGCTGGACGCCGGCGACGGCTCGGCAGAGTACAAAGATTGCGTCAGGCTTAAGCATCGATATGCGCGCGAGGATAGATACCTAATAGCCGAGGGTAAGGGGCGGAGAGTCTTCCGCATGTATCCCACACATGAGTTCGACTCCGCCCAGCCCGCCGGCACCACGATCTATGAAGACCAAGTCGCAGGGGCGGAATCATCTGAAAAGAGATCAAAGCTCTGGTTCGATGGACGAGACGCTGACCTGTTCAATGTCGTGACTGGCGACCTCGTGCCAGTACGCTCCGCATTCACATTCACCCAGACCGTGGTCTCTGCGCGTCCGATTCCCGCAGGAGAATACCGGGCCAATAACAACTTCCTCCGGTTCCCCTTCATCCCCTGCAATCACGTCTTCACCTACGGAATGACGATGACCGTGACGGCACCCGAGGGCACTGTTCACGAGGCGTTCTTCGATCCGGTGGTGATTGGCGCGGCGGTAGGCGCCGACGGCTCACGTGGTGTTTTGAAGCCGGCGTCGTTTGCCATTGAGGGGGTGGGCACAACAGACATCAAGCGGATCCGGTGGGAGTCAGCAAGGGTCGAGGTGCAGATTGATCCGCCCGGGAGGCCCACAGGCCGTCACATCGACTTCATCGCCCTAGACGGGACGGTCGTGCTGCGGCTGGATTTCGACGACGCTGTCGACGTTGTTGAGGAGGGCCGCACGCGCGCGCTGACCTGGGGGGTATGCGAGAGGCCTTGGAATGACGGAGACCTTCTGATGCTGCGCATCAGTGAAAGTCCTCCCGGCCTGACTGGCGCGACCAACGATGTGCTATGTCCCCCGCCACGCAGGACTCGGTGATCCTGACGTGGGATGTGGCCGACGACCCGACGGTAACGGGCTACCTGGTACTGAGGAGGATCGCGAGGCAGACACCTTCAGCAAGTTTGAGGTCACCAACGGCACTGCCACAACGTATGTCGACACGACCGACATCGAACCCGGCACCAAGTACATCTACCGTGTCCACGCGGTCAACGCTGCCGGGCTCAGTGAGGTCTCACGCGTGACCGCTACACCGGCGGCGACTCCCAGCATCCCTGTAACGGACGTGGCCGGGACATCTCCGCCGTCCCCGCAGGGCCTGACGGCCTCTTCCACGCACGAATCGGTGACGCTGATGTGGGATGCAGGCGACGACCCGCCGACAGGCTACCTCATACTGAGGAGGGTGGCAAAGCAAGACACCTTCGTCAAGTTCGAGGTCACCAACGGCACTGCTACCTCGACTTTACGCATTTTAAGCGGCGTAAACGAGAGAGGTTGCAACTAAATGGTACAGGGTAGCCGGAAGTTCCTGGACATCAGCGTTGGCGGCGGATAGTGAAAAACCCTCCGACGCCAGCCACAAGTGGCGGCGTCCCAACGTGATGGCATCCGTTGCTTCCTTTAACTTTTGCGTAAAGTCGAGGTATGCGTCAGTGCCTAAACTAAAGCCAAGGTGAAATGGGCAGATGGTGGGGGGCACACGACGGAGCCGTGTAATTCTCCAAGTACGGATGGGAGGGATTCACCGGCGCAACCCAGCTGATCATCATCGCCACTTAAATGTACATCCCACCTTAGCTTTAGTTTAGGAGATGTTCGCCGCGGCCCTAGCCCACATCGAAGGCGGTGGAGATGTGCCCTACGCGCGGGGAACGTGCGTCAACTGTGGCGCTGTCCAGGTGGCTTGGAGTGAGTACCAGTGGGCGTTGCTGGTCCGGATGCCGTGCCGGAGTTGCGGTAAGCCTTGGTGAAGGAGGACTCGGCGGCCGGTTGCCTATTTGACAACAGGCTACCGAAAATGGTAGATTCTTCCTAACAGATCCCCACACGCCTGCCCTTGGCGGCGCACCAGGTGGGGACTTTTCTTTTAAGCCATCATGCTCTTTCAGTCCGCTGACAGCCCACCACCACCACCTGGGAATATCGAAGAGCAGATCAAGTGGCTGAGTGCCCGGGGCTTGGAGCTACCGGATCGTGAGTACGCCTTCCGTTGTCTGAGCCACATCGGGTTCCATCAATTGAGCGCGTATTGGGCTCGCATGGGGCAGGGTGACGTGTTCTGGGCCGGCGCAACGTTCGCTGACGTGATGGTGCGGTACATGTTTGACCAACGCCTGCGGTCTTTGGTCCTTGAGGGCACCAGTTACATAGAGGTGTCGATTCGTACTCGCTGGACGACCGAGGTAGCGAGTAGGTCCAGTCTCGGCGATTATGGGCACAAAGACGGAAGCCTCTTCCAGCCCAAGCGACACTCGAAGAATCTGCAGCGACTGGAAGAGGACTACAACAACGCCAACAAGCAGGGTAATCCTTTCGATGACGCCACGATCTGGGAAGTTGCTGAGGCGATGCCCTTCGGGCAACTGTCCATGTGGTATCAGAGCATCAAGGATCGTCAGATCAAACGGGCAATAGCCGAAAACTACGCCGTTGATCAGAAGACCTTCGGGTCGTTGTTGATCCATCATTCGCTGGTGCGCAACATCTGTGCCCACCATGGGCGCCTGTGGGACCGGCATCTGAACTCACCGCCAAGGATCCCCAGCCAGCTGGGCGAAGACGAGCACGTCGATCGGTGGTTCAACGTGGACCAGGAACACAAGATTTATAACTTGCTGGTCTTCATGGCATATCTCCTCGATGTCGTTACGCCCAACGGTGATTGGGTAGAGCGGCTAGTTGCTCTGGCGAGTCGAGCCGTAACCTATGGGGTACCCGAGGTCGACATGGGTTTTCCTGAAGGCTGGTACGAACTTGAGATATGGAGTCCTTGACGCCAGTGAGAGTGCGCGCCGATAATCCCTTTGCTGGTATCGCGGATCCTGCTGAACCATCAAAGAGTGCTCTGCGTACCGGCGTGCGGCACAAAGGAAGTGGTAGAGCGTCAGGTTCGTTGTTGCTGGCATGACGTTCACCTAGAGGATGAGGATAACGTGAAGTAGGAATAAGCCCGAATCCACCGAAGCGATGGGCCGTGGCGTTGACACCAGGGATGATGGGCAAGGGAAGGCGAACGGGGCAAGCCCGATTCCAATAGATGGGGATGAGGGCGGCGTGAGATAGCCACACAGACACGATGATGGCGGCCCGCGGTGGCGATGCTGGGCGAAATTGTCAGGGTAGTGTGCAGCAAGAGACGCTCGGGGACCAGCCTGGCGCAAGTCTGCGAGGCGGTCGGGTAGTCTGGTGAGTGGGTCAGATCTCCGTCGGCGTTGACACCAGCGGTGCCGTCAGGCTGGGAGTGGAATTGCTCGCAATCGAGCCAAGGCGCGACTGAACTGGTTTTTCCAGGGCCAGCGCTGGGGCAGATGCAAAGTGAGGCGGCGCGCCGAGCGGGTGAGCCGTCCGGCGAGGGAGAAGAACCGCCGCCGGAGGGTCTTGGTGGTTACCAGTTGCTCACCCAGACCGATGCGCGCGGTCCAGCGGGCCAGGTTGTGGGCCATCACCTGCACCGCGAGCCAGGCGCCGTTGGCGGCGAAGCGGCCTGAGGGGAGATGGTTGAGCCCAACGCCGTACTTGAGGTCTCGGATGGCGTTCTCGATCTCGGCGTGGCGCCGATGGTCGGCCTCCAGTTCCAGGGTGTCCCCGTCTCGGTCGGTGATGAAGCCGTGATAGCGGTAGCTGGCGAAGAGGGCCAGCTGGGAGCCGGGCGTGGGCTTCACCCGCCGGACGATGAGCCGCACCGGTGCGGCGTCGGGCTCATCCTGGAAGGGGGCGTAGGTGGTCTCCGCCACGTCGGCGGCGCCGTCCATCCAGTAGGGAATCGGCGTCCAGTCAGTCTCGGGTATGGCCTCGATGATATTCCGCAGGCGGGCTTGCTGGCGGACGGTGATGGAGTAGCGCACATCCATCTTGCGGCAGACGGCGACGATGGCGTGGGTGTAGAAGCCGCTGTCAGCCCGCACCGTGAGTTGTCCTCTGGCGCCAGCGTAGCGTACCCGCCCCACCGTCTCGCGTAGAAAGTGAGCGGCGCCCCGAACGGTGTTGGCGCGGCCCTTGCGCAGCCGAGCCATCAGCACGTCGCCGGTTCCGGCGGCAATGGCCAGCAGCGGGTGATAGCCTCGCTGGCCAGTGTAGCCGTGGTCGCGCGCCCCCTCCTTGGCCAGACCGTAGGTCTCGCAGATGGTGGAGTCCAGGTCGATGGTCAACGGCCCGTCGCCGGGTCCAGCCCCAGCCGACCAGGCCCGGGCCAGCAGCTCCCGGCTGACCCGATCCAGTTGGCGGACGTGGCCCCCCGGAAACTGCGCAGGAAGGTCCCCAGGGTGGATGGCGCCTTGACTACGCAGCCGATGGCGCTAGCCGTCCCGCCGGTGCGCAGCACGTCGGCGTCGTCAATGCAGTCTCCTCCGGCCAGAGCAGACGCCACCAGCGTCATCACCTTGTCGCCGGTGTTGGCTCGGCCTGGGGCGCGACCCAGGTCCAGGTGCCGCTCAACCAGTTCGGGCCGGCCCAGATGCCGGCCCAGCGTGGCTGGCAGGATCAGCCCAGCATTGGCCACCAGGCGGTGGTCGTCAAAGGCGATTTGGATGCGGTCGGGGTGGTCATCTGCTAGCATCTTTTGGGTGCTCCTGGCCTGGGGACGGTTTCCTGTTTCAAAAGCCATTATCCCAGATGCACAGGAGCACTTTCTTACCCCTTCAGCACACCGCGACACTCATCTTTTCGGTGGATTGGGGTTTAGGCTGAGCCCCACCCCACCCCGGGTTACACCTGCCCCCACCTCCACTTCCCCACCCCAGGGTCCGAAGGTGGCGCCTGCGGCGCGTCATAAATGCCGCATTCGCGGGATTATCCTGTTATGGTATGTCGCAGAACTTTTGTTCGTCGTTGTTCTTGGCCAGGTCTCGTTCAATGGTGCGCACGGTCACGCCGAAGATGCTAGCGATCTCTGGCTTCGTGTAGCCTAAACTAAAGCCAAGGTGAAACCCGCATATGGAGGAAGTCAATCGGCGGCGCCGGACCGTCCTTCAGGTACAGGTGGGAGAGCTTCACCTGTGGCGCCTGAGCTAATCTTCATCGCCCCGCAAATGCACATCCCACCTTGGCTTTAGTTTAGTACTCAATCAATCTTGAAATGATAGGGATAGAGACGTTGGACTGTCCCAATCATCCTGGGTACCGAACCGCCAGTCGATGGTCGTCTTTGCGCCGTTCACGGGTTTTGTGGTGGTGGACCCCGTCGCCGTTAGATTCCCAGTGCCGCTACCCCTGCCCTGGCAATGGCCTCGTCGTCGAATCCGCTGGGCAGGCCTCCCACGCCGATGGCGCCGATTACCAACCCATCGTGGAAAACGGCCACCCCGCCAGGGATCGCTATCAACTGGGGGTCCCCAAAGGACTCAAGCGACCTGCCCGAGCTACTGAGTTGCTCGGCGAATGCGGCGGTATCCATGGAGCGGACCGCGGAGGTGTAGGCCTTGCGGATGGCGAAGGTTGGCCTCAGACAGCGGTCCATACGGGCATATGCCAGCAGGTTTCCGGCATCGTCCACCACGGCCATGTCGACCTTGCGCCGGTCAGGGTCCCGGTTGAAATCGGCGATCATGGCGGCAATTGCGTTCTGGGCCTGTTCCAAGCTGATCATGGACTTGTTGTACATATCGCTAACCTCCGCGAAGCTGTCGTTGAGAAACTGCGTCGCTCAATTGCGACCAGGTCGTTGTTCTTTCAGTCGCTGGGCTTGGAGTTAGTCTATCTGCTCCCGGGTGCTTCGGTAAATCTGGGCGATGTCCCAACCCTGCAGGACGGCGCAAGTGTCGACCTGAGACCGGTGGTGCGGATGCCCTTAGTCCGGATCTGGTCTCTCACCCCAACGCGATACCGTGCATCGGGCCGCGTCAGGCGCGGGCCGGGATTTCCCGTTCGGCTTGCCGAAGGGCTTACATTTACCTCCTCCCATACAGCCGATTGAAATTACCGAATCGCTCCGGGTCCAACTCCTTTCCCTGCAAGGCCGGATGATCGGGGCCGTAGCGATGGGCTCGGAACACGCCGTTGGCCATGCCGAACTGGGACGGAACGACGAAGGGACTGACGAATTCCCACACTACCTCGTTTCCGGGGGTTACCTCGAACAACCTGCCGGTAAGACCTTCGGTTATCAGAGTGTTGCCGTTGGGCAAGCGTTGCGCCCCGCCGGTAAAGTGGGTGAAAAAGGAGACCATCGGCAGGCCCTGGTACTGCCACACGATCTCGCTGGTGGACGGGTCCACCTCGATGACCCGGGAGTAGCTTAATCCCCGACGGTGGGCGCCGTTGTCCAGCAGCAGCACGTGACCGTTGTCCAGGTAGGTGGGATGATGTTGATGGGATATGTTGCCCGGCCCCCACTTCCAGGTAATTTCGCTCGTTGACCGGTCCACCAACGCCACGGTGTCGAGGATGCGGAAGCTGATCAGGAAGGTACTGCCGTTGGGCGACGATGTTAGGTCGTTTGCGCCTCCCCAGGCATCGCGCCTTTCCAGGGGGCAAATCATGTCCGTTTCCGGAACCAAGTGGTCGGCGGACCGCCATACGTCCACTTCGACTCCAGCGGACGTAACCTCCACCACCTGGTCGCTGAACATCTGCTCCGGGTCGCTGGCGGTAGTAAAGCCGCCTCGAACCCTGCGGGTCAGTTCCGCCGGTATCCTATCGCGTTGCAACAGGAACAGGTTGTTGCCGTTGGGAAGCCGGTCGTGGCGCCGCAGGCTGGGATTGTGATACTCCCAGACTAACCTGCTGTCCCAATCCAGTTCCCGGATGTGGTCGGCGCCCGGAGGGTTGGACCCCCGATCTCGGAAAAGCAGGTTGCCATTGTCCAACAGGAAGCCGTAGGCGATGCCGCCGGGATAGTGCCAGCGGTGGACGAAGTTGCCTTCCATATCTATCAGGTAAGCGTCGTCCCCGCCGTTGGGCGAGAAGAGAGTGTACCCCCGGTACGTGCCGGCGGCGTGGTAACGGATCAATCCGGTGGGACGGTAGGACGTAGTCATGCGTTGTTCCTCCTGGTTGCCCAAACTAAAGCCACCGCCAAAGTGATCGGCGAATGGATATCCGACCGGGTGGCCGGGTCGTCGATGTGCCCACCAGTGACAATCTGGCAACGACCCCAGAGCGTCGGGTTGGCTGACCGGCCGGCTGCACCAGTCCTAATCAAGAGGATAGTGGCTGCGCGACCGGTGGTAAACTTGGCGCAACCCCGCTTCCTAATTCCCGGCAAGTGGCCAGGGGACGACTCGAATGCGCATCGCGGTACCCGACCTGGTGTCCAACTCCTACTTTCCGGCGGTTGCCGCCATAGAGCTGGGGTTCTTCCGGGCTCAGGGCATGGACGTGGAGTTGGAGATGGTGTTCCCCGTGGGCAGGGCCATGGAAGCGTTGCGAGATCGCCGCGTCGACTTCGTGGCCGGTCCCGCCCATGCCACGTTGTCGGCCTTCCCCGGCTGGCAGGGCGCCAAGTTGCTGGTCGCCCTGTCCCAGCATACCTTCTGGTTGCTGGTGTTGCGTTCCGATCTGGAAGTCCGGCCAGGGGATGTTGCAGCGGTCAAGGGTTTGCGTATCGGAGCGGCCCCCGGGCCGGACACCGCACTGCGCCGGTTGCTGGCCGAGGCGGGCGTGGACCCGGCGGCGGACGACGTGGCGCTGGCGCCGGTACCCGGCAGCGGCGACGCCGGCGTGTCCTTCGGCGTCCATGCCGCCAGAGCCCTGGAGGGGGGGACAATCGACGGGTTCTGGGCCAACGCGATGGGAGCCGAAGTGGCGGTGCGGAGTGGGATCGGCAGCGTGGTGCTTGACCCGCGGCGAGGCTTGGGTCCGCCGGCGGCGAAGGACTTTACCTTCGCGGCGTTGGTCACCACCGACAGGCTGATTGAAGACTCCCCCGCCGCAGTGGAGGCAGCGGTGCGGGCAGTCGTGGAGGCGCAACGGGCGCTGCGAGCCGATCCGTCTCAGGCTGTCGCGGTCGGCCAGCGGTTGTTCCCACCTGACGAGGCAGGATTGATCGAGGACCTGGTCCGGCGGGACACTCCCTACTACGCCGCGGAGATTTCGCCGACCTCTGTAACCAGCCTCAACGAGTTCTCATGGAATGTCGGCCTGCTCTCCGGGGACGTAGCCTATGAGCAGGTGGTCGCCACCCGGTTCGCTCATATTTGGTCCGAACAGTAGGCGTGCTAGATGAAAGTAGATATCAGGGTGCCCGTCGGCCTGCCGGTCCGAGAGACCGCGGATTTCATTGCGGGATGTGAGGCCGCCGGATTTACCGGGGTTGGAGTTCATGACCATCAGCACAGTGGGCGGGACGTTTTTCTGACCCTGGCCCTGGCCGCCGAGCGGACCTCCCGGCTAACCCTGTACCCTGCGACCTCGAACCCGGTTACTCGGCATCCGATGGTACTGGCCTCGCTGGCCCACTCGCTGGAGGAGATTGCACCCGAGCGGGTACGCCTGACCGTGGCCCCCGGCTACCTCGCCGTCGGCAATATCGGCCGGCCCCGCGCCACTGTGGAGGCCATGCGCCGGGCCGTCGCTACCATTCGCCGCCTGCTGCGGGGCGAGCTGGTGGAATTCAACGGTGTCGAAACCCGGCTGCCCAATTTGAGCGACCGGCCGACGCCAGTATTCATGACCGCCGCCGGTCCACGGATGGTGGAGTTGGCCGGTGAAGTTGCCGACGGCGCCCTGTTGCTCGTCGGCCTCCATCCCAAAGCAATCGACGCGGCCCGCCGCCGGCTGGAAATCGGAGCGGCGCGGGCCGGACGCAGCCTCGAAGGTTTCCAATCGATCTTCATCACCCCAACGACGGTGTCGGCTGATGGCCCAGCCGCCCGTCGCTTTCCCCAACAGTGGTTTCGGCCCGACCAACCGTACCTGAAATACCCCAGCGATTCCAACCTCGTCTGGCTGCGAGAGGCCGGCATCGACCTGGCCAACGATTTCATCCCCGAGAGCATCGGCGACGCTCAGGCAGCCGAAATATGCGATGCCTTCGGTCTATTCGGCACACCTGAGGAGTGCTTGGCCAGACTGAAGCGGGCCCGAGACGAATCGGGTATCAACCATGTCTTCATCTTTCCAACCCACACCCAGGAGGGCGGTTACGATATGCCGCTGGCCGAGGTGGACACCTTCCGGGAGACAATAATCCCCGGTCTGGGCACCCTTTCGTAACCGCTCTGCATGGCCTTTTGGTTGGCCGTTGTCTTGGAGGAGCAATGGCAACAAGAAGCTCGGGAATCCTTGGACTGTGAGTTTTGGTGGGCGTATGATTTTATGGATCGCAAGCTTAGCAACTACGTCATCACATAATTCAGAGATTTCGCGTTGTACGAGGTACCGTCTGTTACCATCGTTGAGCGCATGGCATTGCTATGAACGACTGTTAGCGCCTCCCAACTGCCGGTACATCAGGACAGGACTCGTTCCTTCGCGACTAAACTAAAGCCAAGGTGAAATGCGCAGATGGTGGGGGTCAAACGACGGAGCCGGGTCGTTCTCCAAGTACGGATGAGAGGGATTCACCGGCGCAACCCAGCTGATCACCATCGCCACTTAAATGTACATCCCACCTTGGCTTTAGTTTAGTCGTCCGTCCAACCGGAAATGGCGCAACCCGGCTCCGGCCGGCGCGGAAACTCCCGGCAAACCCGCGGCCTCTGTTCGTAAATGCGGCACGCGAAGGTGGCTTGATCCAGCATCGGGCAGCACTCCCCCGGATGGTCCAGGAACAGCAGATCGCCGCCGCCGTCGGCAGCGGGCGAAATATCGGCGGTGGTACCCAGGTGCACCGCCTCACGGTGAAACACGGCGACCTCGTCAGGTTCCAGCCGCAGGATCAACGGCCCACGACAGCACATCGCTCGGCACTGATCCATGCAGATGCGGCTGGCCTCTTTGGGCGTGAGATTCAGCAACGTATCACCCCTCCCCTCGCGTCCACAGTGTCCTTTTCGATTCGTACAATAGCCGTTACGTAAACGACCGGTGGCAGAAATCCGCCCGCCGGATCGTTGGCGGATTGCGCCGCGTCATTCGCCATCGCCCCATCGCCGGAACCATGAGACGCAAGGGCTGCACGACCTATTTCACGCCCGCGCACCACTCAGAGAGTTCTGCCGCTCCGGAAAGGTTTAGATACCGAATCGCGACCGGCCGGAGCTCATCTCTAAACCGTATCATATTCGGTAGCCGTCGCCAGGCTGCGTTGGCTCACAATGTCCTCAAAGCGGTGCTTACTCTGAATCGGAGGATAAATCCTCCAGGCTCAGAATCTACTATCAATGCAAACGTTGACTTGAGGGAGGATAGGCCATTGGGAATGGTGCCCGCGTATTCCAGTCAACCGAGACGCGTCTCCATCGTCAGTGCATACATCCTGAACTCCGAACAGGCGTTGTAAAGAATACGTCGACACGTCGTCGACTTTCCCAACAAGCTCTTGAGAACGCCGTTTACGATCATCAACCATGGCTCGTCAGCCAGCGCCTCTGAGGAACCCTCCTGCCAGATTGGCCAGGACACCTCCGTCAACTTCAGGAAACAGTTCTGCCAAGCATGGCGGCGTAGCGGCACTGAGGGACTCCACCTGACGGCGAACGCGTGCCGCGGCTGCCAGGGGGTCTTCCAGCAGTGCCTGGACCAGCCGCAGAGCGTACAGATATGACGGCATTGATACCGGTATGCTGATTCCGTATGACGATTGAACGTGCAGTGAAAAAGCGACGGCAACTCCTTCCTCAAGGTTGTTCGCGTTGCCTGAAATGGGATTAAGCAGGTGAACCGTTTCGTGGGACATCTCGAAGACTACCGTGGGCCAGTAACGCTGTCCGTTCCGGCTCAATTCCACATAAGCGCCGTCCAGAGTTGGGGTATTCCGCAGCTGGGGGCCCTCGTCAGTAAACCGCGGTTGGCAGATCTTTTTTGAAGCCTCGCGGGGCCCCAGCAAGGACTCCGCCGTGGCCAGTAGTTCCAGCTGCAGTGACCACAGCCCGGCCGGGTCGTTCACGGGTTGCGTTGCCGGCAGTCGCATGGGGCTCAGCATCCTGTGAAACGGCGAATTGCGCAATGTGGCCCTTGCGGCGGCCGCCAGGCGGTGCCGTCTGCCTTACGGGAGTTTACAGCCAGGTGGACTGCGCACTATACGGTACGCAGCATGGCAAAGTGGTCGTAACCGTCGGGCTGGATCGCGTACCGGAACCGCAATTCATCACTGTCGTCGCCCCGAGTATCGTCCTTAATCTCCAGTACCTGCACCGCCGCATAGAAACCCTCCACGTTGCGGAGCACCACGATCTGCCCAATCAGGGGAGTCCGGACGTAACAGTTCAGAGTTGCGGGGAAATGAGCAGTTGACGGCAGGCGGCGAGAGGATTTAGACCCTGGGCGCGCCAGGTGCCGAAGAGGGATGCCAGCGTCATCTTGCTCTCGGTGCCCTGCTCCGAGCGGGTGCCGCCGCTGATCTTGCGGCTGATGACCAGGTGGCGCAGGCTGCGTTCGGCCGGGTTGTTGTCCGACGGCACGTCCGGTTCGGCCACGAAGACGAAGAGTTCCTTGATGAAGCGCTCGATGCGCCGGCACAGCTTGCCCTGGACAACCGACGGGTCAGACAGGAAAGGGCGGCAGATGGCCAGCAGCTTCCGCTCCCAGGCCAGTTGGGCAACACGCCTTTGCCATGGCTCGTGATGGTTGCAGGCTTTGGCTGCGACATAGAGCTGGTGGACGGCCGCGGCCCATCGGGCCAGTGCGGCGTCTTTGGGGTAGCGGGTGCGCTGGTCGTGGATGTCCCGCAGCAGGTGGGCCCAGCACCGCTGCTTGGGGCCATCGTAATGGTGGTAGGCGGCGTAGAAATCGCTGACCAGCACTCCGGAGAAAGCATCGCTCAGCGCCTCGTCCACCACCGCCTTGCCCCGACCCCGCCGCAGGAAGTAGCGCTCGGTGGGGGTGCTGAAAGTCCACACGTAGCCGTTGGCCCCGCTCTGACGCCAGCCGGTTTCGTCGGCGTGGACCACTGGGCTGGCGCGGATGCGGTCCAGGATCGCGGCCACTGCCGGTTGGGCCCGCTGCGCCGTGCGATGGATGGCGCTCACGATGGCCCCCACGCTGAGGCGCAACTGATGCACGGTGTCCAGATACCACTGGACGCTGCGGATGGGCAGCCGCCCCTCTTCCCGCAGCGTGGCGATCAGGCTGAGCAGGTTGACGCCGAGACGCTGCTGGCCCAGGACCACGCTGTCCAGTTCCGCCGGAGGTGTGCAGCGCCGTCGGCAGGCCGGGCAAGTCCGAGCAATGTAGACGTGCTCGGTGACTTGCGCGGGAACCACCGGCAGCTCGATGACTTCCCGAGTGCGCTGGATCCAGCCGCCGGACCGGTGGGCGCCGCAATCGGGACAGTTCTCCATCACGTGCTCCACCCGATGGGTCGGTGTCATGCGCGGGCGGGCGAAGCCGTGGCGTCGCTGCTTTCTGGGCTGCTGCGCTGGGGGCTTCCGGCCCGATTTCGTCTTGAGGCCGGGCATTCGGAGCGGGCCGCCCGGTTTCGCCTGGCCTTCCAGTTCGGCAATCCGCCGCTGCAACCGCTCAATCACCCGCTGCTGTTCCAGAACTGTGGCCTGCAGTTGGGCGATGATGGCGATGAGGACATCGCGGGTGGCGGTGGTCAGGTCAATTTCGGTATCCACTCCCTGTATATGACATAACCGCCGCCACCCGTGCCAGCGTCTGGCAGCCCGCCTTCGGCCAATTCACCTCACCAAGTCTGAACTGTTACGTCCGGACGTGTGAGGTGTAGTCCAACGAAGCAGCGTTTGTCACCTGGTCGATGTCTGTCCAATCCTGGCGACCCAGCGCGACGCCGTAAATGAATGGCGGGTCATTGTAGACATGGATGGAGGTGTTGGACGCTTTGTCCCACTTCGTTTCGAACTCCAACTTCCCGCGGCCGATGACGTAGCGACCGTTATGGTTCGCGTAGTTGAAAACCGCTTCTCCGGAAAGCGAGGTCATCTGCGGAGGCGGCACGTCGGACGCCTTGCCCTGAAATGGCTCGATGCCGAGTTTCTCGGCAATCATGGCCGCCAGTTCCGCGGGTGAGTAGTTTTCCGCGCGAAGGTAGTCCAGGTCCCTGGACAATCCCGGTACCTCCGAGTCGTCAAAGCGCACCGGCAACACATATACTCCGCGTTCCTCAACGGCGCGGCTAAGGATCGCTATCCTCTCATGTCGGGGCCACATCTTCTCGACGTAATCAGCCGATATGAACATTACCGCCAGGAACGCGCGTTCTTCATATACCGACTGCAGTTCCTCGGCGAGGTGTTTCCCCCAGAGCTGAACCGTCTCGAATTCATCGTAGAATACGGAGACCCCACGGCTCTGAAGTGTGCGCGCCACTTCTTTTACATAGAGCCGTTGCTCGCCAGCGAACGAAAGCGCCACCTCGTATTTGATCATAGTTTCTGCCTCCAATTAGCAGCCCGCCAACTCCAACGATGGCCGCATTTCCCAGGTGGGACCCCCACCAGCCGGGCTGTGGCCATCAGGCATCGCCCCAATGGTACATTTTTCGGCCGCCCTTGACATCTTAAAGCCCCGTAACACTTCGGAAGCGTCGAAATGCTGCTCCGCAAAACGGTTCGAACATCAACCGTTACGCAATCGGGTAAGACCGCATTGATACCCGCCGTGGTTCGCACAGGGGTCATTACGTAAACCGCTCCGTTCGATAGCATCCTATTTGAGGCAACCACTTGCGTCGGGTAACAGTTTTATTGAGGCAATGCGATCACGGCTGACGCAACCGCGTTAATGGGCCTGCTCCGGTGTCAGGATTGATCGCCCAGATTGATGGCGTCCGCCGTCATCGCGACCGACGCTTCGCGGTTGGCCGGAACTGCTTCCAGAACGTCGTGCCCGAGGAGAGCCTCAATGCACTCCACGCTGCCACCCACATAGGTGGAGTCCAGATCGATATCGGTGGCGACGAACCAGGCTCGGTCGGCCGGCCACCAAATATTAGGCGGCTTGGAGCGGAAATTGGTGTAAAACCCAGCGATTTGCTCCAGCCTGCCTTGGTAGAGAAGATAGTTCCGACCCACGCCCTTGATCCTTTGGGCCCTCTTCAGGTCACGAGGTGCACGCAACGGTCTTCCGCAGCCGTCGGCTGTGAGCATGACGGTACCGCCGTTTGAGTATTGCCCGTAGCCTTCCCAAACTCCGAAACAGCACAGATCAGGAGTGGTAGTAAATCGTGAGAGGAGGCTTTCCATCTCCATTGCCACGGCTTCGTCCAATCTTCCGTGTTGCGGCTCGTCGTCCCACGGGCGCGCGCCGCTACCGTAGCCATCGGCAGGAAGGCTGATGCCCTCGAATGACATCAGCGGGTGGTACCCGCGCCCGGACCATCCCGCGACCGCCGACCACCTCACCGGGTTGTACGATGCGTCCCGCGCGGGGTGGAGGACGCGAGCGTAGGCATCGTAACCGCCGGGGACCAGGGAACCCATCGTTGCGAAGGAGGCGTCCAAGGCACTCTCAACCCACCGGCCGGGAGCGACGTCCGTCAGAAAAGTGAGGTCCGGCGGATGGACGTTGTACTGGGCCGCATCCAGGTACCGCCTCCGTCGAGGAAGCAACCCCGACCACAGTTTCGACAAAAGATTCAGCATGACCACCGGTCCTCAACTCTCGTACTATTATCCGAGCATGATAGACGCGTTGATCACCAACGGGCAGGTAATCGACGGTTCGGGCAGTCCAAAATTCTTCGCGGCGGTCGCAGTTTCGGGCGATACGGTAACGATACACCGGGACGGCGAGGTGCCGTACCGCCTAATTGCCCAAACGATGTCCCCCAGTGGGCGGGAATTTTACCCACTCACCCGCTCTGAGCATCTCGACGTCCTGGCGTTCCGCCCGTATACGTCGCAGCCGAATATCGGCAACGTACTCGCATCCTGCATGTCAATGTGGAATCTGCTGGAAAGGTCAACGCTGAGGCCGCTTTCGATGTCCAGCGTCGCTACCCTGGTATTAGCTTTATCGCGCATCTTTTACCCTCCAGGATCGCCCCCAAAATCGGCCTATCGTATTGACAATCTGTCGATACTGATGTATTATTAGTTCATCTGTTCCCCGTCGGTCGGATTGAGGCTTAGCCTCATCCTCGGCGGGTGTTTTTTTATTATGCGCACCCTTGTCCAGTTCGACGGCCAGAATCTCTTTCACCTAGCGAAGAACGCTTGGGGTCCGGGCTCGCCGTATCACTACCCAAGCTACGATGTGGTTAAGCTAGCGCAGCCCCTGGTCTCCAGGAAGACCGGGCGAACCATTGAAGAGACCCGCTTCTATACTGGCATACCGAACCGCGCTTCCAGACCAACTTTGAATACCTTCTGGAAGAACAAGCTCAAGCACCTCGAAAGCCAAGGGGTGCAAGTCTACCGTGGTAGGGTGAACTCTGGCGACCAGGAGAAGGGTGTAGACGTCAGCATCGCCTTGGACTTGATCCGGGCCACCTATGAACAGTGATTTGACGTGGCAATCATCGTAAGCCAAAACTCGGATTTTGGTCCGGCGGTTCGCTTGGCAAAACAAATCGCCAGCGAACAAGGCCGTACGCTGGAATTCGAATCCGCCTTCCCATTCGAACTTGGCCTAGTTTCTGAGAGAGGGGTACCGGGCACCACATGGGTACACATCGACCAGACCACCTACGATGCCTGTCACGATCCAACAGACTACCGCTGACCACAGGGATAATCTTTGTCGGGCGACTGTCGCCTATGCTCACAGTCTAGGGATCACTACTGAACCACCAGAGGTGAGGAGTTCGCGACTGAGGGTATGGCACCGAATCCGGTACAGTAATCGCCGTCACTCTAAAACCTCAAGCCGCTTGAACACATCGATCGGCCTTGACTCCATCGGCAACACCAATCGGCCGTCATCATCAGAATCTTCGTTCCGCAAGATCTCTTCCCGGTGTATGGCAAGTGACAGGTACACCAAAGCTTCGCGCGCCATTTTCAAAAGGCGTAAAGCCTTGTCTTGAAGTTCGTCGATCGTAATCCACCGGTGTGCTTCGGTAGAATTTATTTGCGGACAGAGTTGTAGGCTCAAAAAACGGTGCTCGATCTGATTGCGTAGTCGGTCAAGGTCATCCGCATCCGGTTCTGAGACCTCGCCGAGGTCAGGATCGAATAAATCCTTTGACAGAAAATACAGGCCTCTTAGGGGCCAATTGGGACGATCTTTGAATATCGGCCGAAGGTTGACGCTAGAGCCTTTCGGTTTTTCGACCCAGATTTTCCGAAAGTTAACCTCGCGTGGGTTAAGGCCGACCTGAAAATAGTCGTTCAAAAACAGACCGATTTTGTCGAAAATCGAGTAAGCGGATCGAAACGCTGATCGTAGATCTTCGGTGCAGTGCCCCAAGATTTGGTATCCATCCCCTTCCAGCATCAGAACATCGCGCATCACAAAATCCGGATCATCATGGTGCGCCGCTCGATAAAGGCGGTAACGGGCGCTGACGTACTCTTGCTTCAATAGGTTGAAGTACGACGGAAATCGCGCCGGTTCGTCGATCCGATAGGTGTGGCTCGGCAGGTGTAAAACGTCGCTCGCGGCTACGCTTTCCGTGTAGGCTTCATTGAGTGGGTTCAGGAACAAACGCTCGTGCAAACACCAACGTCGATACGAACGCTCTTCATCGGTGCTACCTAATGACCATTGGTTCGTATCAAACTGTTCATCGTACTCGACCTCGGTCAGAAATCTGGCGACACGCTCGCGCTCCTCGATTAGGTCAGGAGCAATTGAGGCGCGGTCGTCACTTTCCCAGACTGCGCATTCGTTGAGCGCCGCATCAAATGAAGATCGTGCGGCCGCTAACAACATGACCCTATGACCGGGGTCATAAAGCGTACTTGCAAAAAACGCCATTCCTTTCGCTCGGTTGCCGAGGGCTTTGGCAAAATGAGGTTGGACCTCCAGCGCTTTCAACCATTGCTCATTAGCAGCGACCGGACGGCCTAGGGAATTCAAACGATTCGCGAGATTAGTCCGGATTTGGCAGGCGACGACTGGGTCTATCGACCCAAAAGCCGGTTCGTTGATGGCCCGTCGTAGGCAGAGGAGATTTTTTACACCGTCGGATTGTTCCCAGTCCCAAACGTCAGTGGCTCCATCCTGTTTGAGCGAGACAAGGCCATAGTACGTGTTGGACTGGTAGTAAAGAAGGACAATCCGGTCAGTGCCTTCGGCGGTATCCAATCGGCTTTCACATTCATCGCCAAGTTGACGTAACGATCTTTCATCGCCTTCATCTGACGCAGCGTCAATCGCGTGAGCTAGATCATCAAGAGAACGCATGGGTCAACACCTCCAGTTATGAGGCCAGCTTGACCGATATCCACCCGGCACCAACTGTCCGAAATCTACCGGGACCATCGCGCCTCCATGTCCCTTATTCCCAGTTCCGCTGCCCTAGCTTCTTCCCTCGGTGGATCCGGGTTTAGCCAGTTCGCGGATTTCCGCGCCGTTATGTGAAATTACGGACACCTGATACCGTTCTTGCAGTAACTGAAAGATACCGTCTTCGAAAGCCCGTCCCTGTTTGAAAATGAAGGGCAGGAAATCCAGACGGGCGTCATATTCCGGCCCATCTTTCTCCGACATATAGCCACGTTCTTCGCCGTACAGATCTAACCAGTCGAGTAGCGGGGCACGCATCATCCAGTTTAGGGTGCGGCCTGCGCTCACCCACTGCTGCCAATCGTTATGAGATTGGAGCACAGCGACTGAGGTGCCAGCATCACGGTGTGTTCGCTTCGATACTCATGTTGTTTCTTCTACCCCAACGCCATTTGAATCTGTTCTTTCCTCGTTGTCATGAGCAAGGCTCAGCGTCTTGCATCAACAGACGTCATTCAGACCGCGCCCACCGGGCCAGTGCCTTCTCAGGTGCGGTGATCTCATCCAGTGCTGTGTAATAGTAATCTTGCCAACCGTGTTTAGGCATCCCGGTGAACAGCATCAGGTTCAAGGGATATTCTTCGCTGTCAGTGGCGCGGCGGAAGTCGTCACGGAACAGGAACGTGGGCTTGCCCAGGACGATGGCCATACCCAGTTCTACCATCACCCCTTCGTCGGGTGGCACGCCGTTGACCACGGCAAAGGTGGCATCTGAGTTGACCACGTCGGCGAAGTCCTTTTGGCCGATCCGATAGGCCCAGCCCGCCTCCGCGAAATTCTCCTGGTTGTTGCGAGCGAAGGGTTCCCACACCTCAAGCCCAAGGCTTTCCAGCGCCGCCACTATCGGCGGAAGCAGGGTCGCTTTCTGCTGCTGGGAGAAACCGTAGGGATTGGCCAGATAGATCGTCTTCGCCATCGTCGCTTCTCTTCACGTTAGGACGGAGTATAAACTGACAACGCTGGCCAGACACCACTCAACTGTCATCGATTGCGCGCCATGGGTATTTGTAATCCGGAGTCGCGTCCAATCTAAACCCCATTGTCAGCAATGGACCGGTACTGTGACAGGTAGGACTAATTGTCGTTAATCAGCGGCATGGTGGGAGCGGATCATGCTCACCAGTCACCCGTGGCCAATGTAAACGGCGGCGGTAAAGTGGACTGTAATCGGCGGCGGCAAAGTGGGCCACACGGGCAGCTTGATCGCCGGATCGTGGCGTTAGAAATTGTACCGGCCACAATCCGCTCAAGCTACTCCCGTTCGAGAGACCGGCGGGCGACACGGAGCAGCTCACCTCACACATGGAATGAACCGTCCCAACGTAAGGTTTCAACTACCCTAAATCGCCGATCCCCAGACAGGCTGATCAGCTCCAGTAGTACCCCATCCCATCCTTGCTACGGAAGATGAGTTATCGCGCAGCTTTCACCCGCCGAAATCGCCCAACTGGAGACCCTCATGACTACCACCGCCAGCGACCCGCAGATCGTCCCCCGCCCGCCGGCCGCTGCGCCGGCCCTGCGCGCCGCCGACCAGGGGGTGGCCGACGCCCTGGAGTCCGTCCTTTCCGACAACACCAGGCGTGTCTACAGCGCCCAGTGGAGGTTGTTCGTTGATTGGTGCGACTCGCTGGGCCTGCACTCCCTGCCGGCGGAACCGTTGACACTCGCGCGTTACCTGGCCGTCCGCGCCGGTGATGGCGCCAGCATTGCCACCATACGCCTCGCCGCCAGCGCTACCGCCAAGGCCCATGAGTGGGCCAAGCTGGAATCACCTTGCCGTGACCCGGGAGTGCGCGCCTCATTGAAAGGATGGGGAAGACGCCTTTCGAAACCCCAGCGCCAGGCTGGCGCCCTCACCGCCGACTGCTGGCCGTGATCCGGCTCACTGCTGTCCAACCCCGCACGCGCGGCCGTGGCATCGAGACTCCTGCGCGGGCCGCCGAGCGGGCCAAGTTTGATCTGGCCCTGGTTGCCGTGCTGTCCGACGGTGGATTGCGCCGCTCCGAGGCTTCATCTCTCACCTGGGGCGACGTGCAACGCTGGGACGATGGCAGCGGCCGCATCACCGTGATTCGCTCCAAGACCGACGTGGAGGCTGCTGGCGCAGTGGTGGCCATCACCCCCGCCGCCATGGAGGCCCTGGACGCCATCCGGCCGGCGGGTGCTGGCGGTGAGGTGAAGGTGTTCGGGTTATCCGAGTCGCAGATCGCCCGGCGGGTGAAGGCAATCGCCAAAGCCGCCGGATTGGCGGATTGGGAGTTCTTCAGCGGGCACAGCGGGCGAGTGGGCATGGCTCGTCGCATGGCCCAGAACGGCGCACCCACCCACGAGATCGAACGCCAGGGTCGTTGGAAACAGGGCGGCGGCATGGTCGGCCGCTATACCCGCGGCGAATCCGCCGGATCAGCACTTCGGTATTTATAATTGCGGTTGACGCGGGACAGGCCCAGTACTGGACAAAGGTATGCTGGGGATGCGGCCAAGTTAAATACCGCCACTACCACCGAGACGGCGACGCAGGCGAAAGACACCAATCCTCGACGCATTTGACCTGACGGAGGCCCATAGCGGCGAGAATCTATCGCCAATGCCGCCTCTTGCTCCGTCATGCTCTCGTAACTCATTGCCTACTGTTGGAGGCGTTGGTCTTCATGAGCGCTCCTCCGCTACCTAACAAAGAAGAGGACTGCCCTGAAACAACGGAAATGTCTCAACTGGCGGGTGTAACTCTGAAATCGATCAGCCACTTGAGCTTAGAATTGTCACCCGCAAGATACTGGCTGTTTGTGTGCGCGAGATCATTCACGTGACGCAGAGGCACAACGTAGTCAAATACTTCGGCCATCACTTTCAGCGTTTCAGAAGTCCATTCGCCGTCAACAACGAGGATCGCCAGAATCTTTCGATGCCTACCTTTCCAGTTGATAGCAGAAAACATCTTGTCCTTGGCATATAACGAGGCGTGACGTGATGACGACTTTCTGACCTCAATGAATGCTTTCGGTGACGTCTCATCTGGAACTATGAAATCCGCTCGATGGTCATAAACCACTCCCGACAGTTTAGAATACTCATGCTCGCATTTGTAAGGTACGCCTGCCTTCTTAAGCGCACTCTCCACTATCGATTCGAGCATGACTCGACCGACAAGGTCTCGGACGATGCCCTCGAGCGTTGACTCAAGACGCTGCAAAATCTCACCTTCACGCACATCTTCAGGTACTATCCGGCTCTCCAGCAAAGAGGCCAAACGGATCGCAGCGGGACGTGAGATATTATTATCGGAAACGCTTCCGACCTGCTTTTTCAAGGCTGCCTTGCTGAAGACGCCCGCCAGATGTTGAAGCAGCGGCAGAGTGTGCGGGTTCTCTCGTATGAAGTCAGGCGACCAGTTACGGAATCCATCTGTTCCAGCCTTAACTTCGTCGAGATAGAGAACACCCGTTCCACGGATGTTCACATAAACTCCTGCGGTAATACCAGCTTCAATATCCACGGCAATGGCCTTGCGTCGTTCCCATTCTCGCACCACGGCCTCGGGGTCAGAATCCTCGAATGGAGCATTGATACCGGCGAGCAGGATAACGGCCTTGCGAGGAGTACTTACCGCATCTACTGAAACAGACGTAAATCCGTTCGTGTCTGCCGCAAGAACCAAGTAGTCATCGATACAAGATCGAATTTCAGAATCCGCGAGTTGATACAGGGTCTGCACTAGCCGGCTCTCCCAAAGACATAATACTCTCCCAATCCTTCCGGTGAACCTTCCCGTTTATCCAATATCCACCGATGGCCTCGCGGGCGCACAATTTCACACTGGACATCAAGAAACCCGCACTCGGTCATGATCTGCGCAAGCCATTGAGGTGCTGGGAGGTGGACACCGTAGAGGGCGGCATCAGAAACCATCATGTGAAAAGATGCCCCTGGCTTGAGGACACGGCGGGTCTCGCGCAAGACCTGTTGCATCTGACTCAGGTAAGGATAGACAAGAAAATTGTACTCCTTTTTACCTGCTCTATTCTTACGGCGTATCGAAAGGCTTTCAACGGCGATGTCGGCGGCACGACGAACTTCTTCCGGCAAGGTATTGCGATAGGCTTGTTGCGATTGTTTGTCTTTGTGTCCTTTCAAGGAGGTCGTTGTATTAATGATCAGTCGACTTCTCACACGAGTAGTAATTTCGTCCCATGATGATGCAAAATCCCAAAAATAGAGATACATCCGAGTCATCTCAGCGAAATCAAAATTGTTCAGATATGGAGGAGACGTGACCACAATGTCTATAGAATCGTCGCCGAGTTCATCCATGCACTCAGACGACTTTTCGTAGATGAGCACAGGTCCTCCTTCAAGCTGGGCCTCGTACTCATCATTGACCAGCGTACCCAAAACTTTGTCGAGCGCCTCATTCGGAGTTAGTGCACGCTTTGAGGAAGTGGGTGCTTTGTAGATGCCATCCGTCGCCGCAAAACAGCAATAATCTAGTATGCGGGACAGAATCAGCACGGCCAGTGGATGGGCACCGAAACCGCGCTCGTCCAGCTCTCGGCGCGCAGAATATAAGGCACAAAGGTCATTTTTATGGAACATCTTGCCAAGGAACGCCGAAGCGGATTCGGAGACTGCAATCCCATGTGAATCTCGACGCGATATTCCTTGCACAAGCGCAGTATGAATGCTCGGAAGGTCAGTCCAATAGCTGGGACTATTTGCTTTTGCCTCGCTAATAAACGCGAAGAAAGGATGAGGTTCGTAGGCCACAGCTGACAGGCCGAGAAGCCGTGCCGCCAACGGTGCCGTGCCATAACCCGAGAACGGATCAAGTAACCGTGTTCCAATGCTTGGCGCGCTTACGCCCGCTCCAACGGAGGCTTGCACCAGTTCCGGTGAGAAGCCCGCAATGAAGTTGAACCACCTATGAACAGCGTGGTTTCTTGTCGTCGTATTCGTCGGTAATCTTTTAAATGCGACCGCTGGAGATGCAACGGCCTCTAAGAGCCTGTTTACAATCTTCTCAGGATTAGCGTTGCGAAGGCAAGCACCACCATTTGCAGGCTGGTATTGAGCTTTCTTTCACAGTTCTTCCAGAGCCGGCGGCACTTTTCCAGCCAGGCGAAAGACCGCTCCACCACCCATCGTTTCGGCAGCACCACGAAGGTGTGCAGTTCGCTGCGTTTCACCACTTCCACCGAGGCTCCCAATATGCCTTGCACTGCAGCAGCAAAGGGCTTCCCGGTGTAACCACCGTCGACCAACACATTCTGGACCCGGTTGAGGTCGGCCCGGTTTTCGTCAAACATAGCCAAAGCCCCAGCCCGATCGGTAACGTCGGCGGTAGTCACCTGTATCGCATGGGGCAATCCTTGCGTGTCCACCGCGATATGACGCTTGATTCCGGACACCTTTTTGCCCGCGTCATAGCCCTTCTGCTCGGCGGTGTCCGTGTTCTTGACGCTCTGGGAGTCCACGATACAGAAGCTGGTCTGCTCTTTCCTCCCATTGCTTTGTCGGGCCTCGCCAACCGATTTTTTTTAGGACTTGTTCCAGAATGGAATCCTGCTCCGGGTCGGGCCGCTCGCTCCATTGCCGGAAATACTTGTAACAAGTGCGCCAATCGGGGAAGTCCGCCGGCAGCATTCGCCACTGGCAGCCGCTTTTCAGGAGATACAGCACGCCGCAGAAAACGTCATACAAGTCCACGATGCGGGGCTTGGTCCGGCGTCGGGCCGATTCCAGCGTGGGCAGAATACGGGCGAATTGCTCCCTACTGATGTCGCTGGGATAAGAATGAGACATGATTACCCCTCCCCCGATAATAGCCTCAACTTAACATATTTTAGAGATTGTAGACAGGTTCTAAGAACCTATCTCAAAACAGGAAGCGGCTAAAAAGGAGGAGGCAAATCCGGTTGGGTTAGGATAGGGGAAACTTGTGTGGTGGTGGATGATGACGGAAAAGCGTGAGACCCTGCCAACGCTATGGGAAATCTCGGATGATTTGTGGGAGCAGATTCACCCGGTCATTCTTGAAATGGACCCACCCAAGTCCACGGGGCGCAAGCGTGTTGATCCCAGGCGAATCCTGGACGGCATAATATTCCGGATGCGCACGGGCTGCCACTGGAACCGCCTGCCTGGGGAACTGGGAGACGACAGCACCATCCACAGAACCTTCCAGCGCTGGGTGCGACTGGGGGTATTGGAGCGTATCTGGGCGGTGTTGATCGAGGAGTGCGCGGAATTGGGAGCTGTGGAATGGCAGGCTGCGGACTGCGCTATGGGCAAGGCAGGCCGCAAGCGAAGCGTCCTGGTTGACGGGAGTGGAGGGCCACTGAGCGTGGTGGCCGGCGCCAATGTTCACGACACCAAGCTGCTGGCGGCCACCTTGGAAAGCGTAGTGGTGGAGGCTCCTCATGGTGGTGACGCAGAGGCCAAGCATCTGTGCTTGGACAAAGGATACGACAATCCAACGGGACGGCAGGCCGTGGCGGCTCACGGGTATTTGGGACACATCCGGCGAATCAGCGAGGAGAAACTGGACGCCCAAGGGGTGAAACGTTATCCGGCTCGCCGCTGGGTGGTGGAGCGCACCTTGGCCTGGTTATCCAAGTGCCGGGCAATCTTGGTGCGCTACGACAAGAAGGCATCCAACTACCTGGGCCTGATCCAGTTGGCGTGCGCTCTGCTCTGGTACCGGCGCCGATGGCGACTGAAGTTTTGAGATAGTTTCTAAGTGCTACCGGTATCAGCAGCAGCATTATTTCTTCCGGTCCAAGGTATCGCATCAAGGGGCCCGGGCTGTCGCCGATTACCATCCTCGAAATGCCATTCGGGAGCTCCGTTATGGTGGTCCTCGAGTATCACAAGGGCCAAAAGACTACTCCGAAAAACGCGAATCAAGCCAATGCATGGGCTAATAGAGGCGGCAATCGCAAGCGGTTCATCTGTATCTCCCGGCACACGTGCCCATTTTTAGCATCCGACGACACACCGTTGAAACTCCAGTTACCCCAGCCGTCCAAGAACGCCGCCAATGAACCCTTGAGAATTGTATGTCATCAGGTAGCCACGCATCTAACTGCCTGTGCGATGGGGACAGCCTGACGCTCTGTTCCATGCAGACCGGGGACCCGGTCTATTGCAGGACGGAGGCCGTAGTTCACCAGTTGGACGCCATGGTTAAAAAATAGTGGAGCAACGGAATGAACTGCCAAGCATACCTGGTTGCCGACCTGTTCAGCGGCTCTGGCGGGTCGCCCACCGGCGCCGTCAGGGTCGTCGCCGGAAGCGTCAGCCCTACGGAACTGGTCGCCGTGAAACGGTGGCCCGTCGCCGTCGAGACCCACCAACAAAACGGACAAGCCTCGGTCAAGGAGACTGGCGCTGCGAGAACAGCGGTGGCCTTTGTCATAACGACAGAGGCCCCGGGTTATTCTCTAGACACGCCCGCAGGTACTACTCGAGCGGGACCGGTCCAACGGACCATCTACCCTCCCAGAACGAACCTCAACGTGACGGTTCTCGATTTTGTCCAGTGGCGTCCGCCTAAGGTTGCGGCACTCTTTCATCGCCTCAACAAGTTGGTCACCGTTAGCGCGCGACCAACTCATGGACTGTTGATTGGCGAGTAGCTTGTTCCCCTGTAGTCGCTGTGCCTCGTACAAATCCGTCAATGCTAGTTCTTGTTCCATGCTTGCCACGAGACCGACCAACGCCACCGTTGTGTTCCAGATTTCCGAGTGCATTGCGGTGATCGCGTCGATCAGTTGGACCACGAGACGACCTCGCTCTACCATCAATTGGCATCGGTTTCCGAAGCGGGTTTCTTGGAATAAGATCTCGTTTCACTGGAGCATCAGCTTCCCGTCGGTGCTCACGGTTTTGCTATCGTTGTGCCGGGCAAGCGTGCCGCGCAACCCCCGTCAAACCCGCCCGGCGCGATTTCTATTCTCGCTGAAACACGAATGCGTCGCCCTTGCCGGTGAGGATCACCAACCGGTCCGCAAAGATGTGGCACCACTCTGCTGCTGCCCTTTACAGAAGGGAAACCCACTCGGCCAATACAGGGAGGCTGTGCGGCGCTGCGGAAGACGCCCAAGCCCAGCCTCGACAGTTCAGAGACCGCCGATTTTAGGCGGGGCACCGAAGCCGCTCCGCCATCGGTTTCGACCCGAACATAGCAACCGCGCCGCCAAACGGAGCAATGCGGCTGTCCGATAGTCCCACAGGATCGCCGAACAGGCCTCAAAAACAGGCTGTCACGGGTTTTCAGACCAAAAGGGACTCGACGTCGTACGATCCCGTGAATACACTTGAGAACGCGTTTTTTGGATGCCGGCCTGAACCCGAAACAACCGTTTAGCCCGGCACTAGCCTTGCGAGAGCGATACATCGACTGCGGCAAGGCCCTCGATGGCCAGACCGTATCCCAGCATATCCTGCATCTGTCGCTTCAGTTGCAGAGTGAGGGCAACGCGGGTGTAGCGCAACGTGAGAGGCGGCCTTTCCGCCAATTGCCGGGCCACTTCCCAAGCCCGTGGCAGCAGTTCGTCCCGGGGCAGCACTTCGGCCACCAGGCCAAGCTCCAGCGCCTCCGTGGCCGATAGAGTCCGCCCGGTCAGCAGGAAGTGCCGGCCTCGGTTCTGTCCCAACACCAGGGGCCAGATCACGTGGACGCCGTCGCCGGGCACCACGCCGCGCGGGAAGTGGGGAGCGTCCTGGAAGGTAGCCGTCTCCGACGCCAGGACGATGTCGGACATCACCGGAATCTCGGCGTGGATGGTCGCCGGGCCGTTGACTGCGCCGATGATCGGCGCTTCGATCTCCAGCAGGTTGGTCAACAGCCGTTTGCCCTCCCAGTATGTCTTGTCCCAGTCCCTGGGCATTCGCCGAGTGGGACGGTTGGGCTCGAAACCAGCGCAGTAGTCGTCACCGGTACCGGTGAGGATGACCACCCGGTTGTCCGGGTCCGCACCGATGTCGGCGAAGGCGTAACCCAGTTCCCGGTGGGACGCCTCGCCCCAAAGCAGACTCCCGTCCCCGGAGTGAAACGTCACCTGGAGAATCCCGTCCTCCCTTTGCACGCTGACCGTCTCGTATTTGTCCGCATAGTCCGCCAGCACTGTCATGGCTATCCTCCTGTCGTTTGGGCTTGTGGTTTGCTTTCGGCAACTGGGTCCAGGCCCCACTTTACACCAGCGGGTTGAAGCTCCTTCAGAT
Organism: Dehalococcoidia bacterium; assembly: GCA_963666415.2. GTDB lineage: Bacteria > Chloroflexota > Dehalococcoidia > Lucifugimonadales > UBA3495 > Bin87. The sequence goes on from CAXXPD010000003.1 coordinate 504,262, forward strand.
GGCCCGCCTGCGGCAGGGATGCGGCCACACCAACACGTGGGCATGCGTTTCGCGATTTTCTATGCCGCGTCAGTCGTTTGACGGGTCAAACCTTGCTGATTACACTGTCGGAAACTGTATCGGAACGCTCGCACGGGTATCAATTGTCCTACCACAGAGGGAGGTTTCGTCATGGCTTTGGCGCCGAATCGCGTAGATTACAGCCCCATAATCGACCGGCCCATCATCAAGTGGCCCAACGACGCCAGAGTGGCGTTGTGGATTGCTCCCAACGTCGAGCACTACGAATACGAACCTGAATTCGACGGGCAGCGCGACCCCTGGCCGCGCACTCCCTATCCGGACGTTCAGCAATATGCCTACCGGGACTACGGCAATCGGGTAGGCTTCTGGCGCATGGTAGACGTGCTGGACAAGCACGACATCCGCTGCTGTGTGTCCCTGAACCTGGCCGTGCTGGAGCATTTCCCCGAAATCGGGGAGGCCATGGTGGAGCGCAACTGGGACTTTATGAGCCACGGCATTTACAACACCCGCTACCTGAACACCTACACCGAAGAGCAGGAGCGGGAGTTTTACCGGGACACCATCGACACCCTGAAACGGCTCACCGGCAAACAGCTCAAAGGGATGCTGGGGCCGGCCATATCCGGCACTGACCGCACCCCGGACCTGATGGCCGAGGCTGGCCTCATTTACCATACCGACTGGATGCACGACGATCAGCCCGTGCCCATCAAGGTTAAGACCGGCAAGCTCGTTTCGGTGCCGTACTCAATCGAGCTGAACGACGCACCGCTGTTCCGGCAGCACTACGAGGGCGACTACTTTGCCGAGATTTGCAAGGCCCAGTTCGACCAGCTCTATCAGGAAGGCGCCCAGAGCGGACGGGTAATGTGCATCGCCCTCCATCCCTATCTCATCGGCCAGCCCCACCGGGCCAGGTATCTGGACGAAGTGCTGGGCTACATCATGTCCCACGACGGGGTCTGGCAGACCACGGCGGACGACATAGCGGACTACTACATCGCCAACTATTACGACCAGTCGGTGGCCCACGCGGCGCGATTGAACGGTTGAGCAAGGGCTGGCAGAGTTGGCAGTTAGGCGCAGGCGACTCATGAATCGCCCCTATGGTGAGGCGTGCATAGGGCGTTGGGGCAATCACCAGGGTTGCCCCGGCGTCGCGACCACACCACCTGAAATGAGACCCTAACTGGCCGCAAAGAGCCTACCGGCTACAAAGAGGAGGTGAAGAGATGCCCGCAGAACGGCGCTTCGGGATGGACCACGGGCACTACGACTGGTCGCCCATCAACAAAAGGGGGATTCTGCGCTGGCCCGATAATGCGCGGGTTGCCCTGTGCGTTATCGTCAATCTCGATCACCCGGAATGGGATCCGCCGGCCGACAGCTTCACCACGCCTTTCGCCGGCGGTTTGAGCGCCCGGGACTTCCCGGACTACGCCAGGCTGTCCCATCGGGAATACGGGCATCGGGTGGGTATTTTCCGCGTGCTGGACACCTTGCAGAAGCACGGCATAAAGGTCACGATTGCAATGGACGCCATGACCGCCGAGAACTATCCCTACCTGGTGCGGCATTGCCTGGACGCCGGCGCTGAAATCATCGGCCACGGCGTATCTTTGTCGCGCATGATTACCAGCAACATGTCCGAGGATGCAGAGCGGGAATACATCGGCCAATCGGTGGCTGCTCTGACTCGCGCCACCGGCACCGCCCCCGCCGGGTGGTTGGGGCCGGAATACGGGGAGTCCGCCCGCACTCCGCAACTGTTGTCCGAGGCCGGGCTGCGTTACGTCTGCGATTGGGTCAACGATGAGCAGCCCTACCCGATGCACAGCCCCCACGGGGAGATGTTCGCCCTGCCCGTGATGGCGGAGCTGGACGACGTGGCAGCCCTCTGGGACCGGAGGGTGACCATCGGGCGGTATCAACAGCTCATCGAAGAAAGTTTTGAAACTCTGTACGAGGACGGACAGCAAAACGGACGTCTGATGGCGCTGAACCTGCATCCCTGGCTCATCGGCCAGCCTTTCCGCATCGGCTATCTCGACCGAGCGCTGGGGCGCATCATGCGCCGGGGCAGCGTGTGGGCCGCTACCGGCTCGGAGATTGTGGATTGGTATCGGCGCAATCCCCCGACGGCCTAGCCGTTGCCTCGTTCCCCACGTTCCTGGGGGTGGGGATGACGGTCAGGATCATTCGGTTATCCCGTCATTCCGTCCCGCCTGAGGCGCAAGGGTTTGACAAAGACGGGTTCTCGCATATGCCGCCTCTCTGAGCGCACCAGGAATGTGTAGAATGCAGTACGAGATGCTCCAACTTCGCGCAGAATGATGCGGGACACCCGCTGGGGAAGGCGGCAATGACATTATCTCTGATACGGGGCAAGCACGTCGTCTGCAAGGTTACCGGCCCCCGATCGGCGGACGTTGTCGCCGACGGGGCGGTGCTCCAGCGGGACGGACTGATTGAAGCGGAGGGTGACTATCGGGAACTCAGCCGCCAGCATCCCGACGCCGAAGTCATTGGCTCCGACAACCACATCGTCATGCCAGGACTAGGTTCTGTTGACATTTCATTATAATGGCTGTATGTCAAACATCAGATTATCACCAGAACAGTGGGCTAGGATTCTCGATTTCTTGCGTGGCTGCACCGGCCTGTACGTTGGCCAGGAAGCGGATTGCCGGCGTTTTGTCGAGGCCGTCTTATGGATTAACCGCTCTGGGGCCCAATGGCGACTGCTGCCAGCCGAATACGGGAACTGGAACAGCGTCTACAAACGATTCGCCCGTTGGACTGACCAAGGTGTCTGGGCACAAATGCATCAACATTTCTGCGACGACGCGGATCTGGAATACCTGATCATCGACAGCACGGTGGTCCGGGCGCACCCTTGCGCGGCGGGAGCTCCCCCAAAAAGGGTGGCCAGGCTGCCCAGGCCCTGGGCCGGAGCCGCGGCGGGTTCAGCACCAAGATTCACGTGAGCGTGGACGGCTTGGGCAACCCCTTGCGATTCATACTGACCGGAGGGCAACAGCACGACATCACCCAGGCGGAGGAATTGATCGCCGGTTATGCTGGCGAGCACGTACTGGCCGACAAAGGGTACGATGCCCAGGAGTTTCGCCAGCACATCCTGGAACTGGGTATGATGCCGGTCATTCCGCCCCGCTCGAACCGCAAGGCACCCGCCGACTATGACCGGCATCTGTACCGGGAGCGTCATCTGGTGGAATGCTTCATCAACAAGATCAAGCACTATCGCCGGATCTTCTCCCGGTTTGAGAAGCTGGACACCAGATACCTGGGCTTCCTGCATTTCACCGCCGCTCTCATCTGGCTACGGTGAAATGTCAACACAACCTAGTCAACGACCACTTCCACGTCGGCCTCACCCCCTTCCAGATGGGGGCGCCCGACCTGCCGTTGGAGATGTGGAGCCTGGCCCGCATCGGCACGCGGTTGATCGACCCCTACCTGGACCAACTTTACGGTGCGGTCCAGATGATCGAGACGGGGACCACTACGGTGCAGGCGATACACTCGCCCGGGCGGGGATACGGACCGGTAAGCCTAGAGATCGCCGACAAGGTGATAAGCGCCTACCAGACTTCCGGAATGAGGGTCTCCTACGCTCCCTCAGTGGTGGACCAGAACTCGATGGTGGCCGGTTCCAGCGGCGGAGAGGCCGACTTTGCCGCCCAAATGCCCTCGGACCTGGCAGAACGGTACCGGTCGTTCATGGCTCCCAGCTATTGGCCCGCGGCCGAGGTGATGCCCGTCCTGGAAGAGATATGCCGGAAATACGGCAACAACCAGTACGAACGGGTGCAGGTGACCATGGCCCCCAGCAACGTCCACCGCTGCTCCGACGAGTTGCTCACTGCGCTGAAGGAGATGGCGGGACGCTACCGGACCGGCATACACATCCACCTACAGGAAACGGTGTACCAGAAGCTTTACGGCCACACGGCCTACGGCAAGACTCCCCTACAGCACCTCTATGACCTCGGGTTCCTGGGTCCCGAAGTGACGTGCGGCCACAGCGTCTGGGCCACGGAGGAAGACCTGCGATTGATGGCCGCCACGGGCACCAACATCTGCCACAACGCCAGCTCCAACCTGCGACTGCAAAGCGGGATAGCCCCCTTGGGCCGGATCCTGGCGGCGGGAATCAAGGTGGCTATCGGCAGCGACGAGGCTGGCCTGAACGACGACAAGGACTTGTTCCAGGAGATGCGACTAGTGCTGAAGCTCCACCGCGTGCCCGGGATCGATCTGGAGCCTCCCACGTCCTACCAGGTCTTGGAGATGGCTACAGTCAACGGAGCCTATACCAGCTGGTTCGGAGACCGGATCGGCACCCTGGAACCGGGGAAACGGGCGGACATGGTGCTGATGGACCTGCGAAACATTGAAGAGCCGTATCTGGATCCGCGGGTATCGGTGGTGGACGCCCTGGTGCACCGGGGACGGGGCATTGACGTCGACACCGTGCTGGTGGACGGCGAAGTCGTACTCCGGGAACGGCACCCAACCAAGGTGGACAAGGAAGCCCTGTTCAGGGAAATCAAAGCCGCGCTGGATAGGCCCCTGTCGGGCCGAGAAATGGAACGGCGGGAGCTGGCCGGGCTGGTGGAGCCCTATCTGCGACAGTTCTACCGTGGCACGGCGCCGGGAGAAGCCGCTCCCTTCACGGTTTACAACTCCCGCACCTGAAGGCAGATCTGTCAGGAAAGCAAGCGATCCGTCGACGGCCGCACCGCGTGAGCCCGCACCAGCGAAGGTGCGTCCGGACAGTGTTGCCGGGGGCCGTCCGGATATCACGCGGTTGACTTTCTCAACCCCACAACGAAAGAAATGGAAACGAATGGCTGCGACCGCCACGTATCAAAAAAACCAATCAGTCTGGAAATGGTGAGGACAAAAATGGCTGAAATTTACACTCTGGGCGCGGGAACGCCCACGCCGACACCCACTCGCTTCGGAAGTTCGCACGTGCTCAAACTCGGCGACGAGCTCTTGATGTTCGACTGCGGGCCGGCCGCCACCCACAAGCTGGTCAAGGCGGGATTGTTCCCCACGCAGGTCGACTACCTCTTCTTCACTCACCACCATTTCGACCACGACATCGACTATCCCTGCTTCCTCCTCTGCCGCTGGGACCAGAGCATCGGCAAGGAGAACCAGCTCCAGGTTTTCGGCCCTGACCTGACGGAGAAGATAACCGAGGGCATCCTGGGCGAAAACGGTCTGTTCGCCCACGACTGGAAGGCGCGGGTGAACCACCCCCTCCGCCAGCAAGTTTACGTGAATCGCGGTGGCACCCTTCCCCGACCGGCCCCTTCGGTTGCCGCACGGGACGTGGGACCGGGCAAAGTATTCAATGGGCCGGATTGGGAGGTAACGGCCGCTCCTGCCGAGCACGTGCAACCCTGGCTCGACTCCCTGGCTTACCGGGTGGATTCAGCCGAAGGGAGCGTCATATTCACGGGGGACACCCAACCCTGCGACTCAGTGACCCAGCTGGCTCGCGGCGCCGACATGATGCTTTGCATGTGCTGGGATGACCAGGCGGTGATGGACGCGAATGGGGAGTACACCGGCCAGTGCGGCACCACCGGAGCGGCCCGCATGGCCCAGGCCGCCGGGGTGGAGAAACTGGTGCTGGTTCACATCGGCCCGCACCTCTCAGCCCACGGCCCCATGGAGCACGGCATTGGCGAGATCAGCCGGATTTACAGCGGCGAGATAGTATTTTCAGAAGAACTGATGCGGATTTCGCTGTAAGGTCGGCCCGGACTGCCCATACGGGCCGGCTACACCTGGAACGCGATGGTAGCGATTTTTTGCGCTAAGCGGTTGAGGGTGGACATGCACTTGGGCTATAGTGTGCCGATCACAATTGAGGAGCCTGCGTCATGGCAAACAAGATTCGCCTGGGTTTGTGGGAGCCAACGTTGGCTCGACTTGGTCATCGCAGTCGCACTTCCCGGCACTACTGGCAAGTCCGGATGTCGAACTCACCGCGGTCTGTACGACCAGGCCCGAGAGTGCCTAAGAGGCGCGCCTGGCGTTTGGAGCGAAGCTAGCCTTTCACGATTTCCGGACAATGGTGGCGTCGACGGAGATTGACGCGGTGGCCGTGGTAGTGCGGGTGCCTTCCCACTATGAGCCTAATTAGAAACTATCTCAAAACTTCAGTCGCCATCGGCGCCGGTACCAGAGCAGAGCGCACGCCAACTGGATCAGGCCCAGGTAGTTGGATGCCTTCTTGTCGTAGCGCACCAAGATTGCCCGGCACTTGGATAACCAGGCCAAGGTGCGCTCCACCACCCAGCGGCGAGCCGGATAACGTTTCACCCCTTGGGCGTCCAGTTTCTCCTCGCTGATTCGCCGGATGTGTCCCAAATACCCGTGAGCCGCCACGGCCTGCCGTCCCGTTGGATTGTCGTATCCTTTGTCCAAGCACAGATGCTTGGCCTCTGCGTCACCACCATGAGGAGCCTCCACCACTACGCTTTCCAAGGTGGCCGCCAGCAGCTTGGTGTCGTGAACATTGGCGCCGGCCACCACGCTCAGTGGCCCTCCACTCCCGTCAACCAGGACGCTTCGCTTGCGGCCTGCCTTGCCCATAGCGCAGTCCGCAGCCTGCCATTCCACAGCTCCCAATTCCGCGCACTCCTCGATCAACACCGCCCAGATACGCTCCAATACCCCCAGTCGCACCCAGCGCTGGAAGGTTCTGTGGATGGTGCTGTCGTCTCCCAGTTCCCCAGGCAGGCGGTTCCAGTGGCAGCCCGTGCGCATCCGGAATATTATGCCGTCCAGGATTCGCCTGGGATCAACACGCTTGCGCCCCGTGGACTTGGGTGGGTCCATTTCAAGAATGACCGGGTGAATCTGCTCCCACAAATCATCCGAGATTTCCCATAGCGTTGGCAGGGTCTCACGCTTTTCCGTCATCATCCACCACCACACAAGTTTCCCCTATCCTAACCCAACCGGATTTGCCTCCTCCTTTTTAGCCGCTTCCTGTTTTGAGATAGGTTCTTAGTACTACAGTCGCATATTAGGGGGTAAAATAGGCCATTATCCGGTGAGGGGGTGCGGCGGTGACGGCGCGTGAAGAGGAACTGGCGGAAGTGGCCCACTGGGCCGAAGGGATTGAGCAGGTTCATATTCCTGCATTGCCGGACGGTGCCGGCGCCCTGAGCCTCGCCGGCGGGTACTGGACTACTTGCGGGGACTGGTCAGCTCGGTCGAGCGCAAGAACGGGTGGCAACTGGCGGAGCAGGCGGGGGATGCCACACCCGACGGGGTGCAGCGCCTGCTGTCCACCTATCGCTGGGATGCGGACCTGGTTCGCGATGACCTCAGGGACTACGTGGTCGAGCAGCTGGGCGCCGCCGACGGGGTGCTGGTGGTGGACGAGACCGGCTTCCTCAAGAAGGGGAGCAAGTCGGTGGGAGTGCAGCGGCAGTACAGCGGCACGGCGGGGCGGATTGAAAACTGTCAGATCGGGGTATTTCTGGCCTACGCTGGCGTCAGGGGAAGAACCCTGCTGGACCGGGAACTGTATCTGCCTCAAGTATGGGCTGAGGACTGGGAGCGGAGGAAGGAGGCCGGAGTTCCGGGAGATGTTTCCTTTCGGACCAAGCCCCGGTTAGCCCAGGAGATGCTGGAACGGGCGCTGGAAGCGGGAGTTCCCTTTGCCTGGGTTACTGGGGATGCGGTCTACGGCAGCGACCGCCGCCTGCGGATGTGGCTGGAGCAGAAAGGGATGTCCCACGTGCTGGCCATCAAGAGCAACGAGCAGCTGTGGGTCTGGCCGGAAAAGGGCCCCCGCCAAGTGAGGGCGGACCGGTTAGCTGCGCTGGTTGATGCATCGCATTGGCAACGGCGCAGCGCGGGCGATGGCGCCAAGGGTCCCAGGGTTTACGATTGGGCCAGGGTGGAGCTACGGCCCCTGAAGGAACCGGGCAAGGGCTACTGGCTGCTGGCCCGGCGCAGCGTCACCAAGCCAGGGGAGTTGGCCTATTACGTGTGCTTTGGCCTCGAAGGAACCACCCTGGAGGAACTGGTGAGGATAGCTGGCGCCCGCTGGGCCATCGAGGAATGCTTTGAGGAGGCCAAAGGCCAGGTGGGGCTGGACCAGTATGAAGTGCGCAAGTGGGACGGCTGGCGCCGGCACATCACCCTGGCCATGCTGGCCCAGGCCTTTCTGGCGGTGGCTCGGCATCAGGCGGCCCAGGGGGGATCGGGTAAAAAGGGGGCTGCCTCGGGTAAAAAGGGGGCTGAAGGGGAGGAAGGGCTGATACCGATGACGGTGCCCGAGGTGCGCCGATTGCTCTGCCGGCTGGTCTGGACGCCCTCCCTCCCGGTGGATTTGGTGTTGGCCTGGTCTCGGTGGAGACGCCGACATCAGGCCAGAGCCCAGCGTTGTCATTATCAACGCCGCCTCAAACTTCTGGCATCATATGTGCGACTGTAGTACTAGAGCCTGTTTACAATCTTCTCAGGATTAGCGTTGCGAAGGCAAGCACCACCATTTGCAGGCTGGTATTGAGCTTTCTTTCACAGTTCTTCCAGAGCCGGCGGCACTTTTCCAGCCAGGCGAAAGACCGCTCCACCACCCATCGTTTCGGCAGCACCACGAAGGTGTGCAGTTCGCTGCGTTTCACCACTTCCACCGAGGCTCCCAATATGCCTTGCACTGCAGCAGCAAAGGGCTTCCCGGTGTAACCACCGTCGACCAACACATTCTGGACCCGGTTGAGGTCGGCCCGGTTTTCGTCAAACATAGCCAAAGCCCCAGCCCGATCGGTAACGTCGGCGGTAGTCACCTGTATCGCATGGGGCAATCCTTGCGTGTCCACCGCGATATGACGCTTGATTCCGGACACCTTTTTGCCCGCGTCATAGCCCTTCTGCTCGGCGGTGTCCGTGTTCTTGACGCTCTGGGAGTCCACGATACAGAAGCTGGTCTGCTCTTTCCTCCCATTGCTTTGTCGGGCCTCGCCAACCGATTTTTTTTAGGACTTGTTCCAGAATGGAATCCTGCTCCGGGTCGGGCCGCTCGCTCCATTGCCGGAAATACTTGTAACAAGTGCGCCAATCGGGGAAGTCCGCCGGCAGCATTCGCCACTGGCAGCCGCTTTTCAGGAGATACAGCACGCCGCAGAAAACGTCATACAAGTCCACGATGCGGGGCTTGGTCCGGCGTCGGGCCGATTCCAGCGTGGGCAGAATACGGGCGAATTGCTCCCTACTGATGTCGCTGGGATAAGAATGAGACATGATTACCCCTCCCCCGATAATAGCCTCAACTTAACATATTTTAGAGATTGTAGACAGGTTCTAAGATCTTGAGATTTGAACGTATAGGCATATTTCTGTAACTATTATGGCCCGGCAGCCCCTCTTTGGAGTGGCATCAGGCTCAATGGGCAGCCAAACGAGAGAGCCATAGCGTAAGCTCGTGAACGGCGTAGGTCAATCCAACACTAGTACTACAGTCGCACATATGATGCCAGAAGTTTGAGGCGGCGTTGATAATGACAACGCTGGGCTCTGGCCTGATGTCGGCGTCTCCACCGAGACCAGGCCAACACCAAATCCACCGGGAGGGAGGGCGTCCAGACCAGCCGGCAGAGCAATCGGCGCACCTCGGGCACCGTCATCGGTATCCCTCCCCTTCGAGGCAGCCCCCTTTTTACCCGATCCCCCCTGGGCCGCCTGATGCCGAGCCACCGCCAGAAAGGCCTGGGCCAGCATGGCCAGGGTGATGTGCCGGCGCCAGCCGTCCCACTTGCGCACTTCATACTGGTCCAGCCCCACCTGGCCTTTGGCCTCCTCAAAGCATTCCTCGATGGCCCAGCGGGCGCCAGCTATCCTCACCAGTTCCTCCAGGGTGGTTCCTTCGAGGCCAAAGCACACGTAATAGGCCAACTCCCCTGGCTTGGTGACGCTGCGCCGGGCCAGCAGCCAGTAGCCCTTGCCCGGTTCCTTCAGGGGCCGTAGCTCCACCCTGGCCCAATCGTAAACCCTGGGACCCTTGGCGCCATCGCCCGCGCTGCGCCGTTGCCAATGCGATGCATCAACCAGCGCAGCTAACCGGTCCGCCCTCACTTGGCGGGGGCCCTTTTCCGGCCAGACCCACAGCTGCTCGTTGCTCTTGATGGGTGGGACATCCCTTTCTGCTCCAGCCACATCCGCAGGCGGCGGTCGCTGCCGTAGACCGCATCCCCAGTAACCCAGGCAAAGGGAACTCCCGCTTCCAGCGCCCGTTCCAGCATCTCCTGGGCTAACCGGGGCTTGGTCCGAAAGGAAACATCTCCCGGAACTCCGGCCTCCTTCCTCCGCTCCCAGTCCTCAGCCCATACTTGAGGCAGATACAGTTCCCGGTCCAGCAGGGTTCTTCCCCTGGCGCCAGCGTAGGCCAGAAATACCCCGATCTGACAGTTTTCAATCCGCCCCGCCGTGCCGCTGTACTGCCGCTGCACTCCCACCGACTTGCTCCCCTTCTTGAGGAAGCCGGTCTCGTCCACCACCAGCACCCCGTCGGCGGCGCCCAGCTGCTCGACCACGTAGTCCCTGAGGTCATCGCGAACCAGGTCCGCATCCCAGCGATAGGTGGACAGCAGGCGCTGCACCCCGTCGGGTGTGGCATCCCCCGCCTGCTCCGCCAGTTGCCACCCGTTCTTGCGCTCGACCGAGCTGACCAGTCCCCGCAAGTAGTCCAGTACCCGCCGGCGAGGCTCAGGGCGCCGGCACCGTCCGGCAATGCAGGAATATGAACCTGCTCAATCCCTTCGGCCCAGTGGGCCACTTCCGCCAGTTCCTCTTCACGCGCCGTCACCGCCGCACCCCCTCACCGGATAATGGCCTATTTTACCCCCTAATATGCGACTGTAGTACTAGTCCAAACGTTGCGATATGCACCTATCGCAACACCGCCGGGGCATGCTAACCTTTCGTGCCGTGTCCCAAGCGGGGCGGCACACAAATATGTCAAACAGCGGGCACATAGTTTTCCCGGCTAATAAGGTCCCGGAAGGTCTCGCAACGGGAACCGGTGGTATGCAGATGGCCACCGCGTCAGCCATGGCAAATGAAACACGCCTTGGGACATGGCCGATCGGAGACCCCAACACCAGGGGTTTTCAGTAAACGAGGAGGGGAACAATGCCGATGAACGCCGCCGCCCGACGCGACCCGTCCGCTGGTGGATGGGTCAGATTGTCCATTTTGATTGCGGCATTGTTGCTGGTGGCCGGCCTGGTGCTCAGCGTCTCCGGACTGGCCGGAACCGCCCAGGGACAGGCGGGAAGCGGCGCAATCCCATCCCTGACTCTGGACAGCAACGAGCCGGGACAACTGGTCATCACCTGGCAAGCCCCCGACCCGGCACCCACCGACTACCGGATCATCTGGGCCCACACGAGCCTGGACTATCTGTCTTACAAAGATTCCAACGAAGCAGAAAGAGGTAACGTCTATCCAGCCGGCGGCGTGACCACGCTCACGCTCAATAACCTGACGCCGGGCGATGACTACAAGGTCCAAATCCGAGCCCGCTACTACAACGCGGACCGCTCGGTACACGAGCGGAGCGGGCCATGGACGGCCACCGCCACCAAGCGGGTGAAGAACCACCCACCGGCGGAGCCCACCGGGCTCACGGCGGCCTGGGTCGGCCACGACCGCCTGACCCTGACCTGGGAGGACCCCCAGGACGCGAACATCACCGGTTACCGAGTCATGCGGGGACCCGACGCCGGCAGTCTGTCCACCATCGAGGCGGACACGGGAAGCGCCAGCACGGAGTATACGGATGCCACCGTGGCGGCGGAGACCACCTACTTCTACGCGGTCCTGGCCCTGAGCTCAGACGGCGACGGCCCACAGTCCAGCGCCATCAGCGCGACCACGCCGGCAGCGCCCCCACCGGCGGATCCCCCACCGGCGGAGCCCACCGGGCTCACGGCGGCCCGGGTCGGCCACGACAGCCTGACCCTGACCTGGGAGGACCCTCAGGACGCGAGGATAATCGGGTACCGCGTCATGCGAGGACCCGACGCCGACAGCCTGTCCACCATCGAGACGGACACGGGAAGCGCCAGCACGGAGTACACGGATGCCACCGTGGCGCCAGAGACCACCTACTTCTACGCGGTCCTGGCCCTGAGCGCGGACGGCTACGGGGCACAGTCCAGCGCCATCAGCGTGACCACGCCGGCAGCGCCCGCCACGCCGCCGCCAGCCATCTCCATGGTAGTGCCGAGCGACGCGCTCACTGATCGTATGACTCAGTTGGAAGTGAACCTCACCAACCTGCCGGCCGGCCGCTACAACGTGAGGGTTACCGTCACGACTGACGCCGCTGACTCCGCCGCCGAGGTGGCAGCGCACGACGCGGTTCTCGTCGTATCCGAACCCCCCCAGTCTTCGCAGCAGCAGGCAACTGAAAGCGACACCGTGCTGCCGATTAACCAGTTGGGCTACGTCTCGGTCTCTCCGGGCACACCGACCGTCACCCAGGAGGGCGCCGAGGTTTTGATCAGCTGGACCCCCGGGGTCGGAAACGTGCGGAACTACCAGGTGGAACGCTTTGCAACCCCTTGCCCAAGGATCTGCAGAAGCATGATACACACCGACGGCGCCGTCACCTCCTACCGGGACGTCAGCGTTGCTCCGGGAAGAACCCACGTTTATCGGGTGCGAGCCATGTACGCCAACACCCGGAGCTTATTTTCCGCCGGCGCCTCCATCACGACCGCCGCAGTCGTTGAGGGTGTCCCAAAGCCGCCCAGCGGGTTGACCGCCCGGTACGACGCATACACAGCCGCAATCGTCCTCAGCTGGACGGCTCCAGACCCCGCTTCCGACGTGCGCAACTATCGGCTCCTCCGCTGCAGCTGGACCTCCCTGCAGGACAAATCCTGCGGACAATTTCTCACCGGCTCCACGGACACTGCCTATAGCGACACCAACGTGGAGCCCGGCCACTCCTACAGCTACAACAATCTCCGGGCCGTAGGCGACGGCGGCGACAGTTACCCAACCGGTTGGGTTCAAATTTCCGTGCCGGCCGCCGGCACGCTGACCGCTCCCACCGGCCTCACGGCTGTTCACGACGAAACCGCTGGAACCGTGGCCCTGAGCTGGACCGCTCCCGACCCATCCACCGGCCTCGTCAATTACCGGGTGTTGCGTTGCGAGGACTGGCGAGTCTATGTGGACTATTGCACCGGTATATTGACTGGCTCGACCGCGACAACGTACACCGACACTGCCGTGTCCGGGACCCGATCGTACGGGGTGAAGGCGGTCAACGCTGTTGGAGACAGCTATAGCTCTGCCATGGTGTACCTGAGGATTGAGTAGCAAATTGCGGCGACCACTGGAGGCATAGCCGAGGCGCGGTTCATGGGTTTTTCCGTACCGCACAGGCGCGGAGTCTGCCGCCCCGATCTCACAGCGAGAATTTCATTGGCGGCGCGGCGACGGCAGGCTGTTCAGCCTATTATGGAGTGCCGACCAGCGCGAGCTTTTCGCGCGCTCCAGCTAAATAACCTTAGTCCGACTCCGCCATCGTGCCCCGCAGCCCGTCGAAGTTCACCGGCTTCCCCACGAAGCCAGGCGCACCCCGGTCCATCGCCGACGCCTGGTTCCCTGCGTCCCCGTACGCCGACACCACCGGCGGCGGGCAAACCCGGCCACAGCTCGCCCAAACGCTTCCCACGCCGGGCCGGGGAGCCTCGCCAGACTTGATCTCCTCTGACCGATCTCTATTTGCCGACCATGCCGGACGGTAACCCACTTTACGAGGTACAAGCTACATGACCGGTATTGCGAATCCCCGACAATGGCGCCTGATGACTAGTACTACAGTCGCAGATTATCGGGTAAAATAGGCCATTATCCGGTGAGGGGGTGCGGCGGTGACGGGGCGTGAAGAGGAACTGGCGGAAGTGGCCCGCTGGGCCGCAGGGATTGAGCAGGTTCATTCCTGCATTGCCGGACGGTTCCGGCGCCCTGAGCCGCGGCGGCGGGTACTGGACTACTTGCGGGGACTGGTCAGTTCCGTAGAGCGCAAGAACGGGTGGCAGTTGGCGGAGCAGGCGGGGGATGCCACACCCGACGGGGTGCAGCGCCTGTTGTACAACTATCGGTGGGATGCGGACCTGGTTCGTGATGACATGAAATCCTACGTGGTGGAGCATCTGTCCGCCGCTGACGCGGTGCTGGTGGTGGACGAGACCGGATTCCTCAAGAAAGGGGAGAAGTCGGTTGGGGTGCAGCGGCAGTACAGCGGGACGGCGGGGCGGATCGAGAACTGTCAGATTGGCGTTTTTCTGGCCTATGCCAGCGCCAGGGGCAGAACCCTGCTGGACCGGGAATTGTACCTGCCCCAGGTGTGGGCGGAAGACTGGGAGCGGCGGCGGGAGGCTGGGGTGCCGGAGAGTGTCGGCTTTCGGACCAAGCCGCAACTGGCCCAGCTAATGCTGAAGCGGGCGCTGGAATCAGGAGTCCCCTTCGGCTGGGTTGCTGGAGCTGAGGTCTATGGCAACGACCGCAAGCTGCGGCGGTGGCTGGAGCGAGCGGGAATTCCCCACGTGCTGGCCATCAGGAGCAACGAGAAGCTGTGGGTCTGGACGGACCAGGGCCTGTGTCAGGTGCGGGCTGACCGGCTGACGTCGCAGGTTGACGAGTTGGGTTGGACCAGATGCAGTGCGGGCGATGGGGCCAAGGGGCCACGGGTCTACGATTGGGCCGTCGTGGAAATACGGCCTCTTGGGGAGCCGGGCAAGGGCTACCGGCTGCTGGCCCGGCGCAGCATTGCCCAGCCCGGGGAGTTGGCTTACTTCGTATGCTTCGGCCCGGCCGGAACGGCCTTGGAGGAACTGGTGAGGGTGGCTGGGACCCGGTGGGCCATCGAGGAGTGTTTCGAGGAGGCCAAGGGGCAGGTGGGACTGGACCAGTATGAGGTGCGGAGGTGGGACGGCTGGTACCGGCACATCACCTTGGCGATGCTGGCGCAGGCGTATCTGTCAGTAATCAAGCATCAAGCGATGGAACCAGGAGAAAAGGGGGCTGCTACGGTCCCGATGAAGCGCTGATTCCCATAACGGCCCCGGAGGTGCGCCGGCTGCTCACCCGACTTGTATGGACGGAAAATCAACTGCCTGATTTCATCCTGTCCTGGTCGTGGTGGAGACGGCGCCACCAAGCCAGAGCCCGGCAATGCCATTACAAACGCCGCCTGTCAAATCTGCGACTGTAGTACTAGGGCGTGTTGACATTTGATTATAATGGCCGTATGTCAAACATCAGATTATCACCAGAACAGTGGGCTAGGATTCTCGATTTCTTGCGTGGCTGCACCGGCCTGTACGTTGGCCAGGAAGCGGATTGCCGGCGTTTTGTCGAGGCCGTCTTATGGATTAACCGCTCTGGGGCCCAATGGCGACTGCTGCCAGCCGAATACGGGAACTGGAACAGCGTCTACAAACGATTCGCCCGTTGGACTGACCAAGGTGTCTGGGCACAAATGCATCAACATTTCTGCGACGACGCGGATCTGGAATACCTGATCATCGACAGCACGGTGGTCCGGGCGCACCCTTGCGCGGCGGGAGCTCCCCCAAAAAGGGTGGCCAGGCGGCCCAGGCCCTGGGCCGGAGCCGCGGCGGGTTCAGCACCAAGATTCACGTGAGCGTGGACGGCTTGGGCAACCCCTTGCGATTCATCCTGACCGGCGGGCAACAGCACGACATCACCCAGGCGGAGGAATTGATCGCCGGTTATGCTGGCGAGCACGTACTGGCCGACAAAGGGTACGATGCCCAGGAGTTTCGCCAGCACATCCTGGAACTGGGTATGATGCCGGTCATTCCGCCCCGCTCGAACCGCAAGGAACCCGCCGACTATGACCGGCATCTGTACCGGGAGCGCCATCTGGTGGAATGCTTCATCAACAAGATCAAGCACTATCGCCGGATCTTCTCCCGGTTTGAGAAGCTGGACACCAGATACCTGGGCTTCCTGCACTTCACCGCCGCTCTCATCTGGTTGCGGTGAAATGTCAACAGAACCTAGCGAACGCGGAGAGTCGGATAGATGCTCAACGGAATTGACCCTATGCTGGACGAACTGGGTGTAGCCCTGACCCCGTACGACAGCTTCGACCTACTGGCGAAAGTGGGTGCTCTGAGCATTGACCCGCGTAACGCCGGCCGGAGCACGAGTCTAAATGCCCTGGCTCACTTGGTGGCGGCTCAGGTCAACGCTGCGGGCGCTCCTTTGATTACCCGGAACAGGTTGGAATCACTGTTGCGCAATTACCTTGGCACTAGGTCCATGCCAGGCTTGATGGATGACCCCGCCGAGCAGATGTTCACGGAGGAGTTGGTTTTCACTGGGGGTCCTTATGTTGTTTTCCCGGGCCTAATCGTCGGGAATGTTGATATGCTCCATTGGCTCTTACAGGCAGCATTATCGGTGGGTTCATCGTTGAGCGTCGGCGCCTTCCAAGACCAAGTCATGCGGACTGCGCTCCTGTGCTTGACAGCCTCGAACCACATTGCGCAAAAGGCTGGCTTCACCCGTGGAATGGCTCCAGCGCATGAGGACAAGGGCGATATTGTCGTTGCTATGGGCGACGAGCTCCGCAGGCGGTCTGACGCGGTGGTATTTTCGCAGTCTGCCCTCGTCAATGCTCTACCGGGACAAAAATCCTTCAATGCAATCATCGAACCTCTGACAGCTGAAATTGGCGCAATTGAGTGGGATGCATACTCATTCGATTTCGGGGTACTGGACCATACGCCTTTCGTCCGGGCAGGCGACCAATACGTGGTCCCTAATGCATCCGGTCTCGTATCGGGCTTACGCCACCGCATCCTGTGCATTGCGCGGGATCATAACGTGTTGGCGGAATTGACCAGAACCTACCATTTGGTGATCCAGCGGGAAGTTATGAGCCTTTTGAGTTATTGGAGATCGTTCCCTGCGAATCTTCCATTACCACCGGGTTCATCGGATGAATTCTCCGAGGCCGTTTTCTCTTTGGACTCGGAAAAAATCTTGTACGTCCAATTAGCGACCGATAGCGCTATGGATTTGCAAAGTCAGTATGATCCGGGCAGATGGGACGTCGCTCAGATGAACGACGATATGGAGTTGCGGAACGGTGAAGTCATACAGCACTTTGGCCAATTGGGTTTCCCCAATGATCGAATTCTAACGCTGTGTTTGGTTGAATCACTGGGCAGGTCATACTTGGCCGGTTACGCCAGTCCAAACGATGATAGCCTTCTAATGGTGATGTCTGTCACCGCGCTAAAATCGATTGCGCTTTTGGATGCGGATGATCAGTTGACTCTCTGGAAGTTTGCTCGGGCGCGGCGGCAGATACGAGAAAATGCACATGTGGTGGCGATAAGTCCATTGGACGAATACGCATGTTATCGCTCGAACAATCACGGTTACTACTTGAGCGATGATCGCCGGCCGAACCTGATAAACGTTGTGCCTGGTGAGGGCTTGGACGTGAGACGGCGTGTTGCCGAACGGTTTGATTTCCACGGCGTATTGGCACCGGACGGGATCCACTTGACGGAAGTATGGTCTAGGTACGGCGACGGAATTCCCATATATCACTTGCCGCCCTCTGCAAGAAATCAGTCGGCGCTGGTCGTCGAGGGAGAGCTTCCAGTCCCGGTTTGGGTGATCGGGACAGCACAGACCGACGAAAGGTTGCATAGCCTGCAAGTAACCTTGGTGAATGCCGTTGCCTACTGGATATGGCAATTCGACAGGGTGCTTAGACCATACGTTTCCGCCTTGACCAACGGTCGCGGGAATTTCATCGTTACCCTAGACCTCGATATGTCGGCGCAGTGGTTGAATGCCGTGCGGGATCCCCTTGCCGAACCGCTGCAGATCGGTCCTGTGATCTCTTCATCCGTACGGACCGAAACCGGGGTAAGGCTTGCTGTCCATCCTTCACTTTTGACTCGGTCGATAGTAGAAGGAAACGAAGGAGAGCGCCAACTGATCAAGGAGTTCTTCCGAATTCTTCAAGAGATCATAGGCATTGAACGGCCGGATATAACACACGCACTATATGAAAGGGATATCGATAAAGCCATTGACACCATCGCTCCACCAGGACCCAAGCAGATGTTCCTCGCGACGAGCGACGCGATACTTGTTGACGACCCAGATGCATTGGGGCGCCCCCGCGTTATCCAAGATGCGGACCAGGGAGAGGCTCTCGACCGATTGGGAGCGCACCTTCGAACGAGCGTTGTGAGGCGCCGCAGTGCCAACCCCAAAGGCACCAGTCTGTTGAACGAATCCGTAAAGTACTTCTTCGAAGAAATCCAAAAACTGGTCGCTACCCTTGATGGTCGCGACTTGTTGACCAGGTTAGTCGCTTACAGTGAGGCCAATACCGCTGAGTTCGTCAGGCGGGGTTCACAAATTGCCAATCGACTAGCTTGCTTCGGAGAGGGAGGGAAACCCTTTACGGAACTCGTCGAAGACACCCTTGCTCAAAATACTGCCAGTGTTGCCAACCGATTTCTCATCGAATACGTGGTGGTTCAGCCACCGACGGGGGACCGGCGTTTTTCAATTGAGGTGTACGACCGCTTGCTGGCCATGGCCGGCGAAGTGGTGACTCTGGGCTACATGAGCGACTTTATCCAGTTCGGGTTGATTGACTCGGAAGTTGCCATGTTGCCCTCAGGCCGGCTCGGGTTAGATCACTCGGACCTCACGGCGGCACGTGACAATTTTATGCAAACCTACGTGGGCGACCAAGCGTCCGGGCATGGGAAAGATGTAGTGCCGCAAGTTTTCAAAGCCGATGACGAGGAACCAGCTACTGAGGGCGGAAGCCCGATCATTGAAAAGTTCGACGGGCCTTTCGAAAAGGAATTTGGTATCTCGCTTAGCGCACTTTTGCATCTCATGGACGCGATCCTCGCCTTGGAGACCGATGCAGACGGCCCCGTAGAGCAACTTCTGCTGGACCGCTTGGTGTCTGCTTTGAGTGAATCTCTGAAGTGGGAGGAGTGTACGGTGCACTTTGGTATCGACCTATTGTGCTTGGGACCCCGTAGCGATTTCTTCGATGCGCCGGACGGCCGCAAGTCGGATGTTTACCCGTGGAGATTCAATAGATCATGGTCATATTTTAGGCGCCCACTGTTGAGTAAACAAACGGAACCAGGTCCGATGATCATGTGGGGCAGACGACACCTGCGGTTCTCTATGGCATATCTCGCAGACTTGTGTGTGGGTGGCAGGTTAAAGGCCAACACGAGAGAACTGAAACGAGTGGTGGGAGAGCGAAGAGAATCGAAGGCCGTTGCGTTCGAGGAACTGGTGCGTGTCCTCGTATCCGAAATCACGGGAGTTGAAGCCAAGGGCCGCGTAAAGAAAGTAGGCAAACGACGTATCGCTCTCGGTGGAGCGGATTTGGGCGACATCGATGTCTTGGGCGTCATACCGAGCGAGAGAGTATTGCTCTGCATCGAATGCAAAGCCCTGGCTTTGGCACGCACTCCTGCAGAAGTCCAGAACCAGGCGGAGGAATTGATTGGGAACGCGGGTAAACTCGGCTCAATTCAAAAGCATCAAAAACGAGTAGAGTGGGTTGAGGAACACCTTGACCAAGTGTTGTTCGAGTGCTTCGGCATTGACCGCAAAGGACGTTGGCGCGTCAAACCGGTCCTCGTTTCTGACGGCTAACTGTTCGCGCCACACATCAAGAGGATCCCAATTGGCGCATTGTCAATCAAAACCTTGAGCAAATTGACTCCAAGGGAGATAGCTCGCAGGGTTTAATGGCATTATTGGCTCCCGCTATCTTGGAGGACAAGGTCTCCCAAGCATGCCTAGCTTTGGCCAAGCTTGAGGTTCTTCAGCTGGGGTTGGCCATGTCACGTGATGGGGCGTGCCAGTTCAGAAATTCATATGTTTGATGATCTCCGATTATCGCGACCGGTGGCTCATCGAGTTCAGGGCTTGCACCATGTACGCTAACCATAGGTGGAGTGGACCGCAGTCTGCGAGTGTCGGTACTATTCGCATGGGTCGGAGCACAAAGAGGGGCTCTCAATGATCACCAACCACATCATTGACAACGAACGCCGGACTGTGGCCGAACATTTGCAACGTGCCTTGGCCGACGCCGACAAATTCGACCTGGTTTCGGCATATTTCACCATCTACGGTTACGAGTTGCTGGAGGACGCGCTCGCGCAGATTGGGAACGTGCGCTTTCTCTTCGGTGAACCAGCGTCGGTGGAGGACGTGGACCCTTCCAACAGCGAGCCGAAGTCGTTCGAATTGACCGAAAACGGTCTCGCTCCCAATCATTCGCTGGAACAGAAATACCTTGCCAAACGTTGCGCGGATTGGATACGAAGTGGTGCGGTGGACATCCGATCTGCGAGCCAATCCAACTTTCTGCACGGCAAGTTGTACCTGACAACGTCTGGCCGGGACACTGACAACGCCGTTGTCGGCAGCTCCAATTTCACCAAACGCGGACTGGGCGGTAGCGACCAGTCCAACCTGGAAATCAACCTGGCCACTGACGATCGCGAGACGGTCGCTGAATTGCAGGAATGGTTTGACCAGCTTTGGAACGACCAGCGTCGCACGGAAGATGCGAAGCATCGAGTGCTCGACGCGCTCAATCGCATCGGGAACGATCATGCTCCCGAGTCCGTGTATTACAAAACGCTGCTCGAGCTATTCCGGAAAGCAATTGACGCGCAGCTGGATGGAGACGCCAGCCGGACATATATCATCATTTGGATTCGTTCGGACCTAGTTTCAAGAGCCGCGGAGCTCAAGGCCGACATTGGACTAATCTGCGAGCTTGCTCATTCTTCGATGATTTTCAGAAAGAAAAAATCGTGTGGATCGAGTTGACGGATATCGGTAGGTTCGCTCTATGCGCCGAGGAAGTGTACCTGCTGAACTCGGCATATTTCCTGCTCCCGCCGGCCGGCATGGATCCAAAATTCATGCTCGGGATCTTGAACTCAAGCACCATCAGGTTTTATTTGACGCAGATTGCAGGCACTAGCGGCATGGGAACAAGCCGTTGGATCAACAACTACGTGAAGGAATTTCCGATCCCGGATGCCAGCGTGCATGATCGAAAGTCGGTCATCCGCCTAGTTGAACGGGTTTTGGACGCGAAAGCGACCAACCCCGACGCTGACACGACCGCACTGGAAGAGGAGATCGATCTGCTAGTCTTCGGGTTATATGGGCTGACGGCGGAGGAGATAGCGGCGGTGGACAGAAAATAACTGACTCACTTAGGCTGACGACTGCCGCCCGGGCCGTGTGTGACGGGATCACAAGTTGGGCGCCGGAGCTGTTGTCGAGTACAGGGCGTGAGGAATTGGGTACTCATGACCATTACGATCGATTTTACGACGCTCGACTGGCAGATGATAGCAGCGGTGTTTGCCGGCTTGACGGTGATAGTAGCACTGCTCGCGTGGAGGTGGCCCCGTAGAAGGAATTCACCCGGTACTGACGCTTTACGCCCGAACCTACATGTGAATGTGGCCACCCAGTACCCAACCATTCACGCGACAAGCGGCGTTCCCTCGGTTGCTCAGCTAACGGAAGGCATCAAACTGGACGCCAAACGCGCGTTTGGAGCGCAGCGACTTTACGACGTGGGATTGAGGCAATTTAACCACTACATTAACAATCTCGACGGAGTGATAGCGGAGGCGCGTGCCGAGAAGCGCAAACTGAAGCCGCTGCTGAGTCCGTTGGAGTTATCGCTTTCTGAAAGCGTGGGATTAGCGCTGGCGACCGCACGAGGGAACGAACAGCAGGTTGTCACAGCGCGTTACAAGGCCTTGCGTTTACCCGCACAAACTTATGCAGAGCACCAGCGACGTGAACAACAAGCTCAACAGTGCATTGCTAATGCGCTCCGCAATAACATACCGAGGACAGACTATACTTCTGTCAAGTCCAGGATATCCTCAGGGGATTATTCGTTGGACGCGATCTTGAGTGAGTTGCCAATATATTGGCAAGATCTGCGCACCTTGGACCAGGAAGTGAAATTTCAGGAGCCGAAAGACAAACCACCCAAACGGGAATTCCACCACGTCATGTTCGTTACAAGCGATACGGGTATTTTGGAAGACAAACGGGCCGAAAGAGATGGAGATTGGATATTCAGCGATAAGCATGGAATGACCGCACCGTATCAAAAGCCTGCGGAGATACTCCGATTCAAAAACCCGGACAAGCCGCCGGTGAGGACGGGCAAATCTATGATTGTCATCGACAAAGATCCGGGTTCGGAATGGGAGACCGAGGCTTGGCGTCAAGGTGGCTATGGAGACCAGGTCTACCAGCGTGCCAAATATGGTTTGTTGCCTCAACAACTTCGCAGATCGTACCGACGTCGGTTGATCAGCAGGACAGGGTGGGTGGTGTCCTGCGCATTGTTAATCATCGACGTAGTATTTATTGCGTACCATTACGTGTAATCGCGGCGACTGGCGCAGGTACGACAAATCATCCCTGGTGTGCTGTTCAATGCCGACTTCGTTTTGAAGGCCGGATTAATGCTGTCCGGCATCGCCAGCGTCGGGTTCAAGGTAGAAAATTTCACCTACGAAAACATGGCGGTGCTCGAAAACAATTGGCCGAACATCCGGCAGGCCCTGATGGAAACCGTGGAGTTGGTGGACAGCTTCGGGTTCGACAGCCGTACCATCCAGGCCACCAACTCCCTGTTGCCGATCGCGTATTACCTCTACAGGAAGGGCGCTCCAAAGGACTTCGAAACCAGCGACCATTTCATTCATGACCGGGCCGCCATACGCGGATGGTTGACCAGGTCGATCCTCAAGGAATCGGGCATCTGGGGCAGCGGTCTCGACACCTTGCTCACTGCGCTGCGGGACGTCATTCGCGAGTCCGACGCCAGCGAGTTCCCGGCCGCGCAGCTGCGTCGCGTGATGGCGCAAC
Organism: Dehalococcoidia bacterium; assembly: GCA_963666415.2. Lineage (GTDB taxonomy): Bacteria > Chloroflexota > Dehalococcoidia > Lucifugimonadales > UBA3495 > Bin87. The sequence continues at coordinate 527,332 of CAXXPD010000003.1, forward strand.
GCGGCAAGACCCTGGACTTCATCGAGGAGGAAATCGAAGACCTGGCTGATATGGGGTTGGGGGACCGACGAATCTTCCCGCTGTTGACGATGTTGTTCCCGGATTTGGACTCCCGCGACGGCTCGGACATCTACCACGTCTTCCCCAAGAACAGGTTCACTCCTACCCGGCTGAAAGCGGCCAAGGTCGACGAAGATCGGTTCGACGAATTCCGAGACCGTGCCGACCGGCTCCCCAATCTCCAGTTACTGGATAGGTCGGTCAACAACGAAAAACGAGCCACCTTGCCGGCAGAATGGCTGGATGTCCATTGTCCCAGTCCTGAATCCCGTACAGTTTACTGCGATCGCCACCAGCTCGGTGACGTACCCGAGAAAATCACCGACTTCGCTAAATTCTACTCAAAGCGCCGGAAACGGCTGCTGGGACGGATCGCCCAACTGGTGAACACAGTTTGATCCACTGTAGACTCGGGACAATGATGCGAGACAAAGTCCATGATCGCGTGCGTTGGTACGGATCAGGGTCGGGTTGGCTCTTTTCAATTGGCTTACTGCATTGAACACCTTATAGGTACCGCAGCGCCGACCCGGCGGACTCGCCACGGGTGTAGCGGCCGACCATGCCGCCGCCCTGCTTCCAGCGGCCCTAGCGTTCGATCTCGTGGGTGGGGGCGCCGTTCTGGGCCATGCGCCGGGCCATGCCCACCCGCCCGCTGTGCCCGCTGAAGAACTCCCAGTCGGCCAACCCAGCAGCCCTGGCGATCGCCTTCACCCTGCGGGCGATCTGCGACTTCGACAGCCCGAACACCTTCTCTGGACTTTGCACAAAAGCTAGATAAATTATAAGAACAGGGTAAGCTGGGCGGACCCTCCTGGAAAAAGGCCAAGCGATGCTCACCCTGCCCAACGCGATTGTACCCGTACTCCATCCCTTCGCCACGCTGTTTCGCAACCCGACCTGGCTGAAATCCCAAATCCTGTTAGTCGGCGCGATACTGGCTCCCGGCCAACGCACCGTGGCATCGGCGTTCCGTGTCATGGGACTCAGCGACGACCGCAGCTATGCCCGTTATCATCAAGTGCTCAATCGGGCGGTGTGGTCGCCCCGCCAGGCGGCACGCATCCTGTTGGGACTGCTAATCCTCCACTTGGATCAAGGCGATGGTCCGTTGATTTTCGGCATCGACGAAACCCTGGAGCGGCGCCGCGGCCCCAAAATCAAATCCCTGGGCATCTACCGCGATGCGGTACGCTCCAGCCGGTCTCAGGTGGTCAAGGCCAGCGGCCTGCGCTGGATCTCCCTGATGTGGCTGGGCCAGGTCCCCTGGGCGGGACGTTATTGGGCCTTGCCCTTTCTCACCGTGCTGGCGCCCTCGGCACGCTACCACCGGCAGCGCGGACGCCGCCACAAAAAGCTCACCGACTGGGCGCGGCAGATGATCCTGCAACCCCGTTCATGGTGAGCCTGCCGAACCACGCTGGCTGCCGCAGCGCCCCCTGGTGCTGGTGGGTGACCGCAGCTACGCCGTACTGGACCTGCTCCACTGCTGCCAATCGTTGGCTCAACCCGTTATCCTCATCGCCCGCTTGCGCCTGGACGCCGCCCTTTATGAACCGGCGCCAGCACGTCAGCCGGGCCGGAACGGTCGGCCCCCGCTGAAAGGCCGACGGCTGACCGCGCTGAAGGCGCTCCTGGACTTGCCCACCGTGTCATGGGTCGAGGTGTCGGTAGCCTGGTACAACGGCACGACCCGCACGGTGGAACTCACCTCGCAAACGGCGGTCTGGTACCGCTCGGGCAAGCCGCCCGTGCCCCTGCGCTGGGTCTTGGTTCGGGACCCCCAGGGCGAATTCGCCACACAGGCTCTGCTGTGCACTGACCTGGCCGTGGACCCGGCGCAGATTCTGGAATGGTTTGTGCTGCGCTGGCAACTGGAGGTCACCTTCCAGGAGGTGCGAACGCATCTGGGCGTGGAGACCCAACGCCAGTGGTCGGATCACGCCATCGCCCGCACCACGCCGATCCTGATAGGCCTATTCTCCTGGACCACCCTGGCGGCTCACTTGATGCAGGAACAACGGCCCATGAGCCATCGCACCGCGGCCTGGTACGCCAAGCCGTCTCCAACTTTTGTGGATGCCATCGCCCTGGTGCGCCGCCACTTGTGGCTGGCGTCGGAGGGTTTTTCACTGTCCGCCGCCGACCCTGATATACGGAAAGTCCCGCGTGCCCAGTACTACCGACTTGTAGATTCACTCGCCTACGCGGCTTGAAATGTGCAAAGCCCAGCTTCTGCCCACCACCAATACCCACCGACCGGACGACGTCCAGGGCGCGCACGGAGGCGGGGGTAACGGCCACCACGGTATCCTCGGCCTCAACGTCGGTCTTGGAATGAATCACAGTGATGCGGCCGTTGCCGTCGTCCCAGCGCACAACAACGTCACAGGTGATAATGGTGACCTAAACTAAAGCCAAGGTGGGATCTACATTTGCAGGTGCTGTAGATTGGCTTAGGCGCCACGGTGAGGCTCTTCCACTGTACTTGGAAAGCGGTCCTGGGCCGCCGACTAGCTTCCCCGATATGCGCCTTTCACCTTGGTATTAGTTTAGCTGCGCCTCAACAGCCAGTCAGGAATGTGGGTGCTTGGGGAAACGAACCGGCGGCGCAGCAGATAAGGAGAACCACCGCATGGAACTAACCGAACTGATTGCCCGCGCTCCCTGGCGTGAAGCGGTCACCTACCGTGATACCTGGCCCCACGAGTACGTGCTGCTGCAAAAGGACGACCAGCGCGAGTTACTGAAGGCCGTCTGCCAGCGCTTGCGCGACGGCGAGGGTGTCCCGTCTCGATTTTTCGCGATGCGCAATGCCTACCTGTTCATCGGTGATTACAAGTACTGGCTGATGACGCCGCCCGATCAGGTGGACTGGAATGATGAAGAAGTACTCAACCGGGCCCCCCTCTACCGGGACCGCCGCGACTTCGTCATCCAGGACGGCGACAGCGGCATGAGAATGGATTACCCGTCAAACCCGCCTCATTGAGGTAATCCAACTAACGGAACAAGAACAATAGCAACACAGGAGTAAACCGAGGCCAAGTCGTACGTGATTCACGCGGTGGGCGATCCGTCGGAGACGACGCAGGCCCCAGGAATGGCGGCCATGATACGTGGTAGTGCCGCAACTCCATAGCTCCGGTTTGGAGAGGCGTTGACGGCGCGTGAGCCCGGTCTTATCCTGTGGCACCCCTTGAGCCGCCTGTGCCCGGCTAACGAAGGAGCAACCTCATGGCGATCGAGATCTATTGCGTGAAGTGCAAGGCGAAGACTGACTCGACCAACGTGGAATCGGTCACGATGAAGAATGGCCGGCCGGCCACCAAGGCCCTGTGCGTGGTCTGCGGCGCTGGCAAGTACCGCATCGGCGCGACGCCAGCGGAGACGAGCTGAGCCAGAACGCGCCAGCGGCGATAAAGTAGAGTACTAATCCATCATGTCGACGGACGCTACTGAAGCAAGCGATCAGCTGGCGGCTCTGGAGAGCCTGGCCTCAGGTAATACGGACCTGGCACAACTGGGAATGTTACTGGCCGGCGTCAAGACTGGGGTAATATCAGTTCTGGAGGCGGTCGCAACAGGCAACTCCGATTTGCGGCGGTTAGGACGGCCGCTTACTGAGAGAAAGCTGGCGCGGTTTGCCGCATTGCGGAACTTCGTCATCGACAACCCTGACCTGGGAAGTCTGAAAGATCTGAATGACGAACAGCTTGCCGAGTTCGACTTCTTCGAAGCGCTGGACCTGTATTGGAAGGAGGAGGTCCACTCGAGATTTCTGGTCTGGCTGCTGGACCCTCATCAGAACCACGGGGCGGGCGATTACTTCCTCAGACACTTCCTGCTGGCAACCGGCGCGGCCACACCCGACGAAGTTCATGATATCGACTGGTCAACGACCAGCGTACGACGTGAATGGTTGGCTGTGGTGGACGGCGAGCAAGGCTATCTGGATATTCTACTGGTGAATCATCGAGCGCAAATCCTTTGCGCCATCGAGAACAAGATATTCTCGCCCGAGGGTTTCAGTGAGGGCATTAGCCAGCTGACCCACTACCGCCGCGCGCTGGAAAATGACTTCTGCGATTTCTCCAGGCGCCACGTATTCCTGTCGCCCCAGGGTGTGCCCCCGCAGCAGCAACAGGAGCGGACATTCTGGACGCCGGTGAATTACACAACCATCCGCCAACTGGTGGAACAGACGGAAGCACACTGCGGCGATGCCATCAGGGAAGACGTGCGCGTATTCCTGCGGCAATACGCCACCACGCTGAGGAGAAACATTGTGCCTGAATCCCAAGAGGTCCGGCAGCTGGCCCGAAGAATCTACCTGCAAAACCGTGAAGCCATCGACTTGATACATCAGCAACAGCCCAATTGGGTGGCCGAAGCAAAGCAGATGCTCAAGGAAGCCGTCGTGGTGCAAAGCAATTGGAAGCTGGACCGGGAGGAAGCGTACTACGTTCGATTCCGGTCTGTTCAGTGGGACAACTTTGAGGTGATGCGGACCGGCACGGGTTGGTTGCCGGAGTCGGAAGCCCTGTTGCTTTTTCAATTTAGATTCTACGACGGCGTTCCCTGGCTGGACCTCGCCCTTTCTCCCGGAGACGATGGACCCGTGAGGGAGAAGCTGTTCGAGGTCGTGCGGCAACACCCGGAGGTGTTCAAACTCGGAGATACGTCTTTGAAGGACAGCTGGACGATACTGCATACAGAAGAGGACTACATATTGGAGGATGCCGATTATGGCATCGGATGGGACGACGGTTCAGCGCGCGCCAAGATAATGGATTGGGTAGCAGCCTTCGCTACGAACATATTCCCCAAGATGAACGAGATTATCGTGCAGTGCCTGCGCGACGACGGAACTGGAGCTATCGTAGGCGATGGGGGATCTGGGGGCTAACCGCAACTGACGGCAAAGTCACAACGCCGACCCGGCTGGGATGCCGCCCCAATTCCGCGCAGAACCAACGACGGCGCCAAAACAGCCTGCAGGAGGTGAGGGACCGGCGCATCGGGAATGCTGCCAGAGCTCGGGGTGTGGGATAAAAATAGCGCAAACGGAATGGCAGGCGCGATCGCTTCCACTACGGTGCTGGACATAATGACCCTTGGGCGAACCAACGTGGGTATCAATAAGCCCGAATCCACCGAAGCGATGGGCCGTGGCGTTGACACCAGGGATGATGGGCAAGGGAAGGCGAACGGGGCAAGCCCGATTCCAATAGATGGGGATGAGGGCGGCGTGAGATAGCCACACAGACACGATGATGGCGGCCCGCGGTGGCGATGCTGGGCGAAATTGTCAGGGTAGTGTGCAGCAAGAGACGCTCGGGGACCAGCCTGGCGCAAGTCTGCGAGGCGGTCGGGTAGTCTGGTGAGTGGGTCAGATCTCCGTCGGCGTTGACACCAGCGGTGCCGTCAGGCGGGGAGTGGAATTGCTCGCAATCGAGCCAAGGCGCGACTGAACTGGTTTTTCCAGGGCCAGCGCTGGGGCAGATGCAAAGTGAGGCGGCGCGCCGAGCGGGTGAGCCGTCCGGCGAGGGAGAAGAAGCGTCGTCGGAGGGTCTTGGTGGTTACCAGTTGCTCACCCAGACCGATGCGCGCGGTCCAGCGGGCCAGGTTGTGGGCCATCACCTGCACCGCCAGCCAGGCGCCGTTGGCGGCGAAGCGGCCTGAGGGGAGATGGTTGAGCCCGACGCCGTACTTGAGGTCTCGGATGGCGTTCTCGATCTCGGCGTGGCGGCGATGGTCGGCCTCCAGTTCCAGGGTGTCCCCGTCTCGGTCGGTGATGAAGCCGTGATAGCGGTAGCTGGCGAAGAGGGCCAGCTGGGAGCCGGGCGTGGGCTGCACCCGCCGGACGATGAGCCGCACCGGTGCGGCGTCGGGCTCATCCTGGAAGGGGACGTAGGTGGTCTCCGCCACGTCGGCGGCGCCGTCCATCCAGTAGGGAATCGGCGTCCAGTCAGTCTCGGGTATGGCCTCGATGATATTCCGCAGGCGGGCTTGCTGGCGGACGGTGATGGAGTAGCGCACATCCATCTTGCGGCAGACGGCGACGATGGCGTGGGTGTAGAAGCCGCTGTCAGCCCGCACCGTGAGTTGTCCCCTGGCGCCAGCGTAGCGTACCCGCCCCACCGTCTCGCGTAGAAAGTGAGCGGCGCCCCGAACGGTGTTGGCACGGCCCTTGCGCAGCCGAGCCATCAGCACGTCGCCGGTTCCGGCGGCAATGGCCAGCAGCGGGTGATAGCCTCGCTGGCCGGTGTAGCCGTGGTCGCGCGCCCCCTCCTTGGCCAGACCGTATGTCTCGCAGATGGTGGAGTCCAGGTCGATGGTCAACGGCCCGTCGCCGGGTCCGGCCCCAGCCGACCAGGCCCGGGCCAGCAGCTCCCGGCTGACCCGATCCAGTTGGCGGACGTGGCCCCACCGGAAACTGCGCAGGAAAGTCCCCAGGGTGGATGGCGCCTTGACTACGCAGCCGATGGCGCCAGCCGTCCTGCCGGTGCGCAGCACGTCGGCGTCGTCAATGCAGTCTCCTCCGGCCAGAGCAGAAGCCACCAGCGTCATCACCTTGTCGCCGGTGTTGGCTCGGCCTGGGGCGCGACCCAGGTCCAGGTGCCGGTCAACCAGTTCGGGCCGGCCCAGATGCCGGCCCAGCGTGGCTGGCAGGATCAGCCCAGCATTGGCCACCAGGCGGTGGTCGTCAAAGGCGATTTGGATGCGGTCGGGGTGGTCATCTGCTAGCATCTTTTGGGTGCTCCTGGCCTGGGGACGGTTTCCTGTTTCAAAAGCCATTATCCCAGATGCACAGGAGCACTTTCTTACCCCTTCAGCACACCGCGACACTCATCTTTTCGGTGGATTGAGGTTTAGGTTTGGCGGTTTAACCCACCTCGTGATACGGTCGTTTGATACTCTCTTGTCGAGGCTGTCGTGAACGTTTCAGACATTGACCAGCTCGAATCTCTCTTGGTCGCAGCTCTGTCCGTCGTCGAGATTCGCCGTGGCCAGACCGAAACTTGGGATCTCGGGCAATATCGGCAGGGGTTGCAGCGCTGCCGTTCCGTCTATGATCCCCATCTACGCGGCCTCCTGTCTACGTTTCGACTGGTGGTGGCTGAGCCATCAGTTGAGCGCAAGCTGACTGACTTCGCCACTGTCCAGCTCGCACCGTATATCCGGGACGGGCTGATTCATTCAGCAACCTACGCACTGTTTGGCGGCTTGGTGAGCGGGTCTCCGGTCGGGTATGTGGTTCGCAACCTCATTAGACGCGCCATCGTTGACGGTCCCCGTCAGGCAGCGCAGGCATTTCATGAGGCTGTGACTAGGTTGTGTTGACATTTCACCGTAGCCAGATGAGAGCGGCGGTTAAGTGCAGGAAGCCCAGGTATCTGGTGTCCAGCTTCTCAAACCGGGAGAAGATCCGGCGATAGTGCTTGATCTTGTTGATGAAGCATTCGACCAGATGACGCTCCCGGTACAGATGCCGGTCATAGTCGGCGGGTGCCTTGCGGTTCGAGCGGGGCGGAATGACCGGCATCATACCCAGTTCCAGGATGTGTCGGCGAAACTCCTGGGCATCGTACCCTTTGTCGGCCAGTACGTGCTCGCCAGCATAACCGGCGATCAATTCCTCCGCCTGGGTGATGTCGTGCTGTTGCCCGCCGGTCAGGATGAATCGCAAGGGGTTGCCCAAGCCGTCCACGCTCACGTGAATCTTGGTGCTGAACCCGCCGCGGCTCCGGCCCAGGGCCTGGGCCGCCTGGCCACCCTTTTTGGGGGAGCTCCCGCCGCGCAAGGGTGCGCCCGGACCACCGTGCTGTCGATGATCAGGTATTCCAGATCCGCGTCGTCGCAGAAATGTTGATGCATTTGTGCCCAGACGCCTTGGTCAGTCCAACGGGCGAATCGTTTGTAGACGCTGTTCCAGTTCCCGTATTCGGCTGGCAGCAGTCGCCATTGGGCCCCAGAGCGGTTAATCCATAAGACGGCCTCGACAAAACGCCGGCAATCCGCTTCCTGGCCAACGTACAGGCCGGTGCAGCCACGCAAGAAATCGAGAATCCTAGCCCACTGTTCTGGTGATAGTCTGATGTTTGACATACAGCCATTATAATGAAATGTCAACACGCCCTAGCTCATCCGCTGTCGTTCACAGGTACTTTCTGCTCTCTGGCTTCCGTATTGACGAGCCCATTGAAGTGTTCGACGGCGTTACTCTTCTCCCAATCCCCGATGACGCCTCTGATTTACCGCCATTCGTTCCCATGCTGGAATTCACCCCTGATGACCATCAACGGTTCAGTGTTCAACATCTCTTGGGCAGGACCGTCGTCCGGGCTGAGATGGAAATTGTGCCTGTATTCCACCGTCCCGAGCTTTCTTACACGTTCGATTCGACGCCCGATGCCCATTTCAGGATGAAGCTTCGGAGCAACGAAATCTCTGACCTCGACTTGGTGCGCTTTTATGAGGCGCTTAGTTTGGCAAGTCGCCGCAGCGTTAGGGCTGAAATGGCTTGGGCGGCTCTTCCCGACTACGAGATTTTTGATTGCAGTTCGGTGTTTAGTTTGGGAGGTAATGAATTCAGTGCTCTGGAGCCCGTCGTGCATTTTGAGCGCCCCGCCGAGTTGACTGTGGCTCGACTTGACACGATCAAGACGCTGTACCACGGTTTGCAGGATCTGCCGACCGCTGAGTTCGACAAGCTCCGTATCCCCATTGACCGGTGGATGAAGTCCATGGACGAGCGGCGACCTGAGGATCAGATCATCGACCTGGCCATAGCTCTTGAGTCACTCTATGTACCTGGATCAACCACTGAGGTCGGCCTCCGCCTAGCCCTCAACGCGGCTTGGCATTTGGGGGCGAACAAATCGGATCGTGCACAGCATTTGAAGTTCTTCAGGCGTCTTTACAGGGCTCGTTCGAGCGTCGTCCACACGGGCAGATTGTCTGACAGATTGGCCCGGTCAATGGATTTGACAGACGTTGTCGCCCGCGGCCAGGGTCTGTGTTGGCAAGGTATAACGTCGATCATTGAGGCCGGCGGGATGCCGCAATGGGAAGAGGTGATCTTGGGTCCGGATTCGGAGTGAACCGGCAGTCAGAGAATTGCGAAACTAAATTCGCGTTTTCGTGAACAGCAGCAGGGGCTTTCGGTGGTCCCTGATTCATTTCTCGGATCCCATGTGGTTGCGTCGGCGTTTCGCGGAAACTCTGGGTACGTAGTGCCGCAGATGAAACCGGCCGCCCCGTTGGTCGGTGGCGGCCGGCGTCACCGTCGGTCGCCGATAAGTTTCATTGGGGAGCCCTGGTACGTGGCTTTGTTCCGTGCGGATACGGCGGTTCACCGGGTCCGGCCCTTGGGCTGGATTTCCTGCCCTGCGTCACCGGTATGTTCGTTGCGATCAGTCTGCCGTTGGTGAGTAACGGAAACGCGTTCTCAGACCGGTTTCGAGCCTCGGATGACTCCTGAGTCGTCCAAGGGCTAAAATCGCCGTCACAGCTCGTATTTGTGTCCTCTATCGCGATTTCTCAGGCAGATCGGATAGCCGATTTTGGGTGTTTTGAATCGCGGGCGTTTCCTACGCGAAATTGGCCTCTCATCAATGTGTTGGGCGTCACGTTTTTGACATTGTGTTCGTTGGTGTAATGTCCTTCGGCTCTACGCAACGTGGCTCGGCGCGCTGGTGAGATATTCGAGGAACTGGGTCATCCAAGGCTCTACGGTGAGGAAAAGTCGGGGGATCTGGTGGGGTCGGGCTTGGTGGCAGACTTTGATCCAAAGTTTGCCATCCTCTTTCGGCCGATATTGCATTGGGGTATGTTAGTCCCCTTACGTATTGGGCGGTGTACGCACCACGATCCATCTTTTGTGCGAACCAAAATGCCAGACTTCGAGTCCGTAGCCACCGGAACCGGAGTCAAGGGGCCGGGCAGCCACAGCCTGCGCCATAGTTGCGCCTGACACTAGCTGCTCGGGCCTGAACATCAACGCGGTGTCGGCGTGGCTGGGACACAGCAGCCCGTCCGTAACGCTGAATACCTACCTAGTTTTCTTAGGATTGGTTCGCTTTCCACGGGCACCGTATTACGCTCATCGTCGTAGCGTTGTTCTGCTTGACCTCTGGTGTTGCATGCGTCGTACTGACGGGTTCTCCAGACCGTTGGGCGCCGATCGTCATCGCCACTACGGTCACCGAGGCGACGGTCGCGTTGGCGGCTGCGTGGTTAGTTTGGCAGACTAAACTAAAGCCAAGGTGAAATGCGCAGATGGTGGGGGTCAAACGACGGAGCCGGGTCGTTCTCCAAGTACGGATGAGAGGGATTCACGGGCTTAACCCAGCTGATCATCATCGCCACTTAAATGTACATCCCACCTTGGCTTTAGTTTAGGTTCAGCGCCAGCAGCCTTTCGAGGATCTCTGCGTCACACAAAGCCTGCGGAATTCGTAGGCACCAGCGCCTCCACGTCCAATGAGTGGTTTTGACTATTTGACGCCGTTACGGAGCACCGGCCCGTCCGCTTAGGTTCAGACGCATTAGCTTCTTGAGGATATCGTCATCCGTCAGATCCACGGGCCAACCATAAGCGTCGGCCGTAGCCTCGTCCAGGTCAGCATGGGCTGCTTGCAACCATGGCGGGTTTTCCGTGTAAAGGTTTGTCATGGAGCGGCGGTAGATGCCATTAGGTTGGCACACATTGCGCCTTTGGCTGTCCAATTTGTGAGCGGCATCCGCCACTGCCTGTTGAAGTCGCTCCGTGGCTGTCGGGAACGGAAACTTCTCAAAGCAGTCGGTGATGGTATATGTTTGGCCAGATTCAATTTCCCGCAGTTGCGAGCCGATCGCGGTAGCCCATACTTTGTGGAAACGGCTTTCTAATATTCCCAGAAAATAATCATCACCGCGGGCAAACACTGTCACTTTGTTGTTTGGGGTAGTGCCCGCGTCAATGAACTGGAAATATCGATACTTGGAAACCTGACTCGTGCCGATGTATCGGGTTAGCGGGGTTATGGCCGAATTTAGCGCAGGGGTGGCGTCATTAAACATCCACCAATTTAATCGCCTGTGCTCACGATTGTTTTTGTCCCTCACCGGCTTCACGTGGTTCAGGCAATGCTGATACGGCAGGTTGTATTGCCTCGCTTCGGATTCAGGCATGCTGCCGAAGTCAATCAGCCACCGTTCCTTTGGCCTGCCGTTGAGGTCGCTACCCATGAGATAGCGTTTTACGACGTCGCTGTTGGGTTGGCCGTTCGGGTTGCTGTCTGCCATCATCGTCGCTGCATCTTGCGGAGTGACGTCGAAGGGTCCACCCTTTTCGATGCCGCGGAAGCAGACCCCAGCGTTCTGAGGTAGTCTTTGTGCGTGATCAAGATACGCGTCGTCCATGAGGCGGGTGTCAATATCGGAAGCGGGTACTCCGTTCAGGGTTTTGGTGCTTTCACTCCCGTCGTCGAAGCAGACAATGGATACGTGTACCGCGGCGGAATTGGGTTCTTCAGGTTTCCATTCTAGGTCGTCGTAGGCAGCAAAAATGTCGCCGGTATTCTTGATACGTTCAAGGGTACGGAGGTTGCTGCTGAATCGGATACCTTGCGTTCCCAGCAAACCGGCTCGGCTGGCTTGACCGGCACCAATCTGCGCCCGCGCCTTCTCAAACCAGTAGCAGCAGAGGTCAACCGCTCCGTCCAATTCACGGCGATAGACTCTTCGAAGCCGGTTAGTATACTCGCTTCCCAGTTCGGATCGCATATTTTTCGCGCCAAGGAAAGGTGGGTTGCCCACGATGAACTCCGCCGCCGGCCACTCCGGTTCCGCCGGATTGTCCGGATCGGTCAGGTCCAGTATCGCGTCCGCCTGCTGTATCGTGTCCAGCGGCGTCAGGATCGGACGCTGGGTGTAGCCGAACCCGTTGGCCTGGTGCCACTGGATATAGCCGATCCACAGTGCCGTCCGCGCCAGCTCCGCCGCGTAGTGGTTGATCTCCAGTCCCAGCATCTGGTTCGGCTGCACCGTCGGCGTCAGCCCGTGCCAGCCCTGCACCGCGGCGTAGTCGATCACCTCCCGCTCCAAATCCAGCAGCAACCGCAGCGCGATGTACAGGAAGTTGCCGCTGCCGCACGCCGGGTCCAGCACCCGCACCGACGCCAGCCGCTGCCGGAACGCGTCCAGCTCCTCCCGTGCTCTAGTCCTCAGTGCCGTTGCCAGCGCGTTCAGAGGATCAAATCCCTGACTTGGTGCCGTCGCCACCACATCATTGGCACCTTGTTCTGCTTCCAGCAGCTTCTCAATCGCGGCCCGCGCCGTCTCCCACTCACGGCGTAGCGGCGTCATCACCACCGGCTCCACCACCAGCTCGATATCGTCGGCGCCGGTGTAGTGCGCCCCCGTCTGCGCCCGCTTGGATGCGTCCAACGCCCGCTCGAACAGCGTCCCGAATATCGACGGCTCGATGTCCCGCCAGTTCCGCTCGCACGCCTCGCCCAAGCGCTGCAGCGCCGCGGTGCTCAGCTCCACCGGATCGACCGGCCCCTGGTCAATCGATTTGAACAGGTCGCCGTTGAAATGGGGGATCTCGTCCGCGCCCGAGAACCCGCCCGTCGCCATCTGCGCGAACAGGCTGCGTACCGCTCCGTCAAACCGAGCCGGCTCACGGAAGTTCTGCCGCACAATCCGGGCGAAAAGCCCATCTGGCAGCAGGCCGGCATCCTCCGAGTACAGGCAGAACACCAGCTGGTTCAGGTACCGCGCCAACCGTTCGGGGTCCTCATTCTGCGCCTCCATGTCCACCACGATGGACTGGAACAGCGCCGCCGTCTCCCGCGTCACCGCGTCCACCGACCGTAGCCGCTCCCGGAACCGATGCGGCGCGAAGAACACGTCCCGGATCAGCCCCAGCCGCTCCGGCTGCTCAAGCTCGGCGATTCCGACGTCGTATCGGGCCGTCTCCATACCTGGGAAGTTGGTCTGTATTCGTATCGTCTCGAACGACGACACGATCAGCAGCGGCGGCGTCTTCAGGTGCACCTGGTACCGCAGCAGCTGGTTGAACGCCCCGTCCAGCTGGGCGTCCTGTCCCTTGAACTCCCAGCCGAAGTGCTCCTCGAAGTAGGCATCGGCAGACCCGCCCGGCACCGTCTTCTCAAAGGTGAACGCCTCTGGATCGCTATACGCTGCCGGCGTGGCGTGACCCACCAGGCCGCAAAGGTCGTTGAAGAACGACTGCGCTCCCTGCCGTTCGCCGAACCCAGCGTCATGCCAGCGGCCGGCAAACTCCTGCGGTGTCATTGTCGGTAATTGCGGTGTCATCCCGTCTGCGGGCTCCAACATATCATTGGGTACTACTCGTCGAAAATGACACGCGTCATTCGTTAGGGTGACCCACCTGTGCGGTCATCGGCGTTGCCTCGAGCTACGGCTTGGTTCCGTCATTTGCAACCGGTCCCTGGATTACTTGTCCGCCTTGGTTGAAAATGGCCGGAGCCCCTCTGTGGGGAATGGCCCCAGCCTCAGCTAGGCTGACAGTTGAGTATCTGCCACTCATCCAGTGGCGAGGGTCTGGGCGTCGTCGATATACGCGGCGGTTTCGTTGATGCGGCGCTCGGTCTGCTCGTTGCAATAGCCGGAATAGAAGCACATACCGTGCAAGTTGTGGATTCGGCTGTAGTAGCGACCCTGGAGCGTTTGAATTTCCGGGACGAGACGGCAGAGGTTGTCGAGGTGATCTGTGGTGGCCGCCGTGGTGGGCGGTTCCTCACCGGTCCGGGCCAGGATGAGGGCGTCGGTGGCGCGCTTGGCGGCGCACCAGGCCTTCTCCGCCGCATCGCGAATATCGCCGTTCTGAAGGCACTCGATGGCCTGCGCATGGACGTTGCGGGTGTCGGCGAAGAGTTCGTCAACGCGATCTTGGATTGCGGCGGTGGTCACTTATGTGCTCCCGTAGCTTGGTGGGCCTATCTTACCAGCGCGGGGTGAGTTGTGGAACAGAATCGGTTGTTCGGTCGGACCTGTTCAGAGTTGCCTCTGCTCGTTCGAGGAGGGTGGGTGGCCTTCGTCTGGAGACTCCATGAATGTAAGCACGCTCTAATCTTGGTCACTACTCGGTGGCTACGACGCGTTGGTCTCGGTGTGCCTGCCGGTGTTCTTCGGCGCACTTCGGGCAAAGGTAGTGTCCCGTCAATAGGTGTAAAAGCGCGTCATCCCTTTTGATGTTGATCAGGCCGCTGCGTCCAGCATATTGGGCGTCGGCAGTGCCTCGTTGCCGGCGGCGTTGGGGATGGTGAGGTAGCGGCGGGCTTCGGCCCATTCGTCGTGTTGCTCGGCCAGCACCGCGCCCACCAGGCGCCGCGCCGACGGCCGGTTGGGGAAAATGCCCACCACGTCAGTCCGGCGCCTTATCTCCCGGTTCAGCCGTTCCTGCGGGTTGTTGGACCACAGCTTCTGCCAGTGGGCCACTGGGAAGGCCGTGAAGGCCAGGATGTCCGGCGCGGCATCCGCCAGCAGCTCGGCCACCTGGGCAAAGGGCTCCCGGAGTTGTTCCACCACTCGGTCCAATTGGCCGTGGACCTCGGCGGGAGACAGTTGCTGGTAGATGGTGCGGACCATGGTGGCCACGCCGGGTTGGGCACGCTTGGGCACTCGGGTGAGCAGGTTGGCCATGAAGTGGGTGCGGCAGCGCTGCCAGCTGGCCCCAGCAAACACCGCGGCGATGGCGTTTTCAGCCCCTGGTGGGCATCGGAGGTTACCAGCTCCACCCCGCTGAGGCCCCGAGCGGTCAGCGACCGCAGGAAGGCCAGCCAGAAGGCGCCGTCCTCGCTGGCGCCCACGTCCATACCCAGGATCTCACGCTGCCCTTCGGCATTGACCCCCGTCGCCACCACCACGCAGACGTTGACGATGCGACCGGCCCTCCCGCACCTTCTGGGTCAGGCCGTCCAGCCACACGTAGGGGTAGGGACCACCGTCCAGGGGCCGACCCAGGAAACTCTCCACCACTTCGTCCAGTTGCTCGCAGATGCGCGACACCTGGCTGCTGGAGATGCCATCGCAGCCCAGGGCCTTGATCAGATCATCCACCCGCCGAGTGGACACGCCTTCTATATAGGCTTGCTGGATGACGGCCAGCAGGGCTTTCTCGCTGCGCCGCCGCGGTTCCAGCAGGCTGGGGAAGTAGCTGCCTTCCCGCAGCTTGGGAATATGCAACTCCATTGATATTGAGCTCGGTGGTGCCCACCCGGGTATCCCAGGTGCGGTTGCGGTAGCCGTTGCGGTAGGTGACCCGCTCCGGGCTGCGTTCGCCGTGCTGGGCGCCGATCTGGGCGGAAACCTCGGCGTCCATGATGCCGTCCACCAGGACCCGCAGGGCTTCCCGCAGCAAGTCCACGTCTCCGTCCATACCACGCTTGCGTAATAATTCCAAAAGATCCATTCTTTGCTTGACCACCGTCGTTCTCCTTGGTTGGGTTGTTGTGATTCCACAAGGATGACGCGGTGGTCAGCGTTTTGCCAACCGCCTAACTCTTACACCACTTCCTGGGACTCTACTCCCTGCTGAAAGTAGATGAGGGATGGAACGCACCACAGGTGGCGGCCGCTTTGGACATCTCCAAGGGTACGGTGTACCGCGCCAAACGGCGGTACGCTGAGGAAGGTTTAGATGGCGTGTTGCAGGACCGGGTCCAGGCCAACCGATACCGGAAGCTTGATGACAAGGGGGAGGCCCACTTGATCGCCCTGGCGTGCAGCCCAGCGCCCGATGGCCACGACTACTGGACCCTGTGCATCTTTTGGCCGACCGAGTGGTGGAGTTGGGGTTGGTGGAGTCCCTGTCCCATGAGACGGTGCGGTTGAGGCTCAAAAAAACGTCCTCCAGCCGTGGCGGAAGCAGCAGTGGTGTATCCCCAAGGTAGGGGGTGAATTCGTGGCGGCGATGGAGGACGTGCTGGACTTGTACGCTGAGCCCTACGACCCAGACCGGCCGGTGGTCTGCTTTGATGAGACTTCCACTCAGTTGCTGGCCGACACCAGGCCGCCCATTCCGGTGCAGCCGGGACAACCGCGGCGTCAGGATTACGAGTATCGCCGCGCCGGTACGCGCAACATCTTCCTGACCTGCGAACCCCTGGCCGGCTGGCGACACGTGGCGATCACCGAGCGACGCACCATGGAAGACTTTGCCCACCAGATGCGGTGGCTGGTGGATGAGGCCTACCCAGATGCTCCGGTGGTCCGAGTGGTGCTGGACAATCTGAATACCCATCGTATGGCCTCCCTCTACGAGACCTTCCCCGCCGCCGAAGCTCGGCGCATCGTCAGGCGGCTGGAATTTCACCACACGCCCAAGCACGCCAGTTGGCTCAATCCTGTCCTGAGCTTGCCGAAGGGATGGCGGAGATCGAGTTCAGCGTGTTGACCCGGGCCTGTCTCCAGGGGCGTAATCCCGACGAGACTGCCCTGCAACGAGCCATCAACGCCTATGAGGCCCAGCGCAACGCCTCCAAGGCCACCATCAACTGGCGGTTCAACACCCAGGACGCCAGAACCAAATTGCATCGCCTCTATCCATTCAATTCCAACATTGATTGAGTACTAGCTACCGCGGAAGAGTGCCAACATTATGCAGGCGTTACTGCGCACATGGTTCGCACTGGAGTGGTAACCAACATGGTAACCGACCCCACGACGGGGGTAATCCGTACTTGAAAAGCCATGTAAGTACCCCGCAGCAACCGGCATATCCAACGACGCTCTACGAGGCCGCGAAGCTCTGCACCAATTGAGCCGACGTCTTCCATCAATGTTAACTATCCAATCCGTTCGACTGAACCACCCGACCGTGTACCGAATCGCGTCTCCGCAGCGCCCGTTTCGCCGGTCGGAGAATCGTCTGCACAGTAATGACGGGAATCACCACCAGAGAACCTGTCAACGCCACACGACCGTTCCCCAAAGCGGTCACAAAAGTGGTCACAGCCCCATTCAACGCACCATTTCATACTCAGAAAGGCGTCTAACGAGTTCCCCCGCCCAGCAGTCCGCCGACCTCTACGAACTCATCCTCAACCGGCATCGGGCGTCCAGCTTCGTCATCACCAGCAACCGGGCCGTGGACGAATGGCTGAGCCTCTTCGATGACCCCATCCTGGGCAACAGCGCCCTGGACCGGCTGGCCAACGCCAGCTACCAGATCGTCATCGAAGGGGCACCGTTCTGCTCTGGGACCTGAACACCGCCCCTACCCTTTGACACCCTCCGCCAACGCATTGTTACGTACAGGTAGCGCGCCGAGTCTACGCGGCAGGCCGTACTTGGATCAAAGCCCAGGTACGCGCGAACAACCACTAGGATCACATGGCTCTTTCGGGAAATACCGATGCTTCCCTTTCTTGTTATAGAACTCTCCGCGCCCGCATCTAGGCAGGGCGCAAGCATCATGACTGTCCTCGGTGTGTCCACACCCGTCGTCAACGAACCGCCAAGATGGAAATTCAGTATTGACCAACAATCTTTCGGTAGCGTCAGTGACGACATCCGGGTTCGAGGACGCGCAGATAAAACTCACCCGGTAACCTGCGTGAGATATGTAGGCAACTGCGTGTATATTGCGTCGCCGCAAACAGGTTAGCTTTATTCTAGTCTGTTCGAAAACACCCAACTCCTTGCCCCATCGCAAATTGCTTTGGTCGTAAGCCCCAATCCACCGATAAGATGAGCGTGTCGGCGTGATGAAGGGATGAGAAAGTGCTCCCGGCTTCGGGGATAATGGTTTTTGAAACAGAAAACCGACCCGAAACAAGGAGCACCCAAAAGATGTTACCACTTGAGCACCCCGACCGCATCGACGTTGCCTTCGACGATCATCGCCTGGTGGCCAATGCTGGGCTGATCCTTCCGGTCACTTTGGCCCATCATCTGGGACTGGGCGAGCTGGTGGACAACAATGTTGACCTGGGAGATGCGCCGGGTCGGGCGAATGCGGGAGACAAGTTCCTGACCTTGGTGGCCTCGGCATTGGCCGGTGGCGACTGCATCGACGACGCCGACGCGCTGCGCGCTGGGGGAACCGAGCAGGTGCTGGGGTGTGTGATCAAGGCGCCATCCACCCTGGGGACCTTCCTGCGCAGTTTCCGGTGGGGCCACGTCCGCCAACTGGATCGGGTCAGCCGGGAGCTGCTGGCCCGGGCCTGGGCGGCTGGGGCCCCGGACCCGGCGACGGGCCGTTGACCATCGACCTGGACTCCACCATCTGCGAGACATACGGTCTGGCCAAGGAGGGGGGCGCGCGACCACGGCTACACCGGCCAGCGAGGCTATCACCCGCTGCTGGCCATTGCCGCCGGAACCGGCGACGTGCTGATGGCTCGGCTGCGCAAGGGCCGCGCCAACACCGTTCGGGGCGCCGCCCACTTTCTACGCGAGACGGTGGGGCGAGTACGCTACGCTGGCGCCAGAGGACAACTCACGGTGCGGGCTGACAGCGGCTTCTACACCCACGCCATCGTCGCCGTCTGCCGCAAGATGGATGTGCGCTACTCCATCACCGTCCGCCAGCAAGCCCGCCTGCGGAATATCATCGAGGCCATACCCGAGACTGACTGGACGCCGATTCCCTACTGGATGGACGGCGCCGCCGACGTGGCGGAGACCACCTACGTCCCCTTCCAGGATGAGCCCGACGCCGCACCGGTGCGGCTCATCGTCCGGCGGGTGCAGCCCACGCCCGGCTCCCAGCTGGCCCTCTTCGCCAGCTACAGCTATCACGGCTGCATCACCGACCGAGACGGGGACACCCTGGAACTGGAGGCCGACCATCGCCGCCACGCCGAGATCGAGAACGCCATCCGAGACCTCAAGTACGGCGTCGGGCTCAACCATCTCCCCTCAGGCCGCTTCGCCGCCAACGGCGCCTGGCTGGCGGTGCAGGTGATGGCCCACAACCTGGCCCGCTGGACCGCGCGCATCGGTCTGGGTGAGCAACTGGTAACCACCAAGACCCTCCGACGACGCTTCTTCTCCCTCGCCGGACGGCTCACCCGCTCGGCGCGCCGCCTCACTTTGCATCTGCCCCAGCGCTGGCCCTGGGAAAACCAGTTCAGTCGCGCCTTGGCTCGATTGCGAGCAATTCCACTCCCAGCCTGACGGCGGCCGTCTGCCACTGACCCGCCATCCGGCCATCTGACCGTTCCCGCCAACTCGCGCCAACCCAGCCCGCGAAGGGCACTCCTTGCCCACCGCATCTCGAATTACGCCCGCCATGGCCACTGCGGGCCGCCATCATCGTGTCTGGGTGCCTACTTCACACCGCCCTCATCCCCATCTATTGGAACCTGGCCTGGCCTGTTCGCCCTCCCTTGCCCATCAACCCTGGTGTCAACTCCAGCGTACATCGCTTCGGTGGATTCGGGGTAAATCATCGTGAGTTTGTTCCGACGGCATTTTGCGGTGACTATCTCGGCGAACTCGTCGACACTCACGTGTTTTCTGTCTCGGTCCCAGCCCAGCCCTGTGTCCGGGTCGAGCAGCAGGTGCTGACGGCAAACGCTAGTTATGCCAAGGAACTCGCTTCTTCTCCAAATATCCCCATCCACGACCGCGGCATTCAGGTACCGCTGGTAACTTCCAATGAACCCACAATCCTCTTCGGTCCGGTCTTTGACGAAGTACATCGGATGAACGGCCCACGACTCCCTCGGTGCCAGAAGGCGCATAATCTCGCGCTTTGCGTTGTCGTAGCACTCTCCGAAGTATTTTGGGTGCATTTGGATTACGGCTCACCAAGTAACTTGTAGGGGCGATTCTAACAGACCAACAACGACTACAGAAGCAGGCCCACCATGCCTATGCGCGACCCGGACGAATTCCAAGCGCCCGTTACTTGGCTTGCTCGCGGAGAGGCAAGCAGTTACCTGGATCACGACAACATTAGATGAGGTAGCTTCACTGGTCATGCCGTCCGACCGGCATTGACTCACCTAAATGGTTACCCAACGCAAGTGGTTGCCTCAATTAAAATGTTACCCAAAATCGGGGAGGCAATCGCGTGGGAGGAGGCATCAGCAAGATGGCAAAACAGGAATTACTGGCGACGATCCGAGACCGCTACCGGATCTCTTCCAAGAAGGATAAGAGCCGGATCCTCGACGAGTTCATCGCGATCACCGGCCACTGTCAAGTGCGTCGGTTGAACAAGTTGGAAAAGCGGCATCGAGGGGTCCCCGTAAGCGCGGGTCACCTTTGATTGCGTAGTTCTTCTAAGTACTCGTTGGACGCTTGCGCCAACCGTTCAGCTCGGTTTTGGAGCCAATCTTTATACTGTTGCGGCTCTACGAAGGTGGGGTCCGGGATTGCTTGATGGTCTAATAGCCCGCGTGCTGCTAGGTTGAGTTCAGCGATGTAGTCTTTAGGTGATTTCGCCGCGATTTTGCGGTTTGCCTGCCCGCTGATCACTGCCATGTTGGCAACGGAATCGATGAGCTTCCTGTCGATTCCGGGAATTTTGTCTCTGAGCCATTTGCGTGGGAAGATGTGATGCCATTCAGGTTGGTAGCTGCCCACTGCCTCCGCCTTGATTCTGTATCCGTCAGTATTCCAATCATGGGCATCATTCTTGAATGCCAGTAGATAGATCATTAGCCGCTGGACCGAATTGCGGCCGCTTCCAGTCTCGACGAATTCTTCTGGAGTGAACTTGGAAGGGTTGTTCAGTAGGGAATCTAAGGCTTGCAAGGCTTCATCGCTGGAATTGGCATTCCGTACTGCACTAATGACTCGATCCAGCTTGGTTTCTGTCGGTCCGCTAAAAAATCCTTCTTTAACTGAGCTGAGCATCCACGACAGAAATGGGCCGAAGGGACCTTGCGTGAATTGTGCCCGGTACACCGCCGCTGCAACGATTGCGTTGGAGCTCAACGCCAAGTCAGAATTTATGATTCCATACTGGCGGAGTCCCTGACATACCGATTGCAAGGATTTTTGGGTCGCATCCCATCCTTTGCTGTTTTCAAGGTTCTCCCAAAAGTCCGGAGAAATGTCGCGGAACCGGCTTTTCCCAACGCCAATGCCAGTGAAAGATCGAAATAAGAAGGCGGGTTCAATCTCAAACCCCTGATCGTCGAGATCATCAATAAACTTCAGGAAATTTCGGTTAACCCAGCCGGGGTTTCTCGACGCTACCACGCCCAAGTAGATATCCGCCTGCTGTACTCGCGTCCCGGTTGAGTTGAGCCTTTTGAATATCTCGGCCACTTCAGTTAGCTCAATAGTGTCGTCAATCTCTACCGTGGGCAAAATCGCCTGCTTGATTCTGGCCACCTCGTGCAAGTGCCTGGCCAATGTTCCTACGTTGCTGGTAAAGGCTTGGCCGCCTTCGACAAGGCTCCCAGCCAAAGCGTATAAGTCGTCAGACGCTAGGATATCCCTGACAGGAATATAGCGCGTGGCAGGAGACTTGCGCGTCGCAAAGGTTAGTTCTTCCTCTTTGATATCTAGACGTATACCATAGTCGTTCATGTGTTTAGTCCAAGTGCCGCTGCGGGTGTTGTCCCACCAGTCAGGGCGTTTGTCGAACAGGGTGCAAAGGGCCGTGGTTCGCTGCTGGCCGTCGATAATCCACGATTTTTGGCGTCTTTGGTCACCGTCTCCCCGCTGTATAGCGGTGCTGGATTTCCACGTCAAAATGCTGCCAACGGGATAGTTGTGTGTAAGGGAATCGGCAAGCTCACGAACCTGAGCGACCGTCCACACGAATCCTCGCTGAAATTCCGGTACAGCGAATTCGCCCTGGTGGGCTGACTTCACGATTGACTCAGCTGTAGGTTGTCTATGTTCCATGTCTATCTCCCAGAGCATCGCGTCTCTCTGTATCTTTGCGTTGTTAATGTGTCCACCGTCGCCCCAGCGCATCGAGAACCCGATCCAGCGTGATGGGCAAGCGGATGAAGCGGACCCAATGGCATCATACAGCGCGTTGGCAATGGCCGGCGCGACGCTGACGGAACGGATGGGACCTCGCCCAGTGCCTTCGCCCCCATCGGCCCTACCGGATCCACAACTTGCCGCCGCTGGGAAGGGAGTATCGGATAACGGTGCGGCCTGGGGTTAACGCGACCTCCCTTATTCCGCCCGCAACTCCGTTTCCAGTGCCTCCGCCAGTGGAGCAGCCCACGCGTAATCATTCAGTAAGCCCATGACTTGGTCGTAATCTTCCGGGCGAACCCCATGCTTCGGTGTGCCGGCAGCAACCGATGCTACGATCTCGGCGATCAGCTCATCCCGCTGTACGCTGTTGAAATGAACGAGAGCAGAGAGTACCCAGTGCAGCTGACTATTCTTGAACCTTATCTCGTTATTCTCATTCGTGAATGACTCAAGAGCCATTCCTCGGATAACGCCAAAGGGCCAATCCACCGCTTCTTGGGGCAACTTTTCAAGGAACTTGACAGCACTCGTGGCGGTTCCTTCTCCAGCCTGAAGTATGTTTCGGCCCAAATCGACCTGTTGTTCCTCAGTAAGCTCAGCCGCTTGGTCAGAGCCATTCGCTAGCACCATATCGATGGCTGGATTCTGGGTGTACCAATTGTGGGACTTCATTGCATCGATCAGTCTTGCATAGCAAGTCTTGGTAGTCAGGCCTGAGGTGCGAATTTGACCCGCGTCCAATCCAGAAACACCCTCGACGAAGCGTTCCTGCTGTCGTTTTGACAACGCGCCTTCATTGTTCAGTCTTTCAAGATGGGTGAGCACACTGGCCAGTGTTGTGGATTCATCGAGGATTGAGCCAACCAATGCGTCCTGGGCAGGCTTGCCGATATCCTTGAAGGCGTCAGCGACACTGCATACGCCCATCATCGTCTTCGGGAACCGTACCGACTTTTCGTGCCACTCATCGTGGGTAAATACCTTGACACCGATATCCACTAGCATCGCGCGGCAGAACCACATTCCACGCCGGGAGAATACGCCCATAGAGGGATCGCCCGAAATCTCCTCCAGTTTTTTCCAGTATTCGTCGAGCAGCCAGACGTATATGCCTTCATCAAGTCTTGGAAAAATATTTCTGGCGAATTCTGCGACTGCCGGTTCATGGTCATCCAGATAATTGCTATCCTCCAGCAAATCCTGAAGCAGTTGCTTGCCATATCCATGTCGCAGCTTGACTGGCTTTGACAATACCAGTTCGACCACGGCAGCAGCAGCATCTATTACTTTCTCCGGCGACGGCGCTTCCTCGTAAGGATGGCCGTAAATGCAGCGCATCTCGTAAACTTGGCCAAGAACCGTATGACCGGCACCAGACACGAATCCGTACTCTTGGGCTTGGTCCAGCAGGAATTTATCTACCGCCCTATGGTTCTTCTCCCTGTTCTCGATTTCGCCGACAATATTGCCCGCGGTATGGTCGCGCAATTGCGCCTCACGAAACCGGCGCTTCAAGGATTCCGCACATGCCAGCCATATCATCATGTAGGAGGCTCGGAGCGCGCCAACTTCCGCCGCTTTTACAGCATCATCGAACAACGGACGGTCTTGCTCGGCAAGAATCTGCAGAGCATATTTACGGAGGTCAACTGGCTGCGAAGCGCGTTGCTCATCATGGGCACTCATTTAGCACTCCTGATCGCCCGGCATCCCTCTCTCAGATGGCTTTCGGCTTCAGCCAAGATTCGGCTTCTGGTCAGACGCAGTGACGATTCACATCTCACGGCCTGGTGCTGCATACCAGGGCAGGAAGTCGTCGCGCATCCGGCAGTTGACGTCATCATGCTCACCGATGGCACAGAACAGCCCACGGTCGGTGGTGATGAGAAGGTCCGCGTCCGCTGAGACATAAGCCAGCACCAGGTAGACGTCCTCGCTGGGCAGCCGGTCAAGCAGCTCCCGGGGGACCGGCGTATCCTCCTCGAGTTGAATTTGAATGGCCCGGTCAGCATCCAGCATCAGACTGCGCAGCAACCTGCTGACCACTCTCTGGCGGGTGTCGGACATTGTCATGAGTTGAAATGCCTTTCGTTTCCAGCGTTCCTCGGCCGGGATGACCAGAACATCTTCGGATTCCCCGAACGCAACCAGAAACTGCGCCGTCTCCTGAAAGGCCAGATCGTCGTTTTCGAACAGCAGGTCGTGGAACACCCATTCATTCAGTACCAGTATCATTGCCTTCAGGCGTTCCCCTGGTCGCTGATGCCCAGCAGAACCGCCAGGTCTCCAATCTCCGATGCCATGAACGCTCTAAGTCCTCCCGCAATCTGTCCGTCTGACGTCGCCTGCTGTGGCGTGAACGTGCTCTCCCCATCCCGGTTCTCCGCCAGGATGAATGAGACATCGTCGACGCTGGCTTCGCCCGCCGCGATCTGTGCCAACAGCGCGGTGACGAACACCTCGCTGTGGGTGGATACAATCAGCCGCCGGTCTTCATTGGCGGCAATTCTGACCATCGCGCGGGCGAGTTCCCTCACCATCGACGGATGAAGATGGATTTCGGGCTCTTCAATCGCCACGATTTTGAACGGGGAATACAGGCAGATGGTCAGCAGATACAGCAGCTGGTTGATCCCGAAGCCCTCGTTGACGATTGAAGCCGGTACTCCGGAGCCGGTTGGTATGGAATCAATCGTGAAAATGGACGTGCCGATCTGAGCCTGCGTCATTACTCGCCGATTCGCTATCTGCTCGATATATCTACTGACGTCGTACTGCCGGAATCTCTCGTTGGCCGAGGCCAATAGAGAGGCGACTTCATCCTCGGTGGCCAACGCCGGTGTCACGCTGGACAGGCCATAGGTGGGCTTTGAAAACCCGCGCCGGAGTGGTACAAACCCAGTCTGCCTCGCCAGCTCCATGGGCAGGTTGATTCTTTCGTTGAGCAATCCGACGACAGCGGGAAGCTCGCCAGGGCCGCCGTGTGCTTGGGCGGACAACGCTATACCGTTCCAAGTCAACGTACCTTCGAGGAAGGCGGAACCGTCATTCCCAACCACTTTGATGCTTTGGTCGACCTGTTGGTTGGCATCGTAAGGGATCGCTATTTGCAGGTCTAGACCCTCAGGCCATAGGGGGAAGTACTCACGATCAAGAACCTCGAAAGCTACTCCTGCCGTTCCGCCGGATTGACCCAGCGTGAGGGTGAACTTGGAAGAAAGGTCATTCGTGTCGGAGAAGCCGATGGAGAGGGACACATTCTTGTCCACAGCGTGGCGATGCACCACTTCCTGCCACCCGCCCAGGCTGATTGACGGGTAGGAGAACAGGCTGGGCAGGTTCTGACTGGGGTTGGTCAGGAAATTCTTCAACGTCAGCAGGCCGTAGATCAGCGAAGACTTGCCAGAGCCGTTCGGCCCGTACACCACCGTCAGCGGCGCTATTTCAACCTTGGCGTCCCGGATCGACCTGAAATTCTGCAAATGGAGGGTGTAGGTATCGGGCATCTCACTGCTCCTCTGGCCGGCCGTTGCGCAACGGAAGCGGGCGTGTATCTGATGATACCAAAAGGCCGGCTGACGGAACTCCGGAGCGGGGACCACCGCGATCACGGTAGCGCCTGACCCGGTCTTCCAGGCCCCGCACCCTCCTTCCGTGCTCAGGCGATCTCTGCCCATTTTCACCACGCTCCACTTGAGCCGTGGCCCGTTCGCCAGGGCGGCAATTCCCGCCGGTGCGTTGCACCCGGCGACCGGCTCGAGACCTGGGAGAGCGCCGTCAGGCGAGGTCAGGACCGGCGCCGGCCTTGAGCTCGGAGATGACGCCGGCCGCCACCGCGGCCTGAATGATGTGGTGTCGGCAGTAGGTCTGACCGCCCAACAGAAACAACTTCCTGACGTAGACGGTGTGGCGCGCGCACACGGGCGGCGCCAGCTCGGTCTGGCAGATGAAGCAGTTGGCCATGGTGTCACCTCCGTTGGAGAGGATTGCAGTCGGATCGTTGACACCAATGGTAGTGAAAGCCCCGAGCTGTCGTTTTTCATTAACTCTGGCCGGGCACCGGAGCGCAATCCAATGGTATGCATTGGACTGGTATCGAATGCATATCATTGCAATCCATACCGATGCGATCCATTGCGTTGTTTACCATTGGATTGCGGCGCCGTTGCGGCACATCGGTGGGCCGGCGCCAGGCGTGTCGTAGCGGGCGGCTCCGGTCGGCGTGAAAAGGGCGGCGGCGAGGGTTGGTTGGCGCCGGCTTTCGCTGCGCGATAATGCCGATTATCGCGCAGCGAACGGATGTGCGCAACCGGCCGCTTCAGGCCTGCTTTCCGGCTTCCGGAGAACCGAAAACCGTTCCCTCCAAAGGTTCGTCCGCTCCGGCGCTGCTCGGGAGCTACCGGCCGTTCCTGTAACCGCATTCTCCAACGTGGCCGTTTCACCGACTGCGAATCGATTGGTGTCCATTCCAATGGTGTTCATACCTATCCATTGCAATGGACCTCGTCATGGAATGGACCTCGTCATGGAATGCATTGGTATGGAATGCATTGGAGTCCATTCCATACCAATGCATTCCATGACGTGCCCTCGGGCCGGCGGCCCGGGGAAAAGGATGAAGAATCCCGGGGCCTTTTCACTACAATACTGGTAACACCACAAATTCTCCGGAGGTGAGATCATGGCCAATTGCGTTGCCTGCGGCGCCGAACTGGAACCGCCCGTCCGCGCTCCCCACACCGTCTACATGAAGAGCCTGTACCGGATCGGCGGCCAGGACTACTGCCGCCATCACATCATCAGGGCCGCGACGGCGGCCGGCGTCATCACCGAGGTCAGGGCCGGCGCCGGCCCGGCGGTGGCCCTGACCCGGGGAGCGTCCTCCACGGAGTACGATCAGCCCCACCGGTAGTAGCTCGATGTACGCCATCACCCGGCACCAGCCCTGGGCATCGTTGATCACCCGGAGGTGAGATCATGCCCAGCTGCGTTGCCTGCGGCGCCGAACTGGAACCGCCCGTGCGCATTCCCCACACCGTCTACTTCAGGAGCCTGTACCGCATCGCCGGACAGGACTACTACCCCCACCACATCATCAAGGCCGCGGTGGCCGCCGGCGTCATCACCGAGGTCAGGGCCGGCGCTGGAACTGGCACCATTGTTGTCAAGTAGAGTCCCAGGAAGTGGTGTAAGAGTTAGGCGGTTGGCAAAACGCTGACCACCGCGTCATCCTTGATCGGAAATGCCAGACCTGAACAAGGAGAACGACGGTGGTCAAGCAAAGAATGGATCTTTTGGAATTATTACGCAAGCGTGGTATGGACGGAGACGTGGACTTGCTGCGGGAAGCACTGCGGATCCTGGTGGACGGCATCATGGACGCCGAGGTTTCCGCCCAGATCGGCGCCCAGCACGGCGAACGCAGCCCGGAGCGGGTCACCTACCGCAATGGGTACCGCAACCGCACCTGGGATACCCGGGTGGGCACCATGGAGTTGCACATTCCCAAGCTGCGGGAAGGCAGCTACTTCCCCAGCCTGCTGGAACCGCGGCGGCGCAGCGAGAAGGCTCTGCTGTCGGTGATCCAGCAGGCCTACCCTTCGGCAAGCTCAGGACAGGCGTGGAGGGCGTCTCCACCCGTCGGGTGGACGATCTGATCAAGGCCCTGGGTTGCGACGGCATCTCCAGCAGCCAGGTGTCGCGCATCTGCGAGCAACTGGACGAAGTGGTGGACAGTTTCCTGGGTCGGCCCCTGGACGGTGGTCCCTACCCCTACGTGTGGCTGGACGGCCTGACCCAGAAGGTTCGGGAGGGCGGTCGCATCGTCAACGTCTGCGTGGTGGTGGCGACGGGGGTCAATGCCGAAGGGCAGCGTGAGATCCTGGGTATGGACGTGGGCGCCAGCGAGGACGGCGCCTTCTGGCTGGCCTTCCTGCGGTCGCTGACCGCTCGGGGCCTCAGCGGGGTGGAGCTGGTAACCTCCGATGCTCACCAAGGGCTGAAGAACGCCATCGCCGCGGTGTTCACTGGGGCCAGCTGGCAGCGCTGCCGCACCCACTTCATGGCCAACCTGCTCACCCGAGTGCCCAAGCGTGCCCAACCCGGTGTGGCCACCCAGGACCTTTTCGCATGGTCCGCACCATCTACCAGCAACTGTCTCCCGCCGAGGTCCACGGCCAATTGGACCGAGTGGTGGAACAACTCCGGGAGCCCTTTGCCCAGGTGGCCGAGCTGCTGGCGGATGCCGCGCCGGACATCCTGGCCTTCACGGCCTTCCCAGTGGCCCACTGGCAGAAGCTGTGGTCCAACAACCCGCAGGAACGGCTGAACCGGGAGATCCGTCGCCGCACTGACGTGGTGGGCATTTTCCCCAACCGGCTGTCGGCGCGGCGCCTGGTGGGCGCGGTGCTGGCCGAGCAACACGACGAATGGGCCGAAGCCCGCCGCTACCTCACCATCCCCAACGCCGCCGGCAACGAGGCACTGCCGAAGCCCAATATGCTGGACGCAGCGGCCTGATCAACATCAAAAGGGATGACGCGCTTTTACACCTATTGACGGGACACTACCAATGGCGCGTCGCCGGGTCCGGCTCCAGCGGCCCAGGCCCGTGCCAGCAGCTCGCGGCTCACCCGGTCCAGCTGGCGGACGTGCCCCCACCGGAAGCTGCGCAGGAACGTCCCTAGGGTGGATGGCGCCTTGACCACGCAGCCGAGCGCGCCAGCCGTCCCGCCAGCGCTCAACGCGTCGGCGTCGTCGATGCAGTCTCCGCCAGCCAGCGCGGAGGCCACCAGGGTCATCATCTTATCGCCAGGATTGGCTCGGCCTGGTGCATCGCCCAGGTCCAGGCGCCGGTCAACCAGTTCGGGAAGGCCCAGATGCAGGCCCAACGTGGCCGGCAGGATCAGCCCGGCATTGTCCACCAGGCGGTGGTCGTCAAAGGGTAACAGTTCAGAGTTGCGGGGAAATGAGCAGTTGACGGCAGGCGGCGAGAGGATTTAGACCCTGGGCGCGCCAGGTGCCGAAGAGGGATGCCAGCGTCATCTTGCTCTCGGTGCCCTGCTCCGAGCGGGTGCCGCCGCTGATCTTGCGACTGATGACCAGGTGGCGCAGGCTGCGTTCGGCCGGGTTGTTGTCCGACGGCACGTCCGGTTCGGCCACGAAGACGAAGAGTTCCTTGATGAAGCGCTCGATGCGCCGGCACAGCTTGCCCTGGACAACCGACGGGTCAGACAGGAAAGGGCGGCAGATGGCCAGCAGCTTCCGCTCCCAGGCCAGTTGGGCAACACGCCTTTGCCATGGCTCGTGATGGTTGCAGGCTTTGGCTGCGACATAGAGCTGGTGGACGGCCGCGGCCCATCGGGCCAGTGCGGCGTCTTTAGGGTAGCGGGTGCGCTGGTCGTGGATGTCCCGCAGCAGGTGGGCCCAGCACCGCTGCTTGGGGCCATCGTAATGGTGGTAGGCGGCGTAGAAATCGCTGACCAGCACTCCGGAGAAAGCATCGCTCAGCGCCTCGTCCACCACCGCCTTGCCCCGACCCCGCCGCAGGAAGTAGCGCTCGGTGGGGGTGCTGAAAGTCCACACGTAGCCGTTGGCCCCGCTCTGACGCCAGCCGGTTTCGTCGGCGTGGACCACTGGGCTGGCGCGGATGCGGTCCAGGATCGCGGCCACTGCCGGTTGGGCCCGCTGCGCCGTGCGATGGATGGCGCTCACGATGGCCCCCACGCTGAGGCGCAACTGGTGCACGGTGTCCAGATACCACTGGACGCTGCGGATGGGCAGCCGCCCCTCTTCCCGCAGCGTGGCGATCAGGCTGAGCAGGTTGACGCCGAGACGCTGCTGGCCCAGGACCACGCTGTCCAGTTCCGCCGGAGGTGTGCAGCGCCGTCGGCAGGCCGGGCAAGTCCGAGCAATGTAGACGTGCTCGGTGACTTGCACCGGAACCACCGGCAGCTCGATGACTTCCCGAGTGCGCTGGATCCAGCCGCCGGACAGGTGGGCGCCGCAATCGGGACAGTTCTCCATCACGTGCTCCACCCGATGGGTCGGTGTCATGCGCGGGCGGGCGAAGCCGTGGCGTCGCTGCTTTCTGGGCTGCTGCGCTGGGGGCTTCTGGCCCGATTTCGCCTTGAGGCCGGGCATTCGGAGCGGGCCGCCCGGTTTCGCCTGGCCTTCCAGTTCGGCAATCCGCCGCTGCAACCGCTCAATCACCCGCTGCTGTTCCAGAACGGTGGCCTGCAGTTGGGCGATGATGGCGATGAGGACATCGCGGGTGGCGGTGGTCAGGTCAATTTCGGTATCCACTCCCTGTATATGACATAACCGCCGCCACCCGTGCCAGCGTCTGGCAGCCCGCCTTCGGCCAATTCACCTCACCAAGTCTGAACTGTTACGTCAAAGGCGACGTGGATGCGATCAGCATGGTTATCTGATAGCATCTTTTGGGTGCTCCTGGCTTGGGGACGGTTTGGTGTTTGGGAAACCATTATCCCCGATGGACCGGAGCACTTTCTTACTCCTTCAGCACGCCGCAACACTCATCTCTTCGGTGGATTGGGGGTTAAACGCAAAGGAGCAAAGGTTATTTCTTTGGGGCGTAAAGCCAGCCTTCAAGTCGTGCGGCGTTGATTTCAGCCATGTTTTCGACCCCGGGCGAAATCCGCCTATTTCGTTTGGGGTAAGCACTGCTTTCCCCGACAGTTCGGCTGGGGTGAGGTTGCAAATACTTTTCCGGCCTTTTTACCCATAGGGCCGCTCCGACCGCGGCTACTAGCGAATCCAGGCAATCGTGGTAATCAAGGCATTTCTCGTATTCGGTTTTGGGGATTTTTATGGTCAGTCCAGATTTTTCCTCCAGCCCATTCAAGATCACTTTCCGATTTTTCCTCGAATCATCGTCATTCTTTGCCCCCTTGTATTTTTCATGAGGCAGACAGAACGTGCGAAGCAAGACCCCCGGCATGGTTTCCAACAGTGTGGGCCCATCTCGTCCCACATATGATAGAGGTGGAACGCGGAAGCGAGGCGTTTTGCTTTCCCAGAGGTGAGAAAGCATCTCCATACCGCGAAATGTCATTGGGAGCATATTGGGACCGCCTTTTTTGAGTGAGGAAAGAGGTCCATCAAAGTATATGTCGCCACATCGAAGTAGCTCCCGGTTGCCTTGGCGTTGGACAAAACAGTCTCGCAGTTTTTCGAATCGACTGTATTCCATATCGTCACCGGCTGCGACTCGCCACAAATCGGACATATCTGAACCGTTGGGATCCAGTTCAAGGGCAAATTGCAGGGGAACCCCGAAAGGAAAATCCATCGCGGCTACAGCGTTAGCTGGCAACTTACGTAACCGTTTCTTCAAGTCTTCTCGACCAATGTCTTCGCACGACTTTAACACGAAGCTTGTGCCTTCCAAGATAGCGGTAGTAATCCAAGGGACACCGCGCTTGCCACCGCTGAAGTCCACACCTACTATCGTCTGCTCTGCCATCGCGCTGCCTCCGTGCCAGAATTGGCCGTGTTTATTCCGTGTTTCACTGTGTGGGTGTAGCCGATGTTGCGGTACTGTTCCTGACCGAGTTCGCGAGGGTGCAATATTTCGCGGCCTTTCAACCCGTTCAGAATGTCCGCTCATGGTGAGCATGTCGCACCATGAGCGGACGGCACGTTGCATCCAAAGACCAATAGGGCCATCACAGCGACGAGATTGCCACGCTGCGCTCGCAATGACAGCCGGGAGCGATCAGTGCATCGGCGAAAAGTTGGCCTGAATCATAATCTTGTTTTCCTGACTCACCCGCCCCGGGGCTCCCGAGGGCCATTGCGGAATCTTGCTGGCTTCGACCCGCACTTCGGCGCGGTGGTTCAGGTCCTTGTAGGGCCACACATGCATCCAGCGGTTCAGGTTTCCGAACTCGGTGTACATACCGACGGCCAGCGGCGAGAACTCCTCGCGGTACGGCCCAGCGACGCGGCAGTTCCGGCATTGCCCCGTTGGCATAGGTGTAGATCCGCATCTCATAGATGTCGCCCAACGCCTGATCGCCGCCCATGGGCCCCATAAACGGCGCCGGCGTCCACACCTCGGAGTTCATATTCACGATGTTGCCCGGGGTGATCTTGGGCGGCCAGTGGGGGTCCTTGCCCGCTTCGGCGCGGATACGTTCCCGCTCTTCCAGGCTGTCGCAACCCCAAACGTGAATAATCTGGTTCAACGGCCCGATCTCGGTGTGCCAGAAGGCCGGGATAGGCGAATACTTCTCCCGGTAGGGCAAAGGCTTCCTCAGCCTGGGGCACGGCTCCGGGTTTCATGTCGTAGGTGCGTACTTCGTAAATCATAATCCTCTTCGCGGGCGCGCCGCCCGGCGTTGTATTGCGTTCAACGTCTGGAACACCGGGAGTGTAATGGCCTTGCCAGATTGGGGCAACCGGTATGAGCCTTTTCACGCAAGTGGGGATAGGACGAGAGAATTGCGAAACTCGTCATCGCGAGCGCAGTGCGGCAATCTCGTCGCTGAAACCGCCGCCGTTGCTTCAACGGGATTGCCACGTCCCTCGACAAGCTCGGGATGATCCTTCGACAGGCTCAGGAGGAGCGGGAGCTCCTCGCAATTACAGAAGGAAGAGCCTGGAGTTTCGCAATTTTCTCGAGGAACGGCCAATGTGTGACTCGCGGGACGGGAATGGGTTAGAGTCTATTGACGTCCGCGTCCGTGCCACAAGAGCCGTCTGTCATCAGTCTGATGGTGCGACCGCGCCCGGACCCGCGGGTTCGGCCACTTCATCCGGCACGCTGCTGCTGGCGGCCCTGTTCCTCGATGTACTGGCATTTTCGGCAGGTATTGGCCCGTGTCCCGTCGGGCTTCTACATCCAATTGGAGTTATACGCTTCCGATCAAACCGGCAGCTGTCAAATGGCCTAGCAGCCCGTAACAGTTCAGACTTGGTGAGGTGAATTGGCCGAAGGCGGGCTGCCAGACGCTGGCACGGGTGGCGGCGGTTATGTCATATACAGGGAGTGGATACCGAAATTGACCTGACCACCGCCACCCGCGATGTCCTCATCGCCATCATCGCCCAACTGCAGGCCACCGTTCTGGAACAGCAGCGGGTGATTGAGCGGTTGCAGCGGCGGATTGCCGAACTGGAAGGCCAGGCGAAACCGGGCGGCCCGCTCCGAATGCCCGGCCTCAAGTCCAGTTCGGGCCGCCCGCCGCCAGCGCAGCAGCCCAGAAAGCAGCGACGCCACGGCTTCGCCCGCCCGCGCATGACACCGACCCATCGGGTGGAGCACGTGATGGAGAACTGTCCCGATTGCGGCGCCCACCTGTCCGGCGGCTGGATCCAGCGCACTCGGGAAGTCATCGAGCTGCCGGTGGTTCCGGTGCAAGTCACCGAGCACGTCTACATTGCTCGGACTTGCCCGGCCTGCCGACGGCGCTGCACACCTCCGGCGGAACTGGACAGCGTGGTCCTGGGCCAGCAGCGTCTCGGCGTCAACCTGCTCAGCCTGATCGCCACGCTGCGGGAAGAGGGGCGGCTGCCCATCCGCAGCGTCCAGTGGTATCTGGACACCGTGCATCAGTTGCGCCTCAGCGTGGGGGCCATCGTGAGCGCCATCCATCGCACGGCGCAGCGGGCCCAACCGGCAGTGGCCGCGATCCTGGACCGCATCCGCGCCAGCCCAGTGGTCCACGCCGACGAAACCGGCTGGCGTCAGAGCGGGGCCAACGGCTACGTGTGGACTTTCAGCACCCCCACCGAGCGCTACTTCCTGCGGCGGGGTCG
The DNA here is from genome assembly GCA_963666415.2 of Dehalococcoidia bacterium. Classification (GTDB taxonomy): domain Bacteria; phylum Chloroflexota; class Dehalococcoidia; order Lucifugimonadales; family UBA3495; genus Bin87. The sequence goes on from CAXXPD010000003.1 coordinate 561,112, forward strand.
GGGCAAGGCGGTGGTGGACGAGGCGCTGAGCGATGCTTTCTCCGGAGTGCTGGTCAGCGATTTCTACGCCGCCTACCACCATTACGATGGCCCCAAGCAGCGGTGCTGGGCCCACCTGCTGCGGGACATCCACGACCAGCGCACCCGCTACCCCAAAGACGCCGCACTGGCCCGATGGGCCGCGGCCGTCCACCAGCTCTATGTCGCAGCCAAAGCCTGCAACCATCACGAGCCATGGCAAAGGCGTGTTGCCCAACTGGCCTGGGAGCGGAAGCTGCTGGCCATCTGCCGCCCTTTCCTGTCTGACCCGTCGGTTGTCCAGGGCAAGCTGTGCCGGCGCATCGAGCGCTTCATCAAGGAACTCTTCGTCTTCGTGGCCGAACCGGACGTGCCGTCGGACAACAACCCGGCCGAACGCAGCCTGCGCCACCTGGTCATCAGCCGCAAGATCAGCGGCGGCACCCGCTCGGAGCAGGGCACCGAGAGCAAGATGACGCTGGCATCCCTCTTCGGCACCTGGCGCGCCCAGGGTCTAAATCCTCTCGCCGCCTGCCGTCAACTGCTCATTTCCCCGCAACTCTGAACTGTTACGTAAAGTGGGCCACGTGGGCGGCTCGATCGTCGACATTGCGGCCGTCGACGTTCAGGAAAACTGTCCCGTCCACCGTCATCTATGAGGTTGATCAGCAGCCCGTGGAGGGTGAGATGGATGTACCCAGTGGAGATGTATGCGCGCGTTCGCCGGGCCTGCCTGGCGGAGGGGATGAGCGGTCGGGAAACCTCCCGGGTGTTCGGACTGCACCGGGACACGGTACGCAAGATGCTGACCTACTCGGTGCCACCCGGCTACCGGTGCCCCAAACTTGAGCCGTACACCGGCGTGATCCACGCCATCCTGGAAGCTGATGCCGGCTTCGGTTGCCGCGCCAATCAGCGCGGCAACTTGGTGTGAGTTCTGGTTCGCTTCACGTCAGCGTATCTGCCGATACCTCCCTTTCCAAAACCCGCTTTCCGGCTGGATTTCTAGGAGACTAGCTGCCAGTAGCGGCGACCCTCAGCGCGGACTACGCGGCCGAAACCACCGTGGTGGCAGATGGCCATGATGGCGTCCTCGGACTCGGCGCGCTCGATCATGGCGGTGCGGGTGGCCACTCCTTGGTCGGCGTCCATGTCAAAGCTGAACTTCCAGTCGGTTTCCGTGATTTGGGCCGGGCCGTGGAAAACGTCGCCGAGGAGGTAGGCTCGCTGTCCGCCGGATACGATGGCGAGGCTCATGGACCCGGGGGTATGGCCGGGGGTGTGGATGGCGGTGATTTCGCTGGTCAGTGGGCGCTCGCCGTCCAGCAAGTCCAGCACGCCGAGGTCCTGAAGGGGGCCAAGGGTCTGGTCCCAGTGGGGCGGGAAGAGTTCCATGACCTCGGGGCGTTGGAAGACCTCCCAGTCGGCGCGGTGGGCCACGTAGCGGGCGTTCGGGAAGGTAGCGCGGACTGGGGCGCCGGGTTCGTGGGTGACGTTCCAGCCGACGTGGTCGAAGTGAAGGTGGCTAAAGAAGACAGTGTTGACGTCTGCGGCGCTGACGCCGGCCGCTTCCAATTCCTGCAGGAGGCGGCCTTCGGCGCCGCCGACCATGGCCTCAATTGAGTTGGGGTTGGTGGCCGCGCCGCCGAGCCCGGTGTCCACAAGGATGGTCTGGCCCTCGGAACGAATGAGGTAGCTCTCGAAGTGGGCCAGCAGGTGGTCGCCGCTGAAGCCGCTGGGATAGCGCTCCTGGTAGGGAGCCCACGCCTCGGCGGGAACCTCGGGAAAGACATCGCTAAGGGGTAGCGTGGCTTCGTTGTCGTTCAGGGAAAGGATTTCCACGTTGCCGACGGTCAACCTGGCTTCGGGCATAGGGGTATCCTCCTAGACGGAATAGGGAAGAGGCTCAACGCAACCTGCTGCGTTGATGTAATCCGATTCGTCCTTCCACCAACTCAGGACCGATCGTTTGCGTATTTTCATGACTTTGCCATCGCCCTTGCTCACTGCGTGGCCCTTCGGACCGGTGTGTGGGGTTGACGGTTAGTGGAGGGGGCGATCCCAGCGGAGCACGGACCCAGGATGATGGAGGGAGCCGACCAAGGTAGGAGAGTCCGGACAGCGTCGCGGCTCTGGGGGTGCCTGTACCTTGGGCACCAGGGTTCCGGGGCGTTGTGCATGGTTTGCAACCGTTGCCGATCGGGAATATTTTAGCCGATCGACGCAGTGCGGGATATAGGCGCGGTTGTTCAATGCAGTGCCGGTTTTACGAAAAGGCAAGATGGCGTTAGTTGTTGAAGGAAAGCCGCCTCGGCTGGATCTGGACCTCTATCCCTACCTGACCTGGGGTTTAGTCTGCGTCGAGAACATGCTGCCCCGGCTGAAGGAATACCCCCGCGTGTGCGGGGACAACCTTCAGGAAGTGCCGCCTCTGTGGCCGGCGCCGGGAATACCCCGGTGAGTGTAACCGCCGTCTCGGGTCGGAGGTTCGACGAGTCGCTGGGCTTGGTTAGCAATATGACTGCTCCGTCGCTGGTGGTTCTGTCGATGAATTCCAGTGGTAGTATGCGGGGTGCGGGCATGATGTCTCTTTTCGTTCCCATGGAAAAGGGCAGGCTTTTAGCCTGCCCCTTCGTGGCGGTGGGTTGTCTGTCGTCTGACCACGCCGACCGCTGCCCAAGACGGCTCTAGCGCTGGGCAGCGACGTCGCTGTTGGCTGTTGCCGCTATGGGTCGGTCTTTCCCTGGACAATCTGCGTCAGCGTGCGGCTGCGGCCCGCTGGGCGCAGGCTGGGGTTCCCCCGGTGGTTGCCTCTGGCGTGAAAAGAGGCGGGTCAACTGACCCGCCTGTCTGGCCGTCAGCGCCCCGTTGGCCGGTGGCGGCCGGCGTCGCCGTCAGTCAGCGACGGTTGCAACATGCTAGCGGCGGCCTCGGGTTATTGGACTACGACTCGGGCTGTCTGCGGTTGCACTACCGAGACGGTCAGAATTGTTGTTGCAGGGTCCTGATGATGGTGTGCGGAATCTGCGCTTTTTCAGCAGCTAGCATGATGCGGGCCTTGTGCTCGGCTGGCACGGGTGTCTTATGCAGTCCGAGCTCTCTGGGCAGGAATCCCATTGCCTTGGCAACGTGTTCCAAGGTCGACGTTGGGAGTTTTCCCGCTGCGTGTTCCAGTACGCTTTTCGCGGCGTCGCGGCAGACCGTGTCCTGTGGGAATTGAATGTGGTCGGTGACCACCCGCTTCAGGTCTGGGTCGTTGCCGGTGCCGACGTTGAGTGCTTCTCCCAAGGTTAGCCGTGGCAGTTGTGCTTCTAGCAGTTCGTCAAATAGCGCCTGCGTCTGGTCGTCGGTCAGTGAGTGTACGCCGGCCATTGCTTTCCGTGCGGTAAGTTGGACTTGGTTCTGCATGGTCGACTTTTCCCAGTCGTTTCCCAAGTGAATGTACGAGTCGCCGTCTGGGTCAAGCATCTCCAGGGCGTCGGCTACGTGCCGGAAGACTTGGTGAGCCGGGTATTCGGGCGGGAATGGTTCGATGAGAGCCTTGGTGTACTGGTTTTTGTTGTGGAAGAAGCTGATGGCGACGTACGGGTGTTCTTCCAGAAAGAAGTCTTTTTCCCAACTGTGTGGGCAGGTTTGTAGATCTGGCGTCAGGAACGGTGCGTGGTCAACGTGGTTGAGGATCACGTACAGTTTCGGCGCATCGTTTTCGCTGAGGCTCGGGATGAATTCGTTGAGGTTGCCGCCGTTTCTCCTGATGGATAGTTCGACGATTTCGCTGATGACGTGTTTCATGATTTATCCTTTTGTGGTAATCGGCGTGTGGCTGTTGGATGGGTTTGACGGGCTCCGTCAGAAGTAGGGTTGTTCAAGTAGGCGGCGTCAGTACGAAATCCGTAATCTGCGGTACGCTGAATTAGGGGCGACTTGGGCGGTGGCTGACACGATCAATCGTGATCATTGAGAAGGGCTGTACACCATCAGGTGGGTGATGAACGGCACGGCCGCTGCGCCTTAGGGCGTGCTTACACTCATGGGAAGCTGAAGGCGGCATCGGTCGGCTGAGGGAGAAACGGGCCGGCAGTTCTGCATGGCGGTTGGGCGTGGTTTTGTGGGCCATCGGATGTGGTGCCGAGCAGACGACTGCGTGTCTCGGGGAAGTTCGACCAGCCGGTTAGAGTGTCTTTGGACGCTTACCCGGCGGCGAGTATTTCTGCATCGGCAATGTAATCGGCGGTTTCCTTGATGCGGTGCTCGGTGTGCTGGTTGCATGCGCCAGCGTAGAAACAAGCGCCGCGCAGTTGGCTGAGGCGGCTGTAGTAGCGGCCCTGTAGCGACGCAGCGGCTTGATCTGAAGAGACCAGGTCGTCGAGGCCGTCGCTGGTGAGACCAGTAGGTCCGGGCGGCTCGCCGGTGCGGGCCAGCAACAGGGCGTCAGTGGCGCGTTTGGTGGCGCACCAGGCCATTTCTGCGGCGTCGGGGAATGGTTGGGAGGTCTATGGCGGCTTGATAGCGCCGATGATGTACTCGGTGTGCATCCTGCGCTCGATCCCTGAGGCAGTGGTTGCGGTGCTACCATTACGGGCCGGCATCATGCGGCGGTCCCGGTCAAGGTTCCTTGGGGCTACGCCAATGACGTCAAGTTCTGCGTGGGCGGCCAGTTCGGCAAGGCATTGATGGGTTGGTATGGTGATGCCTCGCATGGTGGATGGGCCGACCACGATGACTGCTGCTGCTCCTGGTCGTAGGACTCTGGCCATTTCGTTGACGGAGGCGGACATGTCGGTGAAGTAACGGTGGAGTACACGGGCTTTGGGAACATCTTTGATGGCTAGTTCGTCCACTACCGATTGAACGGTTGAAGGGAGTTCAGCGGCGGCGGATGTGCCGGTGTTCTTGGTGTTGGATTCCGACCCGATGTATTGTGCACGTAGGCTAGTTAGGTTTGGGATTGGATCGCCGAGCCAAGCTAATGAAAACTTATGGGCTCTCATGTAGTCCAAGGCGTTGGCGTAGGGCGGTGATGTCACGATGAGCTCTACTGTGCTGGAATCAAGGGGGAGGGATCGCGCGTCGCCGGCGATGATACGCCTATTGCCTACGGAGGCTGGGCTGATTGCGGCGTAGGCATTGACGGCACGGTTGAGCATGACTGCGAACGATGGGATGGGACGTCGTGGGGTTTTGTCGGCCACACGGTGGGGACGAGTATGGGCTAAGTCCCGTGCTCGGGAAACTCCACCAGACTTGGTTACGATGATGGAAGAAAAGATAACTTCCAGGAGGTTGCGTAGGTCAGGGTCTGGCTCGCGGCGGATGGCGAGGACTAATGCAGCAAGTTCCTGCTGGGTGTGCGGGAAAAACCAGTAATCGAGGAACATTAAGGTGGTGTAGTCCATCTCGTGGCGGATGGCTGCTAGGGGGTCTGGAGGGTTCCCGATGCCCGTGTAGAGTAGGGCGGCTCGCTGCAATACGGCGTCTCCGGAGCTGCGGATTGCTTGGGGTTTTAGGACTGAGGTGCGGGCGGTGCTTTGCCGCCGTGCGAGCGGGTCAATATCAACGCCGATGACGGATCGTCCGGCTTGCCAACCTTCCAAGAGAGTGATGCCTGAGCCGCACATGGGGTCCAGGACGGTGTCGCGATGCTGCGTGAGGCCGTTGATGAAATGGCTGGCTAGGCTGTGGGGGAACCGTGCCGCGAAGGGGTGTAAAGCGTGGAGCGGGTGGGCTTCGCGGGCAGGTGCTTGAAATGAAAGGTCATCGGAAAGGAGCGTGCCTAGCCGTTCTCTGGTAGTTTGAGCGTTTGTTGGGGTGGTAACCAATTGGTGGTTTCCTATATGCAAAGGTCGAGGGGTAGGTCCGAAATGTCACGGAGCAGCTTGCCAGACACTAAGGTGGTCAAAGTTTTTTTGGCTTTGGTTGATCCCACGTTGTGAACGGCGAGTTCCAATTCTGGAAGGGCTGCGTGATATACGCAGTCCATGTCACCGGTGCCGAGAGCGATGGATGCTATGCGGTCTGGAGTGGGCTCTGCCGTTATGGCCACGATGTGAGGCAGTGGACCTTTTCGGTTTCGAATTAGGCTGAGAGCCTCTGATCGGGTGTTCTGTGATCGGTCGCTTCGGATGGTCCATTTGCAGGAAACGCTGGCGTGTAGGAGGGGTTTTTTGCCGTTGGTGGCTCGGAGTGGAGAGAGTACGCCGACGTTGTTGTCGATCGCGAAGGCGAGTGATTCCTCTGGCAGAGGCTTGCGGGAGATGACCACGTCTGGCTTGACCAGATAGTCACTGACCATGGCGGAGGCTAGCTCGACGTTGGCGTCAGCCAACTGTGCGAGGGTCTCGAGGTGTTCGTATTGATAGAAGTTGGTAATGGGAACGCCCCTGGTGATTTCCCAGTCCCCTGGGCGGATGTTGGAGAGTTTGAGGAAAGTGTCCTTAAGAAATTGGGTGCAGGCTTCCTCGAAAATCTTTCCGGCTCTCTGACCGGGTAGGCGCGGCCCTGTTGCGCTGATACCCAGGAATGAAAACATTGCCGTGGCGATGGCGTGGCTTTGTGCGCTGGAAGCGTCTGCGACGCTTGGTGCGCCGGCGCAAAAGACGAAGGCCTTACTCTGAACTAGAAAAGCGTAGAAGGCTTCGCGGGCGGTTGCGATAAGCGGCGCGCTCATAAGTATTCGTCTAAGAGTGGAGCAAGCGGGAAAGTTGGTGTTTAAGCATAGACGTGGTTTTGGCCATGCGGTAACTAGGGGTACTGGAATGGCATTGGACGTGATTATACCGCTTTGGGCGTTGCGTTTGATTTGATGGGAGTCGCTCAGGGCAAGACTTTCCATCGGGTCTGCGCGGCCTTCTGGTCGCGGCCGTAGATCATCGCCCAGTACGTGCCGGCGGTGGATGCTTCCGCGCTACGGCTGGGTGTCGTCAGTTGGTCTGCGAATGGCGCCGATTCAGCGGCGGTCGCATTTTCGCTAGCCGTAGAAACGTTTGCCGCTCTCGCGCTGCTGGGTTGGAAGCGTGAGCGCTGAAAAAGAGGGCAGGTTCATTGAGCCTGCCCTCGTTCAGACTGGATTGCTGGACGGTGGGTTTGGCTGATCAGGTTTGCTCTAACTGGCGTGCTCTGAGACCTTTCGGTTATCGTTGCGAGGAGCGCAGCATCGTGGCAATCTTGCTGCGAGCACCCTTAACTACGCCAACGAGGTTGCCAAGCGTGGTCCGCGATGACAAACGCGAGGACCGAAAGACCTTGGAGGGAAGAGTGATTAGAGAGAGAGCATTCGTCCGAACCATCGGAATCGACTATTCCGGTGCGGCCACACCCACGACGAGATTGAACAACTTGGCCGTTTATTGTGCCGATGGCGACGCCCCGCCTCAGTTAGTCCATTCGCCGGCAGATGCCTTGGGTCGCTGGACGCGTAGGGAGATTGCCGGATGGCTAGTGGAACATCTCCAGGAACAAGATATACCAACTCTGGTGGGCATTGACCATTCGTTTTCGTTCCCAATCCGCTACTTCAGGGAACACAATGTGCCCATGGGGGATTGGGATCATTTTCTGAACGATTTCCGGAGGTACTGGCCGACCGACGGGGACAACGCGCTGGTGTCCGCTATTCGCGACGGCACTGGTCGAAACCGCTCGGGCGAGCCCGATTGGTTCCGGTTGACGGACGGGTTCTCGGCTACGGCTAAGTCGGTGTTTCTATTCAATGTCATTGGCGCGGTGGCACACTCCACACATGCCGGTATTCCGTGGTTACGGTACATCCGCCAGGAGTTGAGGAACGCGGATCCCAGAGTCCACTTTTGGCCTTTCGACGGGTGGGATATTCCCCCAGGACAATCGGCCATTGTCGAGGTGTACCCGTCGCTCTGGAGTCGGCGGTTCGACCGCGCGAACAGGACCCCAGACCAACACGATGCCTACAGCGTTGCTGGGTGGCTGTCAAACGCGGATCGGAACGGCTGGCTCGACCAGTATTTCAATCCTGAGCTGTCTCAGGAAGAACGTGATAGGGCTGAAACGGAAGGTTGGATACTTGGGTTGCTGGGCTTTATCCGTTGGTAGCGTGTTGGCCAATGGCGTCATTCTCGCGAAAGTGGGAATCCAGCGAGCGTAGAGCCGGGTCAACTTTCGTGTCGCAGAGGCTTTTCTGGGTTCCTCATTAAACAGGAACGACGGGTTGATGTTCCAATCGTCAACACGCCATGGTTGGTACTCCCAAGGAGGTTACGCCATGAAATTGGATGGTCAGGTAGTGGTCATTACGGGCTCGGGGCGAGGCATTGGGCGGGCCATCGCCCTGGCCTATGCCCGCGAAGGCGCCAAGCTAGCGCTGGCCGCACGCAGCGAATCCGAACTGAAAGAGGCTGTCAGCGCCGTCTCGGAGCTGGGCGCTGAGGCGATTGCCGTCCGCACCGACGTGACCAGCCAGAAAGACACGGAACGGTTGGCGCATAGAGTAGTAGAGCGATTCGGGCGTATTGACGTGCTGGTCAACAACGCCGGAAACTCCGGCCCCATAGGCCCGTTGCAGGGCAACGACATCGCCGACTGGGTGAACACTATCAACGTTAACCTCACCGGCACCTTCCTGGTGAGCCGAGCCATCATTCCTGTAATGCTGGCGCAGTCAGGAGGGAAGATCATCAACCTGTCGGGCGCTGGGGCGACAAATGCGTGGAGCAACATGTCGGCCTACTGCTCCAGCAAAGCGGCGGTGGTACGGCTTACCGAAGTGTTGGCCCAGGAACTGGATGGCAAGGGAATTACGGTGAACGCCCTTGGGCCGGGCTCGGTTCATACGAGTATGTGGGACAAGATGACCGAGGAAGCCGCCCAGGCGGGAGCGGATTTCATCCACGAACTCGGGCTGCGGGTAACGTCGGGCGGCGGCGCGTCCATAGACGAGTGCGCCGAGCTGGCAGTGTGGCTGGCCTCAGACGGGAGCGCGACATTGACCGGAAGACTGATCTCGGCGGCGACCGATGATTTTCGCGGCCTGCCGCCGAGGATTGCGGAGATTATGGCCGGCGACGCATACACGCTTCGGCGGGTCGGGCTGGACTAGAGCGAGTTCACAAATTCCGTCATTCCCGCTTCCGCTGGAATCCAGCGAGCGCAAACCGGGCTAACGTCCCTATTGCACAGGCTTTTTTGCGGTTCCTGATTTCCCAAGAAGTAACTGTTCACGTTTGAGGGGACGAGTCGGCTTGCAAAGCAAATTCCGTGCTTGGTTGTCCCTCCACAAGAGGCCGAATAGTCCCCAGATCCCCGCAAGTCTTGTATGTTGAATGAGGACTTCACAGAGGTGGAGTGGGTGCGGCAGACCGATCAAGTCTTGGTCATCAAAGACCGTTGTTCAGCGAGGGTCGCCGCACCCGTCCCCAAAGAGCCCGAACAGTTGCCTGGGCCGAATCGAGCCCGCATCGTGCAAGAACGGGCCAGTACTCCACTGGGACTTCATAGGAGGCAATCATGGGGCAAGAAGGAATCTACGTAGGCATTGACGTCGCAAAGGCCAAGGTGGACGTTGCCGTCCGGCCCACGGGCGAGAGATGGGAGGTTCCCCGCGACGAAGCAGGAATCCCGCAGTTGGTTTCCGAGATGAAGACCCTCGGACCGTCATTGGTGCTGCTGGAGGCTACGGGCGGCCTGGAACTACCGCTGGTGGCTGCTCTGGCCGCCGAGGCACTGCCGGTGGTCGTCGTCAACCCGCGCCAGGTGCGGGACTTCGCCAGGGCTACTGGGAAGTTGGCCCAGACCGACGCCCTGGACGCCGCCGTGCTGGCCCACTTTGCTGAGGCGATCCAGCCCCCCGTGCGTCCTCTGCGCGACGCCGAAACCCAGGAGCTCAACTCCCTCACTGCCCGGAGGCAGCAGGTGATGACGATGCTGGTCTCGGAGAAGAACCGCCTCGGCGCCGCCACCAGCGCCGTCCGTCCCCGCATTGCGGCCCACATCACCTGGTTGGAGCAGGATCTAAACGACCTTGACCAAGGCCTGCGACCGATGCTCCGGCAGAGTCCGGTGTGGCGGGAGAAGGACGACCTCCTGCGCACCGTTCCCGGCGTGGGTGAGCAACTCTCCCTCACGCTGCTGGCCAACCTGCCCGAGTTGGGCACCCTTGACCGTCGTCAGATCGCCGCACTGGTGGGCGTGGCTCCCTTCAACCGCGACCGCGGCGCCATGCGGGGCAAACGGCACGTCTGGGGCGGACGCTCCCGGGTCCGAGCTGTCTTGTACATGGGGACGCTGGCTGCCACTCGCTTCAATCCCGTCATCCGGGACTTCTACCAGCGGCTGCTGGCCGCCGGTAAGCCGAAGAAGCTGGCTCTGGTCGCTTGCATGCGCAAGCTGCTCGTCATCCTCAACGCCATGCTCAAGCAGCGCTCATCCTGGAGGGACATCACTCCGGCAATCGTCGTTACTTCCTCTTGACATCAAACACAGTTGCTGAACAGTTACCTCCGGGCCAACGATGGTCAGCCTTCCCTCGTATTCCGCCATACTCTCATGGGCGAACTCCCGGTCCACCAGCGCCGCATCCGCTGCGCCGCTCAGCACGGCCTCAACAGGTTCTGAGGCCAGTTTGTACTCCAACAGCATTACCCCTGTTTGGGACATAAGATAGCTGGCCTGGATCGTGGCCACCTGAGCGGCCACCTTGCCATTGGCCGCTTCGTCGCCCTCACCGGCCAGAGCTACGTAGACCGACCGGCTGGGCGGAATGTACGGCTGAGTGAAATCGATAACTTCATCCCGCTCATCGGTGATGCTCATCCCGGACACGATAGTGTCGTACTTGCCGTCCAGCAAGTTGGGGATGATGGTGTCCCATTCGTTGGTTACCCACGTGCACTCAAGATTGGCCCGCCGACACGGTGATCCCGGCCAACTCCGGCAACGTTACCATCTGATACCATCACGGAATAGAACGTGGCATTCTTGCTGAACGCTTAGTCGGACATTTCCCCTGAACTTCCACAGCCGCTAACTGGCCATCAAGCCGCCCGCACAGCACACTCTACCGCCGCTGTTTACAGACATGGCCAGCGACATCTCCGCGGACAAGACCAGTCTCACCTTCAAGACAACCGACTGGAACACCAAGCAGACAATGACAGTCACGGCTGGTTAGGACAGCGACGCCCCACGACGACACGGCTGTAATTCTCGCCTGTCGGCTATCACGGCCCTCGACATGAATCACCAAGCGAAGTTCAGCCCGATTACCACCGGTACTACTTTCAGGTTGATCCGGCCGCTGAAGTCGCCGCCGACGGCCCCGTCCTTGTCCTGTCGTACTTCTGGAGCGAGTTCTCCGCCGACAGCGGCCTAGTTACCGTCAGGGTCGCCGCCGCCTGCTGCAGCGAGTTGTTGATACCACCGCCTACGATTTGCACCGCCGCCTCTTAGGTGCCAGTGGCGATCCCTTTTCTCTCTTTAGGGCTTTCCAACGTCTGCATGTTTCTGGATGAGTTCAGGCGTTCCTGGCTATTGGGGAAATCCTATCTATCGGGGTGCCATCATGGCGCTAGAACGATGTATTCCAGTCGGCGCGGGTACCAACTACTGTGGTGAAAGAAGTCCCACTCCTGAACTTTCGGCCCCGCAACCCATGGTGATTGCCAAGTAACTGTTCCGATAGAGACCATTTGCTCTACTTGCCAATCGAGATATTCGGTAATTACTTCCCAAGCATCCTCTTCGTTCGTTGTAGCAAGCCCTTCCCTAAAAGCAGGAACAGACTCGGGGTATTCAATCCCTGCATTCCATACCCCCAAGTGGCTCAGGTTTTGCATGTCGAAGATGCCGCCCTGAGCGGTGTCGGCCCCCGTTCCGTACGGACCAACCCAAACATCCCTGATGGTCCGCCCCAGCATGGTTGGGCGTCTGGCCTGATACGCCTCTTTGGCAACTTTCGGCCGAAGGTTGATGGCTTCAAACATGCCTATCAACGCCTCTCCGACTTCCACGATCTCCCCGGCCAGCCCTGAGGGGATAAAGTAGTTGAACTCGAATCCGTCCGGGTAACCGGCCTCGACTAAGTATTGCCGGGCCATTTCGGGATTGTATTCAATGGTCCAACGGTCTTGATGGCGGGGGTGACAATTGCTGAAGTAGACCGTGCTGGCCGCACAGCCCTGCCCGCTCAGTATCGTGTCGACAATTGCCTCCCGGTCGATCGCCATGGCAAATGCCCACCGTACCTTACGGGCGGCTTCCATGGAGGCGGGATCGCTGGGGTCGCCGACCCAAGGGAGCGATGTATCGAGTAGCCTTTTGCCCTCACTAGTATCCAAGGGAGCCCCGTCTTCGTCGACCGTCTCGTAGAACTGTCCGGACAGTGTCACGGTGGCTTGGGCCTTTCCGAAGCCACCCCGATATAGCGTTACACCGGGAAGGTCTTGAACCTGATCCACATTGGATAGACTGACCTGGGTGATGTCTGCCTGACCCGTCTCAATCATGGCTATCCTGGTCGCCTCTTCAGGGGCGTCCAGGATCATCACTGAGCCGAATGCCGGTGTCTTACGCCAGTGATCATTAATTGCCTCCATCTCTATGAAATCATCGCCTCTATGGTCGATGAATTTGAACGGCCCAGTACCGATTATGTTCTCGCTTGCCCAATCTTGTCCTTTTTCGTCCAACACCCTGCTGGAAATAATCGGAGTCGAATTCTCCCAATTCCGGTGTTCCGCGTCCCAACGGATGGTGGGAGTCACCAGCGCCATGAACACTGTTCGGTCGTCTACGACTTCAAAACCTGTGTAGTCGGTCCGGAGGATCGCCGTTCCAGCCGGCTTACCTCCCTCAATCGTGGCCTCGCGATAGGTCCTGACTACGTCTTCAGCCGTAAGCTTTCCCCAACCATCATGGAAATCCACATCGGTCCGGAGTACAAAGGTAACCCCTTCCGTAGTCACTTCCCATGATTCAGCGAGCATAGGGTTTAATTGGACGCCGTCAAATTCCATAAGGGACTCACTGATTCCCATGCTGAACCCGCGCTGATGATAAGGCCATTGGGTAGTGTGATGGAACCAGGTCCGGGGACCCACGTCCTCCACGGCAATCACCAAAGAACCAGTGGGCTCTGCTGAAACCGTAGGAGAAACAGCTGCAGGTTCGGCCTCAGCCGTCGGCACTACAGTCAAGGCAGCGGGAACCGGCGCGGTGGTCGAACTAACGGACGCAGCGGTGGTGGATTCTGGTCTCGAGGACGGAGCAGCCCCCGAGCCACAGGCTACCGCCAGCGCAAACACCAACAACGCGAATATCAGTCCACAAGCCTGAAGAATACGAACTGACTGGTGTTGCGACATATTTTCCTCCACAACGATCTTGACAACCTACAATCTAGGCGACAACAAAAATACGTTCCCTAATAAGGGTCGAATTCCTACCAGGGCAATGTTACACTCCAGCAATATCTTGAGTCAATCGACACATGAAGTATCTGGTGCCGTAAGGAAAGAACAATCAATTGCCGATTACCATCATCATGACGCAGGCTGCAATTGACAGGGGTCAAGCAGGCATGCTAATCCTGCTGGGTATTTTTTGACGATTACGGTTGGGGTGGTTGCGGGCGGCGACTTATGACTCGGTATCTGGTCCGGCGATTTCTGCTGATGCTAGTATTGAGTCAATCCTGTATTGGCAGGTGAAGCGCGGGGCGGGCCAGGGTTGTTACGCTGACTGGCAAACAGTGGTGCGGGAGGTGCGACATCCATGGTTCAGGAGAAATACGCAGTACGGTTGTCGTCGGAAGATCAGGAGCAGTTGCGGGGATTGATCCACGGTGGGCGGCATTCCGCTCGGGTCATCAATCGGGCGCGCATCCTGCTCAAGACTGACGAAGGGTGGAGCGCCCCCCAGGTGGCGGCGGCTCTGGACACGTCGCAGCGCACGGTGTTCCGCACCAAACGGCGGTACGCCGAAGAGGGGTTGGAGGGCGTGCTGCACGACCACCCCCAAGCCAATCGGTATCGCAAGCTGGACGATCGGGGCGAAGCCCACCTGATTGCGCTGGCGTGCAGCGACGCGCCCGAAGGGCATGAGCACTGGACCCTGCGGTTGTTGGCTGGCAAGGTGGTGGAGTTGGGATTGGTGCCATCGCTGTCCTACGAGACGGTAAGGCTCAGGCTCAAAAAAACACCCTCAAGCCGTGGCGGAAGCAGCAATGGTGCATCCCGAAAGTAGGCGGCGAATTCGTGGCGGCCATGGAGGACGTGCTGGACCTGTATGCCGAACCCTACGACCCCGATCGGCCGGTGGTGTGCTTTGACGAGACCTCCACCCAACTGCTGGCCGAGGTCAGGAAGCCGTTGCCTCCTCAACCGGGACGACCGCGGCGGCAGGACTACGAGTATCGCCGCGGCGGCACCCGCAACATCTTCCTGACCTGTGAACCCCTGGCGGGCTGGCGCCACCTGGCCATCACCGAGCGGCGCACCATGCAGGACTTCGCCCATCAGATGCAATGGCTGGTGGATGAGGCTTACCCTGATGCCCCGGTGATCCGCGTGGTGCTGGACAATCTGAATACCCATCGTATGGCGTCCCTTTACGAGACGTTCCCGGCTGCTGAGGCCCGGCGCATCGTGAAGCGCCTCGAGTTTCACCACACGCCCAAGCACGCCAGTTGGTTGAACATGGCGGAGATCGAATTCAGCGCGTTGAGCCGCGCCTGTCTCAAGGGGAGAAACCCCGACGCCGACGCCCTGCAACGCCAAATCACGGCCTACGAGACCGAGCGCAACGCAGCGGGCGTCACCATCAACTGGCGGTTCAGCACTCAAGATGCCCGATCCAAATTGCATCGCCTCTATCCCTGCCATTCCAAGATTGATTGAGTACTAGTGGTGCTGCTCGTAGTGGCACTGCTGGTCTTTGCCCTGTCTCGCGTACAAGGTGATCCCAGGCTGATGTTCCTTACACCTCACACTACCCATGAGCAGTGGGACGCGTGGGGAAAAGAAATGGGCTTGGATAAACCCGCTCCAATGCAGTTCCTGATCTGGCTCGGCAAAATTGTAAGAGGAGACCTAGGGCAGTCCATCCGGGAAAACCGACCGGTTGCCGAGGCATTATTGGAGCGGATTCCAGCAACTCTTCAACTGGGGCTAGGCGCTTGGCTTTTCGCCTTTGGTGTCGGCTGGCCCCTAGGCGTATTGTCCGCGGTGAAAAGAGGTACTCTGTGGGATTATGTGGGTCGAGTCGTGGCCCTCTTCGGCCAAGCATTACCACCCTTTTGGCTTGGCATAATGCTGATACTTATTTTCTCGGTACAGTTCGAATTGCTGCCGGTGGGAAGGCGAGGCGGCATAGACCATTATATTCTGCCATGTATTACACTAGGATGGCTAGCGGCCGCAGGGCAACTGCGCCTAGTACGCTCCTCCATGTTGGAGGCTTTGGATTCCCAATATATTTACCTTGCCCGGGCTAAAGGCGTATCCGCCCAGGTAGTGATTTGGAAACACGCGTTGAAAAACGCGGCCATACCGCCGATAACTTACGCCGGCCTAACCTTGGCTGGGTTCATCACGGGTACCGTGGTGACAGAAACAGTCTTCGCTTGGCCTGGCCTTGGTCGGCTGGCCGTGGAGGCAGTCCTCCAAAACGATTTCCCCATGCTCAGCGGCGCGGTATTACTGGTCACGGTCCTTTACATGGGCACTAGCTTCCTGGCTGACATCGCATACGTTTATTTGGACCCGACCATCCGTTATGAGTAGGTCCCAAAATGGCTAATGAAGCTGTTATATCGCGACTGGCCTACACTTCGGTAAGGACAGTTGAGTTTTTCAGGCAATGGCCGATCATCCCAGGCTCAATCCTCCTCTTGCTGCTAATTTGCGGCTTTTTCGCACCGTTGATCGCCCCTGAAGACCCCGTTGCGGCGACGCTGCGGGCGCGCAATACGCCGCCCGCGTGGTCGGAGGAAGGGAGCTCTCGGTACTATCTCGGCGCTGACCACCAGGGTCGCGACGTACTCAGCCGCGTGATATTCGGCGCTAGGCTGACGCTGATAGTGGCCGGGGCCGCGTTAGGAATTGGCGGACTGGTCGGAACGGTGCTCGGAATGATTTCTGGCTACTACGGTGGATGGACCGATGAGATCATTATGCGGCTCATCGATATAATCCTAGCCGTTCCACTGGTCCTTGTCGCGTTGTCATTGGTCATCACTGTGGGTCAGAGCACCCCTATGTTAATCGGAATTCTGGCCATGAACGCCTGGTGTGGCTTCGCCCGCCAGGCACGGGCCGAAGTGTTACACCTTAAGAATATGGACTACGTAGCAATGGCGAAGGTAAGCGGAGCTTCCTCGCCGCGGATAATCTACAAGCACATCTTCCCGGGAGTGGTAAGCACCATTACCGTCATCGGCACTCTTCAAGTAGGGAACCTTATCCTGACTGAAGCTATCCTTTCCTTCCTCGGGGCAGGCATTCCACCTCCAACGCCCAGTTGGGGGTCGATGGTTTCCGACGGAAGGACCTATTTAGGTAGTGCATGGTGGATCGCCTTTTTCCCGGGGATGGCGATATTCCTAACCGTGTTAGCGTTCAATTTCCTGGGAGACTGGCTACGGGACCGGCTAGATCCACGACTAGGCCAGATATAGCGACGTCTTCAGGCCGTTTCCTTGAAGTAGGGAATCCCCGTCCGCGAAAGGGACGCGTCGGCGAAGACCGTGGCGGGGCAAGGGAATTGCGCATAGCCCGCCGAAACCAAGCCGACGACGGCAAGTATGACCACCTGTTTAAGTTCGGCATCAACAGGAACCACCAGGAGAAGCCAGCTTACCGCCGCCGTTTACAATCAGATTAGTTTGGTACCATAAATGCTGGAGTTGATCAAGGGTCTCGAGGTCGTCAGGTTCACTGGTGAAACGCTTAGCATCCCGCACAATGTCTTGTTGAATGAACCCGATGATAGACGACAATTAGAAATGCCCCGCATTGCCTCAATAAAACCGTTACCCAACGCTAGTGATTGACTCAATTCAAATGTTACCGACATTCCGTTGCACCGGGTATCATGACGGATCCAACCACGAAATTCGAGATAGCTGGCCACCATCGTCGGAAGGAACTCGCTGCAACGCATCGGCGAACCCGATTTGCGCGTTCCTCATGCCGGCCATCCGTCTTATTGACACCCGACTTGCTTCGCACAGGGGTCATTATGTAAACTGGTTCGTGCGGAGATTCTTACCGCCGGCCCGATGGCGGTTTTCGTCGCCCCGTTTTGACCCTCCCTGATTACGGAAGCGCCGCATCATCCGCCCCCGGGTCGTCGTCCCAGCCATCCAATCCACGCCCGTCGCGGCGCATTCCGTCGCCACCATAGCGTATTTGGCATTCCGCCTGGCGGGGACGATTTTGATACCGGACTGCGCCCCACCCAAGCACCTTTCGACCGCGTTCTTCCCGCAGCTCTCGCCGGCTCCTATTTACAGTAGCGGGCGTAGTCGGCCCTGATCTCCGCCATGGTGAACTCCCCCTTCTCCAGTTGACCACGCAACCGCTCCTCCTTCCCCTCGGCGCTCAGCATTACGGTGCCGCTGGCGCCGGACGTGGTCAGGCGATGCAGGGTGGTGCTGGTGTCCGTCAGGCATACCGCGTACCGACGCACCATACGGTCGTCGGTGTCACACCTCCGCAGGCCAGCATAACCAACAGGCAGACCATTATCGTCAGTGTGCTCAACAACCCACGCACGGTTGGTTCTTCCAGGCGCCCTATGACACGCATTCGTCAAGGGCGCCGCAAGCCACTGGACAACTGGTCCGGCATCGTCTCGCTGAACAGATCGGACGCCACCGCGGCGAATTCGGGATCGACGAAGTAGCTCCGCAGCGGGCTGTTGGCCGCCATCGGCCGCGACAACGCCATGCCCCGCTCCCGCTGGAACCTCCCCAGCACGTGGCCCATCCTAATCAGCAACGAGCGCAACTCCACCGGCGACAGGTCGGCACGTTGGCAAAGTACATTGCGGTGGATACCCCTTTCGCCCGCCCGCCACACGTGCCACAACACCCGCCCGGCCGCGACGTCCAGACCCGCCGTGAAGTCGGCAGCCAGCTCCTCCGTCCAGTGGCCTGGCACCAACATTGCAGAAGTTGCCGTTGTCCCCCGCTCCGGAACAGTGTCCACCGCCGATGTTCTCTCCTCCGTTGGGGCAAGGCGCGGCCCATCCCGAACCTCGCCGCCTGCGTTGTCCCCGCCGCTGATGCGGCGCAGCACCCGGACCACCTCGCCCACCTCGCCCTCCAGTTCCAGGTGCAACTTCACCATTTCAGTCGTTCCCCCTGGCAGCCCGCCGGCGGCTCCGCCACCACCCGATGGCCATGGCCGCGCCAATGGCGACTACGGACATCCCCACCGTGAACGGCAGCGTCATCATGATTATCAGCCGGCTGGCTTCCGGCCTGGCGCCCGCTACCGTGACGCCCAATATGGACTGGATCATCACCGCGAGGATCAGGACCGCCCATACGCCGGCGGTGATCCAGACCGTTCTTCTCACGATGGAGTTCGACATGGCTGCACCTGCGCAAATCGGATCTGCTGATTGCCCGTAGATTATACAGTTCGGCCACTCCTGATCGACGACAATACGTCCTGCCGGCCTCGCATTGCCGCAATAAAAAGGTTGCTTATCGGTGGTGATTGCCTCAAATAGATAATGATTGACCGACCAACAGCAACCTGATATCTGTCACTGCACCGCGCTCCCAGGGTGGACGAGTGTCCGTGTAAATGCCAGCCTAATCACGTTGAGCATTGACACTGACGCAGTGATTCCGACGAACAGGCGAGTAGAAAAACCACGATGGAGATTACGGCGATGGTTCTGATTGTCACGATTGGCGCACCTGCCGACTGAGGGCTTGATCCGAAGGGGTCGGGCACTTTCCCGCCAGGTGGCAACAGCGTGCCCAACGGCGTTTCCGGTGATTGGGAGACGATGTTATCGAGAGCCTACATATTCCTGACGATTGGGCGACAACTGGCGAAGGCGGCGACGACGGCAGCCGATCACGTTCCGGATGGTACACCAGAGGAGCGATCTCAAATTGCTCAGCACGTCGCGGCCATCTACCGGATTCTGAGAGCTGCCACAGTGCGACGCGGGGAGATTGGCGAATTCCCCATGCTGGCGCTGGGACCGGCCACTCCCACCGACAGCCAGGCCCAGCGTTTGGAGCGACTTCAAAACGGGACACGCCAGTTCAGGCACACCTTTCGTCGGTACCGGCGACACCTGAATGGAGAGGAGCGGGAACAGGCGATGTCCCATATCAGGGACCTGGCTCGGATCGTGTCCGAGATCGCTACGCGAACACGAGCGCAGCGTTGGTGATGTGGATCACCTCATCCGCTCACATCACGATGTGGATCGCCATGAGCTATCGGCCACATTTGCCTGGTCCACGACCGCCCTGGGGTTCCAACAGGCGGCCTTCGCGGAACCTGCTGGCCAGCAACGACGGACGTATGGTATGCAACCGGCAGCGCAACTTGCCTGGTAAGTCCACCGCGGGCGGGGACAGTTCGTCCGCCGCACCACCCGCGGCGGTAGGACCATTCTATGTACCCTGCCCTTGGGAACATAAGGGGCAAGTGTCACCAAAATGCCGGCGCCGGGTCGGGCGAGGCGCCGCGGCGGGTTACAATGGCGACAGCCATTCTCCCCCAGGAGCCTCCAACTATGACCACCCCACTGCTGCGCAGGTCGGAGCAGCTGGTGTGGCTCTTTGACGACGTGGAGTGCTGCCTGGGCCAGCTGCCTCCGGAGCCGTCGACCACCATCACCGGCGTGGCGGCGCCGGGCCGGGATCTCCCCTATTACCGGCCCCAATCGTTCGTCGATCGCCAGGTGCCGGACCAAGGCTGGGAATCCGTGGCACGGGGCCAATTGGCGGTGGCCAGCGAACACCTGCATTTCCGTGGACCGGGCCTCAGTATCCGGTTGGCCTACGGCTCGGTGGTGCATTGGGAGCCGTACCACGACGGCATCGGCCCCGTGCCGCGCGCCCAGCCCAACCGCCTGGTGGTTTTCCATAACGGCGACGGCTGGTTCATCTACAACCTGGCCCGCAACCTGACAGCCCAGTAGACCGCGACCAGGCTCTGCGCCAACCGCAACCTGAGTCCCCCATTACGAGACCTTTCCGCCCGCCGCTGCGCGGCGCATCGTCAAGCGGCTCGAGTTTCACCACACGCCCAAACACGCCAGTTGGCTCAATCCTGTCCTGAGCTTGCCGAAGGGATGGCAGAGATCGAATTCAGCGCGTTGAGCCGCTCCTGCCTCAAGAGGAGAAATCCCGACGCGGACGCACTGCAACGCCAGATCACCGCCTACCAGAGCGAGCGCAACGCAGCGGGCGTCACCATCGACTGGCGGTTCAGCACCCACAACGCCCGAACCAAACTCCACCGCTTTTACCCATGCCTTTCCAACATTGACCGAGTACCAGAGGTGATCCCATGCTGCAACTCCATGCAATGCCCGAGTAAGCGCAAATCGGCAAATACAGTTGACGCGGGACAGCAGACCCCAAGTGCTAAAGTTTGGGTAACTTTCCTCAATGAGGCAACAGGACACTATCCGGGCGTTGAGGGTGCAAAATTGACGAACATGATTGACATCGAGATTCCCCATATTGCCCGTGAGCTTCAACTGACCGGAGAGCAGGTGAAGGCCACGGTTGGATTGCTGGACGACGGCGCTACGGTGCCCTTCATTGCCCGGTACCGTAAGGAGCATACCGGCAGCCTTGATGAGGTGGCGATCACCAGCATTCGGGACCGGTTGTCGCAGCTGCGGGAACTCAGGGACCGGCGGGAGGCAATCCTGGCTTCGCTGGAAAAGCGGGGTCTGCTGAGCGAGGAATTGCGGAAGGCCATTCTAGCTGCCGAATCAATGGCAGTCCTCGAGGATACCTACCTGCCCCACCGGCCCAAGCGGCGCACCCGGGCCGCCATCGCAAGAGAAAGGGGACTGGAGCCCCTGGCGTTGCGTCTCTGGGGTCAAGGGGATTTTGACGTCGCCACAGCCGCTGGCGAGTACGTCAATCCCCAAGCGGGTGTGGATAACGCTAAAGTGGCTCTGAGTGGAGCCAGGGACATCATCGCCGAGTGGGTCAGCGAAGACTCCACCGCGCGACGGGAAATTCGGGAGCTGTTCTGGTCGCAGGGCACTATCTCCGCCACGGTGCCTGCGGGCAAGGATGCGGCGGCGGCCAAGTACCGGGATTACTTTGACTGGCGGGAACCGATCGCCAGCGCGCCTTCCCACCGGATCCTGGCTATGCTCCGAGGCGAGAAGGAATCGTTGCTTTCGGTCCACATCGCGCCGCCGGTATCGTCAGCGACCGCGATCCTGGAGCGAATCTTTGTCAGAGGAGAAACGGAGGCCGCGCAACAGATCGGGCTGGCCATTCGGGACCGCTACAAACCGTTGCTGGAATCCGCGCTGGAAACGGAGATCCGCAAGGCGGCCAGAATTCGCGCCGAGGACACCGCCATCGGGGTATTCGCCGACAATTTCCGGCAGTTGCTGCTGGCCCCGGCCCTGGGTCAGCAGCACACCCTGGCCCTGGATCCCGGATTTCGCTCCGGCTGCAAATTAGTGTGTCTGGACCGGCAGGGCCATCTGCTGCACCACGATACCGTTTATCCGCTGCTCGGGGAACGGGGTGAGCAGGAATCCGCCAGGAAGATACTCCTGCTGTGTCGTCAGTACCATATTGAAGTCATTGCCGTGGGCAACGGCACCGCCGGACGAGAGACCCAAGCCTTTCTGAGGACTCTGGAGTTGGACCCCCAAATTGCGGTGGTGATGGTCAACGAGAGCGGGGCCTCGGTCTACTCGGCATCGGAGGCAGCGCGAACCGAATTCCCGGACCAGGACATCACCGTGCGGGGGGCGGTCTCCATCGGTCGCCGCCTCATGGATCCCCTGGCCGAATTGGTCAAGATAGATCCCAAGTCCATCGGTGTGGGTCAGTACCAGCACGACGTTGATCAGAAGGCATTGAAGCAACGTCTGGACGATGTGGTGGTCAGTTGCGTCAACCAGGTCGGCGTGGAACTGAACACCGCCAGCCGCGAGTTGCTTTCCTATGTTTCGGGTCTGGGGCCCCGTTTGGCCAATGCGATTGTGGAGTACCGGAACCGTAACGGCCCTTTTACCTCCCGATACGCTCTGCAGAAAGTGCCGCGCCTCGGCCCCAAGGCTTTTGAACAGGCGGCTGGGTTTCTGCGCATCAGAGCGGGTGTTCAGCCGCTGGACGCCAGCGCGGTGCATCCCGAGTCCTACCCCGTCGTGGAAGCAATCGCCAGAGACCTGGGCCGTCCTCTGGACGAATTGCTGGGCGACGCTGCTATCGGCGGACAGATTGATCCCAGTCGCTACGTCAGCGATCAGATTGGCCTGCCGACATTGAATGACATAGTCGCAGAACTGGCCCGGCCGGGACGGGACCCCCGCCAGGAGTTCGAGCCGTTCGACTTCGCAGCCGGCGTCCACCGGATCGAGGACCTGACGGTGGGCATGAAATTGCCCGGGGTGATCACCAACGTGACCGGCTTCGGCGCCTTTGTCGATGTGGGCGTCCACCAGGACGGGCTGGTCCACATCAGCCAGCTGGCTGAGGGCTTCGTCCGCAATCCCTCGGATGTGGTCAAAGTGCAACAGCGGGTGTGGGTAACGGTACTTGAGGTAGACCTCGAGCGCAAACGGATTGCCCTGTCTCTGAAATGATCGGTGTCCGCATCGCCTCGAATCCCCGACAACGGGAAACCGTCCGCAGACTACCCCCGCGGACGGGCAAACCATGGGGGTGTCACGCGTATGCCACAATCGCGCGACATAATCGGTGCAGAATTGCCCCGGGCGTGTCGCAACACCGGGTAGCAACGCATACCGATCCGTCCACTGCGGGCGGGCGGCAGTTCGTCCGCCGCACCGCCCGCAGCGGTAAGACCACTCTATTTGCCCTCCCTGCGCCAGCGTAAGGCCCCAGCGTCATCAAATTGCGCCCGCTGGCCACGGATCAGCCCGAAAGCCGCGGCAACGGTGGGGTACAATTGCCGTCGCCATTCCCTCTTCAGGAGCGTCCATCTATGACCACCCCGTCCGAAGCCGTGGAGATTTACTGCGTCAAGTGCAAGGCCAAGACCTACTCCAGGGACATCGAGGCCGTCACCATGAAGAACGGCCGCGCTGCCACCCGGTCCACCTGCGTGG
The DNA here is from genome assembly GCA_963666415.2 of Dehalococcoidia bacterium. Taxonomy (GTDB): domain Bacteria; phylum Chloroflexota; class Dehalococcoidia; order Lucifugimonadales; family UBA3495; genus Bin87. The sequence goes on from CAXXPD010000003.1 coordinate 584,407, forward strand.
AGTGCGGCACGAAGAAGTTCCGCATCGGCGTCCTGCCCTGACCGGCTCGCTCATCCCGGCATCATGGCGCTTGACCTGGGCCTCACCACATATCAGCTGCTGTCCGCACTGGACGCCGTGGCCCCGAACATCCAGAGCCGCAGCCGGCGCCTGGACGACGCCATCGACCGGGCACTCGCCGTGCCCGCCGGCGAGGCGCCTTCCGCACCGCCGCAGTGGGACGCCGTCCCTACATCTCCGCCCGCACCGGCCCCGAGGGCCTGCTGGGCAGCCGGCCGCCGCCCCAGGTTCCCCAGGACTGGACCGCCCTGTCCGTGGACGGCTCCCACATCGACGTGGACCGCCACCTGCCCCTGCGCTGCCACCTCATCAACCTGGGCGGCTGCGCCATCACCTACGGCGCCAGCTACGGCTGCCAGCTGTTCAGCGAACCCACCCTGGCCGTGGACGACACCGACCTGTACCTCCGTGCCCCCGACGGAGCATCCGGCGAAACCTTGATCTCCGGCCCCCTGCTGGGCGCGCTGCGCACCGTGCGGGAGGTGGAGCGCCTGGCCGACGCCGTGGAGAACCTGCCCGACGACAAACCGGCGTTGGCCCTGCTGGACGGCACCCTGGCCTTCTGGGACCTGCAGCGCGGTAACTATCCCCGCTACGTCGCCGACCTGCTCATCGCAGAACGCCTCCAGCCCGCCCTGGCCCGCCTGCGTGACGCTTCCCAGGAAGGCCGTCCGGTGGCCGTGGCCGCCTACACGTCACGACCCCGTACCACCGAGGCAGCCGGCGCCGCGCGCCGCATGCTCTGCGAGCAGGGCGACGCCGACTGCAACCGTCTCTGCACCGCCCGCCATTCCGACCTGACGTCCTGCGACGGCGCCGCCGGCTTCGACGACCGTGAACTGTTCGAGCTGCTGCTGGAACCGGGCCACCGCTCGCCCCTGTACCGGTCCAGCCACCTGGCGGCGCGCTTCGCCCTGGGATTGGCCACCGGCCAGGAGTGGAGCACTTCTACTATCTCAACGGCGGGTCGGAGATCGCCCGCGTCGAGGTCCCCGACTGGCTGGCCGACGACCCCGAGCTGCTCGCCCTCAGCCACGCCATGCTGGTCAAACAGTGCCAACTGGGCCTGGGCCTATCCGGTGGCCATCTCCGAGGCCCACGAGCAGGCCGTCATCACCGGCCACGACCGGGAGGAGTTCCACCGCCTGACCCTCATGCTCCTGGAACAGCGCGGCCGGCCCAACGGTGAATCCGCTAAGAATGTTTCCAAGCGGCGGCCCTGGGTCTGAGACGATCGTCCCATCAGGCCGGCTCCTACGGTGGTCAGGTTTCAGCCCCGGCGATCAGTCGGACCGGCGGCCGTGATGCCGGAGGAAGCTGACCTCGAATGCCAGGAAGATCACTCATAAAAAGAGCCAGGCACCGATGGAGGGTCGGCCCCTGGCTCATGCTCGGCATCAACTCGGCCATTCCCTGGCGGGAAACCCGAATGCCGGTTGGCAGCCCGGTCGGCAACTCTGCCTGTTCTCAGGGGCGGCTCTGATTGCGGGGAGCGAATCAGACCGCGGCAGCGCCACCCACCGGGCCGACCATGTCACCCTGCCATCTATGGTTCAGCGTGATCAGCGAAACCACTTCCCACCTCCGGTTCTGACGGGCTGAGCGCCCCTCGGTTCGCAACGGGTGAGGTGTCCCAGCCACCCCAGCGTTCACAATACATACTATGCTATTCGGCAATAACTGTCAACCACGCGCTTCTGCCTCCGCAATGCCCTATCATTGGCCTCAGTTTCACCTGGGAGACCGCTTCGCCCGGGAGACCACGATGGGCCATTGCCGACATTGTGGACACCGCGCCGGTTGGTTCCGCAGCAGTCATCGCCAGTGCGCCGCAACTTACCGTCAGGGTTTGGCGCAGATGGTTGACCTGGTGGCGGTGGCCTCCGTCCGGCCCGATTTCACCCAGCGGCGAATGCTGCGCATCTTGGACGGACTGGCTCAGCAGTGCTACGTGCCAGCCGAATACCTGCCCGCAGTGCTGGCCGCCGGCTGGCATCTGTCCGACATGAACCGCACGGTGGACCGCGTCCCCACCCGGGCGGAAACGGACTGGCTGCGGGAACTCCGACAGGGCCAGCTTGCCACGGCCGCAGCCCAGGCCCACGAGGAACCGGCTTTGTTGACCGCGGCGGTAGCTACCGCGCTGGCGACGAGCAACCAGCCGCCGCGACTGGAGCGGCTGTCGAGGCTGTTGGAGCGCTCCGGCGTCACCGACGTTGCTGGCCGCACGCTGCTGCTGAGAGCCTGGGAGCGGGCGGTAGCACGTCAAGACGATACGGGGGATCGACCTGGACCAGGAGGCCGCCCTGCTGCGCTACGCTCGCCACTTCGACCTGGACGACGGCGAGCTGGACCGCTACGGAATGCTGCGCCAACTCGTTCAGGGTGCGGCCATCGCCGAATCGGCGGCCGGTCTGGTGCCCCAGCGCATGAATGTTCCACAAGGCGCGCCCGCGTCCGCACTGCTGCGCAGGTCGGAGCAGCTGGTGTGGCTCTTTGACGACGTGGAGTGCTGCCTGGGCCAGCTGCCTCCGGAGCCGTCGACCACCATCACCGGCGTGGCGGCCCCGGGCCGGGATCTCCCCTATTACCGGCCCCAGTCGTTCGTGGATCGCCCGGCGCCGGACCAAGGCTGGGAATCCGTGGCACGAGGCCAATTGGCGGTGGCCAGCGAACACCTGCATTTCCGTGGACCGGGCCTCAGTATCCGGTTGGCCTACGGCTCGGTGGTGCATTGGGAGCCGTACCACGACGGCATCGGCGCCGCGCCGCGCGCCCAACCCAACCGCCTGGTGGTTTTCCGCAACGGCGACGGCTGGTTCCTCTACAACCTGACCCGCAACCTGGCAGCCCCGTAGACCGCGACCATTCTAGAAATCTGGCCGGAAACCCCGATTCTCCTCAAGCCGTTATTTTCTTGACGTCGATTACCGATGTAATGATGGGGTTTTGAAACGTATTGCATACACTATCACGCCGAATACGGCTGTAATACGTCTGCTTGGCGTAGTGCAAAACCCGGCCAATGGCTTTCCGGCCAGACCTCTAGGCGCCAACCGCCCCCTGAGTCGCGCAACTGGTCGGATGGACCCATGACTACTGGCGAGAGCGGAGGGGATCGGTGACGGGCCTGACATGGACGAATGGCAACCGGCCAGCGTGGCGCTAGCGACGCCGGACGCCGCATCTCGCCGCACTGTCGTCGGTGGGCATTTTCCCAGTCCTCAGCTGCCGACTCGACGCCCTCGGTTATCCCTGGTGCAGAGCGTCGCTGAGTATGGATGCACCCTCAATCTACCCGGTAGCGTCATTACACCTGCCCGGTTCGTCGCCGACCCGGCAATCAGCCGGAATCCGCGGCCGGGTTGCCGGCATCGTCAGCCACCTTGCCGGCCCGGACGCAGCCAGTGCGGTCCACTTCGCAGAAGGCAATCGCCGCCGCCTGCAATGCCTTCCCAGCCTCGATGGTCGCCGCCGGATCCCCAGCGGCCTTGGCCGTGTCCAGCCGGAACGCCGCCCACCACAACCCCGACAGTGGATCGGGGTTGGCTCCGGCGACACCGGCCCAGGGCTGTTGCTGTGGTTGCCAGTTGGCGGCGGCCCGGTGTTCCCGAGCCGCCGCCGTCATGGCCTCGGCGGCAGCCAACAGCTCCCGCAGCAGCGCTACTTCTTGGTCCGAAGGCGGACCGTCCTCGCCCGGACCCACGACCGGCCAGTGCCCGTTTGCCGTACCGTGCGGCCGCCCTGGCCAATTGCGCCCGGGTCCGGGTGTGCGCTTTCCGCAGTTCCGGAATGCTCGCAGTGGTCATTGGCTTACTCCGCGCTCCGTCTTCCTTCCCAAATCTGATGATATTCTCACCAATCCTCCCGACTGACGTCAACTGCCTCTTGATCCGACACCGCAACTGCCCTCCCAGAGCTTGGGGGTGTGCTTGGCGTCAAGGGTGATTCTGAGTAAACAATCAGCCCAATCTGCACGGGGTAGCGTCATTAATTCATCAGGCTGGGCCGGCAAGTCTATGATCAAGTCTACAACCTCTCCCACTCGCAACGTAATCGAACGAGGGCTTCCCCGACTACGACACCCCGTTTCGCACCGGCAGCGCCATCTGAGGCGACCGACGCGCGACACGCCTGGGCGTACACGCTCCGAGCCAACACAGTGCGGCGTAACACCTAACGACGCTGGGATTACGCCGCCGTTGGTTCCCGAGAACCTCCGCCACCACGACATCCCGTGCGCCGCGGCCACGCCTTCCGCAAACGGCCGGCCGTCCCAGTCAGTTGGCGCATCTTCGGGATCACCTTGACCACTGCCTAACGGCCGCGCGCATGGACCTTCTTTTTTCAGTAGGCTGGACCGCCGAAACGGGACACCAAAACGTAACAGTTCAGAGTTGCGGGGAAATGAGCAGTTGACGGCAGGCGGCGAGAGGATTTAGACCCTGGGCGCGCCAGGTGCCGAAGAGGGATGCCAGCGTCATCTTGCTCTCGGTGCCCTGCTCCGAGCGGGTGCCGCCGCTGATCTTGCGGCTGATGACCAGGTGGCGCAGGCTGCGTTCGGCCGGGTTGTTGTCCGACGGCACGTCCGGTTCGGCCACGAAGACGAAGAGTTCCTTGATGAAGCGCTCGATGCGCCGGCACAGCTTGCCCTGGACAACCGACGGGTCAGACAGGAAAGGGCGGCAGATGGCCAGCAGCTTCCGCTCCCAGGCCAGTTGGGCAACACGCCTTTGCCATGGCTCGTGATGGTTGCAGGCTTTGGCTGCGACATAGAGCTGGTGGACTGCCGCGGCCCATCGGGCCAGTGCGGCGTCTTTGGGGTAGCGGGTGCGCTGGTCGTGGATGTCCCGCAGCAGGTGGGCCCAGCACCGCTGCTTGGGGCCATCGTAATGGTGGTAGGCGGCGTAGAAATCGCTGACCAGCACTCCGGAGAAAGCATCGCTCAGCGCCTCGTCCACCACCGCCTTGCCCCGACCCCGCCGCAGGAAGTAGCGCTCGGTGGGGGTGCTGAAAGTCCACACGTAGCCGTTGGCCCCGCTCTGACGCCAGCCGGTTTCGTCGGCGTGGACCACTGGGCTGGCGCGGATGCGGTCCAGGATCGCGGCCACTGCCGGTTGGGCCCGCTGCGCCGTGCGATGGATGGCGCTCACGATGGCCCCCACGCTGAGGCGCAACTGGTGCACGGTGTCCAGATACCACTGGACGCTGCGGATGGGCAGCCGCCCCTCTTCCCGCAGCGTGGCGATCAGGCTGAGCAGGTTGACGCCGAGACGCTGCTGGCCCAGGACCACGCTGTCCAGTTCCGCCGGAGGTGTGCAGCGCCGTCGGCAGGCCGGGCAAGTCCGAGCAATGTAGACGTGCTCGGTGACTTGCACCGGAACCACCGGCAGCTCGATGACTTCCCGAGTGCGCTGGATCCAGCCGCCGGACAGGTGGGCGCCGCAATCGGGACAGTTCTCCATCACGTGCTCCACCCGATGGGTCGGTGTCATGCGCGGGCGGGCGAAGCCGTGGCGTCGCTGCTTTCTGGGCTGCTGCGCTGGGGGCTTCCGGCCCGATTTCGCCTTGAGGCCGGGCATTCGGAGCGGGCCGCCCGGTTTCGCCTGGCCTTCCAGTTCGGCAATCCGCCGCTGCAACCGCTCAATCACCCGCTGCTGTTCCAGAACGGTGGCCTGCAGTTGGGCGATGATGGCGATGAGGACATCGCGGGTGGCGGTGGTCAGGTCAATTTCGGTATCCACTCCCTGTATATGACATAACCGCCGCCACCCGTGCCAGCGTCTGGCAGCCCGCCTTCGGCCAATTCACCTCACCAAGTCTGAACTGTTACACCAAAACACGTCCCCTTGTCTCCGCGTCCCCCATAATCAGGGTGCCGTATTCCCATCCTCCAGGTGGCGCTACGCTAGCCAACGGTCGGTCAGCGTCGCCTGGCCCGTTCATCTACCATCACCCCCGCCCTTGATACCTTCGCCAACTGCGTACCTCCACTCGGCGCGCACTCCGGACAACCCCATGTTGATCGACCATCGTTAGCCTGACCATAGATGCAGTGCCCTGCACAGAGGCCGTGTCACGCATGCGCCAGCGCCTCGACCGGTTGGCCCCACCGTGCTCAAGAGTATCTGAGTGCCAGGTCGCCTCCGATTCTACCTGGTAGCGTCATTAAATCCACCCGGTACCGTCACGCGAAGTCCATCTCGCCAACTGTTCGTACGCATCGATCCCGACGCAAAGGCGCTCATGCCGATCGACTCCCGATCCGCGCAATACCGGATGGTGCCGGACGTCGCCGACGTCATTGTCCGGCTGAGGGCTATGGATACTGAGCGATTTATCCCCCAGGAACGCTGTGTCTACGATAGTCCGGCCCCTGCAGTGGCAGCACGGTAACCACCATCTTGTCCAGGAGGCGCGACGCGATACGCGGGCGGGCCGTATCAATGTCGGACAGCCGGTTCGACGTGGTGATGATGGTGGGCAGACGCTCCTCATAGCGGTGATTGACGATCTGGAAGAGCTTATCCTCGGCGAAGGGCGTGTTGCGCTCCGCTCCCAGGTCATCCAGCACCAGCAACTGGGCGCTGCTGATCCGCATCAGCAGGTCAGCGTGAGCGACGGCGCTATCAGGACTATAAGCAGCCCGTAGGTGGTCCAGCAAATTGGCGACCGTGGAAAAGTACACATCATCCCCCAAATTCCGGCGCGCCACGGCAGCCGCCACGGCCAGGTGGGTCTTGCCCACTCCATAGGGCCCCATGAGCATCAGCCATCCATTCGGACGTTCGGCATGGGCCCAGCGTTTGACGTAGGCGTGGGCAACGGCAAAAGCGGCGGCCTCCTCGGGAGTGAATATGCCGCCACCATCGGTCCAGAAAGAATCGAACGTCATGCGGTCCGCCATAGCGGCGGGTATCTCTCCCAGTTTGCGCATGGCGACATTTACCGGGCGGCCCAAGCTGTACACCTTGGAGAAGCCGTCGGCAGTATCGAGGCGGGTTCTGAGGAAATCATCCGCCTGGTCAAGGGAACCCCGCACGGTGATCACGGTTGGCAATCGCACTGAATGGCGGTGCGCCAGCAGCTGTAACAACCGGTCCTGCCCCCACGATGTCGTGGGATTAACCGGCAAGTCATCCAACGCCAGGAACGAAGCATTGCGGACCTGTTCGAACATATCGGCGAAGCTGGGCTCTTCGTAGTCGTTGTCGAAGCCGGTCCTGAGGGAATCCAACAGGTCAGCAGCGGTGATCAGCAGCGCAGGGTTGCCCAGGTCAATCTGCCGGTTCACAATCGCAGCGGCCAGATAGGTCTTGCCAGCGCCGCTGGGGCCAGTGATGGTAAACCAACCGACCGGATCCTCAGCGTAGCGGACTGCCGCATCCAGAACCGCGACGAAGGCACGGGTACTGACAATGTCAGCCGTGGGACCAGCGGGGTTCACAGCAGCAAAAGTAGACTCTCGGAGAATTCCCAGCCGGCTGTAACGCTCCAGGGCTTTGCTACGCCGCGCACCGTTGAGATCGGACTCCTGACATTCACACGGATAAACCTGCCCGAAATCAGGGTGGGTGACGGGAACGTTGGTCGTCACCCATCCCACTCCATTGCAGATCGGGCACTTCCCGGCATCAGAACGAGTTGGCTGATCATGAACCGTGTCATCGACCGGGCGACTGGGCCGGTTCGAGACGGTACGGCGCAGGATATCACTCAGGTTTTCCATAGTAACGATAACACCGGTATAGGGAGGCCCCCAGTTAGACGCTACTCTCGGCGAGAGTGGTTGTGAGTGGACAATCAACCTGATTTGCACGCGGTAACGTCATTCGGTCTACCCGGGGATTTGCGTGCGATTATGGTCTGGCTTTCTAACCGAAGGTAGTGAATAGGCGGATACGTGTATACGTGTATACGTGTATAGGCGTTGGCGGACCTTGGGGTGTACGCATAGCCATAGATACAAGCCAACGAGAATGGGCGCATGTTCGCCAACACCTACCCGCCTATCCTCACACCGACACCTTCTCCCCTACGCCTATGCGGACACAGGCGTAACTCCCCGGTGGTGCGAACCCAGGGCAGCAACCTGAAGTAGCGGAAGTTGGACCATCTTTGACTAGGGCCCGCTTCCGCGGCGAACTGTACTGGCTGTAGCCAAGCCACCAGATCATAGGGCCCTCCCACGAATGGTTTCATCCTTCTTACCGGGCATAAAACGACCAAAGTTGCCGAAACATTCACCGTTCAAACTGCCAGGTCCAAGTTTTCCCCCAAGATTCACATTCCATTGTGGTGCCGGCCCGGTCCCCGGTTAATATACTTACAAATATCTATAGTTAAATATTTAACCGGGGACCGGGCCGGCACGCGCGCGCCGGGACTGCCCATAGTTACGTCCACTACGGGTCGCCGTTAGTAGAGCTTGTTTCAGTGCTTCCGTTGCTTCTTGGTACCCCAATTGCGCTTGCCCCGGCGGATAGAATTCTCCTACCACTGAGTTCCAGAGACGTGAACATTTGCTACCCTCCTTGCAGTAATAGCTCTCTCCCGCTTGTCTCTTGAGGCCTTCCCAGGTTGTTAATACCATCGTGCCAGGGCCGCATGCCGTACAGTCGGTGAACTCCACCAATTCCGTATCGGACGGTTCGTGCGACGCGGTCCTAGACTCCGACGGTTTAGCTGTCTCCTGGTTCACCACGTAAAGAATTTCCATCTCCCGCCCAGCAATGACGTTGACCGCTTCCTTGGCGATTCCGTAGTGCAATGGCATATTGAGCCAGCTATTGTCGTAGTCCGACTGTGTCGCCACCGTGATTTCGGTGGCAGATAATCTCACCCCGACTGTCGGTGTGAAGAAAGCCCTGAAATGTTCGCGCGGTATTTCCATGCCGATCCGTTCCAGCGCAGCGTCCCAAACACTTATGGCTCCACATTCTCCCGATTTCCCGCTGGTTTCTCCGGTTTCTGCCTCGTTATCTGTGCTTTGCTGACCACTTACCCTGCAATTGCCGAGTTCTTTACTTGCGCTTTCCTGCGGGTTAACCTGCGTTTTACCTGCATCATCGCTGCCTTCCGTAGTGCTTACGTCGCTTTTTACCTTGGTTTTCCTTGATCCTCTCCGGCGGCTTGTTTCTGGTTGCACCGTCTTCGCCGGTTCTCTAACCGCTGATATTGCTGACACCATCGGCAGTTGGTCACCGACAGCGGTGGTCATGTATGAGTAGTAGTTTCCTTCCCGTGTGACGGTGATGCGCCGGTCATCCTTGAGTTGGTTGATTGCCAAGCTCAACCTGGGACCCGACACTTGCAGATACCCTGCCAGGCTCTGTTGTGAGAACCACACCGGTCCATCAGCCTTATCGCACAGCTCTTCGATAACGTTATACGCCCGTTCTACCAGTGGTATTGCGGGGCGTTTGGTGAAAGCAACGAAGGTGCCCTCCCCATCGGTCACCGATACGCTATTGTTATCCTGATCACTGGCCATGGTGATACCGTCTCAGGAAAGACGCTTCGATACCGCAGTGTTTTTCCAGGCCAGCTTGGGCCTACAGACTTGGTATCGTACGAAGGTCCCTTTGGTTTCACGATGGGGTCTGCCCAGTTGCCTAGTGGCTTCGGTGATGCTCGAGGCTCTGTGCTCCACTGCTGCCAGCGACGGAAGTAGTGGTATTGGGTGCAACCAGTACATAAACCAGTTCAGAGTAACTGGTGGGCATAGTAACAGTAGGCACGCTAGGCACCGCGCCCAGACTTCCCAACCGGTGTCCTTGAGAACAACGCCCTGGTGGTGGTGTCCCTCCGGTTTAACCGAGCTCTGCCGCTCTAGTCCCGGGCTGTTCCAGCTTTTTTCCTGATCTCCTGGTAACAGTTCAGAGTAGAGGGGAAACGAGCAGCTGACGGCAGGCGGCGAGAGGATTTAGACCTTGGGCGCGCCAGGTGCCGAAGATGGATGCCAGCGTCATCTTGCTCTCGGTGCCCTGCTCCGAGCGGGTGCCGCCGCTGATCTTGCGGCTGATGACCAGATGGCGCAGGCTGCGTTCGGCAGCGTTGTTGTCTGAAGGCACGTCCGGTTCGGCCACGAAGACGAAGAGTTCCTTGATGTGGCGCTCGATGCGTCGGCACAGCTTGGCCTGGGTTGCCGACGGGTCGTGCCGGAAGGGCTGGCCGAGGGCCAGCAGTTGTCGTTCCAGGGCCAGTTGGGCGGTGCGCCGCCGCTTGGCCTGGGGATGAGTGCAGGCTTTGGCCCGGTCGTAAATCCCGTGGACGGCGTCGGCCCACCTGGCCAGTGGCGCAGCATCGGGGTAGAGGGTGCGCAGGTCATGGATGTCCCGCAGCAGGTGGGCCCAGCACCGCTGCTTGGGGCCGTCATAATGGTGGTAGGCGGCGTAGAAATCGCTGACCAATACTCCGGAGAAAGCATCGCTCAGCGCCTCGTCCACGACTGTTTTGCCCCGACCCCGCCGCAGGAAGTAGCGTTCGGTGGGGGTGCTGAAAGTCCACACGTAGCCGTTGGCCCCGCTCTGACGCCAGCCGGTTTCGTCGGCGTGGACCACTGGGCTGGCGCGGATGCGGTCCAGGATCGCGGCCACTGCCGGTTGGGCCCGCTGCGCCGTGCGATGGATGGCGCTCACGATGGCCCCCACGCTGAGGCGCAACTGATGCACGGTGTCCAGATACCACTGGACGCTGCGGATGGGCAGCCGCCCCTCTTCCCGCAGCGTGGCGATCAGGCTGAGCAGGTTGACGCCGAGGCGCTGCTGACCCAAGACCACGCCGCCCAGTTCCGCCGGAGGTGTGCAGCGCCGTCGGCAGGCCGGGCAAGTCCGAGCAAGGTAGACCTGCTCGGTGACTTGCGCGGGAACCACCGGCAGCTCGATGACCTCCCGAGTGCGCTGGATCCAGCCGCCGGACCGGTGGGCGCCGCAATCGGGACAGTTCTCCATCACGTGCTCCACCCGGTGGGTCGGTGTCATGCGCGGGCGAGCGAAGCCGTGGCGTCGCTGCTTGCGGGGCCCCTGCTGCGCTGGGGGCTTCCGGCCCGATTTCGCCTTGAGGCCGGGCATTCGGAGCGGGCCGCCCGGTTTCGCCTGGCCTTCCAGTTCGGCAATCCGCCGCTGCAACCGCTCAATCACCGCCTGTAACTCGGCGATGATGGCAATGAGGACAGCGCGGTCGACGGTGGTCAGGTCCACTTCAGTATCCATGCCCTGTATATGACATAACCACCGCCACCCGTGCCAGCGTTCGGCAACCCGCCTTCGGCCAATTCACCTCACCAAGTCTGAACTGTTACCACAACCTGGCCCGCTGGACAACGCGCATCGGCCTGGGCGAGCCGGTGCTGACCACCAAGACCCTCCGACGACGCTTCCTCTCTCTCGCCGGACGGCTCACCCGCAAGGCGCGCCGCCTCACCCTGCACCTGCCCCACAGCTGGCCCTGGCAAAACCAGTTCAGTAGCGCCCTGGCCCGACTGCGCGCCCTGCCACTTCCTTCCTGACGCCGCCCACGGGGTCTGACCCGTCCCCCAGGCTACTCAAACGCCTCGCCGACCCGCGCCAGGCCCTGCTCTGAGTGCCTCCTGCTACCGTCTGCCCTGACGATCTCGCCCTCCGCCGCCCCATTTGGCCGTCGTCATCCCCATCGCGCGGCTGCAACATCCCTCGCCCAGTTCGTTTCATTGGGGTCCAAGCCTCACCGCGGCTTTCCCGTGTCCCGCATACACTGTCTGCTCGCCACCGCTACATCCCGTCGGTGGATTCGGGCTAAATGAGACCTTTCACTCGGTGAAATGAGGCCATTTTCGGTACCGCTCGGTACAGGTTATCGGCAATTTGTCGGCAAAACTCCGGCCTCTCTTCCCGCATCACCGCGGCGAACCCCTCGGCTACATCCCGCTGCCAGGCCGGCAGCACGTGCGCGTAGATGTCCGACGTGACCGATATTCGGGCATGACCCAAGCGCTTCGACACCGCCACGAGGTTATGCCCATTTTGCGACGCCACCGACGCGTGAAAATGCCTCAACACCCTGGCAGTCAAACCCGACACGCCCAACAACTCACCCCGACGTGCCAGTTTTTTGCGGATCGCCGCCGTGGACATATACCAGCCCACATCGTTGGTGAACACCAAATCCAGGTCCTGCCAAAACTCGCCCGGCCCGCTCACGACGGTCCAACTGACGCTCCCGGTGAGCCCGCAGCACCTCCACCGTGTCCGCATCAAGCTCGATCCGCCGCCGACCAGCCCGCGACTTGGGGGGTGTCACCTCAGCACCACCGCCCCGGGCCCTGCCCAGACTACGCAACACCTGGAGAAAGGCGCCGTCCAAAATAACATTGCCCCAGCGCAAGGCCAACACCTCACTCATGCGCATCCCCGTGTAAGCCAAGACATGACATAGTGCGTGGAACTCGGGTTCATTTTCGCGCAGGTGCGCCAGCGGCCCGGAAACCGATTCCACATCGGGCATCATCGGCTGCTTCCGCCGATACCCCACCGCGTCCAGACCCACCAACGGATTGCGTCCGATTAGTCCCAGTTTCAGGGCGTGGTTCAACACAATCGACAGCACCCGGCGGCAGGTCTGCAGGACGCTGGCACCGGCACCACGCCTGGATAAACGGTATTCCATCTCCGACACATCCTGAGTCGCGAGACGATGTAGGGGACTATTACCCAACTCCGGCCCCAGCCGTAGCCGCACCTCGCGGGGGTACAACACGCAGGTCTGGGAGCGCAACCGTGGGTACATCCGCCCTTCCAGCCAACGCTCCATGAACTCTCCCAGGAGCATCCGGGACGACGTCAACCCCTGGCTGAACTCTGCGACACGAAGCATCTCGTTCAGCACCCGCTCCGCCTCCGCCTTGGTGCCACGCACCGTCCGAAACTGGCGTACCCGCTTGCCCTCCGCATCCCGGCCCACATCCACGGTCAGCTCCCAAACGCCACGGCCCCGCCGACGCATGCTACTGCGCATAGATAACCCTTCAACATCCCGGCCCAGGCGGAACCGGGCGATTCGTATCACCATATTGTGGTGGGCAAGCGGTCAAACTCGCCCAGAACACGAAACGCTCTCCCAAAATCCTATGCAAATCCACCAACTCTCAGGAACGGAACGGTCTCCGATTACCGAAGCCACCCGACCCGCGGCGGGAGCAGCCCGGTGAAGTTCTGGCAAACCTCGCCGACGCCATCCGCGATGTCCGATACTTCAATGACCTGGCTTCGGTTACTCGGTTCATCCTCGTCATCCACCACATCATCGTACCGCGGATGCAACAGCGGGAAGTAGAGTCCCAGGAAGTGGTGTAAGAGTTAGGCGGTTGGCAAAACGCTGACCACCGCGTCATCCTTGTGGAATCACAACAACCCAACCAAGGAGAACGACGGTGGTCAAGCAAAGAATGGATCTTTTGGAATTATTACGCAAGCGTGGTATGGACGGAGACGTGGACTTGCTGCGGGAAGCACTGCGGGTCCTGGTGGACGGCATCATGGACGCCGAGGTTTCCGCCCAGATCGGCGCCCAGCACGGCGAACGCAGCCCGGAGCGGGTCACCTACCGCAACGGCTACCGCAACCGCACCTGGGACACCCGGGTGGGCACCATGGAGTTGCATATTCCCAAGCTGCGGGAAGGCAGCTACTTCCCCAGCCTGCTGGAACCGCGGCGGCGCAGCGAGAAAGCCCTGCTGGCCGTCATCCAGCAAGCCTACCCTTCGGCAGGCTCAGGACAGGCGTGGAGGGCGTGTCCACTCGGCGGGTGGACGATCTGATCAAGGCCCTGGGTTGCGACGGCATCTCCAGCAGCCAGGTGTCGCGCATCTGCGAGCAACTGGACGAAGTGGTGGAGAGTTTCCTGGGTCGGCCCCTGGACGGGGGTCCCTACCCCTACGTGTGGCTGGACGGCCTGACCCAGAAGGTGCGGGAGGGCGGTCGCATCGTCAACGTCTGCGTGGTGGTGGCGACGGGGGTCAATGCCGAAGGGCAGCGTGAGATCCTGGGTATGGACGTGGGCGCCAGCGAGGACGGCGCCTTCTGGCTGGCCTTCCTGCGGTCGCTGACCGCTCGAGGGCTCAGCGGGGTGGAGCTGGTAACCTCCGATGCTCACCAGGGGCTGAAGAACGCCATCGCCGCGGTGTTCACTGGGGCCAGCTGGCAGCGCTGCCGCACCCACTTCATGGCCAACCTGCTCACCCGAGTGCCCAAGCGTGCCCAACCCGGCGTGGCCACCATGGTCCGCACCATCTACCAGCAACTGTCTCCCGCCGAGGTCCACGGCCAATTGGACCGAGTGGTGGAACAACTCCGGGAGCCCTTTGCCCAGGTGGCCGAACTGCTGGCGGATGCCGCGCCGGACATCCTGGCCTTCACGGCCTTCCCAGTGGCCCACTGGCAGAAGCTGTGGTCCAACAACCCGCAGGAACGGCTGAACCGGGAGATAAGGCGCCGGACTGACGTGGTGGGCATTTTCCCCAACCGGCTATCGGCGCGGCGCCTGGTGGGCGCGGTGCTGGCCGAGCAACACGACGAATGGGCCGAAGCCCGCCGCTACCTCACCATCCCCAACGCCGCCGGCAACGAGGCACTGCCGGAGCCCAATATGCTGGACGCAGCGGCCTGATCAACATCAAAAGGGATGACGCGCTTTTACACCTATTGACGGGACACTACCCACGGCATAAAGGTGTTGACCCTGTTTTTCGTAGACAAGGTGGCGAATTACCGGGATTTCGACGAGGACGGCAACCCAGTCAAGGGTGAATTCGCTCGAATTTTTGAGGAGCAATACCGACGCGCTGCAGTCGACACAAAATACAAAGCTTTGTTTGAAGGCGTTGACAACCTCGCCGACGCGGCTGGGCGAGCACACGGTGGCTATTTCTCGGTCGACCGACGAGGCGGCTGGACAGACACTGCGGAAAATAAACAGGCAGACCGGGACAACGCGGAACGTGCGTATAACCTGATCATGCGGGACAAGGAAAAGCTGCTGAGCTTTGAAGAACCTCTAAAGTTCATCTTTTCCAACTCTGCCTTGCGAGAGGGTTGGGACAACCCCAACGTGTTCCAGATCTGCGCCTTGCGAGATATCCAGACCGAACAGGAGAGGCGCCAGACCATCGGGCGAGGGCTGCGCCTGTGCGTCAACCAGGACGGCGAAAGACAGCGCGGATTTGATGTGAACACACTGACCGTCATCGCCCAGGAAAGCTATGAGGAGTTTGCCGAAAAACTGCAACGCGAAATTGAGGATGAGACCGGCATACGTTTCGAGGTGATCGAGGAGCATCAGTTTGCCTCAATCGTAGTCACGGACGCTGGAGGTCAAACCGGCCTCCTGGGCGTGGAGCAGTCGCGAAAACTGTGGCAATATCTGGTCACACAGGGTTATCTTGACCAGGAAGGGAAGATAACCAATAAGCTGAAAGCGGCTATAGATGCAGACAAGCTGACCCTGCCACACGAGTTTGAAACATCGAAGGCCGCGATAATTGAAGTGTTGGCCAAAGCTTCCAAGCGCATTGAAATCAAAAAAGCCGAAGAACGCCGCACAGTGCGGCCACGAGAGGCAGTTTTGAACAGCGAAGAATTCAAAGCCCTTTGGGAGCGCATCAAGCACCGGACCACCTATCGTGTCCAATTCAACAACGAACAATTGATAGAACACTGCGCCGAGGCTCTACGTGGAGCACCGTCTATTCCGATCTCCACGCTCCAATGGAAAACAGGGAACATTCGGATTGAGCAAGCTGGCGTACAGGGAGAAATACCCGAAACAGGTGCCCCAGTGCCTCTGCGAAGCGAGGTTGTCGAATTGCCCGACTTGCTTACCGAGCTGCAAGATCGTACCCAACTCACGAGGCGCAGCATTGGGCGCATTCTCTCCGACAGTGGACGGCTGGACGAATTCAGCGTCAACCCGCAGAAGTTCATCGAAACGGCGGCGGAAGCCATCAACCAACGGAAACGGTTGGCGTTGGTGGATGGCATTAAGTACCTGCGGTCGGGCGACGAGGTGTACTATGCCCAAGAGTTGTTCGTGAAAGAAGAGCTGACTTGGCAGTTGATCAAGTCCAAGAAATCAGTGTACGACCACGTAATCTGGGACTCGCAGAACGAGGCTGAATTTGCGGAAGAGTTAGAGGCCAGTTCCGCCGTAAAGGTGTACGCCAAGCTACCGAAATGGTTCCAGGTTCCGACCCCGTTGGGTTCGTACAATCCAGATTGGGCAATGCTCATAGAAAACGACGATAGTGAGCGACTTTATTTCGTTGCGGAAACAAAAGGAACATCTCGCCTCGAAGACCTTCGTCCAAACGAACGCGCCAAAGTAGAGTGCGGTAAGGTCCATTCCCAGACCCTAGAAACGCGGCCGGAAACCCCGATGCTTCGGGAAATGGGGTATTCCCTACGCCGATTATCGACGCATAAATGGATCGTCGGGACGCTTTGCATACATCATGACGGCGAAGGCGACAATAATACGTCTGATGCTCAACGCCAAAAACTTGGCAAATTGGCTTTCCGGCCAGACTTCTAGAGGTAGGCGAGAATCCGGCCAAGTACCGCGTTGTACATACATTGGATGAGCTCTTTCACTGATACTGACAGCGAAAGTAAGCGCGGTGGGTTGTCGGCCACATTCTGTACTAGCAGCGACGACGGTTCGCGACCGCCACTTGCCAGCCAAGTGCGCTTGGGGAACCGTTGCTCAGAGCCGAGAAACCAGCGGTAGGTAACCGCAGGCTGGCATCTCCGAGCCGGCGACCGGGGGCGACTCTGCGGTACCCTCGGAGGGCCACACATTCCTGCTGAAACAGCCAAAGCGAGAAAACGAATTCCGTCACGACATTGGTCGTTTTCAGACGCCGATCGAGCAAATCCCGAGTAGCGAAATCGCCTCACCGTATGACGGGGGTTGACCTGACCCAGATCGACGGTGTGGATGCCTACACCGCGCTCAAGGTGGTGAGTGAGATTGGCACCGACATGACGAAATGGCCCAGCGCCAAGCACTTTGCGTCCTGGTTGGGGCTGAGCCCAAACAACCGCATCACCGGCGGCAAGGTCATGAGCTCCAAGACCAAGCCCAGCGCCAACCGTGCGTCGGCGGCATTGCGTCTGGCGGCCAACGCGCTGCACCGCTCCGACAGCGCCCAGGTGGCCTTCCTGCGCCGGAAGAAAGGCCACCTGGGAGCGCCCAAGGCCATCACCGCCACGGCCCACAAGCTGGCCAGGCTCATCTACACCATGCTGCGCTATGGCCAGGAGTACGTGGATGCTGGTGCGGAACACTACGAGAGACAGTATCAGCAGCGGGCGTTGCGCGCCGCCAAGCGTCGGGCGGCACAACTGGGCTACCAACTGGTACCAATGTCCGACGCCGGGGACCGCACCACGTACGCACCTCCCGGCGCGCCAATCGCCGCGTGACAACGTTGGTTAGTGGGGAGCAAAGTTATGCCCGTATCCGGGCCGTGCAGAGGCGACTAACTGGTGTGGCCGTGTCAGGGTGCGTATGCTCATGGCGAGACGTGTTGTCTGGACGAAGACCGAGCAGACGCTGGTGCTTATTGCCCGAACCATAGCATGGTCCGGGAATCTTACGACGGCATCATTGGTGACGCTCCAAGCGGAGCGATCCCGTTCCATAGATTGTTCGATATTAGGGCGTGTTGACATTTCATTATAATGGCCGTATGTCAAACATCAGATTATCACCAGAACAGTGGGCTAGGATTCTCGATTTCTTGCGTGGCTGCACCGGCCTGTACGTTGGCCAGGAAGCGGATTGCCGGCGTTTTGTCGAGGCCGTCTTATGGATTAACCGCTCTGGGGCCCAATGGCGACTGCTGCCAGCCGAATACGGGAACTGGAACAGCGTCTACAAACGATTCGCCCGTTGGACTGACCAAGGCGTCTGGGCACAAATGCATCAACATTGCTGCGCCGACGCGGATCTGGAATACCTGATCATCGACAGCACGGTGGTCCGGGCGCACCCTTGCGCGGCGGGAGCTCCCCCAAAAAGGGTGGCCAGGCGGCCCAGGCCCTGGGCCGGAGCCGCGGCGGGTTCAGCACCAAGATTCACGTGAGCGTGGACGGCTTGGGCAACCCCTTGCGATTCATCCTGACTGGAGGGCAACAGCACGACATCACCCAGGCGGAGGAGTTAATCGCCGGTTATGCTGGCGAGCACGTACTGGCCGACAAAGGGTACGATGCCCAGGAGTTTCGCCAGCACATCCTGGAACTGGGTATGATGCCGGTCATTCCGCCCCGCTCGAACCGCAAGGCACCCGCCGACTATGACCGGCATCTGTACCGGGAGCGTCATCTGGTGGAATGCTTCATCAACAAGATCAAGCACTATCGCCGGATCTTCTCCCGGTTTGAGAAGCTGGACACCAGATACCTGGGCTTCCTGCACTTCACCGCCGCTCTCATCTGGCTACGGTGAAATGTCAACACAACCTAGTGACTCCCTCCGACGACACGTCTACGTTGTAGGCGTGGAGGGAATGATGAGCACACGCAAGAGTAGAGCAAAACCGGAAGGGCTGTCCCAGCTGAACCTGAACGCGGCGGGCATCGACGTGGGCGCCACCAGCCACTTCGTGGCGGTGCCCGCCGACCGCGCGGAGCAGCCGGTACGTGAGTTTGAGGCCTTCACGGCGGACCTGTGATAGACGACAATTAGTCCTGCCGGTAGCGACGACTATTTTTGCCGGTCGAGATGGGGTAATCATTCGGTACGGAGGTACCGTTGATTACAGACCGACAAACCAGGCTATTGAGGCAGAAACGTATGGAAGGCAAGACACAGGAAACGGCAGCGGCCAAGGCTGGGATGAGCGTGCGTTCAGCGCGCAAGTGGCAGAGTGGCCCATTGCCGTCGCAGGCGAAACCGGAGCATCGGTGGCGCACTCGGCCGGATCCCTTCGACGGGGTGTGGGAGGATGAGATTGAGCCGCTGCTGCGGAATGATCCGACGGGCAAGCTAAAGGCAACGACAATTATCGACTGGCTAGCCGAGCAGCATCCCGGGCGGTTCAGCGCGTCCCAGCTGCGCACCCTGCAACGACGATTGCAGGCCCTTCGACCGGCTCAGGAGGCGGGCGCTGCATGGTCCGGATCAGGAGGTGTACTTCCCCCAGGTGCATCCGCCGGGACGGGAGGCCCAGTTCGACTTCACCCACTGCGGGGAACTCAAGGTGACCATCGCCGGACAGTCCTACCCCCACCTGCTGTTCCAGCTGATACTCAGCCACTCGGGATGGCGCTACGCTGAGGTCGCCTCCGGCGAGACCTTCCTGGCGTTGCAGCAGGGATTGCAGAATGCCCTCTGGACCCTGGGCGGCGTTCCAGAGGTGGTGCGCAGCGACAATACCTCGGCTGCCACTCACGAATTGCGCAGCAGCCGCGGCCGCGCTCTTAACGACAATTACGCCGCCCTGCTGGACCACTATGGCCTCCGCTCCACCCGCATCAATCCCGGCCAGAGCCATGAAAACGGCGTCGCCGAGCACGCCCACTACCGCTTGAAGGACGCCATCGACCAGGCCCTCATCTTGCGGGGCAGCCGCGATTTTGACACTGTCGACGACTACACCAGCTTCGTCCGGCAGATGGTGGAGAGACGCAATCGCCTGGTACAGGGGAAGCTGGAGCAGGAGATGCTTTGCCTAGAAACGCGGCCGGAAACCCCGATGCTTCGGGAAATGGGGTATTCCCTACGCCGATTATCGACGCATAAATGGATCGTCGGGACGCTTTGCATACATCATGACGGCGAAGGCGACAATAATACGTCTGATGCTCAACGCCAAAAACTTGGCAAATTGGCTTTCCGGCCAGCCTTCTAGGCTCCCTACCGCCAGCTCCGGTGCCGGAATACGTCAACTACCAGTCCAAGGTGCGCAAGTGGTGCACCATCCAGGTAGCGGGACATAGCTACAGCGTGCCCTCCCGCCTCATCGGCAAGGAGGTGCAGATCCGTCTGTACGCCGACTGGGTGGAAGTGTACTACAAGGGCCACCTGGTGGAACGGATGGAGCGGGTGCGTGGCGAGGGGGAAGCCAACGTCAATTACCGCCACGTCATTGGGTCGCTGGTGCGCAAGCCCGGAGCCTTTGCCCGCTACCGCTTCCGGGAGCAGCTATTTCCCACCATGCACTTCCGGCTCGGCTTTGTACAATCAAGCGGCATAGGCTAGTACCGTTGCCAGGTAGATTTGTAAGAATATAAGAAAGCAGCCATACTGGGGCATGATCTTTGTGTGAGGAAGTGCCCAGCCATGGCTGCCATCAAGTATAAAGTAGAGTTGACCGAGGCCGAACGCTCCCGTCTCAATGAGGTGTCCCAGCGAGGCAAGGCGTCAGTGCGCACCGTGAAGCGTGCGCTGTCGCTGCTCAAGGCTGACCAGGGGCTTCGGGACCGTGAGATAGCCGATGTGCTGTTGGTCAACGCGGCCACGGTCGCCAGAGCGCGGAAGCGGTACGTGGAGGAAGGACTTGAGGCCGCCATCAATGACCGACCGCGGCCGGGCCAGGAGCGCAAGCTGGACGGCAAGCAGGAAGCGCACCTGATCGCCTTCGCGTGCCGCGCCGCGCCCGCAGGGCACACGCACTGGACACTCCAGTTGTTGGCCGACCAGGTGGTGGAGTTGGAGTTTGCCGAGAGCATCTCCCTGGAGACGGTGCGCCAGATACTCAAAAAAACGAACTCAAGCCCTGGCAGAAGAAAGAGTGGTGTATCCCCAAGGTGAGCGGGGAGTTCGTGGCGCGGATGGAGGACGTGCTGGACCTGTACCAACCGGAGTACAATCCGGAGCGTCCGGTAGTGTGTTTCGACGAGACCTCCAGGCAATTGACTGGGGAGGTGCGTCCGCCCATCGAGGCTGCCCCCGGACGGGTGGCACGCTATGACACCGAGTACCAGCGAAACGGGACCCGGAACCTGTTCATGATCTGCGAGCCGAAGGGTGGATGGAGACATGTGGAGGTGACCGAGCGCCGCACTGCCGTGGACTTCGCGCACCAGATGCGGTGGCTGGTGGACGAGGCCTACCCTGATGCCGAGGTGGTCAGGCTGGTACTGGACAACCTCAACACCCACAAGCTCGGCTCGCTCTACGAAGCATTTGAGCCGTGCGAAGCTCGGCGCATCGCCCAACGCCTCGAGTTTCATTACACTCCTACGCATGGCAGCTGGCTGAACATGGCTGAGATCGAGTTGAGCGTCTTCAGCAGAGGGTGTCTGAACCGCCGTATCAGCGATGAGCCGGAGCTGCGGCGAGAGGTTGCGGCGCTCGAACGCGAGCGCAACGCAGCAAAATCAGCCACAGACTGGCGGTTTACCACCCAAGATGCTCGCCGTAAGCTCCAGCATATCTACCCTACAAAACCAGATTGACACGGTACTAGCGTGTCGAGCATCCTGTGGTACAAGAGGCGCGGGACTTTTATCGATTCGTGCTCGCGCTCGGACGGCATAAAAGTTCCCTGCTGCACCCAGAGGTGTCGTCTGACCAGGGCGATGGCGTCGGCGAAGGAAGGGCTGGTTTTGTCATACCACGCCGCGGTGCGCGGCGCCATGCCGCCACGCTGTTCGATCAGGATATCCGCTGCCAGCGTCACCACGCTGAACAGGCCAAAGAGCGCGGGGGTGGTTCGGGCGATGGCTCGTTCCGACCACTGGCGCTGGGTTTCCACGCCCAGGTGAGCCCGCAGCTCCGCAAAGGTCACCTCGACCTGCCAGCGCAGCAGATACCACTGCAGTATCCGCAGGGGTTCCGCCTCGGTGTCGGTGCATAGCAAAGCATAGGGCCCGCGGCGCTCCTCCAGGTATCTGATGACGACCCAACGTATGGGAAGGCGCGGCGGCCCGCCGTGGTACCACAGCGCCACGCCCGAAGCGAGCTCGACCATGGCGGTACTGCCGTCGGAACCGGTGGCGCGGTAGGGGGTCCATGCGGTAGGGAATCCATTGTGTAGCGGGATCGTCCAGCACCGCCGTGGGACTGGGCAATCGCGCGCCGACCACCCGGGGCCGCCCGATCTGGCCGGGCCGCCGCGGTGGCGCGGGCTGGTACCGGGACGCGTCCTTGCGCAGTTTGGTGACGACGACAATCGGCTTTGACATACTCTGGCAATGCCGCAGGAACTCGCGCTTGGCGTAGCCGCCATCGGCCACCACCACCAGGTCCCGGTCCGGCAGCCACCGGCGCAGGCAGACCAGCATCTGCTGGGCGTAGTCGGTGACCGTCTGGTGCCGGCGACCTTTGCGCCGGTCGTAGCGGGCCGACACCACCAGCGCGGTCAAAAACGGCAGCGCCCAGTGTCGACCCGCCCATCCGATACGCGTCAGCAACATCAGGCTCACCCATTGCAATCCGGGGGTCATCACCACCTGGTCGTCCGTGGACCGCACCGGATCCCGATACCGCCCCTTGGCCGCAATCTTCCGGCCCCAGCGTCGTTCCACCGTCTCGTCAATGCCGAACACCAACGGCTCGGTGGATGAACCAAGGCGCCCGGCCACCAGCAGCAACAGCACCCGGCTCAGTTGCAGCGGCGACCATCGGGCACGGTTGAGCACGTGGTGATAGATGGCGAAGTCGCCGTGCTGCCCAATCCCCAGGATGTTGAGGGCGGAGGACACGGTGCGTTTGCCGGGAGACAGGATCGCTCCCATGGCCAGGAGTTGGGCTTTGCGCCAGGTCCTGGGGTCAAACAGGTGCTCAAAGGGCAGCAGCAGGGTTACTATGACTGCGGGCAGGGTGGGCATACTCGACCTCTTTTGGTGATTTGGTCGAGCTTACCCGGTTCTTATAATTTATCTAGCTTTTGTACAAAGTCGAGCTTCCGGCTGACCTACGACGCGCTCAGGGAATGGCGCGGGGAGCGTGCCGACGTGGAGTACGTGCGGATCCTGCACCTGGCGGCGACCACCATGGAAGCCACGGTGGACAGCGCGCTGTCGTTACTGCTGGAGGCGGGTGAGTCCTTCGACTACGCGGAGGTGCGGGACCTGGCCGAGCCCAAGGTGCCCGAAGCTCCGGTGCTGGTCTGGTCTGGGAAGCCGGACCTGAAAATCTACGACCGCCTGCTCACGGTCAGCCTGGCGGCGGCGGGGGTGTGCGCATGACGGACACCAGCGTGATGCAGGACCGCATCGGCCAGTTGTGCGGCCAATTCAAGCTGCCCACCATGGGCGCCCAGTCGGTGGCTCGTTTCACCGCCGCTGGACACGGCGATGCCCTGGCAACTTTCCTGGAGGTACTGGAACAGGAAGCTGAGGATCGCCGCCACCGACGCATCAACCGGCTGCGCCGGGAGTCCCGGCTGCCCTCGGGCCAGACCTGGGAAACCTTCGAGCACGACCGAGTCCCCCTGGCGCTGCGGCAGCAACTGGACCAACTGGCCCAGGGCAGCTTTGTGGAGCGCGGCATCAACGTGCTGGCCTTCGGGCTGCCCGGCACCGGCAAGACCCACGCCCGGTGCGCCCTGGGCCACCGCCTGGTGGAAGCCGGCCACTCCGTCCTTTTCGCTCCGGCCTACCGTCTGGTACAGGAACTGCTCGCCGCCAAGCGCGATCTGGACCTGCCCCGCCAGCTGCGCAAGCTGGACAACTTCGACTTCCTGCTCCTCGACGACCTGGGCTACCTGCCCCAGGGCGCCGAGGAATCGGAGGTCCTCTTCACCCTCATCGCCGAACGCTACGAGCGCCGGTCGTTGGGCATCACGTCAAACCTGGTCTTCTCAGAGTGGGAGCGCATCTTTGCCAACCCCATGGCCACCGCCGCGGCGATTGACCGGGGCGTGCACCACTCCGTCATCCTGGAGTTTGACGTCCCCAGCTACCGGACCAACGCTGCCCAGCAACGCGTCCAGGCCAAGGAGGTGAACCGGTAAAACTGATTGACGCCAACCGGCAAATATAGTTGACGCGGGACAGACCTGTACCGTCTGGCAGACTGGCTGTCCGAGTGCGGAGTGGAGACCGTGGTCATGGAGTCCACCGGCGTGTACTGGATACCGCTGTTCGGGGTGCTGGAAGAGCGGGGACTGGAGGTGATGCTGGTGGACCCCAGACGCATCAAGAACGTGCCGGGTCGCAAGACCGACGTGCGGGACTGCCAGTGGCTGCAGCAGTTGCACACCTACGGACTGCTGTCGGGAGCCTTCCGTCCCGACGGGGACGTACGGCGCTTGCGCAGCTACCTGCGGCAGCGAGCCATGCTGGTGGAGTACGCGTCCCAGCATATCCAGCACATGCAAAAAGCGCTGACCCAGATGAACGTGAAGCTCCAGCACGTGATCAGCGACATCACGGGCAAGACGGGCATGGACATCATGGAGGCCATTGCAGGCGGCGAACGGGACCCGCGACAACTGGCGCGACTGCGCGATCCCAGGATCAAGGCCGACGAGGCGACCATCGCCAAGTCTCTACAAGGCCACTGGCGGGAAGAGCACATCTTCGAGCTGACCCAAGCTCTGGAGCTGTATCGGTTCTATCAGGATAAGATTGCCGAGTGCGACCGGGAGATTGCAGCCCAGCTGGAGCGGTTTGAAGACCGCAGCGACGGCGAGCCTCCGGCTCCCAATGGCAAAAAGCGCAATCAGAAGAACGCGCCCCGTTTCGATGCCCAGGGCCAACTGTACCGGATGACGGGAGTGGACCTGACCCGGACGACGGCGTGGATGCGTACACGGCCCTGAAGGTGATCAGCGAGATTGGCACCGACATGACCAAATGGCCCAGCGCCAAGCACTTCGCGTCCTGGCTGGGCCTGAGTCCCAACAACCGCATCACCGGCGGCAGGGTCATGAGCTCAAAGACCAAGCCCAGCGCCAACCGGGCCGCGGCGGCATTGCGTCTGGCCGCCAACGCGCTGCACCGCTCCGACAGCGCCCTGGGCGCCTTCCTGCGCCGGAAGAAAGCCCACCTGGGAGCGCCCAAGGCCATCACCGCCACGGCCCACAAGCTGGCCAGGCTCATCTACACCATGCTGCGGTACGGCCAGGAATACGTGGATGCCGGCGCGGAATACTACGAGAGACAGTATCAGCAGCGGGCGTTGCGTGCGGCCAAGCGCCGGGCGGCACAACTGGGCTACCAGTTGGTGCCCATCTCCTCCGATGCGCAACCTTCGGACCTGCCCCACGGATCAGAGGCCGCGGCCGCGTGACAGTTTCGGTTAGTCCATAGCAGCATTATGGCCGTGGCCGGCCCGTGCAGAGGCGACTAACTGGTGAGTCCGTGTCAGGGTGCGTATGCTCATGGCGGGGCGTGTCGTACGGACGAAGACCGAGCAGGCGCTGGTGCTTATTGCCCGATCCATAGCATGGTCCGGGAGCCTTACGACTGCATCATTGGTGACGCCCCAATCGGGGCGATCCCGTTGGGGAGAGTGGCTACAGCCCGTGGCTCCCTCCGGCGACACGCCTACACGGCAATGGTAGAGGCGATGATGAGCAGACGCAAGAACAGCGCCAAACCAGCGGGGCTATCCCAGCTGAACCTGAACGCGGCGGGCATCGACGTGGGCGCCACCAGCCATTTCGTCGCGGTGCCCGCCGACCGCGCGGAGCAGCCGGTACAAGAGTTTGCCGCCTTCACAGCGGACTTGTATCGCCTGGCGGAGTGGCTGTCCGAGTGCGGTGTGGAGACCGTGGTCATGGAGTCGACGGGGGTGTACTGGATACCGCTGTTCGGAGTGCTGGAAGGCCGAGGGTTTGAGGTAATGCTGGTGGACCCCAGACGCATCAAGAACGTGCCGGGGCGCAAGACCGACGTGCTGGACTGCCAGTGGCTGCAGCAGCTGCACACCTACGGACTGCTGTCGGGAGCCTTCCGGCCCGATGGGGAGATCCGACGCCTGCGTAGCTACCTGCGCCAGCGAACGATGCTGGTGGAATACGCGTCCCACCATATCCAGCATATGCAGAAGGCCCTGACCCAGATGAACGTGAAGCTCCAGCACGTCATCAGCAACATCACCGGCCAGACCGGCATGGACATCATCGAGGCCATCGTGGGCGGCGAGCGGGATCCGCGTAAGCTGGCGCAACTGCGCAATTATCGGATCAAGGCGGACGAGGCGACCATCGCCAAGTCGTTGCAGGGCCACTGGCGGGAGGAACATATCTTCGAGCTGACCCAGGCCCTGGAGTTGTACCGGGTGTATCAGGCCAAGATTGCCGAGTGCGACCGGGAGATTGAAGCCCAGCTGGAACGGTTTGAGGACCGCAGCGACGGTGTGCCTCCGGCTCCCAATGGTAAAAAGCCCCATCAGGGGAACGCGCCGCGCTTCGATGTCCGGACCCACCTGTATCAGATGACGGGGGTGGACCTGACCCGGATCGACGGTGTGGATGCGTACACGGCCCTGAAGGTGATCAGCGAGATTGGCACCGACATGACCAAATGGCCCAGCGCCAAGCACTTCGCGTCGTGGCTGGGGCTGAGCCCCAACAACCGGGTCACCGGCGGCAAGGTCATCAGCTCAAAGACCAAGCCCAGCGCCAACCGGGCCGCCGCAGCTTTGCGTCTGGCCGCCAACGCGCTGCACCGCTCCGACAGCGCCCTGGGCGCCTTCCTGCGCCGGAAGAAAGCCCACTTGGGAGCGCCCAAGGCCATTACCGCCACGGCACACAAGCTGGCCAGGCTCATCTACACCATGCTGCGCTATGGCCAGGAGTACGTGGATGCTGGCGCCGAATACTACGAGAGCCAGTATCAGCAGCGGGCGTTGCGCGCCGCCAAGCGTCGGGCGGCCCAACTGGGCTACCAACTGGTGCCCATGCCCGATGCCGGGGACCGCACCACGTACGCACCTCCCGGCGCGCCAATCGCCGCGTGACAACGTTGGTTAGTGGGGAGGTCTCGCAGATGGTGGAGTCCAGGTCGATGGTCAACGGCCCGTCGCCGGGTCCCGCCCCAGCAGCCCAGGCCCGGGCCAGCAGCTCGCGGCTCACCCGATCCAGTTGGCGGACCTGGCCCCACCGGAAGCTGCCCAGGAAGGTCCCCAGCGTGGATGGCGCCTTGACCACGCAGCCGAGAGCGCTGGCCGTCCCGCCGGTGCGCAACACGTCGGCGTCGTCAATGCAGTCGCCGCCAGCCAGCGCTGACGCCACCAGGGTCACAATCTTGTCGCCCGTGTTCGCCCGACCCGGCGCATTGCCCAGGTCGAGGCGCTGCTGGACCAGTTGGGGCAGGCCCAGGTGCTGGGCCAACGTGGCGGGAAGGATCAGCCCGGCATGGTTGACCAGGCGGTGGTCATCGAAGGCGATGTGGATGCCGTCGGGGTCGTTGCGTGGCAGCATCTTGGGTGCTCCTGGTCTGGGGTTGTTTTTCTGTCTCGAAAACCATTATCCCAGATCCACCGGAGCACTTTCTTACCTCTTCAGCACGCCGCGACACTCATCTTTTCGGTGGATTGGGGCTAAAATAAACTGACCTTCGGACCACCAGCTGAAACCCTGCCTTTTATGGCGCTGGTCTCGATTCGCGGCGAGCGGCAGTACCGCGAAAGGCCGGTGCATGACGTGCTGTTCGAATGGTTCCCGGAATTGAACGGCATAGACCACAGTTTCAACCAATCGGTGTTTGCCGAGAACCGAAGTCGATTGCTGGCGGTGGCGGAACAGGCGAGGCAGAGGGGTCTGCGTTCAGCCGGGCCTTTCAGCGTGGACGGGACGGTCCTTATCCCCACGTATGGTAAATGCCTGGACATCGCTGCAGAATTCCCGGCCCCGAGGCGCGTATACGCCGTCTGGCGAAGGCCGGCGAGGAAAGATCCGTGGGAAAATGCGCACCTGTGTTTTGCAGTTCATCTGCTGACGGACAACCGTCGCGGTCTGGTCGTGGACATGATGCCAACCGCAGTTTGCAGCCGTGGGAACGGAATGCAGCAGTGGCAATACCGGCAGCGATGCCCGGCGCCGGACAAATCTCGGTAGGCGCTGACCGTTGGGACGACGTCGCGGCTACGACGCAGGGGAGCTCGTTCGGAGGTGTCGCGACCCTTCATCACTCCCGCACCTCTGCCCAACCCGCCATTTCTACATCCTGTTAGTGCATCCACAGCCGAACCACTCGATATGTTGACTACCGGGCGAGCCAGCGGGTACGCACACTGGTGGAGGAAGTGCTCTGCTGGGTGAAGACGGTAGCCGGAGGCCGGAAGTTGCGCTACCGCAGTGTTGACCGGAACGGGACGTGAATCGCTGACCTCTCAAAGCGTCCCACATTCAATGAAACCAGCGACAATGCCAACAACTACGCCCAGCTAAATCTTCGCCCCGCTAATCAACCGCCCTGACTCAATCCATTATTAGACTGATAGCGTCTCACGCAATCGGCGGATGATGGTGTCGGTCTCTGCTTCCGTGAGGTTCAAGGGATCTACGCCCAACTGGTCTGGCGGGCCGAGCTGTTGCAGGTAGATGGGCGGGTCGCTCTGCTCCATCGCCGCCGCGACCTGGTTTGGGGGCGGGCCCGGCCAGGCCAGGCCTCGCCGAACTTCAGCACAGCGGTCGGGATCAGGTAATCGACTCCGTCGTGATGTAGACTGACTTGCAGGCCGGGCGTCTCGACCAGCGCGTCGACTACCCGCTGGGCCAGCGCCTGATAGTTGGCCATCTCGGCGGCTTCGTCTTCTTCTACAAACATTCCCAGAGCCGTAACCAGCCCTACGATTTCCTCCTTTGCCACTTTCATCGGACGCCCCAAAAACTGAGCCGGACTGCCGTTCGCCGCGGCCGCTTCGATCAGGTCACGACGGCCACAGAGGATGCCCGTGCCTGCGGGCCGCGTATTCCCTTGCCCCCACTGAAGACCACCATGTCGGCGCCGTCACGCAGGTAACGGTACAGATTCTTCCGGGGCGGCAACATGGACGCCGCGTCGACAATTACCGGCACGCCACGGGCATGAGCGATTTCGCATACCTGGTCCAGCGGGATGACACGGCGGCTGCTGAATGGGGCGCAGAGGTAGGCGACCGCGGCGGTGCGCTCGTTGATCGCACCCTCCAGTTCCCAGGGGTGGCTGAACAGGTAATTGCCGATTTCCACCAGCTTGGCCCCAGCAGCACGATAAGCCTGGTCGTAAGGGAACCGGTGCATCGTTTGGATGATGATTTCGTTCTTCATGCCCTCGGTGTCGGGCAACTGTCGCATTTTGACCGGCTCGCTTCCGGCGATGCAGGCCGCCGCCTGGAGCAACAGGCCTCCAGCTGCGCCGCTGCAGACCAGACGGGCCTCGGCGCCGGTGAGACGGGCGATTTCCTCCCCGGCTTTTTGGTTGAGCTCGTCGATGTTCACCATTACCCGCGCGGTATGGGCCATCTGCTCCAGCACTTCGGGCCGGGTGCGAGTGCCGCCCAGACGCGTTACCGAACCGGAGGCGTTGATTATTGGGGTGACTCCCAACCGCCGGTACGCTTGTTCTCCCGGAGTGGAAGCACTAGATTGTGTCAAGATTTCTTCCAGGTTAGTCAGCTGAAACTGCGGTACATTATATCAATGGTCGTGTAGTAACATGTGGGCACGGACAAACCGGCGTCCACTCTGGGCACAGTCCACGGCATCACTACGTAGGCGGTATCGGTGTCTACAGCCAGGCTGTTCAATACGAGGGGATACTGGTATGTCATGCCACGAAACCGGCGCTTCAACTGGCTGGTGACCAGGGGAATAAGAGCAGGGATCGGTCCGCTTGGACAGGCATCTGGCTGTACCTCGCGGATAGCTGGTTACACCAGAGGGCGTCAAGACTTACGCCGAACGCGTGGGACGCGAACAGGTTGCGAAGCGCCCGGAAGCGCCATCGGAATGACACCATGACACGCACGATCAGCGACCTTGGCTCGCAGGTGGCGAGCCGCTACCCGTTCCAGTCGCAATTCGCCAACGTCAACGGTTGGCGAATGCACTACATTGACGAGGGCCCGCCCGACGCGTCGCCCGTGCTGCTGCTACACGGCAATCCCACCTGGGGTTACTTATGGCGCGACACCATTCCGCCGCTGCTCACGGCAGGTTATCGGGTGATTGTGCCCGACCAGATCGGGTTTGGCCTGTCAGAGCATCCGCACAGCGCCAGCGCGCACAGCCTTGACAATCACGCGTCTAATCTCGTCGCTTTGATTGACCAACTTGACCTCACCGGCATTTTCTTCGTCTGTCACGACTGGGGCGGCCCGACCGGCCTGGCGGCGTTGCTCACCCGACCACGCCGGGCAGCCGCGGTTGCCGTCATGTCGACCTGGGCATGGAGAACACCCGCTGCGGAATTTCACCGCCAGATTCTGCCGTGGCGGCTGATGCATGCGCCAATCGTCGGCCCTTACATCCTGGCGCGCCAGGGCGCTTTTCCGGGACGCGGCATCTATCTCTCGGTCGTAGACCGGGAACGCTTCCGGGAGGATGCGCTGCCGGCCTACGAAGCAGTGTTGCCAGATCCCGACGACCGGCGACTGACCTGGCAGTGGCCTCGCTCGATTCCCATTGATCCGAGCACCGATATCACGGGAGAACGGTTCGAGTGGCTTGAAGCCGGCGTCCGCGAGCTTAAGATTCCGGCGATAATCATTTGGGGACGGGAAGATGACGTGTTCACCGCAGACGTTATGGGTGCGAGATGGCATGACATCTGGCCCCACGCCGAAGGCCCGCACCTGGTTACCGGCAAGCACTTCCTGCAGGAAGACTCCGGGGCCGAAATTGGACAGCTCCTCGTCGAATTCGCGGCGCGTAACCTCCCGTCCGAGCAACGGTCCCACCAATGACGGTCGCCCGCATAACCGAACGACCCTCCGACACCCGCAGCGTGCCCTTGTTGACCGATCCAGATATCGGGCATTATCCGGAGTTCGCTGCATTCCTGGCCGCGACATTCGATCTGGAGCAGAAGCAACTGGACGCGCCCGGATTGCTCGATGTTGATGGACGCATCTACGAGTTGATTTTCATTGGCCGATCCGGGCGGCCGTTTCCGGCTGGGGTCGAAATCGCGGCACTGGTCCCGGGCCTCGAACCGCTGGATACGGGTCAAACCGACCGGGACCTGTGGGCAATCCTCGAATGGCTAGTTGCCGGAGTAGGGGCACCCTGGAGCGTCGAAGCGCTCAGGACAACGGGTCGCATTTACCGGGTTATACCAGCGGATTCCTGAATTGCACGCAGATTATGTACGTCCGTGCGTACACATCGGCGCGCGGGGGCCAACCCTAGCGACGACGGGGAATTCAGGAAGGTTTTCGGTAGGCGCCGTCGCTTTGTTGAAGTCCCTAGAAGCTTGGTTTGGTCGGGAATGGCGTCAGCTGAAGTTCGTGGGTCCAACAGGACTTATCCTGGGTGTGTAGATAGTAGAAGGCTTCGGCTATTTTAACCGGGTTGATCACTAGATCGGGGTTTTGCTGAGCTCTGGGCAGGGCTCGGGTTCCGGGAGAGTCAATGGTGCCGTCAATCACGACGTTGGCTACGTGCACGCCAAACTCGGAATATTCCTCGGTTAGCACCTGCGCTAGCGTCCGCATCATCACTCGCGGATAGTACAGCGACTGACCGGTGTATCGCTTCTTCCCGCGCAAGGACGAAGAGTTGTTAGAAATTAAGAACGAGCCTTCGCCCCGCTCTCGCATGGCGGGCAACACCTCTTTGGCCACCAGGAACGGCCCACGGCTGGAGATGTGCTGCGCGGTGTCGAACATGTCCACCGGTATGTGTTCCAGGAGTTCCATCTCTGGAGGAAGGTCACGTCCCTCCAGGTAACCCGCGTTGTATACCAAAACATTCGGGTCGCCGGCTTCCTCTCGAACCTGGGCGAATGCCTCGGAAATGGAGTCGCTCGACACCAAGTCCAGCTCGACAATCATGCTTTCGCCGCCCTGCTCCTGGATTGCTGCCTGCAAGGGAGTTGCATTGGGCGTACTGCGAGTGGTAAGGACGACGAAAAAGTCCTCCATTGCAAACTTCTGGGCAATTGCGCCACCCACACCCCAACGCACGCCTACCGGGAGGTCGCTATCGTCGAGCACCCTCCCATGCGCCAGCTGGGTGTTGCGGCCATCGGACTGCCATTTGGAGGTCGCCCCCACCACGACGGCGACTGGTTTACGGTTCGAGTTCATCTCTGATCCCCTTCTTTTTCAAAATCGGTCGAGTTCAATATCGACTTCGAGCAACCTCCCGAACCTTACCTGTGAGTCTGCTCGATACCTTCGGGTACTTGTGCATGCCTACTGCTGAACGTTTACTGCCGGCAACTCGGTGCCAGCCAAGCGTCCCGAGGCCGTGATCCGGCCTGGCTCATCGGACAGCCACCCGTATTGGGCTAGCCGTATGGTACCACCATCAGAGGGTGGTCGTCCTTGATCATCGATGTTCCTTCTGCTGGCCACCTTAACGATGGATGACAGACGGAGGAGTTTACTCGGTAGTCGGGCCACGGTCGATAACCAGATCGGCGCCTGTAACTAAAACCGACACATCGTGGTCGAAACTGTTGTCCGGCATGTTCCAATCGAGGTTCATTGAGGCTGATGCCAACAGAAGGGCATTAATCCAGGGTTATTGCGGCTCTACTGCGACGAGGTGTCCTACGCCGGCCAGTCAGAACAGTAAAAGTCCTCACGCGTACCCACTTTGTCATTGCGAGCGTAGCGTGGCAATCCCGTCGTCGTAGCAACGGCGGTTCGCCGACGTGTGTTCAGCCTCATCGAGATTGCCACGTCGCTATGCTCCTCGCAATGACAGATTAATGCAGTGCTACTCGCAATGACAAAGTGGATACCCATGAGAGAAAAAGTCTGGTTGATTACGCACCGAAACCGGTGCATCAATGCGAAGGGGGTAACGCGCGAAGAGGGTAACGCGAGGCGGCTCTGTTAGCCCGAATCCACCGAAGCGATGGGCCGTGGCGTTGACACCAGGGATGATGGGCAAGGGAAGGCGAACGGGGCAAGCCCGATTCCAATAGATGGGGATGAGGGCGGCGTGAGATAGCCACACAGACACGATGATGGCGGCCCGCGGTGGCGATGCTGGGCGAAATTGTCAGGGTAGTGTGCAGCAAGAGACGCTCGGGGACCAGCCTGGCGCAAGTCTGCGAGGCGGTCGGGTAGTCTGGTGAGTGGGTCAGATCTCCGTCGGCGTTGACACCAGCGGTGCCGTCAGGCGGGGAGTGGAATTGCTCGCAATCGAGCCAAGGCGCGACTGAACTGGTTTTTCCAGGGCCAGCGCTGGGGAAGATGCAAAGTGAGGCGGCGCGCCGAGCGGGTGAGCCGTCCGGCGAGGGAGAAGAAGCGTCGTCGGAGGGTCTTGGTGGTTACCAGTTGCTCACCCAGACCGATGCGCGCGGTCCAGCGGGCCAGCAACTGTCTTGAAAGTCAACAGGCATGAGCGACGACTGGCTGAGTCATATCGCGCCAAGGGTGGCCATGTTTGAGCATGGCGTTGAGCGTAACCAGCAGTTTGCGCATGGACGCGATCAGCGCCACCTTTTTCGGCTTACCAGCTGCCAGCAGCCTCTGGTAGAAGTCCCGGATAGCAGGGTTGTGGCGGCTGGCTACCAACGCTCCCATGTAGAGGACGGCCCGCACCCGGGAGCGTCCGCCCCAGACGGCGCGTTTGCCCCGCCGGGTGCCGCTGTCGCGGTTGTAGGGAGCCACGCCGACTAGGGCAGCAATCTGCTTGCGATCCAGCGTGCCCAATTCCGGCAGATGCGCCAGCAAGGTCAGCGATAGCTGCGGGCCCACGCCGGGAACCGTGCGGAGCAGGTCATCCTTCTCACGCCACACTGGACTCTGGCGCAAAGTCTGACGTAGCCCCTTATCCAAGTCGCTCAACTCTTGTTCCAACCACGCGATGTGGGCTTCAATGCGGGGACTAACGGCGCCGATGGCGGTGCCCAGCCGGTTCTTCTCGGAGACCAGCATGGTCATCACCTGGCGCCTGCGGGCAGTCAGCGAGTTGAGGACCTGGGTCTCGGCGTCCTTGAGGGGGCGCACGTCAGGACGGACGACGTCGGCGAAATGGGCCAGGACCCCCGCGTCCAGAGTGTCGGTCTTGGCCAGCGTTCCGGTGGCCCTGGCGAAGTCCCTGACCTGGCGTGGGTTGACCACCACCACCGGCAGTGCCGCAGCGGCCAGGGCGGCCACCAAGGGCAGCTCCAAGCCGCCCGTAGCCTCCAGCAACACCAAGGCAGGCTCCAGGTCCACTATCTGGGGGATCAGTCCCTCAATTCCGGTCTCATCGTAGGGCAGGACCCATCGCTTCCCCGTAGGCCGGACCGCAACGTCCAACTGCGCCTTTGAGACATCAATGCCTACGAACCTCGCTTCTCCTTCCATCTTACCTCCTTACCTCCTGTTTCAGTGTTGACCCTTCCTTGCACGATGCGGGCTCGATTGGCCCAGGCAACTGTACGGGTTCTACCGTTAGGGAACGCGGCGACCCCTGCTATTGAACGGTCTACCATGACCCAGATGCTACCGGTCTGCCGCGCTCCGGACCGCCACATATGAGCTATTGTCGCGGGCCAAAGTCAGGATACAAGGTTGTGGGCCATCACCTGCACCGCCAGCCAGGCGCCGTTGGCGGCGAAGCGGCCTGAGGGGAGATGGTTGAGCCCGACGCCGTACTTGAGGTCTCGGATGGCGTTCTCGATCTCGGCGTGGCGCCGATGGTCGGCCTCCAGTTCCAGGGTGTCCCCGTCTCGGTCGGTGATGAAGCCGTGATAGCGGTAGCTGGCGAAGAGGGCCAGCTGGGAGCCGGGCGTGGGCTGCACCCGCCGGACGATGAGCCGCACCGGTGCGGCGTCGGGCTCATCCTGGAAGGGGACGTAGGTGGTCTCCGCCACGTCGGCGGCGCCGTCCATCCAGTAGGGAATCGGCGTCCAGTCAATCTCGGGTATGGCCTCGATGATATTCCGCAGGCGGGCTTGCTGGCGGACGGTGATGGAGTAGCGCACATCCATCTTGCGGCAGACGGCGACGATGGCGTGGGTGTAGAAGCCGCTGTCAGCCCGCACCGTGAGTTGTCCCCTGGCCCCGCCGTAGCGTACCCGCCCCACCGTCTCGCGTAGAAAGTGAGCGGCGCCCCGAACGGTATTGGCGCGGCCCTTGCGCAGCCGAGCCATGAGCACGTCGCCGGTGCCGGCGGCAATGGCCAGCAGCGGGTGATAGCCTCGCTGGCCGGTGTAGCCGTGGTCGCGCGCCCCCTCCTTGGCCAGACCGTATGTCTCGCAGATGGTGGAGTCCAGGTCGATGGTCAACGGCCCGTCGCCGGGTCCGGCCCCAGCCGACCAGGCCCGGGCCAGCAGCTCCCGGCTGACCCGATCCAGTTGGCGGACGTGGCCCCACCGGAAACTGCGCAGGAAGGTCCCCAGGGTGGATGGCGCCTTGACTACGCAGCCGATGGCGCTAGCCGTCCCGCCGGTGCGCAGCACGTCGGCGTCGTCAATGCAGTCTCCTCCGGCCAGAGCAGACGCCACCAGCGTCATCACCTTGTCGCCGGTGTTGGCTCGGCCTGGGGCGCGACCCAGGTCCAGGTGCCGGTCAACCAGTTCGGGCCGGCCCAGATGCCGGCCCAGCGTGGCTGGCAGGATCAGCCCAGCATTGGCCACCAGGCGGTGGTCGTCAAAGGCGATTTGGATGCGGTCGGGGTGGTCATCTGCTAGCATCTTTTGGGTGCTCCTGGCCTGGGGACGGTTTCCTGTTTCAAAAGCCATTATCCCAGATGCACAGGAGCACTTTCTTACCCCTTCAGCACACCGCGACACTCATCTTTTCGGTGGATTGGGGCTTAGACGGGCTTTCCGGGGCGCAAACATTGAAAGCAAATGTCAAAGACGATCAAGGACGCACGCTCGCCACATACTTCGTGAAGATTGATTCGCGAACGAATATGGAGAAAGAACGGCAGAATAATAATCTCTACGTCAACCCGCTTCTTAGGATGGGGAGCTATCCTACTCTAATTCGCGTAATCGAAGCCGGTATCGGGACACGGGAGGCCCTAGAAATCTGGCCGGAAACCCCGATTCTCCCCAAGCCGTTATTTTCTTGGCGTCGATTACCGATGTAATGATGGGGTCTTGAAACGTATTGCATACACTATCACGCCGTATACGACTGTAATACGTCTGCTTGGCGTAGTGCAAAACCCGGCCAATGGCTTTCCGGCCAGACCTCTAGTCTACCAGTTGGCTAATGAGTACACCGAGAGTATGTTTGATGTTTTGGCACTGAGTGAGAGCGCTGCAATAGATATCGTCGAAGTCCTACGCACCATCTTCGCACCGTGGTCTAATCTTACTGAGAAGAAAATCTTGCGTATACGTGAACTTAGAGCACAGCGTATCAACGATTCAGTGTTTCGGCCATATCGTGATGCTCTTGGCCCTACAGAACAATTTGAGGAAATAGAGCAGGAGTTGGAAACAAGCTGCCAGCACGGCGACTTACACGGATCAAATATTCTCTGCGATGGATCAGGGAACGCTGCCGTCATAGATTTCGGTAACGTGGGCCATGCACCAAGCTGCATAGACCCGATACTACTGGAGCTGTCTGTCTTATTCCATAAGGACAGCCCATTCCAGAGCAACGCATGGCCTACGAATGAACAAGCAGAAGCGTGGTTCGACCTCGAAGAGTACTTGCCGGGATGTCCTGTTCCAAATTTCATAAGAAAGTGCCGCGAATGGGCTAATGAAACAGGCCGACCGGCTGATTTGCCGCCGGTCGTGTACGCAGAAGCCGTTCGACAATTGAAGTACCAAGACACGAACCACGATCGAGCTTTGGGGATCGCTCGTGCCGCTATGCGGAAGGGCGCCTGACCCTTCGTCTCTTCAACTGCCAACCCAAACCGAAGTCAGGGTGAAACCCGCATCAGCGTCGAGTAGAATTTAGGCTAGTTGAGTTGGTTCGTCAGGAGGTCCGAGTGGGAGTTGCTGTCGTGTATGAAGAAGATGCAGGCGCTGCTGGAGCGATGGTAATTGGACGAGGATGAGGCACAGCGTCGGATTTACCGAGAACGGCAGTGCGGACGGCAGCGAGTAGAAGGTGATGAATTCGCAGGACATCACCACGGCGATGTAGAGCGCGGCCGTTCGTCGGTTGGCGATTCGTTCAGTAGTCGTCACACCAGCCTCCGTTCAACATCGACCACACGCGGAGCACCTCCACCCTCACGTCGAACTCCGCGGAACCGAACGCCGTCACGTCCCTGAGTTCCACGATGGTTTTGCCGTGGAATCTCAGTGAGCCGTCGCCGTCGTCGCACGACTCGCAGACGGTCTGCCAGCCCACGCCGTCCTCTCCGCCGACCGCCAGGAACAACTCGTCTGTCCCGCGTCAACTATATTTGCCGGTCGTAACAGTTCAGACTTGGTGAGGTGAATTGGCCGAAGGCGGGTTGCCGAACGCTGGCACGGGTGGCGGTGGTTATGTCATATACAGGGCATGGATACTGAAGTGGACCTGACCACCGTCGACCGCGCTGTCCTCATTGCCATCATCGCCGAGTTACAGGCGGTGATTGAGCGGTTGCAGCGGCGGATTGCCGAACTGGAAGGCCAGGCGAAACCGGGCGGCCCGCTCCGAATGCCCGGCCTCAAGGCGAAATCGGGCCGGAAGCCCCCAGCGCAGCAGCCCCGCAAGCAGCGACGCCACGGCTTCGCTCGCCCGCGCATGACACCGACCCACCGGGTGGAGCACGTGATGGAGAACTGTCCCGATTGCGGCGCCCACCGGTCCGGCGGCTGGATCCAGCGCACTCGGGAGGTCATCGAGCTGCCGGTGGTTCCCGCGCAAGTCACCGAGCAGGTCTACCTTGCTCGGACTTGCCCGGCCTGCCGACGGCGCTGCACACCTCCGGCGGAACTGGGCGGCGTGGTCTTGGGTCAGCAGCGCCTCGGCGTCAACCTGCTCAGCCTGATCGCCACGCTGCGGGAAGAGGGGCGGCTGCCCATCCGCAGCGTCCAGTGGTATCTGGACACCGTGCATCAGTTGCGCCTCAGCGTGGGGGCCATCGTGAGCGCCATCCATCGCACGGCGCAGCGGGCCCAACCGGCAGTGGCCGCGATCCTGGACCGCATCCGCGCCAGCCCAGTGGTCCACGCCGACGAAACCGGCTGGCGTCAGAGCGGGGCCAACGGCTACGTGTGGACTTTCAGCACCCCCACCGAACGCTACTTCCTGCGGCGGGGTCGGGGCAAAACAGTCGTGGACGAGGCGCTGAGCGATGCTTTCTCCGGAGTATTGGTCAGCGATTTCTACGCCGCCTACCACCATTATGACGGCCCCAAGCAGCGGTGCTGGGCCCACCTGCTGCGGGACATCCATGACCTGCGCACCCGCTACCCCGATGCTGCGCCACTGGCCAGGTGGGCCGACGCCGTCCACGGGATTTACGACCGGGCCAAAGCCTGCACTCATCCCCAGGCCAAGCGGCGGCGCACCGCCCAACTGGCCCTGGAACGACAACTGCTGGCCCTCGGCCAGCCCTTCCGGCACGACCCGTCGGCAACCCAGGCCAAGCTGTGCCGACGCATCGAGCGCCACATCAAGGAACTCTTCGTCTTCGTGGCCGAACCGGACGTGCCTTCAGACAACAACGCTGCCGAACGCAGCCTGCGCCATCTGGTCATCAGCCGCAAGATCAGCGGCGGCACCCGCTCGGAGCAGGGCACCGAGAGCAAGATGACGCTGGCATCCATCTTCGGCACCTGGCGCGCCCAAGGTCTAAATCCTCTCGCCGCCTGCCGTCAGCTGCTCGTTTCCCCTCTACTCTGAACTGTTACTGCCGGTCCTGTTGCCTCATTGAGAAATGTTACCGAAACTTTAGCACCTGGGGGCCACCCCAGCCAGCGCTAATTCCGGCATTGCAGCGGGTCCCGCCATGGGCTCACCAGCCGTGGCGTAGACCAGCTTTTTGGCCATGATGCCGCGCCACTGCTGCACCCTGCGCTGCAGCGTCCGCAGGTGAGCCCGGCTGAAACGATCCGGTCAGCCTCTTGCAGTCGGCCCAGCAATACCACCGCACTGGCGTCCGGGTCTTCCTGCAACCAGGACAGCACGTCGCACCACACTCCCTCGAAAGGGTCGGGCCGAGTTCGCCAGGTGCGGGGCGGTTGCACCCGCCGCTCCCGTGCGGTATGCGCTGCATCCTGCCGCCACCAGTCGGGCAACTTGGCCAGGAACTGTTCCAGGCTCTCGCCGCTGGGAGTGGGCCGGATTTCGGGAGACGTAACCGCGGCCAGGGCCGACTGGGCTTCCCTAATGGCGTGCAGCAGTGCCACCGGGTCCAACTTGACCCGATACTCACTCAGCGCCGCCTTCATCTCCACGCTGACCGCGTCATGCTGCATCAGCCGATCGCAGGGTGTGGCTGGCGGGCTGTACCGCTTGACGACCCTGGAGCCGTGCCGAGTTTTCTCCACCAACTTGAACGACGGCTGGAAGTAGTTCACGTACCGTCGCACCGCCCCGTACAGGTGGGCCATGGTCGGTCCGGCCACCGCGCCGGAGTAGCGGTCATGACCGACGAAGTGGCGGACCACCGCGCCGTTCTTCTGCTCGATCCAGGCCTGGTCGTTCTTGCGGTAGGGCCGCGAACGGGTGAACTCGATGCCCCGCTCGGCGCAGTACTTGGTGAGAGTAGCGTTGATGAATACGCTGTCGTTGTCCGAGTCGATGCCTTTGACTGGGAAGGGCAACTGTCGCCCGATGGCCTCCAGTCCTGCCACTACCAGGGATTGCTCCCGGGCCAGCAGTGGCACGGCCTCGGTCCAGCCGGTGCAGATATCGGTGGCCACCAGGCTGTGGATCATGGAACCCCACCAGGAGCCGCCGTGGTGGACCACCAGGTCAATCTCCAGGAATCCTGGTGGCGGCGCATTCCAATCGGCGAAGGTTCGTACCGGAATATTGCGGCCCGGCGACTGCCGCCTCCTGCGTCGGAGCCGGTGGCTCGCCGGCGGTGTCCTGATCGGCTGGAGCAACTGGTCCAGGGTGGCGGCGCTGGCCGCCAGCAGTCGTTGACGCACCCCAGGGTCCAGATCCAGGTGGCCATGGCGCTCCATGGACTCCACCAGATGGGGCAACGCCGCCTTCAGCCGCTTGCCGCAGATCCGGTCAGCGGCTTCCCAAACCACGATCACCGCCTGGCGAACCGACTCGTCGTAGATGCGTCGGCCCTTTTTTGCCGCCGGCTGCTGCTCTCCGTCGTCGCCGGACTGCCCCAGCAGCCTGATGCCGTGCTTGCGATGGTGGCCGGTCACCGCGATGAACTCGTCGAGGATCCGGCCCTTGTCCTTCTTGGATGAAGCTCGGTAACGGTCTCGGATCGTCGCCAGCAATTCCTGTTTTGCCATCTTGCTGATGCCTCCTCCCACGCGATTGCCTCCCCGATTTTGGGCAACATTTTATTTGAGGCAACCAATCGCGTTGGGTAACGGTTTTGTTGAGGCAATGCGGACCACTATGGCCTCCGCTCCACCCGCATCAATCCCGGCCAGAGCCATGAAAACGGCGTCGCCGAGCACGCCCACTACCGCTTGAAGGACGCCATCGACCAGGCCCTCATCCTGCGGGGCAGTCGCGATTTCGACACTGTCGACGACTACGCCAGCTTCGTCCGGCAGATGGTGGAGAGACGCAATCGCCTGGTACAGGGGAAGCTGGAGCAGGAGATGCTTTGCCTAGAAACCGGGCCGGAAAGCCCTGATTTGGAAGTGGAGTTGCGGCAGTAAAGCCGAGACGAACAAAATCACAGACCATAGTTGTCCGAGCCGGACGGCGCTGAAATTGGCCGCCGCATTGGCGACCACAGCGCGGACATCATTGCGGACGACGCGGTGGCCTGCTGCGCCGCCGCCGGTACTGCCCGACAGCCCGATTTTGCCCGCCACCAGGGTGAGATTGGCCACCGTGGCCGCCAGATACAGCTGGAATTTCGTCTTGACCCTACCGAAGTAGCGGGAGTGGCGGATTCCCAACTGGACCAGCCGAGCCAATCTGTGCTCCACTACCACTCGGCGCGCTCGATACTCGTCGTAGGCAGCGCTCTGCTGCAAAGTCCGGGCCTGCTGTAGGAGGGCTTCCTGGGGATGGATCAGCACCCGCCGTCCCGGCCGGCCTTGGGCCGCGATGCACTGGGAGCGCAGTGGACATACCCCACATACCGCCCCGTCGAACTGGAAGGCCTGCAAGCGCTAGGTGCGACCGGTGCCATCCGTCCGCTTTCCCGCCGGCACGATGGTGTGGGTAACCTGTCCCGCCGGACAGGTGCAACTGCCCGCGGCCAAGTCAAGGTGAAAGTCATGCTTGGGAAAGTGGCTCCGGTTGGGCCGGCCCGGCACTTTGGCCACCAACCGGCGTCCCGCCTCGGCGAAGGTCTGGCGGGTCCCGCCGTCCCCATAGGCGGCGTCGCCCATGGCTTCCTCCACCACCGAGCCGGTACTCGCTTCACTCTGCTCCACCAGTTCCAATGCTCCCAGATTGTCGGGAGCGTTGCCGGGCAACACATCCACGGCGGTGATCAGCTGGGAGTCGGTGTCCACGACGATGGCCGCCTTGTGCCCGTTGAAGCGCCGCCGGCTGCTCTTGTGCCCGTGGCGCAGCTCCGGGTCATGCACCGACGGCATCCGGTCCCTGCTCACCCCATCCCTGAGGCTCACCCCGTCATCGCCATCGCCATTGCCGCTCCTGCGCTCGATGTCCTGGAGCAGCAACTGTCCCAGCAACTCCGTCCCATCCACTATGCTCTGCCGCTGGGCGCTGTCCTCCGGCAATTCCACCCACGCCTGCCGCGCCAGTTCCAGCAGCCGGTCCGCGTCGGCCACTATCTCAGCCAGCAACGCCGCCCGCGCTTTGCGGTCCGACCAGTCAATCGCCGCCTCGCCCTTGATGCTGGAACCCAGGTACTTGTCGTACCCCTGGCCTTCGGCCCATTCCCTGACGGTGGTGTTCGCCACGGCCGCCAGGACCCGCAACAGTTTGACGATCCCGTCCGCCAGCAGATTGTAGGTGTCCTTCACCGCGCCCCGTCCCAGGATGTAGGTCGTGTCCAGCGCCACCCGCATCCCACGCTTTTTCAGGTAGCCCGACTGCCGAGCCAAGCGCAGGCTGCTCTCGAATACCTCCCGCACCTTGTCGTGCAGTATCAACTGCGCCCGGAACAGCTGCAGCGTACTCTTGGCAAAAGGCCGGTCCTCAATCTCAATCCCCAACGCCACCTTCCACCGGATGTCGAAGTCAGCCCTCGCCTTGGCCTCGGCGTCGCTCACCTGGTCGTAGGTCTGCAGCAGCAGCGCCGTGGCCAGCAGGCTGGGCGGCACGCTGTCCCGTCCATTGTCCGGACAGTAGATCTCGGCGAAATCGTCATCGCTGAACAGCTGGCCCCGCAGTGAGGCCAGCAAGCCGTAGAAAGTATCCTTGCCCACGTAGTCCAGATACAACCGGTCCGCTTCCCAAAGGCCCTTTTGGTCCGAACGCTTTCCCAGCATTGCCCTACTCCGCTAGCCTTGATTGCCCGGAGTATAACCCCTCGCCATAATCCGGTCGGTTTCCGGCCAGCTTTCTAGGAGGCAAACAAACATGAAAACGGTCGCAATCAGGGCCCGCGACCATCGGCTGTTGGACACCGTCCTGGAAACCGAGGAACCAGCCACCTGGGATCTGGAGTGGCCGGGTATCGCGGATGGGCAACATGCCCGCCGCATGCTGCAGGCCGCTAAAAACGTAGTCCTCCGGAACGGCAGCGATCGGCTCATCCTCACCAACGGCGCAGATCAACGAGCCATGCACGTCGAACTGGGCAAGCGGCCGGAGCCAACGCCAGCTACCAGCTCGTCGTCGAGGGCACCAGTTATCGCGAGCGACTCTCGCCACACCGCGCCCTTCTGAGCGCCACCGGAGGTGATTGACCTTTAAACGAAACCTGATATGTGTCGCTTTACCACGCTCCCAGAGTGGACGAATGCCCGCGAAAATCGCCGGCCCAATCACCTTGAAAAACCACCCACAGCTATACATCGCAGCTCATGTCAACGGCTACTAGGCAACGGATAAATTGGATGGGATGACATTCACCCCGGCTTTTCGGCTCACCCAATTGAAACCACTTGACACTCGTCAGGTGCTGCTCCGCATTGCTGAACGATGTCGGCAGTTGTGAATTTGGTCGGCAAATGGTCGGCAAAATGACGAAAACGGCCCCGTTTGAGGCCGCTTTTGAGTAGGGAGTGAGAGGATTGGTGCCGAGGGAGGGGATCGAAGGTATCAGTATTTTGGCGTATTGTACACTGCTGTGAATTGAGATTTTCTACTCAAACCTACGGGCCCCAGGCGGTGAAGCTATGTCCGTGGTTGTGAATTTGTCCAGCATTTGTCCAGCATTTTTCAGGCTGCTGGCTGCATGGCATTCGCAAAGGCATCCGCCGCTTCCTGTTGCCATCCCTCGAGGGCGTGGGCGTAGATATCCATGGTGATTTTGGGACTTGAATGGCCAAGACGTTCGGCCGCCACGGCATAGTTTGGCCGCACATCCAGCAACACCGAGGCGTGGAAATGCCGCAGGCTTCTCAACGTAACACTTGGGCATCCCGCGCGTTTTGCCAACCGTTCCACGGCGTGCATCACCGTGTTGGGATGCGACCACCCGGTCCATTCGCGCCGGGGGAAGACGATCGCAGGTGGCTCTACACCCAGTTGGCCTGCTAGCTCCTCTTGCTTTGCCCGGTGCTTACGCAGGACTCCCACGGTCAGTGCATCCAAGGCCACGGTCCGCTCCCCGCGTGCCGTCTTAGGCGGCTCGAACGACACACCATCAGCTATCACGACCAGGGACTGGCATATTTGCAAGGTTCCCTCGTCCAGATCGATATGCTCCCACGTCAAAGCCAGGGCTTCGCCTCGGCGCATCCCAGTGAAAGCGATGAGGTGGATGAACGGCCAAAGAGGGTTCTCCGCCTTTTCCGCCAACGACAATAGCGCCAGCACCTCGTCCATTTCGGGACTGTACGCTTCCGTCTTGGCGACGGTGGGTGGCGACACCAACGCCACGGGATCCCTGAATATCAATTCCATTCTCAACGCGTGTTTCACGGCACCGCTGAGCACGTGGTGTACCGCCTGCACACCC
This sequence comes from Dehalococcoidia bacterium, assembly GCA_963666415.2. Lineage (GTDB taxonomy): Bacteria > Chloroflexota > Dehalococcoidia > Lucifugimonadales > UBA3495 > Bin87. The sequence goes on from CAXXPD010000003.1 coordinate 628,652, forward strand.
TTCGGTGCCATCCCGTCGTCCAGGAGTTTGGACTCCAGACCCTGTATATGCATTGGGGAAAGTTGCAAAAGCCCCACGTGCCCCAAGGTGGGTTTGATGTGAAGCCGTATGATGCCCTCGTAACGGTCGATGGTTTTCTGCCTGCGATTAGGAATGATTTTCTCCTGTAGCCATTTGTCCAGCCACTCACCGACCTTGTACTGGACTTTTGTAGGGGCGATGCCGCGATCCAATTCTGCCAGGATTTCGCGCAGCCGACGTTGGGCGTCGGATTTCTTTCCCCGGACCGTTTCCGTCTTGCGGATACGTTTGCCATTGGCGTCACGGCCCAGGAACACCTGGATTTCCCAGGAGCCCGGATTGCGTTGCCTGATAGTGCCTTTCATAGTGTGAGACCTCTCCAATCGGTTTCCAATTGTTAACGAACTTGGCGCGAACGGGTCAGCTCGGCTGATGATTTCCGACGGGACCGTCCGGCAGCGTCCTCACGGATTTGCCAAAACGTTGAACCGCTCCGCCGGAAACTCCCTGCATGACATCTCACCTCCTTGTTAAGGGTAATGTTGTGTGGTCGGCGGTTTTCCAACGTCAAAATTGGCCAGGCAATGTAGGCTTGCCCCAAATGCGGCCGCCGGCGCCTTTAGCTGCGCATAGTTCGGGCAAGACGACGCCTGCAAGAACCGTCGGATCCGGCAGTCTACCAACTGGTTTGGTTCTTTGCCCGCGGTGGGAACGCGGATCCCGTCGATGAACCAGTCGGCAAGACCGAACGCACGACGTTTGGTCTCAACTCAGTCGGAGCTCGGTTGGTGAGCTTCGTCAGGCGCGGCGCTGGATTTGTCGTCGGTCTGTTCCGAGTTGCCGACGAGTCGTTCCAGAGCTTGGCGGGGGATTAATATACGGGCGCCGAACCTGACGGAATCAATGCGTCCAACACGGATTTCCTCCCGCACCATCCATTCACTGATTCCCAGGGCCGCGGCTGCTTCCTTCACACTGTAGGTGATCCTTTCGGGCGTTTGGTCCATATCGTGCACTCCTGATGTGGCGGCGTGTCCGTTACTGTCTGAGCACGTCGCGGGTGATGGACTAAACTTAGCGAAAACAGCCCGGCTTACCTCAATCCCTTTCCCACATCAGGATTGAAGGACGGTGCGTGGCGCGGTTGCGTCGAAACGTCTGCTGGTATTGGGGACGGCGGATCCCGTTGGCCGCGGTACGCCAGCCGTAAGTTGCAAAAACGCCGCTCCGATCGTCCCACAGAATCGCCATAGACCCCACGAATACGCGCTCTCATGGCGGCTTGGGCTATTTCAGGCGTTTTGGGTCGTCCAGCCTTCCAAAACGGTGTGAGAACGCGTTTCCGCGGATCCCAGCACCAGACGTCAGCTGAGCCGCTGGGGTCTGCAATCTGGGAGGATGATCAGCAATGCCGATGTGGGTGCATCGACCAGCGCTAGGAAATCTGGGGACACCGAGAAACTGGAGCAGATGGCGCCACATGTACGGGGGTGATCCTTGAGTGAACCCGCACAAGTGGGCAGTAGGCACAACCTTTGAGTGGGAATTCGATTCCCCCATCACCACCAACCCAGCCTATGAGGCCAAGCCGGCACCTAAACGCAAGACTAAACTGAAGCCAAGGTAAAATCTACATTTGCAGGGCCGTAAAATCGGCATGGGCGCTGCCACTCAGTTCTGTTACGCGAGCCTGAAACAAGGTTCGGCAACGCCGTTCGACCTCGTCCCGACGGCTAGCCAAGTTGGCGCAAAAGTCGCCCACCTTCTCCTGCACCGCGGCCCTGGTACCCAAGCACAAGTTGGCAGTCACCTCCTGGCGCACCCAGCCCCAGACGGCCTCATCAGCATTGAAGTCTGGACTGTAACTGGGCAGGTTGACCAAGCACAGGTTCAAGCCAGACGTGGTGAGGTAGGCTCGTAGCGCGTCGCCACGATGGGCTGGAGAATTGTCCCAGATCACGGTCAGTAGTTCGGTGTGTCGCGCCCTCAGTTGCCGCAGGAAGTCGGCTGAAGCCACGATGCTGGGCGTACTCCAGGAAGCCCCTAGTGAGGATAGGATTCAGCGGGTCCGTGCCCACCATGGCGGCGGGGCAATTGTCGATCACCAAGTATTTAGGTATGCCGCCGAAAAAGGCCCACGCCGCCTCGAGACCGGCGATGACGTCCAGCAACTTCTGCTGCTGTATGGGCCAGACGAAGCAGTGACAGGAGTGGCCCAGCACGATGACCATGACCCAGACCGCCTTGCGCTGGCCAGTGGCTGGGTCGGTGATCATGCCCAACCAGCCGAAATCAGCCTCCGCCACCTCACCCGGCGGCGTGTCCGCCATCCGCACCGTGATCTTGCTGCGCCGCCGACAGTTGCGGTTGATGATGAAACGCCGCAGCGAAGGGTACGACACCTCGCCTCGACTTTACGCATTTTAAGCGGCGTAAGCGATAGAGGTTGCAACTCAATGGCACAGGGTAGCCGGAAGTTCCTGGACATCAGCGTTGGCGGCGGATAGTGAAAAACCCTCCGACGCCGGCCGCAAGTGGCGGAGTCCCAACGTGATGGCATCCGTTGCCTCCTTTAAATTTTGCGTAAAGTCGAGCTCGCATCCCCGCATGGAGAGCAGCTCGTGGATGCGGGTCATCTGCAGCCGGTCGTTGGTGATCCACCGGTAGATCTGGTCCGCCCACGGCTCCAACTGGTCCGGTCGTGGCGTCGCCACCTGCCGCGGCCCCACCTAGCTAATAGTCGCCAGCCGACTGAGCTTGGTCCTCAGTCGTCGCCGGACCACCTTGCGTGATGCCCTGCAACCGCACCGCCGCCAAGTACTTGCGTACCGTATTGCGCGACAACCCCGTGCCCGCCGCAATCTGACGCGGCCCATCCCCCGCCTGCCAGCGGCGGATGATCTCTTTTATCTCCATCCTGGAAACCTCCCGGTACGCCATCGCTGCACCTCAACATCAAAGTGCAGCAATGGTCGCCGATCTGGCTCCCAAGGTGGGTCAATGACCTCGGAAATACGGGTCAAAGACCTTGGTCATTTTCGTGGTTTACTCGGTAAAAGACCGCGGCAAATGACATGGGATGCTGCTCGGCCAGCCAGTCGATAATTGTCGTTGCCTTCAGCTTGCCGGTCGGATCATTCCACAGCAACGGCTCGATCTCCCTCTCCAACACCCCGTCGAAGGGGTCGGGCCGCGCGCGCCACCGATGCTCCGGTTTCGTCGCCGACGGCAGGGGGCCACTCTGCCAGTTGCGCGCTGAACGCACGCTCATCCCAGCCTTGGCCGCTGCCGTTTCCTGTGTCTTGCCTTCCATACGTTTTTGCCTCAAAAGCCTGACTTGTCGGTCTGTAATCAACGGTACCTCCGTACCGAATGATTACCCCATATCGACCGGCAAAAATGGTCGACGCTACCAGCAGGATCAATTGTCGTTAATCAGCCATCTTCGCTGAGCACTTAAACGGACATTTTCCTTGACCTTCGACACCCTTGACAGCAGGATATCGCGCGATGGCTCCGGCGTAAAAAGCCATGCTCAAACTCTTGCCAGACCCCTAGAGGTCTGGCCGGAAAGCCATTGGCCGGGTTTTGCACTACGCCAAGCAGACGTATTACAGTCGTATACGGCGTGATAGTGTATGCAATACGTTTCAAGAACCCATCATTACATCGGTAATCGACGTCAAGAAAATAACGGCTTGTGGAGAATCGGGGTTCCCGGCCAGATTTCTAGGTATGCCATACGACGCCAACGCGCCTGTCCCCGGGCTTGCCGCCAGAGCGCCGCGGCGACCCATGGCCGGTCCGCTCGTCAGCAGATTCGTTATCGGACTGTTGCAGCACCGCAGCACGCAGGGTTTCCTCGACCGCCGCCTGCACGGCGTGAAACTGGTGGTAGCCGGCCATCTTCTTGATCACTGACCCGCTCCCGTCGTCTCCGAACACCGTGAAGTCGCGGATCAACGCCGTTAGACGATCCGGTACCGCCAAGCGAACGACCTCACCGCCCCGGCGTGACTTGGTAGCCGTAGAAGTACCGACCAGGACAGTCCTCGTTACCCTGGTAATCCACCGCATCAGGGCTGTAACCGCCAAGCGCAATGTGGTCGCCGACCCGAGCGACCACACTGCCACCGCCGTTCAAGACGGCCACACCCCGGTCATCCTGCTCCGCGCTGAAGCCGGGTGGCCACACAACGAGATAACGCCCAGGCAGATTGTCCGCTGAAACCAGCAGACAACGCCCCGACTGTAAAAGCTCGCCTTCCAGCAGAGCGTCTGGATGACCCTTCGGACCGCGAACGTCTTTCAACCTGGGAAAGAACACCCAAGGTCGCGACGGGTCCACCTTCAACGCGTCTTCGCCACTGACCTCATCTCCCACAATCCAGTAAGGACCAAGACACGGAGCACCGTCTCCGGATACCCAATCCCACGCCTCGCCACGCGCAGAACTCGAACGCCCAGACAGACGAACCGACTCTCCCGAGGTAGCCAGGACCTCACCATTTCGGTCCATGACAAATACCACCTCCTCAACAGCCACCAGACCGACAGACGCAGGCCACACCACCATAAACCCACGCGCATCCGCGGGAGCATCGTAGCCGAAGTACGAGATCCTCATACACCCATGAGCCATGAACAAGTCGCCATAGATGTAATCACTCCCGTAGTTCACAAACCCATCCTCGTGATGCCGCAGGAAACCGGATACACCTACCCCAACGGGATTAGGAGTTTTCTTCACCTCGAGGATTGCATGCTCCACCGCCTCGAAGTCGGCAACCGACGTGTCCCTGGAACACGACACGGCTCCACCGAGCAACACAGCCGTCAGACCGACCAAAATTAGCGCGCGACGCCAAAACTGCATAGCAAGAAAGTTCCCATCCGGTTCCTGTAAAACCAACAGGAGCCGGATGGGATTCCGTCCTAATCCGAACTCGTGATCACGCTCAAGTTGAGGTAATCGATATAGTTGATCGCCCTATACACGGCGTCCCGATTTCCGTCACCACCACTTCCATGGTGAATGCCATAGGCCGCGTTACCGCCATACCAAGCCGAACCGCTATCACCACCCGACGAGAGATTTACGCCATCTTTGTGAACCCTGACCCACACGTTCCCGCCATAGGGCGAATCCAACTGGTGATTCCTGCTGGCGATGTTACCACAGGTCCGACGGGTCGCACGGCCGTACTTGCACACATACTCGCCTACCGACTGCTGCGGCCGGCTTTTCGCAGAAGTTATCAGGCGATGATACGTCCCATCGTACACCAGGTTCACGAACTCGTGATTATCACCTTCACCATCGTCGTCAACAGTATGCCACTGGACGTCGTAGGACCCACCATTGGCCCTATCTTCGTGCCGCAGGGAAACCCCCGCTCATCTGTTGATAATAGGCACAGTGTCCAGCAGTGCTGATGCCCTTCGTACCATTAGAGTGTTGCACCGAGAACCCAGAGGTGCAATCCGACATCAATTCGCCGCCATGGATCTCCAAGTCGTGATCCACAGAGCTCAACGCACTCACCCCCCTCACCACGACGTTAGCCGGCAGTACCTCGCCAGCCTCCGCGAGCGCTCTTTCGAGGCCCTCAGGGTCAACGGTGTACAACTCCACACGGTTGTCAACCAGAATCACATCGGACTCGGTAGCCTGCGAAACGCGCCCGGCCGCAGCCATCGCATCGGCCTGGGCAGCCAGCAAAGCCTCCACGCTGACACCAACGCCCACAGCCTCCAACTCCCCCTCAAGGCCGGAGCTAGTGTCGTACTCCGACAACTTAGAGTTCCCATCCTCAGTGAAAGCTACCCTCACCTTGAAATCAGGGGTGTGCTGTATCCACAAACCCCCGAAAGTATTACCATCACCCTTGGCAATCCGGTCATCTAGCTGCCCAATCTCGCCTTGAAGACGCAGGCGCCGTAGCGCCTCCTCTTCACTGACCCCAAAATCCGCAGCATAGGATGCAGCATCCAGCCTCATTGCCCCATCAGGATCCGAACGTTCGGCACCGGAACCACCTCCGTCGTAATTTCCAGCCGCCAACACAAGCGGAATCGTTATCACCAACGCCACCACCGCCAAATAAGCCTGGGTTTTTCTCGATCTCATAGTCGTACGCCTCCTTGCCCTGAAGGGCTGGTCAGAATGCTCTCACGCGCGAGCAACACACCAAATAGAAGCCCCGCCGTTGCCGATGGGGCTGGACACGCAGAAGGCACAGGGCTACCATAAAGCCCAGATGGCGGAGCGTCATTCCCCATCGACCGCGGTCTCGGTGTTTTCCCACCGGGGCCGTTTATTTAGCTCGCTGAGTTTATGCCCCACTCCCCCCGTTGTCAAACTGAACATACCGTAGTTAGGCCCGTGCAAAAATATAACGGCGGGCGAACCAAATGAATTCATTTGACGGATTCCATCCATCTCGGTGAACCAAGGCAAATGACGAAATTCGCCGGCACCAATCCGTAGCTGACCTTAGGCATGCCGAAGGCACCGTTCGACCAAACCGACAACCAAGGAGCAACCATGAACCAAGGCAACTCACGCTTCGCTACGTCCTTAACTGGCCGTAAATGGCTAGGGGAGATACCCGTTAGCCCAGCACCTGCGGGGTATACCAAGGGCCTTATATATTCCATTCCTCCTCGCAATTAACCCCCGTACCTACGGGGTATACCTAGACTCCGATGTCAGACAACCCCGACCACAGGGTTCACCCCGTACCTGCGGGGGTATTCCGTCAAGGGTTTGGAGCGGCAGAATTGGTGAAATGCTCGCCCCGCACGAGTGGGCAGTAGGACATACCTTCAAGTACGAGTTCCGCCTGTCTTGCCCGAACAACCCCCACCCATCTCCCAAGCTGGACTTTACGCATAATTTAGAAAAAGTATAAAGACAGGGTAAGCTGGCCTGACCAAAATCTCACTAAAGGCCCAGCTATGCTTACCCTGCCCAATGCCATTGTATCCATACTCATTCCCTTCGCAACGCTGTTTACCAACCCGACCTGGCGGAAAGCCCAGGAACTGCTGGTCGGCGCGATCCTGACCCCGGGTCAGCGCACCGTCGCCGCGGCCCTGCGGGTCATGGGCCGCAGCGATCACCGCGATTACGCCCGCTACCATGCGGACACAAACCCGCACAGCCCAAGCGACCAATTGAAGCCCAATCTTTGCCCATGTCGGCACCTCCTACCGAAACCAACCGCCACCCGAACCACCGAACCGAACGCCCGCGCGACGCCAAAGCGAGCCCACCTCACACCAGCGGAACGAAAGGAACGCGGCCGCGTACGTGACGCCGACAATAGGCGAAGGCTCAAAGCCCTCGCTTTGTGCAAGGACTCTCGCCGAACCGCCATACCCTGCCAAGCACGTCGAAACGGCAAACGGCTCGGTGGAACCACAGCATTGGATTATCGCGCTCGTGGCTAATCCTCAGACGATCTACCAGTCCTGTGGCTGGCATTCTGGAAACCCAGGTGAGCCGGGCACGAGGCGCCGAACCCGAGATCACCAATACCAGTCAGCGGTTGGGATATTCCAGGTGTCACCCCAACAAAGCACCCGCCTACTATTCTCCACAACCCCGCAGGCGTACCGCCTCGCAACACTCAATGACCTGAACGCCACATCCGGAGGCTCAAACACCTCCAGCTCCCGGGCGTTTCTACCCTCCTCTGAGCCCAGGCACTCAACCATGCCATCCAAGCGCAAACCGCACACATAGTTCGTCGTCACACTCAACGATTTGAATTCCCCTGCCAACGGTTCCAACTCCCGCCCATAGCCAAGGTGACGCCAACACCGCATCGTCCCATCCTCCAGCAGCCCACAACCCACACCGCTGCCAACACTCACCTCCCGAAACGGTCCCTCAACCTCCCTAGGCTTGTAGCCTGCCAATTCGCCCCAGCAACTCGCGGAACCATCCGTCCTCACCCCACAAGCGTACAAAAACGTCGCAGAAACCGATACAAACTCTTCGTCGGGATACTCCAACAAACCGCCATCCTCCCTACCCCAGCAGTGCAACCGACGATCTTCACGTATCGCGCACGCCGAAAACTCTCCCATCTCCACCGCGACAAAACGACCCCGAGGTTCCCCACCATCCACACGCCCCCAACAGTTCAAACGCCCGTTAGTGCGGATGGCGCAACTGCCGTAATACCCGGCGCTAATCGCCTTGTAGAGACCTCCGGGCGAACGGGTCAATCCCTTTTCCCCATGCGCCGAATTAGCCCCCCAGCACTTTATCGTGCCATCCTCCCTGAGACCACAAGCGAAGCCCGAACCAGAACTCATCGCCTGGTACCGCTCCACCGGCTCAAAGCTCTCGCCGCATCCGATGAACAGCACCAACAGGGGGAACAACGCCACCGCAACCGGCAACCTCAGCACTCCATTCTTCACGAGCAACATCAGAAAGCGCCCTCGATAAGAATAACCTGCACCCAGAACCAGAGGATGAAACCAGCCGTCACCAATCCAAAGGGCACCACATACACGGCGTGACCGTGCCGTTCCGCCCCGCCCTCGCGCGCCCTCCACACCCGGAACAAAGTGAACAGCAAGGCCACCAAGTTCAAGACCGGCAGCGAGTACAGCACTAAACCCTCAAGCACATGCCGGCTAAACGGACCGGAGATAGACACCGCCCCGGCAACAAAGCCCGTCCCAACCGGACCCACCAGCCAGGCCACGTACAGAAAAATATAGGCTGCCCACAAGAGCGGCCTGACAACCGGAACGCCGAAAGACCGCGCCATCAGATGGACCCAGGGCAGGAACCCGCACGCCCACATCACACCGCCCACCAGCGCAACACGGGCCGGGGTCTCACTCTTGCGCCCACGCACCAGCCAGAACGCCAGCGCCCCAAGGGGAGCGCTCACGACTATCCCCGTGCAGACCATTGCCATTGCCGTCAACGGCACCCACCACAACAACAAATAACCCAGCAAACTCAATATCAGCATCACATACCCCGTACCCGATGAAAACCGGGCAATCCTAACCCAAGAGCCGAAGACTCGCCAAGTGGGACCGGCGCAAAGCCGGCCCCACCCCATAACCTGCCGCAGCAGGAATCAGGGACCTGCGTCGATGCCTCCCACCATCGGAACGCTGAAGACCTACTCGTAGTAGTCCCCACCGTACTCACGGTTCTCGGGATACGACCTGACCAGCGCATCAACCCGGACCGGGGCGCGGTCCGAGAAAGCGGTCGTAGTAAACGTGGTCGTCGTGGCGTCGCCATCCACCTAAACCAAAGCCAAGGTGAAATGCGCAGACGCATGGGGTAAATTTATGAAGGAACCGAGGTAGCTGGTCTCAGAAATTGCGAGGGGTTGGTGATGGGCGTGAGGGAGATAGACCGGTCTCTGGAACAATGGCAGATGGGAGTCAAGGACTTGCGGCGGCGGATGATTCTGGCTCCCACGCCCCGGGAGCGGGAGCGGTGGTACGCCATCCTGCTGCTGGCTCAGGGCTTGACGGCAGCGGCGACGGCGGAGGCGCTGGAGCGGGACCCCCACACTATCGGGCGTTGGGCGTCGGCCTTCGGTGAGGGAGGGCCTGCGGCCCTGATATTCGAGCAGACCGGTGGTTCCCCCCCGCCCTTGACCAGGCGCAGCAGGAGGAGTTGAAAGGGGCGGTGGAGCAACCGCCCGCTGCGGCGGGCATCCAACTGGCCAACTGGTATTGGAGGGTGGTGCGGCAGTTTGTCTCAGAACGGTTTGGCATCAGCCTGTGCCGCAGCAGTTGCCTGAACTGGCTTCACCGGCTGGGGTTTGCCTTCAAGCGCCCCAAGAAGCGGCTGCTCAAGGCTGATGAGTCCAAGCGGGAGGCCTTCGTGGCGGAGTACGCCGCCCGGTGGGAGGAGGCCCAACGGACTGAAGCCAGCATATTCTTTGCTGATGAGGCCCACTTCCGGGCGGACGCGGAATTGCGGGGCAAGTGGGTGCTGAAGGGTAAGCCTGCGTTGGTGGACTCCAATAGCCCGCGGTATGGGGAGAAGGCCAGCTACTATTCAGCGGTGTGCCTGGAGACGGGCGAGGTGGAATGGATGGAACTGGAGGGCAACAGCAACAGCGGGACCTCGGTTGCCTTCCTGACGCAACTGCCTGACGCAACTGAAGGAAAAGCATCCGGGGCCGCTGCGGGTCATCTGGGACAATGCGCCGGCCCACCGTGGGGAAGCGGTGCGGGAGTACCTCAGGACGCCTGAGTTGGAGCTGAGGCTGGTGAACCTGCCGGGCTACAGCCCGGACTTCAACGCCGATGAGGCTATCTGGGGCTGGGCGAGAGAGGAGGCCACTGGCAATCTGTGCCTGGGGAGCAGGGCGGCGGTACAGGAGCGTGTCGGCAAATTCCTGGCCGGGCTGTCCAGCCGGAAAGACGAGGTGAGACGGCGCTGCCGGACGGTCCTGCAATCAAGGGCCGAAACACTCCCGCGAGACTCCCGCCCCGATTCCCAGCACCCGGCAAATGCACATCCCACCTTGGCTTTGGTTTAGGAATCGCAACTGGCTCTCGGAGGGGAGCCAGTTGCGCCTTCTACCCTTTTGAGCCCGCACGCACGGGGATATACCCCGCCGAGGCTCGTATAAACTTTCATACCCGGACAAACTCGTGCCCCACGTGCGCTGAGAAGCATCACAAGTCACGGCGCCCTCGCCAGCCGAAAGGCAACAACTAAACTAAAGCCAAGGTGGGATGTACATTTAAGTGGCGATGATGATCAGCTGGGTTAAGCCCGTGAATCCCTCTCATCCGTACTTGGAGAACAACCCGGCTCCGTCGTTTGACCCCCACCATCTGCGCATTTCACCTTGGCTTTAGTTTAGTGGCCCACTGCGGGGATAACATGGGCGGATCCTTCGTCTACAGCTTGGTGGCCACCGACGTATGCACCGGCTCGACCCAAGCCGTCCCCCTGCTGGCCAGAGAGCAGTCCCTGGTGGTGACAGGACTGAAGGCAATCGCCAAACAGCTGCCCTTTCCCGTCCTCGGCATCGACTCCGACAGCGTGTTCATCAACGACACCCTCACCGAGTACTGCGCCAACCGGGGCATTGAGTTCACCCGTTCGAGGGCCTACCGGAAGAACGACCAGGCCTGGGTCGAGCAGAAGAATGGTGCAGTGATCCGGCGGTTCCTGGGTCACGAGCGTTACTCGGGTCAGGTGGCAGGACAGACCATAGCCCACCTGCACGGAGTGATGCGGCTGTACGTGAACTACTTCCAGCCGTCATTCAAGCTCTTGGAGAAAACCCGCAACGGCTCGGTGGTTACCAAGCGCTACAGCCCGCCAGCCACGCCCTGCGACCGGGTGATCCGGCACGAGGCGGTCAGCGCCGAGGCCAAGGCTGCACTCAGCGAACGCCGAGCCACACTAGACCCAGTGGCGTTGCTGCACGCAATCAGGGAAGCCCAGTCGGCGCTGGCGGCGATCGTGTCCCCTGAACTCAGGCCCACGCCGCGGGGCGAGAGCCTGGAACGATTTTTGGCCAGGCTGCCCGATCGGTGGCGTGAGGAGCAAGAGCACGCCGAAGGAAAACCGCGGGCGAGAGCACCGCACACCTGGCGAACGCGGAAGGATCCCTTCGAAGGTGTGTGGCGCGACGTGTTGGGCTGGTTGCAGGAAGATCCGGACGCCAGCGCGGTGGCACTGCTGGGCCGGCTGCAGGAGGCTGAACCGGATCGTTTCAGCCGGGCTCACCTGCGTACGTTGCAGCGGAGGGTGCAGCGGTGGCGAGGCATCATGGCCGACAAGCTGGTCTACGCCGCGTCCGGAGCAACGCTGCCGGATCCCGGTGGAATACCGGAAATGGCGCTGGTGACGGGTGACCCCAAGTGCTGATTTTTCGGTAACATTTCTCAATGAGGCAACTGGTCCGGCAAGAATCATTGACGCGGGACACTTATCTCGTGCTTCAGCCTTTCATCCCGATACTGGAGCAGAAGACGGCAGCCCTGGATCAGGTAGCACCGCTGCAGGGTTGGGAGTCGCCCGAGTAATATCGGACGCTACGCCGTCTGCTGGAGCATCGCAAGGGCAAGCAATGCAATCGGGAACCCGCGCAGATGAGGAGCAGGTGTCCCGCGTCGACTATATTTGCCGAATTGTCGTCGATTGGTTTTGCCGTGCCCCGAAGAACCCGCCTACCTGGCGGCCTTCTATTCGCGATCCTGGGCATAGTGGGGCATGACTTCAGACACAAACAATTCCAACGAGCGCATGGTCTCCTCATGGGACAAGTGGCCCCACTGAAAGGCGGCTACGAAGTAGTTGGCCCCGGTCTCGACATATTCGTCCATGTAGTGCCGGATGGAGTCCGGGGAGCCGGCGACAACATTGAATCCGCCTCCTCCCGGCGCAGCGTGCTCCTCGAGCCCCGCGGAACCGGACCTTCGTGCCGCGGCGGCCCTACTGACCTGCGCCTCCCGGTCGGGCAGGTTGGACGGCCTGGCATTGGCGTTACCCCCGAAGAATTGGGTTAGGCCTCGCCTCTCCACTTCCAGTCGGCGCGGCGTGCCCAGGTTCCACTTGTACTGGTCCCACGCAGGTTGGGCCATGGCTGCGGCTTCCGCGTCTGTCTCGGCCAGGAACAGGTGGTTGACCAACCCTATCTTGGGCGCTTCACCTTGGGCGTTTAGCGCGCCCGGCCCCTGGTGCTCATCCCAAAGCTGGAAGTAGCGGTCCACGTTTGACTGAAACGAGTCCAGGTTCCCGACGATGATGGAATGCATCCCGTTGACAGCTGCGGTCTCCACGTTCCGCATGTACCACAGGGGAGGGTAGGGGTCCTGTTTGGGCCGCAAGCGCATCGGCAGGTCGTCAAAATTGTAGAACTCACCCCGGTAGGTCAGCGAATCGTTGCCCAGTCCCTCCTTGACCACCGCCAGCGTCTCAAGGTACCGCGCATAGTTCGCCTCCACGTCTGAGTCCTGTCCCCAGAAGTAGGCCTCTATTATCCCGCCTCGGCCCACCCCGATGTCCATCCTCCCGCCGCTGAGGTTGTCCAACATGCAGATTTCCTCGATGAGGCGCACCGGGTGGTGCAACGGCAGCACGTAGACGCACGGCCCCAACCGAATGGTTCGTGTCCTCTCGGCCGCGGCCGCCAGAAATACGTTTTGAGAGGGCGCAAGACTATGGACCGCCGGTGTGTGGTGCTCCGCCAGGTGGTAGGAGTAAAACCCGGCGGACTCCAACTGCTCGACCTGGTCCAGCCGTTCCCCGTAAATTTGGTCCAGCGGTACGCCGGGAATGGGCTCAATGTGGTCGAATACCCCAAACTGCAATGCCATGAATACAATCCCTCGTGCAAATCAATCTTCTCGTGACTCAATAGCCCCCGGTGGCCGCAGAACGCGCAAGCGGAACTTGAGCCACAGTTTCAACTCTAGTGTAACTCTAATCCACTAAGCCCCAATCCACCGAAAAGATGAGTGTCACGGCGTGCTGAAGGGGTAAGAAAGTGCTCCTGTGCATCGGGGATAATGGTTTTGGAAACACAAAACCGACCCGAGACCAGGAGCACTCAATAGCAACTGTCTTGAAAGTCAACAGGCATGAGCGACGACTGGCTGAGTCATATCGCGCCAAGGGTAGCCATGTTTGAGCATGGCGTTGAGCGTAACCAGCAGTTTGCGCATGGACGCGATCAGCGCCACCTTTTTCGGCTTACCAGCTGCCAGCAGCCTCTGGTAGAAGTCCCGGATAGCAGGGTTGTGGCGGCTGGCTACCAACGCTCCCATGTAGAGGACGGCCCGCACCCGGGAGCGTCCGCCCCAGACGGCGCGTTTGCCCCGCCGGATGCCGCTGTCGCGGTTGTAGGGAGCCACGCCGACTAGGGCAGCAATCTGCTTGCGATCCAGCGTGCCCAATTCCGGCAGATGCGCCAGCAAGGTCAGCGATAGCTGCGGGCCCACGCCGGGAACCGTGCGGAGCAGGTCATCCTTCTCACGCCACACTGGACTCTGGCGCAAAGTCTGACGTAGCCCCTTATCCAAGTCGCTCAACTCTTGTTCCAACCACGCGATGTGGGCTTCAATGCGGGGACTAACGGCGCCGATGGCGGTGCCCAGCCGGTTCTTCTCGGAGACCAGCATGGTCATCACCTGGCGCCTGCGGGCAGTCAGCGAGTTGAGGACCTGGGTCTCGGCGTCCTTGAGGGGGCGCACGTCAGGACGGACGACGTCGGCGAAATGGGCCAGGACCCCCGCGTCCAGAGTGTCGGTCTTGGCCAGCGTTCCGGTGGCCTTGGCGAAGTCCCGGACCTGGCGTGGGTTGACCACCACCACCGGCAGTGCCGCAGCGGCCAGGGCGGCCACCAAGGGCAGCTCCAAGCCGCCCGTAGCCTCCAGCAACACCAAGGCAGGCTCCAGGTCCACTATCTGGGGGATCAGTCCCTCAATTCCGGTCTCATCGTAGGGCAGGACCCATCGCTTCCCCGTAGGCCGGACCGCAACGTCCAACTGCGCCTTTGAGACATCAATGCCTACGAACCTCGCTTCTCCTTCCATCTTACCTCCTTACCTCCTGTTTCAGTGCTGACCCTTCCTTGCACGATGCGGGCTCGATTGGCCCAGGCAACTGTACGGGTTCTACCGTTAGGGAACGCGGCGACCCCTGCTATTGAACGGTCTACCATGACCCAGATGCTACCGGTCTGCCGCGCTCCGGACCGCCACATATGAGCTATTGTCGCGGGCCAAAGTCAGGATACAAGATGCTACCACGCAACGACCCCGACCGGATCCAAATCACCTTTGATGACCACCGTCTGGTGGCCAATGCCGGGCTGATCCTTCCCACCACCTTGGCCCGCCACCTCGGCCTGCCCCAACTGGTCCAGGAGTGCCTCGACCTGGGCAACGCCCCGGGTCGAGCGAACCCGGGCGACAAGATGCTGACCCTGGTAGCGTCTGCGCTGGCTGGGGGCGACTGCATTGACGACGCCGACGTGTTGCGCACCGGCGGGACGGCTGGCGCCATCGGCTGCGTGGTCAAGGTGCCATCCACCCTGGGGACCTTCCTGCGCAGTTTCCGGTGGGGCCACGTCCGCCAACTGGATCGGGTGAGCCGGGAGTTGCTGGCCCGGGCCTGGGCTACTGGAGCGGGACCGGGCGACGCACCCCTGACCATCGACCTGGACTCCACCATCTGCGAGACTTACGGGCTGGCCAAGGAGGGTGCCCGCCACCACAGCTACACCGGCCAGCGGGGCTATCACCCGCTGCTGGCGATTGCCGCCGGAACCGGCGACGTGCTGATGTCGCGGCTGCGCGAGGGCCGCGCCAACACGGTTCGGGGCGCCGCTCACTTTCTACGCGAGACGGTGGGGCGGGTACGCTACGCTGGCGCCAGGGGACAACTCACGGTGCGGGCTGACAGCGGCTTCTATGCCCACGCATTGGTCGCCGTCTGCCGCGAAATGGATGTGCGCTTCTCCATCACCGTTCGCCAACATAAAAGCCTGCGCAATCTCATCGAGGAGATACCCGAGACTGACTGGACGCCGATTCCCTACTGGATGGACGGCGCCGCCGATGTGGCGGAGACCAGCTACATCCCCTTTCAGAGTGAGCCCGACGCCGCACCGGTGCGGCTCATCGTCCGGCGGGTGAAGCCCACGCCCGGTTTCCAACTGGCCCTCTTCGCCGCCTACAGCTATCACGGCTTTATCACGGACCGGGACGGGGCAACCCTGGCACTGGAGGCCGACCATCGCCGCCACGCCGAGATCGAGAATGCCATTCGCGACCTCAAGTACGGCGTCGGCCTCAACCATCTCTCCTCGGGCCGCTTCCCCGCCAACGGCGCCTGGCTGGCGGTGCAGAGCCTGCCCCGTACTCGATACGGGGTGTTGGCCTACAACCTGGCACGCTGGACCGCGCGCATCGGTCTGGGCGAGCAGGTGGTGACCACCAAGACCCTCCGGCGGCGGTTCTTCTCTATCGCCGGACGGCTCACCCGCTCGGCGCGCCGCCTCACCCTGCATCTTCCACAGCGCTGGCCCTGGGAAAACCAGTTCAGTCGCGCCCTCGCTCGATTGCGAGCAATTCCACTCCCAGCCTGACGGCAACGCTGGTGTCAACGCCGACGGAGATCTGACCCACTCACCAGACTACCCGACCGCCTCGCAGACTTGCGCCAGGCTGGTCCCCGAGCGTCTCTTGCTGCACGCTACCCTGACAATTTCGCCCAGTGCCGCCACTGCAGACCGTCAACATTCCCTTTTTGTGGCCACCGCACCCTGTACCCAGCCCAATCTATTGGGATCGAGCCCTCACCGTCTTTTCCCTTGCCTCTCATCCCTTGTCTGACCAGCATGGCCACATCCCTTCGGTGGATTCGGGGTAAGACTCCCAAGTAATCGGAATCTCCACTGAACGGTAAACCTCGAAGGTGTCCGCGTCGAAGATCGTCAATTGGCCAAGTCGCGGAGTGCCCGAATGTAAGTACCCAACATTTTCAGGCAACTCACCGTAAACTTCGAGGTCATTGTCCTGGCAACCAGAGGCCATGACCACCAGGACAACGAATAGAGCCGACACGAAGACCCCGACCAACAGGCGACTAATCTTCATCACGCGAAACCTCCACCGCCGGCTCAATCTGCTTTCAGCTAGTCCACCGTCCGGTAGTCATCGAGATTAGCCGAAAGCGCAATCTCATCAGGCGCCACGGTGTTGACGATGATAACTGCCGCCAGCAAAGCCGGATACCTTTCTTGCAGCCAGTAATGGTAAGCAGCGGCATTGCTATCAACGTTCACCGAATAGTTGTCGTTGTCCAAGTAGACCCGCCAGACCAACTTTGAGCAGGAGAAGCTTGAGGTTCCACTCATAGCAAAACGGTTGCGGGTGAATGCCCTTCTACAATATGATGCCGGCCGCCACCGCCCAACGGGGCGGCCGGTTTCATAACCGACCCTACGTGCCCCGAATTTCGACCGCAGAGCCGCGTGGACGGCCGCCCTTTACAACTCCCAGTACCAAAAGAACTCGTGGAACTCGCACTCTTCCAGCAACAAGCGGTCTTGGACAAAGCCGACGACCTTGCCCCGAAATACGACCCACATACCATGCCTGAGGGGTGCGATCTCGGCGGGGCTTCCCTCGCACCACAGGTCAAGGGTTTCGTGCTCGCGGAACTCAACCGCGTCGCCGGGCAGGATTTGATCAATGCGCCCTACCGCGAGCACCAATGATCCCGTCCGGTCCTGAACGAACACGAGGGAATTGTCGGCGTACTCCCGGCGCAACTGCTCCACCAGCAGCTCCACTCGTGGTGTAGCCGGCAACTCCGGCGGTTCGTCGTCGGGCTCGGGACGCGCGCCGCAGGCCGCCAGGAGCGCGGCTAGGGCCAACACGAGAATGGCGGCGAGCATCTGCATAGCAATGCGGACGTTCAAAGCTTCGGCCTCCAGTCACTCCGGACGAGTACGTTTCGCCCCGCGCCAGCTTAAAACGGCGCCGGGCGAGCGACAAGGGCATTTCTGCCGTGCGTCAGGTTAGCAGCCAACCGAGGCATCGCAGGTGCGGAGGCTACCCAACTCGTCGCCGTGCTGTATTTGGTCCATGGAGATACTCCCGCATCCCAAGAGTCGCAGGATTGCCTCAGGCAGAACAACGATTCACCGGCCAAGGCCACAGTCCACATCTCCCCAATTCAGGCGCATCAAAGATTACGGATTTCGTACTGACGCTGCCTACTTGAACAATCCTACAGAAGTAGGAGAATCGTCGGCGGCATCCATAGCCAAGACACTCAATCAGGCGTTGCGGAGGAACCTCCACTGGAAATCATAACCACGACCATACTCTGCCAGTCGTCATGGTGCACGGCTTTTCCCGCAACACGAAACCACTCTCCTTGGACATGAGTGGGTAGCATCTCGTTTCACTCGTCGTTCAACCAAGGCAATCCGCGCCCACGCCCAAAGGCAACGGCGGTTACTATCAAAGCTATGGCCGCCGGCAGGTACAATATGCCGAACGACAAATAGCCTAGAGGTCTGGCCGGAAAGCCATTGGCCGGGTTTTGCACTACGCCAAGCAGACATATTACAGCCGTATTCGGCGTGATAGTGTATGCAATACGTTTCAAGACCCCATCATTACATCGGTAATCGACGTCAAGAAAATAACGGCTTGAGGAGAATCGGGGTTTCCGGCCAGATTTCTAGGGTCTGTGGACAAATTATCACTGATGTCCACCTAACGGAAATGTCCCGCCGAAAAACCAGAGACTGCCTGAATCCGCTGGTGAACCACTACTGAATCAGTGAACCGCACGGCAATCGTCGGCCACCGCCGCAGCAAACCAGTTGCTGAGGCACAAGCCCACCACACGCCGGCCCCCGGTCAAGTGCCCTGACAGAGCCAGAGTAAACTTCCTACAGGTCCTCCAAATACTTTGACTTCCTCACCTGGTGAGGGCGGCCTTCATAGTGCCAAGTCGTCAGCTCGAAGCCGCCGCAAAACGTCGCCATCAACTTGTCGTACCTGGTCGAAAACGCGCGAAAGTTCTTGTCGTCAGCGTAAACGTTTTCGACGATGCCGCGACCCTTGTAGATCGCCACGTTGGGATCTCGTGGGTCAATGGGACCCTCGGCGTTGCGCTTATTGGTCTCAGGCTTCGACACGAATTCAATGCCGTGCTCCGCAAGGAACGTCTTGACGGCAACTGTCCTGTACAGCCCGTCCGCCACCACATAGCGAACCCGATCCAGAGGAACGCCCTCAAGAAGCATGGGCAGATACCACGGCTCAAAGGCGGTGCCGGGGACAACCACATAGTTCACCAGCCGTCCCCGGCGATCCACAAGGGTGATAACTTTCGTCGTCAAGCCTCCTTTGGTGGGGGCAATCCCTTGCTTCTGGCGCGACAATCCAGGCGTCAACCCGTGCCGCCGCGCACCCGCCGCACTACGATGAGCCTTCACAAAGGTTCCATCGATCACCAACACCGCGTAATCAATCTCCTTCTTCAGTGTCAGCAACAGTGCCAGGTATGCCTGTCGCTCTGACCACCGCTGGTGAGCCCGGACGACGGAATTCCATTTCAGCCCGTACTCTGACGGCAACTTCCGCCACTGGTACCCGCCTTGGTAGCGGTCCATGATGGCTTCCAACTTGGCCTTGGGATTCTTTATACGACGCCCGCGCCGGCGGACGAAGAGCCTGGCGACGCGTTTCCACCTTTTCTCCGGCATCCGGTACCGGCCTTCCGCATCCTCCATCATCCACCTCCCAGAACCGAGGTGGAATCGCCAGCCGTAGGCAGCAACTGTGCCAAAGAAGACCTTGCTCCATTGACAGTGCGGAAAGATTGCCAACCGCCGGCCAGGCCGGTATTATCGCCGGAGACCGACTCGGGGGAACGGTTTGAAGCAAGCACACAACCAGACCAAGGAACGACCGGTGCAGCCATAGGTCCATGACGCGATCAATCCACGGGTCATGCCCGCGGTGCGACAACCAGACCGACTCCAAGGCCGAGAGCAGCACAGCAGTTGAGATGGTTCCCACGTAGGCGGCGGGCAAAAGGTTACGCATTTCGCGTGGGCGATCACGTTTGACCATCAATGTAACCCCGCCCGTGTGCGAAACCACTCGTCTGTTGTCGAACTCGCTGCGCGATTTCGCACAGTGTCAGGCACGTAGGTAAAATCGATCCACAATCCAAAATCTTGTCAGTATCATTGGGTCATATCCTTGCGTTACGGACCCCTGAGTCATGGGTTGCGGATTGTCTTCTCCATTGATCTCGGTTGCTCAATGACTTCTACCGCCACGGCTTCGCGGGGTATACCTATCTCCACCAAGAACGTGTAAACGGGTTCGACATTCTCCCAGTTCACCACGCCGATGTAGATTTCATTTGAGGCTTCCTGTAGATCAAGCATTATCACCCCTTCCCGATCCCATAACCCCTTGGACTTTGCCAACTCAATCCAGTCAGCAAGTTGGGTGATGGTGTAGCCGCCCTTGATGACGTTCAGCTTTAATCCCGGCTTCACGCCGAACGATTTTTCAACCTTCTTCCGAGCCCTCTCCTGTATGGTCGGGTCCGTTTCGTTTTCGGTGAGATAAATGTTGAGCACGCTCTGGTTGTCGGACAGGAATGCTCCACCGAATTCGGGAATGTCGGCCTCTACTTCCTTCAACCGTTGGTTGCTATCCTTGTAGTACCATTTCCAGATATATTTGTAATAATATGAGAAGGCAGCCATACTTGGGTATAATCTTTCTGTGGGGGAGTATCCAGACATGGCTGCCATCAAGTATAAAGTCAAGCTGACCGAGTCCGAACGCTCCCGTCTCAATGAGGTTTCCCATCGGGGCAAGCCGTCAGTCCGTACCGTCAAGCGGGCGCTCGCGCTGCTCAAAGCTGATGAAGGACTTCGGGACGGTGAGATAGCCGACGTGCTTTTGATCAACGCTGCTACCGTTGCCAGAGCGCGGAAGCGGTACGTGGAAGCAGGACTTGAGGCCGCCATCAATGACCAGCCACGGCCGGGCCGGGAGCGCAAGTTGGACGGCAAGCAGGAAGCGCATCTGGTTGCCGTCGCGTGCAGCAGTCCACCCGAAGGACACGTCAACTGGACACTCCAGTTGCTGGCCGGCAAGGTGGTGGAGCTGGAGTTTGCCGAGAGCATCTCCCTGGAGACGGTGCGCCAGATACTCAAAAAAACGAACTCAAACCGTGGAAGAAGAAGGAATGGTGCATCCCCAGGCTGAGCGGGGAGTTCGTCGCCCGGATGGAAGACGTGCTGGACTTGTATGCTGAACCCTACGACCCAGACCGTCCAGTGGTCTGCTTCGATGAGACTTCCAGGCAGTTGCTCGGGGAGGTGCGGCCGCCCATTGCGGCCGCTCCCGGACGGGTGGCGCGCTATGACACTGAGTACCAGCGCAACGGAACCCGGAATCTGTTCATGTTCTGTGAACCGAAGGGCGGGTGGCGGCACGTCGAGGTGACCGAGCGCCGCACTGCGGTAGATTTCGCGCACCAGATGCGGTGGCTGGTGGACCAGGCATACCCTGATGCCGAGGTGGTCAGGCTGGCGCTGGACAATCTCAACACCCACAAACTCGGCTCCCTCTACGAAGCGTTTGAGCCATCCGAAGCCCGGCGCATCGCCAAACGCCTGGAGCTGCACCACACACCCAATCACGGCAGCTGGCTGAACATGGCTGAAATCGAGTTGAGCGTCTTTAGCCGACAGTGTTTGAACCGCCGGGTCGGCGATGAAGCATTGCTGAGACGGGAGGTTGCGGCCCTCGAACGCGAGCGCAACGAGGCCGCCGCCATCATAGACTGGCGGTTCTCCACCCAGGACGCTCGCAGTAAGCTCAAACATATCTATCCAATAGAACTAAATTGAAACGGTAGTAGGTCGCCGGCTCGGAGTCGTTGGGCGGCCGTTGAGACCACCCGGTCCCTACCCCGACAACCGTCCATGCGACTGTCCCGGCGACCGCCGCCGTAAAGATTCCGACTATGATCCAAAATCGTTTCAGTGTCATTGCATCATCCCCTTGTGGAGGCGATTTCGCTACTCGTTGAACTTGAACTTCGCGACGAAATGCGTCGACTCCATGGCTGATTCGAGGAGGCTAGTATTGAGTCAATCCTGTATTGGCAGGTGAAGCGCGGGGCGGGCCAGGGTTGTTACGCTGACTGGCAAACAGTGGTGCGGGAGGTGCGACATCCATGGTTCAGGAGAAATACGCAGTACGGTTGTCGTCGGAAGATCAGGAGCAGTTGCGGGGATTGATCCACGGTGGGCGGCATTCCGCTCGGGTCATCAATCGGGCGCGCATCCTGCTCAAGACTGACGAAGGGTGGAGCGCTCCCCAGGTGGTGGCGGCTCTGGACACGTCGCAGCGCACGGTGTTCCGCACCAAACGGCGGTACGCCGAAGCGGGGTTGGAGGGCGTGCTGCACGACCACCCCCAAGCCAATCGGTATCGCAAGCTGGACGATCGGGGCGAAGCCCACCTGATTGCGCTGGCGTGCAGCGACGCGCCCGAAGGGCATGAGCACTGGACCCTGCGGTTGTTGGCTGGCAAGGTGGTGGAGTTGGGATTGGTGCCATCGCTGTCCTACGAGACGGTAAGGCTCAGGCTCAAAAAAACACCCTCAAGCCGTGGCGGAAGCAGCAATGGTGCATCCCGAAAGTAGGCGGCGAATTCGTGGCGGCCATGGAGGACGTGCTGGACCTGTATGCCGAACCCTACGACCCCGATCGGCCGGTGGTGTGCTTTGACGAGACCTCCACCCAACTGCTGGCCGAGGTCAGGAAGCCGTTGCCTCCTCAACCGGGACGACCGCGGCGGCAGGACTACGAGTATCGCCGCGGCGGCACCCGCAACATCTTCCTGACCTGTGAACCCCTGGCGGGCTGGCGCCACCTGGCCATCACCGAGCGGCGCACCATGCAGGACTTCGCCCATCAGATGCAATGGCTGGTGGATGAGGCTTACCCCGATGCCCCGGTGATCCGCGTGGTGCTGGACAATCTGAATACCCATCGTATGGCGTCCCTTTACGAGACGTTCCCGGCTGCTGAGGCCCGGCGCATCGTGAAGCGCCTCGAGTTTCACCACACGCCCAAGCACGCCAGTTGGTTGAACATGGCGGAGATCGAATTCAGCGCGTTGAGCCGCGCCTGTCTCAAGGGGAGAAACCCCGACGCCGACGCCCTGCAACGCCAAATCACGGCCTACGAGACCGAGCGCAACGCAGCGGGCGTCACCATCAACTGGCGGTTCAGCACTCAAGATGCCCGATCCAAATTGCATCGCCTCTATCCCTGCCATTCCAAGATTGATTGAGTACTAGCCTCAGGTTTTATTCTGCTGGCGAGCCCCTGCCAATTCGAGGACTAGCCCACTGAATATGACCAGAAATACGACCTACATCCACGTAACACAGCCCTTGGCGCTCCACATCGTCGTCCACATCATGGTTGCAAACAACGCGTTAGCGAAAGTACACCACCAAAGCCTCATAATCAATCGAGCCTGAACCGTCCGAGAGATTGAATGATATGGGCGGCCTCCACAGAAACCGCCCAGACCCGTCCTGACCACAGAACGCATGCCATCGTTGCCATCACCTCGCCGACGACGAGCCTGTTATCCCATCCTTCGTCAGCTCGAAGGGTGCGTCGGAACTCGACGCTCTCTCCAGACCTTCCTCTTCAATGGTTTCCTTGTACCGGTCCGTCGCGATGAAAGTTAGACGACCATTGGAGTCCATTTGTGCAATTCCCGGTTCCCCAGGACGCACCCATAGGGTATCCCCGTACTCACTCGCGTAATCTTCCAGAGCACCACGATTTATCAGGAAAAGCACATATTGCTCACCTGAATCCAACGATACCTGGTCGTATTCAAGCCGGTCTGAACCTCCATCATCTCTAGCAGTCTTCACCGACTTGGTGAACACCATATACTGCGTATCTCCAACACTGGCGTCACCCTTGAGCGATTTGTCAACCCGGAATTTGCGGAATATCTCCGTCACCGAGCCGATCACCTTGCCATCGTTCGTCGTGACCGTCGGCCTTTCGTAGGTGCTCTCACTCAGATATGTCGCCAAGACGATTCGCTCCGAGTTCTCGACCAAAGAGGCACCATCACGGAAATCCCGCCACGAGCCCAGCCCACCGCTGGTCGGTAAGAAGTTGTAGGCGAAGACAATGCCCGCCAGCACCGCCGCCAGCACCGGCATACCAAACACCAGAGCCGATTTCTTGTTAACCACAACTCACCTCCTTTAGTAACTGCAATCCACTGGATAGCTTGAGTGCGTGTAGCGGTCGTTCACGCCACATTCATCATCCAATTTGATTTCGTCGACGGCACCAACCGCGTCCCTGACATCCATGATCGCTGGAGCGTGAGTGCTGTGACTCAGGCCGATGTAGTGGCCCAACTCGTGCAACGCCACTGCGAACTTGGTCGCGTAGTCCGCGTTCTCCGGAACCACATCCTTGTTGATCCGCGAAAACGTTTTGGAACGCCAACCGAAGTCCAAACACCACCACGATGTGTACCCGTAGGGACCATCCGGCCCCAACTCCTGCGCACCGATGCGGTGGCTGTTCTGCGCAGTGTGATACCTGAACTGAACCGGAGTGTCGGAATCATCCCAATCATCCATAGCATCCCCGAACGCCGGCCCATAGGCATTGCCCGGCAGGTGAGGCGGGCCTTATAAGAATGGTCCTTTCGCTAAATCTCAAACCCAAACCCAGCCGGCCGGCTACAATGCTTTCAACGTGCAGGCACGCATCTGCCGACAATGACTGACTCCGAGATCTCGACGATGATCCGCACAATGAAATTCGCATTACGGTACGACCCGGCCAACAGCCAAGCCATCGGCTACCACGGCACCCAGCAGAACGCCGCCTACAACCACGCCGTTGATGTCCTCAACCGAGAGCCGAACCTGCCCAAGCGCAGCGGAAAGAACCACGCCGACGCCATCAACAAACGGATCACCACCTAGCGCCAAACCAACCGGGAAACCGCAAAAGCCCCATACCACGTCCACCAAGAAGGCGGTAAACAGGCGTGGAAAGCCAACCAGCTCCTGCAACAGAGTCAAACCCAACGGCTGGCACGGATTGCCAGTGCTGTCGCAAACGGCGAAGAGCCGAAGCAGCGTGACGTGCGTCCACACCGACGTACCCTCGCGCACCGTTCCCGTAAAGACTGCCGCCTCAGCCTGACCATCACCGACCGGCGACTTTTCGAGGTGAGCGACGACGGCCAGACACTGACCAGCAGCCAGTGCGGATTCACCCTCCGACTACGCGCCCGCCAGACCATGAAATGGCTGGACATACGCTCGATACGCCTTGTTCCGGTGAAGAGATATGGCGCACGCGCGCCGCTTCACCGTCGCCGCTACTGCCTGCACGTCCAGGTCGCGGTACCGGAGCCAATACCACTGGAAACACTGGATATCCAAGAACCTGAGGACATTCTCGGCGCCGACCGAGGTACGAAGAACCACTTGGCCGTCAGCTCCGGACATCGAGCTCACCACCGAGGCGGCACACGGCGTCGCAATGGGAAACGCAAGCACCAACGCCACATCGCCGGCAAGCCGCGTAACAGCAAACGACGGCGACACGTTGTCGCCAAAGACCGAGAGATTGCCCGACGTTACGCCCAGCACCGCGACCAAGAAATGCGTCGGCAAATCCGCGACATCTTGCTGGAAGCCAAGCCCAAGATGGTCGCCGTCGAAAGCCTACACCCCATCAGCTTGATGGCATCCGCCCGCGGAACTGCTGCCGCGCCCGGCAAGAACGTTGCCGCCAAGCGAAAGCTCAACGAAAGCCTCGCCGAGGCCGCCATCGGCCACGTCGGCAAACTCCTGCGGGAAGAAGCCGCCAAACTCGGCATACCCACCGTCTCCGTTCCGCCGCACGGCACGTCCCAGACCTGCCCGCGCTGCGGGGACCGGCACCCGAACAACCGCGAGAGCCAAGCGGTGTTCCGGTGCCGGAATTGCGGCCTCTACGCCCACGCCGATTGGACTGCCGCCGTCATCATCCGCAACCGGGCCTACGTCCGGCACTGCGAATGGCAGCACGGCTACACACCGGACGTACTGACCGCACCGACCGGGTGGCGAGAGCAGCCATCCGGCTCCGAGACTCAACAACCCAGGTTGGGCTTGGAGCTAAGCGTGTTCAAGCCGGAAGGCACCGCGACGATCCGCCCCGGCGGAAGGGTCCGTGGCCCAAGGCCGGACCGCCGTATCCAAAGCGGCGGCCCAAAACGCCCAAATGATGGAAAATCAGCGCACTCACCCCGTTTCCGGGGTCGTGCTCAATTTGTCCACAAGCTCTAGCGCGACACCCTCAAGAACATTCATGGCCACACCACATGAAACACCATTACGCCACCCAGTGGATCTTGGAAACCTTGGAAAAGGGTAAGCCGTACGACGTTGCCAATTGGCCCATTCCACCCAGTCCGTCCATCGAGGAGGCCAACGAACCCTGGCAACCAGTTGAACCGGTCCGTTCAAAAACGCCCGAAGCCGAACCGACAGTCGAACAAGAACAAAAAACCGCCATCGAGACCCTTAGACAAGTCATCGACGTTTGGCGACGCAATAGGGCAACGTACCCAAGTTGGCTCATCATGCCGACATCTCAATACTGGGAATTACAAGGGAGCGTCATAGATTGGCATCCAATCATCACGACTTCCCTCAATAAATTTGAACCCACCGAACGATTGAGCGCCATACGCGAATTATTTTGGCGCCACGAGACCCTCCTGCTACCCATCAGTTCACAGCTGGAATCTCTCGCCAAAGAAACATTGGAATTGATAGATTGCCAACATCGCACCGTGAACAACGAACCTTATCAAGGTAACTGGCAAGAAATCCGTCAGAATTGGCGCACCGTCGCTACATCGTTCGTCACAGTTGCACGTTACAAATCCGACCGCCAAACATTCGAGAAATGGGTCGCGGCGCTAGCCCCCTATGAAAAAGAAGACCCCGAAATTTGTAATCGCCTGTTCCACGAACGCTGCCTTTGGGCCATCAACGAAATGGACTTCGACACTTTGGATCTCGTACTACAAGATTGGGACCCAACCGACAGCGACCCAGCCTGGAAAATACGCAAATCTGCGTTGCTACGGGAAGCGCTCGACGAAACAGGGGCCGAACATTTATTGAACCAAGCCATCGACGAAATCGAAAATATGCAAACTGAAGAGGACAGTTTGACCATCCCCTCACGGAAGTCATGGGCTATTTTCACTACGCTCCACTTTAATAACCGACGCTCCGTATTCAACAGGCTACTCCAACTCGCCCCATTCAGATGCGATCCCCTTGCAGAAAAGCGAATAATCCTAGAAAGCATCCAGGGCCAACACAAAGACGAAGAACCACCTCCATTTGACGTCAACACGGGTCGCGCATTAAGGGTACTGTTCCTGCCTCGCGTTCAGCCGACACGTTTCTACCGCCCACAACGAATGGGAGAGATAGCCGGCGTACCGCCCTTTGCAAACCGCGACGGGTATACACACCCCGTTTGGGCAGATGTGCTCACAAAGACGGCTGAAGGTCTCGCAGAATCTGAACTACCTCGCGCAATCCGCCTACTATTGCGGGCTCACTCATCAACCCAACGCAGAGCCCTCGGAAATGTGCTGTCGCGCCCTCGTATTGCGACATTGCCAACAGAACAGGCTGACGACCTAGCGCAAGCCGCAATGCGCACCATCACCAGACTGTTGTCGGCTCTTAATCAGTTCGAATACCAAACCAAGATAGGAGACGCGTTAGAGATACTGTCCAGACTGGTCGTTAGAACATCATCGGATACGACCCCGCTCATATTCGATAAAGCATTAGAACTCTGCCGACACCCTCAAATGATCCAAGGCACCAATGGGAACCAGTTGAAAAATCTCATGGAACGTTCATGGGAAAGTATGCCCATGGGCCACCGCAAGCTCAAGGCACTCACTGTTCTCAACACGCCATTGTTAGGTTTGGACCTTATCGCCCACCCCAGAGTCCCCCAGTGGCCAGATCCTGGCCAACTATTGGCAGATTTCACCACCATAGACAGATCACCCGATGACGAAGACCAATGGCAATCTTGCATCGTCAAAATAACCAGAGGGTTGCAAGGCAACACTCCAGCCAGGCAACCTGCTTCATATAGGGCGGTCGCATTACTAGCATATGGCAAACTCTCAGAAAATGAAAAACAGCCAATCGCCCAAGCTCTGTGGAGCGACACAACCTTGGGACCCGACGGATTACCCGCAGGGACAGGACTCCACGACTTCGGGTTCCTCAACCTGCCAGAAACGACCGAAGGTCTCGCGCAAAAACGCTTCTTCCAAAAATGGTTGCCTTCTCCAGACCACATAACCAAGGCCAACTTTGAAGAAGTCCCGACCTCTTTGACCCTCACCGGCGACTACGGACACGTCAACGATCGGGACAATCTGGAGAACTGCCTCTGGCAATTATCTTCCGCTTTCAGAAATCTCCGACACTCCCAGATTGAACCCGAACTCTCCGATGAACAGAGGACGACCCTTGCAAACTTAATAGAGACTTGGGCAGAAGCGCTCCCACCTCCCCATGGTGCTCTCCAAGATCCCTTCGGAGCACACATCCTCAAACAGAGAGCCGAATCCGTAGCCCGCAGGATTCCCACATTAATTAGTGAGATTGAACCAACCGCGACGTTTGCGGAAAACCTCTACCGCAAAGTTGAGATGCTCCACCAACGCCAAATCCCGGCATTCGAACTAGTCGCCGACGTAGCAAGACTGAACCCAGCACGCGAGAATGAACTCGCCAATTTGATACGTGATGGGCTGACATCGGATGACCGGACAATGGCTTCTAGCGCAGCCTATGGGTTACGCAGTTGGCTAGAATCCACGTCTCAACCAGGAACCCAAGCGGAGCCACCACCCGATCAACTAATCAGCGGGATAGGTTTCACCATAGCTTCCCGCAGAACCACTGTGACGGTCGGGTCGCTCATGGCAGCGGAGTTCATATTCGAACACGGCACCGAAGAACACAAGGAAGCAATCCGACGTTCCGTCGCAGATGGTCTTAGCTACCTACTCGAGGAACTCGGTTACGATCGCCAACGCGACGACCCCAACGAAATCCCCGAACTCCGACTCGCGTGCGCTCGATTAGCTATGAAAATGTCATTGGACCAACAAGAACCACATCCATCCGTAATTGACTGGATCGAAGCTGCACGACAAGACCTTTTGCCCGAGGTGCGTTTCGCCGTACAAGATTTGGACGATGACCAAATGCTGTAAGAATCCCACACGCGTAAAACGAGAGCTGCGCACGTCGAAGCAATGGGATTACAGCCCCAGGCGGCTGGAGCCCGTAACGCCAGAGGCACCGCACCCTCTTCTCGGGAAACCAACAAATCATCCCAACCCAGTACAAGGCGACATGTGCAACCGCACCTTCGGCCCCGTCATCGGGGCCGTTTACAAGGCTTTGCGCTGACCCAAGAATGTACCACCAACCAGTAGCGGGGAAGCATCCCCCGTTGCACAATGAAAGTGCCGCCGACTGACGGCGACGCCGGCCGCCACCGACCAACAGGGCGGTCGGTTTTTGTCGGGAATATGTCAGGTCTTCGTCGCCGTCTCCCGGACAACAGGCTGAAACCACGGCGCAGCGGCGCGCCCCAACTGGCCGAGTATCAGCAGCGCTAAAAGCTCCCACCCTGGATGCTACGAGGTCGGTTTAAACGACTAGAGATACCGCGACACTACCGGAACGCCAGGCATCACCTACATCTACCGGGTCCAGGCCCTCAAAGATAACGGCAAAGGTGCAATATCCAACCCTGCCGAGATGACCTTCCCGACCCCTCCGCCAACTGCAACCCCCTGAAATCTATTCACCGTCGACCCAAGCACGGCAACCGCATCATACGTCCACCAGGCCAGAACAGCCAACGAAATGCGGCATCGCTTGTGCGGTGCCGCATTGACTCAAGCGTCAACCCAATAGCGTCAGTTAGTCGGCGAGTCGCCCTCATCGACGATTTGGCTAGGTCGCCGACGTACCCACGGTGCAGTCTTCCACCAAGTTGTAACGCCAATTTGACACATACCACCAAGCCCTTGATGTCCACAACCTTCCGAGTCGGTGTCTCATCGGTGCTGGATACCAAGACCGCGGAATCCCAAATCAATCGGCTGACCGAGGCCGTACCAGGATCACCCATCGCCGGGTCGCCGCAGCCGACCAGCAACGTCCGCAAAACCGCACCAATGGCGAATTCCAATCCCAGTACCCGGCTCGGACATCCGCGAAAGATCACGATTACTCGCTCCGGGCAACTTACTACTGGACTCGGTAGACGATTCCGTCAAAACGCCGGCTCCCACTATAGGCGGTACCAGTAGGTCCAAAGCGGACAGACATCAAGGACATTAAGCAGAACGACCGGGGCGGCGTTCCACTAGGAACGTCGCCCCATCCTTGTCCCGGGCTCGCAAAAACCGGAACGGTGAGCAGGTGGGTCAATTTCAACACGGTAAGCAGTTCCATCCCGACAGGCCTTAACCGGGACAGATTCTTGCCGGATGCGAACAGCATAACGCGGCGCGAGACCACTTTATTTGGGGCCGGGCCCCAAATAGCAGACCGCTGGTCAGTTCCCGCTACCCAATCTTCATAGACCCCTCAAAACGCGATCTCACGAGATTTTAGGCGAGAGACGTGCAATACCGAACCGTCGATTTGAATCGGATCAAGAACGCGTTATCCGCCCTATTGCGCCTCAGGTAAGAAGGAGATGAGCCATGTAGACAAACAACGAACCTGATACCGAACAATTTGCGCCTGAGGTCGGCGCTGTTCGAAGACCTCACCAAGATTTCCGAGCCGCTCTATTCCGAGCGGCTCAATTCGATTCTCAACACAAAAACAACGGAGAAAATCGTGACAATCAAAATGAAACCCCAGGAATTCCCCGAGAAACGCCTCAACGACCCCAAGCGGCAGGCTGAGGTAAGGGCATTCGAAGCCCTAGAAACGCGGCCGGAAACCCCGATGCTTCGGGAAATGGGGTATTCCCTACGCCGATTATCGACGCATAAATGGATCGTCGGGACGCTTTGCATACATCATGACGGCGAAGGCGACAATAATACGTCTGATGCTCAACGCCAAAAACTTGGCAAATTGGCTTTCCGGCCAGACTTCTAGGGCGTGTCTTCATTCAGAATCCACACTCTTGAAACACACTCCGTCAGTATGGACGACACAGCGATTGCGCCACAATTAGCCTTCAGGTAACGGCATCGACACAGATGCGAAAGAGCGGGCACCACACGGTGCCCGCTCTTGTTATCAGTCCGCCAAGCCGGAAACACAATCCACCACACACAAAAGTTGCCACAACTGGACTGCCCGGGGTAAGATACAGGCGACGGTCCGGATTCGAAGCAGGTCCGTCGCCACAGTGAGGGGAAGGGTTTCGTCCGCCAAGGCGGGCCGGTCCTTCCTCATTGAAAGGATCGGGGCATTTCTGCTCCCGAAACGATGGGCTTTACCTTTGCAGGAGAGGCCTACCGCTTCCCTTCGCTGTGATTATACCACGCTTGGTAGAGAGCTTCTCAAGCACACGCTGTCAGTAAAAAGGAGTCCATCATGACGCTCGACATCGACGAACAACTCGCTAATTTCCGTGACGCTCGGGCCCTGGTCGTGGAGTCCCTCGACGACATCGACACCAAGATCGCAGCGCTACTCAACGCGAAGAAACTCCTCTCCGCCAACGTCAAGGTAGCGGTCACCCAATTCAACGGCCAAGAAAACCCCAGCAAATTCATCCCCACCCAGGCTCACATCATCAACGTCAAACAACCGGACGTGGACATATCCAGCATCCGTGGCTGCGCGAGCATACCTGAAGCCATGTTCGCGTGGGCCGACGCCCACGGTGGCGAACTGCTGGGCAAGGAACTCGCCAGCGCCATCAGAATAGCTGGCATCAGTAAAGCCAAGAATGACAACAGCGCCGCCGCCACCATCCAGAACTTCGCCGTCAAAGCGTACGCCAAACATTGGGAGAAGACCGGTTCGAACCATTTCCGCCGTCTGTATCAAGCTGACGAGGCTCCATCACCGCAATCCACCGTGCCTGATAGACTCGGTGTCGAACGACCCTCAGAACACTCACTTGCCGCCGATTAATCGCACCCGGAATCCATTCCCCGGATGCGGCCCAAATACACCCAAAACTGACACTTTTAGGTTGCGGAGTATACGCCAATAAAGTACAATTGTTCGCACGCAAAACACATATTTCGAGGCCGCCAAACAGTCACGCCCAGCGACCCCGATCCACGAAAGCACCACCCGGGATCCGTCAAATCCAAGGGGCTTTCACTTTTGATTCTAGCGGCGCGTGCCGCAAACCTCAACCCCCCGTCAGGGGTTAATGCCAGCGCACGCCAGAACCAGACTCGGAGTCCCTCCGGTCCCTCGGGTGAACCGGAGGGACAATCATGCCTGCCCGCTTCCACTTTTCCAAACGCCAGCGCAAAAAGATACTGCCCCTCCTACCCGGCAAGGACACCGATCCCGGATACACCGCGCACGACACCCTGCTCGATTTAGAGGCCATGATTACCTACGCACGCGAGGGCCATAGCTGTCGTGGACTCGATGAGGACTTCGGCAAATGGGCCACTATCTACCAGCGCATGTACCGATGGATGAAACAGGGCGTGTTCTTCGACCTGTTCGAAGAACTCATCGCGAAGCAAGGGGTCGGTTCCCTCATCATTGACGGTACCATCGTAGCAGTACATCAAGACGCCACCGGAGCCCACAGGAACCAAGGCGACCCCAGAAGTCAAGCCATTGGCAAGAGCAGGGGTGGGCGTACCACCAAAATCATCGCCGCTTGTGATGAGAATGGACAGGTTTTCAACATCCTCGTTGTCCCAGGCAACGACAATGAAGGCCCTTACACGGCCAATTTCACCCGAGGCATCGACGCCGATCATTTCATCGGCGACAAGGCGTACGACAGCGGCCCATTGCTGGAAGAAATTGCCCAGCGCGGGACAGAAATAACGGTCCCGCCTCGAAGCAACCGTCTCATACAGCGCACTTACGACAAGGAGAGGTACAAAACGCGGCACCTCATCGAAAACGCCTTTCAGAAAATGAAGCGTTTTCGCGGGATCGCGACCCGCTACAAAAAAACAGCCCGAATGTACATCGCGCTGATAATCCTGATCCTCATCTACCTGGTCACCAAGATAGGCAAAAGCGCCCTTCGCATGGTCGACATCTGGCGACCCAACATGCCCACCGCAGGCCGAGAACTATACGTCCCTGAACACTTGCGCGAAGAATACGAGCGTTCCCTTTTACAACGGCGGGCGGATTTCGATTGGTTCTCACCGCCAAACCAGTCTGGGTGGAAATCACCCTACTCCTGAACCGGCCGAAACACCCTCCCAATCGAGCTCCTTAGCATCAGCCTGCCTACAGCTGAACAACCACCGAAATGACCGACTCTATGGTAGCCAGAACCAACAAACATCCCTCATACGAAGCAC
Source organism: Dehalococcoidia bacterium (assembly GCA_963666415.2). Lineage (GTDB taxonomy): Bacteria > Chloroflexota > Dehalococcoidia > Lucifugimonadales > UBA3495 > Bin87. The sequence continues at coordinate 661,862 of CAXXPD010000003.1, forward strand.
GAGGCCAAAAGGCACCGTCGCTGACCTCAGGACGTTGGGGCACCGAAAACCCGCTTCTCAGGTGATGCTATGAGGAAATTTCGCTACTCCGATTCCACGGCTGGCGCGTCGGACATTGACCGATTGTCCAACGGATTTCGTAATCGTTCCAAACGCCTGAAATTCCGGGTATTTCCGGTTTCTTGAGGTTCACCGGCGTCCGAGAACTTGCCCGGGACGGGCGTTGCGGAGCCGGGCGAAAATCGCCGTATCAGGCTCTGTAACGGGATTTTCGCTTTTCGCGTATAACATCCCGACGAATCCCGGAGAGGGCGTCTCCGTGCGTCTGGAGACGCCCCAAGGCCAGGCCATGCCGATATGGCAAATTCTGCCTGTGCAGTCAGGGCCCCGGATGCACACCGGCCAATACCCGGGCCCGTCGTCGGCGTGGTCCAACCCTGCTCAAAACGAGCAGTTTTCCTATACGACCCCGACCGCGATCACGACCAGGATGCCGCCGTAGGCGAGCCACATGTACCAGCGGGTCCAACGATTTTGGGGTGAGTTAAGTCGTTCATTCTCGTTCATCATCGGTGCGCCTCCTGCGGCACGCCGACGGCGCACCCTGTCATCATTATGATGGTAGTGGTGGTGTTGGTGTTGGCGCTAATGATGACGGGCATCGCCGAGGCGTCAATGACCCGTAGACCGTCTGGGTCGTGACCGTCGCAGTATGGGCGCATTTCGCCCCGTTTTGCAGGTCACTCAACTTCGAAGCCTGAGGGCAACTCGACTCGCAAAGGCCCGATTTTGGGTAGGTCAGTGGTTTACGGAATCTGTCGCATCCTTGCTCAGATTCCGCCGCAACTACGTTGTAATCCGAGTAGCGAAATTTCCTCCTCTCCTGACAACTTCCCTTGACAACCCCCTTAACCTCAATAATCCCACTCCCTTGCACGTGAAACAGCGACCAGAGCCTGAAGGCCAACTTCAAAGGCGCCATGACCAAGAGGAGGAGCCATGATGCCTATCAAAGATAGGGAGAACCCGGATGACTGCAAGCGCGCCTGCATACTGCGGGCGAAGGGCCAAGCGGTATCCGGCATCATCAAACGCGTTGCCTCCATACAGGTGAGCAACCATGCCGATTAGCATTTCCACGTGTGGGGAGCTTGGGAATAGAGATTACCCCACCCAAGCAGTGAACCTAGCAGCGAGTAGGATCCGCGCGAATTATCTGCAAGCCCACCTGCGGAATAACTCACAAGAGAGGTTATGATGAAAACCAAGGGTCTATTATTACTGGCATCACTGGCGATGATGATCATGTTCACCGGCGTCGTCGCCGCGGAGGGCCCTGTCAAGGAGGTTTATCCCCAGGGCACATCCGAGCAGTCAGGAACGGCAGACTGGGCGTCCTTGGACGAGGTCAAAGCCAGAGGCGGCGAAGCCGAAATCTACGAAAGCCGCGAAGACGTTCCTACCGACGTCCTCGAGGGCGATCCCCATGGCGCCTCCGCCAGCCCGGACGATTTACCAAGCGCCGGGTCCCGTTCGCAAATGCCCATGGCCGGTTCGCTAACTTCGACAGCCGGGAATTGCACCTACAGGACCAGGAGCGACGATATCCACCATTCGGGCTCACAGCTTTCAGTCCACGGATGGTGGGAGACAGTTAGTTCCACAGGCTGCCCAAGCAAAGCCGATGTCAACGTCCAACTCCAGGGGCTGATGTGCCAGTCCTACTGGGGCATTGAAGTCTGCTGGTGGGAAACCATTCAACCAGACGGTGAAGACGACGCGAACCTCTGGCCAGGTGGAGGTAGTGGCAAGAGAGTAACCGGACGGAGCGACTGCGCTTCGAACATAGGAACTGGATTCCGCAGTGTCGTTGACGTGGACCTCGTCGGTATATGGGACCCGTCGCAAAAGCTAGAGTCAGCTGGAGAAGAACTCCAATGCCGGCCCCCGGAACCATACTCGTAGCCCTCAACCCCTGAATTTCGGTCGGATGCATAACCGTTGCATCCGACCTTGTTACCCCCGACGCTCCAGATACGCCAGAGGAGGACCTCTACTATGCATCCGACTTTGGTTCTCCAAGCCTTTGGGGAACTTTCACCAGACACTGCCAGCGCGGGCGTGGACTCCTGAAATGATGGGCTGGTCCATGACCAACAGTATGACGACTACGATCGACGGGCGTGGACGGACGACGCGGTCAACAGTAACGCCCCGACCGCCATACCGTCTCCTGTGGGGTATGAACGAGGCGGAACTGACTCCGGAGGCCAAAGGAGCGCAGATCGGATGGGTACAGGTCGGACTGAAAGATGGTATTGCCAATCCCGCGGTGGTGTTACCTCCACTGGTCCAGTGCTTCGATGACGCGCTCCGGCGTTTCGGGGCCTTGGAGCTGTCCAGTCTACAGGTGGTAGCATTCGACCTGGAACCAGGACATGGGACGCTGGAAGACAGCGTTGCCGACAGGGGGACCCCTGGCGAGAATTTCTTCAACCTTGGCTCCAAATCGAAAGTGGAGGCGGTGGTCGCTTTTGACCAGGAGATGTTCGGCGGTCATACGGTGGCCGACATGCAGTATGTGGGATACGACTGGCAGCCAGTCCCAGTACCTGATGGAGATCAAATCCACTGGCCGGCAGATATGCGGGGTACCCTGACGCCCTCGGATCTCGGCCTATCGGTCTCGCTGCCAGAGTGGACAGCTGGCAGCGTGGGGCGGGAGCTCGCACTGGTCATACGTGCGACGCACGATTTGGCGCAGGATGCCAGGAACTTCGCAGTTCGAATAACCCGTAACGGGTAGTTGGCGGAGGCGGAGCATGGTTCCCCGTGCCAGCGCAGGGCATGGATGGTACTTGATAATTGATACTTATCAAGCGCAATGGGAGGAGAACCGCCGCCCCTATCGCCAGAGGTGGCTACCGCCTCAAGGGCAGCCGGCAGGACACCACCTCGGCTTCCCCAGACGAACCGGACGACGCTTAGATCAACGGCAGCTGCGGCCTCACTCAGACCCCCATCGCCTCACCGCCAGTCATAGCCATGACGTCAGGCATCATCCAGGTGGTACAACATTCCGCCGCTCCGCTGGCATGTTTTGCCAACGCCTTTGACACCACGACCTGTTCCGACGCAGCCGGCCGCCACCGACGACGGGGCGGCTAGTCTTGTTACCAGCGCCAGATGCCAAAATCGTCATAGGCAGAGCGGACTCGCGGTAACTACTGGCGTACTCCAAGTAGCAGTGTCCTAATCCGGCGCCGGTAGTGTCCCGTCAAGTAGTGTAAAAGCGCGTCATCCCTTTTGATGTTGATCAGGCCGCTGCGTCCAGCATATTGGGCTTCGGCAGTGCCTCGTTGCCGGCGGCGTTGGGGATGGTGAGGTAGCGGCGGGCTTCGGCCCATTCGTCGTGTTGCTCGGCCAGCACCGCGCCCACCAGGCGCCGCGCCGATAGCCGGTTGGGGAAAATGCCCACCACGTCAGTCCGGCGCCTTATCTCCCGGTTCAGCCGTTCCTGCGGGTTGTTGGACCACAGCTTCTGCCAGTGGGCCACTGGGAAGGCCGTGAAGGCCAGGATGTCCGGCGCGGCATCCGCCAGCAGTTCGGCCACCTGGGCAAAGGGCTCCCGGAGTTGTTCCACCACTCGGTCCAATTGGCCGTGGACCTCGGCGGGAGACAGTTGCTGGTAGATGGTGCGGACCATGGTGGCCACGCCGGGTTGGGCACGCTTGGGCACTCGGGTGAGCAGGTTGGCCATGAAGTGGGTGCGGCAGCGCTGCCAGCTGGCCCCAGTGAACACCGCGGCGATGGCGTTCTTCAGCCCCTGGTGAGCATCGGAGGTTACCAGCTCCACCCCGCTGAGGCCCCGAGCGGTCAGCGACCGCAGGAAGGCCAGCCAGAAGGCGCCGTCCTCGCTGGCGCCCACGTCCATACCCAGGATCTCACGCTGCCCTTCGGCATTGACCCCCGTCGCCACCACCACGCAGACGTTGACGATGCGACCGCCCTCCCGAACCTTCTGGGTCAGGCCGTCCAGCCACACGTAGGGGTAGGGACCACCGTCCAGGGGCCGACCCAGGAAACTCTCCACCACTTCGTCCAGTTGCTCGCAGATGCGCGACACCTGGCTGCTGGAGATGCCGTCGCAACCCAGGGCCTTGATCAGATCGTCCACCCGCCGAGTGGACACGCCTTCTACATAGGCTTGCTGGATGACGGCCAGCAGGGCTTTCTCGCTGCGCCGCCGCGGTTCCAGCAGGCTGGGGAAGTAGCTGCCTTCCCGCAGCTTGGGAATGTGCAACTCCATGGTGCCCACCCGGGTGTCCCAGGTGCGGTTGCGGTAGCCGTTGCGGTAGGTGACCCGCTCCGGGCTGCGTTCGCCGTGCTGGGCGCCGATCTGGGCGGAAACCTCGGCGTCCATGATGCCGTCCACCAGGATCCGCAGTGCTTCCCGCAGAAAGTCCACGTCTCCGTCCATACCACGCTTGCGTAATAATTCCAAAAGATCCATTCTTTGCTTGACCACCGTCGTTCTCCTTGGTTGGGTTTGGCATTTCCGATCAAGGATGACGCGGTGGTCAGCGTTTTGCCAACCGCCTAACTCTTACACCACTTCCTGGGCCTAACTCTTACACCACTTCCTGGGACTCTACTTCCGGCGGCGCCCGGCGCCGCCGGCGGCGCGCCTCCTAAACGGAGGTCCGCCGCCCGGCGCCTCGGGTGACGAGCGATCTAAACGTCACCGGGACTGACGGTACTACTGTGGTCGGCTCAACGCAGTGACGAGATTCGTAGAAAGTTTGGCTACTTTCAGCTACTCTCCATCCGAATCTGGAGTAGCGAAATTTTCTCGTGATGCTATACATCTACGCCGTGCAACGGGCGCTGCCGCAGTACCGTGACTTCAGGATAGCCGGCGAGATCGTCTATCCGAACCGCACGGTGCGAGTTCTGCAAGGCGGCCTGCCCGCTTCGTTCATCACCGACCTCGGCGCGTCGTGCTGGCCGTTTCTTGGCTGCCTACGCCAGTTCCATGATGGCCCTGCTGCTGACCGGAAATTCCCGGGATATACTCGATATGGCGGTGCAACGCCTACGGGGCACGCGCCGTGACCGTAGCATAGGGCTCGGTCAAACGACTAGGCCTTTAGTATGGGCCGCCGTCCCGCAGGAGGCTCCCCGATGATGAACGAGAATGAACGACTCAACTCACCAAAAAATCGTTGGACCCGCTGGTACATGTGGCTCGCCTACGGCGGCATCCTGGTCGTGATCGCGGTCGGGGTCGTAATCGTGGCGATGGCACCCGCCCCCGGCAACAACGGCAAAACGGCGGTGAGTCACCAGAAATTGGCGACATTGACCCCCGATGAAGTAGCTGCGCTAATCCGCCAACACGCCAGCATTAACAGCCCCGCTGAAGTGAACGACTTGCAATCCATCGCGAACCAGGATGGCATCACTCTCGATGAATCCATCATGCGTTTTGCCTGGCGCGATGATTTCTCAAAGATGGTAACGGCCATCGAGAAGGAAAACCCCGACAGCGTCGTTGATGTTGCCATGACCAGCGGGTCATCGGCCTGGATCAAGTTTTCAGGTTCCATCTCCGGCAACGCCCGAAATGCCATCGACAAATTCCAGTCCGAAAACCCTCACGTTACGGTCAGCCTACAAACCGGTAAAGACCCGGGGTTCACCAAGCGGGAGGTGGAGGAAGCGGTAATCGGAGCGCATTTCGCGGTGATGGCAGAGGACGGTGTACAGGACAGCGTGACCTATTACGACAGCGACGCCATTGAAATCGTCGTGACCGTCCAGATGGCAACTCCGCCCTCCGGTGAAAAACTATCCTCTCTGGAGAAGGCAGCTGAGCGCGGCGCCGCCGACGCCACCAGGCCGGACATCACGGACAGCCTCGCCATATCGCTGTCGGTCGTCCAGCATGACATCAGTGGAACCGACGGCTCCCTTGCGCCCAACTGACGCGGCTTGACACATTCCGTCGCGTTAGCTTTAGCATGGAGCGGTGCCACGGTACCTCAGTCTGGTAGAGCAATGGCTTGATACCCATGTGTCGCCGGTTCGAGTCCGGCCCGTGGCACCGTGATCAAGGTACACCTGCCCGGGCGCGCACACAAAGCCCGCGACAGAAATCAGGTTCTGTCGTTAGTCGACTGAACCAATGTGTCAACACATTCTGGAATTCCTGAATGAAGACACGCTCTAGCCAATATGCAGTTGGACGGGTGCGGAATCTACGAATTACGGTGTCGTCCCGACGGTCAGCAGGTGGACTTCGCCCTGTGGGCAGACTTCCTCGGTCGATACGCCGCCCAGGTCAAGGGCGGGGAATATAGATGGGACGACGACGAGAAATGGTACCTGAAAAAACCTGATGGGCAGTGGGAGCGCAAACCGTCTCCATTGCATGAGACGGTCGACGGATGCATAGAAATGCACGACGCCATTAAGCGAGCGACCGGATTCTACGCCTACGTGGCCGGCATTCTCATCCTGCCGGACACGGCGCGCGATCGCGAACTCGAGCACTTGGCGCTCAACCGGGACGGGGTGTACATCTGCTGGGATCTGGACAAGTTACAGGAGGACCTGGAACGCGTGGCGGAGCGCGTGAATTTCCGGCGACCGCCGAAGCGTTCCCACTCCGACAACGAGTCCACGAAAGTGTATAAGTTGCAGCGGCGGGCACCTGGTGACCAAAAAGGCATAGGTCGACGCCAGGCGGTGCCCACCGGAGGCGCTGAGTTGAACTCCGCGCTGGAACAAGCGATGGTGGTGGGGACTGCGATCTTCAACATCGAGCGGCTGGACCAGATGATCGTCCACCAGTACTACCTCAATCCCGACTCCGAAGGGAACATCCAAATACCCGAGGAGTAGGGATGCTCCCCCAGGGGGCTATCGGTCTTTCAGGCTCCGGTCGGACCAAGTTCGACCGGAGCCTAACGCTGTACTGGCACCGTAACGGCATCGGTTGCGTCGCAACCGGACACAGAGGCCGGATGGAAGGCGTTACCCGATGCCGCCGGTGGACCGTGGCCAGATTCTCGCCGCATATCGATCGAGCTGCTCGCTCTGAAGGCCATAGTGTGGCTCCTCGCCAATCTTGGGTTGGCGTCTTGAGTGCGCCGACCGACAACATCATGGTTTGCAGCCACCAGATCAACTGAACATTCTAAGATACCGAGGAAATTACATGAATATGAAACACCACCCGGGGATAGCCCCTACCGTCCTTCACCTGTACCCGGATCTAGACCTCCAGCAACGAGAGTTCATCGCCCATTGTCATTGTTCAGGATCTATAGGCCAGTGAATTGGGAGTTTTTCAGGATCTACCCACCAGATTTTCAGGGTCATTAGGCCACTTTGGGAGCCACATCGGCGATCATTGCCGCACTTTGGAATTGAGGTGCAGCGATGGCATACCGGGAGGTTTCCAGAATGGAAATACCAGAGATCATTCGCCGTTGGCAGGCGGGGGATAGCCAACGCAAGATTGCGTTGGGCACCGGCTTGTCGAGAGATACCATCGCCAAGTACGTGGCGGCAGCCCAAGAGGAGGGCATCGTTCGGGATGGGCTGGTTGCCACCGCGGAGCAGCTGAGCCGGCTGGCGACGATTGGGCAGTCGGGGCCGCGGCAGGCGGTGACGCCCGGGCAGGACCTGCTGGAGCCGTGGGCGGACCAGATTTACCAGTGGCTCACCGGCGACCGGCTGCAGCTGACCCGCATCCGGGAGTTGCTGGCAGCGCGGGGGTGTCCGGTATCGTATCCGTCGTTGCGCCGCTTCGTTCTGAAGCGGAACTGGCGGCGGCGCAGCCAGACCACGGTGCGCATGGAGGACACCGCGCCCGGGGAGGTGGCGGAGATGGACTTCGGCCGGTTGGGCATGATTGTGGACCCAGCGACAGGCCGCCGGCGGGCGGTGTGGGGGCTGATCATCGTGCTGGCTTACTCGCGGCACAGCTTCGTCTGGCCGACCCATGGGCAGACGCTGGAGGACATCATCGCCGGACTGGAAGCGGCGTGGGTCTGCTTCGGCGGGGTGCCCCGCTATCTGGTCATCGACAATTGCCCGCCAGCGGTGGCGGGACCAGACCCGCTGCATCCGCGCTTCACCAGAGGCTTCCTGGAATACTCGCAGTGCCGGGGTTTCATCGCCGATGCGGCGCGGGTGCGGAAACCCAAGGACAAGCCCAAGGTGGAGCGTGGCGTGCAGTACGTCAGGGAGCGCTTCTTCAAGGGCGGCGATTTCCACGGTCTGCCCCACCTGAGGGCCGAAGCCCAGCGCTGGTGTCTGGAGGTGGCCGGAATGCGCATCCATGGCACCACTCGCCGGAAGCCCCTGGTGGTTTTCCAGGATGAGGAGCGCCACACCCTGCTGCCCTGGGACGGTGAGCCCTACGAAATCGCCGACTGGCGCAATGCCAAGGTCCATCCCGACCATCACATCCAGTGTCAGCAGGCCCTGTATTCGGTGCCATCGGACCGGTGCCCGCCGCGTCAGCAGGTGGAAATCCGGCTGGGCAGCAAGCTGGTGCACATCTATCACCGGGGCCAGCTGATCAAGACCCACCTCCGCCAGCCCCAGGGCGGACGCTCCACCGATCCCGACGATTACCCCGCCGAGCTTTCCGCCTACACCACCAGAGCGCCGGATCGCATCCAGCGCAGCGCGGCGACACTGGGACCGGCGGTGGGCGAATACGCTGAGCGTCTCTTCGACGGCCCCCTGCCCTGGGCCAAGATCCGGCAGGGACACAAGCTGCTGCGTCTGGGCGAGCGTTACACGGCGCAGCGTCTGGACGCCGCCTGTCGTCGGGCCCTGGCCGTGGATCTCATCGACGTGCGCCGATTGGAACGCATCCTGGTGCAGGCCCTGGAACAGGAGGCCATGCCCCAGCTGCCCTTGCCCATGCCGCCGGGCCGCTTCGCCCGTCCCGGTAGCGTCTTCGCTTACACCGCATACCGCCGTCAGTCAGCATGAGGAGATTACCCATGACCCGAACCACCGAACTCACCCCGCTGCTCAAGAGCCTCAAGCTGGGCGCTTTGGCCAGCACCCTGCCGGAACGCATCGCCCTGGCCCGTAGGGAGCAGCTGGATTACGCCTCATTCCTGGAAATCATCCTCAGCGACGAGGTCAATCGCCGCGCCCACCGCCGCACCGAACTCCGGCTGCACAATGCCGGTTTCGAGGAGACCTGCCGCCTGGAGGACTTCGACTGGTCGGCGTCAATTACCCTGGACCGCCGCCTGCTGGACGCTGTATTCTCCCTGGAGTTTCTCGACCGGCACGAACACGTCCTGCTGGTGGGCCCCGCCGGTGTCGGCAAGAGCTTCTTCGCCCAGGCCCTGGGCTACGCCGCCGTCCGCGCCGGATACTCCGTGCGCTTCAGCCACGCCGACGACTTCTTCAAGGCCCTGACCCAGGCCAGAGTGGACAACTCGGTGGACCGTACCTTCCGGTCTTTCCTCACGCCCGACCTGCTCATCCTCGATGACCTGGGTCTCCATGGCCTGACCGCCCAGCAGTCCGCCGACCTCTACGAACTCATCCTCAATCGGCATCGGGCGTCCAGCTTCATCATCACCAGCAACCGGGCCGTGGACGAATGGCTGGGTCTCTTCGATGACCCCATCCTGGGCAACAGCGCGCTGGATCGCCTGGCCAACGCCAGCTACCAGATCGTCATCGAAGGCGCCAGCTACCGGGAACGACTCTCGCCACACCGCGCTCTACTGGCCGCAAAGGGGGTGATTGACCCGCAAACTACAACCTGATAATAGTCAATTCACCGCGCTCCCAGGGTGGCTGGATGTCCGTGAAAATCGCCGGCCTAATGACCATGAAAATTGACAGCCCATAGAGACGGTCCTCTTCTCGCGGTAGCCGGCCCGGGCGCGGGCAAGACTCGTTGCATCGAACTGAGGGCGGTCAACCTCCTCCTGATGGGAGCGGCCCGTCCTGCTGACCTGTTGCTCACCACTTTCAGCAAGCCGGCGGCGCTGGAGCTCCGCGACCGCTTTCGCGCGTCAGCACATGCGGCCGGCTACTCCGGGGACATATCGGCCGCCCGGATCTCCACGATCCACGGTTTGTGCCATCGAATAATACGCTGTCATGCAGGCGACCTCGGTCTGAAACCCGGCTACCGGATCCTGGATTCCGACAATCAGGCGAGCCTGAGTCGCCAAGAATTCGACAGCATCTTTGGACCGGACCTGGATATTTTGACCCAACGCGGGTGGGTGGAAGATCACGACATCATCGGGCAATCGGTCGCCCATTTTAACCGCATCGGGGAAGAGGGTATCGAAATCGAAGAAATGGCGGACTCGCCCAGTTCTTTTGATGCCGCATTGGCCCGGTGTTGCCGTCGGTATCGCCGGATCCTACGTGAAAGAAACTGCTTGGATTTCAGTCAGCTTCTGATATTGGCGGAAGCAATCCTTGACGACAACCGTATCGCCAGAGAACTCGGAGGCCGCATTGGATACCTGATGGTGGACGAGGCGCAGGACACCAGTCACATCCAGGATCGTATCCTCCGGCGTCTCGCCGAGGTGAACCGCAACATCGTCCTGGTCGGCGACGACGACCAGGCCATCTACGGCTTTCGTGGCGCCAGAGTCGAGAACATGCTGGCCTTCACGGTGCGATACCCGGACGCCACGGTGCTGGAGCTCACCACCAACTATCGGTCCAGCAGGGCGATTGTAGAGGCGTACGATCGATGGATGCGATCGGTTGACTGGACGGATCCCAAGGGAACCACCCAATACCGGTACAACAAGGAGATCGTAGCCTACGATTCCGTGACTCCCCACGAATACCCTGCGGTGATCGCGGTCCGGGGATCGTCCCCCTACGACGAGGGCCGTCGACTGGGCGATCTAGCGCGCTTTCTCAGAACGCGTGGGGTCATCTCCCGTTACGGCCAATGCGTGCTCTTGTTGCACAGCGTCCGGCATACGGTGAGCGACCCATACATCGACGGCCTTGAGGACGCGGGCGTCCCAATCAGGTGTGTGCCGGCTGGCGGTGGTAATAACCCCAAGGAAAGCCGCCTTTCCGACGAGCTTACCGTGACCACGATCCACCAGAGCAAAGGCTTAGAGTGGGATGTGGTCGCTGTAGGGTCGCTGAGTTTTCATGCGGGCGATCCTGACCCGGTGGGTCGTCGACTGGCAAGATATTTCCCACCCGGGAATCCGCGGCCAAATGCCTTGGTCGCCGAACATGCCAGGATGAGGCAGCACTACGTGGCTTTCTCCAGGGCCCGCCGCATGCTCATCCTGACTGCGAGCGAGGAGCCCCATCCCCGGTTTGACGCCATTTGGCGCGATGCCCCGCGGTGGCCTGATGTGGATTTGCGCGCTCTCTCATCGCAACGGTTCAGTGACGGTTCGACGCATGCACCTGAATTGGTCGTTAACCTGGGCAGAATGAAGCGTCTCATCATCAGGATGGGCGCGCCTGCTCGCATGGAGAAAAGGTAAAAACCCGCCCGGGCTGGGTTGGTTTACGGTTGTCCAGCACCCTCAGCTCTCGCCTCGCTAGTACTGTTGCCAGGTAGATTTGTAAGAATATAAGAAAGCAGCCATACTGGGGCATGATCTTTGTGTGAGGAAGTGCCCAGCCATGGCTGCCATCAAGTATAAAGTAGAGTTGACCGAGGCCGAACGCTCCCGTCTCAATGAGGTGTCCCAGCGAGGCAAGGCGTCAGTGCGCACCGTGAAGCGTGCGCTGTCGCTGCTCAAGGCTGACCAGGGGCTTCGGGACCGTGAGATAGCCGATGTGCTGTTGGTCAACGCGGCCACGGTCGCCAGAGCGCGGAAGCGGTACGTGGAGGAAGGACTTGAGGCCGCCATCAATGACCGACCGCGGCCGGGCCAGGAGCGCAAGCTGGACGGCAAGCAGGAAGCGCACCTGATCGCCTTCGTGTGCCGCGCCGCGCCCGCAGGGCACACGCACTGGACACTCCAGTTGTTGGCCGACCAGGTGGTGGAGTTGGAGTTTGCCGAGAGCATCTCCCTGGAGACGGTGCGCCAGATACTCAAAAAAACGAACTCAAGCCCTGGCAGAAGAAAGAGTGGTGTATCCCCAAGGTGAGCGGGGAGTTCGTGGCGCGGATGGAGGACGTGCTGGACCTGTACCAACCGGAGTACAATCCGGAGCGTCCGGTAGTGTGTTTCGACGAGACCTCCAGGCAATTGACTGGGGAGGTGCGTCCGCCCATCGAGGCTGCCCCCGGACGGGTGGCACGCTATGACACCGAGTACCAGCGAAACGGGACCCGGAACCTGTTCATGATCTGCGAGCCGAAGGGTGGATGGAGACATGTGGAGGTGACCGAGCGCCGCACTGCCGTGGACTTCGCGCACCAGATGCGGTGGCTGGTGGACGAGGCCTACCCTGATGCCGAGGTGGTCAGGCTGGTACTGGACAACCTCAACACCCACAAGCTCGGCTCGCTCTACGAAGCATTTGAGCCGTGCGAAGCTCGGCGCATCGCCCAACGCCTCGAGTTTCATTACACTCCTACGCATGGCAGCTGGCTGAACATGGCTGAGATCGAGTTGAGCGTCTTCCGCAGAGGGTGTCTGAACCGCCGTATCAGCGATGAGCCGGAGCTGCGGCGAGAGGTTGCGGCGCTCGAACGCGAGCGCAACGCAGCAAAATCAGCCACAGACTGGCGGTTTACCACCCAAGATGCTCGCCGTAAGCTCCAGCATATCTACCCTACAAAACCAGATTGACACGGTACTAAACTAAAGCCAAGGTGGGATGTGCATTTTCAGGTCTTGGGGAATCGGACCGGAGGTTTCGGGGCAGCCGCTCGGCCCTTGATTGCAGGACGGTCCGGCAGCGCCGTTTGACTTCACCTCTCCGGCTGGCCAGCCCGCTGAGGAAGTTGCCGACCTTCTCCTGCACCAGAGCCTTGGTCCCCAGGCACCGGTTTCCGGTGGCCTCCTCTCTGGCCCAGCCCCAGACCGCCTCATCGGCGTTGCAGTCCGGGCTGTACCCCGGCAGGTTCACCAGCCGCAGCGCCAGTCCAGGCGTCCGCAGGTACTCCCTGACGGCCTCGCCGCGGTGCGCCGGGGCATTGTCCCAGATCACGTTCAATGGCCCGGAGTGCCTCTCTCTCAGTTGCAACAGGAAGGCGGCCGAGGTTACGGCATTGCTGTTACCCTCCAGTTCCATCCACTCCACCTCCCCGGTCTCCAGGCACACCGCAGAGTAGTAGCCGGCCTGCTCGCCACGCCTCGGACTGGTCGAGTCCACCAACGCCGGCTCTCCCTGCAGCACCCACTTGCCCCGCAACTCGGCATCGGCCCGGAAGTGGGCCTCATCAGCAAAGAATACCTTGGCCCCGGTCCGCCGCGCCTCCTCATACAGAGCGGCGTACTCCGCCACGAAAGCCTCCCGCTTGCCTTCGTCAGCCTTGACCAGTCGCTTCTTGGGCCGCTTCAAGGCGAACCCCAAGCGGTGCAGAGCCTGCCCTCGTGTAGACGGGGGTAATTCAGACAACTGCTGCGGCTCAGGCTGATGCCGCAGCGCTCCGAGACAAACCGATGGACCACTTTTCTCCTGAGCCTGCCGAAGGGTCCAGTTGGCCAGTTCGATGCCCGCCATGGCAGGCTGTTCCGGCACCGCCTCCTTCAGCTCCGCCTGCTGCATCTCGCAGAGGGCGGGGGGGAACCCCCGGACTGCTCGAAAATCAAGGCGGCCGGCCCGCCTTTGCCAAAGGCGGCGGCCGATCTTCCGATGGTGTGCGGGTCCCGTCCCAAGGCCTGCGCCGTACCCGAAGCCGTCCATCCTTGGGCCAGCAGCCAGCTGGCGTGCCAGCGTTCCCGCTCCCGGGGCGCCGGCGCCAGAATAAGCCGCCGGTGCAAGTCCCTGGCATCCATCTGCCATTGTTCGAGAAACCGGTCTATCTCCCTCACACCCATCACCAACCCCTCCCTGACTCCAAAACGGGCTAACCCAACTCCCCACCAAATCTACCGCATAACCCTGCGCATTTCACCTTGGCTTTGGTTTAGGTTGCCAGCCTACCGCAATTTCAAGACGGATCAACCATGTTCGTATCCTGACAGATGCCAAATTGCAGCAGCGGGCACGACCCGTCGAGTCAACGTTAGCTAGCACTCGATGCCGGCCACTTCGAGCCTTGATTTCATCTCCTGCATCGCTTCCTCGGCGATTTCCCTCAACACTCGAGCTTCTTCCAACGCCCTTTCTGCAGTTTCCAAATCGTTTCTGAGCTGGGTATTTTCAGCGGCAAGTTCCTGAATTCGCTCCTGTAGAACCGCCTTTTCGCGCTCCAAGTCGGCCATAGCCTCTTGCCAAGTTTCAACTCGGTTCTGAGTCTCCGCCTGCCTTTTGGAACCGGCATCTTGATCTTCGTCGGCGCCGGCTACCTTGGCTTTCAACAATGCCCGCTCATACGCCGCATCGAAAGTCCACTCGCCCGCCTGCACGGATTGGGCCAGGTCTGCCGCCCTTACCAACTGGATCCGCTTGAGGGCCTCGCCGAACGTGAGCTCCCTCGTCAGCACCAGATGTTCCAAACCGAACTTGGATAGTTCCTTTGCCTCGCTGATGCGCGTGGTCCCGACCCGGCCCAATGTTGCCATCTCCTGGATTGTCCATGGAGTGCCTCTAAAACTCACGCCGAGCGTGAGTTTTCGTGGGCGGCCTTGAGCGGCCCATTCGCACGACACTACTGCGATCAGCGCCCGGAGCCCACCGTTGAACTGGGGTGCGTGCAGGACTTCGAGACAGAGCCGGACGGCAGGATCGCTGCCCCTGAAAGGTATCGGCCGCACTTCAAGGCCCAACTCGACTGCGATTTCATACCTCTCGTAGTCCCACAGCACCTCGTCGCCCAGAGTCAAGATCTCCACCGGGAAATCGGAGCCATCACCGGCGTCTTTGAGGAGCTCCATGGCTGCGATCAGTTGCCGGCCCTGTGCTGGTGTGCGTGGGGGCACCGTATCGGCCAAGGGATGCTGCCGGAGCGGAGCTTCCCCCGGGGTTTTTGCTGCTCCATGAGACGTGGCTTTTCGCTTATCAGCGGTCCGCACCCGTTCAGTAGGTTCAAACAAGTGGTAAAAGTCCGTCTGCTGTACTGTCGTGTTTTTTTCGGTATGCCTTTCCATGTTCGCTCTCCCCGCAGCGCATAGTCGCTGCATGTGGATGTGTTACATGGACAATATGGGCGTAAAGGGGTGCTCGTTAGCGCGATCCCTTTCCCCCGATCGTGCCAAATGCCACTTGAAAGGTTTGTTAAGACGGCGGTTACCGTACGGCCGGCCCATGTCCCCAATGCTCATTACGTTGTCGCGGAAAGTTTCTGTTCCCAGGAATGCAGGTGAAGGGCTGGCGGTGCGGAGCGAAATAACTGACAGACATGGGCGCAGTCGTTCTTCCATCAATCGTGGTCGTTTGCGAGGAGACTACAGAGCGAAGTGCCCCTGGCAGGCGCAGGATCGATGACTGCCGATACTTGCTTGATACGCGCGTCGCATAGCTGAGCCGCCCAAGGGAATCTCCAGTCCAATCCCATTGCAGGAGGCAGCGGGTCATTCGCAAGGGGGACTGCCGATCGGACAACCGCGCTGCATGGCGCGCTGGCGAGCGCCAATTCCGTGCAAAAGCGCAGCCAGTTAATCCTGTTCCCGGCGGCGATCTCCGGACCGCATCCCCAACCTGAATGGCGCTTAGCAGGGGCAGAAGGGGGAGGCAGGCAATAGTTCGCCGCATGGAGTTGCTGAATCAAGTTATGGAGCGGGCGATCTTGATTAAGCAGCACCGGTGCACTGATTTAGATCGGCCTGCCCCTTCTGCCCCTGCTCCACCCGCCCCGCGCCTAACATTCATGCCGGATCCTGTTGCCTCATTAAGAAATGCGACCGAAGACGCGGCACTTGGCATCACTCGCGACCAGAGCTATCTCGGCATTCGTCCAGGGTCCAACGGCGTTGCCCCGGACGAGGCGTAGACCCGATCGTCCGTTATGATGCCTCACCCACTGTTGCACTCTCCGCTGCAACGTGCGTAGGAGAGCCTGGCTGAAATGCACCTGTTCAACCACTTTGAGCCGTCCCTGCAATTCCACTGCGCTGACGTTCGCGTTTTCCTGGAAACGGCCCAGCAGTTGGCACTACACGCCATCGAAAGGGTCCTTCCGTATTTGCCAGGTGCGCGGTGGTTCGCCCGCCGTTCCGCATCTGCTCGTTCTGGATCTTCACGCGGTCGGGCAGCCTGGCCAGGAATCTGTTCTGAGATCTCGCCACGCGACGTCGGTCTGAGTTCGGAGGACACCAGCGTATCCAGCGTTGCCCGAGTTCCCCTGATAGTGTGCAGCAACTCAACTTGATCCAACGTGGCTCGCCGTTCGCTGGGTGCCGTTTTTGTCCCGGAGATGACCGCCTCGCAGCGTGGGACCCGATCGCGGGGCGTGGCTGGCGGGCTACAACCTTCAGTCACCGCTGAGCCGTTCCTTGTTTTCCCCATCAGCCTGAACAGAGGCTGGAAGTAGGCCACGTACAATCCAATCGCCCTGCTGACGTGGTATTTCGTCCTGCTACCTGGCCCGAGTTCATAGCCCAGCAACCGCCGGATTGCCGCCCCATTCATCGGTTCAACCCAGGCCTGGTCGTTTTCCCGGTACGAACGGGTACGGGTGAACTCGATTCCCCGTTCTGCGCGGCACTCGGCGATGGTGACGTTGATGAACACGCTGTCGATGTCGGAGTCGATTCCAAGGACGGTAAAGGGCAACGGTTGGACGATGGCCTCCGGCCCATTCACCACCAGGAACTGTCCCTCGACCGGTGGCGGCGGCGCCCGGTCCAGCCGGTGCCAACGTCGGCGGACACCAGTACGTAGACGAACCAACCTCTCATGCTTTCTCCGCAATGGACCACCCGGTCGATCTTCAAAAAACCGTGGCGGCGGCCGGGTCCAGGCGGCAAAAGTATGCGCCGGAATGTGGCGCCTGCGCTGCAGGTTGCGTCGTCATTCACGTCGGCTTGGCACCGCGGCGCGAACGGGTTTGAGCAACGTTTCCAGCGTGGGCATGCTAGCGGACAGCACCCGCGCCCTACCCTCGGGGTCCGGACCAAGGTGGCCGTGTCGGTCCGTGAACCCAATCAAGTAGGGCAAGGTCGCTTTCGGGCGGTTGCCGCAGATGCGGTTCGAAGCTTCCCAGATCAGGATTGCGATCTCTCGGACAGCCTCATCGTTAACGCGCCGGTCCTGGAGGCCACGCCACTGTCCTCTCCGGCGACCGGTCACCCAGCAGCCGGTTTCCGTGCTCGCGGTGGCGGCCGGCTACGTCGATGAACTCGTCGAGGATCCGGCTCTTGTCATTCATGGAGAATCCCTGGTAGCAATCCGGTATCGGTGCCGGTACTCCCTGTTCCGCGATTTTGCTGATCCCGTCCGCCACACGATTGCCTCCCGAGGTTTCCGTAATATTTTTTAGGCAATGCGCGCCTACAGGACTGATGGTCGTTGGTCAGCACCCTTCAAATCGATCCCCGTGAAGCCCATGTTGCCATTGCGTTTCGTTTCCTCTACCCCCTCCAGATTGCCAATGGCGTGGAATAATTCTTGGGCTCTTCGGTTAGTGATATCAACACGGTTCAGAACCTCAGCAAAGTGGGCGCGCAGATCTTTGCGGGTCACGAATGAAATGGTGCGCGTCTTCACCACCATCATCCTGATGTATGTGTTGATGTCTACGTCCTTGCCTCGCACCAGTTCGGCTCTGGCCCTCACGATCTCCATGTTTTCCGTCCATGTTCCCCGGGCGACTTTTTCGCTGTACGCTGCCGCGGCGTACCAGGCGATAGCAGGGAGCTCAGGAATGAACCTTAATTCGAACCCCGGACGCTGAAAATCCTCGGGGATTTCTCGGGTGAATGGAATTACAAAGAGCCTCCTGACCCACGCTCCCGCGTCGGCATCGCCTTGTATCCAGCTGCTCAAGGAGTAGTTAGTCTCAATCCAGATACCGCAATTAATCGAGGCCGTCACTTGCTGCTGGCCCTTACTCTCAATGCTGATATCGTGTCCACCGGACAGCGATTTGATGATGGATAATCCTGCGAGAAAGTTGTCCAAAGCGAATCCTCGCGCCGGCGGATTTGGCATTTCAGAAAGGAGCATCAGACTGGCGGTGAGCAATCCTGAAGTTGCGAACTGGCTGGACGCGAGCCGGGCGGGACCACCGGTTACAGTAAAAGTGCTGCCGTTGCCCATCAGCATCTTGACGACATTCATCACTGTGCCTTTGCCGGTACCACCGCCGCCGTGCAAAACGAGGACCCGTTGCGCGACGCCCAACTTTTGCAATACGGTCGCGCCCAGAAGTTCCCATAACGCCCGGCGCGTATCGGGGTCGGGTAATCTCGATTCCAGCCATTCATCCAACAGTCCGGGACGCGGAGGATGGTCTTGTGGCCACTCATAAGGACGGCATGTGGTGTACCAATCTCTGGGCTGCGCTTCCCTGAACTCGAGCCGCCCCCGGGCGTCAACGGACACCGTGCCGTTTTGGAATGCCGCCCCGTCGAACACTGTCCCTGTGTCGAGGTCGTAGTTTTTGAGACGGTCCCTCAACGACAGCAGGCCGGTGTCCACGCACGGCGGCAACAATCGTAACTCAAGCGATTTGATGAATTTCTTTACGGTTCTGTCGTCCACTCTTGTGGTGCCGGATTCGCCACGCGCCTGCCGAACCGCGTCAATGTGACGGTAGACTTCCCGTTCCAAGTGCTGCCGGTCCTGTATGCGCCATCCGGCGGCGCGTTCGTAGAAATCGTGCTGCCAGTACACATACGTCCTTTCTTGACACACCGCCTCGCACCAGTCACCCGCTGCCTGCTCGTCGAGCATCCTGTCAAGCTGGGCGGCATTGCTCTGGTCGCGCCGGTTCTTGCCTTCCTCGCTTATTTTCCTGCCAGAACCTGACCGTTTGCCGCCATGGGTTTTGGCGTTGACCAGCCCAAATGTCTTCCAGAATGTCCGCCTGGTGATGTCTCGATCTGGTAAGTCGAGCCACTTAGCCGCGGCTTCGTCGTTCGACATATGGCGTGATCGGTCGGGATCGCCCGAGTTCCACTCTTGCCACGCCTGAAAATGCCCCCCGGCAGCCTTGAAACCGGCCGATATGTTCAGCCACGTTTGGTATTCGTTATCGTCGGTGGCGAAGGCGCGGTAGGCGTTTACGGCCGCCTGAAACGGCATGCGCCGGATGGCGGAGTCCGCGTCCGGATCCGATGACGCATTCTCGGGTGGTTTGCGTGCACGTTTTTTCGCCGGAGGCCGGGTGGGGGGTTGAACGATGATGCTTTCTAAACTCTCGGGGGAGATCTTGGGCAAATCGTTGTGGACCCATGCTGTGGCGCGTCGGTTAGTGCGCAAATTGACCGAGCCAGGCATGCGGCACAGGCGGTCCGCATTCGACACGGGATCGATTTTCGTTTCCAATGGGATCAATCCCAACGCAGCCGTCGCCAGCACGTTGAACCGCTTATTAATGTCTTCGATCAATTCATGACCGACCAGCGGCTCTTCGTGGAGCCAGATGCTCCAGCAGCCCCGTCCAGAATCCATGAGTACGGCTGGTCTGGGACGAATGCCATCCAAACAGCGAAGGAGGCCTTTCCTCCACTCGTCGCCGGGGTCGTACCGATCTGCGTAGATGGGGTGCCTTGGTGGATCCACCTCCACCCAGGACGCGAAGCTGGACGCGATCTCATGAGCGTACAGTTTTCGAACCTGATCCGTCCTGGGTAAGCCAAGTTGGAAGTACGCATCGACCGATTGGCGATGTGCCCAACCATCTATGTCTGACCAGGGCACTCCGAAGGCCTTCAGTTCTTTGCTTTTTCTTCCGTCTCCGGCTTCGGCAATTTTTCTCTCTGCGATTGTAAATGCCAATACGCCGAATTCCTGTGCCTGGGGATTTAACAAGAGGGCTAGGTCTGAAGGCCGGGTTTTCCGGTGATCACTCTTAGCTTCGTTGTTTACGTTATAGTTGTCCGCTACAATAGGCATGGCGGTGTCTCCATTGGTTCTGGGTGGCTGCCGCGTAGTCGGTTGGTGTTGGCGACACCAACCGATATTTATTTTGACGAAAACGGTCTCTGGGATGGTAATTCCAACCCCCCGGCCAGTCGGAAACGGTCGATCCGGTTGGCGGGGGTGGTTTGGTGGGCGCATTCATTGGCTGTTCCGCAACCCCGATTTCGAGTACGGTCGTCGACTGATTGAGTGTTCCTGTTCGTTGCCCTTTGATGTGGACGCCGGTGCGATGCGGTGTCGTTTATGCAATTTAGTGAAACTCATCGTTTTTTTGGCGATCCCATTCCCCCGATCAGAAAACCCTAGGTCTAAATCAGGCGGTGCCGCCGGTCCCGTTTCGGTGATTTCGACAGGTCAATGCCACCAATGGAGAGGACCTCTTCCCCACCCCCCGGTCAACCGCGTGAACCCGCTCTCGACCAACTGGCCGTGGTCTGCCCTGCTCGTCGTCGCAACGGTCTTGGGAAGGTCCCTCGTCAACGCCGACGACCCACTTGGCCGGACCCCGCTCAAAAACTAAAAGCAACGCCCCGAGGAAATGGCTAGCGGCATCGCCATCGCCCACGTCGAGTACGAGACCGAGAACCGCCACTACGCCCATGTCGACTGCCCGGGCCACGCCGACTACATCAAAAACATGATCACCGGCGCCGCCCAGATGGACGGGGCGGTCCTCGTGGTATCCGCCCCCGACGGGCCGATGCCCCAGACCCGCGAACACATCCTCCTGGCCCGGCAGGTGGAGGTCCCTTCGATCATCGTCGCGCTGAACAAGGTCGACATGATGGACGACGAGGAACTCCTGGAACTGGTCGAGCTGGAAGTACGCGAACTGCTCGACCGCTACGGCTTCCCGGGCGACGACACACCCGTCGTCAGAGTAAGCGGCCTCAAGGCCCTCGAGGGCGACGCTGAAGCCATGAAGGGTGTTCGGAAGTTGGTCACCACAATGGACGAATACATCCCCCAGCCGACCAGGGTGACGGACCAGCCCTTCCTCATGCCGATCGAGGACGTATTCGGGATCAAGGGCCGCGGCACCGTCGTAACCGGCCGGGTCGAACGCGGCATGCTGAACGTCGGCCAGGAAGTCGAAATCATCCGCTCCGGCGACGTCCGCAGAACTGTGGCGACCGGCCTGGAAATGTTCCACAAGATGCTCAGCACCACAGAGGCCGGCGATGCGGTCGGAGTACTGCTGCGGGGTGTGGATCGGGAAGAGGTCGAACGCGGGCAAGTCCTGGTCGCCCCTGGCTCGATGAAGCCCTACCTCAGGGCGGAAGCCGAGGTCTACGTGCTGAGTCAGCAGGAGGGAAGCCGGCACACGCCGTTCTTCGACGGCTACACGCCCCAGTTCTACATCCGGACCTCCGACATGACGGGCAAGATCACCCTCCCGAACGGAATCGAGATGGTGATGCCAGGCGACAACATCACCATGACGATCGAACTCATCACACCGGTGGCAATGGAAGAAGGACTGCACTTCGCGATCCGCGAGGGCGGACGCACCGTCGGCGCCGGCGTCTTCACGAAGCTGCTGGAGTAGCAGAGGTTCAAACCGCAACAAGGCAACCCAATCCCGGCACGCCGACGAGACGCGCTGGGATGAGTCACTCCACCGGCCTCCCGGCAAACGGGAAGGGAAAACCATCGGAAAGAACCGCAACCCACCAGGAAGACAGAAAGACGATGCAGACACAGCCAAGGCTACAAGGTCTCGAAATCGGCCAGCTTGTGAAACGACTGGCAGACCTGCGCGGAAACCAGCTCAAAGTCGAGACATCCCGCGACGCAGCAACGTCCCCCAAAGAGCCGGCAACCACAAACGCGACCATCAACAAACGAACGGTCTCCTACCAGACGACATACCACCCGGCACGAGTACTCACGATGCTGCTCCGGAACTGGGAACAACCCGTGATCATGGACGGTGTCAAGTGGCAACCGAGCATCGGCAACACGAAGGAGCAGGACCGGCTGCTCGTCTATCAGCAGAGGCTGCCGCTGGCTGGACAGCCCGAGACGAAGAAATCACCCAATCTGCATGGCAATCCAGCTCCCGCCATCAAAGCACTGGGCGTCGAGTTCAGCGTCCCGCCAATACCGGGATACCCCGACTGGCGAAGCCGACACCTAAGCGCCCCAGATCCAGACGCCCAATGGCAACACTTCGGCATGAACGTATGGGCAACGGTCACACCGCGCCTCAAGCTCAGCGATGAAGCCGCTCTAGAGGTCTGGCCGGAAAGCCATTGGCCGGGTTTTGCACTACTCCAAGTAGACGTATTACAGTCGTATACGGCGTGATAGTGTATGCAATACGTTTCAAAAACCCATCATTA
This sequence comes from Dehalococcoidia bacterium, assembly GCA_963666415.2. GTDB lineage: Bacteria > Chloroflexota > Dehalococcoidia > Lucifugimonadales > UBA3495 > Bin87. The sequence continues at coordinate 684,340 of CAXXPD010000003.1, forward strand.
CATCGGTAATCGACGTCAAGAAAATAACGGCTTGTGGAGAATCGGGGTTCCCGGCCAGATTTCTAGGGTGTCAGTTCCTTGCCCACGAGGATATCCCATACCTCATCCTCGGCGAACTCGCCCAAGCCGAGATTGAGGAACAGACCGAAACCGCCGTCCAGAGGGCGGTTGAAAAGCTGGAAGAGATCACCGGCGCAAGAAACTTCCAGACCACAATGGACGCCCAGGAAGCGGCCGGATCACATCCAGCCTATACGTGCGGAAAAGGCGTACGGCTGAACATAAACGGCAAATGTCGAGCGGGGCAGATGACGCAGACGGACTGCGAAGAAACCGTGAACGCATCATTCGCCAGAGCACTCTACCTGAACCCAGACGCTGGCCTCGCGCCAGTATCCGGACACTACGACACCGGCACCACCGTTTTGATTGTCCCCAAAGCGGTACGCCTCGTCGGACAAGACGGCAAAGTACAAGAGCAGGAACTGCCCGGCCGGCCGCGACCCAACGCCCAAGCCCTCAGACGTTACCCCAACCCGGCTCGCGTACGAAGTATCAGTCTACTGGTGGAAATACGACCACTGGACTACGACGGTGACACAGAACGACAGTGGGTCGATACCGACCTGCTGGTACGCGGACACGGCGACCACGTAGTCGCCACCCTGTCGGACCAGTTCACGGGCGACGCCGAAAGCTTGACCGACCTGCTGGTCCATATGTCAAATCAATACGCCAGCCACCAGTTGACGGAGACATGGGAACAACGCTTGAAATGCGCCGTAAGCGCCCACCGGGCCCTCGGCGACGAGGACACGGCATTCCAAACGGAACTCGATATCATGGCCAGAAAATTCCTGCGCGAGCAACGCTCGAGACCGCATAGAGACCACTTCGAGGTTAAAACCGCAGAAGGCATCATCAGCTGGACGAGGAAGCCGAAGGAACCGGAGCCCGCGCCGAAGAATGCTTAGCGGGCCCCGTTCAACGCCCGCGAGTAGCAGAGAGTAGATAGAGCATCGTCTCCCGGATGTACGGGTACCCGAGGATCTGACGCAGGTCCTAGAGACCATCGCCGGCCAGAGCCGCAGAAGGATAAAAATGGCACAGGATCAACATCAGGAAACAGAAGCAACCAGCGTCATGGTAATCATCTGGCTGACGCCACCTGAAGCCAAGGCACTGGTAGAGATGGCGTCGGCCCGATACACAACCACCGCCGAAACGGTGCGGCAAGCGGTCAAAAAACTCCTCAGGGAAACCAGATGCCACGGACCGGGCCACACCAGAGAGCAACTGCACGAGATGATGGCCCAGTCGCCGCTTTCGATCATCCTGGACCCCGACGCTCTGTGGGACCAGTCCGACCTTGACGAAACCACCAGGTGGCCCACCGACACGGAAGGCAACGATCTCATCGACGAGGTCAACTTCGCCGTAGGCAACAACCCGTCAATCCCCTACATGACCGCGACCTTTGAGCAAGACAACCTGCCACCACACCACTGGCGCGGATACCTGTTGCCATCAACCGAAAACCTCGGAGAGCTGGGCGACCTGCCGGAAAATGTGTACCCGAACGAAACGTTCACGGAAGCATGCCAGGCACTATACGAAACGTACTCGGAACGACACCGCACCAACGCCGGATGACGACCCCAAAAGTGAGAGAGCAACGCCATGTACGACCCGACCAGACCGATGAGCAGAGCCGACATCGCCCACGACCTATTCGAGAAGCTCGGTGAGGAAGTAATGCTTGCCTACATCGAGATAATGGCACCACGGCTGACACCATGGGAGCAGACCGACACCATCACGTTTTGGGACGCCAGCCAAGTCAGCCGACACCTGCCAAACCGGCTCAACCCGGAGAGAACTCCGCACTACCATTTCATCGGCTCACCACACCTGCCCGAGCAGGAAGAACGGAAGGAACCAGCCAACCCGTCGACGCAACAACCCCCAACGATCGAAAACACTCACTTGGGCAACCCGCTCGACACGGAGTCAGTCATCATCGAGATCCTAAACGGCGCGGAGAGCATCGCCCGGAACGATCTCTAAATACCCATGCCGTACGAATCGTATACCAACCAGAACCACCAGCGGTCCATCGCAATATTCATGGCAACCGTTCCACAAGCCCACCACATGATCAACGACGTGTTGTTGATAGCCGCAATACCGCCCGAAATTCGGAACGACAACGAACTCGTAACCGCAATGATCACCAAAAGGTGCATGGAGGAACTCGACAACACGGACTGGCTCGCCCTTGTGGAAGCGATCAAGAAGGTCATCAGCCAAGAGCAGGAGCGCTGATGCAGGTGATGATGTCAGCACTCGACATCCGGCCCTTTCGGCGGCGGTTGGGCAAGTGATTGCAGGCCAACCAACCAACGGCGCCGGCAACACCAAACACGCCGGGGCAGTTTACGTCACCCCATCCAATGGATTAGAACCCCACCGCCGTCATCGCCCCGGGCCACCAGCACCCCACGCCGCCGGCACTGGAAAACCAGCCAAGCCCCGACCCCACAAACACGAACTCTCAGCCTGGTTTTAAGGCCAAAAGGTGTCATTACACGTCAAACCCCCAAAAACGCCGTCACAGCTCGTATTTGTACCCTCTATAGCGATTTCTCAGCACGATCGGATAGCAGATTTACGGCCTCAGCACCGATGCACCGCACACCCATCAAAATCGGACGAAAACGGGGTGGCTTCAGATCACCACACCCACACCCATACCCAAAGGAATCTACATCCACGCCATGTCCATCAACACCAAACGAGCAACCCGCAAGACCAACGAAGCATCCACGTAGTGCCATACAAGCAGTCAGTATCACAACGAGGCAGAATTAACATCAGGAAACAGGGTCGCCCCGCGTACGCGGGGGTTTACCCTTACAGATGCGCTCATACCACCGCACGATCGCGGTCGCCCCGTGTATGCGGGGGTTTACCGACACCCGCATTGCCGCCGAACCAAGAAAAAAAGGTCGCCCCGCGTACGCGGGGGTTTACCATACGAATGCTCAGCGGAGAGGATCCCACCTACGCTCTCGGGAACGTAGGTCGCCCCGTATACGCGGGGGGTTACCGATAACGACCCCAACCCGCCACCAAAGAGGAGCAACTCAAACATGAAAAACCACACCGTCATGGTACGGATGCTCAACTCGGACCAAGTAGCCAGTGTCACCGAACACGCCAAAAACCTCGGCGCCCTAGCCTTCGAGGTTCACGAAACAGAATCCGGCGAGTACCGCTCCATCAAAAACGCAGGGGAGTACTACCGCAACGGCTTCACCAACCATCCCTACGTCGAAGAGGCGATCGAAGCCGGCTACACCCTAAACCACTGGGACGATCTTTCCTACGAAGACAAATGCCAGTTCACCGAGATGGTCGAACTGTACTCCGAAGGCGACGACTACATCGCCCCCAGCCTGAACCAGACCGGGGAGAACTTCGACGCCTTCATCGCCAACCACAGTGGCTCGCTTCAGCAAAACGTCAAGCCGGAACACTCCGCATGATCACAGTACCCGGCCTGGAGATATTCGGCGAACCAACCACACCGCTGGGAAAACTCCCCTACGACGGGCAGGCCATGGGCGTCTCGAACTATTACGCACGTCCACTTCACTACGACCGGAGACACATCGACGCCATCGGCCAGTACACCCAAGCGCTGATCGACGTCATCGACCCTCCGCTACTCTGGAACTACAGCCCATTCCACGACTACTTCGACAGCCATTTCGACACCGAAGGCGTCCACTTCACCGACGACTACATCGTCGACGCCGACGACAACATATCGTTCCTAGAAGGCGGAACACCCCACCACCTCGGCGCACACCCCTGCTGCTTCCCGATGGGCGAAACCCAAGGCCTGGCCCTGACCCCGAAAAACTAAACCCTAGACACCAGCCCGGTTGATAAACCCGATCCAGTTCTTCGAGGAGCTGTCCCAGTACGATCTCCGCCCCGACCAAACCAGCCACGTATTCCCAAGTCCAACCTGCCCTTCATCGCCACACTGGTCCTCTACCTCTCCATGACCCTTTTCCGAAAACTCCGCCTCAATCGCACCCGACAACGGATCTCCGATCTAACCTCCCACACGTCCACCCACCCAAAACCAGACGACTCCGGTCAGCCCCAACCACCCGCTTTTACTCACCCGAATTTCCATCACCGACCCACGCAGTAATTCACCCCCCAGACCCGCAGAATTGCCAAAATTAGAACACCCGTACTAGCCAACCAGGTGTCCATTTTTTATACACAAATAGGCACGTTTCCTATTACAACCCCCTAGAGGTCTGGCCGGAAAGCCATTGGCCGGGTTTTGCACTACGCCAAGCAGACGTATTACAGTCGTATACGGCGTGATAGTGTATGCAATACGTTTCAAGACCCCATTATTACATCGGTAATCGACGCCAAGAAAATAACGGCTTGGGGAGAATCGAGGTTTCCGGCCAGATTTCTAGGGGCCGCAATCGGGCGATGTCCCGTCAACCAGGAGTCGCCGTTTTACCTTTGCGTAGTGCTCAACAATGTACAAATGTTCTGTTTTTGTCCGGTTTTATTGAGACTGTGCTCAGGTCGGGCTTTTCATACTCAAAAAAGCGACATCCGCTCGGCCAACGCCGTGTCGCTGTTTTAGGTAGCGAACCAGTACCCGTCTATAGCGATTATCTGTCTCAATAACCGGCATACCACCCTAAAACCGCCCCTCCTCGAGCCGGTAAATTGATGCCGCGAAGGCTCAAAAATACGCCCTACCAGCGCGGCAAACAGAGCTGGTTTTCCGGCCAAGAAAACCCGAAATCGCAGGAGCGATGATCATGCACGAACCGCAGCCGATCCCCCGTAGAGAGAACACAACCAAAACCTTTGACGACGACCTGATAGCCCGAACGCTCCGCAACGCGGCCGACATCAGGAGGGCCCTGAGGTTCAGCAAGGGCGACCTGTTTCTCGACGCAGACGGACGTAGCAGCGACCCCGAACAGGCCGCTCAGGCATCAACCTATGGATGCCTCAGGCTGGCATCAATGGCCCCATGTCCAGACGATTCTCTGGACGCCCGAGACCTCCGCTGGCACGCCGCGACACGTTTCCAAAGACGCATCGGTTACGGTATCGAGACCTACGACAACGACCCCAACACAACCGCCGAAACAGTTGCTGCCGACCTTGAGAAAACCGCGGCAGAGGTCAGGAACCCAGCAGCCCGTTACACCGCCGAGGCGTTGGAAAAGGCCGGCCATCCTGAGGCCGCAGAACGGCTCTACTACATCCTCAAGGAACTCGCCGACGACCCAGATGAAGTGCCGGTATCACAGGCATCCCTAGCCCACCTGGCCGGTTTCATCGCCACCACAACATTGCCCCCACGGAGCGATCATTTCCATAAGTCCGGACGGCAACGCCACCATCGAATGGCACTTCACCGGACCACCCGAACATGGGGCAAAAGTTGGGATCCTCGCCATCCTGATACACCAAGACGCGACCATCCAGATCGCCGGAGTTTCAGCCCCGGTGACGGAGCCCAACCGGACTCGGGTATCGGGCCGATTCAGCAAGCCCGACCAGGCAATGCGAGCCGCCGAGCCCCTCCTGCAGATGATCCGTGACGACCGTTCAGCAGACTAGCCGGACCGGGCAACCGACATCGTGAGCCGGTTCTTACCCATCTCGTAGGAGTAGGCCAACTCGTCAGTAATGGCCTTGACGATATAGACACCCAACCCGCCTTCAGAACGGCCATCGATACCAGATTCAACGTCCGGCTCCGGCGCCTCCACAGTCGGGTCAAAACGCAGCCCGTCATCCGCGAAATCAATCTTTACGGACGACGGACACGAATCGATCAGGATATCGAAACGACGGCCATCCACGACACCGTAGTCCCGGACATTGAGGGCCAGTTCCTCAAGAACCAGGTTGACCCGCATCACCAACACGCCGTCCCAGCCCTGACACTCACCGAACTCTTCAATTCGGGAAGCGATCACGACCAGATCGACTTCCACCGCCGGCATTCCGAATTCAAGCCTCTCCAAGACAAAACTCCTAACCCAGACGCTTCAGAACCATGCAGGTGATGTCGTCAGACTGAACCTGCCCGCCGGCAAAACCACGTACAGCATCAACCATCAGATGGCAGCATTTCTCTGCGTCCACATTGCCGACGTTGTCGAGGACATGGTGCATCCGTTCCCACCCGAACAGTTCACCCGAACCGTTCATAGCCTCCGGCACCCCATCACTGAACAGGAACAGAGCATCTCCAGGGAGCAGCTTGACCTGCGAAACAGCGTAATCCTCATCCTCCATGATTCCCAGCACGGCGTCAGCGGTCGGTTCCAGCGCAACGGAGGATCCGGCCGACCGGTAAAGCAACGGCGCCGGATGGCCAGCGTTCGCGTAGGTAAGCGAGCCATCGACCGGGTCAAAGACCCCAAAGAACAGGGTCACGAACATGAACAGAGGATTGTCTTCACACATAACGCGGTTGACTTCATAGAGGATCCGGCCCGCATCGCTGACGCCGATAGCCGCGCCCCTGACCAGCGGAAGCCATTACCTCATGCGCCGTCGCTCCAGCGGTGGCGCACCAGCGGACGCATGTGCCTTAAGGCGAACAAGAGGTGGCGCGGCAGAGAGGAGAGCTGAACCACATGACGCGGCTTACGTTGGCCAGCTAGCACTCGTGTCCCTACAGGAGTTCCAACTGCCGTATGGATGTGATGTCGTCGGCCAAAAAGGTTTGATAACCGCCGTCCGATCGTCCCCAAAAATCGCCATAAAGGGCACAAATGCGAGCTCTCGCAGCATTTTCGATGCTTGGAGGCATCCGCCCACGTCTTCTGGCGAAAAACGGCCTGAGATCGCGTTATTTGGTCTGCGCTTCGGCGGGCATCCACCTCTTAGCCTGCTTCAACGCTTGCCTGTTCTGTCGAGTCACAATGGAGATAAATCCCGGAATCGGATGCCCATTGGATCGAACCAAAACGGTTGCTTTCACCGCTAGTGCCGCGGCGGCTGCCAATATCGAGGCTGGCTGTTTCCAAAACGAACCGACCTCATGATCTGTAAAGGGCGGCGGTAAAGTGGACCACGTGGGCGGCTCGATCGTCGACAGCCCAGCGGTACGTTTTACCGCCGCCCTTGACAGGGAGAAGACAAACAGCAACGACGTCGAGCAAGTGACCATGGAGAACGGCCGCCTGGCGGCCAGATCCACGTGTGTGGTCTGCGGGACCCGCAAGTTCCGCATCGGCGAGATGCCGGCCTGACGCAACGGCCCAGGAGGGAACCAGTGACGACATATCAACGCGCCTATCAGCTCAAGATGGGGAGATGCTCCCGTTGCCGGCGGGACCACATACCCGAGGACGAGTTGTTCTTGGTGGGCAGCGGAGAGGACGGCGTGGGCTGGCAGACCGTCTGCCAGTCGTGCGACGACGACGGCTCGCTGAGATTCCACCGCAAAACCATCGTGGAACTCAGGGACGTGACGGCGTTCGGTTCGGCGGAGTTCGACGAGAGGGTGGAGGTGCTCCGCGTGTGGTCGATTTCGAACGGAGGCTGGTGTGACGACTACTGAACGAATCGCCGACCGACGAACGGCCGCGCTTTACATCGCCGTGGTGATGTCCTGCGGATTCATCACCTTCTACTCGCTGCCGGACGCACTGTTGTTCCTGGGCAGGCTAACGATGATGGTGGCCACGCAGATTGTTGTGGGACTGGCGCCGCGAAACGCAGTTCCGGAGCAAGAACATGAAAAGCGAAACGAAAACTATTGAACCGTGGCGGCAGCCGCGCCGTAGCCGGAACCCGTCCGCGGCCGTGTCGATGAGAATAACCTTCTTAACTTTGGCAGGATTGTTCACCCTGAGACTGGCCAGCTATTTGTCTGGAGCCCACGGCCCTCTCCCTGAGTCTGAAATGAAGTGCATCGCCGACTAGTTGCATCCGAACGCCAAGCAACGAAGGTCACCGTAGCTTTGCAGCAACCGACCAGACGCTTTGCCATTCGCTCTGTCCACTGCCTCCGTGGGAGCGGCATTGGCAACGAACGAATTCATCCGGCTGAAGACGAATATCCTTCCGCTTGTTTTATCAACGTAATTAGTTCGTCCCCGCCAGTCGGTTGACTGTAATAAATGGCTTGCGCTCGCCTCAATAGCCTCCCAACTTCTTGCCCATGTGGGATACCGAACTCCCGAATTATGTCGTCGCCGGTAATCGGAATCGGAGGATCTAAGTCACTCAACAACGTGTGTTCGATCAGCTTGGCAGCTTCTTTGTCGAAGATATACGGCTCGTCCCTGGACTTAAGGGCATCAACCCAACGATCATAATAACGGGTCGCGATGATTTCGGGGTTTAACGAATCTTGCCCTATGTTGTGCGTGACTATCCTGACAACCCGTTCAAATTCGTGCTTGGGATGATATCTGCTCAATCTTGCTTTCCATTGCTCTACTATTGCGTCGACCGCGTCGTCCTTCTCTATCCCTCGCACGCACTCTATCAACAAGCACAAAAACGACTCAGATGCATTGAGAATGTTCGTCAAGCAGGCCGACCACTCCGATTCGCGGTCCGGCACGGAAGACCCACAACTGGACAAAAACCAACGCTCGCAAGCACGTTGGACCTCAACGTCCCGAACCGAATCTAAATCAAGATTGTGTTGAAGAAACGTTCTCAACTGTCGGACGTCAGCGTAATGTGCCGGTAGGACTCCTTCGTCCGCTAACCCGTATATCGAGAACCGTTCCATTAGGAAGCGAAACGTCACCGGCCCTGCCTCTATGTAAAATGCGTAGAGCCAAGTGATCGCTTGGTAAAAAGCGAGTTCCCGTGGGTAGAGCTTGGGGGTTCGTAGGGACAATTCACCAAACGGCCTCCTAACTCCCGAAACGCTAGAGCATCGCCGTTGAATCTCCTCGCGGAGAGAAATCACCCGCAGCCACAAGCCATCGACACCCTGCTGCACCATGCTCACGCCGCCATTACGCTCGATTTGGTGGGTCTGCTATGGCGCCGCGATAACTGAAAGCGGTGTGGAACTCCCCTAACGAATCCCCACGACGTATTCCCGGCCTGCCAAAATCCATAGGCAAAAATGGGATTGCGCAGCCCAGCTCCTCGACGTATACGTCTCCCAGGCGTCCTTCAGCGTTGACCCAGCGAACGTTCCCGTGATAGGTCATGGGCATGCCGGCCCTGTCTGCAGCCAGAAAGAATTTCTGGATCCTACGGCGACCGCGCATATGTTGGGAGTCCGGCTCGAGTTCCTTGAATAGCTGCACCGCACGAGGCACCTGGTGAAAGTGGAAAAGGGCAATAGCTTCCAGAAACGCGAAGGCAAGATCTCGGTAAGAACCCAGCGACCTGGTATCCCTAACCAATTGCAATAGATACAACCATTCTTCCTCGCTAAAAGGTAGCCGGGTTCGTTCGCGCTCAAACAATCGTTGTCCCGTTTTCGACTGCCACCAGTAATTGAACAAAAGGTTCAAACAACGCGGATCTTGGCTGATTTGTGGTCTGTGCCCATCAAGGTACGCCCAAGCATCCGTATATCTTGTTGAGTCGATGGCCCGATCTTGTGTCTGCGCCTGGAGGTCACCGGCAATATCTAACGCGCGTATGTAATATCCCGCTGCGGATTTAGCCGCTATCAAGGATTCGAATGCTGCATCGCTCAACGTTTGATCGCCCAAGATGGTCGAAATCTCTAATCTCCGCCTCAACAATTGCTGCAAATTGCGAGGGTCCAGAACATCCTGGTCGACCGATTCTAAGCCCCAATCCACCGAAGATATGAGTGTCGCGGTGTGCTGAAGGGGTAAGAAAGTGCTCCTGTGCTTCGGGGATAATGATTTGCGAGACAGCAAACCGACCCGAAACAAGGAGCACCCAACAGATGCTACCACTTGACCATCCCGACCGCATCCAAATCACCTTCGACGACCGCCGCCTGGTGGCCAATGCTGGGCTGCTCCTTCCGGTCACGTTGGCCCAGCACCTGGGTCTGCGTGAACTGGTTGACCATCACCTGGACCTGGGCAATGCGCCGGGGCGGGCGAACCCGGGCGACAAGATGCTGACCCTGGTGGCGTCGGCGCTGGCTGGCGGCGACTGCATTGACGACGCCGACGTGTTGCGCACCGGGGGAACCGCCCAGACCCTGGGCTGCGTAGTCAAGGCGCCATCCACCCTGGGGACCTTCCTGCGCAGCTTCCGGTGGGGGCCACGTCCGCCAATTGGATCGGGTCAGCCGCGAGCTGCTGGCCCGGGCCTGGTCGGCTGGGGCCGGACCCGGCGACGCGCCATTCACCATCGACCTGGATTCGACGATCTGCGAGACATACGGTCTGGCCAAGGAGGGGGCGCGCGACCACGGCTACACCGGCCAGCGAGGCTATCACCCGCTGCTGGCCGTGGCCGCTGGCACCGGCGACGTGCTGATGGCCCGGCTGCGCGAGGGCCGGGCCAACACCGCTCGGGGTGCCGCCCACTTCCTGAGGGAGACGGTGGGGCGGGTGCGCTACGCCGGGGCCAGGGGACAACTCACGGTGCGGGCCGACAGCGGCTTCTACACCCACGCCATCGTCGCCGCCTGCCGCCGGATGGATGTCCGCTTCTCCATCACCGTCCGCCAGCACGCCCGCCTGCGCAGTCTCATCGAGGCCATACCCGAGCAGGACTGGACGCCCATCCCCTACTGGATGGAGGGCGCCGCCGATGTGGCCGAAACCAGCTACACTCCCTTCCAGAGCAAGCCGGACGCCGCGCCGGTGCGGCTCATCGTCCGGCGCGTGAAGCCCACGCCCGGTTCCCAGTTGGCCCTCTTCGCCACCTACAGCTATCACGGCTTCATCACCGACCGGGAGGGGGAAACCCTGGAACTGGAGGCCGACCATCGGCGCCACGCCGAGATCGAGAACGCCATCCGAGACCTCAAGTACGGCGTGGGGTTGAACCATCTCCCCTCGGGCCGCTTCCCCGCCAACGGCGCCTGGCTGGCGGTGCAGGTGATCGCCCACAACCTGGCACGCTGGACGGCGCGCATCGGTCTGGGCGAGCAGATCGTGACCACCAAGACCCTGCGACGCCGCTTCTTTTCCATGGCCGGAAGGCTCACCCGCTCGGCGCGCCGCCTCACTTTGCATCTGCCCCAGCGTTGGCCCTGGGAAGCCCAGTTCAGTGGCGCCCTCGCTAGATTCCGAGCGCTGCCTCTCCCCTCCTGACGGCGCACGACCGCCACTGACCCGCCATCCGGCCAACTGAACGTCCCCGCAAACTCGCACCAGCTCGGTCCGCGAGCATCTCTTGCTGCGTCTTATCCCGCCATCTCGCTCGTAACAACCACTGTAGGCCGACATCGTCGCCCCCAAAAACGCTTGCAGACCGCCGCCAACCCCCCTCTACCCGAATTCGAGCCCGGGCCATCGCGTTTGTAATTTCCTCACACCCCCTTCCAGTGTTCTCACTCCCTCAGTCCGTGTCCATCGGTGGATTCGGGTTTAACCGTCGCGAAAAATCTTCGAAATTCGACATTGCGGACTCCAACTGACTGACCAACATAAATTGAGATTATACACCCGTTGATTTCAGCTCTATACGAACTGAGGCGATTTCGCTACTCGATGATCACCTGAGTCGAGGCTGAAATCGCTCATCTACGTGACGGAATACGTTTTTCTGGGCTTGGCCCATTTTCGACCGCTGCCGGCACCACCGAGCACCATTTTCAGTGTCGGAAAATTCATGCCGCGTGGAAGTCGCCAATCTCTCTGAAAATCGCACAATCAAGCCTTGGGACGCTGTTTTCGATTTCCCCAGATAAATATCCCGTTGAATCGCGAAATAGCCGTCACAGGCCATCAGGGGACAGCTACGGAGTATCCGATGTCGTGATGCCAAAATTGTGCCCTGCGTTCCGGGGGTAGGCCCCCCGGACAACAGCCCAAAAGACGTGGAGGAAAACGGCCCTACCCTCTCTGCAATGAAGGATTTTCCTACTTGAACAATGCCACAACCCCGCGTTTGCGGTTGAGTCACAAAGGGCCTCCCGGGTATAATTTGAGCAGTTAAAAACTGCCGACGGTCAGCGAAAGCGTCCTAACTAACTGGCCAGCAGAAATGTCATATTCACCGTATGGAGAATGTGACTTTGAATCCAAAAGAACAGGCAAGACTTTAGGTCCTGAACAGTTTGCTCGATGAGCACATGGCATTGGACCAGGCGGCCACCCTGATGGGTGTCACCACTCGCCACACCAGGGGCATCTTGGCGGCTTACCGGGAGGAAGGAGCCGCCGCCGTCGCTCACGGCCACCGGGGCCGCAGGCCAGCCAACGCCACACCCAATGCGGTGATCGCCGACGTGGTGCACTTGGCCAAGACCAGGTACGAGGGAGCCAACCACACCCATCTCAGCGAGTTGCTGAGCGAGCGAGACGGCATCGACATCGGCCGGACCACCCTGCGGCGTATCCTGGTCAACGCCGGGCTGAGTAGTCCACGGCGAAGGCGTCCGCCCAAGCACCGGGTCCGCCGCCAGCGCATGCCCCGGGAGGGCATGCTGATCCAGATGGACGGCAGTCACCACCCGTGGTTGGGGGATCAGGCGCCGCCGTTCGCGCTGCTGGTCGCAGTGGGTGATGCCACCGGTACGGTGGTTGACGCCCGCTTCTGCGAGCAGGAAGACAGTCGCAACTACTTCGTGCTGATCCAGGGTCTCGTGCAGCGTCTCGGCGTACCCGTCGTCCTCTACACCGACCGGCACGCCGTCTTCAAGCACACGCCCGGCTCCGGCTTCCCCGGGATGCCAACCCAGTTCAGCCGGGCCATGGACGAGCTCGGGATACAAATGATTTTCGCCCAGTCGCCCCAAGCAAAAGGTCGCGTGGAGCGAACGGCAGGCACCTTTCAGGATCGGCTGATCACGGAACTTCGCCTGGCTGGTGCGACCACCATTGAACAGGCCAACACCGTGCTGGAGCAGTTCCTGCCGCGATACAACCGGCGTTCCCAGATTCCGCCGCAATACCCTGAGCCGGCATTCCGGCCTCTGGACCCGGAGCTGTGCCTGGAAAAGATCCTGTGCTTCAAACACCGCAGGAGGGTGGCCAGGGACAACACGGTGAGGTTCCAGCTGGACACCCTCTAGTTGCTGCCAGGGCCGGAACGCCCCAGCTATGCCGGGGCAGGCGTGGAGGTCCTGGAGGGACTGGACGGCCGGCTGTCGGTATGGCATGAAGGGCGCATCCTTGCTGCCCAAGAGGCGCCCCCCAGTCCCGTATTCCTCCGAAACGGCCACGGGCGTTCCGCCAGTGTTCCGGTCCCAACCTCCGGTGTCGACGGCTTGGGCGAACGCTGGATAGAAACTCTCGAACCGCTGCACTCACGGTCAGAGGACGGTAATGATCCAAGGATGATGATTGACGACGTAGCCTCAGCCAGCAAGCCTGCAGCATCCTCCGCGCGCAAGCCGACTTTCCTCCAGAAGGAGCGGTGGAAGGCGATTCAGAAAGCCAGGCGCAAAGGGATGTCTCTTCGAGCGATTGAACGGGAACTGGGAATCCACAGGAGCACCATCAAGAAATACCTGGATGCCGAGGGTCCTCCAACGCGGCAGCGCCGGGTGGTTTCCTCCACGTCGTCATCTGTTACCATCCCGGCCTAACCGAGTGACATTTATGCTGAACACTTAACCGGACATTTTCCCTGGACTTCGACACCCAGTGGTACGTTTTGCCGCCGCCCTTGACATTTTACGAGCTTCGATAGGCGCTGCAAAAACCATTGCGGCCAAAAGCGAACCAGCCAGGTTGATAGAACCTCCAGTGGTTCCTCCATCAGCAAGTCCTCATTTGAACCAGCAAGAACGTGATTGGTATGCCGTTTACATGCTACGATTAGGAAACGGAATGCTGGATTTTGCTTGCGGCAGAAACTGGTTGGGTATCGGGAATCCGTTAGCAACGAATTAGTTGACGAATTTTCCTTGCCTGAGTAGCATCTCACAACCGCGGCAGAGGTAGGGAAATCTATGTCTGAACCTTTTGACGTTTATTCGGATTCTACAGGGCTCTCCATGAGCGATTGGGGGGCTAACTTGCAATTTTATGTACGGGGTCCGGTGCAGTCTGACGGGCAGGCTACGCAACCGATAGACCTGGGCACGGTGCGAATGAGTAACCAGCACCTGAAGGTGCTGACCTATATTATGCGCCGCCAAATCCGAATACACGAATCACAAGCCCAGTTTCAGTTCGAGGTTCCAAAACGTACACTGGAGGCCTTCGGCATCATAGATCGAGATTGGCAAGCATTTTGGGCTCAAACTGGTGGCTAGTATGGCAAGCGGAAGCGTTGATTGCTCGACAACCCGCGAACGGGCACGGTCGGCGAACCTAGACATTATCAGTTTCGTAAACACGGGACTTCGGGAGATTCCGACATCTCGAACTGCCTACGTGGCCGTTCTAGCGAATTCGGGCGGGACAAACGTCGGCCGTGCCTTAGTAGAAAGCAGGGTCCCCGTCACCCGCTTTGGCACCATCGTGAGTGAAAAGAGCCCAGCCGAGCGCCAATCGACCCCGGACACCGTTGCCAATACCTTTGTGTCGTACGTCCGGTCCTTTGCACTGACCACAACATCTTTCGCGGGCATGGCTGTTTCTAGTCCGAATTGGCTACTTCCTGAGCAACTAACAACTTACCAGACCCGGATCGAGTACCTTCGTGCGGACGGTGAAATTGACGGCGTCGAGATAATGCCTTCATCAGAAGGAGATTTCTGGGAATTCGTTAACATGGTGCCTGAATGGGAGGAAGCAAGCCTGATTCTGGTCGATGATGGAAACCTTCGTGCCGTGTGGCGTAAGCCGGGGAAGGATCGCATCAACGTTGAATTTCTTGGTGATGGCGTGGTCGAAATAGCTATCTTTGAAGGTGGACAAATCCCAGAGGCGTATGAACGGCGAACGATTATAGAAGCCATAAAGAACATCCAGGAGCAAGGGTTGGCCCCGGTCTGACGCGCATGAGCAGGAAAGATTTGCCGGACGATAGCCATGTTTTGCGTTTCGTTAGAGATAGGCACGTACTTGATGGGGATCAGCCTGAGGTAGATGGTGCTGCATTTAGGTTACGCCCGGCTAACAAAAAGCGTGAAGCCGAATCGGAGTTATCCGTCAATTGGCCAAAGTGCCCTGCGTTGCATAACCTATCGGAGATTGAGCAGATCTGCGAAGCAAAACGACTCTGCCGCATGAAAAGCCGCCCCCCAGGTTCCGGGTTCGCCGAGTTTGTCGTTGGGACGGCAAAATCTAGGGTACTGTCTTTGAGTTTTGTTGAGGATCCGCAAGCGGTCACAAATGACGAGGACGCGGATCCTTCCCATTGCGCTGGGTTAGGTCTCCCGCTAAATCATGAGAAAGAATCCTCGCCCATCGGGGACAAGCTTGCTCAGTGTGTAATCGGAATGCACGCTCCATAGCGCACAGAATTTTTCGAGGGGTGGAACATAGGCAGCAAGGATTTGCTCAAGCCCTTACGGACTACCTCCCAGGGCGTACGAGAGCTGTTGTGATCTGCCACGTTGGTCGCCCGGTGGATCTGATTCCAGTGCTTGGTACGTGTTTAGGGCAACGGTGGGTCCACTAGAAATCTGGCCGGGAACCCCGATTCTCCACAAGCCGTTATTTTCTTAACGTCGATTATCGATGTAATAAGGGGTTCTTGAAACGTATTGCATACACCATCACGCCGTATACGACTGTAATACGTCTGCTTGGCGTAGTGCAAAACCCGGCCAATGGCTTTCCGGCCAGACCTCTAGAAATCTGGCCGGGAACCCCGATTCTCCCCAAGCCGATATTTTCTTGGCGTCGATTACCGATGTAATGATGGGGTTTTGAAACGTATTGCATACACTATCACGCCGTATACGACTGTAATACGTCTGTTTGGCGTAGTGCAAAACCCGGCCGATGGCTTTCCGGCCAGACCTCTAGGGCTAAACCAGAACGACGCGGCGTCCATGTTTGGGCTGGATTGAAGTCAATAAGGACGAAGCCGAGGCCCGAATAGCGTCCGGCTGACCCTTGGTTACCCACTCTAATAGCGTAGGCTGGTGGTCACGGGGCAGGCCTAGCGGTGTCCGAGTTTAATACGAAGTCTGCCATTTTTCGCGCCCTGGGCCGGTCCCGACAGTCGCCGTAAGCACGGCACCGAGAGTAGATAGTCGTCTAAATGGCAGAGTTGCTAATGAAATCTGCCATCGCTACACTGGCGTGGCCGCGTTTCAACCATGACCAACTTTGCCCACCGCACCATCTGGACCGGGGACAACCTCGACATCTTGCGCGGCCTCAGCTCCGCGTCGGCTGACCTCAAATACTTGGACCCGCCGTTCAACTCCAACCGCAACTACGCCGCGCCGGTGGGCAGCGCCGCGGCCGGTGCCGCCTTCAAGGACACCTGGATGCTGTCCGACCTGGACGTGGCCTGGATGGGTTTGATCGCCGATGAGCAACCGGCGATGTGTTAAGTGCTTCAGCTTGAATGCCCACAACTGAGGAGATGCAACATGGCGACGGGAATCAACTTTGACGACGCGCACCAGTACAATCATCCAGACAACCCCATAGTAGCTACCGTGAGTTGCACTGAGTGCGGGGCGATTGCCGGCGAAACCTGCGCTGCCCGCAGTGGCCACCCGTCTCGAGTGCACGAACGACGGTGGGCCGACGCGAGATGCGAAATAACCGGTCGCGAGCAATGCCAGGAACGTCGATTTATCCAGGTGCAGAGTGTGGAGGTGGGGAGATGGAGAACGATGCTTTCAGAGGGCGTTCCCGCCAAGTCGAGTTGCCCAAGTGTAAATCGCCAAGTACTACTGCCGGAGACTCCCTCCCCGCCGATCGCTTGGCGACGGTTACCATCTGACACAAGTCGATCCATTCGGTTGGTGCGGAGAATTCGCACGGTTTTTTGCGGTGGCACCGCAATGGTCCTGGGTTTGGGCAAGCCCAACCGACCAGGCGCGATATACGTCATGGACAAGTTGGCTGGCGTTTTGACTACGTCATACCCGACTGGTCCCAGCGATGCTGGAGACCCCTTCGAGGACTGGCGCCGGTACAAACCCTGAGGCCTGCAGCTGCTGCCCTAGGACCGGGTGCGCGTTATCAGCTACCAGGCCACGCTCTGATTCCACTGCGCCATGGTCACGTTAAATCTGGAGGCCTTGGGGGAAGGGGTCCGAGTGGACGTGTCGCTAGAGCTGCCGAGGAGGCTCCGGGACGGCCGAGTTTCCGACGAGGCAGGGCGGTTTGTTCTGGCCGACGGGCGGGTGGAGGGGTGAAACGATGGCTTACTCGATTCAAACCCGCGTTCACATCTCAAGGGCCAGGACTGACGTCGTGGAGCTTCTGGCTAGACACAGCGCTATTGGTTTTGCCCGCGCCGGGGCTATCAAATTCACAAAAGGGAAGCCAAACCTGGGATTACTGGAACGAGAAGAGTCATATGGTCGGCCGCGGATGCGACGAAATTTTTGTAGGCAGTCTTGAAATCCCCATTTCGTTGGCTGGTCTCCATTTCGTCTACCTCAGAGAGCAGGCGGTCGCGGACGTCCCCTTCTGGAACCGATGCGGCGATCAGCTCTCGTGTCTGCGAAAATATATCCACCACTTCAACGGTGATTGTATTTCTGGAACTATCGACTGAGTTGAGGTTCACGCGCGCTTGAGGGCTGTCTGACACGTGGATATTGACGCCAGCTTGGTTTGGAGAACTTTGACGACCACCTTCTCGCTCCACAAATATTTCGTAAAAGTCGGGGATACCGCCCATCCCTTTGGTAAGGTGGACGTCTGTGATTGAAAAAATGTCTCTTTGTCCACTTGGTAGCAAGCGTTCAAGCGTTTCGCCCGTCAATATAGGGACAGAAACGTCATCAGTCAGGACTTTCTCCCGTTGAACCGTCGCCCGAATGCCCTCATGCTTGGTGCCATCTTTGTGGATTATCGTTACCTGGTCCTGCAGAAATTGGCTGAACATATTTTCCTCCTTGAGTGAGGCGCTCCGACGATTTGTCAGGTCCTTAGCTCGGTCTGACAGCAGGACAAAAAGCAACTACCCCCTCCATGCCTTTACGAACGGCTCATACGGCTGTTCTCGAGGTTCAACAGACGACCAATCAGTGCTCTGCGAACCGACCGGTCGAGAGGTTTACGTGATAGGCAACTATCGTATGTTTCCGAAATATTCCTCACCATCTATCAGTCCTTCTTCGATGCCGCGCAAACAAACAAACGGGACCAATTGAGGATTGGTAAAGTGCCATCGGTAATTTTTCCGTCGTCCAGTTTTCACCAACACTGGACCGTGATCTGTCTCGCAGAACAACGCCAAATGTCTTTGAAACGACGACCTAGCAACATTCCTGGGACGCACGATCCGCTGTAACGGTTCATACACCGCCGAAGGTAAGAATCTGCCCCGGGCATCCTTTTCAGCGAGTGCACAAGCTAACAATACCTGTTTAAACAAATTGTTTGGTTGGGTCGAATCGGTCGCTTTGTCGTACTCGACCCTGACACCGCCAGAAACATGTTCGATAGAAGCCGTTATCGCCGCTTCCAAATCGTCATAGGAAATGTGCCGGCGGCCTCGATCGATGGCGGAGATGCCACACCACAGTCCCAGCAAGTGCGTGTAGTGAGGATAGCCTTGCGACAACTGGGCTATCTTATAATCAAGCCCGTCTTCGAATGTCATCCCAGTCGTAGTCATTCCCCTCCGAACGATCTGCGCCAATTCTCCCGGGTCTAGAGGGTCTACTGGTAGATAGTCCATGTTTCGTGAAATCGACTCGTGCGCGACGATTAGTTGATCTATTGATTGGCCAACGCCTACCAAAACTATCGAACAGGGGGTGACGTTGTCGGAAAACAATTTGATGGTGTCGGTCATCAACCTGTGTGCGTTACCTCCGGATTCGATCCTGTCGAATTCGTCGATCACGATCGTCGTTGGGTTGGGCAATCTTCCCAAGAGCAATCGCACGTCGTTCGGAACTTGGATAAGGTCGTCAGGGGACCATCGACCAACTATTGTGCGGTCACGATGTTGTTCAAATCCTAGTTGGCGCTCGGACAACAAAATTTCCTGCAAGACTTTCCGCCAAATTGAACCGTAGGTGTCCTCCGCATCGCACGATACGATGATGGACCGCCGACCGTAAGGTTCCTCCGGTTCTTGGGCCAAATAGGCAAGAACCCGGGCTATCGAAGTCTTGCCTACCCCTCTATCGCCGTAGATAAGAACATGTTGAGATGGAGTGGCTATATCAACCATCAAGCGACGCATCAAATTAATTCTCCCCGATAGGAAATCGGGAAGAGAAATCGGCCGGGTCGGCGTGAAAGATTCGGCCAAGCGCGTCAAGGCCATTACGTCATCGGCGGTCATCACTTGGGCAACTCCCGGTTATAAGGTCTGTTAATCTTAGCAAAACATGCGTTTATGAGTCAATAAGGTGCTCTTATAATCGCTTAGGTTAAAAAACTGGCTGATGTCTTCCAGGGTGTCCGGCGCCAGCACCAGGTAGGTGTCCAAGGTTACCGTGGGACTGCTGTGTCCCAGCCACACGGACATGGCGTTGACGTTCAGGCCGCTTTGCAGCCAGTGGCGGGCGTAGCTGTGGCGGAGGCTGTGGCTTTCCTCCGCAACCTGCGGCGTATTTTCATTGTCAATCGGGTTCGACAATTCCCAACGCTTGGCACACGACGGAGTCAAGTGACTCCATGTTCAGTTTCCTGCCGGGAGCCCGCTCATATCCACAGGTTAGCCCCAATCCACCGATAAGATGAGCGTGTCGGCGTGATGAAGGGATGAGAAAGTGCTCCCGGCTTCTGGGATAATGGTTTTTGAAACAGAAAACCGACCCGAAACAAGGAGCACCCAAAAGATGTTACCACTTGAGCACCCCGACCGCATCGACGTTGCCTTCGACGATCATCGCCTGGTGGCCAATGCTGGGCTGATCCTTCCGGTCACTTTGGCCCATCATCTGGGACTGGGCGAGCTGGTGGACAACAATGTTGACCTGGGAGATGCGCCAGGTCGGGCGAATGCGGGAGACAAGTTCCTGACCTTGGTGGCCTCGGCATTGGCCGGTGGCGACTGCATCGACGACGCCGACGCGCTGCGCGCTGGGGGAATCGAGCAGGTGCTGGGGTGTGTGATCAAGGCGCCATCCACCCTGGGGACCTTCCTGCGCAGTTTCCGGTGGGGCCACGTCCGCCAACTGGATCGGGTCAGCCGGGAGCTGCTGGCCCGGGCCTGGTCGGCTGGGGCCGGACCCGGCGACGGGCCGTTGACCATCGACCTGGACTCCACCATCTGCGAGACATACGGTCTGGCCAAGGAGGGGGCGCGCGACCACGGCTACACCGGCCAGCGAGGCTATCACCCGCTGCTGGCCATTGCCGCCGGCACCGGCGACGTGCTGATGGCTCGGCTCCGCAAGGGCCGTGCCAACACCGTTCGGGGCGCCGCCCACTTTCTACGCGAGACGGTGGGGCGAGTACGCTACGGCGGGGCCAGGGGACAACTCACGGTGCGGACTGACAGCGGCTTCTACACCCACGCCATCGTCGCCGTCTGCCGCAAGATGGATGTGCGCTACTCCATCACCGTCCGCCAGCAAGCCCGCCTGCGGAATATCATCGAGGCCATACCCGAGACTGACTGGACGCCGATTCCCTACTGGATGGACGGCGCCGCCGAGGTGGCGGAGACCACCTACGTCCCCTTCCAGGATGAGCCCGACGCCGCACCGGTGCGGCTCATCGTCCGGCGGGTGCAGCCCACGCCCGGCTCCCAGCTGGCCCTCTTCGCCAGCTACAGCTATCACGGCTGCATCACCGACCGAGACGGGGACACCCTGGAACTGGAGGCCGACCATCGCCGCCACGCCGAGATCGAGAACGCCATCCGAGACCTCAAGTACGGCGTCGGGCTCAACCATCTCCCCTCAGGCCGCTTCGCCGCCAACGGCGCCTGGCTGGCGGTGCAGGTGATGGCGCATAACCTGGCCCGCTGGACCGCGCGCATCGGTCTGGGTGAGCAACTGGTAACCACCAAGACCCTCCGACGACGCTTCTTCTCCCTCGCCGGACGGCTCACCCGCTCGGCGCGCCGCCTCACTTTGCATCTGCCCCAGCGCTGGCCCTGGGAAAACCAGTTCAGTCGCGCCTTGGCTCGATTGCGAGCAATTCCACTCCCAGCCTGACGGCGGCCGTCTGCCACTGACCCGCCATCCGGCCATCTGACCGTTCCCGCCAACTCGCGCCAACCCAGCCCGCGAAGGGCACTCCTTGCCCACTGCATCTCGAATTACGCCCGCCATGGCCACTGCGGGCCGCCATCATCGTAGCTGTGTGGCTACCTCACGCCGCCCTCATCCCCATCTATTGGAATCGGGCTTGCCCCGTTCGCCTTCCCTTGCCCATCATCCCTGGTGTCAACGCCACGGCCCATCGCTTCGGTGGATTCGGGGTTAGACAAACTTCCAACAATAGCGAACGTGCATCAGCTTGGCTTATACGCAGGCGCGTCTCGCACTCGCAAAGTTGGCACGGGGCTATCGGAATCTGCCCCCTCCGCACTCCCAGCGATACAGGTCTGTACGAATACATCATCGCGTCCGCCTCCGGCCGGTGAGACTTGCGGCCCGCCCAAGCGCGAGTGATATACGCCAACAACTCGAATCTCTCCATTGACGTTGAACATACCAGGTGAACGGCTTCGCTCACACCACCGAGGGGGACTGCTCCCTAGTCGCGCGCTCCATATTGCGCCGGCGGCAGCAGATCATCCCAGTCGTCCGTCCAACCGGAAATGGCGCAACCCGGCTCCGGCCGGCGCGGAAACTCCCGGCAAACCCGCGGCCTGTGTTCGTAAATGCGGCACGCGAAGGTGACTTGATCCAGCATCGGGCAGCACTCCCCCGGATGGTCTAGGAACGGCAGATTGCCACCGCCGTCGGCAGCAGGCGAAATATCGGCGGTTGTACCCAGGTGCACCGCCTCACGGTGAAACACGGCGACCTCGTCAGGTTCCAGCCGCAGGATCAACGGCCCACGACAGCACATCGCTCGGCACTGGTCCATGCAGATGCGGCTGGCCTCTTCGGGCGTGAGATTCAGCAACGTATCACCCCTCCCCTCGCGTCCGCAGTGTCTTTTTCGATTCGCACAACCCCCGTTACGTAAACCGGTTTGTGCAGGGGATCCCGGCGCCGACCTGATTCCGAATTTCGCCGCCCGGTTTGTTGGGCCGCCCATTACGATAATCAGCCACCAATTTGACCGGTATTCGTCGCATAGAATGCTTAATTGCTAGCTCTGGGCGACGTATGTCGTAGCTAAAGCGTCAAGTCTACAGACCGACCGCTGCAAGTCTTTATTGATACCGGTTTGGGGTGTCGTTTTGGGCGTCTAAGTGCCCAAATCCCGATCGAAGCGCTGGGTCAGACGGTCGCAGACAGCTTCGTCGACTTCTGGGAACAGTTCCGCCAGCGATTGCGCAGTGGCGGAGCTCAACGCGCCGATATGCTGCCGGATGAGTTTCCCGGCCGCTAGGGTTCCAACAGGTAGGGAGTCGGCAAGTTGCAGAGCGTACTCGTACGAAGGAATCTGCACCGACATTGTGAAGCCGTACATCGGTTGAACGTACAGCGAAAACGCCACGGCCACTCCTTCCTCAAGATAATTGCCGTTACCACGGGCTACTGGATTGAGCAGGTGCACGGTTTCGTGCGCCATCTCATAGACGACCGTCGGCCAGTAGTGCTCAGCGTTCCGACTCAGTTCGACGAAGGCGCCGTCGAAGTTGGGAGTATTCCGCAGAAACGGTCCGTCATCCGCAAACTGCGGTTGGTACACCTTTTTCGACCGATCTCTGGGACCTAATTCAGTTTCTGCAATTTCCAACAGCTCCCACTGCAAAGCCCACAATCCTGGCCCGTCATCTACCGGTTCCGTACAAGGCAGTTGCATCATATCCAGTATTCCCTTCCCCACGTGGCGACCCGCTTGTAGAGGCAACGCCGCGGACCAAACGCGGGGTTCTTTTTGCCGGTTGGAGAGGCGGCGCCGGTCTACATATTATTTTCCTGCGGAACATTGCCCCGCCACGACCTCAGCGCCCCGGCCAACATATCACGCCTCCGGGCGTTGTCCGGGATGTTCTCCGCATAACAGTATTTAACCACAGTGGCTCGAATAGTCCGTGTTGACCGGCTTCCATTCGTGGCGCCGCCGAAAACCACTAACCCGTACCGGGCACCACCGATGAGGCGCCGACCAGTTGCTCAACCCTCAGGTAAATGAACTGCCATCTCTAAACGTGAGTTTTGGGACGGCGCGAGCTTTGGATCGCCCAGGAACAGGAATGCCAACGATCCGACTGCGCCGATTACCGCGATGATTGCCAGGGGCAACGTGTAGGCGCCGGTGATTTCGCTCAGCCAGGCGATCAAGATCCCCGCAAGCGCTCCCCCGCTAACCAGGTTCGGGAGCATCAGAGACAGTCCGGTTATCGTGGCGAAGTTGCGGCGGCCGAAGTAAACCCCGCGAGCGGCCAGGGTTAGCGGCAGCATCCCGCCAGTACCCACGCCGGCAATTGCGGCCGAAAGATAAAACATCGGCAACGTTTCCGCGAATGCCAGGACACCGACGGCGCACGCTTCCAAAAGGCCGATTACAAACATGGCGCTGCGTATGGGGAAGTGGTCTCCCAACCATCCACCAACCAGAACGAACAGAATCGCCGCCGCCCTATCAATCCATAATGCTCCGCCGGAAAGGACTGGCTCGAAACCTGATTGGCGCATCATCAACGCGTTGAAGAACAACCCGCCCGACGAGACGGAAAAGACGGCTCCGCCCACCACCAGGAACCAGAAAGCCCGCGTACGCAGCGACTCCCGCCACGTATAGTTGAGCGCCAAAGCATCGCCGCAACCCTTTGCGTCCGATTCAGGGCCACGTCGCTGACCCGGGGCAATGCCGTCAGGATGCTGGTCGTGATCCTCCGGACGATTCCTGATCAACCTGGAGAGTGGCCCGGCCAGAACCAGGACAATAACCGCCACCGTCAACGAAGCCGTGCGAGGGCCAATCTCCACCGAAGACCTGAGCGCTTCGAACAAGAACCCGACCATGACCAATGGCAGCGACAAGACCGCCATGGCCATGGCACGACGACTCACGAACCAATTGTTCACCGCCGCCGCGGCCGGCAAAATGGTCCCGACGACTCCGCCAACGCCCACGAAGCAGAGCGACACATACAACACCCCCGAGACCTGGTGCCCCAGATACAAAATCGCTCCAACACCGAGCGCCAGCAACCCCCACAATACCAGGTGGCGCGCTCCCCATCGGTCTACCGCCCTCCCAATGGCATCAACAGCAGCGGCAACAAACCGGTCAGCAGCCCGTGAGCCACCGCAAAGGTTAGACTCCCGCGGCGCACCACCACTTCCCCCAGCGTGAATCGCAAGAGTTGGGGCAAGCCCTGCTCATAGCTGCCAATGACCAGGATGAACGCGCCGATCCAAACCACGCCCCACCCGTAAAACCGGGCGGCGGACGGCTTCAAATCAGCTTAGACGGTGTCGTCGTGGCATTCAGTCATCTTGGTCTTGAGGAATCAACAGAAAGACAGTTATCCCACGCCGGGCAAGGCACAGGTCCCATGCGTCAGAAAAAGGGGCCGGACTTGGCCACTGGATCCGGCCTTCCAGGAGGGGTATGGATCTGCCCCGCAGCATTATGAATGCACCAGGACCGGGTTGGAAGTGGGAGCTTCGCTGAACCCCGGAGCCTGGCGCACCGTCTCGTTGGTACGAATTAGCCGTATGGCGGACGTGGGCCAATCGGGGTTGTTGCGGTTGACCACCTCATGACGTTCCACGATCCCATCCTCCTGGTACTCGTCGCTCAGCCCGCGGAACTCGTACTCGTTCCAAACCAGTCCCCAATCCAGCATCCACTGATTGGACAGCATGCTGTAGCCGACTAAGCTCAGCCGGCCTTCCAGCTTGTACATCTGCCGAATGAACCGTTCCAGGACATCTTCGATGCCGGCGTCGCTCTCCTCAGAAACCGCGGGGAGGTCCAGGTTGACGTCGCCGTGCTCCGCCAGCTGAATGCACAGTTCGGCCTCAAGCGGGAATAACGGGCCGCGCCCAGCATGTCACGAGACACCGACTGGCTGAAGGCGCACAACACGATCCGCCGCCCGTGGAAGCTGGCTCGGTCCACCAGGGCCTGGTAGTCGGCGTCACCCGAACCCAGGACCACCGCGCCGTAGTCCTCCCGGTCCCGGATCCACTCGTAGACCTCCAGCAGGATGGCCGATTCGGACCGGTCCGTGCCGGCACTTGAACGCGGGGCATGGTACGGGACGATATCGTGCTCGGCGAACTCTCGTCCGTCCTCGGACCGGAGCGACCAGTCGCCAAAGGCCTTCCCGCCGCCACTTCTCCGAAAACTCGGCTCACGTCCTGCATGGCCCGGCACAGCTCAGTCGGCCTGACGTCGCGTTGTTAAAGCTGTGCGCCACACCTGATGTTCTCCGAGGCGATAGCGATCAGAACCCCTTGGGGCTTGCTGGCTCATGGGGTGGGCTCCCGCCAGAACAGCGCGATGGTGCTGGAATTCGCGTGATCTGGTGCGTCCTATTCGGTGAAATCCAGAACGTCCAAGGTATAGCCGTCCGGGCCCCGGTGTTCTGCGCTGATTGCTTGGTTGGCGTCCAGCATCATCCAGTAGCCATTGGCGATCGACACGGTGCGGCGTTGGCCGCCTACACCTCACCTTCCTGCGGGACAATTTTCCGCCACCGCCGCACCCGCCAATATGTCACGTTGCCGGGTTGAAACTGGGACGCAATTCTCTGTTCATCCACGGACCTGAAGTGAAGAGTCGACGGGGTCCCGGCCGTCGGCTTACATCGGTACCAAGCCATGCGGGGGATTGTGGATGTGAGTGATTCCCGGCCACTGAACAATAAAATCGCGCCCGGGATTTCCGGGCGCGATCATGTCGTCGATTGCTGTTGATTACGGCCTCTTACTGTGTGCTGCTGGGGATTTGTCCAGCATTTGTCCAGCAAAATCGGCCGATATCTGTCAATACGCAGGTTATTGATACCTTGTTTGAGTTTGCAACGGACCCTTATTGAGAATGTGGTGCCGAGGGAGGGGATCGAACCCACACACCTCTAGGAGGTAGCGGATTTTAAGTCCGCCGCGTCTACCATTTCGCCACCTCGGCACAGGGTTAAAATGAAACGCGCCACGCCCTCGTTTGTCGGTGCGCCGCGCGGTGTACATTACGCATCAGTTGGGTTTGACTGGCCAATGCCAGCGACGAATCATTGGCTGTTGGTTGGTTCATCGGGCTGTCGAATTGGAGGCGACGGGCGGATTCGAACCGCCGAGTAGAGGTTTTGCAGACCTCCGCCTTAACCACTTGGCTACGTCGCCTTATATCTGCTCGATTGACACCCTATGGATTCTAACGCTGAAGCCCGGCCAGGTTGCGGGTGGCCGGCTGGTGCCGAGGGCGGGACTTGAACCCACACGAGCGAAAGCCCACGGCCCCCTCAAGACCGCGTGTCTACCAATTCCACCACCTCGGCGTTGGGGCAACGATGGGAGTATATCATAGCATTGAAAGCGTCTGTCAAACCAGCCAGAGGCCCGGACAACAACCGTACCGCCCGCATCGCCGCCGATCCAAACTACCCCGTGCTCGCCTTATTTGAGGACCAAGGCACACCGTTTCAAGCACATATAACTCATCGTAGTGAGTCAGGATGCTACGGGTCCATACAAGATGACGGCGACCGGGTTACCCCGGTCGGCCGCTGTGCAGGTTCGGGGTTTAGTTTACCTGATGCTCTCGATGCAGCAGTTCCTTGGCGATGTCGCCAATATTGGCCTCGATGCAATCGCGCAGAGCCGAGTAGATAGAACGCTTAACGGCGTCCATCATCCATGCCTCGTACTCTGGAGCGGTCTGGTATTCATTTTTTACCACAATCAGCTGTCGCAGAGTCTCGAGGTAATGAGTCTGCAACGGGGTGAACGACTCCGGGTCGTAGCCCTCGAATTCGGGGCCGGCCTGCTGTTCCACGCCAATCGGTGCGGTGCTCACTACGGGGTTGTCAGTTTCCAACCCGGTCGTTTCGGTATCATCTCTTTGTGATGCGCTCATTGCACTTCTCCCAGTGTCCGGCGGGATGATTGCCCGCGCCAGATGTTGAGGTCAAGGTCATTATAGCACTTCCGCCAGCAATTAACACGGTTGCCGCGATAGTTTACGAAGGATTTACGTCCGCGCAACATCTCGTCAACCAACCAAGGATCGGTCGGACTGGATTCGTCGTGATGCCGCGGTTTCTTTACTATATTGATACGCTGGCCGACATCCGATGGATTCGTCGCCGGCCAGCGTGCTTGTACCCGGTTCGCCCGTTTTGCGATGCGGACCAACGGTAACGGCTACACCTCGCGAAATTCACCTTCAATGGTGTCGTCTGTGTCGGATGCTCCGTCGCCGGCGCCGCCAGCGTCTCCGGGCCCGCCGGCCCCCGGTTGCGAATAAACCGCCTGACCGACTCGTTGCAAGGCCTCGTTCAACTCGTTCATCGCAGTCTGCATCTGCGCTACGTTATTGCTCGCGATGGCAGTCTGCAGCGCCTGCAGCTTGCCTTCAGCCTCCGCTTTCAAATCAGCCGGCAATGCTTCGGCGTTATCGGTGAGCAACCGCTGCGCCGAGTAGACCAGGCTGTCCGCCTGGTTGCGCGTTTCGATTTCGGCGCGGCGCTGGCGGTCGGACTCCTCGTTGGCTTGCGCCTCCGACATCATCAGGGCAATGTCTTCGTCGGTAAGACCGCTGCTGGTCTGGATGACGATGCGCTGCTCCTTGCCGGTGCCCTTGTCCTGGGCCGAAACGCTCAGGATACCGTTGGAGTCGATGTCGAAAGTAACGTCAATCTGGGGCATTCCACGGGGAGCTGGCAGTATGCCATCGAGCATGAACCGACCAATGGTCTTGTTGTCGGCAGACATGGGGCGCTCGCCCTGCAGGACGTGGATGTCTACGCTGGCCTGCGAATCAGCGGCGGTGGTGAACGTCTCGGTCTTTTTGGTGGGGATGGTCGTATTGCGCGGGATGAGCGCAGTGGTAACACCGCCCAGCGTTTCGATGCCCAGGGTCAGCGGCGTTACGTCGAGCAGCACGATGTCGCCAACTTCGCCGGCCAGCACGCCGGCCTGGATGGCGGCGCCCAAGGCCACGGCTTCGTCCGGGTTGACCGAACGGGAGGGCTCCCGGGCAAAAATTTGCTGTACTTTGGCCTGCACGGACGGCATACGGGTCATGCCACCGACCAGAATCACATCGTCGATGCTAGCGGAACCGACGCCGGCATCTGAGATGGCTTGCCGACACGGGCCCTCGGTGCGGTCAATCAGGCCACCAACCAGTTGCTCCAGGCGGGCACGGGTCAACGGCTTGACCAGATGCTGTGGCCCGCTGGCGTCGGCGGTGATGAACGGCAGGTTGATCTCGGTTTCAAGCGTGCTGGACAGCTCGATCTTGGCTCGTTCCGCCGCGTCGCGCAGCCGTTGTAAAGCCATGCGGTCCTGCGTCAGATCGATACCGGTTTCGGCACGGAACTCGGCGACGAGCCAGTCCAGGATCGTGTCGTCGAAATCGTCGCCGCCCAGGAACGTATCGCCGTTGGTCGACAGCACCTCAAACACACCATCGCCCAACTGCAGGATGGTAATGTCGAATGTGCCGCCGCCCAGGTCGAATACCGCGACGGTGGAATCGGTCTGTTGCTTGTCGATGCCATAGGCCAGCGATGACGCGGTTGGTTCGTTGATTATCCGCAGCACGTCCAGCCCGGCGATGGTGCCGGCGTCCTTGGTGGCCTGCCGCTGGGAATCATTGAAATAGGCGGGAACCGTAATCACGGCCTGGGTGATGGTCTCGCCCAGTTTGGCTTCGGCGTCCTGCCGGATTTTTTGCAGCACCATGCTCGAAATTTGCGGAGGAGCGTAGGATTGGCCCGACATCTCCACGTGGGCGTCTCCGTTTTCTCCAGCAACGATTTTGTACGGCAGGCGCTTGGCGGCATTCTGAACGTCCGGGTCTTCAAATCGCCGGCCCATCAAACGCTTCACGGAGAAGATGGTGTTCTCCGGGTTGGTAACGGCCTGCCGTTTGGCGATTTGCCCGACGTACCGCTCGCCGCTACGGACGTTTACCGCCACCACCGATGGGGTGATGCGGTTGCCTTCCGCGTTTTCGACTACTTCTGCCTCGCCAACCTCAATAACCGCAGCTACCGAGTTGGTAGTGCCGAGATCGATGCCCAGGATTTTTGCCATTGCTGTTACTCCTCAAGTCCAAATTTATTTTTCGAGTTTGGTCTGCGCCGGTGTCAAGTTAGCGGATGCGCCTACGCTAGCGGTAATTCGTCGCCACCCGTCCCGGCGCTTTGTTTCTAAATCTTACTGGTTGACCACTACCTGGGCCGCCTGAACCACCCGGTTGTGCAGACGGTAACCCTGCCGCAGTACCTCAACCACACAACCGGAGTCGGCGGCGCTCACCTGTGCGATGCCGACGGCTTCGTGCGACTCCGGGTTGAATAGCTCACCCAGCGATTCGATGCGAGTAACCCCCTCAGACTCCAGGAACGCCGCCAGTTTGCGCTGGATCAGGCGTACGCCCTCAGACCATGAATCGGCCACCCCTCCGTCGGCATTTTCGGCAACGGCGCTGTTCAGATGATTCACCGCCAGGTCGAGCTCATCCACGATGGGCAGCAAATGCACCAACAATCGGCTGTTGGATTGTTCCCGGATGTTCAGGCGTTCCTCGTCGTGTCGCCGGCGCAGGTTCGCCAGGTCGGCCAAACCGCGCTGTACGGTGTCGGCCTGCCGCGCGATTTCCTCGTTGGCTTCAGACAGCGCGGCCCGCAGCATCAATGCTTCCTCTTCTGGAGACATCGGCGGTTGGTAATTAATTCGGTCATCGGCCGTGTCCGTGTTCTCACCGTCGAAATGCGGAGCCGGGATACTATCGGCGGCGGCGGCGTGGTCTGATGGGTTCGCATCACCGACCGGGTGGTCGTGCTCGTTAGTCATTTACGTTTCCTGATTACGTTTCCTGATTGAATGTCGAAATTAGGCCATGCGGTGGATTCCAACAGCCAGCGCCGTGCGGCGCCGGGGAAATCCACCGCCGTCACTGCCGCAACCACTACTCGGGAGCCGGCAAACTGAGGCTGCCGCATAGCAAGGCCACTTCCTCGCGGATACGGTCGACGACTTCGGCATCGGTGGTGGAGCGGGCGAGTCTGCGCGAGAATACTTCAAGGTTGTTCACCAGGTTGAGCGCAAACTCCACGCCGGCAAGGTTGAGTCCCAGGTGGTCCATCAGGTGGCGAATCAACATCACCTTGCGCAGGTCTTCCAGGGAGTAGAGTCGTAGCATACCAACCGTGCGCACCGGCTGAATGAGTCCCAACCGCTCGTATTTGCGGAGTGTTTGCGGGTGCATTTCCAGCAACCGCGCCGCCACCGAAATGATGTACACCCCTTCCATTTCCGCACCGGAACCGCTACGCCGCACGGTGCCATTGCCGCCAGAAGCGTTTTCGGGTTTCTCCGGCAGGTTCTGTGTCAAATCGGCGTCCCAGTGCTCGGGCGCTTGGGCACTCGGCGCCGGGTAAGGTTCCAAAACGGGCCTGGGAAATTGAGGCACTCGTGGCCACCGCCGTTGCATAATCCTGTTTCTCCCCAGGACGGGCCAGTCGGCCGTATTCCTGCTAGTCTATCTTACAGCATCAGGGAATACTGTCCCGTGATTTATATCACATTGTTGTAGTTAGCATAATACGAGTTGACACGGATAATGTCAAGGTATATTATCCAACCGATGGAAACAGCCCCTTGGCAAGTGCTCTTAAATATTCACGAAACGATTGTAAATCCGGCGAGCGATTCCGCGCGTATACCACCATGAACGAGGCTTTTTCGGCGTCATATCCCTCACCGCAAATTCGTAATCTTACAATTCATAATCTTACAAGGAGGCCATCATGAAGCTAAAATTCAAAGCCTGCCCCAAATGCCGCGGCGACCTGGAGCTGCGACGGGATATCTACGGCATCTTTGTCAGTTGCCTCCAGTGTGGCTTGCAGCGAGATCTGGACGCGCCAGTGGAAGCGATTGACGTCAACTGGATCCACTCGCCGAACACCGGAGCGGCCATCGGACAGGAGGAGTTGCTGCAAGTGGCCTAAACTGCAACCAAAACTGTGGGATGATTGCGGCCGCCGGGTTTTTCACCCGGCGGCCGCTTCATTTGCCTGGCGCTGAGGAGCGGTTTACTTGGTCAGTTCGGGCCAAAAACGCTCTTCCCGCCACGGGTCAGCGTTGTTGTTATAACCGCGCTGTTCCCAAAACCCCGGAGCGTCTTCCGCCAGCAGTTCGATGCCGTTCACCCACTTGGCAGATTTCCAGCCGTATCGGCTGGGAATTACCAGGCGCATGGGCCAGCCATTGTCCTTGCCAATCTCGTCGCCGTTCTGCCGATGAGCCAACAATCCTTCAGACAAGGCCAAATCGAGGGGCACGTTGGTCGTGTAGTCGCCATAGCAATGGGCCATGATGTGGCGCGCTTCCGACAGAACTCCCGCCTGCTCCAGCAACTGCGATACCGTTACCCCTTCCCACGTCTGGTCAAGGGCCGACCATTGGGTGACGCAGTGAAAATCGGCATCCACCGTTACCCACGGCAAATCGCAAAACTGCCGCCAGTCCAGCGTGATTTCGCGTTCCACCAACCCAAAGACGCGAATGCTCCACGTGGACAGGTCGACCGCCGGTGTTTCTCCATACGTGAGCACCGGGAAAGTCTTGGCCACAAACTGCCCCGGTGGGACTCGCTTGCCCCGGGACGGGGCCGTTTTTACCTGGTCGGGTCGCTTCAGACCAAACTCGGGTTGGGTGGCGAGTGATTGCTGTGGTTGCTGGTCAGGTGTCGTCATTGGGACGCTCCCTTGGCGTGGATAGGGCTGGTAACCGCAGGGCCGGGGACGGGCAGGGTTGGCAACCGCAATGCACCGGTCAGGGGTTAGCGATGATAGTTCCGGCCGGGCCGTGGGTAATGCGACCAACGACAGCGGACGACTGGGCGCCCTCGGCGCGAAGGGCGTCGATGAGGTCCTGTTGCTTTTCAGCCGGCACCGATATTAGCAGCCCGCCCGATGTTTGGGCATCGCACAGCAGCAGTTTATCTTCTTCCGTCAACCCGTCGCCCCAGGTCACAACGTCCGTGACGCTGCTCACGTTGCGATGCGTACCGCCGGGCGCTATGCCGTTGGCCAGCAGTTGCCGCACGCCGGGCAGCACCGGAACCCCCGCCAGAGTGATCTCGGCGCCCACGCCGCTGCCGCGCACCATGCTCTTCAGGTGGCCCAGCAGCCCAAAGCCGGTGATGTCGGTGGCCGAATTGACCCCGACCTTCATCATGGCTTCGGCAGCCGGCCGGTTCAGCGCCGCCATCGTTTCAACCGCGCGCGCCATTACGTCCGGATCGGCTACGCCCTGTTTGCCGGCGGTGGTGATGATGCCGGTGCCGATGGGTTTGCTCAAAATCAGCACGTCGCCGGGTTTGGCGCCGGCGTTACTGACCTGCTTGCCCGGCTCGACAATGCCAATGACCGACAACCCGTATTTCGGTTCCGGGTCATCCACCGTGTGTCCGCCCACGATGAGGCATTCGGCCTCGGCTGCCTTGGCGTAACCGCCCTGCAAAATGCGGCCCAGAATCGCCATGTCCAGCGACGCCGGGAATCCCACGACATTCAGCGCAATCAGGGGCTTGCCACCCATCGCGTACACGTCGGACAGGGAATTGGCGGCGGCGATGGCGCCATATTCGTAGGGGTCATCCGTGATTGGCGGGAAGAAATCTACCGTAACGATAAGCGCAGTTTCATCGTTGATGCGATACACAGCCGCATCATCGCCCGTTTCGGCGCCCACCAGCAGGTCGGGGTGCTTCAACAGCGGAACATAACTCAGGACCTGACCCAGGTCCTCAAGGCTAAGCTTGGCCGCTCAACCCGCGCAGTGGGAAAGTTCGGTCAGGCGGATGGGGGATTTGGCTTCAACCATTAATGCCTCGGTGGGGAGAGCGGTTAACTTCGAGATGGAATGTAAGCACACCTTACAGCTGGTATTCCGGGCGCCTCAGCAGTTGCCGGGCTATTACCAGGCGCATGATTTCGTTGGTGCCCTCGCCGATTATCATCAGGGGAGCGTCGCGGTAGTAGCGTTCCACGGGGAAATCTTTGGTGTAGCCGTAGCCGCCGTGTATGCGCATGGCCTCCATGGCGACCTCGCCGCACATTTCGCTGGCGAACAGCTTGGCCATACCAGATTCCAGGTCAATTCGGTCGCCGCTGTCCTTCTTGGCGGCGGCATCGTAGACCAGCAGGCGCGAAGCCTGAATTTTGGTGGCCATGTCGGCTATTTTCAGCTGAATCGCCTGGTGCTGACTGATGGGCTGGCCGAACGTCTCCCGTTGCTGGATGTAGCGCATTGAAGCATCCAGCGCGGCCTGAGCCACGCCCACGGCCCGCGCCGCAACGTTGATGCGCCCCGTTTCCAGCCCGCTCATCACCTGGCCGAACCCCACGTTTTCCTCGCCGCCGATCAGGTTCTCGGCCGGGATGCGGAAGTCTTCAAAGAACAGTTCGCAGGTTTCGGGACCTCGGTAGCCGAGTTTTTCAAGGTGGCGGCCCACCTTGAAACCGGGGTCGCCGTTCTTTTCGATGACGAAGGCCGACAATCCCCGGTGCTTGATGGATGGGTCGGGGTCGGTGCGGGCCAGCAGGCAGAAGGCGTCGCCGGATTCTGCATTGGTGATAAACATCTTGGAGCCGTTGATGACGTACTCTTCGCCATCTTTCACGGCGCGGGTTTCCAATGCCCCCACATCGCTGCCGCCGGCGGGTTCCGTGAGGGCCAGTCCGCCACGGATTTCGCCGGTGGCCAGGCGAGGCAGAAACTGGTTGCGCTGCTCTTGGGTACCGTAATTGGCTAGCACGTAGGCCAGGATATGGTGGGTGCCCAGGGTGCCGGTCAAGGCCATGTAACCCTTGCTGATTTCTTCAAAAATCATGGCGAAGGTCGTGTAGTCCAGGCCCATCCCGCCGTATTCTTCCGGTATCGTGATGCCGAATAGACCCAGTTCCTTCATTGTGTCGATGAGGTCGTAGGGCACCGTATCTTCGGCGTCGTGCTTGGCGGCCACGGGTTCCACATCGCGACGCACGAAATCTCGCACCATGCTGACGATTTGCGTCCGAGCTTCTTCCGGCGTAGGGGCAATGGTGGTCAAGGCAGCAACTCCTCTCGAATTCCCGGTTCGAATACCCGGTGAGAATGTCTCAAGCAGTCTATCTCAGCGGGCACAGCGGCGCAACCGAACCGCCTTCCCGGGCCGGCAAATTCTCGCCGCCCGGCAACCGGCGAGGCTATAATATCCGCTGATGATCAGCCTACGTTTCAGCATAACGTCGACCCCAGGATGATGACGATGACCACTCCATCTACTGGACTTACCTACACTGGACTGGCCAGCGGTGTGCCCGTGGCGCGCCACCCTTTCGCGCGCGCCCGGCAACTCCATGTCCAGTTGCGGTTTCACGCCCAGCGCTACTACAACCTGGATGCGCCGGTCATCTCCGATGGGCAATACGACACGCTGCTCCAGGAGCTGCGCAATCTCGAGGCAGCGCATCCGGGCTGCCGGTCCGCTGATTCTCCAACCCAACGCGTCGCCGGCGACCCCGCCGAGGGGTTCAGGCAGGTGGCGCATCCCAACCCGATGATCAGCCTGGCCAATGCCTTCGACCGCGAGGGTCTGGAGGCGTGGCATCGGCGGGTAACCGACCTGCTCGACGGGCAACCATTTCGCATGGTGGCCGAGCTGAAGATAGATGGGTTGGCGGTGCGCCTCACCTACCGCAACGGGCGGTTCGCGCAAGGCGCCACCCGGGGCAACGGCCAGACCGGAGAGGACGTCAGCCGCAACCTGCGCACCGTCCGCAGCATTCCGCTCACGCTGTCGACGCACCCGCCAGCCGATCTGGAAGTGCGCGGCGAGGTTTATCTGCCGCTGGACAGTTTCAGGAAGATGAACGAAGAACGCGAGCGCTTGGGAGAACCGCTCTATGCCAACCCTCGCAACACCGGCGCGGGTACCATTCGCCAACTGGATCCCCAGGTTACCGCCAGCCGCAATATGCAAATGTGGGCGTACAGCCTCAACGACGCCGGCGACGCTCCGATGCCTGCCAGCCAGTGGGAGGCCTTGCAAAATCTCGGCGCGTACGGTTTTCGGGTCAATCCGTTGAACCGCACCTGCGACACGGTGGACGAAGTCTGCGCGTTCTATGACGATATGCTGCAACGTCGCCACGACTGGAACTACGAAGCGGACGGCGTGGTGGTCAAGGTCGACAGCCTCAGCCAGCAGAATTCGCTGGGCGTTGCCGGACGCGAACCCCGCTGGGCCATCGCCTACAAATTTCCGGCTGAACGTTCAACCACGCGTCTGCTCGACATCATCATCAACGTGGGTCGCACGGGGAGCCTCAACCCCCAGGCCATTCTGGAGCCGGTGGTGGTCAGCGGGGCCACCGTGCAGCACGCCTCGCTGCACAACGAGGAGGATATTCACCGCAAGGACATCCGCATCGGTGACGTTGTGGTAATTGAGCGGGCCGGCGATGTCATTCCTCACATCATCGCCCCCGTGGAAGTCCCCGGCCGCGAGAATCTGCCGGTATTCCGGATGCCGGCGCTCTGCCCGGTTTGCCAGACTGCCGTAGTCAAGGACGAAGGCGACGCGATGCACCGTTGCCCCAACTCGGCGTGCCCAGCCCAGTTCCTGGAGTCGCTCAAACACTTCGTCAGCCGCGGCGCCATGGACATCGACGGCTTGGGCGAACAATGGTGCCGCATCCTGATTGACCAGAGTCTGGTGTCAGATGTGTCCCATCTCTACGGGCTCGCCGCAGAGCAGCTGACTGCCCTGGACCGGATGGGAGATCGCCTGGCCACCCGCGTCCTCAACAACATAGAGGCCAGCAAGCAGCGGGCGCTGGTTCGTATCCTGTTTGCCCTGGGTATATTTCACGTGGGCGCGGAGGTG
This sequence comes from Dehalococcoidia bacterium, assembly GCA_963666415.2. Taxonomy (GTDB): domain Bacteria; phylum Chloroflexota; class Dehalococcoidia; order Lucifugimonadales; family UBA3495; genus Bin87. Next base: position 720,735 of record CAXXPD010000003.1, read on the forward strand.
GCTGAGCTGCTGGCCGGTCGGTATTCCAGCATCGACGAAATCGCTTCCGCCGGCATTGCCGAACTGACCGAGATAGACGGCGTGGGCCCCAAGATTGCCGAGAGTATCGTCAACTACTTCGCAACCCGACGCAACCAGGAAACCATCGCCGGACTGAGGGCGGCGGGCGTGAAACTCTGGCAAGAACTGGCCCCGGTAGACACCTCCGCATTGCCCTGGAAAGGATTAACTTTTGTCATCACCGGCACCCTGTCGGCCATGACGCGGCGCGAAGCGGAGGGCAGGGTCAAGGCCCTGGGCGCTGCCACGTCGTCGTCGGTATCCCGCAAGACCAACGTGCTGGTGGCCGGCGCTGCGCCGGGAACCAAACTGGCCACCGCCGAACGACTCGGCGTGCGCGTGGTCGACGAAGAAGGCCTGCTGGCCCTGCTCGCCGACCCGGCGGCCCTTGCCACCAATCCTGACGAACCGACTACCCCGAACGGATCGGCGGAGACTCAGGCCACCCTGGCGCTCGGGGAGTAGTTGTTGAGGCTGCAACCGTCGGTGGAGCGGTCGGTTATCCTGACAGCGGGCTAGCGGATCAGGCCGTACACTTTGTCCGGCTGCACCACCACTATCACGGCATCCTGAGCGACCATGGCTCGGTCATATTCTTCCCAGTCGGAGTGCTCGCTGTCGCCGCAGGCCATGAAGGCATCGCGCAACCGCAGCCGCATCGTTTCGGCCTCGGTGTTTCGGTAATCGTTCAGCGTCGCGGTGCCCTCGACCACCGCAAACTGGCGCCAGTCAGTCGCTACCGCCATTACGTTGCAACGGGGGTTACGGCGGAGGTTGCGGACTTTGTACGACGTGCCGCGCACCGTCACAAAAATCGGAGCCTCATCGCCGGCGAAGGGAGAGGCTCCGCACACCACAATGCTGCTTTGGGCAGTCCCGTCACGGCGAAAGGTCGTTATGACTCCACGGTGATTGGACTGAAAGAAGTTTTTTACGTCGCCAAATTCCATTTACTGCCTCCCTAATTGCTATTTGTTGTCGTTAGTTCAGATGTTGTTTCAGTTGGTAAATTCGTAGATGACCACATCGTTAGATGCGAACGCTTCGTTGAGCCAGCCGGCGTCCGTCCAACTCGACATACGCGTCGGGACATCCGGCCCATAGGTCGACACTTCGCGCGGCCCGACCACCACCCAGCGCACTTCGTAGCGTTCCAGCAAGCGGCGCACCGTGTCCGCGTCAGCGCTTTCGTAGATGGTTGCAACGTCTTCCTCGCGTCCGGCGAATGCCTGATCGTCGCCACGCCATTGCCGTTGGTGGCCCTTCCAGCCCAGGATTGTGGCGCGGCCCGTCGTCGCCGAAATCCGCCCGTAATCGGTGTAATCATCGCCCACGGCTTCGACTATTCGGCCGATATCATCGGGGTTGGAGAGCCACTCGATTGCTGCATATTCCCCAGGTTCTGATGCCCTCAGATAGGATAATCCAGATAGCGTATTGTCCTGCCAACTTTCTCCGGTGTCGGCCCACCCGGTCCGTTCCACGATTGCACCGACCGGATAATAGGCGGACGCAACCAGAAAAACCGTCGCAACCACGCCGTAGGCGACCCCCAGTATCCGCAGCATGACCACCCGCAGATCCCAATCGCTGCGGCGCAACGGAGCAACGACAATGTAATGGATGCCAACCGCGCCGGCAATCCCGAGCAGGAGCCAGGCCTGGTAGTAAACCTTGAATACTGTGTTCATGCGGTTACCGAATTGATCCGCAATGTGGAACAGTTCCGCGCCGGCCAGCAGGTAAAACCCGGCGGATGCCAGCAGCAACGCGAACACCAGCCACTGCATGGGACGCCGGCCGACTATCAACGCCAGCCCACAATAACCGGCGAGTCCTCCCATCAGCGACAGCGGTAGCGCCAGCATGAGCCGTTGCGCCACGACCCCGTCTGCCAGGGTCACATCATCGGGAGACACGGATAGACGGAGGCCGACCGCCACCAGCCACACGAACAACGGCGCAACGCTGACCGCCAACAGCGTCCAGGCGATAACCCGCAGTCGCGGCGTGGGCCAACCCACATACAGCACCGTCCGGGCCACCAGACCGGCGGCCAGCAGCGCCGGTACGCCTATTACCAGCAGGAAGTGAAACGGCCTGGTGGCCGGCCCCGTTACCGGCAGGATCCCTCCGGCCTGACTGTCGAACGACAGGTAAAACGGCTGATACAGCACCAATCCGGCGGCGGCCAGGCCAACCGCCAGCAAGGTCGCCCGGCCAACCGAACCCGCCAGCGCGTTACCCAGCCGGGGGTTGTTGGAGTCCACCGGCCCGGTTGGCATGGTTTGCCACGCGAACCAGCGCGCCGCCGCCGCCATGCCCACGATTGCGATGTACACCGGAAAATCCCACGCGTTCATAAAGGCCAAAGCGCCAATTGCTACCGCCAGCGCGGCGGCTTCCCAAGGCCGCCGCCGCAGCCAGTCCAGCCCGGGCGGTTCCGGCGACACCAGCAACACCAGCGTGAACGCCAGCGCCAGCAGCAAAAATGGGAGAGTTGTAACGTGGGCGTGCAGATCGCCCAGCAGAAAGCTGAAAAACGGAAACTCGGTGATGGTGTAATCCAGAGACGCGCCGTCTGGGCCCAAAGTGTCGATCACCCGGGTGCCGCGCCACCACCACCAGAATCCATCGGGCAGCCAGCCGTCACCGCCGGCCGATCCTTCCAGTCCCTTGATACCAACCCATCCCCAGAATCCATCGCCGCCAAAGCCGCGGACGTAGGCCAGCTCCAGCAGCCCGATGAGGTTGCCCAACGATAAAACACTCACCGCCGCGGCAGCCCCGGTCGCCAGCGACGGCATCACTCTGCCGCCGGCGAAGCGGAGCAGGTTGTACACCAGCCCCAACAACCCCGCCGCCAGCAATGCTGGCACCGTAGCAATCGCCAGGTTGTATGCCGTCGCCGCAGGAACGCCCGTCAGCGTAGTCAACATTGCGGCGGCGTAGTGTCCTCCGTAGTAGTAGGCGATACTGTGCCCCGCCAGCCACTGGTCTTCCGGAGGAAACGTTTCGGCGTTGACAATGGCATTCAGGATGCCAAAATCCATCGGCTTTTCGGTGTGGTTGATCGCCGGCGCCTCGCTGATTACCAGGGCCCAAAACGCGAACATCGCCAGAAACAACACCTCGGTGCCGACCACGACCGTCCAGCGTCGCCGGAAGAAATCGGCCAGCTGCGCACGTTGTTGGTAGGCCAACCAGATGGAGCCAGCCACCATCGCCAACAGTACGCCGGCGATGGCCTTCGACGAGTTGGGCAAAACCCCGATGCTGCCGCCCATCCACGAAACCCAACCGAGGATCAACAGGCCGAGCGTTGCCGATACCGACCAGCCCCGGTCGGCGAGTCGGCCCAGCAGCAGGTGCGCCGCTGGAAACGCCACCAGTGATAACACCCTCAGCGCGATCAACCAGGCCAGGACGTCGTACAATGTTACGATGGCAGGGTGGTCAGGCCGCCGGCGCCAGCAGTGCGTCGACAAACCCTTCTGGGTCGAACGGCGCGATGTCGTCCAGGCCCTCGCCGGTCCCAATGAACAGTATGGGTACACCCAACTCCCGGCGGATGGCCAGCACGATGCCGCCGCGAGCGGTGCCGTCCAGTTTGGCCAGGAAGATGCCGGTGCAACCCACGGCATCGGTAAAAGCTTGCGCCTGGGTCAGTCCGTTGTGTCCCGTCGTTGCATCCAGTGTCAGCAGCACCTGATGCGGAGCAGCTTCATCCAGACGGTTGATGACCCGCCGCACCTTACGCAATTCGTCCATCAGGTTGTTGCGAGTATGCAGGCGGCCGGCAGTGTCTACGATGAGGATGTCAGCGCCGCGGGCGCGGGCTGCCTGCCACGCGTCGTAGGCGACCGCGCCCGGGTCAGCTCCCGGCTGGTGACTGATAACGTCCACGCCAACCCGTGCCCCCAGAATCTCCAGCTGTTCCTCGGCGGCGGCGCGGAAGGTGTCGGCGGCGCCCAGCACCACTTTTTTGCCGGCCCTGGTGAAGTGGTGGGCCAGCTTGGCTATGCTGGTCGTCTTGCCCACCCCATTAACGCCGCACATCAGGATGACGTAAGGCAGCGCGATGGCATCGTCGTCCAGCCAGGCATCGGCATCAGATTGCGAGGACATCTCAGCCGACAGCAGCTGTTTCAGGCGCAAAAATACGCTATCCCCATCGGTAGCACGACCCGAACGCACATCGGCGCGCAGTTCATCCAGCACCGTCATGGTCGTGGACACCCCAACGTCGGAGGAGATGAGCACCTCTTCAAGCTCGTCCCAAACCGAATCGTCCAGTTCCGCAGACCCGAGCAAGTTACGGATGCGTCCGAACCAACTGTCCCGACTGCGCTTGACGCCGGCATCAGTCTGCGTCTGGTTAATCACTTCCCGGTTACGTTTGAATATGGAAAACATCGCAAGCCAGATTATCAGCGGGTGCGTCGCCGCGCAAGCATAGCAGCGGTCGCGCCGGAGCCTTTCTGGCATAGTCAAATAGGCCCGACCACCGCGCTGTTATCGCGGGGAGCGCCCACTCCCGGTCATTGCGAGGAGTATAGCGACGTGGCGACCGCGGTGCGCTCGAACGCCCGCCGGCCAACCGCCGTTGCTATGGCGACGGGATTGCCGCGCTGTGCTCGCAATGGCAGAGCTGGTACGCGTGGGCCACCGTCGGGTCACGCGTATTCACTTAATCTGTCATTGCGAGGAGCATAGCGACGTGGCAATCTCGATGAGGTTGAATATGCGTCGACGAACCGCCGTTGCTAAGGCGCCGAGATTGCCACTCTACGCTCGCAATGACGGAGTGGGTAGCCACGAGCCACCGTAACTGTTCAGCAACTGTGTTTGATGTCAAGAGGAAGTAACGACGATTGCCGGAGTGATGTCCCTCCAGGATGAGCGCTGCTTGAGCATGGCGTTGAGGATGACGAGCAGCTTGCGCATGCAAGCGACCAGAGCCAGCTTCTTCGGCTTACCGGCGGCCAGCAGCCGCTGGTAGAAGTCCCGGATGACGGGATTGAAGCGAGTGGCAGCCAGCGTCCCCATGTACAAGACAGCTCGGACCCGGGAGGGTCCGCCCCAGACGTGCCGTTTGCCCCGCATGGCGCCGCGGTCGCGGTTGAAGGGAGCCACGCCCACCAGTGCGGCGATCTGACGACGGTCAAGGGTGCCCAACTCGGGCAGGTTGGCCAGCAGCGTGAGGGAGAGTTGCTCACCCACGCCGGGAACGGTGCGCAGGAGGTCGTCCTTCTCCCGCCACACCGGACTCTGCCGGAGCATCGGTCGCAGGCCTTGGTCAAGGTCGTTTAGATCCTGCTCCAACCAGGTGATGTGGGCCGCAATGCGGGGACGGACGGCGCTGGTGGCGGCGCCGAGGCGGTTCTTCTCCGAGACCAGCATCGTCATCACCTGCTGCCTCCGGGCAGTGAGGGAGTTGAGCTCCTGGGTTTCGGCGTCGCGCAGAGGACGCACGGGGGGCTGGATCGCCTCAGCAAAGTGGGCCAGCACGGCGGCGTCCAGGGCGTCGGTCTTGGCCAACTTCCCAGTAGCCCTGGCGAAGTCCCGCACCTGGCGCGGGTTGACGACGACCACCGGCAGTGCCTCGGCGGCCAGAGCAGCCACCAGCGGTAGTTCCAGGCCGCCCGTAGCCTCCAGCAGCACCAATGACGGTCCGAGGGTCTTCATCTCGGAAACCAACTGCGGGATTCCTGCTTCGTCGCGGGGAACCTCCCATCTCTCGCCCGTGGGCCGGACGGCAACGTCCACCTTGGCCTTTGCGACGTCAATGCCTACGTAGATTCCTTCTTGCCCCATGATTGCCTCCTATGAAGTCCCAGTGGAGTACTGGCCCGTTCTTGCACGATGCGGGCTCGATTCGGCCCAGGCAACTGTTCGGGCTCTTTGGGGACGGGTGCGGCGACCCTCGCTGAACAACGGTCTTTGATGACCAAGACTTGATCGGTCTGCCGCACCCACTCCACCTCTGTGAAGTCCTCATTCAACATACAAGACTTGGTGAGGTGAATTGGCCGCTAGCTGAATCTTCTCGTCATCTGCCATAGTATGACCCAATGATACGCGCCCACAAAACCCGAATCCGCAACGCCGACCTCGGCACCGCCATCGCTCAATCCCTGTCGTAGCACGACGGGGCAACGCGGTGGGCGTACAACGCTTTGCTGGGGCGGCTCAACGAAGCGAAGGATGGACTGACCGCGGGCACGTTGTGGCCTTCCATCGGTGAACTTGCCAAGTCGTTGCGGCGCGAAAAGCCTGAATGGTGGGCAGCTGTCGATTGGGAGATGCTCGACAACGGGCGGCGGCGTCTGGAGACAGCATTGAAACGCTGGCACCAGTGCAGGAAGGGCAAACACGACTGGCACCCGGCCAAGTCCTGACGGCTGCCCCGCCTCGGGCACAACCCCTACCTACTATTGCAGCCCGAGACAACGCAGCCCGCGGGCCGTTTATGGTCGCCATGTCGTGTTACCATCCCGCTTGGACAATAACGCACGTCAGGAGAACCGGAAATGGCCAGGCCAACGCCCAAGAGAAATTCCCACAACCTCATCGACAAGTTTCGCTTTACTCGTGCTACCTTCCGGCAACGACCCGACTCTGGAGATTCCCCAATACCGTTCCTAGACTTCAACCGAAACTTTGCAATTGCCGCTTTCACCGCGGCCGCTGTCTGCGCCGTTGTGGCCGGTTTGTTCCTGGTCTTTCCTGACCGCGCCGACGCCCACCAACCCGAGGGCCTGCGAATATCCCAAGCGCCGGTTGAGGACTTTCCCTGCCCCTACGGTCATGACTCCGGTTGCGAGGTGGCATCCTCACCACCAACGCCAAACCCTTACCAGGGAGGTCGTCCTGACACTCCCATCAGCCCTGACATCATCGGAAACCCACACCAAGGCAATAGCACTGGTCTGCGCGCCCTGCGTGATCTCCGGGCTGCGGGCGGGCTAAAGCTGTCGGGCAGCGACGCTGTCACGGGTTCCGGCGACACCAATGATTTCGGACCCGGTCGAGCCACCCTCACATCGGACATCACGGGCCTTCCCTGGGTGGCCGACGGCTAACCTCTAGACCATAATATATTGAGCAACATTGAGTTATGTTGACAAACACGCAACATCAAGCACCTGACCGGCGACCAAGCAACTCGTGCGACCCAGAACCCCACGCATCGCCGCGGTACCCCACCCCTTACTGGTCCGACACGATCGCCGCTTTCAGCAACTTCCTCTGGTTGCCGAACAGTACCGCAAACCACGACTCGCTCATCAATACAACACAATCCTGGGACAGCAAAACCGCCGCCCATTCATGGTTCTCAACCAACCGCATCCCCGCTCCTGATTCAGAACTCCCCAGGATCTACTCGTCAGCCGCAGTTCAGGACTCCGCCACCCGCGCCACCACTGGCGCCACCAAGCAACAGGCACGCCGGATCCAAGTCTATCCAGACAGCACACAGAAGATGGCTATCAACACTTGGCTCACCGCCAGCCGTTGGACCTACAACCTCACCGTCGAGATCCTGTAGTCAGGCATTCCGGCAGTTTGGAAACACATCACCAGCATGGTGATGCCGGAAGTCAAAACCCTACATCCCGAATGGGACTCGGTTCCCTACCAGGTGAAGCGCACGGCAGTCAGGGACGCCTGCCGGGCCATGAGCAACGTCAAGACCTTCAACCTGGAACTCAAGGCAGACCAAGCACACGGCAACAGAGCCGACGAAGAGTTCGCCCAACTCGGCTACCGCAGCCGGAAGAACCCCAAGCAGTCCTGCTACATACCAGACGACGCCGTGACGGAGCACGGCGTCTATCACACCATGCTCGGACCGCTGCGGATGGCCGAAGCCATCCCGGCGGAGCACAAAGAATGCCGACTGGTGCGGGAGCACGGCCGGTACTGGCTCATCGTTCCTTACCCGGCGCAATGCGACATTGAGACCCCAAGCGGTGATGGCGTAGTGGCGCTCGACCCCGGCGTTCGCACCTTTCTCACCTACTTTTCCGAAACCGAATGCGGCAAGCTCGGCCACCACGCCTTCGGGCGCATCCAACGGCTCTGCCACTGGCTCGACGACCTAATCAGCCGCACTGCCAAGGCACCCAACCGACGAAAACGTCGGCAAATGCGCAGCGCACCGGCGCGAATGCGGCAGCGAATAACCAACCTCGTGGACGAACTCCACTGGCAGCTGGCTCGCTGGTTGACCAGCAACTACCGGATCATCCTGCTACCAACTTTCGAGACCCAAGACATGACCCAAAGGGCTGGCCGGAGAATCCGCAGCAAGACCGCCCGCATGATGCTCACTTTCCGCCACTTCGAGTTCAAGCAACGCTTGAAGTGGAAAGCCAGGCAGCGCGGCTCATTGGTCCTCGACATCAACGAGGCGTACACCAGCAAGACCCGCAGTTGGGACGGCAGCATCAAGTCCAACTCGGGCGGTGCCAGTGTTATCAGGGACGAGAGCGGGTTCGGAATGGACCGTGACGTAAACGGTGCCCGTGGGATATTCCTGCGGGCTTTGGGAGACAGCCCCTTCCGTAACTGTTCAGATTTGAGGGGAAGTGAGCAGTTGGCGGCAGGCGGCGAGGGGGTTCAGGCCTCGTGCGCGCCAGGTGCCGAAGATGGATGCCAGCGTCATCTTGCTCTCGGTACCACGTTCCGACCGGGTGCCCCCGCTGATCTTGCGGCTGATAACCACATGGCGCAGGCTGCGCTCGGCGGGGTTGTTGTCCGACGGCACGTCCGGTTCGGCCACGAAGACGAAGAGTTCCTTGATGTGGCGCTCGATGCGCCGGCACAGCCGGCCCTGCAGAGCTAGCGGGTCAGCCAGGAAGGGCTGGCAGATGACCAGCAGCTGCCGCTCCCAGGCCAGTTGAGCGGTGCGCCGTCGTTGTGCCTGAGGATGGGTGAAAGACCTGGCCTCGACATAGAGCTGATGGACTGCCGCGGCCCACTGGGCCAGCGCGGTGTCCTTGGGGTAGAGCGCCACCAGGTCGTGGATATCCCGCAACAGGTGGGCCCAGCACCGTTGCTTGGGGCCATCGTAATGGTGGTAGGCGGCGTAGAAATCGCTGACCAGCACTCCGGAGAATGATTCGCCCAGCGCTTCGTCCACCACCGCCTTGCCCCGACCCCGCCGCAGGAAGTAGCGCTCGGTGGGGGTGCTGAAAGTCCAGACGTAACCGTTGTTCCCATTTTGACGCCAGCCGGTTTCGTCGGCGTGGACCACTGGGCTGGCGCGGATGCGGTCCAGGATCGCGGCCACCGCTGGTTGGGCCTGTTGCGCGGTCTGGTGAATGGCGCTCACGATGGCCCCCACGCTGAGGCGCAGCTGATGGACGGTGCGCAGATACCACTGGATGCTGCGGATCGGCAGCCGCCCTTCTTCCCGTAGCGTGGCGATGCGGCTGATCAGGTTGACGCCCAGGCGTTGGCGCCCCAGTGCCACGCCGTCCAGTTGCGCGGTGGGCACTCGGCGCCGCCGACACACTGGGCAGGTCCTGGCGATGCAGACCTGCTCGGTGACTTGCACCGGAACCACCGGCAACTCGATGACTTCCCGGGTGCGCTGGACCCAGCCGCCAGTCAGGTGCGTCCCGCAATCGGGACAGCTCTCCACCACGTGCTCCACCCGATGGGTCGGTGTCATGCGCCGGCGGGCGAAGCCGTGGCGTCGCTGCTTGCTGGGCTGCTGCTGCGCTGGCGGCGGGCGGCCCGAACTGGAAGGCCGGCAACCCGCCGCTCCAACCGCTCAATCACCCGCTGCTGTTCCAGAACGGTGGCCTGCAGTTGGGCGATGATGGCGATGAGAACATCGCGACTGGCGGTGGTCAGGTCAATTTCGGTATCCACTCCCTCTATATGACATAACCACCGCCACCCGTGCCAGCGTTCGGCAACCCGCCTTCGGCCAATTTACTTCACCAAGTCTTGTATGTTGAATGAGGACTTCACAGAGGTGGAGTGGGTGCGGCAGACCGATCAAGTCTTGGTCATCAAAGACCGTTGTTCAGCGAGGGTCGCCGCACCCGTCCCCAAAGAGCCCGAACAGTTGCCTGGGCCGAATCGAGCCCGCATCGTGCAAGAACGGGCCAGTACTCCACTGGGACTTCATAGGAGGCAATCATGGGGCAAGAAGGAATCTACGTAGGCATTGACGTCGCAAAGGCCAAGGTGGACGTTGCCGTCCGGCCCACGGGCGAGAGATGGGAGGTTCCCCGCGACGAAGCAGGAATCCCGCAGTTGGTTTCCGAGATGAAGACCCTCGGACCGTCATTGGTGCTGCTGGAGGCTACGGGCGGCCTGGAACTACCGCTGGTGGCTGCTCTGGCCGCCGAGGCACTGCCGGTGGTCGTCGTCAACCCGCGCCAGGTGCGGGACTTCGCCAGGGCTACTGGGAAGTTGGCCAAGACCGACGCCCTGGACGCCGCCGTGCTGGCCCACTTTGCTGAGGCGATCCAGCCCCCCGTGCGTCCTCTGCGCGACGCCGAAACCCAGGAGCTCAACTCCCTCACTGCCCGGAGGCAGCAGGTGATGACGATGCTGGTCTCGGAGAAGAACCGCCTCGGCGCCGCCACCAGCGCCGTCCGTCCCCGCATTGCGGCCCACATCACCTGGTTGGAGCAGGATCTAAACGACCTTGACCAAGGCCTGCGACCGATGCTCCGGCAGAGTCCGGTGTGGCGGGAGAAGGACGACCTCCTGCGCACCGTTCCCGGCGTGGGTGAGCAACTCTCCCTCACGCTGCTGGCCAACCTGCCCGAGTTGGGCACCCTTGACCGTCGTCAGATCGCCGCACTGGTGGGCGTGGCTCCCTTCAACCGCGACCGCGGCGCCATGCGGGGCAAACGGCACGTCTGGGGCGGACGCTCCCGGGTCCGAGCTGTCTTGTACATGGGGACGCTGGCTGCCACTCGCTTCAATCCCGTCATCCGGGACTTCTACCAGCGGCTGCTGGCCGCCGGTAAGCCGAAGAAGCTGGCTCTGGTCGCTTGCATGCGCAAGCTGCTCGTCATCCTCAACGCCATGCTCAAGCAGCGCTCATCCTGGAGGGACATCACTCCGGCAATCGTCGTTACTTCCTCTTGACATCAAACACAGTTGCTGAACAGTTACCTCGCCTTCGGCCAATTCACCTCACCAAGTCTGAACTGTTACGAGCCACCTCGGCCATTGACCTCCCGGCATCGGTGTGGTACCGTCGGGGCGCACAAACGAATATAGATTCTCGCGGGAGCTTGGTTAAGCTAGGCTGAGAGGGTGGCCGTAAAAGCCGCCGACCGAAATACCTGATCCGGATAATGCCGGCGTAGGGATACGAAACGCCACTCCTTACCGCCGCGTTCAGAAAACTTGGCGGTTTTTGTTTGTCGAGCGTCGTTGGAAGGCGGTACAAAAAGGAGGGGCCATTATGCTGGATACCACTTTTGGCATTGCGACCGTATTGGTAGTCTGCGCCGTATTCTTGATCCTGGGCGTCATCTACATCGGACGCCGCCGACAGAGCGTTGAAGAGTACACCGTGTCGCGCAACCATGCGCCGGTTAACGTTGGCATCGCCACACTGGTGGCCTCAATGTTTGGCACGTGGGTGTTGCTCAGCCCGGGCGAGTCGGGGGCCAACTTCGGCATCGTGTCGCTGGTTGGCTATGCGCTGGGCATGGCAGGCATCCCGGTGATGTTCATGTTTGTCGGCCCACGGATCCGGCAACTGATGCCCAACGGTCATTCGGTTACGGAGTACGTGAAACACCGGTTCGGAACTCCGTCATTCGTCGCCATCGGGGTAGTCATCATTTTCGTGATGGGCATTTTCATCACCGCCGAAATGACGGCCATCACCGCGGCGGTGAGCATCCTGACCGGCTCGCCGGCATGGGCCACTGCCGTTGCGGTGGGTGTGGTGGTGGTGGCGTACACGGCCTACGGCGGCCTGCGCGTGTCCATATTCACCGACCGCATCCAATTCTGGGTGTTGATACCGGTGCTGCTCCTGTTGGTGGTAGTGGCTGCGGTCCTGGTTGGCGGAACCGGTGTATGGGACTCCGCCGCTCAGGCTGGGCTTCTCTCGGTGAGCTCTTCCGGCAGCTACTTTTTCGCCGTCGTGCTGATAATCGGCATCGTGGCGTCAAACGCCTTTCACCCCGGCATGTGGCAGCGCGTGTACACGGTGGAGAGCCAGCGCGCGCTCAACCGAAGCCTCTGGGGAGCCGCCGCGCTGGCTATACCGATTACGTTCCTGATGGGGATGGCGGGCATCGCCGCCGTGGGCAATGGTTCCGTCGGCCCGTTTGAGTACCCGAGAGTTGCCGCCGCCCTATTCACTCTGGCATCAGACGTGTTCCCGTTGTGGATGCACTTCCTGCTGCTGGTGTGTGCGCTAATGCTGGCCATGAGCACGCTCGACACGATGATGAACGGACTCGCCAGCAGTGTCGCAACTGATCTCTCCAGCTTTGGTGTTCAACGCAGCACCTTGATGGTGCTGGCCCGCGGCGTTACCGTCGTTATCTCCATCCCAGCCATCATCGTCGGCGCGCAGGGATTTAGCGTACTGTACGTGTTCCTCATCGCTGACCTGCTGGGAGCGGCCATCGCGGTGCCGATGCTGGTTGGCCTTTACTCCCGACGGATGCCCGGATGGGGGGTGTTGCTGGCCGGGGGAGTCGGTATTATCGTCGGCGCGTTGTTCTATCCGGCCCCTGATCTTATCTCCCCCACGGGTTTCGGCTTCACCGCGCCAACGGTTTTGGGACTAGCAGGGGGGCAAATGTTCTGGGCCTTCGCCTCCGCATTGGTAGTCTCGTCCGCAATTTCCGCCGTGGTGGTTCTGATACGGCGAATGACCTCCCCCCAACAACAGTACGACTTCACCATCCTGAGTTCGAACGTGCTGCTGATTGACGAGCCCGCCGCCGGTAACGACTAGGCAACAGGTGGCCGTGCGAGCGCCACGACCGAGAAACGGCGCCCTTCGACAAGCTCAGGGTGAGCGGTACATAGTTTCGCCCCGCTCATGGTGAGCTTGTCGAACCACATATTGATATTGTTGTTAATTACTTGAACACGGCCAGGCACTTCGTCGAGTTGAAGATGTAGGTTTCGTACCAATCTACAATCTCTGCCCGGTAGCCCAGCTTGTCCATGGCACCGGCCAGGCACATCTAAACTAAAGCCAAGGTGGGATGTACATTTAAGTGGCGATGATGATCAGCTGGGTTAAGCCCGTGAATCCCTCTCATCCGTACTTGGAGAACGACCCGGCTCCGTCGTTTGACCCCCGCCATCTGCGCATTTCACCTTGGCTTTAGTTTAGTTCAGCAATTCCTGCTGCCCGGCGTCCTCGATCTGTTCAGTCGAGATGCGACTCCAGGCCTGGTAATCACCGGACTTCAACTCCTCGAACCGCGCGCGATCTGACTCGATGTCGGGATAGAGCCAGTGGTGCTTTTCGGTGAGGAAGGCGTGCGACCAGGACGACGATGCAATCAGCGCCACCCGCCAGGGCGACTCCTGCAATGCCGCGGCAGCAGCGGCTCCCACTTGCAGGCAGCGTTTGGGGACGGGCCGGGCGGATCCGGCTCGGGGGAGTATTCAGTAGTCCCACCTTTGTTGCGGATGACCCGGCTGCCGTAGCAGTTCAGCAGGAACGGCACCACGGGATAATCGAACCCCTTGCGGTCGTAGTCCAGGTACAGCAGGGTGTTGAGGATGGCGTGGCCGAGACCGGGCTCGTGCAGCGGCTGGTAGGCGTAGGCCATGTCGACGCCCCGGTCGATCATGCCCGAAACCAACGCCCGGGCGCCGTCCTTGTGGCCCGCATAGTTGAAGGTGGTATCGGGTGTTTCGCCCCACACGTTGCGGCGCGTGGAACCGTCGCCATTGGCGAACGGTTGGCAGTTGAAATCGTCAAAAGCCAGCACACAGAAAGGCGGAATGATGTCTTCTCGGAAATTCTCGTATTGGTCGTCGGTAGTGTCCCGTCAAGTAGTGTAAAAGCGCGTCATCCCTTTTGATGTTGATCAGGCCGCTGCGTCCAGCATATTGGGCTCCGGCAGTGCCTCGTTGCCGGCGGCGTTGGGGATGGTGAGGTAGCGGCGGGCTTCGGCCCACTCGTCGTGTTGCTCGGCCAGCACCGCGCCCACCAGGCGCCGCGCCGATAGCCGGTTGGGAAAATGCCCACCACGTCAGTCCGGCGCCTTATCTCCCGGTTCAGCCGTTCCTGCGGGTTGTTGGACCACAGCTTCTGCCAGTGGGCCACTGGGAAGGCCGTGAAGGCCAGGATGTCCGGCACGGCATCCGCCAGCAGTTCGGCCACCTGGGCAAAGGGCTCCCGGAGTTGTTCCACCACTCGGTCCAATTGGCCGTGGACCTCGGCGGGAGACAGTTGCTGGTAGATGGTGCGGACCATGGTGGCCAGGCCAGGTTGGGCACGCTTGGGCACTCGGGTGAGCAGGTTGGCCATGAAGTGGGTGCGGCAGCGCTGCCAGCTGGCCCCAGTGAACACCGCGGCGATGGCGTTCTTCAGCCCCTGGTGGGCATCGGAGGTTACCAGCTCCACCCCGCTGAGGCCCCGAGCGGTCAGCGACCGCAGGAAGGCCAGCCAGAAGGCGCCGTCCTCGCTGGCGCCCACGTCAGTACACGTCAGTAGAGTCCCAGGAAGTGGTGTAAGAGTTAGGCGGTTGGCAAAACGCTGACCACCGCGTCATCCTTGATCGGAAATGCCAGACCTGAACAAGGAGAACGACGGTGGTCAAGCAAAGAATGGATCTTTTGGAATTATTACGCAAGTGTGGTATGGACGGAGACGTGGACTTGCTGCGGGAAGCACTGCGGGTCCTGGTGGACGGCATCATGGACGCCGAGGTTTCCGCCCAGATCGGCGCCCAGCACGGCGAACGCAGCCCGGAGCGGGTCACCTACCGCAACGGCTACCGCAACCGCACCTGGGATACCCGGGTGGGCACCATGGAGTTGCACATTCCCAAGCTGCGGGAAGGCAGCTACTTCCCCAGCCTGCTGGAACCGCGGCGGCGCAGCGAGAAGGCTCTGCTGTCGGTGATCCAGCAGGCCTACCCTTCGGCAAGCTCAGGACAGGCGTGGAGGGCGTCTCCACCCGTCGGGTGGACGATCTGATCAAGGCCCTGGGCTGCGACGGCATCTCCAGCAGCCAGGTGTCGCGCATCTGCGAGCAACTGGACGAAGTGGTGGAGAGTTTCCTGGGTCGGCCCCTGGACGATGGTCCCTACCCCTACGTGTGGCTGGACGGCCTGACCCAGAAGGTTCGGGAGGGCGGTCGCATCGTCAACGTCTGCGTGGTGGTGGCGACGGGGGTCAATGCCGAAGGGCAGCGTGAGATCCTGGGTATGGACGTGGGCGCCAGCGAGGACGGCGCCTTCTGGCTGGCCTTCCTGCGGTCGCTGACCGCTCGGGGGCCTCAGCGGGGTGGAGCTGGTAACCTCCGATGCTCACCAGGGGCTGAAGAACGCCATCGCCGCGGTGTTCACTGGGGCCAGCTGGCAGCGCTGCCGCACCCACTTCATGGCCAACCTGCTCACCCGAGTGCCCAAGCGTGCCCAACCCGGCGTGGCCACCATGGTCCGCACCATCTACCAGCAACTGTCTCCCGCCGAGGTCCACGGCCAATTGGACCGAGTGGTGGAACAACTCCGGGAGGCCTTTGCCCAGGTGGCGGAACTGCTGGCGGATGCCGCGCCGGACATCCTGGCCTTCACGGCCTTCCCAGTGGCCCACTGGCAGAAGCTGTGGTCTAACAACCCGCAGGAACGGCTGAACCGGGAGATCCGTCGCCGCACTGACGTGGTGGGCATTTTCCCCAACCGGCTATCGGCGCGGCGCCTGGTGGGCGCGGTGCTGGCCGAGCAACACGACGAGTGGGCCGAAGCCCGCCGCTACCTCACCATCCCCAACGCCGCCGGCAACGAGGCACTGCCGAAGCCCAATATGCTGGACGCAGCGGCCTGATCAACATCAAAAGGGATGACGCGCTTTTACACTACTTGACGGGACACTACCTGCCTTGGGCACCGGCTTGTCGAGAGACACCATCGCCAAGTATGTGGCGGCAGCCCAAGAGGAGGGCATCGTTCGGGATGGGCTGGTTGCCACCGCGGAGCAGCTGAGCCGGCTGGCGACGATTGGGCAGCCGGGGCCGCGGCAGGCGGTGACGCCCGGGCAGGACCTGCTGGAGCCGTGGGCGGACCAGATTTACCAGTGGCTCACCGGCGACCGGCTGCAGCTGACCCGCATCCGGGAGTTGCTGGCAGCGCGGGGGTGTCCGGTATCGTATCCGTCGTTGCGCCGCTTCGTTCTGAAGCGGAACTGGCGGCGGCGCAGCCAGACCACGGTGCGCATGGAGGACACCGCGCCCGGGGAGGTGGCGGAGGTGGACTTCGGTAGGTTGGGCATGATTGTGGACCCAGCGACAGGCCGCCGGCGGGCGGTGTGGGGGCTGATCATCGTGCTGGCTTACTCGCGGCACAGCTTCGTCTGGCCGATCCATGGGCAGACGCTGGAGGACATCATCGCCGGACTGGAAGCGGCGTGGGTCTGCTTCGGCGGGGTGCCCCGCTATCTGGTCATCGACAATTGCCCGCCAGCGGTGGCGGGACCAGACCCCCGCTGCATCCGCGCTTCACCAGAGGCTTCCTGGAATACTCGCAGCACCGGGGTTTCATCGCCGATGCGGCGCGGGTGCGGAAACCCAAGGACAAGCCCAAGGTGGAGCGTGGCGTGCAGTACGTTAGGGAGCGCTTCTTCAAGGGCGGCGATTTCCACGGTTTCTGCCCCAGCTGAGGGCCGAAGCCCAGCGCTGGTGTCTGGAGGTGGCCGGAATGCGCATCCATGGCACCACTCGCCGGAAGCCCCTGGTGGTTTTCCAGGATGAGGAGCGCCACACCCTGCTGCCCTGGGACGGGGAGCCCTACGAAATCGCCGACTGAGTAGAGTACCGGGAGGTGGTGTAAAAGAATCGGTGTAGCCCAAAGCTAACCACCGCGTCATCCTTGATCGGAAATGCCAGACCTGAACAAGGAGAACGATGGTGGTCAAGCAAAGAATGGATCTTTTGGAATTATTACGCAAGCGTGGTATGGACGGAGACGTGGACTTGCTGCGGGAAGCACTGCGGGTCCTGGTGGACGGCATCATGGACGCCGAGGTTTCCGCCCAGATCGGCGCTGAGCACGGCGAACGCAGCCCGGAGCGGGTCACCTACCGCAATGGCTACCGCAACCGCACCTGGGACACCCGGGTCGGCACCATGGAGTTGCATATTCCCAAGCTGCGGGAAGGCAGCTACTTCCCCAGCCTGCTGGAACCGCGGCGGCGCAGCGAGAAAGCCCTGCTGGCCGTCATCCAGCAAGCCTATGTAGAAGGCGTGTCCACCCGACGGGTGGATGATCTGATCAAGGCCCTGGGCTGCGACGGCATCTCCAGCAGCCAGGTGTCGCGCATCTGCCAGCAACTGGATGAGGTGGTGGAGAGTTTCCTGGGTCGGCCCCTGGACGGTGGTCCCTACCCCTACGTGTGGCTGGACGGCCTGACCCAGAAGGTGCGGGAGGGCGGTCGCATCGTCAACGTCTGCGTGGTGGTGGCGACGGGGGTCAATGCCGAAGGGCAGCGTGAGATCCTGGGTATGGACGTGGGGACCAGCGAGGACGGCGCCTTCTGGCTGGCCTTCCTGCGGTCGCTGACCGCTCGGGGCCTCAGCGGGGTGGAGCTGGTAACCTCCGATGCTCACCAGGGGCTGAAGAACGCCATCGCCGCGGTGTTTGCTGGGGCCAGCTGGCAACGCTGCCGCACCCACTTCATGGCCAACCTGCTCACCCGAGTGCCCAAGCGTGCCCAACCCGGCGTGGCCACCATGGTCCGCACCATCTACCAGCAACTGTCTCCCGCCGAGGTCCACGGCCAATTGAGTCGAGTGGTGGAACAACTCCGGGAGCCCTTTGCCCAGGTGGCCGAACTGCTGGCGGATGCCGCGCCGGACATCCTGGCCTTCACGGCCTTCCCAGTGGCCCACTGGCAGAAGCTGTGGTCCAACAACCCGCAGGAACGGCTGAACCGGGAGATAAGGCGCCGGACTGACGTGGTGGGCATTTTCCCCAACCGGCTATCGGCGCGGCGCCTGGTGGGCGCGGTGCTGGCCGAGCAACACGACGAATGGGCCGAAGGCCGCCGCTACCTCACCATCCCCAACGCCTCCGGCAACGAGGCACTGCCGAAGCCCAATATGCTGGACGCAGCGGCCTGATCAACATCAAAAGGGATGACGCGCTTTTACACTACTTGACGGGACACTACCACGTCCATACCCAGGATCTCACGCTGCCCTTCGGCATTGACCCCCGTCGCCACCACCACGCAGACGTTGACGATGCGACCGCCCTCCCGAACCTTCTGGGTCAGGCCGTCCAGCCACACGTAGGGGTAGGGACCACCGTCCAGGGGGCGACCCAGGAAACTCTCCACCACTTCGTCCAGTTGCTCGCAGATGCGCGACACCTGGCTGCTGGAGATGCCGTCGCAACCCAGGGCCTTGATCAGATCGTCCACCCGCCGAGTGGACACGCCTTCTACATAGGCTTGCTGGATGACGGCCAGCAGGGCTTTCTCGCTGCGCCGCCGCGGTTCCAGCAGGCTGGGGAAGTAGCTGCCTTCCCGCAGCTTGGGAATGTGCAACTCCATGGTGCCCACCCGGGTGTCCCAGGTGCGGTTGCGGTAGCCGTTGCGGTAGGTGACCCGCTCCGGGCTGCGTTCGCCGTGCTGGGCGCCGATCTGGGCGGAAACCTCGGCGTCCATGATGCCGTCCACCAGGATCCGCAGTGCTTCCCGCAGCAAGTCCACGTCTCCGTCCATACCACGCTTGCGTAATAATTCCAAAAGATCCATTCTTTGCTTGACCACCGTCGTTCTCCTTGGTTGGGTTTGGCATTTCCGATCAAGGATGACGCGGTGGTCAGCGTTTTGCCAACCGCCTAACTCTTACACCACTTCCTGGGACTCTACTGGCCATGTTCTGCGGAGCGTGGTCCTTGCGGATCCGGCAATGGTCTTCCCCGAAAGTCACGTCCAGGCTCCAGTGCAAGGAGTTCTCGATGCTCCAGTGAGTGCGCACCACCTTCAGCAGTCGCTCCGCCGGGGCATCTAGGCTGCTGATGTAGTACCGGGGCTGCACCGTGGTCCCTGCCGGCGTCTCCCGGCGGCCCACCACCTTGACCACCGAGCGCAGGCCGGGCCAGTCCTGCCCGGTGCTCAGGTACTCCAGGCAAGATGGGTCGCTGATTGTCCAGCACTCCCGACGTTCTATCCTTTCGTGGTCTTTGTTCAGGGTGGTGGCGTAGTCATGGGGCACTCCCCCGAAGCCGAACTCCTCCGCTCCCTCGAACCGGTCCCGCACGTCTTCATACAGTTGACCTTGGTTCTCCTTCAGCGCCAGCACGTGGCCGGCTCCCCGGTCCAGAATCCCCTGGGCGATCTCCTGCTGGCAGCCCATGGCGTCGATGGTGACGATGCACCCCTTCAGTTCCAGCATTGGCAGCAACGGGGGGATCGCGGTGATTTCGTTGGACTTCTCCGCGGTCTTCACCTGCCCCAGGGTCAGCGTGTTGGCCGAGGCCCAGGCGCTGACCAGGTGGATGGCCCGCTTGCCCACATTGCGGTCGTGGGAACGCCGTACCGTCTTGCCGTCGATGGCCACCACTTCCCCGGGGATCAGGTCGGACACCGCTGGGTCCAGGCCATGAAGCACTGCTGGAACTGCTCCGGGTCCAGCCGGGAGAAGACGTCGCCGAAGGTGTCGTGGGACGGGATGCCGTGGGGCAGTTCCAGGAAGGTCTGGAACCATTCCAGCTTGCTCTTGCCGAACAATTCGATGTAGACCCAGGAGTCGGCGCCGCAGATGACGGCGCAGATGGCAATGGCAATGATGTCCAGCAGCTGGTGCCGCTTGCACCGGTCGATCCTGGGGTCCTCCAACGTCCCGAAATAATCCATAATGGACGCGCCCTTCCCCTCTCTCATCACTCCTCCCCTCTCCCCTTCATATCACTGGACTCGCATGCTTGGCCAAGTCTACCAATCTATAACGCGATTGCCCTGGGTGGTTCCCCCCCGCCCTTGACCAGACGCAGCAGGAGGAGTTGAAAGGGGCGGTGGAACAACCGCCCGCTGCGGCGGGCATCCAACTGGCCAACTGGTATTGGAGGGTGGTGCGGCAGTTTGTCTCAGAACGGTTTGGCATCAGCCTGAGCCGCAGCAGTTGCCTGAACTGGCTTCACCGGCTGGGGTTTGCCTGCAAGCGCCCCAAGAAGCGTCTGCTCAAGGCGAATGAGTCCAAGCGGGAGGCCTTCGTGGCGGAGTACGCCGCCCGGTGGGAGGAGGCCCAACGGACTGAAGCCAGCATATTCTTTGCTGATGAGGCCCACTTCCGGGCGGACGCGGAATTGCGGGGCAAGTGGGTGCTGAAGGGTAAGCCTGCGTTGGTGGACTCCAATAGCCCGCGGTATGGGGAGAAGGCCAGCTACTATTCAGCGGTGTGCCTGGAGACGGGCGAGGTGGAATGGATGGAACTGGAGGGCAACAGCAACAGCGGGACCTCGGTTGCCTTCCTGACGCAACTGCCTGACGCAACTGAAGGAAAAGCATCCAGGGCCGCTGCGGGTCATCTGGGACAATGCGCCGGCCCACCGTGGGGAAGCGGTGCGGGAGTATCTCAGGACGCCTGAGCTGGAGCTGAGGCTGGTGAACCTGCCGGGCTACAGCCCGGACTTCAACGCCGATGAGGCTATCTGGGGCTGGGCGAGAGAGGAGGCCACTGGCAATCTGTGCCTGGGGAGCAGGGCGGCGGTGCAGGAGAGGGTCGGCAAATTCCTGGCCGGGCTGTCCAGCCGGAAAGACGAGGTGAGACGGCGCTGCCGGACGGTCCTGCAATCAAGGGCCGAAACACTCCCGCGAGACTCCCGCCCCGATTCCCAGCACCCGGCAAATGCACATCCCACCTTGGCTTTGGTTTAGTAGTTCAGCCATGATGCCGCTCCTTGATGTGAGAAATCGGCAGGTGCGACACATTCGTCGCGCCTGCCGATGGCAACCATAGAGGTCGTTATGTTACTTAAATATTGCGAGGCACTTGTTGGAGTTGAACACATAGGTTTCCACGTAGTCCAGGATTTCCGGCTTGTAGTCCAGCGTGTCCATCGCTCCAGCCAGACACATCCAGTTCAGCATTTCCTGCTGACCGGCGTCCTCGACCTGGGCAGTGGAAATGCGGCCCCACGCCTGATAATCGCCGGCCTTCAGCTCCTCGAAGCGGGCGCGGTCCGATTCTACGTCGGGCCACAACCAATGATTCTTCTCCACCAGGAAGCCATGAGACCACGATGAGGAAGCGATGATTGCCACGCGCCAGGGAGAGTCCTGCAACGCCTGGGCGGCGGCGGCTCCCACTTCCAGGCAACGCTTGGGCGACGGCCCGGGCGGATCGGGTTCCGAGGAATATTCAACGCTTCCACCCTTGTTGCGAATTACGCGGCTGCCGTAGCAATTGACCAGGAACGGCACCACCGGATAATCAAAACCCTTGCGGTCGTAGTCCAGGTAGAGCAGGGTGTTCAGGATGGCATGCCCAAGTCCAGGCTCGTGCAGCGGCTGATAGGCGTAGGCCATGTCGATGCCCCGGTCAATCATCCCTGAGACGAGCGCCCGGGCGCCGTTCTTGTGGCCCCGATAGTCGAAGGTTGCGTCCGCTGCTTCTCCCCACACGTTGCGGCGGGGGGAACCGTCCCGGTTGGTGAACGGCGTGCAGTGGAAGTCGTCATAGGCCAGGACGCAGAACGGAGGGATGATGTCCTCCCGGAAGTTCTCATACTGGTCGTCGCCCCAAATGACGACAAAATCGGGGTTGAATGCGTCCAGCTCCTCGCGGATGCGGCGGAAACCGGCCACTAGCCGGGCGCGATGCTCCAGGGACGATGCGTAACCCTCGTCCTCGCCGTATTCGATCCGCATCGGTTCCGGCCAGTTGGTGGGAATTTTCATTTCAGCGGGAATGTTGGCGTTGTTGCGCAGCGACCGCTTGAGCGGGATTAGCTTGTCTTCGTCAGGTGCAATTAGCGGTGGATAGTGGGTGAGGCCCAAGCCAAGAATTTCTGCCATATCTTCACCTTCTTGTGTCCGATATTCGGCGCGTTTTGCCAGTGATGTTCAGGATGTCGCCATTTTGCTTGCCCGGGACTTTACTGTCAACTCGCGGAACTTCGCATCCCAACGCCAGGTACGTTCATACCTGGGATCGTTATATTCCTACCCTCACTGAGGTGCCGGGGTCGACCCATGACCGGCTGCAGCTCATGCCTTGGCTCCGCTTCATCGAAATGCCTGGATACGCCGCGACACTGGGCCCCAACCGAGGTTAGTGGGGAGCAAAGTTATGCCCGTATCCGGGCCGTGCAGAGGCGACTAACTGGTGTGGCCGTGTCAGGGTGCGTATGCTCATGGCGAGACGTGTTGTCTGGACGAAGACCGAGTAGACGTTGGTGCATATTGCCCGTTGGGGAGCATGGTCCGGGAGTCTTACGACGGCATCATTGGTGACGCTCCAAGCGGAGCGATCCCGTTCCATAGATTGTTCGATATTAGTGACTCCCTCCGACGACACGTCTACGTTGTAGGCGTGGAGGGAATGATGAGCACACGCAAGAGTAGAGCAAAACCGGAAGGGCTGTCCCAGCTGAACCTGAACGCGGCGGGCATCGACGTGGGCGCCACCAGCCACTTCGTGGCGGTGCCCGCCGACCGCGCGGAGCAGCCGGTACGTGAGTTTGAGGCCTTCACGGCGGACCTGTGCCGTCTGGCAGACTGGCTGTCCGAGTGCGGAGTGGAGACCGTGGTCATGGAGTCCACCGGCGTGTACTGGATACCGCTGTTCGGGGTGCTGGAAGAGCGGGGACTGGAGGTGATGCTGGTGGACCCCAGACGCATCAAGAACGTGCCAGGTCGCAAGACCGACGTGCGGGACTGCCAGTGGCTGCAGCAGTTGCACACCTACGGACTGCTGTCGGGAGCCTTCCGTCCCGACGGGGACGTACGGCGCTTGCGCAGCTACCTGCGGCAGCGAGCCATGCTGGTGGAGTACGCGTCCCAGCATATCCAGCACATGCAAAAAGCGCTGACCCAGATGAACGTGAAGCTCCAGCACGTGATCAGCGACATCACGGGCAAGACGGGCATGGACATCATGGAGGCCATTGCAGGCGGCGAACGGGACCCGCGACAACTGGCGCGACTGCGCGATCCCAGGATCAAGGCCGACGAGGCGACCATCGCCAAGTCTCTACAAGGCCACTGGCGGGAAGAGCACATCTTCGAGCTGACCCAAGCTCTGGAGCTGTATCGGTTCTATCAGGATAAGATTGCCGAGTGCGACCGGGAGATTGCAGCCCAGCTGGAGCGGTTTGAAGACCGCAGCGACGGCGAGCCTCCGGCTCCCAATGGCAAAAAGCGCAATCAGAAGAACGCGCCCCGTTTCGATGCCCAGGGCCAACTGTACCGGATGACGGGAGTGGACCTGACCCGGACGACGGCGTGGATGCGTACACGGCCCTGAAGGTGATCAGCGAGATTGGCACCGACATGACCAAATGGCCCAGCGCCAAGCACTTCGCGTCCTGGCTGGGCCTGAGTCCCAACAACCGCATCACCGGCGGCAGGGTCATGAGCTCAAAGACCAAGCCCAGCGCCAACCGGGCCGCGGCGGCATTGCGTCTGGCCGCCAACGCGCTGCACCGCTCCGACAGCGCCCTGGGCGCCTTCCTGCGCCGGAAGAAAGCCCACCTGGGAGCGCCCAAGGCCATCACCGCCACGGCCCACAAGCTGGCCAGGCTCATCTACACCATGCTGCGGTACGGCCAGGAATACGTGGATGCCGGCGCGGAATACTACGAGAGACAGTATCAGCAGCGGGCGTTGCGTGCGGCCAAGCGCCGGGCGGCACAACTGGGCTACCAGTTGGTGCCCATCTCCTCCGATGCGCAACCTTCGGACCTGCCCCACGGATCAGAGGCCGCGGCCGCGTGACAGTTTCGGTTAGTCCATAGCAGCATTATGGCCGTGGCCGGCCCGTGCAGAGGCGACTAACTGGTGAGTCCGTGTCAGGGTGCGTATGCTCATGGCGGGGCGTGTCGTACGGACGAAGACCGAGCAGGCGCTGGTGCTTATTGCCCGATCCATAGCATGGTCCGGGAGCCTTACGACTGCATCATTGGTGACGCCCCAATCGGGGCGATCCCGTTGGGGAGAGTGGCTACAGCCCGTGGCTCCCTCCGGCGACACGCCTACACGGCAATGGTAGAGGCGATGATGAGCAGACGCAAGAACAGCGCCAAACCAGCGGGGCTATCCCAGCTGAACCTGAACGCGGCGGGCATCGACGTGGGCGCCACCAGCCATTTCGTCGCGGTGCCCGCCGACCGCGCGGAGCAGCCGGTACAAGAGTTTGCCGCCTTCACAGCGGACTTGTATCGCCTGGCGGAGTGGCTGTCCGAGTGCGGTGTGGAGACCGTGGTCATGGAGTCGACGGGGGTGTACTGGATACCGCTGTTCGGAGTGCTGGAAGGCCGAGGGTTTGAGGTAATGCTGGTGGACCCCAGACGCATCAAGAACGTGCCGGGGCGCAAGACCGACGTGCTGGACTGCCAGTGGCTGCAGCAGCTGCACACCTACGGACTGCTGTCGGGAGCCTTCCGGCCCGATGGGGAGATCCGACGCCTGCGTAGCTACCTGCGCCAGCGAACGATGCTGGTGGAATACGCGTCCCACCATATCCAGCATATGCAGAAGGCCCTGACCCAGATGAACGTGAAGCTCCAGCACGTCATCAGCAACATCACCGGCCAGACCGGCATGGACATCATCGAGGCCATCGTGGGCGGCGAGCGGGATCCGCGTAAGCTGGCGCAACTGCGCAATTATCGGATCAAGGCGGACGAGGCGACCATCGCCAAGTCGTTGCAGGGCCACTGGCGGGAGGAACATATCTTCGAGCTGACCCAGGCCCTGGAGTTGTACCGGGTGTATCAGGCCAAGATTGCCGAGTGCGACCGGGAGATTGAAGCCCAGCTGGAACGGTTTGAGGACCGCAGCGACGGTGTGCCTCCGGCTCCCAATGGTAAAAAGCCCCATCAGGGGAACGCGCCGCGCTTCGATGTCCGGACCCACCTGTATCAGATGACGGGGGTGGACCTGACCCGGATCGACGGTGTGGATGCGTACACGGCCCTGAAGGTGATCAGCGAGATTGGCACCGACATGACCAAATGGCCCAGCGCCAAGCACTTCGCGTCGTGGCTGGGGCTGAGCCCCAACAACCGGGTCACCGGCGGCAAGGTCATCAGCTCAAAGACCAAGCCCAGCGCCAACCGGGCCGCCGCAGCTTTGCGTCTGGCCGCCAACGCGCTGCACCGCTCCGACAGCGCCCTGGGCGCCTTCCTGCGCCGGAAGAAAGCCCACTTGGGAGCGCCCAAGGCCATTACCGCCACGGCACACAAGCTGGCCAGGCTCATCTACACCATGCTGCGCTATGGCCAGGAGTACGTGGATGCTGGCGCCGAATACTACGAGAGCCAGTATCAGCAGCGGGCGTTGCGCGCCGCCAAGCGTCGGGCGGCCCAACTGGGCTACCAACTGGTGCCCATGCCCGATGCCGGGGACCGCACCACGTACGCACCTCCCGGCGCGCCAATCGCCGCGTGACAACGTTGGTTAGTGGGGAGGTCACAGAATGGGGACACGTTCCGCCATATCGATAATTGTTGCCCTGATGGCGGTTGCAGGGATTGCGATCGCAGCATTGCTGATGGCAATGAATTCCTCAGACGGCAGCGCGGACCCAACGGTGTCGGAACAGCCCGCCATATCGCAAGGCACATCGTTGCCATCCGTTGCAACGGCCCAGCGCAGATAGTAGAGTCCCAGGAAGTGGTGTAAGAGTTAGGCGGTTGGCAAAACGCTGACCACCGCGTCATCCTTGATCGGAAATGCCAGACCTGAACAAGGAGAACGACGGTGGTCAAGCAAAGAATGGATCTTTTGGAATTATTACGCAAGCGTGGTATGGACGGAGACGTGGACTTGCTGCGGGAAGCACTGCGGGTCCTGGTGGACGGCATCATGGACGCCGAGGTTTCCGCCCAGATCGGCGCCCAGCACGGCGAACGCAGCCCGGAGCGGGTCACCTACCGCAATGGGTACCGCAACCGCACCTGGGACACCCGGGTGGGCACCATGGAGTTGCACATTCCCAAGCTGCGGGAAGGCAGCTACTTCCCCAGCCTGCTGGAACCGCGGCGGTGCAGCGAGAAAGCCCTGCTGTCGGTGATCCAGCAGGCCTACCCTTCGGCAAGCTCAGGACAGGCGTGGAGGGCGTCTCCACCCGTCGGGTGGATGATCTGATCAAGGCCCTGGGCTGCGACGGCATCTCCAGCAGCCAGGTGTCGCGCATCTGCGAGCAACTGGACGAAGTGGTGGAGAGTTTCCTGGGTCGGCCCCTGGACGGTGGTCCCTACCCCTACGTGTGGCTGGACGGCCTGACCCAGAATGTGCGGGAGGGCGGTCGCATCGTCAACGTCTGCGTGGTGGTGGCGACGGGGGTCAATGCCGAAGGGCAGCGTGAGATCCTGGGTATGGACGTGGGCGCCAGCGAGGACGGCGCCTTCTGGCTGGCCTTCCTGCGGTCGCTGACCGCTCGGGGCCTCAGCGGGGTGGAGCTGGTAACCTCCGATGCTCACCAGGGGCTGAAGAACGCCATCGCCGCGGTGTTCACTGGGGCCAGCTGGCAGCGCTGCCGCACCCACTTCATGGCCAACCTGCTCACCCGAGTGCCCAAGCGTGCCCAACCCGGCGTGGCCACCATGGTCCGCACCATCTACCAGCAACTGTCTCCCGCCGAGGTCCACGGCCAATTGGACCGAGTGGTGGAACAACTCCGGGAGCCCTTTGCCCAGGTGGCGGAGCTGCTGGCGGATGCCGCGCCGGACATCCTGGCCTTCACGGCCTTCCCAGTGGCCCACTGGCAGAAGCTGTGGTCCAACAACCCGCAGGAACGGCTGAACCGGGAGATAAGGCGCCGGACTGACGTGGTGGGCATTTTCCCCAACCGGCTATCGGCGCGGCGCCTGGTGGGCGCGGTGCTGGCCGAGCAACACGACGAATGGGCCGAAGCCCGCCGCTACCTCACCATCCCCAACGCCGCCGGCAACGAGGCACTGCCGAAGCCCAATATGCTGGACGCAGCGGCCTGATCAACATCAAAAGGGATGACGCGCTTTTACACTACTTGACGGGACACTACCCAGCAGATTTTCGCCAACCAGTTGTATGGGGCCTAACGGATCCCAACGACACATTCCCCGAACCGCGGGGGATGAGTTTGGTGAGAGCGACCTATTCTTGAATGTTGCCACCGGGGACGTCTTCGGACTGGTTGGCGGGCAATGGGCGTTTCCACGGGTGGGCTCGCTCACTGGCCCGTCCGGTCCATGGGGAACGGGCTGGTATTGTGGTAACGGTGGTCCCGGGTTGGGGAATGCGGTTCCCAGGGGCAACGGGTTCCAACCTGGCGACCTGTACCTGGATGCGACGACCGGGGAAATTTATGGATATGCAGCTGACGGTTGGCCAGAGATGCCGTTGGGATCGCTGCGTTCGCCCGCCGGCGCACCAGGAAACCGATGGTACTGGGGCCAGGGCGCACCGATTGAACGGCCCCCTGCGCCCCGGGAAGGCGGGTTCGTGCCGGGCGATCTTTACCTCGACATCGGCAGCGACGAAGTGTATGAGTACGAGGTGGACGCCTGGGGAACATCGCCCATATTCGCGTTGATCCAACACTCAGCGGGTGGCCTGTCCCGCTGGCGGTTGGGGCTCGGACACCCGGACTCGGCGCTCACGGGTGGAGATGAGTTGGGGCTGGAGGATGGGGATTTATACCTGGATGCGAACTCGGGGCGGATCTACCGGTTCTGGAACGAGATGTGGCTTTTGTTGCCCGCGGCGTCCGGGTCGGGGGGAACGGGAGGAACGCAACCGGCGGCGAGCGGCCCGGATGGCAATCGGTGGTATTGGGGGATGCGCGCACCGGGCCAGGATGGGCCGGTGTCCATCGGCGCTGAGTTCCAGTCGGGCGATCTATTTCTTAATGTCGCCAACGGAAACGTGCACCAATTCGATGGGTCGCAATGGGATTCCGTTCCGCTAGGGTCACTCCAGGGTCCTTCAGGATCGGATGGGCGTGACGGGTCGGACGGGCGTCGCGGGCCGCGGGGCCATTCCGGTGCGGCCCAAGGGCCACCAGGAGTGCAGGGGCCGCCGGGGGGAGCCCAGGGCCGGTAGGAGATAGGGGCCTAAGCGGCTCACCAGGAGCGACAGGCCCGCAGGGATTGCGTGGAGAGCAGGGCCCGCCGGGATGTCAAGGGCTGGCGGGGTTACGCGGGGAACCAGGGTCGCCGGGAGAACGGGGCGTAGAAGGTCCCGTTGGTCAACGAGGGGACCCGGGGGATAAAGGCCCCACCGGGGACCAGGACCGGCGGGAGGCGCCGTCGGCCCGCAAGGGCCTCCGGGTGAAAGAGGCGAGGAGGGTAGCAGCGGACTGCCCGGAAAAACCGGTCTGCAAGGAGGTTCGGGCGTCCACGGGAGCCAGTGGTATTTCGGATCAGGCAATCCAACCGACAATCCTCCTGGCACCAGGGGAAGCGGCTTCAACGTCGGTGACATGTACTTCGATATTTCCGATTGCGGGATCTACGCCTACGAGAGTGCGAGTTGGGGAACTTCGCCGATCGTTACGTTGTCAGGCTGTTCTTAATCCCATCGTAGATGGGCCGACGGGATTTATCGCAGTTGCACGACCGTGACGCCACCGGCGCTGCCACCTTCGCCCGGTTCTGTCGACGCAACCAGCGGGTGTCCCGTCAGGAATTCCCGCACCGCCCGACGCAGCGCGCCGGTGCCCTTGCCGTGGACAATCTTCAACGAGGTCATGCCCTCCAGTGCGGCATCGTCCAGCAGCGAGTCGATGACCGTCAGCGCCTCATCCACGCGGTAGCCGTGCAGGTTCACCTCCGGGCTCAGGGTGCGCTTGTTGGCGGGTCGGCGGTAAACCACGCCGGCGCGCTCGGCGGTGGGATGCACCCGGTCGGCCAGACGATCCAACTGGTAAACGGGGATGCGGGCTCGCATGCTTCCGATTATCACTTCCACTTCCTGGTGCCGGTTGGGAATGGAAACGATTTCCACCGGTCGCGCCACGCCGCGGATGTACACCCGGTCGCCGACTTTCAATTCCTGGTACCAGGGCGGCCGCTCCACCGGTATCGGTTCCCAATCAGCGGAGGCGACCTCGCGCTGGGCTCGGGCGAGGCGTTGGCGTTCCTCGCGTAAACTTATTGTGGCGATCTCCTCGACCTGCTGGCGATGGAGTGAGCGTTCCGCCTGCCGGATCTGGTTCACCACGCCCCCGATTTGCTGTGTCAATTCCCGGCGTGCTTCTTCGACCAGTTCCGCCTTGGTCTCCTCCACCGCTTCCAGGCGCTCCGCCGCTTCCTGTTCCCGCTGGCGCGCCGCGGCCAAGGTTTGCTCAACCTGCTGGCGCAACTCCGACACCGTAACCCGCTCTTCCTGCAGTTCCTGCAACAGGCGGTCGGTTTCGAGGTGCTCCGGCGACAGGTGGGTTTGCGCCCCGGCAATCACCGACTCCGGCAGGCCCAACCGCGCCGCAATGGTCAGCGCGTAGCTGCGTCCCGGGACGCCGTGGGTCAGCTGATAGGTGGGTTCCAGGGTGCGGGGGTTCAAATCGACGCTGGCGTTGATCATGCCGGATTGGTCCTGTGCCAGCCGCGCCACGTTGCGGTGGTGCGTGGTCGCCACCACCATCACGTTGCGGTCGCGAAACTCCGAGAGCAACGCGGCGGCCAGCGCCGAACCTTCCTCCGGGTCGGTGGACGAACCCAGTTCGTCGATGAGGATCAGGGAACTGGCAGTGGCCGCATCCATAATCTGCCGCAAGTTCCTGATGTGGCTGCTGAAGGTGGACAGCGATTCAATGATGCTCTGCTGGTCGCCAATGTCGGCATAGATGCCATCCAGTAGCGGTATGTCGGCGTCGTCGGCGGGAACCTGCAGCCCGGCCAACGCCATCATTGCCAGCAAACCCACGGTTTTCAGGGCCACGGTTTTGCCACCGGCGTTGGGGCCGGTAATGAGCAGAACGCTCTGGTCGGACCTGATGTTGATGGTAGTCGGAACGATCTCCCCGGTGAGCAAGGGATGCCGGGCGCCGGTGAGCCGAAACTGACGGGGTTCATCGAGGCCAGCCACGTGAGGTGGAACCGCCCGCAGCGCTGCTCCATAGCGGCCTTTGGCAGCCGCCAGGTCCAGACGGCCCAGCAGGTGCAGGGCGAGCGTAATCTCTTCGGCGTAACGGCCCACCAGGGACGACAACTGACGCAGCACCCGTTCCTCTTCGCGTCGCTCCGCCAGGCGGGTTTCCCGCCAGCGGTTGCCCAGGTCGATGGCCGGCATGGGTTCGATGAACACCGTGGCGCCGCTGTCGGACACATCGTGGATGATTCCAGGCGCCTGCCCCTTGAAATCGGTCTTGATGAGCAGCACCATGCGTCCGTTGCGTTCGGTTACGATGTTCTCCTGCGTAACGCCCGAACGTTGGTAGCGTCGCAGCGAACGTTGCATCACGTCGTTCAGGGCCGCGTAGGCAGAGCGGGAGTCCCGGCGCAATCGCCCCAACTCCGGCGACGCATCGTCCAGCACCTCACCGGACGGCCCGATTGCCCGGTTCACCGCGCTTTCCAAATCCGGCAGGTCGGGGAAATTTTCGGCGGTAGCTGCCAACAGGGGCAAGTCTTCCCGGTTGCCCAGGGCGTTGCGGTTCCACCGGGCCGCCGCCGCCAGACTCCCGAAGTGGAGCAGTTCTTCGCCACGCAGCACTCCACCCAACAACGCTCGCTGAACGGCCGGGCGCAGGTCCTCAGCCGGTCCCAGTTCCAGTGCGCCGGTGGTGTCCAGCAGTCGGCGTGCTTCGGCGGTTTCCTGTTGCCGCATTGCCACATCTCGCCCGTCTGCCGTGGGCGCTAACTCGCCAGCGGATTCTGCGCCAATCACGGTACGCGTGGTCGCCGCCAGCTGCTGCCTGATTTGGTCGAATTCCAGCAGCCCCAAGGCGCGCTGGAATCCGTCCCGGGGCAGGGCCGGTGAATTCTCGGTAGTCGTCATGCCCGAGATTATACCCGGCGGAACGCCGGGTTGACGTGTGCGGACGCGTCCAATCTTACTTTCCGAAGCGAAGTTGTGCCGATGTTCAGTCGGGCCAATGCAGCGGGTACACGCGACACTCGTACAGCATGGCGCCCACCTCGTCCAGAGCAGCGCGTTTGGGCTCCCGAACGTCCAGCCTCCGAGCCAGGGTGATGGGAGTCAGCCGTTGCAACAGGTTGGATTCCTTGATGAACCCATCGATGGTGCTGGCTTCGCCACCAAGCGCAACGTAATCGAATTTGTCCGCGTACGAACGCCATTGCTCGGTCAGAACCTGCGACGCTTTGACATACAGGCGGTGAATCTGATGCTCCCGCACCCGC
This sequence comes from Dehalococcoidia bacterium, assembly GCA_963666415.2. Lineage (GTDB taxonomy): Bacteria > Chloroflexota > Dehalococcoidia > Lucifugimonadales > UBA3495 > Bin87. The sequence goes on from CAXXPD010000003.1 coordinate 752,495, forward strand.
TGAAAACGACGTTGGGAAGTGCCGCCGGCGTGATGTTTGCCTTTCACATAGCGGGTGTCGGTTTTGGACACCAGCAGCTCGCGCCCGCGATACACTGCGATGGCATATCGACCCAACCGCAGCAGTGCCACGCCCACCGTGTACTCGGCGGCCAGCAAATTCCTCAGCGGTTCGTCGTCGATACCACCTGAAACCAGATTAGTGCTCAGCGGCAGCCCGGGCAAAATCGCGAGGCCGACGTTGCCGACCCGGAACGCGGCGATCCCGGTCTCCGAACGCAAGACGCGGCTGCCGGCGTTTTCCAGCGTCTGTATCCACGCTTGGCCCCGCGGTTCTTTAGCCAGGGCAGTTATGACGGCATCCCGGTCGTCAGCAGGTAGGTAGACGGTGGCGGCCGGCACGGAGGTTTCAGCCGCGGATTGCAGTCGGTCCAGGGCGCGGCAGACCGCTTCGGCGGAAACGGTTTGGCCGGCGCGGTAACGCTGGTCAATGCTAGCTCCCGGCGTGGTCATACCACATCATAACCGATGGTGATTGACGATACGCGCCTGCCGGTGGAACTCCACCAATGTGCCATAATGTTTGGCGAAATGACGGCAAAACGAACTTTCAGGTGCTGACGATGGTTTCACACGAAATGCCCGACGACCCGAATGCCGGTGTCTTCACCACTACCCAGAGGCAAGACCGCGCCCTGCGGCGTTTGGATGATGGCCACGCGGCATTCCTGGATGCGTTGTCCGATCTGGACGGAACGGAGGCCTTTCTCGGTTCGCGCTGGTCGGTTTGGGAGGTGATGCAACACCTGCTGACCGAAAACTTCGTGCAGGCTCTGGAAGAGATTGCATCAGGGGAACGCGAAATGTTGCCGGCATTCGATGGCCGGGCCAACCGTATCGCCGCCGACATTGCCCGCCTGGAATCCAACTACCAGCGATTTCGCGCCTTGATTACCGGACTGTCAGAGAGTCAGTTGAACCTGCCGGCCACACCCCCCAACCCGGAAAACGATTTCCCCGGATTGTCGATACTGGACCTCGTCGAGAGGGTGTCCGGGCACGAGGGCAACCACGCCCGCCAGGTGGTGGAAACCAGGAAATTCGTCGACGCGTTTAGCTCTGCTGAACGCGCCATCACCGTGGCCGGCCTGGGCACCGTTAACACGGCGGACGTTCCAATGCAAACCCGAGAGTTGTTGGCCAACGCCGACTACGTGGTCGGTTCGGATCAGGCTCTGGCGACGGCACGGCGCTGGATACGAGGCGTGGAACTCCGGCTACGCTCCGACAACCGCAATGAGCTGGTCAACCGGCTGGTGCGCGACGCCCGCGCCGGCCTCTGGTCAATGGTTGTTACGCTGGGTGACCCGGCTGAATCAGCGCCAAACCTGCTGCATCACCTGCGGCAGGACGTGAGCGCCGTATCCCTCGTGTCCGCGCCCGGATACTACCGCGCTGCGCTGAACGAAACTGGCATCTCGCCGTTACAGGCGGTATGCACGTCCGCTGAACACGTCCACGACGCGGTCGCGCCGGCCCGACTCCCGGGGAGGTCCACGGTCGTGTTGGGCGCCGATGGTGTTGGGACGTGGTGCGACATCGCCACCGCGCTCTTGCAATCCGGTGCACCGGGAGAATCTGCCGTGCAGTTGGTGACCGGCCTGGCCGACCGGCCATCGGTTGCCGCGTCAACACTGATCGAAGTGGCGAACACTGCAGTAGGGGCGTGTCCAGCCGCGATCGATTCTGCCCTGATCCTCCTAGGGTAGGGAGCGAAGTGGTTGGCGGGTGGCTTCCGCTTCGTCTGGATTGGTTCGAGTGCGAGGCAATAGCAGCGTAGTCCAAAATCGCAGTGCATTCCGATCCTCGGTCAAATGTCCCCGGCACACCCTGAGCCGGATTAAGGATGGCCCAGAACCGGTCGAACCATGAGTTTGCAGCCTTTCTACAGCTCAGGATGTTCCTTCGAAGAGCCCAGGTGAAGAGCCCAGGATGATCCTTCGACCAACTCAGGATGAGCGGGGGATGTATGGTGGTCAATCTAAAAACCCTGGCAGAACCGCGGTATTGGTGGCCGCTGCCGTGTCGGTGTGATAGATTGCCAGCGAGTTTGCCGCCGGTGGTACAGCCGGCACCACGCATCGACAGACGACCCGATAGTCGGCTACACAGCACCTATCGGACTCAAAATTGCAAAACAATAATGGAGGACGCCTGATGGCTGAGCGGATTGGATTTGTTGGGCTGGGAATCATGGGGAAGCCCATGGCCCGCAATTTGATGGCGGCTGGGTATGAGCTCACCGTATACGACATTGTCGGCGAGCCGGTGGAGGAGTTGGCAACGGAAGGCGCTTCGGCGGCGTCCTCGCCGCGGGAGGCCACAGCGGACAACGTTAGAACCATCACCATGCTGCCCGACTCGGCGGATTCGGAGCGGGCCATCCTCGGGCCCGACGGCGTGCTGGAAGGCGCGTCGCCCGGATCGGTGATTATCGACATGAGCAGCATCGCCCCGTCAATGTCGCAGAAGATTGGCGTCGCCTGCGCCGACAAGGGCGTTGAATTCCTGGATGCACCCGTGAGCGGCGGAGAGCCGGGAGCCATCGGCGGCACACTGGCCATCATGGTTGGTGGCAAGCAGTCGGTGTTCGACGACTGCGAACCTCTGCTGCAAGTAATGGGCGGCAACGTAGTGCTGACCGGAGATGTCGGAGCGGGCAACATTACCAAACTGGCCAACCAGATTATCGTTGCCGCCAACATCGAGGCGCTGAGCGAGGCGATGGTGCTGGCTCAAAAGGCCGGCGTGGACCCGGAGCGGGTGTTCAACGCCATTCGCGGCGGGTTGGCCGGCAGCGCGGTAATGGAAGCCAAAGGCCCAATGATGTTGGATCGCAACTTCCGGGCCGGGTTCCGCATCCGGTTGCACCAGAAAGATTTGCGCAACGTGCTGCAAACTGCCGGTGAGTTGAACGTGCCGCTGCCGGTAACGGCGCTGGTTCAGCAAATGCTCGGCTCGCTGATGAACGACGGCGAGCACGACGCCGACCACTCCGCCATCCTGCACTTCATCGAGCAGATGGCCGGCGTGGAAGTGAAGCGGGGGGGCTGATCACCCTCACCCTGGCCCTCTCCCGTCAAGGGAGAGGGGATCATTAATCCGGAAAGCGGCCCCGACTCCATTCCAGCGCGGCCCGTAGCCCGCTCTCAGCCCGGATGCGGCTGAATTCAGCCTGTTCGGGCGTCTCGGCGGTGTCGAACTGGGTCATCAGTTCCAGGTTGTGGTGCAGCCCGGAAATGAAACCGGCAGACTCAAGCGCACGGTTGATGGACAACTTGGTGGTCTTGATGCCGATGGCCGAGATCCCGCGCATCTTCTGGGCGACTCGTTCGCATTCCGCGATCAACTGATCATGAGGCACCACGCGGTTGACCATGCCGATGCGGGCGGCCTCGTGCGCGTCGATTATGTCCCCGGTAAGCATCATCTCTTTGGCCATCGCGAGATTGACCGAGTAGGGAGTCATCAGGAAAGGCGCGCCGTAGCCGAGGCGTATTTCCGGCTCACCCAGCATGGCACGGTCAGAGGCAATCTTCACATCGCAAACCTGCACCAATTCGCAGGCGCCGCCCAGAGCGTAGCCATTCACGGCCGCGATGACCGGCTTGCCCAGGTTCCACACCATCAGGAACGTGTCGATGGATGCCTTGAGACGCGAACGCCGCCCGTCCACGGACAGCCGTTCACCAGTGTCGCTCTCGGCGGCTTCCGATTCGATGTCGAAACCGGCCGAGAACGCCCGCCCTGCGCCCGTAAGGATAACCACCCGCACATCGGGGTTGGCCTCGATTCCTTCCAAGGCCTCACGAAACTCGGCCATCAGAGTTTGGCTGAGGGCGTTGAGCTTCTCCGGACGATTGAGCGTGAGGTATCCGATGCCATCCCGCTCATCGTATAGCAGCGTCGCAAAGGCCATGCTTGTTACTCGCCGAGGTCGTACTACTGGCCGATTATCTCCACCGAATTAATCACCACCGGGGATACCGGGGAGGAACCTTCTGCGTTGGGGCGTGTCTCCGCAGTGGCGATTGCGTCAATGGTTTCCAGACCGGCAATGGCCTGGCCAAAGATGGTGTAGTTGGGTGCTAGACCGTAGTCAGCGTGCATCAGGAAAAACTGGCTGCCATTCGTATTTGGGCCGGCGTTGGCCATCGCCATAGTGCCCCGAGTATATGGCCGGCTAACCGGTTCATCGGCAAACTGATAGCCAGGCCCTCCGGAGCCCGTTCCCGATGGGTCTCCGCCCTGGATCATAAATCCGTCGATAACGCGGTGAAATATTACGTTGTCATAGAAGCCTTCCCGAGCCAGGAACACGAAGTTGTTCACGGTTTTGGGAGCTTCCCGGGTTAGTAATTCCACGGTGATAGAACCCGCAGACGTGTTGATGACGGCAGTATAGGGAGCGGCAGAGTCGATGACCTGCGTTGGCGGCACGCTCCACTGCTTGACGGACCGACCCCCGGACACCTGCACTTGCGGCGTGGACGCGCCCGACTGGCTGGTATTGTTGCCCGGCTGCGTGGCTGGTTGAGTCGGAAGGAGGCCAGAATCGCCGGCAGATTGATCCGTTCCGGTGGTGGTTGACCCGGAATCTGTCGCCGCCGTTGGGGTGGCGTCGGGCTGCCCGAAATTGGGGTTGCCAAGCAACGTGCAGGCGCTCAGCGCCATTGCAGCGACACTGATCGCGAGGATTGTAGTCAGTAGTTTTTTCGGCATCGTCATCATTAATAATCGTCTACATCGGTTAAGAGGGTCGGGGGTTAGAAATGTCGGGGGTTAGTAAGGTCGGGTAATTTTGGCGACTTCCTTCAGCGCATCCAGGCTGAATTGCTCTGATTGGCACAGCCCGATGGTCTGCTGTTCGTAGTCGGCGATAGTGCGCACCATATCAGGTATACGGTCGGCAAGGTCGAAGGGGATGTTGGTGACTCCGTGCTTGTCTCCGTGCAGCAGGTCGCCGATGTGGACGGTCAACGCGCCGACTTCCACCGGTATTCCCATGTCCACCATGTGGACGTAGGCGTGGGAGACTGACACTTCCTTGGCAAAAAACTGGAAGCCCAGTTCGCGAACCTCGTCCAGGTCGCGCACAGTGCCATCGGTGGCCACCGCGAGCGCCCCCAGCGCCTTGTGAATATTGGACTGTACCTCGCCCCAATAGGCTCCGAGGGGCGGGTTGTCGATGTCGTGCAGGACGATGAAGCGCGGCTCCGGCACGGACACAATCAGGTCCCACCAATCTTCTCGGCGTACGCTGTGGCCCTCGGGTCGGTTGGCGGAAATTACTCCGGTTACGGCGTAACCCACCACGGGCGTGAATTCCTGGAACACGGCCTTGATTTCCGGGAGCATGAAGCCAGCATTTTTGGGCCGGTAATCAAACCCTTCGATGGCGTTGCAGATGCTGGGGGAGTCAATTTGCGACAACGCTTTCAGGGTGGCGTCGCTCACGGTTTCATACACGGCCGGGCTTCCTCGGTAGGCTGACAGATGCGATGCCGGCTTCCTGCCGGCATTACTTCAAGGGTACCATAATGCAGATTGCGCCGATAGAAGAGATGCGCCCTCGTAACAGTTCAGACTTGGTGAGGTGAATTGGCCGAAGGCGGGTTGCCGAACGCTGGCACGGGTGGCGGTGGTTATGTCATATACAGGGCATGGATACTGAAGTGGACCTGACCACCGTCGACCGCGCTGTCCTCATTGCCATCATCGCCGAGTTACAGGCGGTGATTGAGCGGTTGCAGCGGCGGATTGCCGAACTGGAAGGCCAGGCGAAACCGGGCGGCCCGCTCCGAATGCCCGGCCTCAAGGCGAAATCGGGCCGGAAGCCCCCAGCGCAGCCGGGGCCCCGCAAGCAGCGACGCCACGGCTTCGCCCGCCCGCGCATGACACCGACCCACCGGGTGGAGCACGTGATGGAGAACTGTCCCGATTGCGGCGCCCACCGGTCCGGCGGCTGGATCCAGCGCACTCGGGAGGTCATCGAGCTGCCGGTGGTTCCCGCGCAAGTCACCGAGCAGGTCTACCTTGCTCGGACTTGCCCGGCCTGCCGACGGCGCTGCACACCTCCGGCGGAACTGGGCGGCGTGGTCTTGGGTCAGCAGCGCCTCGGCGTCAACCTGCTCAGCCTGATCGCCACGCTGCGGGAAGAGGGGCGGCTACCCATCCGCAGCGTCCAGTGGTATCTGGACACCGTGCATCAGTTGCGCCTCAGCGTGGGGGCCATCGTGAGCGCCATCCATCGCACGGCGCAGCGGGCCCAACCGGCAGTGGCCGCGATCCTGGACCGCATCCGCGCCAGCCCAGTGGTCCACGCCGACGAAACCGGCTGGCGTCAGAGCGGGGCCAACGGCTACGTGTGGACTTTCAGCACCCCCACCGAACGCTACTTCCTGCGGCGGGGTCGGGGCAAAACAGTCGTGGACGAGGCGCTGAGCGATGCTTTCTCCAGAGTATTGGTCAGCGATTTCTACGCCGCCTACCACCATTATGACGGCCCCAAGCAGCGGTGCTGGGCCCACCTGCTGCGGGACATCCACGACCTGCGCACCCTCTACCCCGATGCTGCGCCACTGGCCAGGTGGGCCGACGCCGTCCACGGGATTTACGACCGGGCCAAAGCCTGCACTCATCCCCAGGCCAAGCGGCGGCGCACCGCCCAACTGGCCCTGGAACGACAACTGCTGGCCCTCGGCCAGCCCTTCCGGCACGACCCGTCGGCAACCCAGGCCAAGCTGTGCCGACGCATCGAGCGCCACATCAAGGAACTCTTCGTCTTCGTGGCCGAACCGGACGTGCCTTCAGACAACAACGCTGCCGAACGCAGCCTGCGCCATCTGGTCATCAGCCGCAAGATCAGCGGCGGCACCCGCTCGGAGCAGGGCACCGAGCGCAAGATGACGCTGGCATCCATCTTCGGCACCTGGCGCGCCCAAGGTCTAAATCCTCTCGCCGCCTGCCGTCAGCTGCTCGTTTCCCCTCTACTCTGAACTGTTACGCGCCCTCACGCGTAATCGCTTTCGTCGGTCATTGTCAGGAGCGCCCGCTCATCCCGAGCTCGTAGAGGGACGTGGCAATCTCGATGAGGCTGAACGCACGTCGACGAATCGCCGTTGCTACGGCGACGGGATTGCCAAGCTGCGCTCGCAAAGACAAAGTGGGTACGCGTGAAGAGATGCGCCGCCGCACCCGTGATCTTACCGGGGGTCGTCGGAATCATCGGTGTAATAATCATCGGTGTAATAATCATCGTCACGAAAGTGGTCTTCAGTCCGATGGATCCGTCCCCAAATCCATTTGAGGGTAACCACCACAACCGCCAGCAGGACGAGCCCTCCGATTATCAAGGTGTCCAGGTAGGCGAAGAACGACAGGTCCCCAGAGCCGTCCTGGTTTTGCAAGGCAATGAATAATTGAACAGGTACAGGCATCGCTACAAACTCGCAGCACCCATCCGGTTGGCGCCGCGACGGGGCACTGTATCATTTTCCGGCGCCGGCTGGTAACGCGTCGGGGTCCGACGTAATCCGCTATTGGGAACGCAGTATTGCTGTTTAAATATCTGATTGTGGCGATCACGGCGGCATCACCGATCGGGGAGGAGCTGGTATCGATCCCGGTTGGCGTTGGGTTGGGGTTAAATGTGGCAATAGTGGCGGTGGTGTCGTTCGCGTTCAACCTGCTGCCGGCGCTGGCGATTTCCGGGCTGTTCTGGCGAGCGGAGCGGGGCACGCGGGTAGTCAGGATACTGTTGCGGTTGCGGCTACTGGCGTTGAGAGCTGTTGTACTCTGGATACTGAGACGCCGCAGCCGGCGGTTGGGTCAGGCGCTGAACCGTTGGGGCATCTGGGGCGTTCTGGTAGCGACTCCGTGGGCGGGCGTGTACGCAACCACGCTGACGTTGGAGGCGATGGGGATGCGCCGGAGACGCTTGTTGGCATCGGTGGCGGCAAGCCTGGCCATACACGCGGTAGCCGTCGCGTTGATTTCGGCAGGGATATTCAGGCTGTTGTGGAGTTAGGTCAATCTCCGGCGCCCGAATCGTTGCATCCCGCCGAGTTGCATCCCGTTGATTCGAACCTACTCGACCTCGCAATATATCGTAACGTGGTCGGTGAAAATCCCCAAATCTCGCAATCTCGCGAAAGTGTCATTATTTGGCCAATGTATAAAAATAACTCCTAAATCTAACAGGCGATTCCTGACGTATATCGGTCATGGGGCGTATGTCGGTCATGGATGGAGCGGGTGCGAGTACCCGGTGGTAGGGAATCGACGCGGAAGTTGGTGGTATTTATGGAGCGGACGGTCAATTCATTTTTGCAGCATCTGGTCGTGGAGCGAGGTTTTGCCCAGAACACGCTGGATGCGTACAGCAGCGACCTGAACCAGTTCCGGGCGTTCGTCAAGGATAATCTGGATGCTCCCGCCGAGCAGGAAACCTGGCGGTTGGTCGACATCAACCTGCTGAATTCCTATATCACCGACCTGCGGGACAACCGCGGATATCGGGAGACGACCACTGCCCGCAAGGTGGCGGCAGTGCGATCGTTTTTCGGGTATCTGAGCCGGAACGGGCTGATCACGGACGACCCTACCGAGAACCTGGGCTCACCACGCGTGGGCCGCTCGGTGCCCAAGTTCATCACCGAGGACGAAGTGAAGCAATTGCTGGGCACCGCCGCCGATACCGGCACGCCGGAGGGCCGCCGTGATGCCAGCATTCTGGAACTCCTTTACGCCACCGGATTGCGCGTCAGCGAAATGGTGGGCCTCAACGTGCAGGACATCGACTTTGAAGAGGGTTTTATCCGCACCTGGGGCAAGGGGGCCAAAGAACGTATTGTCTACGTGTACCCGGAGGCCCTGTCCCATCTCAGGGCGTACATCGGCGGGGCCAGGGTTGAACTGCTGGGCAACAAACGCGGCGAAACCGCCCTTTACGTCAACCAGCGCGGCGAACGATTGACGCGCCAGTGGGTGTGGAACATCCTGAAGGCCAGCGCCAAGAAGGCGGGCATAGACACCAAGATCACGCCCCACACGTTGCGCCACAGCTTTGCCACTCACCTGCTGCAAAACGGCGCCTCGTTGCGCCACGTCCAGGAACTGCTGGGACATTCCAGCATCTCCACCACGCAGGTCTACACTCACCTCACCGATTCCCACGTGCGCGAAGAATACGAACGCAGCCACCCCAGGGCGTGACCGACAATTTCGGCGTCCCGCGCACGAAGCGTTGCGGGCATCTACACCGCCACGACGTTGACATAATCCGCTCGCGGAGCCGGGGTCGGTGGTTCTGATATGCTGGTATTATGTAGGCACGACCACGCGATTCGCGCCGTGGCCGTCAACTGGGATAATCAACACGCGCGCCGAGCCTGATCTGGATCCGAGAAGCCGGCGCCCGGAGGGTTACAATGCCGAGCAAAGGCAAACGGATAGCAGCTCGTCAAAATAGCCTGCGTCGCCGACGTGGCGGCGCCAGCCGTACCGCCGCACCGTCCGGCGAGGCCGTCGCCGTACCTGCCGGAGCGTCTACCGACTCTTCGGGAGCTTTGGCTGCCGCCACTGCACCATCAAATGGCGCAACAGCCGCTGCCCAGGCTGCGCCGGCCGGAACCTCGACCCGCGCGGCTCCGCAACCCAGAGGCCGTCGTTTCGACCGTCCGGCGGCGTACAACCACGTCGGCTCTGAACTGATCCGCATCGGCATCTACTCCGGTGTTCTGGTGGTAGCTTTGGTTGCCGTTTCGTTCGTAATGTAGTCTCGGCAGCCGGGATTCCTACCGATGATTCGCCATGAATTTGACCATCGCGTGTTGGTGACGCCCGAACGACCCGGCGTTTACCTGATGAAGAATGCCGGCGGCGCGGTAATCTACGTTGGCAAGGCGGCGGTGCTGCGCAATCGATTGCGATCCTACTTCGGCTCGCCGGCCGGCCTCGACCGGAAAACCCGGCGTATGGTCAGCGAACTTGCCGACTTCGAGTACATCGTTACCGACACCGAGGCCGAGGCGCTGATTCTGGAAAACATCCTCATCAAGCGCCACCGGCCCCATTTCAACATCCGGCTGAAGGACGACAAGACGTACCCTTATCTCAAAGTCGACCTGGCCGATGATTTTCCCCGGGTGTACATCACCCGGGGCGTGCACAAGGATGGCGCGCGTTATTTCGGGCCCTTCGCCAGCGCGGGCAGCGTGCGGCAGTCAATGGACTTGGTCAAGAAACTGTTTCCGTATCGTTCGTGCACGAAAAAGATTACGGGCACCGACCCGCGGCCTTGCCTTGAGTATTACATCCATCGTTGTGTTGGTCCCTGCGCCGGATTGGCGGACCGGGACGAATACGCCGAAGTGGTCAAGCAGGTTATCCTGTTTTTGGAAGGGAATACGGAGCAGGTTACCGGCCAGTTGCGGGGCAAAATGGAGGAAGCCGCGGGGCAGCTGGAATTCGAACGCGCCGCAGTCCTGCGCGACCAGGTTGCCGCAATCACCAAGTTTGAAGAAGAACGCATCGTCAAAGTGGACTCTGGCCGACAGACTGACCTGGATGCCATCGCGGTATCGGTGGCCGCCAGCGAAACCTGGGTCGAAGTATTCTTCATACGCCGGGGCAAACTCATCGGGCGCGACCACTTCTTTATGGACGGGCCCCAGGACGACGAACCCAGCGCCATCATCGCCCAATTCGTGCAGCAATTCTACGCCACTGCTCTAGAGGTGCCGCCCACGATTCTGGTGCAGCATGAACCGCCGGAGGAAGACGCGCCGTTTTTGCTGGGGTTTTTACGTGACAAGAGGGGCGGAGCCGTGCGCATTGTCAGGCCCCAGCGCGGCGAAAACCGAAAGCTCCTGCAAGTGGTAGCCGACAACGCCACCGAGGGTTTGGCTCAGCATCGTGTCAAGTGGCTGAACCGTACCGACGCCATCCAGGGCGCCTTGGCCGAGCTGGAGGAAGAACTCAGCTTGCCAGCCCTGCCGCGGCGGATGGAATGCTACGACATATCCCATATACAGGGCAGCAACCTGGTGGGCAGCATGGTGGTGTTCGACGACGGTAAACCCTTCACCCGCGACTACCGCCGGTTCAAAATCAAGGCCGTTGAGGGCATTGATGATTACGCCAGCATGAAAGAGATGCTGACCCGCCGGTTCAAGCGTTTGAGCCAGGCCATAAACAACCCCGATCCCGTCGGAAAGGTTGACACTTGGGGCGTAATGCCGGATCTGGTAATTATCGACGGAGGCAAGGGGCATCTTTCGGCGGCCCGCGAGGTTATGCTGCACCTGGGCCTGGAACAGATTCCGTTGTGCTCGCTGGCCAAGGAGAATGAGGAGCTTTTCGTCCCGCACACCCCTGAGCCAATCATGCTGCCCCGTAACTCCCAGGCGCTGTATCTGATGCAACGCATCCGCGACGAAGCCCACCGGTTCGCGATCAGCTTCCACCGGAACCTTCGATCGAAGAGCAGTTTGAAATCGTCAATTGACATGGTTACGGGCATTGGCCCGAAACGCAAGCGAATGCTGCTACGCCAGTTCGGGTCGTTGCAGGGCATCAAAGAAGCCAGCGTCGATGAAATTGCCGCCGTGCCGGGCCTGACCCGTTCACTGGCGGTCAGGCTGAAACAAACCATTTAAGCCGACCCGGCGAGGTTGGTCGCAATGGGAGGACTGATGACACTCCAGACCGACCCCGAACACTCCGAGGCGTCGCTGGCTGTTGCGCCGCACTTGTGCGACGACCCAGCCGCAGATGACCCTGAGGCCTTCGCTGATCTGGTGCTGGACACTCTCGGACGCGAGGACTGTGAGAGCGCGGCCGCCCTGATGCGTGAACTGCGGCCGGCCGACCAGGGCATTCTGCTGAAGCGCACCTCGCGGTCGGAACGACGCCAACTGCTGGGATTGCTAACGCTGGACGAACTGTCGGACATCCTGGACGAGGCTCCCACCGATTCCGCAGCAACCATTACGCGCGAACTGCCCGCGGAACGGGCTGCCGACGTGCTGGACGAAGTCCACGCCCACCACATTGCCGACATCCTGCAGGAACTACCTCAGGGCCAGGCTGACGCCATCGTTGCCGAACTGGACCGCCCGCAAGACGTGGTGCCGTTGTTGCAATACTCGCCGGATTCCGCGGGCGGAATTATGACTCCGGATTTCCCCCATGTGCATCAGGATGATACCGCTGCCATTGCCCTGGATGCGTTGAGGCTGTTCGGTGAAGACGCCGGAGGGTTCGGTTGGGTGTGTGTTCTGGACACCGATCGGCGGTTGGTCGGTTACGTCAGCATCGCCAATCTGGCGCTGGCGCGACCCTTGCGTTCCGTCGGCGAGCTGGCTGAGCAACATGACCACCGGTTGGTGTGGGTGACACCCAATGACGACCAGGAAGAAGCCGAACGCATCATGTCCCGTTACACGCTGAGCATTCTGCCGGTTGTGGATGAAGAGCAACGCGTGCTGGGCGTAATACAGGCCGAAGAGATGATGCACATCGCCGAGGAGGAAGCAACCGAGGATATGCTGCGGATTGCGTCGGCGCCCGGGGAGCGGGTATTGGGTTCGGTGGGACTGTCCATCAGGCACCGGTTGCCCTGGCTAATCCTGAATCTGGGTACGGTGCTGGTGGCCGCCGCAACGGTCAGTATGTTCGAGTCCACCATTGCGGCAATCGCAATGCTGGCGGCATTTCTGCCCGTTGTGGCCGGACAGGGCGGCCTCGCCGGGACGCAGACTGTTACGCTGGTCGTCAGAGGTATGGCAATTGGCGAGGTGCCGCATCATGGCGGAATGCGGCTATTGGGCAAGGAATTGTTGCTGGGGTTATTCCACGGCCTGGTGCTGGCCCTGATCGTAGGAGCGTTGGGTTACCTCTGGAAAGGCAGCGTTGGCCTCGCGTTTGCGCTGGCTATTGCAATGGTGGGCAACTTGCTGATAGCGGCGTTGACCGGAGCCGGCGTTCCGCTCATGCTCCGTAAAATGGGCATCGACCCGGCGGTGTCGTCGGCGGTTTTTGTGACCACGTTTACCGACGTGTTCGGGTTCCTGATTTTCCTGGGGACGGCTGCCCCGCTCATTGCCTGGTTGGGGTAAATCGTCGCCGCTGGCGTGGGGCAATCAAACAAACACCGAACCTAGATTCCTTGCAAACGGCGACTGCCGTACATTACTATCACCCCGGAACAGCCAACTGAGAGTGTGGTATGGAGACGTCGGGAGTAATAAAGCTAGCCATCACGCTGCCAAACGGCGCCCAGGTCTCGATCGAAACCGAAGATCGGGAACTGGCGCGCGAGTTGCTGTACTCGGCGTTGCCTGAGTTGAACGGCGGTGGCGCGGCTTCCGCAATCAAATCCGCCAACACTGATGCGCCTCGGTACCCCAACGGCAATAGCGCCGACAACGGCTCAGGGTACGCCACGCCGACCGAGCCACAAAGTTCTGCGGGTTTATTGGCGGCTGCGGATGGAGGAGAGATCACCAGCCCGGCAAGCAATGGGCATCCCCCGCCGGCTGAATTGCCACCGTCATACGCGCGCGACGTAGCGCCGGCGGCTGCGACGATGCAGGACGCACCGGCGCCAACGGTCGACGCGACTTCGGGTAGCGTGCCCGTTAACGAGCGGGTCCGGGTTACCGAACCGACCACACCGGAGGAACGTGAATACGTTGCCTTTTGTCAGCACGTCAGCCCGCTGGGCGATATGCGGCGGGTGGTGGTGGCAGCGGAGGCCGCCGATCGTTTCCTGGCGGTGAAGAGCGTGGACCCTGATGAGTTGTCGCAGCTGTTTTCGTTGGCGGGCTGGCCGCTCCCCCACAGCTTTGTGCAGACGCTGCGCAACGCAGCACGCACCAAGTTTCGTTGGCTGGAACGCATCCCCGGGCAATCGGGCCACTATCGGGTTACCAACATGGGCCGAAGCATCGTGCTGGGCGACAATAAATCGTCCTTACCCGCCCAGCCGGTCGCGCCGCCGGTCGCGCCGTCTCCCTACGGCGGCAATTTTAACTAGCGGCCGAAACCGCGATACTCTTGCTGGCGACCTCTGCGAAGCAGTGCCTTTCGTTTAGACTGGGATACGGCGGGCCGCGTTAACACTGCATCTGGTGGTGGCCGGGCCGGCGTAGTACAATCCCCAAACGCCCCGCGGAGTTACTGCGGTGGTTACATAACATTCCTGACGGTGAGGAGAGCACAGCATGAAAATGTACATTTGCGGCGAATGGGTCGACCGCGATGACAAGATGTCGGTCGTCAATCCCTTTGACCAATCTGTAATCGACACGGTTCCCCGGGGCAGCGCCGCCGATGTGGGGGCAGCCATAACCAGCGCGGCCCGTGGCGCACAGGTGATGGCCAAGTTGCCGGCCCATCGTCGCTACACCATCCTGAAGCGCGCCGCCGACCTGATGGCCGAGCGAGCCGACGACCTGGCCGAAACCATAACCCGCGAGGAAGGCAAGGTTATCGCAGAGGGGCGGGCCGAAGTGCAGCGTGCCATCCAGACCATCACGCTCTCCGCCGAGGAATCCAAGCGCCTGCACGGCGAGACCGTACCTCTGGACGCCGCACCTGGCGTAGTCAGCCAGTTTGGATTCACCATCCGCGTACCGGTGGGCGTCGTGGCCGCCATTGCTCCGTTCAACTTTCCGCTGAACCTGGTTTGCCACAAGGTGGGACCGGCCCTGGCGGGCGGGAACGCGGTTATCCTGAAGCCGGCTGGAGACACGCCGCTATCGGCCCTCAAACTCACCGAGATTCTCCTCGAAGCGAGCCTGCCGGAAGAGGCTATCCAAACGGTGACCGGCTCCGGCGCGGAGATTGGCGATGCCATCACCGGCGACCCGCGCATCCGCAAGATTACCTTCACCGGCAGCATGGAAGTCGGCGACCGCATCTGCCGCAACGCTGGCATCAAAAAGGTAACGATGGAGCTGGGTTCCAACAGCCCGTTGATCATTATGTCCGACGCCGACATCGAAAAGGTGGCGGCGGCGACCGTGGCCAGCGGCTTCTCCAACGCCGGGCAGGTGTGCATCTCGACGCAACGAGTGTTCGCGGCGCGGGCGATATACGCCGACTTGCTGGACGCTCTGGTGAAGCCCACGCAGGAATTCAACGCCGGCAATCCGTTTGACGAAGACGTCAAGATGGGGCCGATGATCCGCCAGAACGACGCCGAACGTGTCGAAAGCTGGATTGCCGAGGCCGTCGGTCAGGGAGCCCGCGTTATCGCCGGTGGCGAGCGCGAGGGCACGCTGCATACTGCCACCGTTATCGCCGATGCTCGCGCCGAAATGTTGATTTCCCGTGAGGAACTGTTTGGCCCGGCAATAGCGGTAAGCGCCTTTGAGGACATTGACGACGCTATTGCAAAGGCCAACGACAGCCGGTTCGGGCTGTCGGCGGGAATCTTCACCCAAAACGTGGATTGGGCGATGCGGTTCGCTCAGGAAGTGCATTCCGGCAACCTGCACATCAATGCCTCGCCTCAGTGGCGGGCCGATGTCATGCCCTATGGCGGCTTGAAGGACAGTGGTATGGGCAAGGAAGGTCCGGGCTACGCCATCGAAGAGATGACCGAACTCAAGATGGTCGTGTTCCACATGGGTGGCTAGAAACCCGCCAACCCATCCCACGTAACGCTGTGCGGTCTGGGAATCTATTCGATAAATAATCCTTGGTAATGACGTATTTTTTCCGGCCCGCCAGTAACTACCCCTCTCCCACCGGGAGAGGGGTTGGCGCGAGGGCGAACGCCTCAGGAGCTTCTGAATGACTAGCAGGCCGCATGGCATAGATGGCTGGGGATTCCCCGACCAGGAGTATGCACCCACGCCACGTTTGATTACGGAGCCGCCGACCAGCGCGCTGGTGGTGACTCCGCACCCTGACGATGCCGAGGGCGGTTGCGGCGCTACGATGGCCAAGTGGATAGCCGAAGCGGGTACCCACGTGGTGGTGCTGATGTCTACCAACGGGAACAAGGGCACCGGCGATCGCGAAATGACGCCCGAACGGCTGGCCGCCACCCGGGAGGTGGAGCAGCAGAACGCCTCGAAGTTGCTGGGAGTAGCCGAGGTGGTATTCCTGCGGTACGGCGACGGTGAGCTGGAGGATACGGTCAAGTACCGGGGCGAGGTGGTGCGGGAGATTCGACGGCACAAACCTGAGGTTGTGTTCTGCATCGACCCGTATCGTGTTACGTCCCACACGCACCGGGACCACCGCAGGAGCGGCCAGGTGGCGCTGGACGCCGCATTTTCATACGCCTGGAGCTACCTGGATTTTCCAGAACAGATTGCGAACGAGGGAATGGAACCCCACCGGGTGCGGGAAGCCCTGCTGTGGGGTTCGGAGCGGCCCGATACGTTCATCGAGGTTACCGAGGAGCACATCCGCCTGAAGGCCGAGTCTCTGAGCGCGCACGTGTCGCAGATGGGCGAGCGTACCCCGGCACACCGGTTGGAGCGTTTCGCCGAAGGTAGCCGGAATCAGGGCCAGCGCTGCGGCGTGGAATTCGCCGAAGGTTTCCGGCGGATCGAGTTCAACCTGGGCAGTGAGGAATGGTGGCTGCTGAACCGATAGGGATCAGGATGCGATCGCGGCGATGACTTCGTCGGCGGTGGCAACCCACGCCATCCGGGGGAAGATGATGTCCATGCACACGTCGTGCTCCGCTACGGTCGCGGCGGCGCAGCAATCGCGCACCACGATGCAGTCGTAGTCCTTGTCACGAGCGTCGCGTAACGAACCTTCAACCACGCCGGTAGTCGAGTAGCCGGTGAGGATCAGGGTAGTTATCCCGAAGCGCCGCAGATACACCTCAATGTCGGTGGTGTTGAACGGGCTCGTAGTGTGCTTGACGATTACCGGGTCGCCCGATTGCGGCGCCAGTTCGGCGACCACCTCGGCGTCGTGGCTGCCCTCGGTGAGTCTGGGTCCAGCATCGGCGGCGGATGCCGGCGCGCCGAAGGGCGGGCGAGGTGCATCGCGTCGGTCGGCGCGGCGGTTGACCTTGACGTAGATGACCGGCATGTTGACCGAACGTGCCTTCTCCAGCAGGCGGACGCTGTTGGCGATAATGTCGGCGCCGGAGAGGGGTTGGACTGGCATAACGTTGCCCTTCACCAGCTCGTTTTGCATATCCTGAATCAGCAGCGCCGTGGATTGCGGGTCGATGGTTGTGTCGGGCATGGTTTGCCTCCGGTAACGTGCAGTATCAGCGTGGTAATTATGCGATGCGGTCTTTGGAGTGTGTGCCGGGAAATTCCGCACCATCCTTGCCCAAACGAACACCGTAAGCGCGCATCATAGACTGACTGTTGCTGCGGGCGATGGCGCGAAATACGTTGGCCATGATACCGCTATTTTGACGAATCGTTTGGCCGGGCGCGGTTACGATCTCCTGTGGAGTCGGGTCGAGTAAACCCCACTGCGGCGGCATCATTTCTGCGAGCACCACCCCGGCCGGGGCCATGATGTAGTGGTAGTGCGCGGCGGCCAGAAATCGGGGATCGTGGAACTTGTTGGACACTGTAGTCAATCGTTCCCGCAACCGCAAAAGCTCGTCGGTGAGGCGGGTTCGGTCCGATTCGGCCACTCGATACGCCGGGACGTCGTGCCACCGGTCACCGGCATGACCACGGGCGAACTCAGCCGCTTGAGCCAGTGTTTGCTCGGCCAGTATGATGCGTCGGGTCAGCGACCCCATCCGTTGCCGCAGCCGTTCGATGTCGGCATCGGTGTTGTTGTCGCGGGCGAAATCGGAGCGGCTGGATTTGACCTCAACCGCGTACACTACGTTGTTCCGTCCGACGGCCACCAGATCTACGATGGGACCCCGCGGGCCGTGCAGGCGTACCTCAAATCCGATGGTGCGGCAGTGGGCGACGTTGTACAGCCATTCCCAAGCAGCCCACTTGAGGCGGTAGGTTAGCTCCGATTCGCTGGCGAGTTTGAAACGGGTGGCGTCCAGCATGGTATATGTGCCGGGATTGTTCCCACACACCGTCATTTCACCCTCACGCCGTTATTTCACCCTCACCCCAACCCTCTCCCGTCAAGGGAGAGGGGGAACGCACCCTCACCCCAACCAGGGCAATCGCATATTAGATGGCTAGGACTTTGAGGTGTCAATGACAGGTTAGTCCGAATCCACCGAAGCGATGGGCCGTGGCGTTGACACCAGGGATGATGGGCAAGGGAAGGCGAACGGGGCAAGCCCGATTCCAATAGATGGGGATGAGGGCGGCGTGAGATAGCCACACAGACACGATGATGGCGGCCCGCGGTGGCGATGCTGGGCGAAATTGTCAGGGTAGTGTGCAGCAAGAGACGCTCGGGGACCAGCCTGGCGCAAGTCTGCGAGGCGGTCGGGTAGTCTGGTGAGTGGGTCAGATCTCCGTCGGCGTTGACACCAGCGGTGCCGTCAGGCTGGGAGTGGAATTGCTCGCAATCGAGCCAAGGCGCGACTGAACTGGTTTTTCCAGGGCCAGCGCTGGGGAAGATGCAAAGTGAGGCGGCGCGCCGAGCGGGTGAGCCGTCCGGGTAGTGTCCCGTCAATAGGTGTAAAAGCGCGTCATCCCTTTTGATGTTGATCAGGCCGCTGCGTCCAGCATATTGGGCTCCGGCAGTGCCTCGTTGCCGGCGGCGTTGGGGATGGTGAGGTAGCGGCGGGCTTCGGCCCACTCGTCGTGTTGCTCGGCCAGCACCGCGCCCACCAGGCGCCGCGCCGACGGCCGGTTGGGGAAGATGCCCACCACGTCAGTGCGGCGCCTTATCTCCCGGTTCAGCCGTTCCTGCGGGTTGTTGGACCACAGCTTCTGCCAGTGGGCCACTGGGAAGACCGTGAAGGCCAGGATGTCCGGCGCGGCATCCGCCAGCAGTTCGGCCACCTGGGGAAAGGGCTCCCGGAGTTGTTCCACCACTCGGTCCAATTGGCCGTGGACCTCGGCGGGAGACAGTTGCTGGTAGATGGTGCGGACCATGGTGGCCACACCGGGTTGGGCACGCTTGGGCACTCGGGTGAGCAGGTTGGCCATGAAGTGGGTGCGGCAGCGCTGCCAGCTGGCCCCAGTGAACACCGCGGCGATGGCGTTCTTCAGCCCCTGGTGGGCATCGGAGGTTACCAGCTCCACCCCGCTGAGGCCCCGAGCGGTCAGCGACCGCAGGAAGGCCAGCCAGAAGGCGCCGTCCTCGCTGGCGCCCACGTCCATACCCAGGATCTCACGCTGCCCTTCGGCATTGACCCCCGTCGCCACCACCACGCAGACGTTGACGATGCGACCGCCCTCCCGAACCTTCTGGGTCAGGCCGTCCAGCCACACGTAGGGGTAGGGACCACCGTCCAGGGGCCGACCCAGGAAACTGTCCACCACTTCGTCCAGTTGCTCGCAGATGCGCGACACCTGGCTGCTGGAGATGCCATCGCAGCCCAGGGCCTTGATCAGATCATCCACCCGACGGTTGGAGACGCCCTCCACGCCTGTCCTGAGCTTGCCGAAGGGTAGGCCTGCTGGATCACCGACAGCAGAGCCTTCTCGCTGCGCCGCCGCGGTTCCAGCAGGCTGGGGAAGTAGCTGCCTTCCCGCAGCTTGGGAATGTGCAACTCCATGGTGCCCACCCGGGTATCCCAGGTGCGGTTGCGGTACCCATTGCGGTAGGTGACCCGCTCCGGGCTGCGTTCGCCGTGCTCAGCGCCGATCTGGGCGGAAACCTCGGCGTCCATGATGCCGTCCACCAGGACCCGCAGTGCTTCCCGCAGAAAGTCCACGTCTCCGTCCATACCACGCTTGCGTAATAATTCCAAAAGATCCATTCTTTGCTTGACCACCTTCGTTCTCCTTGGTTGGGTTGTGACTTCCGATCAAGGATGACGCGGTGGTCAACTTTTTGCTACACCGATGTTTTTACACCACCTCCCGGTACTCTACTGCCGTCCGGCGAGGGAGAAGAAGCGTCGTCGGAGGGTCTTGGTGGTTACCAGTTGCTCACCCAGACCGATGCGCGCGGTCCAGCGGGCCAGGTTATGCGCCATCACCTGCACCGCCAGCCAGGCGCCGTTGGCGGCGAAGCGGCCTGAGGGGAGATGGTTGAGCCCGACGCCGTACTTGAGGTCTCGGATGGCGTTCTCGATCTCGGCGTGGCGCCGATGGTCGGCCTCCAGTTCCAGGGTGTCCCCGTCTCGGTCGGTGATGAAGCCGTGATAGCTGTAGCTGGCGAAGAGGGCCAGCTGGGAGCCGGGCGTGGGCTGCACCCGCCGGACGATGAGCCGCACCGGTGCGGCGTCGGGCTCATCCTGGAAGGGGACGTAGGTGGTCTCCGCCACGTCGGCGGCGCCGTCCATCCAGTAGGGAATCGGCGTCCAGTCAGTCTCGGGTATGGCCCTCGATGATATTCCGCAGGCGGGCTTGCTGGCGGACGGTGATGGAGTAGCGCACATCCATCTTGCGGCAGACGGCGACGATGGCGTGGGTGTAGAAGCCGCTGTCAGCCCGCACCGTGAGTTGTTCCCTGGCCCCGCCGTAGCGTACCCGCCCCACCGTCTCGCGTAGAAAGTGGGCGGCGCCCCGAACGGTGTTGGCGCGGCCCTTGCGCAGCCGAGCCATCAGCACGTCGCCGGTTCCGGCGGCAATGGCGCCAGCAGTAGAGTCCCAGGAAGTGGTGTAAGAGTTAGGCGGTTGGCAAAACGCTGACCACCGCGTCATCCTTGATCGGAAATGCCAGACCTGAACAAGGAGAACGACGGTGGTCAAGCAAAGAATGGATCTTTTGGAATTATTACGCAAGCGTGGTATGGACGGAGACGTGGACTTGCTGCGGGAAGCACTGCGGATCCTGGTGGACGGCATCATGGACGCCGAGGTTTCCGCCCAGATCGGCGCCCAGCACGGCGAACGCAGCCCGGAGCGGGTCACCTACCGCAATGGGTACCGCAACCGCACCTGGGATACCCGGGTGGGCACCATGGAGTTGCACATTCCCAAGCTGCGGGAAGGCAGCTACTTCCCCAGCCTGCTGGAACCGCGGCGGCGCAGCGAGAAGGCTCTGCTGTCGGTGATCCAGCAGGCCTACCCTTCGGCAAGCTCAGGACAGGCGTGGAGGGCGTCTCCACCCGACGGGTGGATGATCTGATCAAGGCCCTGGGCTGCGATGGCATCTCCAGCAGCCAGGTGTCGCGCATCTGCGAGCAACTGGACGAAGTGGTGGAGAGTTTCCTGGGTCGGCCCCTGGACGGTGGTCCCTACCCCTACGTGTGGCTGGACGGCCTGACCCAGAAGGTGCGGGAGGGCGGTCGCATCGTCAACGTCTGCGTGGTGGTGGCGACGGGGGTCAATGCCGAAGGGCAGCGTGAGATCCTGGGTATGGACGTGGGCGCCAGCGAGGACGGCGCCTTCTGGCTGGCCTTCCTGCGGTCGCTGACCGCTCGGGGCCTCAGCGGGGTGGAGCTGGTAACCTCCGATGCCCACCAGGGGCTGAAGAACGCCATCGCCGCGGTGTTCACTGGGGCCAGCTGGCAGCGCTGCCGCACCCACTTCATGGCCAACCTGCTCACCCGAGTGCCCAAGCGTGCCCAACCTGGCCTGGCCACCATGGTCCGCACCATCTACCAGCAACTGTCTCCCGCCGAGGTCCACGGCCAATTGGACCGAGTGGTGGAACAACTCCGGGAGCCCTTTGCCCAGGTGGCGGAGCTGCTGGCGGGATGCCGCGCCGGACATCCTGGCCTTCACGGCCTTCCCAGTGGCCCACTGGCAGAAGCTGTGGTCCAACAACCCGCAGGAACGGCTGAACCGGGAGATAAGGCGCCGGACTGACGTGGTGGGCATTTTCCCCAACCGGCTATCGGCGCGGCGCCTGGTGGGCGCGGTGCTGGCCGAGCAACACGACGAGTGGGCCGAAGCCCGCCGCTACCTCACCATCCCCAACGCCGCCGGCAACGAGGCACTGCCGACGCCCAATATGCTGGACGCAGCGGCCTGATCAACATCAAAAGGGATGACGCGCTTTTACACTACTTGACGGGACACTACCTGGCCAGCAGCGGGTGATAGCCTCGCTGGCCGGTGTAGCCGTGGTCGCGCGCCCCCCCCTTGGCCAGACCGTAGGTCTCGCAGATGGTGGAGTCCAGGTCGATGCTCAACGGCCCGTCGCCGGGTCCGGCCCCAGCCGACCAGGCCCGGGCCAGCAGCTCCCGGCTGACCCGATCCAGTTGGCGGACGTGGCCCCACCGGAAACTGCGCAGGAAGGTCCCCAGGGTGGATGGCGCCTTGACTACGCAGCCGATGGCGCTAGCCGTCCCGCCGGTGCGCAGCACGTCGGCGTCGTCAATGCAGTCTCCTCCGGCCAGAGCAGAAGCCACCAGCGTCATCACCTTGTCGCCGGTGTTGGCTCGGCCTGGGGCGCGACCCAGGTCCAGGTGCCGGTCAACCAGTTCGGGCCGGCCCAGATGCCGGCCCAGCGTGGCTGGCAGGATCAGCCCAGCATTGGCCACCAGGCGGTGGTCGTCAAAGGCGATTTGGATGCGGTCGGGGTGGTCATCTGCTAGCATCTTTTGGGTGCTCCTGGCCTGGGGACGGTTTCCTGTTTCAAAAGCCATTATCCCAGATGCACAGGAGCACTTTCTTACCCCTTCAGCACACCGCGACACTCATCTTTTCGGTGGATTGGGGGTTAGAAATGAGCCATTTTAACGGTTTAAAATTGAACCACTTGGTATTTGTTCAGCGATTCGGTCAGTGCGCGTAGTTGTCGCCGGCCTCCTCCGACGCTGCGCTGATGTGGTGTTGCGACGGGAATAGCCCCGCCTGGCGTTTCTCCCTGAGCCGGTAGCTCTCGCCGCGGATGTTGAGCACGTGGCTGTGGTGCGGCAGCCGGTCCAGCACCGCCGAGGCGATCACGCTGTCGCCCAGCAGTTCACCCCACTCGCCGAAGCCCTTGTTGGAAGTGAGGATGATGCTGCCCCGTTCCCTTCGGCAGGCTCAGGGCCGGCTGCCCGGGCCGATACCAGGGTGAAGAAAGCGGTGGCCGACTCCCGGTCGTAGGGCCAGATGCCGAATTCGTCCACGACCAGCACCTTGGGCGCCAGGTAGACCTTCATCCGCCGGTCCAGGTTGTGCTCGGATCTGGCCTTCCTGAGGTCCTCCATCAGGTCGTAGGCGCGGACGAAGTAAGCGCCGTGGCCATTCTCGATGGCCCTGAGCGCCAGGGCGGGCGATGGCCAGATGGGTCTTGCCCACGCCGGGCGGTCCCAGCAGCAGGACGTTGGTGGCCTCGGCGACGAAGGCCAGGTTGGCCAGTTCCTTGACCAGCCGCTCGTCGATGGAGGGCTGGAAGGCCAAGTCGAATTGCTCGAAGGTACGCTGAAAGGGCAGATGGGCCAGCCGGGTACGAGTGGTGAGGTAGCGTTCCCAGCGGGCGGCTACCTCCACGCCGAGCAGTTCGGCCAGCAGCTCGGGATAGGTCAGCTGCTTGCTGGCCGCGGCGTCCAGGGTGTTGTCCAGGACTTCGACGGCCTGCTTGAGGCCCAGGGTTTCCAGGTACTGGCGCACTTGTTCCAGAGCGATCATGCCACACCTCCCGCCACCAGCTCGTACACTTCCAGCGAGCGGCGTTCCACCTCGCCCGCGGGAATCTGCACCGCCACTGCCT
The DNA here is from genome assembly GCA_963666415.2 of Dehalococcoidia bacterium. Classification (GTDB taxonomy): domain Bacteria; phylum Chloroflexota; class Dehalococcoidia; order Lucifugimonadales; family UBA3495; genus Bin87. Next base: position 776,236 of record CAXXPD010000003.1, read on the forward strand.
CTTTCCGAGGCCGGTGGTCACCCCTGGGCAGGCCCGACCACTGGCCGGGCAGGATGAAGCGCTGCTTGGGCTGTTGCGCTCGGGGATGCACGGCGATGCGCTCAGCACCGGACCAGATCTCCACCGTGCCCTGGCGCTCCCCCACCTGCACCGTGGCCCCTACCTTCTTCCAGTGGACGCCGTACCGGGAGCCCTCCCAGCTGACGAAACCGTCCCTGGACACCTTGCGGTCCTCTCGCAGGTACGGCGCCAGCGTGGCCCGATCAGGCAGCTTCCCCAGGTGGGGCCGCTCCTCGGCCAGCATCTCCCACGGCATCCGGTGGGTCGTTCCGTGCACCCGCCCGCGTTGGCCACCACGTCGCACCACTCCAGCCCTTGCCGGTTCAGGTCGGCCCGTTTCCAGATGATGCCGTGGTGAAGCGGATGCTGGGCCACATGTTGCGCCGCACGTACTTGACCCCGTTCTCCACCTTGCCTTGGTCTGGGCTCGGTAGGGCCGGCACAGCCTGGCCTCAAAACCCACCCGCCGGGCGAAGTCCAGCATCCGCTGGTTCCAGATCGGCCGCTTCTCCTCGTCCCGGCCCAGCGTGACCACCTTGGCATTGTCGTAAAGGCACCGGCGGGGCACGCCGCCCAGGTACTCGAAAGCGTTCACGTGGCACTGGATGAAGGCCGCGGTGTCCGCCTTGCGCACCAGCTCCACGTAGCAGGCTCGCGACCAGCCCAGCGTCATCACGAACACCCAGACGCGGCGCTGCTTCCCGTCAGTCCCGATGTACGACAAACTCCCCCAGTCCACCTGCGCCTGCTCTCCCGGCTCCGTCTCAAACCGCATCGTCGCCTCCGGCTGACGACGCCGGCGCCGCGGCCTCACGTATTCCGACAAGATCGTGTTGCTGCCGTCGTACCCCAAGTCGCGCAACTCCCGCAGCAACACCACGCAGTTTTCCAGCCCATCCCCCAGCCGCCGGTCAATGTGCTCGGTGTAGGGATCCAACTTCGACCCTCGTCGGGATCGCGGCTTGAGCCGTATCGCCTCCGGTGACTTCAGATACCGCAACACCGTATTCCGTGCGAGCCCCAACTCCCGAGCAATCGCCCGCGTCGAATGACCCGCCCCTCTCATCTCGTAAATCTGTTTCACGTCTCCACCTCTTAGCAATTCTTCCAGGCACCTCCGCCATATGTCTGGCGATGATGCCCTTACTATCGAGGTGGCTCAATTCCAACCCGTAATTTTTGGCTCAGTTTAAACCCGTGAATAACAGAGGAGGTAGTCGTGGTCCCAGCCGGCCTTTTTGCGTTTGGCCTTGATGCCAGGGCAATCGCGTTATAGATTGGTAGACTTGGCCAAGCATGCGAGTCCAGTGATATGAAGGGGAGAGGGGAGGAGTGATGAGAGAGGGGAAGGGCGCGTCCATTATGGATTATTTCGGGACGTTGGAGGACCCCAGGATCGACCGGTGCAAGCGGCACCAGCTGCTGGACATCATTGCCATTGCCATCTGCGCCGTCATCTGCGGCGCCGACTCCTGGGTCTACATCGAATTGTTCGGCAAGAGCAAGCTGGAATGGTTCCAGACCTTCCTGGAACTGCCCCACGGCATCCCGTCCCACGACACCTTCGGCGACGTCTTCTCCCGGCTGGACCCGGAGCAGTTCCAGCAGTGCTTCATGGCCTGGACCCAGGCGGTGTCCGACCTGATCCCCGGGGAAGTGGTGGCCATCGACGGCAAGACGGTACGGCGTTCCCACGACCGCAATGTGGGCAAGCGGGCCATCCACCTGGTCAACGCCTGGGCCTCGGCCAACACGCTGACCCTGGGGCAGGTGAAGACCGCGGAGAAGTCCAACGAAATCACCGCGATCCCCCAGTTGCTGCCAATGCTGGAACTGAAGGGGTGCATCGTCACCATCGACGCCATGGGCTGCCAGCAGGAGATCGCCCAGGGGATTCTGGACCGGGGAGCCGGCTACGTGCTGGCGCTGAAGGAGAACCAAGGTCAACTGTATGAAGACGTGCGGGACCGGTTCGAGGGAGCGGAGGAGTTCGGCTTCGGGGGAGTGCCCCATGACTACGCCACCACCCTGAACAAAGACCACGGAAGGATAGAACGTCGGGAGTGCTGGACAATCAGCGACCCATCTTGCCTGGAGTACCTGAGCACCGGGCAGGACTGGCCCGGCCTGCGCTCGGTGGTCAAGGTGGTGGGCCGCCGGGAGACGCCGGCAGGGACCACGGTGCAGCCCCGGTACTACATCAGCAGCCTGGATGCCCCGGCGGAGCGACTGCTGAAGGTGGTGCGCACTCACTGGAGCATCGAGAACTCCTTGCACTGGAGCCTGGACGTGACTTTCGGGGAAGACCATTGCCGGATCCGCAAGGACCACGCTCCGCAGAACATGGCCACGCTGCGGCAGGTTTCGCACAATCTGCTCAAGAACGAAACGAGCCTGAAGGTGGGCATCCAGGGGAAACGCCTCCAGGCCGGCTGGAAGGAGGACTACCTGCTAAAAGTCCTACGCAGCTAAAACGCGATTGCCCTGGCCTTGATGCCGACTTTGGCGGTGCGCTCCTGTTTGAGCAGGTTCAGGGTCAAGTGTCGCACTACCGCCAGGTTTTGGTCGGCGTGGCCGGTTCTGACTCGGCAGTGGTCTTCATCAAAGGCCATGTCCAGCACCCAATGGAGGCTGTTCTCGATGCCCCAGTGCTGACGGCTGGCCTGGAGTAGGGATGCCGCGTTGGGCGGGTAGCTGCAGATGTAGTAACGGACCTCCGAGGGTGGGTCCTGGGGTGCTTGCCGAGGTGCTTGCTGGGGTGCTTGCGGGTGGACGCCCCGTCGGTAGCACACCTTGGCCACGCTTTTTAGTCCCGGCCAGCGCCGGTGAGGATCCACGTAGGCCAGTTCTGCTGGGTCGGTGATCACCCAGCACTCCCGGGTCTCCAGGCGTCCGTGGCCTTTGTCCACCTGGCGATGGTAGTCCGGTCGATGGTAGGCGGGTTCTTCGGCAAGACTTCCTTCCTGAGCGCTACCTTCCTGAGCGGCGCCTTCCTGAGCGGCCATCTGAAACAGGTCCTGGATGTTTCCGTAGAGTTCCCCCTGGTTGGACTTCACCGCCAGCAGGTAGTCGGCGTCGCCGTCGACGATCTGCTGGGCAATCTCGGTCTGGCAGCCCATGGCGTCAATGGTGATGATGCACCCGCGCAACTCCAGCAGCGCCAACAACTGGGGGATGGCGGTGATTTCGTTGGAATGGGCCTGGGTGCGGGTTTGGCCCAGCACCAGGTGATTCTGGGCTGTCCCGCGTCAACTATATTTGCCGGTTGGCGTCAATCAGTTTTGCCGGTTCACCTCCTTGGCCTGGCCCCGTTGCTAGGCAGCGTTGGTGCGGTAGCTGGGGACGTCAAACTCCAGGATGACGGAGTGGTGCACGCCCCGGTCAATCGCCGCGGCGGTGGCCATGGGGTTGGCAAAGATGCGCTCCCACTCTGAGAAGACCAGGTTTGACGTGATGCCCAACGACCGGCGCTCGTAGCGTTCGGCGATGAGGGTGAAGAGGACCTCCGATTCCTCGGCGCCCTGGGGCAGGTAGCCCAGGTCGTCGAGGAGCAGGAAGTCGAAGTTGTCCAGCTTGCGCAGCTGGCGGGGCAGGTCCAGATCGCGCTTGGCGGCGAGCAGTTCCTGCACCAGGCGGTAGGCCGGTGCGAAGAGGACGGAGTGGCCGGCTTCCACCAGGCGGTGGCCAGGGCGCACCGGGCGTGGGTCTTGCCGGTGCCGGGCAGCCCGAAGGCCAGCACGTTGATGCCGCGCTCGACGAAGCTGCCCTGGGCCAGTTGGTCCAGTTGCTGCCGCAGCGCCAGGGGGACTCGGTCGTGCTCGAAGGTTTCCCAGGTCTGGCCCGAGGGCAGCCGGGACTCCCGGCGCAGCCGGTTGATGCGTCGGTGGCGGCGATCCTCAGCTTCCTGCTCCAGTACCTCCAGGAAAGTTGCCAGGGCATCGCCGTGTCCAGCGGCGGTGAAACGAGCCACCGACTGGGCGCCCATGGTGGGCAGCTTGAATTGGCCGCACAACTGGCCGATGCGGTCCTGCATCACGCTGGTGTCCGTCATGCGCACACCCCCGCCGCCGCCAGGCTGACCGTGAGCAGGCGGTCGTAGACTTTCAGGTCCGGCTTCCCAGACCAGACCAGCACCGGAGCTTCGGGCACCTTGGGCTCGGCCAGGTCCCGCACCTCCGCGTAGTCGAAGGACTCACCCGCCTCCAGCAGTAACGACAGCGCGCTGTCCACCGTGGCTTCCATGGTGGTCGCCGCCAGGTGCAGGATCCGCACGTACTCCACGTCGGCACGCTCCCCACGCCATTCCCTGAGCGCGTCGTAGGTCAGCCGGAAGTGCATGGTGGGAAACAGCTGCTCCCGGAAGCGGTAGCGGGCGAAGGCACCAGGCTTGCGCACCAATGAGCCGATGACGTGGCGGTAATTGACGTTGGCTTCCCCCTCGCCACGCACCCGCTCCACCAGGTGGCCCTTGTAGTACACTTCCGCCCAGTCGGCGTACAGACGGATCTGCACCTCCTTGCCGATGAGGCGGGAGGGCACGCTGTAGCTATGTCCCGCTACCTGGATGGTGCACCACTTGCGCACCTTGGACTGGTAGTTGACGTATTCCGGCACCGGAGCTGGGGGCAGGGAGCGTAGGCAAAGCAACTCCTGCTCCAGCTTCCCCTGTACCAGGCGATTGCGTCTCTCCACCATCTGCCGGACGAAGCTGGCGTAGTCGTCGACAGTGTCGAAATCGCGGCTGCCCCGCAGGATGAGGGCCTGGTCGATGGCGTCCTTCAAGCGGTAGTGGGCGTGCTCGGCGACGCCGTTTTCATGGCTCTGGCCGGGATTGATGCGGGTGGAGCGGAGGCCATAGTGGTCCAGCAGGGCGGCGTAATTGTCGTTAAGAGCGCGGCCGCGGCTGCTGCGCAATTCGTGAGTGGCAGCCGCGGTATTGTCGCTGCGCACCACCTCTGGAACGCCGCCCAGGGTCCAGAGGGCATTCTGCAATCCCTGCTGCAAGGCCAGGAAGGTCTCGCCGGCGGCGACCTCAGCGTAGCGCCATCCCGAGTGGCTGAGTATCAGCTGGAACAGCAGGTGGGGGTAGGACTGTCCGGCGATGGTCACCTTGAGTTCCCCGCAGTGGGTGAAGTCGAACTGGGCCTCCCGTCCCGGCGGATGCACCTGGGGGAAGTACACCTCCTGATCCGGACCATGCAGCGCCCGCCTCCTGAGCCGGTCGAAGGGCCTGCAATCGTCGTTGCAGGGTGCGCAGCTGGGACGCGCTGAACCGCCCGGGATGCTGCTCGGCTAGCCAGTCGATAATTGTCGTTGCCTTCAGCTTGCCCGTCGGATCATTCCGCAGCAGCGGCTCAATCTCATCCTCCCACACCCCGTCGAAGGGATCCGGCCGAGTGCGCCACCGATGCTCCGGTTTCGCCTGCGACGGCAATGGGCCACTCTGCCACTTGCGCGCTGAACGCACGCTCATCCCAGCCTTGGCCGCTGCCGTTTCCTGTGTCTTGCCTTCCATACGTTTCTGCCTCAATAGCCTGGTTTGTCGGTCTGTAATCAACGGTACCTCCGTACCGAATGATTACCCCATATCGACCGGCAAAAATAGTCGACGTTACCGGCAGGACTAATTGTCGTCTATCATGGGCGGCCCAGGCGCTCACCAGGTGCAGCGGGGCCCGGCCTTGCCCCCGGTCATGGCATCTCCTCAGGGTCTTGCCGTCGATGGCCACCACCTCTCCCTGGGTCAACTCGGCCACCGATTGCACCCAGTTCATGAAACAGGCGCCGAACTGGTCGGGGTCCAGCCGGCTGAACACCCGCCCTTACCTAGGCTTTGCACATTTCAAGCCGCGTAGGCGAGTGAATCTACAAGTCGGTAGTACTGGGCACGCGGGACTTTCCATATACCCGGTTCTGCGTCTCGGCTTTGTACAATCAAGCGGCATAGGCTAGGTTCTGTTGACATTTCACCGCAACCAGATGAGAGCGGCGGTGAAATGCAGGAAGCCCAGGTATCTGGTGTCCAGCTTCTCAAACCGGGAGAAGATCCGGCGATAGTGCTTGATCTTGTTGATGAAGCATTCCACCAGATGACGCTCCCGGTACAGATGCCGGTCATAGTCGGCGGGTGCCTTGCGGTTCGAGCGGGGCGGAATGACCGGCATCATACCCAGTTCCAGGATGTGCTGGCGAAACTCCTGGGCATCGTACCCTTTGTCGGCCAGTACGTGCTCGCCAGCATAACCGGCGATCAATTCCTCCGCCTGGGTGATGTCGTGCTGTTGCCCTCCAGTCAGGATGAATCGCAAGGGGTTGCCCAAGCCGTCCACGCTCACGTGAATCTTGGTGCTGAACCCGCCGCGGCTCCGGCCCAGGGCCTGGGCCGCCTGGCCACCCTTTTTGGGGGAGCTCCCGCCGCGCAAGGGTGCGCCCGGACCACCGTGCTGTCGATGATCAGGTATTCCAGATCCGCGTCGTAGCAGAAATGTTGATGTATTTGTGCCCAGACGCCTTGGTCAGTCCAACGGGCGAATCGTTTGTAGACGCTGTTCCAGTTCCCGTATTCGGCTGGCAGCAGTCGCCACTGGGCCCCAGAGCGGTTAATCCATAAGACGGCCTCGACAAAACGCCGGCAATCCGCTTCCTGGCCAACGTACAGGCCGGTGCGGCCACGCAAGAAATCGAGAATCCTGGCCCACTGTTCTGGTGATAGTCTGATGTTTGACATACAGCCATTATAATGAAATGTCAACACGCCCTAGCGTGTCGAGCATCCTGTGGTACAAGAGGCGCGGGACTTTTATCGATTCGTGCTCGCGCTCGGACGGCATAAAAGTTCCCTGCTGCACCCAGAGGTGTCGTCTGACCAGGGCGATGGCGTCGGCGAAGGAAGGGCTGGTTTTGTCATACCACGCCGCGGTGCGCGGCGCCATGCCGCCACGCTGTTCGATCAGGATATCCGCCGCCAGCGTCACCACGCTGAACAGGCCAAAGAGCGCGGGGGTGGTTCGGGCGATGGCTCGTTCCGACCACTGGCGCTGGGTTTCCACGCCCAGGTGAGCCCGCAGCTCCGCAAAGGTCACCTCGACCTGCCAGCGCAGCAGATACCACTGCAGTATCCGCAGCGGTTCCGCCTCGGTGTCGGTGCATAGCAAAGCATAGGGCCCGCGGCGCTCCTCCAGGTATCTGATGACGACCCAACGTATGGGAAGGCGCGGCGGCCCGCCGTGGTACCACAGCGCTACGCCCGAAGCGAGCTCGACCCTGGCGGTACTGCCGTCGGAACCGGTGGCGCGGTAGGGGGTCCATGCGGTAGGGAATCCATTGTGTAGCGGGATCGTCCAGCACCGCCGTGGGACTGGGCAATCGCGCGCCGACCACCCGGGGCCGCCCGATCTGGCCGGGCCGCCGCGCTGGCGCGGGCTGGTACCGGGACGCGTCCTTGCGCAGTTTGGTGACGACGACAATCGGCTTTGACATACTCTGGCAATGCCGCAGGAACTCGCGCTTGGCGTAGCCGCCATCGGCCACCACCACCAGGTCCCGGTCCGGCAGCCACCGGCGCAGGCAGACCAGCATCTGCTGGGCGTAGTCGGTGACCGTCTTGTGCCGGCGGCCTTTGCGCCGGTCGTAGCGGGCCGACACCACCAGCGCGGTCAAAAACGGTAGCGCCCAGTGTCGACCCGCCCATCCGATACGCGTCAGCAACATCAGGCTCACCCATTGCAATCCGGGGGTCATCACCACCTGGTCGTCCTTGGACCGCACCGGATCCCGATACCGTCCCTTGGCCGCAATCTTCCGGCCCCAGCGTCGTTCCACCGTCTCGTCAATGCCGAACACCAACGGCTCGGTGGATGAACCAAGGCGCCCGGCCACCAGCAGCAACAGCACCCGGCTCAGTTGCAGCGGCGACCATCGGGCACGGTTGAGCACGTGGTGATAGATGGCGAAGTCGCCGTGCTGCCCAATCCCCAGGATGTTGAGGGCGGAGGACACGGTGCGTTTGCCGGGAGACAGGATCGCTCCCATGGCCAGGAGTTGGGCTTTGCGCCAGGTCCTGGGGTCAAACAGGTGCTCAAAGGGCAGCAGCAGGGTTACTATGACTGCGGGCAGGCTAGGCATACTCGACCTCTTGTAGTGATTTGGTCGAGCTTACCCTGTTCTTATAATTTATCTAGCTTTTGTACAAAGTCGAGGTTCTGCGTCGGACAGTGAAAAACCCTCGGACGCCAGCCACAAGTGGCGGCGCACCAGGGCGATGGCATCCACAAAAGTTGGCGACGGCTTGGCGTACCAGGCCGCGGTGCGATGGCTCATGGGCCGTTGTTCCTGCATCAAGTGAGCCGCCAGGGTGGTCCAGGAGAATAGGCCCATCAGGATTGGCGTGGTGCGGGCGATGGCGCGGTCCGACCACTGGCGTTGGGTCTCCACGCCCAGATGCGCTCGCACCTCCTGGAAGGTCACCTCCAGTTGCCAGCGCAGCACAAACCATTCCAGAATCTGCGCCGGGTCCACGGCCAGGTCAGTGCACAGCAGAGCCTGTGTGGCGAATTCGCCCTGGGGGTCCCGAACCAAGACCCAGCGCAGGGGCACGGGCGGCTTGCCCGAGCGATACCAGACCGCCGTTTGCGAGGTGAGTTCCACCGTGCGGGTCGCGCCGTTGTACCAGGCTACCGCGGCGGTGGTCCAGGACAGACCGGGATGGTCCAGGAGCGCCTTCAGCGCGGGCAGCCGACGGCCTTTCAGCGGGGGCCGACCGTTCCGGCCCGGCTGACGGGGCGGGGCCGGTTCATAGAGGGCGGCGTCCAGGCGCAAGCGGGCGATGAGGATAACGGGTTGCGCCAACGATTGGCAGCAGTGGAGCAGGTCCAGTACGGCGTAGCTGCGGTCACCCACCAGCACTAGGGGGCGCTGCGGCAGCCAGCGTGGTTCGGCAGGCTCACCATGAGCGGGGTTGCAGGATCACCTGGCGCGCCCAGTCGGTGAGCTTTTTGTGGCGGCGTCCGCGCTGCCGGTGGTAGCGTGCCGAGGGCGCCAGCACGGTGAGAAAGGGCAAGGCCCAATAACGTCCCGCCCAGGGGACCTGGCCCAGCCACATCAGGGAGATCCAGCGCAGGCCGCTGGCCTTGACCACCTGAGACCGGCTGGAGCGTACCGCATCGCGGTAGATGCCCAGGGATTTGATTTTGGGGCCGCGGCGCCGCTCCAGGGTTTCGTCGATGCCGAAAATCAACGGGCCATCGCCTTGATCCAAGTGGAGGATTAGCAGTCCCAACAGGATGCGTGCCGCCTGGCGGGGCGACCACACCGCCCGATTGAGCACTTGATGATAACGGGCATAGCTGCGGTCGTCGCTGAGTCCCATGACACGGAGCGCCGATGCCACGGTGCGTTGGCCGGGAGCCAGTATCGCGCCGACCAACAGGATTTGGGCTTTCAGCCAGGTCGGGTTGCGAAACAGCGTGGCGAAGGGATGGAGTACGGGTACAATCGCGTTGGGCAGGGTGAGCATCGCTTGGCCTTTTTCCAGGAGGGTCCGCCCAGCTTACCCTGTTCTTATAATTTATCTAGCTTTTGTGCAAAGTCCAGCAAAGGTATCGTGGGATGGAATGCCGTGGGGCAGCCGTAAGAACCGGCTCAACCACTCTAATACTACAGTCGCATATTAGGGGGTAAAATAGGCCATTATCCGGTGAGGGGGTGCGGCGGTGACGGCGCGTGAAGAGGAACTGGCGGAAGTGGCCCACTGGGCCGAAGGGATTGAGCAGGTTCATTCCTGCATTGCCGGACGGTGCCGGCGCCCTGAGCCGCGGCGGCGGGTACTGGACTACTTGCGGGGACTGGTCAGCTCGGTCGAGCGCAAGAACGGGTGGCAACTGGCGGAGCAGGCGGGGGATGCCACACCCGACGGGGTGCAGCGCCTGCTGTCCACCTATCGCTGGGATGCGGACCTGGTTCGCGATGACCTCAGGGACTACGTGGTCGAGCAGCTGGGCGCCGCCGACGGGGTGCTGGTGGTGGACGAGACCGGCTTCCTCAAGAAGGGGAGCAAGTCGGTGGGAGTGCAGCGGCAGTACAGCGGCACGGCGGGGCGGATTGAAAACTGTCAGATCGGGGTATTTCTGGCCTACGCTGGCGCCAGGGGAAGAACCCTGCTGGACCGGGAACTGTATCTGCCTCAAGTATGGGCTGAGGACTGGGAGCGGAGGAAGGAGGCCGGAGTTCCGGGAGATGTTTCCTTTCGGACCAAGCCCCGGTTAGCCCAGGAGATGCTGGAACGGGCGCTGGAAGCGGGAGTTCCCTTTGCCTGGGTTACTGGGGATGCGGTCTACGGCAGCGACCGCCGCCTGCGGATGTGGCTGGAGCAGAAAGGGATGTCCCACGTGCTGGCCATCAAGAGCAACGAGCAGCTGTGGGTCTGGCCGGAAAAGGGCCCCCGCCAAGTGAGGGCGGACCGGTTAGCTGCGCTGGTTGATGCATCGCATTGGCAACGGCGCAGCGCGGGCGATGGCGCCAAGGGTCCCAGGGTTTACGATTGGGCCAGGGTGGAGCTACGGCCCCTGAAGGAACCGGGCAAGGGCTACTGGCTGCTGGCCCGGCGCAGCGTCACCAAGCCAGGGGAGTTGGCCTATTACGTGTGCTTTGGCCTCGAAGGAACCACCCTGGAGGAACTGGTGAGGATAGCTGACGCCCGCTGGGCCATCGAGGAATGCTTTGAGGAGGCCAAAGGCCAGGTGGGGCTGGACCAGTATGAAGTGCGCAAGTGGGACGGCTGGCGCCGGCACATCACCCTGGCCATGCTGGCCCAGGCCTTTCTGGCGGTGGTTCGGCATCAGGCGGCCCAGGGGGGATCGGGTAAAAAGGGGGCTGCCTCGAAGGGGAGGAAGGGCTGATACCGATGACGGTGCCCGAGGTGCGCCGATTGCTCTGCCGGCTGGTCTGGACGCCCTCCCTCCCGGTGGATTTGGTGTTGGCCTGGTCTCGGTGGAGACGCCGACATCAGGCCAGAGCCCAGCGTTGTCATTATCAACGCCGCCTCAAACTTCTGGCATCATATGTGCGACTGTAGTACTAGGCGGGCATTGCCGAACTCCTCGATCTCCACCCAGTTGTCGGCGCCGCAGATCACCCCGCAGATGGTGATGACGATGCTGTCCAGCAACTCGTGGCGCTTGGCCCGCTCCGCCCGTGGATCCACCAGTCCGGCAAAGTGTTCTACCACCCAGCCCCTTTCACGCCCACCTGCCATCTGCCACCCCCCGCATCCGAATGACCCTCACTTTAGCCTATTTCTAATATTTAGCCCAATATGCGATTGCCCTGTCACCCCAACCATCTCCCTTGACGGGAGAGGGGGTTTTGCGATCCAGTGGAACCTTACAGTTCCTGGAGTTCACCGACGATGCGGCGCAGTTGGGCGTGTTCTGCGTCGTTGGCGGTCTGAATCGAGAAGTGCATTTCGTCAACCAACCCGCCGTAGCGTTCCTTGAACATGCCGGGTATCTCGTCGTACTCGCCGATAATGGCGAAGGCATCCAGCATCTCATCCGGCACCAGAGCACCCATCTCTTCCCACTTGCCTTCCAGAGATAGCCGGTGCAATTGGCGGCCGATGTCTTCGAAGCCGTGACACTCCAGCACCGGGAAATAAGTGCGGGTGGAGGAGTAAAAAGCGATCCGACGGCGCGTTTCGGCGTCCATTGCTTTGATGGCGGCCTGATTGGGGCCGGTTACGATGAACCCGCCGCCAACTACGGAAAGATCCGCCGGGTCGCGCCCCGCCCGTCGCGCGCCCTCGGCAATGTTGGGCTTGACTATCTGGCGCACGTACTCGGGGGAGGTGAGACTGTGCAGCATCAGACCGTCGCTGCATTCGCCGGCGACCAGACAGTTGTAGCCGTTAACCGCAGCGGTGAACACTTCCGGATGGGCATATTCGCTGGGCCCGGGGCTGAAAAACGGCGTCATCAAAGAGAATTGGTAGAAATCGCCGGCGTATTCCAAGTTGCTGCCGGTGTCCCAGCAATTCCAGATTGCCTGCAACGACTGCACGTATTCACGCAGACGCGGCCCAGGCGAACCACCCCATCGGGTGGCGAACCGCCGCTCGATGTGCCCCTTGACCTGGGTGCCCAAGCCGAGCCGGAACCGTCCACCGCTGGCGTCTTGCAGATCACGGGCGGTATAGGCCAGTACCATCGGGGAGCGCGGGAAGGCGATGGCCACGTGGGTCTCCAGCGTCACGCGGCGTGTGGTCGTAGCGGCCACCGCCAACGGCAGGAACGGATCGTGGGCGGTTTCGTTGGTGGCAATACCGTCGTAACCCATCGACTCGGCCCAGGCAGCCTCTGCTCCTACGGCGTTCAGGTCTCGGGATTTGAGGGAATAAACGACTCTCATAGTGGCTCCAGAGGTCCAGGGGGCAAAGATTGCTTTGCTTCAGAAGGGGCATACTCCCGGTACAGGTGGTCGGTTTTGGCGGCCATTACGAAGTCGTTGCGATGCAGGTTGCGTATTTTGTGCGTCCACCAGGTGACTGTTACGCGACCCCATTCCGTGGTGAGCCGTGGGTGGTGTCCTTCGGACTCGGCTAGCTCGCCAAGGGCATTGGTGAACTGCAACGCGTTCACGAAATTGTTGAACTTGAACTGCCGGTCCAGCTTCTGTATGCCGGATTCGTCAATCATGACCCAATCGTCGATTGACGGACGCAACTCGGTGATTTCCGCGTCGGTGACGTGGGGAGAATCGCGGCGGCAGGCGGTGCATCTTTCGCTATACAATTCGGCCATTTAGCGTCTCCTGGAGATTGCTGGTCGTGAACATAGCCTTGTGCCGCCATTTTAGCATAGCGCCTGTGTCGGCCAGCGTTGGGAATGTCACAACGGCGGCTCACGCGTACCCACTTAATCCTGTCATTGCGAGTAGCACAGCATTAATCTGTCATTGCGAGGAGCATAGCGACGTGGTAATCTCGATGAGGCTGAACACACGTCGACGAACCGCCGTTGCTACGGCGACGGGATTGCCACGCTACGCTCGCAATGACAAAGTGTGTATGCATGAGCACAACGGCGACGGTTGAGGGTTGCTGTTGGCTGGGGTATAGTTTGGGCTATCCAATCTCAGCGGCTGCGGAGGTCAACATGATTTACGGTGCTATCAGCAATTCCTGGCGCAACCAACTGGATGAATCCAGTTTGGGTGACCTTGTCGCGCAGGCGCAAGCCAACGGGGCTCGCCATGTCGAACTGCGTCAAACCTGCCTGGCCAGCGCCGAGTCCGGAGCGGGCGATGACTGGCGGCCCAACCTGCCCGAGTTGGCGGAACTGGTGGTGCGCTTTCCCGATCTGTCCTTCGACCTCGCGGTAGCGTTGCCATGCCTGACTACGGACATCGACCCCAACGGCGGACTGTTCCAGTCGCAGCTGGAGGCGGCCCGATTGGTGGGCGGGGATCAGCCGCACCTCCGCACGGTGGATCCGGCTGCCAGCGACAAACCTTGGGCGCTGGCAGCCGATATAGCCAGGGAGGTGGCGCGTATCGTGCCTCTGGTGAAGGAAGCGGCGCGCCAGGGGGTCATATTTTCCATGGAAAACTCTGGGCAGCCGCTGCGCTCGATGCAGTTGCTGGTCCGGGAAGCCCGGGCCCGGATGACTGAAGACCAAGGCCAGTACCTGGGCCTGTGCCCAGATCCCACCAATCAGTTGCGGCGGCATCCGGAGAGCCATCCGCTGGACGAACTGACGGCGCTGCCGGCGGACTACATCAAGATTGTGCACTTCAAGCAGGCGCGGCACGGTGCGGCGCTGGAGAGCGTCGAAGACGGCGACCTGGATTGTCTGGCGATGGTGCGAATCCTGCAGAGCAAATCGTACGCCGGCGCGGCGATCATGGAGATACCGTCGTCGGACACGGTGTTCGCCAACCTGGCAGCCAGTTTCGCCTATCTGGATGGCTGACCAGACGCCGCACCGATGACAGCCCACAGCGACTACACGGTCTCCATTCACTACGATCGGAGACTATACCGCCAGGACATTGCCGGTTCCAAAGCCCACGCCGCCATGCTGGCCTTGCAGGGCATAATCTCGCAGTCCGACGCGGATAGCATCAACGAGGGACTGTCCGCGGTGCAAGGCGAAATCGAGGCTGGCGCCTTCCCATGGGATGCGTCGCTGGAAGACCTGCACATGAACATCGAGCGGCGGCTTACCGACCTCATCGGGCCGGCCGCAGGACGCCTGCACACCGGCCGCTCACGCAACGACCAGATCGCCCTGGATATGCGCCTGTACACCCGTGAGGTTATTGCCGATACCGTTGCCGGACTGCGGAGCGTGCAACGTGCGCTGGTGCAGTTGGCGGAGCGAAACGCCGGCACCGTGATGCCAGGCTACACCCACCTGCAGCGCGCGCAACCGGTCCTGTTCGCGCACCATATGCTGGCGTATTTCGAGATGCTGGAACGCGATGCCGGTCGGTTTCGAGATTGTGCACGGCGTATGGATGTGTTGCCGTTGGGCAGCGGGGCCCTGGCTGGTGTGCCCTATCCGACTGACCGCCATGCGGTGGCCGAGGCGCTGGGGTTCTCCGAGATCAGCGCCAACAGTATGGACGCTGTAGCCGACCGGGACTTTCTGGCGGAGTACCATTCAGCGGCTGCAATCGCCATGATGCACATTTCCAGACTGGCCGAGGAAATCGTGATCTGGTCCAGCCGCGAGTTTGAGTTTGTCAGACTGGCCGAAGAGTTCACCACGGGCAGCAGTATCATGCCGCAGAAACGCAACCCGGACTTTGCCGAGATAGCGCGAGGCAAGACCGGTCGGGTGTACGGGCACCTGATGGGCATACTAACTGTGCTGAAGGGGCTGCCGCTGACCTACAACCGCGACCTTCAGGAAGACAAGGAAGGGTTTTTCGACACGGTAGATACCGTGTTGGCCACGCTACGGGTGTTCGCCGATATGTTGGACGGTATGGAGTTGAACGCCGGCCGCGTTGAGTCTCTGGCCAGCGAGAGTTATATGCTGGCGACCGACTTGGCAGACTATCTGGTGGGCAAGGGGGTGCCTTTCCGCGAGGCCCACGGAGTTATGCGCCGGTTGTGTAGATACTGCGAAGACTCCGGGCAATCCTTGTCTGAATTGCCGTTGGCAACCTATCAGGGTTTTGCGGCTCAATTTGCCGACGACGTGTACGATATTACCGCCGCCGCCTCGGTGGCCGCCCGCGACAACCCGGGCGGTACGGCCCCGGGTCGCGTGGCAGAGGGAATGGCCCGCGCGAACCGGATACTGGCAGAGGCAAACGACTGATGACGAGCACCGCCGCCCATGTACAGATTGCGCCGTCGGTTTTGGCCGCCGATTTCGGACGCCTGGCGCAGCAGGTGCGGGACGCTGAAGCCGCCGGAGCCGACCTCATTCACGTCGATATTATGGATGGACGCTTCGTCCCCAACATTTCTTTCGGCGAAATAGTGGTGGATTCCATCCGCACCGCCACCGACCTGCCGTTGAATCTGCACCTGATGGTTCACGAGCCGGATCGCCTGCTGCCTAGTCTGGTCAAGGCGACCACCGACCAGGTGCTGGTGCACGCCGAGGCCTGCGCCCATCTCCACCGCACCGTTGGACTCATCAAGGACCAGGGTAATCAAGTGGGTGTGGCAATCAACCCGGCAACGCCGATCTCGGCGGTGGAGGAAGTGCTGTCTGACCTGGACATTGTGCTGGTGATGACGGTAAACCCGGGGTTCGGCGGGCAGTCGTTCATCCCGTCGGCGTTGGGCAAATTGCGCCGGTTGTACAACCTGATACAGGAGTATGGCTACGCGACCCAATTAGAAGTGGATGGTGGCGTCAAAGCCGATGCCACGGCGCGGGATTCGGTGGCAGCCGGCGCGCAGATACTGGTGGCCGGAACTGCAATCTTCAACCGGGAGCAGTCGGTGGCGGAAGCCATCGCGACACTGCGAGCAACCGTTACGCGTGTAGACCCGGAACCATAAGCGCCGTTAAAAAACAACGAACGGGACAATTGCCCGTCCAGTTGTAGAACTTGCTGTTAGACCGGGGAACGCTATTCGACAGCCCGAGCCCTGGCCTTCTTGCCCCGTGGCAGTTTGTACATCGTCCGCAAACAGCGGGAGCAAATCTTGACCCGCGTTGGTTTGCCGTCGATGACCAACGTCTGCTTGTGTACGTTCGCCATCCAGCGCGTCTTGGTCCTGCGCTTGGAGTGGCTGACATTGTTGCCGGTCATGCCGGATTTTTTACAAATTTGACACTGCATAATTTTTGTCTCGTGCGGTTGTTGGTGGGCATTATAGCACACGTTGCCAATCCCCGGATACGCCTCATGCGTACCGGTAACAGTTCAGACTTGGTGAGGTGAATTGGCCGAAGGCGGGTTGCCGAACGCTGGCACGGGTGGCGGTGGTTATGTCATATACAGGGCATGGATACTGAAGTGGACCTGACCACCGTCGACCGCGCTGTCCTCATTGCCATCATCGCCGAGTTACAGGCGGTGATTGAGCGGTTGCAGCGGCGGATTGCCGAACTGGAAGGCCAGGCGAAACCGGGCGGCCCGCTCCGAATGCCCGGCCTCAAGGCGAAATCGGGCCGGAAGCCCCCAGCGCAGCCGGGGCCCCGCAAGCAGCGACGCCACGGCTTCGCCCGCCCGCGCATGACACCGACCCACCGGGTGGAGCACGTGATGGAGAACTGTCCCGATTGCGGCGCCCACCGGTCCGGCGGCTGGATCCAGCGCACTCGGGAGGTCATCGAGCTGCCGGTGGTTCCCGCGCAAGTCACCGAGCAGGTCTACCTTGCTCGGACTTGCCCGGCCTGCCGACGGCGCTGCACACCTCCGGCGGAACTGGGCGGCGTGGTCTTGGGTCAGCAGCGCCTCGGCGTCAACCTGCTCAGCCTGATCGCCACGCTGCGGGAAGAGGGGCGGCTGCCCATCCGCAGCGTCCAGTGGTATCTGGACACCGTGCATCAGTTGCGCCTCAGCGTGGGGGCCATCGTGAGCGCCATCCATCGCACGGCGCAGCGGGCCCAACCGGCAGTGGCCGCGATCCTGGACCGCATCCGCGCCAGCCCAGTGGTCCACGCCGACGAAACCGGCTGGCGTCAGAGCGGGGCCAACGGCTACGTGTGGACTTTCAGCACCCCCACCGAACGCTACTTCCTGCGGCGGGGTCGGGGCAAAACAGTCGTGGACGAGGCGCTGAGCGATGCTTTCTCCAGAGTATTGGTCAGCGATTTCTACGCCGCCTACCACCATTATGACGGCCCCAAGCAGCGGTGCTGGGCCCACCTGCTGCGGGACATCCACGACCTGCGCACCCTCTACCCCGATGCTGCGCCACTGGCCAGGTGGGCCGACGCCGTCCACGGGATTTACGACCGGGCCAAAGCCTGCACTCATCCCCAGGCCAAGCGGCGGCGCACCGCCCAACTGGCCCTGGAACGACAACTGCTGGCCCTCGGCCAGCCTTTCCGGCACGACCCGTCGGCAACCCAGGCCAAGCTGTGCCGACGCATCGAGCGCCACATCAAGGAACTCTTCGTATTCGTGGCCGAACCGGACGTGCCTTCAGACAACAACGCTGCCGAACGCAGCCTGCGCCATCTGGTCATCAGCCGCAAGCTGGACTTTGCACAAAAGCTAGATAAATTATAAGAACAGGGTAAGCTGGGCGGACCCTCCTGGAAAAAGGCCAAGCGATGCTCACCCTGCCCAACGCGATTGTACCCGTACTCCATCCCTTCGCCACGCTGTTTCGCAACCCGACCTGGCTGAAAGCCCAAATCCTGTTGGTCGGCGCGATACTGGCTCCCGGCCAACGCACCGTGGCATCGGCGCTCCGTGTCATGGGACTCAGCGACGACCGCAGCTATGCCCGTTATCATCAAGTGCTCAATCGGGCGGTGTGGTCGCCCCGCCAGGCGGCACGCATCCTGTTGGGACTGCTAATCCTCCACTTGGATCAAGGCGATGGCCCGTTGATTTTCGGCATCGACGAAACCCTGGAGCGGCGCCGCGGCCCCAAAATCAAATCCCTGGGCATCTACCGCGATGCGGTACGCTCCAGCCGGTCTCAGGTGGTCAAGGCCAGCGGCCTGCGCTGGATCTCCCTGATGTGGCTGGGCCAGGTCCCCTGGGCGGGACGTTATTGGGCCTTGCCCTTTCTCACCGTGCTGGCGCCCTCGGCACGCTACCACCGGCAGCGCGGACGCCGCCACAAAAAGCTCACCGACTGGGCCCGCCAGATGATCCTGCAACCCCGCTCATGGTGAGCCTGCCGAACCACGCTGGCTGCCGCAGCGCCCCCTGGTGCTGGTGGGTGACCGCAGCTACGCCGTACTGGACCTGCTCCACTGCTGCCAATCGTTGGCTCAACCCGTTATCCTCATCGCCCGCTTGCGCCTGGACGCCGCCCTTTATGAACCGGCGCCAGCACGTCAGCCGGGCCGGAACGGTCGGCCCCCGCTGAAAGGCCGACGGCTGACCGCGCTGAAGGCGCTCCTGGACTTGCCCACCGTGTCATGGGTCGAGGTGTCGGTAGCCTGGTACAACGGCGCGACCCGCACGGTGGAACTCACCTCGCAAACGGCGGTCTGGTACCGCTCTGGCAAGCCGCCCGTGCCCTTGCGCTGGGTCTTGGTTCGGGACCCCCAGGGCGAATTCGCCACACCGGCTCTGCTGTGCACTGACCTGGCCGTGGACCCGGCGCAGATTCTGGAATGGTTTGTGCTGCGCTGGCAACTGGAGGTCGCCTTCCAGGAGGTGCGAGCGCATCTGGGCGTGGAGACCCAACGCCAGTGGTCGGACCGGGCCATTGCCCGCACCACGCCAATCCTGATGGGGCTATTCTCCTGGACCACCCTGGCGGCTCACTTGATGCAGGAACAACGGCCCATGAGCCATCGCACCGCGGCCTGGTACGCCAAGCCGTCTCCAACTTTTGTGGATGCCATCGCCCTGGTGCGCCGCCACTTGTGGCTGGCGTCCGAGGGTTTTTCACTGTCCGACGCAGAACCTCGACTTTGTACAAAAGCTAGATAAATTATAAGAACAGGGTAAGCTCGACCAAATCACCAAAAGAGGTCGAGTATGCCTACCCTGCCCGCAGTCATAGTAACCCTGCTGCTGCCCTTTGAGCACCTGTTTGACCCCAGGACCTGGCGCAAAGCCCAACTCCTGGCCATGGGAGCGATCCTGTCTCCCGGCAAACGCACCGTGTCCTCCGCCCTCAACATCCTGGGGATTGGGCAGCACGGCGACTTCGCCATCTATCACCACGTGCTCAACCGTGCCCGATGGTCGCCGCTGCAACTGAGCCGGGTGCTGTTGCTGCTGGTGGCCGGGCGCCTTGGTTCATCCACCGAGCCGTTGGTGTTCGGCATTGACGAGACGGTGGAACGACGCTGGGGCCGGAAGATTGCGGCCAAGGGACGGTATCGGGATCCGGTGCGGTCCAAGGACGACCAGGTGGTGATGACCCCCGGATTGCAATGGGTGAGCCTGATGTTGCTGACGCGTATCGGATGGGCGGGTCGACACTGGGCGCTGCCGTTTTTGACCGCGCTGGTGGTGTCGGCCCGCTACGACCGGCGCAAAGGTCGCCGGCACAAGACGTTCACCGACTACGCCCAGCAGATGCTGGTCTGCCGGCGCCGGTGGCTGCCGGACCGGGACCTGGTGGTGGTGGCCGATGGCGGCTACGCCAAGCGCGAGTTCCTGCGGCATTGCCAGAGTATGTCAAAGCCGATTGTCGTCGTCACCAAACTGCGCAAGGACGCGTCCCGGTACCAGCCCGCGCCAGCGCGGCGGCCCGGCCAGATCGGGCGGCCCCGGGTGGTCGGCGCGCGATTGCCCAGTCCCACGGCGGTGCTGGACGATCCCGCTACACAATGGATTCCCTACCGCATGGACCCCCTACCGCGCCACCGGTTCCGACGGCAGTACCGCCAGGGTCGAGCTCGCTTCGGGCGTGGCGCTGTGGTACCACGGCGGGCCGCCGCGCCTTCCCATACGTTGGGTCGTCATCAGATACCTGGAGGAGCGCCGCGGGCCCTATGCTTTGCTATGCACCGACACCGAGGCGGAACCGCTGCGGATACTGCAGTGGTATCTGCTGCGCTGGCAGGTCGAGGTGACCTTTGCGGAGCTGCGGGCTCACCTGGGCGTGGAAACCCAGCGCCAGTGGTCGGAACGAGCCATCGCCCGAACCACCCCCGCGCTCTTTGGCCTGTTCAGCGTGGTGACGCTGGCGGCGGATATCCTGATCGAACAGCGTGGCGGCATGGCGCCGCGCACCGCGGCGTGGTATGACAAAACCAGCCCTTCCTTCGCCGACGCCATCGCCCTGGTCAGACGACACCTCTGGGTGCAGCAGGGGACTTTTATGCCGTCCGAGCGCGAGCACGAATCGATAAAAGTCCCGCGCCTCTTGTACCACAGGATGCTCGACACGCTAGCCTATGCCGCTTGATTGTACAAAGCCGAGACGCAGAACCGGATATATGGAAAGTCCCGGCTGCCCTGTACTACCGACTTGTAGATTCACTCGCCTACGCGGCTTGAAATGTGCAAAGCCTAGGCAAGATCAGCGGCGGCACCCGCTCGGAGCAGGGCACCGAGAGCAAGATGACGCTGGCATCCATCTTCGGCACCTGGCGCGCCCAAGGTCTAAATCCTCTCGCCGCCTGCCGTCAGCTGCTCGTTTCCCCTCTACTCTGAACTGTTACGCGTACCCACTTTGTCATTGCGAGCGTAGCGTGGCAATCTCGTCGCCGTAGCAACGGCGGTTCGCCGACGTGTTCAGCCTCATCGAGATTGCCACATCCCTCGACGAGCTCGGGATGAGCGGGCGCTCCTCGCAATTACAGAATGAAGCGGGTAAGCGTGAGCCGGATACGCCGGTTGCGCCGTTGCCGGCCCTGGGGCATAATGCCGGGCCTAACGTGAATTTGGTTGCTACGCACACTATCAGCGAGGAGAATAGCGCCATGCCACAAGCAGGTATACCGTCGGAGCAGGAAGTGCTGGGCTGGTTTGACAGTCTGTCCAATTGGGGTCGGTGGGGTGATGATGACGAACTGGGAACGCCAAACCTGATAACCCCCGAGAAAACCCGTTCGGCCCTGGCCACGGTTGAGGAAGGCTATTGCGTATCCCTGTCCCGCGACGTTACGTGGGATCCTACCCTCGATGTGCCGGCGCCGCCGGTTCACTACATGGTGGAGAGCGGTGAGGGATGGGCCACCGGCGACAAGGTGTCGACGCGGGCATCTGCCGTGGCAATGGACTACATCGGGATGATTTTCCACGGTGTGTCCGTGACTCACGTGGACAGTCTGGCGCACTTTTTCTGGAACGGCATGACGTACAACGGCAAGCCGGCGCACCTGGTGTCCACCAACCTGGGCGCCACGGTCTGCTCGGTGGAACAGGCGCATCGCGGTTTCATGACCCGCGGGGTGCTGGTGGACGTGCCCTTCGTGCGCGGGATCGACTGGGTGGAGCGTGGGGAGGGCGTCATGCCGGAGGATATCCTGGCTGCCGAAGAACGCTGTGGGTTCCGCATCGAATCCGGCGACGTGTTACTGATTCGGACCGGTCAACTGCACCGGCGCAACGTGGAGGGCCCGGTGTCCCGGGAGGCCGGCTCCACCGCGTGTCAGGCGGCTTGTCTGCCGCTGTTCCGGGAGCGGGACATTGCCGTGCTCGGCTCGGACACGGGTAACGACGTTAGCCCGCCGCAGTATGGCGGCCAGCTCACCAATCCGGTGCATCAGGTTTCTATCACGGCAATGGGCTTGTGGATTCTCGACAACGCCAACCTGGAAGATGTGGCCCAGGAGTGTCAGCAGCGCAACCGCTGGACGTTTGCGGTCAGCATAAATCCGTTGCGCCTGCATAACACTACCGGTTCGCCCGTCAATCCCGTCGCCGTATTTTAGGCGCACGCCCACCGGGAGTCTGAAATGCCCGCAGCGAACGAAGCGGACGTAACGATCGACGAACTGCGCGCGCTGGTTCGCGTGGCCGGATTGCCGCTGGAAGAATCCGAGCTGGAGGAGTTGCTGCCGCTGTACCAATTCCTCAGGCAACGGGTCGCCATGTTGCACGAAGCCGATTTGCCCCTGGGCGGCCAGGCCGTGACGTTCTCCGCCGACTGGAGCCGATAACCAACCGTCGACAAACTCCCCAAGTTGCGCCGGGTATCAGAGGCAATCCTTCATGGTCTCAACAAACGATCTGCATTACCTGACGATAACCGAGTCAGCGCCTCTGATTCGTGACGGCCGCCTGTCTCCGGTGGAACTGATCCGTGCCTACCTGGATCGAATCGACGCAATCGATGGCCAACTGAATGCCTTCGTTACGTTGTTGCCCGAAAAGGCGCTGGCCCAGGCCAGACAAGCCGAAGCGGAGATCAAGGCCGGCAACTACCGAGGGCCTTGGCATGGCATCCCGATTGGGCTGAAAGATCTGTACGATACCGCCGGCATCAAAACCACGGCAATGTCCCGGGTTACCCCCGATCGGGTTCCTGACGAGGACGCAACGACGGTTGCCAAATTGTACGAGGCCGGCGTGGTGCTGCTAGAAAGCGGGCCGGAAACTGGAGTGGTTTTGGCCAAGGGTTATACTCCGGGCAATCGAGGCTAACGGAGCAGAGCAATGCTGGGCAAGCGTTCGGACCAAAAGGGCCTTTGGGAAGCGGACCGGTGTATCTGGACTACGTGGGCCAGGACACCTTCTACGGCTTGCTGGCCTCACTGCGGGGCCAGTTGTTCCGCGATGACGATTTCGCCGAGATCTACTGTCCGGACAATGGCCGGGACAGCGTGCCGCCCAGCCTGCTGGCCACGGCGCTGCTGCTGCAGACCTACGACCAGGTGAGCGACGCCGAGGCCAAGGCGAGGGCTGACTTCGACATCCGGTGGAAGGTGGCGTTGGGGATTGAGATTGAGGATAGACCCTTTGCCAAGAGCACGCTGCAGATGTTCCGGGCGCAGTTGATACTGCACGACAAGGTGCGGGAGGTGTTCGAGAGCAGCCTGCGATTGGCGCGGCAGTCGGGCTACCTGAAAAAACGTGGGATGCGGGTGGCGCTGGACACGACCTACATCCTGGGACGGGGCGCGGTGAAGGACACTTACAATCTGCTGGCGGACGGGATGGTGAAGCTGATGCGGGTCCTGGCGGCCGTGGCGAACACCACCGTCAGGGAATGGGCCGAAGGCCAGGGGTACGACAAGTACCTGGGTTCCAGCATCAAGGGCGAGGCGGCGATTGACTGGTCGGACCGCAGAGCGCGGGCGGCGTTGCTGGCTGAGATAGTGGCCGACGCGGACCGGCTGCTGGAACTGGCGCGGCGGGCGTGGGTGGAATTGCCCGAGGACAGCGCCCAGCGGCAGATCATAGTGGACGGGGCGGAGTTGCTGGGACAGTTGCTGCACCAGGACATCGAGCGCAAGAGCGGCGATGCTGATGCTCATGCTGATGACGGGGTGAGCCTCAGGGACGGGGTGAGCAAGGACCGGATGGTGTCGGTGCCTGACCCGGAGATGCGCCACGGGCACAAGAGCAGCCGGCGGCGCTTCAACGGACACAAGGCGGCCATCGTGGTGGACACCGACAGCCAGCTGATCACCGCCGTGGACGTGTTGCCGGGCAACGCTCCCGACAATCTGGGGGCATTGGAACTGGTGGAGCAGAGCGAAGCGAGCACCGGCTCGGTGGTGCAGGAAGCCATGGGCGACGCCGCCGATGGGGACGGCGGGACCCGCCAGACCTTCGCCGACGCGGGAAGGCAGTTGGTGGCCAAAGTGCCGGGCCGGCCCAACCGGAGCCATTTTCCCAAGGATGACTTTCACCTTGACTTGGCCGCGGGCAGTTGCACCTGTCCGGCGGGACAGGTTACCCACGCCATGGTGTCGGCGGGGAAACGGACGGATGCCGCGGGTCGGGTCTACCGATTGCAGGCCTTCCAGTTCGACGGGGCGGTATGTCGGGCATGTCCACTGCGGTCCCAGTGCATCGCGGCCAAAGGCAGGCAGGGACGCAGAGTGCTGATCCACCCGCAGGAAGCCCTGCTGCAGGAGGCACGAGCGTTGCAGCAAAGCGCTGCCTACGACGGAGTATCGAGCGCGACGGGTGGTGGTAGAACATCGGCTGGCGCGGCTGGTCCAGCTGGGAATCCGCCAGTCCCGCTACTTCGGTAGGGTCAAAACCCGATTCCAGGTGTACTTGGCTGCCACGGTGGCCAACCTGACCCTGGTGTTGGGCAACATCGGTCTGTCAGGCGGTACCAGTGGCGGCGCAGCAGGCCACCGCGTCGTCCTCAATGATGTCCACGCTGTTGTCGCCAATACTGCGGCCAATTTGGGCGCTGTCCGGCTCGGACAACTATGGTCCCTGATTTTGCTCACCACGGCTTTACTGCCGCAACTCCACTTCCGAATCAGGGCTTTCCGGCCCGGTTTCTAGGTAAGTTGGCGATGCACGAGTTCGCCCTGGGCGGCCCTGATTTCACCAGCCTGTTCCCGCCGGCGCGCAATCCGTGGAATACCGAGCACATGCCCGGTGGCAGCAGCAGCGGTTCCGGCGCGGCGGTGGCGGCTGGACTGTGTATGGGAGCTTTGGGTTCAGACACCGGCGGCAGCATCCGTGGGCCGGCATCGATGTGCGGCATCGTGGGAATCAAGCCGACATTCGGTCGGGTTAGCAACTTTGGCGTGGTGCCGCTTTCCTGGTCGCAAGACCACTGCGGGCCGATGACGTGGACGGTGGAGGACACCGCCGTAATTCTGCGGGCCATTGCCGGGTACGACCCAAAAGACCCCACAACCGCTGATGTACCGGTGCCGGACTACTTGGCCGGGTTGCATGACGGCGTCCGTGGGCTAAAGGTGGGCGTGCCGCGTCAGTATTTCTACGAAGCAGCGCCGGGTGTTGACCCTCAGGTGATTCGCGCTGCCGAACGAGGGCTGGAAACGCTGGCCGAACTGGGCGCGGAAATTCGGGATGTTGAGATTCCTCATATCGAATACGCGCAGGCCGCAAATCAGGTCATCATGATGTCGGAAGCATACGCGTTTCACGAAGCCAATCTGAAATCTCGCCGGCAGGACTACGGCGATATGGTTCGCAACCGCTTTCTGCTCGGTGGCCTGCTGTCCGCGTCGGACTACAACCAGGCTTTGCGAATGCGCCGGGTTATCAAGGACGAAATGGCGGATGCGCTGCTGTAGGCCGATGTGCTGGTAACGCCAACCTACGCCGCGCCCGCGCCCAGGATTGAAGGATACGCCGGAGCGACCACTCTGACCCAGCCCAGCTTCACCGGGCCGTTCAACGTGTCTTGCTTGCCGGCGGTTTCGATACCCTGTGGGTTGTCAGATGCAGGGTTGCCGATGGGTCTGCAAATCGTGGGTAAACCCTTCGACGAGGCTACCGCACTGCGAGTCGCGTATGCTTATGAGCAAACGGCGCGTTACATAGATCTCAGGCCGCCGGTGTAGGTAATTTTACAAGCTCGGTCGAATTCCAAGAAAATTCGCATCGAAGGCCGTTGACATAACCCTTGGCTTTAGAGTAAGACAGATGAAGGCCTGAGTAAGCGGCCAAAACATACGGAGGGAAACGCAAATTATGACTACGCAGGTTCAGATTTATTGTGTCAAATGCAAGGCGAAAACTGACTCCCGAGAAGTGCAGGGCGTGACGATGAAGAACGGTCGCCCGGCCACACAGGGGATATGCGTCGACTGCGGCACCAAGAAATTCCGCATCGGAGCGACCCCCTAACCACGCGGCGATAATGGGATGCTTCGCGTTACGCGAGCGGGGTGAGACCGTTTCGGGTGGTGGGGCTGGCTAACCGGCGCTCCTTCCCAAGAGCAAATTTGGGTTAGCGACGCTGGCTGTTGCCAATGAGGATCCTGCCGAGAAGGTGTTCCGGATCCTGAATGAAGCCGACGCGGAATCGGTGGTGGAGATGCCAGGCGGCATCGTCCTGCGAAAAGAAGGGGCGCTCCTCATCTGGAGCGTCCCTGTTATCATTCCGAAGCCCATGGGCTGACTCTATGGCTGAATCGGTGGGCTCAGTAGAGGTTACGGTCAACGGGACAGCCAGTGCAGCAGGCGTCCGCGCCACCCACTGGTCAGGCTGGAAAGATACGCCTCCCACGCCAGCTGTTGATTGCCCATGCCCACGGTGGGATAAACGTGCATCGTTTTTATCACGTCGGAGAGGCGCATCTTTCGGTCGGTGGCGGTCGTCCATTCCTGAATGACGTCAGCAGCGCGGGGGCCGACGACAGTCGCTCCCAGCACCTTGCCGTTGTTGAGACTGACCACTTTTATGAACCCACCGCCGGCGCCCTCAATCACCGCACGGTCGATTTGAGCAAACTGGCGCGTGAAAACTCGCACTTTGTCCCCATGCCGCCTCCGCGCCTGCTCCTCGGTGTGGCCCGCCTGAGCCACTTCGGGGTCGGTGAAGGTAGCCCACGGAACGTGCTCGGGTCGCGCACGGGAGGCACCGGGTAGCAGGGCGTTGCGAACTGCCAACGCCGCCTGAAAACCAGCGTAATGAGTGAACTGGAAACCGCCAGCGCAATCCCCGGCGGCGTAAATATGCTTTGCGCTGGTGCGCAGGTGGTCGTTTACCGTTATCCCCTGGGCAGTATGGGCGACACCCGCCGCTTCGAGGGCTAACCCTGAGACGTTGGGCCGCCTACCCACCGCCACCAGCAGCGCGTCGCCGTCGATATTGTTGCCGCCAGCTCTAACGGACACACCGCGCCCGCCATCGGTGGTGTGTACCGATTCCACCGGCTCGGACAGTCGCAAATCGATCCCGTCTGCGACCAACGCGGACGCCACCAGGTCAGCTGCCTGGGGGTCATCGTTGGGCAGGATACGGTCCAGGGCTTCTACCAACGTGACCTGCGAGCCAAGCCGTTGGCAGGCCTGGGCGAGCTCGCAACCGATCGGTCCGCCGCCTATCACGATCAACCGAGCGGGCAATGACGGTTGCTCCCAAAACGACTCGTAGGTCAGATATGGCGTGTCTATCAGACCGGGAATCGGCGGTACGAAAGGCGATGCCCCGGTGCAGATCAGAAATGATTTGGATCTAACCTGTTGCCCTCCGGCAACGACCGAATGACTATCCAGAAACTCGGCGCGGGCTTCAATCACGTCGATGCCTTCGGAGCGCAGCGTGTTCGGCGTTTCGTCGGAGTAGATTTGTCGAATAACGGCCTGTATACGCGTCATGACCGCCGCGAAATCCACCTGTGGCTCTGCGACGCTGATGCCCAGTTGGTCGGCATTGCGGATGGCGTGCGCCAGGTTTGCGGCGTGGAGCAGGGCTTTGCTGGGAACACAACCAGTCCACGTGCAGTCGCCGCCGAGTCGGTCGGCTTCGATCAGGGCGACCCGCTTGCCCAGACGGTTGGCGAACCGGGCCGCCGTCAGGCCGGCTGAACCGCCGCCAATAATGGTCAAGTCGTAGTGTGTTGCCACGACCGTCGCCCGAAGCTACCGGGCCCCTTTGATCTGGTCGGGCAGCCAGGTTGCGAGTTGTGGGAAGGCGATAATCAACCCGATGACGACGGCCATGCAGGCCATGAAGGGCAGCACGCCGATGTACACGTCATTGATGGTTCCGACCGCCGGCGGAGGCCCCGCCCACGGTGCCGGCTCCGGAAACGGCGACCCCCTGGGCCTGGCGCGCCACATCCACACGCGCCCCCTGCAACACATACAGGCTCAACCCTTGGGGAGGGCTAATTTGCGCGGCTTCCAGCAGGATGATCATGATGATGCCGAACCACAGCAGGTCAACGTCGGCGCCACGCAGCACCGGAGATATGATTGGCAGCGTGGTCAGCATCATGGAATATGCCTCCATAAACGTGCCCAGCAACAGGTAAAAGACCACCAGGAACAGCACCAGTTGCACGGTGCTCAACTCGAATCCGGCGACCCACTCGGCCATGGTTATGGAGATGCGCAGGTAGGCGAAAGCGAATTGCAAGGTGAACGCCGCCATCAGGATGAACATGATCATCGCCGACGAGCGGGCTGCCGAAACGCTGGCGTCCAGCGACATTGTAACGAGGAACTTGCAGTAGTCCCGGAAGCTCTGGCCGCTGAACTGCTGGTGGGCGTTCCATTCCTGTAGCGCCCACCGAACTTCCGGGGATACGTGGTCGCCGACACTCAGGCCGAGCAGAAATCCGGCCAGGTTGCCGGCGAACAGGCGCACAAAGTTGTAGATGATGGCCAGCGCCAACGCCCCGCTGACGCCAAAACCGGCCGCCTCCGAGGGCGTGGCCCATCCGAAGTAGATACTGCCCAGCACAATGAACACCAGGGCCATCACTGGAATCATCAGCAACGTGAACAGCAGGCGTTCTATCCAGCCTTCCCAGGTCCAGAACGCCAGTCGGGATTGCCGTGGCGCAACCGCCGGCCAGATGACCGACACAATGCCAATCATCACCATGAACACCAGCGCCAGCAGAATGCCGGGGATGAAACCCGCCAGAAACAGCCGCCCGATGGACTCTCCCACCGTCAGTCCATACAGCACCAGCAGGATGCTGGGCGGGATCAGGATGCCCAGGGTTCCGCCCGCAGCCAGGGAACCCACCACCAGGCGTTCCTCGTAGCCCTGCGCACGAAACGACGGCAACGCCATCCTGCTGACCGTGGCTGCCGTGGCGATGCTGGAACCGGCGCAGGCGGCGAACACGGCGCACGAAGCAATGTTGGTATGCAACAGCCCGCCAGGGATGAAGTCCACCCAACGGGACAGGGCGCGGTACATCAGGTCGGCGAACCCGCTGCGCAGGACAATCTCGCCCATCAGAATGAACAGCGGGATGGCAACGAGATTTACGTTAGTATTGGTCTCCCAGGCCCGGTTCCCCATGATGTTCCAGACCGGGTTGTCCGAGAACAAATTGAGGAGGATGAGCGCCAGCGAACCCAATGCGCCGGCCACGTACATGCCCGCGAAGAACATCACGGCCATGAGAATGAAGGCGATGGTAATCAGCATTAAATCGGCGCTCGGTGCGTTTGGTTTTGTGGCAAGCAAATGCCCCGTCGTCACTCTCACGGCGGGACGGGGCAAAACTACCTCGGTGGGTTGGGACTGCGGGGTATCATAGCCGACCGACGAATTGGTGTCCAGCAGGGTTGGGGTGTGCGCAGGGCAATCGCGTTTTAGCTGCGTAGGACTTTTAGCAGCTAGTCCTCCTTCCAGCCGGCCTGGAGGCGTTTCCCTTGGATGCCCACCTTCAGGCTCGTTTCGTTCTTGAGCAGATTGTGCGAAACCTGCCGCAGCGTGGCCAGGTTCTGCGGAGCGTGGTCCTTGCGGATCCGGCAATGGTCTTCCCCAAAAGTCACGTCCAGGCTCCAGTGCAAGGAGTTCTCGATGCTCCAGTGAGTGCGCACCACCTTCAGCAGTCGCTCCGCCGGGGCATCCAGGCTGCTGATGTAGTACCGGGGCTGCACCGTGGTCCCTGCCGGCGTCTCCCAGCGGCCCACCACCTTGACCACCGAGCGCAGGCCGGGCCAGTCCTGCCCGGTGCTCAGGTACTCCAGGCAAGATGGGTCGCTGATTGTCCAGCACTCCCGACGTTCTATCCTTCCGTGGTCTTTGTTCAGGGTGGTGGCGTAGTCATGGGGCACTCCCCCGAAGCCGAACTCCTCCGCTCCCTCGAACCGGTCCCGCACGTCTTCATACAGTTGACCTTGGTTCTCCTTCAGCGCCAGCACGTAGCCGGCTCCCCGGTCCAGAATCCCCTGGGCGATCTCCTGCTGGCAGCCCATGGCGTCGATGGTGACGATGCACCCCTTCAGTTCCAGCATTGGCAGCAACTGGGGGATCGCGGTGATTTCGTTGGACTTCTCCGCGGTCTTCACCTGCCCCAGGGTCAGCGTGTTGGCCGAGGCCCAGGCGCTGACCAGGTGGATGGCCCGCTGGCCCACATTGCGGTCGTGGGAACGCCGTACCGTCTTGCCGTCGATGGCCACCACTTCCCCGGGGATCAGGTCGGACACCGCCTGGGTCCAGGCCATGAAGCACTGCTGGAACTGCTCCGGGTCCAGCCGGGAGAAGACGTCGCCGAAGGTGTCGTGGGACGGGATGCCGTGGGGCAGTTCCAGGAAGGTCTGGAACCATTCCAGCTTGCTCTTGCCGAACAATTCGATGTAGACCCAGGAGTCGGCGCCGCAGATGACGGCGCAGATGGCAATGGCAATGATGTCCAGCAGCTGGTGCCGCTTGCACCGGTCGATCCTGGGGTCCTCCAACGTCCCGAAATAATCCATAATGGACGCGCCCTTCCCCTCTCTCATCACTCCTCCCCTCTCCCCTTCATATCACTGGACTCGCATGCCTGGCCAAGTCTACCAATCTATAACGCGATTGCCCTGGGGGTGTGCGGTGGCAGTTGTTATAATCGGCTCAATTCGGATACCAGCAAAAGGGGGCTAGACTATGCCGGACGATTTGTCTGCGCTGCTTGACGAAGCGGAACTTACCCTGCTCGATGGGTCGCTTGACCGCACCGAAGGGCCGTTGTGGCACCCAGGCGGGTATCTGACCTTTGTGGACTTGGGACGGGAGCAACTGCTGAAGTGGGATCCCAAGACTCGCTCAACCTCGGTGGTTCGCGAGAACACCGGGGAGGGCAACGGTTGTACCTTCGACAGGCAGGGCAACCTGTTGATGTGCGAGGGGGCCGACCATCGTTGCGTTACCAGCATGAACGCCGCTGGCGACATCACCACCGTTGCCGACCGTTGGGATGGCAAGCGCTTCAACAAACCCAACGACGTTATCTGCCGTAGCGACGGAACCTTGTATTTCACCGATCCGCATCTGCGGTTTCCCGAGGAATTGCGGGAAATTCCTTTTGCCGGCATCTACCGCATTGATCCGTCTGGCGCTGTGCATCTGGCTACCGACGAATGCGAGTACGCTAACGGTTTGGCGCTTTCGCCCGATGAGTCGATCATGTACGTGGCCATCAGCCGTGCCGAAGCGGCAGATTTCGACCGCGAAGAGCGGGGCGAGTTCTGCCCCAACCGACGGATCCGCGTGTTCGACGTGGCAGCCGATGGCAGGCTCAGCGGCAATCGCATCCTGATTGAGATGGGATCGACGGAATCGGGCGTGCCCGACGGTATGAAGGTGGATACCGCCGGCCGCGTTTGGTGCACCGGTTCCGGAGGCGTTTGGATCGTAGAACCCAACGGCGAGCGAGCTGGCGTGCTCCCGACACCCGAAGTAACCCGGAACATCTGCTTCGGCGGAGATGACATGCGCACGCTCTTCCTGACTTCAGGTCATTCCCTGTACAGCATCCGCGTGAAAACTCCGGGCATCGGCGCGTTTTGAAGCTAGTTCGAGAACGCGTCGAAAAGCTGGATTACCGTTCGATTCAAACCGATTGATGGCGCATCAAGAGTGGTTAATGTTAGGTTACCAAGCACACACGAAATCTGGAGGAATTTATGACTACCGCAACCAATATTGTCGGCACCGGTGCCCACACCTACGAGTTTGACCGCAACTGGGCTCAGTTGCCGGATGGCATCCCCATGCCGGCCGCCGCCGTTTTCGGCGACGACGAGGATCAGATTTACTGCTTCAACCGTAATCCCGAGCACCCCATCATGATTTTCGACCGGGAAGGTAAGTTCGTGAAGTCGTGGGGAGCTGGGATGTTCGAGTTCCCCCACGCCATCATCATCGACCAGTGGGGCTACGTCTGGCTGGTTGACCGCAATATGGGCCAGATTTTCAAGCTCACCAAAGACGGCGAGCTGGTTATGACGATTGGCGATCGAGGCTTTCGTTCTGACACGGGCGCCAACAACGAGGCGTTCGATTCCAACTCCTGGCACCAGGTGGTGCGTGGCGCCGAGCCATTCAACATGCCGGCTGGCATTGCGCTGAACGACGCTGGTGAGATTTACATCGCCGACGGCTACGGCAACGCTCGCGTGCACAAATTCACCGCCACCGGCGAGCTGATTTTCTCCTGGGGCGAGCCCGGCTCCGGCCCAGGACAGTTCAACCTGCCCCACGGCGCCTGGATCAATCGGGAAGGCCAACTGTTGATCGCCGACCGTGAAAATGACCGTGTCCAGGTGTTCAACCAGGATGGCACCCACATTACCGACTGGCCCAGCAAGCTCATTGGCCCAGCGGTGATTTGCCTGGACGATGAGGGCGTCGGATACGTGGCAGAGCACAACGGCGGAATGCTCAGCATTCTCGACCAGGAAGGGCAGCGACTCGCCCAGTGGGGCGACCTGACGCACCGCAGCTGCCACGGCGTTTGGGTAGACAGCCAGAAAGACCTGTACGTGGTGGAGCCCTACGAGGGCAGCACCGGCCGAACGGTAGTGAAGTACACCCGCAAGGGGTAGGTGGTTCCCCCTCACCCCAGCCTTCTCCCACCAGGGGAGAGGGGGCTAGTCGGTTGCCGGCCAGTTGGCTGGCCTGCTAGAATATGCGCGTCCGGTGGCGCTGCGTTGCCGGACGCATCAAGTGGGGCTGTAGCTCATTTGGGAGAGCGCTTCAATGGCATTGAAGAGGTAGCGGGTTCGATTCCCGCCAGCTCCACCACGCCCCGTCCTTCCGGCCAGTAATGGGCGTCCCCTGCCTAGGTATTATGACCGAAGCGACGTGCGATATCATCCGGCAACGCCAGTGCATGGGGAAGGAGCTGTGATATGGGGACCATCCGGTATATTGTGGAAGATACGGACGAGAGTGTGAGTTTCTACGTCCAATATTTAGGCTTCGAGCTTCTGTTCAACGTGGGTCCGTACGCGAGGGTAGCCAAAGACGATCTGACACTCTGGATCAGCAACGCGGAGTCATCGGCGGGGCGGCCCATGCCTGACGGTCGCGTGCCTAAAGCCGGGGGTTGGAATCGATTCGTACTTGAAGTCGACGACATTGAGGCCGTAGTCACATCCATGAGGCAAGCGGGCGTCAAGTTCCGTAACGACATCACCAGCGGACCAGGTGGGAAACAGATCCTGGTTGAGGACCCGTCCGGCAACCCAATCGAACTGTTCCAGGCCGGCTGACGTCGGAAGCGCCTCGAAGCTGTACCCAAACACCAGAAACCTTGGATCCAGTGCAGTCACTTGGTCGCGGTTGGTGGCCAAACGCAGAAGGATCTTCCGTTTCGCGGTAGGCTCGCGACAGGAGGGTTTTCCCCCGGTTAATCAGGAACCAGGGAGTACAGCCACCGGTCGATGGTGCGGCCGTATTAGGTGACACTCTTCCTCAGGCGACCTTCCCGGACGAACCCGCGTTTCTCCAGGACCCGGGCCGAGGCCGGATTCCACTCGTAGACTGCGGCTTCCAGCCTGTCCAGGTCGAAATTGGCGACGGCATATTCGGTTAATGCTCCCAGGGCTGTGGTTGCGATTCCCTGGCCCCAAAACGGCTCACCGGGCCAGTAGCCGACCTCGTCGGTTTTCCGGAGGACGTCGCCCAGAAAGGTGCATCCGATGCCCCCGACGGCCTCTTCGGCGTTGGCGATAGCAATGTCGGTAACTTCGTTGGAAGTCTGGTGCAGACGGACCCAATTTGCTGCCCGATCCGCAGTGCATGGATGAGGAAAGCTATCTCTCAGACTGATGCGGGACTTATTATAAGATTACTATAAGTGCCCGGTACAGATTCTCAGTGTCTAGCATCCCATGTTGTATCAGAATAAAGTGATGGCGATTTAGCCCTCCAACGTTCGGGCCGGCCGCGACGCAGGAAGTGGTGAAATGACTGTCAGCGGAATCCGCCTAGCCCAGGAAATCCACCGTGTTCCGTCATGCATCGTTCCGCTGAACGCCCGGTAGGAAGCCAGGTTTCAGTGCATTGTGGAGGAGGCGGTGTGGTATTCCTAGAAGCCATGACGCGACTCTTTCTCCCCCGTCGAAGCGCGGGGATTTTTGATGTCACGGCGGTCGTCAAGCGGCGGCCCCGCACCCAGAAGACATTTCACATACCACCGGGGAAAGACGATGGAGTGAAATCCGGCTCGCGGCACCGACCGGTAGAATCTCGCCTGACGTTTCCCCTGACGAACTACACTCACAAAATCGCAGGACCGCGACTACGGTCTTGCGTTATTTTTTTACCGGCGATGGCTTGCGGGAACGTCAGCATACTATTGCCAAGTTATCAACGATAGAATGTGGGTGGCACGGTTGGGCGGTGAATACAGAGCGTGCAGGGCTGCCGGCGCACCGGCCCCCGTCAACGGGCAGGAATTGCTAGGGGAATTCTGGATGGTCGGATTGGGTAGAAAGTTGCTACTGGTTCGGCATTGCCAAGCGTCTGGTCAAGAACTGGATGCGACGTTAACAGAAGTCGGAACGAAGCAGGCTGAAACGCTGGCCGGGTTCTTGTCAGATATGGGGGTGGACAAGATCGTGTCCAGCACCTACCCGCGAGCGCAACAGAGCATCGAGCCATTTGCCACATCGATGGGATTGGCCATCCAAATTGGACCATCGCCTGGACGAACGAATGTTGTCAACATCGCCCATAGATAACTGGCGAGAAGTGGTGAGGAATTCCTTTGACGATCTGGACCTGCGGGCTCCAGGCGGCGAATCGGCGCGAGAGGTGCTGACTCGGGGGTGGGCCTGTTTGATTGACCTCTTGGATAATGGATGGGTATTGCCGTTAGCGGTGACGCATGGGAATCTGATGGCTCTGGTACTGGCGTCTCTGGATTCCGGGTTTGGTTACAGTGGATGGGAGGAATTGTCCAATCCGGACGCGTTTATCTTGCGGGACGCGCCGGATGGGCGGTTAGAATCCGTGAGGATATGGGGTGAGTGAACCAACTGCCAGGGCAATCGCGTTATAGATTGGTAGACTTGGCCAGGCATGCGAGTCCAGTGATATGAAGGGGAGAGGGGAGGAGTGATGAGAGAGGGGAAGGGCGCGTCCATTATGGATTATTTCGGGACGTTGGAGGACCCCAGGATCGACCGGTGCAAGCGGCACCAGCTGCTGGACATCATTGCCATTGCCATCTGCGCCGTCATCTGCGGCGCCGACTCCTGGGTCTACATCGAATTGTTCGGCAAGAGCAAGCTGGAATGGTTCCAGACCTTCCTGGAACTGCCCCACGGCATCCCGTCCCACGACACCTTCGGCGACGTCTTCTCCCGGCTGGACCCGGAGCAGTTCCAGCAGTGCTTCATGGCCTGGACCCAGGCGGTGTCCGACCTGATCCCCGGGGAAGTGGTGGCCATCGACGGCAAGACGGTACGGCGTTCCCACGACCGCAATGTGGGCCAGCGGGCCATCCACCTGGTCAGCGCCTGGGCCTCGGCCAACACGCTGACCCTGGGGCAGGTGAAGACCGCGGAGAAGTCCAACGAAATCACCGCGATCCCCCAGTTGCTGCCAATGCTGGAACTGAAGGGGTGCATCGTCACCATCGACGCCATGGGCTGCCAGCAGGAGATCGCCCAGGGGATTCTGGACCGGGGAGCCGGCTACGTGCTGGCGCTGAAGGAGAACCAAGGTCAACTGTATGAAGACGTGCGGGACCGGTTCGAGGGAGCGGAGGAGTTCGGCTTCGGGGGAGTGCCCCATGACTACGCCACCACCCTGAACAAAGACCACGGAAGGATAGAACGTCGGGAGTGCTGGACAATCAGCGACCCATCTTGCCTGGAGTACCTGAGCACCGGGCAGGACTGGCCCGGCCTGCGCTCGGTGGTCAAGGTGGTGGGCCGCCGGGAGACGCCGGCAGGGACCACGGTGCAGCCCCGGTACTACATCAGCAGCCTGGATGCCCCGGCGGAGCGACTGCTGAAGGTGGTGCGCACTCACTGGAGCATCGAGAACTCCTTGCACTGGAGCCTGGACGTGACTTTCGGGGAAGACCATTGCCGGATCCGCAAGGACCACGCTCCGCAGAACCTGGCCACGCTGCGGCAGGTTTCGCACAATCTGCTCAAGAACGAAACGAGCCTGAAGGTGGGCATCCAGGGGAAACGCCTCCAGGCCGGCTGGAAGGAGGACTACCTGCTAAAAGTCCTACGCAGCTAAAACGCGATTGCCCTGAACCAACTGCCGTTTAGCTGGATTTCAAACTCCTTCGGCTCATCACTTTTTATGATTTGATCGCGCTGCTCGTAATGCACTTGGCCGGCGTGTTGCACTACCAATCGCTCCAGGGCGATCCGCTGTCGCAGAGGGCTCGACTTTGTACAAAAGCTAGATAAATTATAAGAACAGGGTAAGCTCGACCAAATCACCAAAAGAGGTCGAGTATGCCTACCCTGCCCGCAGTCATAGTAACCCTGCTGCTGCCCTTTGAGCACCTGTTTGACCCCAGGACCTGGCGCAAAGCCCAACTCCTGGCCATGGGAGCGATCCTGTCTCCCGGCAAACGCACCGTGTCCTCCGCCCTCAACATCCTGGGGATTGGGCAGCACGGCGACTTCGCCATCTATCACCACGTGCTCAACCGTGCCCGATGGTCGCCGCTGCAACTGAGCCGGGTGCTGTTGCTGCTGGTGGCCGGGCGCCTTGGTTCATCCACCGAGCCGTTGGTGTTCGGCATTGACGAGACGGTGGAACGACGCTGGGGCCGGAAGATTGCGGCCAAGGGACGGTATCGGGATCCGGTGCGGTCCAAGGACGACCAGGTGGTGATGACCCCCGGACTGCAATGGGTGAGCCTGATGTTGCTGACGCGTATCGGGTGGGCGGGTCGACACTGGGCGCTGCCGTTTTTGACCGCGCTGGTGGTGTCGGCCCGCTACGACCGGCGCAAAGGTCGCCGGCACAAGACGTTCACCGACTACGCCCAGCAGATGCTGGTCTGCCTGCGCCGGTGGCTGCCGGACCGGGACCTGGTGGTGGTGGCCGATGGCGGCTACGCCAAGCGCGAGTTCCTGCGGCATTGCCAGAGTATGTCAAAGCCGATTGTCGTCGTCACCAAACTGCGCAAGGACGCATCCCGGTACCAGCCCGCGCCAGCGCGGCGGCCCGGCCAGATCGGGCGGCCCCGGGTGGTCGGCGCGCGATTGCCCAGTCCCACGGCGGTGCTGGACGATCCCGCTACACAATGGATTCCCTACCGCATGGACCCCCTACCGCGCCACCGGTTCCGACGGCAGTACCGCCATGGTCGAGCTCGCTTCGGGCGTGGCGCTGTGGTACCACGGCGGGCCGCCGCGCCTTCCCCTACGTTGGGTCGTCATCAGATACCTGGAGGAGCGCCGCGGGCCCTATGCTTTGCTATGCACCGACACCGAGGCGGAACCCCTGCGGATACTGCAGTGGTATCTGCTGCGCTGGCAGGTCGAGGTGACCTTTGCGGAGCTGCGGGCTCACCTGGGCGTGGAAACCCAGCGCCAGTGGTCGGAACGAGCCATCGCCCGAACCACCCCCGCGCTCTTTGGCCTGTTCAGCGTGGTGACGCTGGCGGCGGATATCCTGATCGAACAGCGTGGCGGCATGGCGCCGCGCACCGCGGCGTGGTATGACAAAACCAGCCCTTCCTTCGCCGACGCCATCGCCCTGGTCAGACGACACCTCTGGGTGCAGCAGGGAACTTTTATGCCGTCCGAGCGCGAGCACGAATCGATAAAAGTCCCGCGCCTCTTGTACCACAGGATGCTCGACACGCTAGCCTATGCCGCTTGATTGTACAAAGCCGAGAGAGGGGCGTCAGTGGTTCAGTTAGCGGGTCGCCCATCATGACGCGCCTCGGGACTAATCTCGATATCGGCTGAGTCGGGATGGGCCCGGGTGTACTGCATAAACTGCGCCACCAGATTGTCGGCATCAATGAGCTGACAGAATCAGTGGAGGGCTGGTTTGCCGGTGAAAGCGCAGCCTACGGCACCTTCAGATACGGGATTGGGTCATTGCCCGACCAGTGGTTGATCGAGCGGCCACACCATGGCTGCGCGCGCCGTCGTCAGAGTTCCGTTCGGAATTTGTGGAGCCGGAAGGAATGTGCTGTGCCGCGATCACCCAACGGCATCGAGATGCGCCGAAGGGACCGCAGTGCGTCCTGAACGGCCGAGGCCGGGCGGGTAAAATTGGCGGCATTCCGAATGGGTTGGGTATCGGATAACCGATGTATAATCGGGCATTACCCCGTTGAATTACGCATCCTCGAATTGAGGAGTTGTTGAAACTGGAGGTGTAGCTATGCCTGAACCTGGTGAAGTTTCCATGGACGAATTCAAGCTGATGGTCGACCGGGCTGGTCTCGGTATGGACCAACAGGAGATAGAGGAACTCAAGCCGATTTACGAACTATATGCGGCTTACGCGGCGGAACTCCACACACTGAGTTTCGGGGCCGAAGAAATGGTGGTCGAGTTTCGTCCGGACTGGCCGGGAAATTAGGCCCATTTCCCTGAAGCGTTGATAGGCAGGGGGTTGAGGGAACCGGAACAGGCCAAGGAGGCGTGAACCACATGGCGGCAACTGACACACAATTAAATTTTTTGACCATTCACCAGGCCGGCGAGTTGATGCGGAAAGGCGAACTTTCTCCGGTTGAATTGACCAGGGCTTGCCTGGACCGTATTCAGGATACGGATGGACAATTGCATTCGTTCATTCTGCTGCTGGCTGATGAAGCATTGGAGCAGGCCCGCGTCGCTGAAGCAGAGATTCTGAGCGGCAACTACAAAGGGCCAATGCACGGAATCCCGTTTGCTCTGAAGGACCTGTATGACACCGCAGGCGTCAGGACCACTTCGGGGTCTTACGTGGATATTGATCGTGTACCTACCGAGGACGCCACGACCACCGCACGTCTCAAAGCTGCCGGAGGCATCCTGCTGGGTAAGTTGGCGATGCACGAGTTTGCGTTGGGCGGCCCTGACTGGACGACGCCTTTTGAACCGGCCCGAAACCCGTGGAATCTGGATCACATCACGGGGGGCTCGAGCAGTGGGTCGGGTTCGGCGGTGGCCTCGGGTCAGTGCCTGGGCGCACTCGGATCCTGCACCGGCGGATCGATTCGTGGGCCAGCCTCCCTGTGCGGCATCGTGGGCCTGAAGGCCACCTACGGCAGGGTCAGCCGGTACGGTGTGGTGACGCTGAGCTGGTCCCAGGACCACGCTGGCCCGATGACGTGGACGGTGGAAGACACCGCCTACATGCTGCAGGCGATCGCCGGCCACGATCCCAAAGACCCGACGTCGAGCCGCGCGCCGGTGCCCGACTACTCGCTGTCGCTTAAGGAAGATATTCGCGGAGTGAGGATCGGACTGCCCCGGCACTACTTCTTCGACGCGGACCCCAGCGTCAATCCCGAGGTTGTCGCCACGGTGGAGCGGGCCGTAACTGTGCTCCAGGAGTTGGGTGCTCACGTTGAGGAGGTCGAACTGCCCAGCCTGGATTACGTGAGGGCTGCCAACTCCGTGATCATGGTTAGCGAAGCTTACGCCTATCATGAGCCCAACATCAAAACCCGTCCCCAGGAGTTTGGTGAGATAGTGCGAGGCCGGTTCCGGATTGGCGCGTTGATGTCTGCCGCCGACTATTTGCAGGCGCAAAGGGTGCGTTCCTGGGCGCGGCGGGAGTTTGCGGATGTGCTGAAAAAGGTTGACCTGCTGGTTACGCCGACAATGACCCAACCAGCGCCGGCTTTCGAGGGTTACGATCCCACCACCACGGTGCGGGGCCGCAGTTTCACCGCGCCGTTCAATGTTACTGGCCTGCCGGCTATTTCGGTGCCGTGCGGATTTACGGAGGATGGCTTGCCCATCGGGATGCAGATTGCGGGTAAACCGTTCGACGAACCTGGTGTCATTCAGGCTGCTTACACCTATCAACAACACGCCCGTTGGTACGAAGGCCGGCCACCGATGTAAGCACCGTTGCTCCCGCTGGAAACCGAGCCTTAACTCGGCGGCCGACGGGAGCAATGAATCTTCCTGCAACGCGGGTCAAGGGGTCTGCAAATGCACCGCGTTGAAGGTGGCCTACAGTGCGCTGCATTACGCCCGATGCGGTAACATGATGAAGGAACGCTGCCGGACGGGAATATGCGCAGTCTGATCGTGTCTGACATACATGGCAACCTCGAAGCGCTGCAATCGGTGATAAACGATGCCGGCGAAAACGGCGGGTTCGACCAAATTTGGCATTTGGGTGATGTGGTAGGATATGGCCCGGAGCCGGGAGGGTGCATCGACCTGCTGCGGGAATACGATCACGTTGGGGTTGCCGGCAACCACGACCTGGCCGTGGCGGGCACGATTGGCTTGGAGTTGTTCAACGCCAACGCAGCCGAGGCGGCGCAGTGGACGATTACCCAGTTAGCCGAGGAGCAAGTCGAGTACCTGCGTAATCTGCCGCTAAAGCGCGAGGTCGACGATTTCACCTTTGCACACGGCAGCCCTCGTGATCCGGTGTGGGAGTACCTGGCAACCGAGGAATCGGCGACACCCAATTTCGACCATTTCGACACCAGGCGGTGCTTGGTGGGGCATTCTCACCTGCCGTTTTTGTGCAAGTTCAGCGGCGACCGTGGAGTGTTCTACGGTTTTCCGGTTCGTATGTCGGTGCGGTTGGGCAATGACCGGTACATAATCAACCCGGGGAGCGTTGGGCAGCCGCGAGACGGCCTGCCTACTGCGAGTTACGCGGTATACGACGCTGAAGCCGGTACAATCACGCATCACCGGGCCCGTTACGACATTGCCAGCACTCAGCAGAAGATGAAAGATTGCTGCCTTCCGACGTACCTGATTGATCGGTTAGAGAAAGGCAGGTAGCCGTCGTGCCCGATCGCCGTAGTCGTTCACGGGGCGGGCCACAGCATTGGGCGGGTGGGTTGAGTCAATCCTGATCCGGTTCTTCGCTATCGGGGCGTGGCAGGAACGGGATGTTGAATACGCCCGAGTTCTGACTGACAGTTTGCGTGCCAGCCATGCCTCCCTGCTCCAGGTATGACATGGCTTCCAACGGATCCAACTGCTTCAGTGCGATTTCGAGAGGAGAGGAGATGCCGCCGGATAGAACCATTTGCATTGCTTCCGGCACGGACAAGTTGGTGTCGTATATTTCCTGGATGGGGATCAGGTTCACGAAACCCGATTGTGGCATGGGAGCGGTGGGAAGATAAACCACGCCCATGGTGGTGCCGGGTGAAACGTTGGTCATACCCGTGAGGAAACCGACCATCCAGGCTCCCTGTCTGGGATATTCGACGATGACAACACGCTTGAACCCCGCCGCACTGTTACCTCTCATGGAGTCCATGAGCTGGCGGGCCGGGCCGTAGATTGACCCGACGATCGGTATCTGGACGATGTAATGCTGGATGGTGCGGATGATTCGCCGTCCCAGGCGTTTTTTCCACAGCAGTCCAAAGAGATACATTAGTACCAACAACGTAACGACGCCGAGTCCCGGAATGGGCCGGTCTACCAATGGAGCAAGCACCGGATACAGGGCCGGCTGTACGAAGCCTTCGATCTTCAGGAATATCCATACCAGCAGCCCGACTACGATAGCGATGGGCAGAAAGATCAGCGCGCCGGCAATCAGGGTGCCCTTGAAGTGGCCGCTCAACTTGGAGAAAAACCCCTGCTTTTCCATGGCGCTCCTGGTTATCGTGGTGGTGTGGTGATTATGGGATGTAAGCGGAGATGCTATCAGGTTCTGGTCAGTCTATGAATGACGGTATTGGTCTGTCAACAATGGATCATTCTCACGCGTACCCACTTAATCTGTCGTTGCGAGGAGCACCCGCTCATCCCGAGCTCGTCGAGGGACGTGGCAACCTCGATGAGGTTGAACATACGTCGACGAACCGCCGTTGCTACGGAGACGGGATTGCCACGCTACGCTCGCAATGACAGAGGTGGGTACGCATGAGTGGATCATTCAGTGGTAACGGTGGTTACGTGCAATCGAGATACGGTCTATTACCGTTGGGCCGGATTGATATTGGCAGCGCTTTGCATGGCTTCTCCCAGTTTCTGCAGCGCTTCGTCAACGGCGTCGAAGTCGTCCCCAACTATGAAGAGGGCAGCCGGGTAGTGTCCCGTCAAGTAGTGTAAAAGCGCGTCATCCCTACCCAGGATCTCACGCTGCCCTGGAAATCGAGCATTGACTTGCTGCGGGAAGCACCCGTCGCCACCACCACGCATTGTTCAGGACGTTGACGATGCGACCGCCCAGTAGAGCTACCGGACCAGATTTACCAGGTGGTGTGAGCCACAAAGCATCGCCGCACTTGTTCTTTGATGTTGATCAGGCCGCTGCGTCCAGCATATTGGGCTCCGGCAGTGCCTCGTTGCCGGCGGCGTTGGGGATGGTGAGGTAGCGGCGGGCTTCGGCCCACTCGTCGTGTTGCTCGGCCAGCACCGCGCCCACCAGGCGCCGCGCCGATAGCCGGTTGGGGAAAATGCCCACCACGTCAGTCCGGCGCCTTATCTCCCGGTTCAGCCGTTCCTGCGGGTTGTTGGACCACAGCTTCTGCCAGTGGGCCACTGGGAAGGCCGTGAAGGCCAGGATGTCCGGCGCGGCATCCGCCAGCAGTTCGGCCACCTGGGCAAAGGGCTCCCGGAGTTGTTCCACCACTCGGTCCAATTGGCCGTGGACCTCGGCGGGAGACAGTTGCTGGTAGATGGTGCGGACCATGCGAGAATGTCCTGGGTGGCCAGGCCGGGTTGGGCACGCTTGGGCACTCGGGTGAGCAGGTTGGCCATGAAGTGGGTGCGGCAGCGCTGCCAGCTGGCCCCAGTGAACACCGCGGCGATGGCGTTCTTCAGCCCCTGGTGGGCATCGGAGGTTACCAGCTCCACCCCGCTGAGGCCCCGCGGTCAGCGACCGCAGGAAGGCCAGCCAGAAGGCGCCGTCCTCGCTGGCGCCCACGTCCATACCCAGGATCTCACGCTGCCCTTCGGCATTGACCCCCGTCGCCACCACCACGCAGACGTTGACGATGCGACCAGTAGAGTACCGGGAGGTGGTGTAAAAGCATCCCGAACCTTCTGGGTCAGGCCGTCCAGCCACACGTAGGGGTAGGGACCACCGTCCAGGGGCCGACCCATGGGAAACCTCGGGTCCACCATGGAGTTGCACTTCCCGTGCCAGCTACTTCCCCAGCCTGCTCAGCAGATGCGCGACACCTGGCTGCGGGTGGGAGATGCCGTCGCAACCCAGGGCCTTGATCAGATCGGT
This sequence comes from Dehalococcoidia bacterium, assembly GCA_963666415.2. Classification (GTDB taxonomy): domain Bacteria; phylum Chloroflexota; class Dehalococcoidia; order Lucifugimonadales; family UBA3495; genus Bin87. Next base: position 819,569 of record CAXXPD010000003.1, read on the forward strand.
GGTCCCTACCCCTCCACCCGCCGAAGGTGTCGACAACGTCTGCGCCTTCTGAGATCCACGTGGGCGCCAGCGAGGACGGCGCCTTCTGGCTGGCCTTCCTGCGGGCTTGCTGGATGGACCTCCGGCCAGCACGCCATCGGCTTTCACTCGCTGCAGCCTGCCGCACCCACTTCGGCTTCCACCTGGCGTGGCCACCATGGTCCGCACCATCTGGGGAAGTAGTGGTGGCTGCCTTTTGGCCGAGCTGCTGGCAGCTTGGGAGTGGCCCACTGGCTGCCTTCCCGCAGCTTGGGAATGTGCAACTCCATGGTGCCCACCCGGGTGTCCCAGGTGCGGTTGCGGTAGCCGTTGCGGTAGGTGACCCGCTCCGGGCTGCGTTCGCCGTGCTGGGCGCCGATCTGGGCGGAAACCTCGGCGTCCATGATGCCGTCCACCAGGACCCGCAGGGCTTCCCGCAGCAAGTCCACGTCTCCGTCCATACCACGCTTGCGTAATAATTCCAAAAGATCCATTCTTTGCTTGACCACCGTCGTTCTCCTTGGTTGGGTTGTTGTGATTCCACAAGGATGACGCGGTGGTCAGCGTTTTGCCAACCGCCTAACTCTTACACCACTTCCTGGGACTCTACTGGCAGCCGGGGGAGATTCGCCCAGGAATACCGTTTACCGCCTTCGGTGGACCACAATTGTCCGGTATCGCTGACCGTCTGAACCCTGGTCTGGGTCCCTTCGGTTGCTGCGCCCATGAAGGCTTGGAACGCCTGGTAAAACTCTTCCGCGTCCTGGACAGAATCGAAGTGGAGTTGCGCCAGTAGCAGACGTCCCAGTTGAGGGTTGCTCATCAGCAGGTATTGGTCTCCGCCCCAACCGGCGGCGGCGGCGGCGGCCTGGGGCGCATCCAGATGCTCCTCCAGGTATGACCTCAACAGGAACTCGCCCATTGTGTCGGTGGCGGTGAGGGACCACCCGCGGCTCATCAGCTCGGACACGTCAGGAAGCGACACGGCGATGGGTGGTTCCCGGTCGAGATACCGGTCGGGATGCAGGATCTGTTCGGAACTTTCGGGCGGGGCCTGATAGGCGCGGTTGAGGCCTTCCCAACTGCCCTGTTCGCCGAACAACGCTGCTACGAAATCGCGGCCTTGAGTGAGGGGAAACAGTGCGGTTTTGCGGACTATGGCGGGAGCCGACGTTAGTTTATTGTCTGGTATAGGTTGCTCGAGTTCCTCAAGCGCCCCGGGTTCCTGAGCGATTACGGTGTCGATATAGCCACCGGTGACTACGGCCACATCGCCGGAGACCAAGGAGGTTACTGCCCGGAACCGATCGCCGGTGTGGGCACGAGCGGTATTTCGGAGGGCGGTTACGTCGAATAACGATTGCTGCAGGCCACCCATATATGCCGAAGCGTAACTGACTTCAAGACGGGGAGTGATTTCGGTAGCGTCGCTCAGCACGTAGACATCCCCGGAGACATCATCGAATAGGGCGGATACCTGCTGCAACTGAATGCCCAGCAGAATCTGCTCCAGGCTCTGCTCTGCCGGCATGAGGCCCAGGGTTTTGTAAAGTTCCTCGGCTTCAAACAACTGATCGCGAACGTCGCGCCGGCGGTAGAAACCCTTGGTGAATTCGCAAAGTTCTTGGCGAGTACGCAAGGTGGTAGCCACGGCGGGCGCTGGATCAATGCCCCGCAATTCGGCAACGGCTTCTTGGGTAGCGTTCTGCATTTTTTGCAATTGCGACAGGGCTGATGCCACCGAACCGGCATCGGAAGCGCCGGACGTGGGCAGATTGGAGCAATCAATTTCGCCCGGGACCGCGTTTGACGCCGAAGCGTTGGCCTCTGGTGGGGCGTCGCCAGCTGCTTGTATGTTTGATCCTGCCTGGGCCGCGGACGCAATAGCTGATGGAGCGGAATCAGCGACATTGGCGCCGTTTGCCGCCGCTGCTTGCTGCCCGTCGTCTCCGACCGGTAACAGGAACATGAAGGCCAAAACTGCCACCACGATGGCTGCCACGATCGCCGCGCCCGCGCCAATCAGCCATTTGGAGAAACCCGAACTTCCTCCGGCATGGGCGGCCGCAGAAGTTGTCGTGGCGGCCTGCGTTACCGCCCGTGGCGGGGGAGGCGCCGGCTTGATCGAACTGGTGGTGATTCCGGAGGCTTTCTCGAAAGCCTGAATCATCTCGGTGGCAGACTGGAAGCGGCCGTCAGGGTCTTTGGCGAGGGCCTTAAGCAGCTGCAGCTCGATGGCTTCATCTAGGTCAGGATTCATCAGGCGAGGCAACGGCAGGTCACGATGGATGTGCGCCATGAGGGTGGCTGCCGGAGTGTCGGCCTTGAAGGGAGTCTGGCCGCCGAGCATCTGGTAGGCCATTATTCCCATGGCGTACAGGTCGGCACGGTGGTCGGAATCTGCGCCCAGAGCCTGCTCTGGAGCCATGTACTCCGGGGTTCCCAGGGCCTGTTGCGCCTGGGTGAAGCGCGTGGAAGATTCCAGCATCCTGGCGAGGCCGAAGTCGGCGAGTATGGGTTGCTCGCTGTCGTTAATGAGGACATTGCCCGGCTTCATGTCGCGGTGCAGGATCTGGTTGGCGTGGGCGAAATCGAGCGCCTCGGCCAGGGGCGCCATGTAGGCGAGCACCTGGTCAACCGACATGGGCTGTCCGGTGAGGCAGTCCTCGAGGGTGCCACCGGGGACGAGTTCGGACACGATGAAGATGTAACCCTTGTCATCACCGAAGTCGTAAATTTGCAATATGTTTGGGTGGTTGAGCCGCGCGATGGCCTGGGCTTCCTGGGTGAAACGTCCCAGGAACGATGGGTCTTCGGTGTAGAAAGAGGGAAGAACCTTGACGGCAACGAACCGGTCCAGGTTGGGGTCATGGCACCTGAACACGGTCGCCATGCCACCGCGTCCGAGTTGCTCGATGACGCGATAACGGCCCAACGCGCTTCCGGGAGGGATTGAGACCACTACGAAATATCTCCGAGTTGCAGGATATTGCCCCGGGCTCCGTGGCGCGTCATGCTCCGACCCGTCAGATCGGCGCTCATCGACGCCTTCTTATTACGGTGATTATTACCACAACGATAACCAGAATGACGACCGCAGCCACCACTACACCGATGATCACTCCGGTGTTACCGGAAGCGGCCGGCGTGATAGCAGCCTGTTTCGCCAGACCATTCACCCTTACTGTGACGTCCGAAGGATCGGACGGTGCAATGATCGGCATTTCCACCCGGAGGGTTTCGCCGGGAGGGACCGTAACGGTTTGCTGCGCGACGATGCTGCCGCCGACCTCGATTTCGAGATCGAAGCTAGATTCGCCCGAACCCAGATGAGTGATAGGGATGGTTACCATAATCTGATCCCCGGGGCTGGGGCTGGGGTCGCTGAATTCCACGCTGCCGATGACCGGAACCTGGGCGACGATAGCCTCTTCAGACTCTGGGGCCGCGGTTGGTTCGGGAACTGATGCCACTGGCGCTGGAGTCGGTGGGATGGTTGGGGCGATAGTGGGCGTTGGTTCCGTGTCCGGCGCTGCCGGGATGGTTGGGGGAACCGTGGGGGGAGCGGCGGTTGGGGTCGCGAGTTCGTTCTGCGCTACCGGCGTAACGGGAGCGGCGGGATCTTCGACCAGCAACGGTTGCTGCGATAGCTGGCTGCCCACGCGGATTTGATAAGCCCCCGCAATGTCAATGGACAACGGGAAACTCACGGTCTGCGTCAAGCCAGCGCCAATCAGTATCTGGCTGGTCTGGTTGATCTGCTTGTCCACCCACAGATTGGCAAAATAGGTGGCAGGACCGTCGGTGGTGTTGGTTACATCCACCGACACGACTGTGAACTGTCCGATGCTTATGGGTTGCCGGCTGATCTGTAGATTGTCTTCGACGAACGTAAGCGCGGGTGGTTCGGTACTCCCGTGAATCGCCCAAAGCGAGAAACCGGGGACGGTTACGGTGTAGTACACCTTTTCTGCGTCTTCTCCGATCCGCTTGGATTGGGTGGGGATCCAAGCGGTCGTTGCGGGATCGAACCGGCTCAATTGGACGGACCATTGATGGACCTGCGTGGAACTCAGCCACTCTTTCTCCACAGATATGGTGGCGTGGGCGGTAACAATATCCTCGTTGGTAAAGTTGTCGTGGGCTATGTCCACGTAGGCATAGGGGATATTGTCCGGCGGCAGCGGTTCAATTCCAGACGGGGGTTCGTCCAGGTTGGTAATATCGGTGTGGGCGTCTTCGATGGGGGTGAAGAACCGGGCCATGACGTTTTCGACAGGAGCCGGCGAGCCTAAGTCTTGCCAGGTTCCCTGTCCGGTTTGGTCCTGGCCCTCTGGGGGAGCTTGTTCGGGCAACCAGGGTCCGACGGGTATCACACTACCGAGTTGACCGACGCAATCGCCGTTATCGGAGATGGTGCCCAAAGCATTGCTCGTCGAACCGGCGTTCGCTTTGGCCGCGTGGCCCACCGCGCGACCCATAGATGCGCTGTGCCCGCCCACTGCGGAGCAGATGATCTGGCCGGCAGCTTGTTCGTCTTCTTCTGCCGATTCGGAGATAACACGACCGGCTTCCTCGGGATCATCATCGGCCAATTGGCCCACAACCTCACCGGCTAGTTCAGGGTTCTCCTCGAACAAAGTCAGGATTTCCTGAGCCGTGGGTGGTGGTGGGGCTGGTGTGGGTGGCACCGTAGGGGCTACCGTAGGCGGGGCGGTGGGTTCGGGGGTTGTGGGAGGCTGTTCTTCCGATTCAGGAAGGTTGGTACTTCCTGTTCCAGGCGATGACCAAGGGCTAACTCCTTCGTCGTTTTTAGCCGACACTTGCATTACAAAGGTGGAACCAGGTACCAGGCCAGAAAGGTTGGCACTCGTTGTATTGCCGGCGAGGCTACGAATAGTCCAATTCTGATTTGAGCCCGATCTGAATCGTACGTCGTAGCCGATGATGTTGGGACGGCCAGTGGTATCGGGGGCGGTCCAACTTACGTTCAGAGTGGTGTCTCCGGCCTCGCCTGCTGGGGCAATAGTGGGAGCACCCGGAGCTGGGGGAGGTTCTGCTACGTCGATTATCTCGATGGTAACGTCGATGAAAGTCGTGGCGTCATCGTCGTCGTTCGCTTCTACGGTAAGGGAATAGGAGGATTTGGCCTCATGGTCCAAACGTGTCAAATCGACGGAAAATTGGCCGGTATCGAAGTCAAATTGGAATACGCTTAAATCATTACCCGAAGAGGCATGAACGGCGTATCTTGGCACGTCGTCTTCATCTGTGGCAGTTATCGGCTGCCCGATTTTCGTGCCTGGCGGAGAATTCTCAGCGATTCGGCGAGTGGTAGATTCGCCGTCGACAAAGATGGGTGGGTCGTTCACGTCGGTGACGGCGATGGATACGTCGATGGTATCGCTGGCTCCGTCGTTATCTTCAACCATCAGGGTGATGGAGTAGGAAGATTTTTGCTCGTAGTTCAGGGTTTTAGTGTTGCTCAGTTGGCCGCCGCTATCGACGACGAAAGCGCCATCATCGTTTCGAGAGATGGAGTAAATGAGAGAGTCGCTGGCGTCAGAGTCGGTGGCCGAAATTCGTGCGCCGATGCTTGTACCGGGCGGCATGTTCTCGGCTACGGACCGGTTGGTGGTTGGGCCGTCCACAAAGCTGGGAGCGGCGTTGAGCGCTACGGGAGCGACTGGTGTGGCGGTGGCGCTTTCCGATGCCAATCCTGCGCCGTAGTCTTTAACCGGGCGAATCTGGAACGTGTAGGCGACTCCGCTGCTTAGCCCTGTTACGGTGTGATTGGTCGTGGTCGCGGCGCTGCCTGGAATCGTTTCCCAGGTGGTCCAAGTGTCGCCATCGTCGTCGCTTTGTCGGACTTCAAAGTGGGATACGGCCGGGTCCCCCAAGTCGTCCCAACTGATTGTGACCTGGCCGCTTCCGGCGGTGGCAGTAAACCCAGCCACAGCACGTTGGAACCCGAACTCCTGCCAGGTGGCGTCGTTGTCGCCGTTGAAGTCTATTTTCAACGCCGGGTATTGCTGGTTGGTGCCGAAGTCCCAGGGGTCGTCGAGGCTATCGTCGCCATCTACGTCCACGTTCCAGTTCGCGTAAATGTCATCGCCATCGTCATCGCCATCGCCATCGCCGTATGCCGTGGGAGACTTCAGTTCGTCTGTAGTCTTGCCGTAGTCTCTCCCTCCAGCACCAGTCGTATCGGTTGTTTCGGTGTTCCAATAGCTATCGAATATGGTAGCTCCCCCGTAGCCGACCAAGCCGTCTGAGAAGGAACCCTTTACTGGACCGATGGCGTAGGAGGCTTGCACAGAGCCACTCCCACCCTGTCCGACCAGGCCGCCGACGTTCGCGTTGCCAGACGCAGACCCTGTTGCGTAGCTCGCAGTAATTGAGCCCTCTTCGGTGTAACCGACGAGTCCACCCACGCTAGTATCTCCGCTAACGGCGGCAGTTGAGTAAGAAACGGCAATACTGCCCGAGTTATTGCGACCGACCAGACCGCCGACGTTGTTAGAGGTTCCGGTAACACTCCCGGTGGAAAAACTGGCTGAGATTTTGCCGGAATCGACCCGTCCCACGAGGGCGCCGACCCTCTGGTTGCCGGTAACATTGGCGGAAGGCAAGCCAACGTTTCGAACCTCGCTGCCGGAGCCGGTGACGCCAAAGAGGCCAATGTTGTCGGTCGCGCGGTTGATGAAAAGGTTTGAGACGGTGTGGCCACCCCCGTCGAAGGTAGCATTGAATGGATGAGTCACCCGAGACTCGCCTTCGCCCGGGTCCACGTATCGCACGATCGGTTCCCAGCCGGCGCCGTCGTTCCAGTAGTCGTCCGAGGAATCCACCACGCCATCGGCGTTGGTGTCGAAGTCCAGGTTGGCGGTCAGCTCGTAACCGATGCAGCCGGATTCTGGGCAACCCATGCCGGTTCTGGCCGTTGGGAACGCCGAGGCGTAACCGGCGTTGATGGATGAACCATCGCCGTCCAGGTCCCAGCGGAGGGCGTTGAGTTGGGCTAGGTGACGGACTTCGATGAGGCCGTCGTCATCGTCGTCGTAATCCAGGCCGGGCGTGATTTGTGCTTCCAACGAAGGCGCGCCGTCGCCCTCGGAATTCACTGCCCGGATGGCAAAGGTATATTCGGCGCCAGCCGTAAGTCCGGCGATCGTATGGCTAAAAGTGTTGGCTCCGCTGCCCGAAATTGCCGTCCAGTCAACTGACCAAGTTTCGCCTCCGTCCTCGCTCCGGCGGTACTTGTACCCTGTAATGGATCCGTCGCGTGGGTCGTCCCAGGTTAGGGTCACACTATCGTCGCCCACGGTTGCGGCAAAGTTGGAGGGCTGGGCTGGCGGCGCTACCAGTCGCACCAAGGAGGCGGATACATCTGTGTCCACGGCGAAAGTCAGGCCGGCGCCAGTCCAACGATAAATTGAAGACGGACGTGCGATAGCCGACGCTACAACGAATGACAACTCTCCCAGAGTCAGGGTAGATGAATCGACCAGGGACGGGGGCAAATCCGGATCGACTTGGAATTCTAGAAAATTCTCTTCTTGGTCGCGCGCGAGTCGCAAGATGGTATAAGTGGTTCCCTCGAATACGAAGGTTTTGTCGGTCAAAAATCCAAAAGTTTGGCCTGAACCGGAATCTGCTTCGAACCCTATGTCTTCAGTGTTGGCGGATAGTGCCGCTGTCATGGTGGCCGACCAGACCTCGGATTGGGCGGCCTGGGCCGGCAACTGCGTAACGCCGAAGGCCAGCAGGCCGACGAGGGCAAACAGAATCGGAAGCAGGAGGAAGCCGACCGTTTTTCGGGCTGATGTTAGCGCAGGTATGCCAAACACGACGTTGCCTATGATGTGGTGCGATTTCGTACCAATAAGTATGTCGACGTCCAGCGAAAAGGTCCCGACTAACTGGCCAGCGACAATGATGCTCCTATAGATGTCAAGCTGCGCTGCTGATTATTGCGGCGGAGTTCTGGAGAGCGGAGAAGACCTCGCGGGCAACGTAGCGTTTGAGGCAACGGATGACCTCGGTCTTGCTCATTCCCTCACCGGTGCGGCGGCACATGTAAGCCTTGGTGCGGGGGTCGTAACGAAGCCTGACCACGACGATGCGGTGTAGAGCCGCATTGGCTTGGCGGTCGCCACCTCGGTTCAAGCGATGCCGGTTGGTCTTCCCGGAGGAAGCAGGTATCGGACTCACCCCGCACAGCGCGGCGAAGGCAGCCTCGGAATGGAGGCGTTCCGGGTTGCTCCCAGCCGTGACCAGGAGGGTCGCCGCCGTGTCAGGTCCTACGCCGAACATGCTGACCAGCGTCGGCGATGCCGTCTGGGTGAGGCGTTCCAGCTCGGCCTTGAGGTCGTGGATCTCCTCACTCAGTTGGCGGTAGCGGCCGGCCAGTGAGCGGAGAGCGTACTTGGCCGCCGCCGTGGGATTGTCCAGGCGACTGATACGGAAACTCTTGCACCGAGCGGTGAGGGCACCAGCGGGGAGACCGTCGAGGGTTTCGCGAAGTTCGGCTGGGGCGGTGACAACCAAAGCCTTCATCTGGTTGATCGCCTGGGTGCGGGCCTTGACGGCCGAGTCCTTGGTGCTCTTGAGCATGCGGATCATTTCGACTTCGCCCTGGCCCGACTTGGGCGTGGCAGCTGCTACGCCGGCCAAAACCGACCGGGCTGCCATCTCCGCATCGGTGGGATCGCTCTTCCCTTTCCGGTAGCGGGTGGACCGATCGGGTCGGTTGACCTCAACGACGGTGTATCCGCGACCGGTTAGGAAACGGGCGATGCCAGCGCCGTAGGAACCCGTGCCTTCGATCCCGAAGGCGCGAACTTCCCCCAAACTCAGGGACCACCATTCGAGTTCTCCGTATCCGTGCGTAGTCGCTGGCGCGTGACGTTCGCCGAGGCGGACACCTTGCCGGTCAATGGCCACCGCCACGTGCTCGTCTTGGTGTGTGTCGACTCCGATGATCACCTGAACATCGCGATTACCTTCGCGACCGGGGACTCCTATCATTGCTACCTCCTGGGAGATGACGCCGCGGTTGGCACGCCAGCCAGGTGAGCGGACAAGACTGCGATGGGGCTTGAAGCCAGGCTCCTATTAGGTCACTGCTCACCGAGGCTGTCGGCACTGTCTGGGCCATCTCGGATCGGGCCGACAGATCATTTTGAAGGCATTCGTGCCAGTCACATCAAGGGTCAGACCCTGGTCGAGATGGCCGGGACCCATCATCGCAGTCACATCATGGAGAATGTGACATTGACCCCAAAAGAACAAAGCAGACTTCAGGTTCTCAACAGCCTGGCAGCAGAGCACATGACCTTGGACCAGGCCGCCGAGTTGATGGGAGTAACTTCCCGCCACACCCGCCGCATCCTGGCGGCCTACCGTGAACGCGGCGCGGCGGCTTTGGCACATGGCCACCGCGGTCGCCAACCCGTCAACGCCACGCCCGAGGCGCTGGTCGTCGACCTGGCGCATCTGGCTCGGACCCGGTACGCTGGCATCAACCACACCCACCTCGCGGAACTGCTGGCGGAGCGGGAAGGCATTCACATCGGCAGGACCACCCTGCGGCGGGTCTTGCTGGACGCTGGACTGAGCAGTCCCCGGCGCCGCCGTCCACCCAAACACCGAGTCCGTCGGCAACGGATGCCCCAGGAGGGCATGCTGATCCAGATGGACGGCAGCTATCACCCGTGGTTGGGGGATCAGGCCCCGCCGTTCACGCTGCTGATCGCGGTGGACGATGCTACCGGCCAGGTGGTGAGCGCCTTGTGCTGTGAGCATGAGGACGCTCGCAGCTACTTCCTGCTGATCCGCGCCTTGGTGGAGCATCGCGGCGTGCCCGTGGCCCTCTACACCGATCGCCACGCCGTGTTCAAGCACACGCCGGGACCCGGCCTCCCTGCAGGGCCCACCCAGTTCAGCCGGGCCATGGATGAGATGGGGACCCAGATGATCTTCGCCCAGTCGCCCCAGGCCAAGGGACGTGTTGAGCGAACCGGAGGCACCTTTCAGGGCCGGTTGGTTGCCGAACTGCGGCTGGCCGGCGCAACCACCCTGGAGCAGGCACAGGCTGTGCTCGATGAGTTTGTGCCTCGGTTCAACCGGCGCTTCGGCGTTCCCCCGCAGTGCTCCGAGCCAGCGTTCCGACCGCTGGACCCGGAGCTATGCCTGGAACAGGTTCTGTGTTTCAAGCACCGCAGGAAAGTGGACCGGGACAACACGGTGCGGTTCCAGTTGCGGACACTCCAACTGCTGCCGGCGCCGGAACGCCCCAGCTATGCCGGGGCGACGGTGGAAGTCCTGGAGGGGCTGGATGGTCAGCTCAAGGTACGCCACGAGGGGGCGCATCATCGCTGCTCAGGAGGCCCCGCCAAGCCCGGTATCCCTCCGCAACGGCCACCAGCCTCCCGCCGTCTCTCCGGTTGCGCCCATCGGGGTAAACCACTGGGATGAACGCTGGACAGCGCACCTGGCTCCGCTGGTCTCAAGTCAGGAACCCGAGGCGGATCAACCGGACTGCACCGATGGTGAAGTCGCCGCCGCACCACCCGCAACCGTCGCCCCGCGCAAGCCGACCTTCCTTCAGAGGGAGAGATGGAAGGCGGTCCAGAAAGCCCGGCGCAAGGGCATGTCGCTGCGGGCAATCGAACGGGAGTTGGGCATCCACAGGTCCACCGTCAGGAATTATCTGGAGGCCGGAGGTCCTCCAGGATGGAAGCAGCGGATGGTGCCCAATCCGTCGACATCGGATACCATGGCAGCGTAACGGAGTGACATTTTCGCTGAACACTTACCCGGACATTTTCCCTGACCTACGACAATAAGTACGCTTGAAAATGGCCCACAGTCGATCACGTGTTTGGTCTATTCGTGGGGAAGGCTTAAAAAGTGCCTGGCTGAAAGCGATCACACGGAACGGGGTTACAACCAGCGCTAAATTCTGGACGATTGAAAACCCACGGCCTTTGATGGTCTGCTGCCAACCGGGCAATTGGCTAATGGCGAGCCTGTTGTAGCATGGATTGGCGGCCCTTCGACAAGCTCGGGGTGAGCGGAGAAATCTATTTGCGTGGACAACCGAAGGGCGCTGATTGAATACCAGGGCCATTCGATTGTCGGAACGTAGCGGTCAAGGGTGAGCTGGCGACAGCGTTGGTCGATACGGCCACGAGATTGCCACGCTACGCTCGCAATGACGTTAGGGGACAATCGAAAGGCCCTGATTGAAAACGCCCGGTAGTTCCTTGAATCTGCATTCAGTGTTTATAATGTCTATTTGGGCAGACCGAATTGTTATTTGCATCCAACATCAGCAAAGCCTATGCGGACCGCACCCTATTCAGAGGGCTTTCCGTAAACGTAGCTGCTGGGGACCGTGTTGCGCTGATCGGCGCGAACGGCTCCGGAAAGACCACGCTCATAGACATTCTGGCCGGTGAGACCCTGCCGGGAGAAGGGAGCGTATCCTGGCGGCGAAACGCCACAATGGGTTACCTCAAGCAGGAACCGGCATCATTCACGGGCCAGACACTGCTGCAGGAGGTCTTGGCCGCTGACTCGGAGGTGATTGATCTCAGCGACCGGATTGCTGCCACTCGGGATGCGTTGTCAGCGGAGGCTGATCCTGCGAGACAGGGCGATCTGCTGCAACAGCTCGGTCAGCTTGACCTGGAGCTGGAGTCCGCCGGCGGTGAGAATCGGGACCACGAAGCCAAGGCGATCCTCTCCGGGCTTGGCTTTAAGCAGGGCGATTTTCTCCGCACCATGAACGAGTTCAGTGGTGGCTGGGTAATGCGGGCCGGCCTCGCCAGGCTGCTGTTCAGGAATCCCGACGTTTTGTTGCTGGATGAGCCAACCAACCACTTGGATCTTGAAGCAAACCTGTGGTTTGAGAAGTACCTGGCCTCTTTTCAGGGCGGCGTGATCATCACGTCGCACGACCGGACTTTTCTGAACCAGGTGGCGAATCGGGTTCTCGCCATCGAACTGGACGAAGTGGTACACCTGCGAGGCAACTATGACGATTACCTCGCCGCCCGCGAGCGCTCCCTTCAGGTGAAGCAGGCTGCCGCCGCCCGGCAGGAGCGCGAGATGCAGAAGCAGATGCGCTTCGTGGAGCGTTTCCGCTCCAAGGCAACCAAGGCCAGCCAGGTGCAAAGCCGTTTGAAGCAGCTCGAAAAAGTGAAGGTTATTGAGCTGCCACGGGCGACCAGGAAAGTCCGCTACTCGTTCCCCGAGCCTCCGCGCAGCGGCGCTGAAGTGATACGGCTGACCAACGTGAGCAAGTTCTACGGCGATAATGCGGTGTACCGAGGTATGAACCTGACGCTTTCGCGCGGCGACCGTGTTGCTTTGGTGGGACCGAACGGGGCCGGCAAGACCACCATGTTGAAGATGCTCGCCGGCGTACTGTCATTTGATGAAGGCGAGAGACGGACCGGCCACAACGTGTCGACGGCATACTACGCGCAGCACGTGCTGGATCTTCTCAACCCGAACAATACGCTGATAGATGAGCTGAAACAGGCTGCGCCAGGGGAGTCGGAACAGAACCTCAGAACTACGCTGGGCGGATTTCTGTTCAGCGGCGACGACCTCCTCAAGCCGATCTCAGTGCTGTCCGGCGGGGAAAAGGCTCGGGTGGCCCTGGCGAAGTTGCTCCTCCAGCCGAGTAACCTGCTCCTCATGGATGAACCGACCAACCACCTCGACATCGCTTCCAGGGAGATTCTCGCCGATGCCCTGGGCGACTATCACGGCACCATTTGTCTCATAACCCACGACCGGATGCTGATACGGCAGGTCTCCAACAAAATAATCGAGATCGACGGCGGCCGGCCCACGGTGTTCCCCGGTGACTACGACAGCTATCTGTACCGGAAGCAGACGGATACCGACAACTCGGGCGCCAAAAAAACTTCCCGAGCGCCGGCCGACGCTGCGACTCAACAGGCCCCGGTCAGGAGACGGTCCGGCCGGCCGCTGAGCGCGGAAGCGGAGCACCAACGGTCGCTTGGCAAAGAGTCGCGCCGGCTGGCGACGCGTATCGAGGAGATCAACATCGCCCTGACCGACCGCGAAGCCCGCATGGGGGACATGGAGACCATGTTCGCCAGGCCTGACCAGTTCGACGACCCCACTCAGCTGGCAGCCTCGGGTGAACAGTATCGTGTGCTCAAAGAGGAGGCGGAATCACTGTGGGACGAGTGGGAGCGGTTGTCGCTGGAAGCAGAGAGCATTGACAAATTGCTGGTGGGACTGAAGGCCGGTTAATCCGGCGACTTCGGTAGCAAACGTTCGGAGCGGGATGCGGGTCAATCCCGCCACTTCAGGTGATGACCCCGAGGTCTACCAGGCCAGCAAGCTCGCGTTCGTTGAGGCCCAGAAGGTCACCGTAGATTTGCTGGTTGTGCTCCCCGTAGCTGGGGATGGGCCCGGCGGTGGTGGGCGTTTTGGAGAACTTGATGATGGTGGGGCCGGGCACCAGCATCGTCTTGCCCGGTGGGTCAGGGATTTCTGCCTCAACCATCACCTCGCGCTCCCACATATGTCGATCTGCGAGCACCTCGGGTATGGACTTGACGGCGCCAAATGGAATGTCGGCGCCCACCAGGGATTCTTCCACCTCCTGTACCGAGCGTTCCTCGCACCAGAGGCGCAACAATTCCATGCGTATCTCTGCCATATCGGTAGCAAACATCGGGGCGGCAAACTCAGGGTCTTCGGACAGTTCGTCGTACCCCATTACCTTGAGCATCCGCTCCCACATGCCGGCACGGGCGGCTCCGGTGGTAACCCAACCGTCCTTGCACCGCAGGAAGGTGCCCACCCTCAAAAAATCATTGGTGTTGGTCTCGTAGCACATGGCGAGGGCGACTTCCTCCAGGGTGATCCCGCCATCCAGCATTGCCACTTCCAGCCATTGCCCCTCGCCGGTCCGGTCGCGGTGCCGCAGTGCGCCCAGAATGCCGATGACCGCGTGGAGGGCGGCGGTGCGGTCCATGACCGGGCCGTTGCCCATGATGGGTTGGTCGAATCCCCGGCCAGTCTGGTCGCCGAAACCGCTCATCGCCTGGATGATAGGGTCAAAACACTGGCGATCGCGATAGGGGCCGTATTGCCCGAAGCCAGATACCGAGGCGAGAATGATGCCCGGATTCACCTTGCATAGCTCTTCGTAGCCGAATCCCATTTCGGCCATGGTGCCTGGACGAAAGTTTTCCAGGACTACGTCGGAAATCTCCAGGAGCCGGAAAAACAGATCCTTGCCTTTAGCGTGGCGCGTGTTGAGGGTGATGCTCTTCTTGCCACGGTTGTACGCGGCGAACTGAACACTCATCTTCCCCACGAATGGGCCGGAGTCTCGCAGGTCGGCGCCTTTACGCCACTCCAGCTTGATCACCTCGGCCCCCATGTCCCGCAGGATCAATCCACCCCGTGGCGCCGCTTGCCAGCGGGCCAATTCCAATATCCGCACGCCATCCAGTACAGCCCCGGCGCCGTTCTCAACCATTCTTATTCTCCTGTAGTCCGCCGGCATCCAAAACGATGGACCCCGGCCGTGGTTCCGGTGAGTATAACCCGATTGTCCCAACGTGCACCGAATGGCGCCGAGTCGTGGGCAGACGGGTGCCGCCTATGCTGGGCTAGGTCAGGACGGAGCCAGATGCAGCCGGACGGTTCAGCAATGAGCCAGCCGCTCGACACGGGTATCCGGCGCGGTGTTTGACCTGTTTCTGGCGGCGGGTCGCTATACACCAACCGGTTTGCATCGGTTAGTCTGGCCAACGGTTCCGGAAGGCCAACCTTGCTGTTTGTGGCGTTGAGGTGTTAGGGCGTGTTGACATTTCATTATAATGGCCGTATGTCAAACATCAGATTATCACCAGAACAGTGGGCTAGGATTCTCGATTTCTTGCGTGGCTGCACCGGCCTGTACGTTGGCCAGGAAGCGGATTGCCGGCGTTTTGTCGAGGCCGTCTTATGGATTAACCGCTCTGGGGCCCAATGGCGACTGCTGCCAGCCGAATACGGGAACTGGAACAGCGTCTACAAACGATTCGCCCGTTGGACTGACCAAGGCGTCTGGGCACAAATACATCAACATTTCTGCTACGACGCGGATCTGGAATACCTGATCATCGACAGCACGGTGGTCCGGGCGCACCCTTGCGCGGCGGGAGCTCCCCCCCAAAGGGTGGCCAGGTTGCCCAAGCCCTGGGCCGGAGCCGCGGCGGGTTCAGCACCAAGATTCACGTGAGCGTGGACGGCTTGGGCAACCCCTTGCGATTCATACTGACCGGCGGGCAACAGCACGACATCACCCAGGCGGAGGAGTTGATCGCCGGTTATGCTGGCGAGCACGTACTGGCCGACAAAGGGTACGATGCCCAGGAGTTTCGCCGACACATCCTGGAACTGGGTATGATGCCGGTCATTCCGCCCCGCTCGAACCGCAAGGCACCCGCCGACTATGACCGGCATCTGTACCGGGAGCGTCATCTGGTCGAATGCTTCATCAACAAGATCAAGCACTATCGCCGGATCTTCTCCCGGTTTGAGAAGCTGGACACCAGATACCTGGGCTTCCTGCACTTCACCGCCGCTCTCATCTGGCTACGGTTAAATGTCAACACAACCTAGTACCGTTCTCGCAATTCTTGCAAGGTGATTGTTGCCTGCCGACGCAGCCGTTCGGCAATAACCCGTTCCTGATCTGCCGGCTTGAAAGGGTCGATCACGAACGGTTGCCAGGAATTGGTCAGTGTGCGGATCGACGCTTCCTCGCGTGTTGCAGCTTCCGTCAGCAGGTTGTAGATGGGCAACAGGTAACTGGATTGCGGGAGGTCGCGCACCGCCCTGGATAGTTCCGAGCTGCGCAACCTGAACTGGTCCAGATCCTGGTGAACCGCCTCCCGGTCACATCCGCCTTCCCTCTGCCACCAATCGTCGTAACGTTGGTGGAAAGCGTTCCACTCCGCACGGAGGGCACTGAGTTGACTGCCGAACTGACTTGCAGCGGCCTCCCGTTCCGCGCGGGACCCGGCGTCCGCGTTGGTGGTGGCGGTTGCATCCAAGGCCTGGTCACTTTCTTCAATCATGTCGGCGAAACGATCAATGAGCTTGTCGAACTGTTCAAGGGTTTCGTCTGGATCATCGCTTTCTTCGAGCCCGCCCTGGCTAGCGTAGTCAGCGTGAAACGACTCCCAGGTTTTCTTGATCCCCCCCAAAGATTCTGCGAATCCGGCTGATGCTGCGGTTTCTGTGGCAGCAGATCCGGATCCGGAGTTCCTCAGAAGGTCGGTCGCCATATCTCCAGCCTGCTGTTGAGCCACGCCAGCATCCGAACGCCGCGTTTCCACCAGCTCGCGGGACGCGGGGTTGTTTGGTTGCCAGCGGTCCCTCAACCTCCGGAGGGCTTTCGCCTCCTCCTCAGTGGAGTTGACCACCAGGTCGGCGAACTCTCGTGTCGCGGCTGTGCCGGGAAGGTTGCGGGCTAGCGCCGAAATGCTATTGAAATCAGCGGCGAAATCTTCAAAAGCCTGTCGCGCCGAGACGGCATCGCAGGTATCGAGACCGGCACGCCAGTTGTCGAACTCCGAATGGAACTGGTCGCGCGCCTGTTTGTTCAGGCGGTGCTGTTCTTCGAACTGATCCACCGCCTCACGCGCCGATGGGGGCAACGGTGCGGCGGATCTGACCACGGGTGCGTTGGTCGGAGGTGTCTCTGCGGTAGGGTTTTCGGCTGGAGTGCAGGCGATGCCGACGACCACCAAAAGTGCTACTCCGCACAGCAAGATGTGGGCGTTGGTTCGTGCTTTATTGGTACTGATGATGTTGTTACTCCTGCATAATCACTGACCAGGGAGTTTCTGAAGTCGCCGGTAAGCAATTGTTCAACGGCATCACTCAAGGTTTCAGGCGCATCGGCGAGGATCACCAAAACGTACCGATCCTGGGTTCGGGCCAGCGCGGTGATCGCGGTGCCGCTGAGGGCAAGCCCGGGGGCGTAGGGGGTTTCCAGAGTATCGCCAACGGCTATGCCTGAGGCTTGCAGGTAGCGGCCCATTTGAGGCGCATCCTCGTAAAGTCCCACAAACACCGTGTCGCGGCTGATGTCCTCCGAGTCCTTCAATTGAGAGGACAAACCAATTTCCGATAATCCGTTTCTTATCGCTACGCCAGAATTTAGCACGGATGGCCGCCCCACCAGAATGTCAACGCTATCGTTGGCGCCGCGATTGTAAAAGTGCGGGAAGTCAGCGAGGTCGTATTCCCGCTCGCTGGATGTCAGATAGTCAGCGATATTGGAAACCAGCCTGTCGTTGTCCAGCACAGCATTATGGGGAGGAATCAGGAAAGTCAGGTCCGAAATGCCCACGACGTTTCGGTTGTTTCCCCGCACGATGGGATTCAGGTTGCCGGTTGATTCCACAACTGTAGATCGCGTATCTGCGTCGGTAAAAGCCACACCTGGCCCGGCGGATCGAATCGAGCCGGCGGTGTAAAGGACAACAGCATCGAGGCCGGTGGTAAGTTGGTCGGGAAGAAAGTCTCTAACGTAAATGTGCTGAAAGTTCAGATCGTATTCAGCCACGTTGTAGAGATAGTCCGGTTGAAATTCCAGTCCGAATCTTTCCGCCAGTCCGTTAATCCTTTTGGGGACGTGTCGGGTCAGAAATCAGCAGCAGCTTTCCACCCTTGCGCACAAATCGTTCCACCAGGGTTATTTCGGCATCGGTGTAAGCTGATCTGGGAAGGATCGTCATAAAACTGTCAGCCCTTCGCAACTTTTCCTCGAGTAGGGCGAGCCGGGTTTCTTCAGATTCAGCCGAGAAATCGCCTACGAGTTCTACGTCGTATCCTCGACTGGCAACGCGGGAGCGCAGGGTGATAATTTCGATCTCTCTGAAAGCATTAGCATGCACCGCGTCGATCAGGAACAGGCCGCGCTTGACTCGTACCTGGGGCGAATCCACAAAATCCCCAAGGGGTGCGGCCGATGATTCTATCTGCTGGAAGGGGATATTCACCGAAGGCGAGGGGCCATCGCCGCCGCGGTAAAAGAACCAGAATGCGCCGAAGAAGACGACGGCTGCAAAAAGCGGGAATAGGGCCAACAAACCCAGTCTAGGGGTCATGGCCCACATACACGTAGTACACGTTCGGTTGGCGTATTTCCAGCGGGAAATCTGGAAGTGGCTCTGTTTCGTTACCGCCCAGAGGTCCGGTAAATATCAATCCGCGCATGGCCTCCAATCTGGACAACGCGGCATCGGAGTCTGTTACCAACTGCTCCAAGTTAGGGTCTCGCAAGTCTTGTCGCGCCGATAGCAGATCTATGGTTGGCACCAAACTTGAGCTCAAATCGCCGCCCAACGGCGCCAGCGTCTGGTTTAACCGCTCTATCAGCGCCCGCTGTGCGGCAAAGTTAACGTCTACCAAACTGTAGTTGGAGATTCCAGCCAGCTCGGCCGCTTTTTCAATTGCATCTGCATCGCTGCCTACGGCGTCCACCAAACCCAGCCGCGCGGCTTCTGATCCGGAATAGATGCGTCCCTGGGTCAGTT
This sequence comes from Dehalococcoidia bacterium, assembly GCA_963666415.2. GTDB lineage: Bacteria > Chloroflexota > Dehalococcoidia > Lucifugimonadales > UBA3495 > Bin87. The sequence goes on from CAXXPD010000003.1 coordinate 838,183, forward strand.
CGGCCTCAGATATTCGCAGCCTGTCGCTGCGTTCGGATACCACTATTTGCGCGAAGGACCGTTTCAACTGGTCCATCGTGTCCATCCAGTCTCTTCTGGACGCACCGGAGAGCTTATAAGGGCCGGTGAATACCAGGCTTTCGTCAGGAACGGAAGGAATCAACGGCGGAGCGAACGAAACCACTCCTACATTTCCCACCAGGGACGACGGCAGGGAATAAGAGTAAGTGCTTCCCATGGCCATCATGTAGCCACCGCTGGCAACGAGTCCATTCATCACCAGCACGACAGGTTTTTCGTCCCGTAATCTCCGAGTTCGCATATACAGGAGTTCGCTGGCTGCCGCACCACCGCCCGGGCTGGAGAGATTGATGACCACCGCGTTGATGGAATCGTCTTCACGAGCGTAGGAAAGGTATTCGCCGATTATGAAAGCAGATCGGTCGTTGATGACCGTGAACGGGATGTTGATGACCCCGATGCTGGGCTTGCCCGGGAAAGCGTAGAAAAAGACCACCACGCCGACGACGACACCCAGACTGACCAACAACGGGACAATCAGGTACGAACTGGCAATGAGCCGCCCCAGCTTCGATACTATACCCATCATTTAACTTTATCCCATCCAGATTCTGGTTCCGGTTTGGAAGTTACTTGCCGTTGGTTGCGCAGCGCTACGGTGGCAACGGGGAACATCTGGCATATCCTAGCGATGTCAAAGATATATGAGGGGCGCGATGACGGTAATGAGCCGTCTTTCGTGGAGTCTATCTGCATCCGATAGTGGGTTACCTCAATACGACAGCGATGTGTCTAGTCCCAGCGGGACGCAGCCGGATTATAGCATGGGTGATATGCCACCTTTGGGGCAGGGGCAAGTGCGATCAGTGCGGAGTTAATGTCCCGGGATCGGGATCCAAAAAGCATCGGGATTTGCCGCTCCACCGATGCCGCCCGCGCCCGGCCAGTTTGTGTGTGCCGGGATTTGTTTAATCCGGTAAGGCACAGGAAGCACAAACACTACCGAGTGATGGTTGAGCGAGGACCATATCGGTGGTTGCGCGGCGCATCTGACCTGCCGTCGCATTTATGGATAGCGGGGATTACTTTGGCAGCGGTGAATGGCGGAGACACTCCTTGCATTAATTTCTGTGGGGCGGAATTGCCTCCGCCCCCACAGCCCACTGGGTCGACGCTCGATATTAGCGAGTGAAATTTATGGGTATGCCTAGTTGGGTACCCAGGCCATGGCGCCCACTTCGCTGAACTCGCGCTTGAACTTCTGCCACGATTCCCCAGCGTCGCTGCTGGAATAAACCTCACCAAGCAGGCTGGACGCGAGCACGAAATCGGGGTCTGCCGGATGTGTGGCGAGGGCCCAGATGTTGGAGTTTGGTTCCACCGGGAGGGGTCGGGTTTCCCAAGTTCGTCCGGCGTCTTTGGAACGCTGGATTGCGCCGGTGCTGCCAATGGCCGTATCGCCCACCGCGGCGAATATGACGTTGGGGTTGTCCGGTTTGATAGCAATGCCTCTACTGTAGGGAAGAACAAACCGATCCGTGGTTACCACCGATTGCCAGCTCTCGCCCATGTCGGTTGTTTCGAATATCTCTCGCGGAGTGCTGGCAAACACTTTGTTGGGCTCGCCCGGGCTGATTGCCATGCCGTGTATGTCGGGGTGTACACCGCCTTCCACATGGGTCCAGGTGTCGCCGCCGTCCAGACTGCGGTACACACCGTCGACTTCGACGCCAGCCCAAACGGTGCGGTGATCCTTGGGGTCAACCATTAGCATCGTTACCATGGGCGGGCCGATGTGGCATTCCTGAGCCATCTGTACGGATAGCTTGGTCCAGCTCTGGCCTCCGTCACGGGAGCGGAAGAGCGCCGCCGGTTTGATGCCAACGAAAATGGTTTGGGTGTCCTGCGGGTCTATGGCGATTGACCAGATGGGCATGCCATCCATGGGCGACCATAACTTCTCCCAGGTCGCTCCCCGGTCTTCACTGCGATAGACGCCGTGATCTGATCCTGCCAGGATACGAGTGGGATCATCGGGGTAGGGTACCAGAGCCCTGACCTGGCTCCCCAGAGGGAATGGATCTCTAATACGGTTCCAGTTCTCTCCCCCGTCGGGGCTGTGCCAGACACCGCCGCCGAAACCCACGGCTCCCACGCAAATGCTGTAGTTCTTTTCCATAGCCAAATCTCCTCACACGATAAATAACGCGTTACCATGATGATGATAAACCATTCTTTCTGCAATTATACCGGAAGTTCAGTCCGTAACCGATCATTTTCGGTTTCTTTGTACCCGGGACCGCGTCGTTGACGAAACCGGATCTCCAACGGGGATTCGGCCGCAACGGTGCATGCCCTCCGGTACGTGGCCATTTGGCACGGATCGCCGATGAGACGGGCCCAACTCAACTGCTGTTGCGGTAGAATGTGCAATATCGGGCGACGATGGCTTACGCGTATCCACTCAATCTGTCATTGCGAGGAGCATAGCGACGTGGCAATCGCGTCGCCGTAGCAACGGCGGTTCGCCGACGTAGGCTCAACCTCATCGCGGTTGCCACGTCGCTATGCTCCTCGCAATGACAGAGCGGGTACGTATGAGGCGACGATGTCCATCGACCCTAATTTGTGATATCGAGAGGGGAGTAGTGAAGAGCAACGCATCGACAGTCGGAGAGTACCTCGACGAGTTGAGTCCGGCGCGGCGTACAGCCGTATCGGCGGTGCGTGAAGTGGTGCTGTCCAACCTTCCGGACGGATATGCAGAGATATGGACTTCGGGATGATTGCCTACGTGGTGCCGCTGGAGCGGTTCCCAAACACGTACAACGGCCATCCCCTCAGCTATGCGGCGATTTCGTCGGAGAAGAACTACGTCTCCGTCCATCTTATGAATATCTATGCGGACCCAGACAGCACGCAGTGGTTCGCCGAACGCTATAAAGCCACCGATAAAAGGCTGGATATGGGCAAATCCTGCGTCCGATTCAGGAAGCTCGATGATCTACCGCTGGCCCTGATAGGGGAGGCGGTCGCACGCACCCCGATGGATGAATGGATACGGTACTACGAGGCCGTTCGGTCAGCCAGGAAGTGAGGGGATGCCGTCAACCTGCCGGGACTGGACGACGCCCTGATGTCCGATACCACCAACCCGAACCTGAAAACGCATGGCTGAATTTTTGCCGTGTTCGCCCGTTGAATCCATCATGCAGGGAGAAGCAACATGCCGCAAGACAAGATAATTTACGTTGGGATGCACGACGGGGTTTGCTCCGTTGCCAGTTCCGACGGCGGGAAAACCTGGAAACGAGGGCCGATTACACCGCTGGATCACGCCGCGGCCCGGTTGACGTCGAGCCCCGCCAATCCGCAAAGGGCATACCTGGCGGCCTATGAAGCCGGCGTATACCGCACGGATGACGGAGGTTCGACCTGGCAACGCCTGGGATCGTATCCCACCGACTATGCCCACAGCGTGTTGGCTCACCCCAACGAACCTGATACGGTATTCGTGGGCAGCGAACCGGCGGCGATTTTCCGCTCGTCGGATGGCGGTAACACCTGGCATGAATTTGGCGGCTTTCGCTCCGTGCCAGAGTCGACGGAATGGGGATTCCACGCTCCGACCCGTGACTCCCACGTTCGCGACCTACGCATGGCTCCGGACGACCCCAACTGCCTGTACGCCGGCATTGAAGTCGGTGGGATGGTTTCTTCCAATGACGGAGGAGATAGCTGGAAGCAATTGCCGGGTCTCGACGCGGATATCCACTGTGTAAACCTGAGCGGCGACCGACCTGGCAGTGTGTATGTTGCCACGGCCAGCGCACCGTATCGCTCCGACGACGGCGGACGTCAGTGGGAGCTGATCAACTCCGGCCTGGATCGTCGGTACACCCTGCACATCGCGGCAGCTCCTAACGACGCCGATCTGGTTCTGGTAACCGTGTCCTCAAATGCTCGGCGCAGTAGTCCACAGTTTTACCGGTCAACTGACGGTGGCCTTAGCTGGCGGCTGGTCGATGGACTCGGAGCGGGTGAGAACCCCGAGGACATGGTTGTGGCTTTCGATTGGGACCCTGCCGAGCCAAATAACGTTTACGCCGGCACCGACGGCGGAGGGTTGTTCCGCAGCGAGGATCGCGGAGTTACCTGGAGGCACCTGGACGTGGGTCTAACTACTGTTGCGGTTGGCGCTCTGGCGGTAAGTAGTGCCTAAAGCTAGCCCATTGCTGCCGCAAGGTCGTCTCGGCTTACGAACTGGGCCCGTCCGTTGGCATCTAACTCGCATGCGGTAAAAAGCCGATTGATGGCGCCCCAACCATCATCGGCTTCACCTTCACAGCGATGGAGGGCGGCGCAAATGCCAGGGGGTGGCTTGTTCGTAGGCGAATGCTGCCCGGAGCACGTTGGTTTCGCCGAGTTGCGGACCGGCGATCTGCAACGCCAGCGGCAAGCCGCCGTCGCCATCCTGGGTGAACCCGCATGGAATGCTCAGCGCTGGGCAACCACTGAGGCTATACAGCCCTCGGAAGCTTCCTTCCCGCAACGCTGATGCGGCCATCTCTTTGTTGCTAACAACGCTGGGTTCGTCCGACAACAAACCGGCCGGGCCAGTCGACGTGGGTTGCAGCAACAGGTCGACTTCCCGGAACATGTGAAATACCTGGCGTCGAATGAGCGCCCTGAGTTTCAGCGCTTTGTAATATGCTTGGGCAGGTATCAGATTGCCCACCGCGAATGCCACCCGCGTGTTGGGGTGGTAGTCCTCAAACCGTTCTCGCATCCATTCCGGGTTTAGGCTAACTCGTTCGGTGCTGGTAATAGTGCGGACAATTGGGCCGGTAACCGCCGCCAGCGGCAAGCTGACCGGGACTACGGTGGCGCCCAAATCTCGAAATACTCCGATGGCGGCTTCTACCGCTGCCGCACTTTGTTCATTGAGAGTCAGGCCGTGCCCTCCCATCAGTTCCTGCACCACGCCGATACGCATTCCGGACACGCCGGCGTCGAGATCGGAGGTGTAATCAGGAACCGGCTCGCGGCGGCTATAGCGGTCCAGGGGGTCGTAGCCGGCAATGGCGCCCAGCGTCAGCGCGCAGTCAGTTACGGTGCGCGAGATGGGGCCGATGGTATCAACCGACCAGCTGGCTCCGTCCACGCCGGCGCGACTGACCCGGCCCCAGGTCGGGCGGATGCCCACTAGTCCGCTGTTGGCGGCGGGTCCACGAATGGACCCGCCCGTGTCCTCGCCAAGGGCAGTTGCGCACAGGAACCCGGCGGTAGCAGAACCGCTGCCGGTGCTGGAGGTGCCCGGGTTACGTCGGGTGTCCCACGGGTTGCGGGCAGCGCCGAACCAGGAGCTGATCGGATCCCCCAAGGCGAATTCGCTCATATTGGTTTTGCCGATGATGATGGCTCCGGCCGCCTTGAGACGGGCCACAACTGTCGCGTCCTTACCAGGTACGAAATCGGCGCGAATTTTGGACGCATCAGTGGTCCGTATGCCGGCGGTATGGATCTGATCCTTGACTCCAACGGGCACGCCGTGGAGCGGGCCGAGCACGTTGCCGGCAACCAGTTCGGCTTCCAGTCGTTTGGCTTCCGCCCGGGCTTCATCGGCGCAAATGGTGATGAAGGCGTTGAGCTGGCTCCCCACGGCGTCGATCCGGTCCAGGTAGGCGTCAACTGCTTCCACCGGTGATATCTGGCGTTGGCGAATAGACTGCGCCAATTCTGACGCGGGCATGAACGGTATTTCGTGGGCAACCATACTAATCCTCCAGGTCCGCGGGTTGGGCTACGGCGACGTACTCCTCCAGGTTGAAGCCCGGAGGGTTGATCTCCGCAATTGATTCCAGCATCGCATTCAGGCTGTGTGTCACCTGGCTGAGTTCAGGTTCGTCCAAAGTCAGGTTAACTGCCTTGGCCAAAGCCCGCACATCTTCGTTGGTTAAATCGGACATTTCGACCTCCTTGGATGGAGTCAGGCTACACCGTCTGCCCGGTAATCGCCAGGCGGACACTAACCGAGCCGGGACGTTGGCTGGACTCGCCCGTGCGGACGGTGCCGTGGGAACTCGTTAGATTGCCCAACGTCTGCCGGGGGCGTCTGATTGGGTCCCGGCAGGCGTTGGCACGGGCCGGCGAGTCGCAGCCGGCACCGAGGGAGCCAACGCGACGTCAGAAGTTGTGTGGGGTCCAGGGTTGTCGCTCGGCAGCGAACATACGATCGGCGCGCAACAATGCGCCCGGGGAACGCTCTTCCACCAGGCCGGCCATTGCAAGCGTGCTGAAACTGACCGCACCCATGTACGTCGAGGCCAACGCGGAAACCCCAATTGCCAAATCTGGAGACGATTCAGTGGCACAGCAGCTGGCCCCGTCAGGAAAAGATTCCAACTCGAACCGCCGCTGGTTCCAGGGACAGAAATCGTCTCGCACGTCGATCACCAGGCGGTCATTTTGCAGGTAACGGCGTAGCTGGAGGGCCGCAGCGACATCGATGATGCGTACCCACACGCCGTCTCGGGATATCCGCTGCAGCCGTCGGGTGTCGGCCAACATCCATGGCATGGGGTCGTCCACTGGGCGGCGTATCGCTTCGGTAACGGTCATGAGGTCGATCTCGAAGCAAAATCTCCACAGAGCAGCGTTAGCTTCCACCGTGGTTGCCATTAACTCGTTCACCGTCAGGGTTGTCCCGCTGGTGCGGTAGGTAGCGTAACCGTCCACCCGCCCGTCTACTTCGTAAGCAGCATAAAAGAGGCCGCCCTGACCACCCTGACGGTGTTCCGGCGCCCGGGAATCCCGTTGCCAGTGGTGCATGGCCCTTTGAAAAACGGCGGGCCGGCCGAGGGTGCTACGACGGAACACTTCGGGGAACTCCCTGGTAATATCCACCGGGTCGACAAACACAATGCGACCGCTACCTTCAAATGGACGGGCGTAAGCGTTGTGGTGGCGTTCAATCGACCAGCGCTCGTGCAAAGAACCGACGCCATAACCAAACCTGCCGTAGATTATGCTTTGGGAAGCGAACAGCGCGGACAGGGGCTCGCCGCGTTCATGGAAATCGTTGAACTGATAGCGCATTATTCGAGTCATAATACCCCGGCGGGTATGCGTAGGTTGCACTGCCACGTTGGACACGCCGGCGATATATGCTGACGCCCCTGGCAGGGACATCTCGAGAAAATGAGAATGCGAACCGCCCACTATTTTTCCCTGGTCGAACACCGCGATGGACCGAGCCAGATCAAAATGCGGCCTGAATTCCTCCGGGTCATGGTTCAGGCGGTTGCCGTGAGACCGCGATTCAGAATGTAGCCACTCAACGAATTCTGCATCTGATACCGTCCTCAGCTCAAGCATCGCGTTTACGCTCCCTTCACAACAATCATTGCAACGAAATATGCTGGATTATAGGACATTGGGGCCGGCCTGCCATGTATCCTTGCGCGTCCAATTTCATTCCGGCCCACCACGGGGGCTGCCAAACGGGGGTGTTCAGATAGCACGTCCCGAATCGGGTAAAAATTTTTGGAATGGTTGACCGGTGATGGCCTAATTGGACGCGTCAATCCTGGTTCAATCCCGATCGCGCCGTGCGGACCGGAGGTTACGGAAATTCGAGTCGTAGGCGACGGTCCACCCCAATTCTACCTGCCGGTCCAGGGGCACGGCCGGCGGGACACTGGACCCTTGCAGCGTGCGTCCGATGGCGTTGCTGTTTTCCAGGTCGTAAATCTGTGATTCGGGCAGCCCCAATACACCAGACAGCACGTAGTTGTTGTCCTCGCCTAGCAGGGGCGCTGATTTCCTGATGCGGATGTCGTTACCGGACAATTTCCATCCCCGGCTCACGTATTCGCGGCGTCCCAGGCCCGTATCGGGATGGTGGTCTACGGATTCAAAATACCGCCTGTCGCGCAGGTGGGGGTCGGCCAACAAACCCTTGCCGTCCAGCACCGGCCCCGCCGGCACCCCTCGGTTCTGCAACAGTTCCATTACCTGTAATTGGGTTTTGGATGAAGTCCAGTCATTGATTATCGCGTCAAGTTCGTCCTGGTGCTGGTGGCGAACGATTGCATCGACAAACCTGGGGTCGTGTGCGACCTCCGGAGTGTCCAACGCCGAACACAGCGCGTTCCACTCGATGTCATCGCGCACGGCGATAACCACCCATTCGTCATCGCCCCGACAGGGGTAGCAACCGTGGGGCGAAAAATGCTCGTGTCGGTTGCCGAGCCGACGAGTACGGCGGCCGTTGAACGCGTAATCCAGCAATCCTTCACCGATGAACGAAACGCCCACCTGGTACATTGCCAGGTCGACCCACATGCCATGTCCGGTGCGCGCGCGGTGGAACAGGCTGGCCAGCACCGCGAGTTGCGCAGTCCAGCTGGCCAGGAAGTCGGTGTAGGAGTTGGCAATCTTGTTGGGCACGGTGCCGGGAGACGAACGGCCGTCGGCGTCAACATCCAGGTAGCCCATGAATGCCCCGGTGCCGTGAGTTGGTTCCAGTGCGGTGGCCATCGCGCCGAAATCCGTCCAGGGGCCAGAGTGCCCGTATCCGGTGTTGGACACCATGATGAGATCTGGTTTGTGGGTTTTCAGACGCGCGTAGTCCAGTCCGAATCGGCGCATCACGCGGGGCGTGAAGTTTTCCAGCACCACATCGGACACGCTGACCAGCTGCTGCAATACCTGCAGCGCGGCTTCGGAACGCAGGTCGAGGGTCAGGCTGAGTTTGCCACGATTCAGGGTCTGGAATGTGCCGCCGCGTTCCCAGTACAACTCGCCAGGGTCGTTGTCGGGATAGGGGCCATTCAGCGTGCGGGTTGTATCGACAAACTGGTTGTGATGGGTGTCAATCTTGATGACCTCGGCGCCCAGGTCGGCGAGGTAGGCGCCGCAGTAGGGCATTGCAAACACCCGGCTGAGGTCGACGACGCGGATGCCATCCAACGGCAGTGTTGTCATGACGCGGTCCTCGGTCGATGGTGGCGGCAGGCGCAATACATCAGATGGTGCCGGTAGCCCTCAATTGAATAATCCCGTCTGTCGAGTAGCCCAAATCGTCGCCGTAGATTTCAACGTTGTGTTGCCCGAGCAACGGGGCAGGTCGCCGGATGGAAAATTCCATTCCGGACAGTTTCGGTCCCAGGCCGGGGTAGTTGGCGGTGCCGGCCACCGGATGGGTTACCGACGCAAAGAAATCTCGTTCTCGCAGGTGTTCGCATTCGTACAAGTCGCCCGCATCTTGCGCCATTCCGAAAACCAGCCGCCGCTCTCCGGAAGCCTGGTGCAGGGGTTTGCGATCCCATTGGGACAATCCTCGTAGTAGCAGTTCGTTCAGCTCTTCCCCGAACTCGATGCGCCCGGCGCCGGTGGCGAAACGTTCGTCCTTCAACTCTTCCAGGCCAATCAGGTCGGCGACGGTTGCCCACGGTTGCGAACCCTGCACCGATGGTATGACGTAACCATCTTTGGCCGGTATCAGCTCCTCGAACCCGGAACCACGCACCGGGCGCCGGCCTTTGATGGCCCCCATGTAGTTGTAATAGGGAACCGCCTGCACCAGGTGCGACGCCAGGCACTCCACGGTGGACACGTCGACAGATTGGCCTTGTCCGGTGGTCAGGCGTTGGAACAGCGCCGCTGTGGTTGCCACCGCCGCGTTGACGCCGGCCACGTAGAAGGATTGATTCAGGGCGTTGCGTAACGGTTCCCGGTCTGAGTCCCCGGAGTGGTACATCAATCCGCTCATTGCGTAGGCAACGATGTCGGGGCCTTTGAAGTCGCGGTGTGGCCCGTATTGGCCAAAGGGCGTGATGGACGTAGCAATCAGATGTGGGTAGGTAATGGTCAGGTGATCCGATTTCAGCTCGGGCACCGGTTGCTGGTTGGGCGCGAAGTTAGCGACCAGGACATCGGCGTCTTCTAGCAACCGCGCCAACAGCTTCAGTCCGGCGGATGTCTCTGGGTTTAGTGTTACACCGCGCTTGTTGGTATTGAGGTACAGGAACGGTATGCTTTTGTCGGGGTGAGGATCGTCGCCAACGAAGGGCCCCATGCGTCGGGCTTCGTCGCCGATGCCGGGGGGTTCAATCTTGATGACGTCCGCGCCGTAGTCGGCGAGCAGCTTGGCACAAAAGGGAGCCGAAACATGGCCTCCCATTTCCAGCACGCGAATCCCGTCAAGAATGCCGGGCATCACCAGGCATCCTCTTCCCAGACCAGCGGCAACGACTGGCCGCGTTTAGGTAGCACCACCATTGCGGTGCCCGACGCCGTCTGACCGCCACGGTCGTTTTGCAGCGCAACCTGGCAATCGACGTAACCGTAGCCGTCGCCTTCCCGCGTGTCGGTTACGGTGCCGAAGATGGTCAGCGTGTCCCCGGGGAAGTCCATGCCGCGGTGCTGCACGTAGAACCGCTTGAACCACCCTTCCTCGCCGGCAAAGTCGAGGAGCAGTTGGCCCAGATACTGGTTTTTCAGCGAACCGTTCACCACCACATTGGGCAAACCCTGGTGCAGCTGGGCAAAGGGCAAATCCCAATGGATGCGGGCGTAGTTGCCGTTGGCCGCGGCCCACCTGATCAGATGCGTGGTGGTCATCGGCCCCTTGACTACCGTGGGCAGATCCATTCCCACCGCAATGTCCTCGAAGTAACGCTGGGCCGAGGGATTGGGTACCGGCTTGGCGAGGATGACCTCCGGATCTGGCGGCGCCACCGGCACTGTGGTCAGCGTTTCGGATACTAGCGCCACGTCGTTTGGTTGTTCGCCGGCCGGCAACGCCCGATGGATGCTGACTCGTTTGGCAGTGCTCAACCTGGTGCTATGCTGGTCGCTCTGCGTCTCCTCGCGCACTATGAACACCAGCGGGCCGGAACGTCCCTGCTTCTCGAAAATGTCCAGCACGCGAAACTGCCTGGTTACCCAGGAACCGACGTAGGCCGGCGCCAGAAATTGCCAGTCGCTGCCGCCGTTGAGTCCGTAGCTGTTGAACGGCAGCGGCACCTCGAAGTGCCATTCCTGGCCGGCGCCAAAGTACCCGATCGGCGGCGCGATATCTTTCCAGGCGGCCAGTGGAGGGCACAGCAGGCCACCGAAACGGCTGCGCTGGGCGTAGTCGGCGTCGACATACAGCGGGTTAAGATCCTCGATGGCATCGGCCACGTCGTATGCCATCTCAGCGCTAATGGGAAAACGGTTACGCTCCGGTGCGGTTTCCTGCCCGATGAGGGAGGCGATTTCTTCGGTTATCAGAGTGCCGGGCATTTGGTTATGCTCCTGTTCGAGCCAAAGTCCGTCGATGACCGGCGGATTGGGTGGGGGCGTAGAGTTGGCCACGGCGTCGACGGCCCGGCACTGCATCGCCGGTGCGACGCGGTTGCAATTTTAACCGAACCGGTGCAATTCTACAAACGCCGTGAGGTTCAGGTCGGCCCGGACAACAACTCGGTCAGTTCGTTGATATGTTCCAGCTCGTCCAGGCGGGAGACCATTTCGATTACCTGTTGCATCCGTTGCTGGCCTAAAGTTTCCCGCGACAGCAGGTGAAACTTGCCGAGCAATTCTTCGCGCGACGCCGGGTTGGAATAATCTCCGTGCTGGCTGGTGACGTCTGATGCCAGAACGCGTTGATTCTTCAGATGTACGACAACTCGGGCAGCGGGGTAATCGTAACGACGGAGGCTCATCTGATCGTCAGCGACCACCTCGATGCGGTGGGCCAGACTCCTGACGTCGTCGTTGTCGACCCGATCGGGATAGAATGCGGTTACGTCGGTTACTCCGTAGTGGATGGCGGCGGCCACCGCGTAGGGGATGGAGAACTTGGCCGACAGCATGTTGTCAGGTTCAGGGTTGGTCATGATCTGCACGATGGACGGGGCGTCCACCGTAATCCGGTCGACCTGAGCGGCGGTGAAGGTTTCCTGGCGCAGCAGGTTTTGCACGGCGTCCAGCACCGGATGGTTGTACAGGCAGCAGGCGTGCAGCTTGAAGTAATTCTGCTCGATGCGAAACTGCCCCGGTGTACCCAGACCGTCAACCACCGCGTTGGGGTCGAAGCCGTCTCCCAGGAAACTGCCGTACAGGTCGGCCGGGCCATCGTCAATGGCGGTAAAGCCGCACTGGCTCAGGTACGCCGCCATGATACCCTGGAATCCGGAGCGGCCCGGGTACAGGTTTCGCACCGTGGCGCCTTCCAGGCAGGGTGTCCAGGTGTTGGCTGGGCTCATCGACATGGCCAGGTTCATTGCCAGACGGGTCTCGGTAGGATCGAATCGCAACAGGCGAGACGCCGCCGCCGCCGTGCCGATGGTGCCCCAGGTTCCGTGGGAATGAACCTCGGGGCGCACCTGGGTGGCGGTGCCGATACGGGAGATAACTTCATACCCGACGATGATGCTTTCCAGAACCTCTTTACCGGTGCGGCCTAAATCTTCGCCGACCGCGATGGCCCCAGGCGTTACGTGGATGGAAGGATGCCCGCCGCCCAGTCGGTTGCCTTCATCCATCTCCAAGGCGACGCCGGCGGTGGCGTTCACGAGCGTGGCCCATACCGGCTGCGTCTTGCGGGCGTGTCCAAGGATGGTGGCGTTCCCAGGGCCGCTCATCTTGGCCGCCAGTTGGGCCAGGTTGGCGTTTTCTGGCTGGCGGCTGCCGGCGGAAATGGCGCCAATGGTGTCCAGCACCACGTCTTTGGCCGCCGCGACAGTGGAGCCCGCGAGGTCTTCCAGGCGGACAGTGGCAACGAATTCGGCGAGTTGGTCCAGGTAATGGGATGCCATGATCCCCTCCACCATTTTGGATTTCCGGGCTTAGCTGGCGGCCTTTACCGGCTAAAAAATTCGTGCAGCAGGCGGTAGGCGTCGTCGGGCAGTTCTTCGGCGATGTAATGGCCGCAGGGTAGCGACTGTCCCTCAACGTTGTTGGAGTAGTCCCGCCAAACCTGCAAAACGTCCTGCGTCCGCCCCACGTAGCCGGTGGAACTCCATAACGCCAGGTGGGGACAATTCACCTTGTTGTCAAAATCTGCTTCGTCATGCACCAGGTCAATGCTGGCGCCGGCGCGATAGTCCTCGCACGCGCCGTGGATGGCCGCGGGGTCGTAGAAACAACGGACGTATTCTTCGATAGCCTCGGAAGGGAATACCGTCTCGGCATTGTCCGCCCGCATGAAGCGGGATCGGATGAAGTAATCCGGGTCGGCGCCGATCACGCGCTCCGGAAAGTCGAAGGGCTGAATCAGGAAAAACCAGTGGTAGGTATTGGTCGCCATCGCCTGGTTCACCATGCTGAACATATGACGTGTCGGCACGATGTCCAACGTCGCCAGTTTCAGGACGCGCTCGGGGTGGTCTTTGGTCAGGCGGTGAGCGACGCGGGCGCCCCGGTCGTGGCTGCCCAGCAAAAATGTGTCGAAGCCAAGGTGCGTCATAACGTCGACCTGATCCTGAGCCATTGCACGCTTGGAATAGTTAAGATGGTCGGGGGCGCCGGCGGGCTTACCACTGTCGCCGTAACCCCGCAGGTCACCCGCCACCACCGTAAAGTCCTCGGCCAGCCGCGGGGCCACCTTGTGCCACATGGTATGAGTCTGGGGGTAGCCGTGAAGCAGCAGCAACGGGGGGCCGCTGCCGCCCTTGACCACGTTAATGGTGGTGCCGCCGGTTTGAATTTGTAATTGCTCGAAACCCTCAAACATAGCTTTCCCCTTTTTGGGTGAAGGATGCAAAACCGGCATTTGGCCAAGAACTCTAGCGCCGCCAGTGGGATACATAATGACTGTGTGGGGCTGACCTTGCAAATACCTGCGTAAATACGCGCCGCCCATAAGGATCGCGCGAGTAGCGACGTAGCCGGGAGCGAAATTTCCCCGAGGTCTGTCGATTATCCGCAGGCAATTGGGTAGTCCATTAATGGCGAGTTTGTCCAGGAATTAGTGGACGGCCTTTCGACAAGCTCAGGGTGAGTGGAGAATCTATTTGGGTGGACAATGGATAGACCCGGAAGATTCCGCGGCGTCCTTTGACACCGATGTTGTGCCAATGTACCGTAGTTATCCAGCGCAAGATTGCGACGACAAATCCAGACTGAGAGCGAAAACAACGATGGCCATCCAAACCCACGACACCGCACATTACCTTACCACCGCGCGCCGCATGGCAGAACAAGTTGCAATCGACGCCGACCGCATTGACGCCGACCGACAGTTGCCGACCGAGTTGGCGAACGAGATGGCCGACGAAGGGTTGTTTAGGCTGCTCCTGCCCCGCTCTTTGGGCGGCGCGGAGCTTCAGCACCCCGATTTCCTGAGCATCCTGGAGGTTTTCGCCGGAGTGGACGCCAGCACCGCCTGGTGCCTCAACCAGAACAACGTATTTTCTACCAGCGCGTCCAGAATGCCGGCCGCCACTGCCCATGAGATTTGGGACGATCCCAGGGGGGTGGTCACCAACGGCCCACCCACTGCGGCATCTCGGGCCGTGCCAACTGATGGCGGCTACCGCCTGAGTGGGCACTGGAATTTCAGTAGCGGCAGCGACCACGCCACCTGGATTGGCGCGCTGGCTCCGGTGGGGGAACCGGGACAGAACGGCGACGCCGCTCGCAACCGGGCCGGAACCAAGATACTTCTGATGCCAAAAGCCGACGTGCGTATGGTGGACCTGTGGCACGTTCCCGGACTGCGGGGGACCGGCAGTTTCAGTTTTCAGGTGGATGACCATTTCGTTCCGGAGGAGCGCGTTTACGACCCGGAAGGCCAGTCGTTCGAAAGTGGGCCGCTGTACTGCATCCCCCGGACTCTACTGTTCGCCACCGGATTTGCAACTGTTGCGCTCGGGGTGGCCAGGAAGAGCCTGGAGATCGCCATCGCCCAGGCCGGCGACCGGTTGCCTGGGCGCTCCCAAGTCGTCCTGCGCGACCATCAAACCGCCCAGCGCGCCATCGGTGAAGCCCACGCCATCCACCAGTCGGCCCGCGCGTTTTTGCGGGACAGCCACGCCGCCGTATGGGATGCTGCTTGCCGGGAACGCAGCCTGCAGGTCGAACAGCGGATACAGCTGCGGGTCGCCGCCACCCACGCCATCCGGATGTCGGCGCAGGTGGTGGATACCGCGTACACCCTGTGCGGCGCCGGCGCGATTTTCGAGTCCAACCCGATCCAGCGCCGGTTCCAGGACATCCACGTAATTACGCAGCACACCCAGGGTCACCACGTGCACTTCGAAACCGCCGGCCAGTATCTATTGGGTTTGGAGCCGCAGGGCATTTTCTAGGTTGTGAAACCGGGCGATGTTGACGGTCTGCCACCCGGTCAACCCTTGTCGCCAATCGGTGCGGCGGGTATGATTCGGGGCGTCCCAGTACCAATTGGACCTCATGCATATCCAATTTGTCATTGCGAGCGTAGCGTGGCAATCTCGTCGCCGTAGCAACGGCGGTTCGTCGACGTGTGTTCGGCCTCATCGAGATTGCCACGTCCCTCGACTAGCTCGGGATGAGCGGGTGCTCCTCGCAATGACAGATTAAAGCGGGAACGGCGTGAGCCATTAGACAATTAGAGCCAACCGGTTGATTTCCGGTCGCATTCGTCGGCGAGCGTGGTCGGAATGGGCGGTTGGATGCAACCCGGCAAGCGAGGTGCAGTCATGGCCGCAACACGCGTGGATACGGTTATCGTCGGCGGGCAAATCGTCACGTCGTCCCAGGTGTACGAGGGTTCGATCGCCATTGCCGGCGAAAAGATAGTCGCGATTGGGCCGGAACAATACCTGCCGCCGGCGGACAACTACATCGATGCGTCGGGCAAATTTGTGCTGCCGGGTCTCATCGACAGCCACGTGCATCTGGACGGGCACGACAACTACGCGCTGGGGTCGCTGGCTGCCGCGCACGCCGGTTTGACTACGTTGGTGCCTTTCGGCACCTACAATCTGGAGGGCGACGAAACACTCCCGCAGGCCTTACACCGGACGCGGGAGCAAGTTGAACAGAACGCATTGACCGACTTTGCGTTCCACTTCATCCTCCAAAACCGCCCGAGCATCCTGGCGGGATTGCCCGAGGCCTTCGATTTGGGCGTCAAGTCCTTCAAGATGTTTATGACCTACAAAAAGCGTCCCTTCCGTATGTGTGACGACGACTATATTTGCGAGGCCATGGATATGGTGTCTCGTGGTGGCGGGGTGCTGCAGTTGCATTGTGAGAGCGGCAACATCATCGAATACTTGGAAAACAAGCTGATTGCCGACGGACACACGCACCCCACCGATTTCCCGTCGGCATGCCCCGATTGGGCGGAAGAAGAGGCTATTAATCGCGCGGTCAAGATGAGCGCGGCGACCCGCTGCCCGACCTACGTGGTGCACCTGAGCACGCAATTAGGTCTGGAACGCATCAAGCAGGCCCAGAGTCAAGGGCAGGCGGTGTGGACGGAAACTTGCCCACAGTACCTGCTGTTGTCTGATGCCCAGATGGCCGAATACGGTCCGCTGGCGAAGATTGGTCCGCCGCTGCGACCCGAGGACGGACCCGACCGCGACTCCCTGTGGCAAGGCTTGCACCAGGGCAACATCTCCATCGTATCAAGCGATCACGCCCCATATCCACAGGAATTGAAGCAAGTGGGCTGGGACAACATTTTCGTCGATGCCGAGGGGCGATCGGTGCCATTCGGTTCGCCGGGCATCGAAACCATCGTACCGTTGATGTACAGCGAAGGAGTGGTGAAACGCGGGTTGCCCATCTGGTGGTTAGCCCGCGTCATGGCCGAGAACCCGGCCCGAATCTTCGGTTTGTACCCACGCAAGGGAGTGATTCAGATTGGCTCCGACGCTGACCTGCTGATTGTGGACCCCAATGGCGACCGGGTGGTTACGGCCCGAGACCACCACGGCAACTCCGGCTACACGCTGTTCGAGGGTTGGCAGGTGAACGGGCGCCCGTGGATGACGCTCCTGCGCGGTCAGGTGCTGTTGAGGGATGGCGCGTTGCAACAGAAACCTGGCTATGGCAGGTTCCTGGAGAGCGAGGCGCCACGCGCGCCCCTGGGCGGCCCGGTCAGCTAACGTGTGGCGGAGTTTCACCGGCGGTCAATCGCAATCGGTTCCAGGGTGATGGTCGCAAACGCCATTCCATGAGAATTACCGACATTACCGCCGTATATCCGGTCGGATCACATCTGTTCAGAGCGAGATGTGTTCCGGTTGGACGAGCCGGCGCCAGTGGATGGGTATATCATGGCGTCAGACCGACCCGGCTTCGGCGTTACCGTCAACGAAGCGATGTTGTAGGTCGGATTTGGGATCTACCATGACACAAGCATCTCGCACCATAAATGATCCGCTCAACGCTTTTTGCCACGACAGCGAAGCCTGGTTGGGGGGCGCTCCCACCGGATCCCTTGCCGGTCTGACATTTGCCGCCAAGGATATATTCGATGTGGTGGGTCATGTGACCGGATGTGGTAATCCCAACTGGAAGGCCACCCACTCGCCCGCCGAAGCCAACGCCTGGGTGGTCCAACAACTGGTGAATGCCGGCGCCACCATGGTGGGCAAGACCATCACCGATGAACTGACCAGGGGTATCTTTGGCGAGAATGTCCACTACGGGACGCCCATTAACCCGCGCGCTCCGGGACGCGTGCCGGGTGGTTCTTCCAGCGGTTCGGCGTCGGCGGTGGCTGGAGAACTGGTCGACTTTGCGTTAGGTTCGGACACCGGCGGCTCGGTGAGGGTTCCAGCCAGCTTTTGTGGCCTGTATGGATTGCGCCCCACCCACGGCAGGATCCCGAGAGACGGAATGCTGCTGCAAGCGCCCACCTTTGACACCATCGGTTGGTTTGCCCGCGATGCCGACACATTCGCCCGAGTGGGCGCCGTGTTGTTGCCGCCGCAACCAGCGACGGAACGCCCCCGCAATCTGGTCATAGCGGATGATGCGTTTGAGCTGGCCGAACCGCCAGTGCGCGCGGCCCTGCTAGCAATTGCGGACACGATCACTTCGCTATTCGATTCCGTGTCAACCCAGCGCCTGTCGCCAACCAGTCTCACCGATTGGTCGGGACACCAGCAGATTTTGCAGAGTCGGGAGGCTTGGGAATCAATCAGGGAGTGGATCGATGAGGTCAATCCGGCGTTCAGTTTTGAGGTGTCAGACCGCTACGTGATGGGCCGGTCGATAACCGATTCCCAGGTTGCTGATGGCCAGTCTGGTCGGGATGCGGTGATTGCGCGTATGGACGAGGTGTTTGCTGATCAGCAAACCGTAATGTGTCTGCCGACTACGGTCGGGCCGGCGCCCCTCGTCGGACAGCCGGTTTCGGAACGACATTCCCTGCGGCTACGCAACAGCGCGCTGACTTCCATTGCCGGCAACACTGGCCGGCCGCAACTGACGTTGCCACTCGGTGTGGTGGATGGCCTGCCGGTGGGTTTGTCCCTGTTGGGCGATCGCGGTTCCGATGAACAGTTGATGGAGCTAGCCCGGGAAGTCGCTCGCCTTGGTTAGTCGTGAGGCCCGGCAGTACCTGACTCCCGGCGGCAGAATGTGTCTGCGCTTGGGCGGTTCCTTCCGGTGCACAGTCTTCCTTCTGGTGGCAGCTTGAAAATCTCGGCGACCTTGAGCCAGGCGGCCATACCGCTCGGGATTTTCCGGTATCGCGATTTCGCGTTCGTGTGGACCTCTACCACACTGGTTGGCATGGGCACCCAGATGGAGTCGGCGGTGCTCGGCTGGTTTGTACTGACCCTAACAGACTCGCCGTTCCTGGTGGGTTCGATTGCAGCAGCGCGCATGGCGTTGAACTTCCTGGCCCTGTTTGCCGGAGCCATCGCCGACCGCCTGCCCAGAAACGTGCTGCTGGCAACGGTGGAATTCGTCATGGGTTTGCTGGGTATTGTGATGTTGACCCTGATCCTGACGGGTTTTCTGGAAGTCTGGCACATTTTCGCGATTACGATGGTCATGGGTGTGGTCAGGCTGTTTCAGATGCCAACGGCACAATCCATGATCGGGGACACGCTGCCCGCCGAACGGGTCAGCAACGGGGCCGCCTTCAACACGGTGGCGATGAACATCGCGATGCTGGTGGGCCCGGTGGTAGGCGGAGTGTTGTTCAAGGGATTTGGGCCGCAGGGCGCGTACATGGCGATCGCGTCGCTGTACATGCTGAGCGGTATATCGGCGCTGGCAATCCGACTCGCTCCAGCCCGTGCCGACCGGCGCCGCGAATCGGTGTTGCGGACGGTGGCGGACGGTCTCAAATATGCGAAGGGGAACCAGGTGATCTGGGCCGTGTTACTGGTTGCGGTAATAATTAATCTGGCTGGTTGGACGTTCCATACCAGTTTGGCGCCCATCTTCGCCCGCGATGTTTTGGGGACTGACTCGGTGGGATTGGGTCTGCTGCTGTTTGCCTTCGGCGCTGGTGCGCTGACCGGTTCGGTCGGGTTGGCGATGTTGCCCAGCCTGCGCAGCGTAGGCAAGTTGCTCATCACGGCCGTGATCATGTGGCATGTTACCGTGCTGGCAATTTCCTTTTCCCAATCCTTTGCGCTATCGATGATAATTCTGGTGCTGATAGGTATGTCGTTCGCCTCAACCCAGGTGCTGATTCTGACGCTGCTGTTGCGCACCACCGATGCGCGCTTCAGAGGACGAGTGATGGGTCTGCGTTCGTTTGCGATCCTGGCGTTCAGCTTCGGCAGCATGGGGGCCGGTGCATTCGCCGGCTTGTGGGGAGCGCCCGGCGCGGCGCAGGTGGTCGGCGTGACCGGCATCGTGCTGGTGCTGGTGCTGGCGATGGTAGCGCCCAAACTCCGGCAAGCCTGACCGGCCAACGCGGACTGTCGGCCAACGGTGGGTTCGGTTTAGGTCTCCGCTGGGGCGACGGCGTATTCCGGCTGCTCCGCCCCGCGCAAGGGCAACGCCGAGATAAACATGGCCAGCAACAGCGAACCCGCCATGGCGAAATAGGCGTACCTGAGCCCGGTGGTGAAGGCTTGCTCGACTCCTACCGATGTGCCGCTCCGCACGGCGTCCAGGGTGGGTTCATGGCCCATTGCGGCCATCGTCGCGGTTACGATGGCAGTGCAAACCGCCACGCTCACCACGTTGCCGGCGTTACGAATCAGATTAACCAGAGCCGAGATGACACCGTGGCTTTCTCGCTCCACCGCGCTGAGGATTGAACTGGAATTGGCCGAGTAGAACGTACCCATTCCGCAACTCAGCAGCATCAACGCCGGAATCACCATAACAAGAGAAGAATCTTCGGACAGGCGCGATAGTGTCGAGATTCCGGTGGTTGACAGGATCAGGCCGCCGACGGTGAACTTCCTCCACCCAAACCGATCTGATAGCCGCCCGCTGATCAGCCCCAGCAGCGCCATGCAGATGGCTCCGGGTACCACAGCCAAACCGGCGACCGACGGTCGGTAGCCCAGCACGTTTTGCAGGTAAAACGGCGTCATGAAAAGCACCGCTGAACTGCCCGTAAACATCAGGAAGTTGGCCGACACGCCCTGAGAAAAATTCTTGCGCTGGAAGAACCGCAGCTGCAGCATTGGGCTCGTGTGCCGCAGTTCCCACCAGACGAAGCTGGCCAGCAGTACGACGAAAGCTACGGCTGCCGCCAAAATCGGCGGCGACGTCCAGCCCACACGATGCGCGTTGGTAATGCCTAGCAACAGCGCAAGCAGCGCTCCGGATGACATTACGGCGCCCAGCCAATCGAACCGGGCCGGTCGTCGACTGGCGCTTAGCGTCCGCACCTGTTCGGCCAGGATTAGAAGGCATAATCCAATACTGACCAGAACCAGCGGCACTACAGCGAAGAACACCGAGCGCCAACCCAGTGCGTCTACCAAAAGTCCACCGAGGGCCGGGCCGGCTACCGCCCCAGTCCCGACCATTGTCATTATGAGCCCGATGGCTTTGCCGCGTTCGGCCGGCGGGAATGCGCCAACGACGATGGCCATGCCAGTGCCCTGGGTCATGGCGGCGCCGGCTCCCTGGACGATACGGGACGTGATGAGCACCGCCAGATCGTTGGACGCGCCCGATGATATTGCGCCCGCTACGAAAACCAGCGAGCCAATTATGTACACCTTCTTGGCGCCGATCAGGTCGGCCAGCCGCCCCATCGGTAGCAACAGTGCGATGATGGTCATGGCATAGCCGATCACCAGCCACTGCACGCTGGGTATATCGGTGCTGAAATGACTGGCGATGGTCGGCAGCGCCACGCCCACGCTGCCGTGGTCTACCACAGAGGCAAAGGTGCCCACCGCCATGACGCCGTAGACATACCATTTGTAGCGAGGACTACTCGTTAGCGATGCAAGCATTACCGCCCGAGTCGTCCGTAGGGCCCGGGTTGGATCATGCTCCCGCGAAGAAGCGCCGGGCGTTGCCCACGGTAATCTGCTGGATGTCAGCATCCGATGCGCCCAGGGCTTTCAGGCGGGGCAACACATACCTGGGGATGAAGTTGTAACGGTCGGGATTCGCGCGCCGCCGCTGTTCCTGAACCTCGGCGCCGTAACGGGCCTTGGGAACCGAGTAGTCGTGGGACAGGAAAATCCGGTTGGTAAACCCGGCGTCCATCAGTTTCCGGGCGACCTCGGTGCGCTGTTCCCAGTCCGGAGTGCCTGGAGTCAGGCCGCCCGGATACCGGTCCAATCCCAGCCACACGCCCTTGTTGAGCAGGCCCAGCAGGTATTCCATATCGGTGTCATCGTTGCTGTGCCCAATGTAGACCTTGTCCAGGTCGACGCCTTCTTCTTCCAGAATCCGAACCTGCTGTTCACCTACGCGGTCGGGCGACCAGGTGTGGGTTGAAATTGGCACGCCGGTAGATTTCTGGGCTCGGGCCGCCGCCCGGAGAACTACCTCCTGTGGTGGAGTGATCCCGCCCCGGTCGCTGGCAACCTTGATGATGCCGGCCTTGATGCCGGTGCCTTCAATGCCTTCTTCAATTTCCCTGACGTACAACTCAGCGATGGCTTCGGGAGGCACGTCGCCGAACGGACGGGGCACCGCGACGTGGTTGCCGGTCGCCGCGATGATTTGCATCCCGCTGCCTTCGGACACTTCCCGAATCAGATTCACGTCGCGCCCCAGGTCAAAGGTGCTTACATCAACAATCGTCCTCACCCCGTCGGCGTGCACAGCAGACATGGCGGCGATAGACTGCTCACGGATGCCATCGCGGTCGATGAATTCCGGATAGGTGTGGCGAAGACCGGCGGCGTTCGTGCCCACGTGTTCATGGCTCAGGACGAACCCGAGATCGTCCGTATCCACTGGGCCCAGGACTGTATTCACCGTTGGCATGGCCTTGTCTCCTCGACGATCATCGTGATGATTGTTTCAACGTCAGATATTCTATTATGGATTGTGCCAGATTGATACCGGGCGGTTGCCGACTAGCTGCTGGTCCGCGCGCATGCCGGCGATGCTTGTCACAGTGGGACGGGGCGGATATGATGCCGGCAATTCGGGTTCGGCACCAGAGTTTTGCAATAGCTTCGGTGCCCTCTGAACCCGTTAGGCCGCGCAGCCGGCCACCAAAACTCAACCAGTAACCCAATTCTTGGGAGGTAAATCATGGTTCGAACACCAACAGTTACACGAGACCAGGTTCCGACGGCTCTGCAAAGCGCCTTCGATGCGGAAACGGCCGGCTCCGGTGGCGTGGTGACCAGCGGCCCCGGTTCAGTAATGATAAACAGCCCCGAAATGCGCCGCCGCGCCAATTCATTGGTCAACTACCTGCGGGATGATTCCTCTTTGTCCAAGAAGATTCAGGAGCTAGCCATGATATTGACCGCCCGCAACATGGATTGCCAGTACATTTGGCACGCTCATTCCGCACGGGCTCGGCAGCAAGGCATCAGCGATGAGTTTGTGGACAACTTGCGGGACGGCAAGCAATTGCCGCAGCTGCCGGCGGACGAGCAAACGGTAGTGAACTACGCCACTGAGGTATTCCAAAATCACCGGGTCAGCGAAGCTACCTTCCAGGCGACGTTGGACCAGTTCGGAGCCCTGGGGCTGACCGAACTGACCACCCTGCTGGGCTACTACTCATTGCTCGCTTTCAACGCCAATGCTTTCGAGATCGATGTGCCCGACGGCGACGAACCCAAGTTGCCCATCTAGCATCTGTTGAAATCCTGCCAGCGGTTGCGGGCGCCGGTCGCTGACCAACGCTGCGCCGCTGGCCCAATAATGTTTGGTATTCCTACCGGCGCACCGTAGTGGTTACCAACCCCGGATAGGGGGGTACGCTAACGCCGCTTGGCACGGTTACGTCAAACACCACCGGGAAGCTGATGATGCCACGTTCGGTGCGAGCGTCGTCGCTGATGTCGGTTACCCTGGAATTGAACTCGACACCCGCTAGAGATGACATTGTTACCGTGGCCGGCTTCCCCAGTTCGATGCTATCGATGAAATTGGACTCTACCAGTCCCAACACACTCACGTCCTGAGGGTCGACCACCTGGATAACTCGGGCGTCCACGGTAACCGCGTCGCCGGGAGCAATCGTAACCAGGCGAACCACGCCATCGAAGGGGGCATTGAGGATGGCAGCGTCCAGGTCGCCCAGCACGCGTTCGTAGGTTGCGGCGGCGGCGTCAATGTTGGCTTGCGCCAAGGCAACTTCGGAGGGATCGGAGCCGGCCACCAGTTCGCCGCGTGCCTCCTGAGCGGTTGCCACTTCTTTGGTCAGGGATTCCAGCGTGGCTTGATCCAGTCCTTTCTCCAATCTGGCCAACTGGGTTACAGCCGAATCCAATGAGAAGCGCGCGCTGTCGGCAGAGGCTTGCAACCTGGCCAGTTCGAGTTGGTCGACTCCCTGTTCCGCTTCTGCCAAATCGCGGTCGGCCCGACTGAGTCGAGACCTGGCGATTTGTACCGTGGCTTCCAACCTGCGCGATTCATCGCTGTCAGGGCCGGCCAGGGAATCGTTGAGTTCCCGGTTCAGACGAACCAGAGTGCCTTCCAGCTCGCCGACGCGACTGATGGCTGCCAAACGGTCAACCTCTTTCGGCCCATCAATCAGGCTGTTGACTTCAGATTCCCACGAGTTGACCGCCTGTTGAGCGATCGTTATCGCACCTTGCAATGCGTTGAATTGCACCACGTCGAAGTTCTCGCCATCACCGAGTCCCCTGAACCCGTCGCCAAAGATGGTGGACTGGAAATCGTTGAATCGGTCTTCGGCGGCTTCCAGCCTGATTTCGGCGTTGGCAAGTTGCTGCCGCGCCGCCGCCAGTCGGTTGGCGTGATTGGCGTCGAAATCGCGCACGGCATCCCTGGCGGTGTCCAGAGCGTCTTCCATTTGGGATATTCGTGAACTGAGTTGCCCGATTGATTCGTCGTGCCTGGGGAGGAAATCATTTACGGAGTCTTCGGCGGAGTCGAGGGCCGCCTTGGCCTGGGAACGCACGGCAAGGGCTTGGGCGAATTGCTCGCTGTAACCATCCGCGAAATCGGAAACCTGCTCTTCAGCCCGGTCAACGTTGGCTTTGGCGTCTGCGACAGCCTGGCGGGCGGCGCCCAACTGTACGTTGTGGGTCAGTTGGTAATCGTCGAGCTTATCCTGAGCGCGTTCCAGTGCGATTTCTGCGTTTGCCAGTGCGCTTTCGGCGCGGGCCCTAACCAGAGAGTCGTCGGACTGCAGGCCCATTACCTGATCGAGTCCGTCCTGGGCCTTTTCGAGATCGACTTTGGCCTGCGCCGCAGCCCGCTCGACAGCAGTCAAGGATTCGGCGTCCAGCGTCGCCAGTACGTCGTCCTCAGAAACCAGGTCCCCCACCGCGACGTTGACCGCGCCGACTTCCCCGCGGACTTTGAACGCCAAGTTGGCTCGAGTCTTGAAAACCAGCTCGCCACGCACCTGAAACTCGTTAGTAATCGCGCGACTGCCCCGGGGCCCGCCTCCGGATGTTTCGGGCGTCGCCGCCACGTCGGATTGATCGCCGCAGGCAACGGCGGCGAGCAGTAAGCCACCGCAGGCCGCTAAAACTGTGACTTTGCCAGACCTGAACGGGCGGGAAGGAACGATAAAACGTAGAAGTTTCAAATCAATTGCCTCTGGTTGTGGAATAGTTTTCGCGCTGGAAGCTCAGTCGTCAATGCTGGTTTGTTGCGGTTCAGCGACACCTCCCAACTGTGCCTGCCGATGGGAGACCATTGCAACGGTGCGGCGATACAGATTGGGGATGGATTCTTCAAACATCATGTAGATGACCGGCACCGCCACGAGGGTCAGGAAAGTTGAACTCACCAACCCGCCGATTACCACGGTAGCGAGTTCCGCGCCCACCAAACCGCTAGATTCGCTGAACGCCAGCGGAATCAGAGCCAGGATGGTGGTGAACGCGGTCATCAGGATGGGGCGCAGGCGGGTGCGACCGGCCTCCATCACCGCATCCAACGGGCTGCGGCCGGCGTTGCGCAATTGACCGACAAAGGTGAGCAGCACGATCGCGTTGGTAACTACGATACCGATGAGGAACAGAAAACCCATCAATGCCGGGAGGCTGAGGGAACGGTCGGTTGCTACGAGCGCAATCAGCGCGCCGACCACGGCCAGGGGCATACTCAAAACCACGATGAATGGAACCTTCAACGAACCCAGGGTTGCCGCCATGACCAGATATACCAGCGAGACGCCGATAACCATTGCCACGTAGACGTTGTTGAATTCCTCGCGGATGTCGCTGAACACTCCGCCAGAGCGAACCCGCACACCGGGTGGGAGTTCGGTGTCGGCGACGATTGCGTCGATGCGTTCCCCGATAGCGCCGGCGTCGCGACCGACGAGACCGCCGGAGATGGTGGCCGACCGATTGCCGTCGTAGTGGGTTACCACGTTGGGGCCGACGGTGAATTTGGTTTCGGAGATGCTGCCCAACGGCACTGCGCCCCCATTCCCGGCGATCGGAAGTTGCTGTAGGTCAAGGGGTTCATCGATGGCTGACTTGGCTCCCCGCACAACCAAATCCAGTTTCTCGCCGGTCAGATTGACCTCAGCAACGTCGGTTCCATACACCCACATGCGGATTTGGTTGGCCACGTTTTGCGTCGAGAGCCCATGACGCCCGGCGTCGTCCGGATTGATGGTGATGGTCAGTTCTTCACTGCCATCGACTATGTTCGTTCGCACGTTCTGTACGCCGGGATCTCGCTCGATCGCAGTCTGCAACGTGTCGGTAGCCGAACGGACGTCGGCGTAATTGGGGCCGGTCAGGGTCAACCTTAGACCTCCGCGCTGTGGCCCGCCGGAGTCTGCGAACACTCGGATGGTCACGTTTTCGCCGCCTGGGAGTGCGGTGCGGAGTTGTTCGTCCAAATCGGCGGGTGCGTCATCCGCCAGAATCACGGTGAACCCGGCGCGGTCGTACGACGAATCGGAAGCGCCGGGTCCGAAATTCCTGCTGCTCGACCCGAGGGTGGATTGATAACTGTCCACGTGCCCGCTGGAAACATGGCCGTCAAGCACCTGCTCAATTGCCCGGGCTTCCCGGAACAGGATGCCAGTGGATGGGCTTTGGTTTAGCGTGAGGTCGATGCGCAGGCCCTCGGTTCGGCCGGAAGAAAATAGTTCGATGGGCAGCACCAGTACCAAAAGGAGGCTGGACAGAACGGCAACGATGCAGCCAAGAACCGTGGCCGTCCGGAACCGCAACGCCAACCTGAGCGCCGGCGTGTAGGCGCGTTGCATCCAGGTATCGCTGGATTGGGCGGATGGTTCGTTGGCCATGTCGCCCTGGCGCAGGAACAGCGACGCGAGCACGGGTACGACAGTCAAGGCGACCAGTGTTGAAGCCAACAGCGATACGCAGACCGTCTGCGCGAAGGGCAGGAAGAATTGTCCCACCACCCCCGGCAAGAATCCCAGCGGTATGAAAACTGCCACGGTGGTAAGCGTTGAGGCCACAATCGCCGGGCTGACCTCCTGGGTCGCTGCGATCACCGCCGTCGCGCGCGAACTTCCCTCCTGGATGTGTCGGTAGATGTTCTCCAGCACGACGATGCTGTCGTCCACGATGCGGCCAACGGCAATAGCCAGACCGGCCAGACTCATAAAGTTCAGGTTCCAGTCAAAGGCCGCCATCACCAGCATGGTGAGCATCACACTCAAAGGGATCGATGCTCCGATGATGATCGTAGGCCGCAAACTGTTCACGATGCCAGCCACGACGCGAGGCCGGACCTGCAGGAGGAATAGAAACACCGCCAGAACCGCGAAACCGAATCCCTGCAACCCCTGGGCAACGACTTTGTTCAGTTCTGCTTCCAGCCTCGGGGCCTGGCTTTCCAGGACTTCTATGTCGACGTCGGGTGGAAGCTCGCGGGACAGTTCCAGTAGAACGACGTCGATGTCCCGTGTAACGTCAATCGTGTTGCCTTCTGGGGTTTTCAACACGTTCAGGCTGACGCTGGGTTGTCCATTGGTGCGCGAAACCGTACTGGCCTCTGGTGTGTTGACTTCCACAACGGCGACATCAGAGATGCGGATCGGCGTCGCGTTGGCACCGGAACTCCGATTACCCGTGGAACCGTCAGATCCGACGAAGCCCACCGGCAGATTGTTGATGGCGTCCAGGTTGGCGTAACCGTGGAACGCGCGCAGCGTTACCGAGCGTCCTTCGGTTACCAGGCTGCCAGCGGTGACATCGACTTCATGACCCTGGATGGCGCCAATGACGTTCTGGAGGGTGAGACCATAGGTGTACAGCAGGTCGGGGTCGACAGTTACGAATACCTGCTCGCTGACCCCTCCTTCGATTTCCACGGAGAATACGCCGGTCACGGCTTCCAGGCGAGGCACAATCTGGGACTCGATAACCTTTTGCAGGGACGGGATATCCCTTTGACCCGACACGCTCAATTCCATCACGGGCCGCTGGTTTGGGGTCAGTTCATAAACCTGCGGATCGCCAGCCGCGTCGGGCAACCTGACGCCGGCCACCCGGCTGACGATTTCCGCTTCGGCTCCCTCGATGTCCGCGTTGGTCTCGAAGCTGGCCCGAACCAATGAACGGCTACCCCGCGATGTCGAAGTTACTTCTTTCAGTCCTTCCATGCCGATGACGACATCTTCGATTGGCCTGGTGACCTCTTCCGCGACTTCGACGGGGGTTCCCTGCTGGTACGGTGTAACGATGTTTACGACCCTAAGGCTAATTTCTGGGAACAGCTCCTGCTGCAGTTGCTGGTACGAATAGACTCCTCCGACCAGCACCAGGATGAGGGCCATAATCGTTACCGAACGACGTTGCAGGGCCAGCTTGGCCAGAATGATCATGTCACCCACCTAATACCCGTATGGTTACGACTGTATGAGTCATGGTGAGGATACGGCCACGAGTTACATAACGAACCCAGATTGAGACACATTCCGCGAAAACCATTCTGTTCGATTCAGTGTGATGTCCGTTGGATAGGGATTTTTGATGGGGGTTAAAGAAGGTTCGCTAGGCCGGCGAACTATCCAAGGTGTCCCGGGGTTCCGTAGCAGGATTGGGGCGCCGGCCAACCGTTCGGCTGATCCGGCTCACCAGGTTGGGTATGGAATCGTGCATCAACATGTAGGTTACTGGCACGGCCACCAGTGTCAGGAAGGTTGAGCTGATGAGACCGCCGATTACTACAGTCGCCAATTCGGCGCCCACGAAACCGCTGGTGTCGCTGAACGCCAGTGGGAATAGCGCGAAGATAGTGGTAAAGGCAGTCATCAGGATAGGTCGCAGGCGCGTGCGTCCGGCGAGGATGATCGCTTCAAGCGTTTCGCGGCCTTCATCCCGCAGCTGGTTAACGAAGGTTATCAGGACGATGGCGTTGGTAACTACGATTCCAATCAGGAAGAGGAATCCCATCAACGACGGCAGGCTCAACGCCCGCCCGGTAACCGTCAGCGCCACCAACGCTCCGACCACCGCCAGCGGCATGCTCAGCACCACGATGAATGGGTCGCGCAGGGAACCCAGGGTGGCGACCATCACAAGGTAAACCAGTGCAACGCCAATCAGCATCGCCAGGTACACGTTGGCGAATTGATCCGCAATGTCGCTGGCGAATCCACCCTGCTCAACTTTGACTCCCGGCGGTAAATCCATTTCCGCAATGATCCGGTCGACGTTTGAACTGATCGCCTGCGTGTCTCGACCTTCAAAGTCCCCGGTGATGGTAACCGAACGGTCGCCGTCGTAGTGGGTTACCAGGGAAGGACCGACTGTCGTCTTGACGTCGCTGATAGCCCCCAGCGGGACGGTGCCCAACGGCCCGGCGATGGGAAGGTTCTGCAACTTGTCCACCTCGTTGAGGCTGTCATCGCGGCCGCGAATGACCAAGTCATAATTTTCTCCCATCAGGTTCACTTCATCCACTTCGGTTCCGTAGGTCCAGGTTCGTACCTGGAAGGCTACAGACTGGGAGTTGAGCCCGTACCGGCCGGCTTCCGACATGTCAACCTCGAAGGTCAACTCTTCCTTGGCATCGCTGATATTGGTTTTCAGGTTAACGATGCCGTCCAACGGCTCCACCTGGTTCGTCAAGGCGTGCGCCGTGGATTGAACGTCGGCAAAGGTGGCGCCGCTTACCGCTATTTCCAGGCCAGCTTGAGGAGGGCCGGACTCGTCGATATACAGCTGGAACGTAACATCATCCTTCTGCGGCAAAGCGGCTCTCATTTCGTCGCCGAAATCGTCGGGTACCTGATCAGACAGGGCAATGAAGAAGCCGGCGACGTCAAATCCGGTTTCGCCCAGGCTGGGCCCGAAATCTTCGCTGGTTGCACCGAGGGTTACCTGATAAGCGGTGATGTACCCCTCGGCGGCATATCGTTCCAGTATGGATTCGACCTCGCGCACTTCCCGGAACATGGCCGCGGCGTCGGTGTTCTCCGGCATGGTGATGTCGATTCGCATCGATTCCGGCGCGCCGGTGGAGAATAACGTGATGGGAAGCACAATCAACAGCGGAATGCTGGCCGCCACGACGCCGACACAACCCAACACGGTGAGGATGCGATGCCGCAACGCCCAAGTGAGTATCGGAGTGTAGCCGCGTTGTAACCAGGTGTCGGCGGTTGCGGATTCGACTTCGCCGGCCATGTCGCCCTGGCGCAGCAACATCGAACCCAGAACAGGCACCGCGGTCAGTGCGATGAAAGTTGATGCCAACAGGGACGTACACACTGTTTGCGCGAAGGGCAGGAAGAACTCGCCGACGATGCCGGGAATAAACGCCAGGGGCAGGAACACCGCTACCGTGGTCAGTGTTGACGCTAAAATGGCGGCGCCGACCTCACGGGCGCCTCTGACCGCCGCGGTACTCCGTGGCTCGCCGGCCTGCACGTGCCGGTAAGTGTTTTCGAGCACAACGATGCTGTCGTCCACGATGCGGCCTACGGCAATGGCCAGCCCGGCGAGACTCATAAAATTCAGCGCCCAGTCGAAAATCGCCATCACCAGCACGGTCATCAAGATGCTGAGCGGTATGGAGATGGCGATGATCAGGGTTGGCCGCAGCGTGTTCAGCGCTCCACGCAGCGCGGTGGGTCGGAGTTGGAGCAGAAACAGGAAGATGGCGACGACGGCAATCACGAAGCCCTGACCGCCCTGCTGGACTACGTTGGTCAACTGCTCCTGCAACTCGGGACCAGAGTTGTACAGTAATTCCACCCGCACGTCTTCGGGAAGCGCCAGCCCGTCGACGACTTCAAGCAATTGTTGGGTCAGCTCGATGGTGTTGCCTTCCGGTTCTCGCAACACGGCCAACGACACGCTGGGTTGCCCGTTGGTGCGAGAGATGGTTTCGGCGGCCGGCGTATCAATAACGACTTCGGCCACGTGTGAAAGCAGGATGGGCGTTGCATCGCCGGGTTCGCCGGGTTGCTGGGCCGCGGATGGAGCGACGCTGTAACCCACCGGCACGTTGCCAATGGACTGTAGATCGCCATAACCGTGGAAGGTGCGTATGACGGTCGAATTGCCGTCGCGATTCAGTTCGCCACCGCTGATGTCAATGGCGTTGGCGCGAACTGAATTGATCACGTCGTCGATATTGAGACCATACTCTTCGAGCAGGTCGGGATCGACGACCACGGAAACCCTTTCTGAAATGCCGCCCTGAACATCAATCTGGTAGACGCCATCCACCGCTTCCAGTTGGGGCAGTATCTGGTTGTCGATGACCCGTTGCAGGGATGGGATATCGCGTTCCCCGCTAACGCTCAACCACATTACGGGGAATATGTCAGAGGTCAGGCGGACGACGATTGGATCCAGCGCGTCCTCTGGCAAATTCAGCGCGCCAACGTTGGTCCTGATGTTGTCTTCAGCGGCCTCAACGTCGGCTCCGGCGGAAAAGTTGGCCGTAACCGCCGAAACGCTGGATGTGGATATCGAGGTGATATTCTCCAGGTCGGCCATGCCGGCAATGGAGTCTTCGATTTTGCTGGTAACTTCCGTGGCGACCGTGGTTGGGTCTCCCTGCTGGTAGGGAGTAACCACGTAAACGATCGCGAAACTGATTTCGGGGAATAGTTCCTGATGCAAGCTGTCGTAGGAATACAACCCCATGCCGACCAGCAACATCATTACCATCACGGTGACCGGCTTACGGCGCAGCGCGAGCGTAGTCAGAAACGTCAAAATCTCCCCTGCCAGACTGATGCAAAAGCCGCTAACCGAATGCTAGCGGCCTGAATTGCCCTCTGCTGTGATATCGAATAATCATACCAGACGGAACCCGCTGGGCCTGCGGGTTCCGGTCAATCGCCGGTCATACTAGCCTCAAGGTATCCGCCAATTGCAAAGAAAATGTGAAGCTGCAAGGGAAATGTAAAGTGTCGCCTGCCATGGCGTCGTCTGCCATGTAGTACACTGCCTACCAATTTGTTTGAGGAGTTCCAGATGGATTTCGCCCTGTTTTCACATATTCCGTGGCCGGAGGAACACGCGCCGAAACGCCTGTATTCTGATCTCACCGAACAGGCGATCATCGGCGAAGAGCTCGGTTTCAAAGCGATCTGGCTGGCCGAGCATCACTTTACCCGCTATGGGTTGGGCGCCTCGTCGTTGGTCATCGCGAGCAACATTGCGGCGCGTACTAATCACATCCGCCTCGGCACCGCAGTGCTCATCCCGCCGTTGCATCATCCGGTGCGGTTGGCCGAGGACACGGCGACGCTGGACGTGCTCAGCGACGGTCGCCTGGACGTCGGGTTTGGAAGGGGAGCCGCGGCATCCGAATACGTCAACTTTGGGGTTGACCACGCCGAGAGTCAGGCACGTTACCGGGAAACCATCGAGATGGTGGAGTCGCTTTGGACCACACCCGATTATTCTTTTGAGGGAGACTACTACAGTGCCCACCGCCTGAATCTGGTGCCCACGCCTTTGCAGCAACCCCATCCTCCGGTGTACGTGGCGGCCACGCGCAGCGTCGAATCGTTGGAATTCGTTTCCACCACCGGTCGCAGACTGATTATCGGGGTGGTGCTGAATACCGGGGAGACGGTTGAATTGCTGAAACGTTTTCTCGATATGGCGCAGCAGTCCGGCAGTCCGATTACCGCCGCCGACGTACCTTTTTTCCGGTATTTTTACGTTGCGGAAACCGAGGAGGAGGCGCACCGGGATGCACGCGATGCGCTCAACTGGACCTTGGACGTCAATACCTGGCGCACCGAATTCCCAGTGGGCAGCGAGGTTTACCAACGGCTGGACGATTACCGGCGAACTCGTACCAAGTTTCCTCCGACCTACGAATTCCTGGCTGAAAATCGGGCATTCATCGGCAGCCCTGACCAATGCGCCGAGCAGATCCAGGCACTTTATGATGCGGGAGTGCGCTACTTCGGTTGCAATTTCGCCTTCGGCGGCCTCCCCCACGAAAATCAGGTGAAGTCCATGGAGCTATTTGCCCGCGAGGTGATGCCGCGCTTCCCGGCCGACGGCTAGCCCGAGGTACGCTCTTGCCCGAGGTACCCGCTAGCCCGACGCATTCGCTAGCCCGAGAGAACCGTCTAGTTATCTCCGGGTGCGCCGGCCGGGGCGTCTTGACGTTCCGCGATTGGGGCCAGAGGAGTTGTCTTACGGGTGCCCAGCGCTCGGATCAACGAGATGACCGCCCCCAAGGTTAGGACGCAACCCATCAGCAGGAACGCCCACCGGAGTCCCGCGACGAACGCCGTGGCAACGCTGGGGTTTACGGCGTCCAGTTTCGGCTCCACTCCGTAAGTGGCCATAGTCAACACAACGACGGTGGTGGCGACGGCCACGCTGACCACGTTGGCCGAATTGCGGACCAGTTGCGTCAGGGCGGACACGACACCGTAGCGGCTGCGGTCCACCACGCTGATGATGCTGCTGCTATTGGGGGTGTTGAACAACCCGGTGCCACAGCTTTGCATCATCATCGTGCCAATTATCAACCAAACCGGCGATCGTTCGGTCAGTGCGAACGCCAGCACGAACGAGCCGGCGGCGGTGAGCGATATGCCACCGATGGTAAATGCCTGCCAGCCAAACCGGTCTGATAATCGCCCGGTCAGTGGACCGAGCACCACCATGCACAGCGCGGCCGGAATCATCATCAGTCCGACCTGCTCCGGCGAGTAGGACAATACCCTTTGCAGGTAGAAGGGCATCATAAACCGCGCCGACGATGTGCCAAAGAACGCTATCCAACCGGCGGCAATGCCCATCCCGAAAATGCGGTTGGCGAATAACCGGAGCTCAAGCATAGGAGATGCGAACCGCAGTTCCCACCAAATGAACGCGGCGGTCATCACCACAACCGCCAGACCGCCGCCGACTACCACCGGAGAAGTCCAGCCGAACCCGTTGCCGTTGCCGACCACCAACAGCATGACCAGCAGGATTACGCCGGACAGGCCGGCGCCAATCCAGTCGAATCCGCCGCGCTGGCCTCCCTGATTTTGTCCGGCGTTGGGTGCTCGTTCCAGTAGTAGCCAAGCGAAGATGAGCACGATGATTCCGGTGGGAACGTTGACGAAAAACACCCACTGCCAACCCAGCCAGGCGACCAAGAATCCACCCATGGCCGGGCCGGCGACGGCGCCCAGACCAACCACGCTGAGATGCGAGCCCAAAGCCTTGCCGCGTTCGGAGTCGGGGAATGCGGCGATGAACATTCCCATGCCGCAGCCTTGCACCATGCCGGATCCGATACCTTGCACCACGCGAAAACCGATCAGGATTCCCAGATCTGGGGCAAACGTGGCTCCCAACGAACCCACCACGAATATGCCGGTGCCGGCGACGTAAACCCGGCGCCGACCAATCACGTCGCCCAAACGGCCCATCGGTAACAGCAGTACGCTGATAGTCAGGGCGTATGCGATGACTACCCACTGAACCGACGACAGGTTGGCGTTCAGGTGCGATTCAATCTGCGGCAACGCGATCAGGACGCTGCCGTGGTCAATTACTGAGAAGAAAGTGCCGGTGGCTACGATGCAGAAGACCCACCACCTGTAGTTCCGGCTGTTGGTGATACGTTGGATCAAGTTGAAGCCCGTTTGAAGTTACGGTCATGCCGGCGATTACCGCCTCAGCCGTTTTATGATACTCCGTTACCTTGCCTATGCAAGAGATATGCAGCCAGTCGGGTTGAGAAGGCGGTATCCTCACGAGCGGGTGTTGATCAGGGCAAGCGCCGGACCCGATTGAGGGTAGCGGTGCAAATCAGGGCGAGGGCCAGTCCCAGCGCGCCTACAATCGCAATCGCCGTTACCGGAGAGGTGGCATCCGACAGCAGCCCCACGGCCAGGCTCGCCACTACCAGAAACCCGCGATCAAAACTTTGCAAACTCGTCAACCTGCCACGCAGGTTGTCCGGGGCGAGGGTCTGTATGAGGGTGCCGCGAGTGGTACGGAAAACTGCCTGGCTGAAAGCCATTGCCGCGATGGCAATGAATGCCAATGCCATCCAATGGGAATAGGCGAATATCAACAGGCATATGGAACTCGCCACCGCCGCGCCCAGCACCACTTTTCCTTTCGTAAATACGAAACCGAAGGATGCCATGAAAAACGCTGCCAGAAAACCGCCGACGCCGGTTACCGACAGTAGATATCCTCCGACACGAGCGTCGCGCATTAGCACATCGGTAGTGAACACCGGGAAAAGGAACCAGGCAGGATGGAGAATGATGTTCGGTATCACAGACAGAATCATCAACTGGAACAGTGCGCGTTCGCCGCGCCAGACGTAGCGCAACCCCTCAACCAGATTGGCGACCAGAGAGCCCCTTGCCCTGGAGGCGCCGGGCAGGAAGTAGGGCGTTTTCAAGGGCAGGATCATCGTTACGTTGGCGAGATACAGGCAGGCTTCGATGGTGAAATTCCAGAAATAACCCAGGGTGACAATCAGAATGCCACCGATAAATGGGCCCAATATCCTGGTTCCGGTAATCGTCAATACGTTGGCGGCCAGAGCGTTGCCGAGCATTTCCCGAGGTACTGTGCCCGCGATCAAGGACTGGCGCATCGGCTGCGTCATGGAATGGCAGGTACCCGCCAGGATGACGTACATATATGCGTGCCAGACCGCCACCCGCCCCGAAAGCACCAGTAGGGCGAAGGAAATGGCCAATGCCGCCATCACAACTTGTAGAGCGATGACCAGCTTCCGACGGTCGAATCGGTCGCTCAGCACGCCACCCCAAGGGCCGAAAACCAGACCGGGCAGGGTGTTGATGCCGCCCACTGTCACCACCAGTAGCCCGGCAACATTGGAACCTTCAGACAGTTCGCGCACCAGCCAGCCCACGCTCAGCAGTTGCAGCCACTGAGCATTGTTGGCGAAGAAATTGCCGATCCAGAGCAGGCGGTAATTCCTGTACCCTAACCATGCGTCCAGCGTATGGAAACGCGGAATTGAGGGGACGCGGAAAATAATTCTTCCTCCCGAGTTGCGCGGGCAGGTCGGCCAGGTTGCGCAGGCGCCGGCGCCGAACCAGTAGGCATTTTGCCCCGCGCCACCAAAACAGTCAATGCTGTTGAGCCGATGGTATTAACTACGCCGATACACTTACGCCGATATACCGCCGAGCGGGACGCTCACTCACTCGTGCCCCGAGCGGGTTCTAGGGCAACGTGCGCACTCGCCGGAGTACGGCGACGCAAAGAATGGTCGCTGCCAACCCCAGGCCGCCCAGGGTGAGTATGGCGATAGATGCGGAAGTGGAGTCGGCCAGTATTCCCACCAGCACGCTGATTCCGGTCAGGAATGCGCGCTCGTAGGCCAGTACGCTCATGGTACGGGCGCGGAATCGGTCGGGCACCATGGTTAGCACGACGATACCCTGCGTGGTGCGGAAGTAGGCCTGAAACATCGACATCATGGCCAGGAACACCAGCGCAGCCGGTAGCCACGATGAGAACGCAAATATCATCGTGCAGATGGAACTCATTGCGGCGGTGGCCAGCATGATGTAACCCTTGCGGTAGGGGAGCCCGAAGGATGCGATCGCAAGGGTTGCAATTAGGCCGCCCACCCCGGTAACCGCCAACAGGTAGCCGCCCATATTGGCATCTCCCATCAATACCTGGGCGGTGAACAGTGGGAGCAGGAACCAAACCGGATGCAGTATCGTGTTGGGGACAATGGACAGCACCATGATTTCCAAAATCTCGCGTTGATCTCTCCAGAGGTGCATGATCCCGGCTCGGAAGTCAGCGAAGGGGTTGAATCGCCGCCGCCCGGCATCCGGCATATCCGAGCTATATGGCATCTTCATGGGTAGCAGCAGCAGAACAACCGCGAGGTAAAGCGTGCCCTCCAGCGCAAAGTTCCAGAAGAATCCCAGGTAGAAGATGAGCAAGCCGCCTATGAACGGCCCGAATATGCGCGTGCCGGTTACCGTGAACACGTTGATGGCGTAAGCGTTGACCACGGCCTCTCGCGGCACTACGTTGGAAACCAGCACCTGCTGCATCGGTTGGGATATCGCCAGGCACGCGCCGGAAATGATTACGTAAGCATAGGCGTGCCAGGCACGGATGAAATCGCTGGCGACCAGCAAGGCGAAGGAGAATGCCAGCACTGCGCTGAATGTCTGCACCGCCATGATCAGCTTGCGACGGTCGAGTCGGTCGCCGAGCACGCCGGTGAGTGGGTTGACCAACAGCATCGGTAAAGTGTTGATCGCGCCGACCGATACGACCAGCAAACCGCCGATCAGGGAACCCTCTGACAGGGATTTCACCAACCAGCCGATGCTGAGTAGTTGCAACCACTGGGCGGTATTGCCGGCATAGTTCGCCAGCCAAAGCAGCCGGAAATCCCGGTATGCCAGCCACGCATCCAACGTGTGCAGGCGTGGCAATCTGCGTGAGGAACGGATGGGCTCGGCCTTTGGGGAGTCAGTTGCGAGGAAAGGTACGTGAGGCGCAACCTCTGCGTAACGTCAACCGGAACATATTGGGACTGACGCCCGGATGTTGTCAACTCAAAAAACCATGACTGAGATTGATGCGTTCCCCTGCGACGTCAGCGAGCCGGTCCCACTACGGAATCTCCGAACGGATTTCGATGTGGGCTATGATATGATTACGAGGCGCTGGCCGAGTGGAAACCCGGTTGGCAAAGTCGGTTGACAGCTTCAGGAGGCTACCCGAATGACCATCGCAGATGAGGTATTTACCACCTCATTTCGCGGCCAGGATACCGACCGCGCCCTGCTTGCTCACCTGTTGCGTCGGGCTGGCTTTGGCGCCACGCCGGCCGAGTTGGAAACCCACTGCTCGAGGGGCTACGCCGCAACGGTGGAGTGGTTGCTGCATCCCGAGATTCAACCAGGGTTGGATGAAGATATTATCGAGCGGTATTACATCGACTGGAAGGAAAGCCGCAACATCGAAGGCGCTCTCACCGAGACCGTATATCGGATGAACGGCAATGCTGGCACGCGCCCGTTGCAGGAAAAAGTTGCGCTGTTCTGGCACGGAGTGTTCGCCACCGGATTGGCCAAAGTCCTGCACGAAAAAACCATGCTCAACCAGATCGACCTGTTCCGGGAACACGGATTGGGCAGCTTCAGGGATTTCCTCGCCCATCTAGCCCGCGACCCGGCGATGATTTTCTGGCTGGATAACAACTTCAATCACAAGGATGCCATCAACGAAAATTGGGGTCGGGAATTGCTCGAACTGTTCTCAATGGGCGTAGGCATGGACGGACAACCCAACTACTCAGAAGATGATGTGCAGGAAGCGGCCCGCGCCTTCACCGGCTGGACCATTGACGACGACAATGTGGCGAGCATTCCCTACGGGAAAACACCGTGGCGGTTCCGCTACGATCCCGCCGACCACGACGATGGGCACAAGACTTTTCTCGGTGAAACCGGAGCCTTCGACGGCGATGACATCATTGACATCATCTGCCGCCAGCCGGCTACCGCGCGGTTCATCAGCCGCCACTTGTACAATTTCTTTATCGCCGACGACGTGCAGGTTCCCGCCTGGCAAAACACACCGCCAGCCGACCCGCAGGCCATTGCCGCGCTGGAGGCAGAGTACTTCCGTTCCGGTTACGACGTCCGGTCGATGCTGCGCCTTCTGTTCACTGCCGATTTTTTCAAGTCGGAGACCGCCCGGTTTGCGCGGGTTAAGTGTCCAGCAGAGGTGGTGGTAAGCACCCTGCACCTGGCGGGAAGACTGAAATTCCCGGAGGTCGGTGTAATGGGCGTTGCGCTGGAGTGTCGTTACATGAACCAGGATCTGCTCAACCCGCCATCGGTGGAGGGCTGGCACACTGGCAAGGAATGGATCGACAGCGGGAGCATGGTCGAGCGCATCAACTTTGTTGCCGACGAACTCGGAAATGCCGACCATCCCGGCGTTCGCGCCATTGTAGATCACCTGCTGAACCAGGGTTTGACACTATCCCCCGCTGGCATTGTGGACGGCTGTCTGGATCTGCTGGGTTGTTACGTGCTCCGGGACGAAAATCGGGACGCGCTTATTGTGCAAGCCGGCGAGGCTCTGGGCGACGCCACGGTGTCAACCGACCTGCCAGATGGTCGGGTGGCAACAGAGGCGGTAATCCTCAACACGCTGCGCATGATTGGCGCTACCCGCGAGTACCAGTTCGCCTAGCATCACGACTGTTAGTGGGCACGGCCATGGTCATCAGATTGGAATCCATACCGTCCGCGGCCGCCCGTTGCATGAGCGACGAGGCGCTGTTGCTGGCGGCAGCGGCAGACCGCCTGGCGCGGGACAAGTTCGCGGTGCGCGCGGCCGGCTATGACACCGCCGCCGAATTTCCCGCTGAAAACTACATAGACCTGCAAGCCTCCAATCTGCTCACCTTGCGCGTGCCCGTCGAGTACGGTGGACATGGCGTCAACCCGTTGACGTTCGCAATGTGCATTTTAGCAGTGGCGCGCGGTTGTCCCTCAACCGCGTTGACGCTCACCATGCACACCAATGTGCTCGGTTCATTCGTTGCCGGACTGGGGACGCCCGAGCAATGCTGGCGCTATTTCGGAGAAGCCGTCAAATTTGGCCGTCTCTTCGCCTCCATTACCAGCGAGCCCGGAGCATCCGCTCGGGAGCGGTTTGTCCTTTCAACCACGTTCACTCCGAACAGTTCTGGTGGATATCGGGTTGAGGGAGTGAAACATTTTTGCTCCCTGGCCGATGCCGCTGATTATTTCTTTGTGTCCGGTATCGTCCGTGGCAGTACCGGAGGCGCTGACAATATCATTTCGGCGATGATTCCGGGCGATTCCAGCGGTGTATCTGTTACCGGCCAGTGGGATGCTGTGGGGATGCGAGCAACGGCCAGCCACAGCGTTAGCTACGATACCGAGGTGTCGATTGACGAGGTGTTTGGCCCGCCGGGTCGCCTGTTGACCGCCGATTGGGGAAGTTTCTCGTTGGGGTATGCGGCGGTGTATCTGGGTATTGCCGAGGCTGCCTACGAATACATTACCGAGTATGCCAGCAGTCGTACCTGGACCCCGGACGGCGAAACCATCATCCACCACCCGGTTACGCAGCGCACCGTTGGCGAAATGAGCATCGCCATCCAGTCGGGTCGTTTGATGCTGATTGACGCTGCGTTGACCGACCGCGAGGCGGATCCAACGGCTGCAGTCCTGGCGGTGAATCGGGCCAAGCAGCATTGCGCTGAGGTTGGTGTAGCGGTGACCGATGCCGCGATGCGACTGGCTGGCGGAGGCGGGCTGCTGAAGTCATCCCCACTGGAGCGGTTGCGCAGGGA
Source organism: Dehalococcoidia bacterium (assembly GCA_963666415.2). Lineage (GTDB taxonomy): Bacteria > Chloroflexota > Dehalococcoidia > Lucifugimonadales > UBA3495 > Bin87. Next base: position 878,518 of record CAXXPD010000003.1, read on the forward strand.
TGCCCTGTCTGGCCCGGTGATGCCGCCATCCAACGACCGTTGCCTGGAAACCATCGGCAAGTTGGAGTGCGGACTACCGGCGATTACCGTCGAATTGTCCTGAGAATCTGCAACCGCACGAGGTTTGGGAAATGACCACGGTTGTCGAATACCCGCTCTCCGTTGCTGGCCTGTACCAGTACCACGACGTGATCGGCTTGCTGTCCGGCGCGGCGGTCCGGGATTCAGCGGACCGGTTGCGGTGGCGCTGGGTCCCGATGGTTTGCTGCACGTTGCCAGTCGCGCCAATCCCAACCAGCCTGAAGCGGTGCGGGTAACGCGATGCACTTTGGACGGCGATTACGTTGGCGAGTTCTGCGGTTGGGGGGAAGCGCCGGGCCAGTTCATCTGGACCACCGCCATTGTCTTCGGTCCGGACGGCAACCTGTATCTGTCTGACGAAAACACCCATCGTGTCAGCATATTTTCCCCGGAGGGCCACTTTGTGCACTGCTGGGGTACATTTGGCGCCGGACCCGGAGAACTGAACCGGCCTTCGGGTTTAGCATTTGAACCCTCCGGGCACTTGCTCGTGGTGGATTCTTTTAATCACCGGGTGCAGCGTTTCACGTCAGACGGAACGTTTATCCGTGAGTGGGGCGAACCCGGCGAAGAAGCTGGGCAATTCCGATTGCCCTGGGGTGTCGCCGTTGATCAAACCGGCGACGTGTACATCTCCGACTGGCGCAACGACCGGGTCCAGAAGTTCAATCCGGAAGGCAACGTGATTGCCGTATTTGACGGGTACGACGGTGGAGACGGGTTCAGCCGTCCCAACGGTCTGGCCGTGGATGGCGAGGGGCGTCTCTACGTGTGCGACTGGTGGAATGATCGAGTGCAGGTGCTGAATTCATCGGGTAAGGTCGTTGACACGCTGGTGGGCCATTCTGGTACATCGAAATGGGCGCGCACCTTTCTGGACGCCAACCCGGACATCGAGGAAAAACTAAACGCCGCCACCCAAAACATCGGTTTGAAGCGACGATTCTACCGCCCAACTGCGGTAACCATTAGCCAAGATGGCCTGGTGTTAGTGGCAGATTGCTATCGGCACCGAGTGCAGATTTACCGACGATTGTAAGGAGGATGTGATATGACCAGCCACAACGGAAGCAACGGGACAGCACAGCAAGTCGGCTCCACCGTCCTGGTGGTGATGATGGAAGTGGACAAGGCTGACGATGAGGTGTTCAACAAGTGGTACAACGAAGAGCACGTGCCCGAAAGGATGGCTATACCCGGATACATCAGCGCCCGGCGGTTCGAGTTGGATCCCGACGATGATCAGGCCAACAACGTGATGCGCTACCTCTGCATCTGGGAGTTGGAGAACGACAGCCCGTTGCAGTCGCAGTTGTACAAGGATCAGAACGCCAGGCCCACGCCCACCAAGGAAGCGGCCGGCGCCGTGGTGAAGCAGCGGGCGCGGGGGTTGTACCGGCAGATATTCCCGGCCGTTGGGGGGTACTCCGACCGGGCCGGCTATACCTATCCGGACGGGACTAAAATCGCCGCCGCCTAAATCCTGGTCAGTCGCAGCAACGCGCCGATATCCTGTTCTTCTTCCATGCGCCACAACCGGCCGAGCAGTTCCTCGGTTTGGTCTGGCGTCAGCAGGTCGGCGCACAATCCGCGGAACTTGGTTTCCACCTCAGCGTCGGCCATCGGGTTCAGGTGGTGGCCGCGGAAGTGGGCAACTTCGGCGCTGTAGGTCTGCCCGCCGCGCATACTGAGATCGACGTTGCACAGCATCGCCTCGGGAACCCGCCGGTTAGCTTCCTCTGATACGTCGATCCGTGTACGGCCAATAAGCGACGCCAGGCCGGGGTCGTTGATGTGTTCGTCGGCGAAGTGGCTTTGGTTTAATCCGTCGTAGGTGAGCGCGACGGCGGTGGCGTAGGGCATGCTGTGGTCGGCGGTTTCACGGGTCTTGGGATGCCATTTCTCGTCGTCGCCGGCCATGATGTCGATGGCCTTTTGCAGCGTGCGGATGTGGACGTCTTCAACATCGTCGACACGAAAATCGGGCGCCTGACGGCGGGCTGAGAGGACGGCCTCCACCACGGTTTGGGAATACAGTCCGAGGGCAAACTGTTTGATGCTGCACTCGTGAACCTTGAACGGCTGGCCCTGGTCGCCGCCGAAAGGCTCGAGTTGGTAGGGTTCTTTGGTAACCGCGGCGAAGAAACCATGTTCGCCCTCAAAAACGGGCGATGGGCCGGTGAGACCGCGTTCGGCGAGCATGGCGGCGAACACGGCGTTGCGGCTGGCGTTGGCGTAAGCACAACCCTTCCAGTGGGAGAGCACGCCGACGCGGGTTTGTCCGAGCGCCAGGTTGGGCGTGATGCCCAGGTTCAGGGCCTCCTGTGTCTGTTCAACAGACAACCCCATCGCCCGCGCTGTGCCGATGGAGCTGGCAATCGCTCCGTTGGTAACGTGGTCGAAGCCGATGTACCGCAGACTGAAGGCATCTCCAAACCTGCAGAACGCCTCGTAGGCAACGGCGGTGGCGGTGATGAGGCGACGGCCACCCGCGCCCACCATTTCGGCGCCGGCCAGCGTGGCGGCGATGCTGTCGCTGGGATGGCCGGATTCCAGGGTGGTGTAGCCGTCGTTGAAATCGAGGTACCGGATCATCCCGCCGTTGGCGAAGGTGGCCAGGTCGGGGCTGGAAGACAGCCCACTGCCGATGATGGTGCAGGGACGGCGGCTGCTGACATCGCCGGCCAGGTCGCGGGAAATCTTGCTGGGCTCAGCGGTGTAACCGCCCACGGCGCAGCCGATGCTGTCGATAATCATTCTTTTGAGTAGATGGACGGTGTCGGCGGGCAGATCGCCATAGTGCAGGTTGGCGGAATAATTGGCTACGTATTCGACGATTGACGGCATGGTTTCCCTCAACTCCAGGTTGGCGTGATTATGCCAGAAACGCCAGGTCGACGCCTTTTTTCCGCAACGTGCGCAGGCCGCGATTCACAATCCAGCGAGTTTCCGGCGTGGGCGACTCCGCCAGCCACCGTTGAGCTACTGCCGTGGTCCACTCTGGCGTCGATTTGCTGGCGTCGTTCAGCCAGTTGCCCACCGCGGCCTGCACGTATCGCGAAGTATCGGAACGGACGGATTCCAGCAGGACGAGCGCCGGCGATGGGTTGGCTTTGAGTTCTACGATGTGAGATGTCCAAACGCCCATCGGGCGGGTGCCCTCCACCGCGCACCGCCGGACGTTAGGGTCTGCGTGCGTTACCCAGCATTGCAACAGAGGCAAGGCAACCGAGAGGTCCGTGGCAATGTAAGGGCGGAAAGAATCCCAGGCGCACTCCCGCACCGACGCAGCCCGGTCAGCAGCGAATCGCATCGCCCGGTCGAGTCGGTTGCCGAGCAGTAGATCAGTGTTGGCCGTCAACGAGTAGGCAGCCCATGCTCGCGCCATATCGGAAGTGTGGGTTGCCAGGGCCAGATATACCGCGTCGCGTTGTTCCAGATTATGCACGGCGTCGTGGAACGCTCGCCCCATCTGCCGCATGCGGGTGGTGATGCCGTCGTCGGCCAGTTCCGCCGCGCGATTCACCAGGGCAGCCGTTTGTTCCTCCAGCCCAACCTGCGGCGCAACGTGGCCCACCAGGGTGGCCATATCGATAGCCAGCCACTCGACCAGCGTAACCGTCTCGTCGCGGCCCTCGTTCAATGCGGACAAAATCTCTGCCGGGATGTCGGCCCGGCGTGAGGCGCCCTTGCGTCGGAAACCAGGCATTCGAGCTGCTATCCTGCCGGCTCCCGCCGCCAGAAAGCGTCCACCCCATGCAGGTAATTGCGCAACAGGTCGTGTCCGACTTTGGTCATGATGGATTCCGGGTGGAACTGGACTCCCTCCACCGGATATTCGGTGTGGCGCACGCCCATGATCAGGCCGTTATCCGTGCGAGCCGTAACCTCAAGACAGTCCGGCAGAGTTTCGGCATAGATGACCAGGCTGTGGTAGCGGATCGCCTCGAATGGATCGGGTAATCCGGCGAAAACACCCTTCCCATCGTGGTGCACCATCGAGGTTTTTCCGTGGCGTATCTCGCCGGCCCGGTCCACAGTAGCCCCATAGGCTTCGCCGATGCACTGGTGTCCCAGGCACACGCCCAGCACCGGCAACTTCGCTCCGAAGTGACGGATGACATCGTTGGAAATGCCCGCCTCGCTGGGGGTGCAGGGCCCCGGTGAGATGACAATACCTTCCGGCGCCATCCCCTCAATGTCCTCGATGGTGGTTTTGTCGTTGCGGATGACGGTAACGTCGGCCCCCAGCTCTGAAAGATACTGATACAGGTTGTAGGTGAAGCTGTCGTAGTTGTCCAGCAGCAGCAGCATCAGTACAGCTCCACCAGTTCCAGCCAGTTGCCGTCAGGGTCCTGGCAATACAGCGCCTTGCGGAGCAGTTTGCCGCTCTCGTCGTGCATGGCCACCGGTGGCGTGCCGTAGTCCACGCCCCGCTCACGGGTGTCGGCGTAGAAGCGGTCAATATCTTCCACGAAGAATGCCAGATGAGCGGCGCGGACGTTGTTTTTGTCGAATTCGGCCACGCCGCCAACCGGGTTGATGTACTGGATGAGTTCCAGCTGGTGGCCTTCGCCCATATCGAGAAACGCGCCGCGTATGTGAGTGTTGGGGAAGCCCAGCAGCGTGCTGGGAAAATCTCCGGTGCGTTCGGTTCGGCCGGTGAGGGTGAGGCCCATGACGTCAGAGTAGAAACTGACGGCGGCGTCCAGGTCTTTGACGACGAATCCGGTATGGAATAGTGATTTCAGCATGGTTGCCTCCGTGTAGCATCCGGCTGGTTGCAGACTTTGGTGATCATCAACTTCCGGGCGATCCCTCGGCGATGTCGATGGCGCGCATCATGGCGCCGGACTTGTGGCGGGTCTCCATATATTCATCCTCGGCAACGCTGTCGGCCACCACGCCTCCGCCGGCTTGCACGTACATTATTCCGTCCTTGAATACACCCGTGCGCAGTATGAGGGCGGTGTCCATGTTACCGTTGTAGCTAAAGTAAGCTACGGCTCCGCCGTAGGGCCCCCGACGCTCCGCCTCCACTTCGGCGATGATTTCCATGGCGCGAATTTTAGGGGCCCCTGACACCGTGCCGGCCGGGAAGCAGGCGCGCAGTGCGTCGTAGGATGTCATGTCATCGCGCAACCGACCCTCCACGTGGGACACCAGGTGCATCACGTGGGAGAAACGCTCCACGTCCATAAACTGGGTAACGCTGACCGTGCCGGGCACGCTGACACGCCCGATGTCGTTGCGACCCAGATCCAGCAGCATGATGTGTTCCGCCTGCTGTTTTTCGCTGTTGCGGAGTTCGTCCTCCAACGCCGCATCTTCCGCCGTGGTCTGGCCGCGGGGACGGGTGCCGGCAATGGGATGCGTGGCAACGATTTTCACACCGGGCGGGCCATCTTCGACTTTGGCCACGGTTTCGATGGCGGCGCCGACTATCTGGAACCCGTTCAGATCCAGGTAGTACATGTACGGCGACGGATTGTTGCCGCGCAGCGCCCGGTAAATCTGGAAAGGATGCGCGTCAGTCTGGCGGCTGAAACGCTGTGAATTCACCACCTGGATGACATCCCCGGCGTAGATGTATTCGACACACTTTTCCACGATCCGCTCATACTCCGCAACCGTAAAATTGGAATTTACCTCGCCGCCGGTGGGCAACGCGGGTGTGCGCGTCAGCTCGGCAGGCAGCTCCAACGGGCGGGCCAAACGGTCCACCATGCGTTCAATCTTGGCGATGGCTTCGGCATAGGCGGAATCCACATCGCCGTCCAGACGGGCGTGGCTCACCACCTTGATGTCATGCCGAAGGTGGTCGAAAACCAGCAGTGTATCGGTGAACATGAACACTGATTCGGGCAACCCCTGCGGATCGGCATCTAGCATGGGTACCCGGGGCTCAAAGTAATGCACGGCGTCGTAGGCAACGTAACCCACGCCACCGCCGTGGAAAGGCGGCAGCCCCGCGATCTGGATCAGCTGGTATCGGCCCATCTCCTCTTCCACGAGCGTTAATGGATCGACGCAACCGGAAGGCTGGTCGGCGCCGGTGCTGAATACGTCATAGGGCTCGGTGCCGATGAAGCTGTAGCGGCCCAAACGCTCCCCGCCGGCGACCGATTCCAGCAGGAAGGAATAGGGCGGGCGGGCAACTTTCAGATACGCGGACACCGGAGTTTCCAGGTCGGCGTTGATGGTGCGATACACGGGGCATAAATTGCCCTGGCTCGCCAGAGCGCGAACTTGGTCAAGCGTCGGTTGGTACATATTCCTCGGGGTCCCGGGATGTGAGTCGGGTCAGGGCGATACGCCAACAAAAAAGCCCGTCCCTGCGGGACGAGCCAAACGGTCGCGGTGCCACCCTGCTTGCCAAAGCTCCTCGGACATGGGAAGGGCCACGGCTTCTCAACCGGCGACGCAACCATATACCCGGAAATACCCGAGTGCGAAATGTCCGGCTGCGTGCCGCGGGTTACTAACGTGGCCCAAACGTCCTGCCCTACTGTGCCGTTTTGCTGGCGGTTCAGGAGGCGGCTCCGGAGTCCATTCAGCGTCTGCGCCTGGCGCCGGTTCTCAGCAAACCCGGCTCTCTGAGCCTCGCTGCACGCCTACTAATCCCCTTCGTAGCCTTTGATCATTCAATTTTCGGATTCAGTATATGAGCCGCCCGCTGGGAGTGTCAACGAACCGGAGCGTCGCCTTGGGCCATTCGAGTGTCCGCTAAAACAGAAATCCCCGCTCGCCCTGAGCCGGTCGAAGGGCCACCCACTCGCGCTCCCACAGTCCTACGACCACCCGACTATCCAGAGGGCTGCCGACAATCGAATGAACACGGACGACGCCTGACGCCCCCATTGTTGCGGTGAATCAGCGAGCCGATTACGGTGTCAGCAGAACCTTGCCGGTGGTTTCGCGACCTTCCAGACGGCGGTGCGCTTCGGCAGCGTCAGACAGTGGGAGGTTCAGAGTAACATTCAGTTTGATTTCGCCGGACTGCACCCAAGCCAGACATTCTTCAGCTCGGCGCAGGAGCTCGGGTCGAGTGGCCGTGTAGTCGCCCAACGACGGCCGCGTGAGATACAGCGAGCCGTTCCGCAACGCCCCTGAATCGACCAACCCGATCGGCCCACTGGCCTGTCCGTAGAGGCACATGCAGCCGCGTCGGTCCAGAACGCGCAGGCCCTTTTCAAACGTGGTTTGTCCCACCGCGTCGAAGATAATCTTGACCCCTTTACCGTCGGTAAGCTGGCGAACCTCAGCTTCAAAGTCCTGCTGAGTGTAGAGAATGACGTCATCTGCTCTCGCGCCGCGCGCCATTTCAGCTTTCTCGCCAGTGGACACGGTGGTGTAGACGTGCACCCCCAGGCGTTTGAGCATCTGGATGACCAGCAGACCCATGCCGCCCGCCCCGGCGTGCACCAGCGCCCGGTCGCCCGAATGCAGCGGCATGATGTCGTGCACCAGGAAATGGGCGGTCATGGCCTGCAACAGGGTGGCCGCGCCGGTGGGGAAATCCATATTGTCGGGAATCTTCACCAACAGCCAGGATGGGACGGCCTGCTGTTCGGCATAGGAGCCAGTGTGCATGGCGTAGGCGACGCGATCGCCCACGGCGACTTCGGTTACGCCGGGGCCGACGGACACCACTACGCCGGATGCTTCCCGCCCGGGGGTCCAGGGGAAAGCGGCCGGCGGGTTGGTTCCTTTGCGGCTGGACACGTCGGTGTAGTTGACGCCAATGCTGCGGATGTCAACGATGGCCTGCCCGGCCGCCGCCGTGGGTTCGGGCATATCTTCGTATTTCAGCACATCGGGCGCGCCGACTTCGTAGGCTCGGATGCCTTTCATAACAGTACCTCCAATGTACTTTTGCCTGTTTACGTTTGCCTGTGTGCGCCAGCCCGGATGCAGGTGGTAGCCGACCACGGTCGGTTATCCGCCAAGGACGGACGCCATTCCGGTTATGTTGACGATGGATTCGATGTTGCGGAAGCTGCTGACGGCTTCGTCGATGTGGTCGGCCGGCAGTATGTAACGAGTGCAATACAGGAATTTCGCCTCCAGTTCTTCCGCATCCAGCGGCATGGCGGGCGTCCCGCGGGCGTGGTCGACCCGGTGGTGAAAGGTTGTGCCGTCGTTCAGCGTTACGCGCACCTCCGCCGGATGCACGGACAACGGCGACGAGGGGAGCGAGGCCTCTACCGACACCTTTTCCATCATTGCCCGCACGCCCTCATCCTGGATCGCCGGGTCTGAGAAGAAGTTGATAAGGGGTTGGCCGTGGCACAGAGTCGCCGCTGCGATAAAACCCAGACAACTCCGCGCCTGCCACGCATCGGTCGGCAGAACGTACGGCAATTGGGAAAGCGTGTCGGCGGTTACCCCGACGTGCAGGTTTTTGACCTGGTCGGGTTGGACTCGGTGGAGCTGCGCTACTCCGATGGTCGCGTCTATGACGCTATGACTCGCGGGATTGCACGGATACAAACGTAGCGACACCCCCGGTTCGGTGAGTCGCCATCGCTCGCCCAACCCGGCCACGGCGTGTTGATCGAACTCTGGAGACGTTGACACTTGAACCAGCGCGGATTCGCTGGCCGATTCGCCGATTCCCGCGTTTGCCATTAACGCCGCCATCGTCCCATTCATCGCGGCGCGGCCGCCGGTGGCCAAGGCGGTAGTACCGGCTGTGGAATAGGTAACCTGCCCATCCGCAATGCCGGCGGCGATGCTGATGGCGTCCGCCACGCCGTCTGCGTCCATTTCCAACAGAGCGGCAGCAGCAGCGGCGGCGGCGATTGCGCCGGCCGAGTTTGAGGTTGCGGATAGTCGAACGGCAATCTCGCAACCGGCGACAAAGGCTGATAAAACTTTTGATCCGGGGATGCCGTACATCTCCCCCAGCGCCATCACCGTTGGGAACACGGCGGCAGTCGCGTTGTAGCCGGTGTCCGTCGCGTGGTCGTCGTAGTCGAGCATCCGCACCAGCGAGCCGTTGACCAGCGCGGCGTAGACGGGGGACGTGCGCATTCCCATCCCGATGATGGTACAGCGTCCGTTGCCCCCCATCTCGCGGACGAAACGGGTCAGGGCGACGCCATCGGGGTGGGCTGCACCGGCCAGCGCGGCGGCGGCGGCGTTCAGCATCATGTCCCGACACTGGCCAGTTACTGCGGACGGCAGGCCGGCGGGATCCCCAGTGATATCAGCAGTGAATTCGGCGAGGTTACGGGCAACGTCCATAGTGGAGATACTCATTGAAAATACGGGGAACCTGAACTCGCGACACCGATTTGAACCAAGCATACTGGCAAGACGGCCCACAGCGCAACGACGCGGTATCGGCCTGAACCGTCCACGAGTCACGCGCACTCACTTTAATCTGTCATTGCGAGGAGCGCCCGCTCATCCCGAGCCTGTCGAGGGACGTGGCAATCTCGATGCGGTTAAACACACGTCGGCGAACCGCCGTTGCTACGGCGACGAGATTGCCACGCTACGCTCGCAATGACAAAGTGGGTAGGCATGGAAAGTGGGTACGCTTGAACCGTCCACGATGCTTGCGTTGCCCGCCGACTTTTGCCAAACTGCGGGCCAGCGAACCAATGGCGGACGAATTCGGGTCGGAGGGGAACCATGGCCACCACCACTAGCGGGTCTGACTCGGTGGAAACACGCACCTACGACGTGGCCATCGTTGGCGGCGGCATCATTGGGTTGTCTACAGCCATGCAACTGCTGGAACGCTCGCCCAACCTGAGCGTGGCAGTGATGGAGAAAGAACCGGAGTTGGCGCGCCACCAGACCGGCCACAACAGTGGGGTCATCCATTCGGGAATTTACTACCGGCCAGGTTCGTGGAAATCCCGTTTTTGCGTTGGCGGAAAAGACCGTTTGATTGAATTTTGCGACCAGAACGAGATTGAATACGACGAATGCGGTAAGGTTATCGTGGCCACCCACGAGAGCGAATTGGGTCGTCTGCAGGACTTGTACGAGCGTGGTGTGGCTAACGGCGTGCCAGACCTGGAGGTGGTCTATTCGGAACGATTGACCGAGATCGAACCTCACACCGTGGGCGTTCGGGCTTTGTGGGCGCCACACACCGGCATCATCGACTACACCCAGGTGGCGCGGGCTTACGCTGGCAAAGCCCAGGGTTCCGGCGGCGATATTTTCACCGATGCGGCGGTCAAATCGGTGCGGCAAACTACCGACGGGAATGCGCTGGAAACTGCCCGCGGGACGCTCCAGGCCCGACACGTCATCAACTGCGGTGGACTTTACGCAGACCAGTTGGCGCGCATGATGGGCGAGGATACCGACGTGCGGATAATTCCCTTTCGCGGCGAGTATTTTCAACTGGCCGAGGCCAGCGAGCAGCTGGTGAAGGGCCTCATTTATCCAGTGCCAGATCCGAGGTTTCCTTTCCTGGGCGTGCATTACACCCGGAGCATCCACGGCTACGTGGAAGCCGGCCCCAATGCGGTGCTGGCATGGGCGAGGGAAGGTTATCGCAAAAGCGATATCAGCATCAGCGAAACGATGGGCGCGCTGACTTTTCCCGGCTTTTGGAAGATGACCGCCAAACACTGGCGCACCGGAATGCAGGAAATGCACCGTTCTTACCGTAAGTCGGTATTCGTGAATGACCTCCGCAAGTTGATACCCGAGATTCAGCCCACTGACCTGGAACCCGGTGGCAGCGGAGTTCGCGCACAGGCAGTGGCGGCAAACGGAGCATTGCTTGACGATTTTCACATCCTGCGAGGCCAACGCGCGCTGCACGTCCTGAATGCCCCGTCGCCCGGCGCAACATCATCGCTGGCCATCGGCGAATACCTGACCGATCTGGCGCTGGAAGATTTTGGACTGCAGACCGGTTAGTTGCTACTGGATCGAATTTCGGCGCAGACGGTGGGCGTGGAGTAACAGTTCAGAGTAGAGGGGAAACGAGCAGCTGACGGCAGGCGGCGAGAGGATTTAGACCTTGGGCGCGCCAGGTGCCGAAGATGGATGCCAGCGTCATCTTGCTCTCGGTGCCCTGCTCCGAGCGGGTGCCGCCGCTGATCTTGCGGCTGATGACCAGATGGCGCAGGCTGCGTTCGGCAGCGTTGTTGTCTGAAGGCACGTCCGGTTCGGCCACGAATACGAAGAGTTCCTTGATGTGGCGCTCGATGCGTCGGCACAGCTTGGCCTGGGTTGCCGACGGGTCGTGCCGGAAGGGCTGGCCGAGGGCCAGCAGTTGTCGTTCCAGGGCCAGTTGGGCGGTGCGCCGCCGCTTGGCCTGGGGATGAGTGCAGGCTTTGGCCCGGTCGTAAATCCCGTGGACGGCGTCGGCCCACCTGGCCAGTGGCGCAGCATCGGGGTAGAGGGTGCGCAGGTCGTGGATGTCCCGCAGCAGGTGGGCCCAGCACCGCTGCTTGGGGCCGTCATAATGGTGGTAGGCGGCGTAGAAATCGCTGACCAATACTCTGGAGAAAGCATCGCTCAGCGCCTCGTCCACGACTGTTTTGCCCCGACCCCGCCGCAGGAAGTAGCGTTCGGTGGGGGTGCTGAAAGTCCACACGTAGCCGTTGGCCCCGCTCTGACGCCAGCCGGTTTCGTCGGCGTGGACCACTGGGCTGGCGCGGATGCGGTCCAGGATCGCGGCCACTGCCGGTTGGGCCCGCTGCGCCGTGCGATGGATGGCGCTCACGATGGCCCCCACGCTGAGGCGCAACTGATGCACGGTGTCCAGATACCACTGGACGCTGCGGATGGGCAGCCGCCCCTCTTCCCGCAGCGTGGCGATCAGGCTGAGCAGGTTGACGCCGAGGCGCTGCTGACCCAAGACCACGCCGCCCAGTTCCGCCGGAGGTGTGCAGCGCCGTCGGCAGGCCGGGCAAGTCCGAGCAAGGTAGACCTGCTCGGTGACTTGCGCGGGAACCACCGGCAGCTCGATGACCTCCCGAGTGCGCTGGATCCAGCCGCCGGACCGGTGGGCGCCGCAATCGGGACAGTTCTCCATCACGTGCTCCACCCGGTGGGTCGGTGTCATGCGCGGGCGGGCGAAGCCGTGGCGTCGCTGCTTGCGGGGCCCCGGCTGCGCTGGGGGCTTCCGGCCCGATTTCGCCTTGAGGCCGGGCATTCGGAGCGGGCCGCCCGGTTTCGCCTGGCCTTCCAGTTCGGCAATCCGCCGCTGCAACCGCTCAATCACCGCCTGTAACTCGGCGATGATGGCAATGAGGACAGCGCGGTCGACGGTGGTCAGGTCCACTTCAGTATCCATGCCCTGTATATGACATAACCACCGCCACCCGTGCCAGCGTTCGGCAACCCGCCTTCGGCCAATTCACCTCACCAAGTCTGAACTGTTACGGCGTGGTCGATTGTAGGCCCGGATACCCCGGTGTATAGTTAACTAACTTTTTGGATTTGTCCCATATTTTGTTATATCCTACGGACATCATTGTGCAGAAGACAAGCGTAGATTTGGGATGCTGGGAAGTCTCCGGCAGCAGCGCGCGGCAATATCTTGCTGCGGTTGGCGACGAATTGCCGGTTTACGAAGATGCAGGATTCGCGCCGCCTCTTTCGCTGGCGGCCCGGGTGGTGAGCTTGCTGCTAGATCGGTTGTCGCTGCCCGACGGAGCCATCCACAGCCTGCAGGATATTGAGACGTTGCAGCCGACGTGTATCGGTTCCAGGGTAGCGGCGGTGGCTGATGTTGAACCACTTCGCGAGCGGGGCGGTATGCGCTTCCTTACGGTCAATTTTTCAGTGGCCGATGTCGATTCCGCTACCGCGTTGCTCCGCGGCCGTACCACCGTCCTGCTGCCCGCTGATGCCGCCGAAGATGGAGAACCGTCCGATGCCAGTTAGAGTGACTCAGCAGACGGCCCTTCCCATCACCGTTGGCGGCTCGCTGGCGGGAGTAGAACGCACCATCTCACAGGAACAGATTGACGCCTACCGCACGGTTTCCGGAGACAACAATCCCCTGCATTACAATGCCGAGTTCGCAGCAACCACCCGTTTCGGTGGCGTGATCGCCCACGGAATGCTCACGCTGGCGTTGGTGTCGGAGATGATGGCCGGCGCTTTCGGCCTGCATTGGCTCATCAGTGGTGGATTGAGGGTGCGGTTTCGTGGCGCCGCTTATCCCGGCGACCGGCTGGAAACCGTGGGCACCGTTACCAAAGCTGAATCTCATGGCGAAGTTAATCGCGTAACCTGCAACGTGTCGGTGCTGAACGCGGATACAGCCGAACAAATTCTGTCCGGAACGGCGACGGTTCGCGTTGCCGCAAAACCTGAATGAACCATCTGCCACTATGACAATTACCAACAACAAAGATCCCGTGCGCGTGGTGCTGGACGCTATGGGCGGCGATTATGGGCCATCAGTTACAGTACCCGGCGCACTAATGGCGCTGGCCGCCGAACCGCAACTCAGCATCACCCTCGTCGGTGACCCGGATGTCGTCCATGCGGAACTCGCCCGGCACGACGTGCGCGGTCTGGCTATTGGTGTGGCCCCATCGGAGGGGAAAATTACCGACGACGAGCATCCGGTGTCGGCGTTGCGACGCAAGCCACGTTCGTCGATAGTGGTCGCCACGCAACTGGTGAAACACGGTGATGCAGACCTGGTAGTGTCCATGGGCCCCACCGGTGCCAGCGTGGCCACCGCAGTGATGGGGCTCGGTCTCCTGGAAGGCCTGGAACGCCCGTGCATCGGGGGGAATTTTCTGGGGCTGTCGCCGAACATTACCCTGGTCGACCTGGGGAGCAACGTGGATTGCCGGCCGTCGTTGCTGCTGAGCTTCGCGGCTATGGGCGTCGCTTTCTCGCGCCGCCTTTTGAACATTGACAATCCCCGGGTGGCGCTCCTAAGCGTGGGTGAGGAAGCGGCCAAGGGCAACCGGCAGGTTCAGGAGAGCCACGCGGTTTTCAACGACAGTTATCTCAATTTCGTTGGCAATGTTGAAGGAATGGATTTCTTCAACGATAAAGCCGACGTGATAGTTTGCGACGGGTTCGTCGGCAACATTCTGATCAAGTTTACCGAGGGTTTCGGGTCGGCGCTGCGACCATACCTGGAGAATCATCTGGCCACCCTGTTGCCACCCGGTCAACTGGATCGGCTGGCCGACGCGTTGTGGGACACAACCAACAAAGCGCGCACCATGGGCGGCCCTTTGTTCGGATTGGACGGATTGGTGTTGGTTGGTCACGGATCAGCCGGCCCGGAAGGTGTCGCCGGCGCGATCGATACCGGTATTCTGTCCCACCGGATTGAGCTGGTGGAGGCTTTCAGGCAAGAATTGTCGGAGCTACAGCGGACGGGCCCGCTCGAACGCTAAAGGAATGGGAAATGTACGCCATTGACCTGAGCGGGCAGAGCGCCCTTATAACCGGCGCTTCAAGGGGTATTGGCTCCGTGATTGCCAGACGGTTGGCGGACGCCGGCGCAGCGGTGGCTATCAACTACCGGAGCCGGGGAGCAGAGGCTGACGCGGTGGTGGATTCAATTCGAAACTCTGGCGGCCACGCCATTCCAGTGCCGGGCGATGTGTCGGACGAGGCCGTCGCCGAGGTGGTGGTCAAAAGCGCGGCTGAACAGCTGGGCCGCCTGGACATCCTGGTTAATAACGCCGGTATTAACCGCGACCGATTGCTGATGCGCATGTCCGTGTCCGACTGGGACGAAGTGCTGTCGGTCAATCTGAGGGGCACGTTTTTGCCAACTCGGTTCGCGGTGCCGTTGATGGTGCGTCAACGGTACGGAAGGATTGTCAACATTTCATCGGTGGTGGGGCTGTCGGGCAATCCCGGGCAAGCCAACTACGCAGCATCCAAGGCGGGTCAGATTGGCTTTGCCAAGGCAGTGGCACGCGAGGTCGCCAGCCGGAACATCACCGTAAATGCAGTGGCTCCGGGTTTCATCGAGTTTGAGGATACTGGCGGCATGACCGCCGGCCTGACCGACGAGCAACGACAACAGATTTTGACCCGAATTCCGGCGGGCCGGTTTGGGTCTGCCGACGACGTGGCGGCAGCGGTTGTATACCTGGTCAGCCCCGGCGCCAGCTACATCACGGGCCAGACTCTGACCATAGACGGCGGCCTGATCGCCTGAATGCCATGCGTCGTTACTCCGGCTGTCGTGACTCTGCCCGTAGTGCCAAGCGTAGTTAGAGATTAACGCATCCTATGAGCGGAGGAATTCGGAATGCGAGCCACCACACGATTTCGCCAATTGCTGTCCGAGCCTGGCATCATCACGGCGCCGGGCGCTTACGACTGCCTGACTGCCGCCATCATTGAGAAGGCCGGATTCCCGGCGGTCTATATGACCGGCGCCGGCACATCGGTGGCGCGCATCGGCTACCCAGATCTGGCCTTGGCCACCGCCACCGAAATGCAGGCGAACGCCGCCGCCATCTCCGCGACGGTCAATGTTCCCGTCATTGCCGACGCAGACACCGGTTATGGCGGCACGATGAATGTGCGCCGCACGATCCGCGAGTACGAACGGACGGGCGTCGCCGCAATCCATATCGAAGACCAGCAGTTTCCCAAACGGTGCGGCCATCTTGAGGACAAACGCGTCGTGTCCATCGACGAGATGGTGCAGAAAATTCGCGCCGCTGTTGATGCCCGCACAGATGACGATTTCACTATCATAGTGCGTACCGACGCCCTGGCGGTTACCGGTTGGGACGATACCCTGCGCCGCTGCGAGGCATTTACCGCGGCCGGCGCTGATGCCCTGTTCGTGGAGGCCTTGCGCTCGCCTGAAGAGGCCGCCGACATCGTGGCCGAAACTTCAGTGCCATTGCTGTACAACTTCGTTGAAACTGGCAAGTCCCCGCTGCTGAATGTAGCTGAGTTAGAACGGATTGGATTCAAAATGGTTATATTCCCCGGCAGCGCGTTCATGGCCGTTGCACACACCGTTGCCCGGGTGATGGCAGAACTAAAGGTCACCGGGACGACGGAGCATCTGGTCGGCGAAATGACCACGCTGACCGACGCCTTTGAGTTGATGGGTCTTACGGAGATGCTGGACCGCGATGCCGGTTATGCCGCCGCCACAGTTGCCGACTAAACACGTATGAGCCTGGCAACCCCAATTGGGGTGCGTCTGGATGCATGACGAACCCGCCAACTCCGAACCGTTTGTTGCCCAGAGCAATCAGGCTGAATTCAACCGAGGCCTGAGAGCCGAAGTAGCGGCTTGGCGGGATGAAGGGTTAATTTCGGGTCAGCAGGCCCGGTCAATACTGGCGCGATATCCAGAATATGTGCCGGCGGCAAGCAACCCCTTGGGTCTTCGGGTTATCTCCGTCATGGCCATCATGGGCGCCGTCCTAATCGGTCTGGGAATAATCGCGGCAGTGGCGGCCAACTGGTCAGCGATCCCGGCGCTGGCAAAAGTCGCACTGATGGCCATCGGAACGCCGGTGTTGTACGTCATTGGTTGGGTGTTGGCGTACCGTTTGCCCTACCCGCGTATCGGTTTGGCGATCATCCTGTCCGGAACCATTGCCTACGGCGCCTCGGTGCACCTGTTAGCCCAAACTTATCATGTTCCGGTGAACCATCCCAATCTGGTTGCGGTGTGGTTCGTCGGCGTGATTCCACTGGCCTACATCGCCCGCTCCAAATCGGTGTTAGCGCTAACCCTGGCGTTGTTGGTGGTAGCAGCCGGATTCCGGTCCCAGGAATGGTTCCCCGACTTTGATGAAGAAGGGCTGTTTTTCATGCCGGCCTTGTATCTGGCTTTGGCGGCGGCATTGATAGGACTCGGTCGATGGCAGAAACACAGTGCCTATGCAGCTCCGTTTTCAACCATCTATGTAATGTCCGGACTTGCACTGTCAGTGGCAGCGATTTACGCGATGAGTTTTGATGGCTTTTGGAGCGCCGTTGCGCCGGGCCGCCTGTACGGTTTTACCCTGGTGTGGCCGCGCCTTGAGTACTGGGTGGTGATGGGCGCGGCCGGCGCCGTGGCCGCAGGGTCAACATTGGCTGGGTTGCACCGTTCCCGGGGCTCCACGGGCGAAGCGATTTGGTGGGGGTCCGCGGCGGTCGGCTCCGCTGCCATCGTGGTTGTCATCGCGTTGACAGCGTTGGCGGTCGACATCGGTTGGATTTGGTGGGTTTTCAACCTGTTGATGTTGGCCGCCGTCATCGGGATGGTCGCGGCAGGCTACCGTCTGGCGCAACCCCACCTGATTAATTTTGCGGTTGCCGTATTCGCCATCACCGTGTTCACCCGTTATTTTGAGTTCGGGTTTGGTCTGCTGGGACAGTCGTTGGCGTTCATCGTCACTGGGGTTTTGCTGTTGGCGGTTGGGTTCGGGCTTGAATTGTTGCGGAGGCGGATGTTGCAGCGCATCCGGATGCAAGCCGCATCATGACTCGCCTGACTACAATTCTTTTCTTCACAGTAGTTGTGGCGCAGGTGGCGGGACTGCTGGCTTTCACCGGCGTGCGTGAGGCTGCGCTGGCACGGGGCCGGGAGGTGGTGTTGCAGACGGTGCCCGTCGATCCGCGGTCGCTGTTGCAGGGTGATTACGCAATCCTGGATTACGAGATAGCCCGTTTGCCCGGACATTTGGCCGAAACTCCGGTGGGGGATGATGTTGGGGTAGTTGTTTACGTCGGTCTCCGGGAACATCGGGATGTTTGGTACGCCAACGGATATTTTGTTCACGAGGTGCCTTCCAGGGTCGATCTTTACATCCGGGGCGTCATCGACGGGCCCAATCATCTGGACTTTGGCATCAGTACTTTCTTTGTCCCGGAAGGGACGGGCGGTACCATCGAACGAGCGGATGACGTCAAGGTTGTGGCGGTACTGGACCGGAACGGTCGGGCAGTAATCAAGCAGTTGCTGGTAGACGGCCAGCCGTTCGAGCACTAGCAGTTCGATTCTGCGGAAGGTTTTCCGGCTGAGTTACACTAACGTCATCAGTTCGCCGGAGGTGAACCCAATGCCAAACGTAGTGCTGGTGGTTGACATGGTACGCGGATTCCTGGAACCGGGGCATAACCTGTATTGCGGCGATGACGCCCGCCGAATCATTGACCCAGTGCGCGACCTCCTGCGCCGGGAACACCGCGCCGGGTCCTCGATTCTGTTCATATCGGACCACCATGACCCGGACGATCTGGAGTTTCAGATGTTCCCCGTCCACTGCGTCAAGGGCACCGAGGAACCCGAGGTGATCCCGGAGCTGACCGAATGGGTTACTCCGGAGAACGTGATTCCCAAGAACCGGTACAGTGGGTTTTTCAATACCGACCTGGGCGACCGACTTGCTGCGCTGACGCCCGACCGCATTGTCGTGTGTGGCGTGTGTACCGATATCTGTGTGATGCACACCACATCTGACGCTCGCAATCGGGACTATGCAGTTGAAATTCCCGCCGATTGCGTAGCATCATTCGATGCTGACGCCCACACCTGGGCCTTGCAGCACATCACCACGATTTTAGGTGCCCGGGTCGTATGAGTTTGCCCTTCGAGTAGTTTTGAGTCGAATCCCAGGCGCCTGTGTTATCATCGCCGGGATAGTCAGGAAACTCGGCTCCGATGATTGGAACCGTTCCCCGCGCCGTTCAGGCTGGAGGTCGCCAATGCTGTACCAGCGCTACCGTTATTCCCAATGGGATGGAACCCAGCAGATATTTGACATCGACGCCAGCGAATTAATGGATGCGCTCTCCGATGATTTGCTGCAGCAGGGCGACGTGATGCGCGCACTGCGCGAGTTGTTCCGCAACGGGATGCAGAACCGGGACGGTTCGGAGATGCCGAACTTGCGGCAGTTGATGGAGCAGCTCAAAAATCAGCGTCGCCAGCAGTTGCAGCAAAGCAACCTTGACTCCGTGGTGGATGACCTGAAGGAACGCCTGGAAAACATCCTGAAAACG
Organism: Dehalococcoidia bacterium; assembly: GCA_963666415.2. Classification (GTDB taxonomy): domain Bacteria; phylum Chloroflexota; class Dehalococcoidia; order Lucifugimonadales; family UBA3495; genus Bin87. The sequence continues at coordinate 897,535 of CAXXPD010000003.1, forward strand.
GAACGGGAGGGCATCCAGCAGCGCATGGAAGATGCGGCCAATCAACCTGAACCGGAGGACGCGGCCGGCAAAGAGCAGCAACGTTCATTAAACCAACTACTGCGACAGCGGGCGGAGCGGAATCTGGACCGTCTGGACGAACTGCCAGGCGACATTGGCGGCCAGATTCAGGGTTTGATGGACTACGATTTTATGGATCCGGACGCGCAACAGCAGTTCCAGGAGCTGCTGGATATGCTGAAGAGCCAGATGGCCCAGAATATTTCGGATCAGATGCGCGACCAGATGCAGAACATGACACCCGAGCAGATGGAGGCCATGCGTCAAATGATGCAGGACCTGAACCAGATGCTGCGGGACCGGATGGAAGGCCGCGATCCGGACTTTGACGGGTTTATGCAGAAATGGGGCCAGATGTTTGGCGACAATCCGCCCCAGAGCCTTGACGAACTGATGGAACAGATGCAGCAGCAAATGTCCCAGATGCAATCGCTCATGGATAGTTTGTCTGACGGGGCGCGCCAGGAACTGGAGGACGCCCTGCAATCTGCTATGGACCCCCGGTTGTCCGACGAAATGTCGGAGTTTGCCAGCTTGATGCAGTCGCTGCTGCCCCCGGGCGATTTGTCGCGCGAGTATCCGTTCCTGGGCGATGACAGTATGACTCTGGAGCAGGCGATGGACGCGATGCGCCAGATGCAGTCGCTGGATCAGCTGGAACAGTCCTTGCAGCAGGCGATGCGCACCGGCAACTTGGACGATGTCGACCCGGACCAACTGGCGGAGCTCCTGGGGGAAGAGGCGCGCCGGGCGTGGGAGGAGTTGGATCGATTGCGCCAACTGCTCAAGGACGCCGGGTATGTCACTGGCGACGACGAACTGAAACTAACGGCGCGAGGCATACGGCGCATTGGGCAAAAGGCCATGCGCGAAGTCTTCCAGCAACTCAAGAAAGACCGAACAGGCAACCATGACCTGCATACCCGTGGCGCCGGCGGCGACGTGCTGGGCGACACCAAAACCTACGAGTTCGGCGACCCGTTGCAACTTGACCTGCAGACCACAGTAAAAAACGCCATTGTGCGGAACGGCCCATCGGTTCCGGTGAGCCTTCGCCCGGACGATTTCGAGATCTATCGGAACGAGCACATGACGCGGGCCGCGACCATCGTGCTACTGGATCAGAGCCGCTCCATGGGGTTGTTCAACAACTGGCCGGCGGCCAAAAAAGTGACCCTAGCCCTGTTTGCCCTCATCCGCCAACAGTACCCACGCGACACCCTGCACGTCGTCGGTTTCTCCGACTACGCCCGCGAGCTGGAGGAAGAAGACCTGGCCGGGCTAACCTGGAACAATTGGGTGTCGGGTACGAATCTGCATCACGCGTTGATGCTCTCTCGAAAGTTGCTGTCCAGGGAGAAGGGCGGCACCCGTCAGATTATGGTGATTACCGACGGGGAACCGACGGCGCACCTGGAAGGGGAGCAGTCGTACTTTTCCTACCCTCCGAGTTACCGCACCGAGATGGAGACGCTGAAGGAAGTGAGACGGTGCACCCAGGAGGGCATCGTTATCAACACTTTCATGCTTGAGAACAGCTACCAGTTGGTCAATTTTGTCGACCGAATGACGCGCATCAACCGGGGTCGGGCATTTTATAGCAGCAGCGAAAACCTGGGTGAGTATATGCTGGTGGATTACATAACGAACCGGCGCAAGTGGGTAACCGGATAACCGCTTTTACGTATTCAAATATCCGGGTTACGAAATCTGCTGGCGAGCTGTTTTCACTGTGGCGGATATCTGGTAAAATTTTAGCCAGAAAATCAACGCTCTCACATCAGCGAGTGTGTCCGAGCTTTTAAGGCAGTCCTGTGAGGCTGGCAAAGCGTGAGCACTGAGCCCGGGATAATGTCGCCTCCGGTGGCAGATTTCCAGCGAGCTAAACGCACCCTGCCGGGGACTGTCCGTACAGCCAGGCGGGTTTTTATTTCTACTGGAAGCAACATAGTTAGCGCGTCCACCGTGGCGATGCCCGATGAGGGTGATCAGCCGTTGCCGCAACCCAACCTGCGTCGCAGCGTGATGGACGACAATGAGATCCGCCGCGCCCTGACGCGTATGCACCACGAGATTCTGGAACGTAACCACGGCGCCGGCAGCCTGGTTCTCGTTGGCATTCGCACCCGCGGTGTTCCGTTGGCGGAGCGGCTGGCGTGTCACATCGAACAGTCCGAAGGGATCGTTGTTCCCGTAGCACACCTCGACATCAGCCTGTACCGGGATGACCTTACGGACCGACCGAATTTGGCAGTGCGGCCGACCACGGTTCCCGTCGACATTGCCGGGCGAACGGTGGTGCTCGTCGATGATGTCCTGTACACCGGTAGGACGGTACGGGCCGCGCTGGACGCGGTAAACGATCTGGGCCGTCCGGTGCGAATACAGCTGGCGGCCCTGGTGGACCGGGGACACCGGGAGTTGCCCATCCGCAGCGATTTCGTAGGAAAAAACATACCGACTCGTCGGGCTGAGCGAGTTAGTGTCAGCCTGGTCGAAACTGACGGGATTGACGAAGTTTCTATCCTGCAAACGGGTGCTCACTGATGGCGTCAGCGACCACCCCCAGATCGGACGCACTGGCGCCTGCATCAGGAGAAAAACCCCTGCGGCGCCACGTTCTGGATCTAGACGACTTTACTTCTGGCGAGATCGTCGCGGTGTTGAACAATGCGGACGCGATGCTCGAAGTGCTGAATCGCGACATCAAGAAGGTGCCAACACTCCGGGGCCGGGTGATCGTTACGCTGTTTTATGAAGCCAGCACCCGCACCCGTATTTCCTTCGAAGAAGCCGGCAAAATCCTCAGCGCTGATGTTATCAATATGAGCGCCACCGCCAGCAGCGTGGAGAAAGGCGAGTCGCTGTTGAACACCGGCCTGACGTTGCAGGCAATGGGCGTAGATACGATTGTCGTCAGGCATCCCCATTCGGGAGCGCCGCACTTCCTGGCGCGCAACCTCCCCAGAGTATCCGTCATTAACGCCGGCGATGGCACCCATGCTCACCCGACCCAGGCTTTGCTGGATTTGTACACTGCGCGCAGGCACATCGGAGAGCTGTCCGGTTGCAAGATTGTCATCGTGGGCGACGTTTTGCATAGTCGGGTGGCCAGGTCTGCCGTGTGGGGCTTCGCCAGGATGGGAGCGAGCGTCGTACTGTCAGGCCCGCCAACTCTGATGCCCGAACCGTTTTCCGCAATCGGGTGGGCCGATGACGCCAACCCCAGTGGCCACGTTGGCCCGCTGGCAGCGGTGCGAGTGCAGCCAGACCTTGACCAAGCCATTGAAGGCGCCGATCTGGTGATGGCGCTGCGGTTGCAGCTGGAACGGCAGCAACTGGGTTTCTTCCCCAGTATGCGGGAATACATCCGCCGCTGGCAGGTCAACGAGAGCAGAATCGCGCGGGCTAACCCCGGCGCCCTGCTAATGCACCCGGGCCCGATGAACGAGGGTATTGAAGTGGGCACCGCGCTTGCTCACGGTGAACGGTCTTTGATCGAAGAACAGGTTACCAACGGTGTGGCCATTCGCATGGCGTTGCTTTACCAGATGGCCGGGGCGTCGGCAACTGCCGTCAACTGAGTAATGCCGGCCAACGAATTCACCATGCCGCTCCTCATCACCGGGGGCCGGGTAATTGACCCGGCCAGCGGATTCGATGCCACCGCCGATGTGCTGATCGTGGAAGGATTGATCGCGGCCGTCGGCCCGAGAATCGCCGGCGAAACGCAGGGTAACGACCTGCGTGTCATTTCCGCGGATGGTTTGGTGGTATGTCCGGGATTCATTGACGTGCACACCCATTTGCGGGAACCTGGCTTTGAATACAAGGAAACTATCGCCACGGGGGCGACCGCGGCGGCTCGTGGTGGCTTCACAACCCTGTGTGCGATGCCCAATACCGACCCTCCGATTGATAATGCCGCCATGGTGGATTTCGTGCATCGCCGGGCCGACGCTGCACCGGTCCGCGTACACGTCATTGGCTGCGTAACCAGGGGCCGGGCCGGACACCAATTGGCTGACATGGAAGAGCTGGTTTCGGCGGGTTGCGTTGCGTTTAGCGATGACGGCGATCCGGTTTTCGATGCTGCCCTGATGCGCCTGGCGCTCACCTACAGCCGTGATTTGGGTGTTCCCATCAGCAACCACTGCCAGGATCATTCGCTCTGTCCTGGTGGAGTAATGGCAGAAGGATGGGTCAGCAGTCGGCTTGGCCTGGCCGGTATTCCGGCCGTCGCGGAGGAAGCAATGGTGGCGCGGGATATCGCGCTAGCCGAGCTAACCGGTGGGCGTTTGCATCTGGCGCACCTGAGCTCGGCCGGGAGCGTGGCGCTGGTGCGTGATGCCAAAGCTCGTGGCGTCAAACTCACCGCCGAAGTCTGTCCCCACCATCTGATGCTAACCGACGCCTGGGCTTTGGGGGGCAAGGGAGACCCGTCCGCCACCGGGTCGCGTGCTTACGACACCACGACCAAGGTGTATCCTCCACTCCGGACCGACGGCGATGTGGTCGCCTGCATAGTCGGGTTGGCCGACGGCACCATCGATTGCGTTGCCACCGACCACGCGCCTCACGAACGAGCCAGCAAGGAATGCACTTATAACGACGCCGCGTTCGGCATCAGCGTCCTGGAAACGGCGCTGGGCACGCTGCTGGAACCCGTGCACGCCGGCGCAATCGACCTGCCCACCATGGTCGAACGACTTACCGTCGGACCGACGCGCGTGCTTGGTGGAGCTTTCGCTCCGTTCGCCACACTGGCGGCTGGGTCACCGGCTGATGTGGTGCTTTTTGATCCCGACGCAGCCTGGACTGTCGATGTGAACAAGTTCGCATCGCTGGGACGTAACACACCCCTGGACGGAGTGGAACTGCGGGGTCGAGTTGCCGCTACGGTGGTCGGCGGTCGGGTCGTTTTCGAGGAACCAACATTGATCAGCGCAGGGGGTGAGCAGTGAGCCGCGCGGCACATCTGGTCCTGGAGGACGGCACGGTGTTTACGGGCGAGTCCTTCGGTTCTCATCGGCAGGGATGGGGTGAGGTTGTTTTCAATACAACCATGACCGGCTACCAGGAGGTGTTGACCGATCCGTCATATGCCGGGCAGCTGATTACGTTGACCTACCCGATAGTTGGCAACTACGGGATCAATCGATCGGATTTTGAGTCCCGCCGAATCCAGGCTGCCGGCCTGATCGTGCGCCAGCACTGTGATTTGCCCAGCCACAGCTCCAGCGACATGAATCTCCATGCTTTTTTGGAGGAATACGATATACCGGGCATCAGTGGAATCGACACGCGGGCGCTGACCCGCCGGATCCGCACCCGCGGCGTGATGATGGGTTTGGTTACGATAGAAGACCCGGAAACGGCGCGGCAGCAATTGGCCGCATTGCCAAACTATGACCACCTGGATTGGGTTAGCACCGTTACTACCGCCAACGGCTACTTTTGGAATGGCCTTGACGAATCGGTCGGCTACCCCAGCAAGCCGGCCCCCGCCGGTGTTCGCCGCATTCTGGTTACCGACGCTGGTTTGAAGTACAACATTCTCAGGTTGTTGCAGATTCGTGGCTGCGAGGTGATTGCGGTCCCCGCAACCACACCCGCTGCCGATATCCTGGCCATGCACCCCGCCGGCGTGCTGCTGTCGCCGGGTCCCGGCGACCCGGAGCTGCTGGGAGGTATTGTGAACAATGTTCGACAACTGTTGGGCAAGGTTCCGATGATGGGAATTTGCCTGGGTCACCAGCTGGCAGCACGGGCGCTGGGAGCGCGTACCTACAAGTTGAAATTCGGGCATCGGGGCGGAAACCATCCCGTCAAGGACCTGAACACCGGCCAGGTACATATCACCGCGCAAAATCACGGGTATTCCGTGGATGCGGAAAATTTGCCGGCCGGGCTGGAAGTGTCTCACCTCAATCTCAACGACAACACGGTGGAGGGATTGGTGCACCGTGATCTGCCCCTGTTTACCATTCAGTACCACTCCGAGGCGTCGCCGGGCCCACAGGACAACGAGTATTTGTTCGACCGATTCCTGCGAATGATCGACGACGCCAATTTGAAGAGTTACTGATGACATATAGGCGCTTCTCCCCGACGACACCCCATACGACTCCGCTCGGTTGATAACTACATTGACGACTACATCCAAACCCCAAAAAGTTCTGGTCATTGGTTCCGGGCCAATCGTTATTGGTCAGGCCGCCGAATTTGATTACGCTGGCACCCAGGCGTGCAAAGCCCTGCGGGAAGAGGGTGTAATCACGGTGCTGGTGAACTCCAACCCGGCCACCATCATGACTGACCGCGAGATAGCGGATCGCGTGTACATTGAACCACTCACCGTGCCGGTGCTGGAACGCATCATCGCCATCGAGCGACCCGACGGCATACTACCCACGCTTGGTGGGCAGACGGGACTCAATCTGGCGGTCGAACTGGCGGAGGCCGGTGTGCTGGACCGCTATGGGGTGCGGTTGTTGGGGACTTCTCTGGACACCATTCGCAAGTCGGAAGACCGGGATTACTTCCGCCGCTTTTTGACCGAAATCGGCGAACCGATGCCACCGAACCGCACGGTTTCAAACTGGGCCGAAGCTCGGGAATATGTGGAGGAAGTAGGGCTGCCGCTGGTGATTCGCCCGGCGTACACCCTGGGAGGCACCGGTGGAGGTATCGCCAACACCGAGGAAGAATTCGCCGCCCTGGTCGACAGCGGTCTTTCCGCCAGTCCCATCAGTCAGGTGTTGCTGGAACGTTCTCTGGTTGGTTGGAAGGAGATTGAATACGAGGTAATTCGAGACGGAGCCGACAACTGCATAACTGTGTGCAACATGGAGAATCTGGATCCCATGGGCGCGCACACCGGCGACAGCATTGTCGTAGCGCCCAGCCAGACGCTGACCGACAAAGAGTACCAGATGCTCCGCACGGCCAGCCTCAAAATCATCAGAGGCCTGGGGATTGAAGGCGGATGCAACATCCAGTTGGCAACACGGCCCCATCCGGATGCCATGCGAGCGCGTCCCAGCGACTGGGACGCCGATTCGGATTATTACGTCATCGAAGTCAATCCGAGGGTCAGTCGGTCGTCGGCGCTGGCCAGCAAGGCAACCGGATATCCCATCGCCCGGGTTTCCGCGAAAATCGCCGTGGGCAAGCGGCTGGATGAAATTCCCAACGCCGTAACCGGAACCACCAGCGCAGCTTTTGAACCGGCGTTGGACTACTGCGTGGTAAAAATCCCCCGGTGGCCGTTTGACAAATTCCCGAACGGCGACCGCAAAATTACCACGCAGATGAAAGCCACCGGCGAGGTGATGGCCATCGACCGGAGTTTCGAAGCCGCCCTGCAAAAAGCCACTCGTTCATTGGAACAAAGCAATTCTTCGCTGCTTTGGGAAGCCAGTGAATGGCGAGAAATGCTGGCTAGCGGCGACAAAACCCGTATTCTGCAGGAGTTGCCTTTATATCCCAATGACTTGCGACTGTGGGCGCTGACCTCGGCATTGCGTCGGGGCATCACGCGTGATGATCTGGTGGTCCAATCCAGCATCGACCCTTGGTTTATCGCTGCGTTGGAACGCATCGTAGACCAGGAACGCCGGCTGTTGGGCAACCCACTGACGACGTCCGCGCTATTGGCGTCAAAACGCCTGGGGTTCTCTGACGCCGAGATTGCCACTTTGTCCGGCTTGCTGCCAGAACAGGTGCGCCAGATGCGGATGCAATATGGCATTAAGCCGGTTTACAAGATGGTGGATACCTGCGCCGCGGAGTTCGAAGCAGCCACCCCGTATTATTACAGCGCATACGAAACCGAAAACGAGGCGCCTCCACTGGCCGGAGCCAAGGCCGTGGTCATCGGCAGCGGCCCCATCCGCATCGGCCAGGGCATCGAGTTTGATTATTGCAGCGTCCACGCAGCCTGGGCACTGTCCGAGGCCGGCGTTTCCAGCATAATGATCAACTCCAATCCCGAAACGGTGTCGACCGATTTCGATACCAGCGACCGGCTCTACTTCGAACCGTTGGACGAAGAATCCGTGCGCGACATCATCGACAACGAAACCGTAGGGGATGTCGCCCCACCCTCGTTGGTGCAATTTGGCGGACAGACTGCCATCAACCTGAGCCAGTCTCTGGCGGCGGCGGGATTGCCGATCCTGGGTTCCAGCGCCGAAGCGATTGACATTGCCAGCGATCGGCAGCGTTTCGAGCGTTTCCTGGTGAACTTGGGGATCCCCCAACCACCGGGCGCTACGGTGCAGTCCGTTGACCAGGCGCTGACCGTGGCCCAGCGCATCGACTATCCGGTGGTAGTGCGCCCCAGTTACGTTCTGGGTGGGCGAGCAATGGAAATCGTGGGTAATGCCACCGAGCTGATCCGGTATCTCACGATCGCCACCGAGGTTACCCCGGAACGTCAGGTTTTGGTGGACCACTACATGGAAGGACGGGAATGTGAAGTCGATGCCATCTGTGATGGAGAGACGGTGCTAATTCCCGGCATAATGGAGCACGTTGAACGTGCTGGCGTGCACAGCGGCGACTCCATGGCCATCTACCCGGGGTTGAACCTTACCGACGACGAAGTGGATACGCTCGTTGAATACACGACGCGTATCGGCCTGGCGTTGGGTGTACGCGGATTGATGAACATTCAGTTCGTGCTGCAGGGCGGCAACGCTTACCGAAGTCCAAGCACGCGTCAAAACGGGCCGACTGAACCCACCACCGTTTATGTCCTGGAAGTGAATCCGAGGGCCAGTCGGACCATCCCGTTCATCTCCAAGGTCACTGGCGTGCCGGTGGCCAAGCTGGCAACCCGCGTGATGCTCGGCTCAACTCTGCGGGAGTTGGGCTACGAAGGCGGACTCTGGCCGAAGCAACGGTTGGTCGGTATCAAGGCTCCGGTGTTTTCGATGTCCAAGCTGGTCGGGGTGGACTGGTATATGGGCCCGGAAATGAAATCCACCGGCGAAGTTATGGGAGTGGATCGGGATTTCGCCTCTGCGTTGACAAAGGCGCTGCAGGCCGCCAGCATCAACCTGTCGCCCGGGATGGGGGTATTGCTGAGCATATCGGACCAGACCAAGGCCCATGCCCTGCCGTTGGTTCGAGGTCTGGCAGCTGCCGATTGCCGTCTTTACGCTACGGAGGGCACGGCGGCGATGATCCGAGCGTTGGGCTTGCCGGTAACAACGATTACCAAGCGCATCGGCGACGGTTCGCGCGACGTGCTGGATGTGATCAACGACGGAACTGTAGGCGCGGTGGTAAACACGCTTTCCGGCGACACCTCGGTCATGGAAGATGGGTTCTACATTCGTCGGGCAGCCGTGGAACGGCGAATTCCGTGTTTCACATCGCTGGATACTGCCCGGGCCGCGATGGAAAGTATGCTCAGCGGGTTGGATAACTACAGCGTCATGACCACCGACGAATATCTGAATCCGCCGAAGTAGCCCATTCCAGGGTTAGGCCCGGCGTATCGTAAAACCCGCCAGGGTGGTAGCAGCCTAGAGCGGAAGTTCCGTACCCAGCCCCAGGGCTTCGGCCCGTTCCAACACCAGCTTGGCGGCGGCCACATCGGCGACACCGGTGCCCATGAGCTTGCAGTACACCTTGTCTTCAGTGCTTTGTCGCGCCGGAAACATGCCGGCCACGACGTGCCGCAGTTCGTGGAATTGGCTCCATTGCACCAGTCCTGAATCCACCGCGGCGGTGATGTCACCGCATTCCTGGGGGGCCTGTTCCATGGAGTCTACGAACCGCCGGTCTGCATTGGCCAGCACCGCGTCGTCCACTTCTCGGAAGCGGCGGAGCGTGGGCCCCGCGCCGATGACCGTCGTCCCAGCAGACACCCATTCGCCCTGAACGACGGGCGTTTGCGTGGCAGCGATGGCAATGACAATATCCCGATCCGCCACGGCGTCGCGATTGGTATCCACTGCGACGACGGGCAAGCCCAATTCCTGGGTCATGCGAGCGGCGAACGCGCTACGGTTTTCCGGGTTTCGGCTGTAAGCGCGCACTTCGGCCACGTTCCTGACGGCGCAAACGGCCCGCAACTGGTCGCCGGCCTGATTGCCTGTACCGACTACACCGACGGTGGCAGCATCAGGGTTGGACAGGTGCTTTACGGCCACGCCGGTGGTAGCGCCGGTACGGAGTTGCCCCAAACGGTTCGCCTGCGTATACAACAGCAGCCGCCCGGTGTCGGCGTCATACAAACTCACCTGGAAAGAATAGCCGTTCCTGGTGGACGTGAAGGTTTTGACGCCCATGATGCTGCCGTAGTTCAGGGCTCCGCCCATCACAGCCATATAGCCACCCGGCGTAGCGACGCGTTGCCGCGTGAGGTTTACGGCATCGCCGCGACCGAAGTGCGCCTGCATCTCTTCAATTGCGGGCAGCATTTGCGCCAGATCGACGCACCGGTCGACGTCAGCATCGAGCAGAAAACGGGCCATGGGTTTCTTGCGAGATTACAGGTAGCGGTCAGGAGCTAAAAAAGCGGCGGTTGACCTGAATATATTCCCGGAAGCCAGCGGGTACGGTGAACTCGTCGAAGATTGCTGAAACCGGGCACACGGCTACGCAATATGCACAGTCGATACAATCGACAGGGTTGATATAGTACATTGGCGCATCGTCGTCGGTATGGATGCAATCCACCGGGCAAACCTCGACACACGAGGCGTCCTTGACCCCTTCGCAGGGTTGCGTAATCACGAATGCCATCAGATTACCTCGACACACGGGCGTAGGATGGCGATCCATGTTCCGGTCTGTCCACGGGTCGCGACGCCCAGATGTTGCCCGTTAATGATATGCATTCTGCGGTTTGTTCCGATATTTTGTCAAGGCATATGGGCCCCATATCGCTATTCCCAATGCTGATGAATCTTTATCGGTATCATTGGCGTGCGCACTCAAAGCCCGGTCGAATGGTGGTGCAGCCAGTCAGGTCAGGGAGCCGATGCTGGAACTGGTAACCGAACGGAGTCGAATGTTGCGGCCTGCATTGCATTATCCGTTGCGTTGATATAATATATCAGGAACCAAGCGGCAATATGTCGTTGGCGAGCCGTTGCCCTAGAAGGTGGACTACCAATGGAACTACGCGAAATTATCAGTTTTTACCACGTAGCCCGCCTGCGTAGCGTATCGAAGGCTGCGCGGAAGCTGGAACTGGGTCAGCCCACGGTAACAACTCACCTCAGGAAGCTGGAGGGCGAGTTTGGAATCATCCTCTTTGACCGCATAAAGCGTCCGATACAGCTGACCTCGGAAGGCACGCTTTTCTACGAGCTGGTAACACCCATCGTGGAGTCCATCGACACTCTGAAGACGCAAATGGATTACACGGAAGGTCGGGGTTCTTTCGTGGTCGGCGCCTACCCAGACATCGTGTCCTATCATCTACCCAGGCCGATTCGACGTTTCCGCAACCAATTCCCGGATGTGAAAATGCGTCTGGTCGCCCGGTCCTACGCTAACCTGATTCAACTAGTGAAGTCGGGAGAGCTGGATCTGGCGTTGTGCTCTGCACCCCCACCCGACGACGCATCCCTGGAATTCTCGGAGCTTTTCCACTATAACGTCGTGCTCATAACCGCCCCGAGGCACGAGTTGTTGCAGCGGGAGGAGGTCACGATTGAAGATATGGCGAAGTGGCCGCTCATCCTCAACAGTCCTGAGAGCATGAGCCGGCGACGGGTGGAACAAAAACTGCGTGAGAAGGGCGTTGCCTACGACGTAGTCCTCGAAATGGATAACACCGAGATGATCAAACGGTACGTAGCCATCGGCATGGGCATCGCGATTGTCAGTGATTTCACACTGCACCCCGAAGATCATGACCGACTGGCCGTTGTGAGACTGGACCACCTGTTTCCGGCGGCGAACATGGGGATCTGCACGTTGCGAGGGAAGTTCCACGGGCGAGGAGTGCGCAATTTCATCGACACGCTTTCTGAAAGCCTGTCTGGTTTCCACGCGGACCTTTGGGACTGGGACGTTGACCACGGGGGAGAGCCGGCGGCGCAGGCCATTGCCAGTGGTACTCAATAAATTGATGGCGGCCCGAGGTTAATTAACCACGATCCCGGGCCTCCATCCGTATGTAGTTCCAGAGGCGTCAGCGGTCAAAGAGGCCCGTAGCCCGGAAGCCCGTGATCTGGCAATCCGTGGCTTTATGCGCTGGTTACGGCAATCGACCCAGAAAGTCAGTGCTGCCCCGCGCGACCCAACCATTCCACGACGTCATCAGGAACCTGGCTCCCTTTTCCACATAAGACGCTACGTTGTCATCGTTGACGAGGGTTCCGGCGGTTCGACCGGCGCTGACGATGCGGGCCAGGGCGTCGTCAATCGCGGCCTGAACTTCAGGATGGCCCACGTTGCCGATGTGCCCCATGGTCTGAGACAAATCGGTTGGGGCCACGAAGAACACGTCAATGCCATCGACCTTGAGGATTTCATCCAGATTGTCCAAGGCCGTTACTTCCTCGATCAGGACGACTACCATCGTCTGGTCATTGGCCTTATGGACATAATCCGGTACGCCGAAGGATTGACGGCCACCGAACATGCCGCGGTAACCCAGCGGGGCAAACTTCGCAGACCCTACGGCCGCTTCTGCTTCTTCACGCGTGTTGACATGAGGCAGGACCACACCCATGGAGCCCCGGTCGAGTGTGCGCGTGATGAGCCCGGCGTCATTGGCGTTGCAGCGCGTGAATGACGCCATCCCCCAAAGATCGCACGCTCGCGTCATATCGCCCAGCGTTTCCCAATCCACCGGCCCGTGTTCACATTCCATCCACACTGAATCGAAGCCCAACGGCCCCAGGAAATCGATGATTTCGCTGGACAACAACCCGGAAATACACGTCGCCGGTTGGCCCCGTTGTAGCTTATCTTTAACTGGATTTGGTCGTATTGTAGGCACTGCAGTCCTCCTGGTGTTTGATGTGTCGGCAGTATACCAGCAGGTGACGAGGTGGTAGTGGCGACCGCCTGGTTGGGTTCATATTGCGGAAGAAAACGGGATGGACGGTGTTCTGGAGGTGAGGTCTGGCGACGCATCGGCCGGGTGAATCAACGTTGCTGTTTGACTTCGTACCCGCGCGGCGTAACCATGCGCCCTTCGTGGACGTAGGTGTTGGAGTTGCCGATTACTACGGTGGTGAACATATCCACGCCCAAGTTAGCGCCGTCCAGTCCACCCAGGTCGGCCAGGGATACCGCCTGCTCGGGGCGGTAGGCGTGTCGCACGATGCCCACCGGGGTGGAGGCTGGGCGGTGGTTGAGGAAAATTTTTCTGGCGTCGTCGAGCTGATGGGTGCGCCGTCGGCTGCGCGGATTGTAGAGTACGGCTACGAAATCGCCGGCCGCGGCTGCCTCCAGGCGACGGACGATTTGCTCCCAAGATGTCAGCAGATCACTGAGGCTGATGGCACAAAAATCTTGCATCAACGGCGAACCCAGCAAGGCGGCAGCGGATTGCAAGGCGGACACTCCAGGAACCGTCTCTACCGCCGGCTCGTTTCCGTTCCAACCGCGGTCGGTCAACACTCGGTACACCGGCCCGGCCATGCCGTAGATGCCGGCATCGCCGGACGAAACGACTGCAACCGTGCGGCCCGAATAGGCTATATCGACTGCCAAGGAGGCGCGTTCCAACTCCTGGCCCAATTCCATCGAGTGCAAAACTTTGTCCGTTACAGACCCGGCAACCTGGTCGATGTAGAAACGATAACCTACGAGTTCGTCGCTATCAGCGATGGCTTCTAGCGCCGCCGGCGTCAGGTGCCCCGCGTCTCCTGGGCCCAGCCCCACCAGATACAGTTTTCCCACGCCCATTATTGGCTCCCTTGTGGTGGGGCGATACGTGCTATAGCAACCGTCGCCCGGTCTGATTTGGTGCGCGAGACTACCAATCCGCTAGCGCCGGCCGCCAGCATGGCCGCCGGTTCGGACACACCGAACACTCCCAACAAATCTTGTGCCGCTGACGGCGTGGCGGTTTTCAGGCGACTGCCGGCCGTGACTGCGACGGGTTGGCGTTCTGCCACGGCGTTCAGCTCAGCAGCGGCATACGCGTGCAGTGGAATGCCCAGATGTTCGGCAAGTGCGACCAGGCCGCTCTCGTTGGCTTTGATGTCCGCGGTCGCCAGCGAGGCGAGACAATTTATCGACAAATTATTGGTTGCAAGCGTGGTTTCGAGCAGTTCTTTCAGGTGTCGTTCATCGACGCCACGTCGGCAACCGACGCCGGCCACCAGTGTGGGTGGGCGGTAGATGACCACGGTCGGATTGGAGTTGGGTAAATCGTGCGGAAAGGGTTCCAGCCGATCGGAGACGACCAATATCGCACGAAATTGTCCACCGAACGCATCGTTCACGTTTGCCACGGCGACGACACCGTCTGATGGTGGAATGTCATCGGGCCAGCGCGCTCCGGTTTCGGGGTCGAGCCACAAGGCAACCGGGCCGCCATTCACGACCGCCGCTGCCGCACGTGTCAAGTCCGTTGGGGTTGCTTCGATTTGCCACCCCGAACCGCGCCCCACCAGGTCGACGGCGGTTACGTCCAGCGCGTCGGATGCCGATGTAATGACGGGTTGGGCTCCAATGGCGGCGGCTACGTCGTGGGCCAGGGCGTCGGCCCCGCCGTGGTGCCCTGATAGCAGGCTAATAGCATAGCGTCCCGCGTCGTCCACGCACACCACCGCAGCGTCCCGCCGTTTGTTGACCAACACGGGCGCCAACAGTCGAACAGTGGCGCCCACCGGCAGAAATACCACCAGGCGCCGGTAGCTAGTGAACAAGCGCTGCAACACCGGACGCAACGGCAGGTCGTACAGCCTGAGACGCGGCGTTTCGGCCAATTCCCCACCGGTAATTTTGCGTTCCAGGTAGAGCTCGGAATCCGCTATGGATGCCGCCAAGTCCTTGGCCAGCGCAGCGCCGGGGCGCGAAACCGCGACGATGGCAGTTTTGTCGGCGGGGACTTCAGGCATCAGCCGGCCCGACTATGCGTCGCCGTTGCCGACTACGGGTGCGACGGCTTCCGGTTGAATCTCATAGCCTCCGGCGGCGTAGAGGTCGGCGCGGTCGGCTTCCGCGTGGTCGCCGTGACCGGCCCGGCGGTACAAATGGGTGTACTCGTCGGAGTAGAGATGTGAGACGGCGACTTTCTCACCGGAATTGGGGTCGAGCAGGCTGGGGTTCACCGCTTGCCCGACGATGATGAGCGCCTGTAGCGTGATTTTGGCGTCGCGCACTTTTTGCGCGATGTCTTCGAGCGTCCCCCGAATTACCAACTCTTCGGGCCAGCCGACCCGGTAAACCACCGCCACCGGCGTGTTGGCGGGATAGCCTGCTTCCTGCAGTTGGTTGGCGATGCGGAACATGCGGGTCACGCTGAGGAATATCACCAGCGTGCTGCCGTGGCGAGCCAGGTCAACCAGATCCTCGCCCTCCGGCATCGCCACTCGCCCCTCGGCGCGCGTCATGATGACGGTTTGCGACACTTCCGGTACTGTCAGCTCGGCCTTCAGCACGGCGGCGGCGGCGAAGGCGGCACTGACGCCGGGGATAATCTCGTAGTCAACCTGCTCCGATTCCAGAATCCGCATTTGTTCCAGAGTGGCGCCGTACAACGAAGGGTCCCCGCTCTGGATGCGCGAAACGGTTTTGCCGTCGGCCACGGCTTGCAGCGTCACCGACATGATTGCATCCAGCGACATATCCTTGCTGCCGTAGATCTGGGCGCCGGCGCGGGCAAAACCGGCAATTTCTTCCGGCACCAGCGAGTCGGCGTAAATTATCACATCGGAGGTTTCAATCAACCGCTTGGCTTTCAGGGTCAGGAGTTCGGGGTCACCGGGCCCGGCGCCGATGATATAAACCTTGCCCGCATTCGTCATTGGAAATGTCCTCCGCTGTGGTGGGCGTGTTTAGCGCCGGATGATTAGTAGGGAGAAGTAGTCGAGGTCTTCGTCGGTGAGTTCCCGAATGTCGCGCACTACCCGCTCGCGTTCGGTGGTCGCGCGGCGGACGTAGATGGTACGACCGGCCAGACCCAGGCGCTCCAGATTGGCCAACGCATCCAGTAAGGTCCGGTTGACCTTCATCAGGACAATGGTGTCGTAAAGGGCGATGGCTTCCCGCAGGTCATCAATGCCGTAAACGGCGGGAAGAATGGCGAGGCGTTGCCCGTGCGTTACCAACGGAGCCACCGCCGAGGCCGCCGCCGCCATTACCGAGGATACGCCGGGAACGACTTCCACGGGCAGATGGGGGAATTCATCCAGGATGGTTTCCAGTACATAGGAAAACGTGCTGTAGAGCATCGGGTCGCCTTCCGTGATGAACGCCACATCGCTGCCGGCTTCCAGGCGGTTGGCGAGCTCGCGGGCGGCAGCGCGCCAGACTTCTCCCGCAGCATCTTCGTCATTGGTGGGGAAAGTGGCCCGTACCACTTCCTGCTTGTCCTCGTCGATGATGCCCTTGACGATGCTGTAGGCGTAACTTTCGACACTGCCGCCGGCCTGGGGGACCCAGATGACGGGCACGGATTGCAGCACACGCTGCGCCTTGACGGTCAGGAGTTCCGGATCGCCGGGCCCGACGCCGACACCGTAGAGGCGGCCAACCGGGCCGGAACGGGGAGCTGAACTGGTCATCGTTGACCCCAAACAATAAACACCGGGTTATATGCCTCCAGTCGCAGCGTTTCGTCGGGCAGTTCCCGGCCTCGGGAAGCCGCCACCATGGTCAATTCTGGTGAGAAGCCGGTTTCGCGCAATGCGCGGTAGGTGGAGTTGGCTCGCTCCATGACGGCGAAGTTGGCGACAACTCTACCGCCGGGACGCAGACGCCGGGTAACTGCCGCAAGTATGGAAGGAATATTCGAGCCGCCGCCGCCGATGAAAACCGAATCAGGATCTGGCAGGTCTGACAAAACCGCCGGCGCCGAACCGATGACGACGCTGACTCGTCCTTCGCCGTATCGGTCCACGTTGGCTTGCAGAAGGTGCGCGCTGTCAGCGTCGCGGTCAATGGCGTAAACATGGCCCATGCAAGCGATGTATGCTGCCTCGACAGCCACGGAGCCGGTGCCAGCCCCGATGTCCCAGACGATGCTGTCCGGGCGCAACCCAAGGTTGTAGAGGCTTACCGCCCGCGCTTCTGACTTGGTAATCTGCCCGCGTACCGGGCGGCGTTGGTCAAACGCGTCATCCGACAACCCGAACGGTCGAATCTTGTCGATGCTGGCTGGCGTGGTGTCGTGGATGTTTTCAGTCCTTACCATCGGGAGTTGCTACGATGGTTCCCGCATGGGAATGCCGTCAGCCGATGTGCTGGCTGAACCGAGCAAATGTCCTTCAAAATCAAAGCACAGGGCATCCACGATGAGGGCTTCACCACCTGGGCCCAGGTAGGTGTGTGCCTGGTCGCAGACCAGTTGGCACATCAGGGGGAACACACCCATGACGTTGTGCTGCTGGGCCAGTTCCTGAAAATGGCGACCGCTGGCGGCGTTTCGCATTTCTTCCTGCAGACTTGATGGGGCGCCGCACTGTGCCGCCAGGCTGGCGAGGAAATCGGTGTCCACCTGATTGCCGGCCACGTGGGTTACGAAATAGCCCATCGCCATTTTGGAAAACTTGCCCACCATGCCGACGTGGGCGACTCTTTTGATGCCTTTGTTCAGGCAGCGTTTCATCGAAGGGCCAGAGAATATGCCGGCTTCGACGTAGGCCATATCCGGCAAATCCAGGAGGAGTCGCGTGTATTCTTCGCTGCGGGTGCCGGTCGACAGAACGAGGTGATCGAGGCCGTTGGTGGCGGCGACGTCAATCGCCAGATGCACGCTGGCTCGCCACGCCGCGGTGCTGAAGGGCTGAACGACTCCAGTGCTGCCCAGGATACTGATACCGCCGAGCACGCCCAGGCGGGCGTTGGTAGTTTCCTTGGCGATTTCCTCGCCGTTGGGTACTGAAATACGGGTTCGCACGCCGGTGTCCGGGGGCCAACCGCATTCCACCAACCCTTCTGCTACTGCATCTGCCATCATGCGGCGTGGCACGCGGGTTACTGCGGGCTCTCCGACCTCGACACCGGTGCCGGGTCGAGTTACGGTGCCTACGCCCGGCCCGCCGGTAATGTGCAAGCCCTTGTTGCCGTCAGGCAGCCGCCACACGCCCACGATGATTTCGGCGCCGTGGGTTACGTCGGGGTCGTCCCCGCCGTCTTTGATGACCGAACAGCGGACACCTTCGGAGGGATCCATCGGCCAGCTCTGGTGTATGGCGAGGATGGCGCGCCCGATACCGCCGGGCAGAGGCACTGAGACTTCTTCAGGAGCGGCGCCGGACAGCATCAGGATTACCGCAGCCTTGGCGGCGGCGGCGGCGGTCGTGCCGGTGGTGTAGCCGGTGCGCATGCCACGAGGGTCGCGTTTGGTCGGACGTGAGTAGTCGCTTTCCGGCCTGGTTTCGTTGTTGGTTTCTGGTGCTTGCTCGGTCATGATCCCCGTCGCGGTGCTCGCCGGTTACGTGCGGTCAACGCTGCGCAGTAAATACAATTCTACCCTATCGGATAACGCCTGCAAAATTGGCTGGCGGTTGCCCCAGTCTAACACTGGTGTGCCACTGCCAACCGTTCCCCGCCCCCGTTGCAGATACCGGTCAGAGCTTGGTATTCCTGTTGATCCGGCGCGAGGTCGACAGAGGGAAGGGTTACAGGCGTAGTTGGGCTTCCCGCACCCGATCGCCGGCTACGGCTACGAGCCGGTCATCTACCCCCAGAGGCGGGGCGACCCACATCGGTGTGTCCGGGTAGCTTTCTTGCAGCTGACGCATGGTGCCCAGCACGTTGCGCTGCAGGATCAGTCCAGGGAAAAACACGTAGGGCACGCAGATGAGGCTGCCGATATTGCGGTCGTTTACCAGTTGCGCAACGGCGTCCTCCATCGTGGGGTCACCGTAGTGGGATTGAGCCACGGACACGGCGAAATCGAGGCCGAGGTCCTGTTCGACCCAAATGCCCAATTCCTTGAGCCAGATGCAATCGTCGTATCTGGTTTGAGTGCCGGCTTTGACGATGAGTACGCCCACGGGCCGGTCGTCCACCGGGCGGGCAGCCTCTTCGGGCAACGCGGCGATGCGGTCGCGCACGAGATCGGCGATGCGCAGGTCGGCGCCGAGGCCGTCGGCCAGGTACACGTCGACGGTCGGAGCCGCCTCGGCAATGTCCTCCAAAACCTCTTCCATTTCCAGCGTGGCGTGTTTCCCGTTGCCCAACAGGTAGGGTTGGACCACAACCTGGCTGACACCCTGTTGGGCCAGCATTGCGACGGCTTCCGGCGGGTGTGGCGGGAGAAACTCCAGACAGGACACCACGACTTGCTGAACCACCCCAGCGAGGCGGTCTTGCAATCGCAAGGCGACATCCCTGAGACCCACTGGCGTGTTGGGGCAACCGGGGCACCAGGAAGGGAACCGGGCGCCATCAGCTGACCAGGCGCAGGAACATTCATCGCGCGTGGCACCACGCTGACTGCCGTGGCAGAGTAGCACGACTCCCCAGGATTCGCCGTCGGCAGGTGGTGGGGTTGTGTGATCGAATTCAGCGGCCATCAGTTTTGGCCCTCCAGCAGGTCGAGCAACGCGTTGATGGTGGCCGCTGCCGCCGAACTACCCCCGCGCCGGCCGAGGATTGTAATGTGGGGGACGTTGCGGGCGGCCAGCTCCTGCTTCGACTCCGGGCAGGCCACGAAACCGACCGGCATACCCACGACGACGGCGGGCGCGACTTGTTCGGCATCGATAAGGTCCAGGAGGGCCAGCAGTGCGGTGGGAGCGTTGCCGATTGCTACCACCGATCCGTCGATGACTGGAGCCAGTTCCCGCACGGCGGCCACGCTGCGGGTGGTGCCCTCCCGTTGGGCGCGAGCGGCGACCTCCGGAGCGTCGATGAGGCAGGCGGTCTCGACCCCGACCCGGGCCAACCCGGCTCGGGATATGCCGACCTGAACCATGCGCACATCGGTTACAACCCGCCGGGTCTGGCGCAGGGAGTCCAACGCGTTGGCTACTGCATTGCCGCTAAACCGCACGTTATCCGCGATGGCCGGGTCACCCTCGGCGCGGACGATGCGATGCAATACGTACCGCTCCTGTTCGTCAAGCTGATTCAACACCTTGCTGCCAGCCAGGCTGTCGGCGACCATCACCAGGCTTTGGCGGTCAATTTCGTCGGGGAGCAGGGCGTATTTTTGGACTAGTGTCATAGAGCCAGGGTTAGCGGAGTGAGAGGACATAAAGGGGACAGGTTCCGAGTTCGGGCCGGGTTAGAGTACGAGCACTGGGTGGGATAGGCACGTTGTTCGCCGGGTCAGGCCACCACGACGTTGACCAGACGACCGGGGACATAGACGACGTTTTTGACCGCTTTGCCATCGGTGTGGCTCTGGATTCGAGGGCTGCCCAACGCCAAAGTGCGGGCGTCGTCTTCAGCGATGTTGGCCGCCACAGTGATGCGGTCGCGAACTTTTCCGTTTACCTGCACGACGAGGGTAACCTCTTCTTCAGCCGCAAGCTCGTCGTCCCACGTGGGAAACGCCTTCTGGTGGATGCTGTACTCTCGACCGTGCCGTTCCCAGAGTTCTTCGGCCAGGTGCGGGGCGATTGGAGCCAGCATGAGCAGGAATTTGTCGATGCAATCGCGCCAGGTGGCCGCATCGACCGACTGTTCATTCCATACTCGGCTCAGGTGATTCACCATTTCCATCAGCGCAGCGATGGCGGTATTGAATTTGAAACGGTCAAGGTCTTCGTAGCATTTGCGGATGGTCTGGTGTAACACGCGCCGGGTGTTGCGAACTGCTGCTGGGTCGGTTGGCTGGTTGTCGAGTGCGTCCGCGTCTCGCTCCACCACGCTCCACAGACGGTTGAGCCAGCGCACTACGCCGTTGATGCCTTCGTCGCTCCACGGGCCGCCCTGGTCCCACGGTCCGATGAACATGAGGAAGCAGCGCACCGCATCGGCGCCAACCTGGCCCACCACGTCGTCGGGATTGACCACATTGCCACGGCTCTTGCTCATCTTCTCGTGGTCTTGACCCAGAATCACACCCTGATTGAACAATCGGAGGAACGGCTCGTCGATGTTGAGCATATCCATATCGCGCAGGGCTTTGATGAAGAACCGGCTGTACAAAAGGTGCATTACCGCGTGCTCGGCGCCGCCGGTGTATTGCTTGACCGGCATCCAGTTTGCAGTGACGTCTGGCTCAAACGGGCCGGAGCTGAAATTCGGGCTGCAATACCGGAGCATATACCAGGCCGAATCCATGAAGGTGTCCATGGTGTCGGTTTCCCGCCGGCCGGGGCCGCCGCACTGGGGACACACCGTTTTTACGAACGCGTCGTTGATGGCGAGTGGCGATTCACCGGTGGGCCGAAATTCGGCATCTTCCGGAAGCAGCAGGGGCAGGTCTGCCTCAGGCACCGGGGAGACTCCACACGCGTCGCAGTACACCATGGGGATGGGGGTACCCCAGTAGCGTTGGCGGGAGATGAGCCAGTCGCGGAGGCGGTAGGTGACGGAGCGTTTGCCCCAGCCGCGCTTTTCCACGTCGTCAGCGATCGCCCGCATTCCTTCCTCGTCGGTCATGCCGTCGTAGGCGCCTGAGTTGGTCATGAAGCCTTCACCGACGTAGGCTTCCGCCGGTTCCCGGCCGTCCCAATGGATGGGTGCGATGACGGTGCGAACGGGCAGGCGATACTTGCGGGCGAAGGCGAGGTCGCGGGAGTCGTGGGCGGGCACACCCATGACCGCACCGGTGCCGTAGGTGGTCAGCACGTAGTCGGCGATGTAGATGGGCACGCGTTCGTTGTTGAGGCGGTTGCGGGCGTATGCGCCGATAAACACACCGGATTTGTCCTTGTCGGTGGACATCCGGTCGATTTCCGAGGCTGCTCTGGCCTGTGCAATGTAACTTTCAACCTCCTCGCGTCGGCCATCGGAGGTGAGTTTGCTCACCAGTGGGTGTTCGGGAGCAAGCACCAGAAAAGTTACTCCGAAGATGGTGTCGATACGCGTGGTGAAAGTGCGGATTTCAGTTTCATCCAAGCCGTGTTCGGCGATATCAAAACTGATTTCAACACCCTCGCTGCGGCCAATCCAGTTCCGTTGCATCGTCAGGATTTTGTCGGGCCAGTCGGTCAGCGTGTCGAAATTCATCAGTTCGTCGGCGTAGTCGGTGATGCGCAGGAACCACTGTTCCAGGTCGCGGCGGGTGATTGGGGTGTCGCAACGCTCGCAGACGCCGTTGAGCACCTGTTCGTTGGCCAGCACGGTTTGGCAGGACGGGCACCACACTACGGGGGCATTGGCACGGTAAGCCAGACCTTGTTCGTACAGTTTGATGAAGAACCACTGGTTCCAGCGGTAGTATTCGGGCAGGCAACAAACGACTTCACGATCCCAGTCGTAGATTGCGCCCAGCGACCGCAGTTGTCTCCGCATATTCTCCACGTTGGACATCGTCCATTCGTAGGGATGGATTCCCCTGGAGATGGCGGCGTTTTCGGCAGGGAGGCCGAAGGCGTCGAAGCCGATGGGATGCAGGACGTTGTAACCTTGCATCCGGCGGAACCGGGCGTGAGCGTCGGCGGGAGCCATGGCGTACCAGTGGCCGATGTGCAAGTCCCCCGAGGGGTAGGGGTACATCGTCATTTCGAACCACTTGGGCCGGGGATCGTTGTCATCCACGTGGTAGATGCCGTCGCGTTCCCACTTTTCCTGCCACTTGCGGTCAATGTCAACGGCGTCGTAACGGAGTTCGATTTGACGCTGGGTGGTTGTCATTGGAAGGAATCCCTCAACAATTCAACTGGTTGTGCCGCATCGGCGCTGGAAATGGCAAAGGCGCGTAGCGATGGGGCCCGGCTGCGACTCTAATATAGCATATGCCTGATGCGCAGGCTGCGGCTTTCCGCCAGTATATCATCGCCTTCGGAAGCGTTGGGTGGCGCTGACAACGCAGCGACGCGGGTCAGTCATGCGCGCCACGTGGCCACGGCTCCGATTGACATATTCTGGATGCCACGCCTACAATTCCGACCGGCATAATACGACTGTTGGACAGCAATAAATGCTTGCACACCCAACGCGCCGCCATTGCTTCCCGTGAACGTTCAATCTGGAGGCAACGCCGGTTTCACTACGCCTGACGCGGCTCAGGATCAAACAGTCGAAGGTGCACCCGAATATCTGCGAGTTGACCGGCGGGCCGCTGCAATACGGATGCCGGTACGGCGCCGGGTGCCGCCCCGCCGGTGGTCATCCACCCCGCTACTCCTGCTGGGTTTCTTCCTGCTGCTGAACATCGTTGGCGGCGCATTGCTGTGCCTGCCCATATCGGCGGCGGATGGCACCTCCACCGAGCTGAGGGTGGGGTTTTTCACCGCCATTTCAGCCTCGACGGTAACCGGTTTGGTGCTGGTTGACACGCCAACCTATTGGTCGTTTATCGGTCAGGTGGTCATCTTCCTCCTGATGTTGATCGGGGGACTGGAGTTCATCACGGCGGCCACCATGCTGATTGTCGTGATTGGCCGGCGCGCCACCGTGATTGAGGAGGATGTTTATCAAGACACAGTGGGCACCGGTTATATGAACAACATCCCGAAGGTGGCGCGCAACATTGTAATTGCGTTCTTTATTGGATACCTGGCTGGCGCCGTTCTCATGTTTTTCAAGATGAGGTCTGTGGACGATTTCTCGCTGTCGGAAGCGGTATGGCAATCGCTGTTCCTGTCTGTTTCGGCCTTGAACAATGCCGGATTTTCCATTTTGCCCAACGCGGCCGGCGGCAGCAACACCGACACGCTGGGCGCCCAGCCCTTCCTGATGGCGATTATCACGCCGATGATTATCCTGGGTGCGTTTGGCTGGCCTTTGGTCGTCGACATCAAGCGCAACTGGCGGTTCAGGTTTTCGCTCCGTGACTGGCGGGCGAGCGGCAGTTTCGTGATGTTGCCGTTCAATTTTTCGCGACTCACGCTAGATACCAAGCTGGTTCTGATTCTCACGTCGACACTGTATGTTTTCAGCGCGTTGATTTTCCTGTTTGCGGAGTGGAATGGAGTGCTGGGCGAGTATGACGTACCGGGCAAGGTGGGCTCTTCGGTGTTCCACGGCGTCAGTGGCCGCACCGCTGGATTCTCCGCGCTGGATTGGGGAGCCACCGCTGATTTCACTTTGTTGGTGTTCGGCGGGCTGATGTTCGTGGGAGGGTCGACCGCCTCAGTATCAGGCGGCATCAAGGTGAACACGCTGGCGGTGTTGATGGTGGCGGCGCGTTCTTCGGCGCTGCGTCATCCGCGCACTGAGATATTCCGACGGGAAATTGGCGCTGCCCTGGTGGCGCGTGCTTTGCTGGTTACGTTGCTGGGCATTGTGTACCTGGGGTTGGTGGTGCCGATCCTCACCTACACGGAGCCGGAAATACCCTTTGTGCCGCTGATGTTCGAGACGATTTCGGCGTTTGGCACCAATGGAATGTCGACTGGAATGTCTGCTCATCTCAGCCTGGCCGGGGGAATTATATTTATGATTACAATGCTGTTGGGGCGCGTGGGCCCCCTGACCCTGGTGATGCTGTTGGCGCCCCGGGACGATTTGTCCTACCGTTATCCGGTAGAACCAGTTAGAATTGGTTAGCGATTATGGCGAATCAGATTTGCGTCATCGGCCTGGGTCGATTCGGGACCAAACTGGCCAGCACCCTGTTTCAACGCCAGCACGAGGTGTTGGCGATCGACGCCGATGAGCAGAAGGTGCAGGCGATGCTGGGTAAGGTGACCTATGCCGTGGAAGCCGATGCGACCAATGAAACGGCGTTGCGTGATTTGGGCGTGGCGGATATGGATGTGTGCATCGTCGCGTTGGGCAGCCAGATTCAGTCGAGCATCATCACGACCATGCTGCTTAAAACGATGGGAGTGCCGTTCGTCATCGCCCGAGCAACTGATGCGCAGCACAGCGAAATCCTGCACCGAATTGGCGCTGACAAGGTAATATTCCCGGAAGAAGAGGCCGCAGTGCGCGCCGCCAGTCTGAATATGACCCCCAATGCGATAGAGTACATGGGCATTACCGAATCCACCGGTGTACACAAGCTGCGGCCGCCGGAACGGATGCGGGGCCGACGGCTGCGGGATGTTGGGCTGGCGCAGGATTCCACCAACCCACGCCTGGCGGTGATGGTGTTGCGTCGCGCCAACGAATATATTCTGAACCCCCAGGATGACGAAGTAATCGCCGACGGGGACGTGCTGGTGGTGGTGGGAAGCCACGCGGAGATCGAACGGGCATTTGCCCGTTAGCCCGTGTTGACGTGATAGTGGCTGGCAAGACGAGCGTGGACGAATACGACGAAGCTCGCGGCGGCAGTCAGGCTTGCCGAGTTGCCCTGCTGGGAGACGCTATGACCGAATGTATCGGCTACCTGGGACCGGCCGGAACCTACACAGAGCAGGCTGCGCTACTGTACGCTCCGGAAGCCACCCTGAAGCCGTATCCGACCATTAACGCGGTTGGTGCCGCAGTGGCCAATGGTGAGTTGGACGCTGGCGTGGTGCCGATCGAAAACAGTTTGGAAGGGTCGGTTACCTTCACGCTGGACCTGTTGATTAGCCAGTCTGGGCTGTCGATTCGCAACGAGGTGGTGATTCCGATTGACCACTATCTGGTGGCGCCGCGTGGGGTTGAAGCGGACGTGGTGCGGGTGATTTATTCGCATCCGCAGGCGTTGGCTCAATGCCGCGGCTACCTGGAGTTGCGGTTCCCACAGGCGCAAAACGAGGCGTCGTTGAGCACGGTTGCAGCAGTGGCTGATATGCAGGCGAGCGTGGTGCCGGCGGCGGCGATCTGTCCGCAGCGGGCGACGGAAATTTATGACGTGCAGGTGCTGGACCGGGGAATTCAAGACAGCCCGGTGAACCAGACCCGGTTTGCCGTCCTCGCGCGCGCCGACCACGCGCCAACCGGCCATGACCGCACCTCGATTTGTTTCTCGTTTACGGTAGACCGACCGGGGAGTTTGTACCATTGTATCGGCGAATTTTCGGAGCGGAATATTAATCTGGTCAAGATAGAAAGCCGGCCCACGAAACAGGCGTTGGGCAGGTATATCTTTTTGATTGATTGCATTGGGCACCGCGCGGAACCCGACGTAGCCGCAGCGCTGGAGGGTTTGCGCCAGCGCGTGGATATGTTCAAGATACTGGGCTCGTATCCGTTGTGGGAACCGGCGGACGGGTGACCACGGGGCCGGGAGCTTCAAAAAGATAGAACCGGTCTACCAGTTAGACCGGTTCGTTTTTCGGCGAGTTTGAATTCAACCCGCCGACGGCAGTGTTCGGAATTAACTGTGGGGATATGGTCCGTTGACTGTCATGGATGGGTTTGGCGTGTCGCTGCGGCGAAAGCCGGCGATGCGACTTTTCGACCGAGCGGAGCCGTATATCCTGCCGATGCTCCGCTTGACTACGCTGCGGGATTCATGACCGGAGTAGGGCGCCAGCAACAGACCGGCAACGACTCCCACCGCAGCACCCGCTGCCAGCAAGCTGAGCGTCTGGTTAGACCTCATGCTCATGTTAGACTCCCCGTTGGTATTTGACTGGTGTCGATATTCAACCTGTTGCAGGGGTTAGTCGCGGCTGCTGCCCACCGGTCGGATTTCAGAGTCGACAATATCGCCGGTCTTGCCTCCCCTGCGTAGCCAGTTACGCACCCGAGAGCCGCGGGTTCGCGTGGCGTCGGCACTTTCTTTGATCTGGGAACGAATCTCCCGGCCGCTCTTCGGTGCCAGCATCAATCCGGCAGCGATTCCTACTGCGATACCAGCTGATACCAATCCTATTCCTCGCTTTGCGCTACGCATGTCGATACCTCCTGGTGTATTCGTTTTGGTTGGCCCAATGGTGTCTCTTATCGGAACGGAAAAACCGAGGCCTTGGCGGACGCGCAACCAACCTGCTCATCAACCCTTCATCCACGTTATCCACACCCGGTTGCGTTGCCATCTGCTGGGGCCTCGGCCAGATCTTATTGGTCGATGAGTTTACGGTCGCGGTATTGCGACCCCCGTAACGGAGGGAGGGAGCTTATTGCTCCAGCAACTCCTCTACTTCGTCATCGGCGCGGTTGCGAACGCGGTCCACATACGACCGACCGGTGCCGACGGCTCGGTCGACGCCGCGGCGCACGTAGCCTCGAGTCTCGTTGCCAGTTTGGGGAGCCAGCAATATGCCTGCTGCCAAACCCAGCGCGAGACCGGCCAGACCGGCCGTTAAAATTCCAATGGCTTGTCCTTCGCGACTCATGAATGCCTCCTGTTGAGATGAAAATATTAGGCTTTATCCTATGAAGGCGACGTTTCGCCTACCGACTATGGGATATTTCTCGTATCTAATTGGCTGATGCCGGAGTGCCTTCAATTATCAATAATGGTAATGAAGATTAGTTGAACTGTCAATACTTATTTTTTACCAGATTTATAATTCGCCCACGTTAGCTTGACATTTGAGTGGCGCACCCAGGAATCCCGCCGGTGCGATTTGGACGTGAGCGGGGTGGGGGTAAGTTACAATCGCGATATGCTTGGCAACCTGGTGAACCTGGCTATTGCGGTGGCCTCGTTGTTTTTTCGTTCCCATTTTGTGGTGCGCGGCGATAGTATGGAGCCGGCTTTGCGAGACGGGGATCTGGTGCATTCGGTGCCGAGGGCGCTGCTGGTGGGAGGCTTGCGCCGTGGGTCAATCGTGGTAGCTGATACGCGGTGGGGTTTGGATCGGATTGTAATCAAACGCGTGGCTGCATTGCCCGGTGAGTGGGTCGATGTTGCCAGCGACGGAGCCGTGTTTGTTTACGGGCGTCCCGAGGAGCATCCGCCGGGTGTTACCGGGCGTATCTGTGGTGAGAGGGTGCAGCGTGGGCCCGATATCGGCTGGGTATGCGGGGATGATGAGTATTTTCTGGTTGGCGACAATTCGGTGCAAAGTGCGGACAGCAGACGCCTCGGGCCGGTGGGGGCGACAGATATAATTGGTTGCGTTTGGCTGAGGGTTCCCGGTCACCTGATCCGCCGTTGATGACCTGGCAGCATATCCGGACACCTGACGCCCAGAACTTGCGCACCCACTCAAGCAACCGCACCGCTGATAATGACTTTTGAATACGCGATAATGAGGGCTGCCGGCTGGGCGAACCGGAACCGGCGGCTGCTGAAAGTGTGGCCCATACTGGGGTTGCTGCACGCCAGACGCGGAATCCAGCGGGCTGCTGAACATAACCGCGCACTGCGGGTATTTCTGGCAACTCTGGCCGCCGTAACCCGGAACGATGCCCAGCAGATGATTGCCGGGGTGGCCTACTACGGCGTGATTGCGTTGATCCCAATCTCGGTCGGAGTGCTGCAATTGCTGGAGCTGATTTTGGGGACGGCGCTTACCGCACACTGGTATACGCGATTGTCCTCGGCGGTATTTCCGTCGGGAATAGAACTGACGACGCTGGTTGGTTCACGGAATTCGGCGGCGGCCAGCATAACGGCAGGGCTGGCGCTGGTGGGCCTGACCTGGGGATCATTCAAGCTGTTTGGCGCAGTGGGTCTGGTGGTGAACCGCATGTGGGGAATTGAGCCGACCCAGGTGGGATACATCGCCAGGGCGCGGGAATTTTTTATCCTGATTGCAACGGCACTGATACTGCTAATTTCCAGCGTTACCACCTATCTGGTTGACCAGGAATCGTTGCCGAACCTGCTGCGGGATTTTCAATTGATACAGTGGGCAAACGCGCTGCAAAACCAGCGCTGGGTCTCGGACATCGCAACAACGGTGGTGTCGGCGGCAGCGTTCATGCTGGTGTACCGATACGTGCCGGAGCGGACGGTACGGTGGAAGTGGGCAATGATCGCTTCGGTTTTCGCCGGCATCGCTTTCAAGCTTAGCAACGATGGGTTTGCGTTGATCCTGGGCTACGTGCTGCCGGCGCAGGTGCTGTACGGGCCGCTGGCAACGGTGCTGGTATTCCTGATGTGGATGTTTGCTTCGTCGATGATTCTGGCCGCCGGCGCTGCGGCGTGCGCTTATGCCCAAAGCATCTACGAGGGTGATGGACCCAAGACGGGGCCGGGATGGTTCCTGAGGTAGGGGTCTGGCGATACGACGCAATGACACAGGCACGGGTTTTCCGGCAGCGCTGTGGGTTGCGGCGCGAGTGCGGTAAGCCGCCGGCATTGCGCGAGGGTCGGGTCGAGAGGCTGGAGGCGGTGGTCTGCTGCGCTATGACCGGATATTTGCGATTACAGCTTCCAGAAACTGCCCACCTGACAGATGATATCCACCTTGTTGATTGATTCGGCCGGCCAGCCGACCATCTTGAGCCAATCCTCGAAGTGGGCCTGTTCCACGGCCTCGCACTCGGAGACCAGGCGACCGTTTTCCAGATCGCCGTAGACTTTCAGAACGGTGGTGCGGCGGTCGGGGCGCCACTTGCGGACGGCGTTGAGCTTGTCGCGGAATTCGGCTTCGGTGATGCCGGGGACGTTGTGGACGGCGATGAATCGGGCCATTGGATCAAACTCCGTGAGTGGTTGGATGGGTGATGATTAGGCCAGTCGTTGGGGGGCGAGATGATGGGGAAGCAACAGATTGTGGCGCTGGCAGGATGGTTTGGGATGGCGATTTCACCCTCACCCCAGCCCTCTCCCATCAAGGGAGAGGGGGTTGATGCTGTTCTAATCGTCGGCGGGCGGGACGAAGGGGTAGGGGATGGGTGGCCCGTTGCGGAGGGGCAGGACGACCGTGGCCGTGCCGGGCATACTTTCGATGCCGTCCTGGGTTTTCATGCCGATTTCCAGCTCCACGAAGCCCATCTGGTTCTTTTCGGATTTGCTGGTGACCCGACCCCACATGATGAGGATGTCGCCGGGTACCAGCATGGCGCGGTGTTCAAAGCGGGCTTTCCACGGCCAACCGTTGGGCAGCGTCCAGTCTTTGAGGTACTGGGGAACCACGCTCTGCTTCCAGGAGCCGTGCACCAGGATGCTGGGGTTCCGGTCGTGGTTGAGGCCGAAGTCCAGATCGTAGTGGATGCGGTGGAAGTTCTCGATGGCGGCGCTCCAGCGGAAGAGGTGGGTGGGCGTTGGTTTGTAGATGTACTTGGGGAGTTCGTCGCCTTCGGCCACGTCCTCAAAGTAGATTTGGCTCTTTTGGCGCAGGCCGTCGGCGTCGGGGCGCTCGTTGCGCTTCCAGATGTCTTCGGCTTCCATGTTGAGCAACTCTTCGAGAGGTGTACTCATCTCGGTGTCTCCTGATGGGGGATTGCTGTGATTGGCGCGATTGGGATAGCGCCGGCGTGTTTCGCGGGGCGGCAGCTGAGCGCGTTACCGGCGGATGGTGGAAGCGCGGGTGATGCAAAGGGTTACATCATCCTGGTTCCAGTAGCGAGTTTCGCGGGTGATGATGAGGAAGGGCGTCCCGTCGCGACCGAGGCGCTCTCGGATGTCGGAGTAGCTGTTCTGGAAGAAGATGGTGTCGCCGATGCTGGGGTAGGCCAGGACTTCGAGCTCGTTGCCGGCGTTGAGCACGCGGACGAGGTTGGTGGGCACGGGCGGGAGCTCGCCGGGGCGTGCAACGGAGCCGATGCCGTCGGATTCGGGGTTTTCCTCGAAGGCGGCGGTGATGGGGTCGCCCTGGTCGGGACGGATGCGGCTGGCCAGGTAGCTGACCATGATGGGCGGTGTGATGAGGCCGCCGTAGCGGGTCGATTTGGCGAAGTCGTCGTCCCAATAACGAGGGTCGGGATCCATGAGTGCCTGGGTAAAGCGGCGCATATATTCGGCGTCGACGACACCCCAGGATTTGACCAGCTCACCGCTGACGCCAATCATTGCCTGAACCTCGGGGGTGAGGGCCGGCGGAGGAGTTTGCTGCTGAGTCATAGGTCGAGCGCTCCAGAAATCGGGTGATGATTGGCGCTGTTGAACGAATTGCCGCGCCGAGGCCAAATGTAGCGCAGGGCGTCGGGTTCGTCAATCGGGGTCTGACACTCGCGCGTACCGGCTTTGATCTGTCATTGCGAGCGTAACTTGGCAATCCCGTCGCCGCAGCAACGGCGGTTCGTCAAAGTGTGTTCAGCCTAATCGAGATTGCCACGTCGCTGCGCTCCTCGCAATGACAGATTGGAGCGGGTACGGGTGCGGGGTTTTACATGGGTCAGGGTCTTGCGGTTAGGCAGCGCCATGCCGCTCGAAGGGGCGGGAACGCTGCCGTCGCGAGAAGGGCGTGGCAATCGTGCTGCCGAAGGGCGCTTTCTGTGATTCCAGATTGCCACGTCCCTCGACGAGCTCGGGATGAGCGGCCGTTTCGCGCAGCGGCGAGTGCGAGCAGCGGCTTGCGATTCGCGTATTGCGGGGAGTATGGGTTGCCGGTTTGGAGTCGGGTGATTGTTTCTATCGCTTATCCTTCTTGATTGGGGGTTGGGTTGGAATCTTGATTCGGTGGAGCAAAGGGTTTCAGGCGCTGTCGGCGATACGGCCAGGAGATGCAAATTTTGCCCTAGGCTTCCATGTCCCGCGCGTTTCCCGCAGGCCGGTGAAGGATGGCGCGGCATGGGACGGTGGTGACACCCGCCGTGCTGCGCGCTCCGGTCCGGGGAATTGAACGGCGACGGACACGCGACAGCGTTGCAGATACCGACGAAGTTGGCCGTAGAACCTGAAACCCTTTGCCTTATTCGAGATGATGGGTCGGGCAAGGGCGAGACGAGCGCTCGTTTCGCCATCTAGATTGCCTGACTGGATACAGGATATTAGGAAGCGACCCGATGATGGAAGGGGCGGGTGTCACTGATTTTGGTCGATGCGGCTACGCGATTGCCACGCTGCGCTCGCAATGACATTTGGGGACAATCGAATGCTGGCGACAGCGTTGGTCGATGCCGCTGCGGGATTGCCGCGCTGCGCTCGCAATGACATTTGGGGACAATCGAATGCTGGCGACGGCGTTGGTCGATACGGCTGCGAGATTGCCACGCTGCGGTCGCAATGACATTGGGGGCAATCGAAAGCTGGCGACGGCGTTGGTCTATGCGGCTACGAGATTGCCGCGCTGCGCTCGCAATGACTTTGGGGGACAATCGGAAGCTGGCGTCAGCGTTGGTCGATACGGCTACGAGATTGCCGCGCTGCGCTCGCAATGACATTGGGGGACAATCGGAAGCTGGCGACCGCGTTGGTCGATGCGGTTACGAGATTGCCACGCTGCGCTCGCAATGACATTGGGGGACGATCGGAAGCTGGCGACAGCGTTGGTCGATGCGGCTGCGCGATTGCTACGCTGCGCTCGCAATGACATTGGGGGACAATCGAAAGCTGGCGACGGCGTTGGTCGATGCGGTTACGAGACTGCCACGTTGCGCTCGCAATGACATTGGGGGACTATGCGCTCGCAATAACATTAGGGGACAATCGACAGACCCTGGTGATCAGCGGGAGAGGGATGGGCCGGTTAATTCGGGTTCTGCCAGATGGAGGACGGGCGGGCTTCAGGTGGCGTAGGTGCGGTTCAGGACGGTGTCCAGTTGGTCCATGGTGTAGCGGTATTCCTGGGTTCCCGGCATTTGGATGACGAAGTGGGCGCAGGCGGATCCGATTTGGGCGGCGCGTTCGAGGCCTTCGTTGCGCGTAAGTCCGAGGATGAGGCCGCCACGGAAAGCGTCGCCGGCGCCGGTGGGGTCGACCACGTTGTCGGTAGGCACGCAGGGGATGGTGGTGTTGGTGTCGGTGGTGGTGATGCGGACGCCGGCTTCGCCAAGGGTGGTGATGAGGGCGCCGGTGTGTTGCAGCAGGCCGGTTTCGTCGGTACCGGTTTTGTCGACGATTAGGGCCATCTCATAGTCGTTGGCAATCAGAAGGTCGCTGTGGCCGATGGCTGTTATCAATCCGGCGGCATCCCAGACCGGTAGGGACTGGCCGGGGTCGAAGATGGTGTAGACGCCGGTGCGTGCGCCCTGTTCGGCGAAGTCGGCCATGTCGCCCAGGTTGCCGGGGGCTACGATGTTGATGGACTGCTGGGCGTCTACTGTGCTGAAGTCGAAGCCGGCCGGGTATTTCATGGCGCCGGGGTTGAATCCGGTGATCTGGTTATCGGACAGATCGGTGGTGATGAAGGCGGAAGCAGTGGCTTCCTCGGCTACGATGCGAATGTCGTCGGTAGCGATACCGTTTTGCTGGAGCCATCCGAAATAGTCGCGGTAGTCGAAACCGATGGCGGCGATGAGCCTGGGCTGCTGGCCGAGCATGGCGAGGGAATAGGCGATGTTGCCGGCGGTGCCGCCGAAGTAGGCGTGGAAGCCGTCAACGGTGAAGCTGAGGTTGATCTGGTGGATACGTTCGGGAACGATGTGGTCTCCGAAGCGGCCGTTGTAGGTCATTATCCGGTCGATAACGAGGGAGCCGGATACCAGGGTTTCCATTGGTTTGTCCTTTGGTGGTGGGGGTGCGGTTTTTACATGGATTTACAGGATATACAGGATTTGGGTGCGAGCCTGATTCTGGTTTTTGCCCAGAGGGGGAAGGGGTTTTGGCTTGGGGGAGTTAGCAGCCCCACTGGTTGGTTATTTGGCCGGAGAATTTCACTCGGGCGCCGGGGGTTATCTGGTTGGTTGCGGCCTGGCCGGCGTTGATTTCCAGGACGAAGCGGACGGGTTCGCCGGAGGGGTAGCGGGGCAGCTCGTTGCGGGGCGTTTCCGGTCGAGGATTGGGGACGTTGGCGGTTACGCTGGCGACGGTGCAGTCGGATTTGATCCAGACCATGTCCAGGGGGAAGTTCATGTTGGGCATCCAGAAAGCCCTGGTGGTGGCGTCGTCGTAGACGAAGAGCATGGCTTCGTCGGCGGCGAGGGTTGGGCGACCGGAGAGTCCCTGGGCGCGAGCCGCGCCGGTGTCAGCCACATCGGTTCGGTAGGCGGCGGTTCCAATCTGGACGATGGCTGCGTCCGGGAGAGGCGTTGCCGTGGGAGTCGGCACCGGGGTTTGGGACGGCATTGGCCGCAGGGTCGGCGATTCGGTTGCGGCTGGCGTGTCGGTTGGGTGAGCGATGGCGGCGATGGTTGGGACGCTGACGGGAGTTACCGTGGGGGAGGGCGACGGCGCTACGACGCTATCATTATTGCAGGCCAACGTCAGCAGCACCACGGCGCAGATGGACGGCAACCACCAGAGGCGCAGCCGACGGGTCGAACTCGAGGGCATCGCGTTTGGTTAGGCGAGTTGGGCGCGGATGTCGGCGATGCGGTCGCGCAGGGAGCGCAGCAGGAGCGCCGGCGGGGGAGGGGCGACGTGGGTGTAGCCGACGCCCATGTCCTGCAACTCTTTGGCCGACAGCGGGAACGAGGGATGGTTCATGGGGATGGACAGTTTGGCTCCGCCGGCGGCTTTGACCTCGGCGGCGAGTTCCTCGAGGCGGGCGCGAATGACCGGGCTTTGCGGATCGCGGATGCCCATGTATTCGGAGAAGTCGGTGGGGCCGATGGCGACGATGTCGATACCGGCGAGGCGGGCGATGTCGGCGATTTCGCTGATGCCCTTCTCGTCTTCGGTCATCACCGACAGGACGATCTGCTCGTTGGATGATCGGGTATGCTCGTCCCAGGAGACGGCGCCGAAGCGGGCAGCGCGGGTACCGCCGGCTCCACCGCGGCTGCCCATTGGGGCGTAGCGCACGGCGTCCACGGCGCGTTTTGCGCCCTCCAAACCGTCGATATGGGGGATGATGATGCCCTCGGCGCCGGCGTCGAGGAGGCGCAGGATCAGGTGCTCGTCGTTGCCGGGGATGCGGATCATCGAGGTAACGCCCACGAGGTCGGCTGACTTGATCATCTCGGTTACGAGGGCCAGATCGAAGGTGGTGTGTTCCATGTCGATGAAGGCGGCATCGTAACCGGCGAGGCCGATAATTTCGACGATTTGCGGGTC
This sequence comes from Dehalococcoidia bacterium, assembly GCA_963666415.2. Classification (GTDB taxonomy): domain Bacteria; phylum Chloroflexota; class Dehalococcoidia; order Lucifugimonadales; family UBA3495; genus Bin87. The sequence continues at coordinate 932,687 of CAXXPD010000003.1, forward strand.
GGCCAGGGACACGTAGGTGCCGAGGGCCAGGCGGTTTTCCCGCAGCGCCCGTTTTACCTTGTTTTCGCGCATGGGGTTGGTCGCTCCTGCTGAAGATTGGCGATGCTAAGGGGATGGTCGGGCCGGGCTCGGTGAAGGGCCGGTGGCATCGCGGGGACAATGATAGCAGATGGTGGCTGGCCCATTCGCGGGGCTGGATTTGTTGGAACGCTGGAGGTGCGGTTTTTCGACTTGCCGATGGCTGCGTCACGCGTGCCCGCTTTAATCTGTCATTGCGTGGAGCATAGTGACGTGGCAATCTCGATGAGGTTGGGCACATGTCGGCGAAGCGTCGTTGCTACGGCGACGGGATTGCCGCGCTGCGCTCGCAATGACAGGGTGGGTACGGACGAGGTGGGTGCGGGTGAGGCGGGTACGCTTGAGCGATGGGGCGGTTTGACACTGTTGGTGGTGACTGATAGGATTTTCGCGCTGCCGGATAGCCGGCACTAGGAACTGCAATGGTGGGAGCGATGAGTCCAGTGAATAAGCTGATTGAAAACCTGAACCCGGCAACCGTAACGTCGCGCCGCCGTTTTTTGGGAGTGTTGGGGGTTGGTGTGGCTGGCATTGCGGTGGTTGCTGCGTTGGTTCCCTTCGGCAAGCGGACTCCCAAGGCGGAGGCGGCCAACGAATTCCCCGGGCCGGGCTCCATTTTCCATCCCGCGCAAGACCCGCGAACAGACCCGCGCCGGTAGTAGGCAGGGGTCTCCGGCGGCGTGCCGGATTGATGGGCGGCGGCTGGATTAGCGCCGTCCGAACTCGCGTTCCAGCTGATACTCGGAGAAGTGGACAACGGTGGGGCGCCCGTGGGGGCAGTGGTGGGGTTCCGGGGTTGCTTCCAGTTGCACCAGCAGGGCTGCCATCTCTTCGGTTGCCAGAGTCATGCCGGCCCGAACGGAGCCGTGGCAGGCGATGGTAGCGGCCAGGGCGTCCTGACGTTCCATCACCACCTGCTCCAGGACGACGGCATCCAGCAGGGCGATTAGCGCCTGCACCGGATCGGCGCTGTTGGCGGCCAGCTGGGGTGGTACGGCGCGCAGCAGCCAGGCGTTGTCTCCGAAGGGTTCGAGGTCGAATCCGGAGACTGCGAGCAGCTCAGAGTATTCCTGCAACGTGTCCTGCTGACTGAAGGTTAGCTCGGCGGGGGTTGGAACGAGCAGCGGTTGCGAGGTACGCTCCTGGCGGGCCCACTGCTGTTGGAGGCGGTCGTAAACGACGCGTTCGTGGGCGGCGTGCTGGTCGATGAGGTACATGCCACCCTCGCCCTCGGCGACGATGTAGGTTTGTCGGATCTGGCCGACGACGCGCAGGGTGGCCAGGGTCTGGCGGAGCGGTACGAGCTGAGTCGGCGAGGCGGAGGGCAGGGACATAGGGTCCGGGGCTGGAGGCGAGTTGTTGTTGGGGCGGCGTGAATCACCCTCACCCCAACCCTCTCCCATCAAGGGAGAGGGGGTTGATGCTACGGCGTGGGTTGTCGGTGGGATGCTGGTTAGAGTCGTGGGGCGGGTAGACTGGCGGACGGGCGCATGGGTGAGCAGGGCGTCGCGGACGGCGCGCTGGACGGTGGAGAAGATGCGGGATTCCTGGCGAAAGCGCACCTCGCGTTTGGTGGGATGGGAGTTCACATCGACGCGTTCGGGCGGGAGGGCGAGGTTGACGACGGCCAGCGGGTAGCGGCGCTCCGGGAGGACGCCCTGGTAGGCTTGCTCGATGGCGTACAGCACCGAGCGGTCATAGACCCAACGGTGGTTGACCAGCAGGGTCAGCCAGGAGCGATTGTGGCGGGTCAGATCGGGTGCGCTGGCGTAGCCGTCCACGGTTACGTCGCCATCGACCAGGTAGACGGGCAGCATACGGGCGGCGACCTCGGCGCCGTAGATGGCGAGGATGGTTTCCTGGAGGCGGTTGCTGCCGGGGGTGTCGATTATCCTCCGGTCGTCGGCGGTGACGGTGAAACGGACTGCCGGGAAAGCGAGAGCGTAGCGGCTGACCACATCCTGGATGCGTGAGGTTTCGGCGGCGTGGGAGCGGAGAAAGTTGCGCCTGGTGGGCAGGTTGCCGAAGAGTTCGACCACCTGGACGGTGGTGCCGACGGGACAGCCCAACTCGGTGGAACCGACGCGCTCGCCATACCGGAATTCGATGCGGGTTCCGGCATCGGTGTCGGGCGGGCGGCTGGTGAGGGTTACCCGGGAAACGGCGGCGATGCTGGGGAGAGCTTCGCCGCGGAAGCCGAGGGTTGCCACGGTGCCGAGGTCGGCGGCGGTGGTGAGCTTGCTAGTGGCGTGGTGGGCAAACGCGAGATCGACTTCAGGAGCCGGGATACCACAACCGTCGTCGGAAATGCGGATTTCGGCCACGCCGCCCTGGCGGATGGATATGTCGATGCGGGTTGCGCCGGCGTCCAGCGAATTTTCCAGGAGTTCCTTGACCACCGAGGCGGGGCGTTCGACTACTTCGCCGGCAGCGATCTGGGCGGCCACATCGGGCGCGAGTTGCTGGATTGGCATTGGTGGTGTGGCGATGGGAACGTCAACTCACGGGCGGACGCGGGGCGTCGGCGACGGCGGGTGTCGGACGGTGTTCAGAAGAGGGGGACTTTGGTGCCCTTGGCGCGGTACTGGCGGTCTTCCGAGTCGCCGGTCTGGGTGAAGTCGCAGATGATGCGGTAGATGCGATCCATCTCATGGTCGACGCTGCGGGAAAAGAAGTAGGGTGGCACCCAGACACCGCCGAACGCCGCTACGATCTCGGGGTAGTCGTCGATGACGAATTCGGGTTCGACGGGGATTTTCAGCTCGACCAGCCGGTCGTGGTAGTGGTGGGTGGGCTTTTCGTAGACGCCGCTGACGAAGCGTTTCAGTTCGTGCTTTTCGATGACTCCCCAGCGTTCGCCCATGCCCGACCAGATGTAGATTTCGTGACCGTCGTCGAGAAGTTGCTGGAAGGTTTCGGTGGTGCCGGGGCGGAGTGTGTCGTCGAGTCCGAGGATAGTATAGTCAACGTCGAAGAAGATTTTCATAGTCGGAAAGATGCCCTCTGGATGGATCGTGGTTATCGGCCGGCGAGTTGGGTCAGGCGGCCAGGGCCGCGGTGACGGCCTTGAGGTTGGCGCCGATGAGCAGGCGGTCGCCGAGGCGGATGATGGGACGGCGGACGAAGCGGGGTTCTTCCAGCATCAGCTCGATTTTGCGTTCGTCGGGCAGGTCGGCGGCGACGAGACCCATCTTTTTGAGGGACGGGCTGCGGCTGGCGAACAGACCGCTGACGCCGGCGTCGCCGCTCTCGTCGATCAGGGCGCGCAGTTCGGCCTCGGTGAATGGTTCTTTGAAGTAGTCACGCTCTTCGACGGCAATACCGTTTTGCACGAGCAACTCTCGCACCTTACGGCAGCTGCTTCAACGGGGCCACCAATAGAGTGTTGCGGAGGTAGACATAGTTATCCTCTGGCGAATTTCGGTCAATGGCCGGCGGCGAACGTCCGAATTTGCGTCGCGCCAACCTGCGACAATTGTATACCCGGAGGTCGGGTAAGCATAAGTGTTGGGAATGCGAAATTTCGGATGTTATCACGCGTTCGAATGAGTCGGCGAACGGGAATGGCTGGCGCGGGAGCCGGGCAATCGGGTGGTCAGTCGGCCTGGCCGCGTTGGCGGGCCTGCTCCTGCAGTTCGTAGAGCTTGTTGATGGCTTCCAGGGGGGTGAGGTTGGCGATGTCCACCTGCATTACGGCGTCGGCCAGGGCATCGTCGGCGGCGCCGAACAGGGGCATCGGCAGCTGGGGAGACGGTTGCGACCTTCTGCGGATGGCCCTGCCGGGGCGATGGCCAGCGGACGGGTCGGATTCCAGGGCGGCCAGCAGTTCCTGAGCGCGATTGACGACGGCTTTGGGCATACCGGCCAGGTTGGCGACGTGGACGCCGTAGGAACGGTCGGCGCCGCCGGGGACGATGCGACGCAGGAAGGCGACCTGCCCGTCATCTTCGGACACGGCCACGCGATAGTTGCGAACGCCGGGGAGGGTGGCGGCCAGGTCGGTGAGCTCGTGGTAGTGGGTGGCGAAGAGGGTTTTGCAGCCCAGGCGCGGGTTGTTGTGCAGGTGTTCGACCACGGCGTGGGCGATGGACAGGCCGTCGTAGGTGCTGGTGCCGCGCCCGATTTCATCGAGGATGACCAGCGAGCGGTGGGTAGCCTGATTGAGGATGGCGGCGGTTTCGACCATCTCGACCATAAAGGTTGACTGCCCGGTGGCGAGGTCGTCCTGCAGGCCGACGCGGGTGAATATGCGATCGACGAGGCCGATTTCGGCGGAGGCTGCCGGGACGAAGCTGCCCAGCTGGGCCATGAGGACGATGAGGGCAACCTGCCGGATGTAGGTGGATTTGCCGGCCATGTTGGGGCCAGTGATTACCATAATCTGGGCGTCGTCGGAGTCGAGAGCGGCGTCATTGGGGACGAAGGCGCCGGTGTCCAGGACGCGTTCCACCACCGGATGGCGGCCATCGGTGATGCGGATGGCGTGGCCGTCGCTGAGGGTCGGGCGGACGTAGCCGTGCCGGACGGCGATGCTGGCCAGACTGACGAAGACATCGGTGCGGGCGATGGCATTGGCGAGGCGTGAGACGGCCGGCCCGTTGTCGGCGATTTGCCGGCAGACCTGCCGGTAGAGGGTACGTTCCAGATCGTCCAGCCGTTCGCGGGCATCGAGGACCTGGCTCTCATACTCCTTGAGTTCGGGGGTGATATACCGCTCGCCGTTGGTGAGCGTTTGGCGGCGTTGGTAATCGTCGGGCACGGCGGTCAGGTTAGAGCGGGTGATTTCGATGTAGTAGCCGAAAACCTGGTTGTAGCCGACGCGCAGGTTGCGGATGCCGGTGCGTTCGCGCTCGCGGGCTTCCATGCTGGCGATGAAGTTGCGGGCGTCGCGGGCGAGGGTGCGGATGCGATCCAGTTCGGGTGAGAAACCTTCGCGGATCACGTTGCCCTCACCGATTTGGCCGGAGGGTTCCGGGGCGATGGCCTGTTCGATGAGGGCTTCGACTTCGGGCATGGGACGCAACTCGGATGACAGCGAGGACACGGCAGGGACGTCGGGTGCGGTCAGAACCTGAGCCAGTTTCCGGGTGGCGGTGAGGCTGCGATGCAGCGCCAGAAGATCCCGCGGCGGGGCGGTTTGGGTCTGGATGCGGCTCAGGATGCGTTCGATGTCGGAGATGTCGGCGAGGGCGCTGGTGGCGTCGTTGCGGCGGAAGGCGTCGTCGTAAAAGAACTGCACGCCATCCTGCCGGCGCTGGAGGCGTTCCAGGTCCAAAAGTGGTTGACCCACCCAACGGCGGAGCAGTCGCGCGCCCAGCGGGGTGCGGGTGTTATCCAGGGCGGAGAGGAGCGACCAATCGGTGGAGTCCCAGCGGCCGGCCTCGTACAGTTCCAGGTTGCGGCGAGTCTGGGGGTCGAGGGTCATGTGCGACGCCGTGTTGTAGGTGGACAGAGGGTTGAGTTGGGGCTGCTCGCCCTTGTATGCGTAATGAAGGTAATCGACGATGGCGCCGGCGGCTCGGATGGCGAGGGGCATGGATTCGACGCCGTAGGCTTCCAGGGTGGCAACGCCGTAATACTCGAGGAGGCTGCGTTGGGCAACGTCGGGGTTGAAGGCAGCGGCGTCCACCGGAGTGGTGATCAGATTTGGGTTGCCGGCGGTAATCAAGTGGGGCGCGTCGTCACCGGGTGAGTATTGGTGGGCGGGCACCAACACTTCGGACGGCTGGATACGGGCGATTTCCAGAGGGAGGCGGTCGATGGGGACCTGGGCGGCGATGAACTCGCCGGTGGTTACGTCCACGTAGGCCAGGCCGGCCTGGGTGTCGTCGGCGCAGACGGCGGCGAGGTAGTTGTTGGCGTTGTTGTCGAGGAGGGTGGATTCGAGGACGGTGCCTGGGGTTACGACCCGGACGACGCCGCGCTCGACCAGACCTTTGGAGAGGGCCGGGTCGCTGAGCTGCTCGCAGATGGCAACCTTGTGTCCCTTGCGAATCAGGCGGGCGAGGTTGGCTTCCAGCGACACGGCGGGGACGCCGGCCATGGGGACGCGGGTGTCCTTGCCCATAGTGCGGGAGGTGAGGACGATTTCCAGCGCTTCGGACAGGGTGCGGGCGTCATCGTCAAAAGACTCGTAGAAATCTCCCATCCGGAACAGCAGCACGGCGTCCTGGTAGGAATGCTTAATGGTCAGGTATTGACGGCGGACGGGGGTGATGCGAGCGGTAGCCATGTGGGGATTCTACCGTACCGGGAGGGTGAACATAAAAAAGCCCGCCGGGATGGCGGGGATACTGTCCGGAGGTGACCTGGGTTGAAGGTTGGGGCGGTTGTGGCGGTCGTGGGGGGAGACCACCCTCACCCTAGCCCTCTCCCATATAAGGAGAGGGGATTGATAGAGGGAGAGGGGATTGCGTCTTTTGGATTGGCCGGGTTATCGGAGCTATCGAAGAGGTGGCTTTACTCTTTCCAGAAGCGCTCTTCAGTCCACTTCCAGCCCTCGCCCGCAACAATCTCCCGGCTCCCTTCAATCATACCGGGGTGTCCGCAGGCGTAGACCAGGGTGTCGGATTGGTCCAGTTTGAACTGGTGCAGGTATTTGGCGACGATGGCGTTGAGGCGCCCGGTTTCGCCTTCCCAGGCTGAGTTGCGCGCTTCGTTGGGGCGGCTGATGGCTGGCACGAAGGTAACAACGTCGGGGTGGGCTGCGGATAGGTCCAGCAGCTCGGTGTCGTATACTAACTCGTCGACGTAGGATGCGCCTTCGAGGATGTAGAAATGGTGGCCGGATCGGTTGTAGTGCAGGTGATCGCGGACGATGCTGACGAAGGGGGCAGTGCCGGTTACGGTGCCAAGCATAAGGTGCTGGTTTACGGTGGGATCCATGACGAAGGTTCCCTTGGGTCCGGGCCGGATCGACATGGTGTCGCCAGTGCCCATTTGCCACATGAGCGGAGTGAGTTGGCCGTCGGGCACGAGTTCAACGAAGATTTCCAGCAGGGGTTCGTGGGGAGCGGAGACGATTGAGTAAGCGCGCTCGATACCTTCGAGGCCCAGGGTGCAGTATTGTCCGGGGTTGAAGTTGAAGTCCAGATCCTGCGGTTCCAGTTTGATGACCATGAGGTCGTCGGTGTAATCGACGCGCTCGACCAGTTTGGCTCGGGGCAGGTCTAAAGTGCGGTCTTGGGTTACACGCGCGGTGCGCAGGTTGGTCATCTTGTCTCCAGGTAATTATTGCGCAGGCGGAACATAGCCGACCGTTTCAAATAGTTGCGCCGACGCCCGATGGCCGCCGGTACCCTAACTATAATACCGCATAAATGTTGCGAAGTTGTAAACCGGTTGGGTGCGTTGGGCCGATCAGGTCACCAACGACACCACCGCGCAGGGTTCCACGTCAAGGCCCGGCACACGCGCCATGGGGTTGATGTCCTCGGACATTTGCAGTTCGATGGCCAACTGACCGAACAGGGTGGTTGTGGCCACGATGCCGATTGGGATGCGGGTGTCGATAGAGGCTACGCCGGTGAGGCGATGGCGAGGTGTCTCTACGGCCACCGGGTCGCCATCGGCGATGCCCCACTCGACGGCGTTGGCAGGATTGAGCTGGACGAGTTCGTCGCGGACGATGCGATTGAGGCCGTTGGAATTGATGCCGCCAGAATTGATGCCGTCAGGTTCGATGGTCATGTCGCGGTCGCGTTGCAGCAGGACGCGGCCGGGGGCGTACAACGCCGGGCGATAGGTATCGGTGGGCGGGTCGACGATGTGGAAGTAGGGCGCGCCGGGTTCGGCTGTGCCGCTGGGGAAGCCGTCGCGGTACAGGGCTGGGGAGGACGGACTGTCGGCGCTGGGGCACGGCCACTGGATGCCGCGTTCTTCGCGGGTGGTGTAGAGGAGCTGCGTCGGACGCGGGGCATCGACGCCGGTTTTCATCACCAGGGTGGATTCGGCGGCCAGGCGGGCGTAGCTGACGCCGCCGTAGTTGACGGTGATGGCAGCGAACTCGTCCATTACCGCCGATGGGTCGGAGTAGTCGATGCCGGGAATGTTGAGGCGTTGGGCGAGTTGGGTCAGTACCCAGCCTTCGGGCATGGCGTCGTTGTTCCTGACGGTTACTGACGGACGCACGCGCTGGATGCGACGCTCGAGATTGGTGAAAGTGCCGTGTTTTTCGGCGAAGGTGGAGCGGGGCAGCACCACATCGGCAACTTGGGCTGCCGGGGTCAGAAAGGACTCGGCCACGACGAGGAAATCGAGGCGTTCGAGCGTGTCAATACCGTGTCCGAAGGCGCCGCTGGCGAAGTTGTTGCTGTCGCCGATCAGGAGCATGGTCTGGATGGTTCCGTCGGCGGCGGATTGCAGCATTGACGCGGCGCCCCGGCTGGTTTGGGATGGTAGGGTGATGCCCCAGGCGGCTTCAACTGCGGCGCGGTGTTCGTCGTCGTGGAGCGGGCCGCCTCCGGGGAGCCGATAGGGAGTGCAGCCGACGTCGGTGGCCCCCTGTCCGTTGGCTCCCTGGCGCATGGGGAAGATGCCGCCGTTGGCGTTGCCGACGTTGTGGGTCAGGAGGGCGAGGTCGGCCAAAGCGACCACGCAATCCGTAGCGATGGCGTCGGGAACGTTGTCGAGGCCGTACACAATGGCGGCTTCGTTGGCGCTGGCGAACAGGTGGGCGGCGCGGACGATGTCATCCGGAGGGACGCCAGTGGCGGCGATGGCTGCGTCGTCGATGCGTTCGAGCTCGTAAGCGAGGGTGTCGTGACCTTCGGCGTACTGGGCGAGCCATTCGGAGTCAGTGAGGCCTTCGTCGATGATAGTTTTCAGGATGGCGCCGATGAGCACCAGCTCGGAGCCCGGGATTGGGCGCAACCAGAGATCGGCGTAGCGGGTCAACTCCACTTCTCTGATGTCGATGACGATGAGCGGAGTACCGGCCTGGGCGGCCTGTTTGATGGGCACGCCGACGACGTTGTGGCTTTCGGTGAGGTTGGTGTTGAAGACGAGGATGCAGCCGGCCTTTGCCAGGTCCCAGATGGAGTTGGAGGCGCCGGGGTATCCGAGTACGTCTTCCAGCCCGCTGACCAGGGTGGGCTGGGTGTTGCCGGAGTGGTCGACATTGTTGGTGTTCATGCCGAGGCGGGCGAATTTCTGGGCGAGGTAAAGCTCCTCGTTGGTGCTGTCGGCAGCGGCGATGAGGCCGAAACCGGCGCCGTTCTGGTGAGGTCGGAGCTTTGCGGCGACCAGGTCGAGGGCCTCGTCCCAGGTGGCGGGTTCCAGCTGACCGTTGCGGCGAATCAGTGGGCGGCGCAGCCGCTGGCTGCTGGTGATATGGCTGAGTCCGAACTTGCCCTTGTAGCAAGCCTGGCCGTGATTGGCTGGCGAGTTGAATTCGGGCACGGCGCGGATGACCCGGCCCTGCTCATTTTGCTCCAGGTTGATCTGGCAGCCGACCGGGCAATGGGTGCAGACGGTGCGTTCTACGCTGGCGGGTTTCTCCCACTTGTTGTCCCGCTCGGTGAGTGCGCCTACGGGGCAGACGTCGATGCAGGCGCCGCAGAATTCGCAGCCCGATTCCAGCAGGGAGGTGCCGAAGGAGGTACCGATCAGCGCGTTGCCGGAGCGCTCGGTGAAGCAGATGGCATTATCGCCGCGCACTTCTTCGCAGGCGCGAACGCAGCGGCCACAGGTGATGCAAAGGTTGAGGTCGCGATCATAGAAAGGGTCCTGCACTTCGAGGGGAATATCCCGGTATACGTAGGTCATGGGAGATTCCAGCTCCATGCCGAGGTACCGGACGGTGTCCTTGAATTCGCAGCGTTCGTTTTTAGGGCAGGTTACGCAGCGGTCGTTCACGGACACGTGGCGCAGGCAAACGTCAGATGGGCCGCAGATGTCGACGCGGTGGCAGGTGAGGCAGCCGTTGGGATGCTCAGCAATCAACATTTCCATTACGGAACGGCGGAGTTCGGTAACGTCTGGGGTGTCGCTCCAGATGGTCATGCCGTCGGCTACGGGGAGAGTGCAGGCTGCCGGGAAGCCGCGGCCACCCTCGACGGCGACCACGCACATCCGGCAGGCCCCGAAAGGCTTCATGCCCGAGTGGTAGCAGAGGTAGGGGACGTAGACGCCGGACTCGATGGCCGCTTCCAGCACCATCTTGCCTGGTTGGGTTCTAATCTCGACGCCGTCGATAGAGATGATGATGTCGTCGGGCATTGGTCTTTTGCTCCGGGGAGATGGATGCTCGGGGAAGTGGATGCCAGGGGAGAAAGACGGTCTGGTTAGCGACGGGTCAGGCGAGGGGAGAAGACCTGCTCGGGGCAGTATCCGGTGTGTCGCTTTTCACGGATGTGGGCTTCAAACTCGTCGCCGAAATAGCGCAGGGCGGAGGACACCGGGTTGAAACCGAGCTGGCCGTGTCCGCAGAGAGAGCCGGCCTGCATATTCTCGCCGATGCTGCGCATGAGGGTCAGGTCTTCCTCGGTACCTTGCAGGTTGCTGATTCGTTCCAGTATTTCCAGTAGGTGGCTCATACCCATGCGGCAGGGGAAACATTTACCGCAGGACTCGTACTGGCAAAAGGCGATGAGGTTGCGGGTGAGGTCGACAGCGCAGGTGTCCTCGTCGGCGATGATGATGCCGCCCGAGCCGAGGATGGCGCCGGCGTTGCGAAACACGTCGAAGTCAAGGACCAGATCTAGGTTGGTGTCGCTGGCGGACAGAACGCCGCCGAGGGGTCCGCCGGTTTGCAGCAGCTTCATCTGCTTGCCGTTGGGTACACCGCCGGCCATATCGAACAGGACCTGTCTCAGGGTCATGCCGAGGGGGACTTCCACCATGCCGGGGTAGGTGATGGCGCCGGTGAGGCAGAGAATGGCCGTGCCGCTGCTGCCGTTGATGCCCCGGTCGCGGTCGGCGGAGGTGCCGATGCCAGCGAACCACTCGCCGCCGCGGGCGATGATCTCCGGCACGTAGGCCAGGGTTTTAACGTTGTTGATGTTGGAGGGTTTGCCGAATAAGCCAACCTGCGCCGGGAAAGGCGGCCGGAAACGGGGCATGGAGCGTTTGCCTTCGATGGCTTCCATGAGGGCGGTTTCTTCGCCGGACACGTAGGAATCGCCGGTGAGGGCAACCTCCATATCAAAGGAGAAATCGGTGCCCAGGATGTTCTGGCCCAGCAAACCCAGTTCGTAGGCCTGCTCGATGATAGCGCGGGTTCGGTCGATGGGCTGGGAGTGTCCGTGGCGGATGAAGATGTAGCCCCGGTTGGCGCGACAGGCGTAGCCGGCAATGGTGATGCCCTCGATGACGGTGGCGGGGTCGCTCTCCATGATGCCGCGATCGTTGAACGCGCCGGGGTCGCCCTCTTCGCAGTTGCAGAGGATGTACTTGTTGGGATCGGGATTGCCGGCGAGGAAGCCCCACTTGACGCCGGCCGGGAAGGCAGCGCCGCCGCGTCCACGGAGACCGGAGGCGCGCACTTCGCCGAGCGCTCCGTCCTGATCCATCTGGGTGAGGGCCTTGTTGAGCGCGGCGTAGCCACCGTTGGCGATGTACTGATAGATGTCGGAGGGGTCGATGTGTCCGGCGTTGCGGAGGGCGATGCGATGCTCGAGGGCGCGCATCGGGTGGTCGTCGAGGTGGGGGATGCCGGCCGGGGCGTCGTCGCGGTCGCCCAGGTAGCCGAGGGCGTGTTCGGTTATCGGGTTGCCTCCGCCGACGTGCTCAGTAACGATGCGTTCAGCGATTTCAGGCGTTACGCGCTGGTAGAAGACGCGGGGACCGCCGGGAGTTTGCACGTCCAGCAGGGGTTCGGCGAAGCAGAGGCCGAGGGTTCCCACCTGGGATACGTTGGCGTTCACACCCTGAGCATCCAGGGCGGCGCGCACCGCGGCGATGGTTTCAAATCCACCAGCGGCCTCGCCGGCCAATCCGGTGCCGACGCGAATCCACGGGGCATCGCCGGCAGTCAGCGCCTGCCAGCGTCGGTTGGCTTCGGCCAGGATGCTATCGAAGGCAGTGGCGGTTTCGGCGGTTGTCATAACGTGGTGAGCCGGGCGTGGTGAGCCGGGCGTGGTGAGCCGGTGCGTTCAGCGGTGGGCGTCGGCGGACAGGCTAGCGACTATTTTGGCGCGGGCGGTTTCGGGGGTGATCCGTCCGGCCAGGTGGTGGTCGACGGCTATTACCGGAGCGTGTGCGCAGGCTCCCAGGCAGGTGTTGTAGCGCAGGGTGGCCTTGCCGTCGGGGGTGTCGCCTTCATCAGCGAGGTCGAGGGTTTGCAAGGCAGCGGCGATGATGGCGGTGGCGCCCATGACGTGGCAGGACGGGCCCCAGCAGACTTCGATACGATGCTCGGTGGGCGGCTCGAACCGGAAGTTGGGGTAGAAGGTGGCCACTGCCCACACGTCGTTGATGGTGGCGTCCATGCGGTCGGCTACGGATTCAACGGCCGCTTTGGGGATGTAGCCGATGGCGTCTTCAACCGCGAGCAGCGAAGACAGAACCGTTACGGTGCTCTGCTGCTGGTTGTTGACCGCATGGGTGATGTGTGCGCGTGTGGCGTCGTCCATTGGGTTGCGGCACCGTAGCTTCGGCGTGTTTTAGCCGGGGATATCAGATGGGAGCGGGCGGTTTGTGAAATTCGTTACAAGGGGCGCGTTTGGTCGGCAGTAGTCTAGCACAACGCGATGAGGGCGGGCAACGCGGACGTCCTTCGACAGGCTCGGGATGAACGGGTTTGGGGGTACCGGGGGCGGGTTTGAGGGCGCGGAGATGGTTGCGGGGCGGAAGGGGTTGGGGAGCGGCCCTCACCCCCGGCCCCTCTCCCAGAGGGAGAGGGGTGTTTGGGGGGCTGGGTTCGCTGGGGATGTTTTGCGCCGGATGGGGCGTTGGTTTGCCCCGAGGAACCGGCGGTGGTTTGCGGGCGGGCTCGGGGCTTGGTTCGCTTTTTTCTACAGGGGCGACGGGGGCGTTGGGGATTATGCTTCGGGTTCGGCGGCGCGGTTTTCGAGGGCTTTGTCCATTACGCGTTGGAATACCTCGTAGGGTTGCGCGCCGGTGAACAGGAGGTTGTCGAACACGAAGGTGGGGATACCGTTGATGCCGTAGCCGAGGGCTTCGTGGTATTGCGCCATGACTCGTTCGGCGTGTTCGCCAGTTTCCAGGCTCTGGCGCAACGCGGCTCCGTCGAGACCCACGCTATGACCGATGTCGGCCAGGACCGACGGGTCGCCAAGGTCGACGCGCTCGTCCCAATAGGCGACATAGGCGGCGTGGTGATACTCCATGAACTTGCCCTGTTGTTGGGCGAACTCGGTGGCCTGCAGCGACAACAGGCTATTGTGGGTGTGGCGCGGCGGGCGCATCACGATGTTTGCTTCGCGGGCGTGGTTGCGCAGCGGTTCGGTCAGTTCGTCGTCGGATTCACCGGGGCGCGGGTCGCGAGGACGGCCACCCTCCGGGGTGTCGGGGCGCAGGAAATAGGCCCGGCCTTCGACGGTGATGTCGTATTCTTTTTCCAGCTGGTCGACGCGTTCCAGGCCGACGTAACACCAGGGTCAAATATAGTCGTACCAGACGATGACGTGGACGGGGTCTGGGTCGTTGGGATGGCTGTGTGCGGGCGGTTGAGTGGTCATTTCGAGGGCTCCTCACGGAAGGGGTCGGGCGTAAGGGTCGGGCGAATGATTGGAGTGCGTGCTCGGTGTCAACTTCGGATAGGGCGTGGCGTCGCCGGGATCAGCAGGTTAGCTGGTCCAACAGTGGGTACAGACCTTCGAGGTTGTCGATGCGGTGGCAGTCGGTAACGTCGGGATGGTAGCCGCCGCGGTCGATTAGAACCGCGTGCAGGCCGGCGTCGCGGGCGCCCTGAACGTCGGAACGGGGTTGGTCGCCAACGTGGATGGCCTGGTCGGGAGATACGGACATCCGTTTGAGAGCAGCCTCGAAAATGGCGGTGGCCGGTTTTTCGCCGACTTCGCGTCCCGTGATGGTGAATTCCAGGAACTGGTGGATGTCGAGCTGCTGGGTCAATTCGTCCATATCGCGGCGCAGGTTGGTGAGGATGGCGAGACGGTAGCCACGGTTTTGCAGTTCGGCGAGTACGGGGCGGGTTTCTTCGAACCTGACGAATTCTTTGGGCACGGAGATTGCCATGTCCCAAATCTGTTTGGCCATGCGGAGGGACACGGCGACGCCCGATTCTTCGAGAATGATCTGCTCGTAGCGGGCGAAAAAGGCGTCGCGGTCTTCAGGGGAGCGGTCGCCCAATGGTTTGAGGTGGTTTTGCTCGTTGAAATAGAGGTCGGCGATGGCGTAGCCGCGGGCCAGCTGGTCGGCGGGCACACGGATGCCCAAGTTTTGGCAGGCGGCGTGCTGGATCTGGGGCAGAGGCGGCCAGAAACTGACCAGCGTGTTATAGAAATCGAAGAAAATCGCCTTAATCATCTGCAATAGGGCAGGGCTGCGACGAGAGAGTGGGCCGGCGGGGTCGTGCCTGCTGATGCCCGATAATAGCACACCGTCAAGATTGCGAAAGGGGCTAGGCCGGAGTGGGCAGGGTCTTGCGATTGTCGGTAGCCGCCTGGGCTGTGGGTTGATGGCGAGTATGCGGAAGCGTGAGTGGGTGCCCTTCGACAGGCTCAGGACGAACGTGCTTGGGCGGGCGCAGGGCGAACGTGCTTGGACAGGCTGAGGGGGAGCGGACGGGTTGGAGTTAGCGCAAGGCCTGCAGGTCGGTCAAGGCGGTTGAAACGTCGGACGGGGAATTGAAGCGGTAGACGGCGCGGGTTTCGGTGTCCGCCGGGCCCACATAGATGCCGGCGCCGCCGGCGGACTGGACGGACTCGAAGGCATCCTCGTCGGTTTCGTCGTCGCCGATGTAAACTGGGAAAGCGTCGGATGCGAGCTGGAACCGGATCAACTCTAGGGCGCGGCCTTTGTGCCAGTCGACTGCGGGGCGCAGTTCCATGGCCATCTTGGCGGCGGTGACACGACAGGACCCGGTAGCGAGCAGCGGGCCGACGGTATCCAGGAAGATCATGGCTATGGAGTCGTGATACTGAACAGGGGTGAGCCGATAGTGGGCGGTGAGGGTCAGCTCTTTGGCTTCCACGATAGCGCCGGGAATGTCGGAGAGGTCGGCGATGAGACGCTCGGCGGCGGCGGATATGGCCGGGATTGCCGCGGCAGCGGCGGGGTGAACGTACTCGAGGCCGGGGCCGCGAATTTCCAGGCCGTGGTTGCCGGCGTACACGAGACCGGGTACGCCCACACGTCCCGACACGTCGCTCAATGAACGACCACTCAGGATGCCTACGGTGAATCTGGCGCTGCGGCCCAAGCCTTCCAGCAGTGCGGCGTTACCGGTCCGCAGGACGGCGTCCTCGGGTCGTTTGGTGATCTCAGCCAGTGTGCCGTCGAAATCGAGGAGCAACAGGATTTCGGGTTGTTTTGCCAACTGGGCCAGCAGTGCCGGCCAGGTATCAGGGGTTGGTGTCATCTATGCGGGGCTGCGTCGTGAGACCGGGGGTTAGATGGCCTGGGCCGTGGGCAATCGGCGTGGTCGGGGGTGCTGGCCTGCATCAGGTTCATCATGATGCGGCCCGCCCAGTTGTAGATGTTGTTTTCCTGAACGATGCTGCGCATGTGCCGCATTCGCAAACGGCGCTCCTCGTCGCTCATGGTCAGGGCCTGATGGATGGCGTCGGCGAACTGCTCGGTGGCGTAGGGGTTGATGATGATGGAACTGCTGAGTTCCTGGGAGGCGCCGGCGAAGGCGCTGAGGATGAGCACGCCGTCTTCGTCGACGCGGGAGGCGACGTATTCCTTGGCCACCAGATTCATGCCGTCGTGGAGGCTGCTTTCGGCGCAGAAGCTGGCGAGGCGACGCAGGGCGGAGAAGGTGGCCGAGGGGAACGAGGTGGGCCAGTAGGCGATGGGTTGCCAGTTGCCGTCGCCGAAGCGTTCGTTGATGCGGTTGACGGTGGATTCGATGTCGATGGTGAGTTGCATGTAGGAGTCGATGTTAGTGCGGCTGGTGGCTCCGGCCTGCAGGAACACCAGGCGGCCCTGATATTCGGGCCACTTTTCCAGGAACCGTTCGACGGCACGCAGACGGTGAGGGATGCCCTTGGTGTAGTCCTGGCGGTCGATGCCGAGGCCGAGGATGCGTCCGCGATCGAGGCCGAATTCCTGAGTGAGGCGGGCCATTTCCGACTCAACCTCCGGCGAGCGGGCCTCAGCGTCGAGCCCGTCGAAGTCGATGCTGATGGGGAACGGGCGCACCAGTGTCATGTCGTTTTGATAATCGACGAGGCCGAATTGGGGTTCCACCTGGGCGTCGAGGTTGCGTTGCACGCAATCGAGGAAATTGTGGCAGTCGCCGGCGAGGTGGAATCCGAGCAGGTCGTTGCCGAGCATACCGTCCAGGATTTCTTCCTGCCAAGGGCAGATGCGGAGGATGTCGGGGTTGGGCCAGGGGATGTGCCAGAACTGACCGATGATGACGTCTTCGCAGACCTGGCGGATGTAACGGGGCAGCAGGGCTAGGTGGTAGTCCTGGACCAGGACGATGGCCGGCTGGTCGCCGATTTCGTCGACGACGAGGTTGGCGAACTTGCGGTTGACGGCCTTGTAGGTTTCGTAGTTCTGGGCGTCGAACACGGGCTCGGTGTAGGCGATGTGGCACAGCGGCCAAAGACCCTCGTTGGAGAAGCCGTAGTAGTAACCGTTGTTTTCGGCTTCAGTGAGGTTGAGGAGGCGCAGGTTGTAGGCCGGTGAACCGAGGGGGACGGCGACCCGGCCGTCAGCGTCCATCGCCGTCAGGTCGGCCTCGCCGCCGCTCTGGGCGATCCAGGTGCCGCCACAGGCGCGCATGAGTGGGTCGATGGCGGCGGTGAGTCCGCCGGGCGGCATTTCGCCAACCAGTTGGCCGTCCTGAATGCGGAAGGCGTAAGGTTGGCGGTTGGATACTACGATGAGCCGATATTCGGCGAGTTCCCGGCGCACGAGTCGTTGTAAATCATCACCAGTCCACATGGCGGGTAACCTACCTTTGGTGCGGGAAACAGTTGATGGGGAAACAGGTCAATTTTCGCAGATTATTGCAGTTGAGAGTAGTTGCGTTATTAACTTCGCATTGTCCCACAGGGCCGCTGGGGGGTCAATGGACGGGGTACGCTCATGCAGAGCCACCATTGTCAATGCGAGCGTCGCGTGGCAATCCCGTCGGCGTAGGAACGGCGGTTCGTGGACGTGTGTTCGGCCTTATCGAGCTCATCGAGATTGCCACGTCGCTACGCTCCTCGCAATGACAGATCAAGGCGGGTGCGCGTGGGACGTGGTCCGCTCACGCAGACCCACCTTTGTCATTGCGAGCGTAGCGTGGCAATCCCGTCGGCGTAGCAATGGCGGTTTGTCGACGTGTGTTCGGCGTCATCGAGCTCATCGAGATTGCCGGGTCGCTGTGCTCCTCGCAATGACAGACTACAGTGGACACGCGAGAGCGCCCGGAGCCTCATGCTTACCCACATTGTCATTGCGAGCGCAGCGTGGCAATCTCGTCGGCGTGGCAACGGCGGTGCGCCGACGTGTGTTCAGCGTCATCGAGCTCATCGAGATTGCCACGTCGCTGCGCTCCTCGCAATGACAGGTTAAGGCGGGTAGGCGTGGGACGGGGTACGCTTACGCAGAGCCACTTTGTCATTGCGAGCCTAGAAGTCTGGCCGGAAAGCCAATTTGCCAAGTTTTTGGCGTTGAGCATCAGACGTATTATTGTCGCCTTCGCCGTCATGATGTATGCAAAGCGTCCCGACGATCCATTTATGCGTCGATAATCGGCGTAGGGAATACCCCATTTCCCGAAGCATCGGGGTTTCCGGCCGCGTTTCTAGGGTGGCAATCCCGTCGGCGTAGCAATGGCGGTTGGTCGACGTGTGTTCGGCCTCATCGAGATTGCCGCGTCGCTGTGCTCCTCGCAATGACAGGAGGTTGGTGCGATGACAGGAGGCGGGTTTGCTGGGGATTTGAGCAGATGTTATACTCGGCGTATACGCTGGCGTTGGCTCTGTGCTGGGCTTCCGGTAGCTACTACGGAGGCACTGATGATTCAAAATGCCGTGGTGCAACAACTGCGTCAGGGCGGTGTGCGGGTTACGCCCCAACGGTTGGCCATCGCCGAAGCAGTGCTGAACTCGACCGACCACCCAACCGTGCAGCAGATTCACGAACGTGTTCAGCAGCATTTCCCGTCTATGACGCTGGCTACGGTGTATTCGACGCTGGGCGTGCTGTCCAAGAGCGGGCTGATCCAGGAATTGCCCTTTGCGAAGCAGTCCCGGTACGAGAGCAACGTTGCGCCGCACGTCAACCTGGTTTGCGTCGGGTGCGGCAATATTGCCGACGCCGAAGATAGCAGCGATGTCATCCTGCAATTGCGGGATGAGGTGTCGCACGAGACCAGCTTCCAGGTGATGTGGCAACGGGTTGACTTCCACGGCTGGTGCCGTGCCTGCAGCACCGCGAACGCATAGCCGCCCGTGGTTAACGCTGTCGTCGGCATTACGCTGTGGACTGACGACCTGGACCGGATGCTGCGGTTCTACCGCGACGTGCTCCGGCTGCCCCTGCACTCAATCCATGAGGACGAGGGGTTTGTAGCCTTCCAGCTGGGCGAAGTGCGCTTCAACGTGGGGCGACACGCCGGAGTGAGCGGACAATCCCGGGACCCGTTGCGGGTGATGCCTCACCTGGGGGTTGCCAACATTCACGCTGAACACTCCCGACTGGTGGCCGAAGGGGTCGATTTTATTCGGCCACCGGAGCGCGAACACTGGGGCGGTTGGGTTGCCACGCTGACAGATCCCGACGGGAACGTGCTGCAGTTGCTGGAGTTTCCCGAATAGCCTGGCGTTTCGTCAATACCGGTATACCGGGCAACCCGGAACACGGGGGAATCCGGGATACGGGGCAATCCGGCAGGATCGGTTAGGAGCGAAGCTTGCGAGCCAGTTCGGCGTTGGACGGTTCCACCAGCACCGATCCGTCTGGGAACAAGATGGTCGGGATGATGAGGCGGTTGTCGTTGACCTGTTTGACGTAGGCCCGGGCCGTGTCATCGCCGTCAACGTCGACGTAAGCGTATTCCACTTCCTGACTGTCCAGGTAGCGACGGGAGCGGTGGCAGTCGGGGCACCATTCGGCGCCGTAGACGGTGATGCCGGCGGTTGAGTCGGTTGCCATGATGGCCTCCTGTGTCTGCGGGATTCTGCCTGCGGCAGAGTGGCCGCGATGCGGGATATGCGGGTTTTGGGTCAGTCGGCGGCGCGGCCGGCTTCCTGTTCGGTTTCTTGCGGCATATAGTTGGGGCGGATGAGTTCGTAGACGTCATCGGTGCGGCAGTAGGCGTTGCCGGCGAGGCGTCCGGTGGGTTGCAACGCCTGGTGGTTGACGCGCAAACCGTTGGGGCCCTCGTAGAGCACGTCTTCACGCAGGTGCATCCGCACAATCTCGCCGATGACGAGGCCGTGCTGATGGGGCTGCTCGCCGATGTTGACGACCTGAATGAGGCGGCACTCCATGTTGACTGGGGATTCGGCAACGCGGGGCGCCCTGACAATCTCGCTGGGCGCTTCGGTGAGTCCGGCGACGGTGAATTCGGAAACATCGGAGGGATACTCGGCGGCGGTGGCGTTCATGGCGGCGGCGATGTCGTCCACCACGATGTTGACCACGAACTCGCCGGTTTCCTCTATGTTGTTGAGGGTGTCCTTGCGCTTGTCCTGCCAGCCGGCGGCTTTGCGGGAGGAGGAGAACACCAGGGTGGGCGGGTTGTAGGCGACGGCGTTGAAGAAGCTGTAGGGGGCGAGGTTGACGACGCCATCGGTTGAGATGGTGGAGACGAAGGCGATGGGGCGCGGCACAACCACTCCGGTGAGGATGAGGTTGAAGCGTTCGAAGGTGCGGGGGTCGATTATCATGGTGGGAGTCTCCTGAGGTCAGGGTTGATATGTTGCCGTCATGATAACGCAAACGCGCGTAACAGTTCAGAGTAGAGGGGAAACGAGCAGCTGACGGCAGGCGGCGAGAGGATTTAGACCTTGGGCGCGCCAGGTGCCGAAGATGGATGCCAGCGTCATCTTGCGCTCGGTGCCCTGCTCCGAGCGGGTGCCGCCGCTGATCTTGCGGCTGATGACCAGATGGCGCAGGCTGCGTTCGGCGGCGTTGTTGTCTGAAGGCACGTCCGGTTCGGCCACGAAGACGAAGAGTTCCTTGATGTGGCGCTCGATGCGTCGGCACAGCTTGGCCTGGGTTGCCGACGGGTCGTGCCGGAAAGGCTGGCCGAGGGCCAGCAGTTGTCGTTCCAGGGCCAGTTGGGCGGTGCGCCGCCGCTTGGCCTGGGGATGAGTGCAGGCTTTGGCCCGGTCGTAAATCCCGTGGACGGCGTCGGCCCACCTGGCCAGTGGCGCAGCATCGGGGTAGCGGGTGCGCAGGTCGTGGATGTCCCGCAGCAGGTGGGCCCAGCACCGCTGCTTGGGGCCGTCATAATGGTGGTAGGCGGCGTAGAAATCGCTGACCAATACTCCGGAGAAAGCATCGCTCAGCGCCTCGTCCACGACTGTTTTGCCCCGACCCCGCCGCAGGAAGTAGCGTTCGGTGGGGGTGCTGAAAGTCCACACGTAGCCGTTGGCCCCGCTCTGACGCCAGCCGGTTTCGTCGGCGTGGACCACTGGGCTGGCGCGGATGCGGTCCAGGATCGCCGCCACTGCCGGTTGGGCCCGCTGCGCCGTGCGATGGATGGCGCTCACGATGGCCCCCACGCTGAGGCGCAACTGATGCACGGTGTCCAGATACCACTGGACGCTGCGGATGGGCAGCCGCCCCTCTTCCCGCAGCGTGGCGATCAGGCTGAGCAGGTTGACGCCGAGGCGCTGCTGACCCAAGACCACGCCGCCCAGTTCCGCCGGAGGTGTGCAGCGCCGTCGGCAGGCCGGGCAAGTCCGAGCAAGGTAGACGTGCTCGGTGACTTGCGCGGGAACCACCGGCAGCTCGATGACCTCCCGAGTGCGCTGGATCCAGCCGCCGGACCGGTGGGCGCCGCAATCGGGACAGTTCTCCATCACGTGCTCCACCCGGTGGGTCGGTGTCATGCGCGGGCGGGCGAAGCCGTGGCGTCGCTGCTTGCGGGGCCCCGGCTGCGCTGGGGGCTTCCGGCCCGATTTCGCCTTGAGGCCGGGCATTCGGAGCGGGCCGCCCGGTTTCGCCTGGCCTTCCAGTTCGGCAATCCGCCGCTGCAACCGCTCAATCACCGCCTGTAACTCGGCGATGATGGCAATGAGGACAGCGCGGTCGACGGTGGTCAGGTCCACTTCAGTATCCATGCCCTGTATATGACATAACCACCGCCACCCGTGCCAGCGTTCGGCAACCCGCCTTCGGCCAATTCACCTCACCAAGTCTGAACTGTTACAAACGCGCGGATTTGTTTGACTGGGGGTGTAGAATTGTGGCGGCTCGCCCCAGGGTTTTTACGTTGGTAAACCGGATGGTCTGGGTTGGGGCGGCTACGACTGGGCTATCGCGTGTTGGTGTTGGGGGTACGACCCTCGCTCTGGGACGGTTAGGACTGGTCTGTCGTGCGTGGGTGTTGGGGGTACGACCCTCACCCTAGCCCTCTCCCATGAAGGGAGAGGGGATTGATAATTGAGGGGATTGGATTTTGTCGGGGATAGGTAATTTGGTATGACTGGCGGTTTGTTTGAGGGGTTGAAGGTATTGGATCTGAGCGAGGGTATCGCGGGGTCGTTTTGCGGGCGGCTGCTGGCTGACTATGGGGCCGATGTGCTGAAGGTTGAGCCGGTGGGCGGGTCGGCGATGAGGCGGGTGGGGCCGTTTTATCATGATGAGCCGCATCCGGAGAAGAGCCTGTTTTTTCTGATTCTGAACCTGAACAAGAAGGGCATTACGCTGAATCTGGAAACTGAGGCGGGGCGGGGGCTTTTCAGGGAGCTGGCGGCGCGGGTCGATCTGGTTGTGGAGAGCTACAAGCCGGGTTACCTGGATGGGCTAGGACTTGGCTACGACGCATTGTCGGCGACCAACCCGGGGCTGGTGATGACATCCATCACGCCGTTTGGTCAGTCCGGGCCTTACAGCGACTACGAGGGCGAGGAGATTGTTTCCTACGCCATGGGGATGGTGATGGGGATTAGCGGGGTGCAGGGGCGGCCGCCGCTGAAGCACGGTGGGTTTCAGGCGCAGTATCAGGGCGGGTTGTTCGGTGCGGGAGCCACTGCGATGGCGCTGTTCGCCCAGGATCGACAAGACGTTGGACAGCACGTGGACGTGTCGGTCACGGAGTGCGTGGCCTCGACGATGATGGCGACGCAGACCATTTACCCGTTTCTGGGCGGGTCGCAGATCCGGCGACCGGACGGGCAGATGTGGGAGAACCCGATGCCGTGCAAGGACGGGTGGATTATCGTGCAGGCCGGCGGCGGTGCGTCCTGGGAAGACATCGCTGATTTCTTCCAGGCTCCCGAGCTGCTGGAGCCGAGATTTGCCGACCGCGCCCAGCGGGTCCGCAACGGCCCGGCGATGGATGCGGTGGTGCTGGACGCCATCAAAGACAGGGAGAAGTGGGAGCTGTTTCCCAAAGCTGCGGAGAAACGGATGCTGTTCGGGCTGGTGCAGACGCCGACGGAACTGGCCGATTGTCCCCAACTGGAGTCGCGCAGTTTCTATCGGGAAACCGAGCATCCGGTGATTGGGCGGATCAAGGTGCCCGCCGAGTTGTTCCGGCTTTCGGCAACGCCGTATCAGCTGCGGATGGCGGCGCCGACGCTGGGTCAGCACAACGAAGAGATATTTGTGGATGGGTTGGGGCGGGACCGCGCGACCCTGTCGGTAATGCGGCAACTGAATGTTGTTTAGTTGGGTGGGGGCCCCGCACCCCAGCCCCTCTCCCGCGTGGGGAGAGGGGCTTTCGTCCGCTTGCGACTGGTTGCCTGCTTGCGACTCGATACGTTAGGGAGGTCATTATGGCTGGGCTGCCTTTGGATGGGATTCGGGTTCTGGATTCTACCTATGTGTTTGCGCTGCCGTACACCGGCGGTCAGCTGGCTGACCTGGGCGCGGATGTCATCAAGATTGAGGGGCCGGGTCGGCCTGACATCACGCGCGGCGGCGGGCTTTACGGCACGTTCCCGGACAACGATCCCGGGCTGGACTGGTGGAACCGGCCATCCACGTACCAGCTGTTGAATCGGGGCAAGCGTTCGCTGGTGCTGGATATGTCGGATGAGCAGGGCCGGGATATTTTTCGCGAGCTGGTGATGGTCAGCGACGTGGTGATGGAGAATTTCACGCCCCGGGTGATGCGACGCTGGGGTCTGGATTACCCCAATCTGCGCAAACTGCGACCGGACATCATCATGGTGTCCAACACGGGGTACGGGCATGGCGACGGGCCCTATTCGTCCTATCCGGCGCAGGCTACCACGCAGGAGGGCACGCACGGTCATTGCTGGGTTACCGGCTATCCGGGCGACGAACCGTCCAAAGCGGGGCGGTCGTTCGTGGATTTTCTGTCAACCTGGAGCGCGATGTTCGCCATTGGCGCAGCGCTGCGGTACCGCAATCGCACCGGGAAGGGTCAGTGGGTGGATATTGGGATGTACCAGGCTGGGGTGATGTTTTTGTCCGAGTACCTGATGGATGCCATCGCCAACGGACGCGAGGGGGAGCGAATCGGCAACCGCCACCCGTACCGGGCGCCGCAGGGGGCATATCCGGCGGCGGGACACGACCAGTGGATTACGCTGTCGGTGGGATGCGACGAGGAATGGCTGGAGCTGTGCCGGCTGATGGAGCGGTCCGATTTGGCTGACGATGCCCGGCTGGCGACGCTGGCCGGTAGGCATCGGCATCACGATGAGATTGATGAGGCCATTGCCGGATGGACCGGGCAGAGCGACAAGTACGACCTGATGCACCGGTTGCAGGCTGCGGGAATTGCATCGGGGCCGGTGTTGAGCGGCAAAGAGGTGCACTTCGACCCGCATTACCGGAGTCGCAATTTCCTGGAACGGGTGGATTATCCGCCGGAACGTAACATCGGCTCGCGCTTCCTGATGGGCCGGCCCTATCGTTTGTCGAAGACGCCGTTGCAGATTCGCGGGCCGGCGCCGACGTTTGGTCAACATAACGAGTTGCTGCTGGAGGGCTTGCTGGCGAAATCGGCCGAACAGGTGGCCGGTTGGTCGGAGGCAGGAATCATTACAACGGTGCCGACGACGGGTGAGCCTTCGCCGACGCTGGACCCGTTGGAACTGGTGGAGCGCGGGCAGCTGGCGGAGTGGGATCCGGATTATCGGGAGCGGTTGGGGATTTAGCCGCGTCGTTGTGGCCGTTCACGCGTATCCACTTGATCTGCATTGCGAGGAGCATAGCGACGTGGCGGCCTCGATGGGATTGAACATACGTCGACGAACCGCCGTTGCTGCGGCGAGGAGATTGCCGCGCTGCGCTCGCAATGACAAAGGTGTGGCGGCCTCGATGAGGTTGAACGTACGTCGACGAACCGCCGTTGCTACGGCGAGGGGATTGCCGCGCTGCGCTCGCAATGACAAAGGTGTGGCGGCCTCGATGAGGTTGAACATACGTCGACGAACCGCCGTTGCTGCGGCGAGGGGATTGCCGCGCTGCGCTCGCAATGACAAAGGTATGGCAACCTCGATGGGGTTGAACGTACGTCGACGAACCGCCGTTGCTACGGCGAGGGGATTGCCGCGCTGCGCTCGCAATGACAAAGGTGTGGCAACCTCGATGAGGTTGAACATACGTCGACGAACCGCCGTTGCTGCGGCGAGGAGATTGCCGCGCTGCGCTCGCAATGACAAAGTGAGTGCGCATGTGCGTGCGGCCGGCGTTGACGATTGACCGGGGGCCGGCTACCCTGAATCTGGTGTCGGCGCAAATGAAGCCGGCGACTTAGGGCCCGTAGCTCAGTGGAAGAGCGTCCGACTCATAATCGGCAGGTCACAGGTTCGAACCCTGTCGGGCCCACCAGGTGGCGTTCACAACCGGACCCGCTGGTGTCTCGACTCTGCATAAGCAAGCGTCGTATGAAGCAGGCATCGTTATGAAGCGAGCGTCGTGCGTGGATGCGCGTAACGCCGGTTCGCGGGGCTATGCCATCAGCAATACAGCACCATGCAAATCAGCATTATTCAACACGGCCCTATGAGACGACTGGTACATTTTTCCGGGCGGCTGGTTGATTCACCGTGGTTCGAATACTTTATTATCGCCGTTATCGTCGCCAACGGCATCCTGCTTGGGTTGGAGACCTCTCCCGTCCTGAACCGGCTTTACGGAACCTGGATGCACTTGGGCAATCAGGTTGCCCTGGGCATATTCATTGCCGAAGCTGGGCTCAAAATGCTGGCTCGGTGGCCCCGCTTCCTGCGTTACTTCCAGGATGGCTGGAATATCTTTGACTTCCTGGTCATCGTTTTTGCGCTGATTCCGGCCACCGGCCAGTTCGCCATGATTGCTCGCCTGGCCCGGCTGCTGCGGGTGGTGCGGCTCATATCTGCCATCAAAGACCTGCGGCTGATCGTCGCGGCGCTGGTGCGCTCCATTCCCAGCGTAGGCCACGTCATCATGCTGATGAGCATTGTGGTGTACATCTACGCCGTGATGGGCTACCACCTCTTTCACGAACACGACCCGGCCAACTGGCGAAACCTGGGCATATCCGTGCTGACGCTTTTCAACATCATAACCCTGGAAGGCTGGACGGAAATAATGTACACGGCCATGCAGCAGCACCCATTGGCCTGGATCTATTTCGTGAGCTTCGTGATCGTAGGGACCTTCGTGGTGATTAACCTGTTCATTGCCATAATCATCAACAACCTGGACGAAGCGAAACTTGAGCGGGCGCGGGATCTGGAAGCCCCGGTATCTCGAACAGAGTTGTTGCAGGAAATCCGAGCCACCCAAGCCGCCCTCCAAAGACTGGAAGAACGGCTGAACGATGAGGACGGGGGATGACTGGATGGGGTGCGTACCCGGCGGGGCTGTTACAATAGACGTGCGCGCTCGAATCGCGCCGACGTTTGCGCAGCGGCGGGAGTCGGTATTTACCGCACTTTTGTCTCCCGCGCTGAATCCCGTTTGTGATCTCTCTAACCAAGGAGTCTGTCTCTTTATGCCTTTCCAACCCCGGTCGAACCGTTCGCGTCAACCAAACCGCAAACTACCCAACAGCCCACAGATCAATCGGCCGCAGCGCCACCAGGCGATTTGCGCCGACTGCAACGCGTCTACAACCGTGCCATTCCTGCCGAGCGAAGACCGGCCGGTGTATTGCCCACCCTGCCTGTACCTGCGTCGGAACAGCGTTGCGTCCGCGCCAATTGTGGCGTCGGGCGAATCGTCTGATGCGAATGGGAACTCGGGCAACGGGAGCATGACGAACGGGGGCACCGCGAACGGCAGCACGGCAAAGGGCGTTCGGCCGGGCGTGATTGCCGCTGATTCCGTGTTTCCCCGGATGGTGCTAAACCGGGCCACGAGAACCGCGATTGCCGCCATGGACATAGCGGAGCCCACGCCGATTCAGGAGAAGTCGATACCGTATCTGCTGGAAGGACGGGACCTGATTGGACGGGCGCGCACGGGGTCTGGCAAGACGCTGGCCTTTGCGGTGCCTCTGGTGGAGCAGTGCGACTCGGCGATGCGGCAGGTGCAGGCGCTGGTGCTGGTGCCAACCCGCGAACTGGCGATCCAGGTGGGTGGCGTTACAGAGGCGTTGGCACGATCGCAAGGGCTGCACGTTACGTTGCTGTACGGCGGTCGGTCGGTGGGTCCGGATTACAAGGCGTTGAAGCGGGGGGCGCAGATCATCATCGGCACTCCCGGCCGCACGCTGGATCACGTGCGGCAGGGGAGTCTCAATCTGAAATCGGTGCGATTCCTGGTGCTGGACGAGGCTGACGAGATGCTGGATCGCGGATTCGCCCGCGACGTCGACGCCATACTGAGTCAGACGCCGTCCGAACGGCAGACGGCGCTGTTGTCCGCAACCATGCCCGATTGGGTGACCAAGACCGCCCAGAAGCACCTACACAACCCGGTGAGAGTGGAAGTTGATGCCGAAATGCAGGAGTTGCCGTCGGTGGAGCACCTAGTTTACACCATCCAGAAAACCGACAAGATGGATGCGCTGAGAACGCTGCTGGACCGGCGGGACGGCGCGCCGATTCTGGTGTTTGGCAAGACAAAGCACGGTGTCAAGCGGCTGGCGGGTCAGCTGGATGCGCTGGGCTACCCGGTGGGCGCGTTGCAGGGCAATCTGAGCCAGCCGGCGCGCGAGCGGGTGATGAAGGATTTCCGTTCTGGCGTCGCACCGATCCTGGTGGCTACCAACGTGGCCGCCCGAGGCTTGGACGTTGAGGGTATCGGCCAGGTTATCAATTTCGACCTGCCGGACTCGGAGCAACTGTTCACGCACCGAGTGGGTCGCACGGGCCGGATGGGTCGGGCCGGCGAGGCGATTACGTTCATCACGCCGGACGAAGACCGGAAGTGGCGGGAGATTGAGCGGGGCCTGGGTCGCCAGTTTACGCGCAGATCGTGGACGCGCGAACGCCGGACTGAAGAGCGTCGGGAAAAGGCGGAAGCGGACTACGGTGTGCAACCCGGCGAATTGCGGGTTCGGCCCCGGCAATAGCGTTCGGAAAACCGGGGGCGCCGGAAGGTGGCCGCCATTGCCGGGTACGAACATTGGCTGGCACGGCGACCAGGCTGTAGCCGTTTGTCGGGTTGATGTTGCCCCAACCGGATGACATAGCCGACCAACCCGTGAAGATCATTGCACCAAGCGCCATTGCAGGCTAATAACGGCAATCTCTTAGTGGGTGTCTAAAAAGCGCTTGGTGAATCTTGGGCGAGAGGTGGGATAGGGGGGAACGACCCCTCACCCCAGCCCTCTCCCACAAGGGGAGAGGGAGTTTTTAGGCACCTTCTTAGCTGGACTTTGCACAAAAGCTAGATAAATTATAAGAACAGGGTAAGCTGGGCGGACCCTCCTGGAAAAAGGCCAAGCGATGCTCACCCTGCCCAACGCGATTGTACCCGTACTCCATCCCTTCGCCACGCTGTTTCGCAACCCGACCTGGCTGAAATCCCAAATCCTGTTGGTCGGCGCGATACTGGCTCCCGGCCAACGCACCGTGGCATCGGCGCTCCGTGTCATGGGACTCAGCGACGACCGCAGCTATGCCCGTTATCATCAAGTGCTCAATCGGGCGGTGTGGTCGCCCCGCCAGGCGGCACGCATCCTGTTGGGACTGCTAATCCTCCACTTGGATCAAGGCGATGGCCCGTTGATTTTCGGCATCGACGAAACCCTGGAGCGGCGCCGCGGCCCCAAAATCAAATCCCTGGGCATCTACCGCGATGCGGTACGCTCCAGCCGGTCTCAGGTGGTCAAGGCCAGCGGCCTGCGCTGGATCTCCCTGATGTGGCTGGGCCAGGTCCCCTGGGCGGGACGTTATTGGGCCTTGCCCTTTCTCACCGTGCTGGCGCCCTCGGCACGCTACCACCGGCAGCGCGGACGCCGCCACAAAAAGCTCACCGACTGGGCCCGGCAGATGATCCTGCAACCCCGCTCATGGTGAGCCTGCCGAACCACGCTGGCTGCCGCAGCGCCCCCTAGTGCTGGTGGGTGACCGCAGCTACGCCGTACTGGACCTGCTCCACTGCTGCCAATCGTTGGCGCAACCCGTTACGCTCATCGCCCGCTTGCGCCTGGACGCCGCCCTTTATGAACCGGCGCCAGCACGTCAGCCGGGCCGGAACGGTCGGCCCCCGCTGAAAGGCCGACGGCTGACCGCGCTGAAGGCGCTCCTGGACTTGCCCACCGTGTCATGGGTCGAGGTGTCGGTAGCCTGGTACAACGGCGCGACCCGCACGGTGGAACTCACCTCGCAAACGGCGGTCTGGTACCGCTCGGGCAAGCCGCCCGTGCCCCTGCGCTGGGTCTTGGTTCGGGACCCCCAGGGCGAATTCGCCACACAGGCTCTGCTGTGCACTGACCTGGCCGTGGACCCGGCGCAGATTCTGGAATGGTTTGTGCTGCGCTGGCAACTGGAGGTCACCTTCCAGGAGGTGCGAGCGCATCTGGGCGTGGAGACCCAACGCCAGTGGTCGGACCGCGCCATCGCCCGCACCACGCCGATCCTGATGGGCCTATTCTCCTGGACCACCCTGGCGGCTCACTTGATGCAGGAACAACGGCCCATGAGCCATCGCACCGCGGCCTGGTAGGCCAAGCCGTCGCCAACTTTCGTGGATGCCATCGCCCTGGTGCGCCGCCACTTGTGGCTGGCGTCCGAGGGTTTTTCACTGTCCGACGCAGACTCGGCTTTGTACAATCAAGCGGCATAGGCTAGCGTGTCGAGCATCCTGTGGTACAAGAGGCGCGGGACTTTTATCGATTCGAGCTCGCGCTCGGACGGCATAAAAGTTCCCTGCTGCACCCAGAGGTGTCGTCTGACCAGGGCGATGGCGTCGGCGAAGGAAGGGCTGGTTTTGTCATACCACGCCGTGGCGCGTGGCACCATGCCACCCTGCTGACCGATCAGGATATCCGCCGCCAGCGTCACCACGCTGAACAGGCCAAAGAGCGCGGGGGTGGTTCGGGCGATGGCTCGTTCCGACCACTGGCGCTGGGTTTCCATACCCAGGTGAGCCCGCAGCTCCTCAAAGGTCACCTCGACCTGCCAGCGCAGCAGATACCACTGCAGTATCCGCAGGGGTTCCGCCTCGGTGTCGGTGCATAGCAAAGCATAGGGCCCGCGGCGCTCCTCCAGGTATCTGATGACGACCCAACGTATGGGAAGGCGCGGCGGCCCGCCGTGGTACCACAGCGCCACGCCCGAAGCGAGCTCGACCCTGGCGGTACTGCCGTCGGAACCGGTGGCGCGGTAGGGAATCCATTGTGTAGCGGGATCGTCCAGCACCGCCGTGGGACTGGGCAATCGCGCGCCGACCACCCGGGGCCGCCCGATCTGGCCGGGCCGCCGCGGTGGCGCGGGCTGGTACCGGGATGCGTCCTTGCGCAGTTTGGTGACGACGACAATCGGCTTTGACATACTCTGGCAATGCCGCAGGAACTCGCGCTTGGCGTAGCCGCCATCGGCCACCACCACCAGGTCCCGGTCCGGCAGCCACCGGCGCAGGCAGACCAGCATCTGCTGGGCGTAGTCGGTGACCGTCTTGTGCCGGCGGCCTTTGCGCCGGTCGTAGCGGGCCGACACCACCAGCGCGGTCAAAAACGGTAGCGCCCAGTGTCGACCCGCCCATCCGATACGCGTCAGCAACATCAGGCTCACCCATTGCAATCCGGGGGTCATCACCACCTGGTCGTCCTTGGACCGCACCGGATCCCGATACCGTCCCTTGGCCGCAATCTTCCGGCCCCAGCGTCGTTCCACCGTCTCGTCAATGCCGAACACCAACGGCTCGGTGGATGAACCAAGGCGCCCGGCCACCAGCAGCAACAGCACCCGGCTCAGTTGCAGCGGCGACCATCGGGCACGGTTGAGCACGTGGTGATAGATGGCGAAGTCGCCGTGCTGCCCAATCCCCAGGATGTTGAGGGCGGAGGACACGGTGCGTTTGCCGGGAGACAGGATCGCTCCCATGGCCAGGAGTTGGGCTTTGCGCCAGGTCCTGGGGTCAAACAGGTGCTCAAAGGGCAGCAGCAGGGTTACTATGACTGCGGGCAGGGTAGGCATACTCGACCTCTTTTGGTGATTTGGTCGAGCTTACCCTGTTCTTATAATTTATCTAGCTTTTGTACAAAGTCGAGACGCAGAACCTCGGCTTTGTACAATCAAGCGGCATAGGCTAGCGTGTCGAGCATCCTGTGGTACAAGAGGCGCGGGACTTTTATCGATTCGTGCTCGCGCTCGGACGGCATAAAAGTTCCCTGCTGCACCCAGAGGTGTCGTCTGACCAGGGCGATGGCGTCGGCGAAGGAAGGGCTGGTTTTGTCATACCACGCCGCGGTGCGCGGCGCCATGCCGCCACGCTGTTCGATCAGGATATCCGCTGCCAGCGTCACCACGCTGAACAGGCCAAAGAGCGCGGGGGTGGTTCGGGCGATGGCTCGTTCCGACCACTGGCGCTGGGTTTCCACGCCCAGGTGAGCCCGCAGCTCCTCAAAGGTCACCTCGACCTGCCAGCGCAGCAGATACCACTGCAGTATCCGCAGCGGTTCCGCCTCGGTGTCGGTGCATAGCAAAGCATAGGGCCCGCGGCGCTCCTCCAGGTATCTGATGACGACCCAACGTATGGGAAGGCGCGGCGGCCCGCCGTGGTACCACAGCGCTACGCCCGAAGCGAGCTCGACCCTGGCGGTACTGCCGTCGGAACCGGTGGCGCGGTAGGGAATCCATTGTGTAGCGGGATCGTCCAGCACCGCCGTGGGACTGGGCAATCGCGCGCCGACCACCCGGGGCCGCCCGATCTGGCCGGGCCGCCGCGCTGGCGCGGGCTGGTACCGGGACGCGTCCTTGCGCAGTTTGGTGACGACGACAATCGGCTTTGACATACTCTGGCAATGCCGCAGGAACTCGCGCTTGGCGTAGCCGCCATCGGCCACCACCACCAGGTCCCGGTCCGGCAGCCACCGGCGCAGGCAGACCAGCATCTGCTGGGCGTAGTCGGTGACCGTCTGGTGCCGGCGGCCTTTGCGCCGGTCGTAGCGGGCCGACACCACCAGCGCGGTCAAAAACGGTAGCGCCCAGTGTCGACCCGCCCATCCGATACGCGTCAGCAACATCAGGCTCACCCATTGCAATCCGGGGGTCATCACCACCTGGTCGTCCTTGGACCGCACCGGATCCCGATACCGTCCCTTGGCCGCAATCTTCCGGCCCCAGCGTCGTTCCACCGTCTCGTCAATGCCGAACACCAACGGCTCGGTGGATGAACCAAGGCGCCCGGCCACCAGCAGCAACAGCACCCGGCTCAGTTGCAGCGGCGACCATCGGGCACGGTTGAGCACGTGGTGATAGATGGCGAAGTCGCCGTGCTGCCCAATCCCCAGGATGTTGAGGGCGGAGGACACGGTGCGTTTGCCGGGAGACAGGATCGCTCCCATGGCCAGGAGTTGGGCTTTGCGCCAGGTCCTGGGGTCAAACAGGTGCTCAAAGGGCAGCAGCAGGGTTACTATGACTGCGGGCAGGGTGGGCATACTCGACCTCTTTTGGTGATTTGGTCGAGCTTACCCTGTTCTTATAATTTATCTAGCTTTTGTACAAAGTCGAGACGCAGAACCGGATATATGGAAAGTCCCGGCTGCCCTGTACTACCGACTTGTAGATTCACTCGCCTACGCGGCTTGAAATGTGCAAAGCCTAGCTTAGAGGTTGCCGTGCTTGACGGTACGGTATGGCGGTGTCCGACGGGATTGCCACGTCGCTGCGCTTCGCGAAGAGGGGAACGACCCCTCACCCCAGCCCTCTCCCACAAGGGGAGAGGGAGTTTTTAGGCAACCCTCTTAGAGGTTGCCGTGCTTGACGGTACGGTATGGCGGTGTCCGACGGGATTGCCACTTCGCTGCGCTGATCGGGACGACTGGTTGCACGAAGTTCTCTGTAGTTAGCGTGGCGGGCGTGATGGTGCATCTGGATTCGTCGAGATTTCCTGACTGCGCCATTTGGGTTGCAATCTTGCTGTCGACCGTTTTTTTGGCTACCGTATTTTTGACTACCGTACACTCAGCTCCAACACGGGATGTTGAACGAGCGGCAGGTTGATTTGAGGGAGGTTCTGATGGCGAGGCTGGATGGGAAGGTTGCTATCATCAGCGGCGGCGCGCCTGGGATGGGAGAGTGCGAGGCCCGGCTGTTTGCGGCGGAAGGGGCCTCGGTTCTGATTGGCGACTTGCTGGACGATGCCGGCGAGGTGGTGGCGGCCAGTATCGTAGCGGCCGGAGGGCGGTGCGTTTACCGGCATCTGGATGTTACGTCAGAAGAGGATTGGTCGGCGGCGGTGTCGGCGTTTGGACGGCTGGATATTTTGGTGAACAACGCAGGGATCGGCAGCAGTTCGCATCGCATCGAAGATGAACCGGAAGAGGCATGGGACCGCACGATGGATGTGAACGCCAAGGGGGTGTTCCTGGGCACGCGGGCGGCCATACCGGCGATGCTGGACGTTGGCCGCGGGTCGATTATCAACATCTCGTCGCAGCTGGGAATCGTGGCAGTGCCGTATAACGGGTCGGCTTACCAGAGTTCCAAAGGCGCGGTGCGTCTGTTCACCAAGTCAGCGGCAATCCAATACGCTGGCGACGGGATTCGCGTGAACTCGGTGCATCAGGGGCCGGTGGTTACCGAGATGACGCGGGCGAGTCGGGCTGACGCGGAGCGGCACGAGATGATGCTGGCCCGGGTTCCGATGGGCCGGTACGGGGAGCCGGAAGAGGTTGCCTACGCCGTGTTGTACCTCGCTTCCGATGAGTCGTCGTTCGTTACCGGCAGCGAGGTTGTGGTGGACGGAGGCTGGACGGCGCAGTGAGGGATGCGGTTGGGCGGTCGTTACAGTTTTTTGAACCGCTCCAGTTGCAAAGCCAGTTGATCGGTGGTGGCAGCCCGGGGTTCCAGTACCAGCCAGGTGAGTCCCGCATCGGCGTAGTCGCGGATGTCGGCGGCGATTTGTTCCGGTGAACCGCGCAGGGGCGTGCGGCCAGCGCCAGTGATGGGTGAATCGGTGATGTCCAGGCCGGCGCGCAGGGACAGGTCGAAGCCCGGCATGGTCAGGCCGGCGTCGGCGCGGAGGGCGGCGATGCGTTGTGCGACGCGGGCAACGTCGGCCGGGGTTTGGCGGACGCCGTGCCAGCCGTCGCCGAGTCGGGCGGCCCGGCGCAACGCCGGGGCCGAGGTGCCACCCGTCCAGATTGGCGGATGGGGCTGACTAGCCGGGCGAGGCGCCATCACGAGGCCGGCGACCGTGTAATGTTGGCCGGAGAAGGATGGGGTGGTTTCAGTCCAGAAGGCACGCAGCAGGCGAATGTGCTCGTCTGTGACCGGGCCGCGCGTGTCGAAGTTGGCGTCGAGGCCGATGAATTCTTCCTGCATCCAGCCCACGCCGGCGCCAACGATGAGGCGTCCGTTGGAGATTACATCGAGGGTGCTCAGCATTTTGGCGTTGAGGACGGGATGGCGATAGGGCAGGACGAGCACGCTGAACCCCAGTTGGATGCTGCTGGTTACGGCGGCGAGATAGGCGAGGGTGGTAACGGGTTCGAGGATATTGTCGTCAGCAGCCAACGGGAAGCGGCCATCGGTTCGGTAGGGATACGCCGAATGGAGTTCGGTGGGAATTGCGATATGGTCGCTGAGGAAGATGCCATCGTAGTCGAGCGCCTCGGCGCGGCGGGCGAGGTCGACCAGCGTGTCGATGTGGGCCAAGGGGCCGACGTTGGGCAGGATTACGCCGTATTTCATGGGTGCCTTCGGGGGTAGTTCGGGTTTTTACAAGATGCCAAGGTGGTCCTTCGACGGGCTCAGGATGAACGGGGGGAGAGATGGCAGGGGCGGGTTGGTCTTTCGACGGGCTCGGGGTGGTCCTTCGACGGGCTCAGGACGAACGGGGGGAGGCATGGCGGGGGCAGGATTAGCGGGGACGGTTGTTGGGCGGACTATCGGTAGACTTTGGATAGGGGTTGGTTCTTACGCGTACCCGCGTTAATCTGTCATAGCGAGGAGGACAGCGACGCGGCAATCTCGACGAGGGTGAACACACGTCGACGAACCGCGGTTGCTACGGCGACGAGATTGCCGCGCTGCGCTCGCAATGACAAAGTGGGTACGCATCAAAATGACAAAGTGGGTACGGTCGCGATGACAAAGTGGGTACGGTCGCAATGACAAAGTGGGTACGCATCAGAATGACAAAGTGGGTACGCTCGCAATGACAAAGCAGGTACGCATCACAGGGTTGGTTTGGTTGACACTCCGGGGAACCCGATGCTAGCATATTTTACCGCTTGGCCGGTTATCCTGCATGGGCACAACGTGGATACCGGGCGTACAATGTTATTCGGAAATTCAGTGCGCTTGCCTCGACAATTGTCTGGTTTTGGGGCGACCGGCTCCACGCTCAGGTTGCTGGCGGAGCGCTGCCGCAACAACGATATGGCGCTGGATGGATATTTCTAAAATTGATGTTGCGAGCAATGTGCGCCGCCCGGCTGATCGGGACGGAGCAGCAAATCCAAGGAGGACGCTAATGGCCGAACAGCCGGAACTACACCGCGGTTTGATGAACGTGTACATGGACACTACGAAGTCCAGTTTCATTGACGGCGAAGTCGGAAAACTGCTTTATCGCGGGTACGATATCCACGATCTGGCCGAAAAGTCCACCTTTGAAGAGATCGTCTACCTGGTGCTGTACGGTGAGCTGCCGAATCGGGCCGAGCTGGACGAGATGGACGAATACCTGCGGGCGAACCGGCGGATTCCCGACCAGATCATTACGGTTATTGATGCCGTGAAAGACGCCCATCCGATGGACGTGCTGCAGACGGCGCTGATTGGGTTGGCCGCGTTTGACGAGGAGTCGGAGGACAATTCAAAGGCAGCCAACGTCCGCAAGGCGCTGCGCCTGACGGCCAAGGCTCCCACCATCGTTACGGCTCACCACCGCCTGCGGACGGGTTTGGAGCCGGTAGCGCCGAATCCGGAACTGAACCACGCCGGCAACTTTCTGTACATGCTGTTCAATGAGATTCCCGACGAAGAGACGGTCGCTCTCATGGACGTGGACTTCATCCTGCACGCTGAGCATGGTGTCAACGCATCGTCCTTCGCGGCGCGGGTGAGCGCGTCCACGAACTCGACGCTTCATGCGGCGGTGTCGGGCGCGGTGGGGGCGCTGAAGGGCCCGGCCCACGGCGGGGCTGCCGAAGAAGTGATGAAGATGTCGATGGAAATCGGCAACCCCGAAAACGCCGAAGAGTACGCCCGCAACAAGCTGGACAAC
This sequence comes from Dehalococcoidia bacterium, assembly GCA_963666415.2. Lineage (GTDB taxonomy): Bacteria > Chloroflexota > Dehalococcoidia > Lucifugimonadales > UBA3495 > Bin87. The sequence goes on from CAXXPD010000003.1 coordinate 968,834, forward strand.
CGCGAGCGTATCATGGGATTCGGCCATCGGGTTTACAAGGCTGAGGATCCCCGGGCGCGCCACCTACGGGAACGCTCGCAGGCGCTGGGCGAGAAGCGGGGCGACCCACGCTGGTTCCAGATTTTGACACACCTGTCCGAAAATGTGATGGCTCCCTACCGGGAACGGGGCATCTACGTGAACGTGGACTTTTACGCCGGTTCGATTTACCACCTGCTGGGCATCGAGTCCGATCTGTTCATTCCGATATTTGCGTTGGGCCGGGTGCCGGGTTGGTCCGCGCAGTGTATCGAGCAGTACGAGAACAACATCCTGCTGCGGCCCCGGCTGCACTACATTGGCGAAATGGATCGGGAGTACGTTCCGCTCGAACAACGATAGCTGGAACTGCATGCTGATCAAAGGGGCCGCCGTGATACACCGGCGGCTCTTTGCGTTGGCCGGAATGAGTGCGTAGCCTGCCTAATGAGTGCGTAGCCTACCTGGGTAGATTTCGAGATTGCCCAGGTGGGCCTCGGCGATGACCTTGCGGCCATCGTTGTCGCCGGTGTGAGCGTCGCCGCTGTGGCTGTCGCCGGCGTGGTTGTCATTATCGTGGCTGTCGTTGTGGCGATCGTCGTCGCTGTCGGCAGCTTTGTCGTGGCTGTCTGCGTCTACATCCAAAGATGCGGATGCGTAGACGTGGAAGTTGAGGCCAAAACTGCCGGCGTTGGTCGCCTCAAAGGTCAGGCTGCCGGGTTGATCTTGTGATACCAGGGTGGTCAGGTCGTAACCGTGGAGATGCACCTCGCCGGCCTCGTCGGATGTGAACCGCAGGGAAACAGTGTCGCCCTGGGTTGCTCGTAAATCCTCGCGAGTTGAAGTGGTGGCGCGATTGGCAATGTTGACGTCGATTGTTGTGGTGTCGGTGACGATTGGCGGCGAGTCGGCGCCCGGTGGCGTGGTGGGGCCGCACGCCGCAACAACCACCGCAGCGACGAGAGCGAGAGTGGCGCACAGCCAGATTCCGGGCCGGCGCATATTCTGTTGAAATCCCAGCATCGAAAGCATCCTCCGTGGGGGTTGGTGAACCGGGGCAGTCGCCGGGAGGCGGTTGCCGTCGTTTGGGTTATCGGTTGGGTTATCGGTTGGGTTAAGGGTGAGAGCGATGCTATGGGATGGGAGGCCGCCGCTGCGGCGGCGTGTTGACGCTGGTGGGTGTCTCCGGCGGGTTGGCGAACCGGGCCAGAGGGTTGTGGTCAGGGTTGGTCGGAGCCGGCGGGCGCGATTCCCCGGGTGTGGTGAGGAAGGGTGCGGAAAGCACGGTTAGCAGCAGGCTGGCGGTTGTTGACGACAGTATCGCCACGCCGCCGGGGACGTCCGATCTGTTGCTGGTGGGTAACTCGGCCGAGGCTGATGCGTTCGGTATCAGGAAGCGATGGACGGTGGTTGCCGCGTGGTGTAAGTGATGTGCGTCAGCGTCGTAGATGTGCTGGTGAGAGACCGGCGCGCCGTTGAGATACAGGTGTTCGCGGGCGTGGAAGCGTTCGGCGTAGTGGTGGTCAATCGATGGGCCGGCGATGGGCCGGCGATGGGCAGGGCCAACCAAACCAGGGCCAACGCGGACATGAGCAGGGCGATGAACGACAGTGGCGCTACCGGCCTGGACGCCGCATCCGGCGGGGGAGTCGATGCGCAGGGAATGAAACTCGGCAAGGGGGGCATCATCGGGACGAGGCTTTTCGATGGTCGACAGACATAGGGGTAATTGGTTCGGGTGGCCCTTCGACAAAGCTCAATGTGACCGGCGATTATGATTGGGTGGACAATCGAAAGGCCCCGGTATGGGAAGCGCGTTCACGCGTACCCAATTTGTCATTGCGAGCATAGGGCGGCAATACCGTTGCCGTAGCAACAGCGGTTCGCCGACGTGTTCAACATCGTCGAGATTGCCGCGTCGCCATGCTCCTCGCGATGACAGATTGGGGTTGGGATTGCCGCGTCGCCATGCTCCTCGCAATGACAGATTGGGGTCGAGATTGCCGCGTCGCCATGCTCCTCGCAATGACGGATTTGGGTCGAGATTGCCGCGTCGCCATGCTCCTCGCAATGACGGATTTGGGTTGGGATTGCCGAGTTGCCATGCTCCTCGCAATGACAGATTAGAGCGGGTACGTGCGAGGGGAGCGCTCCGTTGACAGTTGCTTTGATTTTAGCAGATAATGTTATATCACCAATTGGTTCGTTGGGGTTACACTTGACGGCCTGAACTAGCAATACACGTTCACATGGGCGTGGACACGTAATCGCAAAACACACTACAGGAGGCGCAGCGATGGCATCTCAGGACATTGCCTTGATGGCTCACCTGATGCGTCGTGCCGGCTTTGGAGCCACCCGCGAAGAGCTGGAGGCGAGGGCCGCTATAGGGTACGAAGCTACAGTTGAAGAGTTACTCAACCCCGCAAGCCAGCCGGCGATCGATCGGTACGAGTTGGTGCGGTACCATCCGTGGGCCTGGCGCCCCGGCACCATTCAGGGAATGGGTTCGGCGGAATGGCTCTATTTCATGACCAACACCAAGCGGCCTCTGGAAGAGAAAATGGCGCTCTTCTGGCACCAGGTGTTCGCCACGGGCGTGTCCAAGGTGGACCACTATGACGAGATTACTCGCATGGTAACGCTGTTCCGCGAAAAGGGCATGGGCAACTACAAAGATCTGTTGCTCGAAGTGTCCCGCAACCCGGCCATGATTTACTGGCTGGACAACTTTGAGAACCATGCCGACGCCGTGAACGAGAACTGGGGCCGCGAGCTGCTGGAGCTGTTCAGCATGGGCGTGGGTACCTACACGGAAGTTGACGTGCGGGAAGCGTCCCGAGCCTTTACCGGCTGGACGTTCGAGCCCAAGCTGCCGCGCGGTCCGATTGGCCGCCACGACTGGAACTTCACCTATCTGCCGGAAGACCATGATGACGGCGAAAAGACGTTCCTCGGCGAGACCGGCAATTTCAACGGCGAAGACATTATCAACATCGTCTGCGAGCACCCGGCTACCGCCACATTCATCGCACGCCACCTATACAACTTCTTTGTGGCTGATGAGGCGCAGGTTCCGGCCTGGCAGGTCATTCCACCGGTGGATGAAGATGCGGTGGAGCTACTGGCCGATACGTTCGTGGAATCCGGCAGCGACCTAACGGCCGTACTGCGGGTACTGTTCAACAGCGATTTCTTCAAGAACGCCCGATACGCCCGCCTGAAGAGCCCCGCCGAAGTGGTGGTGGGAACTTTGCGGTTGGTGGGCGGCTACGAATTCCCGGCTCCCGGATTGGGCGAGATGGCACGCCAGCCCACATATATGGGCCAGGACCTGCTGAATCCCCCCAGCGTGGAAGGCTGGCACACCGGTATGGAGTGGATCAACAGTGGTTCGCTGATGCGCCGCATTAACTTCACCGCCGACATGATGAGCGACGTCAACCGCCCCGGCATCCGCAGTATGATTGACCGGATGCAGGCGCAGGGTGACCTGACTCCGCAATCGATGGTGGACAACTGCCTGGACCTGATGGGCCCGCTGGAAGTTGACGATGATACTCGCCAGGAGCTGGTGAGCCACGCCGCGACGGGAGGGAACCTGACCTGGGCGACCAACACCGACGTGGACTCTGCCGAGCAGCGCATATCCGAGATGCTGCAACTGATCGTGTCCCTGCGCGACTACCAGTACGCCTAGTAATACTGCACCGTGGCGGTTTCGATGCCGCCGCGGCGCCATTACTTGCAGAGTGGACGATTGACACTCAATGGAGCAACCAAAATGACCGCAACGAAGAAAGAACCGGTTCTGGTGGTGTTGCAGCTCACCGGCGGCAACGACTACATGAACACCATCATTCCCCATGCCGACCCGCTGTACCGGGACAACCGGCCAGTGGTGGGCGTGCCCGATAACCGTATCACGAAGCTGAATGACCGGATTGGAATGCACCCGGAAGTGGCGCCGCTGAAGCGATTCTGGGACGCTGGCAACATGGCCATCATCCACGGTGTTGGTTATACCAACGCTCCGCGCAGCCATTTCCGCAGCATGGACATCTGGCACACCTGTGAGCCTGACAAGCTGGGATCGGAAGGCTGGCTGGGTCGGGCGAGCCGCGATCTGGACCCGACCAAAGACAACGTCATCACGGCGGTCAACTTTGGGCCGAGCCTGCCGCGCGCCCTGGCGCTGCCGGGCGTTCCGGTGGCCTGCATCGACGACCTGGAAAACTTCGGGATGCTGACCAGTATTCAGGAGGAGATGCAGCGCGAGAAGATTATCGACCGCTTCACCCGCCTGTACTCTCCGACGATTGGCAACGGGTTCGTGATGGATTACCTGGGCCAGACCGGGCTGGACGGCCTCAAGGCCGCCGACATCCTGAAAGTTGCCCCGGAGATTTACAACAGTTCCGTGGAGTATCCCGACACGCCGCTTGCCCGCAAGCTGAAGGGCATTTCCCAGGTGCACCAGGCCAATCTGGGTACCCGGGTGTTCTACACCGACCACGGCAGCTTCGACAGCCACTCCAACCAGGTTGGGATGCACGACGGCCTGTGGCGCGATGTGTCCGCCGCCGTGGGCAGCTTCTTTGATGACCTGCGCGAGAATGACTGCAGCGATGACGTCATCCTGTTGATGTTCTCGGAGTTTGGCCGCCGGGTTCATGACAACGGCAGCGGAACGGACCACGGCGCAGCGGGGCTGGTGTTCGCGATGGGCGACGGGATCAAGGGCGGCGAGTACGGCGAATATCCTTCGTCAAGGCCTGAGAACCTGGAGCAGGGCGACTTGGTGCCGGGCGTTGATTTCCGCAGCGTCTACTCAACCATCCTGGAGAACTGGATGGGGCTGGACGCCAATCCGATCGTTGGCGGCGTCTACGAAAAGACCCCGTTCATCTAGGAAACACTGAATATCGGTTCCGGTCTTCGGGACACGTCATTTGGTAAGCCCAGCCGGGGCCAGTGGGTACGTATCTGCTGGCCCCGTCATTATGGCGACAGTCGCTCGACGATAATGAGCGCTGGTCGCAACGCACGACACACAGCAGGAAGACGCTATGCTAACTCAAATTGCAAAAGGCCGTGTATACGATTACAGCCATTCGGTGGGACGTGGGGCCGCATCCGGGATGGGCTTCAGCCAGCCGGTGGCAATGGCGTTTGAAGGCAACACGGTTTACGTGTTGAACCGAGGCTTGGAAGGCATCGCCAACGTGCCCTGGAATAAGGTTGCCTACGGGGCGCGGGTGAGCATCATCGACGTGGGCACAGAAGCCGGCGACGAGGATTTCACGGGCGAGTTTGGCAAGTACGGCGACCGAGACGGCGAGTTCATCTGGCCCTCCGGCATGATTCTGGCTCAGGACGGAAATCTTTACGTTTCCGACGAATGGCTGAATCAGGTATCGGTGTTCGGCAAGGACGGGATTTTCGTTCGCAAATGGAGCGCGGCGCCGGAGGATGATGGCAAAGGACACGGTATTGCCAGCATCGCGAACGACAGCCAGGGCAACATCTATTGCACCGACGGTCGCAGCCACGAGGTTCGCAAGTTCACCGCCGGCGGGCAGCTCATCACGAGCTGGGGTTCGTTGGGCGAAGGGAGCAGCGAGTTCAACTCCCCCTGGGGGATCACGGTTGACCAGACCGACGATACCGTTTACGTGGCGGACCACCGCAATCACCGGGTGCAGAAATTCACCGCCGATGGTGAGTTTCTGATGCAGTTCGGCGAGGCGGGTACGAAGCGCGGGCAAATGCACCTGCCAGTGAAGGTAACCGTCGACCCGCAAGGCGATGTCTACGTGGCTGACTGGAGCGACAACGGAATGCATCCGGGCAAGGTGCACGTTTTCGACAGCGAGGGCAAGTTTATTATCTCGCTGATTGGCGATGCGCAACAACTCAGCAAGTGGGCCGACATGACGGTGCAGGCCAACGCCGACTACCTGAAGCGGCGGCGGGAAGTTGCCACAACCGAGTCGGAATGGCGGTTTGCCCTGCCCACCGACGTGCAGTTCGATGAGGGCAACAGTCGGCTGGTGGTGCTGGATGCGCAGCGCAGCCGGTTGCAAATTTACGACAAGCGGAACGATTATATGGTTCCACAGATGAACCTGTAACGCAGTTATCCGGATGAGCAGGCCACCGTCCGATGTGTGTGATGGTGGCCTGCTCTTGCTTTCAGCCAATAAGGGACTGATAACTTTGGTGGATGTTGCCGGCCTATAGATGATGATTACACGGGAGCAGGAACCTGAATACATCCGTTTGGCGGAGCAGTCGCCGGGAATGCTGTGTCACGAGGCGCCGGGGGAGATTCTGGAGGCGTGCGCGTTGGACAACGAGCCCACGCCGTTCCTGGAGCGGTTTTTCGAGGCTGGAATCAGGTCGCACGCCCGGATGCAACATGGTCGGGGATTGCCGCAGATGTTCGTGAACAACGCAATTCTGGTGCTGTGGTTGCGGGCGTGCCGTCTTTATACCAACGGATTGCTGAAGATTCCCGACCCGGATCTGGAGCGGGAGTTTTTCTCAAGCGCCGACGTTACGCCCAGCTAGTGTGGCCCAAACTGGGGCGCGGTTCGCAGGGTTAGGTTAGAATAAATGGGTGGGCAACCGTTGGCGACTCCGCTGATTGCAGCGGGCGACGCGACGCGGAGGGATGGCAGAGTGGACGAATGCGACGGTCTTGAAAACCGTTAATCCGCAAGGATTCGTGGGTTCGAATCCCACTCCCTCCGCCAGTGTATCGATTACCGAGCCCTCTGAAGCGACTGTTTCCGGGCCATTTTGAGCACGGAATGGCTGTTGCCGTTCTACGATTCCGTCAGTAGCTAACTGGTCGGCGAAAAACACCCGTCTCCCGCAGAGGTCCACGTCCAACTGGACCGAGTGGTGGAATAACTCCGGAAGCCTTTCCCCCAGGTGGCCGGGCTGCTGGCGGACGCCACGCCGGACATCTTGGCCTTCGCGGCCTTCACAGTGGCCCACTGGCAGAAGCTTTGGTCCAACGACCCGGAAGGAAACGGCTGAACCGGGAGATCCGCCTTCGCAGAGCCTGCCCCGGTACGGGACGTGGTGGGCATCTTCCCCAACCGACAGTCGGCGCAGCGTCTGGTGGGCGCGGTGCTGGCCGAGCAGCATGACGAGTAGGCCTAAGCCCGCCGATTTCGGCACCCATCCCGGCGCCAATCATCAACGTCGCAAGCAGAGTGGGCGGACCGGCGACGCCGAAGAACACTGACACAACCGAGGCCGTCGCCATCCCGATTACGCTCAAGACCGCGGCGAGGGAGAGGCCAAACCCTAATCGGGTGACTGCTGATATTCCCGACTAAACTAATACCAAGGTGAAAGGCGCATATCGGGGAAGCTAGTCGGCGGCCCAGGACCGCTTTCCAAGTACAGTGGAAGAGCCTCACCGTGGCGCCTAAGCCAATCTGCAGCGCCTGCAAATGTAGATCCCACCTTGGCTTTAGTTTAGTACCGTGTCAATCTGGTTTTGTAGGGTAGATATGCTGGAGCTTACGGCGAGCATCTTGGGTGGTAAACCGCCAGTCTATGGCTGATTTTGCTGCGTTGCGCTCGCGTTCGAGCGCCGCAACCTCTCGCCGCAGCTCCGGCTCATCGCTGATACGGCGGTTCAGACACCCTCTGCGGAAGACGCTCAACTCGATCTCAGCCATGTTCAGCCAGCTGCCATGCGTAGGAGTGTAATGAAACTCGAGGCGTTGGGCGATGCGCCGAGCTTCGCACGGCTCAAATGCTTCGTAGAGCGAGCCGAGCTTGTGGGTGTTGAGGTTGTCCAGTACCAGCCTGACCACCTCGGCATCAGGGTAGGCCTCGTCCACCAGCCACCGCATCTGGTGCGCGAAGTCCACGGCAGTGCGGCGCTCGGTCACCTCCACATGTCTCCATCCACCCTTCGGCTCGCAGATCATGAACAGGTTCCGGGTCCCGTTTCGCTGGTACTCGGTGTCATAGCGTGCCACCCGTCCGGGGGCAGCCTCGATGGGCGGACGCACCTCCCCAGTCAATTGCCTGGAGGTCTCGTCGAAACACACTACCGGACGCTCCGGATTGTACTCCGGTTGGTACAGGTCCAGCACGTCCTCCATCCGCGCCACGAACTCCCCGCTCACCTTGGGGATACACCACTCTTTCTTCTGCCAGGGCTTGAGTTCGTTTTTTTGAGTATCTGGCGCACCGTCTCCAGGGAGATGCTCTCGGCAAACTCCAACTCCACCACCTGGTCGGCCAACAACTGGAGTGTCCAGTGCGTGTGCCCTGCGGGCGCGGCGCGGCACGCGAAGGCGATCAGGTGCGCTTCCTGCTCGCCGTCCAGCTTGCGCTCCTGGCCCGGCCGCGGTCGGTCATTGATGGCGGCCTCAAGTCCTTCCTCCACGTACCGCTTCCGCGCTCTGGCGACCGTAGCCGCGTTGACCAACAGCACATCGGCTATCTCACGGTCCCGAAGCCCCTGGTCAGCCTTGAGCAGCGACAGCGCACGCTTCACGGTGCGCACTGACGCCTTGCCTCGCTGGGAAACCTCATTGAGACGGGAGCGTTCGGCCTCGGTCAACTCTACTTTATACTTGATGGCAGCCATGGCTGGGCACTTCCTCACACAAAGATCATGCCCCAGTATGGCTGCTTTCTTATATTCTTACAAATCTACCTGGCAACGGTACTAGCGCCACTCCGACACCGTGCTGCCTGCCCACTGCATATTATCTTCCCGTACCGTTATCGCGGCCGTATGTACTCGTAACCATTGATGTTCCGCAGGTCGCGGTAACGTACGCCTTCGGACCAGGGCTGGATCCTGGGGCCAACGGGCCAAACCACGTCGAAGTTGTACAACCCAACATTCGTGAGGGCGTTTTCGAACAGGAAGGAGCCGATCTCGATAGCCAACTCGCGACGCACTGCGCTGTTAATCTCGCTCATGTGCGCGGGTACCTTCTCGTCCAGCCACGCATGCTCCACACCGCTGCTCCAGACCGCCTGGTGGTTCAGCTTCGAGAGCTTGCCGGAAAATCCTTGGCCCGGTTCCAGCCGGATGCCGGCAGAGTGGCAGGTGACACCTTGGTAGGTGCGCGCGATCAGGGTGGGGCGCAACGTCGTGTACGGGAGTCGCTGGAACTTCACGTCCACACCAATGTCGGCCCACATGGCAGCGATCGCCTCACAAGCTTCCGTTTCCACCGGCGCGCCCCGCAACGAAGGCGTCAGCGTTATGCTGAATCCGTCGGGGTAGCCGGCTTCTGCCAGCAGCTGCCTGGCGCGCTCGGGGTTGTATTCCCAGCGCATTTCCGGCGGCAACCAGGTGTCTTCGTACTGACCGAACTCCCACATCACCGCCGGGCTACCATAGCCCCGCAACAAGGTGTCAACAATGCCCTGCCGGTCGATTGCGATGGACAGGGCGTTACGAACCTTGGCCGCGTTGGCCCATTCCTCGGAGTTCAGGTCCGGGTTTGCGGAAACCCAAGGCAGGTCAGGGTCGTAGCCCGGCTGCTGGTCTTCCGTACCGATGCCCACGTAATATTGACCGTAGAAGTTGAGCGCGGCCTCTCCCCCACCTGGCGGGCGCATCAAACTCGCTCCTTCCACCTTGGCCAGCGCATCCAAAGAGTCGAAAGCACTTACGATGGTACCCAGGTTTCCGGTCTGGAATCCGGCGACCCGGGACGATTCTTCAGGAATTTCCCGGAAGTACATTTCGGCGAAATGCGGGGTCTTGCGCCAATGGTCTTCGACGGCCTCCATCTTCCAGAACTCGCCGGTTCTGAATTCCACCAAGTCCCAGGAACCAGTGGCGGATATCTGCCTGTTGGCCTCTTCCGCTCCCAATTCAGCGGTCTGCTTTTTACTGATAATCCAGGTTCCGGCGCCGCCCGGGCTGGTCAGAATTTCGTTGACCTGAACATCCGACCAAGGTGCGCCGGTGTTGAGTTCCACCGTGTAGTCGTCAATTGCCTTGGCGTGCCCGTCTTCGTTTTCCCAAATCCCCCGCATGTTGGAGGCCCGAGCGTGCTTGGAACCCTCGGCTCCGAATTGCCGCATGGACCAGATGATGTCCTCGGCGGTCATTTCACCGTAACCCTTGTGGAACTGGACTCCTTCGTTCAATCGGAAAGTCCAGGTCGAACCGTCTTCGGAGACTTCCCAACTGTGTGCCAACATCGGCACGGCCGCCAGGTCGCTGCTAACTGTCAAGAGCGATTCGCCGATTGGGGCGGTTTGCAGAACGAAAATCTGCGGATTCCCCGTGAGGCTTGGGTGTCCCATAAATGGGCCGAGTTCCTTCTGCCCAACGGTGAGGGTCCCTGCCAGTTGCTCCAATGAACCAATCGCAGAACCCTCCGGAGTGGGGATTGGGGTGGCGATAGGAACTGCCGTAGCCGCCTGCTGTTGTGGAGCAGGCTGGGCTGCGGTAGGTTCCGCCGCCTGCTGGTCCGATGCCGCCGGTTGGGCACCCGATCCCTCCTCCAGCGAAGCTCCGCCGCAGGCGATGACTAAACCCGAATCCACCGAAGCGATGGGCCGTGGCGTTGACACCAGGGATGATGGGCAAGGGAAGGCGAACGGGGCAAGCCCGATTCCAATAGATGGGGATGAGGGCGGCGTGAGATAGCCACACAGACACGATGATGGCGGCCCGCGGTGGCGATGCTGGGCGAAATTGTCAGGGTAGTGTGCAGCAAGAGACGCTCGGGGACCAGCCTGGCGCAAGTCTGCGAGGCGGTCGGGTAGTCTGGTGAGTGGGTCAGATCTCCGTCGGCGTTGACACCAGCGGTGCCGTCAGGCGGGGAGTGGAAGGGCTCGCAATCGAGCCAAGGCGCGACTGAACTGGTTTTTCCAGGGCCAGCGCTGGGGAAGATGCAAAGTGAGGCGGCGCGCCGAGCGGGTGAGCCGTCCGGCGAGGGAGAAGAAGCGTCGTCGGAGGGTCTTGGTGGTTACCAGTTGCTCACCCAGACCGATGCGCGCGGTCCAGCGGGCCAGGTTGTGGGCCATCACCTGCACCGCCAGCCAGGCGCCGTTGGCGGCGAAGCGGCCTGAGGGGAGATGGTTGAGCCCGACGCCGTACTTGAGGTCTCGGATGGCGTTCTCGATCTCGGCGTGGCGCCGATGGTCGGCCTCCAGTTCCAGGGTGTCCCCGTCTCGGTCGGTGATGAAGCCGTGATAGCGGTAGCTGGCGAAGAGGGCCAGCTGGGAGCCGGGCGTGGGCTGCACCCGCCGGACGATGAGCCGCACCGGTGCGGCGTCGGGCTCATCCTGGAAGGGGACGTAGGTGGTCTCCGCCACGTCGGCGGCGCCGTCCATCCAGTAGGGAATCGGCGTCCAGTCAATCTCGGGTATGGCCTCGATGATATTCCGCAGGCGGGCTTGCTGGCGGATGGTGATGGAGTAGCGCACATCCATCTTGCGGCAGACGGCGACGATGGCGTGGGTGTAGAAGCCGCTGTCAGCCCGCACCGTGAGTTGTCCTCTGGCGCCAGCGTAGCGTACCCGCCCCACCGTCTCGCGTAGAAAGTGGGCGGCGCCCCGAACGGTGTTGGCGCGGCCCTTGCGCAGCCGAGCCATCAGCACGTCGCCGGTGCCGGCGGCAATGGCCAGCAGCGGGTGATAGCCTCGCTGGCCGGTGTAGCCGTGGTCGCGCGCCCCCTCCTTGGCCAGACCGTATGTCTCGCAGATGGTGGAGTCCAGGTCGATGGTCAACGGCCCGTCGCCGGGTCCGGCCCCAGCCGCCCAGGCCCGGGCCAGCAGCTCACGGCTGACCCGATCCAGTTGGCGGACGTGGCCCCCACCGGAAACTGCGCAGGAAGGTCCCCAGGGTGGATGGCGCCTTGACTACGCAGCCGATGGCGCTAGCCGTCCCGCCGGTGCGCAGCACGTCGGCGTCGTCAATGCAGTCTCCTCCGGCCAGAGCAGACGCCACCAGCGTCATCACCTTGTCGCCGGTGTTGGCTCGGCCTGGGGCGCGACCCAGGTCCAGGTGCCGGTCAACCAGTTCGGGCCGGCCCAGATGCCGGCCCAGCGTGGCTGGCAGGATCAGCCCAGCATTGGCCACCAGGCGGTGGTCGTCAAAGGGTAACTGTTCAGATTTGAGGGGAAGTGAGCAGTTGGCGGCAGGCGGCGAGGGGGTTCAGGCCTCGTGCGCGCCAGGTGCCGAAGACCGATGCCAGCGTCATCTTGCTCTCGGTACCACGTTCCGACCGGGTGCCGCCGCTGACCTTGCGGCTGATAACCAGATGGCGCAGGCTGCGCTCGGCGGGGTTGTTGTCCGACGGCACGTCCGGTTCGGCCACGAAGACGAAGAGTTCCTTGATGTGGCGCTCGATGCGCCGGCACAGCCGGCCCTGCAGAGCTAGCGGGTCAGCCAGGAAGGGCTGGCAGATGACCAGCAGCTGCCGCTCCCAGGCCAGTTGAGCGGTGCGCCGTCGTTGTGCCTGAGGATGGGTGAAAGACCTGGCCTCGACATAGGTAGTGTCCCGTCAAGTAGTGTAAAAGCGCGTCATCCCTTTTGATGTTGATCAGGCCGCTGCGTCCAGCATATTGGGCTTCGGCAGTGCCTCGTTGCCGGCGGCGTTGGGGATGGTGAGGTAGCGGCGGCCTTCGGCCCATTCGTCGTGTTGCTCGGCCAGCACCACGCCCACCAGGCGCCGCGCCGATGGCCGGTTGGGGAAAATGCCCACCACGTCAGTCCGGCGCCTTATCTCCCGGTTCAGCCGTTCCTGCGGGTTGTTGGACCACAGCTTCTGCCAGTGGGCCACTGGGAAGGCCGTGAAGGCCAGGATGTCCGGCGCGGCATCCGCCAGCAGTTCGGCCACCTGGGCAAAGGGCTCCCGGAGTTGTTCCACCACTCGACTCAATTGGCCGTGGACCTCGGCGGGAGACAGTTGCTGGTAGATGGTGCGTACCATGGTGGCCACGCCGGGTTGGGCACGCTTGGGCACTCGGGTGAGCAGGTTGGCCATGAAGTGGGTGCGGCAGCGTTGCCAGCTGGCCCCAGCAAACACCGCGGCGATGGCGTTCTTCAGCCCCTGGTGAGCATCGGAGGTTACCAGCTCCACCCCGCTGAGGCCCCGAGCGGTCAGCGACCGCAGGAAGGCCAGCCAGAAGGCGCCGTCCTCGCTGGTCCCCACGTCCATACCCAGGATCTCACGCTGCCCTTCGGCATTGACCCCCGTCGCCACCACCACGCAGACGTTGACGATGCGGCCGCCCTCCCGCACCTTCTGGGTCAGGCCGTCCAGCCACACGTAGGGGTAGGGACCACCGTCCAGGGGCCGACCCAGGAAACTCTCCACCACCTCATCCAGTTGCTGGCAGATGCGCGACACCTGGCTGCTGGAGATGCCGTCGCAGCCCAGGGCCTTGATCAGATCATCCACCCGTCGGGTGGACACGCCTTCTACATAGGCTTGCTGGATGACGGCCAGCAGGGCTTTCTCGCTGCGCCGCCGCGGTTCCAGCAGGCTGGGGAAGTAGCTGCCTTCCCGCAGCTTGGGAATATGCAACTCCATGGTGCCGACCCGGGTGTCCCAGGTGCGGTTGCGGTAGCCATTGCGGTAGGTGACCCGCTCTGGGCTGCGTTCGCCGTGCTCAGCGCCGATCTGGGCGGAAACCTCGGCGTCCATGATGCCGTCCACCAGGACCCGCAGTGCTTCCCGCAGAAAGTCCACGTCTCCGTCCATACCACGCTTGCGTAATAATTCCAAAAGATCCATTCTTTGCTTGACCACCATCGTTCTCCTTGTTCAGGTCTGGCATTTCCGATCAAGGATGACGCGGTGGTTAGCTTTGGGCTACACCGATTCTTTTACACCACCTCCCGGTACTCTACTCGACATAGAGCTGATGGACTGCCGCGGCCCACTGGGCCAGCGCGGTGTCCTTGGGGTAGAGCGCCACCAGGTCGTGGATATCCCGCAACAGGTGGGCCCAGCACCGTTGCTTGGGGCCATCGTAATGGTGGTAGGCGGCGTAGAAATCGCTGACCAGTACTCCGGAGAATGACTCGCCCAGCGCTTCGTCCACCACCGCCTTGCCCCGACCCCGCCGCAGGAAGTAGCGTTCGGTGGGGGTGCTGAAAGTCCAGACGTAACCGTTGTTCCCATTCTGGCGCCAGCCGGTTTCGTCGGCGTGGACCACTGGGCTGGCGCGGATGCGGTCCAGGATCGCGGCCACCGCTGGTTGGGCCTGTTGCGCGGTCTGGTGAATGGCGCTCACGATGGCCCCCACGCTGAGGCGCAGCTGATGGACGGTGCACAGATACCACTGGATGCTGCGGATCGGCAGGCGCCCTTCTTCCCGTAGCGTGGCGATGCGGCTGATCAGGTTGACGCCCAGGCGTTGGCGCCCCAGTGCCACGCCGTCCAGTTGCGCGGTGGGCACTCGGCGCCGCCGACACACTGGGCAGGTCCTGGCGATGAAGACATGCTCGGTGACTTGCACCGGAACCACCGGCAACTCGATGACTTCCCGGGTGCGCTGGACCCAGCCGCCAGTCAGGTGCGTCCCGCAATCGGGACAGCTCTCCACCACGTGCTCCACCCGATGGGTCGGTGTCATGCGCCGGCGGGCGAAGCCGTGGCGTCGCTGCTTGCTGGGCTGCTGCTGCGCTGGCGGCGGGCGGCGGGCGGCCCGAACTGGACTTGAGGCCGGGCATTCGGGGCGGGCCGCCCGGTTTCGCCTGGCCTTCCAGTTCGGCAATCCGCCGCTCCAACCGCTCAATCACCCGCTGCTGTTCCAGAACGGTGGCCTGCAGTTGGGCGATGATGGCGATGAGAACATCGCGACTGGCGGTGGTCAGGTCACTCTCAGTATCCACTCCCTCTATATGACATAACCACCGCCACCCGTGCCAGTGTCTGGCAGGCCGCCTTCGGCCAATTTACTTCACCAAGTCTGAACAGTTACGTCAAAGGCGATTTGGATGCGGTCGGGGTGGTCATCTGCTAGCATCTTTTGGGTGCTCCTGGCCTGGGGACGGTTTCCTGTTTCAAAAGCCATTATCCCAGATGCACAGGAGCACTTTCTTACCCCTTCAGCACACCGCGACACTCATCTTTTCGGTGGATTGGGGCTAAAGCCAGCAGCGCCGACAACGCCACCAAGCCTACGACTATGGATTTTTGTGTTATCCCACGCATTAAGACACCCTCCTCTGATCTACGGCCGAGGTTCAAAGCCAAATCCTATTGGCTCCGGTGCTTGATGTACTCGAAGCCGTCCATTTGCCGGACGTCGCTGGTCCGGACGTGTTCGGTGGGCGGGCCCATGGGCCAGATCGCATCGTTGTTGTAGTAGGTGAGGTCGGTCAGTGCGTTGTCAAACAGGAACTGCCGATTTCACGCTCCATGGCTTCGCGCTTCGCAGGGTCTACTTTACCCGTCGCACTACGCATCGCGTCGTCAGACCTTTGGAATTCCAACCCGCGGTTGAAATGCAGTGATCTGACCGGGTTGGTCCCTTAACACCGGCGGGCGGCTGGACGTACTGTCTCCAGCCACCGCCCCAGACAGAACATCTAAACATCCCTGAAAGGAGAATCCAGATGCCACCTACCCGCAACGCGCATCCTACCACGGGCCCCTCCCGCCCGCAAATGTACTACAGCGTACCCACCTTCATCGAGGCCGTCGAGCGGATGGATTGGAGGACTCAGGGCCTTTCGATTATCGGAACGTAGCGGCCAAAGGTGAGCTGGCGACAGCGTTGGTCGCTACGGCTACGAGATTGCCACGCTGCGCTCGCAATGACATTAGGGGACAATCGAAAGACCCTGCACCGTACCTACCTTCATTGACGCCGTCGAGCAGAAGGATTTGAGAATTGCCGAGTGCTGGATCGTGAGATCCTCGCCCTGGGCTACCACGGCAGCTATTCGACGGACTGCGGGCGTTATTGCGCCCTCAAAACGAGCATGCTGGGGCTGGGTACCCCGGGAGGTGACCGCCAACTTATGCTTGAGAACCAGGATCGCGGTGCAGGAGCAGGCGGCAGACTTTTCTCCACCTGGCCAGGCGTTGGGAGGAAGTCCAGCGGAGATGTCGAATTTGCTCCAGGCACGGTGGCAGGATTGACCGGGAGCGCCCCAGCTGTTTCTGACCGGCCTACCGACGTACATCCCAAATCGGCTTCAATTTGGGTCGCGTGGTATACTGCATTTGGTGACGGTATTCCAAGTTCCCTCGTTCGCTCCTTGGCTACTTAGCTCACCCTCCGGTTCCTCGTCAGTTCCCCTCTGGACCTCCTAAGAACCATTCCGGTTCTTACTATGGTGGCCCAGACTACCTGTCAACCATCTAATGAAAAGGGGTCACAAATGACTAACGAGGACCGAAGCCTCTCCTGTAACGAGTGCGGTCAATCCTTCATCTTCAGCGCTGATGATCAGGCGTACCACGCTGAAAAAGGCTACACCAACGAGCCCAAGCGTTGCCCAACCTGCCGCCAGGCCAAGCGGGCCCAGCGCAACGATGACGGCTTCGATAGAGGTGGTCGGGAAATGCACCCGGTCGTTTGCGCCGAGTGCGGCAAGGACACCACGGTGCCTTTCCTGCCCAGAGGCGACCGCCCGGTTTACTGTAGCGACTGCTTCAGACGACAAGGCACGCCGGCAAATACGGGCAGATACTAGTACCGTTGCCAGGTAGATTTGTAAGAATATAAGAAAGCAGCCATACTGGGGCATGATCTTTGTGTGAGGAAGTGCCCAGCCATGGCTGCCATCAAGTATAAAGTAGAGTTGACCGAGGCCGAACGCTCCCGTCTCAATGAGGTGTCCCAGCGAGGCAAGGCGTCAGTGCGCACCGTGAAGCGTGCGCTGTCGCTGCTCAAGGCTGACCAGGGGCTTCGGGACCGTGAGATAGCCGATGTGCTGTTGGTCAACGCGGCCACGGTCGCCAGAGCGCGGAAGCGGTACGTGGAGGAAGGACTTGAGGCCGCCATCAATGACCGACCGCGGCCGGGCCAGGAGCGCAAGCTGGACGGCAAGCAGGAAGCGCACCTGATCGCCTTCGCGTGCCGCGCCGCGCCCGCAGGGCACACGCACTGGACACTCCAGTTGTTGGCCGACCAGGTGGTGGAGTTGGAGTTTGCCGAGAGCATCTCCCTGGAGACGGTGCGCCAGATACTCAAAAAAACGAACTCAAGCCCTGGCAGAAGAAAGAGTGGTGTATCCCCAAGGTGAGCGGGGAGTTCGTGGCGCGGATGGAGGACGTGCTGGACCTGTACCAACCGGAGTACAATCCGGAGCGTCCGGTAGTGTGTTTCGACGAGACCTCCAGGCAATTGACTGGGGAGGTGCGTCCGCCCATCGAGGCTGCCCCCGGACGGGTGGCACGCTATGACACCGAGTACCAGCGAAACGGGATCCGGAACCTGTTCATGATCTGCGAGCCGAAGGGTGGATGGAGACATGTGGAGGTGACCGAGCGCCGCACTGCCGTGGACTTCGCGCACCAGATGCGGTGGCTGGTGGACGAGGCCTACCCTGATGCCGAGGTGGTCAGGCTGGTACTGGACAACCTCAACACCCACAAGCTCGGCTCGCTCTACGAAGCATTTGAGCCGTGCGAAGCTCGGCGCATCGCCCAACGCCTCGAGTTTCATTACACTCCTACGCATGGCAGCTGGCTGAACATGGCTGAGATCGAGTTGAGCGTCTTCCGCAGAGGGTGTCTGAACCGCCGTATCAGCGATGAGCCGGAGCTGCGGCGAGAGGTTGCGGCGCTCGAACGCGAGCGCAACGCAGCAAAATCAGCCATAGACTGGCGGTTTACCACCCAAGATGCTCGCCGTAAGCTCCAGCATATCTACCCTACAAAACCAGATTGACACGGTACTAAACCAAAGCCAAGGTGAAATGCGCAGGATAATGCGGTAAATTTAGTGGGGAATTAGGTTAGCCCGTTATGGGGTCAGGGAGGGGCTGGTGATGGGTGTGAGGCAGATAGACCGGTTTCTCGAACAATGGCAGATGGACGCCAGGGATCTGCACCGGCGGCTTATTCTAGCGCCGACATCCCGGGAGCCGGAACGATGGCACGCCATCTGGCTGCTGGCCCAAGGATGGACGGCTTCGGGTACAGCGCAGGCCCTGGGACGAGATCAGCACACCATCGGACGATGGGCTGATAGACGACAATTAGTCCTGCCGGTAACGACGACTATTTTTGCCGGTCGAAATGGGGTAATTATTCGGTACGGAGGTACCGTTGATTACAGACCGACAAACCAGGCTATTGAGGCAGAAACGTATGGAAGGCAAGACACAGGAAACGGCAGCGGCCAAGGCTGGGATGAGCGTGCGTTCAGCGCGCAAGTGGCAGAGTGGCCCATTGCCGTCGCAGGCGAAACCGGAGCATCGGTGGCGTACTCGGCCGGATCCCTTCGACGGGGTGTGGGAGGATGAGATTGAGCCGCTGCTGCGGAATGATCCGACGGGCAAGCTGAAGGCAACGACAATTATCGACTGGCTAGCCGAGCAGCATCCCGGGCGGTTCAGCGCGTCCCAGCTGCGCACCCTGCAACGACGATTGCAGGCCCTTCGACAGGCTCAGGAGGCGGGCGCGGCATGGTCCGGATCAGGAGGTGTACTTCCCCCAGGTGCATCCGCCGGGACGGGAGGCCCAGTTCGACTTCACCCACTGCGGGGAACTCAAGGTGACCATCGCCGGACAGTCCTACCCCCACCTGCTGTTCCAGCTGATACTCAGCCACTCGGGGTGGCGCTACGCTGAGGTCGCCGCCGGCGAGACCTTCCTGGCCTTGCAGCAGGGATTGCAGAATGCCCTCTGGACCCTGGGCGGCGTTCCAGAGGTGGTGCGCAGCGACAATACCGCGGCTGCCACTCACGAATTGCGCAGCAGCCGCGGCCGCGCTCTTAACGACAATTACGCCGCCCTGCTGGACCACTATGGCCTCCGCTCCACCCGCATCAATCCCGGCCAGAGCCATGAAAACGGCGTCGCCGAGCACGCTCACTACCGCCTCAAGGACGCCATCGACCAAGCCCTCATCCTGCGGGGCAGCCGCGATTTCGACACTGTCGACGACTACGCCAGCTTCGTCCGGCAGATGGTGGAGAGACGCAATCGCCTGGTAGAGGGGAAGCTGGAGCAGGAGTTGCTTTGCCTGGGCTCCCTACCGCCAGCTCCGGTGCCGGAATACGTCAACTACCAGTCCAAGGTGCGCAAGTGGTGCACCATCCAGGTAGCGGGACATAGCTACAGCGTGCCCTCCCGCCTCATCGGCAAGGAGGTGCAGATCCGTCTGTACGCCGACTGGGCGGAAGTGTACTACAAGGGCCACCTGGTGGAACGGATGGAACGGGTGCGTGGCGAGGGGGAAGCCAACGTCAATTACCGCCACGTCATCGGCTCATTGGTGCGCAAGCCCGGAGCCTTTGCCCGCTACCGCTTCCGGGAGCAGCTGTTTCCCACCATGCACTTCCGGCTGACCTACGACGCGCTCAGGGAATGGCGTGGGGAGCGTGCCGACGTGGAGTACGTGCGGATCCTGCACCTGGCGGCGACCACCATGGAAGCCACGGTGGACAGCGCGCTGTCGTTACTGCTGGAGGCGGGTGAGTCCTTCGACTACGCGGAGGTGCGGGACCTGGCCGAGCCCAAGGTGCCCGAAGCTCCGGTGCTGGTCTGGTCTGGGAAGCCGGACCTGAAAATCTACGACCGCCTGCTCACGGTCAGCCTGGCGGCGGCGGGGGTGTGCGCATGACGGACACCAGCGTGATGCAGGAACGCATCGGCCAGTTGTGCGGCCAATTCAAGCTGCCCACGGTGGGGGCCCAGTCGGTGGCTCGTTTCACCGCCGCTGGACACGGCGATGCCCTGGCAACTTTCCTGGAGGTACTGGAACAGGAAGCTGAGGATCGCCGCCACCGACGCATCAACCGGCTGCGCCGGGAGTCCCGGCTGCCCTCGGGCAAGACCTGGGAAACCTTCGAGCACGACCGAGTCCCCCTGGCGCTGCGGCAGCAACTGGACCAGCTGGCCCAGGGCAGCTTTGTGGAGCGCGGCATCAACGTGCTGGCCTTCGGGCTGCCCGGCACCGGCAAGACCCACGCCCGGTGCGCCCTGGGCCACCGCCTGGTGGAAGCCGGCCACTCCGTCCTCTTCGCTCCGGCCTACCGTCTGGTGCAGGAACTGCTCGCCGCCAAGCGCGACCTGGACCTGCCCCGCCAGCTGCGCAAGCTGGACAACTTCGACTTCCTGCTCCTCGACGACCTGGGCTACCTGCCCCAGGGCGCCGAGGAGTCGGAGGTCCTCTTCACCCTCATCGCCGAACGCTACGAGCGCCGGTCGTTGGGCATCACGTCAAACCTGGTCTTCTCAGAGTGGGAGCGCATCTTTGCCAACCCCATGGCCACCGCCGCGGCGATTGACCGGGGCGTGCACCACTCCGTCATCCTGGAGTTTGACGTCCCCAGCTACCGCACCAACGCAGCCCAGCAACGCGTCCAGGCCAAGGAGGTGAACCGGCAAAACTGATTGACGCCAACCGGCAAATATAGTTGACGCGGGACATGGGCCGCCGCCTTTGGCGAGGGCGGGCCTGCCGCCTTGATTTTCGAGCAGTCTGGGGGTTCCCCCCGCCCTTAGCGAGGCGCAGCAGGCGGAGTTGAAGGCGGCGGTGCAGGAACTGCCCACCATGGCTGGCATCAAACTGGCCAACTGGACCCTTCGGCAGGCTCAGGAGGAAGGTGGTCCATCAGTTTGTCTCGGAGCGATTCGACATCAGCCTGAGCCGCAGCGATTGCCTGAACTATCTGCATCGGTTGGGGTTCGTCCTGAAGCGTCCCAAGAAGCGATTGGTCAAGGCCGACAAAAGGAAGCGGGAGTCCTTCGTGGCGGAGTACGCTGCCCTGACGGAGGAGGCGCGGCGGTTCGGGGCCAAGATTTTCTTCGCCGACGAGGCTCATTTCCGGGCGGATGCCGGGCTTCGGGGCAAGTAGGTACTCAAGGGAGAGCCAGCCCTGGTGGACTCGAGCAGCCCGCGGTGGGGCGAGAAGGCCAGCTACTACTCGGCAGTGTGCCTGGAGACCGGAGAGGTGGAGTGGATGGAACTGGAGGGTAACAGCAACTCCAGGACATCGGAGGCCTTTCTGAGGCAACTGAGGGAGAGGCATTCCGGTCCGCTGAAGGTGATCTGGGACAACGCACCGGCGCACCGCGGTGAGGCCGTCAGGGAGTATCTGCGGACGCTTGGGCGGGCGCTGCGGCTGGTGAACCTGCCGGGCTACAGTCTGGACTTCAACGCCGATGAGGCGGTCTGGGGCTGGGCTAGAGAGGAGGCCACTGGAAACCTGTGCCTGGGGACCAAGGCTCTGGTGCAGGAGAGGGTCGGCAACTTCCTCGGCGGGCTGGCCAGCCGGAGAGATGAAGTCAAACGGCGCTGCCGGACCGTCCTGCAATCAAGGGCGGAGAGGCTCCCGCGAAACCTCCGGTCCGATTCCCAAAGACCTGAAAATGCACATCCCACCTTGGCTTTGGTTTAGTTGCTGGCATTGTGGTGAATGGGCCCGGGATGCTTAATCCGTTTCCCCGGGTCGCCGGTGCCGGGGCACGGGAAGGATTGGTAGCAATGGTAGGGACACCATTGGAATGGAAACCAATCAATTCGCGGTGTGTGGAACGACCACGTTGGGGAGCACGGTTAGGGGAACGGCCGGTAGCTCCCGAGCGGCGTCTACGGTGAAAGCCGGGCGGCGGCCATTGTAGGCCATGGGACCTGAAACTGGGAGAGGGCGTCGCCCCGGTATTGGAGGCGTTGCAGGCGGCGAGCCTCAATCGGTTCAAGGGCATCCGCCACAACGTTACCTGGAGCCCGGACCCGGAATTGGACAACCGGGACGCTGAAGGAATATCGGCCAACGACGCCTTCCGCACTGGGGCCCGGGTCCTGGCCAGGATGGGTTGTCCCTGGACATGATGCTGTCCTTCCCTCAACTGACCGAGTTTGCCGAATTCGCCCCGGCAGTGCCCGAATCGCCTATTATCATCAACCGCATGAGGGGCGTTAGCCGATCCGGGATTTATGCCAACCTGGACGATGAATTAATCCCCGCGTGGCGGGAGGGATCGGCGCCGTGGCCGCCTGCCCCAACGTAACCTGCAAGCTGGAGGGAATGGGAATACCCCGCTGGGGATTCGGCTGGCACATCACGGCAGTCCCCATCGGTTCTGAGGAACTGGCCGATACGAAGAATCCAGAATTCGAACACCGAGCCCACAAGCCAAATTCTGGGTCTGTTTTAACCCGAATCCACCGAAGCGATGGGCCGTGGCGTTGACACCAGGGATGATGGGCAAGGGAAGGCGAACGGGGCAAGCCCGATTCCAATAGATGGGGATGAGGGCGGCGTGAGATAGCCACACAGACACGATGATGGCGGCCCGCGGTGGCGATGCTGGGCGAAATTGTCAGGGTAGTGTGCAGCAAGAGACGCTCGGGGACCAGCCTGGCGCAAGTCTGCGAGGCGGTCGGGTAGTCTGGTGAGTGGGTCAGATCTCCGTCGGCGTTGACACCAGCGGTGCCGTCAGGCGGGGAGTGGAATTGCTCGCAATCGAGCCAAGGCGCGACTGAACTGGTTTTCCCAGGGCCAGCGCTGGGGCAGATGCAAAGTGAGGCGGCGCGCCGAGCGGGTGAGCCGTCCGGCGAGGGAGAAGAAGCGTCGTCGGAGGGTCTTGGTGGTTACCAGTTGCTCACCCAGACCGATGCGCGCGGTCCAGCGGGCCAGGTTATGCGCCATCACCTGCACCGCCAGCCAGGCGCCGTTGGCGGCGAAGCGGCCTGAGGGGAGATGGTTGAGCCCGACGCCGTACTTGAGGTCTCGGATGGCGTTCTCGATCTCGGCGTGGCGCCGATGGTCGGCCTCCAGTTCCAGGGTGTCCCCGTCTCGGTCGGTGATGCAGCCGTGATAGCGGTAGCTGGCGAAGAGGGCCAGCTGGGAGCCGGGCGTGGGCTGCACCCGCCGGACGATGAGCCGCACCGGTGCGGCGTCGGGCTCATCCTGGAAGGGGACGTAGGTGGTCTCCGCCACGTCGGCGGCGCCGTCCATCCAGTAGGGAATCGGCGTCCAGTCAGTCTCGGGTATGGCCTCGATGATATTCCGCAGGCGGGCTTGCTGGCGGACGGTGATGGAGTAGCGCACATCCATCTTGCGGCAGACGGCGACGATGGCGTGGGTGTAGAAGCCGCTGTCAGCCCGCACCGTGAGTTGTCCCCTGGCGCCGCCGTAGCGTACCCGCCCCACCGTCTCGCGTAGAAAGTGGGCGGCGCCCCGAACGGTGTTGGCGCGGCCCTTGCGCAGCCGAGCCATCAGCACGTCGCCGGTGCCGGCGGCAATGGCCAGCAGCGGGTGATAGCCTCGCTGGCCGGTGTAGCCGTGGTCGCGCGCCCCCTCCTTGGCCAGACCGTATGTCTCGCAGATGGTGGAGTCCAGGTCGATGGTCAACGGCCCGTCGCCGGGTCCGGCCCCAGCCGCCCAGGCCCGGGCCAGCAGCTCCCGGCTGACCCGATCCAGTTGGCGGACGTGGCCCCACCGGAAACTGCGCAGGAAGGTCCCCAGGGTGGATGGCGCCTTGACTACGCAGCCGATGGCGCTAGCCGTCCCGCCGGTGCGCAGCACGTCGGCGTCGTCAATGCAGTCTCCTCCGGCCAGAGCAGACGCCACCAGCGTCATCACCTTGTCGCCGGTGTTGGCTCGGCCTGGGGCGCGACCCAGGTCCAGGTGCCGGTCAACCAGTTCGGGCCGGCCCAGATGCCGGCCCAGCGTGGCTGACAGGATCAGCCCAGCATTGGCCACCAGGCGGTGGTCGTCAAAGGCGATTTGGATGCGGTCGGGGTGGTCATCTGCTAGCATCTTTTGGGTGCTCCTGGCCTGGGGACGGTTTCCTGTTTCAAAAGCCATTATCCCAGATGCACAGGAGCACTTTCTTACCCCTTCAGCACACCGCGACACTCATCTTTTCGGTGGATTGGGGTTTAACCAGTCTACTTTCCGTATCACGTGTATGCGCATCTACGTGAACGGGACGCACACGCTATCCGCGAACACCGATGGCGACAACAGATGGAAGAAGAACGAATT
Organism: Dehalococcoidia bacterium; assembly: GCA_963666415.2. Taxonomy (GTDB): domain Bacteria; phylum Chloroflexota; class Dehalococcoidia; order Lucifugimonadales; family UBA3495; genus Bin87. Next base: position 992,991 of record CAXXPD010000003.1, read on the forward strand.
CTGAGCCTAAAATACCCTTGGGAGCGCCGACAGTTGGCTTGGGCCATCATCCCGGGTTACGCCGGCAACGCGATGGCCCTGTTGGCAAGTCCCACCTGATGAATCGTTGGCGACTCCGGCCGAACGATGCAATGGCGTCTAGCGGTCTGGCTCAGCGATACAGGTCAATTGAGCAAACGGGCGGGCCAGGTAGACTTGGGCGTCGCCTTTGAACAGATGGAGTTGTATGAACTCCTGCATGGCCACGATCCTGACGCCGACGTCCCGGTCTTTCCGACGTTCGGCCGCAGCGCGGGCCGGCTCGACGATCAGAGTGGCGAATGCGGCAGCCATCTGGCGGCGGGTACCAGCCGTGGCGTCGCCCATGACCTGCTGGGCAGCGATGGCGAATTCGCGGCTGCTGCTGTGGCCGTCACGGCGACTGGCACCGGTTCCCGGCGTGTGCTGTTCAGAATCGACGTTGGCCATGAACTCGGCGGTCAGCGTCTGAATCTCAGCTTCGTTTGGGGGGTGTGGTCGGGATAGCGACGCTGTGGTGCCGGGTTTTTTGTCTCGGTTTGTCTTGATTATATCCAGCAGGTCCTGAGCCCAAGTCTGTTGCTGCGATTTGCTGGCCGGCGTGGACAGCTGGTCCAACGCTGGAGTGTGTTCGTCCGAAGTCGTCATTGTTGTCTCCATCGATCCGATCAGTGCCGGTTGGTCCGTTGTCAGTCAAGGTCCAGGGCTTGTTGTAGCGCGCGGCGGCGCAGACGGTAATCACGGCGTCCGGCACTCATTTCATTAAGCCCCCACTGGCTGATTGTGGCGCACTATGGCCTTCCTGATGTCCAGTTGGGCTCCCACCAGGCTTAGACCATGGTGGTCGTAGGGTCCAGGTCGTCCCCTGGTAGAATTGGATGGCCCCGGCGGGCCGGTTGTTGATGAAAACGTCGGCCTTTCGGCCGTCGGTCGCTCCAAATCGGATGCTTGGGATGTTCCTGAACATGGGTTTCCTCCTTGTTTGATTGGCCCTGATCGTGGTCGGTGCGGACAACTGCCTGCTGTCCCAACAACCGGGGCTGATCCCCGTTCCTGCCGGGCCCTGCAGAGCGCAGACCAGTGGCAAGGTGGTAAGGGGCGTCAAGTACGTGCGGCGCCGCGCGACTCAAACGTAAAACTTGGTGAGCTGAACTTGACGAGAGCCCTCGTGTCAAGGGCGGCGGATAAACGCTACCTGGAGCGACGGCAGCGCCGGTTCAATAGCTCTTCCCGTGCCTACAATTACCCGGTTCCCCTCAAACCTGAAGTGTTGCGGACACGGTTGGCGACCAGCGTTCAAAACGCCGGGGCAGTCGCCGTGACCGCCCCGGCTGCAATTCCCGCTGGATTCAGTGGGGCTAGAAATCCATCTGGGGGGTGCCCATCATGCCCGAAGCCGGCACGGGGATTTCGGCAATCATGGACTCGGTCGTGAGTACCATGGCTGCCACGGACGCGGCATTCTGCAATGCGGAGCGCGTAACCTTTACCGGGTCTATGATGCCGCGCTCGAGCATGGGACCAAATTCTCCCAGCTCTGCGTCGTAGCCGTAATCATCGGACTGATGCTGCACCTGGTTGAGTACAACGGCTCCCTCGGAACCGGCATTCTCCACGATCAGCTTCAACGGCTGTTCCAGCGCGCGACGGATGATGTTAACGCCCACGAACTCATCTACCGTCAATCCTTCGATGGAGTCCAGGGCCCGTTGGGCACGCACCAGAGCGACTCCGCCACCAGGGACAATCCCTTCTTCCACGGCGGAACGGGTGGCCGACAGGGCGTCTTCCACACGCGCCTTGCGCTCCTTCAGCTCGATCTCGGTTGCGGCTCCGACCTTGATGACGGCCACGCCGCCAGACAGCTTGGCCATCCGCTCTTGCAGCTTTTCGCGGTCGTACTCGGAGGTGGTGTCTTCGATCTGGGCCTTGATCTGGTTGATGCGGGCCTCGATTGCTTCTTCCGAACCGTGGCCGTCCACGATCGTGGTGTCGTCCTTGGTGGACGAAATGCGACGGGCGCGGCCAAAGTCCTCTATGGTCGCCGAGTCCAGACGGCGGCCAGTTTCTTCGCTGATGACGGTGCCGCCGGTCAGGATGGCAATGTCTTCCAGCATCGCCTTGCGGCGGTCGCCGAAGCCGGGCGCCTTGACGGCCAGCACGTTCATGATGCCACGCAGCTTGTTGACCACCAGAGTGGCCAGCGCTTCGCCGTCGATGTCCTCAGCGACGATGACCACGTTCTTCTGGCCGGCTTGCAGCAGCTTTTCCAACGCCGGCACCAGGTCGGCAACGGCGGAAACCTTCTTATCGGTGATGATGAGGTAGGCATCTTCGATGACGGCTTCCATCCGCTCGGTGTTGGTGATGAAGTAAGGAGAGGTGTAGCCGCGGTCGACTTGCATCCCCTCAACGTACTCAATCTCATCGGTCAGGCCGCGGGACTCTTCCACGGTGATGACGCCGTCTTTGCCCACCTTCTCCATGGCCTCGGCGATGGTCTCACCGATGGCGTCTTCATGGGCGGAGAGGGAGGCTACCTGTCCGATGCGCTCGCGGGTCTCCACCGGCTGGGACATGCCCTGCAACTCGGTGACGATGCAAGCCACTGCGTGGTCGATGCCACGTTTGATGGCCATCGGGTTGGCGCCGGCCGTAACGTTCTTGAAGCCTTCGTGGATGATGGCCTGGGAAAGCACGATGCTGGTGGTGGTGCCGTCGCCGGCGGCGTCGTTGGTCTTGGTGGCGGCTTCTTTCAGCAGCTGCGCGCCCATGTTCTCGAAAGCGTCGGGCAGCTCAATCTCTTTGGCGATGGTTACGCCGTCGGAGCAGACCTGCGGCAGGCCGAACTTCTTGTCCAGCACGACGTTGCGGCCACGGGGGCCCAGGGTAATTTTGACCGCGTCGGCCAGAATGTCGATGCCGGTGCGCAGCGACTTGCGTGCGTCTTCAGCGTATACCAACTTCTTTGCGGGCATTGCGGGGTTCTCCTCGTTTGGAGTGTGCGCTATTGGGGGTGGATTGGTGTGCGTACGAGAGTTCAGGAGTTGGAACGGAACGGCTAGCCCAGTTTGGCCAGGACGTCGGATTCGCGCATGATCAGGTACTCATCATCGTCGTCGTCATATTCAGTGCCGGCGTATTTGGAGTAGATGACCTTGTCGCCGATGGCAAGTTCCATGGCGATGCGGGAGCCGTCGTCAGCGACGCGGCCCGAGCCAACGGCGATGACCTCGCCCTCCTGGGGCTTTTCCTTGGCGGTGTCGGGGAGCAGGATGCCGCCCCGGGTTTGGGTTTCCTGTTCGATCGGCTTGATGACGATTCGCTCGCCTAGCGGTGTAAAACTGGACACTGAGTGCCTCCCTGGGTTGGAATGTTGTGGATTAATATTGTGGTTGGTGGGTGTTAAGTTTGGTCGGGTAGTGGACAATCTGGCCATCCTGTGCCGACCGGGTTACTGGTTACGGGCGCGGTCCGTGGTGTAGAAACCTGAACCTTTCGCGGGACCTTGCCCGGAGCCCGTGTGGATGATCGGTACTGGGTGAAACTTCCGGCGCGCCACCCCGGAGCACTTGGGGGAATTCAGACCCCGGGGACGCTTCGAGGCTGGGCCGCCGAATTCTCATGGCCCCATGAAGCGCGCTGGCAGGCATACCGGGGAGTCGCTGCCTCCCTTCGTCAAACACCCTGACCACCGCCCGCTGCCGTTGTATATCCATTGTTACTGACCCACGCCGGTATGCCAATGGGCGTAATGTTGTATTTGCGTAGGAAATAGTCGGTGCGGAAGCGTCCTGTGAATGGTTTGAGAGTGCGTCATCTCCTGTGATGGTTCGGCAACCAGACCTTGCGGCCAATGTTCAGGAGGTCGAAGACGGGGGCTGTCATTGGCGTGGCTGTTGCATCGGCTGCCCATCTTCAGCCTTCCGATGGCGGTGCGGTTGGAGTCCACCACGGCTGGTTCCCCCTTGAGAACCCATTGCCCCTCAAGTCGCCATCTGCTCGGAAACGGGCCTCGTCGGCGAAGAATATCTTGGCTCACGTCCGTCGCGCCGCTGCCGTCAGCGCGCTAAACTCCGCCACCAGGACTTACCGCCGCACTGGGTCCGCCCTCGCGCAAACGTTTCTTGTACCGTTTCAGCACAAATCCCAAGCGGTGCGGGTGGTTCAGACAACTACTCCGGCTCAGCGCCAACCCGAAGCGGCGCTGCACCTACCGTCGGACCGCCTTCCATTTCCAGTTGGATGAGTCGATGCCTGCTTGCGACGGCAATCCCTGCACCGTCGCCTCTAATTCGGCCTGTTTCCCCCCATCCAAGGCGGGCGGTGATGTCCGACAGGTCCATCTGGCCCACCACCTCGGAGACGAAATAGGCCAGATCGTCAGAGGGCAGCCACTCGCTGAGGGCCGCAAGCAGCACCGACTGCTAGTCGGTATCGTAGGACTAGTCGGTAACGTAGGAGGGGTAGGTCTTGCTCAACAACCACTCCGCTCGGTGAACACTTCCCACATCAGGCCTCCGCCACAAGGCTAACCGCGTTTCTCGAAAACGCTGCTGAGCAACTCGGTTTGCTGCCGATGCTTTTCGAGCGTGTCCGACCAACCACTGGCGGGTATGGCCTCGCGGACAATCGGCACCACCTACCCGTGGTTGGCGGCCATCGCGCTAATAACGCGGCCTTAACCAGGAACCAAAGCCCGTGTTTCCTGCCAGCAATCCGGCAGAATCAGTAACTTGAAGCCATTTTCACCAAGCTAGCTACGTCCCTGAATGCTAAGGCGGTTGGTCTCGTGATGTTTCGCCCTTCTATTAATTTTCAAATGTCGAAGCATCACGACATTTACTTTTGATGTCCTTAGAGCCTGTTTACAATCTTCTCAGGATTAGCGTTGCGAAGGCAAGCACCACCATTTGCAGGCTGGTATTGAGCTTTCTTTCACAGTTCTTCCAGAGCCGGCGGCACTTTTCCAGCCAGGCGAATGACCGCTCCACCACCCATCGTTTCGGCAGCACCACGAAGGTGTGCAGTTCGCTGCGTTTCACCACTTCCACCGAGGCTCCCAATATGCCTTGCACTGCAGCAGCAAAGGGCTTCCCGGTGTAACCACCGTCGACCAACACATTCTGGACCCGGTTGAGGTCGGCCCGGTTTTCGTCAAACATAGCCAAAGCCCCAGCCCGATCGGTAACGTCGGCGGTAGTCACCTGTATCGCATGGGGCAATCCTTGCGTGTCCACCGCGATATGACGCTTGATTCCGGACACCTTTTTGCCCGCGTCATAGCCCTTCTGCTCGGCGGTGTCCGTGTTCTTGACGCTCTGGGAGTCCACGATACAGAAGCTGGTCTGCTCTTTCCTCCCATTGCTTTGTCGGGCCTCGCCAACCGATTTTTTTTAGGACTTGTTCCAGAATGGAATCCTGCTCCGGGTCGGGCCGCTCGCTCCATTGCCGGAAATACTTGTAACAAGTGCGCCAATCGGGGAAGTCCGCCGGCAGCATTCGCCACTGGCAGCCGCTTTTCAGGAGATACAGCACGCCGCAGAAAACGTCATACAAGTCCACGATGCGGGGCTTGGTCCGGCGTCGGGCCGATTCCAGCGTGGGCAGAATACGGGCGAATTGCTCCCTACTGATGTCGCTGGGATAAGAATGAGACATGATTACCCCTCCCCCGATAATAGCCTCAACTTAACATATTTTAGAGATTGTAGACAGGTTCTTACAAGGCGCGCTGGTCTGAGAGAACGACCAAGTTTGCTTTCAAGGTTTCGTGGCCTTTCATGATGTGCCCGGTGAAGAGCAGACCCTTCTTCAGAGTCGTCAGGTTTTCATAGCTGGCTGACGCTAACTCCAGATGAGAAAGCATGGCCGGATTGAAGATGAACACCCGGTTGACGTGCCCGGTGCCAAGCCTGCCTCGTTTAGCCACGTAGCGCATCGCCGCAGAATCCTCCGACGCAATACTAAATTTGTTGAGCAACTCACGGCGCAACTCTTGCGAAAGCTTGTGAACTTGTTAGCCAAAAGGCCATAGTTTCATCGCTTTTCTCCTGCTTTTGCGTTTGGATGTGAAAGGGGGGAGGCGCATTCCACGCCTCCCCCCCTTTCTTCGTACGGGATCCTAAACCAAAGCCAAGGTGGGATGTGCATTTGCCGGGTATGGGGATTCCGGCCGGGAGTCTCGCGGGAGTGTTTCGGCCCTTGATTGCAGGACCGTCCGGCAGCGCCGTCTCACCTCGTCTTTCCGGCTGGACAGCCCGGCCAGGAATTTGCCGACCCTCTCCTGCACCGCCGCCCTGCTCCCCAAGCACAGATTGCCAGTGACCTCCTCTCTCGCCCAGCCCCAGATAGCCTCATCGGCGTTGAAGTCCGGGCTGTAGCCCGGCAGGTTCACCAGCCTCAGCTCCAGCTCAGGCGTCCTGAGGTACTCCCGCACCGCCTCCCCACGATGGGCCGGCGCATTGTCCCAGATGACCCGCAGCGGCCCTGGATGCTTTTCCTTCAGTTGCGTCAGGAAGGCAACCGAGGTCCCGCTGTTGCTGTTGCCCTCCAGTTGTCAATTTTCATGGTCATTAGGCCGGCGATTTTCACGGACATCCAGCCACCCTGGGAGCGCGGTGAATTGACTATTATCAGGTTGTAGTTTGCGGGTCAATCACCCCCTTTGCGGCCAGTAGAGCGCGGTGTGGCGAGAGTCGTTCCCGGTAGCTGGCGCCTTCGATGACGATCTGGTAGCTGGCGTTGGCCAGGCGATCCAGCGCGCTGTTGCCCAGGATGGGGTCATCGAAGAGACCCAGCCATTCGTCCACGGCCCGGTTGCTGGTGATGATGAAGCTGGACGCCCGATGTCGATTGAGGATGAGTTCGTAGAGGTCGGCGGACTGCTGGGCGGTCAGGCCATGGAGACCCAGGTCATCGAGGATGAGCAGGTCGGGCGTGAGGAAAGACCGGAAGGTACGGTCCACCGAGTTGTCCACTCTGGCCTGGGTCAGGGCCTTGAAGAAGTCGTCGGCGTGGCTGAAGCGCACGGAGTATCCGGCGCGGACGGCGGCGTAGCCCAGGGCCTGGGCGAAGAAGCTCTTGCCGACACCGGCGGGGCCCACCAGCAGGACGTGTTCGTGCCGGTCGAGAAACTCCAGGGAGAATACAGCGTCCAGCAGGCGGCGGTCCAGGGTAATTGACGCCGACCAGTCGAAGTCCTCCAGGCGGCAGGTCTCCTCGAAACCGGCATTGTGCAGCCGGAGTTCGGTGCGGCGGTGGGCGCGGCGATTGACCTCGTCGCTGAGGATGATTTCCAGGAATGAGGCGTAATCCAGCTGCTCCCTACGGGCCAGGGCGATGCGTTCCGGCAGGGTGCTGGCCAAAGCGCCCAGCTTGAGGCTCTTGAGCAGCGGGGTGAGTTCGGTGGTTCGGGTCATGGGTAATCTCCTCATGCTGACTGACGGCGGTATGCGGTGTAAGCGAAGACGCTACCGGGACGGGCGAAGCGGCCCGGCGGCATGGGCAAGGGCAGCTGGGGCATGGCCTCCTGTTCCAGGGCCTGCACCAGGATGCGTTCCAATCGGCGCACGTCGATGAGATCCACGGCCAGGGCCCGACGACAGGCGGCGTCCAGACGCTGCGCCGTGTAACGCTCGCCCAGACGCAGCAGCTTGTGTCCCTGCCGGATCTTGGCCCAGGGCAGGGGGCCGTCGAAGAGACGTTCAGCGTATTCGCCCACCGCCGGTCCCAGTGTCGCCGCGCTGCGCTGGATGCGATCCGGCGCTCTGGTGGTGTAGGCGGAAAGCTCGGCGGGGTAATCGTCGGGATCGGTGGAGCGTCCGCCCTGGGGCTGGCGGAGGTGGGTCTTGATCAGCTGGCCCCGGTGATAGATGTGCACCAGCTTGCTGCCCAGCCGGATTTCCACCTGCTGACGCGGCGGGCACCGGTCCGATGGCACCGAATACAGGGCCTGCTGACACTGGATGTGATGGTCGGGATGGACCTTGGCATTGCGCCAGTCGGCGATTTCGTAGGGCTCACCGTCCCAGGGCAGCAGGGTGTGGCGCTCCTCATCCTGGAAAACCACCAGGGGCTTCCGGCGAGTGGTGCCATGGATGCGCATTCCGGCCACCTCCAGACACCAGCGCTGGGCTTCGGCCCTCAGGTGGGGCAGAACCGTGGAAATCGCCGCCCTTGAAGAAGCGCTCCCTGACGTACTGCACGCCACGCTCCACCTTGGGCTTGTCCTTGGGTTTCCGCACCCGCGCCGCATCGGCGATGAAACCCCGGTGCTGCGAGTATTCCAGGAAGCCTCTGGTGAAGCGCGGATGCAGCGGGTCTGGTCCCGCCACCGCTGGCGGGCAATTGTCGATGACCAGATAGCGGGGCACCCCGCCGAAGCAGACCCACGCCGCTTCCAGTCCGGCGATGATGTCCTCCAGCGTCTGCCCATGGGTCGGCCAAACGAAGCTGTGCCGCGAGTAAGCCAGCACGATGATCAGCCCCCACACCGCCCGCCGGCGGCCTGTCGCTGGGTCCACAATCATGCCCAACCGGCCGAAGTCCATCTCCGCCACCTCCCCGGGCGCGGTGTCCTCCATGCGCACCGTGGTCTGGCTGCGCCGCCGCCAGTTCCGCTTCAGAACGAAGCGGCGCAACGACGGATACGATACCGGACACCCCCGCGCTGCCAGCAACTCCCGGATGCGGGTCAGCTGCAGCCGGTCGCCGGTGAGCCACTGGTAAATCTGGTCCGCCCACGGCTCCAGCAGGTCCTGCCCGGGCGTCACCGCCTGCCGCGGCCCCGGCTGCCCAATCGTCGCCAGCCGGCTCAGCTGCTCCGCGGTGGCAACCAGCCCATCCCGAACGATGCCCTCCTCTTGGGCTGCCGCCACGTACTTGGCGATGGTATCTCTCGACAAGCCGGTGCCCAACGCAATCTTGCGTTGGCTATCCCCCGCCTGCCAACGGCGAATGATCTCTTGTATTTCCATTCTGGAAACCTCCCGGTATGCCATCGCTGCACCTCAATTCCAAAGTGCGGCAATGATCGCCGATGTGGCTCCCAAAGTGGCCTAATGACCCTGAAAATCTGGTGGGTAGATCCTGAAAAACTCCCAATTCACTGGCCTATAGATCCTGAACAATGACACTCCAGTTCCATCCATTCCACCTCGCCCGTCTCCAGGCACACCGCCGAATAGTAGCTGGCCTTCTCCCCGTACCTCGGGCTGCTCGAGTCCACCAACGCAGGCTTACCCTTCAGCACCCACTTGCCCCGCAATTCCGCGTCCGCCCGGAAGTGGGCCTCGTCGGCAAAGAATATCCTGGCTCCAGTCCGTTGGGCCTCCTCCCACCGGACGGCGTACTCCGCCACGAAGGTCTCCCGCTTGGACTCATCAGCCTTGAGCAGCCGCTTCTTGGGGCGCTTGAAGGCAAACCCCAGCCGGTGAAGCCAGTTCAGGCAACTGCTGCGGCTCAGGCTGATGCCAAACCGTTCTGAGACAAACTGACGCACCACCTTCCAATACCAGTTAGCCATTACGATGCCCGCTGTGGCGGGCGGTTGCTCCACCGCCCCTTTCAACTCCTCCTGCTGCGCCTGGTCAAGGGCGGGGGGAACCACCGGTCTGCTCGAATATCAGGGCCGCAGGCCCTCCCTCGCCGAAGGCCGACGCCCAACGTCCGATAGTGTGGGGGTCCCGCTCCAGCGCCTCCGCCGTCGCCGCTGCCGTCAAGCCCTGGGCCAGCAGCAGGATGGCGTACCACCTTTCCCGCTCCCGGGGTGTGGGAGCCAGAATCACACGCCGCCGCAAGTCCTTGACTCCCATCTGCCATTGTTCCAGAGACCGGTCTATCTCCCTCACGCCCATCACCAACCCCTCGCAATTTCTGAGACCAGCTACCTCGGTTCCTTCATAAATTTACCCCATGCGTCTGCGCATTTCACCTTGGCTTTGGTTTAGTACCGTTTCAATCTGATTTTGGAGGGTAGATATGCTGGAGCTTACGGCGAGCATCTTGGGTGGTAAACCGCCAGTCTATGGCTGATTTTGCTGCGTTGCGCTCGCGTTCGAGCGCCGCAACCTCTCGCCGCAGCTCCGGCTCATCGCTGATACGGCGGTTCAGACACCCTCTGCGGAAGACGCTCAACTCGATCTCAGCCATGTTCAGCCAGCTGCCATGCGTAGGAGTGTAATGAAACTCGAGGCGTTGGGCGATGCGCCGAGCTTCGCACGGCTCAAATGCTTCGTAGAGCGAGCCGAGCTTGTGGGTGTTGAGGTTGTCCAGTACCAGCCTGACCACCTCGGCATCAGGGTAGGCCTCGTCCACCAGCCACCGCATCTGGTGCGCGAAGTCCACGGCAGTGCGGCGCTCGGTCACCTCCACATGTCTCCATCCACCCTTCGGCTCGCAGATCATGAACAGGTTCCGGGTCCCGTTTCGCTGGTACTCGGTGTCATAGCGTGCCACCCGTCCGGGGGCAGCCTCGATGGGCGGACGCACCTCCCCAGTCAATTGCCTGGAGGTCTCGTCGAAACACACTACCGGACGCTCCGGATTGTACTCCGGTTGGTACAGGTCCAGCACGTCCTCCATCCGCGCCACGAACTCCCCGCTCACCTTGGGGATACACCACTCTTTCTTCTGCCAGGGCTTGAGTTCGTTTTTTTGAGTATCTGGCGCACCGTCTCCAGGGAGATGCTCTCGGCAAACTCCAACTCCACCACCTTGTCGGCCAACAACTGGAGTGTCCAGTGCGTGTGCCCTGCGGGCGCGGCGCGGCACGCGAAGGCGATCAGGTGCGCTTCCTGCTCGCCGTCCAGCTTGCGCTCCTGGCCCGGCCGCGGTCGGTCATTGATGGCGGCCTCAAGTCCTTCCTCCACGTACCGCTTCCGCGCTCTGGCGACCGTAGCCGCGTTGACCAACAGCACATCGGCTATCTCACGGTCCCGAAGCCCCTGGTCAGCCTTGAGCAGCGACAGCGCACGCTTCACGGTGCGCACTGACGCCTTGCCTCGCTGGGAAACCTCATTGAGACGGGAGCGTTCGGCCTCGGTCAACTCTACTTTATACTTGATGGCAGCCATGGCTGGGCACTTCCTCACACAAAGATCATGCCCCAGTATGGCTGCTTTCTTATATTCTTACAAATCTACCTGGCAACGGTACTAAACCAAAGCCAAGGTGGGATGTGCATTTGCCGGGTGCTGGGAATCGGGGCGGGAGTCTCGCGGGAGTGTTTCGGCCCTTGATTGCAGGACCGTCCGGCAGCGCCGTCTCACCTCGTCTTTCCGGCTGGACAGCCCGGCCAGGAATTTGCCGACCCTCTCCTGCACCGCCGCCCTGCTGCCCAAGCACAGATTGCCAGTGACCTCCTCTCTCGCCCAACCCCAGACAGCCTCATCGGCATTGAAGTCCGGGCTGTAGCCCGGCAGGTTCACCAGCCTCAGCTCCAGCTCAGGCGTCCTGAGGTACTCCCGCACCGCCTCCCCACGATGGGCCGGCGCATTGTCCCAGATGACCCGCAGCGGCCCTGGATGCTTTTCCTTCAGTTGCGTCAGGAAGGCAACCGAGGTCCCGCTGTTGCTGTTGCCCTCCAGTTCCATCCATTCCACCTCGCCCGTCTCCAGGCACACCGCCGAATAGTAGCTGGCCTTCTCCCCGTACCTCGGGCTGCTCGAGTCCACCAACGCAGGCTTACCCTTCAGCACCCACTTCCCCCGCAATTCCGCGTCCGCCCGGAAGTGGGCCTCGTCGGCAAAGAATATCCTGGCTCCAGTCCGTTGGGCCTCCTCCCACCGGACGGCGTACTCCGCCACGAAGGTCTCCCGCTTGGACTCATCAGCCTTGAGCAGCCGCTTCTTGGGGCGCTTGAAGGCAAACCCCAGCCGGTGAAGCCAGTTCAGGCAACTGCTGCGGCTCAGGCTGATGCCAAACCGTTCTGAGACAAACTGACGCACCACCTTCCAATACCAGTTAGCCATTACGATGCCCGCTGTGGCGGGCGGTTGCTCCACCGCCCCTTTCAACTCCTCCTGCTGCGCCTGGTCAAGGGCGGGGGTGAACCACCGGTCTGCTCGAATATCAGGGCCGCAGGCCCTCCCTCGCCGAAGGCCGACGCCCAACGTCCGATAGTGTGGGGGTCCCGCTCCAGCGCCTCCGCCGTCGCCGCTGCCGTCAAGCCCTGGGCCAGCAGCAGGATGGCGTACCACCTTTCCCGCTCCCGGGGTGTGGGAGCCAGAATCACACGCCGCCGCAAGTCCTTGACTCCCATCTGCCATTGTTCCAGAGACCGGTCTATCTCCCTCACGCCCATCACCAACCCCTCGCAATTTCTGAGACCAGCTACCTCGGTTCCTTCATAAATTTACCCCATGCGTCTGCGCATTTCACCTTGGCTTTGGTTTAGTCAGATCACCAGGGGGTGAGAGAATGCTGAGCTGCGTTGCCTGCGGGGCCGAACTGGAGCCGCCCGTCCGCGTTCCCCACACCGTCTACGTCAAGAGCCTGTACCGGGTCGGCGGCGAGGGCTACTGCCGCCATCACGTCATCGAGGCGGCGCCGGCCCTGGCCCGGGGAGCGTCCTCAGACGAGCGGGCCCGACCTTACCAGCACTGACTCGATGTACGACATCACCCTGTCCATGGCCACAGTGTAACTCGGAGCTCGATCATTTTCGCTTGCTGACTAGTACTACAGTCGCAGATTATCGGGTAAAATAGGCCATTATCCGGTAAGGGGGTGCGGCGGTGACGGGGCGTGAAGAGGAACTGGCGGAAGTGGCCCGCTGGGCCGCAGGGATTGAGCAGGTTCATTCCTGCATTGCCGGACGGTTCCGGCGCCCTGAGCCGCGGCGGCGGGTACTGGACTACTTGCGGGGACTGGTCAGTTCCGTAGAGCGCAAGAACGGGTGGCAGTTGGCGGAGCAGGCGGGGGATGCCACACCCGACGGGGTGCAGCGCCTGTTGTACAACTATCGGTGGGATGCGGACCTGGTTCGTGATGACATGAAATCCTACGTGGTGGAGCATCTGTCCGCCGCTGACGCGGTGCTGGTGGTGGACGAGACCGGATTCCTCAAGAAAGGGGAGAAGTCGGTTGGGGTGCAGCGGCAGTACAGCGGGACGGCGGGGCGGATCGAGAACTGTCAGATTGGCGTTTTTCTGGCCTATGCCAGCGCCAGGGGCAGAACCCTGCTGGACCGGGAATTGTACCTGCCCCAGGTGTGGGCGGAAGACTGGGAGCGGCGGCGGGAGGCTGGGGTGCCGGAGAGTGTCGGCTTTCGGACCAAGCCGCAACTGGCCCAGCTAATGCTGAAGCGGGCGCTGGAATCAGGAGTCCCCTTCGGCTGGGTTGCTGGAGCTGAGGTCTATGGCAACGACCGCAAGCTGCGGCTGTGGCTGGAGCGAGCGGGAATTCCCCACGTGCTGGCCATCAGGAGCAACGAGAAGCTGTGGGTCTGGACGGACCAGGGCCTGTGTCAGGTGCGGGCTGACCGGCTGACGTCGCAGGTTGACGAGTTGGGTTGGACCAGATGCAGTGCGGGCGATGGGGCCAAGGGGCCACGGGTCTACGATTGGGCCGTCGTGTGTCCCGCGTCAACTATATTTGCCGGTTGGCGTCAATCAGTTTTGCCGGTTCACCTCCTTGGCCTGGACGCGTTGCTGGGCAGCGTTGGTCCGGTAGCTGGGGACGTCAAACTCCAGGATGACGGAGTGGTGCACGCCCCGGTCAATCGCCGCGGCGGTGGCCATGGGGTTGGCAAAGATGCGCTCCCACTCTGAGAAGACCAGGTTTGACGTGATGCCCAACGACCGGCGCTCGTAGCGTTCGGCGATGAGGGTGAAGAGGACCTCCGACTCCTCGGCGCCCTGGGGCAGGTAGCCCAGGTCGTCGAGGAGCAGGAAGTCGAAGTTGTCCAGCTTGCGCAGCTGGCGGGGCAGGTCCAGGTCGCGCTTGGCGGCGAGCAGTTCCTGCACCAGGCGGTAGGCCGGAGCGAAGAGGACGGAGTGGCCGGCTTCCACCAGGCGGTGGCCCAGGGCGCACCGGGCGTGGGTCTTGCCGGTGCCGGGCAGCCCGAAGGCCAGCACGTTGATGCCGCGCTCCACAAAGCTGCCCTGGGCCAGCTGGTCCAGTTGCTGCCGCAGCGCCAGGGGGACTCGGTCGTGCTCGAAGGTTTCCCAGGTCTTGCCCGAGGGCAGCCGGGACTCCCGGCGCAGCCGGTTGATGCGCCGGTGGCGGCGATCCTCAGCTTCCTGTTCCAGTACCTCCAGGAAAGTTGCCAGGGCATCGCCGTGTCCAGCGGCGGTGAAACGAGCCACCGACTGGGCCCCCACCGTGGGCAGCTTGAATTGGCCGCACAACTGGCCGATGCGGTCCTGCATCACGCTGGTGTCCGTCATGCGCACACCCCCGCCGCCGCCAGGCTGACCGTGAGCAGGCGGTCGTAGATTTTCAGGTCCGGCTTCCCAGACCAGACCAGCACCGGAGCTTCGGGCACCTTGGGCTCGGCCAGGTCCCGCACCTCCGCGTAGTCGAAGGACTCACCCGCCTCCAGCAGTAACGACAGCGCGCTGTCCACCGTGGCTTCCATGGTGGTCGCCGCCAGGTGCAGGATCCGCACGTACTCCACGTCGGCACGCTCCCCGCGCCATTCCCTGAGCGCGTCGTAGGTCAGCCGGAAGTGCATGGTGGGAAACAGCTGCTCCCGGAAGCGGTAGCGGGCGAAGGCACCAGGCTTGCGCACCAATGAGCCGATGACGTGGCGGTAATTGACGTTGGCTTCCCCCTCGCCACGCACCCGTTCCATCCGTTCCACCAGGTGGCCCTTGTAGTACACTTCCACCCAGTCGGCGTACAGACGGATCTGCACCTCCTTGCCGATGAGGCGGGAGGGCACGCTGTAGCTATGTCCCGCTACCTGGATGGTGCACCACTTGCGCACCTTGGACTGGTAGTTGACGTATTCCGGCACCGGAGCTGGCGGTAGGGAGCGTAGGCAAAGCATCTCCTGCTCCAGCTTCCCCTCTACCAGGCGATTGCGTCTCTCCACCATCTGCCGGACGAAGCTGGCGTAGTCGTCGACAGTGTCGAAATCGCGGCTGCCCCGCAGGATGAGGGCCTGGTCGATGGCGTCCTTCAAGCGGTAGTGGGCGTGCTCGGCGACGCCGTTTTCATGGCTCTGGCCGGGATTGATGCGGGTGGAGCGGAGGCCATAGTGGTCCAGCAGGGCGGCGTAATTGTCGTTAAGAGCGCGGCCGCGGCTGCTGCGCAATTCGTGAGTGGCAGCCGCGGTATTGTCGCTGCGCACCACCTCTGGAACGCCGCCCAGGGTCCAGAGGGCATTCTGCAATCCCTGCTGCAAGGCCAGGAAGGTCTCGCCGGCGGCGACCTCAGCGTAGCGCCACCCCGAGTGGCTGAGTATCAGCTGGAACAGCAGGTGGGGGTAGGACTGGCCGGCGATGGTCACCTTGAGTTCCCCGCAGTGGGTGAAGTCGAACTGGGCCTCCCGTCCCGGCGGATGCACCTGGGGGAAGTACACCTCCTGATCCGGACCATGCCGCGCCCGCCTCCTGAGCCTGTCGAAGGGCCTGCAATCGTCGTTGCAGGGTGCGCAGCTGGGACGCGCTGAACCGCCCGGGATGCTGCTCGGCCTCCTGAGCTTGTCGAAGGGCAGTCGATAATTGTCGTTGCCTTCAGCTTGCCCGTCGGATCATTCCGCAGCAGCGGCTCAATCTCATCCTCCCACACCCCGTCGAAGGGATCCGGCCGAGTGCGCCACCGATGCTCCGGTTTCGCCTGCGACGGCAATGGGCCACTCTGCCACTTGCGCGCTGAACGCACGCTCATCCCAGCCTTGGCCGCTGCCGTTTCCTGTGTCTTGCCTTCCATACGTTTCTGCCTCAATAGCCTGGTTTGTCGGTCTGTAATCAACGGTACCTCCGTACCGAATGATTACCCCATCTCGACCGGCAAAAATAGTCGACGCTACCGGCAGGACTAATTGTCGTCTATCAGTCGTGGAAATACGGCCTCTTGGGGAGCTGGGCAAGGGCTACCGGCTGCTGGCCCGGCGCAGCATTGCCCAGCCCGGGGAGTTGGCTTACTTCGTATGCTTCGGCCCGGCCGGAACGGCCTTGGAGAAACTGGTGACGGTGGCTGGGACCCGGTGGGCCATCGAGGAGTGTTTCGAGGAGGCCAAGGGGCAGGTGGGACTGGACCAGTATGAGGTGCGGAGGTGGGACGGCTGGTACCGGCACATCACCTTGGCGATGCTGGCGCAGGCGTATCTGTCAGTAATCAAGCATCAAGCGATGGAACCAGGAGAAAAGGGGGCTGCTACGGTCCCGATGAAGCGCTGATTCCCATAACGGCCCCGGAGGTGCGCCGGCTGCTCACCCGACTTGTATGGACGGAAAATCAACTGCCTGATTTCATCCTGTCCTGGTCGTGGTGGAGACGGCGCCACCAAGCCAGAGCACGGCAATGCCATTACAAACGCCGCCTGTCAAATCTGCGACTGTAGTACTAGGTTCTGTTGACATTTCACCGTAACCAGATGAGAGCGGCGGTGAAGTGCAGGAAGCCCAGGTATCTGGTGTCCAGCTTCTCAAACCGGGAGAAGATCCGGCGATAGTGCTTGATCTTGTTGATGAAGCATTCCACCAGATGACGCTCCCGGTACAAATGCCGGTCATAGTCGGCGGGTGCCTTGCGGTTCGAGCGGGGCGGAATGACCGGCATCATACCCAGTTCCAGGATGTGCTAGCGAAACTCCTGGGCATCGTACCCTTTGTCGGCCAGTACGTGCTCGCCAGCATAACCGGCGATCAACTCCTCCGCCTGGGTGATGTCGTGCTGTTGCCCGCCAGTCAGTATGAATCGCAAGGGGTTGCCCAAGCCGTCCACGCTCACGTGAATCTTGGTGCTGAACCCGCCGCGGCTCCGGCCCAGGGCCTGGGCCGCCTGGCCACCCTTTTTGGGGGAACTCCCGCCGCGCAAGGGTGCGCCCGGACCACCGTGCTGTCGATGATCAGGTATTCCAGATCCGGGTCGTCGCAGAAATGTTGATGCATTTGTGCCCAGACGCCTTGGTCAGTCCAACGGGCGAATCGTTTGTAGACGCTGTTCCAGTTCCCGTATTCGGCTGGCAGCAGTCGCCATTGGGCCCCAGAGCGGTTAATCCATAAGACGGCCTCGACAAAACGCCGGCAATCCGCTTCCTGGCCAACGTACAGGCCGGTGCAGCCACGCAAGAAATCGAGAATCCTAGCCCACTGTTCTGGTGATAATCTGATGTTTGACATACGGCCATTATAATCAAATGTCAACAGAACCTAGTCGTCACCACCCGCAGGGCTGGTGGCAGCCGCGATTGGGCGGGCCGTGCCCCGGAAGTAGATATCGCGCCAGAAGCCGCTGGCGACCACGGTGCCAACAACTACCAGGGTAAACGCGGCTCCCGCCACGGCCATGACATTACCCGCGGGCCAGAAGTCCGCCAATCGGCCGTAGAGCAGGTTGGCGAAGGCCATGCTGCCGCCGATGTGCATAGAATACGCCGATGCAACCCGGCCCCGGATCTCGTCCGGCACCACGGACTGAATTATGGTGTGGGTGATGGTCATGAACCCGGAGGTACCAAGGCCCATCATAACCGCAGCGATCATGGAAATGCCGGTTTGCGACGATAGTCCCATCCCGATGGGCGTCAGGCTGCTGGTGAAACCCAGCAGCAGGAACACCCTCCCTCGGGTCATGTGATTGATAATGCCCCCTACGAATACCGAAGAGAACAACGAGCCAATGCCCAGGGCCGCCATCAGGGCGTAAACGTCGTTCCCATTGAACGTTACCCCGTCAGGCGAGAGTTTCTCCAATGCCAGGGGCGGCAGCATTGACTCGAAGGACATCACCAATACGCAGTGGGCCACCGCGATGAGAAGGATGCCGAAGACCAGCGGTGTGCTGTACACGTAAGCGAAGCCGGCGGCGGTGTTGGCCCAGAAGCCGCGACGCCGGTCGATGACTCCCGACGATACCGTCCTGATGTTGAGCGCGGAAACCAAAGCCACCAGGTAGAAAGTGGCGCAGGCCCAGAAGACTATGGCGGAGGTGCCCAGGGTGAGCACCAGGTTCTGGAGTGAGAACGAAAATCCTTCGGATCCGAAAATGGCGCTGCTGCCCAACGTGACGGAAATCGCCAACAAGATGGCGGGCCCCACGGCGCGGGAACCCTGCTGCATAGCCTGGTTCAGCGCAACGGCGTTGGGCAAACGGTCCCGGTCCACCAGGTTGGGCGTCAACGACTGGGCAGCGGTCATCTGCGTGGAGCGCAACGTCCCGTTCACCACCGCCAGGACCACCACGTACCATGGGTTGGTGATGCCAATCATCACCAAAACGGCCATGACGGACGCCTGGGCGATTTGGAGCACATACACCCGCTGCAGCAGGGTTTTGCGGGTCATCTTGTCGGCCAGATAACCGATGAACGGGGTTGCAACGAAACGCGGCGACATGGCCGCGAAGGTGATCAGCCCAACCCACAAGCCCTGCGTGCCCTCCAGCTCGGGGATGCTGTACACCCACGCTCCGCGCGCGACGATAAGGGCCCAGGCGCCGCTGCTACTGCACAGCGTGGCAAAGGCCATGAATCGAAAATCTCGAAAGACCAGCGCCGCGAAGAACCGATGCGCCCTCTGCGCGAAAAAGTTGCGTTCCGGTACTGTGGGTGTGGTCATATCTCGTCTCCCGCTGCCGCCGAAACCGGTTGGCAACGGCGGGCGAGCCTGTCCAGGCGGGCAGGATTGAGCAAACATTGCTCAGCATCCGCGCAGTTGCCGTCGTTACCTGCAGTTTACGTGGCGGTCACCAACGCATTGTAACCCACCGCAGCACAGGTCGAGATCTGAAAACCCTCTACCGCTACGGCGCCGACGGCTTCGCCCACGCCACCCAGGGCAACCTGGACACCTTCGTGTTCGCCATGGACAACCGCCGTATCCGCTTCGTCCTGGAACTCCCAAACCCTGAGGACTTCCGCCACACCAATCACAACCCGCCCCGGGAGTGCAGCGTCAGGGCCCATGAGGGGGCCCACGACCAGTCCTGTCGCCAGAAGTGGCGAGATTCTGCTGCTGGTGGTCAAGGCCAAGCTGGAGGCGGTGAGAGCCGGCATCTCCACCCTGGAGGATGTGAATGCCGCAGGACGATGCTCCTACCCAATAGATTTGGAACGGCATCGGCTGGCGTTATGGCGACCCGACGTGCGTCCCGGAAGGTGGGTGCATTCTGACCGCCAGTGCGATACCGAGTGCGGGACGGCACGATCCAGCCGAATACCCCACCTCTTGCCTCAACCACCACGGGTGCTCGAAAATCATTCCCGCCAGAGAAACAGACCCTTTCCGGCGTAAGTGGTATACACAGTGGTACGCTGAGAGCGCGAGATCCCATTTTTTGGCGGAATCCCCGTACAAATTGCTGGTGGAATCTAAGGACACCCACTCCGCTAGTTGTACGATATTTGGTGACCCAGATCAACGCGTGTATTCTGACTGGATGGCTTCCAGTGGGATGAACCAACCGTCGGCGCTCGGTCAGGGTCCGGAGCGGGACCCCAACGCGGCGAATAGGGGTTTCGGGCGGCCCGGTCGTGTGCCATCTCGACCATCTGTTGCTGGGTTAGCATCAGGATGACGGAAAATTGTTGAGCATGGTGGGTATCACCTGTCCTGGAGGTTATACTGTTTCGGCGCAGGATTTGTACGAGCACCGAAATCGCGCGGTACGTACTACCATCTTCATCAGTTTTGAGAGCCGTGCATTGCGGGCCTGGACCAAAACGGTCAACCGGGACCAATCGGCAATGGGGGTGGCCGCCGTCCTGGAAGGGGACCAAACAAGATCGGCACGCAAACGGTACGGGCAGCCGATAAGCAGATAAACAAGGCCTGGTTTTTCGCCGTGCTTTCGCTGGCGGTTTTTTCCGCTCTGAGCGCGGTGTTCATTGTTCCGCCGCTCCTGGTGGAAATTGCATCGGATCTGGATGTGTCGGTGCCGGTTGCGGGTCAGTTGCGACCGCAACTTTCGCGGCTTGGGCCGTTTCCCTGTTGACGGTGGGCCCGTTGTCTGATTCTTTCGGCCGTCGCCCGGTGGCTCTAATCGGCCTGCTGGTGCTTTCCGTGTCCGTGCTTGCGTCAGCTTTTGCGCCCAATATCGAAGTGCTGTTGGCACTCAGGGTGCTGACGGGTCTGGCGGGGGGAACACTGCCGCCCACCGCGGTGGGGGTAGTATCCGATATCATATCGCCGGCCAGACGTGCCCAGGCAGTTACCGCCTTGTTGGCCCTCAATGGAGTGGTTTCGGCCATCACCGTCCCAACGGTGGCGGTGTTGGCAAATTGGGGTGGCTGGCAGGTTCCCTTCCTGGTTGTGGGCCTGCTGCTGACATTAGCGCTGCTGACGAACTGGATCTGGTTTCCGCGCGACAGCAGTGAGCGAGTTGGCAACTGGGTTTTTTTCTCGAGATACAGGTCGCTGCTGTCCGTGCGTTTTTTCCGGGTGGCCGTCGCGGTTGGTATGACGCAACGCATTGCTTTCTGGGCGACACTCAGCTTTTTCCCCGCCTATTTGATACATACCCACGAAGTGAGCGTAGGGTTCTTGGCTTTGCCGCTGGTTATAACTGCCATGGGGCAGGTGATTGGAAGCTATTCGGCGTCGTTCGTGACGCAACAAAGGTACCGCGCTATCCTCCTCGCCGGCACTTCAGTCGTCGGCGGGATCTGCGCGTTCCTGTTCTTCTCTGTCGAGCTCGGACTGTGGGTATCAGTGGCATTGGCCGTGGTGGGCACGGGATTGCTGAGCGTGACAATGCCCGCCCTGGTCGCCGCGAGCACCGAGTATTCGGGAGAATCCAAGTCCACGGGGGCTAGGGCGTGTTGACATTTCATTATAATGGCCGTATGTCAAACATCAGACTATCACCAGAACAGTGGGCTAGGGTTCTCGATTTCTTGCGTGGCTGCACCGGCCTGTACGTTGGCCAGGAAGCGGATTGCCGGCGTTTTGTCGAGGCCGTCTTATGGATTAACCGCTCTGGGGCCCAATGGCGACTGCTGCCAGCCGAATACGGGAACTGGAACAGCGTCTACAAACGATTCGCCCGTTGGACTGACCAAGGTGTCTGGGCACAAATGCATCAACATTTCTGCGACGACGCGGATCTGGAATACCTGATCATCGACAGCACGGTGGTCCGGGCGCACCCTTGCGCGGCGGGAGCTCCCCCAAAAAGGGTGGCCAGGCGGCCCAGGCCCTGGGCCGGAGCCGCGGCGGGTTCAGCACCAAGATTCACGTGAGCGTGGACGGCTTGGGCAACCCCTTGCGATTCATACTGACCGGAGGGCAACAGCACGACATCACCCAGGCGGAGGAGTTGATCGCCGGTTATGCTGGCGAGCACGTACTGGCCGACAAAGGGTACGATGCCCAGGAGTTTCGCCAGCACATCCTGGAACTGGGTATGATGCCGGTCATTCCGCCCCGCTCGAACCGCAAGGCACCCGCCGACTATGACCGGCATCTGTACCGGGAGCGCCATCTGGTGGAATGCTTCATCAACAAGATCAAGCACTATCGCCGGATCTTCTCCCGGTTTGAGAAGCTGGACACCAGATACCTGGGCTTCCTGCACTTCACCGCCGCTCTCATCTGGCTACGGTGAAATGTCAACACAACCTAGTATTGAGTCAATCCTGTATTGGCAGGTGAAGCGCGGGGCGGGCCAGGGTTGTTACGCTGACTGGCAAACAGTGGTGCGGGAGGTGCGACATCCATGGTTCAGGAGAAATACGCAGTACGGTTGTCGTCGGAAGATCAGGAGCAGTTGCGGGGATTGATCCACGGTGGGCGGCATTCCGCTCGGGTCATCAATCGGGCGCGCATCCTGCTCAAGACTGACGAAGGGTGGAGCGCCCCCCAGGTGGCGGCGGCTCTGGACACGTCGCAGCGCACGGTGTTCCGCACCAAACGGCGGTACGCCGAAGCGGGGTTGGAGGGCGTGCTGCACGACCACCCCCAAGCCAATCGGTATCGCAAGCTGGACGATCGGGGCGAAGCCCACCTGATTGCGCTGGCGTGCAGCGACGCGCCCGAAGGGCATGAGCACTGGACCCTGCGGTTGTTGGCTGGCAAGGTGGTGGAGTTGGGATTGGTGCCATCGCTGTCCTACGAGACGGTAAGGCTCAGGCTCAAAAAAACACCCTCAAGCCGTGGCGGAAGCAGCAATGGTGCATCCCGAAAGTAGGCGGCGAATTCGTGGCGGCCATGGAGGACGTGCTGGACCTGTATGCCGAACCCTACGACCCCGATCGGCCGGTGGTGTGCTTTGACGAGACCTCCACCCAACTGCTGGCCGAGGTCAGGAAGCCGTTGCCTCCTCAACCGGGACGACCGCGGCGGCAGGACTACGAGTATCGCCGCGGCGGCACCCGCAACATCTTCCTGACCTGTGAACCCCTGGCGGGCTGGCGCCACCTGGCCATCACCGAGCGGCGCACCATGCAGGACTTCGCCCATCAGATGCAATGGCTGGTGGATGAGGCTTACCCCGATGCCCCGGTGATCCGCGTGGTGCTGGACAATCTGAATACCCATCGTATGGCGTCCCTTTACGAGACGTTCCCGGCTGCTGAGGCCCGGCGCATCGTGAAGCGCCTCGAGTTTCACCACACGCCCAAGCACGCCAGTTGGTTGAACATGGCGGAGATCGAATTCAGCGCGTTGAGCCGCGCCTGTCTCAAGGGGAGAAACCCCGACGCCGACGCCCTGCAACGCCAAATCACGGCCTACGAGACCGAGCGCAACGCAGCGGGCGTCACCATCAACTGGCGGTTCAGCACTCAAGATGCCCGATCCAAATTGCATCGCCTCTATCCCTGCCATTCCAAGATTGATTGAGTACTAGTTCTTTTTGCATTCCAGGTGGCTTGAACCACCGGATGTTGCTAGCCGAACGAGTCAGGAGCAACCATAGTGGCTGCCCCTGACCGTGCCGACAACTGGACCACGCAATGCGGGAGCACCGTCGGCTGCGTTCGCCTTTTCGCGCGATGGCCTGGAGCTAACCCGCCTTATTCCGGGCGTTGAGCATAAGCCTCCCTGGCCCGGTCGAGGGCGCGAACCCGGCCGCCGACCAGCTCGTCCTGCCGCTCCGTGGCCCACTGATTGGAAGCCACCGTGCTGAGCACGCTGCCCTGGAAGTGCGGCATGACGTAGCGCGCCATCAATTCATAGCTGCGCATCATCTTTTCCCGGGGCGCCCAGTCGATGGTCTGGACCAAGAACGCGCCAAAGCCGCCGCTCTGCTCACCCAGCCGCTCAATGGCTTCGATGCAGTCGTCGGGAGTGCCGATAATCCAGCTGCCGGTGTCGGCCATGTGGTCAATTACCTTGTCCAGCGGGCCATCGAAAACCGGCTTGCGTCCGTTGGTTCCCTCGCTGTATTCGCGCAGGTAGCGGCCAGCGCCGAGCCGGGCATCGTTCAGGGCTTCCTCCCGCGACTCCGCCAGGTGGCACGGGAGCACCAACCGCCAATCGTCGCGGTTCATCGTCTGACCATGCTCGGCGGCGGACTCTTCGGCTATACTCCACAGTCCCTGCAGGTCGGAGGGGCCGGCGGATGGGTCTCTCGGCACGGTGATGGTCAAGACCGAACAGCCGTGTTTGCCAGCCAGGGTCACACCGGCCGGAGACTGCACCGAGGCAACGGCAGTGTGCATATAGGGACGCTGATAAGGCCGCAGCTGGAGCAGGCCCTCCTTGAGCTCGAACCAGTCGCTCTTGTACGTGATCGGCTCGGTTTCGGTAAACAGGCGCAGGATGATGCCAAGCGACTCGTCCATGCGCTCACGCTGCAATTCGTGAGGAATGCCCATCATGTAGGCGTCGCCCGGCAGTGCGCCCGGCCCGACTCCGAAAAGCACCCGCCCATAGGTCATGTGGTCCAGTTGGACCATGCGGTTCGCCACCATCAGCGGGTGGTGGTAAGGCAAGCTGACGACGCCGGTACCCAGCTTGATGCGGTTGGTGCGCTGGGCCGCGGCGGCGATGAATACCTCCGGGGAAGAGATAATCTCCCAGCCGGCGCTGTGGTGCTCGCCCACCCACGCCTCATCGAACCCCAGCTTGTCCAGCCATTCCACCAGTTCCAGGTCGCGTTCGATGGCCAAAGTGGGGTTCTCACCAACGCGGTGGAATGGTCCGAGGAAGATGCCAAACTTCATTCGGTCGGGAAACGCCATATCAGGACCTCCTCCAGCGGGAAATGCAAGCTTGCATTTCCGTTCATTTAGCAACGGGCGGGGCATTCGGTCGCCCCGCATTTACGGCCATTTTGCGCCCCACGGTATGTCGTGTCAATCAACCGGCTGCGCCACGCGTGCACACTTTTTAATCTGTCATTGCGAGGAGAGCCCGGTCATCCCGAGCTCGTCGAGGGACGTGGCAATCTCGCAAATTAATCTGTCATTGCGAGGAGCATAGCGACGTGGCAATCTCGATGAGGTTGAACATACGTCGACGAACCGCCGCTGCCAAGGCGACGGAATTACCACGCTACGCCCGCAATGACAAAGTGGGTACGCATTAAACCGGTTGCAGAAGCCAGGGTGTATCGATTCTCGCCAGCCATCGCGGTAATCGACGAACGGCTACCCGGTGGAAGCATGAGCTGAACCACCACGTAAACGCCGGTACTCGGTGGTCGTTCCACGAAGTGTGTCAATCAACCGCATAGCCGCGCTTGTCCATCCCCACCATCGCCGGCTGGTTCCGTCTCCGTCCCGATGCAATCTGTTCCCCTGTGGTCAGACACGTTGCAGGCCATTTAACCGGTCCTCGGTACGAACTGCCTGCCGAAGAGTCCCGTCATCAGTGCGCTGGCGATCGTTACGACGAGGCAAAGGTAGCCGATTCCCACGTAGCCCGTGTTAGCCAGCAACACGCCAGCGATCGCAGCCCCCAGCGCACCTCCGGACTGGTTGCTCAGACCCATAAGACTAGGTTCTGTTGACATTTCACCGCAACCAGATGAGAGCGGCGGTGAAATGCAGGAAGCCCAGGTATCTGGTGTCCAGCTTCTCAAACCGGGAGAAGATCCGGCGATAGTGCTTGATCTTGTTGATGAAGCATTCCACCAGATGGCGCTCCCGGTACAGATGCCGGTCATAGTCGGCGGGTGCCTTGCGGTTCGAGCGGGGCGGAATGACCGGTATCATACCCAGTTCCAGGATGTGCTGGCGAAACTCCTGGGCATCGTACCCTTTGTCGGCCAGTACGTGCTCGCCAGCATAACCGGCGATCAACTCCTCCGCCTGGGTGATGTCGTGCTGTTGCCCTCCAGTCAGGATGAATCGCAAGGGGTTGCCCAAGCCGTCCACGCTCACGTGAATCTTGGTGCTGAACCCGCCGCGGCTCCGGCCCAGGGCCTGGGCCGCCTGGCCACCCTTTTTGGGGGAGCTCCCGCCGCGCAAGGGTGCGCCCGGACCACCGTGCTGTCGATGATCAGGTATTCCAGATCCGCGTCGTCGCAGAAATGTTGATGCATTTGTGCCCAGACGCCTTGGTCAGTCCAACGGGCGAATCGTTTGTAGACGCTGTTCCAGTTCCCGTATTCGGCTGGCAGCAGTCGCCATTGGGCCCCAGAGCGGTTAATCCATAAGACGGCCTCGACAAAACGCCGGCAATCCGCTTCCTGGCCAACGTACAGGCCGGTGCAGCCACGCAAGAAATCGAGAATCCTAGCCCACTGTTCTGGTGATAATCTGATGTTTGACATACGGCCATTATAATCAAATGTCAACACGCCCTAATAATGCGGCCATGAACGCGCTACCGCTATCCCGGAATTGTTGGATTCTTGGACCGAGGGTAAGGCCGGTTAAGCCCCAATCCACCGAAAAGATGAGTGTCGCGGTGTGCTGAAGGGGTAAGAAAGTGCTCCTGTGCATCTGGGATAATGGCTTTTGAAACAGGAAACCGTCCCCAGGCCAGGAGCACCCAAAAGATGCTAGCAGATGACCACCCCGACCGCATCCAAATCGCCTTTGACGACCACCGCCTGGTGGCCAATGCTGGGCTGATCCTGCCAGCCACGCTGGGCCGGCATCTGGGCCGGCCCGAACTGGTTGACCGGCACCTGGACCTGGGTCGCGCCCCAGGCCGAGCCAACACCGGCGACAAGGTGATGACGCTGGTGGCGTCTGCTCTGGCCGGAGGAGACTGCATTGACGACGCCGCCGTGCTGCGCACCGGCGGGACGGCTAGCGCCATCGGCTGCGTAGTCAAGGCGCCATCCACCCTGGGGACCTTCCTGCGCAGTTTCCGGTGGGGCCACGTCCGCCAACTGGATCGGGTCAGCCGGGAGCTGCTGGCCCGGGCCTGGTCGGCTGGGGCCGGACCCGGCGACGGGCCGTTGACCATCGACCTGGACTCCACCATCTGCGAGACATACGGTCTGGCCAAGGAGGGGGCGCGCGACCACGGCTACACCGGCCAGCGAGGCTATCACCCGCTGCTGGCCATTGCCGCCGGCACCGGCGACGTGCTGATGGCTCGGCTGCGCAAGGGCCGCGCCAACACCGTTCGGGGCGCCGCCCACTTTCTACGCGAGACGGTGGGGCGGGTACGCTACGGCGGCGCCAGGGGACAACTCACGGTGCGGGCTGACAGCGGCTTCTACACCCACGCCATCGTCGCCGTCTGCCGCAAGATGGATGTGCGCTACTCCATCACCGTCCGCCAGCAAGCCCGCCTGCGGAATATCATCGAGGCCATACCCGAGACTGACTGGACGCCGATTCCCTACTGGATGGACGGCGCCGCCGACGTGGCGGAGACCACCTACGTCCCCTTCCAGGATGAGCCCGACGCCGCACCGGTGCGGCTCATCGTCCGGCGGGTGCAGCCCACGCCCGGCTCCCAGCTGGCCCTCTTCGCCAGCTACCGCTATCACGGCTGCATCACCGACCGAGACGGGGACACCCTGGAACTGGAGGCCGACCATCGGCGCCACGCCGAGATCGAGAACGCCATCCGAGACCTCAAGTACGGCGTCGGGCTCAACCATCTCCCCTCAGGCCGCTTCGCCGCCAACGGCGCCTGGCTGGCGGTGCAGGTGATGGCCCACAACCTGGCCCGCTGGACCGCGCGCATCGGTCTGGGTGAGCAACTGGTAACCACCAAGACCCTCCGACGACGCTTCTTCTCCCTCGCCGGACGGCTCACCCGCTCGGCGCGCCGCCTCACTTTGCATCTGCCCCAGCGCTGGCCCTGGAAAAACCAGTTCAGTCGCGCCTTGGCTCGATTGCGAGCAATTCCACTCCCAGCCTGACGGCACCGCTGGTGTCAACGCCGACGGAGATCTGACCCACTCACCAGACTACCCGACCGCCTCGCAGACTTGCGCCAGGCTGGTCCCCGAGCGTCTCTTGCTGCACACTACCCTGACAATTTCGCCCAGCATCGCCACCGCGGGCCGCCATCATCGTGTCTGTGTGGCTATCTCACGCCGCCCTCATCCCCATCTATTGGAATCGGGCTTGCCCCGTTCGCCTTCCCTTGCCCATCATCCCTGGTGTCAACGCCACGGCCCATCGCTTCGGTGGATTCGGGTTAAGGCGCACCCCCGTTTGTGGCCATCAACTTACTTCTCGACTTTGTACAAAAGCTAGATAAATTATAAGAACAGGGTAAGCTCGACCAAATCACCAAAAGAGGTCGAGTATGCCCACCCTGCCCGCAGTCATAGTAACCCTGCTGCTGCCCTTTGAGCACCTGTTTGACCCCAGGACCTGGCGCAAAGCCCAACTCCTGGCCATGGGAGCGATCCTGTCTCCCGGCAAACGCACCGTGTCCTCCGCCCTCAACATCCTGGGGATTGGGCAGCACGGCGACTTCGCCATCTATCACCACGTGCTCAACCGTGCCCGATGGTCGCCGCTGCAACTGAGCCGGGTGCTGTTGCTGCTGGTGGCCGGGCGCCTTGGTTCATCCACCGAGCCGTTGGTGTTCGGCATTGACGAGACGGTGGAACGACGCTGGGGCCGGAAGATTGCGGCCAAGGGACGGTATCGGGATCCGGTGCGGTCCAAGGACGACCAGGTGGTGATGACCCCCGGATTGCAATGGGTGAGCCTGATGTTGCTGACGCGTATCGGATGGGCGGGTCGACACTGGGCGCTACCGTTTTTGACCGCGCTGGTGGTGTCGGCCCGCTACGACCGGCGCAAAGGCCGCCGGCACAAGACGGTCACCGACTACGCCCAGCAAATGCTGGTCTGCCGGCGCCGGTGGCTGCCGGACCGGGACCTGGTGGTGGTGGCCGATGGCGGCTACGCCAAGCGCGAGTTCCTGCGGCATTGCCAGAGTATGTCAAAGCCGATTGTCGTCGTCACCAAACTGCGCAAGGACGCATCCCGGTACCAGCCCGCGCCACCGCGGCGGCCCGGCCAGATCGGGCGGCCCCGGGTGGTCGGCGCGCGACTGCCCAGTCCCACGGCGGTGCTGGACGATCCCGCTACACAATGGATTCCCTACCGCGCCACCGGTTCCGACGGCAGTACCGCCAGGGTCGAGCTCGCTTCGGGCGTAGCGCTGTGGTACCACGGCGGGCCGCCGCGCCTTCCCATACGTTGGGTCGTCATCAGATACCTGGAGGAGCGCCGCGGGCCCTATGCTTTGCTATGCACCGACACCGAGGCGGAACCCCTGCGGATACTGCAGTGGTATCTGCTGCGCTGGCAGGTCGAGGTGACCTTTGAGGAGCTGCGGGCTCACCTGGGCGTGGAAACCCAGCGCCAGTGGTCGGAACGAGCCATCGCCCGAACCACCCCCGCGCTCTTTGGCCTGTTCAGCGTGGTGACGCTGGCAGCGGATATCCTGATCGAACAGCGTGGCGGCATGGCGCCGCGCACCGGGGCGTGGTATGACAAAACCAGCCCTTCCTTCGCCGACGCCATCGCCCTGGTCAGACGACACCTCTGGGTGCAGCAGGGGACTTTTATGCCGTCCGAGCGCGAGCACGAATCGATAAAAGTCCCGCGCCTCTTGTACCACAGGATGCTCGACACGCTAGCCTATGCCGCTTGATTGTACAAAGCCGAGCTTACTTCCAACTGGGGAGTAAGTTGATGGCCGGGTTTTCGATTAGACCGCCGCTCCCACCGCAGCCCATTCCACGCCGTTGAGGACGATCCGCTGGAACTCGGCGGTCTCAAAGCTGCGGCCATCGTGCCCCAGGAGCAGGACGAAGACGTTGCCCTCTCCATATCGGCGGGTCCAACCGAGGGGATAGGTGCCGCCCGGCATAAACTGAGGGTTCCGGTCTGGGCCCCAGGGGAAGGTCCCGTCTTCGGCCGCGCCGGTGAGGAAGACGTTGTTTCCGTCTTTCAGCGCCAGACCCATGTAGAGTTCGTCGTTGGTGGAAAAATCCGCAACGCCCGAGACTCCTGGGTGGCCGCCATCGCTGACGTTGACCGTGAATTCGCCGTAAGGGGGGTGGAAGCTGGTGCCAGAAATCCACCCGCCGCCGGTGATGTCGTGGTATTCGGGCCACGTCGCAGCTACGCAGGTGGCGATGTGGATGCAGACGAACCCCTTGCCGCCGCTCACAAAGTCTCGCAGGCCCTCCTGCTGCGGCGTGGTCAGTGACCAGTCGCCAAAGTCAGGGACGTTCTCCCGGCGAGTGTTGAAAATCAAAACATCATAGCCGCTCATTGCAGAGCGGTCGGCCAGTACCGACCCATCCTCGGTTACGGTTACCTCGTGACCTGCTCCGGTCAGAAAAGTCTCCAATATCGGCGTCGATTCCTCGTAGGGATGACGACCCCCAGACACTACCAAAAGCCTCATAATCTGATACCTCCATCCTAGTGCCGGGTATTGTAGGTTCCCCAGCCGTCGGTGGCAAATTCCCGCAACGGGCCGATAGCGTTTTGCCGAATTGCCG
This sequence comes from Dehalococcoidia bacterium, assembly GCA_963666415.2. GTDB lineage: Bacteria > Chloroflexota > Dehalococcoidia > Lucifugimonadales > UBA3495 > Bin87. The sequence goes on from CAXXPD010000003.1 coordinate 1,023,009, forward strand.
GGCCAGTTTGTTGTGGCAAGGGTGTGTTCTGCGAGGGCGGACGCCAGGGTCAGGCAACGTTACGCCCGATTGCCCCAGTCGATGTAACGTGTGTTATCGACGGCGCTAATCTGGATTTCCTGACGGTAATCTCCGATTTCGGCGTGATGGTTGGTTACCACGGCACCGAGCGGGGCGGCAGCTGCGCCAGCCAGGGCTTCTTGCAGGACCCGTCCGTCCATCGCGTTGCCGGCGGGCGCGATGCCCAGCAGATGAAGCACCGTGGGGGCGACGTCGATGTTTCCCGAAGGTGTGTCGATGACTGACCCGTTGCGGAATGAGGGGCCGCGCGCCAGGCCGACGTTGCGCAGTTCGTGTCGGCTCATGCTGCCGTGCTGGCCCTGGCCGACCTTGCCTCCGGTTGACGGAGCGTGGCCTGGGTAACCCGCCAGGTTGGGTTCGCTGTCCCAACGGAAGGACATGGCAAGGTCGGGAGAGCGTGGGCCGTCGCAACCGATGAGTGTTGCGGGAAGTGTGCCGGCAATGTCCCCGAGCGGTTTGGTGGCGCATAGCGTGCCGCACCAGGGTTGCGAGGTCAGCCAGTGGGTTAGCCTGGCGGCGGTGGCGGCTTCCTGGTTGTTGATATAAAAGAGAACCGAGCCGCCGTTATTCGCAACTCCAACGCCGCCGGTTTGGGTGATCGTCGGGAACCCGGCATCCCGCAGCATCGCCTCGACAGGTACGGTTTCGCTGATCGTGGAATATCCGTGGTCAGAGAGGACGATGATGTCGGTGGATTGCGAGCGGCCGCTATCGTCCAGGTAGTCCATCAGATTGCCGAACTCGGCATCGGCTTCGGCCAACGCCGAGACAACCGGACCCAACCCAACGCCAAACTCGTGCTGCGATTTGTCAGGTTCTGATGACCACAGCAGAGCAACGGCTGGGTTGCGTTCGGTCAGGATGTATTCGGTCAGGATACGACGGGCGTGGCTGAGGCGCGGTGTGTTGGGCAGGTCTGGCGCTGGCCACGCGCCAAAACGGGCGGCCAACTCGGAGTGTAGGGGGCGCGGGAGGGTGAAATCAGGGTGGATAGTCGCTCCGCCCGAGGTTGCGGCGTTGGGGTTGTGGAGGTAGGCGTTGCCGCTGGTGCCCGTGCCAATAGCGACATATTCCCGCCCGTGGTGAGACAGGGTATCAGCCAGGGTGGGAGCCAGCAGGACCGGCAGTCGGGCATCGGCCATGGACTGAAGCGTTGGTTCCAGCGCGCCAATGATGCGGGTTGGGTCGAAGTCGCGCGCGAGGAACGTGTTGGCGGACAACCCGTGCCGGCCCGGCGAGCAACCCGTAACTACCGAAGACGCGTTGGCACGGGTTACCGTCGGGTAGACTGGGTGATGATTCTGGAACCGCACGCCGTCGCTGGCGAATTGGGCCAGATTGGGCATCAGGCCCGGCGTGATTTGGGACGGCTGCAAACCGTCGAATACGACGATGAGGACGGTACCGGTTTGATCCATTGCAGGTAGCCTCTAATGCCCAGGTGCGTCGCGGCGAGTTACCGCCACTCTAAACAGGTCGCTGATGATACTAAGGGCTCGTTGGCTGTCCACGCCTTCGGCAGCGGACACCGATATTGGGCCGGCGGCGGTGTTGGTGATGCGGCAGCGTCCCCACTCGGATGGATTATCGGTGGTGTCGGAGTCGTCGACGGCGAGCGTTACCCGGCGCGTCCGTAGGACGTTTGAGTCTATGGCCGCGGCGACCGCTAGTGGGTCGTAGAGGTTGAAGCGTTCTCGCCCAGCGTCTTTGCGGAACCAACCAGCCAGCAATTTTGTCGCCAGGGTGCCGGCCCTGCTGGCGCCGGTGATGCCGTTCAGCTCCGTTCGGGAAAAATACACCCGCCGACAGGGGGCGAGGTCAATCAGCTCGATGGGCACCCCAGACTCGATGACCTGTCGGGCAGCAGTTGGGTCGCTGAAAAAGTTGAACTCGGAGTGAGGCGTGGCGTTGCCGGGAGTCTCGACGGCGCCGCCCATGACCACTATGCGGCCGGCAGTCCGAAGCGCGGCGGGATGTCGCCGGAGCAGGCGGGCCAGGTTGGTCAACGGGCCCAAGGCAATTAGCGTTACGGGGTTGGTCGCTGCCGTGAGCGCATCGGCCAGGAATCGGACGGCTGATGTGTCGGAGGGCCGCGTGGTCGGTTCCGGCAAGCGTCGCGTGAGGCCGGCGGCGGAATGGACGTGGCGCGCGTAGGCGAAACGGCCACGGACGGGTCGCGCGGCGCCGCGAAACACCGGGATGTCGGTGCGTCCGACGTGCTCCAGCAGCGCAAGAGCGTTGCGAGTGGCACGGGCCAACGGAACGTTTCCGGCAGTAGTCGTCAGGCCAATCACCTCGAACTGAGGGCAGGAGAGGGCCATCAGGAGGGCGATGGCGTCGTCAACGCCGGGGTCGGTGTCGATGATGACCTGGGTCCGCTGCGGGGTAGATTCCAGCATCAGCGGGTTGGGTCCGGTTCCATAAGCACCGAGTGGCAGTAAGCCCTGAATGCCCGGGCGGAGGAATATTTGTACCTGAAGTGGGCTGCCTGCTTGAACTTGGTGTTGCTGATTACCATTGGATGGCGAGTCGGGTCGCCGGCGTTTTTGAGTGATAGCGCCGGGCCGGAACTGGGGGATTTGCCGGTCTGGTTGGCGCGCGGTAGGGCAGATTGGCACGCGCTGGCAACGTCGTGCAAGAAGATCGATTCGTCGCCGGCCAGGTTGTAGATTCCGTGCAAGCAGTGGTTGATCGTATTGATGACGGCGCGGGCCAGGTCGTACTCGTGCAGGAACTGTAGCGGCGGGTTCTGTTTACCGCGAGAGCGCAATTGGCGGGTGAAAAACTCCACTGCCGCCGGGCTGGCGCCGCTGGGCCCGACCGTCATGGCGGTGCGCAACACGGCGACAGGCATCTCCGCTGTAGGCGCAGGGATATTTTGCGGCCGGCGTGATTTAGGCTCGGCATGGGCGAGGCGCAGGTGGGCCGGCATGGGGTTGATATCGGCACGCTCGGTGACGGGCATGGGCTGGCCCGGCTTGATGCCGTAGACGCGATAATCGGACAGGTAGATGAACTGGCGCACACCGGCGCGGCGGCTGGCATCCACCCACTGGGGAGTTTGTTCAAGGAAGCTGGCAGGGTCGGGGCCGTCGTAGTGGCTGCCGACGTAAATCAGCGAATCCACGGATTCCAGTTCCAACAGTTCGGGAATGTCGTCGACGGATATGTTTTCGCCGGTGTAGTCGCGGCCCATGCGGTGGGCCGATGCGCCGTGGATTGGCCAGCGCAGCGGCGCGTAGTCCAGTGCGACGAGTCGACAATCCGGCGATTCTGACTCTAGGTGCAGCAGGATTCTGGAACCGACAAACGACGAAGAGCCGGCGACGGCAATGACCTGGGCCGCCACGGGTGCGTTGCTGGTGGTCATGGCCGGATACGGAAAGTGGGAGGTTGTGTACGAATCACGGAGAGTGTCGGGGTTGCGTCACCGGCGGTCGCGGTACATCTGCAGCTCGGTAGCGATGGCGTCGTCGGGCAGCGCAGCGGCGGCGCGGGGGCCGAAGTTCCGGGCGAGGACGAAGATGTGAGCCAGTCGTTCAACCAGGTCGCACACCTCCAGAGCCTCCCAGATGTCTGGGCCGACCCCAACCACGCCGTGGTTGCGGAGTAGGGCGGCGTTGCAATCGCCGAGGGCCGCGTAGGCAGCATCGGCCAGCAGCTGGGTGCCGGGGAAGGCGTAGTCGCTGACCTTGACCGGGCCGCCGATGGTCAGCAGCATTTCGTCAATCAAGGGCGGAATGTCGCGGCCAACGACGGCGGCAACCGAAGCGTAGATTGAGTGAGTATGAACCACCGCCTGCACGTCGTCGCGACGGCGGTAGATTTCGAGGTGCAGCTGAGTCTCCGAGGACGGGTTCATGCCGCCGGGGGAGACGGGCTTGCCTGCCAGGTCAACCACCACCAGTTCTTCGGGTTGCAGTCGGTAGTAGGGATGGTGCGTTGGCGTTACGAGCAGCAGGCCATCGTCGCCGGCGCCGGTGAGGCGCAGGCTGGTGTTACCGGAATAGGCGCCGACCAGTCCCCGGCGGTACATCTCCCGGGTGGCCTCGGTTAGATCCTGACGCTGGGCTGCCCACTGGTCTACCACGGCCTATGCTCCAAAAGGGTACTCGTGCGGCGATGCAGAGGCGATTACCGCCGCAGCCGCATTATAGCCGCTGATGATGGCGCTCTCCATAGTGGAAGGCCAACCGGTGCGAGTCCATTCACCCGCCAGGAAAAGGTTGGGGGCCGGAGTGACGGGGCCCGGTCGAAGGCGGTTGGCGCCTGGGGTGCAACGGAAGGTAGCGTTGGCCTGCTTGACGACGGTGGCCCGCAGCAGGGTGGCGTGTCGTGCGGAGGGGAAGGCGCGTCGTATCTCGGCGGCGATGGTTGCCGCGAGTTCAGAGCGGTCGGTATCGATGTATTCCCAGGCGGCGCTGATGGACACGGTGAGAAACTGGCAGGTGTCGTCGTGGGCTTGCCCTCGAATTAGGGAACGGTTGAACACCCACTGCAACGGGCTGTCCACGAAGTAGCAAAAATCTCGTGACATTACGGGTGTGTCGTACTGGAGGTGCACGTTCACGATAGGAGACGTTTGCAAGGTGAGCAGCCTGGGGAACGGTTCCAGGGCGAGCAGACTCTCGGGAAGCACGTTGGGCAGCACCCAGAACGGCAGGGCGCTGACGTAGGCGTCCGCCGACAAGGTTTGGCGGTTGCCGATGGTGATGCTGCTCACCGCGTTTTCGTCATCAGCGTTGATGCCGCGCACCGGGCATCCCAACCAGAGGTTAACGCCAAGGGCTTCCAGGTGCCGCCGCGCGGGTTCTCCGATGGCGCCGCCGAGTGCTACTTTCGGGTAGCCAATGTTGGCGTCCTGGCGGCCATTCAGCAAACCATCCTGAACAATCATCAGGCCCATTGCGGCGCTGACATCGCGGACGTTATCGTTGAGGGTGCCCTCAATCAGCACGTTCCAAAGGTTGTAGATGGTGCGTTCAGATTGCCCGTGAGCGCGTAGCCAGTGATAGAAGGTGATGTTTTCCACGTCGGCATCATTGCGCCGGGCGAACATTGCTGCGACGAGGCCGCGAATGGCTCGCATTTTGTCCCACAGGCCGAGGTGCGGGTACGTCAGGAAGGCGGGTAGCAGGTGCGCGGGTGGTCTAAGGTTGACGCCGTAGAGTCGACCGAGGCGACCGCCGCGATCGTAAATAGCGACGTCCAGTCTGGGTTGCAGGCGCCAGCTGTCCCAGATGCCTATTTGGCTGAGGAAGTCGATCAGATTCCGGCAGGCGCCGACGATGACGTGCTGGCCGTTGTCGATGTCATCTTCATCACCGTTGGTGTCGGGGCCGTTGGGGTCGGGGAAAGAGAAGGCCCGGCCGCCCAGCGACTTGCGAGCTTCGAGGAGGGTCACATCCCAGCCGGCTTCAGCGAGGCGAGCCGACGCGGCGATTCCGGCCAGTCCGCCGCCCAACACAATCGCAGTTGGTGAATTGCCGCGGCTGGGGTGGCGCGTGGTCAATTCAGGAGAGGGCCGGTGAGCCACGCCCGGGCCATCAGGCGTAATTTTTCGCCTTTGCTCAGGCCGACGCGTTCGCCGAAAACGTCGTATCCGCCGGCTTCGATGCGATCCAGCACGCGGTTATAGATGAGGCCGAGGGCAGCCGGGCAGGCGCGGGAACGGCGCGACAGGTGGGGTAGCAGGAGTCGTCCGCTGGCGAAATACTCGCGGGCACGGTCGATTTGATGCGCCATCAGGTCGGCGAATTCTGTCGTGACTGTTGCGCCGGCGATGCTGGCCTCGGTTACGCCAAAGCGGGCCATCTCGTCCTGCGGCAAGTAGATGCGGCCGAAGTCCCAGTCCTCGCGCACATCGCGGCAGATGTTGGTGAGCTGCATGGCCAGGCCGAGGTCGACGGCGCGTTCACGGGCGGCGTCGCCGCCCCGAAAACCGAAAATGTGGATGCATATGAGGCCAACCGCCGAGGCAACCTGATAGCAGTAGCGGCGCAGTTCGGCGAAGTCGGCGTAGCGGGTTTTGACCAGGTCGGATTCCACGCCATTGAGAACCTCCTGGAAATATTCCTGTGGGATGGCGTAGGTGGAGGCGACATCGGCCAGGCCGATGTACAACGGTGTGCTGGCGCGTCCGGCATAGGCGTCGTCGAGCTGTTGCCGTAGCTCGTTGAGGCGAGCCAGTTTTTCGACGGGCGTGCCCTCGGCGTCGACCGAATCGTCGCAGTAGCGGCAGAAGGTATAGGCCACGTATATGGCGCGCCGTTGGGGCGCCGGCAGCGTCAGGAAGGCGAAGTAGAAGTTGCGGGCCTCCCGGCGGGTTACCCGCCGACACTCTTCGTAGGCGGCGGCGAGGATTTCCGGCGACGGCGGCACGGTGGCGGACACTGGGGTGGTCATCGTGACGTGTCCGCGGTGGGCAGGCCGTAGCCGAAGCCGAGCAAGTTGCCCAGCCAGGCCGATGCCAGCAACCATCCCTTGCGCCCTTTGGACAGGCTGGGTCGGCGCGTCAGCACGTCGTAGTCCTGCCGGTGGATCGCTTCCAGTACGGCCACACCGCCGCGGGTAAAGAGGGCTATCGGCAGGCGGGCGCGGCGGTCCAGTGTCTTAGTCAGCGGGGCGCCCCTCTGGAACAGGTGCATTGCCACAGCGCATTCGTAGCGGAGCAGGGCACGGAAGGCATCGGTTGGGGACCCGGCGGCGATGTCCGCTTCGGTTACTCCGAAACGGGCCAAGTCGTTCTGAGGAATGTAGATGCGACCCCGGTCGCGATAGTCGCGTGCCACATCTTGCCAGAAGTTGGTGAGTTGTAGGGCGGTGCAGGTGAAGTCGGCAAGGCGCTGCCGCTCGGGATCGCTGTGGCCGAACAGGTGCAGATAGAGATGGCCCACCGGGTTCGCGGAATGTTCGCAGTAGTGCAGCACCTCATCGTGAGACGCGAACCGGCCGTTGCCCTGATCCATACGGTTGGCGTGAATCAGCTTGTGGAAAGGGTCCGGCGGGATGTTGAACTGGGCCACCGTGCTCTGCAGCGCGATTGTGACCGGGTGAGTAGGCTGGCCGTGGTAGACGGCGTTCAGTTCCGACTCCCACCAATCGAGGCGGGCGAGGCGGTGTTGGGCTACGTCGGCATCGAGATGTCCGGAGTGGGATGGGTCGCTGGAGAGTGCCTCGGGCAGTGTCTCGTCGCCGAGGTCGTCGACGGTACGACACCAGGCGTAGATGGTGTGGACGTGGGGCAGTTTGTCCCCGGGCGTGATCCAGCCGCCGACATTGAAGTTTTCGTAATGACTGCGGGCCAGTTGGGCGCAGTAGTGCCGGGCCTGCTCTACGGTGGGCAGTCGAGCAGCGTCTGGCAGCCCGGATGAAACAGGGGCGGCGATGTCGGTATCGGTTGTGGCAGACATAACAATCAACAGCGGCGCTGGGGGGTCAGTCTCCGACGATCTGGACCATCACCTCGCGGGGCCGGGGGTGATCCAGTTCGATGAAGAAGATGCTCTGCCACTGGCCAAAGGGCAGCTTGCCGTCGATGAGGGGGATGGTTTCGCTGCAACCCAACATCAGGTGCTGCAGGTGGGCGTGGCCGTTGGGCGATTCATTCTCGTTCATGTTGACGGTGCGGATGGTGAAGTCGTTGTGTCGGTAGTCGCCATAGCGCGGGCACAGCTGCTCCAGGAAGCGCGTCATGTCTTCAATCAATAATGGCTCATTCTCGTTAATCTTCACCGCCGCCGTGGTGTGGCGGGAGTAGACAACGACGAAGCCGTTGCTGACGTGTGATTTGCCGACACATTGCTTGACCCAATCGGTGATGTCTATGAACTGGGGAGCGTCGTCCGTGTTGACTTTCAGGGTGAAGTTTTTGGTTTTCATAACCTTCATATACAGGCTGGTATGAGTCGGTAAATGTTTGTACTGGCGATGTTGTACCGGCGGCCGTGGACGAAGTTCAGGCGGCGGAGTGGCCGTTGGCGCGGGCGTGCAGATGGGCAGATTGGTCGGCGCAAAGTTTGCCCCGATATCTGGCCAAGGCCAGGAGCGGCCAGGTATTGCGGTACAGATGGTAGTTGATCATAAACCCGGCGGAGAGTTCAGGTCCCTGAAACCCGCGTTCGCCAGGCTGGGGGATTTTATCGACTCTGGCGCCTTTCCGGTAGCCTGGGAAGCCGGTGCCGGTAAAGTAGGGTTCGTCCCACTGGCCGTCGGGTCGCTGGGTGTCCAGCAGGGATTCTACGCCGCGACGGGTGGTGGGATGGTCGGTGCGACCGGCGGCGACGAGGGCTATGATGGCCCAGGCGGTTTGGGACGCCGTGCTGGGGCCAACGCCGCGCTGGGTCGTGTCGATGTATGAGACGCAGGATTCTCCCCAACCGCCGTCATCATTTTGATGCGAGACGAGCCAATCCATGGCGCGCTGGATGAAGGGTTGGCCCATGTCTTCGCCGATGGATTCCAGGGCGGGCAGGACGGCGCCGAGGCCATAAATGTAGTTGACGCCCCACCGACCGAACCAACTGCCGTCCGGTTCCTGCTCGGAGCGGATGTAGCGGTAGGCATCCTGCATTTTTCGGTCGTCGGGGCCGTTGCCGAGTTTTCCGTACATTTCCACCACGTGAGCGGTTACGTCGGCGCTGGATGGGTCCAGGACCTCGCCGAAGTCGCTGAACGCCAGGGCGGTGAGATAGCTGTGGTTGTTGTTCTTGTCAAAGGAGGCCCAGCCGCCGTCGCGGTTTTGCATACCGGACACCCAGGTTACGGCGCGCCTGATCGCATGCTGGCGGCGTTCGTCCTCAGCGTCGGGCAGTTTGGTGAGACGCAGTCCGAGTACAACCTCGGCGGTGTCGTCGACATCGGGGTAGCAGTCGTTGTGGAACTCGAAGGCCCAACCACCGGGGGGGAGGTTGTTGGCCTGCACCTGCCAGTCGCCGCCGTCCAGAATTTGCTGGTCGAGGATCCAGCGGGTAGCTGCTTGCAGCATGGGGTCGTCGACCGGCACGCCGCTCTCGGCGAGGGCTTGCATAATCAGGCAAGTGTCCCACACGGGCGAGATGCAGCCTTGAATCGTCCACTGGTCGCGTTTCTGTATGCCAAATCCCTCGAGTCCGCTGAAGCCGCGCTGGATTGCCGGGTGATCATCGGCGTAACCGTAGGTGCTGAGGGCAATAAGACTGTAGACCCAGGGTGGCTGGATTCCGCCCCAGCTGCCGTCCTGCTCCTGGTGTTCGAGAATCCAGCGGATTGCCTTGTGCTCGGCCCACCGGCGGACGGGGTTGGAGGGGAGACGGTTGTACAGAGAAACAACGCTCTTTTCGGCGACCACCAGCAGCCTGGCGAGGTTAAAACCGGGGGGTGTGGGCAGTGAATAGTCGGTGCCTTCCGGGCCGTCGGGCAACAACTCGTCAATGGTATGTTCGGGCGGAATCTGGCGCACGGGCTGCCGAGCCGACACAATGGACAGCGGAACGATGCAGCCGCGGGCCCAGCTGGCGAAGCGGTAGATGTTGAACGGCGCCCAGTTGGGTACGAGCAGCATTTCCGGCAGCAGCCGGGGGGTGCCGCTCCATTTCCACTGACCGAACAGCGATAGCCAGATGCGGGTAAACATCCGGGCTGCCGGGAGTCCGCCGCGGTCCAGGATGAATTCGCGGGCGCGGCGCATATGGTCAGCGTCAGGAAGTTCCCCGCACAGTTTGAGGGCGAAGTAGCATTCCACGGTGGTGGAAAGGTCGCCGGGCGCGCCGTAGTAGATGGCCCAGGAGCCGTCCGCGCGCTGCTTGCTGAGCAGGTAGTTGATGATTTGCCGCTCGCGGGCGGGGTTGCGGCGACCCAGGAAGCGGCACAACATAACGTACTCGGCTTCCATGGTGTTGTTGGATTCCAGCTCGGCCCACCAGTATCCGCCAGCGTACTGTTCGCCACGGAAGAATTGCTGCAGGCGAGCAATTGCCGAATCCAGCGCCGATTGCGACGGCGCAGACCCATTGGTGCGCTGTTCCGTTGGTATTTGCTGCTGCTGTACCATTGGCGTCCGGTATTGTCAGAACCTAACGGTCACCCTGCAAGTATCCGTGATCGGTGAACCAGCGGATAGCTTTTGCCAGTGCAGATTCCACCGAATTTTGCGGCATACCGAGCTGGGTGATTGCCTTGTGGCTGGTAACGTACATGGGGCGTTGGGACACCTTGATGCCTTCTACCGGGATGGTGGGCTGGCGGTGCATTATGCCGCCTTCCACCGCCTGGTCAAGATAGGCCGCGCCCATGACCAGCCAGTAGGGGAAGCGCCAACGCGGAGCGCGCCGGCCCGTGATGTCGGCCAGCATCGCGAAAATCTGCTGCAGCGTGAGATTGCGGCTGCCCAGGATGTAGCGGTGGCCGGGTTCACCTCGCTCCATCGCCAGGATGTGCCCATCGGCCACATCGGCCACGTCCACGAGGTTGAGGCCGGTATTGAGGTAGCCTGGGATACGGCCGCGGGCGAAGTCAAGGGGGATGCGTCCGGTTGGCGTGGGTTTGACATCCCACTTGCCGACCGGAGCGCAGGGATTGACTACGACCACCGGAAGGCCATCCCCGTTGGCTTGCAGGGCCAACTGCTCGGACTGGTACTTGGAGCGTTTGTAGTGTCCGACCAGATGCGACGGGTCTAGCGGCGTGTTTTCATCACCCAAAATTCCTGGATCACCCAACACGGCTGCGTTGGCCAACCTGGTTGAGTCGATGCTGCCGCCGGGTTCCTGGGGCAAGCCGATGGTTGAAACCGAGCTGGTGAACACCAGGCGCTCAACGCCGGCTTCCTGGGCGGCGGTGAGGATGTTGCGCGTGCCTTCCACGTTGGAGCGGTAAATATCGGCGGGGCGTCGGGCCCAGAACGAGTAGGTGGCAGCGCAGTGGTAAACGAACCTGCATCCCGCGACGGCGCGTCGCAGCGAGTCGACGTCCAGCAGGTCGCCCGGGTATCGCTGGATTGAAGTATCCCGGATCGTCGCCTCGTTGGCGCCGGGGCGGACGAGGGCGCGGACGTCGTCGCCGCGCTTCCAGAGTGCGCGGGCGACGTTGCCGCCCACGAATCCGGTCGCGCCGGTTACCAGGCTGGTCATGCGTTGGCCGCCATCGTGAGCGGTTGCGCGGAATGCGGCGAGTCTACGAAGTTGGACATGCACCGGGTGAGACTGCGCCGGGCCACCCGAACCTGCCGGGCCAGTTGGGTCAGCCGTAGCAGGCGCCGTGGGTGGGTGACGGAGGAAATGGCGACCATTGTGGTACTTCCGCCCGTGGTCACGTAGTCGGGCAGGGTTTGCTGGGCGGTGTCGAGGACGACGCGGACGGACGCAAAGGGGATACCGGCGTCGGCGGCAACCTGGGCGGCCCAGTAGTCCTCCATGTTGACCGAAGTTGCACCCAAGGACTGCCAGAGGCCGGCTTTCGTAGCAGCGTCGGCAACGGCGGATACCGTGGCGGACGGTTGCGTGGTTACTTTTTTGTCATGGGTTACGTTGTTAACACGGCGGCGGGTCGCGGCGCAAAGCGCCAGATGCAGGTTGGGGTCGGCTGGAATTTCGCCGGGTTGGTCGGATCGGCGAAACGACCTGGCGATGTGCAGGTCGCCGGTGCGAAGGGAAGGATCGGTGGCGCCGCAGAATCCGACCATTATCATGGCATCGGGCCGCGCCGCATCCGGACTGGCGGCTGCGATGGCCAAAACACTGTTCACCGTGGCCGTGGGTCCGATGCCGGTCAGGTGCAACGAAACGTGGGCCCACCCTGGCGATCCGAGGTGTCGCCGGATGCCGGTGAGTTCCGTGTCCATTGGTGCAAGGATTGCCAGCATCGCAGGATGTTCCGTAGGAAGCGGAGGGTTAGTCACCACGGCGAGGGGCGAGCGCCGTATCTGGCGGTTGCGGCCTGGGGTCAACCAACACTGATGCCGCCCCGGTGAGCCGAGCCGGACTTGACGAGGGTTACCCAATCTTTGGGTTTGCCGATGGCGTTGAAGATGGTGGCCGACTCGAAACCGCAGTGCATCATGCAATTCGCGCAACGCGGGTCGCGTCCAACGCCGTACTTCTCTTCCCAGAGCTGGGGCTCGTAGAGGTCTTCCACATTATCGGTGTGCTCATCGGCCAGCGGGTAGCAGGGCTTGCGCCACCCCATCACGGTGTAAGTGGGGTTGGACCAGGCGGTGCACTGGTACTCGCGTTCGCCCCGCAGGAAGTTGAGGTACAGCGGGTTGTTGTAGAGCCGCATCCCATCCGTGCGGGCAGGATCCAGCAGGTCGCGGAATACGTTGCGAGATTCCTGACGAGTCAGGAACAGGTCCTGGTCGGGGGCGTCCTCGAAGTCATAGCCGGGTGAAATCATTGATCCCTCGACGCCGAGGTCGCTGACGTAGCGGAACATTTCGCGCAGGTCGTCCACATCGCTGTTGCGGAACACGGTGGTGTTGGTACAAACCCGATAACCCTGCTCGACGGCCATCTGGATGCCATCAATGGCGCGGCGAAACACACCGGAGCGGGCCACCGATTCGTCGTGCTTTTCCTCCATGCCATCCATGTGTATGACCCAGCAGAAGTATTTGGACGGCGGGATTTTCTTGAGCATTCTCTCGAGGAGCAGAGCGTTGGTGCAGCAGTAGACGAAGTATTTTTGGGCCACCAGCGCGTTGATTATCTGGTCGATATGCGGGTGGATGGTGGGTTCGCCGCCGGCGATGGAAACGATGGGTGCGCCGGCCTTGTGAACCGCATCGAGGGCTTCGTCGACGGACATCATCTTGTCCAAAACGCCGCGGTATTCCCGGATGCGCCCGCAGCCAACGCAGGCCAGGTTACACATTTCTAGAGGCTCCAGCATGGTTACGAGAGGGAATCGTTTGCGTCCCCGCAGGCGGTTTTTGAGGATGTACCAACCCGTCTTCACCCCCAGTTCCAGAGGGCGCTTCGCGGGTTTGATCGCGGCGGGTTGGTCTTTCAGGGTTTGCACCATTTGGGGTCTCCCGTTAGTTATCCATTTGTAACTGTCTTATGAGCAGATTCGCGCTGCCAATGCGCCGTCGGCAACCGCGCTAAAACAGACGGTGGGCGAGAAAATCGACGAGATTTTCGGCATCCTGCGTTGCCCAGGGCGGCAGTTCGAGCATTGCCAAAGCTGAGCGGGCTTCGTCGGCGGTAATTTCGGTGAGGTGGTCGGTGTGGCCGGCGGCGCCGATTTCGTGTAGCAGCTCCATAACCTGGTCGACGTCTGGTTCGTCCAGCGATTCCTGGGCGTAGAGACGGAGCAACTCGGAGCGGGCGGCGCCGGTGGTTTCCTGAAAGGCGAACACGATGGGGTAGCTCTTCTTGCGCTGCACGATGTCGCTGTCGGTGGACTTGCCGGTGATGGCTTCGTCGCCCCAGACGCCGAGGTAGTCATCGCGGATCTGGAACAGGCGGCCCACGGAGCGTCCGAAGCGTGCGACGCCGCTGATGGTTGCTGCGTCATCGGTGGCGATGGTGGCCCCGATTTCCATGCTGCACCGGATGAGCGCGCCGGTTTTGAGGGCAATCATGTCCAGATATTCGTCGTCGGTAATGGTGTCGCGCTGTTCGAACTGCAGGTCGCGGCACTGGCCTTCGATCATCTCCAGATAGCTGTCCGTAAGCAGACTGGACACGCGTATTGCGGTGTTGGCGGGTATGCCGTCATTGAACCCAAGTGTGGCCAGATCGCCCAGGGATTGCATCGCATCGCCGGCGACCAGGGCCCGTGGTGTACCCCAGAGCGCCCACACGGTCGGTTGGTGGCGGCGTTCATAACCCTCGTCCTGGATGTCATCGTGAACGAGGGAGAAGTTGTGGATGAGCTCCAGGGCAGCGGCGGCCGGAGCGGCTTGGCCGGGTTCACCCTGCAGGGCCTCGCAGGCGAAGATGCAGAGGGTGGGACGCAGCGCCTTGCCCTGGGATGCGGGCGTGGACGAAGGTACGCCGTTCCGGTCGGACCAGCCGAGGTGGTATCGGAGCAGGCTGTTTACGACGTGTTGCTCAGCGGACGGGACGCTTCCGGCCATCGCCTGTTCCACGTGGGAACGGTAGCGGTCGAACATTCCCGGCAAAGCCGGGCCGACGCTTGGCGAGGTGGTAAGAGGCAGGCGACTCGGTTGTTGAGACGCCGCCGAAGCGGTTGGTGATGTGCCCATGGTGTGTGGCCTGCCGAACAGTGGAATTGGAGGGGCAGCGCGGCGCGACTTGTAACAGAAGGGGCTATGTGTGCCAACGATGACAGAATGTAACCAACTGCCATCCGGCTGTCAAGCAACGCGGATTGCGCCACCGGGGAGATCACCCCCGCCAATGTCGGCTGGTTGTGTCGGCTGGTTGCGTTGGCGGGGCGGATGTTCGCCCGATCCGCCGCTCAGGCGGCGGCGATGAACGCCTGGCAGGCGCGGGCGCCGTCGAACACTTCGCTGATGCTGGCGGTTTCGCGGGTGGTGTGGAAATCGCGGACGCCAATGCCGACGGGTAGCGCGACGATGCCATGCTCGAAGAACACGTTGGAATCTGAGCCGCCACCGGTGGTTTCCAGCGCCGGTGTGAGTCCGATGTGGGTTACGGCGCGGGCGATGTCGGTTAGCGCCGGGTGATCGTGGGGCACCTGGTAGGCGCGGTACTGGCTCCAGATGTTGAGATCAACGCTGGCGTTGGGGAACAGCTGGGCGGCCTGGTCGAAGGCGCGGTGGAATTCCCGGGTGTAGTTGTCCAGCTTGGCCTGGTCGCGGGATCGGATTTCGCCGTCCAGGAAGGCCGATTCGGGCACGATGTTGCGCTTGAGGCCGCCGTTAAGGACCCCGATGTTGCTGGTGGTTTCATGGTCGATGCGACCGAGGGGCAGCCTGGTGAGGATGTGGGCAGCAACGAGCAAGGCCGACGTGCCGTTTTCCGGTTCCAAACCAGCGTGAGCGGCAACGCCGGTGATGTTGCACTGCACGATGTTCTGCGCCGGAGCGCCCACGCAGATGCGGCTGACCGGGCCCTCGCCGTCGAACACCATGCCAGTGGTGGCCTTAACGAGGGAATAGTCCAGGTTGCGGGCGCCATTCAGCCCGCCTTCCTCAGCGCGGGAGAACACGACCTGCACGGGTCGGCGCGGTTGGCCGGACTCGATGGCGGCGACCAGGCCTTCCATTACGATGGCCAGACCGGCTTTACAGTCGCCACCGAGGATGGTAGTGCCGTCTGAGTGCAGGGTGTCGCCGTTAGCATCCAGCGAGGGTTTGATGCCCCGGCCAGGTTCTACGGTGTCCATGTGGGCGGACAGCATCACGGCGTCGGGACTGACGGGTTGCGAAGTGCCGGCAAGGTCGGCGATTAGATTGCCGTAATCGTCGTGGCGCACTTCAGCACCCAAGTCCGTAAGCCAACGCGTGAGGTGGGCATCAACGGCGTCCTCTTCTCCGGTGGGGCTGTCGATGTGGATCAGGTCGATGAGGGAACGGGTGAGTCGGTCGCGATCTACCATCGTCTAAATTTCTCCTGCATCTAAAATTATCCTGTGCCAGACAATTTCCTGGACGGCAACTCGTCGGCTGGTGTGCGGCGGGGGTTTACCGTAGGTTGGGGCAATCTTGGTGTTGATGGGTATGATACACCGCGCCTGGCGGCGCGCGATGGCACCGATGCGGCAAGGCATTTCGATTATCGGAACGTAGCTGTCAAAGGTGAGCTGGCGACAGCGTTGGTCGATGCGGCTACGAGATTGCCACGCTGCGCTCGCAATGACATTCGGGGACAATCGAAAGACCCTGCCGGTAACTGTTCACGTTTGAGGGGACGAGTCGGCTTGCAAAGCAAATTCCGTGCTTGGCTGCCCCTCTGTGAGAGGCCTGATGGCCCGTAGATCCCCCACAAGTCTGAACAGTTACCCCTGCCGTTGTGGGCAGGGCAATCGCGTCTTAATGATAATTTTTAGAATTATGCTAATGTTGCTCGATTCGATAAAACGAGAGAGGGCAACGGACCATGGCAGAATCGTATCATGTATCGGTCCTGGATCATTTCGCTGATCTGGACGACCCCAGGGTGGAACGCACCCGACGCCACAAACTGGTGGACATCATCGCCATCGCCATTTGCGCCATCATCTGCGGAGCCGATTCCTGGGTGCATGTGGAGCTCTTCGGCAGGAGCAAGCTGGAATGGTTCCAAACCTTTCTGGAGCTGCCCGGGGGATTCCCTCCCCTGACACCTTCGGCGATGTTTTTGCCCGTCTGGACCCAGAGCAGTTCCAGAGTTGCTTCATGGCCTGGACCCAAGCCATCGCTGAGTTGCTGCCCGAGGAGGTGGTGGCCATTGACGGGAAGACGGCCCGGCGTTCTCACGACTGCGCGGGTGGCAAGGGAGCCATGCATCTGGTCAGCGCTTGGGCCACGCAGAACACCCTGACTTTAGGTCAGGTCAGGACGGCGGAGAAGTCCAATGAGATCACCGCCATTCCCCAACTGCTGGACTTGCTGGATCTGCAAGGCTGCATCGTGACCATTGACGCCATGGGCTGCCAGCGGGAGATTGCCCAGCAGATCGTGGACGGCGGGGCCGATTACGTGCTGGCGGTGAAGGAGAATCAAGGACAACTCCACGAGGGCATCCGAGACCTGTTCGAGGGGGCGGAAGCATTGGGCTTTGACGGGGTGCCCTACGACTACTCCCAGACCGTGAACAAGGGACACGGACGGGTGGAACGGCGGGAATGCTGGACCATCACCGAGACGGATTGCCTGGACTACATCAACCCCCACGGGCAATGGCCCCAACTGAAGGCCGCCATCAAAGTGGTCGGCCATCGTGAGACCGCAGCCGGCGCTATCAGTCAACCTCGCTACTACATCAGCAGCCGGGCGGCCCCAGCAGGACAACTGCTGGCTGCCGTCAGGAGCCATTGGAGCATCGAGAACTCACTGCATTGGACTTTGGATGTAACCTTTCGAGAAGACCAGTGCCGAGTGCGCAAGGCCCACGGACCACAGAACCTGGCCACCCTGCGTCAGATCTCCCACAACCTGCTGAAAAACGAGAACACCCTGAAAGTGGGCATCCAAGGCAAACGCCTCAACGCCGGTTGGCGTGAAGACTACCTGCTAAAAGTACTCCTCGGATAAGACGCGATTGCCCTGCCGTTGTGGGGCGTTGATTGACGCGCCGTTGGAATACGGCCATAATTTTAGCGTGATGCGTATTGAAGTACGACTGTTTGCGCTGTATCGGGAAAGGGCCGGGGCTGCGCTGGTGTCGGTAGAACTGCCGGACGACAGCACGGTGGGCGACCTTACGGCTGCCGTGCGAACCGACTATCCGCGACTGGCGCCGCCCGAAGTACGCATTGTGGTGGCGGTGAACGCCGAGTATGCTGACGATGACCAGACTTTGCGGGCGGGCGACGAAGTGTGCCTGATACCTCCCGTTAGTGGGGGTCGCGGTTAGTGGAGGTTTCTGAACGATGATCATATTGACGGACGCACCACTGGATGCGGATGCAGTCACCGAATCGGTGCGGCGCGATGGCAATGGGGCCGTGGTTACCTTTCTGGGCACTACTCGGGATAATTTTGGCGGCAAGACGGTTACGCGGCTGGAGTACGAGGCTTACGACGCAATGGCGGTGAAGAAGCTGGAAGAGGTGCGGGCCAGCCTGTGCGCGGATTACGGCATTGAGGACGTGGCAATCGCCCACCGGACGGGTCGAGTGGACGTGGGGCACATCAGCCTGGTGGTTGCGGTGGCGTCGCCGCACCGTCGTGAAGCGTTTGAAGCATGCCACGAGGCGGTGAATCGTATCAAGACGATTGTGCCCATCTGGAAGAAGGAGTGGTTCGCCGACGGCTCCCGTTGGGTGGCTTGCGAAGACCACGAGTTTGCCGACGAGGCTGAGCATCAGCACGCCCACTCGGAACGGCACGCCGCCGGCGCGGTGGGGGATTAGGGTGGTTCACCCTCGCTCCGGACCAAGTCCAGGTGGAGGGGATCGCTATTTGACGACCAAACACCCGGGATTGCCGGATTTGGTTGCGGGTTAGCGCAGGCCGTTGATGAGGTGGACCAGCACTTGTCCGGCGGCGATGTCGATTTGCTTCACGACGTGGTGTACTGCGGGCAGTAATATCTCGGCGCCTTCGCTGGATTCGACTACGTAGACGTCGTTGCTGCCGGTGATCAGGACTTCGCGGATCTGGCCGAGGTTTTCGCCTTCGTCGGTGGTTACCTGCAGGCCGACCAGCTGGTAATGGTAGTACTCGCCGGGGGGTAGTTCCGGGCCGGAATCGGTGGCGGCGTATAACCACTGCCCGGCAAGGAGTTGGGCGGTTTGGACGTCGACGATGCCATCCAGACGCAGGATGGCGTACTCGCCCGGAAGGGATTGGCAGGAGACGATGGCGCGCTCGGCGTCACCGACGGTCACTGAATTGCCGGCCTGGAATCGCTGGGGATTATCGGAATGGCATTTGATACGCAATGCGCCGTCGAGTCCTTGATTTCTGATCACGCGACCCACCACCACCTGGTGGTCTGCCGGTGCCGGGGCATCATCTGAAGCCCGGCTATTGTGAGGCGTTGGCCGGGGATTGCGCCGGGAGCGATTTCGGCTAGACAATCTCCAGCACTGCGCGCGTGCCGTCTTTGACGGCGGCTACCCGGAGCAGGACTCGCATTGCCTGGGCCATTCGTCCCTGCCGCCCGATGACTTTACCCTTGTCCTCTGGCGCGACTTCCAGGCGTATAACGATTTGGTCGCCTTCGTCGGACTCAGTGACCCGAACTGCTTCCGGGTTTGAGGTCAGCGACTGGGCGATAAACTCAATCAGATCTTTCATCCGCGTGAACCTTGCTGAGGATGCCGTTGAAATCGAAGATGCGACGCACTGGGTCGGAGGGTTGAGCGCCTTTGCGCAGCCACTCCACCGCCCGGTCTGCGTCCAGTGTTACCGCCGGCGGGTCCGCCATGGGGTCATAATGACCGATGCCATCGATGTATGCGCCATCACGCGGGTTGCGCTGATCGGTGACGACTATTCGGTAATATGGGCGGCCTTTCTTTCCTACTCTCCTCAGTCGAATCCGTAGCATTTTTACTCCAACGACGATTTCCGTAGTAATTTGGGGAATAATGTAAGGGAATGGTACGTTACTTGCAAATTGGGAAGCGTAAAGCGTGATCTCTGGCTAATACTGCGAACGTACCGCCGCAGCAACGATTCACTTTGCTGTTGAGTGAAAAAATATCGGGCCCAGACTGGACCTTTGTTAAACCGGTATCCCCAAGAACCCTGGGGCGACGGTAGACACTGGTCTGGGCCCGACGAACGGGCTAAATGCCAACTTTTCGTAAGCGATGACGCTAAGAGACTTTCACCCCATCGTGTCCAGACTGGTGCCTACCATCGCCCCAGCATGTTAAACTGTGTTTCATTAGCCTTCACCTCCTTACTCAAATTCCGCACGAGCGCGGTTACGCTCAATCTACAGTTGGGAGACAGACTTGTCAACCCATTTTACAGCCCGATCCACAATAAATTCCGGAACAAATTCCGTCAGTGTTGCCGGAACCCCGTCGCGTTGCCGCGTTGCGTTTATGGGTACACCGGATTTCGTGGTACCGGTGCTGGATGGACTGGCGGCCAATCCTGCGCTAAACGTGGTCGCCGCTTACGTTCCTCCCGACCGGCCGCGAGGACGGGGGCGGTCGCTGGCGCCAGCGCCAGTGAAACAACGCGCGCTGGAGCTGGGCATCCCGGTGGCGCAGCCGGCCACGCTGCGAAACTCCAATGCGGTTGCGGAACTGGCCGGGTTCGAGGCCGATGTGATAGTGGTGGCAGCCTACGGGCGTATCCTGCCACCCGACGTGCTTGGCCTGCCGCGTTTCGGCTGCCTGAATCTACACCCGTCGTTGCTACCCAGACACCGGGGGCCGTCGCCGGTGGTGAGCACCATACTGGCTGGCGACGAGACCACCGGCGTTACGCTGATGCTGTTGGACGAAGGGATGGACACGGGGCCGATTATCGCCCAGCGGCAGCGGCCGGTATCCTGGCACGACGACGCAATTTCGCTGACGGCTACACTGTTCGCGGACGGCGTTGACCTCCTGAACGAATCTCTACCCGGCTGGCTGGCTGGCGCTATCCAGGCAAGTCCGCAGGATGATGCGCTGGCCACCTACACGACCAAGATCGAGCGGGCGGACGGTGCGGTCGACTGGACGCTGTCGGCCATAACGCTGGCCCGTCGATTGCGCGCCTACACCCCGTGGCCCGGCCTGCACACTCGTTGGAACGGCATCGAGGTCAAGATATTGGCCGCCGAAGCGATTGACGGGGATGGCGTCGATGCGGGGGTGGTGGTAGGCACGAGTTCGTCAAGTATTGCCATCGGCACCGGCGACGGCCTGCTGGGTGTGGGGCGGCTGCAAGTCGAAGGGAAGCGCGCCGCAGATACCGCCGAGTTCCTGCGTGGATACCCGCAATTCGTCGGGGCCCGGCTTGGGGACGCGGCGGTGTAAACTGCACCGGCAGCGCCAGGTTTGGCGGGCTGGCGTGGTGTAAAATGCGGCTCAACGTCGCGGGAGCAAGACGCGCGGTCAATGTACATACGCCGGGGTCTCTCACGCATACCCGCTTTAATCTGTCAATGCGAGGAGCGCCCGCTGACCCCGAGCTCGTCGAGGGACGTGGCAATCTCGATGACGCTGAACACACGTCGACGAACCGCCGTTCCTAACGGCGACGGATTGCTACGCTACGCTCGCAATGACAGAGTGGGTACGCATGAGACCGGGGTTTAGATACACCGGCGTCCACACCCGCCGGGGCGCTCGTATATTCCGAGCTACGCGTATTCCCGGGCCAGGGATGGACACCGAAAAACCCTTGGAGGTAATGATGGCATTCGCAGGCATACCGACTGAAGCTGAGGTGCTGGACCGGATTGCTACGCTACGCTCGCAATGACAGAGTGGGTACGCATGAGACCGGGGTTTAGATACACCGGCGTCCACACCCGCCGGGGCGCTCGTATATTCCGAGCTACGCGTATTCCCGGGCCAGGGATGGACACCGAAAAACCCTTGGAGGTAATGATGGCATTCGCAGGCATACCGACTGAAGCTGAGGTGCTGGAATGGTACCGGAATGAAAACAATTGGGGTCGCTGGGGCCAACAGGATGAGCTGGGCGCATTGAATTTGATTACGCCGGCCAAACGGACGCAGGCGGCGGCGCTGGTGCAATCCGGAGAAACGGTTAGCTGCGCTCGCCCCATCACCACTGAAATCACGCCGGACATCACGTTCCAGGTGCAGCGGTACATGGTGGACAGCGGCGAGGGTCGTGATACCGACCCGCTGGAGCGGCGCAATTCCCGGCGCGGGGCGGCCGAGTTCATCGGCATGGTGTTTCACGGCCAGACCATAACGCACATTGATGCGCTTTCGCACTACTCTTACGATGGGCTGATGTATAACGGCGTGCCGGCGGGAGTGGTTACGTCCCGAGATGGCGCCCAGAGTCATGCGATTGACCTTACCGCTCAGGGGCTGGTGACGCGGGGGGTTCTGCTGGACATCGCCCGGGTGCGCGGTGTCGACTGGCTGCCTCCGGATGCGCCGGTGATGCCGGAAGACCTGGACGCGGCGGAAAAGCAATTGGTGGTTACCGTAGAGACGGGTGATATTCTGCTGGTGCGGACGGGCAACTACCGCCGACGCATGGTGGAAGGGCCGTTGCCAGCAACGGAGCCGTCGGTGGCCTGCCATGTGGCCTGTGCGCCGTGGTTCAAGGAGCGTGGCATCGCCATGTTGGGCACCGACACGTCCAACGACATTCGGCCCAACGAGTATGCCAACATCGTTTCACCGCTGCACATCGCGTGCCTGGTGTATCTGGGGGTTTGGCTGATTGACAACGCCAATCTGGAAGAGATCGCCGAGGCGGCAGCCCGCCACAACCGATGGGAATTCATGCTGTCGATAGGGCCGCTGCGGTTGCGGCACGTAACCGGCAGCCCGGTGAATCCCATCGCCATTTTCTGATGGGTTGGGTCTCGATTGACGTTCTCGATTGACGTTGGTGAGGGCGGCACAATTGTCGCCCGCACATCGGTTGGGGGAGTTGGTTCAGCTAGAAGTTGGGGCGGATATTCATCTCGCGGAGGCGACGCGTCCGCTCTTCAATTGGCGGGTGCGTGGAGAATAGCCTGGCCATGGAACGCCCGCTCAGCGGGTTGACGATGAACAGATGGGACGCTGCTTCATTGACCTTCATGGGGCGAACCTCGGCACCCATCTCCAGTTTCTCCAACGCACGCGCCAGGGCCTCCGGATTGCCGCAATTATGCGCGCCGGTGGCGTCGGCCTGGAATTCGCGGGCGCGGGAGATAGCCATCCGGATGACGGTGGCGGCCAGCGGCATGACGATGGCGATGATAAGCAGGCTGATGATGTTGCCGCCGCGGTCGCGTCCGCCCCCTCCCATGCCGCCGAAGATGGCGGCGAACTGGGCCATGATCGCCAGCATGGAGATGGCTCCGGCGATGGTGGCGACCACGCCCATGATGAGGGTATCGCGATTGCCCACGTGGGCCATTTCGTGAGCCATCACGCCGGCCAACTCTTCGCGAGTCAGGATGCGCCGAATGCCCGTGGTTACGGCGACGGTGGCGTGCTGCGGGTTGCGTCCGGTGGCGAAGGCGTTTGGAGAATCGGTGTCGATTTCGTACACGTTGGGCATGGGCATATTGGCCAGTTGAGCCTGTTCGCCGACCAAAGCGAACAAATCGGGGTTATCCTCGGCGGTAATCTGTTTGGCATGGGCCATGCCGAGCGCAATCCGGTCGCTGAACCAGTAGGCCCCGAAATTCATCATCACGGCCAATACAACAGCGATGATAATGCCCATCTCACCGCCAAAATAGGCTCCGATGAGCAGCAGCAATCCGGTGAGCATCATCAGCAGGAAAAATGTTTTGATGGTGTTCATGATAGCCTCGTCGGTGAGCCAACAGAGTGTGAATCTACCTCTGATTGAATTGTACCATGGGGCACCTGGGAAAATATTAAGGCATTGTGAGGGAGCTCGCATGGTGCGGCGCGTTGCCTTCAGGTACAGGTTTGAGATCGCCGGACCCGGTATAATTCTTTCGAATTCGACCCATTGTTCGACCCATTGAATGTTCGACCCAATAATGAAAGGCGGTGCAACTATGCGTATTACCGATGTGGAAGCGGACATCGTCCGTATTCCCTTGAGCACTCGTTTCAGCGGCAGTGTGTATCAGATTGAATCCCGCTGTACTATCGTTACCCGCGTGCATACCGATGAGGGGCTGGTGAGCGAGGTGTATTCGGGCGATGAACGGACGGGTTACCATCTGTTGAAGGACCTGGTGGTAGGCCCGATGAAAGAAGCGGTGGTGGGTGAGGACCCCACAGCCATCGAGCGGTGCTGGCAGAAGATGTTTGCGCTGACGCCGCGCATTGCCGACAAGGCAATTGCCATGCGCGCGGTGGCCGCCATCGACGTGGCGCTGTGGGACATTACCGGGAAGGCGCTGGGGGTGCCGGTGCGGTCGCCTGCTGGGTGGGTATGCCGACCGCGCCCCGGTGGTGCGGTTTGCGTACTACGTGCAGGGACGCGACACCGAGGACATGGTGCAGGATTTGTTGCACCAACGCGAGCGGGGAATCGGTGGTGTCAAGCTCAAGGTGGGCGGGTAACAGTTCAGACTTGGAGAGGTGAATTGGCCGAAGGTTGGTCGGGAATCGCTGGAGCTGGGGGAGGTGGTTATGTCATATATCTGGGATGGATGCGGAAATCGACCTCAGCACTGCGGACCGGGATGTGCTGATTGCCATCATTGAGAGGCAACAGGCCATCATCGAGAGCCTGGAGAAACGGATCGCCCAGTTGGAAGGGCGGGACAAATTGGGCGGCACCCGCAGGATGCCCGGTCTGAAGCCCAAAGCCGAGCAGCAGCCGGCCCAGCCCAAGAAACCACGCAAGC
This sequence comes from Dehalococcoidia bacterium, assembly GCA_963666415.2. Lineage (GTDB taxonomy): Bacteria > Chloroflexota > Dehalococcoidia > Lucifugimonadales > UBA3495 > Bin87. The sequence continues at coordinate 1,047,122 of CAXXPD010000003.1, forward strand.
CTCGGCCCCACGGCTTTGCTCGCACCCGCATGACGCCCACCCAGCGGGTGGAACACGTGGTGGAACAGTGTCCCGACTGCGGAACCCAGCTGTCCGGTGGCTGGACCCAGCGCACTCGGGAAGTGATTGACCTGCCCCGGGTTCCGGGGCAGGTAACCGAGCACGCTTATATCGCCCGCACCTGCCCACAGTGCCAACGCTGTTGTACGCCCACCGCGCAACTGGAGAACATGGTGATGGGCAAGCAACGTCTGGGGGTCAACCTGATCAGCCTGATTGCCGCCCTGCGGGAGGAGGCCAGGCTGCCTTTCCGCACCATCCAGTGGTACCTGGACACCGTGCATGGGTTGCGCCTCAGCCTGGGAGCCATCGTGGACGCCACGCAAAGGGTGGCTCGCAAGGCCCAGGCTGAACTGACGGGCATTCTGGAACGCATCCGAGGCAGTCCGGTGGTCCATGCCGATGAGACCGGCTGGCGTGAGGACGGACACAACGGCTACGTGTGGACCTTCAGCACCCCCACCGAGCGCTACTTCCTGCGTCGGGGCCGCGGCAAGGCCGTGGTGGATGAGGTCCTGGGCGATCAGTTCGCTGGCGTGCTGGTCAGCGACTTCTACGCCGCCTATCACCATCACGACGGCCCCAAGCAACGCTGTTGGGCCCACCTGTTGCGGGACATCCACGACCTGCGCGCACTCTACCCCGATGATGACCGGCTGGCCCAATGGGCTGACGCCATCCACCAACTCTACCGTCAGGCGACCGCCTTCACCCATCCTTCAGAGCAGCAACGGCCAGGCAGCAAGAGCAGCAACGGCGCACCGCCCAACTGGCCCTGGAACAGCGCCTGCTGGCCCTCTGCCGTACCTACCAGGATGACCCATCGGCGCCGCCCCCCCAGGCTGTGCCGACGCATGGAGAACCACATCAAGGAACTCTTCCTCTTTGTGGCTGAACCGGAAGTCCCGCCGGACAACAACGCCGCCGAGCGCAGCCTGCGACCGGTGGTAATCAGCCGTAAAATCAGCGGTGGCACACGCTCTGCAGCGGGCACTAACACCAAGATGACGCTGGCCTCAATCTTCGGCACCTGGCGCGTACAAGGCTTCAACCCCCTCACCGCCTGCCGACAACTGCTCACTTCCCCTCAGGCCTGAACAATTACGTGGGCGGAGTGTCAGTTGCCGATGACCTGCTGCGAGTGCGGGCCATCCGCGATGCGCTGGGCGACGATTTCATCGTGGTTTGCGACGCCAACCAGGCCTGGACGCTGGACGAAGCGCTGGAGTTTGCAGGGCCGGCGAAGGAGATGGGCCTGGCCTGGCTGGAGGAACCGTGTCGCTGGCAGGACGCCGACAACGATATGCGCCAGGTGCGGCTGCGGACGGGTATTGCGGTGGCCGCCGGCCAGGGCGAAAGCAGTTCCTGGGGTGCCCAGCGCCTGATGGATACCGAGGCGGTGGACATCCTGAATGTGGACGCCGCGATCTGTGGTGGTATCTCGGAGTGGCGGCGCGTGGCCGGAGCGGCGCAGATGCGCGGGGTCAGGATGGCGCACCACGAGGAACCGCAACTCGCAGTGCAACTGTTGCCGGCCCACGCTCACGGTCTGTTTGTTGAGGTGTTCGAGGAAGAACGCGACCCGGTTTACTACCAGCTCAACAGCGTGCTGCCGGAGTGGGACAACGGTGAAATAGTGGCGCCCACCGAGCCGGGCATGGGCCTGCACCTGGATGCGGCGGTGCTGGAGGAGTATAAGGTTTACTAATCACCCGACCGGGCAACTTAGGCTGAAACATCTTCAAGCAATGCTATCTTGTCTTGGAACAGCGCGATGGCGCGTTCTTCCGGCACTCCGATGAAGAACCTCAGTCCCTGGACGTACTCCACCACTTCCCGTGGGAGCATCCGCAGGTCGTCGCGGGGCCCAATCGATTTGTAGAGGTTATTCATCCAGTCTTCTTGCCCTACGAAGAGGGCATCCTCGAGCACAACCCGGTTTTGCCGCTCCATCTCCGTACTGGCCATCCATCGGGAGAATACGAAGGGCAAACCCGTCCACGCCTGCCATTGCTCGCCCAAGTCGTAGCGGTGGGGGAATCCGCGCGCCCCCCGACGGTTGCGCAAGGCCAGATTGCCCGTCAACAGGAAAGCATCGTGTTCCGACTGCAGATCGACGAAAGCAGCCGGTGTTACTTCGCGCTGTAATGCCAGCAGCACCCGCAACAGTGTCACTGAGGTGGGGTCGCCATCGCCAAGGGCGATTCGTCCCCCGGTCAAGTCTTCAATGGGCGTCTTTGAAAGCAGTACGCTGGATGCTCCCATCCCGACCGACGCGACGCAGAAGCCGCTAATCGGATTGGCTTTTGGGGCCACCCGAAACGTGTCCAACAGGGATACCGGCCCGGCGTCTATTTCTCCCTGTTCCAGAGCCTCGGCCACCGCGTTGGCTTCCATGTTTAGCATTTCAATGCCGCGGCGTTCCATATCGAAATAAAACGCCTCGTATTCCAGGTTGGGTACACGGGCTACCTTGATGGGCATGGCAGATACTCGCTCCCTGAAAGCTTGGAATCCGGTATTGAACGGGAGGTAGAAAACTCGGCGGCGATTGCCACGTCGACAACGGCGGGTCGACGGGCCAACCCCAGACTGGGCACAGGGTAAGCGACCATTACGCGAACCCACCTCGATCTGTTAAAGGAAGCCCGGCAAGGCAATTGCATTCCGGTGGGAATGTGTTTCCCCACACGGGTTGGGTCCCCCACCGGGATTGCCACGTCGCTATGATCCTTGCAACGACGAACAGGCTCGCCGGAGGTTCGATTGATTTACGCCACTGGATAATGACCGTTGATCACACACGAGAAGGCCTCCGTTGGTCACCAGTGAAGCCAGATAAGAGGCTTTCACCCGGTTCTCTCCGGAGGCCTTCACAAAGGGTCTAGTACCGTTAGTTACAGCCGAGGCCCCATGAAGGTGGAAGCTTGCTTGCGGTAAACCTGGATGCGGTTGCGAGGTCCTTCACAGACGAAAACCGCATTGGAATCGTCAACTTCTACCCCGGTGGGGGCCCAGAAATCCTTTTCTCGCTCCAGTCCTTGCGCGCGCTCTCGCTCCCCCCACATCTCGGGGTTCGCGTCCAGCTTGTCCTTGCCCCACTTGGAGACGGTTGCGTCGCCAGTCTTTAGGGTAACGAAATCGCCGTCGGGATCAAAGACCTGCAAGCGGTCGTTCAGCCAGTCGGCGACGTAAATGATGCCGTCCTTGTCAACGGCGACGTCGGTGGGACGGTTGAACTCCCCCTCGCCCGATCCGGAGGAACCGAACTTCATCAGGAACTTGCCATCGGCGGTGAACTTCTGGATTCGGTCGTTCCGCCAGTCGGCGATGAATATGTTGCCCTGTTTGTCGATGGTGATGCCCCAAGGCATGTTGAACTCGCCATCGCCATCGCCCTGCTTGCCGAACTGGGCCAGGAACTTTCCGTCATGGGTGAATTTTTGGACGCGGTGGTTGTTGCAATCAACGACGAAGACGTTGTCGTCGTTGTCGATGGCCAGACCGGCGGGCCGGTCCAACTCACCTTCACCGCTGCCGTGGCGCTCTTCCCACTTTCCGATGTAGTCACCGTCGCCGCTGAAGATGGATATCCGATGCATCCATTCGTCAGAAACGTAGACGTTACCGTTGCCGGAGATGGCCACGGTTACGGGCCAGACCAAGGAACCGTCTTCAAAGTTGTACTCGTGGGGGCCCTGCTGCGGTACGCCACGGGCAAAGGCGTTGACGTATTCCTCGTCAACGGTGCAGACCGCGATGCGGGTGCCTTCGGGCCGGTACTCGGGAGACCGGCACAGGACGTACATCAGGTCGTCTTCGCCGCGGGCCATATGCACCGGGTAGGTGAAACCGGGCCCGAACTGCTCACCACGCCCGATGGTGTGGCTGTACTGGAGCTGTACGTGCGATATTCTGGTGGGAGTCATACTCACCTCAAAGTGTCTGACTAAATGAACGCCATCTGTTCGAACGTGCCGTTCACGATGGGTTGGGCATCCAGGCCCATCCACTTCTCCATGAGGGTGGAATAGAGGCCACGGAAGTCGTTGTTGAAGTGGAGGTCGCCCTCCAGGAGCTTGTCCTGTTCCAGCGAAGGATATTCGCCGTAGAGGCCGCCATTGACCGACTCACCAACCATGAAGGCCACGCCTCCAGAACCGTGGTCGGTGCCGGAGCCGTTGTCGTGAACCCGGCGTCCGAACTCGGTGAAGACCAGCAGCACCACGTTGTCGCCAGCGTTGTGCTCTTTCAGATCGTCGTAGAAGTCGGCAATCGCGTGGGAGGTCTCGTTCCACAGCCTAGTGTGGTTCAATAGCTCGCCGGCGTGGGTGTCGAAGCTGTTGTAGGGCGCCGTGGTGTAGAACACCCTGGTGCCCAAATTGGCCAGATGCACCTGGGCGATGTTGCGCATGTACTGGGCAACGGTGTCGCCGCCGTACTCCACGCTGGAGGAATACATGGCGGGGGCGGTGCTGAGAATGTCAGCCCCTTCCAGCGCGTCCAGTCCGGTGTGAGCGAAGTAGTCCAGCACCGGGCCCTGGCCGATCATGGGCGAGTAGACCCGGGAGAACACGTCGAGGGCCTTGGCTCGCTGATCTTCGATTTCGATGCCGGTCAGCACGCCGTAAGTCTCGAGGTTTCCTACCGAAGCCACGGGGACACCGGGGGCCACCAGGGACCTGGGGAGACCGCGCCCGAAGTTGACGCCAGTCAGTACGTTTTCTTTCTGCGGGTCCAAGTCGCGCACGGCCCGACCCAGCCAGCCCTCATCGCCCACTTTGTCTGGCTCACAGGTGTGCCAGATGTCCATGGAGCGGAAGTGGGAACGGCTCGGGTTGGGGTATCCGACGCCCTGGATGATGGCGACCTTGCCCTCATCGTACAGACGCTTCACCGGCGCCATTGCCGGGTTGAAGGCGATCTGGTCGTTGATAGGCAGGACCTGGTCGATTGGAATTCTTACGTTGGGCCGGTTGTCCAGATACAGGGGATCGCCGTAAGGGATGATCGTGTTCAGTCCGTCATTGCCCCCTGACAACTGGAGGACCACCAGCACCGGGTCTTTCTTGGTGGATGTCATTTCTTTAGTCCTCCTCGGTTACGCGAATAGGTACTCGGTGGTGGCCACGATGGACTGTAGCATCTGGCCGACCCTTTGGCCGAACTCGTCGCTTCCAGTCTGCAGCTCGCCTTCGCCGTGGGCCAGCGACACCAGCTCGGTGCGGGTGACATCGGCCAGCTCGTATGCGCCCAGCATGTCCAGGCAGCCGTCGACCAACTGTTCCGGCGAGATGGTGGCTCCCTGGGAACCCAGGCGGCTGATGATGGCCTGTACTCCACGGTGGGAGGTGTTACCCACTGCATCGGCGGTGAAGTTAATGCGCTCGACCAGGGTGCCGCTGTCGATCCACTCCCGTCCGGTATGCCAGCCCTCCACCGTCGGAGGGTTGAGCAGATCCTGACCCATGTAACGAATGGTCAGGGTCATGGCGTTCAGACCGGGTTTGGGCATCTCGAAGTCGCCAACCAGGCGCATCGTGCCGACCACGGTTTCGGTGGGGCTCTTCACCTTGGTGAAGCGAGCATCCTTGAAGAAGTCGGAGTTGAAGAGCACCCGCAGCATCGAGCGGACGTCATAGTTGGAGCGGAAGTACTCGTCCTCGAGCATCTTGACAGCTTCGGGGTCCCGGGGTGGAGTGTCCTTCCATGCGGGAACCTGGGGCTCGTCAGCGACGAAGAAGTTGTACAGATGCCTGGCAATGAACCTGCCGGCGCCGGGCTGCCTGGCGATAATGCGGACGACGTCCTCGCCGTTCCAGTTGCCGGATTCGCCCAGGAACGTCTTCTCGCCATAGTCGTGGTCGGACGGATCGTAGATGAAGGCCGCCTCGTACTTGCCGTAGGGGTACCTGGGTACCGAGTTGGTGACCGTCCACCCGGTGAAGGCGCGGGCGCACTCCTGGACGTCATCCTCGGAATAGTTGTCCAGACCGTCCATTCCGACGCCCAACGAGAACAATTCCAGGAGCTCGCGGCCCCAGTTCTCATTGATGGCGTCTTTGTGGCTCATGCAGTTGTCCAGGTAGAACATCATTGCCGGGTCCATGGATAAACCCAGGAGCAGGTCGTGGAAGTTGCCCATGCCCATGGTGCGGAACATTTCGAACTCGATTTGCTGCTGCTTTGGATATTCGCACTTGGCGTGTCCGGTGCAGAAAATCTGGTGCCAGAAGAGGGCAATCTTTTCCTCTAGCGGGCGCTTGGTGTTGATCATCCGGAAGGTCCATTCTTCCTGTTGACCCTCCAGTCCGGCTTGGGAAACCCACTGTGGCTGATAGCGCATCAGAATGTCGCGCTCAATCTCCGGCTGCGTGTCCGGATTCAGCAATTCCTCCACAGTGGCCTCGTAGCCCTGGGCGACACGGGCTTCCAGTTCTTCATACGTCGCCCCGAAACCAGCGCGGCGCATCAAGTGAGCCATTAAAGCGATGTCTTTGTCTGCCATTCTTTCTCCTCCTGAATACGTCTCAACAGTTGTTACTCGGCAACCCCTTTTCTTTTACGGTTTCCTACCGTGTGCATCCATACCGAGGTGGTATACGCAAATGATTACCCGATTAGCACCGCAATATAGGTCGGCTTGCGTCGGTCCCTTTTCCGGTACCGGCACCATCGTATGCTTAACGTTGACATACGTCAACATTTTGGAAGCAGGTCAGGGCACACCAAACGCCACCGATCATTGAACGGCGCCAGTAGATGGTGACGAAATCCTTTGACGCCATGGCGGTGACGCCACGATGATTCCCGCATGGGTGCGGGTTGGTTTCGGCGCTCCCGCAGCGGCAACCGGGGGATTCCCGTGCTGCGCTTATAGGACAAATTCTCTGTCCCTGAACATCCTTTACTCTCGACTCTAATAATCCAACTCTAACCCAACTCGGCAATGGCCTCTATCTCCACGTCCAAGCCGTCCTCGGCCAGGGCGGTGATTTCAACCAGAGTGTTGGCGGGGTATTCACCCCGGAAATACTCCACGAACAACGCTTCCTGCTCTTCGCGATGAGCCCGCCAGTGGGGAATGCTGGTGACAAAAGTGGTAATTTTCACGATATCGGAGGAATCTCCACCTTCCTCGGCTACGATCCGGGTGATTCTGTCCAGGGTGACCCTGAGCTGCTGCATCAGATCTTTACCCTGAGCGTCGGTGCCGCGAGCGGTGCAGCCGGCAATGAACAGCAGGTTGCCGACTCGCACGCCACGGCTGAAGGTGGGCCCCGACGGGGCGATATCCGGATAATTTTTCCTGACCTTCTCCAAGATTTGGCCTCCTGAGGCTGGAATGTCATCGGCCGGCTTTCCACAAACCCATGCCAAGCCGACGCCGCTCAAGGATACAGCGCACGGATGTATCAAGCACAACGGCCGAGACTACCGGACCACTTTCGTTCCAGATCCAACGCGCCGGCACGATGGGAGCAATGTCACCACCGGCGCCGGTACCTGGGGGAGTTCCAACGTAACGGTGACGCCGCCAGCCTCCAACATTGCCGCCGATGCAGGGTCTTTCGATTATCGGAACATAGCGGTCAAAAGTGCGCTGGCGACAGCGTTGGTCGATGCGGCGACGAGATTGCCACGCTGCGCTCGCAATGACATGCGGGGACAATCGAAAGACCCTGGCCGTCGACGGCCCTCGCGTTGACCCGGTATACCGCTAGTGCTACATTGACGGCATCGAGAGGGACTTACACGCCAGCTTACGGAGGAGGGCGCGAACATGGACTTTGGACTATTTAACACATGGAACGCTTTATATGAGGGAGGCAAGGTTCCCTGGGACGCTGAATATAGCGGAGGGAAGCTCCTTGAGGAAGAGGCTTACGTTCAGAACTGGGCAGAGATTGACGCGGTAGAGCAGATGGGGTGGGACTACGTCTGGCTCGGGGGAGGCCACTTCTCCAAGCAGGCGAGCATGGATCCCCAGGTTCTGATGCTATCCGCCGTGATAGCGGCCCGCACCGAAAGGATCAAAATTGGGTCATCCATCCACCGGCCGGTGATGAGACAGGCGGGTGAGACGGTGTCTGCATCAGCGCTCCCGCACGAGAGATATGGGTTCGACAACCTGATGATGGAGGACCCCATCCAGACCGCGGAGCAGGTCGCCATTGTTGACCAGATCAGCAAAGGCCGCTTCATTTACGGCGCCGGCGGGCGCACGCGTGGCTCCGATACGCGTCGCGAGCAGTTTTTCGAATACCTGGAAGTTATGAAGCAGCTTTGGACCGAGGATCAATTCTCCGGGTTCGAAGGCAAGTATTACAACTACCCGGCATTCTACGAGCCGTACCTCGCCATCCCCAAGCCCTACCAGAAGCCCTACCCGGCCATGCTGTTGCCAGTGGACAGCCAGGAAAGCTTCGTACCCATGGGAGAGCAGGGCTATCGCATCGCCGTGGGCGCGGGCAGTTCACCCCACAACCTCAGGGGAACCACGGTTCTGATTGAGGACGTGAAGCGCTACAAGCAGGCCTGGCGGGATGCCGGACACCCCGGCGAACCCACCACCGTGGTTCGCATACCGACGCTGGTAGCCGACACGAAGGAAGAGGCCACGCGCGAAGTTGACGGACTGATGAGTCTGGCCAGGCGGTATTACTCCGGCCGGGTGGGTATCGGGAGCACCGATGCCGGCGCGGCGAGCCCAGATGCGACTGAGGAAGTAAACCTGTTTGGGACACCGGAGGAAGTGGTCGACAAGATCGAGGTTCTCCGCGAGGACTTCGGCACCGACGAGATCATGTTCGAGGTCAACTGGACTTCATCAGTTCCGCGGGACGTCGTGATGAACACCATGCGAATCCTCACCGACAAGGTAATTCCGAAGTTCAAGTAATTCGCGGCCCCACGAACGGTTACCACCGGCGCGGTGGTGTGAATCAGGTTTGACGCCCGGGGGATTGCGCCATGCAATTCGCTGGGCGTTTGGTTGAATATCGCCAACGGGAGAGGGTTGCCGAGGATCGCGACCGCCACGTCAAAACAGCAACGGCCCAGCGGCATCCAGAGTCTATGGATTGTCCAGCGATATTTACTACCCGCTGATTGTCCACCGATTGTTGTTTCTCGGCTCAGGATGAGCGGGGAGATTTTTACACTGACAATCGAGGCGTGTCGAGAGAATACCCCCGTGGATGACTGGTGCATACGCACCCTTGTATAATGACGCGCGGGGATCGAAGACACGAAAGGGGAACGGGCATGGGCACGTTGGAAGTTCGTTTGCAGGTGAGCAATCCATTCACCCCGGCTGCCGTCACCGTTGATGCCTTGGTGGATTCGGGTTCGACATACTCGGCGATGCCGGCCAATTTTTTGCGCGACCTGGGAATTGAACCGTTTGAAACGCGGAGGATGCGAATCGCCAATGGCGAGGTCGTAGAGTACGAAACGGGTGTGGCCGGGTTTTCCGCCGAGGGCCGGTACCGTATCGCCCGGGTCATATTCGGGCCAACCAGACCAATATTTAATGGGGGCGACGACGTTGGAGGACCTGGCGCTGGTGGTTGACCCTATGGGTGAGCGAGTAATTCCCGATGACAGACTGTATTTGTAAGGTATCTCCAGGATGACAACCGGAGTGGACACATACGACGAAGTGCTGGCGCTGGCTTATGAAGCAGGGTGGACTGATGGGTTGCCAATCGTGCCGCCCACTGCCGAGCGAGTGCGGGCGTTTCTGGACGTGTCGGGTCGGTCGGCGCTGGAACTGGTGGGGGAGATACCGCCCCGCGGCGGACGAGCTACGGTGGAGAAGCTGGCGACCAACGCGGTGATGGCGGGGTGTCTGCCGGAGTATTTTCCGGTAGTGATTGCCGCGATTGAGGCGCTGCTGCTGCCCAGGTTCAACCTGGCGTCGGTGCAATGTTCGACGCACATTGCCACTCCGCTGGTGGTAGTCAATGGGCCGATTGCGCGGGACCTGGATATGAATGGCGCCGGCAACTGTTTCGGGCAGGGCAACCGGGCCAACGCAACCATCGGGCGGGCGGTCAAGCTGGCGCTCACCAATCTGGGCGGTGCGTTGCCGGGCGACGAAGACCGCGCCACGTTCGGACACCCGGGCAAATACACCTACTGTATCGCTGAAAACGAGGCGGATAACCCCTGGGACCCGTATCACGTGGACCACGGCTACGGCCCCGATGAGTCGGTGGTGACGGTGCACCCGGCGGAAGCGCCCCACAACCTGAACAACCACGGAGCCGACAATCCGAGGGACCTGCTGACCACATTTGCGATGTCGATGGCGATACCCGGCTGCAACAACATCCACGTGATGGGCGACGTGCTGCTGGTGCTGGGTCCGGAACACGCTGACATTATTGCCAGCGCCGGATGGAGCAAGAACGACGTGCGGTCGTACCTGTACGAACTGGCGCGGCAGCCTCTGTCGGTCCTGAAACTGGGTGGCATCCACGGGCGTCATGCCCACCGCAACACGCTGTGGCCGCGCTGGATCGACCGCAACGACGATGACGCCATGGTTCCGGTGGTGCGCCGTGCGGAGGATATTCACATCATGGTTGCCGGCGGGCCGGGTCGGCATTCGCTGTACATACCAGGCTGGGGTTCGCGGATTACGTCGGCAGCCGTTCGTGTCGGTTGAATTCTGCCAAGTCTAGTAAGATGTCGCGAGTTTGACAGGAGATTTTAGAATGATCAACGGCAACTCCGATCTGCAATCCCGCATCGCCGCGTTGGGGTTGCTGGATCCCACCGACCGGCAGGAAGAACCGGAGCGACGCGCGGCGACACCGCTGGAGACGTTGGAAGGTCTGACCGGCGGGTTCCTGGACAATCACAAAGGCAATGCCGACGTAATACTGGAAGCCATCCGAAGGGAGCTGGCCGACGGGTACGGCATGACCGATTCGGTGGTGCTGGCCAAGTGGGTGTTCTCGGCCCCGGCGGCGCCGGAGATTATCGACGAACTGGCGCAATGCGATTTCGTGGTTACGGCGGTGGGGGATTGAGGTAGCTGCGTGGCGCGCAGTTTGCACGATGCAGTGGAACTGGAAGATCGGGGCGTGCGGACGGTGGTGGTGCATACCGAGGCGTTCTGCTCCGCTGCCGAACAGCACATCGTATCGTTGGGCCGACCCGATTACGAAGGTTCGGTGTACATTAAACACCCGGTGGCGGCGCTGGACGAGGCAGCCATCAGTCAACGCGTCGACGCCGTGGTCGGAGACATCGTGGCCGCGCTGTTGGGGCACCGACGGGAGGATTGATACGGGCGGGCCAGCGGTGGAATTTCAGGCCCCCCGCTCCTCTATCCAACGGTGTTTTTGGGATTGTCGGCTCTGTTCATCGGTGGGTTGGTAGCTGGACAAAAATGCGCCACTGAACTCGGCGAACCGTCCGGCGGCGATGGCGGCGCGCAGTTGCTCCATGAGGCTTAGCACGAAACGCAGGTTGTGGATTGAACCGAGGCGCGGGCCCAGCATCTCGCCGGCTTTGTACAGGTGGCGCAGGTAGGCCGCCGAGTAGCTCTGGCAGGTGATGCAGTCACAGTTATCGTCCAGCGGTGAATCCTGCTCGGCGTAACGGCGGTTGGCGATGTTGATGCGTCCGGTAGGGGTGAACAACGCGCCATTGCGCGCCACCCGGGTGGGCAGTACGCAATCGAACATATCGACACCCTGGGCAACGCCGTTGACCAGGTCTTCGGGGGAGCCGACGCCCATCAGGTAGCGGGGTTTGTCGGCGGGCAAACCGTTGCAAACGAGTTCGGTTACACGGTGCATTTCGGCTTTGGTCTCACCCACCGCCAGCCCGCCGATGGCGTAGCCGTCGAATGGAATCGACGTTATGAAATCGGTGGATTCGGCGCGCAACTCGGGCATCGTTCCGCCCTGCACGATGCCGAACAGGGCCTGACTTGCCGCGCGGTCGGATCTGGCGTGGGTGTCGTAGCAGGCGTTGGCCCAACGATGGGTGCGTTCCATGGCGGCGCGCACGTCTGCTGGGTCGCCGGCGGAGAAGACGCACTGGTCGAAGCACATTATGATGTCGGCCCCGATGCCCTGCTGGTTGCGAACCGCCACCGCGGGCGTGAACAGATGCTCGCTGCCGTCGATGTGTGAGCGGAACAGGATACCGTCGTCGTCGATGCGGCGCAGGGCGCCGAGGCTGAACGCCTGATAGCCTCCGCTGTCGGTGAGAATCGGGCCGGGCCAGCCCATGAAACGGTGCAGGCCGCCGGCGTCGCGGATGCGTTCGACGCCGGGCCGAAGGTAGAGGTGGTAGGCGTTGGAAAGGACGGTTTCGGCGCCCACGCTCTGCACCTCGTCAAAGGTGAGTCCCTTGACGGTGGCCTGGGTAGCAACCGGCATGAACATGGGCGTTTGCGCGGTGCCGTGGGGCGTGGTAATCTGCCCAAGCCGCGCCGCGCCGTCGGTTTTGAGCAGGCTGAAACTGAATTTTTCCGTTGTCATACCGGCAATTTACTCGCAGTGTCCACCCGAACGCAATCTGCCGATCGACTGTGCCGATTGAAGGATACGTGATGTACTTGGTTTTAACCGATTTCCTGGTGGCGTTGAGCGGCAACGCTGGGATTTGGGCGGTTTCGGTGGTGGCGTTGATGGCAGTTACGGCGGTGGGATTGTTCGTATTCTGGGATCTGGTTGGGCGGGCTGTGTCATTGACGGCGCGGGTTTGCGGCTCAATCCGGCGCGCCTGACCCGGCAGACGAATTCCAGTGTATTTTCCCATCTCCGACGTTGTCATCTCGCCGCTGTTGCTGGCGTTACTGGGGATCATAGTCGGAACGATGACCGGCTTTTTTGGCGTCGGCGGCGGGTTCCTCATCACGGGCGGTTTGCTGGTGCTGGGCGTGCCGACCATCTACGCGGTGGGCACTGGCCTGCTGATGGTAATGGGCACTGCGATTACCAGCACGCTGCGACACCGACGGTTGGGCAACGTTGATATGCGCCTGGCGATTCTCATCGTTTGCGGCACCGTGCCGGGCGGGCTGATTGCGGAGCGGGTGAACGCCGTGCTGGAGCAGGCTGGCCTGGGTGGGTTGGTCATCGGGCTGGTATATTTTGTGCTGCTGCTGGGGTTGGGTTCGTGGATGACCGGCAGCTGGCTGCGGAGACTCATTCGCAAACCGACTGGCGCTCAGGTTGGCGGCATCGCGCAACGGCTGCACGACTTGCGGATTGGCCCCGCAGCGATTTGGGTGCCCGGCAAGGGGCGGGTTTCGACCCGGATTCCGTTTCCCAATTCCGGTATCGATGAAATGTCGGCGTTCGTTCCGATGGCCGCCGGTTTCGTCATTGGATTCATTGCGCTGCTGTTGGGAGCCGGCGGCGGGTTCATGCTAATGCCGTTTCTGGTGTACGGGCTGGGGGTACCCACGGCGGTGGCCATCGGAACCGACTTGTTTCAGATTATTATCACCGGGACGCTGGGGGCGTTCCTGTATTCCCTGGGCGGCCATGTCGACCCGGTAATCGCGATCATCATGTTTGCTTCGGCATCGGCGGGCACCCAGTTGGGCGCGCTGGCGACGCGATTCGTCAACGCCAGCCGGATACTGGGCTTATTCGGTGTTACAGTGCTGAACGCCGGCATCGGCGTCGGGTTGCGCCAGTTGGCTCAGTTGCTGGACTCCCCAGTGTTGGCCCAGGTTGGGCAGGCGCTGCTGCTGGGAGCATCGGGTGCGGTGGCCGTAGCCATCCTGTGTATGTTGGCCGTGTCTGCCGGCAGACAGTTGCGGCGGGGGCGGCGGCTGGCGATGCTGCGAGCGGAGCGGCGGCGGCGGGTCCGGGTGGCACAGTAATGGGCGGCGCGGTAATGGGTGGCCCGGTAAGGGGTTGAGTTTATTGCGTCAGCCAGGCCAGGGTGTCGTCCACCAGGTCGGTGGGGATGTCGCGGCGGACGGTGGCCCTACCTACATCCTCCAGCAAGACCCAACGGTTGGCTCCGCCGACGGTTTTCTTGTCCAGGGACATGGCCCTTCGTACAGCATCCAGGTCGATATCAGGTGCGGTGATGGGCAGATTGAACCTTTGCAGCAGGGTGCGCTGGCGGTCCACGATGTCGTCGCCAATCATGCCCATCTCGCGGGCGATGCGGGCCGCACCCATCATGCCGACCGAGACGCCTTCGCCGTGCATGAAGCGTCCGTACTCGGTGGACGCTTCCAGAGCGTGGCCGATGGTGTGGCCGTAGTTGAGCAGAATACGGATGCCGAGGGTTTCGCGCTCGTCCTGGCTGACGATGTCGGCTTTGATGGCCATGCTGCGGCGGATAACTTCGGTGGATATTTCCGGTTCAACGTCCATGAGAGCTTCGGCGTGTTCCTCGAAGACGTCCACCAGTGATGGGTCCAGGATGAAGCCGTGTTTGATCGCTTCGGCCCAACCTTCCGCCAGCTCGCGCTTGCCGAGGGTGGACAGGGCCTGCACGTCGGCGAGGACGGCCCGGGGCTGGTAGAACGCGCCCACCATGTTTTTGGCCTGGGGCAGGTTGACGGCGACTTTGCCGCCGATGGAGGCATCGACCATCGCCGCCATGCTGGTGGGAACCTGTACGAAGGGCACGCCCCGCAGGAAGGTGCTGGCGATGAAACCACCAAGGTCTCCGGCGACGCCGCCGCCGATGGCAACGATAGGCTGTCCGCGTTCGGCTTTCAGGCCGACCAGCCATTCATAGATTTCCTGGGCCAGCTGGAATGACTTGCTGGTTTCGCCCGCCGGTATGATGAAGCAATGAGCGGCGATGCCGGCCCGCTGCAACGCCCATTGCGCGTTCCGCCCGTAGGGGCGCATCACGTTCTCATCGGTGATGATGTAGGCCGTGTTGCCGAGTCCCAACTCCGCCAGGTGTTCGCCGAGGCGTTCGATAGTGCCCCAGCCGGCAATCACCGGATAGCTGCCGCCGGAGTGCTGTACGGTTGCGGCGAGGTCAGAGTTGGTCATTGTTTTCCTCCCGATTGGCGAACTGTAGACGAGGTTGGGTCGGCTCAGAGTTGCGTGCGGCGTCGAAGATTTGCAGGACGTGTTCGGCGACCTGCTCAGGAGTGCGGTCATCAGTGGGGACGGCGTGGTGCGCCCGGGCGTAGGAATCGGCGCGTTCGTTGAGCAGCTGGCTGATGCGCTCCAGGGGGTCGCCGTCGCCCAGCATGGGCCGTACCGCCGAGTTGGGGCTGCCGCGGGTGATTCGGTAGTGGATGGTTTCCGGAAGTGCAGTCAGGCAGAATACCGTACCGCTTTCGAGCAGGATTTGACGGGTGAGTTCCTGGGCGAAGGCGCCGCCGCCGGCAGAGATTATCTTGCCCCCACCTTCACACAGGGACATGGCGGCGTGGCGTTCCATGGCCCGGAACACGGCCTCGCCGTCTTCGGTGAATATGCTGTGGATGGGTTTACCGGCCCGACGCACAATCTCCTCGTCCAGATCCGCCATGTGGCGTTCGGTGACGCGGGAAATGATGCGACCGACGTGGCTCTTTCCGGTGGCCATGAAGCCCACCAGGATGATGTTGTCAGCGACCGCCGGTTCGACCATCACGGATTGGGCTGAAAAAGGGGTTACGCGGGACGGGCCGGCGCTGGAGCGTAGCCCGAGGCGGTGCAGAATTCCACGCTGTTGCCATCGGGGTCGGAAATGAAGAAGTAGGCTTGCCCGTCGTAGCGAACCCCGCCGCGCAGAATGTCGAAGCCATTGCCTTCCAGGGTGGATTGGGTGGCTTCAAGGTCGTCCACCTGAAAAGCGTGGTGGATGTTGCCGGGTTTGGCTGGGGCCTCATCGGTCTCGATAAGGTGCACCATGATGCCATTATCCAACTGCAGCCAGGTGATAGCGGGGTTGTCGACCTGGCTCTGGATCTGCTTGATGCCCAGCAGGTTGTTGTAAAACTCCATCGCGCGGGCAGTGTCTTTGACCATGGTGGTTACGTGGTTGATCTGGCGGATTTGAATCTGTCCGGCCATATTTCCTCCGGCAGGGTGCGGGTGATTGACCAAATGCGTGGTGTTCCGAGCAGATTGCCACCGTTGTCGACGTGCAGTCATCAGCGTCGGCGAAATCGTGCCGATATTATGACACAGGCAGGACGTCGAGGTTGGTGGCGCGGGCGTCACTACCTTGGTCTGGCCAGCCGCCCTCGCCTAGGAGGGGGACATAGCGACATACGCCCAGGCTTTCCGCCTTGAACCCCGCAGCAACCCGGCGTACGCGAGTCAGAGTTTGAGCCTCACGGTCGCCGATGGGTATTACCAGCCGTCCGGCTTGCGTCAGTTGGCTGAGCAGCGCTTTGGGGGCAGAGGGGGCAGCGGCGGACACCAGGATGGCATCGTACGGACCCAGGTCTGGACAACCGAGGGTGCTTGCTGAGTCAACAACACCAACGTTGGTAGTGCCGCTGCGGGCGAGGTTCTCTCGGGCGCGCTGAGCCAGTTGCGGTATGCGTTCAACGGACACGACGGCGCCGAAGGGCAGCAATTCGGCTAGCACGGCGGCCTGGTATCCGCTGCCGGCACCCACTTCCAGGACCAACTCGTCGCCACTGAGTTGCAGACTCTCTGCCGCTTTGGCCACCATGAAGGGCTGGGAGATGGTCTGGCCGTGGCCGATGGACAGGGGTATGTTGCAGTAGGCCAGATGGCGCTGGTCGACGGGGACGAACAGTTCCCGCGGCACACGGCGCATGGCATCCAGCACCGGGCTGTTTCCCAGGTGCTTGGCCAACTGGGTCAACAAACGGCTCCGCTCGATTTCGAGCTTGCGAACCATGGCAGTCCTCGGTATCTGAGTCCTCTCGGTAAGCATCTGTTGCCGATTACACTATAGCACTTTCGCAAAATTTTCCGGCGCGTTGTGCCTGCCAAATTTCGTCGCGCCATTGCCGTCGCACAAGGGCTTGCGATTCTCACGTGTACGCACTTAATCTGTCATTGCGAGGAACATTGCGACGTGGCAACCTTGATGAGATTGAACATACGTCGACGAACCGCCGTTGCTACGGCGACGGGATTGCCACGGTACGCTCGCGATGACAAAGTGGGCACGCATGAGCGTCCGGTTCAATTGACCCTCGGATGTCGTTGTGCTAGGATTTGGGCGCAAAACTCATTGGCAGCACCGGTTTGTTGAGAATTCTACAGGTTTTAAATGGCAACGGGTACTCAGAATATATCGCGCTGGATGTCGTTGGGCGAAGTTAGCCGTACGCTGGACATCAATGAGGCCACGTTGCGCCAATGGGCCGACCGGGGTCGTGTGCCGGTGTTTCGGACGCCGGGCGGACATCGGCGGTTCTTGCGCGAAGACGTCGAAGCCCTGATGCAGGGTTCAGTCAGCGCCACAACCACCGGGCCCGACCCGGAGGAGATGGTGCTGCGTCGAATCCGGCGCAAATTGAGCCAGATGGATCCATCGGTGCAAACCTGGATTGGCGGGTTTCAGGCCGAGGGCCGCGACCGCATGCGGTTGTTCGGCCGGCGGCTATTGTCCCTGCTGTTGCAGGAAGGGCTGAAGGGGCGTGGCCGACGTAAAGGTGAAACCCTGTCGGAGAGCCACATGCTGGGCCACGAATACGGTACCGAAATGGCAGATCGCGCGGTGTCGCTGTCCGACAGCGTGCAGGCGTTCCTGTTCTTTAGACAGGCCGTGGTGGAAGTGGTGCGGCCGGAACAGTTGAAGCAGGTGATTGAAATTTCCGACCGGGTGCTCCTGGGTCTGGTGGACGCATACGGGGCCAGGTTGACCGATATTAACGCAGCAGCCGACCAGAACGCGTAACTGGCGGGCGGCAATAAAGAGAGGCGAGATGACCACCGGAACGATGGACATTACGGACCGCAAGCTACTGAACATTATCCAGACCGAGTTCCCGGTCGCGGAAGAACCGTACCGAGCGGTCGCGGAGCAGCTGGGCATCGCCGAGGCGGATGTTCTGGAGCGGCTGGCCGAGTTGAAACGCCAGAACGTGGTGCGTCAGGTCAGCGCGATTTTCGACACGCGACGGCTGGGTTACAAGACTACGTTGGTGGCCTTCGCCTATGCCGACCTTGACCTGCACAGCGGGGCAATTTTCATCAACCGACACCCCGGCGTCAGCCACAACTACGCCCGGGAAGGTTCCTACTACAACCTCTGGTTCACGCTGGCCGTGCCGCCGGATGGCGACCTTGAGGCGACTGTCCGATGGATGGCGGAACAGACCCATGCAATCGAGTTTCGCGTTATGCCGACCATCCGTTTTTTCAAGATTGGCGTGAACTTCGATATGGTCAAGCAGCGCAGCGACGCCCACAACTATAGTCCCGATGGCATCGGCAACCCGCAAATTCCGTCGGCCGGCTGGAACCAGGCGCAGCAGATCACCGACTGGGACAAGGACGTGATCAGGGAGGCGCAGGAAGACCTGCCGCTGGTGTCGCGCCCGTTTGATCCGATGGCCGCTCGATTGGGGTTGTCCGTGCCCGAGTTGTTCGCCCAGTTGGCGGAGTACCAGGAGCGCAAATTGATGCGTCGGTTCAGCGCGGTGCTGCACCACCGACGCTCCGGGTTCCGGGCCAACGCTATGATTGTGTGGAAGGTTCCGCCGGAACGGTCGGAGGAAGTGGGCATGATAATGGCCCAGAATTCGGCGGTGACCCACTGCTACGAGCGTCCTACGTTCCCGGACTGGGAATACAGTCATTTCACCATGGTACACGCGCCGACGCGGGACGAGTGCGAGGATATCGGTAGGGATATTGCGGAGGCAACCGGCATCACCGACAACCTGCTGCTTTACAGCACGCGCGAGTACAAAAAGACTCGCGTTCGCTACTTTGTCGAAGACTACGAGCGGTTTTGGGATACTGCCGAGGAGGCCGAAGCATTGGCCGAGCCGGTGGGTGACTGACGTCGACGCCGGACGGTTAGCCATCACGTACAGTTATCCACCACGGACGGTCATCCCTCACGGGCAGTTCCCGCCGACGTTTTACCGTACCTGGCTCACTCGCCGATCTCTAGCTTACGTCTGGATTGCATAAATGCCTGAATATTATCCCGTCTACCTGAACCTGACTGGCAAGTGCTGCGTGATTTTGGGCGGCGGCACCATTGCACAGGGCAAAATTGCGGCCCTCAGGGACGCCGGCGCCAGCATCACGGTGATCAGTCCGGAAGCCACTGATGGGATCAAGCGGGCCGCCCAGCGCCGGGACGTTACCTGGCTGGAACGAGAATACGAGCCGGGAGACCTGGAGGGTGCATTCATCGCGGTGGCCGCCACCAACGTGTGGCACGTGAATCGGCAGATTCATGAGGAAGCTGAGGCCAGGGGCGTATTGCTGAATGTCGTTGACGACCCCGACCAATGCTCGTTTATCGCCCCGTCGATAGTGCGGCGGGACCCGATAACGCTGGCGATATCAACCGGCGGGGCCAGCCCTGCTCTGGCGCGCAAAATGCGCGAAGTTCTGTCCGAGGCGCGGGTGTTGCAGTGGGCCGAACTGGCTGGCGCGCTGGCGCAGGCGAGGCGGGTCATCAAGGACCAACGGACGATCATCGACCCGACACGTTGGCAGTGTGTCATCACCGAGGGCCTGCTGGAACTGACGCGAAATGGCGGCGATGCTGAGGCGGTCGCCATCATCCTGAATCAGTTGCAGGACTCGGAGATACCGGAGATGTGCTCTGATTTGTCGAAATGCCGTCCCGGGGGCTGTGCGAAGCGGGCCGCCCTGCGAGCTGCTGAGGCGGTACGTTGAGCCTGCTAGTGCTGGGCTTGGACCACCGCACGGCGCCGGTGGACGTGCGCGAGCGGTTGAGCGTGGAGCGGGAACAGTTGCCCGACGCGCTGGAACAACTCGCGGCCTACGTTCCGCAGTCGGTGATTCTGTCCACCTGCAACCGCACGGAGATTTACACTTACGACCGGGACGATATTGGCCTCGTGGGGCGCGTCGGTAATTTTCTGATTGGCTATTCGGGGATCGAAGGGCCGGCGCTGGAGCGGCACCTGTACCAGGCTTGGGAAGGCGAGTGTGTACAGCACCTTTTCCGGGTTGCTGGCGGGCTGGAATCAATGATTGTGGGCGAGCGGCAGATTTTGGGTCAGGTGCGGGCATCCTTCAGCACGGCCAGCCAAACGGGATCCGTGCAGAGCCCGTTAACCAGGGTGTTCCACGGCGCCTTGCGGGCCGGCCGACGGGTGCATCGTGAAACCAACATTGGCCGCCACTCGCGGTCGGTGAGTCGGGCTGCCGTGCAGCTTGCCAGGGGGATGTTCGACCGACTGGATAATCGTCGGGCGCTGGTCATCGGGGCCGGCGACGCCGGTCGCATGGTGGCTCGGGCGCTGGGCGACGCTGGGGTCAAGGCAATTACCGTTACCAACCGTACTCAGTGGCGCGCGGAAGACCTGGCGAAAGAGCTGGGCGGCGTCGCGGTGCCTTTTGAGGGTCTGCAAAGCGCGCTGGCCGACGCCGATTTGGTAATTAGCAGCACGGGTTCGCCCGGTTACGTGGTAGATACCGGGATGGTGTCCGAAGCCGTGCGCAACCGGGGCGCTTCAGATCCATTGATGCTGATTGACATTGCCGTTCCCCGCGATGTCGAGCCCGCGGTGGCGGAGCTGGATGGGGTGCGGCTGTACGACATTGACGCGCTGGGCCAGGTCGCAGAAACCGCGCTGGACAGTCTGGACGCCGAGGTGAGGGCCGCGACCGAAATTATCGACGAGGAATGGACCAGGTTCGTCGAGCGGTGGAATTCGTCGGACACGCTGGAACTGGTTGCGGCGATGCGGCAGCGCGCGGAGCAAGTGCGACGACTGGAAGTGGAGCGAACGCTCAAACAGCTGGGCGCCGATGCAGATGGAGCAATGGCGGAACGGCTGCATGCCATGACTGCTGCGTTGGTCAAGAAATTGCTGCATCAGCCGACGGTTGGCCTGCGCACCGGCGACAGCAGTTCGGTGTTTCCGGTGGCCCAACAACTCTTCGACACTGACGCCACCAAACCCGGCAGAGGCCGTGGCCGCCGGTAAAGGGCCGCGCACCGTGGTGCGGGTGGGCACCAGGGGTAGCCGGCTGGCCCTGATCCAGACTGACTTGACGCTGGCTATCCTGCAGGCAGCGTTCCCGGACGTGTCCTTTGAGGTTGTAACCGTTACAACCCAGGGAGACGCCAATCAGACGGCGCCGTTGGCCGGAATGGGCCTTGGTGTGTTTGTCAAAGAGATTGAGCGCCGACTGGAAGCCGGCGATATCGACATGGCCGTGCACAGCCTGAAGGATATGCCCACCGTGTTGCCGGCGGGAATGACCATCGGGGCCGTGCTGGAGCGGGCCGACCCGCGAGATGTGCTGGTTACGCACCTGGGCACGGGTCTGGCGGATTATCCGTCGGGGGGATTGATTGGCACCAGCAGCCCACGGCGGGCGGCCCAGATTGCCGGCAGCCGTCCCGACGTTGCCATTGTGCCGATTCGAGGCAACGTTGAGACTCGGCTCCGCAAAGCCGGCGGAGAGGAATGTGACGGAACGGTGGTGGCCGCCGCCGGGTTGCTCCGTTTGCGCATGGCTGACGTAATCACCGAGTACCTGCCGCCGCAGGAATTTGTCCCGCCGCCGGGCCAAGGCGCGATGGCGGTGGAGATTCGCACGGACGACGACTGGATGCGCGAGGTGGTGTCCTCGGCGCACCATCTGGCGACGGGTGCGGCGGTTAATGCCGAGCGGTCGTTTCTGGAGGTGTTGGGCGGGGGATGTCAGGTGCCGGTGGGGGCTCATGCCGATACGGTCGGCACAGATGCTACGCGGTTGGAGTTGAACGTGTTCCTGGCATCGCCCGACGGCAGCCGGGCTTACCGTGCCACTGTCAATGGCGCTACGGTTGATCCGGCTGACCTGGCATCGGCGGCGTGGGAGCAGTTGCGGCAGCAGGGCGCGGACACGCTCCTGACCAGCGTTTAGCGTACGCCGAGTCGAGCGTCAGGCAGTGAGCGCGTCAACGGGCAAGGTTTATCTGGTGGGAGCAGGGCCGGGGGACCCGGGTTTGCTCACGGTGAAGGGCGCGAGAGCGCTCGCCGCCGCCGATGTGGTCGTGTATGACCGGCTGCTGGACCCATCGTTGTTGACGCTGACCAGGGAGACGGCCCGCAGCATCTTCGTTGGCAAGGAACGGGGACGCCAGGCGCTGTCGCAGGGTGAAATCAATGACCTGCTGGTGTCGGAAGGGTTGGCTGGCAATTGCGTGGTGCGGCTGAAAGGCGGCGATCCGTTCGTCTTCGGGCGTGGCGGCGAAGAAGCGATGGCGCTGGCCCACGCTGGGGTGTCCTACGAGGTGGTCCCGGGCGTTACCTCGGCTATTGCAGCGGCAGCCTACGCCGGTATCCCGGTAACGCACCGCGGTGTCTCGACGGCGGTAACCATCGTTACGGGCAGCGAAGACCCCACCAAGGGTGAAACGTCCACGCCATGGCCGGCGTTGGCCAGGACTGGCGGCACGCTGGTGGTGCTGATGGGTTGGGCGACCCTCCCCGGCATTATCACGACGCTGCAGGATAACGGCATGGCCGCCGACACACCGGTTGCGCTGGTGCAGTGGGGTACGTGGAGCCGGCAAAAAACCGTATCGGGGACACTGGCCGACATCGCGAAACGCGGTAAGGCGGCCGGCATCGGGTCTCCGGTGGTGGCAATCATCGGTGCGGTGGCTGCGCTGCGCGATGACATCGCCTGGTTCGACCGGCGTCCGTTGTGGGGCAAGCGCGTGCTGGTAACGAGGTCGCGCACCCAGGCATCGCATCTGATTGAGTTATTGTCCGAGTTGGGCGCGGAACCCATCGAATTGCCGTCTATCGAAATTGGGCCGCTTGAAGACTATGGCGAACTGGACGGCGCGTTGACTGAGACGGCCGGCGTGAAGGGTCGCTGGATTATTTTCGCGAGCGCCAATGCCGTTGAATACGTGTGGGCCCGGTTGCAGGCGATGGGGCATGACGCCCGTTACTTCGCCGGCGCGACCATAACTGCCATTGGGCCAGCGACTTCGGATGCGCTGGTCAGGCGTGGCATACAGCCCGATTTCGTGCCGCAACGGTCGGTGTCGGCAGAGGTTATTGCCGAGCTGGAGGGTCGGGACTGGAACGACCGTCTGGTGCTACTGCCGGGGTCTGCGATCGGCCGGGATGAGTTGGCGAGCGGCTTGGCGAGGCTGGGCGCGAACGTCCGCAGGGTTGCCGCCTACCGGAACGTGCGCCCCGAGGGTATTGCAGCCCAGGCAATCGAGACGCTGCAAAAAGGGGTCGATGTGGTAACCTTCACGAGTTCGTCTACGGTGCGAAACCTGCTGGAAATACTGGGCGAACAGGGCGATTTGCTGCGCGGTAGCGTTACGGCGTGCATCGGGCCGATTACCGCCGCCACCGCCGTCGAGAGCGGGTTGCAGGTTGACATAATAGCCGATACGCACAATGTGGAAGGGCTGGCCGACGCGCTGGTCAGCCATTTTGTCGACGGCCGCGACGTTTAGTCGACGATAACGAGGAGGCTTCACCATGCTGAAACACCCTGATTTACGCCTGCGACGAGTGCGTGAAAAGGCGTCGGTGCGCGATCTGGTGCGTGAGACGCGGATGAGCGCCGCCAATTTCATCTACCCGATGTTCGTTACCCACGGCGAGAATGTTCGGCAGGAGATTGAGCCGATGCCCGGGTGCTATCACACGTCCATCGACCGGCTGAGCGAAGAGATTGATGAGGTCGTGGAACTGGGAATACCGTCGGTGTTGCTGTTCGGTTTGCCGCCCGACAAGGACGCGGTGGGCAGTGGGGCCTATGACCCGGAAGGCATCATTCAGGAAGCAACGCGAGCCATCAAGCAGCGCGCGCCGGGACTGATGGTGATCGGCGACGTGTGCCTGTGCGAGTACACCGACCACGGCCATTGCGGCGTCATCGACAACGGCAAGGTGGACAACGACGCTACGCTGGAGTTGCTGGCGCGCTCGGCGTTAACGCAGGTGCAGGCTGGCGCTGATATGGTGGCGCCGTCGTCGATGATGGACGGTCAGGTGCGGGCGATCCGCGAGACGCTGGATGCACACGGCTACGACGACACTCCGATTATGGGGTATGCGGCCAAATACGC
Source organism: Dehalococcoidia bacterium (assembly GCA_963666415.2). Taxonomy (GTDB): domain Bacteria; phylum Chloroflexota; class Dehalococcoidia; order Lucifugimonadales; family UBA3495; genus Bin87. The sequence continues at coordinate 1,071,359 of CAXXPD010000003.1, forward strand.
CTCGTCGTTCTACGGGCCATTTCGCATCGCCGCCGACTCCACTCCGCAGTTCGGCGACCGGCGCAGTTACCAGATGGACCCGGCCAACCGGCGGATGGCGATGCGGGAGATTGAGTCGGACATTGCCGAGGGTGCCGACATTGTGATGGTGAAGCCGGCACTGGCCTACATGGACGTGATCAAAGAGGCGCGCGAGCGTTACGACTACCCGCTGGCCGCCTACAACGTGAGCGGCGAATATTCTATGGTGAAGGCGGCGGCGCGGGCCGGCTGGATCGATGAGAAGCCGATTACACTGGAACTGTTGACGGCCATGCGAAGGGCCGGCGCCGACATCATCATTTCGTACCACGCCAAAGAAGTGGCCCGTTGGCTGCGAGGTGACGAGTAGCTACAGTTTCTGCCGAATCCGGTCCTGCCGGATCAGTATCGCGACGAATCAGTTAGCCGACGAACCCGATTACCAGAGGTATCAAACGATATGCAACAGACCAGGTCCCAACAGCTATTTGAGCAGGCGCAACGGGTCATTCCGGGCGGGGTGAACAGCCCGGTGCGTTCTTTCCGTGCGGTGGAAGGCACGCCGCCGTTCATTGCCCGCGGGCAGGGATCGCGCGTTTGGGACGTGGACGGTAACGAGTACATTGACTTCCTGGGTTCCTGGGGGCCGCTGGCGCTGGGCCATGCTCATCCGGTGGTGGTCGAGGCGGTGCAGCGGGCGGCGGCGGATGGCACTTCCTTCGGCGCGCCGGTGGAGCAGGAAGTGCAGTTGGCCGAGATCGTCTGCCAGGCGTTTCCGTCCGTGGATATGTTGCGGTTGGTGAACTCGGGTACCGAAGCGTGTATGTCGGCGTTGCGGCTGGCGCGCGCGTTTACCGGGCGTTCCAAGATTGTAAAATTCGCCGGCAATTACCACGGCCACGCCGATGGGTTGCTGGTGCAGGCCGGTTCCGGTGCGTTGACCCACGGCATTCCAACCAGCGCGGGTGTGCCCGAGTCCTATGCCGCCGAGACGCTGGTCGCCACGTACAACGACACGGCGTCGGTGGAAACTCTATTCGATGCTTGGCCGGATGACATCGCGGCGGTCATAGTGGAGCCGGTGGCGGGCAACATGGGGGTGGTGCCGCCGGCGGACGGCTTCCACGCGGATCTGCGACGCATTACCGAGGCCAACGGCGCGCTGCTGATTTTTGACGAAGTGATCACGGGCTTCCGGGTGGGCTATGGTGGAGCGCAGGCGCTCTTTGGAATCACGCCCGACATCACGACGATGGGGAAAATCATCGGCGGCGGTTTGCCGGTGGGCGCATACGGCGGTCGGCGGGACGTGATGCAGATGGTTGCCCCGCTGGGTCCGATGTACCAGGCCGGCACGCTGTCAGGCAACCCCCTGGCGGTGGCCGCCGGTGTGGCAACCCTCACCGAGTTGCAGCGGCCCGGCGTCTATGAGCAGCTGGAAGCCACGGCGGTGCGGTTCACCGAAGGCGTCGCCGCGGCCTTCCGTGAAGCAGAAGCGCCGTCGACAATCAACCGGGTGGCGTCCATGTTCACCGGGTTCTTCAACCCCGGCCCGGTTACGTCTCTCGCGCAGGTCGAGCAGTCGGATACAGCAATCTACGGCCGGTACTTCCACGCCCTGCTGGATCGTGGAGTGTACTTAGCGCCCTCGCAATTCGAGGCTGGCTTTGTGTCCATTGCCCACACTGACGCCGACATCGACCGCGCGATAGAGGCGGTTGTCGAGGCGTTGGCGGCGGTGGTGTAGGGCGGGTCGCCGGCCGCAGTCGGGATGTGTCTGCCGCTGAGAGGATGGCCGCTGGAAATTTGCGGCAACTGCTGAAAGCCCAGTTCGGCTATGATGAATTTCGTGGTGAGCAGGAGCGGATAATCGCCAACGCCCGGTCGGGGCGCCATGGCTTGGTGATTATGCCCACGGGCGGCGGCAAGTCGCTGTGTTACCAACTGCCGGCACTGACGATGCCGGGCCTGACGCTGGTGATCTCGCCGCTCATCGCGTTGATGAAAGACCAGGTGGACGGGCTACGGGCCAACGGCATCAACGCGGCGTTCATCAACAGCAGCCTGGATTCCGCCGAGATTGACCGTGTGCAGCAGGCATTGTTAGCTGGCGCTATCAAGATTCTGTATGTGGCGCCAGAACGAGTGAGCGCTCCCGGTTTCCGACGGTTTCTGAACCAGCTGGAATTGAGCCTGATTGCGATTGACGAGGCGCACTGCATCAGCGAGTGGGGGCACGATTTCCGTCCCGACTACCGCAACCTGGCTGAATTGCGGCGTCAGTTCCCCGATACGCCGGTGATGGCCCTGACGGCCACGGCCACCGAACGGGTGCGCCAGGACATTATTGAGCAACTGTCGCTGCAAAACTCTCAACGGTTCATCGCCGGTTTCGACCGTCCCAACCTAACCTACATCGTTCGCGACAAGCGTCGCGCCATGGAATCGTTGCTGGATCTGGTTGGCGAGCACCGCAACGAATCAGCCATCGTGTATTGCTTCTCCCGGAACGATACCGAGACTCTGGCTGCTCAGCTCAACGCCAACGGTCATCGGGCGGCGGCATATCACGCCGGACTCGACGGCGAAACCCGTCGCAACACCCAGGAGCGGTTTATTGATGGCGAGGTGCCCATCGTGGTGGCAACCATCGCATTCGGCATGGGCATCGACAAACCCGACGTGCGGCTGGTGGTGCACCACACCATGCCCAGATCGATCGAAGCCTACTATCAGGAGACGGGGCGGGCCGGGCGCGATGGCGAACCGAGCCAGTGCGTCATGCTGTTCTCAGAGGGCGACCGGCGCAAGCACGACTTTTTCACTGAGGCAATGAGCGATCCGTCGGCGCGGGATACTGCTGCCAGACAGTTGGCCAGCGTGATGGAGTACGGACGGTTACATACCTGCCGCCGCCAGTATTTGCTCGCGTATTTTGGACAGGCGATATCGGATAATTCCTGCGGACAGTGCGATGTCTGCCTGGCGAGCCACCAGCTCGTCGACGTTACGGTAGTGGCGCAAAAGCTGTTGTCGGCGGTAATTCGCACCGGGGAGCGGTTTGGCATTGCACATATCTGCAACGTGCTACTGGGCCGCAAACTGGAGCGGATTCGGGAGTTGGGGCACGACCGGCTCAGCGTGTTTGGCATCGTGGATGACTATGACGGGAGCAATCTGCGGTACATCGCCGCGCAACTGGTGGAGCGCGAGCTGCTGGCGCGGGAGAGCGGTCAGTACGCCACGCTCAGCGTCACCGCTGCCGGCCGCAGTTGGCTGCGCGATCGGGGTTCTTTGCAAATCATGCTGCGGGTCGAAGAACCCAACGCCCGTCGCGAATCGCGCCAAGGCCGGGATCGACGTGGAACCGCGGCATCAGCGTTCACGGGCGACACGGTGCCGGATCATGGATTGTTCGAGGCGCTGCGAGTGGTGCGGCGGAGGTTGGCGGACGAGCAAGGAGTGCCGGCTTTCGTCGTGTTCGGCGATGCGACGCTGCACGCTCTGGCGGCGGCAAAGCCCAGGGACAGCGCGGAGATGCTGCGGGTGTCGGGAGTCGGTCCGGCGAAGCTGGAACGCTATGGTGAAGCCTTTCTGGGGGTCATACGGGAATTCACGCACAGCGCAGGACGTGCGCCAACCTCTTGACCGGTTAACCATGTTTTCAAGCGCCGTGGTTCCCTCGGCATCGTTTCGCGCGGGAGCCGTTTATTTTGTGTCGCCTGAAGCTGTTTGAATCACCTGCTCTATCATCGATACGTCTCGGGCGCCGCCGATAGCGGCCATGTTGGCCGGTACGATAACGAGCTTGGAATTTGAGGAATCCCCCAAGTTTTTCAAGGCCTGAATTTGTTCGTATCTCAATGCGACGTCAGCGCCTGCCCCCAACCCCATCAGCACTTTATACAGTGAGGCGACGCCTTCTGAGCGGAGGATTTCGGCTTCTTTCTCACCCTCGGCTATTGTGATGGCAGCCAGTTTTTGGGCTTCGGCCTTGGTGATGGTAGCCAGCTTCTCGGCGTCGGCGCGAGCGATTGAAGCCTGGTTGTCTGCTTCCGCACCCTGCAATCGTGCTTGAGCACGCACCACTAGGCCGTGTTGACATTTGAGATATAAGGCGATTTCGCTAACCCCAGCTCGTCATTCCCGCGAAAGCGGGAATCCAGAGTACCCTGAATGTGAACGATGTCTGCTTTCCAAAGCGCCTGGATTCCCGCTTTCGCGGGAATGACTGAAAATGTCAACAGAACCTAGTTCGAACCGGTCGCGTTCGGCGTTTTCTTCGGCCGCGCGCCGCTCGTTCATTGCCCGCTCCACGGATGCCTCTGGTTTGATGTCCTGGATTTCTACGCTGATCATGCTGATTCCCCAGCGGTCCGCCTGTTCGGCCAAACGTGCCCTCATTTGAGTAGCGATGGCTTCTCGACCAGTGATTGCGTCCGTCAAAGTCATTGAACCGACGACAGCGCGTAGCGTAGCGGTGATGGCAGTCCGCAGTGCTTCCAGGTGATTTTGAACGTTGAGCACGAGTTTTGTGGATCGGTGATTTGGTAGACCACGGCCGGGCGAATGTTGACCACCGCGCTGTCGCTGGTGATGCAGTGCTCGTCTTCAAGGATTGAGGCAACTTCCCTGAGATCGAACTTGCTGAGTTGGTCGGCAGGGTCAGTCACGAGCTGACCGTATTGTCCACGAGCTTGCTCGCCGGGGAACAACGGCGGAAATGCCGGCAAGATTCGCACCAACCCCGGCCCCTTGATTCCTACGAATTCGCCAGTCACCTTGAAAATGGCCACACGCTCGTATTCCACCAGAGAAAATCGCTGTATCTTATTGAGATAACTGATTACGAGGATCACCGCAATGACGATCAATAGTAGAAAAACGCCGAAGATTGCTATGCTGATAACGTCTCCGCTCATTTTTGATCCCCCTAAGTAAAACGTATGCGGCAGCCGAATTGCTTCAGGCTACCGCATGCGGTCGTCTCCAAATATGTGTGGTGTTCAGCGCATCCGGTGAACGCCGTTTACGCGCCGTAGCGGGCGGCGGCGTTGGGGTCGCTATACTCCACGTTCTTGGTACCCCAGAAGGAAGTGGCGATGTCGTCGCAGGCGGCGACCAGCGACTCGGCGTGGTCCATGCTGACGGTCTGCTTGCACTGGCCGGCCAGTTTCAGCGCGGAGTTGAACTTGGCGGCAATCTCAGCGGCGTCGACGCCGGGCCAGGCGTAGTCGGCCCAGAGGATGCGCAGTTCTTCCTTGCACTTCTCAGCGTGTTCTTCCTTGACGGTGACGTAGCGGGAGAAGGTGTTGGCGAACGTTTGCCGCTCGCTGGCCGGAGAGCCGGGTTGAGGCGCTTCCAGGGCTTGCATCCGCAGCACCATTTTCTGGACGGTCTGGGCCGCAATCTTGGCAACGAGCGGATCGTAAATACCGCAGGGGATGTCGCAGTGGGCGTAGGCCGTGCGAGGCTTCAGGAAGGCAATCGGGTTGAACATCGTTAGCAGTCTCCTTTCGGTGAGCGAGGGTTGGTGGCTAATTGCCATCATATGCAGGGTGTATGCGGGAAAAATGCTAGCGCAATTGGGCGTCAGGCGCAAGTGCGCGGTGTCCTCACGCAGGGCAATCGCGTTTTAGCTGCGTAGGACTTTTAGCAGGTAGTCCTCCTTCCAGCCGGCCTGGAGGCGTTTCCCCTGGATGCCCACCTTCAGGCTCGTTTCGTTCTTGAGCAGATTGTGCGAAACCTGCCGCAGCGTGGCCAGGTTCTGCGGAGCGTGGTCCTTGCGGATCCGGCAATGGTCTTCCCCAAAAGTCACGTCCAGGCTCCAGTGCAAGCAGTTCTCGATGCTCCAGTGAGTGCGCACCACCTTCAGCAGTCGCTCCGCCGGGGCATCCAGGCTGCTGATGTAGTACCGGGGCTGCACCGTGGTCCCTGCCGGCGTCTCCCAGCGGCCCACCACCTTGACCACCGAGCGCAGGCCGGGCCAGTCCTGCCCGGTGCTCAGGTACTCCAGGCAAGATGGGTCGCTGATTGTCCAGCACTCCCGACGTTCTATCCTTCCGTGGTCTTTGTTCAGGGTGGTGGCGTAGTCATGGGGCACTCCCCCGAAGCCGAACTCCTCCGCTCCCTCGAACCGGTCCCGCACGTCTTCATACAGTTGACCTTGGTTCTCCTTCAGCGCCAGCACGTAGCCGGCTCCCCGGTCCAGAATCCCCTGGGCGATCTCCTGCTGGCAGCCCATGGCGTCGATGGTGACGATGCACCCCTTCAGTTCCAGCATTGGCAGCAACTGGGGGATCGCGGTGATTTCGTTGGACTTCTCCGCGGTCTTCACCTGCCCCAGGGTCAGCGTGTTGGCCGAGGCCCAGGCGCTGACCAGGTGGATGGCCCGCTTGCCCACATTGCGGTCGTGGGAACGCCGTACCGTCTTGCCGTCGATGGCCACCACTTCCCCGGGGATCAGGTCGGACACCGCCTGGGTCCAGGCCATGAAGCACTGCTGGAACTGCTCCGGGTCCAGCCGGGAGAAGACGTCGCCGAAGGTGTCGTGGGACGGGATGCCGTGGGGCAGTTCCAGGAAGGTCTGGAACCATTCCAGCTTGCTCTTGCCGAACAATTCGATGTAGACCCAGGAGTCGGCGCCGCAGATGACGGCGCAGATGGCAATGGCAATGATGTCCAGCAGCTGGTGCCGCTTGCACCGGTCGATCCTGGGGTCCTCCAACGTCCCGAAATAATCCATAATGGACGCGCCCTTCCCCTCTCCCCTTCATATCACTGGACTCGCATGCCTGGCCAAGTCTACCAATCTATAACGCGATTGCCCTGTGTCCTCACGCGTACCCACTTGATCTGTCATTGCGATGTGCGTAGCGACCTGGCAACCTCGATGAGGTTGGACGTACGTCGGCTAACCGCCGTTGCTACGGCGACGGGATTGCCGCGCTACGCTCGCAATGACAGAGTGGGCACGCAGGTGCGTGGTGTCTGTAGTGCGCGGTGTTTGTTCGGTGTCTGCACCGGGTAATGTCGGTCTGGATTGCACACATTTTGGGAGGGTGGTCGGCTAGAATTTTTGGTATGCTGGCCCATAATCCGGTATCTGCAGATTGGAGGGCAAGCCATGCGAGCTGCGGTCTACAAAGGCGAACAGGTGTTGCAGGTTGAGGAGCTTCCCGACCCGACTCCTGGGCCCAATCAGGTGGTGATGCGGGTGAAGTATTCGGCGATTTGCGGCACCGATGTCCATGCGTTCCTGTACGACCTGGCCCAACCGGGCGCGGTAATGGGGCACGAGTACACTGGGACCATCGTTGATGTGGGTGCGGACGTTACCCGCTGGAAAACCGGCGACCGTGTGGTCGGCGGCGGAGGGCATCCCCCGCCGGGCGCGGGCTCAGCGACACGCACGAATCCGCGTTTCAACTACCGCACGATGGGGTTCCAGCACAATAACCGTCCGCGTGGCTATGCCGAGTATGTGCTGCTGGACGAGTGGGAACCGACACCGGTGCCCGACGATGTTACCGATGAGCAGGCGGCGTTGTGCGAACCCTGCGCGGTAACCGTCCACGCCGTGCGTTTGTCGGACATCAAGCTGGGCGACGCGGCGGTTGTGCTGGGCGCCGGGCCCATTGGCCTGCTGTGTATGCAGACGGCGCGGGCGGCCGGCGCGACCACGGTCATCGTGTCGGAGCCGGCGGCAGGTCGGGCCGAGGCAGCCCGATTGTTGGGCGCTGATGCCGTTTTCAGTCCCATTGACGATGACCTCGACGCCCGTGTCGTGGAGCTGACGGGAGGAATCGGGCCGCAGGTCGTGTTCGAGTGCGCCGCCGCCCCTTCCACCCTGGAGCAGGCATTGGATTTGTCGGCCCGGGGCGGGCAGGTGGTGATGATCGCTATTGCCTGGGAACCCACGCCGGTGATGCCGTCGAACTGGATGGCGCGCGAGGTGCGGGTGCAGTCATCTTTCGGCACGGCTCCCGAGGACTGGCGCATCGCGCTGGAGTTGATGCGGGGCGGACAGGTGTCGGTCGACCATATGCTATCGGCCACCGACTTCGTCCCGCTGGAAGGTATCCAGGGCGCATTCGAGGCGCTATGCCATCCCACCAGAGAGTTGCAGATGGTGGTGGCGCTGTAGCAGCTGGCGGCCCGCCGTCTACGCTTGCCGCCGGGTGGTGCCCAATCTATAATCATTGGCATCAATTCTGACCGGTGGGTTTTGCCGGCAGCGTTATGACTACGACGTAAAATTACCGGTTCCCGGTCGGTTGATCCGACGAGGAGGTCATTTTGGCTACTATTTCCCGCAGCCCCAGAGCCTTGCTGAAGCATCGCAGTCGGGATATTACCGAAGGCCCCGAGCGCGCGCCGGCCCGCGCTATGCTGAGGGCGATGGGCCTGACTCCGGACGACCTGGAAAAACCCTTCGTCGCGGTGGCTAATCTGGCCAGCGATGTTACGCCCTGCAATGTGCACCTGGATCGCTTTGCGACTGCCGTCAAGGATGGTATTCGTGCCGGCGACGGCACTCCGTTCCAGTTTGGGACTATCACCGTCAGCGATGGCATTTCCATGGGAACCGAGGGGATGAAGGCGTCGCTGGTGAGTCGGGAAGTCATCGCCGATTCAATCGAAACGGTAGCGTTTGGCGAGCGGATGGACGGGCTGGTAACGGTTGCCGGCTGCGACAAGAACATGCCCGGCTGCATGATGGCCATCGCCCGCCTGAACATTCCAGCCGTTTTTGTCTACGGTGGCAGCATCCTGCCCGGCCAGTACAACGGACAGGATGTGACCATTCAGGATGTGTTTGAAGCGGTGGGCGCCTATGCCGCCGGCCGCATCACGCGCGAAGAGTTGACCGAGCTGGAATGCCAGGCTTGCCCCGGTGAAGGTTCCTGCGCCGGACTATTCACCGCCAATACGATGTCCACTGCCATCGAAGTGATGGGGATGTCGCTGCCGGGCGACGCTTCGCTGACGGCGGTGGACCCGCGTAAGGTCGGCGAGGCGAAACTGGCCGGCGAAACCGTGATGCGGTTGCTGGAAGAGGGGATACGCCCCCGCGACATTCTGACCCGGGAAGCCTTTGAAAACGCCATCACAGTAGTGGTCGCAATGGGCGGCTCGACCAACTCGGTGCTGCATTTGATGGCGATTGCCCGCGAGGCCCAGGTCGACCTGACGCTGGAGGACTTCGACCGCATCAGCCGCAATACTCCTTACATTGCCGACATGAAGCCGGGCGGTCGCTACGTGATGGCCGACCTGAGCCGCTACGGCGGTGTAGCCCTCATTGGCAAGCGTCTGCTGGATGCTGGCCTGCTGCACGGCGACGCAATGTCGGTGAACGGCAAGACGCTGGCGGAGAATATCAACGCAACGGCGATCACCGAAGACCAGCCCGTCATCTACCACGTCGACCACCCGCGCAGTCCCACGGGCGGCCTGGCCATCCTGCGGGGTAACCTTGCTCCGGACGGCGCGGTTATCAAGGTGGCGGGGCATCAGGAGCGGGTCTACGAAGGGCCGGCCCGGGTGTTCGAGCAGGAAGAGCCGGCGTTCCAGGCCATTCAGCGCGGAGAAATCAAGCCGGGCGACATCGTGGTGATTCGCTATGAGGGTCCCAAAGGCGGGCCGGGGATGCGAGAAATGCTGGCCGTCACCGGCGCGCTCATCGGGCAGGGCCTGGGCGACAGCGTGGCGCTGGTCACCGATGGCAGGTTCTCCGGCGCATCTCACGGGCCGATGGTTGGCCACGTGGCGCCGGAGGCGATGGTGGGCGGGCCCATCGGCCTGGTGAACGAGGGCGACATCATCAAGCTGGACATCCCGGGTCGCCGGATTGATGCCCAGATTAGCGAAGCAGAGTTTGCCGTGCGCCGCGCCGCCTGGCTGCCGATTGAACCCAAATACACCACCGGTGTGCTGGCCAAGTACGCCAAGCTGGTCTCTTCGGCATCCGAAGGTGCGGTAACGGGCTGATGGGCGTGGTTGTTCCATTGACCGCCCTGACCCTCCACATCTCCCGTCAGTGTCATCCTATGGTTAACCGTCACGCCAGCCCTCTCTAATCAAGGGAGAGGGAGTAGATGGAGGTATTGATGACTACGGCTCCGCAACGGGTTCAGTTTGAACAGAAGGGTTCGCTGGCGGTCATCAGGCTGAACCGCCCCGAGGCGCGCAATGCCCTTTCGCCGGGGATGGTGGCGGAACTGGGTCAGGCGGTGGCCTCCTGCCGCGCTGGGGACATCAGGGCGGTGTTGCTGACCGGATCCGGCGGCGCGTTTTGCGCCGGCGCCGATGTTCGGGACTTTGCCGCCCAGCTGGACGAAGGGGGGCCGGAGGGCCTGGCGAATCATCTGCGGCAGCTGGCCGATGACTTGCACCGTGAGGTGGTGATCGCCATCCGGAAGCTGGACAAGCCAGTGGTGGCTGCTATCAACGGAGTTGCGGCCGGCGCCGGCTTCAGTCTGGCCCTGGCCTGCGACCTGCGGGTGGCATCGACGGACGCCCGTTTCCTGCTGGCCTACGCCAACATCGGCTGCACTGCCGACGGCGGTTCGACCTACATGCTGCCGCGAATTGTGGGGCAGGGTCGGGCGATGGAGATATACCTGGCTCGGCAACCCATCGGCGCTCAATACGCGCTGGAGCTGGGTCTGGTCAGCCAGGTGTTCGAGCCCGCCCAGTTCGACCGGCACGCCATGGAAACTGCGGATCGGCTGGCTCAGGGCCCAACGCGGGCGTACGGTCGGGTAAAAGCCCTGTTTGATTCCAGCTGGGATTCGGGATTGGCCGAGCAGCTGGACGCGGAAACTGATGCCATCGCCAACAGCGGCCTCACCAAAGACTTCCAGGAAGGGATTCGCGCATTCACGCAAAAGCGCCCGGCGTGGTTCCAGGGTTCGTAAGCCCAGTATTCGGAAGTCGGTCATCTATCGCAAGTCGGTCATCTATCGTTTGCGGTTGCCCTTGCCGCGGTTTTCCGCGGTCTCTATACTGGCTCTATCGAATTTCAGGAATGAACTGGTGTAATGCCGGCTGAAGACCGCAAGGAGGTTCGCCATGCCGAAAGAGAAGGTGGAGATATTCTGGTTCTCGGAGCAACCATACGCCCACGTAACCGACGAAGACGTTGCCCAGTACGAATCGGGGCGGTTGCTCTTCCCCAATTCGCACTTCGACCCGGCCAAGGCCCATGTGTTGTACAACCAGTACCATGAGCAGTATGCGTGGGCCGACGAAAACGGTTTCGACGGCATCATGTCCAACGAGCATCACTCGTCGTACTGGTGTATGAAGCCGGCGGTTAACATCGACGCGGCGGTGATCGCCAAGGTTACGCGCCGGGCCAAGATTGCCATCCTGGGCAACGTAATCGCCGTCAACGACCCGATACGCATGGCGGAAGAGATTGCCATGCTGGACTGCATCTCCGGCGGCCGCATCATCTCCGGGTTCGTGCGCGGTACGGCTGTGGAGACGCTGCAGGGCGGGATCGCGCCGCCGCAGAACCGGGACCGTTTCGAAGAGGCGCACGACCTCATCGTAAAGTGCTGGACCGAACCGGGCCCCTTCCGCTACGAAGGCGAATATTACCACTACCGTGTGGTAAACCCGTGGGTGCTGCCGATGCAGAAGCCCCATCCGCCCATCTGGTTCCCTGGTTTCAGCAGCCCGGAGAGCGTGATGTGGGCGGCGCGGCATCAGTACCCGTATATGAACCTGGGATCGTTGCTGGAGCACACGCACCGCTTGCGCGACGTGTACATCGAGACGGCACTTGAGACCGGATTCCAGCCGGGGCCGGAGCATTTCGGCTACCTGCTGCGGGTTTTCTGCGCCGACACCGACGAGAAAGCGCAGGAGCTCGGTCGCGAGTTTCTCTGGACTCAGGAACATCGCAACCGCGGCCCCCGCGAGCACAACGACCCGCCCGGGTACCAGTCTCGCGAGGCGGTGGACATTCAGCGGACGCTGCCGGGCGCCGGCGGGTTCGGTCGGACGATGACCTACGAAGAGCTTCAGGAAGCCAACAACATCATCGTGGGTAACCCCGACACCGTGCGGGAGAAGTTGTCGATGATTATCGACCGACTGAACCCGGGCTACCTTCATGTCTACGGCAACGAAGGCGCGATGGCCCACGCGGACGTGATGCGCTCCATTGAGCTGATTGGCAAGGAAGTTATTCCGGCGTTGCACGAGATCCCGCTGGTCGAGCACTACTAGCTGATCGCGATTGTAAATCGCGTGGGCAAGGTCAGAGATTCGGGAAATTTAGTGATGACGGAACTGCCACAACGACAAGCATTCATCGGCGTCGGCACGATGGGTAGCCTGATGGCTTCCGGTCTGCTGGACGCCGGTGTCGACTTGACCGTCCACGATTTGCGCCGGTCGGCTGCGGAGACGCTGCTGGCTGGCGGGGCACGGTGGGCCGATACGCCCGCGCAGGCGGCGGACGGTTGTCAGGTAGTGTGGGCGTCGCTCCCCGGCCCGGAGCAGGTGGTCTCGGCGTTGCTGGGCGACGAAACTGGTGCGTTGGCGGGTATGCTCCCGGGCGCAACATTGGTGGACACCACCACCGATGACCCCGACGTGGCGCGGCGAGTAGCCGAAGCGTGCCGGCAAAAGGACGTTTCCATGCTGGATGCGCCGGTCAGTGGACGCCCACCCAACATGACGATGATGGTCGGCGGTGACCGGGCGGTGTTCGACCGGGTGTTGCCGTCCCTGGAAACGGTGGCGGCCCGCGTGTTCTACGTGGGCGAATCCGGCGCCGGCTGCGCCGCCAAGCTGGCCACGCAATACATGGGTTATACCAACCTGGTCGCTGCCATCGAGGGGATGCTCATCGGCAAGGCGGCGGGCATCGACCCGGCGGTGCTGGCTGAGATCGTTCCGGTCAGCGCCGGTGCGAGTCGGGCGTTCAATGCCATCCCCAACTCGATACTGGACGGTTCATACCAGGCCGGCGGCACGCTGGACATCGTGGCCAAGGACGTGGCTCTGGCCTGCGCGCTGGCGCGACGCCTGCGGGTTCCCGCTGCCACTGGCGAGCAGGCTGATGCGCTCTACAAAGCAGCCCAGGAACTGGGCTGGGGCGGCGACGGCTACCCTATTGTAGCCAAGCTCCTGGAGGATCTGGCGGGTTATAGCCTGAGCGAGGAGCCGGGATAAATCCTCCTCCATTGTGATACGATGCCCCCAACTGCGGGTCTGGCGACGCCCACTGGAGGAGCGATATGGCAATTACGTTTCAACCCAGCGCGTTCAGCGGCTTGGTGGATCAGGACAACGGTCTGGTTAGCCGCGAAATATTCGTAAACTCCGACATTTACGCCGAAGAGCAGGAGCGCATATTCACCCGCGCCTGGTTGTTCGTCGGCCACGAAAGCCAGGTGTCCAAGCCCGGCGACTTCTTCATCTCGTCCATGGGCGAAGAGTCGGTCATCCTGTGCCGCGACCGGCAAGGCGAGGTGAATGTATTCCTCAACTCGTGCACTCACCGGGGGATGAAGGTCTGCCGTTATGATGAGGGCAACACCCCCATCTTCACCTGCCCCTATCACGGGTGGAGCTTTGCCACTGACGGCTCGCTGGTTGGCGTCCCCTATTTCAAGGACGCTTACCACGAGGAACTGGACAAGACCGAGTGGGGGCTGATGCGCGTGCCCCGGATGACCAACTACAAGGGTGGTATCTGGGCGACTTGGGATGCCAACGCCCCGGACTTCCTGGAATACATTGGCGGTTTTAAAACCTACCTGGATATCCTGTTCGACGGCTGGGACGGCGCCGAGGGCGGCACCGAAATAATCGGCGGCATCGAGAAGTGGCTGGTTCCCTCCAACTGGAAATTCCCGGCCGAGAACTTCATCGGAGACCGTTATCACAACATCAGCCACCGTTCGGTGGACCTGGTGGGCATCGGCCCGTCGGGGCAGGGTCGGCGGGACAACAGCGAGCGGGAGGGCGCCAAGTCGCTGGACGTGTCTTTCCCTGAGCGTGGCCACGGGACGGTCATCTTCCTGCGACCGCAGGACGCTCAACCGGTGCGGTCCTACCAGAACGACCCGGTGGTCGCCGAGTATTTCCACGCCTGCGAGATAGCCCGCAAGGAAAGGCAGGGCGAGTTGTGGCGCATCCTGGCCGGCCCGGGCACCATCTTCCCCAATATGTCCTATCTGCCCCGTCAGCCTCGTAGCATAGCCGTGTGGCACCCCCGTGGACCCGGCCAGACCGAAGTCTGGCGCTGGTTCCTGGTGGACAGCAGCGCGCCGCCGGAGGTCAAGGAATTCCTGCGTCAGTACTACATCCGCTATTCCGGACCCGGCGGGTTGACCGAGCAGGACGACATGGAGAACTGGAACTACGCCCACGCCGCCAGCCGGGGAGCGATTGCCCGCCGCCGCGCCTACAACTACCAGATGGGAATGGGCTACGCCGTGGATGATTTCGAGGACGGCGGCCTCCGTTTGCCCGGCACGGTGCTCGACACCACCAAGGCCCGCGCCGGCGAGCAGAATCAGCGCACCTTCTACACGCGTTGGGCCGATTTCATGGCGGCGCGGGATTGGGACGAACTGGCCGGCTGGCGCAGCGGCAACGGCAAGCATCGCAACGGGAACGGTTCTTCGGGCCGGTAGGTCCGGCAGGTGAGGTGCGTCTATGGTTGCCACCAACGATGCTGTCGCGATGTTGCTGCTGAAACAGGATGTGGAAAACTTTCTGTTTCACGAAGCCAATGTGCTGGACGAGAGGCAGTACGATGAATGGCTGGAAATGCTGGCTGACGATGTGCGTTATTGGGTTCCGATGCGCCGCAACGTCAAGTTCGGCGAGTTGGAACGGGAGTTTACCCGCGAAGGCCAGGACATCAACTGGTTCGACGAGGGCAAGGAAACCCTCGGTCAGCGAGTCAGGCAGATCCAGACCGGAGTCCACTGGGCGGAGGAACCGCTATCACGGCTGGCCCACCTGGTTACCAACGTGGAGATTCTGGATGCCAAGCCCGACCCGGCGGCGGCCGCAGAGGTGTCGTTGCGCTGCCGGTTCATCATCTACCGCAACCGGGTGGCTACCGAGACCGATATCCTGGTGGGCCGCCGGGAGGATATGCTGCGTCGGGAAAACGGACAGTGGCGCATCTGCCGCCGCAAGGTGCTCCTCGACCAGAACGTACTGCTGGCCAAGAACCTGACCTTCTTCTTCTAGGTGATTTCCACATGGCCGATATTGTGAACTTGTTGAACCTCGAAGCCGGACAGGCCGTGCGGCTCGACAACGATGCTACCGCCGAGATTGTGTCGAATCCCCGGGATGGCGTCTGGCTCTTCGTCCGCTACCTGTCCCATCCCGACGAACCCGAACAGGTTGGTGAAGAGGACATGGTGTTCGCCCAGGTGGTGACCGAAGTGCTGGCGGCGTGAGCATGGTGTCCACGGCGGGAAACACCAACGATGGGCTGGTCGTGCCGGATCATGCGGAAGTTATGGCCGCGCTGCGAGCCGGCTACCGCGCCATCGACGACGGCGATGGGTTTTACCCCGGTTTCGACGGCTGGCTGGAATCGCTGGGCTACCAGCGACGCGACGATTTGCCCTGCACCTGCCCGGACGCCGGCTATCGCGGGCACCTGCCCGAATGTCGGTGGGTGCGAACCTGATTCTTGACCCATCGAGATACGGAGATTGACTGGAATGTCCCAAGACCTCGTAAACCGCATGGAGACGGTCTGGCGGTCTATCACCGACCTGTCCGCCGATTTCACGCAGCAGCAATGGTCGACTCCCACCGAATGCCCCGGGTGGTCGGTGCAGGATCAGGTATCCCATCTCGTAGGCAGCGAGTGCCGCCTGTTGGGGAGGCCGGCTCCGGAGCACGAGCCAACCGATACGTCCCACGTCCGCAACGACGTAGGTCGGAGCAACGAGGTGCTGGTGGATTACCGGCGGCAGTTCAAGGGCGCCGACATTCTGGCCGAGTTCAGAGAGGTTACCGGCGAACGGCTGGCTATCCTGCGGGCCATGTCGGATGATGATTTCGCGGCCGAGGCCGACAACCCCCTGGGGCGCGGGCCGTACACCGACCTGCTGGCCATCCGCATCTATGACGCCTGGGTTCATGAGCAGGACGTCTGCCGCGCGCTGGGCATGCCAGGCCACCTGACCGGCCCCGTTGCCGAGCACGCCTATGGGCGCACCGAACAGGCCATGCCCTTCGTGGTGGGTCGCAAGGTGAAACCCGACGACGGCACGACGGTGGTGTTTGACATAACCGGCGATGTTGGCGGCGCCATAGCGCTGGGTATGGTAGACGGCCGGGCGAGTCGCCTGGACACTGCGCCGGCATCGCCAACGGTGCAGTTGACGATGGGCTTGGAGCCGTTCAACGCCCTGGGCACCGGGCGGTGGTCGGCAGAAAAAGCGCTTTCCGACGGCGCGGTAACCATTGCCGGCGACCGGGAACTGGGGGAGCGAATCATTGGTGAAATGAACTTTATGATTTGATCGCGACCGGCAAACCTGGCTGGACGAGAGGCGCCGTTGCGGGCGCCTCTTTGCGTTGCAACGGTCCGGTTTGTGTTCACACCGGAGCGGAAGATGACACTGCCGGGCGGCGGTGTTAGGCTGTAGGCAGCGACAAATACCGATTATCAACCTGATTGATGAAAGTTAATTGGCTGCCAACTGTCCGCAGGAGGTCATTTTATGGAGATTGGAGTTTCGGTTCCCATTGTTGAGATTGGCGATGATTTTGGCGCGCTGCGGGACTACATCCAGGCCGCCGAGGATTTGGGATATGCTCACGTTCGCATTCTGGATCATGTTCTGGGAGCGGTGCCGGAGAAGCATCCCGAGGTTCCACACTTTCCCTACAACCACGAGTCCTACATACACGAGCCGTTCACGCTGATGGCTTACCTGGCCGCCGTTACCAAGACCATCGGCCTGACGACCGGGATTTTGATATTGCCCCAGCGGCAGACTGCCCTCGTAGCCAAGCAGGCAGCGGAAATCGACGTGCTGTCCGGCGGGCGGCTCCGGCTGGGTATCGGCGTGGGCTGGAACTCGGTGGAATACGAAGCATTGGGTGTCGATTTCGCCTCCCGCGGCAGCCGGTGCGATGAGCAGATTGAAGTGTTGCGCCAGTTGTGGACGGAAAACGTCGTGGACTTCCACGGCAAGTACCATGACATCTCCCACGCCGGTATCAACCCACTGCCGGTGCAGCGTCCGATCCCCATCTGGGTCGGCGCCGGCCGCGGCAACGCGCCGACCCCGCCCAACGCCGCCATCCGGCGCATCGGTCGGCTGGCAGATGGTTACTTCCCGATGTTTGCTCCCGATTCCGGCGGGGAGGCCATCCTGGGCCGGATTCGTCAGCAGGCTGAGGCGGCGGGGCGCGATCCGTCGGAGGTGGGTTTCGAGGGTCGCATCACCGTTACAGCAGACAACAATCCCGAGGACTGGCTCACCGAGTTGCGTTCCTGGGAGGGTTTGGGTGCGACTCACATTGCGGCTGGATTGCGTGGCGGGCAGTCACCCGACGACCACATCAACGCAATACGCCGGCTGAAGGATGCAATCGGGTAGCGCCGTAAGATGAGATCAGGTCGCGAGAATATGCCAACGTCGCCACGACACGGGCGCGGGGGGGCCGGCAACGGTCGCCCGAAAGGGCGTGTGCCCGGGCTGGTTCGGCGCATCGCCGCCTCATTCCAACCCTACTGGCCGCGAGTGCTGGCCGTGGGGCTGTTGATCGTGATTACCGCCGGGTTGGGCGTGGTCAATCCCGTATTGATCCGAGTGATGTTTGACTCTGCCCTCTTTGTGGATGGTGGCCCGGACCTGAATCTTGTTTGGACACTCGCCGCGGTAATGGCCGGCGTGGTGGTGTTGACCGGTAGCCTGGGCGTGGGGCAAACCTGGCTGACGCAGCAAGTTGGTCAGCAGGTGATGCGAGATTTGCGCGATCGGCTGTATTCGCATTTGCAGTCTCTGTCGCTGGGTTTCTTCACCTCCACCAGAACCGGCGAGATCCAGAGTCGGGTAGCCAACGACGTTGCCGGTATCAGGGTTGTGGTTACCGGCACCGTTAGCAATATTCTGGCCAACGTAGTCATCATTATCAGCACCCTGGGGGCGATGCTGGTTTTGTCGTGGGAGCTGACGCTGGTGGCGGTTGGAATCACGCCCATATTCGCGGTATTCAGCTACCTGGTTGGCAAGCGACGGCGTGCTATGTCGTCGTTAGTTCAGGAATCCACCGCCGAAATGACGGCTATCACCCAGGAAACGCTATCGGTGTCCGGAGTGATGCTGACCCGGCTGTTCGGGGCGCAAAATCGGGAAATTGAGCGGTTCCGGCAACAGAACATCAGGTTATCAGACCTGGAAATACGGCGGGAGATGACCGGGCAGGCGGTGTGGGCAGGAATACAGGTATTCTTTTCGCTGTCGCCGGTGGTGATCTACGTGCTGGCTGGCTACCTGATGTTTGAAGCCTTTGGGGCCGGTGGCGTAACGCCCGGCACGATCATAGCTTTTACAACGCTGCAGACCCGGTTGTACTTCCCCATCAGCACGCTACTGAGGACATCGGTGGAACTGCAATCTTCGCTGGCGTTGTTCGAACGCATCTTCGGCTACCTGGACATCCGACCCGAGATTGTGGATGCGCCGGATGCCGTGGTAATGCCGCCGGAAAGGGTCACTGGCGCGGTGTCTTTCCGCGACGTGCGGGTGAATTACCGTTCACCACTGGAGGAAGAAGATAGCGACGCCGACGGCGATGCGGCAGACGCAAGCACGTGGGCGCTGGACGGCATCAGTTTCGATGTGAAACCCGGCCAGCTGGCGGCGTTGGTGGGTCCAAGTGGCGCCGGGAAGACCACCATATCCTACCTGATTCCACGCCTGTACGATGCCAATGGTGGGACGGTTACCATTGACGGCGTAGACGTCAAGCGCATCAAATTGGAGAGCCTGGCGAGCATGGTTGGGTACGTGTCGCAGGAGAGCTACCTGTTCCACGCTTCGATCCGCGAGAACCTCACCTACGGCAATCCTGACGCAACCGAAGCGGAAATGCAAGCGGCGGCGCAGGCGGCTTACATCCACGAACGCATCATGCAGTTTCCGGATGGATACGAAACGGTGGTGGGCGAGCGTGGCTACCGTCTCTCCGGCGGCGAGCGTCAACGGCTGTCCATCGCCCGGGTGATATTGCATCAACCGCGCCTGCTCATTCTCGACGAGGCAACCTCGGCGCTCGACACCACCAGCGAGCGGTACGTGCAGGCAGCGCTGGAACCCCTGATGCGCGGGCGAACGACCATCGCCATCGCGCACCGACTGTCGACCATTATGGCAGCCGACGTGATTTACGTGGTGGACAAAGGGCGCATCGTGGAGCGGGGCACGCATCAGGAACTGGTGGGCCGGCGTGGGCTGTACGCCCAGCTATACGAGCAACAGTTTGAGAGTGGTGGCGTGGAGTGCATTTGCGAGGACGGCGTGGTGCTGGCGAACGGCAACGTGCGCCAGCCCGTTGTGGTGTAGTCCTGCCGCCAGCAACTGCCCAACAACAGAGGAGACGGTATGACAGAGTCCGATCATTCGGGGCCGGTGAGACTGCGGGTTGCTTTTCGAAATATGTTCTACACGACGATATACGTCGCCGTGGAGGGCGGATTTTTAACCGACGAGGGACTGGATGTCGATTTTGCCCACATCCCGAGTGGACAGGCTAGCACCGACCTGCTCAAGGCGGGCGCCATCGACATCACCCAGAGCGGGATCAGCCGCAGCCTGATGGACCTGGATGCGGGCAGCAATGACCCACCGTTGCACATTGCCGAAATCAACCAGCGGGATGGGTTCTTTCTGCTATCGCGACAACCCAGGGATAACTGGCAGTGGTCTGAATTGACCGGCGCCACGCTGATACCCGTTGGGTTCACTCCGGTGCCCTTTATGACGCTTAAAGCCGCCATGCGCAAGCACGGGGTTAATCCCGATGACGTGCGTTTGCTGGATGGCCTGCCGGCGGAAGAGATGCTGGCCAGGTTCCGAAATGGGGATTCCGATTACCTGCAGGTTCCCTGTCCATTCGCGGAGGAGCTGATCCGCGAAGGCGTCGGGCATCTGGTGTCTACACTTGGTGAGGAAAGCGGGTACATTTGCTACAGCAGCTTTGCGGCCACGCCAGCCTACATCGCCGCTAATCCCGACACCGTGCAGGCCTTCGTGCGCGGTTATTATCGGGCGCAACAGTGGGTGGATCAAAGCGATGCGGCTGCCGTCGCCGAGCGCATCGCCGGCATATTCCCTGACTACGATCGTGCCATCCTGGCGGGCAGCGTTGAGCGCTACAAGCACGTGGGCGTGTGGGCCACCGACCCCATGATCGGCCGGGACGGCCACGATCGGATGCGGGATGCGCTAATCGCCGGTGGGCTGGTGCGTGGCAGCCATCCATACGAGCAGATAGTGCGTCCAGAGTTCGCAGAGCGGGCGATGGGAATATGAACTCCTTGGACGATGCCCTGGAACGACGTTATCTGAGCTGGAATAAAGGGGCTGAACATTCAGGAGTACTACTATGAACGCAGGAACTTTGGGCATTTTGTTGCTAGGATTCGCTGTGTTGATCATCCTTGGTATGTGGGGATGGCTCGCAGCCGCGAAAGCCGTGGTCGATTCGTCTAACCCCGTCCTGGCCGCAATAACAGTGTACGGTTTTTCTTCGGAGCTTTGATAACAGGCGGAGTATTTACGTATTTTGTTTGGAGGATACGCCATGGCTGAGAGCGGCGACGCTTCTGGGATCAATAGATCGTACAGCCGCAACTTAACCTGGTGCCGATTCTGGCTCGGAGTAGTCTCGGGATTGTCGCCTTTACTTTCACATTCGTTGTGGATCAGACGTTCGAAAATCTAAACCGCGATCGAGACATGGTGTTCGCGGAAAACGCGTTTATTATGGCAGGCGATCTACCTGTTGGTGATTGTGTGGAAGAACTAAAAATAGCCCCGACCGGACCTATGATCGCCAACGCAAGTGCTGATCGGGCGTTAATTGTAGATGCTATCAGTTGGATTTTAGGCGGGGCCGCAGGTATTTGCTTATCAACAGCATGGATATTCAGAAGCATGTACTTACTGGACGATCGCGCACTGAGTAAACTCGGATGAAATTAGCAGGAGGACACACCATGAGGCTGGAAGGAAAGGTTGCAATCATTACTGGCGGGGCACGGGGGCAAGGCGCTACCGAGGCGCGGATGTTTGCCCAGGAGGGCGCGCGGGTAGTCATTGGCGATGTGCGCGACGACCAGGGGATGCAGGTGGAAGCAGAAATCCGGGAGCTGGGCGGCGAGGCGGTTTACCTGCATCTTGACGTCACCAGCGCCGACGACTGGCAGCGTGCTATCGACACCGCCGAGCAGCGTTTTGGCAAGGTGGATGTGCTGGTCAACAACGCGGCCATCGTGGTGCGCAAAAGCATTGAGGAAACCACCAGCGACGACTGGGACAACATCATGGCGGTTAACGCCAAGGGAGTTTTCCTCGGCACCAGGGCAGTCATTCCGGCGATGCGTCGAGCGGGTGGTGGCAGCATTATCAACATCTCCTCCATCAGCGGCCTGGTGTCCATCGGCCCGCCGGCTTACATCGCCACCAAAGGCGCGGTGCGGCTGTTCACCAAATCAACTGCCATCCAGTACGCGTCGGAAAATATCAGGGCGAATTCGATACACCCGGGCAGTGTGGATACCGACATGCGTCGCGAGGGCATGGGGAGCCAGACGGCCGAGGAAATCCAGGCCCGCGTCGACCAGATTCCTTTGCGTCGGGTTGGCACTACTGAGGACATCGCTTACGGCGTTTTGTTCCTCGCTTCCGATGAATCCTCGTTCATGACCGGGAGCGAAGTAGTCATCGACGGCGGCTACACCGCCCAGTAAGGGAGCCAACATGACCAGTCTGCCCCAGCAATCCCTGGCCGCCGTTGCCACTGCCCCCAACGTTATGGAGCTGCGCCGGCTGGCCATACCGGACATCGGCGACGATGAGGCCATCGTCCGAATTGAGGCCACCGGCATCTGCGGTACCGATTACGAGTGGTTCCGCGGCGACCTGGACATTCCCTTCCCCATCATCCTCGGACACGAACCGTTGGGCCGTATCGCAGCAATCGGTTCGCGGGCGGCGGAGCGTTGGGGCGTGGGTGTGGGCGACCGGGTAGCGGTGCGTTCGGGATACCGCTGTGGGTGCTGCGCCGCGTGCCTGGCCGGCGGCTCGGAACCTTGCCCCGACGCGGGCGGGTTCGGACAGACCGGACTGGATAAATCCCCCGGTCTCTGGGGCGGATACTCAGAGTATCTGTATCTCCCGGCGGGTTCGGTGGTGTTTCCCATGGACGGCGACCTGGCTCCGGAGGTGGCGGTGATGTTCAACCCGCTGGGCGCCGGTTTCGCCTGGGGTGTGGACGCTTGCGGATTGCAGCCGGGGCAAACTCTCGCGGTGCTGGGTTCTGGTCAGCGAGGCATCTGCTGCGCGTTGGCGGCCAAAGAGTCCGGCGCCGCGATGGTGGCCATCACCGGCCTGGGTCGCGACGAGCACAAGCTGGCCCTGGCGAGAGAGTTGGGCGCCGACATGGCGATCAACGTGGACGGGGAGGATCCGGTGGAGCTGGTGCTGGCAGCCACCGGCGGGCAGGGCGTGGATTGCGTGGTGGATACCACTCCCTACGCGGTGGAATCGGTGAATCACGCCGTGCAAATGGTTAAACCGGGCGGCACGGTTGTGTTGGCCGGCCTGAAGGGTCGGCGCAACTTTGAGGGACTGTCGCCAGACGACATAATCTGGAAGAAGGTAACGTTGCGGGGCGTGCTCGGCGTGGAGTATTCGGCGTTCCGGCGCGCAGTCGATACGATCCACTCGCGCAAGTATCCGATGGAACGACTGCACACCCACAGCTTTCCAATAGAGGAGGCGGAAAGGGCGCTGGCTACGCTGAGCGGAGAAACCGGCGAACCCAGCATCCACGTCGCCATCGTGCCCCGCAGCTGACCTGCCGGGTTGGATCATCGTCGTTCGCTGACCGGCCGAGGAAATGCGCTATGACCAATTATCACGCCGATACCGTGATCCGCCGCGCCAACGTCATTACCATAGACCCGGCCCAACCGCGTGCCTCGGCAGTGGCGATGCGGGCGGGCCGATTCATCGGGGTGGGCAGCGATTCAGATGTCGAGACCCTGATTGGCCCGGGCACCACGATCCTGGATATGGGCGGCAAGACGGTGCTGCCGGGGTTCATTGATGCCCACATCCACGTGTTGAGCAGTGGCATCCGCCACGTAATGGCTGCCGATTGCGCGCTGCCCACCATTGCCGACATTCAGGGCGCACTGCGGGAGCGTGTGGCCAGTACGCCAGCCGGGGAGTGGGTGCAAGGGTTCAAGTTCGACGATACCAAGACTGCCGAAAACCGCTTTTTGCGACGGGAAGACCTGGACGCTGTTAGCACCAATCATCCGATTCTGGTGGCACACCGGGCCGGGCACGTTTACTACGGTAATTCGCTGGCGCTGGAGCGGGCCGGCTTCAACGACGAAACTCCGGATCCGCCCGGCGGCCGATTGGGTCGCCATGCCGATACCGGGCGATTGGATGGTGTTATCTACGAACGGGCGGCCGATGATCTGCGGGAAAATCAGCTGCCTGTGGAATCTCCGGAGACACGGCGACAGGGGCTGCGCACCATCTGCCAGATGCTGAACCGGGTGGGTTTGACCAGCGTCCACGACGCTCGGGTAACCGACTACGAGCTGCGGACCTATCAGGAAGGGCGGGACGCTGGCGAACTCTCGTTGCGGGTGTACGCCCTGATGTTCTACCGGTATTTTCCGGCGTTGCGGGACGCTGGCATCAGATCCGGCATGGGTGATGAACACCTCCGAATCGGAGGGATAAAGATGGTGGCCGACGGCGCCATCGCCTCGCGCACCGCCTACCTGTCGCAACCCTATGAAGGCAGTTGCTGCGACTACGGAATCCTGACGATGACCGCCGACGAGATTTCCGGCCACGTGATGGAGATGCACCAGGCTGGTTTCCAGGTGTGCATTCATGCCAACGGCGACTCCACCATCGGCATGGTGCTGGATGCCTACGAACAGGCTCAGGCGGCGTACCCACGCACTGAACCACGCCATCGCATTGAGCATTGCACGCTGGTGAACCCGGATTTGCTCAACCGGATGAATCGCGGGGGCGTGGTGGCTACTCCGTTCTGCACCTACGTGTATTACCACGGCGAGAAAATGCAGTTCTACGGGGCGGAACGGTTGCAGTGGATGTTTGCGCAACGGTCATTTATGGACTACGGCGTGGTGTCGACCGGAGCCACCGACTACCCGCCAGGCCCCTTTGAACCACTGATGGGGATTCAAAGCTGTGTTACTCGCACCGACAGCGAGGGTCGGGAATGGGGTGTCAACCAGCGAATCTCAGTGGAAGACGCCCTGCGCATTTACACACGAAACGGAGCCTACGCATCGTTCGAGGAAGGTCAGAAGGGGAGTATCGAAGTTGGCAAGCTGGCCGCCCTGGTGGTGCTGGAGTCCGACCCCACGGTCATCGATCCCTTTGGCATCAAGGACATCCCGGTGGCGCGGACGATTCTGGGCGGTCGCGTCGTGTACGAAGCCTGACGCAGTAAACAGCGCTTCTACCAGCGAGATTCTCGGACTGAAGACCCTCCCAGGGTTTGGGAGGGTTTTTGAATTTGTCAAAAATTGCATGGTCGCACTCGGGCATGGCGTGGGGCCCCACTGCTATAACTGCGACGAGGACGCGATACGCGTTGCAGGTTGTAAACCCGGCGGTGAAGCTTCGGGTTGGGTCTTGAACCGAGAGCTAACAATGAGTACGCACACGCAAATGATCGACGCCCAGAACACGATCGACGCGCCAGGTGCAATCAAGGTCTCGACACGGGGGGCGTTGATCAACTTTGAGGTTGATGATTCCGTGCCCATCGAGGCGGCGTGTCGGGAGCTGAGGGAGCACCTGGGGCGTTTCCGCGAGCTGTACGCCGGCGGCGAGGTCTTGGTGGACGTTGGCCGACGTATGCTGTTCGACGAACAACAGCTGCGGATTCGCAAGGTTATCGAGTCTGAATCCGGGCTGTCGGTGCGGCAATTCTGGTGCGAGCCGGCAATCCTGGAAGCAGAACGCCAGCGGATCGGCGATATGCTGGCGCAGCAGTCGGCAATCACGGGGTATGTTCCACGCTCCGACGAACCAGCTATTGCGTCGAACCCAGACGAGCCGCCCGATGGCCCAACCGCTGGTTCTGTTGATGATCATGTGCCTCCCGACGCTACCGTTGAGCCGGAACCTGACGGGCAGATGGCCGGCGTGCTCAAGGTTGGCGGGCTGGCTGCTGATGGCGAGCGGGTCGGTGTGCCGGCCCTGGTGGTGCGAGGCACCTGCCGCGCCGGTGAGGTGCTCCGTTTACCCGGGAGCGTGGTCATTTTGGGCAACGTGAATCCGGGGGCGCAAATCATCGCGGTCGGCGACATCCTAGTGTTCGGCGCGTTGCGCGGGCTGGCCCACGCCGGAGCCGAGGGCGATGCCACCGCTACTATCGTGGCGATGTCCGCCGCCAATCCGATCCTGCGCATCGCCGGATATAACTGGGATGCCGAGGAGTGGGGCGATATTGAGTCGCAGATTCCGGCGGGCCGCCGGGGGCAGGGACACAACGGGGGCATCACCGCCAGCGTGCGCAATCGTGCGGTGCAAGTATCGCCCTATCAGAAGAATCACGGGATAAACCACGGAGGAAACCCCAATGAGCGGTAAGACCATCGTAATGACTTCCGGTAAAGGAGGCGTGGGCAAGACCACCGCCACGGCGAACGTGGGAACTGGCTTGGCGCTGCGCTCCAATCGGGTGGTGGTCATTGACACCGACATTGGCTTGCGCAACCTGGACGTTGTGATGGGGTTGGAAAACCGCATCGTGTTTGACCTGGTTGACGTGGTGGAGGAGCGGTGCCGCATCGAACAGGCGCTGATTCGCGACAAGCACGCCGGCGAGTTGTACCTGATTGCGGCGGCGCAGACCCGCGACAAAGACTGCGTTTCAGCACAACAGTTGATCGACTTGTGCCGCCGACTGGAAGAGGATTTCGACTACGTGGTCGTGGACTGCCCCGCCGGAATTGAACAGGGTTTCCGCAACGCCATCGCAGCGGCCAGGGAGGCGTTGATAGTTACCACGCCGGAGGTATCGGCCATTCGGGATGCCGACCGGGTCATCGGTCTGCTGCACGCCAGCGACATTCGCCACGCCCGGGTCATCATCAATCGCATCAAGTCGGAGATGGTGCGGCAGGGCGACATGATGAGCGCCGACGACGTGCTGGAGATGCTGGGCGTTGAGGCCGTTGGGCTGGTGCCGTCGGACGATCGGGTCATCACCTCTACCAACAACGGTACGCCAGTGGTGTATGACGCCACGTCGCCGTCGGGTCGGGAATTCGTCCGCATTGCGGCGCGGCTGGACGGCGAGCACATCCCGATGGTCGAGCCCGAGGAAGAACGCCCCGATTCCATAATGGACAGGGTTCGTTTCCTGATGGGAATGAACCGGAGAACGTCGGCCAATGTTTGATCTACTACGCATCGGACGCGGCAAACCTAACCGCAGCCCCCGGCAGGTGGCCAGGGAGCGGGTTCAGGCGACGATACGGCGGGATCGGTTGGAAGTATCCACGCCGCAGCTGTCGGAGCTGAGGGTTAATATGCTGACCACCATCAGGGAGCACCTGCCGGTGGCGCCGGAATTTGCCGAGTTCGCGTTGCATCGGGACGGCGAGGAAGTGTTCCTGGTGTCGCGGGTGCGACTGCAGCAACGTCGCTGACTACCAGCCACGCTGAGGCTTCTCCCAGCCCGGCGGTCTGGCGCCCGACACCGGCGATGGCAACCGCATCGCATTGACCAACCGGTCAAGTGGGTTATAATGCTGCCCACTCAACAGGTGAAATCAGACGCCATTAACTTGGATCTGCTTGATTGCGCCATGTTCCTGATTACGTCCACGCCGAATGGCATCAATTCGGCTTGGTTTGGCGCAGGAACATCGGCATGAAGGGGTAACAGTATGGCCACGGCTCAGGCACCGGAAAGCAACTATTTCGCCAGGAAGGCGAACCGATTCCTGGCGGCCCTCATCTTTCGTGATTTCCGGTTCCTCGCGATGGCGACGCTGTGCAGCGGCAGTGGAGCCTGGGCACTGATCGTGGCCCGCGGCTCTTGGATATACAACATACCGGCATTGCAAGATGCGCAGACCGCCGGCCTGTGGGTTGGGCTCGTAACCTTTGCGGCGATGTCACCGCGGTTTTTCGCCACTCCCTTCATCGGTTATCTGGCCGACCGGGTTACGCGGAAACGGCTGCTGCAATGGGTGTATGTATTACAGCTGGCGCAGGCCTCGGTGATGGCCGTACTGGTAATGATGGGCGTGGATAATCCGTGGTACGTCGTGATACTGGCGATAGTAAACGGCACTTTGCGCGCCACCCAGCAGACGGCGGCCCAATCGCTGGCGCCGAACCTGGTGGACCGGGAGCGGTTGCCCAACGCGGTGGCGCTGAATGAGGCCATGCAGCAGGGTTCGCGGGCGGTTGGTCCGGCAATCTTGCTGGCGGTTGCAGTTTCGGTTGGCGCGGGCGCTTTGTCCGGTTCGGGCAGCACGTTGTTCAGCATTCAGTCGCTGGTATTCACGATAGGCACATCGGCCATCGTGTTCTGGGCGTGCGCCGCGTTCTATCTGGTTGCGCTGATCTCCTCCCTGAACATCAGGACCGTATCCAGCGGCAATATCGACCGCCGGCGGAGTTTCTGGGTGAACACAGCCGCCGGATTCGCCTACGCCTACCGCACCCCGCTGGTTTTCGGCATTATCCTGATGGCGGTGGCCCACTGCGTGCTGGTGATGTCGTTTGAATCCATGCTGCCGCCGCTGGCCCGTGATAAGTTGTCTCCAGACGGAATCACATTCAGTCAAAACGACGTGTACGCCCTGATGACCGCACTCGGCATCGGAGCCCTGTTCTCGTCCATATTTATCGGCGGCATCGTGAGTCACCTCACGCGAGGCCGGATGTTCCTGGTGCTGGGTTTCACGAGCAGTTTGACCCCCATCGGGTTGGGTATATCGGCGCAAACCGAGATTTCGATGATCGCGGCGGTGCTGATGGGTCTGGGTACGGCTGGGTTCATGACGATTACCCACACCATCATCCAGTCGGTGGTGCCTGATGACATACGCGGGCGGGTCGCATCTGTCTATTCGATGCACGTTGGTGGCAGCATGGCGTTCGCCAACCTGCTGTACGGTCGGCTGGCCGACTCGTACTCGGCGGGCTATGTGATGGCTGTCGCCGGAGCGCTGTTCACGGTCGTGGTGGTAATCAGTATCCTCAACGGATTCTGGCGGGGAATCTATTTCCGCGGCCAGGCCCGTCCCGTTGCAGCGGCGGCGCCCGCCGGCGGCGACGACGACTAGCACAGCAGTTCAACTACGTTATCCAGTCGCGAACCAGGATGTCTGATGCCGTTTGACGAAGTTGCCCGCTACCGGGAAACCACTCCGCAATCCCGCGCTATCTGGGAAGAAGCCTGCCGTTATCTGCCGGACGGGGATAGCCGCAATTCCATCTTCTGGAAACCCTACCCGATATTCACAGAGTCGGCCCAGGGCGCCGTGGTTACTGACGCCGACGGTGTCGAACGGCTGGATTTCATCAACACGATGACGACCATGATCCTAGGGCACGGGCCGGCACCGGTGCTGGATGCTGTGCGTCAGCAACTTGACCGCGGGCTGGCTTACAACTCACCAAACCGACACCAGGTGGATTTGGCCAGGATTCTCTGCGACCGGATACCGAGTTTCCAGCAGGTGCGGTTTACCAATTCAGGCACCGAGGCGACGCTGAACACCATTCGGGCGGCGCGCGCGTTCACCGGCCGCAGCAAATTCGCCAAGGTGGAAGGCGGTTACCATGGCACACACGATGCCGTGATGGTGAGCCTGCGCATCGACCCCGCCACCGGCGGCGACTACGACAACCCTCAAGCCGTCGCGTCCAGCGCCGGGTTGGCTCCGGGGACGCTTGAACAGGCGGTCATCATTCCCTACAACGACGTGGATGTCGCCCGGCGCATACTTGAAGCAAACCGGGACGAACTGGCGGCGGTTATCGTGGAGCCGGTGATGGGTTCGGTTGGTATGCTGCCGGCGGATTCCGGCTATCTCCAGATGCTGCGGGACTTTGCCGACGACAGCGGCGCGCTGCTCATATTCGACGAGGTGATCAGCTTCCGCGTCGCGGCGGGAGGCGCACAGGACTACTATGGCATTACGCCAGACCTGACGTCGCTGGGCAAGATAATTGGCGGCGGTTTTCCGGTGGGCGCGTTCGGCGGGCGTTCCGACATCATGAGCCTGTACAGCCCCATCAACGGGCCGGTGGTTGCCCATGCGGGAACCTTCAACGCCAACCCGGTAACCATGGCTGCCGGCGTAGCCACTATGACCGAACTGTCGCCAACCGTCTACCGTCGACTGGCGGAACTGACCGATATGCTGCGCCAGGGTTTGCAGATGGTCTGCTCGGAACTGGAGCAACCGGTGGTGGTTACCGGCGTCGGATCCCTGTTCGGAGTGCACTTCACCGACCAACCCATCCGGCACTACCGGGACATTGCCGCCACTGACAAGGCTCTGGGAGAACGGGTGTTCATGGGGATGCTGAACGAAGGGTTCCTGCTGGCGCCGAATTTGGTTGGCGCAATGTCGATGGCGTTGGGCGAGATTGAAGTGGATGCCTTCGTGAGGGCATTCCGTCGCGTGCTGAAGCGCCAGATATAAAGCGCACGTCGGCATCCAGCAAACAGGCCGGGGCGACTCGTCGGTCGCCCCGGCCTGTTCTGGTTCCAATGTCCGGGCGTTCAGTCGACGGACGGGCGCTTTTCCCACTTCTCCGGTACCGGATACACCGGGGTGGCAATCTTGCGAATGTTCTCGGTGGCAAACCAGTCCGCGCACTCTTCACGCCACTTTACGAAATGCGGGGCGTTGCGATGGGCGTCGACCGCCGCGTCGTCCTCGTAGACTTCAAACAGGTGGATTTTGTTCTCGTCTTCGTTGTCCTGCAGGACGTCAAAGCGGAGGCAGCCGGGCTCGTCGTTGTTGGAGCCGCGGGCGTCTCCCAGCATGGAGGCCATGAACTGGTCTTTGAATCCTGGCTTGATATTGATTTCGACAATCAGTGCAATCATCGGTGTCTCCTTGCCAAGGTTGGTGTCAGAGAGATTATAGCATCGGCAGTGCTGGCAGGGGACATGGCCCGGGCTGGGTTGGACGGCGTCACGGCCAGCCGGCCCGTTGGTGTATTTGGTGGCGATATATTTGGTGGCAGGGTAGCGATGATGCGCCTACTGGTTGTAGAATGCGGCTAACCCGCCAATTCGGCAGGAGGAGGCCCAACCATGGCTGATATTCCGATTGTTTACACGCTGACGGTCTGTCCGGCCTGCGACCTGCTGCGCAACTCGTGGCGCAGGGAAGGCGTGGAGTATGAGGAACGCCGGGTTGACCAGAGTCAGGAAACGCTGGACGAGGCGCTGGACTTTGGCGACGCCGTGCCCATCATCGTGTGGCCCGATGGTAGGGTTGAAACGGGGTTTCGCGGCGCCCGCGGTTGAGAGATCGGCTAACGGACGGTCAGTCCGTTTTCAGCGAACTCGGCGGCGCCCGGATGAACAGGGCGACTTACGGAAAGAATCACAGTTCTGCAATCGAGGTGCGATTATGGTGCAAGAAAGTAGCGTGGTAACTCCGGAGCGGTATGCTCAGGGATTGACCTACGACCAGTACATGTCCGGCATCAAAGTAAACAAGGCGCGTTTCGAAGAATATTACGCCAACGTGAAGTTGCAGCCGGGACAGGCGGAGGCCCTCCGGAAGCTGGTGGCCGCAGAAAACGGGCCGTCGCGAATGATGGTAATCGGCGAGGACTGGTGCGGCGACGTAGTGCGTGAGCTGCCGGTGCTGGCGCGCGTTGCTGAGGCCGCCGGGCTGGAATTCCGAATCTTCCCGCGCGATGAGAACCACGACATCATGAACGAGTTCCTCAAAGAGGGGCAGTACATGTCGATTCCGGTGGCGGTGTTCTACGACAAGTCCCACGGTTATATGTGCCACTGGATCGAGCGCTCCGCAGCGGCGGGTCGGGAGCAAGCGGAGATTGAAGCCGCAATCCGCTCCGAACAGCCCGACATCAACGACCAGGACTTTGGACGCCAACGCCGCGCCCGCACCGCCGCCCGCGCCGCCGACTGGCAGAATGCAACAGTTGATGAACTGGTCGGACTGCTGCGCGAGCATCTCCACTAGCCAGAGTGCCCGTAGCCAGAGTGCCCGACGTTTTCCAGTCGGGGACTCGGAAGCCGCGGATCAGTTGTCAACCGGCTCCAGGCTGAACCGGAACTCTTCGATGACCGGATTGGCCAGGAGTTGGTCGCACATCGCAGCAACGTCCGTCTCGGCTTGGGCCGCGTCATCGCCGGCCACGCGCACTTCCAGGTACTTGCCGATGCGAACGTCGGTGACGCCTTCGTAGCCCATGCTGTGCAGCCCGCCCAGGACGGTCAGGCCCTGGGGGTCGTTGACGGCGGGTTTCAGCGTTACGTAGATGCGGGCCAAGAACACGGTCAATTGCTCCCTGTTTAGCTGCCCGACGACTGCATCAGGTCGATGCCAGAGGTGCAGGGCAGCCCGTTGGCGAATTCCGGACCGGTGTTGCCGGGGTAGTCCTCGAAGAACCCGGCGATGCGTGCGCGGTCCACACCAATCATGCGGTCCAGCACGCCCCAGGCGGTGACGGCCACCATGCCTTCTGGTATAGCGGTATAACGGCGCACGATGGCAAATTCTGCGGCCAGTGGGATGGCTGCCACGGCGGACCGCAGCGCCTCGACCTCGGTATCGTCGGCCAGATTGTAGCTGACGATGATGTTGCCGTGCTCCAGGTTATGAACCAGTAGTTCATCCGGCAAGGGGTGGTTGAAAAATCCGCAGTTGCTCCACGTCGGCCAGTGTCGGCCAGAGGTGGGCGGTATGGTGCTGTACCCGTCGGGATCAATTTCGTCGATGCGTTGCGTATCAGCGAAGTGGCTGCTGCTGGGCATAATCTCAGCGCGGATCGCGCCATCGGTAACCGGCACTTCCAGCAACGAGGGGAAAGTCATCGCCGTGGCGGGAGACGGAGCCGTAGGAGATGGGGTGGTGGCCGACAGGTTCGACGATGTCGGCGCCGCGGTAGGCGCCAACGTGCTGATGGATGGGGCCGGCGTGGCCGGTGGGATACTAGCGGCGGCGGCTGGAGGTGTCGCCGATGGTTGCTGTAACGGCCCGGACGGCGACGCCTGACAGCCCAGGAACAGCAATGCGGTCGCAACCAAAGCCAACAACGGCGTCTGGGTCAGGGTCATTGATCAGGGGCGCATACTGCCGCCGATGGTACACGGCGAACCGTTGGGGAACTCCGGGCCGAGTCGTCCGGAGTACGCCTCGAAGAATCGTTCAATCCGGTCTTTGTTGATACCGTCGTCGGTCACGTTCCATTGGTCAATGACGCCCCAGGTGGTGAGTGCGACGGTGCCGGCGGGAATTTGATCATAGTGGCGCGCTACGCCCCACTGGTTGGACTGCCCAATATCGCTGAACGCGTCTTCCAGGGCGTCGACCTGGGCTTGGTCGGCGAGGTTGTAGCTTACTACGATGTTGCCGTGCTCCATGTTGTGGACGATGACCTCATCCGCAAGTTGCGCGGTGCCGGGCGCGATGCCGTCGCGGTAGAAGCCGCACGATGCCCACTGTGGCCAGTGCCGACCCGAGGTGGGCGGTGTGGTGGTGTAACCATCCTCGTTGATGTCGGTGATGGTGAATTCTGCAGCGAAGTGGGTACGGTCGTCAGGCTTGTCGACAGACTGCCCAATGCCGGCAACAGGTTCGCTGGCCTGTCCCTGCTGAGCGTTGCCACCGCCGCCGAGGGGTATGCCACCAAGAGCGAAGCCGGCAATCACCAGCACAGCGATGAGCGCCGACGCGAGCAGATACAGCCAGCGTCGGATGCGGCTGCGGTTGGGGCGAGCCGAAATCGGCGGGACCCGCCGGGCGGATCGTCGTGCTGCAGAACGGCGTCGATGTCGTGATTGGGGCACTGGTTTTGCTCGTTACAGGGTCAGGTCGCTGGGGGCGAGAATCAGAAAGATTGGCCGGTGAGCAGTTGGTAGGCTTCCAGGTAGCGCTCCGAGGTGCGAGCCACCACGTCTTCGGGCAGAGCCGGAGCCGGCGGTTCCTGATCCCAGCCCTGGGCAGATAGCCAATCGCGCACGAATTGCTTGTCATAGTTGGGCTGGGATTTGCCGGGTGCGTAGCCCGCTGCATCCCAGAATCGGCTTGAATCGGGAGTCAGCAACTCGTCGATGAGAATAAGTTCGCCGTTGAGTGTGCCGAATTCCATCTTGGTGTCGGCGAGGACGATGCCGCGTCCACGGGCGTAATCGTGGGCATGAAGGTACACGGCGATGCTGGTGTCGGCCAGTTTTTGCGCCATGGCTTCGCCGACCATATCCACGACTTCGGCATCGGCCATGTTCTCGTCGTGGCCGGTTTCGGCTTTGGTGGTGGGAGTGAAGAGCGGTTCCGGGAAACGGTCGCCCTCGACCATGCCGGCGGGCATGGGCTTGCCGGAAACGGTGCCCTGGCGACGATACTCTCCCCAGGCCGAGCCAGTGATGTAGCCGCGCACGATGCATTCGATGTCGATGCGCTCGGCTTTCTTGACGACCATCGCCCGGCCAGCCACGCTGTCCTCGGCGTAGGCCGAATGCGAAACCACCGGGTTGTCGGCCCAGGCCTCAGCGTCGGCAGAATCCGCCAGCGCAATCAGGTGGTTGGGGACGATATGGCCGGTCAGGTCGAACCAGAAGGCGGACATCCGGTTGAGCACAGCGCCCTTGTTCGGGATACCGTTGGGCAGAACCACGTCGAAGGCGGAAATGCGGTCAGTTGCTACCATCAGCAGCGCATCGTCGGTGAGCTGGTAGGTGTCGCGCACTTTGCCCTGATGCAGGCGGTTGGGCATTCGGGTTTCGATCAGCATGTTGTGTCCTGGAGGCGTCGCCCCGGGGGGCGACAAATTAAATTGAGCTATACGGCAACCGGCGCCGGCAGCAAACCGATGCGGCGGAAGTTGTCGTCAATGTAGCGGGTGTAGTAGCTGTAGTCGAAAAGGCCATCCATCTCGGTCGACGTTAGATGCTCGCCGGCTTGCGGGTCGGATTTCAGCAACCGGCGGAAGTCGTCGTTTTCGTCCCAGGCGCGCATGGCATTGCGTTGCACGATGTCGTAGGCCGCCTCGCGGGACAGTCCCTTTTCCTCGACCAGTGCGAGGAGCACCCGCTGGCTGAAGATGAGGCCGCGGCTGCTTTCCAGGTTGTGCCACATCCGGTCGGTGTCCACGCGCAGGCCGGTGATAACGTGGGTGAAGATGCTCAGGATGTAGTCCAGCATCAGGCAGGTGTCGGGCAGGATGATGCGTTCGGACGAGGAATGGCTGATGTCCCGCTCGCCCCACAGCGCTACGTTTTCCAGCGCCGGCACGGCGTTGCCGCGGATGGTGCGGGCCAGGCCGCAGATGCGCTCGCTTAGCTCCGGATTGCGTTTGTGTGGCATCGACGACGAGCCGGTTTGACCGGCGCCGAAGGGTTCTTCTACCTCATGCACTTCGGTGCGCTGCATTCCCCGAATCTCGGTGGCGAACTTTTCCAGCGAAGCGGCAACCAGAGCCATCGTGGTTATGAAATGGGCGTGGCGGTCGCGCTGCACCACCTGGTTGGAAACCGGGGCCACTTCAAGGCCGAGGTGATGGCAAACCCGATCCTCGATATGAGGCGGTATGGTGGCGTGGGTACCCACCGCGCCGGAGATTTTGCCCACGCGCACGGTGTCCCGCGCGGCGACCAGGCGCTCCCGCTGGCGGCATAATTCGTCCCACCACAGGGCCAATTTGAGGCCAAAAGTCATGGGTTCGGCGTGGACGCCGTGGGTGCGCCCCATCATCATGGTGTCTTTGTGCTCGATGGCACGCTCGCGGACAACGGCAATGGCCTCGTCCAGGTCGGACAGCAGCAGGTCGGCGGCGGCAACCATCTGCAACGCCTGGCCGGTATCCAGCATATCCGACGAGGTCATGCCAAGGTGTAGCCAGCGTCCTTCGGGGCCGAGGGTTTCGGTGATTGAACGTAGGAAAGCGGTAACGTCGTGGCGGGTGGTGTCGAATATTTCCATCATGCGCTGGTGGTTGTAGGCGGCGGTGCGCAGCGTGGCCATGTCGTCGTCAGGAATCACCCCGGCTTCGGTCCAGGCTTCGCACACGGCCAGTTCAACATCCAGCCACATCCGGTATTTGTTCTCGTCCGACCAGACTTGTTTCATCGCGGGTCGGGAATACCGGTCAATCAAAACGTTGCTCCCCCCAAACGTACCGTAACAGCGATCAATTTTATCATAGCCGCGGTGCCATTCGGGTTCCGACGTCATGGCTTAAGCGTGGAATTGATGGCGGCGACGTGCTGTTGGACGGCGGAAAGCACCGGGCCAAAATCGGTGAATGGATGGAAGGGCATGCTGGCCTCATCGCACATGGCCGCCATTTGCCGGTGGGCAAAAACCGTGTCGGCAACCTCGCCTGCCTCGAAGTCGGAGCGGCCATCGCCCGCAAAATACACGTGGTGTCCCTGCTCCTGAAACCGTTTGACCATCACCGCTTTGCTGTTGCCACGCTCGGGCGCATCGGGGTACGTGAAGCTGTACTCGTAGCTGGTGATGCGCTGCCGGTCGTCGAACCGGGTTTGCACGGCGTATACGGGCACCTGGGGCAGGCCGATACCGTCCAGGAGGGCCTGAATGTAGAAGTCCAACCCCTGGCTCACGATGCACATTGGGATGCCGTTGTCCTGGCACACGCCCCACAGCTGGGCAAAGTAGGGCCGGAACGTGGCGTTGCGGCGCACGTAGTCCTGCATCTCCGATTTGCCGGCCTGCATATTGAGGAAGGTTATTTCCTGGTAGTCTTTTAACGACAACTCGCCGTCGCGAAATCGCTCCCGAACATCTTGCCACGAAGGGTCGCCGAACTCGTGCAGCAGAAGCTCGGCCACGTTTTGGGCGGCGGCGGTGTCGTCGAAGTCGGTGAGCACCGCCGGCTTCCGCATGGTGGCCGTGGGGTTTGGCGGAGGTTGCCGGTTAGCGTTCACGGAGCGATCGCCGGTATTGTTCCAGGGCCTGCAGGATTTCCTCGTGTTTGAGAGCGAGAATTTCGGCGGCAAAGTAGGCGGCGTTCCGCGCCCCCCAGCTGCCGACGGCCATGGCGGCGACCGGGATGCCCGGAGGCATCTGCGCGGTGGACATCAGGGCGTCGATGCCTTTGAGCTCGCTGGACGTCAACGGTATACCAATAACCGGCAGCGTGGTCCAGGAGGCCAGAGCGCCGCCCAGGGCCGCCGAGCCGCCGGCGGCTGCAATCAGCACTTCGATGCCTCGGTCCCGAGCGGTGGTGGCGTACTCGTGCACCCGTTCCGGCGTACGGTGGGCGGACATCACGCGCACTTCGTAGTCAACGCCCAGCGATTCCAGGGTGTCCATGGTGGGTTGGACGTCGGCCTCATCGGAGGCGCTGCCCATCACTACTCCTACTAGTGGCAAGGTGGTTCTCCTGTCGTTTGTAGTTCGATTTGGCGATTGGGGTAAACGGACTGGCGGGTCTGCCGGTTGAGCGCGGTGTCAGCCGGAACAGTGTCAGCCGGGAAGGTCGATAATCTCTCGAAATGCCTCGACGAGGGCGGACTGGATTGCTGCGGCGCTGTCGGCTACCTCCTCGTCTTCAACCACGACGTAACCGCCGTCGTCGTTGTCGATGCCCACACGGACTTCAATCTCAACCGGGCTGCCGTCGTGCCAGTAGAGCACGTAGACTATTTCATCCGAAAGCTCATCGTCCTCGTCGTCGAATCCGTCATCGTTGTCGTATTCGTACTGCCAGGAGCGGTTGACCACCAGGCGCGCGCCGCCGTCGAGTAGTACATCGTTCATCTGCGTGAGCAGACTGTCGACGCTCAGCTCGACCGCAAATTTCTCGAGCAGACTACGCCGCACCGCAACCTTCGCCATCCGCAAATCGTAGGTGTACTTGGTGCTAGCCCGTAGTCGTTTCAATTCGTCCTGCCAGGGCATGTAGGATTCCTCCGGTGTTAACGCGCGAGTGGGGATATAACGAGGTGGTAGGTTGTCGGTTGTATCAAGATGCAGTGCGTTGGGTACGCCCGTTTAGGTAACAGAATTCGTCAACGGCACGAAAGTCGGGCAGGCCCAGACGCGCACGCAGGTACTCCAAAATATCCAACATTTCGAGATAGCACAACCCAACGTGTCCGCGTTTGAGGGCGGCCGGGAACATTCCCAACCGGCGCAATCCGCGTTCGGTATGGGGGCTCCACGGGGCGAACAGGGCGGGTTCGTGCAGCGTGAGCAGGTAGGACGGCCACTCCCGGCCCGCGCCGTTCAGACCGAAGCCGCCCTCCGGCGAGGCACACTCGTCGAAACGGCTTTCCAGCTTGATGGTGTCGTAGAGCAGAAAGTCGGCGGCGTCGCGCACTTCGGCGATGGGGTTGGTGCGGAACTGCGCGGTGTGGCGACCGCCGGCGGCGCGGTACAACGTCAGCGCCTGCGCTTCGGTGAGCGACGGTAATTGACCCTGCGTCAGCCAGTCCTGGGGTTGGTCGGCAAAGTTCCAGCGGCGGCGGCGGTAGCTGGCTAGCGCGTCGGCGGTCGCGGCTTCATGGTAGCTGGCGGCGAGTGCACTCCAGTCGGGTTGGCTGCGGGTTCGGGCTGTTGAGGCGGTCATGGGCGGCGCGCTAGACGATAGCCGTTGGGGTTGCCGCAACGTCGGCAATGTCGGTGCGATAGTAGGCATGGGAGAAGCCGATGGCGGCCGCACGGCGATAAGCCCGGTGGCGTGCCTCGGCGACGGTATCGCCGGCGCCAACACAGGTCAGTACGCGCCCGCCGGCGGTCACCGGGACGCCGTCATCGTCGAGGCGCGCGCCGGCGTGGAAGACCAGCGTTTCGCCGTCGTCGACGTTCAGGCCCGAAATGGGATGTCCAGTTTCATAAGGGCCGGGATACCCGCCCGATACCATCACGACGCCAACCGTAGGGCGGTTTGACCACTGCACGGCTGGGACATCGGCCAGGCTGCCGGTAGCGCAGGCCAGCATCAGCGGCGCCGGGTCGCTGAGGAGTTGGGGCATGATGACCTGTGTTTCCGGGTCGCCAAAGCGGCAGTTGAATTCCAGCACACGAGGACCGGCGTTGGTGAGCATCAGGCCGCAGTAGAGCGCGCCCCGGTACGCGCAACCCCGCTCGGCCAATTCGTGCAAAACGGGCAGCATGAACCGGGTGCGAATCACCTCGGCCCATTCGTCATTCCAGAAGTGAGGCGGGCCGTAACTGCCCATGCCACCGGTGTTGGCGCCGGTTCCTCCCTCGCCGATCCGTTTGTAATCGGTGGCGGCGGCAACGGCGGACAGGTTAGCGCCGTCGGTGAATCCAAACACGCTGACTTCCGGGCCGTCGATCCAGTCCTCGATCACTACGGTGTCGCCCGAGGCTCCGAAAACCCGGGCGTTCATGCAGGCGTGGACGGCCGCTTGCGCCGCCTCCCGGGAGGCACACATCGCCACGCCTTTGCCGGCGGCCAGTCCATCCGCCTTGACCACCACCGGACGATCGTGAGTTGCAATGTATTCCAATGCCCCGGAGGTGGACTGGAATACTCTGTAGACGGGGCCAGGCACGTCGGCGGCGGCCATCACATCGCGGGCGAAGCTCTTGCTGGCTTCCAGCTGTGCTGCGGCCTGGTTTGGCCCAAACGCCGGAATGCCGGCGGCGGTCAGCCGGTCCGCGAGGCCCATCGCGAGCGGTATTTCCGGGCCGACCACCACCAAGTCGGCGGCCCGGGATTCGGCTGCGGCCAGGATGCCGTCCAGGTCGTCGTCTGCGATTGGCAGGTTTTCGCCCAGCCCGGCGGTGCCGGAGTTTCCAGGCGCGGTCAGTATCTCGGTAACCTGCGGCGAACTGGACAACCGCCAGGCCAGCGCGTGTTCCCGACCACCTGCACCGACTACAAGGACGCGCACGGTTGGGTTACTCCCACTCGATGGTTCCAGGCGGTTTGTTGGTGATGTCGTAGACGACGCGGTTGACGCCGTCGACCTCGTTAACGATGCGACTGCTCATGCGGGCCAGCACATCGTAGGGTAATCGCACCCAGTCAGCCGTCATTGCGTCATCAGAGTTGACGGCACGGATGGCGCAGGCGTAGCCGTAAGTGCGGTAATCTCCCATGACGCCCACCGTCCGATTGTCGGTCAGCACGGCGAAGCTTTGCCAGATGTCGCGGTACAGTCCGGCGTCGCTGATTTCTTCCAGCACGATGCGATCACAGTCGCGGAGCAGGTCCAGGCGTTCTTTGGTTACCTCGCCAATGATGCGGATGGCCAGCCCCGGCCCCGGGAACGGTTGCCGATAGACGATTTCTTCCGGCAGGCCGAGTTCAAGGCCAACGGCGCGCACTTCGTCTTTGAACAGGTAGCGCAGCGGTTCCACCAGCTCAAAGTCCATATGCTCGGGCAGGCCGCCGACGTTATGATGGGTTTTGATGCGGGCCGATGCGCGGTTTTCCGGGGTTTCGCTCTCGATAACGTCGGGATACAGCGTGCCCTGGGCCAACCACTTTACGTCGTCCAGCTCGGCGGCGGAATCCTCAAAAACCCTGATGAACTCTTCCCCGATGGTTTTGCGCTTAACCTCCGGGTCAATGACGCCCGCCAGGCGGTCAATGAACCGCGATTCGGCTTCCACGTAGCGCAGATCCAGGCCGAAGTTGCCCCGGAAGGTGTCCTGGACCTGCTGGGCCTCACCGTGGCGGAGCAGGCCGTTGTTGACGAAGATGCAGGTTAGCTGATCGCCAATGGCCTGGTGGAGCAGCACGGCGGCCACCGATGAATCTACGCCGCCGCTGAGGGCGCAGATGACGCGGTCGTCGCCAACCTGTTCGCGAATTTGCGCGACGGTGTCGGACACGAAGTTGCCGGCAGTCCAGGCGCCGGTACAGCCGCACGCG
The DNA here is from genome assembly GCA_963666415.2 of Dehalococcoidia bacterium. Lineage (GTDB taxonomy): Bacteria > Chloroflexota > Dehalococcoidia > Lucifugimonadales > UBA3495 > Bin87. The sequence continues at coordinate 1,111,741 of CAXXPD010000003.1, forward strand.
TCGCGCACGAAATTGCGGAGGATCGCCATGCCGTCCGGGGTGTGCTGAACCTCTGGGTGGAACTGCAACCCGTACCAGCGCTGGCCGTCGGCGATGGCGGCGCAGGCGGTGTTTGCGGTGCGCGCCAGGGTATGGATGCCGGCGGGCAGTTGTTCCACCCGGTCGCCGTGGCTCATCCACACCGGTATCGAATCAGGAAGCCCGCCGAGCAGACCGCCGGTGTTGGGCTGGATTTGCAGGTCAGCGTTGCCGTATTCCCGGCGGTCGCCGGGGGCCACGACCCCGCCCAGCCGCTGCACCAATGCCTGCATACCGTAGCAAATGCCGAGCACCGGCAGGCCGCAGTCCATTATCCAGTCGGGAATGGTGGGAGCATCGGCGTCGTAAACGCTGGCTGGCCCGCCGGAAAGGATGATGCCGCGAGGATTGAGATGCTGTACCGATTCCCAAGTGGCCGAAACCTGGATTATCTCGGAATAGACGCTGAGTTGCCTGACCCGCCGGGCGATAAGGTGGGTGTACTGGGAACCAAAATCGACAACTATGATGGCGTCGGGCTGCGCTGTGCTGCTCATAAAAGTCCCAACCGGACATAACCGAGATTGGCGGCAACTAATATAGCACACCGCTGTCAGCCGGCGACGTTGGTAACGAATTTGTCAACAGGGCAATCGCGTTATAGATTGGTAGACTTGGCCAGGCATGCGAGTCCAGTGATATGAAGGGGAGAGGGGAGGAGTGATGAGAGAGGGGAAGGGCGCGTCCATTATGGATTATTTCGGGACGTTGGAGGACCCCAGGATCGACCGGTGCAAGCGGCACCAGCTGCTGGACATCATTGCCATTGCCATCTGCGCCGTCATCTGCGGCGCCGACTCCTGGGTCTACATCGAATTGTTCGGCAAGAGCAAGCTGGAATGGTTCCAGACCTTCCTGGAACTGCCCCACGGCATCCCGTCCCACGACACCTTCGGCGACGTCTTCTCCCGGCTGGACCCGGAGCAGTTCCAGCAGTGCTTCATGGCTTGGACCCAGGCGGTGTCCGACCTGATCCCCGGGGAAGTGGTGGCCATCGACGGCAAGACGGTACGGCGTTCCCACGACCGCAATGTGGGCAAGCGGGCCATCCACCTGGTCAGCGCCTGGGCCTCGGCCAACACGCTGACCCTGGGGCAGGTGAAGACCGCGGAGAAGTCCAACGAAATCACCGCGATCCCCCAGTTGCTGCCAATGCTGGAACTGAAGGGGTGCATCGTCACCATCGACGCCATGGGCTGCCAGCAGGAGATCGCCCAGGGGATTCTGGACCGGGGAGCCGGCTACGTGCTGGCGCTGAAGGAGAACCAAGGTCAACTGTATGAAGACGTGCGGGACCGGTTCGAGGGAGCGGAGGAGTTCGGCTTCGGGGGAGTGCCCCATGACTACGCCACCACCCTGAACAAAGACCACGGAAGGATAGAACGTCGGGAGTGCTGGACAATCAGCGACCCATCTTGCCTGGAGTACCTGAGCACCGGGCAGGACTGGCCCGGCCTGCGCTCGGTGGTCAAGGTGGTGGGCCGCTGGGAGACGCCGGCAGGGACCACGGTGCAGCCCCGGTACTACATCAGCAGCCTGGATGCCCCGGCGGAGCGACTGCTGAAGGTGGTGCGCACTCACTGGAGCATCGAGAACTCCTTGCACTGGAGCCTGGACGTGACTTTTGGGGAAGACCATTGCCGGATCCGCAAGGACCACGCTCCGCAGAACCTGGCCACGCTGCGGCAGGTTTCGCACAATCTGCTCAAGAACGAAACGAGCCTGAAGGTGGGCATCCAGGGGAAACGCCTCCAGGCCGGCTGGAAGGAGGACTACCTGCTAAAAGTCCTACGCAGCTAAAACGCGATTGCCCTGAATTTGTCAATGAGAACGAGTGGTTTGCGTCATTATTGAGGAGGTGGCAACTATGCATGGACGCGCGAGCCGTGTAGAATCCGGCCCGGAGTAGAGAGGGTGACGGACGCGAACCCGTAGGGGGTGCCTGCAATGTACCCACCTTGGCCGGCTCGGCCACGCTGATTCTGCTTTGCGTCGGAGTCCCCGATCGGATTTGAACCGGCATACCCGTCCTTCAATCAACGCTTTCGCTCTACGCCGCCAGCGGACATAGACGGCCTATGTGTTCAACTGATGAAATGGAGCATCAAAACGAATCACAGCTAGATGGTCTGCTCTCCCTCGGCGTGGTGGTGGTAACCCCGATCCTGTTGGTAATGACCCTTCTGCTGGTGGTCGGCACTCTAAACACGGCCACCGGTTGATCACATATTCGGCCTGCCCGCGTATGCGGCACTTGGAGGCATTGGAGCCCTCGGGATCGCGGCCGGAGTCTGGGTCTTGCTGAGCGCAAGGGCGGCTCGCATACAGAGATTCCCCGCCCTTGCGCTCGCCGGCACCTGCGTGATTAGCTCCTTTCTGCCACCCGTCCTAAACCGAAGCCAAGGTGAAACCCACATCAGCATTGGTTAGAATGAGGGCGGTTGAGTTAGTCGGTGAGCAAATCATGGTGGGGGTTGCTGTTGGGCATGGATGAGATGGGGGCGCTGTTGGAGCGGTGGCGGATCGATGAGGCTGAGGCGCGGCGACGGATGTACCGGGCGCCGACGCCACGGGAGCGGGAACGCTGGCACGCGCTATGGTTGCTGGCGCAGGGTTGGACGGCCGCGGCGGTAGCCCGGGCGTTGGACAGGGATGCCCACACCATTGGCCAATGGACCACGGCATTTGCGGAAGGCGGTCCGAGGGCGCTGTCTTTTGAGCAGTCGGGAGGTCCCCCCCGCGCTGAGCGGGGATCAGCAGGCCGAATTGAAGGCGGCGGTGCCGGGGTCGCCATCGCAAGCCGGCATCGACCTATCCAACTGGAACTGGAAGGCGGTGCGGCAATTTGTGTCGGACCACTTCGGGTTGTCGCTGAGCCGGAGCAGTTGCCTGAACTATCTGCACCGGTTGGGGTTTGTGCTGAAACGCCCCAAGAAGCGGTTGGTCAAGGCGGACCCGGTACGGCGGGAAGCCTTCGTGGTGGAGTACGCCGCGCTGACTGCGTCGGCCCGACGCAGTGGTGCCAAGATATTCTTTGCCGACGAGGCCCACTTTCGGGCGGATGCCGATCTGCGGGGCAAGTGGGTATTGAAAGGAGAGCCGGCGCTGGTGGACTCTACCAGCCCACGCCGCGGGGAGAAAGTCAGCTACTACTCGGCGGTGTGTCTGGAGACCGGTGAGGTGGAGGTGATGGAACTGGAGGGCAACAGCAACTCCGCCACCTCGGCTGCCTTCCTGCGACAACTGCGGGCGCGACATGCCGAACCACTGACGGTGATCTGGGACAATTCGCCAGCCCATCGGGGCGACGCAATAAGGGCTTATCTGACCACGCCCGGCTTGAACCTGCACCTGGTGAATCTGCCCAGCTACAGTCCCGATTTCAACGCTGACGAGGCCATTTGGGGCTGGGCACGTCAGGAGGCGACCGCCAACCGGTGCCTGGGCACCAAGGCCGCAGTGCAAGAGCAGGTGGGCGACTTTTTCACCCGCCTGTCCAGTCGACGCGAAGCAGTCAAGCGACGATGCCGGACCATGCTGCAAGCACAAGCGGATGAACTAATCGGCAGCGCACAAGCCGATTTTCTCCGCCCCACCAATGTAGGTCCCACCTTGTCTTCGGTTTAGCCCGAATCCACCGAAGCGATGGGCCGTGGCGTTGACACCAGGGATGATGGGCAAGGGAAGGCGAACGGGGCAAGCCCGATTCCAATAGATGGGGATGAGGGCGGCGTGAGATAGCCACACAGACACGATGATGGCGGCCCGCGGCGGCGATGCTGGGCGAAATTGTCAGGGTAGTGTGCAGCAAGAGACGCTCGGGGACCAGCCTGGCGCAAGTCTGCGAGGCGGTCGGGTAGTCTGGTGAGTGGGTCAGATCTCCGTCGGCGTTGACACCAGCGGTGCCGTCAGGCTGGGAGTGGAATTGTTCGCAATCGAGCCAAGGCGCGACTGAACTGGTTTTTCCAGGGCCAGCGCTGGGGAAGATGCAAAGTGAGGCGGCGCGCCGAGCGGGTGAGCCGTCCGGCGAGGGAGAAGAAGCGTCGTCGGAGGGTCTTGGTGGTTACCAGTTGCTCACCCAGACCGATGCGCGCGGTCCAGCGGGCCAGGTTGTGGGCCATCACCTGCACCGCCAGCCAGGCGCCGTTGGCGGCGAAGCGGCCTGAGGGGAGATGGTTGAGCCCGACGCCGTACTTGAGGTCTCGGATGGCGTTCTCGATCTCGGCGTGGCGCCGATGGTCGGCCTCCAGTTCCAGGGTGTCCCCGTCTCGGTCGGTGATGCAGCCGTGATAGCGGTAGCTGGCGAAGAGGGCCAGCTGGGAGCCGGGCGTGGGCTGCACCCGCCGGACGATGAGCCGCACCGGTGCGGCGTCGGGCTCATCCTGGAAGGGGACGTAGGTGGTCTCCGCCACGTCGGCGGCGCCGTCCATCCAGTAGGGAATCGGCGTCCAGTCAGTCTCGGGTATGGCCTCGATGATATTCCGCAGGCGGGCTTGCTGGCGGACGGTGATGGAGTAGCGCACATCCATCTTGCGGCAGACGGCGACGATGGCGTGGGTGTAGAAGCCGCTGTCAGCCCGCACCGTGAGTTGTCCCCTGGCCCCGCCGTAGCGTACCGCCCCACCGTCTCGCGTAGAAAGTGAGCGGCGCCCCGAACGGTATTGGCGCGGCCCTTGCGCAGCCGAGCCATCAGCACGTCGCCGGTGCCGGCGGCAATGGCCAGCAGCGGGTGATAGCCTCGCTGGCCGGTGTAGCCGTGGTCGCGCGCCCCCTCCTTGGCCAGACCGTATGTCTCGCAGATGGTGGAGTCCAGGTCGATGGTCAACGGCCCGTCGCCGGGTCCGGCCCCAGCCGCCCAGGCCCGGGCCAGCAGCTCACGGCTGACCCGATCCAGTTGGCGGACGTGGCCCCCACCGGAAACTGCGCAGGAAGGTCCCCAGGGTGGATGGCGCCTTGACTACGCAGCCGATGGCGCTAGCCGTCCCGCCGGTGCGCAGCACGTCGGCGTCGTCAATGCAGTCGCCTCCGGCCAGAGCAGACGCCACCAGCGTCATCACCTTGTCGCCGGTGTTGGCTCGGCCTGGGGCGCGACCCAGGTCCAGGTGCCGGTCAACCAGTTCGGGCCGGCCCAGATGCCGGCCCAGCGTGGCTGGCAGGATCAGCCCAGCATTGGCCACCAGGCGGTGGTCGTCAAAGGCGATTTGGATGCGGTCGGGGTGGTCATCTGCTAGCATTTTTTGGGTGCTCCTGGCCTGGGGACGGTTTCCTGTTTCAAAAGCCATTATCCCAGATGCACAGGAGCACTTTCTTACCCCTTCAGCACACCGCGACACTCATCTTTTCGGTGGATTGGGGCTAAATCAAAGCCAAGGTGAAATGCGCAGACGCATGGGGTAAATTTGTGAAGGAACCGAGGTAGCTGGTCTCAGAAATTGCGAGGGGTTGGTGATGGGCGTGAGGGAGATAGACCGGTCTCTGGAACAATGGCAGATGGGAGTCAAGGACTTGCGGCGGCGTGTGATTCTGGCTCCCACACCCCGGGAGCGGGAAAGGTGGTACGCCATCCTGCTGCTGGCCCAGGGCTTGACGGCAGCGGCGACGGCGGAGGCGCTGGAGCGGGACCCCCACACTATCGGACGTTGGGCGTCGGCCTTCGGCGAGGGAGGGCCTGCGGCCCTGATATTCGAGCAGACCGGTGGTTCCCCCCGCCCTTGACCAGGCGCAGCAGGAGGAGTTGAAAGGGGCGGTGGAGCAACCGCCCGCCACAGCGGGCATCGTAATGGCTAACTGGTATTGGAAGGTGGTGCGTCAGTTTGTCTCAGAACGGTTTGGCATCAGCCTGAGCCGCAGCAGTTGCCTGAACTGGCTTCACCGGCTGGGGTTTGCCTTCAAGCGTCCCAAGAAGCGGCTGCTCAAGGCTGATGAGTCCAAGCGGGAGACCTTCGTGGCGGAGTACGCCGTCCGGTGGGAGGAGGCCCAACGGACTGGAGCCAGGATATTCTTTGCCGACGAGGCCCACTTCCGGGCGGACGCGGAATTGCGGGGGAAGTGGGTGCTGAAGGGTAAGCCTGCGTTGGTGGACTCGAGCAGCCCGAGGTACGGGGAGAAGGCCAGCTACTATTCGGCGGTGTGCCTGGAGACGGGCGAGGTGGAATGGATGGAACTGGAGGGCAACAGCAACAGCGGGACCTCGGTTGCCTTCCTGACGCAACTGAAGGAAAAGCATCCAGGGCCGCTGCGGGTCATCTGGGACAATGCGCCGGCCCATCGTGGGGAGGCGGTGCGGGAGTACCTCAGGACGCCTGAGCTGGAGCTGAGGCTGGTGAACCTGCCGGGCTACAGCCCGGACTTCAATGCCGATGAGGCTGTCTGGGGTTGGGCGAGAGAGGAGGCCACTGGCAATCTGTGCTTGGGCAGCAGGGCGGCGGTGCAGGAGAGGGTCGGCAAATTCCTGGCCGGGCTGTCCAGCCGGAAAGACGAGGTGAGACGGCGCTGCCGGACGGTCCTGCAATCAAGGGCCGAAACACTCCCGCGAGACTCCCGCCCCGATTCCCAGCACCCGGCAAATGCACATCCCACCTTGGCTTTGGTTTAGCATAATTCCAACCGGGCGTGAATATAAGATTACGGGATTACGCTGGGCAATATCTCCCGTTGCCCGCGCCCTGCCCCCCAAATGCCGCCACCCCATGTGAAACGACGCCGAGTGGTTCGCAGATGATAAAATCGACGGTATGGATACTGCCGCGAAGATCTCCGCCGCCGTCGCCAAAATCTCTGGTGGCGAAGTGGTGGCAATACCAACCGACACCCTCTATGGCCTGGCGGCAGATGCCCTCAACCCAGATGCCGTCGAGCGGGTATACACGGTGAAGGGCCGGCCGGCCGATTTGCCTCTCCCGGTGCTGGTGTCGGGATGGCAACAGGTGAGCCAGGTGGCGAACGTGCGCGGGTCGGTGGCGACGTTGGCTCGGACACTGGCGGCCCGGTTCTGGCCGGGGTCGCTGACGCTGGTGTTGCCAGCGATGCCGGGATTGCCGGCCAGGTTGACGGCAAACCGGGACACCATCGCAGTGCGGATGCCAGATCACCCGGTGCCACTCACGCTGGCCCGTGAGTTGGGGCGTCCGATTACCGGCACCAGCGCCAACCCCTCCGGCCAACCTGACATCACCGACCCGTGCGAGTTGCGGCGGGTTTTGGGCGGGTTGGTCGATGATATGATAATCTGTGGCCCTGAACCATTGGGCACTGCCAGCACCATCGTGTCCGTGTCTGCCGAAGGAATAACCCTGCTGCGAGAAGGCGCCTTGCCGTACCGGGACATTAGGATCGCCGTCGGTGGGGCATAAGGTCCGCCCACCTGGAGACTAACATCGTCAGTTCACCCACATACGACGCCTACCGGCGGGCAGTGGACGCCGAGTTGCGGTCTGCCTTTGCCGACCGAAATGGCCTGCTGTACGACATCCTGCGCTACCACCTTGGTTGGGTGGACGAGCGGGGCAATCCCGCCGATTCTGCCACCACGCCGTTGCACCTCTGCGGCGGATTGACAATGAGTGCGGGGGAGGCCGTGTCCGGGGAGTTTCAGAGCGCAGTACCGGCGGCGGCGGCGGTGGAGCTGGTCTACAACTTCGTGCTGGTACATAACGACGTGCAAGCGGGGCGAGTCAACCAGAATGACAGCCGACCCAGCATCTGGTGGGTTTGGGGGCCGTCCCAGGCTATCAATGCCGGAGACGGGTTGCACGCGCTGGCCCGTTCGGTGCTCATGCGGTTGTCCGACCGTGGCGTGTCTGCAGAGGCGGTGCTGGCTTCATTGCGGTCGCTGGACCAGGCTTGCCTGACCCTGTGCGAAGGCCAGTACATGGACCTGAACTATCAGGACGAACTCATGGTTTCCGAGGCCGCTTATCTCGATATGATTGGGCGCAAAGCCGGGGCCCTCGCTGGTTGCGCCGCGCAGCTCGGGGCAGCGTCGGCGGGAGCGAATGCGACTACCAGCGCAGCCATGCAGCGTTGGGGCGCCAATCTGGGCATGGCAATGCAGATTTACTCCGATATCGCCGATTTGTGGGGCAGTCGCGGCGACGGGTTCACCCCCAGCAACGTACTCAACAAGAAGAAAAACCTCCCCCTAATCCACGGGCTGGAAACCGCTCCAACGTCGGTCAAGCGGGAGCTGGGCGGCATCTACATGAAACGGGTGCTGGAAGCCGACGATGCCAAACGCGTGGTGGCCATCCTGACCGACAGCGGCTCGCGAGCCTATGCCGAGGAAAAGGCCGGCGCGTTGCTGGCAGAAGCCTCTGCTTTCATCATCGCAGACGGCGGGGAATTGGCCCAACCGGAAGCGTTGCGGTGGGCTGCGGAACTGGTGGCTGCCGGCAACGCCGCGGCGGCGGTCTAGCTCCGGCGGCGGCGCGATGCCCGGCATCTGGTGAGGCGATACGATGGCGAAACGTCAGCTCACTCAACTGGACGTTGCCGGCAAGACGGTCCTGGTGCGCGTCGATTTTAATGTTCCCATCGAGCAGGGCGTGGAGATAATAGCCCAATACGACCAGCGGTTGCGGGCGACGCTGCCAACGATAGACTACCTGCTGGAACGCGATTGCAAGGTCGTGCTATGTTCGCATTTGGGCCGACCTCGGGGCAAGGTGGACGAGGCATTGCGGTTGTTCCCGGTGGGAGATCGCCTGGGTGTGTTGCTCGGTCATCCGGTTACCAGTTTGTCCGATTGCATCGGGCCGGAAGTTGCCAGTGAGGTAGCTGCGATGGAAAGCGGCCAAGTATACCTTCTGGAAAACCTGCGCTTCCACGAGGGCGAGGAAAATAACGACGACGCTTTCAGCAAAGAACTGGCAGCGCTGGCCGATTGCTTCGTGATGGACGCGTTTGCGGTAGCGCATCGCGCCCACGCATCTACGGTTGGGCTCCCCAGGATGCTCCCGTCGGCGATGGGATTGCTGATGCAGCGCGAGGTCGAATCACTGGGGCTGGCGCTGACCTCGCCGGAGCGGCCGCTGGCAGCGCTGATGGGCGGCGCCAAGGTCAGCGACAAAATCCTGGTGCTGGAAAACCTGCTTGGGAACCTCGATCGGCTGTATATCGGTGGCGGCATGGCCGTTACCTTCCTGGCTGCCCTGGGCAAACCGGTGGGTGCATCGCCGGTGGAGGCAGACCGACTGGACTTTGCCCGCGAAGTCATCGACCGGGCCAAACGGGGTACCATCGAGCTGCACGTGCCAACGGATATCGTCGCCGCCAGCGAGTTTGAGCCGCACCCGGTGGAATCTCAAACGTTCCCGGTGGACGGGGTGCCCGATGGTTGGTACATAATGGACGTGGGCAATGCCACCGCCCAATCCTTCGCCCGGGGGCTGGCAGACTGCAAGACCATCATTTGGAACGGGCCGATGGGTGTGTTCGAGATGGAACGATTCAGCGCCGGCACCCGCACGGTGGCGAATGCCATCGCGGGGTTGCCCAACGCGACCACCGTAGTGGGCGGAGGTTCAACTGCCGAAGCCGTGGAAGCATTGGGCCTGGAAACCAGCATGACTCACGTGTCCACTGGCGGCGGCGCCTCTCTGGAGTTCCTGGAGGGTCGCGAGCTGCCGGGGATAGCGGCATTGCCTGACGCCTAACTGCACTGGGATGTAAACTCGCAGCCGCAACTCGGACGTTGCGACGACGGAGCGCAAATGATTGACCTCGAACAAATTCACGCCAGCATCGCGTCCACTCCATCCAAGATCGTCCTGTTGGTGGCGGACGGACTTGGTGGGTTGGCGCATCCGGATACCCGCCGGTCGGAACTGGAAACCGCCGACATTCCCAATCTGGATGCGTTGGCGCGGGAGAGCGCCTGCGGCTTGACCACCCCGGTCGAGATCGGCGTGGCGCCCGGTAGTGGCCCGGGTCATCTGGCCCTGTTTGGCTACGACCCGTTGAAATACCTTATCGGGCGCGGCGCGCTGGAGGCTTTGGGCATTGGTGTTGAATTGCTACCCGGCGATGTGGCGGCACGCGGAAACTTCTGCGCCGTAAATGACGAGGGTCTGCTGACCGACCGGCGCGCTGGTCGCATCCCTACTGCACAGAGCGCCCCGCTGTGCGAGCGACTGGATCGCATCGAGATACCCGGAGTGCAGGTGGACGTATTTCCGGTGCAGGATTACCGGTTCGTGTTGCGGTTACGGGGCGAGGGTCTGTCGGATCAGGTGGATGAAACCGACCCGCAGCGCGAGGGAATGGCGCCTAAAATCGCCCGCGCTCTGAACCCCGAAGCACAACGCACCGCCGAAATCGTGCAGCAGTTTGTGTCAGAAGCCGGCCAGATGCTGGCGGAGGATCAACCCGCCAACATGGTTTTGCTCCGGGGCTGGGCGCAGCTGCCGAACCTGCCTGATTTCGGCGCCGTGTATCACCTGAACCCGGCCGCCATCGCCGCCTACCCAATGTATCGCGGCCTGGCGTCGGTAGCCAATATGCGTATTATCCCTACGGGTATGTCATTTGGCGACGAAGTGCAGACGCTGCGCGCCAATTGGAATGATCACGATTTCTTCTTCATCCACTACAAACCGGCCGATACCGCCGGCGAAGATGGCGATTTCGAGGGCAAGGTACGACGGCTCGAAGAACTGGACGCCCATATCCCGCACATCATGAATTTGAAGCCGGACGTGCTGATGGTCGCCGGTGACCACGCCACGCCCGCGATTATGGCGTCTCACAGCTGGCATCCCGTGCCGTTTTTGCTGCACTCTCAACTCACGTTGGGGGAGGGCGTGGACGGTTTCAGCGAACGGGACTGCGCGCAGGGTTCGTTGGGTCGAATTCCGGCGCAAGCGATAATGCTGCTGGCCCTGTCTCATGCCGGCAAGCTGGCCAAATACGGCCCCTAGTGCCTGCGGGCCGGTGGTATGACTCGGCTCGTGAATCTAATGGTGCATGAACTCTCTGGCGAGGTGAAGCCCTGGCAATGACTGTCCCAACCCCAATCGTAGCCGGAAACTGGAAGATGAACACCGACATTGCCGGCGGCACAGCCCTGGCTGCGGCTATCGCGGCCGGCGTCGGCGCAATAGTTGGCGTCGACCTGGTGGTCTGCCCACCGTTCGTGTCGCTGGCCACGGTGCGTGATGCTGTGGCCGGCAGCGGTGTCAGCGTGGGCGCCCAGAATATGCACGCTGACGGGAATGGCGCGTTCACCGGCGAGATTGCGCCGCCAATGCTGGTGGGACTCTGCGAGTACGTAATCATCGGACATTCGGAGCGTCGGCAATTCTTCGGAGAAACGGACGATTCGGTGGGTCGGAAGGTTGCCGCCGCAGTTGCGCACGAACTGCGACCCATCGTGTGCGTGGGCGAAACACTGTCGGAAAGGGAATCGGGCAACGCCGCCGAGGTAATCCGCTGGCAGGTAACGTCGGCGTTGGCCGAGCTGGACGCTGGAGATGCTGATGGTCTGGTCATAGCCTACGAACCGGTCTGGGCCATCGGCACCGGGCGGGCGGCAACGCCGGAAATCGCCGACCAGATAATGGGTGGCGCAATTCGCTCCACCGTGGCTGCGGTGTTGGGACTCGATGTGGCTGCGGCGGTCCCGCTGCTCTACGGCGGCAGTGTTAACGCCGCCAACGCCGCCGAATTCGCCGCTGTGGAAAACGTCAACGGCGCGCTGGTCGGCGGGGCCAGCCTGGACGCTGGTTCGTTTCTGGCAGTGGCGCTTGCGTTTGCCGGTGCTTAGCCATTAGCGTTCTCGATTCCGCCAGCGTTTTCGATTCCACGGTCCCGGATCGACCCCAACTTGTAGCCGTGGTGGGGCCGACCGCGGTGGGTAAAACGGCCCTGGCGATCCATCTGGCCCGGCAGTTTGGCGGTGAGGTCATCAACGCCGACAGCCGTCAGGTGTACGTCGGTATGGACATCGGGACGGCCAAACCCACCGCCGAGGAGCAGGCGGCGGCCCGCCACCATCTGATTGATATTTGTTCACCCGCAACGCCGTTCAGCCTGGGGGAGTTCATCCCCCTGGCGGTGAAGACAATCTCGGAAATCGCCGGCCGCAGACAGTTACCGATACTATGCGGCGGAACCGGCCAGTACGTGTGGGCGCTGTTGGAGGGGTGGGATGTGCCCAGTGTGTTGCCCAATGCGGAGTTTCGGAAGGCAATGGAGCAGCGGGCCCGGGCTGAGGGTGTGCAAGCGTTGTGGCTAGAGCTTCAGGAGGTCGACCCGGTTCGCGCGGAGGAAATTGGTCCCAACAACCTGCGGCGTCTGATTCGCGCTCTGGAAATCCGCCGCAACTCGAACGGTGCGATGGCAACCAATGGCAAGGCAACTTCACCGCCGTACAACGTCCTTATCATCGGTCTGGAGGCGGATCGCGCATACCTCTACCGGCGCATCGACGACCGGGTGGACCGGATGATGGCTAACGGGTTGCTGGACGAGGCCCGGCGGCTGGCGTCTGAGGGATACACCCTCGGGGAAGGGCCCCTGTCGGGGGTCGGCTACGACCAGCTGGGACAGTATCTGTCGAACAACATGACGCTGGATGAAGCGGTGGCACAGACCAAAACCCGCACGCATCGCCTGGTGCGCCGCCAGAATACCTGGTTCAAACGCGGCGACCAGCGCATCACGTGGCTGGACACGACTGACCGCGACCCCGCCGAGCCGGCCGCGGCGGCGGTACGGGAATTCCTCGAGTCGTCGGGGGCGTGTGGTACAATTGGCCGGTATTCAGGATGACGTCAGGTAGACCCGGAGTAGCTGCTATGGAATTCACCAAAATGCATGGCGCGGGCAACGATTACGTTTACATTGACGCCCGAGATATGCCCGAACGGGATTGGGGAATTTTGTCGCAATCCATCTCCGACCGGCATTTCGGCGTCGGTAGCGACGGCCTGATTCTGGTGATGAATTCAGAAGTTGCCGATCTGCAGATGCGGATGTTCAACTCGGACGGTTCCGAGGGCGAGATGTGCGGCAATGGTATCCGTTGTTTCGCCAAATACGCCATTGAGCGCGGCATGGTGGCACCGTCGGTGGCGTCCGTTACAGTCGACACGCTGGCCGGCATCCGCACGGTGGTGCCGCATTTCCTCGGGTCGGCGGTCGATTCGGCGCGGGTCAGCATGGGCGCACCGCGATTGTCGCCGTCCGATATACCCGTTGACCTGGATCCTGCCATTGCCAGCCAGGGCGGGCCCATCGTGCATTACGCACTGCAACCAGGTGATTTTCGGTTGTACGTTACCCTGGTGTCCATGGGCAACCCCCACGCGGTTACGTTCATCGACCAGCCGGTTGGTGAGTTCCCGCTGCACAATATCGGCCCGTTGGTGGAACGCCATCCGATCTTTCCACGGCGCGCCAACTTTGAAATCGTCAATTTGCGGGAAGACGGCAACCTTGATGCCCGGGTGTGGGAACGTGGTTCCGGCGAAACCATGGCCTGCGGCACGGGTGCTTGCGCCATCGCGGTGGCATCACGGCTGTTGGGTCACACCGGCGATCGGGTTGCGGTAAACCTGCCGGGGGGCACGCTGACCATAGATTGGGACGGCGTCGGCGAGGTCTATCTGGAAGGGCCGGCCAAAGAAGTATTCAGCGGAGTGTGGACAGAATGAGCAACTACGTAACTGGGCCGCATACCTTTGAACAAATCCGGTGGGCCGGCGAGACCTTCCACCGCGAGCCCGTCGTAATGGTCAACCTGGAAGCTGACGATCCACAGTTCACGGCGGCCATTCGGGATGCGACCCCGTATCTGGTGTCCCTCGTCGCGTCGGCGCTGGAGTTCGACGACCTGCGCTGCGCCACCCTGGACATTATCGAATCGGCGTTCAATAGCGTCGCTGCTCACGGGTTCAACCCGGGCACGGTGTCCAGGATCCTGGTGGCGCTCAACCCACAGTTGTTCGTAGTCTGGGACATGGCCATCAGGGACGCATACTTCCCCGACGACGAGCCCAACGGCGCCATCTACGGGCAGTTTCTTTCCGTGATGCGGATGGCGGCGTTGTCTATCGTCAGCGACGCCAGGACGACCCACGGCATTGACGATGCGGCGAGGCATCTATCTGAAGCGCTCGGTTTGAACCCGGCGATCCCCCTCGCCAGGTTTATCGACGAATACAACTGGCTGACGTTGACCCGCGGACTGGTTTATCTGGGAGGTGCGGTGGCGGTGTAAAGGGCGCGCAATGGAGTGGGTTATTGAGTTCACTGATGAGTTTGGGAAGTGGTGGGAACGCCTTACGCAGAACGAGCAGGAAGATGTTAGTGCTGTCATTGACTTGCTAGAAGTTGAAGGCATCCGACTGTCACGACCCCAATCAGCAAGTATTGCTAGTTCTCGACATTCGCATATGCGTGAATTGAGGATACAAAGCGGCGGACGCCCAATTCGCGTGTTCTATGCCTTCGACCCGCGCCAGACGGCTATAATACTGATTGGCGGCGACAAGACTGGGGACAACCGCTTTTATTCACGGTACATACGGATAGCCGATAACTTATACGACGAATATATCGCTGAACTGCGGGGGGAAGGATTAATCTAATGGCCGGGCGCCACAAATGGAGCGATTTGAAGGAGCAAATGACGCCTAAACAGCGCCAGCGCATGGCGGAAAAGACAGCCGAAACGCGCTCCACGATGCCACCATCTACGTATGCACAGGTCCGGTGGGCGGCGAGCGTGTACGACGCTGGCGAACACCATTACAATAAATACTATCGCGCCGTGTATGAGCCCTATTATCCACATACTCTGATGCAACCCCGTTACCTGTCCGCAGACCAAGTGCCAGATATAGAGCCGTTGCGGCGTTTTTTGAATCAATGGAAATGCCGTCTGCCCAGCGCGTCGGGTAGGCCCATAGCCGACGCAATGACGGAATTAGGGTCTTATCGAGAGGGGTTGTTCGATTCAGCAATCGAAGCCAAAATTCTGGATGATTCGGTATTCGATGCCACCGAATCGATTTTTGACCGACTTACGTCGATCCAACACGTTGGGCCAACTACCGCGTCGAAAATCCTGGGTGTGATGTACCCTCGGTTTTTCGTCATGTGGGACACCGCCATTCGGGAAGCATATTTCGATCGCTCGAACGCTAGAGGGCACGAGTTCGCAATCTTTATGAAAGAAATGCGGAATTCGGCTATTTTCATCATAGCTGATGCCCAGAATCACGGGACTAAAGACCCGTCGGGGACGATCTCCAAGGAGATTGGCCAGAGCCCGCCCTTTACGCTGGCAAAATTCATCAACGACTACATATGGCTGACTGTCACCAAGAAAGAACGCTTTTTTTCGGCGGCGGCCCAGGAGCACTATGCCTAACTTTTCCCAGCGCCTGGGCAAACTGTCCCCTTACCCGTTCGTTGAAATCTCGCGCATCATCGCGGAAAAACGCGCGGCCGGCGCGGATGTTGTTACGTTCGGCATCGGCGACCCAGACATACCGACGCCCCAGTACATCGTTGACCGGCTGCTGACGGCCTCGCAAGACCCGCCGAACCACCGCTATCCCGAGACCGACGGGCTGCCGGAAATGCGCCGCGCCATCGCGTACTGGTACAAGCAGCGGTTTGACGTTGACCTTGATCCCGATACCGAAGTTCTGCCCCTGATCGGCGCCAAGGAAGGCATCGGCCACGCCGCATTTTGCTTCCTGGATCCGGGGGATATTGCGCTGGTGCCTGACCCGGCGTATCCGGTGTACGCCGTAGGCACGATGTTCGCCGGCGCCGAGTCCCACGTTATGCCGCTTTATCAACGCAACGGCTGGCTGCCTGAATACGACGCCATCCCCGATGACGTGGCGCGAGCCGCCAAGCTGATGTGGCTGAACTATCCCAACAACCCAACCAGCGCGGTGGCGTCCCAGGAAGACCTGGAATCGGCGATGCGGTACTGTCGGGAGCACGACATTGCGCTTTTGCACGACGCTGCCTACTCCGAGGTTGGGTATGACGGCTACCGGGCCGGCAGCCTGCTGCAACTGGACGGCGCGAAGGACATTGGCCTGGAGTTTCACTCACTGTCCAAGTCCTACAACATGACCGGTTGGAGGATGGGCATGGCCGTCGGCAACGCTGACATGATAAAGGCGCTGTTCCAGATCAAGGCGAACCTGGACTCCGGCGTGCCGCAGGCGATTCAGGAAATGTCCATGGAGGCGCTCACCGGCCCCCAGGACTGCATCGACGACAACGTGGCCATCTACAAATGGCGTCGGGATCGGGTGATCCAGGCACTGGCCAAGATGGGTCTGGAAGTCGAGGTGCCGCGGGCCAGCCTGTACGTTTGGGTGCCGGTGCCGGCGGGATTCACCTCCGCCGAGTTCGCCGCGAGGTTGCTGGAAGATATTGATATTGTGGTTACCCCCGGCTCGTCTTACGGGCAGTACGGCGAGGGCTACATCCGGTTGTCATTGACCACGCCCAACGAACGGGTGGAAACCGGCTGCCAACGTCTGGAAAACTGGATTATCCCGTCTCCCAGCGCCTGATATTAGAGCCGTACTTCGAATGCCCAGAAACCGCAAGACTCAACCTACCGGCCCGCAAACCGAGCGGGCGGTGCTGGTTGCGGCTGAAGCCCGCAATCGGGGCGAGCAATTGTGGTCCATTGAGGATTCGTTGATCGAGCTGGACTACCTGACCCGTTCGGCCGGCGCCGAAGTGATTGCCACCATCCAGCAGCGGGCCGACCGGCTCACTCCAACCTACATCGGCAAGGGCAAGCTGCAGGAATTGCAGGAGTTGCTGGAAGCAGAACGCCCCGATGTGGTTATCTGCGACGACGAGTTGACGCCAACCCAGCAGCGCAACCTGGAAACGGCCCTCAAGATCAAGGTGATTGATCGCACCGCGTTGATTCTGGATGTGTTCGGACGCCACGCGCACACGCGGGAAGGGCAGTTGCAGGTGGAGTTGGCACAGCATCAGTACCTTTTGCCTCGGCTGGTGGGGCAATGGTCTCACCTGGAACGGCTCGGCGGCGGTATCGGAACTCGCGGCCCCGGCGAAACTCAGTTGGAAACCGACCGCCGACTGGTGCGCCAGCGCATCCAGAAAATTCGGGACGAGTTGGACAAAGTGCGCCAACGTCGCAGCCAATACATGGAACGGCGTCGCCGGACGGACGTCCGAATGGCGACGCTGGTGGGGTATACCAACGCGGGCAAAAGCACGCTGTTCAACGCGCTGTGCGACGCCGGCGTGCCGGCCGAAGACCAGCTGTTCAACACCCTGGATCCGGTAACGCGCCGTCTGAATATGCCCGATGGCGGCGAGCTGCTGCTCAGCGACACGGTTGGCTTCATCCAAAAGCTGTCGCCAATGGTGGTGGCAGCGTTCCGCGCTACGCTGGAGGAACTGCACGAGGCCGACCTGCTGCTCCACGTTATTGACATAACGCACCCCAAGGCTCCCGAGCAGGCTGAAGTAGTGGAGAATACGCTCACCGACCTGGAGCTGGGCGGCAAGCCGAGACTGCTGGTCATCAACAAGATGGACCTGCTCACCGATAACCCCGGCGACATTGCAGCAGAAGCCCTGGCCGGGTTGCCCGATCTCACGGCGGCAGAATCGCCGGCAGTTGGCGGTCGGGTGTTCGTTTCTGCTGTGAAGGGCTGGAATCTGCCGACGTTGCTGGAGGTAATCCAGGAGCATATCGGCAAATCAATGCCCGCTGGCGACCGGGCCGTCGTCTAGGGCCCGCCGTTGAATCGTAGGCGGAAAATCCGGCTGATCCACACGTCGGACACTCACCTGGGCGACGGTTGGGATCCTGGAGCCGCCGAGCGCGCCCTGTCGGCGGTGGTAGATGGCGTGCGCGTCCTCGCCGCCGACGCCCTGCTGATAGCCGGCGACGTGTTTGACAACGCCCGCATATCGGACGACCTGCTGGATTTTTTCGTCGGCGAGATGGGTCGTGCGGAGGTGCCGGCGATAATCTTGCCGGGCAATCATGACCTGTACGACGCCGGGTCGTTGTACCGGCGGGCGCCCTTTGACAACGTGCCGTCCAATCTGCACATCATCCGAGGGACGAAGGGCGAAACCATCACCTTTGAGTCGCTGACGCTGGATGTTTGGGGCCGGGCGATGGATAACCACACGCCGGCATTCCGACCGCTGGCCGGGATGCAGCGCGCTACGGGCGGCCGCTGGCTGGTGGCGATTGCCCACGGGCATTTCCACTTCCCCGACGATACCGAGGAACGATCGTCGCCCATCTACGGGCGGCAGGTTGCCGAAGCGCCCTGCGACTATCTGGCCCTGGGACACTGGGAGCGGTTTGAGGACGTGAGCCAGGGCGATGTAACTGCCTTTTATTCCGGCTCGCCGATGGGTGCGGCCACCGAACGCGGGCAAGTTGCGGTCAACGTGGTGGATTTCGACCCGGAATCTGAAACTTCAGTAACCGTAACGCAGGCGTGTCTGCCCATGGCGCGATGGGTGCGCCGGTGCCTGGAACCCAGGCTAATCACCTAAACCGAGGTGTGAGATGAAAACCCTGAGCCGCGATTTGCGAATCTACGTGCTGGACCCGTCCAACGAACCAGCCGTCACGATTGACTCTGGCGATGACCTGATGGTGGAAACCTGGGACGCATTCGAAGGAATACGCGACCCTCAGGTGCTGGAAGAGAAATCACTGAAAGGCCCGGCAACCGGCCCCATCTACGTCAACGGCGCAGAGCCGGGCGATGCTCTCCGTATTGAATTCGTGAGCATCAATCCCAAAGAGAACCCGGCCCACATGATTATGCCGGGGCGAGGCTTCCTGGAGGCGGAGTTCACCGAAGCCTATCCCACCGTGATGAGCATCGACAACGGCCACCTGGTACTGCCGAGTGGCGTTCGCCTGCCCCTGCGCCCGTCGATGGGACTGGTGGCCACCACGCCGACCTACATCCAGCAAACGGCCAGCGACAGCGGCCCCTACGGCGGCGACATCGACATGAAGGAACTGGTAGCGGGTAGCGTTTTGTATCTGCCCGTGTTTGTGCCCGGCGGTCTGCTCGCGTTGGGCGATTGCCATGCGGTCGTGGGAGACGGCGCGGTGGCCGGAACCGGCGCCGAGTGTTCCGCAGACACTCACATCCGCGTCACCGTCGAAAAGGGGATGAACCTGTCCGGCCCGCGAGCCATCACGCCGGAACACTACGTCGTCCTGTCTCACGGTGACGACCTCGGCCCGGCCATGAAGCAGGCGGTGCGCGAGATGGTCAACTTCCTGGTCGCCGACAAGGGCCTGGAACCCTATGACGCCTACACCCTGTGCAGCCTGGCTGGCGACGTTAGGGTTTCCCGCACTTTCCGACCCATCAGCCCGGTGAAAATGATGCTGTCCCGCCAGGCGTTGGATCAGTTGTAGGTCAGGTAACCGAATACCCCCCATCCACCGTAATCACCGCCCCCGTTACGTAATCGGAGGCGCGGCTGGCCAGGAACACCGTCACCCCCTGCAGCTCTGTTGCGTCTCCCCACCGGCCCATCGGGATGCGCCGGTTGATGAGGTCGTAGCGTTCGGGTTGGGTTTCGGGTATGGCCTGGGTCAACTCGGTCATGAACCAGCCGGGCAGGATCACGTTGGACTGGATGTTCTCCGGTGCCCAGGCTACGGCAAAGCTTTTGGCCAGCTGCACCACGCCGCCCTTGCTGGACGCGTAGGGCACGCCGCTACCGCCGCCGCCAAAGATGCTGAACATACTGCCGATGCTGATGATTTTACCACCGCCCTGGGACTTGAAGTGGGGGTAAACGGCTCGGCTGGCCAGAAAGGCGGAGCGCAGGTTCACATCCAGCACATTGTCCCATTCGGCGGCGGTGGTCTCCTCCGGTGGCTTGCGGACAGTGGTGCCGGCGTTGTTGATCAGGATGTCTATGTGCCCGAAGTGAGCGGCGGCACGGGCCACCATGTCGTCGATGTCAGAGTCGCTGGTAACGTCCGCGTGGATGGCGTGGGCACGGCGGCCGGTCGCTTCGATGGTGGCGACCGCGGCGGCGTTTTTCTCCTCGTTGCGGGCGGCGATGGCGATGTCGCACCCTGCTTCGGCCAGCCCCAGCGCCATCCCCAGTCCCAGTCCGCCGTTACCTCCGGTAATCAGGGCCACGCGGCCCGTCAGGTCGAACAACCCGCCGTTATTGCTGGTCATGCCATCGTCTCCCGCGTCAAAGGTCTCCCGCGTCAAAACTGGCGATTACTGTACCACAGGCAACCCAGCCGGGTGCTCCCGGTGCCTGCTGACCTGATAGCCCGCGAGCAGCAAAAAGGAGAGGCGACGCGTGCGCCGCCCCAGGGTGGGTTGTTTGTGTGGACACTGACCGTGCCCGATCGTTGGTCTGGTTACAGGTTTATCAGTGAGGGTACTGCCACGAACGCCGGTGCGAAGACCAGCGATACAATGGCCATCAGCTTGAGCAGGATGTTCAGGCTGGGGCCGGAGGTGTCCTTGAACGGGTCGCCGACCACGTCGCCCTCCACAGCCGCCTTGTGAGCGTCTGAGCCCTTGCCGCCAAAGTTGCCCAGTTCTACGTACTTTTTGGCGTTGTCCCAGGAACCGCCGGCGGAGGCCATCATGATGGCCAGCATGAATCCGGCAGACACCGAACCGATGAGCAGCCCACCCAACGCAGCCTCCCCCAGAATGAATCCGGTGGCGATGGGCGCGACGACCGCCATCAAACCCGGAACGATCATTTCGCGCAATGCGCTACGCGTGCTGATGTCCACGCACCGGGCGGAGTCCGGCTTGGCGGTGCCTTCCATCAAGCCGGGGATTTCGCGGAACTGCCGGCGCACCTCGTCAACGATGCCCTGGGCGGCGCGACCAACTGCCTGCATAGTGAGCGCCGAGAAGATGAACGGCAGCATCGCACCGATGATCAGTCCGACCAGAATTTGCGGCTGCAGGAGGTTGATGCCCGTGCCGCCCTCAGACAACCGTCCGTCGGGCCCCAGGGTGATCAATCCGGCGCTGACTGAAAAAGCGGCGAGCAGCGCCAGCGCAGTCAGGGCGGCGGAGCCGATCGCAAATCCCTTGCCGGTGGCCGCGGTGGTATTGCCCAAAGCGTCCAGGGCGTCGGTGCGCTCGCGTACCTGCGGGTCCAGGTTGGCTTGTTCGGCGATGCCGCCGGCGTTGTCGGCGACCGGACCGTAAGCATCGGTGGCCAGGGTAATGCCCAGCGTGGACAGCAGGCCCACGCCCGCCAGAGCAATGCCGTAGAAACCGGCGAACCAGTAAGCCAGCAGGATGGCGACCGACACGCAGAACACGGGAATCAGGGTGCTGAGCATCCCGCTCGCAATCCCCTGAATTATCACGGTCGCCGCGCCAGTTTCCGAGGCTGCGGAAACTCTTCTGGTGGGGGAGTAGCTGTACGATGTGTAGTATTCTGTGGCCAGTCCGATGATTGTACCGGCGACCAAACCGGACACCACGCACCCAAACCAGTACCAGTTGTGGGTCAGTGTGATGGTGAGGATGGCGGCGAAGATGATGAGCAGTGCGCCGGCGGCGAATATGCCGTAGCGCAACGCCCACAAAAGCCGCTCGAAGTTGGCCTGCTCTCCGCTGCGGACGACGAAAGTGCCCAGGATGGCGGCGATTATGCCGGCTCCGGCCAGGAGCATCGGAAAGACCGCCTGGGAATGGAATGCGCCGGCGCCAGCCGCCAATGCCCCGGCGCTGGCTGCCAGCGCCACCGCGGAAATGATGCTGCCCACGTATGACTCGAACAGGTCGGCTCCCATGCCCGCAACGTCGCCGACGTTATCGCCGACGTTATCGGCAATGACGCCCGGGTTGCGGGGATCGTCCTCGGGTATCCCAGCCTCTACCTTGCCAACCAGGTCGGAACCAACGTCAGCGGCTTTGGTGAAAATGCCGCCGCCCACGCGCGCAAACAGGGCGATGGAGCTGGCTCCAAATGCGAAACCGGCCACCGCGCTGATGTCCTGGAAGATTACATAAAGGATGGTAACGCCCAGCAGGCCGATGCCCACCACAGTTACACCCATGACGGTGCCGCTGGAAAAGGCGATACGCAGAGCGGGGTTGAGTCCTATCATGGCGGCCGCCGCAGTGCGGATATTCGCCCTGACCGCCACGTTCATGCCGATGAATCCGGCCAAGCCGGAGCAAATCGCGCCGACCAGGTAAGATATGGCTGTTGCCGGTATACCCAGGTTGTGTTTAAAGACGGTGTAGTCCATCACGCCCAGCACGATGGCAACGACAACCACGAAAGGCACCAGCGACAGGTATTCGCGGCGCAGGAATGCCGACGCTCCGGTGCGGATGGCGTCGCCAATCTCGATCATGGTCTCATTGCCGCGGTCGGCGCCGATGACCCGATACGCGATGATGGCCGCAAATACCAGGGCGATGACCCCAGCGGCCAGGGCCACAATGATTGATTCCATACTTTCCTCTCCGTTTTCAGCTAAATAGACCGACAAACGTTACGAAACTAGCAGAACGACGGGCAGGTGTCAATTAGAGCCCAATCTCACGCGTACCCTCTATATTCTGTCATTGCGAGCGCAGAGTGGCAATCTCGTCGCTGAAATCGCCGTTGTTGCCTTAAAGAGATTGCCACGTCGCTGCGCTCCTCGCAATGACAGTTGGCCGGTTGGTTTGACAAGGTGGGCACGTGTGAGCGGGCCGGATATTGTCGCCTCGGTCTGACAGTGGCTGCGGTAGCTATGCGTAGTCAGACAAGTTTATGATACTGGGGTCAATCTGTCCGTCGTGAATTTGCAGGAGCGCTACAGTTCCGGGCGACCCGGGGACATGGCGGCGGCCCGGATAGGTCGGGCTGCCCGGATTGATGAACAGCACGCCGTCGCGCCATTCGATCAGTTCTTCGTGGGTATCCCCGAACGCTACCACATCCACACTCCCGCCGAATTTGCGGTGCAAGAGGTCAGGCAGCTCAGAGGCTGGGTATTGCAAGCCGGCGCCGTCGGGCGTGGTCATGATGGCGGGGGTAGGCCATTGGATGTCATGCACCATGCCGATGCGCGCCCCGGCAACTTCAACGATGCGAGAAACGTCGGCGAGGCGATCGCCAGGTTCACGGGGGTCCTCGTAGCCACGCACCGCCAGCACCGGCGCCACCTGCTCCAGACAGTCCAGCACGCCGATACATTCCAGGTCACCGCAATGCAGCACCAGGTCGCAGCCCTCCAGGGCGTGCAGTACGTTGGCCGGCAAGTCCCAACCGCTGCCGGCGGAGTGGGTATCAGATACGAGGCCGATCTTTACCATGACACGTTAGTATCCCCGAACGCGTTGCATTTCGGCACAAATTATCAGGTCTAGGGCGCCAGCGCTTCTAAAGTACCGAGCATAGTTTCGCGATCTGTGCCGTGGGGGAAGGCGACGATGGGCATATCGACGCCGTTGGCTCTGAATCTGTCCATTTTCCGTCGGCAATCTCCGGGCGAACCAATGACGGTGATGCTGTCGATCATTTCATCGGTAATTGCGGCGGCGGCTTTGCTCCGGTCGCCTTCTGCCCAGGCAGCCCGCACCGTATCACCCTCGGACCGGTAGCCGTACCGACAGAACAGGTCGTAGTAATACTGGCCCATACCGCCAACATAAAACGCCATGTGAGCCCGGGCCTGGGCGGTGGCATCCGCCAGCGCGTCGCCGTCGTCGGTGGCACAGCACAGGATTTGAGGCGCGGTGGTGATGTCGGCGATGGAACGTCCGGCAGCTTCGGCGGCGTCGACCAGCGGCTGTTTGATTTGGGGGAGTTGCTCGCAGTGCATCCAGATGGGCAACCAGCCATCGGCCAGCTCGCCGGTGAGCTGTAGGTTGCGGCTTCCCAGCGACGCTACGTAGATGGGTATGCGTTCCTGAACCGGCGATACTCCCATGCGGAAGCGTTTCAGTTCATAAAACTTGCCTTCGTAGTTGACGCGGCCTCCGGAGAGGGCCATCCGCACTATGTCGATGTACTCCCGGGTGCGAGTAACCGGATGGTCGAATTTGACGCCGTGCCAGTCTTCGATGACTATACGCCCGCTGGTGCCCAAGCCCAGGATGGCCCGCCCGCCGCTGATGCAGTCCAGCGACGCGATGCTCTGCGCGATCAGTCCCGGCGTGCGGCTGTACACCGTGACAATGCCCGTGCCCAATCCGATGCGCTCGGTGTGGCACGCCAGCATAGTCAGTACGGTGAGCGCATCCCGCCCCCATGATTCGCCGGTCCAGAAAGAATGGTAGCCCAACCGGTCGGCGGCCTGGGCTATTGGGATCAGGTCGGTGTCGTCGTTGTTGTCGCGGCTGCTGAAGGTGAGGGCGATGGCGTCCATATAATCTGTTATCCCGGGAAGACCGAATTGCGGCAAAACTGAGGTGGAAGCGTTGTTGTGGCGATGTCGTGTCGAGGGTTAGTTTCGATTTTGCCAGATGATGTACGGGTCCAGCGCGTCGCCGGTGAGGGATTCGCCCAGGGCTTCGCTGGTAATGGGGTAGGTTTGCGACTCCTGGATAACCAGTTCGCGCATCTTTTCGCCCCATTTGTTCACGTCAGCGGGTTCGGCGCGGCCCGAAAGCATATCGGTGAAACCCTCAACCAGCTGGTCGACCGGAGCGGCCAGAACGGGGCCGGAAATGACGTACACCACTACCTCAGGCAGGTTTTCTTCGTCGTGGAAGTCAACCCCCAGGCGTTCCAGGATAGAGTTCATCGCTACGGCCCGCACGATTTCGTCCGCCTGGGTCGGCATGTTCATCATGTGTGCGAATGGGTGGTCCTGCCCTTCCCGCAGGGAGATGGAAAATTCGTTTTCCACGGCTCGGTAATATTCGTCATTGAACACGTCATCGGCGGATACCAGAGTGATGGTCGCCGGGGAGACGCGTAAGTCTACGGCGATGAATTCCTGCAGATGGGGAAATATTGCCAGGGTAATGTCGGGCCGACGGCCGTTGGGCAACGGGCCGCCGTTCAGTTCCTCGAACAAAGCTGCGCTCCTTGTGATTGGCAACGTCCGGCCGGATCGCCGGCGGTTTAGCCAGAAAGGGTGATCGAAGTTAGCGAGGACGTGGGCGGGTTACGCGTTGACCAAACGTTTCACAGCGTCGGGTACGCCGGAAAGGTCATCTACCGTTTCATCGGCCTGCGAGTTCGGGTCATCCGGGTCTTCCGGTTCATAGAAACCTTGAATCCAGACCGACTTCATACCGATCCGGTTGGCGCCGACTACGTCGTTGGTAACATGGTCTCCGATGTGGATCGTGGTCGCAGGCGTGGCCCTCAGTGATTCAATGGTCATCAGGAATATCTCATCAGAGGGTTTCGCCAGCAATACTTCGTCGGAGAAGGTCAGCGTGTCGAAGTATTCCACGATCCCGTTCCGCCGCAGAAATTCCCGGAACGTGTAGCCCGGAGTCATGCCCGTGTTGGAGATGAGGCCAATATTCAAACCCAGCTGATGCACCGATTCCAGGGTTTGATGCGTGGCGTCGTGAAAGATCGGCGGGAATTCGAAAAATGATTCAGCGTACACCCTTTCGATCTCGGCGATGGTTTCTTCTGACAGGCGGTCCACCAGACCCTCGCTGACGAGGTTGATGAAGATTTCCACCTGATTGCGAAAGCTGACGTCCTTGTTGGTGTCGCGGACGGCACGGCAGGCGCGGTAACAGGCGCGGTAAGCCTCTCGGATGTGGTCGGGGTCAAACTCCTCGCCGTGGCCGCGTAAAAGGTCGTGAGCGCCGTCCAGTCGCACCTGCGCCCGTTTCTGTCCCAGCTCCCGGTTGTCCAGGATTAGGGTTTGCCACAAATCGAAAGTTACTGCCGTGATGGTGGACACGATGCAATCCCTGCCAGGCGAGAAGAGGTGAGTCGGGTGGAGGTTGGGTTCGCAGTAGGGTTACAGGGGTGGCCGTTGATTGTGCCAGTCGGTGGCCTGCTGGTAGGCGTAGGCAGCCCGTAGCACGGTTGATTCGTCGAAGTTGCGACCCGCCAGGTGCAACCCCGCCGGCAGGCCATCATCCGCGAACCCGCACGGCACTGAGATGGCCGGGGAGCCGGTGATGTTGTAAACCCGGGTGTAACGGGTCAGCAGCGGCACGGCCGGCACCGATTCGCCGTCGATGTCGATGCGGCGTTCCAGAATTACCGGCGCCGTTACCGGTTCCACGGGGCCAGCCAAAAGGTCGACGTTTTTCAGCAGGTCGGCAACCTGCCGGCAAAAAACCTGCCGGGCCTGTTGGGCGCGCAGATATTCGCCGGCTGAGATGAACAGGCCTTCTTCCAGGCGGTCGCGCACCTGCGGGTAGAGCTTGTCGCCATCGCTGAGCAGAATGTCGCGATGCGCGGCGGTGGCCTCGGCGCTGAGGATGACGTTGCTGATGGCCTGGGCGTACTGGAACATCGGGAGGGACACTTCGACAATCTCGGCGCCCAGCTCACCGAGCACGCCGATAGCCCGGTGCGCCAGGTTGGCAACCTGAGAGTCGATGGGCCCGTCGAAATACTCTTTCACCACACCAATGCGCAGGCCCCGCACGTCGCCGGTAAGCGCGGCTGTGTAGTCGGGCACCGGCAAATTGGCGGTAACGTGGTCGCGGGGATCGGGCCCGGCGATGGCGTTCATTGTCAGGGCGGCGTCCTCTACGGTGCGAACCATAGGGCCGGGATGGTCAAGGCACCAGGACAGCGGCGTAAGCCCGGCGCGGCTAACCCTGCCGTAGGTGGGTTTCAGTCCCACGATTCCGCACAGGGCGGCGGGAATGCGAACGCTGCCGCCGGTGTCGCTACCCATCGTGATGGTGCATTGGCCGGCGGCGGTTGCCGAACCGCTGCCGCCGCTGGAACCGCCGGTAATGCGCTCCGGGTTCCAAGGGTTGTGCATATGGCCGTAGTCAGCGTTTTCTCCCGTGGGGCCGAAGGCCAGCGGGTGCATATTGAGCTTGCCCAGCAGTATCGCGCCAGCCTCGCTGAACCTGGCGGCGACGGTGCAATCCTGCGTTGGCACGTGGGTGTCGTAGATACGGGTGCCCGAGGTCGTGCGGACGCCGGCAGTGTGGAACAGGTCTTTGAGGCCGACTGGAATGCCGTGCAATGGGCCCCGGTAGTTGCCGCGCCCAATGTCCTGCTCGGCGCGCCGGGCGGCGGCGCGGGCCTGTTCCGGAATCAGCGTTATGAAGGAATTTAGCGTCGGCTCGGTGGCTTCAATGCGGTCCAGACAGGCGTCAACCACGTCCACCGGAGAGATTTCGCGGTCGCGAATCAGGCCGGACAATTCCCATGCCGACATATAATGCAATTCCTGGGCAGGCATGGCGTTCCTCACCATCGATAAAGGGCTACGCTGAAAAAGGGCTAAGGGTTGGGGCGTTGCGAGCGCTGGACTTACAACGGTAAGGGCTTACTCCGAGGCAGCGATGAAGGCAGACGGCGATTCTGCATCGCTGACGTCGATCTCGTATAGGCTGCTGATTCCGCTGCGCATCATCTGTACACGCCGGTGCAAGTCCTCCATCCGCTCGGCATCGGAAGTATCCAGGCCGGCGGCAGCGGCCATGCGGAGGAACGCATCGAGGGAAAATTCGGCAGCTGATTCGGTCGCCATAGTTGGCTCTGGATGCGCCGGGTGGGTGGGTTCATCAGACGGCCGGCGAGGGACGGTCATTATGGCGCAAGGCGCGCCGGTTGGCAAATCACAACCGGGTGGTTGAGCGCTGGCGCAGAGACAATTCCCGATGCCGGGTATGGGCTATACTTTTTTGTGTTTTACGCCCCAAAGTTGATGTGGTTCCGAGATGACAACAGCATATTGCACTTTTTGCGGCGCTGCGGTTTTGCTGGGTTCGGGCGCCTGTCCGGGCTGCGGGCGGCGAGTCGGCGGACTGGATCAACTGGACCCGTCCGGCGGGGAGCAATGGGGTCTCTGGTCGGTGGGCGGCGGATTGGCGGCGCTGGTACTAACCACGATTCTGATTACAACGGTGGCGTTTTGGCTGCTGCTGCCGGCGTGCGATGCCACGGGTGGACCGCCGGCGGAATGCCGCGACAAACCATTTGGCATCGAAATGTCATTGCCGGCAGTTACGTTGATTTCCACCATTGTCCTGGGAATTGCCCAGGTTACGCTGGTGTGGATGCTGGCGTTCCGGCGTTTCCGCCCGTCCCCCCGGTTGCTGGGCTTCACGCGGCCCCAGCGGTCCCGGTGGCAGACTGGAGGCGCAGTGTTGGTGGCGATCTTCGCAAGCGTCGGGTTCGCCCATCTGTACGGGCTGACGACAACTGCACTAGGTTGGGATTTTTTGACGCCGCCGGAACTGGAACCAGATCTGGTGCTGCCCGGCGCGCTGGCGGCGCTGAGTTTCGTCGCGCTGGCAATCTGGACGCCGTTGGTCGAGGAAGCTTTTTTTCGTGGGTTTGTGTTTCGCGGCCTGGTAAACCGATGGGGTTCGGTCGCCGGTCTGGTTTTGTCTGCGGCGGTTTTCACCGGGATGCACTTTTCGCTGCCGGTGATGCTGCCCATATTCGTTACCGGTTTGCTCCTGGGGGGCTTATACTGGTACACGCGGTCGCTGTGGCCATCCATCATCATGCACGGTTTGCAAAACGGGCTGGCGGTGTTGCTGGCGATTAACCTGGCCTGAGGCGCGGCGTACCATAAACCTGCTTTGCCACGCGCAATTGCGCGCCCGTGTTGACACCGAGCCAAAAGACAACGAGGTTTTGAATGGCCGTAAACCCTCAGACACGAACTGACCGTATTGCCGACCGTTTCGCTGCCATCAAGGCCGAGGGTCGGCCGGGACTGGTGGTTTTTATGACCGTTGGGCATCCTTACCGCGACGCCGCGCTGGAGATAGCTCCGCAACTGGCCGCTGCCGGCGCGGACGCCATCGAACTGGGGATGCCATTCAGCGACCCGATGGGTGAGGGGCCGGTCATCCAGGAGTCCAGCTTTGTCGCGTTGCAAAACGGCGTTACCACCCAAGATTGCCTGGACACTGCGGCGGCGGTGCGTCCGGACATAGGCGATACACCGTTGATTTTGATGGGTTACTACAACCCCGTCCTGTCCTACGGGCTGGAACGGTTTGCAAGGGCGTGCGCCACAGCAACGGTGGACGGGTTGATCATAGTGGATTTGCCGTACACCGAAGCCGGGCCGCTGGTTGGCCACCTGGAGCCATTCGGCATCCACCTGATTCCGTTGCTGGCGCCAACCAGCACCGACGAGAGCATTGCCCAATCCGTGCGCCACGGCGGTGGGTTCGTTTATTGCATTAGCGTAACGGGCGTTACCGGCGCCCGCTCCGAGCTGTCAGACCGGGGCCTGGAACTGGTGGACCGGGTGCGGCAGCAGACCGATCTACCGGTGGCGGTTGGCTTCGGTATCTCCACCCGGGAGCACGTGCTGGACGTTGGCAAGCGGGCCGACGCCGCGGCGGTGGGCAGCGTCCTGGTGCGGGCGTTGGGGGATGGACCGCCGGCGGAAGCTGGCCAGCGCGCCGCCACCGTGGTGAGTAGCCTATCCGGGCGCCTATAGCGTCGGTTCGCGCCGGGGACGTATACGGCGAAAATCAGCCTTGAAACCCTTTGACAACCCTCAAGCGTACCGGCTTTCACATTACTGCGTACCCACATTGTCATTGCGAGCGTAGCGCGGCAATCTCGTCGCCGTAGCAACGGCGGTTCGCCGACGTGTGTTCAGCCTCATCGGGATTGCCACGTCGCTAAGCTCCTCGCAATGACAGATTAGAGTGGATGCGTAACTGTTCAGATTTGAGGGGAAGTGAGCAGTTGGCGGCAGGCGGCGAGGGGGTTCAGGCCTCGTGCGCGCCAGGTGCCGAAGATGGATGCCAGCGTCATCTTGCTCTCGGTACCACGTTCCGACCGGGTGCCCCCGCTGATCTTGCGGCTGATAACCACATGGCGCAGGCTGCGCTCGGCGGGGTTGTTGTCCGACGGCACGTCCGGTTCGGCCACGAAGACGAAGAGTTCCTTGATGTGGCGCTCAATGCGCCGGCACAGCCGGCCCTGCAGAGCTAGCGGGTCAGCCAGGAAGGGCTGGCAGATGACCAGCAGCTGCCGCTCCCAGGCCAGTTGAGCGGTGCGCCGTCGTCGTGCCTGAGGATGGGTGAAAGACCTGGCCTCGACATAGAGCTGATGGACTGCCGCAGCCCACTGGGCCAGCGCGGTGTCCTTGGCTGGACTTTGCACAAAATTTAGATACGTGGCCGAATCGGCGCACTTCGTGCTGTGGCTGGCCTACTGAACTATTCAACTGTCGGGGTTCAACCCTCGACTTTGTACAAAAGCTAGATGAATTATAAGAACAGGGTAAGCTCGACCAAATCATCAAAAGAGGTCGAGTATGCCTACCCTGCCCGCAGTCATAGTAACCCTGCTGCTGCCCTTTGAGCACCTGTTTGACCCCAGGACCTGGCGCAAAGCCCAACTCCTGGCCATGGGAGCGATCCTGTCTCCCGGCAAACGCACCGTGTCCTCCGCCCTCAACATCCTGGGGATTGGGCAGCACGGCGACTTCGCCATCTATCACCACGTGCTCAACCGTGCCCGATGGTCGCCGCTGCAACTGAGCCGGGTGCTGTTGCTGCTGGTGGCCGGGCGCCTTGGTTCATCCACCGAGCCGTTGGTGTTCGGCATTGACGAGACGGTGGAACGACGCTGGGGCCGGAAGATTGCGGCCAAGGGACGGTATCGGGATCCGGTGCGGTCCAAGGACGACCAGGTGGTGATGACCCCCGGATTGCAATGGGTGAGCCTGATGTTGCTGACGCGTATCGGATGGGCGGGTCGACACTGGGCGCTACCGTTTTTGACCGCGCTGGTGGTGTCGGCCCGCTACGACCGGCGCAAAGGCCGCCGGCACAAGACGGTCACCGACTACGCCCAGCAGATGCTGGTCTGCCGGCGCCGGTGGCTGCCGGACCGGGACCTGGTGGTGGTGGCCGATGGCGGCTACGCCAAGCGCGAGTTCCTGCGGCATTGCCAGAGTATGTCAAAGCCGATTGTCGTCGTCACCAAACTGCGCAAGGACGCATCCCTGTACCAGCCCGCGCCACCGCGGCGGCCCGGCCAGATCGGGCGGCCCCGGGTGGTCGGCGCGCGATTGCCCAGTCCCACGGCGGTGCTGGACGATCCCGCTACACAATGGATTCCCTACCGCATGGACCCCCTACCGCGCCACCGGTTCCGACGGCAGTACCGCCATGGTCGAGCTCGCTTCGGGCGTAGCGCTGTGGTACCACGGCGGGCCGCCGCGCCTTCCCATACGTTGGGTCGTCATCAGATACCTGGAGGAGCGCCGCGGGCCCTATGCTTTGCTATGCACCGACACCGAGGCGGAACCCCTGCGGATACTGCAGTGGTATCTGCTGCGCTGGCA
The DNA here is from genome assembly GCA_963666415.2 of Dehalococcoidia bacterium. GTDB lineage: Bacteria > Chloroflexota > Dehalococcoidia > Lucifugimonadales > UBA3495 > Bin87. The sequence goes on from CAXXPD010000003.1 coordinate 1,143,260, forward strand.
GGTCGAGGTGACCTTTGAGGAGCTGCGGGCTCACCTGGGCGTGGAAACCCAGCGCCAGTGGTCGGAACGAGCCATCGCCCGAACCACCCCCGCGCTCTTTGGCCTGTTCAGCGTGGTGACGCTGGCAGCGGATATCCTGATCGAACAGCGTGGCGGCATGGCGCCGCGCACCGCGGCGTGGTATGACAAAACCAGCCCTTCCTTCGCCGACGCCATCGCCCTGGTCAGACGACACCTCTGGGTGCAGCAGGGAACTTTTATGCCGTCCGAGCGCGAGCACGAATCGATAAAAGTCCCGCGCCTCTTGTACCACAGGATGCTCGACACGCTAGTACCGTGTCAATCTGGTTTTGTAGGGTAGATATGCTGGAGCTTACGGCGAGCATCTTGGGTGGTAAACCGCCAGTCTATGGCTGATTTTGCTGCGTTGCGCTCGCGTTCGAGCGCCGCAACCTCTCGCCGCAGCTCCGGCTCATCGCTGATACGGCGGTTCAGACACCCTCTGCTGAAGACGCTCAACTCGATCTCAGCCATGTTCAGCCAGCTGCCATGCGTAGGAGTGTAATGAAACTCGAGGCGTTGGGCGATGCGCCGAGCTTCGCACGGCTCAAATGCTTCGTAGAGCGAGCCGAGCTTGTGGGTGTTGAGGTTGTCCAGTACCAGCCTGACCACCTCGGCATCAGGGTAGGCCTCGTCCACCAGCCACCGCATCTGGTGCGCGAAGTCCACGGCAGTGCGGCGCTCGGTCACCTCCACATGTCTCCATCCACCCTTCGGCTCGCAGATCATGAACAGGTTCCGGGTCCCGTTTCGCTGGTACTCGGTGTCATAGCGTGCCACCCGTCCGGGGGCAGCCTCGATGGGCGGACGCACCTCCCCAGTCAATTGCCTGGAGGTCTCGTCGAAACACACTACCGGACGCTCCGGATTGTACTCCGGTTGGTACAGGTCCAGCACGTCCTCCATCCGCGCCACGAACTCCCCGCTCACCTTGGGGATACACCACTCTTTCTTCTTCCAGGGCTTGAGTTCGTTTTTTTGAGTATCTGGCGCACCGTCTCCAGGGAGATGCTCTCGGCAAACTCCAACTCCACCACCTTGTCGGCCAACAACTGGAGTGTCCAGTGCGTGTGCCCTTCGGGCGCGGCGCTGCACGCGAAGGCGATCAGGTGCGCTTCCTGCTTGCCGTCCAGCTTGCGCTCCTGGCCCGGCCGCGGTCGGTCATTGATGGCGGCCTCAAGTCCTTCCTCCACGTACCGCTTCCGCGCTCTGGCGACCGTGGCCGCGTTGACCAACAGCACATCGGCTATCTTACGGTCCCGAAGCCCCTGGTCAGCCTTGAGCAGCGACAGCGCACGCTTCACGGTGCGCACTGACGCCTTGCCCCGCTGGGAAACCTCATTGAGACGGGAGCGTTCGGCCTCGGTCAACTCTACTTTATACTTGATGGCAGCCATGGCTGGGCACTTCCTCACACAAAGATCATGCCCCAGTATGGCTGCTTTCTCATATTATTACAAATCTACCTGGCAACGGTACTAGCCTATGCCGCTTGATTGTACAAAGCCGAGGGTTGAACCCTCGGCTTTGTACAATCAAGCGGCATAGGCTAGCGTGTCGAGCATCCTGTGGTACAAGAGGCGCGGGACTTTTATCGATTCGTGCTCGCGCTCGGACGGCATAAAAGTTCCCTGCTGCACCCAGAGGTGTCGTCTGACCAGGGCGATGGCGTCGGCGAAGGAAGGGCTGGTTTTGTCATACCACGCCGCGGTGCGCGGCGCCATGCCGCCACGCTGTTCGATCAGGATATCCGCTGCCAGCGTCACCACGCTGAACAGGCCAAAGAGCGCGGGGGTGGTTCGGGCGATGGCTCGTTCCGACCACTGGCGCTGGGTTTCCACGCCCAGGTGAGCCCGCAGCTCCTCAAAGGTCACCTCGACCTGCCAGCGCAGCAGATACCACTGCAGTATCCGCAGGGGTTCCGCCTCGGTGTCGGTGCATAGCAAAGCATAGGGCCCGCGGCGCTCCTCCAGGTATCTGATGACGACCCAACGTATGGGAAGGCGCGGCGGCCCGCCGTGGTACCACAGCGCCACGCCCGAAGCGAGCTCGACCCTGGCGGTACTGCCGTCGGAACCGGTGGCGCGGTAGGGGGTCCATGCGGTAGGGAATCCATTGTGTAGCGGGATCGTCCAGCACCGCCGTGGGACTGGGCAATCGCGCGCCGACCACCCGGGGCCGCCCGATCTGGCCGGGCCGCCGCGGTGGCGCGGGCTGGTACAGGGATGCGTCCTTGCGCAGTTTGGTGACGACGACAATCGGCTTTGACATACTCTGGCAATGCCGCAGGAACTCGCGCTTGGCGTAGCCGCCATCGGCCACCACCACCAGGTCCCGGTCCGGCAGCCACCGGCGCAGGCAGACCAGCATCTGCTGGGCGTAGTCGGTGACCGTCTTGTGCCGGCGACCTTTGCGCCGGTCGTAGCGGGCCGACACCACCAGCGCGGTCAAAAACGGCAGCGCCCAGTGTCGACCCGCCCATCCGATACGCGTCAGCAACATCAGGCTCACCCATTGCAGTCCGGGGGTCATCACCACCTGGTCGTCCGTGGACCGCACCGGATCCCGATACCGCCCCTTGGCCGCAATCTTCCGGCCCCAGCGTCGTTCCACCGTCTCGTCAATGCCGAACACCAACGGCTCGGTGGATGAACCAAGGCGCCCGGCCACCAGCAGCAACAGCACCCGGCTCAGTTGCAGCGGCGACCATCGGGCGCGGTTGAGCACGTGGTGATAGACGGCGAAGTCGCCGTGCTGCCCAATCCCCAGGATGTTGAGGGCGGAGGACACGGTGCGTTTGCCGGGAGACAGGATCGCTCCCATGGCCAGGAGTTGGGCTTTGCGCCAGGTCCTGGGGTCAAACAGGTGCTCAAAGGGCAGCAGCAGGGTTACCATGACGGCGGGCAGGGTGGGCATACGCGACTTCTTGTGGTGATTTGGTCGAGCTTACCCTGTTCTTATAATTTATCTAGCTTTTGTACAAAGTCGAGTTCAACCCCGACAGTTGAAAACCCCCAGCCGCAATTTACGCTCAACTCACCGACGTCCTCGCCTGCACCACCCAAATGTACAAAGTCCAGCTTGGGGTAGAGCGCCACCAGGTCGTGGATATCCCGCAACAGGTGGGCCCAGCACCGTTGCTTGGGCTGGACTTTACGTATAATTTAGGGAAAGTATAAAGACAGGGTAAGCTGGCCGGACCACACTTTCCACAGAAGGTCCAGCCATGCTCACCCTGCCCGATGCAATTTTACCCGTACTCCATCCCTTCGCCACGCTGTTTCGCAACCCGACCTGGCTGAAAGCCAGGGCAATCGCGTTTTAGCTGCGTAGGACTTTTAGCAGGTAGTCCTCCTTCCAGCCGGCCTGGAGGCGTTTCCCCTGGATGCCCACCTTCAGGCTCGTTTCGTTCTTGAGCAGATTGTGCGAAACCTGCCGCAGCGTGGCCAGGTTCTGCGGAGCGTGGTCCTTGCGGATCCGGCAATGGTCTTCCCCAAAAGTCACGTCCAGGCTCCAGTGCAAGGAGTTCTCGATGCTCCAGTGAGTGCGCACCACCTTCAGCAGTCGCTCCGCCGGGGCATCCAGGCTGCTGATGTAGTACCGGGGCTGCACCGTGGTCCCTGCCGGCGTCTCCCAGCGGCCCACCACCTTGACCACCGAGCGCAGGCCGGGCCAGTCCTGCCCGGTGCTCAGGTACTCCAGGCAAGATGGGTCGCTGATTGTCCAGCACTCCCGACGTTCTATCCTTCCGTGGTCTTTGTTCAGGGTGGTGGCGTAGTCATGGGGCACTCCCCCGAAGCCGAACTCCTCCGCTCCCTCGAACCGGTCCCGCACGTCTTCATACAGTTGACCTTGGTTCTCCTTCAGCGCCAGCACGTAGCCGGCTCCCCGGTCCAGAATCCCCTGGGCGATCTCCTGCTGGCAGCCCATGGCGTCGATGGTGACGATGCACCCCTTCAGTTCCAGCATTGGCAGCAACTGGGGGATCGCGGTGATTTCGTTGGACTTCTCCGCGGTCTTCACCTGCCCCAGGGTCAGCGTGTTGGCCGAGGCCCAGGCGCTGACCAGGTGGATGGCCCGCTTGCCCACATTGCGGTCGTGGGAACGCCGTACCGTCTTGCCGTCGATGGCCACCACTTCCCCGGGGATCAGGTCGGACACCGCCTGGGTCCAGGCCATGAAGCACTGCTGGAACTGCTCCGGGTCCAGCCGGGAGAAGACGTCGCCGAAGGTGTCGTGGGACGGGATGCCGTGGGGCAGTTCCAGGAAGGTCTGGAACCATTCCAGCTTGCTCTTGCCGAACAATTCGATGTAGACCCAGGAGTCGGCGCCGCAGATGACGGCGCAGATGGCAATGGCAATGATGTCCAGCAGCTGGTGCCGCTTGCACCGGTCGATCCTGGGGTCCTCCAACGTCCCGAAATAATCCATAATGGACGCGCCCTTCCCCTCTCTCATCACTCCTCCCCTCTCCCCTTCATATCACTGGACTCGCATGCCTGGCCAAGTCTACCAATCTATAACGCGATTGCCCTGGGCTGAAAGCCCAAATCCTGCTGGTCGGCGCGATACTGGCCCCAGGCCAACGCACCGTGGCTGCGGCGCTGCGCGTCATGGGCCGCAGCGACCACCGCGACTACGCCCGCTACCATGAAGTGCTCAATCGGGCGGTGTGGTCGCCCCGCCAGGCGGCTCGCATCCTACTGTTGCTGCTGCTCCAGCACCTGGTGATAGACGACAATTAGTCCTGCCGGTAACGTCGACTATTTTTGCCGGTCGAGATGGGGTAATCATTCGGTACGGAGGTACCGTTGATTACAGACCGACAAACCAGGCTATTGAGGCAGAAACGTATGGAAGGCAAGACACAGGAAACGGCAGCGGCCAAGGCTGGGATGAGCGTGCGTTCAGCGCGCAAGTGGCAGAGTGGCCCATTGCCGTCGGCGACGAAACCGGAGCATCGGTGGCGCACCCGGCCCGATCCCTTCGACGGGGTGTGGGAGGATGAGATTGAGCCGCTGCTGCGGAATGATCCGACGGGCAAGCTAAAGGCAACGACAATTATCGACTGGCTAGCCGAGCAGCATCCCGGGCGGTTCAGCGCGTCCCAGCTGCGCACCCTGCAACGACGATTGCAGGCCCTTCGACAGGCTCAGGAGGCGGGCGCGGCATGGTCCGGATCAGGAGGTGTACTTCCCCCAGGTGCATCCGCCGGGACGGGAGGCCCAGTTCGACTTCACCCACTGCGGGGAACTCAAGGTGACCATCGCCGGCCAGTCCTACCCCCACCTGCTGTTCCAGCTGATACTCAGCCACTCGGGATGGCGCTACGCTGAGGTCGCCGCCGGTGAGACCTTCCTGGCCTTGCAGCAGGGATTGCAGAATGCCCTCTGGACCCTGGGCGGCGTTCCAGAGGTGGTGCGCAGCGACAATACCGCGGCTGCCACTCACGAATTGCGCAGCAGCCGCGGCCGCGCTCTTAACGACAATTACGCCGCCCTGCTGGACCACTATGGCCTCCGCTCCACCCGCATCAATCCCGGCCAGAGCCATGAAAACGGCGTCGCCGAGCACGCCCACTACCGCTTGAAGGACGCCATCGACCAGGCCCTCATCCTGCGGGGCAGCCGTGATTTTGACACCGCCGACGACTACGCCAGCTTCGTCCGGCAGATGGTGGAGAGACGCAATCGCCTGGTAGAGGGGAAGCTGGAGCAGGAGATGCTTTGCCTACGCTCCCTACCGCCAGCTCCGGTGCCGGAATACGTCAACTACCAGTCCAAGGTGCGCAAGTGATGCACCATCCAGGTAGCGGGACATAGCTACAGCGTGCCCTCCCGCCTCATCGGCAAGGAGGTGCAGATCCGTCTGTACGCCGACTGGGTGGAAGTGTACTACAAGGGCCACCTGGTGGAACGGATGGAACGGGTGCGTGGCGAGGGGGAAGCCAACGTCAATTACCGCCACGTCATTGGGTCGCTGGTGCGCAAGCCCGGAGCCTTTGCCCGCTACCGCTTCCGGGAGCAGCTATTTCCCACCATGCACTTCCGGCTGACCTACGACGCGCTGCGGCAGTGGCGCGGGGAGCGTGCCGACGTGGAGTACGTGCGGATCCTGCACCTGGCGGCGACCACCATGGAAGCCACGGTGGACAGCGCGCTGTCGTTGCTGCTGGAGGCGGGTGAGTCCTTCGACTACGCGGAGGTGCGGGACCTGGCCGAGCCCAAGGTGCCCGAAGCTCCGGTGCTGGTCTGGTCTGGGAAGCCGGACCTGAAAATCTACGACCGCCTGCTCACGGTCAGCCTGGCGGCGGCGGGGGTGTGCGCATGACGGACACCAGCGTGATGCAGGACCGCATCGGCCAGCTGTGCGGCCAATTCAAGCTGCCCACCATGGGCGCCCAGTCGGTGGCTCGTTTCACCGCCGCTGGACACGGCGATGCCCTGGCAACTTTCCTGGAGGTACTGGAGCAGGAAGCTGAGGATCGCCGCCACCGGCGCATCAACCGGCTGCGCCGGGAGTCCCGGCTGCCCTCGGGCCAGACCTGGGAAACCTTCGAGCACGACCGAGTCCCCCTGGCGCTGCGGCAGCAACTGGACCAGCTGGCCCAGGGCAGCTTTGTGGAGCGCGGCATCAACCGTGCTGGCCTTCGGGCTGCCCGGCACCGGCAAGACCCACGCCCGGTGCGCCCTGGGCCACCGCCTGGTGGAAGCCGGCCACTCCGTCCTCTTCGCTCCGGCCTACCGTCTGGTACAGGAACTGCTCGCCGCCAAGCGCGACCTGGACCTGCCCCGCCAGCTGCGCAAGTTGGACAACTTCGACTTCCTGCTCTTCGACGACCTGGGCTACCTGCCCCAGGGCGCCGAGGAATCGGAGGTCCTCTTCACCCTCATCGCCGAACGCTACGAGCGCCGGTCGTTGGGCATCACGTCAAACCTGGTCTTCTCAGAGTGGGAGCGCATCTTCGCCAACCCCATGGCCACCGCCGCGGCGATTGACCGGGTCGTGCACCACTCCGTCATCCTGGAGTTTGACGTCCCCAGCTACCGGACCAACGCTGCCCAGCAACGGGGCCAGGCCAAGGAGGTGAACCGGCAAAACTGATTGACGCCAACCGGCAAATATAGTTGACGCGGGACACCTGGATCAGGGCGATGGCCCGTTGGTCTTCGGCATCGACGAAACCCTGGAACGGCGCCGCGGCCCCAAAATCAAATCCCTGGGCATCTACCGCGATGCGGTGCGTTCCAGCCGGAGCCACCTGGTCAAGGCCAGTGGCCTGCGCTGGATCTCCCTGATGTGGCTGGGCCAGGTTCCCTGGGCGGGACGCTATTGGGCCTTGCCCTTCCTCACCGTGCTGGCGCCCTCGGCACGCTACTACCGGCAGCGCGGACGCCGCCACAAAAAGCTCACCGACTGGGCCCGCCAGATGATCCTGCAACTGCGCCGCTGGCTCCCGCAGCGCTCCCTGGTGCTGGTGGGTGACGGCGGCTACGCCGTACTGGACCTGCTCCACTGCTGCCAATCCTTGGCTCAACCCGTTACCCTCATCGCCCGCTTGCGTCTGGACGCCGCCCTCTATGAACCGGCCCCGCCCCGTCAGCCGGGCCGGAACGGTCGCCCCCCGCTGAAAGGCCGGCGGCTGCCCGCGCTGAAATTACTCGTCGACCATCCCGGTCTGTACTGGACCACCGCCGCGGTAGCCTGGTACAACGGCGCGACCCGCACGGTGGAACTCACCTCGCAAACGGCGGTTTGGTATCGCTCGGGCAAGCCGCCCGTGCCCATCCGCTGGGTCTTGGTTCGGGACCCCCAGGGCGAATTCGCCACACAGGCTTTGCTGTGCACTGACCTGGCCGTGGACCCGACACAGATCCTGGAATGGTTTGTGCTGCGCTGGCAACTGGAGGTTACCTTCCAGGAAGTGCGGGCTCACCTTGGCGTGGAGACCCAACGCCAGTGGTCGGACCGGGCCATTGCCCGCACCACGCCAATCCTGATGGGCCTATTCTCATGGACCACCCTGGCGGCCCATCTGCTGCGGCAACAACGACCCTCGGCCCATCGTACAGCGGCTTGGTACGCCAAGCCGTCGCCGACCTTCGTGGACGCCATCGCTCTGGTGCGCTGCCACTTGTGGCTGGCGTCCGAGGGTTTTTCACTGTCCGACGCAGACTCGGCTTTGTACAATCAAGCGGCATAGGCTAGCGTGTCGAGCATTCTGTGGTACAAGAGGCGCGGGACTTTTATCGATTCGTGCTCGCGCTCGGACGGCATAAAAGTCCCCTGCTGCACCCAGAGGTGTCGTCTGACCAGGGCGATGGCGTCGGCGAAGGAAGGGCTGGTTTTGTCATACCACGCCCCGGTGCGCGGCGCCATGCCGCCACGCTGTTCGATCAGGATATCCGCTGCCAGCGTCACCACGCTGAACAGGCCAAAGAGCGCGGGGGTGGTTCGGGCGATGGCTCGTTCCGACCACTGGCGCTGGGTTTCCACGCCCAGGTGAGCCCGCAGCTCCTCAAAGGTCACCTCGACCTGCCAGCGCAGCAGATACCACTGCAGTATCCGCAGGGGTTCCGCCTCGGTGTCGGTGCATAGCAAAGCATAGGGCCCGCGGCGCTCCTCCAGGTATCTGATGACGACCCAACGTATGGGAAGGCGCGGCGGCCCGCCGTGGTACCACAGCGCTACGCCCGAAGCGAGCTCGACCCTGGCGGTACTGCCGTCGGAACCGGTGGCGCGGTAGGGAATCCATTGTGTAGCGGGATCGTCCAGCACCGCCGTGGGACTGGGCAATCGCGCGCCGACCACCCGGGGCCGCCCGATCTGGCCGGGCCGCCGCGGTGGCGCGGGCTGGTACCGGGACGCGTCCTTGCGCAGTTTGGTGACGACGACAATCGGCTTTGACATGTTCTGGCAATGCCGCAGGAACTCGCGCTTGGCGTAGCCGCCATCGGCCACCACCACCAGGTCCCGGTCCGGCAGCCACCGGCGCCGGCAGACCAGCATCTGCTGGGCGTAGTCGGTGAACATCTTGTGCCGGCGACCTTTGCGCCGGTCGTAGCGGGCCGACACCACCAGCGCGGTCAAAAACGGTAGCGCCCAGTGTCGACCCGCCCACCCGATACGCGTCAGCAACATCAGGCTCACCCATTGCAATCCGGGGGTCATCACCACCTGGTCGTCCGTGGACCGCACCGGATCCCGATACCGCCCCTTGGCCGCAATCTTCCGGCCCCAGCGTCGTTCCACCGTCTCGTCAATGCCGAACACCAACGGCTCGGTGGATGAACCAAGGCGCCCGGCCACCAGCAGCAACAGCACCCGGCTCAGTTGCAGCGGCGACCATCGGGCACGGTTGAGCACGTGGTGATAGATGGCGAAGTCGCCGTGCTGCCCAATCCCCAGGATGTTGAGGGCGGAGGACACGGTGCGTTTGCCGGGAGACAGGATCGCTCCCATGGCCAGGAGTTGGGCTTTGCGCCAGGTCCTGGGGTCAAACAGGTGCTCAAAGGGCAGCAGCAGGGTTACTATGACTGCGGGCAGGGTAGGCATACTCGACCTCTTTTGGTGATTTGGTCGAGCTTATCCTGTTCTTATAATTTATCTAGCTTTTGTACAAAGTCGAGCCGCTGACCCTGATATACGGAAAGTCCCGTCCGCTCTGTACCACCGACTCATAGATTCGCTTGCCTACGCGGCTTAAAAAGCGTAAAGCCCAGTTGGGGCCATCGTAATGGTGGTAGGCGGCGTAGAAATCGCTGACCAGTACTCCGGAGAATGACTCGCCCAGCGCTTCGTCCACCACCGCCTTGCCCCGACCCCGCCGCAGGAAGTAGCGTTCGGTGGGGGTGCTGAAAGTCCAGACGTAACCGTTGTTCCCATTTTGACGCCAGCCGGTTTCGTCGGCGTGGACCACTGGGCTGGCGCGGATGCGGTCCAGGATCGCGGCCACCGCTGGTTGGGCCTGTTGCGCGGTCTGGTGAATGGCGCTCACAATGGCCCCCACGCTGAGGCGCAGCTGATGGACGGTGCACGGATACCACTGGATGCTGCGGATCGGCAGGCGCCCTTCTTCCCGCAACGTGGCGATGCGGCTGAGCACGTTGACGCCCAGGCGTTGGCGCCCCAGTGCCACGCCGTCCAGTTGTGCTGGGGGTATGCAGCGGCGTCGACACGCTGGGCAGGTCCTGGCGATGCAGACATGCTCGGTGACTTGCACCGGAACCACCGGCAACTCGATGACTTCCCGGGTGCGCTGGACCCAGCCGCCAGTCAGGTGCGTCCCGCAATCGGGACAGCTCTCCACCACGTGCTCCACCCGATGGGTCGGTGTCATGCGCCGGCGGGCGAAGCCGTGGCGTCGCTGCTTGCTGGGCTGCTGCTGCGCTGGCGGCGGGCGGCCCGAACTGGACTTGAGGCCGGGCATTCGGGGCGGGCCGCCCGGTTTCGCCTGGCCTTCCAGTTCGGCAACCCGCCGCTCCAGCCGTACAATCATCACCTGCAACTCGGCAATGACCGCCTGTTGCTGCACGATGATGGCGATGAGAACATCGCGACTGGCGGTGGTCAGGTCAATTTCGGTATCCACTCCCTCTATATGACATAACCACCGCCACCCGTGCCAGCGTCTGGCAGCCCGCCTTCGGCCAATTTACTTCACCAAGTCTTGTATGTTGAATGAGGACTTCACAGAGGTGGAGTGGGTGCGGCAGACCGATCAAGTCTTGGTCATCAAAGACCGTTGTTCAGCGAGGGTCGCCGCACCCGTCCCCAAAGAGCCCGAACAGTTGCCTGGGCCGAATCGAGCCCGCATCGTGCAAGAACGGGCCAGTACTCCACTGGGACTTCATAGGAGGCAATCATGGGGCAAGAAGGAATCTACGTAGGCATTGACGTCGCAAAGGCCAAGGTGGACGTTGCCGTCCGGCCCACGGGCGAGAGATGGGAGGTTCCCCGCGACGAAGCAGGAATCCCGCAGTTGGTTTCCGAGATGAAGACCCTCGGACCGTCATTGGTGCTGCTGGAGGCTACGGGCGGCCTGGAACTACCGCTGGTGGCTGCTCTGGCCGCCGAGGCACTGCCGGTGGTCGTCGTCAACCCGCGCCAGGTGCGGGACTTCGCCAGGGCTACTGGGAAGTTGGCCAAGACCGACGCCCTGGACGCCGCCGTGCTGGCCCACTTTGCTGAGGCGATCCAGCCCCCCGTGCGTCCTGCGCGACGCCGAAACCCAGGAGCTCAACTCCCTCACTGCCCGGAGGCAGCAGGTGATGACGATGCTGGTCTCGGAGAAGAACCGCCTCGGCGCCGCCACCAGCGCCGTCCGTCCCCGCATTGCGGCCCACATCACCTGGTTGGAGCAGGATCTAAACGACCTTGACCAAGGCCTGCGACCGATGCTCCGGCAGAGTCCGGTGTGGCGGGAGAAGGACGACCTCCTGCGCACCGTTCCCGGCGTGGGTGAGCAACTCTCCCTCACGCTGCTGGCCAACCTGCCCGAGTTGGGCACCCTTGACCGTCGTCAGATCGCCGCACTGGTGGGCGTGGCTCCCTTCAACCGCGACCGCGGCGCCATGCGGGGCAAACGGCACGTCTGGGGCGGACCCTCCCGGGTCCGAGCTGTCTTGTACATGGGGACGCTGGCTGCCACTCGCTTCAATCCCGTCATCCGGGACTTCTACCAGCGGCTGCTGGCCGCCAGTAAGCCGAAGAAGCTGGCTCTGGTCGCTTGCATGCGCAAGCTGCTCGTCATCCTCAACGCCATGCTCAAGCAGCGCTCATCCTGGAGGGACATCACTCCGGCAATCGTCGTTACTTCCTCTTGACATCAAACACAGTTGCTGAACAGTTACCTCGCCTTCGGCCAATTCACCTCACCAAGTCTGAACTGTTACGTGGATGCCAGGGTCTTTCAGTTTTCAAGGATTGGCCAAGCCAAGGATGGCTAAGGCTTGGCCAGGCGCCCAGCCGATGCGCCGTATTGCCGCCGCGATGTTGGTCTCTCCACCGCTCCGCAGCAGTCCCAAGACCACGTTGCGCAATGCCGCCATCACCTGAGGCGCCGCCCCGGTTCTCACCTGGGATGCGTCCTCCCCCAGGGTCACATCCCGGACGTAGTGCAGCCGGTTCTCAATTCCCCAGTGGCCCCGTACATACTCCAGCAGTTTCCCCGGCCCGGTCTCCCTCCCCAGGCTGGTGATAGCGTAGCGCGTCTCCATAGACACGCTCCCCTTCTGTTCCACCCGCCGCCGCACTTGGCAGACCTGCCGCACCCCGGGCCAGTCCAGGTATTCATTCAGCGCCTCCGTAGCCCGCAACTGCCTCGTCTCCCAGCGATCCCCGTGACGGCCCCGCCGCCGGGCCTGCCGGTACTGGGCTCCCCACACCGGCTCCGCAAACGCCAAGGCAATGGCATCGTACAGTTCCCGCTGGTTCTTTTTCACGATGACCAGATAGTCACCCCCAGCGTCCAGCAACTGTTGGCAATAGTCCCGCTGACAATACAAGGCATCCCCGGTAATCACGTTACCCGCCACCGGCAGCAGTTCCGCGGTCAGTTGCCGGGCCGTTGTCAGTTCCCCCTGTACCGGCCCCACCCCCCTTTTGCCCTACCACCAGGCTGGATTCGTGAGCATATCCGGCCACCAGGCGCACCCCGGGCAACTCTTGGCCGTGAATCCCCCGCAGGGCTTTGCCGTCCACCGCAATGGCGCTCCCCTCCGGCAGTCCCGCCCGGCTCCACCCGGCCAGAGCGGTCTCGAAGGCGGCCGCGTCCAGCCGACGGAATACGGTATGAAGGCTGCCCACCGCTGGCGTCCTGGGCCGGGTGAAACCCATGGCCTGCACCGTGGCGGCATCTTGCTGGCGGCCCCATTGATGAATCGCGTAGAGGCTGCGGGCCCCGGAGAGCATGGCGCAGACGGCCAGCGTCAGGATGGCCGGCAGAGGATGACGCCGTCCCCGCAATCCCCGGGGGTCCGGCACCGAAGCCAGGACGGCGGGCAGGCTTTGCGCTAGTTCCGTCGTGTTCATACCCCCAGTCTAAGGCTTCTTCTGAAAACTGAAAGACCCTGACGTGGATGCGGATGAGGTTGACAACCTAGTTGCGTCAGGGTAGTATTTCCCTCGAAATGAACGTAACCTGCCGCCAAATCACTCGGGGCTTCTATTACCCGTTTTATTATTACGCTTACCGCAACACGGTCGGCGTAAGTCCGGTGTGTGAAGCCCGATAATTCAGGGGACAATCACTTTGGCAGGACTTCAGCCGGACACAGGCTGGAGTCTTTTTTATTACGACAGCCTGAATGCTCCGGCAACGAACGAGGAGGACACTCAATATGGTTAGTTCACCCGCCAAGGACGTCAATGTAATGAGCAACAACGCTTTGATACGACCTTCTGAACTGGAGGCCCGTATCCCGCTGACGGCCAAGGCCGAGGCATCGGTGCTGGCCGGGCGTCAGCAGCTGGAGGCCGTGTTAAACGGCGAAGACGAACGGTTCGCGGTCATCGTTGGCCCCTGCTCGATCCACGACAACCGGGGCGCGCTGGATTACGCAGAACGCTTGAAGCCCCTGGCCGACCAGCTCAGCGAACGGCTGCTCGTCGTGATGCGAGTCTATTTCGAGAAACCCCGCACTACCGTGGGCTGGAAGGGTCTCATCTACGACCCCAACCTGAACGACACCTACCAGATCGAAGACGGGTTGCACCGTGCCCGTCAGTTGCTGCTCGAAGTAGCCGAAACCGGCCTGTACTCCGCCACCGAGTTCCTGGACCCCATCGTGCCCCAGTACCTTTCCGACCTGGTGACCTGGGCCGCTATCGGGGCTCGCACCACCGAGAGTCAGACGCACCGGCAGATGGCGTCGGGACTGTCGATGCCGGTCGGGTTCAAGAACGGAACGGATGGCGACCCGCAAACGGCGGTGGATGCGTTGGTGGCGGCCAGCACGCCCCAGGCCTTCCTGGGAATTGACCACCACGGCCAGGCGTCCATCGTTGAAACCCGCGGAAACAACAACTGCCATCTGGTCATGCGTGGCGGACGCAGCGGCACCAATTTCGACGCCCGCTCCATTGCCACGGCGCAGGAGGCGCTTCGCAAGTCCAGCGTGCCACCGCGCATCGTGGTGGATTGCAGCCACGGCAACTCCAACAAAGACCACACCCGGCAGCACATTGCCTTCGAGGATGTGATTAGCCAACGCCTCGCCGGTAACAGCGACCTGTTGGGGGTTATGCTGGAAAGCAACATCAACCCAGGGGCGCAGAAACTGGCCGAAGACCCATCCGTGCTGGAATACGGCGTGTCCATCACCGACTCCTGCATCGGTTGGGACGAAACGGTAAAGCTGCTGGAGTGGGCATACGAAGAGCTCGGCTAATCGCCGGGCTTTCCCACCACTGCAACGAGCACGCACAGCCCCTTTTCCGCGTAGCGGAAAAGGGGCTGTGCGCGTTACCGGTTGGCTCGATTGCTGGATAATATCACTGGAGAATATTGCTGGAGGATACCAGGGAAACCGGGACGTAACGGGGAGGCATCGCGGGTTCAGGGCAATCGCGTTTTAGCTGCGTAGGACTTTTAGCAGGTAGTCCTCCTTCCAGCCGGCCTGGAGGCGTTTCCCCTGGATGCCCACCTTCAGGCTCGTTTCGTTCTTGAGCAGATTGTGCGAAACCTGCCGCAGCGTGGCCAGGTTCTGCGGAGCGTGGTCCTTGCGGATCCGGCAATGGTCTTCCCCAAAAGTCACGTCCAGGCTCCAGTGCAAGGAGTTCTCGATGCTCCAGTGAGTGCGCACCACCTTCAGCAGTCGCTCCGCCGGGGCATCCAGGCTGCTGATGTAGTACCGGGGCTGCACCGTGGTCCCTGCCGGCGTCTCCCAGCGGCCCACCACCTTGACCACCGAGCGCAGGCCGGGCCAGTCCTGCCCGGTGCTCAGGTACTCCAGGCAAGATGGGTCGCTGATTGTCCAGCACTCCCGACGTTCTATCCTTCCGTGGTCTTTGTTCAGGGTGGTGGCGTAGTCATGGGGCACTCCCCCGAAGCCGAACTCCTCCGCTCCCTCGAACCGGTCCCGCACGTCTTCATACAGTTGACCTTGGTTCTCCTTCAGCGCCAGCACGTAGCCGGCTCCCCGGTCCAGAATCCCCTGGGCGATCTCCTGCTGGCAGCCCATGGCGTCGATGGTGACGATGCACCCCTTCAGTTCCAGCATTGGCAGCAACTGGGGGATCGCGGTGATTTCGTTGGACTTCTCCGCGGTCTTCACCTGCCCCAGGGTCAGCGTGTTGGCCGAGGCCCAGGCGCTGACCAAGTGGATGGCCCGCTTGCCCACATTGCGGTCGTGGGAACGCCGTACCGTCTTGCCGTCGATGGCCACCACTTCCCCGGGGATCAGGTCGGACACCGCCTGGGTCCAAGCCATGAAGCACTGCTGGAACTGCTCCGGGTCCAGCCGGGAGAAGACGTCGCCGAAGGTGTCGTGGGACGGGATGCCGTGGGGCAGTTCCAGGAAGGTCTGGAACCATTCCAGCTTGCTCTTGCCGAACAATTCGATGTAGACCCAGGAGTCGGCGCCGCAGATGACGGCGCAGATGGCAATGGCAATGATGTCCAGCAGCTGGTGCCGCTTGCACCGGTCGATCCTGGGGTCCTCCAACGTCCCGAAATAATCCATAATGGACGCGCCCTTCCCCTCTCTCATCACTCCTCCCCTCTCCCCTTCATATCACTGGACTCGCATGCCTGGCCAAGTCTACCAATCTATAACGCGATTGCCCTGATCGCGGGTTGCCGTCAGGGGCTGGCCGGCAACCACCGTGATATAATCCCGTAAAGGCCACATCGACGCGAGTGCAGCACATATTGTGCATCGACGCTCGCCTTCGCTTATACAAGGAGGCCGGCATATGTTTCCCACCGTTAGCCTCAGCACAGAAGTTTCCCGGGAGGACGTTTCACGCCTCCGCGACTGGTTACGAGACCCGGAGGTCAGTTCCCTCTGGTACGGCAACGATGATAACGACGGCCACGCGTTGCACATCGGATACGCTCCGGAGCAGATCACCGACGCCGACGACGAAGCCTGGAGTCAGGTCTTCCATCAGGATGAGCGGCGCATTTACTCTCTGTACGCCACCGACGAAGCGCACATCGGGGAAGCGCAATTGCTGGTCGAATGGCCCCTGCAAGAGGCCCAACTGTTCATCATGATCGGACGCAAAGACTTGTGGCACCATCATTACGGAACGGCGGCGTTGATTGCCACGCTGGACGAGGCGTTCGAGAACCTGGAGCTGCACCGCGTGTGGGTCGATGTACCGGAATACAACGAGCACGCGTTGCAGATGTTCCGGCATCTGGGTTTCGTGCTGGAAGGGCACCTGCGTCGTACTCACCGCAAAGATGGAAACTGGTATGACTCCTTTGCGATGGGTTTGCTTTCGGACGAATACCATCGTCGACGCGACCGGGTGCTGGCTCAATACAGCGCCTGACCGCAATATTCACCCGACCGCCGCACGCATTGGCAATGTGGGGATGACGCCAAACATCCAGCCCCATGAGGCGGGTGCGCCGGCCCGGGCGTCGGAGGACTGAACTATGCCAGTTATCACCATCAACGGAGTTATTGGCAGCGGCACACTGGAAATCGGCCACATGGTGGCCCAGAACATGGGCATCAACTACGTTGACCGCTACATCTTCTCGGAGGCGGCGCGCCTGGTCGGCTCACCCATCGGCCAGATGATTGAGAAGGAGCAACGGGTCATCCCCTTCCGCGAGAAGGTGGCCCGCTTCATGCAAACAGTGCTGGAACGTTCCGCCGTCGCCGGAGCCGGCGCCGAGCCATACTTCGGCCGGGGCATCGAAATGCTGCCGGCGGAAGCTTATACGGAGCTGGTGTCGGATGCGGCTTCAACCTCCGCAGTTCACGACCGGGCGTTCATCGGCGCCACTACCTCCGTCATCAAGGACCTCGCCGCCGCTGGCGATGTGGTGATTATCGGTCGTGGCAGCAACATGATCCTGGCGGACACCCCCGGTGTGGTCCACGTCGGTTTGGTGGCGCCGATGGATGTGCGTATTGACACGATGGCCAAGCGCGAGATGTTCAACCCGGAGGAAGCGCGTGCCTACTCTGAAGAGCTGGAAAACGCGCGCGTGACGTTCTATCGGAAGTTTTTCCGCATCAACGCCAACGACCCAACCAAGTATCACCTAATGCTGAACATCGGACGGATTTCTCAGGGTACCGCGGCTGAGATTATCGGCCACGCCGCCGCTGACATCGTGGGAAAGCCAGTCGGATAAGTATGTTGCCGTCCGTCGCGTTTTTTCGGGCCACCCCGACATGCAGCAGCCAAACGATACACCGGGCGTCTACTCGGCGCCCGGTATTTTGTTGGTCCGACCGACCGATATGTGGTGCCTGGGTATCCCGGACCGGAAGCCGGTAACCGTTGCCTTCGCTTGGCTAGCAGCCAGCCTGATGAGCAGTTAGCCTTGATTCCCATATCTGACGGCGGCCGGCCACGGGGTTCGTTTCCGGTCGTAAACGTTACCCTGCTGGGGCTGAATGCGCTGGTGTTTTTGTGGGAAATCGAGACCGGCGGCATCGGGTTTCTCTTCGGCGCCGATAGTGTCTCCATCTTTGTGTTCTTCCTGAAGTTCGGATTCATCCCCGCCGAACTGTCCAGCGGCATGGAATTTGAACGGTTGAATCTTGACGTGGGCCAGGTGCAGAGCATCGCGTCGCCTATCCCCACCTGGGCAACGATATTCACGTCCATGTTCATCCACGGCGGGTTGATGCACTTCGCCGGCAATATGCTGTTCCTGTGGGTGTTTGGCGACAACATCGAAGACACCTTCGGCCACGTCAAATACCTGGTGTTCTATCTGGTGGCGGGCGTCCTGGCGACACTGGCGCATTACGTAACCGACACGGGGTCCCAAACGCCACTGGTGGGCGCAAGCGGGGCGATATCGGGCGTGTTGGGCGCTTATCTCGTGCTGTATCCGCGCAACCGCATCCGCACGCTGATTGTCTACTTCCTGATCACCGTCGTGGAGCTGCGCGCCGCCTGGCTGCTGCTCATATGGATCGGCTTACAGGTGGTGCAGGGCCTGTTGTCCATCGGAATCAGCAACCAGGTGAGCACCGCCTTCTTCGCCCACATCGGCGGCTTCGCCGTGGGCCTGGTGGTTGCGGCGGTGGTCAGCATGCTGTGGCGGCCACCGCAGGGCCCAGCAGGCTACCGCCGCAGCGGTGGCAACCGGAACTCGCAATACTGGCGGGGCCGTCGAATCGACTAACCATTGGCCCCGATTTTTGGGCGAACTAGGCTTCGGGGAAGGGGTTGAGCCCCAGTATATCCCGCGCCTGTTCCGGCGTGGCCGGCTCGCGTCCGTTAAGCCTGGCCATAGTCACCGCCCACTCTATGTATTGCGCGTTGGACGTGGGTTGTGGGTTGTTGGGCAGGAATGGGCTGTCCTCGAAACCAACGCGAATATGGGCGCCGGTGGCGATGGCAATGGCGCAAAGCGGGAAGGTTTGACTGGTGCTGCTATGGGTCAGCCAAGTCGACTCTGGGTAGTGCTCGCGGATGGTGTCGGTAATCAGCGTGTAGTTGCGGGGTGAGCCGACCATGTTCAGTCGTCCGTCACCCCAGTGGGCGCCGGGTTCCACGAGGAAGTAGCGGCTGTCCCTGATGTAGCCTTCGCGCATCAGCGTAAAGGCGGCGTTCAGGTTGCCGACATCGTGCACCGCCGGCTCCGGAAAGGTGCCCCGCTGATAGCAGGCGTCCAGCGTGGCCAATATGTCCTCAAATGAGTTGGGACTGGTAACGGTGCGACGCTGACCCGTCTCCGGGTCCAGCACCCAGCGAGTGCCCGTGCCGAGGTTCAGCGATACCATCTCCACCGGCTGCGGAGTTTCCAGCAGGTAGCGCGTAACCGCCTCCACCGGAACGTGAGCCTGGCGTGCGGTGGTATGGTTCAGGGCGAGATCGCACTGGGCTCGAATCATGGCGTCGGTCTGGGCGTACCAGGCCGGGTCGTAGCTGATGCCGCCGTCCGGAGTGCGGGCGTGGATATGCACGATGGATGCCCCGGCTTCGTAGCACCGAACGGCCTCCTGCGCCACCTCCTCGGGAGTCCACGGAACGTTGGGATTATCTTCGCGTCCGCGACTACCGTTCAGGCACCCTTTGATGATGATTGTGTCCATAATTGCCCGCCCTTTGGGTTCAGTTTTGAGTTGCCTTGCAACAGGAAAAGGTCGGCTGCCGGTGTACCTGCTGCCGGGTGCGTATGCTATCATACCCACAGCGGGCCCGCAGGACTCGATACGGTGTCCGGGCCGCTTTGCAGTTTGAACGGGCTGTATAAATCTCGGGAGGAAACGATGCTAGATTATCAACCCAATATGGTCTTAACCAGCGACCAAACTTTCAAAGTTGTAGGAACCCGGCCCATTCGCCATGACGGAGCCGATAAGGTAACCGGCATGGCCCGCTACAGCGCCGACCTGAACTTGCCGGGAATGTTGTTCGGCAAGGTTCTCCGCAGTCCGCACGCGCACGCCCGCATCAAGTCGATCGACACCAGCAAGGCAGCGGCCATGCCCGGGGTTCGCGCCGTTATTACCGGCGCCGACATCGTTGAACCAGCCGGCCGGGCGTCCGACATGGCGGAAGGCGCGATGGTGAATTTCAAGTTCCTGAGCAATAACATAATGGCTCAGGCAAAGGCCCTGTACAAAGGCCACGCCATTGCTGCCGTGGCCGCGGTTAACGCGCACCTGGCAGAAGAAGCGCTGGGTCTGATTGAGGTTGAATACGAGGTGTTGCCCCCGGTAATGCACGCTCGGGATGCGATGGCCGACGGCGCCACGCTGGTTCACGAGCGGCTGGCGGCGTTCAATACGGCATCGACCCGTGCCGGTGGCGTGCTGGACGACGACGATAATTCCACCGGCACCAACATCGCCAACCATTTTGAGTTCAACATGGGCGACCTGGACGCCGGTTTCGCCGCCGCCGATGTGGTGGTTGAGCGCAGTGTGAGCACCTCCGCGGTACACCAGGGTTACATCGAACCCCATAGCGGAACGGCGATGTGGCACGACGACGGTATGCTAACGATCTGGTCCAGCAGCCAGGGCCACTTCACGGTGCGCGAACACACCGCCCGCCTGGTGGGTCTCCCCGTGTCGAAGGTGAAGGCCATCCCCATGGAAATCGGCGGCGGATTCGGCGCCAAGCTGGCCGTGTACATGGAACCGCTGGCGGCGCTGCTGGCCCGCAAGGCCCATGCTGCGGTCAAGGTTTCCATGAACCGCACCGAGGTGTTTGAAGCCACCGGCCCGACCTCCGGCACCGAAATATCCTGCAAGATTGGTGCAACCTCCGACGGCAAGATTGTTGCCGCCGACGTTAACCTGATTTTTGAAGCCGGCGCTTTCCCCGGATCCCCGGTACCCGGCGCAGCCAACTGTGTTCTGTCTGCGTACGATATACCCAACACCCATATCGAAGGTTACGACATCATTGTCAACCGACCCAAAACGGCGGCCTACCGCGCGCCAGGTTCTCCCGCCGCCGCGTTCTGCGTCGAAGTGGCGTTGGACGAACTGGCCGAGAAGCTGGGCATTGACCCTATCGACCTCCGCCTGATGAACAGCGCCAAAGAGGGTACTCGCCGGCCCACCGGCCCGCTGACGCCGAAGGTCGGGTACATCGAGACTCTCGAAGCGACCAAGGCGCACCCGCACTATTCGGCGCCCAAGGGCGGCAAGCACCAGGGACGGGGGTTCGCCGCCGGATTCTGGGGCAACAACACCGGCCCATCCAGCGCGATTGCCGTCGTAAATCCGGATGGCACCGTGAGCCTCACCGAAGGTTCGCCCGACATTGGAGGTACGCGCGCGTCCATCTCCCAGCAGCTGGCCGAGGTGTTGGGCATCCCGGTCGAGGATGTGAATCCCCAAATTGGCGATACCGACAGCATTGGCTTCACCTCCAACACCGGCGGCAGCAGCGTTACCTTCAAGACGGGTTTCGCCGCCTACACTGCCGCGCACGACATTCGGCAACAGATGATTGCCCGGGCGGCGCGAATCTGGGAGGTTGAAGAGGAAGACGTGGTGTTTGAGGATGGCGTCCTCACCCACCGGGCCGACGACCAGCTGCGCCTCACGTTCCAGCAGTTGGCGGCGCGTCAGGTTCCCACCGGCGGCCCCATCGTGGGTCGCGGCGGCGTGAATCCGGGCGGAGCCGGGCCAGCCATTGCCAGCCACGTCGTAGATGTCGAGGTTGATGTCGAAACCGGCAAGGTGGAAATCCTTCGCTACACCGCCGTGCAGGATGCCGGCAAGGCCATTCATCCGTCCTACGTGGAAGGCCAGATCCAGGGCGGCGTGGTGCAGGGCATTGGCTGGGCGCTCAACGAGGAGTATTACACCAACGACCAGGGACACATGGTCAACTCCAGCTTCCTGGATTACCGGATGCCCACCAGCCTGGATTTGCCCATGATCGACACCTGCATCGTTGAGGTTACCAACCCGACGCATCCTTACGGAGTCCGTGGCGTCGGCGAGGTGCCGATTGTGCCTCCCATGGCGGCAATCGCCAACGCCATCTACGACGCCATCGGCGTACGGCTCACGGTGTTGCCCATGAACCCTGGCAGCGTGCTGGAAGCGCTGTGGGACCAAGACGGAAAGTAGCAACCACAAAGCCCCTCTCCCTTTATGGGAGAGCGGTTGGGGTGAGGGCAAAATATATGGCCGACGTTTGGATACCGCCTCAGATGCAGCGCATCGTCGGAACACCCGAAAGGGTGCAGGCGTCCGGCGCCACCGTGCGCCAGGTTATCAACAACCTGGAAACACTGCATCCGGGTATCAAGGAACTGCTGTACGATGAAGAAACGGACGACGTAACCCCGGGCCTGGCGGTAATCATTGACGGCGAGGTCAGCCAACTCGGCCTGCTGGAGCGGGTCAACGAGGACAGCGAGATGCACTTTCTGCCAGCCATCGGCGGAGGTTAGCGCCAGGTCAACAAGCGCCCAACCTCAGCCAATCGCATAAATACCAGAGCCGGAGCAGATACGCTCCGGCTCTGGTATTTATGCGATTGGCCGATGGCCACGTCAGTCGGGAAACAGAGTCAGGGCAATCGAAGTCGCGCGTACTCCGGATTGTCTCCCACCTCTTTAAAGTCGAAGCCGCGCACGCTGGCGAATAGCCTACCGCCCAGGTGGTCGAGGAAATCTCCCTCAATATCTATGCCTGCAAAGGCATGCACCGTCAACGCGCACTGCAGGCACAGGCGGGTATTTTGCCCCTTGTTCGGTTCTGATACCTGCCTTGTCGGCTCCTCGGCAAGTTGCAATGCCGCCCACGCGTATCCATTTTAACCTGTCATTGCGAGGAGCGCAGCGACGTGGGAATCTCGATGGGGTTGGACACACGTCGGCGCACCGCCGTTGCTACGGCGACGGGATCGCCGCGCTACGCTCGCAATGACAAAGCGACTACGCGTGAGGCAACGCCACGGTTGACACGGTTTGGCAGTAAGGTTACATTATCAGAGCGGTTCAGGCCGCAACTTCTTAACAACCTATATCCCAGGCATCGGGCGCCAACAAACCAACTCAGGCTTAATGGGGAAGGCGGTGAAAGTCCGCCGCGGTTGCGCCACTGTAAGCGGGAAGCCATACGGTTATCGTCGTCGCCGTAACAACCACACGGTGGCGAATCCGGAAGGCCCAGGCCGCGAGTCAGGAATCCTGCCCGATGTTTTACTGGAACTCTACTCTGCGCCCAACAGGGTCGTTCCCCTGCGGCATCCGCTAACCGGTCAGAACGGTTTTGATGCCCACGCCGCCAACGAGGTGGCATCCCGACCCTGGCGAACCTGTTGCGCCAGGGTTCTCGCATTGCATCACCTAATCAAAATCAAATGAACACTGCCAAAACCGGAACCAAAATGACCGTGGTCGCCGTCGGCCCGGGCGACCCAGATATGCTGACCCTCAAGGGCCGGCAAGCCCTGGAACAGGCTGACGTGGTGGTCGGCTTCAAGACGGTTTTAGATGTGGTGGCGGGACGCACCGGCAACGCCGACGTCCGGCCCATGGCGTACCGGGACCAGGAAGCGGTGCTGGATTACGCCCAGGAGCAGGCGAAACTGGGCAAGGATTGCGTGGTGTGCGTGTGGGGCGACCTGAACGTGTCCGCCAAGGAGCTGCTGAACCGAGTGCGTCGGCGCGCCGATACTGTTGAGCTGATTCCGGGTGTGAGCAGTATACAGATGGCGTGCGCCCGCGCTGGCATCTCGCTGGAAGAGTCGGTATTCATCACCCTGCATCAACGGTGGGATCGGGGTTCGGAGCTGGGTGAGCTGGTGGAAATGCTTAACCAGGGCCGGCGCAACGTCATTCTCCTGCCGCGCCCCTACGACTTTATGCCGCCCGCAATTGCCGCTAACGCCATCACCGATGGCGCCAGCGCTGACCACCCGGTAACCGTGTTCCAGCGCCTGACCCTGCCCGACGAACAGCGCTGGGACGGCACACTGGCCGAATGCGCCCAACTGCCCGACGACTTCAGCGACCTGTCCATCATGGTTTTCCCCCGCGACAGCGAGCACGAGGACTAACCGATGGTTACACTAGAACCAACCGCAGCGCCAACCACGCCCGCCACCCTGGTGCTGGTTACCACCGCGGACACCGACATCCTGACCGCCGAACGCGCCTTGGTCGGTATGCCCTGGGGTGACGCCGTGCGCGTGTATGCCTGCAATCCGGTGGCGCTGGAAGGCGAAGACGAATCCGCTGAGTCGGCCCGGACTGAATTGATGGACGCTGTGGGCCAGGCATCGGCCGTGGTGCTCCGGCTGCTGGGTGGCAAGCGCGCGCTGGGTCAGGTGTTCGACCCGCTGGTGGAGATCTGCCGAGCCAATCGCACCCCGCTGATAGCCTGCCCGGGCCATCAGGAGTGGGACGAAGATCTGATTACGGCCTGCACCGCGCCGGTGGCCGAAGTCGAGTCGGTGTTCGCCTACCTGATGCGCGGCGGCGTGCTGAACTTCCGTAACCTGTTCCTGTTCCTGGCCGATACCTACCTGGATGGCGAATACGGGCACGAAGCGCCGGCGCCCATGCCGTGGCAAGGCGTGTACCATCCGGAGATTGCCGAAGGCACCTCGGTGGACGATTACATGGCGCAGCGTTATGCGGTCGGGCGGCCATCAGTGGGGGTGCTGTTCTACCGCGCCCACTGGATGAGCGGCAACCTCGGCTTCATCGACACGCTGATCCGACACCTGGAAGCGCAGCAGGTCAACGTGCTGCCGGTTTTCTCATACAGCCTGAAGCACATCCCGGACGACGACGATTCGGCGCAGGGCCAAACGCTAACCGAATATATGGTCGACGGCGACGGCGTCCCCAGGGTCGATTGCATCATCAACACCATGGGTTTGGCCATGAGCGACCTGGATCATCAGCAGGGCGGCTCCGGCGCTACGGTGGCAACGGGCTGGTCGCAAGCGTTGCTGGATCAGTTGGACTTACCCATTTTGCAGGGCATCGTGAGCACCGGCAGTCGCGAAGACTGGGAATCCAGTTCGCTGGGGTTGAGCCCCGTCGACATGGCCATGAACGTGGCCTTCCCTGAGTTCGATGGGCGCATCATCACGGTGCCGGTGTCCTTCAAAGAGGAGACGCCGCCGGAGGGTGGCGGTCTGTCTGCCGGCCGAATGCAGCGTTACGTCGCCCACGACGACCGGATGGCTTACCTGGCGCGATTGGCTGGCCGACACGCCGTGCTGCGTCGCAAGGCCAACGCCGACAAGCGCATCGCTATCATCCTGAGCAACTATCCCACCAAAGACGCCCGCATCGGCAACGCCGTGGGTCTGGACACGCCGGCGTCGGCCATCAACATCCTGCACGCCCTGAAACGCGCCGGTTACCACGTGGAAGACATCCCCGTTGATGGCGATGAGCTGGTGCATCGGATGATCGAACGGTGCAGCAACGACACCGACACCCTGACCGAAGAACAGTTGCGCCTTGCCGCAGGCCACGTCGAACGACGTATCTATAGCCAATGGTACGCCGGGTTCCCATCGAAAGTACGGCAGGAATTGCTGGAAGCCTGGGGAGACGCACCCGGACAGGTGTACCGCACCGGCGACCAGTTGGCCATCGCCGGCCTGCCGATGGGTAACGTGTTCGTGGGTTTGCAGCCGCCGCGCGGATTCGGCGAAAACCCGATATCGGTGTACCACAATCCCGATTTGACACCCACCCACCACTACATTGGCTACTACCGCTGGATCCGCGACGTATTCCGCGCCGATGCGATGATTCACATTGGCAAGCACGGCACGCTGGAATGGCTGCCCGGCAAGGGCGTGGGGTTGTCCCAGGAGTGCTACCCCGAGGTGGCTCTGGACGACATCCCGCTGTTCTACCCATTCATCGTCAACAACCCCGGTGAAGGCACGCAGGCCAAGCGTCGCACCCACGCCACCATCATCGACCATCTGATTCCGCCGATGACCACAGCCGACGCCTACGGCGACATCGCCAAGCTGGAACAACTTATGGACGAGCACTACCAGTGCCAGACGCTGGACCCGGCCAAGCTACCCACCCTGGAGGGGCAAATCTGGGAGATGGTTCAGCAGGCCGAGTTGCACCGGGACCTGGGCGTCGATGAACAACCGGACGATTTCCTCGAGTTCATGCTGGAAATCGACGGTTATCTGTGCGAAATCAAGGACGCCCAAATCAAGGACGGTTTGCACACGCTTGGTTTGCCGCCCACCTCCGAGCAGATGATCGGCCTGCTCTGCGCACTGACCCGCCTGGATAACGGACCGGTACCGAGCCTGCGTCGTGCTCTGGCCGAGGCGTTGGGCTACGACTACTACGAACTGCTGGAAAATCCGGCCACTGGGGTCAACGGCAGCGCGCCGGCAGTGCTGCAGACCCTGAACGACGACGCGCCGGTTCGCAATTTTGGCGACGTAATCGAGGCGCTGGAAGGCTTGTGTCGCCGCGCCTACTGGACACTGTGCGCCTCCGATTTCGCTGCCGCAGATATTCCCGGCGTGGTCGCTGAATTGCTGGGGAAGGCAGACGCCCAAACCGCCGGCGTTCTGCGCTACGTTGGCGAGCACGTTTATCCGTCGCTGCTGAAAACTACCGACGAAATCGACAACCTGCTGCGTGGCCTGGAAGGTGGATTCGTTCCACCGGGCCCGTCGGGCGCGCCTACCCGCGGAATGGTCAACGTACTGCCAACCGGGCGCAATTTCTACTCGGTCGACCCACGGGCGCTCCCCTCGCCCACGGCCTGGGATGTAGGCAAGGCGCTGGGCGATGCGCTGCTTCAAAAATACCTGGACGAAGAGGGCGCATACCCGGAGATGGTTGGCATCGTGGTGTGGGGCACGTCCGCGATGCGCACCCACGGCGACGACATCGCGCAAATCCTGTACCTGCTGGGTGTCAAACCGGTCTGGCAAGCCGAAAGCCGGCGGGTTAGCGGCCTGGAAGTTATCCCGGTTCCCGAGCTGGGACGCCCTCGCATTGACGTCACCGTGCGCATCAGCGGGTTCTTCCGGGACGCTTTCCCCAACCTGATCTACCTGATGGACCAGGCCGTGGCGATGGCCGCTGCCCAGGATGAAGCTGACGAAGACAACTATATCGTCAAGCACGTGCGGGAAGATGCCGAACGCAGAGCCGCCAACGGCGCGCCGGAGGATGAGGCGGAAGCCGTCGGCAACCCGGCCCTGTTCCGCATCTTCGGCAGCAAGCCGGGGGCCTACGGCGCCGGCATCCTGGGCGTCATCGACGAGCGCAACTGGGAGACCGTGCATGACCTTGCCGAGGTGTACACGGCGTGGGGCGGCTACGCCTACTCGCAGCAGGATTTCGGAGTAACGGCGCGCCAGGAATTTCGCACCCGGTTTAGCCAGATCGTGATTGCCGCCAAGAATCAGGACAACCGGGAGCATGACGTATTTGACAGCGACGACTATTTGCAATATCACGGTGGTATGATTGCAACCGTGCGCTCGCTGACGGGCCGAAATCCTCGCCAGTTCTTTGGCGACAACAGCGACCCATCCCGGGCGCGGGTGCGCGATTTGCAAGACGAGGCGCGGCGAGTGTTCCGCAGCCGTGTCGTCAATCCCAAATGGATGCAGTCAATGCAGCGCCACGGCTATAAGGGTGCCTTCGAGTTGGCCGCCACCGTCGATTACATGTTCGGGTACGATGCGACGGCGCAGGTCATCGAGGACTGGATGTATGAGGACGTTACCGAGGAATACGTCCTGAACCCGGAGATGCAGGAATTTTTCCGCCGCAGCAACCCCTGGGCATTGCGCGGTATTGTGGAACGGCTGTTGGAAGCCATCCAGCGCGGTATGTGGGAGAACCCGCCGCCGGAGATGCTGGAGCAATTGCGGGAAATGTATCTGGAAATTGAGACCGACATTGAAGCCCGCCAGGAGAATGGAGCCAGACAGTAGGCGACGGCCTGCGGTCAGGAGGATGTTTCGCATGGAAAACACGTTGGATTTGTTGCAGGAACTGACCAGGAACCCCAAGATGATGTGGGTAGTGGGCGGCGGCTCGGTGGTCAGCGAAAACCACGCTGGCGGCATTCAGGAGCCCGAAGTTCACAACGGTTGGGCTACGGTGGAAGCCGACAACTGGCACTTTCATCTGCAGTTGGAGCAAATTGATGGCATCCAGTTCGTCGAGGCAATGAGCCACGGCGACCTGAAGTCCTACTACGTCCGGTTCTCGAAGAATTGGGAAGAAACGCTGGTGCGCTGCTACTTCCCCAATCCGCACCTGGACGAAGATGAAAAGCGCACCGAGATGCAACCCGACAAGCTGCAGGCCTTTGAAGAGGCCCGGGACCGTTGGGTGGGCAAAGAGGAGAACCTGATATTCGTGCAGCGTTAACCACGGCATCAACCGCGCCGACCCGGTGCGCTTGAGGTTGTGATACCGCGAGCGAAGTCGTACAATAAGCAGCCGTTGCGCTGCGTAGCAACCTGCCCGCAAGGGTAATACGTCAAGAGGAGCAACACATCATGACAATCATCAATCGTTTCCTTTCCACGACCAACACCGCCGCCTGGGCGCCCTGGCTGGTAGTGGGCGCACTGGCGCTCTACATGGTCGGCTACGTTGACGGCGGCGTGCACGCCGCGGCAGTGGGATCCCCCGGTGTCCTTGGTACCGTGCATGAGTTCTTCCACCACGCCCGCCACGTTGCATTTATGTGCCACTAGCCAAATAGGTGTCCGGTGCCCACGCTGCACCGGACAATTAGCTGAAGCTGGTTTCACCGCGGTGGCGCTCACTGTAGCGTCGGGAGGAGACCCGTGAATCCGCTCGAGCTGTTAATGTAACCCGGGCACGGTCAGTTGAATCGTTCCTGAGCTGCCACAGTTTTCGGAGTCACAGGAGTTGTAACATGGATCGCATCCTCCCGACCGCCCTACTTGTGGGCGTTATCATCGGTCTCCTCGTCGCCGCCTACATGAACATTTTCAATGTTCCTGTGATGGAGTGGGCTATCGACCTTGAAGGCAAAGCGGCGGCTGAGGTTGAAGGTGGCGAAGAGACGGAGCTGCCGCTCGCCGCACTGACCAGTCTTGGCGGCCAACGGATCGGCATGAGCCTGGCGTTCGCCGTAATTGGCGTTCTTTACGCAGCCGTTTTCACCGGCCTTTATCATCTGATGCGCCGCGCCACACCCGGCTGGAGTCCCTGGGCGTGGGCATCCATCGCCGGTCTGCTGGGATTCTGGGCAGTGTCGATGTTCACCCAGATCAAGTTCCCCTTGAACCCGCCTGGCGTGGGTGACGAGGGTAGTTTGTTGGCTAGACAGGGCTTTCAGTTCATATTCATGGTGGTTTCGACTGGGTCCGTGGCCCTGGTGCTGTACGGGGTGGGATTCGTCAATCGCAACAAAAGTGGCAACACCCGCTGGATACGGTATGCCGGTATCGGTTTGGTCTATGCGGTGGTGGCATTGCTCCTGGCGTTCGCAATCCCCAGCGTGCGCGACACAGTCCCGGACTGGCTGCCTCACGAATTGACCATTTTGTTCCGCAGCTTCACCGCTGCCGGTCATTTCCTCCTGTGGATTGGTATTGCCCTGGCGACCGTGGGATACCGCAGGTATCGGGAGCGGGGTATTCACGCCTTTCCGAATTCTGCCGCCGCAACCAGCTGATCCGCCGGCCGTGACGATACGAGGTTCCGCTTGACCCAACCAGACACTTCCCGCGAACCGCGATTTCCCTTCACGGCCATCGTCGGCCAGCGGGCGATGAAGCGCGCGCTGTTGCTCAACGCCATCAACCCCCGCATCGGGGGCGTGTTGATACGAGGCAAAAAGGGCACTGCTAAGAGTACGGCCGTTCGTTCGCTGGCGGCCTTGTTGCCCGAAGTTCCAGTCGTACCCGGCTGCCAATACAGTTGCCGGCCAGACGCCCCGCAACCGGTGTGCGACTGGTGCCAGCAGGGGGGCTCCGCCGGGGTGGCCGCTTCAACCCGCCAGGTCCGCATCGTGGATTTGCCCGTGGGGGCAACCGAAGATCGGCTGGTGGGTTCCCTGGACATCGAAAAGGCCATCAAAACCGGCGAGAAGAACTTTGAGCCCGGCCTCATTGCGGTAGCCCACCGGGGGATCCTCTACATCGACGAGGTGAACCTGCTCAACGACCATCTGGTGGATGTGTTGCTCGACGCGGCGGCGTTGGGCCGCAACTACGTCGAGCGCGAGGGAGTGTCAGTTAGTCACGAAGCGGAATTTATGCTCGTGGGCACTATGAACCCGGAAGAGGGTGACCTGCGTCCGCAGTTGCTGGACCGGTTCGGTCTGGCCGTGGAAGTGGACGGGGTTTTCGAACCCGTGGAGCGGCGGGAAGTGGTGCGCCGCCGCATCTCCTACGAAGCCGAGCCCTTTGGTTTTATGGACGGTTGGGAGGAAGCGGAAGGTTCCGAACGCGCGCGCATCATCAGCAGCCAGCAGCGGTTGCCGGATGTGGTGGTGCCGGAAGACATCCTGGAGCTCATCACCGATATTTGCGCCGAGTACCAGGTTGATGGCCTGCGCGGGGATATCGTGATGTACAAGACCGCCAGCACCATTGCTGCCTACGAAGGCCGCACGGTTGTCGACGTAGAAGATGTGCGGGAAGCGGCGTTGATGGCATTGTTGCATCGGCAACGTCGCCAACCCTTCCAGCAGCCGCATCTGGTTACCGAGCAACTCGATAATATGCTGGAGGAGTTCCAGAATCAGTCGCGCGACCGGGAATCATCACAAAGTGATGACTCGGGTAACGACGACAGCGGCGATGGAGAAGGTGATAGTCCGCCGCCCGCGCCAGATGCAGAAGATGAACCGGATGACGGCGCCGACCCGCCCCACGACGACACCGCCGGCGCCGGCGATGAGTGGTACGAGGTAGGCGACCCATACGCCGTTCAGAACCTGCAGGTTCAACCTCCCGACCGCCGCGCGCGCCGCGCCTCCGGACGCCGCGCCACCTCGGTCAGCAGCGACTCCTCCGGGCGTTACGTGGGCGCCAGGGAGCCACGGGCCGCCGTCACCGATCTTGCTTTGGATGCCACTTTGAGAGCGGCAGCGCCGCATCAAAACGCCCGTCGCCTGGCTGCTGGCCCGGACGGCAGCACCTTCCTGATCGAACCATGGGATGTGCGGGAGAAGGTGCGCGAAACCCGCACCGGCAGCCTGATTCTCTTCGTGGTAGACGCCAGCGGCTCAATGGGCGCCCAACGCCGCATGGTCGCCGTGAAGGGGGCGGTGATGTCGTTGCTGCTGGACGCATACCAAAGACGCGATCGGGTCGGGTTGATCGCCTTCCGGGGCACGTCGGCGCAACTGCTGTTACCACCCACCGGCAGCGTGGAAATGGCGCAGTGGCAGCTCCAGGATATGCCCACCGGCGGTCGCACTCCCCTCGCCGGCGGCCTCTATCTGGCGATGGAAGTGCTGGAAAGGGAGCGGATGAAAGACCGGGACGTGCTGCCGCTGCTGGTGCTGCTCTCCGATGGGCGGGCCAACATGGCGATGTCTGGCGAGCAGGTCGGCTACGGCGCTTCTGCGTACAGCGAGGTGGAAAACCTGGCTCGGATGGTGGCCGATGCCCGCATCCCCGCCGTGGTGGTGGACACCGAGCAGGACTTCATCAAGCTGGAACTGGCCAAATCCATTGCTGAAGCCATGTCCGCCCGGTATATCCGGTTGGACGAACTGGCCGCCGACAGTCTGGCGGCGGTGGTGCGCCAAGAGCTGCCGGCGGATGCCTCCACGGAGCCTGTGATACCATAATTGGCGAGATCCAGATGCCGGCATCGGCTGGTAAATCCACTGGTTTCCCGAGGAAAACATGGCTCGCACCCTCCCCTATGCCGATATGGACAAAATCCTGTCGCTATCCAAGCGCCGGGGTTTCGTGTTTCAGTCCAGCGAGGTGTACGGCGGCCTGGGTTCGACCTGGGACTACGGCCCGCTGGGGGTTGAACTGAAGCGCAACGTCAAGGAAGCGTGGTGGCGCGAGGTGGTGGTGGAGCGCGACGATGTGGTGGGTTTGGACGCCGCCATCCTGATGCACCCCCGAGTTTGGGAAGCCAGCGGTCACGTGGAAAACTTTTCCGATCCCCTGGTGGAATGCCGCCAGTGCAACCGTCGGTTTCGCGAAGACCAATTGGATTCCGACCGTTGCCCCGAATGCGGTGGTGAATTGACCGAACCGCGGCGATTCAACCTGATGTTCCACACCTTCATGGGTCCGGTGGAAGATTCCAGCAACCAAATCTACCTGCGTCCCGAAACGGCGCAGGGGATCTTTGTTAACTTCCAGAACGTGCAGACGGCCACCCGCAAGAAGTTGCCCTTTGGCATCGGACAGATCGGCAAGGCGTTTCGCAACGAGATTACACCCGGAAACTTCACCTTCCGCACGCGGGAGTTTGAGCAGATGGAAGTGGAGTTCTTCGTGCAGCCCGGCACCGACGAGGAATGGCTCCAGCGGTGGGTGCAGGACAGATTCAACTGGTACGTAAATTACGGCATCCGCGCCGAAAACCTGCGACTCCGCGAGCACGGCGGCGACGAACTGGCGCACTACGCCAAGGCAACTTTCGACATCGAGTACCGTTTCCCCTGGGGCTGGGGTGAGCTGGAAGGCATCGCCGACCGCGCCGACTTCGATCTGAGCCGGCACACCGAATTCAGCGGGCAGGACTTGTCCTACTTTGATGACGAAACCCGGGAGCGGTACATCCCCTACGTAATCGAACCTTCCGGCGGCGTCGACCGGGCCACCCTCGCCTTCTGGCTGGACAGCTATGACGAAGAACCGGATGGCAAGGATACCCGAACCGTACTGCACCTGCATCGCGCTTTGGCTCCGGTTACGGTGGCGGTGCTGCCCCTAAGTCGCAACGAGCGGCTGGCCCCGACCGCGCGGTCGGTGTACGACCTGGTGCGGCGGCGGTTACGGTGTCAGTTTGACGACGCCCAAAGCATCGGGCGGCGCTACCGCCGGCAGGATGAAATCGGCACGCCATACTGCGTAACCGTCGACTTTGACACGCTGGACGACCACGCCGTTACCATCCGCGACCGCGACACCATGGCGCAGCATCGGGTGCCCATCAGCCGCTTGCTGGACGTGCTGCAAGACCGCTACGAGCACGGTTGGTAGCCGGTCATCTAAGGCCAGGCGTATGCCGCCCAGTGTCGTCGCCCGGGCCCTGCGTCAGGGACTTTATACCCGCATTGTTGGTCGCCGGATACGGTTCTATCAGTCGACCCACTCCACCATGGACGATGTGGCCGAGTTGGCCCGTGCCGACGCCGAGGAAGGGTTAGTGGTGGTAGCCGAGATGCAAACCGCCAGTCGGGGCCGGATGGGTCGCCGGTGGGTGTCGGAGCCCGGGAACCTGTACTTTTCGGTTCTGTTTCGCCCCAACGCCGGGCAACTGTCCCTGCTCAGCCCGCTGGCCGGCGTAGCGGTGGCCCGGTCGCTGCGGCAGGTTGCCGGCGTATACCCGTCCATCAAATGGCCCAACGATATTACGATTGACGGGCTGAAAGTCGCCGGCATCCTGGCGGAGAGCGCGTTGATGGGATCTGAAGTGCAGTACGCGGTGGTGGGCATCGGAATCAACGTTGCGCTCGATGTGTCGACGGAGTCGGAAATCGCGGCCACCGCCGGGAATTTGGACCAATTCGCCGCCGCCCCGGTAGACCGGTCCGATCTGCTACGCCGAATTCTGCAACACCTGGATGCCTTGTACCTGGACCTGCGTCGTGGGAAATCGCCCGTTCCCGAATGGCGTCGGTGGCTGGACACGCTGGGCCAGCGCGTCACCGTAACCCATCACGGCAACGACTCCACTGGCGTCGCCGAGGACATCGACGAATCCGGCAACCTGCTGCTGCGCGACGACCGTGGCAATTTGTTGACCTTGACTGCGGGAGATATTACCCTGCGAGCCAATGACAACGCCCCTCTTCCTGCCGTGGGGGAAGAATTGGCGTGAGGGCCGTGCTCAATGCTTGAAAATCTGAACCTGGATGGCAAGGTGGTGGTGATCACCGGCGGCGGTACCGGCCTCGGGCTGGAGATGGTGCGCGCCCTCACCCGCTCGGGGGCCAACCTGGCCATCGCCGGGCGTCGTCCGGGGCCCATCGAAGCGGCCCGCGACGAAGTGCTGGCCGCCGGGCGGGATGCCATCGCGGTGCCCACCGATGTTACCAACTCGTCCGACGCCAACCACCTCATCGACGCTGCGGTTGATCATTTTGGCCGCGTGGATGTGCTCATCAATAACGCGGCGATGGTGGGCGACAACGTCCTGAAGCCCATCTGGGAAATCACCGACGACGACTGGGATTCGGCGATGACCGTGAACCTGTCCGGCGCGTTCTACTGCGCCCGGGCCGCAGCGAAGGTCATGGCCGACGTTGGGAAAGGCAAAATCATCAACGTGGCCTCGGGATTCGGGTTGCGCGGCGGTCGCGACATATACATGTACTGCTGCTCCAAGGGTGGCGTCATTCAGCTAACGCGGGTGCTGTCGTTCAGCCTGGCCCGCTATGGCATTACCGCTAACAGCATCGTGCCGGGGTTCATCCCGACCATCGATCCTAGCGCCGAGATCAACCGCACCCTGCCGCAATCCGGCGACTTTTTGCCCTCCGGGAAGTTGGGGCGCGCGGAAGAGTTGGGGCCGATTGCGGTTTTCCTAGCGTCGGACGCATCCGATTATATGACTGGCGAGATGTTCATACTGGACGGCGGCGGGCTGGCTGCCGGAATCGCTCCCACCGGCCACGCTCCCCTGGCGCCGCTGGAATTCTAGGAGACCGATGCCACTGCCCGCAGAGTTCGACCTTACCGGCCGCACCGCCATCGTGGCCAGCGCCGGCGGCGGAGAAACGCCCCATCTGGCGGCGGCGTTGGCCGAAGCGGGAGCGCGGGTGTTCGCCGTCGCCCGGCACCCCGAGAGTCTGGAAGCAATTCGGGATGCCGTGGCCGGCTTAACCGGCGGCACAGTCTACGGATGCTCCGGGCGCTGGGATACGCCGGAGGGCGTGGCGGCGATAATCACTACCTTCGGAGCGGTGCACGAGCGGGTGGACATCCTGGTCAACGACACCCGCAGTTTCTTCGCCAAACCCGCTGCCGAGATTACGCTGGAGGAATGGGACGAACTGCACAATCGCAACGTGCGGGCCACCTTTCTGCTGACTCAGGCGGTGGGACAACAGATGCTGTCGCAGCAGTACGGGCGCATCGTCAACGTGATTTCCAACCTGGCCGAACGCGGCATCCACAACTGCTCGGCGTTCAGCGCCACCCAGTCCGCAGTCCTGTCGCTGACGCGCTCGCTGGCGGTGGAATGGGGGCGCAGCGAAATCCGGGTCAACGCAATTGGCTCGGGCTGGTCAACGGCGGAAGACATACCGCTGGAAAAACAACGCGAGGAGCTGCTGGTGCGCTACACCCCGCTGCGTCGTCTGGGACACCCTCGGGATCTGGCCGCGTTGCTGGTGTTCCTGTGCTCCTCGTTCTGCGACTACCCAACTGGGCAGCCGATATACATAGATGGCGGGTCAAACGCCCATCCGTAATGTCCACAGCAGGCATTGTTCAAATAGCGCTTGGTGGTACAATAATCCTCGATGTCTACTGCTAACGGTGCCGCACGCGCAGTAACCCCGGTGCGCCGGCTGCCGGGTATGCGCGATTTGTCCGCCGCCGCTTGCCAGGATATGCAGGCGGTGCAACGACTAGTTGCCGACCTGATCAGGCGATTCGGTTATTCGCAGGTGGAAGTGCCGGTTCTGGAATCCACCGAGCTGTTTCTGCGAAAATCCGGCGGCTCCCTGGCCTCGCAGATGTATTCTTTCACCGATCCGGGGTCCAACGCGGCCAGTCTGCGTCCCGAGTTTACGTCGGCCATCATGCGACGTTACTTGGAAATGAATACGGGAGTCGCGCCCGCTCCGGTTGCCCGTTGGCAGTACGCCGGCCCAGTGTTCCGCTATGATGCCCACGATGCCGAGGGCAGCGGGCAATTCACCCAGGTAGGCGCTGAATTGGTGGGATCGGACAGCCTCCTCGCCGACGCCGAGCTGCTGGCGCTGGCCGCCGGTGTTCCGGCTGCCCTGGGCGTTGACGGCTACCTGCTGCGGCTGGCCGACCTGGATGTACTGGACAGCGTGCTGGACACCGTTGGGCTGTCCGAACGCGCCCGCTCCTTTATCGTTGCCAACATGAACCGCATCGGATCAGACGGCGCCAACGTCGCAACCACGCTGAACCGCGCTGCTGAACTGCACATAGTGGCCGGCCGTGACCTGCTGGACGAACAGAACGATCTGGCTGGCGCGGTTGCCGGGCTCCCTGATGCCGAGGCGCGCGAGGTGCTAGCTGGGTTCATGCGCTGGAATGGCAATACGGAAACGCTGGTCGGGCAACGAACGTCCGAAGAAATAGTCGACCGGCTGCTCCGCAAACTGCGGGGCGGTGATGACACCGGCGCCGTGGAGCACGGATTGACGCTGGCGGCTAAACTCGCGTCGGTTAATGGTGACCCTACGGACGCCGTCGCCGCAGCTCAGGAAATCGTCGCCGGGGCCGGGGCAGACCCTGCTGCGGTCAACCGACTTGCCGAGTTGGTCGACCTGATTGTCGAGGACAAAGCGTTGGCGGGGCACGTATCCGTCGACTTCGGCCTGGCGCGGGGTATTGCGTATTACAATGGCATCATATTTGACATAATATCCAAGGACGACCAGCAGAATCTGGGTGGTGGCGGGCGTTACGACGCGCTGGCTCGGGCCCTTGGCAGTCCGCACAGCGTTCCCGCCCTGGGATTCGCTTACACGCTGGAAAAGCTGATGGCGGTAATTCCCGGAGGCGAGGGATCGACCCGTGGCTCTGAGGCTGTGCTAGTTGCACCGGAAGGGCCGGCAGCATACCGGGCTGCTTTGCGCGCCGCTGCCGAAGTGCGACGCGATGGTGGCGTGGCAGTGCTGGACGTGGGCGGCCAACCCGCGTCGGACGGCGAATATCTACGCACGGTGTCGGTAGGGGCGGATGGCGTCGTCGGGTAAACACGGTCCGCCTACGCCCAAATGATAGTGAGAAACGCAGGACAATGAAAAAGGTAGCACGGTGAGACTGGTCATACCGAGCGACGGCGAATTGGGCGACTCCACGCTGAATTTCTTGTCAGCGTGCGGCGTCAAAGTCAGCCGCCCCAATGCCCGCCGCTATACCGGCAGCATCCCATCGTTGCCGGGCGTGGACGTGCTGTTCCAACGCACCGCCGACATTACCGGCAAGGTTGAGGAGGGCAGCGCCGAAATGGGCATTACCGGCCTGGATCGTCTCATCGAATACCGGCATGACGATGGCGCAGTGATAGCGGTGCTGGATGATTTGGAGTACGGCCGTTGCGAGTTCGTGCTGGCGGTTCCCGATTCCTGGCTTGACGTAACATCGGTGGATGACCTGGCCGACCTGGCCCTTGAATTCCACGAACAGGGCCGGCAACTCCGCGTCGCCACCAAATACCCGCGTCTGCTGCGCGGCTACCTGTTCGAGCGTGGCATCAACTTCTTCACGCTGGTGCCGGTGAGCGGCGCGCTGGAGGCGGCGCCGGCTGCCGGTTACGCGGATCTGATTTCCGACCTGACCGCCACCGGAACCACGCTGCGGGAAAACCGGCTCAAGACGCTGGAAGGAGGGACGATACTGACCTCCCAGGCGTGCCTCATCGCCAACCCGGCAGCGCTGGCCGACAGCGCCGCCCACCTGAAGTTGGCCCAGGCGCTCACCGAAACCCTGGAAGCTCACCTGCGCGCCGAGCCGTACTACCGAATCACCGCCAATGTGCAGGGCCGATCCGCAGAGGACGTTAGCGCCATGATACTGGCGCGCCCCGACATCGCCGGCATCCGCGGCCCCACCGTCGCCCGCGTGTTCAGCGTTACCGAAGAGGACTGGTACGCCGTGTCGCTGCTGGTGCGCAAAGACCGCCTGCTCGACGCCGTGTCCCACCTGCGCGAATGCGGGGGCGTGGATATCGCCGCCGTTCAACTGTCCTACCTGTTCAAGGGCGAATCGGTGGCGTTCCGCAAT
Organism: Dehalococcoidia bacterium; assembly: GCA_963666415.2. GTDB lineage: Bacteria > Chloroflexota > Dehalococcoidia > Lucifugimonadales > UBA3495 > Bin87. Next base: position 1,181,078 of record CAXXPD010000003.1, read on the forward strand.
TTCCTCGACGGTGCTGCGGCACAACGACGGGAGGCGGTGAACGATGCCTAACCTGCCAATGCACATCTACTTGTGCCAGCAGGTGGCCACCGAGCTGGACTGGGGTTACGCCCATGATCACTCCGGGGCAGCGTACCTCGGTTCTACCACCCCGGACATTCGGGCCATGACCAAGTGGGACCGGGCGCGGACGCATTTCTCCGACCTGACGGTTAACGAGGTCGGCACCGGAGTCAAGCGCATGTTTGAACTGCATCCGCAGCTGGCCGGTTCTGATAACGGCCTGACGCCGAACACCAGGGCATTTCTGCTGGGTTACGTCAGCCATCTGGTGGCCGACGAGGTCTGGATCACCACCATGTTCCGCCCGCACTTCGATTCGGACGCCAGAGTAACCGACAGCGAGGTTGAAGCTCACATCTGGGACCGCGCGCTGCAGCTGGATATGGACAACAGCGTGCTCAACGGCGAAGGCGGGTTGTCCACGGAAAACGCCGCCATCGCGGCTATGGAACAAATGCCGGCCCTGGCGTTTCTGGAAGACGCTCTGGTTGACGAATGGCGCGGGTGGGTTGACCGCCTGCTGGGTTGGGAATTCACCTGGGAACGGTTGAAGCGGGCGCTAAACCGCATGTATCGCGACAACGACGAAGTGCAGGTTGTGGTCGATGGGTTTTTGGCTGATATGCCCAGCAGCCTGGAAAAGATCTACGAGCGCATACCCAGGGACCTGATCGACACCTACCGCCAACGGGTCGTCGATGAAACCAAAGCGCAGGCGCTGGAGTTTCTCAGTGCAACTTAACCTTGTGCGTGGGCTGGCGGCTGCCGAATCCGCCCTGAAACGAATCGACCCCCTGGACCTTACCTCGCTGCCTGAGGCGGTGTTGCAGCGCACCCGCGACGCGTTCGGCAAGCACGCCACCCCAGAATCGGCAGTGTTGCAGATGCTGCGCGACGTGCGGGCCGACGGCGACGCCGCAGTTCGACGCTACGCCAAACTGCTGGACGACACCGACCTGGACGAATTGGATGTCCCAAGGGCCGAGCTGGAAGCGGCTTGGGACGCCACGCCCGCAGACCTGCAGGATGCCCTCAAACTGGCCGCCAAACGAATCACCAGTTTCCACGAGGCGACCCTGCCCCGCGATTGGGTTGACCTGGGCAGTGGCCTTGGTGAGCTGGTGCGTCCGCTGGAACGGGTTGGCCTGTATGCGCCCGGCGGAACGGCGGCCTATCCGTCAACGGTGCTGATGACTGCCATCCCCGCACGGGTTGCCGGTGTCAAAGAGGTTGTGCTGGTTACACCGCGGCTGGGCGGGGCTCCTCTGAATACCACCGTGCTGGCCGCCGCGCACATTGCGGGAGTGGACACCGTTTACCAGGTTGGCGGCGTGCCGGCCATCGCTGCCCTGGCCTACGGTACGGAAAGCATCGCCAAAGTGGACAAAATCTGCGGCCCCGGCAACGTGTTCGTTGCCTACGCCAAACGCATGGTGCAAGGTCAGGTAGACATCGACGGCGTTTTCGGACCAACCGAAACCATTGTGCTGGCCGACGCGAGCGCCAACCCGATATTCTGCGCCGCCGACCTCATCGCCCAGGCGGAGCACGACCCGATGGCCACCGCAATCCTGGTGACCGACTCCGAAGCGTTGCTCGGGGCCGTGGAGAACGAACTCGACGCTCAAATCGCTGCCAACCCGCGCGCTGAAACCATCCGCCAGTCTTTGGAGCGCCAGGGTCAGTTTGTCCTGGTCGACAGTTTCTCAGAGGCCATCGAGGTCGCCAACCGGCTGGCGCCGGAGCATCTGTGCGTGATGACCGCCGAGCCCTGGGCCTGGGCCGGCAAAGTACGCAATGCCGGCGGCCTGTTCCTCGGGGAGTTTTCACCCGAAGTCATGGGGGACTACATTGCCGGGCCATCCCACGTCATGCCCACCGGCGGCACGGCCCGGTTTAGTTCGGCGCTGAGCGTGCACCATTTTATGCGCACCATGCCCGTGGTGGGACTGAGCCCGGAGCACTTCCGCGACCTGGGCGCCGCCGCGGTGCGAATCGCCGAAGCCGAAGGATTGCCCGGCCACGCCGGCGCGGTTCAGGCCCGGCTTGACCATCTGGCCGCCCAACAGACCCAGCGATAGCATCCGAAGCACCACCAACGTCAGGATTGGCAACTGATGCCTAACATAGAAGACCTGCTGCTGCCCCACATCTACCGGCTCAAGACCTACCAGGGAGTTGCGCCCAGCGAAACGCTGGCGGAGCAGGCTGGCATCCCCCTGGAGCGGGTGATCCGTCTCAACGGCAACGAAAACCCCTACGGCCCGTCGCCGCACGTGGCCGAAGCGCTGGGTAACTTCCGCGACTACAACCATTATCCAGACCCGGCGCAGCGCAATTTGCGGGCGGCGCTGTCGGATTACCTCGGTGTGCCCGACGACAATATAGTCGCCGGCAACGGCAGCGATGAGATTATCGACCTGCTGATGCGGATGTTCCTCGCTCCCGATGACGAAATAATCATTCCAGTGCCAACGTTTGGGATGTATTCGTTCTCGGCGGACGTCGCCGGCGCCAATGCGGTGTCGGTCCCCCGGGATGAGAACTTTGACATCGACATCGAGGCCATCCAACTGGCTATTACCCCCCGCACCAAGGCAATCTTCTTCCCCAGTCCCAACAATCCAACCGGCAACTTGGTTACCGAGGCCCAAGCGCGTGCTTTGCTGGACACCGGCCTGCTGGTGGTGGCCGACGAAGCCTACTACGATTTCTGCGGACAGACCTTGCTGGATCTTCTGCCCGAATTCCGCAACCTGGTGGTATTGCGCACCTTCAGCAAGTGGGCCGGACTGGCCGGCCTGCGTATCGGCGCGGGCGCAATGGACACCGAACTCGCCGCCACCATGATGGGTATGAAGCCGCCGTATAACGTGAACCTGGCTGCCGAAATCGCCCTGCTGGCCTCGCTAGCCGACACCAGCAACCTGCTGGACCGGGTTACCGCAATCGTCACGGAGCGTGCCCGCCTGTTTGACCTGCTGGCCGACATTCCCGGCATCAAGCCTTGGCCGTCGCAGGCAAACTTTGTCCTGTGCAAGTTGCCAGATGGTCGAGGCCTGGAAGTTTACGAAGCAATGTGCCGGCGAGGTGTGTTCCTGCGTTACTTTGACAACGACCTGCTCCGCGACTACATCCGCGTCAGCGTGGGAAAACCCGAAGAAACGGACGAGGTAATCGCCGGATTCCGGGCGGCGCTGGGAGCCGACGCATAATGGCGCTTGCCAAGTCCAGCGTCCGTAGGGCCACCCTGGAACGCACCACCGGGGAAACCACCATTGCCATCTCTGTCGACCTGGACGGCGCGGGTCGTTACAACGTCGATACGGGCAACGGCTTCCTCGACCACATGGTGAGCCAGATTTCCCGCCACGGCCTGTTTGACATTGACCTGAAAGCGGTCGGCGACACCCACGTCGGCTGGCACCATCTGGTTGAGGACACGGCCATCATGCTGGGCCGCGCCTTCGGCCAGGCCTTGGGTGAACCGCGCGGCATTCGTCGTATGGGGCACGCCATCGTCCCCCTGGATGAAACGTTGGTAATGGTCGCCGTGGACTGGAGCGGACGAGCCTACGCGTCGGTCGATACCACCCTGGACAACACGATGGTGGAAACGCTGTCGGGCGACCTGATCGCCCACTTCCTTGAATCTTTCGCCACCGGGGCGCGCATCAACCTGCACGCCAAAGTGCTGGCCGGAACCAGCCCGCATCACAAGGCGGAAGCGTTGTGCAAGGCGCTGGCCCGTGCGCTCCGCGACGCGGTGGAACCCGACCCTCGCGCCAGCGGCCAGGTGCCCAGCACCAAGGGCACGCTGAACGACTAGCTCAACATCAGGAAACCGCAGAAGCGACTTGCACCTCTGCGGTTTGTTTTGCCAATTTGCCCTTGGGACCGGGCCGGTCAAATCAACGTCGTCTGATTGCTATCCGCCGCGAACCGGTCGGCCACGCCGGGCCAGGAACTCGGGGAAGGCTTCCTCGGCCAGAGTGCCCCGCAATTCGTTGGTCGTGAACTCCTTTTCGTTGGTCCACTGCTGTTCCAGGGTGCCACCCATGTGGCGCAGGAGCAACCGCTTGATGCCGATTACCGACGGAGTGTCGTTGGTCGCAATCTGCATGGCAACGTCCATGGTCTTTTCGCGCAGCCGGTAAACAGGTACCAGGTAGTTGAGCAGGCCAATCCGGTAGGCTTCCTCAGCTTCCACGATGCGAGCGGTGAACAGCAACTCCTTGGCCTGGGGCCACCCGACCTGGTTGGTCAGCGTCCAGGTGGAATTGATCCGCCCGTAGGCCGCGGCCAGGAATCGGAAGCGCGCAGCATCGGACCCGATGCGGATGTCCAGGGACGATGAGAGCACCGCGCCGCCGCCGTAGGCCAGCCCGTTAATCATGCCGATGACCGGCTTGTCAGAGGTGCTGACTTCGTAGCCGCCGCGCTGTCGTTTGGCTGAGCGGGCATCCATGTCTTCCAGCGACAGGGTGCCGGCGTTCATGGCGGCCTGGTCTTCGCGCTGCTCGTGAATGTCGCCGCCGGCGGTAAATGCCGGAGCCCGTGGCGTGGTATCGGCTCCCGTGACGACGATGCAGCCAATCTCCGGGTCTTCGTTGGCGCGTGCCACGGCGTCGTGCAATTCCTCGGTCAACTGGCGATTCATTGCGTTCAGCACTTCGGGACGGTTCATCGTAAGAAAAGCCACGTGGCCCACTATCTCCCGACGTCGCTCTCCGCTGCCCTCAAACTTGGACACCCGTTCTTTGTCGGCCAAAATAAACTCGTAATCCATCAATCCTCCTGAAAGACAATGCAACGCCCGCTGTGATTGGCCCGGCTGCATCGCAATTGTAGGGGCACACGGCGAATGTAGTCAAACGGGGTGGATTCAGGGGATGATAGCGAGTCAGATTTGACATTACCCCCGGCCTGCTTGATGATGGTAAATGGATGGTCCTGATGCGGATATTAAACTCGCGAATCCCGTTTCCCGTCGCCATACTGCGACGCTCGATACTGCTGATTTTGTGCCTGGGCCTGGTTTGCCTGGGCACGTTTGGTCTGGCGGCTTCCTGGCATCAGGCCGACGCCCAGAGCCCGGCCGTCCTGGCCGTTCGCGTTGAAGACACCATCAACGCCGTCAAGGCCCGTCTCATCGCCAGGTCAATTCAGCGTGCCAGCGACGACCGAGCCGAACTGCTTGTTATCGAGATGGACACTCCGGGTGGGCTGTACGGCAGCACCCGCGATATTGTGGGGAGCCTGCTGGAATCCGACGTCCCCGTCGCTGTATTCGTTGCGCCGCGGGGCGCGCAGGCTGGGTCGGCTGGAACCTTCATCACGGCGGCGGCCCACATCGCCGCCATGGCTCCCGGGTCCAACATCGGCGCGGCAACGCCCGTCGGTGGCGGTGGCGAAGATCTGGGCGAAACCCTTGCCGACAAGGTTACCAACGATGCCGCCGCGCTGATCCGCTCCATCGCCGACGAACGCGGACGCAACGCCGATGCGCTGGAAGAAACGGTGCGCACCGCAGCGTCCTACACCGCCAAAGAGGCGCTGGAGGCCGGCATCATCGACGTGCTGGCCGATGACCGGTCCGACCTGCTGCGCGAGATCGACGGGCGCACGGTGACCACGGCATCAGGAGACCACACGCTGGCCGTCGCAGATGCCGAGGTCGAATTCATCAAGATGCAGTGGCGGGAGCGATTCGTGGAATTCATCGCCAACCCCAACATCGCCTTCCTGTTGCTGAGCCTGGGAGGGTTGGGGTTGATATTCGAGCTCATGACGCCGGGGCTGATTGGCCCCGGCGTCGCTGGGGCAATCTGCCTGCTGCTGGCATTTTTGGCGCTGGGCAACCTCCCGTTTAACTGGGCCGGCGTGGCGTTCATCGGGCTGGCCGGAGTGCTGGCGATTCTGGAAGTGTTTATCTCGGGATTTGGCGCGTTGGGCGTTGGCGCCGTGGTCAGCCTGGTGGTCGGCGGATTGCTGCTGTTTGGCGGGTTTGGCAGCGTCGGCGGCATACCGGTCCATTTCCCGGAGGTTGCCGTCAGCCTGTGGTTGATCGGCAGCGTGGCCGGCGTGCTGGCGATCGCAGCCGCCTATATTGCATTCGAGGCAATTCGGTCCCGGCTCGGGAGCCGCCTGGCGCCGGCAACTGGAAGGATTAGCGACAGCGACGGGCGCAGCGAAGCGTCGCATCTCATCGGGCAACTCGGTGTGGTAACATCGGCGTTACAACCCAGAGGCATCGTCGCCCTCAGCGACGAAACGTGGTCCGCCACCAGCAACGACGGAATGTACGTTCCGATCGGGCGTCGGGTGCGGGTTATTGGTTCGTCAGGGCTTTATGTGACGGTGGAAGTGGTCGGTGGCGCAACGGTGCCCGAAGGTCAGGAATAACGGCAGAGCAGACACCAGGGCACTGCCCGCCAGTCGCGGGCAAGGAGGGCGCACTCATGGCCAGCGGAGTAGTAATCGTGCAGGCATACCAGCGAATGGTGGTGCAGCGTTTCGGTACTTACATTGGGAACAGACGTCCGGGCATACACATTTTGATACCGTTTCTCTATCAAGGCACCAAGGTGGATTTGCGAGAACGAGTAACGCGGGTTCCCACGCAGAAGTACATCACGGCCGACAACGTTGTGGTGGACATGGACTTCGTTATCTACTACCGCGTTATGGAGGACCAGGTGGACCGGGCCGTGCTTGAGGTGCAGGACTTCGAGCAGGCCGTAATCAACCTGGCGTTCGCCACCTTGCGCGCGGTCATCGGAGCGATCGACCTCTCGGTGGCGTTATCCGAGCGTGAGCGCATCCGGGACGACGTGCAAGTCCGCATGGACGAAGTTACCACCCGCTGGGGGGTCAAGGTGTCCCAGGTCGAAATCAACGAAGTCGACCCGCCCCAGGGCGTGAAGGCGGCCATGGAACGCCAAAAGTCAGCCGACGCCATCAAGACTGCCGAGATTACCGAGTCGGAAGGCCAGCGTCAGGCCCAAATCAACCGCGCCGAGGGGGAGAAACAGGCCGCCATCCTGCAAGCCGAAGGTCTGCGCCAGGCTGACATTCTGCAGGCCGAGGGTGAACAGCAGGCGACCGTCCTCCGCGCCGACGGGTTCAGCGCTGCGTTGGAGCGTATCTACAACGTAGCCCGCACCGTGGATGCCCGCACCATGAGTTTGCAATACTTCGACACGCTGAAATCGCTGGGCGCCAGCCCATCCACCAAGTTCATTTTCCCCATGGAGTTTACCTCCATGCTGTCCCCGTTCCTGGGCATGAGCGACAACAACCAGGGTGGTGGCAACAACCCCGGTTCCAACGGCAACGACGCGGACAACAACCGCTGATCGACGGCTACAACCACGGCTACCACGACGGTGGCCGCCTGGTTCAGCCGGTGTTGAACAGGTCGGCCGCCCCGCCGCCGTCGGCCAGCAGCCGGAGTGCGGCGGCGTAGGGCTCGGTTGTCCTGGCGTCGATGGCCGCCAGAATGCCGGCCATCTCCGGGTCGTTCTGGAGCAGGATGCTGACCCGGCGGTAAAACTCCTCCTGCACCGACTCCACGAACTCCTGCCGGCGGCGCGCCGAACGACGCTCTTCAAGACCGCCGGTGTCGGTTAGAAAGGCCCGGTGCTCTCCAACGCCCTGCCACATTTCGGCGATGCCGACGCTGGCATACGCCTGGGTTTGCAGGACCGGCGGGTTCCACCCGGTAGACAGGTTGGCCAGGTGCAACATCGCGGTTACCGCGGCTGCCATCTGGTTGGCGCCGTCCCGATCAGCCTTGTTGATCACATAAAGGTCGGCGATTTCCATAATGCCGGCCTTCAGCGTTTGGATAGAGTCGCCGGACTCGGGCATCATTGTAACGATCACCGAGTCGGCAACGCTCATAATGCCCAGTTCGGTTTGACCCACACCCACGGTTTCAACCAGCACCACGTCCTTGCCGGCGGCGTCCAGCAACCTGACCATGCTTTTGACGATACGCGGTAGCCCGCCGGACTGCCCACGAGTGGCAACGCTCCGAATAAACACGCCATCGTCCAGGTAATGCCGCTGCATCCTGATGCGGTCGCCCAGCAGCGCCCCGCCGGTAAACGGGCTGGTCGGGTCTACCGCCAGGATGCCCACCGTCAGATCGAGTTTCCGCAGGTGCTCCGTGAGGCGGTCGACCAGCGTGCTCTTGCCCACGCCGGGCGGGCCGGTGATGCCCACCGTGTAAGCGCGACCGGTGTAGGGATCCAGCTGTTCCATCGCCGGCGCAGCCGCCGGGTCGCCCCGCTCCACCATCGTGAGTAGTCGGGACAGGGCCCGCAGTTCGCCACGCAGCACTCGGTCAGCCAGGTCATTCATCGAAATCACGTAGTCGGAAATCGTAACGTTTGCGCCGAAACACGACGACCAATTTAACACCGCCGCCGTTGCCGGTCAACGTATTGGCCCACGATTCCCAAGCCTACCCGCTTTAATCTGTCATTGCGAGGAGCGCCCGCTCATCCCGAGCTCGTCGAGGGACGTGGCAATCTCGATGAGGCTGAACAAGCGTCGACGAACCGCCGTTGCTACGGCGACGGGATTGCCACGCTACGCTCGCGAAGACAAAGTGGGTACGCATGAGCCCCCCGGTTCCCTTGCTCGTAATAACCTGTCATTGCGAGGAGCGTAGCGACGTGGCAATCCCAATGAAGCTGAACACAGGTCGACGAACCGCCATTGCTACGGCGACGGGATTGCCACGCTACGCTCGCGATGACAAAGTGGGTACGCATGAGACCCCGGTTCCCTTAACAACGGCCCGCCCAGCGGTTATCATCAACGGCAGATTCAATCGAAATACCAACAATACCGAGGTAAACAAAATGGTTGTGCCATCAAACACGCTGGAAGGCAAAGTAGCAATTGTGACCGGAGCGGCCAGCCCGATCGGAATGGGTCGGTCGATCACCACCGGACTCGTGAGAGCCGGCGCGCGGGTCGCCATGCTCGACATCAACGAGGACTGGCTGGACCAGACCGCCAACGATATGCGCGAGTTGGGCGGCGACGATGCCGTGTTGCCCATCATCGCCGACGTTACCGATCCCGAATCAGTGCACAATGCGGTGGGACGTACCATCAGCGAGATGGGCGGACTGCACATTCTGGTTAACAACGCCGGTATCAATCCACGCACCGCCGGCTTCACCACCAGCGGAGCCTCCGGGAGTCGCACCGACTATTGGGACATTGCTCCGGAGGCCTGGTTGAGGGTCATCGCCGTGAACCTGAGCGGCCCCTTCATAATGTCCCACGCTGTGGCCGGGCACATGATTGAGCAGGGCTACGGGCGCATCATCGGCGTTACCACCAGCATGGACACCATGTGGCGCAAGGGCGGCGCTCCCTACGGCCCCTCGAAGGCGGGCCACGAGGCGCTCATTGCCATCATGTCGCAGGACCTGGAGGGCACCGGAGTTACCGCCAACGTGCTGACGCCAGGCGGCGCCACCGCCACGAACATGGTGCTGCCGCCCGAAGGTTCCAGCGCCAGCGCCTTGATTCAACCCGAAGTCATGCAGGCTCCCGTGGTGTGGATTGCATCCGAGGACGCCAGCGACTGGAACGGCCGGCGCATCATTGCGTACCACTGGGATGAGTCGCTGCCCCTGGCTGAGCGGTTGGAGAAGTGCAGCGCTCCGGCGGCTTGGCCCCAGCTCGGGTTGCAGGCCGTTCACCCCGAATGGTATGGGCAACCGGGCTAGGTACACGGATTCCAGCACGGAACTCAAGCCAACAAAAAGGCCCCTTCGTCTAATCGAAGGGGCCATCCTGTTCGCGCCGGCGGTCAGTGTCTGAAACCGCTGTCGAAGCCCACCGCGCCGGGTTTGATCAGCAGGTCGGGGCGGTTGCCCCAGCGTTTCAGGAAACGGCCGAAATTTTTACGGCTCAATTCGTCGCGCTGGTTGCCATCCAGCTCTTCCCACTGCCGGTGTTCGTGGCGAACCAAAGCCAGCTTGCTGTCGCACACGACCCGGAAACCGGCGTTTTTGAACTGGAAGCAATAGTCGATGTCCAGGTTCCGGTAGAAGCGGAAAGACTCGTGCATCAGGCCCACCGCAGGCATATCGGAGCGGCGGAAGGCCATGCAGTAAGCCTGCATCGCGTCGGCGTCGCCTTCCTCCACCTCTTCGTGGAAGTGCTGCATATCGTCGGTGGTCAGGCCATACGGCCCGAACACACCCACGGTTTGGTCTGACAGATGCCGGGCCACCGGAGCCAGTATGTCGCCCACCACCTCGGTCGAAGCGTCAATCAGGATGACGTAGCGACCGCGCGCCTGCTTGATGGCGATGTTCTTGCCGGCCGCGTCGCCCAGCACGTGGTCGCAGTGGATGACCTTCAGGTTTTCGTGTTGCCGCTGCGCCTCTTCCAGATAATCGGCGGTGCCGTCGGTTGATCCGTTGTCAACCACCACGACTTCCGCGGACGCGCCGGCAGTGTGCTTCAGGATGGCTTCAACACAGCGGCGCACGTCGTCAACGTAGTCGTAAGCGTTGAGCAAGAAGGAGTATTCGTACAGGTCGGGTTGGTCCAGCAGCGAAGGCACTTCTCTCGATGCAGACACTGAAGACCAGCGCGCTTCCTGGCGCTCCAGCGGTGTTTGAGGCCGCACCCGCGTATCGTCGCCCGTGTCTTCAACCACCAGTCCGCTTGACTTGGCGTCCGAGCGCAGCACGTCGGCGGCATCAAAAGCGGCCTGCTGGCGCAACGCCAACCGGCGGGCGATGAGTTCTTCGCGATCGGGTCCGATGTCGTATTGAACCGGCACGTCGTCCAGATTGAGGCCAAACACACGGTCAAAGTCCAGAATCAAATCCAGCTTGTCCGCCGACGGCAGGTACGAGCTGAGCATGTCCCAAGTTATGGCCAGTCCGCGGGGCAGGTCCAGATCATTGCGAACCGCCTCCCAGAATCGATTTCGCCATTCGTCAACCACGCCCTGATCTGCCAAGCGAGCCCCGTCGTTGTCGGGGGAGTACTGCCAGTTCCAGATTCGGTTGCGCAGGTTGGTAAGGGCTTTTTCAGCGGCGCGCAAGGACGTGAACGTGAAGTTCATCCGGTGCCGGTAACGAACCGTCATGCACAAGTAGCGGAACGCCAGCGGGTCGAAACCGCGCGTGGCCAGGTCTTCGATGAGGAACACGTTGCCGGCGGATTTGGCCATCTTGGCGCCGTCGGCAAGCAGATGCTGTCCGTGTACCCAGTAGTTGACGTGCTGGTCGCCGAACGCCGCTTCGCTCTGGGCGATTTCGTCCTCGTGGTGGGGGAACACGTTATCCACGCCGCCTGTGTGAACGTCGAACCGTTCGCCCAGGTACTTGTGGGCCATCGCTGAACACTCGATGTGCCAGCCGGGGAATCCCTCGCCCCAGGGGCTGGCCCACTTCACGTCGCGGCCCGGCTCGGCGGCCTTCCACAGCGTAAAGTCGCGAGGATCCCGTTTCAACGGGTCAGCTTCGGCTCGCACACCTTCCAGCAGGTCGCCGCCGAAGTTGTTCGAAAGCTTGCCATAAGACGAGTAGCTGTTAACGCTGAAGTAGATGTTCCCGCCGGCTTCGTACGCCGATCCATTGCCCATCAGCGTCCCGACCATGTCCAGCATTTCCGGAATATGCTGCGACGCCCAGGGGAACACGTGGGCGGGAAGGATGTTGATGAGCGCCTCATCCCGCCAGAAGCAATCCGCGTAAAACTCGCCAATCTCCTGGATGGTTTTGCCTTCTTCCAGCGCGGCCATGATCATCTTGTCGCCGCCGGCTTCAACCAATTCCTGGCGCATATGGCCCACATCGGTGATGTTCTTGATGTGGTAAACCTCATTGCCGTCAACGGTCAGCACACGCCGAATCCAGTCGGCCATCAGGTAAGTACGCAGGTTGCCGATGTGAGCATACCGATACACGGTAGGCCCGCACGTGTACATTGCGACGCGCCCGGGCGTCATCGGCTTAATTTCCTCGGTGGTTTTGGTAAGGGTGTTGTAGATACGTAACACGCTGCTACTCCGACGGGAGATTGGTTGACGTCAGTTTAGCAGGATAGGACTCGGATTGCACACCCGCCGGTGCCGGCATCGAACACCCGCCCGTGCCGGCACTGAACGCCCGACTGCCCCAGAGCCGTTGTCGCGTCCATCCGCGTCGGACTCTCATCGGCCGCCCCGCTTCCCCAAATGCGAACGTACCAACATACCTCCACAACCCATCGCCGCTAACCCTATACACCAGGCTATTGTTCGCCGGTGTGAGACCAGGCCATTAAACGGATTTCCTCTCGCCATTGGCGCCATCGGTTCCATGTGGGAATGTGTCGGCGCGTCCAGTAACACATGGCTCCATGCCCCTCCGAACGCAGATACAATCGCCGCCGAGACCGACACTCGTGGTTCCATATACCAAATGCTTTCGGCCCTCGCTCCCGTGAGACAGTTCCACAATCGCGCGCCCGGCCGGATTACCGGGTTGAGCAACGCCAGGGCCAAGATGGCTGCCGCCGTTCCACCGGCGATGGTGTGCATCACCTTGTGATACGACAGGTCGCGGCGGAACGAGTAACCCACCAGCACTTCACTGTCAATCGCCACCTGTGTGAACGCGAAGATCGGTATGCTGAAATGGCGTCCGCACACGGCCTTAACTGCCAGAGCCGGGCCCATGTGAAACGGTGTGAATGGCATCTCAAGTTTCTCCGGCCAAAAAACATCGACTCTACGTGCATATCTTGGCGCTACCCGGCCCAAAGCTGAGCGAACCCGCCGGCTGTTGGTAAAACAACCGGCGGACTTTCGCCATCGCTGACTGTTCCGCGCGGAATTAGTCTGTCCGCCTTAGGGAGTTGGCACCCGCACGGCCCCTGCGTTTTTGAGCGCTTGGATCTCTGTCGCCGAGTAGCCAGCCTCCGCCAGAATCTCGTCGGTGTGCAGGCCGAACCACGGCGTGGGTATCCCCAGGCGGGGCGGCGTCTCCGACAGTCGTGCCGTGGTGCCCGAATGATCAACGCTGCCCCAAACCTCGTGCTCGCGGGTCACGATGAATCCGGCATTCCGCACCACCGGGTCGTTCCGGTAGTCCTCCATGGTCAGGTTGGCCGTAACCGACACGCCACAGGGACGCAGCGTCCTGGCCCAGTGCTCGATGGTGTTCCGCTGGATGATTTCGCCCAGTGCGTCGGAGGCATTGGCATCTCCGTCGTCAGCGTTTCCGGCCACTGCGGCGACCGGAGCCAGCTCCGGCAGTTGCAGCGCGGCTTTCCAGGCGGCGTCGTTCGGGAAATGAACGTACAGCCAGCCATCTGATGCCTGATACAGCCGGGAGCGTGCCGAGTAACCGCGCACTTGCGCGCCTTCCAGATCAGCGCGCTGGTAGCCCGCATAATCCAGGAAGTAGGGAGACTGCAACAGCCCGGCGGTCAGCGCCAGACCGCTGTCCACCGACTGACCCTGCCCGGTGCGGTTGCGCTCGTGCAAGGCCAAAGCCACTGCGTACGCGCCCATCAATCCGGTGCCGTAGTCGTTGACGGCGTAGGGCGACAGCATGGGGGCGCCGTTACGACCGCCGCGACGTACCTGCATCCCGCTGGTCCCCTGGGCCAGCTGTTCCCAGCCGGCGCGTTCCGACCAGGGCCCGTCGTAGCCAAAGGCGTTCAGCGATGCGTAAACGATGTCGGGCTTGACCTTCTTGACTTCCTCGTAGCCGAGGCCCAGCCGTTGTACCGCAGACTTGCGGTTGTTTTCCACAATCACGTCGGCGGACTCAACCAGTTTCCAGAACACTTCCCGGCCCTCATCGGATTTGAGGTTGAGCATTATGCTTCGTTTGCCCCGGTTGACATCGATGTAGCCGATGGGGTCGAGGATGCGGGTGGGATCGTCAATCTTGATGACATCGGCGCCAAACTCGCCGAGAGTGCGTCCACAGGTCGGCCCAGCCAGAATGATGCAAAGGTCGAGCACCCGCACACCTTGCAACGCGCTGAGCACTTCCCCGTTGGTTTGGGCGGACGTTGGCGCTGGCCGAGCCGCCGGAGCTCTGGAAACTTCGGCCAGTACGGAGTCGGTGTGCTCGCCCAGTCGGGGGGCGCTACCCTGGATTGCGCCCGGTGTCCCGCGCAGTCGGACTTGCACACCGGGCTGCTTCATGGTGCCGTGCTCAGCGTCCTCAACTTCCACCACCATCTTGCCGGCGATGGCGTGCTCGTGCACCAGCCATTCGTCCACGGTCTTGCAGACGGTACACGCACCGCCCTGGGCGTTGATGTCAGTCTCCCACTGCCAGGCCGTGCGCTCCCTGAACATCTCGGCGAACCGCTGTTGCCAGAACTCCAGCGTGTCTGAGTCCAGCGGCCGGCCAAACAGGGGCACAACTTCGTCAATCCAGTCGGTGCGGCCAGCGGCGGTCAGAGTCTGACGGGCGAAACGTTCGAACATGCCATGGTGATATATCCAGCGACCGTCTGCGCACTCGTAGGGATGCGACATCACCGAGCGTGGGAAATCAAACTGGTTGACATACTCAAAGTTGTTGAACTTGATGATTCGGCTGCCCATGGCGGTGAACATCGCGGAATGCAACGGCACCTCAATGCGCTGGCCCCGGCCCGAATTATCGCGGGCGTTGATTGCCATTGCCACTGATACGGACCCCAGCACCGCGGCAAACGTGCTGGCGATGGGCAGCGGCGTGAACAGGGGCTCCCCGTCGCTCTCGTCAGTCTCCGGATAGAGGCCCGTCTCAGCGCTGATGACCGGGTCCCAACCCGGCTCGTTGCGGCTGGGATGTTCCTCGCCGTAGCCGGGCAACGAACAGTAGATTAGGCGCGGGTTGTCGGCGGAAAGCTCGTCGTAACCGATACCCAACCGGTCGGCCACTCCCGGCCGGTAGTTTTCAATCACGACGTCGGCGTTAGCCGCCAACCGGCGAGCGCTCTCGCGGCCGACGTCGGTTTTCAGATCCAGCACCACGGACCGTTTGCCCCGGTTCCAGGTGGCGAACGCCGGCTCCGAACGCGCCGGATCGCCGCCGGGTCGCTCAACCTTGATGACGTGGGCGCCCTGGTCGGACAGCAACATCCCCAGCAGCGGGCCCGGAACATATTGCCCAAACTCCACAACGTGAATGTCGCGGAGTGCACCGCCTGCCCGAGCGTCGTTACCGTTGGTGGTCATTTTCTAACTCCTGATACGTGTGGTCCGATGACGTGAAATTTGACGCCATGCTGGTTGAATGTGTCACCTTGCTTGAACTCAGTAGCCAAAGCCATCCCAAAAAGAGAACAACCCGATCCCCATAAATATTAAGAGCCTGTTTACAATCTTCTCAGGATTAGCGTTGCGAAGGCAAGCACCACCATTTGCAGGCTGGTATTGAGCTTTCTTTCACAGTTCTTCCAGAGCCGGCGGCACTTTTCCAGCCAGGCGAAAGACCGCTCCACCACCCATCGTTTCGGCAGCACCACGAAGGTGTGCAGTTCGCTGCGTTTCACCACTTCCACCGAGGCTCCCAATATGCCTTGCACTGCAGCAGCAAAGGGCTTCCCGGTGTAACCACCGTCGACCAACACATTCTGGACCCGGTTGAGGTCGGCCCGGTTTTCGTCAAACATAGCCAAAGCCCCAGCCCGATCGGTAACGTCGGCGGTAGTCACCTGTATCGCATGGGGCAATCCTTGCGTGTCCACCGCGATATGACGCTTGATTCCGGACACCTTTTTGCCCGCGTCATAGCCCTTCTGCTCGGCGGTGTCCGTGTTCTTGACGCTCTGGGAGTCCACGATACAGAAGCTGGTCTGCTCTTTCCTCCCATTGCTTTGTCGGGCCTCGCCAACCGATTT
The DNA here is from genome assembly GCA_963666415.2 of Dehalococcoidia bacterium. Lineage (GTDB taxonomy): Bacteria > Chloroflexota > Dehalococcoidia > Lucifugimonadales > UBA3495 > Bin87. The sequence goes on from CAXXPD010000003.1 coordinate 1,197,023, forward strand.
TTTTTAGGACTTGTTCCAGAATGGAATCCTGCTCCGGGTCGGGCCGCTCGCTCCATTGCCGGAAATACTTGTAACAAGTGCGCCAATCGGGGAAGTCCGCAGGCAGCATTCGCCACTGGCAGCCGCTTTTCAGGAGATACAGCACGCCGCAGAAAACGTCATACAAGTCCACGATGCGGGGCTTGGTCCGGCGTCGGGCCGATTCCAGCGTGGGCAGAATACGGGCGAATTGCTCCCTACTGATGTCGCTGGGATAAGAATGAGACATGATTACCCCTCCCCCGATAATAGCCTCAACTTAACATATTTTAGAGATTGTAGACAGGTTCTAAGATCAGGATGAGCGCGAAAAAGTAGAACACTAACATTGCGCAGCCGAAGCCGAGGCCAAATTTGAACCCGTCAATTATCCTGTTCATGTTGCGATCGGTCGCACGCCCGGCGTGCACCCCTCATTCATATCTGCGCTGTGTCAGCTGGTGATGCCCGACGCCGGGGAGAATCGCCCCGGGTCGCAACCACGCAGGCTAATTTCGGTGTGGCCCGATGCGATTGTGTCGGCAATGCCCTTGCCCATCGCCGGGCCCAGCAAAATGCCCTTCTTCTGGCCGCCGGTTGAAATGTATACGTTGTCCCACCCCGGCGCCGCCCCCACAATTGGCAGCCAGTCCGGAGTAACCGGGCGCAGGCAGGCGGTTTGCATCGATACGGCGGCGTTAGCCAGCGACGGCACCAGCCGCACTGCCATTTTCAGAATGTTCTCCCGCGCTTCATCGGTCAGCGAGAGGTCAAACCCCACCTCTTCCTCGGTGGAGCCGCACCAGATGAGGCCGTCCGTCCTGGCGTACATGGAACTGCCGCCGCCCATCAATTCGTAATCCAGGCCAGGGCCGTCGGGCTGCACACGAACGATCTGCCCTTTGAGCGGATCTACCGGAATGGCGATGTCCAACCACTGCTCGGCGGTGCGGCACCAGGGGCCGGCCGCGATCAGCAACGCCCCGCAAGGCACTTCCCCGTCGGAGGTTACCACCGACTCGACCCGACCCTGGCCCAATCGCAATCCCATCGCCGAGGCCGTCTTCATCTGTGCGCCGCGTTTGGTGGCGGCGGCGGCCAGCGCTTGAGTGAATTCCTTGCCGTCCAGCGCGCCGTTCCCTACCGCCCGCACGCCGCCGATCACATCGGGCGAAAGGCGCGGTTCAATGGATAGCACATCCTCACGCGCCAGCCACTCCGCCGAGAATCCGGGCTCGGTGGCGCCGTTGAATGTCGCCAACGTGTCCCTCAAGTCGGGCAGCTCATCGTCGCCCAACGCCACTTTCAAGATGGATGTGATGCGACCGTGATAATCAATGCCGGTTTCAGCGGGCACCTTTTGCCACAATTCCTGATGCAATCGGAAAGACTGCAACGCCATGTCCAGCAGCGGGTCGGGCCAACCGTGCCCTTCCAGCGGATTCAGTCCGCCGGCGTTGTAGCCAGATGCTTCGGCGGCGATGCCCGTACGCTCTATGATGGTGGATGAAATACCCTGCTCCGCCAGGTAGTAGGCGGCGGCGGATCCGGCGATACCTCCGCCAATAATCACGACATCGGTGGCCTGACTGGTCATTGCAACTTCCTCTCTACCTAACTCTTCTGACTAACTCTCGTCCAACTGCGAACGGGGTCCCGGTGTGACGGCGGCTTTTCGGCTAGCGCCGGTTGATAGGATATAATCGGGAACCGGAGGTGTCTATGCCAATCTATGAGTATCATTGTTCGGCATGCGGTGCCGACTTCGAGTCTATTCGTCCGGTATCCCGCGCCGACGATCCTACCGAGTGTAAATCATGCCGGCAGCCGGCAACCCGCCAGATTTCCAACTTTTCGTTCAAGTCCGATACATTTACGGCGCCCAAGCTGAAGCGTCGCCCCGGGGAAGCGTTTCGCGGCAACCGGGCCGCGGATTCCACACCGGAACAGCCGCAACCCACCGATTCGCCCGCCGATTGATCCGCTGCCGGGCACCAGGGTGCCTTTACTGGCGGCCGGCCCGGGCCTCGTTGCAGGCGATACAGGTGCAGGCGGCCCGCAGCGTCCGGTAGGTATAAATACCCGTGTAGTGGGTGTCGCTCCACAGGAACTGCAGGGCATACTGGCCGACCGGCAGTTGGTCGACGGCGCGCACATCCCGCTCCACGCTCTCAGCGTCCAGCAACGCGCGCCCGGTCATTTCCTCGACACACGACGCGCACGGGCAACGCAGGCGCAACATCCGGTGCGGATAAATCCCTCGGTGCCCATCATCCCAATTGATGATGATGGCGCTGCCGGAGATGTCCACGTCGGTGGGTCTGATTATTTCGTTAGTTGACATATCCCTGCGCAATCGTAGCGGTCGCTGCTGTTCGGTGCGGTGTCGTTCGGTAAAGCCGGCGTCGTTCGGCTTAAGTCGTTCGGCGTAACAGGAGGGATACTCGTCGGTTATCCCAATGACGGGGATCGCAATTCATGACGGGGATTGCACTTCGGCCAGTCGCGCCGGGCGAGGCATTTCATCAGGATCGGTTGGAATTTCTATGATGCTGGGGCCGTCCACTGCCAGCGCCTGCTGGAACACGTCGGCGATGTCCTCGGGTCGTTCCACGTAGAACCCGGTACCGCCAAACAGCTCGGCGTACCGGTCAAACCGGGGGTTGATCGTATCGGCTCCCACGTAGCGCTCGTTGAACGCGTACTTCTGGTAAGCCTTTTCTGAACCCCAACAGTCGTTGTTCATCACTACTGAGATGTTTTTTAACCCATAGCGCACCGCTGTCTCAAATTCCTGGGCGTTGAACAGGAAGCCGCCATCGCCGTTGAAGTTGACCACCGGCCGGTTCGGAACGGCGAAGCTGGCGCCAATGGAAGCCGGGAAGCTGAAGCCCAGCCCGCCCAGGTCCAGCGCCATTATCAGGCTGCGGGGTTGGTAGTAATTCAGCCGGTCTTGCCCGAAGTTGGGCGCCAGCCCGGCGTCCAGCGCGATGATGGCGTCCCGGGGCATCACCTTGCGCAACTCGGCGTACACCCGCTGCGGTTTGATGTAATCGCCGGTCAGCGTGGCCTCGGCGGCGAGGCGGGCGGTGCGGGCAGCATTCCAAGCCGCAACCCGGCTGCTCCAGTCGGCGTCAGGAAGCAGTTCGCCGTCCGCGATAATGCCGTTGATTTCTTCCACCACCGCACCGACATCGCCCTCTACACCGACGGCGATGGGGTAAATGCGCCCGATTTCCTTGGGGTCGATCTCGATGTGCACGATACGGGCGTCGGCGGGTATGAAGCGGTGATCGAAGAAGGTTGTCGATTGTCCCAAGCGTGTACCGGCAGCCACGATAACGTCGGCATTGCGAACGGCATCAATCGCTTCCTCGGCTCCCAGGCGCCCCAGATGGCCCAGGTAGTTGGGGTGGTCGTTGGGCACGGCATCGGCTCTGCCATAAGACGTTACGATGGGCGCTCCGGTAAGTTCGGCGAGGCGACACACGTCCGCGTCGGCAAGGCTCCATTCCACGCCGCCGCCGGCCACAATCACCGGCCGTTGGGCTGACATAATCTCCCGGGCCGCCGCTTCCACCTGCTGGCGATCGCCGCGGGAGCGGCCCTGGCCGGTGCGATATGCCGCCGGAGCCAGCATATCCAGCTCGATTTCAGCGCCGGGCAGCAGGTCGCGCGGTATGTCGACCAGCACCGGGCCCATCTTGCCCGACGTGGCGATGCGAAATGCCTGCCGCAGCGCGTCGGGCAGCCGTTCAATCTTGTTGATTGAGTAACTGGCCTTGGTAATGGGCTCGAACAGCGCCACCTGGTCAAACTCCTGCGTGGAGTCCAGGTTCTGGTGGTCGCGGGATGCCGACGGCGCCAGCACTACCACGGGGGAATGGGAGACGTAAGCCGACGCGATGCCGTAGGTCAGGTTCAACACGCCCGGCCCGTTGGTAACCAGGCACACCGACGGCGCCCCGGAGATGCGGCTGTAACCGTCGGCCATCAACGCCGCGCCCTGCTCATGGCGCACGCCGATGAATTCCATGTCATCGCGGTCGTACAGCGGGTCCAGAATGTCCAGAAAAGAAGAGCCAACTATCCCGAATATCTTGCTGACTCCTTCCTGTTGCAACAGCTCGATTACGGCTGCTCCGGCATTCATCCGCTGGGCCATGTGTGCACTCCTTTTGGGTCTGGTAAATCGTGGCCGGCAAGCCGTGGGAAGTGTAACACACGCGGGCATTATCCCCGGCCATTCGTGCTATAATGCGCCATCATTATAGAGGAGGCATTCCATGAGCACAGTGGCAGTGGAAGTAGTGTACCGGGGCATATTCCAGAAGACTCTGGCCCGGAACATCGTCCGCAGCATTGTTTTTGCCGCGCGTAAAGAAGGAAAGATTGGCACGGCATTTGGACGCTATGGTGACTCACCAGAGCGCAACGGAATACCGGCCAAGCAGTTCGCAGTGGTTGCCGATACCCCGGAAGAACTAGAAGAAAACCTGGCGGTTTACGAAGCCCGCGAAGTGGACGTAACAATTAACGTCGACGACACCATGTGCAAGGGTATTGAATCCTGGGCCTGGTACGGTTTGCAGCCCATCAACGCCCTCACCAAAGACGGCGGTACGCTCATCGTAACCTCCCGCCAGGAACCGTCGGCCCTGATCGAGGACATCCACCAGAAGGACACGGCCTACAACTTGGCCATCATCCCGGCGAGCACCAGCTACTCCGGTCTGTGGGTGTACAAAGACGACCATACCGATGCCCGCATCCTAGGCGCTCTTGCCAAGGTCTGCCCAGATTTGGTCAGCCTGGAGTCCATGGTCGCGGCAATCGAAGACCAGGGTTGGGGTGAGTTGAAGCAGACTTCGGCCCGCAACACCTTTGAGCGCACCGCCTTCCGGCCCGTCGAGCCCGGCGAGGGTAACGACGATACGCCGTTCAGCTTCGACCTGCCGGGCTGGACGACCATGGAAGAAGGTCTGGTAATCAGGGGAATTGAGGAGGGGGGCGGTTTCCGCGGCGGCAACGAGGGTTACCAGCCCGTCCGCAACTCCGTATTCAAGAAGTTCAGCACCCGGGCGATGCGTCCGGTAATCAACTTCGACACCTGTATCAAATGCACGCTGTGCTGGTTGCAGTGTCCCGATACCTGCTTCGACGTTACGCCTGAGGGTCTGTATGACGCCAATATGGATGCGTGCTGCGGTTGCGCCGTCTGCGAAGCGGTTTGCCCGGTTCCCGATTGCGTAGTCATGGTGAACGAGGCCGAATTCAACGATAACAATAGCCAATATGAACACTGGACACGAGACAAGGACGGCTATCACCAGTGGATGGCTGAATTGATCGACGTTCAGCGTACTAAAGAAGCCGATCGTTCCCACGGTTACCACAGCCCGGGCACCTATGAGTCGGAGTCTGAAGTTGCCCTCACCGGAGACAATGATTAATGGCGACGCAAGAATTGAACCAAACCGAGCGTGAAGAGCTCATCAGCGGGAGCGAAGCCATCGCCATCGCCTGTTCCCTGGCCGACGTTGACGTCATTACCGCTTATCCCATCCGGCCCTACGACACCGTGATGCAGTATGTGTCAAAGCTGAAGGCCGACGGAGTTTTCGACTGCGATTTCATCGTGGCCGAAAGCGAACACTCCCAGTTCGAGATTGTGAAACACGCCTCCGCTGTGGGGGCCCGCACTTTCTGCGGCTCCAGCGGCGTCGGCTGGTTCTACGCCTTCGAAGCCATCACGGTTACCGCCGGTTTGCGTTTGCCGGTAGTGGCCATGGTGGGCAACCGCGCCCTGGATGACCCTGGCGCGTTTGGAGTGGAACACAACGACGCCCTGGCCGTGCGCGACCTGGGATGGCTGCTCTACTGGGTGGCCACGGCGCAAGAGGCCATGGACATTGCTCTGATGGCCTGGCGCATCGCAGAAGACTCCAGGGTATTCCTGCCCATGGCTATCTCCTGCGATGGCTCGTTCCTGACCCATTCGCAGGCCATCGTCAATGTCCCCACGCAGGAACAGGTTGACCAATACCTGCCCCAGTACGATCGGGGCCGCCTGCAGCTGCATCCGGACAACCCCATCACCATAGCGCCTCAAGTCAACGAAGACTGGCTGATGGAGATTCGCCGACAGACTGACGACGCGATGCGCCGCGCCAGCGACGTCATCAAGGAAGCCTACGCCGAGTTCAAGCAACAGTTCGGTCGTGGCGATGACAGCCCATTTATCGAAGAGTACATGACTGAGGGCGCCGATATCGTTCTGGTTGGAATGGGTACGCTAGCGTCGCCGGTGCGTGTCGGAGTGCGCCGGATGCGCGAGCAGGGCATCAAGGTTGGCTTCCTGCGCGTCAAATTCTTCCGTCCCTTCGCCACCGACGAGGTGCGCGAGGCGCTCAGCCACTGCAAGGCGGTGGGTGTCGTCGACCGGGACTACTCATACGGTTCGCCGTCCTTCGGTGGCGTGCTGTTCAACGAAATCCGCTCAGCGTTGTACACGCTGGACGACCGTCCCTTGGTACAAAGTTTCATCGCCGGTCTGGGTGGTCGTGAAGTGCTCGTGCGCGACGTCGAAGAAATTACGGGGATGGTTCAGGGGTCAATCGACTCCGGCAAAGTGATAGAAGAAAACACCTGGATTGGTGTCCGGGAATAGGAGGGCCGCAATGACTACGATGACGCAAGACCTCCCACAGGTTAGGGGAGTAAAACAGATTCCGGTGTACGAGGGGTTTACCTCCGGCCACCGCACTTGCCAGGGCTGTGAATCGGCCCTGGTCATGCGCCTGATGATCAAGGCAGCCGGCCCCCGCACCATCGTGGTGGGCAGCACGGGTTGCATGTACGTCGCCAACACCACCTATTACAGCACCCCTTGGGTCGTGCCGTGGATGCACACGCAACTCGGATCCAGCGGTTCAGCGGCCACCGGCACGGCGGCCGGCCTGGCATCGTTGATGCGCAAGGGTAAAATGCAGCAGGAACCCATCAACGTCATCGCGTTCTGCGGCGACGGTGGCGGTGTCGACATGGGCCTGTCGGCCATCTCGGCGGCCCTGCAGCATAATGAGTACAACCTGCTCATCCTTTGCTACGACAACGAGTCCTACGCCAATACGGACATTCAGGTGTCCGGTTCCAGCCCCTGGGGAGCGAACTCCACGTTCTCGCCTCCCGGCAAGAAGCATCGCATCATGAATACACGCTGGAAGAAGAACACGGTTCCCATGCTGGCTGCCGGCCATCCCGACATGCGCTATATTGCAACGGCGTGTGGTTCCTATGGCCCCGATTTCACCAACAAGATTCGGCGCGCCCTCACCATTGGCGGACCGACTTTCATTCACAGCATCGACCCGTGCCCAAAGGGTTGGGACTACGACCCCAAATACTCCCACGAGTTGGGGATGCTTGCGGTGGAAACCGGCATCTGGGTGCAGTACGAAATCTCCGACGGCGAGCTTATCCTGAATGGCCCATCGCGGGCGATTTCGCGCGGCATCCGAAAGCGGAAGCCCGTCACCGAATACCTGCAACGTCAGGGACGCTTCGCCCACCTGACCACCGAAGACCTTGAGTATTTCCAGAGTCGAATCGATGATACCTGGGAAAAGTGGTGGATCCCTGGCATCGTGCCATTCGGTCCCGCTGATGAAGGGGCCTAATCGTCCCCACGTCATTAATTCGTTCTGACCGGTAACGTACATCTTGCGGGACGCCGCGGTGCCTAGCATCCGGCGTCCCGCTCTTATGTTAACGCTCCAATATGTCTGAAAACTTATCAGACTTCAAACATTTATGTGTTACACTTACCGGGCAACGAAACACAAGAGAGGTCAGACTATGGTAAAAGTTGCCTTAACAATTGAAGGCGATACCGACGAAGTAATGGATGCACTTCGAAAACTTGCGCTCGGCGATGGTTCCGCAACACCGGCGCAGAGTGTAGCCGCTATGGCGGTGCTTCCAAATGCGCCGCCCGAAGATGCCGCGCCATCGCAGCCGGCGCCCCAACCGGATGCTCCCGAAGGCTCGTGGAGCACAGAACACGTCCAGACCTTCTGGGATTTCCTGGCGCCGCAAGCCCGAGATATCTACCGTAGAGTTGCCGGCGGCAACGGTTACACCCTGTCGCGGGAGGCGTTGCTGGATGGAACGGGTTTGACTGCCCGAGTATTGTCCGGCCGACTGTCCTCACAAGGACACGCGGTGCGTCGTATTCGCCGTTTTCACAATGTGTCCCTCCCGCATCCCATGTCATTTGACTCCCAGACCGAAGAGTACCGTATGCTGTCCGATGTGGCCGACGCCATCCTGCGCCTGAGCCTGTAACTGCGGTATACTTTCCAACGGTTACAGTATCGGGCGTCTTTCTACCCAACAAGGAGGTAATCCATGCGACTGGAACCCATCAACTTATACGACTACGAGGCCAGAGCCAAACAGGTTCTGCCCCACAACAACTGGGAGTTCATCGAAGCGGGCTCCATGGACGAAATAACCACGGCGAGAAACCGCACGGCTTTCGAGTCTTTGACCCTGCGCCCCCGCTTCATGCGTGATACCACCGAGCGTAAGGTTTCTACAACCGTGCTCGGCCAGGACATCAGCTTCCCCGTGATGATTTCCCCCACTGGCGGACACGGCAACGCTCACCCCGAAGCCGAATGTGCCACCGCTCGCGGCGCGGGAATGTCCAACACCCTGATGATGTGCAGCACATCCTCCAACTGCAGCATGGAAGAAATTGCCGAAGCCGCCACCGGCCCGCTGTGGTTCCAGCTCTACCACCGCGGCTACGATCTGACTGAAAACCTGGTGAAGCGCGCCGAGGCCGCCGGCTTCCGGGCCATCGTCCTCACGGTCGATACGCCGGTGCCAAGCCCCAAGGAGCGCGACGTGCGCAACCGGTACGAGCGTCCAGGTGAATTGGGAAACTTCCGGGACCAACAGGATCGCTTGAACGAGGTGAGCGGCACCGATGAGTCCCCCCGTTGGGATATGCCCCAGTCGCCTTCCCTCACCTGGCAAGAGCTGGACTGGTTGCGCAACCTGACCAACCTGCCGCTGGTACTAAAAGGCGTGCGGGTTGCAGAAGACGCCCGTATCGCCGTTGACCACGGTGTGGATGGAATACTCGTTTCCACCCACGGCGGTCGCCAGCTCGACAGCACCATGTCCAGCATCGAAATGGTACCCGAAATCGTCGCCGCTACCGGCGGCAAGGCCGAAGTGTATGTCGATTCCGGCGTCCGGCGTGGTAGTGATGTGCTGAAGGCTTTGGCATTGGGCGCCACCGCCGTAGCAGTTGGCCGGCCTCTGTATTGGGGTCTCGCCGTCAACGGAGCCGAGGGCGTGCATCACATGCTGGAAATCCTGCGGGAGGAATTCAACCGCGCCATGGCCTACTGCGGCCAGAACAGCGTCGATGAGCTGGAAGACCGCCTCATCAACGTACCGCGCGAATGGGGTCCGTTCCGCACCGAGAACGATATCGCCGAACATCTCCCGTTCTAGTACCGTTGCCAGGTAGATTTGTAATAATATGAGAAAGCAGCCATACTGGGGCATGATCTTTGTGTGAGGAAGTGCCCAGCCATGGCTGCCATCAAGTATAAAGTAGAGTTGACCGAGGCCGAACGCTCCCGTCTCAATGAGGTTTCCCAGCGGGGCAAGGCGTCAGTGCGCACCGTGAAGCGTGCGCTGTCGCTGCTCAAGGCTGACCAGGGGCTTCGGGACCGTAAGATAGCCGATGTGCTGTTGGTCAACGCGGCCATGGTCGCCAGAGCGCGGAAGCGGTACGTGGAGGAAGGACTTGAGGCCGCCATCAATGACCGACCGCGGCCGGGCCAGGAGCGCAAGCTGGACGGCAAGCAGGAAGCGCACCTGATCGCCTTCGCGTGCAGCGCCGCGCCCGAAGGGCACACGCACTGGACACTCCAGTTGTTGGCCGACAAGGTGGTGGAGTTGGAGTTTGCCGAGAGCATCTCCCTGGAGACGGTGCGCCAGATACTCAAAAAAACGAACTCAAGCCCTGGAAGAAGAAAGAGTGGTGTATCCCCAAGGTGAGCGGGGAGTTCGTGGCGCGGATGGAGGACGTGCTGGACCTGTACCAACCGGAGTACAATCCGGAGCGTCCGGTAGTGTGTTTCGACGAGACCTCCAGGCAATTGACTGGGGAGGTGCGTCCGCCCATCGAGGCTGCCCCCGGACGGGTGGCACGCTATGACACCGAGTACCAGCGAAACGGGACCCGGAACCTGTTCATGATCTGCGAGCCGAAGGGTGGATGGAGACATGTGGAGGTGACCGAGCGCCGCACTGCCGTGGACTTCGCGCACCAGATGCGGTGGCTGGTGGACGAGGCCTACCCTGATGCCGAGGTGGTCAGGCTGGTACTGGACAACCTCAACACCCACAAGCTCGGCTCGCTCTACGAAGCATTTGAGCCGTGCGAAGCTCGGCGCATCGCCCAACGCCTCGAGTTTCATTACACTCCTACGCATGGCAGCTGGCTGAACATGGCTGAGATCGAGTTGAGCGTCTTCAGCAGAGGGTGTCTGAACCGCCGTATCAGCGATGAGCCGGAGCTGCGGCGAGAGGTTGCGGCGCTCGAACGCGAGCGCAACGCAGCAAAATCAGCCATAGACTGGCGGTTTACCACCCAAGATGCTCGCCGTAAGCTCCAGCATATCTACCCTACAAAACCAGATTGACACGGTACTAGTCCCGCCACGTTAGGGCAATGCAGCAGGCCGCCAGCTATATCAGGGCGGCCTGCTTTGGTGTCAGGGTCGCAATTTCGCGGTGAGCCGGTTGTGTAACGTGGTTAATCGTCGGCGGCCACCGCCGCTGTATTCAAGCCAACCCGAGCGATGAACGCGATCAGCAGGTTGTTGAAAATTGCCGCCTGCTCGAAGTGCGTGGAGTGCGCGGCGCCGGACACTACTTCCAGCTGACTGCCCGGTATCAGGCGGTGCACAGCCTCAATGACGTGCGGCGGAAAGATTTTGTCCTCCTCGCCTACCACCAGTAGCACCGGCATGGTCAGGCCGGCGAGATCCGCCGCCTGGGGGCCCGCCGGGTTGCGGAACAAACCGGATACTACACCGATGGGCATTTCCGGGTTGATGCGTCCCAATGAGCCAAACAGGAAGGTCAGCTTTGCGTGGTTGGCGACAAACCCGTCGCTCAGCGCCCGGCGCAGCGGATGCTCTGGCGGGTGGACATCACGCAGCGCGTCGACAACTGACGGGTCGCCGATTCCGCCGGTGGTGTCGGCCAGCACGAGTCCGGTTACGCGCTCCGGGCTGTGTAACGCTACGCCCAGGCAGGTTACTCCTCCCATAGATTGCGCCACCAGCACGGCCCGGTCAATCTCCAGGTAATCCAGCAATGCCAGCAGGTCAGCGGTGAATGTGGCCGGATCCGGTTCGGTCCCGGGTCCGGGCCCGGGGGTGAGTCCCCAGCCACGATGGTCAAACGTGATACATCGGTAGTCGTGCTGGAACTCCGCCACCTGCTGCCACCAACTCAGGTGGTTGCCGCCGCGACCATGGGCGAACACGATGGCTGGCCCGTCTCCGTGGCTTTCGTAAAACAGCTGCGTGCCGTTGATTGGTGCGTAGGGCATATTCGGCCTCCAGTTGGGCGAGAGCGATTGCCGCCGCCGCGTGGCGAGTCAATCGCAATGTGTGTTGCCGTCGGCTAAACCGGCCACTTTTCCTGACGGTACGCTGCATCCCAGAACATATACTCATACTGGCTACTGATGATGAAAGCGTACCGCATTGCCTCGCGCTCCTGCTCCCCGACACGCTCCGCCATTTCATCCACGAACGACCGCCAGGCATCCACGCTGGATTGCAGGAAGCCTTCCACGTAGAAACGCGTCCATTGCCCGTACAGCGGGTGTTCCGACTGCCCCACGTAGTCCTTAAGCAGGTGATACGTCCAGGGGCAGGGGAGCAGCGCGGCAGCCGTCGGTCCCAGACCATACAACGCCGCCGTGTTCATCATGTGGTTAACGTATGCCGTGTTCGTAGGTGAGCGAGGGACGCTCTCGACCTCGTCCATGGTCAGGCCGGCCGCTTCAATCAGCAGGTGGTGCAATGGCCGTTCCACCGGCGTCATCACCCGATGCGCCAACTCTTTCAGCAGCGCCGAGTCGGGCGCCTTGGCCAGCGCCAGCGCAACGGCCCGGCCAAACCCTTCCAGATAGTGGTAATCCTGTCCCAGGTAATACTGGAACGTATCCAGCGGCAGACTACCGTCTTTGATGGCGGCCAGGAATGGGTGCTCAAAAATAGCGTCCCAGATGGGCATCGCTTCGTCTTTTAGCTGTTGGCTGAAGCCTGGCATAACGTCCTCACATGCTATCCGGTACGTCGTTGATGTACACCAGCTCGGCCTGGGCCGCGTATTCGCACCCGAAGGCCGTGCCGACCGTGCGGGCGTGCATGGACAAGAACTCGAAAGGCCCTTCGCCGACGTCGCCCAGGTTTTCCAGATACGCCTTGTGCTCACGCAGGGACGCCATGCCCGTTTCCCAGTGCGCGGATACGTCCACGGCATGGGTGGGCACGGTGGCGCCGAAGACGGCAACGAACCGCACATCGTTCCACGGCTCGAAGCCTTCCTCCAGCAGCTCCGGAAAAATCCATCGGTTGCCGGCGTCGCGGGCGGCGTCGAACACAGCCAGGCCAACCCAACGGTGGTCGGCCATGTTCAGGTGCCCGCTGGCGAACTGCAAATGATGGTTGATGGTGAGCACCACATCTGGTCGGTGCCGTCGAATCACCCGGCTCAAATCCCGGCGTAGCGGCAACCCGTACTCAATCACACCGTCCATGTGATCCAGAAACTCCACTGTATCCACGCCGACCACCCGGGCGCTGTTGATTTCTTCCTGCGCCCGCAACGGCCCAACTTCGGATGGCGGCATACTGTCGATGCCGGCTTCACCTTTGCTTACCATAACGTACACGACACGCTTGCCCTGTGCCGTCCACTTGGCAACCGCGCTGGCCGCGCCGTACTCCATGTCGTCAGGGTGGGCAACGATCGCGACGGCAGTTTGCCAGTCCTCCGGCACAACGGCCAACCGTGGGTTGGGTCTCAGCATTGATGCTCCATAGGCGAGGGGAGTCAGAAATGGGACACAGGCTGGAACTGATGGTATCAGAGCGTGCGGGGGCTTGGCACCTTTACCGTGGCACCGGCCACCGCCACCACCTGGCCTGGCTGGTTGAATATCGGGACGGACAATTGATGGGTAACCACGCCCCGAGCATCGGTATCACTCCCGGTCAGAACGCCGGCGCCATGAAGTCGGTCGCCCGGGGATGCCGGACGCTGGTACGCTACCGACAGCCGTCCTCCCCAGCGAAAATCGTCGCCAAAATATCGACCGATGCGTCCCTCCAACCACCCGCATATTGCCGCTGACGACGCGCCGTCGCTGTTGCCAGCTCTGATGCCGGCCAGTCGGCTGCCCAATATTTTGGTAGCGGCCAGCCGATCGCCATCTGGAATCGCAAACATTCCCAGCGTTAACGCGTCGCCCACCGCCAAATCGTCGGTATCGGAGCGCGCCGTCGGCAGCGAACCGTATGCGGTCGGCTCAGCAGTCAAGGCAACCGCTGGCTGTTGGGGTTGCCCGGCGGCTGCCGCACCATCGCCGCCAATCAGATATACAGCCTCGGAACGCAGTATTTCCGTGCCGATCTCGTCAACGGCGAACGCGGCCACCCTCAACCAGCGCTGGTGGTTTCGCTGCCGCATCTCGCGCACCCAGCCACCCACCTGGATTCGCCGGCCCAGTATAGGCGGGCGCAGAAAATCCTGCCGCTGCCAGACGGTGGTCAACCACAAGGGTCCGCAACGGGCTAGCAACAGGGCGCGGCAATCGTCAGCCGCGAGATTGGGAAACTGGGAATCAGCATGCACAGCCTGCTGGTAATCGGCCAGCGCCGCAGCGTCGATCAAATACTCCAGATTGCCCAGTTGGTCGCCCGGTCGCAGGTCTGCCCAAGCCGATATTGACATAAACGCTTATTCGATCGAGCCAGCGCGGCGGGCGAACTCGCTCAGGTCCGCAGCCGCCGCATCGCTATCGCCCAACGCCTGACGGGCAAACCCGCGCCCCCGGTATGCTTCTATCAAATTGGGGTTCAGCTCGATTGCTCTGCTGTACGAGTCGACTGCCGTCTGGAAATTTGCCAGCGCCGCCTGCGAATTACCCATTGAAAGCCAAATCCCCGCCAGATTCTCATCGCGTGCCAGCGCCGCCTCGTACTCCGTGATGGCCGCCGCGTGTTCTCCCAAGTCGGCCCGCGCTACGCCCCGATTGTGGTACAGCGTCGCCGTGTCCATGCCGTAGGATTGTGCGGCATCGAAATCGACAATGGCCGCAGCGGGTTCACCCTGGTCGCGTCGGGCGATGCCCCGGTTGTACAGGGCGTTGGCGAAAGTCGGTACCAGCGCGATGGCGGCATCGTAGTCGTCGATGGCAGCATTGTAGTTGCGACGGTCGCTGTGCAGATTCCCACGTGCGTAGCGATAGTCGGCGTCGCGTGGGCGCAGCTCGATGGCGCGATCATAAAAGCCCAGGGCGGTATCACGGTCGCCCGTGTCCCGATAGGCGATGCCCAAATTGTAGTTGGCGTTGGAGTGCTCCGGATTGATGCGAATGCTGGCCATAAAATCCCCGATGGCCTCTCCGTAACGGCCTAGCGAAATTCGCGCCACTCCCCGGGCGTAGTAGTAATCCGCGTCGTCGGGTTCCAGCTCGATGGCGGTGGTGTAGTCGCTGATGGCATCCTCGTAGTAACCCAGGTGGCGCCGTACCACTCCTCGCGCGTAATAGGGCACCGGATACTGTGGGTCGGCCATGATCGCGCGCGTGTAGTCGGCGACGGCCTGGCTCAGGTTCCCTCCGTTGCGGTGGGCCAGCCCGCGGTAATAGTAGGCCGGCGCAAACCCGTCGTTTAGTTCAAGGGCGTCGTTGAAATCCGCAATGGCAGCATCCAGTTGTCCCGCCCGCAATGCAAGCTGGCCGCGCGCAGTGTAGTGGAATTCGGTTGGAAGTTCTTGAGCCATTGCTGCAATCCAGCGCACGCTATTCGGAGCGCACGCTATCCGGGTTAGAAATCCGTCTCGTACAAATCATACTCCGAATGAGACATGCCCAGCGCTTCGTAGGTTTGTTTGGCGACCAGGTTCTCCCGCATTACGTAGAGACGCATTCTCCTCACGTCGCCTCGCTCGGCGGCCAGTTGCTGCAATCGGCGATACAGTTTCCGGTAAACGCCCTGCCGTCGATTTTCCGATTTGACATAAACCGACTGCACCCACCAGATCCAGCCGTTGCGCCAGTCGCTCCATTCGGTAGTTACCATCAACTGGCCGACGGGCAGGTTATCGACCTCGGCCAGCAGGTAGAATGCCTTGACCGGGTCCGATAGCGCCGCCGCAACGCCGGCGCATAACGTCGCCTGGTCAAGCTCAATGCCCTCGGATTCCAGGGCCATGGCGGTGTTGTAAGCCACGATGGTGTCAGCATCGCGTTGAGTGGCCAGGCGGATTTCCAGCGGGTTGTTCATGTTGAAAGGGCCAACCTCGGTCCAGTGGCACAGGTCGGCACTGAATTCTAATCAACCTACGCTATAATAGGCAACCTAACCGCGAGTACACATCCCTGCAGCCCACATCTCCGGCGAGGTGCCCTATGCCTGACCAGGAACGATTAGTCAACGCATTTTGCGACTTGGTACGAATTGACAGCCCGTCCGGTGAAGAATGGGACGTTGCGCAGCACGTAACTGACCGGCTGGTCGATCTTGGTTTCCAGGTGGAACGCGATGCCCACGGCAACGTCATCGCCGGCGAAGACGGCGACCGCCCTCTGCTGCTCTCGGCCCACATGGACACCGTCGACCCCGGTCGCAGCATTCGGCCCCAATTGGTCGGCGACCGCGTAACCTCCGATGGCAATACTATCCTCGGCGGCGACTGCAAGGCCGGCGTCGCTGCGATCCTAGAGGCGCTGGAAGCGGTCAAGCTGGATGGGCGGACCCGGCGCCCGGTGCAGGTCGTGTTTACCCGCGGCGAGGAGATCGGCCTCGTGGGTGCTTCCAACCTGGACTTCTCCATGATTCGCGGCACCGAGGCCGTGGTATTCGATGGCAATGGCCCGGTCAATACCATCACCGGCGCCAGTCCCACCTACATGGCCTTTGACATCAACGTGCGTGGTCGCGGCGCCCATGCCGGCGTTGAACCGGAAAAGGGCCTATCCGCCATCAAAATCGCCACCGACATCATCGCCGAACTGCCCCAGGGCCGCATCGACACCGAAACCACCTTCAACGTCGCAACCATTACCGCCGGCACCGTCCGCAACGCCGTGCCCTCCGAGGCGTCGCTGACCGGCGAATTCCGCAGCATGAACATGGAATCGCTGGAGCTGCTGCGGATGCAACTTATTTCCACCGTTAACAATATCCGGGGCCGCTATCAGGATGCCGAGATTACCGAGTCTCTGGAGATGATGTTTCAGATGTACCGGCTCGACCCCAACGAAGCCACTGCCCAGCTGGTTACCCGCGTGATGCGCGACATGGGCCTGGAACCCAACATTCAGCCGTCCGGCGGCGGCACCGACGGCAACGTGTTCCGGCTCAACGGCATCGAGAGTGTCGTCGTGGGTATGTCAACCAACCTGATGCACACCATCGACGAGTACGTCGTAGTGCCCGACTTGATGAACACCGCCCGCTTCTGCGAACAACTGATGACCTTCGGCGCCTGATGCCGGTCGGCTATTCAGGTATCGGGTCCGGCCAACCCTTGCCGCACTGACCCCGGCGCTGCACTGGCTCCGGCGGCACCGGCGCTGACGGTGTGCAATGCTGGACTATTGCCAATCCTGATCGTAGGCCAGGTGCTGCAAATCGGTGCCAAACTCGTCCCGTTGCCACCGCCGCACCTCGCCATCGCCGCCGGCCAGTTCGTGCTCCAGGACGTTGGGGTCCATGGCAATCCGCTCCAGGCTGGCGGTCGGCCAGATGTGGCTCACCGCCAGTGTCAGTTGGTCGGACAACGACGATCGCCAGGATTTCAGGAGCCTGAGCCGCCCGCGACGCTCTGAAGTCCATAGATCGTTGCCGTGGTCTGGGCGGGACGGTTTGTGTACTTCCGGGTTGCGGCGTCCCTGCTCAATCGCATCCAGCAGCTCACCATGGCAGCGGTTGGCCAGCAGCCCGCCGATGCCACGACGCAACGGCCCATCGGATTGAGCCAGTTGCAACAGGTCATCGTTGCTGGCCGCCACCGTTGGGGGCAGGTCCCACGAACACGCCTTGCCATCGCGAAACGCATAGAGTTCCTGCAATATGGCAGCCTGCCGGGGATTCAACGCATCCCAGCCCTTGATCCGGCGGAAAGCAGTTTCCAGCGGTTCCAAAGGCGGGTATCGCAACTCCTGCAGGCGCAGGCATTCCTCGTAAACCCAATCCATTCGGTCCATCTTTTGCAGCCGATATTCCAACTCGTCGGCCAGTGGCAGCAGGTGGTGCACGTCGCTGGCGGCGTAGTCCAGCGCCGGCCCGGACAGTGGGCGCAGGCCCCAATGGGACATCTGCAGGTTCCGGTCTTTGGGAATCGTTACCCCGGCGAATTCTTCCAGTACCGCGCCCAGATTGGGACGACTTACGCCGAGGAACCGGGCCGCTAATCCGGTGTCAAAAAGGTTATTAATGGTGAATCCAAAATCGTGGTCGAAGAACCGAACGTCCTCTTCGCAACCGTGAATAATTTTTACGATGGATTCGTCGGCCAGCATTGCGCCGAAACTGGAAAGGTCGTCTATGGCCAGCGGGTCGATGAGGAGCGTCTGCTCGCCATCGCAGAGCTGAATCAGACAGATGCGCTCCTCGTAAGCGAATCGCCCGTTGCGCTCGGTGTCCAGCGCCAGTTGAGACCCGTGCCGCAGGCTGTCGGCCGCGTCATCCCAGCTGGCTTGGGTGTCGATGTAACGATATTGGTTCGGCAAAAGGCGTGTCTCTTGAGTTTCCGTGTCTTTTAAGTCGCCATGTAGCGTAATCTGGCTGGCAGGATTCAACCGCAGAAGTTTAGCACATTCGCCGCGCCGACCCACACCCCGCGCCGCTCCGTCGCCCGCGGGGCGCGTGCTATACTCCAAAAAACCCCCCGGCCAGGAGCAAAAATCGATTATGAGCGGCGCAGACCTGAAAGCAACCCTCAAACAGGGCGGACGAATCTTCGGCACGATGATCAGCGTGAACCGCAACCCCCGCTGGATACCCATAATGGACGGCGTGGGCCTGGATTACGTCATCATCGACACGGAACATAACCCTCGCAGCCGTGGTGAGCTGGGCGATTACCTGGCGATGTTTGTTACCACCAGCGTGGTGCCCATTGTCAGGATACCCATACCGGATTCTCACTACGTAACGATGGCCATTGACGCCGGCGCACAGGGAATCCTCGCCCCGTACTGCGAGACGGTGGACCAGGTGCGCGAGGTGGTTAAAGCCGCCAAGTACCGCCCGCTCAAGGGCGCGGCCGCTGAGCAGGCGTTGGCCACCGGCGAGTTCCCCAGCTCTGCCAGCCGCGAGTACCTCGAAGCCCGCAATCGGGACAACATCTGCATTATCGGCATTGAAAGCCAGGCCGCCGTCGACAACCTGGACGCCATTTTGGGTGTACCGGGCATCGACGCAATCTTCGTAGGCCCCAACGACATGAGCATCTCGCTGGGCGTTCCTGACGACTACGCTCAGGAAGTGTACAAAACCACCGTCAAGGGCATTATCGACAAGTGTGAAGCCAGTGGCTTGCCGACGTTGGTGCACCACCAGACGCCGGAACTGTCCGAATACTGGATTCAGCAGGGCGCGCGCTTCGTTCTGCACGGAACCGACCGGCGCGCCATGTCGGAGGGATTCCGCACCGAATTCAGCCGCCTTCGCGACAAGGCTGCCAGTCTTTAGCCTGGTCCCGGAGTGGGCAAATGAGCCGACGAAATAATTTGCGCCGGCTCTCTGGTCTGGCCGGTTGACCGTCTAGTTTCGCGATTGCCCTTCCCAGCGTTCGCGCAACGAGGCAATGTACACGCGCTCGTAGTCGCCGTGGTGGGCGTTGCCCGGGTCTTCGGCGAGCCGTTCCGCCCACATATACTCCACATCGCCCCAGATGATGGGGAACTTGGGACGGTCGAAGAAGGCGGCCACGGCGTCAAAGGGCGTGGCTTCTTCCACGTAACCCAGCATCTGAAAATTGTCGTACAGGTTGCCCTGCTCCGATACGAACCGGCCTTTCATCGCCGCCATCACCAGAAAATTGGCCATATTGTGATCCAGTCTTGACGGGTGCGCTTTACGATGCGTTCCGTCCCCCGCGCGTCACGGCGGTTACCTAGTCAGTGCTACCTGGTCAGAATGTGAACCGTGGTAACGTCGCCGGCGCCGGAGCACTGCGCCACTCCCACCCGCGCGTTTTCCACCTGACGCGGGCCAGCCTCGCCTCGCAGTTGCATCACCGTCTCGTGAACCATGCGGATGCCGGTGGCTCCGAAGGGATGCCCCATCGCCAGCAGACCCCCGTCGGTGTTCACCGGAATGTCGCCGGTGAGGGCCGTCCTGCCCGCCACCGTGGCCTGCCACGCCTCGCCGTAGGGCACGAGGTGCAGCGCTTCGATCTGCTGCAACTCACCGATGGTGGCTGCGTCGTGGACCTGAACCAGGTCAACGTCCTCCGGCCCGATGCCGGCCATTTCGTAGGCTTGCAGCGCCGCCGGTTCGGTGCGGTAGGGACTGAACGCCGAGTGGTCGCTGCCTCGTCCATTGTAGGAGCCGGACGTCAGCGTGGCCGCCGCAATGCGGATGGCGCGGTTGCGGTCGATGCCGTAAGCATCCAGCGCATCGGCGGCGCACAACACCGCCGCCGCCCCGCCCTCGCTGGTCGGACAGCACTGGTAAAGGGTCAGCGGGTCGGCAATCAGGCGTGAGTTGAGCACATCCTCAACCGAGTAGGTTTCCTTGCGGTGGGCGTAGGGGTTCAGCGACGCGTTCTGCCTGGCCTTTACCGTTACCTGAGCCAGCGCGGACGGGGGTGCGCCGGTTTCCTCCATGTACCGCGTCATACGCAGGGCGTACCCCGCCATCATGTGGTCGCCGCCCACGTAGCGTGCCGGGCTGTCGTCGGCGGTAACAGTTACCGGTCCGCCCGGAACCTTCTCCGCTCCAAACGCCAGCGCCATGTCGAACACGCCCGAGGTGATTCCCCAGTACGCCTGCCAGAATGCCGTGGATCCGCTGGAGCAGGCGTTTTCCACGTTGATGATGGGCACGCCGGTTAGACCCAGCTGCGCCAGCGTCGTTTCTCCGACCGACATTCCCTGATAGTACACGTGGCCGAAGTAGGCGATCGGAATGGCGCTCCAGGGCACACCGGCATCCTGGAGCGCATCCACCACCGCGTCGCGCGCCAGATCGGACAGGGTCTGCTCCGGAAACCTGCCAAAGGGATGCAGGCCGACACCGACTACCATTACCTCGCGACCGGGGCGGAACTGAGTCATCGGGAATTCTCCTGAATCGACATTCTGAAACGAAAATTGGCGGCAGATGCTGATTAACTGGCGGCGTTAGCTCGGACGCCATTTGTAAACGACGCGTTCCGATTCCACGACTCCGCCCATTGAGACCGTTTCCAGCGCCAGGGTTACCGGCATCCCCACGGTCAACGCATCGTGATCGCACCTGATGACTTCGGCCAGCACGTGGGGGCCTTCCGGCAATTCGACCTCACCCAGCACATACGGTACCGGGCCGGGCCAACCCGCCGGCGGCACTCGCACAATGGTGTAGCTGAACAGCACGCCGTCGGCAGCCAGCTCGATGCCCTCCAACTGCGCCGATGTGCAAGCCTGGCAGAAGGTGGCCGGGCCAAATACCGACACGCCGCACTCGCTGCAACGCATCCCCAGCAGCACCCCGCTCCGGCCATCATCATCGGTCAGTCGCAGGCATCGTTCGTCAACGGATACAGGCATAAACGCTCTCTGGCGCCGACACATCGGCAACGGCGGGAATCAACTGCAAGCAGTGTAAGACGCCCCCAAATTGGCGTCAATTGACGATACGCTTCATGCGTGCCCACTTTGTCATTGCGAGCGTAGCGTGGCAATCTCGTCGCCGTAGCAACGGCGGTTAACCGACGTGAGTTCAACCTCATCGAGATTGCCACGTCCCTCGACGAGCTCGGGATGAGCGGGCGCTCCTCGCAATGACAGATCAAAGTGGGCACGCGTGACCGGCGGCGTGGCTTGACCTCCCTTTGACCAGCGTGGTAGCGTGATTCCAGTAGCCAAACCCGATTTACCCACTGGATTGAGTTGTTGGTATGGTCAATGTTTTAGGCTTGGATCCGAAGCCCGGTCGCACGTCCTGGGAGAAATCGCTGGGTGAATTTCTGGAAATCGTCACCAGCGCCAACCCGCAGAAAGTGTTCGTGGAGATTGCCGGCCAGCACATCACTTACGCGCAGTTTATGGGTCGTTGCCGCGCGGCGGCCACCATGTTCCAGCGTATGGGAATCGGCCACGGGGATCGGGTCTGCATCTTCCTGCCCAACGTGCCCGAAGTGCTGTACACCTGGTTCGGCCTGGCGCTCATCGGCGGCATCTCTGTAACCATTAACACCGCTTACCGCCGCGACGAAATGGCCTACATTCTCAACAACGCCGAAGCGTCGGCGCTGGTTGCTCATGACAGCCTGATGGACGTGGCCACAGCGGCCGTGGACAACGCCCCCTGTGTGCGGCATCGGCTGGTGGTGGGCGGCGAATCCACCCCCGACGGCTGGCAGTCCTACGCCAGACTGCTGAACGACGCGCCCGAGCTCACCGATTTGCCCGACGTATCGCCCACCGACATTTCGATGCTGCAGTACACATCGGGCACCACCGGCAACCCCAAAGGCGTGATGGTTACGCACCAGATGTATGTGTCGGCCGGCCAGGGGTTCGCCCAGTGGACGCAGGCCACCGCAGATGACCGGTTTTTTACCTGCCTGCCTTATTTCCACGCCAACGCCCAGTACTACAGCACCATGGGGACTTTGGCATCGGGCGCAACTTTGGTGGTGCAGGATCGGTTCAGCGCATCCCGTTTCTGGCAGCAGGTGCGCGACGCCCGGGCCACCGTGGTCAATTTCATCGGCATGATGATGCCGGTGTTGTCCAAAAACGACCCATCCCCGGATGACGCCGACAATCCGGTGCGCCTGTTCTACGGCTCGCCGGCATTCGCGCCGGATTTCCTGTCCGACTTTGAGCAGCGGTTCGGAACCGACATCATCGTCGGCTTCGGAATGACCGAAACCTGCTACGGAACCATCGAGAGCATCCGTGGGGAACGGCGCCCCAATTCGTCCGGATTGCCGCGCCAGCATCCAGACCCGCGCTTCAGCAACACCGTGCGCATCGTCGATGATGACGGGTTACCCGTGCCCAACGGACAGCCCGGCGAAATCACCATCCTCAATCCGGTCACCATGCCCGGATACTGGCGCAACGAGGAACAAACCGCGCTGTCGCTGCGGGACGGCTGGTTGTTCACCGGCGACCTCGGCTGGCTGGACGACGACAACTATCTCTACTTCGTCGACCGCAAGAAGGATGTCATCCGGCGGCGGGGAGAGAACATCTCATCCCAGGAAGTCGAGGATGTTATCAAACGGCACGAGCGGGTACTGGACTGCGCTATCATCGCCGTGCCGTCGGAGCTGGGCGAAGACGAGGTGAAAGCCTACATCACCCCTCGACCGGGCGAGTCCGTTGAGCCGGCAGAGGTCATTTACTGGTGCGCCGAACACCTGGCCTACTTCAAGGTGCCCAGGTACATTGAGGTGCGCGACGAGTTGCCCCGTACGCCCAGCCTGAGGGTTCGCAAAGATGTATTGCGCCAGGAGCGGGAAGACCTGATCACCGGCAGTTTCGATCGAGAGGCCGCCGGTATCCAAATCCGCCGCTGATTCCGTGGGGTGAAAGGAACCTGTCCAGATGAACAAAATCGAAGCTATTTTCCGACCCGAACGTCTCAACAACATAAAGGACGCCCTGAGGGAAGCCGGCATCGTGGGACTGACCGTAACCCAGGTAACCGGCCGCGGTGCCCAGGGCGGCGTTCAGGTAACCACCTCCCGCGGCTTGGGCACCGTCCACATCGATATGCTCCCCAAAGTTAAGCTGGAAGTGGTCGTCAACGACCCTGATACCGACCGGGCCGTCGATATCATTCGCACCAACGCAATCACTGGCAACCCGGGTGATGGGAAAATCTTCATCTATCCGGTGCGCGACGCCATTCGCATCCGCACCGGCGAGCATGGCCCGGACGCTGTTTAGGTTCCTGGCGAGCAATTACACCCTCAGCGACGGCAACCGGAGACGAGACGATGCCTGAACCGCGCTACTGGCTGTTCAAGTCCGAACCTTCTTCGTATTCATTCGACGACCTCGAATCTGAAGAAAACCAGACCGCTGAATGGGACGGCGTCCGCAACTATCAGGCGCGCAACTTCATGCGTGACGATATGAAAATTGGCGACTACGTGCTGTTCTACCACAGCAACGCCAAGCCGCCTGGGGTCGTGGGCACTGCCCGCATCGTGCGTGAAGGTTACCCGGATGTCACCGCATGGGAGTCCGGCTCACGTTATTACGATCCCAAGTCTGACCCGGCCAACCCGACCTGGATGATGGTGGACATCAAAGCCGACCTGCGCCTGCCCCGCTTCGTCAGCCTGCAAGAATTGAAAGACAACCCGGCGCTGGCCGATATGATGGTAACCAAACGGGGTCAACGGCTCTCCGTCCAACCGGTAAAACCGGAAGAATGGAACGAAGTGTTAGCCATGGCCGAACGACCCGAACCCTAACCCCGGCAAGGTCGACAAAAAGCCCCTCTCCCTTGATGGGAGAGGGTGACATACCTCAAGAAAAGCGCATTGGCGAGTGGTATCCGTCCACAATAACGTCCCATTACAACGCCCCACTGATCGTAATGTCCAAGAGCGCCGGCCGGCCGCTGTCGAACGCACGCTTTACGGCCGGTCCGATTTCGTTAGGGTCGTCCACTCGCTCCCCGTGCACGCCCATCGCCTGCGCCATCATCGCCAGATCAAGGCGATTCGCGAATCCCATACCCACGTATTCGCTGTCCCGCTCCCGGTCGTCCAGCATATCGCGGAGGTATACCTCCATGTTGACCTTCAGGATACGGTAGGCCTGGTTGTTGCAGATGGCGTAGACCACCGGTATGTTGTACCGACTGGCCGTCCATAGCGCCTGCACCGTGTACATTGAGGCCCCGTCTCCCACCACGGCCAGCACGGGCCGGTCCGGATGCGCCAGCTTGACGCCCAACGCTCCCGGCATGGCCCAACCCAGCGCTCCGCCACGGATGCCGTAGATGTCCCCCGGTTTGGTGAATTCAAAGGCCCGGTTCACAGCCGGACGAGAAGTTACCGCCTCGTCGGCCACAATGGTATTGGGTGGTACAGCGGCCGCCAGTTCGTGCATCATCCGCTCCACCGGCATTGGCAGGTTGTCCCAGGTGGGCTTGATGCGCTCCTGGTAACGTTCGTCGCCCCGCCGGCGTACATCAGCAAGGGTGGCGGCTCGGGTGGCGGCGGCCTCGCGTTGGCTGCCGTTCATCTCGGAATCCAGCGACGCCGCAAGGTCGGCCATACCGGCGCCCGGGTCGGCGAGTATGCCAACCTCTGTGGGGTAGTTCTTTTCAATCTCCCAGTAAGCGCTGTCCAGGTGGATCAGCCGCGTATCGGGTTTCAGGAAGGGAACATCCACGTACATGAACGACGCGAATACATCGGTGCCCACGGCCAGCACCACATCGGCGTTTTCGAATTGACGCGCCGTCGACGGGCTGTTCAGGTTCAGCATTCCGCCCCATTGCGGGTGGCCGGTCGGAAAATTTACCTCGGAATATGACGTGGCGAGCACTCGCGCGCCGGTCTGCTCGGCAACTTGCACCACTGCGTCCACCGCGCCGGATTGCGCCACGCGGTCGCCAACGACAATTACCGGGTTCTGTGCGGACGCCAGAATCTCGGTGGCCCGGGCGACCGCGGCGGTATCAGGTCGAATCCGGAAATAACCTTCCGCAGATGGCGTGGCCTCAAACTCAATCTCCTCGTCCATTGTGTCCCACGGAAAGGACACGAACACCGGTCCGCTGGGTGGCGTCTTGGCCTCTTTGAACGCCCGGCGAATGGCCACCGGAATGTCGGACGCGTGCCGGATCTCGGTGCTCCACTTGGTGTATTGCTTGGTCATTTCCACCAGGTCGCCCGACAGCACCGGTTCGCTGATCAGCATCCGTGTGTCAGAGTTGCCGGCGGTCAGCACCAGCGGCGTGCCGCCCCGGAAGGCGTTGTACAACCCGCTGATTCCGTTGGCCAACCCGCCCGGCGATGTGGATGTTGGCGAAGGCCGGTTTGCCGGTGGCCCGTGCGTAGCCATCAGCCATGCCCACCGCAGTTCCTTCCTGCAAAGCCTGGATGTATCGCAACTGTGGGTAGTCCTGCAAACCATCCAGGAAGGGCGTTTCGCTGGTGCCGGGGTTACCGAATATGTACTCCACACCTTCGGCCACCAGCATCTGGGCCAGGGCGTGCTTACCGAGCATCTTAACCATCAAACCTTTCTCCTGTTGCCCCTCTCCGCCTGGAGAGGGCTGGGGTGAGGGCGGCGCTCTCCCGGGGTTACTGGTAAATCATCCATTCCAGCAGGTTGTTGTCGGGGTCGCGCGCGTAGAGGCTTACCGCCGGCAGCACGCCGCGCTGACGGGCGCCCTTCCGGGGTCCCGGCCCCCGGACAATTTCCACGCCGGCATCGGCCAGCATCTGCTTGCAGTCCTCAACGGAACCGTCCCATACGAAGCAGATATCGGTGCAGCCCGGCACGGCGGTCGGCCCACGGTAGTCGGCCAAGTAACCTTCTGGGTGGACGTTGATCTTGGAATCCCCGACCTGGATCGAAAAGATGTTGGCCGTGCCCGCCCGCCATTCCGCCTCGTCGTTGATCGAGAATCCCAGGCTCTTGTAGAACGCCATCAGCCGATTGGCGTCAGCAGTGGGCATCGCGATGTGGTCAATTCCCGCGGTGGACATAACTTGGTCTCCTTCACTTGCCTGTGGCAAATTGTCGATGATTGGTCGGTGGTTGTCGGTCGCGTTTCGATGCGCCGCCGACCCAGCCGTTGGCAACGCGGTTGTGGGGGTTACACCGCGCCGGCTTTCGCCTCGGCAGCCCCGATGCGGCTCAGGAAGTCCAGGACTATGCGTTGCGTTTCACCGGCGGCAGCGTTCGTCGTCAGCCCGTGTTCGGCGCCGGGGATAATGTGCAGGTCAGATTGGGATATTGCCGAGGCCAGGTCGCGACCGCACTGAACCGGGATACGGCTGTCGGCGTCGCCGTGCACCACCAACGTAGGCATCTTGATTTCACCGAGCCGGCTTTCCAGCGAATCGCCAATGTCCAGGTATGCCTGCTGGGTGGCCGCGATGCCGTCGATGCGGCCCAGGTTCTCCTGCGCGATCCGGGCGAACCGCTCCGGGTCTTCGGCCTGCAACTGCGGGAACCGCTCCGATATGGCGCGCGACACCGCCGCCTCACGGCCCTCCGACGCGATGCGCTCCTTCAGCCGTTGCAACTCCGCACGCCGAATCTCCCGTTGCGCTGTCTGAGAGTAGGTCATGGTGTTGATGAGCAGCAGGCTGTCGGTCATTTCCGGATAATCCAGCCCAAACTGCAAAGCGATCGGACCGCCCGCCGAAGAACCCAAAATGTGCGCGCTGGCGATACCCAGGTGAATCAGCAGCCCCCGCAAATCCCGAGCGCAGTTGGACATATCGTAGCCGTCGGCCGGCGCGTCGGACTCCCCGCAGGCTCGCCGATCGTAAAACACGCAGCGGAACCCCGTAGACAACGCTTCGGCTTGCCGGTTGATAGTGTCCTGGCTGCCGTCACCGCCACCCAGCCCACCGTGAATAAACGCCAGCGTCGGTGCATCGTCCTCGCCAAACACGGCGTAGTGCATCTGATAGCCATTAATCTGCGCCACAGGCATAATTCAATCCTCGCAACAACCCGATTTGCGCCCAATATAGCCCCTGCCCGCAAGAGTGGCAAGAAATCCACCCACTGGAGCGGGCTCTGGCCAGAATATGCCGGTGGTCCAATGGGTCGGCCGTACCCGAACCGCTCCCCAATCCGCAACCTCTCCGTAGCCATCGTGCGTACCCACATTGTCATTGCGAGCGTAGCGTGGCAATCCCGTCGCCGTAGCAACGGCGGTACGTCGACGTATGTTCAACCTCATGGAGGTTGCCACGTCGCTATGCTCCTCTCAATAACAGATTAAGTAACAGTTCAGAGTAGAGGGGAAACGAGCAGCTGACGGCAGGCGGCGAGAGGATTTAGACCTTGGGCGCGCCAGGTGCCGAAGATGGATGCCAGCGTCATCTTGCGCTCGGTGCCCTGCTCCGAGCGGGTGCCGCCGCTGATCTTGCGGCTGATGACCAGATGGCGCAGGCTGCGTTCGGCAGCGTTGTTGTCTGAAGGCACGTCCGGTTCGGCCACGAAGACGAAGAGTTCCTTGATGTGGCGCTCGATGCGTCGGCACAGCTTGGCCTGGGTTGCCGACGGGTCGTGCCGGAAGGGCTGGCCGAGGGCCAGCAGTTGTCGTTCCAGGGCCAGTTGGGCGGTGCGCCGCCGCTTGGCCTGGGGATGAGTGCAGGCTTTGGCCCGGTCGTAAATCCCGTGGACGGCGTCGGCCCACCTGGCCAGTGGCGCAGCATCGGGGTAGCGGGTGCGCAGGTCGTGGATGTCCCGCAGCAGGTGGGCCCAGCACCGCTGCTTGGGGCCGTCATAATGGTGGTAGGCGGCGTAGAAATCGCTGACCAATACTCCGGAGAAAGCATCGCTCAGCGCCTCGTCCACGACTGTTTTGCCCCGACCCCGCCGCAGGAAGTAGCGTTCGGTGGGGGTGCTGAAAATCCACACGTAGCCGTTGGCCCCGCTCTGACGCCAGCCGGTTTCGTCGGCGTGGACCACTGGGCTGGCGCGGATGCGGTCCAGGATCGCGGCCACTGCCGGTTGGGCCCGCTGCGCCGTGCGATGGATGGCGCTCACGATGGCCCCCACGCTGAGGCGCAACTGGTGCACGGTGTCCAGATACCACTGGACGCTGCGGATGGGCAGCCGCCCCTCTTCCCGCAGCGTGGCGATCAGGCTGAGCAGGTTGACGCCGAGGCGCTGCTGACCCAAGACCACGCCGCCCAGTTCCGCCGGAGGTGTGCAGCGCCGTCGGCAGGCCGGGCAAGTCCGAGCAATGTAGACGTGCTCGGTGACTTGCGCGGGAACC
Organism: Dehalococcoidia bacterium; assembly: GCA_963666415.2. GTDB lineage: Bacteria > Chloroflexota > Dehalococcoidia > Lucifugimonadales > UBA3495 > Bin87. The sequence continues at coordinate 1,225,531 of CAXXPD010000003.1, forward strand.
ACCGGCAGCTCGATGACCTCCCGAGTGCGCTGGATCCAGCCGCCGGACCGGTGGGCGCCGCAATCGGGACAGTTCTCCATCACGTGCTCCACCCGGTGGGTCGGTGTCATGCGCGGGCGGGCGAAGCCGTGGCGTCGCTGCTTGCGGGGCCCCGGCTGCGCGGGGGGCTTCCGGCCCGATTTCGCCTTGAGGCCGGGCATTCGGAGCGGGCCGCCCGGTTTCGCCTGGCCTTCCAGTTCGGCAATCCGCCGCTGCAACCGCTCAATCACCGCCTGTAACTCGGCGATGATGGCAATGAGGACAGCGCGGTCGACGGTGGTCAGGTCCACTTCAGTATCCATGCCCTGTATATGACATAACCACCGCCACCCGTGCCAGCGTTCGGCAACCCGCCTTCGGCCAATTCACCTCACCAAGTCTGAACTGTTACCAGATTAAGTGAGTACGCGTGAGCTCCGTAGCCGTATGCTAAAATAACCCACCACCTTCGCAATTCGCATATGACCACTCAGGGCCACATATACTTTGACCACGCCGGCACCACCCCGATGGATCCTCGGGTGCTTGAGGCCATGTTGCCCTATTTCACCCAGCTCTACGGCAACGCGTCCAGCGTCCACACCGTCGGGCAGGAGGCCAGGTATGCGTTGGATGGTGCGAGGGAACGGGTCGCCAAGGTGCTCAATTGCCGCAACCGGGAGGTAGTATTCACCAGCGGCGGCACCGAGTCGGACAACGCTGCCATCCAGGGAGCGGCCACCGCGCTGGAAGAAACCGGACGCCACGTTATTACCGCCAGCACCGAGCACCACGCCGTCCTCCACGCATGCCAGGTACTGGAAAATCGCGGTTGGGAGGTGACCTATTTGCCCGTTGACGACTACGGCTGGGTGGACCCCCAGCGCGTTTATAACGCAATTACCGCCGAAACCACCGTCGTATCCGTGATGTACGCCAACAACGAGATTGGCACTATCAACCCCATCGCCGACATTTCCGCCGCAGTGAAGACCAGGGGCCAGGAGCTTAACCGCACCATCGTAATGCACACCGATGCCGTCCAGGCCGCCGGTTTCCTGGACCTGGATGTGCGGCGGTTGGGTGTCGACATGATGAGCCTGTCGGGGCACAAGTTCTACGGGCCCAAGGGCGTTGGTGTACTGTTCCTGCGGCGTGGTGTGCCTTTCCTCCCGCTCATTACCGGCGGCGGACAGGAGCGCGAGCGTCGCTCCGGCACCGAAAACGTGGCTGGAATCATGGGTCTCGCGACCGCCCTTGAGATTGCCGACAATTCGCGGGACGCCGTCGGCGCCCAGTGTGTCGGGTTGCGCGACCGCATCGTCGATGAAATCACACGCCGCATTCCAGACTGTGTGCTGAACGGGCATCCGTCAGAGCGGTTGCCCAACAACCTGAACATATCGTTTGCCGGCGTCGACGGCGAGTCGATTCTGCTGGGGCTGGATCTGCAGGGCATCGCCGCCAGCAGCGGCAGCGCGTGCAGCAGTGGTTCTCTGGAGCCTTCCCACGTCCTGTTGGCATTGGGGCAGACCGCCGACGTGGCGCGCGGGTCCCTTCGCATCACGTTGGGCAAGGACAACACCGACGCCGAAGTCGACCGGGTGCTTGCCGTCCTGGTTGACCTCATCGCCGAGTTGCGGGAATTGCCCACACTCAGTGGGACGGCCGATGATTAGCACAACCAATATGCTCTCCCGCTGGTGGATGGTGTTCGTATTGGTGGCGGTGGTGACGACTGGCGCCGCACTGGCCTGTTCGTCCCAGTCTCCCAACATCGGCAAGTTCTACAAAGGTCGCATCCTGCACATCAGCGTAGCGGCGATGGAGCGCACCGACGAACTGCGTTGGACGACTTCGCCTCGCAACGCGGCCCCAGGCAACACCGACGGCACGCTCTACAAATTGACCCCGGAAAGGCCGGATCATGAGCTGGTCCTGCTGCGGGTGAAGGTGGAAAACCACACCGCCACCAACGCGGCGGTCAACGTGGACGAGCAGTCCGCCCAGTTGCGGGATTTCTTGCAAGGCCGCTACTTCCCCGTCAACGTCGGTGAGCGTGCCGAACCCGCCGGCGTACCCGAAAAACCGGGCGACCACTGCACCGTGCCCGTCAATCCGGAGAAACCCACAGTGTGCGTCGAATTCCTGTGGAACCAGACCTTCGAAGAAACCCAGCCCGACGGCGAGACTAAACTGGTGCAATACTCGCAGCAGCTAGCCCAGGGCACGGGTCTGGACGGCTGGATGGTTTTCGAAGTTCCCCAGGACACCATGATCAGGTCGATCCGCTGGGCCGCGGGCGACACGGTTACCATCGATTTCTAGGCCGGGTCTTGACGTCTGCCGAATCGGTTCCGCCGGTCGGTTGACGCGCCCGGCGGCTGGCTGGTGGATGGCCATCGTCAGCGCTGCGTCGCCATGAACCGCCCGCCCAGCGCCACTGCGCCGCCCACCTGGCGTCGTTTGTTCCACTTTGTAGCCGCCAGCGCAACTACCCTGCTGGCGTTCGCCATCCCCGAGACGCAGTACATGCTGATACTCGGCGGCGGTGCGCTGCTGTCCCTGGCGTTGGAGACCGGCCGGTTCCGGGTTGGCTGGCTAAACCGTTTCTTTTTGCGGGTATTCGCGCCGATTCTGAAAACTTCCGAAACGGCTGAGATAACCGGTGCAACTTACTTTCTGATCGCCGCGTTCTTTGCATTCTATTTCTTCGGCCCAATCGTGGCGATACCGGTGTTGCTCTTCGTATCTGTCGGCGACCCGGTGGCCGCGCTGGTCGGAATGCGCGCGCCGGGCCCGCGGCTTTGGGGTAAATCGCCAGTTGGGTCGGCGGCCTTCGTCGTGGCAGCGCTGACGGTTTGGGCGGTGGTGTCGGCCCTGGGCTACGGCCAATTGACCTGGGCGGTGGTGGCAACCGCCTTCGTTGCTGCCGCGGTGGAATTGGCCCCGATACCCGTCGACGACAACCTGACCATCCCGCTGATCGCCGGCGCAATTATGACGCTATTGACGCTGGCCGGACTGTAACCCACCCGCCCCGGCATCGCCGCACCGACCCGGTCAGACTGCCGCGCCGTCGTATTCCAGAACCTCGGCGCGCTGACGCTGGAAGTGTAGGTAGGCGTTACGGTTCATCGAGGGTCGGAACGACGCGATCACCTGACGACCTTTCGCGCCGCCTTCGGCCAGCAAGTCGATGACCGACATCGCCATTATCTTGGCCGGATTCACCACTGCCTGCTCGTAGTTGGTAATCAGATACTCGTTGCTGTGTCCGGCGCCCTGTGCGCCGCCCGTGTAGGGATGGACCGATGGCAGGATATGGCTAAGGTCGCCCATATCGGTGGAACCGCCGCGATTGCGCGATGCGGGCATCATCAGCACCCGATTTTCGCTCAGCAGGTTCGACGAATTCTGACGCATCAACTCCAGCAGGTGTTGGTCATGGCGCATTGGCAGGTATCCGGGAATGTTGGTGATGGACACTGAGGCCCCAACCGCCATCGCTCCGGACCTGAAACAACGGTCAACGATGTCGGAATTGCGAACCACCGCCTCCGGTGTGCCAGACCGCACCCTCCATTCCAGCCTCACGTCGGACGGCACTGAGTTAACCGCCTGACCGCCGGCGGTCATGATGCCGTGAATGCGCACGGTGTCCTGCTCACGGTACAACTCGCGGTTGGCGTTGATGGCCTGCAGCGCGAAGGTTGCCGCGTTCAGCGCGTTCACGCCCAGGTGCGGCGCGCTGCCGGCGTGGGAGGCCCGTCCGCTGAAGCGCACGTATTTGACGATATGCCCGTTACTCGTGCCCCCCATGGCGAACGAGTGTGCCCCCATGTCGCTAGCGGTGTGGCACATCATTGCCATGTCCACATCGTCAAATTCGCCCAGGCGAATCAGCTCCTGCTTGCCCCCCAGGAACTCGATCTTGCCGCTATCCCGTAATTCCAGCCGGCGCGCCACTTCGATGAACTCTTCAGCGGGCACCGCAAACGGTACAATCTCGCCGTTCAATTCAGCCAGCACTTCAGGTTGGGTCAGGCCAACCAGGGCGCCAATCATCATTCCAATCTGGCAGTGATGGCCGCAGGCGTGGGCGGCGTTGGTGTCGGCGGCGGCGTGGGGATGGCCGTCGACGATCAGGCTGTCCAGCTCTCCAATGATGGCAACCCGGGGCCCGTTTCCCGCGCCGCCCTTCACCGTACCCTTCAGGCCGGTCAGCGCCAGTCCCGACCGGAACTTGATGCCAAGTTTGGCGAACTGCTCGGCCACCACCCGCGCGGTCCGGTACTCACTGTAGCCGGGTTCCGGGTTGTTCAGAATGTCTTTCGCGACGGCAATCAGGTCATCGGAACGCCGGTCGATAGCCTCACAGGCCGCGGCTTTCAGTTCTTCTCGTGTTGGCATTGGTGTGGGCCTGCAGGTCGAGTGTTATCGGCGGTGGTAATAGCGGCGGACTATGGCGGCACGCTAGGCGTCGAAGAAGGTTTCCTCGGATGCCATCGACCGCATGAATTTCACGTATTCGCGAGAGGTCATTTCCGGGCGGTGGTTGGCAATAACCTGACGGGCTTCAGTGGCTCCATCGGCCAGCAGGTCGATCACGGTCGCAGCCATGGACTTGGCGGCGGTGATGACGGCCAGCTGGTAATCCTGGACCACGTAGTCCGCCCCGTGGCCGAGGCCGGTGGCGCCGCCAACGTAGGGGTGGATCACCGGCATCAGGTGGCTTACGTCCCCCATGTCGGTGCTGCCGGTGCGGTGTTGGATTTTAGCCACGTTCTCGGAGCCAACCAGGGTGTTGGCGTTGGCCTCGAAAATGCCCGCCATCTTCTGATTCTGCATCAACGGCAGGTAGCCGGGGATGGTCTGGATATTTACCGTTGCACCCAGGGCCATTGCGCCAGCACGCAACGCACGGTCCACCTTGCGATTGGTGTCCGTGATTGCTTCCCGCGTGCGACCGCGCACGAAGGTCTCCATCCGCACATCCGCGGGAACCGCGCTAACGGCCTCTCCGCCCTTGGTGATGATGGGATGCACCCGCACGGTATCGCTATCCAGAAAGGTCTCCCGGTTAAAGTGGATGGCCGTTAGCGCCAGCGTCGCTGCGTTCAGCGCGTTGATGCCCAGGTGCGGCGACCCGCCGGCGTGGGCGCCCTTGCCAATGAACTGGATTTTCTTGGCCAGTGTGCCGTTGCTCGTGCCGCTGATGCACAACTGCTTTTCGGCGGGTGTGCTGGTGGTATGCACCATCATGGCCAGGTGAACGTCGTCGAACTCACCCAGCCGGATGAACTCCGGTTTGCCGCCCAGAAATTCAATCTGACCGGCCCGCCGCAGCCCGTCCCGGTACTCAATCTCGATGTATTCCTCGGCCGGCATCGCGATGGGGATGATGCGCCCGCTCAGGTTAGGCAACACGTCCGCGTGCATCAGACCCATGGTTGCGCCCAGCATCATCCCGATCTGACAGTGGTGGCCGCAGGCGTGGGCGGCGCCGGTGGCCGAGTTGGCATGGGGATGCTCGTTGACGATCAGGCTGTCCAGCTCGCCCAGGATGGCCATGGTCGGGCCATCGGTGCCGCCGATTATCTCGCCGCGCAACCCCGTCATGCCCAGGCCGCTGCGGAAGGGAACGCCCATCTGCGCAAACTTTTCGCCCACCAGCGCCGCCGTTTTGAACTCGCGAAACCCCGGCTCCGGATTGGCCAGAATCTGCTTCGACAAGTTGATCAACTCGTCGGCGCGCTGGTCAATCTCGGTAAAGGCCTTGTCCTTCAATTCCTGCTTGGTAGGCATCCCATCACTCCGGGGCGCGTTACGCACTAATGGCGGCGCGATGATGGTAGCACACCATGCGGACGTTGCCTACTGAACCGGCGGCTCGTAACAGTTCAGACTTGGTGAGGTGAATTGGCCGAAGGCGGGTTGCCGAACGCTGGCACGGGTGGCGGTGGTTATGTCATATACAGGGCATGGATACTGAAGTGGACCTGACCACCGTCGACCGCGCTGTCCTCATTGCCATCATCGCCGAGTTACAGGCGGTGATTGAGCGGTTGCAGCGGCGGATTGCCGAACTGGAAGGCCAGGCGAAACCGGGCGGCCCGCTCCGAATGCCCGGCCTCAAGGCGAAATCGGGCCGGAAGCCCCCCGCGCAGCCGGGGCCCCGCAAGCAGCGACGCCACGGCTTCGCCCGCCCGCGCATGACACCGACCCACCGGGTGGAGCACGTGATGGAGAACTGTCCCGATTGCGGCGCCCACCGGTCCGGCGGCTGGATCCAGCGCACTCGGGAGGTCATCGAGCTGCCGGTGGTTCCCGCGCAAGTCACCGAGCACGTCTACATTGCTCGGACTTGCCCGGCCTGCCGACGGCGCTGCACACCTCCGGCGGAACTGGGCGGCGTGGTCTTGGGTCAGCAGCGCCTCGGCGTCAACCTGCTCAGCCTGATCGCCACGCTGCGGGAAGAGGGGCGGCTGCCCATCCGCAGCGTCCAGTGGTATCTGGACACCGTGCACCAGTTGCGCCTCAGCGTGGGGGCCATCGTGAGCGCCATCCATCGCACGGCGCAGCGGGCCCAACCGGCAGTGGCCGCGATCCTGGACCGCATCCGCGCCAGCCCAGTGGTCCACGCCGACGAAACCGGCTGGCGTCAGAGCGGGGCCAACGGCTACGTGTGGACTTTCAGCACCCCCACCGAACGCTACTTCCTGCGGCGGGGTCGGGGCAAAACAGTCGTGGACGAGGCGCTGAGCGATGCTTTCTCCAGAGTATTGGTCAGCGATTTCTACGCCGCCTACCACCATTATGACGGCCCCAAGCAGCGGTGCTGGGCCCACCTGCTGCGGGACATCCACGACCAGCGCACCCGCTACCCCGATGCTGCGCCACTGGCCAGGTGGGCCGACGCCGTCCACGGGATTTACGACCGGGCCAAAGCCTTCACTCATCCCCAGGCCAAGCGGCGGCGCACCGCCCAACTGGCCCTGGAACGACAACTGCTGGCCCTCGGCCAGCCTTTCCGGCACGACCCGTCGGCAACCCAGGCCAAGCTGTGCCGACGCATCGAGCGCCACATCAAGGAACTCTTCGTATTCGTGGCCGAACCGGACGTGCCTTCAGACAACAACGCCGCCGAACGCAGCCTGCGCCATCTGGTCATCAGCCGCAAGATCAGCGGCGGCACCCGCTCGGAGCAGGGCACCGAGCGCAAGATGACGCTGGCATCCATCTTCGGCACCTGGCGCGCCCAAGGTCTAAATCCTCTCGCCGCCTGCCGTCAGCTGCTCGTTTCCCCTCTACTCTGAACTGTTACGGCGGCTCACGCACACCTACTCTGTCATTGGGAGCGTAGCGCGGCAATCTCGTCGCCGTAGCAACGGCGGTTCGCCGACGCGCGTTCAACCTCGTCGCGATTGCCACGTCGCTATGCTCCTCGCAATGACAATGCGGGTACGCGTGAGCAACCGGCGGGCGTTGCCAGTGGCACATCCGGCCCTCCGTTTGCCACCAAACGCCTGCGGTATAATCGGGTTATGCCGCTCCGAGTCGTCATCGCCCCCCAGGCCTTCAAGCAGAGCATCGGCGCTCGCGATGCTGCCCTCGCCATCCAGCGGGGTGTGTTGCGCGCCATCCCCGACGCCGAAACCACGCTGATCCCGGTCGCCGACGGCGGCGACGGCACACTGGCTGCGCTCATCGAAACCACCGGCGGTCGTTTCTTCGATGCCCCGGTTACCGGCCCGTTGAGAGAACACCGCACCGCGCAGTGGGGCGTCATGGGCGACGGGCGCACCGCCGTCATCGAGATGGCCTTGGCCTCCGGTTTGGCCCTCGTGCCCGACGACCGCCGCAATCCCCGCACTACCACCACCTTCGGCACTGGCGAGCTAATGCGCGCCGCGCTGGACGGCGGCTTCAATCGCATCATCGTGGGTCTGGGCGGCAGCGCCACCAACGACGGTGGCACCGGCATGGCAGCGGCTCTGGGCGCGCGTTTCCTGGACGCCAGCGGCGCCGAGTTACCACCCGGCGGCGCGGCGCTATCCGGTCTGAATCGCATCGACACCACCGGCCTGCATTCCGGTCTGGTCGACGCCACCATTATCGGCGCTACCGACGTTACCAACCCACTGTGCGGCGACACCGGAGCGTCCGCCATCTTCGGACCACAGAAGGGAGCCACTCCCGTAATCGTCGTCGAACTCGACCAGTGCCTGGCCAACCTGGCGCGCGTGATAGCGTCCGACCTGGGCGTGGATGTGTTGCATACTGCCGGGTCGGGCGCCGCCGGCGGCCTGGGAGCCGGCCTGATTGCCTTCACCAACGCCGAATTGCGCTCCGGCATCGATATGGTGTGCGACGTGCTGGACTTCGATAGCCACGCCGCCACCGCCGATCTGGTAATCACCGGCGAGGGCCGCGCCGACCGCTCCACCGCCTTCGACAAGGCCCCGGTGGGCATCGCCCGCCGCAGCCGGGCGTTCGGCGTCCCTACCCTGCTCCTGGCCGGCGGTTTGGGATCCGGCTATGACGTGCTGTATGACCACGGCATCGACGCGATCATTTCCATCGCCGAAGAACCGACCGATCTGGCATCCAGTCTCGCACAGGGGGCGGAATTGCTGGAGCGCGCCGCCGAACGGGCCTTGCGCCTCTACAACCTCGGTAAAAACGCGCAGCACTGACGCATTGGGCACGGGAATGTTCACCCTGGAGAGCGTCCAATGGTTGCCTCGCCAGCCCGATGAAATCTTTGATTTTTACGCCGACGCGTTCAACCTGGAGCTGCTCACGCCGTCGTTGCTCCATTTTCGCGTGCTCACCCAGGCCCCAATCACAATGGTTGCCGGGATCGAAATCGACTACCGGCTGCGATTGCACGGCTTCCCCATGTCCTGGCGCAGTCGCATCACCCAATGGGACCCACCCCACTCCTTCGTGGATGAGCAAATCAGCGGCCCATACCGCTACTGGCATCACCTGCACACCTTCACGCCCGACCGTGGCGGGACGCTGGTGCGCGACGTTGTGGAATACTCTGTACTCGGCGGCTGGCTAACCGACCGCCTGCTGGTGCGCCGCGACCTGAACCGGATTTTCTCCTATCGTCAGGAACGATTGGCCGAGATATTCGGCGGCAATGTATAGACCCAGGCGCGTCACTCGTACCCACATTAATCTGTCATTGCGAGGAGCGCCCGCTGATCCCGAGCTCGTCGAGGGACGTGGCAATCTCGATGAGGTCGAAGACGCTTCGGCGAACCACCGTTGCTACGGCGACGAGATTGCCACGCTACGTTCGCAATGACAAAGTCGGTACGCATGAGACCCAGGCGCGTCGCTCGTATCCACATTAATCTGTCATTGCGAGGAGCGCCCGCTGATCCCGAGCTCGTCGAGGGACGTGCAATCTCGATGAGGTCGAAGACACTTCGGCGAACCACCGTTGCTACGGCGACGAGATTGCCGCGCTGCGCCCCCAATGACAAAGTCGGTACGCATGAGACCCAGGCGCGTCACTCGTATCCACATTAATCTGTCATTGCGAGGAGCATAGCGACGTGGCAATCTCGATGGGGTCGAAGACACTTCGGCGAACCACCGTTGCTACGGCGACGAGATTGCCACGCTGCGCTCGCAATGACAAAGTCGGTACGCATGAGACCCAGGTGTAGGTTGACGTTTGGCCCCGGGCGACGTTCAACCACGCCAGCTGTTCAGTTGATGCGCTGCGCCACGAAGTCGACCACGATGCCGGCCAATTCCATCGCGCGCTCGGCGTCCACATCGTCAAACGCCTCGGCTGGTATGCCGCTCGGCAGGAACGCCGGATAGCGCGTAATGTCGTAGTACTTGTCCAGTTGGCGCGCTTCAGCCTTGATGGTGTCGAAAAACATCTCGAAAATCTTGGCGTCTTCGCACAGGTCGATTAGAGAGGTGCCCCACACGTCCTCGGCGCCCCGCCGATACAGGTACGCCTTCACCGCTTTCTCAGCGGCCTGCTGACACAGGAAACAGGCCACGTTGAACCGCTCGCCCTGCCGGTTGAAACTGGCATCTTCCAGGTCGCGCTCCGCCTGCCGGAACCAGCGCTGGCCTTCCGCAGCAAAATCAGGCATCAAAAACCACCCTTCCTTGTGTGCAGGCCCGATACAGCGCCGGCAGCGTGTCTTTCAACTCGTCGAACTCCTCTGGAGTGTAAACCTGAGCCGTCATCCCCACCTGTGAGCCAATGTGATAGGAGAAGAAATCGGCCCGGCGGCCAAAGGGACGGTCGGTCTCGTGCACAAAAACAAAATCGATGCTGCTGCTGGGCGAATAGTCCTCGCTGACCATGTCGCCGATGAGAATGGCCTTGTGGATTCCCAAAATGGGGAACACCTCGATCATGTTGGCCAATTCCTGCTCCAGCATCTGGCGCCGAAATTGTAAAAACCCGACTCGCATTGGCATCGCCGTTACTCCTTGTCCGCCTGCTCCGTGTCCAGTAATACCAGGTGAACTTCTCGCGGCCCGTGCACGCCCACGACAATGGTCGATTCAATGTCCGCCGTCCGGCTCGGCCCGGTGATGAAATTCAGATAACTGCCCATCTCGCCCTCGTTGCCGTGATACTCCAGGCGTCGCAGCGCGAACAGGTCGTCCAGCGTGCCCAGCACATCCTGGGGTCTGACGATGGCGACGTGCACCGGCGGCACCACTGACACCAGCCGGCTCAACCCCCGGCGAGGCAGCACGATCACCGATCCGGTTTCAGCGATGGCGTAGTCGGCCCCGGTGATGCCCATGCCAGTTTCGGACAGACGCCGGCGCACTGAATCGCGGTCTGACTCAGACGGATACACCGCCGGCCAGCACAACACCCCGACGCCGGCCAACGCGCCGTCAACCGGCACGCTGTCAAACACCGATTGCTCCGAGCGCGCGGCCGAGTCGATCCCGAGACTTTGTGCCAACGACACAACATAATCCACCGCATCTTCCCCGCCAGCGGCTCGCCGGACATTCCAGCCCTGCAGCTCGGCGGTGGTCGCCAAACCATCCATCAGCGCCGGCAATTCTTCGGCGATGCGCTGGCGAATCTCAACAGCCTGCGATTCCAGGGCCGCGACATCCTCGGTGAGATGCAGATAAGGAGTCTCCGGCGGCACTGCCTCACGCCCCAGCGCATCGCGCACTGACGCCAGAAATTCAGCAGTTGGGATACCCAATGACATTTCAGAATACTCGGAATTCAACAGGATGGGATACCGTTACATCGCCCGACTGCCCGCTAACCGTCACTACGGGAGAGTTCGTCGCGCCACACGTCGCTGAACGAACGGGCCGGTGGAGCCGGCAGGTCTTTCGATGCCGTCCAGCGGGACAGGAAAGGCAGGCGCGACGGGCCGATCTTGCCGCGTTTGGCCAACGGTTTCAGGGCCAGCCGACCCAAACCGCGCGCCACTTTCAACAACGCCGGACTCGACATAACGGTTGCGAAACCACGGGCCATCAACGTGTCGGTGTCCGAGGCGGTGCGTTCCTGGGAATCCGGACTTTCCGCCAGCTTGTGCCGCAGGTGCAGCAGCATCCTGGGTATGTTGATTTGCACCGGGCAAGCTTCCCGACACGCTCCACACAGCGTGGATGCGTGGGGCAAATCCTTGGCTTGCGCCACGCCCACCAGCGCCGGCGTAACGATGGAGCCAATCGGCCCCGGGTAAACCCATCCGTAGGCATGGCCGCCCACCCGTTGGTACACCGGACACACGTTCAGGCACGCACCGCAACGGATGCAATACAGCGATTCTCGCAGCTCGGGATCACGCAGCAACGTGCTGCGTCCATTGTCGACAATGACCAAGTGAAACTCCTCCGGCCCATCCTCGTCGTCGGTTCGCCGGGGGCCGGTAACCATGCTGACGTAGGACGTAATCCGCTGTCCAGTGGCCGAGCGGGGCAGCAGTCGCAGGAACACCGCCAGGTCCTGCAGTGACGGAATGACCTTCTCCATGCCCGTGATGCCGATGTGGACGCGCGGCGCGGAGGTGCACAAGCGCCCGTTCCCCTCGTTGGTAATAATGACCAGCGTGCCGGTTTCGGCCACCAGGAAATTGGCGCCGCTGATACCTAGATCGGCGTCCATAAACTTTTGGCGCAACACCACGCGGGCTACTCTCGCCATCTCCTCAATGTCGTCTGAGTAGGGCACCCCGAGCTGGTCGGCGAACAATCGGGCAACCTGGCCGCGCGTCTTGTGCAGGGCCGGCGCCACCAGATGCGAAGGGGTCTCCTCGGCCAGTTGGATGATGTACTCGCCGAGGTCGGTCTCGAAAACCTCCACCCCCTGAGCTTCCAGAACGTGGTTCAGCCCCAATTCTTCGGACACCATTGACTTGCTCTTGGTGGCAACCTTCAGGCCTCGGGTGCGCACGATTTCGCTGACGATGGCGTTGGCCTGCGCCGCGTCCGCTGCGAAGTGAACCTGCCCGCCGGCGGCGCTGACGTTGCGCTCGAGCATCTCCAGGTAGTAGTCCAGATGCCCGATGGTGTGTTCCTTGATGCTGCGGGCCTGTTGACGCCACTGCTCCCACACCTCCGGCGTAACCTCGTCGACGGCCTCCCGGCGTGCATTATCAAAGCCTTCGCCGGCGCGCTTGAAAGCCTGGCGTAGCTGCGGATCCACGATCGCGGCGCGCGTTGCTGGCTTAAACTCTCTGGTTTTAACGTCGGCCATCGGTCAGTCCGCCGGTCGGTCCAGCACCTGGGCGATGTGGCGTGCCTGTACCGGCAAATCCCGTCGACTCAACGCCCCGCCAATGTGCATCAGGCACCCCATGTCGCAGGCGGTGATGGTGTCGGCGCCGCTCTCAATGATGGAATCAACTTTGTCGGCCAGCATCGCTTCCGAAATGTGCGGATACTTGATGGCAAATGTCCCACCGAACCCGCAGCATTGTTCGGCATTCGGCAAATCGGTTACCGACACGCCCGACCCGTCCAGTAATCGCCGCGGCGCATCCCGAACCTCCATCTCCCGCAACAAATGGCAGGACGGATGGTAGGTCAACGTCGAACCCTCCGCACCGGCAGCAATGGGAATGTCACCCACTCCCAGCACATCCACCAGAAACTCGGTGAACTCGTACACCCGCTTCGATAGTGCTTCGGCGCGTTGCAGCAGCGCAGGGTCGTCAGCGAACAAATCCTGGTAAAACACCCGCATCATGGCCCCGCAAGACCCGGATGGCACAACCACGTAGTCGCCACCCTCAAAAGCATCCAGGACGCGCACCGCCAACCGTTTGGCCTCGGCGGTAAAACCCGAGTTGTAGAGCGGCTGCCCGCAGCAGGTTTGGCCGGACGGAAAATCCACGCTGACACCCTGCTGGCGCAAAACCCGCACCACGCTCACGCCCACCTCGGGGTAAAGCTGGTCGATAATGCAGGTAATGAATAGGGAGGCCTGTTTCGGGATCGGCTGAGTCAAGTAACGCTCCGCGCGGCAGTCGTCTGGCAAGGTTAGCAGAGCGCTACCGTTCCGGCAATACGGTTCCTGCGCTCACGCGCACCCACTTTGTCATTGCGAGCGTAGCGTGGCAATCGCGTCGCCGTAGCAACGGCGGTTCGCCGACGCGTGTTCAACCTCATCGGGATTGCCACGTCGCTTTGCTCCTCGCAATGACAGGTTAATGCTGTGCTACTCGCAATGACAAAGTGGGTACGCATGAGTGTTCCTGCGTTGGCGTGTGTGCGAATCAGCCCGTCATTGCCAACGCGGCGCGGGGGATTGGCCGCGCACTGGTCAATGACCAGTTCCCCAACCTGTCTTTCGACCACAATGCCGTTGCCGTGCCACTTGGGTCGCGGCAACTCTCGCGTTATCATATCTTCAGGAAACTGCACGGGGGACCAACGCGCTTATGGCATCAGGGGAATTGGGCAGAATTAACCGGCCGGCGTCGGCCAACTACGACGGCAAGCGGAAGTTGCTGCTGGCCCCGCTGGTTCAGATCCCAGCGCCGGCCGAACACATACCAGAGGAAGGCGCCGCAGCCGTCAGCCGGTACTGGGAGCAGGTGGACGTGCAGGTGCGCGCCGTGCAGAACGCCCTCGGCAGCATCACCCACGTTTATCACGAGAACATCCCGGAGGGCGGAGCAGCGGGAATGGGTTACCTGCAGGCGATGGGCCCGGGCAGCCACGCCGTCGTCCGTGCCCTTACCGAAGCCGGCGCCACCCTGGAATCCACTGAATCAATCGAGATACTGGCGGAGACTCTGGACCTGCAACGTTGCCTCATGGGGCCGTTGATGAGCCAGGCCGTGGCCGTCCGGTTGCAGGAGTGGTACGCCGAGGCGAATCGCCGTCGTTACGAATTTATCGCCAACGCCATCGACACCACCCTTGGCGAGGACGAATCTGGCCTGCTGCTGGTCAACGAACGTCACCAGGTGCAATTCCCCAGCGACGTTGAAGTGATTTACGTCGCTCCGCCGGCCCTGGATGAGTTTCGCCGCTGGTTCCAGAATTGGACCGAACAGATGCAGGCAGCCATGACCGGCCAGAACCAGGACGATCAGGAATCCGAGCCCGAACCCGAACCAGAGCGCCAGGCCGATACTGACGACGCCGGGGACGCCCGTACCTGATAACCAACCAGCCACGTCAATAAAAAATCCGGTCCTGACGCAGCGTCAGGACCGGATTGGTTTATCGGGTGCGGGTTGTAGCCACGTTACCGGATTCAGCTACGTTAGCCGCCGACGGGAGCCCTGGCGGGAGTGCGAGGGAGTCGAACCCACCTACCCCGCTCGTCACGAGGCATAACGGATTTGAAGTCCGCAAGAGCCACCGGGCCCCATCCACTCCCAGGGTCAGACGGGTTAGCTCTCCAGCACCGCTTCAATCTTGCGCTTCAGCGCCGGCTTGGGCTGCGCGCCGATGATCTGGTCGACCGGCTGGCCGTTCTTGAAGAAAATCAGCGCCGGGATGCTGCGGATGCCGTACTTCGCCGCGATGTCGGGATCGTTGTCAACATCCAGCTTGGCTACGTTCAGTTTGCCTTCATATTCCAGCGCCAGGTCGTGGACCGCGGGGGCAATCATCTTGCACGGCCCGCACCACTCGGCCCAGAAATCTACCAACACCGGCAACTCCGAATCCATTACGCTGGCTTGCCAGTTGTCGCCGGTCACATCTATCGGTTCAGGCATCATGCCCTCCTCTACGGGTCTAATGGGTTAATCTGATTGACGCTTGGCAGCGGGCGCCCTGCAGCGGTACCGATTGCGGACGCCGGATGTCGATAATATTATACCCGCCCATTCGGTCGGTCAACCGAGCCACGGTCGTCACCCGTGCCACTTTGTCCTCACTCGTACCTGCTTTGTCGTCAGGCGTACCCACTTTGTCATTGCGAGCGTAGCGTGGCAATCCCGTCGTCGTAGCAACGGCGGTTCGTCGACGTATGTTCAACCTCATCGAGGTTGCCACGTCCCTCGACGAGCTCGGGATGAGCGGGCGCTCCTCGCAATGACAGATTAAGTGGGTACGCGTGAGCTCGCCCGGCCAGGCGTGTGGGCTGCGCGATACGTGGGCTGCGCGATAAATGATAGTATGTTTCCCATGGTAGACACCGTAGTTGCAGCTTCCGCGCGGCCTCTCGAAAGAGGCGACATCGTGAAATTATCCCTGCATTCTTGGGGTCGTCTCGGCGAGGCAATGGCCAGGTATGCTGACGAGGATATTTTCGTCTTTGGCGGTATCCCCGGCGAAACAGTGGAAGCGGAAATTATCGCCCGCCGCCGTCGGTACGTATCCGCTCAGGTTACTCGGGTTATCGAGCCATCGCCCGACCGCGTGGATCCTCCTTGCGGTTACTTTGGCCAATGCACTGGATGCCAGTGGCAGCACGTCGACTACCAGGCGCAGCTCCGCATCAAGACCGCCATCGTGCGCGACGCCCTGGAACGCATCGGCTCGTTCCACCAGCCACCGGTTCTGGAGGCAATCCCAGCGCCCGAACCGCACGGTTATCGCAACCATGCCCGCTTCACCGTGTGGCGTTCCACCGGGGCATTGGGATTCGTACACCGCGAGCGCCGCCGCTTCGTCCGCATCGACCGATGCATGCTGATGCACGATGGCATCAACCACCTGCTTGCTGAGTTGCAGGGCCACGCCTCCGAGACCTCGCAGCTGTCCATCCGCGCCTCCTCCGTAACCGGCGACTACCTGATCCAGCCCACGCTGGATGACCCGGAAATATCGATAACCAGCGGACAGAAAAAGTATCGGGAGTCGGTGGCTGGCCAGGAGTTTTGGGTCGCCTCGCCGTCCTTCTTCCAGGTAAACGTCGCCCAGGCCGAGCGACTGGTGCAGTTGGTGCGCGACGCGTTGCAGTTGACCGGTCGCGAAACGGTGCTGGACGCCTACGCCGGCGTGGGCACCTTCGCCGTGCTGCTGTCACCCGATGCGGAACAGGTTATCGCAGTAGAGGAATCGACCGCCGCCATCGCTGATGCCCTCGAAAACGCTGCCGGATTGGCAAACGTGCGGTTCGTAACCGGCAAGGTGGAAGAAGTGCTGCCCGACCTCCAGGAAACTCTGGACGCCGTAGTGCTGGACCCTTCCCGTTCCGGGTGCCAGCAGCCGGCGCTGGACGCGTTGCTCCGACAGGCCCCCAAACGCATCGCCTACGTGTCCTGCAACCCGGAAACCCTGGCGCGAGACCTGCGCACCCTGTGCCGCCGCTATCGCGTAGAGTCGGTTCAGCCGGTGGATATGTTCCCGCAGACCCATCACGTCGAATGCGTGGCCACGTTGACGCTGAAACCGACCGCCGCGGATGTCGTGTTGGCTTCCGCGTCACCGCGCCGACGCGAACTGCTGTCCGGTTTGGGCATCAAATTCCGGGTGGCGCCATCCAACATCCGAGAGGATCAGCTCCCGGACGAATCTGCTACGGACATGGTGCGCCGCCTGTCTCGCGAGAAAGCCCTCGCCTCAGCGGCTGCCGAAAACCCGGTTGCGGAAAACCCGGCTGCCGGTTACTACATCGGAGCGGACAGTACCGTCGTGCTGAACGGCGAATCCATCGCCAAGCCGGGCGATGCCGAGGATGCCAGGGCCATGCTGACCCGTTTGCGAGGCACGCAGCATCAGGTGATCACCGGAATGACTATCTTCGATGCCGCCACGGGCCGCTGCCTCACCGACTCCATGTCGGCAGACGTGTTGATGCGCGAGTTCACCGACGCCGAGATGGAACGCTCCATCGCCAGCGGCACGCCAATGGACAAGGCCGGCGCCTACGCCATTCAGGATGATGACTTCCGGCCCGCCAACCTGCTGCACGGGTGCTATTCAAACGTGATGGGTTTGCCCGTGTGTCGCGTCGTGGAGATGCTCGCCGACCTGGGCTACAACCTGCCGTCCGACACCGACGCCTCCGTCCCCGACGGCTGCCTTAGCGAGTGCCCGTTTCGCGTACCGCATGAACTTCCGCACGACCCTCCGAATCAGCCATGAACGTATTCGGCATCGGCACGATGGAAATGGTGGTGATCCTGCTGGTTGCGTTCATCGCCCTGGGGCCGGGCAAAACTATGGACGCCGCCCGTACCATCGGCAAGGTGGTGCGAGAAGCCCGGCGCACGTTCACCGACGTGATGGACGCTGCATCCGTCACGGATGATGACATCAACCGGCGTGATGCACCCTCCGCAACCCCCCCGCCGGATGCTCCGTCCCAGCCGCCGTCTGCACCCCTGCCCATGCCGGCGCACCTGCAAGCCCAAGACGACGCGACGCCAGCAGTCCGGACCGAGGCATCGGTCGAGTCTCCAACCGATCCAGACACCCGCGTATCCTGACGACGATGAGCGAACCGGTTTCGCTGGGGGAACACTTCCGGGAACTGCGCACCCGCCTGTTGATCTGCGTCGTGGCGCTACTCATCGGGGCCGCGGTTGCCTTCTACTTCTACCTGGATATTTTTGAGTTTCTGATCCGACCCGCCCGGGAAGTGGCCGGCGGCGACGGATTCCGACCCATCTACACCGAGGTAACCGAGTTGCTCGGTACTACGGTGCGCGTGTCGTTGCTGGGTGGCTTCGTGCTGGCGCTGCCCGTCATTTTGTACAACGCCATCCGGTTCGTCGCGCCCGGTTTGACCCCGCGCGAACGGAGAATACTGTTTTCCTTCCTCCCGGCGGCGTTGCTGGCGTTCGTCGGCGGAATGGCGTTCGGATACTTCGTGATGATTCCACCGGCCCTGAAATTCCTGCTCACCTTCGGTGGAGACGTCGCCGAACCACTCATCCGCATCAGCAACCTGATCAGCATTATGCTGCGGCTGCTGTTCTGGCTGGGCATTTCTTTCGAAACTCCGCTGGTGATGTACGTATTGGCTATTCTGGGCATCGTGCGGGCTGGCGGTTTCGCCCGGTTCCGCCGCCTCTGGCTGGTGGCATCTTTCGTAATCGCCGCCGCCATCACGCCCACCATTGACCCGGTCAACCAGGCCATCGTCGCCGGCCCGTTGATCATTCTGTATGAGTTGGGAATCCTGCTGGCCCGTTTTGCCGGCCGCCGTTCCGCGTCCACGGCCTAGCGCCAGCGCCGCTAGCGAATAACGCGGGCACAAAAAAGGACGCGGTGTTACGCGCGCCCCAAATTCCGGCGTTTCAGGGATCCCTGATGAACGTAGACCGTCGGTCAGGCGTTGTGTTCGTTGGTTCCGGTCTCCGTGCCAGGCTTTTCGTCCTCGCCGGTTACCGACGTTTTGAACGATCGAATGCCCTTGCCCAGGGCAGAGCCAACTCCCGGCAACCGAGAGGCGCCGAAAACCAGCAGCACCACCAGCAGGATGATGAGTAGTTCGGGGAGCCCGAGACCAGCAATGCGCATCGTCGTATCAACTCCAATTCAGGTTCCACAATTCTAACAGACCCATCAGGCGACCGCCACCGCCGCGCCCTTGCGCGCACCCATCTCGTCAATCCACACCAGCCGTTTGTCATCGCGAGGAGCGCCGGCCCTTGGTCATTGCGAGGAGCGCCCGGTCATCCCGAGCTCGTCGAGGGACGTGGCAATCTCGATGACGTTGAGCGCCCGCCAGCCAACCACGGCTGCTACAGCGACGAGATTGCCGCGCTACGCTCGCAATGACAAAGCGGATACGCATGAACGGGTACACCAACTTGCCGCACCCCACTACGGACGCTATAATGCATCAGTCAACCGTGGCGGGAAATCGTCGGCGAGCAATCCCGCGTTTGCGCCTGCGATTGTCTGAATCAATCCATTGCTCATACCCCAACCTCAGGCAGTCTGGATAGATTAATGGCAACCGATTCCGAGTATGATGTAGCAGTTATAGGTAGCGGGCCGGGCGGATACGTTGCGGCCATCAGAGCCGGCCAGCTCGGCCTCAGATCCTGTGTCATCGAGCGGGACGCCCTCGGTGGCGTCTGTCTTAATTGGGGCTGCATCCCCTCCAAGGCCCTGCTCAAAAACGCCGAAATCCTTTCCTACATCCATCGGGCCGACCAGTTCGGACTGCATTTTGACAACTTCCGCGCGGATTACAGCGTTGCAGTAGCACGCAGCCGGCAGGTCGTCGACCGGATGACGCGCGGCATCGGTTTCCTGCTCCGCAAAAACAACGTCGACCACATTGCCGGGCAAGCCACCATCGCCTCGCCAACCGCCATTGACGTGGCCGGAGCCGATGGCCAAACCTCCCGCGTGAGCGCGCGCAACATCATTGTGGCCACCGGAGCCAGGCCCCGCAGCATACCGCCCCTACCGATTGACGGCCAACGCATCATCACCAGTCGGGAAGCCATCGTTGCTGACGACGTACCGGATTCCATCGCCATCGTCGGCGGCGGCGCCATCGGCGTGGAATTCGCCTACGTGTACCGAATGTACGGCGCCAAAGTAACCATAATCGAATTGTTGCCCCGCCTCGTGCCCAACGAAGATGAAGAAATCAGCCAGCAGCTGGAACGGGCCTTCGGTCGCGAGGGCATCGAGCTGCGTACCGGCGCCGGTGTTACGGCGGCCAGCGCCGATGCAACCGGCGTTACCCTTACCATCGACAAGGACGCCGCCACCGAAACCCTGCGCTACGACAAGGTCCTGGTCGCCATCGGCCTGCAACCCAACACCGAATCCCTGGGCCTGGAAACCGTCGGCGTGGACACCGATCGGGGTTACATCAATATCGACGACCGCATGGCTACCAATGTGCCCGGCATCTATGCAGTCGGCGACGTTACCGGAAAGTTGGCCCTGGCTCACGTCGCATCGGCTCAGGGCGTTACCGCGGTCGAGGCCATCGCCGGCGAAGAAACTCAGCCGCTCGACTACACAATGATGCCACGCGCCACCTACTGCCATCCGCAGGTGGCATCTATGGGCTTGACCGAAGCCCAGGCCCGCGAGCAGGGTTACGATGTCAAAATTGGCCGGTTCAACGTCCAGGCCAGCGGCAAAGCCGTGGCAATGGGCGAAAACGACGGCCTGGTCAAACTGGTCATCGACGCCAAATACGGCGAATTGCTGGGCGGACACCTGTGCGGCCCTGAAGTTACCGAGCTCCTCGGCGAACTGTCAATGACCAAACTGCTGGAAGGAACCACGTTGGAACTGGGTTGGGCAGTGCACGCTCACCCCACCATCTCCGAAATGGTGCACGAGGCAGCGCTGGACGCCGAAGGCCGCGTCCTGCACATGTAACTCAACACTTGGCCGAGAACGACTGCCCAGAGGAAGGGATATGCTGACACCAGCGAATGTTCCCAATCTTTCCAAATCCGACCTGCTGGAATTCTACCGGCAGATGAAGCTCATCCGCGAGTTTGAGCGAGAGTCGGAGCGGCAGTACACACGAGGCAACATCAAGGGCTTTTTGCACGTCTACAACGGCGAAGAAGCCATTGCCGTGGGTGCCATCAACACCCTGCGACCCGACGATTACGTGGTAACGCACTACCGCGACCACGGCCAGGCCCTGGTGCGCGGCATTACCAGCAACGAAGTGATGGCTGAGTTGATGGGCAAGGCCACCGGGTGCAGCAAGGGCAAAGGCGGCTCCATGCACATGTTCAGTTCCGAGCTGAACTTCATGGGCGGCTACGCCATCGTGGGCGGACAAATGCCCATTGCCGCCGGCATCGCACTGGCGGTGCAATATCGCGGCGGCGATCAGGTGGCGTTGTGCTTCTTCGGGGACGGCGCCGTCAACGAGGGCGAATTCCACGAGGCAATGAACTTGGCGGCCATCTGGAATCTGCCGGTGATTTTCTTCTGCGAGCACAACCTCTACGGCATGGGCGCTTCGTCCCAGGAAACCCTGGTGATGTGGGATTCGTTGCACGAAATGGCCGCCGCCTACGGCATGGCGCGCTACGAGGTGGACGGCAACGACGTGATCGCCGTGCGCAGTTTGATGCAAAAGGTGAACGCGGAAGTCAGGGCGGGCACCGGGCCGGCGTTCATCGTAGCCAAAACCTATCGACTGCGCGGACATTCGGTCGCCGACCCGGCCAACTATCGGCCTGATGCCGAGGTAGAATACTGGATGTCCCGCGACCCAATTCCCCGCTTTCGCGACTGGCTAACCGAGGAAGGCATCGCCACCGTCGAGGACTTTGAAGAAATCGACGCCAGCGTTGAGGAGGAAGTCGTCCAGGCCGCGGAATTCGGTGAATCATCTCCCTGGCCGGCCCCTGAAGCGCTGTACGAAGGCGTTTACGCCGACCGACCGACCGAAGGTATTCCTGCGTAATCGTACTGCACTCCCAACGGGTTGCACCAGATACCCGGATACTCTGCGACGAGAGGAAACACCATGTCGGTCATCACATATCGGGACGCCGTTTCTACCGCACTGCGCGAAGCCCTCGACGAAGACGAGCGCGTTTTCCTGATGGGAGAGGACATCGGCCCATACGGCGGCGCTTTCGCCGTTACGAAAGGGTTTTGGGAGCAGTACGGAGCACGCCGCATCAAGGATTCACCCTTGGCTGAGTCGGTAATCGTGGGCGCCGGCGTGGGCGCGGCGATGGCTGGCCTCCGCCCGGTGGTCGAACTGATGACCATCAACTTCAGCCTGCTGGCCATGGACCAGATCGTCAATCACGCCGCCAAAATCCGGTATATGTCTGGCGGCCAGTTCACCATCCCCCTGATCATTCGCACCGTAACCGGCGCTGGCGCATCCGTTGGAGCCACCCACTCGCAGTCATTCGAGGGTTGGTACGCATCCGTGCCCGGCCTCACGGTCGTCACACCCTCCACCCCGCGCGATGTGATCGGTCTGTTCCGCACCTGCCGCGACCTCAACGACCCGGTGTTGTTTGTCGAACACATCCTGCTCTACAGCACTCGAGGCGAGGCCCCCGAAACCGGCGATTTCCGCATTCCCATCGGCCAGGCAGACTTGCGGCGCACCGGCAAGGACATCACCATCTGCGGGTACTCCCGCATGGCCCTCGTCGCGGAACAGGCCGCCGAGCTGCTGGCTCAGGATGGCATCGAAGCCGATGTCATCGACCTGCGCTGCCTCCGCCCGCTGGACATGGAAACCCTGGTCAACTCGGTGAAAAAGACCCACCACGCCCTGATGGTGGAAGAAACCACCCGCCTGGGCGGATTTGCCGGCGAGTTGGTGTCGCAAATTCAGGAACAAGCCTTCGACTATCTGGACGCGCCGGTAGGCCGCATCGCCGGCGCCGAAGTGCCCATGCCCTACTCGTTCCCGCTGGAGCAGCTCGCGATACCCGATGCCCAACGCGTGGCTGCCGCTGCCCGCAAGGTTCTGAACCGGCCGGCATAGCATCAGTGATGCTACCGTTGAGCCCCATTAGAGTATGGCACGAACAAATAGTGGACGCGGATGCGGCGGTTGCCTCGAGCTTGTGTTCGTACTGGTCGTGTTCGGTTTGCCGGCGCTGATCGTTTTTTTGTTGACTAATCGAAGCTGGATTCCCACAATCATAGTCGGAATATTGACCTGGATTCTCGTGGGCGGGTGGTTCGTCATCTTCGATCCGATACCCTGATGTTCTAACGCACCCTACCCGTTGTAAGAACAAAAAAGGAGGACTCCGTGGCTACCAACATTGTGATGCCGCAAATGGGCTACGATATGCGGGAAGGCACCGTCGTTCGCTGGTACAAACAGGAAGGCGAAACGGTGGACCGGGGCGAAGTCATTGCCGACATCGAAACCGACAAGGCCACGGTGGAGTTTGAAGCCTACGCCGGTGGTGTCCTGGGCCGAATCGTAGCCGAGGCCGGTGTCGCCGTTCCCGTGGGCAACCTCATCGCCATCATCACCCAGCCCGGAGAGGCTGTCCCTGACGCGCCGGAGCCGGCCGCGCCGGCTGCTGAACCCGCCCCGGCCGCAGCGCCTGCTCCCGCTCCTGCGGCAGTTCCCCCAACGCCCGCCCCCGCTCCGTCAGCAGATGGCGAGGTGCGCGCTTCCCCCATCGCCCGCCGTTTGGCCCGCGAACAGGGTATCGACCTGTCCCTCTTGACCGGGACCGGCCCCAACGGGCGCATCGTAGAATCAGACGTGCTCAACTACCAGCCCGCCCCGGCGGTTGCGGCCCCGGCAGCAGCGGCGGTTGCCGCCGCGCCGGCCGACTCCCGCATCGAACTTACCCGGATGCGTCAGACCATCGCCCGGGTTACCGCGGACAGCAAGGCCACCGCGCCCCATTTCTACGTAACTGCGGAAATCGACATGGGCAAGGCAATGGCCCTGCGCCGCGACGTGAACGATGCCGCTGACCCCGACAATCGCGTGTCGGTCAATGACCTCATAGTCAAAGCGTGCGCCCTGGCTCTGGCGAAACACCCCAAGTTCAACTCATTCTTCCGTGGCGACCACCTGGAAGTCCACGGCGCTATGAACATCGGCATCGCCATTGCACTGGACACCGGGTTGATCCTGCCCGGCGTCAGCAACTGCGAGAGCAAGAGCCTGCTGCAAATCGCCACTGCCACCAAAGACCTCATCGACCGCGCCAACAACGGTTCGCTTCGCAACGACGAATACAGCGGCACCACGTTCAGCATCAGCAATATGGGTATGTTCGACGTGGAGAGTTTCACCGCCATCATCTATCCGCCCCACGCGGCCATCCTCGCTGTGGGCAGCGTCAAGGAGCAGCCGGTCGTTCGCGGCGGCGAGCTCGCAGTTGGTCAGATGATGAAAGCCACCCTCTCTACCGACCACCGTGTCGCCGACGGCGCGGAGGCAGCCGTGTTCCTCATGGAGATCAAACGGGTACTGGAAAACCCGGTCGCTCTCCTTTTGTAACCGACACCACATCGTCGCAACACGTTAACCGCAAACCCTGCGTCGACCCAATTCGGCCAGGGCACAGAATGAACATTCACCGGAGGCCAGCATGGCACAAATGACCGGCGGCCAGGCCGTTGTCGCATCGCTGCACGCCCAGGGCGTCGATACCGTTTTCGGCATCATCTCGGTGCACACCCTTGACCTGTTCGACGCGCTATTCGATCGGCAGGACGACGTGCGCTTCATCGGGGGACGGCTGGAACTGGGCTGTGGCTACATGGCCGACGGGTACTCCCGCGCCACCGGCAAGCCGGGTGTCCTGCTCACCAGTACCGGCCCCGGCGCCGCCGACTCGGTGGGCGCGATGGGAGAAGCCTATTTCTCGGCGTCGTCCATCCTGCAGGTTACCACCAACGTTGAATCCGAGTTCATCGGCACCGGCAAGATGGCCACCCACGAAACCAAAGACCAGCTGGGAATGTTCTCCGCCGTCACCGACTGGAACGCCCAAATCGGACAGATTGAATCCATCCCCGACCACTTTGTGGAGGCGTTCGTCCGTTTCCGGGAACGCCGTCCGCGCCCCATCGAGCTGGAGGTGCCCACCGACCTGCTGGGCCAGTGTGCCGATGTGGAGGTGCTTCAACCGCGGGAACCGCAGGTGCCCCAGGGCGACCCAGTTCAGGTCGAACGCGCCTGGAACCTGCTCCGCGACGCCAAACGCCCGGTGATCTTCCTCGGCGAGGAAATCCACACCACCGGCGGCGCAGATGACATAATCCGCCTCGCCGAACGACTCGGCGCCGCCGTGGTAACCGGCGACGGCGCCAAGGGCACCTTCCCCGAAAACCATCCGTTGTCATTGGGCATGGCCCTGGGCAACCGCATCTGGGGACAAAACCCGGTGCTGGACTGGCTCGGCGAGTGCGACGTTGCGCTGGTGCTCGGCAGCAATCTCCCCTATCGGTCCACCTCCGGTGTGGGCCTCAAGCTCCCGAAAACCGTCGTCCACGTCCTGTTGGATGGCGAGTACATCGGCCGGAACTACGACACCGAGGTGCCCATCGCCGCCAACAGCGGTGCAGTGGTCCGCCAGTTCCTCAACGCCGCCGGCGACACCGACATCGGCGCCAGCGATGCCTACCGTCGTGAAGTAGCGGAGCTAAAAGAGCAAGTTTACGAAGGACTCAAGGAGCAATGGGGGCCCGAGCTCAGCGCCTGGGAATCCATCAGGGCGGTCATTCCGGACGATACCATCTTCTCCCTGGATGCCACCGTGCCGGCCAACCGCGCCGTGCGCTGCCTCCAGATGAACCGCCCGCGTAGCTATATGTACCCCCACGGCTGGGCCGGTCTCGGTTTCGGGTTTCCGGCAGCGATGGGCGCCAAGGTGGGCCGGCCACAATCCCCCGTCATCTGCGTAACCGGGGACGGCGGCTTCCAGTACAACGCCCAGGAATTGGGTACCGCCGTGCAGTACGGCATCAACCCCATCGTAATGGTCTTCAACGACAGCGCCTGGGGCGTGTTGAAGGGTTACCAGAAAGACCGTGGCAGCCGCCAGATGGCAACCGATCTGGTCAACCCCGACTTCGTAAAACTGTTCGATTCCTACGGTATTGGCGGCACGCGCGTCCAAAACGTCTCTGAAATGACCCGCGCCGTCCAGGATGCCGTGAGCGCTGACAAAATCCACCTCATCGAAGTCGTCATGCCCGATGGATTCCCCGCATTTTGCCAGGGTTAGCGCTTGACCACCAATCCGTGCACCAACGGGCCGCGCTGGTCCGTAACACGGGTCAACCCGGCGCGGGATGAGCCAGACCACACCGGCAGGTCAACTACAGTCGTAATGGCCCAATCGTCGCCCGGGTTTCCTGCCCGGCACCGCCGCATCTACCCACTCTCACCGCGCGACCTCACGGCGGAACAAATCGCCGTAACCTTCGCGATGACCTCGCGCCGGCCCGAACCGTTCGATGAAATTGCACAGCAGGTCAGCGCGGAACGGGCTGCCGATTTCAACGAACGCTGGGTGGTCGGTTACGGCCACGCCTCCGTCGCCGAGCACGCCATCATCCATCTGGCCGTGGAAAATATATCGCGGCTGGCCTGCGACGCCCTGGAAGACAACCGGCTGGCGTCATTCACCGAAAAATCATCTCGTTACCAGGTGATCGACGCCGACAGCTTCTGGGTGCCTGCGGAACTAACTGCCCGGCCAGCATTGCAGAGCCAGTACATCTCGGCTTGCCGCGCCCTGTTCGACACCTACGCCTCGTTGCTGGAAGGAGTCGACACCCATCTGCGGAGCCAATTGCCGCAGCGGGAGAACGAGCGGGACGGCGGCTATTCCCTGCGCCGGCGGCGGCTCGCTGCCGACGCCTGCCGCGCCATCCTGCCCGCCGCCACCCTGACCAACGTCGGCCTTACCGCCAACGCCCGCACTCTGGAACACGCCATCACCAAGCTGATGTCCTCCAGCCTGGTCGAAGAGCGTGACATCGGCATCGAACTGCGCGATCAGGGCCGGGAAATCGCACCCACCCTGGTCAAATATGCCGACCACAACCCCTACATCGCAGCACGCTATGCAGCACGCGAGGGGCCACCACCCACCCGGTTCTCAACCCGAGATACTCAACCCGGGGCATCGGTGCGGTTGCTGGATTACGACCGCGACGCAGCCTGCAAGCTGGCGGCGGCTCTGTCGTTCCGCTACGGCGGCGACTACGGCGACGCTCTGGCCGGCGCTGCTGCCATGTCCGAGCCCGAACGCCTGGGCGTAATAGGGGCGGCGGTTAGCAACATCGGCCCCCACGACTCCGCGCCCCGTGAATTTGAACTGGCGGGTTACACCTTCGAGTTCACATTCGACTACGGAGCCCTACGGGAGTTTCGCCGCCACCGGATGCAAACCTATTTGTCCCAGCCGCTGACGGTGACCAACGGGTACGACCTGCCGCCACTGGTTCATGAGGCCGGCCTGGCTGGGGTGTTCGCCGATGCCGTTGCGGTAGCTGAGCAGGCTTTCCAGAGCGTCGGTGAAGCATTTCCCACTGTTGCCCAATACCTGGTAACTCACGCGCACCGACAACGCGTGGTGTCCCGCATGAGTCTCCGCGAGTGCTACCACCTGTTCAACCTGCGCTCGTCCCGTCAGGCCCACGAATCAATTCGCCAGCCAGTGCTTGAGGCGATGCGTCAGGCCGTCGCGGTGCAACCCGAACTGTTCCGCCACCTGCGGCTAAGGGATGCGCCGGACTGGTGGCCTTTCCCTCGGGAATCGGAGGGCCAATAGTCGCCCGGCCGCCTACGGGTCGGAGCAGTCCCTGGTAAATCCGCAATTGCGGCAGGTTATCTTGCAACTGCGTTCCTGCATCCGGGCGCCACAAATCTCGCAGTCCAGTCCGTCGTCGCGCGTTGGCACCGGCGTTGGTTTAGCCCTGGGCCGGTTGGTTGACATATCAATCCTCGCCCCAGTTGGCTAGCGATTCGCGTTGGGTGGAATCGGCGGGGCCGCCCAGGATTCGAGCCGTCAGGAACTTTTCGCCGTTCGGTGTGGTCGGCCCGTGTCGCTCGTCGGGCATCAGAGCCACTTCCTGGAAATCGAACACGGACTCAACCATTTCCAGCGACTGTACGCTGTTACCGTTGTCGTCATTGACGACAATGCGACCCACCAGCATCTGTTTGTCGGCGCGCACGAGCCAAACCTGGTAGGAATCCGCGGGCATCCCCGATACCATCAGAACGGCCTGTTGCCCGGTGGGGTCAACAATCAGCACCCCTTTGGACGTGGGTTCGGTCCCCATAGGCGATGTCATCGGCAGCTTCTCGGCATCAGGTTGCAGCGCCATCATCGTCGCTTCCACCACGTCGGCCATCTCCTGCTTCACCAAATCTACCTGTTCGGCCCCTGCCACTACCGCTGCGTCGCTGACGGACAATGCTCTGTCCGATGCTCCCGTCGCCCCCGAAGCGCCGTTGCTGGCGGAAAGCGGCGCAACCGTCTTCGGCAGATCGTCCTGGATGCCCGACGGCTCCCCGGCAGCAGCGTTCCTGCCAGCAACGCTGCTCGCTGATACGGCGGCGGCGGGTGCAATGTTGACGATGGACTCGGTAGCGGCCGCTGTGGATGGCGTGATTGCTGCTTCTGCCGAAACCGCCTGCAACGCCGCGGTCAGCTGGTCAATCTCGCGATCATCGGCCACGATTACCCCGATGGCGCCGGCCAGCATCAGGCTGAGCACGCTGATGGCAGTCGGAGCCAGCCAGCGTCGCAACCGCCGCGTCGACCACCGTGGGTCTGCAGGCGGCATAACCGCCAGGGGTCGAACCGCGTCGGCCGGCTGTGTCGCCGTCGACAGGACGCGGGTCTTCAGGTCCGGCGGCAGCGGTGTCTCCGGAGCCGCACTCGCCAATCGGGCTGCCGTCTCCTGGAAACCGACCAGCACCTCCTGACAATGGAAGCACTGCGCTACGTGCTGGGCCACCGCCTGAAACTCCGGCCTGTCCAGCGCGTTCAGCGCGAAGGCAGCCAGTTCCTCCTCAGGATGTTCCGGCGGATGTTCCGGCCCGCCGTTGGGTAAACCAAAATCCTCAGGCCACATATTGTTCCAACGCCGCCTTGAGCTTCTGCATTCCCAGGCGCATTCTGGTCTTCACCGTGCCCAGCGGCTGGTTGAGCAAGGTCGCAATTTCGGACTGGCTGTATCCGTGCCACGCCGACAGCACGAGCGGCCGGCTCTGCTCGGGCGGTAATTCGGCCAGCGCGGCCCGCACCAGTTGGGCGTTGAAATTTCGTTCCACCTGCTGTTCCACGCTCAGCGCTGGATCCGGAATGCGGTGGATAACCTCCGCCTCAGCGGGGATCGTGTGGTCAGTCGTGCGCCGTCGCGAACGGTAGATGTCCACGATTTTGTGATGCGCTACCGACATTATCCAAGTGCCGGGCGCCGACATCTCCGGTCGATAGCTGGCCGACTTCAGCCAGATGTTGGTGAACACGTCCTGTACGGCGTCTACGGCCAGCGCCTCATCCTTCAGGATAGAAACGGCTAATGAATAGATGCGTTGAGCGAACTTGTCGTAAATGGACTCCAGCACGGACTCGTCGCCCACGGCCAGGTCCAGGATGGCCTGCTCATCGTCTCTGTTTCGGTGGTCAGTCACGGCCCCTCCACCGGGTGGCTCGGTTCGTACAATCGCGTTTTTACTGACATGGGCCTGTATTGCTTAATTGTACGCCCCACTCGGGCAATCGGATTCATGGTTCAGACGACCAGACTGTCGAAAATTCCTTCCATATTGGGCAGATTTTCCAATGACCAGATTAGTTCCAGGGCCTGCTCGCACTGCTGCTCCGTGATGGTGGGGCAAGCCAGCCGGCGGAACTTGGCGTCCACGTCCGCGTCGCTCAGCGGATTGCGACCATGCCCCTTGGGGAAGCTGGTGGCGGCAACCTCGGTCTGACTATTGCGCTTGATAATCTCGATGCGGCAGTTGTACTCGGCTGGATAACGCTCCGTGAATTCGGCGATTTCAACGATCTGCATCTTGTTGATGATCGTACGCAGTCCAGGCTCGGCGATGCGGTCGGCGGCGAAGGTTGCCGGCGTAACGGCGCCATCCCGCAGTCCGACCGCCGTCAGGAACGGTATGCTGTGGTCGGCCGTTTCACGGGTCTGGGGATCCCACTTCTCCGGTTCCGTCGACGCGCTGCTCACCGCCGATTGATAGGACTGTATCTTGATGGCCGCGATGTCCTCGATGTTGACCCGTTCGCTGAGCTGGATGGCCAGGTCAATCGGAGCCTGAGTGTGGATTTGCGACGGGTAGAACTTAAAGATCGTATCCGATATGCGGAACGGTTCTTCTCCGCCCCCCATCGCTGCAATCTTCACCGGATAGCCAATCGCCTGCTCCTCAAGCCCGTGGCGCCCGGTGAACGGCTCGAAGGGCCCTGTCATGCCCTCAGCGGCCAGCTGAGCCGCAAAGATGCCGGAACGCGTGGCAGCGGCGGCGGCGCAGCCCTTCCACATCGACAGCTCGCCCATGCGCGTGACGCGCAGCGGAACGTTGGGTACCGCCGCCAGCGAAATGGCGTTACCCATCTGCTCTTCGTCCAGCCCCAGCACCTTACCGGCGGCGCACGCGGCCCCAATGACGCTGAAAATGCCCTGATCCCACTGGTTCGCCGGCACCTGGTCGGCGATCCGGCAAAACACCTCATA
The DNA here is from genome assembly GCA_963666415.2 of Dehalococcoidia bacterium. Taxonomy (GTDB): domain Bacteria; phylum Chloroflexota; class Dehalococcoidia; order Lucifugimonadales; family UBA3495; genus Bin87. The sequence goes on from CAXXPD010000003.1 coordinate 1,256,107, forward strand.
GGCCAGCGTAATGGCGGTAATCACCGTGCGTCCGTCGGCTCCCACGCTGTCGGCCACCGCCAGCGCCGCCGGTATCATGTCGCTGGGATGCCCGCCGCCCGGGGAAAAGTAGGAGTCGTTGCAATCCAGATACCGTACCATCACACCGTTGGCGAACCCCGCCATGTCCAGCGACGAGTAGTCGCTGGTGCCCAGGATTCGGGACGGTGCGCTGCTGGTGATGTCTCCGGACAGCCGTCGGGCGATTTTGGCTGGTTCGCTCAGGTAACCGCCAATAGCGCAACCCAAAGTGTCTGCCACGGTGCGCTTAACCTGGTGTACTACCGCCGGCGGTAGGTCTTCGTAGGTAAGGTTACAGGCGTAAGAACTGAGCAACTCGGTCGTGCGGTCCATAAATTCCCCAATCCCTCGTGGATGTTGCGGGTGGATGTTGCGGTGCGGGTTCCGGTTTCGTTGATGCGATAGCGGTGCGCGGCCGGCGGTTGGGCACCGCCCAGTTAGCGAATTACCGCCTCGGCCATGCGCTCCAGCTGATTCGCCATCTCTTCTTCGGTGTCGCAGTGTTCAGGACGCACCACCACCCGGTTGGCCCCAGCGTTCAGCAAGTCCTGCACCAGTTGGCCGTCGGGAGCTTGCCCGTACACCGTAATCGTCAGCGACTTTGGGTCGCGACCGCGCGCCGTCGCCAGCTCGTCCAGCTTCTTCCGGCTGTCTTCCACCTCGGCCGGCGTAATCCGGTTGGGCAGCCAGCCATCGCCCCAAGTGGCCACGCGTTGCAGCACCCGACGGGCCAAACCACCCAGGATTACCGGCGGATGAGGCTGTTGCACGGGCTTGGGGTTGGATTTGATCAGCGGGAAGTCGTAATAGGTCCCGTGAAATTCAGCTTCGTCTTTCGTCCACAGCTCCTTCATCACCGCCACCGCCTCCCGGGTCTGCGTCCAGCGGTGGTCGAAATCGCCGCCGAACATCTCGGTTTCCTCCCGGTTCCAGCCGGCCCCGATGCCAAACATGAACCGTCCCCCGCTGATACGGTCCAGCGTGGCAATCTCCTTGGCCAGCATCAACGGGTTGCGTTCGGGCACCAGCGTAATGCCCGTCCCCAGCTTGATGGTGCTGGTTGCCCCCGATGCCCGGGCCAAAGCGATGTACGGGTCGGCAAAGTGGGCGTAAGTCCAGGGAATCTCCCCGCCCGACGGAAACTGGCTCGCGCTCTGCACCGGCAAAACTGGGTGTTCTGCGTACCAGATCGACTCAAAACCAAGCGATTCCGCAGTGCGCGCCATAAACGCCGGGTCGAGGGTATAGGCCGGCAGTGGTATCGAGGTGCCAACGGACATGATGTTTGCTCCTTATCTGTTCAACGCGAATTGAATTATCGGCAGACCGGATGATGTCGCATCACGGACCATGCCGCGTCAGTTGTCGGCGGCCACCGCTGCCGACACACCAACGATGGCGTCGTATTGCTCCGCTCCATGCCCAACCACGGTGTCGATGTCTTCGGGCAGCATGAACCCGTCGGCAACCAGTTGCTGGCCGGCTTCGCGCACCCGGGCGAGATATTCATCCCTGGAGGCGTAGCGCTCTTCGATGGAAGGCCGTGGGTCGCCGGTGGCCATCCGGTCGGCGCGGGTAACGGCGAAGGGAATCGCGCAACCCACCACCGTACCGCCCGGAGCCAGCACCTGGCCGGCTCCGCCGATGTCGGGATGCCGCACGTTCCATCCAGCATAGGTTGCCAGGGGAACCGACACCGCCGGCAGGCGGATGCCGCCCACTTCGTTGCCGTCAGCGTCCACCGCCGATACCAGCGACGGCAGCGCTTCTCCCACCACCGGCGGAATCTGCGTCGGAACCGTGCGCTCGGTACCGAAGTCCAGCCGTCGCATGGTCTTGAGATGATCGGGAAATTCTACGCCTGGAATGGCGCGGAACAGCTCGCCCAGCTGCTGGGCCGGCACGATGCTCTCGTCAGCGTGGTTGGGATACCGATTGCCCGGCGGTTCCTGCCCATGGGTAACCCACTGATCCAGATGCACCAGGGCCGCACGCATCAGCGGACGGTAGTCCACGTAGTTCAACGCCTGTGTCCCTCGCGCCCCGGTGTCCGGGTTGGTATCGGACAACGGCAGACTGGCCGGCCCGTGCTGCGTGCCGCAGAACAGCCAGGAACGCACCACGTTCGGCGGCTCAACGTCGGTACTTCCGTCGGCGCTGACGTGGGCCAGCGCGCCGTGGCCGCCCCAATATTCTGACGACGTGTTGGTGTAAATGATCCTGGGCGCCAGCCCCCGCTTCATCAGCCCGGTCAGGATGCCATCGGAACCATCTGGTTCCACGTCCAGGTGGGGCGGCACGTTATTCACGCTGCGGTTCGACAGGCTCGACGGCTGCCCAAACCTGACGTTGAACTCGCCCATCTTGCCGCCGGCGACATTGGGCAGCATCCCGTCGAAAACCACCCGGCCGGACTCGTCGGCGTTCAGGCCGCAATGCAGCATCTGACGCAGGAAGCGCCCGCTTTGGCTGCGACCGTAGGCATAGGCGCGTCCGATGGCCCCAAACAGCGGGTTGGCGGTGCCGGCGGCGTCGGTTGAGTCGTAACGCAGCCACGACACAATGTCCCGCGTGGCCAGCATTCCCAGACCCACCACCGGCGCGTGGGACGTTTCGTACAGCACCCGATACACCTTCCCGGCCTCGAACCCGCCGTCCATCGTGATATGCGAAGCGTCGGGAATCCGCCGGCCGTCAACCAGGCGGGCGAATGCCCACTGCTCTCGGGGGATGATATTTTCCGGACCATCCTCGTGATCCTGCACCGTCAGCACCGATTCCCAACTCTCCAGGTGGTTGGTCGGGTAGGGCTGATGGTCCCGGTCGGACAGAAACTGGACATTGGTCGCTGCGGTCGGCTGGAAGGAAATTACGATGCTACCCGCCACCGGCGTTCCGTCAGCGTTCGTGGCGTCGGGAACATTGCAACGCAGCAGGCCCGGAGTGTTGGGCACGTCGTGTTGCCAGCCGCACCAGACCAGGCTGTATCCGTGGCGCATCATGAAGCCGTTGCCCGGGTGCGGGTCGGCGTCGGGCGGCGCATCGGGAGAGCTGTTGATGTTCTTCAGCGCCAGCTCCTTGCCGCGATTGAGCACATCGAGCAGCAGTCGACCGTTACTGTGGTCGGCGTCCACCGGCTTGATGATGCGGAAGTCTGCCGAAAACTCCACGTTGCCTTCCGCGTTGCGCGGCGCCAGCGAGATGTCCGCAACGGCGGTATTCTCCGGATTGGTCGGGTCCGCAGCGAAATGCGCCACGCCGTCCAGTTGCTCGTATCGGCCCACGTCGCCGAATGTCTCGCCATTGGCGAACGGCCGTCGCGCGCTAATTTCCAGTCTGACCAGTGCCATGACCTTGCCCTCCGTTTGCTTGCCGTCAGTTTAGAGGATTTGGCTGGTATCTACTTCCAGGTCTTCGGGTGGTTCGGCGCCAATGTTGTCGTGCCACCATTCCCGAAATGCCTCGTCGCCCATTTTTCCCCGCAATCTACCCAGATGAGCCTTCACCTGCACCATCATGGGCAGCTGATGGTCGGCAGCGAGCTGGTAGGTTCGCGCCACCCACTCCAGCGCATCGGTCAAGTTGCCCTGATCTTCGGCTACCACGCCCAACTGACCGTAGGTGCGAGCGGAGCGTATCACGTCGCGAGTGCCTTCAAACGCCTGGCGTGCCCGGTCGTACCACTGCTGTGCCTTAACCAGGTCGCCCTGCTCATGATGCAGTACGCCGAGCTGCCGCGCCTCGTCGCCGAGGCCCCGCAAATCGCCCATCTCCTCCCGGTGTTCCAGGGCGGTAACCAGCCACTCTTCGGCCTCGTCGGGGATCCCCCGAGCCTGCGCCAGCGTGCCCAGGTGGTGAAACTCAACCACCATCTGCTCGGTCATGCCCAGGCGGTCGCAAAGTCCCAGCGCCTGTTGATACCACGATTGCGCCTCTTCAAACAGGTACTCGGAATGGTCTACCGTCCCCAGCGCATGGAAAATGTACACGGCGGTTTCTTCATCGCGGTTTTCCTCCACGATTTCGCGTGCGCGGTGATACCAGCTGCGCGCTTCGTCGTATTCAAACCGGAAGTGGCACACGGCGCCCAGGGCCCGGTAATCGTTGACCATCTCTTCGTAGTCGGGCAACCGCTGGTGTATGTCCAGCGCGCGGGTGTACCACTCTTTGGCCGCCCCGTACTGACGCTGGTGGTGCCTCACCTGCCCGATGGCGAAACAGGCATCGGCAATCGATTCCTGGTCCTCACCGCCCTCGATGATTTCGAGCCCCTTTTCCAGCCATTCTGACGCGGTGTCATACTGGCCACGGCGCGTCGCAATCAGTCCGTTCTGGTGGTACACGGCAGCGGTACGAGGATCAACCTCGCCGTCGGGTTGCTCCAGCAGATACGCCAGCAACTGCTCGTTGAAACCGGCGGCCCGGTCCAGCTCCAGCAGTTCCACCGATTCCATCGCGTCCGTCCCCAGCAGATACTGCCAGAACTCGATTGCTCCGTTGGCTTCAGCTTCCGCTGCAGTGTGCCCGATGGTTTCCAGCAACTGGCCCCGCAACCGACGCAGCTCCGGGAACCGCTTCTGCATCCGGTAAACCTGCGCCAGCGGCTGAATCAGCAGCTGTGCGTTGTCCCACTGTCGGTACTCCAGCGCCAAACCCAGCGCCTGCGTCAGGTTGCCCTCTTCCGCCAGCACCGCTGTAACGCCCGCATCCTGATTCTCGTAAAGACTTTCCATGAAATAGTCGGCGGTGTCGGCGTAAACGCGCACAAACTCCGACTCCAGCCGCCCGATCCCGTCGCCGGAGAGCTGCCGACCCAGCTTGCGTCCCAGGAACCACGGCACCGCCGGATTGATTTGAAACACGCTGGGGGAAATCGGCTCCACGAACCCCGCGGCCATGGCAGTGCGCAACAGCGTCCGGCACCCCGAATATGACCGTCCCGAAAACTGCGTGCCGCCCTCTGGACTCAAAAGAACCCGCGATGCTCCCGAACCCAAATCGTCGCCCATCACCTGCCCATAGGTGCTCTCCTCGGTAATGTGCGACAACACATCTAGCATCACCCGTCGCTGGAACATCGAGATGAATGGCAGGTGCGTCCGATTCCGGTGCGACATTCGCGAGAATGAGTATTCCATCGCCGCGGTGAGCACCGGGCTGCGCCCCGGTTCGTTATCATCGGCAAGTTCATCCATCAGCCGGGTTATCTCGCCGACAGTAACTGTCGCCGGAACATCCTTCACTGGCGGAATGGCAATCTGCATCGCCAGCGGATGCCCTTGCAGAATGTCCAGCAGGTTGGCGAAGTCGGCATCCACCCGCGACGCCGGCACCTCCGCCTTGCTCATCACCTGGGCGGCCAGCGCGGCTCGATCGGGCGGTGTCAGCGGATTCAGCGTAATCGCGGCGTGGGCCACGGTCAGCCAGCCTTCATCCGGCTGGCGGCTCAGCAGCAACGCCGAGCTGCCCGCCGGACCGACCGTTACCTCACTCAGAAATGCGGACAGGTCTGGTAACTCGGACTCTTCCAGCAACCCCGTCGCCCCGTCCGGAAAGCCGGCCACGTTCTCGGTGTTATCCCAAACCAGCAACGACGGATTGGACTGCAGGTACTCGGTTACCCAGCGCCTCTGCTGGCCGACCGGCAAATCGGCGAAATCCAGCCCGGCGACGGCGGTGCCGATTTCATGCACTACCCGTTCGATGCCCGCCGGATGCGACGCTTCAAACGCCGTATAGAACACACCGCCCGGATAGGCCACGCGGGCCGGCTTGAGGAACCAGCGGCACAACCCGAGTGCCAGTTCGGTCTTGCCCACCCCGGTATCGCCCGATAGTAGCACCACCGAATTGGACCGCAGCGCGCGCTCCAGCTCCCTAAGTTCAGCTTCTCGCCCCACCAGGCCGTACTGCCCCGCCAACGGAATCTGCAAATCGTCGGTGGGCGCCTCTTCCTCAGAATGGATTTCCGGAGGGCCCAGCGGGTCTGGCTCGTGCTCGGCGATAATGGCAGGGGCATAGCGCCGCGATTGATAAACCGCCGGCCCATGCCAGTCCCACGTCACTCGCTTGCCGTTGACCGTAATGCGTTCCGGGGAATCCATCAGCGTGCGTCGCAACGCGGCCACGGCCACCGCCACGTCGTTTCCGCGCGCCAGCGTCGTGTAGAACGCTCGCGTCGCATTCTCAGCGGAATCGGCGTGCAGCGCATAGGGTATCAGCGCGACCTGGGCAACGCCGGCGCCAGCAATGGCTTGAGCGCAACCCGCCCAACCCTGGGAGGTCACATCTCCACTGTGGGCGCCGGCGGAAACGAGCGCCACGTTCACGCCGGCCGCAGCCAATTCGCCGCCCAGCGTTGCCGGCCCAATGGGCTCGAGCGCGCCGTCGCCGGATTCGAGCAGTAGATCCCCGTCGGCGTCCAGCGTAACCCCGTCCAGGTGGGCAATGTGGTAGTGATCGGGGTTGCGCGCGAGCAGTTGGCGCAACGCGGACAAGGTCGCTGGTCTGGGGTTGTCCAGCGACGCTTCCAGGTTGAGGCTTTCCAGCGCGGACACCGTGGCGTTAGCCAGGCTGCCCCTCACGATGACCGGCTGCGACAACAACGATCCCGCAGACGGCGGCGGTCCCGGCAGCGGCGCCGGCGACAGCATCAGCACGTTCAATGAGTGCTCGGTACGCTGTTCCCCCGAATCGGTGGGAACCTCCGGCGTGGCCTGTCGCAGCACTCCAGCCACCCCGGCGACGAAGTACCCCAGGGTCGGATCGTTCATCAATTCCCAGGGCAACGACTGAAACTCCGGTCGTGCCGAGACGATGATCAGCTCCGGTCGGGTGTCCCCGGTGAGCAGCGCATCGAGCTGGTTGCGACCGTCCGACCCGGCGGCAAATGAGTTCTCGAACAAAATCCGGCCCAGGTTGCGTATCGCCGACTCAATGGCTTCCGCACGCTCCAGCGCGCCGATGGGCTCCAGTTGAAACCCGTTGTGGTACCAGTCCAGCGCCGCGCGCTCCTCCGATGAAAGGTCCAGCGCGAACGACACTGGCAAGGCGTCAATGCTGGCGCCGGAAGTATCTGTAATACTCAACTGAACTTGTCCGCTATCCGGCAAGTCCAGGATGGTTAGCGAGGGAACAATGGGCACAATTACACCTGCGGGCAATTCGGGTTGGGGCTAGCTGCGGCGGGGCGTTGCCAATGGCGATTACCTTGCGACATTAATCGGGTTGCTTTACAATCGCCACCACTCAAGAAGCAACGCTCTAAACGGTCAAATATCAACCTGTGGCGCATTATACAACGAAATGCCCTAGGGTTGTCCCGACTCAGGTTCTTTACATAACACTATGCCTGTACAGCACAAAATCAGACGTTCCTGGCTGGTAGTCCCAGCATCCGATTCTGCCCGTGTCTCCAGCGCCGCCCAGGCCGGAGCCGACGTGGTGGTTCTGGACCTGGCCGAGTTCGTGTCCGAGCAGGACAAACCGTCAGCCCGCGAAGGCATAGCCGCCGCTCTGGACGCTGTCAAAGCCGGCGGCGCCGAGGTATTCGTCCAGATTGACCCAGAACTAATGCTGGCAGATTTGCGAGCGGCGATCTGGCCGGGCATCGCCGGCGTCGTAATCAGCCGGCTGGAATCCGCGACCCAAATCGTCGCTGCCGATACGCTCATTGGACGGCTGGAAAGCCAGCGAGGACTGCTGCCCGGCTCCATTGCAGTCGTAGCGTCTCTTGAAACCGCGCGTGGCAACCACGATGGATTCCAGATCGCTACCGCCAGCAGCCGTATTTGCGCCCTCACGCTCGGACGCGCCGACCTGGTGATGGACCTGCGACCGGAACCATCCGCCGAAATCCATATGATGCAATACCTGATGCAACGGCTCATTACGCTGTCGGCTGCCACCGGAACCGCCGCCCTCGGGGGTTGGTGGCGAGCGCCCGACCGCGGCCTGCTCGCTACACCCGCCAACACGCTGGCGGCCGCCCAAAGGGGTCGTGCCATCGGATTCAGCGGCTCTCTGTGTGTTCTCGATAATCAGGTGGCTCCCCTCAACGAAGGATTCACCCCCACTGCCACCGAGCTGGCCGAAGCTAACGCGCTGCAACAGGCGTACGCCGACGCCACCGCATCCGGCGCCGCATCCATCGTTCTGGCGCAGGGCCGCACCTTGACCCCAGACATCATCCGCCAATACGCCCACGTCTCAGCGCTGGCCGCTGCGTGTGCAACTCGGGGAGAGTTCAAAGCGGCCGCTGTTGCCGGGCGACCCATCCCACTGCCCTAGCCCCTTCCTAGCCCGTCGCCCCAGGAGGCATCCGTATGCCCGATTCCCACCGGCGCCTGAAGCGGTCCGGTTTGACCATGCCCATCGTTACCGACCGGTTCATCAGCAACGCCTGGCACCGTGGTTGCGATTTCATCAACATGGACCTGGAAGATTCGGTTCCGCCCGATCTGAAGGGCGTCGCCCGCAATCTGGTGCGCCGCAGCATACCGGTGGTCAACAAGGGCGGTGCAGACGCGGTTTGCAGAATCAACCATGACCTGATGGAAGCTGACCTTAACGCCGCCGTGTGGCCTGGCATGGTGCATCTCAACTACCCCAAAGCCGAATACGGCCATGAAATCCAGCGGATGGATGAAATCATCACCCGCCTGGAAGAAGAACGCGGCATCCGCCCCGGCACCATTGCCATCGGAGCCAATATCGAAACCGCTGTGGGCGTCGCCAACGCCTACGAAATCGCCTCGGCCAGTCAGCGCGTCAGGGATTTTGGCGGCGCATCAGGCTACGATATGTCCCGCGACCTCGGCGTGGAGATGTTCGTCGGTTTCGACCAGTTCGTCTACGGCAAGGGCGAGGTCGAGTTGGCGGCGCGAGCCCTCGACCTCGAACCCAGTGCCGCTCCCTTCACCCCGAACATCACCGGCAGCGTCAGCGACCCCGACCGCGCTTTTGCCGAGGCTGACGCGGCCCGACAGTGCGGCTTCCGCATCGGAGGCGGGCTGCATCCCTTCGTGGTGGAACCCCAAAACCGTGGGTTTACCCCCGACGAAGCTGAAATATCCGACGCGCATTGGGTGCTGGCCGAGTTCCGCAAACTGGCCGTATCCAGCGAAACCTGGGTGCAGATAGATACCCACACTATCGATTCCAGCGATGGCCCGCGTCCCGTGGATCCCGCCGATAACCCCAGCCTTCGTTATCGCGTCATCGACCGCTACGAGGCGGCCCGTGCCGAAGAATTGCTGGAGTGGACCAGGCTCTGCGAGGAGCGCGATCGGGAAAAGAAAGAAGCCATCGCCCGCGTGCGAGCTGCCGAAGCTGACGAAACGGAACGCTAGCCTGCCCAGCCAAAAATCGCCTTCGAATCAATCCTTGCTCCGTGTTTGCCGCCACTTTAACAATCCCAGAATCTAATAATCCCCGAAGTAATAACCGGCGAGATTCGCAGGCCGATTTCCTTCCAACAACGTGAGAAACCCATGTTGATACGACGCTCCAATCTGATTATTCCCGTCACCGAATCCCGGCTGGTTCGACTGGCCTGGGCCCACGACGCCGATGCCATCACTCTCGATCTGCAGGACGGTATCCCGGCGACGGAGATTGGGGCCGCCCGCGAGGCGTTGCCGTCGGCCATCTGTCAGGCCGGCAAGGGTGCCGCCGACGTGTTCGTCCGCATCAACGCTGCCTACGTGTACGCTGATATCGAAGCGGCGGTCTGGCCCGGGTTGGCCGGCGTGGTGCTGCCCGGCGTCGAATCTGCGCAACAGGTTGTTTCCGCCGACCAGTGCCTCACCAACTGGGAGCGCCAACGGGGAATTCCGGCCGGTCAGCTGGAACTCGGCTTGTCTCTCGAAACCGCGGCCGGCGTTTGGCACGTTCGCGACATCATCACCGCCAGCCCGAGGATCAAGCAGGTCGTCATCGACGAGGCTGCACTGGCAGCGTCGATGGGAATCACTCAAATCAACGAGTTCGACCCCTTCGTGTACGCCCGTGGCCGATTGTCCATCGAGGCAACCGCCGCCGGTGTGCAGCCGGTTGCGGTCGTAGATCCCACCTGTCAGGGCAAAGACGACCTGTCCTACGAAGAGAAACTCCAGACCGCTACTGATGCTCGCAACCTGGGGTTCAAGAGCCTGGTTTGCGCGCGTCCCAACTGGATTGCCGCGGTGAATGCCGCCTTCACGCCAACCCCATCGCTGGTGGAATACTACACCCAGGTTCGCGAGGTATTCGCCCAGGCGTTGGCAGCGGGCACGGCGGCGGCGCCCTTCGCCGGCCGCATGATCGATGTGCCCGTCGATGAACGGGCCAAGGACGTGCTCGCGTTGAGCCTGGCCTGTAACGCCCGCGACGACGAAAAGCGCGCCGCATCGGCCCGGGCCGATGCGTAGCCTGATTAGTCGTAGTCTGTTTTGCTGATCACCGTCCCTGTTGGAGCATAAATTGATTCATATTGATGATGACCTCCGTCGTCGAATTGACAACGCGCTGGACGACCGGTGCCCCATGTTCATCGCCACTGTGTCGCCGGACGGCGAACCGCAAATCAGCATGCGGGGCAGCGTCTTGGTGTTCGACCGGGAAACTCTGGCCTACTGGGAACGCGGCTGGCGAGCGTCCGCCGCCAACGTTCAAGCAGACTCCAAGGTCGTGTTTTTCTACCGCAGTCCCGAGGAACGCATCAACCTGCGCTTTTACGGCACGGCCACCATGTACCGCAGCGGCGCAATTCGGGATAACGTCATGGCCCGCACCGTCCAGGGAGAACTCGACCGCGACCCGGAGCGTACCGGCGCTGCCGTCCTCGTCCGCCTTTACCGCATCAACCAGCTAAATGGAGAGGTGCTGCAGGAGCGCTAGCCCCAGCCGCAACTCATTCGGATACCTTTGCAAGGGTATCCCAAGCGCCAAATCAGCCAGGACGACGGGCATCGGGAGACTAACCATCCTGCCCTGCTGCCACCACCAATGCATCCGCCGCCACCACACCGCTCCCGGCCGGTAGCACCATCAGCGGGTTGATATCCAGTTCCGCCAATCGCCCTTCCAGATTCACCGCCATTTGCGAAATGCTCACCAGCACGTCGGCCAATGCATCCACGTCGGCCGGTGGAGAGCCTCGGAATCCCCGCAGCAACCGTGCGCCTTTAACCTCGTCAATCATCTCCAGCGCATCGCCCCGGGTGATGGGGCACAGCCGCAGGGCCACGTCGTTGTAAACTTCAACCATCACGCCGCCGCTGCCGAACAACAGCACCGGACCCAGCTGCCCGTCGTAGGACACCCCGACAATCGTCTCCACCCCGCCCGACACCATTTCCTGCACGATCACCCCATCGATGCGGGCGCTGGCATCGTAGCGCCGGGCGTTGTCGGTAACTTCGGCAAACGCCGTTCGCACCGCATCTGCGTCTGCCAAGCCCAGCCGAATCGCCCCAGCCTCCGTTTTGTGCAGAATGTCTGCTGAATCCACCTTCAACGCCACCGGATAACCGATTCGATTCGCAGCAGCCACCGAGGCATCTGCGTCTCCCGCACGCTCCTCCCGAGTGATGGGCACTCCGAACGCCGCAACGAGGCGCTTGCTGTCAAATTCCGACAGCGCACCGCCCGCTACCGTCAGTCCGGCAGCCGCAGCTTCCTGCTCCGGTGTCAATGATTGTGTGACGCCAAATCCTCTGTCCAGCCGCCGCTCCCGCCAATCATGGTAGTCATTGAGGTAACGGATGCCGGCCGCCAGTTTGTCGGGGACATAGAACACCGGAATACCGGCCCGGCGCAACATCGGTAGTCCTGACTCGGCTCCTCGCGTGCCCGTCCAGAGGAAGGCTACCGGCTTGTTGCTGCCGTCCCGCTGCGCGATTACCTGCGTAGCCTGCGGGTCGGCGCCGGCGGACGCCACCACCAGCGTGCCCACGTTAGGGTCATCGGCCATGTACGACATGATGGCCGGAAAATCGTCGCTGTTGGCAAACCCGGTAACGTCTGACGGATTGGCCGCCCAGCCAAACCCCTTCAGAATACCGTTGATACCGTCGCGGGCGCCCTGCGACAGCGGCGGCAGGTCAAGACCCGCCTGGCCGCACATATCGGCGGTAAGGCTGCTGATCCCGCCGGAATGAGACACCACGGCAACCCCGCGATGGGGCGGTCGCTGGCTCCGGGCCATCAGGTTGGATACCTGCAACAGGTCGTCATAATCCTGCACCCGAATCACGCCATACTGGTCGAACGCAGCATCGTAGCGAGCATCAACGCCGGTGAGCGCTGCCGTGTGCGACCCGGCGGCGCGCGAACCCAACTCCGAGCGTCCAATCTTGATTAGTACAATTGGCTTGCCCCGTTCGGCAGCCAGACGCGCCAGCTCAATAAACTTGCGCCCGTCCTTGAATCCCTCAATGAATCCGGCGATCACCCGCGTGTCGTCATCGTCCAGCAGGTAGCGGGCGAAATCGCAAAAATCCAGATCAGCTTCATTCCCCGTCGACACGATGTAAGTGAACCCAATCCCTTCGTCCACCGCCCGCGTCAGGAAGGGCCCAAAGGCGGATGCCCCGCTCTGACACACCAACCCGATGGGTCCGGTCAATCCCGACGCGCCCCGCGATGACGCACTGGACCAGATGTCATCCTTGATATTGGCCAGACCCAGACAGTTTGGCCCACTGACCCGCATCCCGGATTCCTGCGCGAATCGGCCCAACTCAACCTGCAACTCCCGCCGGTCATCTTCCCCCCGTTCGGCAAACCCGGCGGAAATAACGATAGCCGACCTGGCCCCTTTGGCATGGCTCTCTCGCAGCGTATCCAGCACCGCGTGATACGGCACCACAATGCCCACCACGTCCGGCGCTTCCGGTAAGTCAGTTACCGACGCGTAGGCTTTCAACCCCTGAATTTCTTCGTAACGCGGGTTCACCGGATACACGTTCACCCGGTCGGAGGCTCCCATCGCCGCCGCCAGGAATCGCCCGCCATATTGCATCCGCGGCGTCGCGCCCACGACCGCGATGGAACGCGGATTCAGCATACGGTCGATGGATGCCAGTTGCTCATCACTCCAAAATTCCATCGTGCCCCTCCTGATTGCGCCCGCAATACGTTCCGGACTGACCATAGCCCGTACTGACCACAGAGTTGACGCCCCATGGCCTAAGTCTCACCCGAAGTCCGCAGGTCGGCCCGCCAGTCGTCCGGACTCGGCCCCCGATCAATCAGCACATCCACCACCGCCGGCAACCCGGATGCCTGCGCCTGACGCAACGCGTCCGGCAGATCTCGCGAGTCAGCCACCTGCACGCCGAAACACCCAAACCCCCGCGCCACTGCGGCGTTGTCGGTCTCGGCAAATTCCGACGCAATGTACTCACCGGGAGCCTGGTGGTGGCGCACCATTCCCAGCGCCCCGTCGTTGAACACCACGCAGATCATCGGCAACTGATACTGCATCGCCGTGGATAGCGCATTCACCGTCATCATGTATCCGCCGTCGCCGGTGACACACACCACCTGCCGTCCCGGATACGCAATCTGCAATCCCACCGCGGCCGGCAACCCCCAGCCCATCCCGGCCGTGCCGCCCGGACAGAAGAAGGTGTGCGCCTGTTGCGACTTGAAAAAGTGCGCCATCCACGTCCGGTTGTTGCCCGCGTCCAGCGAGTAAATAGTGTCCGCCGGCATGGTGTCCTGCAGGATTTTCACCACCCGCTGCGGCATTGCCGGGGCGGAGTCGGTGTGCAGCCCGGCATCCTCATAAAACCCCAGGTCCGCCTTGCGATGCGGCAGCGCGCTTGCCCACTCGCCACGGTTGCCAGCCGTCGCCGGCGCCACCTCACCCGACGCCTCCACCAGCTGCCCCAGGATGCTGCCGGCATCCCCGATCAATCCCAGCTCCACCGGGAACGTCCAGCCGGCGTTGCGGTCATCAATGTCAATCTGGATGATGCGCTGGCCCCTCGGATTGAACACCGACGGCCGCTCGCGCACCGTGTCCTGCGGGCTCAGCTTGGCCCCCACCACCAGCACCGCGTCAGCATCGCCAACCGCGCGGTTCGCCGCCTCCTGCCCGTAGATGCCCACCATGCCCACCGACAGCGGATGCGTCTCCGCAATGGCCGACTTGCCCTTGTAGCTGGTGGCGATGGGAGCGTTCCACTGCTCGGCCAGCTGCTGCAACGCGCCGTGCGCGCCCGCCATGTGCACCCCGTTGCCGGCCACGATCACGGGCCGCTTGGCCTGGGACAGTATGTCAATCGCCTTCTGGATGTCCTGCGGCGCCGCCTGGGGCTTGGCGGTGTTCAGATACCCCGCCGTGTCGTGGATGAACGGCGGCGACTCCAGGTCAACCTCGCCGCTGATCGACGCCGTCCGCATCAGCAGGCAGGCCGGACCCGGTCGCCCGCTGGTGGCGTGTTTGATCGCCAGCTGCGCCCCCAGCGCCGCCTCCTTGGGCGACGTCGCCAACGTGGTGTACTTGGTCATCGACCGGAAGATGTTGTGCAGGTCAATGCTGCCGTACTCGCCCGCGCCCGACTGGTTCGCCGGATGCTGCCCCACGCCGCCGTCCGACGTATCGGTCAACACCAGCATCGGGCTGCTGCTCAGCATGGCCTCCATGATGCCAAACGCCGCGTTGGACCCCATGAACAGCCCCTGGCCCATGATCACCGCCGGCTTACCGGTCGCGCGGGCATAGGCGTCGGCCATGATGGCAGCCGTCTGCTCGTGCCGCACCAGGTACGTGTTGATGGTACCTTCCTTGCCCACCAGATGCGAAAAAATCTGCCCGGTGCCGCCGCCCGGAATCCCGAACACGGCGTCAATCCCCGCTTCCTGCAGAAACTGCACAATCAGCTCACTAGCCTGAGGCATATCGGTCTCCTAAATCAGCGTGCCAGCATCAGGACGCGGCGCAGCCCCTGAACACCCGCCACCAACCACAACCCGCCGCCCGCCTGACATAACCATCTCAAGATTGCGCCGATAATACCCGCCCCCCACCAACCGGTCAACAAACCCCCACTCCCCACCCTTCACTGAGGGCCGCCCATCTTGAGCCTGCCGAAGGAACCCGTCCCGTCGGCGCAGGCCGGAACCCAATCCCCTCTCCCTCGATGGGAGAGGGCCAGGGTGAGGGTGAACACCACAGCACCAACCCCGCTCGTCCTGAGCTCATCGAATGACCCCATCACTGCGAGCAGCGCAGCGACGTGGCAATTCCGCCGCCCCCGCAACGACCGCGACCCCCCAATGCTACAATCACCAACGTGACCACTTTTCACCAAACTGAACCAACCACGAACCACGCTCTGGCAGACCTGCTAAAGCCCATGTTGCCCAGTTGCCAACTGTGACTGCAACTCGGTCACCATGCGCTGGATGTCGGCCTTCGTCAGTTCAAACGGCGCCCCAGAACCCGATATAGACTCCAATCCGCCTTCCGCTAAAATGTCCCGGTATCGTTCAGTCGCCAAGAAAGTTAACCGACCGTTCCGGTCAATCCTGGCAATATCCGGCTCGCCCGGAGAGGTCCACAGGACGTCCCCATAATCGTTCGGGTATCTGTCGGGACGCGCCACGCTCTCCAGGAAAAGGACATATTTAACGTCAGTTTCCAATCCAAGCACATCGTTATCTTGTTGCCTCGATTTCCCATCCGCGAAACGGACGGTGCTACTTTCGGTGGCCACCACGTACAACGTGTCATTTGGCGCCGCATCGCCTTTCAGAGACTCGGCTACCGTGAATCGGCGGAACCGCTCCGTAATGGACCCTTTGTCCTCTCCATCCGCATTCGTCCCTTTGGATATATTCTCGGTCCGGTCGTCAACATACGTGGCGATGACAATCCGGTTCGAAGCTTCCACCAAAGTCTGGGCTTCGACGTGGATGAGCCACGACCCCACACTGCCACCGCCCCACATCGTTCGCGGTACCACCACCAGGCCAACCAAAATGCCGAGAACCACGGTCGTGCCCAACAGGGCTATCACTTTGTTCTGCACGATTGGCACCTCCAATCAGTGGTCGCACTCGACAGGGTAATCTCCATGCGGGTATATGTCTTGCACTCCGCATTCATCATCCTGCTGCTGCATCCCGAGTTCGTAATAGTTCCTCATGTAGTACGTAATCGAGGGCGCAACTGTGCTGTGCCGAAGCGCGACGAATTACCCCAACTCATGGGCCGCGACCCCACGCTTGAAGGTTGGAGACGACGACGAATGCGCAATTAATGACCGGTATGACCACGAGGATTATCCGGTCGACTGCGACTGAAGGATGATTGAGGAGGTTATGGGATGAAAGGCAAAATCGCAATCGGACTTGCGTTGTCGGTGTGCTTGGGGCTCGTTGTCGGGGCATTGTTGTTGCCGAGGTTGAATCGGCCGAGTCACTCCTTGAGTCTGTGGAACGACTATGTGGGGGCTGCCCCTTTGGTCGAACAATCTGACCGCATAGTGTTGGCGGAATACTTGGATTCCACGACCTACGAGATACGTGAGGTATCTCCAGTGGACGGTGTGGCGCATCGTTCGGTGACGGAGGAGTACCGGCGATTCAGGGTAAGTGAATCTCTGAAAGGGTCGGCTGAGGCTGACGAGGTTGTCTACGCGGTCTGGACCGCTGGTTACACCGAGGGTATTGGGTCTGGTGAGTCTACGGAGTTCTTCGCGTACGAAACGGTTGCTTTGGAGACAGGGCAAGAGTACGTGCTGTTCATGCACAGCGTACCGGTTGCACCTGGGTATCCGACGAAATACGGGGATGCGGTTTGGACGATTGTTGGTGAGCCAGGCGTAGCGGTGGTAGGTTCTGAAGGTAGGTTGTCCTTCAAGGCTTCGGAACGGTACAAAAACGGGGTCGATGACGGAGGTCACGAACGCCCCGCTGGGTCGGCAGCTCCATTCGAATTAACGAAGGCGGAGCTCATACAACTAATTGGCGGCGGGGGTCGCTAAAGCTGCATTAACGCTGAGCGAAAGGCTTGTGTAGCAGTGGCGCGTCGGACCACCAATGGGCTGTGGTGCCCGAATGATCGCGATAAACTGGAGTTGAAGATATCAGTGGACGACGCGGCTGTGGCCGTGTTCCTGGGCACCGGTGCTCCTTGCGATCGAGAGAGTAATCGGTTGGGTTCGGAGGTGCCGTTTTGCAGAACGGTGAAGAAATACAGAACTACGCTTCTGGTCTGTCTGGCGTGTACAAAGTAGCATTCGCCGCGCCGTCCGCCGCCTCGCCCAAAAATGGTGCGCCGAGCCCAGCGTCCACGGCGGCAAGGCTAGGCCCAAGGATGCCACATACGTGGAGTAGAGACTCCACCATCGCCCGCCGCGAAATCCGCAAGTGGCTGCGGGAATCGGACGAGGGCAAAACCGTGGAGGAAGTGGTGGGCAAGCTGCTGGGAACATGATAGGGAGGGCAGCAGTAGGGCATGACCTAACGTCGGCAACCCCGTAGCAAACCACGGCCCAAAATCCTGTCCATCCATGTAAATACCCGGTCCCCCATCGCCTCGGCTTTGTACAATCAAGCGGCATAGGCTAGCGTGTCGAGCATCCTGTGGTACAAGAGGCGCGGGACTTTTATCGATTCGTGCTCGCGCTCGGACGGCATAAAAGTTCCCTGCTGCACCCAGAGGTGTCGTCTGACCAGGGCGATGGCGTCGGCGAAGGAAGGGCTGGTTTTGTCATACCACGCCGCGGTGCGCGGCGCCATGCCGCCACGCTGTTCGATCAGGATATCCGCCGCCAGCGTCACCACGCTGAACAGGCCAAAGAGCGCGGGGGTGGTTCGGGCGATGGCTCGTTCCGACCACTGGCGCTGGATTTCCACGCCCAGGTGAGCCCGCAGCTCCTCAAAGGTCACCTCGACCTGCCAGCGCAGCAGATACCACTGCAGTATCCGCAGGGGTTCCGCCTCGGTGTCGGTGCATAGCAAAGCATAGGGCCCGCGGCGCTCCTCCAGGTATCTGATGACGACCCAACGTATGGGAAGGCGCGGCGGCCCGCCGTGGTACCACAGCGCTACGCCCGAAGCGAGCTCGACCCTGGCGGTACTGCCGTCGGAACCGGTGGCGCGGTAGGGAATCCATTGTGTAGCGGGATCGTCCAGCACCGCCGTGGGACTGGGCAGTCGCGCGCCGACCACCCGGGGCCGCCCGATCTGGCCGGGCCGCCGCGGTGGCGCGGGCTGGTACAGGGATGCGTCCTTGCGCAGTTTGGTGACGACGACAATCGGCTTTGACATACTCTGGCAATGCCGCAGGAACTCGCGCTTGGCGTAGCCGCCATCGGCCACCACCACCAGGTCCCGGTCCGGCAGCCACCGGCGCCGGCAGACCAGCATTTGCTGGGCGTAGTCGGTGACCGTCTTGTGCCGGCGGCCTTTGCGCCGGTCGTAGCGGGCCGACACCACCAGCGCGGTCAAAAACGGTAGCGCCCAGTGTCGACCCGCCCACCCGATACGCGTCAGCAACATCAGGCTCACCCATTGCAATCCGGGGGTCATCACCACCTGGTCGTCCGTGGACCGCACCGGATCCCGATACCGTCCCTTGGCCGCAATCTTCCGGCCCCAGCGTCGTTCCACCGTCTCGTCAATGCCGAACACCAACGGCTCGGTGGATGAACCAAGGCGCCCGGCCACCAGCAGCAACAGCACCCGGCTCAGTTGCAGCGGCGACCATCGGGCACGGTTGAGCACGTGGTGATAGATGGCGAAGTCGCCGTGCTGCCCAATCCCCAGGATGTTGAGGGCGGAGGACACGGTGCGCTTGCCGGGAGACAGGATCGCTCCCATGGCCAGGAGTTGGGCTTTGCGCCAGGTCCTAGAAACGCGGCCGGAAACCCCGATGCTTCGGGAAATGGGGTATTCCCTACGCCGATTATCGACGCATAAATGGATCGTCGGGACGCTTTGCATACATCATGACGGCGAAGGCGACAATAATACGTCTGATGCTCAACGCCAAAAACTTGGCAAATTGGCTTTCCGGCCAGACTTCTAGGGTCAAACAGGTGCTCAAAGGGCAGCAGCAGGGTTACTATGACTGCGGGCAGGGTAGGCATACTCGACCTCTTTTGGTGATTTGGTCGAGCTTACCCTGTTCTTATAATTTATCTAGCTTTTGTACAAAGTCGAGCCATCGCCCGACCCCGTAAATCAACCCAACACCAATTCCCTGACCGATGGAGCCGCAACAGCCCACAATCCTGTCCATCCTGTCCATCCATGTTGGATTCGGCTCCCCTCTCCCACCTGGAGTGGGGCCAGGGGTGAGGGCCGCCTCTTTCCCAAACGCCGACGCCCACCCCCTTGCGCCTTCGTAAAACACCCCTCTACCATGAATCCAGGCACGCGAAATCTCGTCAACTCTCTTCCACCAGCCACACCACCGCCAGAGGTTTCGGGTCGACGGCCAACCCCGTCAGTAAAAAATCGCGATACGTCGGGTCTCGGGTGCCGCAGTTTTATTACACTACGCTGCCGAGTCCGTACAGCGGCGACAGCTGAGCGCTTCGATTCGCAGCAGCTTTCGGGCTGCCGTCTAAGATCGGGAAAGTAAGCACAAATTCATTGCGTACCAACCGGCCGTATGCTGACCACGACCCGAAACCTCCGGCGCCATCAAAAATCCACCCCCAACCGCCTGACCCTGTAAATCAACCCGACGCCCACCCCCTGACCAAAGGAAACGCAACAGCCCACAATCCTGTCCATCCATGTAAATATCCGCTCCCCGCTCCCCGCATTCTAGACGGAGACTTGCCCACAACTGTCGTTCCGGCCCACGCCGCAACGCAGGAACGCGGCGCAACCACGTTCGTGAAGGCCGCACCCGGTTGACCCCGTCGCCCGCCTGCCCTATTATCCGGACCATCGCGGAGCCGCAAGGATGGGATTGGGTATGGGATTGTGGGGTTGCACACCGCTCCGCCTGCACAGAGAGGTGTTGCCATGCGTGGAGCCGAAGCCGTCATCAAAGCCCTCGAACAGGAAGGCATACGTTACATAACCGGGTTCTCCGGCGGTGGCCTCGCCCCGCTCTGGGGCCCACTGCGCCAATCGAACATTCGACCCTTCGCCGCCCGCAACGAACGCCTGGGCGTCGAAATCGCCGACGGCTACGCCCGTGCCACCGGAGAGGTGGGCGTCGCCATGACGGGCACCGGCCCCGGCGCCACCAACTGCCTCACCGCCATTGCCGGCTGCTACGCCGACAACATCCCCGTGCTGCTGCTGATGGGGCAACACCCCATGCGGAACCTGGGTCAGGAATGGCAGCAGGAAGTGTCGGCCAGCATCTTCGATGGTCTGTGCAAGTGGCGCGGCGCTTTCACCAGGGTTGAGGACATTCCCCAGGTGATGCGCCGGGCTTTCACCGCCCTGCGCTCCGGCTCGCCCGGCCCGGTGGTTCTTGAAATGCACCAGGACGTGCTCACCGCCGAGGCCGACGACGACCTGATGGCCTACACCCCAGTGGGCGCGCCCGGCAAGGCCGGCCCGTCCGATGCCGATGTGGTGCGCGCCGCCGACCTGCTGGTGGGGGCCAGCCTGCCCGTGCTCAACGCCGGTGGCGGAGCCATGTCCGCCGGCGCCGCTGATGAAGTCATGGAACTCGCCGAGATGCTGTCCATGCCAGTGGCCACCACCATCATGGGCAAGGGTATCTTCCCCGAAAATCACCCCCTGTCCCTGGGTGGCGGCGTCTATCCCCGCAGCCGGTACGCTTCCGGCGCCGCCCTGCAGATTAACCGCAAGGCCGACGTCGTGCTGGCCGTGGGCAACTCCTTCCGCCAGCCCAACGGCACCGATGGCCGCCCCATCCCGGCGGGCGTCAGCATCATTCACGTCAACGCCGACGAGGCAGACCTGAACAAGACCTACCAGGTGGACGTGCCCATCCTTGCCGATGCCAAGCTGGCCCTGCGCGCCATCATCGACGCGGTGCGCCAACGCATCGGCCCCGACGCCGGCGGCATCAAACCTGAGATCTCCGAGGAAATCCGCCTGTGCCACGAGAAGCACAACGCCGAGTGGATGCCGCGGTTCACCGACCGCGAAACCCCCACCAACGGCTATCGCGTGGTTTACGAACTCCAGCAGCTCATCGATCCCGACCGCACCATCGCCCTCCACGACGCCGGTGGCAGCCGCGGTTACATCGTCCCCTTCTGGGAGACCACCCGCCCCCGCAACTTCGTCGCAATGGGCGGCATGGCTGCTATGGGCTGGTCGGTGGGCGCCGCCATCGGCACCAAGTTGGGCCGCCCCGACGACCTGGTGGTCCACCTGCTTGGCGACGCCTCCTTTGGCATGACCGGCATGGAAGTGGAGACCGCCGCCCGCATGGGCCTGGGTGTGCTCACGGTGGTCATCAACAATGGTGGCATCGGCGGCGGCATGATGGGCATGGAGAACCCGGCCGGCACCCCGCCGGAAATGGCCGTCCTGGGTGGTAATTTCAGCGTCGTCGCGCAGGGTCTGGGCGCTTGGTCCGAGCGCGTCGAGCACCCGGATGACCTGCGATCTGCCTTCCAGCGCGCCATCCAGGCGACCGAGACGGGACAGCCGGCGCTGGTGGAAGTTATGATTCGGCCCCTGCCCACGCCCGAACTCCCCGACGACTGGTCGCTGTAGCCCAAAATAGCCGTCTTTCGCCAGCGCCATTGGAGGCTGGGTTTTGGAGGCCAGGATATGAAAACCATCACCATCGACCGCAACAAACGGCTTCGGCAAGAGGCCAACCTCGGGCACAACCGATGGCACCCCGACATTCCGCCCATCTTAGAGGCGGATCCTGGTGAGGAGGTGGTGCTGGAAACCCGCGATGCGTCCGATAGCCAAATCGTCCCCACTATGACCTCCGCAGACCTGGGCGGCCTGGACGCCAAGGTCGGCCACCCTCTCACCGGCCCGGTCTACGTCAAGGGCGCCGAGCCCGGCGACCTGCTGGAAATCGAATACCTGGACATCGTGGCGCAGCCCCGCGGCTGGACTCGCAACCGCCCCGGCGCTGGCTTCCTGCGTGATGTCTTCACCGAGCCTTACCTGGTCCACTGGAATATCTCCGATGGCTGGGCGACCTCCGAGCAAATTCCGGGCGTGCGCATCCCCGATGGGTCATTTATGGGCACTGCGGGGCTGGCTCCATCGCACACCCAGCTGGTGGCATGGGCCGAGCGAGAGGCGGATTGGGTGCGGCGCGGCGGGCAGGCGGCGCCCCCGGACCCGGAGGATGCCGTTCCCGCTGGTGGCACGATCGCCAACGAAGGTCTCCGCACGATTCCACCCCGCGAAAACTGCGGCAACGTAGATGCCAAACAGCTCACCAAAGGCTCGCGCCTGTTCATCCCGGTGGCGGTGGATGGTGGCCTGTATTCCGCCGGCGACGGCCATTTCGCCCAGGGCGATGGTGAGGTGTGCATCACCGCCATCGAGATGGGCGCCACCGCCGCGGTGCGGTTCGCCGTGCACAAAGGCGAGGCCGCAAGACATAACATCACGTTTCCAAGGTTCGCCCATCCCGACTATTTCCTGCCTCCGGAATGGGCGGCGCCCCGCAACTTCATCGCCACGATGGGTTTCCCGATTCGGGCCGATGGGACTCAGGAAGGGGAAGGAAGCCTGTCGCTGGCGGCCCGGAACGCCCTGCTCAACATGATCGCATTGTTGCAGGAACGGGGCTGGACGGCAGAACAGGCTTACATAATATGCAGCGTGGCCGTGGACCTGCGGGTGAGCAACATCGTTGACTTGCCCAACGTAACCGTCTCGGCGTTCCTGCCCGAGGGGATTTTTAGCGGCTAACCGGTCGCTGGTTTGGCGCATCCCTGGTATCGCTGCGAACCTGCTGCAGTCGATTTACAAAACTAACGCCCCGGCCTTTTACCACCGGCCGGGGCGGTTCGCTGTCTGTTGCCGAAGCAGCAAACTAGGCGCGTAACGAAGTCAGCTCGCCGAAGACCCCGCAACGTGCCTGGCTGCGGCCGGGGCAACCACCAGGTCGCCGCCGGCCGTAGTTTCAATCAGGAGTTGCGCTTTACTTCCAGGATCTCGCCGGGCGCCAGGGCGACGCGCCGCACGTTGATGCCGAGTTTCAGCATCCAGTAGCCCAGGGTTGCCTTACTGACGCCGAGGGTGTCGGCGGTGGCGGTAAGACCCTGGTCATTTACCAGGTCGGGTAGCAGCCGTTCCAGTGGGCTGTTGAATTCCTTTTCTACGCGCATCATCAATTTGGTTTTACGTGCCAAAATGCACCTCCCGCTGCCTACTACACGGTACCAGATTACTCGGACCGTTCGTCTGATTAGTACATTTCATAGTAACTGCCCTGTGAGCGCTACACTAGCAAATGTTCCAACAGAAGTCAAGATGCGGCCGAGAACTTACCAAGAATTTTTTTAGAAAGTTTTAGAACTGCCCTTGATACGTGCTTATTTTGCCATATCGCGACCTGCGATGCTACACGTTGCAATGCCACAATTGGGCAATCTCGGCGGGTTTTCTCCACCGGGCGGGTCGCTGGGTCATTCGCCGCCGTTCGGGCACACTTGAGACGGCCGTGGCTCCTAGAATCCAGTTATAACGGTAACGTGGGTTGCGTAGCGCCGCCGTGAGTGTACTTGTGTAATTCCGACGACACCCGTTGGTGCGGCGAACACTACCTGCTGGCTCTTGCTATATTCCACGCACCCCATACGTCGAGCTACGCGAACGCCTACTCAGTCAATGGCCACAGACCGCTTGGTAATGCAAGTAACCGACGAAATGTAACCAACGTTCATCCCGGTGAAGGCGATCTGGACTTACCGAAATCGGGTACAACGAAAATGTAGCAAGCGAGTACATCGGTTAGAATGGTGTAATGGGCTGCCGTTCAAATGTAGTCCGGCGTGGAAATAATGCACTACTTGTGTACACTGCATGCACGCTGCAAAAATGGAATTCATAATTGCCTGCACTAAATTATCGCGTGTATCACTTCAGTCAACGTGTAACGATACTCTGTACACGGAAACGTCTATTGCCAGCAGATGTAATCCAACGCCGAGAAATGTAATCTTGTGTAATCGCGGCGTGGGCGTGTAATACATTTCGGCTACGCCCTGCGTTTGCCGCGTTACGCGGTTGACACCCACCGTTAGCGTGCCTAACCTGATGGTCGAGGGTTAAAACCAGTACCGTCCCTGAATGAGGAATCTGCTGTGAACATTCCCACCCTGCGCGATGTTTATCGGGCCCGACAGACCATAGCCCCTTACGTGGGGCGTACTCCGTTGATTTATTCAACTGCATTGAGTCAGGCTCTTGACGCAGAGGTTTATCTCAAGCACGAAGAGCATCTGCCGCTCGGTGCATTCAAGGCCCGGGGCGGCATCAACCTGCTGGCCAACATGAGCGAGTCGGAACGGGCAATGGGGTTGATCACCGCTAGCAGCGGCAACCACGGCCAATCCATCGCGAGCGCGTGCCGGATGTTTGGCGCCCGCGCCATGATCGGTCTGCCGGTGGGCGCCAACCCGAACAAGGTAGCATCAATGGAAGCGATGGGCGCTGAGCTGATTTTCCACGGCGCTAACTTTGATGAGGCACGCGTGCACTGTGAGCAACTGGCCGCCGAAAAGGGCTACCGATACGTTCATCCCGTCAACGAGCCGGCCCTCATCGCCGGCGTGGGAACAGCAACCCTGGAAGTGATTGAGGACCTGCCAGATGTCGACGTGCTGATGCTGCCGATCGGCGGCGGCAGCGGCGTCTCCGGCGCTTGCGTGGTGGCCAAGTCAATGAGCCCCGACATCAAGGTGGTTGCCGTGCAATCCGAAAACGCGCCGGCGGCCTTCCTGTCGTGGCAGCAGGGGCAACTGGTGCAGGCTCCCATGCAAACATGGGTTGAAGGAACGGCAACGGCGGTCGGGTACGAACTGCCGCAACAAATCATGCGGCACCGGCTGGACGAATTTGTCCTGGTCAGCCACGACGACATCCGGCGCGCGGTAGCCATGCTGGTGGAAAAGGCCCACACTCTGGCCGAGGGAGCCGGAGCCACCGCCCTCGCCGGCGCGGTGCGTCGTAACAGTTCAGAGTAGAGGGGAAACGAGCAGCTGACGGCAGGCGGCGAGAGGATTTAGACCTTGGGCGCGCCAGGTGCCGAAGATGGATGCCAGCGTCATCTTGCGCTCGGTGCCCTGCTCCGAGCGGGTGCCGCCGCTGATCTTGCGGCTGATGACCAGATGGCGCAGGCTGCGTTCGGCAGCGTTGTTGTCTGAAGGCACGTCCGGTTCGGCCACGAATACGAAGAGTTCCTTGATGTGGCGCTCGATGCGTCGGCACAGCTTGGCCTGGGTTGCCGACGGGTCGTGCCGGAAGGGCTGGCCGAGGGCCAGCAGTTGTCGTTCCAGGGCCAGTTGGGCGGTGCGCCGCCGCTTGGCCTGGGGATGAGTGCAGGCTTTGGCCCGGTCGTAAATCCCGTGGACGGCGTCGGCCCACCTGGCCAGTGGCGCAGCATCGGGGTAGCGGGTGCGCAGGTCGTGGATGTCCCGCAGCAGGGGGGCCCAGCACCGCTGCTTGGGGCCGTCATAATGGTGGTAGGCGGCGTAGAAATCGCTGACCAATACTCCGGAGAAAGCATCGCTCAGCGCCTCGTCCACGACTGTTTTGCCCCGACCCCGCCGCAGGAAGTAGCGTTCGGTGGGGGTGCTGAAAGTCCACACGTAGCCGTTGGCCCCGCTCTGACGCCAGCCGGTTTCGTCGGCGTGGACCACTGGGCTGGCGCGGATGCGGTCCAGGATCGCGGCCACTGCCGGTTGGGCCCGCTGCGCCGTGCGATGGATGGCGCTCACGATGGCCCCCACGCTGAGGCGCAACTGATGCACGGTGTCCAGATACCACTGGACGCTGCGGATGGGTAGCCGCCCCTCTTCCCGCAGCGTGGCGATCAGGCTGAGCAGGTTGACGCCGAGGCGCTGCTGACCCAAGACCACGCCGCCCAGTTCCGCCGGAGGTGTGCAGCGCCGTCGGCAGGCCGGGCAAGTCCGAGCAATGTAGACCTGCTCGGTGACTTGCGCGGGAACCACCGGCAGCTCGATGACCTCCCGAGTGCGCTGGATCCAGCCGCCGGACCGGTGGGCGCCGCAATCGGGACAGTTCTCCATCACGTGCTCCACCCGGTGGGTCGGTGTCATGCGCCGGCGGGCGAAGCCGTGGCGTCGCTGCTTGCGGGGCTGCTGCTGCGCTGGGGGCTTCCGGCCCGATTTCGCCTTGAGGCCGGGCATTCGGAGCGGGCCGCCCGGTTTCGCCTGGCCTTCCAGTTCGGCAATCCGCCGCTGCAACCGCTCAATCACCGCCTGTAACTCGGCGATGATGGCAATGAGGACAGCGCGGTCGACGGTGGTCAGGTCCACTTCAGTATCCATGCCCTGTATATGACATAACCACCGCCACCCGTGCCAGCGTTCGGCAACCCGCCTTCGGCCAATTCACCTCACCAAGTCTGAACTGTTACGGTGCGTCGCCCCGACTTGATTCAGGGCAAAAAGGTGGCAATTGCCGTCAGCGGCGGTAACATAACGCTAGCCCAGTTGCGCGAGTGCATCGACTTGTACCTGGTCAATTGAACGTCAGGGTCAATTAACCCCTGATATGGCGAAAAATCCCATCTCATTCCTGAGAACGTGAACCAATGCACTATCCCTTCAGTGCGGAGGAACAACCATGCTGAAGCCGTTAGATACAAGCCAACTCGAACAAGTTGCAGCAATTGAGATACTAGGGCGTGTTGACATTTCATTATAATGGCCGTATGTCAAACATCAGATTATCACCAGAACAGTGGGCTAGAATTCTCGATTTCTTGCGTGGCTGCACCGGCCTGTACGTTGGCCAGGAAGCGGATTGCCGGCGTTTTGTCGAGGCCGTCTTATGGATTAACCGCTCTGGGGCCCAATGGCGACTGCTGCCAGCCGAATACGGGAACTGGAACAGCGTCTACAAACGATTCGCCCGTTGGACTGACCAAGGCGTCTGGGCACAAATGCATCAACATTTCTGCGACGACGCGGATCTGGAATACCTGATCATCGACAGCACGGTGGTCCGGGCGCACCCTTGCGCGGCGGGAGCTCCCCCAAAAAGGGTGGCCAGGCGGCCCAGGCCCTGGGCCGGAGCCGCGGCGGGTTCAGCACCAAGATTCACGTGAGCGTGGACGGCTTGGGCAACCCCTTGCGATTCATCCTGACCGGCGGGCAACAGCACGACATCACCCAGGCGGAGGAGTTAATCGCCGGTTATGCTGGCGAGCACGTACTGGCCGACAAAGGGTACGATGCCCAGGAGTTTCGCCAGCACATCCTGGAACTGGGTATGATGCCGGTCATTCCGCCCCGCTCGAACCGCAAGGCACCCGCCGACTATGACCGGCATCTGTACCGGGAGCGTCATCTGGTGGAATGCTTCATCAACAAGATCAAGCACTATCGCCGGATCTTCTCCCGGTTTGAGAAGCTGGACACCAGATACCCGGGCTTCCTGCACTTCACCGCCGCTCTCATCTGGCTACGGTGAAATGTCAACAGAACCTAGTACTACAGTCGCAGATTTGACAGGCGGCGTTTGTAATGGCATTGCCGGGCTCTGGCTTGGTGGCGCCGTCTCCACCACGACCAGGACAGGATGAAATCAGGCAGTTGATTTTCCGTCCATACAAGTCGGGTGAGCAGCCGGCGCACCTCCGGGGCCGTTATGGGAATCAGCGCTTCATCGGGACCGTAGCAGCCCCCTTTTCTCCTGGTTCCATCGCTTGATGCTTGATTACTGACAGATACGCCTGCGCCAGCATCGCCAAGGTGATGTGCCGGTACCAGCCGTCCCACCTCCGCACCTCATACTGGTCCAGTCCCACCTGCCCCTTGGCCTCCTCGAAACACTCCTCGATGGCCCACCGGGTCCCAGCCACCCTCACCAGTTCCTCCAAGGCCGTTCCGGCCGGGCCGAAGCATACGAAGTAAGCCAACTCCCCGGGCTGGGCAATGCTGCGCCGGGCCAGCAGCCGGTAGCCCTTGCCCGGCTCCCCAAGAGGCCGTATTTCCACGACGGCCCAATCGTAGACCCGTGGCCCCTTGGCCCCATCGCCCGCACTGCATCTGGTCCAACCCAACTCGTCAACCTGCGACGTCAGCCGGTCAGCCCGCACCTGACACAGGCCCTGGTCCGTCCAGACCCACAGCTTCTCGTTGCTCCTGATGGCCAGCACGTGGGGAATTCCCGCTCGCTCCAGCCACCGCCGCAGCTTGCGGTCGTTGCCATAGACCTCAGCTCCAGCAACCCAGCCGAAGGGGACTCCTGATTCCAGCGCCCGCTTCAGCATTAGCTGGGCCAGTTGCGGCTTGGTCCGAAAGCCGACACTCTCCGGCACCCCAGCCTCCCGCCGCCGCTCCCAGTCTTCCGCCCACACCTGGGGCAGGTACAATTCCCGGTCCAGCAGGGTTCTGCCCCTGGCGCTGGCATAGGCCAGAAAAACGCCAATCTGACAGTTCTCGATCCGCCCCGCCGTCCCGCTGTACTGCCGCTGCACCCCAACCGACTTCTCCCCTTTCTTGAGGAATCCGGTCTCGTCCACCACCAGCACCGCGTCAGCGGCGGACAGATGCTCCACCACGTAGGATTTCATGTCATCACGAACCAGGTCCGCATCCCACCGATAGTTGTACAACAGGCGCTGCACCCCGTCGGGTGTGGCATCCCCCGCCTGCTCCGCCAACTGCCACCCGTTCTTGCGCTCTACGGAACTGACCAGTCCCCGCAAGTAGTCCAGTACCCGCCGCCGCGGCTCAGGGCGCCGGAACCGTCCGGCAATGCAGGAATGAACCTGCTCAATCCCTGCGGCCCAGCGGGCCACTTCCGCCAGTTCCTCTTCACGCCCCGTCACCGCCGCACCCTCTTACCGGATAATGGCCTATTTTACCCGATAATCTGCGACTGTAGTACTAGACAAAGCTGCGCGTTCTGGTATCGTCCGCCGTGTATTCGGAGTTGCAAACTTCCAACAGAACTCAGACATCGTTGATGCTAGATCTGTAGTCATAGGCCGCTTGGAGCGTTGGGAGCAGTTCGAGACTCAGGAAGTTTTCAGTCGCAGAATCCTCCCTTCGAACAGAAAGCGCTACCGTGGTGACCTTGTATACACACCCCAACATTTCCGAGCGGAGTCTCGTGAGGTCATGGTTCCCGATTCTGATAGGACCGTCCAGTGCGGACGTTGTAACGCCCGACGCGTCATCACCTGCCGGATTTGCCGAGGTTCCGGCCAACGTGTTTGTGATTGCCTTAATGGCCAAGTTGAATGTACTCGTTGCAGCAAAAGCGGCAGAATACTAATTACGTGCGGGAGATGTAGCGGCCGTGGCGAAATACAACGAACAAGCACACAAACGAGCGAATCCCAGGCCACGATTCGGAGTCTGCATTGCGGATGCATTTCCAATGCCTCATTTCAGGACTGTGTCCACATCGAGCGCAACATTTTATCTACAGTATCGTACCAAGAGTTTTGTGCACCTTGTCAGGGCAAGGGGCGTTGGTATGAGACATGCGGAAACTGCGGAGGAGCTGGCTGGATCCGGCACTACCGTTGCGGTGGATCGGGTTTTGTCAGTTGCCCTACCGAACAGAGATGTCCCGATTGTTCAGGGGAGGGCCATTTCGTCGATTGTCGGATCATGCGGAAGACGTTTACGCCGAAGCATGAGAACGAAGTTACAAGCCCCGA
The DNA here is from genome assembly GCA_963666415.2 of Dehalococcoidia bacterium. Classification (GTDB taxonomy): domain Bacteria; phylum Chloroflexota; class Dehalococcoidia; order Lucifugimonadales; family UBA3495; genus Bin87. The sequence goes on from CAXXPD010000003.1 coordinate 1,285,952, forward strand.
CCTGCCCCAGGAAGTCTTACGAACGATAGCTTGGGCAGAGCAGAGCGACGACACACAAAGAGTGCCTGGTCCTGGTCGTGTAGGTTTGAGGGAGAAACGCTCGTTGAGTGCCGTTTTCGAGGTCCGCTATGTTTATCAAAGCAGAGAACGCATCGTGTATTGTTTTCCGAAGAACAACACATGGAATTATCGATCCACGGGATTTCCCCAGAATATTTTTGATATTTCTGACCGGTTTGGTTACGTAACGCCGGATTACCCATGGGGCGAAAGGAAAATTTTGACAGCCATCAGTCTCGCAATATCAGCTTCGCTCGCGACTGCCGCCATCCTCCTATACCTACTATAACCTCTCTACGTTCATGCCACGCCAACTCATCGCTATCTATGCAAATACTGTACTACCGTCAGCGGCGGCAACATAACGCTAGCCCAGTTGCGCGAGTGCATCGACTTGTACCTGGTCGGCTGACGATTAGCTTCATGCCGTCTGTGCCCGGCTTTCCAGGTAGCGGGCCAGCTCATCGCGCCTGAACTTCGGCAGGGGTTGATCGCCGGCGCGGTCAATCAGCCACAAACCCTCGTCCGCCTCCATCATCTGACCGACTTCCCAACCGGTGATGCCGATTTGGTCCAGTGCCCGCAGCGCCCGCGGCACTTCGGAGGACGGCATGGTCGCAATCAGGGCGCCGGAGCCGAGCAGTCCCAAGACATCTATTTCGAGAGCATCACAGATGGCCACGGTTTCGGGAAGAACCGGCATGGTCTCACCCTCAACGACCAGCCCCAAATTCGAGGCGCTGGCTACCTCGCGTAACGCGGTAATAACGCCGCCTTCCGTGATGTCGTGGAGGCTGTGGACGTTGATAGCTCCACACAACGCTTGCGCCGCGCTCACTATGCTGATACCGGGATGGGACAGGTAATCGGCGGCGCGTGCGATGACGTCGTCACCAAGACCGGCCCGAAGCAGGTCAGCGGCGCACTCACGCGCCAATACGGCGGTACCCTCAATGCCCAACGCCACCGTAACTATGATGCTGTCGCCATCCTGTGCTCCCGAAGTCGAAACCAGCCGGTCTGCGGATTCCACCTCGCCCAGCATAGTTCCGGCCACTACGGGCCGCTGGATCCCCACCGTGACTTCGGTGTGGCCTCCCACAACGGCCACCCCAAGCTGGCTGCAAGCATGGGCGATGTCGGTGAAAATACTGCGGGCGTCGTCACGATTGCTATCCAGTGGCAGCAAAATGGTAGGCAGGAACCACCTGGGCTGACCTCCGCTGCACGCGATATCATTGGCGTTCACTTGCACCGCGTACCAGCCGATACGGTCAGTGGCGAACGTGATGGGGTCTGACTTGGCAATCAACAGCCGGCCTCCCATCTCGATGACGGCGCAATCTTCACCAACCCTGGGGCCGACTCTCACTCGTGGGTCAGTATTACTGAACAACTCCAGTAGTTCAGACAGCAATTCAGGCGGTAATTTTCCGGCTTCCAATGTGCCTCCGTAGTTGGATCTGGTGTTGGGTAGTTTAGCAAAGCCGCCGGTCCGAATGGGAACTTGGGATACGAAGCGTTTGGGATGTCGAATTTCAACCGTGTTGCGACCGGCCGCTGGTTTGATATAATGGTTACCGCATCACCCGCTCTTGATGATGCGGGCTTTACCCGGCGCATTCGTCTAGCGGCCCAGGACACCGCCCTCTCAAGGCGGAGATCAGGGGTTCGAATCCCCTATGCGCTACCAAAATATATCGCGCCGACGTGGAATTCACACGTCGGCGCTTCTGTTTTTGGGATAGGCGACCGATTAGCGCAATATGACGGACCCAACCACATCACTGGCGCTTGGCCTGGTGCTGGCGTCGGCCGGCGCCCACGCCTCATGGAATCTGTTGTTGAAACGGGCGCAACAGCAAGAGGTGTTCGTGTGGTGGCTGTCCGGGTTCGCCGTGTTGGGAACGTTGCCGATTGCGGTGGTGGTAGGATTACGGTCTGCCGTGGAACCCGTGGGCCTGTGGTATGTGCTTGCCTCAGCGTTAATCCACATCTGCTATTTTCTGTTTTTGGGACGCAGTCTGGCCCGTAGCGACCTGTCGCTGGTATATCCCATCGCCCGTGGATTCGGTCCGGGGCTGGTGCCTATCCTGGCTGTACTGACGCTTGGAGAAACTGTTTCGTCGTTAGGATGGGTCGGCATTGGGTGCATCGTGGCCGGCATCTACACGATGGCGTGGTGGGGACAACTGCGTAAGTTGGGGTTGATTTCGATTCGCTCGGTAAACACCAGCGGCATAATTTATGCGCTGCTCACCGGCCTGTGCATTGCCCTCTATACGGTTGTGGACAAACGCGGCGTCGCCTACGTGAGCCCATTCCTCTATCTGTATCTGACCACCAGTGGAGTGGCAGTAGGAATGTTGCCTTACATAATGCGCACCTACTCCTTTAGTACGGTGTTCGCAGAATGGCGTTCGCAACCCTGGGCGATACCGGCGGCGTCCGCATTGGTGTACGTCGCTTACGGGTTGGTATTGACGGCAATGAGCATTACGGAAGTCAGCTACGTGGCCCCGGCACGAGAGGTCGGGTTGCTCTTTGGAGTCGTGATGGGTGTCATGATTCTCAAGGAGCCAGTCAACACCGGGAGAGTTGTCGGAGCCGTCTTGATTGTCGTTGGGCTCGCGCTGATTACGCTGTTTCCGTGAGCATACATCCATTAGCGGATATAATGCGGGTGACGATCAACATACTACCGCGACCAGGAGATGAAAAAATGGCTGAGCAGATGGGCCTGTTCGATGCGATATACAGTCAGAGGCAAATCACCCGTTACAAGACCGATCCGGTACCTGAGGGGGCGCTGGAACACATGGTTGACGCTGCCGTGCGTGCCCCAAACGGTGGCAATACACAACCTTGGGAATTCGTCGTGGTGAATGACCCGACGTTGGTGCGGCAACTCGGAGAGCTCTACAAGAACACGTGGCTGGATGGCATGGGTTGGGAACCCGGCCCCGATGAAACCCGCGTTTATCGGCACGCACGTCGCCTGGCGCACCATATGCCCGACGTGCCGGCGATGATCGTGATTTGCGCCGACCATTCGCGGGGCAGCGGATATCAGGCTGGCGAACCCATCGAACGAGGCCGCCACGCCGCTTCTATCTGGCCGGCGATTCAAAACCTCTTCCTGGCCGGCCGCGCGCTGGGTCTGGGGACGCGAATTACTACCGTGCTCAATCGCAAGGAGGACGAGGTCAGGACCATTTTGGGCCTTCCCGAGTACGCCGAAATGATTTGCCTCACGCCGGTTGGCTACCCTCAGGGTAATTTCGGGCCCACCACCCGACGGCCGGCGTCGGAAGTAACGTCGATTAATGGTTGGGGCAAGCGCGGTTGGTCCAACTAACTCTTCGATTCTGTGGTGACCATGATGACCCAAGCTACTATCAAGATTCAGGGTGTACGCTACATCGTCACCATGGACCCGGAGCGACGCATCATCGCCGATGGTTCGGTACTTATCCAGGGTAGCCGAATCACCCAAGTCGCGAAGGCCGCCGAATTGACCGACGTGCCAGCCGACCGGGTGATTGACGGTGCCGGAATGGTATTGACGCCCGGTTTCGTCAATGGGCACATGCACATCAGCTACGCCCATGCGGTGCGCGGATTGTTCCCGGACGATCTTGGCGCCGATTATCTGCCCAACGTATTTCGTTTGCAGGCAGCGATGTCGGCGCAGGATGAATACGCTACCTCCCTGCTGGCGATTGCCGAACTACTGAAATACGGCACCACAACATTCCTGGATCCGGGAACCACTACCCACCTGGACAGTTGCATCACCGCATATCGAGAGGCAGGCTGCCGCATCGTGGTGGGCCGCAGCGTGCAGGACACAGAAAACCCCCTGAATCTTCCAGTCTACGCAACCGACGCAGCAACCGGGATGACTGAGGCGGTGATCGCCGACTATCACGGGGCGCTGGACGGCATGGTTTCGGGATGGGCGATGCCTTTCTCCGCAGAATTCTGCTCCCCTGAACTGCTGGCGTCCTGTTACCGCGCCGCGGAGGCTGCCGACACTCGGATCACGTTGCACTTCACCAACGGGCCCAGGTGGATCGCCGAATGTCTCCGAACGCACGGGTGCTCACCCACTGAATACCTGGACCGCTGCGGCGCGTTGGGGCCGCGAATGACGCTGGCACATTGCCTGGGAATCGATGACCGTGAAGCGCAGCTGATCGCCCAGCGCGGGGCGGCTGTCGTAATGTGCCCAACGGCAGCTGTCAAGGGTGGGGCCGGCATGACACACCACGGACGGTTGCCTGAATTGCTGGAAAACGGCACGACTGTGGGATTGGGCACCGACGCCGGCAACAATTCGAATCTCCTGGAAACACTGCGGTCAGTCTATCTGGCGGCCGTACTCTATAAAGACGGTCGACAGGACGTGGGCATGATTCCCGCCGAGACTGCCCTCGAAATGGGGACTATCGGAGGTGCGGCAGCGCTGGGCCTGGAGCACGAGATTGGGTCAATAGAAGTCGGCAAAGCGGCTGACCTGGTGCTATTCGACACGCGGCGGGCCGAATGGGGTGCGTTGCACAACCCGGTGAACAGTTTAGTGTACAACGCCGACGGACGCAGCGTGCATACCGTCATGGTCAATGGGAGATTAGTGGTGGAGAACCACCAACTGCAGTTCGTCGACGAAGCGGCGCTCGTGGGCGAAGTACAGGCTCGGGGCGAAGCCCTAATGAAACGAACCGGCGTGGCGTTTACCCCGCGCTGGCCGATTGTGTAACCGGACCGCCTGACAGCTACGGTTCCTGCTCGGCTTCGGGGATATCTCGCAGTATGTTTTCCAACGCCTGATCCAGTGCCGGATCCAATTCTACCGGTTCTATGTAGGGCGTGTACTGGTAGTCCAGCCGAACCTGGTCGATTATCTGTTTGGCTTCGTTGTTGGTGGTCCCCAGGCGTTCCAGGTTCTCCAACAGTTCCCGGCCTTCCCGCGTGCCCAGTTCCTCCAGTTCAGACAGGTCCATTTCAATCTTGAACAACGAGCGAAGCCGGCGCAGGATATCGTAATAAGCCCGATGGTCCTGGGTGATACCCACCTGGTTGTTGTTGCTCGTCATGAATGGATACATTGGGGCCATCGCCCCCATGCGGAACATTTGCACGTCGGGATATTCGTAGTGAGCCACGGACACCAGCGCCATGCCAATGGTGGGGCCTTGCCGACCTCGACTGCCATAGCTGGAGAATTGCACGCCGTGTCGCTCCAGCTGCGCCCGCATATGTGGTTGTGAATATACGCAGGTGATGCGCCGTTCCAAGTCGGGCGGCGCGGGCCCGTTCACGCCTTCCACGGCCACAGTTTGTTGGATACCCAGTTCCTTGATGGTCTCAAAGAACGCCTCGGCGTAGATGTCCAGGCGATACCAGGGCTCTTCGCCAAGGAAGACCAGCAGGCCGTTGCCAATCTCGTAGAACGCGTTCTGGCGTGTCATGGATGCGCTGGGCAGTCCTTCGTGGAAGGCTGCCGATGGACGGAACGCATCGTGAGTGCCCGCCACCTGAAACGGATAGCACATCTGATTGACATAATCGGTCATCTGGCCGATTTGACGACCAGAATTTTTGTCGATGAGATAGCGTGGCAAGCCGCTGGAGATGCGGCCGCCGTTCGACCACTGCCGCCGCCACCCGGCAATCAGGTAGTTGGAAACCGGTTTTTCAGTGAAGGTAAAAAGTTCTTCAGCCATAATGGGCCGCCTCCCTGCTGTTACGCTGAGGACGGGCCTAATATACCACAATAGCCAAGGATTACCGCCAAACGACGAATGTGCCTGCGGTGAATTCTGGAGCGGGCGGGCGCTACCTAGTTGCGCGAGAACCCCGGGCTCCCGCCGTAGCCCCCGGTTTGCTCGTTGACCAGGAATGTGACGGTATCCCGTCCGTGGGAAGTATCAAGGTCCACATCGAAGCGTCGGCCGCCGAACGCGCCAAGCATTTCGAACCTTTGCTCGGTATAGAGGCGCCCTTCGTATTCCGCACCTTCAACGTTGCGCTCGTCCTCGCCAGCCAGGTACATTTCGACGGCTGTAGTCATCAGGTGGTTGCGGTCATCGTTGTTCAGATAATTTGGCGCCCGCAAGAACACGTAACCCCACCGTATGCCCTGATGCTCCATCATGTCGGCCGCTCCGTTATTGAGCCAGGGCGTAGCAGGCGCGGCGTGGGTCGGCTCCGGTGCTCAACGATCCGGTGTTGGCGTCTCTGACTGAGACTGTTGCCCCCAGCCCACAATTGGCGGTGCGGGCGATCTGGTGTCCCAAAGCTCGCAATGCGTCGGCAGTGGACTCTGGCATGCCGGGTTCGAGGTCAAGTTGCCCGGGGTGATACACGTGTGGATAGAAAGAGTTGACGTTGCTTTCGGTGGCGAACCGCGGAGCCTCCACCGCTTGCTGCGGATCCATGCCAAAAACCAGCGTGTTCAGCATCAGCTGCACGTTGGCCTGCACCTGATTGTCCCCACCGGGGCACCCGACGGTCATCACCGGCTGACCGTCTCGCGTGATGATGTAATTCACCAAAGTAGTTCTGGGGCGTTTGCCCGGCTCCACCACATTAGGGTGCCCGGGCTCACAGTTGAACATTTCAATGCGGGTGCTCAGGGCGCAGCCCAACTCGGGGAAGAACACCGACTTGGAGAAAGAACCGCCGCTGATGGTGCCGCACACCAGGTTGCCGTGCTGGTCGAGCACTGACACGTGAGTTGTTCCATCGTCGGAGGACGCATCGGTGCCGACGCCGGTGGGGGCAGCCATGACGGGCGAGGGCGTGGTTCCGTTAGTCCTGGAGAATCGCCATGGGTCTCCGGCCGGGGGCTGTGCTGGGTACGCGCCCTCCGGGTCAATCATCTGCACGCGCTCGGCAGCATATTCCTTGGACAGCAAGCCATCCAGAGGGACAGTGGCGTAGTCCGGGTCGGCGTAGAAGGCTTCCCGGTCGCCAAATGACAACTTGAGCGCCTCGGTAACGGTGTGGATGTAGGCCGGGCTGTTGTGCCCCATGGATTTGAGATCGAAATGCTCCAGCATATTCAGCGTCTGCATCAGCATTGGACCCTGAGTCCATGAATCCGGTCCCCAGACCTCGCAGCCGTTGAAACTGGTCTTGACCGGAGTCTCAAACTGGCTGCTGTAGCTGGCCAGGTCATTCATCGAGATGATTCCGCCGACACGCTCCGATGAATCTACAATCAATCTGGCGATTGGCCCTTTGTAGAAAGCGTCTCGTGCCGCCTGCATACGCTGGCTGCGGGTTTTCCCGGCGTCAACGGAAGCGGCGCTGATGGTCTTCAGGGTGTTGGCCAGTCCCGGCTGCACCAGGGGCGCACCGGCGGAAGGCACTTGCCGGTTGTCATAAAACACATCCCATCCGCCCGGTGCGAAATTATCAAACTGTTCCTGTCCGGACTGTGCTTCCAACCGCCGCAACATGTACTCGTAATGAGGGATGCCATCCTCTGCATAGCTAATGGCCGGCGCCATCACATCCTGCAGTTCCATGGTGCCGTATTTTTCCAGCATTGAGATGAACGCATGAACGATGCCCGGGAGCGTGAAGGACAAGGGGGCCTGCATTCCCGGGCCGGTGGGGATGCGTTCCAGCCCTCGCGAAAGGTAGAAGTCGGCCGAAGCTGCGGCAGGCGCCCCTCCCTGACCGCTCAGGGAAAGCAGGTCGCCGCTGGCCGAGTCATACAGCATGAAAACACCCTCGGCGGCCAGCGAATACGAAGCGATAGGTTCCACCACGGCGGCGGCGAAACCGGCAGCCACCAGGGCATCGAAGGCGTTGCCGCCGGCCAGTAGAATGCGCATCCCCGCCATTGAAGTCAGGTAATGTCCGGACGAAATCACGCCGTGCCGGGACCGCACCACCGGGCGCCCAGTGTCTGGCAGGTTCCAGTCACCTTGTTCAAGGTTGTGGTCGAGTTGTGCGCGTACCATCTCAGCTCCTTGGGTTGCTTGAATTCAGAACGTGCCTGTCCACCGCATAGACGTGGGTCTATTATAGGGAAAACTGAAGGAATTGTGGTGGGCGGTGCAGGACTCGAACCTGCGACCTTCTGCGTGTAAAGCAGACGCTCTAACCATCTGAGCTAACCGCCCGATGCGTTGCCGTTCCGGCGCGGGCAAAAATGGTGCGCTTGGCGGGATTCGAACCCACGACCTCTGCCTCCGCAGGGCAGCGCTCTATCCACTGAGCTACAAGCGCGTATCGAAGAGTACCCGTGTGTTGTTTGGTGCCGAGGGAGGGATTTGAACCCACACGTCCTAAAGGACACTGCGCCCTGAACGCAGCGCGTCTGCCGTTTCGCCACCTCGGCCGGGTGGACTGCTCCGTATTGAGAGTCGCTCACTGCGGCGTAAAGTGGTGGGCGATGGAGGATTTGAACCTCCGACCTCCTCGGTGTGAACGAGGCGCTCTAACCACTGAGCTAACCGCCCCAGCGCGACTTCTGCTAGATATTATAGACCCCGGCAGTCAAACGGCGCAACCGAGGACTGCCGGCGTAACAGTTCAGACTTGGAGAGGTGAATTGGCCGAAGGTTGGTCGAGAATCGCTGGAGCTGGGGAAGGTGGTTATGTCATATATCTGGGATGGATGCGGAAATCGACCTCAGCACTGCGGACCGGGATGTGCTGATTGCCATCATTGAGAGGCAACAGGCCATCATCGAGAGCCTGGAGAAACGGATCGCCCAGTTGGAAGGGCGGGACAAATTGGGCGGCACCCGCAGGATGCCCGGTCTGAAGCCCAAAACCGAGCAGCAGCCGGCCCAGCCCAAGAAACCACGCAAGCCTCGGTCCCACGGCTTTGCTCGCACCCGCATGACGCCCACCCAGCGGGTGGAACACGTGGTGGAACAGTGTCCCGACTGCGGAACCCAGCTGTCCGGTGGCTGGACCCAGCGCACTCGGGAAGTGATTGACCTGCCCCGGGTTCCGGGGCAGGTAACCGAGCACGCTTATATCGCCCGCACCTGCCCACAGTGCCAACGCTGTTGTACGCCCACCGCGCAACTGGAGAACATGGTGATGGGCAAGCAACGTCTGGGGGTCAACCTGATCAGCCTGATTGCCGCCCTGCGGGAGGAGGCCAGGCTGCCTTTCCGCACCATCCAGTGGTACCTGGACACCGTGCATGGGTTGCGCCTCAGCCCGAATCCACCGAAGCGATGGGCCGTGGCGTTGACACCAGGGATGATGGGCAAGGGAAGGCGAACGGGGCAAGCCCGATTCCAATAGATGGGGATGAGGGCGGCGTGAGATAGCCACACAGACACGATGATGGCGGCCCGCGGTGGCGATGCTGGGCGAAATTGTCAGGGTAGTGTGCAGCAAGAGACGCTCGGGGACCAGCCTGGCGCAAGTCTGCGAGGCGGTCGGGTAGTCTGGTGAGTGGGTCAGATCTCCGTCGGCGTTGACACCAGCGGTGCCGTCAGGCGGGGAGTGGAATTGCTCGCAATCGAGCCAAGGCGCGACTGAACTGGTTTTTCCAGGGCCAGCGCTGGGGAAGATGCAAAGTGAGGCGGCGCGCCGAGCGGGTGAGCCGTCCGGCGAGGGAGAAGAAGCGTCGTCGGAGGGTCTTGGTGGTTACCAGTTGCTCACCCAGACCGATGCGCGCGGTCCAGCGGGCCAGGTTATGCGCCATCACCTGCACCGCCAGCCAGGCGCCGTTGGCGGCGAAGCGGCCTGAGGGGAGATGGTTGAGCCCGACGCCGTACTTGAGGTCTCGGATGGCGTTCTCGATCTCGGCGTGGCGCCGATGGTCGGCCTCCAGTTCCAGGGTGTCCCCGTCTCGGTCGGTGATGCAGCCGTGATAGCGGTAGCTGGCGAAGAGGGCCAGCTGGGAGCCGGGCGTGGGCTGCACCCGCCGGACGCTGAGCCGCACCGGTGCGGCGTCGGGCTCATCCTGGAAGGGGACGTAGGTGGTCTCCGCCACGTCGGCGGCGCCGTCCATCCAGTAGGGAATCGGCGTCCAGTCAGTCTCGGGTATGGCCTCGATGATATTCCGCAGGCGGGCTTGCTGGCGGATGGTGATGGAGTAGCGGACATCCATCTTGCGGCAGACGGCGACGATGGCGTGGGTGTAGAAGCCGCTGTCAGCCCGCACCGTGAGTTGTCCCCTGGCCCCGCCGTAGCGTACCCGTCCCACCGTCTCGCGTAGAAAGTGGGCGGCGCCCCGAACGGTGTTGGCGCGGCCCTTGCGCAGCCGAGCCATCAGCACGTCGCCGGTTCCGGCGGCAATGGCCAGCAGCGGGTGATAGCCTCGCTGGCCGGTGTAGCCGTGGTCGCGCGCCCCCTCCTTGGCCAGACCGTATGTCTCGCAGATGGTGGAGTCCAGGTCGATGGTCAACGGCCCGTCGCCGGGTCCGGCCCCAGCCGACCAGGCCCGGGCCAGCAGCTCCCGGCTGACCCGATCCAGTTGGCGGACGTGGCCCCACCGGAAACTGCGCAGGAAGGTCCCCAGGGTGGATGGCGCCTTGACTACGCAGCCGATGGCGCTAGCCGTCCCGCCGGTGCGCAGCACGTCGGCGTCGTCAATGCAGTCGCCTCCGGCCAGAGCAGACGCCACCAGCGTCATCACCTTGTCGCCGGTGTTGGCTCGGCCTGGGGCGCGACCCAGGTCCAGGTGCCGGTCAACCAGTTCGGGCCGGCCCAGATGCCGGCCCAGCGTGGCTGGCAGGATCAGCCCAGCATTGGCCACCAGGCGGTGGTCGTCAAAGGCGATTTGGATGCGGTCGGGGTGGTCATCTGCTAGCATCTTTTGGGTGCTCCTGGCCTGGGGACGGTTTCCTGTTTCAAAAGCCATTATCCCAGATGCACAGGAGCACTTTCTTACCCCTTCAGCACACCGCGACACTCATCTTTTCGGTGGATTGGGGCTCAGCCTGGGAGCCATCGTGGACGCCACGCAAAGGGTGGCTCGCAAGGCCCAGGCTGAACTGACGGGCATTCTGGAACGCATCCGAGGCAGTCCGGTGGTCCATGCCGATGAGACCGGCTGGCGCGAGGACGGACACAACGGCTACGTGTGGACCTTCAGCACCCCCACCGAGCGCTACTTCCTGCGTCGGGGCCGCGGCAAGGCCGTGGTGGATGAGGTCCTGGGCGATCAGTTCGCTGGCGTGCTGGTCAGCGACTTCTACGCCGCCTATCACCATTACGACGGCCCCAAGCAACGCTGTTGGGCCCACCTGTTGCGGGACATCCACGACCTGCGCGCACTCTACCCCGATGATGACCGGCTGGCCCAATGGGCTGACGCCATCCACCAACTCTACCGTCAGGCGACCGCCTTCACCCATCCTTCAGAGCAGCAACGGCCAGAGCAGCAACGGCCAGAGCAGCAACGGCCAGAGCAGCAACGGCCAGAGCAGCAACGGCCAGAGCAGCAACGGCCAGAGCAGCAACGGCCAGAGCAGCAACGGCCAGAGCAGCAACGGCCCAGAGCAGCAACGGCCAGAGCAGCAACGGCCAGAGCAGCAACGGCCAGAGCAGCAACGGCGCACCGCCCAACTGGCCCTGGAACAGCGCCTGCTGGCCCTCTGCCGTACCTACCAGGATGACCCATCGGCCCCCCAACCAGGCTGTGCCGACGCATGGAGAACCACATCAAGGAACTCTTCCTCTTTGTGGCTGAACCGGAAGTCCCGCCGGACAACAACGCCGCCGAGCGCAGCCTGCGACCGGTGGTAATCAGCCGTAAAATCAGCGGTGGCACACGCTCTGCAGCGGCCACTAACACCAAGATGACGCTGGCCTCAATCTTCGGCACCTAGCGCGTACAAGGCTTCAACCCCCTCACCGCCTGCCGACAACTGCTCACTTCCCCTCAGGCCTGAACAATTACCTGCCGGCTAGGGCGGCACAACATCCGCCGAAGTTGACCATATGCGTAGGTTATGTAAATCAAGCCGTCGGGAACCGCATGTAGTGTACATAACACATCTTGTGCGAACCAACGTGTTTCCGAAAAGAAAGGCGCCAACCGGCCAGGATTGACGCCTACTTCTGCTCGGAGAGCGAGTGCCCGATTCTACTCGGTAACCGAGATTCCGACCGCGCCGGCCTCGGTCAGGTCTTCGAAGGCCTTTGAGTCGTAACCCAACTCGGTCAGTACCTCCTCGTTGTGCTGTCCCAACAGGGGCGGCGGGCGGCGCAGCACGGCCGGAGTGCCAGTCAGTTTCAGCGGCGAATTGGGGACCCGAAGATCGGGAACCCGCGGGTGGTTGATTTCCAGGAACATGTTGCGGGCCTTGACCTGGTCGTCGGCCACCACGTCGGAGGTTTTGTTGATGGGTCCGACCGGTACGCCGGCCTCGTCAATTACCTTGACCCAGTGGGCAGACGTGTGATCGGCGAAGATGCTGTTGAGCAGGTTCACCAGCTCGGCCCGATGCGTCACCCGATCCGGATTGGTGGCGTATTTGGGGTCGTCTTTTAGTTCGGGGTGGCCGATGGCACTACAGAAGCGTTCCCAGAGGTTGGGGTTGGCCACGCCGAGGATGAAAAACCCGTCTGATGCCTGGAAGCTCTGGTAGGGGACCAGACTTGGGTGCCCGGAGCCCAGGCGGTGGGGCTCGACGCCGGTGCCGATGTAGCCGGTGGCGTGGTAACTCATGGCGGCGACCTGACCGTCCAACAGCGACGTGTCGATCAGTTGGCCATCGCCCGTCTTGTCGCGGTGGTACAGGGCGGTGACGATGGAACCATAGGCCATCATGCCGGTGAACAGGTCAACCAGAGAGAATCCCACCCGCTGGGGCGGGCCGTCGGGTTCGCCGGTGAGGTGCATCAGTCCGCTGTAGGCCTGAATTACCAGGTCGTAGCCGGGCTTGTTGGCCATGGGGCCGGTGCGGCCGTAACCGGAGATGGTACAGTACACAATGTCGGGGTTGAGCGCCTTGATGTCCTCGTAGCCAAGACCCATTCGGGCGAGGGCGCCGGCACGGAAGCTTTCGATCATCACGTCAGCCTCGGTCGCCAGCTGTTTGACGATGGACAGACCCTCCTCAGACTTAAGGTTGACGGACAGGCTCCTCTTGTTCCGATTGAAGGAGAGGAACTGGGTGCTTTCTTCGTTCCAGATTGGGGGCCAATGGCGGGTTTCGTCGCCCGTGTTGGGCTCCTCGATTTTGATGACGTCGGCACCCATGTCAGCCAGGTTCTGCGTGCAGAACGGTCCGGCCAGGGTGCGCGTAAGGTCGACGACCTTGATATTCTCCAGAGGCTGAGGCATCGTTCCATTCCTCACTATGTCAAGTTGCGGCATTATAGCACGGTGCATGGGCACTTCCCGGTTGACCTTGTGGTGCATCGATTATGGTCAACAAACGCCCACCCGATACAATCACATGAAGCGTTGACCTGGTTTGATCTCGGATGTTACGGTGCCGCATTAGCCCGCCGGCCAACGCACCACGATCCAACGCACGACCCAACGCGCGATATTGATGAATACAACCGCCAACCGCCCTCTGATTGTCTCGTTGGGCGGAATAAATATGGACTTGGTGACCTTTGCCGAGCGCCTGCCGCAAGACGGAGAGACGGTGGTGGGTGAACGATTCGTTACCTATCCCGGCGGGAAGGGCGCTAACCAGGCGGTGGCCGTGGCGCGGCTCGGCACGCCAGCAGCGATGGTGGGTTGCGTTGGGGATGATACGTTCGGCCCGCAACTGGTTGAGTTGCTGCAGTCTGCTGGTGTCGACACGCGGGGAGTCGGAATCACCAGCAATGCCAGTTCAGGCATCGCGGTCATCAGCATAGGCGAAGGGGCTCAAAACCGCATTGTGCAGGTCCTGGGAGCCAACGACACCTGCGGCGCTGCCGAGTTTGACGTGGTGGCCGGGTTATTGCCGAGGGCGTCCGCGCTGATGTTGCAGCTCGAAGTGTCGGTGGATTTGTCCATGAGAGTTGCCGGCCTGGCGGCGCAGCAGGGCGTATCGGTGATGCTGGATCCGGGCCCAGTGCGGCCCATTCCTGCGGAGTTCTTTGCCAGCGTTTCCATCATCACGCCCAACGAAACGGAAGCCGAGGCGTTGGTTGGATACCCGATTGTCGACCTGGACGCGGCTCAGGCGGCTGCGAATGAGTTGATACGTCGTGGAGTCGGTGCGGCGGTTATCAAGATGGGCTCTCAGGGTGCGTATTGGTGTGATGGCTCTACCAGCGGGCACGAGCCGGCATTCCCGGTAATGGCAGTGGATACGGTGGCCGCGGGCGATGCGTTCAACGGGGCCTTAGCGACGGCGTTGGCTACGGGTCAATCGTTGCCGGATGCCGTGCGCTGGGCATCGGCGGCGGGCGCGGTGGCGGTTACCAAAATTGGAGCGCAAGATTCCATGCCCACCTTCCCGGAAGTTGCCGCCCTTGCCGCCACCCGTTCCGCCACGGGTTCCAGTTGATCCCTGAGTTTGCGACTGATTCATAGCGTTATGTCAATGGTGGTATCTTCTGACGATGATCGGCGACGATAAGTTCTGCTCAGTGTGCGCGGCACGCCTGAAAATGCGGCAGCATGAGGGAAACAACCGCCCGGTGTGTCCGTCGTGCGGTAAAGTCGTCTATCTAGATCCCAAGCTGGCCACGGCCTGCATTATCGAGAAAGACGGGTTGACCCTCATGGTGAGGCGGGCGGTGCAAACCGGCTATGGGCTGTGGAGTATGCCCGGTGGATTTGTCGACCGTGGTGAGCAGGTTGAAAGCGCCGCGGCAAGGGAAGTGTGGGAAGAAACCGGTCTGTTGGTTGATGTCCAGCGACTGGTCGGCCTGTTCTCGCAACCTGGGCATGCGGTGGTAGTGGCTGCCTATTCGGCGATCGAAACCGGCGGAGCCCTGGCGGTTGGCCCCGAGTGTCTGGACGTTGATTATTTTGGTGTGGAGAATTTGCCGCCGCTTGCCTTTCCGCGTGACGCAGACATCATCCGGCAATGGCACGCCACGCGCGATGGCGTCAGGTGATCAGTCGTGACTAGTATTGAGTCAATCCTGTATTGGCAGGTGAAGCGCGGGGCGGGCCAGGGTTGTTACGCTGACTGGCAAACAGTGGTGCGGGAGGTGCGACATCCATGGTTCAGGAGAAATACGCAGTACGGTTGTCGTCGGAAGATCAGGAGCAGTTGCGGGGATTGATCCACGGTGGGCGGCATTCCGCTCGGGTCATCAATCGGGCGCGCATCCTGCTCAAGACTGACGAAGGGTGGAGCGCCCCCCAGGTGGCGGCGGCTCTGGACACGTCGCAGCGCACGGTGTTCCGCACCAAACGGCGGTACGCCGAAGCGGGGTTGGAGGGCGTGCTGCACGACCACCCCCAAGCCAATCGGTATCGCAAGCTGGACGATCGGGGCGAAGCCCACCTGATTGCGCTGGCGTGCAGCGACGCGCCCGAAGGGCATGAGCACTGGACCCTGCGGTTGTTGGCTGGCAAGGTGGTGGAGTTGGGATTGGTGCCATCGCTGTCCTACGAGACGGTAAGGCTCAGGCTCAAAAAAACACCCTCAAGCCGTGGCGGAAGCAGCAATGGTGCATCCCGAAAGTAGGCGGCGAATTCGTGGCGGCCATGGAGGACGTGCTGGACCTGTATGCCGAACCCTACGACCCCGATCGGCCGGTGGTGTGCTTTGACGAGACCTCCACCCAACTGCTGGCCGAGGTCAGGAAGCCGTTGCCTCCTCAACCGGGACGACCGCGGCGGCAGGACTACGAGTATCGCCGCGGCGGCACCCGCAACATCTTCCTGACCTGTGAACCCCTGGCGGGCTGGCGCCACCTGGCCATCACCGAGCGGCGCACCATGCAGGACTTCGCCCATCAGATGCAATGGCTGGTGGATGAGGCTTACCCCGATGCCCCGGTGATCCGCGTGGTGCTGGACAATCTGAATACCCATCGTACGGCGTCCCTTTACGAGACGTTCCCGGCTGCTGAGGCCCGGCGCATCGTGAAGCGCCTCGAGTTTCACCACACGCCCAAGCACGCCAGTTGGTTGAACATGGCGGAGATCGAATTCAGCGCGTTGAGCCGCGCCTGTCTCAAGGGGAGAAACCCCGACGCCGACGCCCTGCAACGCCAAATCACGGCCTACGAGACCGAGCGCAACGCAGCGGGCGTCACCATCAACTGGCGGTTCAGCACTCAAGATGCCCGATCCAAATTGCATCGCCTCTATCCCTGCCATTCCAAGATTGATTGAGTACTAGTTGGCCCGATCGCCTGAAGACGCTGGATGTATTGCTGGCCCGCGCCGGCCGTAGCCTGGTCAACGCCATTTATCCGTTGGAGTGCGCCGGATGCGGTAGCGCCGGCAAAACCATCTGCGACCGTTGCGCCGCCGAGTTGCCAGTCCTGAAACCGCCTTTCTGCTCCATCTGCGCTGTGCCGGGAGTTGGATCACTGTGCTGGCGGTGCGCCGAAACCCCGCGTCACTTCGACGGCATCCGCGCGCCATTCCGTCACGCCGGCGTCGTTCGCCGGGCCGTACACGCGTTCAAATACGAAGGCATACGCGCCGCTGCACCTCAATTGGGTGGCATGATGGCGGAGTACCTCTCCCGGCATCCAATCGCGGCCGATTTGGTAACGCCGGTGCCGATGCACCCTTCCCGTCTGCGCGAACGCGGGTACAACCAGGCCGGTTTGCTGGCCGCGGAGATTGCTCGCATCAATAACCTCCGATGCGATGCAGATCTGTTGGTCCGAGTGCGAGAGGTAGACCCGCAGGCGCGCACGCCCAGTGGCGCCCAACGTGCCCAAAACGTGGCTTCGAGCGTCGCTTTGTCTGCAGGACGTGACGTTTCCGGCGCGAGCATCCTGCTGGTGGATGATGTGGCCACAACCGGCAGCACAATAGACGTTTGCGCTGCAGCGCTGAAGCAGGCGGGGGCGCGGTCGGTTTGGGGATTGGTGCTAGCGGTGGCCGGCGGGGAATTTGGTACGGAGTAGGATGGAGTCGCCGGGCGAACGCGGTTTGACAACTGCCCGCCCGTCTGCTGAAATGACCCCAACGATCCCCGAATGGACACAACGACAGCGGAGGCAAAATCATGGCAGGCAACACTATCGTTTACGTTGGCGCCGAAGCCAGCGGCCTATATCGCAAAACGGCCGGCGAAGCCTACTGGGACTTGCTGACCGATGGGTTGGCTCCCGCTACCCAGGCGCGAGCCATCGCCATTCATCCCAACGATCCCCGCACCATTTTTTGTGGGACGCAGCGGGGCGTGTATCGAAGCACCGACGGCGGAGATCACTGGCAGCGCATGAATATGACCGAGGGTCGGGTGGTCTGGTCGCTGCGGTTCCATCCCAGCGATCCCAACATCATGTTCCTGGGCACCGAGGGCGCCGACGTATACAAGAGCGAGGACGGCGGGGAGAACTGGTCGCAGATCTCCACCATTACCAACCCCAGCCAGGTGCAAATGGCTTTTGCCATGCGCATCCTGGGTATCGACATCGAAGCCAACAACCCCAACAATATGTACGCGGCCCTCGAAGTCGGCGGAGCGGCCAACAGCACGGACGGCGGCCATACCTGGACGATTCGCAACAGCGAATTCGCCGGTGACGTTGACCTGCTGGACTTGCACGGCGTGGCAGTTGGCTCCCCCGATTCGAGCACGGTGTTTATCTCGAACCGCACCGGCGTGTGGCGCAGCCGCGACAAGGGAGCATCCTGGCAGGACTGCAACTTCGAACAGTTCTCGGACATCAAATATTCCAGGGGCATAGTGCGCGACCCGTCCAACCCCAACACTCTCTACGCTTGCGTGGGAATGAACTTTGGCAGCGAGCAGGGCGGTGTGATGCGCACGACCAATCTCGGCGATAGCTGGGAACGGTTCGACCAGGGCGTCAATGCTGGCAGCACGACTTTCGGGATCGCCGTGAACCGACAAGACCCGGCACAGGTGTATTTCTGCACCCGCCGCGGCCAGGTGTTCGGCACCCACGACGGCGGAGCCAACTGGACTGCCGACACGTTGCCAGAAACGGCCATGAACGTGATCAGCGTGGCTTGCACGTCGGCATAACGCCAGCCTTAACCACAGAGGCTAACCGGACGGGGCGAAGCAAGCTTCGCCCCATTTTCATGTCCGCAATAGTTAGGCTACAAATTGAGAGGGGGCCAGTCGATTGACTCGTCCCCTCAGTTCATGCGCGATTACGCTGGCGCTGGCGGCTAGCTATCGGCTTTGGGAAGCCAGTCCTGGTTCCAGGGGAACTCGTTGGCGCCGGTTCCGAAAGCAGGGAGTCCCTGGTCGATCCGGTCGCGATAAGGGCTGGTGATGGCTTCGCGGTAGGGGTAGATACCGCCCTCGTAGACCTCGGAGCCTTTCTTGAAATGTAGCGCCTGGTCCATGGTTTCCACGAACGGCATGTTGATGTCGTAGAGCTTGTCTACAGTGCGCGGCCTGGGGCCGGCCTTGGAAACATGCCCGTAAAGCTCGCGCCCTATAATGCGTTCGGCAGCCCATACGCAGTCGATCAGCTTGTCAATGTCGACGCCAGTTGGGATACCCATGTCGTCCATCATGTGCAACAGGTCTTCGGTCGGCGCCATGCCGGTTGCGCGGCCGTTTCCGCAGTAGGGGCAACCGCCGAATCCGCCGATGGTTCCGTCCAGTTCAAGGGTATCCTCGGGGCCCAGCACGCGCATGGCGGCGTAAGCGGATGCAATAGCCATGTTGCGGCCGTTGTGCAGGTGCAGGCGGAAGTGGTTGATTTCAGGCCAGCGCTCTTTCACGCGGCTTACGCTTTCTTCCACTTTGGCTGGCGTGCAGTGGCTCATGGGGTCGCCCATTGAACAGCTGACCACATCGATGCCGGCCTCTTCCCACAAGCCGTGCTGGTATTCCAGCAGGGTCATGAGGCTGTCCACGGGAAACTCACCGAGGAAGTTGGAACCCCAGGATGCGTTGCATCCGATGCCGGTTTCTTTGATGCCCACTTCTTGAGCCTGCGCGATGATTTCGGGCCAGCGCTCCATCTCCTGCATCTGGCTGCGGTTGGTGTTGCGGCGCGCGAACACGTCGCACAGGTGGCAGCTCAAGCGGGGGTATTTGTCACGCTCGATGGTTAGCGGAGGTGAATAGGCACGAGCGCGTTCCACGCCCCTGGAGTTTAGAGCGAGGGCGCTGTAGGTAACGCCGGCTTTGGGCGTGAACCGCTGGACAATCTCGTCGATCCGTTCCATCTGCGGCGTCCATTTGGGACTCACAAACGAACCGACCACTATGCTGGTGAGGCCGGTTTCAGACAGCATATCCAGCAGTTCAATCTTGTCGTCAACGGTTATGTTGGCGTCTTCAATTTGCATGCCTTCCCGCATGCCTTCTTCTTTATAAGTGACTGTGGGCCATTCCTGTGGCATGGGTTTGCTCCTTGAGCCATTATTGGCAGGTTCGGGATGAAAATGAGGTCATTCCGGTTCGCTAATTCCCCGGATTGTAGGGGTCGGTCGCCGGGGTTGTCAAGGAATAAGTGCGTTATGTTCAGTACGTCCGCTGGTGTAGGCAATGAGCTTGTACACCAGCTTGGCGGCTGTGTAACTGTGCGCGGGTGGGCCTTCGTTGGGCGCGAGTTCGCACACGTCAAAACCTACGATGCGGCGTTGCTGGGCGACCCTGCGCAGCAGAGACAGCAAATCCAGCCAACGCATTCCGCCGGGTTCAGGGGTGCCCACAGCTGCCATCTCCGATGGGTCCAGAACGTCCAGGTCAACGCTGACGTACACGGTGGGGTTCAGTCCGCTTATCACATCGGCCGCATAATCCTGGCTCTGGGGCGGCCAGTAATAAGTTGGCACGCCGGCCTCGTTGATATGGTCGCGCTCTTCCGACGCCAGGGTGCGCACTCCAACCAGCGTAACGGGGTAGTGTTCGCCGATGCGGCGCGCTGAAGAGCCATGACCCCAACCAGTGCCCTGGTATTCATCCCGTAAGTCAGCGTGGGCGTCGATGTATAGCACCGACAGGTTCGGGTGAGTCTCCCCGTGGGCCAATGCCGAACCGATTGCCGCCGAGTGGTCGCCACCAATGACGGCGGTGATCTTACCCAGCTTCGAGTAGTGTGCAACCGCTGTTTGTACCCGCTTGGCCATTTGCTGCGGGTCGCCTACGTGGGGTTCAAGGGCGTTCGCAGTGTGGATACCCAAATCTGCAACGTCAATACCCAGTTCCAGGTCATAGTCTTCCAGCGCTGCAGAGGCCGTAATGATGGCAGACGGGCCGTAACGCGCGCCGCTTCGGAAAGACGTGGTGCTGTCGATGGGGACTGGAATGACTACAGCTGCCGCGGTGTCGATGGCAGCCTGTTCCGGCGGGAGCGCCAGAAAATTTGCCGGCGTCCAGGGGCCTGGTATGCTCACACGCTCAGCCGACTGGTGAACCCGGCGCCGTTGCCTGCAAGACAGAGCGCTGGCGTCGCGTTTCAACCATGCCCTGGTCGCTGTCCTGCCATTCCAGACCGCGGTCGAGGAGCCAGGTCTTTACATGTTGCAGATCAAACAACGAACGTGCATCGGCAAGGGCTTGCTCGTGGTCGAATGACTTGCAGGAAAATACGTCGATGTTTACGTAGTCTCGATGTGGAAACGTGTGGACGCTGATGTGGCTTTCGGCGATGATGACGAATCCGGATATACCGCTGTCGTTGGCGTGCTGCCCGTGGTATTCCAACACTTCCGGCTCGGTGATCTTGGTCATGCCCAAGTTGGTCGGATATTCACTGAGGAAGGACCGCAACCGTTCCATGTCCCACATCATGCTGGCGTCGCCGCCGAACCCGTCGATAATTAGGTGCATTCTGCCAACCAGACCATGCTCATAAAATCGGCCCCGTCTGCCGGGGCCGTCGCCATCTTGTGAAATCGTAGCGTATAGAATATCATAGCCGCCACGCCAATTCAAAGGCGATTACCCCGCACCTGCCAATGCCGGGCGCCGCGGCTGCAATCCGTGCCTATGGCGGGGGCGTATGTAAACCAGTTCCCCGCAACCGACAAACCTATTTGAGACGAACGCACCTGCTGGTCAACCACCGGGCGAATCTATGGCGACTGAAATCAACAGCGACATCAACGGGGACTCAGAATCGAACTTCGACGTGATGATAAACGTCAGTGATCTGACGCATTACTACGGGCCGATGCCGGCCGTTGAGAACGTCAACTTCACCGTGCGCCGTGGCGAGATTCTTGGTTTTCTGGGCCCCAACGGCGCTGGCAAAACCACGACCATGCGTATTCTCACCGGGTTTATGCCGCCAACACGCGGCACCGTTACGGTGGATGGGTATGATGTGGTGGAAAAATCGCTGGAAGTTCGCAAGCGCGTCGGGTACCTGCCCGAATCGGTGCCTCTCCATACGGAAATGACCGTAACCAATTACCTGAAATACATGGGCACCCTGCGCCGGATGAACGGCCGCCGTATCCGCTCGCGCATTGACGATGTGATTGATCTGTGCCACCTGGAAGACTACAGTAAGACCATAATCGGCAAATTGTCCAAAGGGTTCCGGCAGCGGGTGGGCATTGCCCAGGCTATTCTCCACGAACCGGAAGTGCTGGTGCTTGACGAGCCAACAATCGGCATCGACCCGATCCAGGTCGTCGAGACTCGGAGCCTCATTCAGGACTTGGGCCGCGAGCAAACCGTCGTGCTGAGCAGCCACATCTTGCCGGAAGTTAGCATGATTTGTGAACGGGTGCTCATCATCCACGAAGGACACATTGTGGCCGCCGACACCCCCAACAACCTGGCCCAACACCTCCAGGGGGTTGAGCAGCTGGAGGTTGAGATCGGCGGCCCTCCTTCCGAGGTGGTGCCCGTCCTGCGCTCCG
Source organism: Dehalococcoidia bacterium (assembly GCA_963666415.2). GTDB lineage: Bacteria > Chloroflexota > Dehalococcoidia > Lucifugimonadales > UBA3495 > Bin87. The sequence continues at coordinate 1,307,898 of CAXXPD010000003.1, forward strand.
TCGAAGGAGTTACCGAGGTTACCCATCACCCGCGTCCTGGCGTCAACGCATATCGAGTCAAGTTCACGGAAGGCCTGGACCTGCGCGATGAAATCTCCCGCACGGTGTTCACCCATGACTGGAGTCTGCTGAGTATGCAGATCAACAGCATGAGCCTGGAAGAAATTTTCCTCCGCCTTACTGTAATGGACGACCACGAGGAATCAGCTTAATCAGCCATGCGAACGATTCGCGCCATTGCGCTTAAAGAAATACAGATCTATTTCAGCAGCCCGGTGGCCTATATCGTGGCACTTATTTTCATGGCGCTGAGCGGTTTCTTTTTCGTACGGGACCTGGGAAATCCTTTTCCCGAAGCTTCGATGAGCAATTTTTTCCAGGGAGCAACCTTCCTACTCATCCCACTGGCGCCGGCGCTGACCATGCGTCTCCTGGCGGAAGAGCAGAAACTTGGGACCATCGAATTGTTGCTCACGTCACCGGTGCGTGACTGGGAGGTGATACTTGGCAAGTATGTCGCCTGCATGGTTTTCCTGCTCTTCCTGCTGGCCCTAACGTCATATTATGTAATCCTTTTGTTGGTGTTCGCCACTCCAGATCCAGGGCCAATCTATTCTGGATACATCGGATTGCTGCTTTACGGAATGGCGGCCTTGTCGGTGGGTATCCTGACTTCAACGCTGACCAGCAACCAGATTATCGCCGCCGTAGTCGGCACCGGTATTCTGGTGGTGCTGTACGCCACGGCGTTTGTTTCAGATGTGGTTACGGGCGTCTGGGCGACCATTTTTAGCCAACTGGGATTCACCGTCCATTTCAACGACTTCGACCGGGGTATCATCGACTCGACGCACATCGTGTACTTCGTTACGGCTACCGCGCTGTTCCTGTTCCTCTCCATAAGGGCGCTGGAGTCGCGCCGCTGGAGGTAGCATGAGCCACCAGCGCGCCGATGAAACACCACGAGACTGGCGAAGACGCCGCAATCGGGACCGCCAGGCGGCGGGGACACCGGCCGCGTCCGGGACGGTCGAACAAGGCCCGGCCCTTGAAGAACAATCGCGAACGCTTTTCTCCTTCTTGGAGCCCGCCTTCGATCTCATTGGAATTTTCTACGCCCCGATCCTGATTTCCGGTGTAGTCGGCATCATTCTTGGCGGTGTGCTGTTCGCCTTCGTCAGATCACTGAGCCTTTACGGTGCTGTCGTGCTGGGCATCGGCGTCGTGTTGGTGGCCCTGGTCGCCATTTCGTATTTCAGCAAAGTGGTGGCCGCGTTTTTCAGCCGCACCGGTCGTTACGGGGTCAACACTGTCATTATGGTGGCGGCTTTTATCGGGTTGGTCGTGTTGGCCAACTACGTTGCATTCGAGAACAACTTCCGAGCCGATACCACCGCCACCAATCAATTTTCGCTAGCACACAGCACCAGGGATTTACTGGAACAGCTCGACCGCCCGATCAGCGTTATTGCCTATTACCCCGACGAAATCACCAATATTGATATGCTCACGCGCCGCGGCAAAGTCGAAAACACCCTCATTGAGTTCAGCCAGCGCAGCGGCAACTTCACCTACCAGTTCGTTGACCCGCAAAAAGAGGCCGATTTAGCCCGGAGTCAGGGAGTTGCCGCCTACGAAACGCTGTCGGTTTCGGCGGTCGGCACCGATATCATCGACCTGCTGCAACCCACCGATACTGTATTCAGCCGGCTGGAGCAAGACCTGTACACCTCATTGCTGGTAACCACCGGAGCTGAACGCAAGAAAGTGTATTTCCTTACCGGCCACGGAGAGCGCGACATAGAGCAAACAGCCGAAGATGGTTACGACCAGATTCGGCTGGGGCTGGAAGGAGACAACTACGAAGTAGCCAATCTCGCCTGGCCTATTACCGATGAAGACGTTTCGGTGCCGGATGATGCGGCTTTACTGGTGATTGCGGGACCGACCGGCGAACTTCCAATCGCCCACGTGGATGCACTGAACTTCTACATGGCCGGTCGCAACACCGATGGAGAAGCCAGACGCGAGGGCGCTCGCCTAATCTTCCTGGCAGAACCAGACACGGACGATACCTTCCGGGCATTTCTCGCATTCTGGGGAGTCATCGTCAGCGACAGCTATATCCGAGACGTGGAAGGCTCTCAACCCAATGCGCCGCGGACGCTGCGGGTCGGCATCTACAACCCGCAGGCGCCGCCCGAAATCGTGGCGCCGAGAGGCCAGCAACTCAACGTGGCTTTTATGCCGGGAACCGCTGCGGTGGAACCTATCCTGGAAGAGTCTAACGCACGCTTGCCAGTGCCGATAGCCGCTACCACCGCTACCGCTCGCCTCATCGACGACATCGAACGTATTGATCCAATTGACAGCGACCGTCAGGGTGTCTTCTTTCCGGCCGTGTACCTGGACATCGTGGCGCCGGTCGGCGCCGCAGTACCAACGAGTCGGCCGCCGGCCAACGAAATCGCCGGAATGGCGGTTTTCGGAGACTCGGATTTCGTCTCCAACCGGAACGTGCAGCGCGGTTCCAGCGCGGCCCTATTCCTCAATTCCGCCAACTATCTAATGGGAGACTTCTCGCTGGTTTCGATCCGCGACCGCGAGTTCGTGTACCGCGAATGGAACCTGGACGAGAATGAGTTCAATTTCGTACGGTTCTCCACCTGGTTGCTGCTGCCCGGATTGATGGGCTTGATGGCCATCGTGGTGTGGTGGGTGCGGCGCTAACCGGAGACCCAGCCAGCCAATGAATATCCGGTTAACTATCCTGCTGGTCTTCGTGCTGGCTATCTTTGCAACGCTCGCCCTATATTTCAAACCCTGGGAGCAAACTTCGACCCCTGAAGACCAACCTTGGCTCTACCGCATCGACGATGATTCCATCGTGCACGTGGAGGTTACCCACCTGGGACAGACGGTCGTGTATGACAAAGATCTGGGTCGCGGCAAGTGGTTCATTGTGGATGGCGACCAGCGTGCCGAGGTTTACCAGGACAAATGGGCCGGCACGCCTCTGCTGCTAAGCGGCCCGAAGGTCAACCGGGTGCTGTCCGAAACTATCGAGAACCCGGTGCAATATGGTCTGGAGCCGCCGGAAAGCATCATCCAGGTAACCGAAGAAACGGGCTTGGTGTATGAATTTTGGCTGGGCAACGTTACTCCGGACGGTGGTTACAACTACACCTCTCTGGTGGGAGATCCTAAACTGTTTACCGTGCCCGAGATTTGGGCGCAGGTGGTCAACCGGCTGGTTAACGAACCACCGTACATACCGCCGCCCATCGAGCTGGGTTACTTCTTCGAGGTCGATTTCCGCGACGTCAAAGAGCTTGAGGTTACCTATAAGGGTACAACGGTAACCTACGCCCCGGACCCAAACGAACGTGTCTGGTATGCTGCCGTCGGCGGCGAAAGGGTACCGGTTAAACCACCGGTGTGGTGGAGTCAGCAGTTACAATGGTTCGGGCAACCGAGCAAGCCCGGCGGCCCCGAGTCGATGGGTGGGTGGCAAATATCACTGGATGGCGCCGCCGACCCGATATACGGACTCTCACCCCCGGAAACCGTCGTTCGCGTAACAACGGCTGACCAGATGCAGCAATTTTATATCGGAACGCAGCACATCGAAATCGATGAAAACGGCAATCCGATATTGGATGACGACGGTAACGCCCAAGTTCGGGTGAATTACGCCGGACTGCCCGACGACCCGATCGTTTATGTAATCAACTCGGTGCGGGCCGCACGCACCATCTGCCTGGTGACTGATCCCCCACTTGGCTCCCCGTACGAATGTCCAGCATCGAGTCGCTGAGGAGGTTGTTGTGAAGGCCGAGATTGTTTCCATAGGCACGGAACTGCTCATGGGCGAATTGACCGATACCAACGCAAGCTGGATCGCCGGCCGGTTGCCGCCGTTGGGAATCCAGCTGCAATGGGTCAGCATCGTCGGCGACGATTTGCCCATGCTGACCGAAGCGTTCCGGCGTGGCATGGAACGGTCCGACATTATCTTCACGACGGGGGGGTTGGGGCCCACCCAGGATGATCTGACCCGGGAAGCTGTGGCCGCCGCCCTGGGGGAAGCTCCGGTGGTGCAGGAAGCCGAACTGGAAAATCTGCGGCAGTGGTTCCGTAACCGTGGCCAGGATATGCCAGCGCACAACGTCAAGCAGGCGCACCTCGTTCCATCGGCCAGCTTCATTACGAACCGCAACGGCACCGCGCCCGGCTGGTGGGCCGAAAAGGGCGGAAAGCACATGGTCTGCATGCCAGGGCCCCCGGGCGAAAATCGGGCAATGTGGGCTGACGAAATCGACGCCAGGCTCAAAACAATGATTGATACCGAGGTAACTATTACCCGGAACATCAAAACCCTGGGTTTGGGCGAAGCCTCGGTGGACGAGATCGTATCCGAATATTTCGGGCTGGAGAATCCTTATCTGGGGATTTACTCCAAAGCCGACGGAATTCACCTCCGCATCATCGCCCGCGCCGCCGATGAAGCTGTCGCCCGCGAGATGATTGCCCCCGTAGAAGACGCCATCCACGAGCGTCTGGCGCCTTACATCTGGGGATATGACGATGAGACTCCCGAATTGTCGGTGGGTTCTGCGTTGGTCGCCCGCGGCATGACGGTGGCGACGATGGAATCCGTTAGCGGCGGTTTCCTCGCCAACAGCATCACGGAAGCGCCCGACAGCAACCAGTGGTACCGCGGCGGTAGCGTCGCTTACACCACCGATGCGATGATAGCGGCCGGCGTGGACGCAGATGTGCTGAGTGATCACGGTGTGGTGAGCCAACAAACCGCCAATGCCATGGCATTGGCGGCCCAGTACTCAAACGCGGCTGATTTTGGCATCGGCGTAACCGGAGTCCTGGGACCACAGGATCTGGAAGGGCACCGACCCGGCACGATTCACATCGCCATTGCCCACGGCGAAGACGTGCAGGAGTTCCCCCTGCGAACACCACCGCGAAGGCTGGTAATCAAACGGCGCTCGTGCAACACCGCGCTCACGGAATTGCGGAAACTGATCACGGCGGTTTCGCCCGGTCCTTGATAAATCTGGACCGTTTCGATCACGGAAAGAGGGCCGGCCAGTAACCTGGCCGGCCCCTTTGGTTCCGGGGAAGTGCCGATTTCCCAACCTACATGGTTAGCGTACGGTACAGCATGGGCAACCGTTCCGGCAAGGCCCAAATGTCGTCCAGAACCTCATAGTTGAGGTCTCCGCACATTGTCTTGAGATAGTCGTGCCCGGCCTTGTCCACCGTCAAGCAGAAGGGGGTGATGTCCTTGCGCTTGGCCTCAAGCAGAGCCTGGTGGGTGTCGTGCACAGCGTACTCTTTTTCGACGCCTTCCCGACTGTAACCTCGGTCCTGCGGCCTGCCATCGCTGATGAGGAACAGGATTTTTGTTGCCGAATCCTGATTCTCGAGCTTGGTTATGGCGTGCCTGATTGCTGAACCCATGCGGGTGGCGTGCAGGGGAGTAACCTTGTCGATGCGCCGTTTGATTTTGTCGTTGAACTGTTCTTCGATGTCCTTGATGACGTAGAACTCAACGTTTTCCCGACCATAGCCGGAGAAGCCGTAAATTCCATAGGTGTCACCGATGGACTCCAGCGCCTGGATTAGCAACGTACAACTCTCCCGCTCGAGGTCGATGATGCGCTTGTAGTGCCGGCGCACCAGCCCTTCGCGGCGGCGGCGCAGCCAAACCATGTATTCTACGGGATCGTCCGGCGCATCCCGGTCGTCCACCGAATGTCGACCCTCGTCGATGGCTTCGGCGGTGGAGGCAGACATATCCAGCAGGAACACGACCGACACGTCGCGCTGGACCCGGTTGCGCCGCCAGTAGATTTTCTCGTCCGGAGGCACGTTCATGCGCAGGTCGGCCCACGCTTCCAGCGCGGCGTTCAGGTCGATGTCTTCGCCGTCTAACAGGCGGTAGGTCTTGCGCCACGTTTCCGGCATAATCAACTCGAATTGGCGCTTGATGTGAGCCACCAACGACGCGTAATTCCGGAGCGAATCGTTGTAGAAGTTCTGGTCGCCTTCGTCGAGGATTTTCTCCTTGACGATGCACCATCGCGGTTTGTAGTCGTTGGCGCGGAAGTCCCATTCGTCGTACACGAACGTCTTGGGCTCCAACGCCTCCAGCTCGCCTCCGGAGTCGTCGTCGTGCAGGATGGGGCCGTAACCCCGGCCCGGATCGTTGGACGGCGGAGGCACGCCGGCTTCCTTCATAATGTTCTGGGCGAACATGGCCATGCTCTGGTCCACGTCTCCCTCTTGGGCATCCAGCTCCAGCTCGGCGCTGTCCTGCAGCAGTTGCTCCAATTCTTGCTGAGTCATAGGTTCGGCGTCGCCCATTTGACTTTGGTCCATCTGAAGCTTGGTGAGCAACTGAACCATTTCAGGCTTGAAATCACCGCGGTATTCAACGGGTTCAGGAGATTCGTAGGGATCGCCGTCGCCCTGTTCACCCTGTTGATCGCTCATGGCAGCCTGAAGCTTGTCCAGCAGCGCCTCGTATTCTTCCTCGGAGAACTCGCCGGGATCGTCCAGGTCTTCCGGCTGGTACTCGTCTTCCGGCTGTTGCTGGTTCTGTAGACGGGAGATTATCTCATACGCGCGCAGAGCCGCCTCTCCGGTGTCCTCAATGGTTGCGCGGATAGTGCGCAGGCGGTGCATGATGCGCGCCAGCATATACGCTTCTTCGCGATACTCCTGTGGAACCGGAAGGTTTTCGAAACGATCGAGGCTCATATGCACCAGCAGTTCGATGAGAACTTCCTGCAACGGCAGGTCCTCAATCTTGGGCCGTGCTTCCAGCGCGCCGTCCTGTACGTCCAACGCCGGCCGACGGATGCCGGGATACTCGGTCTTGATCCGGTAATCCAGCCGGCAATCTTCCAGCACGCTGAACAGGTCGAAAACCATCTTGCGGTCTTCAAACAGCGACAGGAAGCGGCCGATTTCAGTGAACACGCGCATCGTTCCGCCGGGGCCGCCGTCCGTCTCGATCGCGGGACCGATGTCCGCATCCTCGAGTCGGACATGTTCGGCGGTGGCGGTTCGCATTGCTTCCGCACGCGCCGCAATGGCTGCTTCCATGATCAACCGGCGGTCGTCAAACACGCTAGCCGGCTTGTCGAAGTCAAACTGGAAGCTGCCAAATTCCAGGTGGGATACCTGGTGCGTGGCCACCACCTTGAACCAGGCGAAGTTTTGAGCTTTATCGTTGTAGTTGTCCACCATTGGCGGCAGGTAAACCTTCGTGCCATCAGTAGAGGCGATGTCCTGGTCAACCCAGCCGATCTGCTTGCGCACCAGTTCAGCAGTGCTCAGCACTTCGATGTTGCTGCCGGAGAGCGCCCGCGTATACAGGCGCATGATGCCTTTCACCTTTTCCAGATCCAGGCTAGATGAAAGGGTTTCCAGCAGCGCTTCAGAGGTGTTGGTTTCGATCTTGAAGAAGGCGATACCGCTTTCCGGGTTATCGTTGAGCAACTGCACACCGTGCTGATACCACTGGTCCAATTGGGCCAGTGTGATGCGGTTCAGCACCGAATCCAGGCTCTTAAGGAAGGGTGGTACCGCATCCGGTGTTGTTGCCAGCAACCCTTCGCACAGGTCAAGGATGTGCCCCTGCGATCCAGCGGACACGTGGGCGAGAGCTTGCGCTCCGTCGTACAGGAAACGGGAGGTGTCCCGCAATCCCATTTTGGCCAGCTTTTCTCCCAGGCGCAGGAACCGGCCGGTTTGGCCTTCCTCCACATTCTGCAACGCACGAGGCGCCATTTCCAGGCACGCTTTGACTTCGCGCCAGCTGCTATCGGTGAGCGCGCGGGACATTGACAGGAACGCTTCCCGTTCCCGGCCCATGCCGGGTAAAACGTCCCGGCCCAGCACCAGGCACTCGGCGGCGACGTCGTAGGATTTGTACGACAGCGCCTCGATCAGCGATGCGAACACCTCGACGTCCCAGAAGGGCAGGTTGCGAACCAGGTCGGGGCTGACTTCAAAGAAACGAGCTGCCAGCGTGCTGGACTTCCACGTGCCCTTGTATAGCGAACGGCCCAGACCGGCCCAACGCGGGATGTACTGGGGCCGCAAGTTGGTAACGATAGCGGGACTGGCCTTGAAAAAGGCCACCGCCAGAGTCGGGGAGTCCTGCGACAAATAGGTGCCGCAACGAGCCCATTGCATAAACGATGCAAAGGCCAGTGAGCGAGCCACTTCCGGGCTCACACGGTAGTATTCCACCGCAGATTCCCACGAGCGGACGGTTTGGGTGCCGATCGACACGCCTTCTTTGGCCCACAGCGCCAGTTCTTCATCCGTGAAGGAATCTGCCATGGCATCCGCCACACCTTCATACGCTTCGGTAACCGCGGGCGGGAGTTTGACCAGTTCTGCTTGGAGTTCGCCGGATGGGGGATTAGTCAAAGCTTGTGTCCTCCTTGTTCAGTCCGTCCTCAAGCGTATCGAGGAACTGGTCGAGTATTTTGGCGGTGGCGCCGTACACCAGGTGCTGTTGGTACCCGTAGGACTTCACCGCTACTCGATTACCGTCTTCAATCCGAGAATCCCAACGCAGCGTTGCCGGGTCGCGTAATACGCTCATTGGTATTTCTACCACCTCGGCGATCTCTACTGAGCTGGGCTGAAACTCATAAGGGTATGGGATCGTGCCTACGAACACCTTTACCAGAAAATTGGAACGCGTTACGTTGTCGTCCAGTCGACCCAAGATGGTTATGTCATCTCGCGCGATGCCCATTTCTTCTTCGGTTTCGCGACGGGCAGTGTCTTCAAAATCACGGTCTTCCGGGTCGCGCGCGCCGCCCGGGAAAGACATTTCGCCTTTGTGATGCTCAACTTCCATCGACCGCTTGTTGAGTAGCACGCAAAACTCGCCGTCTTTGGGATACAGCAACAACATAACTGCCGCCGGAATCAATCCTTCGGCGGCGACAGTGTGCTGCTGGCGCTCCGCCAGCGTGCTTTGTATCAACTCAAGGGTGAGTTCACCCATGCAGCCTCCCGGCTACCCGGACCTTGCTACTCGAAAATGGAGTAGACCACCTCTTCGATGCTGCGTTGCAGTTCCTTCTCGTCCGACAGCGTCCATACGATCGCAACCTGGCAGGCCCTTCGCGGGGTGATGCCCTGGATCATCAATAGGCCGGCGTAGATGAGCAATCGAGTGCTGGCGCCTTCGGCCAATCCGTGCTCGCGCAGATTCCGGATCTTTTCGCCAAGACGCGCGAGAGAGTGGGCCTGTGCTTCGGTACAACCGCTTTCCTTGGCCACGATCTCCGCTTCCACATCCGCCGGCGGATAGTCAAACTCAATAGAGATGAACCGCTGGCGTGTGCTGTGCTTCAGGTCTTTCAACGCGCTCTGGTAGTGCGGGTTGTAGGAGATGCAGAGCAGGAACCGGTCGTCGGCTTCAATGATATTGCCAGTCTTTTCAACCGGAAGAATGCGGCGATGGTCGGTCAACGGGTGAATCAGAACCGTCGTGTCCTTGCGAGCTTCAACCACTTCGTCCAGGTACAGGATGGCGCCAGCTTTTACGGCGCGGGTCATGGGCCCGTCAATCCAGCGGGTACCCTGGGCGTCCAGCAAGTAGCGCCCAACCAGGTCGCTGGCGGTCAGGTCTTCGTGGCAGGCAATGGTGACCAGCGGAACGCGCACTTCGCCTTCGTTCATAGTCTGGCCGGAGTCGCCCGCGGTGGTCATTGGCCGCCCGAGTTTCCAGGCCATGTATTCTACGAACCGAGTTTTGCCGCAACCCGTGGGGCCTTTGAGCAACACCGGAATGTGTTGTGCGTAGGCGGCCTCAAACAGCTCCAGTTCATCGCCAACGGCTCGATAATAAGGCTCGCTGCGGACCAGGAACTCTTCGATTGCGAACTCCTTGTATCGGGGTTCGTTTTCCAGTATTTCGACGTTAGCTTCAACCATTACTTTACTTAACCTTTCCTTTGACTCGCTCGTCCCAAAGCGCGGATACCGTGCTTTGCAAGGCAGCCAGGTCAGCCCCGTTATTCACCACCACGTCAGAACGGCGGTTGCGCTCGGCTGCTGACATTTGCGAGTTGATTCGTTTCCGTGCTTCCTCTTCGTCCAAGCCGTTTCGTTCGTGAAGGCGCTCAACCACAGTGTCCACCGGAGCCTCGGTGGTCCATACTTCATCCACCAGGGTGTCCCATCCGGCCTCAAAAAGAACCGCTGCTTCCACGACGACGACGGCAACGCCATCGTCGCTCAGTCTTGCTTTGCGATCTTCCACCATGCGAGCCATGATCGGGTGCATAATCCCGTTCAGGCGCTCCAGTTGGCCGGCGTCACCAAATACGATTGCACCCAACTGTCGGCGGTCTATTTCACTTTCCGGGGTCAGAATATCGGTCCCAAACGCTGCAACTACCGCCTCCCAGGCTTCACTGTGGGGGGCATACGCTTCGTGGCCCAACCGGTCCGCATCAATTATTGCAGCACCGTGCTGTTGTAAAAGGTCAGCTACTGCGCTTTTCCCAGTACCAATACCGCCCGTCAGACCAATAGTTAGCATACACGCCCAGCGACTTAAACTGCCGACCATTCTAGCAAGACGCAGGGATTCGGTCAACCGACAGATTTATGTAATCACCCGCCGGTATACACCATGTTTTGCGGCTTCGGCACCGGTTTTTCTCGGGAATAGAGGGAAACGGAGCGGGCCGTTGCCTGCGCCGCGTTCGATCGGACATAACCCGCATCAGAAAACTGGCTGGGTCTAAAGGTCAATCGGTATTTCCCCGTATCGTTCCAGGAATCGCTCTTCCAGCCCGTAGAACTTGTCCCGGTAGGCTTGGGAATGGATGCGGTCGGTGGTCATGATCACCGCATCTTCTTTGTTATCGGCGTAGTAATTTTTCCGTATGCCGGCCTCGTTGAACCCATATTTGTCGTAGAGGCGCTGGGCAATGAAGTTGGACACTCGCGCCTCCAGCGTTACTTCGTCCATGCCCTGTTCGACGGCCACTCGGACGGTGCCGATTATCAGCAGTTCCCCAATCCCACGACCTCGCAAGGATTCCCGGACGGCGATCTCGGTTATGTGGGCCTGGTCGCCCTGAAACCAGATGCCGACGTACCCCGCCAGTGAATCGGCGCCAGGCTCAGTTGCCTTACCCAACACAGATCTCACGCTCATAACCATCCTGGCCCACATTGAACTGTCGGCGGGTTCCGTCTGGCCAGTGACATCGTGGTCTTCGGGGGGTTCCGGTTCAGGGTTGGTCACGTACGCCACCAAAAAACAACAGAAGCGGCTGTTCAAATCGCGGCGGAAAGGAGTGACTATCCACCCCGTGGAGAAGGCTTCCCTCTCGATGTCGATCACTTGCGGGATGTCATCGGCCCGCATCCGGCGCACCGCTACTTCCATACGTCGCGTTCCCCTGGTTGATTACCGTCAGTGGAAAACCCGCCGGTAACCAGTGGCATTTCCCAGCATTCTAACAAACGTAACAGGTTGCCATTCAGCGTCCAGGCTGGACTTTGCACAAAAGCTAGTACTCAATCAATGTTGGAATTGAAGGGATAGAGGCGATGCAATTTGGTTCTGGCGTCCTGGGTGTTGAACCGCCAGTTGATGGTGGCCTTGGAGGCGTTGCGCTGGACCTCATAGGCGTTGATGGCTCGCTGCAGGGCAGTCTCGTCGGGATTACGCCCCTGGAGACAGGCCCGGGTCAACACGCTGAACTCGATCTCCGCCATCCCTTCGGCAAGCTCAGGACAGGATTGAGCCAACTGGCGTGCTTGGGCGTGTGGTGAAATTCCAGCCGCCTGACGATGCGCCGAGCTTCGGCGGCGGGGAAGGTCTCGTAGAGGGAGGCCATACGATGGGTATTCAGATTGTCCAGCACCACTCGGACCACCGGAGCATCTGGGTAGGCCTCATCCACCAGCCACCGCATCTGGTGGGCAAAGTCTTCCATGGTGCGTCGCTCGGTGATCGCCACGTGTCGCCAGCCCGCCAGGGGTTCGCAGGTCAGGAAGATGTTGCGCGTACCGGCGCGGCGATACTCGTAATCCTGACGCCGCGGTTGTCCCGGCTGCACCGGAATGGGCGGCCTGGTGTCGGCCAGCAACTGAGTGGAGGTCTCATCAAAGCAGACCACCGGCCGGTCCGGGTCGTAGGGCTCAGCGTACAAGTCCAGCACGTCCTCCATCGCCGCCACGAATTCACCCCCTACCTTGGGGATACACCACTGCTGCTTCCGCCACGGCTGGAGGACGTTTTTTTGAGCCTCAACCGCACCGTCTCATGGGACAGGGACTCCACCACTCGGTCGGCCAAAAGATGCAGGGTCCAGTAGTCGTGGCCATCGGGCGCTGGGCTGCACGCCAGGGCGATCAGGTGGGCCTCCCCCTTGTCATCAAGCTTGCCTCGACTTTACGCAAAATTTAGAGGAAGCAACGGATGCCATCACGTTGGGACGCCGCCACTCATGGCTGGAGTCGGAGGGTTTTTCACTATCCGCTGCCAACGCTGATGTCCAGGAACTTCCGGCTACCCTGTACCATTGAGTTGCAACCTCTCTCGCTTACGCTGCTTAAAATGCGTAAAGTCGAGCTTGCGATACCGGTTGGCCTGGACCCGGTCCTGCAACACGCCATCTAAACCTTCCTCAGCGTACCGCCGTTTGGCGCGGTACACCGTACCCTTGGAGATGTCCAAAGCGGCCGCCACCTGTGGTGCGTTCCATCCCTCATCTACTTTCAGCAGGGTGCGCGCTCGGGCGATGCTACGCGCCGAACTTTTGCCGCTGCGAATCAGCTGGCTCAGTCGCTCGCGTTCCTCCGGCGTCAACTGTACCGCGTATTGCTCCAGGGCCATGATTACTACACCTCCACACCACTCTTTTTGCAGTCAGCGTAGCACTTGGAAGCCTTTCACTAAAACTACCTACAATGCTGATTTGAACCAGTACTAGGTTGTGTTGACATTTCACCGTAGCCAGATGAGAGCGGCGGTGAAGTGCAGGAAGCCCAGGTATCTGGTGTCCAGCTTCTCAAACCGGGAGAAGATCCGGCGATAGTGCTTGATCTTGTTGATGAAGCATTCGACCAGATGACGCTCCCGGTACAGATGCCGGTCATAGTCGGCGGGTGCCTTGCGGTTCGAGCGGGGCGGAATGACCGGCATCATACCCAGTTCCAGGATGTGTCGGCGAAACTCCTGGGCATCGTACCCTTTGTCGGCCAGTACGTGCTCGCCAGCATAACCGGCGATCAATTCCTCCGCCTGGGTGATGTCGTGCTGTTGCCCGCCGGTCAGGATGAATCGCAAGGGGTTGCCCAAGCCGTCCACGCTCACGTGAATCTTGGTGCTGAACCCGCCGCGGCTCCGGCCCAGGGCCTGGGCCGCCTGGCCACCTTTTTTGGGGGAGCTCCCGCCGCGCAAGGGTGCGCCCGGACCACCGTGCTGTCGATGATCAGGTATTCCAGATCCGCGTCGTCGCAGCAATGTTGATGCATTTGTGCCCAGACGCCTTGGTCAGTCCAACGGGCGAATCGTTTGTAGACGCTGTTCCAGTTCCCGTATTCGGCTGGCAGCAGTCGCCATTGGGCCCCAGAGCGGTTAATCCATAAGACGGCCTCGACAAAACGCCGGCAATCCGCTTCCTGGCCAACGTACAGGCCGGTGCAGCCACGCAAGAAATCGAGAATCCTAGCCCACTGTTCTGGTGATAATCTGATGTTTGACATACGGCCATTATAATGAAATGTCAACACGCCCTAGATAAATTATAAGAACAGGGTAAGCTGGGCGGACCCTCCTGGAAAAAGGCCAAGCGATGCTCACCCTGCCCAACGCGATTGTACCCGTACTCCATCCCTTCGCCACGCTGTTTCGCAACCCGACCTGGCTGAAGTAACTGTTCAGCAACTGTGTTTGATGTCAAGAGGAAGTAACGACGATTGCCGGAGTGATGTCCCTCCAGGATGAGCGCTGCTTGAGCATGGCGTTGAGGATGACGAGCAGCTTGCGCATGCAAGCGACCAGAGCCAGCTTCTTCGGCTTACCGGCGGCCAGCAGCCGCTGGTAGAAGTCCCGGATGACGGGATTGAAGCGAGTGGCAGCCAGCGTCCCCATGTACAAGACAGCTCGGACCCGGGAGCGTCCGCCCCAGACGTGCCGTTTGCCCCGCATGGCGCCGCGGTCGCGGTTGAAGGGAGCCACGCCCACCAGTGCGGCGATCTGACGACGGTCAAGGGTGCCCAACTCGGGCAGGTTGGCCAGCAGCGTGAGGGAGAGTTGCTCACCCACGCCGGGAACGGTGCGCAGGAGGTCGTCCTTCTCCCGCCACACCGGACTCTGCCGGAGCATCGGTCGCAGGCCTTGGTCAAGGTCGTTTAGATCCTGCTCCAACCAGGTGATGTGGGCCGCAATGCGGGGACGGACGGCGCTGGTGGCGGCGCCGAGGCGGTTCTTCTCCGAGACCAGCATCGTCATCACCTGCTGCCTCCGGGCAGTGAGGGAGTTGAGCTCCTGGGTTTCGGCGTCGCGCAGAGGACGCACGGGGGGCTGGATCGCCTCAGCAAAGTGGGCCAGCACGGCGGCGTCCAGGGCGTCGGTCTTGGCCAACTTCCCAGTAGCCCTGGCGAAGTCCCGCACCTGGCGCGGGTTGACGACGACCACCGGCAGTGCCTCGGCGGCCAGAGCAGCCACCAGCGGTAGTTCCAGGCCGCCCGTAGCCTCCAGCAGCACCAATGACGGTCCGAGGGTCTTCATCTCGGAAACCAACTGCGGGATTCCTGCTTCGTCGCGGGGAACCTCCCATCTCTCGCCCGTGGGCCGGACGGCAACGTCCACCTTGGCCTTTGCGACGTCAATGCCTACGTAGATTCCTTCTTGCCCCATGATTGCCTCCTATGAAGTCCCAGTGGAGTACTGGCCCGTTCTTGCACGATGCGGGCTCGATTCGGCCCAGGCAACTGTTCGGGCTCTTTGGGGACGGGTGCGGCGACCCTCGCTGAACAACGGTCTTTGATGACCAAGACTTGATCGGTCTGCCGCACCCACTCCACCTCTGTGAAGTCCTCATTCAACATACAAGACTTGTGGGGATCTACGGGCCATCAGGCCTCTCACAGAGGGGCAGCCAAGCACGGAATTTGCTTTGCAAGCCGACTCGTCCCCTCAAACGTGAACAGTTACTGGCTGAAAGCCCAAATCCTGTTAGTCGGCGCGATACTGGCTCCCGGCCAACGCACCGTGGCATCGGCGCTCCGTGTCATGGGACTCAGCGACGACCGCAGCTATGCCCGTTATCATCAAGTGCTCAATCGGGCGGTGTGGTCGCCCCGTCAGGCGGCACGCATCCTGTTGGGACTGCTAATCCTCCACTTGGATCAAGGCGATGGCCCGTTGATTTTCGGCATCGACGAAACCCTGGAGCGGCGCCGCGGCCCCAAAATCAAATCCCTGGGCATCTACCGCGATGCGGTACGCTCCAGCCGGTCTCAGGTGGTCAAGGCCAGCGGCCTGCGCTGGATCTCCCTGATGTGGCTGGGCCAGGTCCCCTGGGCGGGACGTTATTGGGCCTTGCCCTTTCTCACCGTGCTGGCGCCCTCGGCACGCTACCACCGGCAGCGCGGACGCCGCCACAAAAAGCTCACCGACTGGGCCCGGCAGATGATCCTGCAACTGCGCCGCTGGCTCCCGCAGCGCTCCCTGGTGCTGGTGGGCGACGGCGGCTACGCCGTCCTCGACCTGCTCCACTGCTGCCAATCGTTGGCGCAACCCGTTACGCTCATCGCCCGCTTGCGCCTGGACGCCGCCCTTTATGAACCCGAATCCACCGAAGCGATGGGCCGTGGCGTTGACACCAGGGATGATGGGCAAGGGAAGGCGAACGGGGCAAGCCCGATTCCAATAGATGGGGATGAGGGCGGCGTGAGATAGCCACACAGACACGATGATGGCGGCCCGCGGTGGCGATGCTGGGCGAAATTGTCAGGGTAGTGTGCAGCAAGAGACGCTCGGGGACCAGCCTGGCGCAAGTCTGCGAGGCGGTCGGGTAGTCTGGTGAGTGGGTCAGATCTCCGTCGGCGTTGACACCAGCGGTGCCGTCAGGCGGGGAGTGGAAGGGCTCGCAATCGAGCCAAGGCGCGACTGAACTGGTTTTTCCAGGGCCAGCGCTGGGGAAGATGCAAAGTGAGGCGGCGCGCCGAGCGGGTGAGCCGTCCGGCGAGGGAGAAGAAGCGTCGTCGGAGGGTCTTGGTGGTTACCAGTTGCTCACCCAGACCGATGCGCGCGGTCCAGCGGGCCAGGTTGTGGGCCATCACCTGCACCGCCAGCCAGGCGCCGTTGGCGGCGAAGCGGCCTGAGGGGAGATGGTTGAGCCCGACGCCGTACTTGAGGTCTCGGATGGCGTTCTCGATCTCGGCGTGGCGCCGATGGTCGGCCTCCAGTTCCAGGGTGTCCCCGTCTCGGTCGGTGATGCAGCCGTGATAGCGGTAGCTGGCGAAGAGGGCCAGCTGGGAGCCGGGCGTGGGCTGCACCCGCCGGACGATGAGCCGCACCGGTGCGGCGTCGGGCTCATCCTGGAAGGGGACGTAGGTGGTCTCCGCCACGTCGGCGGCGCCGTCCATCCAGTAGGGAATCGGCGTCCAGTCAGTCTCGGGTATGGCCTCGATGATATTCCGCAGGCGGGCTTGCTGGCGGATGGTGATGGAGTAGCGGACATCCATCTTGCGGCAGACGGCGACGATGGCGTGGGTGTAGAAGCCGCTGTCAGCCCGCACCGTGAGTTGTCCCCTGGCCCCGCCGTAGCGTACCCGTCCCACCGTCTCGCGTAGAAAGTGGGCGGCGCCCCGAACGGTGTTGGCGCGGCCCTTGCGCAGCCGAGCCATCAGCACGTCGCCGGTTCCGGCGGCAATGGCCAGCAGCGGGTGATAGCCTCGCTGGCCGGTGTAGCCGTGGTCGCGCGCCCCCTCCTTGGCCAGACCGTATGTCTCGCAGATGGTGGAGTCCAGGTCGATGGTCAACGGCCCGTCGCCGGGTCCGGCCCCAGCCGACCAGGCCCGGGCCAGCAGCTCCCGGCTGACCCGATCCAGTTGGCGGACGTGGCCCCACCGGAAACTGCGCAGGAAGGTCCCCAGGGTGGATGGCGCCTTGACTACGCAGCCGATGGCGCTAGCCGTCCCGCCGGTGCGCAGCACGTCGGCGTCGTCAATGCAGTCGCCTCCGGCCAGAGCAGACGCCACCAGCGTCATCACCTTGTCGCCGGTGTTGGCTCGGCCTGGGGCGCGACCCAGGTCCAGGTGCCGGTCAACCAGTTCGGGCCGGCCCAGATGCCGGCCCAGCGTGGCTGGCAGGATCAGCCCAGCATTGGCCACCAGGCGGTGGTCGTCAAAGGCGATTTGGATGCGGTCGGGGTGGTCATCTGCTAGCATCTTTTGGGTGCTCCTGGCCTGGGGACGGTTTCCTGTTTCAAAAGCCATTATCCCAGATGCACAGGAGCACTTTCTTACCCCTTCAGCACACCGCGACACTCATCTTTTCGGTGGATTGGGGATGAACCGGCGCCAGCACGTCAGCCGGGCCGGAACGGTCGGCCCCCGCTGAAAGGCCGACGGCTGACCGCGCTGAAGGCGCTCCTGGACTTGCCCACCGTGTCATGGGTCGAGGTGTCGGTAGCCTGGTACAACGGCGCGACCCGCACGGTGGAACTCACGTCGCAAACGGCGGTCTGCTACCGCTCTGGCAAGCCGCCCGTGCCCCTGCGCTGGGTCTTGGTTCGGGACCCCCTGGGCGAATTCGCCACACAGGCTCTGCTGTGCACTGACCTGGCCGTGGACCCGGCGCAGATTCTGGAATGGTTTGTGCTGCGCTGGCAACTGGAGGTCACCTTCCAGGAGGTGCGCGCTCACCTGGGCGTGGAGACCCAACGCCAGTGGTCGGATCACGCCATCGCCCGCACCACGCCAATCCTGATGGGCCTATTCTCCTGGACCACCCTGGCGGCTCACTTGATGCAGGAACAACGGCCCATGAGCCATCGCACCGCGGCCTGGTACGCCAAGCCGTCGCCAACTTTTGTGGATGCCATCGCCCTGGTGCGCCGCCACTTGTGGCTGGCGTCCGAGGGTTTTCCACTGTCCGACGCTGACCCTCTACTTTGTACAAAAGCTAGATAAATTATAAGAACAGGATAAGCTCGACCAAATCACCACAAGAGGTCGAGTATGCCTACCCTGCCCGCAGTCATGGTAACCCTGCTGCTGCCCTTTGAGCACCTGTTTGACCCCAGGACCTGGCGCAAAGCCCAACTCCTGGCCATGGGAGCGATCCTGTCTCCCGGCAAACGCACCGTGTCCTCCGCCCTCAACATCCTGGGGATTGGGCAGCACGGCGACTTCGCCGTCTATCACCACGTGCTCAACCGCGCCCGATGGTCGCCGCTGCAACTGAGCCGGGTGCTGTTGCTGCTGGTGGCCGGGCGCCTTGGTTCATCCACCGAGCCGTTGGTGTTCGGCATTGACGAGACGGTGGAACGACGCTGGGGCCGGAAGATTGCGGCCAAGGGGCGGTATCGGGATCCGGTGCGGTCCAAGGACGACCAGGTGGTGATGACCCCCGGATTGCAATGGGTGAGCCTGATGTTGCTGACGCGTATCGGATGGGCGGGTCGACACTGGGCGCTACCGTTTTTGACCGCGCTGGTGGTGTCGGCCCGCTACGACCGGCGCAAAGGTCGCCGGCACCAGATGTTCACCGACTACGCCCAGCAGATGCTGGTCTGCCGGCGCCGGTGGCTGCCGGACCGGGACCTGGTGGTGGTGGCCGATGGCGGCTACGCCAAGCGCGAGTTCCTGCGGCATTGCCAGAACATGTCAAAGCCGATTGTCGTCGTCACCAAACTGCGCAAGGACGCGTCCCGGTACCAGCCCGCGCCACCGCGGCGGCCCGGCCAGATCGGGCGGCCCCGGGTGGTCGGCGCACGATTGCCCAGTCCCACGGCGGTGCTGGACGATCCCGCTACACAATGGATTCCCTACCGCGCCACCGGTTCCGACGGCAGTACCGCCAGGGTCGAGCTCGCTTCGGGCGTGGCGCTGTGGTACCACGGCGGGCCGCCGCGCCTTCCCATACGTTGGGTCGTCATCAGATACCTGGAGGAGCGCCGCGGGCCCTATGCTTTGCTATGCACCGACACCGAGGCGGAACCCCTGCGGATACTGCAGTGGTATCTGCTGCGCTGGCAGGTCGAGGTGACCTTTGAGGAGCTGCGGGCTCACCTGGGCGTGGAAACCCAGCGCCAGTGGTCGGAACGAGCCATCGCCCGAACCACCCCCGCGCTCTTTGGCCTGTTCAGCGTGGTGACGCTGGCAGCGGATATCCTGATCGAACAGCGTGGCGGCATGGCGCCGCGCACCGGGGCGTGGTATGACAAAACCAGCCCTTCCTTCGCCGACGCCATCGCCCTGGTCAGACGACACCTCTGGGTGCAGCAGGGAACTTTTATGCCGTCCGAGCGCGAGCACGAATCGATAAAAGTCCCGCGCCTCTTGTACCACAGAATGCTTGACACGCTAGCCTATGCCGCTTGATTGTACAAAGCCGAGACGCAGAACCGGATATATGGAAAGTCCCGGCTGCCCTGTACTACCGACTTGTAGATTCACTCGCCTACGCGGCTTGAAATGTGCAAAGCCTAGCCAGGAACCTGTAATAATGGATTATCCGACCGCCAGTTGTATCGAACCGTACTGGCCGTCGTATCCGGGCGTTATGTTAATCTTTCCGCTGCGCGCCCGCAATATTGCGTCCGCCACATCGTCTTTTGCCGCAGCTGCCAGGTCGGCGTGGGACGCAAATAGCAATGCCGACAGTTCGCTCCCGATAGCGTCGGTTACCGCGGTGTATTCACGCATTACGGTGCGGGTGTTCACGCCCAGGTTGCGCACCGCCGCGATAATCTCCTGCAGCGGAATCAGCCGAGCAAACGGCGGGTGGTTTCCTGCCGGGCGTAAGAAGCCGTCCGAGCCTGGGTGCAAGTCGCTGTCGACTGACTTGTCGGCGAGCGCGGACACTCGATGTAGCACGCCCAGCGTTAATGGCCGACCACAAACCGGGCAGTCGGAGCCGTTGGCCGCCAGTTGAGCGGAGTCATAGGCTATCCCGCATTTGCGGTGCCCGCTGTAGTGATACTTGCCTTCTTCTGGATAGAACTCAACCGTGTAGGCGACCCCGAAATCGTGCAGCGCGGTCGACAGACCGTCCCAGGACAACGTCGCCGCAAAGGCGGTCATTTCCCGGCCTAGCCGGTTCACCGAATGCGCGTCTGAAAACGACACCACCGACCGGGCCTGCAAATCGGGCACTGCCCAGTTCATAGACGGATCGGAAGACAAACCGCTTTCGATTGCCGTAATCATCGGAGCCAGGTCCCCAAAACATTCTTCAAGGCTATCGAAGCCGCTGCGCGATCCGTAAATCCCGTACCACGGTGTCCACGCGTGCGCTGGGATGACAATGGTTTCCGGGTGCAGGTCCAGGGCCAGGGCGGCCAGGTCGTGGGCGGACAGCGATACGGTGGGTCGGCCGTCGCTGGCGAGTTTGCCGTAATGACCAAGATGCTTGGTCAGCACAGCCGCAGCGTCCAGGGAAGGCACGAGAACCAGCAGATGGATGCGTCGGCCTCGCCCGCCTTGCCTGTAGACACAGCTAATCTCGGTCCCCGGGACGAATCGGACCCCGCCATACGAATACAGCCCGTCGGCTTCAGGAGTCAGTTCGTTGCGCAGATTTTCCGCCCAGACCGGATGCGTAAAGTCCCCGGTCGCCAGCAGGTCGATGCCCTTGCGACGGGCCCAAGCGGACAGGTTTTCCAGAGTCAGCGCCTTGCTGCACGCGAAAGCGTACGGGGAATGGATGTGCAAGTCAGCAAGGAATCGTGGCGCCATATCGTTTCGTCAGGCGGCGGCTAGCAGCATCTCCGCCAGTTCCAGCGGATTCTGGATGGCAACCTGGTGTCCCGAATCCAGCTCCACCACCGTGGCGCCGGGAACACGAGCAGCCATTGCTCGTTGCCGGGCCGCGGAAATGAGGCGATTATTGGTCAGCACCACATAGGTTACCGGGCATGGTAGGTCGTCCAGGTTCAACGAAACTGGCTGAGTCAACATACGCAGCGGAAGCGGGCCGGTGTGTCCAACGGTTTCCACCTGTTGCATCGTGTCCAGCCCGCCACACCAGTACCTGTTGATGGCGCTGGACGGTACACCCACGTCCCGACCTGAGATGCCGCTTAGTCTCGCGCACATTCTTACGATGACCCGGGTCGGCAATGGGTAGGCAGATAACGGAGCTTTACGATTGCCGGGTACTATTCCGGACACCAGAACGATCCGTTTCGGCTTTACCGGCAAATCGTAAACCGCCTGCAATGCAACGGTGCCGCCCAGCTCGTGGCCGACCAGCACGTAATCGGCGAAATTTTCCCGCTCTACCACGTGCGCGACCGCGCGCGCGCTCTCGGACATATCCACCAGTGCTACATCTTGGGCCCGGTCTGCTCCGTGGCCGGGCAAATCCATGGCCCGAACCCGCACCGCTTGCCGGGGGAGATACAGTCGCGGCGGATGTTCCGCAGGGGCCGTCATGTGGCCCCACACTTTGCCCCAACTCCAGGCCCCCTGGGCCGTGCCGTGTAGCAACAGGTAATCGGACACTCGGTACTCCTTTGGATTATTTGCCTGATTCAGCCGGCCTGCCCTGAATTTAGCGCTATCGCCAACGCCTCAACCACAGCGTCATCCTGCTCGGGCAGTACCGTGCGCGGGTCCAACCGGACTGTATCCTCCTCGATTCGACCGATCACCGGCGTGTCCTGTCGCCGCAGCAGGGCCAGCAATGCTTCCGGGCTGGTGACAGTTCCAGTCGGCGACACCGCCAGAACCCAGGAGGGCAGGGTTTCACCCGGGAGGCTGCCTCCTCCGACAGCCGAGCGTGCCGGCAAGACCGCCGCTTCGGTCCCGGTTGCACTGGAGACCTTGTCGCACCACGCCTGCGCCCGAGCGCGAATAACCTCCGGCGGCGCTGAGATCATCCGCCAGACCGGGACCTTCGATTCGGCGTCGCCGGAAAGGAAATGGATAAGGGTTGCGGTCAGGCTGGCCAGGCTCATCTTGTCTATTCGCACTGCTCGGGCCAACGGATGGCGCTCCATTTGGCTGACCAGTTCCTTTTTGCCTACCACTATGCCCGCCTGCGGCCCCCCAAGGAGTTTGTCCCCTGAGAAGAATACCAGGCCAACGCCAGCGGCGATGCTTTCCTGGGGCGTCGGTTCGTGAGCCAATCCGTAGCGCTCGGTGGCCAAAATTGCCCCGCTGCCGACATCGTGCAGCACCGGGATCCCGGTCTTGGCGCCGAGTTCTACCAGGTCCCTTTCGTCAACGCCGGCTGTGAAGCCCTCCACGCGGAAGTTGCTGGCGTGGGCTTTAAGAAACGCGCCCGTGTGTTCCGTTACGGCATCGGCGTAATCTCGGATGTAGGTTCGGTTGGTAGTCCCCACATCCACGAGGGTGCAGCCACTCTGACGCAGCACGTCCGGGATTCTGAAACCGCCGCCGATTTCCACCGCCTCGCCCCGGGTAACAATCACCTCGCGGCCGGCTGCCAGTGCAGAAAGACCCAACAGCAGGGCAGACGCGTTGTTGTTCACCACGAATGCCGCTTCCGCGCCGGTTAGGTTACGAAGCAGTGACTGCAGATGCGCTTGCCTGGAACCACGGCGACCGGTTTCCAGGTCGATTTCCAGGTCAGAGTAACCTTTTGCGGCATTTTCGGCCGCAGCAATCGCACTGTCACTCAATGGCGCGCGGCCGAGGTTGGTATGGATAATCACGCCGGTCGCGTTGATGACCGGTCGCGGTGACGGGGTAACCAACTGAATTACTGCGTCGCCTACGACGGCCACAATGTCGGTCTCAGAAGGAGCCTCCGCCCCGGCCAAAATGCGTTGCCGGGCTTCGGAGACCGCGTCGCGAGCCAACTCCACGACCCAACCGCGCCCGTAGGCCGCAACCAGGTCGGCCAGGTCGCCATGGTTAGCGACTCTTTCTACACTGGGAAGATTGCGAAGTTGGTTGGATGCCATCGTAATGGTGGGACCTTCCGTTTGGTTCGTTAGAGATTCGGATGCTATTCTAACATTTGGATTACGTTGCACGACAAACTCTCAGTTTCTGTGGCATCACAGGGGCGACTATAATAGAATGTGTCGCACTGGTGGACGTGCGGTACGTCCCAGATCGTATGCCGAGATTTTCATGATTGCAGCCAACCGCAAATTAATTGGCGTCGTCGTCATGGCGTTGTTCGCTGCGGCGATGGTATTCGGAACAGTGGGTTCTTTGCTGGAAGTAATTGAAGCCACCTCGGCTCCGATACCCGCTGATGGGGAATATGTGGCGCGCCTGGCTACTGGCGATGGCGAAAACGGCGCCATTGCCGCCCTCAAGTACGTCTGCCCCTTCCACTGATTGCGCCATAATCGTTGCTGTGGGACCGCGCAGGTGAATCGCGGCGTTGGTGTATAGTCTGCTGCCGGGCTGTGGGTCGTGCCGCACGTGACCATCCAGCCAGTCAAACTTCCAAACCCCGATGGAGACAAGATGACCCCTGAAATCGGTCTGCCGCCGGAACTTGAGGCGTTGAAGAACACCGTTCGCCAGATTGTGCGGGACGAGTGCATTCCCCTGGAACCCGAATACCTGGCGCGTCCGCCCCAAGAAGGAGAGCCGGACAACGGCGCTCCACGGGGCGTCCTGGAAGCCGTGCCCGGTGTGCTGGGAACCCTGGAAGCAGACCAATGGTCCCGTTTGACCAACCTGTCCCGGCAAACCGGTATTTACACCTCCTTTGTCCCTGAAGAGTATGGCGGTGGCGGCATGGGCGCACTGGGGCATCTCGTGCTGGAAGAGGAGGTGCACCACAGCATCGTCCACCTTCCGACCTCGCCCGTTCCCATGTTTATGATTGGCGCTTGCACCCCGGAACAGGAACAAAAATATCTTTACCCGGCCATCAATGGCGACCTTTATTACTCCTTTGGGCAAACCGAGCCACAGGCTGGTTCCGACCCGGGCGGGATGATGCAAACCCGCGCCGTTCGCGACGGAGATGACTGGATACTGAACGGAACCAAGATGTTCATATCCGGCGCGGCCTCGGCAGATTTCCTGCTGGTGCAGGCCGTTACCGATCCTGACAAGCGTCAGCGTGGCGGCATCACCATGTTCATCATCGACAACCCAACGCCGGGCGTCAGTTTTGAACCCATCCGCGTTTGGATCGTTCCCACCAAAGCCCAGCAACATTACATTCATCTGGATAATGTGCGTGTGCCGCAAACCCAGGTACTGGGAGAAGTCGGAGGCGGGTTCACGCTGGGGCAGCAATGGCTGGTTCACCATGACCGGTTGCTCCGCGGCTCCATGGCGTTGGGCATCTTGACCCGGGCTTTACAGATGGCGATCGACTGGTCGCAACAGCGCGTAACCTACGGTCGCCCCATCGCCGACCGCCAGGCCATCCAGTGGATGCTCACCGACGTATACATCGATATAATCGCCCTGCGCGCGGTCGCCCGGGAAACCGCCGCCCGCGCCGACGCCGGCGAAGATGTGCGCGTTGAAGCGTCAATGGTCAAATACGCAGCCGGAGAATGGGGTTGGCGGAGCATCGACAAAATCATGCAGGTGTTTGGTGGGGTGGGTGAGACCCTCGATATGCCCATTCCCCATTGGTATCATATGCTCCGACACGCTCGAATCGGCGGTGGCACATCCGAAATTCACAAGTTCGTTATGTCGCGTGCTCTGCTGGGTGGCCGGGTCAACTTCCAAGGATGACATTTTGAAAAAACCGTTCCGATTGACCGCAATATTTGCTACGGGTTCCGCTCTGTTTCTGTTGGGTTCGGTTGCCTGCGGTGTTCAACCCGCGCCGGCTTCGATTGGGTCTCAAAGCCCCGAAACGATTTCGGGCGCTGCGGATCCCGGCCCAGCCTCCTCCAACTCAAACTTGGTGTCTGCCGCGCCACACCTCGAGCAAAACCGGGCCGTATCCCAGCTCGCCGATCTCGGTTTCGATGTTGTTGAGGTTTCCGGGGTTGGTACTGCCGTCGGAATTCCCGACATTACAAGCCTGTCGTTGGGCGTGTCCGTTACCGCCGACTCCGTATCGGAAGCCCGCAGCGAAGCCGCCGAAACGGTTCAGGGAGTAATAGACGCGTTGACCGAGCTATCCATTTCAGCGGAGGATATCTCCACCGTTCGTTTCACCATTCATCCTGAGTATGATTATGTTCAGGGCGAACAACGATTCAAAGGTTACCAAGTGTTCAACCTTATGCAGGTCATAGTCCGGGAAATTGAGGACGTGGGGCCCACCATCGACGCCAGCATCGCTGCCGGCGGGGACAACATCGTGTTCAATGGGTTGAACTTCTCCTTCTCGGATACGGTGGCAATGGAACGCGAAGCCCGCGAGGCTGCTGTCCAGGATATGGCCGACAAGGCGGGGCAACTGGCCCTGTTCGCCGGGCGCGAGCTCGGCGAGCTCAAAAAGATCGCCGAAACCTCCGGCGTAACCTCGCCGTTCAATGACCGATCGATCGCTTATGCGGCCGCAGAGTCTGCAGCTTTCGACACTCCGGTACTGGCCGGTCAGGATGCGATCAAAGTCTACGTCTACGGGGTGTATGAACTTCACTGAGTCCGTGCCAATCGATGCCAACAAACGCGACATTTCCCACGATTCGGTTCGTTGCTACGAGATCGGCGCTTTTGGCACGCTCGCTACGGCGCAATAAGCTATTCCGGTGCGCCACATGGTGCTGAGTGACCGCTCCATTCGTAAGCAAATCGACCGGGGTCGGATCGTGGTGGATCCGATCGACCTCGACGACATCCAGCCGGCCAGTATTGACCTGCACTTGTCCAATCGCTTTCTGGTTTTCTCCAACTCCCGCAAACCCTATATTGACGTGCGTAAACCGCTGGATGACCTCACTGAGGCTGTCGAAATCGACCACGACACGCCCTTCATGCTCCACCCCGGAGAATTTGTGCTGGCCAGTACTCTGGAACACATTGAATTGCCCGACGATCTGGTGGCCCGCCTGGAGGGCAAAAGCAGCCTGGGGCGCATTGGCCTGCTCATTCACAGCACCGCCGGTTTTGTCGATCCAGGCTGGAGCGGCCGCCTGACCCTGGAACTCAGCAACGTGGCCCGCCTGCCCATCACGCTTTACCACCGCATGAAAATCGGGCAAATTTCCTTCCTGCAACTGACCACCCCCGCCGAGCGCCTCTACGGTTCTCCTGAGCTGGGCAGTAAATATCAAGGACAGACCGGCCCCACCGCCAGCCGATTCCACCAGGATTTCGACCGGGGCCAGTAGCCGTAATGCGGCCAATGTCGGCAGAATTTGCAGCCGATCCAATGGCGCGTGCCGTCGTGCTGGGCAGCAGTGCCCTGGGTTCAACCAGTCCCAACCCGTCTGTCGGCGCCGTCATCGTCCGCGATGATCGCGTGATAGGCGAGGGGTACACGTCCCCGGCCGGGCAAAATCATGCCGAGATTAACGCGCTGCGGCAGGCTGGAAACGATGCACGCGACGCAACACTTTATGTCACGCTCGAACCTTGTTGTCATTATGGGCGCACTCCGCCCTGTACGGATGCCATCATTGCCGCCGGCATCAGCCATGTGGTGTTCGCCGTCACTGACCCTAACCCACGAGTCTCCGGCGGCGGCGCGGCGGCGTTGCGCGCTGCCGGCCTTGCCGTCGAATGCCGTCCGTCTCCGGAAGCCGACCAATTGCACGAGGCTTTCGCCAAGCACATCGTAACCGGCTTGCCTTTTGTGGTGGCCAAATTCGCCATGAGTCTGGACGGCAAGATTGCCACCCGAACCGGCGACTCAATGTGGATAACCGGCCCGATGGCCCGCGCCCGCGTCCAGCAGATGCGCAAAGAGCTGGACGGAATCATGGTCGGGATTGGCACGGCGTTGGCCGACAATCCCCAGCTCACCGCCAGGGACATTTCAGGTGACGCATTGCCGGAGAATTTGCAGCCCGTTCGCATTGTGCTCGACAGCGGCGCTCGAACGCCGGCAACATCCCGTATGTTGCAGCAGCCGGGACGCACCATCATCGCGACCGCCGGGTCAGTGGAACCGGCGCGCCGGTCGGACCTGGAAGCTGCCGGGGCTCTCGTGGTCTCGCTGCCGGGAGCCGACGGTCGAGTGGATTTGGCCGGGTTGCTATCATATCTGGGTGAATCAGGCATGGTTAGCCTGCTGGTGGAGGGCGGCGGCGGCGTGCTGGGCGCAATGCTGGACGCCAGGCTGGTCGACAAGGTCCACGCCTTCATCGGTCCGATGCTGATTGGCGGAGTGGACGCGCGCTCTCCGGTTGAGGGCGTAGGCGCTCGGATGATGTCGGACGTCCTGAAACTGAAGCGCACCAACCTAGAGCAGATAGGTCCGGACTGGCTGATTACCGGGTACCCTGATTCAAACGGCGCCTGATTGATTAATCAAAACACGGAGGGGTCGGCGGCGACACCGGCTTTGTTGATTAGATGTTCACTGGAATCGTTGAAGAAGTCGGCCACGTGGCCGAGCTGGACAACTACCGGTTCGTCATCCAGGCCAAAAAAGTCCTGGAGGATGTGAAGCTGGGCGACAGCATCTCGGTCAACGGCGCCTGCCTGACGGTGGTGGAGTTCGATGCCGGCAGTTTCGCCGTAGATCTGGCCCCGGAAACACTGCGCAGAACCTCGCTGGGTCAGGTTGCCCGGGGAGGAGCCGTCAATCTGGAACGGGCGCTGCTGGCTTCGGATCGAATGGGCGGGCACATCGTTCAGGGCCACGTGGATGCGACCGGCGCCGTAACCGGCCTCACCCCCGAAGCGGATTGCTACATCATCGAAATCGAAGCCCCTACGCAACTAACACCGTACATCGTGGAGAAAGGGTTTGTCGCGGTTGACGGAATTAGCCTCACAGTGGTACAAAGAACGGAGCAGCGGTTCACCATATCCGTGATTCCGTTTACCATGGAAAATACCAATCTGAGCCAACGAACAGTCGGAGAATCTGTAAATTTGGAAGCGGATATTCTGGCAAAATACGTGGAAAGTCTGCTCGAAACCAGACGCAATTAACCCGACCCCAACACACTGACGAACGCAAACAATAGATGCAACTGGCCAGCATTGAACAAGGTCTAGCGGACCTCAAATCGGGAAAATTCCTCATTGTCGTGGACGATGAGGATCGTGAAAACGAAGGCGACCTCGTGATGCCCGCAGAGTGCGTCACTCCTGATGCCGTCAACTTTATGGTGACCCACGCCCGCGGCCAGGTTTGTATGCCCATGACGTCAGAACGTCTTCAAGAGTTGGACATACCGATGCTGCCCAGCGTCAACTCCGACTCTGCCATGCCAACTGCGTTCACCATGCCGGTGGACTATGTGGTGGACACCACCACTGGGATTTCGGCGCAAGACCGCGCTGCCACCATCCGCGCGCTCATTGATCCAGCGGCGCGCCCGCAAGACTTCATCCAGCCGGGGCACCTTTTTCCACTGCGCTATCACACTGGCGGCGTGCTGGTGCGGCCGGGGCACACCGAGGCAATCATAGACCTGTGTCGGTTGGCGGGGATGTATCCGGCCGGGGTCGTGTGCGAAATTATGAAAGATGACGGCACCATGGCGCGTTTGCCGGATTTGCTGACGTTAGCGAAGAAACATTCGCTCAACATCCTGTCGATTGCGGACCTGATACTCCACCGGCGCCAACATGATCCTGAAGCCAGAGAAGATGGCTAATCGGCCGGCCTTCCGGCGGCCCAAGTTCAGTTGCCCGGTTTCCCTCGTTCCGATGCCACGCAATGATGCTGACACTGCGGACACGTTCACACCCCGGAGGAATGATGCCGCTGTGTAGCCTGGACGAGGCTCTGGAAGACCTGTCTTCCGGCAAATTCGTGATCGTGGTAGATGATGAGGGACGCGAGAACGAAGGAGACCTCTTTTATTTCGCCGATCGGATGACCCCAGAGGCAATCACGTTCATGGTTACCCATGCTCGCGGTTTGGTGTGTGTGGCGATGCAGGGCGACCGCCTTGACGAGCTCGAGATACCCAACCTGCGCAGCCGCAACTCCAACTCGTCCCAGCCCACCGCGTTTACCAGGTCGGTTGATTACAAACCGGGTACCACCACAGGGATTTCGGCTCACGACCGCAGCGCCACCATCCGCGCGCTGGTCGACCCCAAGTCCCAACCGACTGATTTCATCCAACCCGGGCATATGTTCCCCCTAAGGGCGCACCCTGGCGGGGTGCTTATTAGGCAAGGTCACACCGAAGCCGTCGTCGATATGGCCAGTCTGGCGGGAGCCTATCCGGCCGGTGTCGTGTGCGAGATTATGAACGAAGACGGCACGATGTCGCGGTTGCCGGATCTGGAAATATTCGCGGCGAAACACGACATCAAAATCTTCAGCATCGCCCAACTCATTGCACACCGTTGCAACACCGAAACCTTGATCACGCGCGTCGCGGAGGCGAATCTGCCCACCAAGTACGGGGCGGCGCGCATCATCGGCTACCGCAGCGCCATCGACACCGGGGAACACGCCGCCCTGGTAGTTGGCGAGTGGCAGGCTGGTGATGAGGTTCTGGTTCGCGTCCACAGTGAATGTTTGACCGGAGACGCCTTTGGCAGCCTGAAATGCGACTGCGGCGAGCAGCTCGACATGGCGATCCGGATGATTTTCGAGAATGGAGCCGGAGCGTTGGTGTACCTGCGACAAGAGGGGCGGGGCATCGGCCTGCACAACAAAATCAAAGCCTACGCGTTGCAAGATGACGGCTTGGATACTATCGAGGCCAACGTGGCGTTGGGTTTCCAGCCCGATGAGCGCAAGTACGACCTGGCGGTGCAGATTATGCGCGACCTCGAAATCTCAAGGGCCCGGCTGGTTACCAATAACCCGCACAAAATGGCCGGCATCAGCGGCTTGGGGATGCAGGTAACCGACCGCATCGGACTGACGGTACCACCTAACGAATCTAACCAAGACTACCTGCGCACCAAACGCGACAGCATGGGCCATCTTTTGTCCAGGCAGTAGCCCAACCCTCCTGGCATTGCAGACTCACGCGTACCTCCGACCGGGCCCGGACTATTTGTCGTTGCCCAGCTTGCTGACCAGGTAAGCTTCGATAAACCCGTCGATCTCGCCGGCGAGCACGGCGTCTGCGTTGCCAACCTGGAAGTCGGTGCGGTGGTCTTTCACCGATTTATATGGATGCAGCACGTAGCTGCGAATCTGGTTGCCCCATTCGGCAGACACCCGCACGCCGCGCAGATTGGAAAGTTGCTGCGCTCGCTCCTGCTCTCGAAGCGCCAACAGCCTGGCCCGCAGAATACGCATGGCGTAATCCCGATTCTGGTGCTGCGACCGCTCGGTTTGGCACGTAACTACAAGCCCCGTGGGCAGGTGCGTGAGCCGTACTGCTGACGCGACTTTTTGCACGTTCTGCCCCCCGGGCCCGCTGGACCGGAAGAAATCCATCTTGAGGTCATCCGGTCGAATGTCCACTTCGCCCGCTTCTTCCAGGGCCGCTGGGAGAACCTCGACACGGGCGAACGACGTTTGTCGACGCCGTGCCGGGTCAAAGGGCGACATTCGCACCAACCGATGGACGCCCACCTCGGCGTTGAGGTAGCCGAAGGCGTGCTGCCCACCGATTTCCAGCGTGCCCGTGCGTAGTCCGGCTCCGTCCCCGTAGGCTGTATCAAGCACCTGCACGGGTCGGTTTCGCGACGATGCCCAGCCGGCATACATTCCCACCAGCATCTCAACCCAATCGTGCGAGTCGGTGCCGCCGGCGCCGGAATGAATGGTCAAAATTGCGGGTCGGTCATCGTATTGGCCGGACAGGGTGAGCTGCATTTCGGCCCTGGACAGTTCGGTGGCAACGTTCGCAGTCTCTGCCGTCAGTTCCTCGGTGAGGCTGTCATCGCCATTCTCGATGCCCAAGTCGGCCAATTCCCGCAGGTCGGTTACCTGCGATTGCAGGTTGCGCCACAACCCTACAGACTGCTGGAGTTGGCCCAGTTCTTGCATTTTGCGTTGGGCGTTGATCGGGTCGTCCCAAAAGTCAGATGCGGACGCCTCCCGGTTCAGTTCTTCGATTACTGTCTCTTTACGAGCAAGGTCAAAGCCGCTCCACGATTGATTGGAGCTTGCTAAACATCTCTTCCAGTTGCTGGCGAATTTCTTCCATATGGGCTTCCTTGGTGGGCTACCTTGCGTCAACCTGTCGTGCCTAATCCGTAAGATTCCCAGAAATTATACAACAGGACGATCTGAAACCTGGATGCAATCCGACGCACAACGGTCAATCGAGTATAATCGTTGGCAAGAACCCGTACGGTGCGACACCCAAGTATTACTGGTGCTGGTAGACAGCGCTCGTCGGCGCCGAAACACACAACAGGCAGGTAGCGCAGATGCTAGACCACGGAACCCCGGAGAACGGCGCCACCGACCCCATCGAGTCATTGCGCCACCGGTTGAGACACTCGGCGGCACACGTCATGGCCGATGCGGTGATTCAGTTGTTTCCTGAAGCCAAAGTTGGAATCGGGCCGCCGACCGCTGATGGTTTTTACTACGATTTCGAAGTGGATCGTCCCTTCACTCCGGAAGACCTGGAACGCATTGAAGCGTTGATGCTTGAGACTATCAACACCAACGCCTCCTTCATCCGCGAGGAGCTGGGCCGCGATGCGGCGCAAGCCATGTTTTCTGCGCAACCCTTCAAGCAGGAGATCATCGACGACCTGCCGGACGAAACTACGCTGAGCATCTACCGGCACGGGGCATTCACCGATTTGTGTCAAGGCCCCCACGTCGACAGCACCGGCGAAATCGCGGCCGTCAAGCTGCTGCACACCGCGGGCGCCTATTGGCGTGGCAACGAGAACCGCCCGATGCTACAGCGCATCTACGGTACCGCCTTTGAGTCCCAGCAGGAACTGGACGCTCACCTGGAAAGGTTGGCCGAGGCCGAGCGGCGCGACCACCGTACGCTAGGCCGCCAGCTCAACCTGTTCACCGTCCACGAGGAGATTGGCCCCGGATTAATCGTCTGGCACCCCAAAGGCGGGGTGATGCGCTCGTTGATTGAAGATTACTGGCGGGACATACACTACCGTAAGGGTTACAGCATTGTGTACTCGCCTCATATCGGGCGGGCCCGGCTTTGGCAAACCAGCGGGCACCTGGATTTTTACCGGGAAAGCATGTACGCACCGATGGAGATCGACGAACAGGAATACTTCCTCAAGCCAATGAACTGCCCGTTTCATATCCAGATTTATCGGTCTGCGCTCCGCAGCTACCGTGAATTGCCAATGCGCATCGCCGAGCTGGGCACCGTTTACCGTTACGAGCGAAGCGGCGTGCTGCACGGCATGATGCGCGTGCGAGGCTTTACCCAGGACGACGCCCATATTTTCTGCCTGCCTGATCAGGTGGCCAGCGAGGTCGGCGATGTGTTGGACCTCACGTTCGAGATTATGGCTGCTTTTGGCTTCGACGAATACGACATCATGCTGGCCACGCGCCCCGAGAAATACGTTGGTGAGCCGGACACCTGGGATCACGCCACTGAGTCGCTGCGGGAAGCGCTGGTGTCCCGGCAGCTGAGCTATGGCATCGACGAAGGCGGCGGAGCCTTCTACGGGCCAAAAATCGACATCAAAATCAAGGATGCCCTGGGGCGAGACTGGCAGTGCACGACGGTTCAGTTCGACTTCAACCTACCGGAACGCTTTGATCTGACCTTCCAGGATGACCAAGGCAACCGCTCGCGTCCCTACATGGTGCATCGCGCTATCCTGGGTTCGCTGGAACGATTCTTCGGGGTGCTGGTGGAGCACTACGCCGGGGCGTTTCCCCTTTGGCTGGCGCCGGTGCAGGCGGTGGTCATTCCCATCGCTGACCGCCACATCGAGTACGCCCAGCAGGTGTCGGCGCAACTGCAGGATGCCGGCTTCCGAGTGGAGGTGGATGACCGAAGCGAGCGGATGAACCTGAAAATCCGCCAGGCCCAGCTACAGAAAACACCCTACATGCTCGTAGTCGGCGACCGTGAATCTGAAGCTGGAGCGGCAGCCGTTCGCACCCGTGACGGCGAAGACTTGGGAGCCTTACCGATGAATGATGTGCTGGAGCGGTTGGAGTCCGAGCTGGAAGGCACTCCGGTTTCAAAGCTGCGTAGCCGACGGTAGCCCTGGATACCGGGCCGCAGGCTTGCCCTGCGACTCGTAGGCCGGCTCTGCCGTGTGCGGCATAACTACCCCGTTGACCAACCTCGGGAGCGCGCCGTTGGGATCCGGCGGTTCATGATCCAACACATCGGCGCCGGCGGTGGTCGTGTGTTCGGAAGGGTGTGCGGTACACCCGCGACCCGCCAACCCGGTAATAATCCGGACTACTGAACCAACTGCTCGAATTCGGCGCGCAACCGGTCCGAATTCCCGCCTCCGAATCCTTTTCTGAACGCGATGACGCCAGCGGAGTCCAGGGCCAACATGGACGATTGGTTCACGATTTTGAGGTCGCGCAGCATACTCCCCACGGGTTGTGCAGCGATCATGTCAGTGTAACGGTTGCCGGCGATATATCCGTCGACAGTCGCTGCATCTTCATTGTAAGAAACGACGTAGAAATCGACCTGCCCGGCGAAATCGGGCACAATTTTGCTTAGCGTCTGCAACTCAGCGCGGCAAGTCGGTCACCAGGTGGCGAAGTAGATCATGAATACCGGTCGCCCTGGTTCCAGCAGTTGCTCCGAAGAGATTTCCGTTCCGTCGGTCAGGTGGACAGCGAAACGAGGCGCGGTTTCGCCGATGCCGGTGCCCACGACTGCAACAGCCGGCGCTAGCGTAGATTCTGCGGCGGCGGTTGCCGCCTCCTGCTGTGGAGGGGGCGATTCTATGGTCGCAGTTGCGCTCGTCGCCGGGCGCACCTCAGACGGTGCGGCGGCGATTGATGGCTGCGGAGCCTCCGTTGGCTCTGATGCACTCGCTGAAGTTTCCTGCGTTGCCGCGACCAAACCTGCATTGTCCGTTGCTGGGCCAGTCGGCGGGGATTCAGTCGGACTGCACGCCAATGCGGCCCAAATAGTTACGGCAACGATCAACATCAGTGCGATAAGGCTGTTGGTTTTCATTGGTTCAATGGGCAGCGCCAACGGCGCCGGTGGCTACCCTCATCAACTGGGCAATTGGATGTCTTTTCGTCGTTGCTCTTTCTGCAGTTCGGCTTCCAGGCTGGCGGGGATGACCTTGGGGTCGGCCTGCATTTCCTGGAAGTACGGCACCCACTCCTCGGCGCGGCCCATCACCTGTCGGTGGTAGATGATACCGTTGGCGTTGACCGCCACCATCGCCATCTGCCGCGTGATCTCGAAGTCGGCCACCATTGGGCTGGCTGGTTGAACGGGAATCAGGTCGGTATAGGCACGTTCGTTGATGTAATCATCAACGATTGCGACGTCCTCGTTGTAGGAGACGACGTAGAAGTCGATGTTGTCATATTCGGTGGCCAGGGTGTCCAGCGTCTGCAACTCAGCGCGGCATTCCGGTCACCAGGTGGCGAAATAGAAAAGCAGGGCTGCGTGGTCCTGGTCGTCAAGGAACTGCGACGTGACCTGGGAACCGTCGGCCAGTTGCATTGCAAAGTCCGGCGACCGGTTGCCCACGTCCGTACCTACGCTGATAACCGCGCTGCCAGCAACCGGAGCGCACGCCAGCGCAACGCTCAACACGACGGCCAGTGTTAGCGCCAGAGCAATCAGGTGGTTGTTGCGGCTTACGATGTGCACGGGCACCAGTTTCCCTCGGCCGGCATCTGGTATGCTTGCGCTTAATCAACCCAATTGTACCAAAATAGCGGGTGCCTGGCCCATGCTGGCAATCACAACCCACGCCGTGCCAACCCGACCACTGGAGCGCTTCCGATGCCCAATCGACTGAACAACGAAACCAGCCCTTACCTGTTGCAACACGCCGATAACCCGGTTGACTGGTACCCCTGGGGCGATGAGGCGTTGAGCCGCGCACGGGAGGAAGACCGACCCATCCTGCTCAGCATCGGCTACTCGGCGTGCCACTGGTGCCACGTTATGGAGCGAGAATCCTTCGAGAACGACGAAATCGCCGCTTTGATGAACGATAATTTCGTCAACATCAAAGTTGACCGGGAGGAGCGGCCCGACCTTGATGCCGTTTACATGGAGGCGATCCAGATGCTGACCGGCAGTGGCGGATGGCCAATGACGGTGTTCCTGACTCCAGAGGGTCGACCATTCTACGGTGGCACGTATTTCCCGCCTGAAGACCGGCAAGGGATGCCGGGTTTCCCCAGGCTGCTGAACGCGGCCAGCCAGGCCTATAGCACCAACAAGGGCGAGATCGAACGGGTCACCCGGCAGCTGGCTGACCAGATGGGTCGCACCGGTCAGATGCCTCGAGGAACAACCCCGCTCACTACTGAGGCGATGCACACCGCCTATTCTCAGTTGGCGACCCAGTTCGACCATCTGAACGGCGGATTCGGCAACGCTCCCAAATTCCCACAACCCATGACCCTCGAGTTTCTGTTGCGCTACAACCACCACGGGTTCAACCAGCGCGCCCTGGAAATGGTGGAACTCACGCTGCAAAAAATGGCTTACGGCGGCATTTACGACCAGGTGGCCGGCGGGTTTCACCGGTACTCTACTGATGCCTACTGGCTCGTCCCCCACTTTGAAAAGATGCTGTACGACAACGCCCTGCTGGCCCGGCTGTATCTGCACGCCTGGCAAATTACCGGCAACCCCCTGTACCGACGCATCACCGAGGAAACCCTGGATTACGTCTTGCGCGAGATGACCGACCCGGCCGGCGGATTTTATTCGGCGCAGGATGCTGACAGCGAGGGCGTGGAGGGCAAGTTTTTCGTCTGGACTCCTGCCGAGTTGCAGGCAATATTGGGCAAAGATGCCGACCTTATCATTGGTTACTACGGCGCAACCGATCGCGGCAATTTTGAGGGCGCCAACATCCTCAACGTGACCAAACCCTTCCAGGACTACGCGGATCAGCGCGGCGTCAGCGATGACGAATTGGCCGCCGCTATACAACGGTCCCGAACCGGCCTGCTGGAAGCGCGCGAGCAACGCATCCACCCGCTGCTGGACGACAAGGTATTGACCGCCTGGAATGGCCTGATGCTGCGGGCGTTCGCCGAAGCCGGCGCCGCATTACAACGGTTAGACTATCTGGATGCGGCCCGACGCAACGCCGATTTCCTGCTGGGCACCATGCGCGATATCAACGGCCGGGTCTTACGGACCTGGCGCAAAGGTCAAGCCAAATTGCTGGGCTATCTGGAAGATTACGCGTGCCTGGCCGCCGGACTGCTCGAGCTCCACGAAGCGACACTGGAACCTCGCTGGCTGCAGGAATCGGTGGCACTGGCTGACGGCATGGTCGCGCTGTTCTGGAACGATGCTGTGGGCGGGTTCTATGACACCGGCAACGACCACGAAACCCTGGTAATCCGTCCGCGCGATGTGTTCGACAACGCACAGCCCTGCGGCGGTTCCGTTGCGACCGACGTACTGTTGCGGTTGGGGGTAGTTACCGGCAATAACGACTACTCCGCCAAGGGTTCGACGCCGCTGCGTGCCTTGCTGCCGTTGTTTGGTCGCGCTCCATCGGCCACCGGGCACTGGCTGGGCGCTCTGGATTTCTACGTCTCGCTACCCAGGGAAGTTGTCATTGTGGGGCCGCCGGATCACCCGGAGACCCAAACAATGCTAGAGGCGGTTGGAACCCGGTTTTTGCCCAACCAGGTGTTGGTGGGCATGTCCGAACCATCTGCTCCGCCCGTGCCGGATTCGCCGCTCCTGGAGCAGCGGGGTATGCTGGATGGCGTCCCCACCGCCTACGTTTGCCAGCGCTACGCTTGCCAGCTGCCCGTCACCAGCGCTGAGGCGCTGGCGATCCAACTCGATTCCTGACGGAGCGCTTACGACGCGACTTAGCGTCAGGTTTGTGCCGGGAGCAGGCCGGCGGCGGACACCGCCTCGCGGCTAACCGTGTCGGGTAGCTTGTAACGCTGCCAGACCACGAAGCCGGATAACGCCAGCAACCCGGCCAGCGGTCCTGCCAATCGAATGCCCAACGGGTTTTCTGTGGAATCGCCGAGTAGTAATACCAGGCTGAGTATCAGTGGCGAAAAGGACAGAGCTACCTTCTCGAAAAAGTTTTGCGTGGAGTAAAAAATTGCTTCACGGCGCTGGTTCGTGATGAGGGCGTCATAGTCGGCGATGTCCGCCGTGAATGCCTTGGGCAACAGGAACACCGCCGCCATCGGAAGGCCAATCAAAAATCCCAGGGCGAAACTCTGGCCCATCAGCCCTTTGGTGCTGATCAAGCCAACCAGGCCCAACAGCGGAAACAAGGCACCGCTGATAACCAGGCAGATGCCGTACATCCTCCGCTTGCCGAATCGGTTGCACATCGGCCAGATCACGATACCGGCCACTATTACACCCGCGATTACGGTGGCAAACATCAGCCCGGTAATTTTGCCTTCGTCCTCCGCCTGCAACAATCCGGAGGCAAAAAACGGCATCCACGCCATGATTACTCCCACCGCCATGGAAAACATCACGTAGGTGGGCAGGAAGTAGATAAATTGTGGGTTGCGAAGTGCGCTGGCCAACCCGCCCCAGAATGGCGCGGTTGCCGGCGGAGTATGTCGCGGGGCGTACTTCCAGACCGACGCCAGCGAGATATATCGAAACACTATGCCCACAACGGCTACCGACAATCCCATCACCTGAAACCCTGCACCATCCACGATACGGCCGCTGGCTATCAGGCCTACCGCGGCTCCCAGAATGGCGAACATGAAAATGCTGCCAACGATGGCCATGCGGTCTTTTGGTGAGTGGGACAGCTCGGGGATCAGCGCTTCCAATGGTCCGCTGGACATTGTGCTGGCGATGAAGAACAATTCCAAGACTACCACCAGGTACAGCGCATTCCACAGGCTGGGTTGGTCGGTAGGGAGAAACCAGATCATCGCCGCAAACAACGCGTAAAAGGGCGTGCTGAACAATATGAACGGAATGCGCCGACCCCACCTGCTGCGCGTCCGGTCGCTCCACCACCCGATGAGCGGATCGTCGACCGCATCAACCAGTCGCCCGACGGTTAGCAAGATTCCGGCCAGCACGCGGGCGTCCAGCTCGAATCCGGGCAGGGACACGGGTGGAATCCGGGCCAGACCAATGCCAACGGGAGGCACCAGGAAAAACAGCAACCACGAACTGCGAGCGTAACTGATGGTTTGCAGACCAACGTGGTCTGAAGCGAACAGTAACTTGTTGATGAGCGGCATACGCACCGCGGGAGTTGCCGTATCAGCCATCGAATGTCCACCGTCGCATACCCACGGGCGCCGCAGCGGGTTGGAAAACCTCGCCGCAATGTACCACATACACCGATCCGATACGCGTCGAATAGCGAAGGTAAAACCCGAAAAACTGCCCACTGCCATTGCATCGGCGGGGTCAGCAGCGTCTGCCGGT
Source organism: Dehalococcoidia bacterium (assembly GCA_963666415.2). Classification (GTDB taxonomy): domain Bacteria; phylum Chloroflexota; class Dehalococcoidia; order Lucifugimonadales; family UBA3495; genus Bin87. The sequence goes on from CAXXPD010000003.1 coordinate 1,346,675, forward strand.
TCAGGGTCGGAGCTAAGTCGATAATGAGATGGTTTTGGTGCGCCGGGGGACATTTGATTATGCACGGCGAGCCCCGACCGTGGCCGAGGGTTGGGACGGTCGGGCAACATGGCGGCGCGAGACTGCCGCGATATTCGGTGGACCGGCCAATCCAGGCCGGCTGATGGTCAGGTTACGCAAGGCCTCCGTGGACTGAGCAGCGGCCGCCGCTCGTTATCTGAGGGCGGTCTTCAACCAGGGTCATGTGTCGCACGCTGTGGCCCCGTTTCGCGGTACCCCAGGCGCTCCCCACCAGTAAAAGCCGGCTGGGAATGGCCCGCTTGGGAGGACTGGCCCCGCTGCCCCAAAGATCCTCGACTCCCCACTTTCCCAATAATCGAAAGCCCCTGGATTAGGGTTCGCCTGGGGTACCGTTGATTAGGGTTCGGATGTATAATTGGCACGGTTTGAACTCTGTTTGGTCCGCAGCATCGGGTGTAATGCCGGGTACCCATGCCCTTCAATCCACCCCGCTTCGTGCCTGGAACGTACTGACTCGTCCATATCGTCCTAATCAATGATGGCAAGTTAGTGCACACTTTTCATGTTCGGGACCGTGGTCAAACATCTCTTGGCAACTCGTAGCGGCCCGTGAAACTTATTTACTAAGGAGGAAATCATGCCAGAAGCTGCCAAGATTATTTATACGAAAACTGATGAGGCTCCGGCCCTTGCCACGCACTCGTTGCTGCCGATTCTTCAGGCATTTACCAAGGGATCCGGTTTTGAACTTGAGACTTGGGATATCTCGTTGACCGGTCGCATTATTGCCAATTTCCCTGACAATTTGACCGACGAGCAAAAGATACTCGATTATCTGACCATGTGTGGCGATTTGTGCAAGGAGCCGGGGGCCAACCTGGTCAAATTGCCCAATATCAGCGCCTCAATTCCCCAGTTGAAAAGCGCTATCCAGGAATTGCAGGTCAAGGGCTATGATATTCCCGACTACCCCGACGATCCGGCAACAGACGAACAACGCCAAATCCATGCCCGCTATTCCATAGTGATCGGCAGCGCGGTCAACCCGGTTATACGGGAAGGGAATTCTGATCGACGGTCGGCAATATCGGTCAAGGAGCACGGCAAACGCAATCCCCATCGGATGATGCAGGACTGGCCGGAAGTGTCCAAAACCCGAGTCGGCCACATGACCAGTGGTGATTTTTACGGCAGTGAGCAGGCCGTTACGACCTCGGCAGCTGGGTCGGCTGCAATCGAATTCGTGACCCGCGACGGTCGTGTGACCGAGCTCAAATCCGGTATCCCCCTACAATCCGGTGAAATCGTCGATTGCGCCGTGATGAATGTCAAGGAGCTGCGCGAATTTTACGGCGAGGAAATCGCAAATGCTAAAGCTGAAGGCGTGTTGCTTTCCCTGCACGTGAAGTCGACCATGATGCGCGTGTCCGATCCGATTATTTTCGGCCATTGCGTGTCGGTTTACTACCAGGACGTGTTCGACAAACACGCGGCAGACCTGGGTGAACTTGCGGTGAATCCCGACAATGGAATCGCTGAACTCTACACGAAGATTCAATCCCTGCCTGAGGATAAGCGAGCGGAAATCGAGGCGGATATCCAGGCGGTCTATAGCGTCCGCCCGGAGTTGTCGATGGTGAACTCCAACCGGGGAATCACTAATCTGCATGTGCCGAGCGATACGATTATTGACGCCTCCATGCCCGTGATTGTCCGCGATGGCGGCCGCACGTGGGGCCCCGACAACGAGTTGCACGATACGATCGCGTTGATTCCCGATCGCTCCTATGCGACTCTATATCAGTCGATAATAGAAGACTGTCAGGAGCATGGGGCGTTTGATCCGTCCACAATCGGCAGCGTCGCCAATGTGGGGCTGATGGCACAAGCGGCCGAAGAGTATGGTTCCCACGACAAGACTTTTAAAGCGCCAGGCAATGGGACCATTCGGGTCGTGGACTCGTCAGGCGCAACTTTGATGGAACAGCGCGTTGAGGAAGGTGATATTTTCCGGATGTGCCAGACCAAAGACGAGCCGATTCAAGACTGGGTCAGGCTTGGGGTCAATCGGGCCAAGATCACCGGCACGCCATCCATATTTTGGTTGGACCCGAACCGTGCTCACGACGCTGAGCTGATCAAGAAGGTGGACCAATATCTGCCCACGCATGACACGGCCGGTTTGGACATACGCACCATGTCTACCATCGACGCGATGCGGTTCTCGATGGCGCGCAGCCGAGCTGGCCAAGACACGATTGCCGTGACTGGCAACGTGTTGCGCGACTATTTGACTGATCTCTTTCCCATCCTGGAATTGGGCACCAGCGCCAAGATGCTTTCGGTCGTGCCACTGCTTCAAGGCGGAGGACTATTTGAGACGGGCGCTGGCGGATCGGCCCCCAGGCATGTACAACAGTTCCTGGAGGAGGGACATTTGCGGTGGGATTCTCTCGGCGAATTCTGTGCCCTCGTCGCATCCTTCGAGCATTTTGCCGAGGTGCTAAACAATCACAGAGCCAAACTCCTGGCTGAGACGCTAGACCAGGCAATCGGGGAGCATCTCGAATACCAGAGGGCGCCATCGCGACGGGTGAACGAACTGGACACCCGGGGCAGTCATTTCTACCTCGCTCTGTACTGGGCGCAAATGCTGGCCAAGCAGACCCAAGACCCAGAGTTGCAAGCCCGCTTTAGCGAGGTGGCCCGGCAGCTGGCTGATAACGAAGACAAGATCGTTCAGGAATTGATCGACGCTCAGGGACAGCCAGTGGATATCGGTGGCTATTACCACCCCAATGATGAGATGGCCGCCAAAGCCATGCGCCCCAGCGCCACTTTGAATGCCATTGTGGATGCAACCTAGCAACGCGCCGACCGGCTGAGGCGGCGTCTTCAGCCAGTCGGTTTATGGGGTTCAAGGGCTCATTCGACGCCACAATCATTTTGGTTGATGCCAACGCAAGAATTCCCCCTTCCTCCGCCTCTGATAGAGGAGGGTTGGGGGATTTTCCCGCCCGACGCGTCGCCGAATCAGACCATATAAACAGAGGAGCACTAACCAGATGCGAAGTAAAGTAACCGTCGTTGGCGCCGGCAACGTGGGCGCCACCACTGCACAGCGCATCCACCAGCTCGGCTACGCCGATGTTGTACTGGTGGACGTCGTAGAGGACCTGCCGCAAGGCAAGAGCCTGGACATGCTGGAGTCTGGGCCGGTTCTCGGTACCGACGCCATGATCACCGGGTCTAACGGTTACGAAGCAACCGCTGATTCCGAGGTGGTGGTCATCACCGCCGGCATAGCTCGGCGCCCCGGCATGAGTCGTGATGACCTGTTACTTACCAATATGCGCATTACGTCGGCGGTTACTGAAGAGGTAGTGCGCTACTCTCCGGATTGCATCATCCTGGCGGTTACCAACCCCCTGGACGCCATGGTGCAAAACGTGTACGAAACTGCCGGCTTTCCTCGCAACCGGGTGTTTGGAATGGCCGGCGTTCTGGACACCGCCCGTTACCGCACTTTCATCGCCCAGGAACTGGACGTTTCCGTGGAAGACGTGCAGGCCATGGTATTGGGCGGCCATGGCGACGACATGGTGCCGCTCGTGCGCTATACCACGGTTGGCTCCATACCGGTTACCGAGCTACTGTCCAAAGACCGCATCGATTCCATCGTCCAGCGCACTCGCGACGGTGGAGGCGAGATAGTTGCCTTGCTCAAGCAGGGCTCCGCGTTCTACGCTCCGTCGGCAGCGATCACTCAGATGGTAGAAGCCATGCTGTTGGACAAAAAGCGCATCCTGCCCGGGTGTGCCTATCTGGAAGGCGAGTATGGCATCAACGGTCTGTGTGTCGGCGTGCCGGTGAAAATAGGGGCCAAAGGCGTTGAACAGATCGTGGAAATCAGCCTCACCGATGAAGAACAGGCCGCGTTGCAAAGCTCGGCGGCTTCAGTACAGGAACTGGTAGATGTTATGTCGAATGCGAAGGCCGAAGCTGGCTAGCACGCGATGGGAGTCTGTTTGAACAACCCCGCCGGCACGATTCGCCGGCGGGGTTGCTTCGCTTGGAGGGCGCCATCGCCCGTGTATAATATTTGTGGCGCGGCTGGATAAATCCTGACCGTGATCCGGAGGCGAAAATGACACAAAGAACACAACTGGAACAGGAATTGCTGGCTAAAGCAGCTCAGTACCTGCCCGGTAGCAGCACTGGAAACACCAGCTACCCTGATGAGTTGAAATTCCTGGTTCGCGAGGGTAAGGGCGGGCGTGTTTGGGACGTGTCGGGCAATGAATACATTGACTGGTTGATGGGTTCCGGCCCCATGATTCTGGGCCATGCTCACCCGGCCGTCACTGAAGCGGTTCTGTCAGCGGTGGGTCGCGGTTCGACTTTCTTCACCACCAACGAACAGGCGGTCATGCTGGCCGAGGAATTGGTGAACGCGGTGCCCTGCGCGGAGCAAGTACGCTTCACCACCAGCGGCACTGACGCCTGTTTTCAGGCCATGCGTGTGGCCCGGGCGTTCACTGGCAAGGAAAAAATCCTCAAGTTCGAGGGTGGTTTTCACGGCACCAGTGATTACGCGATGATGTCGGTGTTTGGATCAGCAGCGAACGAGTTTCCTCAGGCTGAAGCCAACAGCGGCGGCATCCCGCGCGCCCTGAATGACCTGATGCTGATATCTCAATTTAACGATCTGGAAACCACCGCCGCAATCATCGACGCCCACAAGGATGAGATTGCTGCTGTAATCGTAGAGCCAATGCAGCGTTCGCTGGCCCCGGTTCCGGGCTTTTTGGCCGGTCTCCGCAAACTCACCGCTGACGCCAACCTGCTGCTCATCTTCGACGAAGTGGTTACGGGATTTCGCCTGGCCTACGGTGGCGCTCAGGAGTATTACGGCGTCACGCCCGACCTGTGTTCGGTAGGCAAGATTATGGGTGGCGGGTACCCGCTGGCCGCAACGATGGGTCGTGCCGATGTTATGTCGGTGTACGATCGAGCCGCGGTGTCCTTTGATGATTATGTTGACCAAATCGGGACGCTGAACGGGAACCCCATTGCCTGCGCCGCCGGACTGGCCACGTTGTCCGAGCTACGGAAGGATGGAGTTTACGATCGATTGCACGCCGTCGGCGGGCGTTTGCGTCAGGCGTTGGCGCAGGCGTGCGAAGACCAGGGCCTGCCCGTTCAAAGCGTCGGCGAAGATGCTGTCTTCGACATCTACTTCTCCGATCATCCCATCCAAAACTACCGGGACGGTTTGACCGCCGACGCTGCTACGCTGGGTCGACTCAACGCCGGTTTGCTGGAGCGACGCATCATCAAGTCATGGCCGCAGAAATTCTACACGTCCATCGCCCACACCGACGATGACGTGGACGAAACCATCGCGGCGATACAGGCAGTGGTGCCTACCTTGCGGAGTTAGCTACCAACTATCGCTCGAGTGATTCTGGACTCGGGCCGGAATCCAGACATGCCGATTGCTATGCGTGTCGTTCCTGAGTGGAGTTGCCTGGTTCCGGCGTTCGTCGCATTGAAGGTGAGGTAGGGAGCAAAAATTCAGGCCCCGGGGATGCCAACCCGGGGCCTGCTCTTTGTCTTCTTCGTTCCAGCCTTGAGCCGTAATCCAGATACGCTAATTGCCAAGGGCCTCGTTGCTTGCTCGTCGCTGAAAGGATTGCTGGGTCCTGGATTTCGCCGGAATGAGGGTGCAGTGGTGGCGGATGATAATGCGGTTCCCTGGGACAAGGCCTAACGACGTGCGCCGAGTTTCACTTCCAGCGGGCCGGTGCTCACGATGTGCTTTTTCAGGCCCAAATCCGCCGGGGACATCCCCATCGCCAATCCAATCAATTGCGGCATATGCAGGATTGGCAGGTCAATGGATCGTCGAATCTGCGATGCCGCCTTGGGTTGGAATCCATCCAGGTTGAGATGACACAGAGGGCACGGCGTAACCATCGCGTCAGCGCCCAGGTCTTTCACTTCGGACGTATGCTTGCCCACCATTGCCATCGAGTTGCGCTCGTTGATGGTTAGTATGGGGAAGCCACAGCAGCGGGTCTTGCCCTCAAAATCGACCAGCGTGGCCCCCAGGGCGTCAATCAGCAATTCCAGCGATTGTTGCCGTTCCGGGTGCTCGGCGATGTCCAGAGCTTCCGTTGGCCGCACGATGTAGCAACCGTAAAACGGGGCGATTTTCAGTTCGGTAAGCTGGCGCGTGATATGAGGCATCAAGTGGTCCAGGCCATAGTCCTCAATTAGTATCCAGAGCAGGTGTTTGGGTTCGCTGTTGCCGCTATACTCCAGTCCTTCCTCCGCCAGGTAGGAGTTGATCTCGGCCAAATACTCCGGATTGCGCATCCGGTGGTTGGCCTGCGACATCACTCCCTGGCAGGTGCTGCAGATGGTTAGAATCGGCAACCCCATCTGCTCCGCCTTGGCGAAATTGCGGGCGTTCAGCGTGTCCCCAAAGCGTTGGTTCTTCTCCTGGATCACCCCGGCGCCGGTGCAAGTCCAACCCGGTATCTCTTCAAGTTCAATGCCCAGTCGTTGGCAAACTACCTGGGTGGCGGGGTATAGCTCGGGCGCGCCTCCGGTCGAAACGCAGCCCGGAAAAAAAGCGTACTTCACTGGTCAGTCCTCCGGAGTGGCTGATGCGGCTGGTCGGTCTCTAGCCGAATGGAGAGTTATTGCTGACCTGCGGGCCGGCAGGTTCGGGTTCCAGTTGACGGAACAGCTTGCGTACCGCTTCCACGTTGTCAACATTCTTGTGGACGATGGGTGGCATCTTGCCTCGGCGCATGGCGCGGAAGGCAACCGGCAAATAGCCCATCAGGGCCGGCAAATTCATCATACCCACGCTCTTGATGGGTAGGCGGAGCTCGTCAAGGCGGCCGCTGTGTCCCACCGACTCCGTGAAAGCGTCAGTGTGGCGAGCGCCGTTGTTGTTGTTGTAACCGGCCTGGATGGCCTGTTCCCGAATTGCCATGATGCGATCCATGGGCGCCACGCCCTTGGGGCACGCCTGGACACATTCGTTGCAGCGCGTGCAGTCCCAGATGCCAGTTGGTTCGCTCAGGGCCCACAGCCGTTCCACCGACACGCCGTTGGCATCGCCGTCCCGTGGGTCAGCGGTGAATCGATACGCCTTGGCCAGCGCGGCGGGGCCCAGGAAGGTCGGATCGACTTCCAGCACCGTGCAGTCAGAAACGCACGCCCCGCACATTATGCAGGAAGTCACCGCCGACAGGTGCAGCATATCGTCGTTGGAGACGATGTATTCGCCTTCCGGTTCCTGCCCCATATGCTTCAGGTACGGGTCAACCTGTTCTATTTTTTCCCAGAAAAGGTCGAAGTTGACGACTAGGTCTTTAATCACCGGCATCACGCCGGCCGGCTCCACGGTAATAACCCCATCCTGCACCGCGTCTCTGACAATTGTCTTGCAGGCGAGCCCGGCGTGGCCGTTGATACGCATCGCGCAGGAACCGCAAATGGAGCTGCGGCATGAACACCGCAGGGACAATGTGCCGTCGTCATCTTCGCGAATCTGGATCAACGCATCCAGAACCGTAGCGTTTTCAGGGATGCTAACCGGGTATTCCTGCCAATAGGGCAGACGGCCTTCTCCTTTTGCTTCCGGATTCTGTCGCTTTACCCTTACGGTTATGTCCATAACCTAGTACTTCCTCTCTTCTGGTGTCCACTTGGTGATGGTGACCGGTAATTCAGAAACTTGCGGCCCCGATTCGGATTCGCTGACGACGATGTGGTGCAACCATTCTTCGTCGTTCCGATCAGGATAGTCAACCCTGAACTGGGCGCCGCGGCTCTCTCGCCGCTCCAACGCTCCGATCGCGATGGTTTCAGCGCAATCCAGCATATAGCCTAGTTCCAGGGCAAAGACCAGGTCGGTGTTGAACCGCTTGCCCTTGTTGTGGACGGGCACATTTTCGTAGCGCCGCTTCAGGTTGTGCAGCTCGCCCAGCGTTTCCTGGATGCCTTCCTCGTTACGGAACACCGCCACGTTGCGATTCATGGAGTCGCCCATGTCCTTGCGGACCCAGGCCCAACGGTCTCCATTGTTGGGGCGGTCCAGCATTTCCTGGATCCGCCGGGATTCCCGATCCAAAGTCGCGCCAGCGTCGAATTCGACGTAGTTCCTGCCGCGGGCCGCGGTTGAGGCGTGGTTGCCCGCCCGCTCGCCGAACACGATTGTGTCGAGGAGCGAATTGGCGCCCAGGCGGTTGCCGCCGTGCACGCTGACGTTGGCGCACTCGCCGGCAGCGTAGACGCCTTCCAGATTGGTCAACCCGTCGATGTCGGTCTTGATACCGCCCATTATGTAATGCATACCGGGGCGGATTGGAATCGGTTCGCGAATCATGTCTGCGCCGGCCAGATCGACCCCTATTTCCCTGATCTGGCTGAGCCTCTCCATGATTAGCGCTTCGCCAAGGTGGGTACAGTCCAGGTACACGCATCCGTCGACGCCGTTTCCAGCGTTGATCTCGGTTTGTTCGGCACGGGAGACGACGTCGCGAGAGGCCAGTTCCATCATGTTGGGGGCGTATTTCTCCATGAACCGATTGCCGTCTTTGTCCCGCAGGTAAGCGCCTTCACCCCGGGCCGCTTCTGAAATTAGCACCCCGCTACCCGCCAGCGTGGTGGGATGGTACTGAACCATCTCCATGTCCATCAACTGGCCGCCAGCGTTGTAGACCAGGCCCATACCATCGCCGGTGACGATGAGTGCATTGGTGCTGGGCTCAAACAATCGGCCGCAACCGCCCGTGCAGAAGATGACGGTCTTGGCCTTGATCAGGTTCAACTCACCGGTGCGGATATCCAGGGCGATGACGCCAGCAGCCTGCCCGCTTTCCATGATGAGCGATGTAACAAACCACTCTTCGTAGCGGCGCACGCCGGATTTGATTAGTTGCTCGAACATGACGTGGAGCAGGGCTTGTCCGGTGAAGTCGCCGACGAAAAAGGTGCGGGCGCGGCGTTGACCGCCGAAGGCCCGCGTGCCCAACCGTCCCTCGTCGTCCCGGTTGAAGGTAACCCCCATGTGCTCCATGTCAATAAGCGAAGCGCCGGCCTGTCGACACATCACTTCAATGGCGTCCTGGTCGCCCAGGTAGTCGCTGCCCTTGATGGTGTCGTAGGCGTGGTCTTCCCAATCATCGCCGCGGTCCAGCAGTGCCGCGTTGATGCCACCTTGGGCGGCGTTGGAATGACTCCGCACCGGGTGCACCTTGCTGATGATGGCGGTGTTGGCTCCGGCGGCGCGGGCCGCAATGGCGGCTCGCATCCCAGCTAGGCCGGCACCGATAATCAGCACGTCGTGTTGCAAATTTTCTGGCATTCGCGTCAACCTCCGACCGGGCAGCATCGGCTGGCCCGGCACATATTCTCACTATAGCGGCCTGGCCGACAGGCACCTAATTATCCCCCAAGATGCGCATCGCAAGCAACAGCGACGCCACGCTTTTAGCGTCCTGTATCGTTCCGTTTCCGATCAAGCCCGGAACATCGGATAGCGCCACTTTTCTCACGTCTATGAACTCGTCGTCGTCCGACTCCAGCCTTGCCGGTGTCAGTTCCGTCGCCAGGAAGGAGTACATAAACTCGTTGCACCATCCGGGAGCTAGCCAAAAACCGGTCAACGGCCGCAAGCGACCCGCGCGGTGGCCGATCTCTTCCTGCAACTCGCGCAGCGCGGCGACCTCAGGGTTTTCGCCCGGTTCGATGCCGCCCGCCGGAACCTCCAGCAGGAACGCTCCTGCCGGCTTGCGGTATTGCCGCACCAGCATCACCCTACCGTCCGTGTCCAGCGGTACCACGCAGATTGATGGGGCGTGCTCGACGATCTCCCGGGTGCTGGTTCGGCCATTGACCAGTTGTACCGTGTCGACACGCACATTAAGGATGCGCCCCTCAAACACAGTGCGGGTCGAAATGGTCGGTTCGTTTCTGGCGGGTGTCGTCATGTTTTTGGTACAAATCCTTGAGTTCGCCCGTATCGTTACCGTCTCTGCAGGCTGAACCCCAGGCGTTGGGTCAGCGTGGCCCAGAAGTAATTATGCTCGTGGGCGCGTAGGAACCGGGCCCGGTGTGGGCTACGAGTGATGCGTACCCAATCACCCGGTTCGATGGGATGGTTCTCGAACCCATCCACGCTCAAAATCGCTCCCTGGGAACCTTCCAAGTGGAAATCGATACTGCTGGTGGGTCGCAGCACCAAGGGAGCGGTCAGGCCAACGTGAGACGCCAGCGGCGTAAGCACTACGTCATCGGACAGGGGATCAACGATGGGGCCGCCGGCCGCGAAACTGTAGCCCGTGCTGCCGGTGGCGGTGGCGAGAATCACTCCGTCGGCCCGGAAGGTGGACACGTCCGCTCCGTCAATTACCACCCGCACCGTAATGACCCGGGAAACGTGTCCTCGCGTGAGCACCACGTCGTTCAACGCGTGATACGGGCCGTGCTGGATCGGTTCGGCTCCGTCCGGATCGCGTCGGAACGACGATGCCATCAACATACTGTGTTCGGATACGCGCATTCCGCCTTTGAAATACTGCGGTAATTCATCCATCACGCCCGGCACCGTGAGCTCAGTCATGAAACCCAACCGGCCCATGTTCACCCCAACCAGGGGAATGCCCAAGGGTGCGATAGCCCGGTTCACGCGCAATATGGTGCCGTCGCCCCCGATGGTGATAACCAGGTCCGAGTTAACGGCGCGCGCGGCGAGACCGTTGACATCTTCGGCGGCCAGGATCCAGCTGTTCGCCCCCAAATCCAACTCGGTAACGATCGCGTGGGCCAGGTTCAGCGCCTCTGGAATCAGGTCGTTGTAGGCTATCCCGATGGTTTTCATTACCATTCAGCCACCTCCTGCCAGGGCCGCAACCGCACGTTCTGCCGCCCCAAGCAATGTGCCCGGAGCCACGCCTAACCACAGCATGGACAGCGTGGCGACTCCCAACGCCAGATTCACCGGCCAGGACCCTCTCACCCGCTCCGGGCTGACTGCGGGTTGCAGGAACATGACCTTGATGACTCGGAGGTAGTAGTACGCCGACACGACGCTGTTCACGACACCGATGATAACCAGCCATGTCATCAGGGACTCCCCAGTGTTGATGGCGGCGGCGAATATGTAAATTTTGGCGATGAATATGCTGGTGGGGGGCACTCCAATCAGGGCTATCAGGGCCAGACCAAGGGTGATTGCCAGGAATGGAGCTCGGCGAATCATCCCACCGTAGTCAGCTATCTCGTCGCTCTCGATACGGTGTCCAATGCACACCATAGCGAAGAACGCGGTCAGATTAGCAGCAGTATACGCCGCCAGGTAGAAGACCACGCTACTGGGGCCGAAACTTGCCGCTCCGCCTGAGGTGGCTACCGCGGCGACACCGACCAGAAGGTAGCCGGCGTGGGCGATGGTACTGTATCCAAACAACCGGTTGATGTTGTGTTGGGAGATGGCAACCAGATTGCCGATCGTCATTGACAACGCTGCCAGAATAGCCAGCAATACCCACCAATCACCCGCCAGCGAGTCGAAACCGATGTAGAACACACGCATTACCAGCGCGAAGGCGGCCGCTTTGCTGGCAACTGACAGGAACGCCACAATCGGCGTGGGGGCGCCTTCATAAACATCGGGCACCCACATCTGAAAGGGCGCCGCCGACATTTTGAATCCAAACCCTGCCAGCAACAGCACGACCGCTAGCAATACCGCCAGGCTGCCGAATGGGATGGCACCCGATGTAGCGGCGCTGGCCAGCGCCACCGCGATTTCGTCCAGGCGGGTGCTGCCGGTGAACCCGTAGATCAACGCCATGCCATACAACATCAACGCGCTGCTGATGGCGCCGACGATGAGGAACTTCATCCCGGCTTCGCTGGACCGGCCGTTGGGCATGAACGCGGCCAGCGCCGCCAGCGGCAATGTGATTAGCTCGAGGGCGATGTATATGGTAATCAGTTCATTCGCGGCCACCAGCAACATCATGCCGGTAGCGGAGAGCAGCATCAGGCCGAAAAATTCACCTTGCAACCGCTGTATTCGCCGTACGTAGTCGTTGGACACCAGTACGACCAGGCCGGTTGCAGCCAGAATCAGAAAGTTAAAAAACAGCGAGAATCGGTCGATGGACAGGGTGTACAGGATTACTGAACCATCAGCGGACAATGCGTCGGAGCCGCTGGTTGTCAGCTCAATAACCTGCATCGCACTCAAAGCAGCCGGGGCGGCCAGGCCGACAAATGACACACCGACGAGCAGCCCGGTTCGCCGAGTCAGCAAGTCAACAACGATAACCACCATCGCCAGCGCGGCCAGCGCAAGATGCGGCGAAATCAGGTACAGGTCGTGGGTGGTCATAAAAAAGGCCTTGTGAACTGCTAGCGGCTGACACCGGCAAGGCCGGAATTATAACCGTTTACGATGGGTTCCAGTCCCTCGCGGAACACGTCGGTGAGCCAGGCCGGATACACACCAACCGCCACAATGCTGATAACCAGCAGAGCGATAGGGGCCATTTCCACCCAACTCGCGTCGGTAAGTTCGTCCCAACGCGCGGGGCGCGGCCCGAAGAAAGCCCGCTGTATCATCCACAAGATATAACCGGCGGCCAGAATAATTCCCAGCACCGCCAGTATGGTCAACGCCGGGAACGCCCGGAACCCACCGAAGAACACCAGCAGTTCCGACACGAAACCGCTCAGCGCCGGCAGTCCCAATGAGGCAGCGCCGGCCAGCAGGAACGCCGCCGCCACGATAGGCATACGATTGGCGAGCCCACCCAGGTCGGGAATTTGACGCGTATGTGTTTTGTCGTACACGATTCCCACCGCGACGAACAACAACCCGGTAATCGTGCCGTGGGTGAAGAGCTGCATCGCCGCCCCCACCAGGCCGGCGTCGGTTAACGCCCCACCTACCACGGCCACCGAACCAATGCCAATGAGGACGAGTCCCATGTGACTGACGCTGGAATAGGCAATAAGACGTTTCAGGTCCGTTTGCCGCAACGTAACTACAGCCCCGTAAAGCACGCTGATGACGCCAAGGATTACCACCGGCAGCGCGTAGGTTTGCAGCTGTTCCGGGAACATCCCCGCGTTGATGCGTAGCAAGCCGTATCCGCCCATCTTCAGCATCACTCCGGCTAGCATTACGCTGCCCGCCGTGGGTGCATCGGTGTGTGCATCGGGCAGCCAGGTGTGCAGGGGCCAAGTGGGGAGTTTTACGGCGAAGGCGACGAAGAACAGCCAGAACAGCAAGCCCATGGGCAGGGCGGCGCGCGTGGCATCAAGCGCGGAACCGGGTTCCAACAGGCGGGTCATGTCGAAGCTACCCACTCCGGCGCTGACGAACACCCCGACGATGGCAACCAGCATGAACGCCGAGCCCAGAATCGTGAATATCAGGAATTTCATCGCCGAATATTCGCGCCGTCCCGTGCCCCAGGTTGAGATCAGGAGGTACATAGGCACCAGTTCGAGTTCCCAGAAGAGGAAGAACAACAGGAAATCCAGCGAGGTGAACACGCCCATAACGGCCGTCTGCAGCACCAGCAGCCAGATGAAGTATTCCTTGACGCGATTGCCGACGTGGAAAGAAGCGAAAACGGCGCACAGGCCCAGCAATCCCGTCAACATTACCAGCGGCGCGCTGATGCCATCCACGCCCAGCAGGTAGTTGGCCTGCACCGTGCTGGTGTCGATCCAGGTGAACCGGTCGATCAATTGGAACCGTTCGCCACCCCGCTGGAACAGGGCGAACACGACCACTGACAGCGCCAGGTCAGCGGCGGTTACCAGCACCGCGAACCAGCGAATCGCCCGGTCGCCGCGGAGTATGCCCACGGCCAATAACAGGGCTGCAATGGCTGGCAGGAAAACCGTTGCGGTCAGCAGTCCGTTGAATTCGTTGGCCATGGTCGGTTATCCGAGTACCAGGTAGAGCATGATGATGACCGCGCCGCCCATCGCGGCTACCAGTGGATAAAATTGAACCTGGCCGTTTTGAGCGAGGGCAATCAGGCTGCCGACGTTTCGGGAAATCCAGCCGACCAGGCCAACAATGCCGTCAACCAGATTGCGATCAACCCAGTCGGTGGTGGCAACAACGGTCCGGTAGAAGACACGGTTGACGATGATGCCTTCGTACAGATGGTCGATGTAGTAGCGTTGGGACAGCAATGTGTGAACCGGACCCGCCTTGATCAACGGGTCGAAGGACGTGAACGCACGCGGCCAGGCATACACCAGAATTGCCAGCCCAATGCCGCCAATTGCAACTATGTTGGAGATTGCGGCAATCGCGATGTTGAACGGCGGTGCATGATGCCCGTCGTGCAGACCCGATGCCAGGTATTCGGTGAACCAATGGGAGGGAACCAGTCCAAACAGACTTTCCACACCAACCGGGTTGGCCAACCAGCCGGCGATAACGGCGCTGATTCCCAGCAACAGCATCGGCGTTATCATCACCCAAGGCGATTCGCCAAGATGAACGTGATGGGTTACGCCCGTAGGCGCTGGCAATCCAGCTTCCTCAGTATCGTGCAATTCCTGCTCGCCGCCGCCCCGGAATTCACCGTGGAACGTCAGGTGAACCATTCTGAACGAGTAGAACGCAGTCAGCAGCACCCCAACGAGCAGCATGAAGAACACCGCCAGGCTAACTGACATTTGCACCGGGCCACCGCCCAACCAGGCTTCCAGCAATATTTCGTCCTTGCTCCAGAACCCCGCCAACGGGAAGATGCCCACCAGACTCAACGCGCCGATGGCCGTCAGCGCATAGGTCAATGGCATCGCCTTGCGCAACCCGCCCATGTACATCATGTTGAAGGTGCCGACGGCGTGGTTGACACTGCCCGCTGACAGGAACAGCAAGGCTTTGAAGAACGCGTGGGTGAACAGGTGGAACAAGGCAGCGTTGTAGGCGCCAACGCCGAGGGCAGCCATCATATAACCCAGCTGACTGATGGTGGAGTAGGCCATCACGCGTTTTATGTCGTTGGCAGCCAATCCCATCGTGGCGGCAAATACGGCGGTGAACGCACCGATAAGCGCCACCACCATCATGACCGTCTCTGACTCGGCGAATACTGGGAAGAATCTGCCCACCAGGAAGACTCCGGCGGCCACCATCGTGGCAGCGTGGATCAGGGCGCTGACCGGAGTCGGGCCCTCCATCGCATCTGGAAGCCAGGTGTGCAGCGGGAACTGGCCGCTCTTGCCAGCCGCTCCGGCGAACAACCCCAGGGACAGCCAAAGCAGCGCTCCGCCGGCGACGATTCCGGCCCCGCCCGCTGCGATCGGTTGGGCGGCCTCCCAGATGTCGGGGATATGAAATGCGTTCAGGCCCAGGGCCGCAAAATCATCGGCCTGGAAGAACAGATAAATAATTGCCAGCAGGAAGCCTACGTCGCCGATGCGGGTGATGATGAACGCTTTTTTGGCCGCCGCCGCCGCCGCCGGACGATGGTGCCAGAACCCGATGAGCAGGTATGACGACAAGCCCACCAATTCCCAAAAAACGTACATCTGGATTATGTTTACCGCCAGCACCAGGCCAATCATGGACGCGCTGAACAGAGACATGTAGGCGTAGTATCGTGCGAAACTCTCATCGCCGTCCATATAACCCAGGGAATAGATTTGTACCATCAGACTGACGCCGGTAACCACCACCAGCATCACGTTGGTCAGTGGGTCCAGCAACAAACCCATTTCGACGGATGCCGGCCCCAGGTCCAGCCACAGATGCGGCGGAAAGGCGTAAACCACACCGTGCGTTGAAGACTGCAACAACCAGATTGACAGTGCGAATCCGATGCCCAGCCCGATGATGGTGACGTAGCCCGACAGTTTGGCTACACTCGGGCCGGCCGGCCGGATCACCAGTCCAATCAGCAAAAACGAAGCGACGGGCAACAAGAATATCGCCCACACCAGCTGTTCGGTCAGCATGATGGCTTCATCCTCACAGCTTCCTCACGATTTCTTCGGCCACATGTTCACGGCCTTTGGGAACATAGATGACAAACGGCGCACGCTCGCTCCAGTCCCGTATGTCCCCTTCCGGCAAAATCCGGGTGGGCAAACCTTCGGCTTCGAAGGCTTCCTTCCAGATTTCAGCTGCCATCAAGTTGGGAGCGCGTTTAAATTCCATCCACATAGCTTATGTTTTATTGATTCGTTCCAAGTTATTCGTGCGTGGGTTCGCCTCGGGCGTCAGTGCCGGAGCGCTGCGGCGTCGGTCAAATCCACGCTTTCATTGGTGCGAAACACTGCGAACACAATCCCCAGTCCCAAGGCAATTTCCGCCGCAGCCACCGTGATGATGAACACGGCGAATACCTGCCCGGTGAGCACCGAGGACAGTTGTTCCTGCACGGAGTAGGGCACCAGCCAGCGTCCCATCGCTACCAGCGTCAGGTTCACCCCGTTGAACATCAACTCGATAGACATCAACACGGCGATGAAGTTTCGGCGAGCTAACGCCCCATACAGACCGATGCAGAAGATAACGGCCGCGACGATGAGCATTGATTCCAGCGTCAAAGCTCTATCTCCCCCCGCCTGCGGGCCAGAGCTAACCCGCCGATAGCTGCTGCCAACAACAGCAACGATACAGCTTCGAAGGGCAACACGAAATCGCTTATCAACAGGTCGGCGAGTCCACCTTCGCGTACGCTTTCAACCTCACGAGCGGTCAAACCCGCGCTGGTAAGCTTGGGCGCATCGGGGATGCCAACCGCCTGGTTCTGAGCGATTTGCGATTTACTCTCCAACCCCGCTGCCGCCAGAGTAGTCCAGTCGGTGGTGGTTGCCGTTGCAATCATCACCGCTAGCAACAGGGCCGACACGATTGCGGCTGGAATCTGCAAACGGTTGGGAGTGTTGCCATGCTGTACATCCCTGGTCAACATCACCGCGAATATGAACAATACGGCGATTGCTCCCACGTAGATCAAAATCTGTACCACCGCCAGAAACTCGGCGTTCATCATCACGAAAAAGCCGCCAACCGCAATGAAAACCAGCGAAAGTAAAAGCGCCGCACGGAACAGATCGCGCACCAGCACCACGCCGATTGATCCGGCCACCGCCACGATCGCCAGCACCCAGAATACTATTTGCTCAAACCACATCTAGGTGTCGTCCTCAGAATCCCGACCCACCAGACGCATACCGGCCTTCTCGCGCTGGTGCCAACGCCATTTTTCCCGGCCAACCTCGCGCCACCCCAGCGGCCGGCTGACTCCGGGCCGATACTCCATGCTCTCCAGCTGAGGCCGGAACCAGGTGCTCGGGTGCTTGTCGGCGTGGCGGAGCCGGTCGATGGAAATCACCAAATCGGTGCGTTTGTACTGCCCCTCTTCGAAACCGCTGCCCATAAACAACGCGTCATAGGGGCACGCCTCTACGCACAGCCCGCAGAACATGCACCGTTGCAGATCGATGTCAAAGGTCTCCAGCAGGTATTTGTCGCCCTGCAAAGGGGCGGTTTCACTGGGCTTGGTGACTATCTTGATGATTCCCAACGGGCAGTACTTGGCGCACGAAGCGCATCCGGTGCAGCGTTCTTCGTACCAGACGAACTCCTCGCCGCGGAACCTGGGGTGTTGCGGCACCCGTTGTTCGGGATAGGAAATAGTGAACGGTTTGCGCACCAGGTTGGATAGGGTAACCATCAACCCCTTGGCCATTTCTAATCCGTACATGGTGGCTCTCCTCCGGTGTGTGCCCGCGCTGCCCTTATCTCGCGTCGATGGTCGAAACGCCGTTGACCACGGGTTGGACTGGCCGGGCAGTTGGCGAGGAATTTTGTACCCTTTGGCGAATCAACCAGCCAAAGACTGCAATTGAAACCGCAGCAAGAACTATGTTGATGCCGGCCATGATCCACAGATCGCTGGTGCTCAGAGTGCCGTGGGCGTCGCGCAGGAAGTAGACCTCCAGCACAACCGCAATCAGATTGATAATGCTCAACGGCATCAGGAACTTCCAGCATACGGCCATAATCTGGTCCAGTCGTAACCGAGGGTACGTAGCACGTATCCAGACGAAGATAAATATCCCGATAAACGTTTTGATGAGGAACCACAGCCATCCCAGCCAGTCGGCAATCGGGCCGGCCCAACCGGCGAAGAACAGCGTCGCAATCAACGCAGACACGACCAGTGCGCCTCCGAACTCCGCCGCCTGAATCAACGCGAACTTGATGCCGCTGTACTCGGTGTGGTAACCGGCGATAATCTCAGATTCGGCTTCCGCCACATCAAAGGGCGTGCGGTTCAACTCCGCAGACATACCGGCAAGGAACACGAAGAACGCCAGCGGTTGCACGAGGAAGAACGGCACCGCCTGCGCCACAACAATGTCCCCCAGTGACATGGAGCCGGCCACCAGCACCACACCCAACAAAGACAGCACGACGGGGACCTCGTAACTGAGCAGGACTGCCACCGCCCGGCCCGCGCCAAACAGCGCATACCGGTTGTTGGATGCCCAGCCAGCAGTGAATATCGCGATGGTGGTTAGCGAGCTGACCGCCAGCACGAATAAAACGCCCACGTTGAGGTCGACCAGCGCCACATTCTTGGCGAAGGGAATTACCGACGTGGCCACCAAGAGGCTGGCTACCATCAAAACGGGCACGATGGTGAAGGCGATGCGGTCGGCGCCGTAGGGGATGATGTCTTCTTTGGTGATCAGCTTGACCAAATCTGCGATGGGCTGCAGGGCGCCGAACGGTCCCCAGCGGTTGGGGCCGATCCGGTTTTGGAATCTGCCGAGCAAACGTCGCTCACCCCAACTGACGATCGCTGCACCCAGCAGCACGGCGTTGATCAGTATGAGCATAATGACCGCGCCGGCGACCACGTATGACAACCAGCACGGCAGGAACTGACCGGCCGTTTCATAAACAAGTCGGAACAGCGGGTTGCCGCTGAGCACGCCGTCTGGGTTGAGCAGGCAACCGTTCATCGGTCAACTTCGCCCATATTGATGTCGACGCTGCCTAGCGAAACTATCATATCGGCCAGCTTCCAGCCGACGAGCAGATGTTCCATGATGGTCAGATTGATCAGCGAAGGGGAACGAATCTTACAGCGATAGGGCGATATTCCGCCGTCGCTGACCAGATAAAATCCCAGCTCCCCCTTGGATGCTTCCACTCGCCCGTAGGCTTCGGCGCCAGGCTCGGCGCGGAGCACCAGGGGAACTTCCAGGCGCGCTGGCCCAGGTTCGATCCGCTCTATGCACTGCCGCACGATGCGCAGACTCTGGTGCACTTCCTGCATCCGAACCCAGAACCGGTCGTAGTTGTCGCCGTTGGTGCCCAACGGTACATCGAACTCGACTTGGTCGTAGGCATCGTAGGGGGCCAGTTTGCGCCAATCCCAGTTGACCCCGCTAGCCCTTAGCACCGGCCCGCTGGCCGAACAATTGATGGCGACGTCGGCGGGCAACGGGCTGACCCCGCGGGTGCGCACGATCAGAATTTCGTTGTTGAGCAGCAGGTTTTCCAGCTCTTCCAGCTCGCCCTCAAAAACATCGAGGAACCTGTCCAGGGCCGGCCAAAAATCTTCGGGCGTGTCGGCAAACACCCCGCCGGGCCTCATGTAACTCACGGTGATGCGCGCGCCACACAGCATCTCGAACAGGTCGAGGATGCGCTCCCGGCTGCGGAAGGTGTACATCAGCGGTGTGCCGAACGCACCCAGTTCCTGAACAAAAAAACCGACGGCGATCAGATGGCTCGCGATACGTTGCAACTCGGCCGTCAGCGTCCGTAGCCACTTCCCGCGCGGCGGCGGCTCAATGCCCAGCAATTGCTCCACGGCCAGACAGTACGCCTGGTTGTTAATCATCGACGACGTGTAGTCCAACCGGTCGGTGAGCGTGACGATTTGCACATAGTTGCGCTCTTCGGCCAGTTTTTCGGTTCCGCGATGCAGGTACCCGAGCACCGGTTCAACTTCAACGATGTCTTCGCCGTCAAACGTGATGCGCACACGGAACACGCCGTGGGTACTGGGGTGCTGCGGCCCCACGTTGACGGTCATTGGCTCGGTTCGAATAGTCATGGATTTTTACAAATTGTCAGCGATGCTGAACGGTTGTCACAGGAAATCCTTGCGCAACGGGTGTCCTTCAAAACCTTCCCACAACATAATCCGCTTCAGATTGGGATGGCCGGTGAATCTGACACCCATCAGATCCCAGATTTCCCGCTCCTGGAAATCTGCTCCGCGCCAAACGCTCACCACCGATGCTGCCGTGGGGTCTTCTCGGCCGTACACTCGGCTACGGACGATGCCAGTGTGCTGTTTGTCGATGGAGGTCAGGTGGTATACGAGCTCAAAGTGCTCAACGTAATCCACGGCGCTGACCGAGTTCAGATACTTGAAATCCAGTTCCGAGTCGTCCCACAATGCGGCGGCAACGGAATTCAGCGATTCTGGTGCAACCCAAACCGCCGAATCGTTCCATTCAAGCACGGCGTTGGGCGTTAAATCCTGCAGCCGCTGGGCCAGGGTTTGACCGGACAGGGCTGTTATCATCACGGCTTGAAGCTACCGCTGCCCAAGTTGCGGTACCTCTTGATCTTCTCGTGCAGCTCCATGATGCCATACAGCAGCGCGTCGGGGCGCGGTGGGCACCCAGGAACGTAAACATCGACCGGAATTATGTGGTCAACTCCGGGCACAACGCTGTAGGATCCGAAATACGGCCCGCCACTGGTGGCGCAAACGCCCATGGCTATCACCCAGCGCGGTTCGGCCATCTGCTCGTAGATACGCTTGATGGGCGGCGCCATTTTCCAGGTTACGGTGCCGGCCACGATCATGAGGTCGGCCTGACGGGGAGAAGCGCGGAAGACTTCCATACCGAAGCGGGAAATGTCAAAGCGGCCCATCGCCGTCGCCATCATTTCGAACGCGCAGCAAGCCAGGCCGAAAGATACGGGCCACAGGGCGGACTTGCGGCTCCAGTTCACCAAAGCATCCACCGAGGTGACCATCAGGTTGCGTTGCAGGTCATCGGGCACCTCGATCGTGGGAATTTCAATCGGCGACTGCGAGGCAGCAATCAGGTCGTTCACTACCTGACCCTCAGAACGGTCGATATCCCAGGTGCGGTTGTGGAGCGGGCCACCGCCGGGTGTCAGTTCAACCATAGCCGGTCAGCCTTGCCATTCCAGATCGTGCTTGCGCCACGCATAGGCCCACGCCAGCAGCAAAATTCCTACGAACACTGCCATTTCGATCAGAGCGAAAAGTTCCAGCGTCAGGAATTTGGTCGCCCACGGGTACAGGAACACCACCTCAACATCGAATATGACGAACAGGATGGCGAACATATAAAAGCGAAACTGGAACCGGTTCCAGGTGCCGCCAATGGTTTCGACGCCGCATTCGTAGGTGTCGTGCTTCACCGCGTCGGGCCGCGCGGGGCGCAATCCCAATTTGGACAACATGTACGACGCCATCAACATGCTGGACGGCACGACGATGGCGAGTACCAGGAAAATGGCGATCAGGCCGTATTGTCCCAAATAATCATCAATCATGGTGGCACTCAATCATGGCCCCGAATACGTTGCAACGGGTCGGTGGGTTATTGCTGCGTTACGTCCAGAATCTGGCTAAATGAGCGACAGTATTATACCATATCGTCGGTTCGACCAATAGGAATAATTCTCACGAGTAACTGTTCACGTTTGAGGGGACGAGTCGGCTTGCAAAGCAAATTCCGTGCTTGGCTGCCCCTCTGTGAGAGGCCTGATGGCCCGTAGATCCCCACAAGTCTGAACAGTTACTCTCACGAACTCCGGGCATGACATGACAGCTTCAAGTTGCAGCCAGGATTGGCAGTCCCGCTTTGTGCACGCCAACGGCATACGGCACCACTATCTGGAGTGGGGCGATCCGGCCAGCCCGCCGCTGTTGATGCTTCATGCTACCGGATTGTGCGCCTGGCCCTGGAAACCCATCGCCCGCCGATTGGCCGAACAGTACCGTGTGCTGGCATTCGACCAGCGAGGGCACGGGGACACTGCTGCGTCGGAAAAGGGATACCGTTTCGAGTTTGCCGGCGATGACCTCGCGGCTATCGTCGGCGAAATGGATTTGGAACGTCCACGGGTGATTGGCCATTCGTCCGGTGGGTTGGCCAGTATCATCGCTGCGTCTCTGATGCCGGGTCGATTAGGCCCGGTGGTTCTGGTAGAAACGCGAGTCAGCGACGACCCCGCTACCACGTCGGCCCAGGACTTGAACCTCAGAGCAGAGCGGACCCGTATGAAACGATCCATCTGGGAGAGTCGCGCTGCGATGTTTGACGGGTATCGTCCCCGCGCCGCCTTCAAGAATTGGGAGGATGAACCCTTCGAGCAATTCATCGCTGGAGGCACGCGGTTGCTACCGTACGGGAAGGCTCAGCTCAAATGCCACCCCGATACGGAGGCTACGTTTTATGGTATGCGGGACGACTTGCAAGTCGAAAATTACCTGCGCCGTTTGCCCGGCTACTGGCTGCTGCTGTTGGCAGACTACCCTGGTTGCCAGCGTCCCGAAGACCCCGGCGTGGGGCGGTTCGTAGATCTGGTGACCGGCGCGCGGGTCAAACCGATGGGAAAGGGCAGCCACTTTCTGCCCATGGAACACCCTGATGAAGTATGGGCCGCGGCAAAACAGTGGTTTGACGCCATCCCCCATGCGCCCTAATATCGGTCGTATTCACTCCGCGCATCGTAGGGGAAGGTTCTTTTGACTACCAATGCCCGCAAATCAGGCCCGCTCGCTGGCCTCAAGGTGCTGGACCTCTCTATCATCGTGGCAGGTGGCACAGCTTCGTCGCTGATGGCCGATTTCGGCGCCGAGGTGGTGAAGGTAGAGCGGCCCGGTTCCGGCGACCCCCTCCGCAACTGGGGCCCTTTCTACGAAGGAGTGTCTTTGTGGTGGAAAGTTCATTCCCGCAATAAACAATCGATAACGCTCAACATGGGCGACGCCAGGGGGCAGGATTTGCTCAGGCAGTTGGCTGCCGAGGCCGATGTGCTTATTGAGGGTTTTCGGCCCGGAACGCTCGAGCATTGGGGGCTGGGGCCGGCTGACTTACACGCGCCGAATGTAAACCCGGGATTGGTGATCCTGCGTTTCTCCGGGTTCGGACAGACTGGCCCCTACAAGGACCGTCCCGGATTTGGGACCATAGCCGAGTGCATGAGCGGGTATATCGGCATGACCGGTTTTCCCGACACACCGCCCAATCTGCCGCCGGTGCCGCTGGCCGACGAAATTGCCGGCGTGTTTGGCGCCATGGCCGGTATGATGGCCATCTACCGCCGCGACGCCGACCGACGGGACGGGCACGCCGGAGCCGGGCAGGTGGTCGACCTCAGCCTGTTCGAGCCACTGTTTCGCTTGTGCATTCCCCATCTCACGATTTACGACCGCTTGGGAGAGGTTCGGGAAAGGGTCGGCAACGATTTCCCGGATGCGGCGCCGCGCAGTCTCTACTTCACCGGAGACGACCGTTGGCTGGGCCTCTCGGCGACATCGCAGAACACGTGGGAGGGTTTGGCTCGCGCCATGGGTTTTGACGCATTGCTCGATGACGACCGGTTCGCCAACAACGCGGCGCGCCTGCAAAATAAGGACGCGCTGAACGAAATCTTGCAGAACTGGTTGAGCAGACGTACCGCCGATGACATCATGGGTGAGCTGATTCCGGCCGGTGGCGTCGTGGGTCCGGTGTACAACAGCGCTGACATCGTGGCAGACCCTCATTTTCAGGAGCGGGGGGACATCGTGGAAATGGACGATCCCCAGATCGGCAAGACCATCATGCTGGGTGTGGTACCCAAGTTCAGCGATACGCCGGGCGAACTGCGGCACATGGGCCCAACCGTAGGTGAGCACAATCCCGACGTTTACGGCGGTTGGCTCGGCCTCACTGCCGCGCAGCTCGAAGGTCTGTCTACTAACGGCGTAATTTAGCCGGGCGTCTTCCCGAAACCACCATGCCTCCTGACACGCTGCTGGTCGCCACGCGCAACCCTGGGAAGATGCGGGAATACCGTCAGCTGCTGGCGAATTGTCCGGCATCATTGATCTCGCTCGATGACGTCGGCATAACCGAAGAAGTCGAAGAAACCGGTACCACCTTCCTGGCGAACGCCCAACTCAAAGCCGCAACCTACGCCCGCCTTTCGGGCTGTCTCACTCTGTCCGATGACTCGGGGCTGGAGGTGCACGCCCTGGGCGGTGCGCCGGGCGTTTATTCCGCCAGGTACGGCGGTGATGCCTGCAGCTCCGATGCCGAACGGCTTGCGCTCCTGCTGCGTAACTTGCAGGGAATCCCTTGGCAGAATCGGATTGCGCGGTTCCGGTGTTTCACCGCGATAGCAATGCCGCAGGATGAAGCTATTCCTGCCGGAATCTCAACGGCGCCTTTTCCCGATGGCTATGGCGGGCGGATCGCAACCGTCGTGGGTTCCATCGCCGGGGTGATACAATACGAACCAGAAGGCGAACACGGTTTCGGGTATGATCCCGCATTTTACCTGCCTTCCTACGGCAAAACGATCGCTCAGTTGCCGTTGACCACCAAGAATCGTATCAGCCATCGGTCTGATGCGGCTAACAAAGCATTGCGGGTGCTACATCGCTTCTTTGCTTCCTTCGAATCCTGATGGAATTGCAAGATGATTAATGACCTGTTCGGACGCCCTTTACGAGATTTACGGATTTCGGTTACCGACCGCTGCAATTTCCGATGTCCGTACTGTATGCCAGCGGAAATCTTTGGAGAGGCTTATCAGTTTCTGCCCAAGGACGACATCCTGACGTTTGAGGAGATTTCCCGCCTGTCCCGTCTGTTCGTAGAGCTGGGCGTCAACAAGTTGCGAATCACTGGCGGGGAACCGCTGCTGCGCGTCGACCTTCCCGATTTGGTGCGCCAACTGGCAGCCATCCCCGGCGCTGACGACATTACGCTTACCACCAACGGTTACCTGCTCGCCAGTCAAGCTCAGCAGCTCAGCGACGCCGGCTTGCATCGGATCACGGTTAGCCTGGATTCTCTCGACGACGAGGTGTTCAAGCAGATGAACGGCCGTGGATTTGGCACTCGGCGCGTGTTGGACGGTATCCACCGCGCCGCTGAAGTCGGCCTGGCTCCGTTGAAAATCAACGCTGTAGTGCAGAAGGGAGTCAACGACCACACCATCGTGGATTTGGCGCGCTATTTCAAGGGCTCTGGCCACATAGTCCGCTTCATCGAGTACATGGATGTGGGCAACCGCAACGGCTGGAAACTGGATGAGGTTGTCTCGGCTGCCGAAATAGTTGCCCTGATCAATGAGCAATTGCCGTTGGAGCCCGCAGAAGCCAATTACGTTGGCGAGGTGGCCCGCCGCTGGCAGTACCGGGACGGCGCCGGCGAGATTGGCGTGATTGCGTCGGTAACTCAGCCGTTCTGCGCCGATTGTACGCGTGCGCGCCTGTCGACCGATGGCAAGCTGTACACCTGTCTGTTTGCCTCGGATGGCGTGGACTTGCGCGGGCCGATGCGGGACGGCGCGGACGACGACAACTTGCGGCAAATCATATCGGGAATTTGGGGACGCAGACGGGACCGCTATTCCGAGGAACGCGCCGAA
The DNA here is from genome assembly GCA_963666415.2 of Dehalococcoidia bacterium. Taxonomy (GTDB): domain Bacteria; phylum Chloroflexota; class Dehalococcoidia; order Lucifugimonadales; family UBA3495; genus Bin87. Next base: position 1,372,428 of record CAXXPD010000003.1, read on the forward strand.
TTCACCGAGTCGGACACCGTACACCCACGCCCCAAGGTCGAGATGTACCAGATCGGCGGCTAAGGCTTTTTATGTCAACTGACAATACCGCAAAACCCACCGACCACCTGACCCACCTGGCCGAAGACGGCAGCGCACGCATGGTTGACGTGGGCTGGAAACCGGTAACAGACCGCATGGCAGAAGCGTGTGGCGACGTGGTGATGCAACCGGAAACCCTGGCCCTGATCCGCGACGGGTTGATGAAAAAGGGCGACGTGCTGACCATCGCCCAACTGGCTGGCATCATGGGTGCCAAGCGCACTGCAGAACTGATTCCGCTCTGCCATCCGTTGCCGTTGAACAAGGTCGATGTTGAATTGAACCTTGACGAGGAGGGGAGCCGGGTTCGTGTCACCGCCACGGCAACCACCTCAGGCAAAACCGGTGTGGAGATGGAGGCCCTAACCGCAGTGTCGGTGGCCGCACTAACCGTTTACGATATGTGCAAGGCGGTGGACCGCGCGGTGCGGATTGATGGCATTCGCCTGCTCCGCAAAACCGGTGGCCAGTCCGGAGACGTTGACCTCACCGACCATTAGCGACGTGAACCGCGCCGGCGCAACTCGGCGGACAACGTTCGGATCGCCGAAATCAGGTATATCAGGCGTTCTTCCGGTAATAAGTCCAGCGGTTTGAATTCCTCTACCTGGTCGACTTCCAAAACTCCGACTACGCCCGGAATCGCGGCAACGTCCAACTCGGCAATCGACCCGTCCGGCGTTACCACTACGCAACCGTGATCTGCGGTCGGTAACAATGCCGGTTCAACTTCCACTGCTTGGATGGTAGTCATCCCCAGGAACGCCGGGAACGGGTCAAGCTGTCGGCACAACCCGTCCAAAATTACCTCCAGGCTGTCAATGGAAGCAGCCAATACGTCCTCAGCTTCGGAAGCTGGATCGATGTGTTCGTGTGTACCGTAGACCATGAAAAATGGGTTTTGTAGTGGCGCTGGCGGGCAGGATTACAATTGACAATCCGTCGTGAAGGGCTTTACCATATTACGCGTGTGCAGCGCTGACGGCTGGTCGGCGACACGCCGGTTGGCGACGTAGCTCAGAGGCAGAGCGGGCGCTTCATAAGCGCTAGGTCGTTGGTTCGAATCCATCCGTCGCCACCACATTAGTTAACCAGTAATTTGGGCCGGAGGACACCTATAAAATCAGAGGGCCGGGTCTGTATGACCCGGCCTTTGCTTAGTACTTTATGTCCGGTGATTATTCCTCGCGTTCTTCCAGATCACCGCCCAACTCGCTGAGGAATTGTTCTATCTCAGGCGACAGGGAAACCCGCTCCGCAGCAGTTCCGGTCTCGGCGGATTCGGTGGGTTCAGCCTCATTGGAATCGTAGTAGGCTTCCATTTGCTGAATCAGGCCATGCAACTCGGAGTTGCGCTCGATGGCGGAATTCAACTCGCGGTACTGCCGTTGACCACGGCGAACGGGCGCCAGGTCCGAAGGGATGTCCGTATACACGGATGACAGGGCTTCCAGCATCCGTGCCGTGCCGTTAAAGTCTTCATCCAGTTGCACGTATTGCGGCAAATGCACCATGAAGTTGATGGCTTCCACCCCCATCTCGTCGATGCCGTCGGAAACCAGGTTCATGATCGTGGTTGGCCCTTGGTAAGTGCTCTGACGTAGCTTGAGGTTGGGCACCGGGCGGAGCTGTGTAACTGAACCCAGAGAACCGGTTACCAGCAACGGCCGGGTATGAGGAACGGCGTCGTACATCGCCCCCAGGCGGCAATATCGCTTCACGCCGAAGGTCTCCACAATCTTCAGAATGGAGTCCGTGTATTCCTCGCTGTTGGCGTGGGGCTCGCGCAGGTGGAAGAACAGGTAGTCGGGCCCATTCTCGGTGACTGCGTACCGGATAACGCTGTTCGGGATGCGAACCTGACGCTTGTCGTCGACCAGGCGCATACTGGGACGGTAACGGGTGAAATCAAAAAACTCGCCAGGCCGATGTAGGCGTCCCAATTCCTTGGAACCCAGGAATCGTTCAAGCCTGGTCAACGTCAGTGTTCCAACGCTTCCTACATCCACCCAGGGACGAATCATCGCGAAAACGTGAGGATCGCGGAGTTCTGGCAAAGGTTCCGGTAACTCAAATGCACCAATTTTCATAGTGCCATTATCTTGACAGACCCGGCGCCAAAATTCAAGAAGCGCAGATTACGCCGGCCAGTAAATGTCCAGATGGCGTTCTTGTTTCCGATGCCGCGATGAAGCAATCCCCTTTTTTGGGCGATTACCGTACCGTGCAGCGCACGACTGCGATCGCCCGTAATTGTTCAGGCCTGAGGGGAAGTGAGCAGTTGTCGGCAGGCGGTGAGGGGGTTGAAGCCTTGTACGCGCTAGGTGCCGAAGATTGAGGCCAGCGTCATCTTGGTGTTAGTGGCCGCTGCAGAGCGTGTGCCACCGCTGATTTTACGGCTGATTACCACCGGTCGCAGGCTGCGCTCGGCGGCGTTGTTGTCCGGCGGGACTTCCGGTTCAGCCACAAAGAGGAAGAGTTCCTTGATGTGGTTCTCCATGCGTCGGCACAGCCTGGTTGGGGGGCCGATGGGTCATCCTGGTAGGTACGGCAGAGGGCCAGCAGGCGCTGTTCCAGGGCCAGTTGGGCGGTGGCCGTTGCTGCTCTGGCCGTTGCTGCTCTGGCCGTTGCTGCTCTGGCCGTTGCTGCTCTGGCCGTTGCTGCTCTGGCCGTTGCTGCTCTGGCCGTTGCTGCTCTGGCCGTTGCTGCTCTGGCCGTTGCTGCTCTGGCCGTTGCTGCTCTGGCCGTTGCTGCTCTGGCCGTTGCTGCTCTGAAGGATGGGTGAAGGCGGTCGCCTGACGGTAGAGTTGGTGGATGGCGTCAGCCCATTGGGCCAGCCGGTCATCATCGGGGTAGAGTGCGCGCAGGTCGTGGATGTCCCGCAACAGGTGGGCCCAACAGCGTTGCTTGGGGCCGTCGTAATGGTGATAGGCGGCGTAGAAGTCGCTGACCAGCACGCCAGCGAACTGATCGCCCAGGACCTCATCCACCACGGCCTTGCCGCGGCCCCGACGCAGGAAGTAGCGCTCGGTGGGGGTGCTGAAGGTCCACACGTAGCCGTTGTGTCCGTCCTCACGCCAGCCGGTCTCATCGGCATGGACCACCGGACTGCCTCGGATGCGTTCCAGAATGCCCGTCAGTTCAGCCTGGGCCTTGCGAGCCACCCTTTGCGTGGCGTCCACGATGGCTCCCAGGCTGAGGCGCAACCCATGCACGGTGTCCAGGTACCACTGGATGGTGCGGAAAGGCAGCCTGGCCTCCTCCCGCAGGGCGGCAATCAGGCTGATCAGGTTGACCCCCAGACGTTGCTTGCCCATCACCATGTTCTCCAGTTGCGCGGTGGGCGTACAACAGCGTTGGCACTGTGGGCAGGTGCGGGCGATATAAGCGTGCTCGGTTACCTGCCCCGGAATCCGGGGCAGGTCAATCACTTCCCGAGTGCGCTGGGTCCAGCCACCGGACAGCTGGGTTCCGCAGTCGGGACACTGTTCCACCACGTGTTCCACCCGCTGGGTGGGCGTCATGCGGGTGCGAGCAAAGCCGTGGGGCCGAGGCTTGCGTGGTTTCTTGGGCTGGGCCGGCTGCTGCTCGGCTTTGGGCTTCAGACCGGGCATCCTGCGGGTGCCGCCCAATTTGTCCCGCCCTTCCAACTGGGCGATCCGTTTCTCCAGGCTCTCGATGATGGCCTGTTGCCTCTCAATGATGGCAATCAGCACATCCCGGTCCGCAGTGCTGAGGTCGATTTCCGCATCCATCCCAGATATATGACATAACCACCTCCCCCAGCTCCAGCGATTCCCGACCAACCTTCGGCCAATTCACCTCTCCAAGTCTGAACTGTTACGATCGCCCAGTGGTGGTTGAATGCGTGCCTCGGTTAACCTACAATACTTCGCGTCAATGCCATCTGTGTTGCGTAGCGGGATTCGCTAATCCATCGGCGCCACCTGCGCCCGACCCCGGAGGAGCCTAATGATTACCACTTTTGATAGTCTGTATGCCGGCCATGTGGATATGGTCAATGTCGGATATGGCGGCATCGCGGTCAACGACCGCTCCTACTCGGACGAGGTGCTGGCCTCTGCCTTTGACAAGGGTGTGGCTATAGCCCAGACCATGGACAAATACGGGTACGATACCTTCTGGATGGCCGAGCATCATTTTCAGCCGGAAGGTTACGAGTGCATTCCCAATCTGCTGATGTTCATAGTCCATCTGGCGCACCTGACTGAGCGGCTGAGGTTCGGCTGCGGCTTCAACATTGCTCCCATGTGGCACCCCCTTCGCCTGGCCGAGGACTTCGCAACCGCCGACTGGCTCACCAATGGCCGCGTTACCTTTGGAGTGGGGAGGGGTTATCACACCCGAGAAGTGGAGACCTTTGGGTCCCCGTTGATGGATCAAGCCGGTAACCGCGAGCTCTTCGAAGAGCAGGTGCAGGTCATATTCAAGGCTTTCAACGAACGCTCCTTCTCCCACCACAGCAAGTATTTCGACATCCCTCCGCAGGTACCCTATCGGGGTTACGAACTGGAAGAAATCACACTGGTGCCGCGACCGAAGACGTTGCCGGTGGAGTGCTGGCAACCCATCCAGGGTGGCACCGGGCGGGCCCTCGAGTTCATGGCCAGCATGGGTATCAAGGGAGTGATCGGCGGTGGTTCATCTGAGGGCGGCGCGATGGACGGCATCATGCACGCCTATCGCGATGCGCTGGTGCGGAACGGCAAACCCGATGCTGAGTTGGGCGAGGACCTGGCCGTTGGATTCCACTTCCACATCGCCAATTCAGTGGAGGAGGCAGCCCGCCAGGCGGGTGGCTACTACGAAGAAAACCTCAAGATGTTTGGCCCGTTGCGCTTGACACGCGGATTGACCGAACAGCAGATCCTCGACATCAGCAATCCGGAACTGGCGCCGAACGCCGGACTGCCGCGAATTGAAGACGCCATCGCCAACGGCAGCGTACTCGCCGGCACACCCGAAATGATTATTGAGAAATTGAAGAGCGTGGAAGAGAGTTTCCCGGGTCTGGCACGCGTGCAGGTTGGACAACCGGTTGGAACACCGCAGACAGTCATATTGGAACAGCTCCAGCGGTTCGCCGAAGAGGTAATGCCCGCCTTCAAAAAGGTCGAGATGTTGGTGCCGGCCGACAACTAGCCGGTATCAATTCCGCAACCACAAACACCTCGCGACGACTCCCGCGGACGGAACGCCGGCCCTGGCCGGTGCAACCGTCCGCGGTTCAATTTAACCGGACTGGGCAACTGGGAAATCTACCCAACCACATTCGGATTTCGTGGCCGCAAAGCAGTGACAATCCAGTTGAGACAAATTACTACAGCGACTGATATTCTGGTAATACCAACCTGCGAGAGGGAGCGAGAATCATGCCCGAAGTCACGCACTTTGCCAATGGAACCCCATCCTGGGCCGACCTGATGTTGTTGTTGTCCAGCGATTCTGTCCTATTAAATGAAAAGCGAAAATGATGCTCCTATAGATGTCAAGCCGCACTGGGGACTACCTTGGCCGAATCCTGCAGAAAGGAGAAGACCTCGCGAGCAACATAGCGTTTGAGACAACGGATGACTTCGGTCTTGCTCATTCCCTCGCCGGTGCGACGGAGCATGTATGCCTTGGTCCGGCAATCATGACGAAGCCGGACCACAACGATGCGATAGAGAGCCGCATTGGCCTGACGGTCGCCACCGCGGTTCAGCCGATGTCGGTTGGTCTTGCCAGAGGAAGCAGGTATCGGGTTCACCCCGCACAGCGCGGTGAAGGCGGCCTCGGAGTGGAGGCGTTCCGGGTTATTCCCGGCAGTGATCAGGAGTGTCGCGGCGGTGTCGGGTCCTATGCCGAAGACACTGACCAGGGCTGGCGCTGCCGTCAGGGTGAGCCGTTCCAGCTCGGTCTTCAGGTCGTGGATCTCCTTGCTGAGCTGATAGTAGCGGCCAGCCAACGAGCGAAGAGCATACTTGGCCGCCGCCGTGGGATCGTCCAGGCGACTGATACGGAAGCTCTTGCACCGCGTGGCGAGGGCGCCGGAGGCGAGACCAGCGAGGGTTTCGCGAAGCTCGGCCGGGGCCGTGACAACCAGAGCCTTCATCTGGTTGATGGCCTGGGTGCGAGCCTTGACGGCCGAGTCCTTGGTGCTCTTAAGCATGCGAATCATTTCGACTTCGCCCTCACCTGACTTGGGAGTGGCGTCGGCTACTCCGGCCAGTACCGCGCGTGCTGCCATCTCCGCATCGGTGGGGTCGCTCTTCCCCTTCCGATAGCGGACTGATCGGTCAGGTCGATTGACCTCGACGACGGTATAGCCACGGCCGCTCAGGAATCGGGAAACGCCGGCGCCGTAGGAACCCGTGCCTTCGATCCCGAACTTGAGAATCTCTCCTAAGCTCCGGGACCAACGTTCGAGATCCGTATACCCGAACGTAGTCGCTGGCGCGCGGCGCTCGGCAAGGCGGACACCTTGCCGGTCAATGGCCACCGCCACATGCTCGTCTTGGTGAGTGTCCACTCCGATGACCACCTGAACTGTACGACTGCCTTCGTGACCGGCGACGCTTATCATTGCTACCTCCTGAGGGATGAGGCCGAGGATGGCACGCCAGCCAGGTGAGCGGACACGACTGCGATGGGGCTTGAGGCCAGGCTCCTATAAGGTCACTGCTCGCCAAGGCGGTTGGTACCGTCTGGGCCATCGTGGGATCGGGCCGACAGATCATTTTGAAGGCATCTTAGCCAGTCCATTTGTGGGTCAGACCCGAGCCGAAATGGCCTGGACTCATCATCGCAGTCCGTTTGGTTAGTTGGCGACGGTTGCGGATTTGCGTAGCGCTTTCAGCTTGGCTTGCTCCTGGGCGCTGAGCTTCTTGGTGGGCGGTTGCTCGGCGTAAGCGTACTTACGCACGGTGTCTCGTGCGATCCCGAGTTCCTTGGCGATGGCCCGCAGGGACAGACCTTTCAGCCTGGCCTGCTGGATCGCCTTCCACCGGGCCTTCTGGGTTGGCGTCGGTGTACGCTCCCAGGGGTTCAGGGTCTTGCTGGCAGGGTCTCTTTCGACAGTAGCCTTGACTGCGGCCTCGTCGATACGCACTGGTTCCAGGGCGGCCAGACGCCGTTGCTGGGACTTGCTGATGTGGTGATCCCCCACGTTGCTGACGATGCGCTTGAGTTCAGGGCCTGGCGACCAGGAGTGGACCGAGGCCCACAGCGCGCCCATGCGCGGCGGTGGTTCCTGCGTGGCCACGGTATGGCCCTGATACTGGACGATGAGTTCGCCGTCGGGGCGTTCCAGCACCTCCACCCGCAGGCCGGCGTAGCTGGGACGTTCCCGATCCGGCAGCAGTTGCAGGACCCGCCAGTGGTACTTTACCGTGTTGTCCCGGGCGACCTTGCGGGTGTGCTTGAAGCACAGGATCTCAGACAGGCAAAGTTCCGGCGACACTGGACGGTAGGCGGCTTCCGGATGCTCTGGCTGCACGGCGAAGCGGGCGTTGCAGCGAGGCAGGAAGTCCCGCAGCACCGCCGTGGCCTGGCCAATAGTCCTGGCGTCCGCCAGGCGCAGTTCGGTGACCAGTCGGTCCTGGAAGGTCTCCGCCATGCGTTCCACCCGGCCCTTGGCCTGGGGTGAGCGGGCGAAGATCTGCCGGATCCCCAATTCCTGCAGGCCACGGGTGAACTGGGTGGCTTCCGCCGCGGTCTCCGGCTGGCGGGCGTTGTGCTTGAAGACGGCATGGCGATCGCTGTACAGCGCCAGGGGAATGCCCCAGCGCTGGATCAGGCCATCCAACAGCATGAAGTAGCCTCGGGTGTCTTCGCCGGTGCGGAAGACGGCGTTGGCCACCGTGCCGGTGGCGTCGTCCACGGCCAGCAGCAGGGCGAATTTGGGTCCCCGGTCCTCCAACCAGGCGTGATGGCTGCCGTCCAATTGCACCAGCATCCCCGCCTGGGGCATTCGCTGGCGGCGGAAACGGTGTTGCGGTGAGCGCCGGCTGCGGGGACTGCCGATGCCCGCCCGGGTCAGAATACGCCGCACCGTGGGTCGGCTGAGGTCGATGCCCTCCCGCTCGCTCAGCAGCTCGGTGAAGTGGGTATGGTTGGCGCCCTCATAGTGCTGGGTGGCCAGCTCAACCACGGCGGCAGCCTGAGCGGGCGGGAGGGCGTTGTGGGGACGGCGGCCGCGGTTACCGTGGGCGAGGGCGGCGGCACCTTGCTCGCGGTAGCCGGCCAACATCCGGCGGGCGTGTCCCTCACTCACCCCCAAAAACTCGGCGGCCTGGGCGATGGGCGCCTGGTATTCCAAAACGGAGTTCAACACGTGGAGTCTGGCTTGTTCTCGTTGGTTCAATGTCACATCCTTCATGGGTGACATTTTCGCTGAACAGTTAGCTCATGACGGAATCGTAGACCAGCAACATGATGTGCCACGATGGTCAGGCCGCCAAAGACTTTTACACGGGTCTTTTCGGCTGGACTTACGGCGACCATCCGGCGGGCCCGGACATGGTCTATACGATGTTCAGCCACAACGGCCTGGCCGCCTGCGCCTCGGCGGAAGCGGGGCCGGGGCCGGGGCCAGGAAAATCCGCCGGCCCACTGGAGCGTGTATGTAACGGTGAATGACCTGGAAGCCGCTACCGAACGCGCCCGCGCCGCCGGTGGAACTGTGATCATGGAGCCGTTCGACGTTTCGCCCGTGGACGGCGTGACCGTAGGCCGAATGTCTATCGTCCAAGACAAGGAGGGAGCCTTTCTGCGGCTGTGGTACCCGGTGGCCCAAGCCGGCGCCGGCGTGATGATGGAGCCTGGGGCGCTTTGCTGGTTTGAGCTGGCGACCACCGACCCCGAATCGGCGGGCGCTTTCTACAGGTCCGTCCTGCAAGTGGACATTGACCGGGACGAAAACGTGGCAGAATTCCCCTACTGGGTGCTGAAGGTCGATAACCAGATGGTTGGCGGCATCATCCAGATTGGCGAGGACTGGGGGCCGGTGCCACCCAACTGGGGCGTCTATTTCGGGGTCAACGACGTGGACGCGATCGCCGGCAAGGCAAAAGACCTGGGTGGCGGCGTCATCGTGGAACCCGGGGATTTGATGGACTTTGCGCGATTCGCCGTTCTCACGGACCGCGAAGGCGCCGTCTTCACGGTAATCCGGCTGAACGACTGGTAGGCGGGTTTTTTAGAGCGCGTCGCATAGTAGGGGGCAGGTTTGAAACCTGCCCCCTACGTCGTTGCGAGATATGGGTTTTACAAGGTTCCCGGCGGATAGTTTTCCAGCCACCAGCGAGCGATCTCATCTCTCCGGGCGAACCAGACACCGGGATGGCTTTTGGCGTAGCGGAGGAAACGGTCTACGGCGCGGGAGCGGGCGGGTCGTCCGGCGATGCGGCAATGCAACCCCACCGACATCATTTTGGGGTGAGAACGACCTTCCTCGTATAGCACGTCGAACGTGTCTTTCATGTACTCGTAAAAATCGCCAACGCTGTTCAGGCCACCCCGCCAGAATCGAGCATCGTTGGTCTCAAAGCTGTACGGCAACACCAGCCAGGGATTCCCATTGACATCGGTGTAGTAAGGCAAGTCGTCGTTGAATACACCGCTATCGTAGATAAACCCGCCTTCGTCCGCTACCAACTCCCGGGTGTTGACGCTGGCGCCGTATCGCGTGAACCAGCCCAGGGGGCGTACTCCGGTGGTGGCTTCCAGGGATGCGATGGTTTTGCGGATCGCTTCGGCTTCTTCAGCGCGGGTTTTATTGTGGTATTCCTCCCATCGGTAACCGTGGCCGCAGATCTCATGGCCGTTGGTCACCAGATACTGCCCAACCTCAGGGTTGCGCTCGATTGCTACCGCGCAGCAGAAAAAAGTACTCTTGATGCTATACCGGTCGAGCAGATTCAAGATGCGCCAAACGCCAACGCGACTGCCGTACTCGAAGAAAGATTCGTTGAACAGGTCGCGCTGCCCCGGTGGAATGGGGGACGGCACCTCGTTGTTGGATTCATGGTGGTCATCGCCGTCCAGCAACGATGCTTCGCTACCTTCCTCATAGTTGACCACGACCGAGACGGCAATGCGTGCGCCGCCGGGCCAACGAATCACCGGCGGTTCTGCGCCATATCCAACAAAATCCCGTTCTTGCATATCTGTACGTCCTACGGTCAATCGAGTTCGGCGATTCCTGTTACGGCTGAGGCGAGTCGCGAGCGACGTCGCCACCACGTTTGGAGATACCGGCAGGCGCCGTCGCTGCGTTTCCGACGCACAGCGACGGCATGAGTTATTACGGGCTGGCTACGTACTCCGTTCCGGCCACATCGGGTCATGGTAGCCAAGGGGCACCGTGGGCCTGGCCCAATAGGGCCGGGTCTCCGAGAGTTGCAGCACCGGCGCCAGATGATGGAGGCGGCCATCCGGCACGTCGCTAACGGTCGACCAGCGCTCTATTTCTTCGGGCGTGAAATCCTTGGGTACGTCCTGGAGCTCCGTTTCCGGCACCTGGCCCCGTTCCACCAGCCAGCGACCCGTCTGGGCCAGGGAAATGCGAACCAGCCAACTGCCGCCCTCTTGTACGCGACGTGCCAGGGCCACCATGGTTCCGAATGCCATCAGGTATCCGGTCAGATAGTCGATGGCCGAGACCGGGTAGAACTGGGGCCCAGGCTCTGCCCCGGGGAACAACTCCCCCTGACGGTCGGTAATGCCGCTGACCGTTTGCACTACCGTATCGAAGCCCCGCCGCGAGGCCCAGGGCCCCAGCCGACCGAATGCTGACAGAGAAACGCAAACTATCCCCGGCCGCAGTTTCGCCAATTCTTCAGGAGAGAGGCCGCGCTGGGATAGAGTGCCCGGACGGTACCCCTGGGAGAAAACGTCCGCTTCCCGTACCAAACCCCGCAGAATTTCCAGATTTTCCTGTTCCCTCAGATCCAGTCTGGCAGACAGTTTGCCGTGGCCGGTGTCGTATTCCTGGATTGTGCTGCTGGGCAGGTGACGGGCGGTAATCTTCATTACGTCTGCCCCGTGTTCGGCCAATGTGCGTGCGCAGGTTGGCCCGGCCAGCACGCGGGTTAAGTCCAAAACCCTCACACCCGACAAGGGCCTTGAGCCGTGGGGCAATGGTTCCGGTGGGCTATCGCCGATCTTCTCTATTTCCAGCAACGGCAAAGAAGCGACCGCGGCGGCCTGCGGGTGTTGTGCCCATTCCGCCATGGAGCGCACCATCCCGCCGGCCCCGTTTGCCGCGATAATGGCTTCTTCCAATTCCAGGGCGTCCCACTGAGCCACCGCGCGACGAAATGCCTCGCGGTCTTCCTCAACGCCCAAGACGCGCATTGCAGCGTCTCGGTGGTTGGGGAAATTGCAGTGGAGATAGCTCCAGCGGCCGTTTTTGGCCGGATACACACCCATTACTGAGGGACGCTCGCGGGCTACCGAGGCTCCATCCATAGCCATGTACTGGCTGCTGCGCAGCGAAGCGGTGGCCTGGCGGGCGTCGACTTTGATCTCCTGGCGACGCCCCGTCCGCAGCTCCCAGAAGTCTGAAACCGCCAGGCCGACGGCAGCCAGGCTGGCCGCAGCGGTCTCCCCGATGTGGAAGGGCGTTGGCAGGATCGGGTCGTTGCCGCCGGTAATCGCAACCCCCTCGGCGCGTTGCGGGTTCACAAACGGGATGGAACCAAGTGTGGCGAGAATTTTTTCAGTCATTCTTGAAATACTCCTTGAGTGCTTCCACAGTACCATCCAGCCGATTCGGGATGTGCTTAGGCCCGGCGTTTTGAGCAAGCGGGCCTGGTCCTGGCGAAACGCCCGGGAGGGTTGCAACTCTAGATTGGGCCATCAGGGTCTAACCCCAAAGCGACTCTCCCGAATTGCTGGCCGCCTAAATCCATGATCAGGCCGTCGCGGTGGGCCACGGCGTGGGCGTCCCGGTGAAAACGTTGCAAGGGCGCCGAATCGAACAACGCGTGCCCGCCGCTAAGGTCAAACAGCCGGTTGACTGCCTGGAGGCAAAGCTGCGTGATGAACGCCTTGTCCCGCCGAAATCTCGCCCGTTCCAAAGGTGTGAACCGATCGCCTGCGTTGGCCTTCCGAAGGATCTCGTGGATGTCCCGATCCATCAGTGCGCATCCCGCGTCCAACTCGGCGGAGGCCTGGGACAGGCGAAGATACACAGCAGGAGAGTCGGCGGTCCTCCCGGAGCCGGATGTTCCGACGAACCGGGCGGTAAATTCGTCGATCATTCCCTGAGTGATTCCCAACATCGGCGCTACGAGATCCCACCCCAACAACACGGGAATCGGCACGCGGTACCGGGCTTGTCCGTGCAGTTCCCACCCGCTCCAATCGCCGTCGCCCGCAGTGGTCACGTCCAGCACGCGGTGGGCGGGAACAAAAGCGTTGTCAACGACGATATCCTTGCTTCCGCTGCCACGCAGCCCGGACACGTACCAGTTATCGAGAATCTCGAAGTCGCCCCGGGGCACCAGAACCCAGTTGCGCTCGCCGATTCCCGACACCCCCAACATTAACCAGCTCGCGGAATCACACCCGCTGGAGAATTCCCACCTTCCAGACAAGCGATACCCGCCTTCAACGGGGACGGTGGTGGACCGGCCAGTATTCAACGAGCTGGAGCACAGCGCATCCGGGCCCGCCCCGAACACTTCCTCTTGTGCCTGTAATGGCCAGTATCCCACCAGCCAGGCGTGGGCAGTCCAGAGGCAGTAGCACCAGGCGGTGGCAGCGCAGCCTCGGCCCAGCTCGGCGGCAACGTCGAGGGCCAGGCCGTAGTATAGGTCAAGGCCGCCGAACATCGTGGGCACGCCGATACGGTAAAACCCTGCAGCGAGCAGATCGTCGACCGTCTCAGCCGGTATTCGCCGCAGTTCTTCGGTGTGGGCTGCCCGCGCTTTGAGGACAGGTATCAACTCCGTGGCTCGTCGCAGCAGTCCCTCGGCGGTAGTTGTTTGAGCGCCGATGTAGGGTTTCGTTGTCACCAGGTCAGCCTTGTCGCGTTTGCAGAGTTCAGGCCGTAGACTACCACGAACCTGTCGGGCTCTGCGAATTGCGCCTGGCCAATGAGAACGGCTTCCCGGGCGACCAGACGGTCACGAATTTGTGAATTTTCCGTCCAACCCGTAGTATCATCGCATTCGGCGAGAGACATGATCAGTCCGTCGGGCCATGACCCACCAAGCTGCGTCAGGCCTTACTGTCCTTGCGGGCCGCCCGTTGCGGAGCCAGCGCCGAAATGTCAGTAGACTGTGTGGGTAAAAAACCGATTTATTCGCGTAACGGGCCGAATTGCAGCATTAATCGCGATTACGGTTTAGAATGACGATCAACCGAATGATTGATGATCGTTCAAGGTTTGCGCGCTAACGGGAGGCTACTTCGATGACGGTTAACAGCGCGACATCACAAGTCCTGTCCCCAATGTCGTTTCTGGAGCGCAGCGCTGCGGTGTATCCGGATCGTGCTGCCTGCATCTACAACGGCGCGGTTACCACCTACGGCAGCCTCCATGAACGGGTGCGCCGCCATGCTGCCGCGCTGCAAAGCGTGGGCGTCCGAGCCGGCGACCGGGTGGCTTACCTGGTGCCAAACCTGCCGGCAATGCTGGAAGCGAACTTTGCGCCGATGGGCATTGGCGCGGTGTTGGTTGCCCTCAACATCAGGCTCTCGTCCCGTGAAATCGCGTACATTCTGAACCACTCCGGTTCCAAAGTCCTCGTGTTCGATTCTGAGTTGGCAGACACCGTGCGTCAACTGCGCGGTGAATGCCCCGGCATTGAAACCTACGTGCAGGTACGGGACACGGTGCCGCTGGCCGACGACATCCCCGGCCCTGAGTATGAACAGTGGCTCGCTGCGGTTGAACCTCTCGCGGAACTGCCCGGGCCGGCATCCGAAAACGACACCACTACCATTAACTACACGTCTGGAACTACCGGGATGCCAAAGGGCGTCGAATATACCCCCCGCGGCACCTACCTAAACGCCATTGGCGAGGCCATGGAGACAGGGATGAACTGGCGCAGCGTGTACCTTTGGACGCTGCCAATGTTCCACGCCAACGGCTGGTGTTTCCCGTGGGCCGTCACTGCGGTTGGCGGGACCCACGTTTGCCTGCGCCGCGTTGACCCTGCCGAGGTGTACCGGCTGATTCGCGAGGAATCAGTCTCCCACCTTTGCGCCGCTCCGACCGTGCTCACTGGGCTGTACTCCGCGCCGGAGGCTGCCACCGCCGATCTTACCGGCCTCACTATTATGACCGCCGGCGCCCCACCGGCTCCGCAGGTTATCCGTACCATTGAAGGGATGGGCGCAGAAATCATCCACGTTTACGGCCTGACGGAAACCTATGGGCCGTGCACGGTAGCCGCACCCCAACCGGAGTGGGACCGGATGAGTTCCGAAGACCTGGCCCATGTCAAAGCGCGCCAGGGCGTGCCCTATATGGTTTACGGTGTCGGGTTGCGCGTGGTGGATGAAGACATGCAAGACGTACCTCGCGATGCCGAGACGATGGGCGAGGTAGTAATGCGCGGCGATGCCGTGATGAAGGGTTATTACAAGGACGGGCCGGCCACCGAGGAAGCGTTTCGCGGCGGTTGGTTCCATTCGGGAGACCTGGCAGTGCAGCATCCCGATGGCTACATCGAGTTGCAGGACCGTTCCAAGGACATCATCATTTCCGGCGGCGAGAATATTTCCAGCCAGGAAGTGGAAAAGGTCATCATGGAACATCCGGGCGTGCTTGAAGTTTGCGTGGTGGGCGTACCAGACCAACATTGGGGAGAAGTGCCCAAGGCTTTCGTGGTGCCCCGTGCCGGCGGAACCGTTACTGCCGACGAAATCATCGGCTTTACGCGCGACCGCATTGCCCACTTCAAAGCGCCCAAAAGCGTCGAGTTTGGCGATTTACCCAAGACGGCCACTGGCAAGATTCAGAAATTTATCCTCAGGGATAAAGAGTGGCAGGGACACGAACGCCGGATTCAGGGTTCGCAGGTTTAACAAATTACCGCCAGCGGCGAGTTATCGTCAGCAGCAAGCTACCGTCACGACGAGTCGGTTTATTACCGAACGACATTTGTATCAGGAGGATTATCATGGAGTTCGGACTGTTCCTAGAATTCCCACGGCCCATCGACGGCGACCACCACGACGCTTTTGTACAGTCGTTCCGGCTGGTGCAGGAGGCCGAGGATTTGGGCGTGAAATCAGTGTGGCTGGCCGAGTACCACTTCAACATGGAACGCGTGCTGGCATCGCCGGTAACCATAGCGACGGCCATCGCCGCCAAAACCAGCACCATGCGGATCGGGACGGCGGTGTACTGCCTGCCGCTGGGTCACCCCATCCGCGTGGCCGAGGAAATGGCGGTGCTGGACCACATCAGCGATGGCCGGCTGGAGATGGGCATCGGTCGCGGAACCTTCCCCAACGTGCACGAAGGGTTCAACGTCTCATTTGAAGAGAGCCGAAGTCGCTTCGACGAATTCCTGGAGGTGGTGGTGACCGCCTGGACTCAGGAAACCTTCTCCTTTCACGGCGAGCACTTTTCCTGCGACGAACTGACGGTGACGCCGCGGCCCTACCAACAGCCGCACCCGCCCATCACCATTGGCGTCACGTCCGCGGAAAGCTTCCCCATCGTGGGCGCCATGGGTTACCCGCTCATCGTCAATCCGTCCCGCGTGTTCACCCTGGACGAACTCGCCGAGCATACCGCCGCCTACCGCGCGGCTTGGAAAAACGCCGGCCATCCCGGTGAGGGCAAGGTGGGTCTACGTGTGCCGGTTTATGTCAACGAGGACGCCGAGCGGGCCTACCTGAACCCCAAGGATTCGGCCGTGAACTCGATAACGCGGCTGGGCAACCGGGTAGGTTCCTACGCCGGTCGAACCGGAACCTCGGGCGACTGGGCTGAGCAGAGCCGGCGCATCCTGGGCATGGATTACGACGACTGGCTGCGGGATAAGGTCGTCTACGGCACACCGGC
Organism: Dehalococcoidia bacterium; assembly: GCA_963666415.2. Taxonomy (GTDB): domain Bacteria; phylum Chloroflexota; class Dehalococcoidia; order Lucifugimonadales; family UBA3495; genus Bin87. The sequence continues at coordinate 1,388,542 of CAXXPD010000003.1, forward strand.
CCAGGTTACCGACCGCTTGGCCGACCTCGAGGAAACCCTGGGCCTTGATCAGTGCATCTACGAGATCAACTACGGCAACCTGATGTCCGACGAACTACAGACCGCGTCACTGCGCCTGTTCAACAAGAAGGTATTGCCCCAGCTCCTCACCGAGTGATCGAGGCGGGGCGACGATGCAGGTTCAGTCCCAGGTAAAGCAGACTTTGCCGGTGCCCCCAGCGTCAAATAGTTTGTAGGCGGCGTCGGCTTCGTCCAGCCTGAAGCGGTGAGTAAACAGGTCCTTGAGCGGAACTTGGCGGTCAACGACGAAGCGCGCCACTTCTTCCAGTCCGTTGAGGCTGAAAGTCCAGGAGCCCAAAATCGTCAACTGTTTGTGGATGATTTGCGGGCTCACGTCGAAGGTGGTGGTGTTGCCTTCGCCGACGAAACAAACTCGGCCCCACAGCATGGCAGCGTCCACTGCATTGATACGTGCTTCCGGCCGGCCGGTGCAGTCCAGAGTAGCCGGCGCACCCTCGCCGTGAGTTAGCTCCCGAATGGCTTCGACCGGATTCTGCGTGCTGGCGTCGATGCAGACATCAGCGCCCAGACGCTGACCTAACTGCAAACGCTCGTTATCCACGTCCACCGCGATGACACGGGCGCCCATCGCCTTGGCAAACATCGTGCCACTGGCTCCGACCGGCCCCTGGCCGAAAATGGCGATGGTGTCGTCCCCGGCCAGACGCAACCGTTTCAAGGCGTGAAACGCGGTGCCGGTGCCGCAGGAGCAGGCCGCGCCTTCATCAAAATCCAACCCGTCGGGCATCTTTACGCACGTGTAGGCCGGGCAGATGAGATAGTCTTCGTGGCCCCCGTTGGCGCCAGTGCCGTAAACGGTAGAACCGTTCAGGCACATCTGTGTGTAGCCGATACGACACATGGTGCAGGTTCGGCAGCCGATGTAGTGGTGCATCATCACCCGGTCGCCAACCTCCACTTCGGTAACGCCTGAGCCAATCTCGGCAATCACCCCGCACGGTTCGTGTCCCGCGACTTTCAGGTTGGCCGGATCGCCGCGATCTGCCCTGGCGGCCCGGTAATGGCGCAAGTCGCTGCCGCATAAACCGGAGGCTTTCATCGCGATGACCACTTCGCCGGGCCCGGGTTGAGGATCGTTCAAATTGCGGATTTCGATCTCGCGGTCGCCGATAAATATTACGCCTCGCATCGGACAGTTCCTCCTGTGATGCTATGGGTCTATCAGCACGCCGGGATTCAGGATGCCATTGGGATCCAGAGCACGTTTGGTCGCCCGCAACGCCTCGGCGAACGGGTCGGGACGTTGTTCGTCATACCAGGGACGGTGCGCCCGCCCTACGGCATGATGGTGTGTGATGGTGCCGCCGGCCGCCATCACAGCATCGGATGCAGCCTGTTTGATTGCGGCGTGGGCATCCAATTCACCGCCGACCTTGCCCAGGGCTTCAAACGTGTAATAGGGAGCGGGCCCGTCGGCATATACATGGGTGAATCGGCAGGAAACGCGGCCGTTGCCGCAGGTGCGTTGCAAGGTGTCTTGCAAATCCGAACGGATGCGAGCATCCATGGCTGGCCACCGGTCCCACGTGATCGCGGTTTCGAAGGTTTCAGCAACCACGCCAAATCCAATGGTGGTGTTCCTTTCATACGGGGCGTTGATGAACGAGTTGCGCCAACTCCCCACCGCGCCTTGTCGCCCGGCGGACGTGTCTGAACGCTGGGCAGCATCAGCGACCACGATATTGTCCTCGGCAATCGTTCCGCCGGCGTCCCGGGCGATGGCCACGGCCTGGCGAATGTTGTCTCCCTGGGGCAATTCAGCAGACTCGAACCCGATAATCAGCAACGCCTGTTTACCGTCCAGATTGGCGAAGTCTTGCGCTTCCGCAGGATCGAGCATACGCAGGTTGGCCGGCCACATTTTGGCTTGGGCGATGAGGCGGGCACCTTCGGATGCGGCTTCCATGCTTTCGAAAACTACGCCCGCCGACCCGCGAAATCGGGGGCGTGCCTGAATACGCATCCATGCTTCGGTGATGATGCCCAGGATCCCCTCACTGCCGATGACCATCCGGTCGGGTGACGGGCCGGCGCCGCTGCCGGGTAGTCGCCGCGACTCCCAAACTCCCGATGGGGTAACCATCCGTACCGACTCCACGAAATCGTCGATGTGAGTGTGGTTGGTTGCGTAGTGCCCGCCGCTGCGGGTGGCGATCCAGCCGCCAAGGGTTGAGAACTCAAAACTTTGAGGGAAGTGCCGGAGGGTATATCCCTTCGGACGCAGTTGCGCTTCCAGCGCCGGCCCCAGCACACCGCCCTGGATGCGCGCCGCCCGTGATGTCTCGTCGATTTCCAGTACCTGGTCCAGTCGCGTAAGGTCGATGGTAACCACGGCGTTACTTTCGGGGGGTTCAACGCCGGCAACCACGGTGCTCCCACCGCCGTATGGGATTGCTACGATACTGGAGTTTGAGCACCAGTCGAGTACGGTTGTCACTTCGGCTTCGGTGCGCGGAAAGGCAATTACGTCGGGAGGGTTGGGAAACTGGCAGTTGAACCCGCGGATGCGGTCTCTGAAACTTCGACCGTAGTTATGGGACGCCCGGTCATGGTCGTCGGTGGAGCAATATTCAGCGACCAGGGGGTGTGGCAGAATGCGGGGCTTACGCAGGTTCAGGTCTGCATCGGTTGGTGGTTTGGGAAGCTCTAGGGTGGCGCCGTACCGATCGTGCAACCGCTGCGCCATCGCGACATATTGCTCGTGCGACGGTTGCTGGTCTTCCATTCCCCACGCCCAGAAACTGCGGCGGGCCATCCTGCGCCTCCTGACGATTGTGCTGCCGACATTATAGCAGTGAGGAACCAATGGGCCCGGTGCATCGATTCAGGATGCCACAGTAGGGCGAACCCATCAGGGCAAAGAGATGGTCGGGGTGAGTGGATTCGAACCACCGACCTCCACGTCCCGAACGTGGCGCGCTAGCCACTGCGCTACACCCCGACTATCGGGTTAATAATACCATGAGGAGCCCCTTGTGCCGTCAATCCACAAAGGGCGCAATGCCGTACTATAGGCAACGTATCTCAAGCCGGAGGATTAGCAATGGAGGTATCGAACCCGCGGATTCGTTTCACTTCACTCGCCCTGGTCGTCATCTTCGTGGCCGTTGCAGTGGTGCTCGGGTGTGGCGGCGCTGCTGCCCCGGCTACTCACGATTCCGATACATCAGACTCTAGCGAGGGGTCTGCCGAGGAATCACAGCGTATCGACGAAGATTCAGCGCCTCTCGGAGTGCAAGGTCCAGCAGGGGGTCGCGGACCTCAAGGCCAGACAGCGCGAAATCGTCAGCCGCGCAGCCCTGTTGCCCCGGCGGCAACTATCGCTGCTGCTGTGGCTGCTGCCGTCCCGACCCCATCGCCCCGTCCGGCCGCACAATCTCAAAATACTTCCTCGGGCGACGAGCTAGCGTCTCCTCAACCGCAAGCCGGCCGGCAGCTGATCGTGGAGGCTTGGATCAGCCTGGAAGTTGACGACATCGACCCCGCGGTTCGCCAGGTGGAGTTGTTGGCGGCCCAGCGAGACGGTTGGGTAGAATCGGCGGAAATTTATGGGGAAGGCGGCTACCGTTCCGCCAACGTGAACCTGCGCGTACCAGCCGGCCGCTTTGACAACACTATGGACGCCCTGCGCGGGCTGGGGCGCGCAACCGATGAGGGTGTTTCCTCTACCGACGTTACCGAACGTCTGATCGATAACGAGGCGAACCTGAAAGCCTGGTACACCCAGGAAGAACGACTCATCGTATTGCTGGAGAACGCTCGCACCGTTGAAGACATCATTGACATCGAACGGCGCATCTCGGAAGTCCGTTCGGACATCGAACACGTGGAGGCCACCCAGCGCGACCTGACCAATCGGATAGCGACCTCGCTGATAGCCGTTAACCTGTCCTTGCCCAATCGCTTCGCTGCTGAGCCTCCCGAGGGCAATATATCGCTGGCAGCTGGAGACCCGAGCGGTGTCGCCGACTCAGTCGTTGCGCGCGCCGAGGCGTTGGGCGGATACATCGGGCGCAAATTGGAATACCAAAACGACCGTAACCGGATTATCGAGTTGACTGCCTACGTGAAACCCAGCGACTTGGAGTCCCTGATGCAGTACGCCAGTACATTGGGAGAGGTCGGCAACCGCCAGCTCAGCTCGGTGGGAGCCGTTCCGGCCGGCGATATACCGAATGCCGCTCTGAACCTCACGGTCGGGGGCAATGTTGACGTTGGCGCCGAGCTGGTGCTTTCCGTCAACGACCCGGTCGCGGTCGCTACGGAAATTCGCAATCGGGCGCACGGTCTCGGCGGATTTACGGAAACGCTGAATGAAAGGCGGGATGGCGATGACTACTACGTAAACATAGAAATGGTGGTCAAATCCGCCGACCTGCGTAGCCTGATGGATTATGCAGCCACTTTCGGCGAGCCGGAAAGCTGGACCTACGGTTTGGCGGGACAGCAATCCGACGGCGACACTCCTAATGCCCACCTGCGTGTGGCGCTATCGACTACGGAGAAATGGGCTGTGAACGCTCTGATTGGCGCCGGCATTGCGGTAGGACTCCTTGCATTCGGGATAGCAGTGGTAATATTTGTCGTCCTGCGCCGACGCCAAAGGCGCGTCGAAACCCCCAACCTTATTGGCGCCGACTCTAGAGAAGGATAGCATTCAATCAGCGGCGGCGGGTTGCCTGGTTCGGTTGCGATTGCGCCGACGCCCCGGGCGCTTGACGTCGCCGCTGCCGTCGTCCTCTGCGGAGGGCGCAGTGTCGAGGGACGCTGCCTGGGCAGCCTGCATCGCTTGGTGCATCTCATCAATGAAGGCAATCACCCGGCGTAGAGTCCTGCCCAAGCGGGCCAATCCGTAATCCGCGTCCGCGGCAACCCGCACTTCCATATCCCGCCGACCCACCTTCACTGCCGTGCCCAGCGTTTTTTGCAACGCCAGCCTCGCATCGCCGACTGCCTGACGAAACACTACCGTGACCGTTCCCGCGGTCGGAGAGCTGAGCGATTCGACCCCGGCGGCAGCGCCGAGGCACCGGAGGTCGGTTACCGCCAGCAGGTTTTCAACCTCGATGGGCGGCGGGCCGAAACGGTCTTGCATATCGGAGCGCACTGCTCCGATATGGGTTCGGTCGGTGATTTGCGACAACCGTTGGTAAAAAGCCAATCGAGCCGGCAGATGGGCGATATAGTCTTCCGGAATACTGGCCGGTATCGGCAAATCGATGCGAGGGGGTGGTTCGATTTCAGTCTGGACCGCAGCGCTGCCGTTACGACTAAGTTCTTCAACGGCCTGGCTCAGCAGTTGGGAGTACAGATTCAGTCCCACGGCATGAATTTGACCGCTCTGGTCGGCGCCCAACAGGTTGCCAGCGCCGCGAATTTCCAGGTCGCGCATGGCAACTCGGAATCCGGCGCCGAGTTCCGTGGCTTCCAGGATGGCGTGAATTCGCTGGCTGGCTGCTTCGGTTATCTCCCTGTGGTCAGGCAGCAGCAGGTAGGCGTAGGCCCGATGATCGCCGCGTCCGACGCGCCCGCGCAGCTGGTAGAGCTGAGCCAGGCCGAACCGGTCAGCACGATCGATGATGATGGTGTTAACGTTGGGCATATCCAGACCGGACTCGATGATGGTGGTGCAAACCAGAACGTCGGCCTCACGATTGGAGAATTCCACCATCACGTCTTCCAGCTCGTTTTCCGGCATCTGGCCGTGGCCGACCAATATCCGCGCTTCCGGAACCAACTTGCTGAGGTCTTCGGCAACCTGGTGAATAGTGCGGACGCGGTTGTGCAGGAAAAAGACCTGCCCATCGCGTTCGATTTCCCGCAGGATTGCCTCTCGCACGAGTTCGCCACTGTCTTCTGAAACGAAAGTCCGCACCGGCAAACGAGCTTCGGGCGGCGTATGTATGACGCTCATGTCCCGGACGCCGGCCAGGGCCATGTGCAGGGTACGCGGGATGGGCGTGGCGCTGAGGGTGAGCACGTCCACTTCGGCGCGCATTTGCTTCAACCGCTCTTTGTGGGCCACGCCGAACCGGTGTTCTTCGTCCACGATCACGAGTCCCAGGTTGCTGAAGGCAACGTCCTTCTGCAAGATGCGGTGAGTACCGATGACGATATCGACACCGCCGGTCTTGGCGGCATCGACCACGGCGGCCTGCTCCTTGTGGGTGCGGAATCTGCTCAATACGTCAACCTTAACCGGGTACGGCGCCAACCGTTCGGCAAACGTCGCGTAGTGCTGTTGGGCCAGAACGGTGGTTGGCACCAACACGGCCACCTGCATACCTTCGTTCACCGCTTTGAATGCCGCTCGCAGCGCAACCTCGGTTTTTCCGTAGCCCACATCTCCACAAATCAACCGATCCATGGGGCGGGATACTTCCATATCGCCTTTGACTTCATCGATGGCGCGCATCTGGTCGGGGGTCTCGACGTAGGGGAAGGAGTCTTCCAGGTCGCGTTGCCAGGTCGCGTCCGGCCCAAAGCGATGGCCGTCCACGGATTCGCGCGTGGCGTAGAGGCGGAGTAACTCCTCCGCGATTTCACGTGCTGCGCCTTTAGCCCGCTCTTTGATGCGCTGCCATTCGTTACCGCCCAATCGGGTTAGTGTCGGTTGCTCGTCGGTTGCGGCGACGTATGACCCCAATCGATCCAGCTGCTCGGTCGGTACATATAGTCGGTCGTCACCAGCATATTCCAGCACCAGATATTCCCGTTCGTCGCCGGGAGTATCCAGGTGGGTTGTTCCGGCAAAACGGGCCACCCCATGGTCAATGTGAACCACGTAACTGCCGGGCGTCAATTCGGCCAGCGTTACCGCTTCGCCCATATCCCGCCTGACCCGAGGCGCTCGATAACGACGTTCCTTGACCGTGCCAAACAACTCGGCATCGGTATACACGGCTACCCCGGAGTTGGTCTCGGATCCTTCGGTTTGCCAACCCTTACGCAGGCCGCCGGCAATTAAATACACCTGGCCGCTCCTCGGACGAGTCGGCAACGTTTCCACCAGTTGGGACTTCACCCCGGCATCGCTCAGGACTTCTTCCAACCGGCTGGCGTGTTGACTGACGGCAACAACTGCGCCGCCGTTGCTAACTCGGTCCGCCACGTCAGCGGTGAAAAACGACAGGCCCGCCATTGTATCTGGCAACGGTTGCACAACCTGGTTGTCGTTGTCAGTGGCCCAGCGTTCCAGGCCCACCGTGGCGATGCCGGCTCCATCCATTTGTTCCAGCAACGTGCTCCAGTCGGTGTTGGGTGAGGGGAAGCCGTATGGCAGTTCGCCGCGATTTTGGCGGGTTTCGCGTTGCTGGCGGTATTTCTCTGCCAGCTCTTCCGCTTCTCCTTGCAGTCGAGCGGGCCGGTCGAAAACGACCAGAGTGTCAGCGGGCAGGTATTCGGCGAAGGTGTTGCTGTTGAGCAGGCCGTTGTAATAAGACACCGTTTCGGGATTCGGATGGGCCAGCAGGGTGCCCAATTCTTCCTGAAACCGCGCGACGGAGGTCGGAGAACATGGTGAAAGATCGATGTGGCGGCACCGCTCGTCGAAAACGTCTGGGTTGACCAGGTCGGGCAACTGCTCAGCGGCGGCGATGACGCGAACGCGGTCTACCTCCTCCACCGACCGTTGCGTTTCGGGGTCGAACCTGCGAATGGTGTCGATCTCGTCGTCCCACAACTCGATGCGGTACGGGAGTTCCGCGTCGGGGGGGAACACATCCAGAATGCCTCCGCGCAAGCTGAAACTTCCTGGCGTGTCCACCTGGGGTTCATTCCGGTATCCCAATTCGACCCACGCCGACAGCAACGCGTCGAGGGAATGGATGCGGCCACCTTTCTGCAGGCGGTCGGGGTGATGGGGCGTAGGGTGTTTACCTGCTACCAGATGCGGCGGCAGCGTCAGACGCAATGCTGCCGAGACCGATGTGACCACCAATGGAGGAATTTCGTCCGCTTCAGCCTGCCCCAGAGTTGCCAGCGCCCCTAACGCCGTCAGCCGTTGATTTACCGAGCGCGCGTCCACCGCCAGACGCTCGAAGGGCAGCACTTCCGGTTCGGGCAGCAGGAATACCGGAACGTCTTCGCCAAGGTAGGTTAAAAGCTGGTCGTGGAGTCGTCGGGCGTCTTCCAGGCGGGGCGTGATCACCACGATTGGCCGCTGTTGCAGATGCCAAAGGGTGCCGACGTACACCGGTTGGTGGTCGGCTGGCACCGTCAAACTCGCTCGGGCGCGCTCAGCGCGCAAATTGCGCAGATGGCGCTGGATAAACGGCTGTGAGCCGAGTAAAGAAAGCAGACCGGATAGAGCCATATTCCTGCCGTTTGTTCGTGTTGTCTGACGGCGACGTAGGGGTCGTACACGCCGAAGCGGGACTGACCACAGCCAACTCCATGCTAGAATTTTACGCCCCCGGTGCGGTGGATTTCAAGGTGCGCCAAACAGTGCGTGATATAATTCACGGCACCTCGCCCAATCCTGTGACCGAGCAATTAACCGCAAGGCGCCGTGGTCGTCCTGGCGCATCCCGTTCCTGAGACACATCAATGAAGTCGACCGCATACCGCCGGGTGGTTGTGAAAGCCGGCACCAATGTGCTTACCGGCAGCAGTTCCGGCGGGGCGCCAAAGTCTGTGGCTCTGGACGCTGCGGTGATGGCCGATTTGGTGCGGCAAATCAGCCAGTTGGTGAACGAGCAAGAGGTTCAGATGCTCCTAGTAACTTCGGGCGCAATCGCAGCGGGCCGGCAGGCTTTGGCCGAGTCCAACAACGTGCCGGATATGCCTGATATTTCGACGCGGCAGGTGCTGGCGGCATTGGGTCAAGGTCGGCTGATGCAGACCTACACGGAGCTATTCGGCCACCACGGCGTTTGCGTAGCGCAGGCGCTGCTGACGATAAATGACACGACCCAACGTCAGTCATACCTTAACATCCGCAACACACTGCTTTCTTTGCTCGAGTTGGGCATTGTGCCCATCGTAAACGAAAACGACGTGGTGGCTTCGGATGAGATTGGTGAAGTTTTTGGCGACAACGACCGCCTGTCCGCTCTGATCGCCGCCCTGATCGACGCTGATCTGCTCGTCATTCTGTCGGATGTCGACGGCCTGTATACCGCCGACCCTAAAATTGATCCCGATGCGACTCTGGTGCCGGTGGTCGATCTGGTCGATGACGGTGTTACGGCTATGGCGGGCCGGCATCGCAACGCCTGGGCCCGGGGTGGTATGCCGACGAAACTCGATGCCGCCCGACTGGTTACCACGTCTGGTATCGCCATGACCATCTGCCGTGGGCGCGATGAGAACGTCGTGTTGCGTGTCGTGGGCGGCGAACCGACTGGCACCTACTTCCGACCGGCGGACAGCAAGTTGGAAGCCCGCAAGCGCTGGATGATCAGCTGCGCCGGCGACAGCGATTCGCACGCCGTCGTGGTGGACGCTGGCGCGGTGTCCGCTCTGCAACGCAACGGCGTCAGTCTCCTTCCGGCGGGCGTTCGGGGTGTGGTGGGGGATTTTGGCCGGGGAGATATCATTTACGTAGTAGACGAGGTTGGGAGCCAGGTGGCCTGTGGAATCTCCAATTACTCAGCTGGAGACATCGATCTCATTCGCGGGATCCGTTCCGACCGCATAGTTGAGACGCTCGGCTACCAATACGGCCAGGAAGTGGTGCATCGCAACAACCTGGTGTTGCTGTAGTCGTCGCCGCCTTGGCATTCAGGAGAACAACCGATGACCGCCGCCCACTTACTTTACCAACAGGGCGCCGCCGCCCAAGCCGCATCGTCGGTGCTGGCCCGGTTGCCGACGTGCGCTAAAAACCACGCCTTACAGAACCTTGCCAGCGTCCTGGAAACCGAGCAAAGCGCGGTGCTGGAAGCCAACGCGGCAGATTACCGAGACGCCCAGTACGCTGGCATCAGCGATGCCTTTTTGGACCGCCTGTTGCTCACCCCGGACCGCCTAAACGGCATGGCCGCCGATGTTCGCGGAGTTGCCGCGCTGCCCGACCCGGCGGGTGAACTCCTGGAATCTTTTGTGATGGAAAACGGGCTGAAAGTGGAAAAACGTCGCATCCCTCTGGGTGTTATTGCCAGCATCTATGAGAGCCGGCCCAACGTTACCACTGACATCGTTTCGCTCGCGCTCAAATCGGGCAACGCCTGTATCCTGCGGGGAGGCAAAGAAACCCTGCGCTCCAACTCGGCGCTGGTACGGTTGGTTCATCGGGCCATGGGTGAAGCGGGTTTGCCCACCGACGCGGTGCAATTCGTCAATGACACCGATCGCTCTCTGGTAGATGTAATGCTGGGGATGAAGCAACACATCAATCTGCTGGTCCCCCGTGGTGGCAGTGACTTGATTAATTACGTGGCAGCAAAAGCGACCATGCCAGTGCTCACTGGAGGGGTCGGCGTCTGCCACACCTACGTTGACCGCGACGCCGACACAGATATGGCCGCCAGCATCATCTTTAACGCCAAAGTTCAGCGCCCCACGGTGTGCAACGCCCTGGATGCGGTGCTGATTCATGCGGATGCTGCGGCGCGCTGTTTGCCTGAGATCGCGTCCCGGCTGAACGACGCCGGAGTTGAGATGCGTTGTGATCACCGGGCGTTGAGCATCCTGGGTCCCGGAGCAGGGCTGCACACGACGCCGGCCAATGAGGATGACTGGGGCCGAGAGTTCCTCGCTCTCATCGCAGCCGTGAAAATCGTGGATAGCCTGGACGATGCGTTGAATCACATCCAGGTTTACGGTTCGGGGCACTCTGAAGCCATCGTAACCCAGGACCACGAAGCCGCCCAGCGTTTTCTGAACGAGGTGGATGCCGCCGCCGTGTACCACAACACCAGCACGCGGTTCACCGATGGCTCTCAGTTCGGCCTGGGCGCGGAGGTTGGGATCAGCACCCAGAAGTATCACGCCCGTGGTCCCCTCGGCCTGCGCGAGTTGACATCCTATAAATGGATTGTGCGCGGCGACGGCCAGATAAGGGAATGACGTAACAATCGTGCCTTACGACTACGAACGTGAAGTCCGCACCGCCAACTCAGAGGCGTTTCTTATCCTGGACGGGGAGAATGCGGTGGGCCGAATCGATACTCACTTTCTGCCCGGGATCGCGCATATCGCCATCGCCATCGACCAAAGTCTGACTTCAGATCAGATTGAGGAAATTATCGCCGACATCGACGCCGATATGCTGAACACCGTGGGTTCAGAGCGGGAATCGCACCTGTATCACGTATTTCAGGGCACTGAAATCCGAGTGTTCAGCGATGACGGCGAGGGCGATTACAGCGGGAATGGAAACGGGCACGGCCACGGGCCGTTGCCTCCACCAGCGGGTTCCGGAGACTAATTACCGTCTGACACCGGCGGTTTTACCGCACAGCAAGCCGGGCTGACATTCGTTACGCGCGTTTCCGGCTGACGGCCTGTAGCGCTGCTTGTTCAACGCCTTCGGCGGTCAAGCCATTTTTAGCCATCAGTTCGTAGGCTGGGCCAGAGCCGGTGTAACCCTTCAGGGCCATCATTTCAATCGGAACCGGGCATTGCCGGGCAACGACCCCAGCAACCACGCTACCCAGGCCGCCGTGGATGTAGTGTTCCTCGGCGGTAACCAGGGCGCCGGTTTCGCGGGCGGCAGCAACGATGGTTTCTTCGTGTACGGGCGCCAACGTGTGCAAGTTAATAACCCTGGCGTCAATGCCCTTGTCGGCCAGGCTGTCGGCGGCATCCAGAGCCGGGGCCACCAGCGATCCAGCGGTGATGATGCTGACATCGTTGCCGGGCCGCAGGGTATCTGCTCCGGCCATGTTGAACCTGTACCCGTTGGTGTGCACCACGGGCGTAGCAGCCCTGGGCAGCCGCACGTAAACCGGGCCGTTAGTGGCGGCAGCGGATCGGATTACCTGCTCCGTTTCCACAGAATCGGCCGGCGTAACTACCCTGAATGACGGCAGCGCGCACATCAATGCCAGGTCTTCGATGCTGTGAGCAGACATTCCGTCTTCGCCGGTCAGGATGCCGGCGTGGGTGCATACCAGTTTAACGTTCAAAGAAGGCTGGGATATGAGCACGCGCAACTGGTCGTACGGACGACCAGTGCCGAATACGCTGAAGGTGCTGACGAACGGAATTTTACCGGCGGCGGCAAGACCAGCCGCGACGCCAACGATATTCTGCTCGGCGGGCCCAAAGTCAAAAAAACGGTCCGGGTATTGATCCCGCCAGAGGTGCACGAAGGTAGAAACATTCAGGTCCCCGCCCAGCACCACGATATCGGGGTAGTCCTCGGCCATGGTCAGCAGGGTTCGGCCGTAGACTTCACGGTTGGCGACCATTTCCCGGGTGGTTGCCATCAGGCCAACTCCTTCAACGCTGCTTCGTACTCTTCCTGGTTAGGGGCTCTCCCGTGGAAGCCGGGGTTGTTTTCCATGAAACTGACCCCCTTACCTTTGACGGTATCCGCGATGATTACGGATGGCCCCGATTCAATCGCCGCTCGGAGTGTGTCGAGGATTTCGTCATGCTTGTGCCCGTCGCAGTGCAACACGTTCCAGCCGAAATCACGCCACCGGTCTCCCAGCGGTTCCAGGGTCATCACCTCGTCGGTGAACCGGTCGTTCTGGATGCGGTTGCGGTCTACGATGGCTACCAGGTTGGTCGCCTTATGATGGGCGGCGGACATGGCGGCTTCCCACACCTGGCCTTCCTGACACTCGCCGTCGCCGAGCAGGGCAAACACCCGGTAGTTGCGTCCGTCCAACCGGGCGGCCAAGGCGTGACCCAGCGCGAACGACAAGCCCATACCCAACGAGCCAGAGTTCATTTCGACGCCCGGAGTGATCGGGTGAGCGTGTCCTTGCAGCAGGCCATCGGTGCGTCGATACGAGGCCAGCTCCTCGCGATCGAAATACCCAGCCCTGGCCAACGTTGCGTAAAAACCGGGCGATGCGTGCCCTTTGCTGAGGATGAATCGGTCGCGGTCAATCCACCCCGGATCGGCCGCATCGTATCTCATAACACCGAAATAGAGCGCCACCAAGATGTCCATTTCCGACAAAGAACCGCCGGGGTGACCACTGCCGGCGCGGTATATCATTTCCAGGCTGTCACGACGTAATTCCTGCGACGTGGTTCGCATTTCGTCGACGGCTAGTACGGGTTGGGTCACTGCGGACAAAGTGTCACCTGCTGCTTAGCATGGGAGTGTGGGACGGCGGGTTCGATTATATGCGCCGTGTTGGGCGGTGTCCACATCGCGGCTGTTGCGAGCCGGGTGCATTGACTGTCCTCAGATTTTGACTACGCCGTGTATCCTGAGTTCTTCGAAGGAACATCTCGAGTGGCCAGAAGGGCGCAAACTCATGGTTCGATGGGCTCACGGTGGCCCCTCGAAAACCTCAGCGTGAGCGGGGACATTTGACGGCTGGATAATCGACGAACACTATCTGCGAACGACCGCGCGCTCGTTAGCAAAATCCCGCCATGTTCCCCAAATACCCTATACTAACGAGCGTTAGCAAGGTGCCCAATCGCCCGTTATGTAACCATGATTATAGATGCCCATTGCCACCTGATGCCGCCCGAGTTCGCTGGCCGGCATCATGACCTTACCGCCCGAGATGCGACTTTTGCTGAGCTATTTCCCCATCCCGGAAGTCTCATCGCTGATGCCGATGAGTTGCTGCGCGACATGGACACCGCCGGAATCGACCGCGCGGTAGTGATGGGATTTGGTTGGACGGACGCCGCCATTGCCGTTGAGGTGAACGATTATCTGCTCCAGGCAGCCCGCGCTCACCCGGACAGGTTGTCTGCCTTTGCATCTGTGAACCCCGTTTGGGGCGCTGCCGCAGTTGATGAAGCCAGGCGTAGTTTCGATTTGGGAGCCGTCGGAATCGGTGAACTGCACGCCGATACCCAGCAGTTCGAAATCACCAATTTCGATGTTCTGGCACCTCTCATGGACGAGCTGTTGCGCCGGAACCTGCCCATCACCATCCACGCATCAGAACCGGTGGGGCATCTGTACCCAGGTAAAGGAGCAACCACGCCGGAACGCCTGCTGGTTTTCGCGCGACATTTCCCCAACAACCGCATCGTGCTTGCTCACCTGGGCGGTGGCTTGCCGTTTTACGCTGCCATGCCGGAAGTATCGGCCGCTTTGAAAAACGTTTGGTATGACACCGCGGCGCTTCCGTTCTTGTATCGCTCTGATGCTATTCGCGCTGCTGTTGCCACGGCTGGAGCCGAACACATCCTGTTTGGCACGGATTACCCGCTGCTCCGACACCGGCGAGTTGTGGACTATGTTCAAGACGCCGGTCTCGGTCGGGCGGAGCACGACGCCATCATGAGTGAAAACGCGGCGTCCCTGTTGGGACTGGCGCCGGCATGACCGCTCCGCAACACAACCCCGATGCCGAAACGCTGCCGGACTACCTGCGCCACGGTCTGGACATAGTGCTCATCGGAATCAACCCGTCCGAGTATTCCGTGCGCGCCGGGCATTACTTTGCAAATCCGCGCAACCGATTCTGGTTGGCGATCAGCGCCGCCAATCTGGCTGAACGGTGCGTTGGGCCCGAGGACGACGGCAGCCTGCTTGATGTAGGCATCGGGTTCACCGACCTGGTCAAACGGGCCACGCCTCAGGCGTCAGGGTTGACTGCTGCCGACTATCGCCGGGATGCTCCGGTCCTGCGCCGCAGGTTACTTGAACACGAGCCCTTGATCGCCTGTTTCCAGGGACTCACCGCTTTCCGTAGCTATTTGCGATACGCTGAGGGCAAAGTCCGCGCCGGCCGGATCGAACTGGGACGCCAGACTGACACTATCGGCGACTGCATCGTATTCGTGGTGCCCAATCCGAGTCCGGCCAATGCTCGTTACTCGTTGGCCGATCTGACCGGGTGGTATTCGCAGTTGAAACAGCTGCGCGACGAGTTGAAACGGTGAGCCACGCGGCAGAAAATATTCGCACCTTCATCGCGTTACCGCTGCCGCCCGACTGGATTGAGTCGTTAGGCGGCGTGACGCACCAGTTGGCGGCGCGCGTCCCCGCCGGCGTGCGGTGGGTTGATCTCGCCGGTATGCATCTGACCCTGAGGTTCCTGGGCAACACTGACACCGCGCAGGTCCCTGGGATAATCGCCGGCTTGCGACGTGAACTGGCGGGGGCGGTCACTCCGAATCTCACCCTGTCCGGCGTGGGCACGTTTCCGCCGAGGGGCAATCCGCGCGTGATTTGGGCCGGCGTGTCCGGGCAACTCGACCATTTGACTAGGGCGTGTTGACATTTCATTATAATGGCTGTATGTCAAACATCAGACTATCACCAGAACAGTGGGCTAGGATTCTCGATTTCTTGCGTGGCTGCACCGGCCTGTACGTTGGCCAGGAAGCGGATTGCCGGCGTTTTGTCGAGGCCGTCTTATGGATTAACCGCTCTGGGGCCCAATGGCGACTGCTGCCAGCCGAATACGGGAACTGGAACAGCGTCTACAAACGATTCGCCCGTTGGACTGACCAAGGCGTCTGGGCACAAATGCATCAACATTTCTGCGACGACGCGGATCTGGAATACCTGATCATCGACAGCACGGTGGTCCGGGCGCACCCTTGCGCGGCGGGAGCTCCCCCAAAAAGGGTGGCCAGGCTGCCCAGGCCTTGGGCCGGAGCCGCGGCGGGTTCAGCACCAAGATTCACGTGAGCGTGGACGGCTTGGGCAACCCCTTGCGATTCATCCTGACCGGCGGGCAACAGCACGACATCACCCAGGCGGAGGAGTTAATCGCCGGTTATGCTGGCGAGCACGTACTGGCCGACAAAGGGTACGATGCCCAGGAGTTTCGCCAGCACATCCTGGAACTGGGTATGATGCCGGTCATTCCGCCCCGCTCGAACCGCAAGGCACCCGCCGACTATGACCGGCATCTGTACCGGGAGCGTCATCTGGTGGAATGCTTCATCAACAAGATCAAGCACTATCGCCGGATCTTCTCCCGGTTTGAGAAGCTGGACACCAGATACCTGGGCTTCCTGCACTTCACCGCCGCTCTCATCTGGCTACGGTGAAATGTCAACAAAACCTAACCTGCAGCGCGGAGCCGAGTCGGCCGTCACATCGCTGGGTTGGCCCGCTGAACAGCGCCCGTTTCGGCCCCACCTGACGGTGTTGCGCATCCGAAATCGAGCATCGGATGCGCAACACCGTGCGGTCCTGGATGCCATTGCTGAAATCGAAGTCCCCGGATGCTCGACTTGGCGACCCGATCTCGTCCGCTTGTACCAGAGCGTCTTGACGCCCCAAGGGCCAATCTATTCCGGACTTGGAGACATCGCATTGAGTCAGCTTTTCTAACCGTCCTTCGATATTTACCGGTATAGTCAATTACCGGCTGCGAACACTGAAATCCGGAGCGCTAATTTGGAAACCACAATAGAAACCGAAATCCTGCCAGTCGCGCCGTATGACTACGAATTGACAGCGGGACAACCGAGTTATTCCCGCGAACAGGAGTACAAGACCGAACACTTCGACGACGGCGCTTACGTTCGGCTGCTTGATCTGGGTGACAATACCGTACTGGCCTCGGTGCGCTCCGTGGGAACGGTTGACGAACCGCGCCTGGTTGCCACGTTGACCGGCGATGGGATAAACCGAACCGCTGCCGAGCAAGCCACCGCGCAACTGACCTGGTTGCTGGGATGTGACCAGGAAGTGCGCCCCTTTTACGATTCTGTAGTCGATGACGCAGTGCTGGCTACTGTAGTCAAGGATTTCTATGGCTTCCGCAGCACTCGTACTGCGTCGGTATTCGAGGCGTTGGTGCAGGCAGTGATGGGCCAACAGATTGCCACGGCGGTCGCCCGCGTAGTGCGGAACTTGCTGATCCAGAACTACGGTGTCCGCTCCACGATCGGCGGCCAGGAATGGTACGCCTTCCCGCGGGCCGAGAGTCTGGCTACAGCGTCAATCGACGACCTACGCCAGCTCAAACTCAGCGTTCGCAAATCGGAGTACATCCAGAACATCGCGCAAACTGAGCTCGAACTTCCGGACGGACTGGACGCGGTTCGCCGACTCACCGACGACGAAGTGATTAGCCAACTGGTGGCAATGCGTGGCGTAGGGCGTTGGACGGCGCAATGGGTGTTGGTTCGGGGTCTGGCGCGAGCGGACGGTTTTCCGATCGGTGACCTGGCGCTGCGTCGGACAGTTGCCAGCCTGTACTTCGATGGCGCCGAAATAACCGACGACCAGCTGCTGGAGTTCTCCGAACGGTGGTCGCCGTGGCGGTCTTTGGCGACGGCGTATATCTTCGCGGCCATCCGGGCCGGACGAGTCGCCGGGTCGTAAGTCTTGAATCAAGGCGGAGGGCCATCGCCCGCTGCGGTCGGCTAGCGGAACATCCGCATGATCCCTTTGGGGTTGGAGGAGAACTGCCGCATCAGTCGCTGCGTCTGTTTGAACTGGTTCAGCACGCGGTTCACGTCCGATGGGTTGGTACCGCTGCCCAGCGCGATCCGGCGACGGCGGCTGGCCTTGATGACTTCCGGGCTGGTGCGTTCGTGCATCGTCATTGAGCTTATGATGGCTTCAGTCTTGCGTAACTCGGAATCATCGAGCTGGCCTTGCATTTTTTTGGCGGCATTGCCGATGCCAGGCATCATTTCCAGTACGGATGCCAGCCCGCCCATTTTCTTGACGCCCTGAATCTGGTCCAGGAAATCGTCTAGCGTGAAACTGGAGGTACGCATCTTGCGTTCCAGTTCCTTCGCCTTGTCCTCGTCCACCGCCTCCTGCGCCCGTTCAATCAGAGTCATCACATCGCCCATGGCCAGAATGCGCGACGCCATCCGGTCCGGGTGGAAGGGTTCCAGGCCGTCCGGTCGTTCACCAGTACCGATGAACTTGATGGGAACGCCGGTTACGCGCGTTATGGAAAGCGCCGCGCCGCCCCTGGCATCTCCGTCCATCTTGGACATTACCATCCCATCCAGGCCGATCTGTTGGTGAAACGCTTCGGCGGCATTCACCGCATCCTGGCCAGT
The DNA here is from genome assembly GCA_963666415.2 of Dehalococcoidia bacterium. Classification (GTDB taxonomy): domain Bacteria; phylum Chloroflexota; class Dehalococcoidia; order Lucifugimonadales; family UBA3495; genus Bin87. The sequence continues at coordinate 1,406,698 of CAXXPD010000003.1, forward strand.
CATGGCGTCGACCACCAACAGGGTCTGGTGTGGATTCACCGCCCGTTTTACCTCTTCCAACTCGCCCATCAACTCATCGTCAATGTGCAACCTGCCGCCGGTATCCACGATTACCCAGGTCAATGCCAGTTCGGTGGCTCGGCGCAGGCCCGCCGCCGCGACTTTGGCCGGTGTCGATGATGCCGGGTCTTCGGAATATACGGGCAGGTCGAGTTGTTTGCCGAGGGTTTCCAGTTGTGATATGGCAGCCGGACGGCGCAAGTCGGCGGCCACCAGCATCGCGCTGTGGCTTTGTCGCCGCATTTGCAGGGCCAGCTTCGCCGCGGTGGTCGTCTTGCCGGACCCTTGCAATCCTACCAACATCAACACCGATGGCAATTGGCTGGATGGCGTTAGCCGATGGTCGCCGGCGCTGAGAATGTCGGTTAGTTCTTCGTGGACGATTTTCACTACCTGTTGCCCCGGCGACAGGCTATCCAATACCTCGCCGGTCAGCGCCCTCTCTTTCACCGCGGCCACAAAATCCCGCGCCACTCGGAAGTTCACGTCGGCTTCGAGCAACGAACGCCTGACTTGACTCAGGGCGTCGTCGATGTCCTTTTCGGTCAGGCGACCCTTGCCCTGCAAGCGGTTGAAAATACCAGTCAGGCGGTCTGTAAGATTGTCAAACATAGCGTTTCCCTGTTTATTCCTGATAGTCCGGGGTCATTCCCACCGGAACAGGCGGTTGGCGATGACAAAGGCTACCACAAGCCACACGGCCAGGCCCAGGAAGTTGGGCCACTGCGTAACGATGGAATCGCCCTGCACCGTCATGCCTCGGATGGCTTCCACCAGGTAGGTCAGCGGCAGGTAGTCGGTGACGATCTGCAACGCGTTGGGCAACACGTCGCGGGAGAAAAAAACGCCAGACAGGAACATCATCGGCAGCGAGACAATGTTCGCCAGCGGCGCCGCCTGTTGCTCAGTACGCGCCCAACCGGACACGGCGAATCCCAACGCCAGGAATACGGCGCCACCCATGCCGGCGGCCAGCAGCACCGCGAAGAAGTTGCCGGCGAACTCGGCACCAAACACGAACACCGCCACCGCAGCCAGTATCACCGTTTGTATTACCACCACCACCAATCGGGTGAATACCTGCGCCACCAACAGCGTCGCCGGGTTCAGTGGTGTGGCGAGCAGCCGACGCAGCACGCCCTCGCGTTTCATGGTTACAAAGCTGAACGCTACGCTGAACAACCCCAGCTGCATAATTGACATACCGATTACCCCGGGCATGAGAAAATCAATGTAGCCCAGGTCCCGCGCGTCCACCGCCTCGCTCTGCAACGTAACCACCCGTTCGGCGCCGGTAATGGAGAAGTTCAGCTGATCGATCGCCGATTGCAGTATGTTCAACCCAACCTGGGTCTCATTGGCACGGCTGGCGTGATACAACGCCTGCACCTGAGATGTTTGGCCTTCGACCCCAAACCCATCTGGCAGGATGATAACGAGGTCGCGTTGCCCGTCCGATAAGGCCTGGCGTTCGGATTGACTCGTGCCCTGTTCGACGCGCAGGGCAGCTACGTTCGCCAAGCCTTCTACGAATTGGAAGGACCCCTCGTTCTGGGCTTCGTCGACTATCCCTATGTCCAGCTTGCCCAGTTCGCCAAAGTTAAGCAGCCCGAAGATGACCATAATCACCAGTGGCAAAAAGAACGTCCAGAACAACGCCCCCCGATCCCGGGACCACATCTTCATGGTGGACCAGGTCAGATAAATGATGGGTCTCCGCAGCACCTACATCTCCCGAAGCGACCGGCCCGTCAGGTCGAGAAATACGTCCTCGAGCGTCGCTGACCGCACTGCCTGGGTTCGTTGGAAACCGCGCCCGATCAGTTCGTCAATCAGGTTTGCTGGCGTATCCATCGTGATGATGCGGCCCTGATCCATGACGGCTACCCGGTCGCACAGTTCTTCCGCTTCCTCCATGTAGTGCGTCGTCAATACAATCGTGCGGCCCTGGGTTTTCCAGTCGCGCATCAAGTCCCACATGCGGCGCCGGGCTTGAGGGTCCAGCCCAGTGGTGGGTTCGTCCAGGAATATCACCGCCGGGTCGTTTACCAGTGATGCCGCGATGGCAAAGCGTTGCTTCTGGCCGCCAGACAGTGTGCGGAAGGAAGCCTTCCGCCTTTCGGCCAGGTCCACCGCCTCCAGCAACGGCTCCGGATCGACCCGGATCCCGTAGATACTGCCCAGCATCATCAGCAATTCGGAGAGATGCAGGTGTTCGAAGAATGCGCTGCTTTGCAGTTGGACACCAATGATTTGTTTAACGGCGCCGGCATCTTTACTTACGTCAATGCCGGCGACCGTGGCCGTGCCGCTGTCGGCGGAGCGCATACCTTCAACGATTTCTATTGTTGTGGTCTTACCCGACCCGTTGGGCCCCAACAGGGCAAACACCTCGCCCTTGCCCACGCTGAAGGTAACGCCGTCAACGGCCTGAATGTCTCCATACCGTTTGCGGAGATCCTGCACCACAATGATAGGTGCGGCCCCAGTATCGTCGGCCTGATTGGTTATTGTCCCCATATTAGATAAACCGGCGATTATTATAGCATCGGCGTGCTTCAAAATCGGCGCCGGGGCGATGTCGCACAGGGCAATCGCGTTTTAGCTGCGTAGGACTTTCAGCAGGTAGTCCTCCTTCCAGCCGGCCTGGAGGCGTTTCCCCTGGATGCCCACCTTGAGGCTCGTTTCGTTCTTGAGCAGATTATGCGAAACCTGCCGCAGCGTCGCCATGTTCTGGGGAGCGTGGTCCTTGCGGATCCGGCACCGGTCTTCGCCAAAGGTCACATCCAGACTCCAATGCAACGAATTCTCAATGCTCCAGCGGGTACGCACCACCCCCAGCAGCCGTTCCGCTGGGGCCTCCAGACTGCTGATGTAGTACCGGGGCTGCACTGTGGTTCCCTCCGCCGTGTGACGCTGGCTGGCCACCTTGACCACAGACCGCAAGCTGGGCCAGTCCTTCCCAGTGCTGAGGTACTCCAAACTCAAAGGGTCGCTAATCACCCAGCACTCCCGCCGTTCCACCCGGCCATGTCCCTTGTCCAGAGTAGTGGCGTATTCGTGGGGTAACCCTTGGTAGGCAAACTCCTCCCCTCCCTCGAACAGGTCCTTCACATCCTCGTGCAGTTGGCCCTGGTTCTCCTTCACCGCCAGCACATAGTCCGCCTCCCGGTCCAGAATCCCCTGGGCGATCTCCTTCTGGCATCCCATGGCATCGATGGTAACGATGCACCCGGTCAGTTCCAGCATCGCCAGCAGCCGGGGTATGGCGGTGATTTCGTTGGACTTCTCCTCCGTCTTCACCTGTCCCAGGGTCAGGGTGTTGGCCGAGGCCCAGGCGCTGACCAAGTGGATGGCACGCCGTCCCGCTGCGCCATCGTGAGAACGGCGCACTGTTTTGCCATCGATAGCCACCACCTCCCCAGGCAGCAGGTCGGCCACCGCCTGCGTCCATCCCATAAAGCACTCCTGGAACTGTTCCGCGTCCAACCGGGAGAAGACGTCGCCGAAGGTGTCGTGAGACGGAATGCCGTGAGGCAGTTCCAGGAAAGTGCGAAACCATTCCTCCTTGCTCTTGCCGAACATCTCCACGTAGACCCACGAATCAGCGCCGCAGATGACGGCACTGATGGCTATGGCGATGAGGTCCACCAATTTATGCCGCTTGCCCCGGTCCACCCGGGGGTCATCCAGGCTTTCAAAGTAGTCCATGATGGTTGCACCTTCCCGATTCCCCATCACTCCCCCATCTTTCCGTCATTCTCATCCTTTGCCCCATCTACTCTACCATCAGAACGCGATTGCCCTGCGATGTCGCAAATCCGCAACGACGCATTATGGGGCAATGATACAATCGGCTGTGTCCTCCCTCGATTCTGCTCGATTTCCCGATTGCCGGTACTGCAATGATTCCCCTCAAACTGTCCGTTCGCAACTTTCTTTGTTACCGCGATAATGTGCCCACGCTGGATTTTGAGGGCGTCCATATCGCCTGTTTGTGTGGGGATAACGGTCACGGCAAAACGGCGTTGCTGGATGCCATTACCTGGTGCCTGTGGGGTCAGGCACGCACCGGAGGGCGTAACCACGACGCCTTGATTACTCATGGCGAGGACGAGTGCCGGGTCGAGCTGGATTTCCAGTCGCGGGGCCAGAATTATCGTGCGATACGCCGCCGGCGCCGCTCGGGACGTGGGCAAACCCAGCTGGACCTGTTCGTGCTGGGCGACGCGGAGAACCCCCGCACGTTGACCGCAAATACGGTTAACGAAACCAATGCCAAAATCAAGCAAATCGTCGGTATGGACTATGACACGTTCGTCAACTCGGCGTTCTTACTGCAAGGACGTTCGGACGAATTCATGCGAAAAACGCCCGGTGAGCGAAAAGACACACTGTCGTCCATACTTGGTCTCGACCTGTACGACACCCTCCAAGCTGCCGCCCGCGTGGTGCGAGACCGTCATCGCAATGACTTGGCACATCACACCGAGGCTCTGCAACAGAGTCGTAATACTCTCGCATCCATTCCCGATCCGGCCGACGAGTTGCAACAGGTGGGCGCCCAGGTGGATATGCTATCCGGCGAACTAGCACAGGCTGCCGTGGAGTCGGAACGTCTGCGGGCCGCGGTCGAACAACTGGGCAAGGCACGAGCCGAAATGGACGGTGTCGTGGAGAAAATCCGTGCACTCCAAACCGGTATCACCGAATTGGACGCCGATGCCGGCGCGACTCAAAAACGAATCACAACAACCCGTTTGCTGGCGAACCAAGCCGATGAGATCTCTCACGGTGTCAGCAGGCTGGCGCAAACGCGCGATCAATTGCAGCTGCTGGAGGCGGCGCGTGTGCAATACGACCAACTGCAATCACAACGGGCCGAGTTACAACGTGCTATAGACCAGGCAACTGCACAGCACCGGGCCAATATCGACGAACTCGCCCGGCGCATCCTAAATGATTTGGAACCGTTGGCCGGACGGGCTGATGCCATTGCCAGCGAACTGGCCGCCCTCGAAGGCGCCGAGTCGGAGGCAGCCCGGGAACAGGTTGCAATCAACGCCCTGGCAGCCGAAATCTCCCAAATGCAACAACAAATGGCATCCAACGATGTTGAACTCAATCGGTGCGTGGAAGAGGGCAAAACGCTCAGAGCGCGGTTGGTTGATATGCAATCAGCCGACGCGGTGTGCCCGCTGTGCGGCACGCCGTTGGCCGACGACGCCTGCGACAACATCACCGGGTACTACCAGTCCGAACTGGATATCAAGTTGAGACTGCACCAGGAACTCACGACCGCAAACGCTGAATTGACCCAATCGCTGGAAACGCTGAACGCCGAGACCGATCAACGAAGTCGTGCCCTCACGCGCAAACAACGCGACATCCAGCGAGCGCGGGGCCGTCTGGAACAGGAACAACGACAGTGCGCGGAGGCAGCCCAACAACTGGAGGCGGTGCTCCCACAGCTTGAAACGGCACATCAAGTTTTGGCAGACAGGGGTTTTGCGGACGAAGAGCGCCGCCAGGTCGCAGAAATTGACCGGCAGTTGGCCGATTTGGGCTACGACGACTTCGCCCGCCGTGAGACATTCGATCTGATCCAGTCGCTGCAACACTGGGAGCCGCAACAAATTGCGCTGAATTTGGCCCTCGCCGCTTTGCCTCAAGACGAGGCGAATTTGCAACGCATAGAGGCGCAATCAGTGCGTTGGCGTGAAGAACTACGAGCGGCGCGGCAACGACTCGCCGCCGACCAGGCAGCCGTCATGGATCTGCCCAACCTGCAGAAACAATCTGACGCAGCACAACAGTCGGTTGTTAGCCTCCGCACCGCGATCGAAGCAGCATCCCAACGGCGTGGTTTCCTGCTAGCCGCTGTTGAATCCCGCCGCCAGGCCCAGGCCGAAATCGAGCGCCTTACGAGTTTGCGCTCCCACACCGAACGGGAGTTGGACGTTTACTCGGAGTTGTTTGCCGCCTTTGGTCGTGGCGGTGTGCCGGCTATGCTAATCGATGGAGCAGTGCCGCGTATCGAAACCGAAGCCACCACGCTGTTGGGCCGAATGACGGACAACCGAATGGCCGTGAAGCTGGAAACGCAGCGGGTAACCAACGCCGGCGGGGTTAGCGAGACGCTGGACATTCTGATTAGCGATGAGTTGGGCACGCGTAGCTATGAAGTGTTCAGCGGCGGCGAGGTGTTTCGCATCAACCTGGCCCTCAGAATCGCGCTATCCAAGGTGCTGTCCCAGCGCATGGGCGTGCCGCTGCCTACGTTATTCATCGACGAGGGGTTCGGCACCCAGGACGCCGCCGGCCGTGAGCGCATTGTTGACACGATAAATTCGATCCAGGACCAGTTCGAAAAAATCATTGTGATTACCCATCTGGAAGACCTCAAAAACCTGTTTGACGTGCATATCCAGGTGGAGAAATTCGACACCGGCTCTCAGTTTGAGCTGGTTGTAAATTGAAACCACCCCGGAGGAAGGGATGCTAACTGATACGCAACGCGATTTCCTGAATCATCATCACAACGCGGCGTTGACCACTTTTCGCAGAAATGGCGCCGCTCAAATGAGCATCGTTACCTGTGGTCAATTCGGCGATGGGGTCGCCTTCACCACCACCGACGACCGCGCCAAGTTACGCAACCTGCGCCGCAACCCCAACTGCACTATCCTGGTGGGCACCGGCGATTGGCGGAACTTTCTGGTGCTGGAGGGGCAGGCGCGGCTGGTGTCGGTGGATAATTCCTCTGCCGAAGAGTACCGTGATACCCTCCGGCAGGTTTATCGAACCGCGGCCGGTCAAGAGCATCCCAACTGGCCTGAATATGACCAGGCCATGTTGGACGACCAGCGCTACGCCATCCTGGTTACCCCAACGAACGTGTATGGTCGGCAGGACTGAAGTGCGATTCGGGCGTTAGTCGGCGGCAATTCCCTCGGCCTTGCGCAACGAATCCACATCCAGATGGATCTCGGCGCTGCGACCCTGCAAGGCCGCCAGCACGCGCTCGCCGGACAGCGGCAACTCGTTGACGCGAACGCCCACTGCGTCGTAAACCGCGTTGGCGATGGCCGCCGGCGGTCCGAAGCCAGGTGGCTCGGCGACTGCTCGTGCGCCAAATGGCCCTTCCGGGGCCGGCACGTCGATGAGGATGTTCTCAATCTCAGGCATATCGATTGCCAACGGCATTAGATACGATGCGAACGACGGATTGCGAACTGCTCCCGTTTCGCCGTCAAACTGCTGGTCTTCGGTCAGGGCGCGACCGATGCCTTGCACGACGCCACCGTCCAGTTGCCCTTCGACGGCCATCGGGTTGATGGCCGTGCCAACGTCCTGCGCCTGCACGTACCTCAAAAGGTGTATCTGTCCGGTATCGCGGTCGACCTTCACTTCGGCTGCCTGAGCCGCAAATACCGGAGTGTAGGGCATACTCGACAACGCTGCGGTGCCAATTATCGGCCCGCCACGAGAGGTTATGCTGGCCGCCGCTAATTGGGCGAACGTCAGCCCCTGCGGTTCGTTGTCCAGCACGTACACTCGTCCGTCATCGCAACCCAGGGCATCGTCAGGGACGCCCAAACGCTCGGCGGCCAGGGCCATGAGCTTGTCTTTCGTGTCGTTGGCGGCCCGCTGCACCGCAGTGCCCTGGCTATATACAACCCTGCTGCCGCCGGACTGGCCGGTGTACGGTGCCATATCGGTATCGCGCTTCGCCACAACAACCTGGTTCATGGCGATTCCCAACGCCTCTGCTGCAATGGCGGCCAGGGCCGTGTCGCTACCGGAGATGTCCGTTGATCCGGTCAGCAAACTGATGGTGCCGTCGTCGTTGACGCTAATGGATGCCGTCGACGGGCCGCTGCCGCTGCGCCACTCGCAGAGCGCCAACCCAATGCCGTGGCCGTCTTCCAGCTGGCGCGGCCAACCCATGGATTTTTTGATCGCTTCCAGAGCTTCCATCAGGCCATTGGTGGGGACTACCGCGCCGCTCACCGACACGTCGCCCTCTCGCAGGGCGTTGTGGGCACGCAGGTCGTAGGGGTCGATGCCGAGTTCCTGGGCGATGTGGTCCATGTGAGATTCCACGGCAAATGTCATATCTGCCACACCAGAGGCTCGGTATGAACCGACGTAGACCTTGTTGGTGTAAACGCCATACGACCTCAATCGGTAGTTGGGTACACGATAAGCGCCGATTCCGTGTCCGATGCCAGAGTTCGGCCCCGCGCCCAGATACGCGCCAACATCGAAGATGGTGTAGGCTTCGCGGGCCGTAATCGTGCCATCATTCATCACGCCGGAACGGACGTAGTTGGTTACCGGCAAACGGGGGCCGTTCATGGTAAACGCTTCTTCGCGGGTGTTCACCAGCTTGACCGGCCGGCCGGTGCGCATCGCCAGCAGGGCCGGAAACGCCTCGAACGCCAGCCGCAATTTTGCGCCGAAACCGCCCCCCAACTCCATCGCGACAACGCGGATGCGGGACACGGGAATCTCCAGCACCGATGCGAGGCCAGCGCGAATCTGGTATGGCCCCTGGGTGGAGGCATATATGACCAAGCGGCCGTTGGGTTCCACGTCGGCGACGCAGGCCATTGGTTCCAGGAAGCCCTGATTGATCCCTTGTGAGCGGTACACGTCCTCGACAACCACGTCGGCATCTTTGAAGGCTTGATCAACATCACCACGGTCTGCGTCCAGCAACGTACTGACGTTGTGGCCCATGGTGAAGCCGTAGCCCTCGTACTCTTCCAGATGCGGATGCACCGTGGACGCGCCCGGTTCCATGGATGCCAGGGGATTTACGACTACCGGCAAATCCTCGTACTGAACTTCGATGAGGTCGATTGCTTCCTGAGCAGTCGCTTCGTCATTCGCCGCTACCGCCGCGATGGGCTCGCCGATGAAATTCACCGTATCGCGCGGCATCACGTAGCGGTCGCGCAAGGCTCCGGAGCCGAAACGCACTTCCGGGAAATCGGTGCCCACAATGACAGCCCGCACTCCGGGCAGCGCCGCGGCTTTGCTAGTGTCAATCGAAACGATACGGGCATGGCTGCGCGTGCTGGGCAACAGTTTGCAGGCCAGCGTACCGGGCAGGTACACATCGGAGGCGTAGGTCGCTCGGCCGGTTACCTTGTCATACGCGTCGACTCGGGGGTAGTTTCGTCCCAGGACTTTGAACTCGGTCATTTCAAGCGCCTCCGTTTTGGGCGGTTGGAAGGTTTTTCTCGGTTGCGAACCTATCCGGCATTACTCATCTCTTCGGCGGCGGCCATCACTGCTTCCACCACGCGGGAGTAGCCTGTGCAGCGGCACAAGTTGCCGCCGATGGCAAAGCGCACGTCCTCTTCAGTCGGGTTCGCATTGGACTGCAAGAATCCGGTGGCCGACATTATCAACCCCGGAATGCAGAACCCGCACTGCAGCCCGCCGTGTTCGACAAACGCCTTCTGCACCGGACTCAAGCCGTTGACGGTCGCCAACCCTTCAATCGTGGTGATGTCGGCATCGTGGGCGCTGTGAGCGAGGACGAGGCAGGAAGTTACCGGTTGCCCGTCCATCAGCACCGTGCAGGCGCCGCAGTCCCCTTCGTCGCAACCTTTTTTGGCGCCGGTCAACTGCGCTTCGTCGCGCAAGCAGTCCAACAGCGAGTAAAACGGCTCCACCAACAATTGGCGGTTTTCACCGTTCACATGGAGCGTCAGAGCTTGTTTCATCATGCCACCTTCAGTTCTATTTACCGGGTTTCTCTATAGAGAGGATTGTACCGCGAGACGCCGCAATTCGACGAACGACGGAGCATCGATCGAGGCAGTCTGCGCGGCGTATTGTAAGGTTCGTTGGGTCAGCACACGCACCATGTCTTTGCGATATTCAGCGCTGCTACGCACGTCGGATATCGGATTGGTGGCTTCGCTGGCTATGCGCGCCGACTCAGCGATGTTGCCGGCATCCGGCGCCTGACCCACCAGCCGTCCCTCGGCGGCGGCGGCACGCATTGGCGTAGGCGCGACGGATCCCAGGCCGATGCGGACGACGGCGCAGGTGCCGTCGTCGGCCAGGCTGACCACCGATGCCACGCCGACGGCGGAGATATCCATGGCTCCGCGGGGGCTATGCTTTATGTAAAGGCCACCCGAGTTTGGCGCCGGCGTCGGCAATGTCAACTCGGTCAGTATCTCGCCGGGTTGCAACGCCGTGCGGCCCGGGCCGAGGAAGAATTCGTTGATGGGCAGCCACCGCTCACCGCCCGGACCGACAATTCGACACTGGGCGTCGTACGCAAGGAGGGCCGGCAGAGTATCTCCGGCGGGGGAGGCGTTACAGGCATTGCCGCCGATGGTAGCCAGATTGCGTACCTGCACCCCGGCAAAAGCGGTTGCTCCCGCCGCCAGAGCAGAGTAACGCTGGCGAACGATGGGGTGCTGCTCAATAGCCTGCACCGTGGCCATCGACCCCAACGACAGGCCGTCAGCTTCGTTCCAATCGATGTCGCCCAGCCCGGGGACGTGCTGCATGCACACGACTTTTTCTGGCAGCCAAAAACCGGTGCGAAAGCGAACCAGGAAATCGGTACTCCCTGCTACCAGTCGGGTTCCCTCACCACCATCGGCGAGCATTTGCAACGCCTCTTCCAGCGAATGCGGCTCCAGATAATCGAATCGAGCCATAGAACCCTCCAGGTGAATTTCGATTGAGTTTGACGCCAGAGACCACCAGGTCACCGACGCGATAGTCTATCGGGATTATATGGGCCGGTTCAATGGCAGGTCAACGAACCTGAGTATTCATGCTGGCCGTGCCATAGCGTCGCAGGTTCCACACCGGGGGTCGCCCGCCTCGCGGACGATGTGGAAGCGCAAAATGTAGCGGCTCCCCACCATCAGTTGGGGAGCCGCCCTGGTCAGAGTCGAGGTTCAGAATTAGTGGTTACCGTTTGCGTATGGCTGGATGAGCACCCGCAGTGTGCCATCATTTTCCTTGCGTTGGGTGAGCAGCCGGTGGCCGGCCTGCTCGGCCCAATACACGACGTCGTAGATATTCAAGGCGTCATGCAGGATGGCCTCAATGAACGACGTGCGGTCGTATTCCATTTGACGGCTCAGCGCTGCGATGACCCCCGCGCAGTTCTTGCCTCGCCCATCAACGATAGTCCAACCGGTGTCGCCGTTGCCATTGCCCTTCCCGTTGCCGGTCGTTTTCACGGGAGCGCGTACGTCAATCTGGCCGGTCTTGCGGAGTTCCAGCTGCTCCTTGAAGTAGGCCACCGCTTCCCAGGCAACCGCCCGGTCGCGTTCGCCACTAGAGCATACCGCCCCACGCACACCCACAATGTCCGGATTGATGCGGGCAAGTTCGTCCAGATTTTCCAGCTTGAGGTGCCCACTCAACGCGGTGCTCAATCCCACCTGTTTGGCTTCCATTACCATGTCGCGGAGCACCGGTTCGGGCATAAAGTCGAACAGGTTGCGACCGTCCTTGGTCAGGGTGTCAATCAGGAATCCGTCGCACTGTCCCTCCCTGGCCAGCTTCACCATCAGATGGGGGTCAAGCCCGCCCTCAAACAGTACGTTGTCGGCGAACAGGGAGCCAATCAGCTTGGTCTCCGAATTACCCAGCGCCTCCCGCGCTTCTCGCAGAACCTGCAGGGCGGTTTCATATTCAGCCACCTGGAACCCCACCTTTACCGAGGTGGCATCGAGCAACGCAGCGGCGTGCACCGCCATGGCCACAGTCCCGGGCTGGTTGGGCACGACGCCCAGTGTAACGCTGACGTGTTTGTGCATGGGGATCCGCTGACGCACTTCTCGCACCAGGTTCGGATGTCCCGAGCCAACCAACGCTTCCTGGAGGTTCTTGACATCGATGATGTCGGCTCCTCCCCGGTCGGCTTCCAACGCCTCGGGCATATCCTGCACGCTAACCAGCAGCATCATGCCGGAATCGGGTGAATCGCCGTTCGTGCTTTTTGCTCGGGCGCCGGTCAGCCAAGGAGCGTGGGCACGGCCATGAATCACTTCGCGGCCGGACGAGGCGGCAGTTATGGGGCGGGGCAGCAGAGGTTCCAACTCGCGCCACAGTTCGGCCTTTTCCTCCGCGGTGAGGTCGGTTAGCGGCGCACGGACGCTGCCGCCAGCCATACCCATCATCTCGCCCCAGGCTTTGCACATGGATACGGGGAGCGCGCCACTGGTCTTTTTCATGGTGCCGCCCCACCATTTGTCGGACAAGGCCTTGATGTCCTTCAGGTATCGGTCGTAGTACTCCATGTCGAGATTGCCAGCCGTGGCCTTGTCAATGAACTGGGTGTAAGGATTGTGCTCCGGCGTGTCGAACCGCCAGTCGGAGGTGTTGGCGAACATCACCTGTTGTTGGAAGCCCAACTGCTGGGCCTTGTGGAATATCCACTCGTCAGGGGTGCTGATGATGGCGTCCCGCCCGACCAGCAGGTGGGTTTCAATGGATATTTGCTGGTTGAAACTCGCCTCTTTGACCCCGACCAGATTGGGAATGGCGCACAAACGCTTCAATCCCTGAGGGCTGATGGTGATGCCGAACTGTGGTGAGTTGTAGAACATCATCGCCAGATCGGTGGAATCGGCCACCTGGCGTACGAATTCGACCACCTGATCCTCAGTTTTGGTCACCATGTACGATGGCGCGATTATCAGCAGGTCGAAGCCACGGTTCTGGGCGTGCTGGGCCAGAGCAATGCTCTCCCGCAGGGAGGTGTCGGTCACGTGAGCGCCGATCAGCCAACGGCCGGCAGCTTCGTCGGCTACGGTGTCCATAACCAGGCGCCGTTCGGCTTCGTCGAGGCTCCAGAATTCGCCCATATTCCAGGTGCAACCGCCGCCCGATACGCCCAGGCTGCGCACATGGCGGATGTTGTGGCGCAGACCCGCTGCGTCCACCTGGTTATCAGGCGTGAATGGAGTTACCAGAGTCGTCCATTGGCCCTTCAAGGTCTGCCAGGCCCAATCCTGGGCCTCGTGCTTGCGGTAACTGGCCATGATTAGTCAGCCTCCAACTTGATTGTCATCCTGATTTTACCGGGGAGTTTTCGCATCAACTGCCCGGCAACGGCGCGTGTCCGGGTTAACGTGCGATAGTTTACGAGGCAGCCAGTTTTCCGTCAACAATCAACGTCTTGCTGGCACCGTTTTGCTGGCGTTGAAACTAACGGCGTATCCGGGCGCTATTCCGGTCATGCCGGGGGTTGGCAGCAGGGGCAAAACCAGCTGCTCCGGCCTCTGACCCGCAGTAGCTGCACTTCGGTTTCGCAACTTGGGCAAATTCCACCCTTGGACCGTGGAATCGTCCACGGCGACAGGGCGGTGGGTGGGTCAGGCCACTGGGCATCGCTGGCTCGTGCATAGGCAGTCACCGATCGTCGCAGGGCCTTTACAATGGATTCGTGCAAACGGGTTGACTCGGCCAGGTCCAGACTGCCCGCCATTCGTTCGGGATGAATGCCGGACAGAAACAATGCTTCATCGGCGTACAGGTTGCCCAGACCCGCCACGACAGATTGCTCCAGCAGCAACGCTTTGATGGGCGCTTTGCGGTTTGCCAGCGTCGCCGTCAAGGCCTCAGGGGTGAAGCATGGTTCCAAAGGTTCCGGCCCCATTTTGGACATGGCATCTGCCGGGTCGCTCAACAGCCACAGATGTCCGAATTTCCGCGGGTCGCCGAATCTTAGTTGCCGGCCATCGTCCAGCGGGAAGGTGTGCCGCACCATCGGACCGACCGGCACATCTGCGTTTCTGATGCGGAGGCTCCCCGTCATGCCCAGGTGCAGCACGAGATGGTTGCCGTCGTCCAGTGGCGAGATGAGGTACTTGCCCCGCCGACGCACATCCTCTACCCGCCGGCCAACCAATCCCTCGATAAACTCGCCGACCGAGGGTTGGCGCACGGTCCTGGGCCACGTTATGTCAGGTGTACCCAGGACACGGCCGACAAACCCCGCCCGCAACAGATACTGGCGCGTGTTTTCGACCTCGGGCAGTTCGGGCATCGTGGATCTCAGGCGGCATCAGTTCCGTTGATTCGGCGCTGGCTTTTGATGGCCGGCGCTTCAGGAATCGACTCGGCGTACTCCGAGCGTAACTTCCATGCCCTCAATTCGCTGGGTTTCTGAACTGGCGTCATCGTCGGGAGCCTGGGCCAACAGCGCTTCGCTGAGGGTTTCCTGCATGATGTAATCCTGGTGCCCGGTCATTACCCGCATCACATCGTCAGGACCTTCGTAGAAGGTGATGATACGGTCCGTGATTTCGTAGCGGGCACCCTTGCGCAGGTTCTGGATGCGATGCGCCAGTTCGCGTGCCAGTCCTTCGTCTGCCAATTCAGGTGTCAAACGGGTGTCGATGGCGACCATGTACCCGGCCTCCAGACTGGCCGAATATCCTTCCAACAACACGATGGCCTCGGCTTCGTCGCCGGCGGCCCCTTGCGCACTGGCGTAGAGATCTGGTTGCAAAGCGGCCGGCTGCAACTCCTTGATGTTCAGCTCCTCAAGAATTTGGGACCGCACCCAGTCCAGGTATTCGTTCTCTTCAGGCATGCGGGTGTGCACCACCACTGATGCCAGCGGCTGCCGCACTTTGATACCAGCCTTGCTGCGAGCTGCGCGGCCCATGCTGGCGACGCGCTGCGCCAGTCTGGTGGCGTCCATGAGGGGGCGATCGATCAGCGATTCGATGGCGATCGGGTAGGAGGCCAGGTGCACACTATCCGGAGCCTCGGGGTGGTAGCGCAGTTCCAGGTTGCGGTACATCTGCTCCGCCACGAAGGGAGCCAGGGGCGCCATCAGCTTGGCCACGGTGGTCAGGCAGGTGTACAGCGTCGAGTAGGCGCCGAGCTTGTCGGTATCGCTTTCGCTCTTCCAGAACCGGCGTCGAGATCGACGGACGTACCAGTTGGACAGTGCGTCGATAAATTCCTGGATCCGGCGACCGGCATCGGTGGGATTGTATTTGTCCAGGTGATCGTCAACCTGCTGCACCAGCAGATTCAACTCCGACAGTATCCAGCGATCAAGTTCAACTTCCGGCTGCCAGTTGGCTGGAATCTGGTCGGGTTCAAACTGATCGATGTTGGCGTAGTTGGTGAAGAACGAATACACGTTCCAGAGGGTCAGCAACACCCGCCGTAGCGTCTCATTGACCAGTTTGTCGGAGAATCGCCGCGACTCACCGGGATGTGAAGCGGTGAACAGATACCAGCGGAGGGCGTCGGCGCCGTGGGCGTCAAGGACGCTCATGGGGTCAACGACGTTGCCGAGCCGTTTGCTCATCTTTCGCCCGCGCCCGTCCAGGATCAGGCCGAGGCAGATTACGTTGCGGTAGGCCACATCATCATTTAATAATGTCGACAGGGCGTGCAGGCTGTAGAACCAGCCTCGAGTCTGGTCAACGGCCTCGCAGATGTAATCGGCCGGCAACCGTCCGTCGTGGTCGATGTCGGTGTTTTCAAACGGATAATGCCATTGGGCATATGGCATCATGCCCGAATCGAACCAGGCATCCATGACTTCAGGAATGCGCCGCATGGTGCCGTGGCAGTTATCGCTGGCGCACGGCCAGGTTATGTCGTCTACGTAAGGGCGATGCAGATCGATGTCGGCGGCTGCTGCACACGACAGAGCGACCAAATCGGCTACGCTGCCCACGCAAGTTGTCGAAATGCAGGTGTCGCACTGCCACACCGGGATCGGAGTACCCCAGTAACGCTCCCGGGAGATTGCCCAATCCACGTTATTGCGCAACCACTCGCCGAAACGACCCTCGCGAATGTGGTCGGGGTACCAGTTGATGTCGCTATTGGCAGACACCAGCCTGTCCTTGACCGCGGTCGTGCGGATGTACCAGGATGTCTTGGCGTAGTAGAGCAACGGGGTGTCGCAACGCCAGCAGAACGGATATGTGTGTCGGTATATGCCCTGATGATAGAGCAGATTTCGCTCGGTCAATTCTTCGCAGATATCAGGGTCAGCGTCTTTCACAAATTTGCCGGCAAAAGGGTAATTGCCGGTGATGATGCCCTGGAGGTCCACCGGCTGAACGAAGGCCAGTTCTTCCTCGCGGCCGAGTCCCAGGTCCTCGTCACCGAATGCTGGCGCGATGTGGACGATACCGGTGCCATCGTCCATGCTGACGAAATCCGCAGCGACCACGTGGGGCGCGTAGGATTCGGTATCCTCCAGCTCTACGATCGTGGCACCGCTCGGGCTAGTTTTGCGCACAAATTGACTGATCGGTGCGCCGAATTCCACTGCGTCGTATAGCGGTCGGTAAGTCAGACCCACCAACTGGCTGCCGGCAACGGCGCCTACCGGATTGCACTCGTGCTGCAATACTTCCAGGCGGTCGGTCGCCAGCACGAGGCGGACCGGCGAGCCGTGTTCGCCAATCATCTCAACGATGGAATATTCGGCATCGCTGCTCACCGCCAAAGCGGTGTTGCCGGGCAGCGTCCACGGTGTCGTTGTCCAGGCCAGCAGATACGTCGGCACTTCCGGCGCTGCGCCGTCCAACCAGGTGGTCGCTTCAAACTTGATGGACACCGACGGATCTGGTGTGTTTTCGCGGTATCCCAACGCCACTTCGTGGGACGACAGGCTGGAAACGCAGCGCGGGCAGTGCGGCGTCCCGCGGCGGTCCTGGTAGAGCAGGCCGCGATCCCAAAACTGTTTCAGTATCCACCATCCGGTCTCGATGTAATCATTCTCCAGGGTTACGTAAGGGTCGTCCATGTCAACCCAGTAACCGATCCGATCGGTCATCACTTCCCAGTCTTTCACGTAGCGGAAAACGCTTTCACGGCAACGCTGATTGAACTCGGCTATCCCGTACTCCTCAATCTCCCGCTTCGAGGTGAAACCCAGCTCTTTTTCAATTTCCAGTTCCACCGGCAAACCGTGGGTGTCCCAACCGCCCTTGCGAATGACTCGATAACCCTTCATGGTGCGGTAACGCGCAATTACGTCCTTGAAGATGCGGGCCAGGGCATGGTGGATACCCGGGCTGCCGTTGGCGGTGGGTGGGCCTTCGTACATCATGAACAGCGGAGCATCGGGGCGGTCGTCCACCGAACGGCGGAAAACATCCCGTTCTTTCCAATATGCGAGCGTCCCGGAATCTAGTTCAGGAAAGCTGACCCGGCTGGAAACCACATCAAACATGGCCGGCATACCTCTTTAGATTGGTAAATTTTCAGGGTTGACTATCGACAATGTCCGCCCCTTGAATTTAGCGGAACTTCAGCGTGAAGTTTCACCGACACAGCACTCGAAACGCCGAGGTCATTGTGTCCAGAAAGCGTGGAAATGGTGTAGGGGCCCGTGGCCCTTGCCGATGGGATAAGAAGCGCGAATCGCGGCGGTTACATACTCTTTGGCCCGCTCAACTGACTGCGGGACCGTGTTTCCGTGAGCCAGAAATGCCGCAACTGCAGAGGCGAAAGTGCATCCGGTGCCGTGGGTGTTGGAGGTGGGGATTCGTTCGGTAGTGAACTCCAGAAATTGATTGCCGTCATAGTACACGTCAGTCGGCGGCCCGTCGCGATGCCCACCTTTGACCACAACAGACTGAGCGCCCATATCGATTATGGCTTGCGCAACCCGCCGCACGTCTGCATCGGTGGATATCGAGATTCCGGTCAAGTCTTCCGCTTCGGGGATGTTGGGTGTAACCACGGTGGCGAGGGGCAGCAAGGCGGTACGCAACGCGCCAACTGCCTCTTGCCGCAACAAACGATCACCGCTTTTGGCTACCATCACCGGGTCAACCACCAGATTGGCGATGCCATGCCTGCGAATGGAGTCCGCCACGGTCATAACAATGGAAGCGGAGGACAACATTCCGGTTTTGACGGCATTCGCCCCAATGTCGCTCAATACGGCGTCGATCTGGGCAGCAATTATGTCGGTGGGGACTTCGTGGATTGCGGTTACGCCAACGGTATTTTGCGCGGTGATGGCGGTCAGTGTCGAAGTGCCGAACACGCCCAGCGCCGAAAAGGTTTTCAGGTCCGCCTGGATGCCGGCGCCACCACCGGAATCGGAGCCGGCGATGGTCATTACGGTGGGTGGGCGGGTATTCGTCATCTAAAAAACCAGCGGCCCAAGGGCAATGGCCGGCTACTCCTCGTCGTCCGGAATGCGCCAGTCATCAGATCGCTCCGTGTCTCCCAGTGCGGTAGGAAGGTTCATCGCCACCGCCGCGTCGCGCAGGAAGCTGATGTGCTCTTCGTCCGACAAGACACCGATGGGCAGGGCCGGCAGAGTTTCGATGTTCAGCCCGGCACGCACTCCCAGTTCCAGCGACATACGGAGCACGGACTGGTTGTCGCTGGCCTCGCTGAGGATCACGAAGTCATAGCGGCCCAGCACGGCGTACTGGCTCAGGACTTTGCTGGACGAGGTCTCAACTTGGGCGGCAGCCTCGCCGATCAGGTTGGGGTTATCCTGACCCATGTGGCGGCCTCGGTCGGTGAAATTGGCAAGCATGATGTAAAGCGGCATTAAACAGAACTCATCACAGTAGTTTGAAACATCGCGAGTTAGTATAACACTGGCTTCGGCCCCGACCGAAAAAGCGACTGAAAAACCCAGGGCAATCGCGTTTTAGCTGCGTAGGACTTTTAGCAGGTAGTCCTCCTTCCAGCCGGCCTGGAGGCGTTTCCCCTGGATGCCCACCTTCAGGCTCGTTTCGTTCTTGAGCAGATTGTGCGAAACCTGCCGCAGCGTGGCCAGGTTCTGCGGAGCGTGGTCCTTGCGGATCCGGCAATGGTCTTCCCCGAAAGTCACGTCCAGGCTCCAGTGCAAGGAGTTCTCGATGCTCCAGTGAGTGCGCACCACCTTCAGCAGTCGCTCCGCCAGGGCATCCAGGCTGCTGATGTAGTACCGGGGCTGCACCGTGGTCCCTGCCGGCGTCTCCCGGCGGCCCACCACCTTGACCACCGAGCGCAGGCCGGGCCAGTCCTGCCCGGTGCTCAGGTACTCCAGGCAAGATGGGTCGCTGATTGTCCAGCACTCCCGACGTTCTATCCTTCCGTGGTCTTTGTTCAGGGTGGTGGCGTAGTCATGGGGCACTCCCCCGAAGCCGAACTCCTCCGCTCCCTCGAACCGGTCCCGCACGTCTTCATACAGTTGACCTTGGTTCTCCTTCAGCGCCAGCACGTAGCCGGCTCCCCGGTCCAGAATCCCCTGGGCGATCTCCTGCTGGCAGCCCATGGCGTCGATGGTGACGATGCACCCCTTCAGTTCCAGCATTGGCAGCAACTGGGGGATCGCGGTGATTTCGTTGGACTTCTCCGCGGTCTTCACCTGCCCCAGGGTCAGCGTGTTGGCCGAGGCCCAGGCGCTGACCAGGTGGATGGCCCGCTGGCCCACATTGCGGTCGTGGGAACGCCGTACCGTCTTGCCGTCGATGGCCACCACTTCCCCGGGGATCAGGTCGGACACCGCCTGGGTCCAGGCCATGAAGCACTGCTGGAACTGCTCCGGGTCCAGCCGGGAGAAGACGTCGCCGAAGGTGTCGTGGGACGGGATGCCGTGGGGCAGTTCCAGGAAGGTCTGGAACCATTCCAGCTTGCTCTTGCCGAACAATTCGATGTAGACCCAGGAGTCGGCGCCGCAGATGACGGCGCAGATGGCAATGGCAATGATGTCCAGCAGCTGGTGCCGCTTGCACCGGTCGATCCTGGGGTCCTCCAACGTCCCGAAATAATCCATAATGGACGCGCCCTTCCCCTCTCTCATCACTCCTCCCCTCTCCCCTTCATATCACTGGACTCGCATGCCTGGCCAAGTCTACCAATCTATAACGCGATTGCCCTGGTGAAAAACCCGTCTGTGATACCTGCTGCCTGACTGGTCAGCCAAAGCGATCGGCGTTGTGGAATCGACGGGATTATAGACCGTATATTGGCGCCGTGCTATCATCGGCGCGTCAACTCAGTCAACTATCAGGCAACCCCCGGAGGTTCTAATGGACATCGGCTTGAATATGTCAATTTCCACTAACTCAATTGATATCGCCGACATCGCGGCCAAAGCGGAATCTCTGGGTTTCGAGTCAATCTGGTTGCCGGAACACCCGGTGATGCCCGTCAATCCGGTATCCAAATACCCAGGCTCGCCAGACGGCTCCATACCCGTCGCCATGAGCGACATGGCCGATCCCTACATCGGCCTGGCGCGTGCCTCGGCCGTAACGTCCACCATCAAACTGGGCACCGGAATCAGCCTGATACCGGAGCGGAATCCGCTGGTGCTCGCCGGAGCCATCTCTACGTTAGACCGCTTCTCTGACGGGCGCTTTCTATTGGGCATCGGCACCGGTTGGTTGCGCGAAGAAACCGAGATTATGGGCGGGGATTTTGATCACCGATGGACACAAACCAGGGAAGCGATCGAAGTCATGCGCGCGCTATGGACGCAAGACGAGGCGGAATACCACGGCAGGTACTACAATTTCCCGCCCGTTCAGTGCAACCCCAAACCGGCACAGGAGGGTGGCCCGCCCGTGATACTGGGTGGCAACGCCCGCAACGTGTTCCGGCGCGTGGTTCGTTGGGGCGACGGTTGGATGCCGACCGGCTCCAGCCCAGAGCAAATCGCCGCCGGGCGAGCGGCCATCGACGAGCTCGCTGAAGCATCAGGGCGCGATCCGGCCAGTATCAGCGTAACGGTGTTCGGACAATCCGCCGACCGCGAGTTGATTGAACGGTTTGCGGCGGCCGGAGCGAACCGAGTCATCGTGCGCCTGCCTGATACCACCAACGCCAGCGCGCTGGAAGAGATGGAGAGCATCGCCGCGGCGGTGCTGTAGTCCTGCGATGACATACCAGGGTCGCCTAGTTGTGCTCGCCCCCGGCGAAGGCGAACGGTATTCGCCGCCGGGCCACCCTGATGTGGTGCTGAAAGCGGGACCTGCGGCAACCCTGGGGGCATATTCCCTGCTGGAGTTCACTGTGGTAGGAAACGGACCGGCGATGCATGTCCACCACGATGCCGAGGAAGCATTCTACGTGTTGGATGGGGAGATAACCATCCGAATCGGAACTGATTCCATCCGGGCCATTGCCGGCAGTTTCGTCCTGATTCCTCGGGAAACGCCGCACACCTTCGATAACGCAAGCGACCATCCGTCCCGGATGCTGACCATCTTCTCGCCGCCGGGATTCGAGCAGTTCTTCCAGCAGGTCGCCGCGCTGACGGAACCTGCCGGCTCCCCAGCATTCCTGGCAGCAGTGGAATCAATCCGGCATTCGTTGAACACCGAACTGGTTAGCCCGGAAACCTGACGCTACGCCGTCAGTTAGAAACGCGATTTACCCCTCAATGTGTACTGACGTTGAGGGGTAATTGGGTTAACGCGTTACTCCTCGTGAACCTCTATCACGTTCAAAAATATGATGAACAGCATTACATTCGATAATCCTACCCTCTGATATACGATTATCGTAATTACGTTGATTAACCTGCTTGCATATCGTTGATTCATAAACAGACATCGGTTTACAGTTAGTAATTGGCATCATATTTACGGTTCACGTTATTAGCGGCCGCCATCATGCGGTTTGACGCTAAACCCGCCGTCTAATATATTGGTTGCACGTAATTCACGATTTCCGTGGCAATTATTATCGGTTAAACGGTATTAACAACCAATTTATCAGGAGAATTCGTATGTTAATACCACAAGTACTACGATACACGACTATCGCTCTATTGATCGCCATCGTGGCTACTACGGTGGTAGTGGCATGCGGAGATGCAGCGGAACCTACTGAACCGCCGGTCGCAACTCAATCGGCTGCTGTAGCCCCACAAGCGCGGGCGACAAACACGCCGGTGCCATCTGATGCGCAACCGACCCCAACGCAGCGGGTCTCAGTGCAGCAGGCCACTCCGCGGCCAACTCTGGCGCCCGATGTGCGGCAAGGCGATGTGGTCACCGACCGGCTCATCCTGGTGATCGACTCGCCGATTCTTTCATCCATGCTGGACTGCGAGGTAACGGGCTCTGGAGTAGTGGTCTACAGAATGTCGGCGGAGTTCATGGTTGATGCCAGCCGCTTCGACGGTTCCTATGAGCCAATGCTGGCTACCGAGTGGAGTATCACACCGGACGGGCGCACCTGGAATTTCAAACTGCGCCAGGGCGTTCAATGGCAGCAAGGTTGGGGTGAATTTACCGCCCAGGACGTGGCCCACTCGATGGCGTACTACACCAACCTTGAATGCAGAGCGTCGTACTCCGACTATTTCCGCAATGATCCCGGCATTGCAGTCGAGATCGTGAACGACTACGAAGTGAATATGCACACGCAACTGCGTCCAGCAGTGGACTTCGTATATTGGTATTCGGGATTCCGGGGGATCCCCCAGAGCAGCAAGGCGCAGTGGGATCAGGATTGTCCGAACGGTGAAGCCGATTACGGCGAGCTCGGGTACTGTGCGGCCAGCCGCGACAAGGTATACGAAATGTCGGCGCGAACCGGCCCGTATCAGTTCGTCAGTTATGAAGAAAGCGTGGGGTGGGAGTGGGAGGTCGTCGATTACGACCACTGGCGGGTTACTCCGGACTTTTCCGAGATTGAGATCAAGGATGTGAAGGAGCCTGCAACCCGGTTAGCCATCATGCTGGCTGGTGAAGGGCACATCGCGGCAATCAACCGCGCGTTGCTGCAGGATGCCATTGACGGCGGTCTGGAAGTGTTCGACAGCTCGGTGACGGCGAACACTACCTTCGCTCTGTTTGGCGGGCTGTTTTACACCATTGGTGAGAAGGGAGTTCCCGACGACGTTTCGCCGGAAATACAGGCGGAACTCCGGGAAGCGTACAACGTCGTGGCCGGTCGGGACGAAGAGCACCCGTGGAACATTCCGGGTGAAACGGGCCGGCTGGTTCGCCAAGCGATGAACAAGGCGATCGACCGCGACCAAATCAACGATGCAATTTTCCAGGGAGCCGGTGGTCGCCAGTGGGTCGGTACCCTGGCCCCCCGATCTTCCGACCGGCTACAACCCGGCTTGGGAAGAGCGATGGGAGGAGCTTTACGGTTATGACCCCGACAAAGCGCGGGAATTGCTGACGCAAGCTGGTTATCCAAATGGATTCTCGTTCCGCGTCCCTGTGTTCACGCTGTCCGCTGTGCCAGAAATGCCTGACATGACCGAAGCGATGGCCAAGTTCTGGACTGCGGTCGGACTGGACCCGCAACTGGAAACCATCGAATCTGCGACATGGATCAACCATATTCGCGCCCTCGATACCGACTGCTGCGTTTATCCCTTCCGGGGACCGGCGGCTCCCGTCGACACTCGGGTGCACTTCTACTTTAGCCCCAATCCACCGAAAAGATGAGTGTCGCGGTGTGCTGAAGGGGTAAGAAAGTGCTCCTGTGCATCTGGGATAATGGCTTTTGAAACAGGAAACCGTCCCCAGGCCAGGAGCACCCAAAAGATGCTAGCAGATGACCACCCCGACCGCATCCAAATCGCCTTTGACGACCACCGCCTGGTGGCCAATGCTGGGCTGATCCTGCCAGCCACGCTGGGCCGGCATCTGGGCCGGCCCGAACTGGTTGACCGGCACCTGGACCTGGGTCGCGCCCCAGGCCGAGCCAACACCGGCGACAAGGTGATGACGCTGGTGGCGTCTGCTCTGGCCGGAGGAGACTGCATTGACGACGCCGACGTGCTGCGCACCGGCGGGACGGCTAGCGCCATCGGCTGCGTAGTCAAGGCGCCATCCACCCTGGGGACCTTCCTGCGCAGTTTCCGGTGGGGGCCACGTCCGCCAACTGGATCGGGTCAGCCGGGAGCTGCTGGCCCGGGCCTGGGCGGCTGGGGCCGGACCCGGCGACGGGCCGTTGACCATCGACCTGGACTCCACCATCTGCGAGACATACGGTCTGGCCAAGGAGGGGGCGCGCGACCACGGCTACACCGGCCAGCGAGGCTATCACCCGCTGCTGGCCGTGGCCGCCGGCACCGGCGACGTGCTGATGGCTCGGCTGCGCAAGGGCCGCGCCAACACCGTTCGGGGCGCCGCTCACTTTCTACGCGAGACGGTGGGGCGAGTACGCTACGGCGGGGCCAGGGGACAACTCACGGTGCGGGCTGACAGCGGCTTCTACACCCACGCCATCGTCGCCGTCTGCCGCAAGATGGATGTGCGCTACTCCATCACCGTCCGCCAGCAAGCCCGCCTGCGGAATATCATCGAGGCCATACCCGAGACTGACTGGACGCCGATTCCCTACTGGATGGACGGCGCCGCCGACGTGGCGGAGACCACCTACGTCCCCTTCCAGGATGAGCCCGACGCCGCACCGGTGCGGCTCATCGTCCGGCGGGTGCAGCCCACGCCCGGCTCCCAGCTGGCCCTCTTCGCCAGCTACCGCTATCACGGCTTCATCACCGACCGAGACGGGGACACCCTGGAACTGGAGGCCGACCATCGGCGCCACGCCGAGATCGAGAACGCCATCCGAGACCTCAAGTACGGCGTCGGGCTCAACCATCTCCCCTCAGGCCGCTTCGCCGCCAACGGCGCCTGGCTGGCGGTGCAGGTGATGGCCCACAACCTGGCCCGCTGGACCGCGCGCATCGGTCTGGGTGAGCAACTGGTAACCACCAAGACCCTCCGACGACGCTTCTTCTCCCTCGCCGGACGGCTCACCCGCTCGGCGCGCCGCCTCACTTTGCATCTTCCCCAGCGCTGGCCCTGGAAAAACCAGTTCAGTCGCGCCTTGGCTCGATTGCGAGCAATTCCACTCCCAGCCTGACGGCGGCCGTCTGCCACTGACCCGCTATCCGGCCATCTGACCGTTCCCGCCAACTCGCGCCAACCCAGCCCGCGAAGGGCACTCCTTGCCCACCGCATCTCGAATTACGCCCGCCATGGCCACTGCGGGCCGCCATCATCGTGTCTGGGTGCCTACTTCACGCCGCCCTCATCCCCATCTATTGGAACTTGGCCTAGCCTGTTCGCCCTCCCTTGCCCATCAACCCTAGTGTCAACTCCAGCGTACATCGCTTCGGTGGATTCGGGTTTAGCGGCGAGCGATTCTTCCACGCCTACACCAGCGACGCTATTCAGGAGACGAAGAACCGAGCACTCCGGGCATTGAATGAAGCGGACGCCTTGGCTGGACTTTACGCATAATTTAGGGAAAGTATAAAGACAGGGTAAGCTGGCCGGACCACACTTTCCACAGAAGGTCCAGCCATGCTCACCCTGCCCGATGCAATTTTACCCGTACTCCATCCCTTCGCCACGCTGTTTCGCAACCCGACCTGGCTGAAAGCCCAAATCCTGCTGGTCGGCGCGATACTGGCCCCAGGCCAACGCACCGTGGCTGCGGCGCTGCGCGTCATGGGCCGCAGCCACCACCGCGACTACGCCCGCTACCATGAAGTGCTCAATCGGGCGGTGTGGTCGCCCCGCCAGGCGGCTCGCATCCTACTGTTGCTGCTGCTCCAGCACCTGGATCAGGGCGATGGCCCGTTGGTCTTCGGCATCGACGAAACCCTGGAACGGCGCCGCGGCCCCAAAATCAAATCCCTGGGCATCTACCGCGATGCGGTGCGTTCCAGCCGGAGCCACCTGGTCAAGGCCAGTGGCCTGCGCTGGATCTCCCTGATGTGGCTGGGCCAGGTTCCCTGGGCGGGACGCTATTGGGCCTTGCCCTTCCTCACCGTGCTGGCGCCCTCGGCACGCTACTACCGGCAGCGCGGACGCCGCCACAAAAAGCTCACCGACTGGGCCCGCCAGATGATCCTGCAACTGCGCCGCTGGCTCCCGCAGCGCTCCCTGGTGCTGGTGGGTGACGGCGGCTACGCCGTACTGGACCTGCTCCACTGCTGCCAATCCTTGGCTCAACCCGTTACCCTCATCGCCCGCTTGCGTCTGGACGCCGCCCTCTATGAACCGGCCCCGCCCCGTCAGCCGGGCCGGAACGGTCGCCCCCCGCTGAAAGGCCGGCGGCTGCCCGCGCTGAAATTACTCGTCGACCATCCCGGTCTGTACTGGACCACCGCCGCGGTAGCCTGGTACAACGGCGCGACCCGCACGGTGGAACTCACCTCGCAAACGGCGGTTTGGTATCGCTCGGGCAAGCCGCCCGTGCCCATCCGCTGGGTCTTGGTTCGGGACCCCCAGGGCGAATTCGCCACACAGGCTTTGCTGTGCACTGACCTGGCCGTGGACCCGACACAGATCCTGGAATGGTTTGTGCTGCGCTGGCAACTGGAGGTTACCTTCCAGGAAGTGCGGGCTCACCTTGGCGTGGAGACCCAACGCCAGTGGTCGGACCGGGCCATTGCCCGCACCACGCCAATCCTGATGGGGCTCTTCTCATGGACCACCCTGGCGGCCCATCTGCTGCGGCAACAACGACCCTCGGCCCATCGTACAGCGGCTTGGTACGCCAAGCCGTCGCCGACCTTCGTGGACGCCATCGCTCTGGTGCGCCGCCACTTGTGGCTGGCGTCCGAGGGTTTTTCACTGTCCGCCGCTGACTCGGCTTTGTACAAAAGCTAGATAAATTATAAGAACAGGGTAAGCTCGACCAAATCACTACAAGAGGTCGAGTATGCCCACCCTGCCCGCAGTCATAGTAACCCTGCTGCTGCCCTTTGAGCACCTGTTTGACCCCAGGACCTGGCGCAAAGCCCAACTCCTGGCCATGGGAGCGATCCTGTCTCCCGGCAAACGCACCGTGTCCTCCGCCCTCAACATCCTGGGGATTGGGCAGCACGGCGACTTCGCCATCTATCACCACGTGCTCAACCGTGCCCGATGGTCGCCGCTGCAACTGAGCCGGGTGCTGTTGCTGCTGGTGGCCGGGCGCCTTGGTTCATCCACCGAGCCGTTGGTGTTCGGCATTGACGAGACGGTGGAACGACGCTGGGGCCGGAAGATTGCGGCCAAGGGGCGGTATCGGGATCCGGTGCGGTCCAAGGACGACCAGGTGGTGATGACCCCCGGATTGCAATGGGTGAGCCTGATGTTGCTGACGCGTATCGGATGGGCGGGTCGACACTGGGCGCTACCGTTTTTGACCGCGCTGGTGGTGTCGGCCCGCTACGACCGGCGCAAAGGTCGCCGGCACAAGACGGTCACCGACTACGCCCAGCAGATGCTGGTCTGCCTGCGCCGGTGGCTGCCGGACCGGGACCTGGTGGTGGTGGCCGATGGCGGCTACGCCAAGCGCGAGTTCCTGCGGCATTGCCAGAGTATGTCAAAGCCGATTGTCGTCGTCACCAAACTGCGCAAGGACGCGTCCCGGTACCAGCCCGCGCCACCGCGGCGGCCCGGCCAGATCGGGCGGCCCCGGGTGGTCGGCGCGCGATTGCCCAGTCCCACGGCGGTACTGGACGATCCCGCTACACAATGGATTCCCTACCGCGCCACCGGTTCCGACGGCAGTACCGCCAGGGTCGAGCTCGCTTCGGGCGTGGCGCTGTGGTACCACGGCGGGCCGCCGCGCCTTCCCATACGTTGGGTCGTCATCAGATACCTGGAGGAGCGCCGCGGGCCCTATGCTTTGCTATGCACCGACACCGAGGCGGAACTCCTGCGGATACTGCAGTGGTATCTGCTGCGCTGGCAGGCCGAGGTGACCTTTGCGGAGCTGCGGGCTCACCTGGGCGTGGAAACCCAGCGCCAGTGGTCGGAACGAGCCATCGCCCGAACCACCCCCGCGCTCTTTGGCCTGTTCAGCGTGGTGACGCTGGCAGCGGATATCCTGATCGAACAGCGTGGCGGCATGGCGCCGCGCACCGCGGCGTGGTATGACAAAACCAGCCCTTCCTTCGCCGACGCCATCGCCCTGGTCAGACGACACCTCTGGGTGCAGCAGGGAACTTTTATGCCGTCCGAGCGCGAGCACGAATCGATAAAAGTCCCGCGCCTCTTGTACCACAGGATGCTCGACACGCTAGCCTATGCCGCTTGATTGTACAAAGCCGAGACGCAGAACCGGATATACGGAAAGTCCCGTCCGCTCTGTACCACCGACTCATAGATTCGCTTGCCTACGCGGCTTAAAAAGCGTAAAGCCCAGCTTGGTGGATTGGCAAAAAGTCACTGACGAGATTTTTTACCAATCGGGCACCATCCCCGGTTGGACACTGCCGGTTAGCGCAACTGTGAATCCGGACGTAGTCGCCGAGTACATATTCCTGGGACCGAACAACGGGAACTATGTCTACCTGGAGTACGTCAAAGGGGTTAGAGAGTAAGCCATGCTTCATCTCCGAAGTGCTCGAATCACCCCCGGTGCAGCTGCACCGGGGGGAACGTCGGGAATTCTCCCGGTTTGAAGGTGGCGAAGCACGAATCCTCGACGGATCCAAACCAAACTCCATTAGGATTGTTGAGGGGTGATCGCGTCGATAGGTTGGGGGCTGCGTGAAGCTTTATTGCATTTGGACATATGATAATCCGCATTACATCTAATAATCTGATTCGCAAAAAACACGAGGCTTATTTTTCGTTAATGCGACGCTTAAAAAAACTGATTTCCGCATATTTCAAGCCGGAACAATCACGATAAATAGGAATTATCTACGAAATATACTACCAACGGCTAGAATCTTACGGATTGACTCAGTGCTGGAAGTTCCATATATTGCTGGCACTAAGTCCGCGATCAGCGTGGCCTTAATTGTTGATAATGGTATCTCAACTCTGAAATTTCGGAGGGTTCGTATGATTATTTCACGGATGTTACGATTCCCGGCGGTTGCCATAATGATCACCATAGGGGTCACTACGTAACAGTTCAGAGTAGAGGGGAAACGAGCAGCTGACGGCAGGCGGCGAGAGGATTTAGACCT
This sequence comes from Dehalococcoidia bacterium, assembly GCA_963666415.2. GTDB lineage: Bacteria > Chloroflexota > Dehalococcoidia > Lucifugimonadales > UBA3495 > Bin87. Next base: position 1,435,646 of record CAXXPD010000003.1, read on the forward strand.
TGGGCGCGCCAGGTGCCGAAGATGGATGCCAGCGTCATCTTGCGCTCGGTGCCTTGCTCCGAGCGGGTGCCGCCGCTGATCTTGCGGCTGATGACCAGATGGCGCAGGCTGCGTTCGGCAGCGTTGTTGTCTGAAGGCACGTCCGGTTCGGCCACGAATACGAAGAGTTCCTTGATGTGGCGCTCGATGCGTCGGCACAGCTTGGCCTGGGTTGCCGACGGGTCGTGCCGGAAAGGCTGGCCGAGGGCCAGCAGTTGTCGTTCCAGGGCCAGTTGGGCGGTGCGCCGCCGCTTGGCCTGGGGATGAGTGCAGGCTTTGGCCCGGTCGTAAATCCCGTGGACGGCGTCGGCCCACCTGGCCAGTGGCGCAGCATCGGGGTAGCGGGTGCGCAGGTCGTGGATGTCCCGCAGCAGGTGGGCCCAGCACCGCTGCTTGGGGCCGTCATAATGGTGGTAGGCGGCGTAGAAATCGCTGACCAATACTCCGGAGAAAGCATCGCTCAGCGCCTCGTCCACGACTGTTTTGCCCCGACCCCGCCGCAGGAAGTAGCGTTCGGTGGGGGTGCTGAAAGTCCACACGTAGCCGTTGGCCCCGCTCTGACGCCAGCCGGTTTCGTCGGCGTGGACCACTGGGCTGGCGCGGATGCGGTCCAGGATCGCGGCCACTGCCGGTTGGGCCCGCTGCGCCGTGCGATGGATGGCGCTCACGATGGCCCCCACGCTGAGGCGCAACTGATGCACGGTGTCCAGATACCACTGGACGCTGCGGATGGGCAGCCGCCCCTCTTCCCGCAGCGTGGCGATCAGGCTGAGCAGGTTGACGCCGAGGCGCTGCTGACCCAAGACCACGCCGCCCAGTTCCGCCGGAGGTGTGCAGCGCCGTCGGCAGGCCGGGCAAGTCCGAGCAATGTAGACGTGCTCGGTGACTTGCGCGGGAACCACCGGCAGCTCGATGACCTCCCGAGTGCGCTGGATCCAGCCGCCGGACCGGTGGGCGCCGCAATCGGGACAGTTCTCCATCACGTGCTCCACCCGGTGGGTCGGTGTCATGCGCGGGCGGGCGAAGCCGTGGCGTCGCTGCTTGCGGGGCCCCGGCTGCGCTGGGGGCTTCCGGCCCGATTTCGCCTTGAGGCCGGGCATTCGGAGCGGGCCGCCCGGTTTCGCCTGGCCTTCCAGTTCGGCAATCCGCCGCTGCAACCGCTCAATCACCGCCTGTAACTCGGCGATGATGGCAATGAGGACAGCGCGGTCGACGGTGGTCAGGTCCACTTCAGTATCCATGCCCTGTATATGACATAACCACCGCCACCCGTGCCAGCGTTCGGCAACCCGCCTTCGGCCAATTCACCTCACCAAGTCTGAACTGTTACGTCACTACGGCAGTGGTTGCCTGTGGCGAAACAGCGGAACCTACTGCACCGCCGGCGGCGGCCCCACAAGCGCGGGCGACCAACACGCCGGTGCCATCAGATGCGCAACCGACCCCAACGCAGCGGGTCTCAGTGCAGCAGGCCACTCCGCGACCGACGTTGGCGCCTGACGCTCAGGAAGGTGATGTGGTCACCGACCGGCTCGTTTTGGTGATTGACTCGCCGCTGCTTTCATCCATGCTGGACTGCGAGGTGACGGGTTCCGGTGTAGTGGTCTACCGAATGTCGGCGGAATTCATGGTTGACGCCAGCCGCTTCGACGGATCATACGAGCCAATGCTGGCCACCGAGTGGAGCATCACACCGGACGGGCGTACCTGGAACTTCAAACTGCGTCAGGGCGTTCAATGGCAGCATGGTTGGGGTGAATTTACCGCCCAGGACGTAGCCCACTCGATGGTGTACTACACCAACCTTGAATGCAGAGCGTCGTACTCCGACTATTTCCGCAATGACCCCGGCATTGAAGTCGAGATCGTGAACGACTACGAAGTGAATATGCACACGCAACTGCGTCCCGCAGTGGACTTTGTATATTGGTACTCGGGATTCCGAGGAATCCCCCAGAGCAGCAAGGCGCAGTGGGATCAGGATTGCCCTAATGGAGAAGCCGACTACGGCAATACCGAGAGTGGCGATCCCCTGGGTTACTGTAAGGCCAGCCGCGACAAAGTGTACGAAATGTCGGCGCGAACCGGCCCGTACCAGTTCATCAGTTTTGAAGAAGGCGTCGGATGGGAGTGGGAAGTCGTCGATTACGACCACTGGCGGATTACTCCCGACTTTTCCGAGATTGAGATCAAGGATGTGAAGGAGCCTGCAACCCGGTTAGCCATCATGCTGGCTGGTGAAGGGCACATCGCGGCAATCAACCGCGCGTTGCTGCAGGATGCCATTGACGGCGGTCTGGAAGTATTTGACAGCTCGGTGACGGCGAATACTACTTTCGCTCTGTTTGGCGGGCTGTATTACACCACCGGTGAGAAGGGAGTTCCCGACGACGTTTCGCCGGAAATACAGGCGGAACTCAGGGAAGCGTACAACGTCGTGGCCGGTCGGGACGAAGAGCACCCGTGGAACATTCCGGGTGAAACGGGCCGGCTGGTTCGCCAAGCGATGAATATGGCGATCGACCGCGACCAAATCAACGATGCAATTTTCCAGGGAGCCGGTGGTCGTCAATGGGTCGGCACCCTGGCCCCCGACCTTCCGACCGGCTACAACCCGGCTTGGGAAGAGCGCTGGGAGGAGCTTTACGGTTACAATCCCGAAAGGGCCGAAGAACTGCTCGCGGAAGCTGGGTTCCCCAATGGATTCTCAGTCCCTATCCCCGTGTTCACGCTGTCTGGTGTGCCAGAAATGCCTGACATGATGGAAGCAATGGCCAAATTCTGGACAGCGATCGGTCTGGATCCGCAACTCGACCCCATTGAGGCGGCCACCTGGCGCAACCATTACCGCGGATTGGATACCGACTGCTGCGTTTATCCCTTCCGGGGACCGGCGGCTCCCGTCGACACCCGCGTCCACTTCTACTTTAGTGGCGAGCGTTTCTTCCGTGCCTACACCAGCGACGACATCCAGGAGACGAAGAACCGGGCCCTCAGGGCATTGAATGAAGCGGACGCCCTAGTAGACTGGCAAAAAGTCACTGACGAGATTTTCTACCAGTCGGGAACCATCCCCGGTTGGACACTGCCAGTGAGTGCGACGGTGAATCCCGACGTAGTCGCCGAGTACATATTTTTGGGACCGAACAACGGGAACTACGTGTACCTGGAATACGTCAAGGGCGTTAGGGAATAAACCGTTTCTCAGGCGGAATTTGGCCGATCGAGACATGAACCAATCCCTCGATGATGCAGGACAACTGCTTCGTCGAGGGTTACCGTTCCATCCATCACTTCTGGGTGATTCCCGGCGTTGGCTCCTGTGGACCGTTTAACCCACCTCTACAAGGACTAGGGCGTGTTGACATTTGATTATAATGGCCGTATGTCAAACATCAGATTATCACCAGAACAGTGGGCTAGGATTCTCGATTTCTTGCGTGGCTGCACCGGCCTGTACGTTGGCCAGGAAGCGGATTGCCGGCGTTTTGTCGAGGCCGTCTTATGGATTAACCGCTCTGGGGCCCAATGGCGACTGCTGCCAGCCGAATACGGGAACTGGAACAGCGTCTACAAACGATTCGCCCGTTGGACTGACCAAGGCGTCTGGGCACAAATGCATCAACATTGCTGCGACGACGCGGATCTGGAATACCTGATCATCGACAGCACGGTGGTCCGGGCGCACCCTTGCGCGGCGGGAGCTCCCCCAAAAAGGGTGGCCAGGCGGCCCAGGCCCTGGGCCGGAGCCGCGGCGGGTTCAGCACCAAGATTCACGTGAGCGTGGACGGCTTGGGCAACCCCTTGCGATTCATACTGACCGGAGGGCAACAGCACGACATCACCCAGGCGGAGGAATTGATCGCCGGTTATGCTGGCGAGCACGTACTGGCCGACAAAGGGTACGATGCCCAGGAGTTTCGCCAGCACATCCTGGAACTGGGTATGATGCCGGTCATTCCGCCCCGCTCGAACCGCAAGGCACCCGCCGACTATGACCGGCATCTGTACCGGGAGCGCCATCTGGTGGAATGCTTCATCAACAAGATCAAGCACTATCGCCGGATCTTCTCCCGGTTTGAGAAGCTGGACACCAGATACCTGGGCTTCCTGCATTTCACCGCCGCTCTCATCTGGTTACGGTGAAATGTCAACAGAACCTAGTGTTATGCAACGCTTCATCGTTATCCGAATTTTGCACGGGCTATTGGCAATCTTCGTCATCAGCTTGATCGTATTCGCTCTGTCCAGGGTAGCCGGGGATCCCATTGCCGCGATTCTCGACGATGAAACAGGCCAAGAACAGATCGAGTTGCTTCGCAAAGAGTGGGGTTTGGACAAGCCGTTGCATGTACAGTACTTCACTTAGAGGGCGTGTGACAAAGCGGGCTAAACGTGCACCCTCTGTTCTTGGGGTGAGGATGGGATGGTGGTTACGCTGGGAGAATGAGCAGAAAACGTTACCCCAGCGATTTGACCGATGCCCAGTGGGACGAATTGGCTCCCCTGCTGCCGCCCGACACCACCAGAGGCCATCCCAGAACCACAGACCTGCGTGAGGTGGTCAACGGCATCCTGTACGTGCTGCGCGGCGGCATACCCTGGCGACTGATGCCCCATGACCTGCCACCTTGGGGCACGGTCTGGTGGTACTTCCGGAAGTGGCGAGATGACGGGACCTGGGAACGGGTTGAGGAAGCCTTGCGGGTCCGGGTTCGGGAAGTGGCTGGGCGAGAGGCTACGCCCAGCGCGGCGATCATCGATAGCCAGTCGGTGAAGACCACGGAAAAAGGGGGCCCCGCGGTTATGACGCTGGCAAACGGGTAGCCGGACGCAAGCGGCACATCGTGGTGGACACCATGGGATTGCTGCTGGCCGTGGTGGTTCATGCTGCCGACATCCAGGATCGGGACGGCGCCAAGCTGGTGTTGGCCAAACTGCTGGGTCGATTCCCCCGACTGCAGGTGATCTGGGCAGATGCTGGCTACGCGGGTCGACTGGTGTCGTGGGCTTGGGCCACGGGCGGTTGGCTGCTGACCGTGGTCAAGCGCAAACCGGACAGCCACCACTTTGAGGTCCTGCCCAGGCGGTGGGTGGTGGAACGCACCTTGGCTTGGCTGAGCCGATGCCGACGGTTGAGCAAAGACTATGAAGAACGCACCGAGAGCAGCGAAGCCTGGGTGCATATCGCCATGGTTCACCTAATGCTCAAACGGCTCCAACCTGCTTGAATCTATTTGTCACACGCCCTCTTACATGAGGCGCCTATTGACCGGTGATTTGGGCACTTCTTTCAAGTGGGATCGGCCGGTTGCAGAATTGATTGCGGAGAAACTGCCGGCCACCATGCAGCTATCTGCGTTCGCGTTGTTGATAACCGCCGTCATTGCGTTTCCAGTAGGGGTTTTATCGGCGGTGAAGAAGGATTCGATATTTGACACGTTGGGAAAGATGTTCGCGATATTAGGTCAGTCGGCGCCGACATTCGCAGTCGGTCTTATCGCAATGTGGATTTTCGCCGTCCAGTTTGGCATCCTTCCTACCTCTGGCAGAGGCGGCATATCACATATGCTGCTCCCGGGGTTTGCACTGGGTTATTACAACGTAGCCGCGATCATGCGATTGACCAGGTCATCGATGTTGGACGTTCTGGACACTGAGTATGTGAAACTGGCTCGTATCAAGGGTATCCCGGAATGGAAAATTATTTGGAAGCACTGCTTCCGGAACGCGTTAATAGTGCCGATTACCTTTTTCAGCCTCATCGGCGCCGTCCTAATCACCGGTTCCGTGGTAATCGAAACTGTCTTTGCCTGGCCAGGGGTCGGTCAACTGGTCATTCAATCGATTGTTGCTAAAGACCACATTACGGTACAGGCAATCGTGATGCTGTTCGCTCTGCTTTACATCGGAATCAACATTCTCACCGACGTCGCGTACGCCTACGTTGATCCAAGAATCCGTTACAACTGATGTTACGACTCGGTCGATTAACCGATTTGATCGGTATCTGAGGAGCATTGACCATGGCTGTCCAATCTACTGCGCCCAGTCCAGTTGGAGACATTCAACAAACTGCCCCGGTTTCGCCAGGCATTACGATCGGCAAGATCTGGCGGGAAACCCGCAGATTCCCGGTAGTGCCATCTTTGATACTCATTGCGCTACTGGTGATTCCAGCGTTATTTGCGCCTTGGATCGCGCCGCACGACCACATCATCGGTGATCTCGAACGTGAATTGGAGCCCCCGGCTGGGTCAACGACCGCGAAACCAAACTGGAAATAGTTAGCCGAGTAGAGGACTCCGGCCGCGAAATTAGCATTCGCAATGCCGCCCGGAACATAGAAACCGGCGCCGCAACCCTCGTGGAATCTAACGGCAATGGCCAGGCTGATATCGGCGAAACTATGCTGCGCCAGAAACAGGGCGGCAGCTGGGAGTATCCCTTGGGCACTGATAAACAAGGCCGCGACGTGCTCAGCCGCATCATTTTCGGCTCTCGGATCTCTCTGACCGTATCTTGTCTGGCAATCCTGGTGGGCGGCGTTCTCGGTACGTCGCTGGGGATGCTCGCCGCATATCGGGGCGGCTTGACCGATGCAATAGTCATGCGCATCGTCGACATCAAATTGGCATTTCCCTCTATTCTGTTGGCACTCACCCTGGTCTCGGCGATTGGCTCCGGGTTCAGCACCGTCATTATCGTAATCGCATTGCTCCTCTGGGCTCGCTATGCCCGCGTAGTGCGTGGTGACGCACTCGCCATAAAACAGCGAGACTTCGTTGATCGGGCTCGGGTTGCCGGTTCTTCTAACACCCGCATTATGGTGAAGCACATTTTCCCCAACGTGGTCAACACGGTCGTGGTTTTGGCTACACTGGAAGTGGGCCACGTTATCATCCTGGAATCGACGCTAAGCTTTTTGGGTGCCGGCATCCCGGCCCCCACGCCAGCGTGGGGAGTGATGGCTTCTGATGGACGTGAGCTAATTACCAGCTCCTGGTGGATCTTCCTTTTTCCGTGCTTGGCCATCGTCCTGACGGTATTGTCAATGAACCTGCTGGGAGACTGGTTGCGGGACCGCCTGGACCCCAAATTGCGCAACGTGTAGGTCTCGAAAACGCAACAACCAAAGAATTCGTCTCGCTGCCTGGATTTTGGCGGTTCTTCACACGGATCGCCGAGCATTCGGAGTTTTCACACTCTGCACTGCACTCCAGGCAGCGAGGTTATTAACTCGGTGCTGATTGAACGGGTGAGTGGCTGTCCAAGCACGGAACAGGGCCGCCGCCCGGTTGGGATTGGTTGAGCCGCCGCCCTGTATGCACGGCCATTTGAGTGCGTTATTTCGTTACCCGCTTGTCCTCGAATCTATGTATTACGTTATGCAATACAACAGCCCTGATAACATTCCATATTGCGAAGTGCCGCGAATCTGCAGCACGTAATTCGCAATTTCGACTCCATCAGTACGCTAATAACGTAATACACTTGACGCGTTTCGTAAAACAGAATGTTTATGTTGCACGAAACGCCGTGCAGCACCCAATGTTGGACGGTTTGACGGCATCTTCCAAGTTGCATATATTTCCAGAGTCACTCATGTGGCGCAAATGGCCGATGTGCGCACTAGGAAACTGGCAGTCAGGTTCTTGGTAGGTATTCTTGCGGCTTCCATAACCTTTATAGGAGTAATCAGATGTCAAACATACCGATCATGCGGTTCCCAGTGGTTGCGCTACTGATCGCCCTCGCTACCATGCTGGTAGTAGTTGGGTGTGGAGGAACCGGAGAGCCCGCAGCAGAGCCTGTCGCGACTGAGGCGGTTGCGGCCACTTCACCGCCCGCTGTTGCGGCAACGGCACCTGCTGCCGGGGGAGAGTCCGCTCCCACGCGGCCGTCGTTCGTCGGTTCGGCTCCCGTCACCGACGTGACGCCAACCGCTGACACGGGCGCTGCCACCGGCGAACTCAAAACCAAAGACCTGATTTTCCTGTTCTCCCAACAAACCCGCCAGGGAATCATGGACTGCGACGTCACGGGCAGCGCGACTAGGGCGTGTTGACATTTCATTATAATGGCCGTATGTCAAACATCAGATTATCACCAGAACAGTGGGCTAGGATTCTCGATTTCTTGCGTGGCTGCACCGGCCTGTACGTTGGCCAGGAAGCGGATTGCCGGCGTTTTGTCGAGGCCGTCTTATGGATTAACCGCTCTGGGGCCCAATGGCGACTGCTGCCAGCCGAATACGGGAACTGGAACAGCGTCTACAAACGATTCGCCCGTTGGACTGACCAAGGCGTCTGGGCACAAATGCATCAACATTTCTGCGCCGACCCGGATCTGGAATACCTGATCATCGACAGCACGGTGGTCCGGGCGCACCCTTGCGCGGCGGGAGCTCCCCCAAAAAGGGTGGCCAGGCGGCCCAGGCCCTGGGCCGGAGCCGCGGCGGGTTCAGCACCAAGATTCACGTGAGCGTGGACGGCTTGGGCAACCCCTTGCGATTCATCCTGACCGGCGGGCAACAGCACGACATCACCCAGGCGGAGGAATTGATCGCCGGTTATGCTGGCGAGCACGTACTGGCCGACAAAGGGTACGATGCCCAGGAGTTTCGCCGAGCACATCCTGGAACTGGGTATGATGCCGGTCATTCCGCCCCGCTCGAACCGCAAGGCACCCGCCGACTATGACCGGCATCTGTACCGGGAGCGTCATCTGGTGGAATGCTTCATCAACAAGATCAAGCACTATCGCCGGATCTTCTCCCGGTTTGAGAAGCTGGACACCAGATACCTGGGCTTCCTGCACTTCACCGCCGCTCTCATCTGGCTACGGTGAAATGTCAACACAACCTAGTCAGCATCGCCCGTCGCACGAATTCCTGTTGGACCCCAACCGGTACAGCGGAGCTATTGAACCGCAACTCGCCACGGACTGGAGCGTATCTGAGGACGGGCGTACCTGGAATTTCAAACTGAGGGAAGGTGTCGAGTTCCATTTCGGATACGGCGAATTCACTGCCGATGACATTGTGAACTCGTTGAATTACTACACCAACCCCGTCTGTGCGGCATCCTACTCGGACTATTTCCGCACCAACCCTCAGGCCGTTCCTGAGATAGTCAGTGACCACGAAATTAACCTGCACATGGATGTCCGTCCTGAGCTCATTTTTGACTACTGGATTTCTGGATATCGCGGTCTACCCATCACCAGCAAGGCCCAATGGGACACTGGATGTCCCAATGGTGAGGCAGATTACGAGGCGTTCGATACGTCTCCTCACCTGGATGGATTTTGTACCGCTGGCGAGCAGACATTGCTGGACGAAGGCCCGGCCCGACTTGGCCCATACCAATTCGCCAATTTCGAGAAAGGTATCGGTTGGTTGTGGGAACGTTCCCCGATCGACCACTACCGGGTCGACCCGGACTGGGATACCATAGAGATCAAGATTATCGAAGAGGCGTCAACGCGGTTGGCCGCGATGCTAGCGCGAGAAGCGCAGCTTGCTACGATTGACCGGGCGTTGGTCGGCCAGGCACTGGATTCCGGATTGGACCTCTCCCAAAGCCAGGTCACTGCCGTCAACAGCATGATGGTATTCGGAGGTATGTACTTCTCGACCAAGGAAGGCCCCGAGTTCGATCCCTACTCCGCGGCGTCATATGACGCTACCGTGCCCTGGGCAGATCGTGGCGAAAATGGGAAAATGGTCCGTATGGCAATGAACAAAGCGATTGATCGCGATGCCATCAGGGAAAATATCTTTGACGGCCAGGGCGACGAAGGGCGCGTAGCCGGGCTCATACCCAGTTCGGAAGCGTTCGGCGGCGAGTATGCCGGCTACAACCCGGCTTGGGAATCGGATTGGGAAGAACTTTACGGCTACGATGTCGAACGCGCCAGGGAATTGCTAATTGAGGCCGGTTACCCCAACGGGTTCCATGTTCCGCTCATCAGTTACACGATGAGCGGATTGCCGGAGATGAAGGATTACGTGGAAGCCATTGCGGCAATGTGGGAGCAGATCGGATTGGAAACCGAAATCAGGGAAATGGAGTTCTCAGCTTGGCGGGGAGAGTATCGTGGCGCGACCACCACGTGTTGCGTTTACCCGTTCCGCGGATATGCAGAACCGCCTCATCCGACCGTCCACTTCGCTTATAGTCCTGAGCGGTTCATGCGCTTCTACGTGAGTGATACCGCCTGGCAAAACACTTACAACGCACTGAATTCGCTCGACTTCGAAGAGCAGCTGGGCCACTGGCACGCCGTAACCGACGAGTTGTTCTACGACGTGGTGAGCATTCCTTTGCACACGCTTTCGGTTCAGGTAGTCATCGACCCCTAGAAATCTGGCCGGAAACCCCGATTCTCCCCAAGCCGTTATTTTCTTGGCGTCGATTACCGATGTAATGATGGGGTCTTGAAACGTATTGCATACACTATCACGCCGTATACGACTGTAATACGTCTGCTTGGCGTAGTGCAAAACCCGGCCAATGGCTTTCCGGCCAGACCTCTAGGTCGTCGCGGAGTACGCCTATCTCGGGCCTTATGGCGGCCAATTCACCGACCTGGAACATATCAGGGGAGTGCGCTACTAAGCCGGCGACCCTATCATAAATCCGAGTCGAGATAGCGCTAATATCCTCCGGCCCAACCACCAGTCCTGGTGCGAAAGCCGGAGGGATTGCCTGTTTGGACACCAAGTAAAATAAGGGAGTCTTTGATGCAGCGGTACATTTTGCGAAGATTGGCCCAGGGTATCCTCGCCATCTTCGTCATCAGCACAGTGACGTTCGCACTGGCCCGTGTTTCGGGGGACCCTCTGAATGTGTTGTTGCCCGAAGAGGCGTCCGAGGAGCAAATCGCCCTCACCAAGATCGAATGGGGGCTGGATAAACCGCTTCATATGCAATACATCTTGTTCCTGGGGAAGTTGGTCCAGGGGGATTTAGGCGAAGCATTGGCTTGGCCTAACACCTCGGCCACCGAACTGATCATAGAACGCCTCCCCAACACGGTCCAACTCTCCGCGGCCGCATTGTTGGTTAGCGGTCTGATCGCATTCCCGGTCGGTGTCCTCGTGGCAATTAAAAAGGACACATTTATAGACTTCAGCGGGAAAATGTTTGCCATCTTGGGTCAGTCCGCGCCGTCCTTCGCGGTCGGACTGATTCTGATGTGGATATTCGCCGTTCAGTTGGACTTCTTCCCCACCTCTGGTAAAGGGGGCATCGAATACATGGTGCTGCCCGCGATAGCCTTGGGCTATTACAACGTGGCAGCGCTGATGCGACTGACCCGTTCGTCCATGCTCGAAGTGCTGGACACGGAGTACGTGAAGCTGGCGCGGATTAAGGGCGTCCCGGAATGGAAGATTGTCTGGAAACACTGTTTCCGTAATGCTCTCATCGTGCCGATTACGTATTTTGGCCTCATCGGAGCAGTGCTGATCACGGGTTCAGTCGTCATTGAGACCGTGTTCGCGTGGCCCGGCCTGGGCGCCTTGGTCATCGACGCGATTTTGTTCCGCGACTATGTCGTGGTGCAGGCCGTCGTTTTGTTGTTCGCGACCGCATTCGTGTGTATCAACATAATGGTTGATGTGCTTTACGCCTACATCGACCCTCGAATCCGCTACGGGTAAACTTACCGCGTATTCGTACACTTGCAACCACCCGATAGGGGAGGTAGAAAATGGCAGTAGTCGTTACCACTCCGGGAATAGCCGCTCCCGTCGACCAACGCCCGCCGAGCCGACTGGCTTCCGGCTTACAAACAGCGCGGCAACTTCCGATTATTCCAACCGCCATCTTGATCGTACTGCTGGTGATCCCCGCAATTTTCGCCAATCAATTGGCTCCCCATAGTCACCGGCTGGGCACCCTGGACGATGCAAAACTGCCGCCGTTCTGGGTTTCAGAAAGTTTCGAGCAACGTACGGTGGTGCAGCGTGCCGACCGAACCCAGCTAGATACTGTAATTGGGATGTCCAACGCCCAACGGAAACTCCAGCGCGGTGAGGCCACATTCGTCTCCGGTGGCGAAGATGGCGCGGTCAACCCTGGCGACGTTATCAGGTACCAGGCCACAGAATGAGGGTCAACCAAATATCTGTTGGGTACCGACAAACAGGGGCGCGACATTCTCAGTCGCATCATGCATGGCGCCCGCATCTCGTTGCTGGTGTCGTCCCTGGCTATCCTGTTGGGCGGCGGGCTTGGCACGATATTAGGAATGTTGGCGGCGTACCGGGGCGGCAAAATCGACTCGATTATAATGCGTGTCGTTGATATCAAGCTGGCGTTCCCGTCAATATTGCTGGCCCTGGTGCTTGTTGCTGCGATCGGTGCCGGTATAACCACCATCATCATCGTGATAGCCGTGTTGTTGTGGGCACGGTATGCCCGCATCGTGCGCGGCGAAGCATTGGGAATCAAGCAGCAGGATTTCATCGATCGGGCGCGTGTGTCTGGTGCTTCAAACGTAAGGATTATGATCCACCACATTTTCCCGAACCTCGTCAACACTGTGGTAGTATTGGCCACACTGGAGATTGGTCACGTAATTATCCTGGAATCCACTCTGAGCTTCCTGGGTGCCGGTATTCAGGCTCCCAGACCGGCTTGGGGAGTTATGGTTGCGGGCGGCAGAGACCTCATCACAATTGAGTGGTGGATCTTCCTGTTCCCGTGCTTGGCCATCGTCCTGACGGTACTATCAATGAACTTGCTGGGAGACTGGTTGCGAGACCGCTTGGATCCTAAATTGAGGAACGTGTAGTGCTATGACAGCTGTGCAAACCGAAGCCGAAACTATTCTGGAAGTAAAAGACCTTTATACCTACATTTTCACCCGCAACGCCACGGTGAAGGCAGTGGACGGCGTTTCCTTCACGTTGCACAAGGGCGAAACCCTTGGCATCGTGGGAGAGTCGGGCTGCGGTAAAACCATGACGGCACTGTCGCTACTGCGATTGGTGCCCCGCCCGGCCGGCAAAATTGTCGGGGGCGAAGTAATCCTGAATGGCGAAGATATCCTGCTGAAAAGCGAAAACGAGATGCGCGACGTTCGAGGCCGCCAGATCTCCATGATTCTGCAGGACCCGCAGACCTCGCTCAATCCGGTGTTTACCATTGGTAACCAGTTGCGCGAGGCCCTGGGGATTGCCCACAAGGAAAACAAACGGTCGATGTTGGAAAGGGCGGTTGGCGCCCTGCGTTCCGTTAACGTGGCCGCTCCCGAGCGTCGCCTGGATGACTATCCTCACCAGATGTCTGGTGGGATGAAACAACGCGTAGTCGGCGCCATCGCGATGTCGTGCGAACCTGGTGTAATCATTGCCGACGAACCTACAACTGCGCTTGATGTCACCATCCAGCTCCAGTATTTGCGGCTGCTGAAAGACATTCAGGCGGAGACTGGACTCGCCATCATCTTCATCACCCACGACTTTGGTGTGGTGGCGCGGATGTGCGACCGGGTGGCGGTGATGTACGCCGGGCGCATTATCGAACAAGGGGATGTGCGCGACATTTTCAACGCACCGTCGCATCCTTATACGCAGGCGCTCATCAACTCCGTGCCTAAGCTGGAAGAGCGGGTCGACCGGTTGTACTCCATCGACGGGCAACCGCCGCTGTTGTCCAACTTGCCTGAGGGTTGCCGGTTCGCGCCGCGTTGCACTTATGCAGCCGACCAATGCTACGAAGCCTATCCGCCGTCTTTCCAAAAGAAAGACGGGCATTACGCTGATTGCTGGGCGTTGGATGAAAACTGGCAAGGAACCGCAATTTCCGAATTCATTGCGCCTACTGGCACTGCTGGCTAAGTTGACTCCGACCTGGCAGACCTCACAATTAATCCTGAGGAGGAACGATTACTAATGGTAGTCGCCACCAATGAAAACCTGCTGGAAGTACGAGGACTCAAGAAATACTTCCCGGTTACCAAGGGCCTGATCATGATGAAGACTGTCGGCTATGTGCAGGCGGTCGATGGAATTTCGTTCAACATCAAGCAGGGAGAAACCGTCGGGCTGGTCGGTGAATCCGGCTGTGGTAAGACGACAACCAGCAAGTTGTTGCTGCGTCTGGAAGATCCTACGGAAGGCGAGATCCTGTTGGAAGGGCAAAACATCAGCGGCTTCCGCGGTGCTCAGTTGCAGGAATATCGCACCACTGTGCAAGCCGTGTTTCAGGATCCGTGGTCGTCCCTGAGTCCTCGAATGCGAGTGCGCGACATCGTGGCCGAACCGTTGATCGTCAACCGGAACGTTACGACTAGTGAAAAGAACGAGCGCGTGGCTGAGGTGCTGAACCAGGTTGGATTGCACCCAGAGCAAGCTAACAACTATCCCCATGAGTTTAGCGGTGGGCAGCGTCAGCGTATCGCCGTGGCATCCGCGCTGGTCTCATACCCCAAGTTGATTATCCTGGACGAACCGGTGTCGGCGCTAGACGTGTCGATTCGCGCGCAGGTGATGAACCTGCTCAAAGATCTTCAGGAACAGTACAACGTCAGCTACCTGTTGATCGCCCACAACCTGGCCACCGTGCGGTACATGGCCCACCAAACGGCGGTAATGTACCTCGGGCAAATCGTTGAATACGCCGAGACCGAAGAGTTGTACGAAAACGCCCTGCACCCGTACACCAAGGCGCTGTTCTCAGCGGCGTTGCCGTCCCATCCTGACATGATTCGCGAGGACATCGTGCTGCAAGGCGAGGTGCCTTCACCCATCAACCCGCCCACCGGGTGCCGGTTCCATCCGCGGTGTCCCTTTGCGATGCCACAATGCTCGGAGGAAATTCCCGTGGAGAAGGAAGTGTCTCCCGGCCACCTGGTGTCCTGCCACCTGTATTAACGCCACGGGCAACATACCTGCGATCTGGTACGCTGCTGCAGTCACTAATTGCAGCGGCGTATTTTTGGCCTTAAACCAGGTTCGCTATGCTTGTTCACTCGATGGCATAGACACTACCGTTGGCGGTGCGGACGATCAACAGGTCACCGATTACGGTCGGGGCAATCTTGATGGAATCCCCCAAGGGTAGTTTCCAGTCCAGATCACCTGTAGACCGATCCAACGAGTACAAATTGCCTGAGTCGTCCCCGAACAGCAATCGGTCTTTTACTACCACGGGTGAAGCCCAGATGGCATCGTCGGCGGTGAACGTCCAGTTCAGGAGACCGTCAAAAGGATTTATGGCATACATATTGTGATCGTGGCCGCCGACGTACAATTCCTGTTCTGGAGTTCCCTGCTGGGCCAGTTGTTGTCCGGTCTGGGTAGTTTCGGCCAGCGCCGGGCTACTTTTGATTCCCAATAACGGGTTCTCCGGGGTAAAGCGCCAGAGTCCACCCTGCTGCCCTCGAGGACGGGGCACGCCGGGCACCTGCCATAGCCAGAGTTGCGCCCAGACCTGTTTGAATTGGTACAGCCCCGGTATCTCACGGTTGCGGGCATTGATGGCGTACAACTCGCCGCCGGCAGCGAAATACGCTCGCTCGCCGTCGGCCGACACCACCGGCGAGCCGGTAACCCCGCGCGGCGTTCGGTATCGGAACCACTCCTGACCGGTGCGAGCCGACAGAATGTACAGGATTCCTTTGTCATCACCAACCAATAGTTTACCTTCGTGGATAGTTACGGCCGCGCTCGCGTTGCTGTCCAGTTGCTTGCTCCAGATCAGGGCTCCGTTGACGGCATCCAGCGCATAAACCCAGCCCTCGCCCGAACTGACGTATACCAAACCCTGCGAAAGCACCGGAGCCACCTCGACCGTGTCCTCGGCGGTGAAACTCCACAGGGGATCGCCGTTGAAGGCGTTCCAACCGTTGACGGTATGATCGGTGCTGCCAAAATACAGGTATGACTCATACACGACCGGGGCCCCAGTGATGCGTCCGGCGGTGTCTCCTTCCCATCCCTCACGGATGTTCCCAGTGTCCACTGCCAGGGGATATACGCCGTTGGCAGAACTCAGATAGATGTTGGAGCGTTGTGCCACCGGTTCCGCGTTCAATGGTTCATTGACGAACGAATCCCATTTGATGCTACCTGCAGGCGGAGGTGGCCCCACCTCCACATACCTGCTGTGACGCAGGTCGCGACCCACCACTGACCAGCTGCCCGGGCCGCTGTCGATGGTCAGTTTGGATTGGGTATTCTTGAAGAAAACCACCGGGTTAGGTGCGAACGGGTAATTCACCCAAACTACAAATACAATGAACAGGGCAACGATGCTGGCCAGGATGATGCGGCGCAACGACAATCGACGCGCGATCCAGTTTCGCCGCCGGCGTTGCGCCCATGTTGGGAGCCGCACGATCACCCCGGTGCAACGTTCACAGCGTGCGCCAACCCTTTGATCCGGTTGGCCGCAATATGGGCATTCCAGTAACAAGTGGTCGTGGAACAGCACATCGTCGTCTGCGACATCCAGCACTGCGGTTTGGCTTGAACCGGCATACACCCCGTGGTCTGCCTCCGCAGCTGCGCTCGGTAAATGTCTGGCGCCGGCAGCAGTGAAGACCGGCCCTGTTTCCGGCGGCGGCGATGGCATAGGTGGCGGTTGGAGTGGCAGTTCGGTTGCGTTCGTGGCCAGAGCACCGGCGTTGTTCAGAATTTGTGGGTCTGCTGCGGCTGGCTCAACAGACGGCTGTAGCTGCGATATTCGGTCCGGAAACACCGCGCGTTCGTCCGGAACATTAACAGCGCGTGACGAATCGCCGTGCGAAACCTCGTCAATAACCGACGAGCCCGGGTCGTGAATGAATTCGCCTGACCGAGGATTTATTTCCGTGCGATCAGAAACCACTGGATCGGTGGGAGCATCTCCGGAGCGGCGAGTAAATCGTCGAAATATGTCCTTGAATCCTGGCATGATTATCGCATCAACCGGGGTGGGCTAATTGCCCACCTAGCGTGTGGGTTAGATTAACAGACCGCGCATCTCTCGAACCTGAGCCCAAGCGCAGGATTGCGGATCCGCACCGCCAGCGCAGATTATGGGTTTTGGGCACATCGGATGGGTGGGGTCGGAACGCGCGTGTTACTGGTGCGAGCCCGGGCATTTGTAGCACGCACCGTGTTCATTATAGTCTCCACAGGTATTCCCGGAGGCTCCGAAACGGTTCGATCGTATAAAGATCGTCCAATCAACAATCCCTCATTCAACAAAGCCAGCCATGACGTCCTCGGTATTACAATACAGGTGCAGCCGATGTGGCGAGGCATCCGGGTGCCCGCGGTGGCCGACAGTCGGTGGCTCGATCAGCGCCGGCAACTCTCCTCAGTGGCATTCAAACCGTCTTGAGGGCATTGGATTGTGGTTGCGGGGTCATCGGTACAATTTCCGTGTCCGTGACGCCTGAAGTTTACCAAGGTTCCCGAACACTGCACATTCTAACAATGGGAGGTCGGCAATCTCAACTGACGCCCATTGCATCCGTAGCAGGTATCGAGGACAATCGCCGGGGCCACCCAATTTTCGCCCGGCACCCGGATGTCATCAGCACCGATGTCGGCGGGGCCGGCATGAGGTGGGCAAACGCACCCCCCAATAGTGTGGAGACGTCGCAATCGAATCGCCAGGCCGTGGCCGGACGGACCGCCCAGGCCGGTCGGGTCACCGCGTAGGCTTTAGTATTATCCCCCGGCCTACCGTTGTATCCCCAATGGCGCACGGTCAGAAATTCAGTTAGTGAACCGGGTTCAGGAAATTCCGCCGCGAGGTCCGTTTCAGCCCAAATGCCCTCCGTTTGGCCATTTCGTTCCCAACTGTATGCGAATTCACGGTGGGCACCCAAGAGACAGGCGTGCGGTTCCCGGCAGTCATGTGACATGGGAAAGGGTGCGAATGTTTCCCCGTAGACGCGGCGCGCCGCCAGGGCGGTGGTCCGGTGGGGCACCAGTTGCTTGAGGAATACGACGCCCCGGCGGTAGCCGCCCGAACTCAATCGCTGTCGCACGTAGAATCTGAAGTTGACTTGTTGAAATCTCGTCGGCCAGGTCGGAACGCCGAGTACCCGCAGGTTCGAAATCGTCAGGCCCACCGCGCTGACGAACCCATCGCCGTTGAACCGGTCGATCTCGAGGCCTCGCGGGAGCAACCGAGTGACCGCGCTGTCGTCAATCGGCCAGGAAAGCAAGGCCAAATTTTGCCAATGGGCGGTTATGAAACCGGGCAATGGCATCGTTAGCGGGGAATGCCGATGTTACGCGCAGACCGCTATTGCTCGCGCTCGGCGAGGCGTTGCTCCAGGCGACGTTGCTGCAAAGAGATGGTCAGGTCGCCGCGGGTTCGTTCCAGCACTCCCCGCATGGCATCGGTGCTGCGGCGCAATCCGCCGGTTACGACCTCGGGAAAGTCGACGGTTACCAGAATCCCGTAAATCTCATCCATCAGTTCCATGAACTCTTCACAACGGCCGATGTCGTCGCTGCGCAGGGAGTCCAAGATGTAACGTCGGAGTTCTCCGATCACTTCTGCCATGCCGTTGAGATACGCCGGCGGATCGACTCCCAGCTTTTCGGAATCGGGGATATCGCCGCCTGAAATAACCGCTAGCGTTATGTTAGCTTCCGTGAATTCCTTGCGGGCGTCAGATAGGAAACCGGCGTAGTAAATCTCGGGATTGTCTGTGCGAATCCTGTCGGTTTCCGTCAACAGTCCGGATGCTTCCAAAATCAGACGCGACGCCTCGGAAAAGTCGTTGCGATGCACCGCCCGGATGGCATTGGCCGAGTTGCGGATAACCTGTCGGGAGATAACTAACGCCTGTTCGCGGGCCAGATTCCGCGCGGTCAACTGGTCAACGGCGGCGGCCGACATGGCCACCAGCATTGAGCTGTAGCGGGTTGGCATCTGGGATGCGACCTAAACCCGTCCGCCGGCGGCCCGAATCGCGTCGGTAAGCGCAGCGGCGGCGGCTTCTGGATCTGGAGCGCTGCCCACCGCGGCGGTTACGCATATTGCGTCGGCCCCAGCCTCAACCACCGGCCCAACGTTGGCAGCTGTAATGCCTCCGATCGCTACCAGAGGCACCTGAGCGGCGGCGCGGGCCTGTTTCAAACGCTCCGGCCCCTGCGGGTTGCGTATCATCGGTTTGGTAGTTGTGGTGTACATCGCGCCGAAGGCCACGTGGTCAGCGCCCATCTGCTGCGACTCGATGATTAGGTCGGGGTCTCGATTGGAACGACCCAGCACTTGCCCGGGCGCAAGGATTTTGCGGGCTTCAGTGACTGGCAAGTCGGTTTGCCCGACGTGCAATCCCACATGGTCAGGGCCGACGGCGGCCGCGAGGTCGGCGTGGTCGTTGATGATCAGCAAAGCGTCGTTGGCCGCGCACAAATCGCGCAGAGCAGTCGCCAGCGGCAGCTGCTCCCCCTTGTCGCGCAGCTTGTCGCGCAGTTGCAGTATGCGTGCCCCACCGTTGATGGCGGCTCGGGCGATTTCCATTGGGTCGCGCCCGCCGGTAACCTCCGGGTCGATAATTACGTAAAGACCTCGTATACGATCCGCCTGGCTGCGGCGGAGGGCGGCCCCCATACGTTGGGAGGCGTCATGCAGGGAACGCCTCAACTGCAGGGCAGCGTCTCCGGGTATCTCGCCAGCCAACTCCAGCAGGTTCAGAAGGTTGTCGGCCGCTGCCGACTGCGTGATGGCGTCGTTGTAGCCGGCGGGCTGGGCTGCTCCCACGGGCGCGGGCAGCGGGTCGCTGAACGCGCTGGTCAACCAGCCTATTTCACCGCCCATCAGTCCTTCGGGCACGGCGTCAGAAGACCTGAGGCCCTCCAGGAGACCAATCAATACAGGCAGCAATTCGGTCGGATGGCGGTGAGCGGCATCGGTCATACGTCTATTCCTTTGGGAGTTTCACCGCTGCGGGCGGCGTCGATGGATTCTCGGACGGTGGCGGGCATTTCGACGCCGTGTCTCTCAAAACTGGCTTCAACATTGCGACCGATGTTGCGTGGATCGCTGTAGTAGTCCCGGCTGCCAGCGGACATGGAGGTTGATTCGTGGACGCCGGCGGTGGTTTTGCCCATCGCGAAGGACGACATCCGCCGTTGCATCCGGTCGCTGCCGCACTCCTCGCACGCCGGTTCGATAGGAATATTTATGGAACGGACGAAAAAGGACGACACAGTCTGGCACCGTTGGCAGCGATATTCGTAAATGGGCATGATGATTAGTCGTCTGGGTGCGCAATTTCGTGCCGGTGCTCGTGGAAATCGGGCGTAACCCGGCCGCCCATTGCTTCGTCCATTCGGCCCAGATGAGCGTCAATGCTGCCGGCGTGCTGGTTGTCCAGATCGGCCGTTGAGTTATCAGGCATCCAGTTCAGGCTATCGCCCCACGACCGGTGGAAGGAGAAACCGGAAACCAGTCTCGTGAGGTCGTTTGCACCGCACCCCCTGCACTCCAAACCGTCGGCGGGAGTCCAACTGTATATCAAACGGGCCTGGCGTTGACCGCACTGGTCGCAGCGGAATTCGTGGATAGGCATGGTGTCATCTTCCTCAAATCTGGAACAGTTTATTCCAGATCAGGAACTGGCATTTGACGCAATTGTAGCATAGTCCTCGCAGCCTGCCGCGACAGGTTACCAACCGCAGGCCGGGGTATGCTGATGTATAATGCTGCCACATCGCAACGGCTTACGCCCGGCTCGCCAGGCGCAATTGCAATCTCAGGACGGGGGTGCCCGATGGCCACCAACAGCCAAATGTCGATGTCAATGTCCTTTGGTGCGGCGGGCCGAACCACCCCGCTGCTACTGTTGATTGACGGCCATGCGATGGTGCACCGTTCCTACCGGGCAATCAGCGTCAATCGAAATCTCACCGTTTCCACCACTGGAGAGGATGTAACCGGCGTATACGGCTTTGCCAGCGTGTTTATCAGAGCGTTGAACGAGTGGCAGCCGACGCACGTAGCCATCACGTTCGACACGCCGGCGCCAACGTTCCGGCACGAACGGTTCCCCGCATACAAGGCGCAGCGCCCACCGACGCCTCCCGAGTTGCGTGGGCAGTTTGACCGGGTCAAGGACCTGATGCACACCTTTGCCGTGCCGGTATACGAGCTGGCCGGTTATGAAGCCGATGACCTGCTCGGCACCTTGTCCAAACAGGCCGAAGCATCCGATGTGGAAACCATCATCCTGACCGGCGACCGCGATACTTTCCAGTTGATTTCGCCCCTCATAAGGATCGATTTGGCCAGTAGCGAACGCGACCGCCGCATCGTTGACGAGGAGGAACTGGCGGAGCGCTACGGTGGCCTGACGGCGGCCCAGCAGCCGGATTTCAAGGCACTGGTGGGGGACAAATCAGACAACATCCCCGGCGTGCCGGCCGTCGGCGAGAAAACCGCCATCACCTTGCTGAAGGCTTACCAGACGCTGGAAGGCATCTACGAACACATCGACGACATACCGCAAAAGCGCATCCATACCAACCTGGTCGATAATCAGGACGCTGCCTTCGAGTATCGAATTCTGACCACTATCCGCTGCGATGTTCCGGTGGAGTTGGACCTGGATGCCTGCCGGTTTGGCCGCTACGAACGCGCCGACGTGGTGTCCCTGATGACCGCTCTGGAATTCCACACGATCGTCGGCCGCGTGCCCTCTCCAGACGCGCCCTGGGAAACGGCTGATAGGAGCCAGAGCAGAGACTCAACGCCGGCGCAGCAATCGACTGCCTCTGCCTCCGCTCCCCCGGACGGCGATTATCGAGTGGCAACCACTGAGGCCGAGCTTGGGGCCATGATTGCTGCTCTGCGTGAGGCGGGCGCATTTGCCTTTGATACCGAGTCCAGTAGCGTTGATCCCATGAACGCAGACCTGGCGGGCCTCAGCTTTGCCATTGCTGGCGGTGTCGCCTGGTATGTACCCGTGGGCCACGCAACGGGCGAACAATTGCCGCTGGAGAACGTAGTGGCGGACGTGCGCCCGTTGTTCACCGAGGCCGGATTCCATCGCAGCGCTCACAATGCCAATTACGATTTGACGTTGCTGACCAACTATGGCATCGACCCTTACGGCGTCATCGACCATGACACGATGATTGCCGCTCACCTGCTTGGGAAACATCGCCTGGGCCTCAAACCGTTGGCGCTGGAAGTGCTCGGCACGGAAATGACCAATATCACCGACCTGATCGGCAAGGGCGCGCGTCAAAAAACCTTCAACGAAGTGGACATCGCGGACGGCGCACCCTATGCCGCCGCCGATGCGGACTGCACCCTGCAATTGCGCGAACACTTTGAAAAACCGCTGGAGGCGCAGGGACTGACGGCGTTGATGTCCGACGTGGAACTGCCGTTGATTCCCGTGCTGGTGGAGATGCAGCGCGCGGGGGTGAAACTGGATTCCGGCATCCTGCACGAGATGTCCCGCGACTTGCACACCAAACTGGAACAAATTCAGACGGACTTGTTCCAGACAATTGGGCACGGCGTAAACGTCAACTCGCCCAAGCAGTTGAGCGATTTGTTATTTGGCGAACTTGGTCTGCCCACCACACGCCGCACCAAGTCCGGTTATTCCACCGACGCCAACGCCCTTGAATCCCTGAAAGGAATGCACCCGGTCGTCGACAAGATTCTCGACTACCGGCAGGTTACCAAGTTGAAATCGACTTATGTCGACGCGTTGCCCGAGATGGTAAACCCTCGCACCGGTCGCATCCACACGTCTTATCACCAGACCGGATCGGCCACCGGGCGCGTCAGCAGCAGCGATCCTAATCTGCAAAACATTCCGGTTCGCACCGAACTGGGACGCCAGGTACGGCGTGCCTTCGTCGCCGATGCTGATTGCCAGTTGCTGTCAGCTGACTACTCGCAGATCGAATTGCGGGTGTTGGCGCATCTCTCCCAGGACGAGTCGCTGCTGGAAGCGTTCCGCCGGGGTGAAGACATCCACGCGGCTACGGCCAGCCAGATGTTCGGCGTGCCGCTCAACGAGGTCGACTCCGACCAGCGGCGGATTGCCAAAATACTGAACTTCGGTGTTATCTACGGCCTCGGCCCTTACGGTATCTCGCAGCAAACCGGATTCAGCCGGGAGGAGGGTCGTCAATTTATTGACACCTACCTGGCCCGCTATCCTGGTATCAATGGGTATCTGGAGTCGGTCAAGGAAAACACGCGCCTCACCATGTACGCCGAGACGCTGCTGAGCCGTCGCCGTTACCTACCGGATATTCAGTCTTCCAACCACAACGTCCGCGCCGCCGCTGAGCGCATGGCCATCAATATGCCCGTGCAAGGCACCGCCGCTGACATTATGAAGAAGGCAATGATCAATGTGCGCGCCCGCATGATTCGCGACCAGATGCGTTCCCGGATGATTTTACAGGTGCACGACGAGCTGGTCTTCGAAGTGCCGGACGATGAGATGGGTACAATGACCGCCCTGGTGCTGGATGAGATGCCGGCCGCTCTGGAATTGGACGTTACCCTCAAAGTAGACGTCAAATCTGGCTATTCATGGGGCGATTTCTGAACCCCCAGCTGCTTTTGCAGGACGTATCTTCCATTTGGAGGGACTGATTCATTGGAACTTTTGCGCAGCCTGATTTTCGTACCCGGGAACCGGGCCAACATGCTGGAGCGGGGGCTAGACTTCCCGGCGGATGTGGTTATGGTTGACCTGGAAGACTCGGTGCCGCCGGGGGAAAAGGCCGCGGCTTGCGAGCTGGCCGTCGAATGGGTGCCTCGCCTGACCGCTGCCGGCAAAAGAGTTATGGTGCGGGTGAACTCGCTGGATACCGGGCTCACCAGCGGCGAGCTGGCTGCCATAGTCTCTCCAGAGTTAGCCGGCATCAGCATCGGAAAAGGTGATACCGCCTGGGACCTGCAACAGGTTGATCGGCTGCTGGAACCACTGGAGGCCAGGTCAGGCGTCGCTCCAGGCAGCATCAAGGTTATTCCCTGGATTGAAACTGCAATGGCTATCGTCCATGTTTACGACATGGCGCGCGCTTCCCGGCGCATCCCCGGCATCGCATTCGGAGCCGAAGACTACACCAATGACATGGGTGTTATTCGTACCGATTTTGGTGAGGAGTGCTACTATGCGCGCTCCGCCGTGGCGGTGGCGGCCCGCGCCGCCGGTGTTGCCGCGCTGGATGGCCCTTTCGTCGGTTTTCGAGACCCTGACGGATTGCGAACCGATGCCAACAACGCCCGGCAGATGGGATACACCGGCAAGTTCGCGATTCATCCTGCGCAAGTTGACATCATCAACGAGACATTCACACCCCATGCTGACGATGTCGCCTACGCCCGACAAGTGGTCGCCGCGTGGGAAGAGGCTGAGGCGGCAGGTCGGGGATCGCTGTCTATCGATGGGCGCATGGTTGATGTGCCGGTGGTGAAACGGGCGCAGAACCTGCTGGCCCTGGTCGCTGCGATCGACGCTCAAACCGCCGGAAATCCCGGCGGATGATCGAATTAGCCCCGGATACCGTGCGGTCTTCAGGCCGGTAGGTTATTCCTAATGCCACTCGACCGTATCATCCTATCCGGTATGCAGTTCTACGGGTTCCACGGTGTCAATCCCGAGGAGCGTCGCCTCGGACAACCCTTCGTGGTCGACTTGGAAGCCGAGTTGGATCTGCAACCGGCTGGCGACTCCGACCGTCTGCAAGACACCGTCAGTTACACCCACCTCTACCGCGTGGTAAAGGCCGTGGTGGAAGGTGAGCCAAGGAATCTTCTGGAAACCGCCGCCGCTGCCATTGCCAATGGTGTTTTTGAGCAAAACCCGGCGGTATGCGGTGTACGAGTGCGGGTGCAGAAGCCGCGCCCGCCAATAAAAGGTTCGGTTATTGAGTCCGCTGGCGTCGAGATATACCGTAGACGCGGAGCTTGATTTGAAGCTATTGCCGACGATCCACTATGGGCATTGCGCCAGATTGATCATCTAAACGAAAGGGGTTAGCCATGACTGCCAACGATAATATATCCGACCCCAACATCGCCCGCGATTTCAACGATGCGACCAAGTTGCAATATATCAACCTGAACAATAAACCGCCGCTATACAAGATTTACCCCGACCTGCGCGCGATCCCGCTGCCTGCCGTGGCTGAGCAACCAGGCCCGGCAATGCCCACGCTGGACGCCATACGCGGCGACTCGCCAGCAACGAATCCGCTCACGCTGGAAAACCTGGCCAACCTGTTGTATCACTCCGCAGCGGTTATCAAGCGCGCGCAACTACGGGACGGCGAGGTGCATTACCGGGCTGCAGCATCGGCCGGCGCACTGTATCCGACCGAGGTTTACGTAGTTTGCGGGGACCTGGACGGCCTCCGCGCCGGTGTCTACCACTTCAATCCTCGAGATTTCACGCTGGCCCGATTGCGAAACGGTGATTTGCGCCGGTGGCTGGGGGCTGCCTCGGGCAACCACGCCGCTTATCCGGCGACTCTGGTATTCACCACAGTGTTCTGGCGGAGCGCCTGGAAGTACCGCGAGCGTGGATATCGCTATTGCTATTGGGATTTGGGCACCGTTGCGGCCAACTTGCTGGCGTCGGGCAATGCCGAGGGTGTGCCAGTGGTGCTGCGATCCGGTTTTGTGGACCGCCTGGTTGGCGGTTTCCTGGGGCTTGATGGCCTTGACGAAGCACCGTCGATGCTGGCCTCGCTGGGAACGCCGGACGGACAGTTGCCGCCCGGTTCCGGGGACGTGCCCGGAATACTTCCCCAAGCCAGCAATGACCTTCAAGCCGTCGCGATCGATTACCCGTTGTCGCGCCAGCTGCATTCCGCATCAGCATTGCGTACGCGGGAAGACACGGCGGTATGGAATGCCGGCGCCGGGGCAACGGCAGACTCCGGGCGGGATGAACTGGACGGTACGGGAGAAGGGTTAAGGCCGTTGCGCTCCGGAGCTGACGGCAATTTTCAGGCGGGGATCGACCTAAACGCCTATCCGTCCACCACCTTGGGTGAATGCGTCCGCTTCCGAGGGTCCACCCGCAGATTCAGCGCTGAACCCATACCGTGGGAGGCATTTCGAAGTGTTATCGACGCGGCGGCGCATGGTCTGGACGAAGCCGGAGTTTACTGCGGCGCTGGCCCGTTGCTCAACCTGTACATCATAGTCAGCGCAGTGGAGGGTATGACGCCGGGCGCATACTACTACAATCCCTTTTACAACGGGTTGCGGCTGCTGAAAGCCGGCGATTTCCGCGATACTGCCGGCCATCTGGGGTTTGAGCAGGCTCTGCCGGCTGATGCCGCCGCCGTCGCATTCATTACCGCCGATCTTGAATCGGCCCACCGCCAGTTCGGTCCTCGGGGTTACAGAGTGGTGCAGACTGCCGCCGGCCTCCTGGGCGGGAGGCTGTATCTAGGGATGCACTCCGTTGGGATGGGGGCCACCGGGCTGACCTTTTATGACGACACCGTTATCGACTTCTTTTCACCTCACGCCAACGGTCAGGATGCGGTTTTTGTAGTGCCCATGGGCGTGCCCCACGCGAGCAATCGGGTACGCCCGTTCCGGTCCAGAACCGCCGTCGGCCTGGATGCCCGAGCGAGAGGCGCTGGGCAGACTTCCTGAGGGGCGACCTTCTGCCGCCCGGCGCCACACGTATCGCAGATCGCTCGCTATTCCCAGTCCTGGTCTTCGACACGTAAGAACCTGGGCAGTTCATTGGGCTCAGCATCAGTGTGCAGCATCGGCACGCCGTCCTCAGCATCGGAGCCAGCATCGTCTTCGATCTCGTCGGCCAGGGACGCCACCGCCGTTGACTCTTGCTCTGCGTCGACCACGAATTCGATCATCTCCGACGAGTCTGCCTCAACCTCGGATGCCGTTGACTCAACCCGGTCGTAATTGAGCGGGTCGGTTTCCGCGTTGGTCACCGAGGTTCTGGAAGTGGTCGGGAAGGAAACTACATTCCTCAGCGATGGGTGCTGACTCGTTTCCCGAATAATGACGGACAACTTGTCCGCCCGTATGGTCACCACGTCAGCGCTGTACCCGTTGCCGCCGTCAATGAGCCTACGCAGGCGGCGCGCCAGGCGGGGTTCCACCAAACCCAGATATTGGCCGTCGCGGGCGGTAACTACGATGCTGTGGTTTTGCACCGCCAATATCACGGGCTCGCCGGCGGCCACCCGCGCCAACACCGAGGGTTCTCCTCGGCGGCGCAACGTCGTGGTGCAGGATTCGCCACCCTCGCCGATGAAGTTGCCCGTTGGTTGGGCCCGATTGACGGCGTTCTGGCGTTAGCCGGAGGCTGTAGATTCCAACTTCCGCAGGCGGGACAGGTTTTTATGGGCAATCGTGTTGGTCGGCGAAAGTCGGCATAGCTCCTCAAGGACACGACCGGCTTCGGCGTAATCGCCCAATTCCATCAGCGCCTTTGCGAGGCGGTTGCCGGTTTCACAATTTTCCGGGAATAGTTCAAGAATTGCCCGATTCACCTCGACGGCGCGCTCCCAATCTCCGCTCAACGCCAGTTTGACGGCTTCTTTCCCGAGATTTATCCTGAGCCGAGTGCCACCGGTCGTTTCCCCCGGCGGAATGTCACGGTTTCGCGTAATGTCGTTCGTCATCATCAGAGTGATACTCCTCCATGACATGATTGCGAAATGAAAATGATCTCTGTTGGTTATGTTTTTAGAATTACACCGCCGGCTAGAAGTCTGGCCGGAAAGCCATTGGCCGGGTTTCGTACTACGCTAGGCAGACGTATTACAGTCGTATACGGCATGTCAGTGTATGCGATACGTTTCAATAACCCACTATTACATCGATAATCGATGTTAATAGAACGACGGTCTGGGGAGAATAGGGGGTTCCCGGCCAGCTTTCTAGGTGCAGGTCAATCGCCTTTCGGTGCAGAATTAAGGGGGTTTGGCAGTTTTCGGCTGATGTTCCGGAGGGTTCGCGACATCTACGACGCTGGATGCCATTGGAGGCGCGCGAACGGCCAATCATTGACGCCGTTCACGACGCGGCGTTGTGATTGTTTTGATAAACGCGCGTGAACCATCGCCACCGTACGACCAGCAGGTCGCGCAGCGTGCGCCATCCGTCGCGGAGGGGACGTACCTTGCTCTCGGTTCGGTAGTGCCATTCGACTCCGACCTCGCCAATCGACAACCCCAGGCGGCGTGCCAGAAATAGCAACTCGGCGTCAAAGGCGAATCCGTCCAGCGTCTGCAATGGGAACAGGATTTGGGCTGCGGACGCGTTGAACACCTTGAAACCGCACTGGGTGTCTGAGATGCCCGGCACCGCCAGGAATTGCGTCATCACGTTGAACAGTCTGCCCATGAGCCAACGCCGTAGTGGTTCTCCAATGCGACGCGCGCCCGGAGCCTCACGGGAGCCAATGACAATATCGGTGGTGGGCGCTTGTGGCGGCAACAACGTTTCGACAAACTCAATGGGCATCGACAAATCGGCGTCGCACAGAAAGCGGTGTTGCCCCTTCGCGGCCAGCATCCCCTGCTTTACGGCGGAGCCTTTGCCGCGGTGCGGAAGAGTGAGCAAGCGCAAGTTCGCGGTGTGGCTGGCAGCGTTACGCACCACTGCCGCCGTTTCGTCCTCGCTACCGTCATCGCTGACGATGATTTCCCAGTCGTAGGACTGCCGGTTCAAATACGCGGCAACCTTAACCAGGGTGTCCGGAAGCCTATCCTCTTCATTGTAGGCCGGGATTACGATCGATAGGTAACAAGTAGACATCCCGGGAGGCCGGCCACTTTGCTAACTGGCGAGGTCCAGCTGGAAGCCCTCGTGCAGCAGGCGCACCGCATCGTGGGCCCGTTGCTGGTTGATTATGCACGAGATTCGAATTTCCGATGTCGTGATCATATCGATATTGATGCCCCCGTCAGCCAGAATTCGGAACATTCGAGAGGCGTATCCCGGTGTGTTTTGCATACCGGAACCCACCACGCTGACCGACGCCAGAGTGTCATCACTGATGATCGTGGCAGCGCCCACGGCGGGTTGCAGGCGTTCGATCTCCCTCAGGGCGCGCGCCAGGTCGGTGGTGGCCACCGTGAAGCTGATGTCGGTGGTCGTGCGGTCGGCGCTGGTGTTCTGCACAATGGTGTCGACGCTGATGCCAGCCGATGCCAGGGGTTCGAATAGCGCCGCGGCCACGCCGGGCTGGTCGGCCACGCCTTGCACGGTCACTTTGGCAACGTTGGTTTGATAGGCGATTCCGGTTACTTTGATACGGTCTTCCATGTTCTCTTCATCCGGTGTGGCGTGGATCAGCGTGCCTGGGGCGGTGCTGAAGCTGGACGCCACGTAGATAGGGACATTATAAACCGCGCCCAATTCGATTGACCTGGGGTGCATCTTGGCGCCGGCAGCAGCAAGTTCGAGCATCTCTTCATAACCAACGTCGGTGAGTTTTTGGGCGCCGGCGACGACCCGTGGGTCGGCGGTGTATATTCCCTCAACGTCGGTATAAATATCGCAACGGTCGGCGTCAAGGGCGGCGGCCAGCGCAACGGCGGTCGTGTCCGAACCGCCTCTCCCCAGCGTCGTGATGTCTTCGTCGGGCGTCAAACCCTGGAATCCCGCTACGATGACCAAACGGCCGGCCGCCAGCTCTCGCCGCACTCGGTCTGGATCAACTGCACAGATGCGCGCTTTACCGAAGGTGTTGTCGGTGCGAATACCGGCTTGCGCCCCGCTGAGGCTGATGGCGTCGTAACCGAGGTTACGCAGGGCCATCGAAAGCAGGGTAATCGACACCAGCTCGCCGGTGGACAGCAACAGGTCAAGCTCGCGCGGGTCGGGTTCCCGGGCGACGGTTTGCGCCAGCTCGATCAATTCGTCGGTGGTGTCGCCCATCGCAGACACCACGGTTACAACCTGGTGCCCCGCATCGTGTACATCCGCCAACCGCCGGGCGACGTTGACGATTTTTTCCGCGTCGGCAACCGAGCTACCGCCATATTTGTGCACGTACAGTGCCATCTGGCAAATCGAAAACGACGACCTGGTCAGTCGTTGGACGAAACGGATACCACGTGTGCGCCCAGCTCGGTCGGGGTGGTAACTTCGACCCGACCCTCTACGCCGCACAACCGGGCCGCGTCGAACATTTCGTAGGCCACCGTCATTGCACGCTCCTGAGTCAAAGCCATGATGGCGCTGCCGCTGCCAGACAGGAAAACACCCAACGCGCCGGCGTCGCGAGCTGCTGCAAAAATCACTTTCATCGGCGGAAAAATCGTTTCGCGGTAAGGTTGATGCAGGCGGTCCTGGGTAGCAATTTTCAGGTATTCCGGTCGGTTGCCTTCCATGGCGGCCACCAGCAAAGCAGCCCTGCTCATATTGTACACCGCGTCGGCGACGCTGATTTCGGCGGGCAGTACCCTCCGGGCATCCACGGTGGCGATGCGATTTTCCGGGATGAACAGCACGGCCTGCAATTCCGCTGGAATCCTGATGGGCGCCGTGTATATCTGGTTGTCCTCCATCACGACTAACCGGAGCCCGCCATGCACGGCCGCTGCCACGTTGTCCGGATGCCCTTCAATGGTGGCCGCCATTTCGAGCAAGTCGTTGGCGGAGAACGGTTCGTCCAGCAATGCGTTGGCGGCCACCAGCCCGCCGGCTATAGCGGCCGCGCTGCTGCCCATTCCCCGGCTCAACGGGATACCGTTTTGGCAAACGAGTTCCAGAGGTGGAATTGGCGTGTCGGCTTCGTCGTACAGGAAAGCCATTGCCCGGTAGGTCAGGTTGTCGGTATCGCCGGCCAACTCGCCTTCACCCTCGCCGTTCACCTGCACCGTTGGCGTGCTGCCCGCGGGTAGCGTAGAAACTGTCAAACGGTTCCAAATGTCCAGGGCCATCCCCAGACAGTCGTATCCCGGTCCCAGATTTGCCGTGGTCGCCGGAGCTCGCACCTCTACGGTAGTCATATGTATCACTGCATTGCGCGGGACGGTTACGGCAGGACGCGTTCGCTGACGTAACGCCCGAGGTCGCGATTCTCGTGGAAAGCGAACCCGCCAAAGTCGCCGCCAAACCCGATGATGGGAACCGTGCTTTCGTGGGCCGATCCGTGGGAACGTAACCACGGCGGTAAAGAAATTTCCCCTGGGTCGCCGAACACAACGTCTTGCGCTCCCGTAACCAGAATGTCGCCCATCCGGTCGGACATTAGCAGGAATCGTTGCGCGGCCACATCCCGGGGTAGCGCGTCTTCCACTCCGTCAGTGGCCAGCAGCACCCCAACGGCGTCGGCGGTGGCACGCGGGTCATCCAAATGGACGTAAATGCAACCGCCCAAGTTGGAATGATGCACAACATACTGGTCTTTGATGATGGGGATGGCCTGAGCGGCGATCCCGTGTTTGGCCAGAATCTCGGGCAGGTGGAGCATACGGCTTTTATCTGACATTCCGTGGTCGGCGGTAATTAGCAACTGCACGTCCGGTACATCGATCGCCAGGCGGCCGATCGCCCCATCCAGGATGGCGACATGGCGAGCAGATTCGGGATGATGCGGGCCGTAGGTGTGCATGGCGTAATCGGTGGTGGCGATGAATGCCAGGTCGTAGTGTTCGGTCTGCAAGGCAACGCGGGCGGAGTCGATGGTCCAGCCGTTCACCTCCAGCGAATAAACATGCGGCGGTTCGCCGGCGGCCGCAACAGCTTCCGGAGTTGGTTGTTCGGAAGAATAGGCCAAGTGTGCATCATCTCCCAGCAGGCGGCGAAGTTTGTCTTTGGAAGCCGCCAGCAGGGATCTTCCTCCGCCGCGGCGGCATTGGGCGAAAATGGTGTCTGAACAGATGAATTGGCCGGATTCCACGTACTCTTCGATACCAGCTTCCCGATCCAGCCAATAGTTGGACACGATGCCGTGTTGTGCGGGGTAGTGTCCCGTTACCATCGACGTGTTGTTCACGTTGGTAACGCTGGGCATCATCCCCCCGCCCGTTACCCGAAACCCTTCATTCGCGAGCCGTAGCAGATTGGGCGCCGGGCAGGTTTCCAGATATTCGGGATCGAGCCCGTCTATCATTACGAGGACGGTGGTGTGAGGCATTGGTTTATCTCACCTCCGGTCGGTTTTCAAGCATATTATGCAATTGCGTGCGCCTGTTCTCCGACTTGAAGGTAATCGTGCAGCAGTCGAGGAATCAGAAACCGTTGCCGCACCCGATCCTGCGCGGCGGCTCCGATGGCGGCCCGCAACTCGGGGTTGTCGAGCAGTTGCGCCATGCGATTCCCGGCTTCCTCCGCGGAATCAACGAGATAGCCGGATTCGCCATCCACGATTTGCAACCGGATGCCACCGACATTGCCGCCGATCACGGGCTTGCCCTTCCACATGCCTTCCGACACGGTTAGGCCAAATCCTTCGCGGGTGGATTTCTGCACCAAAATCAGTGAGTGAGTTTGCAGGGCGTTGACGATTTGGTCGTTGGTGGCGGGCAAGCCGTCCGGCGAGAAGAACATATGAATGTCAGGGTCGTTGGCGGCGTGCTCGCGTACCGATTCTAACACTGCGGCGCCCTCAGGGTCGTCATCGGCCTGGCTCAAGCCGAGCAGCGCGAGTTGCAGCCCGGGATGGGTCTGGCGAGCAATCCGGAAAGCGTCTATGACACCCCAGGGGTCTTTCCAGACGTCGAATCGGGACACCTGGGTAACCAGGGGACGGGACACGTCGATACCAAGGGATCTGATAACTTGGGCAGCGTCATCTGCGGGGATTTTGGCGTTCTTGGCCGTTAATGGGTCAATGGCCGGCGGGGCGATGGAGACGTTCAATCCTTCGGGTAATCGCTGGGGGACGTAGGATTCCAACGAGCAAACTATCGTACGGTAAGCGCTGGTTAACGGCAGCAATTCATCCAGCAACCACTGATTGGGGTTGGTCAAGTCAATGTGAACAATCCAGATGCGTGTGGGCGCGATCTCAGGCTTCAAACGGCGACCCAACGGCAACAATTGCGGGTCGTGGAAATACCAAACATCAGCCTGCAGATCAGAGTTGTTGATCTCGTCGGCCACATCGTCCAGGCAACCGTAATAGATTGCCAGCTCTTCTTCGGAAAGCTGTCCCTCGGCGCCTTGCAGCATGTTGTGAATGCGCTTGGTCACGTCGAAAAACCGGATGTCTTTCGGGGTCATCACCAGGCGTTGGGTTTCGACGCCCAAAGCGTTACTGAGCGGAATCAGCGAGTGCAACAATTCAGCCACTCCGCCGCCGTAAGCCGTGCTGTTGATATGGATCATTTTTAACCCATTCAACCGATTGCCCAGTTCGGTCAACTGGTGTGCCGAATCGGCGGGCTGGAGGTCCAGGTACGGCCCTGGTTCTGTTTTCGGATACTGAATTATGTCAATCAAGCCAGCGTTTCCTCCCACGGCTAATAACGGCAAACCGACCGCAATGATACTGGCCGTCGACGACTATGTACACCGGTCTTGTTTGCGGGATGACGTCATTTCTGACCAGCGTCGATGTCATCGGACTGCTGCGATGATCAGAGTAACGACACCCGCCGCAGCGCTCCATGGTGCAAACCACCAAAGCCGCCCGCTGCGAACCCAGATGACAACCCAGTGCAGCGTTCCCATTGCGATGGCAAATGTCGCTATAACCATCCCGGCTAATGTAATTGCGGACTGCCACGACGCCACCCAGCGCAGCGGTTCGGGCCAAGTTTGCACCGACCAGACAATCGCCGCAGCCAACATAACCGGCGGCGCTAACAGCAACGAAATACGAACCGCACTGTCCCGGCTGAGGCCAAGCCGTAAACCCGCTGCCACCGTCAGCCCAGAGCGGGACAATCCCGGCACCACCGATATGCCCTGGGCCAGCCCAACCAGCAAGAATGCCCTCCAGGACAAGGTTGGAAGGATTTCTTCATCCTTGAAATCATTCCCGCGGGGCGCCGCCACTAGCACCACAGCGTTGACAACCATCATGGCTCCGATGAGCCAGGCAGACAACCACCACCGGTACACAACGGTGTGAGCCAATCCCAGCGCTAGCGTTAACGCGATGGCAGCTGTTGCAATTTGGGCGGCAGCGTAGCGGAGGGCGAATCCACGGGGAAGTCCGGGCTGCCAGACATTCCTGATGGCCAGCCAGTAGGCGCGTCGGTAGTAGAGTATCGCCGCCGTGGCCGTTACCACGTGGAGAACTGCAACCGTAAACAGCCCATCCGCCGGCGTCCCGATGATGAGCGCAGTCACTCGCAAGTGCCCGCTGCTGGAAACCGGCAAGAACTCTGTTATCCCCTGCACTATGGCAAAGAGCAGAGCGGCCAGAAGCATAAAACCGTCGGCCAAAACTGCCCAGCAGACCGAACGAAAATCACTCGACGGTAACTGACTTGGCCAGGTTCCGGGGTTGGTCGACGTCGCAGCCGCGCCGCACCGCGATGTAGTAAGCAAATAGCTGCAACGGGATGGTGGCGAGTATAGGCGTGAGGTTCGGTGGGGCGTCGGGTATGAAAATCGGACCGTCCACGATAGCGGCCAACTGGTCATCCCCCTCGGTCAGCACGGCGAGCACGGTGCCGTCGCGGGCCTTCACTTCCTGAATGTTGTTGGCCATCTTCTCGTACAGGGCATCGCGGGGGGCGATGGCCAGGGTGGGCATTTCGTGATCGATCAACGCGATGGGGCCGTGCTTCATCTCGCCGGCGGGGTATGCTTCGGCGTGGATGTAGCTAATCTCTTTAAGCTTGAGCGCACCTTCGGCTGCGATCGGGGCGTTGATGCCGCGTGCCAGGTACAGGAAATTGCGGTGCCGGTAGAACTGTCGGGCCAACGCTTCGATTTTCCCGGAGTCGCCAAGGATATCAGCGATCCGTCCGGGGAGTCGTGCCAGCTCGTCGATGAGGCTGCGATTCGCCTCAGCGTCCAGAAAGCCGCGGGCCGTTCCCAGACGCATGGCCAGCAGGTTGAGAATGGTCAGCGAGGCAGTGAGTGTCTTGCTGCTGGCAACCCCGACTTCGATACCCGACCGCATTAATAACGTGGCGTCAGCGAGGCGCGCCGCCTGGCTTCCCGCGGCGTTGCAGATCGTGATCAACCGCGCCTTGCTGCGGCGCACTTGCGCCATGGCCGCTACCGTGTCCGCGGTTTCGCCCGACTGGCCGATTGCGACGACCAGAGTGTGTTCATCCAGGTATGGCTCACGATAACGGTATTCCGATGCAGACTCGGCTTCTGCGGGTATACCCGCCAAACGCTCTACCAGATGCCGACCGACCTGGGCAGCGTGCAGGCTCGTGCCGCATCCGATCAGAACCACGCGCCGCAACTGGGCAATTTCAGTGTCGGTCATTTCCAAATCGGGAAGCAATACCCGACCGCGGCCGAAATCCAGACGGTCGCGGAGCGCTGCCACAACTGCCTGGGGCTGCTCCATGATTTCCTTGAGCATAAAGTGCCGATAACCGGCCCGGTCGATCAGCACGTCCTCTAGCGTTACTGG
Source organism: Dehalococcoidia bacterium (assembly GCA_963666415.2). Taxonomy (GTDB): domain Bacteria; phylum Chloroflexota; class Dehalococcoidia; order Lucifugimonadales; family UBA3495; genus Bin87. The sequence continues at coordinate 1,471,181 of CAXXPD010000003.1, forward strand.
AAGCATCGGCTTAGCCACCTCGAGCCCGTTGCTGTCCAGGAAAGTAACCCCGTGACGGGTGATTACCGCCGCCTCGCCATCTTCGAGGAACGCCACCGGAAGCTGTCCGGTTTCGCCGATGAGGGGCAACAGAGCCGGCAAGTCACTGGACACGATGCTCTGCCCCTGGTGGTGCGCTACGGCCACTCCGCCCGCATTTCCCAACCGCAACGCGCAAATGCTGTCCTGGTCACCTTCCTGGACGGCGACTACCGCCTGGGGGCCATCAACCATGCTGCCCATGCGCAAAACGGCGTTTTGCAAGGTCAGACCGTCGAGCACGCCCTCTTCAATCAAGTGCGATATAACCTCGGTATCGGTCTCCGATTTGAAGTGATGGCCGCGTTTTTTCAGGTCGGTCTTTAGGGACAGATAGTTTTCGACGATGCCATTGTGGGCCACCGCGATGGTGCCGGAACAATCCGTGTGTGGGTGGGCGTTGGATTCGGAGGGACGCCCGTGGGTAGCCCAGCGGGTGTGTCCGACACCAGCCAGGCCGAGGGGCGTCGGGCCGGCGAAGTCGTCAACGAGGCCGTGTACCCGGCCCACAGTTTTGCGCAGTCGCAGGCCACCATTCGGTTCCAGGACCGCCACTCCGGCGCTGTCGTACCCGCGATATTCAAGACGACGCAAGCCCTCCAAAACAATGGGCCACGCCGGCCGGTCACCAACGTATCCGACGATACCGCACATCAGGGATCAACCGCTATCCGGGTCGGAGCCGCGGACGGTCAGCGTAGCGCCGGCGTCGGCAGCATCATCGTCGACCGCAATGGGCCGCACGCCATACTCGTTGCCGATGGGTTGTGGGCCACTCAGGTAGTCGCAGTCAAACACGAACGGAGACCTGGCCGCGTCCTGTGCATCGCTGGCTCCCACCACAATTTCCATTATGGCGGCGGCCAGGGCGCCCGGGTCGTGGCGCAGGAACACGCCCGGAGCAAGCAACGGCCTTTGGACAATGCGTCCGACTAAGGGCATACAGGCCGGCTCATCCAGGATAACCGGGTATTGGCCGTCGGCAGCATAGCGGTGCAGCAATCGGGGCGGCAGAGGAGTGTTGTTGGCCAGCAGGAAATCCAGTGGCTGCCGAGTTCCCAGGTATTCGGTTAGCAAGGCGAGAAAATTAGACGCCCGGAACCCGTTGCTTTCACCAGGCTTGGTCATCAGGTTGCACACGTGAATCTTGACTGCCCTTGACTCGTTGACGGCCTGCGCGACGTCTTCAACGAGCAGGTTGGGAAGTACGCTGGTGTAGATGTCGCCGGGCCCCAGGACTATGGCGTCGGCGGCGGCGATGGCCTCGAGCACCGGCGGATACACGTAGGCCTGTGGTTCCAGGTAGATATAGTCGACGCCGACTTCAATTTTGTCGCTGCGCAGGTCGATGGCAGACTCGCCGATCAACCTGGTGCCATCTTCCAGGCGTGCGCATAACGTGGAGTGCGTCAACGTAACCGGCAGGACATTGCCGCTGATACCCAACAGGCGCGCGGCTTCACCGATAGCGGTGATGGTGTTGCCAGTGACTTCAGTCAGAGCGGCCAACAACAGGTTCCCGAAGCTATGGCCGTTCAATCCGTCGCCAGCGGGGAATCGATATTCGAAGAGTCGGCGCATCAGGTTGCCGTCGTCCGTATCTTCGGCCAACGCCATCAAGCACCGGCGCAAGTCGCCGGGTGGCAGGTGCCCCATTTCTTCCCGAAGGCGGCCGCTGCTTCCCCCGCTGTCCGTCATGGCAACAACGGCAGTCAGGTTGCAATCCTGGGTTCGAAGGCCGGTCAGGGTGGTGTGGTTGCCCGTACCGCCGCCGACGACGACAATGTTCATCCTGCTCATCAGCCAGTCAAAGGGTCGTTGATTGGACATGGAACGAGGCATTGCTAGCGCACTGGTTAGAGTACCAGGACGGCTTTGCAACCTGACCAGTATAGGAACGGGTTTCGTAAAGTGTCAACCCGCCAAGCGTCCACGTAACTGTTCACGTTTGAGGGGACGGAAACGGTTTGCAGTGGAAATACCGTGCTTGGCTGCCCCTCTGTGAGAGGCCTGATGGCCCGTAGATCCCCACAAGTCTTGTATGTTGAATGAGGACTTCACAGAGGTGGAGTGGGTGCGGCAGACCGATCAAGTCTTGGTCATCAAAGACCGTTGTTCAGCGAGGGTCGCCGCACCCGTCCCCAAAGAGCCCGAACAGTTGCCTGGGCCGAATCGAGCCCGCATCGTGCAAGAACGGGCCAGTACTCCACTGGGACTTCATAGGAGGCAATCATGGGGCAAGAAGGAATCTACGTAGGCATTGACGTCGCAAAGGCCAAGGTGGACGTTGCCGTCCGGCCCACGGGCGAGAGATGGGAGGTTCCCCGCGACGAAGCAGGAATCCCGCAGTTGGTTTCCGAGATGAAGACCCTCGGACCGTCATTGGTGCTGCTGGAGGCTCGGGCGGCCTGGAACTACCGCTGGTGGCTGCTCTGGCCGCCGAGGCACTGCCGGTGGTCGTCGTCAACCCGCGCCAGGTGCGGGACTTCGCCAGGGCTACTGGGAAGTTGGCCAAGACCGACGCCCTGGACGCCGCCGTGCTGGCCCACTTTGCTGAGGCGATCCAGCCCCCCGTGCGTCCTCTGCGCGACGCCGAAACCCAGGAGCTCAACTCCCTCACTGCCCGGAGGCAGCAGGTGATGACGATGCTGGTCTCGGAGAAGAACCGCCTCGGCGCCGCCACCAGCGCCGTCCTTCCCCGCATTGCGGCCCACATCACCTGGTTGGAGCAGGATCTAAACGACCTTGACCAAGGCCTGCGACCGATGCTCCGGCAGAGTCCGGTGTGGCGGGAGAAGGACGACCTCCTGCGCACCGTTCCCGGCGTGGGTGAGCAACTCTCCCTCACGCTGCTGGCCAACCTGCCCGAGTTGGGCACCCTTGACCGTCGTCAGATCGCCGCACTGGTGGGCGTGGCTCCCTTCAACCGCGACCGCGGCGCCATGCGGGGCAAACGGCACGTCTGGGGCGGACGCTCCCGGGTCCGAGCTGTCTTGTACATGGGGACGCTGGCTGCCACTCGCTTCAATCCCGTCATCCGGGACTTCTACCAGCGGCTGCTGGCCGCCGGTAAGCCGAAGAAGCTGGCTCTGGTCGCTTGCATGCGCAAGCTGCTCGTCATCCTCAACGCCATGCTCAAGCAGCGCTCATCCTGGAGGGACATCACTCCGGCAATCGTCGTTACTTCCTCTTGACATCAAACACAGTTGCTGAACAGTTACGCGTCCACAAGCGTAACCGCTTGATCTGTCACTGCGAGGAGCGCCCGCTCATCCCGAGCTCGTCGAGGGACGTGGCAACCTCGATGATGTTGAACCTACGTCGACGAACCGCCGTTGCTACTGGGACGGGATTGCCATGCCACGCTCGCAATGACAAATTGGGTACGCATAAGGCCGGGCGTCCGGTCAATGGCTGCTGGGTGGTAAAATGGCGATGGAAAATGAGGCCGGCTCAATCGGCCCGGAGGGTTGAATCTTATGGCGGATAGCAAGCAGGAATGGCGGGATTCCACTCTTTCGCGAGTTACTTCGCGTTTCCCGGAACGGCGGGAGTCCTTCGAGACTGACTCGGGTATTGCGTTGGACACCGTTTACACTCCGGAGGACGGCGCGAATAAAACCACCGATTATCGGGAAACAATCGGCTATCCGGGCGAATTCCCGTACACCCGTGGCGTGCAGCCCAATATGTACCGAGGCCGTATCTGGACGATGCGCCAGTACGCCGGCTACGCCACCGCGGCCGCCACCAATGAACGGTACCGCTACCTGCTGGACAACGGACAGACCGGCTTGTCAGTCGCCTTTGACCTGCCTACGCAAATCGGTTACGACAGCGACCATGCTTTGGCAGAGGGTGAAGTCGGCAAGGTTGGTGTGCCCATCTGCTCGCTTTCCGACATGGAAACCCTGTTCGCTGGCATCCCGCTAGACAAGGTCAGCACGTCCATGACCATCAATGCCACTGCATCGGTGCTGCTGTGCATGTACATCGCAGCCGGCAAGCGGCAGGGCGTGAGCGCGGAACAGCTCAGCGGGACACTGCAAAACGACATCCTGAAGGAATACATCGCCCGTGGCACTTACGCCTACCCACCGCGCCCCTCGATGCGCCTGGTGGTGGATGTGTTCAAGTATTGCGCCGCGAATGTGCCACGCTGGAATACCATCAGCATCAGCGGCTACCATATGCGAGAAGCGGGAGCCACCGCCACGCAGGAGCTGGCGTTCACTTTCGCCAACGCAATCGCGTACGTTCAGGCTGCGGTGGACGCTGGGCTGGCGGTGGACGACTTCGCTCCTCGGCTGTCCTTCTTCTTTGTGGCGCAGAACAATCTTTTCGAGGAAGTAGCCAAGTTCCGGGCGGCGCGGCGTCTGTGGGCGCGCATTATGCGAAACCGTTTCGGCGCCACCGACCCGCGCTCAATGATGCTGCGTTTCCATACGCAAACCGCCGGTGTTACGTTGACGGCGCAGCAGCCGGATAACAACGTGATACGCAGCACCGTGCAGGCTCTGGCGGCGGTATTGGGCGGCACCCAGTCCCTGCACGTCAATTCAAAGGACGAAGCTTTAAGCCTGCCCAGCGAAGAATCGGCGCAGCTATCATTGCGTACCCAGCAGATTCTGGCCCACGAAAGCGGCGCCGCCGACGTGGTGGACCCGCTGGGAGGCTCGTGGTACGTCGAAGACCTGACCGACAAATTGGAAGCCGGAGTGCTGGAATATATCGAACGCATCGACCAGATGGGCGGTGCGGTAGCCGCCATCGAGGATGGGTTCCAGGTACGGGAGATCGGCGAAGCCGCGTTCCGCCACCAACGGAGTATTGACGATGGTGATCGCACGGTCGTTGGGGTGAATCAGTACGTTACCGAATCGCCACCCATTTCCGGGTTGCTGCGGGTGGATGCCGAAGCCGCGGCGGATCAAATTCAGCGTTTGAAATCGTTGCGTCGCGAACGTGACAACATGGCCGTGCAGATTAGTCTGGCACGTTTGGCGGATGCCGCGCGAAGCGCAGAGGCCAACACCATCCCACTGATGATGGAATGCGTCGAAAAATACGCCACCCTCGGCGAGATTTGCGAGGTGTTGCGCCGGGTATTCGGTGAATACGAACCGGTAGCAGGGCTATAATAAACTGGTTCGCCGGCCTACTCCGATGCCTTTACAGGATAAAGTTGCCGGCGGCCGTGGGGATGCTAGGCTGAAGCCATCACAACACGGAGGATTGCCGTGATTGACTTTATGTTGAACGAAGAAGAACGGATGCTGCAAAACCTGGTGCGGGACTTCGCCGAACGAGAGGTGATGCCTCGCAGCGCCGAGTTGGATGAGAAGGCAGAATTCTCCTGGGACAACTGGCACGGCATGGCTCGACTGGGGTTGCCGGGGATCGGTGTTGACCCAGCCTACGGGGGCAGCGGAGGCGGGTTCAGACAGTCGTCCATTGCAATCTCAGAGATGGCGAGGGTCGACGCCGCGACCAGCGTAACCCTCGCGGCCCATCTCGGACTTGGCGTTGAGACCATCGCCAGATTCGGCAATGAAGAGCAGAAACAGCAGTACATTCCATCGCTGGCATCTGGCAAGGGTATTGCGGCGTGGGCGCTCACGGAACCCGGCAGCGGCTCTGATGCCGCCGCGATGGCAACCACCGCCACCAAACGCAACGGGTCGTGGGTGCTCAATGGATCCAAGCAGTTCATCACCAACGCTGAGGTGGCGGAAACGCTCATCGTGTTCGCTAACCAGGACCGTTCTGCCGGCTACCGCGGGGTTTGTGCCTTCATCGTCCCAGCCGGCACACCCGGAATGGCGATCAACCCACAGCACAACAAGATGGGCATTCGGGCATCCAGCACCTGCGAGATCGTATTCGACGATGCCGAGATTCCCTACGAAAATGTAATTGGCGAACCGGGCATGGGGTTCCGCTACGCCATGGACATTCTGGATTCGAGCCGCATATCCATTGCCGCCCAGTGCGTTGGCATCGGCCAGGCAGCGCTGGAAGAAGCCGTGCGGTATTCCCAGCTTCGGGAAACGTTCGGCAAGCCACTGGCACATCACCAGGCCATCCAGTTCAAGCTGGCGGATATGGCGACCGCCGTCCATTCTGCCCGGGTTGCCACGATGCACGCCGCCACATTGCGTGACCAGGGCTTGCCCTTCATCAACGAGGCGTGCATGGCCAAGCTCATTGCCTCGGAAATGTGCAATGCGGCCACTTACGAAGCGATGCAGATCCACGGCGGCATTGGGTTCTTCAAGGAATCGAGGGTTGAACGGCTGTTCCGGGACGCCCGAGTTACGACGATTTACGAAGGAACCTCGGAAGTGCAGCGGATGATTATCGCCCGGCAGGTGCTGGCGCAATATCCGGTCTAATTGAGTAGAAAATTCCACAACGCTAAAGTCCCCTCTCCCTTGATGGGAGAGGGCTAGGGTGAGGGTGAAAGCTTCAATGGCCGAAGTGTGCGCGGTGAACTATGTCGACCACGTTGGCGTTGCGGTGAACGATATCAGCGCCGCGCTGGATTTCTTTGCAACCAATTTCGGTACCCCCGACGCCGAAGTGGTTGAAATGGCTGATCAAGGTGTGCGGGCGTGTCTAATCGAGGTTGGCCAAACCCGCATCGAGTTGCTGCAGCCACTGTCTCCCGAGAGCGCGGTCGGTCGTTTCATCGAACGGCGCGGTGAAGGATTGCACCACCTGGCATTGAACGTCGACGACATAGCCGGGAAGCTCAAAATTCTGTCGGCTAACGGCCTTGCCCTTATCGACAACGAACCGAGGCACGGGTTGTCGGGTACCATCGGTTTCGTGCACCCACGTTCGGTATTCGGCGTACTCACCGAGTTGGTCGAGAACTAGAGCGGTTCAACGAACACCGGAGGTTCGACCATGCCGGTGCATGTGGTGTATGGCGATACGTTCCTGGTAACGCAGCAGGTGCGCAGACTCCGGGAAGAGTCCGGCGCTGACGACCTGATGGACTCTAATCGGCAGCGGGTAATCGCGGCGCAGGCCCAACCCCCTGAAGTTCTGTCGATGTGCTACTCGCTGCCGTTTCTGGAGCCCACGCGCCTCGTGGAGATTGAGGGCGCAGTTGCTACCCAGGAACCGGCGGCCGGGGGTCGGGCTGGCTCCGGTTCCCGTTCCCGCAGCAATCGACGCGGGGGTGGCGGCTCCGGGGGATGGATGCAACTTGCGGAAGCCATCCCGCAATTGCCAGACAGCACGCTGCTGATCTTCATTGATGGCGCTATCTCGGCTCGCAACCCGATGCTCCTCGCGTTGGCGGAACAGTCTACGGTGCATCACCAAACTGCTCCGGCGGGGTCGGAACTGGACCGGTGGGTGAAGCGAAACGCCGAGGATAAGGGCGGTTCCATATCTCCGCCTGCGATCAGGGCGATTTCGGAGATGGTGGGCAGCGATTTGTGGACCCTGGATCGGGAACTCGACAAACTGGCCTTGTATGCCACCGGTCGCGAGATCAACGAGGAGGACGTGCGGGCGTTGGTCTCATACGCGCAGGAAACCAACATCTTCGCTGCGGTGGACGCCATCGTCGATGGACACCCTGGGGAAGCGCTGCGCCTGCTAACCCAGCTGATATCCGAAGGCCGCGAACCTCAGTACCTGATTGCCATGATCGAGCGGCAGTTACGGTTGATGGCGCTGGCCCGAGACCTGAGCGACCGTGCCGTTGCTCCGTCGGAGATGGGTCGACGCATGGGCACCAACTCCGATTTTGTAATCCGCAAAACGCTGGGTCAGGCGCGTCGCACGTCGATGGCCAATATTAGCCGGATGTACCAGCGGGTATTGAGAAGCGACCTGGACATCAAAACCGGCCGGCTGGAACCAGCGGTGTCGTTGGAGCTGCTGGTGGCCGACCTGGTATCCGCTCGATAACGCCGCTGATGGGTTAGTGCTGGACTGCTGGATAGGTAACGGGGTTGTAACAGGCCGTGAGATGACCGGCGGTCAATTCCTCCAGCGGCGGCGGAGCGTGCACGCGACACTGCCCCAGCGCCTTGGGGCAACGCGGCAGGAATGGGCATTGATCAGCCGGGTTCATCAAATCTGGCGGCGTGCCGCGCAACGCGTTCAGGCGGCGCCCGGCGGAATCCAGGCGCGGCAGGGTTTGCAGCAACGACCAGGTGTACGGATGGCGCGGCTGTTGGAATATGGGCAGGAGTTCGGCGTATTCCATCAAAAACCCGGCGTACATCACTCCCACCCGTCGCGCCATGTGAGCCACCACACCCATGTCGTGCGTGATGAGCAGAATTGCCGATTTGGAATCGCGGCTCAGCTCTTTCAACCGTTCCAGGATTTCAGCCTGCAATGTGACATCGACGCTGGATGTTACCTCGTCGGCGATAAGCAGCCGGGGTCGCATGACCAAAGCCATCGCCAGCATCACCCGTTGACACTGGCCGCCGCTCAGCGTGAACGGGTAGGCGCCCATAATTCGTTTCGGGTCCGGTACGCCCAGCTCACGCAGCATTTCCTGGCACACGGCGGCGGCGGCGCGGCGATTCAGCTGCGAGTGGGTGACTATGACTTCCGTCAGTTGTGCACCGATGGTCTGCACGGGGTTGAGGGCGGATTGAGCGTCCTGAAAAACCAGCGACATCGTTTTGCCGCGCAACAGGCGCATTTGCTCGTCGGTTGCCGTCACCAGATCTACGCCGTCGAACAGGATTTTGCCGCTGGTGATGGCGGCGTTGTCGGGTAGCAAGCCCATGACGGCAAGCGCCAGCGCACTCTTGCCGGCGCCGCTTTCACCGACTATGCAAAATATCTCCTCCTCTTCCTGGGAGAAGGACACACCGTTCACCGCGTGTACGGTTCCATTGGGCACCCGGAACTCGACGCGCAAGTCCTCGACTTGTAGTACCGGCGACATGGTTAGTGCACCGAAATGGATGCCCTGGCGGACGAGGTCGTGAGGTCGACGGGTTCCATTCGACCCGCCTTGACCTCGGAGATAAAGTCCTCCAGCGACGCGATGGGCCGATGGAACAGAGTTGCCGCGGTGCCAATCTGGTGGAGCCGATGCGCGTCGCTACCGCCGGTGCCGGGTAACCCGAGTTGATTGCGAAGGTCGGCGGCAAACTGGTTCTCGTCCTCTGCGCCGCGGCCGTTGCGCGATTCCACCGCGTCAAAATGTTTCATATGCGGGTCGGACAGGGCGCGTTCCAGCATTTCAGCTCGAAGTTCCGGATCCTGACCGGGTTCAGACAGGTAGCGGCGACGGTATGGGTGGGCGGCAATCATGGCAGCGCCCAGGCTATCGGCTTCCGCGCGCAGAAAGGATGGCTTGTGCATTCCAAAGCGGTAGCGTTGCAGTCCAAAGACCAGCACATGACCGGCGTCGGTGTTTATCTCGGCGCCGGGCAACACCAGGATGCCGTGTCGACGACTGAGCGTGGCGGCGCAGTCCAACGGCCAGAAATCATCGTGCTCGGTGAGACATATCCCGTCAAGGCCGGCGATACGCCCCGCGTCCAACAGTTCGTCGACGGACATGAAACTGTCGTCGGACCTGGGGTAGGTATGAGCGTGTAAATCAATCAGCAATGCGGCTCCGGTACGGGTAACGCAATGGCATCATACCACCGATAGCAACGACTATCACACGGCAACGACTGGCACACGGTAGCGGAGCGCGAACCGCAATGACCGGCTATTGCGTTACCCGACTTGAAACGGGCATCGCCACAAAACCCGGACTGGAAAGCCTCGTTAGACGGTGATGACGAGTCCTTCTCCCCGCAACTCTTCGACGATCTCGTCGGCAATGGATTTCCGTATTTTGAGCCTGCGTTCGAGCATTGCCGAATTCAGGCGCGGGTTTCTCAACGCCAGGTCTCGGGCCTGTTGCAGAATGTCTCCGTCGTAGACATCATCCGTATCGCCATTGCCAGACCGGTCGTCACCTTTTTCGTTGGGTTCTGCTTCGTCCAGATAGATAGGAGGCAGTTCGGGCCCAATCTGCTCACGCCAGAAATTGATGATGCGGTCGATTTCGTCGTCATAAAGGAGAGTCCCCTGACCACGACGCGCTTTCGGGAAATCGTTGTTCAGTAGTAGCAAATCGCCTTTACCCATCAGAGCTTCCGCTCCGGCGCCATCCAGTATGACCCGGGAATCGACTTGAGATGCAACCGCGAACGCCACGCGGGCTGGCACGTTGGCCTTGAGCAAACCGGTAACCACTTTGACGGACGGTCGTTGTGTAGCCAGCACCATGTGGATGCCGGCGGCGCGCCCCAGCTGTGCCAGGCGCACGAGTTGTTGTTCCACTTCGAGACCGCCGGTCATCATCAGGTCGGCCAGTTCGTCAACTATCAACACGAGGAAGGGAATTGGGTCGGGCGCTTTTTCGTTGTAGCCGGCAATGTTCCGGACACCTGTTTCCTCCATCATCCGATACCGGCGGGTCATTTCGTTGATGAGGCCACGCAGAGCCGGGTAAACTTCGTCCGGTTCGACGATGACTGGCAACACCAGGTGAGGAATACCGTTGAAGGGCGTCAATTCGACCCGCTTGGGGTCGACCATTATCATCCGAAGTTCATCGGGCGGGCGCGTCATCAGCAGGGATGCGACCAGCGAGTTGATGCAGACGCTCTTGCCAGACCCGGTTGCGCCGGCGATCAGCAGGTGCGGCATGGCGGCCAAGTCAAGTACCAGCGATTGCCCGCCGGCATCTTCACCCAACGCGAATGCCAGGCCACCCTTGTTGACGATCTTGCCGAACTCCGAACCCTCCACAATGGAGCGCATCAACACCTTGCCCGGAGACGGGTTCGGAACCTCGAGACCCACGAGACCTTCGCCCGGTTCCGGCGTTTCGATGATTCGGATGTAGGGGCTTTTCAGGGCCAGCGCGAGGTCTTTTTGCCGTTTGGTGATGTCGCCCACTCGGACCCGGCTAGGACGCTGGCCGGTACTAACGCCGTCCTTGTCCAGTTTCTGAGGCATGTAACCGGGCACCAGGCCGAAGCGCACCACCCGCGGCCCCGCTTTGACATCTTCCACATCCACATACACGCCGTGCTCAGACAACGCCTCTTTGATATTTTCCGACATGGCGGCGATTGCGGACTGGTCTATCTGGTGGGTTTCCACTGGGGCCAGTGTGTCAAGCGGTGGAAGCTGCCAGCCGCTGCCCCGCGACGTGTATTTCAGCAGCGCGGCAGGTTTGGCAGCCAGCGAATCCGGTGCATCTTCGGTATCAGCGACCGGTTGTGGCCTGGGTTCGGCGTGGGCCGGCCGGGCCGCCCGATTGGGGAGTTTGATATGGGTTGAGGTAGATGCGATTTTCGCTGTGGTCTTGCCGGTAGCCGCTGCGCCGCCGCCGATCCAGCCGACCAGTTTCACGGCGCCTTTGCCGGTGCCTTTGGCAGCCAGCCAGCTGCCAGTACCGACGAACCGGGCCGCTGAGACGTACCAACGGTGGGCGTTAGGGACAACCAGCAGGACGGTCAGTGCAGCGCCAATAACCCACGCGATAACGGCGACGATCAGGCTTCCACCAGTTGCTGCATAACCCCATTTACCAGAGAGGCCGTAGGCGTACAACGCGCCCTGATTTCCCTGTACGAACGATAGGGCGATGATTGCAGCGGCGGCGACTATTCCGCCGGACAACCACCAACGCCAACCGCGCAACAGAGCGAGCGGTTTGTGGACGAGCAATATCAGGGAAAGCACCGAAAACAGGCCAACGGCGACCCATCCGTAGGCCAGCGTGCGCGCCAGCCATAGTGTCGCACCCGGCACCAACAGCGCGACCGCTACCCCAGCCAATCCGATCAACAGCCAGATGCCGGTTTCGATGGCCAGCCGAATCCAGTTGGTGGCGCTTGGTTTGTTTTGGCCCTTGCTGCCCGATGCGACCGCTGCTGACATTTCGCGTTCCTCCTATGGCAATGGCGGTGGCGACGTTACCTGGCCTCATCACTGGCACGGAATCGTCCGAACCAGGTGCGAGGCAACCGCCCTCAGACTCCATTGGGTCAACGGCCCAGGTGGGAAATGCCGGCGTCGCCAGTTCTCGGTCAGGTATCCAGAACCACCGGAACTATCATAGGACGCTTGTTGAGTTCGTTGCGAAGGAACTGCCTTGCAAATTTGCGGATCTTTGCTTCCGCCGCCTCCCGGTTGGGTAGGTTCCCATCCCCGGACAAGTCCATCTCAACGGCCTGCGCGAGTCGGAGATAGGCATCGGCGGCGTCAGCGTTCTCCATGAAGCCACTGGCGGCCACCTGAACCGGGCCAACCACCGAGCCAGCCTCGTTCACGGCGGCGCACACAACCACGACGCCATCGCGGGCCAGCGAACGACGATCGCGCAAAACCTGGCTGTCGGTTTCCATGGCCATGAGCCCGTCGAGGTAGATATGCCCCGCCGGGATGGATTCGACTACGCCGGCGCTGGTGCCGTCAATCTGTAAAATGTCGCCGTCTTCCAGTACGAATATCCCATCCGGGGCGAGACCCATTTCCCAGGCCAGTTGGGCGTGGGCACGCAGGTGGCGATATTCGCCGTGCACTGGAACGAAATACTTTGGCAGAGTCAGGTTAAGCATCAGTTTCAGCTCTTCCTGGCTGGCGTGCCCGTGCACGTGAACCTGGGCCACCCGGTCGTAGAGCACGTGCGCCCCCTGGCGTAGCAAGTTGTCGATAGTCTGGCTCACGGCCCGTTCGTTGCCCGGTATCGGTGTGGCTGAAATGATCACCGTGTCGCCGGCGAGTAGGTTCACGTCGCGGCTTTCACCCTTGGCGATGCGCACCAGCGCGGAGGTTGGTTCACCCTGGCTGCCAGTGGTCATCAAGACAATTTGATCCAGCGGCAATCCGGCGGCGTCTCCCACTGGAATAATGGTGCCGGGCAACGCTTCCAGGTATCCCATCTCCGTAGCCATCTGCACATTGGCCACCATGCTGCGACCCACGAACGCCACCTTGCGGTTGTGCTTCTCGGCAGCGGTGATGACCTGCTGGACCCGGCTGATTAGCGACGCGAACGTGGCGACGATCGCCCGACCCGGCGCATCACCGATGGCCCGATCCAAAGCCGTGCTCATCACCTGTTCCGATGGAGTGTACCCCGGCAATTCAGCATAGGTAGAATCGGAGAACAGCAACAACACGCCCTGGGCGCCGCGTTGGGCCAGAGCGGTGAGGTCGATGGTGTGTCCGTCGACCGGGGTGTGGTCAATTTTGAAGTCTCCGGTGTGTATGATGCTGCCCCACGGCGTGTCAATGCAGATTCCCATAGCATCAGGGATGCTATGGCAAACTCGGAACCAGGTTGCCCGGAAGTTGTCGCCGAATTCGACGGGTTCCTCAGGTTCAACGGGATAAACAACAGCATCGCGGGTGTCGCGACGTTCGTTCAACTTGACGGTAATCAACCCGTGGGCGAGCCGGGGAGCGTACACCGGAACATTCAGATCCGGGAGAATGTGCGGCAATGCCCCGATGTGGTCCTCATGGCCGTGGGTAATGAGAATTCCACGCACGCGGTCGGCGTTGGCAATTAGATAGGATATGTCGGGGATGATGAGGTCGACGCCGGGCATATCTTCGGTGGGAAACTGGATTCCGCAATCCACCACGACGATGTCATCGCCGCACTCCAGCACCATCATGTTCTTGCCGATTTCACCCAGGCCGCCTAGCGGCAAGACCCGCAGGGGAGGAGCAGAATCATCGTCGTAAGGGATTGGATTAACCACGTGCACTCCAGTCAGAATAGTCGTTGTTGGCCCGGGGGAGGTTCATGAGGTGGTGGCGACTCCGCAGATTCGGGCGTTGGGTCAGCGAGGTCGGGCGTTGGCAAGTCCCAGAACGACGGATTTTGCCTGGGAAGTTGGGTTTCCGGTTCGTAGCCGGCCTGTGGCTCTCGGATACCGTGTCCAACGGAGGGCGGGTCGGCTTCCATGCGCAGGACGTCCAGTAAACCAGCCAGCTTCTGGAAGTCTTCCTCGATGGACGTCCGCATTTCCTGACGGCGCAACCCGGCGGCGGGGTGCATGATCGGGAATATCTGTTGCCCGTTCACGGAGCGCAGTCGGCCCCTGACGCTGCTGATGCTTTGGCCTGGAATGAATCTGGAGGTGGAAAATCGACCCAGAGTAACGATCAGGCGAGGGTCGATCAATTGTATCTGGCGGTCCAGGTATTTGGAGCAGGCAGCAATTTCGCCTGGGCTGGGATCTCGGTTGTCGGGCGGTCGACACTTGACCATATTGGCAATGTACACCTGGTCCCGCGTCATTCCGATCGACTGCAACAGTTGCTCAAGGAATCCACCGGCCGGCCCCACAAAGGGTCTACCCTGGCGATCTTCCTGGAAGCCGGGGCCCTCCCCGATAAATAGCAACTCGGCGTCGGGCGGGCCTTCGCCGGGAACAGCGTTGGTGCGACCCAGGTGCAATGGGCAATCGGTGCAATCCCGGACTCGTCGGGCCACGTCTTCCAGTGTATCCATGATGGACTGGTATCCGTGGCGGGTATGGATGGATGCGCAACGGGTAGGTTCCTACTCGTCTTGCGCTCCCTTGCCTTGCAGGTAGGTCACCGCATCGGCGATGGTATGAATCTCGCCAGCATCTTCGTCCGGGATTTCGATGGCGTTGCCATCCGAGCTGAATTCTTCCTCGAAGGCCATGATCAACTCGACCAAGTCGAGAGAATCGGCGCCAAGGTCGTCCTGGAACGAAGATCCTTCCTTCACGTCAGCAGCATCGACGCCAAGTTTGTCAACTACGATTTCCGCTACGCGCTCAAAAACGGTACTCAAAGGTTCATCTCCGTGAAATGTCGGCGTGGAGACGCCGGATGGTTGATTTCATTTGGGAACACCACCCACGGTGGGGTTGCCGGGCAACTGAGCTGGCTCTTCGGCGGCGGTCGCCAAATCGGCCAGATATGAACCTAACACTCCGTTTACGAAACGGGCGCTGCTTTCGCTACCGAACATCGAGGCCAATTCAACCGCTTCGTTGACGACCACTTGACGGGGCACGGTGTCGCGATTTGTCAGTTCATAGATTGCCACACGCAATATGTTCCGGTCAACGAGGGCCAGCAGATTGACCGGGATCGCCGGAGCAAGACGTTTGATTACCTCATCAAACTGGGCCAGGTCTGCGTAGACTCCGTTTACCATGTTAGCTGAGGCCTCACGCACCGATGAACTCGCGGGTTCGTCGTGACACAACCAAGCCAGAAGATCTGTATCGGTCGTTCCGCGTATGTCGCCGGCGAACAGCATCTGCAAGGCCAATATCCTGGCCTGCCGACCCACGGGGCCGTTACGGAGACTGCGAAGACGGGGCTGGGTGGCCACGTTACGGTGGGTTTGCGGGCGTCATACTGAAAAACCTGGACTCTTGCGCGGAGTAGCGGACGCTACGGTCGTGCTTCTGCCAGCTTCCGGATGGAATCCGCGTCGGAAAGGGTCAAGGCTTCCACCTCCGAGTCGATCCGGCGTACCAGGCTGGACAACACGCGGGCTGGCCCAAACTCAATAAACCGATTGACTCCCGAATCCACCATGAATTGTACGGAGTGCTTCCAAAGCACGCAGTTGCAGAGGCCGGTGAGCAATTCCTGGCGGGCTCGTTCGGCGTTCAAGATTGGCTCGCCGGTCGAGTTGGCGATCACGGGGAATACCGGATCGCGGAGACGAACGCCATCAATGGCGTCGGACAAACCGGCTTGGGCGAACTCCATCAGCCGCGAGTGGAAGGCTCCGCTGACGGCCAACGGCACCACCTTTTTGGCGCCTCGCGCTGATGCAAGGTCCATCGCGCGTGCCAGGGCTATTTTGTCGCCGCTGACGACGATTTGGTCTTCAGAATTGATGTTGGCCAGTTCGACACCCGAGTCTTGCGCAACCTGAGCAACTGTGTATTCGTCCAGGCCGATAATGGCGGCCATGGACCCGGGACGGGCTTCGCCCGCTTCGTGCATCAGGCGGCCACGCTCTCGAACCAGTCTCATAGCGTCGCCAAAGTCCATCACGCCACCGACCACCATGGACGTATATTCGCCCAGACTGTGTCCCGCTACCGCGGCCGGTTGCGGCGAAGCTGAGCCGAGAAATTCTTGCCACGCCCGCCAAATCGCAATGCTAACCGCCATGATGGCCGGTTGCGCGTGGGCGGTGTCTTGCAAAATTTCGGAAGGGCCTTCGAATATCAACTGGGAGAGGTGCATATCCAGGCTGTCGTCGGCCTCTTGGAAGACCGTTCGCGCTGCCGGGGATGACTCATACAACGTCCGACCCATTCCGACCTTCTGGGTACCCTGACCAGGAAAGATGTAGGAATAAACTGGCGCCAGTTCAATTTCACTCATACCACCGCACTCCAAACTACCTCAATGCCACTGTATGAAATAACCTGCGCCAATGCTCGCTAGGGATCATAACCCCGGAGCATCAACGGCAGGCGGATCTGGATATTCAGACCGTTACCTGGCGACCCCGATAGAAGCCGCAACCGGGACAAGCGGTGTGCGGCCGCTTGGCCGTGCGGCACCGGGGGCAACGGGATGGATTGATCTCGCGAAGTTGGTATGCGGGAGACGAAAGACGCCGGCCTTTGCGGGCCCGTGTCAGCTTCTTTTTCGGTAGTGCGCCCATGTCTGGTCCATTTTGCGCGGCCCGAGTTGACCATGCAAGGTCAGCCGGCCGCGGAGAGGTTTCTTTGATTAGTTAGTCAACCAAAAGTGCGCGCAGCGCTGCCCACCGGGGGTCGATGTCCAGCGCGTAGCAATCGCAATCGGTTGTGTTACGGTCGGTCCCGCACCGGTCGCAGATCCCGCCGCATTCGGGTCGGCAAAGGGGTTTCAATGGCAACTCGGTGATAGCGGTCTGTCGAACGGCTTCGGTGAGGTTCAGCGTGTGGTCGTCGCCGATGACCAAGCCGCCCCATTCTTCGGGCACATCGATCCTGCGACCACTGTTGACGTCGACTTTCGGCAGGTATTCCTCTTCAAGTTCTAATTCTAAAGTCCGGTTGAACTCTACCAGGCAGCGACTGCATCCCTGGGACACGGTGGCGATTATATCGGCCTGGACCCATATACCCTGATGCGTGCGAACCATGCGACCTACGCCCACGACCTGTTCAACCAAGGTCTCAGAATCGGCAAACGTCTCGCCGATGGTGAAGTTGCGCTGGGAACCGGTGGGCTCTTTTAACAACTGGGCTACGTTGTAGTTCATATCGGTTGAAGACCTGCGGGCCCCGAGCGTGGAAACTTCCGCGAATTATAGACCCGGCGTGTGGTATCTGCAAGAAACGGTCAAGCCTTTTTGGTCGTTTTCTTGAAACCCACAGCTAATTTAAAGGCACGTTGTGGTTGATGTAGTCGATGATGTCGTTAGTGGATGTGCCCGGCCCGAATACGGCTGAAACACCTATCGCCGCCAGCGGTTCCCGGTCTTCCTCCGGCACAATACCGCCCAGCACAACCAGGACGTCGGACATATCCTGATCGCGAAGCAGGCGCATTATCTCAGGCAACAATTCCATATGCGCACCCGAGAGGATGCTCAATCCCAGGACAGATACATCTTCCTGCGCGGCGGCTTGAACTACCATTTGCGGCGTCTGGCGTATGCCGGTGTAAATCACTTCCATACCGGCATCACGCAGGGCTCGGGCAATAACCTTGGCGCCACGGTCGTGGCCGTCCAAACCGGGTTTGGCAACCAGGACGCGGATGGGGTTGTCGTTTTGGGTCGTCACGGTTGGTCGTTTGTGGAGGGTTGTAGAAACGGAAATCAGTGTGCGGGTCGCCGCAATCATTGCCAAGCAATGGGCAACTTGGTAATTTTCTCAGACATCAACCCGGTATGCAATACTGGTTACGAAATACCTACTACAACTAGCAAGAAATCGTCAGTAGTCACACAAGAATGATGTCGGGATATTGAACCCCCGTTGACAGTCGGTCAAATGGTCTAATATCTTAATCGTAGTGCGTCCCAGTAGCTCAGTGGATAGAGCGGCTGCCTTCTAAGCAGCGGGCCGCGGGTTCGAATCCTGCCTGGGACGCCATTCGCACGTCCAATTCCGGAGCATTACTCATGAAATTTGGCATCATGGCCATGCCTCAGCATCCGTCTACCGATTCTGCGACGCAACGGTTCCACGAGACGGTAGAACTGACGCGTCTCGCCCGGGACGCCGGGTTCAGTTCGATAGCCTGCGGCCAGCACTTTTTGTCGCCGCCCTACCAGAATCTGCAAAGCATCCCCCTCCTGGCGAGGTTGGCCGCCGATTCCGGGGATATGCAGCTGGTGCTTTCGATTCTGCTGCTGCCGCTTTATTCGCCGGCCGACGTGGCGGAGACCGTGGCCACGCTGGACGTAATCAGCGAAGGGCGCGTTGTGCTGGGCGTGGGGCTGGGGTACCGAGACATCGAGTACCAGGCATTCAACGTGGAACGGCGCCACCGCGTGGGCCGGTTCATGGAATCGCTGGAACTGGTGCAGCGACTGTGGACCGAGGACGAGGTAACCTTCCACGGCAAACATTTCAATCTGGACAACGCGACGTGCGCGATTCGGCCGGTGCAGAGGCCACACCCACCCATCTGGGTGGCGGCCAATTTTGACACGGTGGTGCGGCGGGCTGGCGAACTGGGCCTGCCCTGGTTCGTGAATCCTCACGCCACGCTGGAAACCCTGGAGCGCCAAACCGCCATCTATCAGGAAGGGTTGAAGGCAGGCGGCAAGGAAATGCCAGCCGAGATGCCCATCATAAAAGAAATGCACATGGCCCCTACGCACGAGGAAGCGGTCCGCAACGTGCAACCGTATCTGGAGGCCAAGTATCAAACCTATGCCGACTGGGGCCAGGACAAGGCATTGCCGGGAGATGAGAATTTCCGGGTACCATTTGACGAACTGGCACGCGACCGGTTCATTTTGGGCAGCGGCGAAGAGGTGATTCAGCAGATCGACGACCACCGCCAACGGGTCGGCGCCAACCATTTCATGTTCCGGGTTTGGTATCCCGGGATGGATGCCAGGATGGCGATGCGGGTGGTGGAGCAAATGGGTGACACCGTGATTCCATACTTCAATAGTCGATACCCTGATGAGGATTAATGCGGCGATGGTCGTTTTGAAACCTTGAACCGCGAACCGGGACGATCGGCCCTCCAGGAATGCACAAACCCCCCACTCGTATGAGTGGGGGGTTTGATTATGGGTTCCGTGTTGCCAACACGACATTGCCGGAACCCGGGATCTGCCCACCAGAGGATTAGTCGCTGGTGAAAGCGTAGTCGGTGGGACGAATTATGCTGTGCTTCGACTTGCGAACGATGGGCCCATCCACCTCACTGGCGGCGCGGGCTTTGTTCCATTCGGGATCGGCCTGGAAGGATTTCCAGCTCTTCTCCCGGTCACCCAGGCTCGGATAGCCAAGCATATAAACCAGCAGGTTGTTGGCGCCGACGTCTTCCGACCAGTAGCCCACGTTTTCGATGCCGTGCTTCTCGAACAGCCCGATGGTGTGGTTGGCGAAGCGGTTGTGAACGTCGGGCAGGCGACCCGGCATTGCTTCGTAAATGCGAAGCTCCTGGACGGCGGTGTTGATTTTGGGTTCCGGGGAATACGGGGTCTGGCGCAGGAACCGGTTGGTAACCACATCGACCAACGGGCCGTTGGCCTCGGTTTGCTTGCGAACTTCCAGCCAGTCTGGGTCGCCGCCGAATTTGGCCCAGCGCGTTTCCCGGTCGGCCATGCTATCGAAGATGTTGATGTAGGTTAGTCGATTGCTCTGGCCGATCTCGTCGGTCCAGAAACCCAGGTACTTCACACCGTGCTTGCGGAACAGGCCCGTGGTGTGGTTTTTGAATCGGTTGCTGATGTCAGGCAAGCGACCCGCCACCGCGTCGTAAATTCGTAGCTCGTACAGCATCACTGCTCTCCTTGCATTTCGGTGATTGAACGGCGTTCGAACGGCAGCGTCACGCCCAGAATGGATACAATAGGCCACTGTTGGGGACGGCCGCCAGCGGTAGTATAGCATTAGGGCGGAATACGTGGGATTGAGCGAATCCGGCCGACGGCTGGGGTCGTATCATGTAATAAGAGATGCGCCACTAGCGCGCCGATGCAAAACTCCCCCAGAGTCCGTCGAAGACGGGTCGGCTGGTCAAAGGATTAGGAAAATGAAGATAAATTTGTTGGTTGATAGCCCGAGGGCGTTGTTGAAAGTTGCCGTGGTGGCCCTTGGAACACTCGGCCTAACGATTGCAATTGCTTGCGGCCAGTCGGAAAGCGCCGACCCGGTTAGTGTGCACCTCACGCAGCCACCGGGTATTGAAACGGCAGCCTCGGCAACTGCGGAAGCGGCGGCAATGTCAAGCGCCGCCGAAGCAAAATCAACCGCGACCGAACAGGAACCCTCCAGCGCGAATGGTCAGGTTGCCGATATCGAACTGTCTCCGGGTCAGATTGTCGCCGCTCACGACCTGGTGATGTCGGATATTTATGACCGCACCGTACCGTCGATCGTGGGGTTGAGAGTAATTGCGTCAGTGAACATGGGCGACGGCATTCCTGGTAGGTTGCCCAACGATTTCCTGTCCAGAGCGTCCGGATCAGGGTTCGTTTGGGACGACCAGGGCCACATCCTGACCAACCGGCACGTAGTTAACGGAGCCGACCGAATAGTGGTGGTGCTATCCGACGGTAGCCAAACTGACGCTGAAATCGTCGGAGCAGATCCAGATTCCGACCTTGCCATCATCCGCATAATCGACGACGAGGTTCGCCCGCCGCCGGTTGCTTTGGGAGACAGCGATGCCATCACCCCAGGTCAACTCGCCGTGGCTATCGGCGACCCCTTCTCCCGTGGTTTCTCGATGACGTCCGGAATAATTAGCGCAGTGGGACGTACCATTAATCCTACCGATAGCAACTTTTCGGTACCGAGGGTTATACAGCACGACGCCGCTACGAACCCGGGTAATTCCGGCGGTCCGCTCCTGAACCGTTACGGCGAAGTGATTGGAATCAATACCCAGATCATCAGCGAAACCGGGGCTTTCTCCGGTATTGGACTGGCGGTTCCCATCAATTTGGCCAGGCTGGTTGCTCCGGCGTTGATTGAAGATGGGCGGTACGAATACCCCTACATCGGAATTCGCGGCACTACCCTGGGTCCTGACATTGCCAGCGCTATGGGGTTACCCGACGACACCCGAGGCGCTCTGGTGTTGGCGGTGAGTGCCGATAGCGCGGCCCAGCGGGCCGGCCTGCAGCCTGCGAACCAAACCACCGTGGTCGACGGGTTGGAACTGCCGATTGGTGGCGACATCATCGTGGCCATCAATGGAGAGCCGATCAAGGGGATGGACGACGTGATCGCATACGTGATCGAACACACTCGCCCCGGAGATACTGTCGAGTTCACGGTAATTCGCGACGGGAACGAGGTGATGGTCAGCATCACGATGGGTGGTCGGCCCGAATAACCGCGTGCGATAAACAAACGCCGAGGGTCAGTAGCTGCTAACCCTCGGCTTATAATCTGGTGGCGCGCCTGGCAGGACTCGAACCCGCAACCCCTGGGTCCGAAGCCCAGTGCTCTGTCCATTGAGCTACAGGCGCACGTCGCGGTGGTGCTAGGGAATCGGGTATTGGGGCGAGCAACGGGATTCGAACCCGTGATCTCCTGTGCCACAGACAGGCGCCTTCGACCACTTGGCTATGCTCGCCGCGGACAGCGCCGCAGTGTGCCCTGCGCGTCTTCTAGGTTAGCATACACTGCCGATACGGACAATATGGCGAGGCAACGACAAAGGATTTTACGCCGGCGTCGTTCTCAAAACGCCGTGTATTACGCACGACACACGGGCATAGGAAATTCTCGTGCCCGCGGTAAACCCAGGGGTATTACGACGGTCGGCGGAGGTTAGCGTCGTCGCCCGTCCGCGGGCTCCGCGCGATACTCCGATTGGGCCAGGATGATCCTTCGACGGGTTCAGTCCGAGCGGGAAGTTTGTTGGCGGGATGTTCGTTGGCGGGAGGTTTGTTGGCTAGATAATTGGAATGCTCCGGGGCGGCCCGCTTCCTGTGCAGACTTTGGAATAACCTGTGATGGAGTGGAACGTAGCGATGGTTCACCGATGGGCGTTAAAGGCCAACGCGATTGCCGCGTCGCCACGTTCGTCGTAATAACAACTGGCGGGCTTTCCACGAAAAGACCAATCCCGTGGTTGGGCAGATTGGGCGATACTTGGAAGGGCTTGGATTGAACCTATGTAATTGAACGCGTACGGCGTATTGGATACAATCCAGTGAAGCGGTTTATGTGAACCGGTTTTCAGCAAACCGTTTCGGGTCAGCATCCCGTATCATATTCACCTACCTACTGACTCGGAGGAAATATGTCCCGCAAATTGTTCCGCTACCTTTTGGTCGCCACGGTTGTCGCCCTCATGATTACGTCGGCGGCGTGTGGAGGCGGCGGAGAACCGGTTGGGGACTCGTCTACAATAGAAAGCGCAAGGGAAGCTAGCAGCGCGTTGGCCGAACCCACCGCCGCCATCGCTGCGGCCGTGGCATCGGCGCCGGCAGCGCAGGCACAATCGGCAATATCGTCCGACACCGGATGCGCTCCATCCGCCGACCTGACTTTTGACAACCGGCCTCCCCAAGGTGGGACGCTGGTGCGACTGTTCTCTGACCCCACTTCGTTGGACCCCCACCAGATTGGCGATGTTACCTCGAGCGTGGTGGTCGGCGAGATATTTGGCGGGCTGGTTACCCTCAGCCTGGATTACCAGCCCGTGCTGGATCTGGCCGCGAGTTGTTCCGTCAGCCCCGACGGAACCGTGTATACCTTCGTGTTGCGGGAAAACGCGATGTTCCACAACGGCAAAGCCGTAACCGCCCGTGATGTTAAATGGTCGTTCGAAAGGGCCGCCGACCCGTCTACCCTCTCGGCCAACGCCCAAAACTATCTGGGCGACATCGTTGGCGTCCACGAAAAACTGAACGGCAGCGCTTCCGAAGTTAGTGGTGTGCGCGTCATTGATGACCGCACCATCGAATTCACCATAGACTCGCCAAAGTCTTATTTCCTCTCCAAACTGTCCTACCCCACCGCCTATGTGCTGGACCCGGACCAAGTTACTACCGACGATTCCTGGCTGGAACAGCCCAACGGCACGGGGCCATTCAAGCTGGGCAGCTACGACGTGGGCGAGTTGCTCATGCTGGAACGCAACGACCTTTATCACCTGGGGCCGCCACACATCCAGAGCATCCAGATGATATTGAGCGGCGGCTCGGCCATGATTATGTACGAGAACAACGAGATACATCTCACGGGTGTCGGCATTGATGACCTGCCGCGGCTGCTGGACCCCAACGACCCGTTGAATCCGGAGTTGCACCGCTCGCCGCAGGATTTCGACGTTTTCTATGTTGGCCTGAACGTAGATGAACCGCCATTTGACGACGCGAACGTGCGTAAAGCGCTGAATTATGCCATCGACCTGGACTCGATAGCTGAGAACGTGCTCGACGGCCGCGTTTCGCCGGCACGGGGTGTGATACCGCCCGGTTTCCCTTCTTACACCGAAAATCTGCGCAGCTACTCCTTTGATCCCGACTGGGCCCGCGAGTTGCTGCAGCAGTCCACCTACGCCGCCGACCTGAAATCCGGAAATTTACCACGCATCACGCTCAGCATCTCGGGGAGTTTCGGCGCAGCCATACCCAGCTATCTGGAAGTAATGCTGGAGCAATGGCGCAGCGAGTTGGGCATTGAAGTGGACATACAGCAAACCGAATGGGCCACTTTCCTGCAGGACGTGAACGACACCAAGTATCAGATGTTCGCCCTGGGATGGGTTGCCGATTACCCTGACCCTGAGAATTTCCTCGACATACTGTTCCGCACGGGCAGTGAGAACAACAACACCAATTACAGCAACCCAGATGTGGATCAGCTCCTGAAAGAGGCGTCCGTTGAGCGCGACCGGGCGCGGCGTTTTCAACTGTATAACCAAGTGGAGCAGCTGATTCTGGACGATGCTCCCTGGGTGTGGACCTGGTTCAGCGGTGAGGGTTACGCCCTCATCAAGCCGGAAGTGTCTGACTATTTCCTGCTGCAGATGAGCATTCCCAAGTACCGCTACGTGTACTTCAACCAATAGGTTGGCAATGTTGCCGGGGCGACTGATGCGTCGCCCCGGCGACGGTCAACATCACGAAACGGACGGCTGCACATGGGAGCTTACACATTGCGACGGCTGTTGTGGATGCCGTTTTTGTTGCTCATCGTTACCTTCATCACCTTTGCGTTGCTGAGGTTCGGCCCCGGCGACCCGGTGCAAATCTGGCTCGGCCAGCACCAAAACGACGAGGTGCGCGAGCGCATCCGCCAGGAGTTGGGTCTGGATGACTCGATCCCGGTGCAATACGTTCGCTACGTCGAGGGAGTGGTAACCCGTCTGGACTTCGGGCAGAGTTTCCGTTACCGCAACACTTCGGTAAGGGAGCTGATGGGAAAGCGGATTCCGGTATCTTTGCAGCTCAATCTGGCCGCTATCATCATCACGTTAGGTGTTGGGATTCCGGTGGGGTTGTTCGCGGCGCTGCGCCAGGGCACGGGTTGGGACAACGTGGTGGTCGCCGTTGCGCTGGGCTTTCAGTCGCTGCCGGTATTCATTACCGCCCCGTTGCTGTTGCTGATATTTGCGTTACAGCTCGGCATCCTGCCCACCAGCGGGTGGGACGGGTTCTTTTCGCCTAAAATAGTAATGCCGGCGTTGGTTATGGGGGTGCCCGGCATCGCCATTGTAGTGCGGCTAGTGCGGGCCAGCGTGCTGGATGTGCTGGGGCAGGACTATATCCGCACGGCACGGGCCAAAGGTCTCAACGAAACCGTAGTGCGCTACCGTCATATTTTGCGCAATGCCATGATTCCAGTAGTAACCACCTTTGGATTCACCATAGCGGGTCTCGCCGGAGGCACTTTTATTGTCGAAATCTACTTCGGCATCCCGGGAGTGGGGTTATTTGCCATTGAATCCCTGTTCCAGCGCGACTACCCCGTTCTGATGGCCTTTGCCATCATCTCTACCACCCTGTTTGTGCTCGCCAATCTGATCGTTGATCTGATGTATCCGCTGCTCGACCCGCGCATCCGCCTGGGAGCCGGCAATGTTGCCTGATCGCACCGGCATTCCGGCCCGCGAACACGGCCACGCCTATAACCCCGACGAGGCCACCCAGGCCAACCGGTCGGAAAATGATCCGCCGGCCGGGGGGCTGCTGTCCAGCGACTCCGCCAGCAGGGGGCGGCATAGTTACTGGGGGCTGTCCTTTCGTCGGCTGGCGCGCAAAAAACTGGCTATGGTATGCCTGTCGCTGATCATCCTGATGTACGGCGGAGCGCTGCTGTCGCCGCTGATTACACCCTATGAATACACGGCTCAAGACCTGCAGCACAGCCGGGCCAAACCGACACTGGCTCACCCCTTTGGTACTGACCGCCTGGGCCGGGATATGCTCACCCGCGTCATCTACGGGCTGCGCACCACCGTAATTATCACGATAACCGCCTTGATGGGAGGCACGCTGATTTTGGGCATCGCCCTGGGTCTCATCAGCGGCTATATGGGTCGCTGGATTGATGCGATCATAATGCGCACTGGGGAAATCACATCATCTTTCCCTGACATTATCCTCATTCTGATTTTCGTCGCCGCCTTTCGAGAACGTCTTTATGACTCAGTGATCCGATTTGAGGACGCTACCGGCATTGACTGGATTATCCGCCTGGGGATGCTGGATTACGCGATCATCGCCGTCGCGCTGTCCATCTTTGGCTGGTTCGGGATGGCCCGCCTGGTGCGCGGCCAGGTACTGCAGGCCCGGGAAAGCCAGTACACCGAGGCGGCCCTGGTGATGGGCGCATCCACCGCCCGCCTTTTGCGAGTCCACATCCTCCCGAACATACTCAGCCCGCTGATCGTCTCCGTTTCCGCTGGCTTGGCCGGAGTGGCCGGCTCCGAGTTGGTGCTCAGCTGGATTGGCATCGGGGTGCAGCCACCGGTGCCCAGCCTGGGGCGGATGATGTTTGAAAACGGCAGCATCCAGGTGCTGCGCAACGAGCCTCACCTTATAATGTTCCCCATTGGCACTGTAACCCTGCTGTTCTTCTGCTTCAATATCCTGGGCGATGCGGTGAACGACGCGTTCAACCCGAGAGCCAGGTAGCCGATTCCCGCGTTACGGCGGACAGGAACCCGGCGGCGAAAGCCAAGGCCTTTTAGTTTGCTTAGCCGGCTGGTGCCGTGGGTATGGGTGAGCGTAAGAAACCGTCAGTAACGTTTCGATTCAGGTGGTATGGAACGAACGCCCCCTCACCCCAACCCCTCTCCCACGACGCGTAGAGGGACGCTCCCGAAACCATCACAAAAATTGAAAATCGCGATGGCGTGTGCTACCGTTTATTCGTAAATATCGGCGTGCGGCACGGTGTTGTCGCAAGGGCGAGTCTGCAGGTTGTGAGCGCGACACCGGGAGAATCCATGGCGACTGTAAAGTCCGATCAGATTGTTTGGCGGGCGTGGAGCGCCGACGCTTTCTCGGATGCTCAAACCTCCGACCGGCCCATCCTGCTATCGATAAACGCGGTCTGGTGCTACTGGTGCCACGTGATGGCTGACAGCACCTATGTCGACGCTGATGTGGTGCGGTTTATCAACCAGCACTTTATTCCCATTCAAGTCGACACCGACCACCGGCCGGACATCAACGCCCGATACAACGTGGGCGGCTGGCCAACGACTTCGTTCCTGACCCCGCACGGCGGTTACATTGCCGGCGCTACCTACTTGCCGCCCGACCAGTTTCTGGCGATGCTGGACGAGGTGAGCCGGGCTTACGCGGGTCAGAAGCCCGAGATGTACGAACAGGGTAACGACATCCTGCGGCAACGGCGGGAGCATGTTGCCCGGGTTTCCGCCGGGCACGAACCTGATGCGTCCATTGTTGACAGCATCACTCGCCGCGCCGCTGGCGCGTATGATGCGGCCCACGGTGGTTTTGGATTGGAACCCAAGTTCCCGTCGACCCCAATGCTCCGGCTGCTACTGCACCAATATCGCACGTCGGGCGAACCCTTTTTCCGCGCGATGCTGGAAAAAACGCTTGATGCTATTACCGGAAGCGAGCTATATGACGACGTCGATGGCGGGTTTTTCCGGTTTGCTACATACGCGAACTGGACTCAACCGCAACACGAGAAGATGGCCGAGGACAACATCGCCCTGGCCGGCGTGTTGCTCGACGCCGCCATCATTCTGCAAAGTCCTGACTATCAACGGGTCGCTTCCCGCAGCATAGACTACCTGGTGGGCACGTTGTACGACTCGGTAGTCGCGGGTATCCGAGGGAGCCAGGGTGCCCACTCCGAGTATTTTGGCTTGCCGGCCCATCAGAGGCAGACCCAGTCAGCTCCGGAAGTGGATCCGTATTGCTACTCATCAATTACCGCCCAAGCGGTTTCGCTTTTCCTGTCGGCGGCGTGGAAATCAGGTCGGCCGGAATTGGCGGAGATAGCCTTCTCCTGCCTGGACCAACTGGTTGAAACGGCTCGCTCGGGCTGGTTGCCCCACACGTTCACCCCGGCCAAAACGAACCATCCGCAGGAGGGCGACCTCCTGGTCGACTGGGTTCATTATCTGCTGGCAGCCATGGATGGCTACGACGCTGCGGCCATCGACGGCGGTAAGTATCTGGATGCTGCCGAGGCGGCGGCGTCCGTCTTGCTGGATCGTTTCCTCGACGCTTCCCGGGGCGGATTCTGCGACATTGAAGATCTGGGTGATCGGCCGGGTTACCTCCGGGTTCGCGAAAAACCTCTGGCGGAAAATGTGGCCGCAGCAACCGGGCTGCTGCGATTGCACCATGCCACCAATGAGGATCGGTATCAACAGGCTGCACGCCATACGCTGAGCGCCTACGTCGAAGCGCACCGCGATTACGGTGAACTGGCTGCCGACTATGCCATCGCCGTGGATCGGTATCTCAACCCGGTGGTCGAAGTTACAATTGAAGGCAGACCGGGCAGCCTCGACGCCGACGCCATGCTGACCGCGGCGATGGCCCTGAATAACCCCAGTCTGTTGATCAAGCTGGTTACGAATGAGCGCACCGACGTACCAGCGCAGGCGCACGTTTGCCTTGACACCATTTGTTATCCGCCGGTGTCAGACCCGGCCGCGTTGGCCGATGCGATTGCAAACGGTGGCGTCGCTATGGACAGTCCTTTCCAAAACATTCTGGACCTGTTGAGTTAGGCTTATTCGGCGTCCGGTCAGTTTATCTCGAGGAGTTGAAACTCTGAAAACCCAAAACTGTGGCGACCTGCGGGCCGTCCAAGCAGGCGCTTCTGTTACCTTGTCCGCCTGGATCAGCCGGCGCCGCGATCACGGCGGCATCATTTTCGTCGATTTGCGCGACCGGTCGGGGTTTGTGCAGGTCGTGTTCAATCCAGAGCATCTGCCTCCGGCCATGTACATCGAAGCCGAGAAATTGCGCTCCGAGTGGTGTGTGCAGGTGGACGGCGTCGTGCAGAAGCGCCCGGAGGGTTCCGAGAATACGGCGCTGCCCACCGGGGATGTGGAAGTGATGGCTAGCGCGATCACCGTTCTGAATCAATCGCTGACGCCGCCTTTTTACATCACCGATGACGTTGAAGCGGACGAGAGCCTACGCCTGCGCTATCGTTACCTGGACTTGCGCCGCCCCAGCATGCAGGACAACCTGAAACTGCGCCACCAGGTGGTCAAGTACATCAGAGATTATCTTGACGCAAGGGAATTCCTGGAAATCGAAACCCCCATCCTGATTAAAAGTACACCAGAGGGAGCCAGGGATTATCTGGTGCCTAGCCGGATGCAACCAGGCAATTTCTACGCGTTGCCGCAATCCCCACAACAGCTGAAGCAGTTGTTGATGGTGAGCGGCGTGGAACGCTATTTTCAGATTGCCCGCTGTTTCCGGGACGAGGATTTGCGAGCCGACCGTCAACCCGAATTTACCCAGTTGGACCTGGAGATGAGTTTCGTCGATGAGGAGGACGTGCTAACGCTGATTGAGGGTTTGTATGGCGATATGGTGCGGGAGATTACGCCCCGTTTTAAAATCAAAACGCCCTTCCCTCGCATTACTTACGTGGATGCAATGGCTCGGTACGGCAGCGACAAACCAGATCTGCGTTACGGTTTGGAAATGGCCGACGCGAGCGATCTGGCAGCGGAAACCGAGTTCCGGGTATTCCATAACGTCCTGAGCGAAGGCGGCATCATCAAGGCGATGGCCGTGCCCGGCAAAGGAGGGTTGTCCGGCTCCGATATGCGCCGCATGGAAGACACAGCCAAGGGATTCGGAGCGGGCGGCATGAGCCACGTTAGGCTCACTGGAGACGGGGCGCTGGACACTCTGACTGATGCTGATGCGTTGCTATCTCCCGGCTTGCGCATGCCAGTTGAGTGGGTGCGACGTCTTGCTGAACGTGCCGGGGCCAGCCGTGGCGACCTGATAATCCTGATGGCAGGTCCGCCCCGGATGGCCAACCAGTGGTTGTCAGCGATGCGAAGTCACATCGCTGAGGAAATGCAACTTGCCGATCCAGACGTGTTGTTGTTCGCTTTCGTTACCGACTTCCCGCTCTTTGACTGGAATGACGACAACAATCGTTGGGATTCAACCCATCACCCCTTTACCGCGCCGGCTCCAGGCTTCGAAAAGATGCTGGACGGCGAGAACTTGTCGGCCGTCCCGTCGCGGGCCTACGATCTGGTTTGCAACGGCTCGGAGCTGGCCAGTGGGAGTATCCGCATCCACAAGCGCGGGTTGCAGGAAAAGATTTTCGCCATCCTGGGTTATTCACCGGAGGATATCTCCGACCGGTTCGGGCACATCCTGGAAGCCTTCGACTACGGCGCACCTCCCCACGGTGGCATCGCTCCCGGTATCGACCGCCTGGTAGCCATGCTGGCCGGTGCGGAGTCGCTGCGGGATGTTATCGCCTTCCCCAAGACACAAAGCGGATCCGATTTGCTGTTCGGCGCTCCGTCGCCCGTGGAACCCAGCCAGTTGCAAGACCTGGCGATTCGCATCGTCGAGTAATTGGCCGCCGCTGCCCCGCTACTAACCAGGAGGCCTAAACATAACCGAGTTCAACTACGATGGTTTATTCGCGCAGCGGGCGCCCATAACACTGCGCGGCGAAAATCGCAATGCCAGGTACGATTTTGCGGTGGCGTACCCCGATCCTGATACCCTTCCGCTGGAAGGATTGTCCGACGCCTTGCGGGTAGCCCTCGAGAGGGAAGGACGTGACCTGGCATATTATCCGGTGGCAGCGGGTTATCGACCGCTACGCGAACTTGTCGCCGATAAGCTGCAACGCGACCGCCAGATGGATGTTTCGCCGGACGATATCATCCTGACTTCCGGTTCCGGCGAAGCCATCAATATGCTGATTCAGGCCTTGACCGACCCGGGCGACGTCCTTTTGACCGAGGAGTATGTATATCTCGGCACGATGCGTCAGATGCGGTTGTGGGGCGCCGAAGTGGTTGGCGTGAAGTGCGACGACGAAGGGATGATACCGGAATCGCTGGATGCGACCATCCGGGCGCAGGTCGCTGCCGGCAAGCGGGTCAAGTTCCTGTATACCATCCCGACTTTTCAGAATCCGTTGGGCTGGACGATGACGCTGGAACGCCGGCGCCGTGCTCTGGAGATTTGCCAAAGCCACAGCGTGCCCGTTCTCGAGGATGACTGCTACGTCGATTTGCGGTTTGAAGGGGAGGATGTAACGTCAATCAGTAGCATGGATGATTCCGGACAGGTGCTGTACGTTGGGTCAATGTCGAAAATCATAGCGCCAGGCGTCCGCATGGGTTATGTGGTGGCGCCAGAATCGGTGCGACAGCGGGCGACGAGTTTCAAGTCCGGCGGCGTCAATCAATTTGCGGCGTTGGCGATTGAAGAATATCTCCGCAACAATATGTACGACCACATTGACGAGGAGAACCAGGCGCTCCGCGTGAAACGCGACGCCATGCTGGCGGCCTTGGGCGAACACTTCGGCAATCGCGCTACCTGGTCCCGGCCCGAGGGGGGCCTCTATGTCTGGCTGACGATGCCGGAAGGTACCGACCTGGCGGGTTTTCAGAACCAGTGTTTTGACGAAGGGGTGGGCTACTACAACGGAACTATGTTCTCGCCGGAAGGCAATGGTTCGAACCTGGCCCGTCTCTGTTTCGGGCATCCAACTGCAGATACGGTATCTGCGGGCATCGCCGAATTGGCCGCCATTTTCGAGCGAAATGGTATTTTCCGGAGTTAGTTTCGGTACCTAACGGCCGGCGAAAAGCCCCGGTGCCCGAATGATTCGGAACTGCGCCGGGGCTTTTTTGCGTTGCTGTTTCGTCGCTCGTTAGTCGTTGTCGGCAGTGGTGGTGGCAGTTTCGGCGGCGGGCTGATGTCCATTGGTGCGGATGGCGAACCTGGCCACCAGGTCGCCGATGGAGTGGCGGAAGCCCGAGTATTCCAGCTCTCCGTAGGGCAGCATGGCCGCGCCAGACCAACCCTGTGAGCGCATTTCGATGCCCTTTTGCTGCGCCAGCTGGCGGGTGTAATCCCAGGCCGGGTTGTCGAAGAAATCGGTCGATGATTCTGAAAACTTGCCTTCTGCGCTAATGCTGAAACCGACGCAGGAAATCAGAGGCAGGCAGTACATACCCGTAACGGCGGTATTGATTGCCACCGGCATCAGCGGCATTACGTGAGAGCCGCGAGCGTCCCCGCCAATGTAGTGGGCCTTCGTGTAGGGAGAAATCAATTCTTCCGGAGCCGGGAAGATACCTTGGTTGCGAACCACGGCAACTGGATCATCCTTGCCGGTGTAGCTGCCAGCAATATTGTGCAGGCGGGTGGCCGATATCGCGGCGGCGGTTTGCCCGCAGTAGCGGGATGTAATGCTCTCAATGGCAAACCGTTCGTTGTCGCGCAACAACACGGTCATTTTGTAATAATCCTCGGGCGCGTTCAGCGAAATGATGCTGTCGCCATCGGTATTGTCCATGTCGATGATGTTGAAGGTGAAGCCTTCGCCCAGACGCGGCAGCATTAGTCCGGCGCAGTACATGGGGTCGGCGAACCCGAGGAACATCGGCAAGTTGTAGGCGCCTGGGCCACATTTGTCGGCGGCCAGAACGAAGAACGACTCCGCCGGCCGCAGGGGGTTGGTCTTGATCGGATCGTGGTCGAAGGTGATCTCGGCTACGGCTGGGCCAGCTCCGCGTATGTTACCCGAAGGGGCGTCAACGAGCAGGTCCTGACCAGCTCCGTAAAGGCCGTACTGGCGGGCGATTTCGGTTGCCTCCAGGAAGGTGTTCCAGGCAAACTGGTGCACGGCATCGTCGTTGTCGCCCCGAGTGTGGGTGGTGGTCATGCAGATGTCATCGCCGGTGTGCCCGACGTAGGCATCAATCAACAGTCCGTCGCGGATCGCCCTTTCAGTTGCGGCGCGGACGGCTGCCATCATTCGGTCCGACGGTTTGGTGTGCCCGCCAATTGAACCAACGTCAGCTTTCAGCACCGAAATCGTCAAATCCATTTGTTAACTCCCTTCGTCGCGTTGACTCATTTTAAGCGCAAAAAAGCGCGGTTCAACGCTGCTCGTTACCGCTCGATTTTCTTATGTTACGATAGCACCTCCCTGATTGGCCTGTCAATTTCCGCCGTGTTTCGCCCAGGGTCTTTCAGTTTTCAGAAGAAGCCTTAGACTGGGGGTATGAACACGACGGAACTAGCGCAAAGCCTGCCCGCCGTCCTGGCTTCGGTGCCGGACCCCCGGGGATTGCGGGGACGGCGTCATCCTCTGCCGGCCATCCTGACGCTGGCCGTCTGCGCCATGCTCTCCGGGGCCCGCAGCCTCTACGCGATTCATCAATGGGGCCGCCAGCAAGATGCCGCCACGGTGCAGGCCATGGGTTTCACCCGGCCCAGGACGCCAGCGGTGGGCAGCCTTCATACCGTATTCCGTCGGCTGGACGCGGCCGCCTTCGAGACCGCTCTGGCCGGGTGGAGCCGGGCGGGACTGCCGGAGGGGAGCGCCATTGCGGTGGACGGCAAAGCCCTGCGGGGGATTCACGGCCAAGAGTTGCCCGGGGTGCGCCTGGTGGCCGGATATGCTCACGAATCCAGCCTGGTGGTAGGGCAAAAGGGGGGTGGGGCCGGTACAGGGGGAACTGACAACGGCCCGGCAACTGACCGCGGAACTGCTGCCGGTGGCGGGTAACGTGATTACCGGGGATGCCTTGTATTGTCAGCGGGACTATTGCCAACAGTTGCTGGACGCTGGGGGTGACTATCTGGTCATCGTGAAAAAGAACCAGCGGGAACTGTACGATGCCATTGCCTTGGCGTTTGCGGAGCCGGTGTGGGGAGCCCAGTACCGGCAGGCCCGGCGGCGGGGCCGTCACGGGGATCGCTGGGAGACGAGGCAGTTGCGGGCTACGGAGGCGCTGAATGAATACCTGGACTGGCCCGGGGTGCGGCAGGTCTGCCAAGTGCGGCGGCGGGTGGAACAGAAGGGGAGCGTGTCTATGGAGACGCGCTACGCTATCACCAGCCTGGGGAGGGAGACCGGGCCGGGGAAACTGCTGGAGTATGTACGGGGCCACTGGGGAATTGAGAACCGGCTGCACTACGTCCGGGATGTGACCCTGGGGGAGGACGCATCCCAGGTGAGAACCGGGGCGGCGCCTCAGGTGATGGCGGCATTGCGCAACGTGGTCTTGGGACTGCTGCGGAGCGGTGGAGAGACCAACATCGCGGCGGCAATACGGCGCATCGGCTGGGCGCCTGGCCAAGCCTTAGCCATCCTTGGCTTGGCCAATCCTTGAAAACTGAAAGACCCTGGTGTTTCGCCATGGTTGGTTGCGATTTTGCACAGCAACCATCGGAATAGCGGGCTGCGCAGCTGATTCGGTCAGCTATCAGGTAGCAACCTCCTGTATCGGTTCGTTGAAGGCACAAACGCGGGGCTACCAGTGCGCGGGTTCAATGGACGTTGCAGCCTGTTTGCCGACTCTTACGAATTACCGTTATAATGGACGCAACGGCAACGGATGTAAGTACGCATGAACGAATGGCTCCAAATATTATTGATTCTTTTCGTGGTGTGGTGGACGGCACGTGCGGCCCGAAACAAGGGCCACAATATGTTGATCTGGGCCACACTGTCCGCCATCCCCGCGGTGGGTTTGGTTCCCGGTTTCCCAGACGGCCTGACGGCGCTGTGCATGTTCCCAATGCTGGCACTGATGTTCGTACCGGCGCGGCGTCCGGTCGAAGCCGAGGAGGAGGAAGACACCACGGTGGCCTGCCCAAGGTGTCAACACGTCCATGACCCGGGCCCGAGTTTTTGCACCAACTGCGGATGGGAGCTTGCCAGGGTATACGCCAGCGAGGATGGAGCTGCGGACCCCGCGGAGGCAACGGCTACGACGCTACCCACCGGCACCGAAACGGTTGGTGATTCCCCTGGAATTGCTGAGGAAGGGGCGGCACCAACTCCGGTAGCCGAACCTGTCCTGGCGTCAACGCAAAATAACCCGGCCACACCGGAACCTGCCGGCGTGGGCGCAACTGCAGACGCGGCGCCCGGCATTGAGCCGATTTCTGGATTCACCGCTGAGCCTCTCAAAATTTCGCTATCCCTTACTGCTGCCGGCATGACGGACCGAGGATTGGCGCTGGTCAACCAGGGGCGCGTTCGCGAGGCAGTCGATCAGTTCACCAAGGCGATTGCTCTGGATCCCCGTTACCGCGAGGCATGGGCCAACCGCGCCAAAGCGTACAGCGAACTGGGACTCAGCGAAAAGGCGGCTGCCGATCGACAGCAACTTGAAGCAATCTGAACGCTGATCAATAGTCTGATTTCCAATGCCTGCATCCGACCGATGCGGGCCTTTTCACTATCGGATGCCGGTGTTTACCTTAGACGAACGGGATGGCAGCGTGGCACGGGGTTGCGGAGCAGCGTCAGACCGCCATGATGTGATATCCGGCATCAACCGGCAGAACTGCGCCGGTAATCGCGCTGGAAAGGTCGCTGCACAGGAACAGCGCGGATTTGGCAACTTCGTCGGCGGTAATGTTGCGCTGCAATGGAGCTTTTTCGGCGTGTGCGCGTTTCATGTCGAGGAAACCGCTGATTCCACGAGCCGCGAGCGTGTCCACCGGGCCGGCAGATATTGCATTCACCCTGATGTTGTCGCCGCCGAATTCGTGGGCGAGTTGTCGTACTTCGTGCTCCAGGGCCGCCTTGGCGGTGCCCATAACGTTGTAGCCGGGATAAACTCGGCTGGAGGCGTTGAAGGTCATCGCAATGACGCTGCCCCCGGATTTCATCAGGGGCGCCGCGTGGCGCACCATGGGCAGCAGGGTGAACGCGCTGATTTCCAGTGCGAGACGGAAGCCGTCGCGCCCGGTGTCCGCCAGCCGACCGGACAAATCTTCTCGATTGGCGAAAGCGATGCTGTGCACAAGGATGGACAGCGAACCCATCTCGCTGGCCAGCATCTGAAACACCTGCCCGATCTGTTCATCTTCCGAGGCGTCGCAGGGCAGGATTACCGCGTCATCCAGCGTGTCGGCAAGGCGCGCTACCCGATCTTTGAGGCGCTCGTTTTGATAGGTCAGCGCGATGCGGGCTCCGGCGTCGGCCAAAGTTTTGGCGATGGCCCAGGCGATGCTTCGGTCGTTGGCAACGCCAAAGATTACGGCGTTTTTGCCGGAAAGGTCAACTGGATACACTCGAAACCTCGCTCAACGATTATTAACTGAAGTAAGGGGACACCTGTTCCAGGAAGGTCTGCATCTGCTCTTCCTGTCGGTAGGAGGCAAAACGCACCACGATCTGATCGGCACCGGCTTCGGCATAAGCCTGGATACGTTCGCGGACCCGTTCGGCGTCGCCAAACGGCCCCCACCGATCCCCCCAGATGTTGGCGCCGTAGTAACCCAGCAACCAGTCTTCGGCCTCAGCCTGCGCCCGGTTGATGTCTTCGTCGAGGTTTACGGTGAGATACATCACCGAGGACATGGCGCCAGGGTCCCGGCCGTATTCCTCGCAATAGCCGCGCACTGTGTTGGTGAGCTCCACAAATTCGTCCGGAGTTGCGGAGATGGAGATGGCTCCATCAGCGAGCCGCGCGGCGCGGCGTGCCTGCCGTTCCCGTTGTGCGCCCTGGCCGTCGCCGCGCCCGTGCCAGTGCACGCCCAGGTAAACGGGAACACCCCCGGGTTGCACAGGCGCCGGCTCCATTACGGTATCGTCGAGCTCAAAGTTTGGTCCGGAATGGGTGAACGGCCGGCCGCTACCCAGTCCCTTGACGACTTTCAGCATTTCTTCCAGCCGACGCACCCGCGTGCGCTGGTTTACACCGGCGTTGCGCCACTCGGCCTGCTGCATCGGGTTGAACGCGCCTCCCACGCCAATTCCAAGCTGCAACCGGCCACCGGAAATCAGGTCAACCGTGCCCATCATTTGAGCCAACAGCACGGGATGTCGCAGGGCCATCAGCATAACGGCTGTTCCCAGTCTCACGCGCGAGGTGCGGGCAGCGATGGCGGCCAGGGTGGTCATGGCCTCCAGGCGCGGCTTGGCGGTTAAGCTGTCCCCAACCCACACTGAGTCCAGGCCGGCCTCTTCGGCCCACGTGGCGAGTCGCAGCACGGATTCTGCGTCGGTGGGTTTTTGTTCTGCAAGCAACAGCCCGCGGGTTGGCAATAGGCATCCCAGTTGAACCATGGCGTTCACTGGCCCCCAGTACGCCGGGTTCTCATCAGGCGCTCCAGGAGACCAGGCTCCATCACCTCGTATTCGTCCAAGTCCGAACCATCATCCAGGTCAAAACCCATGCCGGAACTGTAATAAAAGGCCAACGATACACCCATGCGAGCCGCCGTGGACACGTGCTTGCGGAAACTGTCGCCACCCAACTCGGGCCGGAAATAGGGAATCAGATCGTAAGGCACCAGGATTGCGTTGGTCCCGCCGTCGCGACGTGCCGGTGACAAGGTTACGTTATGCTGGTGCGCCGCGCTGCGGATCAGCTGGTGGATGTCGCTGGGTTTGATGAAAGGAAGGTCGCCGGGCAAATACAGCGCCGACACGCCCCGCATCCTGGCGCTTTCGAATGATTTGGTCAGCGTGTCATTCAGGTTGCGACCCAGGTCCTCCATCCAGATGGCACCCAGGTTCCGGGACAGGTTGCGAACACGCGCGTCGCCGCCAACTACCCAGTAGACCTCAACTCCGGAGCCGCGAATGGCCAGCAGCACCCGGCGCAACATCCCCAGCGTGAGGTCAGCGCGTTCAGCCGGAGACATGCGTCTTGACAAGCGCGTTTTGCAATCCGCCAGCCGCTTCATCGGTATCACTGGCACGACCGTTGGGTTGCTATTGACCGGTGTGTCGGTGGTCATACCGCACGCTCCACTCGGCGTGCCAGTTCCAAAACTGATTTCGCCAGCGCTATTTTGTCGGCATCGTTGTTCATGATTGTATTTGTCACGACCGGGTGGATTCCTTCGTGAGAGATGTCGTCAGCGATGTCTGCATCTTGCGAATCTACCACCAGGATGTCGCACAAGTCCCGGTATTCCCGTGCCACACCGACCGACGAAACCGTCCCGCCCAACTCTGCCATGATTTTACCGGCCGGACCGCGCACCGCTGCGCCGCCCACGATTGGACTTACCGCGATTCGGTTACCGGAGCGCGCTAAAATTGCATCCCGAACGCCGGGAATAGCCATGATCGGAGCCACGCTGAGATATGGGTTCGACGGGCAAAAAATTATGGTTTCACACTCTTGCAATGCCTTCGCAAACGCCGGAGAAGGTTTCGCTGCGGCGGCGCCGACGTAGCGAATGGCGTTCACTTTGGGTTCAGCGCGGTAACGGACAAAATACTCCTGCATGGCCAGAGTTCCGGCGTCGGTGTCGAGGACAGTTCGCACCGGGTCGTCGCTCATCGGAATGACGCTGTGCTGGATGCCGAGTCGTCCGGTCAACTCGGCGGTAACTTCGGACAGCGTGGCACCGTGCCGCAACAGCTCGGTGCGCCGAATGTGCATGGCAAAGTCCAGGTCACCCAAGTTGAACCAGGTATCGGAGCCGAGCCGGTTGAGCATCCCCAAGGTGTTAAAACTGTCGCCAGACATGCCCCAACCGGTCTCCTGATTGTACAAACCCGACAACGTGTACGTCATCGTGTCCAAGTCGGGTGAGACGTGCAGACCGTGGAACTCTTCGTCGTCGCCGGTGTTGACGACGATAGTCAGGCGCTCCGGCGGCAGGATTCTAGTGAGGCCCAATGCAAGCTTGGCGCCACCGACTCCCCCGGCGAGAGCCAGTACCAGCCCGTGAGCGGTTCCCTCCACCGTCTAAACCTGCTGTTGGGCTTCCGCCCGCTCGCGCTCAGCGCGCGGGTGCTCGAAACGGTAAGTGTCGAGTTTAACCAGCTGGTTGTAGGAACCGAAGATTTCCTCTACGTTATCGCCGACCAGATCCAGCGGGTCCACAATCTCATCAACTTCGCTGAACACACGTCGCAGGCCGTAGGTTGTGTAGCGTTCTGCGGGCGTGCGTCCCGCTTCCCGGATCATGCCGCGGAACTCAGCCGGCCGCATCAGCTGACCGTGGGCGGCGCCGGCGGAGGTGGAAATACTTTCGTTGATCAGCGTGCCGCCAAGGTCGTTGACGCCGGCGGTCAGCAGCAGTTGCGACATCCGGCTGCCTTCTTTGACCCAGGACGCCTGGATGTTGGGGATCCAATTATTCAACATTACGCGGGCGATGGCGTGCACCTTCACTACGTCCATTCCGGACGGGCCGGAACGCACATTGTCCACCGTACCCTGCAGAAACATGGGGGCTTCCGAGTTGACGAAACTCAGCGGAACGAACTCGGTGAAACCGCCGGTGGTTTTCTGGATGTCTCTCAGCAGGGCGATGTGCTTGACGATTTGGGTGTTGGTTTCGACGTGGCCGAACATTACCGTGGACGTGGTGGGTATGCCCAGGTCATGAGCGGTAGTTATAACCTCAATCCATTGGTCAACCGTGATGCGACCCGGCGAAATGAGGTCGCGCAAATCCTGGTCCAGCACCTCAGCGGAGGTTCCGGGCAAGCTGCCCACTCCGGCGTCCTTCAGGCCCTGCAGGTAGTCTCGAATCGAGCACTTGGAACGTATCGAGCCGTACAGCACCTCCTCCGGGGAGAACCCGTGGACGTGCATATCCGGGAGTTCCTCTTTGATGGCTGCGCACAGCTTGATGTAGAGGTCGCCCTCCATCTGGGGCGGCAAACCGGCCTGGACGCACACTTCGGTTGCGCCGTACTGCTGGGCTTCTTTAGCGCGTCGAATTATCTCGTTGACAGGCAGGAAATAACCTTCTTCCTGCCTAAAGTCGCGACTGAAGGCGCAGAAGCCGCAGCGCTTGATGCACACGTTGGTAAAGTTGATGTTCCGGTTGACTACATAGGTCACCAGGTCGCCAACGGCTCGACGGCGAAGTTCATCCGCAACCATCATAAGCGCGGTGAATTCAGGCCCATGAGTTTCGAAAAGAACCTCCCCGTCCGAAACCGAAATGTCTTCGCCACCAAGGGCGCGATCCAGCACCGAGGCCACTTCGGGGCGCAACGTTGACACCAAAGCCGACATCGTTGCGGGTGAGTTCTGGTTATTGGATTCCGGCATAGCGTTGGATTCCCCCTTTCACGTAGCCTTCTGAATCGGTTAGATTGAGCAGTTTTTCGCGTAGCGCTGCCGGAAGCGGCCATTGCGACCCGCCGGCAAAGTATTCGGGATACACCGGTAGCCTGGGACGTAACTCATACCCGGCTGCCGCTGTGCGTCGTTCCAGTTCGGCCAGTTGCGGCCACGGCGCCTCCGGATTTACGTAGTCGATGGTCAGCGGCGACACACCGCCCCAGTCGTTGATTCCGGCAGCGATGTATCGTTCGTAGTTCTCGCTGAGATTGGGCGGCACCTGCAGATTCACACCGGCGCCGAGTATCAGCCGGGCGACGGCGGTCGTCCACAGCAACTCGAGCGGAGGTGCGTCGGCCACGCCAGCCATGGGTGTGTCGGCTTTGGCGCGGAAGTTTTGTATGATTACTTCCTGTATGTGCCCGAACCGATCGTGCAAATCGCGAATCGCGAGTAGCGAGTCAATGCGCTCCGTGCGGGTTTCACCAATGCCGATCAGGATGCCGGTCGTGAACGGGATGCCCAATTCGCCGGCCAGTTCGATGGTGCGAAGACGCACCCGGGGTCGTTTGCTGGGTGCAAATTCGTGCGGGCCGCCACTCTCGTAGAGGCGGGGGCTCACGCTTTCCAGCATGATGCCTACCGACGGATTGCTCGGTTGCAATGCCTGCAATTCCCGCCGACTCATCGTGCCCGGGTTGCCGTGGGGCAGCAGTTCGGTTTCTTCAAACACGCGCTGGCACATGGTGGTGAGGTAACCCAGAGTGGTGCGGTAGCCGTGGGCACGCAGCCAGTCCTGCGCCTCGGGGTAGCGCTGTTCGGGTCGCTCGCCCAACGTGAACAGGGCTTCGGTGCATCCGAGACGCTGGCCTGCTTTCGCTACCGTCAAAACCTCGTCCTCGGAGAGATACAGGTTGTCCGCTTCTGCCGGCGCTTGCCGGAAGGTACAGTAACCGCAGAAATCGCGGCACAACCGAGTCAGAGGGATGAATACCTTGGGTGAGAAAGTGATGATTCGGCCCTTGCCACGGTCGCGAAGTTCAGCTGCCGCCAGGCACAAATCCCCAATGGCTTCGTCGTCGGCTGCAATCAGTCGGTGCGCTTCTGAATCGGACAAGCGCAATCCACCGGCGGTGCGTTCAAATAAACCAACGGGAATAGCGTTTCCCTGCATCGCAACCGGGGGACTCATTGATTGTTTCCTGGACACAGCATAAATCAACTCAAACCATTGTATTCAGATGGTAGCCAGTATTCAAGGCTGGGTGAGAGCCGTCTGCATCGTGAGCGTATGTTATGTTAAGCAACGCCATAAATCAACGCGATGCGGATGGCGATTGTGTTACGTTATGTAATCACGCCACCCCCCCCCGCATAGAGCCGGGGCGCTAACCTGGGTAATACTTAATCGAACAGTTGAGCCTGTTTCCTGGGGTCGCTTGTAGATCCCGCCCAGGGCCATCCCAAGTATTCGTAGGCCAACCGGGTGGCTACCCGGCCCCGGGGGGTTCGCTCCAGGAAGCCCTGTTGCAGCAGGAACGGTTCCAGCACTTCCATTACCGTGCTGGTGTCTTCGCTGAGCGATGCGGCCAGCGTGTCCAGGCCCACCGGCCCGCCGTTGAATTTGTCGATGATGTTGGTGAGCAGGCGGTGGTCGGTTTCATCCAGTCCCCTGGAATCCACGCCCAGACGATCCAGAGAATCGCGGGCCACCGGGCCGGTGATGCGGTTATCAGCTTTGACCAGGGCGTAGTCGCGGGCGCGGCGCAGCAGCCGGTTCGCGATGCGGGGTGTGCCACGTGACCGGACGGCGACTTCGTGCAATCCATCTGCATCAGCATCGATGCCCATGATGCTGGAGGACCGGTTCACCACCGTTTCCATGTCCTCGTCATTATAGTAATCAAGCCGAAATACCGAACCGAACCGGTCGCGCAGCGGAGCGCTGATGAGGGAATACCTGGTGGTGGCGCCCACCAGGGTAAATGGATTGATTCTAAGATTAATGTTCCGCGCCGATAGCCCTTTTCCGACCACCCACGACAGGAAAAAATCCTCCATCGCGGAGTACATCACCTCTTCCACTGCCCGATTGAGCCGGTGTATTTCGTCGATGAACAGCACGTCGTTGGGTTGCAGGCCGGTCAGGATGGACGCAATATCGCTGGCGCGTTCCACCGCCGGGCCCGAAGTTACCTTGATGGCGGCTCCCATCTCGTTGGCAATGATATTGGCGAGAGTAGTTTTACCCAAACCGGGCGGGCCATAAATGACCACGTGATCCAGCGGCTCGCCGCGAATTCGAGAGGCTTCCATGGCGATGCTTAGGTTTTCGCGCACCGGAGCCTGACCGACAAAGTCCTGCAACCGCGCCGGACGCAATCGCGTATCTTGCGGCTCGTCATCGCCCTGTGCTGCCGGGGACACCGACCTGGGTTCATCTTCGGTTGTTTGGTCTGGCCGGCCAGCTAACGTCATCGTTCCGCCCCGCACGGGCCGTCGGGCAAACCCCCGGCCCAGATAGTCGTCATTCTATGGCTGAATTTCGCAAGCGGTCAACCAAACATTGTCACTTCATTAGTGCCCACTATGTCATTGCGAGCGTGGCGTGGCAATCCCGTCGCCGTAGGAACGGCGATTCGTCGACGCGTGTTCAGCCTCATCGAGATTGCCACGTCCCTCGACGGGCTCGGGATGAGCGGGTGCTCCTCGCAATGACAGATTAATGCGCGTACGCGTGAGAATATTATCACCGATCACGACAGTTCCGGAGTCGGGTTTCGAGTACCCTATGCTATACTCCCGGCACCGATTTTAACCACATGATGCGATTATGACTGTGTCCAAAACTGTATTGAAAGGTTCCGATTTGCGCCAGGCCATGAACGGCGCCGTGTCGTACATGGAACTCTACCGCGACGCTGCCAACGCCCTCAACGTGTTCCCCGTACCCGACGGCGACACCGGCACCAATATGCTGCTGACCCTGCGGGCTGGCATTGAACAGATGGAAAAAGACGTTGATGCAACCGATGCCTGTGATGTTGCGGAATCCGTGGCCACGGGCGCATTTTGGGGCGCTCGGGGCAATAGTGGTGTAATCCTGTCGCAATTGCTGCGCGGATTTGCCGACGGCGTTGCCGGAGCAGCGGTTATCGAATCCTCCCGTGCGGTGGCTGCTTTTCGATCTGCGACTGATTCCGCCTACCACGCGGTGAGCCAGCCCCGGGAAGGGACCATGCTGTCCGTAATTCGGGGCGCCTCGGATGCAGCCGTGGTCGCCAATGATGCCGGAGAGCGGGATGTAATCGCCCTCTGGCAAGTCGCCTACGACGGCGCTATTGCGGCGTTGGCGTACACCCCTGAGCAACTGCCGGTTCTGAAAGACGCCGGCGTGGTCGATTCTGGGGGACTGGGCGTGGTTGCCGTGATTGGCGGGGCGTTGCAGCACCTGCGAGGGAACCACGGACCGCCGGTAGACCTGGGCCTGCGCAGTGTCGGCGGCATCATCGATCCGCATCAAACCGCGTCCGTGGCCATTGCCACTGATTTTCTGGACGCCCACGAGAGCGAAGAGTTTGGCTACTGCACCCAGTTCGTGATCCACGGCGAGGGTCTCAACGTGGACACTCTGCGTGCCGGCCTTGGCGAAATTGCCGAATCGACCGTTATTGTGGGTGGTGGGCAAGCCGTGCGCATTCACGTGCACACCGCCGACCCCGGAT
The DNA here is from genome assembly GCA_963666415.2 of Dehalococcoidia bacterium. Taxonomy (GTDB): domain Bacteria; phylum Chloroflexota; class Dehalococcoidia; order Lucifugimonadales; family UBA3495; genus Bin87. Next base: position 1,514,881 of record CAXXPD010000003.1, read on the forward strand.
CGGCGCTGACCTACGGCGTGGCTTTTGGCGACATTGATGAAGTCAAGATTGACAATATGAGCCTGCAAAATCGGGACTGGACGGTTGGCCATCGGGAACGTTCGGCGCCGACTGAGATTCGCCCCGGGCTGTCGGTCATAGCGGTGGCCTCCGGCAAAGGCCTTGCCGAAATCTTCCAGGACGCGGGTTGCGCTGCAATAGTCCCCGGCGGTCAAACTCTGAACCCCAGCGCCATCGAGCTGATTGCCGCCGCCCGGCAAGCCGGCACCGAGGATGTCATCGTCCTGCCCAATAACGGCAACGTGATTCTGACCGCCAACCAGGCAACTGGAGCCGATACCGGCGAGATCAATTTGCACGTGGTTGGCACAAAGTCGATGCCACAGGGCACGGCGGCGATGCTGGGCTTCAACCCCGAACTGTCGGTTGATCAGAACCTGGCTAACATGGAATCAGCCACCGCAGCAGTCGAAACACTGGAGGTTACGCAGGCAGTGCGCGAATCCATTGTTGACGGTCGGGCGGTCGAAAAAGGTCAGTATATGGGGATACTCGACGGAACTCTGGTTGCGTTGGCCGATTCAGCTGAAACGGCCCTCCTCGATGGGCTAAGCTATACCGAAGTGAACGAAGACAGCATCGTAACCATATACTGGGGTGAAGGCACTGACGCGGAAAAAAGCGCGCAGGTGCAGGAAATGCTGGAAACTTTACACGACGGCGTGCAGGTTGACGTGTTCGAGGGCGGCCAACCACACTATCCGTATCTGGCGTCGGTGGAGTAGTTAATCGTGGCAATCAAGATTGTGTCTGACAGCACGGCCGATATCCCGGCGGACCTGGCAGAACGCCTCGGCATTACCGTGGTCCCCGCCTACGTTCTCATTGATGACGTGGCTTATCGGGAAGGGGTTGACATCACTCGGGAAGATTTCTACGTCCGCCTGCAGGCGTCCCCACGACTTCCAACCACCTCGCAACCTACCGTATTGGACTTCACACAACACCTCGAACCGTTGGTTAACAACGGAGATCAAGTTGTGTGCATCACGCTGTCCAAACAGTTGAGTGGCACCCACAATTCGGCGATTCAGGCCGCCGCCGCACTACCCGATGGCGCGGTTTCGGTTATCGACTCAAACACAGCCACCGCTGGGCATATGCTGCAAGTGGTCGCTGCCGCCGAAGACGCCGCCGCCGAAGACGCCACCGTGGAGTCGGTACTTTCAGCAGCTAATTCGCGTGCCTCGACAGGTTTCACCTATTGCGCCCTGGACACTCTCGAATACCTGCAAAAGGGCGGGCGCATCGGCAAGGCCCAGGCCTTCATGGGATCCCTCCTGAAGGTGAAACCAATCCTGAGAGTGTCGGGTGGTGAAGTGCTGCCGGTAGATCGCCCGCGCAATACGCGCCGAGCGATGCAACGGTTGGAAGAACTGGTGCGAAGCCACGGCCCGGCCTCCAGACTGGCGGTTGCGTATTCTACGGATCCAGAACTCGCCGAGACGCTGCGGGTCGCACTCAGCGATTTGGTATCAGCCGGTCAGAGTTATACAATTCAGATTGGATCTGCCATCGGGACGCACAGTGGACCGGGCGCCGTCGGCGTGGCAACATTGATGTAACCGCAACGGCGGCATGCGTCACTACGAGAACCGCAGGTATGTGGCGTTGGTCAGTGCGTTCTGCACCAGCGCACCTGGCGACAACAGGCGCAATGGCTTCATCTGATGAATTCTGCCGGGTTTGAAAACGAACCTTTGTGGCGACAGGCGCTCCGGAAAATCCTGACACTGGAAGAGAGCAAGGGATTCGCCGACACCGCAGTTAGCGGTGGCATCCGTCGATTCGTTGACCGCTGGGAATCGGAGCTGCGCGGGTTTCTGGGCGATGACGCGGGGAAAACCGCGTATCTCGTCGATACTCTGTACCGCGACCTGACGCCCGACGAACGCCGCGCCTGGGTCGCCTATTGGCAGAAGGTGCTGGCCAACTCGACCACCAGCCCATTGGCGTCCACAGCCAGATTGGACGGAATGGCTCCGGATGCTTCCGGGGTCACAAACGCTGCCGTAGTGCACACGCTGTTTCCCACCGAAGATGCGCGCCCGTTGGGGCGCGTGCACCGGGCCAACTATGGACGCCCGGTTCCAGCCGCATCTCCGGGCAACCCTGATGAACTTGTCAGCAAAATCCGACGAATGGATCAGAAAACCGTGGGCCGGCTGGAACTCCTGGGCGTTGGTACCGTTCGCGACCTGTTGTACATGATGCCGCGACGACACGTTGACCGCTCCGAAATTACCAGCATTGCTGACGTGTATCCGGGCGGAACCTTTACTCTCGATGGAACCTTGGTAAACATCAGTCCCGCGAGAGTGGGCCCGCGCAACCTGCAACTGGCGCAGGGCGCCTTGCGGGACGAAACCGGAACCATTGACCTGCAATGGTTCGGTCAGGGTTTCCTGGCGCGTTCGCTCCGCGCCGGGAGCCACATGACCGTTACCGGCAAAATCGAAACCTACCGCAACCGGCCGGTGATGCCTTCTCCGGAGTACGACGTAATCACCGAACGTCAGCCACCGGTCAACACCGCGCGCATCACGCCCGTTTATCGGCTAACCCAGGGGATGACCGCGCGCAACCTGCGGAGCCTGACCTGGCAAGCCATCGGGCAGTACGTCAATGGGTTGGAGGATTCCCTGACGGAGGATGTGCGACGTCGCACGGGGCTGGTTCCGCTGCGCAACGCCATCACCGACCTGCACTATCCGGCAGACCTGGCCGCCGCCGAGGCTGGCCGGCGTCGCCTCGCATTCGATGAAATCCTGGGATTCCAGCTCGCCGTAATAGGCCGTCGCCGGCACCGCGAGGAAAACGCCGTTGGCGTGCCGGTCAAATACGATCAGGCCACGGTGAACGGATTCCTGGCCGGTTTGCCATTCTCGCCCACCCATGCGCAAGAACGCTGCGTCGCAGAGACCCTGTCGGATATGGCACGGGGCACCCCACCGATGAGTCGACTGCTGCAAGGCGAAGTCGGCAGCGGGAAGACTCTGGTGGCGTTGGCGGCGGTGCTGGCGGTTGCATCTGCGCACCGGCAGTCGGCGCTAATGGCGCCCACCGAGGTGCTGGCCGAGCAACACTTTCGCACCGTGAACGAGTTGCTGCAGGACTTCGACCAACCGATGCAGCAAGACAACGTGCTATCAGTCTACCTGCCGCAGATGTCCGGACCGTTCACGGTTGGATTGTTGACCGGTAGCACCCGCGCGCGCCCCCGCCGCGAATTGCTGCGGATGGTGGCGGAAGGCAACATGGACCTGCTGATAGGCACGCAGGCGTTGATTCAGGACAGCGTTGACATTCCCAATCTGGCGCTGGCAGTCATGGACGAACAGCACCGTTTTGGCGTGGAGCAACGGTCCGCGCTGCGGAGCCAGGGCACAGAACAACCCCACTCCCTGATGATGTCGGCCACCCCGATTCCGCGGACGCTACAACTCACGCTCTACGGAGACCTTGACGTGTCTACCATTGACGAGTTGCCGCCGGGTCGCCAGGAGATTTTGACTCGCATCGTGCCAGAAGACAAACGGACCGCAGCCTACGGGTTTGTACGACAGCAAATCAACGCCGGAAGACAGGCGTTCATAATTTGCCCGCTGGTGGAAGAATCGGACCGGCTGGACGTGCGCGCCGCCGTCGAAGAGCATAAACGATTGTCGACCGAGGTGTTCCCTGATCTCAAACTCGGGTTGCTGCACGGCAGGTTATCGTCCCGGGATAAAGACAAAAGTATGCGTCAGTTTCGAGACGGCGAGCTGGATATATTGGTGGCCACTGCGGTAGTTGAGGTCGGCATCGACGTGCCCAACGCTGCCGTGATGCTCATTGACGGGGCAGACCGGTTCGGACTGGCCCAGCTGCATCAGTTTCGCGGTCGCGTGGGTCGAGGCCAGCACAAGAGCTACTGCCTGCTGATGTCGGAGTCGGAGTCGGAACGAGCCAGGGAACGATTGACGGCGTTGGAATCCACGGGCGATGGTTTCAAATTGGCCGAGATTGACTTGCAGATGAGGCATGAAGGCGACATCTTCGGCACCTCGCAAAGTGGCGACCAGACGGTCTTGCGCATCGCCAACCTGTTTGACCAGGATTTGATGGCGCTGGCCCGTCAGGAAGCCCTGGCGATCATGGATGCCGACCCCCGTCTGACCGACCCTACTCACGCCGGTTTGGTAGCCGAACGCGACCGGTTCCTGACCCGGTTTCAACAGCACCTTGATGATTGAACAAGACGCGGACTGGACTCCGGACGGCTGTTTGTCAAACTTCGGCGGCGATGTCCCGGAACCGGTACCCGACGTTCCAGATGGTCTCCACAAAAAGGTGGTCGGGGTCTTCAATCTTGGAACGCAGGCGTCGTATGTGGACATCGACGGTGCGGGTGCCGCCAAGGTAATCGTATCCCCACACCTGATTTAGCAGCGCTTCCCTGGTGTATACCCGGCCCGGGTTGGATGCGAGTAGCGTCAGCAACTGAAACTCTTTGTAAGTGAGCGAGACGCGACGGCCGGCCATGGAAACTTCGTAGCTTTGGAGGTCGATCGCCAACTCGCCAACGCGGATCAGCGGTTCTCCGACCCGGCCGTTCTTGCGAAATACGATTTGCCCAACCCTTGCCAACAGCTCGGTCGAGTCCAGCGGCGTTAAGATGAAATCGTCCGCGTTGATCGCAGGATCATATTGCTCCAGCGACGACAACTCCAACAGCGCCAATGTAGGAATCTGTAGTTCCGTAACCTGCTCAATGACTGATCGGGCCCCGATGCCGACCGCTGCTAGATCCAGTATAACGACGTCAAGCTTCATGGCGTGGGCAACGTCGGCCAGTTCCATCATGTCGCTGCCCGCGCGGCAGGTCAATCCGGTCTGGTCGATTTGCTTGGCCAACGAAACCATGTTGTCGCCGGGGCGAGTCAACAGAAATACGCTATACAAGTCGGCAATCCTTACCGTGCTTCGCCACTATCCTCTCCAACGCCTACCGGTTTGCCCCCGGCGTCCAGTCGGCCAGGGCATTTGTCAAATTGACTACGCTAGGTTGCGTGTCTATCATGTGTCCAACAAAGCGTAATTTTAGCATACGGCGGCCGACGAACCTTCGCCCGTGTTGCCTGACCGTTCATTATCAGTCGCGTTTGAGGGGATTATGTCTACCGCAACTTTGCTGCCCACGCAACCTGCCGGCATTCGCGGCGTCATCCGCGCCGGCGGGTACTCCGGCGTTACGGCCGGTCTGGCCAACGGGTATGTGCAGGCCAACCTCGCCGTCCTGCCCCGCGACCTGGCTTTTGATTTTCTGCTGTTTTGTCAGCGCAACCCCCGTCCCTGCCCACTGTTGGAAGTGATCGAGGCTGGGGAGATCGAACCTGCAATCATGGCTCCTGGCGCGGATATTCGGACCGACATACCCGCATATCGCATTTACGAAAATGGCGAAATGGCAGGAGAATACGCGTCGGTGGCCGACGTTTGGCGCGACGATCTCGTGTCGTTCCTGCTGGGCTGCAGTTTTTCCTTCGAGGCGGCAATGTCAGATGCGGGAATCCCGTTGCGCCATCAGGAAGCCGGCAGCAACGTGCCGATGTACATCACCAACATCGCGACCAGACCGGCTGGCGTATTCTCCGGGCCGATGGTTGTGAGTATGCGGCCCATCCCCCAGGCACAGATCGTGCGTGCCGTACAGGTAACTTCGCGTTTCCCAGATACGCACGGCGCTCCCATTCACATTGGCGACCCGGCGGCCATTGGGATTCGAGACCTGGCTGCCCCTGAGTTCGGTGATGCAGTTGAAATACGGGACGGCGAGACCCCGGTGTTCTGGGCCTGCGGCGTTACTCCCCAGGCCGTGGCGCTGAATTGCAAACCGCCCCTGATGATTACCCATGCCCCGGGCAAAATGTTCATCACCGACCGGCGCGACGCCGAATACGCAGTTCTCTAAACGGGAGCAGCAGCGATGGCACCGACTATTGAAGACATCATCCTGAACCACGACCGGCGTGGAATCGGCGCGCTGCGGCCCCACCTGCCCGCCGATTTTTGCACCCAGACGGCTCGATACGCGCTGGCGCATCCCGGGCCAGTGTTGATTGTAACCGGGTTCTACATCCTGATGAGCGATGCACCGGAAACCGACGGCCCGCCCGGGGCGTTCGCCATTGGCGACGCGTTGGCTAGTCTGGGGCGCTCCGTAGCCTACGTCGCCGACCAACCGATGGCCGGGATGATGACGTCCTGGTTGGCCAACCAGCAAAACGCATCGCCGGTGCTGGATTATGCAATCAGCGACGATCAATTTGCTAACGAACGTAGCGCCGCCGACATCGTGGGTGGGCACAACCCGACGCTGGTCATCTCCATCGAGAGGTGCGCACCCGACTCGAGTGGCATCTATCGCAATATGCGCGGAGTAGACATTTCCCCCCAAACCGCGCGCGTCGACCGGCTTTTTGGCTTGGGGTTGCCGTCGATCGGCATCGGCGATGGCGGCAACGAAATTGGGATGGGCAACCTGGCTAGCGTGGTTCGAGATGCCGACCGCCTGCCGGACCACCCGGCGGTTACCCGCTGCGACCAGCTGATTGCGGCCAGTACATCCAACTGGGGTGGGTACGGTTTGGTGGCGGCCCTGTCCGTGGAGGTGGGACGCAACCTGCTACCCGACATCGAAACTGACGCGGCCTGCATCCGCTACCTGGTAGACGCCGGCGCGGTGAGCGGCGTAAGCGGTGAACACGATTACCTGGTTGACGAGTTCACGCTGGAAGAAAATGCCGCAGTGCTGAGCGAACTGCATGACTATGTGGGCGGTCAATTGCAAATCCGGTAGCGCCCTGGGGTTAGGAACCTCCGATGGGCAACCGCAAATACTGCGGCAACAAAGCCGGGTTTATGCGGGCCATGCACAAAGAATGTGCGACCGCTCATGAGGCTGGATGGCAACGCATAGTGACCTTGGCGACGGACGCGGCCGGCAAGTCGGATATAAACGAAGCGGTTTTGTTGGATGAATTGTCCGCTGTGGCCCGGGGTTCATTCAGCGCCGATGACGCCATCGGCGCTGCCCTCGCTGAGGGGTGGCATCAGGCCGTCAAAGAGAGTTTGGCAGACGGGTTGTTGACTGTGAATGAAGAAACCCGGCTGCAGGATTTTCGCGATAGATTCGCGTTGGACACTCAGGGTAACCCCGGCCGAATCGCCAACGCCCAACTACAGCAGGCGGTCCGGGACCGACTGGTGTTGGACGCCAGATTGGCGGCGTTGGCAACCCACGACGGAAATACGCACCGGACCGAACTGGCGGCTATGCTGGGCGAATCGCAGCTGTCGTCGACCGAGCGGCGATTGTTGCTGGTACAGGCATGGGAAGCTGCTGTTGAAAGTTCCCTGAAAAATGGCGTTCTTTCACTGGACGAGGAAGATGCTCTGGACAGCTACTTGCGCCATTTCGACTTGTCCGAAACAGATGTTGATGTCAACGGCGCTTACCAGAAAATGGTCAAGTCCGTGGTCATCAGGGAGGCGGCGGAAGGGATTGTTCCCGACCGCTTGAAGGTTACCAGTGATGTCCCGTTCAACCTGATGAAATCGGAGCAGCTGGTGTGGTTGATTAGCGGCGTTAAATACTACGAGGTCAAGACCCGGCGACGACGCCAGGGCCACCTCCCACGGATTGAGTATCCGGGTCGCCAAGGGACTGTACTACCTGCCCAGCGCCTTTAGCAGCCAGTCGGTGGAGTGGTAGGAGACCGTTCACTAGGATACCGGGCTTTTGGGCGTAACCAGCAAGCACATTTACTTCCACGGTCCCCGCAAGCGGTTCCGCGTGCGCTATGACCGCATTGTGTCCTTTGAGCCTTACCGCGACGGCATCGGCATTATGCGCGACGACCGAACCGCAGACTTTTCAGACCGGCGACGGCTGGTTCATCTACAATCTGGTGACCAACCTGGCGCAACAGTCGTAGGGATTGCTCCGCTACCTGATTGCCAACATCTTCTCTTCGACCACCAGCAGTTTTTTGAGTTCCAGCATTTCGTCGCGCAGGTGAGCCGCCTTTTCGAATTCCAGTGAACGGGCTGCCTCCTTCATCTGAAACTCCAGGTCCTTGACCACCCGGTACATGTCATCCCGGGACATCTCTTCCCGGGCAACCTGATACGCCGCCTTGTTTTCGGCGACGCCGCGAAGATCGTCGGTCAGGTCTTTTACCGCCTTGTGAATGGATTGGGGCTCAATCCCGTGCCGTTGGTTGTGCGCGTGTTGAATGTCACGTCGACGGTAGGTCTCGTCGATGGCGCGTCGCATGGAATCTGTAACGCGGTCAGCATACATGATGACGTGGCCGGAGGAATGACGGGCGGCGCGTCCAATGGTCTGGACCAGCGCCGTGGTGGAACGCAAGTACCCCTCTTTGTCGGCGTCGAGTATCGCAACCAGGCTGACTTCCGGCAGGTCGAGGCCTTCCCGCAGCAGGTTGATGCCCACCACCACGTCATAGATTCCCAAACGCAAATCTCGCAGGATTTCGATGCGATTCAGGGTTTCTATATCGGAGTGCAAATAATGATTGCGAATCCCCGCTTCCGACAGGTAGTCGGCGAGTTCTTCGGCCATGCGCTTGGTTAGTGTCGTTACCAGCACGCGTTCCTGCGCGTCGATCCGCAGCCGAATTTCGTGCAGAAGGTCGTCGATTTGACCGGTGGTAGGCTTAACTTCAACCGTCGGGTCCAGCAATCCCGTGGGCCGGATCACCTGCTCAACTACGGTGCTGCATTTTTCCAGTTCCAGCGGGCCCGGTGTAGCGGATACATAAACAATCTGGTTGATGTGGTCTTCAAATTCCTTGAAGTGCAACGGCCGATTGTCCAGCGCGGACGGCAGCCGGAACCCGAATTCCACCAGCGTGTTTTTGCGCGAGATGTCGCCGTTATACATACCCCGTACTTGCGGAAGCGTCATGTGCGACTCGTCCACGAACATCAGGTAGTCATTCGGGAAGTAATCCAGCAACGTCCAGGGCGGACTGCCCGCTTCGCGACGGGAAAGGTGGCGCGCGTAGTTTTCGACGCCGGCGCAGAACCCGGTTTCGTCCAGCATTTCCATGTCGTAGCGGGTGCGTTGTTCCAGGCGCTGAGCTTCGAGCAACTTGCCCTGTTCCCGGAACCATGCGACCCGTTCGTGCATCTCCGCCTCAATGTCGATCAGCGCGGCGTCCAGCTTTTCGCGACTGGTTACAAAGTGCTTGGCCGGGTAAACGGCAAAATCCTGGCGCTCGTTGAGAACCTCGCCGGTGAGAGTGTCCAGCGTCAGGATCCGCTCCACTTCGTCCCCAAAGAACTGGATGCGCACCGCGAACTCCTCGTAGGCCGGTACGATTTCCAGGGTATCGCCGCGCACGGTGAACCGGCCGCGCGCCAGGTCGGTGTCATTGCGCTCGTACTGCATATCAATTAACTGGCGCAGCAGCGCGCGACGGTTGTACTCCTGACCTACTTCGACCTGCGCGACCATCTCGAAGTAGTCGGATGGGTCTCCCAAACCGTAGATGCACGACACTGAGGCTACGATCAGGGTGTCCCGCCGGGTGAGCAACGACGTGGTGGACGCCAGGCGCAGTTTGTCCAGCTCCTCGTTAACGCTGCTGTCCTTTTCGATGTAGGTATCGGTGCGAGGGATGTAGGCTTCAGGTTGGTAGTAATCGTAGTAGGAAACGAAGTATTCAACGGCATTGTGGGGGAAGAATTCCTTGAATTCGGTGGCCAACTGTGCCGCCAGTGTCTTGTTGTGGGCCATCACAATAGTGGGTCGTTGTACCTGCTGCACAATGTTGGCCATGGTAAACGTCTTGCCGCTACCGGTAACGCCGAGCAGGGTTTGATGACCCAGGCCCTCACTGATGCCTGCCGCAAGTTTCTCCACCGCCTGCGGTTGGTCTCCCATCAATCCGAAATCGGCTACCAGCTGAAAATCAGCCATTTCCTCAGCTCCGGGTACAGTGGCTCCGGGTACCTGAGCGCCTGTCAGGTTAGCGCCGGGCAAGTTCCAATCGGGTTCGATTATACCGGAATACCCGTCGGTTCATGTTGTGTCGCTGACGCTGTGGAGTGTCAACCGCCTCCAATCCGCATCAACGCCCGTCGTATCTTGTCTTCGGTGGAGGCGTCGGATGGGAGGTCCAGCGCCGCTACTGATTGGCGGGCATCTGCCAAGGACATTCCCAAGGCCGTGAGGGCTTCCACGACATCTACGTCGCCGTCTACTCTGCTGCTGCCGCCCTCGTCAGCATCCGCTGCGGGCAACTTCCCGCGCAGTTCCAGCACGATGCGCTGGGCAGTGCGCCGACCCACGCCCTGCGCCCGGCTCAATGCTGCAACATCTTCGGCGGCGATAGCCTGGCGAAAACCATCTTCTCCCAACTCCGACAGCACGGACATTGCCGAACGCGGTCCGATGCCGGACACGCTGGTCAACGCGGCGAACAACTCCACCGCACCAGCATCCGAGAATCCGTACAAAACTGGTTGCTCGTTCTGGATACGCAACACCGTGTTGAGCCGTACCGGCGTTCCTATTGAGCCCAACGCGTCGATGGCTGATGCCGGAACAAACACCTGCAGTGTGATTCCGCCGACCTGCACGTTGACCCAATCTGGCCCAACGGCTTCCAGCGCGCCACGCACGCCGACCAGCACCGGTTAGCGTTCCTCGCCCGGCCTGATCTCCCGCAACGCCAAATCTCCGGGACTGGTTTCAAACAGGTGGCACAATCCCACGGCGAGCGCGTCGGCAGCATCGGATTCCGGAATCGTGGTCAGGCCCAGAGTAGAAGCCGTCATCCGCTGCACCTGCTCCTTGGTGGCGGCGCCGTAATCGGTTACTGCGCGTTTCACGGTGGCCGGTGCGTACCGGTGCACTGGGATTCCCTGGCTGGCCGCGCCAATCAACACGACTGCCTGCGCCTGTCCGATCGCGAGCGCCGATTTTATGAACGCGCGCTCGCCTTTGCCGACGAATGGGTCTTCGACCGCAATGGTGTCGGGCTGGAAGATGTGGATCATGTTCAGGATGTGGCTATGGAGTTGGTACAACCGGTTCTCGATGGGCATGGACGCCGGTAGGGCTACTACGCCGTAATCATCGGCTTCCGGGGTGGGGGATCCATCGAGAACGGCGTAACCCATACGCAGAGTCCCTGGATCGATGGCCAATACGCGCATTGAATAAACGGGCACGAAATACGCCGGGCTTTACGCCGACGCGCCGTATCGCTCCAAAACTTCGGCGGGGAAATCGGCGTTGGTATAGGCTTTTTGAACGTCAGCTAGTTCTTCCAGTCCATCCAGCAATCGTAGGGTTTGCTCCGCCGCCTTGGCGTCTAGCGGAATGATCGTTTTCGGGACCATGGACAGGTCGGCCGATGACGGTTCGGCTCCTTCTTTCTCCAGCGCCATTTTCACCGATAGCAGATGTTCCGGGGAAGTGAACACCTCGAGAATACCGTCCTCAAATTTCACATCGTCGGCTTCTGCGTCAATGGCCGCCAGGCTCAATTCCTCGGCAACCAACGGATCATCTATCTCCAGCGTGATGACACCGCGCGACTCGAAGTTCCAGGCTACGCAGCCGGAGTCACCAAGGTTACCGCCGGTTTTGTTGAACAATGACCTGACTTCGGACGCCGTGCGGTTCCGGTTGGTAGTGAGGGCTTTCACCAAAATGGCTCCACCGTCGGGGCCGTACCCTTCGTAGGTAACCTCGTCGAAGTCTTCCATCCCTTCGCCCCCTTCACCGCTGGCGCGGCGAACGGCCCGATTGATGTTGTCCAGCGGCATATTGGCGGACTTGGCCTGATCGATGGCGATACGCAGCCGGAAGTTCATCTCCGCATCACCGCCGCCGCCTTCTTTAACGGCCAGCGAGATGTTGCGGGCAAGCTTGGTGAATAGGGCTCCGCGCTTGGTGTCATTCGCGCCTTTTTGCCGTTTAATGGTAGACCACTTAGAATGGCCGGACATATCACCACCTCCTTGCTGCCTTTAGCGCACGGCAATATCTCGAAACTCCCCGCTAAGTTGGATGCAATCGTGCATCCGAATCACGATAATCATGTTTGTTGATTGTAGCACTCGCCGTCGAACCGGGTCAAAATAGCCCGCTACCAGCATGTCGGAAGTTCAACCATCCAGCCCGCAGGCAACGCACCAGGCTGACGCGATGGGCACCGCGCCCATGTGGCGTCTGCTTGCTACGATGTCGGTGCCGCCAACGCTGGCCATCGTGGTAATGGCGATGTACAGCATTGTTGATCGCGCCTTCGTCGGCAACGCTGTCGGTGTGGACGCATTGAGCGGGCTATCAGCCGCGTTCCCGGCGCAATTGCTGGCGGTGGGCCTCGGGTTGCTAACGGGCCTGGGCGGAATGTCCGTAATCTCCCGGGCGTTAGGAGCCCGGAACGTCGCCCTCGCCTCGCGGGTAGTCGGGTCTGCGCTGGCAATCACCGTGCCGTTGTATCTGGTGGTGGCCGTGGTTGGGCTTACCCAACTCCAGTCGTTGGTCGACCTGATGGGCGCCTCCACTGAAACCGCCGTTTACGCACGTCAGTATCTGGTCATCATCTTGCCGGGCTCCTTGCTGGTGATGGTATCCATGACCTGCAACAACTTCCTGATGGCGGAGGGGCGCCCGCCTATTGCGATGCTGCTGATGGCAGGAGGCGCCGTCATCAATATCGCGCTGGATGCGCTGTTTGTGCTGGTCCTTGGCTGGGGTGTCTCCGGGGCCGCGGCGGCAACGGTCATTTCCCAGGGCGTAGCCGTCGGTTACATGGTGTGGTTCTATCTGTCGGGACGCAGCGCCTTGAGAATCAACCGGGATGCGCTGTGCCCCAGACTTGGGCTGATCTGGCAGATCATTACGTTGGGAGCGCCAATCTGCATCATCGAGGTTGCCCGCAGTTTCATCGTCGTTGTCATCAACAACATTCTCAGCGGTTATGCGAAGGGCGACGGATACATCGCGCTGTTCGGCGCCATAAACTCCGTTCTGGAGCTGGCGCTGGCGCCGTTTATTGGTGTTGCACTGGCCTACTTGCCGCTGGCCGCCTACAACTACGGAGCCAGGCGCTACGACCGGGTACGCCAGGCCATCTGGCAAAGCTGCGTTGGGGCCGTCATCGCTGGCGCGATCTTGATTGGCGTGATAGCGGCAATGTCAGCATACGTCATCAGAATCTTTGCCGAGCCCGGGGCCCTCCCCGCTGAGGCGTCATCCGCTTTGCGAGTGGTGCTGATCGCGTTGCCCATCGTTGGCGTCGAATTCGTGAGTTCAATCTCATTTCAGGCGTTGGGCAAAGCCTGGCAATCGGTGGCGCTGACCATTACGCAGCGTGTAATCTTCCTCCTGGCGTTCCTGAGCGTGATGTCCGCAACGCTGGGTGTTTGGGGGGTGTGGTGGTCTTTCCCGGCAACCGACATTGCCGCCACATTGCTGGGATGCGGGGCGTTGGCAATTGTGTGGAGACGCGCGGAACGGTGGGGCGAGGCCGACTATATCAGAGCGTCAGCCGACTTTGACATCGCCGGCGGTGGGCAGTAGCATTACGCGCATCTGCTGATACCCACATTTCGACCGGATTACAGGAGGCCAACCATGGCAATGAATTCATCCGGAGTGTCCCACATCGCCGTCTGCGTGCGCGACCTGGACAAGGCTCTGGCGTTCTATCGTGACATACTGGGCATGACCGTTACCGTAGACCGGGTGCAGGACACCTCGACCGGGGGCCTGCCCCACGTGTACGCCCACAACCGGTCGACGCGACGACAGGCGGTTCTGTCTTTCGGCGACGGAGCGGTTCCGACTCTGGTGATGACCAGCCACCCCGGCGACGACGCTGACGGTGCGCCAATCAAGCTGGACCAGGTAGGAATCAGCCACATCTCGTTCTCGGTGCCGGACGTCAAGGCGCTGGCGGACGAACTCATCAGCAAGGGTGTTGAACTGGCCGGACCGATGGATGGATTCGTCAACCCCAACGGGGAAGTGTCGAGCATCTTTGTTTACGATCCGGACGGCATCCTCGTGCAGTTCGATAGCGGAGCCGGCGGCTGATTCCCCGGCGCAACTGCCACGAACGCCTGCAACCGCCGGACTCTCACCAACCGGGGCTCTTTCAACAAGGAAAATCACCTCATGCCAATGAACGCTTCCGGAGTCTCTCACATCGCCATCTGTGTGGCCGACCTTGACGTTTCGCTGAAGTTCTACTGCGACGTCCTCGGAATGTCGGTGGTCAGCGACCTCATCCAGGACACGACCACGGGCGGCCTTCCTCACGTGTACGCACACGATCGCAACACTCGCCGCCAAGTGCGGTTGGCCTACGCCAACGGAGCCAAACCGACGTTGACCATGACCTGCCACCCCGGTGAATCTGCGGATGGCACGCCCATCAAACTCGACCAGGTGGGCATCAGCCACATTTCCTTCAGAGTTCCCGACCCCCGGGCGCTGGCCGAAAACCTGGCTGCTCAGGGCGTGCCGCTGGCAGCGCCGATGGACGTATGGACCAATGCCGACGGCAAGGTAAGCAGTTTCTACGTCTACGACCCCGACGGCATCCTCGTACAGTTTGACGCCGGAGGATGACGTTATGTCGCACCACTACGACGAACACGATCACGACAAACTGGTGCGGTGGCGCGAGGAGTTGGCCGAGGCCGACGTGCCCGGCAGCGAATTTTCAGTTGCGGCGCTCTTCCTGGTGAAACCCACCGCCACCGGCGCTCACGAAGTGTTCCGCAAGTTTCGAGAAGTGTTCGAAGAACGGAGCGCGCCTTTTGCCAATCTCGTCGTTTTCGGTATGCACGGGGTGTCCGCCACTGTGCGTGCATTGCTGCAAGAGGCGGGTTTGTCAGAAAGCGACCTGCCCGTGTTGCTAATGGCTCCCACCAACGAACCGGAAAACTGCATTGCCCTCACGCTACCCTCCGGCGAAAGCCTGGAGGGTGGCGACGACCCCAACGCCGACGGCACCTGCGATTTTGTTGCGCCGTGGCAGGATGTTCTCGACCGCATCCGCATTACCCGGGATAGCCGCCCCCTGCGCCTCATGGGCGTCCAGGGCCGCAAGTTGCCCGGTGTCGAAATCACCCGCCTGGCGGAAGCTGCCCTGGGAACCGGGACTTTGGGATAGGGCGGAGGATTGCGATGTCTCCGCCCCGCCGTTTAGTTAGTGCAGCAGCCTAGCGCCGAACCAGTTTGACCAGCCGGCTCCCTTCCTGATTGTGGCCGATGTACAGGTCGCCGTGGGAGTCTGCCCATACTGCGTGGCCACCGGACCCACCGATGTCCATCTTGGCCAGTACTTCGCCATACATGTTAAGCACGGTCAGGAAGGCGTCCAGCTCCACCACGTAGGCGATGCCGTCAGGGTCGACGTAGATGTCGCACGGGCGCGCCAAATCGGTCCACATATCCAGATATTCACCTTCGCCGGTGAAAATCTGCATTCGGTTGTTCTCCCGGTCGCACACCAGCACGCGGCCATCCCAATGCACCCAGATGCCGTGGGGGATGTGAAACTCACCCGGCCCACGCTTGCCGGGGCGACCCCAGGAATGCAGCAAACGACCATCGGGCGAGAACCGATGCACCCGGCTGTTGGCATACCCGTCGGATACGAACAGGTCGCCGTTGGGGGCCAGGGCGATGTCGGTGCAGCGGTTGAACGGCCCAGCGGCCTTCCACATCGTGCCGTCCGGGCGCGCGCCGCCCGTGTCAGATGGGGCATCCCATACGCCCATCGTCATCAAAGGTTTGCCGTCCAGCGTACATTTCACGATCGCGTGGGACTCCCGCACCGGCAAATACACGTGGTCCTCACCGCTGATGAAGATGCCGTGGGCGTCGGTCAGATACTCCCGACCCCACTCGTTCAGGAAATTGCCGTCCCGGTCGAATATCATGAGCGGGTGGTCTCCGCGGTTGAACACGTACACCCGATCTTGTGAGTCGCAGGCGGGTTCTGCCTGTCCGATCGACCAGCCATCTGGGGTTTTGGCCCAGTTGTCCAGAACGTCGTAAGTGAATTCGCCGCTGCCTACTGTCGCCATGGTCTAACCTCCCGGTTTTGTCGAAATGTCAGAATTGCACTGCCAGGATGTGTCTGGGGTAAGCGGTTTAGTTCCCTTCGGCCAGGTTCATCGCCAGTTGTGCCAGCGTTCGGGTCGGTACGCCGGTAGCGCCTTTGAGCAGATGTCCCTTGTTGCTTGACGCCGTAGATGTCCCGGCGATGTCAAGATGCACCCAGTCGGCGTCCTCGGCAAACTCCCGCAGGAGCATGGCGGCGGTAATGGAGCCAGCCTGTCGGCCGCCGGTGTTTTTCATGTCGGCCACGTCCGAGTTGATCAGCTCGCGGTAGTCTTCCAGCATGGGCAATTCCCAGAACCGCTCGCCGCTGCTGTCGCCGGCGGTGCGTACGCTGTCGGCCAATTCGCTTGAATTGCCCATAATCCCGGTGCAGGCTTTACCCAGCGTGACCACCATGGCGCCGGTGAGCGTTGCCACATCCACCAGGCGGGTGAGGCCGAGCTGGCGGGCGTAACAGAGCGCGTCCGCCAACACCAGGCGACCCTCGGCGTCTGTGTTGATTACTTCGATGGGGGGGGTCTCCGTTCATGGCGGTAACCACGTCGCCGGGGCGTTGTGCGCGGCCGCCTGGCATATTCTCGGTGGCGGCGATGAGGCCGGTAACGTTAATGCGAGGCTTGAGATTGCCGATTGCCCGCATCGCGGCAATGACCGATGCGCCGCCGGCCATGTCTCCCTTCATGGCCTCCATGTTGGCAGCCGGTTTGAGCGAGATGCCGCCGGTGTCGAACGTGATGCCCTTGCCCACCAGACCCAGATTGTTATCCGGGTTTTCCGGGTCGCCCCGATAGGTTAGGACGATGAGCTTCGGCGGTTCTTCGCTGCCCTACGCCACGCCGAGCAGCGCGCCCATGCCGTGCTGGGTCATCCGGTCGCGCTCGATGACATCCAGTTCCAGGCCGGCAGACATGGCCACCTCCCGGGCGGCGTCCGCCATTCGCGTCGGTGTCATCACGTTGGCAGGATGATTGACCAGATCCCGAGCCAGCGTGGTTGCCTCGGCCAGCACCGTTCCGACGGCGACACCGGAGCTCAAGGCATCAACACTGCCGGCGTTTCTTTCAACAATGGTAACGGTGGCGATGTCCGCGTGACGCTCTACGGTTTCATCGTCATCGGCGTCGTCCCGGTTGCCGTTGCTGCGGTAGTCGTCGAACTTGTACAGCCCCAGCACTGTCCCCTCTGCAATGGCCTGGCCGCTTTCACGGGCATCCAGCCCGCCAATTCCGGCGCCGTGAGCAATGGTCGCAAATTCGCCGACGCCCTTCCGCCGCAGGAAGCGGGCCACATCCCCACTGACGCGACGTACTGCGCCGGCGTCAAAACCGTCGGATTTGCCCAACCCCACCACGACGACGCGGCTGGCCCGGATGCGCCCCATAGTATGTAACAGGGTCAACTCACCCAGCTTGCCCTTGATCTCTCCGTCGGCGATCAGAGTATTAATCGCACCACCCAAAGCCTGGTCGATGGCTCCGGTCGCGCCGCCGGGTTGGGTAACGCCCTGGAAAAGATTGACAACCAAAGCCGGGGTGGGAAAGTCTGTGATGTCGCCAGCAACGACATTTACGGTGGTGCCCATACTCACGCTCCTGTGCCGCTGAAACGGTTAACCTGTGCTGGCCCCGATTATGCCGTTATGTCGACCTGGGCACAACCAGCCTCAGACAACGCCCGTGGAGGTCAATCGCCGGGCGACAGCAGTTCCCGCCCTCGGTAGACTACGTCGCGGACTCAGACGCCCAACCGGTGCGGCGCAGGACTTCTTCCAACACGGCCGCCGCCTGTTCCGGCCGGCTCACCAGCAGATGGGGGCGAGGCACGGGCTGATCCGCGACCGCCATGCGCGAGTAAATGCGCCAGTCAGCGTCGCTTTCGGCAGCATCGCCAACGCCGTGGGAGCGGTCGAGCAGACGCCGGCGCACCAGCTGCGGCTCGGCGGTGAATCGCACCAGGATAGGCTCAACTCCGGCCTCCGATGCCACGTCGTAAAGCGGGAGCCTCACTGCCTCGTTCAAGTTCGTCGCGTCGAAAACTACCGAACGGCCAGCAGCCAACAATTCTCGTGTTATCGCGTGCATCACCGCAAAAACACGGCGATGCTCGCCACGGGTATAACGGGGCGCGCTGATTAGCGATTTACGCGTCCGATCGCTGTTCACCCAAATGATCGGCGCCCGGGCCGTCAGCTCCTGCGCAAAGTGGGATTTGCCGGTCCCTGGCAAACCGCACAGTACCACCAACGATGGCGGCGGTAGATGGCTACCAGGGTTTCGTGCTGCGGGTTCCCCGAGGGCTTTGCGAACAACCCCAAGGTCGGCAGGGTTCAGGCCGCCTGCAGTCCAAAACTCTGGGTTGGCGGACCCCGGTTGCGACAATGCCTTTCATCCGATGGTTGGCGCCACGTGCCCGTTTATACCAGGAAGCGGGTAAGCAACCGCTGGACCACCGTCAAGATGATAATTACCACGACAGGGCTCAGGTCGATCATCCCCAGCTGGGGCAGAATACGGCGGATTGGGCCCAACACCGGTTCGGTCAACATGAACACTACGTCGTAAACTTTCCCCAATGCCTCGGGCACCGTATTCCCTCGCATCGTCATGAATTGCAGTACTAATCCCAGCACCATCCGCGCCACCAGCATGATGTTGTACAGCATGATGACGTAACTAATTAATTGGAGTAGTTGCACGGTGTGTCCTGAATCCGGTTGGCGCTGTTTTAATTATGCCTGACCGAGGCGTATAGACTTTAGGTAGGCGGCATTTACCGCATCAACGATGGCCGCCGGCACACCGGCCCGCTCCAGAACCTGCAAACCCTCGGCGGTTGTGCCGCCGGGGGAGGTAACCATATCTTTGAGTTCGCCGGGATGGCGGCCAGTTTCCGAGACCAACTCCACGCTGCCTTTCACGGTTTGGAGGGTCAGCCGGCGCGCGGTATCGCGGGGCAATCCGACGTAAACGCCGGCGTCAATCATGGCTTCCACGATCATGAAGACGTAAGCCGGCCCGCTGGCGCTCAATGCGGTGGCCATATCGAGATATTTCTCGTCGTCAACGTAAATTTCATCGCCAATGGTTCCCAGTATGGCCGCCGCGGCTTCACGGTGCTCGGCGCTCACTGATTTGGCACACGTCCACATCGTCATCCCAGCGCCAATCTGAGCGGGCATGTTGGGCATAACCCGAATGATGCCGTCATGTTTGGCGCCGTCAGCCAGGGATTGCATCCGAGCGCCGGCCACAATCGACATCAACGCCTGCTGACCGGTGAAAGAACCGCCGATGTCGGAGTAAACCTTGGGCAAATCCTGGGGCTTGATGGCCAGAACAATCAGATCGGAGTGAGCCAATACGACGTTGTTGTCTCCCGTTACCCCGACGCCGTAGCGCTCAACGAGATAATCCCGACGAGGCGGTACCGGCTCGCCCACCATCACCCCGTCCGACTGGGCCACGCCGGCGCTCAGCATTCCGCCCAGGATGGCTTCGGCCATGGTGCCGCCGCCGATAAATCCAATGTTCATTTGGCTATCCGTCCCGGCAGTTCAGTCGATGGCCCAGGTGTCGGTGATTCCGTCGCCGCGGGCAAACGCCACGGCCATCCGAATGGATTCCACCATCGAGGTGTGGTCGGCCACGTTCTGGCCGGCGATATCGAACGCGGTACCGTGATCTACTGATGTCCGCACGAAAGGCAGGCCCAAGTTGGCGGTAATGCTTTCCTCGAACCCGTAGACCTTCACGGCAATGTGACCCTGATCGTGATACATGGCGAGCACCACGTCGTAACGATCGTTGATGGCCTGGTGGTAAATCGCGTCGGCCGGCACGGGGCCCGTAGCGTTGATGCCTTCCGTTTTGGCGGCCAGCACCGCCGGTGCAATCTCGTCGGCTTCTTCGTTACCCAGCAGGCCGCCGTCGCTGCCATGAGGATTCAACGCCGCGACGCCAATCCGGGGGGTCTCGAATCCCCACTGCCTGAAACTCTGGTCGGTGAGGCGCAGGTAGTCCAGGATGCGGGCTTGCTTCACGTAGTCGCAGGCCACCCGCAGCGAGCGGTGCGTACTCAGGTGAACCACACGCAGGTTTTTGGCCATCAGCATGGTTGCAACCGTCTTGGCGCCGGACAGCTCCTGCAAAAGTTCCATGTGGCCGATGGCTTCGTAGCCGGCCATGGCCGCCGCCTCTTTGTTCAACGGCGCGGTTGCCAGTCCATCAACGACGCCCGCCATTGCCAGTTGGCCAGCCTTGCTGACCCATTCCATCGCTGCTTTACCGCAGGCGACGCTGAGTTGGCCAACTGAGATGTCCTCGGGGTTCAGGTTTCCAATGTCCACCACATCTACTACTGACGGGTTTTCGCCCGTCCCGATGGGGTCATCGGTGCGTCTGATGGTCAGGGCCGAGCCAGTGAGTTTGACGGCCTGCTGCATGGCGTAGGCATTGCCAACCACCATGGGGCGGCACGAGGCATAAACACGCGGGTCGGCGAGCGCCTTCACCACTACTTCCGGGCCAATGCCACAGGGGTCGCCCATTGTGATGGCTATGGCCGGGCGACTAACGGCGGGGTTTGTATTCTGTGTCACAGTTTGCCTCTCCGGAAAGATCGGGGCGCTCCTACCTACCGTCGGTTGATTATAGCACCCCGATTTCAGACAATATATTTGACGAAAATCGCCAAACTGTGTTAAATGCCAGTTGTCATGGCGGGGGAGACAGGATTCGAACCTGCGAAGGGTGCCAAGAACACCCTTACTCGATCCTTAATCGAGCGCAATCGACTTCTATGCGACTGCCCCGCGATGTTTAGCCGGGAAAGGCCCTCTGCAAAGAAGCCCTTCCCGGTGATCTATGTCACTCGCACTTCGTCCAGCCGCAGGAGAAGCAGGTCAGACAACCCTCCTGACTCACCGCGGCGCCGTTGCATTCCGGGCAACGCCTGGTGTAGGTTCCGGGCACGTCATGGACGCCATTGGAACCGTTGCCGTTGGTTACGCCAACTGGCGTGGCACTTCCCAGCGTTTGTTGTTGAGGCATCCAAGGGCGCACTTCCGGGCCATCACTGCCATAGCCGGGTGCACCGGAAGGCAGGGTCAATTGCACTCCGGCGGCTCCACCGTGCCCCGTGTCGGGTTCCTGCGTGATTCTTTCCAGCACGATGGCAACTGCATCCGGACCGGAGCGAACCAGCGTCCCCTCGTCCCAGGCCGGGCAGCAGGTGATCCCCCGCAGTTGTCGGGTCACTTCTTCGGTCTCGATACCGGCTCGCAGCGCCAGCGATACCAGACGGGACACTGCCTCCAGCAGAGCGGCGTCGCATCCGCCGGCTTTGCCCATGGTGCCAAACACCTCGAAGGGCGAGTTGTTTTCGTCCAGGTTCACCGTTACGTACATGTTGCCGTGCCCGGTGCGGACACGCTCCGTGATGCCCTGGGTCCGACGGGGACGTTCGCGGGGGATCCGTGGCCCCGGCACCTCAATGGTTCTTACATCGGGGGCCTCGCCAGCGTGCGTTCCCGCCGTGGCGCCGGTACTCAACACCTGCTCGGATTTGCTGCCATCGCGGTAAACCGTGATTCCCTTGCAGCCCAGCTCGTAGGCCGCGCGGTATGCTTCCGCCACGTCATCAACCGTTGCGTCGTGGGGGAAGTTGATGGTTTTGGACACGGCGTTGTCGGTATAAGTCTGGAAGGCCGCCTGCATCTTCACGTGCCACTGAGGATTGATATCGTGGGAGACCCGGAACACGTTTTTCACCCAGCCGGGCACCGCCAGGCCGTCCAGCGAGCCGCTGGCAGCCAGCTGCTCCATCAGCTCAGGCGAATAGAAACCCTCGTGGCGGGCAACGGCTTCAAAGTACGTGTTTCCTTCTACCAGACGCGTATTGTCCATTACGTTGCGCACATAGGACAACGCGAACAGTGGCTCGATCCCGCTGGACGCGCCGGCGATGATGCTGATGGTTCCGGTTGGGGCAATGGTTACTGGCGCGGAGTTTCGCATGGGTTGCGACCCGGGCCCGTCGTTGTACACGCTGAATTCCCATTCCGGGAACACACCACGGCGCATCGCCAACTCGCCGGATGCCCGGTAAGTCTCCTGCTGGATGCGACGCATAACCTCTTTAGCCAACTCCAGGGCTTCCTCACTGTCGTAGGGAACGCCGAGTTGGATCAGCAAATCTGACCAGCCCATGACCCCGAGACCGATGCGCCGGGTTTTGCGGCTCATCTCGGCAATTTCCGGGATGGGGTAATCGTTCATATCAATAACGGAGTCGAGCATGTGCACGGCAGCGGTGATCACCTCGGCCATGCGCTGCCAGTCCATTTCCACGTCATCATCGGCGTAACGAACCATTCGCGCCAGATTCAGCGAGCCGAGGTTGCAAGATTCATACGGAAGCAACGGTTGTTCGCCGCAGGGGTTGGTCGACTCAATGTCGCCGAGTTGCGGGTTCGGATTGTCCCGGTTGATACGATCCAAGAATACGATGCCGGGGTCTCCGGTGCGCCAGGCCAGCTCGGTCATGCTGGTAAACACATCGCGGGCGTTGAGTTGGCCGACGATGGCGTCAGTCCTTGGGTTGACGAGGTCGTAGTCCTCGCCGTTCTGTACCTTCTGCATGAACTCTTCGGTAACGGCCACCGAGATGTTGAAATTGCTCAAGTGCTGTCCGTCTGCCTTGGCGGTAATAAACGCCATGATGTCCGGATGCGTTACGTGCAATATTCCCATGTTGGCGCCGCGCCGGGTACCGCCCTGCTTGACCACATCGGTAGCAGCGTCGAAGGCGTTGATGAAGCTGACCGGGCCGGAGGCGACACCGCCGGTAGAACCAACAACATCCCCCTCCGGGCGCAACCGTGAAAAAGCAAAACCGGTCCCGCCACCACTCTTATGGATGAGGGCGGTCTGCTTTACCTTGGTAAAAATTGAGTCCAGCGAATCTTCCACCGGCAACACGAAGCAGGCCGACAGTTGCTGCAACTCGCGTCCCGCGTTCATCAGCGTTGGCGAGTTGGGCAAGAACTCCAGCCGTTGCATTATTTCGTAGAAACGCCGCTCGGTGTCTTGCCGTTCCGTATTGGAAACGCCGTAGAGCAGATCAGACTCGGACAGGTTGTGTGCCACGCGCCGGAACATCCCATCGGGGTCTTCCAGGATGTTACCCTCCCGGTCTTTGGACAGATAGCGTCGTTTCAGCACCACCCTGGCGTTGTCGGTAAGTTCGCCAGTCCGTTGGTTATATGAAGCGGCAATGCCGGCCGCGACCATTGCATTCCGGATCCGTTTCCTGACCACATCGGCAGACGCGGATTCGCTAATTATGCTGGTACTTCCTGCTGTTACCTCCACAATTCCCTCCTTTCAAAATCACTCAAATTTTCAAATAAATGTCCCAGATTTGCGTTATAAACCTGAAACGTTATGTTAACGCATGCGGGCAATTAATTACCACACTGATCCACGTTTTGTACCAATATGACGCTATGGGGCGCCAATGCGGTCGGGTCGTTTGATCCCCGCCAGCCTGGTCGTAACATCCAGATCAAATCGTAGTCCCTTGTAGAAATACAGGACTGGAACTTCCCGCACCGGACGCAAGTCGAACCCCGTCAGCGAGGCCGCGACGTCTTGCACGCGCCCCATCGCCCCGGATGCGCTAGGTGCTCGCCGGGTAACCCGACGCACGACCCCGGACGTCATACGGATACCCAGTCCAGTTAGCGTCTCAGCGACCACATCGGCGAAATTTTTCAACGCGCCATCGGCTACCGTGTGGTTGGCGCCGAGTCGCATGGTGAATCCGTTGCCAGTTCTCCGGCACGAGACCACCGGGAACACCGACTTGAGCCGGTCGACGATCTGTGATTCATTACCTTCCGGGCATGAATCACAATTGATATTCACGTTGTACTGAACCATTTGTTGCATTTCTGTAGTGCTCCAGAGCGCTTGGCTCCTTGGGGTCAATTTCGGCGCTATCGCGAAACCTTGCCGTGCTGCGAGTAGGCTCTCAGCAGGCCGGGATAAGCAGGCTCGGTTTGCATTCGAGAGCCATACGAACCCCGGCTAATAGTCGGCTTTATCGGGCTTATGCGATAAGGTCTTCTCCCTCGCTGGAAATCGGCAAAGCTGCCCAGCAACTTACCAGACACGCCCTGGATTCCCGGGCGATGTCGTCCTGCAATTCGGCGAAGGGGTTTGGAATCCACGAGCCACCAATGTCCGCATCGTTGACCATCCAGTCTGACGGGACCCACATCTTCCGCAGCATATCCTCCATGTCGTGGACCCGGTTGTTGTGCGTCAACAGCCTGGTTAGGGCGGAGTACTGAACGCTGCTGCTCATAATGGTGTTGAACACCTCCAGTCTAGTGATTTGCGATTGGCGAGCAAGTGGGTTCATTTTGATCAACGGGGCACTGCGATGGTGGCTACGCAGTTGCGCCCAGAGTCGCGAAGTTTATTGATCGGCGCACGCCGCTACTTTGCGGGTGGTGGTGTCGACCGGCCGCGGCGACCAGCGGACGGGCGGCGGGTTCGCCGGGTGGTTACGGCGGCGAGGCCCATCAATGGTTCGGGCTGTCCCAGGCGTACGGACCTGGCCTGTTCTTCGAAATCAGCGGCGCTCTGGAAGTCGTGATATACGGATGCGTAACGCACGTATGCCACTTCATCCAACAGCCGCAAGCGTTCCAGAACCATTAAACCAAGGTCGCGTGACTTCACGATGCCGCTGCCAATCCGCTGCAATTCAGCCTCAATATCGTCGGCGAGACGATCGAGCTCGCGCTGCGGGATGGGGCGGCGTGTGCACGCCATATTGATGCCGGTCAGCAACTTGTCCCGGCTGAAATCCTGCCGTCGGCCGTCGCGTTTGTCGACTTGCAACGTAGGGATTCTGACCAGTTCGTGGGTGGTGAAGCGATTTCCACAAGCCAGGCATTCACGGCGGCGGCGGATGCCGGCATCGGTTTCCCGAGAATCCGTAACCTTGCTCTGGTTTTGCTCACACTGAGGGCATTTCATAAATTAAT
The DNA here is from genome assembly GCA_963666415.2 of Dehalococcoidia bacterium. Lineage (GTDB taxonomy): Bacteria > Chloroflexota > Dehalococcoidia > Lucifugimonadales > UBA3495 > Bin87. The sequence continues at coordinate 1,540,161 of CAXXPD010000003.1, forward strand.
CCAAATTTGGTTGCTTTCTCAAATAATTCTTGGGATTAGCACATATAGTGCTTGCGATTGAATTCACCACAATTTGTTGTGGTGCGAAGTATAGCCTAACCGCCAGCGAAGATTCAATTAAGCGGCGGATGCGAGTTTCAACGATTTTCACGCAGTTCCTAACATCCATGCCCTCTCACGAAGATTTCCTCCGGTGCGGCGAAACCTGTGGTGGTATCCGACCCAACAAAAACCCCCTTCCATCATGGAAGGGGGCTGGAGAACCAGGAATGTACGTATCAGGATTTACCGATAGAAACCCCGTCGGTTCTGACGTTGTTGAAGGAACGTGGGCAGTTCGTAATCCCGCCGGTCCGGGACGTCCATTTCGCCGAGCAACTTGGCGATGTCGTCCTCGGGTTGCTGCGTTACCTCTGGGAAGTCGGCGGCCACCATGGTCATTTTCACTTCGTCATCCAGCCGAGCGTCCCGGCTGGTGCCGAAAATGATGTTTGCGTTGGGGTCGGCCAGGTCTTCCACCACCCCGGCTGCTTCCTGCACTTCCTGCAGCGACATACCATTGCCGCCGGTGAGCACGAACAGGATGCGCCGGGAACCCTCCAGCGAGATATCCAGCAGGGGGCTTTCGGTGCACTGCCGGGCCGCTTCCCGAGCCCGACCCGGGCCGCGACCACGGCCAATAGACAGCCAGGCCTGACCAGCGCCGGCCAATATGGTTTTGACATCGGCAAAGTCCACGTTGATCTCACCCGGTACCGTTACAACCTCGGCGATGGCAGTGATGCCCTGGTGCAGCACCGAATCCGCCAGTTTCAAGGCGTCTTCCCACGTGTAGGAATCGGCCTGCTCGTCGTTGATGGCAAGCAAGCGGTCGTTGGGTATGACAATCATGGTGTCTACGTTGTCGCGCAGCTTTTCCAGACCTTCATCGGCGTTGCGACGGCGGGTCTGAGCTTCAAACGCAAAAGGCCGGCTGACCACGGCTACGGTCAGTGCCCCGGATTCTTTGGCAATCTGTGCCACCACGGGCGCTGCGCCGGTGCCGGTGCCACCGCCCATGCCTACCGCCAGGAACACCATGTCGGCGCCCCGCACCGCCTGTTCGATATCGCCGCGGGCTTCCTCGGCCGCCTGCCGACCAAGCTCGGGTTGCGCTCCCGCGCCCAGACCCCGAGTAAGGTTGCGGCCCAGCGCGATGCGATAGTGCACGTCGCAGCGGGACAGATGCTGTGCGTCGGTGTTGAGGGCATAGTATTCAACGACGGGCAGCTTTTCTTTGTACATGCGGCTGACCGCGTTGCAGCCGCCACCGCCAACACCAAATACTTTGATCAGGGGGACGCCGCGGCCAATTTCAGGAATCATGCCTTCGCCTTCTTCAAAGCCACCAGTGGGCTCCCAGGAAGCGGAATTATCTGGAAATATCATCGTGGTTGTTCCTCCTGCTGTTATTGGGTTTCAAAAATCGACTTTTCGTTTGCAATTGGCTTGTTGGCAACAGTCGATTCCCAGCGCGTCGTAATATTCGCGGGTCGGTCTGATACCAGGGATTTCTTAGTCGCGCTCCTGTTGGCGCGTTCCGGATCGCGAGAATGGACGGCGCAGCAAAGATCCCGGTGACCAGTTCCGATCTCCCTCTCCCCGGACTCGGCCCCGATCAGGCTGGTTTCGATGCTTCACCGCCCATTGCAGCACGCCTAAAGCCGCCGCGTATTCCGGTTGGCGCAGGGATTCGGGTAGGCCGGCGTACCATAGAGGCACACCAATCCGAACCTGCGTTCCCAGTCCGCGTGCGGTCATTTCGGCGAAACCCGGCATCCTGGATCCGCCACCGGTCAGCACTACGCCACCGGCCAGCGGAGTCCCTGTGTCGGCCTGGGACAATTCCTGCTGAATCAGTTTCAGCATTTGCAGTGAGCGCAGGTAAAGCGGCTCGCAGAGTTCTCGCCGCGACACGATGCGTTTCGGGTGAACCTGCGTCGCCGGCATGATTATTTCGTCGGTGGACGGTATGGCATCGGGTAGGACGTGGCCGTGCTCGATTTTCAGTTCTTCGGCCATTTGGTAGGGCGCTCGTAGGGCAATGGCCATGTCGCGGGTTAACTGGTTGCCGCCGACGGGGATGACCGACGAGAAGCAAGGGGTTCCTTCCCGATAGCACGCAATTTTTATGGTGCCCGCCCCAATGTCGATGGCGACGACACCCATCTCGCGCTCGTCCGCAGTCAATATCCCCTCGCCCGAGGCCAGGGCATGGGCCACCAGGCCTTCGACGCGCAATTTAGACGTTTGCAATGCCCGTACTGTATTTCCCATGGGTACCGACTTGCCGCGCACGATATGCGCGTCGACCTGCAATTCGTTGGTGTGCAGCCCGGTCGGGTTGCGAACCCCAGCCATCCCATCCAGCCGATAGCGCATCGGGATGATGTGCAGAACCTGTTCAGTGCGACTGTTTACCTGTTGCTGCAACATTCCCGACGAACCGCCGATCAACTCCCGCAGGTGCTGTTCCGTTACGGTCAATAGCTCATTTCCATCGCTGAGCAACTCGGACGAGTTCTCACTGACCAGATGGTCGCCGTTCACTACGGCAAAAAAATGGCTGACCGGGTTTCGACCGACGTAACGGAGGCATTCATTCAGGCTGTCGCGGACGGACTCCTTGACTTCACCCAGGTCGTCGATGGTTCCCTGTCGTACACCAACGGATGGCGCGGTGCCGGTTCCCAACGGTTTCAGCTCGCCCTCTGGCCCCAACCGCGCCACGATGGAAAAGACTTTGCTGGTGCCGATGTCGATGGCGGCGTAAATAGGTTCCCTGGCCATTGATCAGTTCCTTCCTTTGATGGGTGAAAGTAGAGCGATGAGGTTGTCCGATTCCGCGTTGCGCCACTGAATTCAGAAGCGTCATTCGGAAGCGTTATTCAGATACATTCAACGACCCGAAGCCGGGCGCTGCGGCTCCGTGGGTTAGCGACAATTTCTGCGGCGGACGGTCGAATCACACGGCGCCGAATCGTTCGTAATGTCGGTACGTGTTCGCATACACAAACGGGGAGTTCGGGAGGGCATATGCAGGTTGCCGTCTCTCGTTCAACCCATCCTTTGACGATGCGGTCTTCGAGACTGTGATAGCTGATGACAACGCAGCGGCCGCCAGAGACGAGGAAACCGGGGACCGCCTTCAAACCATCTTGAAGGTGCTCCAGCTCCCGATTTACCGCGATGCGCAACGCCTGGAAGGTGCGAGTGGCCGGATGGCGGCCTCGCCTTGGCCCGCCGATCGCGCGGACCACTACATCGGCCAGCTGCGCCGTGGTCGTAATGGGACGGTTGGCAACGATGTTTCGTGCGATTGCCCGGCTGCGGCGTTCCTCTCCGAACTGGTAAATCACGTTGGCCAGTTCCACTTCCTCGGCCGCATTCACGATGTCAGCGGCCGATTCACCGGAGGTGTCATACCGCATATCCAGCGCTTCGTTGGTTTGAAAAGAAAGACCATATCCGTTGCCGCCGATTTGTCTGGACGAGAATCCCAAATCCAGTAGTATGCCGGTGACCGAATCGACGCCTCGGTCAGCCGCAATTTGCACCATTGACGAATAATTGCCGTGGACGGTGGTGACACGGTCGCCGTATAACTCGAGGCGACGGCGGGCAGCCGCCAACGACCGAGGGTCACGGTCAATGCCCAGCACGTAACCGTCCGGTTCGGACGACTCCAGCAACGCCAGAGCGTGTCCACCTTCGCCCAGCGTCCCGTCGACATACACGCCGCCGGCGCGAACGGCCAGCATCTCCATCGCCTCAATAACCATGACCGGGCGGTGCAAAAACTCCCCCGCAGGGCCAACGTCGGTTTCTACGTCTCGGCGTGCCGGGTCGACATGCACTGGATCCGATGGTGCCGGATCGCGTTGGGATGGACCAATGAACGGTGAGTCGTAAGAAGCTACCGGCCTGAACCCAGACAAAGCTGTAGTTAGTGTCATGATTGCTGCCATTCCCATCGGCACGGCGCAGGTTGCACTCGGAGACCATGCGCCCTTGCACTCCTGATTGCCGGCACGCAGGTGGAGGGCGCAGCCTCGGCTATGGCTATGTCCGGCGGCGATGGTCGCAACTGGTATTCCCCTCTAAACGCGGTTTGGATAGCCGTACAGGAAGTTGCCTACCGGTTTATGTCTCGCAATTTAGCAAAGGCACGGGCGGTTGCGCCTGCTACTCAAAATGCACAGTTCGGCGATTTTTTCAAAAACCTAATGTTGGTGCCGATAAAAAATTGGTCCCAACCGGTGAACCGATGGAAACGCTTGAAGCCGGGAATCTTCCAGGAGCGGTGGCGCAGCCCCGCGAACCGGACTGGCCGGCGGTTGCCCGCGTCGCTCAATGCGTCGGGTTTCGCCGTATTCGTTCGGTATGCTATACTCTCAGCATGAACCGGGCAGGCCGGCATCGACCGCCCTGCTCGGCGTTTGCTGTAACCCCAATTGGCGTTTTAGGAGTGTATCGACGGTGAAGGTCACCAGGGATAACGCATCACCCATCGAACTGACGCTCACGGTGGAACTAGCCGAGGAGGACGAGAACCCGTTTATCGACCGTTCCTATCGGCGCACCGTGTCGCGAGTTAACATTCCTGGCTTCCGCCGGGGGAAGGCTCCTCGCCACATCGTTGAGCGAATGCTGGGCCGACCCACGTTGCTCCAGGAAGCGCTGGATTTCATGGTGCCCGAAACGCTGGACCAGGTGCTGCGTGAACAGGAAGTTGAGGCATTCGCCGAACCCAGCATCGAAATAACTGACCTGGAACCGGTTTCCTTCACGGCCACCATTCCCCTTGAACCCACCGTAGACCTCGGAGACTACCTATCGATTCGCGTCGAATCAGATACCACGGAAGTAATCGATGAGGACGTTGACCGCGTGATCGAACGTATCCAGCAGGAGCAGGCCGTCTGGGAGCCCGTGGAACGCGCGGTAGAGTACGGGGATCGTTTGAACCTTAATGTGCGCGGCACCATCGAAGATGAAACCGTGGTGGAAGACGACGACGTTGAGTACGTGCCCGAAGAAGCAAACGTACTTCCCTTCCCGGGCTTCGCACCCAACCTGTTGGGTATGGTTGAGGAAGAGGAGCGCGAGTTCATGGTAACGATTCCCGAGGACTACCCCCGGGAACAGTATGCCGGCAAAGACGTTCAATTCCAGGTGACCGTGCTCTCCGTCAAAGAGAAGAACCTGCCCGAACTTGATGACGAATTCGCCAAATCCATCGGTGAAGGGTTAGACGATCTGGAAGCTTTGCGTGCCAACATCCTGGAATCGTTGACCTCCCAGGCCGAATCCGCCGCCCGTAACCAGTTGGAACAACAAAGCCTGGAAGCTTTGTGCGACGCGGCCGTAGTCAACGCCTCTCCGATACTGTTCGAGCGAGAGCTGGAATCGATGCAGGAAGAGCGCGACCGGATGCTGCGGCAACAAAACCTGGACCTGACAACCTACCTGCGGTTCTTGGGCAAATCGCTCGAAGAATTCCGGGAAGAAATGCGCCCCAACGCCGAACGCCGACTGACTGGCGCCCTGGTGATGCGCAAACTGGCCCAAGTCGAAGAAATCGAAATCTCAGACGAAGACGTGCAATCCGAAACCGACCGTCTGCTGGGATTGTCCAGCGAGGGTGCGGAACAGGACAATCTGGAGCAGTTGCGCGAATACCTTGGGATGGAATCCACCCGAGAAGGTATCCGCGGGTCGCTCCACAGCCGGCGCGTCATGGAACGGTTGACGGAAATCACCCAGGGGAACCTAGACTCCGGCGACGAATCCGATGACCCAGACGCCAGGGCAGCAGGAGAGGCTACCGCCGAGGCTATCGTAGAAACCGAGTCCGACGGTGCGGCCGACGAAGCCATTGCCGACGAAGCCATTGCTGCCGATGCGGTTGCTGCCGATGATGAAGAAGAAACCCGAGACTAACCAAACTCCGTTGTACTTCAGGAGATCAACCAGATGTTGAATGACCAAAATCCCTCGGGCTTGGCACTGCCTTCCAACATGCTACCGGGGATCATCAGACCTACCAGGGAGGGCGAGCGCGCCTTCAATCCTTACTCCCTGTTGTTGCAGGCTCGCATCATTTATCTGGGCACCGCCGTAGATGATGAAGTGTCCAATGCAATCGTGTCTCAGTTGCTCTATCTTGGTTGGGAAGATTCCGAAACGGACATCCTGATGTACGTTAACTCGCCAGGCGGATCCGTGCTGGACGGTATGGCAATATACGACACGATGAAGCTAATCAAGCCCGACGTTTCGACCGTTTGCCTGGGAAAAGCCGCTAGCATGGGGGCAGTGATCCTGTCCGGCGGAACCAAGGGGAAGCGGTACTGTACAGCAAACTCTACTGTGCTGATTCACCAGGTGATGGGCGGCATACAGGGCTCGGCCTCCGACATCGAAATTACCGCTCAGGAAATTCTGCGCCTGCGCCAACGCCTGAATACGATCCTGTCCGACAATTGCGGTCAGCCGTTCGACAAGGTTTCGCGCGACTCCGACCGGGACTATTGGATGGATGCCGAGAGTGCAGTCCAGTACGGTATTGTCGACCACGTACTGACGGAATTACCGGAATCGTTGATTAAATCCGCCGCCTAAGTCAATCTTTGCAATTCAGGACCGTTGGCGTCCAAGTATTAGGAGACCGCAATGGTTATGCCCTTTCAAGATTCTCCCCTGCTGCAACCCAGCAACATTGTCCCCATGGTCATCGAATCGGGCCCCCGGGGTGAACGCGCCTTCGACATCTATTCGCTGCTGCTGCGGGAACGGATAATCTACCTGGGCACTCCGATTACAGATCAGGTTGCCAACGTCATCATTGCTCAATTGCTGTACCTGGAACGCGAAGACCGGGACCGGGACATCAGCATGTATATCAACAGCCCCGGCGGATACATCTCCTCCGGGCTCGCGATCCTGGACACGGTGAAGCTGATCAACTCGGAAGTGTCCACCATTTGCGTCGGCACCGCCGCCAGCATGGCGACCGTTCTGCTTGCCAACGGCGCCAAAGGCAAACGATATTGCCTGCCCAACTCGACTATCCATCTGCACCAGCCCAACGTGGGCAGCTTCCAGGGCCAGGCGGCTGACATCGAAATTCAGGCTCGCGAGATCGTGCGGCTCAAAGAGCGGCTCAACAAGATCCTTTCCGACGCCACGGGCCAGTCGTTCGAAAAGATCGCTGATGACACTGACCGCGACTTTTTCCTGACTTCCGATGAAGCCATTGAGTACGGGCTCGTGGATGAGATTCTGGGCGCGCCGATTGAGGAAGTCACAGCCGAAGCTGCCTAAACACCTAATCACCACTCAGAACTCCGGAGGGAAATTGCGGAATGAGCACCAGCAACCGCAGCGCTAACCGCAACTCCCAACGGTGCGCTTTTTGCGGATCCTCATACCCGCAGGGGCGGTTGATGCGACCACCAGGGCAACCTCGGGGCGGCATCTGTTTTGATTGCATCCGAGAATTGGCCGCCCTTGTAGCCGAACGGAGTAATAAGAAACGCCCGGCTGCCGAGGAAAAGCGCATCCAGTCCAGAGACGACCGCGTTGAACTGACTGCCAACTCTGCCGACCGGCCCGAAGCAGCGTCACCGACCCTGGTGCCGCGCGAAATCTATGCCCACCTCGACGCATACGTCATTGGCCAGGAGAGAGCCAAAAAGACGCTGTCGGTTGCGGTCTACAACCATTTCAAACGGATTCGTAGCGAAGCGGCAAACCCTGGAATTGAGGTTCAGAAGTCCAACATTCTGTTGATTGGGCCGACCGGATCCGGAAAAACTCTGTTGGCCGAAACGCTGGCTCGCACGCTGGATCTACCCTTCGCCATCTGCGACGCCACATCTCTGACCGAATCGGGATATGTGGGCGAGGATGTCGAAAATATCCTGTTGCGGCTGATTCAGGCTGCCGACTGGGACATCTCCCGGGCGGAACATGGGATCATCTACATCGACGAACTCGATAAAATCGCCCGTAAAGAAGGCGTGAATCGCTCAATAACCCGCGACGTCGCCGGCGAAGGCGTGCAGCAGGAATTGCTGAAAATCATCGAGGGCTGCGTCGCTAATGTTCCCCCCCAGGGTGGCCGCAAGCATCCCCATCAGGAGATGTTGCAGATCAATACCCGCAACATCCTTTTCATTTGCGGCGGCGCTTTTGAAGGATTGCAGGAGATCACGTCGCGACGGCTTTCCATTGGCTCGAACATGGGATTTCTGGCCCGCAACCCGCGCCGAAACGACAACGCCGACCCGTCAACCACCGCACCGGAAAAGTTGACCCCTGAAGATTTGCTGGAATTCGGGTTCATCCCCGAATTGGTGGGGCGTTTGCCGGTGGTAACTTCCCTTCAACCCTTGGACCGTGATGCTCTGGTCAGGGTTTTGGCGGAGCCGAAAAACGCAATCGTCAAACAATATCAGCAGCTTTTCCGATTGGACGGGGTGCAGCTGGAATTCAGCGACGATGCCATGGTTGCCGCCGCTGAGCGGGCGCTAGCATACCAAACCGGCGCTCGCGTACTGCGCCATATCGTGGAGGGCGCGTTGCTTGACGTGATGTACGAGCTGCCTTCCCTCACCGACATCACCCGTTGCGTCGTGCACAGCGATGCTATCACCGGCGACGCTTCCCCGCGTCTGTACAGACGCGGCGGTGGCAGGTACGTAACTCTTAAAACTGCTCTGGCGCAGGCGGCGGCTGAACCCCAGAAGAAAACCGCTTAATCACGCCGTTTCGGCAGCGATCGTCGCTTCTATTTCGTCGGTCAACGGCAGACCCTGACGGTACGTGTACGCCAGTGGTTCTCCGTCTCCATCCAGCGCTTCCCCTGGACGCACCTGGAGCCGCCGGTCGGCCACCGCCCGCAACGTAGTTAACAGCAAATGTGGTTCGCGGCGGTAACCTTCCTCACGGATGCGGCGAAACAGGGCGTTGTCCTCGCCCTCGGCAGCTTGCAACTCCTTAATGCCGCTATCGGTCACTGCTTCCCAGTCGGCGTCGAATTCGCGCCCGATGATCGGCAACGAGCAATGGGACAACACCGGCCCCCGGTCGACCTGTTCGGTGGCCAGGTGGATCATCGCTCCGGTCCGTGTGGCCCCGGATTCAATCAACTGCCAGATTACCGATTGCCAGGTTCCGGTGGGACCGTCGGGCAATGCACCATGCAAATTGAGCAACGGATAGCGCTGGCACATCTCGGCGCCAAATATCAACATATACCCGGCAAGGACGCACACGTCTGGTTGATAAGGCTCCAACAACCGCATCGCCTTTCGGTCGAATCCGGCGCGATGCCGATTCATCCCGCCACCGCCATGCTCCCGGCGATACCTGGTGGAAGATAGCGTAACCAGCGGAATCCTGTATTGCTGAACCAGCCGGAAAAACTCATCCGACCCTTCAGCTTCGCCGGGCTCCCGGTTGCTGAACACGAAGTCGATGGTTGCATTCAGCCTGCGGTTAGCGATGGCCTGGCACACGAAATTGAGCAACCCGCGCGAGCCTTCGCCCCGCCCGGTGGAAAACCAGCCTACGCGCAGCACGTGGTTGTCACGACTCGCCACTGAACTTCAGAATGGGAGGTCGTCGTCATCTTCAAATAGCGACGGGTCATCCGGTTCCGGAGCCGGAGGAATCGACCAGTCGTCGCTAGCGCTGCTGGCGGGGGCGCTAGCGGTCGAACGGCCGTCATCAGGTTCGCCAACCTGGGTAATCCGCAATTCTGTCTCTGTGAGCAGTTGCTGACATCTGTGCGCCAGCTCCATGCCTTGCACATACAGACGTTCCGAATCGGTAAGCGACAGTTCGCCCTGCTCCAGCTGAGACACGGTTTCTTCCAGGCGGCGGTACACCTCTTCAAAGGGCTGCGCCGCCAATTCAGCATGCCATGCGTCGGTAATCGGTTCCGTCATTGAATGCATCGACTCAGCGGCACGGGTCAGAGCAGCTGCCGCATGGCTGGAGGAGGCGCCGGCGCAGCCTTGCGGCCCCGACGAGCTTGACGTCGGGGAGCGACGGGGCCGGGTTCTGGCAACAGTGCATCGTCGTCGGCATGTACATCCGGTAGGTTCGGTTCGATGTGGCTCACCGCCGGCACTGGTTCCTGGCGACTTTGAGCAATGTGGTCGGCCTGACTCCCGGCAGTCGCTGCCAAGACCCCGCCAGCGACAGTAATGTCGAGCGGGTCGCCGTCTGCTACCAGCTGAGGGTGGGTGATTATGGTGCCGTCTGCCGACCGGTTGACCACTGCATAACCGCGACGCAATGTTGCAGCAGGCTCCAACGCGGTGAGTCGGGCGTGCAGCATCGAAACGTCGCGTTTGAGATAGTCGTTGCGCAGCAATACTCGGGTTGCTGCCCTGGTTTGCAAATCGTCGACCTGTCGTTTCATGAGTCCGACATCCGGGGCGCGCCGCGTGAGACGTTGCCACAACCGTTCCACGCCGTTACGGTGCTTGGTCACTACTGAGTTCATGGCGTAGGCAGCCTGCTGTCGTCCGGAGTGAACGTTGGCCATCAATTGCCTGGAGTCGGGCGTAACCAATTCGGCCGCGGCCGATGGAGTGGGCGCTCGTTGGTCTGCCACGTCGTCAGCGATGGTGTAATCCGTTTCGTGGCCAACGCCGGAGACTACCGGAACTTTGCTCGCAAATATGGCGCGGGCTACCTCCTCGGAGTTGAAACACCACAGGTCTTCCAGCGACCCGCCGCCACGGGCAACGATAATCACGTCAACCATCGACTCAGTGTTGAGTCTGGTGATGGCGGAGGCAATTTGGCCGGCGGCTGCCTCGCCTTGTACAGCGGATGGACACAGTCGCAATCGGGTCAACGGGTAGCGGCGGCGGACCACGTTTTGTATGTCTTGCCATACGGCTCCGCTTGGAGAAGTTACTACGCCCACCATCCGGGGGAATAGCGGTAGCGGACGTTTTCGAGACGGGTCAAACAACCCTTCCGATTGCAGCGCCTGGCGCAGACGGGCCAACTCCAGAGCCAGGGCTCCTTCCCCGACTGGCAAGGCCGCGACGACCTGCAGGTTGGCCTCCCCTGACGGCGGATAGAAAGTGAACGTCCCGCCGGCCAATATTTCTTGACCCTCGTCCAGGTATTCCTGACCGGAACGGCCCCTGAACATCACACAGCGGATGCTGCTGCCATCGCCGCGCAAGGTGAAATACGAGTGCCCCGACGCTACCGTCCGCAGATTGGCCACCTCGCCCTGCACAGTCAAACTGGACAGCAGTGAATCCGACTCAAGTTTTTCCTTGAGATACACACCCACCTGGGCGACGGAGTAAACGGTCGGCGAGAGCATCAGCGCCGCAATGTGTGGCAGATCACCGAATCTCTGGTCTATGACACGCGTTCGGAATATGAACCGTTACGAGTGTCGACTCGAACCACTGTTCCCGGCGTTATGAACAGGGGCACGGTAATGCGCAAGCCGGTTTCCAGCGTGGCGGGTTTGTTGCCGCCTTGGGCTGTATCACCCCGAAACGCCGGTGGCGTATCAACAACTTCCAGATCCACGTGGATGGGGAGGTTTACGTTTATGGCTGAGCCCTTGTAGAACACCACCTCAACCATCATGCTCTCTTTGAGATAACCCAAAGAACTACCCAATTGTGCCTCGGTCAATTCGTGTTGATCGAAGGTTTCCTGATCCATAAAGAAATAGTGCGAACCGTCGGTATACAGGTATTGCGTGTCCCGAGCATCGATTTCGGCCAGGCTGAATGCGGTATCATAGCGCTGGAAGGTCCGCTCTATCACTGCCCCGCTGATGAGGTTGCGCATTTTGATGCGGGTAACGGGTGCGCGTTGCTGCATCTTATGGCGCTCGTAATCCATCACCTGCCAGGGTTGGTTTTCCAGTTCGATCACCATGCCCTTGTTGAGGTCGCTAAAGTTGAGGCTCATGTCGGTGCTCCCATAGGCGGATTACCCGGACGCCGGTAATCAGGCATGACACGCGCGAAAATAGTGGGTGCGTGAAAGTTCGCCCAGGACGTTATGACGCTTCGTCGGCGATGATTCCAGCCAAGGCTTCCACAGCAGCAGTATAGCCTCTCCACCCTAGACCGGCAATCTGGCCTCGCACGGTGTCTGCCAGAACGGAGCGCCGCCGCCATTCTTCGCGGGCGTGAATATTGCTGAGATGCACCTCGATCACGGGCACGCCAGCATCAGTCAAAGAATCTTTTAGCGACAAACCGTAGTGAGTTAAGGCGCCAGCATTCACCACGACGCCGTCAATGTCCCCGCGTTGCGCTTGCAAACAATCGATGAGCTCGCCCTCGTGGTTGGACTGGAAACACTCCACATCGACCCCGTGTGCCCCGGCGGCTTCAGCGATTCGCTGATCGATGTCTGCCAGGGTCAGGGTGCCGTAGTGCCCGGGGTCCCGTTGGCCCAGCATGTTCAGGTTGGGACCGTGCAATACCAGAATCTTGGTCACATTGACGCTCTCAGTATCGACGATCTTGGTGGATGTTCTTGGTGAAGGAACAACCGGTTCGTTGGATCAGATCGGATCCGTAGCCTGCGAGTCAGCAACTGCCACGCCGTCTGACGCTACGTCTGCACCGCCAGAACCTTCGGACAGGGGGTGAAAGTTCAGGTACGCACGCCGCGCCTCCTGCTTCGTGATATGGGTATAGATTTGCGTGGTAGACACATTGCTGTGTCCAAGCAGCTCCTGAATCACCCGCAGGTCTGCATCCCCTTCCAGCATATGGCTGGCGAAGCTGTGGCGTAGCGTATGTGTATGGATGCCAGCTTTGAGTCCGGCGCGGGCGGCGTATCCACGCACTATCTTTTCGATGCTGCGCCGCGACAACCGATTTCCGTAACGATTGACGAAGAGCGGATTGGTTCTGGCGCTACTTGCGGTCAGGTGGGGACGGCCATCTTGCAGATAGTTTCTCAGAGCGACCGCAGCCGGCTCGCCGAACAACGTCCAACGTTCTTTATCGCCCTTGCCGCGCACCAGAATCTCGTGCCGCTCCGGATAAACATCGTCCACGTTCATGCCTTCGATCTCGGCCAGCCGAACGCCACACGCGTACAACACTTCCAGAATGGCCTTATCGCGCAGCCCCAGGGGCGAGCTGTCGTCCGGAGCCGCCAATAACCGCACCGCTTCGTTCTTGCCCAAGAACGATGGCAGCGGTTTTTCAACTTTGATGGGGAAAGACCGGGCGGATGGTACCGGGGTTGTGACGAACCAACCCTCCTGAACCAGGAATTTATAAAATGTGCGCAACGCAGTTAGCTTGCGGACGACGCTAACCCGAGCGTAACCAGCGGGTACATTGCCGTCGGTTCTGCCTGCCGTGGCCAAATGTGCAACGTAACCGCGCACGAGCTGCCGGTCCATGTCCTGCAACGACAAGCCTTCCTTACGGCAGTAAGCCAGATAGCTCGCCAGGTCGGCCAGATAGATGCGACGCGTGTTGGAGGATAGCCGCCGTTGACCCGTCAAGTAACGATCGTAACGGGCCAACAATTCCGGCGTGGCTGGGGCACAGTCTCCACACGCCGGGTTTGATTCCGGATCAATTGCGGTGCTAGTCGCCAACGGTTACCAACTCCGCCGCATCGGTTGGCGTGTCAGTGCCGTCCGTCGGTGGATCGCCTTTCCACTTGCAAGCGGCGTCTACGCAGGCAGCCTGCCCCTTGGCGGCCGCTACCAACATCCCTTCACAAACTGGGCACTTGCTGGTTAGCGGTTGCGTGTTGACCAGGAAATCGCAATCAGGGTAATTGGCGCAGCCCCAGAATGGCCGACGCGATTTACGAGACCGGCGTTCCACCAGGTCTCCTCCGCATTTTGGACATGGCACGCCGCTCTTTTTTACCAGATTGCGGCGGTTTTCACAGGAATTCTCATCCGCGTTGTAGCCGGTGCAGGCCAGGAACCTGCCGTAGCGCCCGACTTTGATCACCATAGGTCGTTCGCATTTTTCGCAAATTTCGTCGGTTTCTTCCTCGAATGGCCGGTCCGGGTTGTCGCCCATGTCTTTGGTATTCCGGCATTTCGGATATCCGGTACAGGCCAGGAACCGCCCAAAGCGACCAGTTTTGATTGACATTGGCTCGCCGCATTTCTCGCAGACCTCATCCGTCGCCTCGGCGCTGGCGAAGGTTTCGTTGGCCTTATCCACCGCCTGATGAAATGGGTGGTAGAAGTCGCGCAGCACCGGAACCCATTCCCGCTCACCTTGTGCCACGTCGTCCAGGTCTTTCTCCATACGGGCGGTGAAGTCCAGATTCATCACGTCGGTAAAGTGTTCGGTCAGCAGGTCGGTAACAGTGATACCCGTTCGCGTTGGCGATAACCGGGTTTGTTCCCGCTCCACATATCCCCGGTCGATGAGCGTGGCGATAGTTGGCGCATAGGTGCTGGGCCGACCAATCCCCTTCTCTTCCATTGCCCGCACCAACGTGGCTTCCGTGTAACGCGGTGGTGGTTGCGTGAAGTGTTGATTGGCAGCCAACTTTTCGTTGGTCAACGCGTCGCCGGCTGATAGTTGAGGCAGCGCGTTTTCCTCATTATCGCCAGCATCGTCCCGTCCCTCCATGTAGACTGCTCGGAATCCCGCGAAGCGCAGCACCGAACCGGTGGCCCGGAAACGGAACTGTGAGTCCGACGGCGCCTGGCAACGAGCGTCAATTTGTACGGTGGTGGCTTCCAGAACGGCATCCGACATTTGGCTGGCGACCATCCGTTCCCAAATCAAGGTGTAAAGCCGCAGCTGTTCCGGGTTCAGATAGGTTGCCATGCTGCGCGGATCGCGTCGGGTGGACGTCGGCCGAATTGCTTCGTGGGCTTCCTGAGCGTTCTTGCTGCGCGTGCGATACGCCCGTGGTTTGTCGGGAATGAATTCTTTCCCGTACCGTTCACCGATGAATTCGCGCGCTTCTCGCACGGCGGATTCGGCCACGTTGACGCTGTCGGTTCTCATGTAGGTGATTAGCCCAACCGAACCTTCCGCCCCAATGTTCAAACCTTCGTATAACTGTTGCGCCACGGCCATCGTGCGCTGGGCGGTGAATCGCAGCTTGCGGCCTGCGTCCTGCTGCATGGTGCTGGTGATGAATGGGGCCGAAGGACGCTGCCGGCGCGGTTTTTGCTCAACGCTTTCCACGGAATATTCAGCGCCGGAGAGTTCTGCCTCCAATGCCCGGGCGGCGTCCTCGTTAGCGATGGATATGCGGCGGCGCGCGCCCGTCCTTGAGTGCAACGTGGCCGTAAACGATTCCGGGGTATCTGGCAGGTCAAGGGTTTTGTGCAGGTCTGCTTCCAGAGTCCACCATTCCTCGGGTACGAAAACGGCTATCTCCCGCTCCCGGTCAACGATCATCCGCAAGGAAACCGACTGAACCCGGCCGGCAGAAAGCCCGCGTTGCACACGACGCCACAACAACGGACTGATTTCATAACCCACCAAGCGGTCCAGGATCCGGCGCGCCTGCTGCGCGTTGACCAACTGCATATTGATCTCGCGAGGTTGCTCGAAGGCTTCTTCCACGGCCTGTTTGGTGATTTCGTGAAAGACCACTCGCTTCGGAACGCGGTCGCCTTCGCCCCAACCGGCAGCGTTCTGGAGATGCCACGAAATGGCCTCCCCCTCACGGTCTGGGTCAGTCGCCAGGAAGATTTCGGTAGCTTTGAGGGCCGACTTTTTCAAATCGGTAACCAGCGTTTGTTTGTCCCTGAGCGTGACGTACTTGGGGGTGAAGTCGTTGTCCGTATCCACGCCCAGCGTCGATTTCGGCAGGTCTCGGACGTGGCCCATCGACGCCGTTACCACGTAGTCTTTGCCCAGGATCTCGCCGACCGTGCGTGCTTTGGCCGGCGACTCGACGATCACCAGGCGTTTGCCGTCTGCCGATGCTACCGCACTGCGGCGGCGGGCAGCAGTAGTCTGCCCGGCTTTGCCTTTGGAGGCGGTGGACTTGGCTTTGACGGTACGGCTCGTGGTTGCGCGAGGCTTGGCGGCGGGTTTTTTGGTCCCGGTCTTGGGCGGCATCAGTTTAGATTGTCTCCGGATAAGTGCGATCTTAGTGCGATAACAGGTAGTGCATACTGCCGACTTGTTCCACTAGACCCTTCAACTCTAGCATAGTGAGCAGGCCGCTAACCTGGTTAATTGGCTGTCCGCTCAGGCGGGCCAGGTCGTCGATGTGGGTCGGTTCGGTGGACAGATGATTCAACAATTCTGCTTCGTCGGGGTCCGCGGGCTCAGCCATCTCTGAATCGCACCACATCTGGTTAGTGTTGCGTGCTTTGCCTTTCACTCCGTGCTCTGGCTTTGCGTCCAATGAATGGTCTGGGTTGGCGGCGGCATTCTGGCTATCGCTATTCATTTCAAGCTGCATTTGCTTGGGGTCATCATCCAACCCTATTTCCACCAATATATCACTAACTTCGGTTACCAGCTTGGCGCCATCTCGGATCAACCGATTGGTGAGCTTGCTGGAGGCCGAATAAACACTGCCCGGCACGCAAAATATTTCCCGATTCTGTTCCAGAGCGTGGTATACAGTCCAACGAGTGCCGCTGGTTTCGCTGGCTTCAGTAACCAGTGTTCCCAGTGTCATCCCGCTGATGATGCGGTTGCGACGGGGAAAGTGGGATGCTTCTGGCCGAACGCCGAGAACAAACTCGCTGACCAGGGCGCCACCCTCGGCGAGGATACGCTGAGCAAGCCGACTATTTTCGCTGGGATACACGATATCCAGACCGTTGCCCAACACCGCTACGGTGCGACCGCCGGCGTCCAACACGGAGGTATGCGCTCGGGCGTCGATGCCCAGGGCGAGGCCGCTCACCACCGTTACGTTTCTGGCAGCAAGCGCCGCGCAAAGATCGGCAGTGATGCGGCGCCCGTACTCGGTCGGTCGCCTGGTGCCCACCACCGCAATCGAGGTGTCATCTTCCGGCAACAACGTGCCCTTGACGTACAGCACGGGCGGAGCGTCTGCGGTTTCCGCGAGGCGCATCGGGTACGCAGCATCACGCCACGTCAACGCGACGACCCCACATTTCGCCAGCCTTTCGAGTTCCTGGTCGGGTTCTATAGCGTCGCGAGTCGCAACCACATTCTGAGCAACAGCTCCACCGATGCCGGCGGCTCGCAGTTCACGGGTGGATGCGGTCCACGCTTTGGCCAAGTCGCCCTCGAAGTACGTTTCCAGCAGCCGAAATCTCGCCGCACCCAGGCGCGGCACCTGACTCAGCGCAACCCAACAACCCAAATCACCAGTAGACGTTATCACGGCGCCGATTCTATCATAGGGTCAAAATAGACCACAATGATGAAATGTCACCAGGAACGGAGATTCAGAGCTTGGACCAACGCCGATTCCTTGCCCGGCGCAGACGAGTCAGATAGTATTAAACTCGCCAATCGAGGTACTCAATCTACGGAGGTTCTGATGCGATACGACTATATCGTGGTGGGCGCCGGGTCGGCTGGCGGCACCATTGCCACTCGACTCTCTGAGGATTCGGACAAGACAGTGTTGCTGCTTGAAGCCGGCCCCGACTATCCCGATTTCGACCATTTGCCTGACGACCTGAAGCTGGGCAATAACGTGTTTTTCTCGGCCTACGGCCCGCACAGTTGGGCATACAGCGCCAGGGTAACCGCCCAGCAAACCGACCTGGTTATCCCGCGCGGGAAAGCCACCGGAGGTTCCTCTGCAATTAACGGTCAGGTGCTGTACCGGGGCATACCGGAAGACTACGACCGCTGGGCCGAGTGGGGCAACGACGAATGGGGCTACACCAGCGTCTTGCCGTTCTTCCGCCGCATGGAAAACGACCACGATTTCCAGGACGACTGGCACGGCACCGATGGCCCGATTCCGGTGCGCCGTTACCGGCCCGACGAGTGGCTGCCGCATTCCTCAGCGTTCAAAGCGGCTTGCGTCGCGCTGGGGTTCAACGATGATCCAGATCAAAACCACCCTGAATCAACCGGAGTATCGCCTCGGGCACGCAACACGCTGGACGGAGTGCGGATCAGCACGGCGTTGGCTTACCTCAACCTGGCTCGCCACCGGCTCAACTTGACCATCCGGGCCAACGTGCAGGCTTGCCGGGTCGTGTTCGACGGCAACCGCGCCATTGGAGTGGAGGTGGAAAGCAGCGGTGAACGCTTCACCGTTGAAGGCAACGAAATCATCGTCAGCAGCGGAGCGATCGCATCACCACAACTGTTGTTGCTCTCCGGCGTCGGCCCCGCAGACCATCTGCGCGAGGTGGGAATCCCGGTGGTTCACGATCTGCCCGGCGTGGGGCAGAACCTGCGCGACCATCCCTCCGCGTGCGTGCTGTTCCGTGCTGCGGGCGATCGCCCCGACGTGCAGGCCGCCGCCATCCAGGTGGGACTGCGCTACACCGTGGAGGATTCATACCTGCGTAATGATATGCAGATTTCTCCACTGCTGATGACGTCCGAGCACCGGCCGGCGCAGGTAGTCATTGATGACGACGAAAACTACATTGGCATTAGCGCCAGCCTGCAACTCGCGCTGGGCAAGGGTGAACTGCGGCTGAAGTCCAACGACCCTCTGGAATACCCTTACCTCGACTACAACTACTATGAGGAGCCATTTGACCTGGAGCGCATGCGCAAAGGCATTCGAACATGTATCGAAATCGGCGAACACGAGAACTACCGGCGCCTCCTGCTGGAGCGAGTCAATCCAGTGGACTCCGAACTGGTTTCAGATGCGGCTCTGGACGATTGGTTGATGCGAAATTCCGGGACATCTCATCATGTCTCCGGAACGTGCAAAATGGGACCAGCCAGCGACGGGATGGCTGTGGTGAACCAGCAAGGCAAAATCCATGGCCTGGAAAATATCCGGGTCGCCGACGCGTCGGTAATGCCGGATTGCATCCGCGCCAACACCAACGCCACCACCATCATGATTGGTGAAAAAATTGCCGATTACATCCGTAGCGGCAAATAGCCAAGTCGCCCGGGCAAATAGAAACCCGCCGCCGGCTATGTAGGGCCAGCGGCGGGTTTCTTTTTAATTTGCCTTAAACGGTTGCGTCAAATGATTCGAGGCACCGCCACCCCCGGAATGTTCACGCGCACCCGACACAGTTCCTCGAATGTCGTAATGTACAGTGTGCGCCAGTCGCCTCCACCGAAGCCGACGTTGGTCGCTCGCTTGCCACTGCCCAACGCGATCGTGCCCAGGTGGCGCCCATCCGGTGCGATAATCCAGACGCCGCCCGGGCCGGTGCTGTATATGGTGCCTTCGAGGTCGCATTTCATCCCGTCTGGAACGCCTGGCCTTTCGTCGGCCAGTACGCAAAGCAACCGGGGATTCTCTATGCCGCCATCCGGGCGAACGTCCCACGACTTGATGAGTCCGACACGCGAATCGTTGATGTACAGGTTGCTTTCGCCGGGTGAAAAGCACAGGCCATTGGGACCAACGTAGTCGTCCACTAGCAGCGTAATGTCAGCGAGGTCGGGCGACACTCGATAAACTCCAGCATATCCCAACTGCATGTCGGGGTAGGTGTCTCGGTATGGATCGGTAAAGTAGATGGCGCCGTCGGATTTCACAACCAGATCGTTGGGGCGGTTCAGGCGTTTACTCTGGTAGTCGTCCGCCACCACGGTAATGCTGCCGTCGGCTTCCTGTCGCGTAACCCGACGGGCATCGTGCTCACACGCCAGCAGTCGGCCTTGCGGATCGCGAGTCAGTCCGTTGGCCTCATTGGTGCCGGTTTGGAACAGCGACAGACCGTCTGCATCGTTATAGCGCATCCGCCGATTCTGGCCGATGTCGCTGAACAACAGGTAGCCACCTTCCTGGAACCAGACCGGGCCTTCCGCCGGCCACCAGGGTAGCCCCATCGCGGTGCCGTCTCCGCCGAAGCCGCTGGCCAGCCATTCCACCTCTTGATCCAGGTCGATAATGCGTTCCAGACCCGGAGACACTTGCTCAATTGGCATCAGGTTTGCCTCCCTGCCGGCTTACGTCAACGCCCATGAATTTGCACCGATCATAGCATGTGGCTCCACACACCACTGGGAAGGCAACCGTGGAGGAGTACGGCTCCAGTGTTGAGCTGACTAGGAGTCCGGAGCCGACAACGTGGCCACACTAAACACGACGTGGAACGGACGACAGTATATGACCACACTTTGCACAGCGCTCAATTCGATGCTTTCCGGGATTTCGTAGTTTTGCGAACCGACGTTGCCTTTTAGTTTTTCCAGTTCAACATAGCCTCCGGCAGCCAGTTCATCACGATCCGCCGGATCAGGAACGTAGGCTAGCAGGACGCGCAGGTCTGGGCCATTGGTAACCCTGAATTCTTCCAGCCGCAGTATGGATTCGCTGCCGTCGCCCAAATCGTACACCGTTGCCGTACCGGAGCCTCTATGGAATGAGTCGGCGTCCCTGAATTGCCCGGTCAAATATACCGTTGGCTCGGCCGCCTGGCCTGACGCGGACGGCATTGCCGGCATCTGCTCTGCGACCTCGGTTTCGATTTGGGACGCTGTCACCATCAAGGCCTCCACCTCGGCCATGCTCATGCTGTCCGGCACCGCCGCCCGATTCGCCCGGGGGAACTCTTCGTTCACCTGGTTTGACGTGATGAGCGGGGCGCCCAGCCACCAGGCCAACCAAGCAATGGGTATGATGGCGAAGATGCCGATGCCGATGAGAATGTAGCGAAGCATAATTGCGCTGAATAGTCGTTGACGCTATTCGCTTTGGCCGGTTCGCAGCCTGTCGAGCGCGTTCCGCACTGTGACAGCATCCTCAGCTCCCGGCATTGCTTCCAGATACGCTTCAAAATCTTCGGCGGATTGCCGATGATTGCCGGCTTTCAGGTGCACCACGCCACGGTCGCGCCGTTCCTCCGGGCGGTCGGGCAACACTGCCATCAACCCGCCAATCGTCGAAATGCAACGGTCGAAATCTTCGCGGTCCCAGTAAATTGCCTTCAGGTTGCGCAGCAAGCGCGCCAGCATTTCACGGGGGGTAATTGGATTCAGATGATGCGCTTCCAGGTTTACCTGGTCGCCGGCAGATTCCCGCAACAGCGCCCCGCATTCATCCTGATTGAGCAACAAGCCACCGTTGAACGTGTCCACAAAGAAATTAGGCTCATCACGGTGGTTGATTAAAAAGTGGCCGGGCATACCGATCCCCTGCACCGGCACATCCATACGGCGGCCAACCTCGATACAGATGACCGACAGCGTTATGGGAATGCCCAATCTCCGCTCCAACACGTCGTTGAGGTACGAATTGCGGGGATCGTAGTAATCCTCCGTGTTCCCCGAAAATCCGATGACGCCGAACAGCAGATCGGTGATGGTGTTGAGTTGCTGCAAGCTCGTCGAGTCGGCGGCGAGACGCCCGCCGGCGGCTTCGGCCATACGGTCCAGGTTGGCCACGCTGCTTTCAATATCGATATCCGGGTATTCGGCGGCTGCAATGAGCAAAGCGCCCAACCCCAAGTTAAAATCTCCGCCGACCCGATCAGCCTCCGGGGATTCGGCCAATCGGCCCAGTTCCAAAATGGCGTCTGCCGCAAACATCAATGCCGCCTGGTCTGTTAGGCACCCGGCCGGGCAGTGCGACGTCGCCGAAATTCCGCTGCGCTCAGGTCATCCGCCGGAGGGTTACCGGGATAGCTGGCCTGCTCCCCGGCCACAGTGGGTCCGCGGTCGAGAATGTCGCGCACTTCCTGGCAATCGGCGCCGCAGTGCTCACACCACGCCAACTCGCTGGTCATCAGGCGCATATTGTCCTTTTTGACGGTCATGGTCCCGATTTCATAACGGCAACGCGCGCAGCGTCGGACAATTGTTACTTCAACGATGGGCATTTGGGCAACCTCAGAAACTGCTTTAGCCGGCAAACGGGTCAGTGTCTAGCGGGCGGTGAACCCGCCGTCAACCACCAACTCGGTGCCGGTGATGTAGGACGCGTCATCGCTGGCCAGGAACAACACGGCGTTGGCGACTTCTTCCTGCCGACCTTCACGACCCATGGGTACCTGATCTTCAATCATTTCCCGGCGACCGGTGCGTACGTCATCGGTGGAAACGTTCCCCATCATCGGCGGCATGAACCCGGGATGCACGGAATTGACGCGGATTTTTTCCTTACCGTATCGCACCGCCATCGCCTTGCTAAAAATGCGCACTGAACCTTTGGACGCGTTGTAGGCCGGGTGTCCGCTGAGCATCCCCACGAATCCGGCGATGGACGATATGTTGACAATGGAACCGCCGCCGTTTAGGAGCATTTGTTCGATGGCGTGTTTGGTGCCTAGAAAGACGCCTGTGGAGTTGATGTCCATGATGCGCGTCCACGCTTCCAGACTGTTATCGTCGGGAACGGCGCGGCTACTGATACCGGCGTTGTTCACCAAAATATCCAGACGACCGAAGTTGGAAACTGCTTCGGACACCACATTCACCCACGATGCTTCTTTGGTGACGTCGGTATGTACGTAGACGGCATCCCCTCCGGCTTCGTTGATTTCGGCTTGCACCTTGCGCCCGTCTTCGTCGCGAATATCGGCAATAACTACTTTGGCGCCCTCGGACCCGAAAAGCTTCGCCTCAACGGAACCCATTCCGTGAGCGCCACCGCTCACGATGGCAACTTTACCTTCCAAACGCATCGTCATTCTCCCTTGGCGCCGTTCTTGGAGCCGGCCCTTATTCGGGCGGCGGTGGCTCATTACCAGCATAACCGTCCCCGGGCCCGCATTCAACCGCCACTGACGCTCACGCGTACCCACTTTAATCTGTCATTGCGACGAGCGCCCGGTCATCCCGAGCTCGTCGAGGGACGTGGCAATCTCGATGAGGTTGAACACACGTCGGCGAACCGTAGTTGCTACGGCGACTAGATTGCCACGCTACGTTCGCGACGACAAAGGCGGGTACGCGTGGGGCGATTACGCCTTCGCGCCCGTAGGTTGGAGAGCTGGTGTATGCTGGGTCTATCAGTTTGGCGCTATGAGAACAGACTAACTAAAAGGGCAATCGGGCACACCGTGTATCAAGCTGCGGTTTTCATACATTTGGGTTCCGGCATCATCTGGATCGGCGGCAGCCTGTTTCTGGCTTTGGTATTGATCCCGGTGATGCGCCGTTTTGCCCCGGCGCCTGGCCAACCTGCCGGAGCTGGCAATCCGCCGGTGGGGATGCTGGCAGCGATGGCGCGGCGGTTTCGGGTCATCTCCTGGATCTGTATCGTTCTGATGATTGCCACTGGGCTGTACATTCTGCCCACTCGGTATGGTGTCGGCTTCGGCGAATTCTTCAGCGCAGGCGGGCATTTCATCGGCACGTTGCAACTCAAAGTTGCACTCGTTGCGGTTGTCGTGTGGCTGAGCTTCATGCACGATTTCATCCTGGGCCCATATGTCAATCGCCTGATTGAGGCGATGCAAGCGGGAGACGAGCCCCATCCGCGCCTGCCATTATTGCGCAAAACCATCGTTTGGATTGCCCGAGTCAATGTGGCGCTAACCATTATCATAGTCGCCGTAGCCATTACGATGACTCGTGGCGTGCCGGCCTGAAGCTCATTCCCCGCTGCCGGCCCGGATTGCTAGCGAAAAGAGGTATGCATATGCCCTCAGACGATTCTGTAACCACCAGAAGCTCGTTACCCGTTTTCGACAACCACCACGGGCGGCCCGACGATTGGTCCGGGCTGGTGGTTGATGGATTGGTAACCCGGCCCAGACGCTACTCCGCATCCGACCTGGTTCGGTTGACCGACAGCGCCATCACGGACGATTTCCGATGTGTTGAGGGTTGGAGCGTGGCCGACCAGCAATGGGAAGGTGTGCCCCTGCAAATCCTGCTCAACGACGCCGGTGTATCGCATCGCGCTCGCTACGCGGCGATATCGGCCGCCGACTATACCATCTCCGTGCAGTTGGCTGGCGCTGAAGCCAGCGAGGTATTGCTCGCCACGCGGCTGAACGGCGCACCGTTGCCGGGACAACACGGTGGGCCCTGCCGCCTGGTTAGCATCGGGCAAGCCTGCTACGCCAGCATCAAATGGGTGGACAGGATTACCCTCACCGACCAGATTCCGGAGGAAACGGCGCAACGCATTGCCATGGAGCGCAACCGTGGGCTCAGTGGTCCAGGTCTTTAAAACGGTAACCCAGTCCCCGTTCGCTCAATATGTACTCCGGGTTGCGGGGGTCGCGTTCCAGTTTCTGCCTGAGGTAGGTAACGTACGTGCGGACGTATTGGTGCTCACCCCGGTACTCCGGGCCCCACACTCTTTCCAGCAAGTTATCGTGGCTGAGTAGTTGGCCGGAGTTGTTTACCAGCTGATATAGCAACCGATATTCGGTAGGGCGCAGGTGAACTTCGCGCCCATCTGTAATCACCATGCTCTGGTCAAAATTTATGGTGAGCCAGTCATCGACCACCACGTCGTGCAGACGCGGCGGGTCCGTCGCCTCAATGCGCCGAAACAATGCCCGAATGCGCGATATCAACTCCCGGGGGCTGAACGGCTTGGTCAAGTAGTCATCGGCGCCGAGGTCGAGACCGGCTACCCGGTCAGCTTCATCTCCACGCACCGTTACGAAAATCACCGGTACTGATGATTGGTCACGGATGCGCCGCAAGGTCTCAAAGCCATCCAGTTCGGGCATCATCACGTCCAGCACCACCAGGTCGACGGGACCGCGTTGATCGAGCACCTCCAGCGCTTCCAACCCATTGCCGGCGGTTTCGACGCGAAAGCCTTCAACTTCCAGATTCATCGCCGTAAAGCGCACGATGTGCGGCTCGTCATCAACCACCAGGATGGTACGGCTCTCGGATGAGGTCATGTTTATCGCTCCGAAATATCAGGGAACGTCAACGTAAAGGCGGAGCCTTGCCCCAGGCTACTGTCCACGCTGATTTCGCCGCCGTGAGCCGTCATCACGGCGTCGCAGATGTACAGACCAATTCCCATGCCACGGGTTTGCATCGACACCGGGTTTTGCGATCGGTGGAACCTCTCGAATATGCGGCGGCTCTCCCAACGCGGCACACCAACGCCCGTGTCGGTCACCGTCAAACAAACGCGGTTCTCAGCGTCGATAGCGCCCGTTATGTCCAACGGACCCCCGCCAGGCGAGTACTTCACGGCATTGTCTACCAGGTTTATCAACACCTCTTCCAGCAGCCCCGGGTCTCCGTGTATGGCGGGAAAGTCGGGCGGAAAGGCCACTGTGAACTGGTGAATTTTGGAAGTCGACTGCATTCTGCCGACCACTTTCTCAGCTAACGCGGACAACTGCACTGGCTCACAGTTCAATGGCAAGGCTCCGGTTTCCAGGCGCGAGGCCAGCAGCAACCGGTTCATCAACTGGCTCATGTGGTCGGTTTCTTCTTCAATGGCCTCCATACTGCGCTTCAACGTGGCGGTGTCCCATTCGGCGTCGGCTCGCCCGATGGTATTGGTGTATCCCTTGATGATGGCGAGCGGCGTTTGGAGTTGGTGACCGAGCATTGACAAAAACGAAGAACGCATATCCTCCATCTCTCGCACCCGGGTCATATCCCTGACGTTGACCACCGCGTTCAGTGGCGCCATTTCAGGGCTGCGGATCACCGAATACACCAGCGCGACTTCCGTACGCTGACCGCTGCGGGAACGGGCGGTGGCAGCCAATTCGGTAACGTTGTCGAGATTGGCGTCGGCAGGTTGCACCATCGGGCAACGCCCGGGACAGATCGGACGGCCTTCGCGGTCGCGCCAGTTCAGGGCAACCGAACACGGCAATCCGAGCAGTTCCTCGCCGGGCCGACCCAACAATTTTTCCATTGCCGGGTTGACACTGACAATGCGGCGAAACGGGTCCACCGTGTAAATGCCGTCGGCGCTGCCTTCCAGTATTGAATCTACCCGTTGCTTCTCCTGGGTGAGCAAATGGGCCAATCGCGCCGACTGTACTGCGATGGCGGCCTGTTCGGCAAACGCCGCCAATACGGGCGGATCCAGTTGGGAGAAGTTGGCCGCCTCTGAAGCCCGCAGCACCAGTATCAATCCTACGGTTTCGCCTCCAGTGCGCAGCGGCACCGCCATCACCGGATTTTGCGACTGCCCGGTGGTGGATACGGGCAAGGCTGACTGAGGAAACAAAGCAGATAGCAGGGCGAATTGTTCCCGGCTCAATGCCAGGTCAGGAATCGCTTCATTCAACAGGGGCCGAATTCGTGAGATTTGTCCGGCATCCAGGCCGTAGGAGCCGGTAATGAAGAAACGCCGGCCGGCATCGTCCCACGTGGCCACTACGGCGGCGCTGCCACCCAGAGCCCGCACCGCGTTGCGCAAGATGCTTTCCAGCTCCGGTTGCAGTTCCGGATACTCGTCGCCGCCGGGGGAGCGCAAAGAAGTGGTTGGGTAATTACCGCTGAGCATCACAGCACCATCTCTCGTGATTTCATACGCAATTTTAACATTAAGCCCATTGGAATACCGAGCGGGGTGCGTAACAATTGAAACACAACGTTAGCGGACGGTCATCTTGCCGCTCGATGAAGGGAGGCAACGATGCCCCGGTACGTATACCAGTGCACTTCATGCGAGTACGAGTATGACCAGCGGCAAAGCTTCGGAGCATCCTCGGAAACGGAATGTCCCCAGTGCGCCGGCGTCGCGCGCAGGAAGTTTCACGCGGTGCCGATAATTTACAAGGGCTCCGGGTTTTACACCACGGACTACGCCCGCAAAAAGTGAACCCGCAAGCGCAGGATGGACAGCGCGTCCCAGCACCAAATTTCAACATCACACAACAAGGAGGCAATCAGTGGCCAATTTCACACCCCTAGGCGAGCGAATCGTCATCAAACCCATGGAACAGGAGACCCAAACCCGTGGGGGCATCCTGCTTCCCGATACTGCCAAAGAGAAGCCCCAGGAAGGTGAAGTCGTGGCCGTTGGCTCTGGCCGCCTCGCCGACGACGGCAGCCGCATTGCCATGGAACTTTCCGTGGGCGATAAGGTCATCTACTCCAAGTATGCCGGAACCGAGTACGAGGACGGCGACGATGAGTACCTGATCATGCGTGAATCCGACGTACTCGCCAAACTTGGCTAGCACCCGGGTCGGATTACTGAAACTCTCGTACGCACACGCAAGATACCCCTCAATCGCACAACCCAACATCGCACAACCCAACTAGGAGAAAAGCAATGCCCGCAAAGAAGTTGGCATACTCCGAAGACGCTCGTAAGTCGCTGCGCACCGGCATCGACATTCTGGCCGACGCGGTCAAAATTACCCTGGGCCCCCGTGGTCGCAACGTCGTGCTGGACAAGAAGTTCGGCCCGCCGCAGGTCTGCTCCGACGGCGTAACCATCGCCAAAGAGATCGAGCTGCCCGACGCTTTTGAGAACATGGGCGCGCAGCTGCTGAAAGAAGCCGCCACCAAGACCAACGACGCCGCCGGCGACGGCACCACAACCAGCATCGTGCTGTCCCAGGCCATCATTCACGAAGGCTTCAAGAACGTAACGGCCGGCACGAACCCCATGGCCATCAAGCGCGGCATCGAGAGCGCCGTGGGCAGCATCGTTTCCGAACTGCAGGGCATGTCCCAGCCGGTGGAGACCCGCGAGCGCATCGGCCAGGTTGCCTCCCTGTCCGCCCACGAAGACGCCATCGGTGAGACCATCGCCGAGGCCATGGAGAAAGTGGGGAAAGACGGCGTCATCACCGTGGAAGAGTCCCGCGGCCTGACCGATGAGATTGAGTACGTTGAGGGGATGCAGGTCGACCGCGGCTACATCTCTCCTTACTTCATCACCAACAGCGATCGCATGGAAGCCTCCATCGACGACGTCAGCATTATCATCACTGACAAGAAGATTTCTGCCGTAGCCGACCTGGTGCCGGCCCTGGAAAAGCTGCTGCAAGCCGGCCAGAAGAACGTGGTCATCGTTGGTGAGGACATCGACGGCGAAGCGCTGGCCACGCTGGTAGTTAACAAGCTGCGTGGCATCATGAACGTGCTGGCCGTCAAGGCGCCCGGCTTCGGCGACCGCCGCAAGGCCATGCTGGAAGACATTGCCATCCTGACCGGCGGCACCGTCATCAGCGAAGAAACTGGCCGCCGTCTGGATTCAGCGACCATCGAGGACTTTGGCCGTGCCCGTCGCATTTCGTCCACCAAGGACGACACCACGATCGTGGAAGGCCACGGTTCTGAAGAGGCGATCCAGGCCCGCATCAACCAGATCAAGGCTCAGATCGAAGACACCACCTCCGAGTACGACCGCGAAAAGCTGCAGGAGCGGATGGCCAAGCTGTCCGGTGGTGTGGCCGTCATCAAGGTCGGAGCCGCAACCGAGATCGAGCTGAAAGAGCGCAAGGCCCGTGTGGAAGACGCTTTGTCCGCCACCCGTTCCGCTGTGGAAGAAGGCATCGTTCCTGGTGGCGGAGTCGCTCTGGTGCGTGCCCAACGGGCCCTGGACTCCATCGAAGGATTGACGGTAGATGAGTTCGTGGGCGTTAACATCATCCGTCGCGCGCTGGAACAGCCGTTGAAGCTGATCGTGGAGAATGCCGGTTCCGAGGGAGCCGTTGTACTCAACCAGGTGCAGCATCAGTCCGATGATTACGGCTACGACGCAGAGCTGGGAGAATTTGGTCCCATGCTTGAACGTGGCATCATCGACCCGGTAAAGGTTACACGCTCCGCATTGCAGAATGCCGCGTCCGTGGCAGCCATGGTGCTCACCACTGAGTCCATGATTACCGAGATTCCTGAGCCGATGTCGGCCGCGGGCGCTCCCCCGCCGATGGATTTCTAAACTTATAGAATCCAGCAGTGAGTCAGGCGGGACGGTCATGATGACCGTCCCGCCTAATTTATCTCTCGCCGCTTACCGAACAAAAATCAGATTTACCGAGTTCAACAGTTGGGGTATAGTAGCCGTTGCTGAATCTTCATCCGATTGGCAACCGCGCGCTCCGGCTCAGGTTGCTGCATTAGCGAGTGTCCGCTGAAACCGTCCATTACTAGCAGAATCTACGACTGGCGTCCGCCAACACCCTTCTATTACGGCTGGCTGGTGCTGGCCATGGGTTGCCTCTCCACCGGAGCCGGTTCCAGCGTGTCCCAGGTGGTGTTTGGAACCATCCAGATCTACATCATTGAAGACACTGGATGGAGCCTTTCAACCCTGTCACTGGCGGTAACCGCTGGCACCTGGTGCTCGGGGATTCTGGCCCCATTCGCGGGCCGCCTGGCCGACCGCTACGGTCCCAGGTCGTTGATGACGCTAGGGTTGATTGTCGTCGCCGGTGCACTATTCGCCCTGTCGACCGTAAGCACATCCACCTTGTGGCAATTTTTCGCGGCCTACATCATCGGCCGGTCCATCAGCAACCCCTTCCTCATCGGCCTGGTACCCCGCACCGCTACGGTAAATTTCTTCCGCCGGCGCCGAAACATTACCCTGTCTATAGCCGGGATGTCCCGCCCAATCGGCGGTGCAATCAACATCCAGATAATTTCGCTGATAGCAGTGTCGCACGGCTGGCGCGCATCTTACGGCTACCTGGCCGTGTTCATGTTGATTCTCGCCGTGCCGGTGTTTTTCATAATGCGGCGGAATCCAGAAGAGATTGGGTTGCTGCCAGACGGCGCCCGTCCGGTCCCGAATCCCGCCCTATCGGGTGACGCTCCTGCCGACCGCTGGGCTCCGGTTCGTCCCCCGCCTGAGTTGGCGCCTGAATTTAGCTGGACGGTGCGTGAAGCGATGCGTACCCGCGCCTATTGGTGTATCGCCGGCACTGCAATTTTCGCGATTGTAGCCTCGGCGGGATCGGGTTACATCCTGGTTCCGTTCCTGGTCAGCGAATCGGGACCCGGTTTGTCAAACCCGCAGGCAGCGGGAGTTGGCAGCCTGGGCGCAGTGTTGGCCATGACCACGCTGGTTTGGGGATTTCTGGCGGATAAATTCGGCCCACGCCAATGCATGGTCCTAACGATTACGGGAGCTGTATTGTCCCAGGTATTCTTGATGATAGCGGTGGACTCGGTGTTGACAGCATACGCGTTCGCCATCCTGTGGGGGTTCTTCTCCAACACCGTTGGCACGCTGGAAAACATGCTGCTGGCTCAGTACTTTGGGCGGGGCTCCTTCGGCGCCATCCTGGGTTCCCTTGGACCGATACAAACCACCGCCCTCGGCGTGGCTCCCATATTCGGCACCTTCCTATACGGGACCACCGACAGTTACACCATTGTCTTTACCGTGCTGGCCGCCATGTATACTGCTTCAGGGTTGTTGATATTCTTCGCCAAAGCGCCCAAACTGCCGCCGCGCGCGCTGGAGAGCCCCGCCGCCCAAACGGGTCCGGTGGCGTTATAATTCGCACGACATTGCCAAAGGAGTACCATCATGCCAGATAAAACCTACATCAATCCCAGCGGCGTCAATGACCCATCCCCGTCCGGATTCACCGCAGTCGTCAAAGCCGGCAACACCGTGTATATCGCTGGCATGGTGGCACAAGACGCCAACGGGAATGTCGTTGGGGCCGGAGACGCCGAAGCGCAGACTCGGCAGATTTGGCGCAACATTGAGGTTGCTATAAAAGCCGCTGGTGGTAGCTTGTCCGACATCGTGAAAACCACCACCTACGTAACGGGTATCGAACACGCGGCAGCGGTGCGCGCCGTCCGCGGTGAGTTGTTCGCCAGCAATCCACCTACCAGCACATTGCTGGTGGTAAGCGAGTTGGCAAACCCGGCTTACTACGTGGAGATAGAATCCATCG
Source organism: Dehalococcoidia bacterium (assembly GCA_963666415.2). Taxonomy (GTDB): domain Bacteria; phylum Chloroflexota; class Dehalococcoidia; order Lucifugimonadales; family UBA3495; genus Bin87. The sequence goes on from CAXXPD010000003.1 coordinate 1,571,071, forward strand.
CCGTAATTGGATGAAGCAGGTTACAATCGTGCGAATCTGCGGGAACGGCGATTAGTCCGGCTCTGTACCGGTTGGCTCAATCTGTTCCCGCCATTTGCGGTCCTGCAATACTACCCACATTCGGTGCCAGACCCAACGGCGTTCCGGGTCTTCCAGGCGGCGGTCAACTAGTTGTCGAACCGCTAGTATCGCTTGGCCAGCCAGAAACCCCCACTGGCCCGGTTCGTTGCGCATCCAGCCCGCCACCTGCTCGGGATGAGCATCTGCCACCCCCAGCAATATCCGGTCTAATGCGACTTCTGCGTTCTCGGGGCTTTGCGCCATCTGGCTAACCGCCGCCCACCGGCCGCACTATCTCCAGGGCATCGCCCTCGTGCAAGTGCAGGCCAACGAATTCCTCTTTACGGATTACCTGCCCGTTGTAACCCACCGCGATGAACCGCATATTGACGTCAATGGTGGTGAGGTAAGACTGCAGGTCCAATCCGTCCGCAATTTCCCTGGGTTTGCCGTTTACTTTCAGAGTAATCATTGCCGACCGGTCACCTCTTGTTGTTGCTGCGCTGATTGGTCGTGAACGACCGCGGACCTGGATCGCCTTCATTCGAAATGGCGTCCAGCATTGCGGATTTCAGATTCTGGGCCGCCGTTTGCGGATCGGCGCTGGCCAACACGCTGGTGATGACGGCTACCCCGCGGGCGCCAGCCAACATCACGTCACCCACGTTGCTGCTGGTGATCCCGCCGATACCCAATAGCGGCAACTGCACGTCGCTAGCCCGGATACGATGCAACAAACCGGGTCCGGACGGTTCTTCACCGGGATGCGATCGTGTGGCGAACATGGTACCGACGAGCAGGAAATCTGCGCCGCCCTCGGCACCGTGGATGGCGCTTTCGACGGAATGCACGGAACGGCCAATCAAAGCCTGGTCTCCAACCACGGGCCGAATTGACTCTGTAGGCATTGCCAGTTCTCCGAGCTGCACACCTTCGGCCCCACTGGCTACGGCCACGTCAGCTCGTTCGTTAACCACCAACAGCGCGCGGTCATCGCAAACGCGGCGCAGTGCAACGGCCAGGTCCAGAATCACACTGCCCGGCAATTCCTTGTCGCGCAGTTGCACCATGTCCACGCCACCCGCGATGGCAGCAGACACGCGCCCTGGAATCTCGTCCGCTGGGCAAACTCCCCGGTCAGTTACCAGGCACAGGCAGGGATACGGCAAGGCCGCCGGCATGGGGGACTCCCAACTAATCGGCCAAAACTGGTTCGGGCACGTCCGTGGGCGGACTGCTGGCAATCGCCTCGGTTCGCACCGGAATACGACCCGCCAGATACGCCTGACGACCCGCTTCAACGCCCTTTCGGAAAGCATCAGCCATCAACGACGGATCCTGTGCCTGCGCGATGGCAGTATTAACCAGCACCGCGTGGGCGCCCATCTCCATAGCCTTAGAGGCGTCTGAGGGCACGGCCAACCCGGCGTCAACTACCACGGGGATGTTGGCGTTCTCCAGAATGATCCGGATTTCCTCCCCGGTATGGATGCCCTGACCAGAACCGATTGCTGAACCGAGCGGCATCACCGTAACGCAGCCCACTTCCTCCAGGTTCTTGGCCAGAACGGGATCAGCGTGGATGTAAGGCAGGACTTTGAATCCTTCCTTCACTAGTTGTCGCGCCGCTTCCAATGTGCCGTTAGGGTCCGGGAAAAGATACTTGGCATCTGGAATAACTTCCAACTTCACGAAATCGGTCTGGGTTACTTCCCGGCCCAACCGGGCTACGAACAGGGCTTCTTCTACGGAGCGGCAACCCGCTGTGTTGGGTAGTATTTGGTACTTGTCCCAGTCCACGTAGTCCAGAATTGTTTTCTCTTCCGGATTATCCAGATCCAGACGGCGTATGGCAACCGTAACCATCTGCGTTCCGGACGCCTCAAGGGAATCGACCATGTCTTGCATGGTTCGATGCCGTCCAGTGCCGACAATCAGCCGAGAATGAAAGGCTACTCCCCCTATAATCAATTCATCGGTCATCGCTGCCACTCTCCTATCATGTGCCACCCGAACCGGTCAGCCTTTGCCTATGGGTTCCTGAAATCAAAACGGCCAGGCTAGCGGGCCTGGCGAATTAGTTTACACCTTGCGTGCTGTCCCTGCGCCGGCATTACCCGGATCCGGTACAGACGGTCGGCGACGAATTTGGCCGCCCTCTCAGCCTGGTTTACCCAAGCTCCCGCCAGAATTGCGTGAGAGATTCGATTGTGCATTGACTATAACACTCCACTCCGGGCAAGTCAATTGGACGAAGTTGTGTGTAACAGTTCAGACTTGGTGAGGTGAATTGGCCGAAGGCGGGTTGCCGAACGCTGGCACGGGTGGCGGTGGTTATGTCATATACAGGGCATGGATACTGAAGTGGACCTGACCACCGTCGACCGCGCTGTCCTCATTGCCATCATCGCCGAGTTACAGGCGGTGATTGAGCGGTTGCAGCGGCGGATTGCCGAACTGGAAGGCCAGGCGAAACCGGGCGGCCCGCTCCGAATGCCCGGCCTCAAGGCGAAATCGGGCCGGAAGCCCCCCGCGCAGCCGGGGCCCCGCAAGCAGCGACGCCACGGCTTCGCTCGCCCGCGCATGACACCGACCCACCGGGTGGAGCACGTGATGGAGAACTGTCCCGATTGCGGCGCCCACCGGTCCGGCGGCTGGATCCAGCGCACTCGGGAGGTCATCGAGCTGCCGGTGGTTCCCGCGCAAGTCACCGAGCACGTCTACATTGCTCGGACTTGCCCGGCCTGCCGACGGCGCTGCACACCTCCGGCGGAACTGGGCGGCGTGGTCTTGGGTCAGCAGCGCCTCGGCGTCAACCTGCTCAGCCTGATCGCCACGCTGCGGGAAGAGGGGCGGCTGCCCATCCGCAGCGTCCAGTGGTATCTGGACACCGTGCATCAGTTGCGCCTCAGCGTGGGGGCCATCCATCGCACGGCGCAGCGGGTCCAACCGGCAGTGGCCGCGATCCTGGACCGCATCCGCGCCAGCCCAGTGGTCCACGCCGACGAAACCGGCTGGCGTCAGAGCGGGGCCAACGGCTACGTGTGGACTTTCAGCACCCCCACCGAACGCTACTTCCTGCGGCGGGGTCGGGGCAAAACAGTCGTGGACGAGGCGCTGAGCGATGCTTTCTCCGGAGTATTGGTCAGCGATTTCTACGCCGCCTACCACCATTATGACGGCCCCAAGCAGCGGTGCTGGGCCCACCTGCTGCGGGACATCCACGACCTGCGCACCCGCTACCCCGATGCTGCGCCACTGGCCAGGTGGGCCGACGCCGTCCACGGGATTTACGACCGGGCCAAAGCCTGCACTCATCCCCAGGCCAAGCGGCGGCGCACCGCCCAACTGGCCCTGGAACGACAACTGCTGGCCCTCGGCCAGCCTTTCCGGCACGACCCGTCGGCAACCCAGGCCAAGCTGTGCCGACGCATCGAGCGCCACATCAAGGAACTCTTCGTATTCGTGGCCGAACCGGACGTGCCTTCAGACAACAACGCTGCCGAACGCAGCCTGCGCCATCTGGTCATCAGCCGCAAGATCAGCGGCGGCACCCGCTCGGAGCAAGGCACCGAGCGCAAGATGACGCTGGCATCCATCTTCGGCACCTGGCGCGCCCAAGGTCTAAATCCTCTCGCCGCCTGCCGTCAGCTGCTCGTTTCCCCTCTACTCTGAACTGTTACAGTTGTGTTACCAAATTCATCTGGCTCAGCTACACCTCATAATCCCCAATCATGTCAGGGATGATGAGCCTGGCGCCGGTAACCGACTGTACGTCTGCCGCCGTCCAGCCCGGTGCTACTTCCCGCAACACCATCCCCTCCGGAGTGGGTTCCAGCACTGCGACGTCCGTGGCGACCAATGACACGCAACCACGGCCGGTCAACGGATAATCACATTCCTCCACGATTTTTGGATTGCCCTGGCGGTCGGTGTGTTCCATCGCCACAATTACCTTGCGGGCCCCCGCCGCCAGATCCATCGCACCGCCGATATTGCCAACTCCACGTTCGGGTAGCATCCAGTTGGCCAGGTCGCCTGTTGCCGACACCTGGTGGGCGCCCAACACGGTAACATCCACGTGGCCGCCGCGAATCATGGCAAAGGCGTCGGCGGACGAAAAATACGCCATCCCCGGAACCGGCTGCAAAAACTGACCGCCGGCGTTGATCAGGTCAATATCTTCGCAACCGTCATCGGCAAGCGGACCGCAGTTCAGCACCCCGCTTTCGCTGTGATAAAAAACGACGCTGTCGTCGGCAACGAACATGGACACCAGGGTGGGGATGCCAATGCCCAGGTTGACGTAGCCTCCGGGCGGCAGTTCCCGCGCCACGCGCATTGCGATGATGACCCGGTCCAGCCGTTCTTTCTCAACAGTCATGGAACATCGGTCTCCGATTATTCGTAGCCGGTGAAATCTGCCGGCCTTTGCACAATACGTTGCACAAAAATTCCCGGCGTAACAATTTCTTCCGGGTCCAGTTCACCGGGTTGAACTATTTCGTCGACTTCTACGACCGTGACCCGGGCGGCCGGAGCCATCACGGCGTTGAAATTTCGGGATGTTCCCCGGTACACCAGGTTACCTAGAGTATCAGCTTTATGGGCCCGGATTACGGCGTAGTCGGCGCGCAACCCGTACTCCAGAATGTAATGCCGGCCGTCGATAGTACGCTGCTCTTTGCCCTCGCCGATCAGGGTGCCGGCGCCGGTGGGCGTGTAGAACGCCGGGATACCCGCGCCGCCGGCCCGCAACCGCTCCGCCAGCGTGCCCTGCGGCACCAGTTCCAGGTCAACCTCGCCGCGGCGGTAGGCCAGTTCAAATTCTGAAGGGCGGGACACCGAAGGCGAAACGGGGAAAGATGCAATCGCCTTGGCAACCTGGCCATTCTCGATCAGCACGCTGTGGTCGATGGCCGTTTTGCCGGGTGGGGTGCCGAAGCTAACTACCCGTGCGATGCCGGCAGTATTGCTGACAATCGTAAGGGCGCGGCTGCCCAGGTCCCGCAACGAAATTAGCAAGTAGTGCGCCATCCCGCCCGGCCCGCCGAAGCCGTCGATGAATACAGTAGCGCCATTTGGCAAATCTGCTATGGCCGAGGTTCCGTCTGGGTAAACTTTGGTGGCGGGCTGGCCGGTGGGAGGCGTAAAGTCCATTTCCAGCAGCGACGGCGAAACAGACAACTCTGGCCCAGTGACGGCCTCGACGTCTGCCACAGTCCAACCCGGCGCCAGCTCGGATAGCACCAATTCGCCAGACCTGATCTCAATAAATGCGGCGTCAGTAACGATGGCATCGACGCAACCGACCCCGTCCGCTGGGAACGAGAGAGATTCGACGAGGTTCGGCGCACCGTCCCCGCCGACGTGAGGCAGCATTGCTACAACCCAGCGTGCGTTGGATACCAGATCCACCACGTTGCCCGGCGGCCCCAGACCTGGGTGCGCTGCATTCAACACCCCGGCAAAGTCGCCTTGAATATTCACCTGCGCCGCGTTGACCAGGGCGAGGTCAACGCAACCATTCCGAGCCAACGCCGCCGCATCGGCCGCCCCCAAAGGGATCTCGCCCAGCGTCCCATTACTATTCCAGAACCAGGCCCCCAGCATCGGCGGCGTCGCCTCGGGGACCAATTGGGGCAGCCCCTTGTCCACGGCCACCACTGCTCCGGGTGCAATTTCGCGGGCCGCACGCCGGGCCATCATCGCGTTGTCCAGTTTAGAGAGCGGCATTGACTAACCTTCCCGGGAAACCGGTGCGGTCGCGACAACACGGTTGACGAATATTCCAGGCGTGATGACCAGTTCAGGGTCGATTGCGCCGGGCTCGCCGATTTGATCTACCTCAGCGACGCACACGCGGGCGGCAGTGGCCATCACTGAATTCCAGGAACGTTGCGGCCCCCGGTACACGAGGTTTCCCATCTTGTCGGCTCTATGAGCTCGCAACAGTGCGAAATCTGCACGAAGCGGCGGCTCGAACAGGTACTCCACGCCGTCAATCACGCGCGTTTCTTTGTCTTGGGCAAACCGAGTGCCGACACCGGCAGGTACGAACACGCCGCCAATACCCGCCCCGGCAGCCCTGAGCCGCTCCGCCAGCGTTCCTTGCGGTACAACATCGACCGCCAGTTCGCCGGACGCCCACAAAGTCTGTAACACGCCACCGCTCTCACCAATGAACGGGCACGGCGAAATCAACCTGGCGATCTGGCCGGCCTCAGCCAGTCGGGAAACGCCATCCGCCCCATCCCAGGTGCCGAAGTCGCAGACGCAGGTCAAATTCCTCGCCCCGTTGGCAATCAGGCCGGCTAGCAGCTGGGTCGGCTCGCTATCTCGGGCCGTGCCGCCGATCAAAACGGTCGCGCCATCTTTGAGATCGGCGACGGCGACAGTGGCATTTTCGTAGATTTTGGAGATCGTCATTTCCTCACTCTGCAAACATCGGCATTCTATCCCAATGCTGTGTCGCTATAAAGATGTGCCTGGCGGTGGTTGGCCTTGTCAACTCCGACCGTCCCCATTACCATTCAATACGGTGACTACTCAATACGACGACTACCGATCCTGGATGGCCCGTTATCCGGTACCAATACATCACCTGCACCATCTCACCGCCTTTAGCGACAATCGAAATCGCATCGGATGGCGTTGCCGCATCGATAAACCCAGCGGTCGCGGCCGATTTGCGCGATTGTTGCGGCGAACTTGCGCTGCAAGACAGCGTCGCGGTGGTGACAATCACGGGAACGGGCACGGGCGCGGGCAACGTATTCGCGGTTGGGCGGGAATCGCCGCCGGACGAGGTTCGACGCGCGCCGATGCCAGAACGTATCGCCTGGCTGGATTCATTGCGGGTCAGTCAAGCCATCGCCGCGCTCCCGATGCCAGTAATAGCCAAACTGAACGGGGACACCACCGGCCACGGACTGGAGCTGGCTCTGGCCGCCGACATCCGGGTCACAGCTGAGTCGGCGAATATCGGAGCCGGCAGCCTGGCTGCATTTGGTTTTCCGTTCGATGGAGCCACGCAGCGACTACCTCGTATCATTGGCCCGGCCCACGCCCGGGATCTGTTGCTTACCGGTCGGTTGCTAACGGCGCAGGAAGCGGCAGACATTGGCTTGGTGAATCGCGCGGTTCCGTCGTGGGAATTGGACGACATAGTTGCAAAATTGGCTAACGAAATCGCCGCGGCTGCACCGATTGCCAGCAGGTTCGTCAAGGAAGCGGTCGGTGCCTCCGGCGACCTGAACCTGGGGCAGGGCTTGCGGTTGGAAGCCGACCTCAGCATCATCCTGCACAGCACCGACGACCGGAGTGAAGGGTTGAGTTCTTTCCACGAAAAGCGTTCGCCCCAGTTCACGGGCCGCTAGATATTGCCGAGGGCATGAAGGTGCGGCTGGATATACATACTCACGTCGGGGAGATGTTCCGATTCCAGCCGCCCACTCCCGAGATAGCTGAGACGGTGATAGCTCAGATTCGCGTTGCCGGTCTGGACGGGATCGCGGTAACTGACCATTGGCGGCGTAACTGGGGTTTCGACCTGCACCGCGTTGTAGAGCAGCATTTTCCCAATCAGGTAACCATCATCCCGGGTCGGGAAATCGACGTGCGCCCGGCGAGCAGCCCGTTCGACGAATATCACTGCACCGAACTTTATCTACCCGGCGGCCGGCTTTTTCGCACCTACTGCCATCCGGGCTACTATACGCCCAACATCGTCATCGAAGATGACATTCACGGCATTGAGGTTGCGAATTCCCACCACAACTGGCACATCCGGCGCCCCCAAGTGGAAAGGGTTGCGGAGTTGCACAACCTGCTAACCTTCAGCGTTAGTGACGCCAACGCCCTCGGTGAAATCGGAGCCGGCAGTACCGTTGTGGACCTTGACGAGATGTGTCGACGGGCGATTCCCCTGGACTGACCAGAAAACTGGACTAATCACGGCAACGGGAGCCATGACTACACCGTTCAACACCATCATCTACGAAAAAATCGAAGGTGTGGCTCATCTTTCCCTGAACCGGCCCCAGCAACTCAACGCCTTTTCAGTGGCGATGCGGGATGATTTTGCAGCGGCGTTGGCGGCCGCGGAGGAAGACCCTGATGTTAGCGTGTTGCTCATCACCGGACAAGGTCGAGCCTTTTGCGCCGGCGCCGACCTGACCGAGTTCGGCACCGCGCCGTCACAGGTCGTCGCCCGTCAGGTTCGCTGGCAGCGGGACGTCTGGGGACAACTGATCCACCTGTCCAAACCGATCGTGGTCGCCGTCCATGGTTATTGCATCGGGTCGGGGCTGGAGATTGCACTGCTTGCCGATGTGCGGATCGCCAGCGTCGACACAGTGTTCGCAATGCCGGAGGTCCGCCTGGGCATGATTCCGGCGGCCGGTGGCAGTCAAACGTTGCCGCGCAACTGCGGGCCATCTGTGGCGCTCGACCTGTTGCTCACCGGGCGGCGCTTCGATTCCGCAGAAGCCTTGCGCTATGGGCTGATCGGTCGCATAGTTCAGGGCGATCAATTGCAAAGCGCCGCCTGGACAATCGCTAACGAACTCGCCGCCGCTCCCGGAAGCGTGAGCGAAATGCGGTCGCTCCTGGCGTCAGAAGGCGACACGGGCCAGAGTCGCGGCCTGGACCGGGAAAGATACCTCGCGGCCACACTGATGGATTCCGAAGCCATCTAATATTCAGACTCCGGAGAAAGGATGAACACCACTGAAATTCTGATGATTGCATCGGCGATCGTGCCCGATCGCACTGCGATCATTTACGATGGGAGCCAGTTTTCTTTCCAGGACCTGCAAGACCGGGTGAACCGTCTTGCCAACGGTATGGCTGATTTAGGCATCGGCGCCGGTGATCGGGTGGCGGCCATGCAGACTAACTGCCACCACCTGCTGGAAATCTACTTCGCCGCCGCACAACTGGACGCCATCTACGTCCCGATCAACTTCCGCGCCAAAGAGGACGAGCTGGCTACAATGCTCGCCATTGCCGAGCCGAGCCTACTGTTCCTGGGCGAACGGTATCTCCCCCTGGTGCCAAATGATGGTTCGGTGCCCAACGGGCGCATCGTCATGCTGGATACCGTTGCGACAGATGGTCGGCTCCACTACGACGGGTTGACCGCCAACCACGACTCGGAACAGCTGCACTTCCCCGAGGGTGACGAAAACGACACCACGGTGATTATGTTCACCTCCGGCACTACCAGTGTGCCCAAGGGGGTGCAACTCACCCACGACAGCTTCGGTACGTTCCTGCTCTCCAACGTAACTCCCGCCGATCCCGACGTTGAGGAATGTAACCTGCTGACGGTGCCCATGTACCACGTTGCCGGATTGCAGGCGGCCCTGGCCGCAGTATTCGGAGGGCGCACCCTGGTCGTTATGCCGCAGTTCGATGCGGAAGGATGGATGTCGCTGGTCGGCAGCCACCGTGTGAACCGGGCCATGCTGGTGCCCACCATGCTCAAGCACATCATGGACCACCCACGGTTCTCCGACTATGACCTGTCGTCTCTGGATGTGATCACCTACGGCGCGGCGCCAATGCCCCTGCCCGTCATTCGAGACGCCATCGGCAAGTTCCCGGGCGCTCGCTTCATCAACGCATTCGGGCAAACCGAAACGGCATCGACCATCACCATGCTGCCACCGGAAGACCATGTGCTGGAAGGCACGCCAGATGAAATCGGAGCGAAATTGCATCGACTCACCTCTATCGGCAAGCCCCTGGATGATGTCGAAGTGAAGATAGTATCGGAAGATGGCGAACCGATGCCGGTCGGCGATGTTGGCGAGATTATCGCCCGCGGACCCCGCATGATGAGTGGATACTGGAGGCAAGACGCTGCTACATCCGACGCCATGCGCTCCGGCTGGCTGTATACCGGCGACCTGGCCTGGCAAGATGCCGACGGCTATATTTACCTGGCCGGGCGCGCCCGCGATTTCATCAAGCGTGGTGGCGAGATGATTTCGCCCGAAGAGGTGGAGCAAGCTCTTGTCGAGCATCCGGGCGTGGACGAAGCCGCCGTCATCGGTGTTCCCGACCTGGAATGGGGCGAAGAAGTGCGCGCCGTGGTCGTCCGCAAGGGCCAATCCGTCAGCGAGTCCGATTTGATTGACTTCTGCCGTGCACGATTGTCCGGCTATAAACGTCCTCGTTCTGTGGTGTTCGTTGACGCACTGCCACGAAACGTCATGGGCAAGGTGATGAAACGGGATCTGCGCGACGACTTCGGTTACCCGGTGTCGGAGCGCGAACAATCCCTCTGAGGGTTATCTGAGTGTCATAGGTGGGTGCAAAATGAAAATCGCGATAATGGGAACGGGCGGAGTGGGCGGTTACTTCGGCGGCCTGCTCGCTCGGGACGGCCACGACGCAACGTTCATCGCCCGAGGCGTCCACCTGGAAGCCATCCAGCGCAACGGTCTACGTGTCGAGAGCGGTAATGACGGTACGTTCACTGTGCCTGGCAACGCCACCGCCGACCCGGCCACGGCTGGCATACAGGAACTGGTTCTGTTCACGGTCAAAATGTACGACAACGACGACGCGATCCGGCTTATCGGCCCAATGGTAGGCGCGGACACCATCATACTGACGTTGCAAAATGGCATCGACAACGGCGACCGCCTTACGTCCGTATACGGCAACCAGCGGGTAATGATTGGGTCCGCGTACATGGAAGGCCGCATCAGCGAACCTGGTGTGGTTACCCAAGGCGGCCCCGGCGCAGCGTCTTTTGGCGAACGTGCACCCGGTATTACGCCGCGTGGGGAAAACCTCTTGTCGGTGTTTAGACATGCGGGTTGGCGGGTAGACTTGCTGGAGAACATGACCGGGATGCTTTGGAAAAAATTCGCATACCTGTCCGGCTCGGCCGGCGTGTGTGCTGCCAGCGGCTGTACCTACGGCGAACTGCGGACCGTGCCAGAGACACGCGCCGTAATCCGGGAGGCTATCGCCGAAGCGTTGGCGGTAGGGGAAGCGTCGGGCGCACCGGTGGAACCCGATTCGCTCGAATGGTCCATGACTGCGCTGGACAATTTTCCCGCCACCGGGATGGCCTCGTTGGCCAAAGATTTCGCGGAGGGCCGGCCAGTGGAACTGGAAGGACTCACCGGTATCGTCATCGAAATGGGACGCAAACTGCAAATTCCCACGCCGATGAACGATGCCCTCTACGCCGTTTTGAAGCCACGCGCCAACCGGATCTGGGCCGAAATGGCTGACCACTGACGGCGCAGCCAGGCTACCCAGCGGGTGCGCCTGGCGACCAAACTGCACCATTGCGGGCCGGCAACTGCCGGCCCTTTTTCGGAATCGGTCGTGGGGTGGGTAAAACCCAATCGATTCGTGCTTACGTTTGCCGGCCTACTACCGACGTGATTCCCGGAGCGAAACGCTCGGGCGACGGATTTCGCAAAATAATGGAATAATGCCTCTCGCGATCGCTGAAAGCGACCCCATTGACAATGATATTCATTATTGTTACCTTAAAAGAAGATTGGGATTAGGTTCTGTTGACATTTCACCGTAACCAGATGAGAGCGGCGGTGAAGTGCAGGAAGTCCAGGTATCTGGTGTCCAGCTTCTCAAACCGGGAGAAGATCCGGCGATAGTGCTTGATCTTGTTGATGAAGCATTCCACCAGATGACGCTCCCGGTACAGATGCCGGTCATAGTCGGCGGGTGCCTTGCGGTTCGAGCGGGGCGGAATGACCGGCATCATACCCAGTTCCAGGATGTGTCGGCGAAACTCCTGGGCATCGTACCCTTTGTCGGCCAGTACGTGCTCGCCAGCATAACCGGCGATCAATTCCTCCGCCTGGGTGATGTCGTGCTGTTGCCCGCCGGTCAGGATGAATCGCAAGGGGTTGCCCAAGCCGTCCACGCTCACGTGAATCTTGGTGCTGAACCCGCCGCGGCTCCGGCCCAGGGCCTGGGCCGCCTGGCCACCCTTTGGGGGGGAGCTCCCGCCGCGCAAGGGTGCGCCCGGACCACCGTGCTGTCGATGATCAGGTATTCCAGATCCGCGTCGTCGCAGAAATGTTGATGCATTTGTGCCCAGACGCCTTGGTCAGTCCAACGGGCGAATCGTTTGTAGACGCTGTTCCAGTTCCCGTATTCGGCTGGCAGCAGTCGCCATTGGGCCCCAGAGCGGTTAATCCATAAGACGGCCTCGACAAAACGCCGGCAATCCGCTTCCTGGCCAACGTACAGGCCGGTGCAGCCACGCAAGAAATCGAGAATCCTAGCCCACTGTTCTGGTGATAATCTGATGTTTGACATACAGCCATTATAATGAAATGTCAACAGAACCTAGTATTTCCAACAAACATCGTCTAAATCGTCGTTTATTTGGAGGTGAGCGCCGTGAAAATTGCAAAGCACAGCTTGAGGCCTCGTTTACTCGTAACCATACTAGTACAGTGTCAATCTGGTTTTGTAGGGTAGATATGCTGGAGCTTACGGCGAGCATCTTGGGTGGTAAACCGCCAGTCTATGGCTGATTTTGCTGCGTTGCGCTCGCGTTCGAGCGCCGCAACCTCTCGCCGCAGCTCCGGCTCATCGCTGATACGGCGGTTCAGACACCCTCTGCTGAAGACGCTCAACTCGATCTCAGCCATGTTCAGCCAGCTGCCATGCGTAGGAGTGTAATGAAACTCGAGGCGTTGGGCGATGCGCCGAGCTTCGCACGGCTCAAATGCTTCGTAGAGCGAGCCGAGCTGGTGGGTGTTGAGGTTGTCCAGTACCAGCCTGACCACCTCGGCATCAGGGTAGGCCTCGTCCACCAGCCACCGCATCTGGTGCGCGAAGTCCACGGCAGTGCGGCGCTCGGTCACCTCCACATGTCTCCATCCACCCTTCGGCTCGCAGATCATGAACAGGTTCCGGGTCCCGTTTCGCTGGTACTCGGTGTCATAGCGTGCCACCCGTCCGGGGGCAGCCTCGATGGGCGGACGCACCTCCCCAGTCAATTGCCTGGAGGTCTCGTCGAAACACACTACCGGACGCTCCGGATTGTACTCCGGTTGGTACAGGTCCAGCACGTCCTCCATCCGCGCCACGAACTCCCCGCTCACCTTGGGGATACACCACTCTTTCTTCTGCCAGGGCTTGAGTTCGTTTTTTTGAGTATCTGGCGCACCGTCTCCAGGGAGATGCTCTCGGCAAACTCCAACTCCACCACCTGGTCGGCCAACAACTGGAGTGTCCAGTGCGTGTGCCCTGCGGGCGCGGCGCGGCACGCGAAGGCGATCAGGTGCGCTTCCTGCTTGCCGTCCAGCTTGCGCTCCTGGCCCGGCCGCGGTCGGTCATTGATGGCGGCCTCAAGTCCTTCCTCCACGTACCGCTTCCGCGCTCTGGCGACCGTGGCCGCGTTGACCAACAGCACATCGGCTATCTCACGGTCCCGAAGCCCCTGGTCAGCCTTGAGCAGCGACAGCGCACGCTTCACGGTGCGCACTGACGCCTTGCCTCGCTGGGACACCTCATTGAGACGGGAGCGTTCGGCCTCGGTCAACTCTACTTTATACTTGATGGCAGCCATGGCTGGGCACTTCCTCACACAAAGATCATGCCCCAGTATGGCTGCTTTCTTATATTCTTATAAATCTACCTGGCAACGGTACTAGCGATGATGCCTATCGCTGCGGCAATGGCCTGCGGTTCTACCGCGCCCAGCGATTCGGACTCCCCTAGCTCTCCGCCCTCGTCAGCCACCACTGTGGCTCCTGCCTCCGCGGAAACCGCCTGCTCCTACCGCGGTTCCAGCTGGCGCGGGCGCGGCGCCTGTGACGTCAGACCGGGGTATCTATGGCGGCATTGTGCCCATGCATGATTATGCGTTTCCCAACCTGATCTTCCAACCCCACGAATTTTCCAACCAGTTCAAAAACACCTCTGCCATCTACAACGGGTTGTTGGAATATAACGCGGAAACCGACGACCCTTACGACATCCGTGGAGACTTGGCAGAAAGTTGGGAATTGCAACCCGACGGCGTTACCTGTGTGTTCCATCTGTACGAAAATGCCGTCTGGCAAAATGGCACGCCGGTCACCGCAACGGACGTCGCGCATAGCCTGGATAGCCTGGTCAACACGGATGAAAGCCGTCCGCAGACGTTGATCATCGCGCCGTATTACTCCCAGGGTAATGCTAGAAACGCGGCCGGAAACCCCGATGCTTCGGGAAATGGGGTATTCCCTACGCCGATTATCGACGCATAAATGGATCGTCGGGACGCTTTGCATACATCATGACGGCGAAGGCGACAATAATACGTCTGATGCTCAACGCCAAAAACTTGGCAAATTGGCTTTCCGGCCAGACTTCTAGGGTCATCGACGAAAACACCGTCGAAGTGCGCGCCAACAATCCAGCGCCCGATTTCATACCGATGCTGGCAGCAGACGCATTCAAAATTATGTCGAAGGCTTGGGACGAATCTGATGTAGATACCTCCAGGTGGGAAAACGGCATGGGGTCTGGTCCGTTTGTTCCGACCAATCTCGCCAAAGACGTCTCGATGGAACTGGAACGCAACCCGAATTACTGGAAAGAAGGCCTGCCGTACCTCGATGGCATCATCCATTACTATATCGCCGATAAAGATACTGCCATCGGTTCCTACCGCACCGGTCAAGTTTTGATGACCACATTCCCGGTTACCAACCTCAGCAATACCGAGATTCTTCAGCTGCAGGAAGCTGAGGCCGACATTCTCGACGTTTACCTGATCCCCAACACCAGCCTGCTGGGCACGCTCATCAACACGACCATCGAACCGTTCAATGACGTGAGAGTCAGGAGGGCGATGCACCCTGGCGGTAGATCGTACCGAGTTCCGCACCATTTTGGGGGGAGGGATCGCTCCGGTGGGAACGCCGTTCCCTCCAGATACCTGGTTCGGACGGACGACGGAAGAAGCATTGCAGCTACCCGGATTCCGTAGCGGGCCGAACGGCGAAAAGCACCCTGACGACATCGCTGAAGCCCGTAGACTGCTGGCGGAAGCAGGCGTGCCGGAAGGGTTCAAGGTCGACATCATGGCGCGCACCGCCGTCGAGTACGTGGACCTCGCTCAATTGTTGGCCGACCAAATGCGCCGGTTCCTGGGGTGGGATGCGACCGTGCAGACCATCGACAGCGCAACCGGGTTGACCCGATACAAGGAGCATGACTACCAGATAGGGGCCCAGGGCACTGCCCTGCTGCTGGGCGAACCCGACCCAATTATTGGCAAGATATTTATGCCGGGCGGCCTGTGGATCCAATGGTCGGGCTGGGAAGCTCCCGAGCAATTCCAGAATTGGTTCAACGAACAAAGTCGCGAACTGGACCGCACACGCCGCGCCGAGATCCTGCGGGAAATGGAAGATTACATGCTTACCGAGGATCCTGGCCCGTTGCTCGTTTACTACTGGAGCTTCCGGGACCAGATCGTTAACAAGCAAATCAAGAACTACCATATGCCCGTGAGTCTTTGGGTGCAGCTCAAGCACGAATACATCTGGTGCGACCCCACCTGCTGAACGCCGATGATCCGTGTTAGCAATGGCTATCACCGGGTATATGCATTTTATGGTCGCCACGGGCATTGGTGATCGCCCGGGATTAGTTGGCTTGGCTGAGGCGGCGGCTGGCAGTGTATATTGGCCGCCGCCAGTGGAGCACACAAACCCGAGCGCGCTCGTCCGGTCGCCATAATCCTGCTACGTATCCCACTCGCCAGCCGCCAATCATTGGCAAAACAGGCCCATCGCAACGCAGGGCAATCGCGTTATAGATTGGTAGACTTGGCCAGGCATGCGAGTCCAGTGATATGAAGGGGAGAGGGGAGGAGTGATGAGAGAGGGGAAGGGCGCGTCCATTATGGATTATTTCGGGACGTTGGAGGACCCCAGGATCGACCGGTGCAAGCGGCACCAGCTACTGGACATCATTGCCATTGCCATCTGCGCCGTCATCTGCGGCGCCGACTCCTGGGTCTACATCGAATTGTTCGGCAAGAGCAAGCTGGAATGGTTCCAGACCTTCCTGGAACTGCCCCACGGCATCCCGTCCCACGACACCTTCGGCGACGTCTTCTCCCGGCTGGACCCGGAGCAGTTCCAGCAGTGCTTCATGGCCTGGACCCAGGCGGTGTCCGACCTGATCCCCGGGGAAGTGGTGGCCATCGACGGCAAGACGGTACGGCGTTCCCACGACCGCAATGTGGGCAAGCGGGCCATCCACCTGGTCAGCGCCTGGGCCTCGGCCAACACGCTGACCCTGGGGCAGGTGAAGACCGCGGAGAAGTCCAACGAAATCACCGCGATCCCCCAGTTGCTGCCAATGCTGGAACTGAAGGGGTGCATCGTCACCATCGACGCCATGGGCTGCCAGCAGGAGATCGCCCAGGGGATTCTGGACCGGGGAGCCGGCTACGTGCTGGCGCTGAAGGAGAACCAAGGTCAACTGTATGAAGACGTGCGGGACCGGTTCGAGGGAGCGGAGGAGTTCGGCTTCGGGGGAGTGCCCCATGACTACGCCACCACCCTGAACAAAGACCACGGAAGGATAGAACGTCGGGAGTGCTGGACAATCAGCGACCCATCTTGCCTGGAGTACCTGAGCACCGGGCAGGACTGGCCCGGCCTGCGCTCGGTGGTCAAGGTGGTGGGCCGCCGGGAGACGCCGGCAGGGACCACGGTGCAGCCCCGGTACTACATCAGCAGCCTGGATGCCCCGGCGGAGCGACTGCTGAAGGTGGTGCGCACTCACTGGAGCATCGAGAACTCCTTGCACTGGAGCCTGGACGTGACTTTCGGGGAAGACCATTGCCGGATCCGCAAGGACCACGCTCCGCAGAACCTGGCCACGCTGCGGCAGGTTTCGCACAATCTGCTCAAGAACGAAACGAGCCTGAAGGTGGGCATCCAGGGGAAACGCCTCCAGGCCGGCTGGAAGGAGGACTACCTGCTAAAAGTCCTACGCAGCTAAAACGCGATTGCCCTGCATCGCAACGCCATTGACAGCAATAATCTATATTGTTATCTTCATTGCGTTTGGTGTCCCACCTACGCCCGTTATGAGCAGTTTTCGTTGATATTGGAGAGTGCAGAATTATGAATCGTTCACCGAACTTCCTTGCTCCGCGTATAATCGTAATGATCGCAAGTATGTTGGCGATGTCGGCGCTGGTAGCGTGCAGTTCCACTGCTCCCAGCGATTCGACGATACCGGATGGCGATACAGTACCCGTTGCCGGGTCAGGGGAAAGTGTAGTGCCAACGGCCGCTCCAACGGCTGCCGCATCGTCGCCTGAAACGGCTGACCGGGGGATTTACGGCGGCGTCGTGCCGATGCAAGACTACGCTTTTCCCAACCTGATATTCCACCCCCATGAGTTTACTAACCAGCAGAAAAATATCTCTGGGATCTACAACGGCCTGCTGGAGTATGATTCTGAAACTGACGACCCGTACGACATTCGCAGCGATTTGGCGGAGAGTTGGGAACTCCTGCCAGACGGCGTTACGTACCTCTTCCACCTCTATGAAAATGCTATTTGGCAAGACGGAACTCCGGTTACTGCTGAAGATGTCGTCTACAGCATGGATAGCCTGGTAAATACCGCAGAAAGCCGCCCGCAAGTGCTGATCATAGCCCCTTACTATTCCCAAGGGAACTCGAGAGCAATCGACGCCAACACGGTCGAAATCACGACCACCAACCCGGCACCTGATTTCATTCCAATGCTGGCAACGGATGCGTTCAAGATGATGTCTAAGGCTTGGGGAGAATCTGGAGTCGATACCTCCAAGTGGGAGAACGGTATGGGTTCCGGTCCGTTTATTCCTACCAAGCTCTCTAAAGACGTCTCTGTGGAATTGGAACGCAACCCCAACTACTGGAAAGAAGGCCTGCCCTATATCGACGGAAGCATCCACTACTACATCGCCGACAAAGGTTCGGCAATCGGCGCATATCGCACCGGTCAAGTATTGATGACCAACTGGCCGGTTACCAACCTGAGCAACGCAGAGGTCATACAACTTCGGGAGTCAGAGAGCGATCTGCTGGATGTCTATCTGATTCCCGGAAGCGCTTTCAACGGCACGCTCATCAACACGACCATCGAACCATTCAATGATGTGCGGGTGAGACAGGCTATGCACCTGGCGGTAGACCGCAGCGAATTTCGAGATATTTTCGGTGGCGGGATCGCTCCGATCGGCACACCTTTCCCCCCCAACAGTTGGTTTGGGCGAACCGAGGAGGAAGCTCTGCAGGTGCCGGGAATTCGCCAGGGGCCCAACGGCGGGAAACACCCGGACGACGTAGCCGAGGCACGACGACTCCTTGCCGAAGCCGGAGTGCCCGAAGGGTTAGAAGTCACGATCATGGCTCGTACAGTTGTCGAGTTTGTCGACATTGCCCAACTATTGGCGGACCAGTTGCATCGCACTCTGGGTTGGGAGACTACGATACAAACCATCGATAGCGCCACTGGCTTCACCCGTTACAAAGAAAAAGACTATCAGATTGCGGCACAAGGAACGGCGTTACTCGTCGGCGAACCCGATCCCCTCATCGGTAAGGTGTTCATGCCGGGTGGTCTGTGGATCCAGTGGTCGGGTTGGGAAGCCCCCGAACAATTCGTAGATTGGTTCCAGGCACAGAGTCGAGAACTGGACCGTACTCGTCGGGCGGAGATTCTCCGCGAGATGGAAAACTATATCCTGTCCGAAGATCCGGGACCGCTGCTGGTCTACTATTGGAACTTCCGAGATGCGGTTGTGAATAAACAGATCCAGAATTTTCATATGCCAGCTAGCCTTTGGACGCAACTTAAACATGAACGAATCTGGTGCGATCCGGCTTGTTAACGACCTAAAGATCCCGTTGCACTAATACCTGTCAACGTGAACATCATCCAGAATTGATCCGCGACCACCACCAAGGAGGGAACTGCGATGAACACTTACGTCCTCAAACGGTTCATGCTGTTTATACCGACGTTACTGTTGGTAACGCTGATGGTGTTCTCGCTGATGCGGCTAGTGCCTGGTGATCCCGCATTTCTGTTGCTGTCTGGTTTCGAGGGCGATGGCAAGTTTTCTCAGCAGCAACTGGATGATTTGCGAGCCAAGCTGGGCACCGACAAACCCCTGCCGATGCAGTATCTGAACTGGGTTTGGGGCATGGCGAAATGGGACTTTGGTACGTCTATGTATTTCGACACGCCGATTTCGGAGGATTTGACCGCCAAAGTGCCAATCACACTGGAATTGGCGGCTTTGGCCTTGTTACTCGCCTTCGCGGTGGCGGTGCCGCTCGGTATACTATCGGCGGTGCGCCAGGACACCATCGCCGACTACGCGTCGCGCATCATAGCCATCGCCGGCGTAGCGATGCCGACCTTTTGGATCGGGATTCTGGTCGTTTACTTTCTGGTTGCCTGGTTCGACTGGTTGCCGCCGCTTGGATACGCGAACCTGTGGTCCGACCCGTGGCGCAATCTGCAGCAAATGTTCTTCCCAGCGGTGGCGTTGGGCGTGTACAACATGGCGCTCATCGCCCGCGTAACCCGCTCTTCAATGCTGGAAGTGTTTCGTGAAGACTACATCCGCACTGCCCGTTCGAAAGGTTTGAAAGAAAGGGCGGTGATAGTCCGCCACGCCCTCAAAAACGCGTTTTTGCCCATCATCACCATCTCTGGATGGCAGATCGGACGGCTCATCGCGGGAACCGTGGTTATCGAAACCATTTTTCTGGTACCCGGCATGGGGCGTTTGCTGGTGGACAGCATCTTGCACCGCGATTACACCATGATTCAAAGCATCGTGATGGTAATTGCTTTTATGGTATTGGCTCTAAACTTAGTCGTCGATTTGCTTTACGCCTGGCTTGACCCTCGTATTCGGTATGAATAGCTCTAATGTGGCTTCAATCGGTCACAGGTAGGCGTCGGGAGGATTTATCCATGGTTCAACAAGCAGCCGGTTCCCTCAGCCACACGGAAGCAGTCCCGGTAGGGATGCGTCCCAAACATACTGCGTGGGAAACCATTGTCAATTTCGCACAGCGCAAACCTTTGGGAGCATTCGGGGCGATTATCATGATTATCCTTGTCGTGGTGGCGGTGCTAGCTCCGGTAATCGCCACCGACGACCCCAGATTGACTAACGCTTCGCAGCGCTTCAGTCCGCCCGGCGGGGAAACCTGGTTGGGCGGTGACCAAATCGGTCGGGACGTGTTTAGCCGTTTGGTGTACGGTACGCGCATTTCGCTTGTGGTTGGGTTGTTGAGCGTATGTTTCGGCGTCACTATCGGTGCGTTCATTGGCATTGTTAGTGGGTACTTCGGTGGAATCACCGATTTGGCAATTCAGCGCGTGATGGATGCCATGATGTCGTTCCCGGCTCTGATCCTGGCGCTGGCGATCATGGCCATTCTCGGTGCTTCGGTTACCAATGTGGTGATTGCTTTGAGTGCGGTGTTCATACCGGGTGCGGCCCGGACGATACGCTCGCAAGCACTCAGCATCAAAGAGGTTGACTACGTCCTGGCGGCGCGCGCCGTTGGAGCCGGCGACTGGCGGATCATTATGCGCCATATGGCGCCCAACTGCGCTGCCACGTTCATCGTATTGGCCAGCATCTCGTTGGGATGGGCCATTGTGGTGGAGGCATCGCTGAGCTTCCTGGGGGTGGGCATTCCGCCCGACGTTCCTTCCTGGGGCGGGATGCTGAACGGTGTGGCGCAGAACTCGCTGGACGTGGCTCCCTGGCTGGGTGTTTTCCCCGGGCTGGCCATTGCCATCACTGTGTTCGCCGTCAACCTGCTGGGCGATGCCTTGCGGGACGTTTTGGACCCACGGCTGCGCGGTGCAGATTAGCGCCCCGGCGCAGATGTTTAGCTAGGCTATGCCTCCGGGAACGTGAGTTTCAGCAGCACGTGGCGCCGGTTGTTGGTATAGGGGCGAACCTGCCCCGGCCAACGACCGGCGTCAACCGCAGCGGCCCATTCGGAGCTGGTCAGGATTTCAGGGCTATCCAGCTGATACACGGCGTGATGCCGGGGCGTTCCGGGTATCTCGATCTCACGCACTTCTCCGCCCATGGCCATTATCAGACGCTGGGTTTCGTAGCGGGTTACGGCTTGGACGCCGGGAACCTGGTCGAGCAACGGGCAATGCTCGGTGTTGTAGACGTCGTTGAAAACCGCCTCGCGGTCTGGGTCAACGTCCATGCTGGCGATGAACAGATATTTGGAATGCAGGTCGGCCATTGTGGTACCTCCGAGGTAGTTTCAATGAGATTGATGGAGCAACTGCCCGGCCATGGCCCAATCAGAGCGGGCCGCCGCCAGATTCCCCAGGGCAGCGTAAGCCTTACCGCGCGACACGTATGCTTCGGTGTATCGTTGGTTCAACTCGATGGCGGCGGTGAAATCGGCCACCGCCGATTCCGGATTGCCGCCGTCTTTTTTGGCCAGACCGCGCCAGTAGTATCCGGATGGATCAGTCGGCGCCTTGGCGATGACCTGGGCGAAGTCAGCGCTGGCGGCGTCAAACAAACCGAGGTGATAACGAGCGCGTCCTCGGGTCTCCCAGGCGACCGCCGAACCGGGCGCTAATTCCAGGGCACGATTGCAGTCGGACTCGGCTCTGGTCCAGTCTCGCAACTCGAAATGGGCCTGTCCACGGTGCAGCCACGCTTCGGAGCGCTCGTTGTCCAGACGAATAGCAATATCCAATTCGTCAACGGCAGCCTGATGCCGACCTAGCCGAACCATTGCCGCGCCGCGACGACTCCGAACTACGGGATTGTCGGGTGCGACCAGCGCCGCCAGATCCAGTTCAGTCATCGCCGCAACGAGTTGGCCGCCTGCCATCAGTTCAGCGGCATGGTTCAGATAGGTTGCGGCGACGCTTGCCGCAACGGCGGGTTCCGTCGTTGGCTGCGTCTCCGGTTGATGCGTTTGTTGGCTACCCATGCACATCTCATAGCAAAAGGGCGGACGTCAGATGATGGCGCCCGCCCTCTGCAATGTTCCCTGGCGTTGACCGCTCCGCAGGCTAAAACGCGCGTTTGTGGGAGTAGTCAATCTCTTCGTTGGTGATGAATTCCAGCAACACCGCGTTGCCTTCCTCGTTCTGCTGACGGGCACGCTGGAATGCCGGGATGATGTCGCCGGGGTTGGTGATGCGCTCGGCGTAACCACCCATGGCGCGGCCCATGTCGGCGTAGTTACCGCCCAGGTCTCGGGACTGGTAGAGGTCGTGCGAACGCTGCATGGCTCCGGTCTCCACCGCCATCGTGGAGTTGTTGAGCACCACGGTCGTGATGGGAGCGTTGCTGCGGACGGCAGTCTCGAAATCGAGACCAACCATGCCGAAGGCGGCGTCGCCCATGAAGTTGACGCACATCTTATCAGGGTCGGCGAGTTTGGCGCCGATAACCAGACCCAGGCCAGTACCCAAGCCGTGGGATTTGCCCCATCCGAGGTAGGTGCGGGGGCCGCCGGAACGGTAGAAGGGAGTGATCTGATCGCGGGGACTGCCGGAGTCGTGGGTGATGATGGCTTCGTCCGAAGGCACCGCGCGCTGGAAGTCGGTGATAACGCGATAGGGGTTGACCAGCGGGCCGTTGTCAGTGGTCTTGTGCTGCCACTCGGCGAGCCACGCGTTACGGGTAGACTCGATCTCGCCGGTAATCTCGGCGTTGTTGCGCCGACTGTCGCCGACGATTTCGCGGCATGCCTCGATCATCTGGCGCAACGCCAATCTGGCATCACCGATCACGGGGAACTGGATATCGTAGTCCTTGTTCAGGTCGCGCGGATCGTTGGTGTTCTGAATCAGCGTACGGCCGGTCGGGAGGTTCATGGACATACCGTGTTTGGTGAAGCTGCAACCAACGCCGAAGATTACATCGGCACGGCGCACGAATTGATACACGGTGCCCGACATGACGCCGGAGCCGCTACCCAGCGCCAGCGGATGGTGTTCGGGGAAGCCACTCTTGCCCAGCAGCGTAGTCATCACCGGTATCGACAGTAACTCGGCCAGTTCGACGAGGTCGTCGGTGGCCTCGGCGTACATTACGCCCTGACCCGCATGAATCACCGGATGCGCCGCAGAGCACAGGGCGCGGGCGGCGGCTTCGACATCGCGAGGGTCAGCCTGGGACGCGGCCGGACGGACGTTGCCGCCCCAGTAGAAAGCCTCTTCCGACACTTCTTCGAGGGCCACATCGGCGGGGATTTCGACCATCGACGGGCCGGGGCGACCGGTGTACAGGGCGTTGATGGCGCGCCGCATGATCTGGCTGGTGTTCTGGGCCAGGTTCATGCGCTCCAGGTGCTTGGTTACGTGAGCGAAGCTCTCGATGGAATCAAACATGGGGAAAACGCCCTGGCGATCGCGCGGGTGTCCCAAAGGCAGGAGTAGGATTGGGACTGAGTCGGAAAAGGCAGTGGCGACACCGGAGAAGGCGTTTTCGGCGCCGGGGCCGTATTGCATGGCGAATACGCCCGGGGGCCGGCCGTTGGTAACCCGGCTGTAACCGTCGGCGATGCCGACGCCAACGCGCTCCTGACGGCAGATGATGGGACGGATGCCGGCGGCGGCGCAGGCCTCGATGACTGGCGTCGTGGGGAAGCAGGGCAGGTATTTGACACCCTCCCGCTTCAAAATTTCGGCGATTGCATCAATAGTTTGCACGGGATTACCTCACTGTCGATTGTGGGTTCGGCGTGTTTGCGAAGCGCAAAAACGGCGTAATGGGGCAAGTATATCACCGAGTCAGGCGGGTGCGTTTCGCCACCGGGATTGCCCTGTCGCTGCGCTCCTCGCAATGACGATGGGGCCGGGTTGGATTGGAAGCCCGTGAGGGAGTGCGGGTGGAAGTTCGAACCTCTCCCATACGGGTAGAAGGGAGCCTGATGCCGGGGTAGTTGGGACCCTTTGCGGCTGACCTACGCGGTGCACAGACGGGATAGCGACGCTGCTTTGCTTCCCGGAATGACGGAGGGCTTGACTGGCTGAAGAAACGGGGCTGATTGTTTCGGTGCGAGAAACTGCGTAGAATGGCGGTCGCAGTTCGACAGTATTTGGGGCGTTGGTTTGGAATCTGGAGCACTACAGGGCGTCAAGGTCGTTGACCTGACACATCACATTGCCGGGCCTTACGCTACCAAGCTCCTGGCTGATTTTGGGGCCGATGTGTTAAAGATCGAGCGGCCGGGAGGGGACCCGGCGCGGCGATTGCCACCGTTCTATCATGACGAGCCGCACCACGAAAAAAGCCTGCCGTTTCTGTACCTGAATACCAACAAACGTAGCGTTACGCTCAACCTCAAATCCGATACGGGTCGGGGGATTCTGCTGGATTTGCTGGCAGACGCTGATGTGGTGGTCGAGAATTTCGCGCCACGGGTCCTGCCGTCGCTGGGGCTGGACTACGATACCTTGCGGGAGCGCAACGACCGGCTGGTGCTGGCCTCGGTATCCAACTTTGGACAGACCGGGCCATGGCGCGATTTCCGGGCCACCGAGATCGTGGAGTACGCTTTAGGCGGGTTGATGTACATATTCGGTGGCTACGACCGGGAACCGTTGACCCACGCACTGCATCAAGCGCAGTTCAAGGCCGGCACCAATCTGGCATCCGCAACGCTGATGGCCCTGTACCACCAGCGGCTCACCGGCGAGGGCCAGCGGGTGGATGTATCCATTCAGGAGAGCCTGGCATCGGCGTTGCGCGACGTTACGAATAACTACACCTACTCCGGCGCTGTGCGACGCCGACAACCCAACCACACCGGAGACTTGACGCGCTTGCGGGCCGTGTCCGATGGGTATGTCCTGCCCAACCCGGGGCTGGGGGCGTCGGTGAACTGGCAAGTAATGGTGGATTTTCTGGGAGCGCCGGCGTTGGACGACCCGCGATTTGACAATCCCTCGGCACGCCTGGAAAACGCGGAGGCGTTGGGCGACATCCTGGATCAGATTTTCGCCACCAAGCAGAAGCAGGAGATTTTCTACGCCGCCCACGAAAAGCGCTTCATCTACGGCGTGATCGATTCGCCGGCTGAAACCGTTGACAACCCACAGATTCGAGCGCGTGGGTACTACGTGCCGCTGCAACATCCCGAACTCGGCGAGATTACGTTTCCGGGTGCGCCCTTCCTGCTCAGCGACTCACCGTGGCAGGTTGAGTCTGCGGCGCCGTTGTTGGGCGAACACACCGCTGACGTTCTGGCCGGGTTGGGTTATGACGCGCCCGGGTTGGCGTATCTGCGTGCGTCGGAGGTAATCTGATATGGCGGGGCCATTGCAGGAGGTACGCATCGTTGAGATGGGCCAGCTAATCGCCATTCCATCGGCGATGAAGTGGCTGGGTGATATGGGCGCCCAGGTGATTCGCCTGGAATCGGTACAGCGGCTGGAAAGTTACCGCACTGACTCACTGTATCTGAATGACGTCGACGGCGATTTTTGGAACCGGGGCGCGAATTTCTACGAACAAAACCGCAACAAACTTGGATTGACCCTGGACCTGAGCCGCGATGAAGGCCGGTCCGTGCTGCGCGACCTCATCGCCATATCCGATGTGTTCGCCGAGAACTTCACGCCCCGGGTGGTGCGCAATTTCGGCTTGGAATACGCCGACCTGCGCAAGATCCGTCCCGACATCATCATGGTGTCGTCAACGGGCTACGGGTTCGATGGCCCTTGGGCCAACTTCGGGGCGACCGGCCCGGCCACGGAAGGCGCGGCGGGTTTGGCTTACATGACGGGTTACAAGGACGGCGGGCCAGTAATGTCGGAGATCCCCTACACCGACTACACCGCCGGCGAACATACGGTCGCCGCGGTGATGCTGGCGCTGATGCACCGGCTCAACACGGGACGGGGACAGTTCATCGACATTTCACAAACCCAGACTTGCAGCGCCACGATCCCAGAGGCATTGCTGGACTGGACGGTGAACGGGCGGGTGCAACCCCGGGCCGGCAACGAAGACCCGGCGATGTCGCCCCACGGATGCTATCCCTGTGCCGGGGACGATCGCTGGATCGCCATTGCCATCGACAACGATGCGGCGTGGCAGGCGTTGTGTCGTGTGATGCGTCGAGCGGATTGGGCAGCGGATGGTCGGTACGCCGATGTGTTGAGTCGCATCACTCACCGCGCAGAATTGGACAGGATGCTAGCCTTTGAAACGCGGCAGCACAACAACCACGCGTTGATGGCGCAGTTGCAGGCGGAGGGCGTCGCCGCCGGCGCGGTGATGGATAGCAAGGACCTACTGTTCAACGAACACCTGGAGGTTCGCGAATTCTACGAAGTTATTGAGCACCACCCGGACACGGGGATGCCTCCACTGCCTTACCCCGGGCGTCCTTGGAAGCTGTCGGGCACTCCGGCAATCGATCCGAAAGCGGCTCCCATCATGGGTGAACACAATCAGACACTGCTGGGTGAGCTGCTGGGCAAGACCGACGCGCAGGTTGCGGAGCTGGCAGCGACCGACATCATTGGGTTTGCGCCGCTGACGCCGCGTGGCGTGCGGCGGCCGTCGCTGGACGAGCAGGTGCGGCAGGGCCGAATGCAGCGGTACGAGACCGATTACGCCGAGCAGATCCGGCGTCGATTCGGGATAGAGTAGGGCCGGGGGGTTACCCTCACCCCAACCCTCTCCCATAAAGGGAGAGAGAGTCCGGTTTGGCCTCACAGGACCGCTTCGTTGGAGCCACGGTAGCCTTACGACGACTGACGGGATTCGAACGCGGAGATAGCGTCTTCGTGCTGGAGGGTCAGGCCAATGTCGTCGAGGCCGTTGAGCAGGCAATAGCGGCGGAACTCGTCCACCTGGAAGTCCACGACAATGTCTTCGTCGTTGTCCCGGACCTGTTGCGCTTCGAGATCGACCGTCAGTTCCAGGCCGGGGTTGTTTTTGGACTTGTCGATAATCTGCCGCACCTCTGGTTCAGGCAGGATCAGCGGCAAGACGCCGTTTTTGAAGCAGTTGTTGTAAAAGATGTCGGCAAAGCTGGGGGCGATGACGCACCGG
Source organism: Dehalococcoidia bacterium (assembly GCA_963666415.2). Classification (GTDB taxonomy): domain Bacteria; phylum Chloroflexota; class Dehalococcoidia; order Lucifugimonadales; family UBA3495; genus Bin87. Next base: position 1,598,229 of record CAXXPD010000003.1, read on the forward strand.
ATGCCGAAATCCTCGAGGGCCCAGGGAGCGTGCTCACGCGATGAGCCACAGCCGAAGTTGGGGCCGGACACCAGGATTTTCGAATTGCGGAAAGGACCCTGATTCAGGATGAAATCCGGGTTTTCCGAACCGTCTTCCAGGTAGCGATACCGGTCGAACAGGTGCGGGCCGAAACCGACGCGCTCGATGCTCTTGAGATAGACGGCGGGGATAATCATATCGGTGTCCACATTGACCTGGTCGAGGTGGGCAACAACGCCGCTCAGGCTGACAAATGATTCCATTTTGCTTTTACCTCTGGATTTTGGACTGCGCGGTAAAGGAGGTGGGAAGGGGTAGAATGTAGTAAATAATCAGTGTGTGGGAGCTACCGGCTCGACCGGTGAGTATGAGAGGACGACCACTTCGCTGGTGGATTGGGCGGCATCTTCAAGGGTCTTTGCAAATCCGGGTTGCCACCGCGTTTCATCGGGTTCAGACGTAATCTGAAGACACTGCAGGCGAACCCTAGAACTCCCTAACGTCCACGAAGTGACCGGCTATGGCGGCGGCGGCGGCCATTTCGGGGCTGACGAGGTGGGTGCGTCCACCCTTGCCCTGGCGGCCTTCAAAGTTGCGATTCGACGTGGAGGCGCAGCGCTGGCCGGGCTCCAGAATGTCCGGGTTCATGCCGAGGCACATGGAGCACCCGGCCACACGCCAGTCGAACCCGGCGTCGATGAACACCTGATCAAGTCCCTCCGCTTCTGCCTGCATCTTGACGCGGGCGGAGCCGGGCACGACCATGGCGTAAACGTCGGAACTGACCTGGCGGCCCTTGATGACGCTGGCGGCGGCGCGCAAGTCGTCGATGCGGGCATTGGTGCAGGCTCCCAGGAACACGCGGTCGATTTTGATGTCCTGGATGGCCTGGTTGGCTTCCAGACCCATGTATTCCAGGGCGCGTTCGGCAGCTTCCTGTTCGGCAGTCGAGCCGAAAGACGCCGGGTCGGGCACGCGGTCGGTGACCGGCACCACCATGTCGGGCTTGGTCCCCCAGGTCACGAAAGGCGACAATTCAACTGCCGGGATGATGACCGTTTTGTCGTAGGTGGCGCCCGGGTCGGTGGCGAGGCCGCGCCATTCTTCGATCTTCGCTTCCAGTTCGGCGCCCTTGGGAGCATAGGGACGCGTGCGGACGTACTCAAATGTGGTGTCATCGGGAGCAATCATGCCGGCGCGGGCGCCGGCCTCGATGCTCATATTGCACACCGTCATGCGTCCGTCCATCGACAAGCCACGGATGGCTTCGCCGGTGTACTCGATCACGTGGCCGGTGCCGCCGTTGACGCCGATACGCCCGATGATACCGAGTATGACGTCTTTGGCGGACACCCCGCTGGGCAGCGGGCCATCAATGCGGATTTCCATAGTCTGCGGTTTGGTCTGGCGGAGCGTTTGGGTGGCCAGCACGTGTTCGACTTCCGACGTGCCGATGCCGACCGCAAAACAGCCCAGCGCACCGTGAGTGGAGGTATGGCTGTCTCCGCATACCACCGTCTTGCCGGGAAGGGTGTAGCCCAGGTCAGGGCCGATCACGTGGACGATGCCCTGATTCTCACTGAAGCGGTCGTAATAGTAGGGTAAGCCAAACTCGGCGGCGTTGCGATCCAGGGCATCCAGCTGCGCTTTGGAAATCTGGTCTTCGATGGGGCGGGTCAGCTCCCAGGTCGGGGTGTTGTGGTCGGCGGTGGCGACGGTGAGGTCGGGGCGGCGCACCGGACGCCCGGCCAGCCGCAAGCCATCGAATGCCTGCGGGGAGGTAACTTCGTGCACCAGGTGAAGGTCAACGTAGATCAGAGAAGGCTGCCCGGATTCCTCGTGAACCACGTGGGCATCCCAAATTTTTTCGAACATTATCCTGGTGGCCATGACGCTCCTCCAACGATTTTTACTGGTTCTGAAACCTTGGATATTATAGCACTGGAAGCGTGTGGCTCTCTCGCCGGGCGAACTGGGGTTATTTACACGGAAGAACTGGATGAGCAGGATTTGGGCGCTCGGGTAATTGCCGTCGCATGGGCCCGAGGCAGGTGAGATTTGGGGCTGTGATACACTTTCGACAACATTGCTTTGCCCAGTCTTTTGCGGAGGAAAACCGATGCCGTCAAGCGAAAACGTGACCCTGCCCGAAAACGTCCGACCCGTCCATTATGACCTCACGCTGACGCCGAATTTTGACGATTTTACTTTTGCCGGTGTGGTAGACATTACGGTCCGAATGGAGCCAGGTACCACTGAAATCGTCCTGAACTGCGATGAAATCGACATCAACACCGCCACCATCGGCTGGGCAGACGTGGACGGTTCCCACGAGCTGGCGGCGACCGGTATCACCTACAACAAAGACGCCGAGCAGGCGACCATCAGTATTGGGGGCGCACCGGCCAATGGCCTGGTGGGCAATACTCACCTGCGCATGACGTATACCGGCGAGCTGAACGACAAACTGCGGGGGTTCTATCGCAGTCAGTACACCAATCCGGAGGGTGAAACGGCGTACCTGGCCACCACGCAGTTTGAGGCTACTGACGCGCGCCGCGCATTGCCGTGCTGGGATGAACCCGCAGTCAAGGCTACCTTCAAGGTTACGCTGAACATCCCCGCTGAGATGGAGGCGGTCTCCAACACGCCCATTATTGAGGATAAAGCTGGGCCAACGGAGGGAACCCGGACAGTGGTTTTCGACCAAACGCCGGTTATGTCAACCTACCTGCTTGCCTTCGTTATTGGAGATCTGAGCCACGTGGAGAAGGAGGCCGCCGACGGCACCGTGGTGGCCGTGTGGACGACGCGTGGAAAGGAACGCCAGGGGGATTTTGCGCTGGATACTTCGGTCAAGCTGCTGTCGTTTTTCAACGACTATTTCGGTATCCGCTACCCACTGCCCAAGCTTGACCACCTGGCCATTCCAGACTTTGCCGCCGGCGCCATGGAAAACTGGGGCTGCGTTACCTATCGGGAAACCGCGCTGCTGGTGGACGCCGACAACTCATCGGCGGGCACACGGCAGAGAGTGGCCGAGGTGGTTGCCCACGAGATGGCTCACATGTGGTTTGGCGACCTGGTGACGATGCAGTGGTGGGACGACCTGTGGCTCAACGAGAGTTTTGCCACTTGGGTTGGCACCAAGGCAGTGGATTGGCTGTTCCCCGAGTGGTCCATGTGGACGCAGTTCGTCAACATGGACACCAACCGCGCCTTCAGCCTGGATGGCCTGAAAAACTCCCACCCCATCGAGCAGGAGGTGGCCAACCCGGCGGAGGTAAGTCAGTTGTTCGATGCGATCAGTTACAGCAAGGGCGGTTCGGTGTTGAGGATGCTGGAACACTTTTTGTCAGCCAACACTTTCCGCGTCGGACTGAACATCTATCTGAACCGGCATTCCTACCAGAACGCCCGCACCGTTGACCTGTGGACGGCGCTGGAAGAAGCATCGGGGGAGCCGGTAACTTCAATGATGGGGAGTTGGACGGGCCAGATGGGTTTTCCGGTGCTGGATGTGGCCGCCACCCCAACGAATGGCGGACTTTCGCTGGAAATCAAGCAGGAGCGGTTCGTGTACGATTCGGTGCTGGACGACGGGGGAGCCGACGATGAAGAGCAGGTTTGGCCCGTACCGGTAACGGTTGCCGCGGCTGGCGCTGGCGTAACGGCTACGCTGATCAGCGCCGCCACCGGTACGATCCAGGTTGCCGCGCCGCAGGAACCCGACTGGTTCAAGGTTAACCCGGACCAGACCGGGTTCTACCGGGTCAATTACACGGATGCGGACTGGGATCGACTGGCGCCCGCAATTGCATCGCAGACGCTGCCGGCCACGGACCGACTCGGCATCCAGAACGACGCCTACGCCCTGTCGCGGGCCGGCCTGCTGCCGGTGACGCGGTTCCTGACGCTGGCGGAAGTCTACCAGCAGGAATCGGACGCGTCGGTGTGGAGCGACCTGGCCACCAACTTACGGGAGATTGAAAGCCTCATATCGGACGAACCGTACCTGGAATCCTACCGCGCCTTTGGCCGCCAGTTGTTCGGTCCGGCGGCCCGCCGTTCGGGATGGGAAGCCAGGCCCAGCGAGGGCCACCTCGACTCCCTGTTGCGATCCACGGTGCTGAGCCAGGCTGGTGTGTACGGAGATGAGGAGGTAATCGCGCAGGCTCAGGAGCGGTTCACCGCATACCAGTCGGATCCCGGCAACGTGAGACCCGACCTGCGCGGGGTGGTGTTCAGCCTGGTGGCGCAGTCAGGAGACCGTGCCCTCTACGACCGTATTTGGGAATTGGAACGGGCCGCCGAGTTGCACGAGGAGAAACTCCGGCTGATGATGTCTTTGGCACGCTTCCAGCAGGAGGAACTGCTACGCGAAACGCTGGACCGGTCGTTGACCGACGACGTGCGCCTGCAGGACACAATCTTCGTCGTTTCGGCGGTTGCCGCCAACCACAAGGGGCGCAACCTGGCCTGGGAATTCCTCAAGGAGCAGTGGGACGAGTTCGACCGTCGCTACGGCGGCGGGGGCTTCGGGCTGATGCGCCTGGTGGCCATTACCAATGCCTTCAGCAGCGATGCGATGCGCGACGATGTAGCGGCGTTTTTCGAGGTTCATCCCACGCCGGCCGCCGAGCGCACGATCCGACAGGCACTGGAGCGTATCCAGCTCAATACGGCGTGGCTGGGGCGAAACCGCGCAGAACTGGCGGCGCGTTTCGGTTAGGAATTTCGGCTTAAATCGAGTCTTCCGACTTGAAAGACCCTTGCGCTGCCTTGCTGCCGGCGCGGGCGTTGACTCAGAGCGGCATTTCGGCAACGGCCGTTGTGCCGGCTTGGGGATTGCCCCGTGGCGTCGCTACTAGCAACCACAGCGCCCGCCCAGTTTTTACTGAGACCGGGGTGCGCTCTTCGATAGGTTCAGGATGTGCGTCCTTCGATGGGCTCAGGATGTGCGGAAGGTGCGGAGTTTGACATCGCCGGGTATTGCGGGTAGCCTTGATCATAAATCGATTGCATAGATGTGTTGTAGATTATGGACGTTTCTGAACGAATAAATGCACTGAAATCGTTAATTGCTGACCGTATTCTGATAATGGACGGCGCAATGGGTACGCAAATTCAGGCGCGCAACCTCGGGCCGGAAGATTTTGGCGGCGAGGAATACGAAGGGTGCAACGAGTACCTGAATATCACGCGCCCCGACATCATCGCCGACATCCACCGGGCGTATCTGGAAGCCGGCGCCGATCTTCTCGAAACCAATACTTTTGGCGCGACGGCGCTGGTGTTGGGGGAGTATGGACTGGCTGAACATTCCCGACGCATCAACCGGGAGGCTGCCGTCATCGCGCGCAAGGTCAGCGATGAAATGGCCGAACGGCAGCCGGGGCGAAGGACTTTTGTGGCGGGGGCGATGGGGCCCACGACCCGCACCATCTCGGTAACCGGCGGGCTGACCTTTGACGAACTGGCCGCCGATTACCACCAGCAGGCGGCGGGCCTGATTGAAGGCGGCGTTGACATGGTGATGCTGGAAACCAGCCAGGACACCATCAACGTAAAAGCCGGACTGGAAGGGATCGACCGGGCGTTTGCCGAATTGGGCATTACCACGCCGGTTGCCGTACAGGGCACCATGGAACCGATGGGGACGCTCCTGGCGGGGCAAGACGCGGAGGCGCTTTACACGTCGCTGGCCCACCGGGATTTGCTGTGGGTGGGTTTCAACTGCGCCACTGGCCCCGAGTTTATGACCGACCACGTGCGCACGCTCTCGGGGTTGTCGCAGACCAACATCGCCTGCGTACCCAACGCCGGGCTACCCGACGAGGACGGCAACTATAACGAATCTCCGGAGATGCTGGCTGCCACGCTGGGCCGTTTCGCCGAAAACGGTTGGCTGAACGTCGCTGGCGGGTGTTGCGGCACCGGCCCCGACCACATCCGTCAGATTGCAGCGGCAATGAAAGGCAAACCGCCACGGGATGCCAAACCGCCGCTGGCGTCGCGTGTATCCGGTATTGAGGCGGTGCTCATCGACCCGGACAGTCGCCCGACGATTATCGGCGAGCGCACCAATGTGCTGGGGAGCCGCCGCTTCAAGCGGTTGATCAGTGGCGATCGTTTTGAGGAGGCCGCCGAAGTCGGCCGCCGCCAGGTTCGCAACGGCGCCCACATTCTGGATGTGTGTCTCCAGGACCCGGACCGGGACGAAATGTCGGACGTCATCAAGTTTCTTGACCAGCTCAATCGGCGGGTCAAAGCGCCGATCATGATTGACTCTACGGATGCGGACGTCATCGAAGAATCGCTGAAACGGCTGCAGGGCAAGTCAATCATCAACTCCATCAACCTCGAGGATGGAGAGGAGCGGTATCAGCGCGTGGTGCCATTGGCCCGCCGCTACGGAGCCGCGCTGGTAGTGGGTTGCATTGACGATGATCCCAACCAGGCACAGGCCATCACGCGGGAGCGCAAGGTAGAAATCGCCCAACGCTCGCACCAGCTATTGACCGAAAAGTACGGTGTGGCTGAGCAGGATATTATTTTCGATCCGCTGGTGTTTCCGGCTGGAACGGGCGATGTGAATTACGTCGGATCCGCCGCCGAAACCATCGAGGGAGTGCGGCTCATCAAAGCGGCGCTGCCGAACACGAAAACCGTCCTGGGTATTTCCAACGTTTCGTTTGGCCTGCCTGTCGCGGGGCGCGAGGTGTTCAACTCGGTGTTCCTGTACCACTGCGTGCAGGCGGGGCTGGACATGGCAATCGTCAACTCGGAGTTGATGCAGCGCTACACCATGATACCCGAAGCAGAACGCAAGTTGTCGGAAGACCTCATCTGGAACCGGGGAGATGATCCGGTGGCCGCCTTCGCCGCGCATTTCCGCGACCGGGCTCCCCGTTCGACCATCGAAGAGCGGTCGGCCCTTCCGCTGGACGAACGCCTAGCCAACTGCATTATCGAGGGCAGCAAGGAGGGTTTGGCGGACGACCTGGACCTGGCGATGCTGGAACGGGTGCCGCTGGACATTATCAACGGGCCGCTGATGGCCGGCATGGACGAGGTGGGTCGGCAGTTCAACGCTAACCAGCTGATCGTGGCCGAGGTTTTACAAAGCGCCGAAGCGATGAAATTTGCCGTGTCTCACCTGGAACCGCATATGGAGCGCTCGGACGCAGCCGTTCGCGGACGGATTTTGCTGGCGACCGTGAAGGGCGACGTGCATGACATTGGCAAGAATCTCGTCGAAATCATCATGTCCAACAACGGTTACCACGTGGTGAACTTGGGCATCAAGGTGCCACCGCAGGATCTGATCGCCGGCTACCGCGAGCACTTGCCGGACATTATCGGTTTGTCGGGTTTGCTCGTGAAATCGGCGCAGATGATGTTGGAGACGGTGCAGGATTTCCGGGTTGCCGGAATCAGGGCACCGGTGATGGTTGGCGGGGCCGCGCTGTCGAATCGGTTCACTCGCCTACGCATTGCTCCGGAATATGACGGATTGGTGGCTTACGCGCCGGACGCAATGACCGGCTTGGCGTTGGCCAACCTGATTCAGGATGCTGACGAACGAGAGCGAATGGCCGCCCGTCTGGAAACCGAAACCGTAGAATTGGCCGCGGAACTTGCCGCCCGGAGCCAGTAATCTGATGACATCCGTTGGACATACCTCTCCCATCACCCCGCTGGAATCATCGCCGCAGCCGCCTGATTTACGCCTGCACGTAGTGCAAGACCACGATCTGGACGAGATTTTCGGTTACATCAACCCACAGATGCTTTACGTGCGCCACCTGGGTTATCGAGGCCGATTCACCGAGGCGTTGGCGGACGGCGAACCGAAAGCACTGGAACTGCGACGCCAGGTGCAGCGGGTGGAAGATATTGTGCTGGCTCGCGCTGACATTTCCGCCGGGGCGGTGTTCAAGTTTTTCCCCTGCCGGTCCGACGGGCAATGGCTGATCATATACTCGCCAGACGGTTCCGAGGAGTTGGAGCGGTTCTATTTCGGGCGGCAAGCGGAACGCGAGGGCTTGTGCCTGTCCGACTACGCGCGACCCGCGGGCGATGGACCCGACGATTACTTGGCAATGTTTGTGACCACTGTAGGGCCGGGCGTGCGAGATCTGTCGGAAAAATGGAAGAGTGATGGGCGGTATCTGGATTCCCATACCCTGCAGGCGCTGGCAATCGAATCGGCCGAGGGGTTTGCCGAATTGCTGCACAAACGGATTCGCAATATGTGGAACATCGGCGAAGGGTCTGGCACGAGGGTGGCCGATAAAGACGAAAAACGGGGTCTGTTCCGGGCACAGTATCGCGGCAAACGGTTTTCCTTTGGCTACCCGGCGTGTCCCCGACTGGAAGACCAGCAGAAATTGTTCGACCTGCTGGACGTGACGGCGAGCATCGAGGTGGAGCTCACCGATGGTTATATGATGGACCCGGAGGGGTCGGTTTCAGCGCTGGTGTTTCACCATCCGGAAGCGAAGTATTTCAACCTTGATGAAGCTGACATCGAGCGGCTGGAAGCTGATATCGAGCAGATTGAGCGAAGTCGATAGACTCCAATAACGATTGCGGCATTGAACGAACCAGTAAGCCCTTGGCCTACTGGTTATTTTTTGCCCGAGGGGGCAGACTTCTCCCCGAGGTTGTGGCAGTGGGCGCGGGGATTGCGGATCGATCCGCAATACAACCCGGTTCAATCGCGTGCCAGCATCACCGAAATTTTCAAGACACTGCAAAGCGGAATCCTCCGTACGTTCGACGGTATGGGCGAACGGTAAAGGCGCGGGTGGGGTTGCCAAGTCGCCACGCTCCTGGCGTTGGCAATGCATGGCGAGCTTGCCACGTCCCGGCGCTCTCCCAAAACGACGGGTGCTGGAATTGGTTTACAAGTCCAGGGCGTCGGCCAGGCGGCGGCGGTGGAACTTGGGGTCGCCAAGGAACTGATAGAGCGTCCGCGACGCAGTGGTGTGCAGGGTGAGGCCGTACTCGGTGGTGCTGCCGACGCCAGCGTGTACCTCGTGGGCATGGTTGCAGGCGTTGTAATAGGCGACGCTGCTGACTGCTTTGGCCAGGTGGATACTATCCGCAGCGGCGCGCTCGGAATCCAGCTTCCACAGTGCTTCGTAGGTGGTCCAGCGGGCGGCGTCCAACTCGTTGACCAGGTTAATGATGTGGTCTTGCACTCGCTGGAAGCGTCCGATGGGAGTACCGAACTGGATTCTAGTGCGACTATATTCCACCGACATTTCGTACACCTGCTGCGACCCGCCTACCTGATAGGCGCAGAGCAGCGGGATGGCGCCGCCGACCGTGCGCTCCAGCGCTGACCATCCACCATCGAATCGACCGCCCAGGACGGCGGATTGGGCGACCTGAACACCGTCCAGGCGGACTTCCGACAGGTTCCACGCAAAGCCTTCCAGCTTTCCGATTGACACGCCGGGAGCGCCAGCCGGCACCATCACCAGTCCGACGTGCTGCCGGTTCTCGGTGCGAACGGCACAAATCAGGTCGGTGGTCGCGGCGGCGTCATAGACATACACCTTGCTGCCCGTGATGCGGTATCCGTCGCCGTCGGTAGAGGCAATGGCCTGCACTTCACCCTCGTCCCACTGGTAGTCGGCTTCGGTGACGGCCAGGGAAATCGTACGTCGACCAGCGGCAACATCGGGGAGAATCGAGTGTTTTTGCGCCTCGGTACCGGCTTCCAGAATGGCCAGCGCACCCAGAACGGCGCTGCTGAAATGCGGCCCTGGCACCGGCCCACGTCCCAACTCTTCAAACAGGACGCCGGCATCCGTGTACGAACCGCCCTCGCCCCCGTATTCGGTGGGAATGATGATGCCCAGCCAACCGGTAGCAGCCAACTTCGACCAGGGTTCGGATGGAGCGGTTTGTCCGGTGGCGGACATCTCCAGCAGAACGTCTTTGGGGTACTCGGTATCGACGAACCGGCGCACCGCCGTTTTCAGCATTTCCTGTTCTTCGGTGAGGGACAAATCCATCGTTTATGGCTCCTGCGCCCGGACGAATGTCGCAGCGCAAAGTGGTAAGTCGGTTCAGCGGAAATAATCGGGGTCAGGCCAACGCTCCGGCGCGCTCCCGTTGCTGGCGACCGATGCCGATACGCCGGGCCATGATGACCTTCTGGATGTCGGTGGTGCCGCCGGGGTGAAGAGCGATGATGGCTGCGCGCTGGTGGGCTTCAAAGTGTCCCTCGCCGGCGCCCCACTTATCGTCTTTGGTGAGAGCGGCCGGCCCCAGAATGTCCAGGATTCCAGTGGCCACCCGGAGGCCCGACTGCTTGCGGAAGTAGGAGGCCTGCGGCCCTTCGTAGGTAACGTTGGCGCCGCTGTGGCGCATCCAGTAGTTACGCAGCTGGAACAGGCGGCCAATCTCGGCGTCGATGTAAATGTCGACCAACCGTTCGCGCACGTCGGGGTCCTTGCTCAGCGGCTGACCGCGGCGATTGTTGGTCTTGCAGTAGTCGAAGATGCGGTCGACGATCCAGTTGCGGCCGATTTTGCCGCCGGTGCCATGCTCCAGTTCGAGGTGGGTGGTGGCGACTTTCCAACCTTCATTCTCGCCACCGATGAGGTTCCGGGCCGGCACGCGCACGTTGTCGAAGTAAACGATGTTCTTGACACCGGAACCGGCGCCGGATTCGCCGGCAGACGACAGCAAATCCATGGGAAACACGCTGATGCCGGGCAGGTTGGATGGAACCATGAACCAACTGAGGTTGTGGTGGCGTTCGCCTTCTTGATCGGTGCAGGTTATAGTCCACATATAGTCGGAGCCGTGGGCGCTGCCGACGTAAACCTTCTGCCCGTTGATAATATAGTCGTCACCATCGCGACGGGCGGCGGTTTTGGCATTGGCCAGGTCGGAACCGGCCTCGGGCTCGGTCAGCAGTTGCCAAGTCCGGATTTCGCCCTTGAATATCTTGGGCAGAAATTCCTGCTTCTGCTCTTCGGAACCCCATACCAGGATGGAATTCCCGCCGAGGCGTCCGCCGGAGTCGTAGTAGGGGGGGAGCGAGAGGTTGTGACTGTCGATTTCCTCCTCCAGGACAACCGAGTGGTCGACGGTCAGGCCGCCGCCGCCATATTCCCGAGGAGCGGTGGGCCAGAGCCAACCCTGTTCGCCGAGTCGCCGGCCCAACTCACGGCGCAGTTGGTACTGCTCGTAGGTCAGGTCGATTGAGTCAGCGGGGTGCTGGATGCCGCCGGGAATGTTCTCAGTAAGCCAGGATTGCACTTCGGTGCGAAAGGCTTCCTGTTCAGCGGTATAGGTGGGTTCAAAGTCCATGCTAATCCTCCGGCGCCGACGGGCCAGCCTGCTTCAGATACTACGGGTTGAATGGGCTGATCAGGGTTCAGGGCGCAATTATGCCCTAATGTACCCAACCACGGCAACCGGAGGGCATTGACTGGACGCAAGCACGGGGTTCACCCTCGCCCCAACCCTCTCCCGTCAAGGGAGAGGGCGGTCAGTAACAGTTCAGACTTGGTGAGGTGAATTGGCCGAAGGCGAGGCAACTGTTCAGCAACTGTGTTTGATGTCAAGAGGAAGTAACGACGATTGCCGGAGTGATGTCCCTCCAGGATGAGCGCTGCTTGAGCATGGCGTTGAGGATGACGAGCAGCTTGCGCATGCAAGCGACCAGAGCCAGCTTCTGCGGCTTACCGGCGGCCAGCAGCCGCTGGTAGAAGTCCCGGATGACGGGATTGAAGCGAGTGGCAGCCAGCGTCCCCATGTACAAGACAGCTCGGACCCGGGAGCGTCCGCCCCAGACGTGCCGTTTGCCCCGCATGGCGCCGCGGTCGCGGTTGAAGGGAGCCACGCCCACCAGTGCGGCGATCTGACGACGGTCAAGGGTGCCCAACTCGGGCAGGTTGGCCAGCAGCGTGAGGGAGAGTTGCTCACCCACGCCGGGAACGGTGCGCAGGAGGTCGTCCTTCTCCCGCCACACCGGACTCTGCCGGAGCATCGGTCGCAGGCCTTGGTCAAGGTCGTTTAGATCCTGCTCCAACCAGGTGATGTGGGCCGCAATGCGGGGACGGACGGCGCTGGTGGCGGCGCCGAGGCGGTTCTTCTCCGAGACCAGCATCGTCATCACCTGCTGCCTCCGGGCAGTGAGGGAGTTGAGCTCCTGGGTTTCGGCGTCGCGCAGAGGACGCACGGGGGGCTGGATCGCCTCAGCAAAGTGGGCCAGCACGGCGGCGTCCAGGGCGTCGGTCTTGGCCAACTTCCCAGTAGCCCTGGCGAAGTCCCGCACCTGGCGCGGGTTGACGACGACCACCGGCAGTGCCGCGGCGGCCAGAGCAGCCACCAGCGGTAGTTCCAGGCCGCCCGTAGCCTCCAGCAGCACCAATGACGGTCCGAGGGTCTTCATCTCGGAAACCAACTGCGGGATTCCTGCTTCGTCGCGGGGAACCTCCCATCTCTCGCCCGTGGGCCGGACGGCAACGTCCACCTTGGCCTTTGCGACGTCAATGCCTACGTAGATTCCTTCTTGCCCCATGATTGCCTCCTATGAAGTCCCAGTGGAGTACTGGCCCGTTCTTGCACGATGCGGGCTCGATTCGGCCCAGGCAACTGTTCGGGCTCTTTGGGGACGGGTGCGGCGACCCTCGCTGAACAACGGTCTTTGATGACCAAGACTTGATCGGTCTGCCGCACCCACTCCACCTCTGTGAAGTCCTCATTCAACATACAAGACTTGGTGAAGTAAATTGGCCGAAGGCGGGCTGCCAGACGCTGGCACGGGTGGCGGTGGTTATGTCATATAGAGGGAGTGGATACCGAAATTGACCTGACCACCGCCAGTCGCGATGTTCTCATCGCCATCATCGCCCAACTGCAGGCCACCGTTCTGGAACAGCAGCGGGTGATTGAGCGGTTGGAGCGGCGGGTTGCCGAACTGGAAGGCCAGGCGAAACCGGGCGGCCCGCCCCGAATGCCCGGCCTCAAGTCCAGTTCGGGCCGCCCGCCGCCAGCGCAGCAGCAGCCCAGCAAGCAGCGACGCCACGGCTTCGCCCGCCCGCGCATGACACCGACCCATCGGGTGGAGCACGTGGTGGAGAGCTGTCCCGATTGCGGGACGCACCTGACTGGCGGCTGGGTCCAGCGCACCCGGGAAGTCATCGAGTTGCCGGTGGTTCCGGTGCCAGTCACCGAGCATGTCTGCATCGCCAGGACCTGCCCAGCGTGTCGACGCCGCTGCATACCCCCAGCACAACTGGACGGCGTGGCACTGGGGCGCCAACGCCTGGGCGTCAACCTGATCAGCCGCATCGCCACGCTACGGGAAGAAGGGCGGCTGCCGATCCGCAGCATCCAGTGGTATCTGCGCACCGTCCATCAGCTGCGCCTCAGCGTGGGGGCCATCGTGAGCGCCATTCACCAGACCGCGCAACAGGCCCAACCAGCGGTGGCCGCGATCCTGGACCGCATCCGCGCCAGCCCAGTGGTCCACGCCGACGAAACCGGCTGGCGTCAAAATGGGAACAACGGTTACGTCTGGACTTTCAGCACCCCCACCGAGCGCTACTTCCTGCGGCGGGGTCGGGGCAAGGCGGTGGTGGACGAGGCGCTGGGCGAGTCGTTCTCCGGAGTGCTGGTCAGCGATTTCTACGCCGCCTACCACCATTACGATGGCCCCAAGCAACGGTGCTGGGCCCACCTGTTGCGGGATATCCACGACCTGGTGGCGCTCTACCCCAAGGACACCGCGCTGGCCCAGTGGGCCGCGGCAGTCCATCAGCTCTATGTCGAGGCCAGGTCTTTCACCCATCCTCAGGCACGACGACGGCGCACCGCTCAACTGGCCTGGGAGCGGCAGCTGCTGGTCATCTGCCAGCCCTTCCTGGCTGACCCGCTAGCTCTGCAGGGCCGGCTGTGCCGGCGCATTGAGCGCCACATCAAGGAACTCTTCGTCTTCGTGGCCGAACCGGACGTGCCGTCGGACAACAACCCCGCCGAGCGCAGCCTGCGCCATCTGGTTATCAGCCGCAAGATCAGCGGGGGCACCCGGTCGGAACGTGGTACCGAGAGCAAGATGACGCTGGCATCCATCTTCGGCACCTGGCGCGCACGAGGCCTGAACCCCCTCGCCGCCTGCCGCCAACTGCTCACTTCCCCTCAAATCTGAACAGTTACGGCGGTCATTGTCGATGCCTGGCACACGTCCATCGGGACGGGGTTCACCCTCGCCCCAACCCTCTGCCGTCGAGGGAGAGGGCGGTTGGTTAGCGGCTGCGTAGGGCGCGGCCGGGGAGGGCTCCGGTATGTTGGCCGTTGTCGATGACCAGCTGGCCATTGACGCACACGTAGTCGATGCCGACGGGGTATTGACGTGGGTCGTCGAAAGTTGCCGGTGTGTCGACGGTGTGTGGGTTGAACAGCACCAGGTCGGCTTTGGCGCCGTCTCTGAGTGTGCCGCGATCGACCAAACCGAGGCGTTGGGCCGGTGCGCCGGTCATCTTGCGGATGGCGGTTTCCAGAGAGAACAAGCCTTCGCCACGCACGAACTGCGCCAGGACATACGGATACGTGCCGTAGGTGCGCGGATTGGGACGGCCGCCGGTCATGATGGCGTCGGTGCCAATCATCTGAGCTGGGTGGGACGCGATTTCGCGGATGTTTTCCAGGTTGCCGGTGCGGGCTACGAAGGCCACCTGCAACTGTTCTTCGAGGAGCAGGTCGCAGACGGCATCGACCATGCGACCTCCGCGGTGCTGGGCCAGCTCTTCCAGCGAACGACCTTCCCATTCCTTGTTTTTGTCCGAAGCAATATGCGCGAAGATGTAGTTGTCCAACGTCTGGCCGCCCCATTGCGGTTCCACGGCACGCACCATGAGGTTGCGAACGTTGGGGTCCGCGATACGGGTGAGCAAGGCCTGGGGACCGCCGGCATGCACCCAGTACGGCAGCAGGGAGTGCAGGATGGTGCTGGCCGCGGGGTAAGGATACTGGTCGTAGGTGATATCCTGACCGTGGCTGAGCCCTTCATCAACTAACGCGGTCATCTCAGCGCCCAGGCCGGCCACAGGACTGTGGTAGTGCGAGATGTGCAACGGAGCGCCGGAGCGCCGGCTAATCTCAACCGCCTCGCGGAATGGGTCGAGCAGGCGATCGCCGAGGGTATAGCGGGCGTGGGTGCAATAGAAACCGCCCTCCTGAACGGCGACCGTAGCGATGGCCGCCAGTTCGTCGGTGTTGCTGTAGGCGCCGGGGGCGTAGGTGAGACCGGTGGTAAATCCAAATGCGCCGTCTCGCATCCCTTGGCGCGTCAGTTCCTGCATCTGAGCAATTTCGGCGTCGGTCGGCAGGCGGGACGACCAGCCCATGGCGGCCACACGGATGGCGGCGTGGGGCACGAAGTGGACGACATTGCAGGCGGCGCTGCCGTCGAACAACGCCAGGAAGTCGGCGACGCTGCTCCATCTCACATCCGGGGGCGTGCCGTTGACTGCTGCCAGGTACACCAGGAGTTGCTCCAAGCCGCGCGGCGTGGTGGGAGCGTAGGAGAGGCCATCCATGCCCAGGGCCTCGGTGGTTACGCCCTGGCGGATTTTGGCCTCGTGGGCTGGGTCTGTCAGCAGCATCAAGTCGGAATGAGAGTGCATGTCGATGAAACCGGGGCAGATGACGTATCCGCTCGCGTCGACGATCCGGGCGGCGTCGATGGCCGACACGTCGCCGGTTACAATCTCGATCGTGTCGCCGGTAACAGCTACGGTGGCGCGATAGCCTGGCGCTCCGGTGCCGTCGATCAGGTGTGCGTTGGTGAAGAGCAGGTCAACCATGTTGGAACTCCGTGAACAAGCCGCTACCGGTATGTTTTGATGCGGGAATGATACACCGAGCCGATCGGGCAGCCATAGTCAGGCGGCCATGATATGGAGATGCGCCGGGCTGCCGGGCTCCCACGTCGGATCGCGTTAAGGCGAAGTGATGAGCGCGGCGTTATGTATCCTGGTTCGCCATTGGAACGATAGACGATATGGCACGCTAACGCCACGAAAAGATTCCAATTACGGAAATATTAGATAGTTCAGCGAGGATTCGCTTCGTGATTCGTAGCGGAACATCATTTGTGGACGTTTTTCAGGATTTGACACTCCAAATCAGCACGGCTAGACTGCGAACAATTCAATGCAGGTCTGCACGCCCATTAACCTGCCCTTAAGCAAGGAGGCCACATGAGTGCAGCCGCGCTTACAGCGCACGAGATACCGTCGCAACCAGATTCTAAGCAGTCCCGCGAATTGCGGGACAGAATCGCCGACACTTACATTCGCGGATCCTCAAGGCACGCACAAATGTGGCGGTTCCGCTTACGGTGCAAGCACCGGGTCCCCTGCGAGCCTTAGCTGCTGCACTCTAAATTGAGTGGCGGGAGTAGCGCCCTGCCTTAAGCTCGCCTCTGCCCGGGTTGGTTGTTAGAAGGTACGCCCAGGCACTCGGTCGATTAAAGTCGGCCCGGGTATAGCCTGTCCTTCCCTAACCTGGAGCAATCCCGCCAAGCGATGCCGGTTGTTGCCGGCTGCCGTGCGAAGTGGCGTGCGCGCACGGGGAGAACCTGAAGGAGAATAATATGCGCGAAATATTAAGATCTAAGATTCACCGATGTTGGGTAACCGGATCCAATCTCGATTACGTTGGAAGCATCATCATTGATCGCGAACTGATGGAAAAAGCCGATATCTGGGAGTTCGAAAAGGTAGTCATCTGTAACGCCAACAACGGCAACCGTTGGGAAACCTACGCCCTGCCCGGCGAACGCGGCAGCGGCACGATTTCAGTGCAGGGCCCGGGCGCCCGTATGTGTCAAAAGGGCGACTGTCTGGTCATCCTGTCTTACGAGATTACCGACCATCCGGTGGAACCGCGCATGATACTGACCGACGAGAACAACCGATTCCTGGAATATATTGAAGGAGCGATGTATGCTGAACCCGCATAGATTTTCTGAGCGCGAGACGGAAGAATATTACGACGCCGAAGACACCCTGTACCGGTCCTTCTGGGATTCAGCAGGCAGCCTCCACTGGGGTGTTTTCGACAATCTGGCCAATGAGTCTCTGGCCGGTGAATCAGGGAACGTGCAGGCCGATTTCCTGTCGGCCTGCTCACGTCTGAACGAGATAATGCTGGCCAATGCCGACATTAATGAGGAGGCCTAGGGTGCTGGACTTGGGGTGCGGCAACGGCAACACCGCCATGTGGCTTAGCCGCACTACGGGAGCGAAGGTTACCGGGATAGATTTGAGTGGGGTTCGCATTGCCAACGCAATTGAATCGTTGCAACAATCCCCTGACCTGGCCAGCCGCGTGGAGTTTCACAAAGCCTCGGCTACTGACCTTCCCTTTGCGGACGGTATCTTCACCCACGTCTGGAGTCAGGCCACCATGTATTGCATTCCTGACAAGATCAAGACGTTGCAGGAAGCATACCGGGTATTGCGGCCGAGCGGTACGATGGTGTTTGACGACCTGATCAAACCCAAGCCCGACATCAGCGACGAGGCGCGTACCTTTGTTTACGACCGGCTGCTGTTCGATACCGATTTCAGTTTCTATTCCTATATGGATGCTTTGCGCGAAACCGGATTCCGGGTGCTGGAAGCGCGGGACCTGTCGGCGCACCTGGCTCGCAGCTACGGATGCCTTTCCGAAATGGCTGCGTCAGCCGACGATGCCGCGCGGCAGGAACGCTTTACCGCGCTGTCGGATGCGTACCTGAAGATGGTGAACGCCGTGCAGAATGCCGAACTGGGCTGGGCGCAGTATCTTTGCGTGAAGTAGCCCCACCCTAGAAATCTGGCCGGGAACCCCGATTCTCCACAAGCCGTTATTTTCTTGACGTCGATTACCGATGTAATGATGGGGTCTTGAAACGTATTGCATACACTATCACGCCGTATACGACTGTAATACGTCTACTTGGAGTAGTGCAAAACCCGGCCAATGGCTTTCCGGCCAGACCTCTAGACCCGCAACGGAGTCAAAACTGCGATGCCTGACCTGGAAAACGTGGACTCGGAACAGCGAGTCCAATGGATTTATTCGTCCCGAAATAACCAAGAACTGGCCGAACGGTATGACGTGTGGGCCAAAGATTACGACCAGGATCTGGAAGATACATTCGCCTGGGTGGGTCCACGGCGCGCCGCCGAAGTGCTGGCGAACCATGTTCCCGCCACCGCTAAAGTGCTGGACGCCGGTGCCGGAACCGGACTGGTTGGCGTCGAGTTGCAACGGTTGGGATTTGGCGATATCTGCGCCATGGACCTGTCAACCGGCATGCTGGATGAGGCGCGAGCCAAGGGATGCTATAACGATTTTCGGCAGATGACTTTGGGCGATCACCTGGATTTCCCGTCGGGAACATACGATGCGGTAATCAGCGTAGGAGTGTTCACGCCGGGCCATGCCCCACCGCAAGCGTTTGAAGAGTTGTGCCGCGTAACCAAATCCGGCGGGCACGTGGTGTTCAGCCTGCGCCCCGATGCCCACGTCGAACTGGGGTTCAAAGAGCAACAGGAAAAGATGGTGGCCGACGGCGACTGGAACCTGGTATCCGTAACCGAACCGTTTGCCGCGTTGCCCAAGGGTGAACCGGACGTCATGCACCAGGTTTGGGTATATCGCGTCCCGTAGCCAGCTGGAATCCCTCCGGGAGAATCGCGCCGGCATTGCCGAACGCGGCCGACCACAGGTAATGAAAACCCCCAGGCTTGTCGGCCGGGGGTTTCAATTTTTCAGCTTGCAATCCGCCAGGAGGTTATTCCCGGGTCTCCATGGGCAGTCCCTGGGCCATTGCCTCCAGGATGCACTCCTGGCAACGGTCGCCGGTTTCATGGCCGGTGGCCGGGAAGATGTCGTTACCCCTGAGGCCGCACAGGAAGAATGGCTCCACCTCTTCGATGCCGAGGCTTTCCAGGTAGTGAACGAAACCTCGTTTGTTGGGGTTGTCGTACCACCACGGAGTTATCGATTGGGCCAGAGCGTGGATGTTCTCCTTGAGCTCGTCGGTATAGTCATCCAGATTGTCTGGGACGTCCACCATCCAACGAGAACCATTGGGGCCGCCTTCTTTGGACGCCTGCAACTTGCCGTCGCGGACATCGCGGCGAATCACGTCCTGTGAAACGTTTAGAATGCGTGAGGCTTCCTGAATAGTAACCCGGGGCATATTGTACCTCTACCAAGCAGTTGTTGGTCTGCGACTTTCCTTATTTCTACCATCATCGGCAGGTAGTGGGCAAGTGGGTGGCGCTTGTTGACCTAGTGGGCCGTGAGCGTGGTGCGTGGGTCCTCCAGGGTGTCGCCGAGTGACCCTCCGGGGGGTACCATCGGATACACGTTGGTTTCGCGCTCCACCACGAACTCGATGAGAAATGGGCCGTCGTAGGCCTTGGCCTCCTGCAACGCGTTGGCCACGTCCTCCTGATGTTCAACCCGCAGAGCCGGGATTCCATAGGCGTCGGCCAGTTTCACGTAATCGGGCCCGGGCAACGGAACATCCTTGATGTGGCCGTCGAAAAACATTTCCTGCCACTGGCGAACCATGCCAAGATAGCCATTGTTGAACAGGGCGAATTTAACGGGGAGTTTTTCCTCCACGGCGGTGATCAGTTCCTGCAACGTCATCTGGAACCCACCGTCGCCGGCCACCGACCACACGGTAGCGCCCGGTCGCCCCAATTGCGCTCCCAACGCAGCCGGCACCTCGAATCCCATGACGCCCAACCCGCCGGAGGTTACGAAGGAGTTGGGCTGATTCAAGAACAGGTACTGCGCCGCCCACATCTGATGCTGGCCCACGCCGGTGACCACGACTGCGTTTTCGTCAGCCTGGATCATCTCGTTCATCTGGGTCAGGACTTGCTGGGGCATCAGCGCGTCGCTGGCCGGGATGGCCAGGGAAGGGTGATCCTCGCGGAGGCGGTTCACTGTGGCAGCCCACTCCGGGCGGTCGACCCAATGCACCAACGGGAGCAACGCCTGCAGCACAGGTTTGGCATCGCCGACCAATGGCACTTCAGCGGGAATTGTCCTGCCAACCTGGGAGGCCTCAATATCCAGATGGATGATGCGGGCGTGAGGAGCAAATCCGGACACCCGCCCGGTAACGCGGTCGTCAAATCGCATACCGAGTCCGATGATGACATCGGCCTGATCCACCACCATGTTGCACCAGTACATGCCGTGCATCCCCAGCATACCGAGGCTTTGAGGGTGATTGCGCGGAAAGCCACTCAATCCCAACAGCGTGTTGATGACCGGCACGCCGGTGCGTTCGGCAAGGGTTTGCAACTCTTCGAAAGCCTTCGACTGCACGATGCCGTGGCCAGCGATGATTACCGGCCGTTCGGCTTCGTTGATAATGTCGGCGGCCTTTTGGATATTGGTCAACGTGTCATCAGGCAGCACCGGGATTTGGGGCGCGACCCATGGTGTGTACTCGAACTCGGCTTCTTCCAGTTGCACGTCCCGGGGCACGTCGATCAGAACCGGTCCGGGCCGGCCCTCCTGCGCCACGCGGAAAGCATCGCTGATGGTGCGGGCCAGGTCGGCTGCAGAGAGCACCAGATAAGTACGCTTGGTGCACACCGCGGCGATGCTACAGATGTCGCACTCCTGGAATGCTTCCGTGCCCATCGCGGCGCGGGCAACCTGACCGGTAATGGCAACCAACGGCACGCTGTCGCCCTTGGCGCTCATGAGGCCAGTAATGAGGTTGGTAGCGCCCGGGCCGGATGTGGCAACGCACACCCCCGGCTTGCCAGACATGCGGGCATAGCCGTCGGCAGCGTGGGCCGCCGACTGCTCGTGTCTGACCAGCACGTGGCGCAACTGCGGGTATGACCAGAGGGCGTCATAAAAGGGCAAAATTGCTCCGCCCGGGTGGCCAAAAAGCACCTCAACGCCTTCGCGCAAAAGGCTCTCACAGATGATTTCCGATCCTTTCAGCTTCACGGTGTATCTCCATACAGTTTCGTTCTGCCTGCCAGACCGTAACGTCAGGTGGCCGATAACCGAGCGGGCCAATAAAAAAGCCCGCCCCCCCATAGGGACGGACGAAAATCCGCGGTACCACCCTATTTGCCAACTGGCCGTTTTGGGTATAACGACCGTTAACCTCTCCAGCAGGACACCATCATGTCCCGTCGCTTCTAACGGGCGACGAACTCGACCTGAGCTTATTCACCGCTAGTATCCGATAACGGCTTTCTGCCGGCAGCTCCAGAGTGATTTTCAGCGGGATAAGTGCGCCTGCTTTCACCGAACCAGGCTCGCTACTGCACTTGCAGCCTGCCTACTCGTCTCCATCACAGCTTTTCGGATACACTGTATCACGCTGCCAACCAGAACGTCAATTGAAGTGTGTTAGCGTAATTGTTCAGCAACTGTGTTTGATGTCAAGAGGAAGTAACGACGATTGCCGGAGTGATGTCCCTCCAGGATGAGCGCTGCTTGAGCATGGCGTTGAGGATGACGAGCAGCTTGCGCATGCAAGCGACCAGAGCCAGCTTCTTCGGCTTACCGGCGGCCAGCAGCCGCTGGTAGAAGTCCCGGATGACGGGATTGAAGCGAGTGGCAGCCAGCGTCCCCATGTACAAGACAGCTCGGACCCGGGAGCGTCCGCCCCAGACGTGCCGTTTGCCCCGCATGGCGCCGCGGTCGCGGTTGAAGGGAGCCACGCCCACCAGTGCGGCGATCTGACGACGGTCAAGGGTGCCCAACTCGGGCAGGTTGGCCAGCAGCGTGAGGGAGAGTTGCTCACCCACGCCGGGAACGGTGCGCAGGAGGTCGTCCTTCTCCCGCCACACCGGACTCTGCCGGAGCATCGGTCGCAGGCCTTGGTCAAGGTCGTTTAGATCCTGCTCCAACCAGGTGATGTGGGCCGCAATGCGGGGACGGACGGCGCTGGTGGCGGCGCCGAGGCGGTTCTTCTCCGAGACCAGCATCGTCATCACCTGCTGCCTCCGGGCAGTGAGGGAGTTGAGCTCCTGGGTTTCGGCGTCGCGCAGAGGACGCACGGGGGGCTGGATCGCCTCAGCAAAGTGGGCCAGCACGGCGGCGTCCAGGGCGTCGGTCTTGGCCAACTTCCCAGTAGCCCTGGCGAAGTCCCGCACCTGGCGCGGGTTGACGACGACCACCGGCAGTGCCGCGGCGGCCAGAGCAGCCACCAGCGGTAGTTCCAGGCCGCCCGTAGCCTCCAGCAGCACCAATGACGGTCCGAGGGTCTTCATCTCGGAAACCAACTGCGGGATTCCTGCTTCGTCGCGGGGAACCTCCCATCTCTCGCCCGTGGGCCGGACGGCAACGTCCACCTTGGCCTTTGCGACGTCAATGCCTACGTAGATTCCTTCTTGCCCCATGATTGCCTCCTATGAAGTCCCAGTGGAGTACTGGCCCGTTCTTGCACGATGCGGGCTCGATTCGGCCCAGGCAACTGTTCGGGCTCTTTGGGGACGGGTGCGGCGACCCTCGCTGAACAACGGTCTTTGATGACCAAGACTTGATCGGTCTGCCGCACCCACTCCACCTCTGTGAAGTCCTCATTCAACATACAAGACTTGGTGAAGTAAATTGGCCGAAGGCGGGCTGCCAGACGCTGGCACGGGTGGCGGTGGTTATGTCATATAGAGGGAGTGGATACCGAAATTGACCTGACCACCGCCAGTCGCGATGTTCTCATCGCCATCATCGCCCAACTGCAGGCCACCGTTCTGGAACAGCAGCGGGTGATTGAGCGGTTGGAGCGGCGGGTTGCCGAACTGGAAGGCCAGGCGAAACCGGGCGGCCCGCCCCGAATGCCCGGCCTCAAGTCCAGTTCGGGCCGCCCGCCGCCAGCGCAGCAGCAGCCCAGCAAGCAGCGACGCCACGGCTTCGCCCGCCCGCGCATGACACCGACCCATCGGGTGGAGCACGTGGTGGAGAGCTGTCCCGATTGCGGGACGCACCTGACTGGCGGCTGGGTCCAGCGCACCCGGGAAGTCATCGAGTTGCCGGTGGTTCCGGTGCAAGTCACCGAGCATGTCTGCATCGCCAGGACCTGCCCAGCGTGTCGACGCCGCTGCATACCCCCAGCACAACTGGACGGCGTGGCACTGGGGCGCCAACGCCTGGGCGTCAACCTGATCAGCCGCATCGCCACGCTACGGGAAGAAGGGCGGCTGCCGATCCGCAGCATCCAGTGGTATCTGCGCACCGTCCATCAGCTGCGCCTCAGCGTGGGGGCCATCGTGAGCGCCATTCACCAGACCGCGCAACAGGCCCAACCAGCGGTGGCCGCGATCCTGGACCGCATCCGCGCCAGCCCAGTGGTCCACGCCGACGAAACCGGCTGGCGTCAAAATGGGAACAACGGTTACGTCTGGACTTTCAGCACCCCCACCGAGCGCTACTTCCTGCGGCGGGGTCGGGGCAAGGCGGTGGTGGACGAGGCGCTGGGCGAGTCGTTCTCCGGAGTGCTGGTCAGCGATTTCTACGCCGCCTACCACCATTACGATGGCCCCAAGCAACGGTGCTGGGCCCACCTGTTGCGGGATATCCACGACCTGGTGGCGCTCTACCCCAAGGACACCGCGCTGGCCCAGTGGGCCGCGGCAGTCCATCAGCTCTATGTCGAGGCCAGGTCTTTCACCCATCCTCAGGCACAACGACGGCGCACCGCTCAACTGGCCTGGGAGCGGCAGCTGCTGGTCATCTGCCAGCCCTTCCTGGCTGACCCGCTAGCTCTGCAGGGCCGGCTGTGCCGGCGCATTGAGCGCCACATCAAGGAACTCTTCGTCTTCGTGGCCGAACCGGACGTGCCGTCGGACAACAACCCCGCCGAGCGCAGCCTGCGCCATCTGGTTATCAGCCGCAAGATCAGCGGGGGCACCCGGTCGGAACGTGGTACCGAGAGCAAGATGACGCTGGCATCGGTCTTCGGCACCTGGCGCGCACGAGGCCTGAACCCCCTCGCCGCCTGCCGCCAACTGCTCACTTCCCCCCAAATCTGAACAGTTACGTGTTAGCATTTGTTCCGACAAGATTTGACGGCGCCCGAAACGGCCACCCATGCACATGACCACGTCATACCTCTCACGCATTCGCGGCGTTCCGTTGCTACCCGGAGAAACGGTCAGCGCCATGTTGGATGCCGGTGTCGGATTGGTCGCCGAACCGACCGCACGTGGACATATTCTCGTTGCAACCGATCGACGGCTGATCAGCGCTACAGTCGGGCCACGATCCAACGGTACGGAAATGTATGCCGGCGACTCCATCAGTGGGCTGACGATTCGGGATGAATCGAGGCGCGGCCTATCCTGGCGGCAACGCGTCATGCTCGTGGCCGGCGGTGCACTGATTTACCTGGTGCTGGCGTACTGGTTGGTGGACAGACTGCCCGGCCCAGTCATTCCAGTAATTAACATACACGCGGTTGCGCTGGTGCTGTTGGCGCTGACCGTGATTATCGGAGGGTTGATCTGGCGGGGAGCGACTTACTCCGGCGGGCGGCAGCTGCGAATAACCGGCGTTGGCTGGGTTATCGAATTAGCCTCCACGGCGCCATCGACCGACCTGATTGCATTCGCTACCGTCCTGATTGAATCGCAGGCTGGCGGGCAGCGGTTCGACGACCGAGGCCGGCCCCCGTTGAGCGTATCGTTATCGGTGGGGGATAAAACGCCGTAGCGGCGGGGACCAACCGCGAAATCAACCAGTTGGCGCACGGGTCCAGCACGGGCAGCAGGGCTGGGAGTTAATGTTCCTCCACCTGCCCAAAAGGCAACGACGGGTCGATGTCTAAAGCCAGGTCCGACACCTCACCACGGCGGTACTGGTAGAAAGCGCTGGCGGCGATCATGGCGCCATTGTCGGTGCACAGCACCGGGGGCGGGATGACCACGGGCAGGGGTGAGCCGGCGAGCACACGCTGTCGCAGCCGGGCGTTGGCGGTTACACCCCCGCCGAGAATCAGACCACGGGCGCCGTATCGTTCGGCCATGTCCAGCAGCTTGGCAGTTAGCACATCCACCAGCGACTCTTGAAATTCGGCGGCGAGGACGGCGACCAACCGGCTGGTGTCCACCGCAATGCTGTCGGACCGAGGGTACAAGCCGACGCGCTGGGCACGATGCAACAACGCCGTTTTTACACCGCTGAAGCTGAAATCCAGGGTGCCACGCATCCAGGCTCGGGGGAGCGGCGCTGTCGCCATATCCAGTGTTTCGTCGAGGCCCGGTTGATGCTCGATATCTTCCACGCTGGCGGCAACTCTTTGAATTTCGGGACCGCCGGGGAAGCCGAGCCCTAGCACTCGAGCCGCCTTGTCGAACGCCTCGCCGGCCGCGTCGTCCCGGGTGCGCCCCACCAGGCGGTAATCACCGTGGCCCACCATGAGGATCAGGTCAGTGTGTCCGCCGGAGGCTACCAGGCAGGCCAGGGGGAAACCCGGCTCCTCCGCTGGAGACGAGCCGGCGGCGGCGAGCCAACCAGCGTAGATATGCCCCTCCAGGTGATTCACGCCGATTAGCGGCACACCCAGCGTCAGCGAGATCGCTTTGGCAGTGTTGACGCCGCTGATGAGAGAACCCGCCAATCCCGGTCCGTGGGTCACCGCCACGGCGTCGATTTCACGCAGACCCACCTCGGCGTCGCGCAACGCCCGTTCCAGGGTAGGCTGCATATCCCGGATGTGTTGGCGGGAAGCCAGTTCCGGCACCACACCGCCGTGTGGGGCGTGCAAGGACGCCTGTGATGCAATCGCATTGGCACGCAAAACCCGGCCATCAGCCACGATTCCAACGGCGGTTTCATCGCAAGAGGTTTCGATTCCGAGGATAAGCATAACGATTCAAAGGATAACACGCTGAGACCGAACGCCAGGCAACTTTACGCTAAACGGCGGCGATGTTATTCTTTTCAATAATAATCAAAATCGTGCGGGCGCCGTGGCCATATTGCGACGCCCAGCAGCGACCGGAGGTGCATTACCCCGATGCTGGACATATCGTCCGATGGCTTATCCAACTGGGTTATTCTGTTGCAGACTGGAGACGCGAGCGGCGGTTTCGCGTTGCCTCTAGGTCTGCAATTGGCGTTTCTGATCATAAGTTTCCTGGGGGTCGTTTTTTTCACCAGCGCCGAGGCGGCGCTAATTGCGGTGAACAAAATCCGCATCCGGTTCCTGTCGGAACAGGGACACCCAGCGGCGCGCGTGGTGGATCGGGTGCTGGGCCAGCACGAAAAGTTCTTTGCGACAATTCTGCTGAGCCAAAATGCCTTCACCATTTTCGCTACTGCCATCGCGACGGCGATGGCAGCGGAATGGCTCCAGGATTCGGGTTACGCGGCCTTGCTGACAACGGTCGTCATGACGGTGGTCATTTCCATATTTGGCGAAATCACACCGAAAACGGTGGCGGCTACATATTCGGAACGCTGGTCGTTGATTGCGGTACGTCCGGTGTCCCTGATGATGACGCTTTCCACGCCGTTCATATACATTTTCACGGTTGTGCCCCGGCTGATCTACAAAATACTCAAGACGCCTTCGGACAGTTGGCAGACGACCTTTACCGAAGGCGAACTGCGAATGATGATTGACGTATCGCGGCAGCAAGGTCAGATGGAGTCGGAAGAGGCACAAAGGCTGCACCGGGTATTCCACTTTCGCGACCGTCGATTGGCCGAGATAATGACACCGCGCACCGAAATTGTCTGGATCAAGAAGGGAACCACCATGCAGGAATTCCTGGAAATTTATGCGGAACATAGTCACACCAGATTTCCGGTTTACGAAGGGACTCAGGAAACCGTGCTGGGAGTGTTGTCCAATAAAGAAGTGCTGATCGCGCAGGGCAAGGGGCGAACCGGCCCCGACCGCGCGGTTACCGACGATATGCGAGAGGTAGACTTCATCCCCGAAACCGTGACTATCGCGGACGCCTTCGATACGATGCAGGAGAAACGCGTTTCCATGCTGATGGTAACCAACGAATATGGCGGGATCGCCGGTCTGGTTACCCTCAAACAGTTGACGGGCGTCATCGTTGGAACCATGGTGGACGAGGATGCGTCTTCGGAGGAAGCGGACGACAGCCTGGTGCGCACGGACGACGGGGCGTTGATCGTGGATGGCGGCATGACCATCATCGAGTTCAACGACCGGCTGGGGGAAGAGGGACTTGCGTTGCCGGAGGGCGACTATCGCACCGTCGCCGGACTGGTGATTGCGGAGTTGGGTGAAATTCCGGATGAGGAAGACGCCGTGCTGGCGGGAGACCTGGTAGTTACGGTTACAGAAATGGCCGGCGCGCGGATCAATCGCGTCCGGTTGGAGCGTCTCCACGGCGACCTCACGAGGGATTCCGCATGAAGCTGCATCTGGTGCGGCATGGCGAGACCGACATCAACGCCGCCGGCAGATTGCAGGGAGTTACCAACTCGATGCTCACGCCCCGGGGCCACCGGCAGGCTCACGACATGGCTGTAGCCAGCCTGGCCTGGCAGCCCACGGCGATTTATTCCAGCCCGTTGAGCCGGGCGCGCGATGTGGCCGAACGGCTGGCCGACTATTGTGGCCTCAAAGTGATTGAAGAACCGCGCATTTCGGAAATGGACATGGGCGACCTGGAAGGCATCACGGTGCAGCAGATGCGCGACGATTGGCCGGACCTGTACGCCGGCTGGCGTCAGGACGCGCCCAGCGTAACTATGCCCAACGGCGAATCACTGTACGACGTGCAACGGCGCGCAATGGCAGCGTTTGACGACATCAATGGGCGGCACGAAATCGACGAAACGGTCATCGCGGTTACGCACAATTTCACCATCCGGTGCATAGTGGCGGACATCATCGACCTGCCATTGGCCAACATAAACCACATGGACCTGTCCCTGGGCAGCCGGACTACCGTCAGTACCGGCCCGCGCGGGCGGCGTTTGAGCGGGTACAACGCGGTTGATCACCTCTCGCCGGCCAATCGCACCGCATATTAGGGGGCTACCCGCCATCAGCCGAAAGACCTTCAGGCGCGGCAGCAACGACAGATTCTGGCCGACGATGCAAATGTACAATTTGGGACGAACCGCAATACGTCGGGCCAGGCTGGGGATCGGCGATGTCGTGGTGGTCGGAGTGTCGGGCGGCCCGGATTCGTGCGCCCTGATGCGAATGTTGAGCGCCGCCAGGGAGTATGAAGGCTTCACGTTGCAACCGGCCCACTTGATTCACGATTTTCGCGGGCAGGAGATGTACGATGACGCAGAATTCGTCCGCCAAAGGTGGCCCAACTGCATCATAGAAGAGGTGGACGTGACGGCCTACCAAAGGGAACACGGAGTAAGTTCCTTTGAGCAGGCAGCCCGGGATTTGCGTTACGGGTTTCTCGGGCGCGTGGCCAGACGGGTTGGCGCCAGGCTGGTGGCCTTGGGGCACACCGCGGATGACCTGGCGGAAACCGTCTTGCTGCACGTGGCCCGGGGCAGCGGTATGCACGGTCTAAGGGGCATGAGCGAATTTGATGACTGGCCTTATCCGGAGGAATCGGGCGCCACATCTGCCCGGCCCGATCAAACGCCGCAGGAGTCGCCCCACGATTTGAAGGTTTGGCGGCCGCTGCTGCCAATGCGACGTTTGCATACCATCGCCTATTGCCGAGCTCACCAAGTGGATTTTCGGGATGACAGCACGAACTACATGAGGGATTTCGCCAGGAACCGGGTGCGGCTGGATTTGATGCCGGCATTGGCCGAGCAGCTTAACCCACGGATTACCCACGCGCTGATACGGCTGTCCCGCACAGCCTCAGTACAATTGGACTATCTGAAACAACAGGCGGACTTGCTGTGGTTTGACGTGGCGCCAGAACCATTGACCGATGATGGCGTACTATATCTGAACCGGGATGCCATCGCGTCGGCGCATCCCGCCCTGCGCCCTTTGCTAATGCGGAGGGCGTGGACTCTGCTGACCGGGGACAGCAAACGGTTGACCGAGGGGCACCTCTCCGGAATGGCCGCCGCCGTCGGGTCGTCAACCGGGAAGCAGGTGTCGCTGCCGGGTGGGTACGCCCTGACCACGCAGGGACGCTGGATGATCTTGGCCCTGGCGGGTAGCACGGATTGCCCCTATCCGGCGTTGAGCGGCGAGTTTCGGCTGGCGTTACCTTGGGGGCCGATCGCGGTGGCGGTTACCAAGCGGGACGGGTGGGAAGTAACGAGTCGAACTGCAACGCTAGCGCCTGATGCGCCGTTGGACACTGGCGAACCGACGGCGGTGTATCTCTCGCCGGCTGCATTGGCAGAGGGTGCAACGGTGCGGACGTGGCAACCGGGAGATCGCATTCAACCGCTGGGTATGTCGGGTAGTCGCAAGTTACAGGACGTGTTCGTCGACGCCGGCGTTCCCCGATACTGGCGTGACCGATTGCCGTTGGTGGTAACGCCGAGGGGAATCGCCTGGGCGGTGGGGGTGCGAATGGCCGACTGGGCAGCAATAAGCCGTCAGCCAAACGATCCGGACACTCCGGCGACACTGGTCAGTTTCAGGTTGGAAGGATCCGAGAACGCGGGTTAGATGTTCCGCCGCCGCACCGGGTTGGGCTTGGGCCAGCATCTCGTCTAAACCACGTTGACTCTCACCCCGGGAGGGACGTAACCAGCTGCAAAGGTGGCTCGGGCAAGCGGCTCAATCCGTCATTCCGAACCCCGAGCGGAGACATCAGCTCGGCGGAATTGCTTTGCCCCATACGGGCTCGCATCTCTATCGGAATTGCAACGTCGCTACACTTCCGTCGATGACAATGGGCCGGGTTGGTTTGGAGTACACCCGTTGCACCGCTGTCTACTATGGGGCAAACCGGGACTGACGGTTCAGTTAACCGGTTTTGAATCGGGCGGAAACCGAACGACAATCCCGCCAAGTTGCGCCGATTGATTGGCAATACCCTCGCAACAACGATTGTGTACAATTATAGTGTGGCAATCGGCTACCGACTAACTGATCTGGATTGTTGGCGTTGTCCGGTTGCGTTCGCCGATAACGGAGGGGATTTTCGTGCCGGTGCGCAATTTAACCAACTTTTTGGTCCACTTGTTCGGCGCCGATCATGGGTTGGATGGGATGTATCTGTCGGCAGTGCACGACAACTGCCTGCTTTGCCACGAACGCATCAGCGATTCCGAGGCTTACCTGGCTTATCGGGTGTGCCCGTTCTGCCGGTTTCATTACACGCTGTCCGCTCGTCAACGGATTGAACTCATCGTCGACCGCCGGTCGTTCCGCGAGCAGAATCGCTACGTTCGTTCCGTCACCCCTCTGGCTTTCTCCAACCGCACGCAATACGACGAACAACTGACCGAGAGCCAGGATCGCACCGGGCTGACGGAAGCGGCGGTAACAGGAACCTGCAAAATCGCCGGCACCAACGTAATGCTTATCGTGCTGGATTACGGATTCATGGGCGGCAGCATGAGCAGCGTAGTGGGCGAAAAGGTAGCGTTGGCATTTGAGATGGCCGCGCGGCGCACGCTGCCGGTGGTTGCGCTGGTAACTGGCGGTGGGCCACGCACTCAGGAAGGCGTGCTGGCGTTGATGCAAATGGCGAAGACGGTGGCGGCGGTCAATCAACTGCGCGAGGCCTCGGTACCATTTATCGCAGTGCTGGCCAACCCGTCTACCGGCCAGGCCTACGCCAGTTTTGCCAATCTGGCGGACATTATCATCGCTGAACCGGGGTCGGTGGTCGGGTTGTCTCCGATCCGCACCATGATGGAAGCGACGGGTCGGCAGCTACCGGCCGACGTGCACACCGCCGAGTACCACCTGAGACGCGGGTTGCTGGACAATGTGGTAGACCGCGAACGGCTCCCTCAGCGCATTGGGCAACTGTTGAAGCTCCTCAGCGATGCGACAGCGTTGCGCCTGGGGCGACGGGCGTTATCGCGCCTGCAGGTGCCGGCGGCAGACGACACCGAGACGTGGGAATCGCTGGACGCCGCGACCCATGAGGAACGACCCGACTCGCACTATTACATGCGGCACATACTGGAAGACTTTTTCGAGATTTGCGGCGACCGGGTGAGTAGCGACGACCGCACGGTGGTCGGTGGCATCGGGTTACTGCGCAACAAGGCGGTGGTGGCGATCGGGCAACAGCGCAGCCATACCCACGATACCGAAGGCGGTCGCTACCACGTGCATCCCGACGGCTTGCGCAAAGCCCAGCGATTAATCCGCTTGGCCGCGCGGTTTGGTTTGCCGCTGGTCTCGTTCATTGACTCTCAGGGGGCTGACCCGAGGCTGGAATCGGAAGAGCAGGGCATTGGCAACGCCATCGCCAGCAGCCTATCAATGATGCTACAGGTCGACACCCAGATAATCTCGGTCATCATCGGTGAGGCGGGTAATGAAGCGGCGCTGGCGATGGGTTTGTCCGACCGCATTCTGATGCAGCAGTATGCAATCTATTCGCCAATTTCACTGCATCACACGGTGGGCGGTCCCACTCGGGAGCGTTACCTGACGCGGGAGGCGGCCGAGGCGCTGATGCTCACCGCCCGCGATTGCCAGGAACTCGGCATCATCGACCAAATCATACCCGAGCCCAGCGACGGGTCTCACAACGACCCACGCCAGGCCGCCGAAAGCATGGAACTGGCCATCTACAAACATTTGGCGGAAGCGAGCCGAATCTCATCCGGCAAACTGATCAAACAGAGATATCGCAAGTTCCGCCAGATGGGTGAGCTGAACCCGTTTGCACATGAAGCCATTCAAAAAGAAGTTGAAGTGCTGCTGAAGATGCAACTGGTTGATGCCCGGGATGCTCGCGCAGCCCTGCCAGCTGCGTACACCGAACCGTTAGCGCTGGAAGAGGGTTTGACGCGCGAGGCGTCTTAAACCGCGACGCCGCCGGCGTGGTTGTCCGGCGGCGTATGGTTGCCTGGAGATTCGGGAATCGGTATCAGGCTTCGCGGCCCAACGCCTTCAGGCTGCGTCGGAGTTGATCGGCCACCCCGGCATACTCGGCGCTAACGGTTTCATCGACCAGCACGGTGGGCTGGCTGGTATCGCGGTAGGATCCGCGCAAAGACATACTGCCCAGGAACGGGGTGTCGATGTCCTCGGCCAGTTGGCGTCCGGCGCCTTCGCCGAATATGTCGCCAGAATAGTTTTCGACGATGCCGGCGATATTCAGGTTCAGCTTGCGGATCATGTTGATGCAGCGTTTGGCGTCGATGATGGCCAGATCCTGGGGTGTGCTCACCACCACGAATCCATCCACTGGCAGCGTCTGCATTACCGTAAGTGGAGAGTCGGACGTGCCGGGCGGCAGGTCAACGATCAGATAGTCAAGCTCGCCCCAATCCGTCGCCTGCACAAACTGGTTAATGGCGTTGTGGATCATCGGGCCGCGCCAGATGATGGCTTCTTCTTCATTCTCCTGGAAGAAGGCCATGGACACTACCTTGACGCCATGGCCCGCCGCCGGAGTGATCTGGCCATCCTTGTAGTCGGGCTTCTCGAGGATGCCCATTACGCGGGCAACATTGGGGCAGTCAATATCGACGTCCAGCAGCCCTACTCGTTCACCCTGGGTCGCCAGTGTAGTGGCGAGGTTGCACGCCACGGTGGTCTTACCCACACCACCTTTACCGCTGTATACGCCTATTGTCGTCCGAATCGAGGCGAACCGTTCGGTGATTTGCCGCTTCTGTTCGAATTGGCGCCGGATCTGCTGTAGGCGGGCGTTTTGCTGGGGGTTGGCCTGCTGTGGCGATGCCATATCACTCCGTGTCGTGCAGTGGCAAGATTGGGGTTAGATACCCAGCATGTTGCGAGCTTCCTCGCTGATCAAGTCGGCAGACCAGGGCGGGTCGAAGGTCAATTCGATGTTAACTTCCTCGACGCCTTCCACGTCCTGGATGGCCCACTCAGCCTGCTGGGCGATATGCGGTCCCATTCCGCAACCGGGGAATGTCAATGTCATCTGGACGAAAACATCGTTGGCATCGCTGACCTGGACATCATAAACCAAGCCCAGATCTACGACGTTGACCGGGATTTCAGGGTCGTAAACGGTTCGGAGCGCCTCATAAACTTCGTCGGGATTCACCGTTGCGGGCATTCTGGCCTCCTTCGGCAGGGGTAGTTGTTGTCATTATAGGGGTTGCCCTATCCTTTGTACAATTTGGGTTTCGACCGATACGATTCCGGTATAAGTTGGCACGTTGGAGCTTCGGCTAGTAGCCATGCTCCGGAGCGGCGGGCCAGGTGTCGAATAGCGTCAACTGCTGGGGGCCGAGTTGCCTGACCTCCCGGTATGCGGAGCACCACCGGGGGATGCCTCGCGCGGCAGCATGCCATTCGAAAACGGATCCGTGGCCGCGGTATAGATGTTGCGACCAGAGCCAGGCGTGGAGCAATTCGTGGGCTACGATGCCTTCCACGCCGCGACGCCCGCAGCGTTGCAACCGAGGTCGGGATAGCCCAATCAGCCAAGAGCCATCGGGGTAGCAGAAGCACCGTCCGCCGGTGGCCGAAATGCGCTCCAGCACGATTGAGCCAGCCGGTATGGTCAGGGCATGCAAGCCGTGGCGCAGGGCAATGTCGGCAATCCAGTCCAGGTTGGTCAGGACAATGCCTTTTGGAGCCGGCCAGGTGATCCCGGCCGGCATATCGCCACTGGTGCGACGAGTCGAATCGCCGGGCTTCAGTGCGCTTTGGGCCGCGGGAACCCAGGAGGAATCCGCGATTCGTCGCTGCGGATAGGCCAACACCATTACGCCCGCTATGGAGTGAGGATAATTTTCCCGGTGGTCGCCCGGGCGGCGAGCTGCCGATGGGCTTCGGGAGCGTCGGACAGCGTGAAGGTATGTTCCACCCGTAGTTTGAGCTGGCCGGACTGCACCCAGCCGAGCACGGCACCGGCCCGTTTGTCCAGTTCTTCCCGGTTGGCAGTGTAGTCGCCCAGGCCGGGGCGGGTCAGGAATTTGGAACCGTTCCCCAGGACTCGCGGGTCAATGGGGGGCACGGGACCGCTGGCCTGCCCGTACAGAACCATATAACCACGCGGAGCGAGGGAGGCAACGCTTTGGTCGAAGGTGTCTTTACCCACTGCATCGAAGACGGCGTGCAGGCCAGCTCCGTCGGTGGCTTTGGCGATCTCTTCAGCAAAGTCCTGCTGGGTGTACAGGATGACCGGGTCGGCCCCGGCGCCGCGCGCCAGTTCTGCTTTGGCGTCGGTGGAGACGGTGGAGTAAACGTAGGCGCCCAGCATTTTGCACATCTGGATGAGCAGCAGCCCGACGCCACCGGCCCCGGAATGGACCAGCACTCGGTCGCCGCGCTGTACGGGATAGGTATCGTGGCACAGGTAGTGCGCTGTCATCCCCTGCAACATAACGGCGGCGCCATCGCGGGTTGACAGACCGTCGGGCATTTTGATCAACCGCCAGGCCGGCACGACGGCCTGCTCGGCGTAGGAGCCCGGAAAGCTGCAGTAGGCCACGTTGTCCCCGACCGCCACGTTGGTGACTCCGGCGCCAACCGACCTGACCACACCGGCGCCCTCAACCCCGGCGACCCACGGCAACCCGGGTGGATTAACGCCCTCGCGGCTGTAAATGTCGGTGAAGTTCACCCCCACAGCCTGAATGTCGACCACTGCCTGTTCTGGGCCGGCAATTGGGTCGGGGAGGTCAACGTACTTCATTACGTCGGGGCCACCGTATTCGGTAATTTGCACAGCTTTCATCGCAACCTAGCCCTCCTGTTTCGATTCTTGCGACATCAGCGCTTCCCACGCAGATGCGTTAACGCGTTGTATTCGTTACGACGGTAGGATAGCACAAGGTTGTTGGCCTGCCGCAACACCGCCGGGTCACGAGCGCCGAAGGGTCATCGGGCGGGGCCTTTCGTCGGGCGGGGCCTTTCGATTGTCCCCATCGTGCGGGCCTTGCTTCGGAATGCAGATTTGTTCGCCGCGGGTTGTGTTCGTGCGGTGGGGAATATTCTGGGTTCCAGCCTTCGCCGGAACGACGAACGCGTTAATAAACGATGGCATGGGTAGCCCAGGCGTCGCCAATTGAAAAGCCCGGCCAAATATACCGGCACGATATACTGTAACAGTTCAGACTTGGTGAGGTGAATTGGCCGAAGGCGGGCTGCCAGACGCTGGCACGGGTGGCGGCGGTTATGTCATATACAGGGAGTGGATACCGAAATTGACCTGACCACCGCCACCCGCGATGTCCTCATCGCCATCATCGCCCAACTGCAGGCCACCGTTCTGGAACAGCAGCGGGTGATTGAGCGGTTGCAGCGGCGGATTGCCGAACTGGAAGGCCAGGCGAAACCGGGCGGCCCGCTCCGAATGCCCGGCCTCAAGACGAAATCGGGCCGGAAGCCCCCAGCGCAGCAGCCCAGAAAGCAGCGACGCCACGGCTTCGCCCGCCCGCGCATGACACCGACCCATCGGGTGGAGCACGTGATGGAGAACTGTCCCGATTGCGGCGCCCACCTGTCCGGCGGCTGGATCCAGCGCACTCGGGAAGTCATCGAGCTGCCGGTGGTTCCGGTGCAAGTCACCGAGCACGTCTACATTGCTCGGACTTGCCCGGCCTGCCGACGGCGCTGCACACCTCCGGCGGAACTGGACAGCGTGGTCCTGGGCCAGCAGCGTCTCGGCGTCAACCTGCTCAGCCTGATCGCCACGCTGCGGGAAGAGGGGCGGCTGCCCATCCGCAGCGTCCAGTGGTATCTGGACACCGTGCACCAGTTGCGCCTCAGCGTGGGGGCCATCGTGAGCGCCATCCATCGCACGGCGCAGGCGGGCCCAACCGGCAGTGGCCGCGATCCTGGACCGCATCCGCGCCAGCCCAGTGGTCCACGCCGACGAAACCGGCTGGCGTCAGAGCGGGGCCAACGGCTACGTGTGGACTTTCAGCACCCCCACCGAGCGCTACTTCCTGCGGCGGGGTCGGGGCAAGGCGGTGGTGGACGAGGCGCTGAGCGATGCTTTCTCCGGAGTGCTGGTCAGCGATTTCTACGCCGCCTACCACCATTACGATGGCCCCAAGCAGCGGTGCTGGGCCCACCTGCTGCGGGACATCCACGACCAGCGCACCCGCTACCCCAAAGACGCCGCACTGGCCCGATGGGCCGCGGCCGTCCACCAGCTCTATGTCGCAGCCAAAGCCTGCAACCATCACGAGCCATGGCAAAGGCGTGTTGCCCAACTGGCCTGGGAGCGGAAGCTGCTGGCCATCTGCCGCCCTTTCCTGTCTGACCCGTCGGTTGTCCAGGGCAAGCTGTGCCGGCGCATCGAGCGCTTCATCAAGGAACTCTTCGTCTTCGTGGCCGAACCGGACGTGCCGTCGGACAACAACCCGGCCGAACGCAGCCTGCGCCACCTGGTCATCAGCCGCAAGGTCAGCGGCGGCACCCGCTCGGAGCAGGGCACCGAGAGCAAGATGACGCTGGCATCCCTCTTCGGCACCTGGCGCGCCCAGGGTCTAAATCCTCTCGCCGCCTGCCGTCAACTGCTCATTTCCCCGCAACTCTGAACTGTTACGATATACTGGCGCGATTGCCGGTATAAGGTTCAAAATG
Organism: Dehalococcoidia bacterium; assembly: GCA_963666415.2. GTDB lineage: Bacteria > Chloroflexota > Dehalococcoidia > Lucifugimonadales > UBA3495 > Bin87. Next base: position 1,634,908 of record CAXXPD010000003.1, read on the forward strand.
CTATGATAACGGTCCACGCTGGCGCCCGAGCCGGCTCCTGAACCGGAGGAAAACAGTTGACTACCGAACCTCAAATGTCGATCGCCGAAGCGGTCAACCTTTTCGTGAACCATCTCAAGGAAAGCAAGCAGGTATTGCAAGGACAGCAGGAGCTACTCAGGTTCCAATCGCGGGTCGGTCGGGACAATTTGATCTCGGAGCTGCACGCGATTGAAGTTGGCGACTACGCTAAATGGACCACCGAAAATATCGAGAATCCGGCCATCCGGCTGGATCCGGTGAAGAAGTTTTTGGCGTTTGCGAACCGCCGCGGCTGGACTGAAATAAGCTTGGCCCGCTACGCTGCCGCGCCGCGCCGTAACCGAAAACGGGTCGGCTCCGGCGGTCAGCTAACCTCAGGGGCCGGCGGACCTACGGCACGTCTCAGCCAGGAACGCCATACTGAATTGCAGGCCGAGTTGCAGCGATTGCGCGATGAAGTGCCGCGGATTCGTGATGCCATCCGCCTGGCGCGAGCCGACGGAGACATCCGGGAGAACTCACCACTGGACGCAGCCCGGGAGCAGCAGCAACTGGTGGAGCGTCGCATTCGCCAGTTGGATAACGATCTGGCACGGGTGGAAATCGTGGACGCCGCCAACGCCGACACGGAGAAAGTCAGCATTGGTTCTCGTGTAACGCTGCGCGACATGGACCAACAGCAGGAACGCGTCTTTACGCTGGTAGACATCAGAGAAGCAGACGTTGCCGCCGGGAAAATTTCCACGGTGTCCCCAATTGGGCAAGCCATAATGGGCCGGTCCTCTGGCGAGGAGGTAACTATTGCCACCCCTCGCGGCTCGGTTCAGTACCGCATCGAGGGAATCGGCGGATAGCACGCTGGCGACGCGTTGGGGGCACTTGCCGCCAGCGTGTGGAGCACCTAACCCAAATCCGCCACCACTTGGAGGATGGTCTCCGGGTCCGGTATTGTGCCTGGTTCGTAAGTTTCCCGGTAGCGGATCACGCCTTCACGGTCGACGATGATTACCGACCGCGTGCCGGCGCCGCGCTCTTCGTTCCAGAGGTCGTAAGCACTGGTAACCTGACCTTTGGGATGCCAGTCCGACAACTCGGGATAAGGCAATCCACCCATAGAGGTGGTCCAAGCGCGATGAGCGGCTACGTGGTCGCAGCTGATGCCCAATACTTGGGCATTTTGCTCCTCGAACTGCGCGTTGAAGCGGCGGAACGAGGTTGCCTGATCCGTTCAACCACCGGTGAAATCCAACACATGGAACGAGAGCACCACCACGTGGGTACCTCGATAGGCGCTCAGGGTAACATCCCCGTGGTAGGGTGATGACAGAGTGAAATCGGTTGCAATGTCGCCAATCTGGCCGGGCATTAGCTTCTCCTGGTATGGCCGGCCGGGCCATGCGTTGGGTTCGAGTTGGGCTCATGGAACCAGCCGGTTTGGGATGCCATGATTATAGCGCAGTACCCGGTAGCCGGCGACCAGTGTAAGGTTGGTCTCCCACCGGGAAACCGCGTTCATGCTATACTCGGCGACGCCGTTGCGGACGGTTGAGTTGGTCACGTGGATGTAGTATTTGACAGAGGCGTGTATTTACCGGGCCTGGACTTGTGGCTGGATGCGCTACGCAAGCAGGAATTATCGGTTATTTCCCACGCCCACTCGGACCACACGGCGCGGCATCGTCGCCCGGTGCTGACGCCTGGTACGGAACTGTTGCTCGGGGATTACCTGCGTCGGTCGGAGTCGATCACCTTGGACTATGGCGAGCCGCTGGAATTCCCCGCCTACACCATCTCGCTGCATCCGGCCGGCCACTGCATCGGTTCAGCGCAGACGCTGGTGACGCAACGGTCCAGCGGTGAACGGCTGCTCTACACCGGTGATATTCGGGTGCAACCCTCGCCAATCAACGAACCGTTGGAAGTGGTGCCCTGCGACACGCTGGTAATCGAAAGCACCTACGGCCGAGCCGATTACGTTTTCCCGCCGCAGGGAGACACCGTCGCCAACGCGTTGCGCGTCATCGCCAAGTGGCTGGAACAGGGAGCGCTGCCGGTGGTGTTGGGATGGCGATTGGGCAAGGCGCAAGAGGCGCTGTACCATCTGCTGAAGGCCGGTTTCCGCGTCGCCTGCGAAGACGGCATCTACGACGTGGCACGAAAGTACGAGGACGCCGGCGTATCCTTCCCCGGCCAATACCGGATTTTCGATGCCACGGCCAGCGCGGACGAGGTGCTGCTTTTCCCGCCCGGCCGGAAGAGCCGCGAGCACATCGGCAGCCACCGTCCCGACCACCGACCGGTGCGGTACCTGGAGATTACCGGCTGGGCCGTTGCGGCTGGCAGCCGCCCCTGGGGGAACGGGCGGCCAGGGGACGCCAGTCTCCCGTACAGCGACCACGCCGATTTCAACGACCTGCTGGGCTACGTCCAGGCTGTGCAGCCGCAACGAGTGTTTACCGTGTTCGGATTCCCCGACCTGGCTGAACGTCTGCGTCGGATGGGCTATACCGCTACACATCTGGGCGCCAATGCGACCGACGCCGACCGCGCGTATCAGATGCCGTTGTTGTAACAAAAAGCCCCTCGCCAGTTGGCAGAGGGGCAATTGCCTGGTTGCTTTTGCGGTACTAGGGCGTGTTGACATTTCATTATAATGGCCGTATGTCAAACATCAGACTATCACCAGAACAGTGGGCTAGGATTCTCGATTTCTTGCGTGGCTGCACCGGCCTGTACGTTGGCCAGGAAGCGGATTGCCGGCGTTTTGTCGAGGCCGTCTTATGGATTAACCGCTCTGGGGCCCAATGGCGACTGCTGCCAGCCGAATACGGGAACTGGAACAGCGTCTACAAACGATTCGCCCGTTGGACTGACCAAGGCGTCTGGGCACAAATGCATCAACATTGCTGCGACGACGCGGATCTGGAATACCTGATCATCGACAGCACGGTGGTCCGGGCGCACCCTTGCGCGGCGGGAGCTCCCCCAAAAAGGGTGGCCAGGCGGCCCAGGCCCTGGGCCGGAGCCGCGGCGGGTTCAGCACCAAGATTCACGTGAGCGTGGACGGCTTGGGCAACCCCTTGCGATTCATCCTGACCGGCGGGCAACAGCACGACATCACCCAGGCGGAGGAATTGATCGCCGGTTATGCTGGCGAGCACGTACTGGCCGACAAAGGGTACGATGCCCAGGAGTTTCGCCAGCACATCCTGGAACTGGGTATGATGCCGGTCATTCCGCCCCGCTCGAACCGCAAGGCACCCGCCGACTATGACCGGCATCTGTACCGGGAGCGTCATCTGGTGGAATGCTTCATCAACAAGATCAAGCACTATCGCCGGATCTTCTCCCGGTTTGAGAAGCTGGACACCAGATACCTGGGCTTCCTACATTTCACCGCCGCTCTCATCTGGCTACGGTGAAATGTCAACAGAACCTAGTCTGGCGTAGTACCGACGGCGGGCAGAGCCTCGGCCTCATCAGCAGCCAGCATACGGTTGACGGCGCTGAGATAGGCTTGAGCGCTGGCCACGATGATGTCCGTTGACGCGCTGCGACCGGAGAATATCCTCCCGCCGTTTTCAATGCGCATGGTAACGGAACCAACCGAATCCAGCCCCTCGCTGACGGCCTGCACCTGGAAATCGGCCAGCGTGGTGGTGCATCCCACTACGCGGTCAATGGCGCGGCAGACTGCGTCAACCGGGCCGTTACCGGTCGATGCGTCCGTGTACGCTGCACCATCGGGGCCAATGACCCGGACCGTGGCGGTCGGAATGTCCTTGTCGCCGCTGGTGAAGTGCACTGTCTCCAACGAGTAGGTGATGGGTTCGGATGCCGTGCGATTTTCCTCGTCCATGAGGATTTCCAGATCACGGTCGGTAACCTCGTTCTTTTTGTCGGCCAACTCAAGGAACCGCTGGTATACGCCGGTTACCTCTTCACGATCCAGCGAATAACCCAGGGCCTCGAGGCGGGCCTGCAACCCGGCGCGGCCACTGAGCTTGCCCAGCACCAACTGAACATCAGGCGGTAGTCCGACGCGTTCAGGGCTCATCACTTCATAGGTGGAGCGGTTCTTTAGCACGCCATCCTGATGGATACCGGAGGCATGGCGGAAGGCGTTTTCACCAACGATGGCCTTGTTGGCCTGTACGCTCATGCCGGTGATGCGGCTCACCAAACGGCTGGTTGCATAGATTTGCGTGGTGTCGACGTTCAGTTCGACGCCAAACAGGTCTTTCCGCGTGTCCAGCGCCATGATGATTTCTTCCAGCGATGCGTTGCCGGCACGCTCGCCGATGCCGTTGATGCAACCCTCGACCTGACGGGCACCGACTTCAATGGCAGCCAGGCTGTTGGAAACCGCGAGGCCGAGGTCGTTGTGGCAGTGGACGGACAGGGTAACGCCGTCGACGCCGGGCACGCTCCGCTGGATTTCCCGCAACGTGGTCTGGAAGTCCGAAGGAATGGCGTAACCCACGGTGTCGGCGATGTTGATGGTAACCGCGCCAGCCTTGATGACCTCTTCCAGCATCCGGTAGAGATAATCGGGGTTGGTTCGGGTGGCGTCCATGGGCGAGAATTCAACGTCGTCACAATAGGACTTGGCCCGGGACACCATTTCCACCGCCATGGTCATCACATCTTCGCGGTCTTTCCGCAACTGGTGCATCTGATGGATTTCTGAGGAGGACAGGAAGACATGGATGCGCGGCCGGCTGGCGCCCTTGATGGCATTCCACGCGGCATCGACGTCGCCGGCGACAGCGCGGGACAACGAACAGATGATGGGGCCCCGAACTTCCTCGGCGATGCGTTGCACTGCCTGGAAATCACCGGGCGAACTGGCGGCGAAACCGGCCTCGATGATGTCGACCTTCAGGCGCGCCAGTTGGCGTGCAATTTGCAGCTTTTCGTCAACCGTCATACCGATGCCGGCCGACTGTTCCCCATCGCGGAGCGTCGTGTCCAAAAACTTTACTTGTGTGGTCATAATAGTTCCTTTCCCTCCGAAAGGTCTTGGCGTGCCCCCCTGTGGGGCCAGGGTTAATTACCCGTTACGGACGGGCAGGCAGGGAAAGGCCGGGCAGGCACACGCAGTCCACCGCATCCAGCCCTGCCAGGACCAGACTGCGATGGTGAACTGCTCTAAACAGCACCTCCATGCCCATATGTCACCTCCTCTGGTTACCTTTGTGGAGAGTTTGCCCCCCTCCCCCGGATTGCCCGAGTTGGGGTATTTACCCTCACCCTGACCCTCTCCCGACAAAGAAGAAGGGACAATTGGTTATTCGATTTCGCGGGGGTTTAGCCACGGCATGATTTCGCGCAGGCCGCGCCCCACTTCGTGAATTCGACTGGTGCGCGCTTCCTGGCGCAGGCGGAGAAAGTTGTGCCGGCCTTCGTCGCATTCTGCCATCCACTCCTTGGCGAACGACCCGCTCTGGATGTCGTCCAGCACGGTGTGCATGTTGGTGCGCACGTGTTCATCGATGACGCGGGTGCCACGGGTCAAATCGCCGTACTCCGCAGTGTCGCTGACCGAGTAGCGCATATAGTTGAAGCCGCCCTGCTGGATCAGGTCAACGATCATCTTAAGTTCGTGGAGGCACTCGAAGTAGGCGATTTCCGGCGGATAGCCGCGTTCCACCAGCGTTTCGAAAGCCATGTTGATGAGGGCAGTTACACCGCCGCACAGCACGGATTGTTCGCCAAACAGGTCGCTTTCGGTTTCGTCCTTGAAGGTAGTTTCCAGCACCCCGGCTTTGGCGCAACCGATGCCGGCGGCGTAGGCCAGGCCGGTTTCTTTGGCGTTGCCGGTGGCATCCTGATGGATCGCCAGCAAACACGGCACACCGATTCCTTCCTGCACAAAGTGCTCGCGCATCCGGTGGCCGGGAGCCTTGGGAGCAATCATCAGCACGTCCACTGACGGGGGCGGCACCACAAACTCGTAATGAATGGTGAAGCCGTGGGCGAACATAAGCGCCATGCCGGGCGTCAGGTTGGGCTCTATCTCCTCCCGGTAGACGTCTTTCTGCACGTGGTCGGGGATGGCGACCATGATCACGTCGGAGGCTCTAGTAACGTCAACCACGCTGCCGACTTCCAGGCCGGCATTGCGGGCGATTTCCCGGCTGGCGCTGCCTTCGTAGAGACCGACCATCACCTTGACGCCGCTGTCGTGGAGGTTCAGCGCGTGGGCGTGTCCCTGGCTGCCATAGCCAATCATGCCCACGGTTTTACCGTCGAGATACGACAGGTTCGCGTCTTTTTCCGTATAAATGTTAACCATTCTTGTTCGTCCTTTCACTCGTGCGGTGAGGTTATTCAATTTTGGAGAGCAGGCCGGCTAGACCCCTTCGTAGTGGCCGGGCTGGAACCGTACAGCTCCGGCGGCGGCAAGGCCGTTGCGAGTGATATGTTCAAAATCGGCGCCTACGTCGTCGCTGACTCGTCCTTCGGATTTGCCGCGAACCATGGCCACGCGTCCGGTGCGCATCAGTTCCAGGATTCCAAAAGGACGCAGCAGATCATAGAGAGCATCAATTTTATCTTCTTCCCCGGTGGTTTCGATGACCAGGGAGCGGGCGCCAACGTCCACGATTTTGGCACGGAAAAGGTTGGCAATTTCCAGGATTTCACTGCGGCTAGAGGGCGTCGACCGGACCTTGATAAGCGCCAGTTCACGAGCCACCACGTCTTCGCCGGAGATATTGGAAACCCTGACCACGTCGACGAGTTTATCCAACTGCAGGGTAGCCTGTTCCACGGTGTACTGATCGCCAGTTACGACGAAAGTGAGGCGGGAAAGGCCCTTCTGTTCGCTCGCTCCCACCGCCAGGCTGGCGATGTTGAAGCCGCGGCGGCGGAAAAGGCTGGCGAGACGAGTGAGGACACCGGGCCGGTCTTGCACCAGCGCGATGATAGTGTGCTGATTGCTATGCCGATTCAACGCCCACCCCCTGGACTGCGGGTTCTTCCAGCATTTCGTGGACCGATTCACCAGCGGGGATCATCGGGAAGACGAACTCGTCTTCCTTGACGATGAAGTCGACAACCACCGGCCCGGGGGTCTCCATTGCTTCCTGTATGGCGCCGGAAACTTCGTCCTGTTTGGTGACGCGGATGCCGCGGATGCCGTAGGCCTCGGCCAGTTTTACGAAGTCTGGGTTGCCTTTATAGATGGTGGCGAAGAAGTCCTTTTCGTAGAAGAAGTCCTGCCACTGGCGCACCATGCCCAGTGAACCATTATTGAGGATGGCAAACTTGACGTCGATGTTGTTCTCCGCCGCAGTGGCCAGGTCGCACAGCGTCATCTGGAACCCGCCGTCGCCGGCGATAGACCAAACCGTCTTGTCGGGCCGGCCCACCTTTGCGCCCAGCGCGGCCGGAACCTCGAAACCCATCGCCCCGCTGCCGCCCGAGGTAATCAGCGAGTTGGGATCGCGATAGCCATAGTGCTGGGCCGCCCACATCTGATGCTGACCGACTCCGGTTACGATGATCGAGTTGCCGCCGGTAACGTCGGACAGTTCCTTCAACACCTGTTGAGGCAACAACTGATCGGACTTGCGGATAAACAGCGATGGATGCCCGGCACGCAGTTCGTCGGTTTCCTTGATCCAGTCCAGGTGAACGGTGGAGTTCACCATGGGGATGAGGGCGCGGAGGGTAGCCTTGAGGTCGCCCAGCACCGGCGCGTCAGCGATTATGTTCTTGTTGAACTCGGACGCGTCAACGTCGCAGTGGACGATTTTGGCATTCGGTGCAAAGGCGCTGATGCGGCCGGTAACGCGGTCGTCGAACCGGGCGCCCAGGGAAATTACCAGGTCGGAGCGGTCGATGGCCAAGCTGGCATACGCCATGCCGTGCATCCCGGGCATTCCGAGGTTGAGCACGTGGTCGGTGGGCAGCGAGCTGATACCCAACAGTGTGGTGATAACCGGTATTTGCGCCTTCTCGGCCAAATCGCGCAGTTCATCCCACGCCCGGGAAATCAACACGCCGTGGCCGGCCATGATGATCGGGCGTTGAGCCTCGTTAATCAGCCGGGCGGCAGCCAGGACCTGCTTCGGGTCGGGGTCGCCGGGAGGGTTGTATCCGGGTAGATCGACTTTCTCGGGCCATTCGAACTCGATGGTTTCGCCGGCGAGAACGTCTTTAGGGATGTCGATCAGGACCGGGCCCGGTCGCCCGGTGCGGGCGATGTAGAAAGCTTCTTTGATCGCCGGCGCGATGTCGCGGACATCAAGCACAAGATAGTTGTGCTTGGTTACCGGCAGGGTGATGCCGGTGATGTCGGTTTCTTGGAATGCGTCGCGACCGATCGCGGCCCTGGGAACCTGACCGGTGATGCACACGATGGGTACTGAATCCATTTGCGCGGAGGCCAGGCCAGTTACCAGGTTGGTTGCGCCGGGCCCCGAAGTGGCGGAGCACACGCCCACCTTGCCGGTGGCGCGGGCGTAACCGTCCGCAGCCATCGCGGCAGCCTGTTCGTGGCGTACCAGGATGTGACGCAGATTGGGGTAGCCGGAGAGGGCGCCGTAAAACGGCAATACAGCCCCGCCAGGCAGCCCAAAAATTGTGTCCACACCTTCCCGCAGAAGGCTTTCGCAAACAATTTGCGCGCCGGTTAGTTCCATCTTCGGTTTCTCCTGCCAATAATCCGGTTGCCTGTGTAGTCGGGACAAAAATAAACCCCGACCCCGAAGGGACGGGTTATAGGGCCCGCGGTACCACCCTTCTTTTCCTCGTGGCGTTGGTTGCCACTTGGAACGCTTTGTACACGGCCTTTATCGGGGCTGATCCGCCTGCCCTACGCGCGTAGTCGACAAAGGGTGCCAACAACGGTTCAGCCAGGCCGCTCCGGGGCGAGTTCGGGATTCAAGGCCACCGGCTTGCACCACGCACCGGCTCTCTAAAGACCTGCGGTCCTTACTACTCCCCATCAATGCGGAAAGAACGTGCGATATCGTACCATTCGGGCCGATTAGTGTCAATCACGATTGGATTCTGTAACTGTTCAGCAACTGTGTTTGATGTCAAGAGGAAGTAACGACGATTGCCGGAGTGATGTCCCTCCAGGATGAGCGCTGCTTGAGCATGGCGTTGAGGATGACGAGCAGCTTGCGCATGCAAGCGACCAGAGCCAGCTTCTTCGGCTTACCGGCGGCCAGCAGCCGCTGGTAGAAGTCCCGGATGACGGGATTGAAGCGAGTGGCAGCCAGCGTCCCCATGTACAAGACAGCTCGGACCCGGGAGCGTCCGCCCCAGACGTGCCGTTTGCCCCGCATGGCGCCGCGGTCGCGGTTGAAGGGAGCCACGCCCACCAGTGCGGCGATCTGACGACGGTCAAGGGTGCCCAACTCGGGCAGGTTGGCCAGCAGCGTGAGGGAGAGTTGCTCACCCACGCCGGGAACGGTGCGCAGGAGGTCGTCCTTCTCCCGCCACACCGGACTCTGCCGGAGCATCGGTCGCAGGCCTTGGTCAAGGTCGTTTAGATCCTGCTCCAACCAGGTGATGTGGGCCGCAATGCGGGGACGGACGGCGCTGGTGGCGGCGCCGAGGCGGTTCTTCTCCGAGACCAGCATCGTCATCACCTGCTGCCTCCGGGCAGTGAGGGAGTTGAGCTCCTGGGTTTCGGCGTCGCGCAGAGGACGCACGGGGGGCTGGATCGCCTCAGCAAAGTGGGCCAGCACGGCGGCGTCCAGGGCGTCGGTCTTGGCCAACTTCCCAGTAGCCCTGGCGAAGTCCCGCACCTGGCGCGGGTTGACGACGACCACCGGCAGTGCCTCGGCGGCCAGAGCAGCCACCAGCGGTAGTTCCAGGCCGCCCGTAGCCTCCAGCAGCACCAATGACGGTCCGAGGGTCTTCATCTCGGAAACCAACTGCGGGATTCCTGCTTCGTCGCGGGGAACCTCCCATCTCTCGCCCGTGGGCCGGACGGCAACGTCCACCTTGGCCTTTGCGACGTCAATGCCTACGTAGATTCCTTCTTGCCCCATGATTGCCTCCTATGAAGTCCCAGTGGAGTACTGGCCCGTTCTTGCACGATGCGGGCTCGATTCGGCCCAGGCAACTGTTCGGGCTCTTTGGGGACGGGTGCGGCGACCCTCGCTGAACAACGGTCTTTGATGACCAAGACTTGATCGGTCTGCCGCACCCACTCCACCTCTGTGAAGTCCTCATTCAACATACAAGACTTGGTGAAGTAAATTGGCCGAAGGCGGGCTGCCAGACGCTGGCACGGGTGGCGGTGGTTATGTCATATAGAGGGAGTGGATACCGAAATTGACCTGACCACCGCCAGTCGCGATGTTCTCATCGCCATCATCGTGCAGCAACAGGCGGTCATTGCCGAGTTGCAGGTGATGATTGTACGGCTGGAGCGGCGGGTTGCCGAACTGGAAGGCCAGGCGAAACCGGGCGGCCCGCCCCGAATGCCCGGCCTCAAGTCCAGTTCGGGCCGCCCGCCGCCAGCGCAGCAGCCGCCCAGCAAGCAGCGACGCCACGGCTTCGCCCGCCCGCGCATGACACCGACCCATCGGGTGGAGCACGTGGTGGAGAGCTGTCCCGATTGCGGGACGCACCTGACTGGCGGCTGGGTCCAGCGCACCCGGGAAGTCATCGAGTTGCCGGTGGTTCCGGTGCCAGTCACCGAGCAGGTCTGCATCGCCAGGACCTGCCCAGCGTGTCGACGCCGCTGCATACCCCCAGCACAACTGGACGGCGTGGCACTGGGGCGCCAACGCCTGGGCGTCAACGTGCTCAGCCGCATCGCCACGTTGCGGGAAGAAGGGCGCCTGCCGATCCGCAGCATCCAGTGGTATCTGCGCACCGTCCATCAGCTGCGCCTCAGCGTGGGGGCCATTGTGAGCGCCATTCACCAGACCGCGCAACAGGCCCAACCAGCGGTGGCCGCGATCCTGGACCGCATCCGCGCCAGCCCAGTGGTCCACGCCGACGAAACCGGCTGGCGTCAAAATGGGAACAACGGTTACGTCTGGACTTTCAGCACCCCCACCGAACGCTACTTCCTGCGGCGGGGTCGGGGCAAGGCGGTGGTGGACGAAGCGCTGGGCGAGTCATTCTCCGGAGTGCTGGTCAGCGATTTCTACGCCGCCTACCACCATTACGATGGCCCCCAGCAACGGTGCTGGGCCCACCTGTTGCGGGACATCCACGACCTGGTGGCGCTCTACCCCAAGGACACCGCGCTGGCCCAGTGGGCCGCGGCAGTCCATCAGCTCTATGTCGAGGCCAGGTCTTTCACCCATCCTCAGGCACGACGACGGCGCACCGCTCAACTGGCCTGGGAGCGGCAGCTGCTGGTCATCTGCCAGCCCTTCCTGGCTGACCCGCTAGCTCTGCAGGGCCGGCTGTGCCGGCGCATTGAGCGCCACATCAAGGAACTCTTCGTCTTCGTGGCCGAACCGGACGTGCCGTCGGACAACAACCCCGCCGAGCGCAGCCGGCGCCATCTGGTTATCAGCCGCAAGATCAGCGGCGGCACCCGGTCGGAACGTGGTACCGAGAGCAAGATGACGCTGGCATCCATCTTCGGCACCTGGCGCGCACGAGGCCTGAACCCCCTCGCCGCCTGCCGCCAACTGCTCACTTCCCCTCAAATCTGAACAGTTACTGGATTCTCACGCGTACCCACTTTGTAACTGCGAGCGTATCGTGGCAATCCCGTCGCCGTAGCAACGGCGGTTCGTCGACGTATGTTCAACCTCATCGAGATTGCCACGTCGCTATGCTCCGCGCAATGACACATTGAATGGGTATGCGTGAGCGATTTGATTCGGAACACGGAAGACCGGGCCGGAGGTGCATTTGATGCGCGCACATTGGCGCCGCGCACTCCGTGTCGGAAAGATGCCGGGATAACGTATGTTAATATTAAAGGTGAATGGAAATTGCCGGCCACCACGACAATTGTGTAATGCTTGGAACCCTACCGGGAACAACAACCATGCCAGTATACGAAATGCCTCTAGAGGTCTGGCCGGAAAGCCATCGGCCGGGTTTTGCACTACTCCAAGTAGACGTATTACAGTCGTATACGGCGTGATAGTGTATGCAATACGTTTCAAGAACCCATCATTACATCGGTAATCGACGTCAAGAAAATAACGGCTTGTGGAGAATCGGGGTTCCCGGCCAGATTTCTAGCCCTCAACTACGATGACGTCCTGCTGCAACCCAGGTTTTCCACGGTGCGCAGCCGTCGGGACGTGGACACCAGCGCTTACTTCACGCGGCAGATTGCGCTGAAAACCCCTTTGGTAAGCGCCAACATGGACACCGTAACCGAGGCCCGCATGGCCATTGCGATGGCCAGGGTTGGCGGCATCGGCGTGATCCACCGCTTCATGTCAGTCGACGATCAGGCTGCTGAGGTTGAGCGTGTGAAACGCCGTCAAAGCCATGTCATCCATGACCCGGTTACCATCATGCCGACCGTCAGCATCAGCGACGCACGGTCAATTATGGAACGCCACGACATCAGCGGATTGCCGGTGGTTGACGACGCCGGCGGATTGCTGGGGATGCTCACCAGCCGCGACATTATGTTAGCCGATGCCGGGCAATTGGTGTCCGCCCGTATGACCCCCCGCGACCGGTTGATCACAGCACCACCGGACGTCGGCCTGGAGCCGGCGAAACGCCTGTTATCTGAAAACCGTCTGGAAAAGCTGCCGCTCGTCGACGATGAAAATCGCCTGGTCAGTCTCATCACCGCCCGCGACATTCTGTCCACCAACGCTCCGGATACGGCCAACGCTACCCAGGACGAGCAAGGACGGTTGCGCGTCGCCGCAGCGGTGGGCGTTGTCGATGATTATGTTGACCGAGCCCGAATGTTGGCCGATGCCGAAGCCGATGCCATCGTCATCGACGTAGCCCACGGAGACTCTCAACTGATGCTGGATGCCATCGGGACGCTCCGCGACCAACTGGGCGATATGACTCTGGTAGCGGGGAATGTGGCCACTGCCGACGGCGCGCGCCGCCTCGCCGAAGCCGGCGTGGATGCCATCAAGGTTGGCGTTGGGCCGGGCAGCATCTGCATCACCCGTCGGGTGGCGGGCGTCGGCGTGCCGCAGTTGACCGCCGTACTAGAGTGCGGCGCAGTGGCCCACCAGCACGGCATCCCAATCATTGCCGCCGGCGGCATCCGGTATCCGGGGGACGTGGCCAAGGCCCTTGCCGCCGGCGCAAGCACCGTTATGCTGGGCAGCGTGCTGGCCGGCTCGGAAGAAAGTCCCGGAGCCATGATAACTCGCGACGGCAAAAAGATGAAGATGGCGCGCGGGATGGCTGCCCGTGAGGCCGCGTTGTATCGCAGCCTACGCGAGAACCCATCGCCGCCACCGGACCGGTGGGACGGCCAGGACGATTACGCAGCGGACGAAGGGATCCAGGCGCCGGTTCTGTATCGGGGACCGGCGGTGGACACCTTGCGGGAACTGTCCGCGGGGTTGCGCTCGGGCATGAGCTATTGCGACGCCGTCGACATCCCGACAATGTGGGCCAACGCCCGATTCATGCGTCAAACGGCGGCGGGCCGTGTTGAATCGGGACCCCACGACGTAGGCTGACTTTTGGCCGGCCCGACACCGCCGGTTCGTTGAATACAGCGCGGTCGCACCGTCTATTGCTGCGTGCGCTTATGCTAGAATTACAGCCACCTGTCGCGCTGGCTGCGGACTGAGGAGAATCGACCTTGTCGGAACGGATTTTCATCGGGGTTGCCTGGCCCTACGCTAATGGCCCGCTGCACATGGGCCATATCGCCGGCTGCTATCTGGCCGCTGATATTTTCGCGCGCTACCACCGGATGAAGGGCAACGAAGTCCTCATGGTTTCCGGTTCCGATGCCCACGGCACGCCGATTACCATCCGCGCCGACCAGGAGAACATCGAGCCTCAGGAAGTGCTGGACCGGTTCCACACCCAGTTCCTGGAAACCTGGCAGCGTCTGGGCATCACATTCGACCTGTTCACCACCACGCATACCGAAAACCACCAGCGCGTCGTGCAGGATTTTTTCACTCGCCTGCAGGAGTTAGGATATATTTATCCCGATACCATGCTGCTGGCGCACTGCGTGGGCTGCGTGCGGTTCCTGCCCGACCGTTACGTAGAGGGCACCTGCCCGCACTGCCAGAATCCGCGCGCCCGCGGCGATCAGTGCGATAACTGCGGCCATACATTAGACCCGATAGACTTGGTTGAGCCACGGTGCAGCATCTGTGGGGAGACGCCAGATTTCCGCGATTCCGAGCACTTCTTTCTGCGGCTGTCCGCCTTTCAGCAGCAGTTGCTGGGGTGGGTTGCCGACCACCCGCATTGGCGGCCCAATGTGGCCAACTCGACCCGAGGGTTCCTGCTGGGCGGCCTCAAGGACCGCGCTATCACCCGCGACCTCACCTGGGGTGTGCCGGTGCCGTTGGACGGCTACGAAGACAAGCGCATCTACGTGTGGTTCGAGGCGGTCATCGGCTACCTGTCCGCCGCCATTGAGTGGGCCGAACGCAGCGGCAAATCCGACCGGTGGGAAGACTTCTGGAAGGATCCAGACACCCGCTCGTACTACTTCATCGGCAAGGACAACATCCCCTTCCACAGCATCATCTGGCCGGCGATGCTGATGGGTTACGGCGGGTTGAACCTGCCCTACGACGTACCGGCCAATGAATTCCTGAGTCTGGAGAGCCGCAAATTTTCCACCAGCCAAAACTGGGCGGTTTGGGTACCTGATTACCTGGATCGCTACGACCCCGACCCGTTACGCTACCTGTTGTCCATCAACATGCCGGAGACCGGCGACACCGATTTCAGTTGGGCGGAGTTTGTCAGGCGCAACAACGATGAACTGGTGGCAACCTACGGCAACCTGGTGAACCGGGTTCTCCGGTTCACTTACCGCAACTTCGACGCCCAGGTTCCGGTAGAAGCTGCCCCGGCTGGCGAACCGGAAGCGGCGATCCTGGAGTCGGCGCGGCGCGCCATGGCCGCGGTTGAGGACAGCCTGAATCACACCCACTTCCGCGCCGGCATCGCCAACGCCTTTGCACTGGCGCAGGAGACCAACCGCTACCTGGACACGCGCGCGCCGTGGTTGGCAATCAAGACTGACCGGGCCGACGCCGCCTGTTCCCTCACCGCAGCGATCAAAGTTCTCAACGCCCTGAAAGTCATGCTGACGCCGTATCTGCCGTTCAGCGGCCAGAAGCTGCACGAATTCCTGGGTTTGGACGGCGACGTGTCAGCCGAACCCTGGGACTGCGACACCCTGTTCGCCGCCATTCAACCGGGGCACCTGCTGCGGGAACCCGCCGCGCTCTACACCAAACTGGACACCCAGGTCGCCGAAGAAGAAAGCAACCAACTGGGTGTCCCAGCCTAGTCATCGGGTACCAAGTCGTGCAGCCTGGGCCGGACCTGCAAACCGTTGCCATTTACGCTCCGGTAGTCGGCCAGTTGGCCAAAGTCGAGGAACGTCTGCGCGGCGTTTGCGAGACCGACATCGGCGACCTCAACCCGCTGCTGGACTATGCCCTTAGTTCTGGAGGCAAGCGAGTACGGCCGGCGTTAACGCTGTTGGCAGCCGAGTTCCGCGAACACGAACGGGAACGCTCGTTGATCATGGCATCGGCAGTGGAACTGCTGCATCTGGCCACGCTCATTCACGACGACACGGTGGACAACGCCGGGATGCGCCGGGGCAAACCGACCATCAACAAGCTGTACGGCAACCACGTGGCGGTACTGTTGGGGGACTACCTGTTCGCCACATCGGCCACTTTCGTTTGCGATACTGGGGTGGTGCGGGTCATTCGCCGGTTCTCCGAAACCATCATGGAGCTGGCCAGCGGCCAACTCATCGAGTTTTTCACCACCTTCGACCCAACCAAAGCCCGCAAACTGTACAACGAACGCATTTACCGCAAGACGGCCTCGCTGTTTTGCACATCGGCAGAGTCGGGCGCCATCCTGAGCGACGCGCCGGAACACGAGGTGAAAGCGCTGCGGCAGTACGGGTACAACATCGGCATGGCATTCCAGATTGTGGACGACCTGCTGGACGTGCAGGGCGATGCCTCAGAAATCGGCAAACCGGTTGGTAACGACCTGCTGCAGGGTGTGTTGACGCTACCCGCCATCATGCTGATGGAACGCTACCCCAACGACCATCCCATAGACGCCCTGTTTGCCGCCATAAAATCGGGCCAGGGGGACGTAACGGAGCTGCTGGACCGCTCCATCGGTATGATTACCGACTCGAACATCATTCCGGACTGCTTTACCGTGATTCGCGAATACTGCTCCTCGGCGTCGGAAGCGCTGGCCGTTTTGCCCGATTGCCCACCCCGGCGTTCGCTGTCGGACATGGTGGATTTCATCCGGGAGCGGTCCCGTTAAACGCCCTGACGCCAAACCACCCGCCCATTGACCACGGTTAACGCCGACCGAACCAACGGCAGTTCTCCGGGTGGCGTGGACATCGGGTCTGGCGCCACGACGACGAGATCAGCGGGCTTGCCGACCGCGATCCACCCGTTGCCGGTATGAAGTCGGAGCGCATCCTGAACCGACGGGACGGGCTGGCCGCCCAACGGGAAACCTTCGGCTGACCTTCGGAACACCGCGCCGGCGATGCTGGCCCAGGGGTTCGGTTCAATCACCGGCGCATCCGAACCCAATAACAACGGAACTCCCCGGGCCAGCAACGCCCCGGCCGGGTACAGATCCGGCAACAAACCTTCGGACACAGTGCGTCGGTAACGTTCTCCGTCGTAGTGCAGGAAGCCGGTATTCGGCACCACGGTTGCGCCTGATTGGGCCACCAACTCGGCCACGTCCGGAGGGCACTCGGCGCAATGTTCGATGCGATCGCTCCCCGGAAGCGCTGATGGTTTGGTGTCGATCAGGGCTATGGCGGCCGCCACCACTGCATCCCGCTCAACAGCATGGATAGCGACCGGGTAACCCATCGCGTGGGCGCGACGCACCAGCTTCGATAATTCGTTGGGGTCAGGATACAACGCTCCTCCCGAGGCGGTGAGCATTACTTTAACGTGGCCCACCGAGAGCATACCGCCGCGGATCGTATCTCCGTACCGCAAGCCAGAGCTGTGCATCTCGTCGATTTTGGGATGACCAACCATCATGGTCACCCGAAGCGGCAACCGGCCATCGGCGACGGCATCGCTGAACGCCTGCCACCTGGCGATACCGTTTTGGGCGCCAGCATCAGTTACAGCCGTGATGCCGTAGTGCAGCAGGTGTTGGCTCAGTTGCAACAGGGCGGTCCCCAACGCAGCGTCATCGCGACGCACACCACGTGGACCGCCTGGCGCCGACAGCCAATCCGCCATGTCCAGCAGCAGGCCCGTGGGTTGCCCCTGGTCGGCGCGCACGATGGTTCCACCTGGCGGGTCGGGCGTGCCCCGGGCGATTCCAAGCGCATCCAGGCCGGCGGAATTCAACACACTAGCGTGGCCAGACCGGTGTTCGACACGCACGAGCAGTTCGGCAGATACGGCATCCAGGTCTCGGCGAGTCAGGTGCCGGCCGAGCCCGAGGGGGGAGTCGTCGTAGCCGTAACCCCGTATCCAGCCGTAACCGGTGGATGGGATGGCAGCACGGAGGGCGGCAATCACCGCGTCCACGTTGGGCGTTGTGGTCAGTCGGCAATCCACTTGCATGGCCCTCGATGCCTGAGCAAACAGGTGGCAATGCGCGTCAACGATGCCTGGTATGACGGCGCGCTGCCCGCAATCTATCACGGTGGCGCCGGGATCGATGAGCGGCGCGATGTCGGCGAAACGCGCCACCGCGACAATGCGGCCAGCACTCACCGCGACGGCATCGGGTTGTCTGCTGCCATCGCCGGCCGTTGCGTGCACCACGCCGTTGCGGAGCACCATGTCGATCGAAGTCAATTCGTCCATCCTGGCCCGGTGGATCTGACACACCGGGCGGGGAAGCAATAATAACCTGCGGTGCTATAATCCCAACCGCAGGCGTTGGGCTTCATCGTCGACAATTCATGACCGTCGATAGTTCATGATCGTCAGCAATTCATTATCGTCGGCGAACCGGAATCGCGGGCAGGAGGGATACTATGCCGGAACTGGAAATACTCATGGGCGGTTATAGCATAAACACCGACCAGACTCGCCTTGGGTTGTGCACCGTAACGCTGATTCGCGGCGAGGTGCTGTCGATAGTTGATGTGGCCCACTTCGGCCGACGCAACCTGCTGGTGGATTCGTTGGCCGCCCAGGGCATTGCCACGGACGACATTGGCCGGGTTATCCTTACCCATTCCCACTGGGATCACTCGCAGAATACCGACCTGTTTCCCAATGCGGAAATCGTGGTCCATGCCGACGAGATCGAGTATAGCCGCAACCCGAGGCCCGGCGACCTGGCCACCGCCCGCTATTTTGCCGACACCCTGTTGCAGCAAAACGTGCGACAGGTTCGCGGCGAGACTGAACTTGAGCCCGGCGTCCGCCTGATCGAAACTCCCGGCCACACACGCGGCCACATCAGTGTGGTTGTTGAAACCGATTCCGGCACGGTTTGCGTGGGCGGCGATGCGATGTCGGACGCTGGCGCCGTCGGGCGCGGCACGCCGGCAATCATCTTCTGGAGCGAGGCCGACGCTCGCGAGAGTGTGCAAAAGATTATTGCAGCAGCAAATACCATCTACCCCGGCCACGACCGTCCCTTCCAGATTGACGCCGACGGTTCCATCACGTATCTGGGTGATTCGCCTACGCTGGAGGTCAGCGGTGTGCTCCATTACGCCAGCGGGGCGGTGCCGGTCAACCTGGGCCGGGCCGCACACCCCGGCACTACGGTGATGCCCAGCGCCATCGACTACCAGGGCGGCGGAGCCAGTCATCAGGGGCAATGCTGAGCGTCCGCGGCGCAGCGGGCAACGGGCCAGATAGTTCATGCGCGCCGTAATATTCGACTGGGACCTTACCCTCTGGAATAGCTGGGACATCCACCTCTGTTTGATGGAGCGCACCGGCTTTGATCTGGGCATAATTCCGCCGGGAGCCGAGGCGGTGGCTGCCGAATTCCACCGGCCCTTCCATCAGCACCTGCTCTGGTTCTTTGGTAGCACACCAGATTCCCAGGGGGAACTGGACACTATCGTTGCTGCCTACCTGCATCACTACCACGCCATCGTGGGGCACCGCAACTATCTGTATCCCGGGGTGGCCTCGCTGCTGCGCGGGTTGCGTCGGCGGGGCATCCGCATCGGCATTTTGTCTGACAAGGTACCTGAATTCGGGGAGGCCGAGTTGCGGCAATCGGGCATGGCTGACCTAGTGGAATACACGTCGTTCAAAACCGACCGCCGGCCGTTCAAGCCCGACCCGACCGGTCTATTTCACGTGCTGGAAGGTCTGGGAGTTGAGGCGGCTGACACCATGTACGTTGGCGACGCCCCGCAGGACATCGCCTGCGCCCGCGAAGCCGGAGTCCGGTCTGCCGCCGCAATGTGGGCCACCATCGATGCCGACGCCATTATTGCGCAACAGCCGACACACCGTCTGCATCGCCCGCACCAGGTGATGGCGGTGGTGGCCGAGATCAACAACTACGATGGCGGCTTCGGTGGCTCCAACCCCTGGCTGAGCCACCTGCCCTGGCCCTGGCGACCCGATGCGGATGATCCGTTGGGCGACCAGGATGCAGCCGTTGCCGCATCCGAAACGCCGACCAATGCGGAACCCGATGCGAGCTGGCAATACTGGCCGATGGCGGCTCGCTGGCGCGGGCGTACTGGCGAGTTGTCCTTACCACCAAGCGTGGCGAACCCGGTCGCGCCGTTGTCGCTGAACAGCGCTGGCAACCGATTTACGCGATAGGCAAGCTCGCGCCCTGCCTCACCAACGACCGACGGTGCATTCCGCCGCAGTGGGCGGACACTGAGTTTTTCAGGCGACCGGGTGCGGCGAAACCATCGCCGCTTCGTGTTGCTCGTCGGCGTGGTAAGAGGACCGTACCAGCGGGCCGGCCGCAACGTGCTTGAATCCCATGCTTTCTCCGGCCAACCGGATTTCTGCAAATTCATCTGGCGTGTAGAAGCGGTCGATGGCGATGTGTTTGAGCGACGGCCTCAAATACTGTCCGACGGTGAGCAGGTCGCAGTCGACGCTCCTCAGGTCCTGCATGGTTTGCAGCAGTTCGTCTAACGTTTCACCCATGCCCACGATGATGCCAGACTTGGTAACCGTGTTAGGGTCAATGGCCTTGGCCTGCCGGAACAGTTCCAGAGTCTGATGATAGTCGCCTTTGGGCCGTACCCGGTGGAAAACACGCTCCACCGACTCAATGTTGTGGTTGAGCACGTTGGGTCGCGCCGCAACCACCGTTGCAAGTGCGTCCCAGTTGCCCTGGAAATCGGGGATCAGCACTTCCACCTTGCATCCGGGAACACCGGCCTGCACCTGTTTGATACAGGCTGCGAATACGCTGGCGCCGCCGTCCGGAAGGTCATCCCGGTTTACTGACGTGATGACGCAATACTTCAGCTCCATACGCTTGACGGTCGCCGCCAGACGGAAGGGTTCGCCGAAATCGACGGCGCCGGGCCGGCCGGTGGTGACGGCGCAATAGGCGCAGGCACGGGTGCAAATGTCGCCCAGGATCATGAAGGTGGCCGCCGACCGTTCCCAGCACTCGCCGATATTGGGGCAGTGCGCTTCCTCGCAGACCGTGTGCAATTGACTGTCGCGCATCAATTGCTTCAACTCGATGTAGCGCGGGCTCCCGGGCATTTTGACCTTTAGCCAATCGGGCAGGCGGGGCCACAGCACTTCAGATGCAGCGTTGGCCGGAGAATGGTTTGCGGTTTGACGCCCAGCGTCGTCGGTCATCGTGGCCTCCGGTTACAGCATCTGCACGAAGCGTGGTTTGACCCGACACTTTTCGGCAGTAATGATGGCGTCAATCTCGTGAACGGCGGCGTTCAGTTGGCCGTCCCGGTTGACTACCCGGTAGTCAAACTCGCCGATTCGGTCCAACTCTATGGTCGCCTCTTGCAAACGCCGCTGCATTTCTGTTTCGTCTTCGGTGCCACGGGCGGCCAGCCGGTTGCGCAACTCTTCCAGAGTCGCCGGCATCACAAAGATGGCCAGCGCGTCTGGAGCGATGCCGCGAATCGTTGCCGCACCCTGCACGTCGATTTCAAGGATAACATCTTTGCCGGCGATGAGTGGGTCACGCACCTGCCAGCGTGGGACTCCGTACCAGCGATCGTACACCTGGGCGCTTTCCAGCAACTCGTCGCGCTCGCGCATCCGCAGAAAGTCAGCGACATCCAGGAAAATATAATCCTCGCCGTCCGTTTCGCCCGGGCGCATCGGTCTGGTGGTGGCGGTAACCGCAAAGTGCCAGGGCCGTTCCAGTTTGCGCAGGGCGGTCATCAGCGTGCCCTTGCCCGATGCGGATGGACCCGATATGACCACCAGCATTGGCGCGGCGGGGCTGGCCGCAGGCAACTCAAAGCCCGACGACTCAGTACCACGCGGCATCGTAACCTGGCAGCACGGTCAACCGGTCAGGGATTCCAGATGCTCCCAGAAATTCGGGTACGAAACGGAAGCATCCTCGGCGCCGTGTATCGTAGTGTCGCCCGATGCGGCGAGGCCGGCGATTGCCAGCGACATTGCCAAACGATGGTCGCGGTGGCTCTCCACTTCGGCGCCGTTCAATCGGCCGGTGCCATGTATGACCATGCCGTCTTCCCGAGCCTCTATGCTCGCGCCCATGCGGGTTAGTTCAGACACCGTCGTTGCGATTCGGTCGGATTCTTTCACACGCAGTTCAGCGGCGTCCCTGATGATAGTGTCGCCCTCAGCAAAACAGGCCGCCACCGCCAGCACAGGTAGTTCGTCAATCATGATCGGGATGATTTCGCCGCCGAGGTCAATACCCTTCAGGCTACCCGACGAGGCGACCACGTCGGCAACGGGTTCCCCGCCTTCGACGCGCTGGTTTTCAAGCTTCAATGCGTCGCCGGCTCCCATCATTTGCAGCGCATCGATGATGCCGGCCCGGCTGGGGTTCAGGCCCACGCCCCGAATCGTAACTACGGCGTTGGGGTGAATCAACCCGGCCACCATCCAGAAGGCCGCCGAGGAAATATCTCCTGGCACCGCCACGTCCACCGACTTCAGATGAGCAGGATGCAGCGTCAACGCCAGCCCGTCGGTATCCAGTCGCACGCCCATCGCCGACATCATGCGCTCGGTGTGGTCGCGTGAGAGCGCTGGCTGATGCAACACGGTGGGACCGTCGGCAGACAGTCCAGCCAGCATTAGGCAGGATTTTACCTGTGCGCTGGCCACCGGCATCTGATACTCCATTGACCGCAGGGTGCCGCCGCGTATCGCCAGCGGGGCTAGGGTATTGCTGTGGCGTCCCATTATGGACGCGCCCATTTGCTGAAGCGGCTGCACGACGCGGCCCATCGGTCGGGTGCGCAACGAACCATCGCCGGTCAACACGGCCAGGAAGTCCTGACCGGCCAGCAACCCGGAGAGCAGTCGCATTGACGTGCCGCTGTTGCCGGCGTCCAGCAGGTCCGTCGGTTCCTGCAATTGCGGTCCCAGGCCGCCAACGCGCACGCTGCCTGGTTCACCGAACGGCTCGATGGTTACGCCCATCGCCTGCAGACAAGCGGCGGTGGAACGAACGTCTTCGCCATCGGACAACCCTGTAACCGTCGCGGTGCCGCCGGCAATGGCATTCAGGATTAGTGAGCGATGGGACACCGACTTGTCCCCAGGTACGGCCAGGGTGCCCACGAGGTTAGCCGGTCGGCGGACGATCTGATCCACGTTACACCCCCCGCAATCTATTTTCGGTCGTTGGGACCACGGGTGGATTCTTTGTCGTCGGGCCGTTCGCCCAACATCAAACGACGAGCGCGATTTGCGATCCCTCCGAGGAACATTTGGCCCATGGACTCGCTGAAGGTGGGGTATTCGGGTGTCTTCTCCAGTTCGCGGGAACGCGGGTTCACCAGGCCGGCCATCAATTTTGCTCGCGCCAGGTTGGCATCCTCGAAGACGGTGAGCATGGCTTCCGCGTCCGGTGGTTCGGTGTCGGTGTCCAGCAGCTTGCGATACTCGTACAACTCCCGGATAAAAGAGTCAATCCAAGCAACGATCGGCCCAGGATTGCTGACGCAGATATCGCGGTGCATCACCGCATCTCCGGATGCCAGGCGGGTGATGTCGCGGTAACCGGAGGACGCCAGCTGCCCGATGTCAGACCAGTTGGCCGACTTGCTGGTGCAACCCACCAGGGCAGTAGACAGCACAAAGGGCAAGTGGCTCACTGCGGCCACGAAGCTATCATGTTCATCCAAGCTGATGAAATAGGGTTCGCCGCCGACCGCTTCAGCCAGTGCGGTAACTTCGCCAACGGCGCGCTGGCTGGCTTTGCGGCTGGGAATGACACAGTAGGGTTTGCCCGCGAACAACTGGCCATCGGCGTTTTCAGGGCCCGGCGTTTCGCGGCCGGCCATGGGATGGCCCCCAACGAAATCCACCGAGTCCGGCAACAATTCGTCGGCCCATTGCAGCACCTGGGTTTTGGTGCTGCCCACGTCGGTAACGACGCAGCCTTCCGGCAAGTAGGGGGCCATGGCTTCCATCAACTCGCGCATTGCCAAGACCGGAGTGGCCAGCACGACGACGTCGGCGTCTTCAATAGCGTTTCCCAGCCGGCTTTCAATCCGGTCGAAGGCATCGCGGCGTTGGGCCCCGGCTCTGGCGGCGTGTTCGGAGTCGCTGCCGACAACCACCAAGTTTCGCAACGAGGAGGCGCGGAGGGCCAACCCAAGCGAGGTGCCGATCAATCCGGTCCCGATAATCGTGATTTGTGCCACTGGGTGGTTTTGCTCCCACAACAGACTTGCGACCGCCAACAAGATGACCAGGACAGTGGATGCCGCAACTGACTAGTAGTGTACAGCATCCGCAACCGCCGGTAAAACGGTGAGCGGTTGGACGCAATCTCTGGTTTGTGGCGGGTCGGGGCGGTTCAGGGTTGACAAAACGCCGGTTCCGGGCCTACGGTGAGCAAGCAATCGAGCGCGAATAATGCGTTGCAGATGTTGGGTTCAGCGCTCGCAGAGGCTGCCCCAGGCTCCGGGGGACCGCGCCCCGGTTACAGAGATGCGAAGTGCCACGAGGTTGTCCGATGGTCACAACCAACGAACCATCCGCTAATCAACCATCCGCGAACCAATCATCCGCCGTCGCGCCGACCGTGTCCGAATCAATCGACGATGCGGTCGACAGTGCGTTTGCTGAAGCGCCGGGTGCCGTAGAGCAACCTTTCATCCGCGTGCGTTCGGTATGGAAAGTTTTCGGCAAAGATCCGAAGAAGGTGCTGAACCCAGAATACGAAGGCAAAGACAAGACGTTTTTCCAGAGGGAATTCAACAACGTGGTCGGCTTGCAGGACGTTTCTTTCGACGTTCAGCGCGGCGAAACCTTCGTGATCATGGGCCTCTCCGGCAGCGGCAAATCCACTATGGTGCGGTGCCTAATCCGTCTGATTGAACCGACCGCCGGCGAGATATCCGTTGATGGCGAGGACATTACCGCGATGTCCGACAAGGACCTCATCGCCTTCCGTCGCAGCAAAGTCGCCATGGTGTTTCAGCACTACGGCCTGATGCCCCACCGCAACGTGCTGGACAACGCTGCCTGGGGGCTGGAAGTTCAGGGCATCAGCAAAGAGGAGCGCTACCTCCGCACTCGCGAAGTGCTGGACCTGGTTGGCCTGGCCGATTGGGAAAACTCCTATCCCCGTCAGCTGTCCGGCGGGATGCAGCAACGTGTCGGTCTGGCCCGCGCCCTCGCCGTCAATACCGACATCATGCTGATGGATGAGCCGTTCAGCGGCCTCGACCCACTAATCCGACGTCAGATGCAGGACGAGTTGCTGCGATTGCAATCCGAGCTGCGAAAGACCATCGTCTTCATCACCCACGACCTGAACGAGGCATTGAAGCTGGGCGACCGCATTGCGATTATGCACGACGGTCGAATCGCCCAGATCGGGTCGCCAGAAGACATCGTGCTGCGCCCCGAAGACGAGTACGTGGGCGATTTTACTCAGGACGTGCGGCTGGAAAGCGTGCTGACCGCCAACAAGGTGATGGTCACGCCCAAGGCTACCGTGATGGGGCACCAGGGGCCGCGTGCCGCTCTGCACACCATCGGCAACAGCGATGGCGACGCCGCCTGGGTGGTGGATATGCGCGAACGGTACATGGGGTTGTTGTCCATTACCAATGCCGAGAAGGCCGTGCGCGCCGGAGTCAAGCGCTTCGACCAGGCTTGGCAATTCGTTGACCGGGAGTATCAGGCAGTTGCGCCAACCACGACTTTTGACGAACTGATACCGCTGGCGATGGTCAGCGATTTCCCTATTCCCATCGTGGACCAAGGCAACGTTCTGATCGGCGAAGTGCACCGCAGCGCTTTGGCCGAGGCGCTGGCCGAAACCTCTGCCGCCGACCCAGACTACGAGGCGAACGCAGCCGAAAACGCGACGATAGCCGAGGCAGCCCAGGCCGACTCCATAGACGAACGGTCCGGAGACGAACGGTCCGGGGATTCCGACCATCAGTAAGTCTCACATGAAGACCTGAACCGCAACGCCCGAGCAACCATCGGGCGTTTTCAACTCAGGAGGAAATCATGGCAGTAATAACGAGAGAAGAGCCGGAAACAGGTTTATCGGCGTCTACGCCAGTAGACCCGAATGCGGAGCGGGTGGCGACCCGTTTGACTCTGAACGGTATTCCCAACCTCTATAAATGGGTACTCGGCACGGCCTTCGTGCTGATCGTTTTGATAGTGAGCCTTGCCATCTGGGGCCCGAGGATGGGGTTCCATACTACGGTGTCGACCTCCGAGGTCGCCACGTCCGGTGGCCGTACCATCACGTTGACGAAATCTTTACGTCAGGCAACGGGCAACGTTATCGATGATGGCATATCCTGGGTGACCAAAAGGGGCGATTGGTTTTTCGACGGTTTGAGCACGGGTGTAACCTACGCTCTAGTCTATTTGGAAAAAGGATTATCCTGGATACCGTGGCCAGCCTTGGTGGTAGCGCTCGCATTGTTAGCGTATGCGGTAGGCGGTTGGCCCCTCATGGGCTTCACCGCTCTAGCATTGCTGTTCATCGGGTTCATGGGGTTGTGGGAAAACACGGTCGACACCATAGCGCTGATGGTGGTTGCCGTGGTGCTATCGGTGGCGGGCGGCCTGCCGCTGGGGGTTTTGGGGGCCCGTAACCAAACCGCAGACAACATTATGCGCCCGATCCTGGACGGAATGCAGACCATGCCCAGTTTCGTATATCTGATCCCCGGGATTTTATTCTTCGGTTTAGGCAAGCCGGCAGGTATTTTCGCCACCATCATTTACGCAGTGCCCCCGGTGATCCGTTTGACGAACTTGGGCATCCGACAGGTGTCGCCAGAGACCGTTGAAGCAGCGCGATCCTTCGGCGCTTCGCCCTTACAGATTCTCACCAAGGTGCAGATCCCCATGGCGCTGCCCACCATCATGGCGGGGATCAACCAAACGACGATGATGGCGCTGGCAATGGTTACAATCGCGAGTATGGTAGCCGCCGGTGGATTGGGAGACAACGTGCTGCGGGCCCTGCAGAAGAATGAGCCGGGTAACGGAGCTATCGCCGGAGTCGCTATCGTATTTTTGGCTATCGTCATCGACCGTTTGACCCAATCGGTCGCGCGGAGTCGTCAGGAAGCGCTTTTTTAAAGCGAGGTAGCTAAAAAGTCCATCTGGCATGGATTAGAAAACGTCATCGATGTTTGAAAACTTAAAGTAGAAATGTGCGTTATGTTACGTAAAGCCGTTGTCTTGCACCTTATGGACGACTGAATCGTTATTCTGCGTGTTTGACACCACCAATCCGGGCTGTTATACATGCCGGCACTGCTTTGTAACCGGGTCTGCCCGGAATGCACCAGACCACTAGAGGGAGGGAGTTGCTTTGCCAACCAAATTCAGATTAATTGCCTTTTCCATGGCGTTAGCGATTGTAACCGCAATCGCCATCGTTGCATGTTCGCCGGCTGAGACTCAGACCATCGAAGTGACTCGAGAGGTTGAGAAACTTGTCGAGGTCGAGAAGATCGTCGAAGTCGAGGTCGAGAAGGAAGTTCAGGTCACGCGCGTTGTCGAAGTAGAAGTGATGGCGCCCGAGGGCCCCAAGGAAACTATCATCTTCAGCGACCTGAACTGGACCAGCGCTCAAGTACAAAACCGCGTGGCTCAGTACATCGTAGACAAAGGATACGGTTACCCCACCGATGTTGTCTTCGGTAGTACCTTGCCGTTGTTCCAAGGTCTACGGGCTGGGGATACCCATGTAACCCTGGAAATTTGGTTGCCCAACCAACTGGAATCGTGGAACGAAGCGATTACCAACGGTGAGGTGGTTTCGGTCGGCAAGAGTCTTGGGCAAGACTGGCAATCCTCTTTTGTTATCCCAGCCTATCTGCAGGAAAAATATCCTGATTTGGACACCGTAGAGGATCTCAAAGACCAGCAATACAAGGACCTTTTCAAAACCCCCGAAACCGGTGACAAAGCCAGACTGGTGGCCTGCGTGATTGGATGGGCATGCGAGGACGTAGGACTGCAGCAAGTCGCAGGTTACGAACTCGATGATCACGTCGAGATCATCAACGCCGGAGACAGTTCTGCCCTCAACGCTGATTTGTACGGAGCGTATGAGAAGCAGGAACCCTGGCTCGGTTACCAGTGGGGCACTAATGAACCCGCCTTGGTCCTGGACCTTGTGCGTTTGGAGGAGCCGGCCTATAGCAACGAATGCTGGTTCTCAACCAAAGCTTGCGCTTACGAAGATGCCACGATCTTGATTGCGGTTCATCCCACCCTGCCTGCTCGCGCTCCGGAAATCATCGATTTCCTCCGGAAGTGGGACTTCAATATTGGCGTGTACAGTGATGTGGCGGCTTGGCAAAGGGAGAATCCCGACGCCGACACGAACTCGACGGCGGTATGGTGGCTGCACAGCAATGCCGACATCTGGAGCGCATGGGTCTCAGAAGATGCTGCGGCCAGCGTGCAAGCTGCGCTCGACGCCGGAGAAATTCCGGACGGGTGGCCCACTGAGTAAACGTTCCAGGCAATATGCCAAAAACGGACATCCCAGGCGGCTCCGGAAACGGGGCCGCCTTTCTTTTCTGCTACAATGCAACTCGTTTCTGGCCTCACATTGACGTCGATTTAGCAGGAATCTGGCTCCGATGATCACCGCGCAACCCGCAACTGTTTTGTCTGACGCGACGCTGGCGGCCCTGAAAGCCATCCCTACCCAAACGCTCATCGACGGGCTGTGGGTCATGGGGTGGCCGATGAGCATGATCGAGGGCGCGAAGCCATTGCAACCGGGTCAGCACATGGCGGGGCGAGCCGTTACCCTGCGCTTCGTGCCGCATCGACCCGACCTGGCAGCGGACAAACCCAAGGGTTCTGACTCTGCGGAGTACGTGGCTTTTGA
The DNA here is from genome assembly GCA_963666415.2 of Dehalococcoidia bacterium. Lineage (GTDB taxonomy): Bacteria > Chloroflexota > Dehalococcoidia > Lucifugimonadales > UBA3495 > Bin87. Next base: position 1,663,564 of record CAXXPD010000003.1, read on the forward strand.
GCTGTGCGGGCCGGGCGAGGTGCTGGCCATAGATGCCATGCGTTGGCCGTACAGCAGCATCGGCGGAGACATCAAGTTTTACCGCCTCTACCAGCGCGGAGTCGGTGGGTTGGTAACCGATGGCGCCGTGCGGGATACCAACACGCTGAAGGAATACGGCTTCCCGGTGTACTCCGCCAACGCCATCGCCAAACAGGGCCCCGCCGAGTTCTGGCCCTGGCAGGTGAACGACTGCATCCAGTGCGGCGGCGTACTGGTGCGCCCGGGGGATACAATCGTCGGCGACGATGACGGCGTCGTGGTGGTTCCAGCCAGCGCTGCTGATGAGGTCATCCAGATCGCTCACCAGCGCGAGGAAGTTGAAGCTGTCATCAAGGAGCAACTCGCGATCGAGCAATGTTCTCCGGGCAAATACTACCCATTTAACGACAATACCTGGAAACTATTCGAGGAAAAGACCGGCAAAAAGCCTTACCGTTAGTTATTCCACCTTCTGCTTCACTCTAACCCTTCACCCTAACGCTTTCCCGTCTAGGGAGATGCGATCAGAACCTACACCCACATTGCGAGGAGAAACCCTTATGGCACGACTACCGCTAGCGTCCCGAGAAACCTCACCAGCCGGACAGGAAGCAACTTTCGACGAAATTTTGCAGGGTGGCCCGGTTCCCCAGTACGGCCCTGGATCGGTGATGTCCCACGTCCCTGAGGCGAGCAAGCACGCCACCGGTCTGAACCAGTACCTGCGCAATCACTCCAGCCTGCCGCTGAAAGCCGCCGAGCTCGCGATGCTAGTGGCTGCCCGTGAAATGGACTGCCAGCACATCTGGAACGCCCACGCCAAGTCGGCCCGCGACGCCGGTGTCCCCGACGGCGTCGTCGACGCTATTCGCGATGGCAAGGATCTACCAGCGTTGGCTGCCGACGAGTCGGCGGTCATCCACCTGGGCCGGGAAATCCTGCGCAATCATCAGGTGAGCCGGGGCGGATACCAGAGCGCGCTGGAGATTTTCGGGCAGCAGGGCACCATCGAGCTGACGCTGGTGTTGGGCAACTACACCATGTTGGCCATGCTCATCAACACCTTCGAGGCCGACCTGCTGCCCAACCGCACTGAACCCCTGTTGCAGAAAATCACCGGGTAAGCCGCAAAAGTACCCCCGCTCCCCTCGTAGGAGAGGGCTGGGGTGAGGGGCGTCTTTCGAAAAGCTCAGGGTGAGCGGACGGGTGCCTAACCATGAGCTTAGCTGCACCCGGGGGTCAGCGCTCTTTGCGGTAAATTTGCACACGATGACGGCAGGAATCGACGACGTAGATCCTGCCGTCATCATCTAATTTCACGGATGTTGGGCCCCAGAACAGGGCTTCGACACCGGCGGAAGTCTCGCGGTGTTGATCTCGCCAAGGGGTAACTGCCGGAGATAAATCCGCCGTCTCTCGTGCCGCCGCCTCATCCGGGTTGGCGGCCAGGTAGTCCGCTGCCCATGACGACAACGTAGCGTTGCCCCGCAGCACTGCGACAACCTCGCCGTCCGGCCCGAATATCTGCACCCGCTCGTTGCCCCAATCCGCAACGTAGATATAGCCTTCGTCATCGACGGCAACCGACGCCGGTCGGCTCAACTGACCCTTGCCATCGCCGGATGTGCCCCACTGCCCGATGAACCGGCCATCCGCCGAAAACGCCTGCACTCGATCGTTGCGCCAGTCAGCCACGAACACGTGCCCGTCGCGGTCGCACGCCACGCCCCACGGAGTGTCGAACTGACCGGCCTGTTTGCCGTACTGACCCCATCCGTGCAGGAATTCGCCGTCGGGCGTGAACCGTTGCACCCGGTGATTGAGGCCGTCGCTGACCAGGAGCGTTCCGTCGGGGGCGACCGCAATGGATGCCGGGCGGTTCAGTTGTCCCGGCGCGTCACCCGTTTCACCCCAATGCCGGATTAAACTACCATCGGGGGCGAACACGTTGACCCTCTGCAAGGCCTCATCGGTCACAAACAGGCGTCCTGATTCATCCCGCGCAATGCCGCTGGGCCACCAGAATTGACCATCCTCGGTGCCTCCGGTGCCCCACTCGCCGATGTAGCCCTCATCCGCCGTGCAGACGCAGACCCGCTTGTGATTCAGGCGGGCGGTAGTTTCCGGGCCGCCCCGATTCAGCACATACATCACCCCACCGTCGGCCAGCGCCAGGTCTACCGGATGGATGAACCCGCGTCCCAGGAAGGCCAGGAAACCAACGGTGTGGCTGTAGGTAAAACTGGCGGTTGAAGTCGTCACGGCAGGCGGTGGATCACTAGGCCAGTTGATACTCGCGCGAGGCGACGATGAGCTGCAACAACTCGGTGACACGTTCTTCGGAGCATCCAACGGTATCGGTGCGGTCGAACCGGATATCGCCCCATGGGGCAGCCATCGCCACCAGACTCTCCATCGTGGCTTCTGACACCTCGAACATACCCACCGCATCGAGGCAGGCGTCGGCGAGTTGTCTGGGGCTCAACGCATTGCCAGCCGACTTGACCCGATTCACCACGGCACGCAATCCCGGCTGCGACAGGTCGCGCATACCGATGCCGGCGGCGTTGATGCGCTCCAGCAAGTTGCCAGTGTCGATCCATTCGGCCCCGGTATGCCAGCCTTCCACTGTGGGCGGGTTCAGAATCTCCTGGCCCATATAATTGACGTCCATGGCCAGATTGACAATGGTCCACTCCGGCGAGCGGTGGCTGCCGGCCAGACGCGCCGTGCCGCCCACGAGTTCGGCTGGGCTCTTAACGCGGCCGAGGCGCACCGACTCTGAGGCGAAAAAGTCAGACCGGAACAGGCAGCGCATCACGGCCCTGATGTCGCCGTTCGTTTTGCTGAACTCTTCGGCCAGGAGCGCGATGGCTGCCTGGTCGGGCTGGTCAGCGACGAAGAAGTTGTACAGCTTGCCGGCGATGTATCTTGCGGTTGCCGGCTGGCGGACGATGATATCGATGACATCCTGACCGCCAAACGCGCCTGTTTGTCCCAGGAAGGTTTTCTCGCCGGCATCGTGATCGTCTTCGCGATAGCTGAATTGCCAGTCGATCCTGCCGTAGGGCCAGAAAGAATCTCGACTGGCGCGGATGCTCATGTAATCAGGGTTGGCGATGGTCCAGCCGGTAAACGCGCGGGCGGCCATCTTCACATCGTCTTCGGTGTAGTTGCCGATGCCCATGGAGAACAATTCCAGCAGTTCCCGGCCGTAATTTTCGTTGGGAGCGTCTTTGTGGTTGTCCTTGTTGTCCAGCCAAAAAATCATAGCCGGGTCGCGGGACAGTTCCAGCAGGATGTCGGAGAATTTGCCCAAACCGAACCGGCGGAAAGTGTGGGTCTGGTTCACCACGGCTTTGGCGTGGTTCAGCTTGCCGTAGGCCGTGGCGAATAGTCCGTGCCAGAACAGGGCCATCTTCTCTTCCAGGGGTCGCCGGGTGTTGATGATGCGGTACATCCAGTAACTCTGGCTGCTCTCCAGCAACATCAAGCTGTTCTGGTCAACGTGGTACCGGCGGATTAAGTCCTCAATCTCCAGGTCAGGCTGCGCTTCGGGATGGAGGAGTTCTTCAACGGTTGCCTCGTAGCCCTGGGTGATCCCGCGCTGGATCTCCTGGCGAGTGGGTCCGAACCCGGCGCGGCGCAGCAGATGGGCCATGCGCCGCGTGAGGTCGTCGCCGATGGTGACCCGGTCGGCGCCTTGTGTTTGGGTCATATCAACCGTCCCAGGGGCTTTACGTCAAGCTCCAGCGTGGATTGGCGTCTACCTGATCGCGCAGATAGTCGACCAGCCAGGGGCGGACTGACTCTGCCATATAGAAGGTGGGCTCGATCAGCTGAGATTCATCGTTGATGATCCCTTCTTCCAGGCACCGGGCGGCCACATCCGTACCGGGCATCACGCTGACGCCCACCCGAAGGTTGGCCAGCGACGGCTTCAAACCGCGCAGAAACTCGAGCTTGTGCTCGACCGATTCCCTGGTTTCGCCGGGCTCGCCGAATTGTTGTGAGATGGTGTAGTGCAGGTCGCCGGCTTCGCACAGCTCGGTGGTCTCTTTCAGGGAGGCGTAGCGGGACGTATCGTTGTCGCCCTCGTGAGGGTCGCCGCCCCGGGTGCCACCCATCATTACCAGACCGCAACCAGCCTGCTTCATCAACCCGATCAGCTCATCGTCACAGGCATAGGGCGCTAGGCAGGTGTTCCACCTCACCTTGACATCGGCTTCCATCAACGCATTGCACAGCGATTTGGCGTGCTCCAGGGGCACGTTGAAGCAGTTGTCAACGAAGAAAATCTTGCGGAGCCCGTAGCGACCGATTACGTCGGCCACCTCTTCCACAACTTCGTCGATGGGGCGAATTACCCGCCAGGCTCCTTCGGCGGTATGAAAGTCGGCCGCCGAGGTGGGATAGTAAAAGCCGCCCAGCTTGGTCAGGACGCTGACGCCGAAACCGGCCTGGGCGTATTTCGGCATATCCAGGTCGTCCAGGCTGGGCCGGCTCACAAAATCGGAAGAACACCGCATTCCGTTGTAAACTACCTCGCCGTTTTCCCGGTACAACACACCGGTCATGCCACGATAGTCGGGCTCCCCGATCTCGACGCGGTTGGCGAGTTCGGCAAAGGTTTCTCCTGCGTCGCCGGCGATGCCGAGGTCGGGCTGCACGAACTCGAAAATCTGCTGCGGCATTATGCTGAATGCCGGCCCTCCGCACACTACAGTCGCGTTGGAGATGGACCGGATGCGCTCGATAACGCCCTTGGTGATGGGCAATTGCCACTGCGGGTCCATGTAGCTATGGTTGCTGAGATTTCGCATCGAAATGCCAACCATATCCGGTTGGAAGTCGGTAACGATGCGTTCGACCTCGTCCAGATAGTCTGTGTCGGCGAACATCAGGTCGAAGACCTTGACTTCATGCCTGGTTCGGTCCAGGTGCCCGGCAACGTAGGCCAGCCCGATGGGAATTGGTTGGGCACGCATCCGACTCATGACGCGGTTATGGCGATTGGTAGCAATCAGCAAAATACGCATTTCAACTCCCTCCCGGCGGCTGTAAACGTCCCGATTGTACACCACCGGGTCGGTACACGCTAACGATGGCATCCGCGCGCGTCGGGGTTGTGTTATTCGTCAGGAAGCGGCCCGAATTCGTCGGCCACCGTTGCCGCGCCAGTTGTTCCGGAGGGGTGGTCGTTGCCATCCGGGCCCGGCGAACCTGCTGAATTCCAAGTTACCCGGGAGTAGGTCAATACTCGATAAGCAGCGGCGGCGAAGGGAACGGCGATCAATACACCCCAAAATCCCCAGACCGCACCCAAGGCCGCCAGGGAGAACATAACGGCCAAAGGATGCAATCCGGTTGCCTGGCCCTGAATGCGCGGCGTTACCAGCGCGTTTTGCAACAACTGTACGGCCAGGTACACCACCGCAACTACCGGCAGAAGCGTGGGATTCGTTACCAGCACTACGACGGCGGCCACCGCGAAACCCAAAATCGGGCCCACGACTGGAATCAACTCGCCCATACCGGCTGCGGCTGCCAGGACTACTGCTGCCGGAACTCCCAACGCCCACAACACCAGGCCGATGACCACGCCGGCCATCAGCGCCATCAGCAGTTGGGTACGGATATACGCAATCACCACTGAACCGGCCAACCCGCCGATGTTGCACAGGTCGTCCCGCAGGGGACCGGGCAAAAGTTGTCTGATGCCGCGCCCTATTGCCGGTGAATCATACAGCAGGTAAAACAAGATTATTGGAGCGCCGGCGAGGGCGATGACCAGGGAAAGGCCACTCTTGAGAATTCCCAAAACCTGCAAGGCCGAGTTGGAAATCGCGGAAATGATGGCTGCACCGCCGGCTTCCAGGCGGGGGTCTATATTGGCCTGTACTTCCGGTGGAACGCGCTCACGATAGGCTTTTTCTATCGCGTTCACAGTCAGCTCGATTTCTTTGGCCATTGCCGGCACGCGTTCCGCCAGCGCCGACGTTCCCTCAACCAGCCTGAATAACGCGGCGGCAACGACCGCCACCACAACGACAATCACCAGGAGGGTGGCCAGGCCCGCCGTAACCGCCCGCACTACCTGGGGTCGGCTCCGATGGCCGGGCAGTCTGGCAGCCAATCCGTTGACCAACGGCATAACCAGGAAGGCAACGATAGCGCTGAGGGCGTATGGAACCAACACCGAAACCAACTGCCACATCAAAGTCAGCAGCGACACGACCACCACCAACGATCCCACCAGGGCCAAACGTCGCCGTGTGATCGCGGAGAGCGTTGTTGATCCGAATAAGTTCATGCTACGGTCGGTATACGGCGGCGGTTATCGGGTCGCAAATGGCAACCCAAATGGGCGACGCAAGTGGCCAACGATAGTACCATCGGGGATGCCGGCACGCAACGGCGGCAAAGAGGATCGCATTACCGTCGGTCACGAACGCCACTTAACATGCACCGAGCCGTGTGTTAACCTGACCGAGTGCTAAACAAACCGCAATATCGTCTGCTAACCCCGGAACCGGGCACCGTGGAAACGGGCACCGGTTTGCTCCGGATCGGTCTGCTCCGGATCGGTCTGCTCCGGTTGGTAGTCGTTGGGATGTTGCTTGCGATAGTCGTGGGTTGCTCGAGCGGGATGCCGGCAGACCAGCCTGCCGACGCTGTATACGACTTCAACATCCACCTCTATCAGGGTCAGGATGTAGCGGGCGGCGAAGCGGTGGCGCTGTCCGACCTGCGGGGTCAGGCCGTCGTGCTGAATTTTTGGGCCGGCCTGTGCCCGCCGTGCCGTGCGGAGATGCCCGAATTCCAGGAGTTTGCTGATAAATATGAAGGTCGAGCATTGGTAGTCGGTGTGGACCTGGGCCAGTTCTTCAGCCTTGGCAACCAGGACGATGCAACCAAACTGCTCAACGAGTTGTCGGTTACCTACCCGGCGGGATACACCGACGATCCCGCCGTGGTGCGCGAGCTGGGCGTACTGGGATTGCCGGCGACCCTCTTCATCAACGCTGATGGCCAGCTGCATCGCAAGTGGATCAGCATTCTCAGCGGCGAGAAGCTGGCCGAAATTACCGACGAAATGCTGGCCCGATAACGAGACAACGGTTTCTCGTCCAGGCACGGTTTCCCATCCAGGCAAGGAGTGTACCAATGCCGAATGACACCATCACGTTCGGATGCAACCTCAGCGTTGATAACTACTGGAACGTGGGGGAATTCGCACGCCGCGCCGAGGACCTGGGGTTCGACCGCGTAACCATCGGCGAACACGTTATGGACGGGAAACCACCGCGCCCCACCATGATGGGCATACCGGCGATGGCTGCGGCGGCGGGCGCGACCAGCCGCATCCGAGTGCTCACGGGCATCGTAATTGCCCCACTGTACCATCCGGTGATGCTGGCCAAATTGGTGGCGACGCTGGATCAAATCTCCGGTGGCCGTCTGGACTTTGGCATCGGGGTCAGCGGGCAGCGCGATACCGTGGTGGAGTTTGAAGCGCTGGAGATACCGGTCAACACCCGTGGCCGTCGCACCGACGAAATGCTGGATGTGATGAAACAACTGTGGACCGGAGAGAGCGTTTCGCATCACGGCAGATTCTTCAACTTCGACGACATCACGTTGCTGCCCAAGCCAATGCAGGAACCGCACCCGCCCATTTGGGTTGCCGGTCGAAGCGACGCGGCGCTGCGTCGGGCTGCCATCGACGGCGATGGTTGGTATCCCTACCTGTTCACGGTGAACCGTATCCGCCGTTCCAATCAGAACGTCAGAGATATGGCCGAGCAATCGGGCCGCGACCTGAGTAATTACAACTGGGGCCTGAACCAACCAACGGCCATCGACGTTGACCCTGACAAGGCGCTGGCGACGGCGGTGTCCCACATTGGGCAGCGTTATGTAACTCCCGAGCGCAGCGCCGAGGACATCGCCCGCGCGTTGTGCATCACTGGCAACGCCGAGGATTGCGTCGGCGCCATCCAGGAGCGCATCGACGCCGGCGTACGCGAGTTCATCCTTGGATTCCTGGCCGGCGAACCCGAGGACTATTTCAGGCAGATGGAGCTGTTCTCCAGCCGGGTGCTACCGCATTTCAGGTAGCCGGTTTCAGATATCGATGAACCGGATGGACAGAATTGGGCCCTTGGCAGAGTCTGTTATCATCGTGAAAATATTGATGCCACAGTGGAACGGTTAGAGACACAAGATGAAATTTGGGATTTACAGTTCCATCGCCGACCCTCCCGCCGGGGAGAATCTGGCGCTGCGTGTTGAGGAAGTGGTTGCCGAGGCGAAGCTGGCCGAGTCGGTCGGGTTCGATTCCTGCTTTTTCGGCGAACATCACCAGGACCGGGACGGGTTTTTGCCGTCGCCGCTCATCGTCTCAGCGGCGGTGGCGGCGCAGACCACCACGCTGAATCTCGGCACGTCGGTGATTCTGCTGCCGCTGCATCATCCGGTGAAGATGGCCGAGGACGTTATTACCCTCGACATCGTGTCGCGAGGCAGGTTCATCCTGGGTGTTGGGCTTGGGTATCAACCGGTGGATTTCCGCACTTTTGATGTCCCGGTTGAGCAGCGCGTCAGCAGGTTTGAAGAGGAGATTGAGATTATTCGCCAGTGCTGGAAGGGCGAGCGGTTCGATTTCTCCGGCGATCATTTCAACCTGGAGGACATCACCATCACGCCGCGTCCCTACTCGGATCCGGCGCCCCGACTCTGGATCGGCGCCAGCCGAGCCCCGGGAGCGCGGCGGGCCGGCAACATTGCCGACGGTTTCGTCGCGGGACCAAGCACCGACCTGGACAGCACCATTGCCCTAACCAGCGCCTACCAACAGGCCGCCGAAGCTGCCGGTAAAGAACCGGTGTTGTGCCTGATGCGCGACGCCTGGGTTGCTCCCACCCGCGCCGAGGCCGAGCGGGTCTACGGGCCGGAGGTCATTGACGCCTACAAATACTACTGGCGCAACGGGCTCAACGAATTCCGCCGCTACCAAACCGAAGCCGAGATTAACATGACCAACCTGGCGCCCGACCGCCTCATCATTGGTGAGCCTCAGGAAGTTGTGGATGATTTCCACCGCTGGCAAGAGGCCACCGGCGCGGACTACTTCCTGCTGCGGTTGCGCCACGCCCACTCCGGCGGGCCGCCCCACGAACGCATCATGGACGCCATCCAGCTCTTTGGCGAAGAAGTCATCCCACACTGCCAGTAAACACGCCCCACGCCACCATGCTACACAGGAGAACTGACTATGCCACGCTTTCCCATCGCCGCCCGTGACAAGGTGCCACCGGATCAGGTCGCTGCATTCGACGCGATCGTGTCCTCGCGGGGCGGAGCCGTACCAGAGTTTGGACCCATTGCCGTGCAACTGCACGTTCCCGAGATCGCCCAACGCGGCGAGGTGCTGCGAGCCTACCTCAGGGCAGAAGGTTCGACGTTGCCCGACAATGTGGCTGAGCTAGCGATGATCACGACCGCCCGGGAGCTGGACTGCCAGTTCATCTGGCACGCCCATGCCGCTGCCGGCCGCCGGGCTGGATTGAACGATGCGCTCGTGGATGCCCTGCGCGACAAGCAGGAGTTACCGGCGTTGTCGTCCGCAGAATCAGCCGTTATAAACTATGGCCGGGAGTTTTTCCGCACGAGGCGGGTTTCGCAAGCTACGTTCGACGCTGCACTGGCGGAGTTTGGCGAGCGCGGTTTGATCGAACTCACCAATCTGATGGGCTACTACTCGGTGCTGGCGTTCAACATTAATGCCTTCGAGCAGCTGCCGCCAGCCTCCGACGAGCCGTTCCTCCCGGTCTAGTCGAAGCCCATCGGGTCAGACATGGACGAGATTATCGCATCAGCCCTGGATTCGGCGCGTAGCCGTGGGGCGCAATACGCGGACTTGCGCATCATCCGTAACCGGGAAGAGCGAATCGTAGTGCGGAACGGCGTGGTGGAAACCCTATCGTCCGACGAGTCCGTGGGCCTTGGGATTCGCGCACTGTTTGACGGGTCGTGGGGATTCGCGTCCACGCGGGACCTCACGGTCGCCGCCGCCGACCGCGCCGCCGGCCAAGCGGTGCAAATCGCCCGCGCGTCGGCTCGCCACAACGGTACCATTCGGAGGGTGGCCGAAGTGCTGGGTACACCGGTGAGCAGTCGAGGCGAATACACGACGCCGGTGGGCATCGACCCGGCCACCATAGCGTTGGATGCCAAGCTCCGTTTGTTGCTCACCGCCGACAGCGAGATGGCTGCCGTCGAGCAGGTCAGTTCCCGGATGGCCAACCTGATATTCATCAGGGAGGATCGTACCTTCGCCAACACCGAAGGAGCCCTGGTTACCCAAACCATCCACGAGGCCGGCGGCGGAATCCAGGCAACCGCAGTGGGCGATGGCGAGATTCAGCGCCGTTCTTATCCGCAATCTCACGGCCGGCAGCAAGGTTGCGCGGGCTGGGAGTTTATCGTCGCGATGGACTTGCCCGGCAACGCACGGCGCACCGCTGAAGAGGCTGCCGAACTACTTACCGCCGAACCCTGTCCCACGGGAATCACGACCGACCTCATCATTGACAGCAGCCAGCTGGCGTTGCAAATCCACGAATCCTGCGGCCACGCGGTCGAGCTGGATCGGGCGTTGGGTGACGAGGCTGCATTCGCGGGCACATCATTTTTGACACCCGACCTCCTGCACGGTTTCCGATATGGTTCCGAGCAGGTGAATATCACCGGAGACAGCACCAGTCCCACCGGGCTGGGCACATTCGGCTGGGACGACGAGGGTCTGCCGGCCCAATCCACCGACATCATCCGCAACGGGGAATTCGTGGGCTACCTGATGTCCCGAGAGTCGGCAACCCGGCTGGGGTTGCCCTCCAACGGTTGTATGCGCGCTGCATCGTGGAATCGCATACCGCTGATCCGCATGACGAACGTGAGCCTCTTGCCGGGTGAGTGGGCGCTTGACGACCTGATTGCTGACACGGACGACGGCATCTACCTGGAGACCAATCGTTCCTGGTCAATCGACGACCGGCGCTACAATTTCCAGTTCGGCACCGAGGTGGGCCGGGAAATCAAACACGGCAAGCTGGGCCGCCTGCTGCGCAATTGCACCTACACGGGAATCACACCGGAGTTCTGGCAAAGCTGCGACGCAATCTGCGGCCCGGCGAGCTGGCAACTTTGGGGAACGCCACGGTGCGGGAAGGGACAACCAGGCCAGATTGCGCACACCAGCCACGGCACTAGCCCGGCCCGTTTTCGCGACGTTCGCGTCGGAGTGATGGGTTAGGTACTTCCACCTGCTGATTGCCGTGCTGGGTCGGGACGAAATACGGTCTTTGTTGCGCGAGGCGCTACGCCACGCCGGGTCTGCCGACGCGGACATATACGTGACCGCTTCAGAACAGGCTCTCACCCGTTTCGCCAACAACCGCATCCACCAGAATGTCTACCACGAAGACGCCATTGCCCACATCCGCGTTGCCAACGGGAAACGCCAAGGGCGGGCCGTCACCAATAATATCTCCGCGAGCGGACTTGCCGACGCGGTGCGCCAGGCCGGTGAGCACGCTCGGTTGATGCCGGAAGACGGGGACTTCCCGGGTCTGCCCGAACCGAACGCCGTTGCGCAAGTCCAGGCGTGCGATGCTGCAACCGTGTCGTGCGATCCTGACCAGCGCGCCGCCATCGCCGGTCTGGTTTGCCAGAAAGCCGCCGACGCCAAGCTGGAAGCCGCCGGGTTCTGTCGCACCGGAGTTGCCGAACTGGCCGTGGTGAGTACCAGAGGCGCCGATGCCTACCACGCCGGCACGTTTGCCGGTTTGCTCATCACTGCGCGCGGAGACGATGCAACCGGCTGGTCAAAGGACGGGGGCGGTCGCATCAACGACATCGACGCCGAATCCCTGGCCGAGGAAGCCATCGAAAAAGCGGTGCGCGGAAGCAACCCCCAACCACTGGAAACCGGCGATTATACGGTGGTGCTGGAACATTACGCCGTTGACGATGTGCTGGAAGCGCTCAGCTCCTACGGCATGGGCGCGCAGATGGTGCAGGACCAACGCAGCTGGATGAACAGCGTTATGGGCGAGCCGGCCATGAGTCCCCTGGTGTCCATCTGGGACGATGGCGTCGACCCTGCCGGCTGGCCCGTGCCTTTCGACGCAGAGGGTGTGCCAAGGCAGCGGGTGGACATCGTAACGGAAGGTATCGTTCGCGGCCCAGTGCATAACAACTACACGGCCTCTAAAGCCGGCCTGGCGTCGACTGGACATCAGCGGGGCGCTACGGGCGGGCCGGCTGCCACCAACCTTTTCATGGCGGGTGGCGACCGCAGTACCGAGCAACTCATAGCATCGGTGGAGCGGGGGATCTACGTTACGCGCTTTTACTACACCCGCCTGGCCCGCAGCCGAGGGTGCGTTATGACGGGCATGACGCGAGACGGTACGTTCCTGATTGAAAACGGCGAATTGACCACGCCAATCAAGAATCTGCGGTTCACCCAGGGATACGTAGATGCGCTGGCCGGCTGCCTGGGTCTGTCCAACCAACCCCAACTGAACCTGAACGAAGCGGGTGTTGCGGTGCGGGTGCCAGCCGCGTCCCTCGCCAGTTGGCGGTTCACCGGGCAGACGGTCTGAACCGACGCCCGGCAATTCCGTCCAAATCGCTAAACTACCGGGACTAATCCGGCCGGCCGAAAATGGCTACGGAGCAGGTGAAGGAACCCGGCCGTCCACCCAGGTTGTGGGTGATTCCAAGGTCGGCCTTCTGCAGCTGGCGACCGCCGGCCTTGCCCTGAATCTGCTTGTACACCTCGTAGATCATGCGGATGCCGCTGGCGCCGATCGGGTGTCCAAAGCATTTCAGGCCACCGTCGGTATTTACCGGCAGATCGCCTTCCAGTGAGAACGACCCGTTGGCGACGTCGGCGCTGGCTTGACCTCGGGGACTAAAGCCCAAGTCTTCCATGATGATTAGCTCGGTGATGGTGAAGCAGTCATGCACCATCGCCATGTCAATTTCAGCGCGCGGCTCGGCAATACCCGCCTCGGAATAGGCGGCCTGGCTGGCGCGCACCGTTTCCGGAAAATGGGTGAAATCCCAGTCGTTTCGGAGCACCCCAAACGCACCCACCGCCAAACCCAACCCCTTGACCAGGATGTAATCATCCCGCAAAGTTTTGGCAATCTCAGGCGTGGTGATGATTGCAGCGGCAGCGCCGTCGCTGACGCCACAGCAGTCGTACAAACCCAGCGGCCACGCAATCATGGGGGCGTTGATAATCTGGTCCTCGCTGACCTCACGCTGGAAGTGCGCCTTTGAGTTTAACGTGCCATTGTGATGGTTTTTGGACGCAATCTGGGCCAGCGTCCGTTTCCCATCATCATAGTCGATGCCGTATTGGTGGAAATAGCGGGTGGCAGCCATGGCGAACTGAGCCGGCGGAGGCGTCGGCGGTTCCACATCTGCCCCGGGCCCGGCGGCGATGGCCAACCCGGAGAAACCACTGTCCTTGAGCTTTTCCACACCCATCGCCAGCACAATGTCGTAGACGCCGGCGGCTACGGCGTAGCAGGCGTTGCGGAAGGCATCGGTGGCGGTGGCGCAGGCGTTTTCGACGCGGGTGATGGGGATGTAGTCCAGTTTCAACGCCTCGGCCAGGGGTTGACCGGTGCGGAAGCTGCTGACGGTGCCCAACCAGGCGGCCTGGATGTCTTCCGACCCCAACCCGGCATCCTCGTAGGCTTCGTAGGCGGCCTCGACCATCAGGTCGCCGGCCGAGGCATCCCAGCGTTCACCGAAGCGGGTGCATCCCATTCCCACCACGGCAACTCGATCTCGTATTCCGGGCATATCTAACTCCTCAGTCAGGCGGCAGCGCCCACGTGGGCCAGCCTTCGTTGGGGTATCGCTTTCCAGTAGTAATTGTGGATACCGTTGACCACACGCAGCTTTCGGAAACTCATCTCGACTGGCAGTCCCACCCGCACTTCGTCAAGGTCTCGGTCGGTCATCATGCACAACAGGCGCCCGCCGATGTCAAAATCTACCACCACCACGACCAGCGGAGTGTCGACGGCGCCGGCGATGTGGTCCATCGAGTAGGTAAAGACTTCGCCCGGCCGGTCGCTCAGTCGAACCGCTTCGGAATCATCCACGCGGCGGCATTCTACACAGACGCGCTGCGCCGGATACTGCACGTAGCCACAAGCTCGACAACGCCCGCCGTACAGGCGCACGTTTTTGTCTCCTTCCCGCCACAACGCCGATACCGACGGCGCAGCGGGCGCCGGTCGGCGCGCTGCGTCGTCAGTCGTCCACACGTCACGCCAGCGGGCGTAGGTTTCGTAACTGCCCAAGATCAGCTTGCTATCAACCCACCCGGCTACACCCATCGTCGGACGTTGTGCCAAGGTGATGGCCGCGGTGGTTCGGAACCCGAGCACGTCGCTGCCGTCCCCGTAGGACACCACCAACAGCAATTCGTTCGGGCCGGCGGATTCCAGCGCTGCCGCCAGCAACATCGTTGAGAAGGCTGCGCCCGTATTGCCCACCATCCCGAACCCGGCCGGCTGCACCTGCTCATCGTTGAACCCCAACTGGCGGGCCAGCCGGGAGTGTCGCCGGGCGTCGGGAGCGTACAGGGCAACCCTGCTCACATCGGCCGGCGCAACGCCGAAGCGGTCGCAGAAACCGGACACGGCTTCCGGCACAATGCGTTCGATCCCCTCTTCGGTCGCGAACCGGTCTTCCCAGGTGCGGACGAAAGCATCGCCGGGCGCGCGCCAGGTGTCCAGCATATTGTCGGTAATGGAATAGCTGCCGACCGATTCCGCAATCACTCCCTCAGCCGCTACGATGAAGGCAACCGCGCCGTCACCCGACGACCGTTCCGTGTCGCCGCGAGGCGGCCCCTGCCGGCTATCGGCGGCCACGACCAACACCTCGGTTGCGCTGCCGGCGGCCACGGCGTCCAATGCCGCCTTCAGGGCGCTGGTGCCCGCGCGCAGGACGTCGGTGATGTCCGCGGCGAAAATGTCCCGTCGCAAATCCAGAGCCGCGGCCACGATGGCGGCGCACTGCTTCTCAGCATAAGGGGGCGTCGTGGTTGCAAAGATGATGCCGTCGATTGCGTTCCGGTCGCGGTCGCCCAGGCAATCGGAACCGGCGGCCACGGCCATCGTCACGCTATCTTCATCGAAATTGGCGACGGATCGCTCCTGGCGAGAGTTCCAGCCCTCAGTGCCCGCTCCCAATCGGAAGCGAGGGATATAGGCGCCGTAAGCAGCGATTCCGACCAATTTAGCCTCCCCGGGTAAGTGCTCACCGTCCGAACGATGCTATCAGCGCGCGCAACTGAGTGTCAACGCGCGCCGATGCCCCGGCGATGCTGTGCCGTGGCCGCACCGATCCGTCGCGCAACCGGGGGTGCGCCGTGGTTACAACGGGGGATGGAGAGTCGCTATGCTACAATGCGCCGATGTTTGCGCGCCCTTTCACCAGCCGGTTGATTCCGATCACGCTGTTGTCGTTTGCGGCGCTGGTTTTCGTACTTGCGGCCGGCTGCATTCTCGGAAATGGGGAGCCGACTATACCGGAGGCGGCCCAGGACCTTCCTCCCGAACTGGCCCGCGTCGTGGAGGCGTATCGCATTCTGCTGGATGAGCACGTTGACCACCGAACGCTAACATCGGAGCAAATGTCCGATGGAGCCATCCGCGGGCTGTTGACGGCGCTGAACGACCCGCACGCGTCCTACCTGAGCGCCGAGCAATACGCCAGCGAGCAGGAAGGTTATCGGGGGTTTTTCGAAGGGATCGGCGCCCAGGTTACGCTCACCGAAGCCGGTCTGACCGTCATCGCGCCCATACCCGGTGCGCCCGCCGAAGCCGCCGGCATCCTTCCGGGCGACCTGATTCTGGAGGTAGACGGGGAGAACATCGAGGGTCTCACGCTCGTCGAGGCGGTGAACCTGATCCGGGGCCCGGGCGGAACCGAGGTAATCCTGTTGGTGCACCACGTTGGCAGTAATGAGAACGTCAGTATCACCGTAACCCGTGGACGCATTCCCATTGACAGCGTTGCGTTCAAGATGCTGGGCAACGGGGTCGGGCATCTCTGGGTCTACGGTTTCTCCAACACGACGGAGGACGAAGTGCGCGGGGCGCTCGATGAGTTTGCCGCCGCCAACGGCACTGCACTGGTTCTGGACCTGCGAAACAATCCCGGCGGGCTGCTTCACGTTGTCATCAGTGTGGCAGATCTGTTCCTGGACGGCGGCTCCGTGCTGTATGAAGTTGATGCGGCGGGCGACCGCACCGATTACGATTCCAACCGGCGCGGTCCCGGCGTCGATATGCCGATGGTGGTGATGGTGAACCAGTTTTCAGCCAGCGCCAGCGAAATCCTGGCCGGCGCCATTAAAACCAACGACCGGGCGCTGGTGGTTGGCGCCACGACCTTCGGTAAGGGCAGCGTCAACATCACCCGCCTGCTGTCAGACGGTTCCGCCATCTACTTCTCGATCCGACGCTGGTACCTGCCCGACGGCACCCAAATAGAGGGGCAGGGCGTAACACCGAACATAGAAATCGTGTCGGACGTGCTACAGCTGCCCATCGACCTCGCCGACGACCCCGCTTTGCAGGAGGCTATCGTTATCCTGAACAGTCGAGTCATGTCGCAATAACTGGTACGCAATGGCTTGCCGAAATGGCTTACAATAAAGAACAGGTGAACGTACAACGACCCATCGGGAACGAACAGTCCCGATACCTAAGAATCTGATGGCCAGGAAAAACCGCAACAGCAAGAAAAACGCCAAAACCGCGACCAACGGCGATAATCGTCAGGTCGCGGTGAACCGCAAGGCGCTGCACGATTATGAAATCCTGGAGCGGGTTGAGGCCGGCCTGGTGCTGACTGGCACTGAGATAAAATCGATACGCGCCGGCAAAGTCGACCTGCGGGATGCTTACGCGCGGTCACAAAACGGCGAACTGTGGCTGCACGGCGTCCATATCGCACCGTATGATGCGGCGAGCTACCTGAATCACGAACCACGGCGTCCTCGCAAAGTCCTGCTACACCGTGCCCAAATAAATGACCTGGCGTTGCAGGCTGCCCAGAAAGGATTGACCCTGACTCCATTGCGGATGTATCTGAAAAACCACTACGCCAAAGTGGAATTGGGCTTGGGCCGGGGCAAACGTCAGTACGACAAACGTCGCACCATGATTGAGCGGGAGCGGGAACGGGATGCGCGCCAGGCAGTCAAGCAGTGGCGGGAGTAGCATACTGGCGTAACCTCCGGCTACCTCGAAGCGGGCGTAACCGACCTTGATAGGGCCGGCACGCTTGGTCGGCCAGTGGTTGGGAGTGGCGCTGCTCATTTACCTGCTTATCGTTGCCGTGGCATTGATTGGCCGGGGCTCCGGTGTTGCCGTCGGCGGGCGGGCCGAAGATCTGTTTATCCTGGCGAGCAACCCATACATGGGCTTGGTGGTCGGTGTCATGGCCACCGCTCTGGTGCAGTCGTCCAGCACCGTTACGTCGATCATCGTCGGGCTGGTCGCCGGCGGTATGCCCGTGGTGATTGCAGTGCCAATCGTAATGGGGGCAAACGTGGGCACCACCATCACCAATACGTTGGTGAGTCTGGGCCACGTCGCGGACGAGGATGGATTCCGGAGGGCCTTCGCCGCCGCCACCGTGCACGATTTCTTCAACCTGCTGAGCATCGCAATCTTCCTGCCGCTGGAATTAACGCTGCACATCCTGGAACGGTCCGCGTTAATTCTGGGAACGTTTTTGCTGGGCGACGGCGCCTACCAGCAGGATTCCCTGAACTTCGTGGGCGCCGCGACGGAACCGCTTGTCAACTTCATCGCCTGGTCGTAACTGTTCAGACTTGGTGAAGTAAATTGGCCGAAGGCGGGTTGCCGAACGCTGGCACGGGTGGCGGTGGTTATGTCATATAGAGGGAGTGGATACCGAGAGTGACCTGACCACCGCCAGTCGCGATGTTCTCATCACCATCATCGTGCAGCAACAGGCGGTCATTGCCGAGTTGCAGGTGATGATTGTACGGCTGGAGCGGCGGGTTGCCGAACTGGAAGGCCAGGCGAAACCGGGCGGCCCGCCCCGAATGCCCGGCCTCAAGTCCAGTTCGGGCCGCCCGCCGCCAGCGCAGCAGCAGCCCAGCAAGCAGCGACGCCACGGCTTCGCCCGCCGGCGCATGACACCGACCCATCGGGTGGAGCACGTGGTGGAGAGCTGTCCCGATTGCGGGACGCACCTGACTGGCGGCTGGGTCCAGCGCACCCGGGAAGTCATCGAGTTGCCGGTGGTTCCGGTGCAAGTCACCGAGCATGTCTGCATCGCCAGGACCTGCCCAGCGTGTCGACGCCGCTGCATACCCCCAGCACAACTGGACGGCGTGGCACTGGGGCGCCAACGCCTGGGCGTCAACGTGCTCAGCCGCATCGCCACGTTGCGGGAAGAAGGGCGCCTGCCGATCCGCAGCATCCAGTGGTATCTGCGCACCGTCCATCAGCTGCGCCTCAGCGTGGGGGCCATCGTGAGCGCCATTCACCAGACCGCGCAACAGGCCCAACCAGCGGTGGCCGCGATCCTGGACCGCATCCGCGCCAGCCCAGTGGTCCACGCCGACGAAACCGGCTGGCGTCAAAATGGGAACAACGGTTACGTCTGGACTTTCAGCACCCCCACCGAACGCTACTTCCTGCGGCGGGGTCGAGGCAAGGCGGTGGTGGACGAGGCGCTGAGCGAGTCGTTCTCCGGAGTGCTGGTCAGCGATTTCTACGCCGCCTACCACCATTACGATGGCCCCCAGCAACGGTGCTGGGCCCACCTGTTGCGGGATATCCACGACCTGGTGGCGCTCTACCCCAAGGACACCGCGCTGGCCCAGTGGGCCGCGGCAGTCCATCAGCTCTATGTCGAGGCCAGGTCTTTCACCCATCCTCAGGCACAACGACGGCGCACCGCTCAACTGGCCTGGGAGCGGCAGCTGCTGGTCATCTGCCAGCCCTTCCTGGCTGACCCGCTAGCTCTGCAGGGCCGGCTGTGCCGGCGCATCGAGCGCCACATCAAGGAACTCTTCGTCTTCGTGGCCGAACCGGACGTGCCGTCGGACAACAACCCCGCCGAGCGCAGCCTGCGCCATGTGGTTATCAGCCGCAAGATCAGCGGGGGCACCCGGTCGGAACGTGGTACCGAGAGCAAGATGACGCTGGCATCGGTCTTCGGCACCTGGCGCGCACGAGGCCTGAACCCCCTCGCCGCCTGCCGCCAACTGCTCACTTCCCCTCAAATCTGAACAGTTACGCCTGGTCGGTGCGTTTGGTTCCCCGGCCCTACGACGGTATTCTCATGATTGCGTGCGGAGTGGCGCTGATTCTGGTGACCATCACTCTGATCAGTCGGGTGCTTCGACGACTGATGGTCGGGAGGGTAGAAAGGGTGGTGCACAACAGTTTGAGACGTGGGCCGATGGCCGGCATAGCGGCTGGTACCGCAATAACGGTCGTGGTCCAGTCGTCGTCGACTACCACCAGCCTGATCGTGCCACTGGCTGGAGCCGGTTTGTTCGGGTTGGCGCAGGTGTATCCCTTCACGCTGGGCGCTAATATCGGCACCTGCGTCACGGCATTGGGTAGTGTCCCGTCAAGTAGTGTAAAAGCGCGTCATCCCTTTTGATGTTGATCAGGCCGCTGCGTCCAGCATATTGGGCTTCGGCAGTGCCTCGTTGCCGGCGGCGTTGGGGATGGTGAGGTAGCGGCGGCCTTCGGCCCATTCGTCGTGTTGCTCGGCCAGCACCGCGCCCACCAGGCGCCGCGCCGATAGCCGGTTGGGGAAAATGCCCACCACGTCAGTCCGGCGCCTTATCTCCCGGTTCAGCCGTTCCTGCGGGTTGTTGGACCACAGCTTCTGCCAGTGGGCCACTGGGAAGGCCGTGAAGGCCAGGATGTCCGGCGCGGCATCCGCCAGCAGTTCGGCCACCTGGGCAAAGGGCTCCCGGAGTTGTTCCACCACTCGGTCCAATTGGCCGTGGACCTCGGCGGGAGACAGTTGCTGGTAGATGGTGCGGACCATGGTGGCCACGCCAGGTTGGGCGCGCTTGGGCACTCGGGTGAGCAGGTTGGCCATGAAGTGGGTGCGGCAGCGCTGCCAGCTGGCCCCAGTGAACACCGCGGCGATGGCGTTCTTCAGCCCCTGGTGAGCATCGGAGGTTACCAGCTCCACCCCGCTGAGGCCCCGAGCGGTCAGCGACCGCAGGAAGGCCAGCCAGAAGGCGCCGTCCTCGCTGGCGCCCACGTCCATACCCAGGATCTCACGCTGCCCTTCGGCATTGACCCCCGTCGCCACCACCACGCAGACGTTGACGATGCGACCGCCCTCCCGAACCTTCTGGGTCAGGCCGTCCAGCCACACGTAGGGGTAGGGACCATCGTCCAGGGGCCGACCCAGGAAACTCTCCACCACTTCGTCCAGTTGCTCGCAGATGCGCGACACCTGGCTGCTGGAGATGCCGTCGCAACCCAGGGCCTTGATCAGATCGTCCACCCGCCGAGTGGACACGCCTTCTACATAGGCTTGCTGGATGACGGCCAGCAGGGCTTTCTCGCTGCGCCGCCGCGGTTCCAGCAGGCTGGGGAAGTAGCTGCCTTCCCGCAGCTTGGGAATGTGCAACTCCATGGTGCCCACCCGGGTGTCCCAGGTGCGGTTGCGGTAGCCGTTGCGGTAGGTGACCCGCTCCGGGCTGCGTTCGCCGTGCTGGGCGCCGATCTGGGCGGAAACCTCGGCGTCCATGATGCCGTCCACCAGGACCCGCAGGGCTTCCCGCAGCAAGTCCACGTCTCCGTCCATACCACGCTTGCGTAATAATTCCAAAAGATCCATTCTTTGGTTGGTCGTTCTCCTTGGTTGTTGATTCCACAAGGATGACGCGGTGGTCAGCGTTTTGCCAACCGCCTAACTCTTACACCACTTCCTGGGACTCTACTCGGCATCATTGCTGGCGGCAACGGCCATCACGGGAGTGCAGGCCCTCCCAGCGCTGCAGATCGCCCTGGTGCAATTGCTGTACAACGTGCTGGGCGTGATTGTCGTTTATGGCGTGCCGTGGCTGCGCCGG
Organism: Dehalococcoidia bacterium; assembly: GCA_963666415.2. GTDB lineage: Bacteria > Chloroflexota > Dehalococcoidia > Lucifugimonadales > UBA3495 > Bin87. The sequence goes on from CAXXPD010000003.1 coordinate 1,684,778, forward strand.
GTGCCAGTGGCGGCAGCCGAGCGGCTCTCGGCGGCGGTCAGTCGGCGGAAGGCGATGGGCCTGTTCTACGTGCTCGTCGTGTTTTTTGGGATTCCGGGGATATTGTTGGCGGGCTCCGCCCTGTTTTGAGTTTGCGTTCTTTCGCCATCCCGCATCCGGCGGTATAATCGTCAGCCGGGTTGATCCTGCACCCACCGGTCCGGCGCGGCCGGGGTTGCATTATTTTGCGAGGGGTATGTTTTGATTCGGAGCCTGCGGGGGATAACACCCCAAATAGCGCCCACTGCCTGGGTGAGTGAGTTTGCCTACGTGGTGGGCAACATAGTCATTGGGGAGCACAGCAGTGTCTGGCCCGGCGTTACGATTCGAGGCGATGGCGAACTCATTACCATCGGCAACAATGTAAACATCCAGGAAGGCTCGGTGGTCCACGGCGACGGGCTGGTGATTGAAGACAACGTGTCCATCGGCCATTGTGTGGTGGTGCATGGCGATCGCATCGGCACGGGCAGCCTGCTGGGCAATAACTGCACATTCCTGACCGAGTCTACCATCGGCCGGGAATGCCTGATCGCCGCCAACTCGGTGGTGCTGTCCGGCGTGGACGTTCCTGACCGCAGCTTCGTAACCGGCGTCCCGGGTTCCATCAAGCGACAAGTTACCGACCAGCAGGTTGAAGGGATGCGCGACACCGCCGAGCACCTTATGGAACGGGCCGAGTGGTTCAAGGAAAGCGGGCTGTAGCTATCGCCCGGGTCGTGAACACGGGCCCCTTAGTTCAGGCATCGAGGCACGTTTGACTCAAGCGCCGCTTTCGTCGAAGGACACTCACCCTCACCCCAACCCTCTCCCATGGAGGGAGAGGGAGCAGAGCCAGGGCGTCATGATGCCAGGCGGTTGGCCACTGGGAGCAGGTTTTCGGCCAGGTGGTTCATCACTTCGATGCACGGGCCGATGCCGTCAACCCGGAAATCGAAGGTCAGCTGGTCGATGCCCAGTTCGTTGCAGTAGTGCAAATCGTCGATGACATCCTGGGTGGAGGCGATTAGCGCTCCACCGGAACGCACGCCGACGCCCTCTTCGGCTCCGTGCATGTCGGTGAAGTGGAGGCTGCGTTTCAGGGAAATCGTAATGTCTGCAGGGTCACGCCCCGCCAGTTCGGTTTGCTCCCGCAGGTAGGGCAGGTTCTGGGCGACGAAATCCGGGGTTTGACGCGTGGTGTGCCAGCAGTCGCCGTATTTGGCGGTGCGGCGCAGAGCGCGGCGGGTGTGTCCGCCCACCCAAATCGGTATACGGGGTTGCTGAATGGGCTTGGGCTCGAAATATATGCCGTCAATCTGGTAGTACTTGCCGTTGACTTCCGGCTGCTCCTCGGTCCACAGGGCGTTGAAGATTTGCAGGAATTCGTCGGTCATCGGGCCCCGGTCCGCGTAAGGCACGCCCAGGATATCGAACTCTTTCTCCAGCCAACCTACACCGACCCCGCAGATCATGCGCCCGCCAGACAGTACGTCCAGAGACGCAAACATCTTTGCCTGCACCACCGGGTTGCGATACGGTAGGATGAGCACCGTGCTGCCCAGACGTATCTCGCTGGTGCACGCTGCCATGTAGCCCAGCATCGTCATCGTTTCCAGGAAAGGCTCGTCGGACGGCCGCTGAAACGCGCCGGTTGGGGTGTAAGGATACTGGTTGGTTCCCGCCACGGGCAGTACGATGTGGTCGCCGGCCATCACCGACTCGAACCCCAACTGCTCAGCGCGCTCACAAAACTCGCGGATGCCTGCTGCGTCCGGCAAGCGGGGAATACTCACGCCTATTTTCATCTGGGAGCCTCAGGCTGCGGGCCAGATTGGTGACAAATGCGCTCACGCCCGGCAGCGTCAGGATTATAGCATCGGGCGCGGGCTCGCCAAACTCTGTCCAAACCGGCGCATACATCCGGTTACACCTGCTTGCGTGCCGGGCCTGCTCGCGTGCCAGGCCCGTTCATGTGCCAAGACCCACTGCGGCAGGCATCGTACTACGCCGTCATTCAGCGAATTCCGTATTGCGGCGCCATGTTATGACACCCCGGCATTTCGCGCACACCCGGTCTTTCAACATCCGGCGTTGCAAGCGGTGCCGGAACCACTGCTGCCCGCAACCGCACTCTCCGACCCAACCGGCGGCAGAGTGCTCAACCCGGTGGCATCTTTCCCCGGCGCATCCGATTTCGAGAGCCTTGGCCTTCCACGTGGCGTCGTGATTGTGCCGGTGCCCGACGATGGCATGGGCAATTTCGTGCAGGACGGTGTCTTCTATCTCGGCGCGGGTCGCGTGCAAGCAATAACTGACGGACAAACTGATGCGCCGGTCGGTGTAGTGACAAACTCCGGCGCGCGTTGGAGCCAGGTCGAAACCGAACTGCCACGCCGGGCTAAGGCCGCTACTGGCGCGGTGGTGGTCGAGCAAACGATTAGCCAACGTCTCCACCTGCTCCAGCGTACATTCCGGCTGGGCTGGGGACTCCACGTGTCGCAAGGCGGAATAGGGGACTGCGTACCGCCCGCTCTGGTCGACGACAACTTCGGCGTGCCTGACCCGCAGGCCGGCTACAGTTCCGGTCTTCACCGAGCCATCACTCCCCGGAAATCGGATGCGGCTGCCAACCGGAAATTCGGCCCCTGGAAACTGTGCGGTGATTTCAGTGCGGCGTGATGGCATTCCGGTTCCTGCAAACGGCAGCATTATACGTCAAATAGCCCGGGACCGTTGCGGCGGCATATGCCGGGTGCGGGCATTCGCAAATTCCCGAAAATCCGCATGGTCGCATTCTTGGCGTAACTGTTCAGACTTGCGGGGATCTGCCGACTATTCGGCCTATTGTGGAGGGGCAACCGAGCACGGTATTTCCACTGCAAACCGTTTCCGTCCCCTCAAACGTGAACAGTTACTTCTTGGCTGTAACAGTTCAGAGTAGGGGGGAAACGAGCAGCTGACGGCAGGCGGCGAGAGGATTTAGACCTTGGGCGCGCCAGGTGCCGAAGATGGATGCCAGCGTCATCTTGCTCTCGGTGCCCTGCTCCGAGCGGGTGCCGCCGCTGATCTTGCGGCTGATGACCAGATGGCGCAGGCTGCGTTCGGCAGCGTTGTTGTCTGAAGGCACGTCCGGTTCGGCCACGAAGACGAAGAGTTCCTTGATGTGGCGCTCGATGCGTCGGCACAGCTTGGCCTGGGTTGCCGACGGGTCGTGCCGGAAAGGCTGGCCGAGGGCCAGCAGTTGTCGTTCCAGGGCCAGTTGGGCGGTGCGCCGCCGCTTGGCCTGGGGATGAGTGCAGGCTTTGGCCCGGTCGTAAATCCCGTGGACGGCGTCGGCCCACCTGGCCAGTGGCGCAGCATCGGGGTAGCGGGTGCGCAGGTCGTGGATGTCCCGCAGCAGGTGGGCCCAGCACCGCTGCTTGGGGCCGTCATAATGGTGGTAGGCGGCGTAGAAATCGCTGACCAATACTCCGGAGAAAGCATCGCTCAGCGCCTCGTCCACGACTGTTTTGCCCCGACCCCGCCGCAGGAAGTAGCGTTCGGTGGGGGTGCTGAAAGTCCACACGTAGCCGTTGGCCCCGCTCTGACGCCAGCCGGTTTCGTCGGCGTGGACCACTGGGCTGGCGCGGATGCGGTCCAGGATCGCGGCCACTGCCGGTTGGGCCCGCTGCGCCGTGCGATGGATGGCGCTCACGATGGCCCCCACGCTGAGGCGCAACTGATGCACGGTGTCCAGATACCACTGGACGCTGCGGATGGGCAGCCGCCCCTCTTCCCGCAGCGTGGCGATCAGGCTGAGCAGGTTGACGCCGAGGCGCTGCTGACCCAAGACCACGCCGCCCAGTTCCGCCGGAGGTGTGCAGCGCCGTCGGCAGGCCGGGCAAGTCCGAGCAATGTAGACCTGCTCGGTGACTTGCGCGGGAACCACCGGCAGCTCGATGACCTCCCGAGTGCGCTGGATCCAGCCGCCGGACCGGTGGGCGCCGCAATCGGGACAGTTCTCCATCACGTGCTCCACCCGGTGGGTCGGTGTCATGCGCGGGCGGGCGAAGCCGTGGCGTCGCTGCTTGCGGGGCCCCGGCTGCGCTGGGGGCTTCCGGCCCGATTTCGCCTTGAGGCCGGGCATTCGGAGCGGGCCGCCCGGTTTCGCCTGGCCTTCCAGTTCGGCAATCCGCCGCTGCAACCGCTCAATCACCGCCTGTAACTCGGCGATGATGGCAATGAGGACAGCGCGGTCGACGGTGGTCAGGTCCACTTCAGTATCCATGCCCGGTATATGACATAACCACCGCCACCCGTGCCAGCGTTCGGCAACCCGCCTTCGGCCAATTCACCTCACCAAGTCTGAACTGTTACTCTTGGCTTTGATACTTGCCAAGTACGTGCGTAGTGCTATAATTCCTGCAAACTGATACGAACGCTGTCGTTGACTGGTTCGTTGGCACACTAATCTCGTCCACAAACAGGAGGACAAAATGGAAAAGGGAGATACCGTCATCAATGTCGGACCGGTAGACGTAACCCTGTCATACCGCAGAGAAATCATGCCCGACCAGGGTTTGATGGTGCAGGTATATGGCGACGTTGACGGCCAGGATACTGAAATCCTGCGCTTCGACTGCTTCGACCAGGCCCCGCATTACCACTATGGCCCGGAGAACATGAACATCCGGCTGCCCATGGACAAGACCACTGTCGGCACACCGTTGGGTTGGACGTTGAGCAACATCCGCACCAACCTAGCGGCCATGGTTCGCCGCTCCGGTTACGATGACCTGGCCAGCGAAATCCAGGCAAACCCGGTCGACCAGATCAAGATGGACGAAGTGGAGGCGTGCGCCCTGTCCAAGTCTCGCGACGAGCGCCGCACGGTAACCCATTTCCGCGGCGACCACGTTTTCGAGGCTGGCAACATTCGCTTCGGTGTGGAATACCGGGACAACATCGGCGCAGCCAACGACCGCGGCGTCGCGATCCACGTCCTGACCGACCACCTGGGCCAAGAGTTCGAGCTCCTGGCTTTCGACTGCTTCGAGATCGCGCCCCATTACCACTACGGCCCGCGCAATCAGGACGTTCGTGTGTATTGGGACACCACCACCAGCGGTCACACCCTGGCCTGGACGCTCGAGCAGTTCAAGGCTGGCAACCTGGCCAACATGATTGACCGGGCCGGCTACCCAACCGTAGCCTCCGGGGTCGACAACAATCTGGTACAGGCTATCCTCCCCACCATCGAGGAGAAAGCTTGGGCCTTGGTAGGCACCAACCAAAGGTAACCGTCAACAGACATACCGGTTACGCAGTGGGGGCGGCAGATTTGCCGCCCCCACGTTCTTTGTCCTACTTCGGACGATTGTTCATTTTGGTCCGCGCGCGTTACATCATCGTATAACCGCCGGACACACTCAAGGTCTGTCCGGTGATGAAACTGGCCGCATCCGATGCCAGGAAGACCACGGCGTTGGCCACCTCCTGTGCAGTGCCCATGCGCCGCAACGGGTAGGCGCGCCGCACGCGCTCCAGGACATCCTCGGTGAAGATATCCTGCATACCCTGGCTCCACATACTTTCGGAGCTGGTTACCTCAGCTTGGGGTGGCACCACCAACCCGGGGCAGACCATGTTCAAACGCAGCCCGTAGCGTCCGGTTTCGCGGGCGAGCGCCTTGCTCAGCGCGATCACTCCAGCCTTGCAAGCGGAGTAGACGGCCTCGCGATACTCGCCCATCCGCCCGGCATCGCTGCTGATGCTGACAATCGACCCGGATTCCCGTTCAATCATATGCGGCAAAACCGAGTGGATGCAGTTGATGGCACCCCAAAGGTTTACGTCCACTTCCTTGATGTGTTCAGCCCGGGGTTTTTCCATGAACAACCGGTCCACCGTCCAGCCCACGTTGTTCACCAGCACATCCACACTGCCCAATCGACCGATGGTGTCGGCGATCATGGCGTCGGTGTTGTCCTTGTTGGTTACGTCGGCATCGACGACGGTGGCAGATGCACCGGTTCCCATCGCCTGAACCTCGGCGGCCACCTGGTCGCCGGCGGCCCGGTTCAGCTCAGCGATGGCAATGTTGCTGCCCTCGGCGGCGAAGGCCAGCACGATGGCCCGCCCAATATTGGTGCCGCCGCCGGTAACCACGACATTCTTGCCCTTCAGTCCTAACTCCAACCTATTACCTCCAGTCGCTCTGCGCTTCCAGGATATTCCGCAAAACGTACAGGTTTTCTACGTCTGCACGGTTGTATTCCAGCAGCATATCCAGTGCGTCCTGATACTGTTCCTGTTGATATTCTTGCCACAGCAGCACAGCGTCATGCCCGTCTACATCCGGCAGATTGCGCTCGATGCCCAACGCGCGTTCAATGTGTTTCAGCCCGCCGCGCAACCCGGCCCGTCGGCACCATTGCATCCGATCGTGGTGGATCAGCCAGCGGCGCAGGTCGATTCCAGGGCGCCATGACAGGTACGGTAGATCGAAGCCGGCCCCATTTGAAGGTGTAAACGGTACTGACGCCTTCCAGCACGTGGCGAATCGAGTCGGCGGTGATGTCCTCACCCACCAACTGTACGACGAACCAGTCGCCGGGGAAATCCACCGCGATACCGACCACAGTGGGGTATGAGTTCCCGATAAAGCCCGTGGTTTCGATGTCCAGATAAGCGTCCAACGGAACGTCAGTGGCGGAAATGCCTCACACCGGTGAACACCATGGCAATGCCGGCTGCATCCGCCGCCGCGATGACTTCATCATCCCGAATGGAGCCGCCCGGCTGGACGATGGCCTTGATACCGGCTTCTGCCGCCAGCTCAATGTTGTCCGGGAATGGGAAGAAAGCATCCGATGCCAGCACGCAGCCAGCCGACTTCTCTCCCGCCGCCCGCTGGGACAGGTGGACGCTGACGACGCGGTTCGGCTGCCCGGCGCCCATCCCGACGAGGGTGCGGTCTTTGACGAACGCGATGGCGTTGGACTTGATGTGCTTCACCGCTTTCCAGGCAAACGCCAGGTCAGCCAACTCGGCCGACGTTGGTGCCCGTTTGGTGGCCGTCGTCCATTGGTCGGGATATTCGGCGATGGTGTCGCGGGTCTGGACGAGCACGCCGCCGCTCAATGGCCTGACGTCATAGTCAGCTGCACCGGGTCCGGACACGGCCGGCTCAACCGACAGTATCCGCAGGTTGCGTTTGCGCTGCAGGAAGGCTAACGCATCGTCGTCGTAGCCCGGCGCAACGACCACCTCGTAAAACACTGGATCCATCGCTTCGGCAGCCGCCGCTGTCACCGGACGGTTGTACCCGACGATACCGCCGAACGCTGAAACCGGGTCTCCTTCGTAGGCGCGACGGTAACCCTCCGCCGCGTCATCCGACGACGCCAGGCCACACGGATTGGCGTGTTTGATGACACACACCGTTGGGTCGGTATATTCGCTGACGATTCGCCAGGCTGCGTCGGCATCCATCAGGTTGTTGAAGGACAGCTCACGACCATGCAGCTGCTGCGCCTGAGCCAGGCCGCCGGAGCCGCCGCTGGATGGAACATACAATGCGCCCCGCTGGTGCGGGTTCTCCCCGTAGCGAAGCGCCGATACGCGCTTCAATCCGATGGTTACCTGCTCCGGCATTTCATCTTCAGAGGCAGGGTCGGATGCCAGATAGTCGGCAACCACGGCATCGTAGGTGGCAACGTGCTGGAAGGCTTTGGCAGCGAGGCCGCGCCGCTGTTCGATGCTCAGCTCACCGTCGGCCAGGGCGTCGGCGACCCAATCGTAGTCTCCAGGATCGACCACGACGGCGACTGAGGGGAAGTTCTTGGCCGCCGCCCTCAGCATGGTCGGCCCGCCGATGTCGATGTTCTCCAGCGCGTCATCCAGCGTCACGCCGGGCTTGATGACGGTTGCTGCGAAGGGATAGAGGTTGACCACCACCAGGTCGATAGCATCAATACCGTGCTGCTCCAGCTCGGCCATGTGGCCGGCAGAATCCCGCCGCGCCAACAAACCGCCGTGGATGGTGGGATGCAGGGTCTTGACGCGACCTTCCAGTATTTCCGGCGAACCGGTAACATCCGCCACCTGGCGAACGGCGATCCCGGCATCCGACAGGCTGCGGTGCGTGCCACCGGTGCTAATCAGTTCGCAGCCGGCTCCGGTAAGCCGCCGGCCCAAATTTTCGATACCCGTTTTGTCATAGACGCTCAGTAACGCTTTCAAATTACCTTTCCTCTAATTGGATATTCCTCTGATTGGATAACGATTGATTGGATAACGATAACCAACGCGGAGTCCGGAATAGAACCCCAAATCGCCAGCCCCAACCCGTGTGCATTCAGGTGCGCCAGGCGGTTTGCGGCCGACTATGCGTTTCGAAATATCACTCGGGCTTCATCGGCGCGGCCCACGATTTGTCCCACGCCAACGGCATCGGGCACGCCCTGGAGCACCGCATCTGCCCCGGCGGCGTCACACACCGCTACCATACCCAAACCCATGTTGAACACGCGATACATCTCGGCGTCGCTGATTCCGCCGGCCTGCTGCACAGCACCGAAAATGGGAGGGATGGCCCACGAACCGAGCCGAAATTCTGCCGCCACATCCGGTGGCAGCACCGCAGGAACCTTGCCCGGCAAACCGCCGCCCGTAATATGGCTCAATGCCTTCATGTGCGGGAGATACGGCGCCAGCAGCGGGTGGTAGGCGCGGTGCCGCACCATCAGCTCGTCGCCCAAATTGCGGTTCAAGCCGGGCACGCGCCGGTGCAACACCGTTGGGTCTTCATCCACGCCAAACACCTGCCGCACCAGAGAAAACCCATTGGTGTGAACGCCGCTGGAGGGTATCCCGATCAATCGGTCGCCTGGTTTCACGGCACTGCCGTCCAGTAGCTGGCTGCGGCTGGCAATCCCGACGACGAACCCGGCCAAGTCGAAATCGGCGTCGGAGTAGACACCGGGCAACTGGGCGGTTTCGCCCCCAATCAATGCACAGCCGACTTCGCGACACCCCCAGACTATGCCGCGCATCAGCATCTCCAGACGGTGTTCGTCCAGCGCGCTAAACGATACATAGTCGAGGAAGAAAAGCGGGCGGGCGCCTTTGGTCAGGATGTCATTGACATTGAGGGTAACCAGGTCCTGGCCCACGCCCTCGAAGTGTCCCAACTGCGCCGCAATTTTCAGCTTGGTGCCCACGCCGTCGGTGCTCGCCACCAGAACGGGTTCGTCGATGGCATCCAGTGCGAAGAGGCCGGCAAAACCGCCGCCGCCGTCCAGCACCTGGGGGCCGTGGGTGATTCCCGCAAAAGCCTTGATGCGGTCTTTCAACCCTTCCATCGCGTCCAGCGCGACGCCGGCAGCCTCGTAGGTTCCCGATGGAGTCATGCCGCCTGCTTCAACGTCATCGTTCAGGGCGCCGCAATCTCCAACGACAGCTTGCCCAAATCCAACTGCACCGGCACGGGGTAATTGCCAGTGAAGCAGGCATCGCAAAAACCGCCTTGCTGTCCGCGCACCAGATTCATCAGACCGTTGACGCTCAAATACCCCAGGGTGTCGGCGCCGGTGATCTCCTTGATCTCGTCCAACGATTTGTTGGCGGCGATCAATTCTTGCCGGGTGGCCATATCGACGCCCAGGTAGCAGGGGTGTTTGATTGGAGGCGCGCACACTCGCAGATGAATTTCGGTAGCGCCGGCTCGCCGCAGCAACTCCACCACGTGGGGCGTGGTGGTGCCCCGCACGATGCTGTCGTCGACCACTACCAGACGCTTGCCGCGCAAGATCGCGGGCATCGGGTTGAACTTTTGCCGGACACCACGGTCGCGACGCTGCTGTTCCGGTTCGATGAAGGTGCGGCCCACATAGCGATTGCGTACTAGGCCGTTGGCGAAGGGAATGCCCGATTCGCGCGAATAGCCAACCGCCGCTGCGGTGGAAGAGTCGGGAATGCCAATCACCAGGTCAGCGTCTGCCGGATGCTCTCTGGCCAACTGCGCACCCATATCTTCGCGCGCGTTGTGCATCAACTTGCCGTCCATCACGCTGTCAGGGCGCGCGAAGTAGATCCACTCGAACACGCACAACGCTCGGCCGCGGCGGGCCGACCCGGCGTAAATCTCTGAATGCACACCGTCCACGCCAATGGTTACCACTTCCCCCGGTTCAAGTTCGCGCACGAATTCCGCCTGCATATGATCCAGGGCGCAGGTCTCTGACGCTACGGCCCAGCCGTTATCCAGCTTGCCGAGGCACAAGGGACGTATTCCCAGCGGGTCGCGCGCCGCAATCAACCTATCGGGCGTGAGGATCACCAATGAGAATGCGCCCTGCATGGTTCGCATTCCGTGGAATAGTCGTTCTGCCCAGGTTGCTCCGGGCGCGTTTGCCAGCTGATGGGCTACGACCTCGGAATCCGTGGTGGTATCGAAAGCGCAATCCCACCTGGCCTGCAACTGTTCACGCAATTGGACGGCGTTGATGATGTTGCCGTTGTGGGCCACGGCCAGGGGGCCGTTAACTCCGTCGACCAGCAGGGGTTGCGCGTTGCAAAAGGCGCTGGTGCCGGTGGTGGAATACCGGGTGTGGCCGATGGCCAGATCGCCGGTGATGCGGTCCAGGTCTCCATCGGCGAACGCCTCCGAAACCAGACCCATCCCGGTGTGGGCGCGGATCTCCCCGGCGTCTGAAGCGGCAACCCCTGCCGACTCTTGCCCCCGGTGTTGTAGCGCGAACAGCCCGATCGCGGTGAGCGACGCGCTGTTGATACCCGGCGTGTAGATACCTACGACGCCGCATTCCTCTCGTGGATGATCGAGAGGATCGGAACCTGAACTGCCGGGCAGCCAATAGTTCATGTCAGCATTCTATTTTGCGGTTGGCTCTAGGTCAACGCCCCGGACGCCGATTAATCGCGTTGAGGGATGATTTGGACTTTGCGGCTCTCTCCCACTCCCACACTTTCGGTTCGGATACCGTCTCGCTCGTCCAGGTACATATGAATTACCCTGCGATCCGATGGCGTCATCGGTTCCAGCGTGATGCTGCGCCCGGTTTGGACAACCCTTTCGGCAACGCGGGAAGCCATCTCACGCAGGGAGTCTTCACGGCGCTGCCGGTATTGCTCAACGTCCAGCGCGACCCGCACGTCCTGCTCGAACTGCTGACGCACAATGCTCTGCACGATAAATTGCAAAGACTGGAGCGTGTTGCCGCGCCGACCAATCAACAACCCGGAATCCGGCCCGGCGATGTCGATGATGGGCCCACCGGACGCCTCGTCGAATTCTGACCGGAGCGTTACGTCAACCTCTGCTCCTACGGTTTCCAGGATACGCTCGACCGCCTGGACCGCCGCCGCCGCCGGGGAATCTGCATCGGCCAACACGACCGGGGGTCGGCGGGGAGCCTCTTCCTCGTCGTCTTCGTAGTCGTCTTCAAATTCGTCGCCGTCACCGTCTTCAAATTCTGCGCCATCTCCAGCTTCGTAGTCGGCATCAGGCCCGGCATCTGCGTGGGCTTCTACGTCAGGTTCCGGAGATGCCGCCGGTGTGGTGCGGGTAACACGCACCTCGGCCATCTCGCCGCCGATGCCGAGAAACCCTTGACGGCCTCTATTTAGTGTTTCTACCTCGACCTCGCTGCGGTCTGCGCCGAGCGCTGCGAGCGCCAGCTCTTCGGCTTCTTCTACGGTCCGTCCGGTTTGAATTATTTGATCCATCTGGTTCGTTCTCCTGTGGGGCAGGGGCTGGGCTAGACGGGGCTACTGCGTCCGGTTCCCCACCGCGCTTCGGGAACAGTGGGAAGAGCGGCCCCCATCCGGTGATGAAGTACTGAATGCTGATACCCAAGATGTTGGAAACCACCCAATACAGCGGCAATCCGCTGGGCCATCCCAGCGAGAATGCCCCCAGGAATATGGGCATCATCCAGAGCATCATGGTTTGACTGGATTGCTGACGCGGATCCGGAGACGGCATCTGCGTCATCTTTTGCTGCACCCAGGTGGACACCGCCACCAGGATGGGCATGACGATGGGCGACGGGTCGGGTTGGCTCAGGTCCAGCCACAGGAAGGTGCTGTTGACCGGCGCCGCCGCATGAATGGGTACGAAGGTAATCCAAGTGTACAGTTTGCCAGACAGACTGACCAGGTCTTCCGGATTGTTGAACAGGGTCTGAATGAGTACCCGGAACAGGCCGATGAGAATGGGCATCTGCACGATGAGCGGACCCAAACAACCGACTGGGCTCACGCCGCTTTCCCGATACAGACGCATGGTTTCCTGGGAGATGCGTTGCCGGTCGCCGACGTGCCGTTGCTGGATCTCCCGCACCCGCGGTTGCAGACCGGTCATCGCGCGCATCTGCCGCACCTGGCGCACCGTCAGCGGAATCGTCAAGATTCGCACCAGCGCCGTGAACACGATGATGGCTACTCCCATCTGGGAGAAGCACAGGACGTACAACACCATGAGCGTGTTGAGCATGGGACGAATAATTACTTCGTTCCACAGCAACCCGAATATGGAGAAAATTTCCACTAACGCCTGTCCTGCTCGCTACCGATCCGGCAACGCTTGCCCTAGTTGCACCTGGTGTTTTCTTCAGTGTCGTAGCACCACAATATATTGATGCCAGACACCACCTCCACCCGCCGCACTGTGCCGTCATCAGAGCCGACGTACACGGAATCAGGCTGCCCGGTGTCGGACGTAGCCTGGCTGCGGGAGATAATCAGCGGCGCCTTGATCTCGCCGCTGCCAAGCGTCAGGGAGGCGATTTCCTGCGCCTGGCCGTGGTCGGTTTCGGTGGCCCTCAGCACGGCCAATTTGCCGTCCACGGTGGCAACCGCCAAACCCCGTTGCAGCAAGACCGGGTCCGCCACAACTGGAGCGCCCATATCATAGGCCCACAACAATCCACCGCTGGAGTTCAGGGCGTACACTTTGCCATCCATAGATGGAGCCAGGATCATGCGACCCGACGACACCGGGGTTGCCCACCACCAGTTGTCGGCGCCAAATTGCCAGCGCAAATCGCCGCTTTCCAGCCCGAGGGCATACAGTTGCCGGTCAAACGAGCCGATAATCAGCATATCCTGATGAATCAGCGGTTTGGCGACCACTGCCCCACCGGTAGCGTATTCCCACACCACCTCGCCCGTAGCCAGGCTAACGGCATACACCTTGCCATTCTGCGAACCGAAATACGCGACGCCATTCCGCAGCAACGGAGTGGACCATATCTCTCTTTCATCGGTGCGGAACGGAGACCATCGCAACGACTCGCCGGTTGACGCGATGAAGGCGTACAAGCCACCGTCCTCTGAACCAACCGCCACGATGCCGCCCGCTTCGTCCAGGCCGGGGCTGCCAACAAGAGGCACGATATCTTCCGGTTCAACGTTGGGGTTACGCCAGACCGTTCCGACCGCCCCGCCGGAAGCGTTCAGGTCGAGCGCGTACAGGATCCCGTCGATACCGGCTACGTACAGATGCTGTCCGACGGCGGGCGGGTTATACGCGCCCAAAAATCCGTCTTCTCCGCCGACGGAAGACCTCCACCGCGTGCTGACGGTTCCGTCGCCAAAGTCATCGAGGGCCAGCACCTGCCCGTCCCGGGTAGTGGCATACACCACGCCATTGGCCACCGCCACGGCTCCCCAACCCTTGGTGGATGCTCCCAAGTTCGGTCGGCATCCGACGACGGCCAGCAGGCAGATGGCTGCCAGCGCCGCGAGCAACATCCAGCGTGGCATCAACGCCAGGCCGTTATTAAGGCGCCGAGGCATGGCAGAATATTCATTGGTGGAATTGGGCGTAACCCGAGGTTTGCGGAAGGGCAGGAAAATGTTTGACATATTGGTTGACTAAATTACCGGGTCATACCCGCTGTCGCCTCTGGGACGACACCGAAAAATCCGCTGGATACCCAGCCATACACCTTTCAGCACACCGTAGCGTTCGACCGCATCAGCGGCGTACTGCGAACAAGTCGGCTCGAAGCGGCAAGCCGTTGACAGATAGGGGGACACCGCCTGCTGATACAGCCGAATGGTTGCAATAGCTGCGATTTTCACCGCGTTGCCTCCGGCGTTGAGGTTACGGTCTGCGGGTTCACGGGGTCAACAACTTCAGGTTCGGCTTTGTTCAACTGGGTGCGGCGCAGCAAATTATGCACGGCACGCTCAAGTTGAGGGAACTTCGCTTCACCAGCGCCACGCCTCGCAATCAGGATGGAGTCCCAACCCGGGCGGGAATGGGAATTTCGGATTACTTCGCGCAACCGTCGCTTGATCTGGTTACGCACCACGGCGTTGCCGACGCGTTTCCCAGCGACGAAGCAGAAACGGCTGCGATCCAGGCCATTGGGCAGCAGGCGGATAACCAGCAAGTCATTAGCGGCACTACGTCCCCGACGGTGGACTTCCCCGATACGGGCATCGCCGCTAAGACGATGACGTTGTTGCATCTAAACTACGGAAGCCGTGGGCGGCCACTGGAAACAAAGTAGGTCAACTAAACGGTCAGCTTGTGTCGGCCCTTGAAACGGCGGCGGCGCAAAACCGAACGGCCATCCGAGGTGCGGGAACGGGAACGGAAGCCATGCACTCGGGCACGACGTCGCTTTTTGGGTTGATAAGTACGCTTGGGCATGTTCGACTCCGGCTGATAACTATACTGTCAAAGCCCCGACACGTCAACGAATTTGTCCTGCTCACAGGGCAATCGCGTTTTAGCTGCGTAGGACTTTTAGCAGGTAGTCCTCCTTCCAGCCGGCCTGGAGGCGTTTCCCCTGGATGCCCACCTTCAGGCTCGTTTCGTTCTTGAGCAGATTGTGCGAAACCTGCCGCAGCGTGGCCATGTTCTGCGGAGCGTGGTCCTTGCGGATCCGGCAATGGTCTTCCCCGAAAGTCACGTCCAGGCTCCAGTGCAAGGAGTTCTCGATGCTCCAGTGAGTGCGCACCACCTTCAGCAGTCGCTCCGCCGGGGCATCCAGGCTGCTGATGTAGTACCGGGGCTGCACCGTGGTCCCTGCCGGCGTCTCCCGGCGGCCCACCACCTTGACCACCGAGCGCAGGCCGGGCCAGTCCTGCCCGGTGCTCAGGTACTCCAGGCAAGATGGGTCGCTGATTGTCCAGCACTCCCGACGTTCTATCCTTCCGTGGTCTTTGTTCAGGGTGGTGGCGTAGTCATGGGGCACTCCCCCGAAGCCGAACTCCTCCGCTCCCTCGAACCGGTCCCGCACGTCTTCATACAGTTGACCTTGGTTCTCCTTCAGCGCCAGCACGTAGCCGGCTCCCCGGTCCAGAATCCCCTGGGCGATCTCCTGCTGGCAGCCCATGGCGTCGATGGTGACGATGCACCCCTTCAGTTCCAGCATTGGCAGCAACTGGGGGATCGCGGTGATTTCGTTGGACTTCTCCGCGGTCTTCACCTGCCCCAGGGTCAGCGTGTTGGCCGAGGCCCAGGCGCTGACCAGGTGGATGGCCCGCTTGCCCACATTGCGGTCGTGGGAACGCCGTACCGTCTTGCCGTCGATGGCCACCACTTCCCCGGGGATCAGGTCGGACACCGCCTGGGTCCAGGCCATGAAGCACTGCTGGAACTGCTCCGGGTCCAGCCGGGAGAAGACGTCGCCGAAGGTGTCGTGGGACGGGATGCCGTGGGGCAGTTCCAGGAAGGTCTGGAACCATTCCAGCTTGCTCTTGCCGAACAATTCGATGTAGACCCAGGAGTCGGCGCCGCAGATGACGGCGCAGATGGCAATGGCAATGATGTCCAGCAGCTGGTGCCGCTTGCACCGGTCGATCCTGGGGTCCTCCAACGTCCCGAAATAATCCATAATGGACGCGCCCTTCCCCTCTCTCATCACTCCTCCCCTCTCCCCTTCATATCACTGGACTCGCATGCCTGGCCAAGTCTACCAATCTATAACGCGATTGCCCTGGTCCTGCTCAAGCGTACCCATTTTGTCATTGCGAGCGTAGCGTGGCAATCCTGACGCCGTAACAACGGCGGTTCGTCCACGTATGTTCAACCTCAACGAAGTTTCCACGTCGCTATGCTCCTCGCAATGACCGATCAAGTCTGCAAACGCTGGCCCACCGCGGAGGCATCGGTAATCGATAGACTTCGGCCCCGCACACGTACCCGGTCCAACGCACAGCGCGGCAGCGAAACAGGCTGAGTCACATGATTCAACACAGCACCGCCGGCGGTGCCAAGGTTCCGGCATATTTGCCGCAAACAATAGCTTGGTAGTTACGTTGCGGACGCTACCGGGTTATAATCCGTCAAAATATCAACCCATTCAAAACTTATTCCGACCAAAGCTCGCTCAACATGACATTGCCAGAACCGGGACGTGTGATGATGAAAGACCGTTACGAAGACGAAATAGAGCAAATCCTCAGGAATCTGGATGCTCAACCTCCGGGGAGCAATGCCGAGCAGCCGGCCACGCCTAGTTCCGTGACACCCGTTGACGACGAGCCATCACCGTTCGCTCCTAAGCCACCGGCGCGCAAACGTCTGATTTCCCCGGCCAAACTGTCGGTCATCGGAGTGGTGCTGGCGGTAATCGGCCTCGCCTTGACTAAGTTGGTATGGCTGTCGGTGGCGGGGTTGGTCATCATTGTGGTGGCCGTTGTATGGATGTTCCTGCAGCGGGCAACCACTCCGGCGAACGCCGCGTGGCGTGGCCGCCCGGTTGAACAGCCGCCGCAAACGGGCTGGCAGCGGTTTCGGCAATGGCTGTCCCGTTAGCCGGTCGGTCAACACACTTTGGCAACGCGTCGTAAATAGACGCGTTTGAACAACCTCAAACAGGCAGGCTTACCAGCCGACCGCGGCGCCGTCCTTCCGGGGCTCGCTGCCTCCGCTGAGGACGCCTGAGTCCGGGTCGCGACTGATTATCTGGCCGCCGCCCATTCCACCGGCGCCGCCCCGTTGCGGGCCGTGCATCACGTTGACCCGGTGCCCTCGGCGATGCAGCTCGGCGGCCACTTCGTTGTCAACGTCGCCTTCCAGCCACAGTTCATTGCCAGCAACCTGGAACCGCAAGGCATCCAGCGCAGTCTGCGAATCCATACCGAAATCAACCATATTGCTGATGACCTGCAAATGCCCCTGGGGCTGCATGAATCCACCCATCACCCCGTAACTCAGCCACAATTCGCCATCGCGGGTGGCCATTGCCGGAATGATGGTGTGGAAGGGCCGTTTGCGTCCCGCCAGGGCATTGGGATGCTCCGGGTCCAACTGGAAAAGCGCCGCCCGATTGTGCATCACGATGCCGGTACCCGGCACCACCAGGCCCGATCCGAAATTGGCGAAGACGCTGTTGATCAGCGAGCAGGCGTTGCCAGCCCCATCGATCACGCTGATGTAAACGGTGTCGCTGCCAGGAACCATCTTGCCGTAGGGTGCGGTTTTCATCGCCCGTTGCGGGTCAATCAGTTCCCGCCGTTTGTCGGCATACTCCTTGGAGGCCCAAATACTGGTCGGAACCTCCACGCTCCTTGGATCAGCCAGGTACTCGAAGGCATCGGCGAATCCCAATCTGGTGGCTTCAATCAGGTGGTGATACCGGTCGGCGCTTTGCGGCCCCATTCCGGCGATGTCGAACCCCTCGGTAATATTCAGGGCTTCCAGGGCGATGATGCCCTGACCGTTGGGCGGACACTCCCAGCACGTTACGCCGCGATAATCGGTCTTGATGGGTTCGTCCCAGTCCGAATGGTGTTCGGCGAGATCATCTTCAGAAAGCCAACCGCCCTGTTCCTGAATGAAACCGGCCATCGCCGACGCGATTGGGCCCGTATAAAACGCCTCGCTGCCACCTTCTGCAACCGTGCGCAGGGTTTTCGCCAGCGTAGGCATCCGCATTAACTCGCCTTCTCTTGGCGCACGGCCGTTCTGCAGCAACTCATGACCGGACGGCAATGCGGCCAGTTTTCCCTCAGTTTGCTGCCACTGGAAGCTGATGATGTCGCTAACCGGGAACCCCTGCTCGGCGTATTCGATTGCTGGTTCGAGAACATGGGCCAGACTCATGGTGCCCTGCTCGGTCAGTAAAACCTCCCAGCCGTGAACCGTGCCGGGGACGGAGATGGATAGTGCGCCGAGACCCGGCATCCGGTTGTGTCCTTTGGCGCGCAAGTCGTCGATGCTGGCCGCCGCCGGGGTGCGACCGCTGCCGTTGAGCGCCACCACATCCTTGTTGGCGGCCTTCCGTATCAACGCGAACAGGTCCCCGCCGACGCCGGTGGACATGGGTTCAACCACGTTCAGCGTGGCGGCCGTAGCCACCGCAGCATCCACGGCGTTGCCGCCGGCCATCAGGATACGCAGGCCGGCCATCGCGGCCAGGGGTTGGCTGGTGGCAACCATTCCGTGGGTGGCATGAATGGTAGAACGACGGGAATCAAAGAACATTTTCAGGCTCCGGGTAGCGCTGGCGCGGGTTGGCGGCCAGTTTAGCACGGCCCTCGAACCTGGACTTTGCACAAAAGCTAGATAAATTATAAGAACAGGGTAAGCTGGGCGGACCCTCCTGGAAAAAGGCCAAGCGATGCTCACCCTGCCCAACGCGATTGTACCCGTACTCCATCCCTTCGCCATGCTGTTTCGCAACCCGACCTGGCTGAAAGCCCAAATCCTGTTGGTCGGCGCGATACTGGCTCCCGGCCAACGCACCGTGGCATCGGCGCTCCGTGTCATGGGACTCAGCGACGACCGCAGCTATGCCCGTTATCATCAAGTGCTCAATCGGGCGGTGTGGTCGCCCCGCCAGGCGGCACGCATCCTGTTGGGACTGCTAATCCTCCACTTGGATCAAGGCGATGGCCCGTTGATTTTCGGCATCGACGAAACCCTGGAGCGGCGTCGCGGCCCCAAAATCAAATCCCTGGGCATCTACCGCGATGCGGTGCGCTCCAGCCGGTCTCAGGTGGTCAAGGCCAGCGGCCTGCGCTGGATCTCCCTGATGTGGCTGGGCCAGGTCCCCTGGGCGGGACGCTATTGGGCCTTGCCCTTTCTCACCGTGCTGGCGCCCTCGGCACGCTACCACCGGCAGCGCGGACGCCGCCACAAAAAGCTCACCGACTGGGCGCGGCAGATGATCCTGCAACCCCGCTCATGGTGAGCCTGCCGAACCACGCTGGCTGCCGCAGCGCCCCCTAGTGCTGGTGGGTGACCGCAGCTACGCCGTACTGGACCTGCTCCACTGCTGCCTATCGTTGGCTCAACCCGTTATCCTCATCGCCCGCTTGCGCCTGGACGCCGCCCTTTATGAACCGGCCCCGCCCCGTCAGCCGGGCCGGAACGGTCGGCCCCCGCTGAAAGGCCGACGGCTGACCGCGCTGAAGGCGCTCCTGGACTTGCCCACCGTGTCATGGGTCGAGGTGTCGGTAGCCTGGTACAACGGCGCGACCCGCACGGTGGAACTCACCTCGCAAACGGCGGTCTGGTACCGCTCGGGCAAGCCGCCCGTGCCTCTGCGCTGGGTCTTGGTTCGGGACCCCCAGGGCGAATTCGCCACACAGGCTCTGCTGTGCACTGACCTGGCCGTGGACCCGGCGCAGATTCTGGAATGGTTTGTGCTGCGCTGGCAACTGGAGGTCACCTTCCAGGAGGTGCGAGCGCATCTGGGCGTGGAGACCCAACGCCAGTGGTCGGATCACGCCATCGCCCGCACCACGCCAATCCTGATGGGGCTCTTCTCCTGGACCACCCTGGCGGCTCACTTGATGCAGGAACAACGGCCCATGAGCCATCGCACCGCGGCCTGGTACGCCAAGCCGTCTCCAACTTTTGTGGATGCCATCGCCCTGGTGCGCCGCCACTTGTGGCTGGCGTCCGAGGGGTTTTCACTGTCCGACGCAGAACCGGATATATGGAAAGTCCCGGCTGCCCTGTACTACCGACTTGTAGATTCACTCGCCTACGCGGCTTGAAATGTGCAAAGCCTAGCGAACGACCGCACCCCTCGGGTCGCGGCCGGCTCGGCCGGGGTGCCACCGCAGTTCCGCGCCATACGTTCCCCACCGAGCCGGCCGGGGTCCTTATGATAAGATAGCCACGTCGCCGGCACCTCACCGAGGTCATTACCAAGATCATTTGCCAGGCGTCGAAACTTGCGATCAATCAACAGATGTTCCCCACCAGGAGGTCCATTCATGGCCATCACCGTCGGACAGGCAGCCCCCGATTTCACGCTGCATGAAACCCCCCAACAACAGCGCACCCTGAGCGAGTACCGGGGCAAAAACGTGGTGCTCGCGTTCTTCCCCGGAGCCTTCACCGGTGTTTGCACCACCGAAATGTGCGCCCTGCGCGACCGCATCGACCAGTTCAGTTCCATGAATGCGGAAATCGTCGGCATCACCGTTGACCCTCCCTTCGCACAGGCCGCGTGGAAGGCTGCCAACAATGTCAATTACACTTTCCTCAGCGACTACAACCGCGAGGTGGTAAACGCCTATGACGTTGCGCTGCCCGGCCTGGCCGGAATGCAGGGATACGTCGCCGCCAAGCGCGCGGTAACCGTCGTCGACAAAGAAGGTGTGGTGCGCTATCACTGGGTATCGGAAAGCCCCGGCGTTGAACCCGACTACGCGGAGGTTCAGGCCGCGGTAGCCGCCCTGTCATAAACCCGGCGCAACCGCGTTGACCAGGTAGCCGCACTCGGCAACGGGCGCGGCTTTTTAGTGGGTAGGCCAGGGATGGCTCACCAGTCGCTCGACGACCATGTTTGTGAGGCGCGGGGCGTCCACGTCAAGGCAAACATCGACATTGGGTGCGAAACCGGTGGAGCCATACCAGTCTGCAACCGTTTGCCCTCGGGTCAAGTCGCTGGCGGTGTCAACGGACACGTACATCCGGCGAGACTCCATCAGGGTTGGGTCGATGGCGAACGCCATTGCGGGGACATCGTTGTATCGCACTGCTTCCCCGTCGGCCAGCCGACCCATCCGCTGGTACGCCTGCCGGGTAAATCCAGAAGCCGCCACCAGCAGGGCCACCGCCGGAGCCGGGCATTGTGCCAGTCGCTCGAATTGGCCGGTGGAAAAGCCAGCCCGATCGCAAACGTCCAGCCCGACCTGAGTGATTGGTACACCTGATTCATACAGAATGGCCGCCGATTCAGGGTCTCCGTGCAGGTTCGCCGTCGCCACCGGAGAAACGTTCCCAGGCACGCGGACCGCGCCACCCATTACCACCACCCCGGCCAGTGCATCTACGATTTGCGGTGCGATTCGCAACGCCAGCGCGACGTTGGTCATACGGCCTAGCGCCAGGACGGTAATTTCGCCCGGAGCCTCCAGCGCGCGCCGGGCGATTTCCAGCGCGGCCACCCGGTCGACGGATGCGACATCGGGCAACGGTTCGGGTACGGAATCGGCCACGCCCCCCAGAGCATCACCGCCGTGAATGTGCCAGGCCCAACCCTCGTTGGCGCGGCGCAGCAACGGCCCTTCGGCTCCCCGGTACACCGGAATGTCACTGCGGCCGGCCACGGCCAGAATCCGCCGGGCGTTGCTGGCGCACTGCGCCATTGAGCCGTTTCCGTATACGGCGGTTAACGCGTCGACTTGCAACTCCGGGCTCGCCAGCGCCAACAGGATTGCTGCGGTGTCGTCCACTCCGGGGTCGGTGTCGATAATCACGTGTTTGGGCATAATGACCTCGGTTCGGCAACCGGCAGCGACCTTTGACGCTGCCAGTGGGTTCCGGCATTATATCGTGAGCATCGCCGGTGGTTTTCTGACGCCGGCACGGAGGCATTGATAAAATGGCAATTAATGAAGTGCGGGGAGTCATCGCGCGGTCGAAGGGTGCGCCGGTGGAACTGGTACCGATTTTGGTTCCCGACCCCGGCGAGGGCGAGGCGCTGGTGCGAGTCCAGGCCTGCGGCGTGTGCCATACGGATTTGCATTACCGGGAAGGCGCAATCAACGATGACTTTCCGTTCCTGCTGGGCCACGAGGCAGCCGGTATCGTGGAGAAAATCGGGGACGGAGTCAGAAATGTTGTGCCCGGCGATTTTGTGATTCTCGCCTGGCGTGCCCCTTGCGGTCAATGCCGTTCATGCGTGCGTGGCCGGCCTTGGTACTGCTTCTCCAGCCGCAACGCCGAGCAGAAAATGACCCTGGCCGATGGATCGCCGGTGTCGCCCGCATTGGGCATCGGGGCGTTCTGCGACCTGACGCTGGTAGACGCGCTCCAAGCCGTCAAGGTCGACCCGGCGGCAAGCCCTCTGGCGGCGGGCCTGATCGGTTGCGGCATCATGGCCGGCCTGGGCGCAGCCATCAACACCGGCGGTGTGAGTCGCGGCGATTCAGTGGCGGTCATCGGTTGCGGCGGCGTCGGCAACGCAGCGGTCGCCGGCGCGCAACTGGCCGGCGCCAACATCATCATCGCGGTGGACATCGACGACCGCAAACTCGACTGGGCCAAAGGATTCGGCGCCACTCATACCATAAATTCCACCCTAACGGACCCAGTTGCGGCCATCCGGGAACTCACCGGCGGCAACGGCGTGAACGTGGCGATTGAGGCCGTGGGCAACCCAACCACCTATGAACAGGCTTTTTACGCCCGCGACCACGCCGGCACCTTGGTGCTGGTTGGAGTCCCTGACCCCACGATGAAAATTGAACTGCCGCTGATCGAGGTTTTCGGACGCGGCGGTTCGCTCAAATCCTCCTGGTACGGCGATTGCCTGCCCACCCGAGACTTCCCGATGCTGATCGACCTGTACCTGCAAGGTCGCCTGAACCTCGACGGTTTCGTCAGCGAACGCATCACGATTGACGACGTTGAGGCCGCTTTCGAGCGCATGGGTCGAGGAGAAGTGCTGCGCTCGGTCGTTGTGATGTAGGTAAGGTGGTTGTGATGGTTGTGATGTAGGTAAGGTGGTTGTGATGGTTGTGATGTAGGTAAGGAGGATGGCGCAAATATGGCAACGTTTGTACTGATTCACGGAGCCTGGCACGGCGGATGGTGCTGGTGGAAGGTTGCCCCTCTGCTGCAGGAAGCCGGCCGCACCGTACTCACTCCCAGTTTGACCGGGCTCGGCGACCGGGCACACCTGGCGGCCCTCATGCCCCCGGCATCGTTCAATTTGGATCTGCACATCCGGGACGTGGCGCAGTTGCTGGAATCCAACGACCTGCAAGATGCCGTGCTGGTGGCCCACGCCTACGCCGGCATGGTCATCACCGGCGTTGCCGAGGTTTGCCCGGAGCGGATCGCTGCCCTGGTTTATGTCAACGGCGTGGTGCCCGCCGATGGCGAATCGATGGTCGACCAGCTGGAGGCAGTACGCGGCCCTGAATTCGTCGCGCGCATCCGGCAACACATTGCAGACAGCTCACCGTTCATGCCGGCGCCGACCACCGCCGACGAAATCGCCGAACGCTGGTCCATCACCGATCCTGATGATCAGCAATTCGTGCTGCCCAGACTGAGCCCGCAACCTATCCTCACCTTCTCGCAACCCGTGCGGACCGGCAGACCGGAAGCACAGGCCCTGCGCCGCGAATTCGTGCTGTGCAGCGAGTCCGGATTTGAGGCGGTGGCGGAAAAGGCAGCCGCCTCAAACTGGGGCGTCCACCGCATCGACACCGGCCACGACCCCATGATCACAACGCCACGGGAGCTGGCCGACATCTTGCTGGCCATCGCCGGCTGACCCGCCGGTCGCGGTGGGGCACGAACCCGGTTTCCGGTTGTGCTAGGATTATCTCCAACATTCGTGTTCCGAAAATCAACCAAAAGCCCAAATGGGAGGTCTACGTTATGGCAAACGAAGCGCTGGGGCTCGACGTCAAAGCCTGCATTTTCGACGTATTCGGCACGGTGGTGGACTGGCGGTCCAGCATCACCGAACAGTGCGCAAACATGGGGCGCATCAAGGGCATCGACCGCGACTGGGCTGCGTTTGCCGACTCCTGGCGAGGCAAGTATCGCCCCTACATGGACAAGGTGCGGCACGGCGAATTACCGTGGACCAACCTGGACGCGTTGCATCGTATGTCGTTGGACGACGTGCTGGACGAATACGAAATCTCTGGCTTCAGCGACGACGAGAAGATGGAGGTAACCTACTTCTGGCACCACCTGCGTCCGTGGGCAGACACGGTGCCCGGACTCTACCGCCTCAAGAACAAGTTCATCATCGCCCCAATGTCAAACGGCAACATCGCGCTGATGACCAACATGGCCAAGAACGGCGGGATGCCCTGGGATTGCATCCTCGGGGCCGAAGTTGCCCAGCACTACAAGCCCGACCCGGAAAGCTATGGTACCGCCGTGAAACTCCTGGGCCTCAAACCGGAGCAGGTGATGATGGTGGCCGCCCACCAGGGAGACCTGCTCGCATCGGCCCAGGTGGGGCTCCGCACCGGATTCGTGCCGCGTCCCAAAGAACATGGACCGGACCGCATGCCGGACCCGACGCCGGATCCTTCGTTCAACGTGGTGGCCGACAGCTTCGTCGACCTGGCGGCCAAGCTGGGAGCGTAACCCCGGACCCGGGCATACCCATCAATCAGCGCTTACCGGAAACCGGGGTTGGCAGTATCTCGCTGTCGCCCCGGTTTTCAACCCAGGTCGGGCGGCTCCAGCCCGCACGCCTGCGCCACCAGTTCGTAGGAGCGCACGCGGTCGGCGTAGTGGTAGCAGATGGTAACCACGCTCAGATCGGCGGTTTGGTACTGTTCCGAAACTCGCTCCAGCCCTGCTTTCACCTCTTCCGGGTCGCCGTCCACGCAATTGCGGAGATACTGCTGTATAAATTGCCACTCGTTGGCCAGATATTTGTACGAAGCAGCCAACTCCGGCGATGGAATGCCCTTGGCTTGACCCGTTACCGACCGCAGGCGACCCAGGTTGCGGCTGGACCCGATCCGCCGCGCCTCTTCCTCGGTGTCGGCACACAGTACCTGCACCCCAACGTTCACCAACGGTTGCTCCAGGTGCTCCGAGGCCTCGAAATTCTGCCGGTACGATTCCACGATTTGCGGGCCGTCATCGGCGCCCATGCCGAAGAAGTGTGCGTAGGCGAAGGGCAGGCCCATCTTGGCGGCCATAAACGCCGACTCGTACCGAGACCCCAGCAACCAGACCTGCGGCGCAGTGTCCGGTTCGTCTGGGGATGCAGCCACCGCGTTGAAGGGGTGGTCGTCGGGCTGCGAGTCGTTGAGATAATTCACCACGTCCCGAACCTGCTGCGGGAAATGGCGAATGTCTTTCGGAGTGCTGGGATACGCCAGCGCGGCGGCGGTTATCTGATCGCTGCCGGGCGCCCGACCGATGCCCAGGTCGATGCGGCCGGGGTAGAAGGCATCCAGCATACGGAACGTCTCCGCCACTTTCAGGGAACTGTAGTGCGACAGCATCACGCCGCCGGAACCGACGCGGATGCGCCGGGTGTTGGCCGCAATCTGCCCAACCAGAACCTCGGGGGCGGTGCCGGCAAAATTGGGCAGGTTGTGATGTTCGGCCACCCAGTAGCGCTCGTATCCCATCGCTTCGGCGGCTTGCGCGAGTTGGATGGTCTCGCGCAGCGCCACACCGGCGGAGCTTCCCTCGCGCATGGGTGACTGGTCAACCACGCTCAGTTGCAATTTTTGGCTCAATTTGCCTCCCCTTGTTCACCCGACACGCTTACCGGCCCGGGCCACTATTGAGTCGCGAGTAGCACGATTTTGGGCTACCCGCCTTATGCGTACCCACTTTGTCATTGCGAGCGTAGCGTGGCAATCTCGTCGTCGTAGCAACGGCCGTTCGCCGAAGTGTGTTCAACCTAATCGCGATTGCCACGTCGCTATGCTCCTCGCAATGACGGATTAAAGCGGGTACGCGTAACACGCCCCGCGGGTTGACGGAAAATCGGGGCACACCTATTATAATATGGCCAAACGATGAGCGCAGCAGGACATTTCACGGTCTACGACATTGGATGCCCCGGCGCATAAGAACGCCGCGCCGATGAGGTGAGCCATCGTGCTTTTCGCTAAAATACCCGGCTCCAGGTCGGCGGTTGACCCAGCGTCAACTGTCGACAAGCCACTTGCGTCCAGTGGCTCAAAGCACCTACTTGAAAAAGTTATCAAGTCGGTGCTTTTTTTATTGGCGATGGTATCCGTCATGGTCACCGTTGCCATCGTGGCGGTGCTGCTCTATGAGGGAGTGCGTTTCTTCGCCTCGGATTTCTACGAGGCCAAACCGACCGAAGTCATGGCAACCAGCGAGCCGGCGGACACGGTAAGCCAAGTTTCTCCCGCAACAACCGCTCCTGTAACAAACACTCCTGAAATGAACCCGCCCGGCACAGCCACCCCAGGCCCCATCCCCCGGGTTTCGGTGCGCGCCACCACGGATTCGCTGATCCATGTGTCCTGGGACCGACCCATCGCCGGCGCGCCGGTCAGTGGGTACGCCGTGTCCATACTACCAAGCCTGAAGACCGATGTGTCTGACTGCGAATTGCTGGGCTCTGACCGGGTGTCCTGCGTCATCTCCGACGCTTCTCCAGGAAGGTCGTACAAGGTAACGGTGGCAGCCATGTCCAATGGAGTGCCGGGAGCCGCACTGCAAACCAAATCGTTCGCCGTTCCGGAATCGGTGAAGTGGCAACGCTACTTTACCGACACCAAATGGCGCACGCTGCTGGTGCCCCGTTCGTACGGCGTCTGGCCGTTGCTCGTCGGCACCATGATGATCTCGCTGCTGGCAATGTGCATCGCCGTTCCGTTGGGTCTGTTGTGCGCCATTTACCTAAGCGAGTATGCGAAACCTGGGGTGCGCGCCGTCACCAAACCCGTGCTCGAGGTGTTGGCCGGAGTTCCCACGGTGGTCTATGGCTTTTTCGCTCTGTTCTTCATCACTCCCTTCCTGCGGGTTTTCGGCGATGACATTGGCATCTTCAACGCTTTGTCCGCCGCCATCGTGATGGGCGTGATGATTGTGCCGATGGTGTCCAGCCTCGGCGAGGATGCCATGCGCGCGGTCCCCCTCAGCCTGCGGGAAGGCGCTTTCGCCCTGGGCGCCACCAAGGTCGAGGTGGCTGTCAAGGTGGTGGTGCCGGCCGCATTATCCGGCATTGTGGCCGCCTTCATACTGGCAATGTCCAGAGCGGTTGGCGAAACCATGATTGTGTTCATCGCCGCCGGCCAGAACGAAAAATTGACCTTCAACCCGCTGGAGCCGGTGAATACCATGACCGGGTTCATGGCTACAACCAACTTCAGCGACAACGCCATACCCGGCACCGCACAGTTCCAGGCGCTGTTCGCGGTCGGAATTACGCTGTTCGTCATCACCCTGGTGATGAATCTGATCAGCCAGTTCGTCGTGGCCCGGTTCCGCGAGGTGTACGAATAATGGCAGTTGAAATCCCGCCCGGATACAGCCGGCGGCTCGCTCGACGCAAGCGCATTGCCGGCATCTTCCATGCGATCTGCATCATCACCGTAGGCGTTGCGATGTTGATGCTGGCCGCGTTGCTCTACTCGGTAATCTCCGAGGGGTGGTCGTGGTTGAGCCTGGACCTGATTACGGAGAATGCCTCCAGCAAAGCCATTAAATCCGGCCTGTTCCCATCCATCGTGGGCACGCTTTGGGTGATGGCGATTTGCATCTTCATATCGTTCTCGGTGGGAGTGTCCGCTGCCATATACCTGGAAGAGTACGCGAGGGCCAGCCGCATCACCGACCTCATACAAACGAACATCAAGAACCTGGCTGCGGTGCCGTCGATCGTCTACGGCATCCTGGGACTCACCATCTTCGTTGCCCTGTTCTCACTGGGCAAGAGCACGCTGGCCGCCGGCCTGACGCTGGCCATGCTGATCATGCCAGTGGTCATCGTGTCTGCCGAGGAATCAATCCGGGCCGTGCCGCCGTCCATCAGGGAGGGCGGCTACGCCCTGGGCGGCGCACGCTGGCAGGTGGTGTGGCGACTGGTGCTGCCACAGGCGATGCCCGGCATCCTGACCGGCATCATCCTGGCGGTCAGTCGGGCGATGGGTGAAGCCGCCCCGCTGGTGATAATGGGTGCGCTGTCCTTCGTGCCCTTCGCGCCAACCTCGCCGCTGGATCGTTTCACCGTATTGCCCATCCAGATTTACGTCTGGATATCGAAGCCGCAGGAAGAATTCCATCAATTGGCTGCTGCGGGTATTATTGTGCTGCTGGCGATTCTGTTGGGCATGAACGCCTTTGCCATTTTCCTGCGCAACCGTCTGCAAAACCGACACCGAGGATAAATTCAACAATGGCGACTCCCGCCGCAACCACCCAGTCAGTTATCCGCGCCGTTGACGTTGGTGTCTACTACGGCGCCAATCAGGTCATTGAGAGCGTAAATCTGGATATCGCGGAAAACGAAATCACCGCTATCATCGGACCCAGTGGCGCCGGTAAAAGCACGTTGCTGCGCTGCATCAACCGCATGAATGACCTGATTGATTCCTTCCGCATGGAAGGCAAGATCTGGTTCAATGAATTTGACCTCTATGCCCCCGGTTCCGACCCGACACAAATTCGTTACCAGATTGGTATGGTGTTCCAGCGTCCCAACCCGTTCCCCAAGTCAATCTACGACAACGTGGCCTTTGGGCCGCGCATTAACGGCTACTCCGGCAATCTGAATGACATTGTTGAAGAATCCCTGCACAGCGCCGCTCTTTGGGATGAAGTCAAAGATCGACTCAAGGAATCCGCTCTGGCCCTCTCCGGCGGCCAACAGCAACGCCTGTGCATCGCCCGGGCGATGGCGGTCTCGCCCAGCGTTATCCTGATGGACGAACCCTGTTCAGCGCTTGACCCAATTGCTACACTGGCAATCGAACAGCTCATGCAGGAACTCAAAAAGCGTTACAGCATCATCATCGTCACCCACAATATGCAACAGGCTGGTCGCGTCTCGGACAAAACCGCTTTCCTGATGCCTGACGAGAATCGTGTGGCGCACCTGATAGAATTCGACGAAACCGCCCGCATGTTCACCAATCCCAGCGACGAACGTACTGAGGCATATATCACCGGCAGATTTGGATAATGTCTCTGGGCGGCGACCAACCAGACACAAGGAGGCGCCAAAATGCTAAGGTCCGACTTCGACCGGCTTCTGGAAACCTTGCAAAGCGATCTGGGCGAAATGGGTCGCCTCGTTGAGGAAACCACCAAACAGGCGATCCGGGCGCTGCAAAACCGCGATTCCGACCTCGCCCAGCAAGTCATCGACCACGATGACGTGATCGACAACCTGCAGGACACTCTGGAAACCAAATGCCTGGGCATCCTGGCCACCCAGCAGCCGGCCGCCACCGACCTGCGCACGGTGATGTCGGTGGTGCATATGGGTGTGGAACTGGAACGCATGGGCGACTACGCTGAGGGAATCGCCAAGATCTGCCTGCGCATCTACCAGGAACCCCTGCTCAAACCGCTGATCGATATTCCACGGATGGCTGAGTTGGCGCTCAAGATGCTAAACGAGGGTCTTCAAGCCTTCGCCGAACGGGATGAGGATCTGGCGCGCAAGGTTTGCGCTGATGACGACGCAGTTGACGACCTCTACAACCAGATTTACCGCGAGCTGCTAACCTATATGCTGGAAGACCCTCGCAACATCCAGCGGGCCACCTACCTGCTGTGGGTGGCGCACGACCTGGAGCGGATTGCGGACCGCGCGACCAATATCGCCGAGCGAGTTATCTGGCTGATTTCGGGCGGATCCGTCAGCACCCGGGCGCTCAAATCGGAACGCTCGCTACGCTGAATGTGAATGCCAGCGACGTTTTCTGACCCGATTTTGGTGGAACCACGAGGAACACATCACCTCATGCGAACCCACTTTGTCATTGCGAGCGTAGCGTGGCAATCTCATCGCCGTAGCAACGGCGGTTCGCCGACGCGTGTTCAACCTCATCGAGATTGCCACGTCCCTCGACGAGCTCGGGATGAGCGGGCGCTCCTCGCAAGCACAGATTAAAGTGGGTACGCGTGACCAAAATACCTTGTTGACAATTCCCGACCTCGGTTGTATAGTTTTTGCAAATGCAGAGTAAATGCAAATGCAACCTGACTTGCGCCTGTACGTGTCCCCCGACAACGGGGGCAGGCCAAACCTGACCTGACGAAATATCAGGCCCGTAACCTGCGCCCACCGAGTTTGCCAGTTGGCATCGGTGGGCTTTTTTGCGCCCCAACTCGCAGGAGGACATCTTGACCAGCGTACCTCACGTTCCCGACCTGAACAAAATTCATGAATCCAGTCTGGAGCTGGCGCAGGATTCGCCGGCTATCATTCCGTTCATGGAAGAGGAAATTCAGCGCTTTGATGCCGAGGTGGACCGGTTCCGCGTCGGCGAGCTGGACAACACCGTTTTTACACCCTTCCGGCTGCGGCAAGGTGTCTACGGCCAGCGCCAGGCCGATGTCCAGATGATACGCATCAAACTCCCCGGTGGAATTGCGTCGGCAGATATGCTTGACTGCCTGGCTGATATTACGGACCAATACGTTCCGTTGGGCAAGGGGCACATCACCACGCGGGAAAACATCCAGTTCCACCACGTCCCACTGGAGCAAACCTCCACGGTGCTGCGGATGCTGGGCAAGGTTGGCCTCTCCACCCGCGAGGCGTGCGGCAACACCGTTCGCAACGTGGTCGGCGCCGCCACTGCCGGCGTGAGCCCGGAAGAAGTTTTCGACCCGACACCGTACCTGACTGCGTACGTGCGGTTTGGTGTGCGCCATCCCATCACCCAGAACTTCCCGCGGAAATTCAAGACCGCCTTCACCGGCAACGACCAGCGGGACGAAGTGGCCGCTGCCATCCAGGACCTTACCTACGTTTCTCAGTACAAAGAGGTTGACGGAGAACAGCGCAAAGGATTCCGGGTCTACTGCGGCGGCGGCACCTCGATTATGCCGAGGCTCGCCCAACCCCTGTACGAATGGGTCTCCGAGGATGACTACCTACGCGTGGCGCTGGCCATCTGGACAGTGTTCAACAACGCGGACATCCTGCGCAAGAACCGTATGATGGCCCGCCTGAAGGTTCTGATCGACAAGATCGGCCTGGACGAATTCAGGCAGATGGTGGACGCCGAGCTGGCCAACATCGGCCCCATCGACTGCAAGCCGCTCATGGTCGCTGAGGACATTCAACGGGAAGACCCGCCCGCTCAGCCGGCGTCGACGAATGGCGTCCCCGGCACTCCCGAGTACCAGCGCTGGCTGGACACCAACGTGGTGGCGCAAAGGCAGGACGGTTATAACACGATTTACGTGAAAACCATCCGCGGCGATTTGACTGCGCCGCAGTTCCGCGGCCTTGCCGAAATCGTGCGGCGTTACACCGGCGGAAAAATACGCACCATGCAGGAGCAGAATCTGGTGTTGCGCTGGGTTCCCAGCGGCCACCTGCACGAAGTCTGGGAAGCCCTGAAAGCCCTGGACCTGGGCGAAGCCGGCCACAGCCACATCAACAACATAGTGTCCTGCCCCGGCACGGACAGCTGCAAACTCGGCATCACGGCGTCGATGGGGCTTGCCCAGGCCCTGCGCACCGAGATGGAAAACTGGAATGGCTTGAACGAAGACGCCGGCGTCAACGACATCCGCATCAAGCTGAGTGGATGCCCGAACGGGTGCGGCCTGCATCACATCGCCAACATCGGCTTCCACGGCGGCGCCGTGAAGGGCGTTGATGGCCAGCAGATCCCAGCCTATGAACTGTTTCTCGGCGGCAATTACGGCGACAACCGGGTGGAAGACTCCCGCATCGGCACGCGGGTGCCCAGGGTCAAGGTTCCAGCCAAGCTGGTGCCCTCGGTTCTCAAAGAGATCGTTACCTACTACAAGGACAACCGCAGCAATGACGGCGAACGGTTCAACGATTTCCTCGATCGTGTCGGGCTCGAACCGCTGACCTCAGTTGCCGCGCGGGCCCAGGAAGTGGGCCACGAATCCGAAGGCGGCGGGGAAATGTACTTCGACTGGGAGCGCACCAACCAGTACGTGCTGGAACGCGGTGAAGGCGAGTGCGCGGTATAGGGGCGCTCAACTAACTCAATGGCCGAAACATCGCTAAACGGACGGGTGCTGGCCTTCGTCGAGTCGCGTATGCCCGACGAAATGGCCGGCCTCATCCGGCGGCACGGCGGAGTGCCCTACGGCGCTGCCGTCCTCCAGGAACATTACCTGGATGATAGCCCAGAGGTACAGCAGGCCATCACCGATGTCTGCGATGGCAACGTCGATGTGGCGATATTCCTCACCGGCGTAGGAACCCAGGCGATGCTGGAAATCGCCGATTCTATGGGCGTTAAGGATCAGTTCGTGTCGGCATTAGCCGACCTGTCCGTTGTGGCGCGCAGCCCCAAGCCCGCCCGCGTCCTGCGCCGCCACAAAATTCGTATCGACATCATGCCGCCGGAGCCATTTACATCGGCCGACCTCACCGCGGCGATGTCAGGTTTACCGCTTGGTCAGCAGGAGGTCATCGTGCAGCGTTACGGCGGCCCCGACTCCGAGCTGCCCTCGTACCTGCGGCAGCAGGGCGCCAACTACCGGGAATTGACCCTGTACAACTGGGGACTGCCTGATGACAACGGGCCCGTGCTGGGTCTGATTGACAAGATGGAACAGGGCGAGGTGGACGCATTGGCCTTCACCAGCCGGCCTCAGGTGCCGAACCTGCTCGCCATCGCCGCGAGCGCGGGCCGCGAGGATTCGTTGCGAGCCTGCTTGGACGGCAGGGTAGCCGTGGCATCAGTGGGGCCGGTTTGCACACGCAAATTGCAGGAATCCGGCATCACAGTCAACATCGAACCCGACCACCCGCATATGGGCAACCTGGTGCTGGCCGTCGCTGATTATTTCAACAAATACGAATCCGGGCTCCCGGGCCAACTTCAGCCCTAATACTTAAACTCCTCACGGACTGGACTGAATATGTCCAGCGCCACAGCGCGGATTTCCTGCCCCTGAGCGTAGTGCTCGACGCCCCCTGGGATGATGTACATATCGCCGGGCTGTAGCACCTTCACCTCACCGCCGATACCCATTTCCAGTTCGCCGGACACGATAATGCCGCCCTGTTCGTGCGGGTGGGTGTGCAATGGCACCAGGGCGCCAGCCTCCACTTCCACCAGCGAAAAAAGCATTTGTTCGCCCCAGAACGTGCGGGTGCTGGCGCCGGGCGCCAGTTCCTTGTAGCCCCGGCTCTCTGCATCCAAAAAGTAATCGCTCATGCGAGATTTTCCTCCCAATCTGGTATCGCGCTAGTCTAACACCCTGGCCACTCGCGGTTTACGGCTGGCTGAATCCCAGGCCTTTTTCTTTCAGACTGACGAACGCGCCGCCGCTGCCGATGACCAGATGGTCGAGCACCTCAATGTCCATCAACTTGCCGGCTGCTACCAGATCGCGGGTTATGGACACATCTTCCGGGCTGGGCATCGGGTCTCCGGATGGATGGTTGTGCGCGACGATAATTGACGGCGCGGTTCTCCCGCACCGCCGGTCGCAGCACTTCGGCAGGACGCACCGCGCTGCTGTTGACCGTACCAACGTAGACGGTGCGCTTCACCAAAACGTGATTGCGTGTATTGAGCAGCAGCACGATCAGGTGTTCCTGATCCAGCATTTCAAGGTCGGGAGCAATCAATTTCGCGGCATCCTGAGCGCAGGAGATTTGCGGCCGTACCGTGGGTGGCAACGCGGCCACGCGACGCCCGAGTTCCAGCGCGGCAATTACCTGGCACGCCTTGGCATCGCTCAATTGTTATTCACGGGTTTAAACTGAGCCAAAAATTACGGGTTGGAATTGAGCCACCTCGATAGTAAGGGCATCATCGCCAGACATATGGCGGAGGTGCCTGGAAGAATTGCTAAGAGGTGGAGACGTGAAACAGATTTACGAGATGAGAGGGGCGGGTCATTTGACGCGGGCGATTGCTCGGGAGTTGGGGCGCGCACGGAATACGGTGTTGCGGTATCTGAAGTCACCGGAGGCGATACGGCCCAAGCCGCGATCCCGACGAGGGTCGAAGTTGGATCCCTACACCGAGCACATTGACCGGCGGCTGGGGGATGGGCTGGAAAACTGCGTGGTGTTGCTGCGGGAGTTGCGCGACTTGGGGTACGACGGCAGCAACACGATCTTGTCGGAATACGTGAGGCCGCGGCGCCGGCGTCGTCAGCCGGAGGCGACGATGCGGTTTGAGACGGAGCCGGGAGAGCAGGCGCAGGTGGACTGGGGGAGTTTGTCGTACATCGGGACTGACGGGAAGCAGCGCCGCGTCTGGGTGTTCGTGATGACGCTGGGCTGGTCGCGGGCCTGCTACGTGGAACTGGTGCGCAAGGCGGACACCGCGGCCTTCATCCAGTGCCACGTGAACGCTTTCGAGTACCTGGGCGGCGTGCCCCGCCGGTGCCTTTACGACAATGCCACGGTGGTCACGCTGGGCCGGGACGAGGAGAAGCGGCCGATCTGGAACCAGCGGATGCTGGACTTCGCCCGGCGGGTGGGTTTTGAGGCTCGGCTGTGCCGGCCCTACCGAGCCCAGACCAAGGGCAAGGTGGAGAACGGGGTCAAGTACGTGCGGCGCAACATGTGGCCCAGCATCCGCTTCACCACGGCATCATCTGGAAACGGGCCGACCTGAACCGGCAAGGGCTGGAGTGGTGCGACGTGGTGGCCAACGCGCGGGTGCACGGAACGACCCACCGGGTGCCGTGGGAGATGCTGGCCGAGGAGCGGCCCCACCTGGGGAAGCTGCCTGATCGGGCCACGCTGGCGCCGTACCTGCGAGAGGACCGCAAGGTGTCCAGGGGGACGGTTTCGTCAGCTGGGAGGGCTCCCGGTACGGCGTCCACTGGAAGTGGGTAGGGGCCACGGTGCAGGTGGGGGAGCGCCAGGGCACGGTGGAGATCTGGTCCGGTGATGAGCGCATCGCCGTGCATCCCCGAGCGCAACAGCCCAAGCAGCGCTTCATCCTGCCCGGCCAGTGGTCGGGCCTGCCCAGGGGTGACCACCGGCCTCGGAAAGAGGCAATGGCGGTGCAGATTCCCGCGGGCGAGGTGGAACGCCGCTCGCTGGAAGTGTACGAGCTGGTGGCGGGAGGTGTGGCATGATCGCTCTGGAACAAGTGCGCCAGCACCTGGAAACCCTGGGCCTCAAGCAGGCCGTCGAAGTCCTGGACAACACCCTGGACGCCGCGGCCAGCAAGCAGCTGACCTATCCCGAGCTGCTGGCCGAACTGCTCGGCGTGGAGGTAGCCGCCCGCCGGGAACGCTACCTCACCACTCGTACCCGGCTGGCCCATCTGCCCTTTCAGCGTACCTTCGAGCAATTCGACTTCGCCTTCCAGCCCTCCATCGACGAGCGGCTGGTCAAGGAACTGGCCAACCTGGCCTTCGTCGCCGAGGCCACCAACGTCCTGCTGCTGGGACCGCCCGGCGTGGGCAAGACCCATCTGGCCATCGCCCTGGCGCTCGGGGCCATCGAGAATGGCCACGGCGCTTACTTCATCCGCGCCTACGACCTGATGGAGGAGTAGAGTACCGGGAGGTGGTGTAAAAGAATCGGTGTAGCCCAAAGCTAACCACCGCGTCATCCTTGATCGGAAATGCCAGACCTGAACAAGGAGAACGATGGTGGTCAAGCAAAGAATGGATCTTTTGGAATTATTACGCAAGCGTGGTATGGACGGAGACGTGGACTTTCTGCGGGAAGCACTGCGGGTCCTGGTGGACGGCATCATGGACGCCGAGGTTTCCGCCCAGATCGGCGCTGAGCACGGCGAACGCAGCCCAGAGCGGGTCACCTACCGCAATGGCTACCGCAACCGCACCTGGGACACCCGGGTCGGCACCATGGAGTTGCATATTCCCAAGCTGCGGGAAGGCAGCTACTTCCCCAGCCTGCTGGAACCGCGGCGGCGCAGCGAGAAAGCCCTGCTGGCCGTCATCCAGCAAGCCTATGTAGAAGGCGTGTCCACCCGACGGGTGGATGATCTGATCAAGGCCCTGGGCTGCGACGGCATCTCCAGCAGCCAGGTGTCGCGCATCTGCCAGCAACTGGATGAGGTGGTGGAGAGTTTCCTGGGTCGGCCCCTGGACGGTGGTCCCTACCCCTACGTGTGGCTGGACGGCCTGACCCAGAAGGTGCGGGAGGGCGGCCGCATCGTCAACGTCTGCGTGGTGGTGGCGACGGGGGTCAATGCCGAAGGGCAGCGTGAGATCCTGGGTATGGACGTGGGGACCAGCGAGGACGGCGCCTTCTGGCTGGCCTTCCTGCGGTCGCTGACCGCTCGGGGCCTCAGCGGGGTGGAGCTGGTAACCTCCGATGCTCACCAGGGGCTGAAGAACGCCATCGCCGCGGTGTTTGCTGGGGCCAGCTGGCAACGCTGCCGCACCCACTTCATGGCCAACCTGCTCACCCGAGTGCCCAAGCGTGCCCAACCCGGCCTGGCCACCATGGTACGCACCATCTACCAGCAACTGTCTCCCGCCGAGGTCCACGGCCAATTGAGTCGAGTGGTGGAACAACTCCGGGAGCCCTTTGCCCAGGTGGCCGAGCTGCTGGCGGATGCCGCGCCGGACATCCTGGCCTTCACGGCCTTCCCAGTGGCCCACTGGCAGAAGCTGTGGTCCAACAACCCGCAGGAACGGCTGAACCGGGAGATAAGGCGCCGGACTGACGTGGTGGGCATTTTCCCCAACCGGCTATCGGCGCGGCGCCTGGTGGGCGCGGTGCTGGCCGAGCAACACGACGAATGGGCCGAAGCCCGCCGCTACCTCACCATCCCCAACGCCGCCGGCAACGAGGCACTGCCGAAGCCCAATATGCTGGACGCAGCGGCCTGATCAACATCAAAAGGGATGACGCGCTTTTACACTACTTGACGGGACACTACCGATGGAGGACCTCAGGAAGGCCAGATCCGAGCACAACCTGGACCGGCGGATGAAGGTCTACCTGGCGCCCAAGGTGCTGGTCGTGGACGAATTCGGCATCTGGCCCTACGACCGGGAGTCGGCCACCGCTTTCTTCACCCTGGTGTCGGCCCGGGCAGCCGGCCCTGAGCCTGCCGAAGGGAACGGGGCAGCATCATCCTCACTTCCAACAAGGGCTTCGGCGAGTGGGGTGAACTGCTGGGCGACAGCGTGATCGCCTCGGCGGTGCTGGACCGGCTGCCGCACCACAGCCACGTGCTCAACATCCGCGGCGAGAGCTACCGGCTCAGGGAGAAACGCCAGGCGGGGCTATTCCCGTCGCAACACCACATCAGCGCAGCGTCGGAGGAGGCCGGCGACAACTACGCGCACTGACCGAATCGCTGAGCAAATACCAAGTGGTTCAATTTTAAACCGTTAAAATGGCTCATTTCTAACCCGTCATTGACACAATCCGCGTTGCTGGTTCAATTCGGCGTAATCGGCCCGACACAACCCGCTCAACCCGCCGAATTCGGCGATGATGCGGGTGGCCATGTTTACCACGTTCTCGCCAGGCATCCCGGTGCGCAACAGGATGGCCAGCAACTCGGCCTGATTCAGCGCTTGCGGACCCAGCTCACGCAATCGTTCCCGGGGACGCTGGCCGTTGGGCAGCTCACGGATGGTGGGTTGGCACGTTGGCATCCGGCGCGTCGGTTCAGCCGGCTCGGTGGGAACGTGGCCATCGCCGGCCTTGCCGGTCTCGGCAGGCGGGTGTGCATCACCGGCCGTTATGCGTGCCAGTTCATCCTCGAACGCCCTTCGCGAGTCCTCTGCCGCCGGCAAATTTGCTGCCACCATCGTCCCCTCCACATATGCAATCGCCGACCAGTCTAAATCGACGGTCGGCGATGATGCTACGGGGAAGTGTCACCAGGTTGTGGTAACCACGTATTATCTGGCGGGTTAATCAAAGCGGAACTTGGAGAACGTTGCTTCCTCTTTCGTAATGAACTCCAGCAGGGCCGGCCGACCGTTGGCGTTTGCTTCCATGGCCCGTTGCATGGCGGGTTTTATTTCTTCCGGCGTGTGAATCTGCTCCGCGTACGCGCCCAACGCCAGCGCGACCTGGTAGAAATCTCCACTCAATTCCTTGATGTTGTAGCGTTCGACCGCTGTGGGAATCCGGCTATCGGGATAAATCGCCATCGTCGAGTTGTTCATCACCACGGTTGTGATGGGGATACCGGCTCGAACGGCGGTCTCCACGTCGAGGCCGACCATGCCGAATGCTGCGTCTCCCATGAAGTTGATCACCATTTTCTCCGGGGCCGCCATCTTGGCGCCCATCGCCAAACCAAGGCTGTAACCCAACTGGGTGGACTTGCCCCATCCGATAAAGCTGCGCGGCGCTCTGGCTTCCCAGAACGGCGACACCTGCTCACGCGGGCTGCCCGACTCGTGGGTAACGATGGTGTTGTCGAGGTCTACTGTGTGCATAATGTCCCACACCACCCGGTACGGGTTGAGGGGCACTTCGTTGCTGGTGAGTCGGGGCAGCCATTCGGCCATCCACGCCTCGCGGGCTGCGCTGATGTCGTCGGCCAATTCCTGATTGGCGGCTCGGGGCTGCACACCCTGAGCCTTCAACGCGTCGATGAACTGTCGCAGCGCCAGTTTGGCATCCGCCAGGATGGGGTATTGTGACCGGTAGTCTTTGTTGATGTCATCCTCTCCGTTGGTGAGGTGGATGAGCGTTTTTCCGGCGGGGATTGGTACCGTGAAACTGCTCTTGGTGAAGCTGACACCGACTCCAAACACTACGTCGGCGTTGTTCAGGAACCGGTGCACCTGCCCGGTCTGACTGGAGCCGCCGATGCCCAGGGACAAGGGGTGGTTCTCGGGGAACGCGCTCTTTCCTTCCAGCGTGGTCATCACCGGAATCTGCAAGTATTCCGCCAGCTCCATCAGTTCGTCGGTCGCCTCGGCGTACATCACGCCCTGGCCGGCCATAATTACCGGACGCTGGGCCGACAGCAACCCGCGCACGGCGTTGGCGATGGCCTCCGGGTCGGCGGCGGTTCGCATGGGAACCGGGGGAATGTAGTCGAATTCTTCTTCACTAATTTCATCGGACGCCAGGTCTTGGGGGATTTCCAGCAACACCGGGCCCGGTTTGCCAGAGCGCAACTTGGTGAACGCCTGGCGCATCAGTTCTGGCACTCGATTGGCGTAGTTGATGTGGGCGCCCCACTTGGTAATCGACTCGTAGGCTCGCACCGGATGGAAGTTCGGTTCCACGCCAATGCGATTGCGCGCCACACCGGCGGGCAGGAAGAGAATTGGCACGGAGTCCGCGTAGGCTTGGGCCACACCGCCGAAAGCATTTTCGGCGCCAGGGCCGTTTTGCGCCAGGAATATACCCGTCTTCTTGCCGTTGTTGACGCGTGTAAATCCGTCGGCCATGTGCACGCCGGTCCGCTCCTGCCGGCAAACCACCGGCCGGATGCCGGCGATGGCGGCAGCCTCAATCAATGGGTTGGAGGGCATCACGGCGATCCACTCCACACCCTCAATTTTCATCACATTGGCAATTGCTGTAACTCCGTCCACGATATATGTCCTCCAATCAGCGTTGGTAAATTTTGTTGTCTCGGTAAAGGTTGTCGTCGCTGGTGTACTTACGCAATCTCGGCGAGAAACACGTCGATTGCTGCATTCACTTCGTCCGGTTTTTCAACCATTGGGAAGTGTCCGGCATCTTTCATCTTGATCAAACGCGAACCGGGAACCGAGCGCTGGATTTCCGCCTCGTACTCGCCGGTGGCCAGCGGGTCGTCAACGCCCTGAATCAGCAGCAGCGGTACTTTGAGAGCGTGAATCCGGTCGCGCACGTCAAAGCGGTCGATGACAACCAGGTCGCGGTATTGCGCCAACGGGCCGACTTCACGGTGCCGCTGCAACAGTTGGGCGCGGAGGTTTGGCTCGATGAAGTGCATTATGCCGTCCATCATCCCCAGCCATTTTTCGTGAACCGCAGAGTCCGCGGCGGCATCCAGTCGGAACTGCAAATCTTCAGGCCGCCTCTGCTTGGGCCGCATCGCGATGGTCATCAGCGCTAGCCCTTTCACCTCATCCGGGTAGTCCAGCGCGTATTGCAACGCCACGCACGCGCCAAGAGTGAAACCGCTGAGCACCAAATTTTTGGTCATCCCTTGACCGTGCAACCAACCGCGCAGCCAGTCGGTGTACCGTTCCACACTGCTGCAGGACGTGCCATGAGGGTGGCCCGGCAGGTTGGGAGCGAGGCTGCCCGGGTAATGGGACAACTGATTGACGTAAGAATCCGCGCAGCCGCCGGCGCCCGGCCCATGCAAAAATACCAATTGGTTCATAAAGTCGTTACTCGCATCGCCGCCCCCAGCGCGGGGAGCCGCCCCAACGTTTAGGTTGAGAGAGTTGAAGCAGGGTCGGTTGCCGGCATTCTAGGGGTAGCCACCCGCTCGGTCAAGGAGAACCCGTGTCTCGTAACAGTTCAGAGTAGAGGGGAAACGAGCAGCTGACGGCAGGCGGCGAGAGGATTTAGACCTTGGGCGCGCCAGGTGCCGAAGATGGATGCCAGCGTCATCTTGCTCTCGGTGCCCTGCTCCGAGCGGGTGCCGCCGCTGATCTTGCGGCTGATGACCAGATGGCGCAGGCTGCGTTCGGCGGCGTTGTTGTCTGAAGGCACGTCCGGTTCGGCCACGAAGACGAAGAGTTCCTTGATGTGGCGCTCGATGCGTCGGCACAGCTTGGCCTGGGTTGCCGACGGGTCGTGCCGGAAAGGCTGGCCGAGGGCCAGCAGTTGTCGTTCCAGGGCCAGTTGGGCGGTGCGCCGCCGCTTGGCCTGGGGATGAGTGCAGGCTTTGGCCCGGTCGTAAATCCCGTGGACGGCGTCGGCCCACCTGGCCAGTGGCGCAGCATCGGGGTAGAGGGTGCGCAGGTCGTGGATGTCCCGCAGCAGGTGGGCCCAGCACCGCTGCTTGGGGCCGTCATAATGGTGGTAGGCGGCGTAGAAATCGCTGACCAATACTCCGGAGAAAGCATCGCTCAGCGCCTCGTCCACGACTGTTTTGCCCCGACCCCGCCGCAGGAAGTAGCGTTCGGTGGGGGTGCTGAAAGTCCACACGTAGCCGTTGGCCCCGCTCTGACGCCAGCCGGTTTCGTCGGCGTGGACCACTGGGCTGGCGCGGATGCGGTCCAGGATCGCCGCCACTGCCGGTTGGGCCCGCTGCGCCGTGCGATGGATGGCGCTCACGATGGCCCCCACGCTGAGGCGCAACTGATGCACGGTGTCCAGATACCACTGGACGCTGCGGATGGGCAGCCGCCCCTCTTCCCGCAGCGTGGCGATCAGGCTGAGCAGGTTGACGCCGAGGCGCTGCTGACCCAAGACCACGCCGCCCAGTTCCGCCGGAGGTGTGCAGCGCCGTCGGCAGGCCGGGCAAGTCCGAGCAATGTAGACGTGCTCGGTGACTTGCGCGGGAACCACCGGCAGCTCGATGACCTCCCGAGTGCGCTGGATCCAGCCGCCGGACCGGTGGGCGCCGCAATCGGGACAGTTCTCCATCACGTGCTCCACCCGGTGGGTCGGTGTCATGCGCGGGCGGGCGAAGCCGTGGCGTCGCTGCTTGCGGGGCCCCGGCTGCGCTGGGGGCTTCCGGCCCGATTTCGCCTTGAGGCCGGGCATTCGGAGCGGGCCGCCCGGTTTCGCCTGGCCTTCCAGTTCGGCAATCCGCCGCTGCAACCGCTCAATCACCGCCTGTAACTCGGCGATGATGGCAATGAGGACAGCGCGGTCGACGGTGGTCAGGTCCACTTCAGTATCCATGCCCTGTATATGACATAACCACCGCCACCCGTGCCAGCGTTCGGCAACCCGCCTTCGGCCAATTCACCTCACCAAGTCTGAACTGTTACCGTGTCTCAGCTACCAGACCAGCTGGCTACCCGTTCCGGCGTAATCTTGATCACTGGATTGCCAGTCAATTCCATCCGCCGATACTGAGGATATTTCTCTCGCAGCGACGCTATGGCGCTCTCAGACTCGTCGGTCCCCTCAATCAACTCAGCTCTTCCGGTCACCAACAAATACCAGAGTTGAGCCCAGTCATCGTCATAATGGTCCAGCACCAGCGACACCTGGGGATTGGCGAGGATATTGCGCACTCGACGCAAACCGGTCAGCGAGGCGCGCTTAGGTTTGGCGTCCAGCACGGAGTAGATGCAGCCACCGTCATACACAAAGCAAACCGGAATCACGTGCGGCCTCCCGGCGGAATCGGCCGTCGCCATCCGTGCGATGGGTGTGCCGGCCAACCGGCTGATTTGCTCAACAGAAAACTGAACCACGGCGCCCCTCAACGCGCTCGCCGGCCTTTCATTGATTTCATGACCGACGGCAACCGTTCCAGCAGGTCGCTCGCCACAACGCCGGCATCGCCCATCACGCGGCGCATATCCGCCGCCGCCGCACCGTGGAGGTAACCGCCGAGCGCCGCGGCATCGTAAGGCGCAACACCCTGTGCGAGCAGTCCGCCAATGATGCCGGTGAGCACGTCCCCGGTGCCGCCGGCGGCCAACGCCGGGTTGGCAAAGGGCAGTAGCCTCTGCCGGCCGTCGGCCGCGGCCACAATGCTGTGGGCGCCTTTGAGTAGAACCGTTTGCTGCCAGCGTCGCGCCGCATCGCCGGCTACGGTCGTGCGATCCGATTGCACGCCAGAAGTTGGGAGACCGGTGAGCGTTGCCATCTCGCCGGGATGCGGCGTCAAAACGGCCGGCGCGCGCAACCTGGCTGCCCAGTCTGCGCAGCGCGACAGGTTGTTGAGCCCATCGGCGTCAATGATCACTGGCAAACTCGGACCGGTATCGGCGTCCAGCAACAGGCGTTCCATCAGCTGAGTTGTGCCGGGCGACCATCCCATGCCGCAACCGATGGCTAACGCGGAATAAACGGGCAGCCGTTGACGCAGTTCATCCGCCGCCGTCCAGTCGATGCGTCCGTCGGCATCCTCAGGTAACGGGAGGTGAATGGTCTCCGTCAGCTTCACCGCCGCCAGCCGGTACACCGATTCCGGAGCCGCCAGCGTCACCAACCCAGCGCCGGCCCGGTGCGCTCCCTGTGCCGCCAGAAACGCCGCTCCCACAAAGTTCCGGGAGCCGGCGACGATGAGCAGGTGCCCGAAGGTTCCCTTGTGCGAGTTGAGGGGTCGACCGGGTAACAAACGGGTCGCCGCGGTATCCGTAAACCATTCGTGCTTAAGGTTCGCATCGGGCAGGACGTTGGCGGGCAGTCCGATGTCCAGGATAGTGATGCGTCCGGCAAACCCAGCGCCGGGAAAGTTCGCGATGCCGACCTTGGGACAGCACAGCGCCAGCGTTTCGTCGGCCTGAATCGTTGCTTCGTCTGCATCCCCGGTATCCGGGTTCACCCCCGTCGGCAGATCCAGCGCAACCGTCTCAAATCGGCCGCCAACCCTTCGCGCGTTGACCCGACGGGTTACGGATTCGATCACTCCGGCCAATGGCCGGTACGCGCCAGCTCCCAGGATCGCATCTACGACCACATCGCATCGCCGCAGCAGCGCGTCAAGCTGCTGCATGTCCCCGTCCGCCGCAGCATCGATTATCCGGACGTCATACGCCAGGACAGATACCATTTTAGCATCGGTGTCGGGACGCCCCCTTACCACGTAGCAGCAAACTTGTGCGCCCCATCGTCTCAGGTGCCGGGCCACGACGAGTCCATCGGCGCCGTTGTTGCCGGGACCAACCAGGATGACCACGTTCTTGCTGGCAGCGCCGCCCAACCGTTGGCGAACCTGTCGAGCGCAAGCCAATCCGGCGTTCTCCATCAGCGTGTCGGTACTGACACCGCTCCGCTCCGATGCTGCTTCAAGAGC
Source organism: Dehalococcoidia bacterium (assembly GCA_963666415.2). Taxonomy (GTDB): domain Bacteria; phylum Chloroflexota; class Dehalococcoidia; order Lucifugimonadales; family UBA3495; genus Bin87. The sequence goes on from CAXXPD010000003.1 coordinate 1,728,716, forward strand.
CTGCATCTCAGCTACTGACACCACATATGTAAGGTCAAACGGCGCAATCATTTTGTTGGAAACAGCGGCGTGCAGCACTGCGAAAACCGTCAGGCGGCCTGCGGCGCGGTCGGGTCTCCCCACAGCGTAACCGCGCCGGCCGCCAGCGACTCGGTGGTGTCGGGGCGGTTGGCAACTGCGAACGCCATCGCGAACCCCCTGGAGTGGGACAAGCTGATGCCGATTTCCGTCACACCAAGCCGTTCGGCGCGACGACGTGCGCGGCCGTGAAGGCGGGGACTGGGGGCGCCGCTCGGGGCCCTGACTACCTCCACATCGCGCCAACCGACGCCGCGGAATCCGATGCCCAACGATTTCATCACTGCTTCTTTGGCGGCGAACCGCGCCGCCAGATTCTGGGCACGTCCCCGACAGTACGCGATCTCGTCAGGCGTGAAAACCCGGCGCAAAAAACGATCCCCGTAGCGCTCCAGTACACCGGCCACCCGGTCAATCTCGATCAGGTCGACACCGGTGCTAAGCATTACGTTTACCTGACGCCATGGACACCTGACTTAATGGACACCTGACGAAATGGGATCAGCCCGCGTTATGTCCGTCAATGTTCAGCGCTTGCAGTATTTGGGATACCGAGTACGAACGGTTGAGGACGTAAAAATGGACGCCGGGAACGCCGTTGGCCCAAAGGTCTTCCACCTGGCTGATAGCATGCTCGATGCCGATGGCCCGCACCGCGCGATTGTCGTCCTCGTAACGGTCCAGTTCATTGTCCAGATCGGGTGGTATTGTGGCCCCGCAAAGTGCGGTGAACCGACGAATCTGCGGAGTGCTCAAGATCGGCAGCACGCCCGGGACGATCGGCAGGTCGATGCCGGCCTTAGCCGCCCGATCCCGCAGGTCGTAAAAGTGGGTGTTGTCGTAAAACAACTGCGTAATCAGGAAATCCGCGCCGAGGTCCTGCTTCATCCGGATGTATTCCAAATCGGAGGACAGGTCGGCAGATTCAGTGTGCCCTTCTGGATAACAGGCGGCGGCGACCCCGAAGTCGAAGTTGCTGCGGATGTGGGTTATCAGGTCAGACGCGTGGGGAAACACGTCGTCGTCCGGGCCGGGCGCAGGCACACCTTCCGGGCGGTCGCCGCGCAGCGCGATCACGTTTTCGATGCCGGCGCAATTGAGCCGTTCCAGCACACCGTGAACCTCGGCGCGACTTTGCGCCACGCAGGTTAGATGGGCCATCACTTCCAATTCGGTTTCCCGGCGCAATCGCACGGTGATTTCTTCCGTGTACGCCCGCGTACCACCACCCGCGCCGTAGGTTACGGACACGAAATCAGGCGCGAACCGTTGCAGACCCTTGACTACGTCAATCACTCCCTGAACCCCGTCGGCTTCCCGGGGCGGGAAAAACTCAAAAGATACTGTCCGACGTTGCTCTAGTATTTCCCGTATCTTCAAACCTGTAATCCTTTTGTTCCGCCATTGAATTCGCCACCGCAGCCACGGAAGGATGGCGCACGCCCGACGATGTTCAGAAATCCGGTTGACGCTTTTCTTTGAACGCCTCAATGCCCTCTCTGGGGTGCGGGGAGGTAGAGAACAGATGGGTAAACGTTGCTCCCTCCAATGCCACACCGTCGCGCAGGGGCACGTCCTGGCTACTGCGTGCCAGGGATTTCATGAGTCCCAATCCGGTTCGGCTCTTGGTGCGGAGACCCGCCAGAATAGATTCCAATTCGGAACCCAGCAACTCTGCCGGCGCGGAACGCAGCGCCAATCCCCATTCCACTGCTTCATCGCCCGATAGCCACCGGCCGGTGGTCAGCAGTTCCATTGCGCGGGGCATACCCACCCGTCGCGGCAATCGTTGCGTGGAGCCGCCGCCTGGTATTAACCCGAAGTTGGCGTGCTGGTCTCCAATACGCGCGTCCTCTGCTACGATGGCCATGTCGCAGGCCATCATCAGTTCCATGCCGCCAGCCAGCGCGTACCCGTGCACCACCGCTATGGTCGGAATCGGGAGGGCTTCCAGCGCGAAAAAAGCCCTGTTCAGGTCGCGCACGTAATCGGGAAGCTGTGCGAGGTTGTCAAACACGCGGTCGAAGAACAGCAAATCCGCGCCGGCGCAAAAACCTCGACCGGACCCGCGCACTACCAGGACTTTGAGCGACTCATCTCGGCCTACCGTCGCCACCGCATGGGAGAATTCCGACAGCAATTCCGGGCTCAGGGCGTTCAACGCATCGGGGCGATTTAGCTGCAGTGTCGCAACCTGGTTTTCCACCTCAAGCGCAATACTGCTATACTCCATCCTGGCCCCCTTGACTGCGGCGCGTATCAGTTGTGCCGTCGGCAATACTATACCAGACCCATCGCGCGCGTTGATGTCAGCACCCGTTGCATCCAGCCTCACACTCCGTGTCCAACCGGGCGCACGGCGCTCTGAGATAGTTGACTGGCATGGGGACAGCGTGCGGGTGCGGGTAGCCGTCCCTCCCACCAGAGGCAAGGCCAACGCTGCTGTCATCGCGCTCCTAGCGGACTGCTTGCAGGTGGCGCGAGCGGACGTTAAAATCATTCGCGGCCTCAGTTCCCGCGACAAGATAGTGCTGATCGCAGGTCTGGATAGCGACGAATTGAACCGACGCTTACAAATCGCCATCGATGCGACTAACGCTGCGGCATAAACCCGCTGAACACCGGTCCGGAGCTCTCGATGCAAGACAGTTTTCGTAATTTCAGCTGGATTCTCCACGGATCCCTCGCTGGTTCAATGGGGCCGACCGAGCGACGCCACCTGATTTACTTCGAGCGTAACGACGTTACCGCTATCGTCCGGCTGGAAGAAAACACCATCTCCGGCGAACCCTGGGGATTCGAGGAACTGTTTGATCCGGTGCCCGATTTCGGCGCTCCATCGGTAGAACAACTCGACCGCATCGTCTCCTACGTGGAACAGCAGATTGAAACATGGGAGCGTCCCACGGTCGTAACGTGCGCCGCCGGCATCGGCAGAACCGGCACCGTCCTGGCCGCATACTTGGTGAATACGGGTTGGGAAGCCGACGAAGCCATCGACTATATCCGGCAGATCCGGCCCGGTTCAATCCAAACCGCCGCCCAGGAAGACTCCGTTCGCCAATTCGCCGAATTAGTCAAGGAACGCCACGACGACAACGCTCACCCTTTCCGCCGCCGATAAAAACTAACGGGGTCCCAGGCATCAGCCGGAACCCCGCGGTCACTGGAGAACAATTCCGGCATCAGGCAGCCATGCGCTCTTCCACATGATGATTGTGGAGTGTTTCCGCCGGCATCGGTGCGGAAATCGTCAGCATTTCCGGATCGATTTCCCGGCTGCACTGGATGCACTGCCGGTAAGCGCCGTAAATGTCCCGGGCCAGGCGCACGTCGCCGCCGCAATGGGGGCACTGGCGCAGCAGCACGCGGCGCGGACGCGCGGCATCAACTCGATTCTGAACGCGAACATTCCTTTCCATTTTCTAATCTCCTTTCGGGTCTCGCGGAGAAATCGTGTCGCTATCTGTGTTCTTAATTCGTCCTGGTAGTTTCTGGTGGTTGTTGAAAGTTGCGATTACGTTCGCCGCACCGGACCGGTGCGATCTGCCGATGTACCAAACCGGCTCCGGACGCAAATCGCTGCTACTCCGACCAAACGCTAATAAAAAAGGAAGTGGCCTCGGCGACAAGTCCGAGGCCACTTCCTCTGGTTGCTTGTTCGCGGGTTGCCGACTAGACCATCAGCTTCTCTTTATGGTCGGACGGGTTGGTTGGCATGCTCATAGTGCCAGCGCCTACGGTTTCCGACGGCGTAGCAAATCCAACCTGTCGCCGAATCTCTCGGCCACACTGGGCGCACTGGTGATAAACTCCAAAAGTGTCGCGCATACGGCAGACGTCGCCACCACAGCGGGGACAAGCTTTTAGCTTCAACGATTTGCGAGTTACGGTTTGCATTTCCTTTGTCCTGTTAGTTGGAGCATTTACGGAGTTGCGGCTCGGGTTTCAATTTCTGGTGCCACTTTACCGCAATCGTATTACCGATGTATTACGGCGATACCTGTAAACGCGTTGGAAACAGCATATCATATCGACGTAATTCGTAACAAGGGGGTTTTATGGCCAGTTTAGCCAATCCTTTGCAAATTCCGCCGGCAATCCTGAATTCTATTTATCGAGAGGCCAGATCCGCCTACCCCGCCGAATGCTGTGGTTGGTTAACTGGCGCTGCCGATGGGAACGCCGTTGACGCAATGCGTCCGGCAGCCAACGCCCAGGATTCCGGCAACCACCCCACCGCGGCGGATCGCACCGCCGAAACTGCCTATGTATTCGACACCGCCGATTTGCTAGCCCTCAACGACAGCCTGGATTCGGAAACCCCGGCCCGCATCATTTACCATTCACATCCCAACGGCCGCGCCTACCTTTCCGACACCGACCGCACCGTCGCTACCAGCCCCTGGGGACATGGCCCCGCCTATCCGGTGCAGCAGCTGGTAGTCGGGATTGACGACCAGCGGGTGGTTGAAGCCGCGTTGTACGCCTGGGACGATGCCAGCCAGGGCTTTGTGGAATCGGAGCGTTACGCCGGCGCCGACATCTAGTCCAGCGGGGACATATTTACCCCGGCACCATTAGACTGATCAACCTGGCCACCGACCCCGCGGTTGCCCCATTTTCCGGCGCTCCCAGCAAGGCCACCCAGAGGGCTCCCGCCAGGTATGCTGCCGCCATCAACGCCAGACCGGCGACTATCGCCGGCTGGGGGATCCGGTTACGGCCCCAGAGAAGCAAGCCGCCCCATAGTATCAGCGCGACGGCGAATATCCCGGCGACGAAGTGCTCGGGTTCCGGATAGTTCACTACCACGCCTCTCCGGAAGAAAGGATCGGCAAACGACAGGATCGTTACGTTAAAAACGCAACTTCCGTACAATCCGGCAATTCCCAAATCCGCCGCACCCATCCGGGCCGCCGCGATCGCCGCCGAGGCTTCCGGCATGGTGGTAACGATTGACACCGCCAGGATCCCCAGCACACCTGAGGAAATTCCGGTCAGATCCGCAACGCGATCCACGCTCTGCGCGAGGAACACCCCGGCGATGATGACCCCTAACGACACCAGACCAAACATCGTCCAGGCCCTGACCAAAGTCATCCCGGCGTCCTCTTGTTCAGCCCCCTCATCTTCCACGGGCCTTCGCTGGTACACGATTCGCATTCCGATCACGTATACCACCAGCAGAATGACCGAGGACAAGCCGATCTGCCAGACGTTGATGCCGATTTTCAGTCCGGCGAACAAAACGGCCAACCCTGTCAACACCGCCGCCAGCACGATGAGATATCCCTGCTCCGGCGCGACCCGCTGCAAAAATCGTCGCCCTCCAAACAATAACGCCACCATCGCCACTGTGAACATGTTGACCATGTTGGCGCCAACCACATTGCCCAGCGCCAGCTGGGGATTGTCGATTCGCACCGCGGTGATGTTGTTGGATAGCTCGGGCAGCGAAGTTGCCAGGGCCACCAAGATGCTCCCGACGAACAGCCGACCCCATCCGGTTAGCGACGCCAGCGCGTCGCCGTATTTGGCCAACTGCACACCGAGGAGAATGACCACCAGCGCGCTGGCCAGGAAAACCGAAATCGAGATGGCCAGTCCGGCGCCACCCAGCAGATTGAACATCGCGTGTTGCCCGTCCGCTACCCGATAGCCTGAACTATGAGTGCGCCCATCTCCACGGTGCCGATTGCCGTATCCTGGCTGGTGGCAATGTCGGCGGTACGGTAACCCTGGGTCAGCACCGACTGCACCGCCCGCTCAATGGCCGCTGCCTCCTCGGTGAGACCGAGCGAGTAGCGCAGCATCAACGCGGCGCTCAATATGGAACCGCAGGGATTGGCAATGCCCTTGCCGGCGATGTCTGGAGCAGTCCCGTGAATGGGCTCGTAGAAGCCGGCCGTCCTCGCTCCGGCCTCGGGCACTCCGGACAAGCTGGCCGAGGGCAGCAACCCCATTGAGGCGGCCAGAACCGCCGCTTCGTCGGTCAAGATATCGCCAAACGTGTTCTCGGCGACGATAACATCATAGGATGCTGGGCGGAGCACCAGTTGCATCGCGCAGGCGTCCACCAGGGCGTGTTCCAGCTCCACATCGGGGTATTCCCCTCCCAACCGGGTCGCAACGGTGCGCCACAGGCGGGAGGTTTCCAAAACGTTGGCTTTATCCACTGAGGTCAACTTTTTGCGCCGTCCTCGCGCCAGCTCGAACCCAACGCGCAGCACTCGTTCGATTTCAGACTCGGTGTAGCGCATGGTATCCACACCCACCGTGCCCTGGGGAGTTTCGGTGCGGCCCTTCGGCAAGGCGTAGTACAACCCACCGGTGAGTTCGCGCACCACCACCATGTCCACGCCTTCCAGCACGTGGGGCTTCAACACGCTGGAACCCGTTAATTCGGGATAGACTTTGACGGGCCGGATGTTGGCGAACACGCCCAGATGCGCCCGCAGGGCCAGCAGGCCGTCCTCGGGTCGAGTCGGTGCGGACGGGTCATCCCACTTGGGTCCACCCACTGCGCCAAAGAGCACCGCGTCAGCGTCGGATGCCAGGTCGCGGACACCATCAGTCAGGGGCACGCCGTGGCGATCAATGGAGATGCCCCCAACGTCGCCGTACTCCAGCGCAAAATTGTGCCCAAAGGCACGCCCCACTGCCTCCAGCGCTTTGACGCCCTCCGCCGTTACCTCTGGGCCAATGCCATCACCGCCCAGTACGGCTAGTTTGAAGTCCATGCTATTCGCTCCTGGTGTCCGGTACTCGATGGGTCAGCGGGAATCTCGCCGGCTCATCTGGTTACCACCATTTGGTCCGGTTGGGTCGTGCCGGCCGGCACAAATCCCAGCCTCCATCGGGCCGCCCGATAGTATAACCAACGCTCTACTCGGTATCAAACCCAAATCTGGCCTCTTCCGTACCAGCTTTGTCATTGCGAGCTTAGCGCGGCAATTCCGTCGCCGTAGCAACGGCGGTTCGTCGACGTATTTTCAACCTCATCGAAATTGCCACGTCGCTATGCTCCTCGTAAAGACAGATTAAGTGGGTACGAGTGAGCAAATCTGGCGCTCGGCGTCGGTTTAGAGACCAGAAATTGTGGCACCAACTGCAGCAGCAACGGTCAGCGCGACGGGTGGCGCGTGAGTGCGCCCGGCCCCATTACGAGCCGATGGGCGATAACGAAAACAGCACACCATTGGGACACTTTCCGTTGACATCGCCGGCACCGGCGCATAAACTGGCAGCATCAGCTAATAAGGTCCCGGCCACCGCATGGCAGGTTCGGAATGCCAGTTGCGGCGGCAATCCAGTTAAGGAGGCCCTACCGAAATGACGACTACCATCAAAAACCGGTCACTGGTTGTGATCCAACTGACCGGCGCCAACGACCCTCTTAACACTGTCATCCCTTATACGGACGGTCATTATCACGATTTCCGGCCCAACGTCAGCATCCCCACCGATCAGGTGATACCGATTGATGGGCAACTGGCGTTCAACCCCAATATGGCGCCCATCAAGGCGCTGTGGGATGAGGGCAAAGTGGCCATTGTCAACGGCATTGGCTACCCCAATCCCACCCGCTCCCACTTCCGCAGCATGGACATCTGGCACACCTGCGAGCCGGAAAAGATTGCCACGGAAGGCTGGCTGGGCCGCGTCATCCGCGACCTGGACCCCAAAGCGCAGAACGTCATAACGGGCGTGAATTTCGGTCGCGGATTGCCGCGCTCCATGGGCGCGCCGGGCGTGCCGGTAGCCTCGGTGGGCAACCTGGAAACCTACGGCCTGTTCCCCGATGTTGAGGAAGACCGCATTCGCGGCCTGTGCCTGGATGCCTTCGGCAAGATGTACGGCGGAGCCGTCCAGGGCGAAGTAATGGACTACCTGGGCCAAACCGGGCGCGACGCGCTGAAGGGCGCCGACATCCTGCGCACCGCCCCCGAAAGTTATTCGTCCACCATCGAATACGCCGACAATTCCATCTCTCAGTCGCTCAAGAATGTTGCCCAGGTGATGTGCGCCGACCTCGGCACGCGCATCTACTACACCCAGCACGGCAGCTTCGACACCCACGGCGACGAGATCAAAGTCCACGGTGGTCTGTGGACGCAGGTTTCCGGCGCCATCAGCGATTTCATGGCCGACCTTGAAGAGCACGGCCGCGGCGATGACGCCATCGTGCTGGTCTGGACTGAATTCGGCCGGCGCATCCGCGACAACGGCTCCGGAACCGACCACGGGTCGGGCGGAACCGCGTTCATCATGGGCAATTCGGTGAGCGGCGGACTGTACGGCGAGTATCCTTCCCTGGCCGAGCAGGACCAACTCGACGGCGACCTGCACTACAACAACGACTTCCGCTCCACCTACTCCTCTATTGCGGAACAGTGGCTCGGACTCGACCCGGTTAGCATCGTGAACGGCCGCTTCGAGCAGTTCGACTTCCTTCGCCGCTAGGCGAATCGCTGCAATAGCCCAATTCTTCACTAGAACATTACTGCACCAGAACAATACCGCTCCAGAACAATACGGAGGCAATTATGAGCAATGCCGACATTGCCTTGATGGCTCACCTGATGCGCCGCGCCGGATTTGGCGCCAGTCGCGACGAACTGGAACAGCAGGTGGCACGTGGCTACGAGACTATGGTTGAAGACCTGCTGAACCCAGGCGATGCCAACGCCATGCCCGATGACCTGATCCGCCGGTTCCACTCGGATATGGCGGAGATGCGCGAACTCAACAGTGCCGGCGCCTACTGGATGTACCGGATGGTAACCACGCAGAACCCGCTGGAAGAAAAGATCGCTCTTTTCTGGCACGGCCTGTTCGCCACCGGCTACTCCAAGCTCAACCAGGCGCGCGCGATGATGAACCAGATTGAGACCTTCCGACGGCACGCCCTCGGTTCCTTCCGCACCATGCTCGTCGAGTTGTCGAAAGACCCGGCCATGATTATCTGGCTCGACAATCACGACAATCATAAAGGCGACATCAACGAGAACTACGGCCGGGAATTGCTCGAGCTGTTCTCAATGGGCGTCGGCAACTACTCTGAAGACGACATCAAGGAGTGCGCCCGCGCCTTCACCGGCTGGACTCTGGGCAACGCCGAGTACATGGCGACGCGTGCCAGTCGCGATTCCATCTGGCCTTACAGCCGCATCGCCTGGCACTTCAATTACCGGGAGCACGACCACGACGACGGAGAGAAGACCTTCCTCGGGCACACCGGCAACTTCAACGGCGATGACATTATCGACATCATCGTGCAACAGGACGCCACCGCCCGTTTCCTGTGCACCCGACTGTTCCAGTTCTTCGCCGCAGACGCGGTGAGCGAAGCTGGCCAAGCCGCCATCGAAGATATGGTGGCCTCCTACTTCGCTTCCAATTACGAGATCAGCGCCATCCTGCGTACGCTGTTAAACTCGGACTACTTCAAGTCCGAGCAGGCGCGATTTGCCCGCGTGAAAGGTCCGGTTGAGCTGGTTGTTGGAGCCGTGCGCATGGCCGGTACTTACCAGGAGCCAACCTTCGGAGCCGATCAACTCGCGCGCCACACCGTCTACATGGGGCAGGGCATCTTCCAGCCACCCAGCGTTGAAGGATGGCACGAAGGAGCCGAGTGGATTGACAGCGGGGCGTTGGTCGAGCGGGTCAACTTCGTTGGCAAGGAACTGGGCGATCCCGGTAACCCGGGCGTCAAGGCCATCATCGACCGCCTCGCCACCCGGATTGACGGCCCACTCTCGCCCGAAGACCAGGTTGACGGTTGCGTAGACCTCCTCGGCCCGCTGGTTCTAACGAATAACACACGTAACTCGCTGAGTGAGTTCGCCGCCGAACAGGGCGCGGCGGACCTCCGCCCCGAACACCGCACGGAGGCCGACGAACAGCGCATCGCCAACCTCCTGCGTCTGCTCACCGCGACTCGCGAGTACCAACTGGCCTAGCCACAGGTTCACGCCATTTTTAGTCCGCCCGGCTATTGTCGGGCGGACTGTTTAAACCGACCAACCGCAGATATGCCGTCCCTCCAGCTACGTGCTTTCGACTACGTACTTCCGACTACCTGCATCCGGCTACCTCGATAAGGAGACGACATCGTGACTACTGCTGCTGTTAGCGCCGGCCCGGTGGAATACATCAAGACGGTCGGCCTCACCACCAATCAAAGCGGGCGTGGGTTCATCAACCCCTACGACTCCGCGGTAACTGCTGATGGCCGCATTCTGGTGCTCAGCCATTGCGACACGGCCCGCGCAGCGCTGGTCCGCATCGGAATTCTGAACTGGGAAGAAGACTACCTGGGCGAATTCAGCAAGGGTTACGGACGTGGCGAAGGTCAATGGATGCTGCCGGTGGCCATTGCCGTCAACAGCCAGCAGCACGTACACGTCACCGACGAGCATCTGCACCGGATTACGGTTTTCGACCTGGACGGCAACCTGATTCGGCAATTCGGCGAAAAGGGCAGCGCAGCGGGTCAACTCAATGCCCCTTCCGGAATCGCCATCGCGCGGGACGATACCATCTATGTGGTGGAACAGCGCAATAACCGCGTCCAGCGATTCAACCGTGAAGGCGAACCTTTGGGGTATTGGGGCGAGGCCGGTAGCGGCCCAGGTCAGTTCAATATGCCGTGGGGCGTTGGACTGGACGGCAACGGCGATGTGTACGTTGCCGACTGGCGCAACGACCGGGTCCAACGGTTCACCGCCGACGGCCAGTTCGTCTCCGTCTACGGTTCGTCCGGCGCCGGCGATGGACAACTCAGCCGTCCCTCCAGCGTGTGCGTGGACTCTGACGGGTACGTTTACATCTCCGACTGGGGTAACGAGCGCGTCCAGCTGTTCGATTCCAACGGCGGATTCGTCCAGTCGCTGCGGGGGCAAGCCACCCTGTCCAAGTGGGCGCAGGACTTTATGTCCGTAAACCCTGATGAAAGCAACACCCGTGAAATGTCTAACCTGGTGCCGGAGTTGCCGCCTCATCTGGATACGCCTTATCTCATTTCATCCCAGATCGAACCCTATTTCTGGGGCCCGGTTTCAGTGCGACTTGACGCAGAAGAACGGTTATACGTAACGGAATCCAACCGGCACCGCGTGCAGATCTACCAGCGCCGGAAAGACTAGCCAACCGTTGGCCGCTACTGACCTGATAACCCAGATTCAGGCCGTCGTCGGAGGCGATTACGTAATCGACCATCCGGAAGACCTGCTGGTCTACGAATATGACGGTTCCGTCGACCGCTCGATGCCCCGGGCGGTCGTCCTGCCGGCCAACACCGAACAGGCCAGCCAGGTTATATCCCTGGCCTACGCGGCCGGCGTTGCCGTCGTGGGGCGCGGCAGCGGCACCGGACTCAGCGGCGGCGCCATCACGCCCCCGGACGGTTTGCAGATTGCCTTCCCCAGGATGAACCGCATCCTGAACGTCGACACCGCCAACCGCACTGCGCTGGTTGAGCCTGGTGTCATCAACCTGGATCTGGATATCCACGTTCGCAAGTTTGGGATGCGCTATGCCCCTGATCCTTCCAGTCAGCGGGCCTGCAGTCTGGGCGGCAACATCGCCGAAAACGCTGGCGGCCCCCATTGCCTCGCCTACGGCACCACCACCAACCACGTGATCGGCATGGAGGTCATCCTGGAGGACGGACAGGTGGTCGAGTTGGGTGGCATGGCCCGCGAAACAGTCGGCTACGACCTACGCGGCGCATTCGTCGGCTCGGAGGGCACATTCGGCATCGCCACGAAAATCCTGGTGCGCCTGCTGCCCGTACCGGAATCGGTGCGTACGTTCCTGGGCATATTTGCCGACATTGATTTGGCCTGCACCGCAGTGTCAGCAATCGTGGGCCACGGGATCATCCCGGCCGCGCTGGAAATGATCGACGCATTGAGCATCAAAGCGGTGCAAAACGTCACCGACGCCGGTTATCCCAACGACGCCGGAGCCGTGCTGCTGATCGAACTGGAAGGGCTGCACGAAGAGGTCGAAGAGCTTAGCCTCGAAGTCGAGTCCGCGCTCTGGGACACCGGCGCCGCCGATGTCCGCATCGCCGAGGCCGACGACGAACGCGAGCGTCTCTGGGTTGGTCGCAAAACGGCGTTCGGCGCCTTCGGAACCATCGCCCCGAACTACTACCTAGTGGATGGCGTGGTTCCCCGAACTCGCCTCACGCAGATGCTCCGCAAGGTAACCAGCGTCAGCGAGCGATACGGCATCACCATCGCCAACGTCTTCCACGCCGGCGATGGCAATCTGCACCCCTGTATGCTGTTCGACGCCCGCGACCCTGGCGTCATGGAAAACGCCATGGCCGCTGCCGCCGAATTGATGCAGGAGTGCGCCGCTCTGGGCGGAACGCTCAGCGGAGAACACGGCATCGGCCTGGAAAAAAAGGAATTCATGCCCCTCGTTTACACGGACGAGGATATGGCGGCGATGCAGCGCACCCGAAACGCCTTTGCGCCCGAAAACAGGCTGAACCCGGGCAAAATCTTCCCCGACGGCTCCTATTACCATCCCTCGCCACATCCGGCCAGCCACACCGCCGGATTGTACGCGTGAACACTGGCCGGCAGGCGCGCCCAAACTTGCCACCACTACTGGGGCTCGAACCAGCCCGGCCAACGCCCAAACCCGCTGCTGGGTAGTACCGACTCTCCCGTCGCACCTCAAACCTGCAATCCCGCATCCCTGGCTTTTCGATATGACTACCGCAGCCGCCGGCACAGCCTCCGCCCAACTTGCCGATCTCCTCGGCCCTGATGCCGTGGTGGATGCAGGTCAGTTGCGGCAATACAGCATCGGAACGCTGACGCCCGTCGCGGCGGTGCGGCCCATTGACGGCAGTGGCGTCGCTTCCGCAATGGCCTGGGCAAATCGAACCAACACCGCCGTCTATCCGTCGGGCGGGCGGACGCAAATCGATCTGGGCAACCCGGCCACCAAACCCGGCATCGCCCTGGACCTGACCAGACTCAATCACCTGGTGGATTTCCAGCCGGCCGATCTCACCATTACGGCGGAGGCGGGCATGACCATCGAGCAACTACAATCGGTGCTGGCGCAGGAAGGCAAGTACGTGCCCATCGCCGCGCCTCTGGCTGCCAGCGCCACCATCGGCGGCACCCTGGCCACCGGAACCAGCGGCCCCCTACGCTCAACCTACGGTCTGCCCCGCGACTGGCTGATCGGCATCAGCGTTGTGGACCCTCGGGGCGTCCAGACCAACGCCGGCGGCAAGGTGGTCAAAAACGTCACCGGCTACGACCTCAACCGTCTTTATACCGGTTCACTGGGAACGCTGGCGGTCATCACCGAAGCCACCTTCAAGATTGCACCGGCCCCAGCGGAATGGTCGGCAATCGTTGGGGGATTCTCCGGCCTGGACACCGCAGCCACCGCGTGCCAGAACCTGCAGGCTCAGCATTTCGCGCCGCTGGGCTTACACATCCTGAACCGATCCGCCGCGCAACGCCTGGCCGCCCTCGGCGATATTGAGCCAGCCGACTACATCGCCATCGCCATCATCGGTGGACGCCCATCATCCGTGCAGCGTCGCCAAAAGGAAACCATGGCCCTGTGGAAGGACAACGCAGTCTTAATGCGGAACCTGAAGGGCGACGAAACCGTCGCCTTGACTGCTGCATTAACCGATTTGCCCGCCAATCCCGACGCCCGGCCAACCATCTCCGTGCGGGTCAACTCGCAACCGGCGGGGTTGCGGAACATCCTGGGGATGGAGCTGCCCGTGGCTACCGCCTTGCCACCGCCGGGCGTTGTCGCCGACGTTGGTTTCGGCGGTGGCAGATTGCTGTGGTGGGATGATTGCTCCGACACCAATGCCCAGGCAATTGCGGAAGCGTTGCAAGGTATCCAGGCAGCAGCGGTGGCCTCGGGCGGCAGCGCCGTCGTCGAACGCTGCCCAATTTCGGTGAAGCGGCACCTTGACGTTTGGGGCCCGCTACCATCCAGTATGACGGTAATGCGACGACTCAAAGCGCAATTCGACCCGGCTGGAATCCTCAACCCGGGTCGATTCATCGGAGGTCTGTGATGGCGGTAACCGGAGAACCGGACACACCGGTTGCTGAAACCGTCGACGAGCACGGTCACGGCTACCCCTATGGTATTCCTTTTTTGGGTTCGCTCAACGACGGGCCGGGATTCGCCGGGCCCGACGCGCCGGCTGAACCCGATATGTACCGGTGCGTTCACTGCGGTCTGTGCCTCAGCGCCTGTCCCACCTACGTAGAAACGGGCCTGGAGGCGGAATCTCCCCGCGGGCGCATTGCCCTGATGAAAGCAGTCCACGAAGGTCGCACGGGCATCAGCGATCGTCTGGTGTCCCATTGGGAAATGTGCCTCCAGTGCCGCGCCTGCGAGGCAGTGTGTCCGTCCGGAGTGCCGTACGGTCGCATCATGGAGCGTACCCGCGCGCAGGTTGCTGAGCACGGCCAGCAGAGTCCGGAGCTGAACCGGCTATCTCGTCTGTTCCTGCGGGCCGCGCTACCGCACAACCGTCGCCTGCGCCTCGCCGGCCACCTGATGCGCGCCTACCAACGCTCCGGTTTGCAGAAGCTGGTGCGAAAATCCGGTTTGTTGCGCTGGCTGCCCGGTGGTTTGGGCGATCTGGAAACGCAGATGCCGGTGATGGGCGCTCGTTTCTTTGGCGCCAGCAACAAAATTTATAGCGCCGAGGGCGAGCGCCGCATGACCGTCGGACTGCTGTCCGGATGCGTCATGCCCTTGATGCAGGGCGAGGCGATGCGCGCCGCCGTCCGTGTGCTGCAGCGCAACGGATGCGACGTGGTGGTCCCGCCGGCGCAGGGGTGCTGCGGTGCGCTAAATTTACACGCCGGCGACCTGGAGCTTGGGCGGCGCATGGCCCGCCGCAACATTGATGCTTTCCTCCAGGCCAACGTCGATGTCATTATCACTGCGTCGGCCGGCTGTGGCTCTGCGATGAAGGAATACGGCGACCTGTTGCAGGACGATCCGCACCACGTTGCCGCCGCCAACGAGTTCGCGGCAAAAACGCAGGATATAACCGAGTTTCTGGCCGCGTTGCCGCTTGACCCGCCGCAGGCGGAGTATCCCTGCCATGTAACGATGCAGGACCCGTGCCACCTGGCCCACGCGCAAAGAATTACCGCCGCGCCGCGTCACGTTTTGCAAAGCATACCCGGCCTCACGCTCACCGAGATGCCTGAGTCTGCGTTGTGCTGCGGCTCCGCCGGCTTCTACTCGCTGATTCAGCGGGAGATGTCGGGGCGGCTGCAACGACGCAAGGTTAACAACGCGCTGGCTACCGAGGCGAATATCATCGCATCGGCCAACCCGGGCTGCATCTCTCAATTGGAACAGGGGTTGCGCAACGTCGGGTCAGACGTGCGCGTGCTGCACGTGGTGCAGGTGCTGGATGCGGCCTACCAGGCCGAGCACCGCTGATGAGGCAGAACCAGCGGCGGGTCGTTGCGCCCGACCCGCCATGATCAAAACCCGAACCTAACCGGCGTTATCCATCGCCATCGAGCGTTGCGCTGCGCCGACGCTGGCGCCGAAGGCAACCTCGTATCCGGCGTCGGAGAGGATGACTTCCAGGGCAGATAGCACCGCCAGGACGCTGCGGTCTCTTGCGCCTTCGCCCATCATCCCAATGCGCCAGACTTTGCTGCGGAACTCGCCCAGGCCGCCGCTGACCTCAATGTTCCACTCGTCGAGGAGGCGACGCCGTACCCCGGCATCATCGACGCCTTCGGGCACCTTCACCACGGTGATCGGATTCAACTGGTGCTCCGGGGACGCAGTCAACTCCAGCCCCATGGCCGTCAGTCCCGCCCGCAGGGCGCCCGCGACCCGCGCGTGGCGAGCGTGGCGTTCTTCAATACCCTCTTCCATCATCATGCGCAGCGATTCGCGAATCGCGTAGGTCATCGTGATGGGGCTGGTGTGATGGTAAGCGCGGGTTTGATTCCAGTAATCCGCGATGTCCTTCAGGTTGAAGTAAAAACTCCGCACCTTGGTGGGCCGCTCGTTGATAATCTTGATCGCCCGTTCGCCAAAACTAATGGGAGCCAGACCCGGAGGCGCCCCCAGACACTTCTGGCTCGCGCTGTAACACACGTCGATATCCCAGTCATCGACGCGCACTTCGTGGCTTCCCAGCGATGTAACGGCATCAACGACGACCAGCGCGCCGTGGCGGTGGGCCAGCTCAATGGCGTCCAGCAGCGGCGACAATGCGCCGGTAGACGTCTCGGCGTGCACCAGCCCGACCATGCGCGTGTTGGGGTTTGCCTTCAGGGCGTCCTCGAGACCGTTGAGGTCGGATGGTTGGCCCCACGGTGAATCGACCATGACCGTGTTCGCGCCGCACCGCTCGGTGATGTCAGCCAATCGGTCGCCGAAATATCCGTTGCGACACACGATGGCCGTGTCGCCGTGTTCCAGCACGTTGGCGCACGCGGTTTCCATGGCGCCGGTGCCAGTTGAGGAAATGGGGACGGTCATATAGTTTTCAGTGTGGAACACCCGTCTCAGCATTTCGCACACTTCGTCCATGACCTGGAAAAACTTGGGGTCGAGGTGCCCTATCACCGGCTGCGTCATCGCGCGCAACACCCGTGGATGCACGGTGCATGGGCCCGCGCCCAGCAACAATCGATTGGGTGCCTCGAACTCTGCTAGGTATGAATCGCTCACTCTAATCACCAATCTGTACCTGATTTATCCTGCCGCGCCCGCGAGGCCGACACCAATTTCAGTACCGCCGACTACAGTACCGCCGATGCGCCACCATCGATGTTAATCGCCACACCACTGAGGTAGCTGGCCCGATCTGAGGCCAGGAACGCGATCACGTCGCCGGCTTCTGCCCCTTCGCCGACTCGACCCAGCGGGACACCGCGTCCCTGGGCAAGCTGGGCGTAAAAATCGTTGACATCCAGGTCGGGCTCGGTTTCCAGACGGGCGTTGTAGCGCCGCTCGTGCTGCCCGCTCTTGATCAGGCCGATGCAAACCGTGTTCACCAGGATGTTGTCGCTGGCCAAATCCTTGGACAAACCCTTGGTGATGGCGATGCCGGCGGCCCGGGAGATGGACGTGGGCATCGAGTTGGCGCCCGGCGTGCGACCACCCAGGTTGGTTACGTTGATGATCCGGCCGCCGCCAACCTTGCGCATCTCCGGAATCGATGCGCGCATCAGCCGTATCGCTCCCCAAACCTTCAGCTCGAAGTCGAACTCCCAGTCATCGTCGCTGACCTGCTCAAACCCTTTGGCCATCGAGGTGCCGGCATTGTTGACCAGAATGTCCAGCCGGCCATATTTCTCGACGGCGGTGTTGACCACATCTGCGGCGGTGCCGCGCTCGGTGACATCAGCTGAGATGCC
Source organism: Dehalococcoidia bacterium (assembly GCA_963666415.2). Taxonomy (GTDB): domain Bacteria; phylum Chloroflexota; class Dehalococcoidia; order Lucifugimonadales; family UBA3495; genus Bin87. Next base: position 1,746,214 of record CAXXPD010000003.1, read on the forward strand.
CATTACCTCGCCCTCGGTGGCGGTGCGGATTTCGTCAGCCGCTGCGTCCAGGACGTCCTGCCGACGGGCCACGATGATCACATTGGCGCCTTCGCCGGCCATTCGCAGGGCGGCGGCTTTGCCGATGCCCTCGCTGCCGCCGGTAACGATTGCTACCTTGCCATCCAGTCCCATTTCCATGGCTTGCCTCCAGTATTACCGCCCGGTGGTCGGCGACTCGCCGGGAGGCCGTATTTACCATAACCGCCGACGATTATAGCACAGCCCGACGAACGGCCCTACTGACGGTGTTGTCCGTACAGGGCAATCGCGTTTTAGCTGCGTAGGACTTTTAGCAGGTAGTCCTCCTTCCAGCCGGCCTGGAGGCGTTTCCCCTGGATGCCCACCTTCAGGCTCGTTTCGTTCTTGAGCAGATTGTGCGAAACCTGCCGCAGCGTGGCCATGTTCTGCGGAGCGTGGTCCTTGCGGATCCGGCAATGGTCTTCCCCGAAAGTCACGTCCAGGCTCCAGTGCAAGGAGTTCTCGATGCTCCAGTGAGTGCGCACCACCTTCAGCAGTCGCTCCGCCGGGGCATCCAGGCTGCTGATGTAGTACCGGGGCTGCACCGTGGTCCCTGCCGGCGTCTCCCGGCGGCCCACCACCTTGACCACCGAGCGCAGGCCGGGCCAGTCCTGCCCGGTGCTCAGGTACTCCAGGCAAGATGGGTCGCTGATTGTCCAGCACTCCCGACGTTCTATCCTTTCGTGGTCTTGGTTCAGGGTGGTGGCGTAGTCATGGGGCACTCCCCCGAAGCCGAACTCCTCCGCTCCCTCGAACCGGTCCCGCACGTCTTCATACAGTTGACCTTGGTTCTCCTTCAGCGCCAGCACGTAGCCGGCTCCCCGGTCCAGAATCCCCTGGGCGATCTCCTGCTGGCAGCCCATGGCGTCGATGGTGACGATGCACCCCTTCAGTTCCAGCATTGGCAGCAACTGGGGGATCGCGGTGATTTCGTTGGACTTCTCCGCGGTCTTCACCTGCCCCAGGGTCAGCGTGTTGGCCGAGGCCCAGGCGCTGACCAGGTGGATGGCCCGCTGGCCCACATTGCGGTCGTGGGAACGCCGTACCGTCTTGCCGTCGATGGCCACCACTTCCCCGGGGATCAGGTCGGACACCGCCTGGGTCCAGGCCATGAAGCACTGCTGGAACTGCTCCGGGTCCAGCCGGGAGAAGACGTCGCCGAAGGTGTCGTGGGACGGGATGCCGTGGGGCAGTTCCAGGAAGGTCTGGAACCATTCCAGCTTGCTCTTGCCGAACAATTCGATGTAGACCCAGGAGTCGGCGCCGCAGATGACGGCGCAGATGGCAATGGCAATGATGTCCAGCAGCTGGTGCCGCTTGCACCGGTCGATCCTGGGGTCCTCCAACGTCCCGAAATAATCCATAATGGACGCGCCCTTCCCCTCTCTCATCACTCCTCCCCTCTCCCCTTCATATCACTGGACTCGCATGCCTGGCCAAGTCTACCAATCTATAACGCGATTGCCCTGGTTGTCCGTAACAGTTCAGACTTGGTGAGGTGAATTGGCCGAAGGCGGGTTGCCGAACGCTGGCACGGGTGGCGGTGGTTATGTCATATACCGGGCATGGATACTGAAGTGGACCTGACCACCGTCGACCGCGCTGTCCTCATTGCCATCATCGCCGAGTTACAGGCGGTGATTGAGCGGTTGCAGCGGCGGATTGCCGAACTGGAAGGCCAGGCGAAACCGGGCGGCCCGCTCCGAATGCCCGGCCTCAAGGCGAAATCGGGCCGGAAGCCCCCAGCGCAGCCGGGGCCCCGCAAGCAGCGACGCCACGGCTTCGCCCGCCCGCGCATGACACCGACCCACCGGGTGGAGCACGTGATGGAGAACTGTCCCGATTGCGGCGCCCACCGGTCCGGCGGCTGGATCCAGCGCACTCGGGAGGTCATCGAGCTGCCGGTGGTTCCCGCGCAAGTCACCGAGCACGTCTACATTGCTCGGACTTGCCCGGCCTGCCGACGGCGCTGCACACCTCCGGCGGAACTGGGCGGCGTGGTCTTGGGTCAGCAGCGCCTCGGCGTCAACCTGCTCAGCCTGATCGCCACGCTGCGGGAAGAGGGGCGGCTGCCCATCCGCAGCGTCCAGTGGTATCTGGACACCGTGCATCAGTTGCGCCTCAGCGTGGGGGCCATCGTGAGCGCCATCCATCGCACGGCGCAGCGGGCCCAACCGGCAGTGGCCGCGATCCTGGACCGCATCCGCGCCAGCCCAGTGGTCCACGCCGACGAAACCGGCTGGCGTCAGAGCGGGGCCAACGGCTACGTGTGGACTTTCAGCACCCCCACCGAACGCTACTTCCTGCGGCGGGGTCGGGGCAAAACAGTCGTGGACGAGGCGCTGAGCGATGCTTTCTCCGGAGTATTGGTCAGCGATTTCTACGCCGCCTACCACCATTATGACGGCCCCAAGCAGCGGTGCTGGGCCCACCTGCTGCGGGACATCCACGACCTGCGCACCCTCTACCCCGATGCTGCGCCACTGGCCAGGTGGGCCGACGCCGTCCACGGGATTTACGACCGGGCCAAAGCCTGCACTCATCCCCAGGCCAAGCGGCGGCGCACCGCCCAACTGGCCCTGGAACGACAACTGCTGGCCCTCGGCCAGCCTTTCCGGCACGACCCGTCGGCAACCCAGGCCAAGCTGTGCCGACGCATCGAGCGCCACATCAAGGAACTCTTCGTCTTCGTGGCCGAACCGGACGTGCCTTCAGACAACAACGCCGCCGAACGCAGCCTGCGCCATCTGGTCATCAGCCGCAAGATCAGCGGCGGCACCCGCTCGGAGCAGGGCACCGAGAGCAAGATGACGCTGGCATCCATCTTCGGCACCTGGCGCGCCCAAGGTCTAAATCCTCTCGCCGCCTGCCGTCAGCTGCTCGTTTCCCCTCTACTCTGAACTGTTACTGTTGTCCGCCCAACCCCCGCGAGTCGTCATCTGAGCAGGAATCCAGCATCTCCAGCAGTGCCTTCTTTTCAACTTCCGTAACGGTAAGCCCCCAATGGGCTTTGACAGCTATCCAGTCTCCGGCATACCGACACCAACCGCGCGTATCATCGGGGCGCCACTGGTCGGGCGGTTGCTTGCCCTTGGCACGGTTCAGCGTGGCTTTGGTAACCTGCGGACTGGCCGGATTGCTCATATCGTTGGCGTAAGCCCTTTTGCGTTCAGCATCCCACGACCAGCCACCGGCTTCGTGGGCGTGACCCAGAGGCACGTGGTGGTCGATGTCCACCTCGGAGGCGTCGGTGGAAATCTCTCCGCTCCACGGCCCCAGCCATTCACCCGCCACGACACGGCAATCCTCGTTGCCGGCGAAATCTATCTCGGCCAAACTCTCCTCGATCAGCACCTCGGCCCTGGTGTTCTGACAGTCGCGGTCGTCGTCCACCCAATGCCGCCAATCGTCGCGTAGGTATCGGCTATCGCTACCTCTATCGGCGATTGTCAGGCTATTCAGAATCAAGTTGACCGACTTCACGTCCGACGCAGGCGTTGGTCGGTAGAACCTGATCGACGAGGGCTCCGTCGTCGCGTGAGCCGAATTAACGACCGTGGCCAGTTCGTCGGCGACGCGGGCGGCTCCTTTTAGCGCCTCCGTGCCCGGGCCGCAAGCGGTCAGCGCGAACGTAGCCGCCACGACACACAAAAGCGTAACTATCAGGCATATTCGCATCCCAGGTGCCAACAAACTCCACAACCCCGCGCGGCGTCAGGTTCGATGTTGGTCAGCCGGCGATCCCTTCCCGTTCGGCGATGGATGGCACATCCTTGTCCCCGCGCCCGCTCAGGCACACCAGTATGATCTGGTCGGAAGGCAAATCGGCAGCCATCTGGCTCGCCCGGTAAATCGCGTGGGCCGATTCCAGCGCCGGAATGATGCCTTCGGTGCGGCACAGCAGGCGAAACCCATCCAGCGCTTCTTCGTCTGTAACCGACACGTACTCGGCCCGGCCGGTATCCTTCAACCAACTGTGTTCGGGCCCAACTCCGGGATAGTCCAGACCTGCCGAGATGCTGTGAGCTTCCTGCACCTGGCCGTGCTCATCCTGCAGCAGGTAAGACATTGAGCCGTGCAGAACGCCGGGCCGGCCGGCCGTCAGAGTTGCAGCGTGGCGACCGGTGTCGACCCCGTCCCCGGCAGCCTCCACTCCAACCAAACGGACACCTTCATCGCCAATAAATTCGTAGAATGTGCCAATGGCATTGCTTCCGCCGCCCACGCAGGCCGCCACCACATCGGGCAACCGGCCCTCTGCGGCCAAAATCTGCTCGCGCGCTTCACGCCCGATTACCGACTGGAAATCCCGCACCAACATCGGATACGGGTGCGGGCCAACCACGCTGCCAATGAGATAGTGGGTGGTTTCCACGTTGGTTACCCAGTCCCGGATGGCCTCGTTGATCGCATCTTTCAGGGTCCGGGTTCCAGATTCAACACCAATAACCTCCGCCCCCAACAGCCGCATCCGATACATGTTGAGCGACTGGCGCACCGTGTCCTCCACACCCATGTAGACGATGCACTGCAACCCCAGCATGGCGCACACGGTGGCGGTTGCCACGCCGTGTTGGCCAGCTCCGGTTTCGGCGATGATTCGGCGCTTGCCCATGCGCTGCGCCAGCAAACACTGGCCGAGGGCATTGTTTATCTTGTGGGCTCCGGTGTGGGCCAGATCTTCCCGTTTCAGGTAGATTCTGGCACCGCCACAGTGCCGGGTCAGGTTCTCCGCGAAATACAGCGCGGTGGGTCGCCCGGCGTAGTTGACTAGCAAACTGGACAACTGCTCGGCGAAGCCGGCGTCATCCTGGGCCGCGCGATAAGCCAGCTCCAGCTCGGAGAGGGCGGACATCACGGTTTCGGGGACAAACTTGCCGCCGAAATCCCCAAACCGGCCTCGATCGTCCGGAAGTCTCACTCGTGTATCAGTTGCCATCGAATTCGTAACCTCACGCCTGGCCGCTCGCCCGCGCATTTCGCACGAACCGGCGGATTTTGTCCGCATCCTTGTCGCCGTCGGTTTCCACTCCGCTGGACACATCCACACCCCAGGGGCGCACCGATTCCACCGCGCCAGCCACGTTATCGGGCGTCAGACCGCCGGCAAGCAAAAACGCCCTGTGCTCGGCCAGCGCCGACGCCACTCGCCAATCGAATGACTGGCCGGTTCCCCCGTGCAGCCCCACGACTTCACTATCCAGCGTAACTGTACAGCCAGCATCGGCGAACGCGCGAATCTGGCAGTCGAGGGCATGGATAGTTGTCTCGCCGGAGTCGGCCGGCACGTGCAGCACCTTGATGACCCCGGCCCGATGCTGCACTTCGCGGCAATAATCGATGCTTTCATCGCCGCACAACTGGGCGTAATCGATCCCCGCCACTCCGATGGTTTCCAACACTTCGTTCAATGGCTGGTCGCCGAACAAACCCACCGATTTGGGCGCGGTGGTCGAAGACTCACGCAGCCCATTGGCAATCGATCGCGCGGTGGCAGGCTCAATCCTGCGACGCCGACCGGGGACGAACACCATGCCCACGTAATCGGCTCCGGCATCCGCTGCGGTCAGCGCGTCTTCCAGCCGACGCACCCCGCAGATTTTCACCATCGTCCTGAACTTTGACACCCTATCGACCCGTAGGCAGCGCAACGCCCGACAGGACACGCACCTTGGCTCCGGTATCCTCCGCAGTCACCAACGCCTCGCCGACCAACACCGCATCGACTTGGAACGGCTCCAGCCGCGCCAGGTCGTCGGGCGTGCTGATGCCGCTTTCGCTCACGATAACCTTGCCGGCCGGGATGAACCCCGCCAGTTGTTCCGTGGTAGCCAGGTCGGTTACGAAGGTGTGCAGGTTGCGGTTGTTGATGCCAATGACTTCGGCGCCAGCATCTGCCGCGGTCGCAATCTCGTCAGCGTCGTGAGTCTCGACCAGGGGCGTCATACCCAGCGATTTGCCCAGGGCGATCAGTTCGGATAGTTGCGCTGCGGACAAAATATCGACAATGAGCAGGTAGGCATCAGCGCCAATCGCCCTCGCTTCGTAAACTTGGTACTCGTCAAAGATAAAATCCTTGCGCAACACCGGCAAATCTGCTGACGCTCCACTTTCCTTCACCGCCGTCAGATGCGCCGGTTCGCCCAGAAAATGGCTGTCGGTGATGACTGAGATCGCCGACGCCCCGTTATCGCGATACGTCTGCGCCAGAGCAACCGGGGCGAAGTCAGCGCGCAGCAGCCCTTTCGATGGCGATGCCTTCTTCACCTCGGCAATCAGGCTGATGCCGTCCTTGCGCAGCGCACCGGGGAAATCCAGCGCAGTTGGCCGTCTGGAGATCATATCGCGGAGCGCGGCCATCGGTGTGCTGGCAACCGACGAGGCCAATTCGTCACGTTTTTTGGCGACGATTTCGTTCAGTATGCTGGGCATCGTTTCAGTCTCCCCTCAAGCTATTCGGCGAGGCGTTGGGTCATCTCGATCAGCGCTTCGAGCTTTTGCGCTGCCTTGCCATCGGCAATTGACGCCGCCGCCATTTGGATACCTTCCGCCAGCGACGCTGCTCCATCGCCGGCCACCAGAGCGGCGCCGGCGTTCAGGACAACAGCATCGCAGATGGGGCCACCCTCACCGGCCAGCAAACGACGCATGGTTGCGGCGTTCTGGTCCGGGTCGCCTCCCTGCAATTCATCCGGGGTGGCATGGGGCAATCCCAACTGGCGCGGCTGCACGAGGTACGGTCTCAACTCGCCATCCAATACTTCCCAGCCGGTGGTATCGCTACCCAGCGACAGCTCGTCCATGCCGTCGTCGCTGTGGACGATAATGGCGTGGTGGGCTCCCAACAGCCGCAGCACTTCGGCCATCTTGCCGGCCACCTCCGGGTAGCCGACTCCGATCAATTGCGACGATACGCCGGCGGGATTCGTCATCGGACCCAGGACGTTGAATACGGTCCGGATACCGATTTCCCGACGCACCGGCCCCGCGTATCGCATCGCCGGGTGAAACGCCGGCGCGAACATGAATCCGATGCCGATTTCGTTCAGGCACCGCTCCACCGCCTCGGGCGGCAATTCGATGCACACCCCAAGGGCTTCCAGGACATCCGCACTGCCGCACGCCCCTGATGCTGCCCGACCACCGTGCTTGGCCACCGTCAGGCCGGCGCCGGCAACCACAAACGCCGCCGCGGTCGAGATGTTGAAGGTTCCCTTGAAATCTCCACCCGTGCCGCAGGTATCCACCGCCGGGCCGACGATGTTAACCCGCAACGACTTCTCCCGCATCACGGTGGCAAAGCCGGCGATCTCTTCCGACGTTTCGCCTTTTAGCGACAACGCGGTCAAATACGACCCCAGCTGCGCCGGCGTCGCTTCCCCTTCCATCACTTCGCGCATCACGGCCACCGCTTCGTCCATCGACAGCGATTGCCCGGCCACCGTATTTGTTATGGCTTCCCGAATCATCCCGACACCATAGTGCTAACCTGCTTCCCGCAATATAATAGCATGTCAGTTGACCACTCTACCCTACTGGCCGTCTCTTGCGATGCGTTCCCAAATGTGACAATAAAGGTCTCGTCATGCGCGTTGATGTTCACACCCATATCTGGCCGGACCGTATCGCCGATGCGGTTGCCGGCAACATGGAATCCGACCTCGGTTTCGCTCCCATCGCGCCCAACACCGTTGCCGGCATCAAGGAGCACATGGAATCCTCCGGCGTGGACAAGTCCATCGTCCTGGGCGTAGCCATGCGTGCCGATCAGGTGCGCCGGGCCAATGACTGGCTCATTTCCGTTGCCGACGAATCCCTGGTGCCCTTCGGCGCGGTGCATCCCGACCTCACCGACAAGGCGGCGGAAATCCGGCATCTGCGCGCCAACGGCGTCAAAGGCATCAAGATGCACCCGGTAATCAACGGATTTTACCCCGACGACCCGCAGTGGTTCCCTGTCTATGAGGAGTTGGGCGAAGACATGACCCTCGCCATCCATTCGGGGCGGCTGCCGAACTCCGCCGACCATACGCCGCTGTACGCCGCACCCCAACGCATCATGAACATCGCGCAACGCTTTCCCAGGCTAAAAATCATCGCCCTGCATCTCGGCGGATTCTATATGCTTGACGAAGCTGAACGCGTGTTGCTGGGCCAGGAGAACATTCTGGTCGATACAACCTAGCCACCGTCGTTGCGTGAACTCACTGCCGACACATTGACCGCCATCATCAACAAACACGGCGCCCACAAAGTGTGCTTCGGCACCGATTACCCCCTTGCCGACATGGCGAGCGAATCAGAGTTCCTGGCGGCGCTTCCGCTGACCTCGCCGCAGGTGGAGGGCATCCTGGGAGAGAACGCCCGTAGATTCATCGGTCTCTAAGCGCGGGCGCCCGTCCTACGTCGCCAAACCCAACGCATTGAGGATGAACGCATACTCTTCGGCTACTTCCTTGATGCGCTCGAACCGGCCCGACGCTCCAGCATGGCCGGAATCCATGTGGATTTTCAGCAGCAGCGGGTTTTCGTCGGTGCGCATATCCCGCAGCTTGGCGACCCACTTGGCCGGCTCCCAGTAGGTTACGCGCGGGTCGCTGATGCCGCCGGTAACCAGCATGGCTGGGTACGCTTGCCGCCGCACGTTGTCATACGGGGAGTAAGTCCGCATGTAGCGGTAGTATTCGGCATCGTTGGGGTTGCCCCATTCGTTGTACTCCATGGTGGTCAGCGGCAGCGAATCATCCAGCATGGTGTTCAGAACATCGACGAACGGCACATGGGCCACCACGCAATCGAACAGGTCCGGCCTTTCGTTCACCACCGCGCCCATCAGCATCCCGCCGGCGCTGCCGCCCGCCGCCGCGATACGGCCCGCCGACGTATATCCCTGGGCAATCAGATGCTCGGCGCAGTCAATAAAGTCGTGGAAGGTATTTCGCTTTTTCAGCAACTTCCCGTTCTCGTACCAGTCCCACCCCATCTCCATCCCACCGCGTATGTGGGCAATGGCGAACACAAAACCACGGTCGACCAGACTCAGGGCGGTGATGCCGAAGCTGGCCTCCATGGTCAGGCCGTAGCTCCCGTAGCCGTACAGATACAGCGGCGCGGAGCCGTCCACGGGTGTGCCCTTCAGCATCAGCAGGCTGATGGGAACCGACGTACCGTCCCGGGCGGTGGCCCAGATTCTACGGGTGTCGTATCGGTCGGCGTCGTAGCCGGAGGGAATCTCCTGCTGCTTCCGCAAAACCCGTTCCCGCGCGTCCATATCGTAGTCGTACACCGCCGCCGGCGTTTTCATTGACGTGTAGGAAAAGCGCAGCGACGTGGTATCGAACTCCCGGCCACCACGAGGCGACATGGCAAAATCTTCCTCTTCAATCCCCGATATGTAATGCACATCGTTATCGCTCAGCCGCATTATCATCACCTGCGGCAGGCCATCTTGACGGCACGCCACCACCAGGTGACCCCGGTAGGCGTCCAGATCCAGCAGGGGCCGGCCCGGTTCATGGGCCATAAACTCGGTCCAGTTGGCACGCCCGGGATTGGATATTGGCGCTGTCGCCAGCTGAAAATCTCGGGCGTCGTCGCCGTTGTGTCTGATAAAGAACCGGTCGCCGTGGTCGGCCAGGTCGTACTCGAAATCCACCGCCCGGGGTTCCACCAGCGTAAGTTTGGCCTGGGGATCGTTGGCGTCCATAAACCGCCACTCGGTCATATTGTTGCCGCCCCCCACGACGTAGATGAAGCGGCCGCTGTTTGACTTGCCCAGCCCCACAAAAAACCGCGCGTCATCTTCGTGGTACACCAGCGCATCCTGCGCCGGGTCAGTGCCCAGCAGGTGCCGGTAAATGGTCACCGGGCGGTGGTGCTCGTCCAGCACCGAGTAGTAAAACGTGCGATTATCGTTGGCCCATTCAATGCTGTAGTACGTTCCGGGAATCGCATCCGGCAAGGTCTGCCCGGTTTCCAGATCAATCAACTGGATGGTGTACTGCTCCGATCCGTCGAAGTCCACACCGTATGCCGCCAGCTTGTGGTCTGGGCTGTTGCGAAACGCGCCAACCCGGGTGTAATCCCGACCCTCCGCCAACTGGTTCACGTCCAGCAGCACGGTTTCCAGGCCGTCGTCGCTGCCCTGGCGCCGGCAGTAGATCGGATATTGGCCGCCCTCCTCGAAGCGAACGTAGTAGTAATAGTCGCCTTCCTTTTCAGGGACGGTGTTGTCATCCTCCTTAATGCGACCGCGAATCTCCGCGTAGATAGCTTCTTGCAACGCTTCCAGTGGCTGCATAAATGCTTCGGTGAAGGCATTTTCGGCTCGCAGGTACTCCATCGTCTGCGGATCCTCTTGCTCGCGGAGCCAAAACCAGGGGTCAGCCCGCTCGTCGCCGTGCGTGGTAATTGTGTGTGGGCGCTGGGGGGCGATTGGTTGGGTTGGTGCGTGTTCGGATGCGGTCACTGCGGTCTCCAAAATAGTATTGTCTGGTTATGTTACGCCGTTCAGGTGAGTCATTGGGCGTCCGCCCGCACGCGGAAACTAGTACTGTTGCCAGGTAGATTTGTAAGAATATAAGAAAGCAGCCATACTGGGGCATGATCTTTGTGTGAGGAAGTGCCCAGCCATGGCTGCCATCAAGTATAAAGTAGAGCTGACCGAGGCCGAACGCTCCCGTCTCAATGAGGTGTCCCAGCGAGGCAAGGCGTCAGTGCGCACCGTGAAGCGTGCGCTGTCGCTGCTCAAGGCTGACCAGGGGCTTCGGGACCGTGAGATAGCCGATGTGCTGTTGGTCAACGCGGCCACGGTCGCCAGAGCGCGGAAGCGGTACGTGGAGGAAGGACTTGAGGCCGCCATCAATGACCGACCGCGGCCGGGCCAGGAGCGCAAGCTGGACGGCAAGCAGGAAGCGCACCTGATCGCCTTCGCGTGCAGCGCCGCGCCCGAAGGGCACACGCACTGGACACTCCAGTTGTTGGCCGACCAGGTGGTGGAGTTGGAGTTTGCCGAGAGCATCTCCCTGGAGACGGTGCGCCAGATACTCAAAAAAACGAACTCAAGCCCTGGCAGAAGAAAGAGTGGTGTATCCCCAAGGTGAGCGGGGAGTTCGTGGCGCGGATGGAGGACGTGCTGGACCTGTACCAACCGGAGTACAATCCGGAGCGTCCGGTAGTGTGTTTCGACGAGACCTCCAGGCAATTGACTGGGGAGGTGCGTCCGCCCATCGAGGCTGCCCCCGGACGGGTGGCACGCTATGACACCGAGTACCAGCGAAACGGGACCCGGAACCTGTTCATGATCTGCGAGCCGAAGGGTGGATGGAGACATGTGGAGGTGACCGAGCGCCGCACTGCCGTGGACTTCGCGCACCAGATGCGGTGGCTGGTGGACGAGGCCTACCCTGATGCCGAGGTGGTCAGGCTGGTACTGGACAACCTCAACACCCACAAGCTCGGCTCGCTCTACGAAGCATTTGAGCCGTGCGAAGCTCGGCGCATCGCCCAACGCCTCGAGTTTCATTACACTCCTACGCATGGCAGCTGGCTGAACATGGCTGAGATCGAGTTGAGCGTCTTCAGCAGAGGGTGTCTGAACCGCCGTATCAGCGATGAGCCGGAGCTGCGGCGAGAGGTTGCGGCGCTCGAACGCGAGCGCAACGCAGCAAAATCAGCCATAGACTGGCGGTTTACCACCCAAGATGCTCGCCGTAAGCTCCAGCATATCTACCCTACAAAACCAGATTGACACGGTACTAGCCATCCTCGACCGGTTCTGCTACCACCGATTCCGCCGCCGAGATTATTGCGTCCATCTCGTCGACGACGTAGCGTCGGCAGGCGCCGGGCCTTAGCGTGGCAATGATGGTTCCAAACCAGCCGCCATACTCCGTAGTAATGGTCAGATGCCCCCGGCCGAAATCTTCGGACGAATACCCAGGGTCGGCGTCGTCGCAGATTCGCAGGTTGTAACGGTATTCCACCCAGAAGCCCGGCCCGGTGGTGCGGTGAGCCAGCCGATGCGGGCGCTCCACTTGAGTAACCACGCTGGTGAAGCGGTCTCGGGCGATTTGCAACTGGATGCGGTGGCCCGGCGCCAGCTCACCGCCATCGGGCAGATCGGCTTGCCCGTACCGTTCGGAGTGCGCCGGTCGGCTGGGAAAATCCACCAGCGGAGCCCATGCTTCTTCGGGCGGGCACGGTAAAATCCGGGCGTGCTCAAAAACCGGCATTGTTCCCTGCAACCATTCTCACGCGTAACCAGTTTGATCGGTCATTGCGAGCGTACCGTGGCAATCTCGTTCCGCCGGAAATACTTTGCCACACGCGGGGGCGCTGCTCCGCCGGGATTGCCACGTCGCTATGCTCCTCGCAATGACAAAGGGCCAGGTTGGTTTGAAAAACTCGGTACACGTGAGGGCAACCATTCTCATGCGTACCCACCCTGTCATTGCGAGCGTAGCGTGGCAATCGCGTCGCCGTAGTAACGGCGGTTCGCCGACATTTGTTCAACCTGATCGAGATTGCCACGTCGCTATGCTCCTCGCAATGAAAGATCAGAGTAGGCACGCGTGAGGACAATCATTCGGTTGACCCTCAAACGAATTTGTGCAATTGTATCGCACCGCACTGCAAAAGCGGCAGGATGTGGAACTATGCCTGACGGAGCGCTGGCTGGCCTGAAGGTCCTCGATTTCACCCACTATATCGCCGGCCCCTATTGCACCAAACTTCTGGCCGATCTCGGCGCGGACGTTATCAAGATCGAACCGCCCGGCGGAGACGGCGCGCGCCGGATTGGCCCGTTCCCAGGCGATGTCTGCCATCCAGAAAAGAGCGGACTGTTCCTGCATCTGAACACCAACAAGCGCAATATTGCCGTTGACCTGAAAAACAACGCCGCGTCGGACATCGTCACCGGACTGGCCCGATGGGCGGACATCGTCGTGGAAAACTTCCGGCCCGGCGTCGCCGACCGCCTTGGCATTTCATACGCCCAGTTGAGCCAGGTTAATCCCGACCTCATCTACACCAGCATCTCAAACTTTGGGCAAACTGGGCCGTACCGCGATTATCAAGGCTCCGAAATCGTTTTCTATGGCATGGGCGGAGAGATGCACTCCACCGGCCTCGCGGATCGCGAACCGCTCAAGCTGGGCGGCAACGTTGGACTCTACCAGGCAGGAGCGGTGGCTGCCGTTGCCACCATGGGGGCCAGTCTGGTCGGTTCCTTCGGGCTCGACCCGGACGACGAACCGCCTGGGCAACACATCGACGTTTCCATCCTGGAAACCCAGTTGGGTTCCGTCGACCGCCGCCAAAGCGCCCTGCTCGCCCATCAATACACTGGCGAAATCAGCCACCGGCCGGCGTCGGGTGGCTCCGGCGGGTATCCCAACGCGGTTTATCCTTGTGCCGACGGCTACCTGCAAATCAACGGCAGCCGAATATACTTCCCGCGGGCCGTGGCGATGCTGGGCAACCCGCCAGAGTTGACTACGGAACGTTGGAAAGACCCCACCAGCCAGGGCGACCCGGCAATGCAGGACGAGTTCGAATCCGAACACTTTCTGCCCTGAATACTGGAGCGCAACCGCGCCGAAGCCTGGCAAGCCGCGCAGGCCAGCCGGGTTCTGTCCGGCCCAATCAACACCATGGCCGACCTGGATGTTGATCCATCCTTCAACGGGCGCGGGGCCTTCGCAGCCGCCGATCACCCGGTGGCGGGCAACCTGCGCTACCCCGGTCGTCCCTTCATGATGTCCAAATCGCCGTGGCAACTGCGAAATCCCGCCCCACTGCGGGGGCAGCACACACGCGAGATACTGGGCGAGCTGGAATTTCACCAGACCCGCATTGATGACCTCCTCAGCGCTGGAGTGGTAATTTGCGCCGAGTGGCCGGACGGGTAGGGTAGCAATGGCTCGGCTGCCGCTGGCGGGCTTGCGCGTACTGGAAATCACCGTGGTTTGGGCCGGCCCCGATTGCGGTTCATTCCTGGCCGATCTGGGCGCTGAAGTCATCCGTGTCGAATCTACCAACACGTTCGTGCCGCTGACCAGAGGCGCCGCGCCGCATCCGCCCCAGGCCGTCATCGACAACCTGCCGCTCTACTCGGGAGGGCTTCCCGGACGCGTGCCCGGCGATCGCCCCTTCAACCGGTCGCCCATGTTCAACTCCCACGCCCGCAACAAACGCAGCATGACGGTGAACCTGCTGGAGCCCGGCGGACGGGAAGTCTTTGACCGCCTGGTCGCCGTCAGCGATGTGCTCATCGAGAACAACCCCACCGAGACCATGGAGAAGCTGGGGATCTCCTACGAATCCCTGAAAGCCGTCAAAGACGATTTCATCATGCTGCGGATGCCGGCCTACGGCAGCACCGGCCCGTACCGCGACTTCCGCGCTCACGGTGTCCACATCGAAGGTGTGGTGGGCCACACCCAGTTGCGCGGTTATGCCGACACCGACCCGTCTTACAACACCACTGTGCTGATGTCGGACGCCGCCGCCGGTGTCCAGGGGGCGTTTGCCGTCCTGGACGCCCTGCGCCACCGCAAACGCACCGGAGAAGGCCAACTGGTGGAGCTCGGCCAGGCGGAGAACTTCTTCCCCTATCTGGGAGAATACTACCTGGACTACGCGATGAACGGGCGCACCCACGGGCCGCTGGGCAACCGCCATCCCACCGCACTTCAGAACTGCTACCCGTGTGCCGGTGATGACCGATGGCTGGTCATCACGGTTTATGACCATCAGCAATGGCTGGCGCTGTGCGACGTTATCGGAGCGCCCCAGCTAGCATCAGATACGAGCCTGGCGGATGCACCGGCGCGGGCGGCCCGCCAGGACGAAATCGACCAACGCATCGCCGCCTGGACACGCACCAAAAACCCCACCGAGGCAATGAACATTCTGCAGGAAGCGGGTGTGCCGGCTGGGGCAGTGCTGAATCAGGCGGACGCGTTCGCCGATCCCCACATACGGAGTCGGGAGTTTTTCAAGGAAGCCTACCAGGCCGACTGTGGCACACACCTGTACCCAGGCCCGCTCTACCGGATGTCGGATACCCCGCTGGGCATTCGCAGGGGGCCGGCGATGCTCGGCCAGGACAACGAGTATGTATATCACGACCTGCTCGGTTACAGCGCCGTCGAATACGCCAGCCTGGAAGCATCGGGGCACATTGGCACCGACTACGCTCCGGGCGTCGGCGAAGCCTGAGCCTGTCGGCTCGCGCACGGCGCCTACCTCTCGCAGCAGGGTCTTTCGATTGCCCCCTAGAGATCCGGCCGGAAAGCCGTTGGCCGGGTTTTGCACTACGCCAAGCAGACGTATTACAGTCGTATACGGCGTGATAGTGTATGCAATACGTTTCAAGATCCCATCATTACATCAGTAATCGACGCCAAGAAAATAACGGCTTGGGGAGAATCGGGGTTTCCGGCCACATTTCTAGTGTCATTGCGAGCGTAGCGCGGCAATCTCGTAGCCGTATCGACCAACGCTGTCGCCAGCTCACCGTTGACCGCTACGTTCCGATAATCGAAAGGCCCTGCCCTCGCCGCCTTTTTCCTCTACAAAACCGGGCGCAGATGTTAGGATATGGCCATCTCCGGCTCTTACAAAAGGGCCCCAACAACGTATCTCAGCAACGTATCCCAGCGAGGTAAGGCAATGGCTACCAAACGAATCGGATTGCACGCCGGCGCTCCCAGCGCCGAAGTATCTCTGGACCTCATGCGGCGCGCCGAAGCCGCCGGCATCAATGCCACCTGGCTCACCACCGGCGGAACCGGACTCGACGCTCTGACGCTCTTCGCGGCCTCTTCCGTGCAAACGGATAACATCCTCTACGGAACCTCTATCGTCCCCACGTATCCGAGACATCCCATCGTCGTGGCCCAGCAGGTGCAGGTCATCGACCAGTTGGCGCCGGGCCGGCTGCGTCTTGGCCTGGGCCCCAGCCACCGCCCCAGCATGCGCTCAATGTTCGGGTTCAATCTGCGCGCACCGTTGACCAACTTGCGCGAATATCTGCAAATCCTGCGGGACCTGCTGCATACGGGCTCAGTCGATTTCGACGGCCAGGAGTATACCGCCCATGCCAGCATCCCGGCGCCGGTGGACGTTCCAGTGATGGCCTCGGCCCTGCAGGAAGGCTCTTTTGAGCTGTGCGGCGAGCTGGCCGACGGAGCCATCAGTTGGGTATCGCCGGCGGTTTATCTGCGCGACAAGGCCCTGCCAGCCATGCGCCGGGGCTCCGACCAGGCCGGACGCGAAACTCCGCCGCTGATCGCCCACGCGCCGGTCTGCATCAGCGACGACGAAGGCGCCATTCGTCTGGCTGTGCAGCAGCAGCTGTCCAACTACCCGCGCATGCCTTTCTACCAACGGATGTGGGCGGCCGCCGGCTACCCGGAGGCGGCCGAGGAAACCTGGAGCGACGCCATGATCGCCGCCACCGTTTTGACCGGAGATGACGACGCCGTGGGCGAACGCATGACGGCAATGCTGGATATGGGCATGACCGAATTGCTGGTAACGCCGGTTCTCGCCGGGGATGATCCGGAGGGGGCGATGGAGCGCACCATCTCGCTACTTGGCAAGGTCGCCCAATCCCTCTAACCGGACACCGACTGTCCATCACTCCGGAGTGACCAACATGAAGCTCGGCCTGTTCAACATGCCCCTGCATCCGCCGGGTCGGCTCCACGCCGATACCTACGACGAAGACCTGGAGTTGATGGCCTTTGCCGATGAGCTGGGCTATTCCGAGGCGTGGATTGGCGAACATTTCACCACTGAATGGGAAAATATGCCGGCCCCCGACCTGTTTATATCGCGGGCGTTGGGGGTTACGAAGAACCTGATTATGGGCACGGGGGTCTCACTGCTCGCTTTCCACGATCCGGTGATGATTGCCCACCGCATGGCGATGCTGGACCACCTGGCCAGAGGGCGTTTCTTCTTCGGCATCGGCTCTGGTGGTGTGCCCACCGACTCGGAGATGTTCGGGTCAACCCGAGAATCGGGCCAGCAGCGCAGCAAAATGCGCGAAGCCGCCGAACTCATCGTCAAGATGTGGACCAGCGATGACCCGGCAGGCTTCCACTTCCAGGGCGAGCATTACGACGTTACGGTGCCCGCATCGCGTCCCGAAATGGGCCTGGCCTACCATATGCGCCCCTTTCAGAAACCCTACCCGCCCATCGCCGTCGCGGGCAGCAGCCCACTGTCGCCCACTCTCGAAATTGCCGGCGAGATGGGATGGTGGCCCATGAGCACCCTGTTTCTGCATCACACCCACCTGCCCAACCATTGGGACGCCTACACTCGCGGCGCTCAAACCGGCGGCCGTTCCGTGTCCAGGTCGCAGTGGCGCATTGCCCGTGAAGTCTACGTGGCGGACTCAACTGAGCAGGCGGTGCAAGAGGTGATGTCCGGACCGCCGGCCACCACGTTCAACAAGTACTTCATTCCGTTGTTGGGCCACGGCCAGCGGGGACTCGACGGCATCAAAACCAGCCCCGACCTGCCGGATTCCGCTCTGACGCCCGAGTACATGCTGAACAATTTCTGGATAGTGGGCGACCCCGACGAGTGCGCCCGCCAGATCCGACAGCTGTACGAGGACACCGGCGGCTTCGGCACGCTGCTAGTCCTTTGCCACGACTGGGGAACCGACCGCGCCAGGGGCCTGCGCTCGCTGGAACTCCTGGCTAAAGCAACTCTGCCACAATTGGACGACCTCACGGCGGTTTGAAGAACCCGAAGATTAGCCAACCCAACCCACACCGGACTCGACAGGAGGCCACCATGTTCATCGCAACCAACCGCATCCAGGTAAAAACCGGCTACGGGGACACGCTAGAAAGTATGTTCAAGGCCCGCGGATCCGTGCAGGATCATCCCGGCTTCATCAGCTTCGAGCTCTGGAAGATGACCAAAACCCCAGACCACGAGGATTTCCTCGTCGTAACCCACTGGCAGAACGAGGAACACCATCAGACCTGGGTGAAAAGCGATGCTTTCCGCTCGGCCCACGCCGGCGGCCCGCCCGATTTCCTGCTGGGCCCGGGCGAGTTCCACACCTACGATGTGGTGCACCGCCTGGAAGCCTCGGGCGTGGCGGCGGCGGACTGAGCAGAAAGCGAAAGGCAAGAGGAGCGGCATCATGACATCCGGTTTGAGCGCTCGAATCGCTCCCGACGATGCTTTTGTGCTTGACCCGAAGCATTTGGGTATCGCGGCCATGGGGCGCGACTTGGAAGAGCTGTTTTCGGATTTTTGTCGCTACAACCGGGAAAGTGCTTGGCAATTCGAGCTCAGCCCGGAGCGAACGATAATTGCGATGCCACCAATAAATCACCCCGGCGACGCTCACGAAAGCGCTTTGTTTCTTCAGTTAGGAGTGTGGGTAATCGGGTTTGGCGGTCATACTCGCGATTCCAACGCGGCGTTTCGGATGCCCAACGGCGGCCTTCTGGCGCCAGATGCCTCATGGACGTCCCCTGAGCAGTGGGCAACTCATCCGCATCCGTCCGGGGAACCCAACCTGTTTTGTCCCGACTTCGTGGTGGAGATTCGCTCCGGTTCGGACAACATCGCGCCCCTCCAGGCCAAAATGCAACTCTACCTGAACAATGGCACGCGCTTGGGCTGGTTAATCGACCCGCAAAACCGACGGGTTCACATTTACCGAGAAGGTCAAGAGGAACCGGAAGTGCTAGAAGGCCCGGAGACAGTTTCCGGAGAGGAAGTGCTGCCCCGGTTCACCTTTGAAATCGCTCGCTGGATTTTCAACGTAACCTGACTTGGCAAGGCTGCCGCTAAAAAAGGAAAAAGGCCCCAGCGTTGCTGGGGCCTTTTAGTTACGACTTTTGGTAGCGGGGGTTGGACTCGAACCAACGACCTTCGGGTTATGAGCCCGACGAGCTGCCACTGCTCCACCCCGCAGAGATGAAGCCAACTGAACAGGAAGTTTGAACTTGATCTATAAACGATCCGAACCGAGCCAAGAGATTTTGAAGCTCTTAGCGTGGGTCAAATCGCTCGACTGGTTAGTACCGGTTTGCTGAAGCTGTTACCAGCCTTACACATCCGGCCTATCAAGCAGCTAGTCTCGCTGCTGTCTTACCCCTGCCGAAGCAGGGAGGGAGGCCTAATCTTGGGGGATGCTTCGCGCTTAGATGCCTTCAGCGCTTATCGCTGCCAAACATGGCTACCCAGCGCTGCTCCTGGCGGAACAACTGGAACACCATAGGTTTGTCCTTCCCGGTCCTCTCGTACTAGGGAAAGGTTCCCTCAAGCCTCCTACGCCCACGGCGGATAGAGACCGAACTGTCTCACGACGTTCTGAACCCAACTCACGTACCCCTTTAATCGGCGAACAGCCGAACCCTTGGGACCTCCTACAGCCCCAGGATGGGACGAGGCGACATCGAGGTGCCAAACCTCGCCGTCGATGTGAACTCTTGGGCGAGATAAGCCTGTTATCCCCGGGGTAGCTTTTATCCGATAAGCCACGGCCCTTCCACTCGGTGCCGTAGGATCACTTTGCCCGACTTTCGTCCCTGCTCGACTTGTAGGTCTCGCAGTCAAGCTCGCTTATGCCAATGCGTTCTAAGGACGATTTCCATCCGTCCTGAGCGAACCTTTGGGCGCCTCCGTTACTTTTTTGGAGGCAACCGCCCCAGTTAAACTGCCCACCAAACACTGTTCCCCAGTTGCGCTGGGGTTAGAACCAAAAACAGACAAGGGTGGTATTTCAACGGCGACTCCACACTTACTGGCGTAAGCGCTTCAAAGTCTCCCACCTATCCTACACATGACAGCTCCCGGCCCAATGCCAGGCTACAGTAAAGCTCCACGGGGTCTTTTTGTCCTGCCGCGGGTCGCCCGCGTCTTCACGGGCACCGCAATTTCACCGAGCCCTCCGCCGAGACAATGGCCAAGTCGTTCAACCATTCATGCGGGTCGGAACTTACCCGACAAGGGACTTCGCTACCTTAGGACCGTTAGAGTTACGGCCGCCGTTCACCGGGGCTTCAGTTTGGAGCTTGCACCCCGCCCCTTAACCTTCCGGCACTGGGCAGGCGTCAGCCTGTATACGTAGGGTTTCCCCTTAGCACAGACCTGTGTTTTTGTTAAACAGTCGCCCGGCCTTCTTCTCTGCGCCCCCAGAACGCTCCACCAGCTAGTGGCTTCACCTTCCAGGGGGCCCTTTCTCCCGAAGTTACAGGGCCCTTTTGTCTAGTTCCTTAGCGGAGGTTAGCTCGAACACCTTAGGACGTTTATCCTAGCCCACCAGTGGCGGTTTACGGTACGGTCGCTACGGCTCCATAACCACGAAGCTTTTCTTGTCGGTGTGGCATCAACGAGATTTCCCTTCCCGTAGGTTAGGATTCCCTCACTCCTCAGCTTATCACCAGGGTGGATTTACCTGCCCCGGCACGCCTACAAGCAAGGACGCACCATGTCCAATGGGCACGCCCCGCCTAGCCTTCCGCACCCCTCCTTGGTTTTAAAGCGAAACAATAGCGGTGCAGGAATATTAACCTGCTATCCATCGCCTTCGGCTCTTGCCTACGGCTTAGGACCGACTAACCCTACGCCGAACAACGTTGCGTAGGAAACCTTGGGCTTTCGGTGTCAGGGATTCTCACCCTGATTTACGCTACTCATTCCGGGATTCTCACTTCCCCGCGCTCCAGCAAACCTCACGATTCACCTTCGCTGCACGAGGAACGCTCCCCTACCATGCCCAGGCAGAAATCAAGCTTTCCCGTTCCAAAACGTTGAACTCTCCCGAAGGATCGCCCGCGGTTTCGATTCGTTCCTGCTTGTACCTGTACATCCACGGCTTCGGCGGCAAACTTTAGCCCCGATACATTTTCCGCGCAGGATCCCTCGACCAGTGAGCTATTACGCACTCTTTAAAGGATGGCTGCTTCTAAGCCAACCTCCTGGCTGTTTTGGGAACCCCACCTCGTTTCCCACTTAGTCTACTCTTGGGGGCCTTAGCCGGTGGTCTGGGCTGTTTCCCTTTCGACAATCGCACTTATCTGTGACTGTCTCACTCCCGGGTATCGGTAGAACGGCATTGGTGGTTTGATTGAGTTTAGTAGGCTCACGCCCCCTGGCCCATTCAGTGCCCTACCTCCGTCCTCCTAGTTCCCGAGGCTGCACCTAAATGCATTTCGGGGAGAACCAGCTATTTCCGGGTTCGATTGGCATTTCACCTCTACCCACAACTCATCCCAAGCTTTTGTACTAGCTACGAGTTCGATCCTTCAGTTCGCGTTAACGAACCTTCAATCTGGTCATGGGTAGCTCACCCGGTTTCGGGTCTACTACATGGAACTGGTCGCCCTATTAAGACTCGCTTTCGCTACGGCTCCGGAACTACAGTCCCTTAACCTCGCTCCATACAGTAAGTCCCCGGATCATTCTTCAATAGGCACGCCGTCACCCTTTGCAGGGCTCCGACATTCTGTAGGCTTACGGTTTCAGGTCTATTTCACTCCCCGCTAGGGGTTCTTTTCACCTTTCCCTCACGGTACTGGTACGCTATCGGTGACCAAGAGTATTTAGCCTTGGAGGGTGGTCCCCCCGACTTCCCACAGGGTTTCACGTGCCCCATGGTACTTAGGATCTGCTTCAGGAGCTCCATCCCTTTCGCCTACCGGGCTGTCACCTTCTATGGCAGACCTTCCCAGGTCTTTCGGCTAGACATGGAGTTTGTAACTCCTCGGGATCTGATGAGGCGATCCCAGAAACGTCCTGTTACCCCGCAACGACACAGGCCCTCATGCCGTTTGGTCGCTACGGTTTAGGCTATTCCCCGTTCGTTCGCCACTACTGAGGGAATCTCGGTTGATTTATTTTCCTCGGGGTACTTAGATGTTTCAGTTCCCCCACTTACCCCTCCTTTCGGAGTGTACCGGCTCAACACCAGCACAGGTTTCCCCATTCGGACACCCCCGACTGCGCCTGTTAGACGGCTCGTCGAGGATTTTCGCAGCCTTACCGCGTCCTTCATCGGCTCTTGGTCCCAAGGCATCCACCGTAAGCCCTTAATAATTTGACCCACGCTAGGAACTTCAAATTCACTAGACTCGGTTCTTACAGTTCAAAACTTCCTATTCAGTTGTTAATCTGCCCAACTGCCCGTGCTCTGGGACCTTTCGGACCCGGCTCAACAGGTTTCCTCAGAAACCCCTTTCGGCTCAGTTGGTAAAAAAGGAGTATAGGGGCAACCTTGGCACCCGTCAAGGGCCAAACCCCACGAATTTCAGCCGGCCAATCGAACCTAACGGCCCACGAATGGCGGCATACCACGGTTTTTGTCCAGGAACCACTGCACGGCAATTTTGTGGTCCTCAGTCCGCCGCACGTGCTCCTGCGCCGCCGACGCCATTTCCAGCGCTTCCCGGAAGGTCAGATCCATGCTCTGTTGAACCAAGTATTTGGTCAGGGAGTGGGCCACGGTCGGCCCTTTGGCGATGCGCGTCGCCAACTCCATGGTGCCTTCCATCAACTGGTCGTCGGGAAAACTCTTGCTGGCTAACCCGATGCGCACCGCGTCTTCGCCGCCCATCCAGTCCCCGGTGTACTGCAGCAGCAACGTGTTGCTGGTGCCGATGAGCTTGGGCAACTGCCAGCAACTGCCGTCCCCCGGAATCAGACCGTTGAGGACGAACCGCTCCGACAACCTCCCGCTGTCGCCAACCACCCTGATGTCGCACGACAGCGCCAGGCCGCAGCCAACGCCGGCCGCCGGCCCATTTACCATCGCAATCGAAGGCTTCTGCAGGTTGTGGATGCGTAGCGGTACGAAGTTGACCCGGGGCCCGCTTTCGACGCTCTGGCGCCGCCCCAGCATGTATTCCATCTTGCCCCAGGTCAGCGGTTCATCCTCCGCCTGACCTTCACGTTCCTCAATACGCTGGCGGAACCCGCGCACGTTGGCGCCGGAGCAAAACGACGGGTCGGTGCCGGTGAGCAGCAGAACGCGCTCTTCCGGGTTGTTTTCAAATTCGTCCAACCGCTCGAACATCTCGCCGGCCATCTGGGTACCCAGGGCGTTCCGCGTCGGCGGGTCGTGCATCGTCATCACGAGCACGCCGTCCACCACCTCCGTCTTGATAAACTCGTATGCCATAGCAGGACCTCACATTACTCCGACCCACGCCGGAGCCTAGATTGCCCTGCATTCTACCCAAGGCGTGGGCCGCCGGCTACCGAACAACCCCGGAACCCGGGGCCTCCGGGCAACCCCGGCACCCCGGGGCCTCCGCCTGTTTCCGTCGCGCCGCGTCGTTTGCCAATCTTTCCCGCCGTACCTTACAATCCCGGTATCTGAATTCCCATCCGAATCCGAAGCCAATCCGAGGAGACACTTCATGCAATCCGGTAACATCGTGAATCTCCACATCGCCCGCGTCAAAGGCACTCCCTCCGATCCGGTGGAATCTGCGCGCGCAATCTCAGCAGAAGGCCTGGATGGCGATCGCAGCCGCAACCCCAGGAACTTGCGCCAAGTGCTGGTTATGGACAAGGAAACCCTGGACAAATACGGCCTTCAACCCGGACAGGTCAAGGAAAACATCACCATTACCGGCATGGATCTGTCCCAGGCCACCCAGGGCAACGTGTTCTTCATCGGCACGGAAGACAACCACGTTACGCTGGAGGTAACTGGCGATTGCGAGCCTTGCCAGAAAATGGACGCCCTGATCCCGGGCTTGCAAAAGGAAATCTTTGGGCGACGCGGCATCCTGACCGTCGTGTTGCAAGGCGGCGAAATTAACGTCGGTGACACCGTCCGGCTGGAACCTTAAACCCGTCAATTCCAGGGGCGGCACAAATACCCAGCTCGTCTCCAGCCGCACCAACCACTGCTCACGCCATATCACAGTCGGGCCGCATGAGGTGCGACATGGCTATTCCAGCACAGCCACCTCGGTCCACATCGACCAGCAACTTCGCGGTCGACGACGAGCGGGGCCTGGTAATCTTCAGAGCCGCCATCCCAAGGATGTATCTGTGGATGGTCGCCGGAGCGACCGCCACTGGCGTTGTGGCGTGGCTTACGCATCTGACCGGGTTGGTTGATGACACTGGTGTCGCCGGGTACGCCATCTGCATCGTGGTCTGGCTGGCCGGACTGTTTGCCCTGTCTGTATTCGTCGGGCGGATGGGCGCCCGCCGGTTGACTTTGCTCTATCTGTCATTCTGCGTCGTGGGCGGGCTGACGTCAGCACGGGTGTTCGGCGACTACACCAACGAATCGATAGTAGCAGCGTGTGTGTTAACCGCCGCGACTTTCGCGCTGATGGCAGTCATAACCCTGGTTAAAGGCCGCGAACTGTACACGAGATTGCCGCTTCTTCTGCTGGCCGTGCTGGCCGTGCTGGTTGCCGTGGTCTTGAGTGCCCTCACCGACGCCGGATTCTGGGGATGGACGCTCACCGTGATTCTGCCACCACTGTCATTGCTGATGGTTGCGTTGGGCATCAACAAAGCGCAGGCATCAGCGCTGGAAACGGTGTGGCAAGAGGTGACGCAACCGGTTCACCATGTTGCCATCCGTGGAGCGATCGGTCCGTACATCACGCTGTTCACCATCGTCATCAACTCCACGGGATCGCAACACACCATTTTCCAGGGACGCCTGGCCGACCGCGGAGAGAGCGTCAGACCTGGTGGTAAACAGAGCTGACCAAACAATCTGCGCCACAGAGAATCCCGCATAGGACGAAAAAAGGGGAGGCTTTTCAACCTCCCCCGAATAGCACGCAACCTGCGAATAGTAGGCAACTTGGACCGTTGGGCGGTTAGCGAACCAGCGTTCCCCGGATCGCCGAGCCTACGTCCTGCACCTCGGTAACATCGTGCCACTGTTGCACGGCATCCTCGATGCGTTCCTCCGACAGCACCCTAGCCACGTTCTCCCGGAACTTGCTGGCGATGTTTTCCATGCCCCAAGGATTTACCTGGCTGCCCAGAATCTCGCCGCGCGGGGTTTCGTGATCGAAAACTCGCCCATCGTTCAGCGTGATGCGAATGGGCACGCCCTTGGATACGGTGCTGCCACCCAGCTCCCACTTGGACTGCACCCGTAGGGACACCCGTTCCATCATGTCCTGCACCGCCGGTTCGGCGATCTTGTCATTTGTGAAAGTGTCGATACCGACTTCGCCATCCACCAGCGCCGCCGCCATATTGTACTTGGCGCTGAACTTGCCTTTCAGGTCGGACTCAGGCTCTTCGTACAGCATGACCGTGGAGGCGTAGGACTGCACAACTTCGGCATTGGCGATGTCCTGATGCGAAAATTCGTGCTCCCGCATCAACCCAAAGATACTGTCCAGCATGGCGTGGTTGCCGCCGCAGGACGGATACTTCTTGATAATCAGCGCGTCCTGCACCCGGAAGGGTTTGCCCAACTGCTGGGCGGCTGCTTCCAGGTCAACGCCCTCTTCCCCGATGACGGTGGCGGTGAAACCCACCGGATGCTCCAGAATCTGGTCGCCGGCGGTGAAACCGCGTTGCGCCAGTTGCGCGGCCATCACGCCGTCGCGGCAAGTCATGCCGGCGTGCAATGGCTTGGTCATCGTGCCAAAGTTGTGAATGACACCAGACGCCATCGAGCCGGCCATGCCCAGCGCCATCGACGTCTGTTGGGCGTCCAGTTTGAGCAGCTTGGCGCAGGCCGCCGCCGCCGCCAGCCTGCCCAGAATCGCAGTGCTGTGGAAGCCGCGGTGCATCTGCTGGCTGTGGTAGTGCGTGGCGTAGTCCACCGCCAAACCAACCTCACAGCCCACGATGTAGGCCTCCATCAGGTCGCGGCCGGTGGCGCCGATGCTCTCGCCCAGGGCCAGCAACGCCGGGAAAATCGCAACCGTCGGGTGCCCGAAGCCGCCGAAGTCGTCGTAATCCAGCGCGTGGCCCATTGTGCCGTTAACCAGCGCCGCGTTCTGCACCGAGGTGCGCTCGCCGGAGGCCAGGATCGTGGCTTCTTCGGTTCCGCCCAACTCTCCGGCATAGCTCCGAATGATCTCCCCAACCTTCTGAGTAGAGCCGGCCAGAATAACGCCGAGCAGGTCAAAACAGGACTCGTTCGCCACCCTGATCGCATCCGGGGGTATGTCCTCGTAGGTAGTATCAACGATCCACTTGGCTACCATTTCCGTTGCACCCATAGCCAGTAACCTCCTTGTAATGCAGGCGAGATCGTCTCGCCCCCATGTTTTGCCGTCTCTGGTCGTTTCAAACACCGGTCACGCCGGATTGATACCGATTATATCAACCCGCCCAAGCCAATGCGAACGATGCGCCGACAACGATCAGAGTCTTTCGTTTTTCCGTGCAACAACTTCCCTTTATCCGCCCAAACACCTTCCTGCTTGCCTGCCCAAACATTTCCCTTCTTGTCCGCCCTAAAATCTGCGCGCTCATCCTGAGCTTGTCGAAGGATCACCTCGAGCCGGTCGAACCATGAGCTTGCGGCCATTCACCAACCCAAGCGATTCTTCGACAAGCTCAGGATGCACGGGACATTTGATACACAGGGCAGTCGATATCAGTGGACGAACAAAACACCCCACCTCACGGCACGTTGCCTTGCCGCTACTTACGCCATTCTGCTAGACTGCCGGCGTTGACGACCATGCACCTGGCGCGCCCGCCAATCCAACTTTGGTGCGAGCAGGCGTTCGGTGCGAGCAGACGTTGGCGAAACCTTGCACATACGGAGGTGCGGTTACATGATTTACGAAGTCCGGACTTACGACCTCAAGCCCGGCGGAGTTCCCATCTTTGAAAATGCCTTCGCCAAGGCCCTGCCCCATCGTGAAAAGTATTCCAAGCTGGCGGCCTTCTTTCATACCGAGATTGGCCCGCTGAACCAGGTTATCCATATCTGGCCCTACGAGAGCCTCGACGAGCGCGAGGAAGTACGCGCCGCCGCCAGCAAAGACCCCAACTGGCCTCCGGATAGCCAGGGCACCATCCAGCACATGGAGTCTGAGGTGTACCACCCGGCGCCCTTCATGCGCCCCATGGGCGGCGGGCAGAAGCTGGGCAATATCTATGAGATGCGAATTTACGAGTACCAGAACGGAACGATGCCCAAGGTGCTGGACATCTGGTCTGCCGCCATTGAACACCGGGAAAAGTTCTCGCCGCTGGCCGCCGGCATGTACTCCGAATTCGGCGGGTTGAACAAGTGGGTCCACATCTGGCCCTACGCCGACCTGGCGGATCGGGACAAGACTCGCGCGGAAGCCTCGTCCTCGCCGCATTGGCCACCGCCCACCCGGGAATTCCTGGTTGGTCAGCAAACCAAAATCCTAGTGCCTGCGGCGTTTTCACCCCAGGCGTAACCACCGCCGCTCACTGGTAGCAACCAAGGGGCTGGGGCTGGCGTAAGTCGGTTCCGGCCCCCTCCTTTTGCTATAATCAGGTTGTTATAGCCGGCCGGTTCTTCGGGAACTTGTTCCGAAGGATGTCTACAATCCGTACCAAAGGGGTTAGCGTCCATGAATATTGGCATCGCGATGTTTGTCACCCAATCTTCCATTGACATCGCCGAGTTGGCGCAAGCTTGCGAAGCTCACGGGTTCGAATCGCTTTGGGTTCCAGAACACCCGGCCATCCCCGCCGGCCCCAAGTCGCCTTGGCCGGGATCCCCCGACGGAACAATCCCGCAGATGTACTACGAATGCGTCGATCCTTTCGTTGCGCTCGGACGGGCTTCTGCGGTAACGTCCACGCTCAAACTGGGTACCGGCATTTGCCTCGTGCCTGAACGCAATCCGATCCTGCTGGCCAAAGAAATAGCCACCCTCGACCACTTCAGCGACGGTCGGTTCCTCTTCGGCATCGGCACCGGCTGGCTCCGGGAAGAAACCGAGCTATTCGGTATCGAATTTTCCCAGCGCATCGGTTACACGCGCGAGTCCATACAGGCCATGAAAGAACTGTGGACCAAAGACGCGGGTGAATTCCACGGTAAATACATTGACTTCCCGCCCATTTACTCATCGCCGAAACCGGTGCAGAAACCGCACCCGCCGGTGTTGATTGGCGGACGCGCCAGGAATGTCTTCCGCCGCGTGGTTTCCTGGGGCGACGGCTGGATGCCCAACCGCATCACGCCGGAAGAACTGCGGGAAGGCCGCGAGGAAATCGCACGCCTGGCTGCGGATGCCGGTCGTGACCCTGACTCGATAGAAGTATCCGTCTTCGGCCAGCCCGCCGACCCCGAAATTCTGAAAGCGTTTGAGGACGCCGGCGCGTCGCGGGCCATGGTGTTTGCCGATAGCGCTCCCCGAGACGCGGCCCTGCGCCAGGTGGACGATTTCGCCAAAAAGCTGCTTACCTGACCACGAGTGGATTATCCAGATGACGCCACAACCCGACGAAATTCAGTCCCTGAAAGACGCCAACCAGCGTTTCTACGACGCCTTTGGCTCGCTGGACATCGCTGAAATGGACGCGGTCTGCGAGCGGTCGGAGCGGGCGCTTTGCGTCCACCCAGGTTGGCAGCCCATCGTGGGCTGGACCGACATCCGCCGCTCCTGGCAAAGCATTTTCAACGGCGCCGCCCTGATGCACTTCAACATCCACTACGTTCACGTGGCCGTTGAGGGCAACTGCGGGTTCGTCACCTGCGTGGAAAGCATTACCAGCGTGGTGCAGGGCCAGGCCCAGGGTTTTGGGGTACTGGCCACCAACATCTTCGTCCGGTCCGGCGACGATTGGCTGGTCATGGCGCACCACGGTTCGCCGCGTCTGTAGGCGGGCTCGCGTCCGCCGACGCCAAGCCCGGCTATGTAGGGGATGGCGACGCCCGCCACGCTACCCGGTTGGCAATTTGCCTAGATCCGAGTCCAAAAGGCGCAACGTTGCCAGGGCCCGCAACATTGCCAGGAATTGAGAAATGAGCGCCAAACCCACCACCGCAATATCTGAGCTGTCGCCAACCGACCGCAACCTGTGGCAAGCCATCGTGTCGGAAGCGTTGGCCCACCTGACCTATACTGCCTACGCGCACAAGGCAATGGAGGACGGGTTACCCGAGGTAGCGCAGGTATTCCAGGAGGTTGCCGGCGCTGAAACCATTCACGGCATCAATCACCTCCGCGTATCCGGCGACATCGCGGACACCGAAACCAATCTGACCAAGGTCATTGAAGGGGAGACCCGGGAATACAGCCGCATGTATCCCCGCATGATCCAGCAGGCGCACGACGAGGGCCGCACCGATGCCGTGCGCGCCTTCACCCTGGCGATGGAACGCGAAAAACTCCACCAGACCGCCTTCACCAACGCGTTGGCCGCTTTGCATTCCGCGCCGGCCCGCGACGGCAACGTCGGCCGCATCGCTCAGACCCAGTTAGACGCCGGCGCCGTCGAACCTGCAATGGCAACATCGCACGGGGAGGCGATCACACCCGACCTGGACACCTACATCACGGCGGCCATGGAAGTGGACCGGGAACCCTTCCGCGTGGCAAACCTGGGGCGGCTGCGCGAGGTTGTGTTCGGGGCGCAAGACGGCATCATCAGCACCGTTGCGCTGACCACATCGGTAGCGGCGGCAGTGGGAACCACTTCCACGGTGCTGGTTGCTGGGCTGGCGGCGATTGCCGCCGGCGTCATCAGCATGGCCGCCGGCGCTTATCTCGGTTCGCGCGCAGAGCAGGATGTTCGCGATGGGGAGATTGCCCGGGAACTGCGCGAGCTGGAAGAGAAGCCGGCCGAGGAATTCGCCGAGCTCGTCATCCTGCTGCAACGCGAGGGACAGACCTACGAAAACGCCGTGCACCTGGCCAACGACATCGCCCAGGACCAAACCCTCTGGCTGAACACCCTGCTTGAAAAAGAACTCGGCATCAGCCCGGACATCGGCGGCAGTCCGGTCAAAGACGCGCTGGTGATGGGCGTCTCCTTCGGGTTGTCGGCGATACTGCCGATTGCTCCCTACTTCTTCCTTACCGTCAGTCCCGTAACCGTCGGGTTGTCGATCGGCTTATCCCTGGCCGGCCTGTTCGCGCTGGGATTGACCAAAGGCCGCATCGTGCGCAAGTCGCCCCTGCTGCAAGGACTGGAGATACTCGGCATCGGCGCTGCATCAGCCGCCCTGGGTTACGCGCTGGGGGAGTTGCTCCCTCGGGTGCTGCAATTCTGAGCGACGATCCGACTGCATCCCGGCGCAGCTACTAGTCGAAGCGAGACAGCAGGCCACGTACGGCGGCCAGGAAGTCGGGCGGGTTGTCGCCCTGCACCAGATGCCCGGCGTTCGCCACGGTAACCGTCGTGCAGTCCGGATGCTCCGCTGCCATCTTCACCATCGTTTCGTCTGCGAAAATATCGCTGCGTTCGCCCCTTACCACTAGCGCCGGGCAATCAATTTTGCGCCAGCCGGCCCACAGCTGCTCCGGCGTCCAGGCGGCGGCGCGGAACCCTCGCACTCGCATCGCTTGGTCGTACTTCCACGTCCACTTGCCATCTTCGCGCTGGCGAATGCTGTATTTCAACGCGCCCATCGTCTGTTCGCGGTTGCGGCCCGTGTACTCCATCACCCGTTGGGCGAACTCCTCCAGAGTATCCAGCTCGTCCGGTAGCTCGCGGAACTCCTGGATTCGGTTCTGACCGCGCCTTTGCGTTTCCGGCCCGGTGTCCACTATCGACAGCGACCGCAGCGTCCCCGGCCGTCCCGACGCCCACGCCAGGCTGTTGCGCCCGCCCATCGAATGGCCCATCAGGTGGAAGTTGCGCAGTCCCAGCGCATTGATGAAACCGTCCACGTCCTGAACGTAAATGTCAGTGGAATAGTCGCCATTGGGTGACCAGTCCGTGTCCCCGTGGCCCCGTTGATCCAACGCCAGAACGTGGTAATCCACCGACAGCGGCAGGCTAATGAAATCCCAGCTGTGAGCCTGTTGACTGATCCCGTGCAGCATCACAATCGTCGGCAGGTCGGGATTGCCCCATTCCAAATAATGCAGATTCAGCCCGTTGGCTTTCACGAACCGGTCCACCGGCTCGTTTTCCACGGTGAACGGGACACCCATACGGCGCGCCGCCTCATGCAATGACAACCCCAGGGAATGCGACGCCATACGGCCAACCTCCAGCGTGAATATCCAACAATGTGCTGCCATATTACCACGCCGCCGCCGTCATTTTCCTTGTCCTTTTTCCCAGCGCCGGCAACCTTCCGGACGCCGCTATGCAACATCCCCGACTCAACGCCAACCAGGTTTGAACCGGCAACGCATTTCTTGACTTTGCCTATACCCGACATTAGGATGTGATAAGGGTAAACATATCCCGAGCGCGCGCTCGGACGGACTTGGGAGGGTCTATGTCGCTACTTATTATCCTGTCCGTCCTCGCGGCAGCGGGGTTAACAACAGGAATCGGAGCAGTCGTTTGGCTGCTGCTTAGCACCAAAAAAGACGGTAACAAGTTGCAACGCAGCCGCGAGGATGCTGCATACGCTGTCGAACAGGCCGAATCTGAGAAGCGCAGAATAATCCTGGCAGCCCAGGAAGAGGCGCTGAAAGTCAGGGAAGCCGGCGACAAGGAAATCACCGAGCAACGACGCGAATTGAACCGGATAGAGCGTCGTTATATTCAACGTGAAGAACAACTCGACCAGAAAACGGCGAGCCTGGAGGGGAAGGAAACGGAGCTGGAAAACCGGGAATCGCAGGCCAGTTCCGCCATGGAAAAAGCCGAAGAAATCAAACAACAACATACCCGCGAGCTGGAACGCATTGCGTCATTAACCATTGACGAAGCACGCAACATCGTGCTCAAGCGCAGTGAAGATGAAGCCTCCCACGACCTGGCTCGCCGCTATTACGAGCTGGAGAAGGAGCACCAGTCCAGGGCGGACGAAAACGCCCGGCGCATCGTTACACTCGCCATCAACCGTCTTGCTACCGACGTAGTGTCAGAAAGCACTACCGCTGTTGTTTCCCTGCCCAACGATGAGATGAAGGGTCGTCTCATCGGCCGCGAAGGACGTAACATACGGGCTCTGGAAGCCCAAACCGGCGTCGACATTATCGTCGACGACACCCCGGGTATTGTCACGCTGTCGTGCTTTGACCCGGTCCGCCGTGAAATCGCCAGACTGGCGCTCACCCAACTGGTGAAGGACGGGCGCATCCAGCCCGCCCGCATCGAAGAGAGTGTCAACCGGGCAATTCGCGACATCGAAGAAACCATGTGGAAGGCCGGCGAAGAGGCCACCTTTGAAGTTGGCGTCAGCGGGCTGGATCCCGAATTGATCCGACTGCTGGGTCGGCTCAAATTCCGCTACAGCTATGGTGAAAACGTACTGACCCACTCCATCGAAGTCGGCCTGCTGTCCGGTATGTTGGCCGCGGAGGTCGGCGCCAACGTGCAGGTGGCG
Source organism: Dehalococcoidia bacterium (assembly GCA_963666415.2). Taxonomy (GTDB): domain Bacteria; phylum Chloroflexota; class Dehalococcoidia; order Lucifugimonadales; family UBA3495; genus Bin87. Next base: position 1,778,714 of record CAXXPD010000003.1, read on the forward strand.
CGCTCCGGCGGCCTGTTGCACGACATTGGCAAGGCAATGACTCATGAAATCCCCGGCCCACACGCAGAAATCGGGTACGACCTTACCACCCGCAATGGGATCACCGCGGTCGTTTCCAACTGCGTACTGGAGCACCACGACGACGAGCACACCAGCATCGAATCTTTCCTGGTCGCCGCTGCGGACGGCATCAGCGCCGCCCGCCCCGGAGCTCGCAAAGAGTCCATCGAGCAGTACACCAAACGCCTGCGTGAGCTGGAAGACACCGCTAACAGCTTTGAGGGCGTGCAGCGTGCATTCGCGATCCAGGCCGGCCGCGAAGTACGGGTGATGGTCAGTCCCACCGACGTGGACGATGTGGCCTGCGCCACGCTCGCGCGTAATATCGCTGGCAAGGTTTCCCAGGACCTGCAGTTCCCCGGCCAGATTAAGGTTACGGTGATACGGGAGACGCGCGAGGAAAGCATCGCCCGCTAACCGATTCCAGTCTAGTCTGGCACTGGATTTGAGGGTCCGAAGCGTCCCCCCGGCTGCTTCGGACCCATTACTTCGGCCAAAGAATACTCTGTGGACTTGGGAGATAACCACCACCATGCGAGTCATGATGATTGGCGACATAATCGGCAAACCGGGTCGGCAAGCTCTTGCTCGTCTGTTGCCGGGACTGCGCCGCGATCTGAACATCGACCTGGTGACCGCCAACGCCGAGAACACTGCCGGCGGGTTTGGATTAACCCCCAAAACGGCCCAGGAACTCCTCGACGCCGGCGTAGATGTGATGACTTCCGGCAATCACATTTGGGACAAGAGGGAAATCCTGCCCCATTTCGACGAATTCCCGTTGCTGCGTCCGGCCAACTACTTCGGCGCACCAGGCCGGGGTTGGTTGATGCAAGGCGATGTCATGGTGCTGAACCTGCAGGGTCGTGTCTTCATGCCCCCAATCGACTGCCCGTTTCGCGAAGCCGACCAGAGGTTGGACGAGGCTCAACAAGCGCTAGGTCAACCTCCCAAGTTCGTAATCGTGGATTTTCACGCCGAAGCCACCTCCGAGAAGCAGGGCTTAGGATGGTATCTGGATGGCCGCGTCAGCGCAGTCGTAGGCACCCACACCCACGTTGGCACTGCCGACACGCGCATCCTGCCCGGCGGCACCGCTTACGTCAGTGACTTGGGCATGACCGGCCCCGTGGATTCAGTGATCGGAACCGAGCGTGCACCAGTGCTGGAAAAATTCCGCACCGGTTTACCCCAGCGATTTGAGCCGGCTGAGGGCCCCTGCATTCTAAACTCGGTACTGATCGACATTGACGACGATTCGGGGCGCGCCGTCGACATAGTCAGAATTGACCGCACTGTCGACTGACTCTTGCACTACTTCGCAACCTCCCTGGAGCGCTGATGCCCATCGCCGTTGACCTCCATATGCACACCACCGCGTCCGACGGCCGTTTAACGCCAACGGAACTGGTGCAGTTGGCCGCATCCAAAGGCCTGCAGACCATCTCGGTTTCCGACCATGACACCACCGCCGGCCTGGTTGAAGCGCAGCGTGCCGTTGACACCATTCCCGGTATGCGGTTGATTCCAGGCGTCGAACTGAGTTGCGATGTACCCGGCGGCGAAGTGCATATGCTGGGTTATTTCATGGACGTCGACGACTCGGGGTTTCAGGACATCCTGGCCACCTTCCGAAAGAGTCGGCTGGCCCGCGGCGAGGGGATGGTCAAGAAGCTGGCCGAGTTCGGCATGCACATCGAATGGGAGCGGGTGCTGGAAATCGCCGGCGACGCTTCAGTAGGGCGGCCGCACGTCGCCGACGCCCTGGTTGAAGCCGGATATTTCACAGAACGTTCAGACGCGTTTCGAGAATATCTGGGTCGTAACGGCAAGGCTTACGTGGAGCGTAGCAAACTAACGCCCCCCGATGCAGTGAAGCTGTTGAACGATGTTGGCGGCGTCGCCGTTTTCGCCCACCCCTGGTTCGAGCGCCGCGGAAATGAACCCGAACCTGAACAATCACTCATCGAAACGGTTGAAGAGTTGAAAGCCGCTGGCTTACACGGCATGGAAGTGCATTACTCGATGTACGACGAGGCCACCGTCGATTGGCTGGCTGACGTGGCGAGAGCCTACGACCTGATACCCTGCGGCGGCAGCGACTACCACCATAGTGGCAATTCCAAAGAGCCGCTCCCTGGCGTAAACGGCCCGCCGATGGAATCGGTTGAGCGCCTGGAAGAAGCCGCCCGTCGGTTGGCAGCCGCACGCTAGTCGCCCAATCACTTTGGGCCCAATTGCTGACGCTATAAGCACCCGGCCCCCATGATGACCCTGATCGCCCTATGGGGTTTCGCATATCTGGTAGGTGCCGTTCCAACCACCTATCTGATAGCCAAAGCTGTCGGCGGCATCGACTTACGTTCCCGTGGCAGCGGAAATGTCGGCGCCAGCAACCTCACCAGCCAGCTTGGCAAGCACTGGTTTCCTGTAGTAGGAGCCATCGAACTCGCCCGCGGTGGAGGTCCAATCTTGTTGGGACATTTTGCCCTGGGACTGGAGGCATACGGATGGGCTCTATCGGTCACACCACTGTTTACCATTGTCGGCAACAACTGGTCTCCCTTTTTGCGTTTCACCGGCGGCCGCGGCGTGGGGGTATGGAGCGGCGGGTTATTGGCAATGTCTCCGCCCGGTTTTCTGGTCGCGTTGATACCGTACTTGCTCGGATGGTGGGCTACCCGCCGTTCTGCGGAATGCCTCGCAGTCGCGCTGGCGACATATCCGCTCGTGTGTTTGCTCCTGCCGCCACAATGGCTGTTGGCAGGCGCGCCGGAGCAGCTGGCCGCGATTGCCGCCAGCGGAGCCGCATTGATCTTAATCAAACGCATTACGTCCAACGGAGAGGGGTTACCCCAAGGCGCGCCAGCCATCCCGGTTTTGATTAACCGCCTCCTGAGAGACCGGGACATCCCTGACCGATCACAGTGGCTATCCAGGCAACCAGACTGATCCCGCGCTCCAATCCCTTGGCCCCGCAATCGCCCGACGGGTTATAATCAGCCGCACACAAATCCACGGCCCAAGCGAGCGAACATACCAGCATGGTAGAACAGCAAACCGGAAATCAGACCATCACGTGCCACTGGCATCCCACCGTCTCAACGGGGCTGTCGTGCGGCCAATGTCGGCGCCCCATGTGCACCCAATGCCTGGTACAGGTTCCGGTAGGTATCAGGTGCCGGGAGTGCGGACGAGCCCAACCGTTACCCACATTCGATGTGCGTCCAACCAACTATTTCCGCGCATTGGCAGCCGCAGCTGTCATCGTGGTATTGGGAGTAATCCTTTGGGTGTTAGCCGGTGCGTATATCGGGGGTCTGGCCTTCGTCGTGATGCCCATCGCCGTTGGCTACGCAGCCGGCGATCTCATCAGCCGTGCCGTCAACCTCAAGCGTAGCCGAGGCTTGATGTACATCGCCGGAGGAACCGTTGTCCTTACGCTAATAATCTCGCTATCTTTGCTGGGAGGTCCTCGATTTATCAGCCTTTGGTCCATATTGAGCACATGCGGAGGAGTCCTCATCGCCGTGGGGCGGGTGCGCCTCTAGGCAGAGTCAGGGGTAGAGAATTCTCCCCACAACCTGGTCACCGTCTGATGGGCAACACCGCCGCCGAATCCACGACGTTGCAGATAATCCCACATCCTGCGTCGGAATACATGGTAGGCCAATCCCTCCGACCCTAACCATCGTTCCGCCCGCCTCCTTCCGGCACGATAAGCGTTTTCTGCCTCGTCGACATCATCCAGGGTCGCTTCGATCAATCCCTCGGCGATTCCCTTGTCGCGCAACTCCCTTCGCAGCAACGTGGCGCCGCGTGGATTCCGTCGTTCCCGACTCTCGCGCCACTGACGGGCGAATTCGGCATCGTCCAGGTAGCCGTACCGGATGAACGTTGACACCACCCGGTCCACCAGACCGGCAGCGAAGTCCTTACTCAAGCGGTGGCGAACTTCACCAACCGACCGGGGTCGAAACCCTACGAACCGATACGCTACCTGCAACGCTCGGTCGTAGGAATCATCCGCGGCCTGCGAATCTTCGGGCGCCAGCGACTGACCCAGAAGGTTGACCATCACCCTAATTCAGGCTGCCCGCGTCAGTATTAGCGATGTGCGATTCGGCGTCCGTTGCGTCGGCGACCTTATGGCCGTTGCCGGCTTCATCCGCAGGGGTTGAATCTGGCTCTTCGACGTGGCGAATGAGCGCCTCAATGGCTTCCGCGATGTCGGTACGCTCGGACAGGAAGTTCTTGGAGTTCTCCCGGCCTTGACCCAAACGCGTGTCCTCATAGGAATAAAAAGCGCCAGCCTTTTTAACGATACCTCTCGTTACACCTATGTCCAGCAGATCGCCCATCTTGCTGATTCCGTGGTTGAACATTATGTCGAATTCGGCAACCCGGAAAGGCGCGGCCACCTTGTTTTTCACAATGCGGGCCCGTACCCGGTTGCCAATGATTTCCGTACCCTGCTTGAGGGATTCGCTCCGGCGCAGGTCGATACGGACCGAGCTGTAGAACTTCAATGCGCGCCCGCCGGGCGTAACCTCCGGGCTTCCATAGGAAATGCCGATTTTTTCCCGAATCTGGTTGACGAATACCACCGCGGTCCGCGACCGGTTGATTGCAGAGGTGAGTTTCCGCAGCGCTTGCGACATCAGGCGGGCCTGCATCCCTACATGCACATCACCCATATCGCCGTCGACCTCGGCCTGGGGCACCAGCGCAGCCACGCTGTCAATGATGATGGCGTCAATCGCTCCGCTGCGCACCAATTGCTCCGTGATGTCCAGCGCCTGTTCGGCAGAGTCGGGTTGGGAAATGAGCAGGTTGTCCAGGTCGAGGCCGCAATTCGTAGCATACTGCGGGTCCAGCGCGTGCTCGACGTCAATATACGCTGCCAAACCACCCATCCGTTGCGTTTCTGCCATTATGTGAATCGCCAGCGTGGATTTGCCAGCCGACTCCCCGCCATAGATTTCAGTAACCCGTCCGCGCGGCAATCCACCGACGCCCAATGCCAGGTCCAGTGACAGCGAGCCGGTTGGGATCACGTTGGTAATCAGGTGAGCCACCTGGTCGTTACCACGCATCACCGCACCGCGGCCATGGTCTTTTTCGATCTTGCCCAGGGCAAGTTCCAAAGCCGCCAGTTTGTCCTTGTCCAGATTGAGTGTCTCAGCGTTGATTGCCATTGTATTCTTCCTCACCTTCGCACCTGAATTACGCAGATATTAGCACTTTCGTTCCAATCCTGCAATGGCGACCTGACACTATCTCGCACGATGCTGTAATCCAGTCCGCTGTACCGCAAACCGGTCGATAAATCCGACTCTGTGCACCTTTAGGGAGCCCACGGCTCCTCATGCTAGAAGTCTCAAAAACCGCCTTGGAATCCAATGGTTACCGTGCCGTTTTCCACGATAATCGGCGTAATCCGCTCTCCGCCTGATAGCTCAAGCAAAGCCGGCACCTGGTCGGGCCGCTTCGACACGTCAATTTCGGTATACGCCACCCGCTGGCGGCGATAGTGCATCTTCGCCTGCGCCGAGAATGGGCAGTCCGGATGCGTATAAAGGATAATTTCGGATTGATCTGCAGTGGTCAAAACAAACTCCTGAGCGCCTGCGTATAAGTTCACATCAACGTGCTAACGGCTGACTCCGCTATTCAATTCTACGGACGCCCTCACCATAAGGCAACGCGGGCAAAACGCCTAAATCGGAACGGGTTGTTCTTCCAGCAATTCGGCAATCACCGACTCCTGGCTGCGTTCCCGCAATCGCGCCATACTTTTGAGGATGATCCGGTGGGCCAGCGCCGGTACGGCCAATGCCTTGATGTCGTCCGGCGTTACGTATTCCTGCCCGCGGATACCGGCCAGTGCTTGTGCGCAACGGTAAAGCCCCAGCGTCGCCCGCGGACTCGCTCCCAGTTCCACGTCGGGATGGCTGCGCGTGGCTCGGGTCAGCTGCACCAGGTAGGTTCGCAACACCGGGTCGATGTACACCTGACGCACCATGTTCTGGACACGCACTACCTCGGCGGCGGTCGCGACCGGTTGCAGCGACCGTAACGGATCGTCATCCTCAAACCGTTCCAGCATCGTTGTTTCGTCATCCTCAGATGGATACCCGAGGCGCAACCGCAGCAGGAAGCGGTCGATTTGAGCTTCGGGCAGCGGAAACGTGCCCTCCAGCTCGATGGGGTTTTGGGTGGCCAGCACCAGAAACGGCGACGGCAACTCCACGGTGTCCTGATCCACGGTAACTTGCTGCTCGGCCATTGCCTCTAGCAACGCGGACTGTGTCCTCGGCGTGGCGCGGTTTATTTCGTCGGCCAGCACAATTTGGGAGATAACCGGCCCCGGTCGAAACTCGAACTCCCCGGTGCGCTGGTTGTAATAGTGAACGCCCGTGATATCCGACGGCATCAAGTCAGGCGTGAACTGTATGCGCCGGAATTCACACGCCAGCGAGTAGGCCAATGACCGGGCCAATGTGGTCTTGCCGATACCCGGCACATCTTCGACCAGGATGTGCCCGCCGCTGAAGAGCGCCGCCAAGGTGTATTCAATCACCTCGTCCTTCCCAACAATCGCCAACTGGATGTTGGTTTTGATTGCGGCTGCCATGTCGGCAATCGTCCTGGCGTTTGATGGTGTTATCACCGTACCGCCTGATGGCCCGCCACGGACCTCCCGGTCAAATGCTGCTCGACATCCGCCATGTCCTTCATCGAGTCCACGCTGCGCCAGAATGCGTCAGTATGCACCGCAGACATTCGCCCCTGCTTCGCCAGCGTCGGGAACGTAGTGTCTTCATGGTCGCCCCCCTTTGGCAACCACTCCCTGATTGCCGGATTGAAAACATACACGCCGCCGTTGATAGCGTAAGGTAACGGCGCTTTTTCGAGAAAATCCCTGACCAAACCAGCAGAGTCGGTATCAACTATTCCATAAGCACTGGTCATACGCACGGTCAGTATCGTCGCCAGATGGTCGGGGTTTGATGCGGTGCGGGCACGGTAGTCGGCCAGCAACCTGCCCAAATCGGCGTCGGTAATTATGTCGCCATTAATGGCGATCACCGGCTCATCCGCTCCATCCGGCACCATTTCAAGCCCCTTTCTCAGCGCACCACCGCGACCCAGCGGCGTTTCTTCACGGCTGTAGTGCGCACGGATACCAAAGGCGCTGCCGTCGCCAAAAAATTCTACCACTGCTTCGGCCAGATAACCCACCAGGAACACCGCGTCCGTAACCCCACAGCGCCGGAGCCAGCGCACCTGATGCCACAGCAGCGGCTGGCCGCCGAGGGCGATCATTGGTTTAGGCAGTTTGTCGGTAAGGGGACGCAACCGTTCGCCCTTGCCGCCGGCCAGTATCAGAGCATACATCGTTGGCGTATGTTAACGCTGGCAACGGGTCGGGTCAACGTCAACTGTACTCTCACAAAAACGCCGCCACCGAATGATGGAGGCGTCAGAATGTCGCACTATTGCCCGCACCTTATTCATAAGCCCTTGGGCGGAACTCCGACGCACAGAACCGCATCAGATCCCAACCACTGGGGTCGCCGGTACTCTCTCTAATCTGGGCCTGCACCCCTTCCGCACCCAGGTTCGCCAGCGTTGGGTCGCCAGTCTGAATGATGGTAAGGTCGATCAGCTCCCGGAACCGCATCTGCTCTTCACGAGGCAGGAGTGCTTCGCGTGAAATTTGGTCAATCACCTCTGGGTTGGCGCCGGCTTCCCTGGCAATGTCCGCCAGCGCGAAGTAGCCGGTTAGATTGTCGTAGAAAACACACGGCGCGTACAAGGCGATGTCCGAGAAAACGAACAGCAGCGCAATCACCGCCGCCATACACCCCATAAAGGGCATGACGCCAATATACACGTCGGTGATCGTGCTTTCTCTTAACACCTCCTGCGCCGCCTCCGTTTGAGCCGCCATTTCCGCATCCACATCCTGGCGAACACCGTGCAGAATGTACAGGTTGATCCCTTCCGGCGGGCTGATCAGCGCGGCTTCCACCAGGATCACCATGATGATGCCAAACCAAACCAGGTCCACGCCAACTGCTTCCAGTGAGGGCACCAGGATGGGGATGGTGGTAACCAGCATGGCGAAACTTTCCATGAAGGTTCCCAGCAGCAGGTAGAAGAAAACCAGGATTATTACGAACTGCAAGGCGTTGAGATTCAGGTAACAGTTCAGACTTGGTGAGGTGAATTGGCCGAAGGCGGGTTGCCGAACGCTGGCACGGGTGGCGGTGGTTATGTCATATACCGGGCATGGATACTGAAGTGGACCTGACCACCGTCGACCGCGCTGTCCTCATTGCCATCATCGCCGAGTTACAGGCGGTGATTGAGCGGTTGCAGCGGCGGATTGCCGAACTGGAAGGCCAGGCGAAACCGGGCGGCCCGCTCCGAATGCCCGGCCTCAAGGCGAAATCGGGCCGGAAGCCCCCAGCGAAGCCGGGGCCCCGCAAGCAGCGACGCCACGGCTTCGCCCGCCCGCGCATGACACCGACCCACCGGGTGGAGCACGTGATGGAGAACTGTCCCGATTGCGGCGCCCACCGGTCCGGCGGCTGGATCCAGCGCACTCGGGAGGTCATCGAGCTGCCGGTGGTTCCCGCGCAAGTCACCGAGCACGTCTACATTGCTCGGACTTGCCCGGCCTGCCGACGGCGCTGCACACCTCCGGCGGAACTGGGCGGCGTGGTCTTGGGTCAGCAGCGCCTCGGCGTCAACCTGCTCAGCCTGATCGCCACGCTGCGGGAAGAGGGGCGGCTGCCCATCCGCAGCGTCCAGTGGTATCTGGACACCGTGCATCAGTTGCGCCTCAGCGTGGGGGCCATCGTGAGCGCCATCCATCGCACGGCGCAGCGGGCCCAACCGGCAGTGGCCGCGATCCTGGACCGCATCCGCGCCAGCCCAGTGGTCCACGCCGACGAAACCGGCTGGCGTCAGAGCGGGGCCAACGGCTACGTGTGGACTTTCAGCACCCCCACCGAACGCTACTTCCTGCGGCGGGGTCGGGGCAAAACAGTCGTGGACGAGGCGCTGAGCGATGCTTTCTCCGGAGTATTGGTCAGCGATTTCTACGCCGCCTACCACCATTATGACGGCCCCAAGCAGCGGTGCTGGGCCCACCTGCTGCGGGACATCCACGACCTGCGCACCCTCTACCCCGATGCTGCGCCACTGGCCAGGTGGGCCGACGCCGTCCACGGGATTTACGACCGGGCCAAAGCCTGCACTCATCCCCAGGCCAAGCGGCGGCGCACCGCCCAACTGGCCCTGGAACGACAACTGCTGGCCCTCGGCCAGCCTTTCCGGCACGACCCGTCGGCAACCCAGGCCAAGCTGTGCCGACGCATCGAGCGCCACATCAAGGAACTCTTCGTCTTCGTGGCCGAACCGGACGTGCCTTCAGACAACAACGCTGCCGAACGCAGCCTGCGCCATCTGGTCATCAGCCGCAAGATCAGCGGCGGCACCCGCTCGGAGCAGGGCACCGAGAACAAGATGACGCTGGCATCCATCTTCGGCACCTGGCGCGCCCAAGGTCTAAATCCTCTCGCCGCCTGCCGTCAGCTGCTCGTTTCCCCTCTACTCTGAACTGTTACAGTCCTACCCCAATGGGGATCACCAAACAAATCAGCAACGAACCACCCCACCTACACCATCTTGACTCGACGCATTAACCCGTCTTGCCAACGACGGGCTGAAGCACACGTAGCAGATCAACCACCAAGCGTAGAAGCAAATATCTGAATAGAACTCATCGGAAGGCATCAAACCATGACTCATACGGTCCCTTAATCTTGGCCCGTACCTGTCGGTAAACAAAATCCTCATCTCTTTCACGAGGTCGTCGCCCAGCACATCTACCAATGCTTCCAAACTCAAGATGCGACCCATCTGGAATACATCCTGGTAGCCCATTTTGTCCATTGAAGACACCTCAACCCCTTCCCCAGACAAAAGGTGCCGCAGACCGTTCTCAAATTGCGGCAACAACACCGACATAGCGCCCACCATGTCGCCCCTGAGCCCTGACAGGATACCCTTCACAAACAAACCTTCGTGTCCTAACGGAACGAGAGGACTATTCCAGACAACCCCATAAACATCATCGATGCAAGGAGCGTGCTCCAGCATAACCTGTTGTACCGCTGGTCGAATAATCGCAGAACCAAACATCTGTTGGAACCACGACGCGTATCTCACAAGGTCCTCCCAAGTGGATTCCTCAGAACCTTCCGAATTCCAAGACGAACCACGGGCGACTACTCGCCCATCCGAATCCAATGTGGACCGCGCCGCGAGACGTAACCACACTGAATTTTCCCAATCCGTTCTCACAGCCTCCCCTACGTCATCGAAATTGATTGGCGGATGAATCATCAACAATCGCCACCAGGCATCAGCAAAGCTATACCCACGCACCCACGCACGCGCTTCATCAGCAACGTCCGAGAAATCCGTGGCCGGCAGTTCCAAGGTAGTCATAGAATCGACGACCCCTTGTTGCGCAGTCCTCAGCATCACGTAAACGTCCCCCGCCTTACCGCGATCTGGAATCTCCCGGTAAGCCACGTGGGCCTTCTCCAAACGATCTGCAGCCGCCATGTTATTCCCTGACTCAAGATGCAGAACCCCTTCATCTTCCAGACACGCGGCAAAGCGTTCCTTCGCCGACCGCACACCCGCGCCATCTCCCAAGATGCGACGACAAACCTCCAGATTAGACAGGTGAACGCGAGCCCTCTCGAACCCCATCGCGTCCCGAGCGACCGTCGCAGCCTTATCGCACAAAAACGCCAGACGATCCAAATCTCCAAAGCGGAATTCCAACAACAACGCTACCAACCTGCAGGTAAGGTACATAGGATCCTCTCCGTCCAACGACAAGACCGTACCTCCAATTTCCGATAAAACAGAGTCTTTGAGATCGCCACGCCCCAACGACACTGCCAACCTGAGAGATCGCTCGCATCTCTCGACATACGGAACCCAATCGTCCGGGTCCATCAAACGCCTCGCGCTAGCGAGATATGCTTCCACGGCGCCAACAGCAGCAGAACAATCTCGGTTCGACTCCCAAGCTATGTCCAACAATCGTCCCCGAAACTCGGGATCCCTGACGCGAAGACCTAAGACGCCTATCGCCTCTCCAACTACCCCCTTAAGGTCAGAAGGAATTATCGTGCGGCGACCCTCCCACACTGCCATGGGCGCGAACGGCTCCGATGTATTGCTAGGCTCAAACATCATGTCAGCAATTTGGGCGAGCACATGCCAAGATTCCGCGTCAACGATGTTGCCATCCACTCGACATTCTTCCCCTTTGGCGGACAACACACGGCTATACGCGTGGCACTCAAGTTTGTCACTCACCGATAGCGTCTCATCGACTCGCAAGGCACACAACGCATCCGCAGTAATGGAAATCTGACCAAGCATCACGATTCATCTCCAGAGGTCGAGAACGAACCACCAGTACCTCAATGGTAGCACCGCAACGAACAAAGCAGCGGTGCCCACAACGCGCCGCCGCCCTATTTGTGCCCAATCAAGCGAATACCTAATTCGACACCCAAGCCACGAAATCCGAAACGTGACGGGATCACTTTGAGATATGCAATCCTCTCATCACTAAGCGAAGCCACGAAATTGGATACCCGCTCGCGTTCGGTACCCAAGAAACAAGCAGCCGAGACGGCCCTGCCTCACGCCGGCAACCTGAACCCTCGGCAAACCAGCCAAACCATGGAAACGTAATTCGTCACGAATATGACGTTTTCAGACCCCCCACCCAGCAAATTCCGAGTAGCGAAATTTCCTCACGGTCACGCGTACCTACTTTAATCTGTCATTGCGAGCAGCGCCCGCCCATCCCGAGCTCGTCGAGGGACGTGTCAATCTCGATGAGGTTGAACACACGTCGGCGAACCGCCGTTGCTACGGCGACGAGATTGCCACGCTACGTTCGCAATGACAAAGTGGGTACGCATGAGGCGCCCATGCGCGCAACACACCAACGTCAATTACTCGCCCAACCCCCACGGAGGCGGCTCGAAACCGCCACCAGTTTAGTTGATGTCCTCCGCCAACCCGTCGGCGCCAACTCGGACACCAATCAGATGGGCGGCTTTCTCGTTGTAAATATTGACCGCTTCGCTATCGGGGCCGCCCGTGCGCTCCAACCACTTGGGCAGCACGCTGTTGCGTCCGGCATCGTACAGCACAGCCTGAATTTCCGGCGAGAATTCGACGTAGGTCATCCCGCTTTCGGTATTCTCCCGGATTCCTTCTTCGGCCCACCTCCCTTGGCAAAAATGCGGGATCCCGCTTTCGGGCCTGTTCTGCTCCGCTTGACTGCACTGCCGCCAATCATTGCAACCAAAAACGCTGGGCCACCCGCAGAGGGCAACCCAGCGCTGAAGTCACGGGGTTAGTCGGTCGTGCCGTTATTGAATGGCAGAGGCACTACCGTCGTCATTGATTTGCACACCCACGATAGGGGCCACCAGATCGTTGAAAATGATCGCCGCTTCAGACGTAGGTCCGCCAACGCGTTCCATCCAACCTGGCACGACATTCTCAATAGCAGATCGCATTTGGGCGGTTTTCATCTCGTCGGTGAACTCTACCAGTTGCATCCCTTCCAGAATGTTTTCCTCCACGGCAGTGGGGGCAAAATGCTCGAAGAGCAATTGGCGGTTCAGATAGGCGTGTCGTGCGCCTTCCTCCAGCACGATGTTCTGCAAGTCCTTGGGCATGTCATCCCGACGGGCATGGCTGATGGTAAACCAACTGTGGCCTACCGAAACGATCGGCCCGACCAGGTAGTCTGCCACTTCGTACCAACGGAGCCCCTAGAGGTCTGGCCGGAAAGCCATTGGCCGGATTTTGCGCTACTCCAAGTAGACGTATTACAGTCGTATACGGCGTGATAGTGTATGCAATACGTTTCAAGAACCCATCATTACATCGATAATCGACGTCAAGAAAATAACGGCTTGTGGAGAATCGGGGTTCCCGGCCAGATTTCTAGCCGCAGGAACCACACGAAATCGCGCCGTCAATGACACCACGCTCCAGGGCCGTGTACACGTCGGCGAAGGCAATGAACTGTAGGTCAGCGCCCATACCGGATAGCAGGTCGCTGAGCACGGTGCTGTGACTACGTACCTTCAAACCCTGCAGTGCGTCCAGGCTGGCCACTTCTGGTTTTGCGAAAATGTAGTTGTGGGCCGTCATCATGTACGCCACCTGCACGCCGCCATTGGCTTCGGTTATTTCAGCCATCTTGGGTTGAATGGCATCGATCACCGCCAACTGCGCCGCTTGCGTCGGGAACAGGCCCCACAGGTTGCTCATGTCCATAATTGGGTGGTCGCCGCCGACGTAACCAGAATAAATTTGCGCTGAATCCAGTGTGCCGTCCTCTACCAAGCGCAGCGAGTCGGGCCCAGCGATGCCCAATTCAGGGAACGATGACACTTCAAATTTTACCTGGCCATTGGTGCGTCGAAAGATGCGTTCAGCAAAGCCAATGTCCTCAGTTTCCTTGTAGTTGCCAATAGCTAAACCCCAATCCACCGAAAAGATGAGTGTCGCGGTGTGCTGAAGGGGTAAGAAAGTGCTCCTGTGCATCTGGGATAATGGCTTTTGAAACAGGAAACCGTCCCCAGGCCAGGAGCACCCAAAAGATGCTAGCAGATGACCACCCCGACCGCATCCAAATCGCCTTTGACGACCACCGCCTGGTGGCCAATGCTGGGCTGATCCTGCCAGCCACGCTGGGCCGGCATCTGGGCCGGCCCGAACTGGTTGACCGGCACCTGGACCTGGGTCGCGCCCCAGGCCGAGCCAACACCGGCGACAAGGTGATGACGCTGGTGGCTTCTGCTCTGGCCGGAGGAGACTGCATTGACGACGCCGACGTGCTGCGCACCGGCGGGACGGCTAGCGCCATCGGCTGCGTAGTCAAGGCGCCATCCACCCTGGGGACCTTCCTGCGCAGTTTCCGGTGGGGCCACGTCCGCCAACTGGATCGGGTCAGCCGGGAGCTGCTGGCCCGGGCCTGGTCGGCTGGGGCCGGACCCGGCGACGGGCCGTTGACCATCGACCTGGACTCCACCATCTGCGAGACATACGGTCTGGCCAAGGAGGGGGCGCGCGACCACGGCTACACCGGCCAGCGAGGCTATCACCCGCTGCTGGCCATTGCCGCCGGCACCGGCGACGTGCTGATGGCTCGGCTGCGCAAGGGCCGCGCCAACACCGTTCGGGGCGCCGCTCACTTTCTACGCGAGACGGTGGGGCGGGTACGCTACGGCGGGGCCAGGGGACAACTCACGGTGCGGACTGACAGCGGCTTCTACACCCACGCCATCGTCGCCGTCTGCCGCAAGATGGATGTGCGCTACTCCATCACCGTCCGCCAGCAAGCCCGCCTGCGGAATATCATCGAGGCCATACCCGAGACTGACTGGACGCCGATTCCCTACTGGATGGACGGCGCCGCCGACGTGGCGGAGACCACCTACGTCCCCTTCCAGGATGAGCCCGACGCCGCACCGGTGCGGCTCATCGTCCGGCGGGTGCAGCCCACGCCCGGCTCCCAGCTGGCCCTCTTCGCCAGCTACCGCTATCACGGCTGCATCACCGACCGAGACGGGGACACCCTGGCACTGGAGGCCGACCATCGGCGCCACGCCGAGATCGAGAACGCCATCCGAGACCTCAAGTACGGCGTCGGGCTCAACCATCTCCCCTCAGGCCGCTTCGCCGCCAACGGCGCCTGGCGGGCGGTGCAGGTGATGGCCCACAACCTGGCCCGCTGGACCGCGCGCATCGGTCTGGGTGAGCAACTGGTAACCACCAAGACCCTCCGACGACGCTTCTTCTCCCTCGCCGGACGGCTCACCCGCTCGGCGCGCCGCCTCACTTTGCATCTGCCCCAGCGCTGGCCCTGGAAAAACCAGTTCAGTCGCGCCTTGGCTCGATTGCGAGCAATTCCACTCCCAGCCTGACGGCACCGCTGGTGTCAACGCCGACGGAGATCTGACCCACTCACCAGACTACCCGACCGCCTCGCAGACTTGCGCCAGGCTGGTCCCCGAGCGTCTCTTGCTGCACACTACCCTGACAATTTCGCCCAGCATCGCCACCGCGGGCCGCCATCATCGTGTCTGTGTGGCTATCTCACGCCGCCCTCATCCCCATCTATTGGAATCGGGCTTGCCCCGTTCGCCTTCCCTTGCCCATCATCCCTGGTGTCAACGCCACGGCCCATCGCTTCGGTGGATTCGGGTTAAACCGCAGTCAACGAGAGTACGGTTGATGCAGGCCATCTGCATCTCGAAATTGTGGCCTTCGGAAACCAGGGGAGTCAGGTTGAAGTTGATGCCGTCCTCCACGCCGCACGACCAGCCGGATGGGCTACCGCCGCCGTGAACGTCCGGAACCATCGCCGCGGTTTCACCGTCGCATTGGGTGGCCGACAACGCTTCTGGGCCGTCAGCCGTTTGCGTTACGTGGATGGTTACTTCCCCGATTTTACGGGCGCCCCCTTCGTCTATCATCGCTTCCGTAGCCGACGGCTCCATCGCTTCAGTGGCGGCCGGCTGCATCACCTCGGTAGCGGCTGCCGCCACCGCTTCCGTCGCTGCCGGGGCAGCTTCTTCTGCTGGGCTGCACGCCAGCGCTGCAACAGCCAGCAAAGCGATTAGGCCGGCAAATATCCTTTTTGTCATCGCCTGGACCCCTCCATTCCTCAATTCGCGATTGTGCCGACTAGGGCGTGTTCACACTAACGCAGTGCATCGAGAATGAGTGCGAATGAGATGAACCCGAGGAAGAGCACGTCGAGCTTCTCAAAGCGCGAGAAGATGCGGCGAAATCCCTTCAACCGACGGAATAACCGCTCGATCTCATTCCGCCTCTGGTACATCTCCCGGTCATACGCCCAGGGGTGTACACGGGTGCTCAAGGGTGGCACCACCGGCATGAACCCCAAGGCCAAGGCGAGTTGGCGGGTCTCATTGCCCTCATATGCCCGGTCCATCAACAGGGACAGGCCCGGGCGTTGCGGGCCAAGACGAGTGTCAATTTTCATGGTCATTAGGCCGGCGATTTTCACGGACATCCAGCCACCCTGGGAGCGCGGTGAATTGACTATTATCAGGTTGTAGTTTGCGGGTCAATCACCCCCTTTGCGGCCAGTAGAGCGCGGTGTGGCGAGAGTCGTTCCCGGTAGCTGGCGCCTTCGATGACGATCTGGTAGCTGGCGTTGGCCAGGCGATCCAGCGCGCTGTTGCCCAGGATGGGGTCATCGAAGAGACCCAGCCATTCGTCCACGGCCCGGTTGCTGGTGATGATGAAGCTGGACGCCCGATGCCGATTGAGGATGAGTTCGTAGAGGTCGGCGGACTGCTGGGCGGTCAGGCCATGGAGACCCAGGTCATCGAGGATGAGCAGGTCGGGCGTGAGGAAAGACCGGAAGGTACGGTCCACCGAGTTGTCCACTCTGGCCTGGGTCAGGGCCTTGAAGAAGTCGTCGGCGTGGCTGAAGCGCACGGAGTATCCGGCGCGGACGGCGGCGTAGCCCAGGGCCTGGGCGAAGAAGCTCTTGCCGACACCGGCGGGGCCCACCAGTAGGACGTGTTCGTGCCGGTCGAGAAACTCCAGGGAGAATACAGCGTCCAGCAGGCGGCGGTCCAGGGTAATTGACGCCGACCAGTCGAAGTCCTCCAGGCGGCAGGTCTCCTCGAAACCGGCATTGTGCAGCCGGAGTTCGGTGCGGCGGTGGGCGCGGCGATTGACCTCGTCGCTGAGGATGATTTCCAGGAATGAGGCGTAGTCCAGCTGCTCCCTACGGGCCAGGGCGATGCGTTCCGGCAGGGTGCTGGCCAAAGCGCCCAGCTTGAGGCTCTTGAGCAGCGGGGTGAGTTCGGTGGTTCGGGTCATGGGTAATCTCCTCATGCTGACTGACGGCGGTATGCGGTGTAAGCGAAGACGCTACCGGGACGGGCGAAGCGGCCCGGCGGCATGGGCAAGGGCAGCTGGGGCATGGCCTCCTGTTCCAGGGCCTGCACCAGGATGCGTTCCAATCGGCGCACGTCGATGAGATCCACGGCCAGGGCCCGACGACAGGCGGCGTCCAGACGCTGCGCCGTGTAACGCTCGCCCAGACGCAGCAGCTTGTGTCCCTGCCGGATCTTGGCCCAGGGCAGGGGGCCGTCGAAGAGACGCTCAGCGTATTCGCCCACCGCCGGTCCCAGTGTCGCCGCGCTGCGCTGGATGCGATCCGGCGCTCTGGTGGTGTAGGCGGAAAGCTCGGCGGGGTAATCGTCGGGATCGGTGGAGCGTCCGCCCTGGGGCTGGCGGAGGTGGGTCTTGATCAGCTGGCCCCGGTGATAGATGTGCACCAACTTGCTGCCCAGCCGGATTTCCACCTGCTGACGCGGCGGGCACCGGTCCGATGGCACCGAATACAGGGCCTGCTGACACTGGATGTGATGGTCGGGATGGACCTTGGCATTGCGCCAGTCGGCGATTTCGTAGGGCTCGCCGTCCCAGGGCAGCAGGGTGTGGCGCTCCTCATCCTGGAAAACCACCAGGGGCTTCCGGCGAGTGGTGCCATGGACGCGCATTCCGGCCACCTCCAGACACCAGCGCTGGGCTTCGGCCCTCAGGTGGGGCAGACCGTGGAAATCGCCGCCCTTGAAGAAGCGCTCCCTAACGTACTGCACGCCACGCTCCACCTTGGGCTTGTCCTTGGGTTTCCGCACCCGCGCCGCATCGGCGATGAAACCCCGGTGCTGCGAGTATTCCAGGAAGCCTCTGGTGAAGCGCGGATGCAGCGGGTCTGGTCCCGCCACCGCTGGCGGGCAATTGTCGATGACCAGATAGCGGGGCACCCCGCCGAAGCAGACCCACGCCGCTTCCAGTCCGGCGATGATGTCCTCCAGCGTCTGCCCATGGGTCGGCCAGACGAAGCTGTGCCGCGAGTAAGCTAGCACGATGATCAGCCCCCACACCGCCCGCCGGCGGCCTGTCGCTGGGTCCACAATCATGCCCAACCGGCCGAAGTCCATCTCCGCCACCTCCCCGGGCGCGGTGTCCTCCATGCGCACCGTGGTCTGGCTGCGCCGCCGCCAGTTCCGCTTCAGAACGAAGCGGCGCAACGACGGATACGATACCGGACACCCCCGCGCTGCCAGCAACTCCCGGATGCGGGTCAGCTGCAGCCGGTCGCCGGTGAGCCACTGGTAAATCTGGTCCGCCCACGGCTCCAGCAGGTCCTGCCCGGGCGTCACCGCCTGCCGCGGCCCCGGCTGCCCAATCGTCGCCAGCCGACTCAGCTGCTCCGCGGTGGCAACCAGCCCATCCCGAACGATGCCCTCCTCTTGGGCTGCCGCCACGTACTTGGCGATGGTATCTCTCGACAAGCCGGTGCCCAACGCAATCTTGCGTTGGCTATCCCCCGCCTGCCAACGGCGAATGATCTCTTGTATTTCCATTCTGGAAACCTCCCGGTATGCCATCGCTGCACCTCAATTCCAAAGTGCGGCAATGATCGCCGATGTGGCTCCCAAAGTGGCCTAATGACCCTGAAAATCTGGTGGGTAGATCCTGAAAAACTCCCAATTCACTGGCCTATAGATCCTGAACAATGACAACGAGTCAGCAGCTTACGCCCTTCCGGCGCGTCGTGGGCCTGTCCAGGGGAGAGCGAGAACGTTATGGCGGTGCGAGCATCCGCGGCAACCATATGAATCTTGGTGGTCCAGCCGCCCCGGGACTTGCCGATAGACTGGGGTCCGTTTTTTTAGCGCACCCGTACCGTCGGGGTGGACCTTGACGATGGTGCTGTCCATCGCGACCGCTTCGAGTTTGATGCGCACGATCTGTTCCCGCTGGAGGTGTTCAAACACCCGGTCGAGCACCCCATTCTTCGACCAGCGGTTCATCCGTGTGTAGACGGTATGCCAGTTGCCGAATCGGGGCGGCAACCCCCGCCACTTGCAGCCCTGCTCGGCGACATACAGAATCGCGTTGAGCACTTGCAAGTTCGACAGTTTGACGTTCCCACGCTGAACGGGAAGGACCGGTGCAATGCGTTCGTACTGAGCTTCTGTAATCTCCATGCGGGCATGATAACATTTCAGCACAGTTAGTGTGAACAGGCCCTAGACCGTCGACACGCGGGAAGCAAGTCTAGAAACCTGGCCGGAAACCCCGATTCTCCTCAGGCTGTTATTTTCTTGACGTCGATTACCGATGTGATGATGGGTTATCGAAACGTATTGCGTACACTATCACGACATATACGACTGTAATACGTCTAATTGGCGTAGTGCAAAACCCGGCCAATGGCTTTCCGGCCAGACCTCTAGGGGGATGCAGAGCTCCCTGTCAACCTGAATGGCGGGGTAGTCAGGGCAATCGCATATTAGATGGCTAGGACTTTGAGGAGGCAGTCGTGGTCCCAGCCGGCCTTCTTGCGTTTGGCCTTGATGCCGACTTTGGCGGTGCGCTCCTGTTTGAGCAGGTTCAGGGTCAAGTGTCGCACCACCGCCAGGTTTTGGTCGGCGTGGCCGGTTCTGACTCGGCAGTGGTCTTCATCAAAGGCCATGTCCAGCACCCAATGGAGGCTGTTCTCGATGCCCCAGTGCTGACGGCTGGCCTGGAGTAGGGATGCCGCGTTGGGCGGGTAGCTGCAGATGTAGTAACGGACCTCCGAGGGTGGGTCCTGGGGTGCTTGCCGAGGTGCTTGCTGGGGTGCTTGCGGGTGGACGCCCCGTCGGTAGCACACCTTGGCCACGCCTTTTAGTCCCGGCCAGCGCCGGTGGGGATCCACGTAGGCCAGTTCTGCTGGGTCGGTGATCACCCAGCACTCCCGGGTCTCCAGGCGTCCGTGGCCTTTGTCCACCTGGCGATGGTAGTCCGGTCGATGGTAGGCGGGTTCTTCGGCAAGACTTCCTTCCTGAGCGCTACCTTCCTGAGCGGCGCCTTCCTGAGCGGCGCCTTCCTGAGCGGCGCCTTCCTGAGCGGCCATCTGAAACAGGTCCTGGATGTTTCCGTAGAGTTCCCCCTGGTTGGACTTCACCGCCAGCAGGTAGTCGGCGTCGCCGTCGACGACCTGCTGGGCAATCTCGGTCTGGCAGCCCATGGCGTCGATGGTGATGATGCACCCGCGCAACTCCAGCAGCGCCAACAACTGGGGGATGGCGGTGATTTCGTTGAATGGGCCTGGGTGCGGGTTTGGCCCTGCACCAGGTGATTCTGGGCGGCCCAGGCGCTCACCAGGTGCAGCGGGGCCCGGCCTTGCCCCCGGTCATGGCATCTCCTCAGGGTCTTGCCGTCGATGGCCACCACCTCTCCTTGGGTCAACTCGGCCACCGATTGCACCCAGTTCATGAAACAGGCGCCGAACTGGTCGGGGTCCACCCGCCCAAAGGTATCGTGGGATGGAATGCCGTGGGGCAGCCGTAAGAACCGGCTCAACCACTCTAGGCGGGCATTGCCGAACTCCTCGATCTCCACCCAGTTGTCGGCGCCGCAGATCACCCCGCAGATGGTGATGACGATGCTGTCCAGCAACTCGTGGCGCTTGGCCCGCTCCGCCCGTGGATCCACCAGTCCGGCAAAGTGTTCCACCACCCCGCCCCTTTCACGCCCACTGGCCATTTGCCACCCCTCCCCGCATCCGAATTGCAACCACTTTAGCCTATTTCTTATATTTTGCCCAATATGCGATTGCCCTGGCGGGGTAGTAAATACTACCCCGCCACTGTCGATATTGCATCTCCACCCGAAAGTGGAGCAATTTTATTTCCGGCGCTAGTACCGTTGCCAGGTAGATTTGTAAGAATATAAGAAAGCAGCCATACTGGGGCATGATCTTTGTGTGAGGAAGTGCCCAGCCATGGCTGCCATCAAGTATAAAGTAGAGCTGACCGAGGCCGAACGCTCCCGTCTCAATGAGGTGTCCCAGCGAGGCAAGGCGTCAGTGCGCACCGTGAAGCGTGCGCTGTCGCTGCTCAAGGCTGACCAGGGGCTTCGGGACCGTGAGATAGCCGATGTGCTGTTGGTCAACGCGGCCACGGTCGCCAGAGCGCGGAAGCGGTACGTGGAGGAAGGACTTGAGGCCGCCATCAATGACCGACCGCGGCCGGGCCAGGAGCGCAAGCTGGACGGCAAGCAGGAAGCGCACCTGATCGCCTTCGCGTGCCGCGCCGCGCCCGAAGGGCACACGCACTGGACACTCCAGTTGTTGGCCGACCAGGTGGTGGAGTTGGAGTTTGCCGAGAGCATCTCCCTGGAGACGGTGCGCCAGATACTCAAAAAAACGAACTCAAGCCCTGGCAGAAGAAAGAGTGGTGTATCCCCAAGGTGAGCGGGGAGTTCGTGGCGCGGATGGAGGACGTGCTGGACCTGTACCAACCGGAGTACAATCCGGAGCGTCCGGTAGTGTGTTTCGACGAGACCTCCAGGCAATTGACTGGGGAGGTGCGTCCGCCCATCGAGGCTGCCCCCGGACGGGTGGCACGCTATGACACCGAGTACCAGCGAAACGGGACCCGGAACCTGTTCATGATCTGCGAGCCGAAGGGTGGATGGAGACATGTGGAGGTGACCGAGCGCCGCACTGCCGTGGACTTCGCGCACCAGATGCGGTGGCTGGTGGACGAGGCCTACCCTGATGCCGAGGTGGTCAGGCTGGTACTGGACAACCTCAACACCCACCAGCTCGGCTCGCTCTACGAAGCATTTGAGCCGTGCGAAGCTCGGCGCATCGCCCAACGCCTCGAGTTTCATTACACTCCTACGCATGGCAGCTGGCTGAACATGGCTGAGATCGAGTTGAGCGTCTTCCGCAGAGGGTGTCTGAACCGCCGTATCAGCGATGAGCCGGAGCTGCGGCGAGAGGTTGCGGCGCTCGAACGCGAGCGCAACGCAGCAAAATCAGCCATAGACTGGCGGTTTACCACCCAAGATGCTCGCCGTAAGCTCCAGCATATCTACCCTACAAAACCAGATTGACACGGTACTAGTACTCAATCAATCTTGGAATGGCAGGGATAGAGGCGATGCAATTTGGATCGGGCATCTTGAGTGCTGAACCGCCAGTTGATGGTGACGCCCGCTGCGTTGCGCTCGGTCTCGTGGGCCGTGATTTGGCGTTGCAGGGCGTCGGCGTCGGGGTTTCTCCCCTTGAGACAGGCGCGGCTCAACGCGCTGAATTCGATCTCCGCCATGTTCAACCAACTGGCGTGCTTGGGCGTGTGGTGAAACTCGAGGCGCTTCACGATGCGCCGGGCCTCAGCAGCCGGGAACGTCTCGTAAAGGGACGCCATACGATGGGTATTCAGATTGTCCAGCACCACGCGGATCACCGGGGCATCGGGGTAAGCCTCATCCACCAGCCATTGCATCTGATGGGCGAAGTCCTGCATGGTGCGCCGCTCGGTGATGGCCAGGTGGCGCCAGCCCGCCAGGGGTTCACAGGTCAGGAAGATGTTGCGGGTGCCGCCGCGGCGATACTCGTAGTCCTGCCGCCGCGGTCGTCCCGGTTGAGGAGGCAACGGCTTCCTGACCTCGGCCAGCAGTTGGGTGGAGGTCTCGTCAAAGCACACCACCGGCCGATCGGGGTCGTAGGGTTCGGCATACAGGTCCAGCACGTCCTCCATGGCCGCCACGAATTCGCCGCCTACTTTCGGGATGCACCATTGCTGCTTCCGCCACGGCTTGAGGGTGTTTTTTTGAGCCTGAGCCTTACCGTCTCGTAGGACAGCGATGGCACCAATCCCAACTCCACCACCTTGCCAGCCAACAACCGCAGGGTCCAGTGCTCATGCCCTTCGGGCGCGTCGCTGCACGCCAGCGCAATCAGGTGGGCTTCGCCCCGATCGTCCAGCTTGCGATACCGATTGGCTTGGGGGTGGTCGTGCAGCACGCCCTCCAACCCCGCTTCGGCGTACCGCCGTTTGGTGCGGAACACCGTGCGCTGCGACGTGTCCAGAGCCGCCGCCACCTGGGGGGCGCTCCACCCTTCGTCAGTCTTGAGCAGGATGCGCGCCCGATTGATGACCCGAGCGGAATGCCGCCCACCGTGGATCAATCCCCGCAACTGCTCCTGATCTTCCGACGACAACCGTACTGCGTATTTCTCCTGAACCATGGATGTCGCACCTCCCGCACCACTGTTTGCCAGTCAGCGTAACAACCCTGGCCCGCCCCGCGCTTCACCTGCCAATACAGGATTGACTCAATACTAAACCGAAGACAAGGTGGGACCTACATTGGTGGGGCGGAGAAAATCGGCTTGTGCGCTGCCGATTAGTTCATCCGATTGTGCTTGCAGCATGGTCCGGCATCGTCGCTTGACTGCTTCGCGTCGACTGGACAGGCGGGTGAAAAAGTCGCCCACCTGCTCTTGCACTGCGGCCTTGGTGCCCAGGCACCGGTTGGCGGTCGCCTCCTGACGTGCCCAGCCCCCAATGGCCTCGTCAGCGTTGAAATCGGGACTGTAGCTGGGCAGATTCACCAGGTGCAGGTTCAAGCCGGGCGTGGTCAGATAAGCCCTTATTGCGTCGCCCCGATGGGCTGGCGAATTGTCCCAGATCACCGTCAGTGGTTCGGCATGTCGCGCCCGCAGTTGTCGCAGGAAGGCAGCCGAGGTGGCGGAGTTGCTGTTGCCCTCCAGTTCCATCACCTCCACCTCACCGGTCTCCAGACACACCGCCGAGTAGTAGCTGACTTTCTCCCCGCGGCGTGGGCTGGTAGAGTCCACCAGCGCCGGCTCTCCTTTCAATACCCACTTGCCCCGCAGATCGGCATCCGCCCGAAAGTGGGCCTCGTCGGCAAAGAATATCTTGGCCCCACTGCGTCGGGCCGACGCAGTCAGCGCGGCGTACTCCACCACGAAGGCTTCCCGCCGTACCGGGTCCGCCTTGACCAACCGCTTCTTGGGGCGTTTCAGCACAAACCCCAACCGGTGCAGATAGTTCAGGCAACTGCTCCGGCTCAGCGACAACCCGAAGTGGTCCGACACAAATTGCCGCACCGCCTTCCAGTTCCAGTTGGATAGGTCGATGCCGGCTTGCGATGGCGACCCCGGCACCGCCGCCTTCAATTCGGCCTGCTGATCCCCGCTCAGCGGGGGGGGAACCTCCCGACTGCTCAAAAGACAGCGCCCTCGGACCGCCTTCCGCAAATGCCGTGGTCCATTGGCCAATGGTGTGGGCATCCCTGTCCAACGCCCGGGCTACCGCCGCGGCCGTCCAACCCTGCGCCAGCAACCATAGCGCGTGCCAGCGTTCCCGCTCCCGTGGCGTCGGCGCCCGGTACATCCGTCGCCGCGCCTCAGCCTCATCGATCCGCCACCGCTCCAACAGCGCCCCCATCTCATCCATGCCCAACAGCAACCCCCACCATGATTTGCTCACCGACTAACTCAACCGCCCTCATTCTAACCAATGCTGATGTGGGTTTCACCTTGGCTTCGGTTTAGTTGATTTCGCTAGCGCTGCCGTCAGGATTGATGGCTACACCGATGATGGCCGCGACTTTGTCGTTGTACAGCGTAACCGCGTCGCTATCGGGGCCGCCGGTACGCTCCACCCAATTGGGCAGAATCACGGTAAGGGCAACCTCCCGCATCCGTGCCTGAACCTCGTCGCTGAAAGGTTTGTGAATCATGCCGGACTCCACGTTGGCATCGACGCTGATCACGTTCCATTCCTCAATGAGGGTCTTTTTGGCCAGGTCTTCGTAGTCGCGACCCGTTTCCAGCAGAATCTGTTGGATGTCTTCGGGGAGTCGTTCCCACGAATCTGAGCTCATCGTCACGTAGGCCACCGCGACGGATCCGACGATGGGTCCGTACAGGTATTGGGTTACCTCATACCAGCGCTGGCTATGTCCCGGCTCCCCGCCGGTGACGCCAGCGTCCAGCACACCGCGCTCCAACGCGGTGTATACGTCGGCGAAGGCCACGAACTGACCTTCGGCGCCTAATCCGGCCAGCAGGTCGCCCAATATGGCGCTGTGCTGACGGATCTGCTTGCCCTCGAAATCGGCCAGAGTATCCAGCGGATCCGAGCTGAAAATGAACTGGTTGGGATAGTAATGCCGCATTATCGGCTGACCGCCGGTAACGTCTTTCAACACCTGAACCAGGTCTTCGTGGATGGCATCCGTCAATACCAGGTGAGCCTCCTCGCTGGGGGACAAACCCCACAGGTTGCCCACGTCCAGCAGCGGCAGGTCGCCACCCACGTACCCGCTGTAGACCACCGCCATCTCGAGGGTGTTGTCCTCGATTAGCCGCAACGTATCACCTCCGGCAATGCCGAGTTCAGGGAAGGAGGTGATGCTGAACTCGACCTGACCGTCGGTGCGCTTCTCCACTTCGGGAATGAAATAGCTGTTGATCAACTCGCAGGCAGCGACGGTGCGGTTAATGCAGGTGAGCTGGAATTCGAAACTCTCGCCCTGGGTTACCAGCTGGGTGCCGGACGAAATCATGGCGGCTTCGGTTTCAGTGGCCGAGCCGTCGGAATTGATCTTCACACCCACGATGGGACCAACCTTCTCGTTGAAGATTTGCACGCCCTCGGAATCAGGACCGCCGGCGCGCTCCACCCAGTTGGGAATGATGAGATCCAGCGCCGTGGAACGCATCCGCGTCTTCACTTCGTCG
Source organism: Dehalococcoidia bacterium (assembly GCA_963666415.2). Taxonomy (GTDB): domain Bacteria; phylum Chloroflexota; class Dehalococcoidia; order Lucifugimonadales; family UBA3495; genus Bin87. Next base: position 1,804,512 of record CAXXPD010000003.1, read on the forward strand.
GGAAAGTCACTGTACTTCATCCCCTCTGCGACATTGAGCGTGATTCCCGCCGGATCCCAGTCTTCTTTGAGCAGACGCAGGTTTTCGGCTTCGTATTCCTGGCCGATTTCCTTAAGAATCAACTGGTTTTCCGGCGACAGCTCGTTCCATTTCTCGCCGTTCACGGTAACGTAAGTAACCCCGATGGATCCCACGATGGGGCCGTAGAGGTAATCGGTTACCTCGTACCACCGCTGGCCGTAGCGCGGCGTGCACATCGGCGAATGCGACGAATTGACCCGCGGCTCCGAGGCCGGCCAGCAAGTCGCCCAGGATGGTGCTATGCTGCCGGATGTTCTTGCTTTCGTAGGAATCCAGGTCTTCCAGTGGCACGCTGCTGAAGACGTACTGGTTGGGGTAGTAAGCGCGGAAAATGGGCTCGCCCCCCGTCGCCTGACGCAGGATGCGGATCATGTCATCCTCGATGGCGTCGGTCAGGGCCAGGTGGGCGTCGTTGCTGGGAGACAGGCCCCACAGATTGCCCACGTCGATGATGGGCAGGTCGCCGCCAACGTAACCGGAGTAGATTTCCGCAAACTCCAGCGTGAGGTCGTTGACCAGCCGGATGGTGTCCGGCCCGGCGAGACCCAACTCGGGGTAGGAAGATATTTCAATAGTGACTGCGCCGTTGGTCCGTTCGCTGACCTTCGGAGTGTAGAAGTCGCGAATCAGTTCGCACGGGCGCAGAGCCCGGTTGATGCAAACCACCTGGAGCGTGACGGGTTCTTGCGTGGCTGCCGCCGTGGTATCGGCCGACGTCGTTGTATCAGCCGACGCCGAAGTATCGGCCGCCGGTGCCTGGGTCGCGGGAGCTGGTTCAGCCTCGCCGCCGCAGGCCGCCAGGGCCAGCATCAGCAAAGCAATCGCACCGACGACCGCGCCGGATCGCCAGTATGCAGGCAAACTTCTCAATCTGGACATAGTTGTCTCCCCCATGGGTGGGAAATTTAGGCGACGGCGCATGGCAACTTACCAAAACGGTAACCCCCATCCTCACCGCCGTCGATTAAATTCGTAAACTAACCTAGGCTTTGCACATTTCAAGCCGCGTAGGCGAGTGAATCTACAAGTCGGTAGTACAGGGCAGCCGGGACTTTCCATATATCCGGTTCTGCGTCGGACAGTGAAAAACCCTCGGACGCCAGCCACAAGTGGCGGCGCACCAGGGCGATGGCATCCACGAAAGTTGGCGACGGCTTGGCGTACCAGGCCGCGGTGCGATGGCTCATGGGCCGTTGTTCCTGCATCAAGTGAGCCGCCAGGGTGGTCCAGGAGAATAGGCCCATCAGGATTGGCGTGGTGCGGGCGATGGCGTGATCCGACCACTGGCGTTGGGTCTCCACGCCCAGATGCGCTCGCACCTCCTGGAAGGTGACCTCCAGTTGCCAGCGCAGCACAAACCATTCCAGAATCTGCGCCGGGTCCACGGCCAGGTCAGTGCACAGCAGAGCCTGTGTGGCGAATTCGCCCTGGGGGTCCCGAACCAAGACCCAGCGCAGGGGCACGGGCGGCTTGCCCGAGCGGTACCAGACCGCCGTTTGCGAGGTGAGTTCCACCGTGCGGGTCGCGCCGTTGTACCAGGCTACCGACACCTCGACCCATGACACGGTGGGCAAGTCCAGGAGCGCCTTCAGCGCGGTCAGCCGTCGGCCTTTCAGCGGGGGCCGACCGTTCCGGCCCGGCTGACGGGGCGGGGCCGGTTCATAAAGGGCGGCGTCCAGGCGCAAGCGGGCGATGAGGATAACGGGTTGAGCCAACGATAGGCAGCAGTGGAGCAGGTCCAGTACGGCGTAGCTGCGGTCACCCACCAGCACTAGGGGGCGCTGCGGCAGCCAGCGTGGTTCGGCAGGCTCACCATGAGCGGGGTTGCAGGATCATCTGCCGCGCCCAGTCGGTGAGCTTTTTGTGGCGGCGTCCGCGCTGCCGGTGGTAGCGTGCCGAGGGCGCCAGCACGGTGAGAAAGGGCAAGGCCCAATAGCGTCCCGCCCAGGGGACCTGGCCCAGCCACATCAGGGAGATCCAGCGCAGGCCGCTGGCCTTGACCACCTGAGACCGGCTGGAGCGTACCGCATCGCGGTAGATGCCCAGGGATTTGATTTTGGGGCCGCGGCGCCGCTCCAGGGTTTCGTCGATGCCGAAAATCAACGGGCCATCGCCTTGATCCAAGTGGAGGATTAGCAGTCCCAACAGGATGCGTGCCGCCTGGCGGGGCGACCACACCGCCCGATTGAGCACTTGATGATAACGGGCATAGCTGCGGTCGTCGCTGAGTCCCATGACACGGAGCGCCGATGCCACGGTGCGTTGGCCGGGAGCCAGTATCGCGCCGACCAGCAGGATTTGGGCTTTCAGCCAGGTCGGGTTGCGAAACAGCATGGCGAAGGGATGGAGTACGGGTACAATCGCGTTGGGCAGGGTGAGCATCGCTTGGCCTTTTTCCAGGAGGGTCCGCCCAGCTTACCCTGTTCTTATAATTTATCTAGCTTTTGTGCAAAGTCCAGCTAACAGCGACCGCCGGCAGTGTCAATAATTTGGGATATCCGGTACAGGGCCTTTCAATTGTCCCCTAATGTCATTGCGAGCGTAGCGCGGCAATCTCGTAGCCGTATCGACCAACGCTGTCGCCAGCTCACCCTTGACCGCTACGTTCCGATAATCGAAAGGCCCTGGTACCCGGTATAGACATTTTGACAATCAACCTGGGAAGGTTGGACGTGGCGACCCTGTATAATGCTGCGAAAACCCCAGCAATCATCCCCCATAGGAAGGCGCGCGCCACTATGCCCTATCCCGGACTTGACCTCACCGGTCGCAAGGCGCTGGTTACCGGAGCCGCCCGCGGAATCGGGGCTGCCCTGGCCGTTGGCCTCGCGCAAGCCGGCGCCGACGTTGCCGTCAGCGACTTGCCCACAGACACCTCCCGGGTCGGCGTGGCCGAGACCGCCGCCCGCATCAGGGCGGAAGGCGTCACCGCCCTTGAATACGATATGGACGTACAGTCGGTGGCAGCCATCGACGCCACGGTTCGGCGGGCCGCCGCCGACCTGGGCCGGCTCGACATCCTGGTCAACAACGCCGGTATCCGACGCCGCGCCCCGGCCCTGGACGTTACCGAAGCGGATTGGGATGCCGTCCTCGACACCAACCTGAAGGGCGCCTTCTTCTGCGCCCAGGCCGCCGCCCGGGCCATGATCCCTAATGGTTTCGGACGCATAATCAGCATATCTTCCCAGCTGGCCCTGGTGGGCGCTCCTCACCGGGCCGCCTACTGCGCCAGCAAGGGTGGCCTGGCCAACCTCACGAGGGTGCTGGCGCTGGAGTGGGCCGAGCACGGCATCACCGTCAACGCCATCGGCCCCGGTCCCACCACCACACCCGGGCTGCTGGAAGCCGACACCCGCGACGACGATTCCGTCCAGGCCGACCTGGCCCTGCGGATGCCCCTCGGCCGGCGCATGGAAGCCGAAGAACTGGTGGGCGCGGCCATCTACCTGGCCAGCGACTCCGCCGGCGCCACCACCGGCCACCTCCTCATCGTCGACGGCGGTTGGACTGCCATCTGACGACAACACCGACCTCGTGCATTGATATTCATGCCGAAGTCTGCAACAAACCCTGGAGACGTTGAACCATGAAATTCGGTATGTTTTATGAACTGCAGATGCCCCGCCCCTGGACGGACACCGCCGAGTACGACACCCTCTGGAATGCAGTGCGGCAGGTGCAATTCGCCGAGGAAATGGGCTTTGAACGCGTCTGGCTGGTGGAACACCACTTCCTCACCGAGTTTGCCCACTCGTCCGCTCCCGAAGTAACCCTGGCGGTGATGGCCCAGCACACCAAGAAGATGCGCCTGGGGTTCGGCGTAGTGCTGGCGCCCGTGCATCATCCCCTCCACGTCGCCGCCCGGGCCGCCACCCTGGACATCCTCAGCGACGGGCGCGTGGACGTGGGCGTGGGTCGCACCAAGGGACCCTACCAGCTCACTCCCTTCGGCACCGACGTGGCACAGACCCAGAGTATGATGGTGGAAACACTGGAATGCCTGCCCCGCATGTGGTGCGATGACGTCTTCAGCCACGATGGCGAGAACTGGACGATCCCACCTCGCGAGGTTATTCCCCGCCCGTTGCAGCAACCCCATCCGCCGCTGTGGATGGCCTGCACCCAGGAGGACACCTTCCGCCTGGCCGGCCAGCTGGGCGTCGGTTGTCTCGTCAACACCCTGGGCGGCACCGACAAGACCCGCGGACTGGTCAACGCCTACTACGAGGCGATCGAACACGCCACCCCGGTGGGACGGTTCACCAACCGCCAGGTCGTCGCCTCCACCATCGGGTTCTGCGACGAGGACGACGCCCGCGCACGCCAGAAGGGGGCCGAGGTGGCGGCCTGGTACCTGGAGCAGAGCCGCCAGCGGTTCGTGCTGGAGTGGGCCGGCGTCGACCGGGATGCCGTCCCCGAGGAGTACCAGTTCTACGTGCAGGGCGGCGCGGTGCGCGGCGGCGGCCCTGACTCCGGACCGCGGTCGGAAGACCCTCAGCAGCAGCAACCGCCATCGCCCGAGGAGCTGCTGGCCGGCGGCGGCTACTGCGTCGGCGACCCGGACGCCTGCATCCGGGTGATCGAGGAGTTCGAGTCCATGGGCGTGGACGAAATCATGCCGATCTTCCAGGCCGGCTACGCCACCCACGAAGAGGTCTTGAACTCCATCCGCCTCTTTGGAGAGTACGTCATCCCCCACTTTCGTGCCAAAGAAGCGGCAAAATAATCGAACATGGATCGACAGGATAGACAGGATGATAAGATTTAATCAGCAAAAATCCCGTGCATCCATGTTAGTAAAGGGCCTTTATTGATGACCACCGTTGTAGGACCGGATGCCACCGGTCAAACCTCCACCGACCAGCCAGTAAAAACTCCGGTGGTGTCCGTTGTGGCGACCACGCCGGAGACGGTGCTGGCCGACGTGGAGCGCGCCATGCGGCTGGCCGGCGCCGAGCAGGTGCTATCGCCCGACCTGGAAACGCTGCTGAAGATCAACATCTCCTGGCAGCACTGGTATCCAGGGTGCTCCACCGCGCCCTGGCAACTGGAGGGCGTGGTCTGCGCTCTGCACAACATGGGCCACTCCGACCTCATTGCCGCTCACAATGGCACCGTCGTCGTCGACTCCTTCGAGGGGGAAGTCAACAACCGCCACAAGCCCGTCCAGGACAAGTACAACCTGCGTACCGTCCACCTGGACACGCCCCCCGAGCCCTGGGTGCGTTACGAGCCCAGGGCTAAAATGCTGGTGCTGGACGATATCTACCCGGAGGGCATCGAGATACCGCAGATTTTCGCCGGCAAGAACATCGTGCACCTGCCCACCATGAAGACCCACGTCTTCACCACCATGACCGGCGCCATGAAGAACGCCTTTGGCGGACTGCTGCACCGTAAGCGCCACTGGACCCACTCGGTCATTCACGAGACGCTGGTAGACCTGCTGGCCATCCAGCAGGAGATACATCCGGGCATCTTTGCCGTTACCGACGGCACCTTCGCTGGCGACGGGCCCGGCCCCCGGGCCATGCGGTGGCACATCAAGAATCGCATCGTCGCCGGCGCCGACCAGGTGGCCGTCGACGCCGTGGTCGCCTCCATGATGGGCTTCGACCCGCTGTCCATCCAGTTCATTCGCCTGGCCCACGAGCGCGGCCTAGGCATCGGCGACCTGCGCCACATCGAGGTAGTAGGCGACGAACCCGACATCAGCCAGGTCAACTGGAATTTCTCCGGCACCGAAAACACCTTCGCCAGCAGAGGCCAAAAACTCATCTACTGGGGCCCCCTAAAACCCCTCGAAAACGCCCTCCTCCGCTCCCCCATAGCCGCCTGGGCCTACACCGCCAGCAACCTCTACCACAACGGCTACTGGTTGAACACCATAGGCAAGGGTAGAATAAAAAAGGCGCTGAAGACGGAGTGGGGGAAGCTGTGGGTTGGGTACTAATTAGATTTCTACACGAGCAAAACCATCGAATTAGCCGGCATTACCGCGATGTTTGCGGAGCAACTCCGCCAAGCCGGCGAACTGTGATCACTCGCTTGCACCCATTGCCCCCACCACCTCCCCCCAACTAACCCCAAACTCCCGGCACGCCCGTGCCACATCCTCATACTCCGGCGACTGGCTGACCAACTCACCACCCAGCCACTTGCGTTTGACCCGGATGGGGCCGTACTGCGTTTCGACGGTTACGGTGTCCCGTTCGGCTACGTAGCGGCCCACCGGTCGAATCCTGACGCCCAGCGTGGTGGTGTGGCGCAGGAAGATTTCCGCCAGCTGCGACTCCAGCGAGGCCGGCCCCATGGCCGACAGCACAACCCCGGGACGGTTCTTCTTCATCTGGATTGGCGTGTACCAGACGTCCAGTGCGCCGGCCTCGAAGAGCAGCTCCATGGCGAAGCCGATCTGCTCGCCGGTGGCGTCATCGAGGTTGGTTTCCAGCAGGATTATGTTGTTCTGCCAGCGGGCCAGGGGTGGTCGGCGGTCGCCCTCCGGACCGGTTTGCAGGTCGGCGCCCTGGGTTTCGCCGAGCCACAGCCGCACCACGTTGGGGAACGCCACCGGGTCCTTGCCGCCGATGCCAACTCCGATCCGGTCCAGGGTCATGGCCGGCTGGCGAAACTCGGCCAGCGATGCAATCAGGGCCGCCCCGGTCGGCGTGGTCAACTCCCCCACACCGGCATAGATGGGACGTTCCGGCGCTATTGGCGACCTTGACGCCGCGATGATTTCCAGTGTGGCCGGCGCCGGATTGCTGTACCCACCCGGACGCTTGGGCCCGGTTGCTTCCCCCAGCACCAACGGCGAGGCGTAAACCCGCTCGACCCCCAAATACTCCAGCCCGGCCACCACGCCCACCACGTCCACCAGGGTATCGGCGCTGCCCAGCTCGTCCAGATGGACGGCGTCGCGGTCGTGGCCGTGCACCCGCGCCTCAGCATCAAACAGGGCATTCAGCACCGACGTTGACCTGGCACGTACCCGCTCCGACAAACCATCGGCGGTGGCCACGGCATCAAGCATTTGCTGCGGCGAATATCGGCGCGCTCGCGATACGTCCACCAGGGCGCGGGTGCCACGCACTTCGCATCGCACATCTGGCTCCGCCGCTAACTCCACCTCCTCGACACCCAGCGCCTCCACTGTCGCTGAGATTACACCCAGGGGCACGCCGCCATCCAGCAGCGCCCCGAGCAGCATATCGCCGCTGGCGCCGCCCACGGACTGGATGTACGCGGCTTTCATGCAGTCAAGCTCGGGCGTTCCGAACGCTAGCTCCCCGCCGACGCCGCCGCCGTTTTGAGCACATCGTTGAGGCTGCCCGAACGCAAGCCGCTCAAATCCAGCGACACCCACAGGTACCCCAGGGTCTTCAGGCGGCGGACAATCTCATCGCGCTGCTCGAAGGCCAACGCCATTTCGTTCTCGCCAACTTCCACACGGCACAACCGGTCGTGATGCCGGGCGCGAACCTCCCGCAAACCCAGCTCCCGCAGCGCATCTTCGGCGGCCTCGATGCGTCCCAGCGACTCTATCGTAACCGGTGTCCCATACGGTATCCGCGACGACAGACAGGGCTGGGCCGGCTTATCCCAGAGCGGCACACCCAGCCACCGGGCCGCCTCGCGCACCTGCGCCTTGTCCATATCGGCTTCGACCATGGGACTGCGGACGCTGTGCTCGGCGGCAGCGGTCATGCCGGGTCGATAGTCACCCAGGTCATCGGTGTTGGCGCCGTTCGCAATCCAGGTGATGCCTTCATCGGCGGCAACGACGGCCAGCTGGTCGTACAGCTCGGTTTTGCAGAAGTAACACCGCATCGGCGTGTTGGCGACGTAACCGTCCCGTTCCAGCTCATCGGTGCGGATCACACGGTGATTGATGCCGAATTCGGTTGCCACCCGCTCGGCGTCGCCAAGATCGCGGGCGGCCAGGGCCGGCGAAATGGCGGTAACCGCCAGCGCCCGATCGCCCAGGACACGATTCGCCGCAACTGCCAGCAGGGTGCTGTCCACCCCACCGGAAAACGCGACTACCAGAGAACCCATCTCACTGAGGATGGTCTCGAGCCGACGCAGGCTATCGGGTTGGTTTGCGTTTGTTTGTGTCATACTATCCCCGTTTTACGTCTGGACACAGCGGTGTCCGGTTCATTCTACTACAATCGCGCCGGCGAACTTGAAGAGGGTTACCATGACGGTACAATCGATCAGCGCCATCACGCTGGCCGTGCGGGACATGGCACGCTCCGTCGCCTTTTATCATCAGGGTGCCGGCATCCCCATCCTGTACGGCGGACCAGACGCTGGCTTCACGTCCCTGGTAATCGGCGACGGCTACCTGAATCTGATCCTCGCCCACGACGCCGACGTGCACTGGTGGGGCCGCTGCATCCTGTACGTGGATGACGTTGACGCCCATCATCGTGGCATGATTGATGCCGGCTACACCCCTGATGGGCCGCCCGCGGATGCCCCGTGGCGAGAACGCTACTATCACATCACCGACCCCGACGGCCACGAAATCAGCTTCGCGCGTCCACTGTCCGACACCGTCATGCACGGATAATCGGGCCGGCAGCCCCTCACAACACCAGCGCATACAGGTACAGCGAAAGGCTGGTATGAGGGAAGGCGTGGTCTTCAATCTCGCTGTAGCCTCGGCTGGCCAGAAAGCTCATCGCCGCAGTGAGATGATTCGCCGTCCACACCGTCGTCCGTGCGTAGCCGGCATCGCGGGCAAATTCTTCCGCCCGATCCAGCAATTGCGATGCAATGCCCATTCTACGGGCGTTGCGGTCCACAGCCAGCCGGCGAATTTCCGCTTCCTCATCGCTGCGCCGATATACACCGATGCACCCCACCGGTTCTCCCGCGCGTTCGGCAATCCAGAAGTTGCTCCCTCGCCGTTCGACGTAGCTCTGCTGGATGTCAGCAAGGTCCCGCGTGATAGCGCCGTCGACAAACTCGTGAAAACCGGCCGGTCTTCTTCGGTTTGCAGGTAACTCTCCGCAAAATCCTCCTGACCGTGCCGGAACAATCCGCGGGCCACTTCACCGTCGGCCGGTTGGAATTGTCGAATGGAGATCATACGTCGAGTGCCGTTCGCGGTGGTCGCATACCAGCATCACGTATTGATCAGGAAGTTGATGATGTCGCCATCGCGAACCGGATACGACTTGCCTTCAGAGCGCAGCACGCCGTCCTTGCGACCCTGCGCCATTGAGCCGCATGCGTAGAAATCATCATAGGCGATGACCTCGGCCCTGATGAATCCCCGCGTGAAGTCAGTATGTATCACACCAGCGGCGTCTACGGCCGGCATCCCCTGTGGCACGCTCCAGGCGCGCACCTCGTCTTCCCCGACGGTGAGGAATGATGCTAGCCCCAGCGTGTCGTAACTGGCGCGAACCACCTGGGACGTGGCAGACTCGCCCAGGCCCAGGTCAGTACGAAACTCATCGGCCTCGTCGGCATCCATCAAACCCAGTTCCGCCTCAACCCGCGCGCTGATACTCACCTCGCCTACTCCGCGCACCAGGTTGACGTCAACGTCCAGGTCGGGGGTATGCAACTCTTCGGCGCCCTCGTCAATGTTGAAAATCGCAATCACCGCCTTGTCCGTCAGCAACTGGTAGTGCACGAGAAACGCCCGCTCTGAGTCCGTCAGGTTCTGCAACCGCATCGGCGTCCCGTCATCCAGAGCCCGACGCGCTTTGGCCACGGCTTCCTGATGTCGCACCACCATTGCGCGTTCTGCGGGTTTGGTCTTCAATACCTGGTCGGCCAGGCGTCGCGAAGCTCGCTCCAGTACTTCCAGGTCGGCAAACATCAGCTCGCCCAGCATGGTTTCCAGATCCGCTTCCGGGTTCAATTCGCCATTTTGATGCGGCACCGAGTCGTTATGAAAGGCCCGCACCACCACCAGAAAGGCCGTCGCCGCCTGCAGCACATTGCGATAACGCCCGCTGATTCCTTGCGATTTGGCCATCGACTCCGGCCCCGGCAGGTCAGAATAGCGAATTTCGGCCGGCACCACCTTCCTGGGCTTGTAGATGCCAGCCAAGTAGTCCAGGCGTTCGTCCGGTACCTTGACCACTCCCAGGTGCATCTCGGTGGACGAACCCGACGCGCCGCTGGCATCCGACTTGCCCAGCGTCAGGGCGTTGAATAGCGTGGTCTTGCCGGATTGGGGCAGACCGATGATTACGACATCCATATCGGGCCAGCTCTAACCAGTCGCTAGCCGGTTGCCAGTACCACGGTTCCAGTGGATGACAGCGAACCGCCGGTGCCGTTCACAATGCTGGCCGCCGCCGCCTGATCCGTCGAACCCTTGCGGTACACCTGCCGTTCGCCACATTCGTTGCGCATTTGCCGCACCGCTTCCACCAGCAGGAAACTGCCGTACATTCCAGGATGGCTGTAGGACAATCCACCACCGTTGGTGTTCAGCGCAAATTCCCCACCTGGCGCAGTGCGTTGGTTGGCGACAAAATCAGGGCCCTCGCCAGGGCCGCAGAACCCTAACCCTTCAAGGGTAACCAGTGTCGTGTAGGTGAAGGAGTCGTAGATCATCGTCAGGTCGATGTCGCTATGGGCCAAGCCGGCGCGCTCCAACGACAGCGGGCCGGTTTCCCGCGACCAGGTTGACGTGTGGTTGGGCATGAAGCTGATCAGGTTGTGGTCGTGGCCCTCTGCGGCTCCCAACACCCACACCGGCTCTTTCTTGCAGTCGCGGGCCTTTTCGGCCGTGGTAACGATGATGGCCGCTCCCGAATCCGTAACCAGGCAGCAGTCGAACAGGTGGAAAGGCCAGGCTACCCAGCGCGAATTGTGATATTCGTCGAACGACATCGGTGTGTCGTGCATGAACGCCATTGGGTTCAGATTGGCCCACTTGCGGGTGGAAACCGCGATCTCGGCCAGAGCCTGGCGGGTGCGTTCCTCACCGTATTCATGCATATACCGCGTGCAACCCATGGCATAGTTAATCGGCTGACCAATCATCCCGTAGGGTGTCTCGTACTGGGCCACCGGCAGGTTGCGATCCGGCGGAACCGGCACTCGCGTCGAACGACCCGCCTGCCCATGCGTGATGAGAACCGTATCGCAGTAACCGGCGCGGATCGCCGCCACTGCGTGCGCCACGTGGATTACGAATGACGACCCGCCAACCGAGGTATTGTCCGTGAACGACGGCTGCAACCCGAAATACTCAGCGGTGGCCAGCGTGCTGAATCCCGCCGTCATCAGCCCATTGATGTCCGACATACGCAATCCGGCATCTGCCAGCGCGTTGTGCGCCGCTTCAGCATGGTGTTGCAATGACGATTTGTTGGGCACGTTACCCATCACGTCGGATTCTGCAACCCCAACAATCGCGATATCCCGTTGTCCTGACCCGGTGCTGACCATATCCAATCTCCCAGTGGAACTCTTTGGCCGAACTGTCGTTTGGCTAAAAGATAGTACAACATTCACTGCCTCCCGACAATCTGCGGTGCCCCGTCGCGCGTACCGAAGTTAATCTGTCAATCCAGACCTGCCTACTGCCATTGCGAGGAGCAAAGCGACGTGGCAATCTCGATGAGGTTGAACACACGTCGACGAACCGCCGTTGCCGCGGCGACGGGATTGCCACGCCACGCTCGCAACGACAAAAAGGGTATGCATGAGACGGTGCCCCATCACCGGGCCTGTCGATCGTCCCCCGCCACTATTTAGCCGTTCCCCTCCGTCTCGGCTTTGTACAATCAAGCGGCATAGGCTAGCGTGTCGAGCATCCTGTGGTACAAGAGGCGCGGGACTTTTATCGATTCGTGCTCGCGCTCGGACGGCATAAAAGTTCCCTGCTGCACCCAGAGGTGTCGTCTGACCAGGGCGATGGCGTCGGCGAAGGAAGGGCTGGTTTTGTCATACCACGCCGCGGTGCGCGGCGCCATGCCGCCACGCTGTTCGATCAGGATATCCGCTGCCAGCGTCACCACGCTGAACAGGCCAAAGAGCGCGGGGGTGGTTCGGGCGATGGCTCGTTCCGACCACTGGCGCTGGGTTTCCACGCCCAGGTGAGCCCGCAGCTCCTCAAAGGTCACCTCGACCTGCCAGCGCAGCAGATACCACTGCAGTATCCGCAGGGGTTCCGCCTCGGTGTCGGTGCATAGCAATGCATAGGGCCCGCGGCGCTCCTCCAGGTATCTGATGACGACCCAACGTATGGGAAGGCGCGGCGGCCCGCCGTGGTACCACAGCGCCACGCCCGAAGCGAGCTCGACCCTGGCGGTACTGCCGTCGGAACCGGTGGCGCGGTAGGGGCCATGCGGTAGGGAATCCATTGTGTAGCGGGATCGTCCAGCACCGCCGTGGGACTGGGCAATCGCGCGCCGACCACCCGGGGCCGCCCGATCTGGCCGGGCCGCCGCGGTGGCGCGGGCTGGTACCGGGACGCGTCCTTGCGCAGTTTGGTGACGACGACAATCGGCTTTGACATACTCTGGCAATGCCGCAGGAACTCGCGCTTGGCGTAGCCGCCATCGGCCACCACCACCAGGTCCCGGTCCGGCAGCCACCGGCGCAGGCAGACCAGCATCTGCTGGGCGTAGTCGGTGAACGTCTGGTGCCGGCGACCTTTGCGCCGGTCATAGCGGGCCGACACCACCAGCGCGGTCAAAAACGGTAGCGCCCAGTGTCGACCCGCCCATCCGATACGCGTCAGCAACATCAGGCTCACCCATTGCAATCCGGGGGTCATCACCACCTGGTCGTCCTTGGACCGCACCGGATCCCGATACCGTCCCTTGGCCGCAATCTTCCGGCCCCAGCGTCGTTCCACCGTCTCGTCAATGCCGAACACCAACGGCTCGGTGGATGAACCAAGGCGCCCGGCCACCAGCAGCAACAGCACCCGGCTCAGTTGCAGCGGCGACCATCGGGCACGGTTGAGCACGTGGTGATAGATGGCGAAGTCGCCGTGCTGCCCAATCCCCAGGATGTTGAGGGCGGAGGACACGGTGCGTTTGCCGGGAGACAGGATCGCTCCCATGGCCAGGAGTTGGGCTTTGCGCCAGGTCCTGGGGTCAAACAGGTGCTCAAAGGGCAGCAGCAGGGTTACTATGACGGCGGGCAGGGTAGGCATACTCGACCTCTTTTGGTGATTTGGTCGAGCTTACCCTGTTCTTATAATTTATCTAGCTTTTGTACAAAGTCGAGCCTCCGTCGTTCGGGCCCCGAGAGCCGGAATCCAGTCCGCAGGCTACCACCACCGTTCCCGCAATACCGGGTTTACTGGGGTCGATCCGGCGCCGTATCCGGCGGGCCGCCGACAACTTAAACGCCCCGCCACACCGTCAGCAGGCCGTAAGGCTAACCGCTGCTATGCTAAAATGCACCAACCGCCCGGTTTGCAACCGTTAACATCCACCGTTAACATCCGGGGAATATGTATGCCTCATAACTTTTGGATGATCAACTGCAACGAGCAGAATTTTGACATCACCCGAAACCTGCATTTCACGAGCCAGGGACTCAAGGCCGAGTACCGCCGCAAGGTTCAACGCGTTGAGCCAGGCGACCGTATCGTTTTTTACGTAACCGGAATCCGCGCCTTCACCGCCACCGCCACGGTTGCCAAATCCTACGAGGAAGTTGGTTCCAGCCCCTGGGTCAAAGAGGGCAAAACCACCTGGCCGTACCGCATCGGCATCTCCCCCGACGTTGTGCTGGACAAGTCACAATACATCGATGCGGGGATGCTGGCGTATCGCCTGGAGTACATCCGCAAGTGGCCGCCCGAGGATTGGCACCTGGCCTTCCAGGGAAACTTGCATCTGCTGTCGAAAAACGACTTCTTTCTGTTGGAGTGCGAGATGCTCAAGCTCCGAGACGGTCGGGAAAAGGCGTTGGTGCAAATTGATGCCCTGCTCGCTGCCGAGGGAGAGCGGATGAACGCCCAACGCGAACGCGGGCGTCGCGTCGTCAATCGCACTGCTAACCGACCCCCCCGGGTGCCCGACGACAGTGTGGCGTCCCCAGCGCCCGCCGCATCGCCGGAGCTTTCACCCCAATCGCAACGGGACAACGACACCCACCCACCCGCAGAACTCGCCGCATCAGCCGGCCGGCCACGACGCAGTAACACTTCACGCGGAGCAAATCGCCAACGTGGCCGGCGTTCCACGCCACCGCAACTCCCCCCCAACGAACCGTCGAGCTAGATGCGTTCGCTGCTCTCTTTGCCTAGCGCGAGCTGAATCTCGTCCCGCGCGCGGAGGTCGGCCTCGGTCGCCATTGCTGCGTTCAGAGTTTCCCGGGCGGCTTCGCCTCCGACCATGCCCAACGCCCAGGCTGCGTGTTGGCGTACCATCGCCGCTGGGTCGTGCAACGCGCTCCTCAGCGCCGGCGCCGCAGCCCGGTCACCGCTGTTGCCCAACGCAATGCAGGCGTTCCGGCGCATTCCCAACCAGCCGGCGCGCATGATGGGTGTACCGGCGAATCGCTGACGAAACTCCTGCTCCGTCATCTCCAGCAGCTCAATTAAATCCAGACTGGACAGGTCCCGACGACCAAAATTGGCGTCCTCGGTGGCCAGCGCCTTGCGATTGACCGGACAAATTTCCTGGCAAATATCGCAGCCAAATACCAGGTTGCCCATTGCCGACCTGAGTTCAATCGGAATCACGCCGTCGTGTTCGATGGTCAGAAAACTGATGCAACGCCGGTTGTCGACCACATAGGGCGCAACAATAGCGTCGGTGGGGCAGGATGGTATGCACCGCGAGCATTGCCCACAAGTCTTCACCAGGGGCTGGTCCGGAACCAGCGGAAGGTCGGTGATAATCTGACCCAACAACACCCACGACCCCAGCGTCGGTGTCAGGATATTGCCGTTTTTGCCGAACCACCCCAGGCCGGCGCGGGCCGCCGCCGCCCGATCCAGCATCGGGCCGTCATCAACGTACCAGCGGGCCGCAAACTCGTCGCCCAGCTCTGCCGTCAGTTGCAGCACCAGGCGACGCATCCGGCGCTTCATCACCCGGTGATAGTCCCGTCCCCGTGCGTAGCGCGCAACTTTGCCCCCGGGCCGGGTAATTGCATCGTCCTGATCAACGTTGTAGTAGTTCATCCCCAGACAGATGATCGACCGCGCGCCCGGCAGCAATGCTTCGGGATCAGTTCCGCGCCGCACTCGATCTTTGGTGAACCACGGCAACCCGTCCATCAACCCGCCGTCGATACGTTTCAGCGCCTCGTTGCGGTCGGCGGTGAATTCGCCAGCGTCGGCCACTGCCACCAGGTCGAATCCAACCTCCCGCGCCAAACGGTCAACCCGCTGCCGCATATCAGCACTTATTGCGATGCCGTCGCCCGCATCCATCAGAAGCCGTCCAACATCAGATATTTTCCCGTTGATAACGCCCGGAATACCCCTGGCTGTCCGGTTGGGCCAGGGGGATAAAGACCAGTTGGGCGACCCGCGCGTGCTGCTGCAACCAAAAACCATTTTGATAGTACACGTTCAACAGGGCCTGGGAACGCCCTGAGTATCCGGCATCCCAAACGGCAGTATGAATCGCCACTCCCGAACGCAGCAGACTCGATCGAGGACGAGCCAGCGCCATCAGCCACCGCGGCAAGTTCACCACCTCGTTGAAGGTCATCAAGTACGGCCCCGGCGCGAGCAGTGCCCAGCCGTCGGTATCGAAATCTAACTCGCTGGATTGCAGCACCGTTCGGTCGGCGTCCGAAATCCCAATGCTCCCCGCCAATCCTGCCTCCGGAAACCTGGCCACGGAACCTGCCGTCACGTCAAAGCCGTTGGGTTGAAGTTGCCGCTGCAAATCAACGTAATCCATCAACAGCGGCGGGTCGCCGTAAACCAATTGGCGAATGGCCGCACGATTCAGCACCCCGTAGGTTTGGCGGAGGTCGTCAGTCATTGGCGTCGGCGGCGACAAATAGCCCGTCGCGTCCCATTCTGGTAGACGCGACGGGCCACTGTGTCCGGTTGGTGAGACTAATCGTGCATGAAGTCCTGAATGTCTGCCGGCAGGGGCTCGAACTTGGGGATTTCAGTGATGACCGCCTGCGTGGTCAGCAACATACCGGCAACGGAGCCGGCGTTCTCCAGAGCAGCGCGCGTCACCTTGGCCGGGTCGATAATCCCACGCGCAATCAGGCCGGTATATTCACCGCGGTCGGCATCGAACCCGTAGTCTCCCTCGCCGCTGAGGACGTTGGCTACGACCACGTCGCCCTTGAAACCGGCGTTTTCAGCAATCGTGTTGAGTGGCGCTTCCAGGGCTTCTTTCACCAGGCGGATGCCAACGGCTATGTCGCCAGTGGCGCCCTCCAGCATGGAGTCCAGGGCATCCTGCGCCCTCAGCAGCGTAACGCCGCCACCGGGGATCACACCTTCCTCCACGGCCGCGCGGGTGGAGGCCAAAGCGTCCTCAGCGCGACTCTTGCGTTCGTTTAGCTCCGGCTCGGTAGCCGCGCCTACTCGGATTACCGCCACGCCGCCAGCCAGGTTCGCCAGCCGCTCCTGCAACTTTTCACGGTCGTAGTCCGACGTGGTGTCCTCGATCTGGACACGCAATTCAGCGATCCGACCGGCGATGTCGTCTTCGTGACCGCGACCTTCCACGATGGTGGTGTCGTCTTTGGTGGCCACAACCCGGCGCGCCGAACCCAGATGCTCCAATTCCACCGCGTCCAGCCGCATTCCAGTATCGCTGGTAATCACGGTGCCGCCGGTCATGATGGCCAGGTCTTCCAACAGGGCCTTGCGTCTTTCGCCGAAGCCGGGCGCCTTGACTGCCAGGCTGCTCACCGTACCCCGCAGCTTGTTTACCACCAGGGTTGCCAGAGCTTCACCGTCCACCTCTTCTGCAATGATGATCAGCGGACGCCGCCCACCCTGGGCCACGGCTTCCAGCGTGGGCACCACGTCGGCGGCCGACGAGAGTTTCTGGTCGGTAAGCAAGAACAGTGGTTCTTCCAGCGAAGCTTCCATCCGGTCGGTGTCGGTGACAAAATGGGGCGACAGATAGCCCCGGTCCAACCGCATACCCTCTACCACTTCCAGTTCATCAATCAGACTGCGGCTTTCCTCGACCGTGATAATTCCCTCGCGGCCCACTTTGTCCATAGCATCGGCAATTAGCGTTGCGATTGCTTCTTCGTGCGCAGACAATGCCGCCACCCGAGCAACCTGTTCTCGACTATCTATCGCCACTGCCTGGGCGCTGATTTCGCTTTTAACCCTGTTGACAGCCTGGTCAATCCCAGCCTTCAACGCCAGCGGGTTCGCGCCGGCCGCCACATTCCGGAACCCATCGCGAATCATGGAACGGGCCAGCACCACCGAGGTGGTAGTACCGTCGCCAACCACGTCATTCGTCTTGGAGGCCGCTTCCTTCACCACCTGCGCGCCCATGTTCTCATAAGGGTCAGGCAATTCGATCTCTTTGGCGATGGTTACCCCGTCGCTGCATACCACGGGCAGGGTCCAAGTCCGCCCCAGGATAACGTTGCGTCCACTTGGACCCAGCGTCAGGGCAACTACGGTGCCCAACTGGTCCACTCCACTCATCAACCTGCTTCGAGCGGTGTCGTCAAAAATTAGTTGCTTGTCCGGCATTGTGGGAATCCTCCGAATCTGGAGCTACATATGCTTAAATGAACCAAACGGCCTACGAAATCCCCCATTGCTTGCCTTCGGGGAACGGGCGTTTGCAACGTTTATTGTCCGGCAACAACGCCCAAATTGTCAACCTGACCCACGTCCTCACGCGCACCCGCTTTAATCTGTCATTGCGAGGAGCTCCCGCTCATCCCGAGTTCGTCGAGGGAAGTGGCAATTTCGATGAGGCTGAACATACGTCGACGAACCGCCGTAGCAACGGCGACGGGATTGCCACGCCGCGCACGCAATGACAAAGTGGGTACGCATGA
The DNA here is from genome assembly GCA_963666415.2 of Dehalococcoidia bacterium. Lineage (GTDB taxonomy): Bacteria > Chloroflexota > Dehalococcoidia > Lucifugimonadales > UBA3495 > Bin87. Next base: position 1,822,557 of record CAXXPD010000003.1, read on the forward strand.
GGGCCCACATTTCGGATCAAGCCTTTCGATTGTTCCTCTCCGTCATTGCGGTCCTGAACCGGACTCCAGTCCGCCAGCCACTAACGGTGTTTCGGCACGGCGGGGTTTTCTGGGATCCAGCCGGCGCTTCATGGACCGGGGCGCTGATCATCGGAAGACCCATATCCCGGCGGCTACCCTCCGTAAATGGGCGACGCACCCCATCGTTTAACGCCATCTGCGCCGTCTACCCGCGCCAACAATTGACCCACCGTTGTTCCCCCCGGCGGCACAACGACGCTATCAGCAATCTGAGCCAGCGGAACCAGGACGAAAGCCCGTTCGCTCATTCGCGCGTGCGGGATTTGCAAATCGGGTGCTGCAACGCTCACAATCTCCTCGCCGTACAGCAGAATATCCACGTCGATCACGCGTGGGCCCCACCGGTAGGTTTCGGTGCGACCAACCTGCGATTCAACCCGCTGGCAAACCGCTAACAGTTGCAGCGGCTCCAGCGTGTTGCGGACGCCGGCCGCCAGATTGAGGAATGCGGGTTGCTCGGTAACGCCCCACGGTTCCGTTTCGTAAACCGACGAGCAGACTGCCAGCTCCACGCCTGCTTCGCCGTCCAGCAGCCGCAGCGCTTCGGCTAACGCGGCCGTTCGATCGCCCAGGTTGCTGCCCAATCCCAGGTAGGCAACTACCGACTCGGCCATCCCGTCGGCCTCCAACCACGCACAATGGCGTCGGTCATCCGCGCTACCCGCACCATCTGCTTCACATCATGCACCCGCACGATATCGGCGCCGCCGGCAATGCTCATCGACACCGCTGCCGCCGTCCCCTCCAACCGTTCTTGCTCCGGCAGGTTCAATATGCGGCCGATGGTCGATTTGCGGGATACACCCACCAGCATGGGAAAGCCGGCAGTTTTTAGCTCCGGTAACCGGCGCAACAGTTCCAGATTGTGGTCGGCAGTTTTGCCGAATCCGATACCGGGATCGATTATTATGTTATCTGCCCGCACTCCCGCCGACCGGGCTATCGACGTGCTGCGCGCTATGCCGGCAATAATATCGGGAACCAGATCGCCGTAACTGGCCTCGTCCTGGTTGTGCATCAAAATTACCGGCACCCCGGCGTCTGCTGCTACCCGCGCCATCCGCTCATCGGACCGCAAACCCCATACGTCGTTGATGACGGACGCCCCGGCTTGCAAGGCTCGTTCGGCCACCACCGCTTTGTACGTGTCCACGCTGACCGGAACGTCGACTGCACTGCACACCGCCGCGAGCCCGGGCAGCAACCGACGCAACTCCTCATCGGCGGACACGGGAGCGCCACCCGGTCGTGTCGACTCCGCACCCACGTCAATGATGTCGGCGCCTTCCGCCTCCATCTGTTGTGCCAACGCAACCGCTGCCGGCACATCGCCTTGCAGACCGTCCCCGGAGAATGAATCGGGCGTCAGGTTGATAATTCCCATCACGTAGGTGCGCTGGCCCCAATGCCACGGCACGCCCTTCACCAGCGTAGGGCGAGGAGTGGCAGCATGGTTGTCGTTATGTGAATCGGTGCCCTTCACGATGCCTTCGTCGGCGCGCCCGATAGCGGGTCGGCCAGGCCACCCATTATATCTACCGCGAACCAGTCGGGTATGATGTGCTTCCGTTCGTAGAAGTTGCCCGCAGGCTGGGCGTTTGATAGCATTGCCACTGGAGGTTGCTTTGTCCACCAGTAACGACCAAATCACGGATCAACACCTCGGCGACCTGCTCCGGCTCGGCGAGCAGGCCAAACTTGGCGGCGGCCAGCGTCGCATCGACCAGCAGCACCAGCGCGGCAAGCTAACCGCCCGCGAGCGCCTGGCCCTGTTGATGGACGAAGGTTCGTTCCAGGAAATCGACCGTTTCGTAACGCACCGCACTACCGACTTCGGCCTGGCCGACCGCACCGTGCTCGGAGACGCCGTGGTTACCGGTTACGGCAACATCGACGGACGGCAGGTTTTCGCCTACGCCCAGGACTTTACTGTTTTCGGCGGCTCACTGTCCGAGGTGGTGGGCCAAAAAATCTGCAAAGTCATGGATCTGGCAGCCAAAACCGGCTGCCCCATGATCGGCATTTGCGACTCCGGCGGGGCGCGCATCCAGGAAGGCGCACTCAGCCTGGCGGCCTACGGCGACATTTTCCTGCGCAACACGATGTATTCTGGAGTGGTTCCGCAAATCTCGGTGATTATGGGACCCTCCGCCGGCGGTGCGGTATACTCGCCCGCCATCACCGATTTTGTCTTCATGGTGCGCGGCACGGGCCAAATGTACATCACCGGCCCCGACGTGGTACGCGCTGTAACCGGGGAAGACGTTACCCACGAACAACTGGGCGGCGCCGATGCCCACGGTTCCCGCAGCGGCGTGGCCCATTTCGTGCACGACTCTGAAGAGGACTGCCTCGCGGAAGTGCGCCGGCTGGTCAGCTTCCTCCCCCTCAACAACCTGGATGATGCGCCGGTGTACCGCACCGCCGACTCTGCATCGCGCACCGATGCTGGCCTGCGTGCCATTGTCCCTCCCGAACCCAACCACCCATACGATGTGCGGGAAATCATCTATCGTCTGGTTGACGACGAAGAATTTATGGAAGTCCAACCGGCATACGCCGCCAACGTTGTGGTGGGTTTTGGCCGAATGGCTGGCCGCACCGTGGGTTTGGTGGGCAACCAGCCGGCATTCCTGGCCGGTGTGCTGGACATCAACGCGTCGGCCAAGGCATCCCGCTTCGTGCGGTTCTGCGACTGTTTCAACGTGCCGCTGGTAACGCTGGTTGACGTGCCAGGGTTCATGCCCGGCACCGACCAGGAATACGGCGGCATCATCCGCCATGGCGCCAAGCTCATCTACGCCTACGCCGAAGCCACGGTGCCCAAGGTGGCAGTCATCACCCGCAAAGCCTACGGCGGAGCCTACATCGTGATGAGCAGCAAACACCTGCGCTCGGACGTTAACCTGGCCTGGCCCGCCGCCGAAATCGCCGTGATGGGCCCTGGTGGGGCGGTCAACATCATCTACCGCGAAGAAATCTCCGGCGCTGACAACCCTGACGACCGCCGCGCCGAATTGATCGCCGATTACCAGTCCAGGTTCACTAACCCCTACGTGGCGGCCAACCGCGGCTATCTCGACGACGTGATTGACCCAGCGGAAACTCGTCCCGTTATCATCCGCTCCCTGGAAATGTTGCTGAACAAACGTGATACCCTTCCCGCCAAAAAACACGGCAACATCCCTCTGTAAGCTTGCCGTGTAAGCTTGCCGCGTTAGCCTGCCTAAAATCCGCACCGGCAAATCATCGTCGGAGCCAGCCCCACCAACCGCTGGATCATGCCAGGGAGTAGATAACCATGCAGTTCGGAGTTTTTTATCAAATGCCCTGCGCCGAAGAACAGACTCCGGCTGCCCGCTTCGCCGACGTTTTGTCGCAGGTGCAACTCGCCGACGTACTAGGCTACGATATGGCGTGGTTGGCCGAACTGCACTTTGCCCGGCGCTTCTCCGTAATGCCAGCGCCGTTAATGATCGCATCGGCCCTGTCGCAAACCACCAGTCGAATCATGCTGGGCACCGCGGTAAACCTGCTGCCCCTGCACCATCCGCTGCGCATCGCAGAAGAGGTGGCAACCCTGGATGTGCTATCCGGCGGCCGAGCCGTTTTCGGCATCGGGCGCGGTTCCAATCCAAACCACTACCGCGGCTACGGCATCCCCATCGAGGAGCGCAATGACCGGTTCGTGGAAGGGCTGGAAATGACGCTCCGAGCCTGGACCGACGAACAGCTGGATTACGACGGCCAGTTCTATCAGGCGGAAGGTGTACGCCTTGAACCCCGGCCCATCCAGCAGCCGTACCCACCGGTCTACATCGCCTCCAACGGCTCCGACACCTTCCCCCTGGTGGGTAGCCTCGGCCACAACATCCTGGTAACCCCAATGATTGTGACGGTAGAGGGCGTCGGCAACGGCCTGGCCGTCTACCGGGAAACCCTCGCCGAACATGGGCATGACCCGTCCGCCGTCAAAGTAGTGGTCAACGTGCCGGTTCACGTCGGCGAAACGCCAGAATCGGCCAAGGCCAACTTTGCGCCGACCGTTGATAACTACCTGGGCACTCTGCGCAGTATGCAGAATAACTCCCGGGGTTCGTCCCGCGCCAGCCAGCTAACTTACGATGACATTTACGGCGAATTGGGCGCCATCGGTACGCCGCAGCAGGTCATCGAACGGCTCGAATGGTTCAACGAGCGCTACAACGCCCAGGAGTTCATGTGCTGGTTCAACATCGGCGGCATCCTTACAACCGAGGAAGTGGCTCGGTCAATGCAACTGTTCGCCGAAGAGGTGATGCCCCATTTCCGCAACGGCGCAGCTCCCGGCAGCACACCATAGGCATGACGCTTACACCACCTTTATCATGACGAGGGAGTATGTCTAACGTGGCGGACAGGGGCGCTAATGACAACGTGGAGAACGACTAGCCGGTTTGTCCTGACGGGCGTTACTAGCGGTGTCGTCCAACCGTAATGTACGACCCGATGTATCTGGCGGCGCTCCGATGACCGCCCGGCAAGAGTCCGGCTCGCTGTTCGAGCACGACAGGCTGGCCCACGCCTTGGACACCGCACCGTTGGCGGAGCGGATGCGCCCCGCCTCCTTCGTTGAGTTTGTTGGGCAGCAGCACATCCTCGGCACAGACCGGGTGCTGCGGCGCGCCATTTCCGCCGACCGCGTGCCGTCCATCCTGTTATGGGGGCCGCCCGGCTCCGGCAAAACGACCCTGGCCAGATTGATCGCCACCGTTACGCGCGCCCATTTCGAACCCGTCAGCGCGGTGTCTTCCGGCGTTGCCGACCTGCGCCGGTCGGTAGCGGACGCACGTGAACGCAGCGCGCTGTACCAGCAACCCACCATCCTGTTCGTAGACGAAATCCACCGTTTCAACAAGGCCCAGCAGGACGTCATTCTCCCCCACGTCGAAGACGGCACCATCACCTTCATCGGCGCAACCACCGAGAACCCGTCGTTCGAGGTCAACGCGCCTCTGCTCTCCCGGTGCCGGGTGTTCACCCTCCACGCGCTGGAAGCAGAGCAGGTGGCCGACATTATCCGAAGGGCGCTGTCTGACGACCGGCGCGGCCTTGGCTCGCTGTTGCCGTCGCTCAGTGAGGATCCGTTGGCTCATCTGGTCAACATCGCCAACGGCGACGCTCGTGTCGCCCTCAACGCTCTGGAGATGGCCACCCTCGCCACCGAACCCGACGCCAACGGCCGGCGCGTCATCAGCATGGAAACCATCTCCGATGCCTTGCAACGCCGCACGCCACAATACGACAAGGCCGGCGACAGCCACTACGACACCATCTCGGCCTTCATCAAGTCGGTACGTGGTTCGTCGCCCGACGGCGCGTTGTACTGGCTGGCCCGGATGCTGGAGGCCGGCGAAGACCCCCTGTTCATCGCACGCCGGTTGGTGATCCTGGCCGCCGAGGACATCGGCCTCGCCAACCCCGGAGCGTTGCCGGTGGCCGTGGCCGCCCAACAGGCGGTGCATTTCATCGGACTGCCGGAGGGTCGCATCCCCCTCGCTGAAGCCACCGTGTATCTGGCCACTTCCCCGAAAAGCAACGCCGCTTACCTGGCTCTGGAACGGGCATTTGAAGATGTTCGCAAGTTACCCCATGAGCCGGTGCCCCTGCATCTCCGCAACGCCGTTACCGACCTGATGAGAGGCATCGGTTACGGAGCCGGCTACAAGTACAGCCACGACTACGATGGCCACTTTGAAGCCCAGCAATACCTGCCCGACAACTTGTCAGACCGACGCTACTACGAACCGTCCGATCAGGGCTCGGAGGCCGCAATCGCTGAACGCCTGCGCCGCTGGTGGGGCCAAAAGTAGCATTGCTGACGGGCCAACCGAGTTCAGGGAGACGTGTACACCTGAATCAGCTGGGTTACGTTCAGGTTGGGCAGGAATCTGCGGGCAATTACCGCCTTGACCTGCCACCCGACGAAGCTATGTTGCGCCAGCACCGACGGCATCAACCGCTCCGGCACCCGCAGCTTGAACGCCCATTCGGTGGATTCTCCGCCCACTAACGTTGCCGGACGCTGTAGTACCTCCCGGTCCTCGATGACTCGGGCCTGCTTGTTCCCGCTCCGCTCCCAGCGCATCAGTTCCACGCGCATCTCCGTGGCTCCGAATGAGGTCTGCGGTTGAACCAACAGCGAGCCGGCCACAATACCGCCGTTGGATACCAACCCGGTTTCCAGTTCCAGCGCCATTCGGACGTGTCGATGCTGGCGGGCGGCGCTGGGGTGCGCCGGCAACTCTTTACCCCCCACCGCAGCGGCGCTGGGATGAGCGAACACCACCAACTCCTGGGCGCACTGACCGGCCCGCACCTGGGTCAGGTCGGCCAGCAATCCGTCGCCGCCCGGCATCCAGTCGGCCCGGGTTTCGACATGCGCCGAGAGTTCCCACGTGATGTGGGCGTGCTTGCATTTCACGGTGGGAGGCGCCTCCGGCGGCAACCGCAACTGCACCGGAAACCGGTACTCAATCCCCGGCTCCATCGACAAGTTCTCCGCAAACGCATAATGGACGCTCTTCGGCTCCGGCGGCACGGGAAGCGCGCGCCTCCGCGACTGCGTCATCTGGGGAAAAGCATCCCGCGCGGAATCCACCCGCAACAATTCCGTCTGCGCCAGTCGTGCCCACCCCGTGGTTACCTGCAACGGGCTCCGGGGTATCACGATTACCTCGGCCTCCACCGCATAACCGGCGTACAACGCTCGGCCGGCGACTTCAACCGTTACGTCGGCCCCGGGAGTAGCTGAACGGCGAAACATTTGGTGTGCTCTGCGACCCCGCCGCCGGCCACAACGTTGCCGGCGACCTTACACAGAAGAACGTCAGGCCGCTTCTATGGCGGCGATAGCTTCGTCTGCAGTAACGATGTCTGCTTGCCGATTCAGTATCCGGCCAATCAGAAAGTCGTGCACCTCCGGATCGCTATCGGCGCAACAATCGGCCACGATGTACAGCCGGTAATCCCGGTCCGATGCGTACCTGGTGGTGGAAAGCACGACACCGCTGGTGGCATACCCCAACAAGATAATGGTATCGATGTTGTTGCCGGTGAGCGTGACATCCAGCCCGGTGCCAAACAACGCGTTGACCCGATGCTTGCCGACCACCACTTCGCCGTCGCGAGGACGCACATCAGGATGGATTACCTCCAACGGGTCGAAAACGGCCGGTTGACCCGATGCCTTCCGTGCGCTGAACGTCTTGTTGCGCTCGCTGATCTCGGGGTAACCGGGCCGAAACACCGTCGCGCAGTAGCACACCATCAACCCGGCGGCGCGGGCGGCTGCCTGCAATCCCACCGTGCGTTGTACCACGCCCCGCCCGACGGCATGGGGCAACGTGCCCATCGCGTCGGCGTAAAAATCCGCGATCAACAACGCGGTTGTTCTCCGGTCGATGCTGAAATCAGCCATAATCATCCTCAATGCTGGCGTCTACGGATGCTCGCCCGACGATTGGCGGTAAGCGGCGTTACAACGCCGTTGCCAGCCGCCGGACGGTTCCGTTCACACGAGACAACGCCTCATCAACATCCGTTGACGTGATGTGTCGATGCGTAACCATCCGCAGGGACTGGTCCCGGCTGTGACTCACCAGCACCCCATCCTCCCGCAGCGCGGCGATGACTTCTCTGGCGTCTCCCACCTTGTCCCGGTCCACCTCGAAGATCACGATGTTGGTCTGTATGCCATCCTGATCAACAGTCAGCCCGTCGATGTTGGCCAGCCCCGCCGCCAGCCGTCGGGCGTTAGCGTGGTCATCGGCCAGGCGTTCGACCATCGAGTCCAGTGCCACCATGCCCGCCGCCGCCAGCACTCCCGCCTGACGCATCCCGCCGCCAACCATCTTGCGCCACTTGCGCGCCTTGCCAATGAATTCCTCGGAGCCGCATAGCACCGAGCCCACCGGGCAGGACAATGCCTTGGAAAGGCAGAAACTCACGTCGTCAACATCCCGCGTCAGCTCGGCGGCCGGCACTTCCAGGGCAACCGCGGCGTTGAAGATACGGGCCCCGTCCAGGTGCACTGCTGCGCCGGCGGCGTGGGCCACCTCCACCACTTCCCTGGTATCCTGCGGCGTCATGACTCCGCCGCTGCACCGGTTGTGCGTATTTTCCAGACAAACCAGCGTCGTAGCGGGCACATGGATGTTTGAGCTGTCCCGAATGGCGGCAGCCACGTCGCTCGCGGCAATGCGACCGTTGGCATCGTTGGGCACCAGCCGGATTTGCGCCCCCGCCAGTGCGGTAGGCCCGGCAGATTCGTTCCAAAACATGTGGGCTTCCTGACCCATAATCATCTCGTCGCCGCGGCTGCACCACGCCAGGGCGGCAATCAGGTTGCTCATGGTGCCGCTGGCGGTGAGCAAACCCGCTTCCTGCCCCATCAATGCGGCGGCCCGCTCCTGCAAGGCGTTTATCGTCGGGTCTTCGCCAAACACATCATCGCCAACTTCAGCGGCGCCCATCGCGCGGCGCATTTCGTCGGTGGGTTGGGTAACGGTATCGCTACGCAGGTCAATCAAATCCATAGAGCCTCCGGGAGGGCGTGGGCCGCATGATGGCGGCGGTTGCGTGCCATTTTAGCATCAACCATGCCCCGGCTCTACCGCCGCGCGCCGGCTGTGGCGCATCCTGAATAGCGCGACCTGCACACCAACCCCGCTAATCCGGCGTCCCGTCAAACCTGCTATCATTATCCCCGCACGTTCGGTAGCAGCACACACACTCGGCGCACCCGCTCGGCGGACCTAATCGGAGGGACAAAATATGCGGCAAAGTGCGGTCAGTTTCATTGCCAAAGGCATGACCCTGGAGGGCATCATAGCCCTTCCGGATGGCGAAGGCCCGTTCCCCGGCGTAGTTATGTGCCATCCCCACCCGCTGAACGGCGGCAACATGGACAACAATGTGGTGGTCGCCGTTACGTTTGGTCTCGCTGACGCCGGCATTGCCTCCCTGCGTTTCAACTTTCGCGGAGTTGGCAACAGCCAGGGCGAGCATTCCAAAGGTGAGAAGGAATACGAGGAAACCCTGGTTGCAATGGACTTCCTCGGCGCCCTGCCCGACGTGAACGACGAACGCATCGGACTGGGCGGTTATTCTTTCAGCACCCGCGTCATCTGCGCCCACAAGCAGTTGTACAAAAAACCCCGGGCCATCGCCCTGGTTGCCCCATCCCTAGAGGCCATCACAGACAGCCCGCTGCAGTCCGACAAGACCCCGCGCATGATCATCACCGGCGACCGCGACCGCCTGGCGAACTCCGACGGCGCCGATGAGCAGCTGGCCAGATTCAACCCGCCCGCCGACTACCATCTCATTCCCGGCGCAGACCACTTCTGGGTGGGACAGGAGGGCGAAATGGCCGCCTGCGTGGTGCAGTTCTTCCGCGACCACCTGCTCTAACCCGGCCCCGATGTCCAAACCCACGCACCGGCGCCGGCCCATCTATCTGGACTGGAACCTCCTGCAGCTGGCGGCTCTGGTATTGGCGACAGACCAGCTGACCAAGTTCGTCGTCCGGCAGACCTTGGACTGGCGTCATTCGTGGCCCTACTCGGGTGTTTTTCGGTTCACACACGTCCACAACACCGGCAGCGCCTTCGGACTCTTTCAGGACCAAAATCTGGTGCTCCTGGTCGTGTCCGTCATCGGTATCGTGGTGCTCGGATTCATCTACGGCAGCCAGGCGCAACCCGGCCGCATCATGCGCGCCAGCATCGCCCTGATGCTGGGCGGAGCCGCCGGGAACCTGCTTGACCGCCTGCTCCTGGGCCATGTTACCGACTTCATCGACATCGGCCCCTGGCCCGTGTTCAACCTCGCCGATTCGTCGATCGTTACGGGCCTGATCCTGATGGGATGGCTGTTACTCCGCCGCGACAACCAAGACGATCGCGTTACTGCCTTGGCCGATACGTCCGAATTCCGCGCTGCCCTGGCGGCCTGCCCGGTGTGCGACGGCCCGATGATTCACCTGCCCAATGGCGCGCGGTGCGCCGACTGCGGGGTTCGCGAACGCATCCTGTCGGTCAGAGAGCTACCACTTTGAATATCGCCACCGACATCGGGCGGCACGAACTGGTGGTCGCCAATCCATCGCCGCCGCGCCTCGATGCCTGGCTGGCCGACCGCAGCGAGTTGGCTGATACCGGCCTGTCACGCAGCCGCCTGCACGCCCTCACCCTCGCCGGAAACGTAACCATCAATGGCGAACCCGGCCGCCCGGCCCAGCGAGTGCGAGCCGGCGATGTGATCGTGGTCACCGTTCCGCCGGCGCAGACTGTAGCCAACCTGGAACCCCAGGACATCCCCATCACCATCGTCTACGAAGACTCCGACATCGCCGTGGTCGACAAGCCCCCCGGATTGGCGGTCCATCCCGGCCCCGGCCATCCAGATGGCACGCTGGTAAATGCCCTGCTCGCCCGCTGCCCCGATATCCGCGGCGTGGGCGGCGAAATCCGCCCAGGCATCGTCCATCGCCTGGACCTTGACACCTCCGGGCTGCTGGTTGTCGCCAAGAATCAGCTGGCCCATCAACACCTCACCGAACAGATGAAAAACCGGACGGTGTCAAAACAATACCAGGCGGTGGCAGTAGGCATCGTTACGCCGGAAGCCGACACCATCGACGCCCCAATCGGACGCCATCCGTACCATCGCCAGCGCATGGCCGTCGTTGAGGATGGCCGCGCTGCTCGCACGCACTATCAAACGGAGGCCACGGCGGCGGGTCACACCTTGCTGTCCTTGTCGCTGGAAACCGGGCGCACCCACCAAATCCGCGTTCATCTCGCCCATCGGCGTTTCCCCATCCTGGGCGATGCAGTCTATGGGCGCGTCAGCGAACTGCTGGATCGCCAGTTCCTTCACGCCGCGCGCCTTGCCTTGCATCATCCCGCCACGGGACAATGGATGGAGTTCAACGCACCCTTGCCACTGGAGCTGGCGCAAGCCTGGGACAGATTGCGAAATATTCCAGCGCAGTCGGCCTGAGCAGCACCAAATAGCACGGGGCACGATATAATTTAGCCTGCAAACCGCACTACCGTTACGAATCCACCAGATCAGGTAATCGCACCATGACCACCAATCCCAACGCGGGCGCCGGTGATGCCCCGGCCGATTTCATCCGCAGCATCATCAAGGAAGACCTTGCCCAGGGCACCTACGACGGCCGGGTCATCACGCGCTTCCCACCCGAGCCGAACGGTTACTTGCACATCGGCCACGCCAAGTCGATCTGTCTCAACTTCGGCGTTGTCGAGCAGTTCGAAGGCGCCCGCTGCCATATGCGTTTCGACGATACCAACCCAACCCGCGAGGATATCGAGTATGTCGAGTCCATCTTGGCAGACGTCCACTGGCTTGGTTTCGACTGGGGACACCATCTGTATTACGCATCCGACTACTTCGAGCAGTTGTATGAGTTCGCCGAGCAGCTGATATTGGATGGGAACGCCTACGTCGACAGCCTGACCGCGGAAGAGATCCGGGAATTTCGCGGCACCCTCACCGAGCCCGGGCGTGAAAGCCCCCACCGCGACCGCAGCGTCGAAGAGAATCTGGACCTGTTCCGGAGGATGCGGGCCGGCGAGTTCCCCGACGGCGCCCACGTCCTGCGCGCCCGCATCGACATGGACTCGCCCAACCTGAACATGCGCGACCCGGTGCTCTACCGCATCCGCCATGCCGAGCACCACCGCACCGGCAACGCGTGGTGCATTTACCCAATGTACGACTACGCCCATTCGCTGTCCGATTCCATCGAGGGCATCACTCATTCCCTGTGCACGCTGGAGTTTGAAGACCACCGCCCCCTGTACGACTGGTGCCAGGAAGTGTTGGGTGTTTACCGCAGCCGACAGATCGAATTCGCCCGGCTCAATCTGACCCACACCGTCATGAGCAAACGTATGCTGCGCCGACTGGTCGAAGAATCCCACGTCTCCGGGTGGGACGACCCCCGAATGCCCACCATCAGCGCCCTGCGTCGCCGTGGTTTCACCCCCGAATCAATCCGCGACATGTGCGAACGGGTCGGGGTGGCCCGACGCAACACCGTAACCGAGCTGGCGTTGCTGGAGCATTGCCTGCGGGAAGATTTGAACCGCCGCGCGCCCCGGCGCATGGCCGTGCTGAACCCGCTAAAAGTGGTAATCACCAACTACCCTGAAGGCCAGAGCGAATGTTTCGCGGCAATCAACAACCCTGAAGACGCCGACATGGGTACCCGCACCGTGCCGTTCAGTCGCGAACTGTACATCGAGCGGGACGATTTCATGGAGGACCCGCCGCGCCGTTTTTACCGTCTGGCACCCGGCCGGGAGGTAAGACTCCGTTACGCATGCCTGGTGACCTGTACCGACGTGGTGAAGGATGCCGACGGCACCGTCGTGGAGGTGCAATGCACCTACGACCCGGACAGTCGCGGCGGCAACGCCCCCGACGGTCGTCGGGTCCAGGGCACCATCCATTGGGTTTCTTCGGCCCACGCCGCGCCGCTGGAAGTGCGCCTGTACGACAACCTTTTCACCGACCCCGCTCCGGCCACCGCCGCCTCGGAATCGGATCGCGATTTCACTGACCTGATCAGTCCGGATTCCCTGGAAGTCATAACCGCGCTGGCCGAACCTGCGCTGGCCGGCGCCAACCCCGGCGACCGCTACCAGTTCGAGCGTTTGGGGTACTTCTGCGCCGACATCGTTGACTCCCAACCGGGAGCGCCGGTATTCAACCGCGCCGTTACTCTGCGCGACAGTTGGGCCCGCATCAATCGTGAGCACGCGTAACCGGCTGTCCGGCGCCCGCCATTTGCACTACGACATATTTGCACTATCACATATTTTCACTACCACGTTGAGGAGGATCTAACGTGCCCGATTCCGTCCGCGTCCGCTATGCTCCCAGCCCCACCGGCGACCCGCATATCGGCAACATCCGCACCGCCATGTTCAACTGGCTGTTCGCGCGTCGCAACGGCGGGCGTTTCATCGTTCGGGTGGAAGATACCGACCAGAACCGCATCACCGAAGGCGCGGTGGACAACATCCTGAACGGGCTGGATTGGCTGGGAATAGACTGGGATGAAGGCCCACGTGTCGGCGGGGATTTTGGGCCTTACTTCCAGTCCCAACGGCTGGATCGTTACGCCGCCGCCGCAGAACAACTCGTTGCTACCGGCGACGCCTACCGTTGCTACTGCTCCCCCGAGCGGGTCGCCGACCTGCGCAAGGAGCAGGCCCGCAACAAGGTGCGACAGGGCTACGACAGCCACTGCCGCTATTTGTCGGACTCTGAGCGCGCCGCCAACGAGGCCGCCGGTATGTCCTACGTGCTGCGTTTCGCCATGCCGCAGTCGGGCAATACGTCGGTGGACGACGCCATACGTGGCCACGTGGAATGGCAGAACGAGCTGACCGACGACTTTGTGCTGGTAAAATCCGACGGGTTCCCCACCTACCACATGGCGGTTGTCGTGGATGACCACGCCATGCAAATCAGCCACGTGCTGCGCGCCGAGGAATGGTTGCCCAGCACTCCCCGACACGTGCAACTCTACCGCGCTTTGGAATTGCCGATGCCCCGTTTCGGCCACCTCCCAATGATCCTCGGCTCCGACCGGGCCAAACTTTCCAAGCGCCACGGAGCCACCTCGGTGATGGAGTACCGCGATGAAGGCTACACGCCGGAAGCGCTGATCAACTTCATGGCGCTCCTCGGTTGGTCTTTGGACGGCGAAACCGATGTGATGCCGGTGGACACTATTCGCGAGCATTTCACCCTGGAAAGAGTGGGCAAACCGGCTGCCATTTTTGACCTGGACAAGCTCCAGTGGATGAATGGCGTGTATATTCGCCAGCTGGATGCCGGCGACTTGGCCGACCGCGTGCTGCCGTTCCTCCAGCGTGATCTCCCCGACCACCTGCTTCCCATCGACCAGAGTTACCTGCTCCGCCTCGTTCCACTGATCCAGGAGCGGCTCAAAACCCTTTCCGATGCCCCGGATATGCTGTCCTACTTTTTGGAGGAAACTCCGGTATACGACACTGCCATGCTGATCCAGCGCAACATGAATTCTGCCGGTACGCTGGCCGCCGTCCGCCGCGCTGCCAGCGATTTGGCCGACGTCGACACCTCCGGTTTTACCGCCGAACATCTGGAAGAGCTGCTGCGCGCCACCGGCAACCACCTGGGCCTCAACGGGCGTCAGTTCCTGGGCACCTTGCGGGTCGCCATGTCGGGGCGCAACGCCACCCCCCCGCTGTTCGATATGTTGCCAGTACTGGGTCGGGAGCGCGTGCTCCACCGACTGGCGGTCGCCGACGAGAAACTGTCCGGCGCTTGATAGTTCGGTGGTTACCCTGGCCCGGGCTGGTGGTCTGCGTCGCCAGCCGTCAATGGCTGCCCGCAGTGGGGACAGAAACTCCCGGTGTTCCGTCGCCCGGCGGCACTGCCGTCCACTCCATCATTCGCATCCGCCTCCAACAGCCCGGCGCTCAGTAGCCCCGCCGGCAGGACGAATAATCCGATGCCCAATACCACGACAGCCGCAGCCAGCAGCCGTCCCATTATCGTCATCGGCACCGTGTCGCCGTAGCCCACTGTCGTCAGTGTTACGACGCTCCACCACATCGCTGCCGGAATGCTGCTGAACTTGTCCGACTGCGCGTTTGACTCGGCAAAGAACATCAGCGAGGCGGCGATCACCAGCACGAAGATCAAGCCCGCCACTGTGGTCAGCAGCTGGCTTCCCTTCAACCGCATGGCCATGCCCTATCGACGGCCACCCGGGAAATACCGCGCCAGCTTCGCAGAGCGGGTAATCAGCCGAACCGCCAGCAGGAACGACAGGGCTAAGGCCGTCACCCGTCACCAGCGAGGCAACCGCCGCCGTCGCCGACGGGATCAGCGCGGGTGCGTCGATCAACGCGCTGGGCGAACCTACATACCGCCAGCGCTGACCCCAATCAGCCACTTCGGGATTCGCCTCGAGTGCCGTCCAGAATCTCAGGACATACTCCGCCAGGAAGACTGCAATCGTGCAAAATTCGATGACGTGGAACCGGATGACGTAATCGGCCTTCAGGCTGGGCATAGTCCACAGGATCAGCGACGCTGAATTGATCAGGATGACTCCCACCAACAGCGCTTCGAAAAGATCGGCAATCCGGGGTGAGCTGCCATCCCGGTCCTGGTTTCGCGTGCTGCCCGGCGGCTCCAACGCCGAGTACATCCTCCAACGCAGCGGAACAGTGGTGTGGTGGTCGCGCCCTCCGGTTGGCTCCATATCAGAACCCAGGCCCACCAGGTGCCGGCCGGTTTTGCGTTCCGGGCTGGCCGGCGATGCCTGCACCGGGGGGACTCGCATGGGCAGCGTCGTCGTACCCCTCATTATCGCGCCTCTAACGGGCCGCGGTTCGTCCCAACGGATTAATTTTCCAATATCCCAAAACACGATAAAATCGGACATGTTTTATATTGACGCCAAAGGATGCCCTTGGGGTAAATTGGTTGGCGGGCACCTGTAATTTCATAACAAGCGCCATTTCCGAGTACCGCTGCGCCCGATAGGGAAACGCCGCCACTCAACCAATCGGTGCATAAATCATACAAATTGAGCGGTTGCGGTCGCTAGCGGCCAAACACCGGATTCCAACGAATTATCAAGGAGTGACCTACGATGCTAGCTACTGGTGCCATCGTTTTAAGTGACGGCGTGTTCAAAGTCGACGGAGGAGCAATTTTCGGACGGGTTCCCAAGATGATGTGGGAAAACATCGTTACCACCGACCGCAAAAATCGCATCACCATGGGCCTCAACTGCCTGTTGTTACAGTGCAGTGGTAAAAACGTCCTGATTGACACCGGCGTCGGCCCCAAGGACAACGTCCGCGATAAGGAAATGTACGGCCTCGTCCCCAGCCGCCTCATGCGCAGCCTCAAAAGCACTGGACTCGGCCCTCGTGACATCGATGCCGTCGTCCTCTCCCACCTGCATTTCAGCCACGCCGGTGGCGCAACGCGCATGGATCGCGCCGGCGACATGGTACCTTCCTTCCCCAACGCCACCTGTTACGTCCAGCGTGCCAGTTGGGAAGACGCGCAAAATCCCTCCGCCCGACACTCCGATGTTTACCGAGCAGAAGACTTTGCCCCCATCGCCGAGCGGGGCCGGCTGGAATTGCTGGATGGCGACACCGAATTGTTCACCGGATTAAATCTGCTGGTTACCGACGGCCACTGCCCCGGACATCAGATGGTTGTGTTCAGCCACGGCGGCGAACGGATCGTCTACACCGGCGACCTTGTGCCGACACCGCATCATCTGGGTCTCACCGTCATTTCGTCCTACGACTACGAACCGGAATCAACGCTCAACCAAAAACGGGACATCCTGAACCAGGCGGAGCAGCAGGGTTGGCTGCTGGTATTCCCCCACGGCCACGAGACCAGAGCCGGCTACCTGGAACGCCGCCAGGATATGAGCTATTTGAGACCGGTGGAGTTCTAGACCGCCGTCGCCTGGCAGTCTAAGGCGCACAGCGCGCCTCTACAGCAGTTCAGCGGTCATCACACCATCTGCCATGCCGGTCAATCGCGCCGGCGTGATGTGGTTTCCCAATTCTGCGTGCGAGGTGGTCTCGACCCGCACGTAATTATCGGTCAATCCCCGCCAGCGCAGCCCTTCATCCCCGACCGGTCGTGCGGTTTCCCACAACACGTCTCGCACCTGCCCAGTCAACCCACGCCGAAACGCGGTGAAACCGGCGTCTTTGACCTCCGCCATCGCCGCCGCGCGTCGTCGTTTGTCAGCCGCTTCGACCTGACCCTGGAAGTGGTGCGCGCTGGTTCCCGGGCGTTGCGAGTATGGAAACACGTGGATATCGGCAAACCACATCTCCGCCGCGAACGCCCGACTCTCCGCATGGTCGGCCTCAGTTTCACCCGGGAAACCGACTATGATATCGGCAGTAACGCCGGCATCAGGGATGGTGCGCCGAATCAGCTCCACAGCCTGTCGGAACGCGGCAGTGTCGTAGCGACGGCGCATCGCCCGCAGTACGACGTCGCACCCGCTTTGCAACGGCACGTGAAAATGCGGGCACAGTCGGGAATCGCTCCACCGCGTGAGCAGCTCGGCGCTAATCTCATGCGCCTGCAAGGACGACACCCTCAGCCGCGGTACATCCGTCTCGGCCAGGATGCGATCCAGCAACCCCGCGAGGCCGACATCAGGAAACTCGAACCCATAGGTTCCCAACTGCGTGCCTGTTAGCACCACCTCTTTGAATCCGTCGGCAACATGCTGACGAACGGTATCCACCAGCACGTCCGGCGAGATACTGCGCTCCCGGCCCCTCACTTTGGGCACGATGCAATAGGCGCAAACCTGGTCGCAACCCTCCTGAATCTTGACCATCGCCCGGCTGCGTCGCCCCATTCCAGTAACCGTTTCGCCAGGCGTTTCAATCGAGGCGCGTTGCAAGCCACCTCGTTGCGCCGCCAGCGCCGCCAGCGCCAACGTGGTCAGTTGCGGTTTGTCCTGATTGCCCACCACAAGCGAAACTTCCGGCATACGACGCAACTCGTCAGCCGCCCGTTGGGGGTAGCATCCCGCGGCTACCACCACAGCCGTCGGGTTGGAGCGTCGCGCGGCCCGCAGCGCCTGGCGGGCTTTGGAGTCCGCAGTAGCGGTAACCGTGCAGGTATTCACGACGATGATGTCGGCGTCGGCGTTCGAGCCCACGATCCGGTAGCCGGCCCGCGCAAATTCCCCGGCCAACACCGCGCTATCGGCCTGATTCAGCTTGCAACCGTGGGTCTCGATGGCAACCGTGCCCACTGCCGGAACGCCCGTAACCGGCGGTGTTGGCGCTCGACGTGGGTCGGCAATCAAGGTCAGCGGTTCGTTCGGCACAGCCATCACTCGCCCAAATCGACCAAGGCGTCGTCAGGGTCGGCATCGGGAACTTGCCCATCCCCACCGGGTATGCGCGCCACCAGCCTCTCGATTGCCTCGGCCAGGTCATCCATCGCCAGAAACAGGTAATCAACCCGGCTGCGCCGGTCGCGAACCCGTTCTGCCGCCTCGGCAAAGGCCGACAGGTGATCGAACGCATCACGTATGTAACGGTCTTTTTCTTCTTCACCCAAGCGCTGCAAGAATATCCGCAGTTCTGCATCGTCGTCCACGGACTCCCCGCGCCACAACGCGACGCCGCGACTCGCCGATACCAAACTACCCCACAGCAAATCTTCCGAGTGGCTCCATTGGCCTTTTTGCATCGCAGTGTGGGCCGAGCCGAGCAAATTGATTGCCCGGTTACGTTGCCTGGTCAGGCGCGATTCCAGCGACGCGGCGCTTGGTGTTCGATCAGTTGCCATCCCGTCGATTTTAGCATATGGCCAACCCGTACCTGCTCCGCTCCCGAACCCGCTGGCGGTCCCGTCCAACTCCAGGGACTTTCGATTTTGACCACCCAAACCTATTCCCGTGCTCACCTGTAGCTTGCCGAAGGGCCGCCCGTTGCTGTATCGACACACTCGCCACGAACCAGATACCCGGATTGCGCCCGACAATCGAAATGCCCTGCGGCCAACCCGACCACGGTAGCACCCGGCGCCGGGTAGTAGTACACTGCGGCGCATCCGTCAAATCCAACCCGCGAAGGAATCCAGCCATGCCCGCCGTCAACCAATTCCGCCACGTCTCGTATCCAGTGCGTGTACACGCCGGCGATGACGCATTGACCAACCTGAAGCAGGAAGTCGCCCGAGTGGGTGCGAAACGACCCTTTATCGTGTGCGGCCAGTCAATCGCGACCAGGACCGATTTGCTGGAGCGCATCACCGATGCGTTAGGCGTCGCTCCGGTCGGCGTGTTCGACGGCGTGCAAACCGGCTCACCGGTGCCCTCAGTTCTGCTCGGAGTGCAGGTGGCCCAGGAGGCCAAGGCCGACGTTATAATTGCAGTGGGCGGCGGCAGTGCGGTGGTCACCGCACGGGCCATCATCATTATGTTGGCGGAGGGGGGCACACCCAACGACCACGCCACCAAATACCCGCCCGGCCAGCCTCCGGTTAGCCCACGCTTGATGGCTCCCAAACTGCCTAACATTCTGGTGCTCACCACCCCCACCACTGCCGCCACCCGTGCCGGCACTGCCGTAATCGACGGCGAAACGGGACACCGCCTCGAAATGTTTGACCCCAAAACCCGACCGTCTGCCGTAATTTGGGACACTGCCGCGCTGCTCACGGCCCCGGCCGAACTGTGCGTCAGTGCAGCCGGCTCCCTGTTCAGCGGTGTCGCCAGCGCACTGCAGGCCCCTCGGTTGAACCCGATGGCCGCCGCCGATTTGGTCGGCGCCCTGAATCTGCTGCGAGATAACCTGCCCCAGGTGCCAGCAAACCCGGAAAATGGCTCGGCCCGGGTCAATTTGTGCGTCGCGGCTTTCATCTACAACCGCGCCTGGGATACTGGCGCCAACGGTTCCGCGCTGGGCGTCGTCAGCGCCCTGGCCCACAGCCTGGACACTCGCTACGCCGAATGCAGCCACGGCGCCGCCTACTCGATCACCACCGCGCCCGGGATGCGATTCAATCGAGACCACAACCTCACCGGTCAGGCGCGCTTCGCGGACGCCTTCGGGACCCGCAATGCCAGCAGGACAGACGGCACAGCCGCCGACGCAGCCGCTGAGTCAGTGTCCAATTTCTTCCGGCAAGTCGGCATGCCGACCCGTCTCCGCGATGTCGGCGTGCCCGCCGGAGGCATCACCGCCATTGCGGAAGACGCCCTCACTGACTTCGGTCTGCATCGCAACGTGCGCCCGGTGCAGAGCGCCGCCGAACTGGCCTCTTTGCTGGAATCCGCCTGGTAGCCTCCGTGGAGCGAAATCCCTAGCGGCCCTTGCCGATGATCTCGGCCAGGCTGTCGACTTCCCACTCAGCAAGCAGCGCTTCCAGTTCCGCCAGGATGCGGAACGGTGCGTTCAGGTCGGCCAGGTTTGCGCTGCCCACCTGCACTGCGGAAGCGCCAGCCATCAGGTATTCCACGGCGTGGCGGCCCGTCATCACGCCACCGACGCCTATTATTGGCACTTTGACGGAACCAGCCGCGCGGTGCACGAGGGCCATCGCGACCGGACGCAATGCCGGACCGGAGAGGCCGCCGCCGCCGGTACCCAACGTGGGCCGGCCAGCATCGATGTCGATGTGCATCGCGGGAATGGTGTTACTGATGGTCAGCGCATCTGCTCCGGCCCCAACTGCCGCATGGGCAATCTCCGTTATGTCAGGCACGTTGGGGGACAACTTGGCCCACACCGGCAGGTCGGTCTGACGCCGTACTCCCGCCACCGCCGCCTCGGTGAGATGCGGGTAGTGGCTGAACATCGCGCCGTCGTCCACGTTGGGGCAACTGAGATTCAACTCTATGGCGGCAAACCCGCTGACCCCACGGGTGAACGACGCCATTTCTTCCCATTGCTCCGGGCTTTCAGCGGCCATGCTCATCACAATATTGGCGTCCATTTCGGCCCACTGTGGCGCCAGGTCTGACATAGCGGCCTCGATCCCCGGGTTGGTCAACCCGATGGAATTCAGCAACGTGGTTTCCCCGGCGTCCAGTCCTTCCCGAAACGATTCGGGGAACCAGCGTGGTTCCGGGTTGCCGGATCTGGCGTAACGGGTAAAAGTCTTGGGCAACACCGCACCCAGTTTGCCCAACGGGGTGTCAGGCGCGATCCCCCGGCCATAACCGTCGTATCCGAAGGTTCCCGACGCAATCATCACCGGATTAGACAGCAGAAGCCCGCCAGAACGTCCCGGTGCCAAATCTGTCGAAAGTTCAGCTGGAACAGCCACTGACGGCCTCCTGAATTGGGTATTTCGGAGTCAGGCAAACGGCGACGATTTAAAGCGTCGGAACGTCGTCCTCCTCTTCTTCAAACGGCGAGAAGACTCGCGATGCTGCAGCCTCTACTTCCTGTTCGCTGTTCGAGTCGCTTTCCGTGAGCGACTGCGCGCGTCGGACGAGTTCGTCCTCTTCCTCGGCAGAACGAACCTGGAACCCGGCCTCGCCCAACCCTGCCCCTGCATCGAGCGGAACGAACGGCTGTCCGGAAATAATCTCGTCATTAATCTCGGCGACGGGCGCAGCCGTTTCCACGCCGTCCTCGCCAGGAGGTATGCCTTCCGGACCATCGAGTTCGCCGGAAAGCCATGACGGAGCCATCAATTCGTTCTCCAACCGTTGCATCTCTTCTTGCAAAATCAGCTGGTTTTCCGATTCCAGCAACGATTCCAAGCGGGCCGGAATCAACCGTCCAATGATAACGTTCTCCTTCAAACCCCGCAGCCAGTCGCGGTCGCTGGCCACGGCGGCCATCGTT
Organism: Dehalococcoidia bacterium; assembly: GCA_963666415.2. GTDB lineage: Bacteria > Chloroflexota > Dehalococcoidia > Lucifugimonadales > UBA3495 > Bin87. The sequence continues at coordinate 1,844,087 of CAXXPD010000003.1, forward strand.
AGCACCTTGGTGGTCTCCTGGAAGGATGCCTTGGACAGGAAACTGTCCGTCGTCAACGCTGCCTTGGAGACGCCCAGCAGCATGGTCATGGCGGTGGCCGGCTCGCCGCCCTCGACCAGAACCCGCGCGTTCTGGTCCTGGAAGCGGAATTTATCGACCACGTCCCCGGGTATGAACTCAGTGTCCCCGGAGGATTCCACCTGCACCCGCCGCAACATTTGCCGCAGGATGACTTCAATGTGCTTGTCGTGGATACCCACGCCCTGGGAACGATAAACTTCCTGAACTTCGTCCACCAGATAGTGTTGCAGCCCCTCCAGGCCCCTGACATCCATCAACTCCCGCAGGTCCAGCGGCCCGTCAACCAAGGCCTCACCGGCCCTGACCTGCTGACCCTCTGTAACCTTCAGCGCCATCTGCGAGTTCACTTCGTATGCACGCGATTCTTCCTCGCGCCACACCACGGTGACGCCGTCCGCAGAAATTTCAACCTCACCCGGGTGGTCCGAGCGGATTTCCTCCAAAATATTGGCGCCGGCCAATGCGTTGCCCGTGTCGGTCGCGTCGCCATCGCCATCGGTGGGCACAGCTGGGGCGCTGCTGTTCATCACCACGGCCAACAGGTTACCCTCGGCTACCGGTTCACCGGGCTCCACCAGGCGAATCGCGCCGTCGGGCAAGGGGTATTCGTGGCGTTCCTCCTCGTCGTAAGTAACCCGGATGCGCCTCGCACCGTTAACGTCTTCCTCAACGGACACGACGCCGTCGATGTGAGTCAACACGCCGGCTCCCTTGGGAGGGCGCACTTCAAACAGTTCCTGCACACGCGGCAAACCGGTCGTGATGTCCGACCCCGCGATACCGCCCGTGTGGAAAGTACGCATCGTCAGCTGCGTGCCAGGCTCACCGATACTCTGGGCAGCAATGACACCTACCGCCTGACCGATCTCCACCAACTTGCCGGTGGCCGGCAGCCGGCCATAGCACATCTGGCAAATTCCGCGACGGGTTTGGCAGGTCAACGGTGAGCGCACCGGTACCCGATCGATGCCAGCAGCCTTGATCGCCTGCGCGATGTCTTCTTCAATCATCTCATTGCGATCAATGATGATCTCGCCACTGCGCGGGTCCGCGATAACGTCGCCGGCCATCCTTCCCAGGATGCGGTCCGGGAAACTGCTCAGCGACACATCATCGGGCCGCGGTTCCACGTAGAACGTTTCGGCAAATTCGCAATCGTGTTCTTGCACGATCACTTCCTGCGACACGTCAACCAGACGCCGGGTCAGATAACCGCTGTCGGCGGTCCGGAGGGCGGTGTCGGTCAGCCCTTTGCGCGCTCCGTGGGTGGAAATGAAGTACTCGAGCGCCGTTAGCCCTTCCCGGAAGCTCGATTTCACGGGGCGCTCGATGATCCGGCCTTCCGGGTCGCTCATCAGCCCACGCATGCCCGCCATCTGCTTGATCTGCGAGATGTTTCCCTTGGCGCCTGACATCGCCATCACGGCAATGCCACCAAAGTTGTAGAGCTCGTCTTCAACGATGGATTGCATATCATCCGATGCTTGGGTCCAGGTCTCGATGACGCGGTCGTACTTTTCTTCCTCAGTCATCATGCCCATCATGAAGTTGTCTTCATGGTCGGCAACCTTTCGGGTGGCCTCTTCCAAGATACCGTGCTTGCGCTCTGGCACCTGAATGTCGTTGATGGCAATTGTGATACCGGACTTCGTCGCGTAGAAAAACCCCATGTCCTTGATGTTGTCCAGCGCTCGCGCCGTCTCTTCGTTGGGGAGGTTCCGGTGCAATTCGGTGGTGAGTTCCTTGATCGCACCACGGTCCATCAACCGGTTTTTGTAGCCCAGCTTGTCGGGCAAAACTTCGTTAAAAATCAGCCGGCCCATGGTCGTTTCAATCTTGCCTTCGTGACCCGCCACGGACAACACGGTGATCGGCGAGCGCAGCCCAATAACACCATCCGAGTAAGCGATTCTGGCTTCGTGAATGTCATAGAACACCGCGCCGGCGCCTTGGCCGGACTCCATCATCTCCGTCAGGTAATAACACCCCATCACCATGTCCAGCGTCGGCGCAACCAGCGGGTCGCCCGATGCCGGCGACAGCATATTGTTGATGCTCAACATCACCGTGCCGGATTCGTTCACCGCCAGCGCGGACAGTGGAACGTGCACCGCCATCTGGTCGCCGTCGAAGTCGGCGTTGAAAGCAGAACACACCAGCGGGTGCAGTTGAATCGCGCTGCCCTCAATCAATACCGGCTTGAACGCCTGGATCCCCAATCGGTGCAACGTGGGCGCCCGGTTCAGCAACACCGGCCGATTCTTGATTACGTCTTCCAGGATGTGCCATACGTCCGGAGAAGCGCGTTCGACCATGCGCTTTGCCGCCTTTATGTTCGGGGCCAGGCCGCTGAGCACCAAACGGTGCATCACGAACGGCTTGAACAGCTCCAGCGCCATGCGTTTGGGTAGGCCGCACTGGTCCATCTTCAACTCTGGTCCAACCACGATGACAGAACGGCCAGAGTAATCAACGCGCTTGCCCAGCAGGTTCTGCCGGAACCGCCCGTGCTTGCCTTTCAACAGATCGCTCAGCGATTTTAGGGCGTGATCACGCTTGCCCTTCACGGCCTTACCCTGCCGCCCATTGTCAATCAGCGAATCCACAGCCTCTTGCAGCATCCGCTTTTCGTTCCGGATCATCAGACCCGGAGCACGCATACTGGCGAAACGCTTCAACCGATGATTGCGTGACAGCACCCGTCGGTACAGGTCATTTAGGTCGCTGGTCGCGAACCGCCCGCCGTCGAGCTGCACCATCGGACGCAATTCCGGCGGCAGAACCGGCAGCACGGTCATGATCATGTCCTGCATCCGGTTTTCGCTGCGGCGGAACGTCTCCAGCAGGCGCATTCGCTTGCCGGCCTTGGTGCGAATTTGCGAAGAGGTCGCCCGCATTTCCAGTTCGGTGTAATACCGCTCCTGGTTCAGATCCCGATCCAGCAGCCTCAGGAACTCCAGCACCGGTTCCGCACCCATCTCGGCGTCGAAGGCATCGCCCCAGAAGGGCTTCAACCGATCGAAACGACCCGTGGAAAGCGTCGTCAGATGCAAACCCAACGCCCCGCTTCGCGCAATATAAAACTCGTCGGGCAGCTCATCGTCTTCCCGCGCTGACGCCGGCAACTTCAGGTCAGGCCACAGCCAATCCAGGTCAGCTGGTCGCGGTCGCTGCGAGGGATCCCAGCGCAACCAACGCATCGACTGGATGATGTCAACGGCCTCCTTACGGCGCTCGGCAATGGCACGCGCCAGATAATCATCCACTGTGCCAATCAGGTTCTGCACCGCCGGCAGCTGCTTGCGCCAGGAGTCCATCTCCTTCTGCTGGGCAGCGCGTGCCCCGCCGCTCTCGAGACGTTCCACGCGTGCTTCCAGGTCGGCAATCACCTTCGATTCATCGCTATTGGGTTGCAACCGTTCCAGCAGGGCATTGAACGCTGGCAAATTCCAGCCACGACCCTCCGGATTGTCCTCGCCCCGGCGGAAGTTCCACGTGCGAACAGCCTGCTCCACGCGAATCATTGCCTCGCGAATCTCGGCCAAATCGTCGGACATGGGCTGCTGCGACGATGCGGCAAAATCATCAGCAGCGTTCTCCGCGACGATGGAACGCAAATCTTTCAGCGTGAGCAAAAGGACTTCATCGACTACTGCCGTAATGTCGGCTTCCAATCGATCGGTTGCGTCAGCCAGATTGTCCTGCGCCTCTTCGGTGTCGGAGTCGCGATACGCAGCAAACGCGGTGTTAACTGCCTTCACGCTATCGTTCAAGCCCTGTACATCAGTTTCGATGCTGGTATTGCCGCGGTACAACCGCGCAACTGCGCTGGCAACCTGGTCGCCGTCGGCGGCGGCAATCACCAGCGCCTCGTGCGATTCCAGCAGCTTGGGGTCGAGCAACAAGCTCCCGACATTGCCGATCCCGGCCGCCGACGCAGTGGCAGCGGACACCAGCGACTCCAGCGCCAACACGTCGTCCGCGCCATTTGCTGTGCTCCCGCTGGCCAGCCGACCCAACGCCACGCGTGCCGCATCAACGGCTCGTTTCAGCGCGTCGGGATGGTCGCCAATCGCTGCGGCAGCCTCGGCGCGGCGACTCTCCAGATCCCAGGCGCCGATGCGGTTGGCCAGGCGTTGTAGAGCCGCTTCAGCGACGGCAATAGGCTCGGTACGAAGCAGATCAACCTCGGCTTCGTGCTCACTCAACCGCTCGCGCATCAGGTCGATGTCAACTTCGTTGATGACGTAGGCCGAGTAATAAAGAATGCGGTTCAGGTCCGAAAGTTTCACATCCAGTGCCAGGCTCATCACGCTGGGCGTATTCTTCACGAACCAGATGTTGGCCACCGGAGCGGCCAGCGCGATATGGCCCAGCCGCTGACGCCGCACGTTGGAACGCGTGACCTCAACCCCGCAGCGGTCACAAACGACTCCCTTGTACTTTTGCCGCTTGTACTTGCCGCACTGGCATTCCCAGTCCTTCGTCGGGCCGAAAATCTTCTCACAAAACAGGCCGTCTTTTTCCGGGCGCTGCGTGCGGTAGTTGATGGTTTCGCCCTTCATCACCTCTCCCGATGACCACGCTCGAATCTGATCGGGCGAGGCAATCGAAATGCGGATTGCGTTGAAATCTTGCGAAGTGGCTTCGCGGTTATCCAGCATTCTGACCATAATCTAGTTCACCTCCATGGAGAAGAGGTCGTCATCGTCGCCTGGCAACCCCAGGCTTGGCTCTTCCTGTTCACCTTCCTCTTCGAGTTGAACGTTTAGGCCCAGGCTCTGCAACTCCTTCAACAGCACGTTGAATGATTCAGGGACACCGGGTTGGCTGATAGCATGGCCCTTCACAATGGATTCGTAAGTGTTGACCCGACCGGTAACGTCGTCGGATTTGATGGTAAGAACTTCCTGAAGGTTATGGGCCGCGGAGTACGCCTCCAGCGCCCAAACCTCCATCTCGCCGAATCGCTGGCCGCCGAACTGAGCTTTGCCGCCCAGCGGTTGCTGCGTAATCATCGAGTACGGGCCCGTGGAACGAGCGTGGATCTTGTCTTCCACCAGGTGGATGAGTTTCAGCATGTAGATGCTGCCCACCGCCACCGGCTGGTCGAACGTTTCACCCGAACGCCCGTCGTGGAGCTGGAATTTGGCAAAGGTCGGCGGGGCGATCAACCGCTCCCGATGCACGTCCAGCGCCATTTTGTGCATTTCCGGCAGGGACATCCCGTCCGGTTGCTCGCCGGCGACATCACGCAGCCACAGGTACAGGCAGGCCTTACGGGCTTGCCCCCTCTGGTTTTCGTCATACAACAATTCCGGATCATAGCCCTGGTCGCGCAACCAGGCATACACCCGGTCGAGGTCTACATTGCTTTCCGGTTCGGCGTCGGTGGCTCCAGCCTGTTGGGCGAACCACCAGCGGGCCAGGGAGTCCTCAATGTTGTCGTCGTCTGCGCCTTCGAACACCGGCGTCAGCGCCTGGAAATTCAGGCTGCGCGCGGCCCAACCCAGGTGGCTTTCCAAAACCTGCCCCAGGTTCATCCGCGAAGGCACGCCGATGGGATTCAGAATGATGTCCACCGGAGTTCCGTCCGACAGGAACGGCATATCTTCCTCGGGCAGAATGCGTGAAACCACGCCCTTGTTCCCGTGGCGTCCCGCCATTTTGTCGCCCACTGAGATCTTGCGCGTTTGGGCCACCCACACGCGAATCGCTTCATTCACGTCCGGAGGCAAATCGTCCTTGGCTGCTCGGCTCAGGGCTTTGACCGCTATGACCTTGCCCCGTTGACCGTGCGGAACCCGCAACGATGTGTCGCGGACATCCTTGGACTTCTCACCGAAGATAGCCCGCAACAGACGCTCTTCGGCAGTCATTTCAGTTTCACCCTTGGGGGTAACCTTTCCAACCAGAATGTCACCCGGACCGACATCCGCGCCAATGCGGATGACGCCGCGCTCGTCCAAGTCGCGCAGGTTGCCCTCCCCCACGTTCGGGATATCCCGGGTGATTTCTTCGTCGCCCAGCTTGGTGGAGCGGCTTTCCACTTCGTACTTCTCAATGTGCACTGAGGTGAACTGGTCGTCCTTCACCAGCCGTTCGCTGATGATGATGGCGTCCTCGTAGTTGTAGCCCTCCCATGACATGAACGCAACCAGCACGTTCTGACCCAGGGCCAGTTCGCCGCCGTCGGTCGACGAGCTGTCGGCCAGCGTATCGCCAACTCGCACCCGGTCGCCCTTCTGCACCACCGGACGCTGGTTGAGGCAAGTGCCCTGATTCGTCCGCGCAAACTTGATCAATCGGTGAGAATGGTCCACACCCGCAGCGTCGGAAACCAGCACCTCGTGCCCGTTTACCGATACCACCGACCCTTCCACTCTCGACAGCAACACCTGCCCGCTATCCCGTGCCACCCGGCGTTCAATGCCGGTGCCCACGATCGGAGCCTGCGGTTGCAGCAACGGCACCGCCTGACGCTGCATGTTGCACCCCATCAGGGCCCGGTTGGCGTCGTCGTGCTCCAGGAAAGGAATCAGCGCCGCTGAAACGCTCATAATCTGCAACGGCGAAACGTCGGCGTATTCCACGGTGGTCGGCGAAGCCAGCCGGTAATTGTCCCCTTCCCGTACTTCCACCTGTTCCTGGGTAAACTGATTCAACCCATCGAATTCGGAGTTGGCCTGAGCAATCCGGAACTGCTCTTCCAGGTCTGCAGTAAGATATTGAATGCTATCGGGCCGGGTATCCACGAATGGAATTACGTCAATCACCGTGTCGCCGGACAGGCGGCGCAGGCGACGGATGTGCTGCTCGGACAAGATCTCCCCGGCGGCCACAATCACCTCGCCTTTGCGAGTCTTTACGTCGACCGACACTTCGTGCCCCAGCAGGTCGAAATACCCGGGGAACCCGGGTTCTCGGCAATCGCCCAGCCACAGCTGCTTGATGACCGGCCAGTAGGGGGTTTCAATGAAGCCCAGCCGGTCTATGCGTGCATAGGCCGCCAGACTGCTCAACAATCCAATGTTCGCGCCTTCCGGTGTCTCAATGGGGCAGATGCGCCCGTAGTGTGAGGCGTGAACGTCGCGCACGTCGAAACCCGCCCGCTCCCGGGTCAGGCCGCCCCGACCCAACGCCGACAGTCGGCGCTTGTGCGTCAGTTCGGCCAACGGGTTGGTTTGGTCCATAAACTGGGACAGCTTGTCCCCGCCGAAAAACTCGCGAATGGCGCCCGTAACGGGACGCACGTTGACCAACTTGGCTGGCACCGCGTCTTCCGGCTTTTCCAGCCGTCCCACCCGGTCCTGGAACATCCGGTGCATCCGCAGCAGGCCAATCCGAACCTGGTCGCGCATGAGTTCACCGGCCACGCGCACGCGGCGGTTCCCCAGGTGGTCAATGTTGTCGCGAGGCTCCAGGTTTTCGGTGTGATGCTTGATGAGTTCCCGCAACGTGTCGATGATATCGTTCAAATCCAACACCCGGCGCTCCGGCAACTCGATACCAGGCAAGTTGAACCTCACCCGGTGCATATTGCCGTTGGGTCCGGTATTCACCTCGGTAACGACACCCACAATGCGAGAGGCGCGGGCGCGGATCGGGGTCAATTCCCACGACTGCAACGGCCCTTGCGTCGCCCGTTCAGCGTAGATAAGTTGGCCGGCCTCAACGATGCTGTGCTCAGCACGGAACCGGTTTTTCATAATCGTGATTTCGCCGCAGGTTATGGCATCGTCAGAAACAACGCCCGCCAGCAGCGGGTTAACGGAGATTGCAACCGGATCACCCAACGTGTCGGTGACCTGAACCTGCACCTTGACCGCCAGAGATTCCTCGGACGATCCCTCGGCTTGCGACAACAGCGTCGCCGAGTTGGCAGCGTCCAAAGACCACAGATTGACCGTCCGCTCGTCATCACCGGCAGCAAACAGCTCGACCGGTTCGATGCGGCGATCCGCCCGCCGGGTCAGGTACCCAAAGTTGATGAGTGCGTCCAGATCCCGGTCCGACAGGATGCGGTGCTCGTGGCCGGACGCCGCAAAAATCTCGGTGGCCGTGGTTCCGTCGCCGGACTTTGCGTGCTGCTCCCGCACGAATTCCAACACCAATTTCTGAGCATCGGTCAGAATCTGCGACTCGGAACGACCCAGCCGCTGGTCAACCTTGATGCGACCAACCTCACCCAGGTCGAATCGCCGTCCATCGAAGAAGTGGTTCATTATGAACGTGCAAGCGCCATCCACCTGGACGGCTGGTTCACCGGGCCGCAGCCACTTGTAGAGGTTGCGCTGCGCCAGGCCGATGCGATACGACTGTTCCTGCACAAACTCGCGGTCGGGGTGAATCCGATCCCACAAGGATCGCAATTCCTCTTCCTTGGGGTTGTAATCCCGGTCCTCAGCCGGCTGGATCCCGGCGACAAACGGCCGGCATTCACCCGGGTCCAGGTCGGCAAACAGTGCCCGCATCTCTTCGGCGCTTACCACTCCCAGCGCGTGCAGGAAGTTTGACACGCTCATGCGGCGCTTGCGGTCTACGCTAACGCTGATCGCCTCCGGCTGGTTCCGCCGCCGGGCGTAGTAGTGGGTCCAGGTGGACAGCTCGATGCGAGCGCCCCGGCTGGCCGAGATACGTCCCTTGTAGTACCAATTTTCGATCTTCCCGCACTCCGGACACGGCGGGTCTTGCGAAGGTTCGCGCTCGTAATAAACGCTGGGCGCACGCTGGAGCTGACTCACCAGCACCCGCTCCGCTCCATTGATGATGAAAGTGCCGGTATCGGTCATCATCGGCACATCGCCGAAGAAAATGTCAGATTGTGTTACCTCACCGGTTTCCTGGTCCCGCAACTGCGCCTGCACATATAGCGGTTGCGAATAAGTGATTTCCCGTTCGCGGCACTCTTCAGGACTAAACTGGGGCGGGTCAAACCAGTGATCCAGAAAGTACAGCTCGAACCGCTCGGCGCGACGCGACGCTTCGCCATTCGCAAACCGTCGGGTGATACCCGCCACGATGGGCGAGCAGTCTTTAAACGTCTCGGCAAGCCCTTTGGTCTTGAACCAGTCAAAAGATTCCAGTTGGCTGCGGATCAGATTGGGAACTTCGAGGACATTGGCAATGCTCGACTCTGAATAAGTCTTCACATCGCGGGCGGTTAAGCCGCGGTCATTGCGGCCCTGGCGTTTTCGGGTCAATACCATAAATACAACACTCCTAACACGGTTCAGGGTTGGGGTGTAAACAACACGAAAGCCCGCCCCTCCGCTCGCTACACAAAGACACGAAAACCCGGCCAGCCGACAACAGCAAGCCGAGAAAGTGAGTTAATCAGAGACGAGGGTGCAGGCGATAATTCTGGTCGATAGCAATTAGCTGCGAAAATAACATTGAAAACGTTCCTATCTTACCCGCCCCAAGCTCTTTTGTCAACTTCGCCGTTGGCCTGTACAGGGCAATCGCATTCTCATTTGGAGGCAACAACCAGCGTCTGAATTTGCGGTTGCTGAGGTTGAATACGTCGTGTCCAGCAAAGATTGAAGGCGGTTGACGTTGTGCTGGAACGGAATCCGGCTCCCCTACCCCCATTGTTTTTGAGAATGCGATTGCCCTGTTGGCCTGTAACTGTTCAGATTTGAGGGGAAGTGAGCAGTTGGCGGCAGGCGGCGAGGGGGTTCAGGCCTCGTGCGCGCCAGGTGCCGAAGATGGATGCCAGCGTCATCTTGCTCTCGGTACCACGTTCCGACCGGGTGCCGCCGCTGATCTTGCGGCTGATAACCAGATGGCGCCGGCTGCGCTCGGCGGGGTTGTTGTCCGACGGCACGTCCGGTTCGGCCACGAAGACGAAGAGTTCCTTGATGTGGCGCTCAATGCGCCGGCACAGCCGGCCCTGCAGAGCTAGCGGGTCAGCCAGGAAGGGCTGGCAGATGACCAGCAGCTGCCGCTCCCAGGCCAGTTGAGCGGTGCGCCGTCGTCGTGCCTGAGGATGGGTGAAAGACCTGGCCTCGACATAGAGCTGATGGACTGCCGCGGCCCACTGGGCCAGCGCGGTGTCCTTGGGGTAGAGCGCCACCAGGTCGTGGATGTCCCGCAACAGGTGGGCCCAGCACCGTTGCTGGGGGCCATCGTAATGGTGGTAGGCGGCGTAGAAATCGCTGACCAGCACTCCGGAGAATGACTCGCCCAGCGCTTCGTCCACCACCGCCTTGCCCCGACCCCGCCGCAGGAAGTAGCGCTCGGTGGGGGTGCTGAAAGTCCAGACGTAACCGTTGTTCCCATTTTGACGCCAGCCGGTTTCGTCGGCGTGGACCACTGGGCTGGCGCGGATGCGGTCCAGGATCGCGGCCACCGCTGGTTGGGCCTGTTGCGCGGTCTGGTGAATGGCGCTCACAATGGCCCCCACGCTGAGGCGCAGCTGATGGACGGTGCGCAGATACCACTGGATGCTGCGGATCGGCAGGCGCCCTTCTTCCCGCAACGTGGCGATGCGGCTGATCAGGTTGACGCCCAGGCGTTGGCGCCCCAGTGCCACGCCGTCCAGTTGTGCGGGGGTATGCAGCGGCGTCGACACGCTGGGCAGGTCCTGGCGATGCAGACCTGCTCGGTGACTGGCACCGGAACCACCGGCAACTCGATGACTTCCCGGGTGCGCTGGACCCAGCCGCCAGTCAGGTGCGTCCCGCAATCGGGACAACTCTCCACCACGTGCTCCACCCGATGGGTCGGTGTCATGCGCCGGCGGGCGAAGCCGTGGCGTCGCTGCTTGCTGGGCGGCTGCTGCGCTGGCGGCGGGCGGCCCGAACTGGACTTGAGGCCGGGCATTCGGGGCGGGCCGCCCGGTTTCGCCTGGCCTTCCAGTTCGGCAACCCGCCGCTCCAGCCGTACAATCATCACCTGCAACTCGGCAATGACCGCCTGTTGCTGCACGATGATGGCGATGAGAACATCGCGACTGGCGGTGGTCAGGTCAATTTCGGTATCCACTCCCTCTATATGACATAACCACCGCCACCCGTGCCAGCGTTCGGCAACCCGCCTTCGGCCAATTTACTTCACCAAGTCTGAACAGTTACGTTGGCCTCACGCGTACCCGCTTTGTCATTGCGAGCGTAGCGTGGCAATCCCGTCGCCGTAGTAACCGCGGTTCGTCGACGTGTGTCCAGCCTCATCGAGATTGCCACGTCCCTCGACGAGCTCGGAATGAGCGGGCACTCCTCGCAATAACAGATTAAAGCGGGCACGCGTGAGGCAACGGTTGCTCCACCGAGGCTTATCAATATATCCGCCCAAAAGCGAGTTTCCCCTCACCCTGAGCCTTTCGAAGGGCCGCCGGCCCATGCAGCCTCAACCTCGTCAGCGCCTCATCACCCAGATGAGTGCCGATCACCGAAAGCTCCTGGTATCTGCCATCCCCGCTTTGCGAGCCGGGATTCCACCGCCGAGCCTAACCGCCTCCGCCCCGTACTACCAGGCTGGGTTTGGTCATCTCTTCCGGATTCAGCAACGCGTCCAGCTCTGCCTCGGTCAGGGAAGTGTCGAGCCGAGCCACATCGCGAATAGTCTGGCCGGTTTCCGCCGCTTTCTTGGCAATCCCAGCCGCCGCGTCGTATCCGATTGACGGAGCCAGCGCCGTGCCCAACATCAAGCCCCTCTCAACCATTGTCGGGCCAGTGTCGGTTGCTGTAATGCCCGCCACGCACTGGTCGGCGAAGTTGCGCGCCGACGCCGCCAGCAACGCCACTGATTGCAGTAGGTTGTACGCCGCCACCGGCATCATCGTGTTCAACTCAAAGTAGCCGCCCGCCCCCGCCAGGGCAACGGTGGCATCGTTCCCCACCACATGGGCCGCCACCTGTATCACCGACTCGGCAATCACCGGGTTCACCTTGCCCGGCATGATGCTGCTGCCCGGTTGAACTTCGGGCAGGTTTATCTCGCCCAGGCCGGCCCGGGGACCGCAGCCCAGAAACCGAATGTCGTTGGCGATCTTATGCAGGCTTATGGCCACCGTCTTCAGTTGACCGCTGGCTTCCACAATGCCGTCCAGCGAAGCCTGCGCCTGGAAGTGATTGCCGGTTTCCCTGATGTGCACACCAGTCATCTCACTCAGGCGGGCGCAGGTACGAGCCGAGAACTCCGGGTGCGTATTGACGCCGGTTCCAACCGCGGTTCCGCCCAGAGCTACCTCCGCCAGCGCATCCTGGGCACGCTTCACTCGGGTGATGCTATAGCTGGCCTGGCCGGCGTACCCGCTGAATTCCTGACCCAGTCGCACCGGAGTCGCATCCTGCAGGTGGGTCCGTCCGGTTTTCACGATCGGCCAGAACTCGTCGGATTTGGCTTGCAACGCGACCCGCAACCGTTCCAGAGCCGGCAACAGATCTTCCTTGAAACCCAAAAGCGCCGCTAGATGAATAGCCGTCGGTACGACGTCGTTGGACGACTGCCCCAGATTCACATTGTCGTTGGGATGCACCAAACGCGACCCCAGGTCGCCTCCCATGATCTGCGACGCTCGGTTCGCTATCACCTCATTCGCGTTGGTATTGGTGGAAGTGCCGGACCCGGTCTGAAAAATATCCAGCACGAAATGGTCGTCGTGTTTGCCGTCGATCACTTCCTGCGCCGCCGCCACAATGGCATCGCCAATCGCTCTGTCCATGATGCCCATGTCCATGTACGTCTGCGCCGCCGCCATCTTGATCAGACCCAGCGCCCTGATGAATTGCCGGGGGAATCGCAGGTCGCTGATGGGGAAATTGAGCACGGCTCGCATCGTTGATGCGCCGTAGAGCGCATCAACCGGAACCTGCATTTCGCCCATGGAATCACGTTCGATTCTCGTGCTGTTGGTGGTCATGTTTTCGCTGTCCTTCTTTGTTTCAGATTCCACGACCGTGGATGGTCGTGAGGCCGCGACTATACTTGGAGCCGGTATTGCGGAAACGCATTGCGTTCCAATTTTATCACCGGGTTGTCCCCTCAAAAACGTGCCATCCGCCTTTTCCGTTACTCCCCTGCCATTACTTGCCTTCCCTGATGAATTCAGCCACCCGCTCGGCAATCATGATGGTCGTAGCATTGGTATTGGCCCGAATCACATCCGGCATCACCGAGGCGTCCACAACCCGCAGGCTTTCCATGCCGTAGACCCGGCAATACTGGTCAACCACCGCATCGAGGTCTGAACCAGGGCCCATTTTGCAGGTGCCCGACGAGTGGTGTTGCGTGTACGCGTTGCGTAGCAGCCACTGGTCCAGCGCGGCTTCCGAAGCCAAATCTTCGTCGGTGGGGGACAACCGCTCGGCCACAAACTCCCGGAACCCGGGCTGCTCTGCGATTTCCAGACCAAGCCGCACCGCCGCTCGCAACCGCTGCCGGTCAACCGGGTCAGACAGGTAGTCGTAGAATAATTCGGGCTGCACGTGCGGGTCGGTAGATGTCAGGCGCAAGCGGCCGGCGGTCGTGGCGTTTTGCAGCGCCGCGCTAAACCCAAAGTGGAAATCGTCCGAATCAATCTGAACGCTGGCCGGCCGGTGCTCGCTGGTCATCAGAAGGGGCGCCAGCTGAATATCGCCCCTTGTGCCCGTCCCCGGCGGACTGAAACGCAGCCCCACCTGGATGCTCGGCGCATCGAGATCAGGCGGATCGCCAACGCCCCGAAACAGGCTGAACACCGCCGGATGGTCTCGCAGGTTTTCGCCGACGCCCGGAGATTCGTGAACCAACGGTATCCCCATCTCCCGCAAATGGTCGGCCGGGCCCACTCCGGAAAGCATCAGAATTTGCGGAGATGCTATCGCCCCGCCGCTGAGGATAATCTGGTCGCCGAATATCGTGAAACTTTCTCCGTTGCTTTCCGCTTCCACACCGATCGCTTTCTTGCCCTCAAACAGAATGCGCCGCACCACCACGCTACCTCGCACCGTCAGATTAAGGCGGTGACGCGACATCGATAGGTAGGTTAGCGATGTGCTCATCCGCACCCCGTCGATGTTATTCAGCGGACGCGCCGCCACTCCGTTGGAATCCGGGTGATTCTGGTCCGCGTCTTCCGGAAACCCCAACTCTCGGCACGAATCGTAAAACGCCTCTGCCACCGGCAGCCATTCCTCTCGCTTGTAACGCCGCACCGGAATGGGACCGCTGTTGCCGTGAAAATCGTCGCCTCCAAAATCCAGGTCGTTTTCCAGCCGGCGGAAGTAGGGCAACACCTTGGTAAACGACCACTCGTCGTTGCCCCAAATCGCCCAGTTGTCGTAGTCCTCCGGCACTCCCCTGAACAATACCTGCCCGTTGATGCTGCTGGAACCGCCCATCGCCTTGCCCCTTGGAATGATGATCGGCTCATCCTGCTGGGGCGTTCCCTTCGCCGTGTATCCCCAGCTGTGCGGGCCGTAAGCGGAGCGCCACACGTTGTTGCCGTTTTTGAGATCAATGGGGAGTTGCTCGAAATCCGGATAATCCGGGCCGGCTTCCAGCAGTAGCACGGAAACGTCGGCATCCTCGGTCAGCCGGGACGCCAGCGTGCATCCAGCGGAACCGCCGCCAACGATGATGTAATCGTAATTCACCCTCTCATCTCCTTAAGAACGCCCGCTCCGAAACTGCCCGCTCGATTGGCGCCAGCCTGTGCGGACGGGTTCTCCCCGCCGGCCTTCACAGCTCGCAGCTATCCAGCAAACAATTGTAAAAGTCCACATCGTCAATGTCGTCCAGGGTTTCATCATGAGTCTGCGCCAGGTGCCGCATGATTCTGGGCGTGTTCATTGGCACCAGCAATGCGGTGGCATTAATGCTGACGATGCCAATCATCGGGTGGGCCTGGAACCTGCCGAACGCTTGCGATTGCTGTTCGCAGCGCAGGCATCGCACCGTAATCTCCATGTCCCGCGCGTCGTAAATGAGGCGCACCAGCGGCGAGCCATTCAACCGCGTATCATAAACTAGGCCGTTGCCAAACTGGTCGGCGCCCACGTGTTCCACCTCCAGGCTGTTGGTCCAACCTTCTGTCGGAAATATCACGCGGTTGCTTTCTTTAGGCATATTGCCCACCTCGCATTGTCTGTTGGCGGAATCCCTCCTGATTTTACCGCATCAACGCCCAATACAACACCGTGGCATCGTCCAACGACAAACCAGTAACGACAAACCAACCGTGGCCAGCCGAAACCACCACCGTAAACACCTGCGTCGTTCCCTCCTGTAGTTGCCGTGCCGTCTGCAGTATGGCAACATTACCCGGACTAACCAGCAACCCACCAAGGAGTCCCCAGATGAGCCTCGATATTTTTGACGTTTCCGGCCAAAAAGTACTGCTGGTCGGCGCTGGCCGGGGTATCGGCAAGGGCATCGCGCTGGCCTTCGCGCAAGCCGGAGCCGACGTCGCCGTAACCGGTCTCACCTCCACCGGAGTCAATCAGGTGGCGGAAGAAATCCGCGCCATGGGCGGTACCTGCCTGCCCTTAACCGGCGATGCCACCAAAGCCGAACCCATGGATGAAATCGCCGCCAAAACCATCGCCGAATTCGGGCAAATTGACACTCTCATCAACTGCGTCGGCGACGCCATTCGCAAGCCGGTCGTCAAGTTGCCAGACAACGACCTGCCCGGAATGACCGAAGCGGAGTGGCACAGCATCGTTGACATCAACCTCACCGAGGCATTCCAGGGTTGTCGCGCAGTGGGCCCGCACCTGCTGGAACGCCGGGCCGGCTCCGTCATCAACATCAGCGGCTGGGCATCCTTCCGCGGCCGCCCCCTGTCCGCCGCCTACGATGCGTCCAAGGCCGGCGTGATGCGGTTCACGGAGTGCGTCGCGCAGGAATGGGCGCCCTACGGCGTCCGCTGCAACGCCATCGCGCCCGGCACCTTCCCCGACCCGGCGCAGATGACAGCCGAAACTTTCGCAGCGCGCGACGTCGCCGCCGGCGACACCGTCCCATTGGCCCGGGTGGGTCGCCTCATCGAGGTGGGATACCTGGCCGTTTACCTGGCCTCTCCCGCCGCAACCTACGTAACCGGCCAGACTTGGGCCATCGACGGCGGCGTTAGCATCAAACACCCGTAACCAACGCACCGTACACCTGACGCATCAACGCAACACCCGAATCCCGGCAACACCCACATCCCGGCCAATCACCCGTCCAGGGAGTCCAACCATGACGATGCAGTACGAATTGCTAGCGCATCGCATCCTCGAACGCGCGGCCGTCCAGTTCCCCAAAAAGCAGATCATTACCCGCGTGGACAACGGGACTCATCGCTACACCTACGCCGATATGTTCGAGCGCACCGCCCGGTTAGGTAACGCGCTTCGCGAACTGGGCGTCGGTTTCGGCGACCGCGTCGGCACCTTCGGCTGGAACACCTACCGGCACCTGGAAGCCTACTTCGCCCCGCCCACCATCGGCGCCGTCGTTCACACTGTCAACATCCGCCTGGCTGCGGACGACATGGTGTACATCATCAACCACGCCGGCGACAAAGTGTTGCTCATAGACCCCGACCTTGCGCCGCTGATCGAGTCCATCGCCAGTCGCCTCGAAACCGTGCAGCACTACATCATTCTCGGCGAACCGTCGGATGTTTCCGCCACGCTTCCCGGTGCCGTTTCCTACGAGTCCATGCTGGCCAGCGCTTCACCGGAATACAATCCCGCCGCCGTCGACGAATACGCCAGCATGGGCCTGTGCTACACCTCGGCAACCACCGGGTTGCCCAAGGCGGTCGCCTACTCCCACCGCGCCGTCTACCTGCATTCCCTCGCTTCGGCCACCGTCGACGTGCTGTCGTTATCGGAGCGCGACCGGGTGATGGCCATCGTGCCCATGTTTCACGCTAACTGCTGGGGCCTGCCCTACAGCTCCACCCTCGTCGGCGCCGACCAGATTTTCCCCGGTGTTCGGCCCGGCCCGCAGGAAATTTGCCAACTGGTCGAATCTGAGGGCGTAACCTTCAGCGCTGGCGTGCCCACCATCTGGATTGGCGTACTCGACTACCTGCAACGATCGGGCGTGGAGTACGACCTGTCATCGCTGCGCCAGATTATAAGCGGCGGTTCCGCCCTACCCATGGCCGTCCTTCAGGCCTACCGAGACCGGTTGGGCATCGAAATGATTCACGCCTACGGGATGACCGAGGCCGCACCCCTTATCTCGGTGAACCGCCGTCGCAGCTGGCTCGATTCGCTTTCCGCCGGCGAACGCCTCGACTTGTGCGGTCTGCAAGGCGTAATCGCTCCTGGAATCGAGATGAAGCTGGTTGATGACAACGGCATCGAGGCGAACTGGGACGGCCACCAGCGCGGTGAACTCTGGTTCCGGGGCCCCTGGGTTGCCGATCAATACGTTGACGACCCGCGCAGCTCGGAAACCTTCGTGGACGGCTGGTACCACAGCGGCGACATCGCCTCCATCGACCCTGACGGTTACATTCAGATCGTCGATCGGGTCAAAGACATGGTGAAAAGCGGTGGCGAGTGGATATCGTCGGTAGACCTCGAGTCGGCAATCATGGCTCACCCCGACGTTCTGGAAGCAGCCGTCATCGCCCGTCCCCCACCCCCAATGGCAGGAACGTCCCCTCGCCTGCGTCGTAGCCCGCGCTGATACCGGCGCCACACTCACCCGCGACACCATACTGGAGTTCATCCAGCCCAAATTTGCTCGCTGGTGGTTGCCCGACGACGTGGTGTTCATCGACGAAATTCCCAAAACCAGCGTCGGCAAGTTCGATAAAAAAGTCCTGCGCGACCAATTTGAGGGACACGTCAGCAATGCCTGAACCACCGGATTCGGCGCAATGATTATCGCGGCCAATTCGGGGGCGGCTATCTCCGCCACCGGCGTGCGCAAGGATTTCGGCGACCGCCGCGTCCTGCACAATCTGGACTTGCAAGTGGGCTGGGGTGAAATCGCCGCCCTGTTCGGCGCCAACGGCGCCGGCAAAACCACCCTTTTGCGCATCCTGGCCGGCCTCACCCGGCCTGATGACGGCCAACTCCACATCGGCAACCGCCGAGTCCACCGCGGCGGCAACGCTGCTCGCCGTCTGATCGGTTTCGTCGGCCACGAATCCCTGTTGTACCACGACCTCACCTGCCGGGAAAACCTCGCCTTCTACGGACAGCTGTACGGCATCGCCAATATCGACCTTCGCATCCAGCAGGCATTGGAGCAGGTCGGCCTCTCCGACCGCCGCAACCGCAGAGTGCGGACGCTTTCTCACGGAATGCAAAAACGCCTCTCGGTGGCGCGTGCCATCCTCCACGAACCAACCGTCCTGCTGATGGACGAACCCGAGTCCGGCCTGGATCAGGCGTCCACGGAAACGCTGGGACGATTGCTCCGAGACTGGGCCGCCGCCGGCAAGTCGGTCTTGATGACTACCCACAGCGACCAGACCGGACTCGCCTGGGCCGACCGGGTGCTGGCGTTATCCGGTGGCCGCCTGGCCTACGACGCCGCCGCCGCTCAGACCACCGCCGCCGATCTCAGGGACGCCCTGCGAGCCCAGCGGCACGCTGCCTGACCCGTCGCTGCTCGCCGATCCCCACCCTGTCATGCGCTTGCTGCGGGCCACCCTGGCCATCGCCTGGAAAGACGTGCGCCTCGAACTGCGGTCGCGGGACGTGGTCATCTCCGCTCTGGTATTCGGGCTCATCGTGGTGGTGGTGTTCAACTTCGGCCTGAACCGTACTCCCGGCAGCCTCGCCCCCGTCGCTCCCGGCCTGCTCTGGGTGGCCTACGCTTTCATCGGCGTGCTGGCGATGAACCGGGCGTTCGCCCGCGAGCTGGAACATGGCGGACTGGACGGACTGCTGGTTGCGCCCGTCAGCCGCGACGCCATCTTTCTGGGCAAAACGCTGGGCAGCCTCATCTTTATGCTGGTAATTCAGTTGGTGTTGCTGCCGGTCTTTGCGGTAATGCTGGGCCTGCCGACTCTGTCCCCGGTACTCGGGTTAATCATCTTCCTGGCCACACTGGGTTTCGCTACCGTCGGCACGTTTTTTTCAGCCATCGCCGCCCAGACCCGTTCACGGGAGATTCTACTCCCGGTGCTGTTTTTCCCAGTCGTGGTACCCGTCATCATCGGTGCCGTGGAAGCCTCCGCGCTGGCGTTGCAAGGCGGGCCGACCCTGGCAATATGGACCCGCTGGATACCGTTGCTGGTGGTATTCGACGCCCTCTTTTTGGTAATATGTTCGTGGATATTTGGTTTTGTTTTCGAGGGATAACTAACTTTGGCATTGATAGCCAACCGTCGAGATAGCGGCCGGCCAGGACGTGCCGCGGCTCGGAGCATCTGGCCCTGGCTGCTATTGCTAACCGCCGTCCTGGTGCTGGTGGATGGTTACCTGATATTCATGGTGGCTCCTACCGATCTGGTGCTGGGCCACATCCAGCGCATCTTTTACATTCACGTCCCGATATCCCTCCTTTCCTTCATCGGATTCTTCGTCTGCGCCGTCGCGGGCATCGGCTACCTGATCCGCCGCACCGACCGCTGGGATCGCCTGGCCCACTCCGCCGCCGAAGTTGGCGTCGTGTTCGTAACGCTGGCCCTCGTTACCGGAGTCATCTGGGCCCGGCCCGTCTGGGGCGTCTGGTGGACGTGGGAGCCGCGCCTCACCACCACCCTGATCCTGTGGCTGATTTACGTGGCGTACCTAATGATTCGACACTACGCGCCAACGCCGCAGCAGGGCCGTTCCTGGGCCGCCGTGGTCGGCATCATCGGCTTCGTCGACGTGCCCATCGTGTACTACTCCGTGCAGTGGTGGCGATCGATCCATCCGGTGCAGGTCATCGGCCCGGAGTCGGCGGACGATGCGCTGGAGCCAATCATGGCCCGCATCCTCATCTTTTCCTTCGTCGCCATACTGGCCCTGTTCGTTTACCTGGTGATGGAGCGTATGGCGTTGCGCCAGGCGGAAGACCGGCTGTCCGAACTCCGCCTGCAAAACTCCGACCTGCAATTCGACGATCCCGTCGTAACCACAGGCAATCTCATTCCGATCAATACGCCGGGAGACACCACCTGATATGGGCGACGCACCTCAAAACCTCCCCTTCCTGTTCGCCGCATTCGCAGTGGTGTGGTTAGTGTTCTTCGCCTACGCAGCTTATGTGTCCTGGAAGCGGCAGGCCATCCAACGAGACCTGGTAGACTTCAGCGAAGAGCTGCGCGGCGCTCCGCGAAACACATCCGGTAGCGGCAACTCGTAACGGTTCCAAGTCTCCATGACACTGTGTTAACCCAGGCATATAATTAACCTGCCAAAATCATCAACGGGAAAGCCAGGCCGATTATCCGGCCCCAACCAGGCAATAATCACAATGCAAGCCGACGATCGTCTACCACCCACATCTGATACCGTCGCCCTGTTGCAGGATGACGACTCCGAAGCGCTATCGGGATGGCGTAGTCATCGCGTGCGGCTCGCGATCCTGGCCGGAGTTGTTGCGCTGGCGGTAATCTACATGGTGTACGCCGCCTTCCCGGGCAATGCCCTGTTCTTCGTAACCGTCGGTGAATTTCTGGACGATACGCAGCTTCAGGACGGCCAGACCCTCCGCGTGTCCGGCGCCCTGGTCCCGAATACATTCCGGCGGGAAAGCAATTCGACCCAATCGCAGTTCACCATGGGCAACAAGGAACCCAATGCGCCCGGCGTGGCGTCAGGCTCCCCAGAGCTCCACTCCAGCTACGTCGGCGTCCTGCCCGATCTGTTCTTCAATCCCCACTCGGAGGTAATCCTGGAAGGCAGCTACGATGCCCAAAACCACGTTTTCGTAACCGACAACATCCTGGTCAAATGCCCCTCAAAGTACCAGTCCCTTCAGGCCGACATCCCCGGCGCAGCCCCCGCCGACGGCTACGGCAACCTCACCTCCGGCGCTGGCTACAGTGAAACGACCAGCGGAAACTGACCGTCAACCGTAGTCAGCCACGCCACAGTCAACCACGCCACTCCAAAATCAAAACGCCCCCGGCGGTGAGTCTGCCGGGGGCGTTTGTTTGCCGATTGTGTCGGATTTGACTAGAAGGTGTAGCCGTCCATCAGTTGCTCAACTGAGCGTTCCCGGGCCTTGTTCCGGATATTTTGCAGGTTCCCTTCCAGCGACAGGCGCGTTTCGTCGTTGTAGATCACACCCACCGGAAGCCCACCACGTTGCACCAGCTCGTAAGCGGCTTGCTTGCTGCTGGGATCGTGGTCTTCCGGAATGTCCCACAACGCCGGCGCGATGCCTTCTTTGGCATTGCCCTTGATCAACTGGAACGTATCGTTGTACGTGACGCAGGGCGACTGCACGTGGATCATCGACATTCCTTCGTGCTTCATGCCCTCGTTGATGAGCTGGGCAAGCACTCGCGGCTGGCCGGAGAAGCCCGACGCAATGAAGGAAACACCCAGCGTAAGGTACAGTTCCAGCGGGTCCAGTTCTGTCTCAATCTTGCCAAAAGGAGTGCTGCTGGTTACAACGCCCATCTCGGTGGTCGGAGAACTCTGGCCCTTGGTCAACCCGTAAACACCATTGTCCATGATCACAGCGGTGATGTTCAGGTTGCGCGCCGCCTGGGGAGCAATGTGCTCATGGCCAATGCTGAGGAAGTCGCCATCGCCGGCAACCACCACCACATTCAATTCGGGCCGCGCCATCTTGACGCCCATTGCCACCGGCAAGGTGCGGCCGTGAATGCCGTGGAAACCGTAAGGCTGCTGACCTTCCAGCAGGTGAACCAGATTGCCGCTGCAACCGATGCCGGCAACTACTACATTGTTTTCAATCGGTTCGCCGGCTTCTTCCAGCCTGTTGATCATAGAGAGCTCAAGCGCGCGACGCACACCAAAGTCGCCACAACCGGGACACCATTTGAAGTCGTACTCCGGGTTTTTCTTGCTCATACCCGCGCTATCTCCTTGGCAGGGGATACTATCTCATTGATTCGACTAACCAGGTCGCTGACCTTGAAGGGCAGGCCCGTGTATTGCGTGATGGCTTCCGCTTTCACGCCCATGGAGCGCAGTATAGTCGCCCACTGGCCCTGATAGTTCAGTTCAGGGACGATTACCAGGTCCTTGCTCCGTAGTTCTTCCAGCAGTTTGGGTGGGATCGGGTGTAGGAACATGGAGTAGCACCAGCCCACATCCACGCCTTGCTCCCGCAGGGCATTGTACGCTTCCCGCACCGGCCCTTTGGAGCCGCCCCAGGGCATAACCGCGATCTTCGCGTCTGTGTTGTCGGACTCGTAGTGTTCCTCTTCCAGCAGCTTGAGCTTGCTGAACCGGCGCTCCGTCATCTGAATGTGCCGGCTGGCCAGGTGAGTCGTATCACCCATCTCGTCGTGCTCGCTGCCGTTGGCAACGTATGCTCCCGGATGGCCCGGTAGCGGCATTGGAGACAACTCGTTCCCGGAGTAGCGGTGATATCCGTTGCTGCCTTCGTAGGTCAGCCGATTTTCCACCGCCGTCTTGGATAGGTCGGGCCGCGGTATATTCTGCACACGCTCGGCCATGGACATTTCGCTCATCAGGATTACCGGACCCTGATAACGCTCCGACCAGTTGAAGGCGTGCACCGCTCCGAAGAAGCATTCTTCCACCGAGCCCGGCGCAATCACCGGCATTCGCACGTCCCCGTGGGCGGGATACATACAGGCCATCAGGTCCGATTGCTCGGTCTTGGTGGGCAAGCCCGTCGCCGGGCCGCCGCGCTGCACGTCAACCACCACCAGTGGAATCTCTGCCATCCAGGCCAAACCCAGCCCTTCACTCATCAGCGAAACACCGGGGCCAGCGGTCGCCGTCATGGACTTCTTGCCGGCGTAGCCGGCGCCCATAATAGCGGTGATCGCCTCGATTTCAGACGACACCTGATAGGCGAACTTGCCTTCGCCAACCAGGTTCCGCTCCATCCAGAGCAGGATGGTGGTGGCCGGCGAGATTGGATAACCGGCGTAAAAGCCAACGCCAGCGTGGGCAGCGCCCAATGCGATAGCTTCGTTGCCTTTCAGCATCAACTGCTTGAAATCCGGAGGGTTCGGCGGCGACAGTTCGCCCAGCACAAAACCGCTTTCAGCAGCGTGTTGGCGTCCCAGGTTCATGGCCTGAATATTGGACGAAATAATCTCGTCGTCGTTATCCCGACCCCGCCGGAATCGAGCCTCCACGAATTCTTCCAGATACTGCTGAGGCATATGAACCAGCTGCGCCAAAGCCCCGATCACGATCATGTTGGCGGCTCGGTTGTTGCCCGTGGATCGCGCCAGCGTGTCGACCGCCAGCCCGAAGGAGCGCGGGTCGGTCATCGTAAAATCATCAGCGTTGTAGATGATTACGCCGCCGTCGCGTACCTCATCGGCGTGGGTCTCGTAGGCTTCCTCGTTGAAGGCAACGAGCACGTCCACCTCGTCGCCCGAGCTCAGAATCGGCTCAGTGCATATCCGGGCCTGGGTCCAGGTCGGGCCCCCCAGAATCTGGGACGGGAAGGTGGCATAGGTCAAGACGTGATAGCCCACCTGCGTGGACGCTTGCGCCAGTCCTTCCGCCGAAGTAACGACGCCCTGTCCGCCTTCCCCGGCGAATCGGACGACGAAGTCGTTCATTAGCATCTGGCAGTTCCTCCGAACCGGCCGCAGTTCCTCGCACCACACGTCCCGCCATCGGGCTGGTTCGAAGCCACAGCTACGGTGCAGTTACAAATAACACGGTTCCCGGATTTGATTAGCGTGGCGTGTCCGAGCAACGAAGTAAAGTTTTTGGGTTGAGTTTCCATTGCGCACCGCCCGCCCGAAAAGGCCGGCTAGCGCGCCCCAATGCAAGACAGTAAACGGACGAAATATAGCACCAAACCCCGCTCTTTGTCAATTTGAATGGTACACCCCAGGGCAATCGCGTTATAGATTGGTAGACTTGGCCAGGCATGCGAGTCCAGTGATATGAAGGGGAGAGGGGAGGAGTGATGAGAGAGGGGAAGGGCGCGTCCATTATGGATTATTTCGGGACGTTGGAGGACCCCAGGATCGACCGGTGCAAGCGGCACCAGCTGCTGGACATCATTGCCATTGCCATCTGCGCCGTCATCTGCGGCGCCGACTCCTGGGTCTACATCGAATTGTTCGGCAAGAGCAAGCTGGAATGGTTCCAGACTTTCCTGGAACTGCCCCACGGCATCCCGTCCCACGACACCTTCGGCGACGTCTTCTCCCGGCTGGACCCGGAGCAGTTCCAGCAGTGCTTCATGGCCTGGACCCAGGCGGTGTCCGACCTGATCCCCGGGGAAGTGGTGGCCATCGACGGCAAGACGGTACGGCGTTCCCACGACCGCAATGTGGGCAAGCGGGCCATCCACCTGGTCAGCGCCTGGGCCTCGGCCAACACGCTGACCCTGGGGCAGGTGAAGACCGCGGAGAAGTCCAACGAAATCACCGCGATCCCCCAGTTGCTGCCAATGCTGGAACTGAAGGGGTGCATCGTCACCATCGACGCCATGGGCTGCCAGCAGGAGATCGCCCAGGGGATTCTGGACCGGGGAGCCGGCTACGTGCTGGCGCTGAAGGAGAACCAAGGTCAACTGTATGAAGACGTGCGGGACCGGTTCGAGGGAGCGGAGGAGTTCGGCTTCGGGGGAGTGCCCCATGACTACGCCACCACCCTGAACCAAGACCACGGAAGGATAGAACGTCGGGAGTGCTGGACAATCAACGACCCATCTTGCCTGGAGTACCTGAGCACCGGGCAGGACTGGCCCGGCCTGCGCTCGGTGGTCAAGGTGGTGGGCCGCCGGGAGACGCCGGCAGGGACCACGGTGCAGCCCCGGTACTACATCAGCAGCCTGGATGCCCCGGCGGAGCGACTGCTGAAGGTGGTGCGCACTCACTGGAGCATCGAGAACTCCTTGCACTGGAGCCTGGACGTGACTTTCGGGGAAGACCATTGCCGGATCCGCAAGGACCACGCTCCGCAGAACATGGCCACGCTGCGGCAGGTTTCGCACAATCTGCTCAAGAACGAAACGAGCCTGAAGGTGGGCATCCAGGGGAAACGCCTCCAGGCCGGCTGGAAGGAGGACTACCTGCTAAAAGTCCTACGCAGCTAAAACGCGATTGCCCTGTGGTACACCCGATTGACCTATTCCGGGCCAGTTTTATGACATTTCGCCGCGTGATAACGCTGGCCGGGCCTTTCGGCATTCCAAACACGGCGTTGGTATAATGCCCGCCTGATGCCACTCACCGTCGACGTCGTAATCCCCTGCCTCAACGAGGAACGCGCCCTGCCCGTAAGCATCAGGCGTCTGCACGATGTTATGTCAACCACGCTGGCCGATTGCCAGTGGAACATCGTAATCGCCGACAACGGCTCCACCGATGGCACCCAAGCTGAGTCGCAAGCGCTTTCCGCCGAATTCCCCGCCGTGCGCTACCTCCGCCTCGAACAACGGGGACGCGGGCGTGCCCTCCGCCGCTGCTGGACCGAAAGCGCCGCCGACATCATGGCCTACATGGATGTTGACCTCTCCACCAACCTCACCCATCTCCGGCCCATGATTGACGCCATCGCCCGTGACAACTATGACATCGCCATCGGTTCCAGGCTGTTGCCCGATTCCCACGTGGTCGGACGCACCCTCAAACGCGAGACCACATCCCGAGGGTACAGCCTCCTGTTCCGGCTCATGTTCTTCACGTCGTTTCGGGACGCCCAATGCGGCTTCAAGGCCATCAGCCGCCGCGCCGCCGATGACCTTGCTCCACTCGTCGAGGACAACGGATGGTTCTTCGACTCCGAGCTGCTAATTTTGGCCCAGAAATGCGGTTACCGCATCCGCGAGCTACCCGTGCAGTGGACTGACGACCCTGATTCCCGCGTTCGAATCTTGCGAACTGCGTGGGAAGACGTCAAAGGCCTGTTGCGCCTCAAGTTCGGCGGCATCAGCAAGGCACGCCGACAACTCCGCGCCGCCGGAAAGCTGTAGCCCTTCGGCAACAACCGGACCAAAAATGGCTGGGGATACAGGATTCGAACCTGTGATACCTGATCCAGAGTCAGGCGTCTTACCACTAGACTAATCCCCAACGTTGTTCAATATTACCAAACCCGGCCCGGCCCCGCCACCACAAACGCTGATACGTAACTGTTCAGCAACTGTGTTTGATGTCAAGAGGAAGTAACGACGATTGCCGGAGTGATGTCCCTCCAGGATGAGCGCTGCTTGAGCATGGCGTTGAGGATGACGAGCAGCTTGCGCATGCAAGCGACCAGAGCCAGCTTCTTCGGCTTACCGGCGGCCAGCAGCCGCTGGTAGAAGTCCCGGATGACGGGATTGAAGCGAGTGGCAGCCAGCGTCCCCATGTACAAGACAGCTCGGACCCGGGAGCGTCCGCCCCAGACGTGCCGTTTGCCCCGCATGGCGCCGCTGTCGCGGTTGAAGGGAGCCACGCCCACCAGTGCGGCGATCTGACGACGGTCAAGGGTGCCCAACTCGGGCAGGTTGGCCAGCAGCGTGAGGGAGAGTTGCTCACCCACGCCGGGAACGGTGCGCAGGAGGTCGTCCTTCTCCCGCCACACCGGACTCTGCCGGAGCATCTGTCGCAGGCCTTGGTCAAGGTCGTTTAGATCCTGCTCCAACCAGGTGATGTGGGCCGCAATGCGGGGACGGACGGCGCTGGTGGCGGCGCCGAGGCGGTTCTTCTCCGAGACCAGCATCGTCATCACCTGCTGCCTCCGGGCAGTGAGGGAGTTGAGCTCCTGGGTTTCGGCGTCGCGCAGAGGACGCACGGGGGGCTGGATCGCCTCAGCAAAGTGGGCCAGCACGGCGGCGTCCAGGGCGTCGGTCTTGGCCAACTTCCCAGTAGCCCTGGCGAAGTCCCGCACCTGGCGCGGGTTGACGACGACCACCGGCAGTGCCTCGGCGGCCAGAGCAGCCACCAGCGGTAGTTCCAGGCCGCCCGTAGCCTCCAGCAGCACCAATGACGGTCCGAGGGTCTTCATCTCGGAAACCAACTGCGGGATTCCTGCT
Source organism: Dehalococcoidia bacterium (assembly GCA_963666415.2). GTDB lineage: Bacteria > Chloroflexota > Dehalococcoidia > Lucifugimonadales > UBA3495 > Bin87. The sequence goes on from CAXXPD010000003.1 coordinate 1,871,201, forward strand.
TCGTCGCGGGGAACCTCCCATCTCTCGCCCGTGGGCCGGACGGCAACGTCCACCTTGGCCTTTGCGACGTCAATGCCTACGTAGATTCCTTCTTGCCCCATGATTGCCTCCTATGAAGTCCCAGTGGAGTACTGGCCCGTTCTTGCACGATGCGGGCTCGATTCGGCCCAGGCAACTGTTCGGGCTCTTTGGGGACGGGTGCGGCGACCCTCGCTGAACAACGGTCTTTGATGACCAAGACTTGATCGGTCTGCCGCACCCACTCCACCTCTGTGAAGTCCTCATTCAACATACAAGACTTGTGGGGATCTACGGGCCATCAGGCCTCTCACAGAGGGGCAGCCAAGCACGGTATTTCCACTGCAAACCGTTTCCGTCCCCTCAAACGTGAACAGTTACGCTGATACGACAACGCTGATACGACGCCTCGACCAGCCAGGGTTGACGCCCGGCTCCGCTCCGCCGATACTGGCGGGCGTTACCATCAATCATCACCTGATATCCATCCAGTTTTCGTCTGCCCAACTCGTCCTCGTAAGGAGCGAATCACCATGCAACTCGGAGCAATCTTCCCCCAAACCGAAATCGGCGCCGACCCGGCCGCCGTCAAAGATTTCGCCCAGGCCGCTGAAGCGCTGGGCTATGAGCACCTTCTGGTTTTTGACCACGTTCTGGGCGCCGATGCCAGCAAACGCCCCGAATGGAACCGACCCTACAGCAGTGTCGACACCTTCCATGAGCCCTTCGTTATGTTTGGCTACCTCGCCGCCGTTACCGAGAAAATCGAAATGTGCACCGGCATCATCATCTTGCCCCAGCGCCAGACCGCCCTGGTCGCCAAGCAAACCGCCGAGGTCGACGTGCTAACCGGCGGACGCCTGCGCCTGGGCATCGGCGTCGGTTGGAACGATGTCGAGTACGAAGCGCTCGGTGAGACTTGGGAGAACCGCGGTCGCCGCTCCGCCGAGCAGGTTGAGGTGCTGCGTATGCTCTGGACTCAGGAAGTGGTCAATTTCGAAGGTCGCTACCACAAAATCACCCACGCCGGCATCAACCCCTTGCCCGTCCAGCGACCCATACCCGTCTGGTTCGGCGGCGGTGCGCCCCAGGTTGTGCGCCGCATTGCCCGCATGGGAGACGGCTGGTTCCCCCAGTTCCAGCCCGACGGCGCCGGCCAGGAGCGCATCGCCGAGATGCGTGAGTTGGCCAAGGGCTACGGTCGCGATCCGTCAGCCGTTGGAATCGAAGGCCGGGTAGCCCTGATGGACAGCGACAATCCAGACGACTGGAACCGCCTTGGCGCCGCGTGGGACGAAGCGGGCGCAACTCATCTTTCCATCAACACCATGCGCGCCGGCCTCAAGGGGCCCGACCAGCACATCGAAGCAATCCGCAGGTTCAAGGAAGCGGTCAGCTAGAACACTGGGCGGCCCGCGATCTGCGTCGCGGGAATCGCGTCAATTAGTACGGGGCGACCAATAGGTCGCCCCTACATTCTTGTAAACTTGCTGGCCCTCTATACTTTTCCGACCAGGTCTTTAAGCGCCGCGTAAGTCCGCTGCGCCGTTTCACCATCGCCCGATGGAGCAAAAATATTAGCCATGAAATCGGTGGCGCCGACGGCTGCGAACTCCTCCAGCTGCCGGCGCAACGATGCTTCGTTGCCCACTACCGCCACTTCTGACGGGCCTTCCACTCCTTCGATGTCCAGCACGCGTCGGTAGTTCACCAGTTGTCCATAGCGTTCGTAGGCTTCGGCAGCCTGCCGCCGTCCCACCGCCTCATCGTCGCAAACCGTTGTCGGCAGTCCCACGCACACGCGCGGTTCACTGCGCCCGCTGGCCTCCGCCGCCCGTCTGATCCGCGGCCCAACGTGCTCGCCTATCGCGCGCGGCCCGGCCATCCACGTAATGGTCCCGTCTGCCCGTTCGCCGGCGAGGCGCAGCATCCGGGGCGCCAACGCCGAAATCAGCACGGGACACTTCGGTCGGTTCGGCAGGTCCAACTCCGCGTTCACGTTGAAGAACTCGCCGGAGAACTGTACCCGCCCAGATTCCATCAACGGACGCAACACCGACAGGTACTCTCGCACGTGCAGCGCGGGCCGGTCATATGACAGGCCAAAACTGCCCTCGATGCCCGGCCGGTGGGAGGGGCCAATGCCCAGCACAAAACGGCCGTTGCTCGCCGCCGCCGTGGTCATCGCCTGTTGCGCCATCGCCACCGGGTGTCGCGGATACGTGGACACCACGCCAACCCCCAGTTCGATCCGGCTCGTCTGCACCCCGGCCAACGCCAGCACGGTCAGCGCGTCGTACCCGCGAGCGGAGATGTGGGGCACCCAGAAACTGTCGAACCCGTCGTCTTCGGCCTGTTTGATGCGGCCAATCAGGTCATCCAGGCTCATCAAATCGGCAGTGGCTGCCCCAACAAATACTCCGATACGCATATTCGCCCTCCCAAGTACGCCAAGTCATTAGCAAGCCAACGGTGCGACGCGCACGACACTAACGCGCCTTCAGCAACGTAGCCACCCGGTCCAGTATCCGGTGGCCCACCTCATACTTGGTGAGCAACGGCAATCGCTCTACCGCCATTTCCCGGTCAATCAGCACCACCCGATTCGTGTCAACGCCGAACCCGCTACCCTCTTCCGTGATGTCATTGGCGACAATCAGATCGAGGTCCTTGCGACGCACTTTGTCGGCGGCGTTGGTCTCCAGATTCTCGCTCTCGGCGGAAAAACCGACCCGGAGAAAATCGCCCCGCGCCGTAGCCAGTATGTCGGTGGTCTTGTCCAGTTCGATGGTCATTTCGTCAGCCGCAGTCTTCTTGATTTTCTGCTCGGCGGCAACCGAAGGACGGTAGTCAGCGACCGCCGCCGCCATTATCAGAGCGTCGGCGTGGACGGTTTCGGCCAGCACCACATCGCACATATCCTGCGCCGACCGCACGGGCACCACCCGAATTTGCGGCGGATCCGGCAAAGCCACCGGAGCGGTAACCAGCACCACATCGGCGCCACGATCCCGCGCTGCCTCGGCCACCGCGAAACCCATGCGCCCAGACGAGTGGTTCGTGATGACGCGCACCGGGTCAATGGCCTCCTGCGTGCCGCCCGCGCTCACCACCACCCTTCGGCCGGCCAAATCTCCGTGCTTGCCCAAAGCGGCAGCGATGTGCCCCAACAGGTCTGCCGGCTCCACCAGCCGGCCCATACCCATCAGGCCGGATGCCAGGCGTCCGGGCGCCGGCCCGGCTATGAACACCCCGCGATTCCGCAACCGCGCCACGTTCTCCTGCGTCGCCGGGTGGTCGAACATATTGGCGTCCATCGCCGGAGCCACCAGCAGCGGCGCTTCCGTGGCGACTACAGTAGTGGTCAACGGGTCGTCAGCCAGCCCGGCAGCCAGCTTCGCAATGCAGTGCACCGTAGCCGGAGCAATCACCACAATGTCGGCCCAACGCGCCAGCGAAACGTGCTCCACGCTATGTTCCGAGTTGGCATCGAATGTATCGGTAATCACGCTCCGATGGGTCAGGCTGCGGAAGGCCAACGGAGTGACGAACTGCGTCGCCCCGTAGCTCAAAATGGTCTCAACGTTGGCCCCGGCCTGCACCAGCTTGCTCGCCAAATCCAGCGCCTTGTAACATGCAATGCTGCCCGTCACGCCCAGGACTATGTTCTTGTCTGCGAGAGCGCTCTGCATCGTCTAATCCTTCACGGCGCCGCCCCCAGCTGGCGGTTGTGCGCCGGTCTGCCGCGTGTTTTTTCGATAGATGATGTCCAGCCCAATCAGCGTCAGTTCCTGGTTGATGTCATCGAATATCGGCGCATGTTCGGCGATTACCGTTACCAGTCCGCCAGTACCAACCACCTTGGCGTCCCGCCCAATTTCCGCCCTGAACCGCTCCACCATGGTGGTAACCAGGCCAGCGTAACCCAACACAATGCCAGATTGCAGGGAAGCGGTCGTATTCCGACCCACCGCCAGCTCCGGCGCAATCAGTTCCACCCGCCGCAATTGCGAAGTGTTGTAGTACAGCGCGTCGGCCGACAGGTTAATCCCCGGCGCAATCGCTCCACCCAGGTACTCACGGTCGCGGGACACCGCGTCGAAAACGGTTGCAGTCCCCAGATCCACCACCACCGCCGGTGCGCCATACAGCGCGACCGCCGCCACCGCGTCCACGATGCGGTCGGCGCCCACGTCCCTCGGGTTGTCGTAGCGAATCGGCATCCCCAAGTCAATCTGAGACGACACCAGTAGCGGCGACACGCCGAAAAAGCTCCGGCATACCTCTTCAAACATCCCGGTCAGCGGCGGTACCACGGAGCAGATGCACGCCGCGCTGATGTCGTCGGTGACAATCCCGCGAAATTCCAGCAGGCTCTTCAACAATATGCCGTATTCGTCGGCCAGGCGGCGGGAGTCGGTCGCAACCCGCAACGTAGTTTGCAGTCGCCCCATGGGGTTTTCGCCATTGCGGTCGGTCCCGTCGCGAAACACGCCAATGGTAACCGCGGTGTTGCCGATGTCGATGGTAAGCAGCATGATATTCCGGCAATGGGTGGGAATCTCTCCGCACTGGTTGGTGCCGGCATTATAAGCGGTGGCCCAACCGGCGGCAATCAGCCGACCCTCCAGCGTATAATCACCTCCAACCCCGGCTTTCAATACGACATGCAACCCCAACGTCCGATGCCGGGCCTAACTAACCAGGGCATTCGGCATATCAACCGGGTCGGTAAACAAGCGTCCAACGACGCGCCCAATGCACCAGGTCTGCCGATTTTCCACCCGAACCCACTTCCCCGTTCACCCTGAGCCTGTCGAAGTGCCGCCCAACCATGCTTCCGCACGCTCGCCATCAACCTACTATCCGGATGGCCGCCGACAAACCAATCGCCACAACCAACGCAACAAAGGATGGCTTTCATGCGCATCGACAGCGTCTCAATAGAGGTCCTGGAAACCCCGGTATCGCTGGAATACACCGCCGCCGGCCACGATGTCGCCAGCAACTGGCACGTGCTGGCCCGCCTGCGCACCGATGACGGCGTGGAAGGTGTCGGCTGGGTGGTTGCCAACCGCGGCAGCCTGGTGCGGCCGATGGCCTCCGCTGCCGCTGAACTGGGCGACCTCCGGTTTGGTCTGGATGTTCTCGACCATGAAGCCGCCTACCTCCGCATGACCCGTGCCGCCAACTGGGTCGGCCCCGGCGGGATGGCAACCATGGCGATGTCCGCCGTGGACATCGCCCAGTGGGACGCCGCCGGCAAAACCCTGGGCGTCCCCTTGTTCTAACTGCTGGGAGCCGCGTCCGACCGCGTGCCCGCCTACGCCAGTGCCGGCCTGTGGTACAGCATGCCCATCGAAGACTTGCAAAACTCGGCCCGCGCTCACATGAACGCCGGTTACGACAAAATCAAGCTGCGCCTGGGCGCCGGCGGCAGCCCAGACGCCGAGGCAGCCCGGGTGCGTGCCGTTCGGGATGCGGTGGGCCCCCGCGTCGGCATCATGGTGGACGCGACCGAGAGTTGGGACGAAGCACAGGCGTCGGCCACCGGACGCGCTCTGCAAGAAGCTGGCATCATCTGGCTGGAAGACCCAGTGAACCACCAGCGCATCGACGGCCTGGCCCGCCTGTCTCAATCGCTGGACGTCACGATCGCCGCCGGTGAGCGGCTGTACGGTTTAGACCCCTTCCGCCGCACTCTGGAGGCACGGGCGGTGGATGTCGCCATCATCGACGTTGCGCGCGCCGGCGGCATCACGCCCTGGATGAAAATTGCGGCGTTGGCCGAATCCCACGGCATCCCCGTCGCCGGCCACGTCGTTCCCGAGGTGCACACCCACCTGCTGGCCGCAATCCCCAACTCATCCCTCGTGGAATTTATGCCCCGCTCAGAACCCATCTTCACCAACCGCCTCGAATTGCAGGACGGCTGCCTCCTTGCTCCCATGGCGCCCGGCCTGGGGGTCGAACTCGACGAAGCTGCCTGCCGTCGCTACCGGGTGGAATAACCCACTCCGGCAAAGCCCAACCGACTATCACCACCACCGCCAACCTGCTCGTCAGCAGCACAGCCAGCATCCCGCTTGCCGACCGGGGTTGATGGCCCACGCAACAAATCCCTGCTCATCCTGACCCTGTCGAAGGGCCGCCCATGCTGCCACAATCTCGCCGGCATCGGGCTAGTACCGTGTCAATCTGGTTTTGTAGGGTAGATATGCTGGAGCTTACGGCGAGCATCTTGGGTGGTAAACCGCCAGTCTATGGCTGATTTTGCTGCGTTGCGCTCGCGTTCGAGCGCCGCAACCTCTCGCCGCAGCTCCGGCTCATCGCTGATACGGCGGTTCAGACACCCTCTGCGGAAGACGCTCAACTCGATCTCAGCCATGTTCAGCCAGCTGCCATGCGTAGGAGTGTAATGAAACTCGAGGCGTTGGGCGATGCGCCGAGCTTCGCACGGCTCAAATGCTTCGTAGAGCGAGCCGAGCTTGTGGGTGTTGAGGTTGTCCAGTACCAGCCTGACCACCTCGGCATCAGGGTAGGCCTCGTCCACCAGCCACCGCATCTGGTGCGCGAAGTCCACGGCAGTGCGGCGCTCGGTCACCTCCACATGTCTCCATCCACCCTTCGGCTCGCAGATCATGAACAGGTTCCGGGTCCCGTTTCGCTGGTACTCAGTGTCATAGCGTGCCACCCGTCCGGGGGCAGCCTCGATGGGCGGACGCACCTCCCCAGTCAATTGCCTGGAGGTCTCGTCGAAACACACTACCGGACGCTCCGGATTGTACTCCGGTTGGTACAGGTCCAGCACGTCCTCCATCCGCGCCACGAACTCCCCGCTCACCTTGGGGATACACCACTCTTTCTTCTGCCAGGGCTTGAGTTCGTTTTTTTGAGTATCTGGCGCACCGTCTCCAGGGAGATGCTCTCGGCAAACTCCAACTCCACCACCTGGTCGGCCAACAACTGGAGTGTCCAGTGCGTGTGCCCTTCGGGCGCGGCGCGGCACGCGAAGGCGATCAGGTGCGCTTCCTGCTTGCCGTCCAGCTTGCGCTCCTGGCCCGGCCGCGGTCGGTCATTGATGGCGGCCTCAAGTCCTTCCTCCACGTACCGCTTCCGCGCTCTGGCGACCGTGGCCGCGTTGACCAACAGCACATCGGCTATCTCACGGTCCCGAAGCCCCTGGTCAGCCTTGAGCCGCGACAGCGCACGCTTCACGGTGCGCACTGACGCCTTGCCTCGCTGGGACACCTCATTGAGACGGGAGCGTTCGGCCTCGGTCAACTCTACTTTATACTTGATGGCAGCCATGGCTGGGCACTTCCTCACACAAAGATCATGCCCCAGTATGGCTGCTTTCTTATATTCTTACAAATCTACCTGGCAACGGTACTAGCCCGATGCCGGCCGACCCTCGAAATGCCCGGCTTGTAATCGACCCGGTTAGCGTCGGTATCCCCGGCTATGCTAAACTCGGCGTCTACAACCTATTGGAGGCTTGATTATGGCCGACATCGAACTGGTTCAGATTGTGAAACGTGGGCGCGACGCCGTAGCCGAATGGCGAGAAGCAAACCCGAATCGTTTGATGGATTTGAACGCAGGTTACATGAGCCACGCCCGTATGCCCATGGTGGACCTGCGCGGCGCCGACATGAGGAACGCCGATTTCATGGGCGCCATGATTCGTCGCGGCGACCTTTCTGGCAGCTACCTCAACGACGCCCACTTTTATCGGGCCGACTTGCGCGAGGCCAACCTTAGTCGCTCCCTGGCCCCCGGCGCAAACCTGCGCGGAGCTGACCTCCGTGGCGCCAATCTCTCCGGCATCAATATGGATCGGGCCACCTTGTCTGAGGCCAACCTCACCGGCGCCAACCTGACCAACGCCAACCTGGACCGGGCCAACCTGGACCGGGCCAACCTCACCGGCGCCGACCTCACCGGCGCCAGCTTCAACGGCGCCAACCTGTCGCGCACCAATCTGTCCGGCGCCACCCTCAGTCATGCCGACTTCTACGAGGCTGTCCTCAACGATGCGGGCGCCGACCAGGCCGACTTTCATGATTGCATCATTGGTTACACCGTTTTCCAAAACTGCGCTCTGAACACCGCCATCGGCTTGGATAGCATCCGCCACGATGCCCCCAGCACCATTGGACTAGACACCCTGCTGCGCTCTGGCGGAGCGCTACCCGAAACGTTCTTCGTAGGGTCGGGGTTGCCCGCATTTGTCGCCGGCTTCCAGGACACCGTAGTCGGCAACACCATCTCCACCTTGGAAGTGCACATATCCTGCGCCAATTCCGACATCGCGTTTGGGAGCCAGCTGGAACAAAACCTTCGCGCCCTGGGTATACGCAGTTGGGTGTTCGCAGAAGGTTTCCGGGGCAACCCTCTGGTTGACCGCCGCGCCACCTCCGGCGAGGAAGAGATTGAGCGCTGGGTGCGCCACTACGACCGCCTGATTGTCGTTTGCACTGCCGCTGGCATCGACAGCGAAACGGTCCGCAACGACATCACCGCAGCCCAGGTATCCGGCAAAACGTCGGATCAGTGGACAATGTTCCTGGTCGATGCCGACGGCATCATGGCCGGTGGACGTAACCGGAATGCTCGTCTGCTGGCGGAAAACCATCGCATATTCGACCTTACCGGACAATCGGAAGACAGCGAAGCATACCAGTCCACCTTGGCCGACCTGGTGGCCAACCTGCGAGAAGTCCAGCCAAACAGCGCCGGCGCTCCCCCACGTCGCACGGTCGATCCAAAATCCCTGCAACTCTAAATCGGGCGAGAAACTCCAAACCCCAAGGGAGGGCGGCAAATGTGTCGCCCTCTTTTTCACCCTGTTCGGTCCGGCAGTAAAACGAAACAGTGGGAAGGTTTTCACCCTCCCTTTTTCACCCTGTTCGGTCCAGCAGTTAAATAAAACAGGGGGAAGGTGAAAACCTTCCCCCTTTGAGTCCGTTCCGAAGAACCGACCGATTCAGTAGGCTACATTTTTAGATGTAGTCTTCTTCCTCGTACATCATGTCGACGTTGTCGGTGCTCTGGTTCAGGCCGCGGACGACGTGCGAGCGGAATTCAGCAAGCATTTCGTCGCTAACGTCGTTACCGTTCGAGCGGGCTGCGTCCTTCAACTGGTCGAAGGCCCAATCGCCGGTGTCGCCGTGCGGCATGTCGAAGAAGCCGGGCTCGAAGACCGGGAGCTCGCCGGGGCCGAAGTAGCCCTTGCCCTCGATGTTGTAACCTTCGAGGTCATGGGTGCCCTTGCCCAACACCTGTCCGGTGGCGGCATAATGCTCCATGGTGGCCTTCATGCCATACTTCTGGATCGGGCAAACCTTCATGCACACGCCACAACCGAGGTAGCGGGCCATGACCGGCCGACAGCGCTTGAAGTACAGCTTGTTCTTCTCGATTCCACGCCACCAGATCTTGTCGCGCATCAGGGCGCGGCCTGGGCAGCGGTTCACGCACACCTGACAAACCTGACAGAAGGCATGGATGCCGTAGTCGACGGGCTCGTCGTGGGTGACGCTGGCGTCGGTGGTAATCATCATAATGCGGCAGCGGGAGCCGACGTGCGGGGTCAGCAGGTAGCCACATGCACCCAGAGAACCCAAGCCAGCCGCTACGAACATGGGAATGTAGGGGCCGGTGTTGTCGTTGGGGCTGTGAACCTGGGCGCGATAGCCCAAGCCGCGGATGAAGTTGCCCAGCTCCAAGCCGGCCGCGCCTTCGGTGCGGTACGTGCTGGAGTGAACGATCTCAGCGTCGATGCTGGGGATAGTCTGGGTCGGCTCGAAGTCCTGCTCGTAGGCCAGGCAGACGACGTGGGGGAATTTCACCCAGTCTTTCTTGCTCTGATACACGTAGCGGATATCGAACGCGGTGATGCCGACTTCGATGAAGCCGAGCTCGCGGGCCTTCTGCTTGATGACTTCGGAAACGTCTACGCCATCGGCGTCTGACGTGGGCTCCAGCTCGCCGGTAAGACGGGCGGCCATAACCAAGTTCCGATTCAGCTTGTCATGCTCCTTGCGGATCTCACGCATCTCTGCATGCTGGTCGCGCAAAGTGTTGGCCCAGTCCCGAGATGCACGCTCGGTAATATTCATGGTCTCAACCGGATACTCGCGAGAGTACCAGTCAACCTCGCGCTGATTCATGGGAATACCAGGAGTCGTCTCCAACTCTTCCGGTACGGGAATAGTTACGGATGCGTCGCCCAGATACCTGCCTGGACGCCTTACCTCGTGACCGATCTTAAGCATATCCTCCTCCTTTTAGTTGGACTGCGTAGATACGTCAATTTTCACTAAAGATACCGGCCCCTCCAGTTGTTGTCAATACTTCCGGCGCAAAACAATCATATTCCTTGGGATGATGATGATTATAGTCGAGGCTGTGTATCCACACTTTTCGATGCAACCCAGCTACACTCGTGGTCTTAACCAACTTACCCGTCAATGGCATTTACCAACCTCCCCAGCCCCTCCGGCAGCTCGTCAGAATCTACCGGACAATGCTAATCCGCAGCCAATTGCGGAACCCCCCAGAGGCTGAAAACGTAGCACCCGTTCGGTACGAATCACCAGCGAGACGGGCCTGCTGAAGCCGCGCATCCGCGTCGATTCCTCCGGATAAATTCAGCCAGAAAAAACTGCCACCCGGTTCGGTGCAGTTAATCTCGTCGGCCAGCGTCGAGCGCAACGCATTGGACACTGCATCCATCCGCTGGCCGTAGACTTGCCGCAGATTGACGATGTTTTCCCCAAACAACCCGAGCTCCAGCGTGGCCGCCAGGTCCATCGCCCGCAAAGCCCCGGCAATCGGAAATAGCGTCGCCGGGTCAACATTACCGCCCCCTATGCATCCTGAGTCGACAGGAACCCGGCCAGCCTTCCAGGAACGGCCCGGACCCTTGCGCCGGGCCATATTGCAGCGGCACCGCAGACGGCTGGCTCAACACCCGGTCAGCCGCCGACGCCAGGGCTGCCGTCGGATGCAAACGTGCAGATGGGTGGCCCCATCCCGGGTCAATCACTCCATCGGCAACGTCAATCAGCATCGAAGGTAAAACATTCGTCACAACGCAATCGCCGGCGGCGCATTCCTACCGCAGCACCCGCATTGTCAATCAACCAGCCGCGTTGAAGGCCGTTCGATAGGCCACCCAAATATTTCCCCCGCACACCCTGAACTCCTCGAAGGATCGTCCTGAGCTCGTCGCGGAACCACCCAACAAATTCTCCGGTCATCCTGAGCTTGTCGAAGGATCATCCAAAGCCCATCGAAAGGCCGTTGATGTTCCCAAAACCCGGCTTCCGTCGCGCGGGCTAAATCCAGCCACCGCCAGCCTGGCATATCCGGCGGCATCGATCCCTCCGGATTCGTTCACCGACCGCCCAGAGCGCCCAATCATCGCCACCGTTTCCCCCGGTGCGGCCGGATCTTCCGGTCCAAAAATTCCTCCAGTTGAGACTTGTGCAACACCGTCCGGTTGCCGCCGCTCGCGTCTTCGTCTACCAGTGTAGACGGCACGTCTTCCCAGTCGAAACCCCGGCGACCAAACGCATCCCGCTGCTCCCATACGATTATCCGGTCGTTTTCTATGGCCCATCCGTTCGGGGTTTCTCCTTCGTGATTAGCCATCGCCGACGGTCGAAGCAGCCCGCTGAGACGATCCTTGATCCGGTCATACCGTTTGTTGGCGTAGTCCAGCCAGGTCACCGGAGCGCACCAGGCCTCCCCGGAAGCGTCGGTGGATTCAGAGATGATACGTGCCAAAGTCGACGACGATAACAGCAACCAGTCTTCCGGCAATGGCTCCAGATCCAGTTGCGCCAGCATTTTCCGCAGGTATCGTTTGTATAGCTGGCTGGATAACCCTTCACTCACCACCTTGATCCGGTCATCCATACGCTGCCTCAATTCTTCATCATATTGAGGTAGAGCAGTCGTGGTGTAGATCATCAGGGAACGCTTAACGATTTCGTCGGGGAAGGATTTGGGTTGGCGGTTCATCGACAGAACGAAGCCGGGATACTCCGCCACCGGTGGCAACAATTCGTCCTTGATCATGTCGCTCCCATAGGTGCGAAAAGCCCGCCCGCCGATATCGTCAAAGACCACCGGATGGCGTTTGAAACCCTGTTGCAACGCCCGTAAACGTGCCGCGGTGAAATTGGACTTTTCCACGTTGTGCGCCCTTCCCAGCATGGACGTCATCAATGTATCAACCAGGCTGGTTTTCCCGCAGTGTGATTTGCCAAATACGATGGCGAACGATGGGTATCGGATAACGTCCCTGCCCCTGATCAGCGCCAACGACCTTACATCGCACATGAACGGCGAAAAATACATCCAAGACCACAGGATGAAATAGTCCCGTTTCAATCGGTCGACGTCGCCCTCACAATTCTCGAAATTCCGAAAATATTCGACCATCAGCTGTGCGTCCGTTCCCACCAGGGCGTCATCAAATTCCAAAGAGAACGACTCCCCGTTTAAAATTGCCGTGCCCTGCGACCGGTTGATGGACAAATAGCGGTTGTCAGCCTCTTCAGCCGACTTCACCAGCTTGATGCGGCTAATCTCCCGTTTGATTTGAGGCGTGATTTGCTGCTTGCCGCTGCGGAAGGGCGGAACCACCGCTGAAATCTTGGGCTCCTGCGCGACCACCAGTTTCTCGATTCGTTCGACCTGCACCGGCACGCTTAGCGTTAACTCTTCAGCATGCACCTGGTCGATCACCAGGTTGGTCGCACCATCCGCGATGGCCGGCACCTCCTCCAGCTCGATGTCCCTCTCAACGATCCGGTCTTCCGGCAACGGAATTTCGTCTGAAGCGGCATTCCGGATGCCATCGTACATCTGCGTGTAGTGCTCCCACGCCAACGCGTCGTTATCGAAACTCACCAACGTCTCTGGTTGGAACCCGGAAAACGCCCGTTCGGACAAGTTCGCCGACCCCACGATGACCCGCGTGTGCCCGGTTACGGAATCTTCCAGCAGGTATAACTTGGCATGGGCGATGGATTGCCGCAACACCCGGAACCGCGCCCGCCCTGCTCTCACTTCGCTCAATATATGAGTGTGCCTTTCGTCCTGCAGGCCCATGATGGCCGCCCGAACATCACCAACCGCCACCTGCTGGAACGCGAGGATATATTTCACGTCCCTCAGCGTGGCTTCTGACCCGAATACGCATTCGAATTCGCTAAACCCGAACTCATCCAGCATCCTGACTATTGCTGGAATGCTGGCGGAATAGGTCAACACCCGAAGCTTGTCATACCCGTCGAACCAGCTCCAGTCGAATTTGCTCTGGCTGAGCGCCCGGGCGTTAACTACCCGTAAACCCGCGCCGTCATCCAGGGGGGAATCCGCCTTGTTCCGCCATCAATCTTCCTCTGATACTGGCCATACCCACGATATTAGCCACGCCCGCAGCCAATTATTCCACGGAGATCGCCTGTCGTTCAACGCCCCCGAGCCAGTATGCGTTTCGTTTGCCAGCACAAAAAAGGCCGGCGGGATTGCTCCCGCCGGCCGATTTGCCGTTATGGCTGGGTGAGGCAGAACTACTAGATGTAGTCCTGGTCCTCGGACATCATTTGCAGCACGTCGCCGGACTGCAAGGCGATGGAACGGGAGATCTGGAGTTTCAGGTCCTCGACCAGTTCTTCCGGAACCTCGCCGTTGTTGTCGCGGGCGGCGTCCTTCATCTGCTCGAACGACCACTCGTCGGAGTTGCCGTGCGGCATCTCGAAGAAGTTGCGCTCGAAGACCGGGAGCTCGCCGGGGCCGAAGTAGCCCTTGCCCTCAAGGTTGTAACCTTCGAGGTCATGGGTGCCCTTGCCCAACACCTGTCCGGTGGCGGCATAATGCTCCATGGTGTTCTTCAGGCCATACTTCTGGATCGGGCAAACCTTCATGCACACGCCACAACCGAGGTAGCGGGCCATGACCGGCCGACAACGCTTGAAGTACAGCTTGTTCTTCTCGATTCCACGCCACCAGATCTTGTCGCGCATCAGGGCGCGGCCCGGGCAGCGGTTCACGCACACCTGACAAACCTGACAGAAGGCATGGATGCCGTAGTCAACGGGCTCGTCATAGGAGACGTTGGCATCGGTGGTGATCATCATCAGCCGCATGCGGTTGCCGCTGTGCGGGGACAGCAGGTATCCGCAGGCGCCCAGGGAGCCGAGTCCGGCCGCCACGAACATGGGGATGACCGGGCCAGTGGCGTCGCTGGAGTGGACGACATGGGCCTTGTAGCCCAGAGAGCGGATGAAGTTGCCCAGTTCCAAGCCGGCCGCTGCCTGCGTCCGGTAGGTGCTGGAGTGAACGATCTCCGCGTCTACGCTGGGGATGGTCTGCGTGGGCTCGAAGTCCTGCTCAAAGGCCAAACAGATGGCATGGGGCAAAACGGTGAAGCCGCGCTTGCTCTTGTAGTCGTACCGTGGGTCGTAAGACGTGATGCCTACTTCCAGGTAACCCAACTGGCGCGCCTTTTCCTTGACCGCCTCGGAGATGTCGTCGCCGTTCGGCTGGGCCGTGGCTTCCATCTCGGCGGTGGCTCGGGCAGCCATAATCAGGTTGCTGTTGAGTTTGTCGTGCTCCTTGCGGATCTCACGCATCTCAGCGTGAAGGTCGCGCAAAGTGTTCGCCCAGTCGCGGGATGCCCGCTCCGTGATGTTCATGGTTTCCAGCGGATATTCGCGGGCATACCAGTCAGTCTCACGGCTGGTCATCGGAATGCCAGGTACCGTTTCCAGTTCTTCCGGAACCGGAATCGTGATAGTGTCGTCGCCCCATTGACGTCCGGGCCGAACAACCTCGTGACCAATCTTTAGCATAGAAGCCTCCTCGTTGGTTGGCTGTACCGCATGTTGCGGTGGCATTTCCGGCAATTTATACCTTTGCCATACCTTTGTCAACAAGTATTTTCATCTTGCCTAGGCTTTGCACATTTCAAGCCGCGTAGGCGAGTGAATCTACAAGTCGGTAGTACAGGGCAGCCGGGACTTTCCATATATCCGGTTCTGCGTCGGACAGTGAAAAACCCTCGGACGCCAGCCACAAGTGGCGGCGCACCAGGGCGATGGCATCCACGAAAGTTGGCGACGGCTTGGCGTACCAGGCCGCGGTGCGATGGCTCATGGGCCGTTGTTCCTGCATCAAGTGAGCCGCCAGGGTGGTCCAGGAGAATAGGCCCATCAGGATTGGCGTGGTGCGGGCGATGGCGTGATCCGACCACTGGCGTTGGGTCTCCACGCCCAGATGCGCTCGCACCTCCTGGAAGGTGACCTCCAGTTGCCAGCGCAGCACAAACCATTCCAGAATCTGCGCCGGGTCCACGGCCAGGTCAGTGCACAGCAGAGCCTGTGTGGCGAATTCGCCCTGGGGGTCCCGAACCAAGACCCAGCGCAGAGGCACGGGCGGCTTGCCAGAGCGGTACCAGACCGCCGTTTGCGAGGTGAGTTCCACCGTGCGGGTCGCGCCGTTGTACCAGGCTACCGACACCTCGACCCATGACACGGTGGGCAAGTCCAGGAGCGCCTTCAGCGCGGTCAGCCGTCGGCCTTTCAGCGGGGGCCGACCGTTCCGGCCCGGCTGACGTGCTGGCGCCGGTTCATAAAGGGCGGCGTCCAGGCGCAAGCGGGCGATGAGGATAACGGGTTGAGCCAACGATAGGCAGCAGTGGAGCAGGTCCAGTACGGCGTAGCTGCGGTCACCCACCAGCACCAGGGGGCGCTGCGGCAGCCAGCGGCGCAGTTGCAGGATCATCTGCCGGGCCCAGTCGGTGAGCTTTTTGTGGCGGCGTCCGCGCTGCCGGTGGTAGCGTGCCGAGGGCGCCAGCACGGTGAGAAAGGGCAAGGCCCAATAACGTCCCGCCCAGGGGACCTGGCCCAGCCACATCAGGGAGATCCAGCGCAGGCCGCTGGCCTTGACCACCTGAGACCGGCTGGAGCGTACCGCATCGCGGTAGATGCCCAGGGATTTGATTTTGGGGCCGCGACGCCGCTCCAGGGTTTCGTCGATGCCGAAAATCAACGGGCCATCGCCTTGATCCAAGTGGAGGATTAGCAGTCCCAACAGGATGCGTGCCGCCTGGCGGGGCGACCACACCGCCCGATTGAGCACTTGATGATAACGGGCATAGCTGCGGTCGTCGCTGAGTCCCATGACACGGAGCGCCGATGCCACGGTGCGTTGGCCGGGAGCCAGTATCGCGCCGACCAACAGGATTTGGGCTTTCAGCCAGGTCGGGTTGCGAAACAGCGTGGCGAAGGGATGGAGTACGGGTAAAATGGCATCGGGCAGGGTGAGCATCGCTTGGCCTTTTTCCAGGAGGGTCCGCCCAGCTTACCCTGTTCTTATAATTTATCTAGCTTTTGTGCAAAGTCCAGCTTGCCTGACGAATTCATCACTCAGTACGTATTCCGTCTCTAATCACCGAAATTGTTGACGTAAGCCCTCGAATGATAGCCCCTTCTCATAATCAACGCAGATTTGCCCAATTCGTCCGCCACCAATCCCGGAATCCGCATCGTGCGCCCTCCTGAGACCATTGCGTAACCTGTCGTTTGCGTAACCTGTCGTTGCGAGGATCGAAGCAACGCGGCAATCCCGGAGCAAGCACAACCACCGTCGCCGAAACCTAATTCCCGGTTACATCCTGCGCTTCACCCAGCATTGTGCGCAGGTCTCCTCCGGGAACTGGCCGGCCAGTTCGCGCCGGCCAGCATTGTAAAAAACCTCGTCTAGCGCCCCGTCCGTCGCGCTATCATCGCATCCGCCAGCGGGCTTGCCCCGGACTTGACCGTTATGTTCACCAGCGACGGTTTCCCCGAATTGATGGCCCGCTCCACCGCCGGAGCAACGTCATCAGGTTGCTCCACCAGTTCAGCGTATCCGCCGATGCCCTCGACCACCTGGTCGTAGCGCACGTACCGCAAACTCGTGCCCACATCCCGTCCGAAATAGGCCAGCTGGAACGTCTTGTCGATGCCCCAGTTGCTATCGTTCCCCATAATCCCGGTAATGGGCAAATTGTGCCGGATGCACGTGTCGTATTCCATTGAGTAGAACCCGAAGGAACCGTCGCCCATGAATGCCAGCACCTTGCTCTTGGGGTAGGCGAGTTTCGCCGCCATCGCGTACGGAATCGCGCCACCCAAATGGCTCAATGGCCCCAGACGGATGAAATGCCCCGGCGACCGGGCCGGCAAATAGCTGCGCCCCCACTGCACGTAGTCGCCGCCGTCGAGAACGATGAAAGTGTCCTTATCAATCAGATGCTCGATCCGCGTGTACACGTCCAGCGGGTGCATCGGGGCCTCGCCCGTGGCATTGCTGCGCAGATTTTCCATCCACGCCGTCTGATCCTGTTTAAGAGTGTCAATCCACGGCCCCAGATTGCGATTGAACCGCGCCGCCCCAGTCAGTTGGTCGACGATGGCTCCCAGATCGCCCAGCAAACCAACGGCGACACCCCGGTTGCGCCCGATTTCCGCCTCCGATGGGTCGGCCTGAATCAGCCTGGCGTCCGTCGAAAAAATGCCGCCGTAGCGGTAGCGGTGGTCGAGACGCTTGCCCAGCAGCAGCACTACGTCGGCTTCTCGGAACCGCCGGGCCGTTTGGTTCAGCGCCCCATCCGCATACCCAAAACACAGCGGGTGCAGGTCGTCAATGAGGCCCCGGGCCTGCTCCACCGTGAATACCGGAACTCCGGTGGCCTCGGCCAGCGCTTCCAGTTGTGCCGGCTCCACCGAGTAGCGAGCCGGGTTGCCGGCGATGATCACCGGACGCTGGGCATTGGCCATCAGGGTGGCCGCCTGCTCAATCAGCGTTGGGTCGCCGTGGGCCCGCCCCATGTTGCGGTATTCCTGCGGCAGGTACGGCGGCAGGTCTTCTTCGCTAATAGGCGCCTCTTGCAGGTCAATCGGCAATGTCAGATGCACCGGCCCCGGCCGTCCGCTCATCGCTGTGCGAAACGCGGTTGCAACGTACTCCGGGATACGGTTCTTGTCGTGAATCAGCCAAGACCCCTTCGACACCGGCGCCGCCATCGCCACCTGGTCGATCTCCTGGAAGGTCGCCTGCCCCTTTTCGGACAGCTCAGCGCATCCGGCCACAAAGATGACCGGGCTCTCCGATGTATAAATCGCCGGCAAGCCGGAGATGGCGTTGGAGAATCCGGGCCCGCCCGTGAACATCGCCACCGCCGGCTTCCCGGTAATCCGGGCATAACCATCGGCCATGTGCATCGCAGCGCCTTCGTGCCGCGTGTCGATAAACTCAATGCCCTCGTCGGCAGCAGCATCCACCAACGGCAAGATAGTGTCACCCACTATGGTGAAAATCTTCTCCACGCCTTCCTGTTTAAGGCAACGAATAAAGAGATGACCCCCGTTCAGGTCCGGCATAAACGTAACTCCTGCTTACATCATCGAGCCGCCACTGGCTCGTTAAAACTGACGGCAATGTTATCACAGGGGATTCTCATCATCCGCCCCATTAAATCACCCGCTCACCCTGAGACTGTCGAAGGGTCGCCCAAATCCGTCGAAACGCCAGCCAAACAAATGCCCCGTTCGCCCTGAGCCTGTCGAAGGATCATTCACCCGCCGGGTATACTGTCTCGGTGGGCGTCCTGTACGTAATCGGCACTCCAATCGGCAACCTGGAAGACATCACCTTTCGGGCGGCCCGCATCCTGTCGGCGGTCCCGTTGGTCGCTGCCGAGGACACCCGGGTAACTCACCGCCTCCTCGCCCACCTGTCAGCGTCTCCCCGGCTCATCAGCTGCCACGAGCACAACTGGCAGCGTCGTTTGCCAGCCATCCTGGATGCCCTTTCCGAAAGTGATGTCGCCTACGCCACCGACGCCGGCGCCCCAGCCGTCAGCGACCCCGGGGCCGGCCTGACCGCCGCCGTTGCTGACGCCGGCTACCCGGTTGTCAGCATCCCGGGTGTATCCGCTATAACCAGCGCGTTATCGGTTGCCGGCTTCGACGCCGACAGTTTTTTGTTCCTGGGGTTTCTACCCCGGCGCCGCCCCGAACGCAATCAATGCCTCATCGAGGCCGTCGAATTGCGCCGCACCCTGGTGCTGTTCGAGGCTCCCCATCGCCTGCGGGCCACGCTGGCCGACATTCGCGACGTCATGGGAGACCCGCCGATCGCCGCTTGCCGCGAGCTAACCAAGCTCCACGAAGAGGTCTGGCGCGGCACTGCATCCCAGGCCCTGGATCACTTCATCGTACCTCGAGGCGAGTTCACCATCATCGTCGGCCCCGTCCCCGCCGATGCTCCCTTGCCCAACGCCACTCCGACATTGGTTCTCGACGCAGCGCGGGATGCTCTGTCCCAACGGCGCGCCGCCGGGATGCATGGCCGTGATGCCGTAGCCGAAGTGGTAGCCGCAACCGGCCTCTCCCGCCGGACGGTGTATGCCATCTGGATTGAATCCAGCTCATGAAACCAAATACCTCAGGGCTTTTGGTTTATGGCCACATTTGCCCCAACGCCCCGTTTGTCATTCCGACCAGCATAACGACGCGGCAATCTTATCCCTGTAACTCCAGCCCCGGGCCAATCCGTCAGCCACACTACAATCGCGATGAAGCCGCAATCAATGAACCCGGAACCAGCAAAATCCTGTTTATCCTGTCCATCCATGTGGAAAGAACACGGAAGCCGTCCATCCCGGCAAATAATCTCCCAGTTACGCCACCACCACAATCGCCTCGCCCAATCCTTCGATCGACACCCGGGCCTCCGACGCGAATTCCAGCGGCGTCGGCGGCACCAGGCTGCCGGTGATAACCACGTCGCCAGCCTTCAGCGGGTGGTTACGCGCTGACAATTCATTGGCCAGCCACACCAGCGGCTCAAACGGATGCCCCATCACGTCCCGCCCGTAACCCTCACCCACTGGCTCACCGTTAATGGTCATCACGCCCTTGCAGTTCACCAAGTCGCGACTTTGCCAGTCGGTAACCGGGTCGCCCAGCACAACGCCGGAATTCAGGATATTGACGGCCACGCTCATCAACGTGCGTTCTTCGGTCGTCAGGTCCGGCGGTGTCCGGATATCGACAATCTCAAAAGCCGGCGCCACCTCAGCCACCGCGGCAGCGACGGTCTCCCTAGTGTAGGGCGCTCCGGATGCGGGCAAATCCTTTCCCAGCGTAACCCCTACTTCCAACTCAATCGCCAGGTTCACGTACTCGGTGTAGTTCAGCACCACCGGGGAGCGCGCCACTGTTTTCTGGAACACGCCGCCCAGCACCGGGTGGTCCAGCCCCGCACGCTCCTGCATCACCGGCGTGGTGTAGGCCAACTTGTACCCGGCCAACGGCCCCCATATGCTCGACAGCATGCAGTGCAATTCCAGTTGAATCGCGTAGGCATCTTCCAGCGTCTTGGGAAATAGCTGGTCGGGCAGCCGGTCAAAGGGTTTCACCGATTTGTACTGCTGGAAAATTAGCTCGGCGGCCGCGCGGGCCGGCGTCGTCGTAACCATGTGGCACCCCCTTAACCTTGTCCGTTGTTGTGCATTTTCAATTACTTTGTCGCCCAGATTATACCCCTGCGATAAAACCGGTTGCCATGCAACCGTAGCCTGACCGCAACGGTCCTGCCCAGTCAGACAATACAAGAGCCGCCAGCCACCGCGACGCTTCGCCCGGCAGCTGGCGGCTCAATAACTCGGATTCAGCGACTGCGATGCGTTACTTGGCCTCGCTGGAAGCTTCGAAACCGCAGTCCCGGTGCGTGCCGTCGCAGAACGGTTTGTTGTCCGACTGTCCGCATCGGCAGAAGGAAACCCATTGACCCTCGGGAATCGTGTAGCTATTGCCACTTTGGTCCACTATGTCAATTTCTCCGATAACCCGCAGCGGGCCGTTTCCCCGAATTTCTACTTTAACGTCTGCCATGATTAATGCCTCCTCAATAGTTTTTTCTGCGCGCCCGATGCCCAAATCGCGACAGTGATCAGAGCGTCGGGCCGTCTTGCAGCGCCTCAGATTGTGCCACAGTTTGCTACAGGTTCACCACCAGGTTGTCCGGCGCCCGACACAAAATGCCAATCTGCTCCTCATCATAAGGGTTTTCCTCGATGTGCGGCGTGTTGGCCGGTACGAAGATGAAGTCGCCAGGCCCGGCTTCAATGGACTGCTCGAAATTCTCGCCAAACCAGACCCGCACGTGTCCCTGAATTACGTAGGCGGCAGTCTCAGCTTCCAGATGCGTATGGGGCGGCCCTTTCTCCCGCGGCGCGGCGGTTACCTTCCCCATCCAGATCTTGGTGGTTTCGCCCTTGCCCGGCATGATGGCCGGCTGCCGAACCATCCCTGGTGTCTGCGTCGTCTCCGACGCATCCCCCACCGTGTGAACCACGTAGGGCTTGGCATCGGTTTGCTGTTGGGTTGCCATTTCATTCCTCCAGATTCTTCAAGGATGCCGGAGCGCGTTTTCGCCTGTTGGCGCTCGCTCGGTTGGAATCCGCATCTCCGGCATCACGGTCGCAAATATTAGACTCCCGTTAGCTGCCGTTCTGCTCCCACAACGCTTCCAGCACGGCGCCGGGGTTCATCGGCAGGTTCGTCATACGAACGCCCACCGCGTCGTGTATCGCGTTGGCGATGGCAGCCATAGGCGGCACTATTGGCACCTCTCCCACGCCACGCACGCCATACGGGTGGCCCGGGTTGGGAACCTCAACCACCACCGCCTCAATCATCGGCAAGTCCAGCGCGGTGGGCATCCGATAGTCGAGGAAGCTGGAATTCTGCATCTGCGCATCGTCGTTGAAGAAATATTCTTCGTTCAGCGCCCAGCCGATCCCCTGCACGGCGCCGCCCTGAATCTGACCCTCCACGTAGGCGGGGTGAATCGCGGTGCCGGCATCTTGAATGGCCGTGTAGCGCAAAATGTCCACCTTGCCGGTTTCCACATCCACCGCAACGTCGGCGATGTGCAGGGCATAGGCTCCGCCAGCGCCGCGCGGGTCCACGTTAGCCGTCCCGACTATCGGCCCTCCGGTGCTGTTGAGTCGACCCGCCAGTGCCTGGAAGGTGAACCGCAACTCCGGTTCCGATTTGTGCTGAATCACGCCATTGGTGAATTCAACGTTGTCCGGTTCAATGTCCCAGATGCGGGCGGCGCGCTGGATCATCTGGTCGCGCACGTCATTGGCCGCCTCGTAGGAGGCCCAACCCGTCTTAAATGCAACGCCGCTGCCGCCGGTCATCGAAGTAAATCCGATCGAGTTGGTGTCGCCCACCGATGGCGTAACATCCTCGGCCGCTATGCCCAGCACTTCGGCCACGTGCATGGCAGCCACGGCCCGGCTTCCGCCAATATCGGGCGAACCCTCCACCAGCGATACCCGTCCGTCGGCTAACACGCTGACGATGGCGCTGGCTGGCCCGGTGCCGTTGAACCAGAACCCACCGGCCACGCCGCGACCTACCTTCTTGCCCTCGGCTTCAGGCGACCGATCAATCGGAGCATTCCAGTGATCGTGGTCCCGCCCCGTCTGCA
The DNA here is from genome assembly GCA_963666415.2 of Dehalococcoidia bacterium. GTDB lineage: Bacteria > Chloroflexota > Dehalococcoidia > Lucifugimonadales > UBA3495 > Bin87. The sequence goes on from CAXXPD010000003.1 coordinate 1,893,791, forward strand.
CCGTCTCCTGCCAGCCAATACTGCCGAATAGCGGCCCGGTAACCCGCCGGTCTCCTTCGCGAGCGCCGTTCAGCGCCCGGAACTCCAGCTTGTCCAAACCCACCGCTTCGGCCAGCTCGTCAACCACCGACTCACAGGCAAACGCAGCCGCCGGCGAACCAGGCGCCCGGTAAGCCGCAGTCTTGGGATGATTCAATACAACATCGGCCGCTTCAATCCGTCCGTTGGGGATGTTGTAGCACGAAAAAACGCACTGGGCGCCCGGGTTCACCGGAGAACCCGGAAATGCGCCAGCCTCGTAATACAGCGACGCGTCGGCGGCAACCATCTTACCGTCGTTGGTTACGCCCATCTTGACCCGGATATAACCCCCGGCCGTGGGCCCGGTTCCTTCAAACACCTCGGTGCGGGACATGGTTACCTTCACCGGGCGGCCCGTCTTGTGCGACAGCTCCGCCGCGACCGGCTCCAGGTACACCAGCGTCTTGCCGCCAAACCCGCCGCCGATTTCCATCTGCACCACCCGGATGCGAGATACCGGAATACCCAGCACCACGGCTGACTGGTCGCGCACGTTGAAATGGCCCTGACTGCTGCACCAGATTGTAACCGTGTCGTCAGCATTCCAGAGGGCGGTCGCCGCGTGCGGCTCAATGTACCCCTGATGCACTGCTTTGGTGCGGAATTCCCGTTCGATCACAATGTCGGCCTGGGCAAATCCGGCTTCCAGGTCGCCAATCTCGAAGAAATAGCGGTTCGGAACGTTGCCGGTCTTGCCGATTTCGCCTTCGGCCATCAGGCCACCGGGGCGAACGCTGGGGTCGTTGAGGTTGGCCAACCGTTCGTGAACCAGCGGCGCATCATCACGCATGGCTTCAAGCACGTCGGTAACGGGAGTCAAAACTTCGTACTCCACGTCAATGAGTTGCAACGCCAGCTCCGCCGTGTGCGGATCATTGGCAGCCACTGCGGCAATCGCGTGTCCTTTATAAAGGGCCTTCTCAGCGGCCAATACGTTGTTGCTCAGGAACTTGGGGTTAATCATTGCCCCTTCGCCCAGGTCGATGACCCGGCCAGCCGCCTGCGGAAAATCAGCCGCAGTTACCACGGCCTGCACGCCTGGCATCGCCTCGGCGCGGGATGTGTCGATGTTCTTGATGCGAGCATGAGCGTGCGGGCTGCGCAAAATCTTCGCGTGGAGCAATCCCGGCAGGCTCATGTCGGCGCCGTACTGCGCCCGGCCGGTTACCTTGTCCGTTCCGTCGTGGCGGATCGGCCGGCTCCCGATAACGCTGTATCCCTCGGTGGCGGGCGATTTTTGAGTGGTGGTCACGGTGCACCTTCCCAAGCGGTGAGTGTTCCCTGGTTAATACTAAAGGTCGAAGTACGTTTCTTTGTGGTCTCGTAAATCTGGCCGACTCAGGCGTCAGATGGCGTCATCCATCGCACAATTCAGCAGCCGGACGGCGCCATAGTACCATATGCGGGCTGAAGCGATGCAGGCTCAAGCGGCCGGCCATCCCGCCAAACGCCCAGGGCTATTGGGTTATTGCCAAATATGCCCGACTATCGCGTTTGTCATTGTTTGTCATTGCGAGGAGCGCAGCGACGTGGCAATCCCGTTCCCACATCCCACTGGCTTCAATGCCATGCTGCACTGCGCCTACTTTGACACTCGAAAGACCCCGCCACACACTTCGTCCTACCAGCCAGTCTCCAGTTGGGCACGGCCCCATTATCAGCAATCGGGGGCGCCGGTGAGCGCCCCCAAAGTGTACCAACAATCAGCGAATAACCTATCTGCCTGCCACTGCGTATCTGGCGATTTCCTCATCCCACGGGCCAGACAAACGGCCTTTCTCCGTTCCGCCAATCATGTATTGGCTTTCATCGTGCCCCCACTCGCTGCGCGGCAACTCGTAAGAAAGCTCAATACCGTTGCCATCAGGGTCGCGGATGTAAATCCCGATGGCGTGTCCGTGGTCGGACACCCGATCGATCTGGATGCCCTTTTCCTTAACGCGATGATAGAGTTCCTTCAAGTCATCCAGGCTATCCATATACCAGGCCATGTGGTTCAGACCAACCTGCCCACCGTGCGGGCCTTCGGCATTTTCCCCAACCTCGGTAAGCGCAATTTCGTGGGAGTTTTCCAGATCGGCGGTCATGAAAGCGGCTCGACCCGGGAAAAATCCGTAGGTATGCAGCCCCAGGACGTCCCCATACCATTTGCGAGCCTTCTCCGCATTCCGCACGAAAAGGTTAATGTGCCCTAGTTGTCTCGGCGTGTAACCCATGATTAACTCCTTTTCACGACGCAACATTTTCACGACGCAACATTGTCGTTGACGCCATCATACCAATCAAACACCCGGTTAGGAAGATGTAGGAAGACACGAAGCTCGCTGATAGCAACCAACCCGCTATCAACGACCCACGACCGCATACGACCCACGACTGCATATCGCCATTCGGAAACCTCCGGGCATCCGACATCAAGCCACCGTTGGCCGGCGTGCAGCGCCTGAAACCGCCTGCGTTGCCACCGCCGTTGCCGATTCTCGGTGCCGCTGATGACACAATCGGCGTCGCAATTCCATAGTTTCACCAATTCTTGCGCTATAATACGCCCCGCAGTTGTAAGGCTTGGCCTGCTGGCCTGCTGGCCTGCTGGCCTGGTCCCCGCCGTTGGAGGGATATTCGATTATGAGGCCATTGGAAGGCATAAAAGTGCTGGATCTGACCCGCGCTCTGGCCGGACCGTACTGCGCGCTGATGCTCGGAGATTACGGCTCCGATGTCATCAAAATCGAGATGCCGGGCAGCGGGGACGACACCCGCAAGTGGGGCCCGCCTTTCATCGGCGAAGAGTCCGCCTACTTCCTTTCGGTCAACCGCAACAAACGCAGCCTTACCCTTAATCTGCGCGACGAGCAGGCCCAGCAGGTCTTCCTGAAACTGGCCGCGGATGCCGACGTGATAGTCGAAAACTTCACCCCCGGCGTTATGGGCCGTTTCAACCTCGGCTACGAGGATGTCAAGAAGATTAATCCCGCCATCGTCTATTGCTCAATTTCCGGCTTCGGCGCCACCGGTCCCTACCAGAGCCGCCCCGCTTACGACCAGATTATGCAGGGCATCAGTGGAATCATGAGCATCACCGGCGAGTTGGGCGGAGACCCGCAGAAGGTGGGCATCGCCGTAGCCGACATCGGCGCCGGTATGTGGGCCGCCTTCGCCATCATGACGGCGCTTTTCCACCGCAACAACTCCGGCGGCCAGGGTCAAAATATCGACCTGTCCATGCTCGACGCCCAAGTTGCGTGGATGACCTACCAGGCCGGCTACTACTTCGCCACCGGAGAGGCTCCCAAGCGACTCGGCGCAGCCCATCCCACCCTGGTTCCCTACCAGGCCTTCATGGGGAAAGATGGCAAATACTTCAACGTCGCCGTGGGCTCCGACCGCCTTTGGGATCGCTTCTGCGAGGGCATCAACCGAATGGACCTCCACGACGACCCCAAATATGCTAGCAACAGCGTGCGTGTGAACCACCGGTCTGAGCTGGTTCCGCTGTTGCAGGAACTTTTCCTCGCCAGGGACGCTGACGAATGGGTGGCCGATTTGCAGGCGGTCAGCGTGCCTGCCGGCCCCATCAACGACCTGGCCGACGTTTTCAACGATCCCCAGGTTCTGCACCGTGAAATGCTGCTGGAAATGCCGCACCCCACCCTGGGCAGCATCAAGCAGACCGGTTTGCCCGTCAAATTTTCCGAAACTCCCGGTGCCCTGGAAAAGCCTCCGCCATTGCTCGGCGAGCACAACCGCGAAATCCTCACTACTTTGGGTTATTCCGACGCCGATGTCGACCAGATGGCCGACGCGGGCGTCATCTAACTCCCAACGATCTGACTCAAAAAGGAAGTGTAGGGGGAAGCCTGATGGATCTTGGGTTAGAAAACAAAGTAACCCTGGTGGTCGATTCGCAACTGGCAATTACCACGGCTGCTGCCGTCGCCCTCGCTAACGAAGGTGCGTTACTCGCCATCTCGGCCCCCGATAGCAAGCATCTGCACCAGGTCGAACTCGAACTGGCCCGGCTCCACATCCCGCAAGAACGGTTTCGCGGCGTGATTGCCGACCTGGACAAAGAGCAGGACGTCAGGCGTCTGGTCCGCGAAACCCTGCACCGGCAGGGCGACGTTGGCGTTCTCGTAACCGTGGTTGATAACAAGAACTTCGGCCACGTCGCCGAACTCCAGGACGAGCAGATCGAGCCGGCCCTGCATCGCAATTTCCTGTCCTCGGTTCATCTGGTGCGGGAAGTAATCCCTCACATGAAACGCCTGCGCGAAGGCCGAATTATCAATCTGTTGCCCCTGTCCGCCCTGGAAGTGTCGCCACGAAACGCCCTGTCGTCGGCAACCATGGCACCCATTCTTGCCTACTTCAAGGGCCTGGCATCAGAGCTTGCCGCCTTCAAAATTACCGTCAACAACGTCATCTACGAGGGAGTCAATTCCAGCGAAGCCATTGACGCCATCCGTGTACGGGCCGTGTGCGAGTTGGGCGAGGATGCTAGCGAAGACGCCGTGGCCGCACGATCTGCAGCCATGTTGCAGGAATCCATCGATGACATCCCCATGAAACGTATGGCCGAACCCCACGAAATCGGCGACATCATCTGCATGATCGCTTCCCAAAAGGCATCCTACCTCACCGGCGCCAACATCATCGTTGATGGCGGCCTGCACCACACCTACGCCTGACCCGTACTCTCGTCAACGGGTACCCTCGTCGACGGATACCCTGGTCAACGGGCAACGGCGCCAGGTGTAAATACCAGCGCCACGTCGCAGTCTCGTGGCAATCCACCGCATTTGCGCCGCAACACAGCAAGGTGAACGAACCATGGCCAACGAAAATATGCTGCGCGACGCCCGTGAGTTCCTGCAGGCCGAATCGCTCCCCGGTTGGCTCATCTACGACTATCTGGGCTGCAATCCGGTCCTGAACCAAGTTGCCACGCCGTCTGGACACGTTACCCGCCCCGTCTTCTTGTTCGTCCCGGCGGATGGTCCGGCGCGCCTGCTCACCCACCACGTGGATGCCGGCAAATTCGCCGGCGCCGGCGTGGAAACCGTCGTCTACAGCAGCCGTTCATCCCTGGAAACCGCGCTGCAGGAAACGCTAACGTCTGTCCATCGTGTCGCGATGGAATACTCGCCACGCAACAGCCTGCCGCGCGTCTCCCGCGTCGACGCCGGCACCATCGAGCTGGTCAGGAGCATGGGGCCAGAGGTCGTATCCTCTGCCGACCTGATGCAGTACGCCACCCAGCGCTGGTCTCCCGAACAACTGGCCGGACACCGCCGCGCCGCCGACAGCCTCGGACGCATCGTCAACGAAGCCTTCGCACTGATTGGCCAACGCCTCTCCCAGCATCCAACCGAGTTCGATATCGCCGAATTCATCCGCCGTCGATTCAGCGATGAGGGGCTCACCACCACCGACGGCCCCATCGTCTCCACCAACGCCCATTGCTCCGACCCACACTACGAGCCGGCCCAATCCGGCAGCAGCGTGATCAGCGCGGGCGATTGGGTGCTCATAGACCTCTGGGCCCGGGAAGATACCCCCGGCAGCGTGTACGCCGACATCACCTGGGCCGCCTACGTGGGCGCAACGCCGCCACCGCGCCACGCCGACGTCTTCTCCATCGTCCTGGGCGCCCGCGACGCCGCCCTGGCCTTCCTCCAGGACCGCCACTCCCTCGGCGATTCGGTGCAGGGCTGGCAGGTTGACGACGTCGCCCGCCGCTACATCTCCGACCGCGGCTACGGCGACTACTTTACTCACCGCCTCGGACACAGCATCTACCACACCGTCCACGGCGAAGGCGTGAATCTGGACAACTTTGAAACCCACGATACCCGGCGTATCATCCCCGGCGTGGGATTCTCCATCGAACCGGGCATCTACCTGCCCGAGTTCGGCGTCCGCTCCGAAATCGACGCCTACATGAGCGACGATGGCCCGTTTGCCTCTTCCCCGATCCAGCGCGAAATCGTGCTCATCCCGGGCTAGTTCACCCGTCCTTCATCCGTCACTCCGCACGGGTTGTCGGCAACGCGCAGATGAACCGGCTGCCCTTCCCCAGCGTGCTCTCCACCGTCAGTGCGCCGCCGTGAGCAACCGCCAGTTGCCGGGCTATCGTCAAACCCAACCCAGACCCGCCGGTCGCCCGCGACCTCGACGGATCGGTGCGGTAGAACCGGTCGAATATCTGCTCCAAATCATCCGGAGCGATGCCCGCACCGGTGTCGGTAACCGAGACATACACCGTTCCGTCCCCGGTTCGGACATCCGCCAACGCACCGGCCGCCACCGTAACTGTACCGCCCGCTGGAGTGTGGACAACGGCATTGTCTACCAGATTGCCTATGATCTGAGCAACCCGCGTCGCATCCACCGTAACGTCAGGCAGCCCATCGGCAAATTCAAGCTCCAGGTTCACGCCGGCTGCGGCAGCCCGGGGCCGAAACGCTTCCACCACCGCCTCCAGAATCGGCGACAGCGGGACGGTTTGGAATTCCAGGCTCAAGGCACCCGCCTCGGCACGCGCCAGCAGCGCCAGATCATCAACCAGCTGGGACAGGTGCGTCGATTGTTGATGCAGCGTGTCAATCGTGGCTTCGTCCGCCGGCAGCACCCCGTCCTTGATCGCCTCCAGATACCCCCGAATGTTGAACAGTGGCGTCCGCAATTCGTGGGCAACGTCGGCGGTCATGTGGCGCCGCTGCGAATCGCTCCGTTCCAGGTCTTCGGCCATCGTGTTGAACGCCGTCGCCAACCCCTTCAATTCGGCTGGCCCGCTCACCGGCACGCGCTGCGACAACTCGCCCCGACCAAATCGCAAGGCAGCCCGATTCAATTGCGCCAACGGCCCCAGCACCCTCGTTGCCATCAACCCAACAATGACTACTCCGGCCAACCCGGCCGTAAGGCCGCCGATCAACAGCGATTTCGTAACATTCTGTTGCACCAACGCCACTGCGGGCGGAGCAAACGGTTCCTCGGGCGGGTCCTTGATCAGCAGGTAACCTATCGTATCCCCGCTGTCATCGCTGATTGCCACCGTCTCAGTCGCGGGTAGCGACAGCCGCGTCGCCACAACGAAATCATCATCCCGCCGTTGGCCCCGCCCCGAGTTGGCCACCACCTTGCCGTCGTTGTCCAGAATTATGACCTCACGCCCCAGCGCCGGCCCGATCCCGGCCACGGCAGTGTCCAGCCGTTCCCAACTCCGGTGCGCATCGTGCCAATTGGCGGCGAAACGACTCAGTCGGCGTTCCTGGAAATTGCGGTCGATTTCGTCGTGGGAATACAGAGCCGCGTGGGTAATGAATCCGCTCACACCGCTCGCCAGCGCCAGCGTCACCACCAAAACCCCAGCGAATATCAAAACCATCCGCACGCGCAGGCTGCTGAATGGCCGCCTCCAGCCGCCGCTGCCGACCGAGTCCATCCTAGCCATCGCCCAGCCGGTAACCCACACCATAAACCGTGTGAATCACCCGCTTGCCGCCATTGCCCCGTTCCAGCTTGCGACGCAGTCCGGAAATGTGAACGTCCACCGTCCGGTCAAACCCGTCGTAGTCGTATCCAAACGCCTGCTCGATAATCTGATCGCGCTCGAATACTCTTCCCGGCTGCTTCACAAACATCACCAGCAAGCGAAACTCAGTGGGTGTCAACCGCACCGGCACACCGGCCACTTCGACGGAATGCCCCCGCAGGTCGACAGTCAGCTCGTCCCAGCTCAGGTGTCCCGGTTTACCATCGCCATCAACCCGATCCCGGGCCGCCCGGCGCAGTATGGCCCGCACCCGGGCCGCCACTTCGCGCGGGCTAAATGGCTTCGTTATGTAGTCATCCGCCCCCAGGTCAAACTCGGTGAGGCGGTCGTCCTCTTCGACGCGAGCCGTCAGCATCACAATCGGCACATCCGACTCGCGGCGCAATGCCTGGCAAACATCCAACCCGTTCATCCCCGGAAGCATCAGGTCCAGCAGGATGATGTCCGGCGACTCGACGCGCGCGGTGTTCAGCCCGTCTGTGCCGTTGTCAGTCGTAAGAACGTGGTGCCCATCCCGATCCAGATACAGACGCACCAGTTCACGCGTGTGCGGGTCATCTTCAACCACCAGGACAGTCGACATAACGGCAATTACCCCCGGTCGGCACCCGATTGCCAACCCTATCGGGCGGCCATCGTCCCCACAAAATCAATTTCCAGCCGGATGGTGTCCTCCACACTGAGCACTACGGCGACGCTCGGCTTTGTCATCCCAAAGTCGTCAAAGGTAAATTCCACGCTCGCCAGTCCCGACACCGCGCCATCCTCACCGAACTCCGCCATCGCATTCCAGGTTACGTCGCGCGTTTGATCCTTGATGGTGAGGTCTCCGGTGATCGTGAATTCGTGAAAGCCGGCCGCGTCGATCAACGGAACCGGCAACCCGCTGATGGAAGTCGGCTCAAATACCACCTCCGGGTATGTATCAGTCTCCAGCGTCCGGTCGCGCACGTAGCCGTCTCGCCGGTTGCTGTCTGTGGTCAGCGTACCGGCCTGCACTGCAATCCGGCTCTCATCGGCAACCCCGCCGTCAGCGTCAAACACAATGGAACCGGACACCTCATCGGTAATGCCGGTGGCAACCTTGAACCCAGTTCTGGCCAGCACCTCCTCAACCTTGAAACGCGCCTCGGTGCCTTCACCCAGACTGAACGCGAATGCAGACGCATCTGTCGACGGCATCGGAGTATCCGTCGCCGGCGCAACCGATAGCGGCGCCGTTGACTCCACCGGAGCTGCCGCCGGCGTCGCTATTTTTTCAGCTGCCACGGGAGCAGCCGCCGGTTCAGTCGCTGTCGCCGACATCGCGGTTGCTGGCGCCAAAACTGCCGCCGGCGCATCAGTAACCTCCGGAGCGGAAACCTGCTCAGCCGCCGGTGACGCGCAGGCCACGGTCACAAGCGCAACCGTGAGCAGACAGAAAACAGCCAGGGGCCAGTTCAGTGGTCGGTGCACTAAAATCACAATCGGTCTCCATGAAATGGGGCTGTTCCAACATTCTTTGTTACAGCATAACCCATCGTTCCTCGTATGATATGACCCAACTGTGAAGAGATTATGAAGCCCTCCACCCGGTTGCCGGCTCCCCTGCCGACGCGTAGAATCGGGCCATCCACCACCGCCGTCGCTACCGATGCAACGCCATCGGATACCGGGAGACCTTCAACATGAAATTTGGCCTGGCCTACGAAATGCAGCGTCCCGAGTTGGACGACCACGCCGTCATCGAAGAAACCATCGAGCAAATCTGTCTCGCTGACGAGATGGGCTTCGACTACGTATGGTTTGTGGAGCATCACTTCCTCACCACCTTCAGCATGTCCCCCTGTCCCGAAGTAATCTTCGGAGCCCTCAGCCGCCTCACCAAGCGCATCCGGTTGGGCTTCGGCGTCGTCATTCTTCCCTACCACCACCCGGTCCGCGTCGCCGAGCGCGTTGCCATGGTCGATCACCTGTCCGGCGGTCGCGTCGATATGGGCACCGGTCGCAGCGCCGCCTACGAGCAGACTGGCATGGGCATCGACCCGCGCGAAACCCGCGAAATGTGGGAAGAATCCCTGAGCATGATTCCAAAAATCTGGGGATCCGACTACTTCGAGTGGCAAGGCAAATACTGGAACGTACCGCCGCGCCAGGTCTTGCCCAAGCCTTACCAGCAGCCGCACCCGCCCATCTGGGTGGCCGCCCTCCAACCCGCCACCTACGAGCTGGCCGCCGAAAAGGGCATTGGCGTCATGGCCCTGGGCATCTCCGCCCCCTCTGTGCTCGCGCCCCACATCTCGGCCTACCGCGAAAACATCAAGAACGCGACTCCCGTCGGCAACACCGTGAACAACCAGTGGCTCAGTTCCGTATTTGGACTCTGCGGCGCCGACAACTCATCCACCCGAGAACTCTGCGCCGACTCGTTGAAAGCCTTCTTCGGCCCCGGACGTCCCTACGTCCAGGATCAGAAAGACGTGTACGCCCGCCTGCTGGACCAGTGGGGCGGTGTCCCCGAGCACCTGCAGCAAAACTTCTCCCGCTACATTGAGGTGCAACCAGACGCGGAAGCCGGTGAGGCCGGCGCCGTGGACTTGTCCGGCGGCACCGCGCTGGCTCAAAAAATCTGGGAGGAATTTGACGCCAACACTCTGGCGGAGCGCGGCGTTATCGTCGCCGGGGATCCCGAAAGCTGCATCCAGGCCGCCAAACTCCATGAAGCTACCGGCGTCGACCAGCTCCAGTTCCTGATGGCCACCGAAACCGTCGGACACGCCAAAGTAATGGAATCCATCGAAATGTTCGGCAAACACGTCCTCCCCGCTTTCAAGTAGCCAACCAACCCATAAGCAACCAAACTACGGGGGAAAAATGGGGCCGGCGGATGCGTCGGCCCCATAACTTTTTGATCATTGCCAAATACGCGCAGTCGCCGGAATCGTGATTGCGAACAGCGCAGCCACTGGTCAATACCCGCCCCCCCATCCGCATTCCTAATCCATCCCCCAATATCCTGTTCATCCTGCCCATCCATGTAAAACTCGAACCCCCCTCCTGATAGGAGAGGGGTTCATGCGAGGGTCAACCAAACCGGTCAACCCCATTCACGCAATATATGGTTTCCGACGATTACACCGCCACTCCGGTGAGATCGCTGACGCGCGGCGCCACCTCCTCGGAGATCAGTCGAAGGCAATCCATCTCCCATTGGTGATCGTCCGGGTCCTGGGTGATGCACAACAGATGGCCGAATCCGCCCACTTCGTCGTAAAGCTGACGAATTTTCTGCGCGCATTCGTCAGGATCTCCAACAATCCAGATGTTTTCCATCATGTATTCGACGGTCAGATCGTCGTCGCTCATGTTTGGATCAATCTTGGTGGCCTGGATCAGTCCCGATCCCAGGCGATTCGGCAACTGATGCTGCAGATAGTTGCGACCCAACACGGCGTAGGCCCGTTCTCGCGCCTGCTCGCTTGTTTCGGCCACGAACACGTCCCGTCCGATGCGCCAGTCGCTGCGGCTCGCTTCGCGACCCGCTTCAGCGGCGGCATCTTCCACCGTCGTCCAGTGGTCGCTCAGGAATTGCGGCGCCAGGTTGCTGCTGCTCATCGGTATCCAGCCCTCCCGTCCGGCCACGCGAATGCTGCTGCTTCCGATTGAAGTGGCCGCCACGCCGATGGGCGGATGTGGCTGTTGCAACGGTTTCATGTGCAACCCGCGTTCCAGAACCGGGTCCAGTTCCGGCGCGTCAATGTCGAAAAACTCGCCGTGATAGGAGAATTGCCCTTCCGATGCCCACATGCTCAACACTACGTCCAGCACCTCGGCGGAACGGCGACGCACTTCCTCGCCCTTCGACGGATCCAGGCCAAACAACGCCAGGTCGGTGGGAATCGCCCGGTGCCCAATTCCCCAGTTCAGCCTACCGTGCGTCAAATGGTCCAGCATTGCCAGCCGGTGCGCCAGCTCAATCGGATTGTGGATGGGCAACAGCGTAACGCCAGTCCCCAGTCGAATGTTTTCCGTCAGCGCCGAGGCTTTGGCAATCAGCAGGTCCGGGAATGGCGCATTTTCCCATCGTTCCGTCAGATGCTCGCCAATCCAGGCCTCGTGGAACCCCAGCTTGTCGGCTGCTTGCAGCAAATCCAGGTCCCGGTCGTAGGAATCAGCGTAGGAACGATGCGGCGGATGCAGCGGCATCATGAACAGACCGAATTGCATAATCGAACTCCTTGCAGCGAGCGGCGCATTGCTACCGGCGTGGTTCCGGTTCACTTGGCGAAATGGATGCCGCAAGGGTAGGCCCGGCGCCAACCGGTGTCAATAACTAACCCGCTCTCAAGCGTACCTACTTTGTCGTTGCGAGCGTAGCGTGGCAATCTCGTCCTTTGTCATTGCGAGCGCAGCGTGGCAATCTCGGCGCCGCAGCAACGGCGGTTCGCCGACGTGTTCAACTTCATCGAGATTGCCACGTCGCGATGCTCCTCGCAATGACAAATTAAAGTGGGTACGCGTGACCTAATCCGCTGCTTTCTCGAATGCTGGCGCGCGCGACGGTTCGAACGCATACCGAATGTATAATTGAGACATCCGGAACGTCATCATCTATAAGGGGCCAGACAAAATGCCATTTTTCAAGCGAAAACCCGGCATCGCCGTCATCGAAATGCACGGAGTCATCGGCACGGCAATTCGCGAGCCGGACTATTCGGTCCTCCTCGACCGGGTCGCTAGCAACCGCAAAATCGGTGCGCTGGTACTCGACATCGACTCCCCCGGCGGTTCCGCCACCGCCAGCGATCTCCTCTTCGAAAACGTGCGCCGCGTCTCCGAACGCAAGCCGGTCGTGGCCTACATCCGCGGTCTCGGCGCATCTGGCGGGTACTACATCGCCTGCGGCGCCGGCACTATTGTGGCGTCCCGCGCCGCCCTGGTCGGTTCCATCGGCGTCATTTATATGCGCCCCATCGTCCAGGAACTGCTCGGCAAACTCGGCATCGAAATCTCCCTTTTCAAAGCCGGCCGACTCAAGGACATGTCCGGATTCTGGCGCCATCCCACCGATGAAGAGGCCGACAAGTTCCAGGACCTGATCTCGCAGATGTACGACCTGTTCGTCTCGGTGGTGACCGACAGTCGCAAGTTGACCACGGAGCAGGTTACGGCCCTGGCTACCGGGGAAATCTACACCTCGAACCGCGCGCTCGAGCATCGCCTAATCGACCGCCAGGGTGGATTCAACGATGCCATCGCCGAAGCGATGCGACTGAGCGGAGCGCGCCGGAAACTCAAGCGGCTCCGGCCCAGGCGTCCCTTGATGAACCGCTTCACGCCATTCGGACGCTCCAACCGGCAATGGCTGGCGCTGGCTGGGCTGGCCTCCCTGGCCACCGGTGGCATCTATTTCCTGGAACCCGGTTTCCTCGGCCACGCATTCACGGAAGCCGCCGATAGTTAGTTGGCGGCTTCCGCCTCGGCGCGCTTGGCTTCCTGCCACAACGCCTCTTTATCGTCCAGCGGCATCGCGGTAAAGTCCCGGTCCCGTTCTCGCGCCATTCGCTCCATCGCGCGGTACCGGCCGCGAAAACGCCCGTTGGACTGTCGCAGGGCATCCTCGGCGTGCACCCCGCTCCAGCGCGCCAGATTCACCAGGGCAAAGAGAATATCGCCAAACTCTGCGGTGCGCTCCGCTTCAGAAGCCGCCGCCTTGAACTCGCCGATCTCTTCGACAATCTTGTCCAGTACGCCGCCAACTTCGTCCCAGTCGAATCCGAATCGGGCCGCCCGATCCTGAATCAACTGCGCCGCGGTCAACGCCGGCAGCGCCTCCGGCACGCTGTCCATCGCGGAAGGTTCGGGTTTGCCAGCCTCGCGCCTCTCCATCGCTTTCAGCTGCTCCCAGTTTCGCTCCACCTGCCGCGCATCGGTTGCCGAACCGTCTGCAAACACATGAGGATGTCTCCGAATCAACTTGCGGTTGATGGCTGTAACTACGTCCGCGATTTCAAAGGTCCCGGCCTGCTGGGCAATGTCAGCATGAAAGGCCACCTGCACCAGAATATCGCCCAACTCCTCGGCCAACTCCATCGGCGATTTATTGTCGATAGCCTCCAGAGCTTCGTAACATTCCTCCAGCAAATGCCGTTTCAACGATTCGTGCGTTTGCTCCGCATCCCAGGGACAACCCCCCGGCGCCCGCAGCCGCGCCACAATGTCAATTAGCGACTGAAACTCGCCGATTTTCTCTTCAGGAATAGGAGAATTCTGCTCTGTAGTCATAACGCCGGCAGTATATACCATGCTGCCACCGCCAACACCGAGTTGCTCCCTGGCGCCGGCGGTGATACGGTAGTTTTTATGGCATCTCGTCCCATTCACCTCGTGGTTCTCGCACTGGTCAGCAGGGTCGGAGCGGTTTTGGTTGTGCCCGCGTTTCTGCTGTTGTTGGTGGCCGGTTCCGTCGCCTGGGCCATCAACGACCCCGGCCTGTACCGGAACGGTTTTGAGCGTTATGGCATCTCCCAACGCACCGGCATCACCGATGCCGACCTCGACCGGATCGGCGGCGAGTTGCGCACCTACTTCTACACCGGTACCGAACCGCTCGACGTGCGCGCTCCGGTCTACGGCGTCGAACAGCAGATCTTCAATGACCGGGAGACCGCCCATATGTACGACGTGAAACGTCTCGTCCGCGGCACCTATTGGGTCGCCATCGGCGCCGCAGCCTGGATAGTCGTGGTAGCAGCCACCGGCTTTGCGTCCCAACGACGGAACTACATTCCGACCGCCGCGCGCGCGGCGGTGTGGGCCGGCGGCGTCACCGTCGTCAGCCTGTTCGGATTCGGATTGGCGGCAGTCATCGGGTTCGGACAACTCTTTCTGCTCTTCCACCGGCTCAGCTTCGCCAACGACCTGTGGATTCTCGACCCGAGCACCGACTACCTACTGATAATGTTCCCCGGCGGCTTCTGGTTCAACGCCACCATACGCGTCGCACTGACTGCGGCGTTGGGCGCAGTTCTGCTGCTGGCAGTGGGCATTGCCGCCCTTTTGTATCGCCGTTGGGCGGCGTCGCAAAGGCGTCCCGTCAGCGAATCCGCATCGCCCGCCTCGCCAGCATCCTAGATCCAAATCAAAATCGCCGTCCGGAAAACCGGGCGGCGATCGTTTCTCCCAGAGTGCGGTTGGGGCTCAGTGCCCGCAGCCGCAGGCTCCACCGCAACCGCCGCCCATCGGCATGGGCATCGGCGAGCCACCCAAATCCGCCATACCGCTGGCGAATCCGTCGCCCTTGCTTACGGCAGCAAAAACGGAAATCGCCCGTTTCGCCGGCTGCTCGCAGTGCGGGCAGTCAGCCCCAGATGCGGACATGGACTGCAACTTCTCAAATTTGTGCCCACAGGTCGGGCAGGCGTATTCATAAATAGGCATAATTTCAAACTCCCACTCACCGAGTAGTCGCGCTCGTGGCCCCACCGGCCACCAGCGTATTGCGCAGAATATATCCCTAACCCCATCTCAGCGTCAAGTCATCTCCCGCCCTCATGCGTACCCATCTTGTCATTGCGAGCATAGCGTGGCAATCCCGTCGCCGTAGCAATGGCGGTTCGCCGACGTGTGTTCAGCCTAATCGAGATTGCCACCTCGCTATGCTCCTCGCAATGACAGATTAAGTGGGTACGCGTGAGACGCTTCGCCCTCATGCGTGCCGATCCTGTCATTGCGAGCGGAGCGCGGCAATCCCGTCGCCGTAGCAACGTCGGTTCGTCGACGTGTTTTCAGCCTCATCGAGGTTGCTACGTCCCGATGCGCGTCCCGATGACAGATTAAAGCGGGTACGCATGGGCCTCGCAGGGCAATCGCATATTGGGCTAAATATTAGAAATAGGCTAAAGTGAGGGTCATTCGGATGCGGGGGGTGGCAGATGGCAGGTGGGCGTGAAAGGGGCTGGGTGGTAGAACACTTTGCCGGACTGGTGGATCCACGGGCGGAGCGGGCCAAGCGCCACGAGTTGCTGGACATCATCGTCATCACCATCTGCGGGGTGATCTGCGGCGCCGACAACTGGGTGGAGATCGAGGAGTTCGGCAATGCCCGCCTAGAGTGGTTGAGCCGGTTCTTACGGCTCTGCCCCACGGCATTCCATCCCACGATACCTTTGGGCGGGTGTTCGGCCGGCTGGACCCCGACCAGTTCGGCGCCTGTTTCATGAACTGGGTGCAATCGGTGGCCGAGTTGACCCAGGGAGAGGTGGTGGCCATCGACGGCAAGACCCTGAGGAGATGCCATGACCGGGGGCAAGGCCGGGCCCCGCTGCACCTGGTGAGCGCCTGGGCCGCCCAGAATCACCTGGTGCTGGGCCAAACCCGCACCCAGGCCCATTCCAACGAAATCACCGCCATCCCCCAGTTGTTGGCGCTGCTGGAGTTGCGCGGGTGCATCATCACCATCGACGCCATGGGCTGCCAGACCGAGATTGCCCAGCAGATCGTCGACGGCGGCGCCGACTACCTGCTGGCGGTGAAGTCCAACCAGGGGGAACTCTACGGAAACATCCAGGACCTGTTTCAGATGGCCGCTCAGGAAGGCGCCGCTCAGGAAGGTAGCGCTCAGGAAGGAAGTCTTGCCGAAGAACCCGCCTACCATCGACCGGACTACCATCGCCAGGTGGACAAAGGCCACGGACGCCTGGAGACCCGGGAGTGCTGGGTGATCACCGACCCAGCAGAACTGGCCTACGTGGATCCTCACCGGCGCTGGCCGGGACTAAAAGGCGTGGCCAAGGTGTGCTACCGACGGGGCGTCCACCCGCAAGCACCTCGGCAAGCACCCCAGGACCCACCCTCGGAGGTCCGTTACTACATCTGCAGCTACCCGCCCAACGCGGCATCCCTACTCCAGGCCAGCCGTCAGCACTGGGGTATCGAGAACAGCCTCCATTGGGTGCTGGACATGGCCTTTGATGAAGACCACTGCCGAGTCAGAACCGGCCACGCCGACCAAAACCTGGCGGTGGTGCGACACTTGACCCTGAACCTGCTCAAACAGGAGCGCACCGCCAAAGTCGGCATCAAGGCCAAACGCAAGAAGGCCGGCTGGGACCACGACTACCTCCTCAAAGTCCTAGCCATCTAATATGCGATTGCCCTGATGGGCCTCGCGGCAGAATTGACGTGTCGGCGTTAATGAGATAGCGTATCTTTTATGACAACCGCAACCCCTAAACATCAGGGCCATCGACACCCGCGTCCGCGCTCCGCCGCAGTTGTGGATGACATCGTTGACGAGCTCTCACACCTCGGGTACCGGGATACGGAACCCAGACGGTTGGTCATCAGCGCGGTGGCCGCTCGCAGCCAGCCATTCACCGCCGAGGAATTGTACGCCGCACTGCCTTGTGTGGGTCGCGCCACCGTATACCGAGGCCTGCGCCTCCTGGTCGATGCAAACCTCGTCTGCCGGGTACTGCTGGAAGGTGGCGAAATGCGCTACCAGTTGAGCCACGGCGATCACCACCACCATCTGCTCTGCGCCGTATGTGGCAAGTCCGCGGACCTGGTGGGTTGCGACGTGGAAGCACTCCTGGAAACCGCAGCCGAAGCCGTTGGTTTCCAGATGAGCGGCCATTGGCTGGAAGTCTACGGCCGCTGCGCGAACTGCGCCCGGACCTGAGTCGCCTTTTTTTGTTCACGCAATTTATTGATACTAACAATCAATTGTGCTCCTTATTGATACCACGTACTGATAGCCGAATCAACCAAAACCACCCTAGCAGTACCGCAATTCCTGCAATACCTGACGCCCTAATCAACCAGCGCATTGCCGTGGAGAATCAAACCAGCATGAAATTTCCTGCCACGGTCTTGCTGCTGTTCTCAACCGCATTGCTCACCGCCTGCGCTGGAACTGGGCCGGCGCTCCCTCCAACCGTCTCGGCCGGATTGGAGACACCCACCGACACGGCACGGGCGAAATCCCCAACAATTAACGTGGTAACCACCAACGCGGTACTCGCCGACCTGATCCATCAGGTTGGCGGCAGCCGCGTTGACGTACACAACCTGGTGCCAGCAGGTAGCGACGTTCATACCCACCAGACCACACCCGTGGACAGTGTGAGAATCGCCCAAGCCCGCCTGATCGTCACCAATGGAGCCGGCCTCGCACCACAATTCGACCAACTCCTGGACGGTTCTGCCGATGCAGATGCGGTCCGCATAGTTGCCTCCGACGGGCTGGTACCCAGCGAGACGACAGAACTCATTGCCCCCATTGAAGCAGACGGACACGACGACGCAGACGGACGCGCCGCCGCCGAAAGCGTCGGTGAACATGAAAGCTCTGATGCTGTCAAAGACGAACACGGGCACGACCAACGGGATCCGCATTTCTGGCAAGACCCGCATTTCGTCGTGCATTACGTCAACCAGATCGCCGACGGACTCATCGCCGCCGACCCTCAACACACCTCCGAACATCTGGGCAACGCCGCCAGTTACGTCCATCAACTCGAGCAGCTTGACGACTACATTGCTGCACGAGTCGAAACCATCCCCGCGGAACGCCGGGTGTTAATCACATTCCACGCTGCTTACGGGTATTTTGGCGCTCGTTACGGATTTGAGGTGCTGGCTTTCATCGGTAGCCACGGCGGCGACGTGTCGCCCGACGACATCGTTTCGGTATTGGAACTCGTGCAATCGCGTGGCCTTCCGGCGATATTTACCGAGCCGCAATTCTCCGACGACGCAGTGGATCAGGTAGCCCGCGATGGCAACATTCAGGTCGGCACCGTGCGCTCGTTGCCGGACGCCGAGTATCCCTCCTACATCGACATGATGCGCGCCAACGCCGATTCATTAGCCGACCTGTTGCAGTAACAGCGCACCAGGATTTCGCCCGGTGCACGGCGTGATCAATCTGGCCGTCTTGCCCGTCACGGCCTCCCAACCCCTGCCAACCCGTAGAGGAGCGTTTGTTGCTGGAACTTATCATCGAGCCCATGCAATTCGGGTTCATGCAGCGCGCCCTGCTGGTGTCAGCGTTGGCTGCCATCGCGTGCGGCGTCGTCGGCACCTTCGTCGTGCTGCGGGGTATGGCATTCCTCGGCGACGCCATCGCCCATTCGGCCCTTACCGGCATGGCAGCGGCGTTCCTGCTGGGATTCAACATATTTCTCGGGGCGTTGCTCTGGGCCATTCCCGCGTCGCTCACCATCTCTGCAATCTCGCGCCGCGCCGGTATTCGCATTGACGCGGTCATCGGCGTGATGTTCGCTGGCGGATTCGCCGTGGGAGTCATCATCATCAATGCCTCCGAAAACTACGCCGGCGACCTGTTCAGCATCCTGTTCGGCAACGTGTTGGGCGCATCCTGGGGCGATGTATTGGCCGTCGGCCTTTTGACTGGCGGCGTGTTGCTCGTCGTGCGTCTGTTCTACAAAGAGCTGGTGTTCACCACCTACGACGCCTCGGTTGCCGAAGCGTCTGGCGTCCCCGTGGGCCTGCTGGAATATATGCTCCCGCTGTTGGTGGCGCTCACCACGGTGGCGGCATTGAAAACCGTCGGCAACGTAATGGTAATGTCGTTGCTGGTGGTTCCGGCGGTAACGGGAACATTGCTCGCCCGCCGAATGCCAACCATCATGGCGGCCACGGTCGCCACCGCGCTGGTCGCCGTCGTAATCGGCCTGTACCTGTCATTCTATCTCAACCTGCCCACCGGCCCGGCCATCGTGGTAGTCTCGGTAGGCCTGCTGCTGGCAGTAGTAATAATCTCTCCCCGCCGTTGGACGCTCTTACGGAGATTGCACCGTCAGCCCACGTTCGATCGCGACGTCGCCAGCCTCAGCCAACCCGCCTGAGCCAACCAGGCTGAACGTCCCCAACGGCAACCTGATACAACCGCAATACCGGCATGGAATTCGCCAAATTGCGCCCAATCCCGGCGATTGCGTCCGCGGCGATAGCTGCGATTGCAATCACAACCTTGTTGGTGACCGCGTGTGGGCGCACCGACGCCACAGATTTCGCCAACCACACCGCCGCCACTGCCAACGTCGGCCGCGCGCCCACCATCGGCGCAATTGACGAGATTTTCGGCGCCGATGGTCGGCCAGCAACCGATTTCTCCGACGGCGACTACGTCCAGGTGCGCCGACCCGACGACATTCGCCCCATCTACACCCCAGACTTCGTCTCGGCTGGAAACGCCGACCTGCCGGACGACGAACTGGTTATCGGCCTATCCATCAACGGTGAAGCACGGGCTTATCCTGCCGGCATACTGTACATCCGAGAATTGGTTAATGACGAGGTAGGCGGAGTACCCGTGGTCGTCAGTTGGTGTCCGCTCTGCTACACCGCGATGGTACACGACCGCCGTATTGGCGGCACGACGACCGTCTTCGGCAATCAGGGGGCCCTCTACAAAGGCGCAATGACCTGGTTCGACCACGACACCGGCACTATCTGGTCCCAACCCCTGGGCAAAGCCATCGCCGGGCCACGGGTTGGCGTCAGCCTCGACCTTATCCCGGCCCAACTCACAACCTGGAGGCAGTGGCGAAGAGCATTTCCGCATTCGCGCGTTCTTTCTGTCAACCAACCGACTTTGCCCTTCAAGGGGCAGCGCTCATGCACAAAGCAGGTAGTTGGCGTGGTTATCGGGGATGTCGCGGTGGCGTGGCCTCACACCAGATTCTCCGGCGGAGAAATCGTTACCGAATTGGCAGGAGACTTTGCTATCGCCGTTTTTCGGGATCCTCTAACCGGAGCCATGCGGGCCGCTGATTTACGGTTCTCTGATGGGACGCTAATGTCGCGTGAATCAGCGCCAGAGTTGATAGCCAAACCGGAAGGATTAAGAGAGCTACCGGTTATCGTCGCTTCTCGATGGGGTTGGGTGAGGTTCTACGGACAAAATACTCTGAGATAGGTTCAGGACGGCTTCTGATCTAAACGCGTATTAACAGCGAAGGGTAGTTTGACGATAATCCGCTGGGGACGGGTGACCTCATAAGAGATTACCCATAGATATTACCCATGATTCACCGAATTTAATAATCAGTCGACGGAGAGTTGGTCCATGATGAACAACGTCATAAACTTGCGAAATTTTGTTTCCGGATTCTCGGTACTTTTTTTGCTGGTAACTATCGCTTGTGGAGCTCCAACCGAACAGGAAGAATCAACCGCTCCAGCGGGAAACAGCCAACCTACGGCGCCGCAACAAGAACAACCCGCTGTTCAGCCAACCTTGGCTCAACCCAGCGGCATGTCCGACTCGTCGGCAGGCGGCGCGGCGCCAACTGCGATCCCTGCACCCACCGATCCTCCATCTACAACGGCAGGGGAACCAGTGCAAGCCGACCTGCGCGTTGCGATTACGCCACCTTACGCCGAGAACTTGCTGGGTTGGCGTGTTGGTGGGACTAACCAAGGTATTTTGCAGCCAATGCAGGAAAATTTGATTCAACGCAATTTTCAAACTTGGGAAGCTCAGGAGATGTTGGCGACTTCGTGGTCGGTTTCGCCCGACGGCAAAGTATGGAACATCAAACTTCGGGAGGATGTGCCATTCCACCATGGCGAGGACACCTTTGGAGTATCCGACTTCGTATTCAGCTTCCAGCTTTGGTCCCACCCGGAAAGCAGGGCTGGTTTCGGGCCCCTGTGGAACACTCTGCTCGGCCCCGGAGACGACAAGTATAGTTGGGACGTTGATGAGTTAGGGAAAACTAACGCGGTGGAAGAGGTGAGCGATAGCGAGATGATTTTGCGGTTGAACCGACCGGAGTTGTGGATCCCGTTCTTTGCATCGGACGCCACCACCGATCCTATAATCTACAGTCTGGACTATTGGCAGAAGCATGGAGAGGCGGTGTATGCGGAACATCCGGTAGGAACCGGCCCATGGCAACACGTAAGTTATGAGCAGGGCTCCAAACTGGAGTACGAACGGGTTCCATACGAACACTGGCGCATCACCCCGGATTTCGAATCTCTCACTTTCTTCTTCGCCGAA
Organism: Dehalococcoidia bacterium; assembly: GCA_963666415.2. Classification (GTDB taxonomy): domain Bacteria; phylum Chloroflexota; class Dehalococcoidia; order Lucifugimonadales; family UBA3495; genus Bin87. The sequence continues at coordinate 1,915,444 of CAXXPD010000003.1, forward strand.
GAGGACCTGACGCGCGTTGCCATGCTCCGCAGCGGAGAAGCCGACATAGCCGAGATTCCACGGGAATTGCAGGGCGAGATCATCGACGCGGGATACGCCTTTACGCAGAGCACGTTGCCGGCTTTTATGGTTTGGATCGCCATCGGCGGCCAATACCTCGAGGACAAACGCGACGCCAACGACCCCAACACCAACGTGCTGGTACGCCGGGCGATGAATCATGCCATCGACCGGGACGCCATCAACGAAGCTTTCTTCGACAATAAGATGGAATTGATGGCCAACACTGGTTGGCATCCCAGCGACCCAACCCACGACCCGGCTTGGGAGATTCCGGCTTACGATCCTGATCTGGCTCGACAACTACTGGCCGAAGCGGGATACGCAGAAGGCGAGGGCCCAAAGATTGAGTTCATGGCAGGTAAACTCGTAGGAGTACCGGAGCTAACCGAAATAGCCGTGCCTATCATCTCCTGGCTCCAAGAGGTGGGGTTCCAAATAGACGCTCAGATTGGCGAGTTCCAGCCTATCCGGACACGCTACCGGGCTCGCGAAATGAACGGCGTGCTTTGGACCCACCGCATCGGCTTCTGGCCGGCGGGCCGCAATATGCGGACGTATTTCGTCAGTCCGGCTTTGGACGGCCCAGTCTCCATGTTCGAAAACCCACATACGGAGGATCTGTTTGGACGGTGGCAGGTCAGTGTCGACGAAGCCGAGCGTCAGGAATTTATGAAAGAATCGGGCACGTACATGTATGAACAGAACGCTACCATGCCGCTGGGTTTCCTTTTCGCCGAATTCGGGATCGATCCCAACGTCATCGCCGAGTATTCGGTCAATAACAGTTACTTCGGTGGCATGAAAGGGCACGAGTACACTAAGCTAGGCTTTGCACATTTCAAGCCGCGTAGGCGAGTGAATCTACAAGTCGGTAGTACAGGGCAGCCGGGACTTTCCATATATCCGGTTCTGCGTCGGACAGTGAAAAACCCTCGGACGCCAGCCACAAGTGGCGGCGCACCAGGGCGATGGCATCCACAAAAGTTGGAGACGGCTTGGCGTACCAGGCCGCGGTGCGATGGCTCATGGGCCGTTGTTCCTGCATCAAGTGAGCCGCCAGGGTGGTCCAGGAGAATAGGCCCATCAGGATCGGCGTGGTGCGGGCGATGGCGCGATCCGACCACTGGCGTTGGGTCTCCACGCCCAGATGCGCTCGCACCTCCTGGAAGGCGACCTCCAGTTGCCAGCGCAGCACAAACCATTCCAGAATATGCGCCGGTTCCACGGCCAGGTCAGTGCACAGCAGAGCCTGTGTGGCGAATTCGCCCTGGGGGTCCCGAACCAAGACCCAGCGCAGGGGCACGGGCGGCTTGCCCGAGCGGTACCAGACCGCCGTTTGCGAGGTGAGTTCCACCGTGCGGGTCGCGCCGTTGTACCAGGCTACCGACACCTCGACCCATGACACGGTGGGCAAGTCCAGGAGCGCCTTCAGCGCGGTCAGCCGTCGGCCTTTCAGCGGGGGCCGACCGTTCCGGCCCGGCTGACGGGGCGGGGCCGGTTCATAAACCCGAATCCACCGACGGGATGTAGCGGTGGCGAGCAGACAGTGTATGCGGGACACGGGAAAGCCGCGGTGAGGCTTGGACCCCAATGAAACGAACTGGGCGGCAGCCGCGCGATGGGGATGACGACGGCCAAATGGGGCGGCGGAGGGCGAGATCGTCAGGGCAGACGGTAGCAGGAGGCACTCAGAGCAGGGCCTGGCGCGGGTCGGCGAGGCGTTTGAGTAGCCTGGGGGACGGGTCAGACCCCGTGGGCGGCGTCAGGAAGGAAGTGGCAGGGCGCGCAGTCGGGCCAGGGCGCTACTGAACTGGTTTTGCCAGGGCCAGCTGTGGGGCAGGTGCAGGGTGAGGCGGCGCGCCTTGCGGGTGAGCCGCGGGAGAGGAATGGTCAGCACCGGATGCGCGTTGTCCAGCGGGCCAGGTTTGTAGGCGGCGTTGGCGGGGAAGGTTGAGCCAACGATGGTCGGCCTCGAGATCCAGGGTGTCGCCCTCACGGTCGGTGATGAAGGCGTGGTAGCTGTAGGCGGCGAAGAGGGCCATTTGGGACCCGGGCGGCAGCAGTGTGTATTCAGCATCGGCGGCGCCCTCCATCCAGTAGGGAATCGGCGTCCCCCCATGGTACGGCGACCTTCATCTTTCGGCAGGCGGCGACGCTGGCATGGGTGTAGAAGCCGCTGTCGGCATGGTGAGTGGTCCGGTGCACCGTCTCCCGTCACCCGTGTTGGCGCGGCCCTCCAGCCATCAGCACGTCGCCGATGCCCGCGGCCACGGCGAGGATCCGCTGGCCGGTGTACCCATGGTGGCGAGCTCCCTCCTTGCACAGCCCGTAGGTCTCGGGGGTGGAGTCCAGGTCGATGGTCAACGGACCTGCGGGCCAGCAGTTGCCGCCAGCAGGGTGGTGGACCACACACCCCAGCACCCGCGCCGTCGGGCAGGCTCAGCCATGAGCGGGGTTGACCGGCAGCAGGATCGTGGATGCTGCATCTTCGCGCCCAGTCGGTGAGCTTTTTATGGCGGCGTCCGCGCTGCCGGTGGTAGCGTGCCGAGGGCGCCAGCACGGTGAGAAAGGGCAAGGCCCAATAACGTCCCGCCCAGGGGACCTGGCCCAGCCACATCAGGGAGATCCAGCGCAGGCCGCTGGCCTTGACCACCTGAGACCGGCTGGAGCGTACCGCATCGCGGTAGATGCCCAGGGATTTGATTTTGGGGCCGCGGCGCCGCTCCAGGGTTTCGTCGATGCCGAAAATCAACGGGCCATCGCCCTGGTCCAGGTGCTGGAGCAGCAGCACGAGCAGGATGCCAGCCGCCTGGCGGGGCGAGGTGCTGGAGCAGCAGCACGAGCAGGATGCCAGCCGCCTGGCGGGGCGACCACACCGCCCGATTGAGCACTTGATGATAACGGGCATAGCTGCGGTCGTCGCTGAGTCCCATGACACGGAGCGCCGATGCCACGGTGCGTTGGCCGGGAGCCAGTATCGCGCCGACTAACAGGATTTGGGCTTTCAGCCAGGTCGGGTTGCGAAACAGCGTGGCGAAGGGATGGAGTACGGGTACAATCGCGTTGGGCAGGGTGAGCATCGCTTGGCCTTTTTCCAGGAGGGTCCGCCCAGCTTACCCTGTTCTTATAATTTATCTAGCTTTTGTGCAAAGTCCAGCTAAGGCCGTTCGTAAGTAATCAGAGATCCAATCAATGGCTTGTCCGGTCAGGTAGCAAAGAGCCAATTCCAGCACTTTGTAGGATCCGGCGGGGCAACCTCCCCAACCAGCTAACCCAAACGCTGAAGGCCCTCGATGCAACGTTACATTGTTCTTAGAATCCTCCAAGCGATCGCCGCCCTTTTGGTCATCAGCATGATAGTGTTCGCCTTGGCCAGGGTAACAGGAGACCCGGTAGCAATCCTGCTGCCTGAAGACGCCCCACAAAAGGTAGTGGACCAAGTACGTGAGAAATGGGACTTGGATCAACCCATATACGTACAGTACATCAAGTACATCGGGAACTTCGTACAGGGCGATTTCGGGGAGGCATGGGCGTACGGCGGAATCCCCATTTCAGGCCTCATCATACGCCGCCTGCCCAACACCCTTTATCTCGCCGCTTTTGCGTGGACGGTCAGCGCGGGAATAGCGCTGCCAATCGGAGTAATGGTAGCGGTCAAGAAAGACAGCGTATTCGACTGGGCTGGGAAAGTAGTCGCACTCCTCGGTCAGTCTGCCCCCTCGTTTGCGATTGGATTACTACTCATGTGGGTGTTCGCTGTCATCTTGGGATGGCTGCCAACATCAGGTAACGATGCCGGGTTCAAATCTATCATCCTCCCTGGCGTCGCTTTGGGTTATTACAACGTGGCCGCTGTCATACGCCTCACGCGTTCCTCCATGCTCGAGGTTTTGGACACCGAATATGTCAAGCTGGCCCGCATCAAAGGGTTGTCTGAGCGAAAAGTCATTTGGAAACATTGTTTCCGTAACGCGCTGATCGTGCCATTCACGTACATGGGCCTGATCGGAGCCGTGCTGCTCACTGGTTCTGTCGTGATTGAAACCGTTTTCGTTTGGCCAGGACTCGGCGATCTCGCCATTGACGCGATTCGGAATCGGGATTTCCCAGTGATCCAGAGCGTTGTCATTCTGTTCGCTACCTTCTACATCTTCATCAATCTATTCGTCGACGTTGCTTACGCCTACCTCAACCCTCGGATTCGCTACAATTAATGGGATCCGGTTCCGCACCAATTACCAGAGAGGCTTTTAACGTATGACTACATCAGTAGCCACACCGGGAGCAGAGGCCACGACGCAACCGCAGCGGGGCGGTTTAGGCAGTTTCGTGGCCAACCTTGGGCGGTACCCAATCATCCCTCTACTAATCTTGGCGGGGCTCTTGTTTGTCCCAGCCATATTTGCCGACGTGATTGCGCCCCACGACCCGGTAAAAATCAACCTGTCGGACCGGCTGCAACCTCCGGCTTGGCTTGAAGGTGGGAGCTTCACCTACTTCCTGGGCACTGACCGCCAGGGATTCGACATCCTCAGCCGCATCGTCCACGGAGCCCGCATATCCCTGGCGATCTCGCTCCTTGCAATCGCCCTGGGCGGAGGCGTAGGGACGCTCCTCGGCCTGATCGCTGCCTACCGCGGTGGGTGGGTAGACACCCTGATAATGCGCATTGTTGACATCAAATTGGCTTCCCGTCCATATTGTTGGCGTTGGTCCTGGTCGCCGTTATGGGGGGCGGATTCACGACTGTCGTGTTGGTTATTTCGCTGCTGCTGTGGGCCAGATTCGCCCGTATGCTCAGAGGCGAAGCCCTGTCCATCAAGGAGCAGGATTTCATCGCTCGTGCGCAAGTGGCTGGCGCATCGCCGATGCGCATCATGATGCGCCACATTTTCCCCAACGTAGTTAATACCGTTGTGGTGCTCGCCACGTTGGAGATCGGTCACGTTATCATCCTGGAATCGACGCTAAGCTTCCTGGGCGCCGGACTACAGCAACCCACTCCAGCCTGGGGATTAATGGTCGCTGATGGGCGTACTCTGATAGTGTCTGCCTGGTGGCTGTTCTTTTTCCCCACGCTTGCCATCGTGCTCACCGTTCTCGCCATGAACCTCCTGGGCGACTGGCTGCGTGACCGCCTTGACCCTAAACTGCGCAACATCTAACCTCGCATCACACGGCGTCGAAACAGCGGCAGGGTGCGTGTCCGCACCCTGCCGAATCTTTGTTTGACCTTTTACACCCATGACCACATCTCCTCCAGAATCCGATAACCCGTCCCCCCCAGAACACAGCGAAACCGCCGCTGAGATGCGGGCGCCGGCGGTCGTTCCAGGTTGGGCAAGGGGAGCCGCACGCCGTCGCCGCACCCTGTCTCGGCGTAACGTCTGTGTCGGGATTGTTGGGATCATCGTCCTTGGATTTCTCGTTTGGCTCAACTTCCCCTTCATCCCCGACCCCATCATCCTGTTGACCCGGCAGCCCGCAGACATCTTTGCGTCCAGTTCAGTGGGAGACCAGTGGACGATGGCCGGGCGTACCGTCGGCCAAACCCGACACGCCGCGGACGCGCTGGCCGTACCTGAGGGTAGGTTGGTATGGAGTGCAGATACCGGGCCGGCAACTCTGGCTGCACCGGTAATATCCGATAATCTCATCTTCTTGCCAGGCCATTTCCGCATCGCTGTGTTGAACCCTGGAACGGGCGACGAAGTGGACTCCATCCCGACTAGCGGCCCGATGCACAACTCGGTCGCACTGGCTCAAGGAAATATCTACTACGCGACCATCGACCGCCGGGTGGTCGCCATGGACGCGGAAACCCACCAGCAGCGTTGGGAATACCCAATCGGCGATTCCACTTCCGGCCCCGTGGCGGTAGCGGGAGGAATCGTCTACGCCGGTGGGTTAGACGGCGTTACCTACGCGGTTAATGCCGCCACCGGCGAACACATCTGGAGACACAGTTCGTTGAGTGAAGTGCGCTCCCCGGCGGCCGTCGGCGACCAGGTAGTTTACGTCGCGGCGGCGGATCGCAGCTTGTACGCTCTGGACGCCCGTACCGGCCAGGAGCGGGCCCGCTTCCGCGCTTCCGCACAATTGGTTGCCGCACCAGTTTTGGCCAATGAACTGGTCTACTTCGTATCCGGTGGGCAACTATTCGCCATGGACGCTAACGCCATCGAGTTCCCGGGTCGCTACGCCGTTACCCGTGTTTGGGCGCAACTGTGGCTCTGGGGGTTCCCGTTACCCACCCCTCCGCCTCAACCAGGAGACCGCTGGCGCTTCGTGCCGGATGGCAAGGCCATCGACGGCATCATTTCGGCGCCCGCGGTTACGGCAGACGGATTATTCGTGGGCGACCTGCTCGGCAACTTGTACGCCATCGATCCAGTTACTGGTCAGGAGCAATGGCGATTCGAGGCAGAGGACGCTATCGCAGCCTCTCCGGTGGTCATCGGCGATTTGCTCGTTTTCGGCGATAAATCCGGCTGGGTATATGGACTTGACCATGCCGACGGTCGCGAACGCTGGCGGCTGGGCTTACCAGCCGCCGTGCGCACCGACCCGGTCTACGCGGGTGGCCGGCTTCTGATCCGCACCGATGATGGCTGGCTGCACGCCATCGAGTAGCCCACGTTATCGCTAGCCGGGGTCACTGCGCCGTCCAACCCCCGTCTATCACCAGCTCGCTGCCCGTCATAAACGACGATTCGTCCGATGCCAGGAACAATACGCCATTAGCGATGTCGTCCACCGTCCCGATGCGCCCCAACGGTGTGGATGCGATGCGTTGGTCCCGCATTCCAGGCTGAGACATCATCCGCTCCGTCATCGGTGTGTCGATGTAACCGGGGTGGACTGAATTGCAGCGGATGCCTTCCGACGCGTATTGCACCGCAGTCGCCTTCGTGAGCAGCCGCACCGCACCCTTGGAACTGGCATAAGCCGAGCCCGCTCCGGAACCAGGGGTTAGCCCCACCAACCCGGCGATGGACGAAATGTTGATGATAGAACCGCCGCCAGCCTCCCGCATCGCTCCAATAGCAGAGCGGCTGCCCAGAAACACGCCCTTGGCGTTCACGTCCATTATCTGGTCCCAAACTTCCACCGGAGCCTCATGGATCCTCGGTGCATTCACGCCGCCGGCATTGGTACTCCCTATCCCAGCGTTGTTCACCAGTATGTCCAGCTTGCCGTAGCGATTCACCGCTTCACTAACGGCAGACTCCCACTGGTCTGCATCGGTAACGTCCAGGTGGATAAAGGTGGCCAGCCCGCCCAGCTCACGGATTTCTGCTTCCAGCTTCATGCCGTCATCGTCAAGAATATCCCCGATAACTACGGCCGCCCCTTCCCGTGAAAACAGCCTGGCCTCGGCAGCCCCCTGCCCACGCGCGCCCCCGCTGATCAGCGCCACTTTCCCTTCCAGTCGCATGATCGTCCTCCTAATCTCCTGGAACTCGCCGAGTCTAACCGCCCAGCGTTGTGGTCAACACCCACATCGGACGCTCACCAACCGCGTAGGTTTCCAGCGGCGTGAGCGCACCGCTGCCCTGGTCAATCTGATATGACGCCAGCATCCCGGTCGCCGAGCCGGCCGAATACACGAACTTGCCCTGGGGGTCAAGACTAAACGCACTCGGCACCGCTTCGGTAGCAGCGTGTCCAACCGGGCTCAGTCTCCCACTGCCGTCCACCGAGAAGCTGGCGATGCTGTTGTGTCCCCGATTGGGAACATACAGGAAGTTTCCCGAAGGCGAGACCTGAATCTGGGAGCAGGTGTTCCGCACGGTAACCCCGTCTGGCAACGTGGAAACGGTCTGCATTGCCGACAGCCGGCCTTCGCCATCAATCTGGTATGCCGACACGCTGCACCCCTGCTCATTGGAAAAATAAACTACATCCAGGCTGGGGTGGAAGCAATAGTGGCGCGGCCCGATGTTATCGTCCTGGGCCAGCGTGGACGGGTCGTTGGCGGTCAATTGTCCGTTAGACGCGTCGAAGCGGAACTGGTAAATAACATTTGGACCGGGAATGTTCTTGGGCGGCTCCAGCACATTGTCGTTCTGCTTGGCGATGTGCGGCACGTAAGCGAACCGGTTGGAGCGGTCCGTCTGCATGGAGTGAGCGCCCACGTCCGTTGCGACCCAGGCCGTTGGTTCGCCGCCCACGCTGCCATCCTCGCCAAGAGGATGTACGCCCGCGTGGCCGCCGGCATAGTAAGACGACAGCAGATATTTGCCGGTTCGATCCGTGGCCAGGTAAGCCGGCGGTGTGGACAATTCCACCAAACCGTTGCGCGTCAACCCTCCGGTCGCCTGATCAACGCTGTAACTCGATAGCGCTGGTTCTTCCCGGTGCCCGGCATACAGCGTCTGCCGGTCTGGACCAATTGCCAGCAGCGATGGCCCACCCGGAACCGCTACCTCTGATTGGGCCGTCAGACTGCCGGATGCCTCATTCATGCTGAATATTCCAATCTTGTTGTCATCCTGAGCCGCAACGTAAACGTAACTGGTCATCGGTCAACCTCCACAAGCGTATCGTTACACCACAACGGCGCACGATTATCGGATCAACTCCTCTGCCATGGTTTCCAGCTGTTGGCCCATTTCCGCTTCGGTGTCGCAATGGTTGGCCCACACCGAAACCCGGAGCGCCCCAGCGCTGAGAAACGAATCAACCAGCTCCCGTTTGGTATCGGGTGGCTGACCGAAAACCGAAATGGTCAGCGATGCAGGATCGCGTCCGCTCTCGTCAGCCAACGCGTCCATTTTGGCCCGGCTCTCTTCGATTTGACCAGGCGTAGCACGATTCGGCAGCCAGCCATCCCCCCACCTGACCACCCGCTGCAGCACGTTGTGTGCGTTGCCACCCAGCAGCACAGGCGGATGCGGTTGTTGCACCGGTTTGGGATAGGAATACACGGGCGGGAAATCATAGTACCGACCGTGAAACTCGGCTTCGTCCTTCGTCCACAATTCCTTCAGCGCAGCCACGGCTTCCCGGGTTTGCGTCCAGCGGTGGTCAAAGTCTCCGCCCATCATGGTGGTTTCTTCCCGGTTCCAGCCGGCCCCAATGCCGAACACGAACCGGCCGTTGCTATGCCGGTCCAGCACTGCAATTTCCTTCGCCAGTATCAGGGGATTCCGTTCCGGTACCAGGGTAATGCCGGTGCACAACTTTATCCTGGTCGTAACGGCGCAAGCCATCGCCAGCGCGATGTACGGTTCGGAAAAATGACGGTACGTCCATGGAATTTCCCCTCCGGTGGCGGGGAATGGGCTGGCGCTGTTGACCGGCAAAATGGGGTGTTCGTGATACCAGATCGATTCAAAGCCCAAATCTTCGGCCTTCTTGGCAATGAACGCCGGGTCCAGGGTATAGGCGGGCAAAGGCACTACTAGTCCAACGGACATTCCAATCCTCCAGTCACGCTCAGTCTCCAACGGCCGGGCTGGGCGTGCAACGCAGTTCCGTTTCCAATTGCGGCCAAGTTAGCACAGCGACGCCCGGAGCACAAACCAGTTGTCTCTACGTTCCTGGCGCCTTACCAATCGTGCGAATGACCTTCATCCGCCGACGCATATCGTCGCGGCAATCGCCCGGCAAGGGTTGAGTTGGTCGCGGCTTAATGCTAATATCCAAAACAACATTTGGTGTGCTCAGATAGAGGAGGTTTGTCTATGGCTGACCACGACATTGCACAAATTGCCCATTTGATGCGGCGCGCCGGCTTCGGAGCGCAGTACCACGAACTCGAAGCGCTGGCGGACCAGGGTTACGACGCAACCGTTGAAGCGTTGCTGAATCCGGAATCGCAGCCCAGCGGTCTTGATCTTGACCTCGCAGAGCGCTACTTCGTTGAGTGGAGCCACTTCACCAGGGGCGTCCCCGAGTACTGGGCCTGGCGAATGATTAACTCCAAGCGCCAACTTGAAGAGAAAATGGTTCTGTTCTGGCATGGTGTTCTCTGCACCGCCGACAGCAAAACCCAAAGCTACCCCACATCCTACGCGGAGTTGGAAATGTTCCGACGCCTCGGGATGGGGAGCTTCCGGGATCTTTTGCTGGAGATTTCCAGAGACCCGGCCATGGTCTTCTACCTGGATAATTGTCTTAGCCATCGGGGCGCCATCAACGAAAACTACGGCCGCGAGCTACTGGAATTGTTCTCGATTGGCGTGGGTATGGACGGGAAGTTCAACTACACGGAAGATGACGTGAAGGAATGCGCGCGCGCTTTCACCGGTTGGACGCTCGCCAACAATGTGCCTGGGCAGCCCTATGGCCGCTACGCCGCGAGATTCGTCTACAATCCGGTCGACCATGACGATGGCGAAAAAACGTTCCTTGGCGAAACCGGGCAATTCAACGGCGAGGATATCGTTGATATCATCGCGAAGCAGCCGGCCGCAGCCAGGTTCCTGTCCCGCCATTTGTACAGCTATTTCGTGGCCGACGAAGCGCAGGTGCCATCCTGGATGGATACTCCTCCACAGGACCCGGAAACCATCAAGATGCTGGAGGACGAATACTACCGCTCCGGCTACAACATCCGGGCGATGCTTCGGGTACTGTTCCATTCCGACGCTTTCAAAAACGCCCGATTCTCCAGGGTGAAAAGCCCGGTGGAAACGGTCATGGGTACCATGCGCCTCATCGGTGACTGGACCACGCCCAAGCCCGGTTTCGAGTTTATCTTCGACGAGATGAAATACATGGGCCAGGAGTTGTTCAACCCGCCGTCCGTGGAGGGTTGGCACACCGGCAAAGAGTGGATTGATGGCGGTACCCTGGTTCACCGCATCAACTTCACCGCCGATTTCGTGGGCGACGTCAACTACCCTGGCGTGCGGAACATGATCGAACGGCTGGCTTCGATCGGCCCCACTATCGCCCCCGAGCGATTGGTTGATGGTTGTCTCGAATTGTTGGGCCATTACGAATTGCCCGAAGAAACCCGCAGTATGTTGGCAGCCCAGGCGGAAAAAGGTGGGGTTCTCCACACCGACGCTGACGACTTCGCCAACCGAGTTAGCGAAACGCTGCAAATGATTGTGGCGACCAAAGAATATCTCTACGCGTAGCCACAATTGCGGGCAGTTGGTGAACGGCAGCCCGTTGACCGAAATGAATACCCCATCGTGGGCAGGAGGAAATCGTGACCGTTAACAAGAAAGATCCGGTTTTGGTCGTGCTTCAGATGTCGGGTGCCTTTGACGCCCTGAACACCTTTATTCCTTACAACGATCCTCTGTACCAGGACTACCGGACACATCTGAAAGTGGAACCCGAGCACGTCTTGGCCGTTAATGACAAGGTTGGTTTCCATCCAGCGATGGGTCCGATCAAGAACATGTACGACGATGGCAAGGTTGCGGTTATTCAAGGAATCGGCTACCCCAACCCCATTCGTTCGCACTTCCGCTCGATGGATATCTGGCACACCGCCGAACCCGCCAAGATGGGCACCGTCGGCTGGTTGGGTCGCACCATCGATGATCTTGATCCCCACAAAGAAAATGTGCTCACGGCCGTCAACTTTGGTCGCGGCCTCCCGCGGGCCCTCGCTGCCCCAGGCGTTTCGGTTGCATCGGTGGGTAATCTGGAGTCCTACGGCGTGTTGACCTCCATCGACAGCACCGACCAGCGCATGGAAGCCCTGGACATATTCGCCCGCATGTATTCGCCCATGCTGGGCTCCGGCGCCGTCAACGACTACATTTCTCAAACTGGTCTTGACGCCCTCAAAGGCGCCGACATCCTCAGCACCGCGCCGGAAAAGTATTCCTCCACCATTGAATACAATGGCGATTACTTCTCTCAGTGGGTCAAAAACGTAGCGCAGGTGCATCTCGCCGACTTCGGCACGCGTGTCCTGTACACCGGCTACAACCCCGGCGCCTTCGACACCCATGCCAACCAGCCGGCAGCTTTCCACCGGCTCTGGTCGGACGTATCCAACGCCGTCAGCGACTTCTACTACGACCTGAAAGAGCATAACTCTGGCGAAGAAGTGGTTATGCTCCTGTTCACCGAATTCGGCCGCCGCGTAAAAGAGAACGGCTCCGGCACCGACCACGGCTCAGGCAGCGTCGCTTTCGTGATTGGCGACGGCGTCAAGGGTGGTCTCTACGGCGAGTATCCGTCTCTCGAGCCGGACAAGCTGGACGAAGGCGACCTCAGGTGGAACACCGATTTCCGCAGCGCCTACGCCACCATACTGGACAAGTGGATGGGCGTCGACTCCCAAGAAATCCTGGGCGGAAATTACGAGCACCTGAATTTCATCAAATAACCAGAATCGGTAGTTGAAGATGCGGCAGGCCCATTCCCGGGTCTGCCCGTTGGCAACTCTGCCAGCAAGGTGAGACAACATGGTAACGCAGATTGCGCCGCTTACATTTCAATACAGCCATACCATCGGACGTCAGGAATCTCGGGGCGGCAACGGGTTCTTCAACCCGGTAGCAGTCACCCGAGGACCCGGCGACCGAATCTACGTTCTTAGCCGCGGCACCGAAACTCCCGCTTTCTTCCCCTGCAAACGGGTAACCATTTGCTCAATTGACGAAGAATACATCGGAGAATTCGGAGAAAAAGTCGGCCCCGAAGACGCTGTTCCCACCGCCCACGATGGCGCTTTTTTCTGGCCCACGTCCGTCGCGCTGGATAGCATGGGCAATGCCTATGTCGCCGACGAATGGCTGAATCGCATCTCGATCTTCACCCAGGATGGCGACTGGATTGGCAAGTGGGGCGTCCCCGGCGATGGCGACGGCGAGATCAACCGCCCGTCGGGATTGGCCTTCGACAAAGACGACAATATGTACTTGGTGGACAGCTGCAACCATCGGATCCAGGTCTTCACCAAGGACGGACAGTTCCTCTTCAAGTGGGGAACCCAGGGCTCCGGCGACGGTCAGTTCAACTTCCCCTGGGGCATTGACATTGACCAGAATGGAGACGTTTACGTCGCCGACTGGCGCAACGACCGCATTCAGAAGTTCAGCGCCAACGGCCAGTTCCTGATGCAGATCGGCGGCTCGGGCCAGGGCGATGGCGAGTTCAATCGACCCACCGACGTTGCCGTCGACAAAGACGGAACCATTTACGTAGCCGACTACAAAAACGACCGCCTGCAGGTCTTTGATGCTGACGGCAGCTTCATCACCATAATCGAAGGACAGGCCACCCTGTCCAAGTGGGCGCGAGAACGCGTAGACCTGGACCCCGTGATTCTGCGGGGACGCCAGAAGGCTCAGAACCTGGAAGATCGGGAAGGGCCTTTCCAGGGCCCCATCTCCGTTGACGTGGATGATCAAGGCCGCGTATTCGTAGCCGAGACCGCGCGTCACCGATTGCAAGTCTTCCTCAAACAATCGAGCCTGTACGCCGGCGACCCTCTGTAGAGTCATCAAACAGGTAAACCGGCACGGCCGCGTTTTGCCCTGCCGTTACCACCGAGCATGAAGGCGGGCAGCCCTTGGGGGTTGCCCACCTTTTGTTTTAGGGAACCTTCATTGGTTGGCGGGATTATTTGGCCGCGATCCAGTCAGCCACGCGTTCCCCTATCATAATCGTGGTGCAGTTGGTGTTGGCCCGAATCACGTCCGGCATCACGGATGCATCAGCCACCCGCAAAGCTTCAATCCCGTGCACCCGACAGTACTGGTCAACCACCGCCATCGGGTCGCTGGCCGGCCCCAACTCGCAGGTGCCGGACAAATGCTGTCCGATACAAACTTCGCGTAGCATCCAGTCGTCCAGAGCTTCGTCAGACACCAGGTCGGCTTCAGTCGGCGAGATCAGACCGTTGTAGATGCCCTTGAACGCGTCGTGCGCCAGCAAATCCAGGACAATCCGCACCGACTCCCGCAACCGCTCGCGATCCCAGGGCTCCTCCAGATAACGACAATTGATGTGGGGCTGCACATCCGGATCAGTTGATTGCAGTGTCAACTCGCCAGCGCTTTGAGCCAGTTCCATCATGCACGTCATGCGGATACCTTCCTCGGCAAACGGGTCGCCTCCCAATGGCGTTGAGAACGACGACGGGAAGATTTGCATATCGTTGCGGGCGTCGGAACCACTGGCCGTGTACCGCAACACCGTCTGGATTCGGGGCGCAGTTGGGTCCAGCGGGAAATCGTACGTAACCCGCACCCGCACCGGAACCAGCGGATGGTCGCGCAGGTTCTGCCCTACGCCGGGCAGGTCTTTGATCACGCCAATACCCAATCTCTGTAACTCCTCGGCCGGCCCAACGCCCGACAGCATCAACAATTGTGGAGACGCAATCGCGCCACTGCACAAAACGATTTGCTCGCCCTCGACCTGGAACGTATCGCCGCCGCTTTCGGCTTCAACCCCCGTAGCGCGCAGGCCATCAAACAGAATGCGCCGGACCCTGACGTTCGCCCGGATGGTCAGGTTCAGTCCGATGACGGTTGGGATTGACGTACGTCAGCGCAGTGCTCATCCGCACGCCGTTGGGGTTGTTCATGGGAAACGGCCCCACGCCCGTGGAATCCGGATGGTTGTGGTCGTATACCTCGGCGTACCCAACGTCCAGGCAAGCTTGGTTGAATGCTTCCTGCAACGGCAACCACGCCTCGCGCTTGTGCCGACGCACCGGAATCGGTCCGTCAAAGCCGTGAAAGTCATCCCGAATATCGGTGTCGGTTTCCAGCTTGCGGAAATATGGGAGTACGTTGATGCAGCTCCATTCATCGTTGCCCCAACTGGCCCACCGGTCGTAGTCTTCCGGCACGCCGCGCAGGAAAACCTGCCCGTTGATTGCGCTGGTGCCTCCGACCACCCGACCCCGAGGCACTGCAACCGGCTCGGTTTGCTGCGGCGTGCCAGTCCCCACGAACGACCAGTTGTGCGGCGCGCCCATCTCGGAGGCGGTAGGTGCGTAGCCAAACTTCAGGTCGTCGGGCGTTTGCTCCAGGTCGGTGTACTCTGGCCCCGCCTCCAACAGCAGAACCGAACGATTCGGGTCTTCCGACAACCGCGTGGCCATGGTTCCGCCGGCAGATCCAGCTCCAATCACGATGACGTCGTATTTCATTGCGTTGCTCCTTGGCAAAGTTCCTGGTAACTGTTCAGACTTGCGGGGATCTGCCGACTATTCGGCCTATTGTGGAGGGGCAACCGAGCACGGTATTTCCACTGCAAACCGTTTCCGTCCCCTCAAACGTGAACAGTTACAGTTCCTAGGGCGTGTTGACATTCAACCTCTGGCGGGAGTCAGCGGCTGTTCGACCGCTACCGTCGCGGCACCGCGAGGTATGCCTATGCCCTCCAGAAACGTGTAAACGCCTTCCACATTCCACTCGCTCAGCACTCCGATGTAGAGTTCATTTGCGCCTTCGTGCAGGTCGATCGTATGCACCCCGTCCTGATCCCATATTCCCTCTGACTGCATCAGGTCATACCACTCAGAAAGCTGGGTGATGGTGAAATCGCCCTTGATGGTGTTCAGCTTCAAGCCCGACTCGGCGTCGAGTAATTCTTCAAGGGCCTGTCGGGTTTCCTCCCATTTTTCAGGGTTGTTCTCGTCTTCGACGATGTAGATGTTGAGAACGGTCCCCCGCTTGGAAAGGAAAGCCCCGCCGAATCCGGGATTTTTTCTGGCGGCACTCATCAGGCGGCCTCTTTGGTGCTCCCTAGAGAATGACGGGTCAAGATTTTTGTAGATTGACTGGTCATACCGCTCGTCGGTGGACGCGTCAGGGTTGCTGGATGACCATTGCGTCCACGCGAACCCGACCATACCTGCTACCAGGATGAGGAACCAGATCATCACAATGACATGCTTCGATACCATTTCCTGTCCGTTGGAATTTGGCCGTGACCGTGGTCGCGCTGTCGTAGGGCTCGGTACGGGTTCCGTCCAACTTCAATTGAACGGCTCAATCCCCGATGGGGCTGGGTCGAGGAGTTTCTCATGCCTGAAAAGAGGGTTGTGTTCTGCCTTGTGGGAAACTACGACGGGCTGGTGATGAATGTCAACACGCTCTAGCAGCGAGTAGGATCCGCGCGAATTATCTGCAAGCCCACCTGCGGAATAACTCACAAGAGAGGTTATGATGAAAACCAAGGGTCTATTATTACTGGCATCACTGGCGATGATGATCATGTTCACCGGCGTCGTCGCCGCGGAGGGCCCTGTCAAGGAGGTTTATCCCCAGGGCACATCCGAGCAGTCAGGAACGGCAGACTGGGCGTCCTTGGACGAGGTCAAAGCCAGAGGCGGCGAAGCCGAAATCTACGAAAGCCGCGAAGACGTTCCTACCGACGTCCTCGAGGGCGATCCCCATGGCGCCTCCGCCAGCCCGGACGATTTACCAAGCGCCGTGTCCCGTTCGCAAATGCCCATGGCCGGTTCGCTAACTTCGACAGCCGGGAATTGCACCTACAGGACCAGGAGCGACGATATCCACCATTCGGGCTCACAGCTTTCAGTCCACGGATGGTGGGAGACAGTTAGTTCCACAGGCTGCCCAAGCAAAGCCGATGTCAACGTCCAACTCCAGGGGCTGATGTGCCAGTCCTACTGGGGCATTGAAGTCTGCTGGTGGGAAACCATTCAACCAGACGGTGAAGACGACGCGAACCTCTGGCCAGGTGGAGGTAGTGGCAAGAGAGTAACCGGACGGAGCGACTGCGCTTCGAACATAGGAACTGGATTCCGCAGTGTCGTTGACGTGGACCTCGTCGGTATATGGGACCCGTCGCAAAAGCTAGAGTCAGCTGGAGAAGAACTCCAATGCCGGCCCCCGGAACCATACTCGTAGCCCTCAACCCCTGAATTTCGGTCGGATGCATAACCGTTGCATCCGACCTTGTTACCCCCGACGCTCCAGATACGCCAGAGGAGGACCTCTACTATGCATCCGACTTTGGTTCTCCAAGCCTTTGGGGAACTTTCACCAGACACTGCCAGCGCGGGCGTGGACTCCGTGGAGGAGGACCTCTACAGCGTTTTCAACGCCCGTGCTGAAATGATGGGCTGGTCCATGACCAACAGTATGACGACTACGATCGACGGGCGTGGACGGACGACGCGGTCAACAGTAACGCCCCGACCGCCATACCGTCTCCTGTGGGGTATGAACGAGGCGGAACTGACTCCGGAGGCCAAAGGAGCGCAGATCGGATGGGTACAGGTCGGACTGAAAGATGGTATTGCCAATCCCGCGGTGGTGTTACCTCCACTGGTCCAGTGCTTCGATGACGCGCTCCGGCGTTTCGGGGCCTTGGAGCTGTCCAGTCTACAGGTGGTAGCATTCGACCTGGAACCAGGACATGGGACGCTGGAAGACAGCGTTGCCGACAGGGGGACCCCTGGCGAGAATTTCTTCAACCTTGGCTCCAAATCGAAAGTGGAGGCGGTGGTCGCTTTTGACCAGGAGATGTTCGGCGGTCATACGGTGGCCGACATGCAGTATGTGGGATACGACTGGCAGCCAGTCCCAGTACCTGATGGAGATCAAATCCACTGGCCGGCAGATATGCGGGGTACCCTGACGCCCTCGGATCTCGGCCTATCGGTCTCGCTGCCAGAGTGGACAGCTGGCAGCGTGGGGCGGGAGCTCGCACTGGTCATACGTGCGACGCACGATTTGGCGCAGGATGCCAGGAACTTCGCAGTTCGAATAACCCGTAACGGGTAGTTGGCGGAGGCGGAGCATGGTTCCCCGTGCCAGCGCAGGGCATGGATGGTACTTGATAATTGATACTTATCAAGCGCAATGGGAGGAGAACCGCCGCCCCTATCGCCAGAGGTGGCTACCGCCTCAAGGGCAGCCGGCAGGACACCACCTCGGCTTCCCCAGACGAACCGGACGACGCTTAGATCAACGGCAGCTGCGGCCTCACTCAGACCCCCATCGCCTCACCGCCAGTCATAGCCATGACGTCAGGCATCATCCAGGTGGTACAACATTCCGCCGCTCCGCTGGCATGTTTTGCCAACGCCTTTGACACCACGACCTGTTCCGACGCAGCCGGCCGCCACCGACGACGGGGCGGCTAGTCTTGTTACCAGCGCCAGATGCCAAAATCGTCATAGGCAGAGCGGACTCGCGGTAACTACTGGCGTACTCCAAGTAGCAGTGTCCTAATCCGGCGCCTCCTAAACGGAGGTCCGCCGCCCGGCGCCTCGGGTGACGAGCGATCTAAACGTCACCGGGACTGACGGTACTACTGTGGTCGGCTCAACGCAGTGACGAGATTCGTAGAAAGTTTGGCTACTTTCAGCTACTCTCCATCCGAATCTGGAGTAGCGAAATTTTCTCGTGATGCTATACATCTACGCCGTGCAACGGGCGCTGCCGCAGTACCATGACTTCAGGATAGCCGGCGAGATCGTCTATCCGAACCGCACGGTGCGAGTTCTGCAAGGCGGCCTGCCCGCTTCGTTCATCACCGACCTCGGCGCGTCGTGCTGGCCGTTTCTTGGCTGCCTACGCCAGTTCCATGATGGCCCTGCTGCTGACCGGAAATTCCCGGGATATACTCGATATGGCGGTGCAACGCCTACGGGGCACGCGCCGTGACCGTAGCATAGGGCTCGGTCAAACGACTAGGCCTTTAGTATGGGCCGCCGTCCCGCAGGAGGCTCCCCGATGATGAACGAGAATGAACGACTCAACTCACCAAAAAATCGTTGGACCCGCTGGTACATGTGGCTCGCCTACGGCGGCATCCTGGTCGTGATCGCGGTCGGGGTCGTAATCGTGGCGATGGCACCCGCCCCCGGCAACAACGGCAAAACGGCGGTGAGTCACCAGAAATTGGCGACATTGACCCCCGATGAAGTAGCTGCGCTAATCCGCCAACACGCCAGCGTCCGCCCTGGGGCTGGCGGAGGTGGGTCTTGCATTAACAGCCCTGCTGAAGTGAACGACTTGCAATCCATCGCGAACCAGGATGGCATCACTCTCGATGAATCCATCATGCGTTTTGCCTGGCGCGATGATTTCTCAAAGATGGTAACGGCCATCGAGAAGGAAAACCCCGACAGCGTCGTTGATGTTGCCATGACCAGCGGGTCATCGGCCTGGATCAAGTTTTCAGGTTCCATCTCCGGCAACGCCCGAAATGCCATCGACAAATTCCAGTCCGAAAACCCTCACGTTACGGTCAGCCTACAAACCGGTAAAGACCCGGGGTTCACCAAGCGGGAGGTGGAGGAAGCGGTAATCGGAGCGCATTTCGCGGTGATGGCAGAGGACGGTGTACAGGACAGCGTGACCTATTACGACAGCGACGCCATTGAAATCGTCGTGACCGTCCAGATGGCAACTCCGCCCTCCGGTGAAAAACTATCCTCTCTGGAGAAGGCAGCTGAGCGCGGCGCCGCCGACGCCACCAGGCAAGGCCGGACATCACGGACAGCCTCGCCATATCGCTGTCGGTCGTCCAGCATGACATCAGTGGAACCGACGGCTCCCTTGCGCCCAACTGACGCGGCTTGACACATTCCGTCGCGTTAGCTTTAGCATGGAGCGGTGCCACGGTACCTCAGTCTGGTAGAGCAATGGCTTGATACCCATGTGTCGCCGGTTCGAGTCCGGCCCGTGGCACCGTGATCAAGGTACACCTGCCCGGGCGCGCACACAAAGCCCGCGACAGAAATCAGGTTCTGTCGTTAGTCGACTGAACCAATGTGTCAACACATTCTGGAATTCCTGAATGAAGACACGCTCTAGGCAAATGATAGCTGTCTGAATCCCGTCAACTAGATGGCTTGCAGGAATTCGTCAGTGGCCATCACCCGGCCCTGACGCGGATAGACCTTTTCGGTCAACACCCGGTGAACCTCCGGGTCCCCATCAGAACAGGCGTCGGACAGCACTATGAAGCTGTAATTCACATCCACCGCCCAGCGGACGCCCGACAGCACGCAACCGCTGGTGGCAACACCTATAATCACCAGCGTATCGCGTCCCATCTCACGGAGGGTCACGTCCAACGCTGTCGTGGAAAACGGGCCGGGTCTGACTTTGGTGATGACCATCTCCCCGTCTGCCGGCGTTACGCCCGGATGCAGTTCAATATCAGGAGCATAGTCTGCAAACGGCCCGCCCCGGTGAACCACGTATATCACTGGGATGCCAGCTGCTCTGGCTCCGTCCAGCGCTTTGGCGGCGTTTTCCACTACTGCCACCGGGTCGCTGGCTACGTTGGCAATAATCCGTTGCTGGAAATCCATTATCAACACGGCCGTCTTGGCCGGGTCAATCTGTGTCGATTGTTGCGTCATGGCGGTCCTCCCGAAATCCTTTGGATGGTTTTGTGTGCGGGATAGCCCGCATCGTTGGCGCTTCGTTGCGGTTCAGGTCATTTGCCGCCCATTATAACGCGGCGCCGGCGCTTCGTTGGGACTCAGGTGATTTGCCCCGCGTGATAACGCGGTTCCGGATGGGACTCCCCAGCGTCGCCAAAATAAAAAAACTGCCGACACTCGCATCGGCAGCTCAAAAGCCAAGTGGTAACGGTGAAACCATGTACCCGGTTGGGTTGGAATCACCGCGCGCGTCACAGGTTCAACGGGTGCTCTTCGTAATCCTTCACCTTGTTGTAAATCTGCAGGCGATGTCGTGCCGCTTCGAGCACGAAAATGCGATCCTGTTGGTCAATCTTCACCGCCACCGGCCGCCGGAATCGCCACTCCGGTTCCAGGTTAACCCGACGGCGCGCCTTGATGATATCCGGGTTGGCGTCGATGTACGTCTGCGTCCAGGGCGAAGGCTGCTGCGCGTCGCCAACCAGCGACGTGATGAACCGACCATCCGGGCCGTACACCTGCAACCGGTGGTTCCCCCAATCGGTCACGTAGACATCGCGCTCCGAATCGACTGCAACGTCGGTGGGCCCGTGCAGGTCTCCCAATCCAGACGCCGACGCTTCGAACTTCATCAGGAAATGGCCGTCAGCATCGAACTTTTGCACCCGGTCGTTCTTCCAGTCGGCGACGTAGATGTTTCCGCAGTCGTCCAGGCACAATCCCCAAGGCATGTTGAACTGGCCATCGTCCGCCCCCTGGCATCCGAAACCGCCCAGGTATTTGCCGTCTTTGGTAAACCGTTGCACTCTGTGATTCAGGGCATCCACCATGACCAGGTTTTCGTCCGCGTCGAACGCCATACCGCTGGGAGCGTTCAGTTGCCCCTTGCCGTCGCCCGCTTCGCCCCAACTGCACTGGAAGGTGCCATCCGGATCAAAAATTGACACTCGGTTCAGGAAATCGTCAGTGGCGTAAACACTACCAGCCCCATCAAGTGCTATGGAGCGGGGCCAGACAAACTGACCGTCGCCGCGCCCAAACGCGCCAAATTGCCCTAGGAATTGATGATCCAGCGTTACCTTGCTGATACGTTGGCCCAACTCCTCGGCCCCGCGGTTAATCACGAAGACCGTGTCGTCGTCGGCCAGGGCGAAATCCTGCGGCGTCCAGAAACCCTGACCAGACATTCCGTACATTCCCAAGCAGTAGCTGTAGTCGAACACCCTGCCTGCGGCAACTGTGGTTAGCATCGTCGACCTCCTTTGTAACTAGGTGGCATTGTCTGGGCCTCCTCGCTTGAGCTGTGTTCTTCCGCGACGCGTGCCAGCGTCAGTGCAACCTATTTAGCGAGGCGCACCCACTATACGAAGGCCATTTGCTCGAAATTGCCGCCGACGATGGGCACGGCGTCCAACCCCAGCCACCGCTCGATCACCGTAGAATACAGGCCACGGAAATCGTAGTTGGGCGCCAGGTCGCCCTGCGACAGGTCTTCCGGCTTCAACGAAGGATAGGTGCCGTACATCCCGCCCTTCACCTGATTCCCGATCACGAAGGCTGCGCCGCCGGCGCCGTGGTCGGTTCCGGTGCCATTGTCTTTGACGCGGCGACCGAACTCGGTGAACAGCACCATAATCAGGTTGTCGCCAGCATCGTGCTCTGCCAGGTCATCGAAAAAGTCGCTAATGGCGCGGGACATATCGATCCACAGCTTGGTGTGCATCGGCGGTTGATTGAAGTGCGTGTCGAAACTGCCGTGCTGGGTATAGAACAACTGCGTGCCCAGATCCGCCAGGTACACCTGCGCAATGTCCCGCAGATACTTGGCAATCGGCGTTTCGGCGTACTCTACCGTGGACGAATACTGTTCAGGTGCGGAGCGAATGATGTCAGCGCCCTTCAGGGCGTCGCGGCCCATCTGCCCCAGATAGTCCATCACCGGGCCAGTGCCCATCGTTGGCGAATACATGCGCGCGAACCGGTCCAGCAGCTGGTTCCGCTCTTCCTCGGCAGACACACCGGGCACGCTGGACAGTACACCGTAGGATTCCAGGCCCGAAACCGACGTCACCGGCACACCACGCAGGGCCAGCGCTCGAGGCAACCCCTGCCCAAAATTCACGCCCTTGAGCACGTTTTCACCGGTCGGGTCTAGGTCGCGGATGACGCGGCCGGCCCAACCTTCGATGCCCACCACGTCGGGCTCGCACGTGTGCCAAATGTCCATGGATCGGAAATGCGAACGAGGCGAATTTTCGTATCCAATGCCGTGGATAATCGCCACCTTCCCCTCATCGTACAACTTCTTGAACGGGCCCATGGTGGGGTTGAACCCCAACTCGTCGTTGATGGGCAACACCTGGTCTTCCGGAATGCTAACCCGGGGCCGGCTATCCCGATAGTGCGGGTTCGTGTATGGGATGATCGTATTGAGGTAGTCATTGGCTCCGGTCATCTGCAGAACCACTACCACCGGGTCTTTCTTGGTCGACGTCATGTCATTCCCCCCTGGCTTCTACCGACATCCAGTCAGCTTCAAACTACTAGGCAAATTGAAAATCTCGAGACGCTGCAATCAAGGCCAGCATCACACCAATGCGTTTTTCGGACTCCGCCGCCTCAGCTTCGGTGTCCCAACGCAGGTCTCCTTCGCTGGCGGCCTGATCCAACAATTCTGAACGTGTGATATCTCCAACCTCCAGCGGCCCCACCATTTCCAGGCAAGCATCCACCAAAGTTTCGGGGCTCAACGTGCCCCTGGAGCGGACATTGCCGACAATCGCCTGCACGCCCGGGAGGGAAGTGTCCCCCAGCAGGTTGACCGCAAAGTTAACCCTCCGCACCAGCGCACCGCCGTCGATCCATTCGGAGCCGGTGTGCCAACTCTCCACGCTAGGCGGGTTCAGCAATTCCTGTCCCTGATAGCCACACTCGAAGGCCAACGAATTGAATCCCGGGCGCGGTCCAACAAAGTTCCCTGCCATCCGCGCCGTGCCGATCACCAGCTCGGCAGGACTCTTGACGCGGGAATACTTCGCAGCCTTGAAGAAATCGGCATTGAACAGCACGCGCAGCATCGACCTGACGTTCCCGTCAGATTCGTCGTAGGCGGCGACCAGTTGGTCGATCGCGTCGGGGTCATTGGGAGGCGTAATATTCCAACTGGGTACCTGGGGCTCATCAGCCACGAAGTAGTTGTACAGGTGGCGAGCCAGGAAACGGGCCGTCGCCGGCTGATTGGCCACTATGTTTATGATGTCCTGGCCGTTGAAATTGCCGGTTTGCCCCAGGAAGGTCTTGTCGCCCTCGTCGTGGTCTTCCGGCCTATACTCGAAATTCCAGTAGAACCGCCCCAGCGGGTTGCGCGGAATCTTGGGGCCAATCGTCCATCCGGTGAACGCCCGGGCCGCTTCCTTGATGTCATCTTCGGAGTAGTTGCCGACACCCATGGAAAATAGTTCCAGCAGTTCTCGGCCCCAGTTTTCGTTAATGGCTCCCCGGTGGTTGCCGTTGTTGTCCAGCCAGAAAATCATGGCCGGGTTGCGGGCCAACTCAACCAGCAGGTCGCTGAAATTGCCCAAACCGCACCGGCGGAACATCGCTATCTGCTGGGTCAGTTCAGGGGGATTATCCACCTTTGAGTTGCCGGTCGCGAAAAGTTGGTGCCAGAACAGCGCCATCTTCTCTTCCAACGGCCGGTCGGTGTTTACCATCCGGTACATCCACTCGGCCTGGTTAAGTGGCGGGCCCAACGCACCCTCGTAACCCGGCATAAACCGGAAGAGCAGATCATCATCCACCGGGTCGAACACCTCGGGGTTCAGCAACTCTTCCACCGTTGCTTCGTAGCCTTTCGCTACCCGCTGTTGCAGTTCTGCGTGAGTCGCGCCGAACCCGGCCCGACGCATCAGGTGGCCCATCAGCGCAACATCTTCTCGATTGGCCATCGGTTTGCCTCCTGTGTCGTTGACCCGTGGGCCAACTGTGGTACACGAACCCGACAATACTATAGTCGCTATGCTACGGAATAGGGATAACCCTGTCAAGAATTAATCGATTCAGCCTCACCCCAGGGCGACGCGTAACAGTTCAGAGTTGCGGGGAAATGAGCAGTTGACGGCAGGCGGCGAGAGGATTTAGACCCTGGGCGCGCCAGGTGCCGAAGAGGGATGCCAGCGTCATCTTGCTCTCGGTGCCCTGCTCCGAGCGGGTGCCGCCGCTGATCTTGCGACTGATGACCAGGTGGCGCAGGCTGCGTTCGGCCGGGTTGTTGTCCGACGGCACGTCCGGTTCGGCCACGAAGACGAAGAGTTCCTTGATGAAGCGCTCGATGCGCCGGCACAGCTTGCCCTGGACAACCGACGGGTCAGACAGGAAAGGGCGGCAGATGGCCAGCAGCTTCCGCTCCCAGGCCAGTTGGGCGACACGCCTTTGCCATGGCTCGTGATGGTTGCAGGCTTTGGCTGCGACATAGAGCTGGTGGACGGCCGCGGCCCATCGGGCCAGTGCGGTGTCTTTGGGGTAGCGGGTGCGCTGGTCGTGGATGTCCCGCAGCAGGTGGGCCCAGCACCGCTGCTTGGGGCCATCGTAATGGTGGTAGGCGGCGTAGAAATCGCTGACCAGCACTCCGGAGAAAGCATCGCTCAGCGCCTCGTCCACCACCGCCTTGCCCCGACCCCGCCGCAGGAAGTAGCGCTCGGTGGGGGTGCTGAAAGTCCACACGTAGCCGTTGGCCCCGCTCTGACGCCAGCCGGTTTCGTCGGCGTGGACCACTGGGCTGGCGCGGATGCGGTCCAGGATCGCGGCCACTGCCGGTTGGGCCCGCTGC
Organism: Dehalococcoidia bacterium; assembly: GCA_963666415.2. Classification (GTDB taxonomy): domain Bacteria; phylum Chloroflexota; class Dehalococcoidia; order Lucifugimonadales; family UBA3495; genus Bin87. The sequence goes on from CAXXPD010000003.1 coordinate 1,940,646, forward strand.
GCCGTGCGATGGATGGCGCTCACGATGGCCCCCACGCTGAGGCGCAACTGATGCACGGTGTCCAGATACCACTGGACGCTGCGGATGGGCAGCCGCCCCTCTTCCCGCAGCGTGGCGATCAGGCTGAGCAGGTTGACGCCGAGGCGCTGCTGACCCAAGACCACGCCGCCCAGTTCCGCCGGAGGTGTGCAGCGCCGTCGGCAGGCCGGGCAAGTCCGAGCAATGTAGACGTGCTCGGTGACTTGCGCGGGAACCACCGGCAGCTCGATGACCTCCCGAGTGCGCTGGATCCAGCCGCCGGACCGGTGGGCGCCGCAATCGGGACAGTTCTCCATCACGTGCTCCACCCGATGGGTCGGTGTCATGCGCGGGCGGGCGAAGCCGTGGCGTCGCTGCTTTCTGGGCTGCTGCGCTGGGGGCTTCCGGCCCGATTTCGTCTTGAGGCCGGGCATTCGGAGCGGGCCGCCCGGTTTCGCCTGGCCTTCCAGTTCGGCAATCCGCCGCTGCAACCGCTCAATCACCCGTTGCTGTTCCAGAACGGTGGCCTGCAGTTGGGCGATGATGGCGATGAGGACATCGCGGGTGGCGGTGGTCAGGTCAATTTCGGTATCCACTCCCTGTATATGACATAACCGCCGCCACCCGTGCCAGCGTCTGGCAGCCCGCCTTCGGCCAATTCACCTCACCAAGTCTGAACTGTTACGCCGGCGCGCGTCTGCTTGCGGCGCGCAACGCATCCGTATCGCTTGACCCTGCCCCCAGTCTGTGCGTATCCACACCTCTGCCATCAGAGCCCTGGGTAAGGTTCTCCCCAGCGATCCTGGTAAACCACATCGGCGAGCGGGCCGCGTCCCACGGGTCCGAAATTCCCAATCGGATAACCTATGGGCAGGATGGCATAGGAATGGACTCCGGGCGGCAGACCCAGTATGGCTTCCACTTCTTTTTCGTGGCGCAAATGCCTGGTGGTCAGCGTGGCGCCCAAGCCTAACGCCCGTGCGGTCAGCAACATGTTCTGCACCGCCGGATATATGGAGGCGCCCGATGACCTGGTTGGAGGCTCGTCACCGTCATTCTGGCACGCCACAATCCAGATCGGAGCCTCGTGGTAATGCTCGGTCAGGTATTCCACCGCGTTATGTTGACGCCGGTACCGCGCCGGATTTGAGCCCGGCGGCGGCTCACTGCCGCGGTAGCGGGGGCCAACGACCTCGTCAAAGGCCTTTTGATACCACGCCTGTACCTTTTCCTTGATCGTACGGTCTTTAATAACCATGAACCGCCACCGTTGATTGTTCCCGCCGCTCGCAGCGCAAACGCCGGCTTCCAGAATCTTCCGAACCAGCTCATCAGGAACCGGGTCGGTTTTTAACCGCCGCATCGCCCGCGTCGTCGGTATGATTTCAAAAAGATCCGTGTCTTCGGGCATCGTGTTCTCCTCGCATATTGTTATGGCTTCTGTTATCGTCGCATCTCGGCATTCAGAAACGCGGCTCCCGCTTTTCCAGGAAGGCAGTCATGGCCTCATTGGGAAATGGTGTAGCGAAGCACAGGGCGAAGGCCTTGATGCTGTATTCCGCCGCTTCTTCACCACCCACTTCGAGCCACCGCGACGCGACCTGCTTCTGGGTGGCGAGAACGTATCGGCTCATGTTCAGGAAACCACGGGCCACGCCCAACGCAGCATCGTACAACTGGCAGGCTGGCACGATTTGATCTATCAAACCGATGCTAAGAGCGGCTTCGGCGTCAATGGTCTCCCCGGTAAGAATCAGACGTCGGGCGCGGCCCAGTCCCACCGTGGGCCGCAGCAACGATGCTTCAATTGCCGACGGCAACCCCACCTTTACTTCGGGCAAACCAAAGATGGCATCATCTGACGCAACCCTGATGTCGCAGGCCAGGGCCAGTTCCAGCGCACCTCCCAGACAGGGGCCCCGTATCGCGGCCACCACCGGCAACGGCGCGTTGAGCAAACTGCGGGCCGCGGCGTGGAGGGTACGGATAAACGTTTCGGCGGCCAGCGGGTCCAGGTCTTTCATTTGTCTCAGGTCCACACCCGCTGAGAATGCCCGGTCGCCCGCGCCACGGAGCACAATCGCCCGCAGGTTTTCATCTCCACCGCACTCGCCCACCCGTTCGCTAAGGGACCGGAATACGTCAAGCCCGAGCAGATTAAGGTCGCTCCTGCCCTCTATCACAAGGGTGGCAATGGCATCGACCTGTTGTATGGATACTCCGGTGAACAATTCGGCTTCCCCGTCAGGGTCGGCTTGCCAGCCAAGACTTGAGGCCGGCAATCTATTAGTCGTCAGCCACTCCCGCGGCGGCCGTGATTGTCGTTGTTACGTCCCCAGCGCTTTCTACGTCCACAATGCTTTCGATGAAGCGCAACACCTCAAAGTTGAAGATGTCCGGCTTCTCAAAATATACCGAGTGGCCCGCTTCGGGAACCTTCAGCAACCTTGACCCCGGAATAGCCCTGGCCCCGGCCTCAATCACCTGCGGCGGCGAAATCGCATCTTCCTCGCCTACAAAAAAGAGTGTCGGCACGGTAAGCCGAGCTAGGTCGTCAGCGCTCGGCCCAGCCGGCTGCCCTCCGGGCGGCTCGTGTCGCAGCGGGTTGGTGCGGGAAATCTGGAGGTAAAGGTTGGCCAGGTTGGGATTGCGCTGCACGAAAATCGGCGCCACCGCCCTGAATCCGATCTCTCCACTGGAAGTGTGGCTGTCTCGCCAGATGCGTTGCTGTTCCAGCACCTCCGGTGCCTCCATCCCTCCCACGGTGTCGGCCATCACCAGGCTCTTGGTGCGCTGTGGGTATGCCACCGCAAACCCCAACATGGAGCGGCCGCCCATCGACTGGGCAACCAGATGGGCCGATTCAATTTCCAGATGGTCCAATAGCCCTCGCAGGTCGTCGACAAAAGACCCTGCGCCCGGTCCCCCGGGTACGTCGAACGAGTGGCCGAAACCACGCTGGTCAAACGTTACGCACCGGTACCGTTGGGAGAAAAATGGTATCTGTTGCCACCAGCTGAGCAGGTTGCCGCCGGCGCCGTGGGCGAATACGATGGTTTCGCCTTCGCCATAGCTCTGGTAGTGTAGGTCGATTCCATTGATTTCCGCGCTACTCACGTTGCACCTCTCGATCAGCAATTGGGATCCAAGTTGACTGCATCGCCGGGATTCTAACACGGTTGGGTGTCGGGTCGACCGGACGGGCGCGTTTGAGAACCGCCCCCAAACCTGGCGAAACAGGCACACCAGAGCTGCGATTGCCCTCGATACGTCAGGGGTAGCCATCGCGTCCGCGGAACGTAGATCGGCCTACAGGCAGATTGGCTTACAGGAGAAAAACATGAACGAGGGTCTGTGGCCGGAAAGCGAAGCGGCAGCGGTAGCAGCCATTCAGGGGTTCATGGCCGCGCTCAACGCCCGCGATAACCCAGCTTTGTATCAATCGTTGCATGTTCCTCACGTCCGCATCTCGGCCGGCGGGGTGGCTATCTGGGCTGACCGGAGCGAACTTGAGGCAACGTACCTGCGAGATTTTCACGCCAGGGCCGGCGCCGACTGGCATCACACCGTGCTCGACTCCACGGAAATCCTGCACAGTTCAGAGAAAAAGGTTCACGTGCTGATCCAGTTCATACGATTCGATAACGACGGCGCCGCCATCGCAACCTATCGGTCGTTGTGGATTATGACGCTGGTCGATGGCCGGTGGGGCGCTCAAGCCCGGTCGAGCTTTGCACCCTGACCTACGACACCCTTTACAGGTGGTATAGTGCTGCTCACAACATCCTGTACGCAAGGTCCAAAAGATCGACGGTCCCTCGAAAGGATGCCAACCTGGATCCAAAGGCGGTGAAGCTATGTCAAGGGTCACGATGATTCAGCACATCAATATCCAGATTAGCGACAAGGAACGGACCCGTGATTGGTACGAAAAGGTATTGGGCGCAGAGTTCCTGGACCGTGGGCCGGAACTCAACCAGAGGCAGCTACAATTGCGTATTGGCAGCGGCGAGATCCATAGCACTCATACCGCGAACCCAAACCCGTCTGGGCACTTCGCTCTGGAGATTGACGCCTGGGAAGAGATGATCGCCAACCTGGACGCGTTAGAGGTTCCGTACTCCCCGCCGACCGTTCGCGCCTACAGTAGCGGACATTCGACCTACATTAACGATCCGGACGGGAACATGATCGAATTGGTCCAACACCCTCTGGGATTGAAAGACTCCAAAGGCAAGGCGGTGGGGTTGGTTCATGACCCCAATGGCCTGACCTGGGCCAGGCTCCCCGGCTACGGTCCGTCCACGTAGCGCGGCAGTTCTCCAGGAGATCAGCCGGGCAACTCGCCCGGCGGCGCCTGGTTCAAAGTGGGCCGTAGTCAGATAGTTCCGGATCCAGTCACGGCCGCGACGCTGACTCCACTGATCGAAGACGGAGTTTGGCTTCCTCGAGAACATCGTCTGCCAGCGGCCCTTTCAGAGCTGCGGCGACGTTTTCTCGCAGATGGGAAGGATCGAGGGTGCCTACAATCGTGGTGTGGGCATCGGGGTTGGAGATGGTAGCCCGAAGCAGGAACTCGGTGGCCGTCATCCCCTCCAACAGATCATCCAATTCTGCCTTTTCCCATCGTGCCCATGTTTCGCCGGTCTCCTGTCCCGTTCCCGGCTGCCCACGGGCCACCCCGCCGCGTATGACGATGCCAAGTCCCGCCGAATCAGCCGATGCGATCGCTTCGGAGTGTTCGGGTTGCAGAATCGAGTACGGAACCTGCAATACGTCGAACACACCCATTTCTATGTGGTCGAAGATGTTCGGGAGAATGGAGGAACACCCGATGAACCGAATTTTTCCCTGCCTTTTCAGGTCCTGTAGCGTCTCGATGGCCCCTTCCTGCTCCAACACTTCCCTCGCCGGGCTGAAGTGGAATTGCACAATGTCGAGGTAGTCGGTTTTCATCCGGCCGAGGCTCTGGTGGCAGGCGTTGACGATGCTGTCTCTGGTGTAGTTATGAAACCGGGGCAATGCGACGCCAAATCTCGTGCGTTCAGCAGGGCTGAAAACGGCGTTGTCTAGCGGGCAACCGCATTTGCTGGCCAGGTAGAATTCAGGCCGGCGGTGGGAGATATTGTTGCCGATGTGCTCCTCGGCCTCCCCGTAATCCACAGCTGTGTCGATGTAGTTGATTCCGGCATCAAGGACGGCGTTCAGGATATTGGCCGGCTGGTCGGCCAACAACGGCCGCCCCACGCCGGCGACCATGGACCGTAGTTCCAAAGCGCCGAAACCCAACGTGGTGACATTAAGACCGGTACGGCCCAGGATTCTCGTAGGTAGTTCTGCCATCATTGTCGTTATGCTAGGCGAGTTTGTGTTTCGTGTCCATCGAAACTTCGGCTTTACGCCCGTTTCCCCGATAATTCCCAAGCGAAAATCCCGCGTCCGTGTTAAGATTCGAGGAGAAATCTCGACACGACAGGAGCAACTATGGGATCGATAAGATTGTATTCGGGCGACGATGGCCAATCCCACATTGAAGAGATTGACCCGGCCGACCATCCGGCGTGGAACCAGCTACAGAACGCCAAAGGAATCGTATTCAGGGCCTCACCGCCGGGGTATTTCAGCGACTGGCATATTGCCCCCCGAAGGCAGTACATCATCACACTCTCTGGCGAGGCGGAAATTGGGCTTGCCGACGGCACTGTCCACCGCCTGGGTCCCGGTGACGTCAACCTTGCCGAAGATCTGACGGGCCATGGCCACACCACTCGCGTGGTCGGTGATGTTCCCAGGGTAACCGCCACCATTCACCTGGACGCCTAGCTTCAGCCCGGTCGCCGATTACGGTTACCGGCCGCTCGGGGTGCATCGGGTTGGGGGATCCCGGCGATTCCGCCACCCTACGCACCCTACTAGCCCGCGCTCGGTCGGTTTGAGCAGGGCCCAACAAGCCGGCGTCGATACTGGTGAGACCGACAACTGTCCACGTTGCCGAGAGATGTACCTGGCTCGACGCCGGGGATGACAACCCCCGGCGGTCAGTCATGCCGACATCGTTTCGCCAGCGCATCAAAAATCTTACCAAAGCTCCTGCGAAGCCAGCCGGGCGCCTTCAACCATGGCAGCCATCTTGGCCCAGGCAATGTTTGTCTCCACCTTTCGGCCCCAGGCTGAGGTGCCAAAACCGCAATCGCTGCCGGCCATAACGTTCTCCCGTCCCACTGCGTTGGCGTAGTTGAGGATGCGCTGGGCAATCAGCTCAGGATGCTCAATAAAGTTGGTGGTGGTGTCCAGCACGCCGGGTATTAATAGCTTGCCGTCGGGTAGTGCTACGTCTTCCCACACTTTCCATTCGTGGGCGTGCCTGGGGTTGGCCCCCTCGATGGCAAGTCCCAACGGCCTGGCCTGTAGTACCAGGTCCACAATCTCCCTGAGCGGGACATCGTGGTGGTGCGGCCCTTCTGTATTGCCCCAGCAAACGTGCAGCCGCATCCGCTCCGGGTCAATGTCCTTCAGGGCATAGTTAATGACTTCCACGTGCAATTCCACTATCTTCTTGAATTCCTCCACCGACAGGTGGGAAAACTGGGAGACGCGCGTCATGGCCAGGTCGGGGCAATCGATCTGCAGAATGAGGCCGGACTCGGCGATGGCGTTGTATTCGTCCTTCATCACTTCGGCTAAGGCGTACAGATAGGCTTCTTCGGTCGGATAAAACTCGTTGGGGAGGAAGTTCGCGATGACCCCCGGCGAAGCCGCGGTCATGAACACCTCTTCCACGCTTGCAGACGCCGCCGCTTGCTGTAGGGTTTCGATGTCGCGCTGTATAGCGGGCCAGTCCTTCCAGGAGATCGGCCCGGTGCAGGCAGGTTGGGGCATATTGCGAGAAGAAAGGCTGGTCTGCGTGGCGGCGTACTCCGGGAAATCATTGTCGTCCAGTCGCGGGCGGGCCCGGACGAGGCGCTCGCCGTCGAATCCGTTGAGACGCTCCTTTACATAAGTAGCGTATTGCGACCGGCCCTGCTCGCCATCGTTCACCACGTCGATCCCGGTGTCCTGTTGCCTGGCCACGACCTCCCCAACTGCGTCACGGACACCGGCCTGAAACTGGTTTCCATCAAACCCGCGCTGCTCCTCCCGGTCCCGCAATATCTCTTGAAGCTCGGGAGACCGCGGCAGGCTCCCAGTATGGGTTGTAAGAATCCTGGACGTGCTTCTCTTCATAGTTTCTCCCTCGGCTATGACGTAGGTTTGGATAGTGGATGCTATCTTACTCTTACGCCGGTGTGGGTGGACTTGCGTCAATCGCCGGCGCGATCCTTCGGCCTTACGGACCACCGGCGCAATGAAAAAACAGTCGTTCGCGTCGAAGGCGGGCGGCATGGAACCCAACCAGCCGTCGGGCGAAACCAACGGCGTTAACCCTTGCTAGTTAGCCGGATCATCGTCCCAATGGCCTCGCGGCGCCGGCACAATGAAAATCGACGGCAAGCCGCACCGCATCTACCGGAGACTCTTCGGGTTTTGAAATATCCCGGTCAAACACTCGAACTGGGGAGTTTCCAGTTACGTCTTCCAGGTGCGGTTCGATAACGAACTGGTATTTACCCGCACTCCACAAGAATGCCGGTGTGAACTGCCAACTGCGCTCCGCCGCGCCGGATTCCCCCTGGCCTGGTATCGGCGCTCCCGCAGCATCCCTGACCCAAAGACAGTGCTGCAGCAGGCCATGATCCAGGGGGCGGTCGAAATCTACGACCAGCGGATTCAATGAACCGGCTACCGGCGCAGTCAGGCGCCAACAACCTGGATCAATTCGAGACCGCAATGGCGGGCCAATTTGGTAACTACGCGCCAAACCTGCTTTGAGGGGTTGTCCCCGGGCGTCGCGAAACTCAGAGTCAACGGTTACGCGAACCGGCACCCCTTCAATTAGTGGGTAGCCAAATTCCCGGTTGGGGACCAGGCCGCGCTTGATACGGCCCGGGTCCAATAGCATGGTCAAACGTCGCCGCGATGTGTCCCAAAGCTCCGGATCAGAGGGAAGAAAAACTCCTTCCAACTCCTCTCCGGTGTCCGCGAGGCAAACCCGGATGGCTCGGCCCGCCCATCCCTCGCTCATTGGGGCCGAAAATAGCACGTACATCCTCAACAGGTTTACGGGCAGTTCGGTTGCCGTTGGGTGAATGGCTGCGACCTCGGTGGCCGGGACCGTTGGGGTTGATGGACGCTGAACGGCCCAGACTTCCGGGCTCCCATGGCCGCCGGCATCTATCAACAATGAATAGTTCATCCCGTCCATGAATGGAAATCGGGGAACGAACCATACCGAGTCGAAATCCACGGCAAAGTCGCCGGCGATTGAAGGAATGCCGACGAGGTTTCTGCTGGCATCCAGGACATCGCTGGTCAGGAGGGTCAGGCACCGGCTAAGTTCGCCGGTGCCCGACCCGTCCAGTTCGCGAAGGTCAGATTGACTCCAACCGACGACCTTCAGACTTTCTTTCCCTCGGTATTGCGCCCAATCAAGATACAATTGGCGCGTTTGAGTCACAACGTATTGGTAGCGTAGGAATGCAGGTGCGTGCTGCCGTCCTCATCCTGCTGCAACATCAACACACCGCTGCCGTTGAGGTTGGCCATCCGCTTTACCCCTGGATGGGGCAGTAGCTCCCGGGGCACACCGACACCGGGCGTAACCGGATCCGCGGGGTTATTGTCCAGGGAATCATCGGGTACCGTTAGCGGGCCCTGACCCTCAATGTCCTTGCAGGCAATCTTGAACACTGGGTGCCGGTCGTTACACACCAGCAGGTATTCATCGCCGTCGTGTTGGTAGGAAATCAGATCCAACGGATGGTTGTGGGAGCCCAACTCAGCAACGGTCTTGCCTTTGACCTGTTTCCCTGGCTCGAAATCGGCCAGAGAGAACTGAACCACCGGTGTACAGGTGTAACTGGCCAGGATGCTGGTGTTCCCCTGGTAGGGCACGAATGCTCGGATCGGCGCCGCCGTTTCGTACTGGCCGTGGGACACGTGGAATATCTCCAATGAGTTGGACTCGGCGTCCCCGTTGAAGGGGAACGGAATCCGCCGCAGGGCGGACGTGAATTCTTCGTTCGATGTACCGGCAACCAGCAGTAAACCGTCCACGTATGACATATCGGTAACGGTTACCGTCCGCAGCTTTAGTCGGGTGACCAGACGCGGGTCGTCTTCGTCGGCTGCGTCCTTGATGTCGTATTGAGAATAGGCCACATCTTCCAGTGGCACGTCGCTGATGGATCCTCCACTGGATACCTTGATTATGACGGGTAGGCCAGCGTCTCCACTCCCTCGCATCACGGAAAAGTAGAGGTTGTCTGAGGTGGGATGGACGGCCATGTCCTTGATGGCCACGTCCTCGCGGGAGCAACCCAGGTAGGACGCGAGTGCAGTATCAAAGTTGGCCATATTCACCGCGTGAGTCTTGCCGCCATCGTCAGAGTCGCCAACGTCGACGGCGAAAATGGCCGCCCCGACATTGTCTCCGATAAACAGGATTCCCTCCGGGCCGAAGGCCAACGGCCCAACCGATCTGATTGCTGGTGTGCCGATTTCCATTCCATAGTCTGCGAAAATTGTCGAAGTCGCGTAATCAACCATCACAACCTCCTATGTTTTACGGAACCTGATTTCCACCAGTGTAGCATCGCGGCCACAGTACTGCCACCGAACTTGGCAAACGGAATGGCTTTGATATACTTGTGCCAACCGTAATCGACCGGACTTCACGACCAAAGCACCGGACTTCACGACCAAAGCAAGGAAAGTTGCAATGACCACCGAACGACAAAAAGGAACCGTATCCCTACGCCAGGTTAGTGGGTCAGCCCGTTCAAAAAAGGTCAGAGTAGATTTGGGCGAGGAATCTGCGTTTGCGTCCTTTCCGGCTCCCGTGAAGGTCGGCGACGCTTCGTATTTCCTGGTGCGCGGGCGCGACGGATACAAGCTATTATCGACGGTATGCCCGCATCAGGGTGGGGAAATAGAAGATGAGGGCGACGAGCTGTTCGTTTGCGACGGGCACGGTTGGCAGTACGAAAAAGGCGAAGGCACGTGCATTACACGAGCCGACTTCCGAATGAAAGCGTTCCTGGTAACTTTACAAAACGGCCGCCTGGTCGCACTGGTGCCGGACGAGTAGACCGCCGCCACTGTCAGGCCATCCTGGCCGGCTCTTGAGCCGGCCCTGGGACCGCACCCGCCGATAGAAAACAACCGCGCCCCGGGAGTCGGTTTCCCGGGGCGCGGTTGTTATCCCGTTGACTTGCTTGGTGGAACTAACCCACCATGTCATAGCTGCGTAGCAGCTTGCCGGGAAGTTCGCCGGTGCACTCGTTTTCCACGAAGGTTACGGTGCCATTGACCAGGATATAGCGGATACCGGTGGGTTTTTGCACCAACCGCTTCTCACCGCCCGGGAAGTCAGTCTCAAACCGAGGCTTATCGTACAGCAATCCGAGCTCTTCCATGTTGTAAATCATGACATCGGCCCAGTCGCCAACGCGCAGGGTGCCACGACCTTTCATGTCGGAGAACGCCGCGGGCAGGGCGCTCATCTTCTGGTGAGCCTGCTCCAGGGTCATCAGTTCGTTGTCACGAATCCAGTGTGCCAGGAAGTACACCGGCCACACGCTGTTGACCAGGAACCTGGTGTGGGCCCCACCGTCTGAAACCGAGATGTGTACGTAAGGATTCACCAGTCGTTCGGCCCGAGCGTCGTCGCCCTGTCCGCCGGCGGGGTGAGCGAATTCGGTTTCCAGGTCCTCGTCCAGGGCAATGTCCAGGAAGGCGTCCAGCGGATGCTTGCCTTCGGCTTCGGCGATGTCGGCGATGGACAAACCCTCGTACTTGAGGTTCCGTTCCAGGGCCACCTCCACCACCTGCAATTGAGCCCAGTCCGTCCTGGCGTGCGGGCGGTCCAGCACGTCGCGCTTCATCCCATCACGAATGCCGTCCTCGGATAGCTTGGCAATGCGCTCCTCCTTGGAGCCAACCAACGGCTGGACCCAGTTGGGCATATAGTCGAACAAGTTGTACTCGGAAAGTTTGAACTCAGCTATAGTCGGCACCGAGCCCTGTTGGGCATAGACGGGCAGTCCTTCCTTACGGACCTGCTCCAGCCAGTCGTATCCCTCTTCGTCTCCCAGCACAACGTGTAGCGGGCGACCGCTCATACGTACCATTTCCGCCAACATATCCCGTTGGGCGGGGCGGTCGTCGGAGATGCCGATCGTCCATCCCAGGTGACCCACGCCAAACTGTCTCAAAACCTGGGACAGTGCGTAGAACTCTTCTGGAGATGCCACATGGCTGGGCAGCCAGCTACCGTCCTCGGGCCGGTCCTCCAGGTTCTTGTCGGCGGACAAGCCGAACGCCCCGGCCTTCATGGAATCGTAAAGGATCTGTTTCATCTGGTTCAGTTCGGCCTCGGTTACGGAGGTCCGTTCACGAGCCGGTATCATGCCCAGAACGTAGCCCCGCAGCGGGGAGAAGGGAACCAGCGCGCCAACGTTGACGCCCAAGCCCTGGCGGTCGAGGCTGTCCATGTACTCCGGGAAAGTCTCCCAGTCCCAGCGCATACCTTGCCGCATCGACTCCAGAGGTATCGCTTCAATACGGTTCATCATCCGCATGTTCAGGTCTTGGTCTTCAGGCCGAGTCGGCGCGAATCCAAACCCGCACTGTCCGACGGTTAGCGAGGTTACACCAAACCATCCGGAGAGAGACGCATAAGGGTCCCAGTTGAGCTGCGCATCGTAGTGGGTATGCAAATCAACCGCCCCCGGCGCCACGATGCAGCCGTTGGCATCCAGCTCCCTGGCGCCTCCGGCGTTGATGCGCCCGCTGATCATGGCCACCCGGCCGTCTTTGATGCCAACGTCAGCGCGGAGGCGGGGCAGGCCCGTGCCGTCCACTACGGTTCCTCCACGAATCACCAAATCAAACTCAGGCATACGGTTACCTCCAGCAATGAATTGCGTCCGATGACGAATTACAACGTTTCCAAGGTTCCAGCTTACCCCATCACAAAAAAGGGCACAGTTAATTTCCGCTAGTGTACGTGTCGCTATTGTTCAAGTCAATGTGCTGGCGGTAACCGTAGCATTTGTCTGATTGGTGTTTGTTTTCGTCCGCCTAATCGCGAAAATTGGGCCGCAAAGTTATGGCCGCCGCGTTGTTGGCGTCAATTCGGAGGATAAAGGCGTGAGCAGTCTGAAGCACAATTGATACCGGTACCCGTTCAGCGGGGCATGTGCTTGTTGACCCACTCCAGTTCTTCGGCTTCGGTTTGGAAATATTCGAACCGATGGAACAGTTTGGTCTCCCCTCTCGCCTTGCGGATTTCCTCCCGCCCGGTTTCCGAGCCCCGGGTGTCAACCTCCAGAGTGTCAGGGTCGATGGCCACTCCGTAGCGTTCCAGGGCGGCTTCCAGCGACACGAAACCATCCTTCACGTCGTCCAGTACGAGGTTCACATCGCGCTTCAGCGGATCACCCCATCCCCCGCCGCCGGCCGTGTGGATTCTCACCAGGTCTCCGTATTTCCAGTGGTTGTCGTCGGAAAATGCCCTGATTTCCCGTTCCTCTGGCGTACCCGGATTAAGCAAGACCCTGGATAATCCGCCCCCCATGCCTCCGGCAACACCCCACGCCGGAAACAGGTTGTTCTCAACCCGCAGTCCGAAGGTGCCTTCATCGGCCAGCAATCGCACGTCCCGTATGATTCCACAGCCGCCTCTGAACTGCCCCGGGCCGCCTGAATCGGTGGCGATGGCGTAGCGCTCCAGTCGCAAGGGATATTCCATCTCCATGAATTCGCCGGGATAATTCTCATTGTGCCGCTGGTAGATGGCGTCGAGGCCGTCGCCGAACGGCCTGGCGCCATGGCCGACGGCGATGCCATCGGTGCAAAGCAGCCAGGCGCCCGTGTCAGTGTCTTTCATCCTCCAGTAGGCAATCACGTAGACTGCGGCGCCGGCCATCACCTCACCATCTGTGGCCTGGGCCAAAACTGCCCGCACCGCGCTCTTGAGCTTGGTGAAGGTGTGCGCCCGGCACCCCAGAGCGGCCGGCCATTCGGGTTGCAGGATGCTGCCGGGCCTGAGCTGTACCCGGTCTATCCCCGCGAGCAGCCCGTGATTGGACAACAACGACGAATCGAACTGGTGAAAGTACTGACCGAAGTAAGCCTTCAGCGCGCCGTTGCTGGCGATGAAATTAATCGACCCATCAGCCTGATCGTCGCTGCCAGTCGCATCCAGCACCACTGTGTCTCCCTGACGCTGGAGCTTGAGGTGGAAAGAGTGCCATTGATCCCCCACGCCGGCGTGATCCATGTAGTCTCGTACCGCGTACTCGCCCTCGGGGATCATTTCCAGCGTTTTCTCCCGCACCAATCGCGCGGTGTCCGCCTGATCCTGATCGATGGCGGCCAGCATGGTGTCTTTTCCGTAGCGGTCGAACATCTCGAGCAATCGTTCCTGGGCGCGCCGGGCCGCTGACATCAGCGCCCGCGAATCGCCTTCCAGCAAATCGGGATACCTGGAGTTGCGCAGGATGATCCGGTATGCCTCATCGTTCAGTTTGCCGCCGTCGATAATCTTGATGGGCGGAACCAGCGTTCCATCGTGGAAAATCTCGGTGTTGGCCGGCCCTATGCTGCCGGGACGAGACCCGCCAAGGTCCCAGAAGTGAGCGAAGGAGTGGCTGTATGCCACGACCTCTCCGTCGTAAAAGACCGGCACGATGAACACCATATCCGGCGTGTGGGTGATGCTGCCATGGGAGAGGTACGGGTCGTTGTACCAGTACAGGTCACCCGGCCGCATTGACTGGACGGGGTAGTATCCCCAGACACATCCCAGTATGTCGCTGCCCATCGTCTCGCCGTAGATTTCCTGTCCACCGGCGTCCAGAAAGCTAACGGTGTAGTCCTTTTTCTCACGGATGAACGCCGACATTGCCGTGCGCTCTACAATCAGCTCGCACTCCAGTCTGGCCGCCCGCAGAGAACCGCGAATCAACTGGCGAGTCACCGGGTCAACGGCCTCGAAAGGCACATCCGGTCCGCTGGGGCCGGCGTAATTCCTGGGTTGGGGTACCGTCATTGTCCGCTCCCTGTGGCGCGCATGATGCAGTTGCCGTACTCGTCAACCCGCGAATCCCATCCAGGGTTTATCACCACCGTGGCGTCCATCCCCTCCAGGATGGCTGGCCCTGCAATCCTGGCTTGCGGGTACAAGCCCTCCCGCCGGTAGATGGCACACTGAACGAATCCCTGCGACTCTTCGAAATATACTGGCCGCCGTTCGATTAACGCCTGATCCAGACTGCCGTTCCCGGTGGCAAGGTGCGGCATTTTTACAGTGCCCACCTGCCCAGACGCGGTTACCCGTACCGTTACGATCTCCACCGGCTGCTCCAGGGCAAACCCGTAGAGTTGTTCGTGGCGACGGTGAAATTCCTGTAATAGTGCATCCAGACCCACGCGATCTACCTGCGAGTGGTGGTATTAAATGGTCAATTCCGATCCCTGGTGCGTGTATTTGAGATCGGCGGAGCGTGTCAGGCTATGGCTGTCGGCGGGGACGCCTTCCCCGCGCAACCAGTTGCGGCCCTCCATTTCCAGTTCGCAAAAGATCGTGGCCATGCCATCCAGATCATAGTCCGGAGGCTGCTGCAGAAACGTCTTCGCATAGTCATTCTTGAAATCGGCAACCAGCAATCCATAGGCGGACGCAATGCCGGGATACGGCGGCACCACCACCGTCTCGATGCCCAGCAAATTCGCCACGTCGATGGCGTGCATGGGCCCAGCGCCACCGTAGGCGACCAGGGTGAAGTCCCGTGGGTCGTGGCCGCGCTCCACGCTGATGTTGCGGATTGCACCTACCATCGCGTTATCGGCTATCTTCAGGATTCCAATTGCGGCGGCCGAAATTTCCAGACCCAGAGGCGATGCTATTGATACGTCGATCGCCCGTGCAGCCGCGTCGCGATCCAGCGTTAGCTGACCGCCAGCAATCTGGGTGTTCACCCGTCCCAGCACCAGGTTGGCGTCGGTTACGGTGGGGCGAGTAGCGCCCCGTCCGTAGCAGACCGGCCCGGGGTCCGCGCCGGCGCTGGCGGGCCCAACCGTGAGGCTGCCGTAAGGCGACACCTCGGCAATGCTGCCACCACCGCATCCGATGGTGGCGATGTCGAGCATGGGAAGTTGAATCGGCCAATCCCCCAGCTTGCCGTTCAGGGTAATGTCCGGTTGTCGGTCTTTCAGCAAGGATACGTCGGTGCTGGTTCCACCCATGTCAAAGGAGATGCAGTTCGCAACTCCGGTGGTTTCCGCGATCTGCAATGTGGCCATCACTCCGGCGGCCGGACCGGATAGCGCAGTGTAGACCGGCTGGTCCACCGCCGTGTCCGCGCCAATGATCCCGCCGTTGGACTTCATAATCGAAAATGCCGCCCCCGTCCCGAAGGTGTGCAACGACCTCTTGAGGTTGTCGATGTAGCGACTCACCCTGGGAGTAACGTAGGCGTTCAGTACGGTGGTGATGGTTCGCTCGTACTCGCGATATACGGGCAAGACTTCTGATGATAGGGACACGGCAACGTCCGGAAGTTCCTGGATCAGAATCTCTTTGGCTCGCCGCTCGTGGGCCGGGTTCGCGTAGGAGTGCAGGAATGCCACGGCCACCGCAGCGACTCCGGCGCGCTGGAAGTGGCGTGCGGCATCGCGCACGTCGGGTTCGTCCATCGGTATCAGGACTTTTCCGTCGAAACTGGTGCGCTCTGCCACTTCCAGGCAGTTCCTGGGTCGCACGGGGCGATCGAGTTTCACCCAGGTATTGGGATTGGCCAGGCGGGGTGTGCCGTGGCGGGCTATTTCCAGCACGTACTTGAAACCTTCGGTAACCAGCAATCCGACGGCGGCGCCCTGGTTTTCCAGAACCGAATTGGTGGCGATGGTGGTGCCATGCAGGATGTGGACTACATCGGCCGGGCTGACGCCATTGGCCGACAGAATCTCGGTGAGACCGGTCATAAAGCCCTGGGATGGGTCAACCGGAGTGGACGGGGTTTTGTACACCCGCTGTTCATTCGATTCCAGGTCGCAGAGCACGACATCGGTAAAAGTACCGCCTACGTCCACGGCTACTGCATAGGTTCCCATATTCTCCCTTGCGCTACGGCTGACGGCGGCGAAATCGGGTTGGGGTCGCTGGGCCGGCCGACGTCGTGCCGTAAGCAGCTGGCCCACCGCTACCCCGGTCGCAAAACCCGCATCGGGTGCGTGCCTACCCTACTTTCTGAATAGTGCGGCGACCCGCTCGCCCACGATCCGGTCTTCGCCGGGATTCAACCCGAACATGTGCAGGGTAATGAAGTCATCCTCGTCGCGAACCCTGGTCCAGATGGGAGGGTCGCCCTCCTTCAGACGGTCTCTGAGGTCGTAGATCGTCATGCCTGCGATGGCTGGGTCGACCCACACGTTCAGGCCGTAGGGTTGATGGCCAATCACGTTGTCGATCAACTCGATCCTGAGCCCTGGAATACCAGACAAAGCATCCGATATGTTCCGGCTGCGTTGCTCGGCGTCGCCCAGCCGGTCTTCGTGGTTCATGGTCATCCAGTGCCTGACCGCCGCCACCGCTCCGATCATCTCCTGGCGGTCCACCTTCTGCGGGCGGCCAACACCGCGTACCCGGCGGCCTTCGTAGCTGGCGAACGCCTGCAGGCCAATTTTGCGGATCATCTCGGGAGAGCCCAGGGCCAGACCAGTTGATTGCGGCGCGCCCATGTATTTGGCGGCGATACACTGAAAGTCGGCGCCCATACGCACGTACTTGCCGAAGTTTTCCAGCGGGTAAATCTGTCCGGCCGCGTCCACGGTTACCAGTACGCCGTGCGCATGGGCGATGGCGATGGTCTGTTCCAGCGAAAGTGCATCTGGGTCGTGGGACTGCTCAACAGCATAATAATGAACGGCGGCGGTGTTGGGGCCGATGGCATTCTCAAGGTCTGTCTCGGTGGTGCGTTCCTCGGAGCCGAACATCACCAGCCTGGCTCCGGCCAACTCCAGGCAACGATCGTACCAATATCGCTGGCGCGTCTGGATAAGGATTTCGTTTTTCATTCCGCTGGTGTCTGGAAGTTGTTGAATTTTATCGTCGTCGTCGCCGGCCATGGCGGCAGCGGTGGCCAGCATCAGCGCCGAGCCGGCGCCAGACGTGATGTAGGCGGCGGGCACGTTGACCATCGTTGCGATGAAGGCGCCTGCTTTCTCCTGCAGCTCCATCAGGGGGACGTAGGCTCCGTCCGCTCGGTCCATTGCTTCCTTCACTTCGGGGAGTGGGGTGGAGCCGCCCAGCATGGTCACGCTACCGGTAGCGTTGATCACCGGAATCGCACCGAGTTCCTTGTAGATGTCACCCCAATCGGAGGCCACCATGGTCTATCTCCTCCACCCCCGCGACATAAGCGCGGGCGCGCAACCAGTTTGCAGATGTTGCCCGAATGATAGCCGTCGCCCCGCACCATGTCCAGAATTAATGCTTCTATGACGGGCGGGCGCTATGGAATGGAACCGATACTTGCCGTGGCGAATCCAGCGTTTTTCCCATCACTCCCCGGTGAAAATCGGAGGCCGCCGCTCGCGGAAAGAGGCCGCCGCTTCCGCAACGTCGTGGGGAGCTCTGCGTGCAAATACGATGCTGTGGGTCTCGTATTCCAGCTGGTCATCCAGGTCGGTGTCCATGCTGCGTTGCAATGCGCGCTTTGACATCTGCATGGCTACTGGCGGCCAGCAAGCGATTTGGCGCGCCAACTCCCGGGCCTCGGCTAGCAGATTTTCAGATGTGGTCAACCGGTCCAGCAGCCCCAATCGGTAGGCTTCGTCGGCATCGACATTTCGGCTCGTAAACACCAGGTCGAACGCCCGGCTGATACCCACGATGCGTGGCAGGAAATAGGACAAACCGGAATCGGGGCTCAAACTTCGTTCAATGAACACGGTTTTGAACCGCGTGTTTTCGCAACCGACCCGCATGTCGCAGGCCAGCGCCAAACCCATTCCGGCACCGGCGGCAACGCCATTCACCGCCGCGATAGTCGGTTTGTCCAGGCCCCGGTAGACCATCATCGCCTGGCGTCCGACCCAGTTTACTCATCCAGACGCTCGCCCCTGCTGGGATGATCGTCCGTGGAGCGGTCGCTGGTCAAGTCGGCGCCGGAACAGAACCCCCGTCCCGCTCCGGTGAAGATGACGACCCGCACGCCGTCGTCGTCTCTCAGCTCTTTGCACGCGTCCATCATTTCCAGGTGAAGGGCACGGTTGATGGCGTTGAGCTTTTCCGGGCGGTTCAGCGCAGGGCAATCGCGTTATAGATTGGTAGACTTGGCCAGGCATGCGAGTCCAGTGATATGAAGGGGAGAGGGGAGGAGTGATGAGAGAGGGGAAGGGCGCGTCCATTATGGATTATTTCGGGACGTTGGAGGACCCCAGGATCGACCGGTGCAAGCGGCACCAGCTGCTGGACATCATTGCCATTGCCATCTGCGCCGTCATCTGCGGCGCCGACTCCTGGGTCTACATCGAATTGTTCGGCAAGAGCAAGCTGGAATGGTTCCAGACCTTCCTGGAACTGCCCCACGGCATCCCGTCCCACGACACCTTCGGCGACGTCTTCTCCCGGCTGGACCCGGAGCAGTTCCAGCAGTGCTTCATGGCCTGGACCCAGGCGGTGTCCGACCTGATCCCCGGGGAAGTGGTGGCCATCGACGGCAAGACGGTACGGCGTTCCCACGACCGCAATGTGGGCAAGCGGGCCATCCACCTGGTCAGCGCCTGGGCCTCGGCCAACACGCTGACCCTGGGGCAGGTGAAGACCGCGGAGAAGTCCAACGAAATCACCGCGATCCCCCAGTTGCTGCCAATGCTGGAACTGAAGGGGTGCATCGTCACCATCGACGCCATGGGCTGCCAGCAGGAGATCGCCCAGGGGATTCTGGACCGGGGAGCCGGCTACGTGCTGGCGCTGAAGGAGAACCAAGGTCAACTGTATGAAGACGTGCGGGACCGGTTCGAGGGAGCGGAAGAGTTCGGCTTCGGGGGAGTGCCCCATGACTACGCCACCACCCTGAACCAAGACCACGAAAGGATAGAACGTCGGGAGTGCTGGACAATCAGCGACCCATCTTGCCTGGAGTACCTGAGCACCGGGCAGGACTGGCCCGGCCTGCGCTCGGTGGTCAAGGTGGTGGGCCGCCGGGAGACGCCGGCAGGGACCACGGTGCAGCCCCGGTACTACATCAGCAGCCTGGATGCCCCGGCGGAGCGACTGCTGAAGGTGGTGCGCACTCACTGGAGCATCGAGAACTCCTTGCACTGGAGCCTGGACGTGACTTTCGGGGAAGACCATTGCCGGATCCGCAAGGACCACGCTCCGCAGAACATGGCCACGCTGCGGCAGGTTTCGCACAATCTGCTCAAGAACGAAACGAGCCTGAAGGTGGGCATCCAGGGGAAACGCCTCCAGGCCGGCTGGAAGGAGGACTACCTGCTAAAAGTCCTACGCAGCTAAAACGCGATTGCCCTGCGGTTCAGCGTAACTACTGCGATCAGGTCGTCCCGTTCGATGGACAGGTTTTCGTAAGACATTGGTTTCCTCCGCGCATCGGCCCGCCAACCCCGCATCCGAACCGTACTCTCGGCCCCATCCCACCCGCGCGGCGCCGGGTTGCGTTGGCTACTTCACCGCCAGCATATCGCAGGCCAGGCCGAGCATTATCTTGGTGCCGCTCACCAAGCTTTTGATTCCCACCGACTCATTGGTGCCGTGGGTGTAGTTCAGCATGGGATCGTCGTCGGGATGGGAGCCGGAAAAGCCGTAGGTGATGGTTCCGAGAGGACGGGTAAACCGCGAGTCGGTAAACCCGTTGCTGATGGCCGGCACCCACTGGATATCGCTGCGCTGCAAGGCTCGGGCCGTTACCGCCTGAATGCTGGTGGCCAACTCTGACTCAAATGGCGAGGAGTTGGGACGGGCCATATAGTCAATCTCATAGGACGTACCGGGGATGTCCGACAGCAGTGCGTCAAGCTGATCCCTCACGTATTGCTCGTCCTGATGGGGCAGCGTGCGCACGTCGCACGTGAGCCGGATTGATTCGGGAACGCTGTTGGACTTGACGCCGCCCCTGACCATGGTGGGGGTAAGGGTCATCCGGGAAAGAGCCCTGAGCATTGAGGCGAAGCGCGGGTTGCCTGGTTCGATCTCGGCGATGATTTCGTCCACGTTGGCCGGTGAGGCTCTATGCTCGATGGCAAAAGTCGAAAGGTGGTCGAACAGATCGGTGGATGTGTCGCGGTCTGGGTCGTAGCCCTCGATTGAGTTGAGGGCGCGGCTCAGGCCGTACAGGGCGTTGGTTCCCTGCCACGGCAACGAGGCGTGGGCACTGGTTCCCTTGACGTCAATCTCGACCTGCAATCGCCCTTTTTCACCGACACCGAGGATGTAGGTCAAGGCCCCTGCCGCCTGAATTGGAGTCCCGCCACCTTCGTTGACGGCATAAGGCGCGGCCAGCTTCTCGGGATGATTGTCGGCCAGCCAGCCGAACCCGTACCTTCCGCCGTGTTCCTCGTCGGCGCCGGCAGCCAGGATCAGTCCGTCCTGCAGCTCGATCCCGTTGCGCTGCAGCAAGCGGACGGCCATCAGTTGGGCCGTGAGCAGTCCCTTGCAGTCGGACGAACCGCGGCCGAAAATACGGCCCTCGGCAATGGTCGCGCTGAACGGCGGGAACCGCCACTTGGAGTCATCTTCCACCGGCACGACATCGGTGTGCGACATGAACATCAAACCGGCCTGGCCCGATCTGCCCTCCATCCGGGCGATCAGGTTCCCGCGATTGGGCGCGGACTCCAGAATCTCCGATTCAATCTCATCCTGAGCCAACCAGTCGCGGGCAAACTCGCAGACCGGGGTTTCGTCGCCGGTGGGCATGAAGCCAGTGTTAACCGAAGGGATTCGAACCAGCGCCTGTTCCAGCGCAATGATGTCATCCTGGGCGGCGTCAACCTGGGCGAATAGCTCTTCAAGGTCGGGCATAGCCGGTGGTCCTCCCGTGTACCGATTGTGAGCGCGATGCAGCGAGTGTAGGCAGGCCGCTAGCCAGTGTCAACGCAACTCGTGGAGTCAGTCCCCGGTTGCCGTCGTGGCCGGTTCGCGCTCCGGGCGTCTACTCCCGGACAGGCCATGCCTCATCACCAGCCCGGCCATGCACAGGGATAGGGACGCAAAGCTGACAATTGCCAAAGATAGCCCGAGGTCGTCGGTTAACTCCTGTAGGAGACCGGTGGCCAGAGGGCCCAGCGTAATACCTGCCGAGCTCATCATCTGGATGAAGGCCAGCCCAACTGCAACTTCCCTGGGGCGGATGCCGGGTAGATGGAACGGCACTGAGTAGAGCACCGGCCAGAATCCCCAAGCTATGCCGTTGACAAACGTAAGCGCCAGCAGAACGGGAATGGAGCCAGTCAGGGTCATCGCCATGAACGTGGCAGCCATCGTCGCACCGGTAGCGAGCAGGATGGTGCGTCCCCGATCCGACACCATCACAACCCATCCAAAGCCCAGTCCGCAGATGCCACCCATGAATATGCCCAGCGCCAGTATGCCTCCAGACCAGAACAGGGGCATCTGATTGTTGTCCAGCATCAGGGTCGGGTAGAAACTCAGGAACCCAGACCACGCTGTGGTCGCCCCCACGAACCCGAGGCCCCCGAACCAAAGGTCACGATAGCGGAGTGTGCCCTTGAGGACACTGGCATCCTGAGCCGCGAGCCGCGCACGGTATTCGGAGGTAACCCGTTCTTTGCCGAATATTATCCAGAGGATAGTCATAACCGCGAACAGCGCGACAAACGAGAGCAAGGTTGCCCGCCAGTCGTCACCGAGGGCGATCAGGATAAAAGGGGAGGCGGCTACCCCGCCCCCGACCACCAGCCCGAACATGGCGTTTGAAATGCTGTTGACCAGAACAACCTGGCGAGCCGGAAACCATTGCTGGGTCAGAAAGGCTCGGGCCGGTTGGCGAGCAATCACGCTGATGCCGAACGCCATCCGACCAAGAATCAGCACCGCGAACCCCGGCGAAAGAGCCTGGGCCAGCAGGAACAGCGTTCCCAGGACCATGGTCGCAGTGGTCAGAATTTTTGGTGCGAACCGGGAAGTCCACCAACCCAGCGGGATTGCCAGCACCAGGTTGCCCCAGTAGGCGGCAGAACCCAGCATCCCTTGCTGGAAGGGCGAAAGGCCAAACTCGGCGCTAATGGCGGGCAGCAGGATGCCGATGGTGGACATGATCATGAACCCGGAGACGCTGGCGGTCAGCCAGATCCCCATGACCACCCACCGGTACGCCAATAGTGGCTCGGAGGAATCTTCCATTGAGGCCCACCCCTTTGAGGCCCGATCGGTAACGATTACCGAAAACCATACCGGATGGCTTGGTCCACCAATAACCGGGGCAGTGTATGACCCTGCTCAGACACAGTCAACGTAAACCGTTTGCCAGGCATCCACGACGCAGCAACCCAACCGCCGCCAATCGGCCGTCCGGCAAAACGGCGATTGTATGTACAAGGCTATCCGAATATGATGAACCCAGGCTAGATGCGCTGTAGGAACTGCATCGGTTACCTGTCCCGGATGGGCCACTGGAAGTCTGGGTCGGATTCGTAGTTTGCCACACGGTATTGCCCGCATCGGTATTGTCCCAATGAGGAACGCACGCCAAATATGACAACAGGATCGCTGATTACCATCCCCGCCCGGCGCGGCAAAGCGACGTTCGTCGCAAAAGGTCAGCGCATCAGGGTAGTCAATACCCACGGGCAGCAGGTGGTCGATACGTGGGCCTTCAACCGTGTGGACTTGACCGAGTTCATGTCGATGGAGCATTCCCGAACCTCCCTGGGGCGCATCATGCCAGTGGTGGGTCAGTCGATGGTTACGAACCACCGGAAACCCATCTTGACCGTGGTGGATGACACTTCTGGCGGCATTCACGATACGCTGCTGGCCGCCTGCGACCGTTACCGATACGAACTCCTGGGCTGCGCCGAATATCATGACAATTGCACCGATAACCTGGCCGCTGCCCTGGCTGAACTCGAGCTGACCCCACCGGAAACACCCAGCCCCTGGAACCTGTTTATGAACATACCGGTGGCGACGGATGGCGCAGTGAGCTTCGAACCGCCGGTGTCGAAACCGGGGGATTACGTGGAGCTGCGGGCGGAGATGGATTGCATTGTCGCTTTTTCCGCGTGTCCCCAGGACATGGTGCCCATCAACGGAGTGGGCTGCATCCCCACCGAAGCCCATTTTCAGATTGGATGAATCCGACATGGACGCCAGCAGACTATCCGGCTATTGGCCAAGTCCTGTAAGATTGGCGACGCAGTAGGCGACCAAGCCAACAACGCAGAGTCCGAAGTAGAGTCCGAAACTCTCTGGCCTACACGAACGAAACACGCCGGCCCTTGCCAGGTCGGTCTGCCCAGGAGTAACCGCCCATGTCCACACCCGATGAGCTAGCCCGGCGGGCTCAGGATTTTGGGCAATATCTGCCGGCCGAAAGCGACATTCCGACCATTTCTCCCGACTACACGCGAATCCAGGAGCCGTTGACGTGGGGCGGAATCTGGCAAGCGCCCGGGCTAGATGTGAAACTTCGCAGCTTTGCGACCATCTCGGCGCAGTGTGTGAACGGTTGGGATTTTGGCCTGCAGCACCAGATCAGGGTCGGGCTGACCATGGGCATGACCCCTCAGCAAATCAAGGGGATATTCATTCAGCTGCTGTTCTACGCTGGAATTCCGGCGACGGTCCATGGGTTGCTGCAAGCGCAGGGCGTGATCAACGAACGCGATGAATGGAAAGCCACGGACGTTCCCGTGGATGCGGACTGGCTGGACACGGTAGAGGAGAAGTTGCAAAGAGGGAGCGAATTCCGGCGAAAACATTGGGGAGAGCAGGCCAACAGTGAAGTTGAAGGGTCGCTGGCCCAGCGCCTGGTGCCGGAAGCTTCGGATATCGTCGACGGGTATAACTTTGGCGAAGTATGGGTGAGGGATGAACTGGCGCCCAAAGAGAGAATGGTGTGCGTCCTGGCGGCGCTGATGGCCCGCAGCCACTGGAAGCAACTGAGGCAATATATCCGATACGCGCTGGAGATGGGATTCAATAAGCGTGAAATTTGCGAAGTGTTTTCCCAGGCCGGATGGTACCGGGGCTGGCCTCACGTGGAGGACGCTCTGGAACAGGCGCAAGCGGTGTTTGGGGAAGTGACCGCCTGATTCGCGGTTTCGACTATCAGAGGGTATTTGCATGACCACAGTAGCGGAGTTGCAAGAAAAATCGGCAAAACTTAGGCAGTTTTTTGACCAGTATCTGCCCTACGCTCGACCCAATCCGGTTTTGGCCGACTTCATTCGGGTGCAGCACGAATTGATGTGGGGTGGGGTCTGGTTGGCCGACGGGCTGGACCTGAAGTTGCGCAGCTTCGCTACCATCACTGCCCAATGCGTCAATGGCTATGACTTCGGTGTGGAGCACCAGGTAAGAACCGGCCTGACCGTCGGGATTACCGCACAGCAGATTAAGGGAATTTTCATTCAACTTCTGTTTTACGCTGGTGCGCCGGCCACCGTCTTTGGTCTTCGCATCGCGCAGGATGTGATCAACGAACGTGAGGAGTGGAAATCTCAGGATGTGCCGTTGGACGTCGAATGGCTGGATTCAATTGAGGATATGCTGAAACAGGGCAGGGCGTTGCAGGTTAAGTACTGGGGTGAACATGCCGCCGAGGAAATTGGCAACTCGTTGGCGCAGCAAATGGCGCCGGAAGCCGCCGACCTGGTTGACGGCTATCACTTCGGCGAGGTATGGAGGCGAGCAGACCTCAGCGCCAAAGAACGCATGGTGTGTATCCTGGCGGCGCTGTTGTGTCGCGGGCACATGAAACAACTGAAACGGTACATTGGGTATGCGTTGGACGCTGGGCTTGACCAGAAGCAGATTTGCGAGGTGTTCGCCCAGGCTGGCTGGTATCGAGGCTGGCCTTGCGTTGAGGATGCCCTGGTGCAGGCTAACGAAGTTTTCCAGGAACGCGTTATCTGAGCCGGCGGGATTCCCGAATTCCGGGCCTGGTTGGGCAAGTTCAGCAACAGGAGAACGAAAGATGGACACCGCAGATGGCCTCGCCCGGAAGGCTGCCAATCTCCACGCTTTTATTGACCAGTATGTGCCCCAGGGCCGGCTGACCGGTGCGTTGCCGGACATCAGCAAAGACTACGTCAAGCTGCAGGAAGAGGTCATGTGGGGCGGCATCTGGCAGGTGCCGGGCCTGGATGTAACGCTGCGGAGTTTGGCCACCATCTCGGCCCAGTGCTGCAACGGCTGGGAGTTCGGGCTACAGCACCAGATCAGGGTCGGACTTTCCCTGGGAATGTCTCCGCAAAAGATAAAAGGGATTTTCTTGCAGCTGATTTTCTACGCTGGAATCCCCGCCACCGTTTCTTCCCTGGCCCAAGCCCAGCGCGTGATCAACGAGCAGGAGATTTGGCAGCGCGAAGACAACGAGCCGCTGAGGGCCGATTGGGTGCAGTCAGTAGAAGATAAGCTGGAACGGGGGCGACGTCTCCGGAGCGGCAGCTGGGGTCGGCAGGCCGATGTTGACCTGGAAAACACCCTGTCCCACCAGCTGGTCCCGGAGACCGCGGAACTGGTGGACGCTTACAACTACGGCGAAGTGTTTGCCCGCGGCGACCTCACACCCAAAGAGCGCACGGTGTGCATCCTGGTGGCGCTGATGTGTCGTAGACACATGGAGCAACTAAGGGAGCACATCGGCTACGCCCTTAACCTTGGCATGAGTCGCCGCGAAATCTGCGAGGTTTTCTCACAAGCGGGTTGGTATCGAGGTTGGCCGTATGTGGAGGAGGCCCTGGAGCAGGCCGACGCCGTGTTCACGGAACGGGGTGTTTGATGTCACGGTCGGCACCGTTAACTGGAGCTACCTTCACTGGGGTTAACGGTGACTGGGGCTATCTTTGACTGGGACTAACTGTGCCGCCAGAGCCGATCCCGACTCGTCAGCGCTGGATCCATCAGGGCAAAGAGGCAGACGATGGCGCAGTCATTCTCCGTCGAAGAGATAATCCGGAGGCCGGCCAGCCAAGTGTGGGACACCCTCACCGACTGGAGCAACGCACACCGCTGGATGCCTGGCATCGACCGGATGGAGAGTCACGGAGACACCGTCGCCGGCACTCAGTTGACCTTCCAGGCTCGCGGCGCTGACCGCACGACCGCCATCACCCGCTGCGACGTGGGCCGCTCCATCACCCTGCGTTCTGTACAGGGTGGGGTTACGGCGGACTACACCTACGAAGTCCACGATCTGGGTGACGCGAGCCGAGTTACGCTGGTCGCCAGCTGCAACTTTCAGGGGACGTGGTGGCGCGTAATAGCACCGCTGCTCCGCCTCGTGATCCGCTTCACCGACGGTAAGCAACTCAAGCAACTGAAGGCGCTGGTTGAGGGGCCCTGAACCTGTCGCGGGAAGGGTAGAGTCAATTCGTGCCGGCCGTGGTTAGCCCGGCTGGTTGCAAAAAATCCTGGTCTGGTAAAGTAGAAAGGAAGGCTTCGATTTCACTAGCGCGAGGGTGTCAGGCGCCAATAATGGCGCTAGGCCAATCCCAAAATTCATGCCATCATTCTTCCACGGGGTGGACCGGATGCAGGCCCTTTCGTGCGTGAATGGCCAATATCGATATTGATGCAGCGGATTTCGTGACCTTCTGCTGTTGCGATAATTAATTGAACATGAAAACCCGGCCGTGGCAGAGATCGAAAATCCTGGCGACGTTTTGGTTGCGCCAACGTATGCGGCGTCTGCGTGCCAAAGAATCGCAGATTCAGGCCCGACTGAATTCGATACCGCCCTTCGTGTTGGTGGGCCGGACGGTGCGCGAACTGCGCGACGACGATGCTACGCACATGGCTGCCGGCGTTGCGTTTTATGCCATCCTGTCGCTGTTCCCCATGACGCTGGGGCTGGTGGCCCTGTTGAGCGTCGTTCTTGATTCCACCGACGTTCAGGCGCAGCTGATGGCGTTCTTTCTGACCTATTTGCCCGGCGCAACGGATACGCTGAACACCAATGCCGACGCGGTGGGAAGTGTGAGGAGTTTCCTCGGCGTCTTCAGCGTGCTTGGCCTGTTCTGGACTGCCAGCGCGGTATTCGGGGCCATCAGTCGCGCCGTCAATCGTGCGTGGGACGTCCATCGAGACCGTCCCTTCTGGCTGGCCAAGTTGCGGCACATCGCAATGGCGGTCGGCGTGGGGCTGTTGTTCCTGCTTTCCGTGGGGACCACTGCGTTGTTGCAGTTCCTGTCCCAAATTGACCTGGCCGGCATCGGCCGGATCGAATTTCTGATTGGCGAGGGCACGAGCATCATCGCCAGATTGGTGCCGTTCGTATTCACGCTGGCGATATTTCTCCTGATTTACAAATACATCCCCAACACGAAAACGCACTGGCGTTACATCTGGCCCGGCGTGCTGCTGGCCGGCATCGCGTTCGAGGTTAGCAAAAGTGGCTTCGTTCTTTATCTGGATCACTTCGCCGACTACGAAAAAGTCTACGGTTCTCTGGGATCGGTGGTTGCGTTGCTGGTGTGGATCTATTTCTCGGCCTTCATTCTGATTGCCGGGGCCGAATTGTCATCGGAATATGGGCGGATGCGTGAGGGCATAGATCGGGGTCGCCTCATCGAACATCGCAACCGGGATACCGAAGCGGTGTAACAATAATGACCAAGATTGCGGCGATGGCTAGGCGCCGCCGCTGGATAACGGCCTGCGCCGTTAAGACGGTGGTGATGGGGATGGCGGCTCCTTTGGCCCGAATCCACCGAAGCGATGGGCCGTGGCGTTGACACCAGGGATGATGGGCAAGGGAAGGCGAACGGGGCAAGCCCGATTCCAATAGATGGGGATGAGGGCGGCGTGAGATAGCCACACAGACACGATGATGGCGGCCCGCGGTGGCGATGCTGGGCGAAATTGTCAGGGTAGTGTGCAGCAAGAGACGCTCGGGGACCAGCCTGGCGCAAGTCTGCGAGGCGGTCGGGTAGTCTGGTGAGTGGGTCAGATCTCCGTCGGCGTTGACACCAGCGGTGCCGTCAGGCTGGGAGTGGAATTGCTCGCAATCGAGCCAAGGCGCGACTGAACTGGTTTTTCCAGGGCCAGCGCTGGGGAAGATGCAAAGTGAGGCGGCGCGCCGAGCGGGTGAGCCGTCCGGCGAGGGAGAAGAAGCGTCGTCGGAGGGTCTTGGTGGTTACCAGTTGCTCACCCAGACCGATGCGCGCGGTCCAGCGGGCCAGGTTGTGGGCCATCACCTGCACCGCCAGCCAGGCGCCGTTGGCGGCGAAGCGGCCTGAGGGGAGATGGTTGAGCCCGACGCCGTACTTGAGGTCTCGGATGGCGTTCTCGATCTCGGCGTGGCGCCGATGGTCGGCCTCCTGTCCCGCGTCAACTATATTTGCCGGTCCTGTTGGCGTCAATCAGTTTTGCCGGTTCACCTCCTTGGCCTGGACGCGTTGCTGGGCAGCGTTGGTCCGGTAGCTGGGGACGTCAAACTCCAGGATGACGGAGTGGTGCACGACCCGGTCAATCGCCGCGGCGGTGGCCATGGGGTTGGCAAAGATGCGCTCCCACTCTGAGAAGACCAGGTTTGACGTGATGCCCAACGACCGGCGCTCGTAGCGTTCGGCGATGAGGGTGAAGAGGACCTCCGATTCCTCGGCGCCCTGGGGCCGGTAGCCCAGGTCGTCGAGGAGCAGGAAGTCGAAGTTGTCCAGCTTGCGCAGCTGGCGGGGCAGGTCCAGATCGCGCTTGGCGGCGAGCAGTTCCTGCACCAGGCGGTAGGCCGGAGCGAAAAGGACGGAGTGGCCGGCTTCCACCAGGCGGTGGCCCAGGGCGCACCGGGCGTGGGTCTTGCCGGTGCCGGGCAGCCCGAAGGCCAGCACGTTGACGCCGCGCTCCACAAAGCTGCCCTGGGCCAGCTGGTCCAGTTGCTGCCGCAGCGCCAGGGGGACTCGGTCGTGCTCGAAGGTTTCCCAGGTCTTGCCCGAGGGCAGCCGGGACTCCCGGCGCAGCCGGTTGATGCGCCGGTGGCGGCGATCCTCAGCTTCCTGTTCCAGTACCTCCAGGAAAGTTGCCAGGGCATCGCCGTGTCCAGCGGCGGTGAAACGAGCCACCGACTGGGCGCCCACCGTGGGCAGCTTGAATTGGCCGCACAGCTGGCCGATGCGGTCCTGCATCACGCTGGTGTCCGTCATGCGCACACCCCCGCCGCCGCCAGGCTGACCGTGAGCAGGCGGTCGTAGATTTTCAGGTCCGGCTTCCCAGACCAGCACCGGAGCTTCGGGCACCTTGGGCTCGGCCAGGTCCCGCACCTCCGCGTAGTCGAAGGACTCACCCGCCTCCAGCAGTAACGACAGCGCGCTGTCCACCGTGGCTTCCATGGTGGTCGCCGCCAGGTGCAGGATCCGCACCTACTCCACGTCGGCACGCTCCCCGCGCCATTCCCTGAGCGCGTCGTAGGTCAGCCGGAAGTGCCTGGTGGGAAATAGCTGCTCCCGGAAGCGGTAGCGGGCAAAGGCTCCGGGCTTGCGCACCAGCGACCCAATGACGTGGCGGTAATTGACGTTGGCTTCCCCCTCGCCACGCACCCGTTCCATCCGTTCCACCAAGTGGCCCTTGTAGTACACTTCCGCCCAGTCGGCGTACAGACGGATCTGCACCTCCTTGCCGATGAGGCGGGAGGGCACGCTGTAGCTATGTCCCGCTACCTGGATGGTGCACCACTTGCGCACCTTGGACTGGTAGTTGACGTATTCCGGCACCGGGGCTGGCGGTAGGGAGCCCAGGCAAAGCAACTCCTGCTCCAGCTTCCCCTGTACCAGGCGATTGCGTCTCTCCACCATCTGCCGGACGAAGCTGGCGTAGTCGTCGACAGTGTCGAAATCGCGGCTGCCCCGCAGGATGAGGGCCTGGTCGATGGCGTCCTTCAAGCGGTAGTGGGCGTGCTCGGCGACGCCGTTTTCATGGCTCTGGCCGGGATTGATGCGGGTGGAGCGGAGGCCGTAGTGGTCCAGCAGGGCGGCGTAATTGTCGTTAAGAGCGCGGCCGCGGCTGCTGCGCAATTCGTGAGTGGCAGCCGCGGTATTGTCGCTGCGCACCACCTCTGGAACGCCGCCCAGGGTCCAGAGGGCATTCTGCAATCCCTGCTGCAAGGCCAGGAAGGTCTCACCGGCGGCGACCTCAGCGTAGCGCCATCCCGAGTGGCTGAGTATCAGCTGGAACAGCAGGTGGGGGTAGGACTGTCCGGCGATGGTCACCTTGAGTTCCCCGCAGTGGGTGAAGTCGAACTGGGCCTCCCGTCCCGGCGGATGCACCTGGGGGAAGTACACCTCCTGATCCGGACCATGCAGCGCCCGCCTCCTGAGCCGGTCGAAGGGCCTGCAATCGTCGTTGCAGGGTGCGCAGCTGGGACGCGCTGAACCGCCCGGGATGCTGCTCCTCCTCCTGAGCTTGTCGAAGGGCAGTCGATAATTGTCGTTGCCTACAGCTTGCCCGTCGGATCATTCCGCAGCAGCGGCTCAATCTCATCCTCCCACACCCCGTCGAAGGGATCCGGCCGAGTGCGCCACCGATGCTCCGGTTTCGCCTGCGACGGCAATGGGCCACTCTGCCACTTGCGCGCTGAACGCACGCTCATCCCAGCCTTGGCCCCTGCCGTTTCCTGTGTCTTGCCTTCCATACGTTTCTGCCTCAATAGCCTGGTTTGTCGGTCTGTAATCAACGGTACCTCCGTACCGAATGATTACCCCATATCGACCGGCAAAAATAGTCGACGTTACCGGCAGGACTAATTGTCGTCTATCACCTCCAGTTCCAGGGTGTCCCCGTCTCGGTCGGTGATGAAGCCGTGATAGCTGTAGCTGGCGAAGAGGGCCAGCTGGGAGCCGGGCGTGGGCTTCACCCGCCGGACGATGAGCCGCACCGGTGCGGCGTCGGGCTCATCCTGGAAGGGGACGTAGGTGGTCTCCGCCACGTCGGCGGCGCCGTCCATCCAGTAGGGAATCGGCGTCCAGTCAGTCTCGGGTATGGCCTCGATGATATTCCGCAGGCGGGCTTGCTGGCGGACGGTGATGGAGTAGCGCACATCCATCTTGCGGCAGACGGCGACGATGGCGTGGGTGTAGAAGCCGCTGTCAGCCCGCACCGTGAGTTGTCCTCTGGCGCCAGCGTAGCGTACTCGCCCCACCGTCTCGCGTAGAAAGTGGGCGGCGCCCCGAACGGTGTTGGCGCGGCCCTTGCGCAGCCGAGCCATCAGCACGTCGCCGGTGCCGGCGGCAATGGCCAGCAGCGGGTGATAGCCTCGCTGGCCGGTGTAGCCGTGGTCGCGCGCCCCCTCCTTGGCCAGACCGTATGTCTCGCAGATGGTGGAGTCCAGGTCGATGGTCAACGGCCCGTCGCCGGGTCCGGCCCCAGCCGCCCAGGCCCGGGCCAGCAGCTCCCGGCTGACCCGATCCAGTTGGCGGACGTGGCCCCACCGGAAACTGCGCAGGAAGGTCCCCAGGGTGGATGGCGCCTTGACTACGCAGCCGATGGCGCTAGCCGTCCCGCCGGTGCGCAGCACGTCGGCGTCGTCAATGCAGTCTCCTCCGGCCAGAGCAGACGCCACCAGCGTCATCACCTTGTCGCCGGTGTTGGCTCGGCCTGGGGCGCGACCCAGGTCCAGGTGCCGGTCAACCAGTTCGGGCCGGCCCAGATGCCGGCCCAGCGTGGCTGGCAGGATCAGCCCAGCATTGGCCACCAGGCGGTGGTCGTCAAAGGCGATTTGGATGCGGTCGGGGTGGTCATCTGCTAGCATCTTTTGGGTGCTCCTGGCCTGGGGACGGTTTCCTGTTTCAAAAGCCATTATCCCAGATGCACAGGAGCACTTTCTTACCCCTTCAGCACACCGCGACACTCATCTTTTCGGTGGATTGGGGTTTGGGTGAGGCGGTGATGTTGGTGGCTGTCAGGCGGTGGGTTGGTGGTTTACGGAGCAGGGGTGCGAGTTCTGGGTCAGCGTACGGCCGGGGTACACAACGAATTTATGCTTACTTTTCCGCCGTTAATCGGCAGCCACGAGGACTGCTGCGAGACGAGGCGCTGGGCTGTCGCCGCTGTACAGGCTCGGCAGCGCAGTGGAATGAATCTGCTACACCCGAGACCCGACGTGTTGTGATTTTATGCTGACGGGGTTGGCCGTGAGAACCTGCCCCCTGCTCCGATGAGATGTTGGAACTGGTAGATTTGCCTGACAAGATTGATGTTAGAGCGGTGCAATCGGAGGGGTTAAGGGGGGTGGGTGTCGCGGGTTGTTCGATGGTCGGCGGGCGACGGTTGATCCTGCGACGGGCTCCGGGTGGTCCTTCGACAGGCTCAGGACGAACGGAGGGTTGGTGTGGCCATTCGGCGGGATCGGGATGTGCGGGGAGGTTTATTTTGGTGGGCGATCGAAAGTCGTTAACCGCAGGGCAATCGCGTCTTAATGATAATTTTTAGAATTATACCAATGTTGCCCGATTCGATAAAACGAGAGGGGGCAACGGACCATGGCAGAATCGCATCATGTATCGGTCCTGGATCATTTCGCTGATCTGGACGACCCCAGGGTGGAACGCACCCGACGCCACAAACTGGTGGACATCATCGCCATCGCCATTTGCGCCATCATCTGCGGAGCCGATTCCTGGGTGCATGTGGAGCTCTTCGGCAGGAGCAAGCTGGAATGGTTCCAAACCTTTCTGGAGCTGCCCGGGGGGATTCCCTCCCCTGACACCTTCGGCGATGTTTTTGCCCGTCTGGACCCAGAGCAGTTCCAGAGTTGCTTCATGGCCTGGACCCAAGCCATCGCTGAGTTGCTGCCCGAGGAGGTGGTGGCCATTGACGGGAAGACGGCCCGGCGTTCTCACGACTGCGCGGGTGGCAAGGGAGCCATGCATCTGGTCAGCGCTTGGGCCACGCAGAACACCCTGACTTTAGGTCAGGTCAGGACGGCGGAGAAGTCCAATGAGATCACCGCCATTCCCCAACTGCTGGACTTGCTGGATCTGCAAGGCTGCATCGTGACCATTGACGCCATGGGCTGCCAGCGGGAGATTGCCCAGCAGATCGTGGACGGCGGGGCCGATTACGTGCTGGCGGTGAAGGAGAATCAAGGACAACTCCACGAGGGCATCCGAGACCTGTTCGAGGGGGCGGAAGCATTGGGCTTTGACGGGGTGCCCTACGACTACTCCCAGACCGTGAACAAGGGACACGGACGGGTGGAACGGCGGGAATGCTGGACCATCACCGAGACGGATTGCCTGGACTACATCAACCCCCACGGGCAATGGCCCCAACTGAAGGCCGCCATCAAAGTGGTCGGCCATCGTGAGACCGCAGCCGGCGCTATCAGTCAACCTCGCTACTACATCAGCAGCCGGGCGGCCCCAGCAGGACAACTGCTGGCTGCCGTCAGGAGCCATTGGAGCATCGAGAACTCACTGCATTGGACTTTGGATGTAACCTTTCGAGAAGACCAGTGCCGAGTGCGCAAGGCCCACGGACCACAGAACCTGGCCACCCTGCGTCAGATCTCCCACAACCTGCTGAAAAACGAGAACACCCTGAAAGTGGGCATCCAAGGCAAACGCCTCAACGCCGGTTGGCGTGAAGACTACCTGCTAAAAGTACTCCTCGGATAAGACGCGATTGCCCTGCCGTTAACGGGTAAAACCCTGCAATATTGACGAACGGATGCTATCATAGCTGATGGGGTGAACTGCTTTGAGTGACTACCGAAACAACGATATCCGCAATTTGGCCATCATAGCCCACGTCGATCACGGCAAGACAACGCTGGTTGATGCGTTGTTGAAACAGGGCAAAGTGTTCCGCGACCACCAGCAGGTCGGTGAGTTGATCATGGACACCAACCCGCTGGAGCGGGAGCGGGGCATCACGATCCTGGCCAAAAATGCCTCGGTTTCCTTCAACGGCGTTCGCATCAACATCATCGACACGCCGGGCCATGCTGATTTCAGCGGCGAGGTGGAACGGGTGATGAACATGGCCGACGGCTGCCTGCTGCTGGTGGATGCCGTGGACGGCCCCATGCCCCAGACGACTTACGTGCTGCGCCAGGCGCTGCAACAGAACGTGACCCCCATGGTGGTAATCAACAAGGTTGATCGCCCCGAGGCCAGGATTGCCGAAGTGGTAGGCCTGGTCCAGGATTTGTTCCTGGAACTCGCGACCAAGTCCGAGCAACTCGATTATCCGGTGTTGTACACTTCAGCCCGCGAGGGCTACGCATCCGCCGACCCGGACGTTCGGGGGACGGATATGCAGCCTCTTTTTGAGGCGGTCCTCGATTCGGTGCCAGCGCCTACCGGCGATCCGGATGCTCCGCTGCAAATGCTGGTTGCGGCGCTGGACTACAACAATTACATGGGTCAGGTGGCCGTGGGCCGCATTACCAACGGCACGCTCAAGCTACGGGACGACGTGGCTTTGATGACCCGAAATGGCGAACCCACCATTCACAACCTGGAGCGCATCTGCGTGTTCCGCGGCGTGGAACGGGTGGAGGTAGCGGAAGCCTATGCCGGGGACGTGGTGGCGGTTACTGGCCCGGAGGGGGTTTCGATAGGCGACACCATAGCCTGTCGCGAAAACCCGGTGGCCCTGCCGTCTATCGACATTAACGAACCGACCGTGCGGATGACATTCGGCGTCAGCACGTCGCCGTTCATGGGCAAGGAAGGTTCGCACTGCACGTCCCGCAATTTGTACGAGCGGCTCATGCGTGAGCTACGAACCAACGTCAGCATGCAGGTCGAAGCCACTCCCAGCCCGGATGTGTTCGTGGTGGCCGGACGGGGAGAGTTGCACCTTTCCATTCTCGTTGAGACCATGCGTCGCGAGCAGTACGAATTCCAGGTGTCCCGTCCCGCGCCGATTACCAAAGTCGTTGACGGCAGAATCCACGAGCCATTCGAGATTCTCAATTTGACCACCCGAGAAGAGTACGTGGGGGCGCTGACTGAATACCTGTCCGGGCACCTGGGCCAGATGCGGGATATGCGGTACGACGAGAACGGCTACGTTCACATGGAGTACAAGATACCCACGCGCGGACTGATCGGATTCAACGCTTTTTTCCTGCGGACAACCCGTGGCGACGGCGTGAAGAACAGCATTTTCACGTCCTATGAACCAATGGAAGGCGAAATAAAGTCCCAACGCAGCGGTGTATTGGTAGCCTCCGAGGGCGGGCCGGCCGTTACCTACGGGCTCCTCAATGCCCAGGGCCGTGGCGACACCTTCATCGATCCTGGCACCATGGTCTACGCAGGAATGATCGTCGGCAGCCAGCGCCGGGACGGCGATATCGAGGTAAACGTCTGCAAGGAAAAGAAGCTGACCAACATGCGCTCGTCAACGGCAGACGTGGCCAAACGGCTGAACGCTACCATCCGGATGAGCCTGGAGGAGGCCCTGGCGTTTATCGACGACGATGAGTTGGTTGAGGTAACGCCTCAGAACCTGCGCCTGCGCAAGATGGAACTGTCCGCCCGGGGCCGCAAACGGCAGCGCCGCGACGGGGCCCACGCCTGAAACCAGGGTGACTGACGCGGGCGTCGCAGCGCGTTCGCCTCGGCGGGCGCGGCGTTGAATTCCGCTATTGGGTTTTGATCCAGTCAGCGACTCGCTCCCCGATGGTTATCGCGGTGGTGTTGGTGTTGGCGCGCACCACGTTCGGCATAACGGATGTGTCTGCGACCCGCAATCCTTCCAGCCCGCGAACCCGGCAAAACTGGTCAACCACTGCCATGGGGTCGGAATCGGGACCCATTTTGCACGTGCCGGCCAGATGCTGTGAAGTGGTGACATTGCGGTTGAGCCAGTCGTCCAACGTAGCGTCGGAGGCCAGATCGTCGTGGGTTGGGGTCAACGGGCCGTCGACGATGTCCTTGAAGGCGTCGTGTTCCAGCAATCCGAAGCAGATGCGCACGGCTTCACGTAACCGCTCCCGGTCTGATTGTTCTTCCAGGAACCCGTAATACAGATTGGGCTGGTCGTGAGGGTTTGACGATGCGAGGGTAACCTCGCCCTGGCCGGCGGCCAGCTCCAGGATGCAGGAGAACCGCACGCCCTCGCCTTCCAGCGGGTCGCCTCCCAACGGGAATGAGAACGAGGAAGGCATTATCTGGATGTCGTTGCGCAGGTTTGAGCCGCTCGCCGTGTAGCGTAGCGCGGCCTGAATCCGTGGTGCCTCGGCGTCCTGCGGGAAATCGTCCTTGACTCTGAGGCGTACGGGAGCCATCGGATGGTCGCGGAAATTCTTGCCCACACCCGGGGAGTCCAAAACGACGGAAATGCCGTGGCTGCGCAGATGGTCGGCCGGGCCCACGCCGGAAAGCATCAGTATCTGGGGGGAAGCGATGGCGCCGCCGCTGAGGACCACCTGATCGGCTTCCACCTGAAAAACCTCGCCGCCACTTTCCACTTCAACGCCCGATACTTTGTTGCCCACGAACAGAATGCGCCGTACCACCACGTTGCCACGCACGGTCAGATTCAACCGGTGCCGGTTGGGGTTGATGTAGGTCAAGCCCGTGCTCATGCGGATGCCGTTGGGGTTGTTCATCGGGATGGGCCCGACGCCGCCGGAATCGGGATGGTTCAAATCCGGGTCTTCCCGGTATCCAGCGTCAATCGCCGATTGATAAAAGGCGTTTTGGAACGGCAACCATTCTGGCTTCTGGAAACGACGCACCGGTATAGGCCCGTCGGTGCCGTGGAAGTCGTCGCGGATGTCGGTATCGGTTTCCAGCTTTCGGAGATAGGGCAGGACTTTGACGTAAGCCCATTCATCGTTGCCCATGGCCGCCCACGAGTCATAGTCTTCCGGAACGCCGCGCAGGATAACCTGGCCGTTGATGGCGCTGGTGCCCCCGACGACTTTGCCACGCGGCACCGGCATGGGTTCGGTTTGCTCGGGGCGACCCTGTGCCTGGAACGACCAGTTGTGGGGTGCGCCGGGCGTGGATGCCGTGGCGTTGTAACCGAATTTCAGGTCGTCTGGGTAGTTCTCAAAGTCGGGATAGTCGGGGCCCGCTTCCAGCAGCAGCACTGAGCGATCGGGGTCTTCCGAAAGCCGGGCGGCAACGACACAACCCGCTGAACCAGCGCCGATAACGATGACGTCGTATTTCATGCTTGTTTCCTCTCCTTGGTGAGATTGCTAACAGCCGGGATTTTCACCCTCACCCCTGCCTTCTCCCATCGAGGGAGAGGGGTTAGATTGATGCACTGCTTGCGATGAGGGGCGCCGGCTAGCGAACCGGCGGCCACATTATCCAGCCGCGACGCCCGGTGTTGCGTAGCCGGAGGAGGTGCCCCCCGATGGTGGTAACGTACACGCTGCTCTGGTCGGTGTCGCCGAAGGCGCAGTTGGTCGGCATATCCACACCCACCGGCATCGGGTAGGTTTCCAGAACTCTGCCCGCCGGTGTCCAGACGTAAATCATGGGGCCCGGCCCGCTCTCATAGTTGCCTGCGGTGCCGACGATGTTGCCTTCCGAATCGAGGCACATACCGTCAATGCCGCGCTGTGGGCCGCGGTGGTCCTGGCCGAACTGGTGCAGCACGATGTACTGGCCCAACGACCCGTCGGCATTGATGGGATAAGAGCGCAGCTCGCGCACACCGCCGGGCTCGGCGTCGGTCTGGATCATGTGCAGATGACTGTCGTCCGGCGATATGAGCAATCCGTTGGTGCCGGTGGTGTCGAACGTCATTCGCTGGCAGGTCCAGGTGCCGTCGGGTTGAGGGTCGGCGCGCAGAATGTCCTTGTTCGCGATTACCTGTTGTTCGCTGGGGTCGATGTTGACGGCGTTCCAGGGATTGCTGAACCAGATACGGCCCTTCCGGTCGATGGCAAGGTCGTTGGGCGTGTTCAATGGCTGGCCATCCAAACTGTCAACGATAGTGGTCGTGCTACCGTCCGGCTCGAAGCGAACGATAGCGCGCCCACCGGAGCAGCAACCGTACAGGCGGCCATCAGCGTCGAAGGCGAGGCCGTTGGTGTGGTTGGTGTTCTCACGGTAGATGCTGCACTCCCCGGTCTCCGGGTCGTAGGCCATGATGCGGCTGGCCGGAATGTAGGTAAACAGCATCCGCTTGCCATCCCAGGCAGGGCCTTCGGTCAAGCGGCTGAATGGTCCGGCGACGTGTTCCCATTGCAGTGTCATCGTGTTCTCCTTTGTGAAGATGTTGGCGGTGTGGGGTCATCACCCTCACCCCAACCCTCTCCCATCAAGGGAGAGGGAGCGAATAGAGGACGTGCTAGAGACGGTAGGCTTTAACCGCCGTGCCCTGGAACATAGCGGCTTTCTCTGCGGGTGAGAAACCGCTTGTAACGTGCTTGAACGCGTTCCACACCGTGGTGTATGCGTAGGACGCTTTGTCCACGGGGAAATTACTTTCGAACATACAGCGTTCCGGCCCGAACTGGTCGATGCAGAAGGTCAGCCAGGGCGCGATGACCTCGGCTACCTCCGCAGATGTCGGCGGAACGAGTTGCAGATTCCAGCCGTGACCGCTGATCAGGTTGCCAAACCCGCCCAGCTTTACGACCACGTTGGGGTGAGCGGCAACGGCGGCGATGCCGACCTGCCAGTCCGCGAACACCTGCTCCCTCTGCGCCGCGTAGGGACCGACACCGAGGGGACGCCCGACATGGTTCAGGATGATTTTGGCGTCGGGGAAGGCTGCCGCCAGGTCGGCGAGTTCACCGAGTTGAGTGTGATATACCAGCGCGTCAAAACTCAGGCCCAGCTTCTGCAGGCAATCAAAGCCGGCGCGGAAACCGGAATCCTGCAGCATTCCCGGAGTGTTGGTACTGCCGGGCGCTACTTCGGGACTGGCGTCCCAGGCGCAGGAGAACCTGATGCCCCGGAACCGGTTGCCGCTGGCGGCGATGTGGGCTTCCAGTACCGGTTGCACGGCTGAGCCCAGCATCAGATTGGCGTTGGCCACGATGCCGGCGGCGACTGCCGTTGGGCCGAATTGCCCGCTGGCGCTCTGGGCGGCGATGCCCTGCACGAATTCGGTTTCGCCGACGGACCGCAACTCTGCAGGCCCCTGAGCCCGGTACATGGAATGGCATTCGATGAAAACCGTCTGGGCAATGTTGTGACCGCCGCCAATGTCTTCGGTAAGCTGGTCGAGGAGATAGCGGTCGCCGGCGCGATCCCAAAAGTGGTGGTGTGGGTCGCAAATGGGCAACCCAGGTTCAATGGCATCTTCCACCACCTGAGCGAGCCATTCTACGCGTGGACTGGTCATATCTTCCCCTCCAATCTTTTGCATCGTGCCGGTCTGTTGGACCGCGCTCGGTTCTGTTGCATTGTGCCGGGGCAAACGTTCCGGTGGCCGTGCCGTCGGCATGGGTTTCCCCTGGCGACCGGCCCAGAACCTAGATGGGCAGCGGCACTTCGGTCAGTTGCTCCGGCAGTTCAACGCCGAAAGCGTTTACGTTGAACGCCAGCATCGCGTAGCAGCCCATGAGGGTGGTCAACTCGGTGGTGCCTGCAACGCCAAATTGGGCCACCACCACGTCGAATGTGGCCTGGCTAACGTGCCTGGTTCGGAAGAATTCCTGTCCGTAGCTCACGACTGCGGCTTCGTCCGCCGCCGGGTTTGGCAGCTCTCTTTTGTCGCGGAGGGAATCCACAATCTCGTCGCGCAAACCCGCCTGACGCGCTGGCGGAGCGTGGGCGTTCCAGATGAACTGGCAGTTATTTTCCCGAGCCGCCACCAGCATCGCCAACTCCCGTATGCGGGGTTCCAGCGAAGTGTCGGTCCGCAGGTATAGCGCCAAACCGAGCGCTCGCTCGGCGGCATCAGGAGCGTTGAGCATTACGGAACCGGGGCCGGTGGTTGGTACTCCGCCACGCTCCGCGACCATCGCGTCGAAAGCCGCCAGCTGATTTTGTGGCACTGATTCTCTGGTTACGATTGGGGTGCGAGCCATGATCCCTCCGTGAGTGTGCGAATGGCCTAGACTGAGTCCGCCGGATTGTCTACGGAGTCTGCCGACTTTGGCGTTACAAACGCCGGTACGATGCGCCAGTTTAGCATCATCGAACCGCTGGCAGGGCGGCAGACCAATACTCGCTGAGTAAGGTTGAAATCGTAGGACAGTGTTCTGGATGAGGTCAGTGTCGACGTCCAGCGAAAAGGTCCCGACTAACTAAACCAAAGCCAAGGTGGGATGTGCATTTGCCGGGTGCTGGGAATCGGGGCGGGAGTCTCGCGGGAGTGTTTCGGCCCTTGATTGCAGGACCGTCCGGCAGCGCCGTCTCACCTCGTCTTTCCGGCTGGACAGCCCGGCCAGGAATTTGCCGACCCTCTCCTGTACCGCCGCCCTGCTCCCCAGGCACAGATTGCCAGTGGCCTCCTCTCTCGCCCAGCCCCAGATAGCCTCATCGGCGTTGAAGTCCGGGCTGTAGCCCGGCAGGTTCACCAGCCTCAGCTCCAGCTCAGGCGTCCTGAGGTACTCCCGCACCGCCTCCCCACGGTGGGCCGGCGCATTGTCCCAGATGACCCGCAGCGGCCCTGGATGCTTTTCCTTCAGTTGCGTCAGGCAGTTGCGTCAGAAAGGCAACCGAGGTCCCGCTGTTGCTGTTGCCCTCCAGTTCCATCCATTCCACCTCGCCCGTCTCCAGGCACACCGCTGAATAGTAGCTGGCCTTCTCCCCATACCGCGGGCTATTGGAGTCCACCAACGCAGGCTTACCCTTCAGCACCCACTTGCCCCGCAATTCCGCGTCCGCCCGGAAGTGGGCCTCATCAGCAAAGAATATGCTGGCTTCAGTCCGTTGGGCCTCCTCCCACAGGGCGGCGTACTTCGCCACGAAGGCCTCCCGCTTGGACTCATTCGCCTTGAGCAGACGCTTCTTGGGGCGCTTGCAGGCAAACCCCAGCCGGTAAAGCCAGTTCAGGCAACTGCTGCGGCACAGGCTGATGCCAAACCGTTCTGAAACAAACTGACGCACCACCCTCCAATACCAGTTGGCCAGTTGGATGCCCGCCGCAGCGGGCGGTTGTTCCACCGCCCCTTTCAACTCCTCCTGCTGCGTCTGGTCAAGGGCGGGGGGGAACCACCGGTCTGCTCGAATATCAGGGCCGCAGGCCCTCCCTCACCGAAGGCCGACGCCCAACGCCCGATAGTGTGGGGGTCCCGCTCCAGCGCCTCCGCCGTCGCCTCCGCCGTCAAGCCCTGAGCCAGCAGCAGGATGGCGTACCACCGCTCCCGCTCCCAGGGCGTGGGAGCCAGAATCACACGCCGCCGCAAGTCCTTGACTCCCATCTGCCATTGTTCCAGAGACCGGTCTATCTCCCTCACGCCCATCACCAACCCCTCGCAATTTCTGAGACCAGCTACCTCGGTTCCTTCATAAATTTACCCCATGCGTCTGCGCATTTCACCTTGGCTTTGGTTTAGTACCGTTGCCAGGTAGATTTGTAAGAATATAAGAAAGCAGCCATACTGGGGCATGATCTTTGTGTGAGGAAGTGCCCAGCCATGGCTGCCATCAAGTATAAAGTAGAGTTGACCGAGGCCGAACGCTCCCGTCTCAATGAGGTTTCCCAGCGAGGCAAGGCGTCAGTGCGCACCGTGAAGCGTGCGCTGTCGCTGCTCAAGGCTGACCAGGGGCTTCGGGACCGTGAGATAGCCGATGTGCTGTTGGTCAACGCGGCCACGGTCGCCAGAGCGCGGAAGCGGTACGTGGAGGAAGGACTTGAGGCCGCCATCAATGACCGACCGCGGCCGGGCCAGGAGCGCAAGCTGGACGGCAAGCAGGAAGCGCACCTGATCGCCTTCGCGTGCCGCGCCGCGCCCGAAGGGCACACGCACTGGACACTCCAGTTGTTGGCCGACCAGGTGGTGGAGTTGGAGTTTGCCGAGAGCATCTCCCTGGAGACGGTGCGCCAGATACTCAAAAAAACGAACTCAAGCCCTGGCAGAAGAAAGAGTGGTGTATCCCCAAGGTGAGCGGGGAGTTCGTGGCGCGGATGGAGGACGTGCTGGACCTGTACCAACCGGAGTACAATCCGGAGCGTCCGGTAGTGTGTTTCGACGAGACCTCCAGGCAATTGACTGGGGAGGTGCGTCCGCCCATCGAGGCTGCCCCCGGA
Organism: Dehalococcoidia bacterium; assembly: GCA_963666415.2. Classification (GTDB taxonomy): domain Bacteria; phylum Chloroflexota; class Dehalococcoidia; order Lucifugimonadales; family UBA3495; genus Bin87. The sequence continues at coordinate 1,983,088 of CAXXPD010000003.1, forward strand.
CGGGTGGCACGCTATGACACCGAGTACCAGCGAAACGGGACCCGGAACCTGTTCATGATCTGCGAGCCGAAGGGTGGATGGAGACATGTGGAGGTGACCGAGCGCCGCACTGCCGTGGACTTCGCGCACCAGATGCGGTGGCTGGTGGACGAGGCCTACCCTGATGCCGAGGTGGTCAGGCTGGTACTGGACAACCTCAACACCCACAAGCTCGGCTCGCTCTACGAAGCATTTGAGCCGTGCGAAGCTCGGCGCATCGCCCAACGCCTCGAGTTTCATTACACTCCTACGCATGGCAGCTGGCTGAACATGGCTGAGATCGAGTTGAGCGTCTTCCGCAGAGGGTGTCTGAACCGCCGTATCAGCGATGAGCCGGAGCTGCGGCGAGAGGTTGCGGCGCTCGAACGCGAGCGCAACGCAGCAAAATCAGCCATAGACTGGCGGTTTACCACCCAAGCTGGACTTTACGCATAATTTAGGGAAAGTATAAAGACAGGGTAAGCTGGCCGGACCACACTTTCCACAGAAGGTCCAGCCATGCTCACCCTGCCCGATGCAATTTTACCCGTACTCCATCCCTTCGCCACGCTGTTTCGCAACCCGACCTGGCTGAAAGCCCAAATCCTGCTGGTCGGCGCGATACTGGCCCCAGGCCAACGCACCGTGGCTGCGGCGCTGCGCGTCATGGGCCGCAGCCACCACCGCGACTACGCCCGCTACCATGAAGTGCTCAATCGGGCGGTGTGGTCGCCCCGCCAGGCGGCTCGCATCCTACTGTTGCTGCTGCTCCAGCACCTGGATCAGGGCGATGGCCCGTTGGTCTTCGGCATCGACGAAACCCTGGAACGGCGCCGCGGCCCCAAAATCAAATCCCTGGGCATCTACCGCGATGCGGTGCGTTCCAGCCGGAGCCACCTGGTCAAGGCCAGTGGCCTGCGCTGGATCTCCCTGATGTGGCTGGGCCAGGTTCCCTGGGCGGGACGCTATTGGGCCTTGCCCTTCCTCACCGTGCTGGCGCCCTCGGCACGCTACTACCGGCAGCGCGGACGCCGCCACAAAAAGCTCACCGACTGGGCCCGCCAGATGATCCTGCAACTGCGCCGCTGGCTCCCGCAGCGCTCCCTGGTGCTGGTGGGTGACGGCAGCTACGCCGTACTGGACCTGCTCCACTGCTGCCAATCCTTGGCTCAACCCGTTACCCTCATCGCCCGCTTGCGTCTGGACGCCGCCCTCTATGAACCGGCCCCGCCCCGTCAGCCGGGCCGGAACGGTCGCCCCCCGCTGAAAGGCCGGCGCCTGCCCGCGCTGAAATTACTCGTCGACCATCCCGGTCTGTACTGGACCACCGCCGCGGTAGCCTGGTACAACGGCGCGACCCGCACGGTGGAACTCACCTCGCAAACGGCGGTTTGGTATCGCTCGGGCAAGCCGCCCGTGCCCATCCGCTGGGTCTTGGTTCGGGACCCCCAGGGCGAATTCGCCACACAGGCTTTGCTGTGCACTGACCTGGCCGTGGACCCGACACAGATCCTGGAATGGTTTGTGCTGCGCTGGCAACTGGAGGTTACCTTCCAGGAAGTGCGGGCTCACCTTGGCGTGGAGACCCAACGCCAGTGGTCGGACCGGGCCATTGCCCGCACCACGCCAATCCTGATGGGGCTCTTCTCATGGACCACCCTGGCGGCCCATCTGCTGCGGCAACAACGACCCTCGGCCCATCGTACAGCGGCTTGGTACGCCAAGCCGTCGCCGACTTTCGTGGACGCCATCGCTCTGGTGCGCCGCCACTTGTGGCTGGCGTCCGAGGGTTTTTCACTGTCCGCCGCTGACCCTGATATACGGAAAGTCCCGTCCGCTCTGTACCACCGACTCATAGATTCGCTTGCCTACGCGGCTTAAAAAGCGTAAAGCCCAGCCAAGATGCTCGCCGTAAGCTCCAGCATATCTACCCTACAAAACCAGATTGACACGGTACTAGCCAGCGATAATGATGCTCCTATAGATGTCAAGCTGCGCTGCTGATTATTGCGGCGGAGTTCTGGAGAGCGGAGAAGACCTCGCGGGCAACGTAGCGTTTGAGGCAACGGATGACCTCGGTCTTGCTCATTCCCTCACCGGTGCGGCGGCACATGTAAGCCTTGGTGCGGGGGTCGTAACGAAGCCTGACCACGACGATGCGGTGTAGAGCCGCATTGGCTTGGCGGTCGCCACCTCGGTTCAAGCGATGCCGGTTGGTCTTCCCGGAGGAAGCAGGTATCGGACTCACCCCGCACAGCGCGGCGAAGGCAGCCTCGGAATGGAGGCGTTCCGGGTTGCTCCCAGCCGTGACCAGGAGGGTCGCCGCCGTGTCAGGTCCTACGCCGAACATGCTGACCAGCGTCGGCGATGCCGTCTGGGTGAGGCGTTCCAGCTCGGCCTTGAGGTCGTGGATCTCCTCACTCAGTTGGCGGTAGCGGCCGGCCAGTGAGCGGAGAGCGTACTTGGCCGCCGCCGTGGGATTGTCCAGGCGACTGATACGGAAACTCTTGCACCGAGCGGTGAGGGCACCAGCGGGGAGACCGTCGAGGGTTTCGCGAAGTTCGGCTGGGGCGGTGACAACCAAAGCCTTCATCTGGTTGATCGCCTGGGTGCGGGCCTTGACGGCCGAGTCCTTGGTGCTCTTGAGCATGCGGATCATTTCGACTTCGCCCTGGCCCGACTTGGGCGTGGCATCTGCTACGCCGGCCAAAACCGACCGGGCTGCCATCTCCGCATCGGTGGGATCGCTCTTCCCTTTCCGGTAGCGGGTGGACCGATCGGGTCGGTTGACCTCAACGACGGTGTATCCGCGACCGGTTAGGAAACGGGCGATGCCAGCGCCGTAGGAACCCGTGCCTTCGATCCCGAAGGCGCGAACTTCCCCCAAACTCAGGGACCACCATTCGAGTTCTCCGTATCCGTGCGTAGTCGCTGGCGCGTGACGTTCGCCGAGGCGGACACCTTGCCGGTCAATGGCCACCGCCACGTGCTCGTCTTGGTGTGTGTCGACTCCGATGATCACCTGAACATCGCGATTACCTTCGCGACCGGGGACTCCTATCATTGCTACCTCCTGGGAGATGACGCCGCGGTTGGCACGCCAGCCAGGTGAGCGGACAAGACTGCGATGGGGCTTGAAGCCAGGCTCCTATTAGGTCACTGCTCACCGAGGCTGTCGGCACTGTCTGGGCCATCTCGGATCGGGCCGACAGATCATTTTGAAGGCATTCGTGCCAGTCACATCAAGGGTCAGACCCTGGTCGAGATGGCCGGGACCCATCATCGCAGTCACATCATGGAGAATGTGACATTGACCCCAAAAGAACAAAGCAGACTTCAGGTTCTCAACAGCCTGGCAGCAGAGCACATGACCTTGGACCAGGCCGCCGAGTTGATGGGAGTAACTTCCCGCCACACCCGCCGCATCCTGGCGGCCTACCGTGAACGCGGCGCGGCGGCTTTGGCACATGGCCACCGCGGTCGCCGACCCGTCAACGCCACGCCCGAGGCGCTGGTCGTCGACCTGGCGCATCTGGCTCGGACCCGGTACGCTGGCATCAACCACACCCACCTCGCGGAACTGCTGGCGGAGCGGGAAGGCATTCACATCGGCAGGACCACCCTGCGGCGGGTCTTGCTGGACGCTGGACTGAGCAGTCCCCGGCGCCGCCGTCCACCCAAACACCGAGTCCGTCGGCAACGGATGCCCCAGGAGGGCATGCTGATCCAGATGGACGGCAGCTATCACCCGTGGTTGGGGGATCAGGCCCCGCCGTTCACGCTGCTGATCGCGGTGGACGATGCTACCGGCCAGGTGGTGAGCGCCTTGTTCTGTGAGCATGAGGACGCTCGCAGCTACTTCCTGCTGATCCGCGCCTTGGTGGAGCATCGCGGCGTGCCCGTGGCCCTCGACACCGATCGCCACGCCGTGTTCAAGCACACGCCGGGACCCGGCCTCCCTGCAGGGCCCACCCAGTTCAGCCGGGCCATGGATGAGATGGGTACCCAGATGATCTTCGCCCAGTCGCCCCAGGCCAAGGGACGTGTTGAGCGAACCGGAGGCACCTTTCAGGACCGGTTGGTTGCCGAACTGCGGCTGGCCGGCGCAACCACCCTGGAGCAGGCACAGGCTGTGCTCGATGAGTTTGTGCCTCGGTTCAACCGGCGCTTCGGCGTTCCCCCGCAGTGCTCCGAGCCAGCGTTCCGACCGCTGGACCCGGAGCTATGCCTGGAACAGATTCTGTGTTTCAAGCACCGCAGGAAGGTGGACCGGGACAACACGGTGCGGTTCCAGTTGCGGACACTCCAACTGCTGCCGGCGCCGGAACGCCCCAGCTATGCCGGGGCGACGGTGGAAGTCCTGCAGGGGCCGGATGGTCAGCTCAAGGTACGCCACGAGGGGCGCATCATCGCTGCTCAGGAGGCCCCGCCAAGCCCGGTATCCCTCCGCAACGGCCACCAGCCTCCCGCCGTCTCTCCGGTTGCGCCCATCGGGGTAAACCACTGGGCTGAACGCTGGACAGCGCACCTGGCTCCGCTGGTCTCAAGTCAGGAACCCGAGGCGGATCAACCGGACTGCACCGATGGTGAAGTCGCCGCCGCACCACCCGCAACCGTCGCCCCGCGCAAGCCGACCTTCCTTCAGAGGGAGAGATGGAAGGCGGTCCAGAAAGCCCGGCGCAAGGGCAGGTCGCTGCGGGCAATCGAACGGGAGTTGGGCATCCACAGGTCCACCGTCAGGAGTTATCTGGAGGCCGGAGGTCCTCCAGGATGGAAGCAGCGGATGGTGCCCAATCCGTCGACATCGGATACCATGGCAGCGTAACGGAGTGACATTTCCGCTGAACACTTACCCGGACATTTTCCCTGACCTACGACACTCTTTACACCACCGGAAGGTACGAACGGAATGTACGAAGGTCGGCATGGCACGTAAGTGATGCCACCGCACGTCGGCATGCGATGTGTCGCCAGATTGCAGGCGCCAACCGTGGTCGCCTTCACGACCGTTAGCGAACGCCATGTTATGATTGGCTGGCGGTTGAAAAATCATGCCCCTTTCTGGATGGCCCTTTTTAGAGGAGGACTCGGCAAATGGCGACAGGCGCTCAAACATGGACCGAAGATTACGTAGAGGTCGCAGGCACGAAGCTCCAACTGGTTAAAGGAGGGAGTGGCGACCCGTTACTAATACTCCACGACGAGTTGGGCCACTACGGTCTGCGTAGATATCAAGAAGCCCTGGCCCAGGATTACACCGTTTACATTCCTTCCCACCCCGGATTCGGCGGGACCGAGCGCCAGGAATGGATCATGAACATTCGTGATCTGGCCGGCTGGTACCTGGAAGCCATCGAAGACCTGGGGCTGGAGCAGGTCAATTTGGCCGGATTCTCGCTGGGCGGCTGGTTGGCCGCGGAGATGGCCACGATGTCGCCCAACCTGTTCAAAAAGCTGGTTTTGGTGGGCCCCGCGGGTATCAAACCACCCACCGGTGAGATATTCGACATGTTCCTGGCGGTGGCGAAGGATTATCTGACGGCAGGCTTCCATGACCCGAAGAATACTCCGGAGTTTCGGCACGTTTGCCCCGACGAACCCAGCGCGGAATTGAACGAGGAGTGGGACGTGGCTCGTGAAGAGGCCTGCCGGTTGAGTTGGCGGCCTTACATGTATTACCCCGGTCTCCCCAATCTGCTCCACAGGCTCAAGAGCCTGCCTACCCAGATTATCTGGGGGCGCGAAGATAACATAGTGCCCATCAGCGCAAGCCAGGTGTATCACGATTCGATTCCGGGCTCGCGTGTGAGCGTGCTCGAAAATTGCGGTCACCACCCCGAACTGGAAAAAACCGACGAATTCGTGGCTTTGGTCAAGGGATTCCTGTCGTCTTAAACGCACCTCAGTTGGCGATTCCCCTGCTATGGTAGAATCCCACCAGTAGCCGGAAGCGGAAGGAGAAGCGATATGTTCATTGGATACTTCACCGAACGGCCGTACCAGGATCCCAAATCCGGGTATTTCGGGGCCACCGGAAAACCGATCATGGACCTGGACGTCAGCAACGATATCTACGATGCCCAGTTGGGGGCGCACCTCTACAACCGCTATCTCGACGAGAAAATCTACGCCGAGGAGATGGGTTTTGACGGCCTGATGCTCAACGAGCACCACAGCACGCCGTTCTGCATGGGCGGGGCTATGAACGTGGAAGCCTCTATTCTCGCCCGCATTACTCAAAGGGCCAAGATAGTGCTGCTGGGCAACATCATCCCCATTTGGGATGACCCCCTTTGGCTGGTAGAACAGCTCTCCATGATTGACATGATCTCTCGCGGGAGGCTGGTATCCGGATGGGTGCGTGGCACTGCCCGGGAGAGCGTGGCCCACAACGTCGAGCCTCATTACAACTGGGAGCGGTTCAAGGAGGCCCACGAACTGATTGTTAAGGCCTGGACGACGCCCGGCCCCTTCCGCTGGGAAGGCAAGCACTACCAGTTCCGCCACGTCAATCCCTGGGTGAAGCCATACCAGAAGCCTCATCCCCCGATTTGGCTACCGGGCGTGGTCAGTCGCGATTCCCTGATGTGGGCGGCAGAGCAGCGTATCCCCTACATCATGCTGGCAACCGAGATGGAGCCCACCAAACAGGCTTTCCAGCTTTACCACGACACCGCGGCAGAGTTGGGTTATGAGTCTGGCCCGCAGAACATTGGTTACCTCTGGAAAGTCCACGTGGACGAGACGGAGGAGCTGGCCGAGGCCACTGCCCGGAAGTACGTGCAGGGACCCAGCAACCCCTTCCTGGCCGGCAACGAAGGCACCGTTAACCCAGCGCTGCTCAGCCTGCCTGGGCTGACTTCGCGCCGGCGGGTGCTGCCGACGCAGGCCGTGGCGACCCAGGCCCGGGGCGGAAACGCCGGTCCCGGCGGCGTCCTGGGGCGGCCATACGAGCAGCAGATCGAGGACTACACCATTATCTCCGGTACGCCAGACAGCGTGATACCAAAGATTCGCCACGTGCTGGAAACCATTCGCCCCGGCAGCATTTTCTTCTGGGACGGCGATGGCGCGATGACCCACGACGACGCCATGCGCAGTCTGCGGCTTATGGGACAGGAAGTGCTGCCCGCAGTCCGCGAAATTGCGGATGAGTTGGAATTGCCCGGGCCTTTCGAAGTCGATCCCGCCACCGGAAATCCCTACGTGGCTGACCCGCCAGTAATGGTTCCGACCGGAGATGGTTACACGAACGCATAAACGCGTTCCCCTTTGGTAATTTTGCTTGACCTCTCCCTGAATCGGGAGAGGTCATTAGTTTGTCGGAAAACAGCTCTTGTTTCGCGCTGCGGGTTCCGGTGCGACGCAACACCAAAGCCGACCAGTCCAAGCCACGGCCCGTGACTATTTTTAGCCTTTTGCGTTCATGGAACGCACGGCGTGGACGTGTCCCAACGCCGGCAACACGCCAAATTGTTACCGACTATTGGTCGCGAAATACCTCTTCGCCACGATGGAGCCGTAGGGCAATCTGGTAGGTCTGGCCGACAGCGCGGGGTGTCGGCGCATGGGCGGCCAGGAACCGAGCCATACCAATCAGAACGTGGCGGCCCGATTCGGTACCCCGTCGCAGCTGGTACTGCTTGAATCCGGCATCAACAATCTGGAACGAATGAAACCCGGCATCCTCCATCAACACCCGCCGGCCCAGCGTTGCCAGGAGCGCGTCCGGCTCTCCGGAGCCAGTGATGTATTGGGATACCAAGAGCGACACTTCCTCAACCTGTTGCCGAACGTCCATGTGTTGCAGCAATTGCCGCAGAATCCCGTCGTCATCCACCATATCGTTGTCGGTATCTGGAATACGCTGCGGGGGCATATTGAGAAATCGGTCCAGGTAGATACTCATTGCTACGTCAAACACTCCCCGCATCAATTCCAGCGAGGGGGCGCGCTTCAACGCCTGGTGCAGCGCGTTGGCCGCCGTCAAAGTGTTGTGGACGGTGTCCCAATCGTTGAATTCGTTTGACGTGTGAAAGTGAGCCATCCTCAAAAAAGCGGCGTATGCCAAAGCTGAGCCCAGGTCGTCCGCAGTCGCTCCACACTTTACGGCGTCTTTGATGGCATCGATAATGTCAGCCGGCGATTCGCTCAGCAGTTCCGAAGCGAGCGCGTCGGGGCTTTTCCATGCCGCACCGTTGCCGAGACCTTGTTTGTACAGATCGGGAAGTTCTGTTCTGGCTCGCCAGACCATCGAGGCCAGGTCAATTGGTTGACGCCACGAGCTCAATTCCTGGCTACGCCGGGCGTGCGCCATTCCGTGAACCAGGCTGGTCAGCACCTGACTGGCGTACTCCCAGCCGATGTGGTCCAAAAGCTCGAATGCCTTGTTGGCAAAGTCCACCACGTGACCAGCGTCCAGATAGATGTGGTCCGTGGCGGCGGCGAAAATCATATCCGCGACATCGCGGGGTGTAAAATCCAGCCGGATCGCAGTCTGTAAACAACGCTCGGCAGCGTCCTCGTCGCGGACATCGATAAAGTCGCGGAACCATTGTTTGAATACATCGGGGCGCGTTTCCCCGGTCGGTAGCGGCTCCACGACAAAGCGAGGAGGTTTGCCAGCACACTCTCTGGCCACTTGGAGCAGGCCCTGGTACACCGCCACCGGCCGGTCGTTCTCCTCAAGTTGAGGCAGTATGTTGGCCGTCGCAGTCAGAATAGTCATGGCAGGACCCCACCCGGCTGAGGTGTAACTGGTCCCGAATTTGGCGCCAACACGTAGCGGCTCGCTGTAATCGGCGCCTGCGGAGTGTAGTCCCAGAACGGACTTGGCGACTACGAGTCGGATATTGTGCTCCAACCCATCCTGCAACCGGCCGGACCAATGTGTAACTTCGTTGCGCTCAACGGGTCGTGGATCCACCCAAACTTCGTCCCCGACTACGTTTACGGTGAAGCTGCGAACGTCATCGGCGAACGGGTTGAACGTGCCGCCGCTGGAAAGATCAAACCGGGCATGGTGCCAGTGGCACGTCAGGATGCCGTCCTTAACGCTGCCCCGATCCAAGGGGAAGCCCATGTGGGGACAGCGATTATCCACCGCATAAAATCTCCCGTCGTGGTAAATCACTGCAATGGTGTGTCCACCTCCGGTTATCACCCGGCATCCACCCGCCTTGAGCTCCTCTACCCTCCCGGCCCTTATTTGTCCTTCAAGCTTCGTGGCCATGATGACTGCCTCCCGGTCTGAAAAAAGTACACCAGTGGACTCGAATGCGTCGATAGCCTGATTCTATGGGACTCGAACATACCCTAGAGGTCTGGCCGGAAAGCCATCGGCCGGGTTTTGCACTACGCCAAGCAGACGTATTACAGTCGTATACGGCGTGATAGTGTATGCAATACGTTTCAAGACCCCATCATTGCATCGGTAATCGACGCCAAGAAAATAACGGCTTGGGGAGAATCGGGGTTTCCGGCCAGATTTCTAGCATCACCTCCCCGTTATAGGGAGGCCGAAAACCAGCATTGCCATCAAATTGTTTGGTACGATGCGGATTTGGATTTTTTGATTGAGGTGGCGATCACTTGAACCTGGGGACTACATTCTCAGTCAGCATTCGCACGGAGGCCATTACCCGATCGTTGGGTATCTGGCCGCCATAGTTTGTCTCCAGCACCACGCCGGAAATGTCTAATTCGTCCCGATATTCTTCCAGCCGTTCCGTGATTTCCGCCGGGGTGCCGAACATTACTCTCTGCCGCAAAATCTCTTCGTAGGGGATGTTTGCCATCCGCCGCAACCGTTCCACTCCTTCCTCGCTGGCCGCCGTTTTGATGAGCTCGGTAGCCGCGTATTGGATGGCATGGATGGCGCTGTTTTTTGGATCAGCTTGTGCTTTGGCGGTGGTCTCGGCCACGTATGCGGGGATCCGAAGTGTTACCTCGCCAGGCCCCTCGAATCCAGCCTCCTGCCGAGCCGTCCGGTAGATCTTGAGCCGTTCTTTCAGGGTGGGGATCCCAGTTGTTGCGCTGATGAAGATGGGATGGCCCAGTTTCCCCACGATCGGGAACGTGTCTTCCGAGGCTACGGCGATGCGTGTCGGCGGGTAGGGTTGCTGCAAGGGCTGAGGGACCACCTGCACATCGTCGTAGGAGTAGAAGTCTCCTTGGTGAGAGAAACTGCCCCCTTTCCACGCTTTCATAATTACCTGGAGGGCTTCGAAGAACCGGCCGCGGCTTTCGGAATAAGGAATGTTGTACCCCTGGTAGTACTTGGTGAGGCCGCTGCGTCCAATGCCAAAATCGAAGCGCCCCTTGCTAATGTGGTCCACGGTGGCCGCCTCCTCCGCCACCCTCAGTGGATTGGTCAGGGGCAATACCTGCACGGCCAGTCCCACGCGGAGGGTCGAGGTACGGGCGGCAATAGCGCTGGCTATGATCAAAGGTGAGGCCAACACCGACCGGTCGGGAGTGAAATGGTGCTCGGCAAGCCAAACCGAGTCCATACCCATTTGCTCGACCTCCGCCACCTGACTGAACGACTCCTCGAAGGCTTCTGCCTGGCTCATGTCTGCGCGAACGTGAAAGTCGGTGAACATACCGAAGTTCATAACCTGCTCCTTGGTGAGAATGGGTACCTTTTCGGCGACGAGTATGGCTCGGGCTCATGGGGCGCGGTGGGTCGAGGATACACCGGGGTTTCAAGGGAATCAACCAACGGATGTGTCGGCCAGGGTGTTTCGATTGTCCCCTAATGTCATTGCGAGCGCAGCGTGGCAATCTCGTAGCCCTATTCACCGACGCTGTCCCCAACTCACCTTTGGCCGCTACGTTCCGATAATCGAAAGGCCCCGCGTATCGGCCCAGGGTAATCTTATTGTCGGCAGCCATCTAAACCAAAGCCAAGGTGAAATGCGCAGACGCATGGGGTAAATTTGTGAAGGAACCGAGGTAGCTGGTCTCAGAAATTGCGAGGGGTTGGTGATGGGCGTGAGGGAGATAGACCGGTCTCTGGAACAATGGCAGATGGGAGTCAAGGACTTGCGGCGGCGTGTGATTCTGGCTCCCACACCCCGGGAGCGGGAAAGGTGGTACGCCATCCTGCTGCTGGCTCAGGGCTTGACGGCGGAGGCGACGGCGGAGGCGCTGGAGCGGGACCCCCACACTATCGGACGTTGGGCGTCGGCCTTCGGCGAGGGAGGGCCTGCGGCCCTGATATTCGAGCAGACCGGTGGTTCCCCCCCGCCCTTGACCAGGCGCAGCAGGAGGAGTTGAAAGGGGCGGTGGAGCAACCGCCCGCCACAGCGGGCATCGTAATGGCTAACTGGTATTGGAAGGTGGTGCGTCAGTTTGTCTCAGAACGGTTTGGCATCAGCCTGTGCCGCAGCAGTTGCCTGAACTGGCTTCACCGGCTGGGGTTTGCCTGCAAGCGCCCCAAGAAGCGTCTGCTCAAGGCGAATGAGTCCAAGCGGGAGGCCTTCGTGGCGGAGTACGCCGCCCTGTGGGAGGAGGCCCAACGGACTGAAGCCAGCATATTCTTTGCTGATGAGGCCCACTTCCGGGCGGACGCGGAATTGCGGGGCAAGTGGGTGCTGAAGAGTAAGCCTGCGTTGGTGGACTCCAATAGCCCGCGGTATGGGGAGAAGGCCAGCTACTATTCAGCGGTGTGCCTGGAGACGGGCGAGGTGGAATGGATGGAACTGGAGGGCAACAGCAACAGCGGGACCTCGGTTGCCTTTCTGACGCAACTGCCTGACGCAACTGAAGGAAAAGCATCCAGGGCCGCTGCGGGTCATCTGGGACAATGCGCCGGCCCACCGTGGGGAGGCGGTGCGGGAGTACCTCAGGACGCCTGAGCTGGAGCTGAGGCTGGTGAACCTGCCGGGCTACAGCCCGGACTTCAACGCCGATGAGGCTATCTGGGGCTGGGCGAGAGAGGAGGCCACTGGCAATCTGTGCCTGGGGAGCAGGGCGGCGGTACAGGAGAGGGTCGGCAAATTCCTGGCCGGGCTGTCCAGCCGGAAAGACGAGGTGAGACGGCGCTGCCGGACGGTCCTGCAATCAAGGGCCGAAACACTCCCGCGAGACTCCCGCCCCGATTCCCAGCACCCGGCAAATGCACATCCCACCTTGGCTTTGGTTTAGGTTGTGGGTTGATGGCGAGCATGTGGAAGCATGAGTGGGCGCCCTTCGACAGGCTCAGGTTGAGCGGGTAAACCGGGTGGATAGTGGAAAGATCCTGCGTATCTAAGGTGGTTCATGCGGGACTTGGGGGGACGGGTTTGTTGGGCGGACATGCCAAACCCGATGCGTGACATGGCGCAAAACCGCTGTTGGCAGCTGGCGTTGCAGCATTACCAGTGCGGAAGCTGCCCGATCCTTGTGAACAGGGTACTCCGCACTCGCGGATGACAAGTGACGGAGCGAGCCATATAATGCCGATAAAACACTACCGCAAGAGAGACGCAACACTTGAGGAGGCCGCGCATGGCAACCGTAACCAAGTTCGAGATGCTGACCAAACCCCTGGTAAAGATCACTGAAATGGACCACATCGTTCTGCGCACCAACGATGTGGAGGGTTCGCTGCGCTTCTATACTGAGGTGCTGGGACTACAGGCCGAGCGAGTGGAGGAATGGAGGGCTGGAGAAGTGCGCTTCCCGTCGGCGCGAATAAACGCCGACACCATCATCGACTTTTTCGCCTCCGAAAACATCCCGGCGAGCCGGGACGATGCTCGGAATCAGGACCACTTCTGCATGGTTATCGACTACACCGATATGGAGGAACTGAAGGCTCACTTCGAAGACCTGGGCGTTGAGATTCAGGCCGGGCCGGGCAAGCGTTGGGGTTCTCACGGCGACGGCATTTCCCTGTACATCTACGATCCAGATAACAACGTCGTAGAGCTGCGGCACTACTAAGCGCCAATGCTCCTGATAGCGGTTCCCACCAAGCCCGGTCGATGTCATGTCTGCGGCGTTCGCGAAGGCTCAGGCGGGAAAGCCGCCAGCCCAACGGGATACATTGCGCCGTCGCCCGATCGATCGCAGCGCTTCTGGTGGCACACACACACACCGGAGTCGGTCATGGGTCACAGCTTGGCGCCGGTTGAGCAATCGATCTAACTCGGTGACGCAGGACACGCTAGTGGGGACGCCCAACACCCGCAATCAGCGTGGACGTTGCTGTCCACGCTGATTGCGTCAAATCTGAGGTCAACCAGTACTACGCCCCACAATGAATTGCGGGCATTCGGCCCGCTCGCATCGGGCTCACCATCTCAACCTGCCGCGACCCGGTGAGGGGTTCGTTTTCGTGCCGACTGTCCCTGCGATTAGTACAGGTGGCAGTAGACTGCATGGCCCGGGGACATTTCCCTTAACTGCGGCACTTCGTGGGAACAGCGCTCCATCACGACCGGGCATCTCGGATGGAAGCGGCATCCCTCGGGAGGGTTCAACGGAGAAGGTACCTCCCCCGTCAATATCATCTCTTCCTTCTGAATATCCGGATGAGACGGCAGGGCTGCGCTCATCAGGGCCTTGGTGTAAGGGTGCGACGCGTTATTGAATAACTGCGTCTTGGGTGCGAACTCCACAATCTGCCCCAAATACATCACGGCGACCCAATCGCACATATACCGCACCGTCGCCAGGTCGTGCGCTATGAGCATATAGCTAACCTGATACTCGTGCTGCAAGTCCTTCAGCAGGTTCATGATCTGGGCCCTGATTGACACGTCCAGCGCCGAAACCGGCTCGTCCAGTACTATCAACTTGGGTTCCACTGACAACGCCCTCGCAATTGCGAGCCGCTGCCGCTGTCCACCGCTGAATTCGTGCGGATACAGGTTGGCATGGTAGCTACTCAACCCCACGTCATTCAGCAACTTGGCGACTCGGTCCTGTACGTCTCGCCGGCTCATGTTGAGATTGATGATCATGGGTTCGGCGATCACGTCCCTGACGCGCATTCTGGGATTCAGTGAACTCCAGGGATCCTGAAAAACTGCCTGCACCGAACTCCGGTATTGCCGGCGTTCGGCGTGGGTGGCTTTGTGGACGTCTCTACCCTGAAACCTGATGATGCCCTCGGTGGGCTCCTCAAGCATCAGCAGCATCTTGGCAGTGGTGCTCTTGCCGCAACCCGATTCACCGACGACACCCAAGGTCTCTCCAGAGCGAATCTGGAAGGATATGCCATCCACCGCCTTGATCCATCCGGTCACCTTTGACACCAACAGGCCTTTGGTAACCGGAAAATATTTCTTCAGATCCTGCGCTTCGAGTATTACTTCGGCTTCCGGGTTAGTTTCCCGGTTACGTCCAACCGTGGGCACAACCGTGGTCATTCGAGCCTCCAACACGCCGCGTAGTGGCGTTCCGTTAGCGATATTGTCGGTGGATACGCCTCAAGGCACCGGTCCATTACGTACTGACACCGAGGGGCGAAAGGACAACCAGGTGGCAGGTCGTGGAGCATCGGTGGTTGGCCCTCAATGGAGTACAAGCGGTCTACGTCCTCTTCCAGTTTGGGAACAGAAGCCAGCAGGGCCTCCGTATAGGGATGGGACGGGTTGTTGAATATCTCCCGCACATCTCCCATTTCCACAATCTTGCCAGCATACATCACAGCCACGCGGTCGCACATTTTGGCTACTATGCCGAAGTCGTGGGTTATGAAGATGAGCGCGATGTTCGACGCCTGTTGCAGGTCTTTCAGCAGCTTCAGGTATTGGGCCTGGATGGTCACATCCAGCGAAGTCGTCGGCTCGTCCGCAATCAGGACCATCGGTTCGCAGGAAATGCCGATGGCCCCCACCACGCGCTGACGCATGCCGCCGCTCATCTGGTGAGGGTAGTCCCGAACCCGAGTTTCTGCAGCTGGTATGTTGACCCTCCGCAGGACGTCCAATACCCGCTGCAATACACCGCTGTTGGGTATTTCCTGGTGAATCTTGATCGCCTCGCCCACCTGATTGCCAATGGTAAAAACCGGGTTCAGCGAGGTCATGGGATCCTGAATGATCAGCGCTATCTGACTACCCCTGACATTGCTCATTTCCTTTTCGGACAGTTGCAGCAGATCGTCGCCTTCCAGGAGTATCTTGCCTCCCACGATTTGCCCGGGTGGCGTGGGGATGAGCCGCATCAATGACAGCATGGCCACCGACTTGCCAGAACCCGATTCGCCCACTATGCCCAGGGTTTCGCCGCGCCGCAAATCGAAGCTGACACCGTCAACCGCTTTGACCGTTCCCCAACGAGTCTGAAAATAGGTTTTGAGGTCTTCAACTTCCAGCACTATCTGGGAGTCATCGTTTGTTGTTTTGGTCTGCATACTTCCTGCCTATTTGCGATCCTGGCTACACCCTCGGTGGCAATCGCCAACCTGTCGAAATCAGTTCAGTTGACGGAGCCTGGGGTCCAGCCGGTCCCTCAGCCAGTCCCCGAACAGGTTCATTGACAAAACGGTCAACATGATAGCCACGCCGGGCATCGTAGAAATCCACCAAGCTACTGCCAAGCGGTCCCGGCCATCCGCCACCATCGACCCCCAGGCTGGTGTCGGCGGAGGAACCCCCGCTCCAAGGAAGCTCAGGGTAGACTCCAACAGGATGACAATACCCACTTCCAGAGTGGCCAGGATAATCAGCGTGTTGACCACCTGCGGGAAAATGTGGATGAAAAGGATGCGTGGTGTCGACGCACCGGCGACCTGGGCCAAAGCGACGAAGTCCATGGTTTTGATCTGGAGCACTTCACCCCGCACATTTCGCGCGAACCGGGGCCACACGGCAATAGCCAGAATGACCACGATGATCATGAAGGATTGCCCCAACGCCAGTACCAGCACCAGGGCTAATAATATGGTGGGAATGGCCAGCTTGATGTCCACTATCCTCATCAGCAGTTCATCCAGCCACCCACCGTACCAACCTGCCACCAAGCCGCCGGTGACGCCCACCACCATGCCGACGCCTAAGGTTATTACTACCACCGCCAGGGAGATGCGAGCTCCAAAAATAACTCGACTCAGCAGGTCGCGACCGAGATGATCGGTGCCCAGCAGAAATTCCGACTGGCCGCCTTCCTCCCACGCCGGAGGCACGTTGCGGGCGCGCAGGTCTCCTCGCTCAGGGTCGTGGGGAGCAATCCAGGGGGCGGCGACGCCCGTAACCACAAAAACCACCAAGATGAACACGGGAATCAACGGCAAGCGCCGCCACTGCCACGCTCTTCTAGCAATGCGGACCGGCACCGGCGCCGGTTGTACAACCAGTGTAACGTTTGCCACGATGTGCGCTCCTGTATTAAGCGTACCTGATTCTGGGATCAATGTAGGCGTACATGATGTCCACCAACAGGGCCACAACCACGTACATCAATGTGAACACTATCACCACCGCCTGCAACAGCGGGTAGTCGTTACCCGCCAACGCCTGAATCGCCAATTGGCCCAATCCAGGCCAGGCGAATACGGTCTCAACCACCAGCGAACCGGTAACCAGGCTACCCAGGGTAACGCCGGCGAAGGTGAGCACGGGAACCAGGGCGTTGCGGAGGGAATGCTTCCAGATGACCGTCTGATTGGACACGCCTTTAGCGCGGGCCAGCTTTACGTACTCGGATTCCAGCACGTTCAACATGGCAGACCTCAGCAGGCGCAGATTAGCCGCCGCGTAGAACCAACCGAGGGCCACGGCCGGCAAAATGATGCTGGTAACTTCCAGCCGGCCATACGGCGGGAGCCACTCCAACCGCACTGCGAACAGGAACACCAACATCAGGCCCAACCAGAATACCGGGGCCGATTGCCCGACCAGGGCGATCATTTTTCCGGCGATATCCAGAAAACTCCCCCGTTTGACGGCCGACAGAATGCCCAATGGCATTCCCACTATTACGGAGAAGGCGAACGCCGCGACACCCAATTGCAGAGTAGCCGGCACCCGTTCGATGATCACCTCCATCGATGGCCGTCCTTCCCTGATCGATTCGCCGAAGTTGCCCTTCAGTGCGTCGACCAGGAATATGCCGTACTGCTGGTAATACGGCTTGTCCAGCCCCAGGCTTTCGGTGAGCCGATCCCAGTCTTCTTGGGTAGAATAATCGTCCAGATAGACGTGCCTGGGGTCGCCGGCCGCCCGGCTCATCACAAAAATGATCATGGACACGGCTAGCAGGGTCAACAACGCCAGCAAAACGCGCCTTAACAAGTACCGCTGCATATTGCACTACCTCAGAAACCGTTTCTGTTATGAATTTGCAGTTTGGGTCAGATACGCGGTTGCAATCGCAAAGCCTGGCGGTTAACCCGCTGCTTAGCCCAACCTGTGTGCCTGAACCAGCTCAGGTGAAGTGTCCCTGTTATGCGCGACGCTCGGCATCGCCCGAGGCGCCCACGGTGGTACCGTCGGGCCGGAAGCGGGGCCAATCCCAACCGCCCGCTCGCACTTCGTAACCAATGTTGATTGCCAACGCTACGGCATTGGATACCACGGTGGCACCGAGGGCCATGTACGTTCTGGGCTTAAAAAAGTAATCGCACACACCAACGCAGTTCATCTCCTGCATTGCGGTGATTTTGTCACCAATTTCGAGGCCCGCCCAAGCGCCTCCGGCACTGACCAGGCAAATCCCCACGCCAATTGCCAGCACGACGGGCCAGGGTGGAACTGCGTCCACCCTGATCAACATCGCCCCTCCGCCGATGCCGGCACCGATCCCGGCGCCAATAGTGAGCAGCAGGAGCAGGGTGGGCAGAGCGGAGACGCCGAAGAATACGGACATCGCCGACGCTATCGCCATACCGACGATGCCAAGCACCGCCGCCAGCGGGAGACCCACCAAGGTGCGCGCAATGACTAACATTCCAGACTTGCGCCACCCTGTGGTTGTGTTTCTTGCCCACCTCATTTTGGATTAACTGACCCGTTACCTCGGCTTGATGTACTCGTAGCCGTTGATGTTCCGCAGGTCACGGTACCGCACGCCTTCGGCCCAAGGCTGAATATTGGGACCAACCGGCCAAACCACGTCAAAGTTGTAGAGTCCGACACCGGTCAGCGCATTGTCGAATATAAACGTGGCGATTTCAACGCCCAACACACGACGCTTGGCCGTGTCCACCTGTGCCATGTGCTCAGCAACCTTTTCGTCGAGCCAAGGATGCTCGACGCCGCGGTTCCATACCGCCTGGTGGTTCAGTTTGGACAACATACCGGAGAAGCCTTGTCCCGGCTCCAAGCGGATGCCACCGGCGTGGCAGGTGGAACCCTGGTAGTTGCGAGCAATCAGGCTGGGACGCAGGGTGGTGTAGGGAAGGCGCTGGAATTTTACGTCCACGCCAATGTCGGCCCACATAGTGGCAATGGCTTCGCAGGCTTCCACTTCCACCGGTGCTCCGCGCAGCGACGGGGTTAGCGTAATGTTGAATCCGTCCGGGTAGCCGGCCTCGGCCAAAAGCTCTTTGGCGCGTTCCGGATTGTATTCCCATCGCATTTCCGGCGGCAGCCAAGTCTCTTCATATTGGCCAAAGTCCCACAACACCGCCGGACTACCGAAACCGTGCAGGAGCGTATCCACAATACCTTGCCGGTCGATAGCGATGGATAGAGCGTTGCGTACTTTGGCCGCCCGCGCCCATTCGTCGGAGTTCAGGTCCGGATCAGCGGACACCCAGGGCAAGTCCGGATCGTAGCCGGGCTGTTGGTGTTCCGTACCGATACCGACGTAGTATTGGCCGTAGAATGTCAAGGCCGACTCACCGCCGCCAGGCAGCTGCATGATTTCCGCGCCTTCAACTTCCCGAATCAGGGGAAGGGAATCAAAGGCAATCAAGGTAGTATCCAGATTGCCGGTCTGGAATCCGGCAATCCGAGACGATTCTTCCGGGATTTCCCGGAAAATCAGCTCGGCGAAGTGAGGAGTCTTGCGCCAGTGGTCCTGCACGGCTTCCATTCGCCAGAACTCGCCGGTTCGGAACTCCACCAAATCCCAGGGGCCGGTCGCTGCGATTTGGCCATTGGCTTCTTCGGCGCCAAGTTCATCAGTCTGCTTCTTGCTAATGATCCAGGTTCCGCTTCCGCCCGGGCTGGTCAATATCTCGTTGATGGGAACCTCTGACCAAGGTTCTCCGGAATTGACCTCTACCGTGTAATCGTCAATTGCTTTGGCGTGCCCGTCTTCGTTCTCCCAAATCCCACGGATGTTGGAAGCTCTTGGATGTTTGGAGCCCTGTGCTCCGAACTGTCGCATACTCCAGATGACATCCTCGGCGGTCATTTCGCCGTAACCCTTGTGAAACTGGACACCCTCGTTCAAATTGAAAGTCCAAGTTGAACCGTCCTCCGACACCGACCAGCTCTTGGCAAGCATGGCTATCGGTTTCAGATCGCTGGAAACCGTCAATATTGATTCACCGATTGGAGCGGATTGCAGAACGAAAATTTGCGGGTTGCCGGTCAAGGCAGGATGACCCATGAAAGGTCCAAGTTCCTTCTGACCGACTGTAAGGGTGCCCGTCGGCTGCTCCATGGCTGTTGCCGAGGTATCTGCCGGGGCTGCGGAAACCGGAGTGGCGACCGCGATTGCCGTTGCTGCCGGCTGTTCCGCCGCTGGTTGACCAGTGGTCGGTTCATCCGTTTGCGCCGCGCCGCCGCACGCAACCACGAGGGCCAGCAGCAACGGCGCTACGAAAAGGGTTACAATTCTGGGGTTTCTTGGCAAATGACGCATAAAAACTTCGAACTCCTTAGACCAAAATGTGAATCTCATTTCCTAATTTTGCCGGTGGCGTATGAACTCGTAACCGTTGATTTGACGAGTGTCGCTTCTGCGAACGTGCTCGGCCCAGGGTTCGATCCGGGGACCGACTGGCCACACGGCGTCGATGTTGTAATAGGTGAGGTCGGTGAGAGCGTTATCGAACAGGAACTGTCCGAGCTCGCGTTCCATGGCTTCACGCTTGACCGGGTCAACTTCCTGCATTGCGAGCCGCATCTCATTATCAGACCAGGCGTGTTCCAGCCCGCGGTTGAACGGATTTTCGCTCAGGTAGCTGCCGAAACCGTCGGCCGGCGTTGCCAGGGGACCGCCAGCGTGGCAGGTTGCCCCCTGGTAGGTCCGTCCCACCAAGGAGGGGCGAAGCGTGCCGTAGGGAACCCGCCGGAAGTCCACGTCAATCCCAATGTCGTTCCACATCTGCGCTATGGCCTCGCAACTTTCCACTTCCTGTGGGGCGCCGCGGATGGCTGGTGTCAGCGTGATGCTGAATCCGTCCGGGTAGCCGGCTTCCTCCAGCAACTGCCGGGCCCGGTCCGGGTCAAACTCCCAATCTCGCCCATCCAGATAATGCTCAAAGCCACTGAACGAGTGGATGGGCGTGTTGGTATTCCCGTTGCCGGACAGGATTTCGTCCACCAACGCCTCCCGGTCAACGGCGGTGATCAAGGCCAAGCGGACCTTGCGCGCCCGATCCCATTCCGGGGACGTGATGTCATCCGTAGGAGATGTCCAGGGCAGTTCCGGGTCATAGCCTGGTCTGGCTTCCACACCTTGGATGGGATACCAGTTTCCATAGATCCTGAGGCTCTGCACGATGGCGTTGGGCACCGTCATGAGTTGTGCGCCCTCGACCTTCAGCACTGCCGGGATGGAGTCGTAGCCCATCAGGAAGGTGTCCAGCTGGCCGGTCTGGAATCCGGCGAGCCTGGAGGATTCCTCGGGAATTTCCCACATGACGAACTCGGCAAACTCAGGAGTGTGCCGCCAATGGTCGCGTACGGCAGCCATCTTCCAGAACTCGCCGGTGCGGTGGTCCACGATTTCCCACGGGCCGGTGGCGGCAATCTGCGTGCTGGCTTCGTCAACGCCCAACTCGTCGGTTTGCTTCTTGCTGGCGATGAAGGTGGAAGCGCCACCCGGCGTCATGTGCCAGCGTTGGGCAATCACGTGAACTAACGGCTTGCCCGTATGCACTTGCACGGTGTAGTTGTCGATTATCTGCGAACCTTCGCGCGGCGCCCAGAACGTTTCCAGCTGGCCGGCCCGCGGATGCTTGCTCAATCCCCACTGGCGCATCGACCACACCACGTCCTCGGCCGTCATCTCACCGTAGCCCTTGTGAAATTGAACGCCCTTGTTCAACTTGAAGGTCCAGGTCAGGAAGTCGTCGGAAATCTCCCACGACTCGGCCAGCAAGCCCCGCACATCGTTCCCCTTGTACTCCTGCAACAACCCCTCGCCGATGGGAGCGGTGCCGTGGACGAAGATTTGCGGGTTGCCCAAATTGCTGGGGTGCAGGAAAAATGGCCCCATTTCCTTGAGGCCCGTGTTCAAGGTTCCAGTAGGTTCGGCGGACGACATGGACTCGCCGGCGTCGGTGGGCTCTGGCATTGCAGCCGGAGTAGATTCTACGGAAGCTGGCTGAACGGGAACGCCCGTGGCTGCCGCGGCCGGCTGCTCCGGCGCCGCGGCGGTTGGTGCGCCCGGATTTCCCGGTTGGCTTGAGCTACCGCACCCCACAATCGACGCCAAGATCAGTAATCCAGCTAACCCAGCGGCTAGGCTACTGATGCGATATCCACGCTGATTCATATACGTACCTCTGGGGGCCGTGCCCGCTTGTGCATACTAGCGTCGACCACGGAATCTCGAACCGAGGCCGATGCAAATATATTTAATTCGGGATATTATGTTGGACGTTCGTACAATACGGACTTTCCGATCAGCAGAAACTAACCGGTCAGGCCGACTAAAGAATGTACGGGGCAGTCTATGGCGCACTTTTGGCGATGTCAACATATGGCACATCAATTATCATGGCGACCTACTATTTGCATACGGGATGGAATTGTGATTTGTCTTGCCGGGAGTTAAGCTGATCGAAACTAACCGGCACAAGCTCTTGCCCGCAGATCTGCTTCGTCAGAATGAGCGTTGGCGTCAGCCCCGCCACCTCAGGTAGATCTGATCATTGAGGCTTGAGGGCACGACATTCGCCAGTTGGTAGTCAGATTCGAGAACAGTACGGAGGTTCATCATGAAATACGACGTAATCGTAGTTGGCGGTGGTTCCGCTGGTTGTACCATCGCCAGCCGACTCTCCGAAGACCCGCAGCGTTCTGTGCTGCTCCTGGAGGCTGGTCCGGATTATCCGGAGTTTGAGCAATTGCCCGACGACCTGAAACTGGGTAATAACGTTTGGCTGTCCGCTTACGGGCCGCACAACTGGGGCTACACCGCACAGATCACGCCGGAGATGGATGAACTGGTTATCCCCCGAGGCAAAGCCACCGGCGGCTCCAGCGCGGTGAACGGGCAGGTACTGTTTCGGGGCATCCCCGAGGATTACGACCGCTGGGCGGAATGGGGTAACGACGAGTGGTCGTTTACCAGAGTATTGCCCTACTTCAACAAGCTGGAGACGGATTTGGACTTCGGCGGGGACGATTTCCACGGTACCGACGGTCCGGTTCCGGTGCGCCGCGCGCCGCGCAGCGAGTGGCTGCCCCACGCCGTAGCTTTCGAGCAAGGCTGTGTCGACGAGGGCTTTCCCATTGACGAGGACCAGAATCATCCAGAGTCAACTGGAGTATCGCCCCGGGCCCGCAATACCATCGACGGCGTCCGAATGAGCATGGCTATCAACTACCTCGACATCGCCCGCCACCGTCTGAACCTCACTATCAGGGGGAGCGTAACCGCCCGGCGCATCTTGTTGGAGGGGCAGCGGGCCGTGGGAGTCGAAGCCGAAAGCGGTGGAGACATCTTCACCGTGGAGGCCGACGAAATCATAGTGAGCAGCGGGGCCGTCGCGTCGCCCCAGCTTCTGATGCTCTCCGGTGTTGGGCCGGCGGAGCACCTGCGGAGTCTGGGCATACCGGTGGTACACGACCTGCCCGGCGTGGGCCAAAACCTGCGCGACCACCCGGCCGCCGGCGCCCTCTACCGCGCCGTTGGCGAAAGGCCCGACGTCCAGGCGCCGGTTATCCAGGTCGGACTCCGTTATACCGTGGAGGGGTCGAACCTGCGCAACGATATGCAGCTAAGTCCCACGCTGTTGACCAGCGAGCATCGTCCGGCGCACGTGGTCATCGACGATGAGCTCAACTACATTGGCATGGGCGCCAGTTTGCAGTTGGCCTTGGGCAAGGGCGAGTTGACACTGCAGTCTACCGATCCCCACGTCCAGCCTCTCCTGAACTACAACTACTACGAGGAAGAAGAGGATCTGAGGCGCATGAGGGAGGCGATACGCCTTGGTGTTCGGATCGCCGAGGGACCCCACTTCTCCGACATGCTGTTGGAAAGGGTGATGCCCAGCGACGAAGAGTTGCGGTCGGACGAATTGCTCAACGACTGGCTCCGTCGCAATTCCGGAACTTCCCACCATATTTCCGGCACCTGCAAGATGGGCCCCGACTCTGATCCTATGGCCGTGGTCGACCAGCACCTGAAGGTAAAGGGCGTGCAAGGGCTCAGGGTGGCCGATGCCTCGATTATGCCGGATTGCATCCGCGCTAACACCAACGCTACCACCATTATGATCGGAGAAAAGGTTTCAGATCTCATAAAAGAGGGACGCTAACAAGCGGACGCCCCGGGAGGTTGATGTCAATGGAAGTTGAGTGGATGAACCACACCGGATTCGTGGTGAGCGATATGCAGCGTTCCCTGGCCTTCTATCGGGACCTGCTGGGTCTAAGTGAGGAACGGGACCAGATTTTGGAGGGAGAGTTCATCTCCGAATTGGTGGGTTACCCAGATGCCCGGTTGCACATCGTTTATCTCGGAATAGGGGACCTGCGCCACTCGGTGGAGCTGATCCAATACCTCAACCCACCTGGCGATGCCGTCGACCTCCCCCAGCGACACCAGGTAGGGGCATCTCACCTGGGCGTGATCGTGGACGACCTAGACGCCTTTTACCGGGAGCTGTCCGGCAAGGGTGTGAGGTTTGTGAGTCCACCGGCGACGCGACCCAACCCCGTGTACCCGGCTGCCAGCAAGGGTTGCTATATGCAAGACCCGGACGGCAACTGGCTGGAGTTGCTGGAACGACCCCCGGCTCCAGTCGATACCAATCTGGTATAAGAGCGACGGCAGAGGGCCGCCGCACGGTCAGCGGTCCAATCCCAGGCGGGTCCGGCACACGTCGTAAACGGCTTCCAGGAATCCGCCCACGTAGTGCTGGTGGCTAAAGGTGATGCCATGGGCCGAGGCGTCCGACCTGGCGGTTTCGTACAGTTGAACCGCCGCCGCGTTGTGGTAGGGGAACGGAAGTTGCCCCATGTAGTGCTCGAAGTCGGAAATATCGGCCCAGCCAATCAACTCACCCGTGTCAGATTCGTTCACCGCCCATTGGTCGCCATCGTTCTTGCCGCGTAACAGCCACCAGGCAGCAATGTCCACTTGCGGCGTTTGTTCTCCGCTTTGGGACACTAGCCGAACACCTGGTCCGCCAGGCGCTCCAGCTCCGCTATTCCTTCGGAACCAGCCTCGGGCGGCAGCGCTACGGTCACGCGGTTGGCCCCGGCCGATTCGTACCCGGCGATGACTTCCCGGTCTGGTGCGACGTTGGAGACTATTAGCTGAATGGTACTCGGGTCTCTGCCAGCGGCTTCGGCCAGTTCATCCATGGTCGCTCGACCCGCCCTGACTTGCTCTTCCGTCACGCGCACCGGCATCCAACCATCGCCCCAGGCCACCACGCGTTTGAACACGTTGGCGGCATAGCCACCCAACAAAACCGGTGGGTGGGGCTTCTGGACCGGTTTGGGCGAGCACTTCACCAGCGGAAAGTCGAAATAGCGCCCGTGGAACTCGGCTTCGTCCTTGGTCCACAGTTCTTTCATCGCCAGAATCGCTTCCCTGGTCTGTCCCCAACGGTGTTGGAAATCGCCGCCCATTATTTCGGTTTCTTCCTGTAGCCAACCCGCGCCAATGCCAAACAGGAACCTGCCTCCGGAGAATTTGTCCAACGTGGCAATCTGTTTGGCTTGCATGATCGGGTTGTGTTCGGGAACCAGGCTGATGCTGGTACCCAGTTTGATGGTGCTCGTGGCCCCCGACGCCCGGGCCAGCGCGATAAGCGGGTCGCCGATGTCAGCCATCGAGGGCGGGATCGACCCGTCCGGCGTGCCGCCGTACCGGGAGTTGGTATGCACGGGAACAATCGGGTGCTCCGGAAGCCAGAAGGATTCAAACCCCAGTTCCTCGGCTCGTTTCGCCAGTTCTGCCGGGTCAACCGAATCGCTGGAAGCCCTGGCCGTAACTCCGATATCCATGGTAAACGCCTCCGTAATGAAGATGGCCTGATGGTATCACTTGGGAGCCAAACGTACTATTAACGCTGCGTAGAACACCAGGCCCCGGCCAGCGTCATCGCTTCGCCCTGGTCCAATAGCTCACCGTCAGTGGGAGCGTACCATCGGCGGGATGAGCCCCTGATTTTAGAAGTATTATGGGATGCTACCTACCAATTGCCGGAGATACTCAAATGGGAATTCGCCTGAATCGCGAGATTAAAGCCTATTGTCCAGACTTCAAACCAGTGCGCAGTCTACTGCAAGGTTTGGAGGCTGTCTTCATCGAGGTGAAACACCAGACCGATTTTTTCTACCACCTGCCGCCCGACGTAAACGTCGCTGGCACAAGGAGGCTCAAGCTCTGTGTCGAGGAAGGGAAAACGGAGGTCATCTACTACTGTGAGCGCCAGGAAAATGGAGCCAGAACCAGCCAGTTTCAAGTCTGGGAGATAACTGATGCACCGGTCAAGGAAATTCTCGACGCTGCCCTGGGTATTCGGGTCATCGTGCACAAGCAACGGGAGTTATGGCGAAAGGACAACGTGGTTTTCAACCTGGACACCGTGGAAGACGTGGGCCAGATATTCGAGGTTGAAGCGCAGGCTTGGGACAATTGGGATACCGACCGACAGGTACAGGAGTACCGTCGGCTTTTCGGCCCACATCTGAGCCAGGACATTGTGGGCTCCAATGAGGACTTGGTGCCACATATTCCCCCGCAGCGCTTCTAAGTTGACATCCGAATTACCGCGGAAAACCCCCACCCAGGCCATCCCGGAATCTATTACAATCAACGGGTGAGTAATTCTCTGCCCACCTTCAATTCTCCGTTGCGCGGCATCCTCTCGGCCAGCCCTGCACCGTCGAAGAAAACTGCCCTCGGAGCCTCGTTTTGGTAGCAGCCCGGCCTGACGGTGGGGGCGCTACGTCCTACGTCCGGCGGATATTGGGTCCCTGGCGTGCCTCAAACTTCCGATGGTACTGGATCAGCTCCGCAACACAAGCCTTCGCCGCAGGGATGCAGTTCCTCGTCCTGGGTTGGTTGGTACTGGAGGTCACCGGCTCCAAAACCCAGTTTGGATTGGTCCTTTTCCTGTATGGAGTGCCCAACGTAGGCCTGCTGATGGTGGGAGGGATGATCGCCGACAGCATCGACCGCAAGCGGCTGTTGATAGCGATTCAGTTCATAGTGGGGGCTGTTATCGCGGTGCTCGCCATGCTTTCGTTGACGGGGGCGATCGCGGTTTGGCACATCTATTTGGCGGCTATTTTCCTGGGTTCGTTGCAGGCGTTGAATCAACCGGCGCGCGTGGCGATGGTCGCGGACCTGGTGGACCAACGCACGCTGCTGGATGCGGTGGCGCACTTTAACGCAGCGGTCCACATCGGGAGGATAATCGGCCCGCCGCTGGTTGGGTTGGTTATCGATCATTGGAGTATCAGCGCCGCCCTCGTGATCAACGCATCGTGTTACGCGGCGAGCGTTGTCGCCGTTTCCAGAATCCAGACCTCGCCCCGAATTTCAAGGCCGGCCTCCCAACCGATACTGCGGAACTTCGCCGATGGCCTGGTTCAAATCTGGCGTTCGCCGGTGCTGCTGACGGTCATTGTGCTGGCCTGCTCGTGGGGCGGGTTCGGGATGAGTCATCTGGCGGCCATTCCCGTCTTCGCCAAAGACCAACTGGACAGCGGCGCTTATGAGGCCGGTTTGCTGTTATTGGCGTCCGGAGTCGGTTCGCTGGTGGGCAACGTCAGCATCACCTTCATGGGCCGTCGCTGGTTGTACCGGTGGCTGCTGGCCTGCCTGGCGGTATTCTGCGTCGTCCTGACGTTATTCGCGTGGTCGTCCAGTTTCTGGGTTTCGTGGGCATTGTTCGTGGTGCTGGGCGTCGCGAGCCTGGGCACCGTTTGGCCGCTGGCCACCACCATCCTCCAGTTAGCCGCCCCCGCCGAGGTACGCGGCCGGGTCATGGGGATTCTCCACTTCACGCCCGGCTTCCATCACCTGGGGGCGCTGCCGTTGGCCGCCGCCGCCGGTTGGATCGGTTGGCCCACTTCCATCAGCATTGCCGCCGGGCTTTGCCTGCTGGTCACGTGCTGGTTCGGCCTGGGCAGGGCATCAGGCCGGCGGCTGGCTTCATCACCTGGGGCATGAACAGGACCTGGGGCATAAGCAGGTCAGCCTGGTTGCTCAGGACTTCTGGGCCCAAAACACGCAGTGGCGCATGGGCTTGTTGTCGTCAAAGTACAGCAGGCCGCCCAGTTCACCGTTCTCACCAGCTTCCACTATGTGGAGACCACATCTACCCAGGGCATCGAGTAGTTCCTGCTCTCCATACAGCTGAAAGCTACGGGAAACTCCTTCAGCCCCGTAGCCCGGGTCGACCACCGTCTCCACCCCTCGGCCAGGTTTGAACATAAGCTGCAATACGCCGCCCGGCCGCAGCACCCTCGCGAATTCACCGAGCACGAGCCCGAACACCACATCGGCAGGGATGTGCTGGACGACCGCATTGCAGAGAACTAAATCGAAACGGGCGTCCTCGAAAGGTAGCGGTTCGGATAGATCCGCCGTGCGCAACTGGTCGGCGATCTCCGGGTGGACCAGCCTCGCCACCTGGATGTTTTCGTCGACCGCATCTAGGCCGATCATGTCGTACCCGAGTTGAGACAGCAGGAATACGTCGCGCGCGCCGGCGCCGCAACCCGCGTCCAAACCCCTTCCCTATGGGACGAGTTGCGTCAGCCGCCGGTACAGGTCGCGGTCGCCCTGGAAGTTAGGATGGGAGCAATTGGTGTAGCCGTTATCCCAGAATCCCTGCGACAACTCAGCGTACCGGGCTGCGTGAGTCCGGTAAAACTCCAGCGAATCGTGCTGGTAATGAGGTTTGGCGTCCATAAACCGGGAGCCTCCCGGGGAAGGTGTGAGTCCAGGAGTTAACCGACGACTCCAAAAAGAACGACTCCATCTCTGCCAGGGAATGGAGACTGATCATTCCTGCTGGGATGGAGATTCTAATCCGCTATGTCAGTGCTTTCAATAACCTGACTCCTGGACCTGATTCCAGAATCGGAACAACGATGCGACGTTATGTCAGACGACCAGACCCGGCCGGCGTTAGTACCACCAATTGCCGGAACGCAACAGTGGAGCTAGAAAGCTGGCCGGAAACTGGAGTGGTTTTGGCCAAGGGTTATACTCCGGGCAATCGAGGCTAACGGAGCAGAGCAATGCTGGGCAAGCGTTCGGACCAAAAGGGCCTTTGGGAAGCGGACCGGTTGTATCTGGACTACGTGGGCCAGGACACCTTCTACGGCTTGCTGGCCCCACTGCGGGGCCAGTTGTTCCGCGATGACGATTTCGCCGAGATCTACTGTCCGGACAATGGCCGGGACAGCGTGCCGCCCAGCCTGCTGGCCACGGCGCTGCTGCTGCAGACCTACGACCAGGTGAGCGACGCCGAGGCCAAGGCGAGGGCTGACTTCGACATCCGGTGGAAGGTGGCGTTGGGGATTGAGATTGAGGATAGACCCTTTGCCAAGAGCACGCTGCAGATGTTCCGGGCGCAGTTGATACTGCACGACAAGGTGCGGGAGGTGTTCGAGAGCAGCCTGCGATTGGCGCGGCAGTCGGGCTACCTGAAAAAACGTGGGATGCGGGTGGCGCTGGACACGACCTACATCCTGGGACGGGGCGCGGTGAAGGACACTTACAATCTGCTGGCGGACGGGATCGTGAAGCTGATGCGGGTCCTGGCGGCCGTGGCGAACACCACCGTCAGGGAATGGGCCGAAGGCCAGGGGTACGACAAGTACCTGGGTTCCAGCATCAAGGGCGAGGCGGCGATTGACTGGTCGGACCGCAGAGCGCGGGCGGCGTTGCTGGCTGAGATAGTGGCCGACGCGGACCGGCTGCTGGAACTGGCGCGGCGGGCGTGGGTGGAATTGCCCGAGGACAGCGCCCAGCGGCAGATCATAGTGGACGGGGCGGAGTTGCTGGGACAGTTGCTGCACCAGGACATCGAGCGCAAGAGCGGCGATGCTGATGCTCATGCTGATGACGGGGTGAGCCTCAGGGACGGGGTGAGCAAGGACCGGATGGTGTCGGTGCCTGACCCGGAGATGCGCCACGGGCACAAGAGCAGCCGGCGGCGCTTCAACGGACACAAGGCGGCCATCGTGGTGGACACCGACAGCCAGCTGATCACCGCCGTGGACGTGTTGCCGGGCAACGCTCCCGACAATCTGGGGGCATTGGAACTGGTGGAGCAGAGCGAAGCGAGCACCGGCTCGGTGGTGCAGGAAGCCATGGGCGACGCCGCCGATGGGGACGGCGGGATCCGCCAGACCTTCGCCGACGCGGGAAGGCAGTTGGTGGCCAAAGTGCCGGGCCGGCCCAACCGGAGCCATTTTCCCAAGGATGACTTTCACCTTGACTTGGCCGCGGGCAGTTGCACCTGTCCGGCGGGACAGGTTACCCACGCCATGGTGTCGGCGGGGAAACGGACGGATGCCGCGGGTCGGGTCTACCGATTGCAGGCCTTCCAGTTCGACGGGGCGGTATGTCGAGCATGTCCACTGCGGTCCCAGTGCATCGCGGCCAAAGGCAGGCCGGGACGCAGAGTGCTGATCCACCCGCAGGAAGCCCTGCTGCAGGAGGCACGAGCGTTGCAGCAAAGCGCTGCCTACGACGAGTATCGAGCGCGACGGGTGCTGGTAGAGCATCGGCTGGCGCGGCTGGTCCAGCTGGGAATCCGCCAGTCCCGCTACTTCGGTAGGGTCAAAACCCGATTCCAGGTGTACTTGGCTGCCACGGTGGCCAACCTGACCCTGGTGTTGGGCAACATCGGTCTGTCAGGCGGTACCAGTGGCGGCGCAGCAGGCCACCGCGTCGTCCTCAATGATGTCCACGCTGTTGTCGCCAATACTGCGGCCAATTTGGGCGCTGTCCGGCTCGGACAACTATGGTCCCTGATTTTGCTCACCACGGCTTTACTGCCGCAACTCCACTTCCGAATCAGGGCTTTCCGGCCCGGTTTCTAGGCGATTGCCAAGCTCCACTGTTGCATGCGACGCGATGTATTTCGCCCTCGTGGGCCCTAACTCGTGAATCGGCCGGTTATCGGTTGGTGGCCGGCGTTTTCTTCGTAAGGTTCCTCACGGTACAGGGCCATGTCCTTCATCACCGGAATGTCCTGGATGGAGAACAGGATGGCCTCTTCAGTGGAATCGTTGGCGTGTTCGTGCCAGGCCCAGGGTGGTACCACGAAGAAGTCCCCTTCACTCCAGTCGAACCGCTGGCCGTCGATGACACTGTAGCCCTCGCCTTTGTACACCTGGTAGACGGCGCAACTGGTCTGGCGATGGGCGCGGGTGTTGATGCCAGGTCGAATCAGCTGGGCCCAGCAGGTCATGGTGCGTAGCACCGGGCCGCCGGTGGCCGGATCGCTAAACTCCATAGCCACGTCGTCGAAGGGGCTGGCGTCGACCTGCGCTAGATTCTGGAGGGCCTCGTAGGTCTTGTCCCACTTGTAGTGCCACAGCGGAGAATAGGGCAGGTTGGTATCCTCCCAAGCGGGACGGAGGGCCCCGGAGGCGAACTTTCTTTCCGACTCGGCGACGCCGACGATGGGCTGCTGATCTTCGGGATAAGCTTCGTAAAAGTTTGCACGCAGGTAACGAACCAGCGGGACATCCAGCCCGTCCAGCCAGATCATCGGATCGGAACCTTCGTTGTTGTGGTCGTGCCAGGTCCAGGACGGCGTTAGAACCAGGTCGCCCGGCTCCATGTAGCACTTGTCGCCTTCGACGGTGGTGTACGCCCCCTGCCCCTTCAGCACCCACCGGATGGCCGTGGGGGTGTGTCGGTGCGCCGGAGCGCATTCGCCAGGCAGCAGGAGTTGCAACGCCGCGGTGATGGTGTGGGTGGTTCCCCGATCCAGGCCCGGCGTCGCGAGACGCAGGGTGCGCCGTTCCACGTCGCGGTCCGGAGTAACGAGATCGCCGCTCCTCAGGACCAATGGCTCCACTTCAGCCCAACGCCAGAGGTAGGGTTCCATGACCGGCAACGGTTGCCCTTCCCCCTGCATCCAGCCCGGCTTCAGCCGGATTCGGTCGGTAGTGTCGTAATATTGCTGTGCATCTTCCACGCTTACCATATCTGGTACTGCCACTGGACTACCTCCTCGATAGAGTCTCAACATCGTGTTGCAGGTGTTTGTACCGGTGCTATTGGCGCGAACGCGGCTTTGTTTCTTGACCCGGATTTTAGACCTAACTCCAAGAGATGTCATTCAAAAAGCCGGGCCCCTGGCGTTCGTCCAGCACGTTGCACCGAGCTTGCAATGCAAAAATCAGCAAGGAACTGGGTGAGGACAGAGGTTTCAAGTTGAACCCTGCGGCTCGCAACGGCGTCGCACAACAGGCCGGTCGGCGGTTCGACGAAAGGCTGCAAATTCGCACCAGCAGTCAGGCACCCTGGGGGAGCGGGTATTTCTATCCCACCGGCAGCACCGTTTCGGTGCGTTCGTCGGGAAGCTGCACCTCAAAGGCGTTAAGGAAGAATGCGGTTTGGGCGTAGTTTCCCATCAGCGCGGTGATCTCGACCAGATGCTGGACGCCGAACTGTTCCTGAGCGATCTGGAAAGTGGAAGTGGATACCCGGTGGTTCTTGTAGAACTCAGTGCAGAAGTTAACGATTGCGCTTTCGTCAGCGGCCATGGGTGGCAGGGGTTGTCGGTCGCGGAGCGCGTCGACCAGGGCGTCGCTGACACCTTCCTGACGAGCCGCCGGAGCGTGGGCGTTCCAGATGTAAGGGCAATCCATGGCGCGGGCCGTCGCCAAAATCGCCAGTTCCTGTATTCGCTTCGGGAACGTGCTTTCGAACCGCAAGTAGGCCGTCAGATGGCTGCGTCGCCGCGACATTTCCGGGCTATTTATGGTGATGGAACCAGGCCCGCCGGTTATTGACCCTCCCGTGTCCCTGGTCAACTCGTCGAACGCACCCCGGAATTCCTCGGGCACCATGTCTCGGGTAGCTACAGGTATCCTTGCCATAATTCTCCTCGACTATTGAATTCTATTGCGCTGTGTTTGTTTCGGTGGTCTGGAATCTGGCAACGCCAAGCCCCACGCGGCCGATTGTACCATTCTCCAACACCTGGTACGGCAATGTGGCGAACTGCCGGGGTGACAGTGAACCAGCAGCCCGCAACATAAGCCCTTTTGAGTGGGCTATGCATAGTGAGTAGTGGCCTCTGAAATTGGATTCGTGCCAGCGTCCCGGCTAAGGTCTCAGATGCTCATCAAACCAGGCTAGGGCTTCTTGCCAGGCGGCGGTTGCGGCCTCCTGATGGTAGCGTTGCCCGGTGTCGTTGAAAAAAGCGTGGTTCGCTCCAGGATAGGTGATAACCCGGTATACCTTCCCGTTCCGCTGCAACGCCGCCTCCAATTCGGGTACTCCCGAGTTGATCCGTGCGTCTTCTTCCCCATAAATACCCAGCACGGGCGCGTTCAGGTTGGGGACTTCTTCCAAAGGCGGGGCCGAGCCATAGAAGGGAACCGCCGCCGCGATCTCCGGGTTCCGCACCGACATCAACCAAGTCAACCCGCCACCAAAACAGAACCCAGTAACCCCGATCCGGTCTGGCATGACGTGGGAAAGCGTCTGGAGATAATCCACGCTGGCGTGTAAGTCGGTGAGGAAATCGTCCTGTGTAATCTCCCGCAGCGCGTCCCTGGCCTGGTCGCTGTCGGCGAACGACCCCGTTCCACCCTTTCGTGAGAGCAGGTCGACGCTCAATGCGGTATATCCCTGTAGAGCATAGCGGCGCGTAACATCTGGAAAATGGGGCTGCATCCCGCGGTTTTCGTGGATGACCAGGATGGCCGGGTTGAGCCCGCCATCTTTCGGTCGGGACAAGTAACCCATCATGGTGGTGGCCGCCGTTGCGAATTCCACCGGACCAGCCTGAATGCGTGGATCATCCGGAGACACGGTTTCTCCCGGTCCGGGAGCGGTAACCACCGCGGACGTGGGAGTGTCGTTGCCGCAGGCCAGGCCATTCAACAGCAATCCTCCCAACACGGCACCCCCGCCGATGACGGCCATCCGCCGTAGAAATTCCCGGCGGTCAACACGGTTATTCGACCAAATGTCGCGCCTTTCGGCCTCGTTGTCATCGGCCTCGTTGACATTGGTGTACGTCATTATCACTTCCCTCTGGTGGTTCCATGAAATCCAACGCGATTATGTTATAGGAAATCCGCAAACCAATCTTTCCACGGCTCAGGGCGAGCGGGGAGAATTTGGGGCGGGCCATCGAAAATTCCTGAGTTGGGAGACGCACCGGAAGTCGGCCATGCTGTGCGAATCTCGGCCATTTATGGCCTGTAGAGAATTTTTGGTTATAATTCCCCATGGCAACCATTTTGATTTCGCAACTGATCGTTTAGGAGGGTCCATGAAATACGACGTCATTGTCGTTGGCGGGGGTGCGGCTGGTTCCGTGCTGGCCAGCAGGTTGGCTGAGGATGCAAACACGTCCGTGCTGTTGCTGGAAGCCGGCGCGGATTATCCAGATCCCGCAACCCTGCCGGACGAGATAAAGTTCGGTGGCACCAGGTACGCGGAATCCCCGGACTCGGAACACAACTGGGCCCTGCGGGGAACCATCACCGAGGAGCAGGGGGAGATCCACGTGGCCCAGGGCAAGGTGATCGGCGGTGGATCGTCGATCAATGGTCAGGCGATGCAGCGGGGATTACCCGAAGACTTTGACTCGTGGGCCGCGCTCGGCAACGACGAGTGGTCTTATGACAAAGTGCTCCCCTTCTACCGAAAGATGGAAAATGACCACGACATCCAAGACGACTTCCATGGAACTGACGGGCCGATGCCCGTGCGACGCCGCCAGTCAGGAGCGTTGCCCGACATCCAGAAAGCCTTCCATGCCGCCTGCCTGAAGGCGGGGTTCAGCACCGTCGAGGATACCAACGGAGCGAACCCCTCCGGCGTTGGCGTGTCGCCCACCAACAACCTGGGCGGGATCAGGATGAGCGCCGCTCTCACGCATCTCAATCCCATGCGGCACCGTCTCAACCTTACGGTGCGGGGCGGTGTATACGTCCAGAAGATATTGTTTGAGGGTCAAAAGGCCGTCGGTGTCGAAGCCCAAAGCGGCGGCGAAGTTTTCACCGTCCAGGCCGACCGGGTTGTCCTGTGCTCCGGCGCCCTCAGGTCGCCCCAGCTGCTCATGCTGTCTGGGATAGGCCCCAAAGACCAGCTAGAGCAGTTTGGGATTCCTCTGATTCAAGAGCTTCCCGGCGTGGGACAGAATCTGTGGAACCACCTCAGCGCCCATGTAACCTACAAGGTCAAAGATGGGTCCACGCTGACCACGGAAC
Source organism: Dehalococcoidia bacterium (assembly GCA_963666415.2). Classification (GTDB taxonomy): domain Bacteria; phylum Chloroflexota; class Dehalococcoidia; order Lucifugimonadales; family UBA3495; genus Bin87. Next base: position 2,017,833 of record CAXXPD010000003.1, read on the forward strand.
CAGACGCACCGCACTTCAGCCTGCATTACACCTCCCAGGGGTGGAGTGAGACCAATGACATGGTGCTCAGGAGCAGCACCGTCGTCGATGAAAGGGAGGAACGGGTGCCCGGCGTTCGAACCAGGTACCGGACCGGCGACGTTGCTCCGGAACAGGCGGCACGTATATCGTGCACGCTAGGGTTGCCCGAGGGATCGGGGTACGTCAGGTTGGCATCTGCCGACCCCTCAGTACAGCCGTCTTTCAACTATTGTTATCTGCAACATCCGGATGACATTCGGCGGGTTAGGGAAGGCCTGCGATTCGGGGTCAACATTCTGGAATCCGACGAGTTCAAAGACGTGGTGGAGTTCCGAATCAGCCCAACGGATGAAATGCTGGCCGACGACGATGCCATGGACCTCTGGATACGCCAAACCGTGGGAACCGCCAGGCACGTGTCGGGCACCTGCAAGATGGGCCCCGATTCAGACCCGATGGCGGTAGTTGACCAATACTGCCGGGTCAAGGGCGTTCAGGGGTTGTGGGTGGCGGATTCCTCGATAGTGCCGCGCATTCCCCGGTCAGGCGGTCTCCATCCCACGGCTCTTATGATTGGGGAACGTGTCGTCGAGTGGGTCGCGGCTGGTTAGTCCCGTATCACCAGGTCTTGATTTTCTGGCTTCGGATGGATGCCACGGCACAAAAATCCGCCCGCTGTTCTCAATGATAGCGGGCGGATCACCTCCACGGCGACGAGGCACCAACGATACGATGGCACTGACGATACGATGGGAGAGACCGAATTTGGACGGTGTCGACTGATACCGCATGGTTTCTCCAGGTAATTCGATCCAGAATCCACGCCCCAGGCCCGGCACTGGATTTCGACCAGATTTGGAGCTAATCTGCCCGCGAATATCCAGGCTGGCACTTCGATTTGTTGAAGTCCCGTGGGTGAAGTTCACTGATTGGCGGTAATCAATTGAGTTTCGGGTTATGTGTCGTTGGTTGTGGCTCCTTTGCGCAGGTTTTCGCAGAGTCTATCTCCGGTATACGCGGAGAGATCGACCTGTACTTCGCCAGCCGCGAATTGGACAAAGCCAGAGACTACGCGCGCCGTTTCAACGGTTTGGACGCTTTTGGTACCTATACCGCTGCTGCCGCCGATTCTCGGGTAGAGGCGTTGTACATTTGCACACCGCATCACCTGCATCTGGAGCATGTAGCTCTTGCGACCAGTTGGGGCAAGCATGCCCTGGTCGAAAAGCCCATCGCCGGGACCCTGGAAGACGCCGAAGCGATTGTCCAGCAGGCCGAGTCAGCTGGCGTGAACCTGATGGTGGCGGAGAACTATCGTTTCTTACCCGCTGTGCGGGAAGCCAGGAAACTGGTGGATCAGGGCCGTCTGGGGCAACTCAGGTTGGTCCAGTTGCAGGAACAGTACCCTTTTCAGCCTTCGGGGTGGCGCAACCGGACCGCCCTGAGTGGGGGAGGCGTGCTCATCGACGGAGGGATCCACAAGGTTAGCGGACTCGCCTACCTGTCGGGGCAACCCAACCAGGTGTACGCCCAGAGAGTCCTGCCCGGACAATCGGGACTCGAAGCGGAGGACGGGGTTGTGGTGATGACGCGCAACGACGATGGCGTGATCGGCCTCATCAATCACTCCTGGAGCATCGCCCCTTCGATACACCAGTCGTGGGTCTCCATTTCAGGCACGACGGCCAGCCTGTATTTTGAACTGGGACAGCCGTGGTTGAAAATACTCTATGGCAACTCGGAAACGGTGTTGGAATTGGAGAACGACACGCGCGGATTGGTTCCTATGGTCCGAGAATTCCGGCAGAGCATTCTGGAGGCCAGAGAGCCTGCGATGACTGGTCGGCAAGGGATTGCCGATCTCGCGCTGGTGCTCAAAGCGTATGAATCAATCGAGCTTGGGCTGCCGGTGCGCCTCGGCTGAACCTGAACATGCCACGATGCATCGCTACCGGATGCTGGCACGCCCTTGCCCGCATTCGACCACCCCGTTACAATCGGCGCACCGCTTATCCTCGCTATAAGGAGGCCCATTGCAAGCAGCAACGCCGGCCGCGCCCGAAGCCTCGGGCATGAAGCATAACCGGATTTTCATCCTGAGCAGCCTGTCCGCGGGGCACGGTCTATCCCACATGTTCGACCAGGGGTTCCCGCTGCTGATTACTGAGATTGCGGCGGTCATGGGCCTGGGCAACTTCCGCACCGCCGTCCTTTTCGCCGTCAGACAGGGGGGTTCGAGCGCCACCAGCCTAGGCGGTGGCCCGGTAATCGACCACCTGAAATCCTACTGGGGCCTCATCCTGACGGCGTGCATGCTGGCCCACGCCATCACCTTTGCTGCGATTGGCAGTTCGCCAACCTTCACGCTCCTCGTGGTAGTGGTGCTGTTCCTGTCGATTCCGGGGTCATTATGGCATCTGCCTTCGGCGGCGGCAATTTCCCAACGATTCCCGGAACGCCGGGGATTCGCCATTTCTATGCACGGATTTGGTTCCAACATCGGCAACGTCAGCGGGCCGGTGCTGGCCGGTGCGCTGTTGGGAACGGGGTTCCTCATCTGGCGGCACGTGTTCTTTATCTACGCCGGTTTGGCTTTGCTGATGGCGGTGTTCGTATGGTGGTCGTTGCGCGGCCTGGGTCGGGAAAACGCTTCTGAGCAGGGCATTAGCCTTTCGGAGCAGTTCGTCAACGCGCTGAAGCTATTGAAGAACCCCATCGTAATGGCCTTGATTTCAGCAGCGTTGCTGCGGGGAATAGGACTGAACGCCCTGTTCAACTGGACACCATTCTATCTGCGGGAAACTCTCGGGATGAACACCCTGGAAGCTGGCGTCTATTACGCTCTGCTGACCGGCATGGGGATAATTTCGGCCCCGGTTTTGGGTTGGTTGTCCGACAAGTGGGGGCGAAAAGCGGTGCTGGTGCCGGGGTTCGTGATTGCGGGTCTGCTTTCCATGACGGTGGTTAGTGTGGGTGATAGCCTGCTGCTGGTACCCATATTGGCCGGGTTGGGTCTCTTCAGCTTCGCTCTGCATCAGATTATTCAGGCATCAGTGCTGGATTACGTGGGTGCGGGCACTGAGGCCACGGCTATCGGCCTGCTCTTCGGAATCAACGGCGTGATTGGCATTGGCTCACCCTTCCTGGCCTCCGCCATCATCGAAAATTGGGGTGGCTACGGCGCCGTGTTTTACTATGCGGGTATCCTGACCCTCATTACCGCCGTAGTCGTGCTGGTGATTCCCTTGCGAAACCAGAACAACTCAGCCCCAGCGCAGGCGTGAAATCGCGGGCTGTAGTCGTGCGCCGCCGCCCTACGATTGCGGCGGCGCGGCTGGTCCTGTCTTTGTCGTAACCAGGTAGAGCCATCGGTCCCCTGGTTCAAACGGTTCCATTTCCAGACTCCCATATGCCTGGTGGTTTCCGAAACCCGCCCGCTCCAGCAGAGACATGAGCTCCCGGTAGGTATAGAGCCGCATCGACAACTCCCGGAGCTCCCTTTCCCCGTCGCGGATGAACGTCCAGGACGACTCGACCCGGCTGGTCTCGTAGTCGAAACCGCGTTCTTCCAGTACCAACAAGTTTCCTACCTCTTGCCAAACCCGGGGTTCATCCAGCATTTCGGCGAGACGCGTTTCAATCAATGGCGTGTCGAATATGAAACGAGCGCCTGGCTTGAGGCACCGGTAAACCGATCTCAGGAATTCGGCGTTTCCTTCGTCATCGAAATATCCGAAGCTGCCCCAAAAGCAGACGGCGCCGTCAAACTCACCATCCCAAGGCAAGTCCCTCATGTCACGTTGCTGCCAATCCACCGTCAGACCGCGCGCGGTGGCCGATGTCCCGGCGGATTGCAACAACTGAGGGCTCTGGTCGATTCCGGTGACCCGGTAGCCAAACGAAGCCAATTCCAGGGACAACCGGCCCCCGCCACACGGCACGTCCAACACCCTGGAGCGTGTTGGCAGTCCCAGGGCCCGCTGGATGAATCCCATCTCGGCGCGCGTCTGCTCCTCGTTTCGCGACGAGAGGATGAAGTCCAGGCACAAACCTGAAAAAAAGTCCGTCCACCAGTTATCCGGTTCGTGCATTGCTTATCCCCACTTCGACCGCCACCGGCTCAACTCGCCAGCAATTTCTTCAACTGGGTGTCTATGAACGCAGTGTCGACCGGGTTACGTCCCGGTCCGCCGCCCGTATGCCCCCAAATAGTCGGGATGGTGCGTAGCTCGGCGTTGGGCATCAGGCCGACCTCAATCTCGTTGTCCGCCGGGGGGAAATACTGGTCTGTTTCGGACGGCATGACGAACGCCCTCGCCTTTATCGATGCCAGCGCTTGCTCAAAGTCGCCGCCGTGCGATGGGTTGTCGCTGATGTCGCCAGCCTGCCAGGTCGCGACCATGGCCAGGATGTCGTTGGCGTCCACCTGCAGGTATCTCCCCTCCCAGGCCGTAATAAGGTAGTCCTCCAGTGACGAGAACCCCAAATCAAGGAACACCTGCTCCCGATAAAACGCCTGAGACGGCGCCCATCCGGCGTAGACTCGTGCCATCGCCCGCAGACCCTTGCGGGGCGGAGTGTCGTACCAGCCGTTGTTCCAGGCGTCATCGGCGCACAGCGCGGCTTTGACCCCTTCCAGGAACACGAAATTGTGGCGGGACGTCCGAGCCGAACCGCACCACGGGGCGATCCTCTCAACCATGTCGGGAAAGATCGCTCCCCAATGGAAGGTCTGTTGTGCGCCCATGGAGAACCCGCAGACCAGGGCGATGCGCTCGATGCCGAACAACTCGGTAACCAGGCGGTGCTGGCACTTGATGTTGTCGTAGTAGGTGATTCTGGGGAACCGCGCCCGGTCGTAGGGCGAAAGCGTATTGCTGGGAGATGATGAAAGCCCGTTGCCGAACATATTCGGTATGATGATGAAGTATTTTGACGGATCCAGCGCCATCCCCGGGCCAATCATTGGCTCGTTGGCCGGGTGCTGGGATCCGAAGAAGGTAGGGAACACGATTGCATTGTCTCTGCGTGAATTCAGCTCCCCGTGGGTTTTGTAAGCCAGCCGGGCGCCGCGCAACCGCAGGCCGCACTGCAGGTCGATGTCCCCCAGTTCGAAGGTCTGGTGGTCGCTCATTTGGAGTCCCTCCGAAGGGTTGAATACCGCCGAGGGTTGAATACTGGCGTAAAAACCACTAGGCTGACTCCAAGTCTAACAGTGTGGAGGAACATCGTGCTGAACAAAGTGCATCACGTAACATACGTTGTGGAAAACGTGGACAACATGGCCTCGTACCTGGAAGCTAACTTCTCCCTAAAGCCCATTCGCGCCGACGAATTCACCGAACGGGGTTTCAAGTCGATCCTCTACCAGATCGGAGACACTCTGGTCGACTTCTTCGAGCCGCTGCGCGACGACACTCCGATGGCCGCTCAGTTGCGAGCTACGGGGCCCGGTGTCATGCACGTGGCCTGGGGTGTCGACGGCATCGACCAGCTTTTCAGCGACCTGCAAACCAGGGGGAACGAGATGCGCGGCGACGCGCCATCCACTAGCCCCTTCGGCTACAAGACAGCCAGCATCGAGACCAGCAGCTCCCACGGCGTTTACTTCCAGCTGGCCGAAGGGGAGCGCAGCTAACAGATGGAATACGCACAACTCGGTCGCACCGGGTTGACCGTATCCAGAGCGGGATTCGGCGGCGGCGGCATCGGCCAGGTGTGGGGATCCACCGACGAGCAGGAAGCCATCGCCGCCGTCCACCGGGTTCTGGATTTGGGTATCACTTTCTTCGACGTGGCCCCGTCTTACGGGGATGGCAAGGCCGAAGAAGCCCTGGGCAAGGCACTCGCCGGGCGCTCGGAGCCGGTGGTCGTCGCAACCAAGGTCCGGCTGCGGGCTAATGAGATGGATGACGTCGCTGGCGCCGTCCAACGCTCGGTCGAGACCAGTCTGCGCCGTCTGCGGCGGGACTCAGTGGACGTGTTGCACGTGCATAACAGGTTCACCGAAAGCCGTGGCGAGGTTGTCGACTCACTGTCTGGGGATGACGTCCTGGGGCCGGTCCTGGATGCTTACCAGAGCGTCCGGCAAGCGGGGAAGACCCGCTTCATCGGCTTGTCGGCAATGGACCACCACGTGCCCACAATGAGGCGCATCATCGCCAGCAACGAGTACGACACCATCCTAGCCTATTACAACCTGCTCAACTGGACGGCCCAGGATCCGCCGCCGCCAGGGGCAGACCTTCTCGATAACGGCCAGATAATCCCGCAGGCCAGGAGCCTGAATATGGGCGTCATTGGAATCCGGTCCCACGCCGCCGGCGCGCTGACCGACGCCCTTGACCGACCGCCGCGACCCAATGATCCCCTGATGCACAAAGACCTGGCCAGCGCTGGGAAATTGGGCTTCCTGCTGCAAGGTACAATCAGGACGCTGTCGCAAGCCGCCATGGTCTTCAGCCTGATGAACCCGGATATCCACACCACCGTACCGGGCGTGAAAAATCGGGCGGAGGCCGAGGAAATTGCCGGCTGTGTAGACTTGGGACCCATCCCGCCAGAACACCTGTCCAGGTTGCGCGAACTGTACGAAAACGACTTCCGGGACTAGGTTCTGTTGACATTTCACCGTAGCCAGATGAGAGCGGCGGTGAAGTGCAGGAAGCCCGGGTATCTGGTGTCCAGCTTCTCAAACCGGGAGAATATCCGGCGATAGTGCTTGATCTTGTTGATGAAGCATTCCACCAGATGACGCTCCCGGTACAAATGCCGGTCATAGTCGGCGGGTGCCTTGCGGTTCGAGCGGGGCGGAATGACCGGCATCATACCCAGTTCCAGGATGTGCTGGCGAAACTCCTGGGCATCGTACCCTTTGTCGGCCAGTACGTGCTCGCCGGCATAACCGGCGATCAACTCCTCCGCCTGGGTGATGTCGTGCTGTTGCCCTCCGGTCAGTATGAATCGCAAGGGGTTGCCCAAGCCGTCCACGCTCACGTGAATCTTGGTGCTGAACCCGCCGCGGCTCCGGCCCAGGGCCTGGGCCGCCTGGCCACCCTTTTTGGGGGAGCTCCCGCCGCGCAAGGGTGCGCCCGGACCACCGTGCTGTCGATGATCAGGTATTCCAGATCCGCGTCGTCGCAGCAATGTTGATGCATTTGTGCCCAGACGCCTTGGTCAGTCCAACGGGCGAATCGTTTGTAGACGCTGTTCCAGTTCCCGTATTCGGCTGGCAGCAGTCGCCATTGGGCCCCAGAGCGGTTAATCCATAAGACGGCCTCGACAAAACGCCGGCAATCCGCTTCCTGGCCAACGTACAGGCCGGTGCAGCCACGCAAGAAATCGAGAATCCTAGCCCACTGTTCTGGTGATAATCTGATGTTTGACATACGGCCATTATAATGAAATGTCAACACGCCCTAGTAACAGTTCAGACTTGGTGAGGTGAATTGGCCGAAGGCGGGCTGCCAGACGCTGGCACGGGTGGCGGCGGTTATGTCATATACAGGGAGTGGATACCGAAATTAACCTGACCACCGCCACCCGCGATGTCCTCATCGCCATCATCGCCCAACTGCAGGCCACCGTTCTGGAACAGCAGCGGGTGATTGAGCGGTTGCAGCGGCGGATTGCCGAACTGGAAGGCCAGGCGAAACCGGGCGGCCCGCTCCGAATGCCCGGCCTCAAGGCGAAATCGGGCCGGAAGCCCCCAGCGCAGCAGCCCAGAAAGCAGCGACGCCACGGCTTCGCCCGCCCGCGCATGACACCGACCCACCGGGTGGAGCACGTGATGGAGAACTGTCCCGATTGCGGCGCCCACCTGTCCGGCGGCTGGATCCAGCGCACTCGGGAAGTCATCGAGCTGCCGGTGGTTCCCGCGCAAGTCACCGAGCAGGTCTACATTGCTCGGACTTGCCCGGCCTGCCGACGGCGCTGCACACCTCCGGCGGAACTGGACAGCGTGGTCCTGGGCCAGCAGCGTCTCGGCGTCAACCTGCTCAGCCTGATCGCCACGCTGCGGGAAGAGGGGCGGCTGCCCATCCGCAGCGTCCAGTGGTATCTGGACACCGTGCACCAGTTGCGCCTCAGCGTGGGGGCCATCGTGAGCGCCATCCATCGCACGGCGCAGCGGGCCCAACCGGCAGTGGCCGCGATCCTGGACCGCATCCGCGCCAGCCCAGTGGTCCACGCCGACGAAACCGGCTGGCGTCAGAGCGGGGCCAACGGCTACGTGTGGACTTTCAGCACCCCCACCGAGCGCTACTTCCTGCGGCGGGGTCGGGGCAAGGCGGTGGTGGACGAGGCGCTGAGCGATGCTTTCTCCGGAGTGCTGGTCAGCGATTTCTACGCCGCCTACCACCATTACGATGGCCCCAAGCAGCGGTGCTGGGCCCACCTGCTGCGGGACATCCACGACCAGCGCACCCGCTACCCCAAAGACACCGCACTGGCCCGATGGGCCGCGGCCGTCCACCAGCTCTATGTCGCAGCCAAAGCCTGCAACCATCACGAGCCATGGCAAAGGCGTGTCGCCCAACTGGCCTGGGAGCGGAAGCTGCTGGCCATCTGACGCCCTTTCCTGTCTGACCCGTCGGTTGTCCAGGGCAAGCTGTGCCGGCGCATCGAGCGCTTCATCAAGGAACTCTTCGTCTTCGTGGCCGAACCGGACGTGCCGTCGGACAACAACCCGGCCGAACGCAGCCTGCGCCACCTGGTCATCAGCCGCAAGGTCAGCGGCGGCACCCGCTCGGAGCAGGGCACCGAGAGCAAGATGACGCTGGCATCCCTCTTCGGCACCTGGCGCGCCCAGGGTCTAAATCCTCTCGCCGCCTGCCGTCAACTGCTCATTTCCCCGCAACTCTGAACTGTTACCGGGACTAGTGATTCCATAGCCCAAAACGTCGGACGGTTTCCCCCAGCGAAATCTCGAGACGCATAGGTTGCTGCATTCCTACACTACGATGCCCGCGCGTACCAGGGCGTCGACGGATGCCGGCAATCAGACCGAGCCGGAGACGCGCAGTAGTGTGGTCTTCTAGTCCCTGATTTTTGGGCTGTGCCAATTACCAAAGGCTGATAGATCCGAGCTCTACTTGAGGTTGAATCCCGACCTGCAATTTACGTCTTGGGTAAGATGCATGCTGTCACTGGTGGCAAGACGCCGGGGCTGACCATGCGTCGACTTCACCCGTGGTCTACGAGGGTGAGGCCCTATGCACGGTCCTGTCCGGCTGGGGCATTGTGCTTAATTGTTGTCGTCGGTCAGCGGCGCAAACCACCATCCTATCCTCTTTTCCCAACCTCATTCCCATTGGTTCGAGCGCCGCATTAGGCACAGTTGGTCGGCGTGCTAAGCCAACACCATTGATCTTACCGCTGATGGCCACGCTGGGCTTTTTGTGGATGGCTTGGCCCACAATTGGACCCCTGGATGACCACGACTTCGCCCAGAGACCTCATGTCCACGCCCACCTATATCTCAATGGCACGCCGGTCGGACGCCAGCACATTTACCAGACGGCGCTGCATCATCACGCGACGGCCGCCCGCCTCTTGCTCACGGAGTTGCCGGCACGCTACCTGACTACGACGGAACAACCCCGGTCAACGGCCCCGACCACAACCTCCGGCGAAGGCCATCCCCATATCTACGTCGACGGCGAGAATATCCGTCGAGTTTCCTAACCTTCCTATCACCTCACCGGCCCGACGCCCGGTGAACACGACATCCGGGTTACCCTGAACTCCAATTCTCACGCCGAGCTGATGGTGAACGGCCATCCCGTCTCATCAACATCCCTGGCGACCATCCGCGATTACCACAATGACACCAGCGGAACCGGCGTGGACCACGGCCATGATGGCAACCAGGATTATGAGGTAGTCGCCAGAGGCCAATTGGGCAACCGCGAAGTTCATCCCCGATAAGATCAGCGACGGGTGAACCGGCGGGCGGAAGGCCCACGATGGTTCCGGTATCTCTGTTGCGGGCAGCCACTTCCATCGGAGCGCGGTTTGCAAGCGATTCACCCCGCACGGACTATCATTGCTCACGTTGAACACCGAGTATGATAGCCATTGCATTCGCGCCGGGCCGGGCCCAAGCGTACCATCTGCCGTGATCTTTCGTCCAGGTTATGTAGTTCCCGCACCGCGGCGGGTGATTTGCCCCATACGTGAATTCTCTCAGCCCAGGCGTCCCGCCTTTGCCACGAACAAGGTCAGCACCTGGTCGTGGACTGTGGTCAAACAGCTGAGCTCGTGTGTATGGGCATCCTGGAACGGGCACCCCGACTGGCGAACGGCCTGAGGGATCCGGGCAAAGATGTGGAATATTCGCGCATTTGCCGACCCGACACACAGATACGTTGCTACAGGTGTCTCGGCAGGTTCGAACTGAAGGCAAGTGTTGCATCACATCACATGTTATCGAACATGGTTGAGCTAATTGGTCATTGGGGCCGGCTGCAGCCGAACGAGGATGGCCCAGTCAGAGGCGACTCATACTGCCGAGTGTGTGCAAATATCGGCCGGCATCGCAAGGCCGCAACGCAGGTTTCAGCAATCGTGCCGGCGAGCACCGCCAAGAACTCGCGGCGATAGTCATTCATACCCTTGGAGGAGCACGTCAGAGAGGCAATGCCGCCGGGCCTAGTCTGATTCCCAAGCGGGCAGTTCGGTAGCACGTTTCGTCGAGGAATAGGGCTCAATCTTTACCTGATGTTAGACATGTGGCTAACCACAAACCGGGCGTCGGCTACTATCGCATGTTACCGGTTTTCCAGCATCCTGACCGGACGCGCGACATGTGCCAGGCAATCACCATACGACGGAGATCGGTCGATCGTGTGCCACGTTCCTTCCCGGATGCGCCGCTATGCAGAGACATCGCCGGCATCACCGGTGATAGCAACGCCAACACCATTCCCCTGGCGGGGGTAATGTTGCTGCACTCTGAAGGAACGTGCCGGGTGCGTGGTGGCGGATCAAGTCCGCCGGGTTATGAGTCAGAATATCGATGCTGCGATGCAGGTGATTTTCGTAACAGTCAACGTTGTTGCCCACGTGCGGCCTGAAGGAGGCGAATTTGCATGCCGTCGAAATCGAAAACGCCTCGGCAGGTTCTGGCATCAAGGCACGGGCACCACCGCTCACCGAAGTTGGATATTCATCAGACCTATTCTTTCTGGCACCGGAGTTGGAGAAAATATAACGCAGTGCCGCCACTGGCGAGCTCACGGCAATGGAACGTGGGCGCTGGGAACGGATCGGATTTTGGACCATAAAAGCTCGGTACGAACGCCGTGCAGTCCAGACTTTGTTCAGGCACCGGTGCACTTATTTCAACGAGCACACGCGCTTGCCGGTTCGGTAGCTTGGTGCTATCCTTAATAACGCCACCGGGCGTAGAATCCCGGGGTTGTATTAGAAGTTGGGGACGCGCGGGTTCGACAGGGGCGGTTTCTGACGGATTGCAAGCCGAGGTCGCTGCTGCCCTCGCTAAAAACGGTGGCAAACAAGTAACTGGCGAACGTGAATTCGCACTAGCCGCTTAAGGCGGCTACGTCTGCCACTGGGCCGTCCGGAAACCGGGACGCGGACGTACTATTTTTCCGGAATGCAACACCGACGACACCGATAGTCGAGTGCCATAGTTTTTATCGGCTGGCTGCAGCGGAATCCCGTCGGCGGGAGTCTGTAGCGGCGAGATCAAAGCGCCGAACAAGCTTGTAGTACATCTGGTCAGGGAAGTTTCTGGACGGGGAGTTCGACTCTCCCCCGTCTCCACCAAATTGGACAATAGAACGTACCGCCGAGTACGTTATCCCTCTACCCACCTTCCAAGTCGACCTGAAGAAGGCGTACCTGCCTTATGCTGAGTCCGACAGGAAGAATCCTAAAACCGACGAGCAACGTAAACAAGACCGACGAGATTACGAGAAGCGTTTGCGCGAACGCCGCAAGGAACTCGGACTCTGCGCCTGTTGCCGAAGTAAGGCCATACCCGGCACAGTCCACTGCCCAGCCTGCACGGAAAAACGCCGGCAAATGAAAGCGCGACACAAAGAACGAGACCGCCAGAGTAAACTTGAAACCCAACCGATCCAAAAGGAAATGCCGGACAGGACCGTCGCCACCTGACACCGATAAATCCGCTCACAAGATTTTGATCGCGGGCATCACGGTGCCCGCGATCATTTTTATTTCGACGAGAGTAAACAATTACCCTCCGGCGGGTCCGTCGTACCACGACCTCGAGACATCCGCGAGTGAGGCAGAGCCTGCGTAGGAGACCACACAGCAATCGCCGGACTCACCACACGCCCGCGTGGCAGAGCCGCAATGCGGTGAGATGCCGCCAGAGCCGCACAGAGGCGCGTCTCCGGCCTAAAGGCAAAGAACCACTACGAACCCGCTCAGGGCCTCTCCGTGTCCCCGGCGCAAGGATCAGCATTCCCATGCATTTGCCGACGCCCTTGACAGCAAGACCCTTTGCCCGAAGTGCGCCGAAGAACACCGGCAGGCACACCGAGCCCAGCGCGTCGTAGCCACCGAGTAGTGACCAGGATTAGAGCGTGCTTACATTCATGGAGTCTCCAGCCGAAGGCCACCCACCCTCCTCGAACGAGAAGAGGCAACTCTGAACAGGTCCGACCGAACAAACGATTCTGTTCCACAACTCACCCCGCGCTGGTAAGATAGGCCCACCAAGCTACGGGAGCACATAAGTGACCACCGCCGCAATCCAAGACCGCGTTGACGAACTCTTCACCGACGCCCGCAACGTCCATGCGCAGGCCATCGAGCGCCTTCAGAACGGCGATATCCGCGATGCGGCGGAGAAGGCCTGGTGCGCCACCAAGCGCGCCACCGACGCCCTCATCTTGGCCCGGACCGGTGAGGAACCGACCACCACGGCGGCTACCACAGATCACCCTCGACAACCTCTGCCGTCTCGTCCCTGAAATTCAAACGCTCCAAGGTCGCTACTACAGCCGAATCCACAACCTGCACGGTATGTGCTTCTATTCCGGCTATTGCAACGACCAGACCGAGCGCCGCATCAACGAAACCGCCGCGTATATCTACGACGCCCAGACCCTCGCCACCGGATGAGTAGCAGATACCCAACTGTCAGCCTAGCTGCGGCCGGGGCCCTTCCCCACAGAGGGGCTCCGGCCATTTTCAACCAAGGCGGACAAGTAATCCAAGGACCGGTTGCAAATGACAGAACCAAGCCGTAGCTCGAGGCAACGCCGATGACCGCACAGGTGGGTCACCCTAACGAATGAGGAGGGAACACCATGCCAAGCGTAGAATTCTGGCGCCCCCGCCTACGAGGGGCGCGTTTCGATGACGGCCAGATTCCCTTGCAGGTCCTTTCGGACCTGACCGCATTGCGGGAGATGGTGATAGACGTGGCCAAATGGCGGTACCTATCAGAAAACCCGGATCGTCGGCGGGCGCCGCGGGGCTTCGCCAACAAAATCGATTTGAAGCTGGTCAGTATCGACGACGGCAGCGCCGTGCCGGTCATCAACATCACCACGGATGAGCCGCTATTGCCAGGTATCCCATTGCCGCACCAAAACTTCCTAGAGCAGGCACGGTAACAGTTCAGAGTAGAGGGGAAACGAGCAGCTGACGGCAGGCGGCGAGAGGATTTAGACCTTGGGCGCGCCAGGTGCCGAAGATGGATGCCAGCGTCATCTTGCTCTCGGTGCCCTGCTCCGAGCGGGTGCCGCCGCTGATCTTGCGGCTGATGACCAGATGGCGCAGGCTGCGTTCGGCAGCGTTGTTGTCTGAAGGCACGTCCGGTTCGGCCACGAAGACGAAGAGTTCCTTGATGTGGCGCTCGATGCGTCGGCACAGCTTGGCCTGGGTTGCCGACGGGTCGTGCCGGAAAGGCTGGCCGAGGGCCAGCAGTTGTCGTTCCAGGGCCAGTTGGGCGGTGCGCCGCCGCTTGGCCTGGGGATGAGTGCAGGCTTTGGCCCGGTCGTAAATCCCGTGGACGGCGTCGGCCCACCTGGCCAGTGGCGCAGCATCGGGGTAGCGGGTGCGCAGGTCGTGGATGTCCCGCAGCAGGTGGGCCCAGCACCGCTGCTTGGGGCCGTCATAATGGTGGTAGGCGGCGTAGAAATCGCTGACCAATACTCCGGAGAAAGCATCGCTCAGCGCCTCGTCCACGACTGTTTTGCCCCGACCCCGCCGCAGGAAGTAGCGTTCGGTGGGGGTGCTGAAAGTCCACACGTAGCCGTTGGCCCCGCTCTGACGCCAGCCGGTTTCGTCGGCGTGGACCACTGGGCTGGCGCGGATGCGGTCCAGGATCGCGGCCACTGCCGGTTGGGCCCGCTGCGCCGTGCGATGGATGGCGCTCACGATGGCCCCCACGCTGAGGCGCAACTGATGCACGGTGTCCAGATACCACTGGACGCTGCGGATGGGCAGCCGCCCCTCTTCCCGCAGCGTGGCGATCAGGCTGAGCAGGTTGACGCCGAGGCGCTGCTGACCCAAGACCACGCCGCCCAGTTCCGCCGGAGGTGTGCAGCGCCGTCGGCAGGCCGGGCAAGTCCGAGCAAGGTAGACGTGCTCGGTGACTTGCGCGGGAACCACCGGCAGCTCGATGACCTCCCGAGTGCGCTGGATCCAGCCGCCGGACCGGTGGGCGCCGCAATCGGGACAGTTCTCCATCACGTGCTCCACCCGGTGGGTCGGTGTCATGCGCGGGCGGGCGAAGCCGTGGCGTCGCTGCTTGCGGGGCCCCGGCTGCGCTGGGGGCTTCCGGCCCGATTTCGCCTTGAGGCCGGGCATTCGGAGCGGGCCGCCCGGTTTCGCCTGGCCTTCCAGTTCGGCAATCCGCCGCTGCAACCGCTCAATCACCGCCTGTAACTCGGCGATGATGGCAATGAGGACAGCGCGGTCGACGGTGGTCAGGTCCACTTCAGTATCCATGCCCGGTATATGACATAACCACCGCCACCCGTGCCAGCGTTCGGCAACCCGCCTTCGGCCAATTCACCTCACCAAGTCTGAACTGTTACCAGGCACGGGATACCATTGCAATCGCTGTCGCGATGGAGTCGGAAAACGGTCATGTTCCGGATCACGAACACCTACCCGTCCGTTTTCTGGCCTACTTCAACCGGATTGGGCGAAGCCTGCGCGATGGCGAATCTTTGGAACTGCCCAGAGCCAACGGCTCGCCGCCAGCCATGCTTACCACTGCAACACGTCAACGCCTGCTGCAGCGTTCCACCGTCAGGGAGATTACAAGGGAATTGGCCCTCCGCGGCACAGTACCGGAAGCTGACCAAGAACGGATGACCTTTGAATTACAGCCGATACACGGCAGTAGGGTAGCGGGCTCCATTCCGGAAGAGCACCACGATGTCATAATTGAAGCATTCAATGGGTACTGGAACGGCGTGAGAATATTGGTGAACGGTATTGGGCGCTATGATCGTCAGGGGCGCTTGTCCGGCCTGGATTCCATTGATCAGGTCACACCGCTCGACCAGCTAGACGTGGCAGCCCGGCTTGATGAACTGCGAGAGATGCAGAACGGATGGCTGGATGGCACCGGCAATGCCCCCTCACATCAAGGCCTGGATTGGCTGTCAGCCAACTTTGAAATCCACTTCCCTGATGATCTCCCGTTGCCATACCTATACCCGACCCCCGAGGGCGGGATTGAAGCTCAGTGGTCTCTGGAGGCCAATTCCATCATCCTTGAAATTCACCTCGACACTCACCAAGGTGACTGGCTCCGATTCGCAAAAGAAGACGATGACGACGAGGATTCACAGATCTTCGATCTGGACGATGCCGACGCCTGGCAACAGTTCACTGGAGAAATCCGTCGCCTGACTGGGGAAGAGGTAAAGGAATGAACGATGCAACATTGCTGCACCGGATAATCAAACCTCACTGGTGGCTGCAAGACAGGCAAGTTTCGTCACAAGCTTTTCGGCCAGGCCCGGAGGATGAAAAGCAAATGTCGGTCTATGACGGCGACCAAATCACCGCCGAGGGTGCCTGGCGTCACTACACTAACGATCCTTCCAAGTCTCCGCCAAGCGGTGTCCTAAACCGAAGCCAGGGTGAAACCTCCATGGGTTCGGGGTAGGATAGGAGCGGTTGAGAAGGGCCGGAAAGGACCGAGAAGTCCGAGTGGGGGTTGCTGTGGGCATGGAGGAGATGGGGGCGCTGCTGGAGCGGTGGGGCATGGACGAGGCTGAGGTGCGGCGGCCGAATGTACCGGGCGCCGACGCCCCGGGAGCGGGAAAGGTGGCACGCGCTATGGCTGCTGGCGCAAGATTGGACGGCGGCGGCAGTAGCCCATGCGCTGGAACGGGATGCCCATACCATTGGCCAATGGGCCACGGCGTTCGCGGAGCGCGGTCCGGCGGCGCTGGCTTTTGAGCAGTCGGGAGGTTCCCCCCCGCGCTGAACGAGGAGCAGCAAGCCGAGTTGAAGAGGGCGGTGCAGGGGTCACCGTCGCAAGGCGGCATCGACCTATCCAACTGGAACTGGAAGGTGGTGAGCAGAGTCCCAGGAAGTGGTGTAAGAGTTAGGCGGTTGGCAAAACGCTGACCACCGCGTCATCCTTGTGGAATCACAACAACCCAACCAAGGAGAACGACGGTGGTCAAGCAAAGAATGGATCTTTTGGAATTATTACGCAAGCGTGGTATGGACGGAGACGTGGACTTTCTGCGGGAAGCACTGCGGGTCCTGGTGGACGGCATCATGGACGCCGAGGTTTCCGCCCAGATCGGCGCCCAGCACGGCGAACGCAGCCCGGAGCGGGTCACCTACCGCAACGGCTACCGCAACCGCACCTGGGATACCCGGGTCGGCACCATGGAGTTGCACATTCCCAAGCTGCGGGAAGGCAGCTACTTCCCCAGCCTGCTGGAACCGCGGCGGCGCAGCGAGAAAGCCCTGCTGGCCGTCATCCAGCAAGCCTATGTAGAAGGCGTGTCCACTCGGCGGGTGGACGATCTGATCAAGGCCCTGGGTTGCGACGGCATCTCCAGCAGCCAGGTGTCGCGCATCTGCGAGCAACTGGACGAAGTGGTGGAGAGTTTCCTGGGTCGGCCCCTGGACGGTGGTCCCTACCCCTACGTGTGGCTGGACGGCCTGACCCAGAAGGTTCGGGAGGGCGTTCGCATCGTCAACGTCTGCGTGGTGGTGGCGACGGGGGTCAATGCCGAAGGGCAGCGTGAGATCCTGGGTATGGACGTGGGCGCCAGCGAGGACGGCGCCTTCTGGCTGGCCTTCCTGCGGTCGCTGACCGCTCGGGGCCTCAGCGGGGTGGAGCTGGTAACCTACGATGCTCACCAGGGGCTGAAGAACGCCATCGCCGCGGTGTTCACTGGGGCCAGCTGGCAGCGCTGCCGCACCCACTTCATGGCCAACCTGCTCACCCGAGTGCCCAAGCGTGCCCAACCCGGCGTGGCCACCATGGTCCGCACCATCTACCAGCAACTGTCTCCCGCCGAGGTCCACGGCCAATTGGACCGAGTGGTGGAACAACTCCGGGAGCCCTTTGCCCAGGTGGCCGAGCTGCTGGCGGACGCTGCGCCGGACATCCTGGCCTGCACGGCCTTCCCAGTGGCCCACTGGCAGAAGCTGTGGTCCAACAACCCGCAGGAACGGCTGAACCGGGAGATAAGGCGCCGGACTGACGTGGTGGGCATTTTCCCCAACCGGCTATCGGCGCGGCGCCTGGTGGGCGCGGTGCTGGCCGAGCAACACGACGAATGGGCCGAAGCCCGCCGCTACCTCACCATCCCCAACGCCGCCGGCAACGAGGCACTGCCGAAGCCCAATATGCTGGACGCAGCGGCCTGATCAACATCAAAAGGGATGACGCGCTTTTACACTACTTGACGGGACACTACCTCCCTCGACGAGCTCGGGATGAGCGGGCGCTCCTCGCAATGACAGTCTGCAAGAGATTTCTCATTACGAGCGTAGCGCGGCAACCTCGTTTGTCTGTAAGGGAATTGTCATTGCGAGCATAGCGCGGCAACCTCGTTTGTCAGGTGGACGTTTTCGGCTAAACCCGCAATCGCCGCGCGGTGCGACGGTGGCGTTGGTTGGATAAGATTTAGGGCAACCGCACATCGGTTGTTTGATATCAGTTTGGTCGCCAGGAAGGGAGCGCGGTTATGCAGCAATTGGTTAGAGGCATTCACGCAAGCAGGATGGTATTTTGGGCCGCAATGGTGGCGTTGCTGCTGGTTTCGCTGCTGGGAGCGCTGGGAGCCGGCCCCGATGAACCGCCGGGAGAAAGCGCCGTCAAGGTGAGCAACGCCGGCGATGGCGGCGAACCAGCGGGAGCCAGCCCCGGCGCAAATGCCAGCCAGTGGGATGTTTTTGAAGGCCACGCCTTCGCCGCCGGCCACCTTACGCCCGACGGGTTGCTGCTGGTGGCCTGCCTCGGCGGCTGCGAAGCTGGGTACGTCAGCGATCCGGTAACGGTGGGGTCCGAGGGACGCTACGCGGGACTGAAGGTTGCTCGCGAGCAGTCCGATGCGGACGCCGGGGTCGACGGCGACGTGGTTACCTTCTGGCTGGTGGGCGAGGAGAATCGGGTGCGCGCCGACCAGGCGGTGCTGTTCCTGGGCAGCGCCCAGACTCGCAAGCTGCACCTGAGCTTCGCCGCCGTTCCCTCTGTGCCCGGCGTGGAGGAGCAGGAAGAGGTCGCCGCAACTCCGGTGGACGAACCACCCAGATGGTTCACAACCGATTTGACGGTGCCCAACCCGGCCGATCTGGGCCTGTTGCCATCGGATTCGCCGCAGGCCTTCGCCGCGACCACCTTCCGGATCGGCGGCGTGCCGCTGCTGCCGGGGTTCGTAATCGTGCTGGGCTTGCTGCTGGCGCTGACCGGAGGGTCGGTGCTCCTCTACCGCCGCCGTCTGACCTGGTAAGCGATCAAGCAGAAACCAGGCGGGGCGGCTTCCCCGACGCTGGGGCAGAGCTAGAGCAGGCGGAACTGGGGCGTCAGCAGGCCGATTTGCAGGCTTGTGGGCAGGTTGTTGCGCGTTACCTGCAACCGGCCCTGGGGTTCCAGGGTGCCCTCCGCTACGCCCAGTTCTCGAAGGAAGGCTTGCGGACTGTCTGGCTCGATCGTTGATGGTTCGCCGCCGGCCCGGTAGTGCATGGGTATGAGCCACCTGGCATCCAACTGCTGCGCCGTCTGGTTGATGGCCCGGTAGGACAACAGGTCGTGCTCGGCGCCGCCGGCGGGAGCCAGCACCACGTCGGCCGGGCCCACCAGGTCAATCTGCTGCGCGGTCAGCGACTGCGTGATGTTACCCAAGTGGCAGATGTTCAAGCCGTCGATGGTAACGGTGTATGCGACGTTGCGTTTTTCGCGCGGTGTATCCGCCGGCAAGGGCGACATTACGGCCCTGATGATGATGCCTTGGAATTCGTACTCACCGGGCATATTGAACACGCGTGGGTCGCCGGGCAGGTCGGAGGCGTCGTTGTGCAGCGAATCGTCGTGGCTCACCGTAACCGCCACCACATCCTGCGTTTGCCGTGGGTCGATGTGCACGCCCAGCGACCGGGAGTACGGGTCGGTAATCACCGCCAGCCCGGTTGCAGAGGAGCGTAGTCGGAAGCAGGCGTGTCCCAGCCAGTAAATGTCCATAGTCAGCCAGCGTCGTCAGAGGGTGAGGAATGTTGCGGGGTTTAGGGGAGTTGCCGGGTTGAGGGATGTGGCCGGGGTGCGAATCGGTCGAGCAACGCCCATCCGCCGGGCACCACCAGACTGGCAGCAATCAGCTTGATGAGGTCGCCGGGAATGAAGGGGAACAACCCGCACTGCCAAACGTCGGCGCAACCCCAGGCACCGGCAGCGTCGGCGGGCAGGAAAAAGTTCAACTGGAGCAGGCCTGGCACGTACAGCGCCGCGTTGCCGAGCAGCATGGCCGCCAGCACCCAGGGCCGACGGCTCCATCCCCGCTGGCACAGGTAGCCGACGAGCGCCGCAGCCGGGATGAATCCGACGATGTAGCCGCCGGAGGGCAGCAACCAAAACCAGCCTGATGCTCCCCCGGCGAAGAACGGCAGGAAGGCTCCTTCCACAGCGTACAAAGCCAACGCCGCCCCGCCGCGCCATCCGCCCAGCAGCGCGCCCACTAGCAGCACGGCGAAGGTCTGCCCGGTGATGGGCACCGGGGTGAATCCCAGCGGCACTTTGATTTGGGCCAACAACGCTACCAGCAGGCTGCCGGCGACAATCAGCGCGATGTCGCGCGCGAGGCGGGCCGCGCCGTCGGACCCGGGAAGGATGAGGTCGGCCAGCGTGCCTGCC
This sequence comes from Dehalococcoidia bacterium, assembly GCA_963666415.2. GTDB lineage: Bacteria > Chloroflexota > Dehalococcoidia > Lucifugimonadales > UBA3495 > Bin87. The sequence goes on from CAXXPD010000003.1 coordinate 2,038,189, forward strand.
GCCAGGGTGGTCGAATTGGATTGAACTTTCATGGTTTGCGGGTACAACCGATGGTGTCATCTGGGGCGTTGGTCAGTAGATATGCCGATGGGCAATGCGCACCGTGACCATATATCCTATACAGCAAATTGGCGGTCGTCAAACCGAAATCGGTGGTGTAGGCGCTGGTGGCGGAATCGTGGGCCGAGTGCCGGCGAATGCGTCCGTTTCGCCCGTCCATTTTGGCATTCTGAGCGGAACAGCGCCTCATGCGTACACACTTTGTCATTACGAGCGTAGCATGGCAATCCCATCGCCGTAGCAACGGCGGTTCGCCGACGTGTGTTCAGTCTCATCGAGATTGCCACGTCCCTCGACGAGCTCGGGATGAGCGGGCGCTCCTGGCAATGACAGATTAAAGTGGGTACGCGTGAGCGGAACGTAACAGTTCAGACTTGGTGAGGTGAATTGGCCGAAGGCGAGGTAACAGTTCAGACTTGGTGAAGTAAATTGGCCGAAGGCGGGCTGCCAGACGCTGGCACGGGTGGCGGTGGTTATGTCATATAGAGGGAGTGGATACTGAGAGTGACCTGACCACCGCCAGTCGCGATGTTCTCATCGCCATCATCGCCCAACTACAGGCCACCGTTCTGGAACAGCAGCGGGTGATTGAGCGGTTGGAGCGGCGGGTTGCCGAACTGGAAGGCCAGGCGAAACCGGGCGGCCCGCCCCGAATGCCCGGCCTCAAGTCCAGTTCGGGCCGCCAGCCGCCAGCGCAGCAGCCGCCCAGCAAGCAGCGACGCCACGGCTTCGCCCGCCCGCGCATGACACCGACCCATCGGGTGGAGCACGTGGTGGAGAGTTGTCCCGATTGCGGGACGCACCTGACTGGCGGCTGGGTCCAGCGCACCCGGGAAGTCATCGAGTTGCCGGTGGTTCCGGTGCAAGTCACCGAGCATGTCTTCATCGCCAGGACCTGCCCAGTGTGTCGGCGGCGCCGAGTGCCCACCGCGCAACTGGACGGCGTGGCACTGGGGCGCCAACGCCTGGGCGTCAACCTGATCAGCCGCATCGCCACGCTACGGGAAGAAGGGCGGCTGCCGATCCGCAGCATCCAGTGGTATCTGCGCACCGTCCATCAGCTGCGCCTCAGCGTGGGGGCCATCGTGAGCGCCATTCACCAGACCGCGCAACAGGCCCAACCAGCGGTGGCTGGGATTGTGGACCGCATCCGCGCCAGCCCAGTGGTCCACGCCGACGAAACCGGCTGGCGCCAGAATGGGAACAACGGTTACGTCTGGACTTTCAGCACCCCCACCGAGCGCTATTTCCTGCGGCGGGGTCGGGGCAAGGCGGTGGTGGACGAGGCGCTGAGCGAGTCGTTCTCCGGAGTGCTGGTCAGCGATTTCTACGCCGCCTACCACCATTACGATGGCCCCAAGCAACGGTGCTGGGCCCACCTGTTGCGGGACATCCACGACCTGGTGGCGCTCTACCCCAAGGACACCGCGCTGGCCCAGTGGGCCGCGGCAGTCCATCAGCTCTATGTCGAGGCCAGGTCTTTCACCCATCCTCAGGCACGACGACGGCGCACCGCTCAACTGGCCTGGGAGCGGCAGCTGCTGGTCATCTGCCAGCCCTTCCTGGCTGACCCGCTAGCTCTGCAGGGCCGGCTGTGCCGGCGCATCGAGCGCCACATCAAGGAACTCTTCGTCTTCGTGGCCGAACCGGACGTGCCGTCGGACAACAACCCCGCCGAGCGCAGCCTGCGCCATCTGGTTATCAGCCGCAAGGTCAGCGGCGGCACCCGGTCGGAACGTGGTACCGAGAGCAAGATGACGCTGGCATCGGTCTTCGGCACCTGGCGCGCACGAGGCCTGAACCCCCTCGCCGCCTGCCGCCAACTGCTCACTTCCCCTCAAATTTGAACAGTTACAGCGGAACAGCACTGCTTGCCCACCCTCGCGGGCCGGTGTTATTGTAGTATCCCATGACTACGCGAATCAGTAACGAAGACATCGTGCGCCTGTTCAGCGAAATGGCGGCCATGCTGGAAATCAAGGGCGACTCGGTTTTCAAAATCCGGGCATACCAGCGCGCGGCGAACACCATTGAGCAGCTGAGCTGGTCGTTGGCTGCTGCTGTTGCCGATGGTGACGACCTGCGGAAAGTTTCCGGTATTGGCAAGGCCATCAGCGAGAAGGTTCAGGAATATGTGGCGACCGGCCGAGTGGCGGCTTACGACCGCTTGGCTGAAGAATTGCCCGCCAACGTGCTGGAGCTGCTGGAAGTCCCTGGCATGGGCCCCAAGACCGTCAAGGCAGCCACGCAGGAGCTGGGCATCGGATCGATCGCCGACCTGGAAATGGCCGCCCTGGATGGCCGGCTGGCGCAACTGCCGCGCATGGGGAAGCGGTCGGCGGAAAATATCCTGCGGCACATCCGGGCCCGACGCATGCGCTCGGACCGTACCCCGTTGGGTATCGCAACCGAAACCTACGAGGCCATCACCGCGGCATTGTTTGAGGCGTGCCCCAGCCTGGTGAGCGTTACCGCTGCCGGATCGCTGCGCCGATGGGAAGAAACGATCGGCGACCTCGATCTCATAGCCGTGTCGGAACGACCCGAGGAGACGGGCCCGGCGCTGGCGACATTGCCGTCGGTTCGCGAAGTCCTGGTTGCAGGCGACGCCAAGACATCGGTGGTGGTGGACCCGGGCATCCAGATCGATTTGCGCATCGGGGAGCCGGATGCGATGGGAGCCATGCTGCAATACTTCACCGGCAGCCAGCAGCACAACATTCGCCTCCGGGACTACGCCAACCGGCAAGGTTTGTCCCTGAACGAGTACGGCATAACTGTAATTGAAAATGGCGAGACGGAGCGGTTTGCCGACGAGGCGTCGTTCTATGGGCGGTTGGGTCTGCCTTGGATACCGCCGGAATTGCGCCGCGGCTCCGATGAACTGGACGCCGCCCGCAACGGCAGCTTGCCCGAATTGCTTGTTGAGTCTGATTTGCGCGGCGACCTGCATCTGCACAGCGACTGGAGCGATGGCAAGTTTCCCCTGGAGGAGATGGTCGCAGCGGTGGCGGCCATGGGCTACGAATACATGGCGTTGACCGACCACTCCCAAGGGCTGGGCGTGGCTAACGGTCTGACTCCGGAGCGCCTGGAACGCCAGATCGGGGTGCTAAAGGCGCTGCAGGAACGCTACGGAATGACCATCCTGTGCGGCTCCGAGGTCGACATCCGTGCCGACGGTGCGATGGATTTCCCTAACGACGTGCTGGCGATGCTGGATTGGGTGATTGCGTCGGTGCACAACGCGATGAGTCAGGAACGCGAAGTTATGACAGACCGGATCATGCGCGCGATGGAGAACCCTTACGTAACGGTCATCGGCCATGCGTCCACCAGATTGTTGGGTCGACGAGACCCGGTGGAATTCGACATTGAGGCATTGCTCCAGACCGCCCGAGATACCGGAACTGCAATGGAGATCAACGCCGCTCCCGAACGCCTTGATTTGAAGGATACCCACGCCGCCCGCGCCCGGGAGTTGGGCGTCCCGTTGGTCATCAATACCGATTCTCACCACGTGGACGGATTGGTAAACCGGCGGTTCGGCGTGGCGGTAGCCCGGCGCGCGTGGTGCGGCCCCGAGCACATCCTGAATACCTACCCACGGGAGGCATTCCTCGGCTGGCTGCGTTCTCCCAAACCGCGGCGAACCGCCCACTTCGCGTCGATGATGTCGGCGGGCGCCACCAGGTAGCCGGAATGACCACTGTCGCTGATGAGGTTGGCTTCCTGGTCGCCACCACCCACCTGGACAACAACGGCTCCACCGTTGCGAGTCTTCGGGTTATAGACCGTTTGCGAACCACTGCGGGCCGCACCGAGCCCTGGTACCGGGCAATACTACGCGCAATCAGCGAATGGACGTTGGCGTCGGAAGACGTCGCCCATCGTCGCTGGCACTATGTCATTGCTGGCGAAGCGCTGGACTGGATTACGTTGGCACACCGCCTCTCCACCGAAATTCCCGACGCCATCCCAACGGCCGAGCTGAATGCGTTGCTATTCAGAGGCCGATTGCCCCGGGATATTGACCCGGAGCAATTCCGCAACAGCATCGGCCGTTACCGTTACACGGCGCACCTGAATTTCTGGTACGGAGTAACGGTGGAGGAAGCGCTGCAGTTGGCCGTTGAAGACACGATACGTAAACACCGGCGGGCCCTGTGTTATCAGGATAACGAAACGGTAGTACAGGAAGCTTACCGGCATCTGTACGGCGCAACTCAATCTGAACTGGCCGACCAATTTTTGTCGGTGTCGGGTGGCCAGTGGGGCAATGACCTGAATGAGTTGTCGCTGACGGCGTACCAGGAGTTCACCTACTGGCTGTTCAAAAAGCGCGTCCACAAGTGGCACCCCGCCCGGGTCGCCAGCGACACCCGCCGGGGACTGGAAAAATTGCGGGTGCTGCAGTCTGGCGCTGAACCCGACCAACGCGAAAACCCCATTGCGTCGGGCTACGTTATTCAGGGTTATTTGCCACCCGGTTGATGCTTCCCCCGTTAGTCCCCGAACAAAAAACGGCCCGCTGCAATGTGATGCAGCGGGCCGTTTTGATTCCAGGGTTGGCAGTGGGCTACAGACCGTAAACCTTTCGGTAGCTGAGGCTCATGCGTTTGCGCTCGGTGTCGATGCTGAGGATCTGCACCTTGATTTGCTGGCCCTGATAGACGATCTCTTTGGGATGTTCCATCCGACGGGCGGACAACTCGGAGATGTGGACGAGACCCTCGACCCAATCCTCCAGCTTGACGAACGCCCCAAAATCCATCAGGCGCGTAACCGTGCCATCAACCACATCGCCAACCTGATAACGCTCGGGTACTGAGTCCCAAGGCTCGGGCTGAGTCCGCTTCAGGCTCAACGAAATCTTGCTGTTTTCCTTGTCGACGCGGAGAACCTTGAGCGTGAGTTCATCGCCAATGCTAACCACTTCCTCCGGTGACTTGACCATCGCCCAAGACAACTCGGAGATGGGCACCAATCCTTCAGCATCACCCAGGTCGACAAACGCGCCGAAACCGCGCATCGAGCGCACGGTTCCCTGAACAATCTGTCCTTCCTCCAGCACTTCCAACAGGCGTTCCTTGGCCTCGTTGCGGAGTTGACGCCAGATGCGCCGTTCCGTCAGCACCAGTTTCTCGCGTTGGGCATCCAGTTCCAGGATGTTGAAACGGGCCTCTTCGCCGATGCGGGCATCCAGATGCTCGATGCGCCCTTCCTTGGGCACCGGCGCCATCTGGGAGAAGGGAACGAAACCGCGGACCCCGTTCCAGTCAACTACCAATCCGCCCTTGTTGTGCTGGACCACCTTGGCGTCGACTTCCGAGTCCTTTTGGTGCAGGTCGATTAGATCTTCCCAAACCTGTTTTTCCTGGGCCTGGTCAAAGGAGAAGACGGCCATGCCGCCCGGCCCCCGGTTGTTGAGGTGGATGACCATAACACGCGAGCCGGGCAGCATGAGTGCCCGTCTCTCGTCGGTCAAAGTGCGCATTTCCTGGGGCGGTACGATTCCTTCGGTCTTTAGTCCGGCGCTGATGACGATTCCTTCGGCATCAATGCGCACGATTTCCCCGGTTACCAGATCGCCTCGGCGGTAATCCCGTGGCGCAAACGCCGATTCAGGGAGTTCCGACATGTCGGTTACTGCGTACGGGTCATGGGCTACCATCAGTATAGTTGCTCCTTAATCTTGCTTACGGCCCAATGTTGCGGCCGCATCGGCGTGGCAGGCAATAGTCTCCTTCGCGAGACGCTATCCTACAATTCACCTACCTAATAATACTTATGTCGGGGGTTAATTGCAACCGCCTGACTCAGAAATCCCAGAAACGCGCAGATTGGAGGGTTTGGTGCTGCCCGGTTCTTCGAAATCGCCGCAGGTTGGTGGCTTGCTCCCAGAGGAGACGGTTGCCTAACCATCGTTCCGGCGCAGGCCGGAACCCATGAGGGTGCCTTGGCGACGAACGTCGTGTTCAGGCCGTTCATACGTACCCACTTTGTCATTGCGAGCGTAGCGTGGCAATCCCGTCGTCGAAGCAACGGCGGTTCGCCGACGTGTGTTCAACCTCACCTAGATCGCCACGTCGCTATGCTCCTCGCAACCACAGGTTATGCAAAGGTCTCCCTAGAAGTCTGGCCGGAAAGCCAATTTGCCAAGTTTTTGGCGTTGAGTATCAGACGTATTATTGTCGCCTTCGCCGTCATGATGTATGCAAAGCGTCCCGACGATCCATTTACGCGTCGATAATCGGCGTAGGGAATACCCCATTTCCCGAAGCATCGGGGTTTCCGGCCGCGTTTCTAGAGGTCTGGCCGGAAAGCCATCGGCCGGGTTTTGCACTACGCCAAGCAGACGTATTACAGTCGTATACGGCGTGATAGTGTATGCAATACGTTTCAAGACCCCATCATTACATCGGTAATCGACGCCAAGAAAATAACGGCTTGGGGAGAATCGGGGTTCCCGGCCAGATTTCTAGGTACGACCTCGGTTGCTGCCAGCTCATCAGGTTGACTAAATCAGCAATCGCCGCTCCCCTCAATGTGGACAATTCCGGGGGTGCGATGCTAACATTTTTGGGATTACATAAACCTGTTGGCTGTTTCCCCGACGATACTGGATGGCATGATGACGGACACTGCAGCTGAAATGCCCCGAGCGTATGACGCCACGGCTGTCGAACAGCGCATCTACAAAAATTGGTGGGATTCGGGCTATTTCGCCCCCCGGATGGACGATTCCAGGCAGCCATTCTGCGTAATAATGCCGCCGCCCAACGTCACCGGCGAGTTGCATCTGGGCCATGCCCTCACCGCCAGTTTGCAAGATTCCCTGACCCGCTGGCACCGGATGCGCGGGGAGCCTACGCTTTGGCTGCCCGGGAAGGATCACGCCGGTATTGCCACCCAGTGGGTGGTGGAACGCGCGTTGGCCGCCGAGGGCACCAATCGCCACGAGTTGGGCCGCGAGAAGTTTGAGGAGCGAGTTTGGGAGTGGGTGGCCCGTTACGGAAACACCATCGATGAGCAGCACCGGCGGCTCGGCGTTTCCTGCGACTGGTCCCGCCTGCGATTCACCCTGGATCCCGGCCCGGCGCGCGCGGTACGCACCACCTTCGTCAACCTTTTCAACAAAGGGCTCATCTATCGCCATGAGCGCATCATCAACTGGTGCCCGCGTTGTTCGACTGCACTGTCTGACCTGGAGGTTGAATACGAGGAGCAGGACGGCAAGCTGTACCACATCCGCTACCCACTGTCGGGAAACCCTGACCAATATGTTACCGTCGCCACGACCCGCCCGGAATCGATGCTGGGCGACACCGGAGTTGCGGTCCATCCCGACGACCCACGATACGCGGACGTGATTGGGCGGGCGGTGGTGTTGCCCATTGTGGGGCGCGAGATTCCCGTCGTTGCTGACCCCGCAATCGAGATGGAATTTGGTACTGGCGCCCTGAAGGTTACGCCGGGTCACGATGCCGTTGACTTCGAAATCGGCGAGCGCCACAACCTGCCCATCGTGAATGTCATCGGATTTGACGGCTGCCTAACGGCTGACGCCGGCGCCAAGTACGCCGGTATGGAGCGTTTCGCAGCCAGAGCCGCCATCGCCGTCGAACTGGATGCGCTGGGAGTCCTGGAGCGTGTCGAGGACTATCACAACTCGGTGGGGCATTGCCAGCGGTGCAACGAGGTAGTGGAGCCGCTGATCAGCCTGCAATGGTTCCTGAACGTGGGCCAGCATACCGAACCGGACAGCATCGCCGGCCGCGCCCACGCCGCAGTGGCCAACGGGGACATCCAGATAGTTCCTGAGCGGTTCTCCCGGGTCTATCTGAACTGGCTGGAAAATATCCGCGACTGGTGTATCAGTCGGCAGTTGTGGTGGGGTCATCGGATTCCGGTGTGGTATTGCGCGGCCTGCGGCGAACACGCGGCCCACATCGACGATCCGGACGCGTGCGTTCACTGCGGCAGCGACCGCATTGAACAGGACAGCGACGTGCTCGACACCTGGTTCAGCTCCGGTTTGTGGCCTCATTCCACCCTGGGCTGGCCGGATGAAGCGTCGACCGACCTGGATAACTTCTACCCCAATACCGTTCTGGAGACTGGGTACGATATCCTGTTTTTCTGGGTCGCCCGCATGATTATGCTGGGCATCGAAAACACCGGCCAGGTGCCGTTCCGGTCGGTGTACCTGCACGGCATGGTGCTGGACGCCGAGGGTCACAAGATGAGCAAAACCCGCGGCAACACACTCGACCCGCTGGAACTGGTGGAACAGTACGGCACCGACGCGCTGCGGTTCGCCCTGACCACGGGCACCGCGCCCGGAAACAATCTGCGGCTCAGCGACGACAAGCTGGAATCGGCCCGCAACTTTGCCAATAAAATTTGGAACGCCGCCCGCTTCGTGATTAGCGCCGTTCGGGGACGGGATGATCTCGAAGGTTGGTACGAACTGCCCAACCCCGTGCACCGGGAAGATCGCTGGATCGTCAGTCGGCTGGATGCCGTTACCGTTGCGGTCGGTAACGGGTTGGCGGAGTTTGAACTTGGCGAGGCCCAACAAAATCTGTACGACTTCGTCTGGAATGACTTTTGCGACTGGTATATCGAAATGGCCAAGGTGCGGTTGCGGGGCGCTGAACCCGGCGAGGCGGCAGCGACGCTGGCCCACGTGCTGGAGCGATCGCTGCGGCTGTTGCATCCCTTCATGCCGTTCGTTACCGAGGAAATCTGGCAGAACCTGACGGCAGGCTTGCCGGCCCCCGCAGCGGGTTTGCCGGCCTCAATAATGGTGGCATCCTATCCCAGCGCAGACGGTTCCCGTGCAGCCCAGGATGCCGAGGCGGAAGTGGACGTGGTGATGCAAACCATACGGGCGGTGCGCAACGTGAGGGCGCAGCTGCGAATCCCGGCCGGGCAAAGATTGGAAGCGGTGATTGAATCCAATGGCATGGATCAGGTCGTAGAAGAGGAAAAGGCAATCATGGGCGCGCTGGCTCGGCTGGAACCCCTCCGGGTGGTCGCTTCCGGCGAGGATGGGCAAGCCGCTGGAGTCAGCCTGGTGGTCAACCCACTGGTGGTGCGCCTCCCGCTGACGGGCATCGTCGACCTGGCGGCGGAAACCGAGCGTCTCGGCAAGGAACTGGACGACATACGAGTCAATGAGGAACGGGTACAGCGGCTGTTGGACAACCCCAATTTCGTTGCCAAAGCCCGCTCGGAAGTGGTGGAGAACGAGCGCAATCGCCTGGGCGGATTGACCGAACAGCGGCAGCGGCTCGAGGGAATCATTTCCCAACTGACCGCGTAGCGCTGAAGATTGCCGAATCCGGTTTCTTTTGATGGGTGCTTTTTGGTAATTAAACTGTCAAACTTTAAAAACAATACTAAACGATGGGCAGGAGTTCTTGGATGATGCGTAAGTTTGGACGATATTTGACCATGAGCGTAGCGGCCATGCTCATACTGGCCACCGCTGCCGGTTGTGGTCTCTTTGGCGGAGACGACTCGGTGCCAGCGGAACCAACAGCTGACCTGGCGCGAACCATTGCCGCGGCTGTTGCGGCAGCGATACCCACGGAAACGCCCACTCCGGAACCTGCTGCCACCCCAACCCCCACCGTGCCGCCCACCCCTGATATCGCGGCAACCGTCGCTGCTATGTTGGCCGCCGCCCAGGCAAACGTCGCTCCTGCCGACACGCCCGTGCCGGCGGTGCCGGCGACCGCAGCTCCCGCGGCCGTCGTACCTCCCACACAGGCATCTGTGACCAACCCGATCGCTGGACCGCCAGCGTTCATTATCGGTACCGTGACCATCAACGGACAAACGGCGAGGGACGGCGAGATCATCTACGGCCGTCCTCAAAACACAGATTTACCGCGCATTCAGGATCAAACTGATGAGAATGGCAAGTACCAATTGGAAACAACCCAGTACGGCGCAGTGTACGATCTATGGGTCGGAGGCACTGATTCGGGAGTAGACACCGACACCATTACCCGGACCGGGCCTGGAGGCCTTCAGATCAAAGATTTGACGATCAATCGGTAACGCTGTCGACGTATGAGAACCCGGCGTCCCGCCTTCTCGCACGGGCGGGACGCTTGTTTTTGGATCTAAGGCTTGGGCATTGCCGGGCTGCGACTCTTCGATAAGCAGATAAACTTCATCCGGCCTCTGCTACAATGACGCGACTCCTGCCGATACCGCACTGTTAGCTCCCCCGTATGTCAATTACCACAACCCTCGGCATCATCGGTTATCCGATCGGTCACTCCATTTCGCCGCTGTTTCAGCAGGCGGCTCTGGACCATCTGGGCATCGAGGCAGAGTACGGCCCGTATGCGGTGAAACCGGACGAGGTTGGGGAATTCGTTGAGGGTTTGCGGTCGGAAAACGCCATTGGGATCAACGTAACCGTTCCGCATAAAGAAACTGTCATCCCTTTCCTCGACGAGGTTGACGACTGGGCTACCGAGGCTGGGGCGGTCAATACCATCGTGAACCACTCGGGGCGACTGACGGGCCACAACACCGATGGCTACGGGTTTCTGCGGGCGCTGCGCGAGTCGGGCGGGTTGGAGCCGGAGGGCAGGCGGGTTTTGATCCTGGGCGCCGGTGGGTCGGCCCGCGGTGTTGTGCAGGCGCTTTTGCGCGCCGGCGTGGGCGAGCTTCATATCGCCAATCGCACTGTGGCGCGTGCCGAAACCCTGGCGCGGCTGGCTGCAAATCGGGGAGTACCCGCAACACCGTTGGCGTTGGGCTCTGCAGATGTAGCCGCGGCGGCGGCGCAAGCCGACCTGATTGTCAATTGCACGTCGGTGGGGATGCGGTACGGGCCCGACGAAAGCGGTTCCCCGTTGGCTGCGCATCAGGTGCCGGCCACGGCCCTGGTATATGACCTGGTGTATAATCCGATGCTGACGCCCTTATTGCGGGCGGCGGAAGCAGCGGGGGCCGCAACGCTCGGCGGCATTTCAATGCTGGTGTACCAGGGAGTGGCATCTTTCGAAATCTGGCTGGGCCAGCCGGCTCCGGTAGACGTGATGATAGCAGCGGCGACGGCGGCTATGCGGGCCCGGGAAGCCGACGCAACCTGAACCCGGTCCCTTCACCCCGTTTCGCCCGGTTCAGCGTGGGGCGTCCAATGTTTCCACAGGAGGCACTTCGGCAATGATACGTTGGTTTACGGCAGGTGAATCCCACGGCCAGGGTTTGATGGTGATTGTGGAGGGTGTGCCGGCTTACCTGTATCTGGACGAAGAATATATCGCCCACCACCTGGGGCGACGTCAGAGAGGCTACGGGCGGGGCGGACGTCAGCAGATTGAACGCGACCACGCCCACATCCAGACCGGCGTGCGCCACGGCTACACGCTGGGTAGTCCAATCGGGATGCTGATCGAAAACCGGGATTGGGTTAACTGGCAGGAAGCCATGGCGGTGGAGTACGTCGAAAACCCGTCGCAGGAAGGGCGCAACCAGCGCGTTACCCGCATTCGGCCCGGGCACGCTGACTTGCCGGGCGCAATGAAATACGGTTTCCACGACGTGCGTAACTCCCTGGAACGGGCGTCCGCTCGGGAAACCGCCGGGCGGGTGGCCGCCGGCGCCGTCGCAATGAAGCTTCTGGAAGAGTTTGGCATCAAGCTGCACAGCCACGTCCTGTCAATTGGCAGGGTGAAGGCCAACCCGCCGGACCAAGGAGCCATCGACTGGGATGCGGTGGAAGAATCGCCGGTGCATTGTGCCGACTCCGATGCTGCCGACCAGATGATGGCCGAGGTGGACGCCGCACGCGAAGCCGGCGATACCGTCGGTGGTGTGGTCGAGGTGATTGCGGAGGGTGTGCCCATCGGATTGGGCTCCCATGTGCATTGGGACCGCAAGATAGACGCCAAAATCTCGCAGGCGTTGATGAGCATTAACGCGGTGAAAGCCGTAAGCATCGGTGAAGGTTGGGATCTTTTGGATAGGTGGGGTTCCGAGTTCCAGGACGTCATCGAACCGGTGACCGACCTCGACCGACCCTGGCAACGCAAGACCAACCGGGCCGGCGGGACGGAAGGCGGTATGACCAGTGGGACGCCCCTCGTTGCCCGCTTCGTCATCAAGCCGATTGCCACCCTCCACAACCCTCTGCCCTCGGTAGACCTCGATACCGGCGAGCCAGTGCAGGCCCATTTCGAACGCAGCGACGTGTGTCAGGCCCCGCCGGCCGGAGTAATTGGCGAAGCGATGATGGCGCTGGTGCTGGCCGATGCCTTTATGGAGAAATTCGGCGGCGATAGCATCCCCGAGACGAAGCGCAACTTCGACGGATACCAGGCCACCGTCGGGCCCCGCCTGCGCTATAGCTAGCCGACACCAACCTGGACACGGCATCGGATGTAGGTGAATGGATTTAGTACTGCTCATCGTAGGGTTAGTCGTCGGGCTGATGGTGGGCGGGGCGGCCTGGTGGTTTGCACGCGGTGCCCGGGCTGGCGGGGAAGCGGCGACGTTGGCAGCCGACCACCGCGCCGAGGTAGCCGGCTTGCAAAGGCAACTGGAGCAGGTGGCGAATGCGCAGCAAATCCTCGATGCCGCCAAAGACCAGCTGAGCAACGAGTTTCAGGCGACCGCCAGCCGGGTTCTGCAAAGCAACAACGAGCAATTCGTCCAACTGGCCAATGAACTCGACTTTACGCATTTTAAGCAGCGTAAGCGAGAGAGGTTGCAACTCAATGGTACAGGGTAGCCGGAAGTTCCTGGACATCAGCGTTGGCAGCTCGACTTTGTACAAAAGCTAGATAAATTATAAGAACCGGGCAAGCTCGACCAAATCACTACAAGAGGTCGAGTATGCCTACCCTGCCCGCAGTCATAGTAACCCTGCTGCTGCCCTTTGAGCACCTGTTTGACCCCAGGACCTGGCGCAAAGCCCAACTCCTGGCCATGGGAGCGATCCTGTCTCCCGGCAAACGCACCGTGTCCTCCGCCCTCAACATCCTGGGGATTGGGCAGCACGGCGACTTCGCCATCTATCACCACGTGCTCAACCGTGCCCGATGGTCGCCGCTGCAACTGAGCCGGGTGCTGTTGCTGCTGGTGGCCGGGCGCCTTGGTTCATCCACCGAGCCGTTGGTGTTCGGCATTGACGAGACGGTGGAACGACGCTGGGGCCGGAAGATTGCGGCCAAGGGGCGGTATCGGGATCCGGTGCGGTCCAAGGACGACCAGGTGGTGATGACCCCCGGATTGCAATGGGTGAGCCTGATGTTGCTGACGCGTATCGGATGGGCGGGTCGACACTGGGCGCTACCGTTTTTGACCGCGCTGGTGGTGTCGGCCCGCTACGACCGGCGCAAAGGTCGCCGGCACCAGACGTTCACCGACTACGCCCAGCAGATGCTGGTCTGCCTGCGCCGGTGGCTGCCGGACCGGGACCTGGTGGTGGTGGCCGATGGCGGCTACGCCAAGCGCGAGTTCCTGCGGCATTGCCAGAGTATGTCAAAGCCGATTGTCGTCGTCACCAAACTGCGCAAGGACGCGTCCCGGTACCAGCCCGGGCCACCGCGGCGGCCCGGCCAGATCGGGCGGCCCCGGGTGGTCGGCGCGCGATTGCCCAGTCCCACGGCGGTGCTGGACGATCCCGCTACACAATGGATTCCCTACCGCGCCACCGGTTCCGACGGCAGTACCGCCATGGTCGAGCTCGCTTCGGGCGTGGCGCTGTGGTACCACGGCGGGCCGCCGCGCCTTCCCATACGTTGGGTCGTCATCAGATACCTGGAGGAGCGCCGCGAGCCCTATGCTTTGCTATGCACCGACACCGAGGCGGAACCCCTGCGGATACTGCAGTGGTATCTGCTGCGCTGGCAGGTCGAGGTGACCTTTGAGGAGCTGCGGGCTCACCTGGGCGTGGAAACCCAGCGCCAGTGGTCGGAACGAGCCATCGCCCGAACCACCCCCGCGCTCTTTGGCCTGTTCAGCGTGGTGACGCTGGCAGCGGATATCCTGATCGAACAGCGTGGCGGCATGGCGCCGCGCACCGCGGCGTGGTATGACAAAACCAGCCCCTTCCTTCGCCGACGCCATCGCCCTGGTCAGACGACACCTCTGGGTGCAGCAGGGAACTTTTATGCCGTCCGAGCGCGAGCACGAATCGATAAAAGTCCCGCGCCTCTTGTACCACAGGATGCTCGACACGCTAGCCTATGCCGCTTGATTGTACAAAGCCGAGTTGGCAGCGGATAGTGAAAAACCCTCCGACTCCAGCCATGAGTGGCGGCGTCCCAACGTGATGGCATCCGTTGCTTCCTCTAAATTTTGCGTAAAGTCGAGATGAAAACCTCGGTAAAATCCTGGAATCCGCCAAAAGCGAGTTTGCCCAGCGGCACCAGCAATTTCAGGAATTGGTCAAACTCCTGGCGGAAAACTACGGCAAACTGAATCCTCAGATCGAATCGCTGAGCACGCAGGTACAGTCCGTCACTGCGGAAACCAGCAAGTTGTCGACTGCTTTGACCGACAACCGGAATGCCGGCCACTGGGGGGAGGTGCAGCTCCGAAAGGTCGCCGAGCTGGCCGGCATGTCCCAGCACTGCGATTTTGCAGAGCAAACCGGCGTGCCCGACGGTCGGCCGGACATGATTGTCAATCTTCCGGAACGGCGGGCGGTGGTGGTAGACGTCAAAGACTCGCTCAATGCTTACCTGGCAGCCCAGAACGCCGCCGAGGGTGAGTCTGCGGACGCCATCTGGATGCGACACGCCCGTGCGTTGCGCGCCCAGGTGGACGACCTTTCCAGGAAGGGTTACGGCGTGGATGTCGCGGGTTCGCTGGATTTCGTGGTGATGTTCGTTCCCGGCGACCAGTTCCTGTCCTCGGCTCTGCACGCCAACCCCAATCTCATCGAATACGCTATGAGCAAGCGGATTGCCATCGCCACCCCCGCTTCCCTTATTGCGATGTTGTGGGCCGTGGCCAACGGATGGCAGCAGTTCCGGCTGGCGCAGGACGCCGCCAGAATCAAGGACGTGGGCGAAGAAATGCATAAACGTATGCAGACTTTCATGCGGCACTACCAGAACGTGGGCAAAGAATTGGATTCGGTGGTTAAGGCGTACAACTCGTCCATCAGCTCTTTCGATCAAAGGGTGGTCCCCCAGGGGCGACGTTTCGCCGACCTGGTGGTGAGCGATGAGGACGATTTCCAGGGGCCAACGCCGATTGAGTCCTCCCCGTCGGATTCCAGATACAGCGACCACCTGGCGGCTTGAACCATGAAGTACGGTGTTACGCTGCTGCCAACATCCTTCCGGACCTTGCGCGAACACGTCCGGCTGGCTGAGGACGTGGGGTTTGACTACGTGGGTATTGCCGATTCGCAATCGTTATTCCGCGAGCTGTTTGTTTCCCTGGCGGTGGCTGCTACCGAGACCACCAGAGTCCATTTGGGGCCCTCGGTAACCAATCCGCTGACCCGGCACCCGGCTGTAACCGCATCGGCCATCGCTTCGTTGCAGGAACTGTCCGACGGTCGGGCTTTTCTTGGCATCGGCACCGGAGATAGCGCGGTGCTGAACCTGGGCCTGCGCCCGGCGCGGATGCGCGCGCTGCGGGAATACGTGGATGCGGTGCGAACCTTCCTGAACGGCGGCACCGCAGAGTACCTGGGTCGGGAAGCCCACGTCCGTTGGAGCCAGTCGCCGGTTCCCATCATGATGTCTGCCGAAGGCCCGCGCACGCTGCGGATGGCGGGCACAATCGCCGACCGGGTGATGGTGCATACTGGGCTGACTGCCGACATACTGAGCGACACCATTGCCCACATTCGCTCGGGCGAGGCGGAAGGTGCCAAACCCCAAGGAACCACCGAGGTCTGGGCGTTCGCCAAGTGCAACATCTCCGATGACCGGGCCGCGGCCGTCGACGAAATCAAAATGGCCCTGGCCGCCAGCGCCCACCATGCCTTTCGTTTTACTCTGGAGGGCAAGCACGTGCCCGAGGGGTTGCGCGAGGCGATGATGGCCATACAGGGTGAGTACGTGCCCGCCGAGCACGAGCAGGTTGGCGACACGCGCAACGCTGCACTGTCTGATGAATTGGGCGTTACCGACTATCTGGCCGACCGCTTTGCCGTGGTAGGCTCGCCGGAAGATTGCCGCGTCAAGGTTAGGCAGGTCGGCGAGTCGGGCGTGGACGTGTTGCAGATAACCGCCATCAGCCACGAGCCGGCTAACATCATCCGTAGATTCGGCGAGGAAGTAATCGCAAAGCTGTAGCGCCCGACTGCGTTGGCGATGCTGGCCGGAGTACCGAGAAAAACGCGCCCTCCCACACAGATGGGAGGGCGCGTGTCGCTTGGCTGCGCTGAAGGTTACGGGAACAGTATCTCGCCGGTCTCCGCGTCTTCCACGGTGATCGCCGTTACGGGGCAGTTCTCGGCGGCTAGGAGGATGGTGTCTTCCGGGTCGCCAGCCGCGTCTTTGACATAGGATTGGCGGTCGTCGTTAAGGCCGAAGGTGTTGGGCGCAAAGGTCTCGCACATGGCGTTGCCCACGCACACGTTGTAATCTACGGTAATCTTGAGTTGTCGGGGCATCAGTGTAACCTCCTCTTGTTACTGCTGGATGATAGCGGGTTGGCCTGGAGAACAATTCCTGCTGACATTGCTAGCGGGTGTCAACCGGTAGGTTTAGCAAAGTGCGCTGGCCCACGCTGGGCAAGTATTCCAGTTCGGCGGCATCGCATTCCAGTTGGAAACCCTCGTAGCGACGCGCCAGCTCGGCGAAGGCTTCCTGTCCTTCTAGGCGGGCCAGCGTGGCGCCCAGGCAGTGATGGACACCGCTGCCGAAGGATACGTGGGGATTGGGGTTGCGACCAATATCCAGATCGTCGGGTTTCTCGAAGACCTCCGGATCCCGGTTGGCGGATGAGATGACCCAGCGAACGCGGTCGTTTTTCCCCACGCGCTGCCCGTCTCCCATGTCCACGTCCTGGGTGGCAATTCGCTGGATGGATTTGAGGGGCGAATCGTAACGTAAAACCTCTTCCACCGCGTTGACCACGTGGGTGTCCGGATCGGAACGTAGCAGGTCAAACTGGTCGGCATTCTGCGCGAAGGCCAGCACGCCATTGGAGATCAGGTCGTTGGTAGTTTCGTGGCCGGCGACCAGCAGCAGCAGGGCATTGGCCAACACCTCATCGCGAGTGTAGGCGCCCATTATTTCGCCCTTGCAAATGACCGACAGCAGGTCGTCGGCGGGGTCCCGCACCCGCTCGGCCACGATGGGAGCCAGGTAGTCGGTTACGGCCTGCACGCCGGCGGCGAAATTGCGGATGCGATTGGGGTCATTGCCGTCGAAGCCGCACATCTGACTCGAAAGTTCCTTGACGAACGCGCGGTCGCTCTCCGGTATGTCCATCAGGCCGGCGATAATGCTGTAGGTGAGCGGCGTGGCGAAATCGTGCATAACGTCCATGCGGCCCGCGCCCTGTAAATCGTCTAGCAAATCACTGACGGTTTGACGCACCAGCGGACGCCAGGTTTCCATCGCCTTGGGCGTGAAGAAACCGTGCACCACCTTGCGCTTTTCCTTGTGCGCGGCGCCGTCGTTCTGGGTGAAACGCGCGGCGAGCCACTGCCTCACGGCGCCAAACAGTTCCATGTCCTCTTCCGGAATGGACGGAGACGGCGGGGCGGTGTCGCGCAGCGCAACTTCGGAGGAAAAATATTCCGGGTGTCGGGCCGTCCACACCAGCCGTTCGTAGTTGGTCACCACCCACATTTGGTACTGTTCGTTCCAACGGACTGGTTGTTCGTCCCGCAGCGCACCAAAATAGGCGTAAGGGTCGCGGATGGCGTCAGGTGCAAAGAGGTCGTCGTGGAACGTGGCAGCCATAATTTCGATACCTCCTGTCGGGGTGTCATGCGAGCGGAGAAGCTCAGCGTCGGCATACTCGTTGGCTTGCCGGTAACTTATCACACGGGATACCACATTTCAAACTCGCCGGGCTCCACATGCGTACCCACTTTGTCATTGCGAGGAGCGCCCGCTCATCCCGAGCCCGTCGAGGGACGTGGCAATCTCGATCAGGTTGAACACACGTCGGCGAACCGCCATTGTTACGGCGACGCGATTGCCACGCTACGCTCGCAATGACAAAGTGGGTACGCGTGACCGCCGGGCTCTGCTTGGCGGCCGGTGTCGGCAAGGACGAGAGGCGCTAATGCGTGGGGGAAGCCGATTCGCGGTCGGCTAACGCAACCGGCCGCACGATGCTGTTAACACCGTGCGGCCGCAAAGTTACGATGCCGCGGTACTGTCGCGACGAGTTATTAGCGTGCGCTGGTTACCTTCACGGGAAGGCTTTCCACCGCGCGGAAGGTCAGCACATGGTCGTATTCGACGTCCTTGACCGGGATTTCGAGTTCCATCGATTCGAACCGGTTAGCGAGGTTGCGGAAAATTTCCTGACCTTCCAGGCGAGCCAGCGTGGCGCCCAGGCAGTGATGGATCCCGCTGCCGAATGCGACGTGCTGGTTCGGGTAACGTTCCACGTCGAAGTCGTCTGCCCGGTCGAACACCTTGGGATCGCGGTTGGCGCCGGAGATGAACCAGCGCACGCGGTCGTCCTTATGGATGGTTTGCCCACCGATTTCGATGTCGTCCATCGCAATGCGCTGGATGGACTTAACCGGTGAGTCGTAC
Organism: Dehalococcoidia bacterium; assembly: GCA_963666415.2. Classification (GTDB taxonomy): domain Bacteria; phylum Chloroflexota; class Dehalococcoidia; order Lucifugimonadales; family UBA3495; genus Bin87. The sequence continues at coordinate 2,056,971 of CAXXPD010000003.1, forward strand.
CGCAGGGCTTCTTCGGTTGCCCGCACGGTTTTACCTTCCGGATCCGACTTGAGGATTGCCCACTGGTCGGGGTGCTGGGTGAAAGCCAGTGTCCCGTTGCAGATGAGGTTGATGGTGGTTTCGTGGCCGGCGGACAGCAGCAACATCACGTTGTTAACGGTCATGTCGCGGTCGAAGATACCCTGACGTTCGCCTTCGGCCACGACCGAAATGAGGTCATCCTTGGGGCTCTTGACCCGGTCGGCAACCAGCGGACCGAGGTATTCCTGCAGGTTCTGCACAGCCTGGGACAGGGGGCCCATGCGGTCGGGGCCGACGCGATTGAGGAACCGCAGGTCTTTGGCCAAAGAGCGCAGGATCGGTCGGTCGCTGTCGGGTATTCCCAGCATTCGGGCAATAACGAGCAACGGCAACGGGGTGGCCAGGTCGGACATAACGTCCATTTGACCTTTCTCTTCAACGGCATCCAGCAGTTCGTCAATTGCCGATTGCACCAGCGGCCGCCACATCTCCATCGACTTGGGCGTGAAGTAGCTGTGCATCACCCGTCGCATATCCACATGGTCGGGGCCGGAGACCCCGGGGTTGTAACGCTTCTGGTCGTACTGGATAAAGCGGGAAACCTGCCACTTCTTGATGAAGTTGTAGATTTCCATGTCGTCTTCATCAATGGGCGGGTTGGGCGCGCGGGTGTCGCGGGCAAACACGCTGGAGGAAAAGGCTTCCGGGTGGCGGGTAACCCAAACCAGGTGCTCCCAGGACGATACCATCCACACTTCGAATTCTTCGTTATAGTGCACCGGCTCGGTGTCACGCAGTCGGGCGAAAAAGTCGTATGGTTGATAAATCGCTTCTAGTGAGAACGGGTTGTCATTGATGGTGCTTACCATATGTGCATCCTCCGGTTGAGAACGAGCCGCCTATGTTGCATTGCCGGCAGTGTGCCGGTTCGGATCTCCCGATTATAACCGATTTTGCCGTGTCGCGCTTGGGATTTCGGCGTACCGGTTTAGTATCGCGCGGAAAACTCGCGGTATCGGATAACCCGCCTGAACCTCAATCGGCTGCACGACACCGTTGGTGCTGTGCAGCCGAAAAACCCGCGGATTTTGGCGTGCCCGTCGAACTATTTACCGGGCGCTGGTTACCGTAACCGGCAAACTCTCCACGGCGCGTAGCCCGATCAACTGGTCGTATTCCACCTGCTCCACCGGAATCTCAAGCTCCAGGCTTTCGAACCTATTGGCGAGGTTTCGGAATATCTCCTGACCTTCGAGTCGCGCCAACGTGGCCCCCAGGCAGTGGTGAACCCCGCTGCCGAAGGCTACGTGCTGGTTGGGATACCGGTCGATGTCAAAATCGTCGGCCCGGTCGAACACTTTGGGATCGCGGTTGGCGCCCGAAATGAACCAGCGCACCCGGTCGTTCTTGCGCACGGTCTGTCCGGCTATTTCGATGTCGTCCAGGGCGATTCGCTGGATGGACTTGACCGGTGAGTCGTAGCGCAGGGCTTCTTCAGTGGCGCGCACGGTCTTGCCATCCGGGTCCGTCCTGAGGGCGGCCCACTGGTCGGGGTGCTGAGTGAAGGCCAGGGTGCCGTTGCAAATCAGATTGATAGTTGTCTCGTGGCCCGCCGACAGCAGGAGCATTACGTTGTTTACCACCTGGTCGCGGGTGAATATACCCTGACGCTCGCCTTCTGCAACCACTGAAATCAGGTCGTCTTTGGGCGCGGTCACCCGCTCGGCAACCAGCGGCCCCAGATAGTCTTGCAGGTTCTGCACCGACTGCGACAGGGGACCCATGCGGTCGGGTCCGGTGCGGTTGAGGTGGCGCAGGTCTTTGGCCAAAACCCGCATGATGGGTCGGTCGCTGTCCGGGATACCCAGCATCCGCGCAATCACCAGGAGCGGCAGCGGAGTCGCCAGGTCGGCCATCACGTCCATGCGGCCCTTTTCTTCAACGGCGTCCAGCAACTCGTCGATGGCGGACTGCACCAGCGGTCGCCACATCTCCATGGACTTGGGCGTGAAGTAGCCATGCATCACCCGGCGCATATCAATGTGGTCAGGGCCGGAGACTTCCGGGTTGTAGCGTTTCTGGTCTTGCTGAATGAAACGGGAAACCTGCCAATTTTTGATGTAATTGTAGATTTCCATGTCGTCTTCGTCGATTGGCGGGTTCGGTGGGCGCACGTCCCGGGCGAATACGCTGGAGGAAAATACCTCGGGATGGCGGGTTACCCAGACCAGATGCTCCCAGGAGGTAACCATCCACACTTCGTATTGCTCGTTGTAGTGCACCGGTTCCCATTCCCTGAGCCGGTTGTAGAAATCGTAGGGTTGGTACATCGCCTCCAGGGAGAAGGGATTGTCGTTGATGGTGCTGACCATTTTGCGACCTCCGGTTGCAATTGAGCGGGATTGCGGTTCAGCGAGTGCTGACCAGCCTAGTTTGGCCGATTATAACCGACCGAGGAGCGTGGTGCAACGATTTACGACACGCGAATGCCCGGAGTGCGACGCTATCTAACGGCACCCCGGGCACTCAATACACGTGCGTGATTTTGCGTTTCTGCTTACGACAGATTCAGTGGCAGCCGCTCCAGCGTGCGGAACGTGATGCTGGATGTGTAAGTCAGGTCGGCCGGGTTACAGTCCATATTGATGTTCGGGAACCGCTGGGCCAGGGACCTGAAGGCTTCCTGTCCTTCGAGACGCGCTAGCGTGGCGCCCAGACAGTGGTGGATTCCGCTACCAAAGGCCACGTGAGGGTTCGGATACCGTTCGATGTCGAAATCGTCCGGCCGGTCGAACACTTCGGGATCCCGGTTGGCGCTGGTGACGAACCACCGCATCCGTTCGTCCTTGTTGATCTGCTTGCCGCCCAGCTCCAGGTTATCACCGGCGATACGGGTGATGGACTTGACGGGCGGGTCGTACCGAAGGCATTCCTCGGTAGCGCGGATCATGCGAGCGTCCGGGTCGGACTTGAACAGTTCCCACTGGTCGGGGTGGGTCATGAAAGCCCGGGTGCCGTTGCAGATCAGGTTGATGGTGGTTTCGTGGCCGGCGAGCAGCAGGAGGATGGAGTTGGCTACCACCTGCTCCTGGGACATCACGCCGACGCGGTAGGCGTCAGTCATGCGGTCGAGCAAGTCGCCGTTCGGGTTCTTGACGCGCTCAGCGACCATGGGGGCCAGGTATTCCTGCAATCCCACGATGCCTTCAGTCAAGGGCTGCATCCGGTCGTTGTTGCCGCGACCGATGAACAGCAGTTTCTCGGCCAGGGAGCGGATGAACTGCCGGTCGGAGGTGTCGATGCCCATCATCGCGGCAATGACCAGCAACGGCAACGGAGTGGCGTAGTCGCGCATCACGTCCATGCTGCCACGGTCTTCCGCTTCGTCAAGCAGCTGGTTGATGGCCGACTGCACCAGAGGGCGCCAGAGTTCCATGGCCTTCGGGGTGAAGTAGCCGTGGATGACCTTGCGCATGTCAGTATGGTCGGGCCCGTCGTGGACTGTTATTTCCTTGCGGTCATGCTGGATGAACCACTGGGAGAAGAACTCCTTCACGTACTCATAAAGCCCCATGTCGGACTCGTCGATGTCAGGGTACGGGGGCAGCGGGTCGCGGTGGAATACTTCAGAGGAGAAAAATTCCGGATGGCGGGTAACCCAGACCAAGTCCTTGTACTTGGAAATTACCCAAAGCTTATAGGCATCATTCCAGTGCACCGGATCCTGTTCCCGCATACGCCCGAAATACGTGTAAGGATCTTGCACGACCTCAGGAGAAAACAGGTCTTCGTTGAAAGTGGTAACCATGACGTCCCTCCCGCAAAAATTACGGCGGTTTGTGTAGCCGTCCGCAGTCGCCGACGGCTTTACTATCTTGTTAGCGGCATTGTAACAATGGGGCAATACAAGGTCAATAACAGCCATGCGCACGTTATGGCCGTAGTTAGCTGGTCTGACTCGGTGTGTCGGCGGATTCCGTCGTTCCGCGTCGCAAATTGGGCGCCGATGTTCGGAATCGCTGCATCGGGATGGCCGGTGGTGTGCCGGGTCGGGGCAGGGTCTTTCGATTGTCCCCTAGAAATCTGGCCGGAAACCCCGATTCTCCCCAAGCCGTTATTTTCTTGGCGTCGATTACCGATGTAATGATGGGGTCTTGAAACGTATTGCATACACTATCACGCCGTATACGACTGTAATACGTCTGCTTGGCGTAGTGCAAAACCCGGCCGATGGCTTTCCGGCCAGACCTCTAGTGTCATTGTGAGCGCAGCGTGGCAATCTCGTAGCCGGATCGACCAACGCTGTCGCCAGCTCACGCTTGATCGCTACGTTCTGATAATCGAAAGGCCCTGCGGGTCCGGGTCGGTGGTTGGAAGCAGGCTGAATCTGTGATACAGTTAACGGCGTAGAATTCCTTAAGCACCGTTTCGGAGGATTATCTGATGGAAGGAAAAGTTCAGGTTGAAATAACCTACTGCGTCCCTTGACAGCACCATGCTACCGCCACGTGGATGGCGAACGAGTTTTTCCGGGCATACGGTGGTGACGTGGCGATCACGATCTCACCGCGCGGCCAGAGCATCATGGAAGTGTTCATGGACGGCGAGAAAATCTTCGACAAGAAGGCCGAGGGCATTTACCCCGACCTGGGTCGGGTCCGCAAGATGAAAGAACTCATCACTGCCAGGATTGCGAGAGCCGATATGGCAATCGCCGCCGACAACTAATCGAACTCGGCACGCCGCAGAAAATAACCGCCGCTCCAACCCGGAGCGGCGGTTTTGCTTTATTGCGGTGATTTTGTCTTGAGCTCAAGTTGGAGCCGATTCTGATTGCGTGGGTTTATTCCTGGGACGAATGGAACCCCAGCTTCGTCTCAACTGCACACCAGACCTGCGAAGCCACCGTCTCTATCGACTGGTTGGCCTCCACCAACACCCAACAGCCCTGGTTAGCAGCAGCCTGCTGTTGGAATCCGTAACGGACGTTGCGGTGAAAGTCGGGTTGTTGGTCTTCAAATCGGTCGGATTCCTCCCCGTACTGGAGTCCGAGTTCAAGTTGCCGGCCGTGTACTCTGCCCAGCCCTATCGACGGGTCGATGTCCAGCAGAACAGTTAAGTCCGGAAACCTTCCGCCGGTGGCCACGTCGTTCAGCCACTCGATGCGCTCCAGGTTGAGGCCCCGGCCGTAACCCTGGTACGCGATTGTTGAACCGGCAAACCGATCGGCTATCACCACCGTGCCCAATGCGAGCTGCGGTTCAATCACCTCACGCATTAACTCGGCGCGCGATGCTTCGAACAGGAATAGTTCGGCCAGCGGCGACACTGGTTGTTCGTTGACCAAATATTGGCGCAGGTAATTACCCAGCGTCGTGGAACCCGGTTCACGCACCGACACCGTGGAATATCCCCGCTCGCGCAGCGCCGTTTCCAGCAAACTGGCCTGGGTAGTTTTGCCGGCGCCGTCTCCGCCCTCAAAAGCTATGAACAGGCCGGGCATGGGGATACGCCATCACACGCCGGGGGCACCGGCCGGTTACGGCCGGTAAATCAGGACGCCGCGCTGCGGGTCGCGACCGCGGCTGGTGGACGCCAGCTTGAACTGCTCGGCCAGCAGATGCTGCAAACGCCGTATGTAAGGCCGCTGCGGTTCCAGTTGCACCGAGAATTCGCCGGACAGCACGCGGTGTGCGGCTTCTTCGGCCTCCGCCTTGGCCTCCGCCACGGTTGACTCGTTCGGTTCGTCCCGGTCATCGCCAAAACGGCGGCTGGAGGATGCCAACTCAATACCCTGGTCGCGCGCCAGCGAGGTCAGGAACTCGCCGATTTGGGGAGCGGTATTCTTGCGCAAGACGTAGACTGGAATGCTGTTGTTCTCGGCAACCCGCACCAGTTGGCTGCCCCGGCGGTAGTGGTTCTTGGTGGTCAAGAGCACGTTGGCGCGGCGCAGTTCGCTGACGATTTCAGCTGTTATGCCACGTTCCGCCAACGTTGCTTCCAGCTTGTCGCGACTGACGCCGAACAGGAAGATGCGGGAATCCAGGCGAGGGCCGGCTCCGCCGCTGGCATCGGGTTCATCCCGGAATTCTTCCGGCGGGTATTGGTCGTAGGGAAGCTGGCTGCCGTTGCGGCGATTTTTGGTGTTACTGCGACGACCCTGAATCTCATTGGCCGACCAGGGGGCCGGTCCCGACTCGCTTTGGCGCGGTGGCGAGGTTCGGGTCATGGACCCATCTTCGTCCATGTGGCGCACTTCGGGAGCCACCTGGTAACCGCGCAGCCATTGGTCAACCACCTGGGCAACGTCTTCATGGACGGCTACTTCGTCCCAATCCTGGATTTCTACCACCACGTCGAAGGTGGGCGGCGCTTTCCGCTCCAGGACGGTTTTCTGCGTGCCCCGGAAACGTGCCTCCTGGTCGCCCAGCGTTACGGTCTGCACACCGCCAACCAGGTCAGACAGCGTAGGATTCATGATGAGGTTGTCCAGCGTGTTGCCGTGGGCGGTGGCGACGAGTTGCACGCCCCGCTCGGCAATGGTGCGGGCGGCGGCGGCTTCCTGCGTGGTACCCATTTCATCGATGATGATGACCTGGGGCATATGATTTTCCACCGCTTCGATCATCACGTCGTGCTGCTCGGTGGGCGTCGGAACCTGCATCCGCCTGGCGTGCCCGATGGCGGGGTGCGGGATGTCTCCGTCGCCGGCTATTTCATTAGACGTGTCCACTATGATGACGCGTTTGCGGGCTTCGTCGGCCAGAACGCGGGCCACCTCACGCAACATCGTGGTTTTGCCGACGCCGGGCCGGCCCAACAGCAGGATATTCTTCCCGCTGTAGGCCAGGTCTTCGATGATCCTGATGGTACCGAACACCGCCCGGCCCACCCGACAGGTTATGCCCACGACACTGCCGTGGCGGTTGCGAATGGCGGAGATCCGGTGCAGTGTGCGCTCCATGCCGGCGCGGTTATCGCCGCCGAACTCGCCGATACTGGTCACGATATGATCCAGGTCCTCCCGGCTGACTGGTTCTTCTGCCAGCAGGACGTCCCCAGCGGAGAACCTGGCTTCCGGTGTGCGCCCCAAGTCCAGTACAACCTCCAGCAACTCGTTCAGGTTTTCCTGCTGTTGAAGGCTAGCCTGTATGTGCGGTGGGAGCACCCGCAGGAGCTGTTCCAGTTCATCGTGGATCGGTCGTTCGACAGTCACCAACTATGGCCTCCTGCCAGCAGGTTGCGCGGTTCGTCGGTCTTGGCAATCACCGGTTTATTTTTTTGTCCGGAGCAATGCACGGCGTCAGCGTACCCGCGGCGCGTCAATCAATGGAGCATCGGAGTCAAGGGGCGGGCCGCCGGCCAAGGCCACGAAGTAGCGGTGGATACGGGCGTCGGCGGTGAGTTCGGGGTGAAACGAGGTTGCCATCAGATTGTTTTCCTGCACTGCGACGGGTCGACCATCGGGAAGCGATGCCAGCACCTGCACGTCATCGCCGACACGAATGATTACCGGCGCGCGAATGAAGATGGCGTGGTACTCGTCAGACCCCAGCGCGGCGATTGCCAAATCCTGCTCGAAGGAATCCACCTGCCGCCCGAAGGCATTGCGCTGCACGCCCACGTCCATCAATTTGAGGGGAACCGGGTCTTCCTCGGTAATCTCCGACGCTAGCATTATCATGCCGGCGCAGGTTCCCCACACCGCTTTTCCAGATTTGGCCAGGCGGGCTACCGGTTCCCGCAACCCGTACAACGACATCAGGCGGCTCAATGTGGTGCTCTCGCCACCGGGGATGATCAACCCGTCCAGCCCGTCCAGCTGGTCTGGCAGGCGTACCTCGGTGGCGGTGGAGCCAATCTTCCGAAGCACGTGGCAGTGCTCCGCGAAATCCCCCTGTACAGCCAAAACGCCGATGTTCAACTAAATGTCCAGCCGTTGTCCTAGTCGAATACCGCTGGCGCATCCGCCGGCGGATCAACGTTAGTGAGAAATTACACCGTTTATATGCTGCGGGTGGCGAGCAGTTGCTCTGCGGGAATCGAACGTGTGGAGACGCCGACCATTGCTTCGCCCAGGTCCTTGGATACCTCTGCCAGGATTTTGGCATCCTGGTAATGAGTAACAGCCTGCACAATGGCATGGGCGCGGCGGGCCGGGTCTCCCGACTTGAAGATGCCGGATCCAACGAACACGCCATCGGCGCCCAACTGCATCATGAGGGCAGCGTCGGCGGGAGTGGCCACTCCGCCGGCGGCGAAGTTGACCACGGGCATCCGTCCTTCCTCGCGGGTCTGCTGGAGCAAATCCAGGCTCACTCGCAAATCGCGAGCTTCCACCACCAACTCGTCATCGGGCATATTCTGCAGCTTGCGGATGGCGTCCTGCACGGCGCGCATATGGCGCACGGCCTCCACCACGTCGCCGGTGCCAGCCTCGCCCTTGGTGCGAATCATGGCAGCGCCCTCGGAGATACGACGCAGCGCCTCACCCAGGTCGCGGCAACCGCACACGAAGGGCACGGTAAAGTCGTGCTTCCACACGTGGTGCATCTCGTCAGCCGGCGTCAGCACCTCCGACTCGTCCACGTAGTCAACGCCCATTGCCTGCAGGATCTGAGCCTCTACAAAGTGTCCGATGCGGCACTTGGCCATGACGGGTATGGATACAGCGTCGATGATTTCGGCAATCATCGTCGGGTCGCTCATGCGTGCCACGCCGCCGTCGGCGCGGATGTCAGCCGGTACGCGTTCCAGGGCCATCACGGCTACCGCGCCGTTGTCCTGAGCGATGCGGGCCTGCTCTGCATTGACAACGTCCATGATGACGCCGCCCTTCAGCATTTGGGCATGGCCAGATTTTACGGTAAAAGTGCCGGTAAGGACGTCAACCATGGGGATGCCTCCTCTCCACTGGGATATTGAGATTTTATTATAGCCGCCGACGCAACGCTAATCAATCAGGCCCTACCGTCACGCGTACCCACTTTCACGCGTACCCGCTTTAATCGGTCATTGCGAGGAGCATAGCGACGTGGCAATCTCGATTGGGTTGAACACACGTCAACGAACCGCCGTTGCTACGGCCACGGGATTGCCGAGCTACGCTCGCAATGACACAGTGGGTACGCATGAGAGCCCACCCCGTTTCGTCAGGGTCGCCTGTTCAGCCACAACGCGGGCCTTCATAATCTGAAAGCGCCACGGCGCGGTCAGCGAGTTTGACACTTCATTTGGCGTGGCGGTATGATTAACCAAGTCTTTAGCCGAGATAGCTCAGCTTGGTAGAGCACGGCACTGAAAATGCCGGTGTCGGTGGTTCGAATCCGCCTCTCGGCACCATTTTATTAGGCACATATCGTGCTTGTTACTCATAGCGATAAGGCCTAAGTAGTCTTGGCCGCCGGCATAGTGCCGCCTGTCATTGACCGGCCTTGACCCAGTCGGCGCACCGTTCGCCAATCATTATGGTGGTGCAGTTGGTGTTGGCCCTGATGACGTTGGGCATCACCGAGGCATCGGCCACCTTGACGTTTATCAGACCGTGAATGTTGAGGAACGGGTCCACGACTGCCATCGCGTCGGTGGCCGGACCCATCTTGCAGGTGCCAGACGCGTGGGTAGTGTTGAACACCGTCCTGAGCATCCAGTTGTCCAGCGTCTCGTCGGAAGCAAGGTCTTCCTCCGTGGGTTGCAGGATTTGTTCCACGATCGGACTGAATGATTCGTGCCGGAGTAAATCGACGGTGATCCTGACGGACTCGCGCAGCCGTTCGCGGTCGCGTTCCACCTCCAGGTACCGATAGTTCAGGGAGGGCTGAACGCTGGGATCGTTGGCGGAGAGCCTCACCTGGCCGGCCCCGTCGGCCAGTTCCAGGATGCAGTTGAAGCGGACGCCTTCGGGGTCAAAGGGGTCTGCGCCGCCAATAGGAGACGAAAATGAGGAAGCCGTAATCTGCATGTCGTTGCGGTCGGCGGAGCCGGTGGCCGTGTACCGCAGGGCGGTTTGGGACTTGGGCGCCAGCGGGTCTTGGTGATGATCGTCGCGAACCTGGCAGATTACAGCCACAATCGGATGGTCGCGCAGGTTCTGGCCCACGCCCGGCAGTTCGTGAACCACTGGAATGCCGAGCTCTCGCAGGTGGTCGGCGGGGCCGACGCCTGAAAGCATCAGCAGCTGCGGCGATGCCATCGAGCCGGCGCTGAGCACAATCTGGCCGGCCTCGATTTGGTAAACCTCGCCACCGCTTTCCACCTCCACACCCACTGCCTTTTCCCCTTCAAACAGGATCCGATGCACCATGACGTTGGCGCGCACGGTCAGGTTCAGCCGGTGCCGCACCGCGCTGAGGAAGGTGAGGGCGGTGCTCATGCGCACTCCCTCCGGGTTGTTCATGGGGATCGGCCCGACTCCGCCGGAGTCCGGAGCGTTCATGTCGTAATCTTCCGGATAGCCCGCTGCCAACGAGGACTGGACAAATGCTTGCTGGAACGGCAACCAGTCTTCCGTCTTGAATCGGCGCACCGGAATCGGCCCTTCGCTGCCGTGGAAGTCGTCGCTAATGTCCAGGTCGGTTTCCATCTTGCGGAAAAATGGCAGGACGTCCAGGAACGACCACTGGTCGTTCCCCGCAGCGGCCCACCCGTCGTAGTCCTCCGGGACGCCGCGCAATAGCACCTGTCCGTTGATGGCGCTGGTGCCCGCCCACTACCTTACCGCGAGGCGCTGGCAGCATATTGGCCTGCTCCGCAGAACCCTGAGCCCACCACGTCCAGTTGTGGGGAGCGCCCTGGGCCGAGGCGTCAGGCTTGTAGCCGTACTTCAGGTCGTCCGGATAATACTGGTAGTCGGGATAGTCCGGGCCGGCTTCAAGCAGCAGCACCGAGCGGTTTGCGTCCTCGGCCAACCGGGATGCCACCACACAACCGCCGGAGCCGGCCCCGATCACGATAACGTCGTATTTCATTGTTACGCCTCTTTTGCAGGGATGCGGGTCTTTGTGATCGTGGGGGTCAAGATAACGCCAGGCTGGCCAAGTATCAACCGAAGGGGGTCGCAGAATTCACTGCGCCCCCCCGCTACGTCGGTTGTGACGTTGGACTCGCCACCAGGTGCCCGGATCGGTTGCCGGATGGGTAGTGAGTGTCTACCCGATGCCGTTACGGAGCAAACGACCCGGGAAGGCTCCGGTGGGCTCGCCGTCTTCGAAGGTAATCTCGCCATTGACCATGGTCCAGCGGTAACCGTTGGCTTTCTGGATACGGCGCCACTCACCGCCAGGCAGGTCCTCGGCCACTTCGGAGGGCAGCACTTCCAGCTTGTCCAGGTCGTAGACTACGATGTCGGCTGGAACACTTTCCTTGATTGCGCCACGGTCCCGGAACCCGCCGAAGTGCGCTGGCAGGTAGGACAGTTTGAAGTGGGCATCCTCGAGGGTGATGACGCCCTCGTCACGAACCATCCAGGTCAGCATGTCGGTTGGGTAGGTTCCGGCGGTCAGGCATTTGACGTGAGCGCCGCCGTCGGATACGCCGGCAACGACATGGATCGAGTCCAGTACCTCCGCGGTGTACTGCGCCTGGTCGCGACCCTGAGAATCGGCGAAGAACTCGGTGGCAAGGTCGTCCTCAACGCACATATCCAGCAGCGCATCAATAACGTGCTTGCCCTGCTCGTCGGCAATCTGTTGTACGGTCTGTCCCGCCTGAGGGCTGGAGGCCTCGGTTTCGTCCGGCGCCAGGGCGATCATCCGCCCGTCGACTACGTTGACGACGAAGGATTTTCAACCGCAGGTCAGGATTGGTGATGCAGCGTCCGCCGTCGTGCTCGTATTCGTAGCCGTGGGTGTCGCATACGAACTGGCAGCCGTCACTGTCGACGGTTCCGCCCTGGTGTGCGCAAACTACGGACAGCAACTTGTACCCGTCGCGGTTTTTGGTCAGGAAGTAATCCGCGCCACCCGCGTTGACCTTGGCCGGCAGGTGTGGGTAGTCCGATTCCATACCGATGTCGATCTTGACCTTGCGGGTCATCACCTGGAGGCTGCCCACCGAACCAGGTACCACCTGGGTCGGGCGGCGGCCAGAGTCCCACTCGTCTTTCAACCGGCGCCGCATCTCCGGATCCTGCATCTTCGCCTTGCGTTCCGATTTGTTGCCCAGGGTTACGTCGCGCCAGGCGGGTGTGTCGTCAAAAAGGTTCCAGTCTTCAAAGGTCAGCTCAAAGCCGCCGAGACGGGTCGCACCCTGGCCGTAGACTCGCAGGCCGCGCTCGGCGCAGCTTTCCAGCCACCGGATGCGCTCCCGATGCTGTTCGGGATGGACTGCGTTGGGGGCGACGGCCTGATAGAGCACGGGCCGATTGGCAGTCTCCGCCACCTTTTCGAAGAACAGGCGAGTTTCCTCACCCAGTGGACGGCCTTCTTCGCCGGTCTCCTGATAGGCTAACTCAATAAAGCCCTCGTCGCGGTCGCTAAGAACCTTGGCGAAGGTGAGCACCTCGTGCTCCGACAGCATATCGGTAATCATCGGCGTGCCGTCGTAGTCGCGTTGCACCGAGTTCACGCCGAGAACCTGGGCCGACCATCCGCACGCACCGGCATCCATCGCCTCGTTAATGAGTCGAACCATTTCCTGCAATTCTGCTTCGGTAGGGCGCCGTTGCTTCGCTTCATCCCAGCCCATCACCCAGGCGTACAGCGGGGTGAGTGGAACATAGGTCAGGCAGTTAATACCCTTGGGAGTGTTGGCAAGACTATCGATAAAGTCGGGGAAGGTAACCCAGTTCCAGGGCATACCGTCTTTCATTGCATCGTAGGGGATGGCCTCGTTGCGGGTCATGCTGAGCATGGCGCGGTCCTGATCCTCCACGCGGGAGGGGGCGAAGCCAAACCCGCAGTTGCCCAGCGCCACCGACGTTACGCCGTGCCAGCCGGACAGCGTGCAGTAGGGATCCAGAAAATCTGGGCGTCATAATGAGTGTGCAGGTCGACGAAACCCGGGGCCACGATCAATCCCTTGGCATCGAGGACACGGTCGGCGGTGCCACCGTTGAGTCCACCAATCTTGGCGATTTTGCCGTCCTTGATTGCGACGTCGCTGACGAACCGCGGTGTGCGGGTTCCGTCAACTATGGTGCCTCCCCGGATGATGATGTCGTAATGAGCCATAATTTGCCTCCAGTCTCGTGCCGTGCCATGCGTGGCAGTGGAGAACGGCTACGTTGCCGGTCTCGGCCAATGATCGGAGTTTAGGGTACGTAGCGCACCAACGTCAATGATACGGCAACTCTGCACCGATCTTTTGCTATTAATCGTAATCAATCAGCTGCATGCGACGAATTGCGCAGCTCAATAAGGGGGAGCCTGCGCGCGACCGGCTTCAACCGGCAAAGGTTGCCCGGAGGCGGTCCAGCGCTCCGGGCGTTTCGGTTTCCTGACCCGTTGGGTACTGACTAACCCGTCAACTCAGTGACGGAAATCCAGCCCGGGCCATTTCCCAACGGGAGCGTCCCCGCCCGGCTCAACTCACCGGATTGCTGGTCGACGCTGAAGATCGCCATCTGGCCGGAATCCTGGCCGGCCGAGTAGATGAACCGGTCACCAGGGCCCAGGCACAACGCGTTCGGTCGGGCCTCAGAGGGAACGATCCCGTTGGATGACAACTCGCCCGAAGCGGTATCAACCGTAAAGCAGGCAATGCTGTCGTGTCCCCGATTGGGAGCGAACAGGAACCTGCCCGAGGCAGCGACCTGAATCTGGGAGCAGGTGTTCCGCTCGTTAAAACCTTCTGGAATAGTGGTAACGGTCTGGAATTCGGCCAGGGTTCCTTGCGCCGTATCCAGGCGATACCCGGTAACGCTGCACCCCTGTTCGTCGGAAAAGTAAAGGACGTCCAGCGAGGGGTGGAAGCAGAAATGTCGAGGACCTGAAAACGCCACCGGTTCCACTGACGGAGGCGTGTTGTAGGAAATGTGGCCGGTGTTCTCGTCGAACCGGAACTGATAGATAGAGTTGGGGCCATTGCCGGCGATATGGGGAACGAAAGCGTAGGTGTTGGTCGGGTCGGTTTGCATGGCGTGGGCGCCGGTGGCCGTTTCCAGCCACTCGATGGGTGCGCCGCCCACCGAACCGTCGTCCGCGATGGGATGCACTCCCACGTGGGCGCCCTGGTAATAGGCCGACAGGACGAACTTGCCCTTGCGGTCAGTAGCAATGTAGGTGGGCCATGCTTCCACGCCAACCGACCCGTTCTGTGTGAGCCCGCCATTGGCCTGGTCAATCTGGAAGCTGACTATCTGTTGGACTTCCCGGCACCCGGCATACAGGTACCGGCTATCGGGACTGATCGCCATGGTGAACGGCCCGCCGGGAACGGATACATCAGCCTGAGGAGTTAAATCGCCAGTTTGGGGGTCTACGGTAAAGACCGATATCTTGTTGTCTCCCTGAACCGCCACGTACATATAGTGAGGCATGGTGTACTCCTTCCGTTGGGTGCGGTCTGATCCTGTTGAGTTGCACTCTAAACACCCGAACCAACTCGGTCAATCCCCGTATCACCGCCATGGGCTCCAATCGTTACGGCATTGACCCGGGGTAACTGTTCAGATTTGAGGGGAAGTGAGCAGTTGGCGGCAGGCGGCGAGGGGGTTCAGGCCTCGTGCGCGCCAGGTGCCGAAGACCGATGCCAGCGTCATCTTGCTCTCGGTACCACGTTCCGACCGGGTGCCGCCGCTGATCTTGCGGCTGATAACCAGATGGCGCAGGCTGCGCTCGGCGGGGTTGTTGTCCGACGGCACGTCCGGTTCGGCCACGAAGACGAAGAGTTCCTTGATGTGGCGCTCAATGCGCCGGCACAGCCGGCCCTGCAGAGCTAGCGGGTCAGCCAGGAAGGGCTGGCAGATGACCAGCAGCTGCCGCTCCCAGGCCAGTTGAGCGGTGCGCCGTCGTCGTGCCTGAGGATGGGTGAAAGACCTGGCCTCGACATAGAGCTGATGGACTGCCGCGGCCCACTGGGCCAGCGCGGTGTCCTTGGGGTAGAGCGCCACCAGGTCGTGGATATCCCGCAACAGGTGGGCCCAGCACCGTTACTTGGGGCCATCGTAATGGTGGTAGGCGGCGTAGAAATCGCTGACCAGTACTCCGGAGAACGACTCGCTCAGCGCCTCGTCCACCACCGCCTTGCCCCGACCCCGCCGCAGGAAGTAGCGCTCGGTGGGGGTGCTGAAAGTCCAGACGTAACCGTTGTTCCCATTTTGACGCCAGCCGGTTTCGTCGGAGTGGACCACTGGGCTGGCGCGGATGCGGTCCAGGATCGCGGCCACCGCTGGTTGGGCCTGTTGCGCGGTCTGGTGAATGGCGCTCACGATGGCCCCCACGCTGAGGCGCAGCTGATGGACGGTGCGCAGATACCACTGGATGCTGCGGATCGGCAGCCGCCCTTCTTCCCGTAGCGTGGCGATGCGGCTGATCAGGTTGACGCCCAGGCGTTGGCACCCCAGTGCCACGCCGTCCAGTTGCGCGGTGGGCACTCGGCGCCGCCGACACACTGGGCAGGTCCTGGCGATGCAGACATGCTCGGTGACTTGCACCGGAACCACCGGCAACTCGATGACTTCCCGGGTGCGCTGGACCCAGCCGCCAGTCAGGTGCGTCCCGCAATCGGGACAGCTCTCCACCACGTGCTCCACCCGATGGGTCGGTGTCATGCGCGGGCGGGCGAAGCCGTGGCGTCGCTGCTTGCTGGGCTGCTGCTGCGCTGGCGGCTGGCGGCCCGAACTGGACTTGAGGCCGGGCATTCGGGGCGGGCCGCCCGGTTTCGCCTGGCCTTCCAGTTCGGCAACCCGCCGCTCCAACCGCTCAATCACCCGCTGCTGTTCCAGAACGGTGGCCTGTAGTTGGGCGATGATGGCGATGAGAACATCGCGACTGGCGGTGGTCAGGTCACTCTCAGTATCCACTCCCTCTATATGACATAACCACCGCCACCCGTGCCAGCGTCTGGCAGCCCGCCTTCGGCCAATTTACTTCACCAAGTCTGAACTGTTACCTCGCCTTCGGCCAATTCACCTCACCAAGTCTGAACTGTTACGACCCGCAGGGCAATCGCGTTATAGATTGGTAGACTTGGCCAGGCATGCGAGTCCAGTGATATGAAGGGGAGAGGGGAGGAGTGATGAGAGAGGGGAAGGGCGCGTCCATTATGGATTATTTCGGGACGTTGGAGGACCCCAGGATCGACCGGTGCAAGCGGCACCAGCTGCTGGACATCATTGCCATTGCCATCTGCGCCGTCATCTGCGGCGCCGACTCCTGGGTCTACATCGAATTGTTCGGCAAGAGCAAGCTGGAATGGTTCCAGACCTTCCTGGAACTGCCCCACGGCATCCCGTCCCACGACACCTTCGGCGACGTCTTCTCCCGGCTGGACCCGGAGCAGTTCCAGCAGTGCTTCATGGCCTGGACCCAGGCGGTGTCCGACCTGATCCCCGGGGAAGTGGTGGCCATCGACGGCAAGACGGTACGGCGTTCCCACGACCGCAATGTGGGCAAGCGGGCCATCCACCTGGTCAGCGCCTGGGCCTCGGCCAACACGCTGACCCTGGGGCAGGTGAAGACCGCGGAGAAGTCCAACGAAATCACCGCGATCCCCCAGTTGCTGCCAATGCTGGAACTGAAGGGGTGCATCGTCACCATCGACGCCATGGGCTGCCAGCAGGAGATCGCCCAGGGGATTCTGGACCGGGGAGCCGGCTACGTGCTGGCGCTGAAGGAGAACCAAGGTCAACTGTATGAAGACGTGCGGGACCGGTTCGAGGGAGCGGAGGAGTTCGGCTTCGGGGGAGTGCCCCATGACTACGCCACCACCCTGAACCAAGACCACGAAAGGATAGAACGTCGGGAGTGCTGGACAATCAGCGACCCATCTTGCCTGGAGTACCTGAGCACCGGGCAGGACTGGCCCGGCCTGCGCTCGGTGGTCAAGGTGGTGGGCCGCCGGGAGACGCCGGCAGGGACCACGGTGCAGCCCCGGTACTACATCAGCAGCCTGGATGCCCCGGCGGAGCGACTGCTAAAGGTGGTGCGCACTCACTGGAGCATCGAGAACTCCTTGCACTGGAGCCTGGACGTGACTTTCGGGGAAGACCATTGCCGGATCCGCAAGGACCACGCTCCGCAGAACATGGCCACGCTGCGGCAGGTTTCGCACAATCTGCTCAAGAACGAAACGAGCCTGAAGGTGGGCATCCAGGGGAAACGCCTCCAGGCCGGCTGGAAGGAGGACTACCTGCTAAAAGTCCTACGCAGCTAAAACGCGATTGCCCTGTTACGACCCGGGTCTGGTCGTGCTGCCGGCGCGCCAATCGGTTATAATCCGCAAGTAATGGGGATGTGGGGCGGTTCTGGGAATGAATGCATTGCCGTTTGGCGCGGCGATGGCTACGTGAGCGCAGGGGTCGTGGAGACCGGATTGGTACTGCGACCGACGGGGGAAGCATGACGAGTTCTCTAGAAAACAATAGTGCAACTGCTACGCGGTCGGATGATGGTGTGGCCGAGTTCGATGCCATCGTCGTTGGGGCCGGTGTTACCGGGTTGTATTCGCTGTACCGCTTGCGGGAGCTGGGGTTCTCGGTTCAGGCGTTCGAGGATGGCACCGGCGTCGGCGGCACCTGGTACTGGAACCGATATCCAGGGGCGCGGTTCGACTCCGAGAGTTACACTTACGGATACTCCTTCTCCGAAGATCTCCTGCAAGAGTGGGACTGGAAGGAACTTTATTCCGGCCAGCCGGAGAATGAGCGCTACCTGAATTACGTGGCGGACAAATTTGACCTGCGCCGGCACATCCGGTTGAACTCCCGCGTGGTTTCGGCGGTTTTCGATGAAGATGACAACCGGTGGGAAGTGGAGATCGCGGACGGCTACCGGGCGCGTGCCCAGTTCCTGATTACAGCGGTGGGCATTTTGTCCGCGCACTACATTCCGGATTTTGAAGGAATCGACAGCTTTGAAGGGCAGTGGTGCCACACCGGTCGCTGGCCGGCAGAAGGGATGGACCTGGCCGGCAAGCGCGTCGGCGTTGTCGGTACCGGCGCAACCGGCGTACAGCTCATCACGGAAATTGCCAAGGAAGTCGCACATCTGACCGTGTTCCAGCGTACCGCCAACTACTGCGCGCCGCTGCGCAACCGCCTCATCGACGATCAGATGCAGCAGGAAATCAAGGCGAGTTACCCGGAGATTTTCGAGAAATGTCTGGAAACCCCCGGGTCGTTTATGCACCAGTTCGACCCACGATCCGCCCTGGACGTTCCGCCTGAGGAACGGATGGATCAATACGAAGCTCTATGGGCGGAACCCGGTTTCAAGAAATGGCTGAGTAATTTCTACGACGTGATGTTGCCCGGCGAGGCCAACGAGGACTACGCGGAGTTTGTGCGCAACAAGATCCGCGAACGGGTGCATGACCCGGAAGTTGCCGAAAAGTTGGTGCCCAAAGATCACATGTTTGGCTCCAAGCGCTTGCCGTGTGAGAGCGGTTATTACGAGGTTTACAACCAGGACAACGTCCTACTGGTTGACGTGCGTGAAGCTCCCATTGAGCGTATTACGCCCAAAGGCCTCAAAACCGCCGACGCCGAGTACGAGCTGGATGTGATTATATTCGCCACCGGCTACGACGCGGTTACCGGCTCCCTGAACCGGATGCGCATTCAGGGTCTGGGCGGGGAGACGCTGCAGGAAAAATTCGCCAATGGCCCGCGTACCTACATGGGAATTTCCAGCTCCGGATTTCCAAACCTGTTTACCGTCAATGCCGCCTCGGTGGGCAACTTCGTGCGCGCTGCCGAACCACTGGTGGATTGGGTGACCGAGTGCATCGACTATGTGCGCAACAAAGGGTATGCCCGGGTTGCCGCCACGCCCACTGCGGAAGAGGAATGGGTGCAGCACGTTGCCGAGGGCGGCGCTAAAATTCTGCGGACGCAGGCCAATTCCTGGTTCGTGGGCGCAAACATCCCCGGTAAGGCGCGGGTATTGCTGACTGCTCCCGACAGCGCTCCGGCCATGAGAGCCAAGCGTGCCGAGGTTGTGGCCAACGGCTACGAAGGATTCGCGATGGAGTAGGCTCCCTCGCCAACTCACGCTACCCGAGTAAGCATCCCCGGCGTTTCAGACGTCGGGGATTTTTATTATCCGGGGAGCTTTGTTAGTTGAATCTCGTTAATATTTCCGCAGGAAGGGCGCCCCGACACCGAGGATTTGCCGCCGGCACACCGACCAGCATTCTGTCAACACCGTCTGGACGATGGCGGCGTCTGGGCCGATGACCTTCACACCGAGGCCGTTTCCGTCGGGCAAGGTGCTGGCTCCGCCTTGCACCCCGGCACGCGCTTGCAGCAATTCTTGCAGTTGTTCCAGTATGGTACGCACTCGCGGTGCGTCGGTCACGCACAGCATGGAACCCAGTGTGGGAGCTGATACCAAGCCTGGCGCGTCGTCCGCCCCGGAGCCCAAAACCGCTATCCCGAGCGGGTTGCGGGTTGTGGGAGTCAAATCAAAAGCTTCCCGATAAACTGGGTGTCCGTGCTGCCCGTTGACAGTCAAGCGGCTGCACAGGCGGGCGTACCGGAAGCGCTCCTCCATCGCAACGCGGCCCGGTGTGATGATTTCCCAGTGCAATAGAGTGCCGCCCGGAGAGACATCTACGCAGGTGGATTGTTCAAAATCAGCCGCCCCGAACGGGATGATGGGGTCTGGCAGATACTCCAAGTAGCCGCCTGCTTCCACCGTCAACTGAACCTCCTGGCGCGCTGACCCGTCGGGCATGGCGTACAACTTGGTGGCGTTCTGAGTGGTGATGTGCGCCTGGGCACCGGTGGATACCGTGATGCACGCCCGATGCTGATCGTATTGCAGAAACCCGCCGGTCGGGTTGACCAGATAGATGAAAGCCATTTCGGGCAGCGATTCGTCGAGATAATGTGCCCGCTGCACCACGAGAGGCGATTCGGTGCGGCATTGCGTCAACCGGGTTTTCCCGTCGCGCAGCGCCAGAACCAGCTTTGCCAATCCTCGCTGCGCCGGATGCGGTGGGTCAATAACGGGCTGGCGAAGCATCCATTGCCTCGAGGATATGAGCCAGCACCGGTTCCAGGCCATCACCCGTGCGGCAGTTGGTGAACAACCACGGCTGCTGGCCCCGAACGGTGGCAAGGTCGCGACGCATTACGTCCAGGTCGGCGCCAACGTAGGGAGCCAGGTCGGTTTTGTTGACGACCAGCAAGTCGGTTTGAGTGATGCCCTGCCCTCGCTTGCGAGGGATTTTGTCGCCGGCGGCCACGTCGATGACGTAAATTTGGTAGTCCGCCAACGCGGGACTGAAGGTCAACGTGAGGTTGTCGCCACCGCTTTCGATGAGAATGATGTCGGAGTCAGGGTAAGCGTTGGTCAGCTCTTCCACGGCTAGCAGATTCAGGCTGGGGTCTTCGCGCACCGCCGTGTGCGGGCAGCCTCCGGTAGCGACGCCTCGAATGCGACCGGTGTCAAACACGTCGTTCAGCGCTTTTTGGGCATGGTCGGCATCCTCTCGGGTGAAGATGTCGTTCGTAATTATCAGCGGCTGGAGTCCTTGAGACAATAACAGCGGCACCAGCGACTCGATGAGGGACGTCTTGCCCGAGCCCACCGGCCCGCCGACACCAATCCTCGGGATTCTGGACATATTCCTGTGCTCCTCTTGTGCCCCGGTTTTGGCAGCCCTTCCTGATCCCCGAATCATCTGAACTAACTGGCAAACATACGCAGATCGTCGCATTCGTGCAGCATCGATGCGATGTCGGACTGTGGCGCGAACGCCGTCATTTGCTGCCACGGGCGTTGTTGGATTTCATTACTCATCGCTGCGATCGGCTCGTGCAGCGAATGCAGTATCTGCTGGGCCTCCGAGTGTGTCATCGGCAGCAACCGTTGCGCTGCTCCCAACACACCTACCGCGAAACTGTGGCAGAACATCAGCAGCGCGGTTTGCGGCGGGATGCCCGCGGCGCAGGCCGTTGCACCGAGGGCCACGGCGCCGGTGCCAGGCGCGCGCTGGCTCGCCACATCTGCCCGGTATCGTTCGTAAACCGGGCAGGGCTGGTCGGAACCGAGCAACAGGGCGGATTCGTCAAGGATGCGGCGACCAGTTTGGCGGGAGGCTGCGCGCGTTTCGGCGGGCAGCTTCATGGCGTGTAAATTCCAGTCTATTGCTACCAGCTCGCTGGAATCTGCCCGGCCGGCTGCCCGGCGAGCGTTCAGCAGCGCCACGCCGTCGGAGGGCAGCACCGACCAGGTGAGCAGATTGGCCAACATCTGCTGAACGTCGTCGGCGGAGTGTACCCAACGCCGGGCGACCATGCTTTCCAGCCCCTGCGAATGGGCGTACATCCCGGTCGGAAAAAAAGAGTCGGCCAGTTGCAGGGCGACCAGAAGCTGTCGATCGGTAGCGTGCGTCATTGCGGTGAGCGCCCGCTAGACCAGGAAAAACAGTTGGGCCAGGCTGAGGCGCTCGGCAGCCGGTACGGTTGCCAGTTCACCGTCGACTCGCACCTGGTAGGTTTCGGGGTCAACTTCGATGGTGGGCATGGCGTCGTTGCGCACCATTTGACGCTTGGTGATGGTGCGGCATCCCCGCACCGCCTCGACGCGGCGCCGCAATCCCAACTCCTGATGGACACCCAATTCGTAGGCCCGCCGGGACACAAAGGTCAGACAGGTGCTGGCCAGCGCCGGGCCCAGCGCGGCGAACATGGGACGGTAAAAGGAGGGTTCGGCGGTGGGGATGGAGCCGTTGGGGTCGCCCATCACCGCCCAGGACACCATGCCGCCCTTGATGATCATTTTCGGCTTGGCTCCGAAGGAACCGATGGGCCAGAGCACAATGTCGGCCAGTTTGCCCGGCTCCAGTGAGCCGACCAGATGGGATATGCCGTGGGTGATGGCCGGGTTGATGGTCAGCTTGGCCAGGTAGCGCAGCACGCGGAAATTGTCATTGTCCGGTGAATCTTCCGAGAGCTTGCCCTTGAACTGGCGCATTTTGTCAGCAGTTTGGAACAGGCGGGTGAAATTCTCGCCGACGCGGCCCATCGCCTGGGAATCGGAGGCGTACATACTGATCACGCCTAGGTCGTGCAGCACGTCTTCGGCGGCCATCGTTTCGGGGCGGATTCGGCTCTCGGCGAAGGCAACATCCTCGGGCACGCGGGGGTTCAGGTGGTGGCACACCATCAGCATATCCATGTGTTCCGCGAGCGTGTTGACGGTGTAAGGACGCGTGGGGTTGGTCGAGGACGGCAGCACGTTAAGCTCGGCGGCGATGCGTATGATGTCGGGGGAGTGGCCGCCGCCGGCGCCCTCGGTGTGGTAGGTGTGTATCGCCCGACCGGCGATTGCGGCGATGGTGTCTTCGACGAAGCCGGCTTCATTGAGGGTATCGGTATGGATGGCGACCGGCACGTCGTAGCGGTCGGCCACGGTCAGACAGCAGTCGATGGCTGCCGGTGTCGTCCCCCAGTCTTCGTGGAGCTTCAGGCCGCTTGCTCCAGCTTCCAGTTGTTCTTCCAGAGGGGCCGGGTCGCTGGCGTTGCCCTTGCCCAATAGTCCCCAGTTAACGGGCAGCGACTCGGCGGCCTGCAGCATGAGCGAGGTGTTCCAGGGCCCAGGGGTGCAGGTGGTGGCGCGGGTGCCGTCGGCGGGGCCGGTGCCACCGCCAATCATCGTGGTGATCCCGTTGGACAGGGCGTGGTGAACCTGCTGCGGGGCAATCATGTGGATGTGAGAGTCGATACCGCCCGGTGTTGCGATGAGGTGCTCTCCGGCGATAACCTCGGTGCCCGGACCGACAACCAGATCGGGATGCACGCCGTCCATCACGCCCGGATTGCCCGACTTGCCGATGCCGACGATGAGACCCTGCTTGATGCCGATGTCGGCTTTGACAATCCCCAGCACCGGATCCATGACGATGGCGTTGGTTATCACCAGATCCAGCGCGCCGTCGCGATTGGTCATCGCCGATGCTTGCCCCATGCCGTCGCGGGCGGTTTTCCCGCCCCCGAAGACCAGTTCTTCGCCGTAGGTGAGCAGGTCCCGTTCGATTTCGCAAACCAGCGAGGTGTCGGCCAGGCGGAAGCGGTCGCCGACGGTTGGGCCGTAAAGTTCCACGTACTGTCGGCGGCTGATGCGTGCCATGCTATCCCTCCGCGTCGTCGCTGGCGCGGTCTGACGGTTGATTGGCGAAGCCCAGTTGCAGCAAGGATGCAATCGCACGGGACCGAACCGCCGGCGCATCCAGGTGGCCGTCGGTCAGGCCGTTCAGGCCGCTGACGCGGCGGGTGCCGCCCACTGCCACGAGGTTTATCTCTTTGCGGTCGCCAGGCTCGAAACGAACCGCCGTCCCGGCCGGAATGTTCAGCCGCATACCGAACGCGGCCTCCCGGTCGAAGCGCAAGGCTCGGTTCACCTCAAAGAAATGAAAATGTGAACCAACCTGAATGGCCCGGTCGCCGGTGTTCCAGACCGATAGCGTGCACGTGGGCCGGCCGGCGTTAATCTCGATTGGTTCGTCGGAGATGATGTAAGGTCCAGTTTCTGTGCTCATTTCGAATCCCGTAAACCAGCGCGAGGCCGGCGCTATACGATGGGGTCGTGGCAGGACACGAGCTTGGTGCCGTCCACGAACGTTGCTTCAACCTGCACCATGTCCACCAGTTCTGGCACGCCTTCCATTACGTCCTCCCGGGCCAGCACCTGGCGTCCCAACTCCATCGTCTCGGTAACGGATTTGCCGTCGCGGGCCGCCTCCAGTATCGCCTCGGTGATGAGGGCCACAGATTCGGGGACGTTGAGCTTCAAACCGCGCCCCCGCCGTTTGCGGGCCAAATCAGCGGCCACGTAAACCAGCAATTTCTCCGATTCACGGGGGGTGAGCATCATAAGGCTGTTCCTCGCCCATTACAGGGTGGAAAGGTACCGCGAGACTTCGTAGTCGGTAACCGTCGAACGATAGTCTTCCCATTCAATTTTTTTGTTTTCGATCAGGCTGTTGAACACGTGGTCGCCCAGCGCCTCGTACAGCAACTCGCTGTTTTCCGCCAGGTTGATGGCCTCGCCCAGGCTGCCGGGCAAAGTGCGGATCCCGAGCGACTGGCGACGCTGAGGGGTCATTTCCAGGACGTTGCCAACCACCGGCGGCGGCACCTGGTACTGTCCCTCGATGCCCCGGAGTCCGGCCGCCAGCATGACGCTGAACGCCAGGTAGGGATTGCACGCCGGGTCAGCCGCCCGATATTCTACGCGAATGGAACTCTCGGCGCCGGGTTTGTAGGATGGAACGCGCACCAGGTCGGACCGGTTCACATGGGTCCACGAGACGTAAACCGGAGCTTCGTAACCGGGCACCAGTCGTTTGTAGGAGTTAACCCACTGATTGGTCACGGCGGTGATTTCCGGTGCGTGGGCGATCAAGCCGGCGATGAATTGTTTCCCCAGCACCGACAAGTACTGCTCATCGTCAGCGTCGTAGAAACAGTTGCTGCCTTCTCGATACAGGGACTGGTGCAGGTGCAGGCCTGATCCGTTGATGCCGGAAATGGGCTTGGGCATAAACGTGGCGTGAACATTCTGGAGTTGGGCCAGCTCCTTGATGACCAGTTTGGCGGTCATCAGATTGTCTGCCATCGCCAGCGCATCGGTATGTTCCAGGTCAATTTCGTGTTGGCTGGGCGCTCCTTCATGGTGGGAATATTTTACCGGGATACCCATTTCCGCCAGGTTCAGCACCGTGTCGCGACGCAGGTCGGAGGCCGGATAGCTGGACAGCTGGTCGAAATAACCGTCAAAATCCAGTGGTTCCGGAGTTTGGGCGTTTTTCAGATAAAAGAACTCCAACTCGGAGCCTACGTAGTAGGTGAAGCCCAATGCGGCGGCCTTCTCCAGGTTGCGTTTGAGCACATAGCGAGGGTCGCCGGGGAAGGTCTGGCCGCGGGGTTGCCGAATGTTGCAGATCATCCGGGCCACGGCGTTCTGGCGCGGTCGCCAAGGCAAGAGCGTGAAAGTGGAAGGGTCTGGGAAAGCCCGCATATCACTCTCGTGGTGCCGCGCAAAACCGTCGATGGCCGAGCCGTCAAAGCCCACACCCAGTTCGAGGGCATCTTCCAGGTCATCAACATTGATGGCAAAGCCCTTCAGTTTGCCCAGAATGTCGGTGAACCATAGGCGCACGAACTTCACGTCGTTTTCCCGGGCGATGCGCAATACAGATTCCCGGTCGTTGATCTCTTCAGTGGACATCATTACCCCTCTAAATTGGTTTTGGGCGGAGCGTCAGACCGCGACGTACTCGCGCACCAGATTGTAGTCTAAATCCCGAGCCGTGCCTTCCAGCACGATCGCTCCCTTTTCCATCACGTAACAGTAGTCCGCGATGCCGAGGGCGAAATCGAGGAACTGCTCTACGAGCAGAATGGTGGTGTCCTGCTGGTCACGAAGTCGCTGCAAAAGTTCTTCGATTTCCTGAACGATGGAGGGTTGAATGCCTTCCGTGGGTTCGTCCAGCAACAGCAGCCTGGGCTGGCGAATCAACGCCCTGGCCAGGGCCAATTGTTGCTGCTGGCCCCCGCTCAAAGTGCCCGCCGTCTTTTTGGGGTTCAGTTTGAGGGCGGGGAACAGAGTATACATTCTGTCCACTGCCTCGGGGCGGCCCTTCTTGCCCGGAAACGCTTCCAGGCCCATCAACAGGTTTTCATTGACGGTCAGGTAGGGGAAAATGTGCCGACCCTGGGGCACGTATCCGAAGCCGGCTTTGGCCCGCCGGTGCGGCGCCCATTTGGTCAGGTCGTTTTCGGCGAACCTGACCTGTCCGGCCCGTGGGTTCAGCAAACCCATTATCGCCTTGAGCAGGGTCGTTTTGCCGACGCCGTTTCGACCCATCAAGCACACCACCTGGCCTTCCGGTACCTCCAGCGCTACATCGGACAAAACCAGACTTTGGCCATATCCCACGGCCAGGCCGCGAATGTTCAACAACGGTTCCTTGTATTGCATGGAATTATCGCCTGGGAGTATTCGTGGACAGAGTGGATTCGTTCAGTCTGAACTATTCGACCGCGACGGCTTGAACGCCAACGCGACTGCCGGCGACGTTCTGGTTGGCGGCGCCACCGGACTCGGTGCGTTTGGTCTTCCCATGACCGAGGTAGGCCCTGATGACCTCCGGGTCTTGCTGAACCATGTCCATGGGACCCTCGCTGAGCACTTTGCCCAGATGCAACACGGTAACGGTGCGGGCAAACTGGCGGACAAACTCCATATCGTGCTCGACCACGAGCACCGAACGGTCGTTGCCAATGGCCTGCAACAGTTCTCCGGTGCGTTCCCGTTCACGGCGCGTCATGCCGGCCACGGGTTCGTCCAGCAGCAGCAATTTCGGCTCCTGCACCAGCAGCATACCGATTTCCAGCCACTGCTTTTCTCCGTGGGACAGCGCGCCGGCGATGTCTTTGGCCCGGCGATCCAGCCCCACCTGCTCCAGAGTGGCCTGAATCCGGTCGGCGTCTCCCCGCCGGTGTCCACCCAACAGGCTGGTGATTTTGGCGCGGAATCCCAGCGTAACCTCCAGATTCTCATAGACGGATAGACTGGAAAATATGGCCGGTGTCTGGAATTTGCGACCTACGCCGAGACGCACCAGTTGATGTTCCTGCCGGCGTCTCAGGTCGGTGGCGCCATCGAAAATGATGCGGCCGCTATCGGGTTTGGATTTGCCGGTTATGACGTCGATCAGCGTTGTCTTGCCGGCCCCGTTCGGGCCAATGAGAAAGCGCATCTCGCCGTATTCCATTGAGAAATCCAGTTCATCCAGCACCGTGAATCCATCAAAGCTCACCGTCAGGGACTGCACGGACAGAATGTGGCCGGCAGTTTCCGGTGGTGGGCCAGCGCCGTTGGAATTCTGAGGTTGAACTGGTCTCATGCGACGTCCTATGCGGCCGAGGTTCATCGTTTTACTCCTGCAATCAGGCCTTTCCAGGTGCCTAACGCCCGTTCTTTGGACAACCACCAGGGCCGTCGCCAGGCTTCACCTCGCAGCAGGCCCATTATGCCGGTCGGGAAAAGCAGAACTGTGCCGATAAACACCAATCCCAGGAAATACTGCCAAATGGCTGGGAAGGACTCGCTCAACCCGCTCTTGGTTCCGTTCACTACTATGGCTCCCAGCACGGCGCCCATCAGCACCCCCCGGCCGCCCACGGCAACCCAAATGGCAACCTCGATCGACGGCACAATGCCCATCATGGTGGGGGAGATGATGCCCACCTGCGGGGCGAACAGCGCTCCCGCGATGCCGGCCAGACCGGCCGATAATGAGAACACCAGCGTTTTCAGAATCGCCGGATTGTAACCGGAGAAGCGCACCCGGTTCTCGTCATCTCGCATGGCCACCAGCAGACGGCCAAACCGCGAGGCGATAACCCAGGAACACAGCAGGTAGGCAGCGGTCAACACCGACAGGGTAACGTAGTAAAGGACAATCTGGATTGTCGGGCTGTTCAGCGCGAAGCCGAACATGGTGGCGTAGTTGGTGATGCCGTTGGTGCCGCCAGTGTAAGGCTGCTGTCCAATGAAAAGGATACTTGCAATCAGCGCCAGCGCCTGGGTAATCAGGGCAAAGTACACGCCCGTGATTCGGCTGCGAAACACCAGGTATCCCAGCGCTCCGGCCAGTGCTGCCGGCACGATGAAAGTCATTGGGATGGCGAACCAGGCATACTTGAAGGGCGCCCAGAAGATGGGCAGCTCGGTCAATCCGCTCCAGAACATGAAGTCGGGGAGCTTGCCGCCAGCGGATTCCAGCTTCAGGTACATCGCCATGGCGTATCCGCCCAGGCCAAAAAAGACGCCGTGTCCCAGGCTGAGCATACCCGCGTAACCCCAAATCAGGTTCAATGCCAGGGCGAGGATAGCAAAGGTCAGGAATTTGCCCAGCAACGCAATACGGAATTCCGACAGCACCAGCGGAGCAACGAGCAGCGCCGCCAGCATTATCACCGGAGGAATCCAGGCGCCAATCCGTTCGCTCAGCCGGGTGGGGGAGTACGCGTTGCGCACGGCGCCGAGTATGGAAGTTTTTGAAACCACGGTTGCGCTATCTTCCCCGGGCGCGCATCAGGCCGGCGGGTTTCCACTGCAGGAACAGTATTACCATCGCAAAGACCAGCACCTTGCCGACCACAGCGGTGGTGCCAAACTCGAACACGGTGTTCAGCATCCCGATGATGAGGGCTGCCAGAATTGTGCCTGGTACCTGTCCCAGGCCCCCCAGGATGACGACTATGAACGAGTCCACGATGTAGTTCGTGCCCAGCGACGGGCCAATCGGCCCAATCAGCGTGAGGGCGCAACCGGCAATTCCGGCAAGCCCGGAGCCCAACGCGAAGGTTAGGCTGTCAACTCGTCGCGTGGAAACACCCAAGCTGGCAGCCATGTCCCGATTTTGCATCACGCCCCGCATCCTTCGGCCTTCGTTGGAGCGGTACATATACCAGTACAAGCCTCCCAGACAGGCGATTACCAGGCCGATAATGAAGATCCGCTTCATGGGCAACACCAGGGAGGAGGTGACGGAGATTGTCCCGCCGAGCCATGCCGGAGCCACTACCTGAACGTTGGGCGCGCCAAATATGGACCGGGCCAGTTGTTGCAGAAATAACCCGACTCCCCAGGTAGCCAGCAATGTATCGAGAGGTCGACGGTACAGGAAGCGTATAAGTGTGTTTTCAACCAGGATGCCGGCGGCTCCGGCGACGAGAAAGGCAGCGGGGATGGCGATTGCGAAGGTTATTTCGGCCAGGGGGTCGCCGGTGAAATAGCGGGCGCCCTGCTGCACCGCGTAGGTGGTGTAGGCGCCGATCATGATGAATTCACCGTGCGCCAGGTTGATGACGTTCATCAATCCAAAGGATAGCGCCAGACCCAACGCGATCAGCAGCAGGATCGAACTCAGGCTGAGCCCATTGAAAAGTTGTGATGCCCAGATTTCCATGAATACTCGTAGAAAACTCGGAGCTACCGTGCTATGGCTGCAAGTAGTTATACGCCAGCAGCGTCGTTTTGAGTACCCGGGGAGCAAGGAACACGGGCCCCGGAGCAAATATATGGACGGACGTTTGTATGAGCGGGTTGGTAGGGGTCGCGCTTGATGGCTGGACGGTGAATGATACCAGACCGGCGCGCCCACTCAACGAATGGTGTCCGCGAATGGTGTCTGCTGAAAACCGCCCAGATGAAACCCGACGCGCGTGGCCGGGTTTCATCTGCCAGTTCATCTGCTGACTGGTTGCGAAATGGATCCCGCTACCATCAGCATTGACGGGAATTGCTACTGGGCCAGGTCGCGCAGGCCGGCGGCCCAGTCGTAGGTGTCGAGGTACGGGTCTGGCACCACGGGCGCACCGGAGTTCCAGACTTCATCGATCTGACCATCTGCGCGTACCGATCCGATGCGAACCGTCTTGGAGACGTGCTGGTTCTGATCGTGGATGGTTACCATCCCGCCCGGAGCGTCGAAGGAAATGCCCTTGGCGGCTTCCTTCACGGCGGCGACGTCGGTGGAGCCGGCGGCCTCAACGGCGGCCTTCCACAGATAAACTCCGAAATACCCGGCTTCGATGGGGTCATCGGTAACACGATCGGCGCCGTAGGCGGCTTTGAACGCGGCAACGAATTCGGCGTTGGCCGGCGTGTCGGTGGTCTGGAAGTAGTTCCAGGCAACCAGATGTCCGGTGATGTTCTCGGCGCCGATGCCGGTGATTTCTTCCTCGGCGACGCTTACCGAAACGGTGGGCAGGTCTTCAGCGGAGATGCCGGCGTCCTTCAGCTGTTTGAAGAAAGCTACGTTGGAGTCGCCGTTCAGGGTGTTGAATACCACGTCCGGCTCAGCGGCCCGAATTTTCGAGATGACGGTGCTGTACTCGGTATGGCCAAGCGGCGTGTACTCTTCGCCAACGGCGGTTAGCCCGGCGGCTTCCAACTGCTTGTTGATAATCAGGTTGGAAGTGCGGGGGAACACGTAGTCGGAACCCAGCAGGTAGAACTTGGTCTTGCCCTCCGCCAACAGGTATTCAATCGCCGGAACAATCTGCTGGTTGGTGGTGGCGCCGGTGTAGAAAATGTTGGGGGAAGACTCAAGGCCTTCATACTGAACCGGATAGAACAGCAGGCCGTTATTGCTCTCAAAGACCGGCAGCATGGCCTTGCGGCTGGCGCTGGTCCACCCGCCGAACACCACGGCTACTTCATCGTTCTGCAGCAGTTTACGCGCCTTCTCGGCAAAGGTCGGCCAGTCGGAGGCGCCGTCTTCGATGACTACTTCCAACTGCTTGCCCATCACGCCGCCGGCGGCGTTGATTTCCGAGATGGCCAACATTTCGGCGTCGCGGACGGCGGTTTCGCTGATTGCCATGGTTCCTGACAGCGAATGCAGGATGCCGACCTTAATGGTATCGGAGGCGGCGGCAGTGTCTGCCATCGCCTCAGTTGGCGAGGCTTCCATGGCTGCAGTGGGAGCTGCTGCCGGCGCGGGTTCGGATCCGCAAGCGGCCAGCACGAACAAGGTCAGGCTGGCGGCCAGCGCAAACGTCAAATATCGTAAGAAACCGGGGACGCTAGGTAAATTGATGTGGGGCATTGTGGGTTTTTCCTCCTACAGGTTGAAATGGTCGCCCGCGGTTTGCAATGGGCTCCGGACGCAGCCTGCCGGTGGGGTTCACTGCGGTCGGGTTTGCGTTGCAATCGGCACGGCTAATAGAAGGAAAGATAGTCGCGCCGTGTTACGTATAGATTTCTGGAATGTAACCCAGATATTGCGCAGTTGTTACCATTTTATTTCTGAATACAAAACGCCGACGCTGCCGACCTCATTAGGGCAGGGGGATATCTTTGCTGGCGCGCCCGGACGCACCGCACCCAAAAACCCAGGGCAATCGCGTTATAGATTGGTAGACTTGGCCAGGCATGCGAGTCCAGTGATATGAAGGGGAGAGGGGAGGAGTGATGAGAGAGGGGAAGGGCGCGTCCATTATGGATTATTTCGGGACGTTGGAGGACCCCAGGATCGACCGGTGCAAGCGGCACCAGCTGCTGGACATCATTGCCATTGCCATCTGCGCCGTCATCTGCGGCGCCGACTCCTGGGTCTACATCGAATTGTTCGGCAAGAGCAAGCTGGAATGGTTCCAGACCTTCCTGGAACTGCCCCACGGCATCCCGTCCCACGACACCTTCGGCGACGTCTTCTCCCGGCTGGACCCGGAGCAGTTCCAGCAGTGCTTCATGGCCTGGACCCAGGCGGTGTCCGACCTGATCCCCGGGGAAGTGGTGGCCATCGACGGCAAGACGGTACGGCGTTCCCACGACCGCAATGTGGGCAAGCGGGCCATCCACCTGGTCAGCGCCTGGGCCTCGGCCAACACGCTGACCCTGGGGCAGGTGAAGACCGCGGAGAAGTCCAACGAAATCACCGCGATCCCCCAGTTGCTGCCAATGCTGGAACTGAAGGGGTGCATCGTCACCATCGACGCCATGGGCTGCCAGCAGGAGATCGCCCAGGGGATTCTGGACCGGGGAGCCGGCTACGTGCTGGCGCTGAAGGAGAACCAAGGTCAACTGTATGAAGACGTGCGGGACCGGTTCGAGGGAGCGGAGGAGTTCGGCTTCGGGGGAGTGCCCCATGACTACGCCACCACCCTGAACAAAGACCACGGAAGGATAGAACGTCGGGAGTGCTGGACAATCAGCGACCCATCTTGCCTGGAGTACCTGAGCACCGGGCAGGACTGGCCCGGCCTGCGCTCGGTGGTCAAGGTGGTGGGCCGCCGGGAGACGCCGGCAGGGACCACGGTGCAGCCCCGGTACTACATCAGCAGCCTGGATGCCCCGGCGGAGCGACTGCTGAAGGTGGTGCGCACTCACTGGAGCATCGAGAACTCCTTGCACTGGAGCCTGGACGTGACTTTCGGGGAAGACCATTGCCGGATCCGCAAGGACCACGCTCCGCAGAACATGGCCACGCTGCGGCAGGTTTCGCACAATCTGCTCAAGAACGAAACGAGCCTGAAGGTGGGCATCCAGGGGAAACGCCTCCAGGCCGGCTGGAAGGAGGACTAGCTGCTAAAAGTCCTACGCAGCTAAAACGCGATTGCCCTGCCCAAAAACCCTTTACAGCACTGAGGAGCGTGTGCTAATTTGTTAATGTCAGAAGCCGTCGGCCCGGCTGAATCCGTCAGGCCAACATCCGGCGTCTGGCACGCGGAAGTGGCTCAGTGGTAGAGCGTCTCCTTGCCAAGGAGAAGGTCGAGGGTTCGAATCCCTTCTTCCGCTCCAAGTTATCAATAACCCGGTTGTCCCTACTCAAAGGAGTATCAACAACCGGGTTTTTTGTGCCTTCGGCGGCGAATTGCCGCACAAATGCCGCACAAATCCTCAGGATCGTGCGGCACTGTACGTCATTGAATGGACCAAATCGAGTAAGGCCGGGTGTAGTCCCTGCTTTCAAATAGCGAGACAAGGCAAGAGTGAAGGTCTCGCCGTGGTTGTCGCCATGTGCCGCGTTAGAATGTCATTCGCGGAACAGCCTCTGAGCGCGTTCCGCAGCGTAACTGGAACCTAAGCTCCCTAGTCATACGGTTAGCCCTGACATTGTCACGCATTTGGAGACCCTATCGCGGTTCCGCAGGAACGCGTGTTTAGCCCCAATCCACCGACAAGATGAGTGTTGCGGCGGGTTGAATGGGTAAGAAAGTGCTCCGGTGCTTCGGGGATAATGGCTTTCGAGACAGAAAAACAACCCCAGACCAAGAGCACCCAATAGATGCTGCCACGCAACGACCCCGACCGGATCCAAATCACCTTTGATGACCACCGTCTGGTGACCAATGCTGGGCTGATCCTACCCGCCACGTTGGCCCAGCACCTGGGTCTGCCCCAACTGGTCCAGCAGCGCCTCGGCCTGGGCGACGCGCCGGGCCGAGCCAACACTGGCGACAAGATGATGACCCTGGTGTCGTCAGCGCTGGCTGGGGGCGACTGCATCGACGACGCCGACGTGTTGCGCACCGGCAGGACGGCCAGCGCTCTCGGCTGCGTAGTCAAGGCGCCATCCACCCTGGGGACCTTCCTGCGCAGCTTCCGGTGGGGCCACGTCCGCCAGTTGGATCGGGTGAGCCGGGAGTTGCTGGCACGGGCCTGGGCTGCTGGGGCCGGACCCGGCGACGGGCCCCTGACCATCGACCTGGACTCCACCATCTGCGAGACCCACGGTCTGGCCAAGGAAGGGGCGCGCCACCACAGCTACACCGGCCAGCGAGGCTATCACCCGCTGCTGGCCATCGCCGCCGGAACCGGCGACGTGCTGATGTCTCGGCTGCGCGAGGGCCGCGCCAACACCGTTCGGGGCGCCGCCCACTTCCTGCGTGAGACGGTGGGACGGGTGCGCTACGCCGGGGCCAGGGGGCAACTCACGGTGCGCGCCGACAGCGGCTTCTATGCCCACGCCCTGGTCGCGGTCTGCCGCGCAATGGATGTCCGCTTCTCCATCACCATCCGCCAGCACGCCCGCCTGCGGAACCTGATCGAGGCGATACCCGAGGAGGACTGGACGCCGATTCCCTACTGGATGGACGACGCCGCCGACGTGGCGGAGACCACCTACACCCCCTTCCAGAGTGAGTCTGACGCCGCACCGGTGCGGCTCATCGTCCGGAGGGTGAAGCCCACGCCCGGTTCCCAACTGGCCCTCTTCGTCAACTACAGCTATCACGGCTTCATCACCGACCGGGACGGGGACACCCGGGCGCTGGAGGCCGACCATCGGCGCCACGCCGAGATCGAGAACGCCATCCGAGACCTCAAGTACGGCGTCGGGCTCAACCATCTCCCCTCGGGCCGCTTCGCCGCCAACGCTGCCTGGCTGGCGGTGCAGGTGATCGCCCACAACCTGGCTCGCTGGACGGCGCGCATCGGTCTGGGCCAGCAGGTGGTGACCACCAAAACCCTGCGACGACGCTTCTTCTCCCTCGCCGGACGGCTCACCAGTTCGGCGCGCCGCCTCACTTTGCATCTTCCCCAGCGCTGGCCCTGGGAAAACCAGTTCAGTCGCGCCCTCGCTCGATTACGCGCCCTGCCATCTCCTGCCTGACGGCGGCGACCAGCCCGCTGACCCGCCATCCGGCCAACTGAACGTCCCCACCAACTCGCACCAACTCGGTCCGCGAGGGACACTTCCTGCCTACCGCCTGCCGAATTACCCCCGCCATGGCCGCACGGCCGCCAACATCGTGCCAGTGGGGCCGCCCTCATCCCCATCTATTGGAATCTGGCTAGGCCCGTTCGCCTTCCCTTGCCCATCATCCCTTGTGTCAACGACACGGACGTCTCGCTTCGGTGGATTCGGGTTTGGGCGGCGGCCGGCCTCGGGTTCCAGACCGGACTTGCGCCAACGGCATCTTCTACGTGCTGCGCACCGGCTGCCAGTGGAAAGCCTTGGATGCAACGGGCATTTGCTCCGGCTCCACCGCCCATCTGCGCTTTCAGGAATGGGTTGCCGCTGGGGTATTCCTGGAGCTGTGGCGGGTGGGACTGGAACGCTATGACGAATTGAAGGGTCTGGACTGGAGTTGGCTGAGCCTGGACGGGGCCATGACCAAATCCCCTTTGGGCGGGGAAAAAAACCGGGCCCAACCCCACGGACCGGGGTAAGCGGGGTGTCAAACGCAGTCTGTTGACTGAAGCCCAGGGTATTCCGGTTGGGCTGGCCGTGGACGGGGCCAACCGCCACGATATGAAGCTGGTGCGGGCTACGGTGGACCGCCTGCCGGTGCCGCGCCCGGCGCCCACCCCAGAGCATCCCCAGGGTCTGTGCCTGGACAAGGGCTACGACTTCGCTGAGGTGCGGCGCACCTTGGACGAGTTCGGCTTCACCGCCCACATCCGTAGTCGAGGCGAAGAGGCTCAGGCCATCAAAAGGGAAGCTGGGTTCAAAGCCCGCCGCTGGGTGGTGGAACGCACTCACAGTTGGCTGAACCGCTTCCGGCGCATTCTGATCCGTTGGGACAAGTCTCCCGACAACTACATCGCCTTCCTTCATTTCGCCTGTGCTCTCATCGCCCTCAGAGCCGCCGGATTATTAGGATAGGTTCTAGGTTCTGTTGACATTTCACCGTAACCAGATGAGAGCGGCGGTGAAATGCAGGAAGCCCAGGTATCTGGTGTCCAGCTTCTCAAACCGGGAGAAGATCCGGCGATAGTGCTTGATCTTGTTGATGAAGCATTCCACCAGATGGCGCTCCCGGTACAGATGCCGGTCATAGTCGGCGGGTGCCTTGCGGTTCGAGCGGGGCGGAATGACCGGCATCATACCCAGTTCCAAGATGTGCTGGCGAAATTCCTGGGCATCGTACCCTTTGTCGGCCAGTACGTGCTCGCCGGCATAACCGGCGATTAACTCCTCCGCCTGGGTGATGTCGTGCTGTTGCCCTCCGGTCAGTATGAATCGCAAGGGGTTGCCCAAGCCGTCCACGCTCACGTGAATCTTGGTGCTGAACCCGCCGCGGCTCCGGCCCAGGGCCTGGGCCGCCTGGCCACCCTTTTTGGGGGAGCTCCCGCCGCGCAAGGGTGCGCCCGGACCACCGTGCTGTCGATGATCAGGTATTCCAGATCCGCGTCGTCGCAGAAATGTTGATGCATTTGTGCCCAGACGCCTTGGTCAGTCCAACGGGCGAATCGTTTGTAGACACTGTTCCAGTTCCCGTATTCGGCTGGCAGCAGTCGCCATTGGGCCCCAGAGCGGTTAATCCATAAGACTGCCTCGACAAAACGCCGGCAATCCGCTTCCTGGCCAACGTACAGGCCGGTGCAGCCACGCAAGAAATCGAGAATCCTAGCCCACTGTTCTGGTGATAATCTGATGTTTGACATACGGCCATTATAATCAAATGTCAACACGCCCTAGTACTACAGTCGCAAATTATCGGGTAAAATAGGCCATTATCCGGTAAGGGGGTGCGGCGGTGACGGGGCGTGAAGAGGAACTGGCGGAAGTGGCCCGCTGGGCCGCAGGGATTGAGCAGGTTCATTCCTGCATTGCCGGACGGTTCCGGCGCCCTGAGCCGCGGCGGCGGGTACTGGACTACTTGCGGGGACTGGTCAGTTCCGTAGAGCGCAAGAACGGGTGGCAGTTGGCGGAGCAGGCGGGGGATGCCACACCCGACGGGGTGCAGCGCCTGTTGTACAACTATCGGTGGGATGCGGACCTGGTTCGTGATGACATGAAATCCTACGTGGTGGAGCATCTGTCCGCCGCTGACGCGGTGCTGGTGGTGGACGAGACCGGATTCCTCAAGAAAGGGGAGAAGTCGGTTGGGGTGCAGCGGCAGTACAGCGGGACGGCGGGGCGGATCGAGAACTGTCAGATTGGCGTTTTTCTGGCCTATGCCAGCGCCAGGGGCAGAACCCTGCTGGACCGGGAATTGTACCTGCCCCAGGTGTGGGCGGAAGACTGGGAGCGGCGGCGGGAGGCTGGGGTGCCGGAGAGTGTCGGCTTTCGGACCAAGCCGCAACTGGCCCAGCTAATGCTGAAGCGGGCGCTGGAATCAGGAGTCCCCTTCGGCTGGGTTGCTGGAGCTGAGGTCTATGGCAACGACCGCAAGCTGCGGCGGTGGCTGGAGCGAGAGGGAATTCCCCACGTGCTGGCCATCAGGAGCAACGAGAAGCTGTGGGTCTGGACGGACCAGGGCCTGTGTCAGGTGCGGGCTGACCGGCTGACGTCGCAGGTTGACGAGTTGGGTTGGACCAGATGCAGTGCGGGCGATGGGGCCAAGGGGCCACGGGTCTACGATTGGGCCGTCGTGGAAATACGGCCTCTTGGGGAGCCGGGCAAGGGCTACCGGCTGCTGGCCCGGCGCAGCATTGCCCAGCCCGGGGAGTTGGCTTACTTCGTATGCTTCGGCCCGGCCGGAACGGCCTTGGAGGAACTGGTGACGGTGGCTGGGACCCGGTGGGCCATCGAGGAGTGTTTCGAGGAGGCCAAGGGGCAGGTGGGACTGGACCAGTATGAGGTGCGGAGGTGGGACGGCTGGTACCGGCACATCACCTTGGCGATGCTGGCGCAGGCGTATCTGTCAGTAATCAAGCATCAAGCGATGGAACCAGGAGAAAAGGGGGCTGCTACGGTCCCGATGAAGCGCTGATTCCCATAACGGCCCCGGAGGTGCGCCGGCTGCTCACCCGACTTGTATGGACGGAAAATCAACTGCCTGATTTCATCCTGTCCTGGTCGTGGTGGAGACGGCGCCACCAAGCCAAAGCCCGGCAATGCCATTACAAACGCCGCCTGTCAAATCTGAGACTGTAGTACTAAGCCCCAGTGGTACATTTGCCACCGCCCGCGACATTTACCATTGCCAAGCGAGGTCAGCCACTAGTATTGAGTCAATACTGTATTGGCAGGTGAAGCGCGGGGCGGGCCAGGGTTGTTACGCTGACTGGCAAACAGTGGTGCGGGAGGTGCGACATCCATGGTTCAGGAGAAATACGCAGTACGGTTGTCGTCGGAAGATCAGGAGCAGTTGCGGGGATTGATCCACGGTGGGCGGCATTCCGCTCGGGTCATCAATCGGGCGCGCATCCTGCTCAAGACTGACGAAGGGTGGAGCGCCCCCCAGGTGGCGGCGGCTCTGGACACGTCGCAGCGCACGGTGTTCCGCACCAAACGGCGGTACGCCGAAGCGGGGTTGGAGGGCGTGCTGCACGACCACCCCCAAGCCAATCGGTATCGCAAGCTGGACGATCGGGGCGAAGCCCACCTGATTGCGCTGGCGTGCAGCGACGCGCCCGAAGGGCATGAGCACTGGACCCTGCGGTTGTTGGCTGGCAAGGTGGTGGAGTTGGGATTGGTGCCATCGCTGTCCTACGAGACGGTAAGGCTCAGGCTCAAAAAAACACCCTCAAGCCGTGGCGGAAGCAGCAATGGTGCATCCCGAAAGTAGGCGGCGAATTCGTGGCGGCCATGGAGGACGTGCTGGACCTGTATGCCGAACCCTACGACCCCGATCGGCCGGTGGTGTGCTTTGACGAGACCTCCACCCAACTGCTGGCCGAGGTCAGGAAGCCGTTGCCTCCTCAACCGGGACGACCGCGGCGGCAGGACTACGAGTATCGCCGCGGCGGCACCCGCAACATCTTCCTGACCTGTGAACCCCTGGCGGGCTGGCGCCACCTGGCCATCACCGAGCGGCGCACCATGCAGGACTTCGCCCATCAGATGCAATGGCTGGTGGATGAGGCTTACCCTGATGCCCCGGTGATCCGCGTGGTGCTGGACAATCTGAATACCCATCGTATGGCGTCCCTTTACGAGACGTTCCCGGCTGCTGAGGCCCGGCGCATCGTGAAGCGCCTCGAGTTTCACCACACGCCCAAGCACGCCAGTTGGTTGAACATGGCGGAGATCGAATTCAGCGCGTTGAGCCGCGCCTGTCTCAAGGGGAGAAACCCCGACGCCGACGCCCTGCAACGCCAAATCACGGCCTACGAGACCGAGCGCAACGCAGCGGGCGTCACCATCAACTGGCGGTTCAGCACTCAAGATGCCCGATCCAAATTGCATCGCCTCTATCCCTGCCATTCCAAGATTGATTGAGTACTAGCGACCTTGCATCCGGCATAGCCTGGCTCAACCGATCTTCGCCGCTCCTGCAAGTTCGATAACATAATTTCGTGTCCGATGTGCTTGATTATTAATCGGGAGCATATTACAATGAAACGTGTGTGGTATCCATGAAATCCAACCATGCACGTCATCTCCATAAAGAAGCTGCGGGATTTTTGGGCACGATACCCAGAGGCGGAACAGTGGCTACGGGAATGGTTCCGCGCGGTGGAACGAGCCGACTGGAGCTCGCCATTCCAGGTTAGAGAAGCCTTTTCAAACGCCAGTATCGTCGGCCCCGACCGCATCGTGTTCCGAGTCAGGGGCAACAGATATCGCATCGTCGTTAGGGTGTCCTATCCAAGCCGAACCGCCTTTGTGCGTTTCGTAGGAACCCACGCCGAGTATGACCGCATCGACGCGGCAGAGGTGTAACCATGGTGAGCGTCAGGCCAATTCGCACCGAAGATGATTGCGAGGCCGCCCTAGTCAGGATCGACGAATTGATGGATGCGTTATCCGGCCCACAGGGTCGGGTGGACGATCCGGACCACCCGGCCCGCATGGAATTGGACGTCCTGGTTGACCTGGTGGAGCGCTTCGAAGCCAGGCACTACCCGGTGGGGCCCTCAGAACCCGTCGCCGCTATAAGGTTTCAGATGGATCAGTCCGGCCTGTCGCCCCGGGATTTGATCCCCCTCATCGGCAGCCGAGCCAAGGTATCGGAGGTGCTGTCGGGAAAACGCGCCATCACCATGCCAATGGCCCGCGCTCTGCACGAACACCTGGGCATACCCGCTGACATCTTGCTGAAGGAATCAGCTCCATCGACCGATACAGCCTTTCCGGATATTGATCCCACCAAGTTTCCGCTGCGTGAGATGGTCAAGCGCGGGTGGATTCGTGGCGTCCAGAACCTGCGCGACAACGCCGACCAGCTGATCACCGAACTGATCCAGGCCGCCGGCGGGACGTCACCAGCAGCGTCTGCTTTGTATCGCAAGAACGACAGCGAGCGCATCAACGCCAAAACCGATGAATACGCCCTGACCGCCTGGTGTTGGCGCGTAATGGCGTCAGCCAGAGGGCGGGAGACCATGCCCAACTACCGGTCGGGAACGGTGAACTCGGACTTCTTGCGCTCGGTCGTCAAACTCAGCCCTTCGGAATACGGCCCCGCCCGGGCCAGAGTCTATCTGGCGGAGCACGGCATCGCCCTGGAAATCGAGAGGCATCTACCGAAAACGCACCTGGATGGCGCCGCTTTGTTGCTCACCGACGGACGTCCAGTGATCGGAATGACATTGCGTTATGACCGGATCGACAACTTCTGGTTCACGCTGCTGCATGAGTTGGCCCACGTCGGGCTGCACCTGGACGGCTCGGACGGCGACACCGCTTACGTGGACGATCTTAGCCTGCGCAACCTCGAAGGCGGCACCGGTG
This sequence comes from Dehalococcoidia bacterium, assembly GCA_963666415.2. Lineage (GTDB taxonomy): Bacteria > Chloroflexota > Dehalococcoidia > Lucifugimonadales > UBA3495 > Bin87. Next base: position 2,097,186 of record CAXXPD010000003.1, read on the forward strand.
ACTCCACCGAACGCGACGCCGACCGCTGGGCGGAGGAGGCTCTGATCCCCGACGAAATCTGGCAACCCTACACGGCCGTAGACCACCTCTCCCCGATGATGGTTCTGGATGCCGCCTGGGAAGCGGGTGTCCATCCCGCGATAGTAGCCGGCCGAGTGCGCCATCAGACCGGTAACTACCGCCTGCTCACCCAGTTCGTAGGAACCGGCGAGGTGCGTCGGCATTTCGAGGAGTATGCATGACCCAACACCCCCAAGCTGACCCTTCCAAGAAGCGTCAATCCGCGACCAACAAGCGGCTCACCATGGCTCTCGTGTACGACTTCGACGGCACGCTGGCCCCGGGCAATGTTCAGGAACCACAATTCATCCCCAACATCGGCATGAAACCCGCTGATTTCTGGGAAGAGGTATCCGATCTGGCGCGGGAGAATCGCGCCGATTCTGTCCTCATGTATATGCACCTGATGCTCAAGAAAGCCGCCGCCGCCAATGTGCCGGTTCGCCGTGAGGACTTCGGAGAACGCGCTCAGAAGGTTGAATTCTTCAAAGGAGTCAAGGAATGGTTCGGGCGGATCAATGCCTATGGCAAGCAGGAAGGAGTGCAAATCGAGCACTGCATCGTTTCTTCTGGGAACGCCGAAATCATCGAAGCAACGCCCATCGCCAAGGAGTTCAGGCAGATCTATGCTTCCAAATTCCTGTTCGACCCGAACGGCGTGGCGATTTGGCCCGCCTTGGCGATCAACTACACGACCAAAACTCAATACCTGTTCCGCATCAACAAAGGAGCCCACGACCTCAGCGACGACACGTTGATCAATCAATTCGTGGAGACAGGCGAACGCCCGATCCCGTTCGAGAATATGGTCTATCTAGGCGACGGCTCGACCGATGTCCCCTGCTTCAGGTTGGTAAAGGAACAGGGAGGTTTGTCCATTGCCGTCTATAAGCCAAACACCAAAGGAGCGCACGACAGAGCTAAGGAGTTCGTCCGGGACGGCAGGGTTCACTGCGTAGCGCGGGCTGACTATACCGAGGGCAGCGAGCTGGACCAAATCGTGAAAGCCAAGATCTCCTCGTTAGCAGCACGCGCCGCCCTAACGAGGAAATTTGTTGGATGAACCGTTGCTGATCTGTACTTTAGGTGTAGAAGTTAGAACTAAATCTGACAAGGGTGGATCAACTGACGGAGGCGGGTTGCTGGATCGTGATGTCCGGTTGGTCCCCTCCTCGGCTTAGGTCTTTGGCTAACGCCAGGTGCTTGCTCTGCGCGAAGGTCTCCCAGGGGGTCTTCCCGTAGCAATACCGGCCCGAGTGGGGTCGCTCCCGGTTGTAACTTTCCGGCCAGGCGTCCAGGTCCACCTGCAATTCCTCCAGGCTCCGGTACAGTTTCTTCCTGCACAGCAGGCTGTAGCATTCGTCCTGCAGCGTCTTGTGGAACCGTTCGCGGATGCCGTTGGTCTGGGGATGGTTGGCCTTGGTCCGGGAGTGGTCGATGTCCTCGACAGCCAGGCAGAGCTGGTAGGCGTGGTTCTGGGGTTTGCCGCAGTACTCGGTGCCCCGGTCGGTGAGGATCCGATTCAGCCGGATGCCCTGCTCATCAAACAAGGGGATCACCCGGTCGTTGAGCAGGTCGGCCGCGGTGATGGCGCTCTGGTCGGTGTAGAGTTTGGCGGTGGCCACCCGGCTGTAGGTGTCGATGAAGGTTTGCTAGTCGATGCGTCCCACACCCTTGATAGTGCCCACACAGTAGGTGTCCTGGGCGCCTAGAAACGCGGCCGGAACCCCCGATGCTTCGGGAAATGGGGTATTCCTTACGCCGATTATCGACGCATAAATGGATCGTCGGGACGCTTTGCATACATCATGACGGCGAAGGCGACAATAATACGTCTGTTGCTCAACGCCAAAAACTTGGCAAATTGGCTTTCCGGCCAGACTTCTAGGTTTCTCTTACCCCCAATCCACCGAAAAGATGAGTGTCGCGGTGTGCTGAAGGGGTAAGAAAGTGCTCCTGTGCATCTGGGATAATGGCTTTTGAAACAGGAAACCGTCCCCAGTGTCAATTTTCATGGTCATTAGGCCGGCGATTTTCACGGACATCCAGCCACCCTGGGAGCGCGGTGAATTGACTATTATCAGGTTGTAGTTTGCGGGTCAATCACCCCCTTTGCGGCCAGTAGAGCGCGGTGTGGCGAGAGTCGTTCCCGGTAGCTGGCGCCTTCGATGACGATCTGGTAGCTGGCGTTGGCCAGGCGATCCAGCGCGCTGTTGCCCAGGATGGGGTCATCGAAGAGACCCAGCCATTCGTCCACGGCCCGGTTGCTGGTGATGATGAAGCTGGACGCCCGATGCCGATTGAGGATGAGTTCGTAGAGGTCGGCGGACTGCTGGGCGGTCAGGCCATGGAGACCCAGGTCATCGAGGATGAGCAGGTCGGGCGTGAGGAAAGACCGGAAGGTACGGTCCACCGAGTTGTCCACTCTGGCCTGGGTCAGGGCCTTGAAGAAGTCGTCGGCGTGGCTGAAGCGCACGGAGTATCCGGCGCGGACGGCGGCGTAGCCCAGGGCCTGGGCGAAGAAGCTCTTGCCGACACCGGCGGGGCCCACCAGCAGGACGTGTTCGTGCCGGTCGAGAAACTCCAGGGAGAATACAGCGTCCAGCAGGCGGCGGTCCAGGGTAATTGACGCCGACCAGTCGAAGTCCTCCAGGCGGCAGGTCTCCTCGAAACCGGCATTGTGCAGCCGGAGTTCGGTGCGGCGGTGGGCGCGGCGATTGACCTCGTCGCTGAGGATGATTTCCAGGAATGAGGCGTAATCCAGCTGCTCCCTACGGGCCAGGGCGATGCGTTCCGGCAGGGTGCTGGCCAAAGCGCCCAGCTTGAGGCTCTTGAGCAGCGGGGTGAGTTCGGTGGTTCGGGTCATGGGTAATCTCCTCATGCTGACTGACGGCGGTATGCGGTGTAAGCGAAGACGCTACCGGGACGGGCGAAGCGGCCCGGCGGCATGGGCAAGGGCAGCTGGGGCATGGCCTCCTGTTCCAGGGCCTGCACCAGGATGCGTTCCAATCGGCGCACGTCGATGAGATCCACGGCCAGGGCCCGACGACAGGCGGCGTCCAGACGCTGCGCCGTGTAACGCTCGCCCAGACGCAGCAGCTTGTGTCCCTGCCGGATCTTGGCCCAGGGCAGGGGGCCGTCGAAGAGACGCTCAGCGTATTCGCCCACCGCCGGTCCCAGTGTCGCCGCGCTGCGCTGGATGCGATCCGGCGCTCTGGTGGTGTAGGCGGAAAGCTCGGCGGGGTAATCGTCGGGATCGGTGGAGCGTCCGCCCTGGGGCTGGCGGAGGTGGGTCTTGATCAGCTGGCCCCGGTGATAGATGTGCACCAGCTTGCTGCCCAGCCGGATTTCCACCTGCTGACGCGGCGGGCACCGGTCCGATGGCACCGAATACAGGGCCTGCTGACACTGGATGTGATGGTCGGGATGGACCTTGGCATTGCGCCAGTCGGCGATTTCGTAGGGCTCGCCGTCCCAGGGCAGCAGGGTGTGGCGCTCCTCATCCTGGAAAACCACCAGGGGCTTCCGGCGAGTGGTGCCATGGATGCGCATTCCGGCCACCTCCAGACACCAGCGCTGGGCTTCGGCCCTCAGGTGGGGCAGAACCGTGGAAATCGCCGCCCTTGAAGAAGCGCTCCCTGACGTACTGCACGCCACGCTCCACCTTGGGCTTGTCCTTGGGTTTCCGCACCCGCGCCGCATCGGCGATGAAACCCCGGCACTGCGAGTATTCCAGGAAGCCTCTGGTGAAGCGCGGATGCAGCGGGTCTGGTCCCGCCACCGCTGGCGGGCAATTGTCGATGACCAGATAGCGGGGCACCCCGCCGAAGCAGACCCACGCCGCTTCCAGTCCGGCGATGATGTCCTCCAGCGTCTGCCCATGGGTCGGCCAAACGAAGCTGTGCCGCGAGTAAGCCAGCACGATGATCAGCCCCCACACCGCCCGCCGGCGGCCTGTCGCTGGGTCCACAATCATGCCCAACCGGCCGAAGTCCATCTCCGCCACCTCCCCGGGCGCGGTGTCCTCCATGCGCACCGTGGTCTGGCTGCGCCGCCGCCAGTTCCGCTTCAGAACGAAGCGGCGCAACGACGGATACGATACCGGACACCCCCGCGCTGCCAGCAACTCCCGGATGCGGGTCAGCTGCAGCCGGTCGCCGGTGAGCCACTGGTAAATCTGGTCCGCCCACGGCTCCAGCAGGTCCTGCCCGGGCGTCACCGCCTGCCGCGGCCCCGGCTGCCCAATCGTCGCCAGCCGGCTCAGCTGCTCCGCGGTGGCAACCAGCCCATCCCGAACGATGCCCTCCTCTTGGGCTGCCGCCACGTACTTGGCGATGGTATCTCTCGACAAGCCGGTGCCCAACGCAATCTTGCGTTGGCTATCCCCCGCCTGCCAACGGCGAATGATCTCTTGTATTTCCATTCTGGAAACCTCCCGGTATGCCATCGCTGCACCTCAATTCCAAAGTGCGGCAATGATCGCCGATGTGGCTCCCAAAGTGGCCTAATGACCCTGAAAATCTGGTGGGTAGATCCTGAAAAACTCCCAATTCACTGGCCTATAGATCCTGAACAATGACAAGTGTCCAGGAGCACCCAAAAGATGCTAGCAGATGACCACCCCGACCGCATCCAAATCGCCTTCGACGACCACCGCCTGGTGGCCAATGCTGGGCTGATCCTGCCAGCCACGCTGGGCCGGCATCTGGGCCGGCCCGAACTGGTTGACCGGCACCTGGACCTGGGTCGCGCCCCAGGCCGAGCCAACACCGGCGACAAGGTGATGACGCTGGTGGCGTCTGCTCTGGCCGGAGGCGACTGCATTGACGACGCCGACGTGCTGCGCACCGGCGGGACGGCTAGCGCCATCGGCTGCGTAGTCAAGGCGCCATCCACCCTGGGGACCTTCCTGCGCAGTTTCCGGTGGGGCCACGTCCGCCAACTGGATCGGGTCAGCCGGGAGCTGCTGGCCCGGGCCTGGTCGGCTGGGGCCGGACCCGGCGACGGGCCGTTGACCATCGACCTGGACTCCACCATCTGCGAGACCTACGGTCTGGCCAAGGAGGGGGCGCGCGACCACGGCTACACCGGCCAGCGAGGCTATCACCCGCTGCTGGCCATTGCCGCCGGAACCGGCGACGTGCTGATGGCTCGGCTGCGCAAGGGCCGCGCCAATACCGTTCGGGGCGCCGCTCACTTTCTACGCGAGACGGTGGGGCGAGTACGCTACGCTGGCGCCAGGGGACAACTCACGGTGCGGGCTGACAGCGGCTTCTACACCCACGCCATCGTCGCCGTCTGCCGCAAGATGGATGTGCGCTACTCCATCACCGTCCGCCAGCACAAAAGCCTGCGGAATATCATCGAGGCCATACCCGAGACTGACTGGACGCCGATTCCCTACTGGATGGACGGCGCCGCCGACGTGGCGGAGACCACCTACGTCCCCTTCCAGGATGAGCCCGACGCCGCACCGGTGCGGCTCATCGTCCGGCGGGTGCAGCCCACGCCCGGCTCCCAGCTGGCCCTCTTCGCCAGCTACCGCTATCACGGCTTCATCACCGACCGAGACGGGGACACCCTGGAACTGGAGGCCGACCATCGCCGCCACGCCGAGATCGAGAACGCCATCCGAGACCTCAAGTACGGCGTCGGGCTCAACCATCTCCCCTCAGGCCGCTTCGCCGCCAACGGCGCCTGGCTGGCGGTGCAGGTGATGGCGCATAACCTGGCCCGCTGGACCGCGCGCATCGGTCTGGGTGAGCAACTGGTAACCACCAAGACCCTCCGACGACGCTTCTTCTCCCTCGCCGGACGGCTCACCCGCTCGGCGCGCCGCCTCACTTTGCATCTGCCCCAGCGCTGGCCCTGGAAAAACCAGTTCAGTCGCGCCTTGGCTCGATTGCGAGCAATTCCACTCCCCGCCTGACGGCACCGCTGGTGTCAACGCCGACGGAGATCTGACCCACTCACCAGACTACCCGACCGCCTCGCAGACTTGCGCCAGGCTGGTCCCCGAGCGTCTCTTGCTGCACACTACCCTGACAATTTCGCCCAGCATCGCCACCGCGGGCCGCCATCATCGTGTCTGTGTGGCTATCTCACGCCGCCCTCATCCCCATCTATTGGAATCGGGCTTGCCCCGTTCGCCTTCCCTTGCCCATCATCCCTGGTGTCAACGCCACGGCCCATCGCTTCGGTGGATTCGGGCTTACGTTGCTGGACCGGGATCCTCGGTCTCAATCTCCCCGTAGGCCTCCTTCTCCTGCTTGGATTTCTCCAACGCCGCCAGTTGGGTCTCGGTGAGGATGATGCCCTCCTGGGCCACCTTGGCTTCCGGAGCCTTGAGTCGCTTCTTGAAGGTCTCCAGGTCGTGGCGTAGCCACACCGAACGGACGCCGCCGGGTGAGATGATGATACCCTCTTTACGCAGTTTATTAGCGGCGCGCAGCTGTCCGTAGGCCGGGTATTGCACCGCGATCCGCAGGACCGCCTGCTCCACCGCCTCCGACACCCGGTTCTTCAGCAGCGGTTTCTTACGGGAGATCTCGTAGAGTGCGGCTTCCCCGCCGTTCTCGTAGAGCTCCTTGTACCGGTAGAAAGTGTCCCGGCTGTAGCCCATGATCTGGCAGGCCTGGGACACGTTGCCCAGCTGCTTGGCCAACTCCAGCAGGCCCAGCTTGGGCTTGATGATCTTTTCTTGCTGCGTGCTCATCTGACACTCCTTCCCCATCTCTGGGGCTATTCCAATTCGGTTACTCCCAAATGTCAGATTTAGTCTTGGCTACCGCAGTTTTTAGGATACTGAGATCTGGGAAGACGCGTCGCCCGCCCTCGACACAGATCAGCATGTTGACGGCTTCTTGAACGACCTGGTAGCTGATGCAACTGCTGGCGTCGGTCAAGCTCTCGGAACCGGCCGCCACGCTTTTTGTTGCTTTTCAGGAACGCCTTCGTCCAACCAATAAATCGGTAAGTTCGTGTCGAGGAAAAGTTCAGCGCTCATTCATTAACGGTCTCCCGACCACCGTGCAACAGCTTGCCGCCATGATGGAACATAGCATCGGATTCGACGGAGTGGGCGAAGTTCAGGACGGGAGTTTTCCGCAGGTTGCCGGAATGCGGTTTAGCTTCGATCCCGAAGCACCGATGCGGTCTCAGCCAGAGCCAACCAGCCTCCGGCTTCTTGCCCCCAGAGACTCATATAACACGCCGGCATCAATCAACGCCGCCACATCCTCCGCCGGGTACTCAAGGTGTTGGGCCAGCACTTCGTAATTGTGCTCCCCCAGTTGCGGCGCGGGCCCGCTCACCGCTGCAGGCGTAGCTGAGAAGCGGTACGGCGGCGACACCACCCCCACCGGCCCGACTTCCGGGTACTCAATCTCCTGGAACGCCCCGCGTGCATTGTAGTGCGGATGCCGCCAGATCTCCTCCTGCGACAGCACCGGCCCAGATGAGATTCGCGCCTCCGCCAGCACCAGCAGCGCCGCCTCGTCGTCCGGCAGTGTGTGCAGCCATTCCTCGATGATGCCCACGACTTCGTCCCGCCGCTCCACCCGGTCGTCGTCCGTCAGGTAGCGCGAGTCCTCGATCAAATCCTCCCGTCCCATGCACCCGCACAGCCGGCCCCACGCACTGTTGCGACCCTGCTGCCCCGGCGCTTGCAAGGAGATATAGCCGTCCCTGGCTTTCAGTATCCCCATGGGAAAGGTATAGGTGTTCTGTTCCCCGTTCCGGTAGTGCAACGGAACCCCCTGATTGGCTGCCACGTGGGGCATCGCCAGCGAATCGAGGAACAGCAGGCTGTCAATCATGGACAGTGATAGACGACAATTAGTCCTGCCGGTAACGTCGACTATTTTTGCCGGTCGATATGGGGTAATCATTCGGTACGGAGGTACCGTTGATTACAGACCGACAAACCAGGCTATTGAGGCAGAAACGTATGGAAGGCAAGACACAGGAAACGGCAGCGGCCAAGGCTGGGATGAGCGTGCGTTCAGCGCGCAAGTGGCAGAGTGGCCCATTGCCGTCGCAGGCGAAACCCGAGCATCGGTGGCGCACTCGGCCGGATCCCTTCGACGGGGTGTGGGAGGATGAGATTGAGCCGCTGCTGCGGAATGATCCGACGGGCAAGCTGAAGGCAACGACAATTATCGACTGCCCTTCGACAAGCTCAGGAGGCCGAGCAGCATCCCGGGCGGTTCAGCGCGTCCCAGCTGCGCACCCTGCAACGACGATTGCAGGCCCTTCGACAGGCTCAGGAGGCGGGCGCTGCATGGTCCGGATCAGGAGGTGTACTTCCCCCAGGTGCATCCGCCGGGACGGGAGGCCCAGTTCGACTTCACCCACTGCGGGGAACTCAAGGTGACCATCGCCGGACAGTCCTACCCCCACCTGCTGTTCCAGCTGATACTCAGCCACTCGGGATGGCGCTACGCTGAGGTCGCCGCCGGCGAGACCTTCCTGGCGTTGCAGTAGGGATTGCAGAATGCCCTCTGGACCCTGGGCGGCGTTCCAGAGGTGGTGCGCAGCGACAATACCGCGGCTGCCACTCACGAATTGCGCAGCAGCCGCGGCCGCGCTCTTAACGACAATTACGCCGCCCTGCTGGACCACTATGGCCTCCGCTCCACCCGCATCAATCCCGGCCAGAGCCATGAAAACGGCGTCGCCGAGCACGCCCACTACCGCTTGAAGGACGCCATCGACCAGGCCCTCATCCTGCGGGGCAGTCGCGATTTCGACACTGTCGACGACTACGCCAGCTTCGTCCGGCAGATGGTGGAGAGACGCAATCGCCTGGTACAGGGGAAGCTGGAGCAGGAGTTGCTTTGCCTAGAGGTCTGGCCGGAAAGCCATTGGCCGGGTTTTGCACTACGCCAAGCAGACGTATTACAGCCGTATTCGGCGTGATAGTGTATGCAATACGTTTCAAGACCCCATCATTACATCGGTAATCGACGTCAAGAAAATAACGGCTTGAGGAGAATCGGGGTTTCCGGCCAGATTTCTAGGCTCCCTACCGCCAGCTCCGGTGCCGGAATACGTCAACTACCAGTCCAAGGTGCGCAAGTGGTGCACCATCCAGGTAGCGGGACATAGCTACAGCGTTCCCTCCCGCCTCATCGGCAAGGAGGTGCAGATCCGTCTGTACGCCGACTGGGCGGAAGTGTACTACAAGGGCCACCTGGTGGAGCGGGTGCGTGGCGAGGGGGAAGCCAACGTCAATTACCGCCACGTCATCGGCTCATTGGTGCGCAAGCCTGGTGCCTTCGCCCGCTACCGCTTCCGGGAGCAGCTGTTTCCCACCATGCACTTCCGGCTGACCTACGACGCGCTCAGGGAATGGCGTGGGGAGCGTGCCGACGTGGAGTACGTGCGGATCCTGCACCTGGCGGCGACCACCATGGAAGCCACGGTGGACAGCGCGCTGTCGTTACTGCTGGAGGCGGGTGAGTCCTTCGACTACGCGGAGGTGCGGGACCTGGCCGAGCCCAAGGTGCCCGAAGCTCCGGTGCTGGTCTGGTCTGGGAAGCCGGACCTGAAAGTCTACGACCGCCTGCTCACGGTCAGCCTGGCGGCGGCGGGGGTGTGCGCATGACGGACACCAGCGTGATGCAGGACCGCATCGGCCAGTTGTGCGGCCAATTCAAGCTGCCCACCATGGGCGCCCAGTCGGTGGCTCGTTTCACCGCCGCTGGACACGGCGATGCCCTGGCAACTTTCCTGGAGGTACTGGAGCAGGAAGCTGAGGATCGCCGCCACCGACGCATCAACCGGCTGCGCCGGGAGTCCCGGCTGCCCTCGGGCAAGACCTGGGAAACCTTCGAGCACGACCGAGTCCCCCTGGCGCTGCGGCAGCAACTGGACCAACTGGCCCAGGGCAGCTTCGTCGAGCGCGGCATCAACGTGCTGGCCTTCGGGCTGCCCGGCACCGGCAAGACCCACGCCCGGTGCGCCCTGGCCACCGCCTGGTGGAAGCCGGCCACTCCGTCCTCTTCGCACCGGCCTACCGCCTGGTGCAGGAACTGCTCGCCGCCAAGCGCGATCTGGACCTGCCCCGCCAGCTGCGCAAGCTGGACAACTTCGACTTCCTGCTCCTCGACGACCTGGGCTACCTGCCCCAGGGCGCCGAGGAATCGGAGGTCCTCTTCACCCTCATCGCCGAACGCTACGAGCGCCGGTCGTTGGGCATCACGTCAAACCTGGTCTTCTCAGAGTGGGAGCGCATCTTTGCCAACCCCATGGCCACCGCCGCGGCGATTGACCGGGGCGTGCACCACTCCGTCATCCTGGAGTTTGACGTCCCCAGCTACCGCACCAACGCTGCCCAGCAACGCGTCCAGGCCAAGGAGGTGAACCGGCAAAACTGATTGACGCCAACCGGCAAATATAGTTGACGCGGGACACTTGCCCCCGGTCATGGCATCTCCTCAGGGTCTTGCCGTCGATGGCCACCACCTCTCCCTGGGTCAACTCGGCCACCGATTGCACCCAGTTCATGAAACAGGCGCCGAACTGGTCGGGGTCCAGCCGGCCGAACACCCGCCCAAAGGTATCGTGGGATGGAATGCCGTGGGGCAGCCGTAAGAACCGGCTCAACCACTCTAGGCGGGCATTGCCGAACTCCTCGATCTCCACCCAGTTGTCGGCGCCGCAGATCACCCCGCAGATGGTGATGACGATGATGTCCAGCAACTCGTGGCGCTTGGCCCGCTCCGCCCGTGGATCCACCAGTCCGGCAAAGTGTTCCACCACCCCGCCCCTTTCACGCCCACTGGCCATTTGCCATCCCTCCCCGCATCCGAATTGCAACCACTTTAGCCTATTTCTTATATTTAGCCCAATATGCGATTGCCCTGCTGAGCCGGGCAGGGCAATCGCGTTTTAGCTGCGTAGGACTTTTAGCAGGTAGTCCTCCTTCCAGCCGGCCTGGAGGCGTTTCCCCTGGATGCCCACCTTCAGGCTCGTTTCGTTCTTGAGCAGATTGTGCGAAACCTGCCGCAGCGTGGCCATGTTCTGCGGAGCGTGGTCCTTGCGGATCCGGCAATGGTCTTCCCCGAAAGTCACGTCCAGGCTCCAGTGCAAGCAGTTCTCGATGCTCCAGTGAGTGCGCACCACCTTCAGCAGTCGCTCCGCCGGGGCATCCAGGCTGCTGATGTAGTACCGGGGCTGCACCGTGGTCCCTGCCGGCGTCTCCCGGCGGCCCACCACCTTGACCACCGAGCGCAGGCCGGGCCAGTCCTGCCCGGTGCTCAGGTACTCCAGGCAAGATGGGTCGCTGATTGTCCAGCACTCCCGACGTTCTATCCTTCCGTGGTCTTGGTTCAGGGTGGTGGCGTAGTCATGGGGCACTCCCCCGAAGCCGAACTCCTCCGCTCCCTCGAACCGGTCCCGCACGTCTTCATACAGTTGACCTTGGTTCTCCTTCAGCGCCAGCACGTAGCCGGCTCCCCGGTCCAGAATCCCCTGGGCGATCTCCTGCTGGCAGCCCATGGCGTCGATGGTGACGATGCACCCCTTCAGTTCCAGCATTGGCAGCAACTGGGGGATCGCGGTGATTTCGTTGGACTTCTCCGCGGTCTTCACCTGCCCCAGGGTCAGCGTGTTGGCCGAGGCCCAGGCGCTGACCAGGTGGATGGCCCGCTTGCCCACATTGCGGTCGTGGGAACGCCGTACCGTCTTGCCGTCGATGGCCACCACTTCCCCGGGGATCAGGTCGGACACCGCCTGGGTCCAGGCCATGAAGCACTGCTGGAACTGCTCCGGGTCCAGCCGGGAGAAGACGTCGCCGAAGGTGGACTTTGCACAAAAGCTAGATAAATTATAAGAACAGGGTAAGCTGGCCGGACCCTCCTGGAAAAAGGCCAAGCGATGCTCACCCTGCCCAACGCGATTGTACCCGTACTCCATCCCTTCGCCATGCTGTTTCGCAACCCGACCTGGCTGAAAGCCCAAATCCTGTTGGTCGGCGCGATACTGGCTCCCGGCCAACGCACCGTGGCATCGGCGCTCCGTGTCATGGGACTCAGCGACGACCGCAGCTATGCCCGTTATCATCAAGTGCTCAATCGGGCGGTGTGGTCGCCCCGCCAGGCGGCACGCATCCTGTTGGGACTGCTAATCCTCCACTTGGATCAAGGCGATGGCCCGTTGATTTTCGGCATCGACGAAACCCTGGAGCGGCGCCGCGGCCCCAAAATCAAATCCCTGGGCATCTACCGCGATGCGGTACGCTCCAGCCGGTCTCAGGTGGTCAAGGCCAGCGGCCTGCGCTGGATCTCCCTGATGTGGCTGGGCCAGGTCCCCTGGGCGGGACGTTATTGGGCCTTGCCCTTTCTCACCGTGCTGGCGCCCTCGGCACGCTACCACCGGCAGCGCGGACGCCACCACAAAAAGCTCACCGACTGGGCCCGGCAGATGATCCTGCAACTGCGCCGCTGGCTGCCGCAGCGCCCCCTAGAAAGCTGGCCGGAAACCCCGATTCTCCCCAAGTCGTTATTTTCTTAACGTCGATTATCGATGTAATAAGGGGTTGTTGAACCGTATTACAAACACCATCACGCCGTTTACGACTGTAATACGTCTGCTTGGCGTAGTGCAAAACCCGGCCAATGGCTTTCCGGCCAGACCTCTAGTACTCAATCAATCTTGGAATGGCAGGGATAGAGGCGATGCAATTTGGATCGGGCATCTTGAGTGCTGAACCGCCAGTTGATGGTGACGCCCGCTGCGTTGCGCTCGGTCTCGTAGGCCGTGATTTGGCGTTGCAGGGCGTCGGCGTCGGGGTTTCTCCCCTTGAGACAGGCGCGGCTCAACGCGCTGAATTCGATCTCCGCCATGTTCAACCAACTGGCGTGCTTGGGCGTGTGGTGAAACTCGAGGCGCTTCACGATGCGCCGGGCCTCAGCAGCCGGGAACGTCTCGTAAAGGGACGCCATACGATGGGTATTCAGATTGTCCAGCACCACGCGGATCACCGGGGCATCAGGGTAAGCCTCATCCACCAGCCATTGCATCTGATGGGCGAAGTCCTGCATGGTGCGCCGCTCGGTGATGGCCAGGTGGCGCCAGCCCGCCAGGGGTTCACAGGTCAGGAAGATGTTGCGGGTGCCGCCGCGGCGATACTCGTAGTCCTGCCGCCGCGGTCGTCCCGGTTGAGGAGGCAACGGCTTCCTGACCTCGGCCAGCAGTTGGGTGGAGGTCTCGTCAAAGCACACCACCGGCCGATCGGGGTCGTAGGGTTCGGCATACAGGTCCAGCACGTCCTCCATGGCCGCCACGAATTCGCCGCCTACTTTCGGGATGCACCATTGCTGCTTCCGCCACGGCTTGAGGGTGTTTTTTTGAGCCTGAGCCTTACCGTCTCGTAGGACAGCGATGGCACCAATCCCAACTCCACCACCTTGCCAGCCAACAACCGCAGGGTCCAGTGCTCATGCCCTTCGGGCGCGTCGCTGCACGCCAGCGCAATCAGGTGGGCTTCGCCCCGATCGTCCAGCTTGCGATACCGATTGGCTTGGGGGTGGTCGTGCAGCACGCCCTCCAACCCCGCTTCGGCGTACCGCCGTTTGGTGCGGAACACCGTGCGCTGCGACGTGTCCAGAGCCGCCGCCACCTGGGGGGCGCTCCACCCTTCGTCAGTCTTGAGCAGGATGCGCGCCCGATTGATGACCCGAGCGGAATGCCGCCCACCGTGGATCAATCCCCGCAACTGCTCCTGATCTTCCGACGACAACCGTACTGCGTATTTCTCCTGAACCATGGATGTCGCACCTCCCGCACCACTGTTTGCCAGTCAGCGTAACAACCCTGGCCCGCCCCGCGCTTCACCTGCCAATACAGTATTGACTCAATACTAGTGCTGGTGGGTGACAGCAGCTACGCCGTACTGGACCTGCTCCACTGCTGCCAATCGTTGGCTCAACCCGTTATCCTCATCGCCCGCTTGCGCCTGGACGCCGCCCTTTATGAACCGGCCCCGCCCCGTCAGCCGGGCCGGAACGGTCGCCCCCCGCTGAAAGGCCGACGGCTGACCGCGCTGAAGACGCTCCTGGACTTGCCCACCGTGTCATGGGTCGAGGTGTCGGTAGCCTGGTACAACGGCGCGACCCGCACGGTGGAACTCACCTCGCAAACGGCGGTTTGGTACCGCTCGGGCAAGCCGCCCGTGCCCCTGCGCTGGGTCTTGGTTCGGGACCCCCAGGGCGAATTCGCCACACAGGCTCTGCTGTGCACTGACCTGGCCGTGGACCCGGCGCAGATTCTGGAATGGTTTGTGCTGCGCTGGCAACTGGAGGTCACCTTCCAGGAGGTGCGAGCGCATCTGGGCGTGGAGACCCAACGCCAGTGGTCGGATCACGCCATCGCCCGCCCCACGCCAATCCTGATGGGCCTATTCTCCTGGACCACCCTGGCGGCTCACTTGATGCAGGAACAACGGCCCATGAGCCATCGCACCGCGGCCTGGTACGCCAAGCCGTCTCCAACTTTTGTGGATGCCATCGCCCTGGTGCGCCGCCACTTGTGGCTGGCGTCCGAGGGTTTTTCACTGTCCGCCGCTAACCCTCGACTTTGTACAAAAGCTAGATAAATTATAAGAACAGGGTAAGCTCGACCAAATCACCAAAAGAGGTCGAGTATGCCTACCCTGCCCGCAGTCATAGTAACCCTGCTGCTGCCCTTTGAGCACCTGTTTGACCCCAGGACCTGGCGCAAAGCCCAACTCCTGGCCATGGGAGCGATCCTGTCTCCCGGCAAACGCACCGTGTCCTCCGCCCTCAACATCCTGGGGATTGGGCAGCACGGCGACTTCGCCATCTATCACCACGTGCTCAACCGTGCCCGATGGTCGCCGCTGCAACTGAGCCGGGTGCTGTTGCTGCTGGTGGCCGGGCGCCTTGGTTCATCCACCGAGCCGTTGGTGTTCGGCATTGACGAGACGGTGGAACGACGCTGGGGCCGGAAGATTGCGGCCAAGGGGCGGTATCGGGATCCGGTGCGGTCCAAGGACGACCAGGTGGTGATGACCCCCGGATTGCAATGGGTGAGCCTGATGTTGCTGACGCGTATCGGATGGGCGGGTCGACACTGGGCGCTACCGTTTTTGACCGCGCTGGTGGTGTCGGCCCGCTACGACCGGCGCAAAGGTCGCCGGCACCAGACGGTCACCGACTACGCCCAGCAGATGCTGGTCTGCCTGCGCCGGTGGCTGCCGGACCGGGACCTGGTGGTGGTGGCCGATGGCGGCTACGCCAAGCGCGAGTTCCTGCGGCATTGCCAGAGTATGTCAAAGCCGATTGTCGTCGTCACCAAACTGCGCAAGGACGCGTCCCGGTACCAGCCCGCGCCACCGCGGCGGCCCGGCCAGATCGGGCGGCCCCGGGTGGTCGGCGCGCGATTGCCCAGTCCCACGGCGGTGCTGGACGATCCCGCTACACAATGGATTCCCTACCGCGCCACCGGTTCCGACGGCAGTACCGCCAGGGTCGAGCTCGCTTCGGGCGTGGCGCTGTGGTACCACGGCGGGCCGCCGCGCCTTCCCATACGTTGGGTCGTCATCAGATACCTGGAGGAGCGCCGCGAGCCCTATGCTTTGCTATGCACCGACACCGAGGCGGAACCCCTGCGGATACTGCAGTGGTATCTGCTGCGCTGGCAGGTCGAGGTGACCTTTGAGGAGCTGCGGGCTCACCTGGGCGTGGAAACCCAGCGCCAGTGGTCGGAACGAGCCATCGCCCGAACCACCCCCGCGCTCTTTGGCCTGTTCAGCGTGGTGACGCTGGCAGCGGATATCCTGATCGAACAGCGTGGCGGCATGGCGCCGCGCACCGCGGCGTGGTATGACAAGACCAGCCCTTCCTTCGCCGACGCCATCGCCCTGGTCAGACGACACCTCTGGGTGCAGCAGGGAACTTTTATGCCGTCCGAGCGCGAGCACGAATCGATAAAAGTCCCGCGCCTCTTGTACCACAGGATGCTCGACACGCTAGCCTATGCCGCTTGATTGTACAAAGCCGAGACGCAGAACCGGATATATGGAAAGTCCCGGCTGCCCTGTACTACCGACTTGTAGATTCACTCGCCTACGCGGCTTGAAATGTGCAAAGCCTAGCGAAGGTGTCGTGGGACGGGATGCCGTGGGGCAGTTCCAGGAAGGTCTGGAACCATTCCAGCTTGCTCTTGCCGAACAATTCGATGTAGATCCAGGAGTCGGCGCCGCAGATGACGGCGCAGATGGCAATGGCAATGATGTCCAGCAGCTGGTGCCGCTTGCACCGGTCGATCCTGGGGTCCTCCAACGTCCCGAAATAATCCATAATGGACGCGCCCTTCCCCTCTCTCATCACTCCTCCCCTCTCCCCTTCATATCACTGGACTCGCATGCCTGGCCAAGTCTACCAATCTATAACGCGATTGCCCTGCTGAGGCGGGGTAACTGTTCAGACTTGTGGGGATCTACGGGCCATCAGGCCTCTCACAGAGGGGCAGCCAAGCACGGAATTTGCTTTGCAAGCCGACTCGTCCCCTCAAACGTGAACAGTTACGAGGCGGGCGGTTTGGTTGACGCCGAACGTCGGGCCTTGCTACACTCGTGGAACCCGGGCGGTTAGCTCAGTTGGTTAGAGTACTTGCTCGACACGCAAGAGGTCAGTGGTTCGAGTCCACTACCGCCCACCATTCTTCCCGGGGAAACGCCCGGCGCCCCCACGATCCGAGATGCTCGATTCGACTCGAACAGCAGAAGACCTACGCGCAGCCATCGGCGTTGCGTTGTCTTCTGGCGTCAGCGAAAACGAGATTGTGAGCATGGTTGCCACCGTGGCCGCCGACGCCGAACAACCGGAGTTGCCAGGCTTTGAGGATCCGGGTTTGCCTTTCTACACGGAACTGCCCAACGGATTGATCGACTTGGCTACAGCAGCCAAGAATCACGGGTGCACCGTTCACAGGTTACGGACTTGGGTGCATAAAGGGCACTTGCAAGTTCAGGGTCGCCTGCGGGGGCCCGCGCCGGGCGGCGGGTTGTTGTTGGTCGCCGAGGAACAGGTGAAATCGCGGCTTGCAAACCCGCCCAAAAACGGGAGGCCACCGAAAAGCGCAATAACTTATTGACTTAACCGCAATAACTATGGTTAAAATGCGCCGTCGGCTCTGAGCTGACGGGGTTTTCTCATTTGCGCCGGGTGCTGGATCGAAACACAACCCGACGCGGATGGCAACCCAATCCGCAATAAGAGGGTTTGCGATGCCAATCGCATCTTACCACCAGGCGGTCGAACCCGACCATAACCCCGGCGTCATCCCTGACACGGGTTGCGAGGTTTCGGACTTGTGCGTCGATTGCCCGCTCAGCCGGTGCAAGTGGGACGATCTGGCGTGGTATCGGTACGGGGTCAGGCGCGGCGCCGGTCTTCTTACGGCCTACGCCCATCGAGCGGCAGGGGTTGACGCTGGCCCAAGCGGCCGTCCG
Organism: Dehalococcoidia bacterium; assembly: GCA_963666415.2. Taxonomy (GTDB): domain Bacteria; phylum Chloroflexota; class Dehalococcoidia; order Lucifugimonadales; family UBA3495; genus Bin87. The sequence goes on from CAXXPD010000003.1 coordinate 2,114,725, forward strand.
CTACCGGACCACCAAGCGCACCATATCCCGCATCCGGCAGCGTTCCCGTCAGGTAGCCAACCTGCTCACCGCCGAGGATGTGGCGGTGTTCACCCGATTGGCCGACGGACGGCGACGCCGAGAAGCAGCGCCTCGGCGGGCGGCGCGATGAATCAGTTAGCCGCCGCCTCCGTTTCGCCCGACGTCGTTCCCTTCCCTCGGGTACGTTCCCACTGCTTCACGGCTTCCGGGTGGACTTCTATAGCCGGTTTGGGTTCGGAGAAGTCCCCGGCGTCGATACCCAACTCCTCGCGATCTTCCTCGATCTGCTCCAGGATGGCTGCCTCTTCCTCGTCGGTTGGGTCCCTATGGGTGGGTTTAAGATTCGGCATATTCCCTAATCTCGCTCCGGCTCGAATGCCGAAGGCTGATGATCCGGCATCGCGATTCCCGCATTGTGTAGATAACGGTGTGGAGGCTGTCCCCTATATAACCGGTGGCCAGGAACCGGATTTCGCCATGTCGGTCGCTGCGGCGCGTCATCGCGCCGTTCCATTCGAAGTGATTCATCAAGGCGAGGTCCAAGCCGCGCCGGGCGAGCGTTTCTGCTCGCTTGGCTTCATCCCATTCGTAATCCACTGGTTAATAGTACTCATACCGGCGCGCTTCTGTCGAACCGTTGCCCGGGAGGCGGCGCGATGAATCAGCGGGTTGGAGCGTCACCAAAAACCATCCGCCGGAGCGCGTCGTTGAGACGGGCCTGCCAGTCTGGTCCGCCCTTTTTGAAGTGCTCCACGATGTCCGCGTCCAGCTGGATTTGGACGTCCGCTTTGGCGGGTTTCGGAGGCTTGCCGCGGAAGCGCCGCCAGGCTTCGACGAACTCCGGGTGCACCTCGCTGGCCGGCCGAGGCTTGGGTGAAGCCCCTTCGGTCCATTCCAAGTCGTCGGGATCGCGGGCGATGGCCACGTTGATGGCCGTTTCCTCGCCGTACTCCGCTTCGATCTCAGCATACGTCATCGTACTAGATACCAGCTCGTCGAAAGACAATGATGACGAGCCGGACCCGCCCAATTCCTCGGCTCCGCGTTCCGCCATCAGCCGGGCGTATTCGAGGAACGGCATCTTGTCCAGGTCAATCTCGCTGGCCATATCTCCTCACCTCTCTGGCGTTGGCCTTCCGCAGGCTGATGATCCGGACCGTTTCGCCCCGCATCGTGTAGACCACCCGATGCAAACGGCCCTGGATGGAGCCAGTGGCGAGAAAGCGGATCTCATCGTCGTGCCGGATATCCCGTTCTACGGTGGCAGTGTCCCAATCGAAGTCGACCATGGAGGCGAAGTCCACGCCACGATCAACCAGGGTTTCGGATCGTTTGGCTTCGTCCCACTCGTACACCACCAGTCCATTGTACTCACGCCGGCAAACGGCTGTCGAACAGTAGGCAGGGAGGCAGCGTATGCCGGCGGCCTCCCTGCACCTACTCCGCATGGCCGACTTGCAGCACCTGGCGATACCAAGGCAGAACAAGGTGCCCAGGAAGGGCGTCCGGTTCTCCCGGTTCGAGCACTCGTCGCCGGCCATGCTATGGGAGTGGGAAGCCCGCCCGCCGGATAACTGGCTGCTGCGCACCGGCCGCGTGGACGTGGACCGCCAGGAGATGCTCCTGTGCGTCGTTGACGCCGATTGCCAGCCGGCGGTGGCGATGTGTGAAGAGTTGCTGCCAGCCACTCCCTGGACGGTCGATACCGAGCATGGCCGCCACTCCTATTACCTCACCACGGAGATCAGCAGCCAGCGCATCATGGGCGGTCTTGACCGCAAGTGCCGTCGCAACGTCTACGTGGTTGCCCCAGGCACTCCCGGATACGTCCAGTCCGCCGAATGGGGCCACGGCTGGCCACCGACGCTCACGATGCGCCAGTGGATGGTGCTGGAGCAGACCTGGCTTGACCAACGTCCGGAGCCGGACACGCCCCCTGGTGGGCACCACAGCACTGGCCGGGGCAGGAAGGCGACCCGGCACCACAACCAGGCCGACAGCAGCAACTGGCGCACCAAAGTACAGCGGTGCGAACTTCACCCCATCTGCGAAGGCCGCCGCAACGCCCACCTGCGCCGAGTGATCATGTCCAGGTTGTTCAGCTGGCGACGTAAGGACGGCCACTTTGCCAGCCGCGCCCGGGTCTGGCGCTACCTGACTAAGGTCAATGAAAACCGGTTCGACGACCACCGCCTCAGCCTGACCGAGGTATCGCAGATTGTCACCAAGGCGATGCGCGACGCCCGCAAGCAGTACAGCGAAGACGGCTTCCACCAGTCGCAAGCCAGGAAGTGCCGCCGATCCAGCGTAGTGCGGGGTATCACCGCACAGCAACGAAGCGCAGAGGTTCGGACGGCGCGGATGGCCGGCGTAGCGGTGCGGGATGTAGCCCATGCCTTTCGCCTGTCCTGCAGGCAGGTATCGCGCATCGCCCCCCTACGAGGTCCCAGGTCGCTCTGCGGAAGCGCATTTCCCCTGGGAGCCCAGGGGGCAAAGGGGATGGCTAATGTCACTTTATGAGATTACGAATTCCGCCGAATGGACGTCGGCGATCCGCCCCGTTGTTATCCGGAACCCGGAGCCAACTTCATCCGACGGTGCGGGATAGCGCCTGCGGCCGCAACGAAAATCAACCACCAATAGCACGAGGTACCATCATGGCAAGACTACAAGCGAAGGATGGCGAGTACAAGAAGTAGGACCTGGTAACCATCGAAATGGACGCCTTCCGGGCCATGCTCTTTGCGCCGGAGAAACTGAACGCGAAGGCCGGTGCTATGCCGGGCATCCTGGCCCAGGCCCGCGACGACATTGTGGAGGAGCAGTACATCGTTACTGTCCGACGGATTCAAGGCACCTGGGAGTACACCATCCACCACGACGGCGACGAGATCAAGTTGCCGGCCGAAGTCGTCGACCGAATCAACAAATCGCGGGACCTGATTATCTCCCGGGGCCGCAAGGACGCCGCCAGGAACCGACTGCAGCGCGTCGCTGCTGGCGACCAGGCGGCCGCCGCACGGAAGCCGGACAACGCGGCCGGGGCGATGTCGTTCCTGGGCGTGGACGATGATGGCGACGACCGGGTGTAAGGGGGTTATTGAAGGACATGGACCGCACTGGACGCATCAGACACACCCGCGACCGCCGCGTGGTCGAGCGCAACCGGCGCGCTTGGGAGAAGTTCGCTCTCGACGGCGACTGCCCATACTGTGGCCACGAATACGAGACCCATGCGCTGGCCGTTGGACAGCCGCATTTCTTCCGACTGGCGACACCCGCCGAACTCGTCGACCGGTCGGTTCGGTTGTATCTCCCTTCGGTTGATGATGGGTCCAGATACCGGCGAGTCGTGGTCGGCGAGTACGCCGAGGTGAAGTCGGCTTGCTGCCTCACCTGCGCCGGCGAAATGAAAACGGAGCAAGCCACCTGCTACCAAGCGAAGGTCGCCATCGGCGAGATAGTGGGGAAAGCGGTGGACCGTGGGATCGACTAAGCCCGAATCCACCGAAGCGATGGGCCGTGGCGTTGACACCAGGGATGATGGGCAAGGGAAGGCGAACGGGGCAAGCCCGATTCCAATAGATGGGGATGAGGGCGGCGTGAGATAGCCACACAGACACGATGATGGCGGCCCGCGGTGGCGATGCTGGGCGAAATTGTCAGGGTAGTGTGCAGCAAGAGACGCTCGGGGACCAGCCTGGCGCAAGTCTGCGAGGCGGTCGGGTAGTCTGGTGAGTGGGTCAGATCTCCGTCGGCGTTGACACCAGCGGTGCCGTCAGGCTGGGAGTGGAATTGCTCGCAATCGAGCCAAGGCGCGACTGAACTGGTTTTTCCAGGGCCAGCGCTGGGGCAGATGCAAAGTGAGGCGGCGCGCCGAGCGGGTGAGCCGTCCGGCGAGGGAGAAGAAGCGTCGTCGGAGGGTCTTGGTGGTTACCAGTTGCTCACCCAGACCGATGCGCGCGGTCCAGCGGGCCAGGTTGTGCGCCATCACCTGCACCGCCCGCCAGGCGCCGTTGGCGGCGAAGCGGCCTGAGGGGAGATGGTTGAGCCCGACGCCGTACTTGAGGTCTCGGATGGCGTTCTCGATCTCGGCGTGGCGCCGATGGTCGGCCTCCAGTGCCAGGGTGTCCCCGTCTCGGTCGGTGATGCAGCCGTGATAGCGGTAGCTGGCGAAGAGGGCCAGCTGGGAGCCGGGCGTGGGCTGCACCCGCCGGACGATGAGCCGCACCGGTGCGGCGTCGGGCTCATCCTGGAAGGGGGCGTAGGTGGTCTCCGCCACGTCGGCGGCGCCGTCCATCCAGTAGGGAATCGGCGTCCAGTCAGTCTCGGGTATGGCCTCGATGATATTCCGCAGGCGGGCTTGCTGGCGGACGGTGATGGAGTAGCGCACATCCATCTTGCGGCAGACGGCGACGATGGCGTGAGTGTAGAAGCCGCTGTCAGCCCGCACCGTGAGTTGTCCCCTGGCCCCGCCGTAGCGTACCCGCCCCACCGTCTCGCGTAGAAAGTGAGCGGCGCCCCGAACGGTATTGGCGCGGCCCTTGCGCAGCCGAGCCATCAGCACGTCGCCGGTTCCGGCGGCCACGGCCAGCAGCGGGTGATAGCCTCGCTGGCCGGTGTAGCCGTGGTCGCGCGCCCCCTCCTTGGCCAGACCGTAGGTCTCGCAGATGGTGGAGTCCAGGTAACAGTTCAGAGTAGAGGGGAAACGAGCAGCTGACGGCAGGCGGCGAGAGGATTTAGACCTTGGGCGCGCCAGGTGCCGAAGATGGATGCCAGCGTCATCTTGCTCTCGGTGCCCTGCTCCGAGCGGGTGCCGCCGCTGATCTTGCGGCTGATGACCAGATGGCGCAGGCTGCGTTCGGCAGCGTTGTTGTCTGAAGGCACGTCCGGTTCGGCCACGAAGACGAAGAGTTCCTTGATGTGGCGCTCGATGCGTCGGCACAGCTTGGCCTGGGTTGCCGACGGGTCGTGCCGGAAGGGCTGGCCGAGGGCCAGCAGTTGTCGTTCCAGGGCCAGTTGGGCGGTGCGCCGCCGCTTGGCCTGGGGATGAGTGCAGGCTTTGGCCCGGTCGTAAATCCCGTGGACGGCGTCGGCCCACCTGGCCAGTGGCGCAGCATCGGGGTAGCGGGTGCGCAGGTCGTGGATGTCCCGCAGCAGGTGGGCCCAGCACCGCTGCTTGGGGCCGTCATAATGGTGGTAGGCGGCGTAGAAATCGCTGACCAATACTCCGGAGAAAGCATCGCTCAGCGCCTCGTCCACGACTGTTTTGCCCCGACCCCGCCGCAGGAAGTAGCGTTCGGTGGGGGTGCTGAAAGTCCACACGTAGCCGTTGGCCCCGCTCTGACGCCAGCCGGTTTCGTCGGCGTGGACCACTGGGCTGGCGCGGATGCGGTCCAGGATCGCGGCCACTGCCGGTTGGGCCCGCTGCGCCGTGCGATGGATGGCGCTCACGATGGCCCCCACGCTGAGGCGCAACTGATGCACGGTGTCCAGATACCACTGGACGCTGCGGATGGGCAGCCGCCCCTCTTCCCGCAGCGTGGCGATCAGGCTGAGCAGGTTGACGCCGAGGCGCTGCTGACCCAAGACCACGCCGCCCAGTTCCGCCGGAGGTGTGCAGCGCCGTCGGCAGGCCGGGCAAGTCCGAGCAATGTAGACGTGCTCGGTGACTTGCGCGGGAACCACCGGCAGCTCGATGACCTCCCGAGTGCGCTGGATCCAGCCGCCGGACCGGTGGGCGCCGCAATCGGGACAGTTCTCCATCACGTGCTCCACCCGGTGGGTCGGTGTCATGCGCGGGCGGGCGAAGCCGTGGCGTCGCTGCTTGCGGGGCCCCGGCTGCGCTGGGGGCTTCCGGCCCGATTTCGCCTTGAGGCCGGGCATTCGGAGCGGGCCGCCCGGTTTCGCCTGGCCTTCCAGTTCGGCAATCCGCCGCTGCAACCGCTCAATCACCGCCTGTAACTCGGCGATGATGGCAATGAGGACAGCGCGGTCGACGGTGGTCAGGTCCACTTCAGTATCCATGCCCTGTATATGACATAACCACCGCCACCCGTGCCAGCGTTCGGCAACCCGCCTTCGGCCAATTCACCTCACCAAGTCTGAACTGTTACGAGTCCAGGTCGATGGTCAACGGCCCGTCGCCGGGTCCGGCCCCAGCCGACCAGGCCCGGGCCAGCAGCTCCCGGCTGACCCGATCCAGTTGGCGGACGTGGCCCCACCGGAAACTGCGCAGGAAGGTCCCCAGGGTGGATGGCGCCTTGACTACGCAGCCGATGGCGCTAGCCGTCCCGCCGGTGCGCAGCACGTCGGCGTCGTCAATGCAGTCTCCTCCGGCCAGAGCAGACGCCACCAGCGTCATCACCTTGTCGCCGGTGTTGGCTCGGCCTGGGGCGCGACCCAGGTCCAGGTGCCGGTCAACCAGTTCGGGCCGGCCCAGATGCCGGCCCAGCGTGGCTGGCAGGATCAGCCCAGCATTGGCCACCAGGCGGTGGTCGTCAAAGGCGATTTGGATGCGGTCGGGGTGGTCATCTGCTAGCATCTTTTGGGTGCTCCTGGCCTGGGGACGGTTTCCTGTTTCAAAAGCCATTATCCCAGATGCACAGGAGCACTTTCTTACCCCTTCAGCACACCGCGACACTCATCTTTTCGGTGGATTGGGGCTAATGCTATCCCCAAACAGCCGCATACACACTCCTGGGGCGCCTTGGCGCGAAGAAACCGACCGACCTCCTGAAAAATCACAATGAGACGCAATGAACGCATGGAGAACCCTTCGGAGGCCGTCCCTAAACTGGCCGCCATTTGGAGGCCCCATGCTCACCACCGACCTCGTTGCCCAATACCTGGGCGAATGCCACCTTCGCGGGCTCGCGCATTCCACCATCGAGCAATACCGATGGGCACTGACGAGATTGATAACCCATTGTCCAACCCCGCCCCGCGAAGGTTTCGACCTGCTGCCCTTGTTGGGCGACAACAACCTGGCGCCGGAGAGCCGACGCGACCTGTTGAAATGCCTGCGGACGTTCTTCAGCTGGTGCGGGCGGCGCTATCAGCTGCCCAACCCGTGCATCGGGTTGGAACCCATCATCCGTCGTCGGCTATTGCCGCGGGTACTGTCCAGGCGCGAAGTGGAGCGATTGATGGCTGCGGCGCTCACTGAACGCGACCGGGCATTACTGCTGGTGATACTGGATTGTGGCCTCCGGGTCGGCGAAGTAGCCGGCCTGATGCGGAACCATATCCGCGACGGTTGGCTGGTGGTCGATGGCAAGGTGGGCACCCGACGGGTTCCGGTATCCGATGAACTGTGCGACACGCTGATGGTGCTTGGCGATGGCGAACACATCTGGACGGGCAAAAAGGGTGCCTTGACGCGCAATGGTGTCGTGCAGGCATACCAGCGGATGTTCGGACGGGCCGGCATTACCGGCCCGAAGGCTGGGCCGCACTGTCTTCGCCACACTTTCGCCACCTGGTACTTGCGGGCTGGGGGCGGCGTTCGCCAACTGCAGGACATCCTGGGCCACAGCAAGATCGAAACCACGATGATTTACGTCCACCTGGCCGGCCGCGACGTACAGGCCGACCACTCGCGCTATTCCCCAGCCCGCACGATGGGCTGGCTGAACGGCTGACCGATTATGAGCGCGAAACGGCCGACAACGCGCCGATGCGCCTGGTGCGATTCCGAGTACTCCTACACGGCGAAAATCTATTGCTCAGTCGAGTGTCGGCGGCTGGCCCGGGTACGTCAATCGGGCGAGTACCCCGTGGGGCGCTGCCCGCGTTGCGGCCGGCTCGACCTCTGCATCTTACGGCCACCGAGTCAATGTGCCAGACCTGCGGATGGCATCCGGACTCACCTGACAGGCGGATCGTGCGGCTCACGCCGCGCGGTTCGCCAACCAGGTTGAAGCGAGAGTTGATCGAAGAACACGGCGAAGAACTGTTCGCTGCGTGAATGGGGGACCACGAAATGACAAAGAAGGAAAAGCAGTACATATCCGAGTGGGCGCTGGCGGAAGCGTTGGACAAACTGTACCGCCTGATTCACCGGCTCCACCAGGAAGCCGACCTGACGGTTGAAGTGCTCACCAGCGAAGAGGCCTGCCCCGAGCATCAGTCACCAGGTGTATCTTGGTACTCAGACCGCCTCGGGAACGCCCCAAAGCCTAGTCATGGCTCCCCCTTTTCCACCTGCTGCCTGCTGGCGGGCCCGAACCATGGAATATCCGTCTGCGGGGTCTTTGGGTCGTCAACCCTTGTGGGAATTGTGGCGAGGGCGAATACGATCTACGGGCCGCCCGATTACGAGTTGCGCTAGAAGCGTTTGAAGTAAGAGTAAATCACAAAGGAGGGAAATGAAGAGGTCATATTGGGAAAGAGGCCGCGTCGTGGTCGTGGGGTCGCTGGTACTACTCCTGTTACTGGGTGTGGCATGTGGGCCTACGGCAGCGGCCGGCGATACCGGGAACGAGGAGAAAACACCGCTTGCGCCAACTCCCACCGTATCCCCTGATGCGCTGGACGATAAGGCGGACGAGGAGCAGAAACCCACAGCGGTGCCGCCGCCTACTCAAAAACCGGACGAGCGTACCAAACCCGCTCCGACACGGGACATCGGAGACCCTGCGAGCCCGACCGTCCATCCTGAAGCTGATCCGACCCAGGTCCAACCGGATTTATCGGAAGGCGTGAACTCCGGTTTGCCTCATCCGCAGGGTTTGGACGGCTGTCGCGTCATGAACGTATTCGCGATTCCATACGACGAATTCCAATATCAACCGTGGTGCATGACGGCCATGATGGAGGATGTGGCAAACGTATGTCGGGGAGCCGGAGATGGCACTGAGGACGAGAAGAGGTGTGCCCGGTCTAGGCTGGCGGACGTACCCGCCTATTCTTTGCGTGAGGTGCTGGTGCCCTGTGCGGGTATTTCCGACGAAGACGACTTTGCCCAATGCAATGAGCAGTCTTTAGTGGACGCCGGCCAGCACTATACGAACCTGCGCAGCGTCTGGAATGACATCCTGATGGCGACGGTGGATGACGCCAACGTCAAGCACGCCTTCGCCGCGTTGGCCACGTGTGTCCGCGAAGCCGGGTACGACCCTCCCGATGGAGCGTCTCCGTTGCCGTGGCAGGAAAAGGACGAGACCAGGGGCGATGACGACGCGGTCCGGAAACGGTCCATCATCGACGACAACGCACGGTTGATGGCGATTGACCGGTGCCCGATCACCACGCGGTTCTACGAGGCCCAAAAGGACAAGTGGTTATCCGAGATCCACCGTCTGGCGGCATCGGACCCCGACAGTGTGGAGCCGTTCCTGATGGAAGGGATGGACGATGTGTTGACCGAACCGGGGGTGCCTCCATTTCTGACCATTCGCCAATTTGAAACCAACAGGTGAGCAGAGCCATGAAATACAGACTTGCAATCCTAGAGGTCTGGCCGGAAAGCCATTGCCCGGGTTTCGTACTACGCCAGGCATACGTATTACAGTCATATACGGCATGATAGTGTATGCAATACGTTTCAATAACCCACTGATACTTCGATAATCGATGTTATGAAAACGACAGCCTACAGAGAATAGGGGTTCCCTGCCACATCTCTAGAAATCTGGCCGGAAACCCCGATTCTCCCCAAGCCGTTATTTTCTTGGCGTCGATTACCGATGTAATAATGGGGTCTTGAAACGTATTGCATATACTATCATGCCGTATATGACTGTAATACGTCTGCTTGGCGTAGTGCAAAACCCGGCCAATGGCTTTCCGGCCAGACCTCTAGGAGACCATGGCATACTGAAGAATCAATTGGAGAAGAAAATAGATCCGATGATGAAAATGAAGATACTTGCGACATATGAGACGACATATGACGCAAAAGCCGACTTGAAGGGATTAAGATAGCCTGCGGGGATAGAAGAATTTGTTACACTCTCGATCAGACGCCGGTTCCAGCCCTGAGTCTTGAGAAGGTTCTTAGTCCATCGATACCAAAGCCAGCCGGTTACCAGCGGACCGATGGAGGTAAACCCCGAGAGGATCAATACCGCGACAAGTGGACGGCTATATGAAGCTATCCCTGCTACTGCCTCATAGCCATTAAAAATCACAAATGCTGCAACAAACAGCATGAACCCTCCAGGCCCCAACAACCATAACCCAAAGATGGTGAAATACCCAATCCAAACAATCTTTCCAGTCGAGGGCTCATCTCGCAATAGCGACATAAGGTAGAACCAGGGCGCCAAAAAAAGGATGGAAGCCAATGCACCCTCTAGCACTGGCAAGTCCAATTTATCTTCACGGTCCCAAGCCAGGCGCGAGCACATCCTTCCACCAAAAGGCGCCCACAAAACGCCCAAAATGAATAGTGCAATACCAGCCAGCATACCGAAAACCATGATGCGGACAGGTAGGACTGAATCCCAGAGTAGGCGCTGCAATCCCAAGGTGGAAAAAGCCACACTAGCCAGCATAAAGAGGGCAACAACAGCCAGTGCATAAGCCCGAATCCACCGAAGCGATGGGCCGTGGCGTTGACACCAGGGATGATGGGCAAGGGAAGGCGAACGGGGCAAGCCCGATTCCAATAGATGGGGATGAGGGCGGCGTGAGATAGCCACACAGACACGATGATGGCGGCCCGCGGTGGCGATGCTGGGCGAAATTGTCAGGGTAGTGTGCAGCAAGAGACGCTCGGGGACCAGCCTGGCGCAAGTCTGCGAGGCGGTCGGGTAGTCTGGTGAGTGGGTCAGATCTCCGTCGGCGTTGACACCAGCGGTGCCGTCAGGCGGGGAGTGGAAGGGCTCGCAATCGAGCCAAGGCGCGACTGAACTGGTTTTCCCAGGGCCAGCGCTGGGGAAGATGCAAAGTGAGGCGGCGCGCCGAGCGGGTGAGCCGTCCGGCGAGAGAGAAGAAGCGTCGTCGGAGGGTCTTGGTGGTTACCAGTTGCTCACCCAGACCGATGCGCGCGGTCCAGCGGGCCAGGTTATGCGCCATCACCTGCACCGCCAGCCAGGCGCCGTTGGCGGCGAAGCGGCCTGAGGGGAGATGGTTGAGCCCGACGCCGTACTTGAGGTCTCGGATGGCGTTCTCGATCTCGGCGTGGCGCCGATGGTCGGCCTCCAGTTCCAGGGTGTCCCCGTCTCGGTCGGTGATGCAGCCGTGATAGCTGTAGCTGGCGAAGAGGGCCAGCTGGGAGCCGGGCGTGGGCTTCACCCGCCGGACGATGAGCCGCACCGGTGCGGCGTCGGGCTCATCCTGGAAGGGGACGTAGGTGGTCTCCGCCACGTCGGCGGCGCCGTCCATCCAGTAGGGAATCGGCGTCCAGTCAATCTCGGGTATGGGTAGTGTCCCGTCAAGTAGTGTAAAACGCGTCATCCCTTTTGCTGTTGATCAGGCCGCTGCGTCCAGCATATTGGGCGTCGGCAGTGCCTCGTTGCCGGCGGCGTTGGGGATGGTGAGGTAGCGGCGGGCTTCGGCCCATTCGTCGTGTTGCTCGGCCAGCACCGCGCCCACCAGGCGCCGCGCCGATAGCCGGTTGGGGAAAATGCCCACCACGTCAGTCCGGCGCCTTATCTCCCGGTTCAGCCGTTCCTGCGGGTTGTTGGACCACAGCTTCTGCCAGTGGGCCACTGGGAAGGCCGTGAAGGCCAGGATGTCCGGCGCGGCATCCGCCAGCAGTTCGGCCACCTGGGCAAAGGGCTCCCGGAGTTGTTCCACCACTCGGTCCAATTGGCCGTGGACCTCGGCGGGAGACAGTTGCTGGTAGATGGTGCGGACCATGGTGGCCACGCCGGGTTGGGCACGCTTGGGCACTCGGGTGAGCAGGTTGGCCATGAAGTGGGTGCGGCAGCGCTGCCAGCTGGCCCCAGTGAACACCGCGGCGATGGCGTTCTTCAACCCCTGGTGGGCATCGGAGGTTACCAGCTCCACCCCGCTGAGGCCCCGAGCGGTCAGCGACCGCAGGAAGGCCAGCCAGAAGGCGCCGTCCTCGCTGGCGCCCACGTCCATACCCAGGATCTCACGCTGCCCTTCGGCATTGACCCCCGTCGCCACCACCACGCAGACGTTGACGATGCGACCGCCCTCCCGAACCTTCTGCGTCAGGCCGTCCAGCCACACGTAGGGGTAGGGACCACCGTCCAGGGGCCGACCCAGGAAACTCTCCACCACTTCGTCCAGTTGCTCGCAGATGCGCGACACCTGGCTGCTGGAGATGCCGTCGCAACCCAGGGCCTTGATCAGATCGTCCACCCGCCGAGTGGACACGCCTTCTACATAGGCTTGCTGGATGACGGCCAGCAGAGCCTTCTCGCTGCGCCGCCGCGGTTCCAGCAGGCTGGGGAAGTAGCTGCCTTCCCGCAGCTTGGGAATGTGCAACTCCATGGTGCCGACCCGGGTATCCCAGGTGCGGTTGCGGTACCCATTGCGGTAGGTGCCCCGCTCCGGGCTGCGTTCGCCGTGCTCAGCGCCGATCTGGGCGGAAACCTCGGCGTCCATGATGCCGTCCACCAGGACCCGCAGTGCTTCCCGCAGAAAGTCCACGTCTCCGTCCATACCACGCTTGCGTAACAATTCCAAAAGATCCATTCTTTGCTTGACCACCTTCGTTCTCCTTGGTTGGGTTGTGACTTCCGATCAAGGATGACGCGGTGGTCAGTTTTTTGCTACACCGATGCTTTTACACCACCTCCCGGTACTCTACTCGGGTATGGCCTCGATGATATTCCGCAGGCGGGCTTGCTGGCGGACGGTGATGGAGTAGCGCACATCCATCTTGCGGCAGACGGCGACGATGGCGTGGGTGTAGAAGCCGCTGTCAGCCCGCACCGTGAGTTGTCCCCTGGCCCCGCCGTAGCGTACCCGCCCCACCGTCTCGCGTAGAAAGTGGGCGGCGCCCCGAACGGTGTTGGCGCGGCCCTTGCGCAGCCGAGCCATCAGCACGTCGCCGGTGCCGGCGGCAATGGCCAGCAGCGGGTGATAGCCTCGCTGGCCGGTGTAGCCGTGGTCGCGCGCCCCCTCCTTGGCCAGACCGTAGGTCTCGCAGATGGTGGAGTCCAGGTCGATGGTCAACGGCCCGTCGCCGGGTCCGGCCCCAGCCGACCAGGCCCGGGCCAGCAGCTCCCGGCTGACCCGATCCAGTTGGCGGACGTGGCCCCACCGGAAACTGCGCAGGAAGGTCCCCAGGGTGGATGGCGCCTTGACTACGCAGCCGATGGCGCTAGCCGTCCCGCCGGTGCGCAGCACGTCGGCGTCGTCAATGCAGTCTCCTCCGGCCAGAGCAGACGCCACCAGCGTCATCACCTTGTCGCCGGTGTTGGCTCGGCCTGGGGCGCGACCCAGGTCCAGGTGCCGGTCAACCAGTTCGGGCCGGCCCAGATGCCGGCCCAGCGTGGCTGGCAGGATCAGCCCAGCATTGGCCACCAGGCGGTGGTCGTCAAAGGCGATTTGGATGCGGTCGGGGTGGTCATCTGCTAGCATCTTTTGGGTGCTCCTGGCCTGGGGACGGTTTCCTGTTTCAAAAGCCATTATCCCAGATGCACAGGAGCACTTTCTTACCCCTTCAGCACACCGCGACACTCATCTTTTCGGTGGATTGGGGATAAGGCGCGAGGACCCGGAAGGGGAAGGTTGACTTCGATAGAACACCCAAGATAGCCACCGCGGTAACAATCAATATCAAGCTGACTGCGAAAAGGAACGCACCCTTTGGAAACCATAGGCCTGACAATAAGGCATACAGAACAAAAGAGGCTGTGGAAACCGCTACAACGGCTACCGTAACTCGGTAACTGTTCAGATTTGAGGGGAAGTGAGCAGTTGGCGGCAGGCGGCGAGGGGGTTCAGGCCTCGTGCGCGCCAGGTGCCGAAGATGGATGCCAGCGTCATCTTGCTCTCGGTACCACGTTCCGACCGGGTGCCGCCGCTGACCTTGCGGCTGATAACCACATGGCGCAGGCTGCGCTCGGCGGGGTTGTTGTCCGACGGCACGTCCGGTTCGGCCACGAAGACGAAGAGTTCCTTGATGTGGCGCTCAATGCGCCGGCACAGCCGGCCCTGCAGAGCTAGCGGGTCAGCCAGGAAGGGCTGGCAGATGACCAGCAGCTGCCGCTCCCAGGCCAGTTGAGCGGTGCGCCGTCGTCGTGCCTGAGGATGGGTGAAAGACCTGGCCTCGACATAGAGCTGATGGACTGCCGCGGCCCACTGGGCCAGCGCGGTGTCCTTGGGGTAGAGCGCCACCAGGTCGTGGATGTCCCGCAACAGGTGGGCCCACCACCGTTGCTGGGGGCCATCGTAATGGTGGTAGGCGGCGTAGAAATCGCTGACCAGCACTCCGGAGAATGACTCGCCCAGCGCTTCGTCCACCACCGCCTTGCCCCGACCCCGCCGCAGGAAGTAGCGCTCGGTGGGGGTGCTGAAAGTCCAGACGTAACCGTTGTTCCCATTTTGACGCCAGCCGGTTTCGTCGGCGTGGACCACTGGGCTGGCGCGGATGCGGTCCAGGATCGCGGCCACCGCTGGTTGGGCCTGTTGCGCGGTCTGGTGAATGGCGCTCACGATGGCCCCCACGCTGAGGCGCAGCTGATGGACGGTGCGCAGATACCACTGGATGCTGCGGATCGGCAGCCGCCCTTCTTCCCGCAACGTGGCGATGCGGCTGATCAGGTTGACGCCCAGGCGTTGGCGCCCCAGTGCCACGCCGTCCAGTTGTGCGGTGGGTATGCAGCGGCGTCGACACGCTGGGCAGGTCCTGGCGATGCAGACATGCTCGGTGACTGGCACCGGAACCACCGGCAACTCGATGACTTCCCGGGTGCGCTGGACCCAGCCGCCAGTCAGGTGCGTCCCGCAATCGGGACAGCTCTCCACCACGTGCTCCACCCGATGGGTCGGTGTCATGCGCCGGCGGGCGAAGCCGTGGCGTCGCTGCTTGCTGGGCTGCTGCTGCGCTGGCGGCGGGCGGCCCGAACTGGACTTGAGGCCGGGCATTCGGGGCGGGCCGCCCGGTTTCGCCTGGCCTTCCAGTTCGGCAACCCGCCGCTCCAGCCGTACAATCATCACCTGCAACTCGGCAATGACCGCCTGTTGCTGCACGATGATGGCGATGAGAACATCGCGACTGGCGGTGGTCAGGTCAATTTCGGTATCCACTCCCTCTATATGACATAACCACCGCCACCCGTGCCAGCGTTCGGCAACCCGCCTTCGGCCAATTTACTTCACCAAGTCTTGTATGTTGAATGAGGACTTCACAGAGGTGGAGTGGGTGCGGCAGACCGATCAAGTCTTGGTCATCAAAGACCGTTGTTCAGCGAGGGTCGCCGCACCCGTCCCCAAAGAGCCCGAACAGTTGCCTGGGCCGAATCGAGCCCGCATCGTGCAAGAACGGGCCAGTACTCCACTGGGACTTCATAGGAGGCAATCATGGGGCAAGAAGGAATCTACGTAGGCATTGACGTCGCAAAGGCCAAGGTGGACGTTGCCGTCCGGCCCACGGGCGAGAGATGGGAGGTTCCCCGCGACGAAGCAGGAATCCCGCAGTTGGTTTCCGAGATGAAGACCCTCGGACCGTCATTGGTGCTGCTGGAGGCTACGGGCGGCCTGGAACTACCGCTGGTGGCTGCTCTGGCCGCCGAGGCACTGCCGGTGGTCGTCGTCAACCCGCGCCAGGTGCGGGACTTCGCCAGGGCTACTGGGAAGTTGGCCAAGACCGACGCCCTGGACGCCGCCGTGCTGGCCCACTTTGCTGAGGCGATCCAGCCCCCCGTGCGTCCTCTGCGCGACGCCGAAACCCAGGAGCTCAACTCCCTCACTGCCCGGAGGCAGCAGGTGATGACGATGCTGGTCTCGGAGAAGAACCGCCTCGGCGCCGCCACCAGCGCCGTCCGTCCCCGCATTGCGGCCCACATCACCTGGTTGGAGCAGGATCTAAACGACCTTGACCAAGGCCTGCGACCGATGCTCCGGCAGAGTCCGGTGTGGCGGGAGAAGGACGACCTCCTGCGCACCGTTCCCGGCGTGGGTGAGCAACTCTCCCTCACGCTGCTGGCCAACCTGCCCGAGTTGGGCACCCTTGACCGTCGTCAGATCGCCGCACTGGTGGGCGTGGCTCCCTTCAACCGCGACCGCGGCGCCATGCGGGGCAAACGGCACGTCTGGGGCGGACGCTCCCGGGTCCGAGCTGTCTTGTACATGGGGACGCTGGCTGCCACTCGCTTCAATCCCGTCATCCGGGACTTCTACCAGCGGCTGCTGGCCGCCGGTAAGCCGAAGAAGCTGGCTCTGGTCGCTTGCATGCGCAAGCTGCTCGTCATCCTCAACGCCATGCTCAAGCAGCGCTCATCCTGGAGGGACATCACTCCGGCAATCGTCGTTACTTCCTCTTGACATCAAACACAGTTGCTGAACAGTTACCTCGCCTTCGGCCAATTCACCTCACCAAGTCTGAACTGTTACGTAACTCGGAGGCGATTGACATTCATCCGCGATTTCCCATGTTGGCAGTCTTCAGGCTCAAAGGGCGGCCCACACGAAGCGGTTGCATCGTAGTCAGGTCTTGCAAGACGTGTCAATCGCCGGTCTATTCAATAAGGGATTAGTTTGCAGTCGTAGTCCACTTGCTCTGCCGGGTCGGCGACAACCCGCATTAATCGACGGGAAAACCGATTTCAGCCAGCAATTGTTTCACCCGTTCGGGATCGTATCCCAATTCGAGCGCTTTCTCGAAATCGGCCCTGGCAGACTCTATGTCCCCTATGTACCTATACGCCAGTCCCCGTACGTAGTAGGCCAACCCAATTCCTGGATCCAGTTCGATAGCCGTATTGTATTCGGTGATTGCCGATTCATACTGGTCCTGCTCGCGGTAAACGTTTCCCCGATTGATGTACGGCCACGGATTGGCGGGGTCTAATCGAGTGGCTTCATCAAGATCAATCAGGGCCAAGGCATAAGTGCCTATCAGATAGTATGCCCTCCCGCGAGCGTTCCAATGCCAGGTGTTCGTCGGTTCCAGCTCAATCGAACGGCTAAAATCGCCAACCGCAAGGTATGAGTCGGACTTGTCGGGATTTCCGAAACCCCGATCCAGGTACGCCCAGCCTCGCTCGTGGTAGTACCACGGATTGTTGGGGTCGATCTTGATGGCAATTGTATGGTCGCTGATCGCTTGATCCTATGCTTCGACCTGGCGATAGGTGATTCCACGCTCATGGTAATATTCGGCGTTTTCGGGATCCAGGGAAATGCTGGTGTTGAAGTCGGAGAACGCCAGATCGTACTCCTCCAGTTCCCGGTAAACGATCGCCCTGCTGATGTATTTCCGCGGGTCCCCAAGATCTCGGCCGATCGATTCTGAGATAAACCAGTGCGCTTCGACGAGATGCCCCAATTCCCGGTGTGCGACGCCCGCTACCCAATAGTTGTCGGCGCTATCCGGATCGAGGCGAATCGCCGTTGCCAGATCCTCGATTGCCTGTTCGTAGGACTCGATTCTGAAGTAGGCGAATCCACGGGAGGAGTATGCTTCGGCGAACTCCGGATCTAAGGCAATCACCTGGGTAAGCAGTTGGATTGCCAGCAAGTATTCCTCGTTGTCGTAGTGAGAAACTGCCTGATCAAACAGACTATCGGCATCAATAACTTCGGTTGGACAGGTTCCTCCCGAATCGCGCACCGTCAGGTATTGCCACGGCGGGTTAGACGGCCAGGTGGGCTGGCCGTAGCGCGAGTTGTTGGTCAGCACGGCGGAGGCGTGCCGGGCGCCCGGTTCGAGACGCCGAATCGTATAGACTGTTCCAGTTCGTTCGAAGTTTTGAGTTTCCACGTCAACGTACACGAAAGCTTCACGCCAGTTTCCGGTGGGACTGGCTTTAGCGAGAGGATAGTCGGTCTTCATGTTGACGTAACCGATACGGTAGTGCGTAACGCCTGGGTCGGCGTCCCAGGAGATGACAACCTCACCGGGTCTTTGGCCGTCACGAACCTGAATGTGGGTAGCGGCAGGCGCGCCGCCTTGCGCATTTACCGGAGTGGGATTACTGCCGACCGCGACCATCACAACGGCCATAACGAAGGCTACGAAAATCAACGACAGCACGGATTTCATTGCCAATCCTCCGAACGGTGGTGAATCTCATGGAGCATACTGGTCTCGAACTCGCGAAATATATCATGCTTTCGACCCTCTCTTGCTGGATGATCGCAGTTGGAGCTGCGGGCCTGTGGAGCAACGATCGTCGGTACCCAGCGCCGCTATCGCCTCCAGTATCTTCTCCAATCGGACCTCCCTGAAGGCCAGCTGTTCCGGCAACTCGTCCCCGCGCCGGTCTGGGCCTTACCTGCGGTCCTCCTCCTGATCCACCTCCTGGGCCCGCCGCAGCAACTCCGCCACTTCCGCCGCCGACCTGGGCTTCCTTAACCCGAATCCACCGAAGCGAGACGTCCGTGTCGTTGACACAAGGGATGATGGGCAAGGGAAGGCGAACGGGCCTAGCCAGATTCCAATAGATGGGGATGAGGGCGGCCCCACTGGCACGATGTTGGCGGCCGTGCGGCCATGGCGGGGGTAATTCGGCAGGCGGTAGGCAGGAAGTGTCCCTCGCGGACTGGGTTGGCGCGAGGTGGTGGGGACGTTCAGTTGGCCGGATGGCGGGTCAGTGGCAGACGGGCTGCCGTCAGGTTGGGAGTGGCAAGGCTCGCAATCGCGCCAGGGCGCGACTGAATTGGTTTTCCCAGGGCCAACGCTTTGGAAGATGCAAAGTGAGGCGGCGCGCCGAGCGGGTGAGCCGTCCGGCGAGGGAGAAGAACCGCCGCCGGAGGGTCTTGGTGGTCACCACCGGCTCGCCCAGACCGAGCCGCGCCGTCCAGCGAGCCAGGTTGTGGGCGATCACCTGCACCGCCAGCCAGGCAGCGTTGGCGGCGAAGCGGCCCGAGGGGAGATGGTTGAGCCCGACGCCGTACTTGAGGTCTCGGATGGCGTTCTCGATCTCGGCGTGGCGCCGATGGTCGGCCTCCAGCGCCCGGGTGTCCCCGTCCCGGTCGGTGATGAAGCCGTGATAGCTGTAGTTGACGAAGAGGGCCAGTTGGGAACCGGGCGTGGGCTTCACCCTCCGGACGATGAGCCGCACCGGTGCGGCGTCAGACTCACTCTGGAAGGGGGTGTAGGTGGTCTCCGCCACGTCGGCGGCGTCGTCCATCCAGTAGGGAATCGGCGTCCAGTCCTCCTCGGGTATCGCCTCGATCAGGTTCCGCAGGCGGGCGTGCTGGCGGATGGTGATGGAGAAGCGGACATCCATTGCGCGGCAGACCGCGACCAGGGCGTGGGCATAGAAGCCGCTGTCGGCGCGCACCGTGAGTTGCCCCCTGGCCCCGGCGTAGCGCACCCGTCCCACCGTCTCACGCAGGAAGTGGGCGGCGCCCCGAACGGTGTTGGCGCGGCCCTCGCGCAGCCGAGACATCAGCACGTCGCCGGTTCCGGCGGCGATGGCCAGCAGCGGGTGATAGCCTCGCTGGCCGGTGTAGCTGTGGTGGCGCGCCCCTTCCTTGGCCAGACCGTGGGTCTCGCAGATGGTGGAGTCCAGGTCGATGGTCAGGGGCCCGTCGCCGGGTCCGGCCCCAGCAGCCCAGGCCCGTGCCAGCAACTCCAGTAGAGTACCGGGAGGTGGTGTAAAAACATCGGTGTAGCAAAAAGCTGACCACCGCGTCATCCTTGATCGGAAGTCACAACCCAACCAAGGAGAACGACGGTGGTCAAGCAAAGAATGGATCTTTTGGAATTATTGCGCAAGCGCGGTATGGACGGAGACGTGGACTTTCTGCGGGAAGCACTGCGGGTCCTGGTGGACGGCATCATGGACGCCGAGGTTTCCGCCCAGATCGGCGCTGAGCACGGCGAACGCAGCCCGGAGCGGGTCACCTACCGCAACGGCTACCGCAACCGCACCTGGGATACCCGGGTCGGCACCATGGAGTTGCACATTCCCAAGCTGCGGGAAGGCAGCTACTTCCCCAGCCTGCTGGAACCGCGGCGGCGCAGCGAGAAAGCCCTGCTGGCCGTCATCCAGCAAGCCTATGTAGAAGGCGTGTCCACTCGGCGGGTGGACGATCTGATCAAGGCCCTGGGTTGCGACGGCATCTCCAGCAGCCAGGTGTCGCGCATCTGCGAGCAACTGGACGAAGTGGTGGAGAGTTTCCTGGGTCGGCCCCTGGACGATGGTCCCTACCCCTACGTGTGGCTGGACGGCCTGACCCAGAAGGTTCGGGAGGGCGGTCGCATCGTCAACGTCTGCGTGGTGGTGGCGACGGGGGTCAATGCCGAAGGGCAGCGTGAGATCCTGGGTATGGACGTGGGCGCCAGCGAGGACGGCGCCTTCTGGCTGGCCTTCCTGCGGTCGCTGACCGCTCGGGGCCTCAGCGGGGTGGAGCTGGTAACCTCCGATGCCCACCAGGGGCTGAAGAACGCCATCGCCGCGGTGTTCACTGGGGCCAGCTGGCAGCGCTGCCGCACCCACTTCATGGCCAACCTGCTCACCCGAGTGCCCAAGCGTGCCCAACCCGGCGTGGCCACCCAGGACATTCTCGCATGGTCCGCACCATCTACCAGCAACTGTCTCCCGCCGAGGTCCACGGCCAATTGGACCGAGTGGTGGAACAACTCCGGGAGCCCTTTGCCCAGGTGGCCGAACTGCTGGCGGATGCCGCGCCGGACATCCTGGCCTTCACGGCCTTCCCAGTGGCCCACTGGCAGAAGCTGTGGTCCAACAACCCGCAGGAACGGCTGAACCGGGAGATCCGTCGCCGCACTGACGTGGTGGGCATCTTCCCCAACCGGCCGTCGGCGCGGCGCCTGGTGGGCGCGGTGCTGGCCGAGCAACACGACGAGTGGGCCGAAGCCCGCCGCTACCTCACCATCCCCAACGCCGCCGGCAACGAGGCACTGCCGACGCCCAATATGCTGGACGCAGCGGCCTGATCAACATCAAAAGGGATGACGCGCTTTTACACTACTTGACGGGACACTACCGCAACTCCCGGCTCACCCGATCCAACTGGCGGACGTGGCCCCACCGGAAGCTGCGCAGGAAGGTCCCCAGGGTGGATGGCGCCTTGACTACGCAGCCGAGAGCGCTGGCCGTCCTGCCGGTGCGCAACACGTCGGCGTCGTCGATGCAGTCGCCCCCAGCCAGCGCTGACGACACCAGGGTCATCATCTTGTCGCCAGTGTTGGCTCGGCCCGGCGCGTCGCCCAAGCCGAGGCGCTGCTGGACCAGTTGGGGCAGACCCAGGTGCTGGGCCAACGTGGCGGGGATCAGCCCAGCATTGGCCACCAGACGGTGGTCATCAAAGGTGATTTGGATCCGGTCGGGGTCGTTGCGTGGCAGCATCTATTGGGTGCTCTTGGTCTGGGGTTGTTTTTCTGTCTCGAAAGCCATTATCCCCGAAGCACAGGAGCACTTTCTTACCCATTCAACCCGCCGCAACACTTATCTTGTCGGTGGATTGGGGGTTAGGTGAGGCAATGCGCCGGCAGGACTGATCGTCGTTAATCACCACCCGCCACGATGGCTACCGGGTCAGTCAACGGGCACGCAAGCGCATTGGAGAGGTCTTCGGCTGGGTGAAGACGGTGGGTGGCGGACGCAAGCTGCGCTACTGCGGGATTGCACGCAACCGCTTGTGGGCGGAAATGACCATCGCGGGCTACCACCTGGTGCGACTGGCGAAACTGACGGCGGCCACAGCATGAGCCGTGGGATCGGTTTGCCCTGAAACCGGCTCGCCGCGCTGGAAAGCTCCCCAATAGACCCGAATCCATGTAACTGTTCACGTTTGAGGGGACGAGTCGGCTTGCAAAGCAAATTCCGTGCTTGGCTGCCCCTCTGTGAGAGGCCTGATGGCCCGTACATCCCCACAAGTCTGAACAGTTACGAATCCATCGTCAACCAGACCTTGAACCCCTAATCACTGCCGCCACCTTGTAATGTTAGGACGCCCGACTGCCGTACCTCAACATTCAACCATCCAATTTCAACATCCTGCTAGACCGCATACTCAGGGCTACCGTGGGTCCTACACCACAAGTTGCCCTCCGCTCGACATTCGCGGCCGCCGCACATCGGGTCAGCAACCGCTCAGAACACAGTCGAGGTCGCTGCTGCCGCTTTGCGGGCCGTCTCGTCGCAGACACGCCGGCCTTTGATCCTGGTTGTCGCCCTGCGGGACTGTTTAATTGCCGAACTTGGCGGCAACTCCCAACATCATGTATGCGCCGGTCAGAATCCTGCCACGCACTCGGTGTTTCCACCGGAACTTGCAGGGACCGAGATGACGAAGACCATCGCGGCTGCTGCTAATTTACAACCGTTGCCACAGCAGTTAAAATCATCACCACCCACAGTGTCGAGTCGTTCGTGCCCAACACCTTAGGTATCGGCTGATACCGGACTGTAGCTGCGGTCCGGCGCATAGCCACCCTGTTGCCGGCAAAAATTAGTGATGGGCCCGAATCCTATTAGCAGGAAAAACCGTCCGGTTATTTCATGCGACCAAACCGCGTTTTGTGCGGCCAAGTATAGCCCAATACTGTGAATGTCCGTGAATTTGGTCGGCAAATGGTCGGCAAAATGCCGATATTTAAGGCCCCTAGTGGGCGCTTTTGAGTAGGAAAATAGGGTAATGGTGGGGAAGGTGAGACTCGAACTCACACGCCCAAAGGCACATGATCCTAAGTCATGCTCGTCTACCAATTCCGACACTCCCCCAAGGCACGATGGTTGGTCTGGGAGATACCTGGTGACCCGCCTCGGGGTCGAACCGAGAACCTGCTGATTAAGAGTCAGCTGCTCTGCCAGTTGAGCTAGCGGGCCACATCGTATGACTGCGTGAGACAACGCCAAAACAGGCTACCAACATCGGATATTGGTGTCAATATTAACACGCCCCTCACGCGTACCCGCTTTAATCTGTCATTGCGACGAGCGCCCACTCATCCCGAGCTCGTCGAGGGACGTGGCAATTTCGATGAGGCTGAACACACGTCGACGAACCGCCGTTGCTACGGCGACGGGATTGCCACGCTACACTCGCAATGACAAAGTCGGTACGCATGAGTAACACGCCCACCACTCAGTCAATCCTGCTGTCCGTCGACTATCCGGTCGCCAGATTGCCAATGGCTTTGACGCGCACCAGGGTGGCGTTGCTGGGCACGTAGGTCAGCGGAACCTCATCAATCTCCACCACTTCTACCGACGAGGGGTCGGCGCCGGCGGCAACTGCCCGGGCGACAGCGGCGGCGGAACAGTCTGCGATGGCCTGCTCGCGGCCGGTCTGCTCCAACGCGTAAACCCGCTCCACCTGGCCGCCCACTTGCGCGATGGCCGCGCCGATGGCGTCGGCCACGTCGGCGTGGGCCGGCCGCAACACCCGGGAGGCGCCGGCAATGGAATCTCCGAGCAAAATGCTGCCGCCGCCAGCCAAAATGATTGGGACATCATCGTGGCTCAGCTTCACCCGGTCGATGGCCGTCTCCACCAGATTCTGAATGGCCGCCATCGCCTGATTTACCGGTGTGGAATGTACTTGCCCGCTGCTCGCCGAAGATGGCGCCAGGCGCTCTACGCGGCGGGGGTCGCCCACCGTGGCCCGCCCTTTCGCCACCGCCAAGTCGGTAGCGGTGGTGGAATTGCCGCCGAAAACCAGCGCCTCTTCCGTCAGCCGGTACCCGACGCTTTCGGGCCCGATTTTTAGCGGGTTCCATTCCACCAGGCTGCCCCCGCCCAACGGTATGGACAGCATATCCGGCATACGGAAATTGGTGCGAACGCCCGCGATTTGCACCGCCACAGCCGCTTCTCTGGGGAAACCCCTGACCAGCGCGCCGACGTCGGTGGAAGTGCCGCCGATGTCTACCACGATGCCGTCGTTGACGCCCGACAGGAAGGCGGCGCCGCCAGGGCAATCGCGTTTTAGCTGCGTAGGACTTTTAGCAGCTAGTCCTCCTTCCAGCCGGCCTGGAGGCGTTTCCCCTGGATGCCCACCTTCAGGCTCGTTTCGTTCTTGAGCAGATTGTGCGAAACCTGCCGCAGCGTGGCCATGTTCTGCGGAGCGTGGTCCTTGCGGATCCGGCAATGGTCTTCCCCGAAAGTCACGTCCAGGCTCCAGTGCAAGGAGTTCTCGATGCTCCAGTGAGTGCGCACCACCTTCAGCAGTCGCTCCGCCGGGGCATCCAGGCTGCTGATGTAGTACCGGGGCTGCACCGTGGTCCCTGCCGGCGTCTCCCGGCGGCCCACCACCTTGACCACCGAGCGCAGGCCGGGCCAGTCCTGCCCGGTGCTCAGGTACTCCAGGCAAGATGGGTCGCTGATTGTCCAGCACTCCCGACGTTCTATCCTTCCGTGGTCTTTGTTCAGGGTGGTGGCGTAGTCATGGGGCACTCCCCCGAAGCCGAACTCCTCCGCTCCCTCGAACCGGTCCCGCACGTCTTCATACAGTTGACCTTGGTTCTCCTTCAGCGCCAGCACGTAGCCGGCTCCCCGGTCCAGAATCCCCTGGGCGATCTCCTGCTGGCAGCCCATGGCGTCGATGGTGACGATGCACCCCTTCAGTTCCAGCATTGGCAGCAACTGGGGGATCGCGGTGATTTCGTTGGACTTCTCCGCGGTCTTCACCTGCCCCAGGGTCAGCGTGTTGGCCGAGGCCCAGGCGCTGACCAGGTGGATGGCCCGCTTGCCCACATTGCGGTCGTGGGAACGCCGTACCGTCTTGCCGTCGATGGCCACCACTTCCCCGGGGATCAGGTCGGACACCGCCTGGGTCCAGGCCATGAAGCACTGCTGGAACTGCTCCGGGTCCAGCCGGGAGAAGACGTCGCCGAAGGTGTCGTGGGACGGGATGCCGTGGGGCAGTTCCAGGAAGGTCTGGAACCATTCCAGCTTGCTCTTGCCGAACAATTCGATGTAGACCCAGGAGTCGGCGCCGCAGATGACGGCGCAGATGGCAATGGCAATGATGTCCAGCAGCTGGTGCCGCTTGCACCGGTCGATCCTGGGGTCCTCCAACGTCCCGAAATAATCCATAATGGACGCGCCCTTCCCCTCTCTCATCACTCCTCCCCTCTCCCCTTCATATCACTGGACTCGCATGCCTGGCCAAGTCTACCAATCTATAACGCGATTGCCCTGGCGGCGCCGCGCATACTGTTGGTTGGCCCAGAGGATATGGTCAGAGCCGGGAACCGCGCGGCAAACTGGGTGTCCATGAGCGTGCCGTCGTTCTGGCTAATGTACAGTGGCGCGGACAGTCCCAATGATCGCAGGGCCTGCTGGATGCCGGCGATGGTCAGCTCGGCCATCTCTCCAAGGCAGGCGTTGAGCGCCGCGGCATTTTCCCGCTCCAGCAGACCCATGCGGCCGTTTTCGTGGGAAAGGGAAATGCGGATTTCCGGCGCCTCCTCCCGAATCACCGCCGCCGCCTGAATTTCGTGGGCGGTATTGACCGGAGAGAACACGCTGGAAACGGCCACGGCCCGCACGTCGCGGCGCCGCATATCCTCACCGCAGTCCTGATTTCTCCAACCGCCAGCGGCGAAATTTCGCGCCCGTCAAACTCGTGCCCGCCGTGGACCATGTAGGTGAAACCTCCAATGGCATCGCGCAACTGTGTTGGCCAATCAACCAGCGGAGGGAGTAATTTGGTGGCGGGCAGCGCCAAGCGGATTACCGCGGTGGGAGACAAACGCCGGCGCTCGAGCAGGGCGTTGGTGAAGTGGGTGGTTCCCACCATCACCGCGTCGACGGGTCGGGCGGGCGGAAGATACGCCAGCAGTGCGGCCAGGGCGTCGACGATGCCGGCAGTTACGTCGGCAGTGGTGGGCAGCTTGACGGCCCCCACCAGGTCGGCGCCGTCCATCAATACGGCGTCGGTGTTGGTGCCTCCTACGTCAACGCCGATAAACAAGCGAAACCCCGGCGCTACACCGTGAGGGGAGCATAATCGGTCTCGTATCCAAAAACCCGGGGACCGGCCACGGCCAGACCTTCGGGAGTTGTCCAGAGAGCTGGGGCCGGGAACCCCAGAATGGTTACGCGCAGCCCGTAGCGCATCAGCTCGGTGGTAACCGGCTCGCCCAAGTCGGTGGCCACGGCGCAGATCAGATCCGGTACGGTACAGACTATCTCTCCGTCCCGTCGTGCGATCAGGTTTTCATTCTGGAACTCGATGACCATTCGCTCGCCGGCGTAGGAATCCAGCCCGTCGATGGACAGCGTGCCGCGCGCAAACCCGGCGGTGGTGCGCCGATCCACATCGACGACCTTGCCGCTGAATAATATCCGGCCCGGACAGGTTACCAGGATCGCGGTCAGAGGGTCGTCGCCCCGGGCCCGCGCGCTCTGCACCGCATCACCGAGGTCCCGCGCCAGGGACAGTGTCAGCGGCACTGCGGTACGGCGTACCTGATCAGCGCTCATCGGTGCGACGGCATAGCAGGCCACGCAACCCATTTGAACGGTTATTGAACGCGCCAGCCGTTCGGCCCAGGCCGGGCTGATGGTTTCCCGAATTACCACCGTATTGCCTTTCTCGTCAGCCAGCGCCATGGGGCACCAGGGCACTCCGTAGACGAAAAAGGTTTTCATCTGGAACTCCGGGAATGCCCGACCCATGCCGTCGGCATCAACTACCGGCAAACCGGCCATTGCCGCCGGGATCAGAGGCTCCACCGAGTTGCTGCCGCCAATCTCGTTGGAGATAAGGGCCGTGGCTTTCGTGCCCGTGTATTCCTCAATCGCACGCAACGCGTGGTAGGACTGGAGATCGCGCACCTTCTCGATGCCCACCGTGGGCGCGCCGATGCCGCCGACACACACCACCCGGGCGTCGTCGGGCAGTTCATCAGGAGAGAGGACGGTCACCGGGCCCCATTGCCGTATCGCCTGCCGGGCCCGCAGCTGGCCAATGTATAGGTTCCCGCCGCCGCCGGTGCCCAGAATCCCGGCGCCGATGGCTATGGAGTCAAGAACATTTTCCGTGGCTAGCCACATATCGCAACACACCGCGTCGGGCTGGAATGGGTCACGCGTACCCGTTTTAATCTGTCATTGCCAGGAGCACAGCGATAACCCGTCAATGGGAGAAGCATAGAGTTAACCCGTCATTGCGAGGAGCATAGCGACGTGGCAATCTCGATTAGATTGAACACGCGTCGGCGAACCGCCGTTGCTACGGCGACGAGATTGCCACGCTACCCTCGCAATGACAAAGTGGGAACGCATCGGGCTGGAATGGCCGGGGAACCAGCGGCAGTGTATTGGCGACGGTTTTTGGTGTCAACAAAAACGCTACGGCATCAACGCAACGAACACGACGCAACGTCCGCTGGCGCTGCGCCAACGCCGTTGCTCTGGTTGGGCAACAGGCGCTTGATCCAACCGTTTCGACAAAGTCTGAGTAGTCGGCCTAACCCGTAATCAAACCGTTACAAATAATTAATCCAGCGGCAACACAAAAATGGGGAGGTACGATGGGCGTCGCGTCTCAATCTGGAGAGTGACTGCCCTGATACAGCGCCCGGGGTAGTTGAATCGCTATGTTGACCAGCTCAATTGTTTTGAAAAACGGCCTCAACGAATGCCTGAATCCCGACGGTTCGGTGAAGCCGATTTACCGCGGTTTGATGGACAGTCTGGAGACCCTGGGTGTCCCCGAACTACGGCAGCGCTGGCAGACCGCCAATGACCGCGCGTCCATGGACGCGTTCACCTTCCTGCTGGACCCCAAGGAGTTTCGCACCGTTCCCACCGACTGGATTCCGCGACTGATTCCGGCCAACGATTAGGACACGATTGCGAGCGGAGTGGTCCAGCGTCTGAAGGCGATCAACAGATTCCTGAAAGACCTGTATTGCGGCCAACAGAACATCGTGCCGCCCGACGTGATGTTCTCATGCCAGTACTACAACCCAGACCTGCAGGATTTCCACCCGCCCAACGACGTGTTCGTCCACATCTATGGCATCGACCTGGTTCATATGGGCGACGGAAAATATGTAATCCTAGAGGACAACCTGCGCATTCCGTCGGGAATCTCCTACCAGATGAAGGCCACCGAAATCGGCCTGAACGTGATGCCAGAGTTGACCCAGGGCTACGACATCATCCCCTACGACATCAGGGCTGCCTACCAGGAGATGTTCGTCTCCCTGTGCGACACGGATGCGCCCACCTGCGTCCTGCTGACCGATAGCAAGTACGGCGCCGCCTTCTTCGAGCATCGTTACCTCTCCGAGTTGCTGGGCATAACGCTGGTTGAAGGTTCCGACCTGTACATTGGCCTCAACGGGCGCGTGTTCGCGCGGGCCATGGGCGGCGACTTTGAAGTTGACCTGATTTATCGCCGCATCGAAGACCTGGAACTGTTCGTGCCCGGTTTGACTGAAGCCTATCTCAACCACAAGGTGGTACTGGTCAACGCATTGGGCACCGGCGCCTGCGATGACAAGCTGGTCTTCCTGTGGGTACCGGACATGATCCGGGATTACCTCGGCGAAACCCCCATCCTGGAGCAGGCGGTGAGCTACGACCTGCGTTCCGCCGAAAACCGGCAGTACGTGCTGCAAAACCTGGAGCACCTGGTGCTTAAAACCCGCCAGGGTTACGGCGGCCTCGGAGTGTTCATCATGCCCGACCTCGGCCTGATGTATCGCAACCGGCTGGCGCAGCAATTGATTGAACAGCCCCAGGTATTTATCGCTCAGGAAACGCTGGACTTCTCGCAACATCTGGTGTTTGATGACTCAACCGCCGAATTTGGCGAACGCTACGTTGACCTGCGGGTGTTCGCCATCCAGAACGGCAATGGCGAAGTAACCGTGTTTCCCGGCGGGTTGACGCGAGTATCCGAGCCGGCCAGCCGCGTCACCAACAACTCATCAGGTGGTTCATGCAAGCCGAGCTGGGTAGTCAGGTAACCGGCGGAACTGTCCGTGTGCACTACGCCTACGTCGCCAGGTATCAATACTCTGACGTGGTGGTACGCAACGACAATTTCCTGCGTCTCTACGCCTATTCCGACCGTTACCAGACGGCCGGCGCCTGTTACATCGGCTCGTCTCCCATGGGCAGCATGATTGGTTATCCCGACCGGTTGGGTAATCAGGTTAACCGCGTCCGCATCACCGCCCCGCATGAGCAGCTGATCATTACTGCCGTGGGAGAGGTGCACCTGTTCCCAACGGCGCCGGAAGTTTACGATATGCCACTGGCGTCGGTGCAGTACGACGTCGCAGCGAGCGAGTTCCTGTCGCCGTCGCCCTTGGTCAACCCCAGCAGTGTCATGTCCGCCGCCAGAACGGCTAGCAACCACGCCGATACGCTGCTGGATACCGTGAGCAACGTGAACCGGTGGGTGCACGAACACGTCCGTTACCAGCGGGGACCCACCTCGGTGAACACCACGGCGGCCGATGTGCTGAACTCAATGGTGGGCGTGTGTCAGAACAAGACTCATTTGGCCCTGGGTATGTTGCGGGCGCTGGGCGTCCCCGCTCGTTACGTCAGCGGACTGCTGACGCGACAACCCGGCGAAACTCACGCCTGGGTGGAGTTTCTGCATCCCGCGGTGGGCTGGCTGGCCGCCGACCCCACCCGTGGGGTTGTCATCGACACCGGCACAGATTCTCTCAAGTTTGCCGTGGGCCGGGACTATTCCGAGGTAACCCCGGTGTCCGGATCATTCGTCTCCAGAGGAGACGGCCAGCTGGAATTTGCCACGGCGGAAGTCTATTTCGACCGCAACAGCATCAATCTGGTCGATGCGCTGTCGCTGTCGACACCCAGCCTGGTATGAAACGGGTGCTCGTATGAATTGGGAGCTGGAATGACTCGCGTGCGTAAGGCGGGTAACACGCGGGACCATTACCCAACACAGGACGAGAATCGACACAGGATGAGGATTCGAGGCAGATGGTAGAACCAAGGGCTTTGGGTTTCAACAGCGACCGGTGGCTGACCGATTCACGGGTGTACAACCTGATCTGGCTGGGCCGGTGGCTGGAGCGTGCGGACAATATTGTGCGAGTGGTGAACACCTTCGCCCGCATGGCCGTCGACCAGGGCAGCGATATGCCCACCTTCCAGCGGTCGCTCAACAACGCGGCGGCGATCCGGGGAATCCCGATTGGCGACACCGGCCAAGCGTTGACGATGCTGCTAAAAGACCACAGCGCCTCCTCCGTTTACCACAGCCTGTCCACCGCCCGCAGCAACGCCACCCATGTGGGTACGCTGGAGTTGATTCGCGCCATCCACGACACGCTGGCCAAACTGGAGGACGAATCCATCCCGCTGAATTCCGCCCATGATGCGCTCATGCTGACCACTGACCTGCTGGAAGGCATTGGCAACATCCACCAGGTCATCGACGACAGCTGGTTCCACCAGGAAGCCATCTCCGAAGAGGAAGTTTTCCGCCGGTTCGTGCAGCAGTAATAGCGCGGGAGCCGTGCGCCTTCCGGTTTTATTGCCGTCTCCGGGCGACTCGCACGTTCCACCAGATGATCAGCGGCGTGATGACAAGGGTGGGCAAAATCCAGGTCAGCCACACGGGATCGAGGTCGACGTTCGCCACTGCCACCGCGGTAACAGTGGCGATGGTTCCGGCCAGCATACCGGCCAGCATATTGGTAAGGTGTCGCTGGACCGCGGCACACCGGCCCGCGTCCGTCGCTTCGCCGATCGTGCGTAGTAGCGAGCGTCAACCAGACTCAGCGCCACCGCGATCGCCCCGAAATGGGCATGGTTACCCACTGTCCGTTGCCGGCTCTGCCCAACGCGATTCCGTAGCCCCACATGGTCAGGCCGGTGAGCCCCATGATTGCGGCGGCGCACCAGTCCACCAACTCAGGCGCTCCGCGGCGGTTGCGGGCGAACCGCCAGCCTGCGAAAATCAGGTGGAAACTGAACACCGCAATCAGCAATAGGAAAGCGCTGGCGCCAACTATCGCCAGCGGCAATCAAGTATCGCCAGCGGCAATGAGGTCAGGAATATCACCGTCATGGCGATGGCGTATATCCGCCCCAACAATATGTGATAGCGCCTTCCCTTGGTAGTGTCCCGTCAAGTAGTGTAAAAGCGCGTCATCCCTTTTGATGTTGATCAGGCCGCTGCGTCCAGCATATTGGGCTTCGGCAGTGCCTCGTTGCCGGCGGCGTTGGGGATGGTGAGGTAGCGGCGGGCTTCGGCCCATTCGTCGTGTTGCTCGGCCAGCACCGCGCCCACCAGGCGCCGCGCCGATAGCCGGTTGGGGAAAATGCCCACCACGTCAGTGCGGCGACGGATCTCCCGGTTCAGCCGTTCCTGCGGGTTGTTGGACCACAGCTTCTGCCAGTGGGCCACTGGGAAGGCCGTGAAGGCCAGGATGTCCGGCGCGGCATCCGCCAGCAGTTCGGCCACCTGGGCAAAGGGCTCCCGGAGTTGTTCCACCACTCGGTCCAATTGGCCGTGGACCTCGGCGGGAGACAGTTGCTGGTAGATGGTGCGGACCATGCGAGAATGTCCTGGGTGGCCAGGCCAGGTTGGGCGCGCTTGGGCACTCGGGTGAGCAGGTTGGCCATGAAGTGGGTGCGGCAGCGCTGCCAGCTGGCCCCAGTGAACACCGCGGCGATGGCGTTCTTCAGCCCCTGGTGAGCATCGGAGGTTACCAGCTCCACCCCGCTGAGGCCCCGAGCGGTCAGCGACCGCAGGAAGGCCAGCCAGAAGGCGCCGTCCTCGCTGGCGCCCACGTCCATACCCAGGATCTCACGCTGCCCTTCGGCATTGACCCCCGTCGCCACCACCACGCAGACGTTGACGATGCGACCGCCCTCCCGAACCTTCTGGGTCAGGCCGTCCAGCCACACGTAGGGGTAGGGACCATCGTCCAGGGGCCGACCCAGGAAACTCTCCACCACTTCGTCCAGTTGCTCGCAGATGCGCGACACCTGGCTGCTGGAGATGCCGTCGCAACCCAGGGCCTTGATCAGATCGTCCACCCGCCGAGTGGACACGCCTTCTACATAGGCTTGCTGGATGACGGCCAGCAGGGCTTTCTCGCTGCGCCGCCGCGGTTCCAGCAGGCTGGGGAAGTAGCTGCCTTCCCGCAGCTTGGGAATGTGCAACTCCATGGTGCCCACCCGGGTATCCCAGGTGCGGTTGCGGTAGCCGTTGCGGTAGGTGACCCGCTCCGGGCTGCGTTCGCCGTGCTCAGCGCCGATCTGGGCGGAAACCTCGGCGTCCATGATGCCGTCCACCAGGACCCGCAGTGCTTCCCGCAGAAAGTCCACGTCTCCGTCCATACCACGCTTGCGTAATAATTCCAAAAGATCCATTCTTTGCTTGACCACCGTCGTTCTCCTTGGTTGGGTTTGGCATTTCCGATCAAGGATGACGCGGTGGTCAGCGTTTTGCCAACCGCCTAACTCTTACACCACTTCCTGGGACTCTACTGTTGTCCAGCACCACGCGGACCACTGGGGCATTGAGGTAGACCACGTCCACCAGCCACTGCATCTGGTGGGCGAAGTCCTGCATAGTGCGCCGCTCGGTGATGGCCACGTGGCGCCAGCCCGCCAGGGGTTCGCAGGTCAGGAAGAGGTTGCGGGTGCCGGCGCGCCGATACTCGTAGTCCTGCCGCCGCGGTCGTCCCGGCTGGACGGGCAGCGGAGTGCGCACGTCGGCCAGCAGTTGGGTGGAGGTCTCGTCAAAGCACACCACCGGCCGTTGGGGGTCGTCGGGTTCGGCATACAAGTCCAGCACGTCCTCCATGGCCGCCACAAACTCCCCGTTCACTCGGGGGATGCACCACTGCTGCTTACGCCAGGGCTTGAGGGCGTTTTTTTGAGCCGCTGCCGCACCGTCTCGTGGGACAGCGACGCCACCACTCCCAATTCCACCACCTTGCCAGCCAGCAACCGCAGGGTCCAGTGGTCATGGCCCTCGGGGGCGTCGCTGCACGCCAACGCAATCAGGTGGGCTTCACCTAGGTCGTCCAGCTTGCGATACCGATTGGCTTGAGGATGGTCGTGCAGCACGCCGTCCAACCCCTCCTCGGAATACCGCCGTTTGGTGCGGAACACCGTGCGCGGCGACGTGTCCAGGACCACCGCCACCTGGGACGCGCTCCACCCTTCGTCGGTCTTGAGCAGGATGCGCGCCCGATTGATGACCCGAGCGGAATGCCGCCCACTGTGGATCAATCCCCTCAATTGATCCCGATCTTCCACCGACAACCGTACCGTGTATTTCTCCTGAACCATGGATGCCACACCTCCCGCACCGCTGTTTGCCAGTCAGCGTAACAACCCTGGCACGTTTCACGCTTCATCTGCCCTTTCAGGTTTGACTGAATACTAAACTAAAGCCAAGGTGGGATGTACATTTAAGTGGCGATGATGATCAGCTGGGTTAAGCCCGTGAATCCCTCTCATCCGTACTTGGAGAACGACCCGGCTCCGTCGTTTGCCCCCCACCATCTGCGCATTTCACCTTGGCTTTAGTTTAGGACTTTGAGGAGGTAGTCATGGTCCCAGCCGGCCTTTTTGCGTTTGGCCTTGATGCCGACTTTGGCGGTGCGCTCCTGTTTGAGCAGGTTCAGGGTCAAGTGTCGCACCACCGCCAGGTTTTGGTCGGCGTGGCCGGTTCTGACTCGGCAGTGGTCTTCATCAAAGGCCATGTCCAGCACCCAATGGAGGCTGTTCTCGATACCCCAGTGCTGACGGCTGGCCTGGAGTAGGGATGCCGCGTTGGGCGGGTAGCTGCAGATGTAGTAACGGACCTCCGAGGGTGGGTCCTGGGGTGCTTGCCGAGGTGCTTGCGGGTGGACGCCCCGTCGGTAGCACACCTTGGCCACGCCTTTTAGTCCTGGCCAGCGCCGGTGGGGATCCACGTAGGCCAGTTCTGCTGGGTCGGTGATCACCCAGCACTCCCGGGTCTCCAGGCGTCCGTGGCCTTTGTCCACCTGGCGATGGTAGTCCGGTCGATGGTAGGCGGGTTCTTCGGCAAGACTTCCTTCCTGAGCGCTACCTTCCTGAGCGCTACCTTCCTGAGCGGCGCCTTCCTGAGCGGCCATCTGAAACAGGTCCTGGATGTTTCCGTAGAGCTCCCCCTGGTTGGACTTCACCGCCAGCAGGTAGTCGGCGCCGCCGTCGACGATCTGCTGGGCAATCTCGGTCTGGCAGCCCATGGCGTCGATGGTGATGATGCACCCGCGCAACTCCAGCAGCGCCAACAACTGGGGGATGGCGGTGATTTCGTTGAATGGGCCTGGGTGCGGGTTTGGCCCAGCACCAGGTGATTCTGGGCGGCCCAGGCGCTCACCAGGTGCAGCGGGGCCCGGCCTTGCCCCCGGTCATGGCATCTCCTCAGGGTCTTGCCGTCGATGGCCACCACCTCTCCCTGGGTCAACTCGGCCACCGATTGCACCCAGTTCATGAAACAGGCGCCGAACTGGTCGGGGTCCACCCGCCCAAAGGTATCGTGGGATGGAATGCCGTGGGGCAGCCGTAAGAACCGGCTCAACCACTCTTGTTATTCACGGGTTTAAACTGAGCCAAAAATTACGGGTTGGAATTGAGCCACCTCGATAGTAAGGGCATCATCGCCAGACATATGGCGGAGGTGCCTGGAAGAATTGCTAAGAGCCTGTCTACGATCTTTTTAGGATTAACACCGTGAAGGCAAGCACCACCATTTGCAGGCTGGTATTGAGCTTCCTTTCACAGTTCTTCCAGAGTCGGCGGCACTTTTCCAGCCAGGCGAAAGATCGCTCCACCACCCATCGCTTTGGAAGCACCACGAAGGTGTGCAGTTCGTTGCGTTTCACCACTTCCACCGAGGCCCCCAACAAGCTTTGCACCGCAGCGGCAAAGGGCTTCCCGGTATAACCCCCGTCGACCAGCACCTTCTGGACCTGGCTGAGGTCGGCCCGGCTTTCGTCAAACATCGCCAAAGCTCCAGCCCGGTCGGTAACATTGGCGGTAGTCACATGTATCCCATGGGGCAATCCTTGCGTGTCCACCGCGATGTGACGCTTGATTCCCGACACCTTCTTGCCTGCGTCATAGCCCTTGTGCCCGGCGGTGTCCGTGTTCTTGACGCTCTGGGAGTCCACGATGCAGAAGCTGGTCTGCTCTTTTCGTCCATTGCTTTGTCGGGCCGCGCCAACCGATTTTTTTAGGACTTGCTCCAGAATGGAATCCTGACCCAGGCCAGGCCGCTCGCTCCATTGCCGGAAATACTTGTAGCAAGTGCGCCAATTGGAGAAGTCCGCGGGCAGCATTCGCCACTGGCACCCGCTTTTCAAGAGGTACAGCACCCCGCAGAAAACGTCATACAAGTCCACGGTGCTGGGCTTGGTCCGACGGCGGGCCGACTCCAGCACGGGCATAATACGGGCGAATTGCTCCCGGCTGATGTCGCTGGGATAGGAATGAGACATGATTACCCCTCCCCTGATAATAGTCTCAACTTAACCTATTCCAGAGATCGTAGACAGGTTCTAATACTACAGTCGCACATATGATGCCAGAAGTTTGAGGCGGCGTTGATAATGACAACGCTGGGCTCTGGCCTGATGTCGGCGTCTCCACCGAGACCAGGCCAACACCAAATCCACCGGGAGGGAGGGCGTCCAGACCAGCCGGCAGAGCAATCGGCGCACCTCGGGCACCGTCATCGGTATCAGCCCTTCCTCCCCTTCGAGGCAGCCCCCTTTTTACCCGATCCCCCCTGGGCCGCCTGATGCCGAGCCACCGCCAGAAAGGCCTGGGCCAGCATGGCCAGGGTGATGTGCCGGCGCCAGCCGTCCCACTTGCGCACTTCATACTGGTCCAGCCCCACCTGGCCTTTGGCCTCCTCAAAGCATTCCTCGATGGCCCAGCGGGCGTCAGCTATCCTCACCAGTTCCTCCAGGGTGGTTCCTTCGAGGCCAAAGCACACGTAATAGGCCAACTCCCCTGGCTTGGTGACGCTGCGCCGGGCCAGCAGCCAGTAGCCCTTGCCCGGTTCCTTCAGGGGCCGTAGCTCCACCCTGGCCCAATCGTAAACCCTGGGACCCTTGGCGCCATCGCCCGCGCTGCGCCGTTGCCAATGCGATGCATCAACCAGCGCAGCTAACCGGTCCGCCCTCACTTGGCGGGGGCCCTTTTCCGGCCAGACCCACAGCTGCTCGTTGCTCTTGATGGCCAGCACGTGGGACATCCCTTTCTGCTCCAGCCACATCCGCAGGCGGCGGTCGCTGCCGTAGACCGCATCCCCAGTAACCCAGGCAAAGGGAACTCCCGCTTCCAGCGCCCGTTCCAGCATCTCCTGGGCTAACCGGGGCTTGGTCCGAAAGGAAACATCTCCCGGAACTCCGGCCTCCTTCCTCCGCTCCCAGTCCTCAGCCCATACTTGAGGCAGATACAGTTCCCGGTCCAGCAGGGTTCTTCCCCTGGCGCCAGCGTAGGCCAGAAATACCCCGATCTGACAGTTTTCAATCCGCCCCGCCGTGCCGCTGTACTGCCGCTGCACTCCCACCGACTTGCTCCCCTTCTTGAGGAAGCCGGTCTCGTCCACCACCAGCACCCCGTCGGCGGCGCCCAGCTGCTCGACCACGTAGTCCCTGAGGTCATCGCGAACCAGGTCCGCATCCCAGCGATAGGTGGACAGCAGGCGCTGCACCCCGTCGGGTGTGGCATCCCCCGCCTGCTCCGCCAGTTGCCACCCGTTCTTGCGCTCGACCGAGCTGACCAGTCCCCGCAAGTAGTCCAGTACCCGCCGGCGAGGCTCAGGGCGCCGGCACCGTCCGGCAATGCAGGAATGAACCTGCTCAATCCCTTCGGCCCAGTGGGCCACTTCCGCCAGTTCCTCTTCACGCGCCGTCACCGCCGCACCCCCCTCACCGGATAATGGCCTATTTTACCCCCTAATATGCGACTGTAGTACTAAGAGGTGGAGACGTGAAACAGATTTACGAGATGAGAGGGGCGGGTCATTCGACGCGGGCGATTGCTCGGGAGTTGAGGCTCGCACGGAATACGGTGTTGCGGTATCTGAAGTCACCGGAGGCGATACGGCCCAAGCCGCGATCCCGACGAGGGTCGAAGTTGGATCCCTACACCGAGCACATTGACCGGCGGCTGGGGGATGGGCTGGAAAACTGCGTGGTGTTGCTGCGGGAGTTGCGCGACTTGGGGTACGACGGCAGCAACACGATCTTGTCGGAATACGTGAGGCCGCGGCGCCGGCGTCGTCAGCCGGAGGGCGACGATGCGGTTTGAGACGGAGCCGGGAGAGCAGGCGCAGGTGGACTGGGGGAGTTTGTCGTACATCGGCACTGACGGGAAGCAGCGCCGCGTCTGGGTGTTCGTGATGACGCTGGGCTGGTCGCGGGCCTGCTACGTGGAACTGGTGCGCAAGGCGGACACCGCGGCCTTCATCCAGTGCCACGTGAACGCTTTCGAGTACCTGGGCGGCGTGCCGCGCCGGTGCCTTTACGACAATGCCAAGGTGGTCACGCTGGGCCGGGACGAGGAGAAGCGGCCGATCTGGAACCAGCGGATGCTGGACTTCGCCCGGCGGGTGGGTTTTGAGGCTCGGCTGTGCCGGCCCTACCGAGCCCAGACCAAGGGCAAGGTGGAGAACGGGGTCAAGTACGTGCGGCGCAACATGTGGCCCAGCATCCGCTTCACCACGGCATCATCTGGAAACGGGCCGACCTGAACCGGCAAGGGCTGGAGTGGTGCGACGTGGTGGCCAACGCGCGGGTGCACGGAACGACCCACCGGGTGCCGTGGGAGATGCTGGCCGAGGAGCGGCCCCACCTGGGGAAGCTGCCTGATCGGGCCACGCTGGCGCCGTACCTGCGAGAGGACCGCAAGGTGTCCCAGGGGACGGTTTCGTCAGCTGGGAGGGCTCCCGGTACGGCGTCCACTGGAAGTGGGTAGGGGCCACGGTGCAGGTGGGGGAGCGCCAGGGCACGGTGGAAATCTGGTCCGGTGCTGAGCGCATCGCCGTGCATCCCCGAGCGCAACAGCCCAAGCAGCGCTTCATCCTGCCCGGCCAGTGGTCGGGCCTGCCCAGGGGTGACCACCGGCCTCGGAAAGAGGCAGTGGCGGTGCAGATTCCCGCGGGCGAGGTGGAACGCCGCTCGCTGGAAGTGTACGAGCTGGTGGCGGGAGGTGTGGCATGATCGCTCTGGAACAAGTGCGCCAGCACCTGGAAACCCTGGGCCTCAAGCAGGCCGTCGAAGTCCTGGACAACACCCTGGACGCCGCGGCCAGCAAGCAGCTGACCTATCCCGAGCTGCTGGCCGAACTGCTCGGCGTGGAGGTAGCCGCCCGCTGGGAACGCTACCTCACCACTCGTACCCGGCTGGCCCATCTGCCCTTTCAGCGTACCTTCGAGCAATTCCACTTCGCCTTCCAGCCCTCCATCGACGAGCGGCTGGTCAAGGAACTGGCCAACCTGGCCTTCGTCGCCGAGGCCACCAACGTCCTGCTGCTGGGACCGCCCGGCGTGGGCAAGACCCATCTGGCCATCGCCCTGGCGCTCAGGGCCATCGAGAATGGCCACGGCGCTTACTTCGTCCGCGCCTACGACCTGATGGAGGACCTCAGGAAGGCCAGATCCGAGCACAACCTGGACCGGCGGATGAAGGTCTACCTGGCGCCCAAGGTGCTGGTCGTGGACGAATTCGGCATCTGGCCCTACGACCGGGAGTCGGCCACCGCTTTCTTCACCCTGGTATCGGCCCGGGCAGCCGGCCCTGAGCCTGCCGAAGGGAACGGGGCAGCATCATCCTCACTTCCAACAAGGGCTTCGGCGAGTGGGGTGAACTGCTGGGCGACAGCGTGATCGCCTCGGCGGTGCTGGACCGGCTGCTGCACCACAGCCACGTGCTCAACATCCGCGGCGAGAGCTACCGGCTCAGGGAGAAACGCCAGGCGGGGCTATTCCCGTCGCAACACCACATCAGCGCAGCGTCGGAGGAGGCCGGCGACAACTACGCGCACTGACCGAATCGCTGAGCAAATACCAAGTGGTTCAATTTTAAACCGTTAAAATGGCTCATTTCTAACCCGTCATTGACACTCTAGGCGGGCATTGCCGAACTCCTCGATCTCCACCCAGTTGTCGGCGCCGCAGATCACCCCGCAGATGGTGATGACGATGATGTCCAGCAACTCGTGGCGCTTGGCCCGCTCCGCCCGTGGATCCACCAGTCCGGCAAAGTGTTCTACCACCCAGCCCCTTTCACGCCCACTGGCCATTTGCCACCCCTCCCCGCATCCGAATGGCCCTCATTTTAGCCTATTTCTTATATTTAGCCCAATATGCGATTGCCCTGCTCGTCCTGAGCCTACCAAAGCACCACTCAACCAACCCCCGTTCGTCCTG
The DNA here is from genome assembly GCA_963666415.2 of Dehalococcoidia bacterium. Lineage (GTDB taxonomy): Bacteria > Chloroflexota > Dehalococcoidia > Lucifugimonadales > UBA3495 > Bin87. Next base: position 2,154,184 of record CAXXPD010000003.1, read on the forward strand.
AGCTTGTCGAAGGATCATCCTGAACGTACCGAAGCACTACCCAAACCACCCCCGCCCGTCCTGAGTCCGTCGAAGGATCGCCGTGAGCCCGTCGAAGGATCATCCTCACATGCTGCTCAAGCTCACCATCCGGGGACGGGCAACGCACGTCGCCCCCACCAACCCGACCCGGCAGCTATCCCTGCGCCATGCCGTCGACGAATGGCTGCATGGTGTGCCCCTGCCGCATCGACAGCCCAACACGGGTGCCCGGATCCAGGTGCACCAGGTGGGACTTCAGCACCCGCACCCGGTGTCCCGAAGGCAGGCCCACGGTGTACAGGTGGAACGCGCCACGAAACTCCCGTTGCAGCACCACACCGGCGCCCGCATCGTCGGGGTGAATGTCCACGCAGTCGGGGCGAATCATCACCTGCAACTGCTGGCCGGTGGGACAGGAGGCCGGCCACGGCACGCGGCCAACTTCGCTGGCCAGATATTCGGCATCCCGCCACGCTGGCAGGAAGTCCGCCGTGCCGAAAAACTCGGCCGCAAACTGGGTGTCAGGATGGTGAAACACCTCTTCCGGCGAGCCCAGTTGCTCAATGCGCCCGTCCTGCATCACCGCCACGCGATCGCCCAACTGCATCGCTTCTTCCTGGTCGTGAGTCACGCAAACCACGGTGGCGTTGCGCGCGCGCAGGATGGCCGCCACATCCTGACGCAGTTGGTCGCGCAGGCCCGGGTCCAGGCTGGAAAACGGCTCGTCCATCAGGATCAGGTCAGGTTCCGGGGCCAACGCGCGAGCCAGCGCAACTCGTTGCTGCTGCCCGCCCGATAGTTCGTGGGGATACCGTTCGCCGTAGCCTTCCAGGCCCACCGTCCGCAGCGACTCAGCGACTTGCTGTTTGCGCTGGCGTCCCCTCGGCAAACCGAATGCAATGTTCTGCTCAACCGTCAGATGCGGGAACAGCGCACCCTCCTGGAACACCATACCGATGCGTCGGCGTTCCGGGCTCTCGTTGGCGCCACCGCCGTACACCGTGCGGTCGCCTATTCTGACAACACCGCTGTCGGGGGTGTCAAAGCCGGCAATCAGGCGGAGGGTGGTGGTTTTGCCGCATCCGCTGGGGCCCAGCAGGCACAAAATCTCGCCGCGCTGCAAATCAATGTTGACATCGGCAACCGCTTGCGTGGCCCCGAAGGATTTACTTACGCCCCGTAACTCCAGGGCATAGCCCTCGGATATGGCGGCGACGCTGGCAGACTGTGGGTTTTGTTTAGACCGGGCGAACATCATTGTTAGTGCGCATACGGTGTTCAAGTCAATGGCCGTTGATTGTTGGCGTCAGTCTACCGACACGATATTTCCTTGTCAATACTTCCGGGCGACGTCCAGTAAGGGAAATCACAATCTTATTCCCAGTGTCGAACGGTGATATTCAGAGGCGGCGGCTCGAAATTACTGCCGCCGGTTGCAGGACAATACCGATAATGCTCCTGCCGCGCGTATGACGTTTTCGAGCACGCCGACGGTGGGAACATAATCGCCGCCGAAATTAGTCGTAAATACCGGCTTGACAGCAAAATAAGTCAGCACTAATATTTGGCGTGCGCTGCCACGATATATGGCTTATTGGTCCGTTGATGTCAAGGCATCGTTGCACCACATTCGCGGTGTCGTATCAAACAACTAGATGCGGAATTCCTGGACGAACGCTGGAGGTTGCATGATGAAGATTGGCAAGATGAAGGTCGGTTCGAACGTTTGCCACGGTAACCGACACGTCGTGTCCTTCGCGTTCATTGCGATGCTGGCGATCGCCGTGATGGCGTGCGCGGGCAATCCGGTTGCCCCGGTGGAGGTTACGCGGGAAGTTGAGGTGCCCCGGTTGGTCACGGAAACCGCACCAGGGCAAGACCCCGGCAAACTGGTCGTCTATTCTGGTCGCAGCAAGTCCCTGGTTGATCCCATCATTCAGCAGTTCAAGGGCGCGACCGGCATCGACGTGCAGGTCAAATATGCCAGCACCGGCCAGCTGGCGGCCACGTTGCTGGAAGAGGGCAACAACTCGCCAGCCGATGTTTTCTACGCGCAAGACCCCGGTGGCCTCGCCGCCGTGTCCGGTATGATGTCAACGCTGCCGGCCGACATCATCGAGTTGACGCCGGAGTGGGCACGTTCGTCCGCCGGCCATTGGGTCGGCATTACCGGCCGGGCCCGCGTGGTGGTGTATGGCACCGACAACCTCAGCGAAGCCGATCTGCCCGACGATCTGTGGGGATTCACGCAGCCTGAGTGGAAAGGCCGCGTCGGATGGGCGCCCACCAACGGCTCGTTCCAGGCAATGGTTACGGCGCTCCGAGTCGGCTGGGGTGAAGCGAGTACCGAGGAATGGCTGCGAGCGATGCTGGCCAACGACGCGAAGGACTATCCGAAGAACACCCCGCAGGTTGCTGCGGCGGCATCCGGGGAGATCGATGTCGGGCTGGTCAACCACTACTACCTGCACCAGTTCCTGGCCGAAGAGGGCGAAGACTTCCCGGCCCGCAACGCCCACCTGCGTGCCGGCGGGCCCGGCTCCATCGTCCTGGTTTCAGGCGCTGGCATACTGAACACTGCCGACAACCCGGAGAACGCCGAGCAATTCATCAGGTTCCTGTTGAGCCAGGTGGGTCAGCAGTATTTCGCCGGTTCAACCTTCGAATACCCATTGGTGGCAGATGTCCGGCCGTCCGTTTTGCTAACTCCGCTGGCAGACATCGCGCAGCCTGACATTACCCTGGCTGATCTGTCGGACCTGGCCGGTACTCAAGCCTTGCTGCAAAAAGTTGGAGCGTTGCCATAGCGGCGGCAACACCCCGACCCGCCTACTCTCAGGCAACTGGCCCCGCCGGAACCCTCCTCCCGGCGAGGCCAGTATAACTTTGATACCATCAACCCCAAGACATAGCAGCGTCCCAACTCTCCGTCCCAACCGGAGGCAATTGCGCAACCCATAACTGCAACCGGACTTCAGCCTAACCCGTCATAGCAACGAAACCCTGCCACACCGGTCATTGCGAGGAGCGACGCGGCAATCCCGTCGGACGCGGTCACTCGGTCCCAGTAGAGTCCCAGGAAGTGGTGTAAGAGTTAGGCGGTTGGCAAAACGCTGACCACCGCGTCATCCTTGTGGAATCACAACAACCCAACCAAGGAGAACGACGGTGGTCAAGCAAAGAATGGATCTTTTGGAATTATTACGCAAGCGTGGTATGGACGGAGACGTGGACTTGCTGCGGGAAGCACTGCGGGTCCTGGTGGACGGCATCATGGACGCCGAGGTTTCCGCCCAGATCGGCGCCCAGCACGGCGAACGCAGCCCAGAGCGGGTCACCTACCGCAATGGCTACCGCAACCGCACCTGGGACACCCGGGTCGGCACCATGGAGTTGCATATTCCCAAGCTGCGGGAAGGCAGCTACTTCCCCAGCCTGCTGGAACCGCGGCGGCGCAGCGAGAAAGCCCTGCTGGCCGTCATCCAGCAAGCCTATGTAGAAGGCGTGTCCACTCGGCGGGTGGATGATCTGATCAAGGCCCTGGGCTGCGACGGCATCTCCAGCAGCCAGGTGTCGCGCATCTGCCAGCAACTGGATGAGGTGGTGGAGAGTTTCCTGGGTCGGCCCCTGGACGGTGGTCCCTACCCCTACGTGTGGCTGGACGGCCTGACCCAGAAGGTGCGGGAGGGCGGCCGCATCGTCAACGTCTGCGTGGTGGTGGCGACGGGGGTCAATGCCGAAGGGCAGCGTGAGATCCTGGGTATGGACGTGGGCGCCAGCGAGGACGGCGCCTTCTGGCTGGCCTTCCTGCGGTCGCTGACCGCTCGGGGCCTCAGCGGGGTGGAGCTGGTAACCTCCGATGCTCACCAGGGGCTGAAGAACGCCATCGCCGCGGTGTTCACTGGGGCCAGCTGGCAACGCTGCCGCACCCACTTCATGGCCAACCTGCTCACCCGAGTGCCCAAGCGTGCCCAACCCGGCGTGGCCACCATGGTCCGCACCATCTACCAGCAACTGTCTCCCGCCGAGGTCCACGGCCAATTGGACCGAGTGGTGGAACAACTCCGGGAGCCCTTTGCCCAGGTGGCCGAACTGCTGGCGGATGCCGCGCCGGACATCCTGGCCTTCACGGCCTTCCCAGTGGCCCACTGGCAGAAGCTGTGGTCCAACAACCCGCAGGAACGGCTGAACCGGGAGATAAGGCGCCGGACTGACGTGGTGGGCATTTTCCCCAACCGGCTGTCGGCGCGGCGCCTGGTGGGCGCGGTGCTGGCCGAGCAACACGACGAATGGGCCGAAGCCCGCCGCTACCTCACCATCCCCAACGCCGCCGGCAACGAGGCACTGCCGAAGTCCAATATGCTGGACGCAGCGGCCTGATCAACATCAAAAGGGATGACGCGCTTTTACACTACTTGACGGGACACTACCTCGGTCCCATCCCATTGGAAACCCGCATCGAGCTTGCCACCCTCGGCCCACGATGCCATGACACTTTACGCAACCGTCTCCCCGGTGAAAAATCAGGCTGAGTCCGAACCCGCCAATCGTGTAATTCCGACCCTTCCATGCTGAACCCCGTTACCCCACACTCTGTCATCAGGCACCTATTCGTCGGCGCCACACGACCGCCGGCGGTGATCTGGCTGCCGGCGTTGGTTATTGCTGCCCTGCTGCTGATCGCCCCCGTGTACCTTGCCATCCGCACCGTCGGAGCCGGCCCTGATGCCGCCGAGCTGATTTTCCGCATACGCACGTTGTGGGTGGTGCTGCGCACGCTGTCCCTGACGGCCGCCGTCATGGTGGGTTGCATCGTCATCGCGGTTCCGCTGGCGTGGTTGTCGGTGCGCACCGACCTGCCGTGGCGCGGGTTCTGGAGGGTGGCGACCATGCTGCCGCTGGCGTTGCCGTCCTACATCGTGGGGTTTGCTATTGCCATCGGGCTGGGGCCGCGCGGCATCCTGCAAGGTTGGCTGGAAGTCGCCTTTGGCGTGGAACGGTTGCCCAGCATCTACGGCTTTCCGGGCGCGGCGTTCACCCTCATCATAATCAGTTTTCCCTATGTCCTGCTGACCGTACGGGCGGCCCTGTGGAATCTCGACGCAGCGTTGGAGGAATCGGCGCGGGCGCTGGGCCACAACCGTTGGCAAACCTTCTGGCGGGTAACCCTGCCGATGCTGCGCCCGGCGATACTGGCCGGCGGACTGCTCACTGCGCTGTACACCATGAGCGACTTTGGCGCCGTGGCCATGATGCGCTACGAAACCTTCACCTGGAGCATCTTCGTCCAGTATGGCTCGGCTCTGAATCGCACCCTGGCTGCGGCCTGGTCGCTGGCGCTGATCGCCCTTGCGCTGGCCGTGGTTTGGGGCGAGCACTCTGCACGAGGTCGGATGCGTTACTACCGCAGCGGCGCCGGCGCGACGCGTCTCCCTGAGGTGGTGCCGTTGGGACACTGGCGCTGGCCGGCTCTCGTCTACTGCGGGCTGACCGCGCTGGTTGCGTTGGGATTGCCCGTGGGCGTGTTGGTGTTCTGGACGGTGCGGGGAGTGGCCGCCGGGGAACCGCTGGCTCTGCTGTGGCGGGCGGCGGCAAACTCGGTGGCCGTGTCGGTGATGGCGGCGGCGCTGACGGTGGTGTGCGCTGCGCCAATCGCCGTGCTGGTCGTGCGTTACCCCGGTTTGTTCAGCAGGTGGCTGGAGCGGCTGGGGTTTGTCGGATTCGCTCTGCCTGGAATCGTCATCGCGTTGGGTTTGGTGTACTTCGGAGCCAACTATGCTCAGTGGCTGTACCAGTCCATTGCGATGCTGGCGGTGGCGTACGTAACACTCTTCCTGCCGGCCGCCGTCGGGTCGCTGCGAACCTCACTCTCACAGGTTCGTCCCCAGGTGGAAGAAGCGGCACGCAGCCTGGGCAAACCGCCGTTGGCGGTATTGTTTACGGTTACCCTGCCGCTGATTCGCCCCGGTATTCTCACCGGGGCAGCATTGGTATTCCTGCTGACCATGAAGGAACTGCCGGCCACGCTCATCCTGAGCCCGATTGGTTTCACCACGCTGGCGTCGTCAGTTTGGGCGGCGGCGGAAGAGGCGTTCTTCGCCCGCGCAGCGGCGCCGGCCCTTCTGCTGGTGATTGTCTCGTCGGTTCCGTTGGCGCTCATTGCCCTGCGCGAGGAACGCCAGCAGCGGTAGCCGCCTACCGGTCGCAGCAACTTTTGACTATCTGACTGAATAGCCAACTCATCCTGAGCCTGTCGAACGATTATTTCGAGCCTATCGAAACGGCTGCCTACCCATGCTTCGACGGGCTCGCCATTAATCGACCACCCAGATGGCCGCCGGCAATCAGCAGGCCAGGTCGTCGCCGGGTAACAGTTCAGAGTAGAGGGGAAACGAGCAGCTGACGGCAGGCGGCGAGAGGATTTAGACCTTGGGCGCGCCAGGTGCCGAAGATGGATGCCAGCGTCATCTTGCTCTCGGTGCCCTGCTCCGAGCGGGTGCCGCCGCTGATCTTGCGGCTGATGACCAGATGGCGCAGGCTGCGTTCGGCAGCGTTGTTGTCTGAAGGCACGTCCGGTTCGGCCACGAATACGAAGAGTTCCTTGATGTGGCGCTCGATGCGTCGGCACAGCTTGGCCTGGGTTGCCGACGGGTCGTGCCGGAAAGGCTGGCCGAGGGCCAGCAGTTGTCGTTCCAGGGCCAGTTGGGCGGTGCGCCGCCGCTTGGCCTGGGGATGAGTGCAGGCTTTGGCCCGGTCGTAAATCCCGTGGACGGCGTCGGCCCACCTGGCCAGTGGCGCAGCATCGGGGTAGCGGGTGCGCAGGTCGTGGATGTCCCGCAGCAGGTGGGCCCAGCACCGCTGCTTGGGGCCGTCATAATGGTGGTAGGCGGCGTAGAAATCGCTGACCAATACTCCGGAGAAAGCATCGCTCAGCGCCTCGTCCACGACTGTTTTGCCCCGACCCCGCCGCAGGAAGTAGCGTTCGGTGGGGGTGCTGAAAGTCCACACGTAGCCGTTGGCCCCGCTCTGACGCCAGCCGGTTTCGTCGGCGTGGACCACTGGGCTGGCGCGGATGCGGTCCAGGATCGCGGCCACTGCCGGTTGGGCCCGCTGCGCCGTGCGATGGATGGCGCTCACGATGGCCCCCACGCTGAGGCGCAACTGATGCACGGTGTCCAGATACCACTGGACGCTGCGGATGGGCAGCCGCCCCTCTTCCCGCAGCGTGGCGATCAGGCTGAGCAGGTTGACGCCGAGGCGCTGCTGACCCAAGACCACGCCGCCCAGTTCCGCCGGAGGTGTGCAGCGCCGTCGGCAGGCCGGGCAAGTCCGAGCAATGTAGACGTGCTCGGTGACTTGCGCGGGAACCACCGGCAGCTCGATGACCTCCCGAGTGCGCTGGATCCAGCCGCCGGACCGGTGGGCGCCGCAATCGGGACAGTTCTCCATCACGTGCTCCACCCGGTGGGTCGGTGTCATGCGCGGGCGGGCGAAGCCGTGGCGTCGCTGCTTGCGGGGCCCCGGCTGCGCTGGGGGCTTCCGGCCCGATTTCGCCTTGAGGCCGGGCATTCGGAGCGGGCCGCCCGGTTTCGCCTGGCCTTCCAGTTCGGCAATCCGCCGCTGCAACCGCTCAATCACCGCCTGTAACTCGGCGATGATGGCAATGAGGACAGCGCGGTCGACGGTGGTCAGGTCCACTTCAGTATCCATGCCCTGTATATGACATAACCACCGCCACCCGTGCCAGCGTTCGGCAACCCGCCTTCGGCCAATTCACCTCACCAAGTCTGAACTGTTACGTCGCCGGTCCTTTCTTGCGCCCCACGCCGGCTGTCGTTAGGATGGACGCCATCCCACCACCGGAGTCCCGATACCATGCACCACTGGGCCGTCGGCGGCGACATCTACATCGGTTGGCCCGACCACGGGGCCGAAGAGCGGCGCTACACCATTGTCGAAATGGATCTCTCTGGCAAGGTGTTTCGTGGTCGCGTCACCAACGGGCAGCGGCAGGGCGGGTTCATGGTCATCTTCGACTGCCCCAACGTTATCCTGGAGCAACTCGCAGAACAGGCATCCAACGTGGTGGGGTTTCGCGTCATCGTATCCAACCTCAGAACCAGCATAGATGGCGTGGTGGTCCGCAGCTTCGACTACGAATGGTACCCAACCACCGAGTTCGCCGAACGCCCCCACGCCCTGGCCACCGCCCTGGCTACTCTCTACGAGGATATTGCCCCTGGCCAGACCGACGGATGACTGCCCTCACCCAAACCTTTCCTACATTGGGAGAGGGGCTTTTCTACAACTTCGGGGCCTCATCCCCTCGTGCTCGGAGAGAGGGTTAGGGTGAGCGCGGACCGCAACTGTGTTGGGCAAAGGGGCCGGCGAAAGGGCAAAAGCGCCATGTATTGTTGACGCTCCACAAGCCGTACCATACAATCGGCAAGACAGCATTCACGACCTTAATTCGTAACTAAATCAACGGGAGTCGTAACCTGATATGGAAGGCGACAGCATCCGCAACTCGTACATCCAGTTTTTCGAGGAACGCGGCCATCTCCATATGCCGTCCGCGTCGCTCATCCCCGCCGGCGACCCTACGCTGCTCTTCACGTCCGCCGGCATGGTGCCCTTCAAACCCTTCTTCATGGGCGAGCAGACCCCGCCGCGCCCTCGCCTCACCAGCTGCCAAAAATCCTTCCGCACCACCGACATCGACGAGGTCGGCGACCACAAGCACCTCACTTTCTTTGAGATGCTGGGCAACTTCAGCATCGGAGACTATTTCAAGAAGGATGCAGTGGCCTTCGCCTGGGAACTGTGCACCGATCTGTTCGGCCTAGAACCCGACCGCCTCTACGTGACGATTCACCTTGACGACGATGAGGCCTACGAGCTGTGGCGCAACGACATCGGTGTGCCGCCGGAGCGCATCTACCGCTACGGTAACAAGGATAACTGGTGGGGGCCGGCCGGGCTGGAAGGCCCAACCGGGCCCTGCTCCGAGCTGCATTACGACGGCGGCGCCGAGAAGGGCGTCGGCCAGCATTCCCAAACTGACGAGATGACGCCGCCCGATGAACTCACCGCGTTGCTCCGCAGTGAATCTGCCGGTGGCCCGGAAGCCCAACCCAGCGGCTGCCATCCCAACTGCGACTGCGAACGCTTCGTCGAACTGTGGAACCTGGTGTTCATGCAGTTCTACCAGGATCCGGCCGGCAGCCGCACTCCACTGCCGGCGCCCAGCGTTGATACCGGGCTGGGGCTGGAACGCGCCGCCGCCATCCTGCAGGGCAAGCCCAACGTGTACGAAACCGACCTTTTCCGCCCCATCGTGGATGCAGTGTGCCACCTGGCTGGCGTGCAGTACGGCGCGGAAACCGAAACCGATTTCGCTATCCGGGTGGTTGCCGAGCACGCCCGCGCCGCATCGTTCCTGATCAGCGATGGCGTGGTACCGTCCAACAGCGAACGCGGCTACGTCCTGCGCCGCATCATCCGCCGCGCCATCCGTTACGGCCGGCAACTGGGGCTAGACCGCCCCTTCATGACCGAGGTAACCGCCGCCGTCATGGACCGCTTCGCCGCCGCCTACCCCGCCCTGGCCGAAAACCACGACTTCATCCAGCGGGTCATCGGAATCGAGGAAGAACGGTTTGGAAACACACTTGGCGTTGGTCTCGATATGCTGGCCCGTATGCGTGAAAATCGTCGTCTCGAGATTACAGCAGCCGCGTCTGATAGAGGAGCTGAGTTTCGCGAAGACATTTGGTTCGACGGCGGAGATGCTTTCACCCTTTATGACACTTACGGATTTCCGCCTGAACTCACAGCCGAAATCGCCCAGCGTGAGTACGGCCTCTCCGTAGACATGGACGGCTTCAACGCCGAGATGGATGCCAAGCGGGTACGCGACCGCGCCGGCCGTCAGGTCACGGGCGGCATGGAAATCGTTACCGCCTACGAAAACCTCGGCGCTGGCAGCACCCCATTCACCGGGTACGACCGCACCGCCGTAGACTCCCGCATCGTCGGCATCCTGCACGATGGCGAGGCCGTTGGACACGCCACCCGTGGCCAGCACGTCGAGATTGTCCTCGCCGAAACCTGTTTCTACGCCGAAGGCGGTGGTCAGGTCGGCGACCACGGTGTCATTACAGGACCCAACGGCCATCTCCGCGTCGAGGACACCCAGAGCCCCGTGGCCGGCCTCATCGTCCACCGCGGCACCGTCGCCGACGGGGATATCGCCCTGGGCGACGCCGTAGCCGCCGAGGTAGAGGTCGAGCGCCGGCTCGACTCTTCCCGCAATCACAGCGGTACCCACTTGCTCCACGCCGCACTGCGCTCAGTCCTCGGCCCCCACGTCCGTCAGGCCGGCTCCCTGTGCGCCCCCGGACGCCTGCGCTTCGACTTCAACCATGTCGGCCCGCTCACCCCGGATGAGCAGCTGGCCGTGCAGAGTCTCGCCAACCAGAAGATCCGAAGCAACCTGGGGGTAACCGCTCAGGAAACGACCTACACCGATGCCGTCCAAGATGGCGCGCTGGCCTTCTTCGGCGACCGGTACGGCGACGTCGTCCGAGTTGTGCGTATGGCGGGCCACGACGACCTTGACCCGTTCAGCTTCGAGGTTTGCGGCGGCACCCACGTCCACGCCACCGGCGAAGTGGGCACCCTGGTAGTCCTGGGCGAATCCAGCATTGGCGGCGGCATGAGGCGCATTGAGGCGATGACGGGCCGCGCTGCTGAAGAATTATTCGTGGAGCAGGCCGCAACCCTGCAGGCAATCTCCCAAAAACTGCAGGCGCCCGTCCACGAACTGGAAGCCCGCCTGGAAGCCTACATGGCCGATACCGACGTCCTCCGCCATCGCCTCGCCGAGGCGGAGCGAATCGGCCTGCGCTCCGAAGCCGAAACCCTGCTGGAACGTGTGCAAGATGTGGACGGAGTGAAACTCGTCGCCAACACGACCTCGGCACACAACGTGGAAGCCATCCGGGAGATGGGCGACTTCCTGAAGCAAAAGCTGGGGAGCGCCGTCATCGCATTGGGCGCGGTGGTCAACGACGCACCGGTAATCATCACCATGATTACGCCCGATCTGGTGGAACGCGGTCTCCACGCCGGCAATATCGCGCGCGACGCCGCCAAAGTAATGGGCGGTGGTGGTGGCGGACGCCCTGACATGGCCCAGGCCGGCGGCAAGCAGGCGGATCGCCTCGGCGCCGCCCTCGACGGCGTGGCCCGTCTGGTGCGCGAAGGGTTGAACCACTGAGCCATCCTGCGACCAATCCGGACGCCGGCGCGCATCTTGCCGAGGCCGGGCGTCTGTTGGGCCTGGACGTTGGCGACCGCCGCATCGGGCTGGCCGTGAGTATCCCGCCCGGCACGTTGATACTGCCAGCCGGGCATCTGGAACGGACGACATTACGGGTCGACGCCGCGCGTATCCTCCAGGCAGCGGTGGAGAGGGACGCGGTGGCCATCATCGTGGGTATGCCCTACAACACCCGTGGGCAGGCCGGCGAACAGGCGCGCAAAACGACCTCGCTAATCCGGGCGCTGGAACGCCTCACGGAGATCCCCATCATCACCGTTGACGAACGGTATACGTCATCCGCCGCCGCCGCCGATTTGATCGACTCGGGTCGCAGTCCCAGCCGGGAACGGGGAGCCGTGGACGCCGGGGCCGCCGCCGCTATCCTGCGTCGTTTTCTGGAAAGCGCCTGACTGATTCTGGTTTCACGTTACTTGAAATGCCGTCGGATGCCGGAGTTTCTCATTGGTAATCCAAGGGACGGTATCACGTGCCACGGCAGACCACTATATATTCGGGAACCGACTGAAAACCAACGCCACAAATTGCCAAAAAATGGCGATAATATGTTCTAAAGTCTGATTGACGCCCTGCGAACTAGCGTTCTATAATCCTGTCATTGGATTAGAACACAGGTTCCGGAGTGTCGATATGTATGCGATAAATGCGGTAGCGCCTAACCAGTCCATTACGGTGGAGCCAGGCATTGACCACTACGAAGACACCGGCTGCGAAGTGGCGGAAGCCTGCCTGGGTTGCCCTCTCCCACGCTGCAAGTTTGACGACATGGCGTGGTACTCCAGGTACCGCCGTATGGCCCGCGACCTGCGGATAATGTCGGTGATACAAAATGAGGAACTTTCGGTTTCCGAGGCTGCGGCTCGGTTCCGCATCACCAAACGCACGGTGTTCCGTATTTTGAAACGTTGCCGCCACGCGATGCAGGAACTCTCGCCATCCGAAATTGACGTGTTCGCTCGGCTAGCGGCGTAGCCGATCCTTGGGATTATCCGCGCGGCAATCCCAATCCACGGCTGGCCACGATGCCGCGCTGCACTTCGGACGTACCGCCAGCAATCTTGTGCGAGAAGCTGATCATCCAGTTCTCCGGCAACCGGCCTTTCAGCGGTGCCCGCTCCTCGTTGCGACCCAATGCCCCGGGTAATCCGACAATTTCCAGCACGCTGTTGGCAGAACGATGCAGCGTCTCGCTGCCAAACGCCTTGCTCATGGATGCCTCTTTATTGGGCACCAGCCCTTCACCCTGCATCCACGCCACGTTGTAAGCCATCAGGCGGGCAACCTCGCTCTCTATGTAACGGTCGGCCAGCAGGTTGCGTACCCAGGGAACGTCGGTGATGCGGCCGCCGTCCCTGGACACGCTGTCGGCATACTGGCGGGTATCGTCCAGCAGGCGTCGTGAGATGGCCGAATAGTCAATGCCGGAACGCTCGAAGTCCAACAGCGTAACCGCCACGTACCAACCGCGGTTTTCCTCGCCTACCAGGTTGCTGCTGGGAACGCGCACGTTGTCGAATATTACCTGATTGAACTCGTGGCCGCCGGTCATATTGATTACCGGACGCACCTCGATTCCGGGCGACTTCATGTCCACCAGGATGAAGCTGATGCCCCGATGCCGGGGCGCTTCCGGGTCGGTGCGGGCCAGGCACATGATCCAGTCGGAGCGGTGGGCCAGCGTCGTCCAGATCTTGGCGCCGTTGATGACATACTCGTCGCCATCGCGCACGGCGCGGGTGCTCAGGGACGCCAGGTCGGAGCCGGATTCGGGTTCGCTGTAACCCTGACACCACTGCACTTCGCCCCGGGCAATTGATGGCAGGTGAGCCTGCTTCTGCTCCTCGGTGCCGTGTATCATCAGCGTCGGGCCGAGCATTCGCACATCGAATATGTCCCGTCCCGGCGCGCGCAGGTAGGCCAGCTCCTCGTTGTAGATGGCCGACCGCACCGGTGAGGCGTCCTGACCGCCGTATTCCTCCGGCCAGTGCATGGTCAGCCAGCCCTTGTCTGCCAGACGCCCGCGCATCTGCATCGTGAAGTCCCAGTCGTATTCTTCCGGCCAGCGGCCGCCGCCCTCCCAGTCGGGGGGCAACTCGCCCTTGATGAACTGGCGAAGCTCGCGACGAAACTCGTCGTCGCCCGAAGTGAAGCGATACTCCACTAGAACCCCCTGTTATTCTCGGTCAGTTAGCGGGCTGGAGCCTGAGCTTACGCGCCCACCGCCACACAAGTTACGGTGCGAACCACGCCAACTACGGTGTGGATTTTTTCGGTGACCAGCCCGCCGACCACCGACATATCGTCTCCAGAGATTACAGCGATGATGTCGTAAGGGCCGGTAACAACATCCACCGACTCAATGCCGTCCAAATCGCGCAGAGTGGTGGCCACGTCGCGGGTACGACCGACGGCGGTTTCAACCAGCAAAAAGGCTTTCGTTGCCATAGCTTGGCGCCTCCTCAATTCGGGGCGTGTGGTGTGGGAAATTCTGAATCATAGTTGCGCCCAAGCCTCCGAGGCGTTGGGCTGCAGCGCAAGCAATTCTACGGGCACGTCGCCGGGCCTGTCAATTAAACCGGCAACCGCCCAGGGTCTTTCGATTGTCCCCTAATGTCATTGCGAGCGCAGCGCGGCAATCTCGTAGCCGTATCGACCAACACTGTCATCAGCTCACCTTTGATCGCTACGTTCCGATAATCGAGAGGCCCTGGCATCCGCCGCCAGGACCTGTAAAATATCTCCCCCGAACCGGTTCCCCCACTCATCCTGCTCCGTCCAAGGGCTGCTCAAACCAACCACCGCGCTCACCCTGAACCCGTCGAAGGGCCTCCAATCCGTAAGCGTCAATATCGCAATTTGGTACCGTGCGCAGATCGCCGTCGTGTACTACTTCAACGGCGCGGTCTTAACGGCCACCTCGGACGTCGCTACGCCTCGTGCAGCGAACTCGGTTCTTGAGCCAACCTCGCAGGCCAGGAAATCAGGGGCTTAATCTTTCGCGTAAATCCTCGGCCGTGGGGCTGACTAAAACCGGACATTCTGGCAGACCGAACATCCTGACCACCTGACGCCAGCTCAATAACATCCACACCCAATCACCATCCACAAGACCCCCAAACTACTCCGGCTCACCCAACCCAGCCGCGAGTTTCCGCACCAGCTCCACCGCTGCCGCTCTGGTGTCATCGCGGGCGAGGGCGTGTTCCAGGGATGCGCGCAGCAGACCCATGGCGTTGCCGCCGTCGTACCGAATGCCGTCGAACTCGCAGGCGTACAGCGCAACATCTTCCATCAGCAGCGAGAGGCCATCGGTTAGCTGGATTTCTCCCCTTGCGCCGGGTGGCGTACGTTCCAGGCAATCAAAAACCTGTGGCGGCAGAATGTAGCGCCCCACGATGGACAGGTTGGACGGTGCGGTGCCCGGCGGCGGTTTCTCCACCAGCCCGTGGACCCGGTGGCGTCGTTCGCCGTCGGGTTCGGCGTCGACCACACCGTAGTTATGCACAACCTCCCAGGGCAAACGCTCCACGGCTACAGAGGCAACCGCATTGCTGTCCTCCCCGGCGGTGGCCGCCAACATCTGCGACAGTACGCCAGGGGTGTGGGCGATAATGTCATCGGGCAGGATGACGGCAAACGGTTCGTCGCCAACCGCATCGCGGGCGGTCAGGACCGCATGACCCAACCCCAACGGCTCCTTCTGAATCACGAAGGACACCTCGGCCAGGTCGGTGCCCGAACGCACCCGATCCAGCAGTTGTGGCTCACCGGCCAACCTTTCTTCCAGGTCGGGACGGGCCCGGAAATAGTCGGCGATGCCTTCTTTGCCGGGCGAGGTTATTACAATTACTTCCTGGATGCCAGCTTCGGCCGCCTCTGCCACCACGTATTGCAGCATCGGCCGGTCAAGGATTGGCAACAGTTCTTTGGGCACGGATCGGGTTACCGGCAGGAACCGCGTGCCCAACCCGGCCGCCGGGATGATGGCCTTTCGTAGCATTGGTTGCGGTCCTGCTCTCGTTAGACCGGCGCCCGGCGGGTGTGCCAGTCGGTGGCTTGCTGGTAGGCGTAAGCTGCCCGTAGGATGGTGCCCTCCGCGAACGGGGCCGCACCAATTTGCAGTCCGATGGGCAGTCCGTCCGCGGCGAATCCGCCCGGCACCGACACTGCCGGCATTGCCGCCAGCGGGTAGCATCCCGTGTACGACCGGCGGAAGAAGAACCGCTCGCGCACGTCTTCCGCGCTTTCAAACGGCGCAGTGAGCGCATCGTGGCGGGGCGCCGGATACGGAGCAGTCGGCGAAACCAGCACGTCGACGTTGCGGAACGCCGTTTCAAACTGGCGTCGCAACAGCACGCGGGCTTTCATGGCGCGGTTTTGCACCTTGGCGGGCACCAGGGCCGCGCTCTGTAATCTGGTGCGCGAGGCGCGGTCCAGCTGCTCAGGTGCGCGGCGCATGAGTTCGTCGCGGGCGCCAGCGCCTTCGGTGTCGGCGATGGCCACGAAGATAGCGCCGGCGATTTCGGTAAGAGGGACTGATACGTCCACAATCTCCGCGCCCAGCCCGGCCAGTGTTTCCAGCGCTCGCTCAGTGGCCTGGCGCACATCGGCGTGCATATCGGGCGCGTCGCACAACTCGCGTAGACGGCCCACTCGCATCCCGCGAACGTCGCCGTCCAGCATGGCAAGATAGTTGGGCACCGGGCGCCGGCTGGTTGTTGGATCCAGCGGGTCATAACCGGCGATGGCCTCCAGAACCAGCGCGCAATCTTCCACCGTCTTGGTCATTGGCGAAGCGGCATCCATAAACCAGCACATTGGCGTGATGCCGAACCGGCTGATGCGGGTGAAGGTGGGCCGCAAGCCAACCGCGTTGCAGTATGACGCCGGCCCACGACCGCTTCCGCCGGTGTCCTCACCGACTGATGCCGCCAGCAGGTTCGCCGCCAACGCCGCGCCAGAGCCACTGCTGGACTCGCCCGGAGTATGGTCGCGGCGCCAGGGATTTTGCGGGGTGCCGTAGGGTGGATCGGCAGTGCCGCCCATCGCCAGCTCGCTGAGGTTCAGCTTGCCCAACAGGATCGCCCCGGCGGCCTTGAGCCTCGTAACCACGGTGCAATCCATGGCGGGTACATTATCGGCGTAGGCGCGAGAACCGTTGCTGGTCAGGATGCCGGCGGTGTTGAACTGGTCTTTGATGCCGATGGGCACGCCGAACAATGCGCCGTTGCTGGAATCATCGCCTCGCCGTAGCGAGTCATCAGCATCCGAGGCGGCTCCCAACGCTTCTTCACGGCACACCGTGATGTACGACTTTATTTCCCCATCCATAAGGTCGATACGACGCAGATAGGCGTTCACTGCATCGGTGGCCGTAAAGTCGCCGGAGCGGATGGCGGCCGCCGTCGCCTGGGCAGACAGGAAAACGATGTCGTCGGGGTTGGTTGGCGTGGTCAACGGGAAGCTCCGTTCAGTCTGCGGCGTCCGGGTCCGGGAATATGGTTACTGGTTCCAGCCCTTCCAGATCCAGCTCACGCAGTCGATCCAGCTCCTGCATGAGGCTACCGAAACGGTTGGCGACCTCGGGTAAATCGGCATCTTCAATGGGTATGCCGACCAGCCCGGCCAGCAGTCTGACCTGACCTTCTGGTGAGTTATCGGTGGTCATAGGCAGGGTACTCCCGGTTAAAAAATATGGGTGCATCGGTACGATACGGGATTGGCATTACGGGTGTCAAACCGGCTCGTGTTAATCCAACCATCGCTCGAACCAGTCCATCATCCGTTGCAGGTAGGCCTGTCGCAAGGCGACGTGGCCGGTGCGCAGGAACCCGTGGCCGCAGCCGGGGAAGCGCACCATTTCCACCTCTTTGTCCAGTCGTTTCAGCATCTGGAAATACTGCTCACTTTGGCCGATGGGACAGCGGGCGTCAGCCTCGCCGTGGAGCAGCAGCACCGGCGTGTTCACCTGGGGCGCAAAGGTGATGGGAGAACGTTGCAACAGTCGGTAGGCCAGGCTGTCCACACCCTCCGCCAGCTCGGTTACCATCGGTACGGTGGCGGGCGCGCCACCCGATGGGCGGGCCGACCACTGGGTCTCGCCGAAGCTGGCCGCGATGTCGGAAGTGCCGTACATGCTCCAGAGGTCGATACAGGGGGCGCCGGCGACGGCAGCGCGGAACCGTTGGTCGTGGCCGATGGTCCAGGTGGTCATAAAGCCGCCGTAGCTATAGCCGTGGATCAGGAGGCGGTCGCTATCCACATAGGGTCGTTCGCAAACGGCGTCTACCGCCGACATCAAATCCTGGTAATCCTCGCCTCCCCAGTCGCCCAGCACCGCATCAACAAACTCCTCGCCGTAGGTGGATGAGCCGCGCGGGTTGACGGCCAGCACCAGGTAACCAGCCGTGGCCGGCACCTGATGCCAAGGCACAAAGGAGTCGTAGAATGCCCCGTTGGGGCCGCCGTGAATCTCCAGCAGCATCGGGTAACTTTGTGCCGGATCGAAGCCGGGTGGATGATACAGGCGACATTCAATGCCCCACCTGCCGCGCTTGATGGCGAACTTTTCCATTGATGCCGGCGGGTGTTCAGAGAGCCAGCCGTCGTTGTGGTCGGTGATGCGGCGGCGGGCGCGGTGCGAACCGTCATGTCCGTTCAGCGTCAGGAGGTGCATTTCGGGCGGCAATTCGGGGGCGGATGATGCCAGCGCGACCTGAGCTACCGAGGCATCCATCGCGATTCCCGACACCAGCTCGCCGCCTTCGGTCAGTGCCACCGGTTCCGCATCGGAGCCAGCCGACGCGACCGCCAGCGAGTACAGCCGCGTTTCGCCGGCAGCGTCGGCCAGGAACAGGATGCGCCCCTCGTTGCCGCCATTAGAATCATCGGCGACCCAGCGCAGTTCCAGCGGCGGGTAAATGCCGGGGTAGCCAAGGCAGGGCCGAATGCGGTCGTCGGTGATGCGGCGCGGCCTCTCGCCGGGCTGCAAAATGTACAGGTAGGCTTGCCACAACACCGTCAGGCCATCGCCGGTGGCTCCCGCCGCCGCCAGCTTTTGCCCGTCGGGAGACCAGATGACGGCAGCAGCGTCGGTCAGTCCCTGCGACCACGATACGGGCGCTGGCATTTCGGCATCGTCCGCAGGGTCGGCTGGCACGTCGATGACGTAGACCTCGTTGGTTGCGGTAACATCCCGCGCATCGGACCGACCGGATATGAAGGCGATCCGGTTGCCATCCGGAGACCAGGCCGGCGCCATGTCGTCCCAATCGCCATCGGTGAGCTGGGTTGTTGCGCCGGTGGTGGCGTCCGCAGTGAACAGGTGGAAGTGACAGTCGCCGCGCCATCCGATGGCGTCGTGGCGATAGCGAATCCGATGTACCTCTCGCACTTTTGGCTCATCCGGCCGAGTGGCGTCGCTGGGTGCACCATCGTCAGGGCAACGGTCGGCGACCACCACGAGACGAGATGAGTCGGGAGACCAGGCGAATTCGCGGACGCTGGTTGCCAGATTGGTCAGTCGCGACGCTTCACCGCCGTGAGCCGACATGGTCCAAACCTGCCTGGGGGAGTCCGGGCCGTCAGAGCCGGGCCGCAGGAATGCCAGCGTGTTGCCGTCGGGCGAGTAGCGGGGGTGGGTGTCGGCGTCGCCACGAGTGAAGGGCTGCGGCTTGGCGACACCGGCGGCTCCCGGCGCGGCGGTATCAATCTGGTAGATGCGTGAACGGCTTTCCGAGGTTGCGGCGTCGATCCAGGACAGGACGTAGGCACACCGGCTGCCGTCGGGCAACATACTGGGATCGCCGGCAGATTGCAGATATCGGAACAGGTCGGCCCCTATTGGTTGCGTCATTACAGGTTCACTCCCTGGCTGTGTGCGTTGAAACGGGCAGCATCGAGACGGGTAATATCCAAAAATTCTCTGGAAATATTAATGTGGTTTTAACGTAACAGTTCAGAGTAGAGGGGAAACGAGCAGCTGACGGCAGGCGGCGAGAGGATTTAGACCTTGGGCGCGCCAGGTGCCGAAGATGGATGCCAGCGTCATCTTGCTCTCGGTGCCCTGCTCCGAGCGGGTGCCGCCGCTGATCTTGCGGCTGATGACCAGATGGCGCAGGCTGCGTTCGGCGGCGTTGTTGTCTGAAGGCACGTCCGGTTCGGCCACGAATACGAAGAGTTCCTTGATGTGGCGCTCGATGCGTCGGCACAGCTTGGCCTGGGTTGCCGACGGGTCGTGCCGGAAAGGCTGGCCGAGGGCCAGCAGTTGTCGTTCCAGGGCCAGTTGGGCGGTGCGCCGCCGCTTGGCCTGGGGATGAGTGCAGGCTTTGGCCCGGTCGTAAATCCCGTGGACGGCGTCGGCCCACCTGGCCAGTGGCGCAGCATCGGGGTAGCGGGTGCGCAGGTCGTGGATGTCCCGCAGCAGGTGGGCCCAGCACCGCTGCTTGGGGCCGTCATAATGGTGGTAGGCGGCGTAGAAATCGCTGACCAATACTCCGGAGAAAGCATCGCTCAGCGCCTCGTCCACGACTGTTTTGCCCCGACCCCGCCGCAGGAAGTAGCGTTCGGTGGGGGTGCTGAAAGTCCACACGTAGCCGTTGGCCCCGCTCTGACGCCAGCCGGTTTCGTCGGCGTGGACCACTGGGCTGGCGCGGATGCGGTCCAGGATCGCGGCCACTGCCGGTTGGGCCCGCTGCGCCGTGCGATGGATGGCGCTCACGATGGCCCCCACGCTGAGGCGCAACTGATGCACGGTGTCCAGATACCACTGGACGCTGCGGATGGGCAGCCGCCCCTCTTCCCGCAGCGTGGCGATCAGGCTGAGCAGGTTGACGCCGAGGCGCTGCTGACCCAAGACCACGCCGCCCAGTTCCGCCGGAGGTGTGCAGCGCCGTCGGCAGGCCGGGCAAGTCCGAGCAAGGTAGACGTGCTCGGTGACTTGCGCGGGAACCACCGGCAGCTCGATGACCTCCCGAGTGCGCTGGATCCAGCCGCCGGACCGGTGGGCGCCGCAATCGGGACAGTTCTCCATCACGTGCTCCACCCGGTGGGTCGGTGTCATGCGCGGGCGGGCGAAGCCGTGGCGTCGCTGCTTGCGGGGCCCCTGCTGCGCTGGGGGCTTCCGGCCCGATTTCGCCTTGAGGCCGGGCATTCGGAGCGGGCCGCCCGGTTTCGCCTGGCCTTCCAGTTCGGCAATCCGCCGCTGCAACCGCTCAATCACCGCCTGTAACTCGGCGATGATGGCAATGAGGACAGCGCGGTCGACGGTGGTCAGGTCCACTTCAGTATCCATGCCCTGTATATGACATAACCACCGCCACCCGTGCCAGCGTTCGGCAACCCGCCTTCGGCCAATTCACCTCACCAAGTCTGAACTGTTACGTTTTAACATTGAGCCTTGACGTATCAAGAATCGGTGAATATAATAACAGTAATCGCAATATGGTATGTGGTTGAACCCCACACAGGAGGAAGCAACGATGGTTACTGTCAACGAACGCCTGAACGCCGAACGCCTTGACCAGCGGCCCGGGTTGCTGAGCGAATTGGTTGAGCAGGACATGGCCGATATTCTGACGGAATACGGGGCCCGCCTGGAAGACCAGACGCCCGAACGGGTGACCTACCGGCCCTTCCCCAGCCTGGGCTACAGTGTGCCCATGGCCGGCGTGCGGTACTACTCTTACATACCCGACAAATAGACCAGCGCGCCAAGGGCGGGCCGAGCGCCTGCAACCATCCGGTTCTACCGAGAAGTGGGTTGCAGGCCGTTTAGCGGGGCCGGAGAATTTCCCCGGCCCTTTTGGTTGTCCAGTATCCAGCGAGTGGACACAGATTGTCGCCTAGTACCGTTGCCAGGTAGATTTGTAAGAATATAAGAAAACAGCCATACTGGGGCATGATCTTTGTGTGAGGAAGTGCCCAGCCATGGCTGCCATCAAGTATAAAGTAGAGTTGACCGAGGCCGAACGCTCCCGTCTCAATGAGGTGTCCCAGCGAGGCAAGGCGTCAGTGCGCACCGTGAAGCGTGCGCTGTCGCTGCTCAAGGCTGACCAGGGGCTTCGGGACCGTGAGATAGCCGATGTGCTGTTGGTCAACGCGGCCACGGTCGCCAGAGCGCGGAAGCGGTACGTGGAGGAAGGACTTGAGGCCGCCATCAATGACCGACCGCGGCCGGGCCAGGAGCGCAAGCTGGACGGCGAGCAGGAAGCGCACCTGATCGCCTTCGCGTGCCGCGCCGCGCCCGCAGGGCACACGCACTGGACACTCCAGTTGTTGGCCGACCAGGTGGTGGAGTTGGAGTTTGCCGAGAGCATCTCCCTGGAGACGGTGCGCCAGATACTCAAAAAAACGAACTCAAGCCCTGGAAGAAGAAAGAGTGGTGTATCCCCAAGGTGAGCGGGGAGTTCGTGGCGCGGATGGAGGACGTGCTGGACCTGTACCAACCGGAGTACAATCCGGAGCGTCCGGTAGTGTGTTTCGACGAGACCTCCAGGCAATTGACTGGGGGAGGTGCGTCCGCCCATCGAGGCTGCCCCCGGACGGGTGGCACGCTATGACACCGAGTACCAGCGAAACGGGACCCGGAACCTGTTCATGATCTGCGAGCCGAAGGGTGGATGGAGACATGTGGAGGTGACCGAGCGCCGCACTGCCGTGGACTTCGCGCACCAGATGCGGTGGCTGGTGGACGAGGCCTACCCTGATGCCGAGGTGGTCAGGCTGGTACTGGACAACCTCAACACCCACAAGCTCGGCTCGCTCTACGAAGCATTTGAGCCGTGCGAAGCTCGGCGCATCGCCCAACGCCTCGAGTTTCATTACACTCCTACGCATGGCAGCTGGCTGAACATGGCTGAGATCGAGTTGAGCGTCTTCAGCAGAGGGTGTCTGAACCGCCGTATCAGCGATGAGCCGGAGCTGCGGCGAGAGGTTGCGGCGCTCGAACGCGAGCGCAACGCAGCAAAATCAGCCATAGACTGGCGGTTTACCACCCAAGATGCTCGCCGTAAGCTCCAGCATATCTACCCTACAAAACCAGATTGACACGGTACTAGTCTCCCGCGTAACCGCGATTGCGAATCTCTGCCTCCATGTGGCCCCGGAATGTTGATTAACGCCGCTGCTCCTTCACCGACCGCCGCAGCGACCTGTTTGGTGCTCCCGGCGCGGGCGTCGCCGGCGGCAAATACGCCGTGGCGATTGGTCTCCATGCCTGACGCCGCCTTGATGAAACCACGTTCGTCCAGCTCCACGGTGTCGGACAAAAATGCAGTGTTGGGGTCAAGTCCGATGAACACGAAGACGCCGGACGTGTTCAATCCCTCCTGCTGGCCGGTGTTCACATCCTCAACCAGTACCGACGCCAGTTTGCCGTCGCCGCGGAACTCCCGCACGGTGGTATTCAGACGTATGTCCATTTGCGGGTGAGCCGCTGCCTTGTCCTGCAAAACCTGGCTGGCACGGAGACGGTCGCCAACTTCCAGCACGGTTACGTGGGACGCGAACCGGGTGAGGAACAATCCTTCCTCGATGCCGCTGTTGCCTCCGCCCACCACCAGCGTGTCCAGGTCCCGATAAAACGGCCCGTCGCACGTGGCGCAGAAATGCACCCCGGCACCGATGAAATCATCTTCGCCCGGGACGTTGAGCCGCCGGTATCGGGTGCCCGGTGTCAGCAGCACGGCTGGGGCACGGTACTCTTCGCCCGACTCGGTGACCGCCGTGCGGACGCCGCCATCGTGGCCGTCCGCGTCTGGCGGTTGGCCGGGGTCGATGGAGGACACAGTTTGCGCGATGAGCAGCTCGACGCCGAAGCGTTCCGCCTGCTCCCGCATCTGGTCGGCCAGGTCGGAACCGGAGATGCCCTGGGCAAAGCCGGGGTAGTTGTCGATTCGCTCCGTTGAGCCGGCCTGCCCGCCAATGCCGCTGCGTTCGATTACCAGCGTGTCCATCCCTTCGCGGGCGGCATAGATGGCAGCAGTCAAGCCCGATGGGCCACCGCCGACGATAATGAGGTCGTAGTAGGAGCGGCTGGCGCGGGCATTGATGCCCAGGCGCGCGGCCAGCTCGGCGTTGGTCGGCTCGACAAGAATGGGGCCACCGTCGTCGAATACGATGGTCGGGATAATCTGGCGACCGTTGTTGAGTTGCTGCACGGTCTGCTGTGCGTTGGCATCCTGCTCGATATCAACCCATCGATAGGGGATACGATGCTCGGCGAGGAACTGCTTGGAGCGACGGCAATCGGGGCACCACAGCGCTCCGTAAACTGTCAGGTTTGGCTCCGCTGGCGTGGTCACAATATCACTCCATCCTGACGCCATTGGTCGATCTCAGATAGTGGATAGCCCAGCTCCTCAAGGACTGTATCCGTGTGTTCCCCGAGGGCCGGCAGCGGGCCGGCTTGCAACGGTGTTTCGCCAAACGACACCAGCGGCCCGGCCATGCGCACCGTGCCAAGGTCGCGATGGTTCACGTCGGCGACCATGTTGTTTTCCAGCACCTGTGGGAGGTCAAACAGTTCTTCCACAAATCGCACGGGCCCGGCAGGAACTCCGGCGGCGTCCAGCAGGTTAAGCCAATCCTGGGTTGTTCTACTGAGGAACACCGCCTCCGCATCGAACATCAACTGCTCGCCGAATTCGGCAGCTTCGGCGGAGCGCGGGTCGTAGCCATCGTCGAACCGGATGTCGTGCAGGCCGATCACCTCCAGCATCCGACGACGCAGCGGGTCGTTGAGGCAACCCACGACCAGCATCCCGTCGGCGGCCTGGTAAAAACGATAGTAAATGTTGCCGGGCGACTGGAAGTGCTGACCCTCGTAGGTGTCCAGTATCTCGGTGTACGGGACGCCGGCGGCGCGCATCACATCCAGGGATTCCCGAATTTGCAGGTGCGGCTCGGCATCGACGTTTTCAATGCGGACGAAACGCATCCCGAGCATCATCAGGCTGGTGCCGAGCAGGGATGCTTCCAGTTTCTGGCCCATGCCCCCGTTGCGCTCCCGGGCGAACAGCGCTCCGCAGACCGCCCACGCCTGCGCCAGACCACACGCCGAATCCACCAGCGGACTGGCGACGATTTGTTGGGGGACACCACGCAACGTCTTGCCCTCGCTGGTGGCAATCCCAGACATGCCCTGAATGATGATGTCGTAGCCGGGACGGTAAGCGTCCGGGCCGTTGTGCCCAAACGCCGACCCTTCACAATAGATGATTTTCGGATTGATGGCGGAAAGTGTTTCGTAGTCGATGCCGAGGCGGGCCGCAACATCGGGACGGTTGTTGGCCAGAACCACGTCGGCCTGCTGGGTGAGGCGTCGTACTACATCCGCGCTGCCCGGCCGGTTCAGGTTCAGGGTGATGGAACGCTTGCCCCGGTTGTAGGCCATAAAGGGTCGTCCTTCGGTGGCGGTAACCGCCTGGGCGCCTCGCCACAAGTCCCCCCAGGGTGGTTCAACCTTGATAACGCCGGCGCCCATATCGGCCAGCAGCATTCCGGCGGTGGGAGTGGCGATCATCGTCGAAAATTCGACAACGTTGATACCGTCTAGTGGGCCGGGCATAGCGGTGTCATTGAGGGTAACAGTCGGGTTGGCTGGACTGAATGATCGGAGCGGAACTGATAATCCACGATTGGCGCAGATTATAGCACCGGGCTAGCCGAACAACGGCAACCGCTCCGCACCGAATCGCAGCGAATCAGCCGGAATCATCGCCGCCAGGGCCGCCGGAGTGTGCGATGCCGAGGTGTGCGATGCCGGGGTGTAGTCAGATGCTTCGGCGTCGCCGCCGGTAAGCCAGCCTAGGGCTTGCGCTGCCGTTGGTTCGGGGATGGCTTTGGATTGCATCAGCACCCGAAAATCACCGAGGCCGCCGGGTCTCGTGAGGTGGGTCAGTGCCGCGAGCCATGCCCGGCCATCGTTGGGCGGTGTGGCGAACGAACCGGAGGCAAACGGATCGGGGACGAACGAACCAGGGAGGAAGTCAGGCAATTTACCGTCCGGCCCGACCGGGAGGGTTTGCCAGCCCGACGTGGCGTCAACGGACGGCTGGCCGGTACGCCGGATGGTTTGCAGACCCAACTGTTGCAGCAGCCAACCCTGGGGCACGTTGCCGATGGCGGTCAGACCGGCCAGCGCTCCCGCCCTTTGTACAGCCGTGAAATCTACCTGGGCGGTAATGTCCTGCCGGCCGGCATCCACCAGCGGCGTGTCGGTTTGAGTGTGATTGCGGTAGGTAACGAGGGTGCCGTCGCGGCGTTGGTCCGGGTCGTACAGGTCGCTGGCAGTGCGCCCGTAATCGATGGTCAGCGCGAAGCCCGATTGCAACGTGAGCGCTATGGAGTTGGCCCAGGCATCCAGTTGCAGGCAGATTTCGGCAGTTTGCCCATCCTCCAACGCGATTTCAGCCTCGGCCAACCGTTGCGCGAGCAGTGGCGTGGACGGTTCGCCAGCACGCTCGATCAGGATTCCCTCGTAACCGTCGGCGACGTCGGGTGCGATGTCTACGTACAGCTCGCGGAGTTGATGCTTCTCCATGCGAACGCGGTGGACGGGCAAAGCGTCCAGCAACTCGTTGGACAGAACGCAGCCGGTTACGTTCCGAATCGGCAGGCGCAAGGCATCCGCGACGATGCGGTGGGCATTGTCCAGGCCGTGTTCCCGTCCGCCGTGTTCCGGTCCAGTGTAAGTCCATCGGTCGCTGACGATGTACCGCATGGCAGCGGCAAACCCCGTGGGCAGCCAGGCGGCGGCGGTCAGGATGTCTCGACACAACAGGCCATCTCCGGCGCCGGCTTCGACCACGACGAAGGGCGCGGGTCTTCCCAGCAGTGTCCAGCATTGAAACAATTGCACCGCCAGCAATACGCCGAAGGCGGGATGAACCTGGGGACTGGTGTAATAGTCATCCAGCGGGTTGCGGTCCGCACGCGTGTAATATCCACCCGGCCCGTGCAGGGCGCGCGCCATGTACTCGGCGAACGTAATCGGCCCGCGGCGTGCGATGCGACGCCGAATCAGGCGTTCCGCCAGGGTGGGCGCGTGTACGCCGGAGGTGACCAAGAGGATTAATTCAGCGTGCGATTGGTGGCGGGAGAGGTTGCTGGGGCATCGTTCTGCGGTGGGTTCACGGGAGGTTACCTTCAGCGCAACCGTCTTCCGTCCTGCAACAGGAGGGTTTCAGATCCGACTAGCGGTAGAGGGGTTTGAAGAAGCTATGCAGGAAGTTGTTGCGGTGCGCCCAGGAATGAGCTCGCTTGAGCACCGCGTCGGGTATTGGCTCGGCGCGACGGTGGGTGATGCGCAGGGTTTCGTAGTCGGACAACTCTGGCGGAGCCTCGGCGGTGTATAGCAGCTCGCATCCCTCGGCCTCGGCGTACAGTTTCATGCCGTCGAAACCCTTCACCTTCCGACCCGGGGTCTGGTAGATGAAGAACTCAGTGCTGCCCACCAGCTCGTCCAGGTGGTCGTTGCCGTTGCCACGGCCACCGCCCTGACGGATCTGATCCCGCCCGATGCCGTAGTTACTGAGCCGCCGTTCCTGCATTTGACACCGCCTTGCGCGCCGATACCCGCTTTGAATTTACCAGCTTGGATTTAGGGGTAGATTGCCCAGCCCACGCGGTCGGTTTTGGCGTGGAAGAAGTGGCCGTCGGTGGAGGTAACGAATACCTCGGTGAGGTCGGGACCGCCGAAGCACACGTTGGTGGGCCGGGTGGCGGCGACGGGGTGGGTCTCCAGCACGCGGCCAGTTGGGGAAAACACGTACAGCATGGGGCCCGGGCCGGCCGTGGGCCAGCCCGCCGTTGCGATGATGTTGCCATCAGCGTCCAGGCACATCCCGTCGATGCCGCGGTGCACGTGTGCGGCGTCGCGACCGAAGGTGTGCAGCGTGGTGTAGGCGCCAACGGTGCCGTCGCCGGTGATGGGGTAGGCGCGCAGCTCGCGGTCAATGTCGAGGCGGTCGCTGTTGCTCTCGGCAACGTACAGCGTGTTCCCATCGGGCGATACCAGGATGCCGTTGGGCATGGTGGTATCGGTAGTTGAGCGCACGGTCTTGTAGGAACCGTCGGCTTGGGGCACAGCGCACAACACCGAGCGGTGATCCAGCTGCTCAACTTCTGAGGCGGCCACGTTGCCCGCATTCCAGGGGTTGGTGAACCAGATGCGACCCCTGATGTCGATGGCCAGGTCGTTGGGCGTGTTCAACGGCACGCCATCGAGGTTATCAGCTATGGTGGTTGTACCGCCATCTGCATCGAAACGGACGATCGCCCGTCCGTTCTGGCAGCAGCCGAAGAGCTGGCCCTGGGCGTTGAACGCCAATCCGTTGGTGAAATTGGTGTTTTCACGATATACGGAGAACTCGCCGGATTTGGGGTTGTAGCCATAGATGCGGCTGGCGTGGATATGGGTGAACAGCACCAACTCCCCGTTCCAAGCCGGGCCCTCGGTGATGCCTCCGGGTGGGTTTTCGAACCGGTTGATGAGGTTGAAACGCCAGCTCATAGTGGCAAACTCCTTGCGCATTTGTAACGGCAGCAACCCGCGGCAGTGTAGCCGGCGAACTGCTTTCGTCGGGATTGTAGCAGGCGGCACCGTTGGGCGGCAACGGGATTGACCGAGAGACGGTAATCAGACCTGGATTCACAAGATGGACAGGATCAAGACGAGGCCGGTCAACCCCTATCCTGTATATCTTGCTAATCCATGTAAATTTCGGAACGCCCCCTTTTGACACTGGCGCGGCGGACGGTTAGCATCGCACTTACGATGCCTGAGTTTTTTAACGTATTGCCACCGGCTGAAGCATTGGCCTTGCTGCTGGAACAGTTGCCGTCTGGCGCTGCGGCCGGCACGGAAACGGTTCTTGCGGTGGATGCGCTGGGTCGCGTCGTCGCCGAGGCCGTGATTGCTTCGGAATCGCTGCCTCCGTTTGCTCGGTCCAGCATGGACGGATACAGCGTGCGCGCGGCCGACACCTACGGCGCAACCGACGGGTTGCCGGCTTGGTTCAGCGTGGTGGGCGAGGTGCCGATGGGTCAGCAGCCGGCGGTTTCGCTGGGCATCGGCCAGGCGGCGCTGGCCTACACCGGCGGGATGCTGGCGTTGAGCGCCGATGCCGTAGTGATGGTTGAACACACCCAACAAATCGATAATGGCACCATCGAGGTGATGCGCCCGGTGGCGCCCGGCGAGAACGTGGTGCAGGTCGGCGAGGACGTAACCGCCGGCGATGTCGTCCTGCCGCCTGGACACATCATCAGGCCGCAGGACATCGGTGCCCTCACCGCGTTGGGAGTCGCCGAAATATGCGCCGGCAAACGGCCAAGAGTTGGCATCCTGTCGATGGGAGATGAGATTGTTGCGCCGGAGCGTGCGCCCGGCCCAGGCCAGGTACGGGATGTGAACACCTACACGGTAGCGTCCCAAATCTCCAACGCCGGCGGCATCCCGATCCCGCTCGGTCTGGTCGGCGACGACTTCCAGACACAAATGGACGCAGCCCGCGAGGGTTTTGAGCAGACCGATATGCTGGTAATATCGGCCGGCAGCTCGGTGAGTGCTCGCGACTGCACGGTGGACATCGTGGCCGCGCTGGGTGAACCCGGCGTTTTGGTGCACGGCCTGTCCCTGCGACCGGGCAAGCCGGCCATCGTCGGGTTGTGCGACGGCAAGCCGGTGATCGGGCTGCCGGGCAATCCGGTATCAGCGATGGTGGTGTGCAACCTGCTGGTGCGACCCACCGTGTTTCGCCTGGCGGGCTGCGCCGCTCCGCCGGAGCCGCCAACCACCACGGCCATCCTGGCTCAGGATGTGCCGTCAGCAGCGGGGCGGGAAGATTTTGTGCCGGTCAGACTGGAGACGCCCGCCGCCGACTCCGGCGAGGACGCGCTGCCCACCGCCCATCCGGTGTGGGGCAAAAGCGGGCTGATATTCACGCTGGTACGGGCCGACGGAGTGCTGCGCGTGCCACCGGATTTTGCCGGTATTTACGCCGGCGAACGCGTGCAGGTACGACGGTTCTGAGCGGCCAACCGGGAGAATCCAACGCCAACCATGAATGACCAGGCAAACACACAGCCAGCGCACCGACACCGCCGTTACTTCCTGCAGGACATTCCTCTGGAAGAGGCGTTGCGTCGTTGGTTCGGCGCGCTGGACGACGCCCGGGCGTTGGTACCGACCGGCCCCGAACCGGTTGCGTTGGATGCCGCGGATATCGTCGGCCGGATTACCGCTGCTCCGGTGTGGGCGGTTGCATCGTCGCCGCACTACGATGCTGCCGCGATGGACGGGATTGCAGTGCGCGCCGCAGATACCGTCGGCGCCACCGAAACGGCTCCCGTGACGCTGTCCGTTGGCACTCAGGCGGTGTGGGTGGATACCGGCGATGCCATGCCGCCCGACGCCAATGCGGTGGTAATGATCGAACACGTGCAGCGAGATACCGACGACGCCACCATCGTGCGTGTCCTCGAAGCGGTGGCCCCGTGGCAGCACGTGCGCCCGTTGGGTGAGGACATCGTAGCTACTGAACTGGTGCTGCCGGAGAACCATCGCATCAGGCCGGTTGAACTGGGCGCCTGCGCCGCTGCCGGACTGACCTCCATACCGGTGCGCCGTCGACCATCGGTGTCAATCATTCCAACCGGCAACGAACTGGTTCCGATTCACGCCACGCGCCAGCCCGGAGACATTCCCGAGTTCAACTCGCTGATCCTGGGTGGGTTGGTGCGTCAATGGGGTGGTGAACCGAAGGTTATTGAGCCGGTGCGGGATGATGCGGAGGCGATCCGCGCCGCAGTCGTTGCCGAACTGGTCGCGTCCGATGTGGTGGTCATCAATGCCGGCTCGTCGGCTGGCGACGCCGACTATACGGCCTCGGTCATTGAATCGCTGGGGACGCTCCAGGTGCACGGCATCGCCATCCGACCCGGGCATCCCGTGGCGTTGGGCGTGGCGCGCTCGTCGAGCGGTGGCGGCAAGGCCGTACTGGGCTTGCCGGGATACCCGGTGTCGGCGGCGCTGACCGCCGAGCTGCTCTTGAAACCAGCGCTGGAACGGTTGCTTGGTGTCGAGATGCCGCAGCGCCCGCGACTGACGGCCCAGATTACTCGCAAGGTGCTGTCTCCCATCGGCGAGGACGAGTTTCTGCGGGTGAAGTTGGGTCGTGTCGGCGGGCGCATGACGGCAACTCCTGTTCAGCGCGGCGCCGGCGTAGTGATGTCGCTGGTGCGGGCCGACGGCATCGTGCGCATCCCCAGCCGTTCCGAGGGTCTCGATGCCGGCGCCACCGTAGACGTTGACCTGCTTCGTGAGCTGGAGGAAGTCGAAAACACCATCGTTGCCATCGGCAGTCATGACCTGACGCTGGATTTAATGCACAGCCATCTGCGTCGCCAGCGACCGGTGGTGAACCTGGCGTCGGCCCACGTGGGCAGTCTCGGCGGTCTGGCTGCCCTGCGCCGGGGCGAAACCCACCTCGCCGGCTGCCATCTGCTGGACGCTGGCACCGGTGAGTACAATGTAGCGGACGTGCGCCGTTACCTGCCGAATACTCCGGTCGTGATTGTGCGGTTGGTGGGCCGGACGCAAGGTTTGATGGTGGCACCCGGCAATCCACTGTCCGTCAATACGCTGGATGATTTGCAGCGTCCCAATATTGGATTTGTAAACCGACAGCGCGGCTCAGGCACCCGCGTTCTGCTCGATTACCATTTGGGCCAATTGGGCATCGAACCGGCGTCCGTGCCAGGGTACGACCGGGAAGAATACAGCCACCTGGCGGTGGCGGCGGCGGTGTCTGGCGGGTCGGCCAACGTCGGTTTGGGCATACTATCGGCAGCGCGAGCGTTGGGCCTGGACTTCGTCCCGCTGTTCAGCGAAGAGTATGACTTGGTGATTCCCCAGGAACATTATCGCAGCCGGTTGCTGCAACCCTTACTGGCGTTGCTTGTCGATACCGAGTTTCGTGCGGCGGTGGATGCTCTGGGCGGCTACGATGTAACGCGCATGGGCGAGGTGCGGGCTACTTTGCCGTAGGGGGTTATCCTGCCGTAGCGGGCGACCTTGCCATAACGGGCTACCGTGTACCGTAAATGATGTCTCCAGGTCGTGCGATGTGGTGAATCCCGAACAACCATCGGATGCCAAACGGCCGGATGCCGGGCAACGCCGGTTGGACGAAATCATCCGCCGGAGAGTGGCTGGCCTGGCGGCAGCGCGGGCAACCCACGGCGAGCGCCATCCGGAATCGCTGCGCGCCCAGCACCGCCTGGCCCACGCTTACCGGGCGGCCCGTCAGTTTGACGAAGCGTTGCGTTGGTTTGAGGCGACGGTGCGGGAAAGCCAGGATGTCCACAGGGCACACGATTCGCAAACTTTGCGCTACCGCAGCAGTCTGGCCAACTGCCATTTCGCCGCCGGCGACACCGAGCAGGCCATAGTGTTGTTTGGTCAGCTACTGGAATTGCGGCGGGCCACGTTGGGAGCGCAGCACCCCGACACCCTGCGCAGCCAGGGGAGTCTGGCCAACGGCCTGCACTCGGCCGGCCGCTTCGCTGAGGCTGTTGATTTGCACCACCGCAACGTGAGTGAACGGGGGTCGGCGCTGGGCGAAGAGCATTCATCCACCGAATCCAGCCGCCGCAATTTGGCGCGCACCCGGCAAGATGCCGTCGATGCTGACCAATCTCCAATTTAGAAGCCAAACCGGTCGGTCACGTCTCTCCCCCTGATCGTGCCTCGGCGGGTGCAAAACCCGGCGCGTAGCAACGCACAGTTACCGGTTGCATCCGGCTACCGTTTCCCCGCAACGCGGCGTTGTGTGGAAGGGTGGTATCAATTGGGTACGCATGACTACTCGTCGATGACGATGCGGCAAGTCGTGCCATACCGGCAATCTTGCGTCACCGGGAGATGTGCGCGGTATCGCCCTGGATAATTCTGCTCGTGCGCCGACAGGGCAATCGCGTTATAGATTGGTAGACTTGGCCAGGCATGCGAGTCCAGTGATATGAAGGGGAGAGGGGAGGAGTGATGAGAGAGGGGAAGGGCGCGTCCATTATGGATTATTTCGGGACGTTGGAGGACCCCAGGATCGACCGGTGCAAGCGGCACCAGCTGCTGGACATCATTGCCATTGCCATCTGCGCCGTCATCTGCGGCGCCGACTCCTGGGTCTACATCGAATTGTTCGGCAAGAGCAAGCTGGAATGGTTCCAGACCTTCCTGGAACTGCCCCACGGCATCCCGTCCCACGACACCTTCGGCGACGTCTTCTCCCGGCTGGACCCGGAGCAGTTCCAGCAGTGCTTCATGGCCTGGACCCAGGCGGTGTCCGACCTGATCCCCGGGGAAGTGGTGGCCATCGACGGCAAGACGGTACGGCGTTCCCACGACCGCAATGTGGGCAAGCGGGCCATCCACCTGGTCAGCGCCTGGGCCTCGGCCAACACGCTGACCCTGGGGCAGGTGAAGACCGCGGAGAAGTCCAACGAAATCACCGCGATCCCCCAGTTGCTGCCAATGCTGGAACTGAAGGGGTGCATCGTCACCATCGACGCCATGGGCTGCCAGCAGGAGATCGCCCAGGGGATTCTGGACCGGGGAGCCGGCTACGTGCTGGCGCTGAAGGAGAACCAAGGTCAACTGTATGAAGACGTGCGGGACCGGTTCGAGGGAGCGGAGGAGTTCGGCTTCGGGGGAGTGCCCCATGACTACGCCACCACCCTGAACCAAGACCACGGAAGGATAGAACGTCGGGAGTGCTGGACAATCAGCGACCCATCTTGCCTGGAGTACCTGAGCACCGGGTAGGACTGGCCCGGCCTGCGCTCGGCGGTCAAGGTGGTGGGCCGCCGGGAGACGCCGGCAGGGACCACGGTGCAGCCCCGGTACTACATCAGCAGCCTGGATGCCCCGGCGGAGCGACTGCTGAAGGTGGTGCGCACTCACTGGAGCATCGAGAACTGCTTGCACTGGAGCCTGGACGTGACTTTCGGGGAAGACCATTGCCGGATCCGCAAGGACCACGCTCCGCAGAACATGGCCACGCTGCGGCAGGTTTCGCACAATCTGCTCAAGAACGAAACGAGCCTGAAGGTGGGCATCCAGGGGAAACGCCTCCAGGCCGGCTGGAAGGAGGACTACCTGCTAAAAGTCCTACGCAGCTAAAACGCGATTGCCCTGCGTGCGCCGACCCCGCTACACCGTCCCGTGGTGGAGGTGTGGTAAATTAGTCAGCCGCTAACGGCATCCGAACCGATTTGGCTATCGTAAATGACGTGATGACAAGCGGCGCCCAAATGATCGAGCGTGCCCGTAACTTGGCCGGGCGCATGACACCCACCATCCACCGTCCCAATGTTGGCGGGCTGGAGTGGGTATTTCTGGCCATCATCGCCGTGGCCGTCGGGATGCGCCTGTGGGAGCTGAACGGGCGGACGATGCACTACGACGAGGCCATTCACCTGCATTTTGCGTGGAAACTGGCCCAGGGCGTGGAGTTTGTTCACTCGCCGTGGATGCACGGGCCGCTGCAGATAGAACTGGTGGCGGCGTTGATCAAATTCGTCGGCGACACCGACTTTCTGGCGCGGCTGCCTTACGCCCTGTTTGGTGTCGCGCTGGTGGCGATGCCCTACTTCCTGCGCGAGCAACTTGGCAGCAAGGGAGCCGTCTGCGCTGCGATCATCCTGGCGATGTCGCCAACTTTGCTGTACTTCAGCCGGTTCGGACGTAACGACATCCTGATGGCGGTGTGGGCGCTGCTGCTGCTGATTGGGCTGTGGCGATACACCGCCACCAGCCGCAGCCGGTACCTCTATTGGTCGGCGCTGGTGGTCGCGCTGATGCTGGCCAGCAAGGAAACCGCCTATTTCATCATCCTGTTCTTCGGCATAGCGGCGCTGGCGCTGGGGTTCCGGCAACTTTGGGCATTATCGATGCGACGCTGCAGTTGGTCGGACATCAACGGCGCCGGCGGATTCTTCATCCTGCTAGCGACCCTGACCCTGCCGCAGGCGGCGGCGATGTTGGCGGTGATTCAGCGACCATTGGGGTTGACGCTGGTGGCCAAAGACTCCGGGGCAACCGGAGAGACGGGCGCTCCGGTTTGGACGGAACCCTTCGTAACGCTGCCGGTTTGGGAGTCGCCGCTCTGGTTGGGAATGCTGGCCGCGGCTGCGCTGGCTGGCGTGATGGCTGGATTGGCATGGTGGAAATGGCGGGGGCCAACCCCAGTCAGCGGCCTGATTCTCGCTGGCGCGGTGGTGGTGGCAACGGCGGCAAGTATCGCGGCGGTGGCGGTGGCAACCGTGCAACCCCTGGGCCAGCCGGTGGCTAGCCTGCTTCCCAACGCCAGCGCCGCCAACATGGTTGTTGTAGATTCTGGAGCGGCAGCGGCCCTCATATTGGTGGCGGTCGTGATTTTGCGACTGGAACAGATTTCGATGCGTCGCATCACACTGATGCTGGGGCCGGCCGTGTTGCTGACGTTGCTGTGGCGATTCTTGCTGTCGTCCGACGTGATGCTAACCGGAGCTGCATTGCCCGACTCGGCGGCGGCAACCGCGGATCTGGAAGCTGGACGGATCGCCGTCAACTATCTGGTGCCCGTGTTGGTGCTGCTGGGCTTGTTTGCCGTGAGCGTGGCGGTGGGAGTGTCTTGGGGCGGCGGCGTCTGGCTGATTGCCGCTGGCATCTTCTACGCCGTCTGGACAGCGCTCTACACGACGCTGTTCACCAACACCGCCGGGCTGTTTACCGGCTCGTGGCAAAGCCTGGGCTACTGGCTGGCGCAGCAGGAAGAGGCGCGGGGGAATCAGCCCTGGTACTACTACGGCGTCGGGTTGACGGTGTACGAGCTGCTGGCGCTGGTGTTCGGACTTGTCGCCGTTGTTTGGCTCATCAGGCGGCGGGAACCCTTTGGGCTGGTGCTGGCCGGCTGGACAATCGCAACGCTGGCGGTGTACACGACCGCTGGCGAAAAGATGCCCTGGCTGCTGGTGAACATCACCGTGCCGCTGGCGCTGGTAGCGGGCATGCTGCTGGGTCATCTTGCGGATGGTATGCCCTGGCAGCGATTGGGTCGGCGCCACGTGTGGCTGCTGGTGTCGGGACCGACGTGGCTAATTGGCGCCGTGTGGGTAGGCTGGCTGGCCGTCGGAGAGGTTGGGGTCAACATCGCGGCGTGGCTGGCTGCTCTGATTCTGCTACCGGGCGCGGTGCTGATTTGCTGGTTGATGAGAGCACAGCCCAACGGCGGGAAGGCAGTGGCTATGGGCGTTGCGGCGTTGTTGCTGGCCTTCGGCACCATGACGGCGATGCGGGCCGCCTACACTTACGACGATTCCAACCTGGAGGTGCTGGTTTACGCGCAGGGCTCCTACGAATTGACCGAGACTTATCGGGAGTTGGAAAGTTCGGCGCTGGCGTCCCAACCCACCCCGCCGTCGGTGAAGGTGGATTACGATATGTGGTATCCGTTCCAGTGGTATGTGAGGGCTGAAACGCAAAACGGCATCGTGCAGTTCGACACATTCTGCCCCAGCGACTCCGATGACGATTCTGAAGACGATTCTGAGGACGATTCTAAAGACGAACCTAAGGAATGCCGCCAGGTTGGCGCGGACACGGTTCCACAAGTGTACCTGGCCGAGAGCGGCCACGCGGTAAGCGGGGAGGTGGAAGAAACCTGGGCGAAGTCGGGGCCGATGCGGAACCTGCTATGGTATCCTGAAACCTACCGCAGGCCCGATGAAAGTCGCACCGAGACCTCGTTCTGGCGGCAACTTTCCGCCGACGTGAATTTTTTCACCGCAACCGCCACCGAACCCGCCAAGTGGCGTCAAGCCCTGGGGTACATCGTCGCCCGACATCAGGGCAGCGACTGGTATAAGGCCGAATACTATCGATACGACCGGAAATAACGGATTGCCCGGAGGGTGCGCCGCGTCGCCGCTTTTTGCCTATGGAGCCAGGGGGTCTGCCCTCATGCCGCCCCTTTCCTCGGCGTACTCGGATTGTTTGGCGCAGCGACGCGACGTTTAATGGGCTTTTTGCTGGGCAGTTGGCGGTTTTGGGCGGGTGTTGCGGTCAGCGTCATAACCCTAGCGGTGTTGGTGCTGCTGGTGGACCGGCAAGAACTCGTGGTCGCATTGAAATCGGCGAATTACCTCTACCTCGCGCCGGCCGTAGTCATTTATTTCATCGGGCAATGGTTTCGGAGTATGCGGTGGCAATTCCTGCTGTCCCCGGTGGCAAACATTCCGGTGAAGCGCCTGTATCCGGTGGTAATCATCGGGTATATGGCCAACAACGTGCTCCCGGCCCGACTGGGTGAACTGGTGCGGGCGTTGCTTCTGTCGCAGCGTGAGCCGGAAGTGAGCGCGCCGGCATCGATCGCGACGTTGAGCGTGGAGCGGTTGTATGACGGGTTGACGCTGCTGACGATTGGCGCGGTGGCCGCTCCAGTGTTATTGGCCGCCGGTTTGTTCGACGGAGCGAGTGCGTCCTACCGGACTACGGCGTTGCTACTGGCCGTTGGGGTGATGCTCAGCTTTGTGGTGGCGCTGGTGGGGTTCACCGCTCTGGCCGTGAGTCAGCGAGCAGTCAACGGACTCATCATAGCTACCCGTATTCTGCCCGGGCGTTTCCGACCGCTCGCCGGGGAGATAATACGAGGCTTCGTCGAGGGACTGGGGACGCTCAATTCGCCGCGCAAGCACGTCACGCTGTTTTTTACCTCGCTGCCCGTGTGGTTGGCGGAGGCTGGCGTTTATCTAATCCTGGCTTACTCGTTTGACCTCCACACCTACTTCCCATCTTTCTGGCTGTTGGCTCTGGCCGTGCTGCTGGTGATGGTAACTTCCAACCTGGTTACGGCGATTCCAGCATCGGTGGGTGGCATTGGGCCGTTCGAGGTGGTTGCGCAGCAGACGTTGGTGGGCCTTGGCATCGGAGCGGCGGCGGCGGCGTCTTACTCGGTAGCAGTGCATCTCGTGGCGTTGTGGCTGCCAGTGAATCTGGTGGGAGTTGTGCTGCTGCTACGGCTCAACTTGTCGCTGCGCGGGTTGACCACGTTGCCCGACAGTTCGTCAGAAACGGTGGCCAGCTCTGACCTGGAACCGCCCCCCGACGGCGGGATCAACCCCGATAGCCCGATCCGGGCGGTGGAGGACGACTAACCGATGCGAGTGGGCATTATTGGTGGCGGAGCGGCCGGACTGGCGGCGGCTTTCGAGTTGACCAGACAGGGGCACTTCGCCGAGGTATTCGAGGTCGCCCCGTTCCTGGGAGGACAGGCGTCAACCTTCCCGGTGGGCGGCGGCCAACTGGAGCGCGGCTACCACCATCTGTTCGTCAGCGACACCGACATGGTGCAGTTGATTGAAGAAGTGGGCCTGGGCGACTCGCTGCAATGGCTGGAATCGCGGGTGGGCCTGTATCACGGCGGTCGCATCTGGGACTTCGCCACGCCGATGGACTTGCTCCGCTTTTCGCCGTTGAGCCTCGTCGACCGCATCAGGTTGGGACTGTGGACGTTTGTGCTGCAGAAAACCCGCAACTGGCGCAAATTCGAGGGCGTAACCGCCGCGGAGTGGGTGCAGGCGCACATGGGCGATGCCGCTTGGCGCGTTATCTGGGAGCCGATGCTGCGGGGCAAGTTCGGCGACTATTACGATCAGGTCGGCATGACCTGGTTGTGGGGCAAAATCTTCCTGCGCGTATCGTCGCGGCGGCGGCTGGAAAAGGAACGGCTTGGTTATCCCATGTGCAGCTTCGGCACCGTGTTCGACGTCTGCGGCCAGCGGGTCGTGGAGCAGGGCGGGCTGGTTCACACCGGTGCGGCGGTGCGGAGCGTGGTCGTATCGGACGGGACCGCCACTGGTCTGGTTGCCTCGGTGGACGGCCAACCCGAGCGCGTTTACGACTACGACGCCGTCATCGCCAC
Organism: Dehalococcoidia bacterium; assembly: GCA_963666415.2. GTDB lineage: Bacteria > Chloroflexota > Dehalococcoidia > Lucifugimonadales > UBA3495 > Bin87. The sequence continues at coordinate 2,192,512 of CAXXPD010000003.1, forward strand.
CACGCCATCCTACGTGTTCACCCGGCTGGTGCCCGAGCTGCCCGACGATTACCGCGCGGTGCTGCAATCGGCGCGTTATCTATCAGCCGTATTGATGATTCTGGTGCTGGACCGTCCGCTGTCATCCAAGTACTGGCTCAACGTGGCCGACCGGTCGCTCCCCTTCGTCGGCATCATCGAGCACACCAACATGATTGACCGTAACCTGTACGGCGGGCATCACATTGTGTACCTGACCAACTACCCCGACCGGGAAAGCGAGCTGTACCGGAAGGAACCGGCGGATTTGCTGGAAGAATTCATCCCCCATCTGCAGAGCATCAATCCCGATTTTTCGCGGAACTGGATCGTGGATTATCACCACCACCGCGTGGACGGCGCCCAACCCATCATCGGCGTCGGCTATAGCGAGCAGATTCCCGACCACCGCACACCGCTACAGCGGTTGTACCTGGCGAACACCACGCAAATCTACCCCGAGGACCGGGGCACCAACTACTCCGTCCGCATGGGCCGGCAGGTGGCGCGTATGGTGCTGGAAGATGCCGCGCCCGGAACCACGCCCTGAACCCAACTGCGCCACGCCAGCGCCGAAAGTCGGCGGGCGGCGTCGGCTGCAATTCACGCGGTAATATCGCGGCCGGCCAACAACCGCCATTCACCCGGCGTCGCCGCCGATTTTACCGTCGCTGCCGACCTGTTTTCGCGCTATCAGCGACCGAAAACCACGCTCAACCTGATGTAAACCTGCATCGGGATGCCGAGCCAGGGCAATCGCATATTAGATGGCTAGAAAGCGGGCCGGAAACTGGAGTGGTTTTGGCCAAGGGTTATACTCCGGGCAATCGAGGCTAACGGAGCAGAGCAATGCTGGGCAAGCGTTCGGACCAAAAAGGGCCTTTGGGAAGCGGACCGGTTGTATCTGGACTACGTGGGCCAGGACACCTTCTACGGCTTGCTGGCCTCACTGCGGGGCCAGTTGTTCCGCGATGACGATTTCGCCGAGATCTACTGTCCGGACAATGGCCGGGACAGCGTGCCGCCCAGCCTGCTGGCCACGGCGCTGCTGCTGCAGACCTACGACAAGGTGAGCGACGCCGAGGCCAAGGCGAGGGCTGACTTCGACATCCGGTGGAAGGTGGCGTTGGGGATTGAGATTGAGGATAGACCCTTTGCCAAGAGCACGCTGCAGATGTTCCGGGCGCAGTTGATACTGCACGACAAGGTGCGGGAGGTGTTCGAGAGCAGCCTGCGATTGGCGCGGCAGTCGGGCTACCTGAAAAAACGTGGGATGCGGGTGGCGCTGGACACGACCTACATCCTGGGACGGGGCGCGGTGAAGGACACTTACAATCTGCTGGCGGACGGGATGGTGAAGCTGATGCGGGTCCTGGCGGCCGTGGCGAACACCACCGTCAGGGAATGGGCCGAAGGCCAGGGGTACGACAAGTACCTGGGTTCCAGCATCAAGGGCGAGGCGGCGATTGACTGGTCGGACCGCAGAGCGCGGGCGGCGTTGCTGGCTGAGATAGTGGCCGACGCGGACCGGCTGCTGGAACTGGCGCGGCGGGCGTGGGTGGAATTGCCCGAGGACAGCGCCCAGCGGCAGATCATAGTGGACGGGGCGGAGTTGCTGGGACAGTTGCTGCACCAGGACATCGAGCGCAAGAGCGGCGATGCTGATGCTCATGCTGATGACGGGGTGAGCCTCAGGGACGGGGTGAGCAAGGACCGGATGGTGTCGGTGCCTGACCCGGAGATGCGCCACGGGCACAAGAGCAGCCGGCGGCGCTTCAACGGACACAAGGCGGCCATCGTGGTGGACACCGACAGCCAGCTGATCACCGCCGTGGACGTGTTGCCGGGCAACGCTCCCGACAATCTGGGGGCATTGGAACTGGTGGAGCAGAGCGAAGCGAGCACCGGCTCGGTGGTGCAGGAAGCCATGGGCGACGCCGCCGATGGGGACGGCGGGACCCGCCAGACCTTCGCCGACGCGGGAAGGCAGTTGGTGGCCAAAGTGCCGGGCCGGCCCAACCGGAGCCATTTTCCCAAGGATGACTTTCACCTTGACTTGGCCGCGGGCAGTTGCACCTGTCCGGCGGGACAGGTTACCCACGCCATGGTGTCGGCGGGGAAACGGACGGATGCCGCGGGCCGGGTCTACCGATTGCAGGCCTTCCAGTTCGACGGGGCGGTATGTCGGGCATGTCCACTGCGGTCCCAGTGCATCGCGGCCAAAGGCAGGCCGGGACGCAGAGTGCTGATCCACCCGCAGGAAGCCCTGCTGCAGGAGGCACGAGCGTTGCAGCAAAGCGCTGCCTACGACGAGTATCGAGCGCGACGGGTGCTGGTAGAGCATCGGCTGGCGCGGCTGGTCCAGCTGGGAATCCGCCAGTCCCGCTACTTCGGTAGGGTCAAAACCCGATTCCAGGTGTACTTGGCTGCCACGGTGGCCAACCTGACCCTGGTGTTGGGCAACATCGGTCTGTCAGGCGGTACCAGTGGCGGCGCAGCAGGCCACCGCGTCGTCCTCAATGATGTCCACGCTGTTGTCGCCAATACTGCGGCCAATTTGGGCGCTGTCCGGCTCGGACAACTATGGTCCGTGATTTTGCTCACCACGGCTTTACTGCCGCAACTCCACTTCCGAATCAGGGCTTTCCGGCCCGGTTTCTAGGACTTTGAGGAGGTAGTCGTGGTCCCAGCCGGCCTTCTTGCGTTTGGCCTTGATGCCGACTTTGGCGGTGCGCTCCTGTTTGAGCAGGTTCAGGGTCAAGTGTCGCACCACCGCCAGGTTTTGGTCGGCGTGGCCGGTTCTGACTCGGCAGTGGTCTTCATCAAAGGCCATGTCCAGCACCCAATGGAGGCTGTTCTCGATACCCCAGTGCTGACGGCTGGCCTGGAGTAGGGATGCCGCGTTGGGCGGGTAGCTGCAGATGTAGTAACGGACCTCCGAGGGTGGGTCCTGGGGTGCTTGCCGAGGTGCTTGCGGGTGGACGCCCCGTCGGTAGCACACCTTGGCCACGCCTTTTAGTCCTGGCCAGCGCCGGTGAGGATCCACGTAGGCCAGTTCTGCTGGGTCGGTGATCACCCAGCACTCCCGGGTCTCCAGGCGTCCGTGGCCTTTGTCCACCTGGCGATGGTAGTCCGGTCGATGGTAGGCGGGTTCTTCGGCAAGACTACCTTCCTGAGCGCTACCTTCCTGAGCGCTACCTTCCTGAGCGGCGCCTTCCTGAGCGGCGCCTTCCTGAGCGGCCATCTGAAACAGGTCCTGGATGTTTCCGTAGAGTTCCCCCTGGTTGGACTTCACCGCCAGCAGGTAGTCGGCGCCGCCGTCGACGATCTGCTGGGCAATCTCGGTCTGGCAGCCCATGGCGTCGATGGTGATGATGCACCCGCGCAACTCCAGCAGCGCCAACAACTGGGGGATGGCGGTGATTTCGTTGGAATGGGCCTGGGTGCGGGTTTGGCCCAGCACCAGGTGATTCTGGGCGGCCCAGGCGCTCACCAGGTGCAGCGGGGCCCGGCCTTGCCCCCGGTCATGGCAATCTCCTCAGGGTCTTGCCGTCGATGGCCACCACCTCTCCCTGGGTCAACTCGGCCACCGATTGAGTAGAGTCCCAGGAAGTGGTGTAAGAGTTAGGCGGTTGGCAAAACGCTGACCACCGCGTCATCCTTGTGGAATCACAACAACCCAACCAAGGAGAACGACGGTGGTCAAGCAAAGAATGGATCTTTTGGAATTATTACGCAAGCGTGGTATGGACGGAGACGTGGACTTTCTGCGGGAAGCACTGCGGGTCCTGGTGGACGGCATCATGGACGCCGAGGTTTCCGCCCAGATCGGCGCCCAGCACGGCGAACGCAGCCCGGAGCGGGTCACCTACCGCAACGGCTACCGCAACCGCACCTGGGACACCCGGGTGGGCACCATGGAGTTGCACATTCCCAAGCTGCGGGAAGGCAGCTACTTCCCCAGCCTGCTGGAACCGCGGCGGCGCAGCGAGAAAGCCCTGCTGGCCGTCATCCAGCAAGCCTATGTAGAAGGCGTGTCCACTCGGCGGGTGGACGATCTGATCAAGGCCCTGGGTTGCGACGGCATCTCCAGCAGCCAGGTGTCGCGCATCTGCGAGCAACTGGACGAAGTGGTGGAGAGTTTCCTGGGTCGGCCCCTGGACGATGGTCCCTACCCCTACGTGTGGCTGGACGGCCTGACCCAGAAGGTTCGGGAGGGCGGTCGCATCGTCAACGTCTGCGTGGTGGTGGCGACGGGGGTCAATGCCGAAGGGCAGCGTGAGATCCTGGGTATGGACGTGGGCGCCAGCGAGGACGGCGCCTTCTGGCTGGCCTTCCTGCGGTCGCTGACCGCTCGGGGCCTCAGCGGGGTGGAGCTGGTAACCTCCGATGCTCACCAGGGGCTGAAGAACGCCATCGCCGCGGTGTTCACTGGGGCCAGCTGGCAACGCTGCCGCACCCACTTCATGGCCAACCTGCTCACCCGAGTGCCCAAGCGTGCCCAACCCGGCGTGGCCACCATGGTCCGCACCATCTACCAGCAACTGTCTCCCGCCGAGGTCCACGGCCAATTGGACCGAGTGGTGGAACAACTCCGGGAGCCCTTTGCCCAGGTGGCCGAACTGCTGGCGGATGCCGCGCCGGACATCCTGGCCTTCACGGCCTTCCCAGTGGCCCACTGGCAGAAGCTGTGGTCCAACAACCCGCAGGAACGGCTGAACCGGGAGATAAGGCGCCGGACTGACGTGGTGGGCATCTTCCCCAACCGGCCGTCGGCGCGGCGCCTGGTGGGCGCGGTGCTGGCCGAGCAACACGACGAATGGGCCGAAGCCCGCCGCTACCTCACCATCCCCAACGCCGCCGGCAACGAGGCACTGCCGACGCCCAATATGCTGGACGCAGCGGCCTGATCAACATCAAAAGGGATGACGCGCTTTTACACTACTTGACGGGACACTACCACCGATTGCACCCAGTTCATGAAACAGGCGCCGAACTGGTCGGGGTCCAGCCGGCTGAACACCCGCCCAAAGGTATCGTGGGATGGAATGCCGTGGGGCAGCCGTAAGAACCGGCTCAACCACTCTAGGCGGGCATTGCCGAACTCCTCGATCTCCACCCAGTTGTCGGCGCCGCAGATCACCCCGCAGATGGTGATGACGATGATGTCCAGCAACTCGTGGCGCTTGGCCCGCTCCGCCCGTGGATCCACCAGTCCGGCAAAGTGTTCTACCACCCAGCCCCTTTCACGCCCACCTGCCATCTGCCACCCCCCGCATCCGAATGACCCTCACTTTAGCCTACTTCTAATATTTAGCCCAATATGCGATTGCCCTGGATGCCGAGCACTCGTGGGTGAAATTTAGTACAATTATATGTACTATTTCATATTAACTGTCGCTCAATATTTGGTAGGTTTTTCCCCTTTGCCGACTATCGCTATCACCGCCGCCGACCGCAACGGCAGTAACCCCCACCACTGTATCCGTGCGGTAGAATCCGCCGGCGGGCAGGTTCGTATCGTTACGCCCGATGCAGCCGCACCAGACGCGTTGGCGGGAGTAGGCGGGTTGCTGATCGCTGACGATGGAAGCCATGCCAACGGCGGCCAGGCCGACGCTACCGCGTGGGGCGTGCCATTGCTGCTGGCGGCGTTGGCCGTCGATATGCCGGTGCTAGCTACTGGAAGCGGTATGCACCTGCTCAACGCCGGTTTCGGCGGCGATCGGGCATCAACAATAGACAGGCACTATCCAGCTGACCAATCGGAATTGCTGCGACACCAGATTTACCTGTCGCCCGGTTCCAAGGTTGCTGCCATCATCGGCAGCGCCGGAATGTTCCGCGTCAATAGCCGGCATAGCCTGGGCTTGCGCGAGCCGCAGCGGGCAATACGTCTGATGTCCATCGCCTACCAGTTGGATGACGGCGTGATCGAAGGACTGGAAAGCAAGGAACACAGTTGGGTGATCGGGGTTCAGTTCCTGCCGGAACGAGCCGACGAATTGCCCGCCAGCTTCAACAATTTGTTTCTCGGCCTCGTTGAACGGGCCGATGAGTTTGCCGGTAATTCACTATCGACCAGCGCGTGAACGCGCCAGCGAAACGTGCTCACGATAGTGCCGGCCAGTAACCGGCTAATCGCCGGATAATCAGAGGAGACCACCACGATGACTACTCCCCCACCACTTGGCCACGGCGGCCAATTTACCGACATCGCCATCGAAGACGAGATGCGCACGTCGTATCTCTCTTACGCCATGAGCGTGATCGTCTCCCGGGCGCTGCCTGATGTGCGCGACGGGTTGAAGCCGGTGCAGCGGCGCATCCTTTACGCCATGCACGACATGGGCATCCGCCCCGGCAGCCAGTACCGCAAGAGCGCGCGCATCGTGGGCGAGGTGCTGGGCAAGTTCCACCCCCACGGTGACAGCTCGGTGTACGACGCATTGGTGCGCATGGCGCAACCCTTCTCCATGCGCTCACCATTGATTGACGGTCAGGGCAACTTTGGCAGCATCGACGGCGACCCGCCGGCGGCCATGCGCTACACCGAGGCGCGGTTGGCGGCCATCGCCGATGAGATGCTGGCCGACATCGACCAGCAAACCGTTAACACCAGGGATAACTTTGATGACTCCCTCAAAGAACCTACCGTGCTGCCGGCGCGTTTGCCGAACCTGCTGCTCAACGGATCGTCGGGCATTGCCGTGGGCATGGCGACCAATATGCCACCCCATAACCTGGGCGAAATTTGTGACGCCGTCTGCTATGTAATCGACAACCCGGCCTGCGACGTCGACCAACTGATGAACATCGTGCCGGGCCCCGACTTTCCCACGGCAGCGCGGGTTCGCGGTGTAGCCGGCATCCGGGACATGTACGCCACCGGACGCGGGCGCATCATCATGGAGGCGGTAACCGAGATTGAGGAAACCCGCCAGAACCGGCAGCGCATCGTCGTCAGCGAGTTGCCCTACCAAGTCAACAAGGCCAACCTCGTCGAGAAAATTGCCAACCTGGCACGCGACAAGACCCTGGTGGGCATTACCGAAATCCGCGACGAATCAGACCGCCGGGGCATCCGCGTGGTGATTGAGCTGAGCCGCAACGCTCAGGCCACGGTAATCCTGAACAACCTCTACAAGCGGACGGCGCTGCGCTCGTCGTTCAACGCCATCATGCTGGCGCTGGTGGACGGGCAACCGCAGGAGTTGTCCCTCAAAGACCTCATTACCCACTTCATCACGCACCGGGAAGACGTCATCCGGCGGCGTACCGAGTACCAACTGGACCGCGCCCGCGACCGCGCCCACATCGTCGAAGGCTTGCTGAAAGCCCTGGACGCAATCGACGCCATCATTCAGACCATCCGCAACAGCCAGGACGTGGAAACCGCGCGCAACAATCTGGTGCAGGAATTCGACCTCACCGAGATTCAGGCGCAGGCCATCCTGGATATGCAGCTGCGACGGCTCGCCGCCCTGGAACGCCAGCGGCTGGACGAGGAATACAACGACCTGCTGAACACCATCAGCCAGCTCGAAGACCTGCTGCAAAACCCGCAGAAAATTCGCGCCGAGATCAAGCGGGAAACCCGCGAACTCAAGCGCAAACACGCCAACGCCCGGCGCACCGAACTCTATGCCGCGGAACTGCAGGAGCAATCCATTGAGCAGTTCATCACCCAGGAAGACGTCGTGGTTACGCTGAGTCAGCGCGGCTATATCAAGCGCGTTCCCATCAGTACCTACCGCAACCAGCGGCGGGGCGGCAAGGGTGTACGCGGAGCCAACAACCGCGATGACGACGTGCTGATGCAGCTTGAGGTGGTGAGTACCCACGACCAGCTGTTGTTCTTTACGAACAAGGGGCGTGTGTACCCACTTGACGTCTACGAAACGCCCAACGACGCCAGCCGAACCGGCCGGGGCGTGCTCTTGGTGAACCTGGTGAACCTGGGTCCGGGTGAGCAGGTACAAACGATGCTGCCAGCCCGCCGCGGTGAGTATAGCCATCTGTACGTGTTTGCCACTCGCCACGGCAGGGTCAACGCGCTGCGCCCGGGCCAGCTGCAGAACCTGCGGCGGTCCGGCCTGCTGGCAATGAAAATTCAGGACGGAGACGAACTGGTCGGCGTCAAGCCGGCTGCCGAGAGTGCGTCAATTGTGATGGTTACCGACCAGGGCCAGGCTCTGATGTGCCCGGTCACCGATATTCCGCAGCGCAACCGCAACGCCAGCGGGGTCAGGGGCATTCGCCTCAACACGCGGGACCGAGTGGTCGCCCTGGACGTGGTGCGCTCGCCAGAGGAATTCCTGCTGGTGGCCAGCGAAAAGGGTTTGGGCAAGGCAACACCCATCTCCAAGTACCCTGAGCACCACCGCGGCGGACAGGGCGTGAAGACCTTCCGGGTTGACGACTCCACCGGCCCGGTGGTGGACGCCAAGATAGTTAGCCCCGAAGCCATGGCCGGTGAAGAAGATCACGAGGTGTTCATCATCTCAGCCCGCGGCCAAGTGGTGCGTATCGACCTGGCGGCGGTCAAGGTGGTTAATACTCGCCAAACCAAGGGTGTCATCATCTGGCGTGAGCGGGGCGGCGACGACAGTGTGGTTTCCATCGCCTGCTTCCGCGCTAACGACTATAGTCAGGGAGACCCCACGCGGCAAAACGGCAACGCCGGTTCCGTGCTGGAGCAGGCCGAGGAAATCGCAGCCGAAGCCTACAACCTGTACGACGCCGACAACCCTGAAAACATCGTTGCGGAAGGCGCCGACACAGAACTCATCGAAGACGAAAATATCGACAACGAAGCTGTCGATGATGACGAAATCGACGATGTCGACTCTGACGGCGAACACGGACTGAACGGCGCGACCAACGGTCAGCAGCCGCTCTTCCCGTTGGCTACCGACGAGGACGATGAGATTACGGACGATGAAGGCGACAGCGAGGATGTCGACGAAGCCGACGACGATGACGACGAGTAGGGTTTGAGATGCGTGGGGGTTTCGCCCTCACCCCTGCGCTCTCCCAGTCGTCGGGCAGCCGGAAATCGCCGAGGACCGAGATGACCGTTAGGGTGATTTTATTGTCAGGATGGATTGTCAGGCAGGATGGATTGTCGGGATGGAAGGATAGCGCGCAATGCAGCTGGTGATGGTGCATGGCTCTGGCCAGAACGAGCTTACCTACTACTATCAGAAGGCCCGGTTTCCCGACTGCGATGCCGTAAATCTGCCCGGCCACCCGGAGGGGCAACCGAGCGACAGCATCGGAGGTTACGTCGACTGGTTGCGGGAGTACGCGCGGGAGCGGAAGTATGCGCCGTTTGTACTGTTCGGCCATTCCATGGGCGGGGCGATTGCCCTGGACTACGCCCTGCGGTTTCCTGAAGACCTGGCCGGGCTGGTGCTCATCGGCACCGGCGGGCGGCTGCGGGTCCACCCCGACTACCTGAACCGTTGCCTGGATGATGCTCAATGGCGGTCGGAAGCCCCGGCTTACTACGAAGCAATCAACCGGGAGCTGGCGCCTCAATTGGCGGCCCGGGCGCTGCAATCCGGCCCGATGGTTGAACACAACGACCTGTCGGCCTGCGACAAGTTCGACGTGATGGAGCGGTTGAAAGAGATTACCCTGCCATCGCTGGTGGTTGTGGGCAAGGACGACGTAATGACGCCGGTGCGCTACGCCGATTTTCTGGGGCGCGAATTGCAGGATGCCGAAGTGGTGGTGGTGCCCAACTCGGGCCACTTCGTTACGCTGGAGCAGCCCGAAGCGGTGAACGAGGCAGTAGCCCGATTTCTGGCCCGGCTAGGGACGTAGCTCTCCCAACGACATGGTCGGCGCGCGGTGATCACCGCAAACGCGACGCCAATCCCGGTTATTCCTGACCGGGGTGATACCAGTGGCTGTCGTAGAACATTAGCGGGTTGGCGTTCTGGTCGCTTTGCACCATCTCTTTGACTTCGCCCACATAGATGGTGTGGTCGCCGTAAACATGAGAGCCGATGATGTCGCAGTTGAAGAACACCATTGAGCCATCCAGAGCGGGTACGCCGTGGGCGCCAGCGCTGTAGGAATAGTCCGGGTTTCCTTCGCGGCGGGCCGGCGGGCGGGCGAAATAACGCCCCAACTCTTCCTGTTCCTCGCGCAGCACGTTCACGCCAATCCGTAATTGCTGTTCCACGTACCCATAGGTGATAGTGCTGTGGGCCACGCACACGAGCAGCGTCGGCGGTTCCAGACACACCGAGGTGAAGGCGTTGGCGGTCATGGCGTGAGGAAAACCCTGAGAATCCAGCGTAGTAATTACAGTAACGCCGGTTGCAAATTTGGACATCGCGGTGCGAAATATAACTGAATCAACCACGGCGAGATCACTCCTCTGACAGTTTCCGGATGATTATACCCGGCTAGTATCACTAATGCCAGACGCCGACTTATCAGTAACTGTTCACGTTTGAGGGGACGAGTCGGCTTGCAAAGCAAATTCCGTGCTTGGCTGCCCCTCTGTGAGAGGCCTGATGGCCCGTAGATCCCCACAAGTCTGAACAGTTACACTTATCACGCTTCGCTGAATCTGCCGACGCAGTCGTGTGCGCTGGCCAGGGTAGGAAGGCGTCACCTATTTGTTGCGTCGGCAACTGGCGGGCGAGGGCAGCGTCCAGTTTCAGCGCCATCCCGTCTGGGATGTGTCCGTTGAAGCGGTCCGGATGAGTTAGCTGGGCCACGGCTTCCAGGCCATCAACAACCCGTGGGCCCGGTCTGCTGAGGGTGCTATGGTCAATCAGATAGACCTCTCCGGAGCAGACCGCCGGCAGCTCATCCCAACCTGGCTGGGCGGCGAGCCAGGGTATCTCGCGCCGGCCGCGGGCCAGGTCGGAAGAGCATAAATCTACAAAGAGTTTCTCCGGAGCGGCGGCAACGACTTCACTCCATTCGATTCGTTCAGCCGGACAACCCGGTATGAAGCGTTCCGGCAACCGTCCGCCAGCGGTCAGCATCAGGTCGGTTACCCAGTGGCCGCCGATTACCAGCGGGTTTACACCTTCCAGCGAGAACACCGTTGGCTGGTGCGCGACATTGCTGATTGCGGCGGTAACGGCGTCAATGCGAGCGCGGAGTCCCGACACAAGCTCGGCGGCGCGTATTGGCATCTGGCAGGCTTGGCCGACCTCCAGGAAACTGTCGAGTATCTCATCCAGCGTGCAGGGATTGAGGTTGAGCACCCGCGGCGGCACCGGGATGGGTTCTACTGCGCGGCGGACGGTACCCGCGTCCACCTCGCAGAAGTAGCACAAATCCTGGGTGAGTACGACCTCCGGAGCAGCATTACGGAGCCAATCCACGTCCAGGTCGTAGGGGCTTTCGCCGGCTGCCAGGATGCGGTGCATCTCCGCCTCCACTTCCTCGCTGGACATCGTGGACGGGTCAATGCGGCTGCGACACACCACCCGCTTGTCCAGGGCCGCCGGTGGGTAATCGCAGAGGTCTGTAACCCCAATAATCTGATCCCCCAATCCCAGGGCGAAGAGTATTTCGGTACCGCTGGGTAACAGCGAGCAAATCCGCACTGTGAGTTGACCTTCCTACTGGATTGGGCAATGTGGATTGAGCAATGCCCGGACCGGGCCTCAAGCCATAGCCGGCAACGCTCATCGTATCATATACTCTGGTACTGGAGACCCTTGCATAATCGTCGTTCCGGCGCAGGCCGGAACCCATGAGCGCACCGTGGGCACGTTTGTGGCGCTTAAGCCAGGATTACCAATTCACTTTGCTCCTCCCAATGACAGGTTACGCCAAGGTCTCCACCGGATGATCCAACCGTCAGGTGAAACCAGCCACCAATGACTGTGTTTGCCACTCGCTCAACCCGTTCCACGCCGACTGAGCCGTGGCCCAAGCGGGCGTTGGTTCGAATCAACGCGTACAGTTTTGGGCTCGCTGGGTTCATACTGGCGATGGACACCGTGGTCATCCCGGTGCTGGTGCTGGAAGTCGCTCCCCACGGAGCCAAGAACACGCTGTTGGGGGCGTTGGGCCTGGCGGGACTGCTGGCCGCGGCGCTGGTGCAGGTGCCTGTGGGTTGGGCCAGCGACCGTACCCGATCGCGCATCGGGCGACGCCTGCCCTACTTGTTATGGGCGTGCATTTTCATTCCGGTGGGTTTGTCTGGCTTGGCCATGCCGCTAAACTACGGCAGCCTGCTGGTAATTTGGCTATTCATCCAGATTAACTCGGGCATCGGATACTCCCCCTATCTGGCCAGCGTGCGCGAACTGGTGCCAGCGAGCCGCATGGGAGTGTCATCGTCCATCAAAACGCTGCTTGAGGCTATGGGTGGGGCAAGCATCGTGTTCGTGGCCTCGCTCATGATAGGCCGTTACCACGGCCCAGCCCAGGCACACTGGCTCTGGGCAACGCTGGTAATGTTCGGCGTGATAATTATCCTGTCTGCCAGCACCAGCGCCCTGACCATGTACCGGCGCAATCAGAAATCCGGTGGTCCCATCACCGCGTCTTTCCAGAGGGCAACGATGTCGTTCCCGGAGTCGGCGAACCTGACGCGGCTCCACCCCAACCTCGCCTGGTTCGTGGTGTCCCGGGCGGCATTTTTAGCGGCGGTGGTTATCTTCACCACCTTTGGCCTGTTCTTCCTGAGGGACAAGGTGCAGGTGGACAACCCGGCGCAAGCGCTGGGCGTGGCAATAATCGGCGTGGGTGGAATGCTGACACTGACCACCTATCCCGCCGGGTGGCTGTCCGACCGCATCGGGCGCAAACCGGTCTTGATGGCCGGTGTCGCGGTTTCCGTGGCCGGAACCCTGGCCATGATGTGGGTCAATACCTACCTGATGACGGTGGTGGTGGCCAGCGTCATGGGCGGTGCGGTGGGCATCGTTCTGACGGCGCACTGGGCGATGGCTAACGATCTGGGCACGCCCGGTCGCGAGGCGCAACACATGGGCATCGTGAATCTGGGCACCCTGATCGGGGCGGCCAGCGCGAAAGCATTGGGCCCTGTGCCCGACCTGGTGGCAGTGTGGTTCGGGCCTGGGTATGGCTACACCGCGTTGCTGAGCGCCAGCGCCTTGCTGTTCATCATCGGAGCGGTAGCGCTGTTGAAGGTAAAAATTGATCACCCGTCGTTGCGCGGTTAACGCCAGGCATTACCCGCCGTCGGTTGAATCCGGTCTGCTATGCAGCGCAACCGGTGCGGTCGGGCAGATGGCTACGCCGCCCGTCGGCGGTGCGTCTCCCGAACGAAAAGCACTACGCCAATTCCGGCGGCGGCGAACAGGATGGCATCGACCCACAGGGCCCAGGGGAATCCGGCAAAATCGGAGATGGCGCCGAAAACCATTGCGCCAGACACCGTACCCACCCCCGCCAGGCTACGGAATATCCCCATGGTTACGCCTTCCAGGCCGGGGGGTGCAATGTCCGCGAAGAATACGGCGCCGGCAGGACTGCCCAAACCCTCCCCTATCCCCATCAGCATCCCCGACATCAGCAATTGCCAGAGGCTGTCGGCCCATATGAACGTCGCGATGCCGGCGCACATCATAACCACGGATGGTATGAAGGGCGTCTTTCGACCCAGGCGGTCCGAAAGGTATCCTGACGTCATCGTCGAAAAGAATTGGGGCAAGTGGGTCAGGCTCAACCACAACCCCAGTTCGCTCGGCCCAAACCCTTTGAACTTGCCGAACAATGGCATAACGCTGAACCGGGCTCCCTGGCGGTTTGCAACTATCATGATGGCAAACAGGCCCACGAATATGAACGCCGGGCTGAATATCAACCTCCAAAGCGCGCCGCGCTGCCGTCCGACCGGCGCGGTCGGCGCGCCTGGACCCGCTCGGGGCGTGGGCGGTCGCGACCCGGGCCGTGCTCCGGCGCGGGCTTGCTGCTCGCGCCAGCGCGACTCGGGCAACGCGAAAATGATCAGCAACATGGACACCGCCATAAAGAGAACCTGCGCGAAGAGCGGGATCCGCAAACCGAATACGGACCCCAGATAGCCCCCCAGCAGCGGCCCGACAATCTGTCCGGCAAGGATGCTCAGTTCCTGTGTGCTAAGCAGGCGTCCCCTGGTTTCAGGCGTTGACTCATCCCGCAGATACACCGTCGAAGCCGTGGAAAAAACGTTGGCTCCCAGGCCCGACACGAACCGCCACCCATTGAGCCACCAAAAGTGGAACGACATCGACACCATCGTCGCGCCCAGCAGGTTAACCGCCGCTCCCAATCCCATCATGGGCTTGCGTCCATACACCTGCGTCAGGTATCCGGCCGGGACTCCGGTTACGAGCCGCCCCGCGCCGAATAGGCCGATGGCAATGCCCACTTGTGCCGCGTTAACGTTGTATTCCTGTTGTGTGAACAGTGGCAGCACCGGGCCGATGACGCCCATCCCCAGGCTGTTCAGCGCACCAACCATGCTTAGCAGGGCTACGTTGCGGTATCTACCCGACAGCACCCGGACGGCGTTATGTACCACGACTTTGACCACCGGGCGTCGACGTGGACCGGCGGCGGTGGGTATCTCTAACGAGCAGAACCACGCCGATGCCCGAAGCGGCGAACATGATCGCATCGACCCACAGCGACCACGGGAAACCGGCTGTGTCGGCGATCCAGCCCAGGATCATCGCTCCGGCGATGGTGCCCACCCCGCCGAAGGTCCGCAGCAGACCGATCGTTACACTTTCCAGTCCCGGCGGAGCGATATCGGCAAAAAACACCGAGCTGGCCGGGCTACCCAGTCCCTCGCCCATTCCCAGGAGCACACCAGAAATCAGGAGCTGCCACAGGTTATCGGCCCATACGAAGGCGACGATCCCGGCGCAGACTAGCGCCACCGCCGGGATGATGGGCGACTTCCGGCCGAAACGGTCGGATAGATACCCCGACGCCAGAGTGGTAAAAAACTGTGGGATGTGGGTCAGGCTAATCCAGAGGCCCAGCTGATCCGGTCCAAACCCTTTTTGTTTTCCGAACAGAGGCATTACGCTGAAGCGTGCGCCCTGCCGATTCGCTACGATCATCAGCGCGAATAGTCCCAGGAAAATAAACGCCGGGCTGAACACCATTCGCCAGAACGCGCCTCGTCGGCCCCCGGCAGGAGTAACATTCGTCGATGCTGCCGGAGATGGCGTTGGCCGGCGACGGGAAGCAGCTTGCTCGCGCCACCGGGACTCGGGCAACACCAGCAGGATAACGATAAATGAGACCGCCATCAGCACAGCCTGGGCATAGAGGGGAACCCTCAAACCGAATGCATTGCCCATGAACCCGCCCAGCAGCGGGCCGAGGGTTTGACCCGAAAGGATCGCCATCTCTTGCGTGCTGAACAGCCGCCCCCGATTTTCCGGCGTGGACTCGTCGCGCAGATATACGGTTGCCACGGTGTAGAACACGCTACCGCCCAAACCGGACATGAAACGCCAGGCGGTAAGCCACCAGAAACTGAACGATATCGAAACCATGGACGCGCCCAGCACGTTGGCGGCAATGCCAAAGGCCATCACCGGCTTTCGCCCGAAATAATCCGAAAGGTAACCGGCCGGCAGACTCGTTACCAGGCGTCCGGCCCCGAACAGGCCGCTGGCGATGCCCACCTGGGTCGCGTTGACGTGGTATTCCTGCTGGGCGAACAACGGCAGCACCGGCGCGATAGTGCCCATGCCGAAGCTGTTCAGGGCCACTATGATGCTCAACAATGTGATGCTGCGGTACCGTCCGAACAGCGTCCCAGTGCCGCGGCGTATCACGACGAGGACGGCTCGACTTCCGCGTCCGCTTCGGGTAGCGGGCGTGTTATCTCCCGGATACGTCGTTCAATCCGGAAACGCGGCGCCATCACGTGGTGGCCGCAGGTCTGACAGAACAGGCCGACGTCTCCGCCCACCCGGTTCACCCTCCAAAGGTAGCCGCCGCACGGGTGCGCCTTTTTCAGGCGAACGATGTCGCCGGGCTTGAGGTCTAATGCCATCCCAAACCCGCCTGTTCCAGGATCCCGTTGATGGAGCCGCGCAACGTGGCAGCGGCGGAACGCGCGGCGGCAGCGAAGTCAGAGCCCTGGGAAGCGTAGATAATGCCTCGGGAAGAATTGATGATGGCCAGCCTTCCGCCAGCGTCCACACCCCGCAGCACGGCGGCTTCCAGGTCGCCGCCCTGTGCGCCCACGCCTGGAATCAGGAAAGGTACATCGGGGCAGACTTTGCGCACGGCGCTTAGCTGCTCCGGGGCGGTGGCGCCTACCACCAGGCCGAGATTGCCGGCGCCGGCCCGCTCGTCGGCCTGACGAGCCAGATGCAGGTAGACAGGTTCATCGCCGCCGCATTGCTCAGACACGCGCAAGTCCTGCAAATCCGCCGCACCGGGATTGGAACCGCGGCACCAGATGAACGCGCCGCGCTCCGGATCGGTCAACCACGGCTCCACCGTATCCATGCCGCCCCAGGGGTTGACCGTAACCGCGTCGAATCCCCACCCGTCGAACATGGCAGTAACATACGCCCTGGCGGAAGAGTCCAGGTCGCCGCGCTTGCAGTCACCTATGATGATGTTGCCAGGAGAGGTATCGCGGATGTGGCGTATTGTCGTTTCCAGAGCCTTCATACCAGGCAATCCCAATGCCTCGTAGAACGCGAGGTTGGGCTTGTACGCACACACCAGGTCGGCAGTGGCGTCCACGATGGCCCGGTTGAAGTCGGCAGCATCGGGAACGGGCATTGCGGCCGGGTTCACGTCCAGACCCACGCACAGCAGGCTTTGGGTGGCAGAACAGGCAGAACGCAGTCGGTCAACGAAACTGGTCATTGGGCAGCCGTTGGGGTTGCAGCACGGGATTCGAACGGTTGAGTCTCGGCATTATAGACTCAAACCAGCGGGGTTGTCATTGCGGAACCGGTGAGGATACGATGGTTGCATATTGAGTGCACATTGCAGAGTTAGGGGGCCGATACGGTGCGTTTCCCTCCGTTGGTTGAAGGGCGGTTTATCAAGCGGCTGAACCGCTTTGCCGCGCTGGTGGACATCGACCGCCGCGAGTATCTGGCGCACGTGCCGAATTCGGGGCGGATGGCAGAATTGCTGGTGCCGGGATTTCGCGTCCTGCTGGCTCCGGCTCCACTGCCCACCGCTGGTAAGGCGCCGGGGCGCAAAACGGCCTACGACCTGGCCATCGTGGATACCGGCGACACACTGTCTTCGGCGGACGCCCGTTTGCCCAACCGATTGCTCGCCGAAGCTCTCGCCGAGGGCAGGTTGCCCCAGTTTGCCGATTATCCCGTTGTGCGACCCGAATCTACTTTCGGGGACAGCCGGCTGGATTTTCGCCTCGACGGCCCCATCGGAACCTGCTACGTGGAAACCAAATCGGTAACGCTGGTGGTCAACGGCGTCGGTCTGTTTCCCGATGCGCCCACGCTGCGCGGAGTCAAGCACCTGAACAGCCTCATGGCGGCGCTGGAATCAGGTTGTCGCGCGGCGGTCGTGTTTGTGATCCAGCGCGCCGACGCGGATGCGTTCGCACCCCATGACTCTGCCGACCCGCTGCTGGGACAAACGCTGCGTCGGGCGGTAGCAGCCGGCGTGGAGGCGTGGGCCTACCGCTGCCGGGTGGATGAGACGAGCATCACGTTGGCTGACCAGATTCCCGTCAACTTGTGATCATCGATTTGGATATCCAGCACAGACCGGGTGAATTGCTCGTTGATATTACCGGCGGATTGCTGATGGAGATTTACCGCCGGTTGCTCACCGCCTACGGGCCGCAGGGTTGGTGGCCCGGCAACAGCCGGTTCGAGATGATCGCCGGCGCCATCCTGACCCAGGCTGCGGCGTGGCGCAACGTGGAACAGGCGCTGGCCAACCTGCGCGCCGCCGGCATCGACGACTGGCCGGCCTTGTATCACACCGATACAGCCGCGTTGGCCGAGATTATTCGGCCATCGGGTTACTACAACATGAAGGCTCGCAAGTTGAAGGCTTTCGCCGACCACGTTTGCGAAATCTACGAATGTAACCTGGACGTGATGTTTGCCTCGGACACCGACCAGCTGCGCGACGAACTGCTGGGCATCTACGGCGTTGGGCAGGAAACTGCCGATGACATTCTGGTGTACGCGGCGCACAAGCCGTCCTTCGTGATCGATGCCTACACCATCCGTATCATGGAGCGGGTAGGAGTCGTTCCCGTCGGTCGCCCCGGTTATGCCGGCTGGCAGGCAATGTTCCACGCCGGTACGCCCCCGGACGTGCCGGTGTACAACGAGTTTCACGCGCTACTGGACTACCATCACAAGGCCGCGTGCACGAAGCAAGACCCCCGGTGCGATGGGTGCTGTCTGCGAGACGTTTGCGTCACGGGGTTGGGTGCCCGCCCCGACCCCGAACCTCTTCCGTAGAGAGAGGGAGAACGCCCATCCTAAACAAAATCCCCCATCCCGGTAGAGACCTTCGCGTAATCGTCGTCGTGGTGCCGGCCGGCACCCCGGGCGCATATGTCATCCGTACCCGCTTTAATCTGTAATTGCGAGCGCACCCACTGTGTCGTCGCGAACGTACTCACTGTGTCATTGCGAGCGTAGCGTGGCAATCTCGTCGCCGTAGCAACGGCGGTTCGCCAACGTGTGCTCAACCTCAGCGAGATTGCCACGTCCCTCGACGAGCTCGGGATGAGCGGACGCTCTTCGCAATGACAGATTAAAGTGGGTATGCGTGACGGGCGCATATCCGTCGTTCCGGCGCGGGCCGGTGCCCATACTCATTACCGTTGTTCCGGCGCCGGTCGGAACTCGGGAGGGCAGTCTGGTAACAAGGCGTTTACGCCTGCGTCATTGGCAATTAATCCTTTCGCAACGGAGATGTAACCGGAGCGCAACCGCCCCGTAAAACAAACGGCCTATTCTAACCGTGCTGATCCTTCGGGAGGCGCGGTTACTGTGTTACTGCAACAACAACAAAACATTGAGCCCCAGGCCTCCACGGCCACTCACTGCCCCTATTGCGCGTTTCAGTGTGGGATGCAAATCTCACGGACGGGCCAGGAGATCAGCATCGCCGGTGATGCCGCATTCCCCGTCAACAAGGGCGCGCTGTGCATCAAGGGCTGGACCGCCGCCGCCACGCTGGCCCATCCCGATCGCCTGACCATGCCGCTAGCCCGCGACGCAAACGGTGCGTTGGCGCCGGTGAGCTGGGACGAGGCAATGGAACGCATCGTGCGGGGCATTGAGGCTGCGCAGAGCGCTTACGGCAAGGATTCGGTGGGCATCTTCGGCGGCGGGTCGCTGACCAACGAAAAGAGCTACCTGCTGGGCAAATTTGCGCGGGTGGCACTGCAAACCGCCAACATCGACTACAACGGGCGATTCTGCATGTCATCGGCGGCGGCGGCGAGCATCCGGGCGCTGGGCATTGACCGGGGACTGCCGTTCCCCCTGGAAGACATCCCCGGAGCGGACGTCATCCTGATGATGGGCAGCAACTCATCCGAGACGATGCCACCCATCATGCAGTATTTCGAGTCGCAAAAAGTCAACGGCGGACGGCTTATCGTCGCCGACCCCCGCCTTACTCCCACCGCCCAGAAAGCCGATTTGCATCTGCGGCTCATTCCCGGAACCGATGCCGCGTTGGCCAACGGACTGCTGCATGTAATCGTCCGCGAGGGCCTGCTTGACCTGGATTACATTGCCGGCCACACCGAGGGATTCTACCAGGTGCGCGGACTGGTTTCCACCTACTGGCCGGAGCGTGTGGAGCGCATCACCGGCGTCCCGGAGCGTGAGCTGGTGAGGGCCGCTCACATGCTCGGCTCGGCCGGCTCCGCAATGATTTTGACCGGACGGGGCACCGAACAGCAGGCACAGGGCGTGAACAACGTGCTGTCTTTCATAAACGTCTCCCTGGCGTTGGGGTTGGTAGGCAAGGCCAACAGCGGATATGGATGCCTTACCGGACAGGGCAACGGACAGGGCGGACGCGAGCACGGGCAAAAGGCCGACCAACTCCCCGGCTACCGGCGGATTGACGATCCGGCAGCGCGGCAACACGCCGCCGCCGTGTGGGGCGTTGCCGAGGAAAGCATCCCCGGGCCGGGCAAATCAGCCTACGAACTGCTGGACTCGCTGGGACAGGATGACGGCGTGCGGGCGTTGCTGGTCATGGGCTCCAACGTGGTGGTATCCGCGCCCAACGTCAACCATGTTGCCGACCGCCTCAAGGCGCTGGACTTCCTGGTGGTGTCGGATTTCTTCCGCTCGGAAACGGCAGAGCTGGCCGATGTGGTGTTGCCCTCGGCGCAGTGGGCGGAAGAAGCGGGCACGATGACCAACCTGGAAGGGCGCGTCATTCGCCGTCGGAAGGTCGTCGACGCACCCGGCGAGGTCAGGGACGATATTGAGTTCATTTGTGATCTGGCGAGCCGGTTGGGCAAGGCCGATTATTTTACCTATGCCGACACCGTCGAGATATTTGACGAGTTGGGGCGCGCATCGGCGGGCGGGCCGGCCGACTACTCGGGGATTAGTTACGACAAGATAGACGCCAACGCCGGCGTGTTCTGGCCTTGCCCCGGCGCCGACCATCCCGGCACGCCGCGTATGTTCACCGCTGGTTTCCCCACGGCAAGCGGCAAGGCGAAGTTCCACCCGGTGCGCCACGAGCCATCTGCCGAGGAACCGGACAGCGATTACCCGCTGTTCCTGACCACCGGGCGCAACCTGTCGCAGTATCAGTCCGGCACGCAAACGCGTCGCATCGCCGAATTGCAGGAAATGAGCCCATCTCCCCTGGCCGAAATGCACCCGGCCACCGCCCGACGCTACCACCTGGTACCCGGTGCAACCGTTACGTTGGGCACGCGGCGCGGCTCAGCAGAATTCAAACTGAAAATCACCCGGAACATTCGCGAAGACACGGTGTTTGTTCCTTTCCACTGGGGCGGTATCCAGGCGGCCAACCGGCTCACCAACCCGGCCCTGGACCCCATCAGTAAAATGCCCGAATTCAAAGTATGCGCGGTGCGCGTCGACACCAACACAGGTATGGAGAGTTAGAAATAACAATGGCAGAGAAACAGGAACTCGTAGTCATTGGCAACGGCATGGCCGGCGCCCGCCTCGTGGAAGAGGTGGTGTCGCTGGGCGGTCAGGAAATCTACGACATCACCGTGTTAGGAGAGGAATCCTGCGGTAACTACAACCGCATCCTGTTGTCCGGTGTGCTGTCCGGCTCCCATGACCCTGATGACATTTTCATCAACCCGCTGGACTGGTACGAGGAGAACGGCGTCGAGTTGCACGCCGGCGTCCGCGTCATCGGCATCGACCGCAAGGGGAAGATGGCCTACGGTTCCGGCGGTTTACTGGTGCCCTACGACAAGCTGGTCATCGCCACCGGCAGCAGCGCCTTCGTGCCGCCGATGGACGGGCTGATGGAAGAAGATGGTTCCTACAAGCCCGGCGTGTTCGTGTTTCGCACCCTGGACGACTGCACCGAAATCATCAATTACGCTGGCAAGGTGCAGAAAGCGGCCGTAATCGGCGGCGGCCTGCTGGGGCTGGAAGCAGCCCGCGGGTTGATGAACCGCGGCATCGAGGTGGACGTCGTTCACCTGATGGCCTGGCTCATGGACATGCAACTGGACTCGCTGTCCGGCCAACTGCTCAAGCAGAGCCGGAGGGACTGGGAGTCAGGTTCCATCTGGAGAAGCTGACCACGGCCATATTGGGCGACGGCGAAGTAACCGGCCTGCAATTCAAGGACGGCGCAACGCTGGACTGCGATATGGTTGTCGTCTCCGCCGGCATTCGGCCCAACGTCGACCTGGCCCGCATGGCCGGTTTGCACGTACGGCGTGGCATCCTGGTAACCGATAGCCTGGCCTGCCGCAACGACCAGGACATTTACTCCATCGGCGAGTGCGCTGAACACCGCAGCCAGGTGTACGGCTTGGTCGCCCCGCTGTGGGAGCAGGCCCGGGTGCTTGCCGAGCGGTTGACCGGTCGTAACGCCGATGCCCTCTACACCGGCTCACGCATATCCACTAAGTTGAAGGTAATGGGCGTGGAACTGGCTGTGGCCGGCGACAAAGACCCCAGCAGCGATGAAGACGAAGTGGTTACCTACGTGGAACCCAACCGGAACGTCTACAAGAAGGTCATCGTGCGCGATGGCAAGGTTACCGGCGCGATCCTGCTGGGCGACGGCCTGACGGTGCCGCGGATTTTGCAGGCGTTCGACCGGGGAGAGGCGCTTCCGGAGAACCGCTCCGAGCTGCTGTTCCCGCTGTCCGCCGATGCCATGCCGATGCTGAATGTGGAAGACTTGCCCGACGACGCCCAAATTTGCAACTGCAACGGCGTTACCAAGGCCAAGATAGTGGCCGCAGTGGACAACGGCAACCGCAGCCTCAAAGCCGTCTGCGATGCCACCCGCGCCGGCACCGGTTGTGGTTCCTGCAAAATGCAGGTGCAGGCCGTGCTGGAACTGGCCGCCGATGGCCTGATGGTTGAAGACCCTTCGGTTCACTACTATGTGCCGGGCATCGCACTGACCAAGCCGGAACTCATCGCAGCGATCAACGCTATGGAACTTAAGAGCGTGTCAGCAGTGTTCGAGTCGCTGGCCGGTGGCAAGGAAGACGCCGGCAGCAAGCTGGGCCTGGCATCGCTGCTGCGAACCATATGGGGCGCCGACTATGAGGACGAGCGCGACGCTCGCTTCATCAACGATCGGGTTCACGCCAACATCCAGAAGAACGGCACGTTCAGCGTGGTGCCACGCATCTACGGCGGCATCACCTCGCCGGACGAACTGCGCCGCATCGCCGACGCTGCCGAGAAATACGAAGCCAAGATGGTGAAAATAACCGGCGGCCAGCGCATCGATCTGCTGGGCATCCCCAAGGAGCACCTCCCTGACGTGTGGCGCGAGGTGGGTATGCCGTCGGGCCACGCCTACACCAAGGCTTTCCGCACCTGCAAAACTTGTGTCGGCACCGACTTCTGCCGGTTTGGGCTGGGCGACAGCACATCGCTGGGCGTAAAGATTGAAAAGCGTTTCCAGGGCATCGAGTCGCCTCACAAGATGAAGCTGGCCGTGTCCGGTTGCCCCCGCAACTGCGCCGAATCCACCACCAAGGACGTTGGCTCCACCGCAATCGAGGGCGGCAAGTGGGAAGTGTACATCGGAGGAGCCGCCGGCTCGCGGGTACGCAAGGGCGATACCCTATGCACCGTGGACTCCCACGACGAAGTGCTGAAATACATGGGCCTGTTCATGCAGTACTACCGCGAGAACGCCAAGTACCTGGAGCGCACCTACGACTTCGGGGAGCGCCTTGGCATCGAGAAACTGCGCCAGATTCTGGTGGACGACAGCGAAGGGATTTGCGAACGTCTGGCCTCTGAAATGAATGCCGCGGTGGATGCCTACAAGGACCCGTGGCTCGAATCCGAAGCGCCCATCCATCCGAACCAATTCGTAACTGCGCCGGCAATGCTGGCGAGGTAGCACGATGGCAATTATGAACGCGACAACCGACACCGCAATGACCTACAACCTTGGTGGAGCCGACCAGATTCCGTTGGGAGAAGGTCGTATGTTCCATGTCGGCAACCGACCAGTCGCCGTGTTTCGCGGGCGGCACGGCGCAGTCTACGCCACTCAGGCGTGGTGTACCCATCAGGAGGGGCCGCTGGCCGACGGCCTGATTGGAGGGTCAACGCTGGTGTGCCCGTTGCACCAATTCAGATTCAACCTGGATACCGGGGAACCGCTGGGTAGCGATTGCAGCCCGTTGCAGATCTTCCCCGTATCGATCAGCGACGCCGGAGAGATTCTGCTCAGCCTGTAATCATCTCGGCGCGATACGGGGTAACGAGTGCGTGAACCTGACGGATCACGCCAACTACAGAAATCGACGGCGCCGGCTGGCGTCAATAGCCGACGCCGGCCCGCGCCCGATGAAAAATCGCAACGGAGTTTAGAAAATGAGTATGCTCGGTTCAGCGCTGGAAAGCGCCAAAGCAACTCGAATCAACCTGTTCAGTCTGGCTACGCCGCAGATGCGGACGTTCCACCTGACCTGGTTCGCCTTTTTCCTTTGCTTCTTCGGCTGGTTCGGCATCGCCCCGCTGATGGCGGTGGTGCGTGAAGACCTGTTGCTTTCCAAAGCGCAGATTGGCAACACCATAATCGCCTCGGTTGCCATCACCATCGTGGCCCGGCTCATCTTCGGCTGGCTGTGCGACCGCACGGGGCCGCGGTTGGCTTACAGCGTATTGCTCGTGCTGAGTTCAATACCGGTCATGTGCATCGGTTTTGCCAACAGTTACGAATCGTTCCTGCTGTTGCGCCTGGCCATCGGCGTGATTGGGGCATCGTTCGTCATCACGCAATACCACACCTCGGTAATGTTCGCCCCCAACGTGGTGGGCACGGCCAACGCCACCACCGCCGGTTGGGGCAACCTGGGCGAGGGCGTAACACAGATGGTGATGCCGCTGATTTTCGCCGGCGTGCTGACGTTCGGTGTGGGTGAGTTCCTCGGATGGCGCATTGCGATGGTCATACCGGGTGTGGCGCTGCTGCTGGTTGGAGTCGCGTACTATTTCCTCACTCAGGACTGTCCGGAGGGCAACTACAAGGATCTGCGGGCCCGGGGCATGATGCAGCCGTCGTCAGCCGCGAAGGGCGCTTTCATGGAGGCGGCACGGGACTACCGGGTTTGGGCGTTGATCATCATATACGGCGCGTGCTTCGGAGTGGAACTGACCATCAACAACATAGCCGCCCTGTTTTACTTCGACCACTTTGGGCTGAGCCTGGCTACCGCTGGCATCATTGCCGGATTGTTCGGAGTCATGAACATCTTTGCCCGCACTCTGGGCGGCATATTCGGCGACAAAGCCGGCATCATGTTTGGGTTGAAGGGTCGCGTGATGTTCCTCGGCATCGTGTTGCTGTGCGAAGGCGTAACGCTGATATTGTTCTCGCAGATGGCATCGCTGTTTCTGTCCGTGGGTACGATGATGGTTTTCAGCCTGTTCGTTAAGATGTCGCAGGGCGCCACCTTCTCCGTAGTGCCGTTCATCAACCGGCGGGCGTTGGGTTCGGTGGCCGGAATCGTGGGCGCGGGCGGCAACGCCGGCGCGGTGGCCTTCGGGTTCCTGTTCCGCTCCGAGAGTCTGAGCACCGCTGGAGCCCTGCTCATCGTCGGGTTGGTCGTGGTGGTGGCATCGGTCTTGGTGTTCGCCGTACGGTTCTCCCGTGAAACCGAAGTGGCAGAGCAAAAGATGCTGGAAAACGCCCTCGCGGCTCGTGCGGGAACACAGGCCACTGTGCCAATGCCGATGCCGATGCCGGTTCCAGCGCCAGCGGATTAGTTCGTAAGGGAACGCCCAATCGGCTCCAGGGGGGGCGGCGCAAGCGTCGCCCTCGATTGTTTGGCGCCTACCCTCACCACCTCCCGCCGAGGGAGCGCTGGCTTCGACAACACCCCTGCCCGGTCCCGGAGGACACCTTTGCATAACCGTCGTTTCGGTGCCGGCTGGAACCCATGAGCGCATCGTGACGGCGGTCGTCGTGCTCAGGCCGGAATCGCCACGTCCCTTCACGGTAGTGTCCCGTCAAGTAGTGTAAAAGCGCGTCATCCCTTTTGATGTTGATCAGGCCGCTGCGTCCAGCATATTGGGCTTCGGCAGTGCCTCGTTGCCGGCGGCGTTGGGGATGGTGAGGTAGCGGCGGGCTTCGGCCCATTCGTCGTGTTGCTCGGCCAGCACCGCGCCCACCAGGCGCCGCGCCGATAGCCGGTTGGGGAAAATGCCCACCACGTCAGTGCGGCGACGGATCTCCCGGTTCAGCCGTTCCTGCGGGTTGTTGGACCACAGCTTCTGCCAGTGGGCCACTGGGAAGGCCGTGAAGGCCAGGATGTCCGGCGCGGCATCCGCCAGCAGCTCGGCCACCTGGGCAAAGGGCTCCCGGAGTTGTTCCACCACTCGGTCCAATTGGCCGTGGACCTCGGCGGGAGACAGTTGCTGGTAGATGGTGCGTACCATGGTGGCCACGCCGGGTTGGGCACGCTTGGGCACTCGGGTGAGCAGGTTGGCCATGAAGTGGGTGCGGCAGCGTTGCCAGCTGGCCCCAGCAAACACCGCGGCGATGGCGTTCTTCAGCCCCTGGTGAGCATCGGAGGTTACCAGCTCCACCCCGCTGAGGCCCCGAGCGGTCAGCGACCGCAGGAAGGCCAGCCAGAAGGCGCCGTCCTCGCTGGTCCCCACGTCCATACCCAGGATCTCACGCTGCCCTTCGGCATTGACCCCCGTCGCCACCACCACGCAGACGTTGACGATGCGGCCGCCCTCCCGCACCTTCTGGGTCAGGCCGTCCAGCCACACGTAGGGGTAGGGACCACCGTCCAGGGGCCGACCCAGGAAACTCTCCACCACCTCATCCAGTTGCTGGCAGATGCGCGACACCTGGCTGCTGGAGATGCCGTCGCAGCCCAGGGCCTTGATCAGATCATCCACCCGTCGGGTGGACACGCCTTCTACATAGGCTTGCTGGATGACGGCCAGCAGGGCTTTCTCGCTGCGCCGCCGCGGTTCCAGCAGGCTGGGGAAGTAGCTGCCTTCCCGCAGCTTGGGAATGTGCAACTCCATGGTGCCCACCCGGGTGTCCCAGGTGCGGTTGCGGTAGCCGTTGCGGTAGGTGACCCGCTCCGGGCTGCGTTCGCCGTGCTGGGCGCCGATCTGGGCGGAAACCTCGGCGTCCATGATGCCGTCCACCAGGACCCGCAGTGCTTCCCGCAGAAAGTCCACGTCTCCGTCCATACCACGCTTGCGTAATAATTCCAAAAGATCCATTCTTTGCTTGACCACCATCGTTCTCCTTGTTCAGGTCTGGCATTTCCGATCAAGGATGACGCGGTGGTTAGCTTTGGGCTACACCGATTCTTTTACACCACCTCCCGGTACTCTACTCCCTTCACTCCTCGCGATGACGGGTTACGCAAAGGTTTCCAGTGTGGCCGCGAACAGGGATGCAACACCCACCGGCCCAACCGCTTTCTGATAAAATGACGGGAACGAGACGGCCAACAAGGTTTGACGCTTTGGTTCAGCAAACTAAACAGGAGGTACGGAAAAATGACTCAAGAGGCGATGCACGCACAAATGGGGAGAGAAACCGGAGGAACGGAGGAGTATATCGAAGCCGGAGCCGTAACCTTCGGGTTGGAGTACCGCATTGGTGTCGGGGCGATGAACGACGAGGGAATCTGCATTCACGTTTACGGAAACGATCTGGAGGGCGATGACAAGGAATTGTTGCGCTTCGACTGTTTTCGGATCGGCCCTCACTATCACTACCGCAATGCCCCCATCGGCCAAAACCACCGACTGGAGCTGGACTTCACCGCGGAGGGCGATCCGCTGGCCTGGACGCTGGACAAAATCCGGAACCGACTGCCCATCATGCTCCTGCGATGCGAAGCCGATACCGTCGCCCGCCGGGTTGACCAGCGCGATGTTGAAGCAGCCTTGCCTCATATTGTCGCGTGGGCTGAGACCAAAACCCACAGCCGAGGATAACCCGACCGCAGTTGATTCTTCTTTCCCAGAAATCCCGTCGGTCCGGGTTCGGAAAATTAGCGTGAAAAGCTTGGACCACGGAGCAAGAAAGGGGCCAATGGTATAACCGCAGGGCCAATAGAGGGCGGCGTTCGTGTCGCCCTCTACTTATTCAGATGAGTCCCACCGCCGTCCTGGTCATCTCCTTTGCATGATGAGGGGTGCCCTCCGAGGTGCTATGATGGGCGCAACCCAAACCACGGCGGAGGCAGCATCAGATGCAGGTAGTCAGGATTTATACCGGAGCGGACGGAGAATCGCACATCGAGGAATTGGAACTGCCCTACGAGCAGGTGGGGCACGCAATGTGGACGGGAACCCAGGCTGCCACAGGCGTGCAGTTCAGCCGCCTCACTCCGGGCCAGTTGGTGGAATTTCATACCGCACCACGCCGTCAGTATGTCATCACGCTGCAAGGCCAGGTCGAAATCGGGCTGGGTGATGGCACCAAGCGGATTTTCAATGTGGGCGACATCGAGCTTTGCGAAGACTTGAACGGTCGCGGTCACACCACCCGCAGCGTCGGTAGCGCCGATCGAGTCAGCGTGCAGATTCCGCTGGCGGATCAGACGCTGGGCGGAGGATTTGGCGTTTAGGGAGACCTCCCCTCACCCTAACCATTTCCCACCGGAAGAGGGGTCAGCTAACCCGCGCCCTGGTCCTCCGCAATTGAGGGAACTGGGACAGGCCGATTGTTGCCCAACGTAGTTTTCCGACCCAATCAAGGAGTTCAATATGCCGGTTGCACAGCTCGCCGACAACTTGGAAATGTACTACGACGACGATAATTTCACCGACCCCTGGCGCGACCCGGACACGGTGGAAACCGTCGTGCTGCACCACGGCAACGCCAAAAGTGGCCGGTTGTGGTACGCTTGGCCTCCGTTGCTGGGACGCCAGTATCGGGTGATTCGCGTCGATGGCCGGGGATTTGGGCGTTCTACTGTGCCTGAACCCGGTTACAACTGGTCTCTGGAGGGTTTCGCCGCCGACTTGCGTAACCTCCTGGATTACCTGTCGCTGGATAAGGTGCATCTGATCGGCGAAACCATCGGCGGTACCATCGCCCTGCAGTTTGCCCACGAGTACCCGGAGCGCCTGCACACCGTAACGACGTGCACGTCCCCCTACTCGTTTGTGGGTGTGGATACCTACCAGAACTATTACCGGCTGGTGGCTGAGGAAGGTGTGGAAGGCTGGGCTCGTACCACTGGAGGCCGTCGGGTCAGCGCCGATGCCGCACCTGAACACCACGAGTGGTACATCCAGCAGATGGGTCAAACCTCCCGCCACGTGGTGCTGGAGACGCTGGCTTATCTGGCGACGCAAGACCTGTCCAGCAAGTTGCCTGGCATCAAGACGCCGGCGCTGGCAATGGTTGGCGAACTAAGCGAAGGCGACATTCCCGACCGGGCCAAGGGCCAGGCCGATATGATGCCCAACTGCACACTCGTTCGCGTCCCCGGGGCCAGCGGCTACGTGCAGCACTCCGCTCCCGAAAAATGCGTGCAGGCCTGGCAGGAATTCATCGGCACAGAGCACAAGACGTCCTGACGACGGCTGGGGAAGGGGCTTTCCACCCTCACCCTGGCCCTCTCCCGTCGAGGGAGAGGGGATAAGTCCGAGCAACTTGGCCCCTCTCCACCAGCGAGAGGGGTTGGCGTGAGGGGCGTCTCGCTAAAACAGGGATTTGGACTGGCCGCCATCCACGTTGATACAGGCGCCCGTGATCAGGCCGGCCCGGTCGGAGGCCAGGAAGGCCACGGTTTCGCCGATAGGTTCCGGCCAGCCGAATTTACCCATGGGCAGGTTGCGATCGATGAACTCGGCGACCGCCTCTGGGGTATTGTTCTGCTGGAAGCGATCCCAAGTGCTGCCGGGGAAGTCTATGCTGCCGGGTGCGACACAGTTGACCAACACACCCGTCTGCGCCAGCTGCAATGCCAAGTGCTTGGAGAAAGCAATCATCCCCGCCTTGCCCGTCATGTAGTCGACCGAGCCGCCGTGCTCGCGCCCGTAGATAGATGCGATATTGATGATGCGTCCCCAGCCCTGCGACTGCATATGGGGTAAGGTCAGCTTGGCAAGCCGCACCGCTGACAGGAGATTCACCTCCAGACCCTCCACGAACTGCTCCATAGTAGTCTCTTCAAAGAGCACCGAGCCACGTCGCCCACCTACATTGTTAACCAGGATGTCGGGAGCGCCGATGGCTGCGGTCGTTTCTTCCAGGAAGCGGGCCGCATCGTCGGGACTCGTAACGTCGGCCTGGCTGCCGCTGGCTTTGACCCCCAATCCGGTCAGCTCGGCCGCCGTCCGCTGTACCTGGTCGTGGTCGCGCCCGCAGATGGCAACGGCG
Organism: Dehalococcoidia bacterium; assembly: GCA_963666415.2. Classification (GTDB taxonomy): domain Bacteria; phylum Chloroflexota; class Dehalococcoidia; order Lucifugimonadales; family UBA3495; genus Bin87. Next base: position 2,222,548 of record CAXXPD010000003.1, read on the forward strand.
CAACCCTCACGCCCCAGGGCCAGGGCGCATTGCCGTCCCAAACCGCGGCTGCCGCCGGTAACCATCGCCACTTTTCCGTTCAGGCTCAAATCCATGGGATCGCCTCCGTAGGTTTCAATCGAATGCGGGGATTATAACGGGTTGGCTGCAGGATTGGAGTGTTTCGTTTTCGGGCCGGTTTGGCTGGAGGGTTCACCCATACGCTGGGCCGCCCGGTCAAAGACACGGTTGCCCGAACTGCCGTTTCCAGGAGCGCAATCACCTGGCGTGCACGTCCGGCGCAGGTCGACCGTCGCCGCTTTGCCGACCTGGGTTCCGGCTGCCCCGTAACGACGGTTTTACAACGGTTATGCCAAGGTGTCCATCTGCTCATGCGTACGCACTTTGTCGTTGCGAGCGTAGCGTGGCAATCTCGTCGCCGTAGCAACGGCGGCTCGCTGACATATGTTCAACCTCATCAAAATATCCGCTTGTCCTGAGCCTGTCGAAGGACGCTAGCAATGACAGATTAAGGTGGGTACGCGTGAGTGTCCATCTCCGGTAGCGACGGATTTGCAATGGTGTTCCTCAGGAGTAGCTTCGGTTGCGCATTGGCGTCCATCACGGGTGGGGATGGACTTGGCACAGGGCAATCGCGTTATAGATTGGTAGACTTGGCCAGGCATACGAGTCCAGTGATATGAAGGGGAGAGGGGAGGAGTGATGAGAGAGGGGAAGGGCGCGTCCATTATGGATTATTTCGGGACGTTGGAGGACCCCAGGATCGACCGGTGCAAGCGGCACCAGCTGCTGGACATCATTGCCATTGCCATCTGCGCCGTCATCTGCGGCGCCGACTCCTGGGTCTACATCGAATTGTTCGGCAAGAGCAAGCTGGAATGGTTCCAGACCTTCCTGGAACTGCCCCACGGCATCCCGTCCCACGACACCTTCGGCGACGTCTTCTCCCGGCTGGACCCGGAGCAGTTCCAGCAGTGCTTCATGGCCTGGACCCAGGCGGTGTCCGACCTGATCCCCGGGGAAGTGGTGGCCATCGACGGCAAGACGGTACGGCGTTCCCACGACCGCAATGTGGGCCAGCGGGCCATCCACCTGGTCAGCGCCTGGGCCTCGGCCAACACGCTGACCCTGGGGCAGGTGAAGACCGCGGAGAAGTCCAACGAAATCACCGCGATCCCCCAGTTGCTGCCAATGCTGGAACTGAAGGGGTGCATCGTCACCATCGACGCCATGGGCTGCCAGCAGGAGATCGCCCAGGGGATTCTGGACCGGGGAGCCGGCTACGTGCTGGCGCTGAAGGAGAACCAAGGTCAACTGTATGAAGACGTGCGGGACCGGTTCGAGGGAGCGGAGGAGTTCGGCTTCGGGGGAGTGCCCCATGACTACGCCACCACCCTGAACCAAGACCACGGAAGGATAGAACGTCGGGAGTGCTGGACAATCAGCGACCCATCTTGCCTGGAGTACCTGAGCACCGGGCAGGACTGGCCCGGCCTGCGCTCGGTGGTCAAGGTGGTGGGCCGCCGGGAGACGCCGGCAGGGACCACGGTGCAGCCCCGGTACTACATCAGCAGCCTGGATGCCCCGGCGGAGCGACTGCTAAAGGTGGTGCGCACTCACTGGAGCATCGAGAACTCCTTGCACTGGAGCCTGGACGTGACTTTCGGGGAAGACCATTGCCGGATCCGCAAGGACCACGCTCCGCAGAACATGGCCACGCTGCGGCAGGTTTCGCACAATCTGCTCAAGAACGAAACGAGCCTGAAGGTGGGCATCCAGGGGAAACGCCTCCAGGCCGGCTGGAAGGAGGACTACCTGCTAAAAGTCCTACGCAGCTAAAACGCGATTGCCCTGGGACTTGGCGGCGGCGAACTCTCCGGCGCATTGCTGCGTGCTATAATGCCGGCCAGTTTCGATTCGGAGAATCCATTAGATGATCAAGCGTTTTTCTGTTCTGTACGTCGGCCAAATCGACCTGGACAATGTGGGCGCCGAAGGTACACCGGCCGACCAGCGACGCTATTCCAACGAGCAGCTGACCCAGGCTTACGACCATGCCGTGGCCCTGGCCCAGCACATGGATGACCTCGGCTTCTACTGCATGTGGATGGCCGAGCACCACTTCCAGCACGAGGGATACGAGTGCATTCCCAACCTCATCCTGATGGGTGTGCATCTGGCTGGTCAAACCAAAAACCTGAAATTCGGCTCGGCTTTCAACATCATTCCGATGTGGCATCCGTTGCGTATCGCCGAGGATTTCGCCATGGCCGACATCCTGACCGGCGGCCGTTTGATTTTCGGCGTCGGTAGAGGCTACCACTCACGCGAGGTGGAGACGTTCGGCTCGCCGGTCATCGACAATGATGCCAACCGGGAACTGTACCTGGAGCAGATGGAAGTCATCCAGAAAGCCTTCAATGAAGAGAGCTGGAGTCATCAGGGCAAGTACTACACCATCCCCCCGAATGTGCCCTACCGTGGCTACGACCTGAAAGAAATCACGATGGTGCCCCGTCCGCTGAACCATCCGGTGGAGATCTGGCAGCCCATCGCCAGTGGGCGCACGCTGAACTATGTGGCCGAGCATGGCATCAAGGCGATGGTCGCGCTCACCGGCGAATTGTACGCTGAGCAGATGATTACCCAGTATCACGACGCTGCCGTGGGCGTTGGTCGGGACATCCCGCTGGGCGGCGACATGGCGTTGGGGTTCGGTTTCTACATCGCGGGCAGCCGTGAAGAAGCTATCGAGAAGGTGCGTCCATTCCACGACGAACGCTACAAGTGGTTCGCTCCCTTCGGGTTTGTCCGTTACACCGACGAGCAGGGTCGACCCTGGGGCACGCCGGGTGCGCCGGCTCGCACACCACGCATCGAAGACGGCGTTGATCAGAAGGCCTGGTTCTGCGGTTCGCCGTCCGATTTCGTGGCGTTCCTGCGGGAGATTGAGGACAAATACCCCGGGCTGGAAGACATCGTGCTGCAATGGCCAGAAGGGATGCCCTGGCACGAATTCAAAGCGCAACTGTCGATCTTCTCGCGGGAAGTTATGCCCGTTTTTGCCGACCGGGAAGCGGCCGTATCGGCCGGAGATGACGGCGATGATTAGGCCGTCTGAAGCCGGACGGCGCGCCTCACGCAAACCCCTCTTCCCGAAGTGGCCTTTGCGTTACGCGTCACTGAGAGGGGCATAGCGACGTTGCATTCCCGGCCTGATCATAATGACCGTAACCTCGGTACCCTCATTGGTTCCGGCGAACGCCGGAACGACGGTCAAGCAAAGGTTTGCTGAGCGAGATACGCTCTTGATAACCTTGCTGGCAAACTCGGAGTAGCGGATTGGCCAACCCGGAGCACGTTGCTGTCGCCAAACGGCGCGCCTTTGCCATCGCTCGCTGGCGAGCCCAATTCTTTCAGCGGCGCGAGCGGATGAACCTCTCCGGCGCGTACCTGAGCGGCGTGCGGATGCCCGGCGTGGATCTGGCCTACGATGACCTGACCGAGATTGACCTGACTTCGGCAGACCTGCGCAACGCCAACTTTACCGGGGCGTCGTTGCAGCTGGCGCACCTGTCCCGATGCAATCTTACCCGTGCCACCTTTACCGACTCACACGCCGCCGGCGCGTCCTTCATCCGCTCTGACCTGCGCGGTTGCAATCTGGATAACGCCGATCTGCGCGGAGCCGACCTGTCCAACTGCGACATTGCATTCGCCACGCTGGTGGGCGCGAATCTCTCCGGCGCCAACCTCACGGAAACCGACCTGACCATGGCGGATCTTACCGACGCCAACCTGAGCGGCGCACGTCTCAATTCGGCCTGCCTCGATGTCGCCAACCTTACGGGCTGCGACCTGCGCCGCACATCGCTGGTGCGCACACGCCTCGACCGCACGCTGCTACAGGATTGCGTGGTCGAGATGACCCTCTTCGGCGACTGCGACCTCAGCTCGGTGCTGGCGCTGGACACCATACGGCATGAGGGCCCCAGCATCGTGGGCGCTGATACGCTGGCTCGCTCTGCCGGTTGCATCACCGAGGTGTTCCTGCGCGCCGCCGGCGTGCCGGCTGACTTCATAGACGGACGCGCCCGGTTGCAGGATTCCAGCGACTCGCACCGGCGCATCCTGCTCATCGGGTCGGTCGTGGATTCCAGCATCATAAACTGGCTGGAAATGGAATTGCGGCAACGGGGCCTGCAGTGCTGGAGCCTGTTGGCCGACGACGAAGAGACGGTGTACAACACCCAGGTTTTCCCGCCGATGAGCCGGTTCCGGAATTTCGACCGGGTGGCTCTGATGTGCTCGCGGGAAGGGCTGGAAAGCGCCTACTGCTGGCGGCTCTACAACGACATCATCCAGCGGCAAACAGCGTCCAACGCCCGGCGAGTCTATCTGGCCGCACTGGTCATGGACGATTGCCTGACCGATGACGACGAGGCGCTGCGCCAGTATCTGCGCCACGGCCCTTCGGCGGTGATGCGTCCGCGCAAAGACCGGCGGGGAGGTTACCGGCGGGACGTGACGGGGGTGGTGAAGGTGCTAACCGCAGATCCTCCGCCGGCGGCAGAACCGGTCAGTGAGGATGCTGACTGAAGTCCCAGCCCGGCGGTACGTATTCGATCTGCACGTCGCTGCCCAGCATCAGACACGCTTCACCCCACTGGTCAGGCGCATCGGCGTCCCAATCCGATTCAGCAACGGCGGGTTTGAGTCGGATGCCGTCTTCGCCACCGTAAATCAGCATAACCACACCCTCGCCCGAATCTTCCGACAGCGCGGCCATCGCGGGACAGGGCTGGCCGTCTTCCCAACCTGTTATGTCGCACCAGACATCGGCTCCCATGGGGTCGGGCGCAAGCAGGCGCAGGATCGGACGCGGGTCGTTGAGCAGGTCGAACACCCGGTTCAGGTCCATGGGGCTGTTGCCGTTGGCAATCACTTCTACTTCGTAAAGCATATGCCGATATGGTAGGCCGACGGGGTGGTGACGTCAATTGGATGGGTAGATGACGGATGGCTGGGTACCGGCCTGCGCCGGAACGACGGTTCTGCGATTAGATCCGTCGAGAGAGGTGGCGCTTACGTGATGCGGCGGCGGAGGAACCGGATGGTTGCCACGGCGATGGCGGCACCGATGATTTGCATGGCGATGAAAGCCGGCGCTGATGCCGGGAGGATGCCGGCGAAGGTGTCGGAGAACATGCGGGCGATGGTTACCGCGGGGTTGGCAAAGCTGGTTGATGAGGTGAAGAAGTACGCCGCTCCGATGTATACGCCAACCGCCGGCGCAACAAACGCGCCACGGGTGCGGGCGATGAGGAATATGGTCACCAGCAGGCCGAGCGTGGCAACCACCTCGCCGAGCCATTGGCCGGGGCCACCCCGGGCGTGTTGCGACCACACCAGCGGCGGCAGGGAGAACATCAGGTTGGCCAGCACGGTGCCGCCGATGCCGCCGACAATCTGGGCGCCCGTGTAGGCTAAGCCGTCTTTGATGGAACGGGTGCGCGATACCACCTCTGCCCAGGTAACGGCCGGATTGAAATGCGCCCCGGAGATCGGGCCGAACGCCCAAATCAGCGAGGTCAGCGCGAACGCCGTGGCAACCGCGTTCTCAAGAAGCTGCAACCCAACGTCATCAGGGCTGAGCCGTTGGGCCGCAATCCCGCTGCCGATTACCGACATCAGCAGGAATGCCGTGCCCAAGCCCTCGGCAACAAGGCGTTGCGCCGCCGTGTACATGGGGTTAACCAAATAGAGGGCGGTGTGTACCGCCCCCTGATGGTGCCTGAAGTGTCGATTCGTCGCCGGCCGGAATTTTCATCACCAGATTCCTCACGACGCGCATCAGTCTGGAATGGTTATCGCCCTGGCGCCGTGAGAATAGTTTACCGGGCATTTTGGGGGACGGTCAACGATTGACGCTGTGGGTCAGGGCAATCGCGTTATAGATTGGTAGACTTGGCCAGGCATGCGAGTCCAGTGATATGAAGGGGAGAGGGGAGGAGTGATGAGAGAGGGGAAGGGCGCGTCCATTATGGATTATTTCGGGACGTTGGAGGACCCCAGGATCGACCGGTGCAAGCGGCACCAGCTGCTGGACATCATTGCCATTGCCATCTGCGCCGTCATCTGCGGCGCCGACTCCTGGGTCTACATCGAATTGTTCGGCAAGAGCAAGCTGGAATGGTTCCAGACCTTCCTGGAACTGCCCCACGGCATCCCGTCCCACGACACCTTCGGCGACGTCTTCTCCCGGCTGGACCCGGAGCAGTTCCAGCAGTGCTTCATGGCCTGGACCCAGGCGGTGTCCGACCTGATCCCCGGGGAAGTGGTGGCCATCGACGGCAAGACGGTACGGCGTTCCCACGACCGCAATGTGGGCAAGCGGGCCATCCACCTGGTCAGCGCCTGGGCCTCGGCCAACACGCTGACCCTGGGGCAGGTGAAGACCGCGGAGAAGTCCAACGAAATCACCGCGATCCCCCAGTTGCTGCCAATGCTGGAACTGAAGGGGTGCATCGTCACCATCGACGCCATGGGCTGCCAGCAGGAGATCGCCCAGGGGATTCTGGACCGGGGAGCCGGCTACGTGCTGGCGCTGAAGGAGAACCAAGGTCAACTGTATGAAGACGTGCGGGACCGGTTCGAGGGAGCGGAGGAGTTCGGCTTCGGAGGAGTGCCCCATGACTACGCCACCACCCTGAACAAAGACCACGGAAGGATAGAACGTCGGGAGTGCTGGACAATCAGCGACCCATCTTGCCTGGAGTACCTGAGCACCGGGTAGGACTGGCCCGGCCTGCGCTCGGTGGTCAAGGTGGTGGGCCGCCGGGAGACGCCGGCAGGGACCACGGTGCAGCCCCGGTACTACATCAGCAGCCTGGATGCCCCGGCGGAGCGACTGCTGAAGGTGGTGCGCACTCACTGGAGCATCGAGAACTGCTTGCACTGGAGCCTGGACGTGACTTTCGGGGAAGACCATTGCCGGATCCGCAAGGACCACGCTCCGCAGAACATGGCCACGCTGCGGCAGGTTTCGCACAATCTGCTCAAGAACGAAACGAGCCTGAAGGTGGGCATCCAGGGGAAACGCCTCCAGGCCGGCTGGAAGGAGGACTACCTGCTAAAAGTCCTACGCAGCTAAAACGCGATTGCCCTGCGCTGTGGGTATCGCCAATGGCCACTCCCATTGTGAGTGACGGCTCATGCGCACCCGCTTTGTCATTGCGAGCGTAGCGCGGCAATCTCGTCGCCGCCGCAGTGATGGTTGGCCGACGTGTGTTCAGCCTCATCGCGATTGCCACGTCGCTTTGCTCCTCGCAATGACAGTGGGTGAGACGGGACTTGCCTCGAAAGAATATGGGCGTGGGCGTGCGCAATGACAGTAGGGCGGCGGGCGGTTATACTGCGGCATTATTTACTGGATGTGAATTGCGCGGGTTCGGGCGCGGGTTGCGAATCCGATCTGGAGGGCGTTATGGCTATTGGAATCAACAGTTATCGACCCCTGGTGGGCGGCGCCACGCACATGGTCAGCACCGGCCACTATCTGGCGGCGGCGGCCGGCTACCGTATCCTGGAGCAGGGCGGCAACGCCATCGACTCGGGCGTGGCGGCCGGCATTGTCATCAACGTAACGCTGCCCCAGTACACCAGTTTTGGCGGCGTGGCTCCAATCATCATCCACCACGCCGCGTCGTGCGAGACCAGGGAGATCAGCGGTTTGGGCCGGTGGCCGGCCGAGGCCAGCATCGACTATTTCATGCGAGAACACGGCGGGGATATGCCCCACGGTGTCATGCGGACGGTTACGCCCGCCGCTGCCGATGCCTGGATTACGGCGTTGCGCCGGTACGGCACCATGACCTTCGAGCAAGTGGTTACGCCAGCCCTGGAACTGGCCGCCGGCGGATTCCCCATTCCGGCCACGCTGCATCGGGCGCTGGTCAGCAGCGGCGACAGCATCATCCTGGACGAAGGCGACACCAGCCAGTGGTCCAGCACCATGGAGATTTTCTACCCGGGCGGCAAGGCCCTGGAGGTTGGCGACCTGCTGGTGCAGTCCGACCTGGCCCGCACATTCCAGCGGATGATCGACGCCGAACGCGCTGCCGCCGGTCAGGGTCGCGAGGGCGGCTTGCAGGCGGCCCGGGACCTGTTCTACACGGGCGAGATCGCCGAGGAGATGGTGGCCTTCATCCGCAGCCAGGGCGGCTGGCTCTCCATGAACGACCTGGCCAGTTTCGCCGTCGGCGTGGATGTTCCGCCGATGATTGACTACAAGGGCATCGACGTTTACGCCTGCGGCCCGTGGTGCCAGGGGCCGATGAATCTGCACGCCCTGCGCATCCTGGAAGGCTGCGACCTCCAGAGCATGGGCCACAACTCGGCAGAGTACATCCACACGGTGCTGGAGGCGCTGAAGTTGGCCTTCGCCGACCGCCACGCCTACTATGGCGACCCTGATTTCGTCGACGTGCCGATGGAAGGCCTGCTGTCCCGCGAATACGCCGACATCCGCCGCCGCGAAATCGACGCGCTCCGGGCCAATCCCGAGATGCCCGACGCGGGCGACCCGTGGGCACACCAGTCCGGCAAGGGCAAGGCGGCGCGCAAACCGGAACCGGTGGCCGGCCCCTTGTCTGCCGACACGTCCTACATCTGCGCCGTCGACCGTTGGGGTAATGCCTTCTCAGCGACGCCCAGCGACGGGTTTGGCGGAGCGCCCATCGCCTCCGGCCTGGGGTTCATGGTGTCGGCCCGGGGCGCTCAGAACTGGCTGGACGAAGATCACCCCGCCAGCCTGGCCCCCGGCAAGCGTCCGCGCCTGACGCCCAACCCCGCCATGGCGTTCAAAGACGGCAAACCCTGGATGCCCTTCGGCACGCCGGGCGGCGACGTACAGCCCCAGTCCATGGTTCAGCTGTTCCTCAACGTGGCCGAATTCGGCATGAACGTGCAGCAAGCCATCGAAGCACCGCGAGCTTCCACCTGGAGCTTCCCCAACTCCTTCTTCCCCCATGCTTACCGACCGGGTCTGGTGGGCATCGAGTCGCGCATCGATGCGTCCGTGGTGGACGAATTGCGCAAGCGCGGCCACGATGTGGACGTCTGGAACGAGTGGACGCCGCGGATGGGCTCGCTGTGCGCCATCGAGATCGACCGGGAACGGGGCACGCTCTACGGCGGCGCCGACCTACGCCGGGACGGCTACGCTATGGGACGGTAGAGTTTCCGGTTTTACATGGATGGACAGGATTTACAGGATTTGAGACTGCCCTCACCCCAACCCCTCTCCCGATGGGAGAGGGGCTTTTTTGCATTTTCGACGGTTACGAATTCTCAACCCGGTCTGGGGTGGCATCATGCACGGCGCTCTGGCGCGTGGCGTCCTGCCGGCGCCGGGATTGCCACATCGCCTTGCTCCTCGCAATGACAGGTCGTGCAGAGGTCCTCCTGGCGGGAAAGGGGTTTGAACCGTCCCAATGCGGCTTACATGGCAGTGCGCCCGCCGTCGATGACCAGCTCGCTGCCGGTCATGAACGACGCCTCGTCGGAGGCCAGGAACAGCACGCCGTAGGCGATGTCATCGGTTCGGCCCAGTCGTCCCAGCGGCGTGCGGCTCAGGCGGTCTTCCCGACCCTCTCCGGCCAGCAGGTCGGCGGTCATGTCGGTCTCGATGGTGCCGGGATGCACGCTGTTGCAGCGGATTCCATCGACGGCGTGCTGGATGGCGGTGGACTTCGTGAACAGGCGCACGGCTCCCTTGGAAGCGGTGTAGGCCGAGGAGATGTGGTTGCCAACCAGGCCGGCCACGCTGGAGATGTTGACGATGGAGCCGCCGCCGGCCCTCCGCAGCTCGGGGATGGCTGCCTTGGTGCCCAGGAAGACGCCCTTGGCGTTGACCGACATGGTGGTGTCCCAGTTTTCGGTGGTGGTGTTCTCCACCCTTTCGGGCCGGTAGATGCCGGCGTTGTTCACCAGGATATCCAGCTTGCCGAAGCGCTCAACGGTAGCGGCCACGGCATCCTTCCACGACTGCTCGTCGGTAACGTCCAGGTGGACGAAGAGACACTCACCGCCCAGTTCGTTGATCTCCGCCTCGACCTGGCGTCCCAACTCGTCACGCAGGTCGCCGATGACGACCTTGCAACCCTCTTGGGAGAACAGCCTGGCCTCCGCCGCGCCCATGCCGCGCGCCCCCCCACTGATGAATGCTACTTTGTTTTCGAGACGCATGATTTATTCTCCTTAAATCTCATTCTTGGTGATAGCGCAGTTGTTGTGTTGGCGGACGGTTGGCCGGATTGCCTACGTCCTGGCCCTCCGCCGCGCCCGCCGCCAGATGCGCCAGGCCAACAGGGCGGCTATGGTTGCGATGACGGCCAGAGCGATTCCGATGCCAGCCACTCCGGGCCGGCCGCTCGAACCATCCGGCACGGCGCCGCCTGAAGGATGCCAGCCCGGGCCCAGCTCGGCAAAATCCCGCGGCGCCAAAACCACCGATCTGGTGCGGGTGCAGAGACCGGTTTCGCCGTCGTAGGCATAGACGATGTATCGTCGGCCTTCCTCGAATTCGTAGCCACAGGAGATCCCGCTGCGCACAGTTTTGATAACGATAGTGTCCTGCCTCCGCCCCTTCCAGACCCGGTCCACGTCGAAGCTAACGGTAACTGGATCGGCGCTGGAGTTGGTGTTAGTCAACAGCTGCACAGCAATTGCCTTGCCGGCGAACACGGCATCGGCATTCGCCAACGCTTCTATCGGCGATCCTGGACGGGCGCACGAGCAAGCGTTCGCCGGCTCAGCGTCGGCCATGAGCCAGAGGGCCGCAGCCAAGACGATAATTGCTATGGTAACGGTTTTCACCCTCAACCCAGCCCTATCCCATCAGAAGAAATCGGACCCGGACGCAGGCCTAACCGGCTCCCTCTCCCCTTGTGGGAGAGGGTTGGGGTGAGGGGTAACCTTTTCACCGATACCGTTGGTTGGGAAACCACATCACCCCCACCCTCGCCCTTGATAGGAGAGGGCATTTTCGTCCCTACTGGGCGAACAGCCCGCCGTCGATGACCAGCTCGCTGCCGGTCATGAAGGACGATTCGTCGGAGGCCAGGAACAGCACACCGTAGGCCACGTCCTCGGGCATACCAATGCGGCCGATGGGGGTGCGACTCAGCGACGCTTCACGGGCCGCATCGTTTCGCAGCAGCGTGGGCGTGGTCATCGGCGTTTCGATGATGCCCGGGTGCACTGAGTTGCAGCGGATGCCCTCGGCGGCGTACTGGATGGCGGTCGACTTCGTGAACAGGCGCACCGCGCCCTTGGTGGCGCCATAGGCCGGCGCCCGCCAACTGCCGACGAGTCCGGCCACGCTGGAGATGTTGATGATGGAACCGCCGCCGACCTTCCGCAGTTCGGGGATGGCCGCCTTGGTGCCGAGGAACACGCCCTTGGCGTTGATGTCGAAGATGTTGTCCCACAGCTCTTCGGTGGTGTCCTCAATGCCAACCTGCCGGTAAATGCCGGCGTTGTTGACCAGGATGTCCAGCTTGCCGAACCGCTCCACGGCGGTATTTACGGCGGCGTTCCACTCGTCCTCGCTGGTGACGTCAAGCTTGACGAAGACGCACTCGCCGCCGGTCTCGTTGATTTCCGCCTCCAGCTGCCTTCCCTCGTCTTCCAGCACGTCGGCGATAACGACCTTGCAGCCTTCGCTGGCGAAGAGGCGGGCTTCGGCGGCGCCTTGGCCGCGGGAACCGCCGCTAATCAGGGCAACCTTGTTTTCTAAACGCATCGCAGTACCTCCCGATTGGTACGGGTGAGTCGGCCGCGCTCAACGGGCCGGGTGGCAGTCCGGTTGGACGGCGCCTACGATTGTAGCGGCGGCAGGTTTGCAGTCAAGGTGGAGATGCTCTCGCCCGTACCCGGTTCAATCTGTGATTGCGAAGAGAATTCGACCCACGATAGTGGCGGGGACGGCTTCACCCTCACCCCAGCCCTCTCCCATCAACGGAGAGGGGGTCTCATGAACACCCACTTTGTCATTGCGAACGCACACCCTGTGTCATTGCGAGCGCAGCGTGGCAATCTCGTCGCCGTAGCAACGGCGGTTCGCCGACGTGTGTTCAACCTCATCGAGATTTCCGCTCGTCCTGAGCCTGTCGAAGGACGCGCGAAATGACGGATTGAAGTGTGTACCCGTGACAGATGGGGTTGATTGACCACGGCTATCGTCAAACCTATAATGGGTCGCCCCGCTACGGCAGTCTCCCTCCGCAATTCTGATGACGCATATCCTGAACAATCCAAGCGTTTTGCGACGATTCGTCGCGCTATTCGCGGGTGCGGCGACGCTGTTGCTGGTCGCCACGGCCTGCGCGCCGGGGCAGCCGGCCGCCGATTTCGCTTTGACCACGTTTACCGGCGATAGTTTCACGCTGTCCGAACAGCGGGGCAACGTGGTGGTAATCAACTTCTGGTACCCGTCCTGCCCCCCGTGCCGGGACGAGATGCCGGCCTTTCAGGATGTGTTCGAAGAGTACCAGGGGCAACAGGTCCGTTTTATCGGGCTGTTTGTACCACAGGGGTTCGACACCGAGATCGAAGCCCGCCGGTTCGTGGACGAGCTGGGGCTGACCTTTGAGTTCGCCACCGACGTGCGCGCGTTGGTGGCCCAGAAATACGCCGTGGAGTATTTCCCGACGACGTACTTCATCGACCGGGGAGGTCGGGTCGCGCGCCAGGAAATCAGCCGGATGGATGCCGACCGCCTGACGCAAATCCTCTCGGACCTGCTGGGCTAGGTTGGGCCGGTCATGCCGGTGCTGGACGTCATCCTGCTGATCATCCGCTGGGCCCACGCCTTGGCCGCCGTCACGTGGATTGGCGGCAGTCTGTTCCTGCTGCTGGCCGGACGGCCCGCCCTGCGCGCCGCAGATTCCCAAGGGGTCGTGGCCCGGGCGTTGGCCGTCGAGTTTCGGCCCATCGTCGCTACCGCAATCGGGGTGCTGATCGTCAGCGGAGTCATCTTGGCGGTGAGCCGGCTGACGTCGGACGCTGCCAGCCTGGGCTATGTGGGCGTGCTCATCGCCAAAATCGCGCTGGCGGTGTACGCTTTTGCCATCGCTTGGTTGCTGCCCCGACGGCGGCGCAGCGAGGCGGTGGCCACCGGAGAGCCGGCAACGCCCGCCGTGTGGCATCGGGTGCGGGCCGGGCTCACCGGCACGACGATGCTGACGGTGGCGGGTGTCATCGTTATCGGGCTGGCCGACGTGCTGGGCTGGCTGTTCGAGCGGGGCCTGGCCGACTGACGGTCAGGAAGGAGAACACATGAGGACGGAATTGCTGGACATTATCGCCTGCCCAGTGTGCAAGGGGCCCTTGACGCTACAGGCCGACTCGGTGGCTGGCGATGACGACGTCATCCCCGGCGAGGTGTTGTCCGGAACTCTCACCTGTCCCCCGTGCGACGAACGCTACCCAATCACCGACGGCATACCCAACCTGCTGCCGCCGGATATGCGGGATGCGGAGGCCCACTCCGGTCGTTAGCCAGGTGGGGCAAGCCGGGCCCTGAACCCTCAATTGGCAATGGGGTCCAGGGCGTTGGCGATTCGATTCAGGGTGGTCAGCATCAGCGCGACGTCGCCGGCCAGCTGATCCGAATCGTCCGAGATGGCCCCTACACCTTCGGCCGCCGACTCCGCGGCTTCCGCCAGGCTATTTGACGCCTCAGTGATGGTGTCGCCGACGCCGGTGAGCTCGCCGGAAATTGGAACCAGCCGTTCGGCAGCGCTCTTCAACGACTGGGAGGCGTCCGCTACGTTGTTGAACGCCTGCCTCAAGGGGGCAAAGAGCAGGATCACCACCACGACGATGGCAATGCAAACGGCCATCCCCTCTCGTTACAGAATTTGCCTCGCCAAATACAAAGAGGGCGGGTATTAACCCGCCCTAATCTGACTACGGTTGTGTCCGATGGGTCAGCCGCCAGTGATGATGGCCACTACCTCGGATGCCAGACCCTCGGCGCGTTCGCGCAGGGCGGGGCGGTCCAGGTTCTCAATCGGATGCTGCGTGAAGATGGTTGGGTAGTCTTCCGCGCCCCACATCTTTGCCATGGCGTTGGCGGTGGGGATGAACCGGTCGGTGCAAATGGTAGCAGAAGGGAGACCGGCCTTCTCAACGTGGATTCCGTCGTGCACACTGCACGCACTGCAACTCCCTCAATCGCCAATGGCAACAACCACCGAATCGACGTTGGCCACCAGTTCCTGCAATTCCTGTGGGTCGGCGGGACGGGAGGCGCTGGGCTTGCGGAGCCACCGCACCTCGCGAATTTCGTAGCGGTTGCGCAGTACCTCCGCCAACTCTTCAAGCAGTACGTCGGCGTTGCGCTTGCTGTCATCAATGAGGCCCAACCGGGTGCCGGCCAGCGAGGGCAGGCGAGGTGCGCCGTCGAACGGGGCAATGATGGGCTCGGTGGTCGGAGTGACCAGCCTGTATTCCTGGGTAGCCATTTTTATCCCTCCACGGGTTGGAGTGTGTGAGGCTGTTATACCAGTTCGGGGAACGGATTGCTATACGGGGGTGGATTCCGCCCTCACGCTGACCCGTTCCCGGACTGGGCTTTTACGAAGCTGCCATTGCGAGGAGCGCAGCGACGTGGCAATCTCAGCACAGGCACGACGGACGTAACAATAACGCCGCGCTGGGATCCGGGCTGCACCCTAACTGGAACTACGCAAAGGCGCCGGGAGGGGGAAGGCCTTACTAACGCCGTCGAGATTGCCACGTCGCTGCGCTCCTCGCAATGACACAGGCAACGACTTACCCCATCCGCACGACTTTGGTTACTGCGGTGGAGCCGACTTTTGGCCCCCAGCTGGGGATGACTGACGACATATTGGATTCCTCGCCGCCGGCGAACACTACCAGGATGTCGTCGGGTTCGGGTATCAGCGGAATCATGGTGGACTCATCGCCCGGTTCAACGTCGCCGCGCAGCACCTGGCCGCGTTTGAGATCGGCCACTGAACGCTGGATGTTGGCGTGCAGGTAGGTTCGTATGTCGGCCTTGCCCCAGTCTTGCCACAGCCGACTGTTGCCGGCAAACGTCACCACAATCTGGCCCTGGCGGATGCCCACCGACAAATCACCCACCGAGCCCGACGTTGACATCGATGTGCCCAGCGACGAGGCGACGTCGGCCAGGGCGTACAGGATTGCTTCGGGTCGGCCCACGGCGCGGGTCTGGCGAGGACTTTCACCGGCAAACACGGTAACGGTGCTGTCCGACGCGTCGAAGCCGCGTTCCACGTGCAGCGGTGTCCAGTGGGTGTCTCCTTCGGCCTCGGCGATACAGTAGGTGTACTTGCCGGGATGGCCGATAACGCTGCGGTCGAACAGGCCCGGAATGGCGGCGCAGGCATTCATCAGGATGAGCCGGATGGAACGTCCGATGGTGCCGTTGGCGCGGTTGCCGGGACCGAACAGGTTGTTGCGGCTATTGAGACCAATCTGTGCGGCAATGGGGCCGTTGACGATGCACAGCACTGCGGCGCCGCCCATGCTGGACGACGGCCCAACCAGATTGAACACCGGATCGAGCATTGCTTCGGTGGCGGCTAGCACCACGGGGAAATACTCGGGAAGACAACCGGCCATCACTGCGTTGGCGGCTGCCTTCTCAACGGTAATCACGCGGCGACGTTCGGGCAGCTCGCCGATAACATCGTCGGGGGCGTGCCCTACGGCTCCTATGAACTCGGCGACGCGTTCGGCGGTGGGGGGAATGACGGGCAGTCCGTCGGTCCAACCCAATTCGTAGCACCGTTCGACGGCGCCGAAAATGTCATCCCAGGCGGCGGTGGTGATATCGGTGAAAGTGGTCAATGGATTTACCTGCCTGCCTCGATTTGGTTGGATTGGCGGAGAATGTCACCCTCACCCTGTCCCATCAAGGGGGACGGTGTCACGTGTACCCACTTTAATCTGTCATTGCGAGGAGCGCTCGCTCATCCCGAGTCCGTCGAGGGACGCGGTAATCTCGATGAGGTTCAACGCACGTCGGCGAACCGCCGTTGCTGTGACGACGCGATTGCTGCGCTACGCTCGCAATGACAAAGTGGGTACGCATGAAAAGTGGGTACGTATGAGGGGATGGGTGCGCATGAGGGGAAATGGTGAGTCGCCCATCGCCGGCCCCCCTCTCCCACAGGGGAGAGGGTTGGGGTGAGGGGGTTGGCTACGAAATGACGCAGCGGCCCCGGCGGGGATGATTGCCGTACGAAACCGCTCGTTACACCCGGGCGTACTTGGAGAAACTGCGGAGTTCCCGCGGCGGGTCCATGTGGCTGCCCCTGATGGTGTAGGACACCTCGGAAACGTACACGGCGCCAGTGCTGTCCACGGCGATGCCGTGGGGGGCGATGAACTGGCCGGCGCCCTCGCCCTCATCGGAGGAACCGAACATGCACACCCGCTGGCCGTCCCGGTCGTAAACCGTAACGCGGTGGCCCAGGCCAGGGGCGTCGTCCACGCCACCCATGCCGTTGAGCTCGCCGACGTAGATATGGCCATTCCAGTAGACCATGGCGTCAGGACGGTGGATGTTGCTCCACATGGTCAGGAAGTTGCCTTCGGTGTCGAACAGCTGGATACGGTGCGCTTCCCGGTCGACCACGTAGACCCGCTCGTCCTCGTCAAATGCGATGTTGTGGGGTCGGATGAACTGACTGGCGTCGATGCCCGGCTCGCCCCAGGAGAACTTGTAGCCTCCCTCGGCGGTGTAGACGTGGATGCGGGAGTTGCCGTAGCCGTCGGAGACGTAGATGTCGCCGTTGCTGGGGCGGATGGCTGCTGACGTGGGGCGATTGAACGGCTGGCCGCTCCAGCGTGGGGCGGGGTGGTTCTTCTCGCCAATCTCCATCAGTTTTTCGCCCGTAACGCTGAATTTCTGGATGGTGTGGATGCCGTCATCGGCAACGAGCAGGGAATCGTCGGCCGCGCTGTAATACAGGCCGTGGGTGCGGTTCTCGCTGAAATGACCTTCGCCGAAGCTGCGCTCGTAATTGCCGTCCTTGTCAAACACCATGATGGGGTGTTCGCCGCGGGTTAAAATGAACACACGGTCTCCGCCATCTACGGCGACGCCGGGGCACTCCAGGAGGCGCATACCGTCGGGCATCTTGAGCCAGTTGTCCACGAACGCGTAGTTAAAATCACCTTGGCCGTAAGTGTCAGGCATAATGTTCTCCTTTCAGGTAGTCTTGTCAGGTAGTCTTGCAGGCTTTGTCGGTCAGTTTGGTTCTGCGTAACATTATGGGTCAATGCGGCGGTTCGATGCCTGGCGGTCCGGAGATGCTTGAACGGCATTGGTGTAGTTCATTGGCCAATCTGGACCCGCCGGATTGCTCCCGCTGCCGATTTTCGTGTGGGTTGTTGAGCGTAACGATGGTAACGGTTGATGGTTGGTTTCACAAGTCCCCGGCTGTTGGCCAGGGTCTTTCGATTGTCTCCTAATGTCATTGCGAGCGCAGCGTGGCAATCGCGTAGCTGCATCGACCAACGCTGTCGCCAGCTCGCCCTTGACCGCTACGTTCCGATATTCGAATGGCCCTGCTGTTGCGCCAGGGTCTTGCGATTATCCATCCGATCAGATTTACCCGCTAACCCTGAGCTTGTCGAAGGGTGCCCGCTCGCGCCGGGACGGGCTCGCCATCAACCTACAACCCCGATGTCTGCCGACAATGCTGATGGCGCGGGCCGGCACGACCATCATCGCGTCGCCGGAAGCGGCAGCGGTATCGTCGACGCGTCGTATGCGCCGCCGAGTCCACCAACGCCCAGGCATCACGGCGACCCTGGAATGGCCCATCGGCGGCGGCGAGGACGCCACCGGTGCGGGCGTAGTTTTCCCCTATGCGACGGGCACTTCCTGGAAGTGCGGCATCACCTCAGTGGCGAACAGCTCGATGGAACGCATCACCTTTTCGTGAGGCAGGCCGGCGAATCCGAAATTGCCGAAAACGTGGTTGATACCCGCCTCCTGCACCTGCTTCAGCCGTTCGATGACCACCTCCGGCGTCCCGCGCAGCGGCGGCAGTCCAGCATGGCCAGGGTCATCCCTTCGCTCGCGGTCATTCTGACGGTTGGCCCAGTGCTCGTAGCCTTTGGCAATGTTGCCGTCCTTGTCCACCGGCATTCCGATAGGGGCGCCGTTACTGCCGATCGAACGCAGCACGCGGGACGAGAAATCCTCGAGACCGATCGGGTCGCGTTCGGCTTCTTCCATGGTTGGGGCCACGTAGATTGACTTGGACATGGGCGGGTCAAGGTGGGCGTGGGGATGCCCATACTCATCCATTTTTTGCCGCCACAATTTGATCACTTCCGGAGCCTGACCCATTATGTCGGTGGGGCCGCCGGTGATGACCTGTATCTGCCGGCTGGCGGCGAAATCTACGCTCGCCGGGCTGGTGCTGACGGCCTGGAACAGGGGCGGGTGTGGCGTCTGCAACGGCTTGGGCAGCACCCAAACGTCATCGACGTTGGTGAACTTGCCGTGGTAGGTAAGGGTCTCTTCGGTCCAGGCCTTGATAATGACATCCACCGCTTCCTGGAAGCGCTCGCGGCTGGTGTCGATGTCCACGCCGACACCGTCAAACTCCTGACGCTGGTAACCCGCGCCGATGCCGAAGTTGACGCGCCCGCCGCTGATCACGTCGAGCATGGCCACTTCCTCAGCGACCAGCACCGGATTGTGCAGGGGCAGGACGATCACCGCGGTGCCAATGCGGATGTTTTTGGTGCGTCCCGCAACACTACCCAGGAAAGACCAGATGCCCGACAGCAGGCCGTGGCGAGAGAAACGGTGCTCTCCCAGCCAGGCTTCGTCGATGCCGGCCTGGTCGGCGTAGGCGATCTGCTCCAGGGCATCGTTCAACGCCTGCTGTTGGGTGAAGTCCTGGTGATACGGAACGATGGTGAAGATTCCAAACTTCATGTGGCCTCCCTTGTCGGCGCCATTGGGCATCCGTAGCAACCGGTGCATTGGCAGCCGGAGCAACACTCCGGCCATGCTCTGATGGTGCTATTGGCGCAACTTTACTACATAGCACGGTTGAAGGGAACGGTTGAAGGGACCTCGTGCGTACCCACTTTGTCCTTGCGAGGAGGGCCCGCCCATCCCGAGCTCGTCGAGGGACGTGGCAACCTCGATGAGTTTGAACATCCGTCGACGAACCGCCGTGGCTACGGCGACGGGATTGCCGCGCTTCGCTCGCAATGACAAAGTGGGTACGCATGAGTTGAACGGACTGTATGAATTCAAGAAATCAGCCGGGCTGGGCTGCGTTTCGAGCCAAACGCGCCACGATGCTCCGGCCCGGCCGTGGAGAGCGTGGCTATTGACTCTGTCGGTCTGGCCACTAAAATCGTTGCACACCGAGCATACGGTTGCACACCCAGCATATGGAGGTGGGGTTATGCGTCTCGAAAACAAGGTTGCCCTCATCAGCGGCGGCGCGCGAGGCATGGGCGCGGTGGAGGCCAGGTTGTTTGCCAGCGAGGGCGCCAGGGTGGTCATTGGCGACGTTTTGACGGAGGAAGGACGCCGGGTTGAAGCCGAGATTAACGAGACCGGCGCGCAGTGCCGTTACGTCGATCTGGATGTTACCAGCGAGGACAACTGGCGGGACGCGGTGGCGGAGGCGGTTACTGCCTGCGGCAAGCTGGACATTCTGGTCAACAATGCCGGCATCACCATTAGCGGTACCATCGAGGAAATTACCGAAGCTCAATGGGACCGAATCATGGCCATCAACTCCCGGGGCGTGTTTCTCGGCACCCGGGAGGTGATAGCCGAGATGAGGCGCGCCGGCGGCGGTTCCATCGTCAACATCTCCTCGGGTGCGGGAATCGCGCCCTCGCCGGGCACTTCGGCGGCCTACGCCGCCAGCAAGGGCGCGGTGCGGTTGTTCACCAAAGCCACTGCAATTCAACACGCCAGTGATGGCATCCGGTGCAACTCGGTGCACCCTGGCCCCATCGAAACACCCATGCTGCGAGCCGCGCGGGGGGATGATGCCAGCCGAGCGGAACAGTTGAACCTGATTCCCCTGGGCAGGATTGGCCGACCAGAAGAAATTGCCTACGGTGTGCTGTATCTGGCCAGCGACGAATCGTCATTCGTCACCGGATCGGAGCTGGTCATCGACGGGGGAAGGACGGCTCAGTAACCGAAATCACGCGGAGCACATACGCCCGGAGCATATACCCGAATCATATAAAGGAGAAAGTTATGGCGCCGAAGCTGGTTCCCTATCTGCTATACGAACCCGAAGAATCGGGCATCCTCTGGATCAAGTTCAACCGTCCGGAGCGCATGAACGCGCTGATCGGGTCGTCGGAGGAGAACGGGACGGTTGCCAAGGTGGGCGAATACATGAGGGCCGGCGACGATGACCCCAACGTGCGCGTGATGGTTCTCACCGGCGTCGGGCGGGGCTTCTGTTCGGGCGCCGACATGAGAAGAGACTCTGATCCCGCCGTTACCGGAGAAAACTTCGTCGGCAATCGCGGCACCGTGGCGGGTCCGGACGCGGCGCGGGAAGGCTTTTTCCACGGGTTCACCAAGCTGCACCGGGACATCTCCCAGGTCAGAAAGCCCACCATAGCCATGATTAACGGCCCCGCCGTCGGTTCCGGCATGGACATGGCACTGCACTGCGACATTCGCCTGGGCTGCGAAAACACCCGTTTCATCGGATACCAGCAACTGGGCCAGATTATCGAGAACGGAGGCAGCTACTACCTGCCCAAGATGGTGGGACTGGGCCGGGCGCTGGAATTCGCCTACACCGGCCATCTGGACGCTGAACGTGCCTATCAGTGGGGTATGCTCAACCATCTGGTAGCCTCGGAGGATCTGGAAGCAACCACCCGCGAACTGTGCGACCGGATCATGCGGGCCCCGCCAATGGTGCAATGGGTCAGCAAAAGAATCATGCGCGCCGCGCTGGACAGCTCACTGGAGACCACCATGGCGCTAACGTCCAACGCTGGCGGCATCCTGAATGGTTCAGAGGATGCCCAAGAGGCCAGGCGGGCATTCCTGGAAAAGCGGGCCCCTGAATTCAAGGGCAGGTAGCCTACCCGATTACCAGGCTTTGGCCGAACCGCTCGCCGTGGGTTATCTCCGACATCGCTTTGCGCGGCGTACCCGGCGCCCGGGCGACCTCAGCCCGGTAGCCGAAAGGCAGCACGGTAACCAGCTCCATCTCCCCGGGGATGCCCAACAGGTTCTTGACCTCATCCTGTTGCTCTCCGCGGATGCCTACGAAGCAGGTGCCCAGACCCTCCGACCACGCCACCAACTCCATCTGTTGCAGTGCGCGGCCGGCGTCCAGCTGGGGCCGGCGGGTGTTGTCCATCACAATCGCAATTGCCAGCGGCGCCTCACCGATGAACGCGCCCTGAGTGCAGATACGCCCCAGTTCTGCAATGGTTGCCCGTTCCTGGACGACGATAAAGTGCCAGGGCTGCGTGTTGCTGGAGCTGGGCGCCCACCGAGCAGCCTGGAGGATTCTGTGGACAATCAGGTCAGGGACCGGATCGGGCTTGAAGTCCCGCACCGTGCGGCGCGTCCTGATGCACTGAAATACGTCCATACCGAAACCTCCTGAAGAACCTCTGAGCGGAAACGAACTCCATAGTAATGCAGCGTGCTGCGATGGGTTGCCGTGCGGAGACACTGTAACCCGTGGCCATTCTTCCGGCAAGGCGTGAACAGCGACGGTAACTGTTCAGACTTGGTGAAGTAAATTGGCCGAAGGCGGGTTGCCAGACGCTGGCACGGGTGGCGGTGGTTATGTCATATAGAGGGAGTGGATACCGAAATTGACCTGACCACCGCCAGTCGCGATGTTCTCATCGCCATCATCGTGCAGCAACAGGCGGTCATTGCCGAGTTGCAGGTGATGATGGTACGGCTGGAGCGGCGGGTTGCCGAACTGGAAGGCCAGGCGAAACCGGGCGGCCCGCCCCGAATGCCCGGCCTCAAGTCCAGTTCGGGCCGCCCGCCGCCAGCGCAGCAGCAGCCCAGAAAGCAGCGACGCCACGGCTTCGCCCGCCGGCGCATGACACCGACCCATCGGGTGGAGCACGTGCTGGAGAGCTGTCCCGATTGCGGGACGCACCTGACTGGCGGCTGGGTCCAGCGCACCCGGGAAATCATCGAGTTGCCGGTGGTTCCGGTGCCAGTCACCGAGCATGTCTGCATCGCCAGGACCTGCCCAGCGTGTCGACGCCGCTGCATACCCCCAGCACAACTGGACGGCGTGGCACTGGGGCGCCAACGCCTGGGCGTCAACGTGCTCAGCCGCATCGCCACGTTGCGGGAAGAAGGGCGCCTGCCGATCCGCAGCATCCAGTGGTATCTGTGCACCGTCCATCAGCTGCGCCTCAGCGTGGGGGCCATTGTGAGCGCCATTCACCAGACCGCGCAACAGGCCCAACCAGCGGTGGCCGCGATCCTGGACCGCATCCGCGCCAGCCCAGTGGTCCACGCCGACGAAACCGGCTGGCGTCAAAATGGGAACAACGGTTACGTCTGGACTTTCAGCACCCCCACCGAACGCTACTTCCTGCGGCGGGGTCGGGGCAAGGCGGTGGTGGACGAGGCGCTGAGCGAGTCATTCTCCGGAGTACTGGTCAGCGATTTCTACGCCGCCTACCACCATTACGATGGCCCCAAGCAACGGTGCTGGGCCCACCTGTTGCGGGATATCCACGACCTGGTGGCGCTCTACCCCAAGGACACCGCGCTGGCCCAGTGGGCCGCGGCAGTCCATCAGCTCTATGTCGAGGCCAGGTCTTTCACCCATCCTCAGGCACAACGACGGCGCACCGCTCAACTGGCCTGGGAGCGGCAGCTGCTGGTCATCTGCCAGCCCTTCCTGGCTGACCCGCTAGCTCTGCAGGGCCGGCTGTGCCGGCGCATTGAGCGCCACATCAAGGAACTCTTCGTCTTCGTGGCCGAACCGGACGTGCCGTCGGACAACAACCCCGCCGAGCGCAGCCTGCGCCATGTGGTTATCAGCCGCAAGATCAGCGGGGGCACCCGGTCGGAACGTGGTACCGAGAGCAAGATGACGCTGGCATCCATCTTCGGCACCTGGCGCGCACGAGGCCTGAACCCCCTCGCCGCCTGCCGCCAACTGCTCACTTCCCCTCAAATCTGAACAGTTACCAGCGACGGGATTGCGGAGAACCCGCCTGAACGGCAGCGGCATCGACGACCGGACATTTCGATTTTTACCGAATATGCCCGACCGCCGCGTATGTCATTGCGAGGAGCGTAGCGACGTGGCAATCCCGATGGGGTTGAACACACGTCGGCGAACCGCCGTTGCTACGGCGACGAGATTGCCACGCCGCGCTCGCAATGACAGGGTGGGTACGCTCGCGATGACACGGTGGGTTCGCAAAAGTGGCTACGCATGAGACCCCCGTGTTTGTTGACGGGGGCGTATGCGCAACGTAGACTCCGCTAAATGGACCGGGTTCTTATCGTGCCAGCCCGGAGTTGATGGCCTACCCGGTTGCGCGTTTTGCGGGTTAACTCCGGCGATGCCTTCGGGGGGCCTGTGAAGAGGAGAAATATCGTGAAGCTGCAAATAATGTCTCCCGCCGCGAATCGGGTGGATTTCAAAGTGCCTCCAGCGCCCCGACTGGAAACCCTTGAGGGCAAGACCATCGGTTTGTACAACAACATGACCGGCGGCGCGGACGTTGCCGTGAACCGAGTAGCGGAGCATCTCAGTCGCCGGTTCGCTAACGTTAAGTTCGAGCGGTACGGTGGCGACATCAGAGGCGGCCGGCCGGCCCTGAGCCGGAGCAATCACATCGACGACGAGGAAGCGGCGCTAATCGCCGGAGAGGTCGACGCCATGATCGGCGCGACGGCCCATTGAGGGGGTTGCACGTCGTGGCTTGCCCACGACATGGTTGCAATGGAAAAGGCCGGTGTACCGGCGGTAGCGATCGCCGCCCGGAGCTTCTCGCGAGCCTGGCAGTCCTGCGTGGACGGTTGGGGACAGCCCAGCACCGCCTTCGTTACCATCCCCCACGCCACCACCGGCCAGCAGCCGGACTACATCTGCAATATGGTGGACGATCAGATTGACGCCATCATCACGGGGCTGACCCGGATGACGGCCACGGCTGCCGCCCGGCCCGGCGCCAGCAACGGCAATCGCGGCTCGGAGCTGTTCACCGTGGAGCTGGATGACTCGCCGCTGGGACTCAACGCGGTCAATCACTTTCTGGAGGAAAGGGACTGGAGCGATGGGATGCCCGTCATCCCTCCCACCCCCGCCGCCGTGGAAGCCATGCTCAAGGGCACCCGCCGCAGCCCGCAGGACGTGGTGATGGTCATGGAGCCGGGCTTCGGCCTGGCCACCGTCGAAAAAATCGCCATCAATGCGGTCATGGCCGGCTGCAGCCCTGAACAGATGCCAATACTTCTGGCGGCCATCGACTGTATCGCCCAACCGGAGATGAACCACCGGGATATGCAGGTTTCGGGGCATACCGAGGCGCCGCTCATCCTGGTGAACGGGCCGATTGCCGACAAGGTCGGCATCAACTACGGTACCTCAGCAATGGGGCCCGGAGTGGTCAACAAGCCCAACACGGCCATCGGGCGGGCCTTGCGGCTGTGCCTGATCAACATCGGTTATTGCAAGCCCGGCGCCGGCGACCCCAACTTCATCGGGTTGCCGTCCAAGTTCGGCATGTGCATCGCCGAAAATGAAGAAGTCAGTCCCTGGCAGCCCTATCACGTGGACCAGGGTTTCCGGGCAGACGAGAGCGCAGTTACGGTGGTTACGGTTACGGGGCCGACCGACATTCTCGACCCCGCCTCCAGGAACCACATCGACACCCTGGAGAACATCGCATCCATGATGTTTTACCGGCACTCCGGCGGTGGGCGCTGGATCAAGGGGTGGGATTCGGCCCAGGTAGGCCATACCAACAAGCGGGTACAGTACCAGAGCCCCTACCATCCGGTGATGCTCAGCCCGTCCCGGGCGGTCATCCTGGCTGAGGCTGGCCTGAGCAAACGGGATGCCCAGGAATGGCTGCACCAGCACTGTCGGGTGCCGCTGAGCCAGGCCATGGGCACGGGGATGCCCACCGATGCCGACGGCAAATGGCTTTCCCATCCGGAGTTGCAACATCTGGCGGATGATCCCGACGCCACCATCCCCGCGCTGGAAACTCCGGAACAATACCTGCTGTTCGTAACTGGAGGGTCCACACACTACGCCAATTTCTTCTACGGCACCTACGGCATCGCCACCATGCCGGTGGAGGACGTGTAGGCGCCGGAATTCTGCCGGTCTCCCGTCTATGCCTGATTGCCAAGGAGTCGTATGCCCAGGTTAGCTGCCGACCAATACCAGACTATCGTCAGGAAGCCCGGCGACATCGACCAGTTTTGGGACGATGTGCTGGGCGAAACCGCCGGGATACCTCTGGAGCCGGAGGTGGTTCACGACCCGCTGCGGTCGTCGGAAGATATTGACGTTTACGAGGTATTCTTCACCAGCCTGGACCAGGTTCGTATTGCGGGATGGTACGCTGTGCCCAGGGGTCGGGACGGGCGGTTGCCGGGGATCTTGCAGGTTCCGGGATACAACATGGAACCGCCGGTGCCGAAGAACTGGGCCCGCAAGGGCTACGCCGCCTTCAGCGTCGCCCCAAGGGGCAAGCTGCGGAGCAATCGCCAGTTCAATCCGGGCTATCCGGGGCTGCTGACCTATGGCATGGTGGACAAGAACACCTACTCATACCGGGGGTTTTATATCGATGCCTGCCGGGCCGTGGAGTTCATGCTGGGCCGGGATGAGGTTGACGGCGACCGGATCGGCGTTACCGGACACAGCCAGGGAGGTGGTCTTACCATTTCCACCGCCGCGTTGCGCCCGGAGATCAAGGCGGCCGCGGCCGGCGCGCCGTACCTCTGCGGGTATATGGACGCCATTGAACTCACCGACGCCTACCCCTACCAGGAGATTGCCGACTATCTGCGGGCGAACCCCGACAGCCGTGAGCAGGTTGAAGACACGCTGGCTTACTTTGACGGCATTAACCTGGCGCACCGGATCACCTGTCCGATCATAGTTAGCGTAGGATTGCAGGATAGCACCTGCCCGCCGGAGACCGGTTACGCGATGTTCAACGCCATCGCCAGCGCCGACAAGCAGATTTACGGCTACGACGGCCACGGCCACGACGCCAACAACTTCGAGCACGCCGCCATCGTGGATGCGTTCCTGGCCAAACACCTGAAACCCTGACGGACTTGACGATATGACCACACTGAGCGGCACCCGGCCAGCCGATTTCGACAGCTATTGGCAAACAACACTGGATGAGCTGGCGGGGTTCCCAGCGGCCCCGGAGGTTACGGAGATCCCGTTGCGCTCGACGGATTTCGCTACGGCCTACGGGGTGCGCCTGACTTCGATCGGTCCGTACCGCATATTCGGGTATCTGAGCATCCCGCGCGGCGACGGCCAGTTCCCGGCAAAGTACTTCCTGCCGCGCTATGGGAGCGTCACCGATCTGGTGCCCCAGGGTGCGGCCAACGGTCAACGCGAGCAGTACGTAACCTTCTCGATTTGCGTGCGAGGGCAGCGGCTGGCGGACCAACCCTACGCGGCCAGCTTCCCGGGGCTGCTTACCGATGGCATCGCGGATGCGGCCAGCTACGTGTACCGCGGTATCGTCGCGGACTGCTGCCGGGGGCTGGAGTATCTGGCCGGGCGACCGGAGGTGGACGGCGCGCGCGTAGCCACCATCGGCACCGACCTGGCCTTGACGACCGCCGCCCTGTGTCCGCAAGTTACCCACGTCGTGTGCGCCCCCACCCTATGCTACGCTGCTGCTAATTTGGCCTCCCGCACCGGAGCCTACCCCCTAGAGGAGATCAACGACTATCTGCGCCTGCACCCAGCCCGTCGGGACCAGGTCGTAGACACACTGTCCCACTTCGACCTGCGGTGGTTCGCGCCCCAGGTTGGAGCCACCACCTTGGTGATGGCCGGGGCCGATGGGGCCGCGCTGGATGCCACCGCCCTCGACCCGATGGTTCAGGCCATCAGGGGCGACTGCCAGGTTCACAAGTCGGAACATTCGGGCTACAAAGATGGCGTGTACAGCGAGGAATGGTTAACCCGGGAGTTTGGTTTGCCCGCGCCCAGCCTTCCCCCGCACTGGCAACCCTAGCAACGAAAAACTCGACAACTTCGGGCTGCTGCCGGCCCCGCCCGCCGCACAACCCCACTGGCCGCAATCAGATTTACGCTCACCAGCAATCGGTACATCCCATGCTACCGTGGTGAATGGAGGGCAACTATGAAGGCTTCCTATCTTGGCGCAATGGGCTATTCCCAGCGCCACCAGTTCCCCACCAACTGGCCCATCCCTCCGGCGTACCACGACCCGGAAACGTCGGTGCGCAGCTACCAGGAAGGGATGGACGAATGCGAGTTTGCCGAAGAGTTGGGGTTCGACTGGGTTAGCTTCTCTGAGCATCACTATTCCGGGCGCATTGCCACCGGCACGCCGGCGGTGATGGCGGCGGCCGTTGCCGAGCGGTGCAAACGCGTCAAGATTGCGATGCTGGGGCAGCTATTGCCGCTGAACAACCCGATTCGGTGCGCCGAGGAACTTGGCCTTTTGGACAACTTGACCAATGGCCGCCTCATCATCGGGTTTCTGCGGGGAACACCGAATGAGGATCAAACCTACGGAGTGAATCCCGCCGAGGGGCGTGGCCGTCTGTTCGAGGGCATGGATCTGATCCTCAAGGCCCTGACCGAGCCGCAGCCGTTTTCCTGGGAAGGCCGGTATCACCAGTACCGCACCGTGGCGGTCTGGCCGCCGCCGGTACAGCAGCCGCTCCCGCCGGTGATAGTTGCCACCCGCAGCGACGATACGGTGCGTTACGCCGCCGAGCACCGGCTGGGACTCGGCGTCTCCTTCGTGCCGGCAGAACGGATGGCTGCCATCACCCGCAAGTATTTCCAGTGGTCCGAGGAAGCCGGATGGCAGCCGGAGCCGGACCAGGTGGTGTTTCGCGGCAGCATCTACCTGGCCGAAACCGACAAGCAGGCCGAGGACTGGCTGGCCGCCCGCACCGGCAGCGGCCCGGCCCCCGGGGGGGTCGCCATGAGTCCCGGCGTGTCGCGGGCGGTTGATGCGGCACGCGAAATCGAAGGGTCCAGCCTTCGCGCGGGTGTGGCCGGCAGCCCTCAGGGAGACGTCGTCGGCGTGGCCGGCCGATTGAATTTTATGGGTAGCCCGGACACTGTGGTCAAGCAGATCAAGCAGTTCCGCGACGAAGCCGGCGCTGGCGTGGTGGACCTGTTCTTCCAGCAGCCGGGGGTGGATCATAGAGAGGTGATGCGGGAAATCGATCTGTTTGGCCGTGAGGTACTGCCCCGCATTCGGGAGTTTTAATTTGCTGCGGTCAGCGGGAATTGGGGGCAATCAGTGGTAGTCGAGGAGGGGCAAGTTGATGTGGCCGGAACTCCGGTTCGCTATTGGGCGGCGGGGGACGGCGGCCTGGTGGTCATTTTGGATGACGGCGGATGGGGCGCATCGCAGTTGCAGGAAGCGCTGGCCGGCGGCTATCGCGTGGTGCGACTGGAGTTGGCCGAACTTACCACGGCAGTAGCCGGCGGCGAGCCCAGCAACGCCCAGCGGGTGGCCGACCTTACGGCGTTGGCGGTCGCCGGCCTAACGGGCGAGAAATACACCCTCATCGGAGTTGCAGACTCCGCCGGCGTTGCGCTCTGGCAGACGCTGCGGGCGCCCGATAGCGTGGATGCACTGGTGCTCATCTCTCCCAGCATCGTTCTCCCCACCGGAGAGGCACATCAAGGCGTCCACGACGCCGAGGCGGTGAGCAGGTTGGGTGACGTGGCTTGCGCCACCCTGGTGGTGTTTGGACTCAACGACCGCACGGTCGCCCCCGAAGCTGCAAGTGTGTACAAAGAAAGCATCCAGAACTGCAACATCAGCTTTGTATACGACGCGGCACGCGACATCATGGCGGACCGGCCAGAGGCGCTGACGGGCGCGGTGGCCGATTTTGTGGAGCGCCGGGAAACTTTCATCGTCGGGCGTGGATCGGGCCTCATCAACCCGTGATCCTCAGGGAGCATTCCCGAAGCAATCGCCGCCGAAGCAAGCGGACCGCAGGAGTTTTAACGTTATGCCGCATCTGAACCTCCCCGGAGTAAACCTTTGGTATGAGGACATGGACGGCGCGGGTACTCCCGTAATCTTTCTGCACGCCGCGTCTGGCACCTGCGAGAGCTGGGTACATCAGCTGCCGGCTTTCACGACTGCGGGCTACCGGTGCATCACCTATGATCGGCGCACGTGGGGACGTTCGCAACCGACTGATCCCAGCGAGCAGCCGGGTTTCGCGGGGGTCGACCTGCATGGGCTGGTCGAGTCGCTGGGGCTGGAGCGGGTGCATCTGGTAGCCACTGCCGCCGGCGGGATCGTCGGCCTGGATTATGCGTTAAGCCATCCGGAACGCGTCCGCAGCCTGGTGGCGGCCAACACCATCGGCGGCGTGCAGGACGCCGAATACCTGGCGGTTCAGACACGGCTGCGTCCGGCGGAGATACAGAACCTGCCGGTTGAACTGCGTGAGCTGGGGCCCTCGTACCGTGGCGCCGGTCCGGAGGGAGTCGCCCGTTGGCTCGAGATAGAGTTGGCCAGCCGACCCTACGGGCGGGTCCCATCGCAACCGCTGCGCGAACCCATCACCTACGCTCGGCTGGACACCATGTCGGTACAGACGCTGGTGCTGTCGGGAGAGTCCGACCTGCTATCTCCGCCGGCTTTGATGCGGATGCTGGCCGCCCATATCCCAACCAGCCGTCTGGTGTCGCTTTCGGATGCCGGCCACGCGGGGTTTTGGGAACGGCCACAGGTCTGGAACGGCCTGGTGCTGGAATTCATCGGCCAACACTAGGGGCGCCGGATGGCAGTACGCTCGCGCCCAACTATTGCCGGGAGTGCGGTGGCTCACACCTTCCAAGCGGCCAAACATCTGCAATCCTCGCGCGTACCCACTTAATCTGTCATTGCGAGGAGCTCCCGCTCATCCCGAGCCCGTCGAGGGACGTGGCAACCTCCATAAGGCTGAACTTACGTCCACGAACCGCCGTTGTTACGGCGACGGGATTGCCACGCTACGCTCGCAATGACAAAGTGGGTACGCATGAGATCTGCAGTCAGCTTGCGCTGGTGTTAGGATGGGCGGCAAACAGTCGGGCGAGGAATTTTTGCAATGACGACTTATATGTACATATCCCTCCAGCGGGAAGACCGAATCTCCCAGTATGTGGTGGACCCAGATACCGGCGCTCTGGAAAAGCGGGCCGATTTCGCCGTGGCCGGGATGCCGGCACCGTTGGCGGTGGACCCGCAGCAGCGTTATCTGTTCGCCGGCCGACGCCTGCCGGGTGAGTTCGGGTTGTCCAGTTTTGGCATCGAGCCGGTCACCGGCAACCTGCAATTGCTGACCAGCGTGGACCTGGAGGGTGATCCGGTGCATGTCTTCATCGACCGCACCGGCAACCACCTGCTGTCCGCCTACTATTATCAGTCGCGGGCCGCAGTGCACGGTTTCAACGCTGACGGGATGCTCAACGCCACGCCCACCGAGTGGCTGGAAACCGGCATCGGCGCGCATTACATCCAGACCGACCCCACGAACCGCTACGCCTTCGTGCCCCACATCGCCGAGGGTTCCCAAACCGGCATGAACGCCATTTTCCAGTTCAGATTCGACGAGACCACGGGAAGCCTGACACCCAACAATCCGGATCGAGTCATCCCCAAATCACCGGAAGGGCCGCGACACATCTGCTTCAACCCCAACCTGGACGTGGT
Source organism: Dehalococcoidia bacterium (assembly GCA_963666415.2). GTDB lineage: Bacteria > Chloroflexota > Dehalococcoidia > Lucifugimonadales > UBA3495 > Bin87. The sequence goes on from CAXXPD010000003.1 coordinate 2,253,547, forward strand.
CTATTCTTCAAACGAACAGGGTTGCAGCGTAACCGCTTATCGTTTCGACCCGGCCAGCGGCACGCTGGATCCGTTCCAGACGGTGCCCACGCTGCCGGAGGGTTACGACGGCAGAAACTCCTGCTCGCAGATACAGATAACACCCTCCGGCAAGTACCTTTACGCGCCGAACCGCGGGCACAACAGCATCGCCGGGTTTTCGGTGGATCAGGCGGACGGCACGCTGACGGCGATTGGGCGGACGGCTACCGAACCGGTGCCACGGGCCTTCAGCCTGGACCCCACCGGGAATTACCTGTACGCCGCCGGACTGGACTCCGGCCGGCTGGCGGCATATCGGGTTGCCCAGGATAGCGGCGTACTGGAGCCCCTGGAAACCTATGACGTCGGGCAAGGCCCCATGTGGGTGCTGATATTCGATCTATGACAATCAGGGTGCGTTGGCATGCGCCTACCGGCCCAGGGCGCCGGTCAGGGCCTTTCGATTATCGGAACGTAGCGGCCAAAGGTGAGTTGGGGACAGCACTGGTCGATACGGCTACGCGATTGCCACGCTGCGCTCGCAATGACATTAGGGCACAATCGAAAGACCCTGGGGCGCCGGTGCACTCGGGCCGGGCAGTTGAGCAGGCCAGACCGGGAAGCGTTCGCTAGGAGACATCCCCGGAGTAATCCCAGGAGCGGAAACGATGCGGCGTAACCTTGATATAGGACGCGCCGGGTCGCGGCTCGGTGGGCAGGTCGGGTTCGGCGGTGCCCCGGAGCCTGGCTGCCTCCCGGGAGTAATGCAGGACTTCGCTCGGCTCGGAGTGAACCGTAGCGTTGCCCTGCACCATCAGGCCCTTGATGTCGCGCATCGAGCTACCGGTTTCGATGAGCAGGCTCACCTTTGAGTTGTGTTCAATGTTAGCCAGTTTGTGGGTATGGGAGCGGACGCCAATCAGGATGTCGTCCCCCAACCGGAAGTAGCCTAGCGGAACGGTGTGGGGATACCCGTCCGGGTCCAGCGTGGTCAGCACAATCCAGCCGGGTTTGCTGTCCAGAAAATCGTGGGCTTCCTGGCGCGTCAGTGGGCGAGGCATTTACGTCATCTCCGTTGCGAATCGTGGGCCGGGCCGCCAGGGCATGGGTCAGAACGCCCGTGGGGGGGATACCCGGCGGTAGACACCCGGTGAACCCGGAGCGTGTCCGTACGAGCCCCCAATGTACTCGTGCATCGTGTCCTGCCCGCGCTGGGTCTCCCAGGCCAGGGTTTCCGGCACCTTTTCGTGCTCGAATTCGTACATCGTCAGGTACTTGGGGCTACCCTCGACCGCGTGGTAACGGCGCACGTGCAGGCAACCGGGAATTTTCAGATTGCCCGGGGTGCGGACGTTGTCGTAGTAATAGTTGTACTTGTCCTCGATGTCTGCCGGCACTTCCATTCGGCCGATTTGTAGGGCCGGCGCCATGCCACGCCCCAGAGTGGGTGGGTCGCTGGCGGACGGATAGATCTGGCTGTAAACGTTGCGCACTGTGCCACGGCCTACAACATTCGGCGACATCCGCTTCGTCCATTCGGTGGGGTTGCGGCTCATGCGCAGATACTCGTCGGTCTGGAGGGCGTCCGCGGACTCCAGCTCGTATACAGCCAGGTAGCGTGGGCCGCCTCGCAGCGCTTCGTATCGGGCCGCGTCCAGGAATCCGGGAGCGCTCAGCCGTTCGGGGATGTGTTCCTGGTTGTACCAGGCATTGAACTCAGCGTCGTTCTCAATGTCAACGTCGGCGTAAACCACCAACAGGGCAGTACCTTTCCTGATGACCACGTTACGTACCTCCTCGCTCGGGATGCTCGGGGCGCGGGATGCTCCGGAACCCAGTGGAGCCTGACTGGCCCCGCTCCAGCCGCATTAAAGCACAATTCAAACGTGGTGTGGGGTTTGTACGCGCGGCTTGGAGGGTTTGCCTTATCCAACCGCAAGTGGTACTAATCTGCCAGAACGAATCAGATCAGCTGGCGTACACTGCGTCGCCAGTTGCAAATCGCACCCGAAAAGAAGGGGAAGATATGCCAAGAGCGACGATTAATATTGGAGACGCGACCGGACAGGCCGCAACGGGCGCGGTCTGGAAATTTGCCCGGGGCTACGTGCCCGGCGAGACCAACGAGGGGCTGGTGGAGCAGAGAGAGGGCAGCCCGGCTCGGTTACCGGATTACGACGATTCCGGTTGGGCCGTCTGTTACAACCTGCCGGACCGCGTGTCCCACGGATTCAGTTTCGTGTGGTACCGAACTACCATCACCATCCCCGAATCGGTGGCAGGCCACGCTACCGGCGGAATGCGGGTGCAGTTCGAAACCTGCGTCGACGACTACGGCGAAATCTGGATCGACGGCGAGTGCAACCGCGATCGGGCCACCGTGCAGGGTTTCAACGTACCGCAGCGAGTACAGGTAACCGACAACGCCCAGCCCGGCAACCGGCACACCATAGCCATACTGGCGGTCAACGGGCCGCTGGGCGCACCCGGCGGCACCGTGTTCGTGCGTTACGCAAACCTGGGATTCGAGTGGACCGGGGCGTAGCGTCTTTCAACTTCGGCAGTCGACTGCCGGCCTCATGCGTACCCACTTTGGCATTGCGTGGGTACGCACTTTGTCATTGCGAGCGTCCTTCGACAGGCTCAGGACGAGCGGCAATGTTTTGCGCCACAGGGACGGGCTGCTCCATCGAGGTTGCCACGTCCCTCGACGGGCTCGGCATGAGCGGGCGCTCCTCGCAATGACAGATTGAAGTGGGTACGCGCGACACTGCCGGCTAGTTGACTTCCGGCTAATCGACCGACACCTGTTGAGACTGGTCAGACGCCTGTTGGATATTGTCGATGAAGCGGTGCAGTTTGACCGCTTCATCGAAGTCGGGTTGACAGGCGTCGCCCTCACGGATGGCGCGTCCGAACTGGTAGTACATCTGGCCAACATTGTAAACGGCGCCCCGGGGCATCCCTTCGAGCACGTAGGTGTAGTCGGGCGGGATCGCCAGGTCTTCCAGGGTGTCGCTGCCTTGAGCGCCCTGTAATCTGACACCGTCGTGGTTGGGAGACTCTTCGGAGGACGCAATCAGGGTGCCCTCACGTCCGTAAATCTCCATACGGTAACCGCTGCCGACCCACGGGTTGCTGGCGATGTGCACTGATGCAACGCCGCCGTTGGCCAGCCGACCGCTGACCAGAATGTTGTCCGGGGAGGTTACATCCACCATCTGGTCGGTGTCGGTTTCGTACCACTGGTTGGCCTGGGTGCTGACCACTGATGACACGTGGCTGAAATCGCCGACGACGAACCGCAGGGCGTCGATGGTGTGGCCGCAGGAGATCGTCAGGGTGTTTGCCCCCAATTCCGCGTCCCGCTGCCAGGTGCGATCGGACTGACGCTCCAGCGCTCCGGCGGAGATGCGGCTGACGTGGCAGGACATAACCTCGCCGACGTAGCCGCCGGCCACCAGGTCTTTCAGGTGCAGCAATACGGGGTTGGCGCGGGACTGGAGGCCAACCATGTTGCGAACGCCCCTGGCGCGAGCGACGTCGGCCATCTCCAGAGCCTCGGCGGTGGTGCGGCCCAGCGGCCACTCGGTGTAAACGTGCTTGCCGGCATTGAGAGCCGCCATGGTTGGCTCATAGTGAGACGGCACACGCAGGCTAACCGCAACGGCGTCGATGTCGGGGTGGGCCAGCATGGCGTGGTAGTCGTCGAAGGCGAGCCTGGCCCCGAATAATTGTCTGGATTCCTCAGCGCTTTCCATGCGGGTCGTGCAGACGGCAGTCAGCTCGAATTCCGGGCTGGCGACCACCGCGGGCAGGTGCGACCGGACGGCCCAACCACGATGAATGTTGGCGCCGATGATGCCGAGGCGAATCTTGTCTGCCATATTTCCCCCCTTCGCGTGTCGTGCGCCCATCCTACCATAAGCCCCAGATCAAACACCGCAAATCGCCCACGCGCCGGTCAGCGCAGGCTGCAATCGGGCCCCGCTGCCAATGTGTTAGCATTGGGCCGCCACACACAGGCACGGAGGTGCAGAGATGCCATACGGAGACAACGACTGGCTAGCCCTAACCACCGAACCCACGCTTGAACCGGATCTGCCGATCTGCGATGCCCACCACCATTTTTGGGACTTTCGCATGGAGCGCATCCCCTACCACCGCTACCTGCTGCACGAACTGGCGGCAGACCTTAACAGCGGCCACAACGTGCGTTCCACGGTGTTCCTCGAGGCGAGGTCGATGTATCGCCCCGATGGGCCCGAGGAGCTGCGACCCGTCGGCGAGGTTGAGTTCGTGCAGGGTCAGGCGGCGGCCAGCGCCACTGGACTGTACGGCCCGGCCAAGGCCGCGGCAGCCATCATCGGGCACGCCAACCTCAATCTGGGCGACGGTGTCGGCCGGGTGCTGGACGCGTTGCACGAGGCCAGCCCCAACCGTTTTCGCGGCATCCGGCAGTCGGTGGGTTGGGATCCCCATCCGGAGATCGAAAATCGGGGCGCCGAGCATCAGATGGCCAGCGCCGAATTTCGGGCAGGAGCGCAGGTACTGGCGCGCCGAGGACTGGTGTACGAGAACACCTGCTACTTCCCGCAGCTGGCCGAGCTGGCGGAATTCGCCAATTCGGTGCCAGACCTCACCATCGTTTCCAACCACATCGGCGGCCTGATGCGGGTTGGCCCCTACGGCAACCGCGATGACGAGGTGCTTCCCGCCTGGCGCGAAGGAATCGCCGCCCTGGCAAAGTGTCCCAACGTGGTCATCAAGCTGGGTGGAGTGGGACAGCCGCGCTACGGTTTCGACTGGCACACCCGCGACGTGCCCATCGGCTCCGAGGAGCTGTCGGAGGCCCTGGCACCGTTGATGACCTATTGCATCGATCAGTTTGGGCCGGATCGGTCGCTGTTTGAAAGCAACTTCCCACCGGACAAAGTCTCCTATTCCTACAACGTGATGTACAACGCTTTCAAGCGGATGACCAGCGGATATTCGGCCACCGACCGGGCTGCCATGTTGCACGACAACGCCGCAGGGGTGTACAGCATCAGTGTGTAGAGATTGGGCTTGAGACCGGGAACGACCCTAGCTCATACCCTCACCGTGTGAAGGCATTTGCGTAACCTGTCATTGCGAGCGTCCTTCGACAGACTCAGGACGAGCGGGAATCTCGATGAGGTCGAACACACGTCGGCGAACCACCGTTGCTACGGCGACGGGATTGCCACGCTACGCTCGCAATGACAGGGTGGGTACGCATGAGGATGGTTGCACTCACGTGAACTCACTTTAATCTGTCATTGCGAGGAGCATAGCGACGTGGCAATCTCGATGAGTTTGAACGCACGTCGGCGACCCGCCGTTGCTACGGCGACGAGATTGCCACGCTACGCTCGCAATGACAGCGTGGGTACGTATGAGCGGCGACTTCGTAGAGGTTGCAACGGTTCGCTCGCAATGACACTTTGCGCAATGGTTTCGCGTGGGGGCGGGGCTGGGATCTCCACGAGTTAGAGGTTTCCGTTGAGACAGAAACTGGTGAGACAGAAACTGGCAATCTGGCGCTGGCGGCTGGTCGGGCTTGCCATCGCCGTCATCGTCATCCGCGTCATTGCCTCATTGGCGTTTGGGGTCATCGAGAGCGAAAGCGCGCTTTTTGCGGGACTGGTGGCGGTGTTGGGCATCGTATTCATCGTGCTGGCGGTGCTGGCAATCGTCGGGTTCGTGTGGTACGGACGGATATACAATGCACGAGTGCCCACGGAGTGATGATGCTCAGCGTATCGTCCTGAGCATATCGCCCCGGACGCCAACCCCGGTACATCGCCCCTCCCACGCCCCGATGAGGCGAGGCCTCATCCGGTATAATCCGGCCAACTCGAACGGATATGGAGACGGGGGATAACGATGGATGTTGCAGGCGGGGTTTTCATTGTCACCGGATCGGCCACGGGCCTGGGCGCCACGGTTGCCCAACGCCTGGCCGGCAAGGGCGGCAGGGTGGTCATCAATTACACCAAAAGCGAAAGCGAGGCTTTGGCCACAGCGCAGGCGTGCCGCGATTTGGGAGCAGAAGCCATCGTATGCCAGGCGGATGTCTCGGTGGACGACGATTGCCGGCGGATGGTGGCGGGGGCACTGGCAGAATGGGGAGGGGTCGATGGGCTGGTCAACAACGCCGCCCAATCCAAAATTGTGCCCCACGCTGATCTGGAGGGACTCTCGTCCGAGGACTTCCTGAATATTTTCGCGGTGAACGTGGTTGGCGCTTACCAGATGGTTCGGGCAGTAACCCCGCCCCTGCAACAACAGGGTAAGGGCGCCATCGTGAACATATCCTCGGTGTCGGCAATCACGGGTTCAGGCAGCTCCATCGCCTACGCTGCGTCCAAGGCGGCGTTGAACGTGATGACATTATCCCTGGCCCGGGCGCTGGCCCCGGAGATCAGGGTCAACGCCGTGTGCCCAGGGGTGATGCAGACCCGCTGGTGGCGGGAGGGCCTGGGCGAAGAAAACTACGATGCCTTCATCAGTCGTTACGCCGCGTCGGCCCCCTTAAAGACGGCCGGCACTACCGACGCCGTGGCCGATCCGGTGGTGTGGCTGCTGGAAGGCGCCGAACACGTAACCGGCGAAACCATAATTGTGGATGCCGGCTCGCACCTGGGACCATCTCCCTCGCGGTAAGTTAACGCGCGCCAAGCAACGGCACGGCCTATTGATTGCCCACCTTGTTGACTACGTAGACTACTTCGCTGATCCTGAGTTGTCGGAAGGATGCTAACTCATGGCCTAACGGGTGCGGGGTGGCGCTTGGACAGGCACAGGGTCAGCAGGCAGATTTTCGGCGCGGCCAAGGGAAGACTCTAACGCACCGCGGCTCGTCAGGCGAAGGCGGGCATCACCTCGTTGGCGAAGAGTCTGATGGACTGCCTGGCGGCGTCCGGCGAGATGTATCCGAACTGGTGCCGGGCGCAGAATATGTCGTGGCCGATGAGTCGGTGTTGCTCCTCAAGTTGCTTCGCGACGGTATCGGGGCTACCCACCAGCGCGATGCCGTTGTCTATCCAGAAGTCATAGGACCGGGCGCGTTCGGCGAATATCCGGCGCAGTTCAGCCCGCTCCGGGGTACCCGGATCTCCGCCCCGCATACCCTCGGGCCCGTAACCGATTCGGGTTGCGCCGATGATGTCGAGTCCCTTGCCCTCTGGAACAGCGGACGGGTGGATGGCGGTAGCCAGGTGGGGTTCCGCCTGCTCCCGGGCCTTGGCGTCGGTTTCTGCCACGTGAACGTGCCGGGTGAGGAAGGTTTTGGGCATGGCGGTTTGGTGGGTCGCCGCCCGCCAAAGCCCGCGCCACGTATCGAACTTGTCGGCAATTACCTGATCCGTATCGATGTTTTGGGAAACGTGAAAATTCTGCTGTGCCGCGTATTCAAAACTGGCCGCGCTGTGGCAGCCGAACCAGACCGGCGGATGGAGCTGCTGGAAGGGCTTGGGAGTCGTCAGCACCTCGTCAAACTGGAAGAACTCGCCGTCGTAGGTAACGCTGTCTTTGGTCCAAGCCTGCAGAATTACGTCCAGGGCTTCCTGACTGATGTCGCGCCGGCGGTCAAAGTCCACCTTCCAGCGCAGGAATTCGTGGCTGGTTACTCCGGTGCCGGCGCCAAACTCAACCCGTCCTCTGGACAGATGATCCAGCATCGCCACATCCTCGGCCAGGCGTATTGGATGATGGAAAGGCAACTGGTAAATCATCACGCCGAACCGCATGGCGCTGGTTGCCCTTGCCAGGGCGGTAAGGTACACGCTGGGGGGGCTGAGGAAGCTGACGTCCGAAGTTTGATGCTCGATGGAGAAATAGTACCTGTATCCCATCTGTTCAGCTTCCTGGGCGCCGCGAATGTGTTCGTCGTAAACATCCGCCGCAACCGAATGGGATTCCATCTGTGCCTGATCCAGGACGTCGTAGAGTCCGATCTCCATTTTGGCCAATTCCGTTCACCTCCGGGTGGTTCTCGTAGCCCAATCGTCGCAACCGCACCTGACGACGCCCGTAGTATAATCCTGATGGCATCCCCCGAGGCATCAGAGGAGGCATGGACATGACCACTGTCGATTACTCTGTTCTGGACGATTCCGAGGCGTCGGGTCGTTCCTTTTACCCACGCCGCCACTGGACTGAAACTCCAGAGGGGGCGGTGGACTACGGAATCACCGTTGCTGACGGGATCGTTCTGTCGTGCCGTTTCTTTGCGGTGGGCCGGTCGAATCCCATCGTTTTGTTCTTCTACGGCAACGGTGAAACGGTGTGCTCTTACGATGACATCGCACCCCATTACAACGAAATTGGCGCCAACATCTGTTTGGCCGACTACCGAGGCTATGGGGCCGCCGGCGGTTCGCCGTCCTTCTCAACCATGCTCTCCGACGCCCACCAGGTTCTCCAGTGGCTGCGCGGAACTATGCGGGACCTTCAGTTCGCCGGGCCGCTGTACGTGATGGGCCGCTCCATGGGTCGACATTCAGCAATCGAACTGGCCACCCAGGCATCTGACCAGATTAACGGCGTCATCATCGAGAGTGGCCGACCCAACCTGGGCCGCTTCGCCGATGGACTGGAGCCGGTCGTGATCGAAGCGATGGAAGCGGCGTATCACGCAAAGGCATATTCCATCTCCATCCCCACTCTGGTAATACACGGCCAGTGGGACGAGAGCGCGCCATTGCGCGACGCGGTCGATATGCACAACAAAATCCAGACCGACGAAAAGCATCTGGAAATCATTCCAGGCGCCGGCCACAACGATCTGATGTACGTCGGGTATCGGCAATATTTCGCCGCAATCCGGAACTTCCTGGGTCGTTACGGCGGTTCGAGCGCATAGCACGCCTCTTGCGTATCCACTTTGTCATGGCCAGCGTATTAATCTGTCATTGCGAGCGCAGCGTGGCAATCCCGTCGTCGTAGCAACGGTGGTTCGCCGACGTGTGTTCAACCTCATCGAGATTGTCACGTCCCTCGACCAGCTCGGGATGAGCGGGCGCTCCTAGCAATGACAGATTAAAGTGGATTCGCGTGAGCATACCACGCAGGAGTTAGTGAGTTACGATGCCTGATTTCAAAACTGGAACGGTGAGCGCCAACGGTATCAATTTTCATTACCTGGAAATGGGAGAGGGGCCGCTGGCGCTGTGTTTTCACGGGTTCCCCGACCACGCCTGGTCTTTTCGCCACCTGCTGCCCGACTTGGCCCAGGCCGGGTTCAGGGCGGTGGCTCCGTTTATGCGGGGATATGCACCGACCGAGCCGCCAGCAGACGGCCGTTATCAAGCCGTACTGCTGTGCAAGGACGTGCTGGCGTTGATCGGCGCGCTGGGAGCCGAACGCGCCTACCTGATTGGCAACGACTGGGGAGCCGGTGCGGTTACCGGCGCGACTATTCTGGAACCGGACAAGGTCAACAAGCTTGTAATCATAGCCTCGGGCCAGGTGGATCATGACCTTTCCATGAGTTACCAATACCTGAAGGGGACCTGGCACTCTTACTTCTTCCAGCTGCCCGTTGCCGAACAAGCGGTGGCCTGCAACGATTTTGCCTTCGTCGAAGAGTGGTGGCGCGATGCCTCTCCGGAGTGGGACATACCGGCGTCGGCGCTGGAGAGCATCCGGGAGACTTTTCGCAAGCCCGGCGTGGTTGAAGCGGCGCTCGGGTATTATCGGGCCAGATACAGCCCGGCGTTGCAAGACCCATCGTTACGTGAGGAACAAGCGCGGGTTGCCGCCGGCCCGGTAACCGTGTCCACCCTGGCGCTCCACGGCACCCGGGACCGTCCAAGAAGGCTCGACGCGTTCGAGAGTACGGCCATGGACGCCTTTTTCACTGGCGGTCTGGAGAAGGTAATAATCCCCGGCACCGGCCATTTCATGCACCAGGAAAAGCCGGCAGAGGTGAACCCGAGGATTGTGAATTTCCTTAAGGATTGAGCGTCCATCGATTAGGGCCGACGCCGGCGTCGGCCCTACCCCAGGGCTTGCTCCAGGTCGGCGATGAGATCATCCGCGTGTTCCAGTCCAACTGAAACGCGCAGCAGGTCATCGGGCGTGGTGCTGGCTGGGCCCTCTATGGACGCCCGGTGCTCAATGAGGCTCTCGTAACTGCCCAAACTGGTGGCCCGGGTGAACAGGGTAGTCCCGGCGGCCACAGCGAACGCGGCTGCTCTGCCTCCATCAACCCGAACGGAAAGGACCCCACCGAACAACGCCATTTGCCGGCGCGCGAGTTCGTGCCCCGGGTGGCCTTCGAGACCTGGATAGAATACCTCCAGCACCTTGGGGTGGCTGTCGAGGAACGCGGCGATCCTGGCGGCGTTTTCCGAGTGAGCGCGCATTCGGTAGGGCAGCGTACGTATCCCACGCAGCACCAGCCAGCAGTCGAATGGGGACGGAACGGCGCCGCCGTCCTGCTGAATCCGGCGAATCTCACCGAAAAAATCGTTCCCGTGGGCTGAGACTACGATCCCACCCGTAACGTCGCCATGCCCTCCCAGGTACTTGGTGGTTGAGTGAACAACCAGGTCTGCCCCCAGGTCAAGGCACCGCTGCAGCACGGGACTCGCAAACGTATTGTCGCAGACGCTGATAATCCCGTGCTGTCGGGCCACGTCGGTTACCGCTGCAATGTCGGTAATCTTCAGCAGCGGATTGGACGGAGTTTCAATCAGGACGAGTTTCGTGTCACCGTTGATTTCCCGTTGGACGTTTTCGATGTCCGTCATGTCAACGAAGGTGGATTGCAATTGCCAGCGGGCCAGCGTTTCATTGAGCAGTTTGGCCGTGCCGTGGTAAATGTCCTGGGGGACAATCACGTGGTCTCCGGGAGACAGGGCCTGGAAAATGCTCATTATGGCGGCCATGCCGGAGGCGAACGCCGCCGCGGATGCTCCGCCTTCCAGGTCGCTCACACACTGCTCCAGCAGGCCGCGCGTCGGGTTTCCAGAGCGGCTGTAGGCAAAATTCAGCGGATACGTTCCATCCTCGGCACGCTCAAAGGTGGTGGACATATGGATCGGCGGCGTAACCCCGCCGGTGGCGGGATCGACGGCGCGCCCGCTGTGAATCGCCAGCGTTTCGATTCTCATGCCCGCTCCTGATTGTAAGGAAGCCAAAATTGTAAGGAGTACAAAGTATCACTGTGCGATGCATCCGCCGTCGATAACCAGTTCGGCGCCGGTTACGAAGGATGCTTCGTCGGAGGCGAGGTACAGCACACCGTAGGCCACCTCGATGGGATGCGCCCGGCGACCCAGGGGTACCAGGCCAATCGCTGCGCGGCAACTTCCGGGTCATCGTAGGTGGATGCGCTCATGGGCGTCATTATGGGGCCAGGGTGCACCGAGTTGGCGCGGATGCCCTCGGCAGCGTACTGGATGGCGGTGGCCTTGGTGAACAGGCGTACCGCGCCTTTGGATGCGTTGTAGGGATGCGAGCGCGACCAGGCGCCGGATAGGCCGGCGATGGACGAAATGTTGACGATGGAGCCACCGCCGGCCCGCCGCATGGCAGGTATCGCGGCTTTGGTGCCCAGGAACGCCCTTGGAGTTGACGTCCATGACCCGGTCCCACTGCTCTTCAGTGGTCTCCTCCAGGGAGATATTGCGTGCGCCGCCCTCCACCGAGATGCTGATGCCGGCGTTGTTGACCAGCGCGTCCAGCTTGCCGTAGCGTTCCTCGGCCAGGGCGACGATGGCCTGCCAGTCGGCTTCGCTGGTAACGTCCAGATGGGCGTAGGCGACATCGTGGCCCTGGGCGCGCTGGTCGGCCTCCACCTGCTGGCCCAGGTCGTCAAGAATGTCTCCGAACACGACCCTCGCGCCCTCGCGGGCGAACAGGCCGACCTCTTCCGCGCCCATGCCGCGAGCGCCGCCGCTAATCAGAACTACCTTGCCATCAACACGGCCCATTATCTCGCCTCCCGATGCAGTAGGAATCGAAGTTGCAAATCGTCTGCTATCTCCCTGGTCGTAGTATGGTTTGCGGGTTTTCGCTGCACAACACGCCGTTTCCCTCTCCCTTGACGGGAGAGGGTCAGGGTGAGGGTGGAATCCGATGTTGCAACGCTTTCAATATGCTATCCAACGCCCCGAACCGGTTTTCGATAACTTCATTGTTCCAGAATCGCGAGACGGGATGTCCCTGGCTTTCCAGCCAATCCGTTCGGCGTCGGTCGGCGGAATCGTGCCGCAGATTTCTGGCACGTTGAATGGCGCACGAGATTAGTCACCCTCACCCTCTCCCATCGAGGGAGAGGGGATTGCCTCAAGCCGCTCCGTTGTCGTCTTCGAACATCCCGACCACGTTGCCCTCGGTATCGCGGAAGTTGGCGAAATAGCCCACGCCAGGGATCGCCGTGCGAGGCGTTACGATTTCGGAGCCGGCGGCGGCTACCTTGGCTATGTACGCATCCAGGTCGTCCACGCCCAGCACGATCAGCGTACCGCCACGATTCAGGGCCGCCGCCCGCTCGATCAACGCGCCACCGATGCCGTATGGTTCGTCGTCGCCGCCGGTTTGCTGCAGGTAATATTCCTCTTGTCCGTCGAACTTGCTGGATTCCCAGCCGAATATGTCGGCGTAGAACTTGTTGGCGCGTGCGGCATCGTCAAAAGGTAACTCAAAGTGAACCACTTTAGGCATGATTCCCCCCATTTTATAGTGTAAAGGTCATTGTCGTTAGGTCTGGCGGTGGCGCCTTTTACGGCGCCGGTCTCCACTCATCCGCCAGCAAGGCGTGGAGGAGTGTATCCTACCATCGGCCTTTGAAGTATTCGTTTTGGCGCAGGTACCCTCCTGCCGGAAGCTCAGCCGTTCCAGCACCCGGGCGGAGGCGGTGTTGCCGGCGATGCACCAGGACGATATGCGGTGCAGGCCCAGGTCCCGGAACCCGAATTCGACCATGGCCCCGGCCGCTTCGGTGCAAACCCCTGTCCCCAGTAGTCGGGGGACAACTCGTACCCGATGTCGGCCTCCCACTCATTATCCGGTTCGCGCCGCAACCCGCAATTGCCGATGAGCCGGCCATCGTGTAGCCTGGTAATAACCAGCTGGAACCGGAGGCGGGGCTGTTCTTGCTGCTGTTCCAGGAACATCCCGACGAATTCCCGCGCATCGGATTCGCTGCGCTGGCACCAGGGGTAATAGCGGAGGTACCGGTGGTCCCCGTGGTAAGCCAGCACATCAAACCAGTCGTCGCAGACAAACTCCCGCAGCCGGAGGCGTTTGGTGGTTATTTGCATTTCGGCGACCGGGTTCCTGTCATCGGCATCCGCTGGCCGGTTGGTGTTGGTAGCAATCGCGGGGACGAACGAATTAGGCCGGCTGTTTCCGTGGAGGGTCGGGTCAGGAAATTGCAGATGCTCCTTCACCGGATAGGTAGTCGGCGGTGCGAAGGGCCAGGGCCTGGATGGTGGTGGTAGGGTTGATGCAGGCGCCGGTGGTGAAGATGCTGCCGTCGATGATGAACAGATTGGGCACGTCGTGGGCGCGGCCCCAGCGGTCGACCACCGATGTGTCCGGATTGGTGCCCATGCGAGCGGTGCCCAGCAGATGCCAGCCGGCGTTGCGCCGCAACCGCGACGATACGATCCGGGTGGCCCCGGCCGCCTCCAGCACTTCGCTGGCGCGGGCGATGCCGTGGTCCAGCATGGCCCAGGTGTTGTCGCTGACGGTGTAGTCAATCTTGGGCGCCGATATGCCGTCGCTGTCGGTGAGGTGCGGGTCGAGGGTCACGCGGTTGTGCGCTTCCGGCAGGTCTTCGCTCATAATGACGATGCCCATCTGACGATGGAACCGTTCTGCAAAGTCCTGATGGTGCCCATCGCCCCAGGACACGGTTTCGCCGACCAGACCGCCCAGCGCAATCTGCAGGGGCGCGCCGCCGACGTTGGAAACCTGCATGTCATAACCGCGCACGAACCCGCGGCGCACGTCGGTCTCGTAAAACTCCTGGCTCAGCATCGACGACCCGCGCGGGCCGTCTTCAGACCCCAGGTCTTCGTCGAACAAACCCAGCACGTAGCCGCAGGGATGGTGCATCAGGTTGCGGCCCACCTGTCCAGAGCTGTTGGCCAGGCCGTCGGGGAACAGCGCACTGCGGGAATTGAGCAGCAGGCGGGAAGAACCGATACCGTTGCACGCCAGTACCACCACCTTGGCATACTGCGCCTGTAGCTCACCGTGGCGGTCATAGTAGGCCGCTCCGGTTGCGCGACCAGTGTTGTCCACCAGGATCTCACGGACGCGGGCGTGCGTGATGAGGCGGGCGCCCTGCTTGAGCGCGCGCGGCCAGAAGATAATGTCGCTGCCGGACGGGGAACGCAGGTACTCGCCTACGTCCGCCTGGCGTCCATCATAGGTGGTGGAGTTAACGGCGTTGTCCGACGACCACCAGTGCCAGCCCAGCTGGTTGAATGCCCGCCCCAGCAACTCGCCGCCGCGTCCAATGGACAGTGGGGGCGTGGGACGCACTGACTTGGGCGGATAGGCCGGGTCGCCCTGCAGGCCGCTGACTCCGTGCATCCGGTCGTTCAGGTCGTAGTAAGGCTCCAGCTCAAAGTAGTCCATCGGCCAGTCGTCAGCCACGCCGTCCAGCGAGTTCAGGCGGAAGTCGGAGGGATGGAAGCGGGGGAAATGCGAGCCCCAGTGGATGGTGCTGCCGCCCACCGCGTTGTACATGTACGGAGCGATGGGGGTGTCGTCCTCGTTGACCGGATAGTCTTCCGGCAGGCCCCGGAAATTGGGATTGGGATGGAAGTCGGTCTGCCAGTGGAGCTGGCTATCGGGCTCGCTGACCGGGAACGCGTTCTGCGGAACCCAGCCGCCCTGCTCCAGACAGACGACCTTGACACCGGCCTGGGTGAGGCTCCAGGTGAAGGCGGCACCGGAGGCGCCGGCCCCAATCACCAAAACGTCTGCTAATTCGTGCTTGCCGGGCATGGTTTTGATCCTTTTGTAGATTTTTGCTGGCTCCCTCTCCTGTCAACGGAGAGGGTTGGCGTGAGGGTGTAACAGGACAGTAATGCACCGGTGCGATGGCACGTCGCCGCGCTCCTCGCGGTTACCGGGGCTGTCTGCTTGCGACTACAACCTTACTTGCGCTCGAACACGGCGGCCACACCCTGGCCTCCGCCGACGCACATGGTTTCCAGTCCCCACTGTGAGTCCCGCCGCTCCATCTCGTGGAGCATGGTGGCGAGGATGCGGGCGCCGGTGGCGGCGATGGGATGGCCCAGCGAGATGCCGGAGCCATTGACGTTGAGGTTGTCCTCGTTGGGCAATTGCCACTCGCGCAGCACGGCCAATACCTGGGCGGCGAAAGCTTCATTGAGTTCGATAAGGTCCATATCGCCCAGAGTCATGCCGAGTTTGTTCATCACCTTGTTGACGGCGGCCACGGGGCCGATGCCCATGGTGGCGGGATGGCAACCGGTAACCGCCCAGCCGCGGAGGAACGCCATGGGGGTCAGGCCCAACTCTTCGAGCTTGTCCTCGGCTACCACCAGGCATACTGAAGCGGCATCGTTCTGGCTACTGGCGTTCCCGGCGGTGACGCAACCGTCCTGCATCACCGGGCGCAGGCGACCCAGCACATCCATAGTGGTGTCGGCGCGGGGGCCTTCGTCGGTATCGAAGGATTTGGGGTCGCCGCGACGCTGGGGAATGCTGACGGGCACAATTTCGGCGTCGAATCTGCCGGCGTCGCGGGCGGCCACGGCGCGCTGGTGGCTGCGCAGGGCAAACTCGTCCTGCTCCTGCCGCGGGATTTCGTACTGCTGCGCCAGGTTTTCCGCCGTTTCCACCATGCCGCCGGGAATGGGGCCGAAACGCTCTTCGGGCGCAATGGTAACGCGGGCGCGAGCCAGGCGGTCGTGGAAGGTAACCGAGCCGAAACGGGCGCCCCAGCGGGATTCGTTGTTGTAAAACTCGGCGCCGCTCATGCTCTCCACACCACCGGCGATGACAACATCGGCGTTGTCGGTCTGCACTAGCATGGAGGCGTTCAGGATGGCCTGCAAGCCGGAGGAGCAACGCCGGTCCAGCTGGTAGCCGGGCACCTCGATGGGCAGGCCCGCCTTGAGTCCAGCCAACCGCCCGATGGCGGGGTTTTCGCCGGAGGGATAGCCGTGGCCGAGGATGACGTCATCGACGAGCGACGGGTCTACGCCGCTACGCTCCAGAGCAGCCTTGATGACGGTGGAAGCCAGCTCGGCGGCGGAGACGTCGCGCAGGCTGCCGCCGAAATTGCCGACGGCGGTGCGGACTGGGGAAACGATGGCTACTCCTCTCATTAGAGCGCTCCTTATGCTGCGAATCGGGTGGTCAGATGCCGTGCAAGATTGTCGCCGTATGATACCCACTGGCCGTTGGGATGTAAAACCGCGCCGGGCACTAACGGACGCGCTGGTGGCCCATCATCGGGAGCGTCGGTGGCGTCTGATATAATCGACGGGCCGGGCAACAAGGGGGCTTAGCTCAGTGGGAGAGCACCTGCTTTGCAAGCAGGGGGTCAGGGGTTCGAATCCCCTAGCCTCCACCATTACCAGCCGCTGCGGCACCTCACTTCCGTACGCTAGAAAGCTGGCCGGAAACTGGAGTGGTTTTGGCCAAGGGTTATACTCCGGGCAATCGAGGCTAACGGAGCAGAGCAATGCTGGGCAAGCGTTCGGACCAAAAAGGGCCTTTGGGAAGCGGACCGGTTGTATCTGGACTACGTGGGCCAGGACACCTTCTACGGCTTGCTGGCCTCACTGCGGGGCCAGTTGTTCCGCGATGACGATTTCGCCGAGATCTACTGTCCGGACAATGGCCGGGACAGCGTGCCGCCCAGCCTGCTGGCCACGGCGCTGCTGCTGCAGACCTACGACAAGGTGAGCGACGCCGAGGCCAAGGCGAGGGCTGACTTCGACATCCGGTGGAAGGTGGCGTTGGGGATTGAGATTGAGAATAGACCCTTTGCCAAGAGCACGCTGCAGATGTTCCGGGCGCAGTTGATACTGCACGACAAGGTGCGGGAGGTGTTCGAGAGCAGCCTGCGATTGGCGCGGCAGTCGGGCTACCTGAAAAAACGTGGGATGCGGGTGGCGCTGGACACGACCTACATCCTGGGACGGGGCGCGGTGAAGGACACTTACAATCTGCTGGCGGACGGGATCGTGAAGCTGATGCGGGTCCTGGCGGCCGTGGCGAACACCACCGTCAGGGAATGGGCCGAAGGCCAGGGGTACGACAAGTACCTGGGTTCCAGCATCAAGGGCGAGGCGGCGATTGACTGGTCGGACCGCAGAGCGCGGGCGGCGTTGCTGGCTGAGATAGTGGCCGACGCGGACCGGCTGCTGGAACTGGCGCGGCGGGCGTGGGTGGAATTGCCCGAGGACAGCGCCCAGCGGCAGATCATAGTGGACGGGGCGGAGTTGCTGGGACAGTTGCTGCACCAGGACATCGAGCGCAAGAGCGGCGATGCTGATGCTCATGCTGATGACGGGGTGAGCCTCAGGGACGGGGTGAGCAAGGACCGGATGGTGTCGGTGCCTGACCCGGAGATGCGCCACGGGCACAAGAGCAGCCGGCGGCGCTTCAACGGACACAAGGCGGCCATCGTGGTGGACACCGACAGCCAGCTGATCACCGCCGTGGACGTGTTGCCGGGCAACGCTCCCGACAATCTGGGGGCATTGGAACTGGTGGAGCAGAGCGAAGCGAGCACCGGCTCGGTGGTGCAGGAAGCCATGGGCGACGCCGCCGATGGGGACGGCGGGACCCGCCAGACCTTCGCCGACGCGGGAAGGCAGTTGGTGGCCAAAGTGCCGGGCCGGCCCAACCGGAGCCATTTTCCCAAGGATGACTTTCACCTTGACTTGGCCGCGGGCAGTTGCACCTGTCCGGCGGGACAGGTTACCCACGCCATGGTGTCGGCGGGGAAACGGACGGATGCCGCGGGCCGGGTCTACCGATTGCAGGCCTTCCAGTTCGACGGGGCGGTATGTCGGGCATGTCCACTGCGGTCCCAGTGCATCGCGGCCAAAGGCAGGCCGGGACGCAGAGTGCTGATCCACCCGCAGGAAGCCCTGCTGCAGGAGGCACGAGCGTTGCAGCAAAGCGCTGCCTACGACGAGTATCGAGCGCGACGGGTGCTGGTAGAGCATCGGCTGGCGCGGCTGGTCCAGCTGGGAATCCGCCAGTCCCGCTACTTCGGTAGGGTCAAAACCCGATTCCAGGTGTACTTGGCTGCCACGGTGGCCAACCTGACCCTGGTGTTGGGCAACATCGGTCTGTCAGGCGGTACCAGTGGCGGCGCAACAGGCCACCGCGTCGTCCTCAATGATGTCCACGCTGTTGTCGCCAATACTGCGGCCAATTTGGGCGCTGTCCGGCTCGGACAACTATGGTCCGTGATTTTGCTCACCACGGCTTTACTGCCGCAACTCCACTTCCGAATCAGGGCTTTCCGGCCCGGTTTCTAAACCAAAGCCAAGGTGAAATGCGCAGGGTTATGCGGTAGATTTGGTGGGGAGTTGGGTTAGCCCGTTTTGGAGTCAGGGAGGGGTTGGTGATGGGTGTGAGGGAGATAGACCGGTTTCTCGAACAATGGCAGATGGATGCCAGGGACTTGCACCGGCGGCTTATTCTGGCGCCGGCGCCCCGGGAGCGGGAACGCTGGCACGCCAGCTGGCTGCTGGCCCAAGGATGGACGGCTTCGGGTACGGCGCAGGCCTTGGGACGGGACCCGCACACCATCGGAAGATCGGCCGCCGCCTTTGGCAAAGGCGGGCCGGCCGCCTTGATTTTCGAGCAGTCCGGGGGTTCCCCCCCGCCCTCTGCGAGATGCAGCAGGCGGAGCTGAAGGAGGCGGTGCCGGAACAGCCTGCCATGGCGGGCATCGAACTGGCCAACTGGACCCTTCGGCAGGCTCAGGAGAAAAGTGGTCCATCGGTTTGTCTCGGAGCGCTGCGGCATCAGCCTGAGCCGCAGCAGTTGTCTGAATTACCCCCGTCTACACGAGGGCAGGCTCTGCACCGCTTGGGGTTCGCCTTGAAGCGGCCCAAGAAGCGCCTGGTCAAGGCTGACGAAGGCAAGCGGGAGGCTTTCGTGGCGGAGTACGCCGCTCTGTATGAGGAGGCGCGGCGGACCGGGGCCAAGGTATTCTTTGCTGATGAGGCCCACTTCCGGGCCGATGCCGAGTTGCGGGGCAAGTGGGTGCTGCAGGGAGAGCCGGCGTTGGTGGACTCGACCAGTCCGAGGCGTGGCGAGCAGGCCGGCTACTACTCTGCGGTGTGCCTGGAGACCGGGGAGGTGGAGTGGATGGAACTGGAGGGTAACAGCAATGCCGTAACCTCGGCCGCCTTCCTGTTGCAACTGAGAGAGAGGCACTCCGGGCCATTGAACGCGATCTGGGACAATGCCCCGGCGCACCGCGGCGAGGCCGTCAGGGAGTACCTGCGGACGCCTGGACTGGCGCTGCGGCTGGTGAACCTGCCGGGGTACAGCCCGGACTGCAACGCCGATGAGGCGGTCTGGGGCTGGGCCAGAGAGGAGGCCACCGGAAACCGGTGCCTGGGGACCAAGGCTCTGGTGCAGGAGAAGGTCGGCAACTTCCTCAGCGGGCTGGCCAGCCGGAGAGGTGAAGTCAAACGGCGCTGCCGGACCGTCCTGCAATCAAGGGCCGAGCGGCTGCCCCGAAACCTCCGGTCCGATTCCCCAAGACCTGAAAATGCACATCCCACCTTGGCTTTAGTTTAGTACTCCACCGCACGTCGCAGGGCAGGATCCGCCGCCCCGAGGGGCGCACAATATTCATTACGTAAATCTGACTTTCCGGTAACATTTTATTTGAGTCAACCATTTGCTTTGGGTAACGTTTTAAGTGAGGCAATGCGACAAAACCGTTACCCAACGCGATTGGTTGCCTCAAATAAAATGTTACCCAAAATCGGGGAGGCAATCGCGTGGGAGGAGGCATCAGCAAGATGGCAAAACAGGAATTGCTGGCGACGATCCGAGACCGTTACCGAGCTTCATCCAAGAAGGACAAGGGCCGGATTCTGGACGAGTTCATCGCGGTGACCGGCCACCATCGCAAGCACGGCATCAGGCTGCTGGGGCAGTCCGGCGACGACGGAGAGCAGCAGCCGGCGGTAAAAAAGGGCCGACGGATCTACGACGAGGCGGTCCGCCAGGCGCTGATCGTGGTCTGGGAAGCCGCTGCCCGGATCTGCGGCAAGCGGTTGAAGGCGGCATTGCCCCATCTGCTGGAGTCCATGGAGCGCCATGGTCACCTGGATCTGGACCCTGGGGTGCGCCAACGACTGCTGGCGGCCAGCGCCACCACCCTGGACCGGCTGCTCCAGCCCATCAGGACACCGGCGGGCCGCAAGCTCCGACGCAGGAGGCGGCAGTCGCCGGGCCGCAATATTCCGGTACGGACCTTCGCCGATTGGAATGCGCCGCCACCAGGATTCCTGGAGATTGACCTGGTGGTCCACCACGGCGGCTCCTGGTGGGGTTCCATGATCCACAGCCTGGTGGCCACCGATATCTGCACCGGCTGGACCGAGGCCGTGCCACTGCTGGCCCGGGAGCAATCCCTGGTGGTGGCAGGACTGGAGGCCATCGGGCGACAGTTGCCCTTCCCAGTCAAAGGCATCGACTCGGACAACGACAGCGTATTCATCAACGCTACTCTCACCAAGTACTGCGCCGAGCGGGGCATCGAGTTCACCCGTTCGCGGCCCTACCGCAAGAACGACCAGGCCTGGATCGAGCAGAAGAACGGCGCGGTGGTCCGCCACTTCGTCGGTCATGACCGCTACTCCGGCGCGGTAGCCGGACAAACCATGGCCCACCTGTACGGGGCGGTGCGACGGTACGTGAACTACTTCCAGCCGTCGTTCAAGTTGGTGGAGAAAACTCGGCACGGCTCCAGGGTCGTCAAGCGGTACAGCCCGCCAGCCACACCCTGCGATCGGCTGATACAGCATGACGCGGTCAGCGTGGAGATGAAGGCGGCGCTGAGTGAGTATCGGGTCAAGTTGGACCCGGTGGCGCTGCTGCACGCCATCCGGGAAGCCCAGTCGGCCCTGGCCGCGGTTACGTCTCCCGCAATCCGGCCCACTCCCAGCGGCGAGAGCCTGGAACAGTTCCTGGCCAAGTTGCCCGACTGGTGGCGTCAGGATGCAGCGCATACCGCACGGGAGCGGCGGGTGCAACCGCCCCGCACCTGGCGAACTCGGCCCGACCCTTTCGAAGGAGTGTGGTGCGACGTGCTGTCTTGGTTGCAGGAAGACCCGGACGCCAGTGCGGTGGTATTGCTGGGCCGACTGCAAGAGGCCGAACCGGATCGGTTCAGCCGGGCTCACCTGCGGACGCTGCAGCGCAGGGTGCAGCAGTGGCGCGGCATCATGGCCAAAAAGCTGGTCTACGCCACGGCTGGTGAGCCCATGGCGGGACCCGCTGCAATGCCGGAATTAGCGCTGGTCGGGAGGGACCCCAGGTGCTAAAGTTTCGGTAACATTTCTCAATGAGGCAACAGGAACCGGCAAGAATGCTTGACGCGGGACACCAAGGGCTGGAACGCGGGCTCGTGGCACTGGGCGGGCACCCGAAAACGCCGGTTGAACCGCGGCAGGAATTGTTTCAATACGACCTTGGCCTGTTCCATGGTGGTAGCTCCGGCGAGCCGGAGTTCTGTGACCAACCGGTCCTGAAAGGTTCCCGCCGTCCGTTCCACACGCCCCTTCGCCTGGGGCGACAGGGCGAGTATAATTTGAGTGCCCAGCTCTGCCATTGCCCGTCCGAACTGGGTGGGCGTCCCGGCGGGCTGATATTCCGATCGGTGCTTGAAGACCGGGTGGCGGTCGGTGTATAGAGCGAGTGGAATGCCGTAGCGTCGCAGCAAGCCCTGCATCAGCAGGAAGTAGTTGTGGCTGTCCTCCTGATCGCAGAACCGGGCACTGACCACGAAGCCGGTCGCGTCGTCCACCGCGAAGAGCAGCGCGAACTGCGGCCCGTCTTCACCCAGCCATCGGTGATGGCTGCCGTCCAACTGTATCAGCATACCTTCCCGAGGCATCCGCTGACGCCTTACTCGGTGCTTCGGGGGGCGTCGGCGTCGGGGACTGCCCAGCCCGGCGTTGACCAGGATGCGCTGCAGGGTGGTCCGGCCGATGTCGATGCCCTCTCGTTCAGCCAGTAACTCTGAGAGATGGGTGTGGTTGGCTCCCTCGTATCGGGTGCTGGCCAGGTGTACTACATCGACGATCACTGCCGCAGGTGTGGCGTTGGCCGGTCTGCGTCCACGGTGGCCGTGGGCCAGGGCGGCCGGGCCGTTCTCCCGGTAGGCCACCAGCATGCGCCTGGTGTGGCGCGGGCTCACTCCCATCAACTCGGCCGCCTGATCCAACGCAATCTGCTCTGCCAGCACGCTGTTCAGAACCTGAAGTCTCGTTTGCTCTTTCGGGGTCAAAGTCACATTCTCCATAGCATGAATGTGACATTTCTGCTGGCTAGTTTGCCAGGACCTTTTCGCTGGTCATCGACAACTGGGGCGTAGGAAAACTGTACCACCTGGAAGTAGAGTCCCAGGAAGTGGTGTAAGAGTTAGGCGGTTGGCAAAACGCTGACCACCGCGTCATCCTTGTGGAATCACAACAACCCAACCAAGGAGAACGAAGGTGGTCAAGCAAAGAATGGATCTTTTGGAATTATTACGCAAGCGTGGTATGGACGGAGACGTGGACTTGCTGCGGGAAGCACTGCGGGTCCTGGTGGACGGCATCATGGACGCCGAGGTTTCCGCCCAGATCGGCGCCCAGCACGGCGAACGCAGCCCGGAGCGGGTCACCTACCGCAACGGCTACCGCAACCGCACCTGGGACACCCGGGTGGGCACCATGGAGTTGCACATTCCCAAGCTGCGGGAAGGCAGCTACTTCCCCAGCCTGCTGGAACCGCGGCGGCGCAGCGAGAAAGCCCTGCTGGCCGTCATCCAGCAAGCCTATATAGAAGGCGTGTCCACTCGGCGGGTGGACGATCTGATCAAGGCCCTGGGTTGCGACGGCATCTCCAGCAGCCAGGTGTCGCGCATCTGCCAGCAACTGGACGAAGTGGTGGAGAGTTTCCTGGGTCGGCCCCTGGACGGTGGTCCCTACCCCTACGTGTGGCTGGACGGCCTGACCCAGAAGGTTCGGGAGGGCGGTCGCATCGTCAACGTCTGCGTGGTGGTGGCGACGGGGGTCAATGCCGAAGGGCAGCGTGAGATCCTGGGTATGGACGTGGGCGCCAGCGAGGACGGCGCCTTCTGGCTGGCCTTCCTGCGGTCGCTGACCGCTCGGGGCCTCAGCGGGGTGGAGCTGGTAACCTCCGATGCCCACCAGGGGCTGAAGAACGCCATCGCCGCGGTGTTCGCTGGGGCCAGCTGGCAGCGCTGCCGCACCCACTTCATGGCCAACCTGCTCACCCGAGTGCCCAAGCGTGCCCAACCCGGCGTGGCCACCCAGGACATTCTCGCATGGTCCGCACCATCTACCAGCAACTGTCTCCCGCCGAGGTCCACGGCCAATTGGACCGAGTGGTGGAACAACTCCGGGAGCCCTTTGCCCAGGTGGCCGAACTGCTGGCGGATGCCGCGCCGGACATCCTGGCCTTCACGGCCTTCCCAGTGGCCCACTGGCAGAAGCTGTGGTCCAACAACCCGCAGGAACGGCTGAACCGGGAGATAAGGCGCCGGACTGACGTGGTGGGCATTTTCCCCAACCGGCTATCGGCGCGGCGCCTGGTGGGCGCGGTGCTGGCCGAGCAACACGACGAATGGGCCGAAGCCTGCCGCTACCTCACCATCCCCAACGCCGCCGGCAACGAGGCACTGCCGGAGCCCAATATGCTGGACGCAGCGGCCTGATCAACATCAAAAGGGATGACGCGTTTTTACACTACTTGACGGGACACTACCCCACCTGGATAGTGCCTGACGGCTCAAGCGAGAGCGGCGGTACGACTATGGGGACCGGAGGAAGCCGGCGGGGGCGCGGGCTAAGCGCCGGCCAGCTTCACGGCAGACGGTGCGGCGGTGTTTTGCCGGCTGCCCTTGAGGCGGTAGCTCTCGCCGTTCACCTCCAGGATGTGCACGTGGTGGGTGAGGCGGTCCAGCAGCGCCCCGGTGCGCCTTTCTTATCCGAAGACCTCGGTCCACTCGTCGAAGGGCAGGTTGGTGGTGACCAGGATGGAGCCCCGTTCGTAGCGTTGGCTGAAGACCTCGAAGAGCAGTTCCGCGCCGGTGGTGGATAGCGGCACGAAGCCCAGTTCGTCGATGATGAGCAGCCTGCGGTCATCACTGGTCTCCATGAGCTCGTGGGCCAGTGCCGCGGCGGTGGTGAAGCTCACCGACATTCCCCGCTGGCAGGCGGCCAGGCCCAAGCCCAGGTCGATGTGGGTCTTGCCGGTGCCGCTGTTGCCGATGGCGATTTCGTTCTCGCGGCGCTCGATGGGGGCCTGCTGTCTGGCTATGATGGTGATGTACACATCGCGGTCAGCGGTGGACAGGTCAATTTCCGGATCCATACACTGTATATGACATACCCACAACCCCGCGTGCCAGCCACCCTCAAACCTCCTTGGAACAATTCATCCCACCAAGTCGGAATAGCTACGTTTTTGCGCGGGCGTTGAAGCTCGTGTATTGTTTTTGTAGCAACGGTTCTCGTTGCGACGGGGGGGGTGGTGCCTTGACCGCGTTACGTAATTCGACATGGACTAAGAACCTATCCTAATAATCCGGCGGCTCTGAGGGCGATGAGAGCACAGGCGAAATGAAGGAAGGCGATGTAGTTGTCGGGAGACTTGTCCCAACGGATCAGAATGCGCCGGAAGCGGTTCAGCCAACTGTGAGTGCGTTCCACCACCCAGCGGCGGGCTTTGAACCCAGCTTCCCTTTTGATGGCCTGAGCCTCTTCGCCTCGACTACGGATGTGGGCGGTGAAGCCGAACTCGTCCAAGGTGCGCCGCACCTCAGCGAAGTCGTAGCCCTTGTCCAGGCACAGACCCTGGGGATGCTCTGGGGTGGGCGCCGGGCGCGGCACCGGCAGGCGGTCCACCGTAGCCCGCACCAGCTTCATATCGTGGCGGTTGGCCCCGTCCACGGCCAGCCCAACCGGAATACCCTGGGCTTCAGTCAACAGACTGCGTTTGACACCCCGCTTACCCCGGTCCGTGGGGTTGGGCCCGGTTTTTTTCCCCGCCCAAAGGGGATTTGGTCATGGCCCCGTCCAGGCTCAGCCAACTCCAGTCCAGACCCTTCAATTCGTCATAGCGTTCCAGTCCCACCCGCCACAGCTCCAGGAATACCCCAGCGGCAACCCATTCCTGAAAGCGCAGATGGGCGGTGGAGCCGGAGCAAATGCCCGTTGCGTCCAAGGCTTTCCACTGGCAGCCGGTGCGCAGCACGTAGAAGATGCCGTTGGCGCAAGTCCGGTCTGGAACCCGAGGCCGGCCGCCGCCCAAAGGATGGGTGTTCACTCGCTGGGGAAGCAAAGGGGCGAACACCTCCCATAACTCGTCGGAGATCTGAAAGGAACTGGTGGTGGGGTTGGCTGGGGTGGACGGGCCACCACGTTTCCCTCGGGGAGGCTTGGGCTCTTTCGATTTCGTCATTCCCCAAATTTAGATTCAACCCTGGCTTTTCCCCTCTTACTACTCCTGCAAGTTTCCCCTGTTTTTAGGATAGGTTCTAATTGTCGTTAATCACCTGTGTCTGCTATCCAGGTATTCCGGTTTTCAGCCTCGTCGCGTCAACGATGGGGCTTTACTTATTTCCCAACCCAGCCGGTCCCGGCGGTTTTGACCGTCTTGCCGAGATTCGTCGCACCGGTGTACGAATTCGGCCTAAACGCCCGCAGATGGCCTAAACGCCCCATTTTCGGCCAAAACCGCCGATTTCAGACGCCCTAAGAGCCTCTGAGAGAGCCTACGGCGGCTTTAGAGGGCCTGAGGCCTTCGATGCGAAAACGGCGAACGACGGGTCGCTACGTCGCCGTGCGGCTATGCTGACGGACGATCCGGACTCTTATTGGCGCGCAATTTGCTCCGGAGTACCTGCATCGCCAAGCCGATGTCCTCCATGCTGCAGTGTAAGTTCAGAATATCGTCGGGTATCCTGCCGGCTAGGAAGAACAGATAATCTTGGTCCATGTTGAGGGCACTGGCCAATTGCCGGATGATGCGGGGTTGCGAGGATGGCGACGGTCGTGCTCAATGTCATTCAGGTACTGCGCTGAGATCGGCGCGCCGTTGTCTTTTCTGGTCATGGCCGCCACTTCCTTTTGCTGCAGCTGAATGGCCTGAGGCCTTGGGTAATTGCCTCTCCGAATGTCATGACGTGAGATTGGTCCGGCTAAATCGGGACAGCCCCAAGTAGCCGCCCACGATGGCGCCGGCGGTCAGACCGCTGGCCAGCGAGACCATCTTCCAGGTGTTGCCAATCTCATCAACGCCGATGGTCCGGATAACCGCCACCACCGCCAACCCTGCTACCAGCCCTCCCAATAAACTCCCAACTGACAAGTACCGCCAGGCCACGTTGACTGAACGTCTCCGCCCGGCTTTTCGTTGATCGCGTTGCCGTTGCCGGAGACGTCTTGCTCTCACGTCAGGCATCGTTACACACCGCAATGCCCTTCGCATTCGTTGCCCCAGCCATCGCCGAGGCCGAACTTTCCCTGGGACTCGATCTCCACGGTGTCCAGCGCGACCGCCTGCGCCAACGGCTTGCGGCGTCGGTGCAGATACACCTGGCTATACACGCGCCGCTCCGGGCTGGTCAGCATCATGGCCCGGAGTTTCTCGTCCAGCTCGCAGGCATCAGCAAACAGGTCCGGGTCGGTCTTTGACACCGCCACCCATTCGGCGGCGCTGTGGAACGGGCAGCCCACACAGGCCGACCGGCTGAGGGTGCGGCCCGGGTATTCGCGGGCGAACCACCGGGCGCAATCGGAACGCCGCCAGCCCTCGTAGGCCAGCGGGTAATCGTTGGTGATCCAGCGGTGGCGGTTGTCCTTGATACGCTGCGCCTCGTCAGCGCTGATGCCCATGTACTGGCGCACCTGCAAACGGTTGGCCGGCAACCCGGCGAACTCTTTGAGCGCCTTCTGGATCGGGATAATTTTGTAATGCCGGGTGCATTGGCGTTTCATCAAGCCGCCATCGGTGAATAGGGGCAGGTCGGTAAACCCCGTATGGCCGGTGGGGGTGAGTAGAGTCCCAGGAAGTGGTGTAAGAGTTAGGCGGTTGGCAAAACGCTGACCACCGCGTCATCCTTGTGGAATCACAACAACCCAACCAAGGAGAACGACGGTGGTCAAGCAAAGAATGGATCTTTTGGAATTATTACGCAAGCGTGGTATGGACGGAGACGTGGACTTTCTGCGGGAAGCACTGCGGGTCCTGGTGGACGGCATCATGGACGCCGAGGTTTCCGCCCAGATCGGCGCCCAGCACGGCGAACGCAGCCCGGAGCGGGTCACCTACCGCAACCGCACCTGGGACACCCGGGTGGGCACCATGGAGTTGCACATTCCCAAGCTGCGGGAAGGCAGCTACTTCCCCAGCCTGCTGGAACCGCGGCGGCGCAGCGAGAAAGCCCTGCTGGCCGTCATCCAGCAAGCCTATGTAGAAGGCGTGTCCACTCGGCGGGTGGACGATCTGATCAAGGCCCTGGGTTGCGACGGCATCTCCAGCAGCCAGGTGTCGCGCATCTGCGAGCAACTGGACGAAGTGGTGGAGAGTTTCCTGGGTCGGCCCCTGGACGGTGGTCCCTACCCCTACGTGTGGCTGGACGGCCTGACCCAGAAGGTTCGGGAGGGCGGTCGCATCGTCAACGTCTGCGTGGTGGTGGCGACGGGGGTCAATGCCGAAGGGCAGCGTGAGATCCTGGGTATGGACGTGGGCGCCAGCGAGGACGGCGCCTTCTGGCTGGCCTTCCTGCGGTCGCTGACCGCTCGGGGCCTCAGCGGGGTGGAGCTGGTAACCTCCGATGCCCACCAGGGGCTGAAGAACGCCATCGCCGCGGTGTTCACTGGGGCCAGCTGGCAGCGCTGCCGCACCCACTTCATGGCCAACCTGCTCACCCGAGTGCCCAAGCGCGCCCAACCTGGCGTGGCCACCCAGGACATTCTCGCATGGTCCGCACCATCTACCAGCAACTGTCTCCCGCCGAGGTCCACGGCCAATTGGACCGAGTGGTGGAACAACTCCGGGAGCCCTTTGCCCAGGTGGCCGAACTGCTGGCGGATGCCGCGCCGGACATCCTGGCCTTCACGGCCTTCCCAGTGGCCCACTGGCAGAAGCTGTGGTCCAACAACCCGCAGGAACGGCTGAACCGGGAGATAAGGCGCCGGACTGACGTGGTGGGCATTTTCCCCAACCGGCTATCGGCGCGGCGCCTGGTGGGCGCGGTGCTGGCCGAGCAACACGACGAATGGGCCGAAGCCCGCCGCTACCTCACCATCCCCAACGCCGCCGGCAACGAGGCACTGCCGACGCCCAATATGCTGGACGCAGCGGCCTGATCAACATCAAAAGGGATGACGCGCTTTTACACTACTTGACGGGACACTACCTCCGCAGGTCTGACAGATGGCAAACTCCGCCGAGGCGATGCGCAGGTCGTTGCATCCGCGCCTGGGGCATGGCCGCTGCGGGATGCTGCCCGCCTGGATGGTTCTAGCCAGCCTGCGGTGCTCGTCGCTGCAGTAGTCACCGCGCCCGCCGGTGAAATCACCGCCGCACCAGGTGCAGACTCGTGGTGGTCTCCCCGTGGTGAGGCTGGCCCCAGCGTGGTTTTCAGGTCCGTGATCTTTCACGATTGTTTGCCAGATGATTTGCAGTGCGCTTTTTGCGCCGGCCCGGGCCGGTTCAATGGTTTCGGTTTTGATCGTTAGTCCTCCGGGGGCCGCAATCTTGACAGTCCGGCCCCGGCTCATCTGGCAAAAGCGGCCGCCCACACGCACGACAGGCCCGTTCAACCCCCGAATTAAGGGGTGCCCTGAAAATTTCTGATTGGAATCCTTGCACTTCTTGCATTTCTTGCACCAGAACAAAAGTTTCAATATCGACTAACGGGAAGGCTCCGACACCCGAATCAGGTTCCTGGAGCATCCAGGTGGTATATCGTTTTTTGACCATCGGACCAGCCATCAAACGCACTGTCGAATCCGACAGTTCAAAAGTCTGGTGTAACCAACCCTTGACCATCTTGGCTAGTACTACAGTCGCATATTAGGGGGTAAAATAGGCCATTATCCGGTGAGGGGGGTGCGGCGGTGACGGCGCGTGAAGAGGAACTGGCGGAAGTGGCCCACTGGGCCGAAGGGATTGAGCAGGTTCATTCCTGCATTGCCGGACGGTGCCGGCGCCCTGAGCCTCGCCGGCGGGTACTGGACTACTTGCGGGGACTGGTCAGCTCGGTCGAGCGCAAGAACGGGTGGCAACTGGCGGAGCAGGCGGGGGATGCCACACCCGACGGGGTGCAGCGCCTGCTGTCCACCTATCGCTGGGATGCGGACCTGGTTCGCGATGACCTCAGGGACTACGTGGTCGAGCAGCTGGGCGCCGCCGACGGGGTGCTGGTGGTGGACGAGACCGGCTTCCTCAAGAAGGGGAGCAAGTCGGTGGGAGTGCAGCGGCAGTACAGCGGCACGGCGGGGCGGATTGAAAACTGTCAGATCGGGGTATTTCTGGCCTACGCTGGCGCCAGGGGAAGAACCCTGCTGGACCGGGAACTGTATCTGCCTCAAGTATGGGCTGAGGACTGGGAGCGGAGGAAGGAGGCCGGAGTTCCGGGAGATGTTTCCTTTCGGACCAAGCCCCGGTTAGCCCAGGAGATGCTGGAACGGGCGCTGGAAGCGGGAGTTCCCTTTGCCTGGGTTACTGGGGATGCGGTCTACGGCAGCGACCGCCGCCTGCGGATGTGGCTGGAGCAGAAAGGGATGTCCCACGTGCTGGCCATCAAGAGCAACGAGCAGCTGTGGGTCTGGCCGGAAAAGGGCCCCCGCCAAGTGAGGGCGGACCGGTTAGCTGCGCTGGTTGATGCATCGCATTGGCAACGGCGCAGCGCGGGCGATGGCGCCAAGGGTCCCAGGGTTTACGATTGGGCCAGGGTGGAGCTACGGCCCCTGAAGGAACCGGGCAAGGGCTACTGGCTGCTGGCCCGGCGCAGCGTCACCAAGCCAGGGGAGTTGGCCTATTACGTGTGCTTTGGCCTCGAAGGAACCACCCTGGAGGAACTGGTGAGGATAGCTGGCGCCCGCTGGGCCATCGAGGAATGCTTTGAGGAGGCCAAAGGCCAGGTGGGGCTGGACCAGTATGAAGTGCGCAAGTGGGACGGCTGGCGCCGGCACATCACCCTGGCCATGCTGGCCCAGGCCTTTCTGGCGGTGGCTCGGCATCAGGCGGCCCAGGGGGGATCGGGTAAAAAGGGGGCTGCCTCGAAGGGGAGGAAGGGCTGATACCGATGACGGTGCCCGAGGTGCGCCGATTGCTCTGCCGGCTGGTCTGGACGCCCTCCCTCCCGGTGGATTTGGTGTTGGCCTGGTCTCGGTGGAGACGCCGACATCAGGCCAGAGCCCAGCGTTGTCATTATCAACGCCGCCTCAAACTTCTGGCATCATATGTGCGACTGTAGTATTAGTACTCAATCAATCTTGGAATGGCAGGGATAGAGGCGATGCAATGTGGATCGGGCATCTTGAGTGCTGAACCGCCAGTTGATGGTGACGCCCGCTGCGTTGCGCTCGGTCTCGTAGGCCGTGATTTGGCGTTGCAGGGCGTCGGCGTCGGGGTTTCTCCCCTTGAGACAGGCGCGGCTCAACGCGCTGAATTCGATCTCCGCCATGTTCAACCAACTGGCGTGCTTGGGCGTGTGGTGAAACTCGAGGCGCTTCACGATGCGCCGGGCCTCAGCAGCCGGGAACGTCTCGTAAAGGGACGCCATACGATGGGTATTCAGATTGTCCAGCACCACGCGGATCACCGGGGCATCGGGGTAAGCCTCATCCACCAGCCATTGCATCTGATGGGCGAAGTCCTGCATGGTGCGCCGCTCGGTGATGGCCAGGTGGCGCCAGCCCGCCAGGGGTTCACAGGTCAGGAAGATGTTGCGGGTGCCGCCGCGGCGATACTCGTAGTCCTGCCGCCGCGGTCGTCCCGGTTGAGGAGGCAACGGCTTCCTGACCTCGGCCAGCAGTTGGGTGGAGGTCTCGTCAAAGCACACCACCGGCCGATCGGGGTCGTAGGGTTCGGCATACAGGTCCAGCACGTCCTCCATGGCCGCCACGAATTCGCCGCCTACTTTCGGGATGCACCATTGCTGCTTCCGCCACGGCTTGAGGGTGTTTTTTTGAGCCTGAGCCTTACCGTCTCGTAGGACAGCGATGGCACCAATCCCAACTCCACCACCTTGCCAGCCAACAACCGCAGGGTCCAGTGCTCATGCCCTTCGGGCGCGTCGCTGCACGCCAGCGCAATCAGGTGGGCTTCGCCCCGATCGTCCAGCTTGCGATACCGATTGGCTTGGGGGTGGTCGTGCAGCACGCCCTCCAACCCCGCTTCGGCGTACCGCCGTTTGGTGCGGAACACCGTGCGCTGCGACGTGTCCAGAGCCGCCGCCACCTGGGGGGCGCTCCACCCTTCGTCAGTCTTGAGCAGGATGCGCGCCCGATTGATGACCCGAGCGGAATGCCGCCCACCGTGGATCAATCCCCGCAACTGCTCCTGATCTTCCGACGACAACCGTACTGCGTATTTCTCCTGAACCATGGATGTCGCACCTCCCGCACCACTGTTTGCCAGTCAGCGTAACAACCCTGGCCCGCCCCGCGCTTCACCTGCCAATACAGGATTGACTCAATACTAGATTGATCCGGCGGGCTTTGTCGTTGCTCCCGTTGTGACTCGCAACATACCCTCGGCGTCCTCGTCTTCGGGGTCACCCAGGGCGGTATGGGCCAGTTCCTTGACCCCCACCGGATTGCCCTGATGGGTATCCCACCACCATTGAATGAACGGATGCACCGACGCCTCTACTTCGGCTATCACCCGTTCCTCAAATTCGACGGCGTTGGCCGCAAAGTCGTCTAAACCGGCCGCCTGCAAAATGGCCGCAGTCTGGCGCTGCCATGCCGGGAACCGGCGCAGCGCCCTGGGCAATTCGGTAGCGACGGGACGCCCCAATTCCAGCCAGTGATGCACCAGGGACAGCGCGGCGTTGCGCAGCCTGGGCAGGTTGGCTATCAGGTACTCGGTGATGGCCGGATGACGAAAACCGTTGCGGTGGTCTGGCCGCTCCATTCCGGCGTCCAGGCGGACATGGAGGGTCCGATTTACCAGTTCCGCGGCCATCGAGACATTGTTGGCAGTGGCCAACATTACATAATTGCGCGGGTCAATGCTCACGTTCCGGCTCGCTCCCAATTCACGGCCAGAAATTTGCCCTCGGCAGTCAACAGCTCGGCCAGCATATTGCTGACGATAGTGCCGGCCAGGTTGTCCATGAGTACGATACCGTTGGCGTTGCGGCAGGTGGCGGCTACCCGCTTTTCAAATTCCAGCATCTCGCCGTTGCAGTAGGTCGCTCGCATGGGCATACGGCCGGAGTAGAGTCCCAGGAAGTGGTGTAAGAGTTAGGCGGTTGGCAAAACGCTGACCACCGCGTCATCCTTGTGGAATCACAACAACCCAACCAAGGAGAACGACGGTGGTCAAGCAAAGAATGGATCTTTTGGAATTATTACGCAAGCGTGGTATGGACGGAGACGTGGACTTTCTGCGGGAAGCACTGCGGGTCCTGGTGGACGGCATCATGGACGCCGAGGTTTCCGCCCAGATCGGCGCCCAGCACGGCGAACGCAGCCCGGAGCGGGTCACCTACCGCAACGGCTACCGCAACCGCACCTGGGACACCCGGGTGGGCACCATGGAGTTGCACATTCCCAAGCTGCGGGAAGGCAGCTACTTCCCCAGCCTGCTGGAACCGCGGCGGCGCAGCGAGAAAGCCCTGCTGGCCGTCATCCAGCAAGCCTATGTAGAAGGCGTGTCCACTCGGCGGGTGGACGATCTGATCAAGGCCCTGGGTTGCGACGGCATCTCCAGCAGCCAGGTGTCGCGCATCTGCGAGCAACTGGACGAAGTGGTGGAGAGTTTCCTGGGTCGGCCCCTGGACGGTGGTCCCTACCCCTACGTGTGGCTGGACGGCCTGACCCAGAAGGTTCGGGAGGGCGGTCGCATCGTCAACGTCTGCGTGGTGGTGGCGACGGGGGTCAATGCCGAAGGGCAGCGTGAGATCCTGGGTATGGACGTGGGCGCCAGCGAGGACGGCGCCTTCTGGCTGGCCTTCCTGCGGTCGCTGACCGCTCGGGGCCTCAGCGGGGTGGAGCTGGTAACCTCCGATGCTCACCAGGGGCTGAAGAACGCCATCGCCGCGGTGTTCACTGGGGCCAGCTGGCAGCGCTGCCGCACCCACTTCATGGCCAACCTGCTCACCCGAGTGCCCAAGCGCGCCCAACCTGGCCTGGCCACCCAGGACATTCTCGCATGGTCCGCACCATCTACCAGCAACTGTCTCCCGCCGAGGTCCACGGCCAATTGGACCGAGTGGTGGAACAACTCCGGGAGCCCTTTGCCCAGGTGGCCGAACTGCTGGCGGATGCCGCGCCGGACATCCTGGCCTTCACGGCCTTCCCAGTGGCCCACTGGCAGAAGCTGTGGTCCAACAACCCGCAGGAACGGCTGAACCGGGAGATAAGGCGCCGGACTGACGTGGTGGGCATTTTCCCCAACCGGCTATCGGCGCGGCGCCTGGTGGGCGCGGTGCTGGCCGAGCAACACGACGAATGGGCCGAAGCCCGCCGCTACCTCACCATCCCCAACGCCGCCGGCAACGAGGCACTGCCGAAGCCCAATATGCTGGACGCAGCGGCCTGATCAACATCAAAAGGGATGACGCGCTTTTACACTACTTGACGGGACACTACCTAGCTCCGTGGGGCTCAATCCCGCCATCACGCCACCTCCCGCAGCTCTGTGCGAGCATGGGCGGCCGCTTCGGCCAGCAGGATGAAAACGTCCAGGTCGTCCGGCGTCAGCAGGAGGGCGGCTTTCCGGCGATACAGGAGGGCCCGTTGCACGGTGCGGATGCACACGCGGAACCGTTGGGCGGCTTCCTGCGTCGTCAGGCTTTCCCGTTCCATCACCTGCCCTACGAGCAGGAGTTTGCCCCGCTTGCGCCAGCGCACATACCATTCACGGTCATCGTCTTTGCACCTACTGAGCGGGCAGTTCAGGCAAGCCGGTGCGACTTCGCAACCGTCGTCCTTGAAGAACCCCTGGCTTCTTGGCGACAGTTGCCGGTGGACAATCGGAGTCGCGATTGTGTAAGAGCCTGTTTACAATCTTTTTAGGATTAGCACCGTGAAGGCAAGCACCACCATTTGCAGGCTAGTATTGAGCTTTCTTTCGCAGTTCTTCCAGAGTCGGCGGCACTTTTCCAGCCAGGCGAAAGATCGCTCCACCACCCATCGCTTTGGAAGCACCACGAAGGTGTGCAGTTCGTTGCGTTTCACCACTTCCACCGAGGCTCCCAACAGGCCTTGCACCGCAGTGGCAAAGGGCTTTCCGGTGTAACCCCCGTCCACCAGCACGTTCTGCACTTGACTGAGGCCGTCTCGGCGCCGGTCAAACATCGCCAAAGCCCCGGCCCGGTCGGTAACGTCGGCGGTAGTCACGTGTATCGCATGGGGCAATCCTTGCGTGTCCACCGCGATGTGACGCTTGATTCCCGACACCTTCTTGCCTGCGTCATAGCCCTTGTGCCCGGCGGTGTCCGTGTTCTTGACGCTCTGGGAGTCCACGATGCAGAAGCTGGTCTGCTCTTTCCGTCCATTGCTTTGTCGGGCCGCGCCAACCGATTTTTTTAGGACTTGCTCCAGAATGGAATCCTGACCCGGGCCAGGCCGCTCGCTCCATTGCCGGAAATACTTGTAGCAAGTGCGCCAATTGGAGAAGTCCGCAGGCAGCATTCGCCACTGGCACCCACTTTTCAAGAGGTACAGCACGCCGCAGAAAACGTCATACAAGTCCACGG
The DNA here is from genome assembly GCA_963666415.2 of Dehalococcoidia bacterium. Lineage (GTDB taxonomy): Bacteria > Chloroflexota > Dehalococcoidia > Lucifugimonadales > UBA3495 > Bin87. Next base: position 2,288,747 of record CAXXPD010000003.1, read on the forward strand.
TGCGGGGCTTGGTCCGACGGCGGGCCGACTCCAACACGGGCAGAATCCGGACGAATTGCTCCCGGCTGATGTCGCTGGAATAGGAATGAGACATGATTACCCCTCCCCTGATAATAGTCTCAGCTTAACCTATTTCAGAGATCGTAGACAGGTTCTAAGATGCAGTTGGCATGAATACCTCCGGGTACGATTGTGCTGTGACCGCCGGAAGAGGGCTTCAATCTGCTACCGGCGGTTTTTCTTTTGCCAGGGTGTCGGGGCCATCGACCTCGACCGAAACGAATTCGCCCCCAGCTTTTGTTGCTGAGGGCGATGGTAGCGCAGGCGTTCCAGTTAAGTCAATATCAACAGTTTCGTGTTTTTGGCGGTCTTCCGCCTTTTTTCTTGGGAGTGCCCAAACGCTCCTTCAGGTCGGATTCAGAGACCACTAAGTACCCGCCTCCAGTGCAAGACCCCTTCAGCCGCCCCATCACTTGCAGGTGGCCGCGATGTACCCAAGTCCGGAGCGTACCACCATTGCATCCATACTCCCGAGCCGCCCTGGGCAAGTCAATCATCCCCTCCGGAAGCACCGTGTAGATAGGCAGGTCATCGGCGCCGATGGTGGCGGCGCCGACCTTGCCCAGCATCTGAGCCCGTTTATCACGCCACCCGTCCGTACCGCTGATACAGGCGACTACGTCCTGCTCCGAAACCACCACGTTGGCAATAGTCCTACCCGCCGGCTTGAACAAACCCCGTTCTGGCAACCTGCCCTGTGTTACCCACTGGAACAGGAGCTGGCGACTTTTGCCGAAAATCTCGCACGCGCTTGGCAGGTCGATCAACCCTTCGGGCAATTCGGTGTAGATGGGCAGGTCGTCAGCACCGACGGTGGGCTCAGTCGGTTTGTGGCCGTTGGCGGAAGTAGGGGATTCCGCTGTAGATACCATGTCCAGAATGTCGTCCTTGGTGATCACCCCGGCCACGAGAGCATCGACGATGACGCCCTTCAGTTCGTCCGCATTGGGTTGCCCTGATTCTAACATGGAAAAAATCCCTCAATCCACGACTTTGATCGAAGGTGGTCGTGCGGTTGGGCAGGGAAATTGTTCGACCCGAGCCCCCAGAGTTATGAGCCCGACTCCGCCAAAAGCCGATCGTTAGAGCTGCACAGCAGCAAAATGGCACCGGCGGAAGGAATCGAACCCACACCTTCGGTTTTGGAGACCGATGCGCTACCACTACACCACGCCGGTGCGTCGCGTAAATTGTAGCAACGCACCGCTATTCCCGCAACCAACCTGTAGCCAGCACCTGGGCGTGCGTTTGCTCCCCTCGGCTGCCCCAGCCGGAACCCAGTCTCTCGTTTACCTGCGATGTCCTTGCTGGCCCGCGTTTTCTGGGGTGCAGCCGGCGATCCGTCGACCGGTGCGCAGATAATTTCGCCCGCTCACCCTGAGCTTGCCGAAGCGCCGCTATGCGCCGTCCCGAATATGGCAAGGGCCACCTGAGCCGACGGCGCAATACTATGTCCCACCGGGCGGTTCAGCCAGCCCGACCAAAAAAAGACCACCACGAATAGTATCGCCAGTGCGATGACCACGCCAATCACCAGGCATCCATAGCGGGCCATCGCTTACTGACTCGGCGGCCTGGTCAGGCGGGAATTACGGGCAGGCGCAGGCGCGACGGATACTGCGCGGTGTGGTGGATGGTTTGCACGGCGGGCACACAATCGGTGGCGGCCCAGGGGTCGTCGCTGGTGTTAAAGTTGCGGTCGAAACGCGGGAAGTTACTGCTGCTAACGTCCACGCGGATGCGATGACCTGCCTTGAACACGTTGCTCGTCGCCACCAGGTCGATGGTGTACTCATGCACCGCGCCGGGTGTAACCGGGCGAGACTGATCGGTGCCTTCCCGGTAACGCGCCCTGATGATGCTATCGACCAGGTTGCGGGCCGCGCCGCACGGTTCCACATCCAGCAATTTCGCGGTGAAATCGGTATCGGCGGCAGTCGTGGCAGCGTACAGCGTGAGCGTAACCGGACCGGTTACTTCAACGTCAGCGTCCAGCGGCGGCGTGGTGTAGCAGAGCACATCGCTCCGAGTTTCCAGTCCCTGCTGGTCGTAGGCGCCGCCGGGCACGAACGACGGGCCGCAGCACAGCGGGCCGCCTCGCGTCGGTACCGGGTCCCGGGGGTCGTACAGAAACACATCGGCGGATTCGTCGCCCGGGCTGGCCGTGGACAGGACGCCATCTCCGCCCGAAGTGTTGGCCTTGCCTCCGCTGTGGAGGTAGTAGTCGGTGAACTGGGTGCGGGCCAACGGCCATTCCTGCTCGTCACGCCAACAGTTGTCCCCCATCACAAAGATACGAACCGGAGCGTCGGCGTCGGCACCGTTCTGCTCCTCCTTCAGCCAGTAGTCGAACCAGCGCAGCTGCACGCCGTCGGTGTCGATGGCCGGCCCCGACGCACCGAGGCCGAAGAAGTAATCGCCCGAGGTTTCGGCAAACGGCCCATGATGCCAGGGGCCCACGATGAGACGTTGGCCTCCCCGCGCCGTTGAGTCCTCGGCCTGTTTCCGCATCCCGACGAAGTTGCGGAGCGTGCCCAACAGGAATATGTCATGCCAGCCGCCGATGTGCAGGGCCGGCGTCGTGATGTGCGGGTAGTGGTTTTCAATGCGCCATCGCTGCCAGTATTCGTCGTTGGAAGAGTGGCGAATCCAGTCGTAGAAATAGTCGGCCAGGGGCGGCTTCAGATGCGGCAGGTCGACGATGGGCTGGTGTCGCATGGTGCAATCCAGCTGATTGAAGGCTTCCAGCAGCCCTTGCCGGACATCGTCCGGAACGTCATGGCGGCTGCTGATGGCGCCCAGATTGGCCATGGTCAGTTGCCGCATCGTCCACGACAGGGCAAATCCCCACGCCAACGCGCCACCCTGATACGTCCAACCCTCGTAGTAGTCGGACGCCGTAATGCCGGGTGCGATGGTGGTCAGCGCCGGCGGGTTGGTGATGGCGCACAGCCATTGGGTAGCGCCCACGTATGAGCGGCCAAACATCCCGACCTTGCCGCTGCTCCATGGCTGCTCGGCGCACCACGCCACGGTATCATAGCCGTCGTCGGGTTCGTCGAGGAAGGCATAGAACTCGCCTTCGGAAGTGTAGCGCCCGCGGCAATCCTGAACCACAACGGCATAGCCGTGGGACGCAGCACGCATCACCTCCAGGCTGCCGGAGCGCCCCTGCGATTTGTCGTAGGGCGTGCGCTGCAGCAGAACCGGCACCGGGTCGGCGGTGTCGGGTCGGTAAACATCGGCATACAGGGTAACGCCGTCGCGCATTCGCACCGGCAGACCGAATTCGGTGCGGATTGCAGTATGTGGTCCCATATTATCTGGCATAACGCTCACCTCCCGGGTAGTGGCATTATACACTGCGGCGCGGGCCTTCAAGGCTTCGTCAACCCAGCTGGCAGGGTCTTTCGATTGTCCCCTAATGTCATTGCGAGCGCAGCGTGGCAATCTCGTAGCCGTATCGACCAACGCTGTCGCCAACTCACCTTTGGCCGTTACGTTCCGATAATCGCAAGGCCCTGCAATTAATCGCAAGGCCCTGCAATCGAAAGGCCCGGCCCGTTGGCGCGGGTCGGTTGCGTGGTACACTACCCGCGCTATCACTCATCGATTTCAGGGAAGCGTAACACATGGACGATGCCGCCAAAGTTGCACTGATCCGGCGCTTGTCGGGAGACATTCACCGGCGATTATCCAACGGTCCCGCCGTAGCGCTCAACGGGCCGTCGGCTTGCTCCGGGTGGGACGTGGGTACGGTTGCCGCGCATCTGGCTGGCGGTGCGGTTCGGCAACGGGAAAGTATGTTGCGCGGTTTGGCTGGCGAGGGTGGCGCCCCTGAAGGCGAGAGCGCCCGACCGACTCCCGACCAGGTGCAGCAGTCCAACGCGGTGAACAACGCCCAGATGCGCGCCGACTTTGGCGACGCCCTGCTCGATAATTTCCAGGCGGGATACGAGGCGCTGGACCACACGCTACAGGCCTGGACGGATTGGTCTATCGGCTGCTGGCATCGGCGGCGCGGGACGATTTCGGCCAGCAGCTACCTGGACCTGCGTATTCAGGAGCTGTTGATTCACGACTGGGATATGCGCTCCGGTGACACCGGCCAAGGCGACCTGGACGCGGATGGAGCGGTGGCCCTGTTGCCGGCATCCGAGATGTGGTATCAACTGTGCTTCCGGCCAACTGCCCCGCTGACGACCCCGTTTGTCTACCGCATGGATATAGGCGCTGACGGCGGTGCCTCCCTGCGCCACGATGTGATAGTTACGGGAGACAGTTTCTCGGTGGTCGAACCTTCGGCGCAACGAGAAGCGCAGCTCACCATCCGTTGCGACGCCGGCACATATCTGTTGTGCCTGTACAACCGGGTGGACTGGAATACCGCCAAGCGCGCCGGCCGCGTTCGGGTATCCCAAACTGCCGATACCATTGCCCACGTCGGCCTCCGCAACCTGGGCCGCTGGTTTGGCGGTCTTTAGGACGCCGGAGGAACTACAATGACATCATATAACGACGCCATTATTGACGAGATTACCATCCGCAATGAGGTGGACGTAATCCGCGAGCTGGCCAATGGACTCCACGAATTCCTGGTCGGCAAATCCGATGCGGACCTGGGCCGTCAATCTGCCTGCGATGCCTGGACGGTACGCGATGTAGCCGGCCACCTGACCAATCGGGCCGAACGGCAAATCGCCAGCATGACCCGAGGGCGCGCCGGCGATTCAGGTGCCCCGGACGGGTTCAGCGCCCCATCCGACAACATGGCGATGTCGGCGGCCAACGCCGATGCCGACGTTGCTTACACGCAGTCAATGGGCGATACCCTGCTCCCCACTTTTGAGCAGCGCTATCAGGAATTATCCGCCCTGCTGGACACCTTCAGCGGCGAAGAATGGCACAGCCCGTGCTGGCACCCGCGACGGGGCACCATGACCGCCCGCGAGTACGTTAGCCAGCGCATCCAGGAGCTGGCGGTACACGATTGGGATATGCGCAGCGCCTTCGATCCCAACGCCGGCTTGTACCCAGATGCCGAGCCGGTGCTGCTGGGCATGGTACCCCACTGGCTGCGCACGGCCTACAACCCGTCGCAAGAACCGCCGGACGGAACCGTCCGCTACCGTTTCGACCTGTCTGATGCGCCGGCGCTTGACGTGGTGGTGAATCCGGACGGCGTGGAAGTCGGCAGCGATCTGCACACCGGTCAGGATACGATCGACGCCGTGGTGTCCAGCGACACCAACACCTTCCTGCTGCTCGCCTACGGCCGCCTTCAGCTGGACGTGGCGCTGGTTTCAGGAAGAATCCGCCTCGGCGGCGGCGGCGAAACAGCCGCCCTGCTCCACCGCTTCACCCGCTGGATGGCCGGGTTTTAGGACTGGCGAGCGACCGCCGATTGGGGCGATGGCCGGTGATGCCGCCACGAATTTCGCGAGCGCATCACCGTCCGAATCTGCACGGGAATGATCTGGGTCTGTAGGCTAGGGTGACGACGAACTCCCGCGTTTCCACTTCCAGATACCCCTGATCGCGATGCCTGGGAACAGCAACCCAGCGAGTAGCAACAGACCGGGGTCCAGTACCCGCGCATCAGGTGGTGGAGCGTTGCATCCTCCTGGACCTGTTCCGCCCACCGGAGGAGCAGTCGGCTGCTGTTGCGGCGAGGCTGCCGCCGGCGCTGCGGTTGGCGGCCGTGGCGGTGAGGTGGGTAAAGGTTGCACACGATTTTCATTGCCACTGGCTCCGGCGGTGACTTTTATCTGAACATCCCTGGACAAGTGCAGTATGTTATCTGTACCTGCATAAACCCACTCTATCCGTCCCGACAGCCGGAAATTTCCGCTGTGATTCGGGTAAGCGCTCACTTCAATGAACTCCTGCTCTCCAGTGGGGATAGAGTAATTAGCGCTGCACAGCCCGCTGCATTTGTCGGCAAAACCTTCTCCATCCATTGACCATCCTGAAGGCAGTTCCAGAATAAGCCTTGATAGCATAGCCGGTTTACCCAGGGAGTTGACGATGGAAAAGCTGAGCACCGCCAACTCGTCCACGGAGATGTCGGTATGGCTGCTGTGCAGGTCGATGCAAGGCTCACCGGGGCCGCAGTTGATGAATATGGCGCCGCCCGGGGCGACGCGACTCGCTGTTCCACTGGAACCGGGGTGAAGGTAGGGGGTGGTGTATTCGTGGGGACTGGCGAGTTCGTAGGCAGCGGCGTGTTGGTAGGCGCCGGGGTCCAGGTAGGCGCTGGCGTCCACGTGGGTTCCAGTGTGTTCGTAGGAAAGGGAGTGGCCGTAGCAGTCGGCGGTGGCGTATTGGTAGGTGGCGGTGTGTCGGTGGGCGCGGGTGTGGGAGTTTCGGTGGGGTCTTGGGCGTACACACTGGGCCCGTATGACAACGGCCATAGGAATGTGCCGGCAGCCACCGCCAGAACAATTAATAACGGCACGGTAAAACGGCTGGAATGTAAGATACATTCTTTCATATCATTCAGCATAAATAGTATCTCCTTTCAATAAGGGTAGCCTTTTTCACGATGAATATCAACCTATGCTAATAGTCAAGTCGGTAAAACATAAGTAACAGTTCAGACTTGGAGAGGTGAATTGGCCGAAGGTTGGTCGGGAATCGCTGGAGCTGGGGGAGGTGGTTATGTCATATATCTGGGATGGATGCGGAAATCGACCTCAGCATTGCGGACCGGGATGTGCTGATTGCCATCATTGAGAGGCAACAGGCCATCATCGGGAGCCTGGAGAAACGGATCGCCCAGTTGGAAGGGCGGGACAAATTGGGCGGCACCCGCAGGATGCCCAGTCTGAAGCCCAAAGCCGAGCAGCAGCCGGCCCAGCCCAAGAAACCACGCAAGCCTCGGCCCCACGGCTTTGCTCGCACCCGCATGACGCCCACCCAGCGGGTGGAACACGTGGTGGAACAGTGTCCCGACTGCGGAACCCAGCTGTCCGGTGGCTGGACCCAGCGCACTCGGGAAGTGATTGACCTGCCCCGGATTCCGGGGCAGGTAACCGAGCACGCTTATATCGCCCGCACCTGCCCACAGTGCCAACGCTGTTGTACGCCCACCGCGCAACTGGAGAACATGGTGATGGGCAAGCAACGTCTGGGGGTCAACCTGATCAGCCTGATTGCCGCCCTGCGGGAGGAGGCCAGGCTGCCTTTCCGCACCATCCAGTGGTACCTGGACACCGTGCATGGGTTGCGCCTCAGCCTGGGAGCCATCGTGGACGCCACGCAAAGGGTGGCTCGCAAGGCCCAGGCTGAACTGACGGGCATTCTGGAACGCATCCGAGGCAGTCCGGTGGTCCATGCCGATGAGACCGGCTGGCGTGAGGACGGACACAACGGCTACGTGTGGACCTTCAGCACCCCCACCGAGCGCTACTTCCTGCGTCGGGGCCGCGGCAAGGCCGTGGTGGATGAGGTCCTGGGCGATCAGTTCCTGGCGTGCTGGTCAGCGACTTCTACGCCGCCTATCACCATTACGACGGCCCCAAGCAACGCTGTTGGGCCCACCTGTTGCGGGACATCCACGACCTGCGCGCACTCTACCCCGATGATGACCGGCTGGCCCAATGGGCTGACGCCATCCACCAACTCTACCGTCAGGCGACCGCCTTCACCCATCCTTCAGAGCAGCAACGGCCAGAGCAGCAACGGCCAGAACAGCAACGGCGCACCGCCCAACTGGCCCTGGAACAGCGCCTGCTGGCCCTCTGCCGTACCTACCAGGATGACCCATCGGCCGCCCCAACCAGGCTGTGCCGACGCATGGAGAACCACATCAAGGAACTCTTCCTCTTTGTGGCTGAACCGGAAGTCCCGCCGGACAACAACGCCGCCGAGCGCAGCCTGCGACCGGTGGTAATCAGCCGTAAAATCAGCGGTGGCACACGCTCTGCAGCGGGCACTAACACCAAGATGACGCTGGCCTCAATCTTCGGCACCTGGCGCGTACAAGGCTTCAACCCCCTCACCGCCTGCCGACAACTGCTCACTTCCCCTCAGGCCTGAACAATTACGCGATGGCAGCACAGTCGGTATCCCGCTTCACCGCGGCTGGCCACGGCGGTGCCCTGCCCACCTTCCTACCTTTCTCGTTGCCGGAAGTGCGGTAACAGGGGGCCGAGGATCGGAAGCAGCGGCGCATCAACCGACTGCGCCGGGAGTCCAGGCTGCCCTCGGGCAAGACCTGGGCAACCTTCGAGCACAGCCGGGTCCCCCTGACCCTGCGCCAGCAACTGGACCATCTGGCCCACGGCCAATTCGTCGAACGCGGCGTCGATGTCCTGGCCTTCGCGGTGACCGGCGCCGGCAACACCCACGCCCTCTGCGCCTTGGGCCACCGCCTGGTGGAAGCCGGCCACTCCGTCCTCTTCGTCCCAGCCTACCGTCTGGTGCAGGAACTTCTCTTCTCCAAGCGTGACCCGGACTCGCCCCGCCGACTGCGTAAACTGGACAACTTCGACCTCCTACTCCTCGACGACCTGGGCTACCTGCCCCATGGCGCCGAAGAGTCCGAGGTCCTCTTCACTCTTGTATCTTGATTTTGGTAGTGGGCGAACCCATCATCTGCAGGGTACGGGGTGCGGTAGACCGGTTTACTCTTGGTCAAAACAGACCGCCGATGAGCAAGGGTTACCGCACCCTTTCCCGATAGATCCCGAACAACTGCCTGGGCCAATCGAGCCCGTATCTCGCAAGGAAGGGACCGCAGGCATTGTCCGAGAGGTGAACCTAAACTAATACCAAGGTGAAATGCGCATATCGGGGAAGCCAGTCGGCGGCCCAGGACCGCTTTCCAAGTACAGTGGAAGAGCTTCACCGTGGCGCCTAAGCCCGAATCCACCGAAGCGATGGGCCGTGGCGTTGACACTAGGGATGATGGGCAAGGGAAGGCGAACGGGGCAAGCCCGATTCCAATAGATGGGGATGAGGGCGGCGTGAGATAGCCACACAGACACGATGATGGCGGCCCGCGGTGGCGATGCTGGGCGAAATTGTCAGGGTAGTGTGCAGCAAGAGACGCTCGGGGACCAGCCTGGCGCAAGTCTGCGAGGCGGTCGGGTAGTCTGGTGAGTGGGTCAGATCTCCGTCGGCGTTGACACCAGCGGTGCCGTCAGGCGGGGAGTGGAATTGCTCGCAATCGAGCCAAGGCGCGACTGAACTGGTTTTTCCAGGGCCAGCGCTGGGGCAGATGCAAAGTGAGGCGGCGCGCCGAGCGGGTGAGCCGTCCGGCGAGGGAGAAGAAGCGTCGTCGGAGGGTCTTGGTGGTTACCAGTTGCTCACCCAGACCGATGCGCGCGGTCCAGCGGGCCAGGTTGTGCGCCATCACCTGCACCGCCAGCCAGGCGCCGTTGGCGGCGAAGCGGCCTGAGGGGAGATGGTTGAGCCCGACGCCGTACTTGAGGTCTCGGATGGCGTTCTCGATCTCGGCGTGGCGCCGATGGTCGGCCTCCAGTTCCAGGGTGTCCCCGTCTCGGTCGGTGATGCAGCCGTGATAGCGGTAGCTGGCGAAGAGGGCCAGCTGGGAGCCGGGCGTGGGCTGCACCCGCCGGACGATGAGCCGCACCGGTGCGGCGTCGGGCTCATCCTGGAAGGGGACGTAGGTGGTCTCCGCCACGTCGGCGGCGCCGTCCATCCAGTAGGGAATCGGCGTCCAGTCAGTCTCGGGTATGGCCTCGATGATATTCCGCAGGCGGGCTTGCTGGCGGACGGTGATGGAGTAGCGCACATCCATCTTGCGGCAGACGGCGACGATGGCGTGAGTGTAGAAGCCGCTGTCAGCCCGCACCGTGAGTTGTCCCCTGGCCCCGCCGTAGCGTACCCGCCCCACCGTCTCGCGTAGAAAGTGAGCGGCGCCCCGAACGGTATTGGCGCGGCCCTTGCGCAGCCGAGCCATCAGCACGTCGCCGGTTCCGGCGGCCACGGCCAGCAGCGGGTGATAGCCTCGCTGGCCGGTGTAGCCGTGGTCGCGCGCCCCCTCCTTGGCCAGACCGTAGGTCTCGCAGATGGTGGAGTCCAGGTCGATGGTCAACGGCCCGTCGCCGGGTCCGGCCCCAGCCGACCAGGCCCGGGCCAGCAGCTCCCGGCTGACCCGATCCAGTTGGCGGACGTGGCCCCACCGGAAACTGCGCAGGAAGGTCCCCAGGGTGGATGGCGCCTTGACTACGCAGCCGATGGCGCTAGCCGTCCCGCCGGTGCGCAGCACGTCGGCGTCGTCAATGCAGTCTCCTCCGGCCAGAGCAGACGCCACCAGCGTCATCACCTTGTCGCCGGTGTTGGCTCGGCCTGGGGCGCGACCCAGGTCCAGGTGCCGGTCAACCAGTTCGGGCCGGCCCAGATGCCGGCCCAGCGTGGCTGGCAGGATCAGCCCAGCATTGGCCACCAGGCGGTGGTCGTCAAAGGCGATTTGGATGCGGTCGGGGTGGTCATCTGCTAGCATCTTTTGGGTGCTCCTGGCCTGGGGACGGTTTCCTGTTTCAAAAGCCATTATCCCAGATGCACAGGAGCACTTTCTTACCCTTTCAGCACACCGCGACACTCATCTTTTCGGTGGATTGGGGATAAACTACCGACGGCGCCCTTGGGTATCGTCCCGGACAATGGATTAATGTCCACCCAGCGCTCTTTGGGCAGTGCGTTCCATCGGCATTCTTCGCCGCCTTGATTCCTTATCGTCAACCTCACTGAGGATGGGGTGAATGGACCTCCAGCAAACCCAACGGACTGGACTTCGGTGTCGGATTGGTCGATTTGCAAGTCGCAAGGTGGCGGTATTACGTTCATCCGTATGCTGGTGACCGATGGTTGAAAAAGTGGCCCTTGGAACTCTATATTGGCGTTATGATTACCTGGGCCATAAGCTTCGATTCCATCCGTGATGGTAACTTCCAGCCAGGCCTGACTCCCGGCCGTGAGCGTACCTTTAGTTGGGACTATGTTCACCCAAGGCTGATTGGAGGAGGCTTCCCAATCGCAATCTCCAGAATATTCTTCATTTCGTATCACTATTGATTGCTTTTCCAACACTGAGGTATCGTTACCTTCATCCATTTCGTACGTCAGGATACGAATATCGTTATTGAACCGGCAGCTTGCCAGGACATCCAAGCGTATGTACAGAGTACGCGATGGATCGCGAGCACCGGGTGCGTTGAATTTGATAATGCCGGTGTAGGCGCCAGTTTGTTGTATTTCTCGTAACCCTATCGTTGATGGATATCTGAATGTCCTCGTCGGCGTCGCCGGGCGGTATGGTGCCGCCACTCCGACCTACCGACAGCCAGGGGCGGTTTGTTTCGGCTGACCAACTGCAAGGGGCGTTTCCGTAGACGTTCGAGGCAGTGAAAACGCCACCCGTTTCCGGTCCGTCGGGTTTGAAGTCGGTGCGTCCTACCGTTCCACGGAACACCATAGGCTTGTCGCTTCTCTTCCCAAAATTGTCCCTACCGGTCACAACGAGGAACTGGCATTCGGGTGCAGGCGTGGGTCTGGGCGTGGCGGTAGGACGAGGCGTGGGTGTGTCAGCCACGCCCCGCGCGGACAGTTCCGATTGCCCGGCCAGAAACCAGAACAGCGCTCCGGCCATCACCAGCGGGACCGCCAACGCCAAAAATATCCCCTGCGTAGCGCTCCGGTGACTGAGCATCCGAAACTCCTTGCCAACGTAAACCAGCTCGCCAGTGACGCTATATTACCACCCGCCGCGCTACCAGCAGGCCGTCCTCCCGGCTCACGCGCATTGCGAAGTCGTAGCGGTCCACTTCCAGGGCTAGCGAGACATCCCGAGGGTGGAACTGCGGCTGTGTATCATCGAAGAATTTTTGGGTTGCGCCGCCGGCCATGATCAGCTTGCGCAGGGCTTCCGGATCCGGGTTGCGACCCTCCAGCCGGTTGCGTAGATACAGCGCGCAGTGTTCGTCCTCGTCGGACCGATTGACTCCCTGGTCGCCCATTGCCAGAATCGTTACTCGCTCCGGCAACGGGTTTTCCGAAAGCAATGCCCGCGCGGTCGCGCCCGCCACCACCAACGAGGTTACGTAGATGGGGTCGCAACCGGCGGCTCCGGCGGCGGCGGTGCCCACGGTGCCAGCGCGCGTTGACTGCACGACCGTCTTACCAGCGAAATCCACCGATGATGCCTCGTAAGGGGAGTTGCCGTAGTCAAAGCCGTCTGGACGCTGGCCGCCCACCTCGCCCATCAGGATGTCGGCGATGGCGGGGTTACGCTGCCGAACGGCCAACGCCTCTTCGACCTCGGCAACCAGGGTGATGCGTTCGGCCCCGCGGTCAAAGGCGATCGCCGCGGTCGTAAAGGCGCGAAAAACATCAATCACCAACGCCGCGCCCCGGGCTTCCCCGGCGTCGCGAGAGAGACTTCCAATGCGAATTTCCATGCTATCAGCTCAATACAAAATCAGGTTCAAACATTGATAGAACCGATGTTCAGGATATTAGCCAGGCTGGCGGAAGCAAAATATCCTGTTCATCCCGTTCATCAATGTTGGTCAAACGCGACCCCTAACCGGTTTTGACCAGTTTCTGGAGGGAGCGCACCTCTCGCGGCGGGGTGAGACGCTGACCGGTGTGGGTCCACGAAACTTCCGCCACATAGATGTTGCCGGCAGAATCGAGGCAGACGCCGTGCGGGGCGATGAACTGGCCGGCCGCTTCACCTTCCGGGCCGTCGCCAACCCTGGCCTGCAGACGACCATCGGTGTCGTAAACACTGACTCGCGGCCCCAGGCCTGAAGCCTGGTCGTTTGCTCCGATGGCCGCCCCCAACTCGCCGAGATAAACGAGGTCGGCGGCCTGGTCGATATACAGCCCGCACGGGCGCGCCATATCGGTCCACTGGCCCAGGAACGTGCCATCGGAGTTGAACACCTGCACGCGGTGGTTCTCACGGTCGGCCAAAAAGACGCGACCAGTGCGGTCGGTGCCGATGTTATGGGCGATATTGAACTGGCCGGGGCCGTTGCCCGACTCACCCCAGGAGAATTGATGTCGCCCGTCGGGGCTGTACTTGTGAATGCGGGCATTGCCGTAGCCGTCTGAGACGAAGAAATCGCCGTTGCGCGGGTCGATGGCAACGTGGGTGCAGCGGTTGAACGGGTCGCCGGACATAAACGGCGCCGGATGTCCGCTGGTTCCCAGGGTCAGCAGCACTTCGCCGTCCAGCGTGCACTTGCGAACCGTGTGGTCGCCGTCGTCGGTGCAAAACATGTTGCCATCCGGCGTCATCGTGATGCCGTGGGCACGGGGAAACACGCCCTCGCCCCATGACTTGATAAAGTTACCGTCCTTGTCAAAAACCATCATCGGATGATCGCCGCGATTGAACGCGTAGACATTGTCGTTTTCGTCGCAACCGACGGCAGCTACCTCTTTGAACGCAAAACCGGCGGGCAGCTGGCCCCAGCCTTCCTGCACGGCGTAGGTGTATTGACCTTCTCCGATAGTTACCATTTTGTGAGTCCTCCTGCGCTGGTTACGGTCAGTGAATATATCCGGGAACATATCCGGGCACGTGGGATCGGTGCGCACCAGTAGCGCCGGCACCGCACGCATGGCGATTGTAACCCATTTCCGACTTCTGCCAGACTTCCCAGCCCGCTATGCTATGATTGCAACTGAACATGGTATTGCGAAGTTGGGACAATACCGCACACTACGAGAGGTAAGTTATGGCGGATCCGCGGCGCGATTTTGTGAAATATACGTTCTTCCGGGTGCAACCGGAGTGGCGTCGCCTGGTATCGGCTGAACGCGACGCCGGCAAGGACGAGTTTGCGGCGGTAGCTGCCGAGTTCACCGACCGCGTTTCGCTGAATACTTACAGTCTGGTGGGCACCCGCGGCGATGTCGACTTCATGCTGTGGGGAGTGTCGCCGGAGCTTGAACGCATCAACGACCTGGCTGCGCAACTGAACCAGACGCGGCTCGGCGGCTACCTGGAAACGCCTCACTCCTACTTGGGTATGACCCGACGGTCGCCGTACATCGACGACCACCAGCACGAGGGGCAAGAAGGTTCCGGCGATGCCGCGTCCATGCGAATCGTCGGGCGGCGCTACCTGTTCATGTATCCCTTCTGGAAGACCCACGACTGGTACCAGCTTCCCAAAGAGGACCGCCAGGAGCTGATGAACGAGCACTTCGTCATCGGGCACAAATATCCCCAGGTGAAAATCTCCACGGCCTACTCGTTCGGCCTGGACGACCCCGAGTTTGTGCTGGGCTTCGAAACCGACGAACCGGGAACTTTCCTGGATCTGGTGATGGAACTGCGGGAATCCAAAGCCCGCCCCTACACGCTGCAAGACACGCCAATCTTCTCCTGCATCAACCGCCCCCTCCGCGACTGCCTGGAAGACGCAGCGTAGCGAAACGAAATGAGTACGCCTCCCCTCACCGTGCCGACGCTGCGGGCGCTGATTTCACCGCTCCTTCCACCCCGGTGGATCGCCCTAGGCACAGCACTCGGCCGGCACCGAGGTGCGTACCAACGCCAAGTGCACATGCGCCGACCCGACAACGTGCCTGAGGTGCCCGACGTTCCCGAGATCATCAGTGGCGATCCGGTTCTCCTGAGGTTTGTGTTCGACATCCGGCGGCGGTTTTTCGATTTGAGGCAGGCCAATTAATTTTAGGTTATGGCTTGTGTAACTTGTGCCCTAGGTGAAACGCTACCACGGGCACCACGCCCCAATAACGTGGTGTGCGTACCCAATAACGACCGGAGAATTGGCGCAAAGTCCTCGTTCCTCCCCAATTGTTCAGATTTCAAGTAATTATTTAGGTTACCGTTGAAAGCTGCTTCGTCGTGGGCACAGTTGTCACTCCCTTCTGTCAAGTATTCATCAAACGGCTTCAACTGCAGCTTGGCAAAGGGAGTCAAACGCGTCTTCGGATCCAGCGGCAGCGAGCTTGTGCACGGCATCGGTTAGCCAATTTTCGGGCACATCGACGACTTGGCGAGCTCTTCTAATAACGTCGCGCAGCATCTCCATTACCACGTAATAAAACAAATACCTCGACGAACCTCTGCTAGAGAGTTCACGGCCGGCAGCGCGACCAAAACCGATCGCATCTGCGGCACATTTGATTTTATATGCAGCGTACAAATCACGCGCGCCAAAAATTACTTCGCCATGTTGATCCGACACAATTCGTTCGTAGATGGTTCCTTGCGGCAAGAAGGGCGCATTTTTGCCGAATGCCATTCCGGGGGCAGATAGCCACCCTGCGCCGTAGATTTTTATCAGGTCAAAAGCGTTGACGTAGTCACTGAATGAACCAATCTCGGGATGCTGCTTTTCGCGCGCTTTTCGAGCATCTATTCCGCCTCGTTGGAGTTCGAGGAATATATGGTAGCCGCTTGCCATGTTAGAAGCCCAGTCCCCAAAACCTGCTTCCAACGCAATAAAATCTTGTGCGCGGACTGCGTTTTGGGAGTTCGTGAACCGCGTGATATACAATATTTCGGCCTCCCCGCTTTTCACGATCTTGGCTATTACGCCGCCTTGTTCGACTCGCTCTCGCCATTCATCAAGTTGATCCGAGCGAGCACTACCATCGGGGTTCAGCTTGCCTTCGAGAACCTGCCAGATAGCGCGGGTGGTTTGGCAACCGTTCACCACGTATGGATCGCGTATCTCGACTGTGTTATCAGAATCCGATTTCACATAGTCCGACGCCACAATAGTGATGCCATTATTGTACAGACCAAATAAATGGGGCTTCTCGTTCAAAGTGGTTACGATACCTTTGTTAACCTTGCGCCGGCTTCCCAAGAATTGCCTCACATTTTTTTCATAAAGTTGGTCGAGATTACCGGTTTTGTTCTTAGTACTACAGTCGCAGATTTGACAGGCGGCGTTTGTAATGGCATTGCCGGGCTCTGGCTTGGTGGCGCCGTCTCCACCACGACCAGGACAGGATGAAATCAGGCAGTTGATTTTCCGTCCATACAAGTCGGGTGAGCAGCCGGCGCACCTCCGGGGCCGTTATGGGAATCAGCGCTTCATCGGGACCGTAGCAGCCCCCTTTTCTCCTGGTTCCATCGCTTGATGCTTGATTACTGACAGATACGCCTGCGCCAGCATCGCCAAGGTGATGTGCCGGTACCAGCCGTCCCACCTCCGCACCTCATACTGGTCCAGTTCCACCTGCCCCTTGGCCTCCTCGAAACACTCCTCGATGGCCCACCGGGTCCCAGCCACCCTCACCAGTTCCTCCAAGGCCGTTCCGGCCGGGCCGAAGCATACGAAGTAAGCCAACTCCCCGGGCTGGGCAATGCTGCGCCGGGCCAGCAGCCGGTAGCCCTTGCCCGGCTCCCCAAGAGGCCGTATTTCCACGACGGCCCAATCGTAGACCCGTGGCCCCTTGGCCCCATCGCCCGCACTGCATCTGGTCCAACCCAACTCGTCAACCTGCGACGTCAGCCGGTCAGCCCGCACCTGACCCCCAATCCACCGAAGAGATGAGTGTGGCGGCGTGCTGAAGGGGTAAGAAAGTGCTCCTGTGCATCTGGGATAATGGTTTTGGAAAGACAAAACCAACCAGAAACAAGGAGCACCCAAAAGATGCTACCAGATGACCACCCCGACCGCATCCAAATCGCCTTCGACGACCACCGCCTGGTCAACAATGCTGGCCTGATCCTTCCCGCCACGCTGGCCTTGCACCTGGGCCTACCACAGCTGGTTGACCGGCATCTCGACCTGGGCGACGCGCCGGGCCGAGCCCATCCTGGCGACAAGGTGATGACGCTGGTGGCGTCTGCGCTGGCGGGCGGCGACTGCATCGACGATGCCGACGTGTTGCGCGCTGGCGGGACGGCTGGCGTCATCGGCTGCGTGGTGAAGGCGCCATCCACCCTGGGCACCTTCCTGCGCAGCTTCCGGTGGGGCCACGTCCGCCAACTGGACCGGGTGAGCCGGGAGTTGCTGGCACGGGCCTGGGCGGCTGGGGCGGGACCGGACGACGCGCCATTCACCATTGATTTGGACTCCACCATCTGCGAGACCTATGGGCTGGCCAAGGAAGGCGCCCGCCACCACGGCTACACCGGCCAGCGGGGCTATCACCCGCTGCTGGCCGTGGCCGCTGGCACCGGCGAGGTGCTGATGTCCCGGCTGCGCGAGGGCCGCGCCAACACCGCTCGGGGCGCCGCCCACTTCCTGCGTGAGACGGTGGGGCGGGTCCGCCATGCTGGGGCCAGGGGACAACTCACGGTGCGGGCCGACAGCGGCTTCTATACCCACGCCATGGTCGCCGTCTGTCGTGAGATGGATGTCCGCTACTCCATCACCGTTCGGCAGCGCCAAAGCCTGCGCAATCTTATCGAGGCCATACCGGAGGCGGACTGGACGCCCATACCCTACTGGCTGGACGGCGCCGCCGCTGTGGCCGAGACCACGTACACCCCCTTCCAGAGTGAGCCCGACGCCGCGCCGGTGCGGCTCATCGTCCGTCGGGTGCAGCCCACGCCCGGTTCCCAACTGGCCCTCTTCGCCACCTACAGCTATCACGGCTGCATCACCGACCGGGAGGGGGAAACCCTGGAACTGGAAGCCGACCATCGCCGCCACGCCGAGATCGAGAACGCCATCCGAGACCTCAAGTACGGCGTGGGGCTGAACCATCTTCCCTCGGGGCGCTTCGCCGCCAACGGAGCCTGGCTGGCCGTCCAAGTGATGGCGCATAACCTGGCCCGCTGGACCGCGCGGCTCGGTCTGGGTGAGCAGATCGTAACCACCAAGACCCTCCGACGACGCTTCTTCTCTATCGCCGGACGGCTCACCCGTTCGGCGCGCCGCCTCACCCTGCATCTTCCAAAGCGCTGGCCCTGGGAAAACCAGTTCAGTGGCGCCCTGGCACGATTGCGAGCAATTCCACTCCCAGCCTGACGGCGCCCCGTCTGCCGCTGACCCGCCATCCGGCCCACTGAACGTCCCCGCCAACTCGCGCCAAGTCAGTCCGCGAGGGGCGCCTCTTGCCTGTCCCCTACCGAATTCCGCCCGCCTGGCCACCGCGGGCCGCCATCATCGGGCCTGTGCGGCCGCCTCACGCCGTCCTCATCACCATCTATTGGAATCTGGCCTGGCCCGTTCGCCTTCCCCTACCCATCAGCCCTTGTGTCAACGCCAGCGCCAATCCCTTCGGTGGATTCGGGCTAATCATCATTGTGCGCACAATGGGTATTGCGTAGACTATACTACCCCTCCTGCCTGTCAACCTGATTGGCAGGCAATTTCCTGACTTTTGCCAGCGGGCCGCCGCCGATGCTGCTCTGCCTAAGATCCGACCGTCTGCCTCTTGGTTATGGCACGTCGTCCATGGTGTACGTGCTGCCGGAGATGGGTAGGTAGGTCCGGAGCGTGACCAGCGGGCTGGAGTGCCCCAGCCACTGACTGACGACGTTGAGAGGCACTCCGGCCGCCGTCAACCAATGCCGGGCCGCAGAATGTCTGAGGCTGTGAGCGCCAGCTTTTTGCGCACCTGTTCCTGGCGACTCATCGTCCAACCCGGCGGCGGCTATCGCGTCGCGTATGTGCCGTAGCGCCGTCCGGCGGGTCAGGCCCACCACCCTGTCTCGGGGACCGTGGCGAGCCGGCCAGTTGCCGAAAAGTCGGACCAGGTCGGGATGTAGAGGAACCGTCCGGCCCGTCCCTGTCTTTGACGCGCGGACCAGCAGCGTCGGCGGATCCCCCGGGTAGTCCAGATCGCGCCACTCCAGCGCCAGCGCCTCGCCGATCCGCAGTCCGCTTCGCCACATCATCAAGCATAGTGTCCGGGTTTCCGCCTTGCCTTGCCCGCCCAGTGCATCCAGAAGTCTCCGGACCTGTTGGGGTGTCCAGTAATGCGGGATGATCTGCGCCATACTCCAAACTCCCTGGCAACAATTATATAGCGAAAGTTGCCATCCATCCCAGCACCCGGAGGACCGGAACGCGCGCTACGTGCTCGGCAACCACCGGCGCCGGGTCAAAACTGGCAACTTTTGGCACAGAAGTTGCCACCGCCGCACTGCTCAGCGTCCAGGCCGGTCAGGTCATCCAGCAGCGCCATCTCCCGCACCGGCGGCGTCGTTGATGGCTGTAATTTGGTGTGTGTGTGTGCGCGCGGATAGCCACTCTTTGACGACGGGATTTCAGTCTCCACTTCCCACCGACAGCGCCGTCTATGGTCCAGCCCACCCGTAGGCGCCCACTCCGCCGCTGGATCCCCACGTCAGCAGTTGTCCATCCAATCCAGTACCGGGGACAGTGAGCAGGGTAGTCCATTCAACGCCGCAATCATCATCACTACTCTTGACCAGCACCTGCCCAACGGCGCCCCCCAATGGGACGCCGCCGCAGTAGGTGTTCCGTGTGGTGATAGTCCCGAGCGTGGGCTGTTCCCAACGCGCGTCTGTAACGGCGGCGCACTGAATTGCGCTCACGTCGGGCAGGTCAATGACCAGCTGTATCTCGCGGATGGCCGGCGTTACTGAGTAG
Source organism: Dehalococcoidia bacterium (assembly GCA_963666415.2). GTDB lineage: Bacteria > Chloroflexota > Dehalococcoidia > Lucifugimonadales > UBA3495 > Bin87. Next base: position 2,308,339 of record CAXXPD010000003.1, read on the forward strand.
GCCGGCAATTCAACCCGCGTTCCGACCTGTAGGGGCAGGGACACGGCGCCGTCGTGCGGGTCGGCATTAGTCCGGGGCAAGGGTAGGGTTGCCAGCCGGTCTGCCGTCCCGTCTGTGTCGGTGTCCAGGTTGCCCACGGCGTCCCTTGTTATGACACCACCGCTATTCGCCCCCGTGTCGATGCTCAGGGACGCCACGACAGCCGCGTTCTCGGGAAAAGGTACTGTGGACGCAAAAGCCCCGAAACGCGCGCCTCCGTAGCCCTACCGCCGAATTCGCTCCATACCAGCTGACCATCGGCGTTGGGGTCAACGATGGTGCGCCCGACAACCACACTGGCACGGCAAATGTCGCCGCCGCCGTTTAGTCCGGTGATTAGGGTATTCCCGCCGGTAATCAGGACGCTATCGCCAATGGCTACCTCTACCCGTCCACCGGCGGCGTCGGCATTGGTGGACCCGGCGTAGGTGAATGCCGTCCATCCGGTGTTGCTCACGGCCAGATTGCCCACGCGGATTAGGGCGGTGTTGTCAGCATTCCCGACGGATCCGCCGCCGTCCACGTACCCGCCGCTGCTGATGGTTCCCACGATGGCTATTGAGCCGCCGACTACCCGAACCTCCCCGGCGGCGGGTATAGCGTCCGCTCCCAACACGGTAACGTCATTCAGGGTGATACGGGTAGGGGTGTGGCCAAACGTGATAACCGGAGTGGCTACCGAACCGTCAAACACGCCTACGCTGCTGACGGTGTTCCCGCTGCCGTCTGTATCCACAAAGGCAAACGACGGCGTCGGCGCGCTGACCACACTGTAGATATTCGACAGCAAATACTCAGGGTCAACGCTCTCAATCACGCTCGGCAGGGCGATGTTGCCGTGTTGCTGATCGGCGGTCGGCGGCTCCTTGATCTCAATGTGAACGGGCATGGTCTCGGTGGCAAGGAGGATGCCATAAGCGACGATGAAAACGACGAGCATGACAGCAAGCCCGCCGGTGAGGAGGAGTCCGGTTTTTCGCATGTTCATCGGTGTTGTCTCCTAGACTAAAGCCTCGTTGTCGCGCATTTTCCAGCGTATCGGCACCAGCATCAGTATTCCGAATGGCAGTATCCACACCAGGAAGTCCAGCACGGTCAGTACCGACGCCGACACGTCCCCGCCAACCCCCATAGCCGTCCCGTGGTAGGCCAGCATCATCGTCGGCCACAATGCCAGCGCACAGATATGCGAGAGCGCGGACAGCAACCCCTTCACGGGCGTCGGTACGCTGGCGATTACTAGACCTGCCATTATCACGATCCAGTCCAAAAACCCATCGCCGGGGATGACTTCTCTCAGCAGGATGGCAGCCAAAAAAGCGGGAAGGGCGGCGATGCTTCCCACTTGGCGGAAGAACAGGAACAGGACGGGAATGAGGACGAACAGCGGCAGGAAGGGCACGAGAATATCGAGGGACTGCGCTAACACACGGGGTTCACGGGGGAAGGCGCCGCCGTCGCATTCCGGATAGACATTCGGCGCCGTTCCAATAACCCTCAGAGCTGCAAGCCTTGCATCATCATTCACGATCTCGCCGGCTGCGGCAACCGCGTTGACCTCTGTGGGTGATAGCGCCCCATACCAAGCCCCATACTCACTGTCCCAATCGACCCCACACTCCAGGTCGTTGATGCCGGGGATAAGGAGGCCGATGTAAAGCGCCAGCCCCATGAAAAGCATCAGGAATAGCGCGGTCGCTTTATGGAGGTTGGTGTTCTCTCCGAGGTTCAGCGCGGAATTCAGCGCGCCCCCACCTCGTCCCGATCTGCCGGGCATAGAGAAGTAACCGCCCCTGCGCGCGGAGGACGAGCGACGCTTGGGAGCGCGGAAACTAGGCATCGCCCTGCCGTCCATTCACCGGGAGCCCTTCGATCAAATCGTTGATCGTGGATTCCTTCCACCGGACGGCGCGCGGTCCGAGACGTACTCCCGGCGGGATGGTGCCGTCGTTGATCCGCCGGTACAGCGTGACGCGGGAAATGGATAAGAGCGCGGCAACCTGATCGACGTTCAGGAGTCGGTCGTTAGATGCCATTCGGTTCGCCTCCATTGCAGATACATCCAGCATAAGAGCGCAACCTGCTATTTGTAATGGGGTGGGCGGAGCCCAATTTCAGCTCAAAACGAAATCGGCCCAGTCTTGCATCAATCCCCGTCGCCGGTCGAAATAATCCGTGCGGCGGTAGGCCAGTTCGCTCGCGCTGCCCTCAACGTGCGCCAGACAGTGCTCCGCAATCTCGCGTGGCGCGTCGGAACATTCAGCAGCCCAATCGCGGAACGATGATCGCATCCCGTGCGGCACTGCGGCGACGCTGTTTTCGCGGAGCAACTTGCTCACCGTGGCATCGCTCAACGGCCTACCCGTCACCGACGGGAACACCAGGCCGGAGTCGCTGACCAACTCCTCTGCCAGCCGTAGCACGTCCATCGCCTGATCACTCAACGGCACGCGGTGTTCGAGTCCGTTCTTCATCCTTGACGCTGGCACAACCCACGTGGCGGAGTCCTCGTGTATCTCGGTCCACCGAGCTTGTCTGACTTCACCCACCCTGCAAGCGGTCAGCGTCAAAAACTCAAATGCCAATTTCGTAGCCGGCCATGCGGATGTCTGCCGGATCTGCTGAACGGCTCCGCCCACCTCCGCAAACCGCAGTGCCTTCTGGTGTTGCACTCGTTGGGTTGTCTTGGGTAGAGCGGCTATCACGTCACGGGCTGGGTCGTCTTGCCGATGCCCCTCTGCTATCGACCAGCGGAGGATCGCAGAGATGCGTTCGCGCACCTTCGTTGCAGTCTCACGCTTGGTGGACCATATCGGCGTCATCACCTCCAGCACGTCGGCGGTCGTGACCTCACTGACCAATTTGGCGCCCAGCACGGGTATGGCGTAGATGTTCAACGAGGAGCGCCATTGCTTCGCTATACGAGGATTCTTCCACCCTTCGGCGTGAACCTCGATTACTCGCTCAACTGCGCTGGCAAACGTCGGAATCGGTTTGGCCGGCTTCCGGGGGTCTGTGCCCTCCGCCACAGCCCGGCGGTTTTCAAGCGCAGTCTTTCGCGCCTCTGCCAATGTCACCAGGGGATAGCCGCCCAAACCGATGTCGTGCGACTTCCCGCCGATCCTCAACCGCTGCGACCATGATTTGGCCGGACGTCCACCCCAGCCTGTTTTCACCAGCAGTGAAAGCCCATGTCCCCCGGGACCATCCGAATACCGCCCCTGCTCCCTAATCGTGCGGACGAAAGCCGCCGTCAAGGGCCGCGGCCTATCCTCGTTTCGTTTGCCGCGCTCCATTGTGTTCCCCCCTTCGTTACCACTATTTAGACGATAATAAGGGACACCCAGCGCAACGTCAAGTAACCGTCTGATATGTCAAGGGCGGCGCAATCTATGAACTTTCGTGTTGAATTACGCACGCACACGGCTGACATATGCCATATTTGATACCGACTGTTACCGCTAGACCCTTTATGACATCAACGCTAATCGGTATGCTCCAGGGGTACCACATCTTCCCCGCTGCATCGCGTCGGCCAGTCGGGCTTTGACCCCCGGTGTCGTTCCAGTTGCCCGGCCGTGTGTCGCCGAATTACCGGATAATGGTCGGTCCACAATGGCTACGCTGTCCCGATCCGGAACAGCCTGGATACCTCGGATGATAGGAGGTGCCACATGTCTCGCCTAGAAGGAAAAGTCGCCCTCATTACGGGAGCAACCGGGGGGATTGGTCGGGCTGCGTCCAAACTCTTCGCCGATGAAGGTGCGCGCGTCGTGTTGGTCGACCTTGACGAGTCAGCCCTCCAGGATGCGGTGCAGTCAATCGGAGCAGACCGGGCCAGTTATCACGCTGCCGATGTAACCCAACCCGATCAAGCCCAAAGCTACGTCCAGGCCGCAGTGGAACGCTGGGGTGGCATTGATATCTATCTGGCCAATGCCGGGATTGAAGGTTCCATATCCCCGATACCCGACTATCCCATCGACGTGTTCGATCGTGTGATGGCGGTCAACGTGCGCGGGGTCTGGCTGGGCATCAAGTATGTTGTCCCTGCCATGCGTGAACGCGGCGGCGGCAGCATCGTCATTACGTCCTCCACCGCCGGCATCGGTGGCAGCGCTGATATGTCGGCGTACACCACCAGCAAACACGCCGTCATCGGCCTGATGCGCACTGCGGCCCTGGAGGGCGCCCCCCTGGGAATCAGGGTCAATACCGTCAATCCTGCGCCCATCGAGACGCGGATGATGCGTTCCATAGAGGAGATGCGCGTTGCCGCGCTGGACGATGCGACGGTTACTGTCGAACGGACGAAGCAGGCTGCCGCGGCACGTATTCCGCTGCGACGCTACGGCAACCCTGAGGAAGTGGCCAGGCTGATGCTCTTCCTCGCCAGTGACGAAAGCAGCTTTTGCACCGGCGGCGTGTACATGGTAGATGGCGGCAGGTCCGCCGGCAGCCCCTGAACCCAGCGATTCGCCGCGCCCCGGCGACTGGCCCTCCCCTCGGTACGCGCCCCCCCAGAGACACCCGGACGCCACCCATTGAACCTGAGATTGAGCCATAGTGGGAAATTGAACACGAGGCGGCGAGATGGCGCACTGGCAAGCAAGCAGCATTCAAGAGGAGCAGGTACGCTTCATCCAGGAGTGGCAGCGAGATCTGCTGTCGTTCTCGGCGCTTGGTCAGCCGGCCAACGGAGAGATCAAGTGGCGCGGTCAACGCGTCTGACTCAGCGAGTGGTTGATCGGTGATCCGGTGGGACTGACCCAACTGGACGACCGGTGCTGAAGCATCCACTGCGGGCACTTGCTAATCGACCGACTCCACCACCACACTGGCCGCGTCCTGCGCGATCCTACCAAAATGTTACCCGTGTCTCCAGTCTAACCGTTGCCCATCTCCCCGTTCTTACAGGTGACGGTAAACTGTCCCAAAAGCAGTTGTCTGGCTGCCCCGCCTGGGTTCGAACCAGGGCTTACAGCTCCAAAGGCTGACGTGCTACCACTACACCACGGGGCAATTGCGCTACGTCTATTCCAACCTGACGCACCTATCATTGTGCGACGCTGGCCTCCTATCGTCAAGGTTGCCCCACCGTCACCGTCCACCGTTTTCCAACAAACGTTACCGTGGCCCCAACATACGTTAGGGTATACTGCCGGCCACATCAAAACCCACACTTAACCCACTCAGAAGCGAGGTTTCGTCATGGAAACGGTAGGATTTATCGGACTGGGCAACATGGGCGGCGGGATGTCCGCCAACATACAGAAGGCCGGCTACTCGATGGTCGTATACGACCTGCGCGAAGAGGCTGCCCGGCCCCTGCTGGAAGGCGGCGCGCGCCTCGCCAACACCCCCGCCGAAGTCGCCGCGGCCAGCGACATCACCTTCACGTCCCTGCCCGGCCCCTACGAAGTGGAGTCGGTGTCCCTGGGCGCTTCGGGGGTGCTGGAAGGCATTCGCCCGGGCAGTGTCTACATCGACCTGTCTTCCAGCCGACCCACGCTGATACGGGAGATTGAACCCCAGTTCCGCGCCAAAGGAGCCTTCGTTCTGGACGCCCCGGTCAGCGGCGGCAAGACGGGTGCGGCGTCGGGCAACCTGGCGGTCATGGTCGGCGGCGACCGCGAGGTATTCGACCGGGTGAAACCGGTGCTGGACGCCTTTGGCGACAAGGTTTTCTACGCTGGCGAGATTGGAGCCGGCAGCGTCGCCAAGCTGGTGCACAACATGATCGGCCACAGCGTCCGCCAGGCCATTGCCGAAGGACTCACCCTGGGCGTCAAGGCCGGTGTTGACCCTGAACCCCTGTGGGAATGCGTGCGTCGCGGCGCGCTCGGCCGTATGTCCTTCCTCCATGAAGGACTCGTCCGCACTATGTTCCGCGGTGAATATGAGCCGGCCAGCTTCGCCCTCAACCTGGCCCACAAGGACATCTCCCTGGCTACTGAACTGGCCCGCGAGTACAACGTGCCCATGCCCATGTCCACCCTGGCCCAGCAAATATCCCTCACCGCAATGAACCGGGGTTGGGCCAGCTCTGACAGCAGCAGCACCGTGCGACTGCAGGAAGAACAGGCCGGCGTAGAAGTGCGCGCCCCCCACGTGGACCCGGAACGCGCCGCCCGCTTCATAACCACTCACCCCGACGCCGAGTAGTCAAAAAAAACCCCTCTCCTTTGATGGGAGAGGGGTTTGTCGTGAGGGCGGCGCTACCTCCTAAGCTTTCTGATAAATCTGGCTGCCGGCCTCGCGGAACTCCGCAGACTTTTCCTCCATCCCCACTTCCAGCGCCGACTCTGGTGCCATCCCGTTTTTCCTGGCGTACTCCCGCACGTCCTGCGTGATCTTCATCGCGCAGAATTTTGGGCCGCACATTGAGCAGAAGTGGGCTACCTTAGCCCCCTGCGCCGGCAGCGTTTCGTCGTGGTAATCGCGAGCGGTCTCCGGGTCCAGCGCCAGGTTGAACTGGTCATCCCAACGAAACTCGAACCGGGCCTTCGACAGGGCATCGTCCCACTGCTGCGCCATCGGATGCCCCTTGGCAACGTCGGCGGCGTGGGCGGCAATCTTGTACGTGATAACGCCGGTTTTCACGTCCTCCCGGTGCGGCAGCCCCAGGTGCTCTTTGGGGGTCACGTAGCAGAGCATTGCCGTGCCGTACATCCCAACCATCGCGGCGCCAATTCCCGACGTGATGTGATCGTAAGCTGGCGCGATGTCGGTAACCAACGGCCCCAGCGTGTAGAAGGGCGCTTCATGGCACACTTCCATCTGCCGGTCCACGTTCTCCTTGATTTTGTGCATCGGCACGTGGCCCGGGCCTTCGATCATCACCTGTACATCCTGCTCCCAGGCAAACTGGGTCAGCTCGCCCAGCGTCTCAAGTTCAGAGAACTGCGCCTCGTCGTTGGCATCCGCAACGCTGCCCGGACGCAGGCCGTCTCCCAGCGAGAACGACACGTCATAGGCGCGCATAATCTCGCAGATTTCGCCGAAGTGGGTGTACAGGAAGTTCTCCTGATGATGCGCCAGACACCAGCCCGCCATGATTGAGCCGCCCCTGGAGACAATGCCGGTGAGGCGGTTGGCCGTCAGCGGCACGTAGCGCAGCAGCACGCCGGCGTGGATGGTGAAGTAGTCAACACCCTGTTCGGCCTGCTCGATGAGCGTGTCGCGATACAACTGCCAGGTCAGTTCCTCCGGGTTGTCACCCACTTTCTCCAGCGCCTGGTAGATGGGCACGGTGCCGATGGGTACTGGCGAGTTGCGCAGAATCCATTCCCGCGTGGTGTGAATATCCTTTCCGGTGGAAAGGTCCATCACGGTGTCGGCTCCCCAGCGCGTGGCCCACAGCATCTTCTCGACTTCCTCGTCAATGGAAGATGTGATGGCCGAGTTGCCGATGTTCGCGTTCACCTTCACCAGGAAGTTGCGGCCAATAATCATCGGCTCGGACTCGGGGTGGTTGATGTTGGCGGGAATGATAGCCCGGCCGCGCGCCACTTCTTCCCGAACGTATTCCGGGTCGATGCCCTCCCGGATACCGATGTATTCCATCTCCGGAGTAACGATACCCTGACGGGCGTAGTGCATCTGCGTAACCGACTGGCCGTTCTTCGCACGCAGCGGCCGCCGCGTTAACCCGGGGAAGGGCTGTGCCTGATTGTCACCCCGCACTGTAATGGGATGGCCGCCATACTCTTCCACGCCGCCGCGAGCCATAATCCAGTCCCGACGCAACGCCGGCAGGCCCTGCCGCAGGTCCAGCATTGCCGCGCTGTCGCTGTACGGCCCGCTGGTGTCATAAACCGACAGCGGCGGATTATCCTCCTGACCAAACCGTCCCGTAGTAGGATCCAGCGTAACCTCTCGGAAGGGCACCCGAATCGACGGCTGAGAGCCCTCCCGGTAAACCTTGTTGCTGGCCGGGAAAGACGACTTCCCCTGAAATGCCTGCGTGTACTCCGTAGTCTGAACCATTACGCGCCTCCTCAATATGTTGGATATATTGGGCCGCAACAAAATGGGCCGCCAACGTAAAAAGTTGGCGGCCCGTCGTTGGCTAACCTACAAGCCCCGATTCCCTACGCTGGCATTACCCAGATCAGGTTCGCAAGGGTCGGAGACATTGTGGTCTCCCTCTCAGCCCGGCTCACCCGAGCTCCCCTACGTGCCCTACGGCTTCTGTTGTTAACCCCGGTTTCCCGGGTACACCCATCATACGCACCCCATTCCAGACTTGTCAACCACCGCCCCTGCCTCACGCGTACCCGCTTTGTCATTGCGAGGAGCACAGCGACGCGGCAATCTCGACGAGGCTGAGCACGCGTCAGCGAACCGCCTTTTCTACGGCGACGAGATTGCCACGCTACGCTCGCAATGACATTAGGGGACAATCGAAAGGCCCTGCGTCCTCACTCGTACCCGCTGCAATCTGTCATTACGAGGAGCACAGCGACGCGGCAATCTCGACGAGGCTGAGCGCACGTCGACGAACCGCCTTTGCTACCGCGACGGGATTGCCACGCTACGCTCGCAATGACATTAGGGGACAATCGAAAGGCCCTGCATCCTCACTCGTACCCGCTGCAATCTGTCATTGCGAGGAGCACAGCGACGCGGCAATCTCGACGAGGCTGAGCGCACGTCGACGAACCGCCTTTGCTACCGCGACGGGATTGCCACGCTACGCTCGCAATGACATTAGGGGACAATCGAAAGGCCCTGCCGTCCTCACTCGTATCCGCCGTAATCTGTCATTGCGAGGAGCACAGCGACGTGGCAATCTCGACGAGGCTGGGCACACGTCGACGAACCGCCTTTGCTACGGCGACGGGGTTGCCACGCTACGCTCGCAATGACAAAGTGGGTACGTATGAGGTCAAAATCCCCCTTGAAAACCCCGTATCCCCGGCCATACCATTAGCGCCGGCTCTCGCCGGTGTACCCGGTCGGCATCCATACGCTCTTCATCCAGTACCAGCACCCCGTGCGGAGGAAACCAGGTGGACAACAACCGGAGCGGCCAAACGATCAATATCGAACCGCCGCTCAAACGCAAGTTTAGCTTTCTCCATCGTATCGAAGACCACGTTCAGGCAACCACGTTGAGCGGCCTCATGGAAATGGTGCCCCTGCTGGTAACCATCGTCGTCCTGTCCGTCGTCATCGGATACGCCGACCGTTTCATCAGGCCCTTGGGCTTCGTGGACGGCCAACCCTGGGACTTCCCGGGTATCGGCCTCATCGCCGGCATCGTCATCTTCTACCTGGTCGGACTGCTGATTTCCAACCGGGTTGGTCGAGCCGTTATGACGGCGAAGAACACGCTGTTGAACAGTATCCCGGTGGTTAAAACCATCTACGGAGTAACCCAACAGGTCTCCACCTCCCTATCCTCGCAATACCGGTTCAGCCGGGTAGTGTTCATCGAGTGGCCTCGCGACGGCATGGTTGCCCTCGGTTTCGTAACCGGCCTGGCCTACTCGGAGGCCACCCAACAATCCATGGTGGTCGTCTACATCCCAACCGTGCCCAACCCAACGTCGGGCAACCTGGCATTCGTCATGGAAGACGACCTTACGGAAACCGACATCACGGTTGAGGACGCCATGCGGTTGGTGTTTTCCGGCGGCATCGTCCTGCCCGATTCCATAAGCCTGGCCCGCGTCCCCCGGGTGCGCGACGATGGCGAACTCATCGGCCGCTTTGAAACCGACCGGGGCTGATTTCACAGCATACCCGGCCGTTGGTCTATGTACCGTCTCCCACCGCCGCTTGCAGATCATCCGGCGCACCTTGGATTACCCCCAGGCTCGGAGACCGGGGCAGCACGATAATCATTTCGGTGAACTCGCCGGGTTCAGAGTTTACCCGGATCGTTCCGCCGTGCTGCCGCACAATGTCGTTGGAAATTGCCAGCCCCAACCCGGTGCCGCGGTCGGTGGGTTTGGTCGTGAAAAACGGATTGAAAATCTTGTCCACCAAGTCGGCCGGTATGCCATTCCCGTTATCCCTGATTCGAACCTCCACCTGTTCTGCCTCACGCCGCGTCGTTAGCCACAGCGTCGGTTGGAAGGAGGCCGCCGGCCCAGCCGCCAGCAGTTTCTCCGCGGTGGCGTAGCAGGCGTTGCTCACAACGTTGAGAAATACCCGACCCAGGTCCTGCGGAACCACGGATATCTCACCCACCTCTGGGTCAAGGTCTTCCCGCCAGCTCAGCTGAAAATCCTCGTCGGATGCCCGCGCGCTATGGTACGCCAGCCGCGCATTCTGATCCAGCAGCCGGTTGATGTCGGTGGGCTGCTGGTCCCCGCCGCCCCGTCCCATCATCAGCATATCGCTCACGATCCGGTCGGCCCGCTCTCCGTGGGAACGAATGCGCCCCAGATTCTCGTTGAGATCCGACGCAATTTCCCGAACCAGCGCCCGCTGATCCTCGTCCAGCTTGTCGATGTTTTCCTCCAGCGTTTCCTGCAATTCAGCCAGCAGGTCCTCCGACCCCTCGGAGAAATTCTTGACGAAATTCAGCGGGTTCCTGATTTCGTGCGCGACTCCGGCGGTCAACTCGCCCAGCGCCGCCAGCTTCTCGCGCATCACAATCTGATCCTGCGCCCGCTCCAGCTCGGCCAGCACCGACTCCAGCTCATCGTTCTTATCCTGCAACTCGGCAGCCAGTTTTTCCACCAGATTCAGCCGCTGCACCTCCAGCGCGTGGCGACGAAACACCTCCAGCGCCGCCGCCATGTCGGATATTTCGTCCCGGCCCCCAACTTCAACCTGTGCTTCCAGGTCGCCGGCGGCCATGCGGCGCATCCAGTCGGACAGCATCTGCAAACGACGCAGTAACACCCGCCCCACGAACAACCACGCAATCAGCAGCGCACCCCCGATGCTGACCCCGGTGATGGCCAGCAACAGCGTGCGTCCGGTCAACAACGCCTGCGCCGACGCACTGGTTGCATCGGCAGCGCTCGCCTCCGACGCCGCCACCAGGCTGTCAACCTCACCCACCAGCCGCACTGCGATTCCCCGGTTGCCGTCCCGCAGTTCCAGTTGATGCTGGGCCAATCGGAGCTGCTGCGCCAGCAGGTCGAACCCGCTGTCTGCACCCAATCCCAACTCAAACAGCCGGTCATACACCGGCGCCACTTCCGCGTGTAAGCCCCAATCCACCGAAGATATGACTGTGTCGGCGTACTGAAGGGGTAAGAAAGTGCTCCCGTGTTCGGGGATAATGGTTTTTGAAACAGAAAACCGACCCGAAACGAGGAGCACCCAGAAGATGCTCCCACTTGAGCACCCCGACCGCATCCACGTTGCCTTTGATGATCACCGCCTGGTGGCCAATGCGGGGCTGCTGCTGCCGGTCACCCTGGCCCACCACCTGGGCCTGGGTGAACTGGTGGACTGCCACGTTGACCTGGGGGATGCGCCCGGACGAGCCAACGCTGGCGACCAGATGCTGACCCTGGTGGCGTCGGCGCTGGCTGGCGGCGACTGCATTGACGACGCCGATGCGCTGCGGGCGGGCGGGACGGCGCGGGTGCTGGGGTGTGTGGTCAAGGCGCCATCCACCCTGGGGATCTTCCTGCGGAGTTTCCGGTGGGGCCACGCGCGGCAACTGGACCGGGTGAGCCGGGAGTTGCTGGCCCGGGCGTGGGCCGCAGGGGCCGGACCCGGCGACGGTCCGTTGACCATCGACCTGGACTCCACCCTCTGCGAGACCTACGGGCTGTGCAAGGAGGGAGCTCGCCACCATGGGTACACCGGCCAGCGAGGCTATCACCCGATCCTCGCCGTGGCCGCGGGCATCGGCGACGTGCTGATGGCACGGCTGCGTGAGGGCCGCGCCAACACGGCCCGAGGCGCCGCCCACTTCCTGCGGGAGACGGTGGGCCGGGTGCGCCATGCCGGAGCCACCGGACCACTCACCATGCGGGCCGACAGCGGCTTCTACACCCATGCCAGCGTCGCCGCCTGCCGAAAGATGAAGGTCCGTTTCTCCATCACCGTCCGCCAGCACCAAGGCCTGCGCAACCTCATCGAGGCCATACCCGAGGGGGACTGGACGCCGATTCCCTACTGGATGGAGGGCGCCGCCGCTGTGGCCGAGACTGAATACACTCCTTTCCAGGGGGAGCCCGACGCTGTGCCGGTGCGGCTCATCGTCCGCCGTGTCAAGCCCACGCCCGGGTCCCAAATGGCCCTCTTCGCCGCCTACAGCTACCACGCCTTCATCACCGACCGTGAGGGCGACACCCTGGATCTCGAGGCCGACCATCGCCGCCACGCCGAGATCGAGAATGCCATCCGCGACCTGAAGTACGGCGTGGGGCTCAATCATCTCCCCTCGGGGCGCTTCCCCGCCAACGCCGCCTGGCTGGCCGTACAGGTCATGGCCCACAAACCTGGCCCGCTGGACAACGCGCATCGGCCTGGGCGAGCCGGTGCTGACCACCAAGACCCTCCGACGACGCTTCCTCTCTCTCGCCGGACGGCTCACCCGCAAGGCGCGCCGCCTCACCCTGCACCTGCCCCACAGCTGGCCCTGGCAAAACCAGTTCAGTAGCGCCCTGGCCCGACTGCGCGCCCTGCCACTTCCTTCCTGACGCCGCCCACGGGGTCTGACCCGTCCCCCAGGCTACTCAAACGCCTCGCCGACCCGCGCCAGGCCCTGCTCTGAGTGCCTCCTGCTACCGTCTGCCCTGACGATCTCGCCCTCCGCCGCCCCATTTGGCCGTCGTCATCCCCATCGCGCGGCTGCAACATCCCTCGCCCAGTTCGTTTCATTGGGGTCCAAGCCTCACCGCGGCTTTCCCGTGTCCCGCATACACTGTCTGCTCGCCACCGCTACATCCCGTCGGTGGATTCGGGCTAAGGCAGAACCTTCCAGGGCGGACAGATTGCGATCGATTCGCCAGCGGGCAGCTTCAAAACGTTCCCGCAGCGGTTCCATGGTCGATGCGTCCGACCGGTTGAACGCGCCAACCAGCAGCTCGGTTGCGATGTTGCCGTCAGTTTGCAGCTCGGCCAGATAGCGGTAACGGTAGAACTCCGCCGGCGTAAAATGTTCTGCAGGCGAAACGGGCGTATCGCCCAGCTCCCGGCAGCCCGTCATCGTGTAGAACCATTGGTCATCAATGCCGGGAATCACCACCCGGTCCAGTCGATTCCGCAATCCGGCCAGCTCCACCCACATCGCGTCGCTCCGCTGAGCAAGCTCCAGTAGTTTCGCCCGGTCATCGCCGATGGCGTCCAGGTTGGCAATCAGCCTGTCAGCGTGCGTTCGCACCGGCCCCAGATGCTCACCGCTCAAATCCGATCTTTCCAGGGTCGCCAGCTGCCCTTCGAAAGCCCGATGCGCCTGTGCGATGCCGTCGGCAACGCTTTCAATTTCCGACGGTGTCGCTGCCGCGATCAGCCGCGTTCCCGCCGCCGCCAGAGTCCCGCTGTACCGGGCCACGCCGAACGCCGCCGCCAGCTCCGGCACCGTCCCGTCGTTGACCCTACTGTGTACATCGCCCACCCGGTCAAAGGAATACCAGCCCACCAAACTGGCCGCAATGGTGAGCAGTACGGCTCCGCCAATGCCGGCATAGAGTTGGGCGGACAGACGAAATCGACGTTGCAAAATCCAGCGCATCTGCCCGTCCACTACCGCCCATCCAGCAGCGTGCTCACCGGATAGTAGCTGCGATCTTCACCGATTTTCGTCAGAAACACCGCGTCTGATCCCTGGTTGTCGCCATCCCCGTAGCCGAGTTGAAACCCGTCGATGTCAATGGCATCAGCCCGCCCAAAATTCTCCAGAAAGCACGACCGATTAACCGCCCGTCCACAGCTTTCCAATCCGAAGATAGCCAACCGCCCGGCCAAATACCTCTCAAACGACACGAACCCCGGCGCAGCGTCCGGAGCAAACTCCGCCAACGCCCGCCGGTATCTGGAAGCCACCGGCAGCGCGTCATCCGTCGGAAAGGGTACCACCTGCGTCACATAAACTTCCCACGAGTCGTCCCCCAATTGTGCGGCCAATGCGTTGCTGCCCGCGAAGGACAGCGTGAAGAAGAAACCGTCCATCCGAACGTGTCGCGCCCAGGAGATCAGGGTCCCCACGGGTTCGTAAGCGCCAATCAAAATTACCGCTTCTGCGGAAGCGAGTTGCAAATCCGGCAGCGCCGTCTTCACCGCCGTAGTGTTGCGGGGATAAATCCCGATACCCACCAGGGTCATGTCGCGCCGAGCTAGCGCCGCCCGCACCCCCTCGTAACCCGCCCGCCCAAAGGAATCGTCCTGGTACATGACTGCGATCCGTTCAATCCCCAGATCTTCGGTCATACGGGCCACCATTTCCTCGGTTTCCTGGTCGTAAGACGCCCTCAGGTTGATCACGTTGCCCCACTTGGGGTCCCTCAAAAAGGCGGCGCCGGTGAACGGAGCGATATACGGTACCCCAGCCGCCACCGGAACCGCCGAACGCGACGTTGGTGTGCCCACCGCTCCGATCAGCGCAAATACCGTTTCCTGCTCGATAAAGCGCTGGGTATTGGCGATGGCCGCCTCCGGTTCATAGGCGTCGTCCAGGGATGCCAGCATCAACTGCCGACCGTGAACGCCTCCCCGCTGGTTGACCTCGTGGAAAGCAGCCTCAATGCCCAGCCGCATATCCTGTCCCAGCTCTCGCGCCGGCCCGCTGAACGCCGCCGACTGCCCGAAGCTTATGCTGGTTTCCGTAACTCCGGGTTCCGTAGTTCCCGGCTCCGCAATTCCCGATGGCGTTACCCCCGGTTCCGCCGCTGCCACCTGCTGAGTCTGAACCGGCCCGACACCCATCCGCACCGCCTCCACACCCGCATCACCGCCTGGCAGATCAGGCGAACAACCCAGCATACCGCCAACGGCCAAAGCCACCACCGGCACGATCCAGAATCGGCGCAATCGGGCCAGACTCAATGCAAAATTCATCTATCGCGGAGCGCAACCAGCGCCACGTGGTTCTTGCCACGCTCGCGCTTGTACCGCATTTCATCCATCATCGAACGCACCAAATGCAGACCCAAGCCGCCCACCGCACGTTCTTCCAGCGAAGCCGTCAAATCGGGCGCCGGCGCATCCTACAGTAGATCGAAGGGCCGGCCGTCATCTACAATATCAATGGTAACCCGTTCAGGCTCCGATTTGAGCGTTACCTCGATCTCGTGGTCGCCGGCATCATCCCCGTGGGTCACAATGTTCAGCATCAGCTCTTCCACCGCCAAAGTTGCCTTGAACACGAGGGCTTCCGGCCAATCCTCCCTCTGCCCCAGGGCGGCCACCGCAGACACTACGCTCTCCAGCGCATCCCGTTTGGCGGCAATCGTCAGCGAAAGCTGCTCAGCCAAGACCCTGACTCACCGCGCCGGCCTCGCTGCGCCGGCCTTGCTGCGATAGAGTGCCAGGCATGTAATATCGTCGGACTGCGGTGTGTCGCCCATGAAGGAATGCACGGCCCTGAACACTGTTTCGTTGGCTTCCCGCGCATCGGTGGGCGGTGCGGAGGCAAACGTCGCCTGCAGCCGTTCCGTTCCGAAAAACTCGCCCTCGCCATTCATCGCCTCGGTAACTCCGTCGGTATACAGCACCACCGTGTCGCCCGGCGCCAGCGCCACCGTATGCTGCCGGTATTCAATGCCGGGCACCAGACCCAGCGCGATGCCGTCAGTCAGTGGCAAAATATCCGAGCTGCCATCGGCGTGCACCACCAGCGGCGGGTTGTGTCCACCATTGGCGTAGGTTAACTGACCGGTTGCCGGTTCATAAACAACGTAAAAGACGGTAACGAACATTGCCGCCTCGTTGTCGTTGTGCAGCAGTTCATTCACCTCGACCAGCGCCTCGCCCGGACTCCGACTGCCAATCGCCGCTCCCTTCAGCAACGTCCGGCAGGACATCATCATCAACGCCGCCGGCACGCCCTTGTCCGATACATCAGCGATGGCCAGCCCAAGGCGCCCATCATCGAGCCGCACCACGTCGTAGAAATCGCCACCCACGTCGCGGGCCGGTTCCATGCTCGCGTACACCGCATAGTCTGCGCCCTGGGGAAACTGCGTGGGCAAAATGGACTGCTGCATCTGGCGGGCGATTTCCAGTTCGTTCTGCAGGGCCACCAGTTTGTCGCGCGATGACAGCGCTTCGCGCCACTCTTCCAGATGCCGCAACGTGCGGTCGATGGTCACCTGCAAGTCATCAAAATCCAGCGGCTTGGTAACAAAGTCGAACGCCCCCCGGTTCATCGCCGTCCGGATGTTCTTCATATCGCCGTAAGCCGAGATGATTACCGACCGGATATTGGGGTCCACGCTCGGAATTTGATTGAGGAGCGTAAGCCCGTCCATTTCCGGCATGTTGATATCGGTAACCACCATGTCGATGTCGCGCTCGCTGATCAATCGCTCCATCGCCTCGACGCCGTTACCGGCAAAAAGCAGTTCGTAGCGGCCAGACCGGATGTCCCGGCGCATACGCTGCATGAAAAGGGGTTGGATATCCGGCTCGTCGTCAACCACCAGTATCTTGTAGGGCCGTTGCAACATCGCGCCTTGCCTACCCAGATATATCCAGCGGTTTCAGCGGTCAGGTCGGTTTCATCGCGCCGGCGGTGGTGAACTCACGCCGCGCCGGTGCGGTCAGCCACCCAGGGCGGTGATGGCCTCACCCAGTGTCGGGTGCACGGGAATAATCTTGTCGAACCCGCTAATCTCGAATATCTCCCGCACCGGATCAGACAGCGAGCACACCGCAAGCTTCGCCTGCTGCCTCTCCAACCCCTTGGCGGTGAGCAGGATGGCCCGCAGCCCAGCGCTGCTGATGTAGAAAAGCTGCTTCAGATCCAGAATGACGGTGCGGTCGCTCTCTTCGATGGCCTGCTCCAAGTCGTTCTGGAACTCTCGGGCGTTGGCGCCATCCACTCTTTCTTCAGCGGTAGCAACCAGGGTGGTCCCCGTGCGCTCGGTCTTGATTCCCATCGATTCTAACTCCGGTTCACCCGTCTCGACCGGCAATCCGCGCCGGGGCGCTGGCAACGTACCGACTTCGGCATCATCCAGATGTGAGTGGTGGGCCTGGATGGACTCGAACCAACGACCTCAGTCTTATCAGGACTGCGCTCTAACCGCCTGAGCTACAGGCCCACGTGAGTCTAACTTATCAAACTTACCCAATACGCGCAACCACATCGTCGTGCTCACGCGTACCGACTTTGTCATTGCGAGCGTAGCGTAGCAATCCCGTCGCCGTAGCAATGGCGGTTGGTCGACGTGTGTTCAACCTCATCGCGGTTGCCACGTCGCTATGCTCCTCGCAATGACAAAGTGGGTACGCGTGAGGCCGCCAGGGCAATTGCATTATAAATTCCGCTTGCGTTCATCCGGCGCAATTAGGAACCCAGAAAGCACGATTGAGTCGGATTTCGGACGACCTCGAATCCTTTCGGATACTGGATTCCCGCTTTCGCGGGAAAGACAGGAGCAATAGAATCAAAATGCGATTGCCCTCGTGAGGCCGCCTCTTTCCTTGACCGCCCACACCGCCTATGCTAGCCTCGCATCGGGAGAACGCCGGAACGGCCGGGTGGCCGCCGCGAGACGGCAATCGTTTCGGGGAGGAAAGTCCGGGCTCCACCGGACAGGGTGCTGGGTAACTCCCAGGCGTTGATGCGCGCAAACGTAGCGGCGACGGAAAGTGGCACAGAAACATACCGCCGGCTACGGCCTCGGTCGCAATCGGCAAGGGTGAAATCGGGCGGTAAGAGCGCCCGGCCGCGTGCGGCGACGCACCGGCGGCCAAACCCCACCTGGAGCAAGGCCAAATAGGGGGACCATGAGCGTCCGGCTCGTCCCCGGGTTGGCTGCTCGACCCCAGCGGCAACGCTGCCCGCAATCCGGCTCACACCGGCTGGCGGGGGCCTCGGCTAACACCGAAGCAGGGCTAGATAGATGGCCACCATCCCGCCCCCAAAGGCGGGACACAGAACCCGGCTTACAGGCCGCCCGGCATTCTCCGTCAACAAGGCCTTGCCCCCTCTCCCTTGATGGGAGAGGGTTGGGGTGAGGGTGAAAGTGTCATCCCCAGGGGCGATCCGCCGCTGTGATTTCGAGGAACGCAGCAAGGTCGCTATCTCGCGGGGAACACCTGACCGCCCGCTCGCCGGTGGTAGAATACGCCGGCGACCCCCAACCAGCGTCCGCTCACACCACATCGGAGCACACCCATCATGGTCAGGACCAACCGCGCCAAAGCGAAACTGCTGGAAGGCCAAATCGCCGTCGGCGGCAGCATCAACTTTTACGCCCCCATCCTCGTCGAAATGTACGGCGTCCTCGGCTTCGATTGGGTCTGGATTGACTGCGAGCACGGTTCGTCCAACGACTCTGAATCCGAGAACATGATCCGCGCTGCCGAGCTCCACGACATTACGTCGGTGGTGCGTGTTCCCAACGCCCAGCCGTCCACGCTGCTGCGTTTCCTCGACCGCGGCGCCCAGGGACTCATCGTCCCCCACGTCAACAACCGCGCCGAGGCCGAAGCCATGGCCCAGGCCTCCCACTACTATCCCATGGGCGACCGCAGCAGCTCCACCGGCGGACGCACCAACCGACTCGGCAGCGGTTTGCCTCCCGCCGAATACTACGAAGCCGCCAACCGCGAAACGCTCATCATCGCCATGGTCGAAACCCCCGAGGCAGTTGCCAACGTGCGCGACATCGCCAGCGTCGACGGCGTAGATGCCATCCTGGTCGGCAGCAGCGACCTCACCCAGGCCATGGGTATGCCGCCCCAGGCCGATGTGGACGCCGCCATCACCCAGGTCATCGACGGCACGCTGGCCGAGGGCAAAATCATCGGCGTCGCCGGCGCCGGCATGACCGTCGACAACGTAGGGCGCTTCCAGGAATTCGCCGCCCGGGGCGTCCATCTGATGTCGGTCAACATCCAGGATTTCGTCCGCCAGAGCGCCGGCCGCTTTCTGGCCGACATCCGGGCCTAGCACCTATGCTCCCTCTCCCTTGACGGGAGAGGGTTGGGGTGAGGGTGAAAAACCCACAACTCCTGGCGCGCCATCTACCCTACCAAACCCTTCCTCCCTATGGTCTCACCTTCTTCCACATCCTACCGCACCGACGCCTGCACCGCCGTTATCGCCGGCTTGGAGGCCATCGGCGTCGAGTTCGTCATCCACATACCCGACAGCTTCGGCGCTCCCGTCGTAACCCACTTCGAAGCCGCCGAGGGTGTTCGATGCTTTCCGGTGGCGCGCGAAGAAGAGGGCATCGGCATCCTCTCCGGCCTGGCAATGTCCGGACGCAAGGGCGTCATGTTCATCCAGGACGTTGGCCTGGGCAACTCCATGGTGGCCCTCACCACCTTCGCCATGGCCTACCACATGCCCATGCTCATCCTCGCCATCCGCAGGGGCGGCTTCGGCGAGTTCAACGCCGCCGTCCACAACTACTCCGAAACCGCCCTCGAAATGGTCGAGTCCATGAAAATCAAAGCCTCGGAAAATCAAAGCCTCGGCCCTGGACTACCGCGTCCCCTTTGACCAGTGGCCCGGCGTAATAAAATCCGCCTACGACTACGCCCAGATGACCCGCCGGCCCATAGTAATATTCCTCAACCTGAAAGATTAACCGACCAAATCCCCTCTCCCTCGATGGCTCGACTTTGTACAAAAGCTAGATAAATTATAAGAACAGGGTAAGCTCGACCAAATCACCACAAGAGGTCGAGTATGCCTACCCTGCCCGCAGTCATAGTAACCCTGCTGCTGCCCTTTGAGCACCTGTTTGACCCCAGGACCTGGCGCAAAGCCCAACTCCTGGCCATGGGAGCGATCCTGTCTCCCGGCAAACGCACCGTGTCCTCCGCCCTCAACATCCTGGGGATTGGGCAGCACGGCGACTTCGCCATCTATCACCACGTGCTCAACCGTGCCCGATGGTCGCCGCTGCAACTGAGCCGGGTGCTGTTGCTGCTGGTGGCCGGGCGCCTTGGTTCATCCACCGAGCCGTTGGTGTTCGGCATTGACGAGACGGTGGAACGACGCTGGGGCCGGAAGATTGCGGCCAAGGGGCGGTATCGGGATCCGGTGCGGTCCAAGGACGACCAGGTGGTGATGACCCCCGGATTGCAATGGGTGAGCCTGATGTTGCTGACGCGTATCGGATGGGCGGGTCGACACTGGGCGCTACCGTTTTTGACCGCGCTGGTGGTGTCGGCCCGCTACGACCGGCGCAAAGGCCGCCGGCACAAGACGGTCACCGACTACGCCCAGCAGATGCTGGTCTGCCTGCGCCGGTGGCTGCCGGACCGGGACCTGGTGGTGGTGGCCGATGGCGGCTACGCCAAGCGCGAGTTCCTGCGGCATTGCCAGAGTATGTCAAAGCCGATTGTCGTCGTCACCAAACTGCGCAAGGACGCATCCCTGTACCAGCCCGCGCCAGCGCGGCGGCCCGGCCAGATCGGGCGGCCCCGGGTGGTCGGCGCGCGATTGCCCCGTCCCACGGCGGTGCTGGACGATCCCGCTACACAATGGATTCCCTACCGCGCCACCGGTTCCGACGGCAGTACCGCCAGGGTCGAGCTCGCTTCGGGCGTAGCGCTGTGGTACCACGGCGGGCCGCCGCGCCTTCCCATACGTTGGGTCGTCATCAGATACCTGGAGGAGCGCCGCGGGCCCTATGCTTTGCTATGCACCGACACCGAGGCGGAACCGCTGCGGATACTGCAGTGGTAGCTGCTGCGCTGGCAGGTCGAGGTGACCTTTGAGGAGCTGCGGGCTCACCTGGGCGTGGAAACCCAGCGCCAGTGGTCGGAACGAGCCATCGCCCGAACCACCCCCGCGCTCTTTGGCCTGTTCAGCGTGGTGACGCTGGCAGCGGATATCCTGATCGAACAGCGTGGCGGCATGGCGCCGCGCACCGCGGCGTGGTATGACAAAACCAGCCCTTCCTTCGCCGACGCCATCGCCCTGGTCAGACGACACCTCTGGGTGCAGCAGGGAACTTTTATGCCGTCCGAGCGCGAGCACGAATCGATAAAAGTCCCGCGCCTCTTGTACCACAGGATGCTCGACACGCTAGGGCGTGTTGACATTTCATTATAATGGCCGTATGTCAAACATCAGATTATCACCAGAACAGTGGGCTAGGATTCTCGATTTCTTGCGTGGCTGCACCGGCCTGTACGTTGGCCAGGAAGCGGATTGCCGGCGTTTTGTCGAGGCCGTCTTATGGATTAACCGCTCTGGGGCCCAATGGCGACTGCTGCCAGCCGAATACGGGAACTGGAACAGCGTCTACAAACGATTCGCCCGTTGGACTGACCAAGGCGTCTGGGCACAAATGCATCAACATTTCTGCGACGACGCGGATCTGGAATACCTGATCATCGACAGCACGGTGGTCCGGGCGCACCCTTGCGCGGCGGGAGCTCCCCCAAAAAGGGTGGCCAGGCGGCCCAGGCCCTGGGCCGGAGCCGCGGCGGGTTCAGCACCAAGATTCACGTGAGCGTGGACGGCTTGGGCAACCCCTTGCGATTCATCCTGACTGGAGGGCAACAGCACGACATCACCCAGGCGGAGGAATTGATCGCCGGTTATGCTGGCGAGCACGTACTGGCCGACAAAGGGTACGATGCCCAGGAGTTTCGCCAGCACATCCTGGAACTGGGTATGATGCCGGTCATTCCGCCCCGCTCGAACCGCAAGGCACCCGCCGACTATGACCGGCATCTGTACCGGGAGCGCCATCTGGTGGAATGCTTCATCAACAAGATCAAGCACTATCGCCGGATCTTCTCCCGGTTTGAGAAGCTGGACACCAGATACCTGGGCTTCCTGCACTTCACCGCCGCTCTCATCTGGTTGCGGTGAAATGTCAACACAACCTAGCCTATGCCGCTTGATTGTACAAAGCCGAGTCGATGGGAGAGGGTGAGGGTGATCTCGTCCAATGGGAGAGGGTGAGGGTGATCTCGTCCAATGGGGGAGGGTGAGGGTGATCCCGTCGGAAGCAAAATTCACACCACTACCACGACTCCCACGACCAAAACCCCAATCCTGTAAATCTTGTCCATCCATGTTGAAACCCATATGACCACGCCCAGAATTGAAGCCCTGCAAACCATCTCAACTGAGTTCGCCGCCGAGCCGGTGGTTTTCACCTGCGGCTCCACCAGCCGGGAAATGGCGGACCTCGACCGCCGCGCCAACCACCTCTACGTCGTAGATTCAATGGGCCTGGTCTGCAGCATTCTGCTTGGCCTCAGCCTCGGCCTGCAACCCGCCGGACACCGCCCGAACCCCTACAGGAAAGTGGTCGGCGTGGAAGGCGACGGCGGTATGCTGATGAACCTGAACGCCCTCACCAGCATCGGTTACCTACAACCGGAAAACCTGCTACTGGTTGTGCTGGACAACCAGCAGTACGCCTCCACCGGAGGGCAGGCCACCTTCACCACCCACCTGGACCTGGCCGACATCGCCGAATCCTGCCGCCTCAAGGTTTGGCGCGCGGACGATATCGAAACGCTGCAGCAATCGTTAACCGAAGCCGCCACTACCCCCGGACCCTGCTTCGTCCACATGAAGATCGCCCCCGGCAACGCCGCCAACATCCCGCTGCTGCTGGACGACCCGGTAACCCTCGGCCACACCTTTACTCAGTGGCTGGAAACGGTCAGCTAACCAAACTTCCGCCATTACGAGCGTAGCGTGGCGATCTCGTCGCCGTAGCGACGGCGGTTCGCCCACGTGTGTTCAACCTCATCGAGATTGCCGCGTCGCTATGCTCCTCGCAATGACATCAAAGTGGGTATGCAAGGGCCGCCGTCCCCTCATGCGTACCCACTTTTCATGCGTACCCAACTTGTCATTGCGAGCGTAGCGTGGCAATCTCGTCGCCGTAGCAACGGCGGTTCGCCGACGTGTGTTCAATCTTATCGGGATTGCCACGTCCCTCGACGAGCTCGGGATGAGCGGGCGCTGCTCGCAATGACAGATCAAAGTGGGTACGCGTGCGAGGGCCATCCCCGGTTGCACCCGGCCCGACCGCGCCATATAATCACACGTTGGCGGCACCCCCATACTTTGGCGCTCGGAGTTCAGCCTTTTGACCTACCTCGACCTGCATTGCCATTCAGTGGCGTCCGACGATTCTCGCGCCACCGTCGAGCAGTACCTGAAGTGGATTAACGTCCTGCGCAAGCGCGGTTTCACCGTCGACGGCATCGTCCTAACCGAACACCGCCAGTACGATTTCGACGTGGACTACTCCCAGCTCGCCGACCAGTACGGCGTAATCGTCCTTAAGGGCGCCGAGCTTGACACTTGCTTCGGGCACATGCTCGTTTACAACATCACCCCCGGCCTCGCCAAAGACATCGATTTCGGCGACGTTAAGATGGACGGACGCGAACTGATCAAGGCCGCTCGGCACCACGGTGGCTACGTCGTGCCGGCGCATCCCGGGCGCTTTGGCATCGGCCTCGTCGAGTACATGGCGCAAGGTGAGCAGTTCGACGACGTATCAATCGTTGAACTCCTCAACGGCGGCAGCAAGCCCGAAGAGAACGTGCGCGGAGAGGAACTCTGCCAGCGCACCGGCTACCGCGGCACCGGCGGCAGCGACGCCCACCTCGCCAGCCACATCGGCCGCGTCGTCACCGAGTTCCAGGCCAACATCTCCACCAGCGAGCAACTCGTGGACGCTCTCATATCCGGCGAATTCCGCCCCGTCAGCATCGAAGAAACCGCCGCCGCTCCCGTCAGCTAATCCAGCCCTTTGGAGCCCTCCCATGCCCACCCAGATCGACTACGACTACGACCACTCCCTCTACGGCGTCGAGCACGAATCCGGCCCCTTCGACGTCACGCCCGAAATCATCGCCACCTATACCCGCAGCGTCGGCGATGATAACCCCATATTCACCGACGCCGACGCCGCCCGACAGGCCGGTTACGCCAACATCCTGGCCCCGCCCACCCTGTGCGCCTTCTTCGAGCGGGGCGAATTGCCTGACATCAACCTACAGTTCCGGGGGCGCCAGTTCCACGGCGGGCAGCGCGTCGAACCCAAGGCGCCAATTGTGGCCGGAGATCGCCTCACCGCCTCATCCCATCTGAAAGACGTCTACACCAAAACCGGTCGCTCCGGCACAATGGTTCACGTCGTTTGGGAAACCACCTTCCGCAACCAGGATGGCGCCATCGTCGCCGAAGTCCAACGCTCCCAGGTCGTCAGAGAATAAGATACCCTCGTCCCCTGGAGACCGATACAAAACCGTCGTTCCGGCGCCGGCCGGAGCTCATAAGCGCACCGTGGCGACGGTCGTTGTGCTCAGTCCGGAATTGCCACGTCGCTTCGTTCATCGCCTTCGCTCATCGCAATGACAGATTACGCAATGGTCTCCCCCGGAAGAGAGCCGGGGCGAGGGCCGCCACCCTTACCGGAGTACACCTCAATATGCCAGAATCCGCCAAACTATATTTCGAAGACACCGAACTCGGCGACGAAATTGGCCCCATCATCCTGTCGGTAACCGACGAACAGGTCATCGACTTCTGTTCCCTGTGGGGCAACCCACACCCCAACCGGTTCACCGACCAGGCCGAGGCCGAACGTATCGGCCTCGCCGGTCCCATCGTCCCCGGCATCATGAGCATGGCCCTCGTTTCCCGGGCTCTCACCGACTGGGCTGGCCCCAACACCGTCGCCGACCTCGACCTCGTCTTTCGCGGTTCCGTTCCCCATAACCAACCCCTGCACGTCGGTTTCCAGGTTAGCGACACCAGCCAGGAAAACGGCGTCAATCAGATCCAGTGCGACATCACCATGACCGGCCCGGTTCCCAACCGCCCCTACATTATCGGTACCGCCCTGCTCAACCTGCCCTCCCGCGACTAACCAGCCACCGCCGTCCAAACCCGCTCCATCCGCCTGGCGGGACCGGGCCGGGTGCGGACGCTGCGAGGGGAAAACGCAATCATGCTGCACAAGCTCCGCCAGATCGCCATGATGGTGAACAACCTGACCGATGGCATCGACCTCTATGGCCGCATCCTCGGCATGCAGCCGTCCCGCACCGGTACGTTGCCCCAGTTCGGCCTCGACAACGCCATCCTGCCCGCCGGCAACGGCACCTTCGTCGAGTTGCTGGCTCCCAGCCATGATGCCCCGGTTGACACCTCCGCTGGCGCTCGCTTCCTCCAGCGTCGCGGTGAGGCGCCTTATCTCATTATCTTCGAGACCACCGAGTACGACCGGCTCATCCCCCATCTGCGCGATATGGGCGTTCGCATCACGGGCGAAACCGAGCATGAGGGCTCCCGCTCCGCCTTCCTGCACCCCACATCCTGCAACGGCGCCTTCCTGGAAATCGTCGAGGTTACCGACCCCGCCAATCCCTGGCCCGCCGCCGGCCCCGACTGGCAATCGGACGGCCACCAGCCCGCTACCTCCCAGCTCCGCCAGATGGCGGTCATCGTCCACGACCTGGACGCCGCCATCGACCATTGGGGCCGGATGTTTGGCCTGCAACCCACCCGGCGCTTCGAGATCAGCTTCACCGACCTGGAGATAGCCGTTCTGCCGCTGGCCGACCGGGAAACCTTCATTGAACTGGCCCAGCCCACCAGCCCGGACTCGCCCTCGGGCAGGTTCCTGGCGCGCTACGGAGAGGACATCTACCTGACCATCTACCAGATTGCCGACTCCCTCGCCACCGACGCCTACCTGCAAACCCAGGACATCCGGTTCACCACTTCCCGCCGCACCGACAATTACGTCAACCTCGGCTTCAACAGCATCTGGCTGCATCCCGCCACCTTCAAGGGAGTCTTCACCCAGCTGTCCCAGGTGCTCAGCCCCGACAACCCCTGGCCCCCGGCCGGCGACGACTGGTTCAGGCAATAGCCTCATGCACACCGGCCCGGCCCACAGCCACACCCACTCCCGCGACGGCCAAACCCACACCCACAAAGGCCACGCTCCCCAGGCCGTTACCTTCGAAGACCTCACCGTCCGCTACGGGCGCACCGTGGCCTTGCAGAACGTTTCCTTCTCCGTGGAAACCGGCAGCCTGGCCGGCGTCGTCGGGCCCAACGGCGGCGGCAAATCCACGCTGCTCAAATCAGTCGTCGGCCTCATCAAGCCCCAGATGGGGAGCGTACTGGTGCACGGTGAAGCCAGCATCCGGATGCGCAAGGACATTGGTTTCGTGCCGCAGATGGAACAGGTGGACTGGAATTTTCCGGTTTCAGTCTGGGACGTGGTGATGATGGGACTCACGCCCCAGCGTGGCCTGTTCCGCTGGCACAACAAGTCCAACAAAGCCGCCGCCGCCGCCGCCCTGGAAACCGTTGACCTGGCCCACCTGCGGAAACGCTCCGTCGGCGAACTCTCCGGAGGCCAACGCCGCCGCGCCCTGCTCGCCCGCGCCATCGCCCCCGATCCTTCCGTTCTCCTCCTCGACGAACCGATGAACGGCCTCGACCCCACCGCTCAGCACAGCTTCCTCGACATCCTGGACCGCCTGCGCTCCCGGGGCGCAACCGTCATCATGAGCACCCACGACCTTACCTGCGTCTCCGCCCGCGCCAGCGACGTCGCGCTCATCAACCAGAACTTAATCGCCTATGGCCCCCCCGAAGAAGTGCTGTTGGAATCCGTCCTCGCCGACGTCTTCGGCCACCAGCTCGTCGTCCACACCGCCGGCGGAGCCTACGCCCTCCATCACCACGACCATAACGTCAGCTGGCCCGGGCAGCCGGAATAGCCTCGCTGCTCTCCAGCGAAGGCGACTACTAAACCGAAGACAAGGTGGGACCTACATTGGTGGGGCGGAGAAAATCGGCTTGTGCGCTGCCGATTAGTTCATCCGCTTGTGCTTGCAGCATGGTCCGGCATCGTCGCTTGACTGCTTCGCGTCGACTGGACAGGCGGGTGAAAAAGTCGCCCACCTGCTCTTGCACTGCGGCCTTGGTGCCCAGGCACCGGTTGGCGGTCGCCTCCTGACGTGCCCAGCCCCAAATGGCCTCGTCAGCGTTGAAATCGGGACTGTAGCTGGGCAGATTCACCAGGTGCAGGTTCAAGCCGGGCGTGGTCAGATAAGCCCTTATTGCGTCGCCCCGATGGGCTGGCGAATTGTCCCAGATCACCGTCAGTGGTTCGGCATGTCGCGCCCGCAGTTGTCGCAGGAAGGCAGCCGAGGTGGCGGAGTTGCTGTTGCCCTCCAGTTCCATCACCTCCACCTCACCGGTCTCCAGACACACCGCCGAGTAGTAGCTGACTTTCTCCCCGCGGCGTGGGCTGGTAGAGTCCACCAGCGCCGGCTCTCCTTTCAATACCCACTTGCCCCGCAGATCGGCATCCGCCCGAAAGTGGGCCTCGTCGGCAAAGAATATCTTGGCACCACTGCGTCGGGCCGACGCAGTCAGCGCGGCGTACTCCACCACGAAGGCTTCCCGCCGTACCGGGTCCGCCTTGACCAACCGCTTCTTGGGGCGTTTCAGCACAAACCCCAACCGGTGCAGATAGTTCAGGCAACTGCTCCGGCTCAGCGACAACCCGAAGTGGTCCGACACAAATTGCCGCACCGCCTTCCAGTTCCAGTTGGATAGGTCGATGCCGGCTTGCGATGGCGACCCCGGCACCGCCGCCTTCAATTCGGCCTGCTGATCCCCGCTCAGCGCGGGGGGGAACCTCCCGACTGCTCAAAAGACAGCGCCCTCGGACCGCCTTCCGCAAATGCCGTGGTCCATTGGCCAATGGTGTGGGCATCCCTGTCCAACGCCCGGGCTACCGCCGCGGCCGTCCAACCCTGCGCCAGCAACCATAGCGCGTGCCAGCGTTCCCGCTCCCGTGGCGTCGGCGCCCGGTACATCCGTCGCCGCGCCTCAGCCTCATCGATCCGCCACCGCTCCAACAGCGCCCCCATCTCATCCATGCCCAACAGCAACCCCCACCATGATTTGCTCACCGACTAACTCAACCGCCCTCATTCTAACCAATGCTGATGTGGGTTTCACCTTGGCTTCGGTTTAGGCACTGTTGACGACCTCTATGCCGCCATTCATCCTCCCCGCGCTGACTTCAATGACGCCGGTGATCATCGCCGCCATCGCCACTGCGGCGGCGGCCAACGGATCACTGAGCCTCACCCGGGGTGGCCTGATCGGCGCTGGCGTCGGGATCGTGTTCTTCATCGCAGGAATCCTGTTCGTCAGCATCGTCGGCGCCGTGTTTTTCCTCACCCAAACCCTGTTGACCGTAGTTTTGGGCTTGCCCGAAGATGTCGCCGTATACGCCATATCCTTCATCCAAATTCTCCAAACCGCCGTCCCCGCCGCCGTAGCCGGCTTGATCATTGCCGCCCTGGCGAAGCGGCCCGCCGTCAACCTCCGCCGAGGCGCTCTCATCGGTGGTTCCTACGGCGTCATCTCCTCCGTGGTGTTCGTAGTAGTCACCATGTCGTCCTTTGCTATCGTTTCCGGACCACTGGGCGAAACAGCCATTCTGTCTGCCGTCGGCTACGGCCTTCCGTTGATCGTTATCGTCGCCACCTTCGCCATCAACATCGCCCTGGCGATCCTTATTACCGCGTTCATCCGCAACAGAAGACCATCCAGACCAGAAATGTAACCCCATCAATACCGTAAAACTGGTGGCCAGTTGTGTTGGCCCAACCACGCCCGTCCACTCAGTCAAACTTCAGTCGCGGCATCTCCATAGCCTACATCCCATGCTGTGCGCCCGTATCCTTATTGCCCGATCAGCGCCCGGGATGGTGTCGCTTGTCCGTTTGCCCTGATATTAACCTGTTAAGATTACTAATCCACTTCACGGCTGGACCGCAGACGCGATCCGCCTGCGCGGTCGAGCACACGACATCCCATTTAGATGACGAGACACCCGTCCAGGAAAGCGTAATCCATGTGCATGGGCGAAGGGTGCGATGTTGGCGCCGCCATTACCGCGTATTTTCTGCACCTGCTAGTGTCCGCAGGAACGACCGCGGTGTGAGCAATATTCGTCTCCGTGTTAGCAGGCAGCGCAGCCGCTGTTACCAGTGTGCTGCTTGGCGAGTCAGCACATGTACGCCGCTCCTCGTTGATCGGCGGCAGTGCGGGGCTCGGCATTTATGTGGTGTACAGGATCCTCCACGCCCTGCTGTTGCAAGACTTCACGGAGGATATCGTGCAGACCGCGGTTGCGCGAGGCGATTTCCCGTTACCGTGGGAAGTTCAAGCAATTTTGATCGCTTTCTCCGTTTCGGGCTTGATAATTCCTACGACGGCAGCCGGATCGGTGGTGCGCCTCGTGATAGACCGATCCGGCTGCCGATGGCGTTTTGGCGCCCTCGTTGGACTATCGTGGGGCGTGATGGCCATCGGAATAGTCCAGGGTCTTACATTCGCCTTCAGCTACATTTTTCCGAATCAAGGTGTTCTGTTTCTGCCAGACGACAGATTCTTCAACCTGACCCCGGTGACGGTAGCTCTGATCGGAGGGATCGCCTCGCTGCTCGTCGCTGCCATCCTCGTTCGGCGCATTCGCGGCCGATTTGCTCCGTCGGAAACGAGCTGAATCGCAACAACGCCCACCACATAAACATCTCGCGGTCCCCATTCAGCGATGCGCCTGACGCATTACGGACACTCTGTGCTATCTTGGCCGTCGCCGCCCTAACTGAACAAAAAGGAGTCTGAAATGTACGACCTTAACGGCAAAATAGCCCTCGTAACCGGCGCCGGTGGACGCCACGGCATCGGGCGCGCCATCGCCACCCGCCTGGCCGCCGAGGGCGCAGACGTCGTCGTAACCGACGTCGAAGCATCCCTGGACGCCATCCGCACCGAAGACCGTCTGGACGGCTGGGAAGGCCTGCCCAGCGTCGTCGAGGAAATTCAGGGCATGGGTCACCGCAGCAGCGGGCTCTACTACGACGTAGCCGACAGCGCCCAGGTCTACGCCATGGTCAACGAGGTCCTCGACGAGTACGGCCAGATCGACATCCTGGTCAATAATGCCGGCTCCCGCCCGGGCCGCGACCGGGTGCTCATCGTCGAACTGGAAGAAGACGCTTTTGACGAGGTGATGCGCGTCAACGTCAGGGGCACCTACCTGGTCAGCCGCGAGGTCGCCCGTCACATGGTGGGGCGCGGCGGCCCCGGCAAAATCATCAACATCTCCTCCGGCGCCGGCAAGCGCGGCATCGCCCGCTACGGAGCCTACTGCGCCAGCAAGTTCGCCGTCATCGGCTTCACCCAGTCCCTCGCCCACGAGATGGCCCCCTACAAGGTCAACGTCAACGCCATCTGCCCCGGCCTGGTCGACACCGAGCGCGTCGACTTCATCGCCGCCGCCCTGGCCCCCGAGGGCGTCTCCGGCGAGGAGCACCGGGCCCTCATGGTGCGCGAGCGCGAGCTGCGGGTCCCCATGGGTCGCATCGCCCAGGGCGGCGACATCGCCCGCATGGCCGCCTTTCTCGCTTCCGGCGAATCCGACTATATGACCGGCCTCTCCATCAGCGTCTCCGGCGGCTCCGAAATGAGCTAGCCCCTGACCCACACCACTCCCGGCGAGTCCATCGTCCCCCTTCCTCTCCCCTTACAGTAAGGGGCGACGACGGTTAGTATTCGTAGAACATTTGCTGTAGTTCGTTGCGGTTGGTGGTTACCGTCAGGCCCAGCATTAGCAAAAGGCGGGCTTTCTGCGGCATCAGGTTGTCTGACACGATGAAGCCCTGCTCCGCTTTGCGCGGTGTCATCACGACGCGGCCGGCGCTGGAGCGGCTGGCGAGCACTACCGGCATCCCGTCGGCCACGGCCTGCTCGGCGGCGTTTATTACGGCGGGCGGGAAGGTGCCGGCGCCGAACCCGGCCAGCACCAGGCCGGCCGACCCGTGGGCCCGCACGGCGTCTATCAGCATACCGTCGGCTCCAGCGTAGGCGTAAACGATGTCCACCCGCGGCAGGTCGTTGCGACCATCCACCGTGAAGGGTGTGTCGGTGGTGTGCTTGCGGAAGGGACGTCGGTAGAAAACCACCTGGTGATCAGAGTCGGCATAGCCCAGGAAACCCAGCTCGTTGGGCTTGAAGGTTTCCACCCGCAGCGTGTTGGACTTGTAAACGTCCCGGGCGCAGTGAATCTCGTTGTTCAGCACGGTCAGCACACCCATGCCGGCAGCATCCGGTGTGGCGGCGATGCGCACGGCGTCCATCAGGTTCAGGTCGGCGTCGGTGCTGATTGACGTGGGCGGGCGCATTGCTCCGGTAATCACCACGGGGCGGTCGGTTTTAACGGTCAGGTGCAGGAAGTAAGCGGTCTCTTCCAGCGTCGCTGTGCCGTGGGTAATCACGATGCCGGCGGTGTCAGGCTCGTCGCGGACGATGGCGTGGATGCGTTCGGCGAGCGCGATCCAGTTGGAAGGGCCGATGGCGGTGCTGCCCACACTGACCATGTCCTCGGCAATGATGTTGAAATTCTCGCCAATCTCCGGCACGCGCGCCAGATTATCGGCAATCACCAGATGGTCGCCAATTTCGGGGTAACGGATGTAGTCCATCCGGTCTGGGCCGACGCCGGCGATGCTACCGCCGGTGGCAATGATGTGGACGGTGGGAGCTGAGGACTGGGTGGTCAAGGTCGGCCTCCTGCGAGCAAACACGAGTGGGGTTGATTTGGCGTGGGGACGTCGTCGCATTATAGCAACGGCGCAGAGCTGCCCCTGTGATACGATGGCTGTCGATGCGCGCCCTGATTGTGTCCGATATCCACGCCAACCTGGAGGCCTTTGAGGCGGTGCTGGCCGATGCCCAACGCCGGGGCGGGTACGACAGCGTGTGGTTCCTGGGCGATCTGGTGGGTTACAACGCTGATCCTTCCTCCTGCATTGCCCTGCTGCAAAGCCTGCCCAGCGTGTCCATCGCCGGCAACCACGACCACGCGGTGGAGGGCAAGATTGATCCCATCCTGTTCAACGGCGCCGCCCGCGCTGCCGCTATATGGACGGCTGATCATTTGTCCGGCGAGGAGCTGGAATATCTGAACGGCTTGCCGGAGGTGCATGGGTCAGGCAAATTCAGATGGTGCACGGCAGCCTGCGCGACCACGTGTCGGAGTACCTGCTGAGCCAGGATGCGGCGTTGGCTACCTTCAGTCTGCTGCCGACTCAGTTTTGCCTGGTTGGACATTCTCACATCCCGCTGTTGTGGATTGAGATGGGCGAGCGCGCCGAAGGCGGTCTGCTGAACCTGTCCAGCCCGTTGCAACTGGAACCGGGCCAGCGGTTGATTGTCAATCCGGGTAGCGTGGGTCAGCCTCGGGATGGCGACTGGCGAGCGTCATACGTGCTCTATGACAGCGACGCCGGGCACGAGCTGGGTGCCATGGAACACTTCCGGGCGGAGTACGACATCGCGACGACGCAGGCGAAAATACGGGACGCCGGCCTACCTGGATCCCTGGCCAATCGACTGACGGAAGGCCGTTAAGGGGCAACTTTCGCCTCAGGTTTTGTTGGAAATGGTGTAACAAAAGCGTAACCAGTTCGTAATGCCTCGTTAATGCGTTGGCGGCAAAATTGGCGTATGCCCGGAAAGTACAGTCGATATAACTAGCCGCAACGCAATGACAATCAGCAATCGCCCCAACGTCAAGTCTCCGTCCGCCCGCGTGCTGCTGCTGGGCAAAGGTTGGGATGACGTGGACGGCGCGCTGGCCGAGGCCGCCGACACGGGCAACATCGTGCTGCTGGGACCGGAGCTGGACTACGTTGCCTCTCACTACTATGGTGGCGACATTCCTATGGTGCTGCTGCTGTCGCCCGAGGTAGAGGGCAACTTCCCCAACCGCGACGACGATGCGCCACCGGTTTTGCGCTGCGTGGCCGGCGAAGACCTGGATGCGCCCGACCTGTACCACGATTCGGACGACTTCGTGGCTATTCCCTGCACTCCTACCGAGCTGATCAAACGAATCCTGCGACTGGCCCAACGACAGTCGGACGCTACGGCCGCTGCCGAAGCGATACGAGTGGGCAACATTATGCTAAACCCGGTGACTTACCAGGTTATCGCCAACGGCCGGCCGGTGGATTTGGCGTGGCTGGAGTTTCAGCTCCTACACTTCCTGATGCAGAACGTGGGCAAGGTATTCACCCGCGACCAGTTGCTGGCCAACGTGTGGGGCGTGGAAAACATCGGCGGCACGCGCACCGTGGACGTTCACATCCGGCGCCTGCGCTACAAGCTGGAAACCGGCGCCATCACCTACTTCCGCACCGTGAAGAACGTTGGATACGGAATGATGCAGCCCTTATCCACGTAGCGGCAGCCCCGGTCTGGTTGCGGTATTTCGGAACGGCATTTCGGAACGGCATTTCGGAGCGGTTCGGTTACCATTCAGCGGGCAGGCTGACCACACCGCGGATGTTCAGCAGGTTGTGGTATTCCAGCTGGTCGGGGTCGGAGGCGAACTTGAACGGGGGGAATTTGCGGGTCAGGGCCCGGAATGCCTCCTGGCCCTCCAGCCGGGCGAGGTTAGCGCCCAGGCAGTGATGGATGCCGCCGCCGAAGGCAACGTGGGGGTTCGGGTAGCGGGTAATGTCCAGGTCTTCCGGGTGCTCGAAGGCCATGGGGTCACGATTCGCGGCGTTGATGATAGTCATCACCTTGTCGCCTTCGCGAATTTTCTGGCCGGCCAGCTCGATGTCTTCCAGGGCAATGCGAGGGGCGCGTTTGACCGGAGAGTCGTAGCGCAGCAGTTCCTCGGTGGCGCGCACCAACAGGCTGTCGTCCTCCCTGAGCATATTCCACTGTTCCGGGTTCTTCATCAGGGCCATAGTACCGTTGCCCACCAGGTTGATGGTGGTCTGGTGACCGGCGATGAGCAGTAGCAGGGTGTTGCCCAGCACTTCTTCGCGGGTCAATGCGTCCTCGCGTTCGCCGATGGCCAACACCGAGAGCAGGTCGTCGGCAGGTTCGCTGACGCGGGCTTCCACCATTGGATTGACGTAGTCATTCAGCGTAGTGATAGCTTCGTGGACACGCGTATGTCGGTCAGGGGATTCCTGGTCCAGGGACAGCAACTGACGGGAAAGGGTGCGGAGGAACTCGCGGTCGCTACCCGGCATACCGAGCCAACTGGCGATGACCAGCACGGGCATGGCGTTGGCGAAGTCGGTCAGTACGTCCATGGAGTCATGGTCAGGGTCAAAATCCTTCAGCAAATCCTGGATGATGTTCTGAACCATGGCGCGGAAGCGATTGTCGATGTATTTGGGATTGAAGACCGGGTGCACGGTGCGCCGCATCCGCAAGTGGTCGGGCCGGTCGCGGCGGATGAACCAGTTGTTCATGTAGTCAAGATTGTACTTGTACTTGGGGAAGTCAGATTCCGCGATTGGCGGACTGGGCGCCTTGTCGTCGCGCAGGAACACTTCGGCAGAGAACTGCTCAGGATGGCGCAACGCCCAGACCACAGCCTGATAGGAAGTTACTACCCAAGTGTCGAACTTGGCGTTCCAGTAGACCGGCGCTTCTTCCCGCAGCATGGCGTAGTACGGGTAGGGGTTGCGCAGATTTCACGGTGACAGCAACTCATCGTGAATCCGGTCTTTCAACATCTTGGCAGCCTCGCAGAGTGTCGGTTGGATAGAACCCGAAATAATGTAATGGCAAGCGTGGCGCCGTGTCAAATGGAGGTGGCATTTCCGGCGCCGCAAGGGAACGTGGAGGGGCGGTCGGTCATTAGGTGGGGAGTTGAATCGCAAACGGGGGGAAGCCTCGGGTTGCCAACAGAAATACTACATACCCCGTACCCAGCACCACCGCCACCCGCCACAGGGTCCATCCCCAGATGTGTACCCGATAGTTCTGTGCCAGCAACCAAATGGGCGCAGCTATCAAATAGCAGGGAATCGAGAGCATAGAGAACGGTTGTCGAAAAACATTCTCCATATCCAGAGGGCTCGGTACGCAATGGTAGGTCGCCGCCGCGGTGGCCCAGGCTACTGCGATCAGAATTCCCGCCTGCCACCGGGAAAGGTCGCCGTCGCGCAGCAAATACCAACCAAGAGTCAACGCACTCGACCAGATCCCCAGGCCCATAAGTAACGGTGCACTGCCGATGATCAGATGCCGCGCTACACCCGGCTTCCCCTCGTGAAGCACGTAACCGGCAAAAACCGGATCATTTAATTCCAGGTATTTCACTGCGAGTACACGGTGGCCCACCAGATAGCAGGCCAGTTGATGGGCCAGCTCGTGGAAGAACGTACCCGGGATGGTGATGATATGCATCGCCAGCCCGGTGCCCCAGATTATTTGTCGCAACAATTGGAAGGCTCCGAGCATAATCAACGCCTCGCCTTCAACCTACGCTAACCCGTTTCACCCGCAAACCCTTTTCGCCCGCACCCTGGCCCTCCCCCGTTGCAGGAGAGGGGATTTGGCGGGTTACTGCAATAGGTTGTCCTGTTCCAATTCGTGGTACTCGTCCTGGGTCAAGCCAACTATGTTGAGGAGGGCGTGTTCGGTGTCCTGGCCCAGCAGGGGAGCGGGGCGGTCGAGGCGACCGGGGGTGGCAGACAGGTGCATCTCGCTGTAGTCAGTGGCATAAGGGCCCATCTCGGGGTGATCCAGCCAGGTAAAGTGGTTGCGGTGTTGCAGTTGAGCGTCGTCAAAGAGGTCGTGCGTGTCATTGACGACACCGGCGGGTACACCCACCGCTTGCAACCGTTGCATCAAGGCGCGTCGCTCCTGGGTAACCGTCCACTGGGCGATGATTCCGTCGAGTTTGTCCTCGTGGGCCTTACGAACGCGGAAGGTGCGAAACTCGCCCGATGCGGCGTCGGCGTAACCGTCGGCGATCATTTCGTCGCGCAATGCGGCCCACTGGTCGTCGGTATGCACGGCGATGGCGACCCAGCGGTCTGATTCCCCTTCGGGTTCAGGCCGGCAGGGATAGGCGCCGTGGGGCGAAGCCGAAGGATGGCGGTTGCCCACCAGCTCCGGTTCCCGTCCGTTCACCCCGCGGTCGAGCAGCATCGACCCGCCGAAGTGCAGGCTGCATTCCAGTTGGGACATATCCAGGTGAGTGCCGTCGCCGGTGCGCCTTTGCCGGTCGACGGCGGCCAGGATTGCGGAGACGGCGAACTTGGGACAGACGAAGTCGGTGTAAGCGCCATATGGGTTTACCGGACCTCGGTCGGGCCAGCCGATGATGTTGGTATAGCCAGCCAGAGATGACAGCACCGCCCCGAAGCCGGGCTGCGCCTCCATCGGACCGCCGCGGCCGAGCATTGACGCACTGAACAGGATGATGCGGGGATTACCTTCGCGCAGCTGGTCGTAACCCAAACCCCAGCGTTCCAGCGTGCCGGGCGTGAAGTTCTCGGTTACGACATCGGCCCACCGTGCGATGCGCAGGATGAGCTCCGACGCGCGGGGATGGCCCATGTCGATGGACAGGCCGAACTTGTTGGCGTTGTAGTTGGCGAAGTAACCGGAGCGGTTGATGCCGGATTCGCCGCCGGCGAAGGGCCCGGCGCGGCGCAGGGTTTCGGGACGCTTGCCCGACTCCACCCGCAGCACGGTGGCTCCGTACTCGGCCAGGTACTTGGTGGTCATGGGGCCAACGGCCACCCAGCAAAAGTCCAGAACTTTGAGGCCATCGAGAGGCAGTGCGTCCATCGTTAATTACTCCGTGGGTGGGGTATCTAACATGGATGAACAGGATATCGCTCCCTCTCCCCGGGCGGGAGAGGGCTGGGGTGAGGGGGAGTCATTGTTGGGACCAATCTCACCCTCACCCTAACCCTCTCCCATCAAGGGAGAGGGGTTTATGACTGCCATCCTGTCCATCTTGTCCATCCTGTGCATCGATGTTAAATCACGCCCAGTTCGGTTAGGCGGGCGAGGTCGGCTTGGCGCAGCCCGAGTTCGCCGCAGAGAATTTCGGCGTTGTGCTCGCCGACGCGGGGCGGCGGGCGCCGCACACCAACGCGACTCGGTTCGGTGTAACAGTTCAGACTTGGTGAGGTGAATTGGCCGAAGGCGGGCTGCCGAACGCTGGCACGGGTGGCGGTGGTTATGTCATATACAGGGCATGGATACTGAAGTGGACCTGACCACCGTCGACCGCGCTGTCCTCATTGCCATCATCGCCGAGTTACAGGCGGTGATTGAGCGGTTGCAGCGGCGGATTGCCGAACTGGAAGGCCAGGCGAAACCGGGCGGCCCGCTCCGAATGCCCGGCCTCAAGGCGAAATCGGGCCGGAAGCCCCCAGCGCAGCAGCAGCCCCGCAAGCAGCGACGCCACGGCTTCGCCCGCCCGCGCATGACACCGACCCACCGGGTGGAGCACGTGATGGAGAACTGTCCCGATTGCGGCGCCCACCGGTCCGGCGGCTGGATCCAGCGCACTCGGGAGGTCATCGAGCTGCCGGTGGTTCCCGCGCAAGTCACCGAGCACGTCTACATTGCTCGGACTTGCCCGGCCTGCCGACGGCGCTGCACACCTCCGGCGGAACTGGGCGGCGTGGTCTTGGGTCAGCAGCGCCTCGGCGTCAACCTGCTCAGCCTGATCGCCACGCTGCGGGAAGAGGGGCGGCTGCCCATCCGCAGCGTCCAGTGGTATCTGGACACCGTGCATCAGTTGCGCCTCAGCGTGGGGGCCATCGTGAGCGCCATCCATCGCACGGCGCAGCGGGCCCAACCGGCAGTGGCCGCGATCCTGGACCGCATCCGCGCCAGCCCAGTGGTCCACGCCGACGAAACCGGCTGGCGTCAGAGCGGGGCCAACGGCTACGTGTGGACTTTCAGCACCCCCACCGAACGCTACTTCCTGCGGCGGGGTCGGGGCAAAACAGTCGTGGACGAGGCGCTGAGCGATGCTTTCTCCGGAGTATTGGTCAGCGATTTCTACGCCGCCTACCACCATTATGACGGCCCCAAGCAGCGGTGCTGGGCCCACCTGATGCGGGACATCCATGACCTGCGCACCCTCTACCCCGATGCTGCGCCACTGGCCAGGTGGGCCGACGCCGTCCACGGGATTTACGACCGGGCCAAAGCCTTCACTCATCCCCAGGCCAAGCGGCGGCGCACCGCCCAACTGGCCCTGGAACGACAACTGCTGGCCCTCGGCCAGCCCTTCCGGCACGACCCGTCGGCAACCCAGGCCAAGCTGTGCCGACGCATCGAGCGCCACATCAAGGAACTCTTCGTCTTCGTGGCCGAACCGGACGTGCCTTCAGACAACAACGCTGCCGAACGCAGCCTGCGCCATCTGGTCATCAGCCGCAAGATCAGCGGCGGCACCCGCTCGGAGCAGGGCACCGAGAGCAAGATGACGCTGGCATCCATCTTCGGCACCTGGCGCGCCCAAGGTCTAAATCCTCTCGCCGCCTGCCGTCAGCTGCTCGTTTCCCCTCTACTCTGAACTGTTACGGTTCGGTGAGGTCTTTGACGAAGTGGCCGGGATAGGTGACAGTTTCACCGATGTCGCTGTGTTCGATGTGGTCGTAGTAACCGCGTGCCTCCAGCTGGCGATGCTCCAGAATGTCGCCGGGCGTGGCACCGGGAACAGCAGGATGCGCCGTTCCAGCGCGCCATCCGCCAGTTCGTTCCGAGTGTGAGTCATAAAGAAGGGAGCCACGGCGGCGACGGTTTGCTCCATTATTTCGGCGCGGGCGGTGCCGTAGCCGAGTTCCTCCCAGTTGACGGCATCCAGGTCCGCGCTGCCCATGCCCTCCTCGGTCATCCAGGCCAGCATGGAACTCACGCTACGCGCCGCGCCGGCAGTGCCACCGCCGGGCTGGAAGTTCACGAAGCCATCTTTACAGGGCCAGTTGATGCGGGTGAAGGTTCCGCCGGCGGACTCGCGAAAAGCGCCCATGCGCCGCAGCACGGTTTGTTCCAGGTCCCAGTACTGGGGAGCGTGGGCCAGGGTGCTGGCCACCGCCTGCTGGCAGGACACATCCACGTGCTGACCTTCGTCGGTGAGCGCGCGGTGCGTGTGGGCGATCATGGCGCCGGCGGCCCCGGCGGCGCTACCGTGCTGATAGAACTGGGGCATACTGACCCGCAGCGGAGGCCGGTCGCTGTCGCCCGTAAGGTGCATAAACCCGCCCAGGGCCATGCCCACGATGTCTGACGCTAGATAATCTGCGTAGGGGCCGTCCTGTCCGAAGGCGGTTATCGAGACCATGACGAGTCGGGGGTTGATGCCCTGCAGGTCGGGCCAGGACAGGCCCCAGGAAGCCATCTGCACGGGATCGGCGGATTCGATGAGAAAGTCGGCATTGGCGACGAGGCGGCGGAGCAGCGCCACGCCATCAACGGTGGTGATGTCCAGAGAGATGCCGCGCTTGTTGGCACAGTGGGCCCACCAGAACAGGCTGCGCTCTACGCCCGGATCGTCCTGGTAGAACGGGCCGATGCGCCGGGCGTCGCTTCCGCCGTGGGGTTCCACCTGCACCACATCGGCACCCAGGTCGGCGAGCATCTTGCCGCACAGCAAACCGCGACTATCGGTAAGGTCCAGTACCCGGTAGGGGGCGAGGAGACCATCTCCGTAAGGGTTGTTGTCATTCGAGTCGGTCATTTTGTTTTTGTTATGGAAATCACCCCTTCGTGTCAGGGGGTCGCCCTCACCCCTACCCTCTTCCAGAGGGAGAGGGGGTAGCCTGTTTCCTGCGGGTATTTGCCCTCCTCTCAGAGGGAGAGGGAGTATCCCGTTTGCCGCAGATTTTGCCCCTCTCCCGCCGGGAGAGGGGTTGGAGTGAGGGGCGACTGCACCTAGAGGTCTGGCCGGAAAGCCATTGGCCGGGTTTTGCACTACTCCAAGTAGACGTATTACAGTCGTATACGGCGTGATAGTGTATGCAATACGTTTCAAGAACCCATCATTACATCGGTAATCGACGTCAAGAAAATAACGGCTTGTGGAGAATCGGGGTTCCCGGCCAGATTTCTAGAACGTGGCCAGGGGGTTTACCGGGGAGCCGGTGGCGTTGTGCCAGCGCAGCGGCGCTACGGTGAACATGAAATCCCAGCGGTTCAGCCGGCGGCAGACCGGCGCCAGCTCGTCGAAGTTGGCGGCGTCAATCAGCCACAGGCCCATTCCGACAATGCCAACCTTGTGGATGGGCAGGCCGACGTAGGGGTACTGGCTGGGGGCAACGTCCCACGAGGCGTCGCAGGCCCCGATGGACACGCCGCGTTCGCGCAGCCAGGGCAGGGTTTCAGCGTGCAGGCCGGGCCGGCCTTCGGCGGCGGATGGCGCGCCGACTTCCTGACGGCGTTTGTACCAACCCAACCTGATACAGAGTGCATCGCCCTCGGTAACGCGCACGCCCTGTGCGTCCTCGGCTGCCTCCAGATCGGCGGTGTATACGGGTTCGCCAGCCTCCAGCCAATCCTTGCCCTTAACGGCGGTGATGTCCAACAGGACGCCGCGGGTGATAACGCCGTTTTTGGCGGCGTCGATGGCGCCGGCGGTGGCTTTTTCTGCCGACGTAACCAGGCTGGCGGCCTTGCCGTTGTACATCTTGCCGTTCCAGAACTGATGGCACAGGCTGTCCAGGTGGGTGACGGTCAATCCGTGGTACGACACGCCGAGGAAATCGCTGGCGCCGCCGCCGCCTTCCGCTGGCGCCGACTCGCCGGTATTAACCATGTAGTGCAGGGGCGGGATGCTGGTAACATCGGGCGCTATTTCCGGCACCAGGAGGCGCGAGCACGTCA
Organism: Dehalococcoidia bacterium; assembly: GCA_963666415.2. Taxonomy (GTDB): domain Bacteria; phylum Chloroflexota; class Dehalococcoidia; order Lucifugimonadales; family UBA3495; genus Bin87. The sequence continues at coordinate 2,349,179 of CAXXPD010000003.1, forward strand.
CAGTAACGCCCTCGGTAACCAGCCCGGCGGCCTGTTTCCGCTTGGCGTCGTTGATGAGATTCAGCGTGCCCAGTTCGTCGTCGTCGCCCCAGCGACCCCAGTTGCTCAGCGAATCAAACCAGCCCAAAACTTCCTGCTCTGATGGAATGTGGGGTGTGGTCATTGTTGGCCTCCTGAAAATTGACTGCGGGAAAGTTGGCTATGGCTAAGTTGACTGCGGGAAAGAACAGTCGTCGGTTTACGTTCGTTTGGCGAATTCGCCCCCATTATGCCCAATCACCGCGCAAGATGCCATCTGGCTTCAGGCCTCACGGCTTCCCACTTTTGCAGTCCCACCTGGCCGTTTGTCATTGCGAGGAGCGTTGCGACGTGGCAAACCCGGAGGGGCGTGGCACCCGTGTGGGGCAAAGTGTTCCGGGCGGGACGAGATTGGCGCGCTGCGCTCGCAATGACAGATCGATCTGGGTATGTGTGAAGGCTTCAGGCTTCCCGCAGCCGTCGGGAGAAGAGGCACAGCAATACGGCCACCGTTCCGACCAGGCCCAGGGTGAGGGCGGTCATTGGAGCGCCGATCTCGCGAGCCATCCATCCGTTCAGCCAGCTGGCCGGAAAGTGGGCCTGAATCGACAGCACGCGCAGGCCGCCCATGCGTCCCCGGTACTCTGGTTCGGAGTTACCCATGAGCACGGTCATGACGAGCAGGAGAGAGCCGGCGCGGGCGATGCCGGTGAGCATTTTGACGGCCATGGCAATCGCGATTACGACCTTGAGCGGCAACAGGCCGGGCAACGTGAGGACAACAACGGCAAAGAGGATCATGGAACCGTGCCAGCCGTTTACCGCCCACACCAGCCACCAGCCCTGCCGTCGGAAATTGCCCAGGCCGGCGACAACCAACGCGCCGATGACCGCCCCGGCGCCCATTGCGCCGTTCAGCAGCCCCAAAACCTCCGGGCCGGCCCCCAGTACCTTGTCGGTGATGATCGGCATGAGGGCGGACGTGAACGGAAACCCGGTTACGTTGTACATGGCGGCCACGATGAGGGCCATCATCAGCTCCTTGCGCTCCCACACGTGGGACAGCCCGGCAGCCACTCCCCGGAGTATTTCGGCTGGCGTGGTGTGAGTAAAGGTGGTGTTGCGGGTTCGAACCATCAGCGCCAGCGTACCGCTCAGAAGGTACAAGCCGGCGATCAGTCCATAGAGGCCACCGGGCGTCAACGGTGTGTAGAGGAAGCCGGCTGTAATGGGGCCGACGAACTGGGTAAGGTTCTGACCCAATCCGAGCAAGGCCACCGCATTGGTGAGTCGTTCCCGAGGGACGGTATCTATAATGAGCGCGTTGGAGACGGGGAGCTCGAAGGTGCGAAAAGCCCCGCCGCCGATGATGATGGCGAAAACCATCCAGACTTTGAGGATGCCGGAGATTAGCAACAGCATCATCAATACCGCCAATGCCGCCGCCACGAACTGCATCAAGCTCATGAGGAGACGCCGGGGTAGCCGGTCGACGACCGCACCGGCGAAAACGGACAGGAAGGCGAGACTGAGGGCGGCGGCCCCGATCAGGCTGACGAGAATCTCGTTGCCGTTGGTCAGCTCAAGCACCAGCCAGGATACGGCAATGACCTCCATCTGGCGGCCAATCATGGCGATGTTGGCCGCGATCCAGACCAGCGAGAAATCGCGGCGACGGAACGACTGGAAGGTCTCCGTGGCGCGCGCGCCCATCAGCGCGGCCAAAAACAACGTGGCCAAAAAGTTCTCTCCTGCAAACCGGCGCCGATTATAACACCGGCGGTACAGTGGAGACCCCCGGCCTCCGGACTCTCTGCCGATTGCGGCTGTCGGCTGGTGCAATGGCCGCAGCGCGGCGCGCCTGGAATTCTCGACCGGGCCCGCCGATTCAACGGGAATGGTACAATCCGGTTGAGGATTTTGTGCGCGCCTGCGCACCGCCGGGGAGGCTGAAAACATGGAGATTGGCGTCGGACTGGACCACACGCTGGGAATGAACTGGCATGACCAGGTGAACCTGTCGCGGGAGGCTGCGCAACTGGGTTACGAAAGCATCTGGACACCCGAGAATATCGGCACCGACTCCTTCCAGGTGTGCGCGCGCCGTTGGGAAGCCAGCGCCGAGGTGGTGCCCGGCGGCCTGACCACCGGCATCGGCGTCTCGCCGGTCATGTACCGCACGCCCATTGGTTTCGCCATGTCCGGCGGCACCGTCAGCCAGCAAACGGGCGGCAAGTTCATCATGGGCATCGGAGCCGGCAGCGCCTACCGCCCCGCCAACCGCCGCGACCTGGGCTACCCTCGGGTATCGGCGCTGGGCCTGATGCGGGATTACCTGACCACCGTGCGCGGCCTGGTGCGCGGCGAGCGCGTGACCTATCAGGGTGAGCAGATCAATTATCAGAATATCCGCATGGCAATTCGCCCGGCGCCGAACACGCCGGTGTACCTCGGTACCCTGGGTCCCGAAATGCTGCGTCTGGCCGGGGAGCTGGCCGACGGCGTCTGCCTCAATTGGTGCACGCCGGCGCAGATCGCCTGGAGTCGGGAGCGCATCGCCGAGGGAGCCGGACGGGTGGGTCGCGACCCATCAGAGGTCAAGGTTGTGGAGTATATTCGCATCTGCGTAGACGATGACGAGGACGTGGCGCGGCGGGCCTTCGCCAAGAACTGCCTGGGCTACCCGCTGGGCGCCGCCGTTCCAACGGAACGCGAGCGTTCCTTCGGCTACCGGGCTCACTTCGAGCGCATGGGCTACACCGAGGAGCTGGCCGGCGCCGATGCCATCCGCACCCGCGGCGGCGACATGGACGAGGTGGCCGACGCCTACCCGTCTGATGGCCTGCTGGCCGTCGGTTATTACGGCAAGCCGGACGGAGCCGCCGCCGCCTTCGCCAACCTGGCCGAGGGTCTGGACGTGGCGCTGGTGCGGGTTATTTCCGCCCGTCCCGAAATCGCGTCAACACAGGCCGTCATGCAGGCCTGCGCGCCGGAGAAAGTGCGGCCGATGCTGTGAGGCGTTTCTGGGAACGAGCGCTGAAGGCAGCAACGTCCTGCGGGATGTACGCCGTCCTGCTGTGGTACGGTGTCACTAGAGCGGATCAACCAAGCGAGTTGACCATCGCCATCATCGCACTCACCAGTTTGGGTGTCACTTACGGGGGATCGGTGGCGCTATTCCGCGTCGCCGGGGAAATTTGGAGGTCCACCGTGGTAATTGCAGAATTTCTCAACCAGCACCTGCTCGAACCGTTGAAAGAACGGCAACGTGAGGAAGGTCGAAAGGAAGGTCGAAAGGAAGGCCGGAAAGCGGCGTTGGCTGCCATCAGGAAACGTTTGGCTGAAGATGGACTGAATCCGGACGATTACCTGCCCGCCGAAGAATCTGACGTCGAAGAGTAGAAGGGGAGACCATGCACGTAGGGACCGCCACTATCTTTCAGAACCCCGGCAAGTTCACGACCGACTACCAGGTGTATCGGGACGAATTGCGTCTGGCCGACCTGGCGGAGCCGCTGGGGTTTGAGTCAATCTGGGGAGTTGAGCACCACTTCACCGACTACACCATGTGCCCCGACGTCCTGCAGTTCCTGACCTACATGGCCGGACGCACCACCGACATGCAGCTGGGCAGCATGGTTTGCGTGCTGCCGTGGCACGACCCCATGCGCGTCGCCGAGCAGGTGTCCATGCTGGATAACCTGAGCGACGGCAGGTTCATCCTGGGCATTGGGCGCGGCCTGGCCAAGGTGGAATACGACGGGTTCCGTGTCGACATGAACGAATCGCGCACCCGGTTCATCGAGTCGGCCGAGTGCATCCTGAGCGGGCTGGAGAGCGGGTTCTGCGAGTTTGACGGCGAATACATCAAGCAGCCCCGCCGGGAAATCCGCCCCAACCCGTTCCGCAGTTTTCAGGGCCGCACCTTCGCCGCCGCCATCTCGCCCGAGAGCAGCCGCATCATGGCGCAGCTGGGCGTGGGCATGCTCGTGATCCCGCAAAAACCCTGGGACGAAGTCGAGCGAGACCTGACCAACTACCGGACCGCTTGGGCCGAGAGCAACGCCGGCAACCCGCCGGCCCCGGTGGTAGCCTGCTGGACCTTCTGCCACGAGGACGAGGACTACGCCCGGGAGATGGCTCGCCGCTACATCGGCGGCTACTGGAACACCGTGATGGATCATTACGAGTTCAAGGCGGACGTGCACAAGGACATCAAGGGGTACGAATACTACGGCAAGGTGGCCGAGAAGATGTTCGATTATGGCGACGACGAGGTGGTGGACTTCTTCGTGAACCTGCAGGTGTGGGGCACGCCGGAACAATGCTTCGAGAAAATTAGGCACATCCAGGCGCGTACCGGCCACGACAGCTACGTCGGCGCCTTCAGCTACGCGGCCATGCCCTACGCAGAAGCTGAAGCGAATATGCGCCTGTTCGCGAAAGAGGTGATGCCGGAGCTGAAGGCCCTGGCGCCGGCGGTCTCAGATCTGCACGGACTAACCGGATAGACAGGATTGGCGACGGGACTTTGGTGAGATGACCGGAGAGGATGGCAAGCCGTGGTTACCCCCAAGCCAGGTGTCAAGTACACCTATCAGGATTACCTGAACAGCTCCGATGACGTTCGCTACGAACTGATAGACGGTGATTTGATTTTGGCTCCAGCGCCAACCACACCTCATCAGAGAGTTCTGCTAAATTTGGCCGTATCGTTGGCGTCATTCGTCAGGGACAACGGCTTGGGCGAGGTGTTCGTGGCGCCGACGGATGTCTACCTGTCCGACACCAACGTGGTGCAGCCCGATTTGCTGTTCGTTGCGGCGGGCCGGGCCGGTATCATTACCGAGCCCAACATCCACGGCGCGCCCGACCTGGTGGTCGAGGTTGCATCGCCGTCCACGGAGGCGATGGATCGCAACATCAAGATGGAATTGTACGCGCGATTCGGTGTCGCTGAGTACTGGATGGCACATCCCGTCGAAGCAACGGTTGAACAGCTGAGGTTGGCTGGCGAACGGTACATAGTCGCCGGACGATACGGCGCTACCGATATTTTGACTTCCCCGCTTCTCCCGGGATTGCAGGTGGACCTGGGGCGCGTTTTCTAGACTCGCTACCGCGTGCCCGGAAAGGCCGTATTTTGACCACGAGGTTGTAGTAGAGGAATTGACTCATGCCCGATTGGTTTGAGAAACAGACTGTAGGCGAACTTATCAATCAGGCCGCATGGCGGTTTGGCCCGCGGGAGGCCCTGGTGTACGAAGGCCAGCGCTGGTCGTTCGCAGAATTTCGGGACGAGATCGACCGGGTGGCGCGGGCGCTGATCAACCTGGGCGTGCAGGCCGGCGACAAGGTGTCCATCTGGATGCCGAACCGGGTTGAATGGCTGTTCCTGCTGGGCGGCGTGGCCAAGATCGGCGCGGTGCTGGTTCCCATCAACACCAGGTTCCGCACGTCGGACATGGAATACCTGGTCAACCATTCCGACTCTGCCGTCCTCATCCTGATGGACCGCTCCGGCCCGGTGGACTTCGGCGGGATGGTGGCCGAGGTAGCGCCGGAAATCGCCGGCGGCGACCCCAACAACCTGCGCCCGGCGGCCTTCCCGGCCCTTCGCAACGTCATCATGCTGGGAGAACAGCGGCCCGCCGGTGCCATCGCCTGGGATGCGATGCTGGCCGGCGCTGACGAGGTACCCGCCGACGAGCTGGCCCAGCGGGAGGCTGCCGTCAGCCCTGACGATACCTTCCTGCTGATGTACACCAGCGGCACCACTGGTTTTCCCAAAGGCGTGATGCACTGCCACAATCCCATCCGCACCATCACCGACGCCGCCAACCGGATGGCCATGTCGCCTCGGGACACCATCCTGATGTACCTGCCCCTGTTCCACTGCTTCGGACTCTACGAGGGGCCGCTGATGTCGTGGGTTACCGGCGCGCGCATGGTGCTGACCACCATGTTCGACGCCGGCGAGGTGTTGCACCTGCTGGAAGCGGAGCAGGCCACGGTGCTCAACGGCTTCGATTCCCACTTCTTCGACCTGACCAACCATCCCGCCATTGACCGGGTGGACGTGAGCAGTCTGCGAACCATCCTGCTGGCGGTGGGCATGGCCAGCAGCGAGCCGGTGGCCCGGGCGACCCAGGAGAAGCTGTGCCCCAGCCTGTCGGCCTGGGGGATGACCGAGGTGGGCGTCGGCGCGACCCGCACCTTCCTGGACGCCCCCATCGACGACCGTTGCGTCGAGAGCGGCCACCCGCTGCCTGGTTACGAGTTCAAAGTCATCGACCCCGACACCGGTGGCACCCTGCCGCCCAGCACAATGGGCGAACTGTGCGTGCGGGGCTACGCCCTGATGCAGGGTTACTACAAGCGCCCGGAGGCCACCGCCGAAGCGATTGACGACGACGGTTGGCTCCACACCGGCGACGTGGCGACGATCCGGGACGACGGCAGCGTGCGCTTCCTGGGGCGGTACAAGGATCAGCTGAAGGTGGGCGGCGAAAACGTGGACCCCACCGAGGTGGAGGCTTTCCTGCTGGACCATCCGGCGGTGAACAAGGTGCAGGTCGTGGGCGTCCCCGACCCCCGCCTGACGGAAGTCGCCTGTGCCTGCGTGGTGGTAGAGCCGGGGCAGGCCATCACCGAAACCGACCTGGACGGTTTCTGCCGGGGCAAGATGGCTAGCTTCAAGATACCCCGCCACCTGGTGGTTGTGGACGACTACCCCATGACGTCCAGCGGCAAGGTGCAGAAGTATCTGCTGCGTCAGATGGCGGCAGAGCAGCTGGGCCTGCCGGTCAGCTGATGACTCCCTACATCGGCATCACGGGCTTCTCAACGGGCGGCGAAGTAGCAGAAATATTGCAACATCTGCCGGCGGCGTCGGACCGGCTGCTGATGTGCGGAGTGCTACTGAGCAACGCCCTGTTGGCCGGGCGGACAAGTGGCGCTCCCGGGCGCTGTCCGCCGCCGGACAGTATCGCCGGTATCTTTTCTGATGACCCGCGTTGCCTGAACCTGGTGCATTACCGACCCCGGTCCGGCTCCGACCTGGCCGATGCGCTGACCCACGCCAGCGACGTTGGCGGCCCCAATTGCCACGGCGTGCAGATCAATGCTACCCGTGGTGAACCTTGGCCCGACCTGGGCGCACTCGCCGAATACCGCCGCCTCAGCAATCCACGACGCATCGTCTTGCAGGTGGGCCGCGAGGCCATGGAATCGGCCGGCCACGACCCGGCTGAGATCGCCCGTCGCTGCGCCGACTACGTCGGTTTAGTCACCGACGTGCTGGTGGACGCCTCGGAGGGATTGGGCCTCCCATTGGACGCTGCCCGTTCCGTGAGCTACCTGGATGCCATCGCGTGGGACGCGCCGGAACTGGGCTTGGTGGTAGCCGGCGGCCTCTGCGCCGACAACGCCGAGCAACTGCTGGGCCCGTTCGTCCCCCATTGGACCCACGTCAGCGTCGATGCCGAGGGAATGTTGCGGGACGATGACGACCGCTTGATGCCGGGAGCGGCTGCCGCGTACCTGGTGGAGGCGCTGCGGGTTTTGGAAACACTGCCCTCACCGTAAACCCCTTCCGGAAGGAGAGGGGAATCGTGGTGCGGCGGATTCTGGCGCGTCAATCTAACGTCGATCGTCGTAACAATGGTGGCAGTGTGGGCAATGGTAATGCCATGGTCACGCGTACCCACTTTAATCTGTCATTGCGAAGAGCACAACGTTGATCTGTCATTGCGAGGAGCATAGCGACGTGGCAATCTCCATGAGGTTGAACACACGTCGGCGAACCGCCGTTGCTGCGGCGACGAGATTGCCACGCTACGCTCGCAATGACAAAGTGCGTAGGCTTGGGGATTGCCACGTCGCTATGCTCCTCGCGATGACAAAGTGGGAAGGCATACGGATTGCCACGTCGTTTCAATCCGCGTAATGACAGCGGCGGCCAGCCGTTTTCTGTCTGATAATCGAAATGCCCTGGTGTGCCCGGCCTCCGCATTGCCAGTTCCGTACCAATGTGGCAATCTGGCCGAACGACGCGGCAAGCGCCAACGGAGGGAACCAACATGACAGCAGTCAATACGGTATTGGGGCCGGTGGATTCCGCCGACCTGGGATTCACCCTGAGCCACGAGCACATCACGCTGGGAGCGGCCGGCACGGCGGCAACCTATCCTGGATTCCAGGACATGGCGGCCATCGCCGAAGGGGCGACGGCGGCGCTCACCGAAGCCTACCAGGGCGGCGTCCGAACCATCATCGACGTTACGACACTGGACCTGGGTCGGGACGTTGCCATGATGCAGGAAGTGAGCCGACGAACAGGCGTCCATGTCATCGGTTGCACCGGGAATCACCTAGCCATCCCGCGCATCTTTTGGGGCGCGCCGGTGGACAAGGTCGCGGCCCTCTTCATCAAGGAAATCGAGGAGGGCATCGAGGACACCGGCGTCAAGGCCGGCATCATCAAGGTGGCCAGCGACCGGGGCGGCGTTACCGAGAACGAGGAGATCGTCCTGCGCGCCGCGGCCCGGGCCTGCAACGCCACGGGTACACGCATCAGTACCCATACCTGGTCGCCCGACCGGGTTGGCGAGCAGCAGGTGCGTATCCTCAAGGAAGAGGGCGTCGACCTCAACCTGGTTTACATCGGCCACAGCAACGACGACACCGACGTCGGTTACCTGACCGGCCTGCTGGACGAAGGCGTCTGGCTGGGCCTCGACCGCTATCCGGGGGGCCGAACACCAGAGACCCCCAGGTGGGAGCCGCGCACCGAGGTGGTCAAGCAGCTGATTGACGCCGGATGGGCCCACCGCCTGATGCTGTCCCACGACCATTCCACCCCGGTGGTGCAGCCTTCAGAGGAGCTGCGACGGGAGCGGGATGCCTTCAACCCTGACGGCTACCTGTTCATCACGCGCAACGTACTGCCGCGTCTACTGGAGTTAGGCGCTACCCAGGCCGACGTGGATGCCATCATGGTGGACAACCCGCGCAACTTCTTTACGGATTAGTTTAGGCAGTGTCATTGCGAGGCGACGTGGCAATCTCCTTCCCCAGAAAACCGAATGCACCCACGGGATCGCCACGTCGCTACGCTCCTCGCAATGACGGATCAGAATCTCCCTCTCCCTTGATGGGAGCGGGTTGGGGTGAGGGTGAACATTATCACGGGAGATGAACTATGAATATTGGCTTTTCGCTATCCAACAACCAGGGATTGACCGACGTGCAGGAGGTGGTGCGAACCGCCGTCCGCGCCGAGGAGCTGGGCTTTGATTCCGTCTGGGCCAGCGACCACGTATTCAACGTCAGCTACGTTTATGAACGACTCGGCAACCGCCCGTACTACGACCCCATGACCATCCTGGCCTTTGCCGCTGCCCAGACCCAGCGTGTGATGCTGGGCACCAGCGTCCTGGTGCTGCCTTACCACAACCCCATGCGGCTGGCCAAGCAGGCGGCGACGCTGGATCAGCTGTCAAACGGTAGGGTGGTATTGGGCGTGGGCGTCGGCGTCATTGACACCGAACTGGAGGCCATGGGCGTGCCCTTCGCCGAGCGGGGCGCGTATACCGACGAGTCCATCGAGATTATGAAGACCCTGTGGTGCGAGGACGATCCGCGCCACGACGGGCGATTCTTCCAGTTCTCGGATATGGCCTTCTCGCCGCGCCCAGTGCGTCCGGAGGGCGTGCCGCTGCTCATCGGCGGCACCAGCCGGGCGGCCATCCGGCGGGCGGCGCGCCACGGCGACGGTTGGCATCCCACCGCCATGCCTCCGGAGGACCTGGCCCAGGGCATCCGCTACCTCCACGAACAGGCCGAGCGCGCCGACCGTGATCCGGCGACCATACCGGTGTCGGTCAGCGTGCCGTTGCAGGGCGGGAGGCCGGGCCGTTTCACCCTGGGCACCACGCCGGACGAGATGCGCGCCAACGCCCAGGCCTTCGCCGACGTGGGAGTCTCCCGCATCGTCGTATCACCCTACTCCGGCGACCCGGCGGAGGTATTCCCCGCCATGGAAACCATAGCCAGCGAGGTGATTCCGGCGGTGAGGTAGCGCAGTCGTCGCGCAAGAATAAAGGTTTGAACAGGGGCACGTCCAGCTGCGGGAAGCCGGCCGCACGATGCTCCTCGAACAGTTCATAGAACTCTGTGACAGTCATGCTGAAGGCCGCCTCAAACGCCATCTGCCAGCTGGTACCCGGCTGCATAAGGGCTTAAACTCCAGCAGTGCGCGCTGGCCGGCGTGGGGGGCCAGGAGCTCCGCACCCATCACGCTATATGGGTAGGCCGATATTCAAGTGGAGCTGATTCCGTCCCAAGTCTCCAGCTCGCGTAGTGGTTTTTCAATGTGCGGGGGCGTTGCCACGCCGGGCCTCTGATGCCACAATAATGCTTACCGATGTGGACGCTTCCGGAGTTTCAAACATGACCACCACCACCCCGACCACTGCTCCCTACGGTTGCTGGCGCTCGCCCATCACTGCCGATGCCATTGTGGCCGAGGCCGTGGGTTTGGGGCAGGTTGCCATCGATGGCGACGCGGTGCTCTGGACGGAATCGCGCCTGTCCGAAGGCGGGCGCTACGTCGTCGTGCGAATGACACCCGACGGGCATGTTACTGAAGTAAACCCACCGCCCTTCAACGCGCGCACGCGCGTTCACGAGTACGGCGGCGGAGCGTGGCTGGCCAGCGGCGGCGTGGTCTGGTTCTCGAACTTCGACGACCAGCGCATCTACCGGGTGGAGCCTGGCAGCGGGCCCGTGGCCATCACGCCCGACGCCCCGCTGCGCTACGCCGACGCCGTACTGGACAGCGGCCGCAACCGCCTCATCTGTGTCCGGGAGGACCACACCGACCCCGACAACATCGTCAACACCATCGCCGCCGTGCCGGCTGGCGGCAATGGGGAACAGACGGTACTGGCGTCGGGCTGGGATTTTGTCTCAACACCCCGGTTGAGTCCGGACGGGAGTACGCTGGCCTGGCTGTCCTGGAATCATCCCAACATGCCCTGGGACGGTACGCATCTCTGGACGGCGTCGGTGCTGGAGGACGGTTCGCTGGGCGAGGCGACGCTGATGGCTGGCGGCGAGAGCGTCTCGGTGTTTCAGCCCGAATGGTCGCCCGACGGCGTGCTGCACTACGTGTCCGATCAGACGGGTTGGTGGAACTTGTACCGCTACCAGGATGGCGAGCACGAAGCGCTGTATCCGGATGACGCTGAATATGCCCGGCCTCAATGGATGTTTGGCACCCGCACCTACGGATTTGCTGGCAACGGCAACGTGGTATGCTCGGTGAACCGGCGTGGTGTATGGTCGCTGAACTTGCTGAACCCATCTGTCGGCACAATGACGGCTCTGGACGTGCCGGCTACAGAAGCCGGCCGCGGCGACCTGGCGGTATCAGGCCGGACGGCCATTGTGATTGCCGGCGCGGCCGACCGGCACCTGTCTCTCATAAGGGTAAACCTGAGCGACGGCTACTGGGACACCCTGCGGCAATCCTCGTCAACTGCGGTGGATGCGGGCTACATATCCCCGGCGCAGAGCATCGAGTTTCCATCCAACGACGGCCGGCCGGCTTACGCGCTGTATTACGCGCCCCGCAATCCCGAGTTTGTACCGCCCGACGGCGAGAAACCACCCCTCCTGGTGTCGAGTCACGGCGGGCCGACGGGCGCGGCGTCGGGAGTGCTGGATATGTCCATCCAGTTCTGGACGACGCGAGGGTTTGCGGTGGTAGACGTGAACTACGGCGGCAGCGTGGGCTACGGCCGAGCGTACCGTCAACTGCTCAACGGCAACTGGGGCGTGGTGGATGTGGACGATTGCGCCAACGCCGCGCTCCACCTAGTGCATCAGGGTCTGGCCGACGGCGACCGCCTGGCGATTCGCGGCGGCAGCGCCGGCGGTTACACGACGCTGGCCGCGCTGACGTTTCGCAACGTGTTCGCCGCCGGCGCCAGCTACTATGGCATCTCCGACCTGGAAGCCCTGGCGTCGGATACGCACAAGTTCGAGTCGCGCTACCTGGACCGGCTGGTTGCTCCATATCCGGAGGGGGCGGAGACGTACCGGCAGCGTTCGCCCATCCGCCATGTGGAGGGGTTGTCCTGCCCAATCATCCTGCTGCAGGGTCTGGAAGACCGCATCGTACCGCCCAACCAGGCCGAAATGATGTTCGACGCGGTGCGGGCCAAGGGTCTGCCCTGCGCGTATCTGCCCTTCGAGGGCGAGCAGCACGGATTCCGGCGGGCCGAGAACATCAAGCGGGCGCTGGAAGCGGAGGCGTACTTCTACTCCCGGGTTTTCGGATTCAACCTGGCCGATCTGGTGGAGCCGGTGAAGATCGAGAATTTGTGACGCTGCCGGATGCAGGATAAAAGCTAGTGGGTGGTAGAATCTAAAGGTGGCCGCCGAACCGCAAATCGACCCGGAATCTTTGGTTGCACGTATAATCGCCGAATTGCAGGCGAATCCGAATGCGCAGCGATTGCTTCTTCGTGTCCTATTGACGGAGGAATTCCTCGGCATGCCGGTCCGCCTCGAGCGTATTGAGGCCGACATAGCCGAGCTGAAAGTCGATGTGGCCGAGCTGAAGACCGACGTAGCCGAGCTGAAGACCGACGTAGCCGAGCTGAAGACCGATGTGGCCGAGCTGAAGACCGATGTGGCCGAGCTGAAGACGGATGTGGCCCAACTGAAGACCGACGTAGGAGATTTGAAAGGCTTCGCGCTGGAAACGCTATTGCACCGTCGGATCCGGCCACTGATCAGCCAACGCTTGGGGTTGAGGCGAACTCGGGTGATGCAAAGCCCGGCGCAGGAGCCCGTGCCCGCCCTGACTGATCCCGTGGAAACCGGTGCGGATAACGGTGTGATTACCGGTCGTCAGGAAAACAGAGTCACCGAAACTGACATTATCGTTCGGGCCCAAAGACAAGCGGCGCCAACGCCGGTTTGGGTATCTATCGAAGCGTCAAACAAAGTCGCCGCGGGCGATATCCGCCGGGCGCGGGAGACAGCGGATATCTTGGCTGCGGTATTCGACGAAGAATCCATCGCGGTGGTGGCGGGGTACGCTATTGACCCACCCGATCAAGCTCGGGCCGATGCTGCCGGAGTAGTTTTCCTGCAAGTGTCGGAGCAGGTCTGACGGTCACGCCCTCGCCCCGACTATTTTCTGGGTTTTCACCCTGTCCCTCTCCCCTCAACGGAGAGGGAATTTTTTTAGTAGGCCGCGTGCAGCACCTCCATGATCGGCCCCGCGTCGGTGATGGGCTTGGGGTTGGTGCTCAGGCTGCGGTCCTGGAGGGTGGCGGTGGCGATGTATTCCAGGCCGTCCTCCGGCACGCCCACCTCGCGCAAGGTGCGGGGCAGCTCCAGATCGCGGCACAGGCCGTCTACAGCATCCGCAGCCGCCAGGCCAGCCTCCTCGTCGGTCATGGTGCTGTTGGCGACCCCGATGGCCTCGGCGATGAGTCGCTGTCGGTCGGCGCAGGCGTCCAGGTTGTAGCGCATGGTGTGAGGCAGCAGGATGGCGTTGGCCTCGCCGTGCGGCACGTCGTACAGGCCGCCCACGTGGTGGCAGGTTGCGGTGTTCAGGCCCAGGCCGCCGAAGGACGCCAGCGAAGCCATGGCGCAGGCGGTCTTGGTGGTGAGCAGCGTGTCGATGTCGCCTTCGTGGCATTTGGGCAGGTTCTCAAAGAGCAGCCGAATCGCGTGCAGCGCCATGCCGTCGCCGATGGGGTTGCGCCCGGTGGAATAGACTGTCTCGATGGCGATGCGCAATTGCCCGATGGCGGTGGACACCAGGATGCGCAGAGGAGTGGTGGCCAGGGCCTGGCCGTCGATGATGACGGTGCGGTGGGTTACGCCGTCGCCGGCGATGCTCAGTTTGCGGCCCTGCTCGTGGTCAGTGATACCGCCGCCACCGCGACTGAACTCGGCGCACCCCATGGTGGTGGGCACGCTGAGGATGGGCAGCTTGGGCGACGGCGTGGGCGGCACTATAATTTTGTCCGGCGGTTCGAAGATGACGGCATAGTCGCGGATGTCTCCGCCCTCGGCCAGCAGCGTGGCGATTGCCTTGGTGGTGTCGTGGGTGCTGCCCCCGCCCACGCTGATGAAGACATCGGGTTGCGTCTCTTTCGCCATCGCCGCACCCTCTTCGACCGTTTGCACCGGCGAGTGCGGCAAAACGCCGGAGTAGGTGCCGACGTAGCGGGACCCCAGCGCCTCCTGAACCCGTGGGACTACGTTGCAGGCCCGCAGGATCGTTGGCCCGCAGGTGATCATCGCCCGGCTGGCGCCCAAGGCGTCCACGGTGGCCGGCAGCGCGTCGATGGCGGATTCGGCGCAAATTATGTCCTGGTGCAGGGGGTTGTAGCGGTATTGCGTGGTGGTAGTCATTGGTGAATCTCCTGGGGTTGTGGCGCTGCTCTGCATTGCTGGGAAGGGACGTGTTGAGTAGGAACGTCTTGGGTGTAGAGATTCCACCCTCACCCTAACCCTCTCCCATCAAGGGAGAGGGGATTCGGTCGCAGGGGGAGGGGTGTTTCCGGTTATTGGTTCAAGCCGCGCTGCATGCCGCGCAGGTAGCCGGCCTGTCCGCCGTGCTGGTTGATCTCCCAGATAAGGAGGCGGAACATACCGACCACGGCCATGGTTTCGCCGCGGCGATTGGTCATTTCGGTGCTGACCAACGAGGCGTCGTCGTGCTCGGCCAGGAATCCCAGCAGGTTGTTACGGGCGGCGTTGGCATATTCCACGAGCACGGCCTTGTCGGGACAATTCCAGTTGCCCAAATCTTCCGCCGAGTAGCCGAAGCCCACGTCCATGGGCTCGGGTTGCTTGTCCAATCGTTCCGCCCATTCTGATTCGTAAAGCTGGGTTCCGCGCCGCGCTAGTGACTGCACCCACATGTCCAGCGCCCGCCCGTAGTGCCACAGGATGAAGCCGATGGAGTGGCACTGGTCGTTGGGGCGGAACTCGATTTCAGCCTGAGTGAGGCCGTCGATGTAGCGTTCCATCCATTCCCAATGGCTATCGAACGAACCTCGGATGAATTCCTGCAGAGCCATGCTGACCTCCAGTCCCTTTGGTTGGGAAACTTAACGAATCAGGTCGTCCACACCGGAGGACGCTTTTCCAGGAACGCGGAGATGCCCTCTCTGGCGTCGTCGGCCAGCAGGTTGTCCACCATGACCTGGCTGGCGAACTGGTAGGCTGCGGGGCGATCCATTTCGATCTGCTGGTAGAAGGCGGCCTTGCCCAAAGCGAGGGTGTGGGCGCTGGCGGAGGCGATTTGCATTGCCAATGCCATGACCTGTTCTTCCAGTTCGTCGGCCGGCGCGATGCGGCTGATCAGGCCAAACTCCAGAGCTTCCTGCGCCGAGACGGGGCGGCCGGTGAGCAGCATCTCCATGGCCTTTTTGGGCATGACCGAACGGGCCACCGCCACGCCGGGTGTGGTGCAGAACAATCCGATCTGGACGCCTGGCGTCGCAAAGGCGGCGTTGTCAGCCGCGACGGCGATGTCGCAGGTTGCAACCAGCTGGCAGCCGGCGGCAGTGGCCAGTCCCTGCACCTGGGCGATTACCGGTTTGGGCAGCAGGCGGATAGCCTCCATAACGCGGGTGCAGGCGGCAAAGACGTCCGTGTATTGCTCGGCGTCGCCGTCAACCAGTTCGTTCAGGTCGTGGCCGGAGCTGAACACCGGCCCACGAGAGCGGATAACAACCACTCTGGCATCGCGATCATTGGCGAGCTGCGTCAACCGGTTCTCCAACGCCGCCAACGTTTCGGATGAGAGGGCGTTGCGCCGTTCGGGATTATTCAGCGTCAGGACAGCAATGCCGTCGTCGGTAAGGTTGTAAAGGACTGGGTTGGAGGGCATGGTGTTCACCATTTTGGGACGTATGCTCAGACGGCGGATTGTGCACTGCGGGCGTGGGTTATGTCCCGATGAGTCGCGGCGCGAGCTTGCGATGTCAACACGGAAGCGACGGCTATGGTGTTCCCGTCGAGGGTGAAAAACTCCACCAAAAATGCTTCACCCGACCCGAGCACTTCTACGATGGTACCCGCGTCACCAATTTCGAGGTCATGCTCTGGAAGGTTTTCCGTGAGTATAATCCGTTCATATTCGTTGAACATCATCACACCATTATCGGATAGGCGGTAACCAATCTAGGGATTTGCGACCCTGTGTCGACGAACCAAACGGATCTGACCCAAGGATTGCGCCCGTCCGGCGACTCCAGCCTGCCTTCAACTACGTAGGCCGTACCGTAATTGGTTTCGAGGATATTGGCGATTTGGTTGTTGACCACGTGTGCTCTCAACGCGACGGCTAACGCTTCCCATTGTAATGGATTGAATCCGAATCTGATGAAGAATTCCGCTTTGCCTGCGCCACTTTCGTGGTGAATGGATAGCAAATAACCCGCGACCTTCTGCCGGGGAATTTGAACCAGAATTGCGTTCGGCAACACCAAGGATCACGGGCACCGCCGGCGGTCGCAGTGGGCATCCAAACGGACTACGCTCAAGTTTACCTATGAAACGATTGGTCAACCAGGAACCCGGCCGGGCGTGATTTCGCCCGTTGGATGCAACCGGAAGCACTGAAGATCCTTACCCCCTCGGCAAGCCCAGGCCCCGGCTGGCGATGATGTTGCGCTGCACTTCGCTGGTGCCGGCTGCGATCGTATGCGAAAAGGCGCGCAGCCAGTGCTCCTGCATATCCGCTTCCAGCGGTGTCCACTTTTCGTCGCGCAGGCCACCGTACATACCCATGATTTCCAGGCACGAAGCAGTGGTGCGCTGCACGGTTTCGCTGCCGAATACCTTGGACATCGACGCTTCCTTGTTGGGCACCAACCCCTCGCCCTGCATCCAGGCCACGTTGTAGGCGATGAGCCGGGCGACTTCGGTTTCGATGTAGCGGTCGGCCAGCACGTTGCGAACCCAGGGTTCCTGACTCAGCGGCTTGCCGTTGCGGTTGATGCCGTCGGCCCACTGGCGCGTGTCGTCTAGATGGCGGCGGGCCGCTGCCGAGTAGTCGATTCCGGAGCGTTCGAAATCCAGCAGGGTAACTGCGACGTACCAGCCGCGGTTTTCCTCGCCAACGATGTTGCGTGCGGGAACGCGAACGTTGTCAAAAATCACCTGGTTGAACTCGTGGCGACCGCCCATGTTGATGATGGGGCGCACCTCGATGCCCGGCGTTTTCATGTCGACCAGGAAGAAGCTGATGCCCCGGTGCTTGGGCGCGTCGGTATCGGTGCGTGTCAGCAGCATGATCCAGTCGCCGCGATGCCCCATGGAGGTCCAGATTTTGCTGCCGTTGATGACGAACTCGTCGCCGTCGCGGATGGCGCGGGTGCTCAGGGAGGCCAGGTCGGAACCGGATTCGGGTTCGCTGTAGCCCTGGCACCACTGCACTTCACCTTTGGCGACCAGGGGCAGGTGTTCGGCCTTCTGCTCATCGGTGCCGTGAATCATCAGCGTGGCGCCCATCATGCGGACACCGAAGTTGTCGCGGCCGGGCGCACGGTGGTAGGTCATCGCCTCGTTGAAGATGGCGGTGCGAACCGGTGAGGCGGCCTGTCCGCCGTACTCCTCCGGCCAGTGCATGGTGAGCCATCCCCGGTCGGCCAGCTTGCGGCGCACGTCCAGCGTTCGCTGCCAATTATCCTCGCCAGCACTCCGTTCGCCCAGTTCCCATTCGGGAACGTACTCGTCGGAGATAAACTGACGCAAATCGTTCTGGAACGTTGCGTCCTCAGTACCGAACTGGAATTCCATGGTGGGTCTCCTGTACTGGGAGTTTCGGCTATCTTACCACGGCGGTCAGATTTGGCTGTATCCGCTGCCCGGTCCTCGGGTGTCGTCTACTCCCCAGCCTCGGCCTGCTTCGATCCAGCCGAATTCAAGCAGAATCTGCTGGCTGTAACACACTCGACCAGTGACTTTTTCCGGAGATTCCGACGCTAGCAAAAGCGTGGCCCGGGCCAGCATCTCCGGCGGTTCGCCGCGTGGATCGTCCATGCCATCCACCAGGTGGTGGAAAACCGTGCCCGGGGTCGGTACTACCAGGGAGGGCGCCACCGCGGTTACCGAGATACCGTGTTCGAAAACTTCCTGGGCCAGTCCCTGGGAGAACCGTTCCAGGGCGGCTTTTTCCGCCCCATAGCAGGTTCCGTTGTTGGTTGGCGTGGTGTACGGCCCCCGACCCGGGCCGACGGCGGCGCCGGAGGATATGTTGACGATACTGCCCGACTCGCGTGGGATCATGTCGGCCAACACCCGCTGACTGAGAATGAAGGGGGCGTGGAAGTTTACCGCCCAGGATCGCATCCAACGATTGACCGGGAAGTCCTTGATGGGCAAGTAGTAGGTGAGGGCGGCGTTGTTGACCAGCACGTCCACCGGGCCGTAGATGCGACGGGTTTCCTCCACCAGCATCTCGCAGTCTTCGGGTAGCGATATGTTGGAGGCCACCGCAGTGGCCTCTCCGCCGGCTTCCTTGATATCGGCGATGGTTTTGGCCAGGGAACCTTCCAGAGGGTGGTCTCCCTCGTTCACCGTGCGGGCAGCGCAAATGACGCGGGCGCCCTCGGCAGCGAACAGCCGGCTCACTTCGGCGCCGATGCCGCGGCTGGCTCCGGTTACGATCGCGGTCTTTCCTTCGAGTCTGGGCATATTGCGTTCGTCCTTGGATGCAGTTGGTGATCAAACAGGCGAGCTATCGTTGGCACCGTTACTGGATTGCAGATTGGGGGGCGGCTCATCGAAAGACTCCCCAGCAGATTCGGCCTCCGCTTTGCGCCTGACCCAATCCATCCATAGACGGTTGGCTGCATCGCGCCCCTCTTTACGGCCTTGCTCGCGGCCTTCCTCGCGATTACGGAGTTTGATGAAATGTGCAAAAACCATTGGTATTCCCTCTACGACGGCGATGGACAGCGGGAACACGATTCCGACCGTGACGGCGGCGGCGGATATGGTGATTGTAGCAGTTTCGTGCCAGGCAAGCGGCTCGCTCCCGGAAGTAATAATTCGCGAGTAGGAAACGATGCTGGTGAGTGTGGCCCAGAGAATCAGGAAGGTGGACAGGAACCTGTCAATATGTTGGGCCACCACGTCGAACGGACTGCCGCGTTCTACCTGCTCCTCCTCCAGCTGAAACCCCACATCAGGTATCCAGCAGGTCGGTCAGCAAACTCTCGTTCATCGTGAAGCTTTCCGCCGCACTGGGGAAATCGCCACCGCGGACATCCTCGGCGTACCGGCGAAACGCCGCCGACACGTCCTCTGCAAGGTTGGCGTAGCGGCGGGCGTGCTTGGGGAGAAACTCGGAGTACAGCCCCAGCATGTCGTGGAACACCTGCACCTGACCGTCGCAATCGGGCCCGGCGCCGATGCCGATGGTGGGGATGGTCAGCCGTTCGGTGATGACTTTGGCCAGCGGGCTCGGAACACACTCGAGCACCACGGCATACGCTCCGGCGTTCTCCAGCGCCTGGGCGTCGTCGAGCACCCGCCGCGCCGCCGCCTTGGTGCGTCCCTGCACCCGGTATCCTCCCAACGCGTTCACCGACTGCGGCGTGAGCCCGATGTGGCCCATCACCGGCACGCCGGCATCGACGATCCGCCGCACGGTATCGGCGATTGACACCCCGCCTTCCAGCTTGACGGTGTGAGCGCCCCCCTCCTGCATCAGCCGGCCCGCGTTCCGCATCGCTTCCTCGGCGTTCACCTGGTAGGCCATGAAGGGCAGGTCGGCAACCACCAGCGCCTCCTTGGCGCCTCGACTCACCATGCGGGCGTGATGCACCATGTCGTCCATGGTGACGGGTATGGTGGAATCATAGCCCAGCACCACCATGCCCAGGCTGTCACCAACCAGCAGGATGGGAATTCCGGCGGCGTCGGCGATGCGGGCAGCAGTGTAGTCGTAAGCGGTAACCATGGGGATTTTCTCCCCAGACCGCTTCATCTCCGCCAGTCGCCTGATTGTAATAGCCATGGTGGGGCGATTGTATCAGGCCGACCCGTCGCCGGCGACTGCATCGACCAAACGCGCGATGCGCTCGGCGTCGATTCCCCTGCTGCGAGCCAGGGGCAGGGACGCCAGGGTGAGCTGGCGATACAAGGACACGAGATGTGGGGCGTGGCGCGCGAGGGCATCCATGTGGGCTTGCACGGTGGCGGCGTCGCCGCGGACCGCCGGGCCGGTTACCGCGCCCTCCGTGCCGGCGTTGGCGATGGCCTCGATGGTGGCCCGGGCCAAGGGAATGGCGGCCTGTGTTCCCTCCTCTGGGCTCAGGCCGAGTTCAGACCAGAGGCTGATGGCGGCGTCGAGCAGCGCCGTAACCTGCCCGCACCCCAGCACGGCGCTGGCATGGTACAGAGGGCGCATATCGTCGGAGATTGTGATGGCGCGACCGCCGAGAGTTTCAGCCAGGCGCGGCAGGTAGTCTTCCAGCCAGCTGGTGGCGGCCACCGCGAAGGTTACTCCGGTGAGCCGGCGGGCGGCGTCGGCCGGCTCGCTGAGGCCGGCGAAGGTTTGAAAGGGGTGCATCGCGCCCACCGCTGCGCCGGACGCCGCCGCTGACGCCAGCAACTCTACCGATGCCGCCCCGCAGCAATGGGCAACACCCTGGTCGCTGCGCCACCTCACAGACCCGGCAACATCGCCAATGGCACCGTCGGGCGTGGTAATGAACACCAGGTCGCAAGCATCGGCAACGTCCTGGGCTGCGTCCAACGCCTGACAACTGCTGACGCGATCGGCCAGCCAATTTGCACTGTCCCGACGGCGGCTGGCGGCGGCGGTTACGTTGCAGCCAACCCCGTCCAGCGCCAGGGCGAGACCTCGACCCAACGTGCCCACGCCGATGAAGCCAATCCTCACGTCGCGGTCCGCCGACATGTTATCGCTGGGCATCAGAGTTCCTGAATCGACGGGAAGCCGGCCAGGCCCGTTGCTGACTGCAAGGCGTCGATGACCGCCAGGGCGGTAACCTGGGTTGCGGCGGTAACGATTGCCACGAGGTCGGCTGGCGCGGCGTTTTGGCCGGTGGCCAGGCAGAACAGCGTATCGCCGTCGGTGGGGGTATGGCACGGTCGGATGGTCAGAGCCAGACCATCGTGGGCCGAGGAAGCGACGAAGTTGGTTTGCATCTTGTCCAGCGCGGCGTCGGTGGCGATCACGCCGATGGTGGTGTTCGCCAGGAGGGCAGCGGCGGCGGCCTCGCCGTTGAGCACTACCTCGACGGGGTCCGACATCCGTCCATCATCTCGGCGTGGGCCGGCGATGAGTGTGCCGTCGTGGTGGTCGTAGACGCCGCCCCAGGCGTTGACGGCGACCGCCGCGCCGACCGACACGCCATCGGCCAGGGTGATGCTGGCCGAACCGATGCCCCCTTTGATGGCCCCGGCGGCTCCCAGGCCCTTGGCCACCGTAGCCCCGGTTCCCGCGCCCACCGTGCCCGCATCTAACGGAGCGTTGGATGCGACCACCCCGGCCGCGTAACCCGCATCCGCGTCGGGCCGCACGGAAGACTCGCCGATGCCCAGGTCGTAAAGGATGGCCGCCGGCACGATGGGTACTCGAGCGTGTCTGGTTTCAAACCCGATGCCCTGCTCTTCCAGCCAGCGTTGCAAGCCGATGGCCGCCGCCAGTCCGAATGCGCTGCCGCCACTGAGCATCACCCCGTGCACCCGGTCAACGCGGCGTATAGGGTTGAGCAGGTCGGTTTCGTGGGTGCCAGGCGATCCGCCGCGTACCGCAACACCACCCACTGCTCCGTGGCGGCACAGTATCGCGGTACATCCCGTGGCTGCGCGCCGATTCGTCCAATGCCCGGCCTCAATGCCTGGCACGCTGGTGATAGTCCCGCCGCAATCGATGTGGTTCATTGTATTAATCGCGAATGGTGGGGAACAGGAGGGTTGGGGCGACGTCGTCGGGACAGAGTATCGTCATTCTATCGGTGTAAGAATAGGCGGGCAACAGAACCGGACGGATTCACACGCCGCGACACCGCCGCGCTGTCACCAGCCGTTACTCGCCGGCCTGAATGTCGGACAGCAGCTGCTCCGCACGTTCCAGCATCAACTGCTGTCGATCTGCGTTGACGCCACGGCTTTCAAGGTACATACGCAGGGCCGCCATTGGTTGCAAATCCGATGAGTCGATTGGAGCGCGCCGCCGTTCCTGGTCGGTAACTTCGCGGGAAATGCTGGCGACGTAGTGAGCCGAAGACAGTGCCGGCCGCAGGTCTGCATCGCGCAGGCGTGCCGATTGCTCACCGGACAGCGTGATGCGAAGCCGCACGATTGCGCCGGCGACCTCCCGTCTGCCGATGGCCCTCACCACGAAATCGGTGGGGTTGGCCTCGACGTCGGGAACGGTCGCCGCGACGGTTACGAAGGGACGGGCGCCGATGGGATGGAACTGAAAATCCTGCAGCCGCTGACCCCGCGGCGCCTGGGGGTTGATGTCCGCCACGCAGAAACCCTTATCGTCAGATTCCTCCGAGAAGTCCACCCGTTGCAGGCTGCCGGAATAGGCCACCACCGGAGCGGCGGCGCGGAGCACCTGGTGCTTGTGGATATGGCCCAGCGCCACGTATTCCAGCTGAGGCTGGCCGATGGCGCTCATGTTCAGCACGTGGTCATTGCCCAGCATCATCGAGCGTTCGGTTCCGGTGGTGGCGCCGTTGACGGTAACGTGGCCGGTGAGAATCGCCGGCGTGTCCGGGTCCAGCGTCTCAACGTTGCGCATTATCGCCGCGGTCATTCGGTCTTCGGTCGCCTGGCGGATTTGCTCGATGGAGAGTCCCCTGGATTCATCACGGGCCAGCATGGCTCCGCGGGTGGGCCAGGGCACGGCTACAATTTGCACCGGCCCAGCGGGCGTACTGATGGTGTGGTTGGCCAGACGCGAGCCGACATAGACATTGGGAACATCCAGCGTGGCGAATATCTCGACGGCGTTGGCCCGGCTTGCCATTGCCGGCAGGTCGTGGTTGCCGGCGAGCAGAAAGGTGGGGATGCCGGCGGCGGAAAGTCGGCGCAGGCGTATGGCGAACTCCCGCTGGTGCGTTTGCGATGGATCGCGACCTTTGTACGCATCGCCGGCGAGCACGACCAGGTCAACCTGGTTGGACAGGGCAAACTCGACCAGTTCGTCAAGCGCGGCTAAAAAGTCGCCCAACCGCGTGGACAACCCGGTGTTGGGATCCGTGCGACCATAGTTCTCGACGCCGATATGCAGGTCGGAAAAGTGGAGCACGCGCATCGTTATCGCTCAGCCAACTTCAGTTATAGAGTCGCGCCAGGGGCGGTGGCCACCACTATACACGTTGAACCTGGCCGGCTGAGCGTTGCCCACTGATCGTTGCGAAGCTGGGCCGGAAGAGGGTCCAGTGGATTGCACGCGGGCCGTCGCCTCACGCCTATCCACTTTTCATGCGTACCCACTTTGTCATTGCGAGCGAAGCGCGGCAATCCCGTCGCCATAGCAACGGAGGTTCGCCGACGTGTGTTCAACCTCATCGAGATTCCCACGTCCCTCGACGCGTTCGGGATGAGCGGGCGCTCATCCCAATGACAGGTTAAAGCGGGTATGCGTGAGAAGCCGTCGCGCGTTGACACCAGCATTATGCCTGCTAGACTGAAACCGTTGGCGATATGCTGACCGGAGCATGCAAAGCCATGACCACGCCGCAACAACTTTTCACCTTGCAGGAAATCGACCATCGGATTGACAGCATCAATTCCGAGCGCGTGCGGGTCGAAAAACGGCTCGCCGCCGGAGTCAATCGGCCTGACCTGGCCAGCCAAGTCGAACAACACCGTGCGCGCGCCGCTGCAATTCAGGCCAACCTGGGAGCCCAGCGAGATGAGGTTGAACGACTCCGTGAACGGCTGGTTGGGTTGGAAAGTCGGCTCTATAACTCCAATACATCCCGGCGCGACCTGTCCGCGATCCAGCGCGAGGCTGATTCGAACAAATTCCAGGTGTCCCAGAAAGATGAGCTGATACAGGAACTTGAGGAAGAACGGCGGACACACGAAGCGGCCGCCGTTACTGCGCTGGAGCAGATGGAATCGGCGGAGTCAGGATGGGAGTCGGAGGTTGCCGACCTCAATAAGCGCTTGGTCCAGCTGGCCATCGACCGGGACGAAGCCATCGGCCAGCGCCAAAATATGGCCTCGATATTCCCGGACGCTGATATGCGGCGTTACGAGCGCCTGCGGCATATCAAGGCCGGCACGGCCATCGCCCTGGTGGACAACGGTCGCGTGTGCCTGTCGTGCCGGATGACACTGCCCAGCAACGTGCTGCGCCAGCTGCGCGACCGCGACGCACAGGTGCCGTGCAGTACCTGCGGGCGCATCCTGTACCAGCAATAGCCGGCGCCGATTGGTTGACCGGCATCCCGTAACCGTAACTGTTCAGATTTGAGGGGAAGTGAGCAGTTGGCGGCAGGCGGCGAGGGGGTTCAGGCCTCGTGCGCGCCAGGTGCCGAAGATGGATGCCAGCGTCATCTTGCTCTCGGTACCACGTTCCGACCGGGTGCCCCCGCTGATCTTGCGGCTGATAACCACATGGCGCAGGCTGCGCTCGGCGGGGTTGTTGTCCGACGGCACGTCCGGTTCGGCCACGAAGACGAAGAGTTCCTTGATGTGGCGCTCGATGCGCCGGCACAGCCGGCCCTGCAGAGCTAGCGGGTCAGCCAGGAAGGGCTGGCAGATGACCAGCAGCTGCCGCTCCCAGGCCAGTTGAGCGGTGCGCCGTCGTTGTGCCTGAGGATGGGTGAAAGACCTGGCCTCGACATAGAGCTGATGGACTGCCGCGGCCCACTGGGCCAGCGCGGTGTCCTTGGGGTAGAGCGCCACCAGGTCGTGGATATCCCGCAACAGGTGGGCCCAGCACCGTTGCTTGGGGCCATCGTAATGGTGGTAGGCGGCGTAGAAATCGCTGACCAGCACTCCGGAGAACGACTCGCCCAGCGCTTCGTCCACCACCGCCTTGCCCCGACCCCGCCGCAGGAAGTAGCGTTCGGTGGGGGTGCTGAAAGTCCAGACGTAACCGTTGTTCCCATTCTGGCGCCAGCCGGTTTCGTCGGCGTGGACCACTGGGCTGGCGCGGATGCGGTCCACAATCCCAGCCACCGCTGGTTGGGCCTGTTGCGCGGTCTGGTGAATGGCGCTCACGATGGCCCCCACGCTGAGGCGCAGCTGATGGACGGTGCGCAGATACCACTGGATGCTGCGGATCGGCAGCCGCCCTTCTTCCCGTAGCGTGGCGATGCGGCTGAGCACGTTGACGCCCAGGCGTTGGCGCCCCAGTGCCACGCCGTCCAGTTGTGCGGTGGACACTCGGCGCCGCCGACACACTGGGCAGGTCCTGGCGATGCAGACCTGCTCGGTGACTTGCACCGGAACCACCGGCAACTCGATGACTTCCCGGGTGCGCTGGACCCAGCCGCCAGTCAGGTGCGTCCCGCAATCGGGACAGCTCTCCACCACGTGCTCCACCCGATGGGTCGGTGTCATGCGCGGGCGGGCGAAGCCGTGGCGTCGCTGCTTTCTGGGCTGCTGCTGCGCTGGCGGCGGGCGGCCCGAACTGGACTTGAGGCCGGGCATTCGGGGCGGGCCGCCCGGTTTCGCCTGGCCTTCCAGTTCGGCAACCCGCCGCTCCAACCGCTCAATCACCCGCTGCTGTTCCAGAACGGTGGCCTGTAGTTGGGCGATGATGGCGATGAGAACATCGCGACTGGCGGTGGTCAGGTCACTCTCAGTATCCACTCCCTCTATATGACATAACCACCGCCACCCGTGCCAGCGTCTGGCAGCCCGCCTTCGGCCAATTTACTTCACCAAGTCTGAACAGTTACCTCGCCTTCGGCCAATTCACCTCACCAAGTCTGAACTGTTACCCGTAACCGTCTGCTGGATAGTTTCCAGCCGTTGCGTGCTATAATTCGGACAAATTTCGTCCCCTGACGCCGCAGTGTCGGCGGCGAATCTGGGCCGCAGGTAGTTTGCCGATGAAACCTTTGCGTATCGCGAAGTTGCACCTGTCTCCGATTACGGCTGATATTCCCCACAATCGCGACCTGGCCGAACGCGGATTGGCTCTCGCCGCCGAGTTGGGTGCCGACTGGGTAATCACGCCCGAGCTGTTCATTACCGGCTACAAATTCGCCGAGGTCATCGGTACGGACTGGATACTGCCACAACCCGATGACTGGATGCAGGGTTTCTGCCACCGGGTGGCCGAGCTGGGCGTTACCGTGTTCCTGTCGCATCCGGAGCGCGACCCGTCGGCCGGGTTGATGTACAACACGGTGTTCGTCATTGGGCCGGATGGCAGCATCATCGGCCGCCACCGCAAGGTAAAGGCGCTGAGAGGCCCGGAATCCTGGTCGTCGCCCGGCGAGGAGATCGCGCCCATCGACATTCCCGATGGGGACGGGAGCGGTACTGCCGTGGGAATAGTCATCTGCGCCGATGCCTACAGCAATGACGTGGCGGGCATCCTGAAGGACCGGGGGGCGCAACTGTTGGTGTCGCCCGCCTCCTGGGGCCCCGGCGACTGCGGTCCCGTGGGCGAGTGGGAGCAGCGCACGCTGGATACCGGGTTGCCCATCATGGTCTGCAATCGCTCCGGCTGGGAAGCCGATGACCTTGATTTCACCGAGGCAGTAAGCGTGGTGGCCAGCGGCGGGAAGCGGGTGTTGCAGGCGATTTGCGGCGAGGATTCGGCGGTGCTGACTTTCGACTGGGACCTGGATACGATGACGCCGCTGTCGGCAGAATACGAAACGCACTGGTTATAGGGCCAATGAATCCGGGGACGGCGGTCGGCGTCTAATCCACCGCGTGCAGCATCCCGTCCTTGGTGCGGATTAAGAGCCGACCATCGGCAAACGCCACCGGCAGTTCCACCGGCGCCCCGAGGTCAAGCTTCCATACCACCGTGCCGTCGCTGCGTTTGAGCGCGTACAGCATTCCGTCGCGCGCGCCGAAGTACACCCGCTCACCCAACACCACCGGGGAGCTGACGATCGGGCCGCCGGCGGTGAAACGCCAGTGTTCCTGGTCGGTTTTACCATCGCGGGCATAGAACAGTCCATCGCCGTCGCCCAGGAAATACACGCCGTCGGCAATGGCCGGGGAGGCAATCACGCCCTGGGAAGCCCGTTCCTCAGGGAAGAACCGCCAGATTTCGCCGCGCTGGGCTGGTGGGGCTGGCACCAGCGGAACCTGCCAGATCCAGAGTTGCGCCCAGGCACGCTTCACCCAGAACAGGCCCGGCAGCCCTTTCGCCCCAGCGTCAATCGCGTACAGCGAACCGCCGGACGCCAGGTACACCAGACCGCCGCTCACGACGGGCGGTCCGGACGCCGAGCCGGACGAACGGAACCGAAACCGCTTGCGTCCCGAGTGGGCGTCAATGATGTGGAGATTGCCCTCATCATCGGCGGCGAAAAGGTCTCCGTCGTGCACTGCCGGGGTCGTCTTCACGTTGCCATTAATCCGGTGCTGCCACAGCTTTTCGCCACTCTGTGCATCGATGGCGTAAATCCGGTTGCTGGCGGACGTTACGTAAGCGATACCTTCATGCACCAGTGCGGACGCGGTGATGGGCAAGTTAGCCTGAAACTTCCATACCACCGCGCCGGTTTCACGGTTCAACGCCAGCATACGGTGATCGGTTTGCCCCACATACACCAAGCCATTGTTAGATACCGTTAGGGCATGGTCCATCGGGCCGGGGGTGTCCACCGTCCAGATGGGTTCGCCGGTGTCGGCATCCAGCGCCATCACCTTGAAATGGCCGCCGGCGTAGACGACACCGTCCATGACCAGCGGAGCCGAACGGGTCGGGGTTCCGAGGTCAACCGACCATACCAGTTTTCCGGACGGCTGCTGCGGCACATCGGCAACGTAACCGGTCAGCGAGGTTCGGTACCCCAACATTGACCACTGCCCAGCGTCGGACGCCGAGGTGGTGGCCGTGTCCGGACTGCCGCTGAACCAGCGGACCGGATTGGGCAGGCTGAACCAGTTGAACCAGATTACGATGGCCAGCGCCGCCGTGATTGCCGCCACGCCGTAGGTCAGGATCCAACGCTGGCGGTTCCGGGCGCGGTGGTCAACACGGGCGCGTTCCACCCAGCCGGGTACAACGTGCGCAAGGTCTCCATCGTGGGGTTCCCGAGGAGTTTCCGGAGATTGCGTGGACAACCGTGGGCTGAACAGATTCGGCCTGAACAGATGGAAAAGCCACCCGGCTGCCGACATCAACATGGCAAACATCAACATAGTGGCTATAAATATAAAGGCAGGGGCGAAAAAATGCTCGCCCCCACCTTTATGTAGATTACCGTCGTGTAGATTGCCGTCGCCGGGCTTTATCGAATCGAAGATGCCGCCAATCTAAACGTTGCGTTGCTTGGGATCGAGGCGGTCCCGCAGCCAGTCGCCCATCAGGTTTACCGACAGGACGGTGAACAGAATTCCCAGGCCGGGGAAGAAGGATACCCACCAGGAGTCGATGATAAGCTCGCGACCGTCGGCGACCATGAGTCCCCATGCCGGGTTGGGGCGGGGGATACCGGCGCCCAGGAAACTGAGGCCGGCCTCCAGCAGGATGACGAATCCCAACTGCAGGGTTGCCAGCACGATGATGGTGTTAATCAGGTTGGGGAATATGTGCCTCAGCATGATGCGGAACTGCGACGCGCCCGCCACCCGCGAACGGGCGATAAAGTCCTGCGTCTTGAGGGCCAGGGTTTCTCCGCGCACGAGGCGGGCGTACCGCGACCAGAGGAACAGGCACACCACAATCAGCACGTTTTCGATGCGTGGCCCCAGCGTTGCCGCGAGCACCAGCGCCACCAGCACCAGTGATATCGATAGTGACATATCAACCAAACGCATCACCACCGTGTCAATCCAGCCTCCGTAGTATCCGGCCAATATGCCCAATACCGTGCCGATGATTCCCGACACGAAAATAGCCATCAGCGACACCACCAGCGCCAGTCGAGCGCCGTGGACAATTCGACTGAAAATGTCCATACCATTCTTGTCGGTGCCCAGCAGGTACTTCAGGGAACCGCCCGGTTTGACCAGGATATGTACCTGATCGCCAACCACCGGCGCGGCGCCATCGGGCTTGCCGACGACGGATCCGTCGCCAATGCGGACCGTGCGTTCGGCGTCGGTCAGCTTGATCTCATTATGGCGGTTGTCTCGGTTGACCCGCTCCACCACGGTGCGGAGGGAAACCTGGTCGCTGGACCATGCCGGTGGCACCAGCCGGTCATCAAGGTCGCCGCGCCGCGGATCGTGAGGCGCAATCAGTTCAGCGAAGATTGCCGGAATTATCAGGAATACCAGGAGCAATATGAGGGGGAATAGCGGCAATCTCCTGGCTTCCGAGAGCCAATGCCTGACTCTGGAACGGCTGCTTGCTGGGGCGACGGCACCCTCCGCAACCGGAACTGCTGGTACTGGTGACGTTGTGATAGCCATGGTTTCATCCTCCGCCGTGTGCGGTTACCGATAAAGAGGATTTACGAGTGGGTGGATTCGCTGTTCGGCACAATTTGAGTGTGGTTAGAGACAAGACACTGTTCGCCTACGAGTAGCGAATCCGCGGGTCCAGGTAAGCGTACAAAATATCAACGGCCAAGTTGGCCAGAATGTAGATGGACGACCCGATGATGACTACCGCCTGTAGCACTTGGAAGTCCCGGCCTCTCACCGCGCCCACCGCTAGTTGGCCCACGCCCGGCCAGGAGAACACCGTCTCCACGATGACCGTTCCGGTGAACAACCCGCCGATGATGATGGCGAAATAGGTTAGCGGCGCGATAAAGGCGTTACGCAGGCAGTGCTTCCAGACGACTTTCCATTCCGGCACGCCCTTGATGCGCGCCAGCTTGACGAACTCGGTGTCCAGCACGTCCAGCATGGACGACCGTATGAGCCGCAGCAAGGCGGCAACCTGGAATAAACCCAGGGTAAACGCCGGCATTATCAGGTGGTCGAAACCTCCCTTGCCGGAGGATGGCAACCAGCCCAGCTTCACCGCGAAGAGCCACAGCAGTATGATGCCCAGCCAGAAGCTCGGCACGGATTGGCCCAGAAACGCCAGCGCCTTGCCCTGGTAATCCAGCCAGGTGTCTTTGCGCGCCGCCGTAATCACACCCAGCGGCACGCCGATTACCAAGGCGATAACCATGGCGAGACCGCCCAACTGCAGGGTGGCCGGGAACCGGTCGGCGACCATGCCCATGGCGGTTTGCCCACCGAAGGCGTAGGAGTCGCCGAAATCGCCCTGGACGGCGTTACCGAGGAAGGTGAGGTAGCGTATGTGGAGTGGTTTGTCCAGGCCCCACTTTTCCTTCAAGGCGGCGATATCCTCAGGTGTTGCTTCGCCCATTGGCAGCATCACCGACGTGGGGTCGCCGGTGATATTGGAGAGCATGAACACGATGACGCTCACCAACAGCACCGCGATGATGGCCTGCCCGACGCGGTACAAGATAAACCGCTGCATTTTCGCCTCCTGAATTACGTACCCGAGGGATCGACAGGATTTCGGGGTCGGGTGTCGCCGGAGCCGCGAAGCTCCGGCGACACCCGACCAATGGGGTCAATCGGTGAATTAGGTTTGAATTCTGCGGACTACCTCGCGACTTTGGCATACTCCAGGTGCCCGAACACACCGGTGAGGCTGCCGAACACGTACTCTCCGACTTCATCCGGGTTCACCACGAGAGTGGAGCGGATGTTGACGATGGGGATCGAGCGATAGGTGTCGTAAGTGTCGTCACCCATTGCCTGAACCAGACTGTCGCGCCTAGCCGGGTCGGTTTCGGCAAGCAGTTTCTGGTAGGTGTCATCGTATAGCTGACCTTCCATGTAGAGGACACCGCCGTCGGGCCGTCCCAAATCAGCGTTGGTGGGGCCAGTGTAGTAGTAGATTCGGGCGTTGGCGTTGATGGGTCGGATGGTTTGACGCACGGGCAGGATGAAGTGGGCGTCGTGCCGGTCGCGGAAAGCGTCCAGGGCACGGGCGAATTCAACCTCCACCAGCTTGGCGTCAATGCCGATATCCTGGAAGGACTGGGCAACGGTCTGTGCTACCTCAATGGTTTCCGGCAAACCGGGGAGACTGGACTGGTAGACTTCCAGGCTGAACCTGTTCTGCCCGTTATCGCCGGGGAAACCGGCTTCGTCTAGCAACTGTTTGGCGCGTTCAGGGTCGTAGCCGTATTTCTCATCAAATTCCTCGGCCCACCGTGGATTCCAGCCTTCCAGAGTCTCGTGGAAGATGGTGTTGTACATGGGCTCGCCGCGGCCCTTGAACAGCTCGTTGATGATCTGTTCCCGGTTGATGGCCCGGTTCATGGCTTCCCGCACCAGGTTACCCGTCTCACCGGGGGCCGTCCAAGGTTCGGCGTCCGGGTTCCAGTTCACCTCGCTGACGTAATACTGGCCGTTCGGTATGATGGTCAGGCCGACGGTGGGCAGCGGACTTTCGAATACTTCCATGCCGTCGTCAATAGCCTGCTGGTGCAGCACCTTGGGCACGTCCACCATGTTGGCTTCGCCGGTCAACAGCATTGCCAGTCGCGTCAAATCCTCGGGTGCAGTTGTGATACGCAATTGCTCGAACTCCGGATTTACACGCCAGTGTTCGTAGGGCACCGCTTCGTAGTCCGTGTACTCTTTCAGCTGGCGATTTACAAACTGGTAAGCTCCAGTTCCGGCCGGGCCGGACTCAAACATTGCGTCGCCTTCGATGTCGTGTTGCGCTTTGCTGCGAACGTTGCCGCAGGGCACCATCAGGATGCTGAACCACCACGAGGCAACGTCAACCTGGGGTTTCGGAAGGTTCATGGTGAAGGTATACGGGTCGATGACTTCCATGGCCCCCGAGGCCACCATCTCGCTCATTGTCTCGGCGCCCATCAATGAGCGCATTGGAGCCTTACAGCCGGCGATCGGATCGGACACCTGCTGATCTATTGTGAAGATAAAGTCGTCAACCGTAAATTCGCCATGGCCAAAGTGGAACGGAACGCCTTCGCGCAGGTGGAAGGTGTATTGGGTGGCGTCGGCGTTGATTTCCCACTCCGTGGCGAGCTGGGGATAGATTGTGGAAACACCGGTTGTTGGGTCGATGGTGGTCAGATTTTCCCACATCGGCCGGAAGACCAGATGCCCGCTCTGGCTCGCCAACCAGGGCAAATAGGTGTCTTGAGGTATTGGGGTGACCGCGAGGTGCAACCGGGCGGTCGCAGTCGCTGTCGCCGGCATCGCGGTCGGTTCCGGGACGGCGGTGGCGTCGGCACTTCCGGCCGGCTGCGCTGGGGCTGCGCTACCAGCGTCTTCTGGCGCGGTTGCCGGGTCGCAGGCCAACAAAGCGGCCAACGACAACAAAAGCAGGGGTAATAAACCTATGCGGACCAACGTATTTATCCGAGAAACTGCCATGCAGGTACCCTCCGTAGTTGATTGGCTAGCACGCGCAGCACCCGTATTGGGTGTCCGCATACGTTGCGGCGATGTTGCCCAACGTAGTCCTGCGGCACTACTCTCACTGCCATTGGTTCGATTTGCAGGAGATTAGCACCGGCTTGGCGTGCGCCACAAAACATTAGCATCGGCAAGTAACCATGTCAATTATCGTAGATGTAAATACTGTCGCCACAATATAATGCCAACACAACTGGGAGGATGTCGTCAAACTATCGGGCAATCTTGACGTATTCCAGATGCCCGAATACACCGGTCAGGCTGCCGAAGGTATACTCGCTGACTTCGTCCGGGTTTATGACCAGCGTGGCGCGGATGTTCACGATGGGGATGGTGCGGTAAGTGTCGTAGATGTCGTCGCCCATGCGTTGCGCCAGCCGGTGGCGCTCGTCCAGGTCGGTTTCCTCCAACAGCGCTTCGTAGGTTGCGTCATACAAAGGGTCTTCCATGTAGAGCACGCCACCCTTGGGTATGCCGAGATCTGGATTGGTTGGGCCGGTGTAGTAGTAGATGCGCATATTTGCGTTCATTTGCCGAAGCGTCTGACGCACGGGCAGGACGAAGTGAGCGTCGTGCCGGTCGCGGAATGCGTCCAGGGCGCGGGCAAATTCCACCTCTACCAACTTCGCGTCGATGCCGATGTCCTGGAACGATTGGGCAACGGTCTGCGCTACCTCGATGGTTTCGGGCAGACCCGGCAGGCTGGATTGATAGACCTCCATGCTGAAACGGTTTTGCCCGTTATCGCCGGGGAACCCGGCCTGGTCCAGTAACTGTTTGGCAAGTTCGAGATCGTAGCCGTATTTTGTGTCGAATTCTTCCTCCCAGCGCGGGTTCCAGCCTTCCAGCGAGTTGTGGTAGATGGTGTTGTACATGGGCTCGCCGCGGCCCTTGAACAACTCGTTGATAATCTGTTCTCGATTGATGGCCCGGTTCAGGGCCTCCCGCACGAGTCTGCCGGTCTCGCCAGGCGCCGCCCAGGGTTCGGCGTCCGGGTTCCAGTTCACCTCGCTGACGTAATACTGGCCCAGCGGCAGTATGGTGAGGCCCACGGAAGGCAACGGGCTTTCGATGACTTCCATGCCGCCGTCGATGGCCTGCTGGTGCAGTACCTTGGGCACGTCCACCATGTTGGCTTCGCCGGTGAGCAGCATAGCGAGACGAGTTAAATCCTCCGGGGCCGAGGTGAGTTTGAGGTTTTTGAATTCGGGATTCACCCGCCAGTGGTCATAGGGGACTGCTTCAAACACGGCCGTGTCTTTCAAAGTGCGGCTGACGAATTGATAGGCGCCAGTGCCGGCCGGGCCAGTTTCGAACATGGCATCGCCTTCGGCTGCATGTTGGGCCGAACTTCGAACGGCCGCGCAGGGTATTACCAGAATGTTGAACCACCAGGAAGCCACGTCCACCTGCGGCGACGCCAGGCGCATCTTGAAGGTGTAGTCATCGATGACATCCATGTCTCCATTTGCGATCATCTCGGTCATCGAATCGGCGCCCATAAACTTGGTTAGGGCCGCTTTGCATCCCGCCAGCGGATCGGATGCCTGTTGGTCGATGGTCAGGATGACGTCCTGAATCGTGAATTCGCCGAATCCGAAGTGAAAGGGAATACCCTCTTGTAGATAGAAGGTATATTCCCTGGCATCGGCGCTAATCTCCCAATCGCGGGCGAGTTGGGGGTAGATTTCCGTGACGCCGGTTTTGGGGTCTATGGTGGTCAGGTTTTCCCACATGGGCCGCATCGGCAGTTGCCCGCCGCTGGTGGCCAGCCAGGGGTAGTAGGTGTCCTGGGGGAATGGGGTAACCACGAGATGGAGCGTGACTTCTTCCTCGGCTGCGGCCGGCGCCACTGTGGGCGCGGGCGCCGCGGTGGCGTCGCTGCTGGAAGCAGGTGCACTGGCAGGGTCAGCCGACGCGGATTCTTCGGCGGGAGTTGCCGGATTGCAGGCCAGCAGGACGGCCAGGGACAGCATCAACAGTGGTAGCACTAATGTACGAACCAACCTGGTCGCCCGAAAAGCCATCATATGGATACCTCCCGTCGATTGAAGCTGAGGCAAGGTGACAAACGCTTACGCCGCAAAACGTTAGCATCGGCAACTTACAATGTCAATTATGGCCAATGAGGGGCGTTCCCCTGCTGTGAAGTGATGAAAACGGGGGCGGAAAAACGAAATCCGCCCCCAAGATATCGGCACCCGTCATCCTACCGGGCAACCTTGGCGTATTCCAGATGCCCGAATACACCGGTCAGGCTGCCGAATTCGTACTCGCCAACGTCGTCCGGGTTCACCACCAGGGTGGCGCGCAGGTTGACGCTGGGGATGGTGCGGTAGGTGTCGTAGATGTCGTCGCCCATGCGTTGGACCAGGCGGGCCCGTTCGTTCGGGTCGGTCTCCACCAACAACGCTTCATAGACCTCGTCGTATATGGGACTTTCCATGCAGGCCACTCCACCGTTGGGCAACCCCGTTTCGGGATTGTTCGCTCCGGTGTAGTAGTAGATGCGCGCGTTGGCATTAATTTGTCGGATGGTCTGGCGGACGGGCAGGATGAAATGGGCATCGTGGAGGTCTCGAAATGCGTCCAAAGCCCGGGCGAATTCCACTTCCACCAGCTTCACGTCAATCCCGATATCCTGGAAGGATTGTGCCACGGTCTGGGCGACTTCGATGGTCTCAGGAAGGCCGGGCAGGCTACTTTGCCACACTTCCATACTGAAGCGATTCTGGCCGTTGTCGCCTGGGAAACCGGCTTGGTCGAGGAGTTGCTTGCTCAGCTCGGGATCGTAGCCGTATTTGTCGTTAAATTCGTCTTCCCACCGCGGGTTCCAACCTTCGAGGGACTGGTGGAAGATGGTGTTGTACATTGGTTCGCCGCGGCCTTTGAACAACTCGTTGATAATCTGTTCCCGGTTTATGGAGCGGTTCAAGGCTTCGCGGACCAGGTTTCCAGTCTCTCCGGGAGCGGCCCATGGTTCTTTGTCCGGGTTCCAGTTCACTTGGGAAACGTAATACTGACCGAAGGGCATAATAGTTAGCCCTACGGTAGGCAGGGGGCTTTCAAAAACTTCCATGCCGTCGTCAATGGCCTGCTGGTGCAGTACCTTGGGCACGTCCACCATGTTGGCTTCTCCGGTGAGCAGCATGGCCAGGCGCGTCAGATCTTCGGGCGCAGTTGTGATTTTCAGGTGCCTGAATTCCGGGTTGACCCGCCAATGATCGTAGGGCACCGCCTCGTATTCGGTGAATTCCTTCAACTCGCGGTTCACGAATTGGTAGGCGCCGGTGCCGGCGGGGCCGGACTCGAACATGGCGTCCCCTTCGGCTGCGTACTGAGCCGAGCTGCGAACCGCGGCGCAGGGCACCACCAGAATGTTGAACCACCAGTCCGCCACGTCAACCTGGGGCAACGCCAGTTTCATCTTGAAGGTGTAATCGTCGATCACCTCCATGTTGCCGTTGGCAATCATCTCGGTCATCGAGTCAGCGCCCATAAACCGTTTCAGCGGGGCTTTGCATCCGGCCAGCGGGTCTGACATTTGCTGGTCGATCGTCAGGATAACGTCGTCAATGTCGAATTCCCCGTGACCGAAGTGGAGCTGAACACCCTTGCGCAGGTGGAAGGTGTATTCGCTGGCGTCGGGGCTGACCTCCCAGCTGCTGGCCAGCTGGGGTTCGATAACGGAAACACCGGTTGACGGATTGATGGTGGTCAGGTTCTCCCACATGGGGCGGAATACCAGGTGTCCGCTGCTGGTGGCCAGCCAGGGGAAGAAGGTGTCCTGGGGCAGCGGTGTAACCGCCATATGCAGTATCGTATCGCTGACGGCCTCGGCGGGGATCTGGGTTGAAGCCGGCGCGGCGGTGGCGTCGCTGTTGGCCGGCGCGACCGCTGTGTCAGCGGGTGCGGCGGCATCGTTGGTAGGGGTGGCCGGGTTGCAGGCCAGCAGTGCGGCCAGCGTTAGCGACAGTAAGATGGGAATGGCTAATCGAAGCCAGGCGGAATTATGAGGAACTACCATGTTTGCACCTCTAATTGTCCGGAAGCAAATCAATTCCAGTGTCGGTCTCAGTAGCAAAGAGACTCTTCGCTGGGCTTTACGCTTTTTAAGCCGCGTAGGCAAGCGAATCTATGAGTCGGTGGTACAGAGCGGACGGGACTTTCCGTATATCAGGGTCAGCGGCTCGGCTTTGTACAATCAAGCGGCATAGGCTAGCGTGTCGAGCATCCTGTGGTACAAGAGGCGCGGGACTTTTATCGATTCGTGCTCGCGCTCGGACGGCATAAAAGTTCCCTGCTGCACCCAGAGGTGTCGTCTGACCAGGGCGATGGCGTCGGCGAAGGAAGGGCTGGTTTTGTCATACCACGCCGCGGTGCGCGGCGCCATGCCGCCACGCTGTTCGATCAGGATATCCGCCGCCAGCGTCACCACGCTGAACAGGCCAAAGAGCGCGGGGGTGGTCCGCGCGATGGCTCGTTCCGACCACTGGCGCTGGGTTTCCACGCCCAGGTGAGCCCGCAGCTCCTCAAAGGTCACCTCGACCTGCCAGCGCAGCAGATACCACTGCAATATCCGCAGCGGTTCCGCCTCGGTGTCGGTGCATAGCAATGCATAGGGCCCGCGGCGCTCCTCCAGGTATCTGATGACGACCCAACGTATGGTATGGGAAGGCGCGGCGGCCCGCCGTGGTACCACAGCGCTACGCCCGAAGCGAGCTCGACCATGGCGGTACTGCCGTCGGAACCGGTGGCGCGGTAGGGAATCCATTGTGTAGCGGGATCGTCCAGCACCGCCGTGGGACTGGGCAATCGCGCGCCGACCACCCCGGGGCCGCCCGATCTGGCCGGGCCGCCGCGGTGGCGCGGGCTGGTACCGGGACGCGTCCTTGCGCAGTTTGGTGACGACGACAATCGGCTTTGACATACTCTGGCAATGCCGCAGGAACTCGCGCTTGGCGTAGCCGCCATCGGCCACCGCCACCAGGTCCCGGTCCGGCAGCCACCGGCGCAGGCAGACCAGCATCTGCTGGGCGTAGTCGGTGACCGTCTTGTGCCGGCGACCTTTGCGCCGGTCGTAGCGGGCCGACACCACCAGCGCGGTCAAAAACGGTAGCGCCCAGTGTCGACCCGCCCATCCGATACGCGTCAGCAACATCAGGCTCACCCATTGCAATCCGGGGGTCATCACCACCTGGTCGTCGGTGGAGCGCACGGGATCCCGATACCGCCCCTTGGCCGCAATCTTCCGGCCCCAGCGTCGTTCCACCGTCTCGTCAATGCCGAACACCAACGGCTCGGTGGACGAACCAAGGCGCCCGGCCACCAGCAGCAACAGCACCCGGCTCAGTTGCAGCGGCGACCATCGGGCACGGTTGAGCACGTGGTAATAGATGGCGAAGTCGCCGTGCTGCCCAATCCCCAGGATGTTGAGGGCGGAGGACACGGTGCGTTTGCCGGGAGACAGGATCGCTCCCATGGCCAGGAGTTGGGCTTTGCGCCAGGTCCTGGGGTCAAACAGGCGCTCAAAGGGCAGCAGCAGGGTTACTATGACTGCGGGCAGGGTAGGCATACGCGACCTCTTGTAGTGATTTGGTCGAGCTTACCCTGTTCTTATAATTTATCTAGCTTTTGTACAAAGTCGAGGTTTTGCGGCGGACAGTGAAAAACCCTCGGACGCCAGCCACAAGTGGCGGCGCACCAGAGCGATGGCGTCCACGAAGGTCGGCGACGGCTTGGCGTACCAGGCCGCTGTACGATGGGCCGAGGGTCGTTGTTGCCGCAGCAGATGGGCCGCCAGGGTGGTCCATGAGAAGAGCCCCATCAGGATTGGCGTGGTGCGGGCAATGGCCCGGTCCGACCACTGGCGTTGGGTCTCCACGCCAAGGTGAGCCCGCACTTCCTGGAAGGTAACCTCCAGTTGCCAGCGCAGCACAAACCATTCCAGGATCTGTGTCGGGTCCACGGCCAGGTCAGTGCACAGCAAAGCCTGTGTGGCGAATTCGCCCTGGGGGTCCCGAACCAAGACCCAGCGGATGGGCACGGGCGGCTTGCCCGAGCGATACCAAACCGCCGTTTGCGAGGTGAGTTCCACCGTGCGGGTCGCGCCGTTGTACCAGGCTACCGCGGCGGTGGTCCAGTACAGACCGGGATGGTCGACGAGTAATTTCAGCGCGGGCAGCCGCCGGCCTTTCAGCGGGGGGCGACCGTTCCGGCCCGGCTGACGGGGCGGGGCCGGTTCATAGAGGGCGGCGTCCAGACGCAAGCGGGCGATGAGGGTAACGGGTTGAGCCAAGGATTGGCAGCAGTGGAGCAGGTCCAGTACGGCGTAGCCGCCGTCACCCACCAGCACCAGGGAGCGCTGCGGGAGCCAGCGGCGCAGTTGCAGGATCATCTGGCGGGCCCAGTCGGTGAGCTTTTTGTGGCGGCGTCCGCGCTGCCGGTAGTAGCGTGCCGAGGGCGCCAGCACGGTGAGGAAGGGCAAGGCCCAATAGCGTCCCGCCCAGGGAACCTGGCCCAGCCACATCAGGGAGATCCAGCGCAGGCCACTGGCCTTGACCAGGTGGCTCCGGCTGGAACGCACCGCATCGCGGTAGATGCCCAGGGATTTGATTTTGGGGCCGCGGCGCCGTTCCAGGGTTTCGTCGATGCCGAAGACCAACGGGCCATCGCCCTGATCCAGGTGCTGGAGCAGCAGCAACAGTAGGATGCGAGCCGCCGGGCGGGGCGACCACACCGCCCGATTGAGCACTTCATGGTAGCGGGCGTAGTCGCGGTGGTCGCTGCGGCCCATGACGCGCAGCGCCGCAGCCACGGTGCGTTGGCCTGGGGCCAGTATCGCGCCGACCAGCAGGATTTGGGCTTTCAGCCAGGTCGGGTTGCGAAACAGCGTGGCGAAGGGATGGAGTACGGGTAAAATTGCATCGGGCAGGGTGAGCATGGCTGGACCTTCTGTGGAAAGTGTGGTCCGGCCAGCTTACCCTGTCTTTATACTTTCCCTAAATTATGCGTAAAGTCCAGCTTCGGTTAACGCTAACATTCGGTTATTGGGGTGTCAATTATCGGCATTGATGATAGTAATTGCGCCGCATAATATGTGACTGACCTTTTGGTGCTACGGAAAGCGTTGGCATCATAATCGCACGCGTCGAAACGCTGAACAGGTCCGGGACGATTCGCAACACGGTGGTCGCGATGCTTGGGCGGTGGACGCATTGCGACAAAAATGCGATGGATCAGGGAGTACCCAGCAGGCGCAATGCTGGATGGGGTTGGTCGGTTGCAGTGGGCCGCCGCGCCTGGAGTGCTGACCCGGTCGTGGAGCAGGTGGCTGCGCCTGAGCAGCCGCGAAACAGGCAGCCAAAAAATCCGAAAACTTCCCCAAACGCCAGTTGGATGATTGTTGACACGGCCAAACGAATGTGATAATTTTCACGGGCCCTGAATGGGCTGCGAATTTTTCGCTAAAAACTCCGGCCCCGCCGTGAGATTCCCGCTACTCAGCGATTCAAATTCGAGCGCAGGTTTTCCTCCCAAATGCAAACCGTTCCCCATGCGATGACCGCCGCGTTTTGGGCTGATGTCAGCCTCTGGCTGACGTACCTCTGGATTTATTTTCCCCTTGTCATCATATTTGCTTTCAGCATGCTTATCGCGCACGCGTTGATTCCGTCGGGCGTTAACACTGGCACCTATCCAGCCGTGTTTGGGCGTTTACGGTTACCCATCACAGCCGTCGGCATTGCCGCTCTGGCCGGCGCCGTAGTGATGATGGTTTTGACGGTGATGCAATCCCCCATTGCGTTGCTCAACGTGTGGGACCGCCTGTTTGTCTAAGTTCGTTAAACCGCAACAACGCCCGGTCAAACTTACACCCTGCCAACGCATTTTTCGCTAAACACTCACCCTCTTCACTGACTAACCTGATTCGATGCCGCCCCTCCCGCCCATCCGACAACTGATTCCAATGGCGCTGGCTGGCCTGGTAGCGACCGCTATCGTCGCCTTTATAGTGGTAGTGTTGTTCATTTCCTGGTTCTCCAACCCGCCCTTCGGTTGGGGCAACGCTCCCGACCAGCCGATTCCGTTCCCTCACACCGTGCATGCTGGCGCGGTTGAAGAAGGCGGGCACGCCATACAGTGCGAATTCTGCCACCGCAACGTAACCACTGGAGCCGCCGCGACGATGCCGGCCGTGGAAGTTTGCGTCATCTGCCACAAGCAGATTAATGGCGGCAACGTGGTGGGCGCTGCGGATCAGGACCCGAATACTGCCATCAACATTCAGCGCGTTCTCGACAAGTACGCCGACGGTCGACCCATCGACTGGGAGCGCGTTCACCGGGTGCCTGACCATGTTCGTTTCGTCCACGAGGCGCACCTGCGATTCCTTACCCAGGGCGAACCCCGCACGGTTACGCTGCCGATTGGCGACGAGCTGCCGCTGGCGCTGCCGTTGGAAGTCCCAGAAGCCTGTTCGGTATGCCACGGCGACGTTGCGCAGATGACCGAAGTACAGCCGCAGGTTCAACAGTCTTTGAAGATGGGTACCTGCCTGGATTGCCACCGCGAAAACGACGTCAGCACTGACTGCACAATTTGCCACAAGTAGGTCGCACGCTAACCGCGTCTATTATTATGATGAAGCTAACACGCCGCAACTTCCTCGCCTGGGCCGGCATCGCCGCTACGGGCGCGATCGCCTGCGACCTGTTTGATGACGAACTGCGGGTGCAAAGCCCGGTGGCGATCCCGGAAGACCTCGTTAGTGGCCGCGACAACTGGTACGCCACCTACGACAGTTCGGTTCCGGGCGGACAGGGCATCCTGGTTCGTGTGATGGAAGGGCGCGCCAAGAAGGTTCGCGGCAACCCGCTGTTCCCCACCAACC
Organism: Dehalococcoidia bacterium; assembly: GCA_963666415.2. Classification (GTDB taxonomy): domain Bacteria; phylum Chloroflexota; class Dehalococcoidia; order Lucifugimonadales; family UBA3495; genus Bin87. The sequence continues at coordinate 2,390,703 of CAXXPD010000003.1, forward strand.
AGGGCAAGCAGTCGCCCGCCGCCGACGCCATTCTGCAATCCCTCTATCATCCCGATCGGATCGCCGGCCCGATGCTGCGCAACGGCCCCCGCGGTTCCGCCCAGTTCCGACCCATCACGTGGAATGAGGCGCTGGATCGGTTCAACGCGGCGCTGGACGAGCGGGGTGACGGGATGCTCCTGATTACCGAACCGCGCAAGGGTGGCTTCGCCCGCATCAGCAATGAATTCGCAACTGCTTTCGGTGGCCGCCACCTCGCCTTTGACGCGTCGGACGACTCAGCATACCGCCAGGCCGTGCGAGATGTGCTGAACGGCGACGTTTTGCCCTACCACGACATTGCAAATGCCAGCGTGCTGGTGAGCTTCGGCAGCGACTTCCTTTCCACGTGGGGCGCCCCTACGGCGTACTCGGTGGCCTACGGAAAGTTCCGCTCGCAGGGTCACCGGGGCCGGCACGTTCATTTCGACCCGCGCTATTCCCTGACGGCCGCCAACGCCGACAAGTGGGTGCCAATTGCGCCCGGTTCCGAAGGCTACGCTGCCCTCGCGGTGGCCTGGTCGCTGATGCAGTCCGGCGCAGCGAAAGGCGATGTTAACCGGCTTACCAACGGGCGAGGCGCCGCTGCGCTGGATGATTTCCGCCCCGATGCCGTCGCTTCGATCCTGCAAATTCCCGACGCCGCGCTGGGCGGAGATACTATCGCCGGCTTCTTTGAGCATCTGGCCGGTTACCTGGCGGAAGGCGGGCTGGCGATCGGCGGCGGTGGCGCGGCGGGCGCTTACAGCAACGGAAAATTCAACGCCGACGCAGCGCTGGCCTTGAATCTGGTCATGGGCAACATCGGTGCGCCGGGTGGTTTGATGCCGGGCGCAGGTGAACCCACCAGCATGACGCCGGCCAATCTGCCGGCCATTGGCACGCTGAACGACTGGCGACAGGCCGCCAGCGCTATCAACAACGGATCAACGCGCCTGGTTGTCGTGCACAACGCCGACCCAGTGTACGGATTGCCGAGCGGGGTGGGTTTCGGGGATGCGCTGCTCAACGAAAACGTAATGGTTTTCAGCAGCAGCAGTTTCGTAGACGAAACGACCGCGATGGCTGACGTGGTGATCCCGGACCGGGCTGCGCTGGAAGACTGGGGCGACGATATACCCGAGCCAGCAACCGGCGGACGCATCTACGCCGTTCAGCAGCCAGTGGTGAATCCGCTCAGCGATCTTGACCCGCGCAGCTTTGTTGACGTGATGCTGAGCTCGGCGAGCGATTTGGGGCGTAACGCCAACCTGCCGTGGGGCAGCTACGAAGAATTCATTCGGGCTGCTATTGCGGACATGGGCGGCGCCTTCAACGAGGTCTTGCAGAACGGCGGTATGTGGGATACCTCGGCGACGGGATCCAGCAGCACACCGGCGGGCGGTCTGCTTGCCGACATTGCCAGTCGCGCCGCACCCGCCGACAGTATCGGCGCCGGCAATTTCCAGTTAATGCCCTATCCGCACCACACCATCCTGGACGGGCGCAACGCCCACCTGCCCTGGGCGCAAAGCACGCCGGACCCGCTGACCACCGTGACCTGGCAGACCTGGGTGGACATCAACGAGCAACAGGGCCGCAGTTTGGGTCTTCGCGAGGGAGACGTGGTGAACATCGCCACCTCCGCCGGCCAGATTCAGGCGCTGGTGTACCTCAATCCTGGTATGCCGCCGGGGATCGCCGCGGTTCCGATGGGCGGTGGCCGGCGTTCCGGTTCCGATTACGCAACCGACCGCGACGCCAGGGAAAGCAGCAACGTGATGTCGATACTGGCCGTGTCGGAAGTCAATGGTACCGGCGGGCTGGCCTGGAGCGCCAACCGCTGCTCCATCACCGCCGTTGGTGACAGCATGGCCGTGTCCAAGATGGAAGGAGACTATACCAACCGCGAAATCGGCGAACATTCCGCCGAGCAAGTTTTCAAGAGCGTTAGCGAGGAGGAGAGTCACTAGGCAGGCCGGACTATCCCAACGTCGGCCAGTCGGTGATGAAATAAGATGCCCAACGCCCAGTTCGAGCACCAATGGGGCATGGTCGTTGACCTGGACAAATGCACCGGCTGTCAAGCCTGTGTGGTTGCCTGCCAGGCCGAGAACAACATCCCCATTAATACCAAGGACTACTTCCTGCAACGACGGGCCTACGAGTGGATCCGCATTGAACGTTACTGGGAGGGCGAGTATCCGAACGTTAAAGCCCGGTTCCTGCCGGTGCTGTGTCAGCACTGCGAGAACGCCCCCTGCGAACCGGTGTGTCCGGTGTTCGCCACCTACCACAACGAAGAGGGTTTGAACGTTCAGGTGTACAACCGCTGCGTTGGCACTCGCTATTGCATCAACAACTGCCCCTACCAGGTGCGGATGTTCAACTACTGGCACCCCAACTGGCCCGACCGATTGGCCAACCAGCTGAATCCGGACGTTACGGTTCGCACTCGTGGTATCACCGAAAAGTGCACCTTCTGCGTGCAGCGCATCCGACGCGGCGAGCTGCAGGTGGAATCCCGCGACGGGCAGCGGCTCAACGACGAGCGCATCGCCGGCGGCAACTATGACCCGGCCTGCGTGCAGGCCTGCCCCACCAACGCCCTGATGTTTGGCGACATGAAAGACCCGGACACCGCGATCCGGCCGTACTTCGACGATGTCAACAATTACCCGGGACACCTTGAACACGACCGGCAGACCCGGGGTTATCGTCTGCTGGAAGAGATGAACACGCGGCCCAGCGTGGTTTACCTGAAGAAGATTGATCAATATCCGCTGGAAGGCGAAGGCGCTTCCCATGGCTAGCGAAACCCAAGTGCACGGTGACCATGACGCCCACGAGCACGGCCACTTCGGGCCGGAAATGTGGGTTATCCCAGAACCCACGGGGCTGGTTTCCGATGTAATCGAAAAGCAGCGCGCTCCGTCGGCGTTCTTCAGAGCGGTGTTGATTGTTGGCGCTGTGATGACGCTGCTGGGCATCATAGGATTCGTGCTACGCCTGGCCGCCGACGGGTTCTCGGATCACACCGACTGGGGATTCTACGTAGCGGCGTTTGCCTTCGTGTTCACGCTGACATCCTCGGCGCCGCTGGCGGCTTGCGCCTTCCGGTTCACCAAGAGCCACTGGCGACGGCCACTTTCGCGCATCGCCGAGCTGTTCTCGCTGGTCAGCATCGTCAATATTTTGCTGTTCATACCGGCGCTAATCGCATTGCCTGACATCCTGAACCCGCTGGGGGCCAGCAACGAAGCCCTCGACATTCGCCGCACCATCTGGTTCCGAGTGCCCATCGGCGCGCCGGTTGGCTGGCAGCTGTCGGGAATGGTGGGCCTGGCGGTTTGTTCCCTGGGCATCCTGTGGGTGGCCGCAATGCCCGATATGGCGCAGAGCCGCTCCCAGGTAACGGGGTTCCGAGCCTCTCTCTACCGGGCGCTTTCGCGCAGTTGGTACGGCACCAAGCGCCAGTGGCAAGTCCAGAAAGCTGGGCTGGCGATCCTGGGAGCCTTTTACTTCATGCTCCTGGTGTTCATGCAATTCCTGGTGGTCAGCGACTTCGCGATGTCGATGATACCGGGCTGGAAGGACTCGATCCTCCCGCCGTTCTACACTGTGATCAGCTTCCAGGGCGGTTTGGCGATTATCATGCTGGTGGCCTACGCGATGCGTCGCTGGGGCGGCTACCGGGAATACATTGGCATCGCGCCGTTCTGGGCGGCCAGCAAGGTGTTGCTTGGCCTCACGCTGTTGCACACCTACCACCTGTTCGCTTTCTTCATCACCTACTGGTACGGCCGGCTGGAAATAGAGACGAACATCCTCAATTATCTGATGTTCCAGTCGTATGCCGGTATCTTCTGGGTGCAACTGTTATTCACGTTCTTCATCCCATTCCCGATACTGGTCTCCAACCACGCCCGACGCTTGGGGTGGGGCGCGCCGCTCGCCGCGGTGTTCATCATCATTGGGTTGATGCTGTTCCACATCCGCATCTTTGCGGCGGCGTTTGCATCGTCCCCGGGCGCGGATTTGTACAGCTTCCTCATGCTTGAAGTGCCCAGTGCCACCTTCCCGGATCTGTGGGACATTTTCCTGATCCTGGGGGCCTTTGGCATCGTGATGCTGGTGTTCCGCCTCGCGATGATGCTCTTCCCTCCGCTCTCATTGTGGGAGATGAAGGAAGGCTCCATGTACCAGAGAGTCGACACGCTGTTCCACGGCCGATACCTGGTGCTGGGCAAACCCGAATAACGCCAACAACGCCGACACGGACTCACTTTGCCAGGCAAAGAATAACCACTAATCCCGACGACACAACCAGGTAACCACACACAAGAGTAAGTCAAAATGCAGGAAGGCAAAGCCCTACCCGCAGCGCAAATCAACCGGGACCTGCTGCGGTCCATACTGGAAACGCCACAATGGTTCTGGCCGGTAGTGACGCTGCTGGGCCTGATCGTGCTGGCGGCGGCCATCACCATCGGCGTGATGATAAACCTTGGTTTGGGCATTACCGGCTTGAACTACAAGGTCGTGTGGGGTTTCTTCATTACCAACTTTGTGTTCTGGATTGGTATCAGCCACGCCGGCGTGATGCTCTCTGCAATCCTGCGACTCGCCAAGGCGGAATGGCGCCGACCCGCGACCCGCGCCGCCGAAGTGTTGACCATTTTCTCGCTGATGACAGCGATGATAATGCCGATCATCCACACCGGCCGGCCGTGGCGCATCCTGTATTGGGCGTTCCCTTATGACTTTGCCCGTGGAGTCTGGCCGAACATCCGCACCCCGTTGGTGTGGGACCCGGCGGCCATCCTCACCTACCTCACATCGTCGACCATGTTCGTAGCAATCGCACTGGTCCCCGACTTTGCCGTGCTGCGCGACCGGACCACCGGCTGGCCGCACCGCATGTACACCCTGCTGGCCATGGGCTGGGAAGGCAACCCGCGCCAGTGGAAGCTGCAAATCATTGCCGGCGTGTTGCTGTCGGCCCTCATCCTGCCGGTTTTCGTCTCCGTGCACTCCATAGTGTCCTGGGACTTCGGCATGGCGGTGGCCATCAAATCGTGGCACAGCACGGTGTTCGCTCCCTACTTCGTCGTTGGCGCGGTTCACTCCGGTGTGTCGGCAGTAGTGTTTGCGCTCATCCTGCTGCGCTGGGCCTACGGCTGGCAGGACTATATCCGCCACGAGCACATTGACGCGCTGGGCCGTCTGCTCATCGTGGTGGCGACCGGCTGGTTCTACTTCCTGGTAATGGAAATCGTTTTCGGCATCTATGGGCTGGAGAACGACGAACTGGCGGTGCGTGCGCTCCAGTTCCTGCCCGGCGATAGTGGTGTCCCTTACAACATCTGGATGATTTTCTTCGTGGGCATCACCTACTTCCTGCCGGTCATATTGTGGCTGCCGAGGGCGTTCCGGCGCAACCTGTGGATAATGTCCGCCGCGTGTATTTCGGTAAACGTGGGCATGTGGCTGGAACGCTACCTGTTGTTCGTACCGGGCCAGGCCAACAAGCAGTTCCTGACCTTCACATGGAACGACTACCTGCCGCAGTGGCCGGAGGCGCTGATTGTGGGGGCTACGTTTGCCTTCGTTACGATGCTGATGCTGCTGTTCAGCCGGGTGTTCCCGCTGGTGCCGCTTTACGACGTCAAGGAAGGTGAGATTCTGAGAACCGAAATCCGGATTGGTCGGCGCGTTGTTCCGGCTACGTTCCGTGAAGATTAACCGGCTTGCCGGTCTGTCAACTGCATCCAATAATTGAGTAGAATCGGTAAAACTGACCCGCACCAACCAGGCCAAATCAGGAATTATCGTTATGGCAAAACATGCAATTCTGGGGCTGTTCCAGGACGCCGAGTCGGCCGCCAATGCTGGCGACGAGCTCAAGTCCGCCGGGATTGCCGACACTGAGTATGACTTCCTGACCGACGCGCCCTATCCGGAAGGCGCGTTTGGGGAGCGCGAAGAGAAGCACCGGCTTTACCTGTACCCGTTTATCGGGGCTCTCCTCGGCCTCACGTCCGGGATTATGATTACGGCCATGACCCAGGTGGCCTACCCACTGGTCACGGGAGGCAAGCCCATCCTGTCGTTGCCCCCAATGGCCATTGTTTGCTACGAAGGCACGATGTTGGGCGCCATCCTGTTCACCGTTATCGGCATCGTGTTCGAATCTCGCCTGCCCAAGTTTAAGTTGGGTCTCTATGACAACCGCATCACCCAGGGTTTCATCGGCCTGCTGGTTAACGCTGAGCAGGAGCAGGGCCCACAGGTGTTGCAGATACTGAACGGAGCCGGCGCTGTCGATGTCAAGTCGGCGGACGATTAAGCTGGCCCTTCAGGTACTGACGAATATCAAGATGAGCAAATTGATGACACGCGTGACGGCAATGGGATGGCGGCTACCGGTATTGATGGCGGCGTTGGCTGCCGTCGGGATACTGTCGGCCGGCTGCTCGCAGGGTTCGTATCCGCTGGATATCTTCTACGAGATGCACTACCAGCCGTCCTACCGGGTCCATGAGCCGCCGCGGTTGAGCCCGCCCGAATCGGCGGTGCCGTGGTACGGTTCCACGCCCCCGCAGCCCACATCATTCGCGGGTTCCGGCAAGCACCTGTTTGAAGTCAACTGTGTTATGTGCCACGGGGCAGCAGGCCAGGGCGATGGCCCGGTGCTGGCGCGCATGGCGGTGGATTATGGCTACCGCACCACCGATGCACCGCTGCTGAATCCCATCCTCACCTCTCCCGTCGCCACCGGGCTCGACCGCGACGCTTTGCGCGGCGTGCTGAACGGCGGGGTGAACGTGATGCCCAACTTCTCCAAGCTCCTCACGCCAGACCAGATTGAGCTGGTGCTGGACTATGTTCAAGGCTGCATCCAGCAGGGCGACGCCGCTGCGTGTCAGTAGCCTTGGGCTAACCATGAACTCGCTTCGATGATATTGTGTTTGTAGAGGACCGGGCGGCATAGGCCCCATCGAATTGCGCTCGCGTCGGTCCGCCGGGGCGATTTGCGTATCGTTGGCTCGTGTGATTTATGAGACGTTTTCCTAGCATCGCCGGCGTCCTGGGCGCCGGCTTATTGGTGTCAATACTGGCCGGCATCGCCATGGGTTACGCCGGCGGCGCAGTCTTTGCACAGTCGGATGGTGTCGAAGGCGCTCCAGAGGCGTACGATGAAGCCGAGGCGCAAGCGATTGACCGGATGCTGATGTGTCCCGTCTGCCCGGCGGAGAGCATAGACCAGGCCCAGGTGCCCCTGGCCAGGCAGATGCGCGCCCAGGTGCGGCAATTGCTCGGTGATGGCGCCTCCAGGGACGAAGTGCTGGACTGGTTCAAAGCCCGCTACGGCCCGGGCATTGTGGCCGAACCACCCCGCTCCGGGTTCAACCTGATTGCCTGGATTGTGCCGGGGGTTGCGCTCATGGCCGGGCTGGCTGGTGGAGTGTTGGCCTTGCGATCCATGCGCCGCCGCACCGACGATGAGACTGCCAGCAATCTGACCGACGTTGACCCCGCATTGCAGCCGTACCTTGCCGCCGTCGACCGCGACTTGGCACTGGATGCCGGGGACCGAGAGGGGCGCAACGATGGGTGATCTCGGGGCCACCTGCCTGTGGATGGCGCTGGCGTTGGCCGGTTATGCGTTTGCGGCCTCGGTAGCCGGCCAGGCGCGCGGCGCACCGGCCCTGGTCGATAGCGGGCGTAAGGCGTGCTACGTCCTGGTGCTGGTGCTGCTGGTGGCTACTCTGTCGCTGGTGCAGTCCTTCATCACTCGCGATTTTTCGCTGGCGTACGTTGCCGCCCACAGCAACCTGGCGATGCCCAACATCTACACCTGGGTGGCATTTTACGCCGGCAACGAGGGCTCACTGCTATACATCGCTTTCGCCCTGTCGGTCATGGCGGCGGTGGCGATCTGGCTGGCGCCGGCGGCCACCCGGCCGACGCTGGCCTGGACGGTTGCCGTCCTGATGTTCATCGAGCTGTTCTTCATTGCGGTGATGGCGTTCATGGCCAACCCGTTCCAGCGGTTGCCCTTTGCGGTGCCCGACGGCCAGGGCATCAACCCGCTGCTCACCCACTTCGGGATGTTCTTCCACCCACCGGCATTGATGGCCGGGCTGGTGGGGATCAGCATACCTTTTGCATTCTCGCTGGGCGGACTCATCGGCGGGCGCGCCGGCGACGAGTGGATTGACGCCGGGCGTGCGTGGGGAGTTGGCATCTGGGCGTTGCTGGCTGCCGGCCTGCTGCTGGGGTCGTGGTGGGCGTACACCATCCTGGGATGGGGCGGTTTCTGGTTCTGGGATCCGGTGGAAAACGCCGCCTTCATGCCCTGGATTGCCCTCACCGCCTTCGTACACTCCATCATGGTGCAGAAGCGCCGGGGAATGTTCCGAATGTGGAACATCGTGCTGATTGACGTGGCCTTTGCACTGGCGCTGTACGGGATGTTCATGAACCGCGGCGGGCCGGTGCCGTCGGTGCACTCCTTCGGGGCATCGACGCTGGGTTGGGTGTTCCTGCTGTTCCTCGCGGTGGGCGTGGTGGTTCCGCTGGCGATATTCTTCTGGCGATACGACCGGATGCGCAGCGCCCAGCGGCTGGACTCCCTGCTGTCGCGGGAAGCAGCATTCCTGCTGAACAACCTGCTACTGCTGGGCGTCGCCTTCGCCACGCTGTGGGGCACCGTGTACCCGCTGCTGTCCCGCCTGTTCGCCGACCAGGAAATCACGGTGGCACGCCCCTTCTACGATCAGGTCAACGGCCCGTTGATGCTGGCGTTGGTGCTGCTGATGGGCGTGGGGCCGCTGCTGCCCTGGCGTCGTGCCAACCTGCAATCATTGCGGCGTGCACTGATGCTGCCGGGGTCGGTGGCTGCAGCAATGGTGGTTGTTCTACTGGTAGCGGGAATCCGCCAACCCTATGCTGTAATCGGTTTCGCCCTGTGCGCCCTGGTCGCCACTGGCATCGTAGCCGAGTGGGTTCGTGGCGTCGTAGCGCGCCGCCGCAGCGCCGGCGACAATCCGGCCATCGGATTCCTGCGGTTGATTGCCGCGAACCGACCACGCTACGGCGGCTACATCGTGCATCTGGCTGTCATAATGGTCGCGCTGGGCGTGGTAGGCCAGTCGTTCTACGGGGTGCAGCGCGACGTGGTGCTTGCGCCAGGAGAGTCGGTTACGGTGCGTAACTACCGCATGGAATACGTGGACACGACGACCTTCGCGTTCTCCGACCGCACCGAATTCCGCTCCACGGTCGAGTTGTATCGCGATGGGGAGTTGCTGGAAGTGATGCAGCCTCGCCGCACGTTTCATCCCGAACAGAACATGGCGGCTACCCGAGCGGCCATCCGCTCCACGCCGGTGGAGGATTTTTACGTGGTGCCCAGCGAAAACATTGACGGTGGCGCGGTGGGTTTCCGCGTCCTGGTCAATCCGCTGGTGTGGTGGATGTGGGTCGCTGGCGCGGTGATGATTGCCGGTACAGTGGTGGCCTTGTGGCCGTCCCGCGTTCCGGAGCGCCGGCCCGTGCCAGCCCCGGCGGTCGCCGGCCCCGCCGCCGACGACTAGTCTGGCCAGGGCTGGACGAGATTCGATGCAGCTGGCTTTAGCCATCGCGGTGGCATTGTTCGCGCTGAGCGTGGTGGCGTGGCCGTTGGCAATCGGGGCGCGCAGAAACCGGGCCGACACTGCCGCCGACCTTGACCCTGCCAACACCAACCGGGCAGCCCTGGAAACCGTGTACGAAGCAATCCGCACGTTGCAGGTTGAGCACGATCTTGGTCGCATTACCGACGACGATTTCCGCGCGCAACTAGCCGAGTACCGCCACGCAGCCGCGGAAATCTTGCGACGCTTGAATCTCACCGCCGTCAACAACGCCGCAGAGACTCAGCCGTGAAGCGCGCTGGCCTGGTCTTGGTGGCGGGACTGGCCGCCATGCTGCTGCTGGGGTTGGCGCCGGCGACGTTGTTCTCCCAGACCGTTCCGGACACCATGTCGGTGTCGGGTACGCTGGTTAACGGCACCGCCGGCGGACCATCTCCCGCCGGCACAACGATGTTGTTGCACGTTTTCGGGTCGGATACGGCGTCAGTTGACACCCATGAGGCGTTGACCAACTCTGAGGGAATGTTTCAATTCGACGATGTGCCCGTGCCTTCAGAGGGAGGCAGTGTGGCGCTGGTGGCGGATTATGGAGGCGCGCGGTACCGCAAGGTCGTTTCGCCGGCCGAGTTGACCAATCCACTGTCGTTAATCGTTTACGACGCCACTCAGGATGCCAAGGTGGTAGCCACTACCGAACAGTCCATTATTGTAGCCGGATTGGACGCCTCGACCCGGCGCATAGCTGCGGTTCAGCTCTTTAGCCTTGAGAATCGCAGCGACACTACCTTGGTGCCCGATTTGTCGGCGATGCCGGTGTTGGGTCAGTTCAGTTTCCTGCGGTTCTCGTTGCCGCGCGACGTATCCGACCTGGACGTGGCTACGGATCTGGTTGGCGGTGAAGTGATTCCGGTGGGCACTGGATTTGCCATCACCGCGCCGGTGCCACCGGGGGAACACCAGGTGAGCTTCACCTTCACCGTTCCCTACGAGGGCGATACCCTGGCCTGGCGCGACAATACGCTGCAAGGGGCCGACGCGTTCCGGCTGCTGATTCCGGCGGAGTTTGGCGGCATCGGCGTAGGCGGATTGCCTTCCGGGGAAACGATTGCAGTCTCCGACGTGTCGTATCGGGTTTGGCAGGCCAATAACATCGCGCCCGGGGGAGGCGTCAATCTGGCGCTAACCGGCTTGCCGGAACCAAACCGGTTTTTGCTGATTGGCAACAGCCTGACGGGATTGCGGTTCTGGTATGCAGCGGTTCCGGCCCTGCTGGTCGTTTTGCTGGCGGGTCTGTTGGTTTGGGGCGTGTGGCATCGTTCGGGAGCATCGACGCCGCCAGGCCCGGCAGGGGCGTAAGCGGCGATGTCCCGACGCGGCTGGATTGCGCTGGGTACCGCGGCAGCATTGATCCCGCTGTTCGCCCTGCTGGCGTGGGCGTCCGTTCAGCAGCAGGGTCAGCCCGCCGGCGCGGGCATCAACCAGAACTTCGGGCGAGTGGACGTCGATATCACGCCGGCAGCCGATTTCGCGCTGGAGTTGCCGGATGGCGGCGTGGTGCAGTTGTCCAACTTGCGAGGCAAGGTGGTGATGGTAGACTTTTGGGCATCCTGGTGTGGTCCCTGCCGACAGGAATCGGAGTTGCTGAATCGGGCTTACGACGGCTATGCGGGCCGGCCCGTGGAATTCGTGGGTGTGAACATCTGGGATACGGCTGAATTCGCCGCAGCTTTCGTGTCCGAATTTGACGTGAAGTATCCTACGGGTATGGACGAGTCGGGCAGCATCACCCTGGACTATGGTGTACGCGGCATTCCGGAGAAATTTTTTGTCAGTGCGGATGGTATCATCCGACAGAAATACGTCGGCCCGATGCCCGAGGCCGTGTTGATAACCACGCTGGAAAACTTGCTGGCCGAAATCGAACCCGGCGGCTAGTTCCCTGCGGTCAACAAATCGCTCAACTGTAACTGCAACGCTCGCAGCGCCATCAATCGCAGCACCGTGGGAGATACCGTCAAAAGATGACGACACCAGTCAGCAGCGCCAACACCGGCGCGTCAGACTTGGCCCTGGCTATGGACTGGGGAGGAACCTGGGCGCGGGCTGCCCTGATTGACCGGGAAGGCCGGCTGCTGTGGCAAGACCGGGTCGCCAATGCTGCCGGAGCGACGCAGGACGACCTGTTGGCTGCGGCGGGCAGTCTGCTCCAGCGGGCGCAGGCTCAGGCGGGCGACCGATTCATCGCCGGCACCGGCATAGCGCTGGCCGGCTCCATTGACGCTGCCAGCAGTATGTTGCTGTCCTCGCCCAACCTGCCGGCGTTGAACGGCGCCAACCTGCCGGAATTGTGGGGGCCAATGCTCGGCCTGCCCGTTTGGGTGGGCAACGATGCCAACCTGTCCGCGCTGGGCGAATACCACTACGGGGCCGGGCGTCCGCAACCACCGAATCACGAGGCGGCTCGCACGCTGGTGTACCTGACTTTCAGCACGGGCGTCGGCGGTGGCATCGTCGACCGTGGCGTGGTGTTCACCGGAGCGGCCGGAGCCGCCGGCGAGGTTGGTCACATGACCATTGACGCCCGCGCCGATTCTCCCGCGTGCAACTGCGGCAACAACGGCTGCCTGGAAGCGTTGACTTCCGGCACGGCCATCGGTCGCGCTGCGCAGTCTCGCCTCGGCGACGCCACGCCGGGTGCGCCGCTCCAGCAGGCTTATGAGTCGGATGCGACGGTAACGAGCGAAGCCGTATTCGCCGCTGCAGCCCGCGGCGACGTGGTGGCGATAGAGGTGGTGGACGCCGCCGTGGGCGCGATGATCGTCGGCTTGGGCAACGTGTTGAACCTGTTCAACCCGGACGTGGTGGTGATCGGTGGCGGCGTAACCCAGGGGCTGGTTGCCCTGGGCCTCGTGGAGCACATCGAAGTGGGAATGCGCCGCCGGGCGATGAGTTCGGGCCAACGGGCCTTTCGCCTGTCGGTCGCCACCCTCGGTGAGAACGAGGGCATGGTGGGCGCGGCCAGCCTGGTGTGGTCGCAGGTGGATCGAATCTAGACGTGGACGGGTTGGCTGGCGGCGCGCTCTCCGACTAAACGATGTAGCGGCCACCCACCACGTTCATGCGGTCGCCGGTGATGTACGAGGATTCGTCGCTGGCGTAGAACAGGCACGCGTTGGCGATGTCCTGCACCGTGGCCTGACGCCTCAGCGGGATGCCCTTCAAGTGTTCGTCAGAGCCGCGCGCAACGTCCTGAAACTCGGGATACCACTCCGGGTGAGCGCGGCTGGTGTCGGTGGAACCTGGGTTGACCAGATTGGCCCTCACACCGTACTCAGCGCATTCGGCGGCGACCGATCGGATGAGTCCAAGCAGGCCATGCTTGGCGGTAGTGACGATGGCAGTTTCCGGTCGACCGGTGATGGCAGCCTGCCCGCCCAGACCGATAATGCTGCCGGAGCCGCGTTCTATCATCCCCGGCAGCACGCCGCGAATCAGATAGAAAGCAACGTGCAGGTTGGTGGCCATAACGTCCTGCCACTCTTCGACCGACACTTCCAGCAGGGGTTTGTGGGGGCGCACCGCCACGTTGCTCACCAGCACATCCACCTTGCCCAACGCCTGTATGCCCTCGGCCACCATGTCAGCCACGCGGTCGGGGTCGCTCACGTCGCCAATGACGGTGTGGGTGCGGACGCCGAGTTCACGGCACTCGCCGGCCACCGCCTCCAACTCCTCGGCAGACTGCCGGGTGTTGAGGATCAGGTCGGCGCCCTCGCGGGCGAAGGTGCGGGCGATTTCGGCGCCAATATTGCGGCTGGCGCCAGTGATGAGCGCGGTTTTATTTTCAAGTCTCATATTTGTTTCCTTGACTGGTCTATTTGTCCTGTCGGTTCTGCCGCAGGAACTTAGTCCTTAGCTACACTATGAAAGCCCAGACCGGGACCCCGCCCACGGCTCCCAAAATCCCCAGGAAAAGATCAATATAGAAACGACCGATTAGTGCAATCGGGACCAGAGCAAGTAACTGTTCACGTTTGAGGGGACGAGTCGGCTTGCAAAGCAAATTCCGTGCTTGGCTGCCCCTCTGTGAGAGGCCTGATGGCCCGTAGATCCCCACAAGTCTGAACAGTTACCAGAGCAATTCCGGCTAGGCATAGTCCCGCAACAACGATGCCGACGGTAGCCACGATGGCTTTGCCAACATATGACCAGAACTCCATTTATGCCCTGAAGTTGGTGGTCAGGACCAAGACGACGCCAGAGACTGCACTCACGAATCCACCAAGTCCGGCAATGGAACCACCGACGACTGAAGTGATTGGCGACCAGTCGGGTACCACGAATTTCCCGGTCAGCAGAGCTAAACCAAAGCCAAGGTGAAATGCGCAGACGCATGGGGTAAATTTGTGAAGGAACCGAGGTAGCTGGTCTCAGAAATTGCGAGGGGTTGTCAATTTTCATGGTCATTAGGCCGGCGATTTTCACGGACATCCAGCCACCCTGGGAGCGCGGTGAATTGACTATTATCAGGTTGTAGTTTGCGGGTCAATCACCCCCTTTGCGGCCAGTAGAGCGCGGTGTGGCGAGAGTCGTTCCCGGTAGCTGGCGCCTTCGATGACGATCTGGTAGCTGGCGTTGGCCAGGCGATCCAGCGCGCTGTTGCCCAGGATGGGGTCATCGAAGAGACCCAGCCATTCGTCCACGGCCCGGTTGCTGGTGATGATGAAGCTGGACGCCCGATGCCGGTTGAGGATGAGTTCGTAGAGGTCGGCGGACTGCTGGGCGGTCAGGCCATGGAGACCCAGGTCATCGAGGATGAGCAGGTCGGGCGTGAGGAAAGACCGGAAGGTACGGTCCACCGAGTTGTCCACTCTGGCCTGGGTCAGGGCCTTGAAGAAGTCGTCGGCGTGGCTGAAGCGCACGGAGTATCCGGCGCGGACGGCGGCGTAGCCCAGGGCTTGGGCGAAGAAGCTCTTGCCGACACCGGCGGGGCCCACCAGTAGGACGTGTTCGTGCCGGTCGAGAAACTCCAGGGAGAATACAGCGTCCAGCAGGCGGCGGTCCAGGGTAATTGACGCCGACCAGTCGAAGTCCTCCAGGCGGCAGGTCTCCTCGAAACCGGCATTGTGCAGCCGGAGTTCGGTGCGGCGGTGGGCGCGGCGATTGACCTCGTCGCTGAGGATGATTTCCAGGAATGAGGCGTAATCCAGCTGCTCCCTACGGGCCAGGGCGATGCGTTCCGGCAGGGTGCTGGCCAAAGCGCCCAGTTTGAGGCTCTTGAGCAGCGGGGTGAGTTCGGTGGTTCGGGTCATGGGTAATCTCCTCATGCTGACTGACGGCGGTATGCGGTGTAAGCGAAGACGCTACCGGGACGGGCGAAGCGGCCCGGCGGCATGGGCAAGGGCAGTTGGGGCATGGCCTCTTGTTCCAGGGCCTGCACCAGGATGCGTTCCAATCGGCGCACGTCGATGAGATCCACGGCCAGGGCCCGACGACAGGCGGCGTCCAGACGCTGCGCCGTGTAACGCTCGCCCAAACGCAGCAGCTTGTGTCCCTGCCGGATCTTGGCCCAGGGCAGGGGGCCGTCGAAGAGACGTTCAGCGTATTCGCCCACCGCCGGTCCCAGTGTCGCCGCGCTGCGCTGGATGCGATCCGGCGCTCTGGTGGTGTAGGCGGAAAGCTCGGCGGGGTAATCGTCGGGATCGGTGGAGCGTCCGCCCTGGGGCTGGCGGAGGTGGGTCTTGATCAGCTGGCCCCGGTGATAGATGTGCACCAGCTTGCTGCCCAGCCGGATTTCCACCTGCTGACGCGGCGGGCACCGGTCCGATGGCACCGAATACAGGGCCTGCTGACACTGGATGTGATGGTCGGGATGGACCTTGGCATTGCGCCAGTCGGCGATTTCGTAGGGCTCGCCGTCCCAGGGCAGCAGGGTGTGGCGCTCCTCATCCTGGAAAACCACCAGGGGCTTCCGGCGAGTGGTGCCATGGACGCGCATTCCGGCCACCTCCAGACACCAGCGCTGGGCTTCGGCCCTCAGGTGGGGCAGACCGTGGAAATCGCCGCCCTTGAAGAAGCGCTCCCTAACGTACTGCACGCCACGCTCCACCTTGGGCTTGTCCTTGGGTTTCCGCACCCGCGCCGCATCGGCGATGAAACCGCGGCACTGCGAGTATTCCAGGAAGCCTCTGGTGAAGCGCGGATGCAGCGGGTCTGGTCCCGCCACCGCTGGCGGGCAATTGTCGATGACCAGATACTTGGGCACCCCGCCGAAGCAGACCCACGCCGCTTCCAGTCCGGCGATGATGTCCTCCAGCGTCTGCCCATGGGTCGGCCAGACGAAGCTGTGCCGCGAGTAAGCCAGCACGATGATCAGCCCCCACACCGCCCGCCGGCGGCCTGTCGCTGGGTCCACAATCATGCCCAACCGGCCGAAGTCCATCTCCGCAACCTCCCCGGGCGCGGTGTCCTCCATGCGCACCGTGGTCTGGCTGCGCCGCCGCCAATTCCGCTTCAGAACGAAGCGGCGCAACGACGGATACGATACCGGACACCCCCGCGCTGCCAGCAACTCCCGGATGCGGGTCAGCTGCAGCCGGTCGCCGGTGAGCCACTGGTAAATCTGGTCCGCCCACGGCTCCAGCAGGTCCTGCCCGGGCGTCACCGCCTGCCGCGGCCCCGGCTGCCCAATCGTCGCCAGCCGGCTCAGCTGCTCCGCGGTGGCAACCAGCCCATCCCGAACGATGCCCTCCTCTTGGGCTGCCGCCACGTACTTGGCGATGGTATCTCTCGACAAGCCGGTGCCCAACGCAATCTTGCGTTGGCTATCCCCCGCCTGCCAACGGCGAATGATCTCTTGTATTTCCATTCTGGAAACCTCCCGGTATGCCATCGCTGCACCTCAATTCCAAAGTGCGGCAATGATCGCCGATGTGGCTCCCAAAGTGGCCTAATGACCCTGAAAATCTGGTGGGTAGATCCTGAAAAACTCCCAATTCACTGGCCTATAGATCCTGAACAATGACATGGGGTGGTGATGGGCGTGAGGGAGATAGACCGGTCTCTGGAACAATGGCAGATGGGAGTCAAGGACTTGCGGCGGCGTGTGATTCTGGCTCCCACACCCCGGGAGCGGGAAAGGTGGTACGCCATCCTGCTGCTGGCCCAGGGCTTGACGGCAGCGGCGACGGCGGAGGCGCTGGAGCGGGACCCCCACACTATCGGACGTTGGGCGTCGGCCTTCGGCGAGGGAGGGCCTGCGGCCCTGATATTCGAGCAGACCGGTGGTTCACCCCCGCCCTTGACCAGACGCAGCAGGAGGAGTTGAAAGGGGCGGTGGAACAACCGCCCGCTGCGGCGGGCATCCAACTGGCCAACTGGTATTGGAGGGTGGTGCGGCAGTTTGTCTCAGAACGGTTTGGCATCAGCCTGTGCCGCAGCAGTTGCCTGAACTGGCTTTACCGGCTGGGGTTTGCCTGCAAGCGCCCCAAGAAGCGTCTGCTCAAGGCGAATGAGTCCAAGCGGGAGACCTTCGTGGCGGAGTACGCCGTCCTGTGGGAGGAGGCCCAACGGACTGAAGCCAGCATATTCTTTGCTGATGAGGCCCACTTCCGGGCGGACGCGGAATTGCGGGGCAAGTGGGTGCTGAAGAGTAAGCCTGCGTTGGTGGACTCCAATAGCCCGCGGTATGGGGAGAAGGCCAGCTACTATTCAGCGGTGTGCCTGGAGACGGGCGAGGTGGAATGGATGGAACTGGAGGGCAACAGCAACAGCGGGACCTCGGTTGCCTTTCTGACGCAACTGCCTGACGCAACTGAAGGAAAAGCATCCAGGGCCGCTGCGGGTCATCTGGGACAATGCGCCGGCCCACCGTGGGGAAGCGGTGCGGGAGTACCTCAGGACGCCTGAGCTGGAGCTGAGGCTGGTGAACCTGCCGGGCTACAGCCCGGACTTCAACGCCGATGAGGCTATCTGGGGCTGGGCGAGAGAGGAGGCCACTGGCAATCTGTGCCTGGGGAGCAGGGCGGCGGTACAGGAGAGGGTCGGCAAATTCCTGGCCGGGCTGTCCAGCCGGAAAGACGAGGTGAGACGGCGCTGCCGGACGGTCCTGCAATCAAGGGCCGAAACACTCCCGCGAGACTCCCGCCCTGATTCCCAGCACCCGGCAAATGCACATCCCACCTTGGCTTTGGTTTAGTACCGTTTCAATCTGGTTTTGTAGGGTAGATATGCTGGAACTTACGGCGAGCATCTTGGGTGGTAAACCGCCAGTCTATGGCTGATTTTGCTGCGTTGCGCTCGCGTTCGAGCGCCGCAACCTCTCGCCGCAGCTCCGGCTCATCGCTGATACGGCGGTTCAGACACCCTCTGCGGAAGACGCTCAACTCGATCTCAGCCATGTTCAGCCAGCTGCCATGCGTAGGAGTGTAATGAAACTCGAGGCGTTGGGCGATGCGCCGAGCTTCGCACGGCTCAAATGCTTCGTAGAGCGAGCCGAGCTTGTGGGTGTTGAGGTTGTCCAGTACCAGCCTGACCACCTCGGCATCAGGGTAGGCCTCGTCCACCAGCCACCGCATCTGGTGCGCGAAGTCCACGGCAGTGCGGCGCTCGGTCACCTCCACATGTCTCCATCCACCCTTCGGCTCGCAGATCATGAACAGGTTCCGGGTCCCGTTTCGCTGGTACTCGGTGTCATAGCGTGCCACCCGTCCGGGGGCAGCCTCGATGGGCGGACGCACCTCCCCAGTCAATTGCCTGGAGGTCTCGTCGAAACACACTACCGGACGCTCCGGATTGTACTCCGGTTGGTACAGGTCCAGCACGTCCTCCATCCGCGCCACGAACTCCCCGCTCACCTTGGGGATACACCACTCTTTCTTCTGCCAGGGCTTGAGTTCGTTTTTTTGAGTATCTGGCGCACCGTCTCCAGGGAGATGCTCTCGGCAAACTCCAACTCCACCACCTTGTCGGCCAACAACTGGAGTGTCCAGTGCGTGTGCCCTTCGGGCGCGGCGCGGCACGCGAAGGCGATCAGGTGCGCTTCCTGCTTGCCGTCCAGCTTGCGCTCCTGGCCCGGCCGCGGTCGGTCATTGATGGCGGCCTCAAGTCCTTCCTCCACGTACCGCTTCCGCGCTCTGGCGACCGTGGCCGCGTTGACCAACAGCACATCGGCTATCTCACGGTCCCGAAGCCCCTGGTCAGCCTTGAGCAGCGACAGCGCACGCTTCACGGTGCGCACTGACGCCTTGCCTCGCTGGGACACCTCATTGAGACGGGAGCGTTCGGCCTCGGTCAACTCTACTTTATACTTGATGGCAGCCATGGCTGGGCACTTCCTCACACAAAGATCATGCCCCAGTATGGCTGCTTTCTTATATTCTTACAAATCTACCTGGCAACGGTACTAGCATACCGACAAAGTACACCACCATCGACAACAAAAAAATCCGATCCCACATGATGTCGCCTCGTCTGCGTGTGCAATCAGGATAAAACCGGGGGGGCATGCTTGTCAAAACAAATCGGGGGCGACAAAGTGCCGCCCCCGATTCAGTGTTGGCGCGCTGCTGGTATCGGTCAGTAAGGGCCGTAGCCCGGAACGTTGATGCAGGCCGCAACGTGGTCGGGCAAGATTTCCCGCGTTTCCGGCATAACCCGCGAGCAGTCTTCGGTGACCATGGGGCACCGCGGATGGAACACGCAGCCGGATGGAGGATTCAGCGGGCTGGGAACCTCGCCGGTCAGGATGATGCGTTCTCGTTGAGCGTCCAGCACCGGGTCCGGAATCGGCACCGCTGACAGCAATGCCCGCGTGTACGGGTGCTGTGGGTTTTCGTAAATGGCGTTGCGGTCGGCAATCTCCACCAACTTGCCCAGGTACATTACTGCCACCCGGTCGCTGATGTGGCGCACCACCGACAGGTCGTGGGCGATGAAGAGGTAGGTCAGGTTGTATCGTTCCTGCAAGTCTTCCAGCAGGTTGATAATCTGGGCCTGAATCGACACGTCCAGCGCCGATACGGGCTCGTCGCACACGATGAACGCTGGGTCGACCGACAGGGCGCGGGCCACGCCGATGCGCTGGCGTTGTCCGCCGCTGAATTCATGGGGAAAACGGTCGGCCATGTAGGGATTGAGGCCAACGTTAGTGAGGAGTTCGGCCACACGCTCGCGGTATTCGCGTTTGTTGTTTACCAACCCGTGCACGGCAAGCGGTTCGCCGATAATGTTGCCGGCAGTCATGCGGGGATTCAGCGAGCTGTATGGATCCTGGAAAATTATCTGCATCTGGCGGCGCATGGCCCGCATCTGACCAGTGCGTGCCTGAGCCACATCAACCCCGTCGAACAGTATCTCGCCTTCGGTAGGCTTGTACAGGCGGAGGATGCAGCGCCCGGTGGTGGTTTTGCCGCAACCGGATTCGCCCACCAGACCCAGTGTCTCGCCCCGGCGCACGGTGAAGCTGATGTCGTCAACGGCCTTGATATAGGCTACGGCGCGCTGGAACAGAATTCCGGAGGTAACAGGGAAGTACATCTTCAGACCGCGCACTTCCAGAAGCGTATCGTCTTGGCCGGTCGGCGTTGACGCGGCTTGTGGCATCTCAGCTGTGGTCATTTCGTAACTCCTTGTCGGAGGTTTGTCAGCGATAAACTGGACGGCGAAACAGCGCGATTAGAGCTGACTGCTTCTGCCGCCTGCGTAGCTAAGTGCCTGAACACCCAGCTTGTCTGCCTCCCAGCAGGCGGAAACGTGGGGCTCTTCGCCGGTGGTTAGTACCGGCATCAAAGGCGGTGCCTCGGTAGCGCACTTGTCCACTGCGAAGCGGCAGCGAGCACGGAAGGAGCAGCCTTCGGGAAGGTTTACCAAGTCGGGAGGCTGCCCTTCGATGGGTACCAATTTAGCCGCGGCGCCCGACGCATCCGTCAACCGCTGATCAAGGCGAGGAACCGAGTCCAGCAGCCCCACGGTGTAAGGATGGCGCGGATTGGTGTAAATCTCCAGCGCCGAACCGCGCTCGATAATCTTGCCGGCGTACATCACGTTCACGCGGTCGGCGTAACGGGCCACCACGCCGAGGTTGTGAGTGATGATGATGAGGGCAACGCCCCGGTCAAGAGTGAGGGATTTCATCAACTCGAGAATTTGGGCTTGAATCGTAACGTCCAGCGCGGTGGTCGGCTCGTCAGCGATGATGAGCCGTGGGTTGCAGCTCAGGGCCATGGCAATCATTACGCGTTGGCGCATTCCGCCGCTGAACTGGTGAGGGTACTGACGAATCCGCTGGTCCGGGTCGGAGATACCAACCTTGGCGAGCAGCTCAATGGCGTCCCGGCGAGCTTCGTCCCGCGACTTGCCCATATGCAGCTGGATGGTTTCGGTCAACTGGCGGTCCAGGGTGAGCACCGGGTTCAGCGAGGTCATGGGTTCCTGGAAAACCATGGCCATTTTGGCGCCCCGGATGCGGCGCATATCGTCCATATCGACCTGGAGGATGTCTTCTCCGTCGAACAGGACTTCACCGCCGATTGTTTTGCCGGGCGGGTCTGGGATCAGGCGCATCAACGAAAGGGCGCTCACACTCTTGCCGCATCCGCTTTCGCCGACCAGTCCCAGAGTTTCGCCGGGCATTACCTCGTAGGTTACGTCGTCAACGGCCTTCACCACACCTTCGTAGGTGAAGAAGTACGTTTGGAGATTTTTAACCTGAAGCAGCGGTTCCACAGGGATGCTCCTTATAGTTTGGGTGATGAGGCCGGCGCCGAACGCCGGCGGCGCTACACAGATTGGGTGTCAGCAGGTTTGGTCGGGTGTTGATTTGATGGAGGTGGTTCGGTTTGGAGTGGGGAAGTTGAGGATTATATTATCGGGCAAATTACCATACAGTTCAGAGGGCTGCAATCCTATTCAGAGGGCTGCAATGCGAAACTGAACCTGAATTTGGTGGATCTCAATGGCGATCACGATGGCCGCCCCGCGGAAGGGCCAGCATTATTTTGGCAATTGGCCCGGTTCTTATCTGGTAGTGGTAGTAGTGGTAAGTGATATTGATGGTGTTGGCGCCGCGTTGCACGCGGGTGGCAAGCGCCCGAGCGACCCGTAAGATTCTACTGCTTGCGGCGCAGGCTTGCCAAATGATTACACAACGTAGCGTGAAGCGTCAATATATTTTATTGCGTCACGCGTACCCACTTTGTCATTGCAAGCGTAGCGTGGCAATCTCGTCGCCGTAGCAACGTCGGTTCGCCGACGTGGGTTCAATCTCATCGAGATTGCCGCGTCGCTATGCTCCTCGCAATGACAGATTACAGCGTGTACACGTGGGCGATACGCCCCTCATGCGTACCCACTTTGTCATTGCGAGCGTAGCGTGGCAATCTCGTCGCCGTAGCAACGACGGTTCGCCGACGTGGGTTCAACCTCGTCGAGATTGCCGCGCCGCTATGCTCCTCGCAATGACAGATTAAAGCGCGTACGGTGGGGCGATACGTAATTGTTCAGGCCTGAGGGGAAGTGAGCAGTTGTCGGCAGGCGGTGAGGGGGTTGAAGCCTTGTACGCGCCAGGTGCCGAAGATTGAGGCCAGCGTCATCTTGGTGTTAGTGCCCGCTGCAGAGCGTGTGCCACCGCTGATTTTACGGCTGATTACCACCGGTCGCAGGCTGCGCTCGGCGGCGTTGTTGTCCGGCGGGACTTCCGGTTCAGCCACAAAGAGGAAGAGTTCCTTGATGTGGTTCTCCATGCGTCGGCACAGCCTGGTTGGGGCGGCCGATGGGTCATCCTGGTAGGTACGGCAGAGGGCCAGCAGGCGCTGTTCCAGGGCCAGTTGGGCGGTGCGCCGTTGCTGCTCTGGCCGTTGCTGCTCTGGCCGTTGCTGCTCTGGCCGTTGCTGCTCTGGCCGTTGCTGCTCTGAAGGATGGGTGAAGGCGGTCGCCTGACGGTAGAGTTGGTGGATGGCGTCAGCCCATTGGGCCAGCCGGTCATCATCGGGGTAGAGTGCGCGCAGGTCGTGGATGTCCCGCAACAGGTGGGGCCAACAGCGTTGCTTGGGGCCGTCGTAATGGTGATAGGCGGCGTAGAAGTCGCTGACCAGCACGCCAGCGAACTGATCGCCCAGGACCTCATCCACCCCGGCCTTGCCGCGGCCCCGACGCAGGAAGTAGCGCTCGGTGGGGGTGCTGAAGGTCCACACGTAGCCGTTGTGTCCGTCCTCACGCCAGCCGGTCTCATCGGCATGGACCACCGGACTGCCTCGGATGCGTTCCAGAATGCCCGTCAGTTCAGCCTGGGCCTTGCGAGCCACCCTTTGCGTGGCGTCCACGATGGCTCCCAGGCTGAGGCGCAACCCATGCACGGTGTCCAGGTACCACTGGATGGTGCGGAAAGGCAGCCTGGCCTCCTCCCGCAGGGCGGCAATCAGGCTGATCAGGTTGACCCCCAGACGTTGCTTGCCCATCACCATGTTCTCCAGTTGCGCGGTGGGCGTACAACAGCGTTGGCACTGTGGGCAGGTGCGGGCGATATAAGCGTGCTCGGTTACCTGCACCGGAACCCGGGGCAGGTCAATCACTTCCCGAGTGCGCTGGGTCCAGCCACCGGACAGCTGGGTTCCGCAGTCGGGACACTGTTCCACCCGCTGGGTGGGCGTCATGCGGGTGCGAGCAAAGCCGTGGGGCCGAGGCTTGCGTGGTTTCTTGGGCTGGGCCGGCTGCTGCTCGGCTTTGGGCTTCAGACCGGGCATCCTGCGGGTGCCGCCCAATTTGTCCCGCCCTTCCAACTGGGCGATCCGTTTCTCCAGGCTCCCGATGATGGCCTGTTGCCTCTCAATGATGGCAATCAGCACATCCCGGTCCGCAGTGCTGAGGTCGATTTCCGCATCCATCCCAGATATGTGACATAACCACCTCCCCCAGCTCCAGCGATTCCCGACCAACCTTCGGCCAATTCACCTCTCCAAGTCTGAACTGTTACGGGCGATACGCCCCGGTTGACCTGTCATCCTTGACCGGCGTATGGTGGCTACTTTGATTGGGGTTGGTGAGGGACTGGCATCAGCTTCAGAGATTACGCCCTTTTCCGCATGATGGCGCCCGACGGGGGAGCAACCCATTGGTTCGAATCCCCAATGCTCCGGTACTGGTGGTCCTGCAGGATCGGAACTTCCGGCTGCTGTGGGCAGCCAGATGGATCCACGAGACTTCCCGGCGCATGGAACTCATCGCGCTGGGTTACCTGATTTACGAACTCACCGACTCGGTCTTTCAGGTCGGGTTAATCTCAGTTTTTCTCAATGGGCCGCGGCCTCCATTTTCGCTGGTGGCCGGAATGCTGGCGGATCGATTGGACCGCTGGCGCATTCTGGCGGGCATCCACACCTTCTATCTGCTCGTTGCTGCGGGGTTGCTGATTCTCCTGATCCTGGGGCTCGTTCATCCCTGGCACGTGTTTGTAGCCATCCTGTTGCAGGGGACGGCCAAGGTTTTGGACGATCCCACTCGGCGGGCAGCCCTGTTCGACCTGGCGGGACAAGAACGCATCGCCCAGGCCATGTCCCTGGAGACCATTACCAACAACGGCGGCAAGATTCTGGGGCCGATCGCCGGTGGGCTGATGGTTGAATTCTACGGGTTCACCGGAGCATTCGCTGTGCTGGTTGTCCTGGACCTGGCGGCGGCGCTCCTGATTTTGAGGATGCGACTACCGGCCCGATCCGCCGCGATGATGCGGGACACCCTGTTCTGGCAGGGCATCAAGTCCGGTATTGGACACTCCTTCTCCAACAAATTCGTGCTGGGAGTGCTGTCCATATCCCTGGTGATGAACGGAATGGTGCTGCCGCTGCAATACTTCATACCGGTGATTGCAACCGACGTTTTGATGGTGTCGCCATCTTTGGGAGGGCTGCTGGGATCTGCCGACGGCATCGGCACGTTGATCGGAGCAATAACCATCTCGCTTCGCCGGAGTTACACTTTCCATGGGCGCTACTTTGTGTTTGGAGCTTTGATTGTGGCGGTCGGGGTGGCGGCGGTAGCGTGGTCGCCCTGGTTCGTGATTTCCTTCCTGCTGCTCTTGACGTCAGGGGTGGGCCAGTCGGGATTCAGCACCATGCAGAGCACAATCCTGCTGCTGTCCTCGCCAGCGGAGATGCGAGGGCGGATTATGGGTTCACAGGGTTTGGTGAACGGCCTGGGGCACCTGATTGGCGGGGTGGAAATTGGAGCCATCGCCCAGGCCTTCAGCATTTCGCTGGCCATCGGGGTCAACGCCGGTGTCGGTCTGTTGCTGATGCTGCCAGTGATACTGCTGACCCCGTTAGTGCGGCGTCCGGTGGTGGCGCACCAGCGCCTCGCCGTGCCTTAAGAACGATTCGGAGGAAAGATCCTGGAGAAACGATCCGGAGCAACGATCCGGCAGCCCGGTGGGAACCCCCTGGCAGCTGACTCCGGTCGGCGCCGGCGTCCACGCAAAAGGCGCATTGACACTGAAGCATACCCATTTATGGGCCGGTAATGGACCGAGCCGCGCCGGGTGGATTCACTGGATTACGCCCGGGCAGAAGCGCATCATGGCGGCTACCGGCGATTTCGCCTTTAAAGTGTACGAGGAGCACCATGCCTGAACGCACCACAACTACCACCTTTACCACCTTGAGCCACTTGACGCTGGAGTCCGGCGACCGGCAAGATATCCCGCACAGCGAGGTTACAGACGCCACCGTTCAGATGCTGATTCCGCTGCTGCAAAGGGCGTTGGCCGGCGACCCGCAGGTGGTGATACCGCCCAGCAGTTACTGGTTCAAGGCCCGGGAAGCAACCGCAGACCAGTCGCCGGACGAATTCCTGCGCGTTGAGTTCGGTACCGTCGCCAGCGGGGTTGAACCCATTGTTGACATGACGGTTCGGCCCCCGGCAGCAGGTGCCGACGCGGCCATCATGATGACCAGCATCGGCGGATGGTTCGACGCAATCGCCACGGGCGCTCTGGGCATCAGATCCGATGCGGATCGCGTCGCCAATGAGATTACCGAACTACAGGGGTGCATCGCGTGGGCTTGGTTGGAGATGCGGGGGTACGCCGACCGGGACCAGACGCCGGCTAACCCACTGGAAGTGTTGTTCGCGGCGGGCGGCGGAATGTTGACAACCATCGTGCAGGAGCCGGGACAATCACCAGAAGTCTGTTTCCTGGTGCAGAACACGCCGGAAGCCGTCCATGAGCTTGCCCCGGACCCGCACATCCTGGCGCAGACCCGATTGTTCAAGGTGGGCGATGTGTACCTGGTGCCGCTGGTGGCCCGCGTGGGGGACACCTGGTACGAATCCTGGATCAATCCCTTCGCCGACCAGGGCCAGGGTTTGGTGGAACTGGAAATACTGGCGGCGCAGGACCGGATCGTATTCCTGATTTACGATGGCACGTCGCTGAACCCGGCACACACCATTCAAATATCCAACTCGCTGGCCGACGAAATGGCAGAAATCCGGCAGAGGCTCGAAGGAGTTGCGGCCTCGACGGCGGAGGATTTCGCCGTGGCGCGGGAGCAACTATACGCCGCTTACCCCACGCCTCAGGATCTTATCGCCGGGCCGGACTGGCCCCCCGCATAGGCCGGTGGGGCGTGGCTGACAGTAAGGGAAAACTGGGGAACCCGGAGCCAGTGAACCGCTGCCCAGCCCGGGGCCCTTCGATTGTCCCCTATGTCATTGCGAGCGCAGCGTGGCAATCTCGTAGCCGTATAGACCAACGCTGTCGCCAGTTCACCTTTGGCCGCTACGTTCCGATAATCGAAAGGCCCTGCTACCCAGCTCCTGGGCCCTGGCTTAGCCGTTATCGTCCTTCAGGCTGTAGATCGGGCCGGGACGCCCGCCATCCGGCAGCCCCAACGGCAGGTGGACATTGAGCAAGTAGGGACGTTTCTCCTCATCTACTATCCTGAGCCCCCGCTCAATGGCGTCGCCGATGGCTGCCTCGTCGGTGGCGTCCATCGCCTCCACGCCGAATCCTTCGGCAAGCTTTACCGGGTCGATGTTGTCCAGCACTACGCCTCGGTACTCTCCGGTTTCCTTCATGTCGGCGTTGGCGTTGGCAAAGGAACTGGCAACGATACCGTATGCCCCGTTGTTGGAAATCACATAGAGCACCGGGATGTTGTGGCTGGCGGCGGTCCACAAGGCTGAGTCCGAGTAGTACAGGGAACCGTCTCCGACCAGGCCAACCACCGGCTTATCGGGGGCGCCCAGCTTGGCGCCGATGGCCGCTCCCACGCCGTAGCCCTCCGAGCCGCCAGCAGGACGAATGTACTGGTTGTTTCCCAGCTCACCGGAATTCTGGAGGAGGTCCTGACCGACGGCGAACTGCTCGATGGTTACCAGGCCGCCGCCGCGCCGCTCCAGACTGTTGTCCAGAGCGTCGGCGAGGACGAAGGGCCGGACTTTCCCCTGCTGGGCAGCAACCCGCTGGCCGGCGTCCCTGCGGCGAGCGCGAAGAGCGGCTGCTTCCTCCCGGGCCCAGGCGCGCCGCTCTGCCAACTCGTCGTGCAACGACTCGGTCATTTCCAAAAGGCGCTG
Source organism: Dehalococcoidia bacterium (assembly GCA_963666415.2). Taxonomy (GTDB): domain Bacteria; phylum Chloroflexota; class Dehalococcoidia; order Lucifugimonadales; family UBA3495; genus Bin87. Next base: position 2,417,930 of record CAXXPD010000003.1, read on the forward strand.
GGCCGTGCGCTTTTCGTCGGCCAACACGGCCAAGTCAAGACCGGGGATGTTCTCCAGGTTCTCCGCGTTGGAACCCACTGCGATGGTTCGTTCGGTCTTGAAGAATGCCGCGTAGTCGTCGGCAGTGCCGGCTCCGTTGTGGCGGACGCCCCAGCACAGAATCAGGTCCGGGTCAATGTCCGGCGCCTGTTCCAGCCGCCTCCCTCCACAGTGCAGCGGATGTTTGATGGGAACGCCCCGCAAGTCGCCCACCACCGGGATGCCAAAACGCTCCGCCAGCGCAGTTACCTCCGCGTCGGCTCCGCTCTTCCAAATGCCGTCGCCGGTGTAGAGCAGGGGCCGTTTGGCGTCGCGAAGAGCCCGGGCGATGGCTTCGACGTCGCTGTCCGATGGATAGCCGCTGCGCAGTTCCGGCAGGGGCCCGTCCATGATGTTGGCGGTATGCTCGGCTGGTCCCAACAGTCGGTCGTAAACGGCCAGATGCACCGGACCAACGGGCGGCGTCATCGCCACGCGCATGGCGCGTTCTATAGCCGCCGGCAGACCCTCCGGCTCGATGACCGTCCAGTTGGCTTTGGTGAGGGGCGCGCTGATGGCAGTTGGCCCGGCGTTGTGGGATACGTCCAGGCTAATCAGATCGGCAAAGCTGCCGGTGTCGCCGGCGAAGGTGATCACCACCACCGGCAGGCTGCCCGTCCAGACGTTGATCAGCTGTCCCATTGCCTGGGCCAGTCCGGCGCCCAGGTGCACCACCATTACGGCGGGGGCAAGGTTGGCCTGGGTGTAACCCCCAGCCATCGCCGTTACCGCACCCTCGTGCAGGCCGAGAATGCCGTGAATATCGGGCCGGGCGTGCAGCTCGTTGAAAAACAGGGCTTCCCGGGATCCTGAATTGTTGAAAACGTACTTTACGCCCAGCGACGCCAGTTGCTCCACCATGAGACGCGAGGCATTGGCCGTCATTTGCCGTGTCTGCATACGATCACCTTCTCGTTGACCATTTGTGGCGTCCGCCGATTACCGCCGCAGCGGTGGCCGGGCCGGCCAGCGGGTTTGTTCCTTGGGTTTCGCCGGCAATAGTACGGCGGAAGGTGCCGGTTGTCCAATTCTCCGCCGGCCTGATGCGTACCCACTTTGTCATTGCCAGCGTAGCGCGGCAGTCCCGTCGCCGTAGCAACGGCGGTTCGTCGACGCGTGTTCAACCTCATCGAGATTGCCACGTCGCGATGCTCCTCGCAATGACAGATTGAGTGGGTACGCGTGAGCATCCCACCCCTCTTGCGTACCCAATTTTGTCATTGCGAGCGTAGCGTGGCAATCCCGTCGCCGTAGCAGCGGCGGTTCGCCGACGTATGTTCAACCTCATCGAGATTGCCACGTCCCTCGACGAACTCGGGATGAGCGGGCGCTCCCCGCAATGACAGATTGAGTGGGTACGCGTGAGCGCCGCCAGCTGGCGGCCTGGCGAACCGTTGCAACAGGCTGGTTTTTGCAAACGGTACGAGAACGGCTAGCGGGTTCCCAGGGGAAAAGTTCTGGAGTTTGCCGAGTTACATCGGCAGGTACACGGCCTGTCCGGTCATGGCGCTGTGGTACACGGCCTCCGTCCACTCCATGTAGTGGACGCCGGTCTCAAAGGCCACCATGTCGACCTTCTCCGTGCCACGGATGGCGTTGGTGAACTGCTCCTCCACCCGGTACCTGGCCTGGGTTTCCGGTGGGTTGGAGACCTCCGTCAGTTCCCGGTCGCCGCGCTTCCCGGCCCACACCTTGCGCTGGGGATCGACGTGGATGGTGCCTTCGGTGCCGAACATCCAGATGTGATTGCCCCCGTTCAGCCCGGAGGTGGCGCTCATCTTCATGTGGACCTGGGCTCCGTTGGCCAACTCGTACAGGATATCAACGTGGTCGGGAATGGCGACCGAGGTCGGATAACCATTCTCGTCCCTTCGGTAGGGCACGTGCACCTTGGACATGGCAAACACCCGGTCGCCCCGACCCAGCCATCGCATCATGGACTCGTAGGATGCGCCGATGTTCAGCGTGTTGTAGCCACTCAGCGACCGCTCGTGGCGCCAGTGCAGCGGGCCGTCAAAGTCGGCGAAGTTGTTCTGCAGGGACGTGAAGTCCACCGACAGCAGCTCGCCCAGGCGACCGCCGTCAATCAAACGCTTCAGAGCATTGTCGATGGTGTAGCTGGTGGAAGTGGGGGTTAGCTGACAAACCAGGTTGGGATGGGCCCGGGAAACGGCGAGCATATCGCGAGCCTCCGCAGCGGTGGAGGCCATGCGCGCCTCGGTGAGCACGTGTTTCCCTGCGTCCAGGGCGGCCAGGGTCATGGTGCGGTGCATATAGGGCCAGGTGCCGATGCACACGGCGTTGATATTGTCGTCGTCGAGCAACTCTCGCCAGTTCCCGTACACGGTTGGGATGTTAAATTGGTCGGCGATGGCTCGCCCTGACTCAATGGACCGGTTGGCTACCGCCACGATCTCGCAGTCGTCCACACCCTGAAACCCGGGGATGTGGCGCACCCGCACGTTACCGCCCGCTCCAATCAGACCCACGCGGATTTGTTCGTCAGCCATCAGTTACCTCCTCAGCAAATTCGCTGGAATCACACGGTCAAAATATGGTGTGCGGTTATGCTTCTGCGCCCTGTTCCATACCCGGCGCGCGGCGGCTCACCGTCAGAACGTCCTGCAACGCCGAATTGCAGTCTCATCGCGTTATCCGGGTTCCGGCGGACTGCTCTATAAGCGACGCGAGTGTAGTGTTCGGCTGTTGGGGTAACAGTTCAGACTTGGTGAGGTGAATTGGCCGAAGGCGGGTTGCCGAACGCTGGCACGGGTGGCGGTGGTTATGTCATATACAGGGCATGGATACTGAAGTGGACCTGACCACCGTCGACCGCGCTGTCCTCATTGCCATCATCGCCGAGTTACAGGCGGTGATTGAGCGGTTGCAGCGGCGGATTGCCGAACTGGAAGGCCAGGCGAAACCGGGCGGCCCGCTCCGAATGCCCGGCCTCAAGGCGAAATCGGGCCGGAAGCCCCCAGCGCAGCCGGGGCCCCGCAAGCAGCGACGCCACGGCTTCGCTCGCCCGCGCATGACACCGACCCACCGGGTGGAGCACGTGATGGAGAACTGTCCCGATTGCGGCGCCCACCGGTCCGGCGGCTGGATCCAGCGCACTCGGGAGGTCATCGAGCTGCCGGTGGTTCCCGCGCAAGTCACCGAGCACGTCTACATTGCTCGGACTGCCCGGCCTGCCGACGGCGCTGCACACCTCCGGCGGAACTGGGCGGCGTGATCTTGGGTCAGCAGCGCCTCGGCGTCAACCTGCTCAGCCTGATCGCCACGCTGCGGGAAGAGGGGCGGCTGCCCATCCGCAGCGTCCAGTGGTATCTGGACACCGTGCATCAGTTGCGCCTCAGCGTGGGGGCCATCGTGAGCGCCATCCATCGCACGGCGCAGCGGGCCCAACCGGCAGTGGCCGCGATCCTGGACCGCATCCGCGCCAGCCCAGTGGTCCACGCCGACGAAACCGGCTGGCGTCAGAGCGGGGCCAACGGCTACGTGTGGACTTTCAGCACCCCCACCGAACGCTACTTCCTGCGGCGGGGTCGGGGCAAAACAGTCGTGGACGAGGTGCTGAGCGATGCTTTCTCCGGAGTATTGGTCAGCGATTTCTACGCCGCCTACCACCATTATGACGGCCCCAAGCAGCGGTGCTGGGCCCACCTGCTGCGGGACATCCACGACCTGCGCACCCGCTACCCCGATGCTGCGCCACTGGCCAGGTGGGCCGACGCCGTCCACGGGATTTACGACCGGGCCAAAGCCTGCACTCATCCCCAGGCCAAGCGGCGGCGCACCGCCCAACTGGCCCTGGAACGACAACTGCTGGCCCTCGGCCAGCCTTTCCGGCACGACCCGTCGGCAACCCAGGCCAAGCTGTGCCGACGCATCGAGCGCCACATCAAGGAACTCTTCGTCTTCGTGGCCGAACCGGACGTGCCTTCAGACAACAACGCTGCCGAACGCAGCCTGCGCCATCTGGTCATCAGCCGCAAGATCAGCGGCGGCACCCGCTCGGAGCAGGGCACCGAGAGCAAGATGACGCTGGCATCCATCTTCGGCACCTGGCGCGCCCAAGGTCTAAATCCTCTCGCCGCCTGCCGTCAGCTGCTCGTTTCCCCTCTACTCTGAACTGTTACCTGTTGGGCTGTCAATCAGCGCCCATCTGTCACGCGCACCCACTTTGGCATCGCGAGGAGCCTAACGTTAATCTGTCATTGCGAGGAGCGCCCGCTCATCCCGAGCTCGTCGAGGGACGTGGCAATCTCGATGATGTTGAAAATACGTCGATGAACCGCCGTAGCTACGGCGACGAGATTGCCGCGTCGCTACGCTCCTCGCAATGACATGTTACTCGCAATGACAGATTAAAGTGGGTACGCGTGAGGAGCGCGGCGCTATTGCCCCTTCCATACTCGGGATGTACACTCGGTTTCGGTTTAGGCTCTGCCGGGAGGTGTGACGAATGGCGATATCCGATGCGACCCTGAAGAGAATGATTGCCGAATACGGCGGGTTCGAGTTGTCTGACGCTGAGTTGGAATTGGTCCGGCCGGAACTGGAAAGCTACCTGACCGAACTACAGAATCTGCGTGACCTGGATCTGTCTTCGGTAGCCTCCGCGCGCTTGCTCAGAGCGGGGGATGGGAGTAATGAAGATGCCTAACTCCGACCTGCTCAAGCTGACCATTTCTGAAATCGCACCCATGATCCAGGCGCGGGAGGTATCTCCCGTGGACTTGACCGAGGCAGCGCTGGCCGAAGCAGAACGGCGACAGCCAACGCTGAACTCCTTCATAACCATCCTGCACGAGCAGGCGATGGCCCAGGCCGAACAGGCGGAAGAAGCCCTGTCGCGTGGGGAATATCTCGGCCCTCTGCACGGAATCCCCATTGGCATCAAGGACAACATCGCCACCGGGGGGATAACCACCACCGTTGGCAGCAAGGTCCTGAAGGACAATGTACCTGACGAAGACGCCGAGGTGGTTCGCCGCTGCAAGGACGCCGGAGCCATTATCCTGGGCAAGGAGAATCTGGAAGAATTCGCCGCCGGGGCCACGTCCAACAACCCTCACTATGGCGCGGTGCATAATCCCTGGGGCCTGGATCACATCCCGGGCGGTTCCAGCGGCGGCGGCGGCGCCAACGTGGCTGCCGGGGTAACCTTTGCTTCCCTGGGTACCGACCTAGGAGGGTCGGTGAGGCTGCCCGGCGCTTTCTGCGGCGTGGTCGGCCTGAAACAGACCTTTGGCCGTGTGAGTCAGCGCGGACTCCTGGTAACCAGTTTCAACGGCGACCACATTGGCCCGATGACCCGGTCGGTGCGCGATAGCGCGTTGGTTCTGCAGGCCATTGCCGGCTACGACCCTCTTGACCCCAGCACCGTGCCGGTTCCGGTGGACGATTACGCCCTGGTACTGGAGCGTGGCGTTCGCGGGCTGACCATGGGGATCCCATCCAACTACTACTTCGACCTGTTGGACCCGGAGGTCGAAACAGCCGTCCGCCGGGCCATTGCCGCGCTGGAAGAGCTGGGCATCGCCAGCCGCGAGGTCAGCGTACCCAGTATGCAATACGCCGGTGCCCTGCGCTTCTCCAGCATGGCCGACAGCGTGGTAACCCATGAGCCATTGATCGCCTCCAACCGCGAGGACTACAGTCCCGACACGCTATACCGCACTCTGGCCGGGCAATTTGTGCTGGGCAGGGACTATTCCAAGGCGATGAAGGTTCAGCGAATCATCAAGGAAGAACACGCCAGGGTTCTGCAGGAAGTAGACTTCCTGGTAACCCCGACGACGCCTCTGCCGGCTCCCCGCATCGACGCCGACACCATCATGGTCGGTGGTGAGCGTCAGAAGGTCAGGGGCCCCGGTTCCGGTTTGATATCGCGCAATACGAGCCCGATGAACGCCACGGGGTTTCCGGCCATCACGGTTCCCTGCGGCTTCAGCGACGATGGCCTCCCCATCGGGCTACAGTTCATCGGACGCCCCTGGGACGAGGGCACTTTGTTCCGTATTGGTCAGGCTTACGAAAATGTTTCGCCCAGCCGGGGCCGCTGGCCGTCCTTGGACTGATAACCGTTTTGACGCCGGTTGCCCTTACACCGCAACCAGCGCCGGGTTGCTTCGACCGCCATCGTCAGGCAACAGCGCCGGTTGCTTCAGCCGACCGTTTACAGGAGTGAAAACGCCATGACCAGCCAATCCGCCGCACCGAAAGACGCCCTCGCCGCCAGTTCCAACAGGGCGATTGAGGCCTCGAAGCAGGCGTTGTTCGACCTCTCCAAAGATGTCCACTCCCACCCGGAGTTGAACTATCAGGAATACTATTCGTCCAATGCTCTGGCCGGGTTCCTGGAGCAGCAAAACTTCCAGGTGGAACGTGGCATCGGCGGTGTGGAGACGGCGTTTCGGGCCACGATCCCGGGCGGCTCCGGAGATGGCCCAACCATCGCCGTGCTGGCGGAATACGACGCCCTGCCCGAGATCGGCCACGGTTGCGGCCACAATCTCATCGCCATGGCTGCCATGGGCGCCGCGCTCGGGCTGCAGGCCAACGCTCAGGATTTGCCGGGTCGCGTCGTAATCATTGGAACACCGGCTGAAGAGGGCGGCGGCGGCAAGATAAAGCTACTGGAGGCCGGCATATTCGACGGCGTGGACGCCACCCTTTCGTCCCATCCATCTTCCAACCGCACCGTAATACCCTCGGCAGCGCCGGCGGGAGAAAGCTGGAGCCTGGCGATGGTGGGATACCGGTACGTCTACCACGGCAAAGCCGCTCACGCTGCCGCCGCACCCGAGGCCGGCATCAACGCGCTGAACGCGGTTATCCATCTGTTCACCGGCATCGACGCCATGCGCCAGCACCTGCGGGACGACGTTCGCATTCACGGAATAATCACCGATGGGGGCATGGCTCCCAACGTGGTTCCGGAATTCGCCGCCGCCAACTTCATGCTCCGCTGCCGGGATCGTCACTACCTGAGCGACGTGGTCGTGGACAAGGTAAAACAGGTGGCGGAAGGAGCGGCATCGATGACCGGGGCGCGCCTTGAGGTTCAGGAGTTTTATCCCTTCTACGAGAACGTTCAGCCCAACGTGGCGCTGGCACGGGCCTTGGGAGCCAATGCTGAGGCGCTGGGCATCAAGCTGGACGAGCCGGTGGCGGGCCGGCCGGGCAGCGGCGCGTCTACCGATTTTGGCAACGTCAGCCAGGTAATGCCGGCCTTTGAATTGAGGTATGCGGTTAGCGAAGAGCCGGTGGCTTCCCACACCAGGCAGATGTGCGAAACCGCCGTCACCGACCTGGCTCTCTCCAACGCCCTGTCGGTTGCCAAAGCGCTTAGCCTGACGGCCGGCGACCTGTTGCGCGACAATTCGTTGGTGGAGGCCGCAGAAGCCGAGTTCGCGGACAGAACCGGCTGACCAGGTTCCCGGTCTCGAGTGCGGTGAAACACGAACCTCCGGATGTGGAGACCCACATCCGGAGGTTTTTACTGACCGGCGAGCACCCGTGTTCGCCGGTGTCAGGCATCGGAGGCAACGAAGAAACGGTAATCGCAAGGCACGGAGTCTCTCGGCAAGGTACGAAGTCTCCCGCGGCGCCGATTATTAACGCGAGAAATCTGGAAATATTTGCGATGTAGTACGGTATGTGATGGTGGGGAAGGTGAGACTACGAGGGCGCCCGAAAATACGCCTCGAATAACGCCAGCCGCATCGGGAATCGACCGGTTAAACGGCTATGTCCCTCGGTGTCAGGCGATGCCCGCCAACACCGAGGGCGGCAAAAAGGGCGGCAATCCCTGCCCAAGTTTCAATAAGGAATCGGTCAGCTTGTCTCGATTACCGGCCGTTGTTTCGTCTGATCCATTACCGCCGCGAAATCCTCGGCGGCCTGCTTCTGCCAGCCGGGAAGTGAATGGGCGTAGATGTTTGACGTGATCGACACGTTGGCGTGGCCCAGACGTTTCGACACGACCACGATGTTGGTTCCCTGCTGCAATGCGACCGAGGCGTGAAAATGGCGCAGGCTCCGGGAGGTGATGCCCGGGTACCCGACGCGCTCGCCCAACTTCTTGACCGCCAGAGTGATCCGCGCCTGGTCGAGCCAGTCGCCGAACCCGTTGCAGAATTCCCTGCCGTCATCCTGGTAGATGGCGCCCAGCTGCGCCTTTAGATCGTTCTGGCGCTCCCGGTGCCGGCGCAGCACTTCGACAGTCTTGCCGTCTAGTATTACAACGACGGATGATGTGATAGGATGACCGGGTAGTTGGTAAGGCTTGGGAAAGTGAGGTAGGGAAGTGGATGCGGCGGCTTTCGAGCGGGTGTACGGTGCTTTTCAGGATTTTCACGCTTACTTCGCCGCGCGGTTTGGGCGCCGGGAGACCCGGGACCACAGCCGCCATTATCTCCAGGCCCTGCTGGTGCAGTCCGGCGAGCGGCGCAACGCCGAGAATCTGTCCGAGACGGTCCCGGCGTCAGCCAGGGCGATGCAGCGGTTTCTCACCGAATCCCCCTGGGATGACGACGCAGTCATAGGACGTCTTCAAGAGTACCTGGCGCCCCGGCTTGGACATCCGGAGGGGGTGTGGGTGCTGGACGGCAGCGACTTCCCCAAGCAGGGGGTGAAGTCGGTAGGAGTGGCTCGGCAGTACTGCGGGAGGCTGGGCAAGGTTGGCCAACTGCCAGGCCGGGATGTTCCTGGCCTATGTCAGCCCGCTGGGACGGGCCCTGGCGGACAAGCGGTTGTATCTGCCGGAGAGTTGGACCTCTGACCAGGACCGGTGCGCGGCGGCGGGGGTGCCGGAGGAGAGGCAGGGCTACCGGTCGAAGACCGAGTTGGCGCTGGAGCTGCTGCAGCGGGCCCTGGAGCGGGGCCATCTGAGGGCGGGATGGGTTGCCGGGATGATGCCTTCGGGATGTCGCCGTCCTTCCGGGAGGGACTGGCGGCCCTGGGGATGCGCTACGTACTGGACGTTCCGGCGGGCTTTACGGTGTGGCCTGAGGAGCTCGAGCGGACCAGTCCGGCCTACCAGGGCCGGGGGGCGCCCCGCAAACCCAGGCTGGTGGGCGGGCAGCGGCGCACCATGGCCGAGCGCAGCGACGAGTTGCCGGAGGAGGCCTGGCGGGAGATAACGGTGGCCCAGGGAAGCCAGGGTCCCCGCAGCTACCGGTTCAGCGCCCAGCGGGTGCGTCCCACCAGCCGGCGGAAGCCCGGCGAGATCCACTGGGCAGTCTATCGCCGGAATCTGGACGGCAGCGAGCCGCGCTACTACCTGTCCAACGCTCCGGAGGATACCCCATTGGAGACCCTGGCCTACGTGGGAGGCTCCCGGTGGCGTATCGAAACGGAGTTCGAGACTGAGCAGAGCGACGTGGGGCTGGACGAGTACGAGACCCGCACCTGGGCGGGCTGGCATCACCACGTGGCCCTGTGCCTGCTGGGCGGAGCGTTTCTGCTGAGCCTGCAACAGGCTTTGGGGGAAAAAGATGCCGCGGATCACCCGGCCGCAGGTGTACCGGGTGGTGCGAGAGATGCTGCCACGGGAACGGTTCGGTCCGGCTGAGTTGCTGCGGTGGCTCGAGGATACGCAAGAGTGCAACGAGCGGGCCAGGCGCTCCCATGCCAAGCGCCGCGCCGCCCTTCGGGCATCCCCGCACATTCCCCCTTGAACCGTCGTTGTAATACGAGCAGCGTGGCCGAGAAAAACGGTTGTTGAGCCGTTTCGGGTATGATGGGGCGAGCATCAGATCAGCGGAGTGGTTGATGAGCAAGGCCTATCTTCCCTACGATCCCGACCAGCAGTTGCTGCTGCCCGCGGCCCTGCAGGAGTGGCTGCCGGATGACCATCTGGCCTACTTCATCTCCGACGTGGTGGACCAGTTGGACCTGTCGGACATCACCGCTCGCTACGAAGGAGAAAGGCGGGGTGGCCCGCCTTACCATCCGCGGATGATGGTGAAGGTGCTGCTCTACGGCTACTGCGGTGGGGTGTGTGTGGCGAGTAGAGTCCCAGGAAGTGGTGTAAGAGTTAGGCGGTTGGCAAAACGCTGACCACCGCGTCATCCTTGATCGGAAATGCCAAACCCAACCAAGGAGAACGACGGTGGTCAAGCAAAGAATGGATCTTTTGGAATTGTTACGCAAGCGTGGTATGGACGGAGACGTGGACTTTCTGCGGGAAGCACTGCGGGTCCTGGTGGACGGCATCATGGACGCCGAGGTTTCCGCCCAGATCGGCGCCCAGCACGGCGAACGCAGCCCGGAGCGGGTCACCTACCGCAATGGCTACCGCAACCGCACCTGGGACACCCGGGTGGGCACCATGGAGTTGCACATTCCCAAGCTGCGGGAAGGCAGCTACTTCCCCAGCCTGCTGGAACCGCGGCGGCGCAGCGAGAAAGCCCTGCTGGCCGTCATCCAGCAAGCCTATGTAGAAGGCGTGTCCACTCGGCGGGTGGATGATCTGATCAAGGCCCTGGGCTGCGACGGCATCTCCAGCAGCCAGGTGTCGCGCATCTGCCAGCAACTGGATGAGGTGGTGGAGAGTTTCCTGGGTCGGCCCCTGGACGGTGGTCCCTACCCCTACGTGTGGCTGGACGGCCTGACCCAGAAGGTGCGGGAGGGCGGTCGCATCGTCAACGTCTGCGTGGTGGTGGCGACGGGGGTCAATGCCGAAGGGCAGCGTGAGATCCTGGGTATGGACGTGGGCGCCAGCGAGGACGGCGCCTTCTGGCTGGCCTTCCTGCGGTCGCTGACCGCTCGGGGCCTCAGCGGGGTGGAGCTGGTAACCTCCGATGCCCACCAGGGGCTGAAGAACGCCATCGCCGCGGTGTTCACTGGGGCCAGCTGGCAGCGCTGCCGCACCCACTTCATGGCCAACCTGCTCACCCGAGTGCCCAAGCGTGCCCAACTCGGCGTGGCCACCATGGTCCGCACCATCTACCAGCAACTGTCTCCCGCCGAGGTCCACGGCCAATTGGACCGAGTGGTGGAACAACTCCGGGAGCCCTTTGCCCAGGTGGCCGAACTGCTGGCGGATGCCGCGCCGGACATCCTGGCCTTCACGGCCTTCCCAGTGGCCCACTGGCAGAAGCTGTGGTCCAACAACCCGCAGGAACGGCTGAACCGGGAGATAAGGCGCCGCACTGACGTGGTGGGCATTTTCCCCAACCGGCTGTCGGCGCGGCGCCTGGTGGGCGCGGTGCTGGCCGAGCAGCATGACGAATGGGCCGAAGCCCGCCGCTACCTCACCATCCCCAACGCCGCCGGCAACGAGGCACTGCCGACGCCCAATATGCTGGACGCAGCGGCCTGATCAACATCAAAAGGGATGACGCGCTTTTACACTACTTGACGGGACACTACCGTGGCGGCGTCATCACGAAGAATCGGCCAGCGGCTCCACGAGGACATCGCCTTTCGGGTGCTGGCGGCGAACAACACCCCGGACTTTCGCACCATCTCCGACTTCCGCAAGGACCACCTGGCGGCGTTGACGGGTCTGTTTCTGCAGGTGCTGGCGTTTTGCCAGCGGGCGGGGCTGGTGAAGCTGGGCCACGTGGCGCTGGACGGCACCAAGGTCAGGGCCAACGCATCGAAGCACCAGGCGATGAGTTATAAGCGGATGAAAGAGAAAGAAGCGCAGTTGGCGGCGGAGGTGGCGGAGTTGTTGCGGCGCGCCCAGGAGGTGGATGAGGAGGAGGATAGCCGGTACGGCAAGAATAAGCGCGGGGACGAGTTGCCGGAGGAACTGGCCTTTCGGGAGGGACGGTTACAGAAGATACGGGAGGCGATGGCGGCGTTGGAAGCCGAAGCCCAGGCGGCGGCGGAACAGGCCGAGGTCGAAGGCAAGACCCATCCTGGGGTGCCCGACGACAAGGCCCAGCGCAACTTCACCGATGCCGAGTCCCGCATCATGCCGGGGCCGGGTGGCCGGGACTTCCAGCAGGCGTACAACTGTCAGGCGGTGGTTGACCACGCCCACCAGGTCATCGTGGCGGCGCGGGCCACCAACCAGACCTCGGACAAGCAACAGGCCGTGGGCATGATGGCGGAGACTATCGACAACGTCGGTGCAGTCCCCAGGGAAGTATCCGCCGACGCCGGTTACTACTCGGCAAAGGCAGTTGACGAGCTTTATGCTCTGGGCGTGGACCCGTTCGTCGCGCCGGAGCAGACCCGCCACGGCAGAGTGGTTCCGCCGGCGCCCCGAGGTCGCATACCCAAGCACCTGTCCCCCAGGGACCGGATGCGCCGGAAGTTGTAGACCAGGCGGGGCCGCCAGCGTTACGCCCTTCGGATGGAGACGGTGGAGCCGGTCTTCGGCCAGATCAAGGCGGGCCGGGGTTTCCGGCAGTTCCTGCTGCGGGGCTTGGATAAGGTCCAGGGAGAGTGGTCCCTGATCTGCACCGGCCACAACCTGCTCAAACTGTTCCGCTTTGGTCTCCCGGCTAACACCGGTGGTCCGAAGCCTGGAATTCGGACGGTTCACCCATTCCATTGGCTGCGCTCAATCCCGCCAGTCTCACAACCCACCACCTCGCGCTCCATCCCGTAGCCTTATCCGCTAATCCTCAGACAGCCTGCTCGTATTACAAGGACGGTTCGAGGAGGGATGTTCGGGGACGCGCGAAGGGCGGCGCGGCGCTTGGCATGGGAGCGCCTGGCTCGTTCGTTACTATCCTGCATATCCTGGAGTCACCGCAGCAGCTCATCCGGCCCGAACTGTTCCCGGGGCAGCATCTCTCGCACTACACGGTACACCTGCGGCCGAGTGATCCGCGGCATCTTTCCCTCCAAGCCTGTTGCAGGCTCAGTAGAAAAGCGCGGCCCAGTAGGCACAATGCCACGTGGTGATACCAGCCCGCCCAGGAGCGGGTCTCGTACTCGTCCAGCCCCATGTCGCTCTTCTCAGTCTCGAACTCCGTTTCGATACGCCACCGCGACCCTCCCACGTAGGCTAGGGTCTCCAATGGGGTATCCTCCGGAGCGTTGGACAGGTAGTAGCGGGGCTCGCTGCCGTCCAGGTTCCGGCGGTAGACGACCGAGTGGATTTCGCCAGGCTTCAGCTTACTGGTCGGGCGCACCCGCTGGGCGCTGAATTCGTAGCTGCGGGGCCCCGGCTTCCCTCGGCCACCGTTATCTCACGCCAGGCATTCTCCGGTAATTCATCACCGCGCTCCGCCATGGTGCGCCGCGGGGTACCCCACGGCGTTGGTAGGTCGGACTGGTCCAATCGGGCTCCGGCGGCCACACCGCCTCCGGATGTTCAAGCCGCGGTCCCGGGTACTCTTGAAGACGTCCTATGTGTCCCGCGTCAAGCATTCTTGCCGGTTCCTGTTGCCTCATTGAGAAATGTTACCGAAACTTTAGCACCTGGGGTCCCTCCCGACCAGCGCTAATTCCGGCATTGCAGCGGGTCCCGCCATGGGCTCACCAGCCGTGGCGTAGACCAGTTTTTTGGCCATGATGCCGCGCCACTGCTGCACCCTGCGCTGCAGCGTCCGCAGGTGAGCCCGGCTGAACCGATCCGGTTCAGCCTCTTGCAGTCGGCCCAGCAATACCACCGCACTGGCGTCCGGGTCTTCCTGCAACCAGGACAGCACGTCGCACCACACTCCCTCGAAAGGGTCGGGCCGAGTTCGCCAGGTGCGGGGCGGTTGCACCCGCCGCTCCCGTGAGGTATGCGCTGCATCCTGCCGCCACCAGTCGGGCAACTTGGCCAGGAACTGTTCCAGGCTCTCGCCGCTGGGAGTGGGCCGGATTTCGGGAGACGTAACCGCGGCCAGGGCCGACTGGGCTTCCCGGATGGCGTGCAGCAGCGCCACCGGGTCCAACTTGACCCGATACTCACTCAGCGCCGCCTTCATCTCCACGCTGACCGCGTCATGCTGTATCAGCCGATCGCAGGGTGTGGCTGGCGGGCTGTACCGCTTGACGACCCTGGAGCCGTGCCGAGTTTTCTCCACCAACTTGAACGACGGCTGGAAGTAGTTCACGTACCGTCGCACCGCCCCGTACAGGTGGGCCATGGTTTGTCCGGCTACCGCGCCGGAGTAGCGGTCATGACCGACGAAGTGGCGGACCACCGCGCCGTTCTTCTGCTCGATCCAGGCCTGGTCGTTCTTGCGGTAGGGCCGCGAACGGGTGAACTCGATGCTCCGCTCGGCGCAGTGCTGGGTGAGAGTAGCGTTGATGAATACGCTGTCGTTGTCCGAGTCGATGCCTTTGACTGGGAAGGGCAACTGTCGCCCGATGGCCTCCAGTCCTGCCACTACCAGGGATTGCTCCCGGGCCAGCAGTGGCACGGCCTCGGTCCAGCCGGTGCAGATATCGGTGGCCACCAGGCTGTGGATCATGGAACCCCACCAGGAGCCGCCGTGGTGGACCACCAGGTCAATCTCCAGGAATCCTGGTGGCGGCGCATTCCAATCGGCGAAGGTCCGTACCGGAATATTGCGGCCCGGCGACTGCCGCCTCCTGCGTCGGAGCTTGCGGCCCGCCGGTGTCCTGATGGGCTGGAGCAGCCGGTCCAGGGTGGCGGCGCTGGCCGCCAGCAGTCGTTGACGCACCCCAGGGTCCAGATCCAGGTGGCCATGGCGCTCCATGGACTCCACCAGATGGGGCAATGCCGCCTCCAGCCGCTTGCCGCAGATCCGGGCAGCGGCTTCCCAGACCACGATCAGCGCCTGGCGGACCGCCTCGTCGTAGATCCGTCGGCCCTTTTTTACCGCCGGCTGCTGCTCTCCGTCGTCGCCGGACTGCCCCAGCAGCCTGATGCCGTGCTTGCGATGGTGGCCGGTCACCGCGATGAACTCGTCCAGAATCCGGCCCTTGTCCTTCTTGGATGAAGCTCGGTAACGGTCTCGGATCGTCGCCAGCAATTCCTGTTTTGCCATCTTGCTGATGCCTCCTCCCACGCGATTGCCTCCCCGATTTTGGGCAACATTTTATTTGAGGCAACCAATCGCGTTGGATAACGGTTTTGTTGAGGCAATGCGCAGGCAGGACTAATTGTCGTTAATCAGGCTGGCAGAATCAGCCCAGCATTGTTGACCAGGCGGCGGTCGTCAAAGGCGATGCGGATGCGGTCCGGGTGGTAGCATCTATTGGGTGGTCCTGGTCTCGGAACGGTTTTATGTTGCGGAAACCGTTATCCCCGAAGCACAGGAGCGCTTTACTTACCCCTTTAGCACGCCGCGACACTCGCCTTCTCGGTGGATTGGGGCTTATTAGCGGAGATGAGAATATCTGAAGCTCTTATTGTCGGTTTATTCCCCTTGCGAAAACAAGCCTGGGGCGTAACCGTAACTGTTCACGTTTGAGAGGACGGAAACGGTTTGCAGTGGAAATACCGTGCTCGGTTGCCCCTCCACAATAGGCCGAATAGTCCCCAGATCCCCGCAAGTCTTGTATGTTGAATGAGGACTTCACAGAGGTGGAGTGGGTGCGGCAGACCGATCAAGTTTTGGTCATCAAAGACCGTTGTTCAGCGAGGGTCGCCGCACCCGTCCCCAAAGAGCCCGAACAGTTGCCTGGGCCGAATCGAGCCCGCATCGTGCAAGAACGGGCCAGTACTCCACTGGGACTTCATAGGAGGCAATCATGGGGCAAGAAGGAATCTACGTAGGCATTGACGTCGCAAAGGCCAAGGTGGACGTTGCCGTCCGGCCCACGGGCGAGAGATGGGAGGTTCCCCGCGACGAAGCAGGAATCCCGCAGTTGGTTTCCGAGATGAAGACCCTCGGACCGTCATTGGTGCTGCTGGAGGCTACGGGCGGCCTGGAACTACCGCTGGTGGCTGCTCTGGCCGCCGAGGCACTGCCGGTGGTCGTCGTCAACCCGCGCCAGGTGCGGGACTTCGCCAGGGCTACTGGGAAGTTGGCCAAGACCGACGCCCTGGACGCCGCCGTGCTGGCCCACTTTGCTGAGGCGATCCAGCCCCCCGTGCGTCCTCTGCGCGACGCCGAAACCCAGGAGCTCAACTCCCTCACTGCCCGGAGGCAGCAGGTGATGACGATGCTGGTCTCGGAGAAGAACCGCCTCGGCGCCGCCACCAGCGCCGTCCGTCCCCGCATTGCGGCCCACATCACCTGGTTGGAGCAGGATCTAAACGACCTTGACCAAGGCCTGCGACCGATGCTCCGGCAGAGTCCGGTGTGGCGGGAGAAGGACGACCTCCTGCGCACCGTTCCCGGCGTGGGTGAGCAACTCTCCCTCACGCTGCTGGCCAACCTGCCCGAGTTGGGCACCCTTGACCGTCGTCAGATCGCCGCACTGGTGGGCGTGGCTCCCTTCAACCGCGACCGCGGCGCCATGCGGGGCAAACGGCACGTCTGGGGCGGACGCTCCCGGGTCCGAGCTGTCTTGTACATGGGGACGCTGGCTGCCACTCGCTTCAATCCCGTCATCCGGGACTTCTACCAGCGGCTGCTGGCCGCCGGTAAGCCGAAGAAGCTGGCTCTGGTCACTTGCATGCGCAAGCTGCTCGTCATCCTCAACGCCATGCTCAAGCAGCGCTCATCCTGGAGGGACATCACTCCGGCAATCGTCGTTACTTCCTCTTGACATCAAACACAGTTGCTGAACAGTTACGCGTAACCTGCTGACGACAGGACATCTGGCCATCGACCGGCCCAATCACCCGACGAACCATCGAATAGTCCAACGGCTCATGAGAACGACCGGCTGCATGAGCTGGTTGACCGAACCGCGTGAAGGTATCACCCCGGAGGTCCAGTGGTTACGGAATCGAATCCCGCCGAGGATGTTGCCCCGGCTACTCCAGACATGATCGTGAGGTATCAATGAATCCTTGGAAGGTGCTCGGCCGGGCACAAACCCCTGGCGCAGGAGCGGAGCTCGTTTTGTACCAACG
Source organism: Dehalococcoidia bacterium (assembly GCA_963666415.2). Classification (GTDB taxonomy): domain Bacteria; phylum Chloroflexota; class Dehalococcoidia; order Lucifugimonadales; family UBA3495; genus Bin87. The sequence continues at coordinate 2,434,905 of CAXXPD010000003.1, forward strand.
TGACTCTGAGTTCTCGCTCAAAGCGGATAACCAGGAACTCATGAACAGCCGGGTTTACGGGTCAGAAGAAGATATGGCCAGACTGGCCTGTCAGAACCTGGTGAAACAACCGAGGGCCCGCGTTCTGATTGGCGGTCTGGGCATGGGCTACTCGGTGAGAACGGCGCTGGACATCCTCGGCCACGACGCCCGGGTGGTGGTCGCAGAGCTGGTGCCAGCCGTGGTTGAGTGGAACCGGGGAGTGCTTGCCGATCTGGCTGGCCGGCCTCTTGACGATGGCCGGACTGAACTCCATGAAACTGACGTTATCCAGCTGATAAAGGCCGCCGGAGGTGACTACGACGCCATCATGCTTGATATTGACAATGGCGCGGAGGCGATGGTCCGAAAGGGCAACAATTGGCTATACAGCCTGCCGGGGCTGACCGCCACCTACGCGGCGTTGCGGCACGGCGGTGTATTGGCGATGTGGTCTGCCGGTCCTCAACCGGCGTTCGTCAGACGGTTGCGCCGTGCTGGTTTCGAGGTGGATGAAGTCAAGGTGCGGGCGCGTGGTAGAAGCAACCGCAGGGGAGGCGCACATCATGTCGTTTGGATTGCAACGCGCGCTTGATGGAGGACAACCTTGCATGGTGCTGGCACGGTGGTGATATGCCGGCCAGTCAACCCTCGGCCCCCAACCCTTGAATTACGGAGTCGACTGCTAGCGGGAGCCGCCGACCTCTACGGTAATTATGTCTATGTTTTGCTACTTGTGATGCTGCACCGACGACGCGTAATGCTGCAGCAAACGGAACGAAAAATCCCGCTCGTCCCGTATCTCAGGCTGTTCGCTCAGATACGCCAGCTTGTCTTCCAGGTTCTCCTCTTCCGCGGTGGCCATGAATTCCAGCTCAATCTTCCTGTCGCCGAAGTGCGCACTGATTGTAAGCCTCTTTTTACCATTGGCCGCATCGTCATCTTCCTGCGGCATCATGCTCGACAGCGTTTCCTCACCGGCCGAGCGCAACCGGTCGGTTGACGCCTCGTTCCAGCCGGACTTTGATGCAAATTCACTGAGGAAAGTGTCAATCACGGGAAGAGCGGACTGGGCCAGGGTGTCCCGCGTCAACCATATTTGCCAGTTTGGCGTCAATCAGTTTCGCCGGTTCACCTCCTCTGGCTGGCCCAGTTGTTGGCCAGCTGCGGTACGGTAGCTGGGGACGTCAAACTCCAGGATGACGGAGTGATGGACCACCCGGTCGATTGCCGCGGCGGTGTCCATGGGGTTGGTAAAGATGCGTTCCCACTCCGAGAAGACCAGGTTTGACGTGATGTGTAATCGGCGGAGATAAGGGTACGTTGAAAAAGTCGGCTTGACGTTGGGTTCAGCAAGGAGTTGGACTACAATGCAGGGACAGCCCATTGTTGCCGAGGGTGCCGATGATCGAACCTCTGGACCGTAGCCGCCGCGACTCCACCTTGTTCCAATTCACCAGCAAACAGTTGCGGGACTTCATCGACCCCAACCACTTGTTTGTCGATGACCAGCGAAAAGGTCCTGGCAAACTAGCCAGCAGAAATGTCACATTCATGCTATGGAGAATGTGACTTTGACCCCGAAAGAGCAAACGAGACTTCAGGTTCTGAACAGCGTGCTGGCAGAGCAGATTGCGTTGGATCAGGCGGCCGAGTTGATGGGAGTGAGCCCGCGCCACACCAGGCGCATGCTGGTGGCCTACCGGGAGAACGGCCCGGCCGCCCTGGCCCACGGCCACCGTGGACGCAGACCGGCCAACGCCACACCTGCGGCAGTGATCGTCGATGTAGTACACCTGGCCAGCACCCGATACGAGGGAGCCAACCACACCCATCTCTCAGAGTTACTGGCTGAACGAGAGGGCATCGACATCGGCCGGACCACCCTGCAGCGCATCCTGGTCAACGCCGGGCTGGGCAGTCCCCGACGCCGACGCCCCCCGAAGCACCGAGTAAGGCGTCAGCGGATGCCTCGGGAAGGTATGCTGATACAGTTGGACGGCAGCCATCACCGATGGCTGGGTGAAGACGGGCCGCAGTTCGCGCTGCTCTTCGCGGTGGACGACGCGACCGGCTTCGTGGTCAGTGCCCGGTTCTGCGATCAGGAGGACAGCCACAACTACTTCCTGCTGATGCAGGGCTTGCTGCGACGCTACGGCATTCCACTCGCTCTATACACCGACCGCCACCCGGTCTTCAAGCACCGATCGGAATATCAGCCCGCCGGGACGCCCACCCAGTTCGGACGGGCAATGGCAGAGCTGGGCACTCAAATTATATTCGCCCTGTCGCCCCAGACGAAGGGGCGTGTGGAACGGACGGCGGGAACCTTTCAGGACCGGTTGGTCACAGAACTCCGGCTCGCCGGAGCTACCACCATGGAACAGGCCAAGGTCGTATTGAAACAATTCCTGCCGCGGTTCAACCGGCGTTTTCGGGTGCCCGCCCAGTGCCACGAGCCCGCGTTCCAGCCCTTGCCTCCGGATCTACGCCTAGAGCAAGTCCTGTGCTTCAAGCACCGCCGACAAATGGCCAGGGATAACACGGTGAAGTTTCAGAGGCACATCCTGCAGTTGCTGTCCGGTCAGCAGCGCCGCAGCTATGCCGGTGCGGTTGTCGTGGTTCTGCAGGGACTGGACGGCCGGCCGTCGGTGCAGCATGAGGGACGGATCATTGCCGTTCAGGAGGCACCGCCCGGTCCGGTATTCCTACGCAACGGGACTTCCTCGATCGTTTCTATACCGACCCCAGACCCTGAGCTCTCGTCAGAACCATCGGCAACGGTTCTCGAACTGCTGAACACAGGGACGGATCAGGAAGATGATCACGCCGCCATTGACGATGTGGACGTGGCCGAGTTGCAGGTAACCGCGTCACCGAGGAAGCCGACATTTCTGCAGAAAGAGCGCTGGAAGGCAGTGCAGCGGGCCAAGCATGCGGGCCTGTCCATTCGAGGAATGGCAAGGGAGTTGGGCATCCACAGAGACACCGTGAGGAGATATATCGATGCTGAAGGCCCGCCGCCTCGGCGACCCCGGACAACTCCGGCAACGCTGACATCTGATATGATCGCGGAATAGGAAGTGACATTCTTGCTGAACACTTAGGCGGACATTTTCGCTGAACGTCGACAACTTGTTGATCCAGATCGACGAGCGACTGGACTTCGCCAAGCTGGTGTCGCCTCTGGAAGAGTATTACTGCCCCGACTTCGGCCGACCGGCCATTCATCCTGAAGCGATGGGCCGGGCGCTGCTCATCTGCTTGCTATACAACATCTCGTCCTCCCGGAGGCTGTGCTCGGCCATTTCGGAGAATGTCGCCTATCGCTTGGGTTGCTTCCTCACCATCGGCGATCCGGTGTTCGACCATTCTTCCATCACGCACTTCATCAACCGGATCGGGCGGGACGGCTTTGGAAGGATGTTTTACGGCTTGAACTCCGAGGTACTGCGGATGGGCTTGCTGCCGCCGGAAACATACGTGGATTCCAAGCCTGGTCAAAGCCAACGTGAACAGCCATGACCGGTCTCCCAGCGGGATGAGCGTGGCGCAGTTCAAGAAACAGGAGGCCCAGTCAATGGCTTGTTCATGGTTGCGGAGGCGACAGTTGATGGAGATGGTGTTGAGCACGAGGAGGCGCGGTATTTCCAGAAACCCGACGTCCGGCTGCCGCTGAGCTCGGTGGATACCGAAGCCCGGTGGCGCACTTCCCGTCTGGGCAAGCCTGCGGCCCTCCACTACTAAACCGAAGCCAAGGTGAAACCCACATCAGCATTGGTTAGAATGAGGGCGGTTGAGTTAGTCGGTGAGCAAATCATGGTGGGGGTTGCTGTTGGGCATGGATGAGATGGGGGCGCTGTTGGAGCGGTGGCGGATCGATGAGGCTGAGGCGCGGCGACGGATGTACCGGGCGCCGACGCCACGGGAGCGGGAACGCTGGCACGCGCTATGGTTGCTGGCGCAGGGTTGGACGGCCGCGGCGGTAGCCCGGGCGTTGGACAGGGATGCCCACACCATTGGCCAATGGACCACGGCATTTGCGGAAGGCGGTCCGAGGGCGCTGTCTTTTGAGCAGTCGGGAGGTTCCCCCCCGCGCTGAGCGGGGATCAGCAGGCCGAATTGAAGGCGGCGGTGCCGGGGTCGCCATCGCAAGCCGGCATCGACCTATCCAACTGGAACTGGAAGGCGGTGCGGCAATTTGTGTCGGACCACTTCGGGTTGTCGCTGAGCCGGAGCAGTTGCCTGAACTATCTGCACCGGTTGGGGTTTGTGCTGAAACGCCCCAAGAAGCGGTTGGTCAAGGCGGACCCGGTACGGCGGGAAGCCTTCGTGGTGGAGTACGCCGCGCTGACTGCGTCGGCCCGACGCAGTGGTGCCAAGATATTCTTTGCCGACGAGGCCCACTTTCGGGCGGATGCCGATCTGCGGGGCAAGTGGGTATTGAAAGGAGAGCCGGCGCTGGTGGACTCTACCAGCCCACGCCGCGGGGAGAAAGTCAGCTACTACTCGGCGGTGTGTCTGGAGACCGGTGAGGTGGAGGTGATGGAACTGGAGGGCAACAGCAACTCCGCCACCTCGGCTGCCTTCCTGCGACAACTGCGGGCGCGACATGCCGAACCACTGACGGTGATCTGGGACAATTCGCCAGCCCATCGGGGCGACGCAATAAGGGCTTATCTGACCACGCCCGGCTTGAACCTGCACCTGGTGAATCTGCCCAGCTACAGTCCCGATTTCAACGCTGACGAGGCCATTTGGGGCTGGGCACGTCAGGAGGCGACCGCCAACCGGTGCCTGGGCACCAAGGCCGCAGTGCAAGAGCAGGTGGGCGACTTTTTCACCCGCCTGTCCAGTCGACGCGAAGCAGTCAAGCGACGATGCCGGACCATGCTGCAAGCACAAGCGGATGAACTAATCGGCAGCGCACAAGCCGATTTTCTCCGCCCCACCAATGTAGGTCCCACCTTGTCTTTGGTTTAGGAGAACATCAACGTCGACTTGGGTTGCTTCATCGTCAGCAGAGGAGTTACTCATGCAGAGGAGTTACGCAGGCACCGGAAGGAGAATGGAAGGCGGTCCCAGGCCTGCTGGAGCAACGGCCCATGAGGGCGGTGTCGCTGGCCGGAGACACCGGCTACAACGTCGGTCAACTGCGGCAGTTGCTTGAGGAACGGAATATCACCGCCTACATCCCCATTCATCCCATCCAGGAAACCAACATGGTCGCCAGAGGCGTCTTCGCTTTTCACGGCGAACCTGGTCTGCTCGCAAGGCGAAACCCTGCGCCGTGGCTCCTTCCACCGGCGGAACCGCTCCTACCAGTATGTAGCCTTGCAGAAAGATTGTCAGGCTTGCCCAGTCAAGGATGCCTGTCTCCCGCCGGGACAAAAGCGCCGCTACATCGGCCTCACGATGTGTTACCCAGAGTACCTGAGAGCCCGGGAGCGCAACCGGACCGCCGCGTACCAACGGGAACGTTTCCGGCGTCGGACCATCGCGGAAGGGACGTTCGCCTCCCTGGACCGCCAGGGAGGGGATAGGTCGCGGCCGGCGCGGATTGGGGAAGGTGGACTGCGAGAGGTACATGGTATCGCTAGCACACAACGTGCTGAAGATGGTACGCAGACTGGGCCGTGGTATAGGTCCCCTTGGCCCGACATCACCCGCCGTCGCTGCTGTCGCGAGCGCGGAGCACACTAAGGCCGACGCTATCACGAATTCCCACGCGCCCTCACCATGTTTCTTCTGGCTAAGTTGGTTGGTCCCTGGTCTCAGTCCCGTTCTCCGATAGAACCACTGCGATCAGGGGGCTTTTTTCGACGGACCCTTATCTCTGCCGATTACAGGTGGGATCGTCACGCTGACACCGACACAACCTGACCTGGCAAGGCGATAACGGGCGCGAACCGCAACCGATGAGACACCTTGCGGATACCGGCCGGCCCAAAATTGCCGACAGCAGACCGACGCCGCCGGCGTCACCGCTACGCCCAACACCTCTATAACGACGCCAAATTGCGATACTTCACAACGATATTACGGCAGGACAGCCCACTTGCCGACCTTAATGTCGGGCAAAGAATCCCTTATTCCCAACTGCTGTAGAGCTTGCCCCAGCGAGTGGCGCCTAGCCACCTGCGTGGGCAAAATGTCGGCAATTCGGTCTGAAGAACTCTAAAATGGGCGCTTTTACGCGCGAAATCTAGTGATAATCCGGTGGGGAGCGAACCTAAGCGATTTTGCCTCCGTGCAACATTGGGGTCATGCAAACGGCGACCGGGTTCCGGTGGGCGTGGCACAGCTTCATGATGCCGTCCAGCAGCGTGTCAAACCGGTCCTCAGTCTCGATGGTGTAGTGGGCGATGCCGAACAGGTCCAGGATGGACGTGGTGTTGCGGCCCATGGCAACCTGGGCGATGTTGAACTCGCCAACCTGTCCGCGCAGGTTCATGAAGATTGGTATGGGCGTGCGGGACGGCAGGCACAGGCTGGCCACGGCGTTTACGCTGTTGCCGAACCCGCTGGACTGCATGAACACCGCAGCGTTGCGTCCGGTAGCGTAACTGCCCACCGCCACACCGATGGCCTCCTCCTCCCGAGTGCAGGACACCAGGTGGAAGTAGGGATCCTCGTCGATGATGCTGGTAACCTGGTGGATGGATATGTCGGGCACGTAGGCGATCAGCGATGTGTCCCATTTCTTCAGTGTTTCAACGATGGTTTCGGCCCAGGCCATGGCGATTGGCTCCTTTGTCGGCAAACGTGCCGGCGTGATTTTCCCGTCGGCGACACAGTATAGCGCAAGGCAGACGGACGAGGTAAGCGGTCGGGTATGCCTGGGCACAACGACCGTCGCCACGGTGCGCTCATGGGTTCCGGCCGGCACCGGAACGACGGTTATGCAATGGTCTCCCCGGGACGGGGCCAGGGGCCAGGGTTGAGGGCCAGACTCCCTATACGCCTAGTCCAGCCAGACCGCCACATCGCCGGCGGCGGAGCGAACGGATGCCGAGGGGCGCGCCGGTTGTCCGATGAACAATGCGCCCACCATCGCCCAGGCAGGTTCGGCGCCCAGCGTCTCGGCCAGGTTGGGATGTTTGGTGGTGTTGCCGGTGCTCCAGTCTCCGGCCAGGCCCTCGGCGACGGCAGCCAGCAGCAGGTTTTGCACGGCGCAACAGGCGGCGGCGTAGTTTTCCTGCGTCATTTCTTCGGAATCGGCCGGCACACTGTAAGCGTAGATGAGGGCGGGCGCGTCCAGCACTCGTTGCCGGCTGCCGTGGGCCGCGTCCTGGTTTCCGTTGCGGGCCATCTGATTGTCATAAGCGAGCTGGGCCACCTCGGTGCGCTTGGCTCCGCCTTTCTCCAGCACGAAGAATCGCCAGGGGTTGGTGAGACGATGGTTTGGCGCCCAGATTGCGGCGTCAATCATCCTCTGCAATGCGTCGCGGGCGGGTAGGGCCTCGGAAAATTCGTTGTTCATGCGACGGTTGTGGATGGCTTCGTACACGGTCACGGATGTGGCCGGCGGTTCCACCTGGCCGCTGCGCAGCCGATTGCTTTGCGTCATGAGTAATCTCCGTTGATTTAGCGCGCCCTAATCATCACAATAAGCACGAACAATATAACCGGGCGAACGTCCGGGGGCAAGTTGCAAGTCGCCGGCCGATTCGCCTCCGCCGGATTCCACTCGGGATCTCTCACGCGTACCCACATTGTCATTGCGAGCGTAGCGTGGCAATCTCGTCGCCGTAGCAACGGCGGTTCGCCGACGTGGGCTCAACCTCGTCGAGATTCCCGCTCGTCCTGAGCCTGTCGAAGGACGCTCGCAATGGCAGATGATAGTGGGCACGCGAGACGTCAGGATCTGTGATGACGGGCGGTTTGGTCTGTGCTACAATCGCCGTCAAATAAGAGGCGGGTTGACACCGCTGCAACGCATCCCCGAAAAGAGGTGGCATTATGGCCGAAGCTGATTTCCTTTGCTACTACGACTTCCGTTGACCCTTCGTGTACAACGCTGCCATGTGGTGGGCGAAAGTTCGCGAGACTACTGATCACGAGATCAACGTTGACCTCAAGCCATTCTCGCTGGTTCAGGTTAACTATGACAACAACAAGTCCGACGGCGACAACTTCAAGTACTGGGAGCAAGACGACGTGGACAACACGTTGCTCGAGTTGCGCGCCGGTATCGCCGCCCAGCGGCAGGGTGAGGAAATCTTCGAGAAGTTCTTCATCAACCTGCTTCGGGCCCGGCACGAAGACCGCATTGACCTGACTGACGCCGACGCAATCAACGCCGTTGCTGAGGCCTCTGGTGTCGATATGGGCCAGTTCGCCGAAGACCTGGCCGACCCCGAAGTCCTGAAGCAGATCGGCGAGAGCCACACCGAGGCTGTGGAAGTGCACGGCGCGTTCGGTGTGCCCCTCTACGTGTTCCCCAACGGCAACTCGGCCTTCGTCAAGATGTTCATTCCCTCGGAGGACGAATCCGGCTCCATCTACGATAATCTGGTCGAGATGGTGTCCGACCACAAGCACGTGGGCGAGGTCAAGCGGCCTTCCCCGCCGTGGCCGTATGAGGGTGTCCGCTCATAACCCCTCGGTGTCCAACACCGGGCATCGGCCAGTTGAAGATCTAACACAAGCCCTGGGCCTGAGTTTTCAGGACCAGGGCTTGTTGCTTCAGGCGTTGACCCATCTGTCCTACGTCAACGAGCATTCGGGCGACGCCCGGGAATCCTACGAACGGCTGGAATTTCTGGGCGACGTCGTGGTCCGCCTGGTCGTCAGCGACGAACTTTACCACCGGCTGCCCGACTGCGACGAGGGGGGCCTGACCCGGCGCTGGACGACGTTGCTGAGCCAGAGGGCGTTGGCGACCGTTGCCGAGCGGTTGAACCTGGCCGATTACGTCCGATTGGGTCGCGGTTCAGAATCCACGGGCGGCCGCACCAGCACGTCGGTGTTGGGCGATGTGATGGAATCGGTCATTGCCGCGGTGTACCTGGATGGCGGGTACGACGAAGCGCGCCGGTTCGTGCTGCAAGTGCTGGCCGACGAAATCGCAGACACGTGCCGTCCCGACTGGCGACCTCACAACCCCAAAGCCGACCTGCAGGAGTTGCTGCAGGCCAGAGGGCAGTCTGCCCCCACGTACCGGGTTGTTGCGACGTCGGGGCCTCCTCACAACCCCCAGTTCATCGTCCAGGTGATTGCCGGCGATGACGAAGTGCTGGGCGAGGGTACGGGCGGTAGCAAATCCGCCGCCGAAACCGAGGCTGCGGAGGCCGCACTGGCAACACTTGCCGGGTAATGGGGCTTGTCGGCTGCCCCGCCCCAGTTTGGGGAGGGGGGCATAGTCGATATTGTGCAGAAAGCGTGTCTCAGGTGACTCAGCCTGATATGGTTGGCAGTACTGGGCGAGACATGTTGGTAGGTCATGCTGTGCCGGATATTTGCGATGCCAGGTTCGATTACGGTGCCGGCCGCTCGCCCAGACGCCTGAGCGGAGCCTGAGGTTGGCCGGTTAGTATTATCACTGCCATGGCGGGTCTGGCTATGTCGTTCGTGCCAACCGGTCTGTTGTTCCTCCTGTACCGCCTGATTTCGGGACGCCTTGGTCTTTGGGACGACTCCGAGGTCTAGGGAAAGTAAGCGAACGGTTCGGGAGCCCGGCGCCATTACAGTGAGTCGGATCCGGCAATGACACGGCACCCCTCCGGCCCGTATAATCGGCAAAGACCCATAGAGGCTCAATCCCATCTTTCCCTACCCTCAAAGGAGATAATCTATGGACCCGATAATCCACAACATCAAAGACTATCCCGCTGGATCCCCGGCCCGCCTCATCAGCGCCGACGACAACCCGCCCCTGGTTACCCTGGCCTACTCCGTAATCGAGCCGGGTGGAACCAGTTCCCATCACATCCACGAGTGGGAGCATGAGGTCTACATCATCGAGGGCAGCGGCACCCTGGTAGCCGACGGAAAGGAGTATCCAGTCAAGGCCGGCGATGCCATGTTCATCCCTCCCATGGTGGACCACGTTACCCGCAATGACGGTGCCAGCGACATCCGCCGCATCGAAATCAACCCCATATCCGCCGCTAGCGGCAATGCCCGTCCCGGCGGCAGCGAGCCCGGAGCCGGCACCGTTCCAGTGATTCGCAACCACACCGATCTCAACGACGAAACCGGCCACACCATGCTCGGCGGTCGCGACGGCTGCCCCAATTACCTGATGCTTTACAACGGGGCCATGCAACCCGGCGCGGTGAGCCATCCGGACACCGGCGGGCATAACCACGAGTGGGAGCATACCGTGTTCGTCCTGGAAGGCACCGGTACCCTGGTCGTTTCCGGCAAGGAATACACGGTAAGCGCCGGCGACGCAATCCTCGTCCCGCCCGTCGAACACCACCAGTGGAAGAACGAGACCGACGCTCCGATGCTCCGCGTAACCTTCAACGACATCAAGTCCGAAGCCCACGGCTAAACATCCCCTCTCCCTCGATGGGGGAATGTTAGGGCAGTCTCCCCCTCTCCCTTGATGGGAGAGGGTTGGGGTGAGGGTGAATTCCAATGCCTCAACGACGTTCCCCTCAACTCTCCCCCTCTCCCATTGGAAGAGGGCCGGGGTGAGCGCAGTCTCCCCCTCTCCCTTTATGGAAGAGGGCCGGGGTGAGGGTGAAATAGCCAACTAATCCAACATGCCCGCTTCAACCCACATAACCAACATCCACGCCCGCGAGGTGCTGGACTCCCGGGGTAACCCTACCGTGGAAGTCGACATCAGGTTGCAAGGCGGAGCGACGGGGCGGGCCATCGTCCCATCCGGCGCATCCACCGGGCGGCACGAGGCGGTGGAGTTGCGCGACGGCGACCCGGGGCGCTACGAAGGCAAGGGTGTGCTGCGGGCGGTGGCCGCTGTCAACGACATCATCGCCCCGGCCATTTGCGGCGCGGCCAACCCAACGGACGCCACCGACCAACCCGCCCTCGACCAACGCCTGCGCGAGTTGGACGGCACCAACAACAAATCTAACCTGGGCGCCAACGCAAGCCTGGGTGTCTCCCTCGCAGCGGCCCATGCGTCCGCAAATGCGGCTGGTATGCCACTGTACCGGTGGCTGGGCGGCGATGACGCCACCACATTGCCCATGCCCATGGTCAACATCATCAGCGGCGGCCGCCACGCCGAGGGTGGCCTCGACATGCAGGATTTCCTTGCCATTCCCATCGGCGCCGCGACGTTTCGCGAAGCCCTACGGATGGCCGTGGAAGTCTATCGAGCGATTGGACGCATCCTCTCCCAAACCGGACCATACGGATACGGGGTCGCTGACGAGGGCGGTTACGGGCCTCCCCTGCCCTGCCACGAAGACGCCTTGGGCCTGCTCCATGACGCGACTCGGCTGGCCGGCTTTCGCTGCGCCCGCGACGGTGATGTCGCCATTGGCCTGGACGTGGCGGCCACCGAGTTCATGGATGGAGATGGACGCTATGTGCTGCGGGCCGAGCGTCGCACTTTCTCCGCCACGGAGCTGACCGACCTGCTGGTGCACTGGTCTGCCGCTTACCCAATCATCTCCATTGAAGACGGTGTTGCCGAGGACGACTGGGACGGCTGGGCGTATTTGACCGAACGGCTGGGGGCTACTACCCAGCTGATCGGCGACGACCTGTTCACCACCAACCCAGGCCGATTGGCGCGGGGAGCCGATGAGGGCATCGCCAACGCTGTGCTGGTGAAACCCAACCAGATCGGGACGCTGACCGAAACGCTGGACACGGTGCGCTTGGCCCGGGAGCGGGGCTACCTTCCCGTCATATCGGCGCGCTCCGGCGAAACCGAGGACACCACCATCGCCGACCTGGCGGTGGCGACGGGCGCCGGCCAAATCAAGATAGGTTCCATCACCCGCTCCGAGCGCCTGGCCAAGTACAACCAGCTGCTTCGCATCGAAGAAGAGCTGGGAGAGCGGGCCGAATTCGCGGGACGGGACGTGTTCTCCCGATTTTTGGCGAAATGACGCAACCCGTTGCAGCGGGGATGGAGATTCTGGCGGAGCAAGCCCGACGTTTGGGGCTGCACCTCACGCCAACGCAGCTGGGGCAGTTTGCTGAATACACACGGCTGCTGTCCGAGGGCAACCGACGGGCCAACCTTACAGCCGTAACCGATGCTGACGATGTGCAGGTGCGCCACTATCTGGACTCGCTGACGGCGGTGCTGGCGGTGCCGCAGTGGCCGGATGGCACGCGGGTGGTCGACATCGGAGCCGGAGCGGGTTTTCCGGGAGTACCGCTGAAGATTGCCTTCCCCGGGCTGCAGGTAACATTGGCCGAATCGGTCGGCAAAAAAGCGCGATTCATGCAGGAGTTGGTTGAGCATCTGGATCTGTCGGACGTGGAAGTATTGACGGTGCGCGGGGAAGAGTTGGGCCGCACCTATGGCTACCGCGCCGGTTTCGATGTGGCTCTGGCTCGGGGCGTGGCACGTATGCCCGTGCTGATCGAGTACGGGCTGCCGCTGTGCAAGTTGGGCGGCCATCTGCTGGCGTGGAAGGGTAAAGACGGGCCGGCGGAGGCGCGGGATGCCACCAATGCGCTGGCCGAGGTGGGCGGCGCGGTCGTGAAGGTGCAGTCGGTTAACGCGCTGTCGCCGCCTCTGCCGGCCGGTCGGTGGCTGGTGGCGGTTCAGAAAACCGAGCCGACCCCGGAGCGCTACCCCCGGCGTATCGGGGTGCCGGCCAAGGAACCGTTATAACGCTAAAGTGGCGGCGTCTACTTGCCCGGCCTCGCTCCAACCTCGAGCGACGTAGTAGTCGGCAATCATCTTGTCCAGCTCGGAGGCGGTGAGCCCGACGCCGGCGGCAACACCATCGGTCAGCGGCTCGTTGAGTATACGGGGTGGCAGGGTATCGTCGCTGCGACGCCAGCCCCAGCGTTGGTTGTACGCTTTTTTCAGGTCGGCGATATGGCTGGCCGCGCGGCGGAGCTCGGCGGAGTCAAAATCGTCCCAGCCCGTCACCATGCGGTAAACGTTGGCCGACTCCTCCCAGAAATCGTCGAACGCCCGGCGCAGGAATTTGCACCAGATGAGCGAATCAAGAGCGGCGGCGAAATCCTCGCTGGCGGCGGCGATATGACCGCGGCGGTCGTCCACAGCCAGGCGGTCGACGTCCGGTGAAAAGTCAGCATCGTAGGCGGACGTGCGATTGTGGCAGGCGCCGCGCGGGGTGGTAGCCAGACCCAAGGCCAGTGTTTTCAGGCTGCGCGGCTCATAGCCGGGCATCTCCAGCCCTTTCACCTGCATTGCCCAGTCGGAGGAACCGCCGCCGACTTGTTGGGCCGCCCGGCGGGTGCCGTCGGCCAGCAGATTACCCAAATAACCACGGCGGTACCCGATGTCGTCCAGCAGCGCAATCACGCCTTCGCCGTCGCCAAACTGCAAGCCGGTTGGGGTCGTGGCGTCGCTGCCCATTACCGACGCCATCTGAGGCAGCAGACCGCGTTCCGCCGTTTCAATCGCCCATGCAATAACGCCGCCTGCCGAGATGGTATCCAGGCCCAACTCGTCGCACCGCCGCACGGCTCGGATCACGGCGTCCGGATCGCCGACGCCGACCAACGGCCCCAGTGCAAAAAGGCTTTCGTACTCCAGGCGCGCGCTGATGGGCGGGCCTGTTGATGTTGCGCTATCTCCTTTGGGTGCAACAGTAACGATTTTTTCGCAGCCGATGGTGCAATTGGCGCAATGAGCCGTCCGCGTCGCCCGGGTCTGATGCAGCGCTTCGCCGCTGACCGCCTCAGCTTGCTCGAATGTTGACTGCTGAAAGTTGCGCGTCGGGAGTGTGCCCAGGCGGTTGAACACCGACACGTTGGCGATGGTGCCCAGCTCGCGATACTTGGCGGTGGCCGCCCCCAGGCTCCGGCGACTGAGGTCGCGGGAATACTCGCGCAATCCGTCGGCATCGGCGATGGGAGGGTCGGAGTCTGGCCGGCCTCGAATCGCGATAGCCTTGAGGTTCTTGCTGCCCATGACCGCACCGGGACCGCAGCGCCCGGCCTGTCGTCCGCCGTCGTTGGCGATGCTGGCGAACCGCACCAATCGCTCGCCGGCCGGCCCGATGGTGGCGACGCGCACCGGTCGGCGGCTGCCGTCGTCCAGCATCTGCTTGACGGCTGCCTCGGTGTCCATTGTGGAGAGGCCCATCAGGTCGGTGGCCGGCAGCAATCGCGGCGTTCCGTCTGCGTCGATTTGAAGCAAGGTCGGTGTGGTTGCTCGGCCAACGACCACGAGCGCGTCTCCGCAAGCACGCTTCAGCTCCACCGCTAAATGGCTTGAAGACAGGCCATCAGCAATGAATCCGGTCAGTGGCGAACGGGTCAGCACCGCAAACTTGCTGGAAGTGGTTAACCGCGTTCCCACCAGCGGGCTGGTGGCGAAAATCAACGGGTTTTCGGGTTCCAGTGCAGAGTCCAGCAGCCGACGCCGGGCGGCATCGGTTAGCGTCTCCCCATCGTGGTCGGCGGTTGGCGCGCCGTATCGATGCAACAGCCAGGTGCCCAAGCCGATGCCGCCGATGGTGGCCCGCAGCACCGCGACCGGGATCGGGTCCCAACGATGCTCCCCGGTGGTGAGATCGACCACCAACGCCCGTCCGCTATAGCCCTTTGTCGCGTTCATGATTAATGGCCGCACAACGAGCGGTCTCACCCGCCAGCCTGATTGGACAGCAGTAGCAACGCATCGCCCGGCTGCAACTCCAAGCACGCGACACCATCCTCGGACAGGAACTCCAACCCGTTTCGATTGATGACGTAGCCTTGCTGGATCATTGGGGCAGATGAACCCCCGTCGTCGCCAGAAATTGCGTTACCCAGCAGGGCCGGGCATTGTCGGGCCAGGGCGCCCGCCAGTTCAGACAAGGTGGCGTGGGCTGGGATTCGCAGCGGTACCACGCTGGCGCCGGCCTTCACGCGGGCTGTGCCAAACAGCTCAACTGTGATGTCAACCAGCTGACCGGCGTCCGTGCGCTGAATGGTCATGATGCCAGTTCCAGCGCGCGCGCCAGGTCTTCGGGCCGATTGATGTTGAAAAAACTCAGCAGGTCCGGGTCGAATCGGCGCACTTCTTCTTCAGGAACGAAGCGCACTTCCACAGCGTCGAAAAAGCCGGATATTTTCAACTCCCTGGCTCGCAGGCGTTCCTCTATCGCCGGCAGACACCGGCGCGAATACAGGGCGTGGGTAGGCTCCGGTCGGCCGTCAATTTCTGGCACGACGGCGTCCACGCCATCGCGCATTGTGGCCATTTGCGCCAGGAGGGGTCCCGACAAAAAGGGCATATCGCAGGCGACCACCAGCGACCAATCGGTTTGCGCCGCATTTAGCCCGGTGTAAATGCCGCCCAGCGAGCCGCAGTCAGGGAACACGTCTACGGCCGTGCGATGCTCTGGACCAAGCGGCAACGCCATCCCTCGCGCAGTGTCGGCCACCACTACCACTACCTCTGATGCTGAAACTGCGTCCACGGCCCGCCGGATGGCGCGCCGAATCAACGGTTCGCCGGCGAATGGTTCCACCGCCTTGTCCCGCCCCAGACGCCGGCTTTGGCCTCCGGCGAGGATTACGGCGGTGATGTCGTTCGAATTTATCATGCTTGCCTTGGTCAGGCGGGTTTTGCCTAGTATAACCGATTCGCAATCCCAACGGTCGAGACCATCACTGCCGGCGTTGTCCAGGCGTGGTAACCTACGGGCTGCTGGATTACTGCTACCGGGGGAAGAGATATGCCACGGGCCGCCTTTGTGTATGACGACGCCATGAGCCAGCACGTGCTGCGGGCCGACCACCCCATGCGGCCCATCCGCCTGCGCCATACCTACGAGTTGCTGGAGGCATACGGCGCGTTTGACGGCGTCAACTCGTTGCTGGTGACGCCGTCGCTGGCGGATGAATCCAGCGTGGGCGCGTTCCACACGCGGGATTACATGGCCGCAGTGCGCACTCTGAGTCTCGAACTGACCGGAGCGCAACCCCAGCGCTTTGGCTTCACTCAGGGCGGCGACAACCCAACCTACCCGGGTATGTACGAGGCAGCAATGCTGAGCACCGGGGCCACCCTGACCGCTGCGCGGATGGTCGCCGACGGCGAGGTGTCGGCGGCGTTCAACATCAGCGGCGGATTGCATCATGCCGCGGCGCGGCAGGCCAGCGGGTTTTGCGTATTCAACGATCCGGTGGTTGCCATCAAATACCTGCTGGGACGTGGTTTGCGCGTGGCCTACGTCGACATCGACGCTCATCATGGCGACGGCGTGCAGAATGCTTTTTACGATGAGCCGCGCGTGCTGACGATCTCGGTTCACGAGTCGGGCCAGTACCTGTTCCCCGGCACCGGGTTTGCTGGCGAAACCGGCGCCGGCGAGGGCGTGGGATACGCGGTGAATCTGCCGCTATACCCATACACCGACGACGAGATTTATCTGGACGCGTTCGAGTCCGTTGTCCCGCCTTTGGTGCAGGCTTTCAATCCGGACGTGCTGCTCACCCAGCTGGGCATTGACTCCTATCACACCGACCCGCTGACGCACTTGCAGGTAACCAGCCGGGGCTTCATCGCCGCCGTGGAGCGGCTGGGCGGGTTGGGCTACCCGTGGCTGGCTACCGGCGGTGGCGGTTACGACCTCGGCGCCGTTGCCCGCTGCTGGACGCTGGCCTACGGTGTAATGTGCGGGGCCGAATGGCCGGATCGCATCCCGATGGCAGCCATCGAACGATTGGGACGCAACACATTGCGGGACGGCGAAGTTCCAGACATTCCGGCCAACGTGAGAGCCGATGCCAGGGCTCTGGCCGCCGAAAGTGTTGGCGCCGTGCGGGACGCCGTGTTCCCGGTGCACGGCCTGGCGGCGTAAAGCGTCGGGTGCCGAGCGACTATTCCTCGACCCGCGCCACCATGCGCGGTACGCACCGCACCGCCGTGGTGATAAAGCCGCTGTGCGCCACCATCCGGTGAGCCGGCCGCACGCTGCGACGGGTTACGTTCCAACCTCGCAGCAGAGTTTCCGCGGTTTCAACCCGGGCGAAGCGACCGTCAGCGTTGAGCGCCAGCACCAGTTCCTGCACCTGCAAGATGGTCGGCAAGAATGAGAGCAAAATCCCGCCGGTGATCAAAGCCTCGGCGGCGGCGGTTACCGCCTGCCAGGGTTCCGGCAAGTCCAGTATCACCCGATCGACAGCGGGTTCGGCGATGCCATCGAATATATCGCCGACGATAACCTCGTGGTTGGTGGTGTCGGGAATGACCGACCGCACGTTGGCCAGCGCTTTGGATACCACTTCGGGATTGATTTCGTAGGACTGTACCCGCCCATTGGGGCCGACCGCGCGTAATAACGCGGTGGTCAACGCACCCGAACCGAAGCCGGCCTCGACGACGGTTGCGCCGGGGAATATGTCGGCCATCGACACGATATTGCCCAGGTCTTTGGCGTAAATCACCTGCGGGCCGCGTGGCATCAACCGCACGTAATCCCCCAGGGTGGGGCGAATCGCGAGCAGCACGTGGCCACGGTTGGTGGAATACCATCCGCCCACGGACTCGCCGATGACATTGTCGTTGGGCAGCTGCCCAAGGTGGCTATGGAAACTGCCGCCGTCCGTCAGCTGGTGCTGGTAGGTGCGGCCCTTGCGGTCGATAAACAGCGCCAGATCGCCAGACGCGAATCGGCCACGATCAGGGGTGTTGTCGGAAGGTTCGTCGTGCATAGAAGGTTCATCGGGCATAACAGATGGCACCATGACTCGCCTCGGGAAGCCGACGGCGACGACGCGAGCGGAGATTGGGTTAGTGTATTATACAATGGTTATGGCCGAGCAGATTTTCAACCTGGATGAGGCCAATGAGCTGGTGCCCTGGTTGGAAGAGCGATTCTCCGCGATGGCTCCGGTGCGGGCTCAGTTGGTGGAGCGGCAGGGGTATTTGCTCGATTTGTTGCGGCGCCGCCGCAGCAATGGACACTCCAGCAGCGAGGAAGAAATTGCCGCCGTGGAAGATCAGGTGTCGCGCCTGACGACGCAGCTCCAGCAAGCCGTCACCGAGATAACCAATGCTGGCATCGTGATGCGGGACATCGGCCGTGGCCTCGTAGATTTTCCCAGCCTGCGCGACGGCGACACGGTGTATCTCTGCTGGCAGCGCGGAGAACCGGCCATCGAGTGGTGGCACCCCACCGACACCGGCTTTAGCGGGCGACGGGCTTTGTAAACCACCTCGGCGCGGTGTCGGCATCGGCCGATTAAGGCGCCGGCGTGCCCGGCCCGGCGGGCTCCCGAATGTCCGCCAGGGCTGCCCGCAGTTCGTCAACGTGAACCGCGTAGAACGTGCCCACCACCCGCCCTCCGGTCGCTGACTGTCGGGCCGCCGCGCGCACCATGCCGACGACTTCACCGTCTGAATTTAGCACCGGGCCGCCGCTGTCGCCGGGGTCAATGGCAGCGTCCATCTCCAGATTGCGACCATAGCTATCCGGCCCGAAGCTGGTGATTTGCGACAGGATGCCGGCGTTGGCCTTGGGAGAGCCAACGGTGCCTTCCCGTTTGACGCCGCTGCCGGAATAACCCAGAGCGAGCAGGTCGCTGGCAATGTCGCTGATGGTGGCGTCGCCCAATGGTAGCGGGATGGCCCCGGGGTGCAACTGTGCCTGGTCTGAGGCGTAACGCAGCAGGGCCACGTCGCGGCGCGGATCCGTTCCGACCACCTCGGCTACGAATGTTGGATGCGTGGCCTGACGCACAATAACCTGTTCGACTCCGTCCACCACGTGAGCGGCAGTCAGAATCAATCCAGGCTCCAGCAGCCAGCCGGTGCCGTGCTGCCCGTCGGTGGGGTCGATGAAGAAAACCGACGGCCAGACTTTCAGATACAACGAGTTGAGCCCGGAACTGGTCGCGGCAGATTCTGCCCGAACCGTCTGGAGGCCCTGCTGAATTCTGGCGTCGATTTGCGCGTCAGTCGGTGTGCAGGCGATGGCACACAGAAACACCGCCGTCGCTATCACCGCAGGGCACTGTCTATTTGCCGCCTGCAAACAACCGACTAGATGAATCTGGCCTGCTCCCTCGGGGCGTCGGCGTAGTCTATGTAAACGGTTATGACCTCGCTGAAGAAATCCACCGCTTCCACGCCCTGCTCCCGCTGGCCGACGCCGGATGCTTTGAGGCCGCCGAAGGGCAGGTGAACCTCGCCGCCCAGCGTTGGAGCGTTGACGTGCACCATGCCGGCCTCCACCGTGTTGATGTAGCGGAAGGCGCGGGGAATGTCTCTGGTGTACACGGATGAGGAAAGGCCAAACTTGACGCTGTTGGAAATTTCGACGGCGTGCTCCAGGTCACGGGCGCGAAATACGGTTAGCACCGGCCCGAATATCTCCTCGCGGGCGATGCGCATATCTGGCGACACGTCGGTGAAGATGGTGGGTTCTACGTACCAGCCTTCATCGAACTCTCCGCCCGACAGCGTGCGCCCGCCGTAGGCCAGAGTTGCCCCCTCGGCGGCGCCAGCGGCGATGTACTCCGACACCGTGCGCTGTTGCGACTCGCTGGACAGCGGGCTGACGTCAATGCCGTCCAGGATCCCGTCACCGATGGTCAGTTTTGAGGTGCTGTCGATGAGGCGCTGCATAAACTCATCGTAAACGGCGTCTTCCACGATGACACGACTGGTGGCGGTGCACCGTTGGCCGGTGGAGCCAAAGGCACCCTGCACAATGCCGCCCAACGCCTTGTCCAGGTCAGCGTCGGCCAGCAGGATGACGGCATTCTTGCCGCCCATCTCAGCCTGCACTTTTTTGAGCAAAGCTGCGCCACGGGTGTAAAGCTCGGTGCCGATTTCGGTGCTGCCGGTGAATGAGATGGCAGAAACGTCGGGCGATTCCACCAGCGCGTTGCCAACGCTACTACCCGGCCCGGTGATGAGATTCAATACGCCCGGCGGCACTCCCGCTTCCTCGAATACCTCAACCAGTTTCACCGCGCTGAGCGGCGTGGCAGAAGCCGGCTTGAACACGATGGCGTTGCCGCATATGAGCGCCGGCGCCATCTTCCAGGCCGGTATCGCAATGGGAAAATTCCAGGGCGTGATGATGCCAACGACTCCCAGGGGCCGGCGCACGGTGTAGGCAACCGTGTTGGGCAGTTCCGACGGCGTGGTGTAACCGAACATCCGGCGACCTTCGCCGGCCGCGTACTCCATGATATTCATGGCTCGCTTCACCTCACCGCGGGCGTCGGGCAATGGCTTGCCTTCCTCTTCTGTGATGGTGCGGGCGATTTCGTCGGCGCGCCGCTCCATAATGTCCAGGGCGCGGAACAGCACCTGGGCGCGCAGGGGCGCCGGCGTGTCGGCCCAGGCGGCGGCGGCTTCCGAGGCAGCGGCCACGGCGCGGAGAGTATCTTCGGGGTTGGACAGCTGGAAATGCCCCAGCAGCCGATCCTTGTGGGCCGGATTGTAAACCGGGTAGGTGCGCCCGGAATCTGACGGCGTCCATTTCCCGCCGATGAAGTTGTTGTGGGTGCGAACGTCGGAGGCAGTGGTCATCTCGTTTGATGCTCCTGAAGTATCGGCAGGTCGCAGGTTGCGATGAAGCCTGGATGTTGGTGTTCTGGTCGGGTAAACCGTTTTTTCGGTTCGGTGGATAAGTTATCATTGCCGGTTGCCGACGGCAAGTCGCCTGGCGAGGTTGCGCGTTCGTAGAGTACAATGCGGCCAGATTCGCGGGCTTGCCACCGGCGTCCGCTACCCCACTTTTCGAACCGCAAAGAGGTGCACGTCATGCCCGCTTACGTCATCGCTACCATCGAAGTAACCGACCCAGCCTTGTTCGACACTTACCGGGCGCAGGTGCCGGCTACCATCGACAAGTTTGGCGGCAAATACTTGGTGCGCGGCGGGGAAGTTGAGGTGGTGGAAGGCGACCAGCCGACCCGACGCACGGTGGTATTGGAGTTTGAGAACCTGGAAAAGGCCCGTGGCTGGTACTATTCCGACGAATACGCCGGGCCCAAGGAACTGCGGATCCAATCCACCATATCTAACGTGGCGATAGTCGAAGGGGTGTGAATACCCAACCCCCTCTCCCGCTGGGAGAGGGCTGGGGTGAGGGCGAACCCCAACGCTGCCGCCTACCCTTCGAAGTCCACGCCGACGCCGACGATTTCCACCTGCATGGCCCGGGTGTCGGGCGCTCCGGCGTCAAAAGTGACACCGACCACCACGTTGATGCCGCGTTCAACTTCAGGCTCGCCAGGAATCGCGAACTTGCTTTCCAGGTGGTCGCCCTTCAGCCCCAGTTCTTGATGCTCGGCAATAATTTTCTCACCGTCATACACCAGCACCTCGTGGACGTTGGCGTGGGAGCGGGCGCGGAACGCAACCGAAACGGATTCGGCTTTGGTGCGGTTCCCGTTTTGGACGGTGGGCGTGGGTATGGCGAAGTGCAACCAGGTGTTCTGGCCCTCGTTGCCTTCAATGCGCACGAAGGGCCCGCAGTGGCGCACCGACGTAATTCGGTTCAGATATTCTCCGGTCATGGCGGAGCCGTGTACCCAGGACGTAAATTTTTGACCTGCCATCGTTAGTGCCTCCGACCGAGTGAATGGTTGGCGAGTTGTTGGTACCAAAGGGGTAGCGCCATTATAACGGAGCGGACGGGTCAGCGCGCGCCGGTTTGGTGGCGTTCAAACTCCAGCAACCGGGCCTTGATGCCCAGCCCGCCGGCGCCATAGCCGTGCAGGTCGCCGTCGCTGCCTATGACCCGGTGGCAGGGTATGATGAACGGCAGCCAGTTTTTGGCCATGGCCTGCCCGGCCGCGCGGGACGCCCGAGCGTTGCCGGCGGCGTCGGCCAACCATTGGTACGAACGGGTTTCGCCAGCGGGGATGGAGCGGCACGCTTCCCACGCAGCGCCGTAAAAAGGCGGAGCGTCGGCCAGGTCCAGAGGAATGCTGGTTAGCGCATCGACGTCCCCGGCGAAATAATCGTTGAAGGCAGCCAGGGCGTCGGCGAACACGCCGGCGTTCTCCTCGGCCAGTTCCAGCCCATCGCCCAGTCCGTCCAGCGCCTCTTGCGGTTCGGGTTGCAAGCTCACTCTACGCAAGCCTCGACTCGAACCCAGCAGGGCGAGCCAGCCCACCGGGCATTCTTCCATGTGGTAGTAGAAGGTGGTGGATTTCAGATTCTTAACGGGCATGATTCGCTCTCCGTGAATGGCTGATTGCAGCCGGGCGCCGTTGTAGCGGCCATGAGAATTTCCGTTGCATGTATTTTTCGTGGAAACTATGGTAAGGCCGGCGTATCGTGCGCCGTCAATGGGCAGATGACACCACGCGTACCCACTTTTTCATTGCGAGGAGCATAGCGACGTGGCAATCTCGTCGCCGTAGCAACGGCTGAGCGTCGACGGGTATTCAACCTCATCGAGATTCCCGCTCGTCCTGAGCCTGTCGAAGGACGCTCGCGATGACAAATTAGGTACGCATGAGGCTGATGATACTTGGAAAGTCAGTCGGACGCCGGCGCAGGCATCAGCCTTCGCGCCTCCGGAGGGCGTGCAATATCAAAGGCGTGCGCACGCTAGCCCAGGCCATGCGGAGTTGTTCAGATTGCGCCGGCTGCGGGTTGTCAGATCCGCCGTAGATGAGGTAGGCGTAGGCGTCTACGATGGTGGCAACCGGCTGTTGCTGCTCCGGCAACGCAGCAGCGATGGAGGCTGCCCACTGGTGAGGGGTCTGGTGGGCCTGTTGCCCCAACGATGCGACCCAGCTGAGCCGTCGGAGCCGCCCGTAGGCAGTCGCAACATCGTGGGGAGTGGCCAGGCACCAACGCCAGGCAATCCAGGCTGCTGCAGCGATGATCAGGGCGGCGGCCGAGATCGCGATCGCCCACGGCAGCGCGTCGCGGGCTCCCCCTAACCAGCCGGCCGCAGTGCCGAAGGGAACTGGGGAATTATTGTCACCGAGCAATTCGTCGAACGCCTCGCAGTCCTCTTCAAATTCGCAAGGCAATTCGCCGGCAGCATCTGAACCGAGGGAGTCCGGGTTGCGAGCGCTTTCCGGGGGTGGTGGCACCGCCAGCGGAATCGTCCGGCCCGGAGTAGGTTCGAAGGGAATCCAGCCGTAGCCGTTGAAGTACACTTCCGTCCAACCGTGGCTGTGGTGGTCCGCGACGATGTACAGTTCGGAATCTGGAACCCGATTGCCTACGGTGTAGCCAGTTACCATACGGGCGGGAATATCGAGGCTGCGCATCAGCACGGTCATTGCGGAGCCGAAGTATTCGCTATATCCCTCTTTGCTCTCGAACAGGAAATGGTCGACGCCGTCGGCCCCGAAAGGTGGCGGATCTATCTCCAGATTGTAGGTGTAGTTGGTTTTCAGGTGGGTTTCCACCGCCTTGGCTTTATCGTAGGGGGTTTCGACGCCAACGGTGATAGTCGTCGCCAGGTCCGCGACTCGATCCGGCATATCGGATGGCAGGGCGGAGTAACGGATCCAGAGCCACGGGGCGTATTCATCGCCGGCGGTGCGTAAATCCTCCGGTTTGGCGTTGGACACGGCGGAGGTAACCTGGTAGGGGACGCCCGACTCAGCGCTGCCGCGCGATGTTCGCACCGCCAGCACGTCCGGTTGCGACGGCACAGTTTCGGCGACCAACGCCTCGACTACGGAGCCGTCGTCGCTGCGTTCTACTGACTCCAGCAGGAACGAAGTTGGCAACGCGGAGGCTATCGCGTGGTCGGAGGCATCGGCATGATCATGCACCGCGCCGCGAATACCCTCAACCGCCTGAGCCAGCGTGGCCGGCAAGTCGGCGGTGGGACTGTCCACGTGCGGGTCAATCACATACTTCGGAGAGTCGAAGGTCTCGATGCGAATGTCGCGGTTTGAGCCGATGACCTGGCCGCCGGCGAACACGCTGCGGCTGGCGTAGTTGGGTACAACTTCAAAGGTTACATTGAAACGCTTTTGTTCGGGGCTGGGGGCGCTGGGTGCTGGCTGCCAGCCCGGTTCTTTCAGCACCGTACCATCCGACAGCCAGCCTTCGTGGGTGTAGGTGGCGTAGGAGCGAGCCTTCCAGTACAGCGGTACGGGGGAATTGACCTGCAGGACGGGAGTGTCGGTGGGATTGATTGTGCCCTGGAATGCCATGGCGTCACCCCAGATGCGATATGGCAACGGACGGCGGGCGGGCAACCCGGCGAACAGGCGGTTGAAATCCTCTTCCCAGGAAACCAGGGGAGCGCGCGTAACGGAATAAACGGCGTTGGCCGGCCCCCATTGCCCAGCAGCGGGCAACAGAAAGGCGATGAACAGCGCCACGATGGCAACCAGCGCGGTGTCGCTCATGGTCAGAATGCCAAGATGCCCGTCATAGATGCGACCCTCGCGGTCCCACTGCTGACGCGCGCGCACCGATTGCACCCAACCGATCAGCAGCAGGCCGGTGAACAGGTACATGCCCAGGTACACGCTGGCGTTTTCCGGCAGGAAGGTCAGGTTGGACAGCAGGCCGACGGTGCCCAGCGCAAACACACCCCAGAAGTTGCGATAGCGGAAGAACACCCAGCCGGCCAGGAAGCCGGAAAGCCAGGACACAATTGTCAAACCGACTGCAAAAGGCAGTGGATCAACGCTGATGCCCTCGTTGCGGGCCGCCAATAGCCACAGACCCAAACGGTCGAACAACTCGGCAGTGGTCTCGACCTGTAGCGGTTCCGGCGAGGACGCGGTAAATTGCCAGATGACAACGCCGGCGCCGATCAGCAGGCCGGCCGGCACCAGCAGGGCGCCCGAAAGCCGGATGCGGGTCAGCACCAATGCCGTTAGCAGTGACAGTAGCATCACCAATACCAGCGAAGGCGTGGGAGCCCAGTCGGCTACCTCCACCGACCAGACCACGATGATCATGTTCAGCGCCAGCAGCACGGAACTGACCCACCCGTCCGGCGGTCGCAGCAGAATCTGCAATCCCCACAGTCGGCTCGACACGCCCCCGACACGCCAAAGCTGCTGGTTGTCAGGTTGCGGCTGAGACGGCCTCGTGGCGCCGGCAGTGTTGATTGCGATTGTCATGATGCTGGATGAACGATAGCCCGCATTAACTCAATACCGGTTTCAATTATCCCGTTTCGCGCTGGGGCGCTGGCGACGTGGCGGCTCCGGCGAAAACGCGGTCGGTTTCGGCCCCACGTCGGGCGCTGATTCGGTTGACCCCAGCCGCTAGGGGAGCCGACAAGGCGTGGTTGATATCAGCATGGCGTTCCATGATGTACAGGGGGATGTCATGCTGCGCAAGATAGTCGGCGGCCACGCGCGGCGTTGTGCCCGAAGCGGAGCTGCCGGAGGCTTCCGCAAACGTTGCGCGGTCTACGTAGCAGACTGCCACGTTGATGCCCTGCCGTCGAATGCTCACCAATGCCGGCGCCCATTCCGGCTGTTGCGACGAGGTGATGACCATTAGAGTGTTGAATCCAGACAGGTGGGGACGCAGGTCGTACACGAACCGTTCCAGCGATATTGTTCCATCGGCGTGCAGTCCAGCCAGCGTTTCCATCAGCGAGCCGAGCTGCGCCGGCCGACGGTCTGGTGGCAGCATCCACAATTCGGATGCGTTGGCAGCCAGTCCCACAGGCACCGCCGCTTCGTCCCAATGCTGGATGAGCGACGCCGCCACCGTAACCGCCAGTTCCTCAGTGTTGTCGGGTGGCTCACCTACGTGGGAGCGTCGTTCCATATCCAGCAACACCCACGCCTGCGCTGACACGCCGATGTCGAACTCCTTCACCATCAATTTGCCCATGCGCGCGGTGTAGGGCCAGTGGATTCGGCGCAGGCTGTCCCCATGAGCGTATTCGCGCACCGCCGACGACTCTGGCGTGATGGCCGGCGTCCGACGGGAAAAAGCGCTGTCGCTGGGCAGGTTGGCAAACCTTTGATCGAGGTCGGGCAGCGGCACCGTTGCCGGCAGTACGGTGTAGGGCTGGTTGTTCAGAAACGTGCGGTCCAGACGGAATAAACCGAATGGATCGCGAGCGGTTACCCGGATACGGCCGGTGCGGTAGATCCCGCGCTGGGCAAGGTAGGTCGCAATCCGAAACGCGCGCCGCTGGCCTCGCACCAGTGCGACGGTGCGACCGCCGGGGTTGGGCAGGTTGGTATCCTCCACCACTTCCAGCCATGATTTGGGCATCCTGGTCCGATTCACCAGCTGGATTTGTCCTTCCAGGTAGTCGCCGACTCGCCCGCGCGTGTCCAGCCGGTTTAGCCTCACATCCAGACCGCGCAGGTTGAGCCACGCCCAACTGTAGCCAATGCCAATCAGCAGGACGAGAGTGAATAGCAGGCGGTAGAAGAAGCTGAACCCGGTGCCCAAGGCGTAGAACAGCGCGGCCAGGATGAGCAGGCCGAGCAGGATTTTGCGCCGATGTCGGCTCAGGAGTTGCCTGACCATCATCTTCCAGGACCTTGTGCGGGGCGGTAGCAGTTCACTACCGTCGCGAGCGGGCCGGTCTACCGGGCTCCCGGAACGGGAACGGTGTTCAGGAGTTCGTCAACCAGATGCTCAGCTCGCACGCCGCGCATCCGCGCAGCCGGCGTCAACACGATGCGATGCGACAGAACGGCCGGCGCCAGTTCCTTCACGTCGTCAGGCAGCACGTAGTCACGACCCCGTATCAGTCCCAATGCCCGGCTGGCCCGGAACAGTCCCAGTGAGGCCCGCGGGGATGCGCCCAGCGCCGCGTCAACGTGAGCCCGCGTTGCCTCTGAGAGCCCCACCACGTATTCCCGCACCAGGCCGTCCACGTAAACATCCTGAGCTGCCCGTTGCAAATCCAGCACCTGCTCGGGCGTTGCCACCGGGCCCAAATCGGCAATGGGGTGGGAATGTTCCTGCTGGGCAATGATGGTTATCTCCTCTTCGAACTTGGGATAGCCGACGCTGATTCGCATCAGGAACCGGTCCAGTTGCGCTTCCGGCAGTGGGAAGGTGCCTTCATATTCGATGGAGTTCTGGGTGGCGATGACCAGGAAGGGGAGCTTTAGAGGATGGGTTACGCCGTCGACCGTAATCTGCCGTTCTTCCATGGCTTCGAGCAGGGCAGACTGGGTTTTGGGCGTGGCCCGGTTGATTTCGTCGGCCAGCACCAACTGCGCGGCAATGGGTCCCGGGCGGTAGCTGAACTCGCCGGTAGACTGGTTGTAAACCGACACGCCGGTGACGTCGCTGGGCAGCAGGTCGGGTGTGAACTGGATGCGGGAGAAAGTCCCGCCGATGGACACGGCCAGCGAGCGGGCCAGCATCGTCTTGCCCACGCCGGGCACGTCTTCCACCAGTATGTGACCCTCGGCAACCAGCGCAGCCAGGGCTCGCTCGATGACGTCATCCTTGCCGACGATGACGCTGGCCACGTTATCGGCGATGCGACGGGCGATTTCAGCGGCGTCGGTGATTGCCACCGGGACGCCGGCTGGGCCGGTGAATGCGGTATTTTGCACGGGGATGTTCCTGCGCGAGTTGGTTTCGTAACCGCCACCAGTTTAGCATACCCTTACCCATCGTCGTATGCCGCCCTGTCCCCGTCACAGGGCAATCGCATTCTCAAAAACAATGGGGGTAGGGGAGCCGGATTCCGTTCCAGCACAACGTCAACCGCCTTCAATCTTTGCTGGACACGACGTATTCAACCTCAGCAACCGCAAATTCAGACGCTGGTTGTTGCCTCCAAATGAGAATGCGATTGCCCTGGTCCCCGTCAGGGCCTTTGGATTTCCCGCCCGCTTATCCACCGGGATATGTTTTTCCGCTCACCCTGAGCCTGTCGAAGTGCCGCTCACTCCTGCTGCCACAATTGCACGCTGAACCAACTACTCGGAAGTCTGCCGATACCCGTAAGTCTGCCGACAAACGAAAAGCCCTGGGAGTCTTGCCGATGCCGAGTTTAGTAACAGTTCAGGGTTGAGGGGAAGATAGGAGTTGGCGGCAGGCGACGATGGGGTTCATACCGCGGGCGCGCCAGGTACCGAACAAGGAGGCCAGGGTCATCTTGCTGTTGCTGCCCCGTTGCGACCGGGTGCGGCCGCTGACCTTACGGTTGATGACCAGGTGGCGCAAACTCCGTTCGGCGGCGTTGTTGTCCGGCGGCACGTCCGGTTCGGCCACCAAGATGAAGAGTTCCTTGATATGGCGCTTGATGCGTCGGCACAGTCGGGAGGGTGGGACAGACGGGTCGTTGAGGAAAGGCTGACAGATGGCGAGCAGTCGTCGTTCCAGAGCCAATTGGGCGGCGCGCCGTCGCTTGGCCTGGGTATAGAGTCGGTGGAGGGGGTCCGCCCAGCGCGCCGATTGTTCATCATGCGATTGTTCATCATGAGGGTAGAGGGTGCGCAGGTCGTGGCTGTCGCGCCGCAGGTGAGCCCAGCAGCGCTGCTGGGGGCCGTCGTAGTGGTGGTAGGCGGCATAGAAATCGCTGACCAGCACGCCGGAGAATGAGTCGCCCAGGGCTTCAGCCACGATTGCCTTGCCGCGGCCCCGACGCCGGAAGTAGCGCTCGGTGGGGGTGCTGAAGGTCCACACGTAGCCGTTGCTGCCGTCTTCGCGCCAGCCGGTTTCGTCGGCGTGGACCACTGGGCTGGCGCGGATGCGGTCCAGCAGCTCGGCCACCGCCGGTTGGGCCTGGTGCGCGGTCTGATGGATGGCGTTTACTATGGCGCCTACACTGAGGTGCAGCTGGTGGACGGTGCGGAGATACCATTGGATGCTGCGGATGGGCAACCGGCCTGCTTCCCGCAGGGTGGTGATGAGACTGATTACGATGAGACTGATTACGTTGCTGCCGAGACGCTGCCGACCCATGACCACGCCGTCCAGTTCCGCCTGGGGCAGCCGGCGTTGCTGACACACGGGCAGGTTCGGGCGATGTAGACGTGCTCGGTAACTTGCGCCGGAACCAGGGGCAACTCGATGACTTCGCGGGTGCGCTGGGTCCAGCCACCGGACAACTGGGTTCCGCAATCGGGGCAGTTTTCCACCACATGCTCCACCCGATGGGTGGGCGTCAAGCGCGGGCGGGCGAAACCGTGACGCCGTTGCTTGCTGGGTTCTTGCTGCGCCGATGGCTGCCGGCCCGATTTCGTCTTGAGGCCAGGCATTCGGGACGGGCCGCCCGGTTAGATCTCACCTTCCAGCTCGGCAATACGCCGCTCGCACCGCTCAATCACCCTCCGCTGCTCCAGAACGGTGGCCGGCAACTCGGCGATGACCGAGATGAGAACATCGTGGTCGGCGGCGGTCAGGTCAATCTCGGTATCCACTCCCCTTATATGACATAACCACCTCCCATCGTGCCAGCACCCGGCAAACCACCTGCGGCCAATTCACCTCTCCAAGTCTGAACTGTTACATCGAAGGCGATGTGGATGCCGTCGGGGTAACTGCGTGGTAGCATCTTGTATCCTGACTTTGGCCCGCGACAATAGCTCATATGTGGCGGTCCGGAGCGCGGCAGACCGGTAGCATCTGGGTCATGGTAGACCGTTCAATAGCAGGGGTCGCCGCGTTCCCTAACGGTAGAACCCGTACAGTTGCCTGGGCCAATCGAGCCCGCATCGTGCAAGGAAGGGTCAACACTGAAACAGGAGGTAAGGAGGTAAGATGGAAGGAGAACCGAGGTTCGTAGGCATTGATGTCTCAAAGGCGCAGTTGGACGTTGCGGTCCGGCCTACGGGGAAGCGATGGGTCCTGCCCTACGATGAGACCGGAATTGAGGGACTGATCCCCCAGATAGTGGACCTGGAGCCTGCCTTGGTGTTGCTGGAGGCTACGGGCGGCTTGGAGCTGCCCTTGGTGGCCGCCCTGGCCGCTGCGGCACTGCCGGTGGTGGTGGTCAACCCACGCCAGGTCCGGGACTTCGCCAGGGCCACCGGAACGCTGGCCAAGACCGACACTCTGGACGCGGGGGTCCTGGCCCATTTCGCCGACGCCGTCCGTCCTGAGGTGCGCCCCCTCAAGGACGCCGAGACCCAGGTCCTCAACTCGCTGACTGCCCGCAGGCGCCAGGTGATGACCATGCTGGTCTCCGAGAAGAACCGGCTGGGTACCGCCAGCGGCGCCGTTAGTCCCCGCATTGAAGCCCACATCGCGTGGTTGGAACAAGAGTTGAGCGACTTGGATAAGGGGCTACGTCAGACTTTGCGCCAGAGTCCAGTGTGGCGTGAGAAGGATGACCTGCTCCGCACGGTTCCCGGCGTGGGCCCGCAGCTATCGCTGACCTTGCTGGCGCATCTGCCAGAACTGGGCACGCTGGATCGCAAGCAGATTGCTGCCCTAGAAACGCGGCCGGAACCCCCGATGCTTCGGGAAATGGGGTATTCCCTACGCCGATTATCGACGCATAAATGGATCGTCCGGACGCTTTGCATACATCATGACGGCGAAGGCGACAATAATACGTCTGATGCTCAACGCCAAAAACTTGGCAAATTGGCTTTCCGGCCAGACTTCTAGTCGGCGTGGCTCCCTACAACCGCGACAGCGGCACCCGGCGGGGCAAACGCGCCGTCTGGGGCGGACGCTCCCGGGTGCGGGCCGTCCTCTACATGGGAGCGTTGGTAGCCAGCCGCCACAACCCTGCTATCCGGGACTTCTACCAGAGGCTGCTGGCAGCTGGTAAGCCGAAAAAGGTGGCGCTGATCGCGTCCATGCGCAAACTGCTGGTTACGCTCAACGCCATGCTCAAACATGGCTACCCTTGGCGCGATATGACTCAGCCAGTCGTCGCTCATGCCTGTTGACTTTCAAGACAGTTGCTATTGGGTGCTCCTGGTTTCGGGTCGGTTTTGTGTTTCCAAAACCATTATCCCCGAAGCACCGGAGCGCTTTCTTACCTCTTCAGCACGCCGCGACACTCATCTTTTCGGTGGATTGGGGCTAAATCAAAGCGTGGCCAATTGTCCACTCTCCGGCGGTCCGCCGGCAAGTGCGGCCGACGGGCCACTATCTCGCGCGGCCAGATATGCCAGGTCGCCCGCGCCACCATAGGGCCCTCACCAACGTATGCTGGCGGTTGCCAACCTCAGAAAGGTGGCGCTCACCGCGTTTGTGCGGAAATTCCTTACCATCCTAAACAGCATGGTGAGAAACCGCCTCTACCGGAACCCAACTTCATCAAGTCCCGTGGTTTTCAAGACGATTGCTTTTTTCCGCATCTTCAACAGCTTCAAACCGACGCACGAGCCGTCAATGTGGCCAACTTTGCCACCGCCGATTACAAGTGTGCCGCTCAGTCGAACACGCCGCCGATGGCGCAATCTTCCACTTCGTCGTCGGACATGCCCAGCAATTCCCGCAGCACGTAGGTCATGTCTGCTCCGAAGGCCGGCGCACCCTTGGTGACACTGCCGGGAGTGCGGGACAGCTTGTAGGGCGCACTCTCTATGGTCCGATACTCTCCCTGGTGATCCAGGACAGGTCGGAAGAAACCCCGCTCCTTTAACTGGGGGTCGTGCGAAAGATCGGCCCCGGTCTGGACCACCCCGGCTGCGACGCCTGCCTCTTGAAGGAGGCCCATCACGTCTTCCGCAGTGTGTTGGTTGGTCCAAGATTCCACGAAGGAATCCAGTGCGTCGGCGTTACGCCATCGGGCATTGTCGGTAGCGAACCGTTGGTCTTCAGCCCATTGTGGGCTGCCCCTGACGTCTACGAAGGCGCGCCATTCTTCGTGGGAGAACATGGAGATAGCCACCCATCGGTCCTCTCCCCGACAGCGGTACGCGCCGTGGGGAGCGCCGCCGCCATACGGCAAGCGATTGCCCGCGCGAGCCGAGGCCGCGGCGGGTCCGTTGACGCTCATGTCCAACACCAGGGTTTCCAACAGAGACGACAGGGACTCGAACTGGGAAACGTCGAGCCACTGCCCTCGCCCGGTCTTGGCCCAGTGAATTAGGGCGAGCAGCACCGCTTGCGCCCCGGCCATGCCGCCGACGGCACCACTGTACGCGCTGGCCGGCCCACTTGGGTCGGTATCTGGAAACCCGGTCAACTGGGTGAACCCCGACCAAGCCTGGAGCGTCTGGCCGTAGCTGACCCGGTCTTTCCATGGTCCGGTGCGGCCAAATCCGGACATGCTGAGCATGATTATGCTGGGATTGATGGGCCTAATGGAGTCGTAATCGAGGCCCCAGGAGGGCATCACCCGCCCGCTGAAGTTTTCCGCCACCACGTCGGACACTGCCACGAGCCGCTTGGCGATGTCGACGGCTTGGGGGGTCTTCATGTTTAGGGATATGGACAGCTTGCCTGCGTTCCAGTTGTGGCGTTGGCCCAATCCCCTGGCAGTGGCGGACGCCGGGCCGCCGATGACCGAAAGGGCGTTGTTGGACTCGACCTTGATGACTTCCGCGCCCTGGTCGGAGAGAATCCGCGTGGCTGAAGGCCCGGCGTGAATCCAGGTGAAGTCCAGCACTCGGATGCCCTGGAGGGCGACGGCGGTCTGATGCGAATCACTCATCAAGTCCATTCAAACTCTGGATACCTTTACGAAAACGGTCATTGCGAGCGAAGCGTGGCGATCTCGAACCCGAAGCTTGGATCGCTGCTACTGGAACGGGATTGCCGCGTCGCTACGCTCCTCGCAATGACAACATTGTTCAAAGGCCTCCCCTGGCAGAAAGGCGTTTCAGATCTTCCGGTGAGAGACCCAGGATGCCGGAAAGGACCTCAGCGTTGTGCTCCCCAGGGGCGGGAGCCGTCCGGCGTGGTTGGCGTGGGGAATCGGTGAGGCGGTACGGGTCGCCTGGGTATACCATGGACGGGCCGTCGTCCGAAGACTCGACGGTCGTCAGGTATCCCCTGCTCCAAAGTTGCTCGTTTTCCAGGATTTCATCGGGCGTGGCGGCGGGACCCCACGGATGGTGGTTAGACTGGCCGAACTCGGTTATCTCCTTCCTGGTGTGAAGCAGGGCCCACTGCTGGATAAGGCCCTCGATATGGCCCGAATGCTCGCCCCGCAGGATGAAATGGTCGTTGTATGTTTCGTCCATCAGGTCGCCGGCCATGCCGTCCCGATCCATCCAGGCCCGCAGGTCGTCCCACGCCTGCCGGGTGTTGGTGGTGATACTGGCGTAGCCGTCGCTGCACCGCCAAGTGGCGACGAACTGGCCGCCGTGGCGGAAGCCGCACCGCACCGCCGACTCGCCGGTGTAGTTGTAGGTTGTGTTGACATGCTCGGTGGTGGCGGCCACCGCCTCCTGCATAGAAACGTCGATGTACTGTCCTTCCCCGGTCACCATGCGATGGTACAAGGCCAGCAATATGGCGATGTAAGCGCGGTTCGAGGCGGTGTGGTAGGCGTGAGACCCCCACAATCGGGTGGGCGGAGTATGGGGCCAGCCGGTGACGTACATGTACCCGCCCATGGCAAAACCCACCAGGTCGGACGCCCTGAAATCGCGATAGGGGCCGGTTTGCCCGAAGGGCGTGATGGACGCGTACACCAGTCCGGACGAGTCCGCCGCCAGGCTCTCGTATCCCAAACCCAGAGAGTCCATGTACACGGGCGGGCAGGTCTCCAGCAGCACGTCGGAGGCGAGGGCAAGCTTGCGAAGTAACGCCGCCCCTTCTGATGAGCGTATATCCAGGGTCACGCTGCGCTTGTTGGTGTTGAAGTGGAGCCAATGCAAACTGCGACCCGGGCCGGGCTGGCCGTCGACGAAGGGACCAATGCCGCGCATGGGGTCGCCACCCGGCGGCTCGATCTTGATAACGTCGGCGCCCATGTCGGCCATCAGCTTGCCGCAGTAGACGCCCATAGGGCCGGTCAGGTCCAACACCCGGTAACCGTTGAGCGGTAGGGACGACCCGGAATTCGATTGTTCACCAGCGGCGGTCATTTGGGGAGCATTGTAGCATCGGCCGGGGATGTGCAATGTACACCGCCGTAAGACGGCAAGGCCTTTCGATTAACACCGGTAAGTCCTTTGGTCGCTGTCATTGCGAGGAGTCCGCCTCCGGCGGACGAAGTGGCAATACCGTCGGTGAAGATACTGTGGTTTCTCATCGAGATAGCCACGCTGCGCTCGCAATGACCATGGGAACAATCGAATGACCGTGCATATGACGGTCGGGCAATCATCCACCACGGCATATTTGCTAAAATGCCCCCACCTGACCCACCATTGTCCCGATGCAACAAGTGCTCCGATGCAACAAGGAGGCGATATGACCACAACGATTTACGATGCCGAGCGCAGCGATATTTCCATTGCCGTGGGCGGCGACGCCATGATCACCCGCCGGATGCGGGCCTTCCAGGAACCCCGGTTCCTCAAGCTGGTGGACATTCTCCGGGGAGCCGACGTTTCCCTGGTCAACCTAGAGATGCTGTTCCACGACTACGAGAGCAGCTGGCAGTGGAGCAGCGCCACCTATACCCGGTCCGACCCCCGCAACCTGGATGAGCTGAAGTGGATGGGCATCGACGCCGTGACCACCGCCAACAACCACTCCTTCGACTTTTCCGAGGGCGGTTTCCTGACTACCCTGGAGCACTGCCGGGAGATCGACCTGGCATACGCCGGCGGCGGCCGCAACCTGGACGAGGCCCGTTCTCCCACTTACGTGGACTCGGCCCGGGGCCGGGTGGCAGTGATGGGCGCCACTAGCACCTTCAGCGAGCAGTCCCGGGCCGGCGCCGGCCGCCCTGATTTCGCCGGTCGCCCGGGGGTCAACGCTCTGCGCCACGACATCACCCACCACGTACAGCAGGACGTGTTCGACGCCCTGCACCGGGCCAACCTGGAGCTGGGGTACGAGGAGGAGCACGCCTTCTACCGCCACTTCGGCTTCCGGGGCAACGAAGATGCGCCGGACGACGGCACCGAAATGGAATTCCTGGACCACAAGTTCATCCTGGACGAGGAGTTCGCCGTCCGCACCGCTCTGAACGAGGATGACCGACTGGGCATCGGCAACTGGATCCGGGGAGCGCAGACGCAGTCGGAGTGGCAGGTCTATGGGGTGCACTGCCACGAGAGCGGGCCCGCGGGCGACTTCCACGGCCATTCCCGCATGTCGCCGCCCCACTTCCTGATGGACTTTGCCCGCTGGACCATCGACCAGGGCTGCGCCGCCTTCGTAGGCCACGGCCCCCACTTCCTGCGTGGCATCGAGATTTACAAAAATCGGCCCATTTTCTATAGCCTGGGCAACTTCATCTTCCAGAATGAAAGCGTTCTGTGGCTACCCCACGAGGCCTACCGCCGTTTCGGGCTGGACTTCAACAGCACCCCCGGCGATTACCTGGACACCCGCTCCGGCGGCGGCACCCGCGCCTTTGCCGCCGACCCGGTGTTCTGGCAGAGCGTGGTGGCGGTGTGCAACTACGCCGGCGGCGACCTGAAAGAGGTTATCCTGCACCCCATCGATATGGGCTTTGGCCGTCCCATTCCCCAGCGAGGCCGCCCAGTGCTGGCGGAAGAACCCATAGCCCGCCAAACCCTGCAGTGGCTGCAGGAGGTTTCCCGACCCTTCGGCACTGAGATTGCCATCGAGGAAGCGAACGGGGATTTGGTGGGGGTGATACGGGTTTAGAGGGACAGGTTTAGGAGAACGGGTTTGCCCTTCGCACGCCCGGGAAAAGCTTCCCGGGCGTTTCGCTTTGCTGACGGGCCTTATGCGTCCAGCTCTCGATGATTGGCGAAGGAAGACGTACCGGCTGCTACGGTGTATTGAACTGGACCAGGATGCCATCAGGGTCGTATACGTAGATGCTGCGGATGTCTCCATGGGGGCCGGTAAAGGACTCAATGGGGCCGGCCAGTTCAACGCCCTTGTTGACCAGTTCATCGGTTAGCGTCTTCACGTCGGCGACTCCGAAGGAGATATGGCTGATGCCCACCATGTCCAGTTTGATGGGTTGCCCATCGGGCTCATCGCCGGGATGGCTGGTGAGCGTCAGCGTAGGTGGTGGCCCCATTTCCATAGGCAAGGCTGACCCAGCGGCGGGCCTGGCGCTGGCGTAGATAGTTGTGCAGGCGTCCTCCCTCGGTGGGGTCGGTCATGCGGTCGCCCAGGACCGTCATTCCCAATATGTCCCGATAAAATGCCAGAGACCGGTCCATGTCACTTACACAGATTCCGATGTGGGTAACGCAAGTTGCTTCCATGATATTCCCCTCCCCCCAGATAGCTTCCTAATCCAGGGGCAATTTGTAGAGCCATCCCGGCTCCGATATATCCAGAACCTGCCCGTTGGGACCAGACCACTTCTCCTCGGCGCGAGGCGGACTAGGTTCGCCGTCCCCCGCTAGTTCGCGTCGGACAATCTCCTCTCCGTGAATCTCCTGGAGCCTGGCTCCCGTATCCTCCAGGCTGTCGACCTGGAATCCGATGTGATGGATACCGCTGTAGTTCTCGCCATTGGGGCCGACGTCGGCGTCCTCGTCGGTCTTCCACTTGAGGATGGTCAGGTTGATGTCGCCGTCGGAGAGCTGGATCTGTCGGGCGTTTCGCGCGACTTCGAAGAGGTCGAAGCCTTCCTTGTAGAACTTTGCCACCGCATCCGGGTCCTCGCAGGTGATAGCAATGTGCTTGATTTTAGCCATAAGGGCACCCCCAAACTGATTTTGGGGCATTATAGCCCGCATCCCAAGTATTGGAACATCCTCCATCTGGCTCCCACGCCTACCCAGTTTGTCATCGCGAGAAGGGCCGCGACGTGGCGATCTCGTTCCCGGAAGGGTGACCATTACCCCGACGAGATTGCCGCTCCCACATCGAGTATGGGGTGGCAATGAAACCGAAAACCGAAAAACCCCTGGCAGATTCGGTCTAACCGTTGCCGGTTGTCGTTGTAATATTAGTGACACTTCCTGCTTTGACTTTATCCCAGCGACCTGCGAGGTACGAAACCCATGAGCGCTGTTGTTGTCCAGCGATTCTGTCCTATTAAATGAAAAGCGAAAATGATGCTCCTATAGATGTCAAGCCGCACTGGGGACTACCTTGGCCGAATCCTGCAGAACGGAGAAGACCTCGCGAGCAACATAGCGTTTGAGACAACGGATGACTTCGGTCTTGCTCATTCCCTCGCCGGTGCGACGGAGCATGTATGCCTTGGTCCGGCAATCATGACGAAGCCGGACCACAACGATGCGATAGAGAGCCGCATTGGCCTGACGGTCGCCACCGCGGTTCAGCCGATGTCGGTTGGTCTTGCCAGAGGAAGCAGGTATCGGGTTCACCCCGCACAGCGCGGCGAAGGCGGCCTCGGAATGGAGGCGTTCCGGGTTATTCCCGGCAGTGATCAGGAGTGTCGCGGCGGTGTCGGGTCCTATGCCGAAGACACTGACCAGGGCTGGCGCTGCCGTCAGGGTGAGCCGTTCCAGCTCGGTCTTCAGGTCGTGGATCTCCTTGCTGAGCTGATAGTAGCGGCCAGCCAACGAGCGAAGAGCATACTTGGCCGCCGCCGTGGGATCGTCCAGGCGACTGATACGGAAGCTCTTGCACCGCGTGGCGAGGGCGCCGGAGGCGAGACCAGCGAGGGTTTCGCGAAGCTCGGCCGGGGCCGTGACAACCAGAGCCTTCATCTGGTTGATGGCCTGGGTGCGAGCCTTGACGGCCGAGTCCTTGGTGCTCTTAAGCATGCGAATCATTTCGACTTCGCCCTCACCTGACTTGGGAGTGGCGTCGGCTACTCCGGCCAGTACCGCGCGTGCTGCCATCTCCGCATCGGTGGGGTCGCTCTTCCCCTTCCGATAGCGGACTGATCGGTCAGGTCGATTGACCTCGACGACGGTATAGCCACGGCCGCTCAGGAATCGGGAAACGCCGGCGCCGTAGGAACCCGTGCCTTCGATCCCGAACTTGAGAATCTCTCCTAAGCTCCGGGACCAACGTTCGAGATCCGTATACCCGAACGTAGTCGCTGGCGCGCGGCGCTCGGCAAGGCGGACACCTTGCCGGTCAATGGCCACCGCCACATGCTCGTCTTGGTGAGTGTCCACTCCGATGACCACCTGAACTGTACGACTGCCTTCGTGACCGGCGACGCTTATCATTGCTACCTCCTGAGGGATGAGGCCGAGGATGGCACGCCAGCCAGGTGAGCGGACACGACTGCGATGGGGCTTGAGGCCAGGCTCCTATAAGGTCACTGCTCGCCAAGGCGGTTGGTACCGTCTGGGCCATCGTGGGATCGGGCCGACAGATCATTTTGAAGGCATCTTAGCCAGTCCATTTGTGGGTCAGACCCGAGCCGAAATGGCCTGGACTCATCATCGCAGTCCGTTTGGTTAGTTGGCGACGGTTGCGGATTTGCGTAGCGCTTTCAGCTTGGCGCGTTCCTGGGCGCTGAGCTTCTTGGTGGGCGGTTGCTCGGCGTAAGCGTACTTACGCACGGTGTCTCGTGCGATCCCGAGTTCCTTGGCGATGGCCCGCAGGGACAGACCTTTCAGCCTGGCCTGCTGGATCGCCTTCCACCGGGCCTTCTGGGTTGGCGTCGGTGTGCGCCCCCAGGGGTTCAGGGTCTTGCTGGCAGGGTCTCTTTCGACAGTAGCCTTGACTGCGGCCTCGTCGATACGCACTGGTTCCAGGGCGGCCAGACGCCGTTGCGGGGACTTGCTGATGTGGTGGTCGCCCACGTTGCTGACGATGCGCTTGAGTTCAGGGCCTGGCGACCAGGAGTGGACCGAGGCCCACAGCGCGCCCATGCGCGGCGGTGGTTCCTGCGTGGCCACGGTATGGCCCTGATACTGGACGATGAGTTCGCCGTCGGGGCGTTCCAGCACCTCCACCCGCAGGCCGGCGTAGCTGGGACGTTCCCGATCCGGCAGCAGTTGCAGGACCCGCCAGTGGTACTTTACCGTGTTGTCCCGGGCGACCTTGCGGGTGTGCTTGAAGCACAGGATCTCAGACAGGCAAAGTTCCGGCGACACTGGACGGTAGGCGGCTTCCGGATGCTCTGGCTGCACGGCGAAGCGGGCGTTGCAGCGAGGCAGGAAGTCCCGCAGCACCGCCGTGGCCTGGCCAATAGTCCTGGCGTCCGCCAGGCGCAGTTCGGTGACCAGTCGGTCCTGGAAGGTCTCCGCCATGCGTTCCACCCGGCCCTTGGCCTGGGGTGAGCGGGCGAAGATCTGCCGGATCCCCAATTCCTGCAGGCCACGGGTGAACTGGGTGGCTTCCGCCGCGGTCTCCGGCCGGCTGGCGGGCGTTGTGCTTGAAGACGGCATGGCGATCGCTGTA
Organism: Dehalococcoidia bacterium; assembly: GCA_963666415.2. Taxonomy (GTDB): domain Bacteria; phylum Chloroflexota; class Dehalococcoidia; order Lucifugimonadales; family UBA3495; genus Bin87. Next base: position 2,474,233 of record CAXXPD010000003.1, read on the forward strand.
CAGCGCCAGGGGAATGCCCCAGCGCTGGATCAGGCCATCCAACAGCATGAAGTAGCCTCGGGTGTCTTCGCCGGTGCGGAAGACGGCGTTGACCACCGTGCCGGTGGCGTCGTCCACGGCCAGCAGCAGGGCGAATTTGGGTCCCCGGTCCTCCAACCAGGCGTGATGGCTGCCGTCCAATTGCACCAGCATCCCCGCCTGGGGCATCCGCTGGCGGCGGAAACGGTGTTGCGGTGAGCGCCGGCTGCGGGGACTGCCGATGCCCGCCCGGGTCAGAATACGCCGCACCGTGGGTCGGCTGAGGTCGATGCCCTCCCGCTCGCTCAGCAGCTCGGTGAAGTGGGTATGGTTGGCGCCCTCATAGCGCTGGGTGGCCAGCTCAACCACGGCGGCAGCCTGAGCGGGCGGGAGGGCGTTGTGGGGACGGCGGCCGCGGTTACCGTGGGCGAGGGCGGCGGCACCTTGCTCGCGGTAGCCGGCCAACATCCGGCGGGCGTGTCGCTCACTCACCCCCAAAAGCTCGGCGGCCTGGGCGATGGGCGCCTGGTATTCCAAAACGGAGTTCAACACGTGGAGTCTGGCTTGTTCTCGTTGGTTCAATGTCACATCCTTCATGGGTGACATTTTCGCTGAACAGTTAGCTCATGACGGAATCGTAGACCAGCAACATGAGCGCAACACGAACCCTGGCCCAGTTTATTGCCGACACTGACTTTGAAAGCCTGCCGCCTCCGGTGGTGGAAGCGGCCAAAATCGCCATCCTGGACGGGGTGGCCAACATGGTCGCGGGTTCGGTCCAGGAACTGGCCGACATCATCGGCCGCTACGTGCGTGACGCCGGCGGCTCGCCCCAGGCCTCGGTGGTAGGTTGGGGCTACAAGACCAACCCGCCGGCTGCCGCCTTCGCAAACGGGGTCTTCGGCCACTGCCTGGACTACGAGATCCAAGGGTTTCCGCCCACCCACGGCACCTCATCCTGTCTGCCGGCGGCCTTAGCGCTGGCGGAACACCACCACGCCCCAGGTGAGCGAGTCATCACCGCCTACGTGTTGGGATGGGAAATCCAGGGGCGGTTGCGGGCCGCTTCAGCGCCGGCAACCGCTCCCGCCTATCACCCGCCGGGCCTGGTGGGTCCCCTGGGCGGCGCGGCAGCAGCAGCCAAGACTCTGGGTCTGGACGCAGGGCAAACCCTGATGGCCCTGGGCATTGCCGCCTCTCGCACCGGCGGCCTCACCGCCAACACGGGCACCATGGTCAAGTCCACCCACCCGGGCAACGCCGCCCGCATGGGCGCCGCGGCGGCCATCCTGGCCGGCATGGGATACACCGCCAGCGAGGAGGCTCTGGAATCTCCCGTGGGTTACGCGGCTGCCCTGTTCGGGGGCGACTTTAACTGGGACGTGGCCACCGGCGGCCTGGGGGCGTCGTGGCGGCTGCTCGACCCGGGCTTTGACATCAAGCGGTTCCCCGCCCAGGTCTATATGCAGAACGCCCTCGAGGCGGCGCTGAACCTACGCGAGCAAAACGGCCTCGATCCCGACGACATCGAGCAGGTGACCATTCACCGCCGGGGACGGGGCCATTCGGGGCCGGCGCCCCGCAGCGGCCTGGACGGCAAGTTCAGCGTGGAATACTGCGCCGCCGCCGCCCTGCTGGACGGCCAGGCGGGTATCGACACTTTCACCGACGCCCGCCGCTTCTTGCCGGACATGGATGGAATGCTGGGTCGCATCCGGGTGGAACCGGAAGGCCCCGAATCGGGTGCCACGCTCGCCACCGCTTTGCTCAAAGACGGGACTACGGTCAGCGCCGAATGCGCCGCCTTCAGCGGGTCGGCTGGCAACCCCATGTCCCGGGATCAGCGCCTGGAAAAGGTACGCGACTGCTTCCGTCGCGCCCTTTCAGAAGCTGACACCGAGCGCGTGCTGGAGATGCTGGAGAACCTGGAGGGCCTTGGCGACGTGGAGCAATTGATGGGGGTGCTGGGTCAGGTGGCGGTGCACAAAGGCTGAGCCGCCAGGCACACACGACATCGGAACTATCTGCCACTATGAACTCGACCTGGCCGGAGTAGTGCTTAAGTCCTTTCGGTTCTTCTACTCATGCCATCACAGGCGGAGCGCGGCAATCTCGGCGGGGCAACAATTATCGCTGCTGGAACGAGATCGCCACGTCGCTCCGTTCCTCGAGATGACAAACTGGGTAAGCGGGAGCCGCCTGGCTCTCTCGACCGCAATACTTTCACCTGATGCCCTCCACAGCTGCGTCAAGTTACCCGTGTAGAATGGGCCCAATCATCTTGTGGATGGTGCGAATATGCGGACCGGGGCTGATTACAAAGAGAGTTTACGCGATGGACGCAACGTGTGGGTGGTGGGGGAAGGCGCCGTGGCAGACGTCACGACCCACCCGGCGACGTCGGACATGGTGGATGAGTACGCCGCGTGGTATGACCGCCACTTCGACCCCGCCTGGCAGGACACCCTTCTGACCGGGCCTGATGGAAACGGCCAGCGATATCCTCTTGCGCTCACTGCTCCGAAGACGTCCACCGATTTGAAAAGCCTGGGGAAAGCCATTAGCGCGGTGCATTTCTTGACCGGTGGCAACATGACCCACACCCCAGGCTACGGGGCCTTGATAGCCCTTGGGATGCTGAACGTTCTCAAGCGGTTGAACAACTCCCCAGAGGAGATTGAGGCGGCCGAGGCGTATCTGGAGTCTCTGGCTAGCAGCGGCAGGTTTTTGACCTTCGCCGGTGGTGGTCCCTTAATTGGAACACGCCTCCGCCAGGCTGAGAGCGAACGGGTGGCACTGCGTCTGGTTAGCGAATCCGCTGAAGGTATCGTCGTGAGTGGGAAGATCCAGATGCACACCAGTACACCGTTCGCCGAGGACCTGCTGATCACCAGCAGGGATGAGTTGCCTCCGGGCAGTGGGAGGTTGCTGTGGTTCATCGTGCCAGTGAACAGCTCCGGCATCCGAGTGGTGACCCGTCGTCCCGTCGCCAAGCATAAGAATCCATTCCTGTCACCATTGAGCAGCCGGTTTGATGAACTGGACTCCATGGTCTGGATGGAGAACGTTTTCATCCCTCACTCTCGTGTATTTACCGGGGAGCGCAACGACCGACCTCGGCGCCATTCGCTGATTTCCTGGCTGCTTTGGCATCATAGTTACGGTTGGCTCGCCAAGGCTGAGTTGACACTGGGTATAGCGCTTGCCTTGGCTGAAGTCATGGGCCTCAAAGAAAATCCTCAGACCATTGAGCAGCTGGCCGAACTGACCGCCAACGTCCAGACCACTCGCACCTGCATGGCGGCGGCGGAGCTGGACCCGGAGACGACCGAGAGCGGACACGCCCTGCCCAACCAGATCCATGTTGCCGCTGCGGGACTAAACACCCTCAAAGTCCGCCAGCGAATGTCTGAAATCCTGCGCGGCCTTCCCGGGTCGTCGTTGGTCAATGCCCCCGCCGACACCGACTTTGCAGACCCGGAGATGGCCGCCGAACTGGAAGACGCATTTGGCGGGGGCGGCTACACTGCGCTGCAACGAGCGGCGCTCCTGCAGCTCGCCTGGGACCAAGTCTCCTCTGGTTTAGACGGGCGGGAGGCGGTTTTCGAGCTCCACGCCAGTGGTGGTCTGGAGGCATGGCGTGGCCGGTTGCGGGCCTGGTTTGAAAGCTACAATGAGCTTGCCAATGGCGTACAGGAGTTCATTCAGGTAGACATGCCGCCCCTGGACCTGACCAGCTTGCAGGAAGTACAGAACCCGCCGCGTCGAATGCCTCGATCAACGCCGGCAAGCTGATCACAGGTAACTGTTCAGACTTGGTGAAGTAAATTGGCCGAAGGCGGGTTGCCGAACGCTGGCACGGGTGGCGGTGGTTATGTCATATAGAGGGAGTGGATACCGAAATTGACCTGACCACCGCCAGTCGCGATGTTCTCATCGCCATCATCGTGCAGCAACAGGCGGTCATTGCCGAGTTGCAGGTGATGATGGTACGGCTGGAGCGGCGGGTTGCCGAACTGGAAGGCCAGGCGAAACCGGGCGGCCCGCCCCGAATGCCCGGCCTCAAGTCCAGTTCGGGCCGCCCGCCGCCAGCGCAGCAGCAGCCCAGCAAGCAGCGACGCCACGGCTTCGCCCGCCGGCGCATGACACCGACCCATCGGGTGGAGCACGTGGTGGAGAGCTGTCCCGATTGCGGGACGCACCTGACTGGCGGCTGGGTCCAGCGCACCCGGGAAATCATCGAGTTGCCGGTGGTTCCGGTGCCAGTCACCGAGCATGTCTGCATCGCCAGGACCTGCCCAACGTGTCGACGCCGCTGCATACCCCCAGCACAACTGGACGGCGTGGCACTGGGGCGCCAACGCCTGGGCGTCAACGTGCTCAGCCGCATCGCCACGTTGCGGGAAGAAGGGCGCCTGCCGATCCGCAGCATCCAGTGGTATCTGCGCACCGTCCATCAGCTGCGCCTCAGCGTGGGGGCCATTGTGAGCGCCATTCACCAGACCGCGCAACAGGCCCAACCAGCGGTGGCCGCGATCCTGGACCGCATCCGCGCCAGCCCAGTGGTCCACGCCGACGAAACCGGCTGGCGTCAAAATGGGAACAACGGTTACGTCTGGATTTTCAGCACCCCCACCGAACGCTACTTCCTGCGGCGGGGTCGGGGCAAGGCGGTGGTGGACGAAGCGCTGGGCGAGTCATTCTCCGGAGTGCTGGTCAGCGATTTCTACGCCGCCTACCACCATTACGATGGCCCCCAGCAACGGTGCTGGGCCCACCTGTTGCGGGACATCCACGACCTGGTGGCGCTCTACCCCAAGGACACCGCGCTGGCCCAGTGGGCCGCGGCAGTCCATCAGCTCTATGTCGAGGCCAGGTCTTTCACCCATCCTCAGGCACGACGACGGCGCACCGCTCAACTGGCCTGGGAGCGGCAGCTGCTGGTCATCTGCCAGCCCTTCCTGGCTGACCCGCTAGCTCTGCAGGGCCGGCTGTGCCGGCGCATTGAGCGCCACATCAAGGAACTCTTCGTCTTCGTGGCCGAACCGGACGTGCCGTCGGACAACAACCCCGCCGAGCGCAGCCGGCGCCATCTGGTTATCAGCCGCAAGATCAGCGGGGGCACCCGGTCGGAACGTGGTACCGAGAGCAAGATGACGCTGGCATCCATCTTCGGCACCTGGCGCGCACGAGGCCTGAACCCCCTCGCCGCCTGCCGCCAACTGCTCACTTCCCCTCAAATCTGAACAGTTACGATCACAGGTCCACCAACAACTCGCAAGTTCGGTTTACGGTTTCCTTGGGTGCGAAAGTTGGGATTTAATTCGACAAGGGTGAATCAACTGACAGCGGCGGGTTGCTGGATCGTGGTGTCCGGTTTGGCGACCTCCTCGGCTGATCGTCAGTATTTACGCCGGGACTAGAAACCTACGGCGTAGGCCTCGCACCGTGGGTCTGCTCCGCCCTGCAGCACCTTGGTCTCCGGGTTGCGGGTGATGACACAATATAAGGCTGAACCCTCCCACCAATCTGGGTATTGTTCTATCGTGTTGTCCCGCGTCAACTATATTTGCCGGTTGGCGTCAATCAGTTTTGCCGGTTCACCTCCTTGGCCTGGACGCGTTGCTGGGCAGCGTTGGTGCGGTAGCTGGGGACGTCAAACTCCAGGATGACGGAGTGGTGCACGACCCGGTCAATCGCCGCGGCGGTGGCCATGGGGTTGGCAAAGATGCGCTCCCACTCTGAGAAGACCAGGTTTGACGTGATGCCCAACGATCTGCGCTCGTAGCGTTCGGCGATGAGGGTGAAGAGGACCTCCGACTCCTCGGCGCCCTGGGGCAGGTAGCCCAGGTCGTCGAGGAGCAGGAAGTCGAAGTTGTCCAGCTTGCGCAGCTGGCGGGGCAGGTCCAGGTCGCGCTTGGCGGCGAGCAGTTCCTGCACCAGACGGTAGGCCGGAGCGAAAAGGACGGAGTGGCCGGCTTCCACCAGGCGGTGGCCCAGGGCCCACCGGGCGTGGGTCTTGCCGGTGCCGGGCAGCCCGAAGGCCAGCACGTTGACGCCGCGCTCCACAAAGCTGCCCTGGGCCAGCTGGTCCAGTTGCTGCCGCAGCGCCAGGGGGACTCGGTCGTGTTCGAAGATTTCCCAGGTCTTGCCCGAGGGCAGCCGGGACTCCCGGCGCAGCCGGTTGATGCGTCGGTGGCGGCGATCCTCAGCTTCCTGTTCCAGTACCTCCAGGAAAGTTGCCAGGGCATCGCCGTGTCCAGCGGCGGTGAAACGAGCCACCGACTGGGCGCCCATGGTGGGCAGCTTGAATTGGCCGCACAACTGGCCGATGCGGTCCTGCATCACGCTGGTGTCCGTCATGCGCACACCCCCGCCGCCGCCAGGCTGACCGTGAGCAGGCGGTCGTAGATTTTCAGGTCCGGCTTCCCAGACCAGACCAGCACCGGAGCTTCGGGCACCTTGGGCTCGGCCAGGTCCCGCACCTCCGCGTAGTCGAAGGACTCACCCGCCTCCAGCAGCAACGACAGCGCGCTGTCCACCGTGGCTTCCATGGTGGTCGCCGCCAGGTGCAGGATCCGCACGTACTCCACGTCGGCACGCTCCCCACGCCATTCCCTGAGCGCGTCGTAGGTCAGCCGGAAGTGCCTGGTGGGAAATAGCTGCTCCCGGAAGCGGTAGCGGGCGAAGGCACCGGGCTTGCGCACCAATGAGCCGATGACGTGGCGGTAATTGACGTTGGCTTCCCCCTCGCCACGCACCCGCTCCACCAGGTGGCCCTTGTAGTACACTTCCGCCCAGTCGGCGTACAGACGGATCTGCACCTCCTTGCCGATGAGGCGGGAGGGCACGCTGTAGCTATGTCCCGCTACCTGGATGGTGCACCACTTGCGCACCTTGGACTGGTAGTTGACGTATTCCGGCACCGGGGCTGGGGGCAGGGAGCGTAGGCAAAGCAACTCCTGCTCCAGCTTCCCCTGTACCAGGCGATTGCGTCTCTCCACCATCTGCCGGACGAAGCTGGCGTAGTCGTCGACAGTGTCGAAATCGCGGCTGCCCCGCAGGATGAGGGCCTGGTCGATGGCGTCCTTCAAGCGGTAGTGGGCGTGCTCGGCGACGCCGTTTTCATGGCTCTGGCCGGGATTGATGCGGGTGGAGCGGAGGCCGTAGTGGTCCAGCAGGGCGGCGTAATTGTCGTTAAGAGCGCGGCCGCGGCTGCTGCGCAATTCGTGAGTGGCAGCCGCGGTATTGTCGCTGCGCACCACCTCTGGAACGCCGCCCAGGGTCCAGAGGGCATTCTGCAATCCCTACTGCAACGCCAGGAAGGTCTCGCCGGCGGCGACCTCAGCGTAGCGCCATCCCGAGTGGCTGAGTATCAGCTGGAACAGCAGGTGGGGGTAGGACTGTCCGGCGATGGTCACCTTGAGTTCCCCGCAGTGGGTGAAGTCGAACTGGGCCTCCCGTCCCGGCGGATGCACCTGGGGGAAGTACACCTCCTGATCCGGACCATGCCGCGCCCGCCTCCTGAGCCGGTCGAAGGGCCTGCAATCGTCGTTGCAGGGTGCGCAGCTGGGACGCGCTGAACCGCCCGGGATGCTGCTCGGCCTCCTGAGCTTGTCGAAGGGCAGTCGATAATTGTCGTTGCCTTCAGCTTGCCCGTCGGATCATTCCGCAGCAGCGGCTCAATCTCATCCTCCCACACCCCGTCGAAGGGATCCGGCCGAGTGCGCCACCGATGCTCCGGTTTCGCCTGCGACGGCAATGGCCCACTCTGCCACTTGCGCGCTGAACGCACGCTCATCCCAGCCTTGGCCGCTGCCGTTTCCTGTGTCTTGCCTTCCATACGTTTCTGCCTCAATAGCCTGGTTTGTCGGTCTGTAATCAACGGTACCTCCGTACCGAATGATTACCCCATATCGACCGGCAAAAATAGTCGACGTTACCGGCAGGACTAATTGTCGTCTATCACCTGGTGGCGCTCTACCCCAAGGACACCTCGCTGGCCCAGTGGGCCGCGGCAGTCCATCAGCTCTATGTCGAGGCCAGGTCTTTCACCCATCCTCAGGCACAACGACGGCGCACCGCTCAACTGGCCTGGGAGCGGCAGCTGCTGGTCATCTGCCAGCCCTTCCTGGCTGACCCGCTAGCTCTGCAGGGCCGGCTGTACCGGCGCATCGAGCGCCACATCAAGGAACTCTTCGTCTTCGTGGCCGAACCGGACGTGCCGTCGGACAACAACCCCGCCGAGCGCAGCCTGCGCCATCTGGTTATCAGCCGCAAGATCAGCGGGGGCACCCGGTCGGAACGTGGTACCGAGAGCAAGATGACGCTGGCATCCATCTTCGGCACCTGGCGCGCACGAGGCCTGAACCCCCTCGCCGCCTGCCGCCAACTGCTCACTTCCCCTCAAATCTGAACAGTTACCCAGTTTCGCCAGGGCAATCGCATATTGGGCAAAATATAAGAAATAGGCTAAAGTGGTTGCAATTCGGATGCGGGGAGGGGTGGCAAATGGCCAGTGGGCGTGAAAGGGGCTGGGTGGTAGAACACTTTGCCGGACTGGTGGATCCACGGGCGGAGCGGGCCAAGCGCCACGAGTTGCTGGACATCATCGTCATCACCATCTGCGGGGTGATCTGCGGCGCCGACAACTGGGTGGAGATCGAGGAGTTCGGCAATGCCCGCCTAGAGTGGTTGAGCCGGTTCTTACGGCTGCCCCACGGCATTCCATCCCACGATACCTTTGGGCGGGTGTTCGGCCGGCTGGACCCCGACCAGTTCGGCGCCTGTTTCATGAACTGGGTGCAATCGGTGGCCGAGTTGACCCAGGGAGAGGTGGTGGCCATCGACGGCAAGACCCTGAGGAGATGCCATGACCGGGGGCAAGGCCGGGCCCCGCTGCACCTGGTGAGCGCCTGGGCCGCCCAGAATCACCTGGTGCTGGGCCAAACCCGCACCCAGGCCCATTCCAACGAAATCACCGCCATCCCCCAGTTGTTGGCGCTGCTGGAGTTGCGCGGGTGCATCATCACCATTGACGCCATGGGCTGCCAGACCGAGATTGCCCAGCAGATCGTCGACGGCGGCGCCGACTACCTGCTGGCGGTGAAGTCCAACCAGGGGGAACTCTACGGAAACATCCAGGACCTGTTTCAGATGGCCGCTCAGGAAGGCGCCGCTCAGGAAGGTAGCGCTCAGGAAGGTAGCGCTCAGGAAGGAAGTCTTGCCGAAGAACCCGCCTACCATCGACCGGACTACCATCGCCAGGTGGACAAAGGCCACGGACGCCTGGAGACCCGGGAGTGCTGGGTGATCACCGACCCAGCAGAACTGGCCTACGTGGATCCCCACCGGCGCTGGCCAGGACTAAAAGGCGTGGCCAAGGTGTGCTACCGACGGGGCGTCCACCCGCAAGCACCTCGGCAAGCACCTCGGCAAGCACCCCAGGACCCACCCTCGGAGGTCCGTTACTACATCTGCAGCTACCCGCCCAACGCGGCATCCCTACTCCAGGCCAGCCGTCAGCACTGGGGCATCGAGAACAGCCTCCATTGGGTGCTGGACATGGCCTTTGATGAAGACCACTGCCGAGTCAGAACCGGCCACGCCGACCAAAACCTGGCGGTGGTGCGACACTTGACCCTGAACCTGCTCAAACAGGAGCGCACCGCCAAAGTCGGCATCAAGGCCAAACGCAAAAAGGCCGGCTGGGACCATGACTACCTCCTCAAAGTCCTAGTATTGAGTCAATCCTGTATTGGCAGGTGAAGCGCGGGGCGGGCCAGGGTTGTTACGCTGACTGGCAAACAGTGGTGCGGGAGGTGCGACATCCATGGTTCAGGAGAAATACGCAGTACGGTTGTCGTCGGAAGATCAGGAGCAGTTGCGGGGATTGATCCACGGTGGGCGGCATTCCGCTCGGGTCATCAATCGGGCGCGCATCCTGCTCAAGACTGACGAAGGGTGGAGCGCCCCCCAGGTGGCGGCGGCTCTGGACACGTCGCAGCGCACGGTGTTCCGCACCAAACGGCGGTACGCCGAAGCGGGGTTGGAGGGCGTGCTGCACGACCACCCCCAAGCCAATCGGTATCGCAAGCTGGACGATCGGGGCGAAGCCCACCTGATTGCGCTGGCGTGCAGCGACGCGCCCGAAGGGCATGAGCACTGGACCCTGCGGTTGTTGGCTGGCAAGGTGGTGGAGTTGGGATTGGTGCCATCGCTGTCCTACGAGACGGTAAGGCTCAGGCTCAAAAAAACACCCTCAAGCCGTGGCGGAAGCAGCAATGGTGCATCCCGAAAGTAGGCGGCGAATTCGTGGCGGCCATGGAGGACGTGCTGGACCTGTATGCCGAACCCTACGACCCCGATCGGCCGGTGGTGTGCTTTGACGAGACCTCCACCCAACTGCTGGCCGAGGTCAGGAAGCCGTTGCCTCCTCAACCGGGACGACCGCGGCGGCAGGACTACGAGTATCGCCGCGGCGGCACCCGCAACATCTTCCTGACCTGTGAACCCCTGGCGGGCTGGCGCCACCTGGCCATCACCGAGCGGCGCACCATGCAGGACTTCGCCCATCAGATGCAATGGCTGGTGGATGAGGCTTACCCCGATGCCCCGGTGATCCGCGTGGTGCTGGACAATCTGAATACCCATCGTATGGCGTCCCTTTACGAGACGTTCCCGGCTGCTGAGGCCCGGCGCATCGTGAAGCGCCTCGAGTTTCACCACACGCCCAAGCACGCCAGTTGGTTGAACATGGCGGAGATCGAATTCAGCGCGTTGAGCCGCGCCTGTCTCAAGGGGAGAAACCCCGACGCCGACGCCCTGCAACGCCAAATCACGGCCCACGAGACCGAGCGCAACGCAGCGGGCGTCACCATCAACTGGCGGTTCAGCACTCAAGATGCCCGATCCAAATTGCATCGCCTCTATCCCTGCCATTCCAAGATTGATTGAGTACTAGCCATCTAATATGCGATTGCCCTGCCAGTTTCGCTAGGACGATTGCAAAGTCGTCGGGGGTGGTATACAAACGAGGGAAATGAAAAGGGAGTGTGCGGATATGGAGGCGGCGGAATCTCTGTTCAAGTGCCTGGAACAGATGGCGGATCCAAGGGAGGCCAGAGGAGTCAGGCATCCCTTTCAGGCCATACTGCGGTTGACCTTGCTGAGTCTGGTCTGCGGTCAGACCACCATGGCCCACATTGCCCTCTTTGCCAGGATGCACTGGCCGATGCTGAAAGAGCCTTTGGGGTTTGTGCGGGACCATCCGCCCCACGCCACCACCATTTCGCGCACCCTGGCTGGGGTTCCGTACGAGCAGTTGCAGGGAGCCCTCACCGGCTGGGTGGCCCGTGTGGTGGGGGAACAGAAGTTGAATGCCTCGGTAGACGGCAAGTGGGCCAAGCAGTCGGAGGATGCTGGTGGGAATCCCCTGATGATGGTGAATGTGCTGGCCCATGACCTGAAGCTGTGCCTGGCCCAGTGGCCGGCGGTGGAGAAGCGGTATGAACCCGGGGTGTTGCGGGAGCAACTGGGCCAACTGTTCGAGGATTATCCCGGCCTGCGGCTGTTGACCATGGATGCTCTGTATGCGGAGCGTGACCTGTGCCGGGCCATAGTCAGCCACGGACGGGACTACCTGGTGCGAATCAAGGGGAACCAGCCTGAAGCGCTGGCCGCTTTAGCAGACGGGTTTGCCCCGGAGGAACTGGGGGAGCCTGAGGCGGAGACCTTGGGGGAAAAGCGGGTGTAATCGAAAGGCGGCGGATTTGGGCTGATGACCTGCTGGCCGACTATATCCGGGATGATTTGGGATTTCCGGGGGCGCGGCAAGGGGCCATGGTAGAGAAGGAGACGGTGGATATAGCCACTGGGGAGGTGAGGAGAGAGCGCTGGTATCTGCTGACCAGCCTGAGTTCGCGCCAGTGCGGCCCCCAAGAGCTGCTCCGGCTCTTCCGCAACCACTGGAGCATTGAGAACAGCCAACATCACGTGAAGGACCGCAGCTGGGATGAGGACGTGCACACGCTGCGCCGTCCGGGGTTGGGGGAGGTATTCGCCACCCTGGTCAACACCGGGCTGACCGCCCTGCGCGTGGAAGGATGGTTCCCTCCCCGGATGTCTATGCCCTTGCGAGCCAAAACTTGCGCCTTCCGCCCAACGCAGACCATCGACCACCTCTACGGTCGAGCCTCCTGACTTTGCAATCGTCCTGCCAGTTTCGCCGCACCCTGTCGACCATCACCACCAACCAATTGTTTCCTTATCTCCGTCAATATCTCCGTCAATGTTGTCCCCGCCATTCCGGATTTTTATCCCCGTCATCCCGGCGCAAGACCGGAATCCAGCTCTGCCCACCGGCAGCCATACCCCTGCGGCCCAGAGCTTTCTGGCTCGCCGGCCTCATTGCAACGACGCGTGTTTGTGTATTCCAATCGCGGTGCCGTGATATTTCCACAACGACCCCGGATTGCACGCAGCGCCCCATACGACCCCACTTTGCCATTGCGAGCATAGCGTGGCAATCTCGTCGCCGCAGCAACGGCGGTTCGCCGACGTGTGTTCGACCTCATCGAGATTGCCACGTCTCGCGACGAGCTCGGGATGAGCGGGCGCTCCTCCCAATGACAGAATAAAGTGGGTGCGCATGACTACGCAACGTTGATTGACACCACCCCGGTCGGGCTCTACCATGAATGCGTGGTCGTGCTACACGGGGAGCTGGCGGTGCCCTATACCCTCAATCCGCCATAGCGGGGTGGAATCCCTCCCCTCGGCAAGGCGCAAGGGCCGCTGTCACAGGGAATGGCGCTGACGGCCGGGTCCCACGCGGCGCAGGCTTGTGAACCCCGCCAGGTCCGGAAGGAAGCAACGGTAAGCGATGTCCAGCGAGTGCCGTGGGAGTGCCTGGCCCGAGCCACTACCTACGATATGCCCCCAGGCTGCTGTCAACGGGAGGTGCTCGACCACTTGCATAACTCATACCTTTGCTCCGCTGCCCATATTGAGCCCAATGGTTGCCACCGGCAGGGCGATTAATTGTTCCGACTATGCTAGACACCACAGTTGGTTCGTCGCCGGCGCGCCGCCCTCGCAAATCGTTGGGGCAGCATTTCCTGACCGACACCCGCGTCGCGAATCGGATCGTGGCCGCCGCCGATCCGTCACCCGCCGACACTATCGTTGAAATCGGTCCCGGTTCCGGCATCCTGACCAGGCGACTGGTGGAGGTCGCCGGCCAGGTGGTTGCCGTGGAGCTTGACCCGGCCCTGGCTGCCAGGTTACCCGAGCGCATCGGCAATCCCAACAACCTGAAAGTCCTGCCAGCCGATGGACGCACCGTTGAAATTACCGCGCTGGTTGACGACGGCGGACCGTACAAACTGGTAGCCAACCTCCCTTATTACGCAGCATCCCCCATCGTGCGCCGATTCCTGGAAGCCGCGCTTCATCCCACGCTGTTGGTGGTAATGGTGCAACGGGAGGTGGCAGCCGCCATGTGCGCACCGCCCGGTTCAATGACCCTGTTGTCGGTTGCTACCCAATTCTACGCCGTGCCGTCGGTGGTAACGCAGGTGCCGGCACGTTCGTTCCGACCGCCGCCTAAAGTGGCTTCCACGGTGGTGAAACTGGTGATGCGGGACAAGCCGCCGGCGGACGTTGACGAAACCAGCGAATTTTTTTCCCTGGTTCGGGCCGGATTTGCCGCTCCCCGGAAACAGTTGCGCAACTCGCTGGTGCAAGGTTCCGGATGCCCGTCAGAGGTTGTTTCCCCGGTGCTGGAGGCGGCCGGCATCGACGGACAGCGTCGCCCGGCCACTTTGACGATCCCGGAGTGGGCGGCCCTCAACACCGGGTGGCCGCAAAACACCCCGCGCCATCGCGACCTGCGACCGACGGCCGGCAGCGATGGTCGCCGACACCACCGAACCCGATAAATCAGGACGCGGCAAGTTGCAGGTTTCCGCTTACGCCAAGGTCAACCTGACGCTGGAAGTCATCGGCCGCCGTGATGACGGTTTCCACGACGTTGCCACCCTCCTGCAAACCGTCGACCTGGCCGATACCCTGACCCTGCAACCCTCCGATGCTTTGGCGGTCACGTGCGACGACCCGGCGCTGTCTGGTAAGGCAAACATAGTTTGGGTGGCGGCCAATGCGCTGGCGCGACGGGCGGGCATCACGCCAGCTGCCAGCATCCACATCACCAAACGCATCCCGGTAGCGGCCGGCCTGGGCGGTGGTTCGGCGGATGCGGCGGCGGCGCTGATTGGTCTGAACCGCCTTTGGCAACTGAACCTGGGGTCAGATGAACTGGCGGAACTGGCGGCAACACTGGGCTCCGATGTGCCGTTCCTGCTCGCCGGAGGCACCGCTCTCGCCACCGGCCGCGGCGACCGGCTCGCCGCCCTGCCAGCCCTGCCGGCAACCGCCGTATTGTTGGTGGTATCCCGCGACACCATTGACGCCAAAACGCCGACGCTGTACCGTGCGCTGGCCGCTGGCGATTTTACCGACGGCGGCCACACCCACCGATTGGCAAACCAACTGTCGCATACTTCGCCAACGTCAACCGATTGCAGCAATGCTTTTGAGCGTGCCGCGCAATCAATCTTTCCCGGCTTATCCGACGTATGGGATATTGTGGCTTCGATAACCAGACATACACCTCGCCTCTCCGGCGCCGGCCCGACCATCTTCTGTCTGCCATCCTCCGAAACTGAGCATATGAGGGTTCAGGTCGCCTTGCGGAACACCGGCGCAACGGCGTACCTTGTGCGAACGCTCAATCCGGCCCACGTCGGTAACTGAATCTCCGAACAACCGCAGGAATATTTAATCGATGGACATCCTCGCAGTCATCAGCATCCCGTTCGACCCGGACATTATCCGCATGGCGGGTTTCCAGTTGTCCTGGCACGGGTTCTTTACCTTCGTGTCGGTGGCCGTGGCCGTCTACCTGACCTGGCGCTGGGGCCGGCGCGATGGTCTCAACGGCGACGCCATCCTGTCGACGGCCACCTGGTGCATCATCGGCGGGTTGATTGGAGCGCGCATCCTGCACGTCATCGACTTCTGGGATGACTTTTACCAGTACAACCCGGAACGCATCGTTTATTTCTGGAGCGGCGGCATCGCCATATTCGGCGCCTACCTGGGAGGTTTCGCCGGCGGCGCCAGCTACATAGTGCTGCGCAACGCGACCTGGTTCATTCGCCTGTGGGATCGCGCTGGATTGCGCTGGTCCGGACTGCACCGCAAGTTCCCCGAAGTACCGCCCGTCGGGCATCTGGCTGACATCGCAGCGCCGGCGTTGCTCATTGCGTTGGCCATCGGACGCATCGGCGACGTGATCAACGGCGAACACCTGTCCAGCTTCACCTCATTGCCCTGGGCCTGGATTTACACCGACCCGGACAGCTTCGGCTACGGGCGCCCGGCCTCGCATCCGGCGGTGGCCTACGAACTAATCTTCTGCCTGGTCTGGGCGGGAGTGCTCTGGCTGATGCGTGATCGCATCCGGCCCCACGGTATGCTCTTCGCCCTGTTCTTCGCCGGCTATTCAGCGGGGCGATTCTTCATATCCTTCGTGCGGCAGGAGCAAAACACCTACCTGTTTGGCTTCAACGAAGCCCAATTGGTGGCCCTGGCCATTATGCTGGTAACCGTGCCTCTGCTCGTCTATCGGGCTCGATTGGTGCGACCCGAGCGCCGCACGACCTCAACCGCCGGCGAGTAATCCGCCAATCGGCAGGGCAACCATCCCGCAAGACAACCATCCGAAAGGTTACCGCTAGGCCGCCGGGCGCAAATCCTCGACACGCAGGTAGGTGCGGGTCTCGCCCCGATAATGCTCTTCCGCCAGCTGGAACACGAGGTCTACCGACCCGTACCCGCCCCATTCGCCTGGGAAGTTCCACCATAGCGCATCAACCGTGCGCTGGCCGCCGCTGACCTGTAGTTTCAGGTGTTGGCCGCCGGCTCCCACAAACCCACTGTTCAGCACACGCAACCGCCTCGACAGAAAGCGAGGGTTCGGGTTGTCTTTCCCGAATGGCTCCAGACGCTTCATAAATTGCGCCAGGGCCGGGTCCATCAACTCGTCCAGACTGCCCTCGGCGTGAATTTCCAGCGTCGGTTCCGGGCCGAACAAACCGGTCCTGGCGTTGGCGATGGCCAGCAGCCGTTCCGACACTGCCTCGAAATCTTCATTGCGCACCGTGAAGCCGGCCGCCGCCTGATGGCCGCCGTACCGCACCAGCAAATCCCGGCACTGCGCGATGGCATCGATCAGGCTGAACCCGGTGTCGCTGCGGGCGCTGGCCACCAGGTGGTCGGCGTCGGCGCGGGCCAGCGCTATCGCCGGCCGATTGAAACGCTCGGACAACCGCCCGGCCACCAGCCCGTTGATGCCCGGCGTGTAAACTTCATCGTGGGAAATGATGATGCTCGGCACCTGCTCGTGCGCCAGCACCTGCTCCATGGCAATATCGCAGGCCCGGGCCGTCAGGTCCTTGCGGCGGTCGTTGTACTCTTCCAGTTGGGATACCAGCCGTTCAGCCTCTCGCTCGTTATCGGTCAGCAGCAGGTCCAGCGAGGTTTGGGGATGCGCCATGCGGCCCGCCGCGTTGAGCCTGGGCGCAATCTGGAACGAAACATTCTCCGCACGCAGCTCCCGACGCTCCAGCCGACAGCGACGAAGCAGCGCCCGCAGCCCAGGCCGTTGCGTCTGCGCCAGTGATGCCAAACCCTGCTGCACGATGTAACGGTTTTCATCCCGCAGCGGAACCAGATCAGCCACGGTTCCCAACGCCGCCAGCTCCAGCAGCGAACCGTCCGGCGTTTCGCCCAGGTATTTCAGCAGTCCGGTAGCCAGCTTGTAGGCAATGCCGGCTCCGCACAGCTCCGGATAAGGGTACTGGTTGCCCGGCATACGCGGATTGACGATTGCAATGGCATCGGGCCGGGTTTCCGGCGGAGTGTGATGGTCGGTGATGATGACCTCCGCCCCCGCATCAACCGCGAGACCAACTTCGACCGCATCACTGATGCCGCAATCCACCGTAACGATGAGGGTGACGCCCTGCGCGACCAGGCGGCTCACCGCCCCACTGTTCATGCCATGCCCTTCGGAGACCGGATCCGGCAAGTAGGGAATCACCACCGCCCCGAGCCGCCTGAAAGTTTCGGTCAGGATGGCGGTTCCGGTCATACCGTCAACGTCAAAGTCCCCGAACACGGCAACCGTTTCACCGGTTCTGGTGGCGGTTGCCAGCCTGGGCAGCGCCTCAGCCATGCCGGCCAGCGTCAAAGGGTCGTGAGGCAACCCGGACGGCTCCAGGAATCTGGTCAGGGTTTCCGCGTCGCCGATGCCTCGGGACAGCAGCAACTGAGCGGCGACCGGGGGTAGATCCTTGGGCAGGCGGTTGCCGTCAGTTCTTGGCGGCAGAATCCAGCGACGCGCCGAAGGCTCGTTCACTCCTGGTAGTGCCGGTCGGTGGGCGGGTAGCGCCAAACCTAATCGCCCAGGTCGGGGCGGGTCAGGATGATAACGGAGTTATGCCCGCCGAACCCAAACGAGTTACTGAGAATTACATCCAAATCGCCCTTGCGCGCATTGTGCGGCACGTAATCCAGGTCGCACTCGTCGTCCGGGTCGTCCAGGTTGATCGTGGGCGGCATCAACCCCTCGCGGAGGGCAATGGCGCACAGG
Source organism: Dehalococcoidia bacterium (assembly GCA_963666415.2). GTDB lineage: Bacteria > Chloroflexota > Dehalococcoidia > Lucifugimonadales > UBA3495 > Bin87. The sequence continues at coordinate 2,491,967 of CAXXPD010000003.1, forward strand.
GCAGCCTCCAGCGCGCCGCCGGCGCCCAGCAAGTGGCCGGTCATGCTCTTCGTGCTGCTGATTGGGATGCGATAAGCGTCTTCGCCCAAGGCGAGTTTCAGCGCCTTGGTTTCGTGCCAGTCGTTCAACGGCGTAGATGTTCCGTGGGCGTTCAGATAGTCAACGTCGACAGGCGACAATTGAGCCGCCGCCAACGCCGCAGTAACGGCTGCAGCGGCGCTTTGCCCGGTGGGGTTGGGTTCAGTCAGATGATGTGAGTCGCTGGTGGCAGCGTACCCGCGCAGTTCCGCCAGCGGCTCCGCGCCCCTCGCCTCGGCGTGTTCCTCGCTTTCCAGCACCAGAATCGCCGACCCTTCTGCCAGCACGAACCCGTCCCGGCTCCGGTTGAAGGGTTGGCTGGCCCGTTGTGGGTCGTCATTCTTACGGGAAAGCGCGCGCAACGCATTGAAGCCGGCAACGGTCAGTGGCGTGATGGGCGCCTCAGTACCGCCGGCCAACACCACTTCAGCCCGTCCGTGGCGAATCATATCCCAGCCGATGCCAATGGCGTCGGCGCCGCTGCTGCACGATGACGTAACGCAGTAGTTTGCGCCCATCGCGCCGGTAACCATCGACACCTGGGCCGACCCCATATCGGCCAGCATCATGGGAATCAGAAACGGCGTAACTCGTCGTGGCCCACGTTCCATTAACACCCGATGCTGCTCAGTCAGGGTGTTGATGCCGCCGACTCCGCTGCCCACCACCACATGAACGCTATACCGGTCCATCGAGCGTGGTTCCAGGTTCGCCTGCTGGCAAGCTTCCATAGCCGCCACAGCCGCAAACTGGGAGAATCGATCCATGCGGCGCGCCAGTTTACGGTCCAAATAGTCTTCCGGGGTAAACCCTTTAACTTCGGCGGCGAAACGGGTGTCGAACGCCTCCGCGTCGAAACTCGTTATGTAGTCAATGCCCGACCGACCATTGACCACAGCGTTCCAGGTATCGGAGGTGTTCAATCCCAACGGGCTTATGATTCCCAAGCCCGTAACTACGACTCTATGGCCGATCGTACCGATTTGGACCATATCAGCTCGCTCGGTTGGAATTCTGGCGCTGACCAGTTGAGTCCAGCACGGAGTTCAGCAGGTCCGTTACTTCGTTCACGCGCACCGAAATACTCGCGGCGACATCCTTGCTGCCGGTGTCTGCCATTTCAGCATAAATCCGCAGTGAATCCGATACTTCGTTGATGCGCGTCCGCAGGTTATCCACAAATTCCGAACGAGCGTTGGACAGCGGCTGACTGACCGAACGGAAAGTCTCCGCCAGCTCCGTCACTCGCAGGTGTAGGTTTTCGCCGAACTCTTTGCCGGCTTGCTGAACCTGTTGCGACCAGTCGCGCATTGTTTCGGTAGTTTCAGACAGGTCTTGCACGCTGCGGGCCTGCCGCATCCGATAGTTGCCCAGGATTCGGAAGATACGGCCGTAAAGGGCATCGATCAAGGTCAACTTGGCGCTGTAACGGTCGAAAAGGTCGCGGCTTTGCGCCATCGTCCATCGTTCGTCTTCGTGTACCAATTGGCGTCCGGTGTAAAGCTCGTAAGGCCGCATCTCGCCCTCTTGCAAGAGATCGCCGTTGGCGTTCAGGGGTTTCAGGTCCCAGTTGGATGTCGCCGGCAGCGGCGTAAGCAGGTTGGCCGTCTGATAACGGCTGTACTGCTTTACCCAGTCAGCCAACGTCATGATGGATTCTTCCGTATCGTAGGGCAAACCGATGATGGTCATGGCCACTACCGAGAAACCCTTCTCGTTCAGGCGTACCAAGTCCATTTCCATCTGGCCCGGTTCCTGCCGCTTGTTGACCGCCTTCAGGTTTTCGGCATTGTTGGATTCCACTCCGAGATAGAGCATCTTGACGTTGGCATCCAGCAAAGCGTCGGCCAGTTCGTCGTCCTGCCCGATTTCGGCCCGTGCCTGACAAATCATGCCCATGGAGTCGGTGCGGCTTTTCCAGCCTTTCAACCGCTCCAGCCGCTCGTCACGGAACTTCACGGCTCGCAGCGGCGGCGTGTGCAGGTCGTCAGAGATAAACACGTTGATCTTGCCGTTGCGACCGGTGTGAATCAGGCCGTCAGCGGCCAGATCTTCCAGCTGCGCCAGCCGCTTGTACTCGGTTTCCCGCTCAATGAGCCGGTAGCCCAGGAACTGCTGAATTACCTGGCAGTAAGAACAGTTTTCCGTGCAACCGCGCACTGTTTCTATCACGGCCCCCGCCATCGGGGTCGCCGGTGACAAACCACGTATGGAGCGGTAATCCGGGAGTTCTACAAAGTCCGGACGTACCAGACCCTTGCGCCGGGTTTGCACCAAGTGCCCATCTTGCAAATAAGAGATGCCGGCCACCCGTTCCAGGTAGGTGTACTTGCGATCGTCGTGCCACGTCAGCAATATGTCGCACAACTGGCCGATAATGTCTTCGCCTTCGCGATTCACTATTACATCAAACCCGCCCCTGGCAATGGCTTCCTCGGGCAACGGACTCATTTGCGGGCCGCCACCCAATATGATCAGGTTGGGATGGAACTCACGCGCTTCCCGAGCCAGTGCATAACCTCGAGGGGTTTCATTAATCAGAGACGTCACCATCAATATGTCGACGCCATCCAGATCACTGTCCGGATCCATGCGACCCAGACGGTCTTCAAACCAGATGTCCCGCTCGTACACATATGGGCCGTCCCACTGTTCCAAAGCGCCGGAGAGGTACAGCATGCCTTGGCGCGGTATGGCAATGTATTCAAAGTTTCCGCCAGCCGAAGCCGGCTGAACCATCATCACCCGACGCGTGCGGTCACCCTTTGGTCTTATCGAAACCGGTGAAACCGTCGCCGGGGTGCCATCGAATTTGTCGCCGAGCAGTTGAATGGTGCTCATTTTCTCACTTACTCCGATGTCTGCTGATCAGGAGTGGTTCAAGATTGAGTCTCTCACAAATCGCTTTCGTTATTATACAACATCATCCCGGATGCCAGTTAGCAGTTTTGGTAACCGTTAACGGCCAATTCAGCGACCCGTGAAATGGGGCACGATGTCCTTGGCGATGACTTCCAGATGGCGCCGTCGGTCCTCGCGCGGTGCGGCTACGCTAAAAACGATATAGCGGGCGCCAGCATCAATGTACTCCTGCAACCGTTCGATGCACATCCGGGGAGTGCCCAGCAGGCAATAGCGGCGCACAATGTTGCCAAATTCACCGTCGTAAAGATACTGGCTGCCCAGCGACTCCGCCGCGGTTCTCGCCGCCTGATCCTCGGTTTGGCCCAGCGAAATGTACGGGAAAAAGGCCCACTGGAAGGACGATAAGTCCCGTTGTTCTTCAACCGCAAACTCGGTGATTTTGTTCACGCTGTCCCGATAGCGTTCGGGGCTGTAGAAATAGGGCAGCCAGCCATCGCCATAGCGAACGGCGCGGCGCATGGCGGCATCCCGGCGGCCGGCAACCCATACCGGCGGGTGCGGTTTTTGCGTCGGCTTAGGATTGATGGCAGCGTCTTCCAGAGTGTAGTGCCGACCCTTCAGGGTTACCGATTCTTCGGTCCATAACCGGCGCAAACCATCCAGGCATTCGTTGGTGCGCTGGCCGCGGCGGGCGATTTCGATGCCGGCGTTCTCGTATTCCATGGGAAACTCGCCGCCCACCCCAACGCCCAGCGTGAGCCGCCCGCCCGACGCAATGTCCAGCGTGGCGGTCATGCGCGCCAGCATCAGCGGGTGGTAGAACGGCGCCAGGGTAACCGAGGTTACGATGCGCAATCGTTCGGTAGCGCCGGCGGCCACCGCCAGTAATGGCAACGCCGCATGGGTCGGGCCCGGTGGCCGTCCCCGCATAAAATGCTCGCCGGCACCCATATACTCGAAACCAAGTTCTTCCATCAGCCGCGCCTGCTCAACGGTGCGCTCTGCCGGCAACGCCATGCTGGCGCCAAAGTGAAGTTCGTTGTTGATGTCAGCCATACTGTCGCAACGATATTCTGTTCATAAACGATGCTCCGCACATACCTGAATGCAGTAGGGAAAGCAGCCAACCGCCAGCCGTGCCGTCTCACTTTGCCGCGAATTGTACTTTATGGCGACCTGAGGCGCAAAACCCGCCGCGACCGTTGACCGGAACCGCCGGAAATACGTCAACCCGGTGGTATACTTCACATACACTCAGACTCCGTTCAACAGGGCCAAGCACCGCCGAGCATTGCGAGGATTGCCATGACAGTACTGGTTACCGGAGCCACCGGCTTTCTGGGACCACGGGTTGTGGAACAGCTGCTCGACACCGGACACGAGGTTCGGGTCATGGTCAGGCGGCCAGGGCGGGAGTCGGTGTTTGCCTCACCCCCCACTGACGTTTGCTACGGAGACATCAGCGACCCTGACGCCCTCTCCGAGGCGTGCCGCGATATTACCGCCGTCATTCATCTCGTTGCCGTAATTCGCGGCGGACAAAAACAGTTCGACGCCATCAACCGACAGGGGACGGCCAACGTGGTCGCCGCTGCTAAAGCCGCCGGTTCAGTGCGCCGTTTCATCCACGTCAGCGCCGTGGGAGCCAACAACACGCCCCATTTGCAATACCTCTACTCCAAGTGGCAAGGCGAGCAAGAAGTCATCAACGGCGGCGTACCCTACACCATCATTCGGCCATCTTTGATTTTCGGGCCGGGCGACGAATTCACCACCGCAGTCGCATCTTTGGTAAAGATTGCTCCCATCACGCCGGTGATCGGATCCGGAAACAACCGCCTGCAACCGATCCACGCTGCGGATGTAGCGGGCTGCATCGTGGCTGCCGTCAGTGGCAACCTGCGAGGCAACCAGATCGTCGAGATCGGCGGCCCCAACCAGTTGTCTTATAACGAGGTTGTGAGCATTGTCGCGGACACGTTGGGACGTTCCCGACGCCGCATCAACGTTCCGGTCTGGGCAATGCGGTTCCCCATCAGCACCATGGGACTGCTGACACCCAACCCCCCTATCAACAACGCAATGCTGCAACTGATAACGCTGCGCAACGTGGCCGAACCGGATTCCGTGGAGCGTGCCTTTGGTTTCAAACCGCGCCCCATGGCTGGCAACATCGGCTACATCCGCGACATTACGGCCGGCCAAGCCCTGCGCATCAACCTTGGACTCGCCAAATAACCCAGGCCCATACCGGCCGCTGCCACCAACTTAACCTGCAGGTATGCGCATAGTGAGTCAATCCTACGACGACGCCATCGCCACGCTGCTGTCTCTGGTTGACCACGAGCGCAGCGCCCCGACGCTGCCGCGTCAAAAACGTATCTACGACCTGCGCAATATTCAGCGGCTGCTGGAGCGCATGGGAGAGCCGCAACGCTTGCCTGGCATCGCCCACGTGGCGGGCACCAAGGGAAAGGGCAGCACCGCTGCCATGATCGAATCCATCATGCGCGCCGCCGGCCACTCCACCGGGTTCTACTCTTCGCCGCACCTGCACTCGTTTTGCGAGCGCATCCGCCGCAACGGGCAGCCGGTGAGCCAGCGCCGGTTTGCCAAGTTGACTGACGCCGTGTGGCCCTACCACATCGCCAATGCCGCCGACCCGGACGCCGGCCCCGCCACCTTGTTTGAGTACCTGACTGCCATGGCATTCTGGTGCTTTCACCAGGACCAAACCGATTGCAGCGTCATAGAAGTGGGCCTCGGCGGGAAACTGGACGCAACCAACGTGGTGACGCCAGCTGTCAGCGCCATCACCCCGGTCAGCCTGGACCACATGGCTATTCTGGGCGACACCATTGGGGAAATCGCCGCCGACAAAGCCGGCATCATCAAACCGGAGGTGCCGGTTGTCGTTGCGCCCCAGTCCGAAGAAGCGGCGGGCGTCATTCGCGCCATCGCCCGGCGCCAATCCGCGCCGATCGTTTCGGTCGGCGACGACGTGCGCTGGGAAACGGCCTGCCTGGGCATTGATGGTCAGGACGTCACCGTCCACGGCCAACTTGCCACCTACCACGCCCGTCTGCCGCTGCTGGGCCAGTTTCAGGGCGCCAATGCCGCCACCGCAGTGGCCGCCGCCGAGTCGTTGTCGGCCAGCGGATACCGCATAACACCTCAGGCGGTCGCCGATGGGTTGGCCAGCGTAGAGTGGCCATGCCGTCTGGAGGTGTTAAGCCGGAACCCGATGTTGGTGGCCGACGGCGCCCATAATGACCATTCCGTGGCCGCCGTGCTGGAAACTCTGGGCGACTATTTGCCCCATCGCCGCCTCATCCTGGTCACTGGCTTCTCCCGGGACAAACAGGTGGACGCAATGGTCAAGCTGCTGTCCCGGCGGGCCGCCCGCGTCATCGCCACCCGCTCCCGACACCCTCGCTCCATGCGCCCTTCGGAGATTGCCGACGCTTTCCGGCAATCCGGACTGCCCACTCCAGCGGTAACCTCGTGTCCACAGGTGTCAATCGCCGTCGATGAGGCGCGAGCCATTGCCGGCGACAATGACCTCATCCTGGTAACCGGCTCCCTGTTCGTAGCCGCGGAAGCGCGGGAAGCGATAGTTGGTATCGCTCCAGAAAAATATCCGGATTTGATGCCTGCTGATTTACGGAGCCCCACATTGGGCGAGAAGGTATAATTGTTAAATGATGCAAACAGCCAACCACTAATTTCTTTCCATGATCCATAACCACAACGGACATTCACATTCCCCGCGCCGCGTTGTCGTAACCGGGATAGGCGCCGTTACCCCATTGGGGTTGACAGCGCAGGATTTTTGGGATGCCCTGCTGGCGGGTACTTCGGGTATTGGCCCGATGACGCTCTGCGACCCTACCGACTATCCCTGTCACATCGCCGGGGAAGCCGACGGCTTCGACCCTACCGACTATATGCCGGGTCGCGAAGCCAGGCGCATGGCCCGTTTCTCCCAATTGGCGGTGGGAGCCGCCCTGGAAGCCGTGGCCCATGCCGAACTGGATATCAGCAAGGAAGACCCCTACCGGGTCGGGGTGCTGCTCGGCAACGGCAACGGTGGCTTCCCCACACTGGAAGAGAACTGCCGTATCCTCGCCACCAAGGGCGGAATGAGGATGTCTCCGTTTTTCTTCCCCATGGTCCTGCCCAACATGGCAGCCGCCAACGTCAGCCACCACGTCGGCGCGCAGGGCTACAACTCCACATCCACCACCGCCTGCGCGGCATCCAACAACGCCATTGGGGAAGCCCTCCAGGCCATTCGCCACGGCACCGCGGACGTGATGCTGACCGGTGGCACCGAGGCGGGGATCAGCCAACTGGGTCTGGCGGGATTCTCCGTGATGCGCGCCCTCAGCACCAGAAACGACGAACCGCACCGCGCCAGCCGACCTTTCGACGCGCAGCGCGACGGTTTCGTGCCTGCCGAAGGCGCGGGAATTCTGGTTCTGGAAGAACTGGAACGAGCTAAAGCCCGCGGGGCTCGCATCCTGTGCGAGGTGTCCGGCTTCGGCGCCACTTCAGACGCTGGTCATCTGGTCCAGCCGCTGGAAACCGGCACCAGCGCCGCCCGCGCCATGGCCGCTGCCCTCGGCGACGCCGGCCTTACCCCCGATGATGTGGATTACATCAACGCCCACGGAACATCCACACCGATCAACGACGCTGTTGAAACGAAGGCGATCAAGCGGCTGTTCAGCGAACGGGCGTATGACGTGCCAATCAGCAGCACCAAGAGCATGATCGGCCACGCGTTGGGCGGTGCGGGCGCGCTGGAAGCCGTCGCCTGCGTCAAAACCATCCTGGACCAGAAAATCCACCCAACGATGAACTATGAGTGGCCCGATCCGGATTGCGACCTCGACTACGTGCCCAACCAGCCTCGCCACGCGAAGGTGGACGTAGCGCTGTCCAACGCCTTTGGTTTCGGGGGGCAAAACGCCTGCATCGTGTTCACGCGGTACGAGGACTAGCCCAGCGCCGGCTAACGCGCCAAAAAACTGCCGGAGTTTTCGCAAACCCCGGCAGGAAAACCAACGATGGGTCGCGGTAAGCTAGGCGCTGGTGGTCTGTTCCATACCGCGCCCCACGAGCATATCATCGAGCATTCGCTGCATTGCCATGGTGTGGCTGCAAACCTGACGGGTGGCGAAGAAAGCGCACTCGCAACTCCAGTCGCCGCTCTTGTACGCTACCCGATAGGTGTTGTGGTTGCCGAGGAATGACGCTTCAAAGGTGTGGATGTTCACCCGATCCGGTTCCTCGGCGTATTTCCGTGCTTTGTCGACCTTGCCAATGTAGCTTGAACTCATTTCGGCTCCCGCAGTGTTCTCGGACGAAAAGGCAAACTGCACGCCCGGTCCTTTAATGTTACCGGCAACCGCTGTTCCTGGTCAATAGATTTTAGCCAACGCACCACAGATACCGTGCGGACAACTACGTAACCCAATATTTTGCGGTTGCGTCCCTGGTGCGTCGCCTTCACCCAAGTCCAACGCCGCGCGCTCCCTCCGCGTCGGGCGTCAGCATCTGCGGGAGCGCTTTGTGCTATGATAATCGCCGGCCCGGAAAGTTCACCGTTCCGGGCGGCCAACCTCTCTAAACTTCAGGAGTCCTTCCCCCGATGACTACTCAGGCGGTTTCGATCGAACTTGAACCCCGCACCGTGCTTGGCAAGAAGGTCAAGACCCTGCGGCGCGCTGGTATCATTCCAGTCAACATCTACGGCGCCGGCATGGAATCGCGCGCGATGCAGTGCGAAGAACGCCCTCTGCTCAGGGCGCTCAACGCCGCCGGTGGCGAGGAAGGCCAACCGATGCGGCTGACCGTGGGCGGCGAGTCTACTCAATTTGTCGCCCGCGCCGCGGACATCCAGTGGGCTCCCAGAACCGGCGGCATCTTGCACGTCGATTTCCAGACTGTAACAGTTCAGACTTGGTGAGGTGAATTGGCCGAAGGCGGGTTGCCGAACGCTGGCACGGGTGGCGGTGGTTATGTCATATACAGGGCATGGATACTGAAGTGGACCTGACCACCGTCGACCGCGCTGTCCTCATTGCCATCATCGCCGAGTTACAGGCGGTGATTGAGCGGTTGCAGCGGCGGATTGCCGAACTGGAAGGCCAGGCGAAACCGGGCGGCCCGCTCCGAATGCCCGGCCTCAAGGCGAAATCGGGCCGGAAGCCCCCAGCGCAGCCGGGGCCCCGCAAGCAGCGACGCCACGGCTTCGCCCGCCCGCGCATGACACCGACCCACCGGGTGGAGCACGTGATGGAGAACTGTCCCGATTGCGGCGCCCACCGGTCCGGCGGCTGGATCCAGCGCACTCGGGAGGTCATCGAGCTGCCGGTGGTTCCCGCGCAAGTCACCGAGCACGTCTACATTGCTCGGACTTGCCCGGCCTGCCGACGGCGCTGCACACCTCCGGCGGAACTGGGCGGCGTGGTCTTGGGTCAGCAGCGCCTCGGCGTCAACCTGCTCAGCCTGATCGCCACGCTGCGGGAAGAGGGGCGGCTGCCCATCCGCAGCGTCCAGTGGTATCTGGACACCGTGCATCAGTTGCGCCTCAGCGTGGGGGCCATCGTGAGCGCCATCCATCGCACGGCGCAGCGGGCCCAACCGGCAGTGGCCGCGATCCTGGACCGCATCCGCGCCAGCCCAGTGGTCCACGCCGACGAAACCGGCTGGCGTCAGAGCGGGGCCAACGGCTACGTGTGGACTTTCAGCACCCCCACCGAACGCTACTTCCTGCGGCGGGGTCGGGGCAAAACAGTCGTGGACGAGGCGCTGAGCGATGCTTTCTCCGGAGTATTGGTCAGCGATTTCTACGCCGCCTACCACCATTATGACGGCCCCAAGCAGCGGTGCTGGGCCCACCTGCTGCGGGACATCCACGACCTGCGCACCCGCTACCCCGATGCTGCGCCACTGGCCAGGTGGGCCGACGCCGTCCACGGGATTTACGACCGGGCCAAAGCCTGCACTCATCCCCAGGCCAAGCGGCGGCGCACCGCCCAACTGGCCCTGGAACGACAACTGCTGGCCCTCGGCCAGCCTTTCCGGCACGACCCGTCGGCAACCCAGGCCAAGCTGTGCCGACGCATCGAGCGCCACATCAAGGAACTCTTCGTCTTCGTGGCCGAACCGGACGTGCCTTCAGACAACAACGCTGCCGAACGCAGCCTGCGCCATCTGGTCATCAGCCGCAAGATCAGCGGCGGCACCCGCTCGGAGCAGGGCACCGAGAGCAAGATGACGCTGGCATCCATCTTCGGCACCTGGCGCGCCCAAGGTCTAAATCCTCTCGCCGCCTGCCGTCAGCTGCTCGTTTCCCCTCTACTCTGAACTGTTACTCCAGACTGTGTCAGCCTGATCGATTGGGCGAAAATCGTCGACCCGCTGCACTTACCAGCTCCCGCACCGGAGGCCATTCATGTACCTGGTTTTCATCAACGAATCTGGCAACACCGGCTCCAGTGATAACGACCCCACGCAGCCACACCATATCCACGCCGGACTTCTGGTCCACGAAAACCAGTACATATCGATGTCGGGCGAGTTCGACGCCCTCTTTCGCCGGCACTTTGGCGCGCGCCCCGGTTCGGTTGGCGCCCCGGCCCGACTGCACGCCCGCGAAATCTACCACGGCACTGGCCTCTTCCGGTCCTGGCAGCCCGAGCAGCGGGCCCAATTGCTTCAGGATTGCTTCAATATCCTCATTCGCCGCGAAACCCCCCTGCTGGTGTCTTACATTGACAAGGCCCAGTACTTGGAAGCCATCCAGTCTGAAAACAACTCCCTGTACGGAAACGCCGACCCCAGTCAACTTGCCTTTAGTCGCCTCCTCTTCGCCCTCACCATGTTCCTGGACGAAAACGTAATGTCGCAGATGAACCCGGACGACATTATGAATTCCACCTGGACGGTCGGCGATTACGCCATGCTGATGGCCGGTTCCGACTCCCCGTCCATACAACAGGGTCTGGTTCAGTTTTTGAGCGACGAATCTGACACCGTCACGCCAGCCATGTACGACGACCTGGTCGTTGCGGCGCCGCAAAACTCGGTGGGCGGCCAGTTGGTGGCAATGTGCACCTACTTTGTCAGGCGCTGGCTCCAGCAACCCGACGTTCCGCACAGCTACTTCGAGGCCCTCCGCGACGGTCGAGTCATTCAGGTCGTCTACCCTTACCATTTCGATTAGCCGGGCTCCCTTACCTGCCAAACCCGGCCCTCGCCAACGCCGATCCTTTAGCGATCAACGGGGACATCCCCGGCGTCAGGCTGCAACAGGATGTTAGCTTTCCGCGCTTTTTTGTCTGCGGCGCTGGTGGCGTTGGTGTTGGCAGCATTGGCGTGCAGCGGGTCAACACCAGTATCCGATGCCTCACCATCGTTAACCCGACCCCCGGCAACCGGACCCCCGGCATCGACGGACGCCCCGCGACCGGCAACCTCGGCGCCTTCCACCCAACCCGCACGGCCATCAGTAACCGCGCCGTCCGGCTACGACCCCAACGACAATATGTACCTGCTCTGGTCGCGGGCCGGCCATCCAATCGACGACACGCTGGTTGCGCTGGCCGATGCGGAGGCCAACCACGACCGTTCGCAGGTTCCGGTTATCCTTGAGGCCCTACGTTTCATGCGTCCGGACGCATCCGAGTATGCCGTGCGAACCGTGGCGTCGCTCACCGGCGGCGATTTCACGTTCGGTCTGCGGGAGTGGCGGGAAATGGGTGAGTGGCTGGGCCGCAACCTACAGAAATACCCGCCGCCGTCGCGCTATCCAGAGTGGAAGATTCACGTCCTCTCGCAAATCGATCCGGCGATGGCCGCGCTGCTGAAACCCGCTGTGGAACATTCGCCAGTGAACCTGACCGAAATCATGTGGGGCGGCGTCCGCGTGGACGGCATCCCGCCGCTCGAGAATGCGCCCTACATCCTCGCCGAACAGGCCACCTGGCTCTGGCCCGACGACCGCGTGTTTGGCGTGTCCATCAACGGCGAACATCGTGCCTACCCGCTGCGAATCATGAACGCCCACGAACTGGCCAATGATGTACTGGGCGGCGAACCCATCTCGCTGGTGTATTGAACCCTCTGTGGCACCGGGATCGTGTATTCTGGCATCGTCAACGGGCAGCCCACCACCTTCGGCACCTCCGGCCTGCTGTATCGCAGCAACAAGGTCATGTACGACCGCGCCACCCGTTCGCTGTGGCGCCAGTTCACCGGCGAGCCCATCATCGGACCGTTGGCCACCACGGGCATCCGCCAACCACTGTTCCCTTCGGTAGTGACCACGTGGCAGGAGTGGCTGGCAGAACACCCCGACACCACGGTCTTGTCCCGCGACACCGGTGTCTACGAACCTGACTTCTACCTGCCCGAGAACCACCCCAGCGCAATCTACTACAGCTACTTCACCGACGCTGAGGTGATGTTTCCCGTCTGGATTCGAGACTCCTCCTTTGCCCCCAAATCGGTCGTCATCGGCGTGTCCATCGGCGATGCGAACAAGGCGTACCCGGTCGAAGACCTCCAGCAGATTGGCGTGGTGAACGACATTGTGGGGGGCGAGGAAATCGTCGTAGTCGCCTCATCCGAATCGCGTTCTGCCCGCGTATACCGGCGCAACCAGCAGGTCTTATCGACAGAACCCAACCAGGATGGCGACGGATCGCCAAACGTGTTGACGGATTCCGACGGTGTCAGCTGGCGTGTCACCGAAGCAGCGCTGGTCAACGAGAGCAACCCCATCGAAGCGTTGCCGCGCGTGCCCACCCGCACGTCTTTCTGGTTTGGCTGGTACCAGTACCACCCCGACACCGACGTGTATCAGCCAGAGCGGTAAGCCGCAGGGCAATCGCGTCTTATCCGAGGAGTACTTTTAGCAGGTAGTTTTCACGCCAACCGGCGTTGAGGCGTTTGCCTTGGATGCCCACTTTCAGGGTGTGCTCGTTTTTCAGCAGGTTGTGGGAGATCTGACGCAGGGTGGCCAGGTTCTGTGGTCCGTGGGCCTTGCGCACTCGGCACTGGTCTTCTCGAAAGGTTACATCCAAAGTCCAATGCAGTGAGTTCTCGATGCTCCAATGGCTCCTGACGGCAGCCAGCAGTTGTCCTGCTGGGGCCGCCCGGCTGCTGATGTAGTAGCGAGGTTGACTGATAGCGCCGGCTGCGGTCTCACGATGGCCGACCACTTTGATGGCGGCCTTCAGTTGGGGCCATTGCCCGTGGGGGTTGATGTAGTCCAGGCAATCCGTCTCGGTGATGGTCCAGCAATTCCCGCCGTTCCACCCGTCCGTGTCCCTTGTTCACGGTCTGGGAGTAGTCGTAGGGCACCCCGTCAAAGCCCAATGCTTCCGCCCCCTCGAACAGGTCTCGGATACCCTCGTGGAGTTGTCCTTGATTCTCCTTCACCGCCAGCACGTAATCGGCCCCGCCGTCCACGATCTGCTGGGCAATCTCCCGCTGGCAGCCCATGGCGTCAATGGTCACGATGCAGCCTTGCAGATCCAGCAAGTCCAGCAGTTGGGGAATGGCGGTGATCTCATTGGACTTCTCCGCCGTCCTGACCTGACCTAAAGTCAGGGTGTTCTGCGTGGCCCAAGCGCTGACCAGATGCATGGCTCCCTTGCCACCCGCGCAGTCGTGAGAACGCCGGGCCGTCTTCCCGTCAATGGCCACCACCTCCTCGGGCAGCAACTCAGCGATGGCTTGGGTCCAGGCCATGAAGCAACTCTGGAACTGCTCTGGGTCCAGACGGGCAAAAACATCGCCGAAGGTGTCAGGGGAGGGAATCCCCCCGGGCAGCTCCAGAAAGGTTTGGAACCATTCCAGCTTGCTCCTGCCGAAGAGCTCCACATGCACCCAGGAATCGGCTCCGCAGATGATGGCGCAAATGGCGATGGCGATGATGTCCACCAGTTTGTGGCGTCGGGTGCGTTCCACCCTGGGGTCGTCCAGATCAGCGAAATGATCCAGGACCGATACATGATGCGATTCTGCCATGGTCCGTTGCCCTCTCTCGTTTTATCGAATCGGGCAACATTAGGGCGTGTTGACATTTCATTATAATGGCCGTATGTCAAACATCAGATTATCACCAGAACAGTGGGCTAGGATTCTCGATTTCTTGCGTGGCTGCACCGGCCTGTACGTTGGCCAGGAAGCGGATTGCCGGCGTTTTGTCGAGGCCGTCTTATGGATTAACCGCTCTGGGGCCCAATGGCGACTGCTGCCAGCCGAATACGGGAACTGGAACAGCGTCTACAAACGATTCGCCCGTTGGACTGACCAAGGCGTCTGGGCACAAATGCATCAACATTGCTGCGACGACGCGGATCTGGAATACCTGATCATCGACAGCACGGTGGTCCGGGCGCACCCTTGCGCGGCGGGAGCTCCCCCCCAAAGGGTGGCCAGGCGGCCCAGGCCCTGGGCCGGAGCCGCGGCGGGTTCAGCACCAAGATTCACGTGAGCGTGGACGGCTTGGGCAACCCCTTGCGATTCATCCTGACCGGCGGGCAACAGCACGACATCACCCAGGCGGAGGAGTTGATCGCCGGTTATGCTGGCGAGCACGTACTGGCCGACAAAGGGTACGATGCCCAGGAGTTTCGCCGACACATCCTGGAACTGGGTATGATGCCGGTCATTCCGCCACGCTCGAACCGCAAGGCACCCGCCGACTATGACCGGCATCTGTACCGGGAGCGCCATCTGGTGGAATGCTTCATCAACAAGATCAAGCACTATCGCCGGATCTTCTCCCGGTTTGAGAAGCTGGACACCAGATACCTGGGCTTCCTGCATTTCACCGCCGCTCTCATCTGGCTACGGTGAAATGTCAACACAACCTAGCGTAATTCTAAAAATTATCATTAAGACGCGATTGCCCTGCGGTAAGCCCAGGGCAATCGCATTCTCAAAAACAATGGGGGTAGGGGAGCCGGATTCCGTTCCAGCACAACGTCAACCGCCTTCAATCTTTGCTGGACACGACGTATTCAACCTCAGCAACCGCAAATTCAGACGCTGGTTGTTGCCTCCAAATGAGAATGCGATTGCCCTGGCGGTAAGCCGCCTCCGGGCCGACCGTCCCCAGTGGCGTGCTATAATGTTGCCCGCCCAAACGTAGCGGCCCCAGCGGCCCGCTCCAAAAACGGCCTTCGTGCGGAGAGGTGCCAGAGTGGACGAATGGGCGCGACTGGAAATCGCGTAGGGGTTAACGCCTCTCGCGGGTTCGAATCCCGCCCTCTCCGCCAGGTTTTCGCGCCGATTATGCACCTGTGTAGATGAGGAGTTCCTACCGATGACCACCCGAGGTTTTTTCGGACGCCGCCGCGAGACACCGCCTCGTCCCATCCCGCCCGGCCAATACCTCGAACGCGGGTTCCCGGTGCTGACCGCCGGGCCAACGCAACGCGTGCCTCTGGATAAATGGGCGTTCTCTCTGGTCGGTGCCGACGGACAGGAGTTCGCCAGGTGGAGCTGGGAAGAGTTCCGCTCTCTGCCCGAAACCGAGATTCACACCGACATCCACTGCGTTACCAAGTGGAGCAAGCTGGATACCACCTGGAAGGGCGTAACCATTGACGACCTGCTGGCGGCCGCTGGCGTGACCGACGTGCCGGCGTACATCATGGCCTATTCCTATGGCGGCTACACCACCAACCTGCCCACCTGGGACGTGCTGCAGGGTCGCGGGTTCGTGGCCTTCGAATTCGACGACAAACCCATCGAGCCGGAGCACGGCGGGCCGGCCCGTCTGGTCGTGCCCCACTTGTACTTCTGGAAGTCGGCCAAGTGGTTGCAGGGCATCCGCTTTATGGACGACGACCGACCCGGCTTCTGGGAGCAGTACGGCTATCATATGTACGGCGACCCGTGGAAAGAGCAGCGCTACTGGGGCGACTAACATCCCCGACCGGGTTTCTTTAATTCGCCCGAACCGTGCCTGATTCCAGCGAACCGCCGCCGTCCGCCGCCGCCACGCCCTGGCAAAGCGCCATCGTGGAGCGCGTCACTGTTGAGTCGTACCGGGCCAGGACCTTTACGCTACGCCTGACCGACCCCCGTCCTTTTCGCGCCGGCCAGCACTACGACGTGCGGCTCACCGCACCCGACGGGTATCAGGCGCAACGCTCCTACTCGCTGGCGTCGGCGCCACCGCTGGGCGTGTCGGACTCGGCTGACACTATCGACCTCACGGTCGAACTCATCTCCGACGGCGAGGTGTCGCCGTACTTTCACGAGGTGGTGCAGGCCGGGGATGTGCTGGAAGTACGTGGGCCCATCGGCGGGCCGTTCACCTGGGCGAGCGATATGGGCGGGCCGCTGCTGCTGCTCGCCGGCGGCTCCGGGATCGTACCGCTGCGTTCGATACTGGCGCACCGCGAAATGGTTGCGCCCGCACTGCCCACCCTGCTGGTGTATTCATCGCGCACGCTCGATGACGTTATTTACCGCCATTGGCTGGACACCTTGTCCGAACGCACCGCTAACGTGGCGGTCCGGTATTCCTTCACCCGCCAGCAGCCAGCGGATTGGGCCGGATACGCGCGGCGCGTGGACGCTCCGATGCTGTCGGATTGCCTCGATGAACTGAACCGGATGAGTGGCGACGGGGCGGTCCCGCTATGCTACGCCTGCGGCCCCACCGGATTTGTGGAGGCGGCCGCCGATGCGCTGCTGGCCGTGGGCGTACCCGAGGTGTCCATCCACACCGAACGGTTCGGGCCGACCGGTTAGGACGTAAGGCTGGTTAGTATCCGGTAGCCAACCCGCCGAGCCACTGCGCGATCTGGAGAACGGTTGACCACAGAATCCCGGGCCGGAGCACATAGTCGGACGCTATCAGAACCACCAGCAACAGGGGCGCGAAACGCTGAAATTTCTGGTGGGTTTCGTCGGCTGACTCCGGCAGCAAGGCCACCAGCGCGCGGTAGCCGGCCAGTGGAGCCAGCGGCAATATCTGGAACGCCGCCAGCATCAGGTTGTACACCACCAGTAGCCCCACCACATCCGAGATTCCGGAACGCAACCCACCGGTCATCACCAGGGTAAGGCTGTCGGGCGACGGCGCGGCCCAGGACAGCAGCCCGGCCTTGATGGGCGCGGCCAGCAGGAACGCCACGGTCAGGTTCCCGACCGGGCCAGCGGCGGCAATCGCGACCGATGGCCAGCGCCCGTGTCGATCGGGCCGGCCAGGCATCGGTCGTCCCCACCCGAAACCGGATACCGCGGCCAGGATCGCGCCCGCCGGGTCGACGTGTCGCAGGGGATTGCCCAGCAGCCGGCCCTGAGCCCGTGGCGCCGGGTCGCCGAACGCCGTGGCGACCAGCGCCTGAAACCATCCGTGCACCACAACGGCAACAACGCCGGACAGGGCGCAGAGCACAGCCAGACGAAGGAATATCCCGATTTCGTCGGGTAGCAGGTTGACGGATGAGATGAGCATGGCGGTTGCCTATTTTACGTCCAGACCACCAAGGCGGGGTGCCCGTCAGCACATCCGATTTTCGGGATTTTGGCCGCGTCGTCAGGCACCGCTAACCGCCGCTTTGCGGTGCTGATTGGATCCGGGAAGTCAGAAGAAGGTTCTGGCCACGTCTGGGCCAACGGCCAGTCCAAACAGGAAGGACAGAGGAGGGAACAGGATGTCGCTGAGGATATTCAACCCGATTAACCGGCTGAGTAACAGGTTGCCTACTACCAAACCGATCAGGACCAGCCATCCGTAACGCTCAAATTGCAGGTACTGATCGTACAGGGCACGGGGCAACAACCCGCCC
This sequence comes from Dehalococcoidia bacterium, assembly GCA_963666415.2. GTDB lineage: Bacteria > Chloroflexota > Dehalococcoidia > Lucifugimonadales > UBA3495 > Bin87. Next base: position 2,509,741 of record CAXXPD010000003.1, read on the forward strand.
AGGACCTTACTGCCGTCCAGCGGAGGCAGCGGGATAAGATTGAAGATGCCCAGCACCAGGTTGTAGATGATAACCAGGCTAACCGCAAAGGCCAGGATGCTCTCAGGCGACGACAGGCGCAATCCGGGGTTAAGCAAGTCCAGGCGGAACAACAGCCCCAACAGAAACGCCAGGATGATGTTCGACAACGGACCAACCACCGCAACCCACGACATCCCCAGCCGGCCGTGGCGGAGGTTCAACGGGTTAACCTGCACCGGCTTGGCCCAACCAAAGCCAACAACCATCAGCAGAGCGAACCCAAACCAGTCAATATGCTTGATGGGATTGAAGGTGAGGCGACCCATCTGTCGGGCCGTCGGATCGCCTTCGCCGTGCGCTGCCAGGGCGTGGCTGAACTCATGGACGGTGAAGCCGATAATGAGACCAACCAGCCCCATACCGATCACCAACGCGAAGATTGCCGGGCTGCGCTCGAGGAGGTCGAGGCTTTGCAGAATCACATTGCCTCGGCGTAATCAGGCAGGTGGGGAGCCGGTGCGCTTAAATCGTTTGGGACGCCGGGCCATCGCGCTCGGTTCCGGGCAGAGGGGAACCGCGCCGCCGGGTGGCCGGCTGCGGGCGTTGCAGGGCCAAGAGATCGGCTTTGAGGGCGGCCATGCCGTCGCTTCCCAGCGTGTTGGCTTCTACTACCAGGGCAACGGCGCCGGCCTGTTTCAGGGCCAACAGCTCGTTGGCGGTGGGCGCAACGCCGACGCGAACGATCAGGTGCTTGTCGGTGCGGCGGGCGCAACCGGCAACGCGACCCAGCCGCGTCAGCTCCCACGGACCGGTCAAATCGGAATTGTCCGAGATCAGCGCCTGAATCGGAATGCCGGCCAGAATGCGCCAGGTGTCATCGTCCGCATCGTCGGGGATGCGAACGCCGTGCAGCATATCGTTCTGTCCGATGCTGATGGCATCCACCTGCGCACCGGCCAGCGGCGATACAGCGAAATCGGCGCCGGCGTCCCGCCACATCGCGATGGCGCCTGGTTCCAGGGGAACACCACCAACACCCCAGATGAGGCCATCGCGGTTCGCCAAAGCGTCCGGCGTCAATCCGGATGCCAATATGACCACCGCGTCGGCAGAGTCGCGGGCCGCTGCCAACGCCGCATCCAGGTCTCCAGAGCAGCGCCCAATCAGCGCCAGGCCGGGCAGACGGGAAGCCTGGCTCGACCCAAACCCCAGCGCGGGGCCGGTTCCCTGCTCAATGCGTTCCAGAAGGTTGAGGAGTTGGCTCATGGTGAATGGCGGAGATTGCTGGAGTTTGTTGCGGTCGCTGAATTTGCAGCGCCACCCGTCCGCCCCACCAGTGCGACGGAGAGACAGGTGGCGGGTGAGTGCGTGGTTAGAGGGATTGCCAGACGCGTTTGCCGTCCACGCGGGCGATCTTGCCGATTTGCTTGCCCGGCGGGAAGTGGCCGGCGCAGATGGTCCAGTCGCCGGCCTCGGCGGCATCCAGCAGGCGCGTGCGGGAAGCAGCGGACTGCTCCTTGTCGGTGTCCACGCCGGCGCACCAGGTTGGTTCAGAAATTTGGGCGATGGTGTGCAGGACGTCGCCCATGACGACGCCCTGCTGGCCGTTGGAGTTGATCAGCACCACCTGGTGACCGGGCGTATGACCGGGCGCCGGGCCAATGGAGATTTCATCGTTGACCACGTATTCGGGCTCTTCCAGAATCTGCTGCAACCGCAGGCGGCGCAGGGGCATGACCTGTCGGTCGATGTAAGGATAATTCCGGCGGCCTTCCTCGGAGGTAAACCAGTCATAGTCGGGGCGGGACATGATGTAGCGGGCGCGCCGGAAGTTGGGAGCCGGCATGCCACCGGAGTAGCGCAGGTTCCAGCCCACATGATCGCCGTGCAAATGCGTATGAATTACGTAGTTAACCGAATCGCTGGGGCCGACGTTCGTGTTGTTGACTCCTACGTTGGACTCCAGGTGTGGCCGCAGTTCCTCGTACAGGTTGCCCGTAACATTACCGCGATCAGGATGCGGGCCCGGGCCCATGCCGGTGTCCACCAGGATCACGTCGTCCATGCTCTTGAGCAGGAAAACGCCGTAGTAGAGTTGCAGTTGGCCGTTCTCCAGGGAATCCTGATGCGTAGCCCAGGCGTCGGCCGGCACGTCAGGGAACATGGCCGAGGGTTCCCGCGATGGGGGAACCATATCGATAACGGCGGTTACTTCAACATTGCCAATGGTTGCTCGGTCTGCCATTCCAGTTTTCCTCCTGCATGCACTGCTATTTGGGGTTTGGACTACTCGTCGACTTCACTCGTCGACTTCAAAAGTTACCAGAGAATCAAGATTGTAGTCGGACAGCGTGTCGCGGCCGCCCAATCCGATGAGTTCGATGACTACACCGATGGCGGCTGTGGTGCCACCAGCCTGTTCAATCAGTCTGGCCGCCGCTTGCAGGCTGCCGCCAGTGGCCAGCAGGTCGTCGATAATCAGCACACGGGCGCCGGGGGCGATGTCCCCAGCGTGTATTTCCAGCGTGTTCTGGCCGTATTCCAGGCTGTAATCGAACCCCAGCGTCTCACCCGGCAGTTTGCCCGCCTTACGAATCAACACCAGCGGCAAGCCCATCCGCACGGCCATCGGCGCGGCGAACAGGAAGCCGCGTGAATCGACGGCGGCCAGGCAGTCAATGTTTCTGCCTTTCGCACCAGCCACCATGCGATCGATGGTGTCCCCGAAGGCGGCCGGCGACAGCAGCAACGACGTAATGTCCTTGAACTGCACCCCAGGCACCGGGAAGTCGGGCACGTTGCGGATGTGTTCAGTCAGGTCAACAGGCATAACGTGGTGGCTGGCGTCAATTTTGCCGCCGAAACGGGCATCAACGAGGGCATAATTAGTCTAGTATCCGCCGCAGGTACAGTCAACCGCTGATATGGTAACTGTTCAGATTTGAGGGGAAGTGAGCAGTTGGCGGCAGGCGGCGAGGGGGTTCAGGCCTCGTGCGCGCCAGGTGCCGAAGACCGATGCCAGCGTCATCTTGCTCTCGGTACCACGTTCCGACCGGGTGCCGCCGCTGATCTTGCGGCTGATAACCAGATGGCGCAGGCTGCGCTCGGCGGGGTTGTTGTCCGACGGCACGTCCGGTTCGGTCACGAAGACGAAGAGTTCCTTGATGTGGCGCTCGATGCGCCGGCACAGCCGGCCCTGCAGAGCTAGCGGGTCAGCCAGGAAGGGCTGGCAGATGACCAGCAGCTGCCGCTCCCAGGCCAGTTGAGCGGTGCGCCGTCGTTGTGCCTGAGGATGGGTGAAAGACCTGTCCTCGACATAGAGCTGATGGACTGCCGCGGCCCACTGGGCCAGCGCGGTGTCCTTGGGGTAGAGCGCCACCAGGTCGTGGATGTCCCGCAACAGGTGGGCCCAGCACCGTTGCTTGGGGCCATCGTAATGGTGGTAGGCGGCGTAGAAATCGCTGACCAGCACTCCGGAGAACGACTCGCTCAGCGCCTCGTCCACCACCGCCTTGCCCCGACCCCGCCGCAGGAAGTAGCGCTCGGTGGGGGTGCTGAAAGTCCAGACGTAACCGTTGTTCCCATTTTGACGCCAGCCGGTTTCGTCGGCGTGGACCACTGGGCTGGCGCGGATGCGGTCCAGGATCGCGGCCACCGCTGGTTGGGCCTGTTGCGCGGTCTGGTGAATGGCGCTCACAATGGCCCCCACGCTGAGGCGCAGCTGATGGACGGTGCGCAGATACCACTGGATGCTGCGGATCGGCAGGCGCCCTTCTTCCCGCAACGTGGCGATGCGGCTGAGCACGTTGACGCCCAGGCGTTGGCGCCCCAGTGCCACGCCGTCCAGTTGTGCTGGGGGTATGCAGCGGCGTCGACACGCTGGGCAGGTCCTGGCGATGCAGACATGCTCGGTGACTGGCACCGGAACCACCGGCAACTCGATGACTTCCCGGGTGCGCTGGACCCAGCCGCCAGTCAGGTGCGTCCCGCAATCGGGACAACTCTCCACCACGTGCTCCACCCGATGGGTCGGTGTCATGCGCCGGCGGGCGAAGCCGTGGCGTCGCTGCTTGCTGGGCTGCTGCTGCGCTGGCGGCGGGCGGCCCGAACTGGACTTGAGGCCGGGCATTCGGGGCGGGCCGCCCGGTTTCGCCTGGCCTTCCAGTTCGGCAACCCGCCGCTCCAGCCGTACAATCATCACCTGCAACTCGGCAATGACCGCCTGTTGCTGCACGATGATGGCGATGAGAACATCGCGACTGGCGGTGGTCAGGTCAATTTCGGTATCCACTCCCTCTATATGACATAACCACCGCCACCCGTGCCAGCGTTCGGCAACCCGCCTTCGGCCAATTTACTTCTCCAAGTCTTGTATGTTGAATGAGGACTTCACAGAGGTGGAGTGGGTGCGGCAGACCGATCAAGTCTTGGTCATCAAAGACCGTTGTTCAGCGAGGGTCGCCGCACCCGTCCCCAAAGAGCCCGAACAGTTGCCTGGGCCGAATCGAGCCCGCATCGTGCAAGAACGGGCCAGTACTCCACTGGGACTTCATAGGAGGCAATCATGGGGCAAGAAGGAATCTACGTAGGCATTGACGTCGCAAAGGCCAAGGTGGACGTTGCCGTCCGGCCCACGGGCGAGAGATGGGAGGTTCCCCGCGACGAAGCAGGAATCCCGCAGTTGGTTTCCGAGATGAAGACCCTCGGACCGTCATTGGTGCTGCTGGAGGCTCCGGGCGGCCTGGAACTACCGCTGGTGGCTGCTCTGGCCGCCGAGGCACTGCCGGTGGTCGTCGTCAACCCGCGCCAGGTGCGGGACTTCGCCAGGGCTACTGGGAAGTTGGCCAAGACCGACGCCCTGGACGCCGCCGTGCTGGCCCACTTTGCTGAGGCGATCCAGCCCCCCGTGCGTCCTCTGCGCGACGCCGAAACCCAGGAGCTCAACTCCCTCACTGCCCGGAGGCAGCAGGTGATGACGATGCTGGTCTCGGAGAAGAACCGCCTCGGCGCCGCCACCAGCGCCGTCCGTCCCCGCATTGCGGCCCACATCACCTGGTTGGAGCAGGATCTAAACGACCTTGACCAAGGCCTGCGACCGATGCTCCGGCAGAGTCCGGTGTGGCGGGAGAAGGACGACCTCCTGCGCACCGTTCCCGGCGTGGGTGAGCAACTCTCCCTCACGCTGCTGGCCAACCTGCCCGAGTTGGGCACCCTTGACCGTCGTCAGATCGCCGCACTGGTGGGCGTGGCTCCCTTCAACCGCGACCGCGGCGCCATGCGGGGCAAACGGCACGTCTGGGGCGGACGCTCCCGGGTCCGAGCTGTCTTGTACATGGGGACGCTGGCTGCCACTCGCTTCAATCCCGTCATCCGGGACTTCTACCAGCGGCTGCTGGCCGCCGGTAAGCCGAAGAAGCTGGCTCTGGTCGCTTGCATGCGCAAGCTGCTCGTCATCCTCAACGCCATGCTCAAGCAGCGCTCATCCTGGAGGGACATCACTCCGGCAATCGTCGTTACTTCCTCTTGACATCAAACACAGTTGCTAAACAGTTACCTGATATGGGCCTGGCATTTCGATTGTTCCCTTCCGTCATTCCGGCCCCGAGCCGGCAACCGGTCTATCGGCTACCGGCATTGTACCGGGAATGCCGGTTTTTCCGGGGTCCAGCCGGCGCTTGATCGACTGGGGCGCTGATGTTCGAAAGGCCGCGGGCCATTGCCGGGGTCTTTGGATCATGCGTCCGAAAAACTCCCCGCTCACCCTGAGCTGGTCGAAGGGCGGCTATTCATGCTTAATCAAGCTCGCCATTAGCCAACTATTCAGACGGCTGCCAACAATCGAATAACACCGCCAAACGGGTGCGGTGCCAAACGGGTGCGGTGCCAAACGGGTGCGGTGCCAAACGGGTGCGGTGCCAAACGGGTGCGGTGATGCACCGGCGGCTGCGCGGTCCTATTCCTCCACCACGTTCTGCAAATGGCGGATGCTGGCTACGCGACGCCCGGCGGCCAGCCGGATTGCCACCAGGTCGATGCGCCAGTCCAGGGCCGCCTCGTCGGTCGGTTGTTGAGAGAGAAAATCCTGAGCGGTTAGCGTGAGGCGTTGCGCCTTGCTGGCGGTAACGGATTCTTACGGCTCGCCAAACCGACCGCTGCGGCGAGTGCGAACCTCCACGAACACCCAGGTTAGACCGTCCCGCGCGATGAGATCGACCTCACCCCAGCGGCAACGGTAGTTCGCCTGCACAACCCGGTAACCCTGCGCCTCCAGATGCGAGCGGGCCAACCGTTCCCCGATGCGGCCAATGTCCTGGGGAGACAGGCTCACCGGCGGGCTGACTGGCCGGCGCGGGCGGAGCGGGCGGGTGAGCGGCGGCGTTCCGCGGATGGGTTTAGCTCTTCTCGCAACGGGCTGAAAGAACGCCGGTGGATTGGGCAGGGGCCCTTTACCGCCAAACTCTGCATGTGGAGGCGGGTGGCGTAGCCTTTGTGCTGGGCAAACCCGTAGCCGGGATAAACCAGCGCGGCCATCTGCATTTCCCGGTCGCGGTGCACCTTGGCCAGGATGCTGGCCGCCGCAATCGACAGGGACTTGGCGTCGCCCTTAACGATGCGTTGGTAAGGCAGGTAGCACTCGGTGATGTGCACCCAGTCCAGCAGCAACGCGTCCGGAGCCTGGCGCAGGTTCGACACGGCGGCCATCATCGCCTGCAGCACTGCATTGCCAATGCCGATCTGGTCAATCTCGGTCGATGCAACCTGCGCCACCGACCAGGCCAGGGCGTAGTGTCGGATCGCGGCTGCCGCTGCTTCACGGCGTGCTGCCGTCAGCCGTTTGCTGTCGTCGATGCCGGCCAGCCAGTCCTCGTCGCCGCGCAGGTCGGGGGGCAGTATGACGGCGGCGGCGGTTACCGGGCCGGCGAGCGGCCCTCGTCCCGCCTCGTCGACACCCGCGACGAGTCGCCGGCCCTTTTCGCGAAACCCAATCTCCAACGCCAGGTCAGGCATTGGAAACTGCTGCCGGAGTTGGCGCAACGGCGTGTGGCTCCGGGGCCGGCGGTCGGTGGCCGGCAATCACTCCGCCGCCCAGCACAGCATCGCCGTGGTAAAAGACGGCAGCCTGCCCTGGTGTGATGGCGCGTTGCGGTTGCTGGAAACGCACCACTGCTCCGTCGCCAACGGGAGTTACGGTTGCCGGCGCCTCGGCGAATTTGTAGCGAATCTTGACGGTAACGTCCAACTCTCCGACCGGGGCCACACCGGAAACCCACGACACCGGCACGGCGTACAGGTCTTGGTGATACAACTGATCCTCAGAACCCACAACCACCTGTCGGGTGTCCGGTTCCAGCCTGATGACGAAGCGCGGCGGTCCTCCGGACAGGCCGAGGCCGCGACGCTGCCCGACCGTGAAATACTGGATGCCATCGTGTTGGGCCAGCACATTGCCGGCGTCGTCAACGATGTCGCCGGGATTTTCATCGGCGCGCTGCCGGATGAACTCGCGATAGTCGCCGGTGGGTATGAAGCAGATGTCCTGGCTGTCGGCCTTGTCGGCGTTGGGGAAGCCGGCGTCGGCAGCCAACTGGCGAATGTCCGCCTTGGGATAATGACCAACCGGCATCAGGGTGGCCGCCAGTTGATCCTGACGCATCCCGAACAGTACGTAGGACTGGTCTTTGTCGGCGTCGGCTCCGCGAAGCAGCGACCAACCGCCGGCGCCGTCCGGTTCGATGCGGGCGTAGTGGCCAGTGGCAACGTGGCTGGCGCGCATCAGCCGGGCCCGCTGGGCCAGAAAACTGAACTTTATCTTGTCATTGCAGGCGATGCAGGGGTGGGGGGTGCGCCCACTTTCATACTCCCGCTGGAAGTAGTCGATGACAAAGGTGCGAAATTCCTGCTGCACATTCAGCACGTAGTGGGACACACCGAGAATGCGGCACACGGCGCGGGCATCCTCCACATCGTCGATGGTGCAGCAGCCCCGGTAGTAATCGGGCAGGTCGGTCTGGTCGATGTCGTAAAGCTTCATCGTAACGCCGATGACATCGTAGCCCTGCCTGTGCAACAGCAGCGCAGCCACCGACGAATCCACGCCGCCGCTCATGGCCACGACGACACGGTTGCCGCGGGTTGAATTATCAATCATCGTGTTCATGTATCAGTCGGTACCCGTCAGTAGTTGTTCCAGGAAAACCAGTCGCCGAAGGACACAACGCCGGAACAGCCAAACGGCGGTATCGCGGCGTTCTGTCCCCTGTCGACGCTGGCAGCGCGGCATGGTTCCTCTGTCTGGGTCAAAATCCTCATGCGTACCCATGCTGTCATTGCGAGTGTAGCGCGGCAATCCCGTCGCCGTAGCAACGGCGGTTCGTCAACGTGTGTTCAGCCTCATCGAATTTGCCACGTCCCTCGACGAGCTCGGGATGAGCGGGCGCTCCTCGCAATGACAGATTACGTGGGTATGCGTGCGGGTCAAAATCTGGTTGCAGCGGTGCTGGTGGTAGTATAGCATCAGCCCAATCAGCCAACCTGTCCAGATACTATTCGCCGGAGGCAACCAATGCCCGTTTCATTCGGATGCTCTCTCCCCAGCAGAGGCGAAATGGCGTCTCCCGACAACCTGCGCCGCCTGGCCCAACGGGCCGAAGACCTGTCCTTTGATCATGTGTGGGTGAGCGACCATATCGTGATTCCCCACGAGGTCGACTCCTTCTACCCTTACGCCGCCGATGGCGTGGCTCCGTTCCAACGAGACAATACCTACTTCGAACCGCTGGCCGCGCTGAACTTCCTGGCCGGCTGCACGACTCGGGTCAAACTGGGCACCCACGTGCTCATCCTCCCGTACCGCAACCCGGTGCTCACTGCCAAGATCCTGGCGACGCTGGACGTGCTGAGCGGCGGCCGGCTCATCCTCGGCGCCGGCGTGGGCTGGATGGAGGAAGAGTTCCATGCGATGGGGCTCGATACCTACGCCCAGCGCGGCGAAGTAACCAACGAGTACATCGAGATTTTCAAAGAGCTTTGGACGTCCGAGCAACCAGAGTTTCACGGCAAGCACTACGAAATCAGCGGCGTTGGATTCCTGCCCAAGCCGGTGCAGAAACCGCACCCGCCCATTTGGGTTGGCGGCCACACCAACGCGGCAATCCGGCGGGCGGCGACGCTGGGCGACGGCTGGATGCCCATCGGATTGCGACCGCCGGCCATACTGGAACCGGAGGAGTTGTCCGAGAAAATCGCACGACTGCGCCGCATCAGCGCCCGGGCCGGGCGAGCCGAAGATGCCGTGGACCTGGTTTTCAGCACCGATTGCATCTTCCAGAATGACACCGGCAACGACCGATGCCTGGTGTCGGGCCGGCCGGAACAGATTGCCGCCGACCTGCGCCAATACCAGGACCTGGGCGTGCAGCATTTCATCCTCAGCTTCCCCGCCGCCACCGCCGACGAACAGCAGCACGCGATGGAACGCTTCTCCCGTGAAGTGATGCCCCTGATACCATCCGACTAAACCAGGCGACAACAAGACAAGAAACCCAACCCGATCCCGAATCCTGTACATCCTTTTCATCCATGTAAACCTTACCCGTGTAAACAAACGAACAACAAGACGCAAGCTGGACTTTGCACAAAAGCTAGATAAATTATAAGAACAGGGTAAGCTGGCCGGACCCTCCTGGAAAAAGGCCAAGCGATGCTCACCCTGCCCGATGCCATTTTACCCGTACTCCATCCCTTCGCCACGCTGTTTCGCAACCCGACCTGGCTGAAAGCCCAAATCCTGTTAGTCGGCGCGATACTGGCTCCCGGCCAACGCACCGTGGCATCGGCGCTCCGTGTCATGGGACTCAGCGACGACCGCAGCTATGCCCGTTATCATCAAGTGCTCAATCGGGCGGTGTGGTCGCCCCGCCAGGCGGCACGCATCCTGTTGGGACTGCTAATCCTCCACTTGGATCAAGGCGATGGCCCGTTGATTTTCGGCATCGACGAAACCCTGGAGCGGCGCCGGCGGCCCCAAAATCAAATCCCTGGGCATCTACCGCGATGCGTACGCTCCAGCCGGTCTCAGGTGGTCAAGGCCAGCGGCCTGCGCTGGATCTCCCTGATGTGGCTGGGCCAGGTCCCCTGGGCGGGACGTTATTGGGCCTTGCCCTTTCTCACCGTGCTGGCGCCCTCGGCACGCTACCACCGGCAGCGCGGACGCCGCCACAAAAAGCTCACCGACTGGGCCCGGCAGATGATCCTGCAACCCCGTTCATGGTGAGCCTGCCGAACCACGCTGGCTGCCGCAGCGCCCCCTAGTGCTGGTGGGTGACAGCAGCTACGCCGTACTGGACCTGCTCCACTACTGCCAATCGTTGGCGCAACCCGTTACGCTCATCGCCCGCTTGCGCCTGGACGCCGCCCTTTATGAACCGGCCCCGCCCCGTCAGCCGGGCCGGAACGGTCGGCCCCCGCTGAAAGGCCGACGGCTGACCGCGCTGAAGGCGCTCCTGGACTTGCCCACCGTGTCATGGGTCGAGGTGTCGGTAGCCTGGTACAACGGCGCGACCCGCACGGTGGAACTCACCTCGCAAACGGCGGTCTGGTACCGCTCTGGCAAGCCGCCCGTGCCCCTGCGCTGGGTCTTGGTTCGGGACCCCCAGGGCGAATTCGCCACACAGGCTCTGCTGTGCACTGACCTGGCCGTGGAACCGGCGCAGATTCTGGAATGGTTTGTGCTGCGCTGGCAACTGGAGGTCACCTTCCAGGAGGTGCGAGCGCATCTGGGCGTGGAGACCCAACGCCAGTGGTCGGATCACGCCATCGCCCGCACCACGCCGATCCTGATGGGCCTATTCTCCTGGACCACCCTGGCGGCTCACTTGATGCAGGAACAACGGCCCATGAGCCATCGCACCGCGGCCTGGTACGCCAAGCCGTCGCCGACCTTCGTAGATGCCATCGCCCTGGTGCGCCGCCACTTGTGGCTGGCGTCCGAGGGGTTTTCACTGTCCGACGCAGAACCGGATATATGGAAAGTCCCGGCTGCCCTGTACTACCGACTTGTAGATTCACTCGCCTACGCGGCTTGAAATGTGCAAAGCCTAGGCAAAACTGTATCCACCGGATGCAGGGCACAAAGCCCAACCTAATTCCGAATCCTGTATATCCTGTTCATCCATGTTAACCCCATCCGTGTACACCTCATCCGTGTAAACCTCACCCGTGTAAACCAAGGAGGCGTGAACCTGATGACATTGCAATCTAACCTGAAAGCGCGGCTGGTGGCTGGCGAAACCATCCTGGCTCCCGGCGCATATGACCCGATGTCGGCCCGGGTGGTGCAGTCGCTGGGCTTCGACACCGTGTACGTGGGCGGCTACATGAGCGGGGTGCATCTGGCCGTTACCGAACCGCTGATGACGCTCACTGGGCAGGTGGACGTGGCGCAACGGGTGGCCCGGTCGGTTAACCTGCCCATCATCTGCGATGCTGGCGCCGGCTACGGTGACCCAGTACACACCATGCACACCGTTCGCACCTTCGAGCGGGCCGGCATCTGCGGCATACACATCGAAGACCAAGTGTTTCCCAAGCGGGCGTCATATCATGCCGGCCTGGAGCACGTCATACCCATGGACGAATTCCTGGAAAAGATGCGCTACGCGCTGGAAGCACGGAACGATCCCAATTTCCTGATTATTGGCCGCACCGACGCGTTCACTGCCGTAGAGGGAGATATGGAGGAAGCCATCCGCCGGGGCAACGCCCTGCGCGATTTGGGCGTCGACGTGGTGATGCCTCGGGGTGTGCGGCAGCGAGAAGACCTGGCGACGTACCGCGCCGGTGTCGCAGATGTGCCGCTCCTGGTTATCGCCGGCACCGACGACATCACGGTCGAGGAATACGAGGAGCTGGGCTACAAGGTAATCATCTACGCCACCACGCCGGCCATCGCGGCCGTGGAGGGTTTGCAGCGGGTGTACACCAGCCTGCGGGATACCGGCCACATCGGCATCGGGGCTGCCGACGTGGCAGCGCGCCGTGCCGAGGTCGAAGCGCTCATCAGCCTGCCCGAATACCAGGCGGTGGAAGCGGCCACCACGGAGCGGGATTTCCAGGATCGCGTCAGGCACTAACCGATCCCGGATATGGGCACCCGGATCGCCGGGGGTTGGCACATTCAGAACCAACCCCCGATTGTTGCCCCGACCTTCGTTGATAGTATAATGAGCGCCGGGACCGGTTTGGGCTATTCGATGCCGCCCACCCCTATCTTCATTCCATTCCAACCTGCCGGGCGATCTGCAACGTCGTCTTACGGTTGCACACGGGGAGACTAACCCGATGAAAAACAAGGTTTACGCCGACTTCGATTCCGCCGTCGCCGATATGAAAGACGGCATGACATTCATGTCCCCGGGTTTCGGCAACGTGGGTTTGGCCCGCAACCTGCTGGCCGCCGTGCATCGGCTGGGCGTGAAGAACCTCACCGGCATATCCAACAACGCCGGCAGCATGGATGACAAGGTGGACGTGGGTACCCTAATCGAGGCCAGACAAATCAAGAAGATGATCTGCGCGTTTACCGCCCCCACGCACCCGTCGCAGATTACGCCCTTCGTGCAAATGTACAACGATGGGGAGCTGGATGCTGAACTCGTGCCCCAAGGCACGTTGGCTGAGCGGATGCGCGCCGCCGGCGCCGGCATTGGGGCCTTCTATACTCCGGCCAGCGTCGGCACCGAGCTGGCCGAGGGCAAGGAGCATCGGGAAATAAACGGCCGTACCTACGTCCTGGAATTTCCGCTGCCGGCCGATTTTGCGCTCATCAGGGCCTGGCGCGCCGATACGTTTGGCAACCTGCAATTCCGACTGACTCAACGCAACTTCAACCCCGTCATGGCCATGGCCGCTGACATCACCGTGGTCGAAGTTGAGGACAGTATCGTAGAACCGGGTGAAATCGACCCCGACTGCGTTCACGTACCCGGCGTTTACGTAGACCGCCTGGTCAAAATACCGCCGGACGGAAACTGGGACTAGCCCAGCATTGCCTGCCGCACGAATTTCGCCTTCGCCCCAACCCGTTCCCATCGAGGGAGAGGGCGCAAGTTTCCTCCACAAAAGATAGCAAAGGAGAACACCATGACTACGGCCGATAAACCCCGCCTGTCTCGGCAAACGATGTGCGACCGACTGGCGATGGAGTTCCAGGACGGCTGGATTGTGAACCTTGGCGTAGGTATGCCGACGCTGTGCTCAAACTATCTGGAGAGCGAGCCGGACAAGGAGATTATCTTCCACTCCGAGAACGGCGTGATTGGGTTCGGGCCGCTCGCGCCGGCCGGCGAAGAGGATCGGCATCTGGTTAACGCCGGCGGTCAAAACGTGGTCGCCCTGCCGGGCATGGCCATCGTGCACCACGCCGACTCGTTTGGGCTGATCCGCAAGGGCATGGTTGACGTTACGGTGATGGGCGCCTACGAGGTATCGGAGAACGGCGACTTCGCCAACTGGCGCATTCCGGTGCGCAAGGGCGGCGGAATCGGCGGCGCGATGGATCTGGCGGCGTGCGCCAAGCGGGTATTCATCGCCATGGAACACAACCAGCGCAACGGCGAGCGCAGGCTGCTCAAACGCTGCACGCTGCCGATCACCGCGCCTGGCGTCGTAAAGCTGCTGGCCACCGACCTGGGGCTGTTCGAGATAACGCCCGACGGATTCATGCTGCGCGAGAACGCCCCCGGCTGGTCGCCGGAGGATATTCAGGAGCAGACGGACGCAAAGCTGACCATAGCCGATGACCTGAAGGAGATACGGGTGCGGGCTCAGTAACCTTCCGCAAACCGTACCGCCGGCAAGCCGGGCGGGCGGCGTGGTGTTGGCTGCTTGTTTTTATTGGTCGGGAAACCAACTACGCAGCGTGTTGCAGAATTTCTGGAAGGCACGATCCTGGCATCGATTCAAACTAACCCTGCGAGCCAACCCCGCGAATAAGTCCGACGATAGCGGCGTCTTTTCCAGTTGCAGAATTTCTTCAATGGCGCCTTTCGGGTTTGACGGTTTAGCATTGCCGGCAGTCATATATCCCCTCGCTGCCAACCATTCATTGATTGGCTCAGACTGAGACCAGTTCACGGCCCTTTGCAAATGTGAGTATGACGTTCCGAACAGCCAGGCTTCCAGCTCTGGCTCAATCACAATAAATGCAACCCGTCCCTTTTCCCAGCCGGCGAATTCGTACTGGCGCTCCAGTTCAATCTCCAGTTCTGACGCTGTAGCATTGCGAGCGCCAGAGCCGTCAAAGTCAAAAACTGTCATTGCTTTCCGGTACTCATTTCGCAACGGCCTCAGAATGCCTTCTGATGCGGTACGGCATCCCGAGTCGCGATGCGGATGCCTTTGCACGTCAAAGGAAATGCCCGCTATGCCCAAAGCCCGCTGCCGATTGTCCAGCAGCGTTTCCACAGTGCGCTGCATTTGCGGGTCGGCAGTGAGAACGATGAGGTCTTTCACATTAGACAATGCCATTAGGCTAGGACTCCAGAGGCGAAAAAAGTTCCCAAATCAATCTCGTTTCGCCATTCCTCCAAACGGGGATGCAAACTCCCGGGAACTATATCTACGAAGCCATCACGGGTTTTCCCGAAGTAGAGCAGATTCTTGATGTTGGCGACAGCCACAAATTCGGGAGAATGGGTGGCCAGCAAAACCTGCGCGTCGTACACCGACGACAGCGAATTGAAAACCGCCTCCAAAGCTCCGGGATGAATCCCGTTCTCCGGTTCCTCAATCATATACAGCCCCGATGACTGAGGCATATACGCCAGCATTGTCAACGCCAGTAAACGCAGCGTTCCGTCCGATGCTTTCCAGGACGGCACTTCCAAACCGTTGCTGTATTTCAGCATCAAGTATTTGTGCCGGTCGTCGGGACGGTCTATCACTATTAGCGACTGAAAGCCCTGCAACGTTCCGCGAACGTGGGATATTCACGCCTTTGCCTTTGCTGGAGCCTGTTCCAGCAAGGCATCAACAACCCAGGGTATATTAAATCCGTCGGGACGCAACTCGCTTCCCGCTCCGGGGCGGCTGGCCTGCCGCATCATTTCGCTGTTAAGTGCCAAAGCAACTATTTTATCGCGTAGGAACACCATAGCCTGTGTGGACGCTGGGTATTTGTCATCGTGGTCCGGCAAGCTGGACTTTGCACAAAAGCTAGATAAATTATAAGAACAGGGTAAGCTGGCCGGACCCTCCTGGAAAAAGGCCAAGCGATGCTCACCCTGCCCAACGCGATTGTACCCGTACTCCATCCCTTCGCCACGCTGTTTCGCAACCCGACCTGGCTGAAAGCCCAAATCCTGTTAGTCGGCGCGATACTGGCTCCCGGCCAACGCACCGTGGCATCGGCGCTCCGTGTCATGGGACTCAGCGACGACCGCAGCTATGCCCGTTATCATCAAGTGCTCAATCGGGCGGTGTGGTCGCCCCGCCAGGCGGCACGCATCCTGTTGGGACTGCTAATCCTCCACTTGGATCAAGGCGATGGCCCGTTGATTTTCGGCATCGACGAAACCCTGGAGCGGCGCCGCGGCCCCAAAATCAAATCCCTGGGCATCTACCGCGATGCGGTACGCTCCAGCCGGTCTCAGGTGGTCAAGGCCAGCGGCCTGCGCTGGATCTCCCTGATGTGGCTGGGCCAGGTCCCCTGGGCGGGACGTTATTGGGCCTTGCCCTTTCTCACCGTGCTGGCGCCCTCGGCACGCTACCACCGGCAGCGCGGACGCCGCCATAAAAAGCTCACCGACTGGGCGCGGCAGATGATCCTGCAACCCCGTTCATGGTGAGCCTGCCGAACCACGCTGGCTGCCGCAGCGCCCCCTGGTGCTGGTGGGTGACAGCAGCTACGCCGTACTGGACCTGCTCCACTGCTGCCAATCGTTGGCTCAACCCGTTATCCTCATCGCCCGCTTGCGCCTGGACGCCGCCCTTTATGAACCGGCCCCGCCCCGTCAGCCGGGCCGGAACGGTCGGCCCCCGCTGAAAGGCCGACGGCTGACCGCGCTGAAGGCGCTCCTGGACTTGCCCACCGTGTCATGGGTCGAGGTGTCGGTAGCCTGGTACAACGGCGCGACCCGCACGGTGGAACTCACCTCGCAAACGGCGGTCTGGTACCGCTCGGGCAAGCCGCCCGTGCCCCTGCGCTGGGTCTTGGTTCGGGACCCCCAGGGCGAATTCGCCACACAGGCTCTGCTGTGCACTGACCTGGCCGTGGAACCGGCGCAGATTCTGGAATGGTTTGTGCTGCGCTGGCAACTGGAGGTCACCTTCCAGGAGGTGCGAGCGCATCTGGGCGTGGAGACCCAACGCCAGTGGTCGGACCGCGCCATCGCCCGCACCACGCCGATCCTGATGGGCCTATTCTCCTGGACCACCCTGGCGGCTCACTTGATGCAGGAACAACGGCCCATGAGCCATCGCACCGCGGCCTGGTACGCCAAGCCGTCGCCGACCTTCGTAGATGCCATCGCCCTGGTGCGCCGCCACTTGTGGCTGGCGTCCGAGGGGTTTTCACTGTCCGACGCAGAACTCGGCTTTGTACAATCAAGCGGCATAGGCTAGCGTGTCGAGCATCCTGTGGTACAAGAGGCGCGGGACTTTTATCGATTCGTGCTCGCGCTCGGACGGCATAAAAGTTCCCTGCTGCACCCAGAGGTGTCGTCTGACCAGGGCGATGGCGTCGGCGAAGGAAGGGCTGGTTTTGTCATACCACGCCGCGGTGCGCGGCGCCATGCCGCCACGCTGTTCGATCAGGATATCCGCTGCCAGCGTCACCACGCTGAACAGGCCAAAGAGCGCGGGGGTGGTTCGGGCGATGGCTCGTTCCGACCACTGGCGCTGGGTTTCCACGCCCAGGTGAGCCCGCAGCTCCTCAAAGGTCACCTCGACCTGCCAGCGCAGCAGATACCACTGCAGTATCCGCAGGGGTTCCGCCTCGGTGTCGGTGCATAGCAAAGCATAGGGCCCGCGGCGCTCCTCCAGGTATCTGATGACGACCCAACGTATGGGAAGGCGCGGCGGCCCGCCGTGGTACCACAGCGCTACGCCCGAAGCGAGCTCGACCATGGCGGTACTGCCGTCGGAACCGGTGGCGCGGTAGGGAATCCATTGTGTAGCGGGATCGTCCAGCACCGCCGTGGGACTGGGCAATCGCGCGCCGACCACCCGGGGCCGCCCGATCTGGCCGGGCCGCCGCGGTGGCGCGGGCTGGTACCGGGACGCGTCCTTGCGCAGTTTGGTGACGACGACAATCGGCTTTGACATGTTCTGGCAATGCCGCAGGAACTCGCGCTTGGCGTAGCCGCCATCGGCCACCACCACCAGGTCCCGGTCCGGCAGCCACCGGCGCAGGCAGACCAGCATCTGCTGGGCGTAGTCGGTGACCGTCTTGTGCCGGCGACCTTTGCGCCGGTCGTAGCGGGCCGACACCACCAGCGCGGTCAAAAACGGCAGCGCCCAGTGTCGACCCGCCCATCCGATACGCGTCAGCAACATCAGGCTCACCCATTGCAATCCGGGGGTCATCACCACCTGGTCGTCCTTGGACCGCACCGGATCCCGATACCGCCCCTTGGCCGCAATCTTCCGGCCCCAGCGTCGTTCCACCGTCTCGTCAATGCCGAACACCAACGGCTCGGTGGATGAACCAAGGCGCCCGGCCACCAGCAGCAACAGCACCCGGCTCAGTTGCAGCGGCGACCATCGGGCACGGTTGAGCACGTGGTGATAGATGGCGAAGTCGCCGTGCTGCCCAATCCCCAGGATGTTGAGGGCGGAGGACACGGTGCGCTTGCCGGGAGACAGGATCGCTCCCATGGCCAGGAGTTGGGCTTTGCGCCAGGTCCTGGGGTCAAACAGGTGCTCAAAGGGCAGCAGCAGGGTTACTATGACTGCGGGCAGGGTAGGCATACTCGACCTCTTTTGGTGATTTGGTCGAGCTTACCCTGTTCTTATAATTTATCTAGCTTTTGTACAAAGTCGAGGATGAGTGGGGATGTGCCTGAAACTCCAACCTTCAGCGACGCTGACGGGAGTCGGGCTACGCGGTCCTGACTCAAAGGGACCGCATGCTAATCAGCTTCTGAAGTGTTCCAAGGTGGACCTGTTCCAGACGACGCCGGCACCTGCGCCACCAACAACTGACTGAAACTGGTTATGTCGCACGGGGTAATGGTCGCGCCATCGAGCGATGCATTAATACACTCCACGTCGAGCCTCTCCGAGCACCGGGAAACCTTGACGACGGGGCAGATTGACCGCTTCGTTTGTAGATGCCGGTGCGTTAGTTGTTATCCATGGTGATGGTCATTTCAACCGTCGGTTTTCTTCGATCTACGTCTCTCCCTCCAGGTCGAAGAGTTCCACCGGAATGCAGGGTTGATCTTCGCTTTCGGCCGCCCCTGACAGTTTACGTGTCTCACGTGAATCCTATCATTCGGGCAAGATGGAAAGTCACTCCGCTAATTGACCAACGATCGCCTGAAGGGGTAAGGGGCCGGCAGGACAGGTTGTCATTGATCACCTCAGCGATGGCGATCACGTCGGGGCCGGGCTAAATGCACTACTTGCCTTTCACGGCGTGGAGCTCGCCTACCGTCGGCAGTTCGACCGGTTGTCCCGCGTCAAGCATTCTTGCCGGTTTAGCGTCAACTAGTTTTGCCGGTTCACCTCCTCGGCGTGGCCCCGTTGTTGGGCAGCGTTGGTGCGGTAGCTGGGGACGTCAAACTCCAGGATGACGGAGTGATGGACCACCCGTTCGATGGCCGCAGCGGTGGCCATGGGGTTGGCAAAGATGCGCTCCCACTCCGAGAAGACCAGGTTTGACGTGATGCCCAACGACCGGCGCTCGTAGCGTTCGGCGATCAGGGTGAAGAGGACCTCGGACTCTTCGGCGCGCTGGGGCAGGTAGCCCAGGTCGTCGAGGAGCAGGAAGTCGAAGTTGTCCAGCTTGCGCAGCCGGCGGGGCAGATCCAGGTCGCGTTTGGCGGCGAGGAGTTCCTGCACCAGGCGGTAGGCTGGAGCGAAGAGGACGGAGTGGCCGGCTTCCACCAGGCGGTGGCCCAGGGCGCACCGGGCGTGGGTCTTGCCGGTGCCGGGCAGCCCGAAGGCCAGCACGTTGACGCCGCGCTCGACGAAGCTGCCCTGGGCCAGATGATCAAGTTGCTGCCTGATGGCCAGGGGGACTCGGTCGTGCTCGAAGGTCTCCCAAGTCTTGCCTGAGGGCAGCCTGGATTCCCGGCGCAGCCGGTTGGTGCGGCGGTGGCGGCGATCCTCAGCCTCCTGTTCCAGTACTTCCAGGAAAGTTGCCAGGGCGTCGCCGTGGCCAGCGGCGGTGAAACGGGCCACCGTCTCCGCAGCTACCGTGGGCAGCTTGAATTGGCCGCACAGTTGGCCGATGCGCTCCTGCATGACGCTAGTATTCAGTCAAACCTGAAAGGGCAGATGAAGCGTGAAACGGGCCAGGGTTGTTACGCTGACTGGCAAACAGCGGTGCGGGAGGTGTGGCATCCATGGTTCAGGAGAAATACACGGTACGGTTGTCGGTGGAAGATCGGGATCAATTGAGGGGATTGATCCACAGCGGGCGGCATCCTGCTCGGGTCATCAATCGGGCGCGCATCCTGCTCAAGACCGACGAAGGGTGGAGCGCGTCCCAGGTGGCGGTGGTCCTGGATACGTCGCCGCGCACGGTGTTCCGCACCAAACGGCGGTATTCCGAGGAGGGGTTGGACGGTGTGCTGCACGACCATCCCCAAGCCAACCGGTATCGCAAGCTGGACGATCGGGGCGAAGCCCACCTGATTGCGTTGGCGTGCAGTGACGCCCCCGAGGGCCATGACCACTGGAGCCTGCGGTTGCTGGCTGGCAAGGTGGTGGAATTGGGAGTGGTGGCGTCGCTGTCCCACGAGACGGTGCGGCAGCGGCTCAAAAAAACGCCCTCAAGCCCTGGCGTAAGCAGCAGTGGTGCATCCCCCGAGTGAACGGGGGGGTCTAAAGAGCGCATACCTTTGGTGAACAGCAATTCTTCTACGTCAGCCTTCTCGGTCCAACCCTTGGGCGGCATGGGGATCCTGTACCTGATGATCACGGTTACAGTGTCTTTTTCCTCTCCTGGGCGGATTCTTATTTCCGTTATCAATTCATTCAGGATTTGCTTGGTGAGATCCAGGTTGGTTCCCCGGAGATAGGTCTCGAGGTTCTTGGCGTAAGCAGCCACCTTTCGGGGGTTTGATGTGAGGCCCTTCTCGTTTGACCACTTGGCCTTTGCTTTCAGGGCGTTAGTTTCCAACTGGGTCAGTGTCGCCCTGATTTCATCCAGCCTTTCTGAGATGTCTGTCGGTACGGCGCCTCCGGTCTCGACCAGCCTGAGCAGGTTGTTTCTGTATTCCTTTTGGTTCTCGATTTCCATACTGACATTCTTCAGTTCTTCTTCCACTTCCATCGTGGTTTCCGTCTGGCTCTTGGCGACGATGGCGATGATCCTTTCCGTATTCTCCTCAATGAGTATCCTGTTGATTACGTGTTCGAGCACGGCAGCGTCCAAATGTTCCGCCCTCGGATTTGGGGTGTCGCAGGACGGGCATATTCCGGCACGCCTCCCGTTGCAGTTGTAGTAACTGCGTTTCCCGCCGGTGGGGCTCATCTTGTATTTGCTCTTGTCGCAGCGGACCAGTCCGCTGAGGATATGGACGCTGGCGACCTCTCGCGGGTGTTTTCTCTTCGGGGTGCGGGATGCCATTATCTCCTGCGCCCTGTTGTATTCTTCGAGGCTTATGAGCTCCATTTCGGCCCAAGGCGCCAGCACTTCTACATCATCGAATTTTGAGCGCTTTCCGTAATGGACAAAGCCAGCGTATGCGATGTTTTTTATCCTCTTCCTGACCAGGCTTGGAGTCCATGGCTTGTTGGAGGAGTTTGGCACACCTTCGTCCCGGAAAGTCTTGGTGATCTTTGAGGTCCCGGTGCCATCGAGGTACATGCCGAACAACTGCACGATGATCCATGCGGTCTTGGGATCGGGTACCAAGAACGGCCGCATCCGGCCTCTGTCCATCCGGTATTCCCTCATGAGTCCGAACGGGACGGACGAATTGGTCCAGACCCCATGGCCGGCAGATGTTCTCCGTCCTCGGGCAATGTCCTCGCCCATGTTGTCGCTGAAGTACTCGCTGATGTTGCCCAACAGGTTCCGGACGAACCTCACCACGGCGGGTTTTCCGTCAATGGGTTGCCGGATGGCGGTGACCGCAATGTCGAGGCTCTCGAGATCCGTTGCGCGGCGGTCGATGGTGCTGGCCCGGCGGCCGAACCTGTCGAATTTCCAGATCAGGACTTCGTCGAAGGGCCGGTCCCGGCTCTGGCCGTCCCGCATCAGCCGGTTAAGTTCCATCCGGTCGTCTCTCTTTCCGCTGATGGCTTCGTCGATGTAGATCCCTACGCAAATTTTCCCATTGGAATCTGCGTAGTCTTGTAGGGCGTTAAGCTGTCCTTCCTTGGAGTTTTCGGCATCTTGTTGCCAGCTGGAAAACCTGATGTAGAAGACGACTCTTTTGGGCTCTCCGTCATTTTTCTTCTTCGCGGGCATGTCCGCACCTCCGCTCCGCTCTGGTTGTGCCGGTTACTGCTGGTGTGGGCTACTGATTCGCTCAGGGGTTGTCTGTCGTTGAGTTCAGGAGCATTCTTCCGGTCAGGATCTCGTACATCCTGACGACCTGACGTTTGGCCTCGATGGACAGGACTCCCTGTGGCTCCTCCCAGGTCTGAACCCCAATCCACCGAAAAGATGAGTGTCGCGGTGTGCTGAAGGGGTAAGAAAGTGCTCCTGTGCATCTGGGATAATGGCTTTTGAAACAGGAAACCGTCCCCAGGCCAGGAGCACCCAAAAGATGCTAGCAGATG
Organism: Dehalococcoidia bacterium; assembly: GCA_963666415.2. Classification (GTDB taxonomy): domain Bacteria; phylum Chloroflexota; class Dehalococcoidia; order Lucifugimonadales; family UBA3495; genus Bin87. Next base: position 2,531,719 of record CAXXPD010000003.1, read on the forward strand.
ACCACCCCGACCGCATCCAAATCGCCTTTGACGACCACCGCCTGGTGGCCAATGCTGGGCTGATCCTGCCAGCCACGCTGGGCCGGCATCTGGGCCGGCCCGAACTGGTTGACCGGCACCTGGACCTGGGTCGCGCCCCAGGCCGAGCCAACACCGGCGACAAGGTGATGACGCTGGTGGCTTCTGCTCTGGCCGGAGGAGACTGCATTGACGACGCCGACGTGCTGCGCACCGGCGGGACGGCTAGCGCCATCGGCTGCGTAGTCAAGGCGCCATCCACCCTGGGGACCTTCCTGCGCAGTTTCCGGTGGGGCCACGTCCGCCAACTGGATCGGGTCAGCCGGGAGCTGCTGGCCCGGGCCTGGTCGGCTGGGGCCGGACCCGGCGACGGGCCGTTGACCATCGACCTGGACTCCACCATCTGCGAGACATACGGTCTGGCCAAGGAGGGGGCGCGCGACCACGGCTACACCGGCCAGCGAGGCTATCACCCGCTGCTGGCCATTGCCGCCGGAACCGGCGACGTGCTGATGGCTCGGCTGCGCAAGGGCCGCGCCAACACCGTTCGGGGCGCCGCCCACTTTCTACGCGAGACGGTGGGACGGGTACGCTACGGCGGGGCCAGGGGACAACTCACGGTGCGGGCTGACAGCGGCTTCTACACCCACGCCATCGTCGCCGTCTGCCGCAAGATGGATGTCCGCTACTCCATCACCATCCGCCAGCAAGCCCGCCTGCGGAATATCATCGAGGCCATACCCGAGACTGACTGGACGCCGATTCCCTACTGGATGGACGGCGCCGCCGACGTGGCGGAGACCACCTACGTCCCCTTCCAGGATGAGCCCGACGCCGCACCGGTGCGGCTCATCGTCCGGCGGGTGCAGCCCACGCCCGGCTCCCAGCTGGCCCTCTTCGCCAGCTACCGCTATCACGGCTGCATCACCGACCGAGACGGGGACACCCTGGAACTGGAGGCCGACCATCGGCGCCACGCCGAGATCGAGAACGCCATCCGAGACCTCAAGTACGGCGTCGGGCTCAACCATCTCCCCTCAGGCCGCTTCGCCGCCAACGGCGCCTGGCTGGCGGTGCAGGTGATGGCGCATAACCTGGCCCGCTGGACCGCGCGCATCGGTCTGGGTGAGCAACTGGTAACCACCAAGACCCTCCGACGACGCTTCTTCTCCCTCGCCGGACGGCTCACCCGCTCGGCGCGCCGCCTCACTTTGCATCTGCCCCAGCGCTGGCCCTGGAAAAACCAGTTCAGTCGCGCCTTGGCTCGATTGCGAGCAATTCCACTCCCAGCCTGACGGCACCGCTGGTGTCAACGCCGACGGAGATCTGACCCACTCACCAGACTACCCGACCGCCTCGCAGACTTGCGCCAGGCTGGTCCCCGAGCGTCTCTTGCTGCACGCTACCCTGACAATTTCGCCCAGCATCGCCACCGCGGGCCGCCATCATCGTGTCTGTGTGGCTATCTCACGCCGCCCTCATCCCCATCTATTGGAATCGGGCTTGCCCCGTTCGCCTTCCCTTGCCCATCATCCCTGGTGTCAACGCCACGGCCCATCGCTTCGGTGGATTCGGGATTAGACAGGTCCGCGTCCGCATAACCATGAAGTGCGTAGTGATTGAACGACATACCGTCGTCGTCGCGGTCATCGGCGACAACCGTGTAGCGGAACACCCATGAAGTCCTAGTGCTCGCTGACGGTACGTAGGTCATCTCGCGTTCGTTGTCGCCCACCTGCATCATCATCATGGGCGTCGGACCATCAAAAGTGACCGCCTGGTTGAGCGTCGCCGTTGCCTCGATCGTCTCGCCGGTCGCGTACATCCCGGAATGCGTCGGTGACGACGTGAACTCTATGCTCTGTACGAAGTTTAACGACTGCAACTCAAAGCCTTGGATCTGGAAACCGCACGCGCGATCGAGTTGGCTACTCGTCACGCCTTCGTCTGATAATTGGTACGTGCGATAGATGATGGAGAAACCTGCCAGCGAGTCGCTGTCTACGCCAGTCTGGTGGGCTGTCTTGCAGCTAAGTGGCCCAACGGAGAGTGCGGCCAGTGCGATGTGATAGGTGGTGTCTGGATCGAGCTTCACCCATGACTGCGTACCGTAGTTCACAATTACGCCGTTGACGTTGATGAGATTATTGGCGGTCATAATCAGATTGTTGGGCTTGCGCTCGGTAGGAGTGCCGTTCGACGTGGAGTCATACACGCGAATCTCGGCATCGCCGTCGCTCAGAGGTCCGGTCACACCCCGATGTGCCGTGACGTCTTCGATCGCATAGCCGAACTCATGCGACCCCGTGACTAAGCCAGTCGATTGGGTGTAGGCTGCGCCTATGGACCCCACGACATTTCTGGTAAGGTTGCCGACCAGGAGCCGTGGCGTCGCGGTCCCGATGACCGAGGTGGCGGGTCCGGTCCTCATCTCTTCGGTGCCTTCGTCATCGTTGAACTGCACTTGCAGTTGTATCCGCTTGCCTACGTCGTTGTCCGTCAGCGTGTAAGTCTTCGACACCGCCCCTGGGATGTCGGTTTGGGTTGCGTGGTCCACACGCTGCGGTTGATATTCAAACCTTGGATTTGTTAAGCCGTTGACGTCAGCGACTCTCACGGTATCACTCGTGAGAGTCGCTGACTTTGCGCTCGCCACGCACCAAGAAGGAGTTCCCCATCGCCGAATTATTTGGCGGTGATGGTCAGGATGCCTTGCACACCCTGGAAGGGATTAACGGACCCGATCGGGAAATGGGACCCTTGGGCGGAGACGGCGATGTAGTAGTCGTCGTCTGACGACGGGGTGAATTCGGTGGTGAGGTCGGTACACCACCCTTTCGTTTTACGCGGCCAGTCAAGGGTGGTGTCAGGGAGCAGGGTGCCGTCTGGGCCGTATATGCCTTCGATTCTACCCTGATGAAGACAGGCCACGTCGTAAACGATTTCGTACGTCACGTCCGCTTTCAGGGCGACGCGGATCCAGTCTACGTCATCAGTTCTTGAACTCTCTGGGTTTGCGCCCGTACGCATCACGTAGTTCTGGAAACTTTCGCCCACATCGACGACGCCCGTCGTGGTTATGTCATCGGAGTAGTCGTCGTCAAACATGGCAAGGGTGTACGGGACGTTGGAGCCGCCCCCGTGCCAACCCTCTATCGACACATAGTAGGTGCTTGCCGTATCTGTCCGGAAGGCGATGTTGTTGAGCCGGTCGACGCCGTGGTAGGCATTGTCCTTTTTCGCTATTAAACTGTTTCTGAGTTCCGTGCCATCATCCTGGAAGATTCTCAACACGTTGAGCGTGGCAAACTTCTGGCCCTGATTGGCGGTGAATTGGTAATTGGTGTCGGCTTCGGCCTCGAAGGCGAACCAATCGACGTCTCTACCGTGTTCATGTTGGCCTGTCACACTTTCATTCACGGCCAAAAGTGCGGTGGTGGTGGTGTCAGCAGGTAGATCTGCGATCGTGGGCAATATGACGTGCCCGAGTATCCTCATTTTCAGGCTGTTGTGGGACGTGGGCGTGGTCCAGGTTCCACGATCTATCCTGCTGACCCTATGGTCGCCAATGCTCCAACCCGCTTGTGACTCGGTGTCTTCGTCGTCGCTTGCGGTCTGTCGGACTCCGGCTGGTGCTAGGGTGGTGCTGGCGTTGACGTGCAGCCAATATAAAGTATCGGGTTGTAGCGTGACTTCACCGGATGTGGTGAACGTGATCAGCTGGGGAATGTTTGCGTCAGCTGTGATTGCCGTGGACATGTTGAGACGGGCTAGGGTGGTGTTGCCGGGAAGGCCGGCGTTGTCTTGTTGTATGGAGATGTATACGAGGGGAGATCCCGAAACTCTGCTCAGATATAACTGGATGCTGGTTAGGCGGTAGCGGAGCGTGTGGCTGCCCGTCGTGAACGGCATGGCAGTTTCGTGATGGTTGCCTGAAACAAAGCCTGCCTGGGCATCTCCAGAAACAGCAGTCTGCCGCAGGTTTGACACTAATGTGGGCGGCGGTGCGACGTGCCCGAGTATCTTCATTCGCAGGCTATGGCTGTTCTCGTCCGTGGCCCAGGTTCCTCCATCTCTCCTGGTAACGCTGGCGTTGCCAATGCTCCAACCCGCTTTCGACTCGGTGTCTTCGTTGTTGCTTGCGGTCTGTTGTACTTTGGCTGTTGCTACGGTGGCGTTGACGTGCAGCCAATATAAAGTGGCGGGTTGCAGGGTGAAGGCATCGGTCGTGGTGAACGTGATTGGCTGAACGAGAATGGTTGCGATTGCCGTGGAGGTGTCGAGATCGTACAGCACGGTTTCGCTGGGAAGGCCTGCGTTGTCTCCTCGTATGGAGACTTGTGGGGTGGGGTCGTTTCCCAAAGATTTGCCCATATATAACTGGACACCCGTTGAGTGGTAGCCGAGTGTGTTGGTGCCCGTCGTGAACGGCATGGCAGTTTCGGCGTGGTAGCTATCTCTCGAGGTTATAACGGGGCCTGCAAGGGCAATTCCAGCAACAGCAGTCTGTCCTACGTTTGACACTAATGTGGACGGCGGTGCGACGTGCCCGAGTATCTTCATTCGCAGGCTATGGCTGTTCTCGTCCGTGGCCCAGGTTCCTCCATCTCTCCTGGTAACGCTGGCGTTGCTAATGCTCCAACCCGCTTTCGACTCGGTGTCTTCGTTGTTGCTTGCGGTCTGTTGTACTTTGGCTGTTGCTACGGTGGCGTTGACGTGCAGCCAATATAAAGTGGCGGGTTGCAGGGTGAAGGCATCGGTCGTGGTGAACGTGATTGGCTGAACGAGAATGGTTGCGATTGCCGTGGAGGTGTCGAGATCGTACAGCACGGTTTCGCTGGGAAGGCCTGCGTTGTCTCCTCGTATGGAGACTTGTGGGGTGGGGTCGTTTCCCAAAGATTTGCCCATATATAACTGGACACCCGTTGAGTGGTAGCCGAGTGTGTTGGTGCCCGTCGTGAACGGCATGGCAGTCTCGGCGTGGTAGCTATCTCTCGAGGTTATAACGGGGCCTGCAAGGGCAATTCCAGCAACAGCAGTCTGTCCTACGTTTGAAACCAGAGTCTCATCGGTAGATTCATGCCGTGCGACGATGAGGACTTCCTCTTCCTTTGCCGCCGGCACGGTCGCGGTGAGCGTGTTCGACAGAGGGCTCAGCCCCGAGGCGTTGCGGGCCTTCACGCCGTAGGTGTGGGTCTGACCCGCAGGTGGCGTCTCGTCGGTGTAGCTGGTCGAAGTCGAGCCGGTGTCGTCCTCGATGACCACCAGGGAGTCGGCCTTGGGGCCGCGCAATATCTGGTAGCCGGTGATCGAGTCGTCTTCCTCGAGGTTGAACCATGAGAGCAGCACGTCCACATCGGGCGTTACTGCGGTTGCCCCGATGAACGGTGCCGCGGGCAAGGGCAGCTTGACCTGGGCGGTTGTCTCCGTCCAGGGTCCGTTCCAGGGGCTGTCGGCGTTCTCGCCGTCGCTGTAGTGCGCCCTTACCCTGACGTTGTAGTCGGTGTCGTACTCGAGGCCGGTCAGGGTATGCGTGGTCGTAGTTGGATGAGCGTTGCCGGCTTCCGCCGTGTCGGCGGGGTAGTCCTCGGCGCTCTTGGCCCAGTTGACGTGGTAGTCCGTGGGCGTGGCGTTTGGAGCTGCTGGGGATCCCCAGGTGAGGACGAGCTGGCCAGTGTCGTCGTCGGTGGCGGTGAGAGTGTCTATGGTTCCTGCTACCGGAGTTGTATCTTCCGGGACCGGTTCTTCCTGGACCGGGTCTTCTTTAGCCGGTTGTTGGACCGGTGCAGGGGTGGGCGTCTCCGCCGGCTCTCCGGCCACCGTGATGGTGGCTTCTGCCCATGGTCCGCCCCAGGATTTGCCTTCGTGTTCGCCCCTGTAGTAGCGGGCACGCATGCGGATCTTGTACTCGGTATCGTGGTCGAGGTCCGCGATGGTCGCGGTCGTGGCGCTGGGGTCTGGGTACTTGTGGCCCTCATCAACCTTCCATGACTTGTAGTCCTCGCCGGACTTGGCCCAGTCAACGCGGTAGTCGGTGGGCGTGGGGCTGGCCGTGTCCCAGGACACGGTCAGGGTGCCGGGCGCGTCGCTGGTCAGTGTGAGGCCCGTTATGGCGCCTTTGTTTGCCTGCGCCTGGGCACTCGAGAAGTAGAACGTGCTGATGGTAACGGCGGCCAGCAGGATGGCGGCCAGAAAAACCCAGCGCCAGGACTGGAACGACTTGGGGTGTAGGCTCTCTTCAGAGGTCGGGTGCTTGGTGGAGACTGATGGAGACAAGAGTTTCATGATTGGGGTCCTTTTAGGTTGGTTGCCTTCCGTAAGGCAGTGCGTGTTAGTAGGTGTGCTTTTCTCATCGACGGCTTGGTTATTTAGTGGACCTCGGAGCGCTAACCGTGGGCGCTCTGGGCGTTGCGTGTCGGAATGCGGTGGCGTTCCGTCCACGGCCCGTTCCAGGGGCTGTCGGCGTTCGCTCCGTCTGTGTAGCGTGCTCGTAATCTGACGTTGTAGTCAGTGTCGTACTCGAGGCTGGCCAGCGTATGCGTAGTTCCGTTTGGGTAGGCGTTGCCGGCTGTGGCCGTGTCGGCTGGATAATCCTCAGTCATCCGCTGGGTTTGCCTAGTACTTTGTTGAGTCGTTGGTTCATTTGGTCCTTCCCACGATGGAATGTGGCCTGGTGGCCCCGACTGCATGGTTTTGCTTGGAGAGCACTTGGGATATTGGGATATTGTGACGAATTCACCCTGTCGGATAACGGGCAGTTATCCCCGTAGTCCTGCGCATGGCGGACTCGTCCCGGGGTACCTGACGGCGATTTGCTGGCCAGTTTCGTCGTGTGCTTGCAGGATTTTGGTTTGCGTATTCTCATATTAGAATACTAGACCAGTTAACGGACGTTTGTCGTATAAATGAGTAGAGAACACGGTCATATTGACCAGAATGGGGCGTATTGCCCTCAACGGACGCCTATCAAGGCATCATATTGAAAAGCGATGGACGGTCAAAACCCGCAATAGTACTTTGACGCCACCTGCGCGGAGCACCAATCTGGTGCCTCGTGGGGTCAATTTGATGGTCGGTCCGCATAGGATCTCTTCGCACTGTCGGTCCGGCCGGCGGGGTGCCGCGCATAACTCATGGGTAGGTTCGTTTGACACCGGATGCTCTGTTCGGTCTGCTGGCCACTTGGCCCTACGGTGTCATGGCCGTTTCGCTCGACCAGACGATAGTGTTCTGGGACCGGAAGGCCCGTGAGATGCTGGGCTACACGGCCGAGCGCCTGGTGGGGGCGAAGTGCTCCGAGATCCCGTCGGGGCTCGGGCGTAGTGGTCTCACAGCCGAGTGCGTGGACTGCTGCGCGTGCATGCGTTACGCCCGGGCCGGTCTGGTGCCGCCGGCCGTCGAACTGGCGATGCGCGCCTCGTGGGGCGAAGTCAAGTGGCTAGACGTCAGGCCCGTGGTGGTGCCTTGGTTGCCGGACGTCGGTACCGTGGTTGTTTATCTATTTCGAGAACGGGTGACTAACGCTGCTTTGCCGGTGGGTGATCTGGTCGTCGTGGAACAGGACGATGGTGCCGACCCGCCAGTGCCGGCCGAGGTTCCTGACGAGCCTCACTTGCAGCCGCTGACGCCTCGCGAGCTGGAGGTGCTGAGGCTAATGGCGCTGGGCTGGGAGAACGAGTACATCGCCGCTGAGCTGGAGGTCACGCTCCATACGGTGCGGTCGCACGTCGCGAATCTACGCCGGAAGCTGAACGCGAAGTCGAGGTTCGAGGCCGTCATGACGGCGACACGCCTCGGTATTCTGTCGTTGGGCGAAAGGTGAGGTGGGCTACTTCACGGCTCCGCACGGTTCCGGTGTTCCTCTGGTGCTCATTCGTGCCCGCCGTCTGGCAATTAAAGAGGAGTCCTCAACGGGTGCGCTTCGCTTTGGCGCGCTATAATGCGCATCGATCCCATACCATTCAGGATGCGATCCGTTCAGCCCAGTTGCATCAATGGGCAATGGAAATAACCGCCAATTCCACCCCGCAACTTTCAGGGGCGACACCAAGATGGATACCCAACTAACCCCACTGACATTCGAAGTCAAAAACTTGGGCAGCGTGAAATACGGTCAGTTCACGCACAAACCCCTCACCATTTTCTACGGGGAAAACAACACGGGGAAAACGTGGACCATCTATGCGCTTTACACTTTCTACAAGTTATTGCCCATAATCGCAGCGACACTAGAAGAGATCCCCGAAGACACCGTAGAATCCTGGCGCTCATCCGTCAACGAGTACCTCCCCTATACTTTCAATGTCTCACGCGCTTTACTTGGTACAGCTGAGTTCAACCTTTCGCCGGACCATGACTTTGGGCGATTAATCGCCGAGGGCCAGTTCCCTGACATTTTCCTAATGCCAGCCGAGCGCAACGGCTTGCATCTGTTTTACCGCGAACTGAGGCGGCGCCGCACTGGCTTGCTACACCGAGCTTCCCGAGAGGGCATTGACCTCGAGGACCTTCTACGCGATGTCGTGGACTCCCGCTACGCCGAGCCGATCGCGGATTACATCGACTGGCTGAACCGTTTATCGGAAATCGAGCCCGCAGGCCAGCCGACGTTTCATTCACTCGCAGAACGCGTGAAACGTTACTTGGCCGGCGGCGCATACCGCATCGACCCCCGCACCGACAGCATCCAATTCAGGCCCTATCGCACAAGGGAGGATACGCGCAGTACACGACGTATTCCCTTGCACGCGACCTCCAGCGCTGTCAAAAGCCTATTCGCACTTTGGTTCTATCTCGAAAGTCAGGCTCTCCCCGGCAACATTCTCATGATCGACGAGCCTGAGCTGAATTTGCACCCCTCCAGCCAGCGCACAATAGCCAGGTTACTGGCCCGGTTGGTGAACGCGGGTGTCCACGTCGTTATCAGCACGCATAGCGATTACATAGTCCGCGAGTTCAACTCCCTCATTATGCTCAATCATGAGGACGCTTTCCGTTTCCGAAGGAAGTACCGCTACCACGACGATGAAATCCTCGACCCAGAGTTGGTTGGGACTTACGTGTTCAAAGACCAGACCATCGAACCCTCGGATATCACAGCCCACGACGGCATTCGCGCTGATACGTTTGACGACGTGATCGAACAGATAAATGCCGTCAACAACGACATCTACTACGGCATTCAGGAGCGCCGAGATGACCAATAAGGTGATTGATACACTCAAAAAGGTGATCGACGGACAATATCACCTACCAAGGCAAAAACGCGATTGGTGCCTGGCCAATGATGTCCGGATCCGCGCTCCGAACATGAATGCCTTTGGGTTTTCTTTGGACGATGAAGACCATCCACCGTTCGCTTTTTTGGGCAATAGCCCACCAAAACATATCGCCAAGATGTGCGACGCGATGGTTGCCGTCATTCACAAGAAGCAGGCATATCTGTTCGTGATAGAACAGAAAACCTCCAACAAGGGTGATTACAAAAGGCAAATAGCCAACGGCAAAATGTTCTGCGAATGGCTCATATCACTCTGCTGTTACTACGGTTACATTCCCAATGAATCCATCAAATACATCGCGCTACTGGTGTGGGAACCTCGCCCAACGCCGATGAAGGGCTTGACGTCTCACAGAGAGCCCAAGCAAGCCCTTTCACATCCTCTTTTCGACCGAGTAGTCGTTGATGAGGGGAACAACCGCCTCGTCCAGCTCCAGAGCCTACTCTGAACCACTATTCACCGCATGCGTCAGTAGGATGCAAGACGGTAATTTGGCGGCGATTGCCCGCAAAGTCGACTATATGTAATCGGTCGAACGGATTGGCATAAAGGCATCACTCTGAGCAATCGCGATTATGAAATCATCCGAAGAACGTCATGACGAGTTCCTAGCTTATCGCGCCTACTGTGAAGAGTTTTTGTCTCATAAGCGGCGGAACCGTTTATTCGCACGGTGGACGCCGGCGAAACGGGTTTCCTGCAATTGCGGATGCGGGGAATATTGGATAGATGATTTGTCGGATACAAATTGGCTCTCCCAAATGCTGTCCATCAAATCGTTTTTCGTGCTTGTCTACCAATTACACAGGACGGTTAAGGCTGCTCATAGGACTGTTTGGGCTGCGGTCCCAGTGTGTTGGATCCGTGCTACTCATAGTTCCAGACAGATCAGGCTAATTTTCCATGCGGACACCACATTGGAAGATCCTGTTCCTGCTTACAGCCGGATCTGGTATCTAATGGTGGCGGTCGTCTGCTGGGTTTTGTCTCGACCGGGATGTTTCATATTTTTGGCGGGGTTTTTGGTGGCATTGCCGATAGCATGGGCCATGTTGTCGCTGGCTGTAGTGCTCAACGCCGCCATGCTATTGCCGTTTGCTACCAGCCTTATTGTTGGACTAGCTGCCGGTTATTATTTGGAGGATCAGCGGTGGATTGCTGTACTTTGCATCGTCGTCGGTACAGTTTTCCAATACCTCCAACATCGTCGTAGCGAACGTAAACGCCAGGCGGAATTAGGGCACGTATTGGCGATAGCAACTGGCGAGATCATCCCAGACGCCCACAAACCAGTACGCGTAAAAACCTACGCTGAAGTCCAAGAGGAACGCTCACTTGCGAACGCTGCGGAACCGGTATTCCAAAATGATGTTCAAGCGTGGTTACACTTGGTGAAAACGGGCCCAAATACTCCTCCACGCCTCAATGATTACCGGGATACCTTGATGGATACGGCCCGCTACGTCACCGACCACGAGATCTATTGGGAGCGTTGTGATGAAGCGCGGGCCGCAGCTCATACCCAGAGTATCAGTACTGTTAGGTTCGCCATCAACAAATTCAAGGATGAGTGGGCAGTCCCAGACGATGAAATAGCTACTCTCCGCGGCCGCGCAAAATGGCTAACAATAGACGACATTCGGTACGGTGGCCAACGAAGGCCGCTGTACGCTAACGGCTGGGCAGAAAGTGATCCTAATGACCAAATGGCTCGTTTGCGACAGTTGAGCAAACTACTGGAGCAGCGGGTCTATTAGCGTAATCCTTGAGACCGTGGGCAGTGACAGAGGGGTCTATTCTTAAAGCTCAGTAGCAAAATGGAGCCTAGAAATCTGGCCGGAAACCCCGATTCTCCCCGAGCCGTTATTTTCTTGGCGTCGATTACCGATGTAATTATGGGGTCTTGAAACGTATTGCATACACTATCACGCCGTATACGACTGTAATACGTCTGCTTGGCGTAGTGCAAAACCCGGCCAATGGCTTTCCGGCCAGACCTCTAGGAGTGAGGGAGAGAAAAAAGCAATCCGAGAACTGGTCGACAAGATTAAAGGTCAACACGGTGTAGACGTTACGTTGTCTGCCCAAGCGGAATACCGGTCTCACGAAATGGCCGTTGGGATCGTGGTCATCGAAGTGCTAGTCGGGTCCAACGCGCACTATATCGTGCGACCCGTTATCGATGCATTGATTAGGCAGGTCGTGTCTCGTTTCCAGAACTGGCCTGGATCTGGACAAGTAATCTTCCAACCTGTGACCTACATCAACGGAAATAACAACGTCGTTAACAACATCGTTTATGACCTACGAGACGGGAGAGCTGACGACGAAGAGGGCGAACCATTGTAGTGTGGGTGACCCTTGAGGATCACAATTGATGGCGATCATGCCCGTGGCAATTTTCGACCAGCGGGACTGCGAAACCCAGGAGGAATTCCACGAGTGGTTATTCCCAAACGGCGGTGGCGAGCGCCGCCGTTTGGCTCTGCCTTACGGCTAGTCCCCTGGCAATCCGGGCCCACGGAGACGGCCTTCGTTGTGTGACGTTGGGGTGTATTTGCGGTCGTCTGGCGCGACCCGTACAATTGCCCCACCTCGGAGGATTATCACCGCCTTACAGCAGGCACAATTGGCAGAACCACCCTTATGAGCGAAGCAATGGTCAGCCCGAGCGTCATGTCTTGGGCCCGCCGGCGTCGGGGCGTAGCCGTTGACAAACTTGCCAACAGGCTGAACGTCAAGCCTGATGCCGTATTAGCTTGGGAGTCAGGTGAGCGGTTGCCGACCTTTCGGCAAGCCGAGGGGTTCGCCGAAGCCTTGCACATCCCCTTCGGGTATCTTTATCTTTTGGAACCTCCTTTAGAAACGATGCCACTGGCCGACTTTCGTTCTTCGCCAGGGCACTCGGGCCGGGGTCCCAGCCCCGATTTGTTGGACTTGCTGAACGATGTGTTGGGGAAGCAGCAGTGGTTTCGCGAGTACCGTCTGTCGGAAGGCGTTGAAGAACTGCCATTCGTCGGCAGTTTCAACACCACGGATCCTGAGAAGGAAGTAGCCGCTAACATCCGCGAAGTCATCGGCGTAGACCGCGCGAGACAGTTGGACGGCAACTGGGAAGCGTTCATGCGAATTCTGATCCGCAACGCCGAAGGGTGCGGCATCATGGTGATGCGGAGCGGCGTGGTGGGTAACAACAACCATCGCCCGCTTGACGTTGAGGAGTTTCGCGGCTTTTCCATTAGCGATGATATTGCTCCGCTAGTCTTCATCAACGTCAGGGACTTTAGGTCAGCGCAAATCTTCACTCTGGCCCACGAGTTGGCTCATATCTGGACCGTTGAGGGAGGAGTGTGCAATCCCAACTATGGGTTGAACTTTGGGCAACGGGATTCCGACGTCGAGCAATTCTGCAATCGCGTGGCCGCTGAAACCTTGGTGCCGGGAGATGATTTTCGGTCTCGGTGGGACCCCGACAGCGAGAAGGTAGATACCAATCTGCGGGTGCTCAGCAGGCATTACAGGGTGAGTACGATGGTCATCCTGCGCCAGGCGTATGACCAGGAATTCCTTTCAGCTGCAACGTATCGCGGTCTATTCTCCGGCTTGGTAGCGCGAGTTGGCCAACGTCAGCGGCTAGGGGAGGGTGGAGGGAATTTCCACCTTACCCTTACGGCGCGTAATGGTGAGTCTTTTACGGGAGCTGTCGTCTCCAGCGCCGCCGGTGGCACCCTGCTCAGCAGCGAGGCGGCGGACCTGCTGGGGGTGAAGGTTAAGAGTCTGGCCGGCGTTGCTGAACATCTTTTTGGTAGTCCGTTGACTCTTGCCTGACTACTGGCTGGACAGCAACGTGTTCATCGAGGGGATGAAGGGCCCGTATGGGTTCGACATCGCGCCTCGGTTCTGGGAATTGATTGACGAGATGATCGAAGTCGGTCGAATTGCGTGCCCGACTCGGGTTCTAGGGGAGCTGCTCGACGGGCAAGATGACCTTTCGACATGGGCCAGAGAGAGGAGGAACTCGGGGCTCTTCATCGCAGCCGAACCTGCGGTGCAAGAAGCGTCCGCCGGAGTAATCCAGTTTGCTGTGACCCGCTATCCTGACAACCAGGCTAGACGTAGGTTCTTGGATCGGGCTGACCCGTGGGTTATCGCCCACGCCGGGGTGGACGGTGGGACGGTGGTGACATCCGAGGTCCGCGTACCTGAGAACTCGGTTCAGGTCAAAATTCCCAACGTGTGCGACCAGTTACAAGTACCAGTCCGATCAATCAACGTTTACCAAATGCTGCGCGAGCTGGGCGTCGCTTGGAGATGATGCCACCACGAGGTGGGTCTGCGCCGGCTTATTTGCGCTGGGATTGCCGTGTCCGCCGGTGTTTCTGGACGCAATCTGGGCAACGGGTTTGCCCTTGGGTCGCCTTGGATGGGCAGTCCTTGCATAGTCCGAGTTTCTTGCGCCGTTGGCGGTTCTCGCGGGATTGTACCCGCGAGCGTTCCCGTTTTTCCTCTTCAGTGAGTTGGGGGCTTGTTGGTTCGATGGCCGGCGTACGCTTGGCTGAGACCGCTCTGGTTTTGCGTCTAGGGGGTGTCGGCTTTGTTTTTTTGCGTTTTTTGCGGAGGGGAATCACCAAGGTAGATTCGAAAGTGCGCTCTTTACATACCCCCGCTTGAACGGGGAGTTTGTGGCGGCCATGGAGGACGTGCTGGACTTGTATGCCGAACCCGACGACCCCCAACGGCCGGTGGTGTGCTTTGACGAGACCTCCACCCAACTGCTGGCCGACGTGCGCACTCCGCTGCCCGTCCAGCCGGGACGACCGCGGCGGCAGGACTACGAGTATCGGCGCGCCGGCACCCGCAACCTCTTCCTGACCTGCGAACCCCTGGCGGGCTGGCGCCACGTGGCCATCACCGAGCGGCGCACTATGCAGGACTTCGCCCACCAGATGCAGTGGCTGGTGGACGTGGTCTACCTCAATGCCCCAGTGGTCCGCGTGGTGCTGGACAACCTGAACACTCACCGCATGGCCTCCCTTTACGAGACCTTTCCAGCTGCCGAGGCCCGACGCATCGCCAAACGTCTGGAGTTTCACCACACGCCCAAACACGCCAGTTGGCTCAATCCTGTCCTGAGCTTGCCGAAAGGATGGCAGAGATTGAATTCAGCGTGTTGACCCGTGCCTGCCTCAGGGGAAGAAACCCCGACGCAGACGCTCTGCAACGCCAAATCACCGCCTACGAGACCGAGCGCAACGCAGCGGGCGTCACCATCAACTGGCGGTTCAGCACCCACGACGCCAGAACCAAACTCCATCGGTTTTACCCCTGCCCTACCAACGTTGACTGAGTACTAAACCGAAGCCAAGGTGAAACCCACATCAGCATTGGTTAGAATGAGGGCGGTTGAGTTAGTCGGTGAGCAAATCATGGTGGGGGTTGCTGTTGGGCATGGATGAGATGGGGGCGCTGTTGGAGCGGTGGCGGATCGATGAGGCTGAGGCGCGGCGACGGATGTACCGGGCGCCGACGCCACGGGAGCGGGAACGCTGGCACGCGCTATGGTTGCTGGCGCAGGGTTGGACGGCCGCGGCGGTAGCCCGGGCGTTGGACAGGGATGCCCACACCATTGGCCAATGGACCACGGCATTTGCGGAAGGCGGTCCGAGGGCGCTGTCTTTTGAGCAGTCGGGAGGTTCCCCCCCGCGCTGAGCGGGGATCAGCAGGCCGAATTAAAGGCGGCGGTGCCGGGGTCGCCATCGCAAGCCGGCATCGACCTATCCAACTGGAACTGGAAGGCGGTGCGGCAATTTGTGTCGGACCACTTCGGGTTGTCGCTGAGCCGGAGCAGTTGCCTGAACTATCTGCACCGGTTGGGGTTTGTGCTGAAACGCCCCAAGAAGCGGTTGGTCAAGGCGGACCCGGTACGGCGGGAAGCCTTCGTGGTGGAGTACGCCGCGCTGACTGCGTCGGCCCGACGCAGTGGTGCCAAGATATTCTTTGCCGACGAGGCCCACTTTCGGGCGGATGCCGATCTGCGGGGCAAGTGGGTATTGAAAGGAGAGCCGGCGCTGGTGGACTCTACCAGCCCACGCCGCGGGGAGAAAGTCAGCTACTACTCGGCGGTGTGTCTGGAGACCGGTGAGGTGGAGGTGATGGAACTGGAGGGCAACAGCAACTCCGCCACCTCGGCTGCCTTCCTGCGACAACTGCGGGCGCGACATGCCGAACCACTGACGGTGATCTGGGACAATTCGCCAGCCCATCGGGGCGACGCAATAAGGGCTTATCTGACCACGCCCGGCTTGAACCTGCACCTGGTGAATCTGCCCAGCTACAGTCCCGATTTCAACGCTGACGAGGCCATTTGGGGCTGGGCACGTCAGGAGGCGACCGCCAACCGGTGCCTGGGCACCAAGGCCGCAGTGCAAGAGCAGGTGGGCGACTTTTTCACCCGCCTGTCCAGTCGACGCGAAGCAGTCAAGCGACGATGCCGGACCATGCTGCAAGCATAAGCGGATGAACTAATCGGCAGCGCACAAGCCGATTTTCTCCGCCCCACCAATGTAGGTCCCACCTTGTCTTCGGTTTAGTACTGGTTCAAATCAGCATTGTAGGTAGTTTTAGTGAAAGGCTTCCAAGTGCTACGCTGACTGCAAAATAGAGTGGTGTGGAGGTGTAGTAAACATGGCCTTGGAGCAATACGCGGTACAGTTGACGCCGGACGAACGCGAGCGACTGAGCCAGCTGATTCGCAGCGGCAAAAGTTCGGCGCGTATCATCGCCCGAGCGCGCACCCTGCTGAAAGTAGATGAGGGATGGAACGCACCACAGGTGGCGGCCGCTTTGGACATCTCCAAGGGTACGGTGTACCGCGCCAAACGGCGGTACGCTGAGGAAGGTTTAGATGGCGTGTTGCAGGACCGGGTCCAGGCCAACCGATACCGGAAGCTTGATGACAAGGGGGAGGCCCACTTGATCGCCCTGGCGTGCAGCCCAGCGCCCGATGGCCACGCCTACTGGACCCTGCATTTTTTGGCCGACCGAGTGGTGGAGTTGGGGTTGGTGGAGTCCCTGTCCCATGAGACGGTGCGGTTGAGGCTCAAAAAAACGTCCTCCAGCCGTGGCGGAAGCAGCAGTGTCAATGACGGGTTAGAAATGAGCCATTTTAACGGTTTAAAATTGAACCACTTGGTATTTGCTCAGCGATTCGGTCAGTGCGCGTAGTTGTCGCCGGCCTCCTCCGACGCTGCGCTGATGTGGTGTTGCGACGGGAATAGCCCCGCCTGGCGTTTCTCCCTGAGCCGGTAGCTCTCGCCGCGGATGTTGAGCACGTGGCTGTGGTGCAGCAGCCGGTCCAGCACCGCCGAGGCGATCACGCTGTCGCCCAGCAGTTCACCCCACTCGCCGAAGCCCTTGTTGGAAGTGAGGATGATGCTGCCCCGTTCCCTTCGGCAGGCTCAGGGCCGGCTGCCCGGGCCGATACCAGGGTGAAGAAAGCGGTGGCCGACTCCCGGTCGTAGGGCCAGATGCCGAATTCGTCCACGACCAGCACCTTGGGCGCCAGGTAGACCTTCATCCGCCGGTCCAGGTTGTGCTCGGATCTGGCCTTCCTGAGGTCCTCCATCAGGTCGTAGGCGCGGACGAAGTAAGCGCCGTGGCCATTCTCGATGGCCCTGAGCGCCAGGGCGATGGCCAGATGGGTCTTGCCCACGCCGGGCGGTCCCAGCAGCAGGACGTTGGTGGCCTCGGCGACGAAGGCCAGGTTGGCCAGTTCCTTGACCAGCCGCTCGTCGATGGAGGGCTGGAAGGCGAAGTCGAATTGCTCGAAGGTACGCTGAAAGGGCAGATGGGCCAGCCGGGTACGAGTGGTGAGGTAGCGTTCCCGGCGGGCGGCTACCTCCACGCCGAGCAGTTCGGCCAGCAGCTCGGGATAGGTCAGCTGCTTGCTGGCCGCGGCGTCCAGGGTGTTGTCCAGGACTTCGACGGCCTGCTTGAGGCCCAGGGTTTCTAGGTGCTGGCGCACTTGTTCCAGAGCGATCATGCCACACCTCCCGCCACCAGCTCGTACACTTCCAGCGAGCGGCGTTCCACCTCGCCCGCGGGAATCTGCACCGCCACTGCCTCTTTCCGAGGCCGGTGGTCACCCCTGGGCAGGCCCGACCACTGGCCGGGCAGGATGAAGCGCTGCTTGGGCTGTTGCGCTCGGGGATGCACGGCGATGCGCTCAGCACCGGACCAGATCTCCACCGTGCCCTGGCGCTCCCCCACCTGCACCGTGGCCCCTACCCACTTCCAGTGGACGCCGTACCGGGAGCCCTCCCAGCTGACGAAACCGTCCCTGGACACCTTGCGGTCCTCTCGCAGGTACGGCGCCAGCGTGGCCCGATCAGGCAGCTTCCCCAGGTGGGGCCGCTCCTCGGCCAGCATCTCCCACGGCACCCGGTGGGTCGTTCCGTGCACCCGCGCGTTGGCCACCACGTCGCACCACTCCAGCCCTTGCCGGTTCAGGTCGGCCCGTTTCCAGATGATGCCGTGGTGAAGCGGATGCTGGGCCACATGTTGCGCCGCACGTACTTGACCCCGTTCTCCACCTTGCCCTTGGTCTGGGCTCGGTAGGGCCGGCACAGCCGAGCCTCAAAACCCACCCGCCGGGCGAAGTCCAGCATCCGCTGGTTCCAGATCGGCCGCTTCTCCTCGTCCCGGCCCAGCGTGACCACCTTGGCATTGTCGTAAAGGCACCGGCGCGGCACGCCGCCCAGGTACTCGAAAGCGTTCACGTGGCACTGGATGAAGGCCGCGGTGTCCGCCTTGCGCACCAGTTCCACGTAGCAGGCCCGCGACCAGCCCAGCGTCATCACGAACACCCAGACGCGGCGCTGCTTCCCGTCAGTGCCGATGTACGACAAACTCCCCCAGTCCACCTGCGCCTGCTCTCCCGGCTCCGTCTCAAACCGCATCGTCGCCCTCCGGCTGACGACGCCGGCGCCGCGGCCTCACGTATTCCGACAAGATCGTGTTGCTGCCGTCGTACCCCAAGTCGCGCAACTCCCGCAGCAACACCACGCAGTTTTCCAGCCCATCCCCCAGCCGCCGGTCAATGTGCTCGGTGTAGGGATCCAACTTCGACCCTCGTCGGGATCGCGGCTTGGGCCGTATCGCCTCCGGTGACTTCAGATACCGCAACACCGTATTCCGTGCGAGCCTCAACTCCCGAGCAATCGCCCGCGTCGAATGACCCGCCCCTCTCATCTCATAAATCTGTTTCACGTCTCCACCTCTTAGCAATTCTTCCAGGCACCTCCGCCATATGTCTGGCGATGATGCCCTTACTATCGAGGTGGCTCAATTCCAACCCGTAATTTTTGGCTCAGTTTAAACCCGTGAATAACAGCAGTGGTGTATCCCCAAGGTAGGGGGTGAATTCGTGGCGGCGATGGAGGACGTGCTGGACTTGTACGCTGAGCCCTACGACCCGGACCGGCCGGTGGTCTGCTTTGATGAGACCTCCACTCAGTTGCTGGCCGACACCAGGCCGCCCATTCCGGTGCAGCCGGGACAACCGCGGCGTCAGGATTACGAGTATCGCCGCGCCGGTACGCGCAACATCTTCCTGACCTGCGAACCCCTGGCCGGCTGGCGACACGTGGCGATCACCGAGCGACGCACCATGGAAGACTTTGCCCACCAGATGCGGTGGCTGGTGGATGAGGCCTACCCAGATGCTCCGGTGGTCCGAGTGGTGCTGGACAATCTGAATACCCATCGTATGGCCTCCCTCTACGAGACCTTCCCCGCCGCCGAAGCTCGGCGCATCGTCAGGCGGCTGGAATTTCACCACACGCCCAAGCACGCCAGTTGGCTGGACATGGCGGAGATCGAGTTCAGCGTGTTGACCCGGGCCTGCCTCCAGGGGCGTAATCCCGACGAGACTGCCCTGCAGCGAGCCATCAACGCCTATGAGGTCCAGCGCAACGCCTCCAAGGCCACCATCAACTGGCGGTTCAACACCCAGGACGCCAGAACCAAATTGCATCGCCTCTATCCCTTCAATTCCAACATTGATTGAGTACTAAACCGAAGCCAAGGTGAAACCCACATCAGCATTGGTTAGAATGAGGGCGGTTGAGTTAGTCGGTGAGCAAATCATGGTGGGGGTTGCTGTTGGGCATGGATGAGATGGGGGCGCTGTTGGAGCGGTGGCGGATCGATGAGGCTGAGGCGCGGCGACGGATGTACCGGGCGCCGACGCCACGGGAGCGGGAACGCTGGCACGCGCTATGGTTGCTGGCGCAGGGTTGGACGGCCGCGGCGGTAGCCCGGGCGTTGGACAGGGATGCCCACACCATTGGCCAATGGACCACGGCATTTGCGGAAGGCGGTCCGAGGGCGCTGTCTTTTGAGCAGTCGGGAGGTTCCCCCCCGCGCTGAGCGGGGATCAGCAGGCCGAATTAAAGGCGGCGGTGCCGGGGTCGCCATCGCAAGCCGGCATCGACCTATCCAACTGGAACTGGAAGGCGGTGCGGCAATTTGTGTCGGACCACTTCGGGTTGTCGCTGAGCCGGAGCAGTTGCCTGAACTATCTGCACCGGTTGGGGTTTGTGCTGAAACGCCCCAAGAAGCGGTTGGTCAAGGCGGACCCGGTACGGCGGGAAGCCTTCGTGGTGGAGTACGCCGCGCTGACTGCGTCGGCCCGACGCAGTGGTGCCAAGATATTCTTTGCCGACGAGGCCCACTTTCGGGCGGATGCCGATCTGCGGGGCAAGTGGGTATTGAAAGGAGAGCCGGCGCTGGTGGACTCTACCAGCCCACGCCGCGGGGAGAAAGTCAGCTACTACTCGGCGGTGTGTCTGGAGACCGGTGAGGTGGAGGTGATGGAACTGGAGGGCAACAGCAACTCCGCCACCTCGGCTGCCTTCCTGCGACAACTGCGGGCGCGACATGCCGAACCACTGACGGTGATCTGGGACAATTCGCCAGCCCATCGGGGCGACGCAATAAGGGCTTATCTGACCACGCCCGGCTTGAACCTGCACCTGGTGAATCTGCCCAGCTACAGTCCCGATTTCAACGCTGACGAGGCCATTTGGGGCTGGGCACGTCAGGAGGCGACCGCCAACCGGTGCCTGGGCACCAAGGCCGCAGTGCAAGAGCAGGTGGGCGACTTTTTCACCCGCCTGTCCAGTCGACGCGAAGCAGTCAAGCGACGATGCCGGACCATGCTGCAAGCACAAGCGGATGAACTAATCGGCAGCGCACAAGCCGATTTTCTCCGCCCCACCAATGTAGGTCCCACCTTGTCTTCGGTTTAGTACCGTTGCCAGGTAGATTTGTAAGAATATGAGAAAGCAGCCATACTGGGGCATGATCTTTGTGTGAGGAAGTGCCCAGCCATGGCTGCCATCAAGTATAAAGTAGAGTTGACCGAGGCCGAACGCTCCCGTCTCAATGAGGTGTCCCAGCGAGGCAAGGCGTCAGTGCGCACCGTGAAGCGTGCGCTGTCGCTGCTCAAGGCTGACCAGGGGCTTCGGGACCGTGAGATAGCCGATGTGCTGTTGGTCAACGCGGCCACGGTCGCCAGAGCGCGGAAGCGGTACGTGGAGGAAGGACTTGAGGCCGCCATCAATGACCGACCGCGGCCGGGCCAGGAGCGCAAGCTGGACGGCAAGCAGGAAGCGCACCTGATCGCCTTCGCGTGCCGCGCCGCGCCCGCAGGGCACACGCACTGGACACTCCAGTTGTTGGCCGACCAGGTGGTGGAGTTGGAGTTTGCCGAGAGCATCTCCCTGGAGACGGTGCGCCAGATACTCAAAAAAACGAACTCAAGCCCTGGCAGAAGAAAGAGTGGTGTATCCCCAAGGTGAGCGGGGAGTTCGTGGCGCGGATGGAGGACGTGCTGGACCTGTACCAACCGGAGTACAATCCGGAGCGTCCGGTAGTGTGTTTCGACGAGACCTCCAGGCAATTGACTGGGGAGGTGCGTCCGCCCATCGAGGCTGCCCCCGGACGGGTGGCACGCTATGACACCGAGTACCAGCGAAACGGGACCCGGAACCTGTTCATGATCTGCGAGCCGAAGGGTGGATGGAGACATGTGGAGGTGACCGAGCGCCGCACTGCCGTGGACTTCGCGCACCAGATGCGGTGGCTGGTGGACGAGGCCTACCCTGATGCCGAGGTGGTCAGGCTGGTACTGGACAACCTCAACACCCACAAGCTCGGCTCGCTCTACGAAGCATTTGAGCCGTGCGAAGCTCGGCGCATCGCCCAACGCCTCGAGTTTCATTACACTCCTACGCATGGCAGCTGGCTGAACATGGCTGAGATCGAGTTGAGCGTCTTCCGCAGAGGGTGTCTGAACCGCCGTATCAGCGATGAGCCGGAGCTGCGGCGAGAGGTTGCGGCGCTCGAACGCGAGCGCAACGCAGCAAAATCAGCCATAGACTGGCGGTTTACCACCCAAGATGCTCGCCGTAAGCTCCAGCATATCTACCCTACAAAACCAGATTGACACGGTACTAGCCATCTAATATGCGATTGCCCTGTCAGGACGAGCGGAGGTTCTGCAGGCCCGGGGCAATTGGGGTATAATTTTTCCATTCCCAGCGGGGTTGTCGCCCCTTTCCTAGAGAGCAACTTGCCACGTCCTCGTAAATCCGTTCCTGACACCATGACGCACGGCCACGATGGGTCCGAAAGATTGTCTCCGGTTACGGAGAACTATCTGCTGTCGCTATACAAGATGTGGGAAGACGCGGACATCCCCACGCTGACCCAGCTTACCGAGGCGTTGAGGCAGTTGCCGCCGACCGAGGGATTGGGGACTTCAGTGCCGTCGGTGGCCGGGATGCTACGGCGGATGCAGAAGCAGGGCCTGGTTGATATTGGGACCGACAAGCGCATCCGCCTGACCAGTCGGGGGCAGACCGAGGGCGAGAACATTGCCCGACGGCATCGCCTGGCCGAGTGGCTGGTGGTGAGTCTGCTGGGGATGGAGCTGCACGAAGCCCACATTGAGGCTCACCAGCTGGAGCACGGGATGTCGGCGGCGCTGGAATCCAGGTTGATGGAACGGCTGGGGAACCCGACCCGCTCGCCGTTTGGCTGGCCGATACCGGGCACAGAGGGGTTCGCATCGGGGCCGGCGCCGGGCGCGGTTACGCTGGACAACGCCACCAGCGGTGAAACCTACATGGTTGACCGGGTGCCCGAAGAAGACGCCGAATTGCTGAAGTTCCTGGGCGCGGCTGACCTGGTGCCTGAGCATCAGATAACGCTGCTGGAAGCCCTGCCGTATCTGGGGGTGATGCAGGTTGCGACCGAGGTTGACCGCATTTCCATCGGCTACAACGTGGCGCGTCAGATAGTGGTGCGTCCGATGCCCACGCCAGTGGACGGAGACGCCGTTTAGGACTCGTCCTGGAGGTTGCGTCGCACCTGGGCCCAGCCTTCTGCCATGGGACGGTCTGGCAGGTCTGGTTGGTCGGGGTTCGGGAGCACCTTGACGGCAACCAGCGTCGGCCCGGTCTGCTGCATGATTTCTTCCAGGCCGATCAGCAATTCTTCCAGGTCATCGAACCGGCGGGTGTGGGCGTAGCCGGCGCTGCGGGCCATGCCCTCAAAATCAATCTTGTCCAGACCTGGGATGGGGACGCCGGCGGTGGAAGTGTGGTCGGCGTCTTCGAGGACGAAGTGGACCAGGTTGGCGGGAGCGGCCTCGCCGATGGTGGCGAGGCTGGCCAGGTCGGTGCGGAGGGTTGAGTCGCAGTCGAGCACCAGTACGCGGCGGGCCGGTTGCGCCAGCGACAGACCGAGACCGACGGCGGGGGCGCGATCCATGCAGTCGGTAAGGTCGACGTCAAGCTCACGGCGCTGCGAAACGGTGTGCCAGTCGCGCAGGGCAGCGGAGGTTGAGACCACCAGGGCGTCGTTGCGATGGAAGTTGATTGCTCGTGCGACTTCTTGGGACGGAATCAAATCTGATCCTCAGTGTCGGGATTGGGAGGTAGAACTGTGTTGCGTTCCCGCCCGATTTCGGAGCGGCGACCGGAAACCATGAGAAAGAGGCCAGCCAGTATGAGGGCGCCACCGGGCACCGCCTTGAGCACGTTGCTTTCGACGAAGCCGACCCACAGGAGGTAGAAACCGACCACGACCACTGCGGAGGCGAGAAGACGGGAGAGGATGTTGCGGACTCCAAAGTTTATCATTGGGGGTTTTGCATAACCGTGGTTGCGGCGCAGGCGATGGGCGCACCGTTGCGATGGTCGTTGCGTTCAAGCCGGGATTGCCGCGTCGCTTCGCTCCTCGCAATGACAGATTGTGTAATGGTTTCCGACCTCACAATGAGAGGTTGCGCGATGGTTTCCAGAGAGAGGGGATGACTTCT
This sequence comes from Dehalococcoidia bacterium, assembly GCA_963666415.2. Taxonomy (GTDB): domain Bacteria; phylum Chloroflexota; class Dehalococcoidia; order Lucifugimonadales; family UBA3495; genus Bin87. The sequence continues at coordinate 2,555,404 of CAXXPD010000003.1, forward strand.
GGGGGTTGTCGCCCTCTCCCTAGCCCTCCCATCGAGGGAGGAAGGATTTCGGAAGTCCGTTTAGTCGGCGGAGAGGGCGGAGGTTACTTCGGAGTAGGCTTGTTGGGCGCTGCGGGTGCCGCGCACGCGGAACTGGACGGGGGTGTTCTCGATTTCCGGTTCTACCACCAGGTGGATGAAGACGGGGCCCTCGGCAGCGAGGGCTTCGTCGATGCCGTTGGTAAGGTCTTCAAGGTTGTCGTAGGAGAAGACGGCGGCGTAACCCGCCCCTTTTGCGACTTCGGTCCAGTCGGTGACGCCATCCGAGCCGGGGATGGGCTGGCCGCCGGTAACTGCATAGACGCCGTTGTTGAACAGGAAGTGGTAGAAATTTTTGGGCTGCTTGGTGGAGGTGGTAACCAGAGAGCCCAAGTTCATGAGGAGGCTGCCGTCGCCGTCGAGGACGAACACCTTGCGGCCAGGCTGGGCAAGGGCGACGCCCAGGCCGACGTTGCTGGCCTTGCCCATTGCGCCGGAGATGGGGAGGTCGAGGTTCTCGTTAGTGGTTACGGTGGGCAATCCGAAGCGGACGTTGCCGGCGTTCATGGTGGGGATGATTACGGCGTCGTCGCGCTTGCTGTCGATGATGCGAACGGCGTCGGTGTTGTTAATCATGTGGGTGTCTCCTGGAGGCGAGGGCAACCATAAGAGTTATCCCTACGGGTTGTTGTGGGTTGGGTGTGATGCTTCGGTTACGAGCCGAATTCGGTGCCGATGAGCACGCCAACGGGCCGGTTGAGCCGCCCGGCTTCTTCGAAGGCGATGCTGATGCGATCGGCGTCGTCGTCGGTTTCGACCAGGTAGTAGTTGATGCCCCAGGCGTGGAGGATATGTTCAATGAAACGGCCGGCAGAGTCGGGAGTGGGGCCGCGCCGGGTCCAACCACGGTAGCCAATGAGCATCACGAGGGGCTGGTTCAGGTCGAGGCTGAGGCCGCGGATTGAGTCGCCGGCCTCGAAGATGCCGGTGTTCTGGATGAGGACGACGGGTTTGGCGCCACCGACCCACAGGCCAGCGGCGACGGCCATGGTTTCGCCTTCGCGGCACACCGGAACCAGGTCCAAGGTGGGCTCTTCCATCATCATGTTATAGAGGAAGTTGGTTTCGCTGTCCGGGAGCCAGACCACGTGCGAGACGTCGTTCTTTTTGAGTTCGTTTACAAGGGAAGCTGGGTGAAGTATGGATTCGTGGACTTCCGTGGTCATTATCGCGACTCCTTGAGCAAAGTGGGAATGATTGCAGTGTCAAATGAATTCGCTGGCATTATATGGTGTGGGTATTTGGGCGTCAACGGGCGTGGTTGTTCGGGGGGAAGGGGAGCGGCCCTCACCCCCGGCCCCTCTCCCTGAGGGAGAGGGGGGAGCGGCTTTGCGGTGGGGTGGTCCGGCGGGATTGCCGGGTAGGTGCGTTGGCACGTGTTCAACCTCATCGAGATTGCCACGTCGCTACGCTCCTCGCAATGACAGGTTAAGGCTGCGCTCCTTGCAATGACAGATTAACCCTACGCTCCCCGCTATGACAGATTAACGTTATGTCCCTCGCAACTACAGATTAGAGTGGGTACGCGCGGCGGTGGGGGTGGGGTTGCGGAGCCAGCGTTTGTGATGGCGGACGGGCGTGGGGTGTCCGGCGATGATGTGGTCGCAGGCGGTGACGAGTCGGGCGACGCGACGGCAGACACGGCGTGTTGCGACGCGGGCGACATCGGGCTGGCGGCCGTTATCGGGCTGGTGTCCGGTGAGGAAGTTGGGCAGGGAATGGGTGAGTCGGAAGGTTTTGAGGTGGGAGCGACTGAGCTGTTCGGCGAAGATGTAGAGGTGCAGGACGATTTCGAGGCGGCGACGGGAATTGTGCGGAAATTCGGTGAGCATGGCGATAGCGGTGATGCTGTGGGAACTGGCGCGGCGCAAGTGGTCGGCGGCGTTGACGTAGTCGTTCTCGGCGATGGCGTTGCGGGCGCGCTGGAGGTATTGATGGCTGGTGGATTGGTGGTGGCTGATGGTTCCGATTGAGATTCTCCGATGGTTTAGATTTGCGATGGTCTGGACTTTGCGATGGTTTGGATTTTGGGAATGTGGGCGAGGGGTTCCAGGTCTTGGTCGGCGATACGGCCAGGGGATGCAGATTATGTCCTAGAGGTCTGGCCGGAAAGCCATTGGCCGGGTTTTGCACTACGCCAAGCAGACGTATTACAGCCGTATTCGGCGTGATAGTGTATCCAATACGTTTCAAGACCCCATCATTACATCGGTAATCGACGTCAAGAAAATAACGGCTTGAGGAGAATCGGGGTTTCCGGGCAGATTTCTAGAGGTCTGGCCGGAAAGCCATTGGCCGGGTTTTGCACTACGCCAAGCAGACGTATTACAGTCGTATACGGCGTGATAGTATATGCAATACGTTTCAAGACTCCATAATTACATCGGTAATCGACGCCAAGAAAATAACGGCTCGGGGAGAATCGGGGTTTCCGGCCAGATTTCTAGTATTACAACGACGGTTCAAGGGGGAATGTGCGGGGATGCCCGAAGGGCGGCGCGGCGCTTGGCATGGGAGCGCCTGGCCCGCTCGTTGCACTCTTGCGTATCCTCGAGCCACCGCAGCAGCTCAGCCGGGCCGAACAGTTCCCGTGGCAGCATCTCTCGCACCACCCGGTAGACCTGCGGCCGGGTGATCCGGGGCATCATTCCCCCCCAAGCCTGTTGCAGGCTCAGTAGAAACGCCCCGCCTAGCAGGCACAAAGCCACGTGGTGATGCCAGCCCGGCCAGGTGCGGGTCTCGTATTCGTCCAGCCCCACATCGCTCTGCTCAGTCTCGAACTCCGTTTCTATGCGCCACCTTGAGCCTCTCACGTAGGCCAGGATCTCCAGTGGGGTATCCTCCGGAGCGTTGGACAGGTAGTAGCGCGGCTCGCTGTCGTCCAGATTCCGGCGGTAAATGGCCCAGTGGATCTCGCCGGGCTTCCGCCGGCTGGTGGGACGCACCCGCTGGGCGCTGAACCGGTAGCTGCGGGGACCCTGGCTTCCCTCGGCCACCGTTATCTCCCGCCAGGCCTCCTCCGGCAATTCAGCGCTGCGCTCCGCCATGGTGCGCCGCTGCCCGCCCACCGTAACTGTTCAGATTTGAGGGGAAGTGAGCAGTTGGCGGCAGGCGGCGAGGGGGTTCAGGCCTCGTGCGCGCCAGGTGCCGAAGACCGATGCCAGCGTCATCTTGCTCTCGGTACCACGTTCCGACCGGGTGCCGCCGCTGACCTTGCGGCTGATAACCAGATGGCGCAGGCTGCGCTCGGCGGGGTTGTTGTCCGACGGCACGTCCGGTTCGGCCACGAAGACGAAGAGTTCCTTGATGTGGCGCTCGATGCGCCGGCACAGCCGGCCCTGCAGAGCTAGCGGGTCAGCCAGGAAGGGCTGGCAGATGACCAGCAGCTGCCGCTCCCAGGCCAGTTGAGCGGTGCGCCGTCGTCGTGCCTGAGGATGGGTGAAAGACCTGGCCTCGACATAGAGCTGATGGACTGCCGCGGCCCACTGGGCCAGCGCGGTGTCCTTGGGGTAGAGCGCCACCAGGTCGTGGATGTCCCGCAACAGGTGGGCCCAGCACCGTTGCTTGGGGCCATCGTAATGGTGGTAGGCGGCGTAGAAATCGCTGACCAGCACTCCGGAGAATGACTCGCCCAGCGCTTCGTCCACCACCGCCTTGCCCCGACCCCGCCGCAGGAAGTAGCGTTCGGTGGGGGTGCTGAAAGTCCAGACGTAACCGTTGTTCCCATTTTGACGCCAGCCGGTTTCGTCGGCGTGGACCACTGGGCTGGCGCGGATGCGGTCCCCAGGATCGCGGCCACCGCTGGTTGGGCCTGTTGCGCGGTCTGGTGAATGGCGCTCACAATGGCCCCCACGCTGAGGCGCAGCTGATGGACGGTGCGCAGATACCACTGGATGCTGCGGATCGGCAGGCGCCCTTCTTCCCGCAACGTGGCGATGCGGCTGAGCACGTTGACGCCCAGGCGTTGGCGCCCCAGTGCCACGCCGTCCAGTTGTGCTGGGGGTATGCAGCGGCGTCGACACGCTGGGCAGGTCCTGGCGATGCAGACATGCTCGGTGACTGGCACCGGAACCACCGGCAACTCGATGATTTCCCGGGTGCGCTGGACCCAGCCGCCAGTCAGGTGCGTCCCGCAATCGGGACAACTCTCCACCACGTGCTCCACCCGATGGGTCGGTGTCATGCGCCGGCGGGCGAAGCCGTGGCGTCGCTGCTTGCTGGGCTGCTGCTGCGCTGGCGGCGGGCGGCCCGAACTGGACTTGAGGCCGGGCATTCGGGGCGGGCCGCCCGGTTTCGCCTGGCCTTCCAGTTCGGCAACCCGCCGCTCCAACCGCTCAATCACCCGCTGCTGTTCCAGAACGGTGGCCTGCAGTTGGGCGATGATGGCGATAAGAACATCGCGACTGGCGGTGGTCAGGTCACTCTCAGTATCCACTCCCTCTATATGACATAACCACCGCCACCCGTGCCAGCGTCTGGCAGCCCGCCTTCGGCCAATTCACCTCACCAAGTCTGAACTGTTACCGCCCACCAGCCTGGGTTTGCGGGGCGCCCCCCGGCCCTGGTAGGCCGGACTGGTCCGCTCGGGCTCCTCAGGCCACACCGTAAAGCCCGCCGGAACGTCCAGTACGTAGCGCATCCCCAGGGCCGCCAGTCCCTCCCGGAAGGACGGCGACATCCCGAAGGCATCATCCCCGGCAACCCAGCCAGCCTGCAGATGGCCCCGCTCCAGGCCCCGCTCCAGCATCTCCAGCGCCAATTGGGTCTTCGACCGGTAGCCCTGCCTCTCCTCCGGCACCCCTGCCGCCGAGCACCGGTCTGGGTCCGAGGTCCAACTCTCCGGCAGGTACAACCCTTTGTCCACCAGGGCCCGACCCAGCGGGCTGACATAGACCAGGAACATCCCAGCCTGGCAGTTGGCCACCTTGCCCAGCCGGCCGCAGTACTGACGGGCCACTCCCACCGACTTCACCCCCTGCTTGGGGAAGTCGCTGCCGTCCACCACCCACACCCCCCCCGGATGTCCAAGCCGGCGCGCCAGGTACTCTTGAAGACGTCCTATGACTGCGTCGTCATCCCAGGGGGATTCGGTGAGAAACCGCTGCAACGCCCTGGCTGACGCCGGTACCGTCTCCGACAGATTCTCGGCGTTGCGCCGCTCGCGGGACTGCACCAGCAGGGCCTGGAGATAATGACGGCTGTGGTACCGGGTCTCCCGGCGGGCAAACCGCGCGGCGAAGTAAGCGTGAAAATCCTGAAAGGTCCCGTACACCCGCTCGAAAGCCGCCGCATCCACTTCCCTACCTCACTTTCCCAAGCCTTACCAACTACCCGGTCATCCTATCACACCATCCGTCGTTGTAATACTAGAAAGCTGGCCGGAAACCTCGGTTGATTTGGCCAGCGGTTATACTCCGGGCTATCGTTGTGCAGTCGCCGGCCTCGATTGCCGCGGGCCGGCGCTCCGGCGCCCTCCTCGCGATGGGCCACCAAGATTCGTCAGGCATGGCGTTCACTCGCCCCTAGAGGTCTGGCCGGAAAGCCATTGGCCGGGTTTTGCACTACTCCAAGTAGACGTATTACAGTCGTATACGGCGTGATAGTGTATGCAATACGTTTCAAGAACCCATCATTACATCGGCAATCGACGTCAAGAAAATAACGGCTTGTGGAGAATCGGGGTTCCCGGCCAGATTTCTAGAAGTTCAGCGGCCTGGGCTACCGGTAGCTGGTGTTCCCAACCGGCGTTGAGCACGTGGAGTCTCGTCTGTTCTATCTCGTTCAACGTCAAGTCCTTCATGGGACTGACATTTTCGCTGGTCCGATCACCACTGACCAAATCGTAGGGCATCCACATTATTGACATCGCGTCTCGCTCTCCAAAATGCGAGTCGAAGGACTGAAGTCGCTACCCGGTATGCGAGAAAACCTTGGGCGGAGAGTTATCCTTGGTCGGTTCCGACCGTCCCGCCCCTTTCTCCAGAGACGTTACCTGAAAGCCAGGGCAAATTTACGCACCGGCCCCAGCCGGTCAGGCGATATGGCCAACTAGCTGGACGCTAAAGTCAGTTTCCTTGGCTCTGAAGCATGGCCAAACAATCAACGAGGGAATGATCTGGAGCCCAAGCCACGGCGATACTGCGTTCATTCACAGTGCCGATATTTGATGAGTTCATGCGTCGCATCATGCCAGGGGACGATTGTCCATCGGCGAGCTGTTATGGGATGCAATCTCTGATCGGCAACGCCTTCGACCTTCCGCCATAAATGAGATGTTGACGGTACCGAAATACTGTCTTCACTCAGGTGGACTGGGCGGGAGCCATGGACCGATTGGTTGGCCTCACCCAAGAAACGAGGATTGCCGCGAACCTCTGCGGGGATATCACCCCCGACGATACCCGCATGGTGGACTTTGTTTTCTACCGTATTGCTGTTCAGGGCTTCGCCCCGCGGCAGAACGTACACGGTATGCCGGGAGCGGTGATGGGCCTCGTCTAAAACGGTGGCGAGCTCGACTACGAGGTTGCGTGATTCACCTTAGTCGCTCCGGTACCCGGCGCACCGGCTCAGAAATAAGCGTGTCGCCTGACGGGCTGGCTAGTCGCCGTTCCAGCGCCGTGAAGACATCAATGAGTTCGGGTGCCTCAAATGCGCGGTTGCGCCTTCCCACGTTGATCTGAACCAGCACATCAGCGCTGACCAGACGGTCAATCGCCTGGTTAGCCGCCTGGAATGAACGGCCAGTGAGTTCGGCCGCCGCAGACACGGTCAGGACTGGCGCCGCAGGCAAAGCTGCGATCAATCGGCTTACCGTCGAGTTCCTGCGAGGATTGCCCGCTCGCTGGCGCCAAGATTCCTGCAGTTGGCGGACTCGCTTCTCAAACCAACCTGCATCCGCAACGGCTCGCCGACAGGCCGAGGCAAACACGGCGATCCAGTGGTTGACGCCGATGTGCGCTGCTTCTGACTCTGATTCTCCCGCGTAACGCGTGGAGGTCAGACCTGCCACATAGTCGTCCGCCCACGTGGCCAGAACCAAGGAAACGGGCGGCAAGAAGCGCGTCGCCATTCCCCTTCGCCGCAGCACCAAGTGGATCAGGACCCTTCCAGCACGCCCGTTGCCATCAACAAAGGGATGAATGGTCTCAAACTGGGCGTGAGCGATGGCCGCCTGAGCCAGAGCTGGTAAACCATCGTCGTTACAGAAAGCAATCAGATCACCCAGTAGCAAAGGAACGTTGTCCGGAGGCGGCGGGACGAACGCTGCCGAGCAGGGATTGTAGCCACTGCCTCCGATCCAGTTCTGCACCGTGCGGATTTGGCCGCCGTGTTCCTCCAGGCGGGACCCCGCAAGAAGTCGACGATGGACCTCCAACAGGATATCTAGCGTTATCGGACCGTGCTGCTCCACTTCGTCAACGCCCCAGACCATGGCGTCGATGTTGGCCAGCACTTCACCTGCGGTAACGTCTCTAATATCCTCACCCAGTTGCTGAGCCGCATCGGCTCGGAGCAAACGCCGTCCGCCCACAACCAGACCCTCGATGCGTGAGGAGGCCACGGACTCGGCCCGCAGTAACAATCGAGCCAGAGCCTCGGTATCGGCGAGGGCATCCACCGTCCCGTTGAGCCTGACCAGGTCGGCCTCCGCGTCCGCGACGTCTGCGGCCACGTCGCCTTCGAGGGTGAAGCGGCGGACAGCCAGCGGGTCCGGCAGGTAGACCGAGTACCTGCACGACCTGCGGTCGCGTCGGGTAGGACCAGCGAAGTCAGGTTCCCAGATACGCTCTTGCCATTCGGCCATTGCCAATCTCCTTATTCAAGGATAGCACGTAACGTTGAGCAACGACCGGCGCAATTGAAGTTTCTGAGCGGTCACCACACTTGGGTGGGGATGCGCGATTTGTCCGAGCAGCAGCATCTACAACAAAAAACACACTCAACCGAGTTTTTCTCGAGCACTCGCGAGTTCTCGAAGTAACGTGGGGAATGCCGAGTTTGCGAAGCTCCAGTGGACGGCGGCCACCCGGGTTTCGATCACAATAATGCTCTCCACCAATCACTAGAAAGCTGGCCAGGAACCGCTATTCTCCCCAGGTCGTCGTTTTCTTAACATAGATTATCGATGTAATAGTGGGTTATTGAAACGTATCGCATACACTATCATGCCGTATACGACTGTAATACGTCTGCGTGGCGTAGTACGAAACCCGGCCAATGGCTTTCCGGCCAGACTTCTAGGGCGTTCCGGTGGGACTGGCGGTGGACGGGGCCAACCGCCACGACATGAAGCTGGTGCGGGTTACCCCCAATCCACCGAAAAGATGAGTGTCGCGGTGTGCTGAAGGGGTAAGAAAGTGCTCCTGTGCATCTGGGATAATGGCTTTTGAAACAGGAAACCGTCCCCAGGCCAGGAGCACCCAAAAGATGCTAGCAGATGACCACCCCGACCGCATCCAAATCGCCTTTGACGACCACCGCCTGGTGGCCAATGCTGGGCTGATCCTGCCAGCCACGCTGGGCCGGCATCTGGGCCGGCCCGAACTGGTTGACCGGCACCTGGACCTGGGTCGCGCCCCAGGCCGAGCCAACACCGGCGACAAGGTGATGACGCTGGTGGCTTCTGCTCTGGCCGGAGGAGACTGCATTGACGACGCCGACGTGCTGCGCACCGGCGGGACGGCTAGCGCCATCGGCTGCGTAGTCAAGGCGCCATCCACCCTGGGGACCTTCCTGCGCAGTTTCCGGTGGGGCCACGTCCGCCAACTGGATCGGGTCAGCCGGGAGCTGCTGGCCCGGGCCTGGTCGGCTGGGGCCGGACCCGGCGACGGGCCGTTGACCATCGACCTGGACTCCACCATCTGCGAGACCTACGGTCTGGCCAAGGAGGGCGCGCGCGACCACGGCTACACCGGCCAGCGAGGCTATCACCCGCTGCTGGCCATTGCCGCCGGCACCGGCGACGTGCTGTTGGCTCGGCTGCGCAAGGGCCGCGCCAACACCGTTCGGGGCGCCGCCCACTTTCTACGCGAGACGGTGGGGCGAGTACGCTACGCTGGCGCCAGAGGACAACTCACGGTGCGGGCTGACAGCGGCTTCTACACCCACGCCATCGTCGCCGTCTGCCGCAAGATGGATGTCCGCTACTCCATCACCGTCCGCCAGCAAGCCCGCCTGCGGAATATCATCGAGGCCATACCCGAGACTGACTGGACGCCGATCCCCTACTGGATGGACGGCGCCGCCGACGTGGCGGAGACCACCTACGTCCCCTTCCAGGATGAGCCCGACGCCGCACCGGTGCGGCTCATCGTCCGGCGGGTGCAGCCCACGCCCGGCTCCCAGCTGGCCCTCTTCGCCAGCTACCGCTATCACGGCTGCATCACCGACCGAGACGGGGACACCCTGGAACTGGAGGCCGACCATCGGCGCCACGCCGAGATCGAGAACGCCATCCGAGACCTCAAGTACGGCGTCGGGCTCAACCATCTCCCCTCAGGCCGCTTCGCCGCCAACGGCGCCTGGCGGGCGGTGCAGGTGATGGCCCACAACCTGGCCCGCTGGACCGCGCGCATCGGTCTGGGTGAGCAACTGGTAACCACCAAGACCCTCCGACGACGCTTCTTCTCCCTCGCCGGACGGCTCACCCGCTCGGCGCGCCGCCTCACTTTGCATCTGCCCCAGCGCTGGCCCTGGAAAAACCAGTTCAGTCGCGCCTTGGCTCGATTGCGAGCAATTCCACTCCCAGCCTGACGGCACCGCTGGTGTCAACGCCGACGGAGATCTGACCCACTCACCAGACTACCCGACCGCCTCGCAGACTTGCGCCAGGCTGGTCCCCGAGCGTCTCTTGCTGCACACTACCCTGACAATTTCGCCCAGCATCGCCACCGCGGGCCGCCATCATCGTGTCTGTGTGGCTATCTCACGCCGCCCTCATCCCCATCTATTGGAATCGGGCTTGCCACGTTCGCCTTCCCTTGCCCATCATCCCTGGTGTCAACGCCACGGCCCATCGCTTCGGTGGATTCGGGGTTACGGTGGACAGGATGCCGGTGTCCCGACCGACACCCAGCCCAGAGTATCCCCAGGGTATGTGCCTGGATAAAGGCTACGACTTCGCTGAAGTGCGCCGCACGCTGGACGAGTTCGGCTTTACCGCCCACATCCGCAGCCGAGGCGAAGAGGCTCAGGCCGTCAAAAGGGAAGCCGGGTTCAAAGCCCGACGCTGGGTGGTGGAACGCACTCACAGCTGGCTGAACCGCTTCCGGCGCATTCTGGTTCGTTGGGACAAGTCTCCCGACAACTACATCGCCTTCCTTCACTTCGCCTGTGCCCTCATCGCTCTCAGAGCCGCCGGATTATTAGCCCCAATCCACCGAAAAGATGAGTGTCGCGGTGTGCTGAAGGGGTAAGAAAGTGCTCCTGTGCATCTGGGATAATGGCTTTTGAAACAGGAAACCGTCCCCAGGCCAGGAGCACCCAAAAGATGCTAGCAGATGACCACCCCGACCGCATCCAAATCGCCTTTGACGACCACCGCCTGGTGGCCAATGCTGGGCTGATCCTGCCAGCCACGCTGGGCCGGCATCTGGGCCGGCCCGAACTGGTTGACCGGCACCTGGACCTGGGTCGCGCCCCAGGCCGAGCCAACACCGGCGACAAGGTGATGACGCTGGTGGCTTCTGCTCTGGCCGGAGGAGACTGCATTGACGACGCCGACGTGCTGCGCACCGGCGGGACGGCTAGCGCCATCGGCTGCGTAGTCAAGGCGCCATCCACCCTGGGGACCTTCCTGCGCAGTTTCCGGTGGGGCCACGTCCGCCAACTGGATCGGGTCAGCCGGGAGCTGCTGGCCCGGGCCTGGTCGGCTGGGGCCGGACCCGGCGACGGGCCGTTGACCATCGACCTGGACTCCACCATCTGCGAGACATACGGTCTGGCCAAGGAGGGGGCGCGCGACCACGGCTACACCGGCCAGCGAGGCTATCACCCGCTGCTGGCCATTGCCGCCGGCACCGGCGACGTGCTGATGGCTCGGCTGCGCAAGGGCCGCGCCAACACCGTTCGGGGCGCCGCCCACTTTCTACGCGAGACGGTGGGACGGGTACGCTACGGCGGGGCCAGGGGACAACTCACGGTGCGGGCTGACAGCGGCTTCTACACCCACGCCATCGTCGCCGTCTGCCGCAAGATGGATGTCCGCTACTCCATCACCATCCGCCAGCAAGCCCGCCTGCGGAATATCATCGAGGCCATACCCGAGACTGACTGGACGCCGATTCCCTACTGGATGGACGGCGCCGCCGACGTGGCGGAGACCACCTACGTCCCCTTCCAGGATGAGCCCGACGCCGCACCGGTGCGGCTCATCGTCCGGCGGGTGCAGCCCACGCCCGGCTCCCAGCTGGCCCTCTTCGCCAGCTACCGCTATCACGGCTGCATCACCGACCGAGACGGGGACACCCTGGAACTGGAGGCCGACCATCGGCGCCACGCCGAGATCGAGAACGCCATCCGAGACCTCAAGTACGGCGTCGGGCTCAACCATCTCCCCTCAGGCCGCTTCGCCGCCAACGGCGCCTGGCTGGCGGTGCAGGTGATGGCGCATAACCTGGCCCGCTGGACCGCGCGCATCGGTCTGGGTGAGCAACTGGTAACCACCAAGACCCTCCGACGACGCTTCTTCTCCCTCGCCGGACGGCTCACCCGCTCGGCGCGCCGCCTCACTTTGCATCTGCCCCAGCGCTGGCCCTGGAAAAACCAGTTCAGTCGCGCCTTGGCTCGATTGCGAGCAATTCCACTCCCAGCCTGACGGCACCGCTGGTGTCAACGCCGACGGAGATCTGACCCACTCACCAGACTACCCGACCGCCTCGCAGACTTGCGCCAGGCTGGTCCCCGAGCGTCTCTTGCTGCACACTACCCTGACAATTTCGCCCAGCATCGCCACCGCGGGCCGCCATCATCGTGTCTGTGTGGCTATCTCACGCCGCCCTCATCCCCATCTATTGGAATCGGGCTTGCCACGTTCGCCTTCCCTTGCCCATCATCCCTGGTGTCAACGCCACGGCCCATCGCTTCGGTGGATTCGGGATTAGGATAGGGTCTAATACTACAGTCGCACATATGATGCCAGAAGTTTGAGGCGGCGTTGATAATGACAACGCTGGGCTCTGGCCTGATGTCGGCGTCTCCACCGAGACCAGGCCAACACCAAATCCACCGGGAGGGAGGGCGTCCAGACCAGCCGGCAGAGCAATCGGCGCACCTCGGGCACCGTCATCGGTATCAGCCCTTCCTCCCCTTCGAGGCAGCCCCCTTTTTACCCGATCCCCCCTGGGCCGCCTGATGCCGAGCCACCGCCAGAAAGGCCTGGGCCAGCATGGCCAGGGTGATGTGCCGGCGCCAGCCGTCCCACTTGCGCACTTCATACTGGTCCAGCCCCACCTGGCCTTTGGCCTCCTCAAAGCATTCCTCGATGGTCCAGCGGGCGCCAGCTATCCTCACCAGTTCCTCCAGGGTGGTTCCTTCGAGGCCAAAGCACACGTAATAGGCCAACTCCCCTGGCTTGGTGACGCTGCGCCGGGCCAGCAGCCAGTAGCCCTTGCCCGGTTCCTTCAGGGGCCGTAGCTCCACCCTGGCCCAATCGTAAACCCTGGGACCCTTGGCGCCATCGCCCGCGCTGCGCCGTTGCCAATGCGATGCATCAACCAGCGCAGCTAACCGGTCCGCCCTCACTTGGCGGGGGCCCTTTTCCGGCCAGACCCACAGCTGCTCGTTGCTCTTGATGGCCAGCACGTGGGACATCCCTTTCTGCTCCAGCCACATCCGCAGGCGGCGGTCGCTGCCGTAGACCGCATCCCCAGTAACCCAGGCAAAGGGAACTCCCGCTTCCAGCGCCCGTTCCAGCATCTCCTGGGCTAACCGGGGCTTGGTCCGAAAGGAAACATCTCCCGGAACTCCGGCCTCCTTCCTCCGCTCCCAGTCCTCAGCCCATACTTGAGGCAGATACAGTTCCCGGTCCAGCAGGGTTCTTCCCCTGGCGCCAGCGTAGGCCAGAAATACCCCGATCTGACAGTTTTCAATCCGCCCCGCCGTGCCGCTGTACTGCCGCTGCACTCCCACCGACTTGCTCCCCTTCTTGAGGAAGCCGGTCTCGTCCACCACCAGCACCCCGTCGGCGGCGCCCAGCTGCTCGACCACGTAGTCCCTGAGGTCATCGCGAACCAGGTCCGCATCCCAGCGATAGGTGGACAGCAGGCGCTGCACCCCGTCGGGTGTGGCATCCCCCGCCTGCTCCGCCAGTTGCCACCCGTTCTTGCGCTCGACCGAGCTGACCAGTCCCCGCAAGTAGTCCAGTACCCGCCGGCGAGGCTCAGGGCGCCGGCACCGTCCGGCAATGCAGGAATGAACCTGCTCAATCCCTTCGGCCCAGTGGGCCACTTCCGCCAGTTCCTCTTCACGCGCCGTCACCGCCGCACCCCCTCATGTCCCGCGTCAACTATATTTGCCGGTTGGCGTCAATCAGTTTTGCCGGTTCACCTCCTTGGCCTGGCCCCGTTGCTGGGCTGCGTTGGTGCGGTAGCTGGGGACGTCAAACTCCAGGATGACGGAGTGGTGCACGACCCGGTCAATCGCCGCGGCGGTGGCCATGGGGTTGGCGAAGATGCGCTCCCACTCCGAGAAGACCAGGTTTGACGTGATGCCCAACGATCGGCGCTCGTAGCGTTCGGCGATGAGGGTGAAGAGGACCTCGGACTCCTCGGCGCCTTGGGGCAGGTAGCCCAGGTCGTCGAGGAGCAGGAAGTCGAAGTTGTCCAACTTGCGCAGCTGGCGGGGCAGGTCCAGGTCGCGCTTGGCGGCGAGGAGTTCCTGCACCAGGCGGTGGCCCAGGGCGCACCGGGCGTGGGTCTTGCCGGTGCCGGGCAGCCCGAAGGCCAGCACGTTGACGCCGCGCTCCACAAAGCTGCCCTGGGCCAGCTGGTCCAGTTGCTGCCGCAGCGCCAGGGGGACTCGGTCGTGCTCGAAGGTTTCCCAGGTCTTGCCCGAGGGCAGCCGGGACTCCCGGCGCAGCCGGTTGATGCGTCGGTGGCGGCGATCCTCAGCTTCCTGTTCCAGTACCTCCAGGGGTAGTGTCCCGTCAATAGGTGTAAAAGCGCGTCATCCCTTTTGATGTTGATCAGGCCGCTGCGTCCAGCATATTGGGCTCCGGCAGTGCCTCGTTGCCGGCGGCGTTGGGGATGGTGAGGTAGCGGCGGGCTTCGGCCCATTCGTCGTGTTGCTCGGCCAGCACCGCGCCCACCAGGCGCCGCGCCGACGGCCGGTTGGGGAAGATGCCCACCACGTCAGTGCGGCGACGGATCTCCCGGTTCAGCCGTTCCTGCGGGTTGTTGGACCACAGCTTCTGCCAGTGGGCCACTGGGAAGGCCGTGAAGGCCAGGATGTCCGGCGCGGCATCCGCCAGCAGTTCGGCCACCTGGGCAAAGGGCTCCCGGAGTTGTTCCACCACTCGGTCCAATTGGCCGTGGACCTCGGCGGGAGACAGTTGCTGGTAGATGGTGCGGACCATGGTGGCCACGCCGGGTTGGGCACGCTTGGGCACTCGGCTGAGCAGGTTGGCCATGAAGTGGGTGCGGCAGCGCTGCCAGCTGGCCCCAGTGAACACCGCGGCGATGGCGTTCTTCAGCCCCTGGTGAGCATCGGAGGTTACCAGCTCCACCCCGCTGAGGCCCCGAGCGGTCAGCGACCGCAGGAAGGCCAGCCAGAACGCGCCGTCCTCGCTGGCGCCCACGTCCATACCCAGGATCTCACGCTGCCCTTCGGCATTGACCCCCGTCGCCACCACCACGCAGACGTTGACGATGCGGCCGGCCCTCCCGCACCTTCTGGGTCAGGCCGTCCAGCCACACGTAGGGGTAGGGACCATCGTCCAGGGGCCGACCCAGGAAACTCTCCACCACTTCGTCCAGTTGCTCGCAGATGCGCGACACCTGGCTGCTGGAGATGCCGTCGCAACCCAGGGCCTTGATCAGATCGTCCACCCGCCGAGTGGACACGCCTTCTACATAGGCTTGCTGGATGACGGCCAGCAGGGCTTTCTCGCTGCGCCGCCGCGGTTCCAGCAGGCTGGGGAAGTAGCTGCCTTCCCGCAGCTTGGGAATGTGCAACTCCATGGTGCCCACCCGGGTGTCCCAGGTGCGGTTGCGATACCCATTGCGGTAGGTGACCCGCTCCGGGCTGCGTTCGCCGTGCTGGGCGCCGATCTGGGCGGAAACCTCGGCGTCCATGATGCCGTCCACCAGGACCCGCAGTGCTTCCCGCAGAAAGTTCACGTCTCCGTCCATACCACGCTTGCGTAATAATTCCAAAAGATCCATTCTTTGCTTGACCACCTTCGTTCTCCTTGGTTGGGTTGTTGTGATTCCACAAGGATGACGCGGTGGTCAGCGTTTTGCTACACCGATGCTTTTACACCACCTCCCGGTACTCTACTCCTCCAAGGAAAGTTGCCAGGGCATCGCCGTGTCCAGCGGCGGTGAAACGAGCCACCGACTGGGCGCCCATGGTGGACAGCTTGAATTGGCCGCACAACTGGCCGATGCGGTCCTGCATCACGCTGGTGTCCGTCATGCGCACACCCCCGCCGCCGCCAGGTTGACCGTGAGCAGGCGGTCGTAGATTTTCAGGTCCGGCTTCCCAGACCAGACCAGCACCGGAGCTTCGGGCACCTTGGGCTCGGCCAGGTCCCGCACCTCCGCGTAGTCGAAGGACTCACCCGCCTCCAGCAGTAACGACAGCGCGCTGTCCACCGTGGCTTCCATGGTGGTCGCCGCCAGGTGCAGGATCCGCACGTACTCCACGTCGGCACGCTCCCCGCGCCATTCCCTGAGCGCGTCGTAGGTCAGCCGGAAGTGCATGGTGGGAAATAGCTGCTCCCGGAAGCGGTAGCGGGCAAAGACTCCGGGCTTGCGCACCAGCGACCCAATGACGTGGCGGTAATTGACGTTGGCTTCCCCCTCGCCACGCACCCGCTCCATCCGTTCCACCAGGTGGCCCTTGTAGTACACTTCCACCCAGTCGGCGTACAGACGGATCTGCACCTCCTTGCCGATGAGGCGGGAGGGCACGCTGTAGCTATGTCCCGCTACCTGGATGGTGCACCACTTGCGCACCTTGGACTGGTAGTTCACGTATTCCGGCACCGGGGCTGGGGGCAGGGAGCGTAGGCAAAGCAACTCCTGCTCCAGCTTCCCCTGTACCAGGCGATTGCGTCTCTCCACCATCTGCCGGACGAAGCTGGCGTAGTCGTCGACAGTGTCGAAATCGCGACTGCCCCGCAGGATGAGGGCCTGGTCGATGGCGTCCTTCAAGCGGTAGTGGGCGTGCTCGGCGACGCCGTTTTCATGGCTCTGGCCGGGATTGATGCGGGTGGAGCGGAGGCCATAGTGGTCCAGCAGGGCGGCGTAATTGTCGTTAAGAGCGCGGCCGCGGCTGCTGCGCAATTCGTGGGTGGCAGCCGCGGTATTGTCGCTGCGCACCACCTCTGGAACGCCGCCCAGGGTCCAGAGGGCATTCTGCAATCCCTGCTGCAAGGCCAGGAAGGTCTCACCGGCGGCGACCTCAGCGTAGCGCCACCCCGAGTGGCTGAGTATCAGCTGGAACAGCAGGTGGGGGTAGGACTGGCCGGCGATGGTCACCTTGAGTTCCCCGCAGTGGGTGAAGTCGAACTGGGCCTCCCGTCCCGGCGGATGCACCTGGGGGAAGTACACCTCCTGATCCGGACCATGCAGCGCCCGCCTCCTGAGCCGGTCGAAGGGCCTGCAATCGTCGTTGCAGCGTCCGCAGCTGGGATGCGCTGAACCGCCCGGGATGCTGCTCCTCCTCCTGAGCTTGTCGAAGGGCAGTCGATAATTGTCGTTGCCTACAGCTTGCCCGTCGGATCATTCCGCAGCAGCGGCTCAATCTCATCCTCCCACACCCCGTCGAAGGGATCCGGCCGAGTGCGCCACCGATGCTCCGGTTTCGCCTGCGACGGCAATGGGCCACTCTGCCACTTGCGCGCTGAACGCACGCTCATCCCAGCCTTGGCCGCTGCCGTTTCCTGTGTCTTGCCTTCCATACGTTTCTGCCTCAATAGCCTGGTTTGTCGGTCTGTAATCAACGGTACCTCCGTACCGAATAATTACCCCATATCGACCGGCAAAAATAGTCGACGTTACCGGCAGGACTAATTGTCGTCTATCACCTCACCGGATAATGGCCTATTTTACCCCCTAATATGCGACTGTAGTACTAGGGCGTGTTGACATTTGATTATAATGGCCGTATGTCAAACATCAGATTATCACCAGAACAGTGGGCTAGGATTCTCGATTTCTTGCGTGGCTGCACCGGCCTGTACGTTGGCCAGGAAGCGGATTGCCGGCGTTTTGTCGAGGCCGTCTTATGGATTAACCGCTCTGGGGCCCAATGGCGACTGCTGCCAGCCGAATACGGGAACTGGAACAGCGTCTACAAACGATTCGCCCGTTGGACTGACCAAGGCGTCTGGGCACAAATGCATCAACATTGCTGCGACGACGCGGATCTGGAATACCTGATCATCGACAGCACGGTGGTCCGGGCGCACCCTTGCGCGGCGGGAGCTCCCCCAAAAAGGGTGGCCAGGCGGCCCAGGCCCTGGGCCGGAGCCGCGGCGGGTTCAGCACCAAGATTCACGTGAGCGTGGACGGCTTGGGCAACCCCTTGCGATTCATCCTGACCGGCGGGCAACAGCACGACATCACCCAGGCGGAGGAATTGATCGCCGGTTATGCTGGCGAGCACGTACTGGCCGACAAAGGGTACGATGCCCAGGAGTTTCGCCGACACATCCTGGAACTGGGTATGATGCCGGTCATTCCGCCCCGCTCGAACCGCAAGGCACCCGCCGACTATGACCGGCATTTGTACCGGGAGCGTCATCTGGTCGAATGCTTCATCAACAAGATCAAGCACTATCGCCGGATCTTCTCCCGGTTTGAGAAGCTGGACACCAGATACCTGGGCTTCCTGCACTTCACCGCCGCTCTCATCTGGCTACGGTTAAATGTCAACACAACCTAATACTACAGTCGCAGATTATCGGGTAAAATAGGCCATTATCCGGTAAGGGGGTGCGGCGGTGACGGGACGTGAAGAGGAACTGGCGGAAGTGGCCCGCTGGGCCGCAGGGATTGAGCAGGTTCATTCCTGCATTGCCGGACGGTTCCGGCGCCCTGAGCCGCGGCGGCGGGTACTGGACTACTTGCGGGGACTGGTCAGTTCCGTAGAGCGCAAGAACGGGTGGCAGTTGGCGGAGCAGGCGGGGGATGCCACACCCGACGGGGTGCAGCGCCTGTTGTACAACTATCGGTGGGATGCGGACCTGGTTCGTGATGACATGAAATCCTACGTGGTGGAGCATCTGTCCGCCGCTGACGCGGTGCTGGTGGTGGACGAGACCGGATTCCTCAAGAAAGGGGAGAAGTCGGTTGGGGTGCAGCGGCAGTACAGCGGGACGGCGGGGCGGATCGAGAACTGTCAGATTGGCGTTTTTCTGGCCTATGCCAGCGCCAGGGGCAGAACCCTGCTGGACCGGGAATTGTACCTGCCCCAGGTGTGGGCGGAAGACTGGGAGCGGCGGCGGGAGGCTGGGGTGCCGGAGAGTGTCGGCTTTCGGACCAAGCCGCAACTGGCCCAGCTAATGCTGAAGCGGGCGCTGGAATCAGGAGTCCCTTTCGGCTGGGTTGCTGGAGCTGAGGTCTATGGCAACGACCGCAAGCTGCGGCTGTGGCTGGAGCGAGAGGGAATTCCCCACGTGCTGGCCATCAGGAGCAACGAGAAGCTGTGGGTCTGGACGGACCAGGGCCTGTGTCGGGTGCGGGCTGACCGGCTGACGTCGCAGGTTGACGAGTTGGGTTGGACCAGATGCAGTGCGGGCGATGGGGCCAAGGGGCCACGGGTCTACGATTGGGCCGTCGTGGAAATACGGCCTCTTGGGGAGCCGGGCAAGGGCTACTGGCTGCTGGCCCGGCGCAGCATTGCCCAGCCCGGGGAGTTGGCTTACTTCGTATGCTTCGGCCCGGCCGGAACGGCCTTGGAGGAACTGGTGAGGGTGGCTGGGACCCGGTGGGCCATCGAGGAGTGTTTCGAGGAGGCCAAGGGGCAGGTGGGACTGGACCAGTATGAGGTGCGGAGGTGGGACGGCTGGTACCGGCACATCACCTTGGCGATGCTGGCGCAGGCGTATCTGTCAGTAATCAAGCATCAAGCGATGGAACCAGGAGAAAAGGGGGCTGCTACGGTCCCGATGAAGCGCTGATTCCCATAACGGCCCCGGAGGTGCGCCGGCTGCTCACCCGACTTGTATGGACGGAAAATCAACTGCCTGATTTCATCCTGTCCTGGTCGTGGTGGAGACGGCGCCACCAAGCCAGAGCACGGCAATGCCATTACAAACGCCGCCTGTCAAATCTGCGACTGTAGTACTAAGAACCTATCCTAAAAACAGGGGAAACTTGCAGGAGTAGTAAGAGGGGAAAAGCCAGGGTTGAATGTCAATTTTCATGGTCATTAGGCCGGCGATTTTCACGGACATCCAGCCACCCTGGGAGCGCGGTGAATTGACTATTATCAGGTTGTAGTTTGCGGGTCAATCACCCCCTTTGCGGCCAGTAGAGCGCGGTGTGGCGAGAGTCGTTCCCGGTAGCTGGCGCCTTCGATGACGATCTGGTAGCTGGCGTTGGCCAGGCGATCCAGCGCGCTGTTGCCCAGGATGGGGTCATCGAAGAGACCCAGCCATTCGTCCACGGCCCGGTTGCTGGTGATGATGAAGCTGGACGCCCGATGTCGATTGAGGATGAGTTCGTAGAGGTCGGCGGACTGCTGGGCGGTCAGGCCATGGAGACCCAGGTCATCGAGGATGAGCAGGTCGGGCGTGAGGAAAGACCGGAAGGTACGGTCCACCGAGTTGTCCACTCTGGCCTGGGTCAGGGCCTTGAAGAAGTCGTCGGCGTGGCTGAAGCGCACGGAGTATCCGGCGCGGACGGCGGCGTAGCCCAGGGCCTGGGCGAAGAAGCTCTTGCCGACACCGGCGGGGCCCACCAGTAGGACGTGTTCGTGCCGGTCGAGAAACTCCAGGGAGAATACAGCGTCCAGCAGGCGGCGGTCCAGGGTAATTGACGCCGACCAGTCGAAGTCCTCCAGGCGGCAGGTCTCCTCGAAGCCGGCATTGTGCAGCCGGAGTTCGGTGCGGCGGTGGGCGCGGCGATTGACCTCGTCGCTGAGGATGATTTCCAGGAATGAGGCGTAATCCAGCTGCTCCCTACGGGCCAGGGCGATGCGTTCCGGCAGGGTGCTGGCCAAAGCGCCCAGCTTGAGGCTCTTGAGCAGCGGGGTGAGTTCGGTGGTTCGGGTCATGGGTAATCTCCTCATGCTGACTGACGGCGGTATGCGGTGTAAGCGAAGACGCTACCGGGACGGGCGAAGCGGCCCGGCGGCATGGGCAAGGGCAGCTGGGGCATGGCCTCCTGTTCCAGGGCCTGCACCAGGATGCGTTCCAATCGGCGCACGTCGATGAGATCCACGGCCAGGGCCCGACGACAGGCGGCGTCCAGACGCTGCGCCGTGTAACGCTCGCCCAAACGCAGCAGCTTGTGTCCCTGCCGGATCTTGGCCCAGGGCAGGGGGCCGTCGAAGAGACGCTCAGCGTATTCGCCCACCGCCGGTCCCAGTGTCGCCGCGCTGCGCTGGATGCGATCCGGCGCTCTGGTGGTGTAGGCGGAAAGCTCGGCGGGGTAATCGTCGGGATCGGTGGAGCGTCCGCCCTGGGGCTGGCGGAGGTGGGTCTTGATCAGCTGGCCCCGGTGATAGATGTGCACCAGCTTGCTGCCCAGCCGGATTTCCACCTGCTGACGCGGCGGGCACCGGTCCGATGGCACCGAATACAGGGCCTGCTGACACTGGATGTGATGGTCGGGATGGACCTTGGCATTGCGCCAGTCGGCGATTTCGTAGGGCTCACCGTCCCAGGGCAGCAGGGTGTGGCGCTCCTCATCCTGGAAAACCACCAGGGGCTTCCGGCGAGTGGTGCCATGGATGCGCATTCCGGCCACCTCCAGACACCAGCGCTGGGCTTCGGCCCTCAGGTGGGGCAGACCGTGGAAATCGCCGCCCTTGAAGAAGCGCTCCCTGACGTACTGCACGCCACGCTCCACCTTGGGCTTGTCCTTGGGTTTCCGCACCCGCGCCGCATCGGCGATGAAACCCCGGCACTGCGAGTATTCCAGGAAGCCTCTGGTGAAGCGCGGATGCAGCGGGTCTGGTCCCGCCACCGCTGGCGGGCAATTGTCGATGACCAGATAGCGGGGCACCCCGCCGAAGCAGACCCACGCCGCTTCCAGTCCGGCGATGATGTCCTCCAGCGTCTGCCCATGGGTCGGCCAAACGAAGCTGTGCCGCGAGTAAGCCAGCACGATGATCAGCCCCCACACCGCCCGCCGGCGGCCTGTCGCTGGGTCCACAATCATGCCCAACCGGCCGAAGTCCATCTCCGCCACCTCCCCGGGCGCGGTGTCCTCCATGCGCACCGTGGTCTGGCTGCGCCGCCGCCAGTTCCGCTTCAGAACGAAGCGGCGCAACGACGGATACGATACCGGACACCCCCGCGCTGCCAGCAACTCCCGGATGCGGGTCAGCTGCAGCCGGTCGCCGGTGAGCCACTGGTAAATCTGGTCCGCCCACGGCTCCAGCAGGTCCTGCCCGGGCGTCACCGCCTGCCGCGGCCCCGGCTGCCCAATCGTCGCCAGCCGGCTCAGCTGCTCCGCGGTGGCAACCAGCCCATCCCGAACGATGCCCTCCTCTTGGGCTGCCGCCACGTACTTGGCGATGGTATCTCTCGACAAGCCGGTGCCCAACGCAATCTTGCGTTGGCTATCCCCCGCCTGCCAACGGCGAATGATCTCTTGTATTTCCATTCTGGAAACCTCCCGGTATGCCATCGCTGCACCTCAATTCCAAAGTGCGGCAATGATCGCCGATGTGGCTCCCAAAGTGGCCTAATGACCCTGAAAATCTGGTGGGTAGATCCTGAAAAACTCCCAATTCACTGGCCTATAGATCCTGAACAATGACAGTTGAATCTAAACTTGGGGAATGACGAAATCGAAAGAGCCCAAGCCTCCCCGAGGGAAACGTGGTGGCCCGTCCACCCCAGCCAACCCCACCACCAGTTCCTTTCAGATCTCCGACGAGTTATGGGAGGTGTTCGCCCCTTTGCTTCCCCAGCGAGTGAACACCCATCCTTTGGGCGGCGGCCGGCCTCGGGTTCCAGACCGGACTTGCGCCAACGGCATCTTCTACGTGCTGCGCACCGGCTGCCAGTGGAAAGCCTTGGACGCAACGGGCATTTGCTCCGGCTCCACCGCCCATCTGCGCTTTCAGGAATGGGTTGCCGCTGGGGTATTCCTGGAGCTGTGGCGGGTGGGACTGGGTAGTGTCCCGTCAAGTAGTGTAAAAGCGCGTCATCCCTTTTGATGTTGATCAGGCCGCTGCGTCCAGCATATTGGGCTTCGGCAGTGCCTCGTTGCCGGCGGCGTTGGGGATGGTGAGGTAGCGGCGGGCTTCGGCCCACTCGTCGTGTTGCTCGGCCAGCACCGCGCCCACCAGGCGCCGCGCCGATAGCCGGTTGGGGAAGATGCCCACCACGTCAGTCCGGCGCCTTATCTCCCGGTTCAGCCGTTCCTGCGGGTTGTTGGACCACAGCTTCTGCCAGTGGGCCACTGGGAAGGCCGTGAAGGCCAGGATGTCCGGCGCGGCATCCGCCAGCAGTTCGGCCACCTGGGCAAAGGGCTCCCGGAGTTGTTCCACCACTCGGTCCAATTGGCCGTGGACCTCGGCGGGAGACAGTTGCTGGTAGATGGTGCGCACCATGGTGGCCACGCCGGGTTGGGCACGCTTGGGCACTCGGGTGAGCAGGTTGGCCATGAAGTGGGTGCGGCAGCGCTGCCAGCTGGCCCCAGTGAACACCGCGGCGATGGCGTTCTTCAGCCCCTGGTGAGCATCGGAGGTTACCAGCTCCACCCCGCTGAGGCCCCGAGCGGTCAGCGACCGCAGGAAGGCCAGCCAGAAGGCGCCGTCCTCGCTGGCGCCCACGTCCATACCCAGGATCTCACGCTGCCCTTCGGCATTGACCCCCGTCGCCACCACCACGCAGACGTTGACGATGCGACCGCCCTCCCGCACCTTCTGGGTCAGGCCGTCCAGCCACACGTAGGGGTAGGGACCATCGTCCAGGGGCCGACCCAGGAAACTCTCCACCACTTCGTCCAGTTGCTCGCAGATGCGCGACACCTGGCTGCTGGAGATGCCGTCGCAACCCAGGGCCTTGATCAGATCATCCACCCGCCGAGTGGACACGCCTTCTACATAGGCTTGCTGGATGACGGCCAGCAGGGCTTTCTCGCTGCGCCGCCGCGGTTCCAGCAGGCTGGGGAAGTAGCTGCCTTCCCGCAGCTTGGGAATGTGCAACTCCATGGTGCCCACCCGGGTGTCCCAGGTGCGGTTGCGATACCCATTGCGGTAGGTGACCCGCTCCGGGCTGCGTTCGCCGTGCTGGGCGCCGATCTGGGCGGAAACCTCGGCGTCCATGATGCCGTCCACCAGGACCCGCAGTGCTTCCCGCAGAAAGTCCACGTCTCCGTCCATACCACGCTTGCGTAACAATTCCAAAAGATCCATTCTTTGCTTGACCACCGTCGTTCTCCTTGGTTGGGTTTGGCATTTCCGATCAAGGATGACGCGGTGGTCAGCGTTTTGCCAACCGCCTAACTCTTACACCACTTCCTGGGACTCTACTGTGGGACTGGAACGCTATGACGAATTGAAGGGTCTGGACTGGAGTTGGCTGAGCCTGGACGGGGCCATGACCAAATCCCCTTTGGGCGGGGAAAAAAACCGGGCCCAACCCCACGGACCGGGGTAAGCGGGGTGTCAAACGCAGTCTGTTGACTGAAGCCCAGGGTATTCCGGTTGGGCTGGCCGTGGACGGGGCCAACCGCCACGATATGAAGCTGGTGCGGGCTACGGTGGACCGCCTGCCGGTGCCGCGCCCGGCGCCCACCCCAGAGCATCCCCAGGGTCTGTGCCTGGACAAGGGCTACGACTTCGCTGAGGTGCGCCGCACCTTGGACGAGTTCGGCTTCACCGCCCACATCCGTAGTCGAGGCGAAGAGGCTCAGGCCATCAAAAGGGAAGCTGGGTTCAAAGCCCGCCGCTGGGTGGTGGAACGCACTCACAGTTGGCTGAACCGCTTCCGGCGCGTTCTGATCCGTTGGGACAAGTCTCCCGACAACTACATCACCTTCCTTCATTTCGCCTGCGCCCTCATCGCTCTCAGAGCCGCCGGATTATTAGGGTAGGTTCTTAGCCCGAATCCACCGAAGCGATGTACGCTGGAGTTGACACCAGGGTTGATGGGCAAGGGAGGGCGAACAGGCCAGGCCAGGTTCCAATAGATGGGGATGAGGGCGGCGTGAAGTAGGCACCCAGGCACGATGATGGCGGCCCGCAGTGGCCATGGCGGGCGTAATTCGAGATGCGGTGGGCAAGGAGTGCCCTTCGCGGGCTGGGTTGGCGCGAGTTGGCGGGAACGGTCAGATGGCCGGATGGCGGGTCAGTGGCAGACGGCCGCCGTCAGGCTGGGAGTGGAATTGCTCGCAATCGAGCCAAGGCGCGACTGAACTGGTTTTTCCAGGGCCAGCGCTGGGGCAGATGCAAAGTGAGGCGGCGCGCCGAGCGGGTGAGCCGTCCGGCGAGGGAGAAGAAGCGTCGTCGGAGGGTCTTGGTGGTTACCAGTTGCTCACCCAGACCGATGCGCGCGGTCCAGCGGGCCAGGTTGTGGGCCATCACCTGCACCGCCAGCCAGGCGCCGTTGGCGGCGAAGCGGCCTGAGGGGAGATGGTTGAGCCCGACGCCGTACTTGAGGTCTCGGATGGCGTTCTCGATCTCGGCGTGGCGCCGATGGTCGGCCTCCAGTTCCAGGGTGTCCCCGTCTCGGTCGGTGATGCAGCCGTGATAGCTGTAGCTGGCGAAGAGGGCCAGCTGGGAGCCGGGCGTGGGCTTCACCCGCCGGACGATGAGCCGCACCGGTGCGGCGTCGGGCTCATCCTGGAAGGGGACGTAGGTGGTCTCCGCCACGTCGGCGGCGCCGTCCATCCAGTAGGGAATCGGCGTCCAGTCAGTCTCGGGTATGGCCTCGATGATATTCCGCAGGCGGGCTTGCTGGCGGATGGTGATGGAGTAGCGCACATCCATCTTGCGGCAGACGGCGACGATGGCGTGGGTGTAGAAGCCGCTGTCAGCCCGCACCGTGAGTTGTCCCCTGGCCCCGCCGTAGCGTACCCGCCCCACCGTCTCGCGTAGAAAGTGAGCGGCGCCCCGAACGGTGTTGGCGCGGCCCTTGCGCAGCCGAGCCATCAGCACGTCGCCGGTGCCGGCGGCAATGGCCAGCAGCGGGTGATAGCCTCGCTGGCCGGTGTAGCCGTGGTCGCGCGCCCCCTCCTTGGCCAGACCGTATGTCTCGCAGATGGTGGAGTCCAGGTCGATGGTCAACGGCCCGTCGCCGGGTCCGGCCCCAGCCGACCAGGCCCGGGCCAGCAGCTCCCGGCTGACCCGATCCAGTTGGCGGACGTGGCCCCCCGGAAACTGCGCAGGAAGGTCCCCAGGGTGGATGGCGCCTTGACTACGCAGCCGATGGCGCTAGCCGTCCCGCCGGTGCGCAGCACGTCGGCGTCGTCAATGCAGTCTCCTCCGGCCAGAGCAGACGCCACCAGCGTCATCACCTTGTCGCCGGTGTTGGCTCGGCCTGGGGCGCGACCCAGGTCCAGGTGCCGGTCAACCAGTTCGGGCCGGCCCAGATGCCGGCCCAGCGTGGCTGGCAGGATCAGCCCAGCATTGGCCACCAGGCGGTGGTCGTCAAAGGCGATTTGGATGCGGTCGGGGTGGTCATCTGCTAGCATCTTTTGGGTGCTCCTGGCCTGGGGACGGTTTCCTGTTTCAAAAGCCATTATCCCAGATGCACAGGAGCACTTTCTTACCCCTTCAGCACACCGCGACACTCATCTTTTCGGTGGATTGGGGGTAAGTACCACCCTACTCGATGCGAGATACGTTCCTGTCCTTGATGCCAAGTTCATTGGCGACGTGCGGCTGGGTGAACTGCCGCGTGTGATGCAAGTCCCGCAGGGACATCTCCTCTGCAATGAGTTCCTGGGTGCGCTGTCTGATACGGGGCTGTCTATCTTCGGGGAGTTCAGCGATGAACTGTTTCAGAGTGGTCATCTTGGGCTACGGGCGTTTTGGTTTCTCAGGTGGTGGTTGAATCTCAGGTCGGCAGTTGCGATGAGTGGGCGGTGGGATTGGCGTGGGGTCGGTGCTCTGTTACGGCCTGCTACCAGTCTGATGTGAATGGGACCGCCATCTGCAAGAGATCGCGGTCCGCTCGTTGGCCGGTGCGTTATTTGGAATAACCTATGCGGGTTGGGGTTCTCTCGTTCTGTGCTTCTTGTTGGGCGCGGAGGAGGGAGTATCAATGTGGTTTGACTCGGTTTCTGGCTGGTTGCCCCGGAAGTTGGTGATCGAGACTTCCCCGTCCGGGAATCGCGCCACGATATCCAGTGAGCCTCCCATGGCCTCAATGTAGGATCGCAAGCTGGAGAGGTATATGTCGGTGCGGGTTTCCAACTTGGCGACCGCTGGTTGCTTGACGTTCAACTCGTCAGCCACGTCCTGCTGGGTGAGATCCAGTGCGTGGCGGAGTTGATGGAGTGGCATCTCGGCCATTAGCTGTTTGGTCATCTCTTGGACCCGGGCTTTTCGTTCAGGGGTCCAGTCCTTGGTGAGGTTTTTGAAGGGTTGGCGTCCGCTCATGGTATCAGTCCTTCCGTGCGTAGTTCAGTGAGGTGTTCGTCGTAAAGGCGGTCCGCGGTGGGTACGTAGCGTTGGTAGAAACGGCTATCTCCGGTTTGTCTCCTCCGATCAGGAGGATGGCCGTGCGGGTTGGGTCAAAGGCATAGAACGTGCGTATGGGTCTGCCACCGGTTTACGTTCACAGTTCTCTCATGTTGCCGTGTCGTGAGGAATTGATGCTGGACGTATGAGGGTGCCCTAAGTGGGGACCGTAGGCGATGAGAAGGTTGATGCTGACTTCTAGGGCGTGTTGACATTTGATTATAATGGCCGTATGTCAAACATCAGATTATCACCAGAACAGTGGGCTAGGATTCTCGATTTCTTGCGTGGCTGCACCGGCCTGTACGTTGGCCAGGAAGCGGATTGCCGGCGTTTTGTCGAGGCCGTCTTATGGATTAACCGCTCTGGGGCCCAATGGCGACTGCTGCCAGCCGAATACGGGAACTGGAACAGCGTCTACAAACGATTCGCCCGTTGGACTGACCAAGGCGTCTGGGCACAAATGCATCAACATTGCTGCGACGACGCGGATCTGGAATACCTGATCATCGACAGCACGGTGGTCCGGGCGCACCCTTGCGCGGCGGGAGCTCCCCCAAAAAGGGTGGCCAGGCGGCCCAGGCCCTGGGCCGGAGCCGCGGCGGGTTCAGCACCAAGATTCACGTGAGCGTGGACGGCTTGGGCAACCCCTTGCGATTCATCCTGACCGGCGGGCAACAGCACGACATCACCCAGGCGGAGGAATTGATCGCCGGTTATGCTGGCGAGCACGTACTGGCCGACAAAGGGTACGATGCCCAGGAGTTTCGCCGACACATCCTGGAACTGGGTATGATGCCGGTCATTCCGCCCCGCTCGAACCGCAAGGCACCCGCCGACTATGACCGGCATTTGTACCGGGAGCGTCATCTGGTCGAATGCTTCATCAACAAGATCAAGCACTATCGCCGGATCTTCTCCCGGTTTGAGAAGCTGGACACCAGATACCTGGGCTTCCTGCACTTCACCGCCGCTCTCATCTGGCTACGGTTAAATGTCAACACAACCTAGTCGTTCTTGCTCTTGTTCGTCCAGGGTATCCCACCATTCCGTGAATTGGTCTGTGACCTCTACTTCCCAGATCATGGCGTGATTATATTCCTATCTAGGAATGAATGTAATAGGTTCGGGTTGGCGTTTTGTGGTTGGTTTAGCCGCTTTGCCTCAAATAAAATGTTACCGAAAACTCGGAGGCAGCCGCGTGGGTGGAGGCATAAGCAGCATTGCAAAGCGGGAATTACTGGCGACACTGAGAGACCGTTGTCGGAGCTCCTCAAAGAAGGACAAGAGCCGGATCCTTGACGAGTTCATCGCGGTCACCGGACATCATCGTAAGCACGGCATCAGGTTGCTCGGCCAGATTAACGATGATGAGGACACGCCGCGACCGATGCGAAGCCAGCGCATCTACGATGAGGCCGTTAGAGAAGCGGCGATCGTGATCTGGGAAGCTGCTGACCGCATCTGCGGGAAACGCCTGAAAGCGGCGCTGCCCCCTTGGTGGATTCCATGGAACGCCATGGGCACCTCGCGTTGGATTCCGAGGTACGAGTCCGGCTGCTGGGCGCTAGTGCAGCCACTCTCGACCGTCTTCTGAAACCGATCCGTCCCGTCGCGGGCAGCCGGCGCAGACGCCGGCGTAAACAGTCGATGGGAAAACGCATTCCGGTACGTACCTACAATGATTGGGACCGGCCGCCGCCGGGCTTTCTGGAAATCGACCTGGTGGCCCACTGTGGCGGTCCTTTATCTGGGTCATTTATCCACAGCTTGGTAGCCACCGACATCTGTACCGGCTGGACCGAAGCCGTGCCCCTCCTGGCCCGGGAGCAGTCCCTGGTTGTGGAGGGACTGGAAGCCATAGGGCAGCGGTTACCCTTCCGCATCCGGGGTATCGACTCGGACAACGACGGCGCGTTCATCAACGAGACGATGATCCAGTACTGTACCGACCATGGCATCGAGTTCACCCGGTCCCGGGCGTACCGCAGCAACGACCAGGCCTGGATCGAGCAGAAGAATGGCTCCGTGGTACGCCGTTTCGTCGGTCATGATCATTACTCGGGCCAAGTCGCCGGACAGACCATGGCGCACCTTTACGAAGCGTTGCGTCGGTGCGTGAACTTCTTCCAGCCCTCCTTCAAGCTGATCGACAAGACCAGGGACGGAGCCACCACCGTCAAGCACTACAGTCAGCCCACCACGCCCTGCGACCGGCTGATCCAGCACGACGCAACCAGGGATGAAGTGAAAGACGCGCTGAAAGAGTACCGGGCCAGGCTGGACCCGGTGTTGTTGCTGCATACCATTCGTGAAGCCCAGTCGGCCCTGGTGGCGGCGACTGCTCCAGAAGTGCGGGAAACGCCACCGGGCGAAAGCTTCGAATATTTCCTCGCCAAATTGCCGAGGCTGTGGCGCCAGGGTGAGGTCCGACCTACTCACGCAGCGAAAGTAAGAGGTCCGAGGCACTGGCGGACGCGAGAAGATCCCTTCGAGGGCGTTTGGAGTGAGGTGCTGGTCTGGCTGCAGGCCGAACCGGATGCCACGGGCAAGGCGCTGATGACCAGGTTGCAATCGGAATGCCCGGACCGGTTCACCGGTGCACAGTTGCGAACCATGCAACGCAGAGTGAAAGAGTGGCGCGGCATCATGGCCAAAAAGCTGGTTTACGCTGGGACTGATGAAGCGTCAGCGGCATCCAGTGGACTGCCGGAACTGGCGTTGATTGGAGCGGATTCCAAGCGCTAAAGTTTCGGTAACATTCTTCGGTGAGGCAACAGGGAGGCAAGACTAATTGTCGTTAATCACACCAGCCTAAGCCCGAATCCACCGAAGCGAGACGTCCGTGTCGTTGACACAAGGGATGATGGGTAAGGGAAGGCGAACGGGCCTAGCCAGATTCCAATAGATGGGGATGAGGGCGGCGTGAGGGCAGCCACACCGGCACGATGCTGGCGGCCGTGCGGCCGTGCGGCCATGCGGAATTCGACAGGCGGTAGGCAGGAAGTGTCCCTCGCGGACCGAGTTGGTGCGAGTTGGCGACGATGTTCAGTTGGCCGGATGGCGGGTCAGCGGGCTGGTCGCCGCCGTCAGGCAGGAGATGGCAGGGCTCGCAATCGGGCGAGGGCGCGACTGAACTGGTTTTCCCAGGGCCAGCGCTGAGGAAGATGCAAAGTGAGGCGGCGCGCCGAACTGGTGAGCCGTCCGGCGAGGGAGAAGAAGCGTCGTCGCAGGGTCTTGGTGGTCACCACCGGCTCGCCCAGACCGAGCCGCGCCGTCCAGCGAGCGAGGTTATGCGCCATCACCTGGACGGCCAGCCAGGCGGCGTTGGCGGCGAAGCGGCCCGAGGGGAGATGGTTGAGCCCGACGCCGTACTTGAGGTCTCGGATGGCGTTCTCGATCTCGGCGTGGCGCCGATGGTCGGCCTCCAGTGCCAGGGTTGCCCCGTCCCGGTCGGTGATGAAGCCGTGATAGCGGTAGGCGGCGAAGAGGGCCAGCTGGGAACCGGACGTTGGCTTCACCCGCCGGACGATGAGCCGCACCGGTGCGGCGTCAGACTCACTCTGGAAGGGGGTGTAGGTGGTCTCCGCCACGTCGGCGGCGCCGTCCATCCAGTAGGGAATCGGCGTCCAGTCCTCCTCGGGTATCGCCTCGATCAGGTTCCGCAGGCGGGCGTGCTGGCGGATGGTGATGGAGAAGCGGACATCCATTGCGCGGCAGACCGCGACCAGGGCGTGGGCATAGAAGCCGCTGTCGGCGCGCACCGTGAGTTGCCCCCTGGCCCCGCCGTGGCGCACCCGGCCCACCGTCTCACGCAGGAAGGGGGCGGCGCCCCGAGCGGTGTTGGCGCGGCCCTCACGCAGCCGAGACATCAGCACGTCGCCGGTGCCACCTGTCCAGCGGCGACGGCCAGCAGTGGGTGATAGCCCCGCTGGCCGGTGTAGCCGTGGTGGCGGGCACCCTCCTTGGCCAGACCATAGCAATATTATGCCCGTGTCCGGCCTGTGCAGAGGCGACTAACTGATGAGTCGGCCCAAGGATGTATGCTCATGGCGAGGCGTGTCGTCCGGACGAAGACCGAGCAGACGCTGGTGCTTATTGCCCGAACCATAGCATGGTCCGGGAGCCTTACGACTGCATCATTGGTGACGCCCCGATCGGGGCGATCCCGTTGGGGAGAGTGGCTACAGTCCGTGGCTCCCTCCGGCGACACGCCTACGCGGAAATGGTAGAGGCGATGATGAGCAGACGCAAGAGCAGCGCAAAACCGGAAGGGCTGTCCCAGCTGAACCTGAACGCGGCCGGCATTGACGTGGGGGCCACCAGCCATTACGTGGCGGTACCCGCCGACCACGCGGAGCAGCCGGTGCAGGAGTTTGAGGCTTTCACGGCGGACCTGTACCGTTTGGCGGACTGGCTGACCGAGTGCGGTGTGGAGACCGTGGTCATGGAGTCCACCGGCGTGTACTGGATACCGCTGTTCGGGGTGCTGGAAGAGCGAGGCTTCCAGGTGATGCTGGTGGATCCGCGGCGCATCAAGAACGTGCCTGGTCGCAAGACCGACGTGCTGGACTGCCAGTGGCTGCAGCAGTTGCACACCTACGGACTGTTGTCGGGAGCCTTCCGCCCCGACGGGGACATACGACGCCTGCGCAGTTACCTGCGGCAGCGGGTCATGCTGGTGCAGTATGCGTCCCATCATATCCAGCATATGCAGAAGGCGCTGACGCAGATGAACGTCAAGCTCCACCACGTCATCAGTAACATCACCGGCAAGACCGGCACGGAAATCATGGAGGCAATCGTGGGAGGCCAACGGGACCCGCGGCAACTGGCGCAATTGCGCGACCCCAGGATCAAGGCCGACGAGGCGACGATCGCCAAGTCGCTGCAAGGCCACTGGCGGGAAGAGCACATCTTCGAGCTGACCCAGGCCCTGGAGCTGTACCGGTTCTATCAGGATAAGATTGCCGAGTGCGACCGGGAGATTGAAGCCCAGTTGGAGCGTTTCGAGGATCACAGCAATGGTGATCCGCCAGCGGCGAAGTCCGGCCGGAGACGCAGCAAAGGAAACGCGCCCCGCTTCGACGTTTGGACGCACCTGTACCGTATGACGGGGGTTGACCTGACCCAGATCGACGGTGTGGATGCCTACACCGCGCTCAAGGTGGTGAGTGAGATTGGCACCGACATGACGAAATGGCCCAGCGCCAAGCACTTTGCGTCCTGGTTGGGGCTCAGCCCGAACAACCGCATCACCGGCGGCAAGGTCATGAGCTCCAAGACCAAGCCCAGCGCCAACCGTGCGTCGGCGGCATTGCGTCTGGCGGCCAACGCGCTGCACCGCTCCGACAGCGCCCTGGGCGCCTTCCTGCGCCGGAAGAAAGGCCACCTGGGAGCGCCCCAAGGCCATCACCGCCACGGCCCACAAGCTGGCCAGGCTCATCTACACCATGCTGCGCTATGGCCAGGAGTACGTGGATGCTGGTGCGGAACACTACGAGAGACAGTATCAGCAGCGGGCGTTGCGCGCCGCCAAGCGTCGGGCGGCACAACTGGGCTACCAACTGGTACCAATGTCCGACGCCGGGGACCGCACCACGTACGCACCTCCCGGCGCGCCAATCGCCGCGTGACAACGTTGGTTAGTGGGGAGCAAAGTTATGCCCGTATCCGGGCCGTGCAGAGGCGACTAACTGGTGTGGCCGTGTCAGGGTGCGTATGCTCATGGCGAGACGTGTTGTCTGGACGAAGACCGAGTAGACGTTGGTGCATATTGCCCGTTGGGGAGCATGGTCCGGGAGTCTTACGACGGCATCATTGGTGACGCTCCAAGCGGAGCGATCCCATTCCATAGATTGTTAGATATTAGGTTCTGTTGACATTTCACCGCAACCAGATGAGAGCGGCGGTGAAGTGCAGGAAGCCCAGGTATCTGGTGTCCAGCTTCTCAAACCGGGAGAAGATCCGGCGATAGTGCTTGATCTTGTTGATGAAGCATTCCACCAGATGGCGCTCCCGGTACAGATGCCGGTCATAGTCGGCGGGTGCCTTGCGGTTCGA
Source organism: Dehalococcoidia bacterium (assembly GCA_963666415.2). Lineage (GTDB taxonomy): Bacteria > Chloroflexota > Dehalococcoidia > Lucifugimonadales > UBA3495 > Bin87. The sequence goes on from CAXXPD010000003.1 coordinate 2,588,578, forward strand.
GCGGGGCGGAATGACCGGCATCATACCCAGTTCCAGGATGTGCTGGCGAAACTCCTGGGCATCGTACCCTTTGTCGGCCAGTACGTGCTCGCCAGCATAACCGGCGATCAATTCCTCCGCCTGGGTGATGTCGTGCTGTTGCCCTCCAGTCAGGATGAATCGCAAGGGGTTGCCCAAGCCGTCCACGCTCACGTGAATCTTGGTGCTGAACCCGCCGCGGCTCCGGCCCAGGGCCTGGGCCGCCTGGCCACCCTTTTTGGGGGAGCTCCCGCCGCGCAAGGGTGCGCCCGGACCACCGTGCTGTCGATGATCAGGTATTCCAGATCCGCGTCGTCGCAGAAATGTTGATGCATTTGTGCCCAGACACCTTGGTCAGTCCAACGGGCGAATCGTTTGTAGACGCTGTTCCAGTTCCCGTATTCGGCTGGCAGCAGTCGCCATTGGGCCCCAGAGCGGTTAATCCATAAGACGGCCTCGACAAAACGCCGGCAATCCGCTTCCTGGCCAACGTACAGGCCGGTGCAGCCACGCAAGAAATCGAGAATCCTAGCCCACTGTTCTGGTGATAATCTGATGTTTGACATACGGCCATTATAATGAAATGTCAACACGCCCTAGTGACTCCCTCCGACGACACGTCTACGTTGTAGGCGTGGAGGGAATGATGAGCACACGCAAGAGTAGAGCAAACCCGGAAGGGCTGTCCCAGCTGAACCTGAACGCGGCGGGCATCGACGTGGGCGCCACCAGCCACTTCGTGGCGGTGCCCGCCGACCGCGCGGAGCAGCCGGTGCGTGAGTTTGAGGCCTTCACGGCGGACCTGTCCCGTCTGGCAGACTGGCTGTCCGAGTGCGGAGTGGAGACCGTGGTCATGGAGTCCACCGGCGTGTACTGGATACCGCTGTTCGGGGTGCTGGAAGAGCGGGGACTGGAGGTGATGCTGGTGGACCCCAGACGCATCAAGAACGTGCCGGGTCGCAAGACCGACGTGCGGGACTGCCAGTGGCTGCAGCAGTTGCACACCTACGGACTGCTGTCGGGAGCCTTCCGTCCCGACGGGGACGTACGGCGCTTGCGCAGCTACCTGCGGCAGCGAGCCATGCTGGTGGAGTACGCGTCCCAGCATATCCAGCACATGCAAAAAGCGCTGACCCAGATGAACGTGAAGCTCCAGCACGTGATCAGCGACATCACGGGCAAGACGGGCATGGACATCATGGAGGCCATTGCAGGCGGCGAACGGGACCCGCGACAACTGGCGCGACTGCGCGATCCCAGGATCAAGGCCGACGAGGCGACCATCGCCAAGTCTCTACAAGGCCACTGGCGGGAAGAGCACATCTTCGAGCTGACCCAAGCTCTGGAGCTGTATCGGTTCTATCAGGATAAGATTGCCGAGTGCGACCGGGAGATTGCAGCCCAGCTGGAGCGGTTTGAAGACCGCAGCGACGGCGAGCCTCCGGCTCCCAATGGCAAAAAGCGCAATCAGAAGAACGCGCCCCGTTTCGATGCCCAGGGCCAACTGTACCGGATGACGGGAGTGGACCTGACCCGGATCGACGGCGTGGATGCGTACACGGCCCTGAAGGTGATCAGCGAGATTGGCACCGACATGACCAAATGGCCCAGCGCCAAGCACTTCGCGTCCTGGCTGGGCCTGAGTCCCAACAACCGCATCACCGGCGGCAGGGTCATGAGCTCAAAGACCAAGCCCAGCGCCAACCGGGCCGCGGCGGCATTGCGTCTGGCCGCCAACGCGCTGCACCGCTCCGACAGCGCCCTGGGCGCCTTCCTGCGCCGGAAGAAAGCCCACCTGGGAGCGCCCAAGGCCATCACCGCCACGGCCCACAAGCTGGCCAGGCTCATCTACACCATGCTGCGGTACGGCCAGGAATACGTGGATGCCGGCGCGGAATACTACGAGAGACAGTATCAGCAGCGGGCGTTGCGTGCGGCCAAGCGCCGGGCGGCACAACTGGGCTACCAGTTGGTGCCCATCTCCTCCGATGCGCAACCTTCGGACCTGCCCCACGGATCAGAGGCCGCGGCCGCGTGACAGTTTCGGTTAGTCCATAGCAGCATTATGGCCGTGGCCGGCCCGTGCAGAGGCGACTAACTGGTGAGTCCGTGTCAGAGTGCGTATGCTCATGGCGGGGCGTGTCGTACGGACGAAGACCGAGCAGGCGCTGGTGCTTATTGCCCGATCCATAGCATGGTCCGGGAGCCTTACGACTGCATCATTGGTGACGCCCCAATCGGGGCGATCCCGTTGGGGAGAGTGGCTACAGCCCGTGGCTCCCTCCGGCGACACGCCTACACGGCAATGGTAGAGGCGATGATGAGCAGACGCAAGAACAGCGCCAAACCAGCGGGGCTATCCCAGCTGAACCTGAACGCGGCGGGCATCGACGTGGGCGCCACCAGCCATTTCGTCGCGGTGCCCGCCGACCGCGCGGAGCAGCCGGTACAAGAGTTTGCCGCCTTCACAGCGGACTTGTATCGCCTGGCGGGGTGGCTGTCCGAGTGCGGTGTGGAGACCGTGGTCATGGAGTCGACGGGGGTGTACTGGATACCGCTGTTCGGAGTGCTGGAAGGCCGAGGGTTTGAGGTAATGCTGGTGGACCCCAGACGCATCAAGAACGTGCCGGGGCGCAAGACCGACGTGCTGGACTGCCAGTGGCTGCAGCAGCTGCACACCTACGGACTGCTGTCGGGAGCCTTCCGGCCCGATGGGGAGATCCGACGCCTGCGTAGCTACCTGCGCCAGCGAACGATGCTGGTGGAATACGCGTCCCACCATATCCAGCATATGCAGAAGGCCCTGACCCAGATGAACGTGAAGCTCCAGCACGTCATCAGCAACATCACCGGCCAGACCGGCATGGACATCATCGAGGCCATCGTGGGCGGCGAGCGGGATCCGCGTAAGCTGGCGCAACTGCGCAATTATCGGATCAAGGCGGACGAGGCGACCATCGCCAAGTCGTTGCAGGGCCACTGGCGGGAGGAACATATCTTCGAGCTGACCCAGGCCCTGGAGTTGTACCGGGTGTATCAGGCCAAGATTGCCGAGTGCGACCGGGAGATTGAAGCCCAGCTGGAACGGTTTGAGGACCGCAGCGACGGTGTGCCTCCGGCTCCCAATGGTAAAAAGCCCCATCAGGGGAACGCGCCGCGCTTCGATGTCCGGACCCACCTGTATCAGATGACGGGGGTGGACCTGACCCGGATCGACGGCGTGGATGCGTACACGGCCCTGAAGGTGATCAGCGAGATTGGCACCGACATGACCAAATGGCCCAGCGCCAAGCACTTCGCGTCGTGGCTGGGGCTGAGCCCCAACAACCGGGTCACCGGCGGCAAGGTCATCAGCTCAAAGACCAAGCCCAGCGCCAACCGGGCCGCCGCAGCTTTGCGTCTGGCCGCCAACGCGCTGCACCGCTCCGACAGCGCCCTGGGCGCCTTCCTGCGCCGGAAGAAAGCCCACCTGGGAGCGCCCAAGGCCATTACCGCCACGGCACACAAGCTGGCCAGGCTCATCTACACCATGCTGCGCTATGGCCAGGAGTACGTGGATGCTGGCGCCGAATACTACGAGAGCCAGTATCAGCAGCGGGCGTTGCGCGCCGCCAAGCGTCGGGCGGCCCAACTGGGCTACCAACTGGTGCCCATGCCCGATGCCGGGGACCGCACCACGTACGCACCTCCCGGCGCGCCAATCGCCGCGTGACAACGTTGGTTAGTGGGGAGGTCTCGCGGATGGTGGAGTCCAGGTCGATGGTCAACGGCCCGTCGCCGGGTCCGGCCCCAGCAGCCCAGGCCCGGGCCAACAGCTCCCGGCTCACCCGATCCAGTTGGCGGACCTGGCCCCACCGGAAGCTGCGCAGGAAGGTACCCAGGGTGGATGGCGCCTTGACACGCAGCCGAGAGCGCTGGCCGTCCCGCCGGTGCGCAACACGTCGGCGTCGTCAATGCAGTCGCCACCAGCCAACGCTGACGCCACCAGGGTCAGCATCTTGTCGCCCGTGTTCGCCCGACCCGGCGCATTGCCCAGGTCGAGGCGCTGCTGGACCAGTTGGGGCAGACCCAGGTGCTGGGCCAACGTGTCGGGTAGGATCAGCCCAGCATTGTTGACCAGGCGGTGGTCATCGAAGGCGATGTGGATGCCGTCGGGGGAACTGCGTGGCAGCATCTATTGGGTGCTCCTGGTCTGGGGTTTTTTTCTGTCTCGAAAACCATTATCCCAGATGCAAAGGAGCACTTTCTTACCTCTTCAGCACGCCGCAACACTCATCTTGTCGGTGGATTGGGGCTAAGGCTCCCCCAAGCTTCGAAATCCTATGCCCTGGCGGTTGCGTACATCGCTGCTTTAAGACGCGACGAGACACTTGCGGACCTAGTCCCCGCCGGTCTGCTCATGGCGGCCAGAGCCGACTTCATTGCAGGTGCTTGGTATAGTGCAACGGAGTTGTATGAGCTCGGTCTGGCCACGCAGTACGAGTTCATCGGGGACGGATTCGATTGGGAAGAACACACAGTGGTACAAGAGGCCTTGTTACACCTCACTTACATCAGTACATGTAATTGTTCAGGCCTGAGGGGAAGTGAGCAGTTGTCGGCAGGCGGTGAGGGGGTTGAAGCCTTGTGCGCGCCAGGTGCCGAAGATTGAGGCCAGCGTCATCTTGGTGTTAGTGCCCGCTGCAGAGCGTGTGCCACCGCTGATTTTACGGCTGATTACCACCGGTCGCAGGCTGCGCTCGGCGGCGTTGTTGTCCGGCGGGACTTCCGGTTCAGCCACAAAGAGGAAGAGTTCCTTGATGTGGTTCTCCATGCGTCGGCACAGCCTGGTTGGGGCGGCCGATGGGTCATCCTGGTAGGTACGGCAGAGGGCCAGCAGGCGCTGTTCCAGGGCCAGTTGGGCGGTGCGCCGTTGCTGCTCTGGCCGTTGCTGCTCTGAAGGATGGGTGAAGGCGGTCGCCTGACGGTAGAGTTGGTGGATGGCGTCAGCCCATTGGGCCAGCCGGTCATCATCGGGGTAGAGTGCGCGCAGGTCGTGGATGTCCCGCAACAGGTGGGCCCAACAGCGTTGCTTGGGACCGTCGTAATGGTGATAGGCGGCGTAGAAGTCGCTGACCAGCACGCCAGCGAACTGATCGCCCAGGACCTCATCCACCACGGCCTTGCCGCGGCCCCGACGCAGGAAGTAGCGCTCGGTGGGGGTGCTGAAGGTCCACACGTAGCCGTTGTGTCCGTCCTCACGCCAGCCGGTCTCATCGGCATGGACCACCGGACTGCCTCGGATGCGTTCCAGAATGCCCGTCAGTTCAGCCTGGGCCTTGCGAGCCACCCTTTGCGTGGCGTCCACGATGGCTCCCAGGCTGAGGCGCAACCCATGCACGGTGTCCAGGTACCACTGGATGGTGCGGAAAGGCAGCCTGGCCTCCTCCCGCAGGGCGGCAATCAGGCTGATCAGGTTGACCCCCAGACGTTGCAGTAGAGTCCCAGGAAGTGGTGTAAGAGTTAGGCGGTTGGCAAAACGCTGACCACCGCGTCATCTTTGTGGAATCACAACAACCCAACCAAGGAGAACGACGGTGGTCAAGCAAAGAATGGATCTTTTGGAATTATTACGCAAGCGTGGTATGGACGGAGACGTGGACTTTCTGCGGGAAGCACTGCGGGTCCTGGTGGACGGCATCATGGACGCCGAGGTTTCCGCCCAGATCGGCGCCCAGCACGGCGAACGCAGCCCGGAGCGGGTCACCTACCGCAACGGCTACCGCAACCGCACCTGGGACACCCGGGTGGGCACCATGGAGTTGCACATTCCCAAGCTGCGGGAAGGCAGCTACTTCCCCAGCCTGCTGGAACCGCGGCGGCGCAGCGAGAAAGCCCTGCTGGCCGTCATCCAGCAAGCCTATGTAGAAGGCGTGTCCACTCGGCGGGTGGACGATCTGATCAAGGCCCTGGGTTGCGACGGCATCTCCAGCAGCCAGGTGTCGCGCATCTGCGAGCAACTGGACGAAGTGGTGGAGAGTTTCCTGGGTCGGCCCCTGGACGGTGGTCCCTACCCCTACGTGTGGCTGGACGGCCTGACCCAGAAGGTTCGGGAGGGCGGTCGCATCGTCAACGTCTGCGTGGTGGTGGCGACGGGGGTCAATGCCGAAGGGCAGCGTGAGATCCTGGGTATGGACGTGGGCGCCAGCGAGGACGGCGCCTTCTGGCTGGCCTTCCTGCGGTCGCTGACCGCTCGGGGCCTCAGCGGGGTGGAGCTGGTAACCTCCGATGCCCACCAGGGGTTGAAGAACGCCATCGCCGCGGTGTTCACTGGGGCCAGCTGGCAGCGCTGCCGCACCCACTTCATGGCCAACCTGCTCACCCGAGTGCCCAAGCGTGCCCAACCCGGCGTGGCCACCATGGTCCGCACCATCTACCAGCAACTGTCTCCCGCCGAGGTCCACGGCCAATTGGACCGAGTGGTGGAACAACTCCGGGAGCCCTTTGCCCAGGTGGCCGAACTGCTGGCGGATGCCGCGCCGGACATCCTGGCCTTCACGGCCTTCCCAGTGGCCCACTGGCAGAAGCTGTGGTCCAACAACCCGCAGGAACGGCTGAACCGGGAGATAAGGCGCCGGACTGACGTGGTGGGCATTTTCCCCAACCGGCTATCGGCGCGGCGCCTGGTGGGCGCGGTGCTGGCCGAGCAACACGACGAATGGGCCGAAGCCCGCCGCTACCTCACCATCCCCAACGCCGCCGGCAACGAGGCACTGCCGACGCCCAATATGCTGGACGCAGCGGCCTGATCAACATCAAAAGGGATGACGCGCTTTTACACTACTTGACGGGACACTACCGACGTTGCTTGCCCATCACCATGTTCTCCAGTTGCGCGGTGGGCGTACAACAGCGTTGGCACTGTGGGCAGGTGCGGGCGATATAAGCGTGCTCGGTTACCTGCACCGGAACCCGGGGCAGGTCAATCACTTCCCGAGTGCGCTGGGTCCAGCCACCGGACAGCTGGGTTCCGCAGTCGGGACACTGTTCCACCCGCTGGGTGGGCGTCATGCGGGTGCGAGCAAAGCCGTGGGGCCGAGGCTTGCGTGGTTTCTTGGGCTGGGCCGGCTGCTGCTCGGCTTTGGGCTTCAGACCGGGCATCCTGCGGGTGCCGCCCAATTTGTCCCGCCCTTCCAACTGGGCGATCCGTTTCTCCAGGCTCCCGATGATGGCCTGTTGCCTCTCAATGATGGCAATCAGCACATCCCGGTCCGCAGTGCTGAGGTCGATTTCCGCATCCATCCCAGATATGTGACATAACCACCTCCCCCAGCTCCAGCGATTCCCGACCAACCTTCGGCCAATTCACCTCTCCAAGTCTGAACTGTTACGAAACTGGGTAACAGTTCAGAGTTGCGGGGAAATGAGCAGTTGACGGCAGGCGGCGAGAGGATTTAGACCCTGGGCGCGCCAGGTGCCGAAGATGGATGCCAGCGTCATCTTGCTCTCGGTGCCCTGCTCCGAGCGGGTGCCGCCGCTGATCTTGCGACTGATGACCAGGTGGCGCAGGCTGCGTTCGGCCGGGTTGTTGTCCGACGGCACGTCCGGTTCGGCCACGAAGACGAAGAGTTCCTTGATGAAGCGCTCGATGCGCCGGCACAGCTTGCCCTGGACAACCGACGGGTCAGACAGGAAAGGGCGGCAGATGGCCAGCAGCTTCCGCTCCCAGGCCAGTTGGGCAACACGCCTTTGCCATGGCTCGTGATGGTTGCAGGCTTTGGCTGCGACATAGAGCTGGTGGACGGCCGCGGCCCATCGGGCCAGTGCGGCGTCTTTGGGGTAGCGGGTGCGCTGGTCGTGGATGTCCCGCAGCAGGTGGGCCCAGCCCGCGCTGCTTGGGGCCGTCATAATGGTGGTAGGCGGCGTAGAAATCGCTGACCAGCACTCCGGAGAAAGCATCGCTCAGCGCCTCGTCCACCACCGCCTTGCCCCGACCCCGCCGCAGGAAGTAGCGCTCGGTGGGGGTGCTGAAAGTCCACACGTAGCCGTTGGCCCCGCTCTGACGCCAGCCGGTTTCGTCGGCGTGGACCACTGGGCTGGCGCGGATGCGGTCCAGGATCGCGGCCACTGCCGGTTGGGCCCGCTGCGCCGTGCGATGGATGGCGCTCACGATGGCCCCCACGCTGAGGCGCAACTGATGCACGGTGTCCAGATACCACTGGACGCTGCGGATGGGCAGCCGCCCCTCTTCCCGCAGCGTGGCGATCAGGCTGAGCAGGTTGACGCCGAGGCGCTGCTGACCCAAGACCACGCTGTCCAGTTCCGCCGGAGGTGTGCAGCGCCGTCGGCAGGCCGGGCAAGTCCGAGCAAGGTAGACGTGCTCGGTGACTTGCGCGGGAACCACCGGCAGCTCGATGACCTCCCGAGTGCGCTGGATCCAGCCGCCGGACAGGTGGGCGCCGCAATCGGGACAGTTCTCCATCACGTGCTCCACCCGGTGGGTCGGTGTCATGCGCCGGCGGGCGAAGCCGTGGCGTCGCTGCTTGCGGGGCCCCGGCTGCGCTGGGGGCTTCCGGCCCGATTTCGCCTTGAGGCCGGGCATTCGGAGCGGGCCGCCCGGTTTCGCCTGGCCTTCCAGTTCGGCAATCCGCCGCTGCAACCGCTCAATCACCCGCTGCTGTTCCAGAACGGTGGCCTGCAGTTGGGCGATGATGGCGATGAGGACATCGCGGGTGGCGGTGGTCAGGTCAATTTCGGTATCCACTCCCTGTATATGACATAACCGCCGCCACCCGTGCCAGCGTTCGGCAACCCGCCTTCGGCCAATTCACCTCACCAAGTCTGAACTGTTACGAAACTGGGGGTCTGCTTGAATCGGGGCGCAAACTTCGGTAAAATCCTACACTGCGACTGCGGCCGGGAAGATATTTAGGGTTGCTGTAGACTGGTGCGAGTCGCCTAAACTATCTGGAGAAAAGGTTGATTGAATGTATTAGGTACTCATGTGCTGCTGGAACTTCGAGAATGCGACCCCCAATTGCTTGACGATTTGGTGTATATCCGCGAACAACTGTTGAACGCCGCAGCCACAGTAGATGCCCACGTCATTGGGGAATCTTTCCACCAGTTCAGCCCGCAGGGGGTGACTGGTATTCTGTCTATCGCCGAATCCCATATTTCCATTCATACGTGGCCGGAGCACGGTTACGCGGCGGCGGACATCTTTACCTGCGGCGACCAGACCAAGCCTGACCGCGCCGCTGCTTATATCATCGCTGCCCTACGGTGCCAGGACCCGGAGATTACCCAGATCCGGAGAGGCCTTGACGGCGCCAACGTGGTAGACATTCATTCGGCGCCCCTGGTCCATTAGGCGACCAGACCCTATCCGACCAACCGCGCGTCAGCCGGCATTACGGAAACGACTACCCGCGTCATTCGGCGTTATTTTGGTGTTGTTTTGGCCAGTTACCCAATGGATGGAATCACCGGCAAGTGGGTTATCGAAACCGTGCTGCCGGACTTGGCAATTATGCTCAAGGTGGATGATGTGCTCTACTCGGGGCACACCGGTTTCCAGCGGGTCGAGGTTGTCCACTCCGATGTGTATGGTCGCAGCCTGTTGCTGGACGGCAAGACGCAATCCACCGAACGCGACGAGCACATCTACCACGAGACGCTAGTGCATCCGGCACTGGTGATGCATCCCGACCCCCGCCACGTTTTCATCGGCGGCGGCGGCGAGGGCGGTACGTTGCGCGAAATCCTGGCGCATCGAAGCGTGGAGCACGTGGTCATGGTGGACCTGGACCAGCAGGTGGTTGACCTGTGTCGGGAGCATCTGCCGCAACACCATCAGGGCGCCTTTGACGACCCGCGGGCCGAGCTGGTGTTCGGCGATGCCCGCGAATACCTCGAAAACAGCAGCCAGCAATTCGATGTGATGGTCATGGACCTGGTAGACCCACTGGAGGGCGGCCCGGCTTATCTGTTGTATACGGAAGAGTATTACAACATCGCCCGGGCCAGATTGAAACCGGGCGGTATGCTGGTCACCCAGTCCGGTCCGGCGGGGTACCTGAGTCTGCACGAGTGCTTCACCACAATCTTCAAGACTCTGGACACCATCTTTGCTGACGCCGTGCCCTACCACACCCACGTCCCGTCGTTCATCACGTTGTGGGGGTTCACCGTGGCATCCGACACTCCATTGCCCAGGTTGACGCCGGCGGAGGTAGACCAGCGCGTGGCCTCGCGCCTGGCGAAACCGCTACGGCATTACGACGGTGAAACTCACACCGCCATGTTCGCGCTGCCCCGGTTCATCAGGGAAGGGATTGCTGGCGAAACGCGTATCAACCGGGATGACTCCCCGGTGTTCATGGTTTAGCGGGACGACTATCCCCCTTCGGCAGCGGCCAGCTCTGCAAAGTCGGTCAGCAGCAGCACTTCTCCGGTCGTTTCGTACCGGTCGACCAGTGAGCGAATGGAGTCTGGAACCCGGCGCGTACCCCCGGTGTCGGCATAGTAACCAACGTAAATCGACTCGATGGTGGTCATGGCTGGCTGGTCAGGGCCGCCGTCCGGCCCGTAAATTGCGACCAGCAAGGTGAGGCTGGTGTTGCCGATGTGGGTAACGCGCGCCCGCAGTTCCAGCATCTGGTCGACCCGGGCCGGGGCCTTGTATTCGATGGTTACCTTGACTACCGCACTGTCGAAGTATCCGGCGGCGGCGATGCGGTAGATGCTGAAGCCCAGGTTCCGGAAGTACTCGGCCTGGGCAACTTCCAGCCAGCCCAGATAGCTGCCGTTGAACGCGATGCCCTGAGCGTCGCATTCCTGCCAGCGCACGCGCACGGGCGCGGAGAACCTGAATTCGTTGCGCAGCACGGTTATCCTGCCAACGGCTCGTTGCCGTCGACGGGCCAGCCCAACTGGGCCAGGTAGGCTCGGTCGGTGTTGCTGAGGTGGGCGGCGGGCAGCAGGTCGGGCCGCAGGCGGAAGGTTCGTTCCAGCGACTGGCGTCGGCGCCACTGATCGATGACGGCGTGGTTGCCGGACCGCAGGATTTCGGGAGCCTCCATACCCCGAAAGTTGGCGGGGCGGGTGTACAGCGGGTGTTGCAGCAACCCGGAGGTGATGCTGTCCTCCTGCACGTTTTCCGCCGAACCGACCACATCGGGGATGAAGCGGGAGACCGCATCGACCATCACCATCGCCGGCAGCTCCCCGCCCGTGAGCACGTAGTCGCCGATGCTGACTTCGTGGGTGGCCAGGTCGGTGCGGATGCGTTCGTCAACGCCGGCATAGTGGCCGCAGATGATAACCAGGGCGGGCGCGGCCGCGAACTCGTCGACGAGACGCTGGTTGAACCGACTGCCCTGTGGCGATGTGAGCACGACGGGGGTGTTTGCCGCGTCGCCCGCCGGCAGGGAGGCCAGGGTTTGTTCGACCGCAGCGAACGTGGGTTCCGGTTTCAGAACCATACCGGGACCCCCGCCGAACTGGTAATCGTCGGCGGTGCCGTGCCGACCTTCGGTAAACTGGCGGATGTCCACGACATTTACCGACACCAGTCCCCGTTGTACTGCCCGCCCCATCATGCTGTATTCAGCAGCGCCGGCAAATGCCTCTGGAAACAGGGTCAGAATGTGAAACCGCATGGCCGGCTCTTAGCTCTGCTGCGTTGCCTTGGGAGCGCGGAATCCCAACGGATTGGCGCTCCCGGTATTGTGCAATGCCAGTTAGGCTGGTTGCAGGTTCAAAGCCGGCAGGCGGTCGCTGTAGGGTTCGCCGCCTTTCATAATCATCAGCAGGCGTTCGCGATCGCGCAGTACCGAAATGTTCCGCAGCGGGTCGCCATCTACGACCAAAATGTCGGCCAGCTTGCCGACGGCGATGGTGCCAACGTCGTTGCCCAGGCCGCAGCACACCGCCGCGTGGCCGGTGGCCGACTGGATGGCGAGCATGGTGCTCATACCCTTCTCAACCATCAGTTCCAGTTCGCGGGCGTTGTCGCCGTGGACAAACCCTCCGGCGTCGGTGCCGGCAACGATGCGAACACCCTCCTTGATGGCCAGTTCCACGCTCTTGATGTGGATGTCCATCAAAGCCTCGGCCCGCACCTTGATGTGGGGTGCGCTGACGGTGCTGTGGAAGTCGTACACCTCGAAGGTGGGGGTGAAGAAGGTGCCCTGGTCGGCCATCATCTTGATCCAGTCGGGATTGACGGCCAGGTAGCAGCCGTGCTCGATGGAGCCGGCGCCGGCCTGAATGGAGATGGGCAAGCCGGCGCCGCCCACCGCGTGACAGAGCGTGCCTCGACCCAGGGCGGTGGCCTCATCGACCAGGGCCCTGGCCTCGTCCAGCGCGTAGGCCTGATCCAGCGGGCCGTTGCCGGGGCGACCGGAGGCTCCGCCAGTGGTGGCAAACTTGATCTGGTCGGCGCCGCAACGCACCAGCTCGCGAACCTTGGCGCGAACGGCATCGACGCCATCGGCCACACCGGGTGGCGACAGTGGGTCATGGCCGAGAACGTGTTTGCTGTGTCCGCTGCCGCTAACCTTGTCCTCAATGCCGCCCGTAGGGGTCATGATGTTTATCGAGATGATGAGGCGTGGGCCCTTGATGATGCCCTGCTCCACGGCCATTTTGAAACCAACGTCGAGGCCGCCGGCGTCGCGCACGGTGGTGTAGCCGGCCGCCAGCGTGTCTTCGATGACCTGTGCGGTTTTGACGTTGCTGAGGGAGAGCGGTTCGTCCATACCCCACCGGCCGGTCAGCCCGTAGCCGCCCGACGCCAGGTGGTCGTGTACGTCGATCAGGCCGGGCATGATGGTGTGGCCCGTTGCATCGAGGACTTCGGAGCCGTCCGGGATGTTGATGGCAGCGCGGGGGCCGACCTCAACGATGCGGTCGCCATCGACGAGCACGGTGGCATTTTCAACTACGGGACTGCCGGTACCGTCAATCAGATTACCGCCTACAATAGCCAACATGGCGCACCTCGTATTGGGTCGGGTCGTTCAAATGCAGCGGGCAGCGCGCCGGAGTGTCGAAAGAACCCACCGGGGAAACGGCCCGGCACCGATGCTAAATTGGCCGCCGGCGGTTGTCAAGGACGTGTGCTCGTTCAGCAGGGCAATCGCGTTTTAGCTGCGTAGGACTTTTAGCAGGTAGTCCTCCTTCCAGCCGGCCTGGAGGCGTTTCCCCTGGATGCCCACCTTCAGGCTCGTTTCGTTCTTGAGCAGATTGTGCGAAACCTGCCGCAGCGTGGCCATGTTCTGCGGAGCGTGGTCCTTGCGGATCCGGCAATGGTCTTCCCCGAAAGTCACGTCCAGGCTCCAGTGCAAGCAGTTCTCGATGCTCCAGTGAGTGCGCACCACCTTCAGCAGTCGCTCCGCCGGGGCATCCAGGCTGCTGATGTAGTACCGGGGCTGCACCGTGGTCCCTGCCGGCGTCTCCCGGCGGCCCACCACCTTGACCACCGAGCGCAGGCCGGGCCAGTCCTGCCCGGTGCTCAGGTACTCCAGGCAAGATGGGTCGCTGATTGTCCAGCACTCCCGACGTTCTATCCTTCCGTGGTCTTGGTTCAGGGTGGTGGCGTAGTCATGGGGCACTCCCCCGAAGCCGAACTCCTCCGCTCCCTCGAACCGGTCCCGCACGTCTTCATACAGTTGACCTTGGTTCTCCTTCAGCGCCAGCACGTAGCCGGCTCCCCGGTCCAGAATCCCCTGGGCGATCTCCTGCTGGCAGCCCATGGCGTCGATGGTGACGATGCACCCCTTCAGTTCCAGCATTGGCAGCAACTGGGGGATCGCGGTGATTTCGTTGGACTTCTCCACGGTCTTCACCTGCCCCAGGGTCAGCGTGTTGGCCGAGGCCCAGGCGCTGACCAGGTGGATGGCCCGCTTGCCCACATTGCGGTCGTGGGAACGCCGTACCGTCTTGCCGTCGATGGCCACCACTTCCCCGGGGATCAGGTCGGACACCGCCTGGGTCCAGGCCATGAAGCACTGCTGGAACTGCTCCGGGTCCAGCCGGGAGAAGACGTCGCCGAAGGTGTCGTGGGACGGGATGCCGTGGGGCAGTTCCAGGAAGGTCTGGAACCATTCCAGCTTGCTCTTGCCGAACAATTCGATGTAGACCCAGGAGTCGGCGCCGCAGATGACGGCGCAGATGGCAATGGCAATGATGTCCAGCAGCTGGTGCCGCTTGCACCGGTCGATCCTGGGGTCCTCCAACGTCCCGAAATAATCCATAATGGACGCGCCCTTCCCCTCTCTCATCACTCCTCCCCTCTCCCCTTCATATCACTGGACTCGCATGCCTGGCCAAGTCTACCAATCTATAACGCGATTGCCCTGGCTCGTTCAGTACATGTGAGACGCGGCAGTCCTCACGCGTACCCACTTCGTCGTTGCGCGCCTACCCACTTTGTCATTGCGAGCGTAGCGTGGCAATCCCGTCGCCGTTGCTACGGCGGTTTCGCCGACGCGTGTTCAGCCTCATCCAGATTCCCGCTCGTCCTGAGCCTGTCGAAGGACGCTCGCAATAACGGATTAAAGTGGGTACGCGCGAGCGCGGCAGTCTTCGGCGCGAGGGCCCGGCGTCATCGGTTGGGATATAATGGCCGCGACACAGAGTCCCACGAACCCCAACCGCATCAATCAACCTGATGGTTGAGTAATTCCGCAACATACGGTCGCCGTTTTTGGTTTGACCAGGATTCGAACGCATAAATTGGGCAATAATTTGGGAAGGCCAATCCGCTACATCACACTCATGCTGGCGGCCGTGTTGTCGACAGCGGCCCTGGGTTGCTTTGTGGGCGGTTGGTTTGGCGGTGGTTTGCCGCGGGTGGCTTACCTGTCCAATTCCTCTGGAGATGCGCAGGTGTGGATCTACGATGCCAACTCCAGTGAGTCGGTGCGGGTATCGGGGCGCAATTCGGAAGCCCGCTATCCGCGTTGGTCGAATGAACAGCAATTTCTGGCATGGATAACGGTTGGGAGCCCAGGGCAGTTGATGATTTATGACTCCGCCAGTGGGGACGTTTCGACGCTGGTGGCAGATGTCGACTACACCCAGCCGCCGGCCTGGTCGCCCGATGGCGGCCGTATCGCCTACGTGTCAGATGCTGAAGGCGAGTCGGACATCTATATGGTGGATCTGATCACACGCCAGCCCACTCGGTTGACGTTCGGCGACGCGAAGGAACGCGTCGGCGACTGGTCGCCGGACGGGGAGTGGCTGGTGTTTACCGAAGCCGGTCGGGATGGCCTGTTGCTGCGTAATCCGGAAGGGGTCAACCGCATTCCGCTCACCGACGGCGTGGACAGCGACCCGGTGTGGTCTCCAAAGGGCGACCGGATCGCCTTCCTGCGCCAGAACGATGGCAGCCGGGATGTGTACGTGCTGCGTCCCACCAAGTCGGGCAACTGGGCGGAGGACACTGATGAGTTGACGGTGTCCGACCTGGATGAGGATGAGTTTGAACCATCCTGGTCCCTGGATGGTCGGCGGATTGCATTCGCGGCCCGCGACGAAGAGCAATCTGAAATCTATACTGTCCTCGTTGATGGCACGGACCGTCGGCGGTTGACTCACAACCGGGTGGATGACCTCTCGCCGGTCTGGTCGGCTACCGGAGACCAGATTGTTTTTGTGTCATACGCCTACGGCAATGCCGAGATTTTGTACATGAACGGCGACGGCGGAGGACAAAAACGCATCACCACCAACGACCATACGGACACCGACCCGGACTGGTAACGTCCCTCAGAAATGAGGTGATCTCCGGTATGTCCGCAACACCACCAAACGTAAATCCCGCCGACGTTGGTCGGATACTGAGCCAGCTGAGTGCGCCGCTGGTTGCGGTTTCGGTGCGCTCGGGAGATGTCGCCAACGCCCAGATCGCGGTTACCGTTTCATCTGCATCCATCGTGCTGCACCGGCCGCGGGTCATCGTGCAGATTTACCACACCAACTACACCCATGAACTGATCGCCCAAAGCGGCGTGATGGCGCTGAATTTCCTGTCCCCCGAACAACTGCCGTTAATCTGGAAACTGGGGATGCGATCGGGTCGCAACGGCGACAAGCTGGCTGATGTTCCCTACGAGAACGGAATAACGGGCTGCCCGATTCTGGCTGGCGGTTTTGGATATCTGGACTGCCGTGTCGTCAACGCCATGGACGGCGGCGACATGACGGCGTTCCTGGGTGAGGTGGTAGCCGGTGAGACTCGGGGAGATCAACCCCTGCGCTGGCGCGAGGCCCGTCCGCGTCTGCCGCAACGCTGGGCTGACGAATGGGATCGCAAAATTGCCGGCGAGATGACGACATCCGAACATCAAATGTCTCAGATTGACGCGGCGATCTGGGCTGAACACCCTGCTTTCTGGAGGCGAGATGACTCTGTCTGACCCGGGCACCAGCGCCGACCCGGCCATCCTGGATGTGGTGGCGCAGATTCACGGCACGCCGGAGCAAACGGTGCTGGCGGTTGCCGGCGCCGGTAACTACGCCCTGGCCTGGCTGCTGGGCGTGGGCGGCGCTTCCCGCACCGTGCTGGAAACCCGCGTGCCCTACGGGTACCTGGCGATGACCGATTTTCTCGGTGGCCACGCCCCGGAGCAGACCGTGTCGGCGGACACGGCCCGCGTGATGGCCCGGGCGGCCTGGCGACGGGGGATGTTGCTGCGGGAAAGTCCGGTTCCCATCTTCGGGGTCGCCTGCACGGCGACCATCGCCACCGACCGCACCAAGCGCGGGGAGCATCGGGCCTTCGTTGCCACCTGGAACGACAGCGGGGTAACAGTCGATTCGCTGACGCTGGAGAAAGGATTGCGCGAACGCGCCGGCGAAGAAGACGTGGTGAGCCGTCTGGTCATTTCCGCAGTGGCGCGGGCGTCTGGCGTTGACGCGGAACTCGACCTTCGACTGGCAGCATCGGAACGAGTGGAAACTGACTTCGCCCGCCACGGCGACCCCATCCAGCGCCTGCTGGCCGGCGACGCCAGTTGGGTAATGGTGCATTCGGACGGCAGCATGGTGGCGGATGCCGACCCGCCAACCGCGTTGCTTCCAGGTTCGTTCAACCCGCTGCACGACGGACACATCCAGCTGGCCGCAGCCGGCGCGGCAACGCTGGGCGTTCCGGTGGCCTATGAGCTGTCGGTGGTGAACGTGGACAAACCGCCGCTTGCTCTGGCAGAGGTGCAGCGTCGGGTGGCACAATTTGGCAGCGTCGGGACGGTGGTGCTGACCGGAGCAGAGACATTCCGCAAGAAGGCCGAATTGTTCCCAGGCTGCGGTTTCGTCATCGGCTGGGACACGGCGACGCGTCTCATTGAACCGCGTTATTACGGGGATTCAGAGTCGGGGATGCTGACCGCGCTGGCTGAGATGTGGGCGTTGGGCTCCCGTTTTGCGGTGGCCGGGCGGGCTGACGCGGCGGGGGTGTTCCGCACCCTGCATGACGTGAACATTCCGGGTGGTTTTCACCCGTTGTTTGTCGATGTTCCGGAAGGCAATTTCCGCGCCGACGTGTCCTCAACGGCGATTCGCGATGGCGAGGGCGAATGAGAGAATTGGCTCCGGCCTCCCCCGGCGCGTCGACCGGATGGTGGCGGTAGTTTCCGCCGACATTGACACTGCGACAGGCTGTTGCTAGGATGAATCGGCCTGTTACGCCCGGTTTGCCGGGATGCAAGCGGGCCTGTCCCGCCCGGCGGATCTGACTGGACGGTTTTTTTGTTGAACATTGTAGTTTTGCAAGCCTTCGATCTGGCAACCTACGCCGGCAACTGGGCCGCGGTGGCGATGGCGATAGTCATTGCCGTTCTGGCTATCGGTGGGATGTTCGCCGGCTCGCAGTTGCTTTCGGCTCGGCGACGGTCGGCGGCGAAGCTGACTACTTACGAATGCGGGATTCCCCCGACACCGTTCAACTGGTCGAACATCAACATCCGCTTTTATATCTTCGCGATCTTGTTCCTGATATTCGACGTTGAAGCCGTGTTCCTGTTCCCCTGGGCGGTGGTGTTCCTGCAGGAGAAGGCGGCCGGAAATCCGATACCGTTCTACGCCATGATGCTTTTCCTGGCGATGCTGTTCTTCGCCGTAATCTACGGCTGGCGCAAGGGGGTGCTGGAATGGCAGAAGTGAACCCGCCGCAGGTTCCAGGAGCCGGGATGGCTGCAGAACCTACCTCCCCGCTCGCATTGCCGCCCCAGCCTATCGAGATAATCATGGGCGCTGGGAACCGCCCGGGGCCGAGTTTGCTGAATCAGGCCACCGACGGGCGCGTGCCGGGAGTCATCACCGCGACTACCGAGCAACTGTTTGCCATGGCCCGCAAGTCGTCCCTGTGGACCCTCAGCTTCGGGTTGGCCTGTTGCGCCATCGAGATGATTTCTACCTACATGGCCCACCACGATTTCGACCGGTTTGGAGTGGTCACGTGGCCGTCGCCCCGCCAGGCAGATGTAATGATCGTGGCCGGCACCGTGGTCAAGAAAATGGCCGAACCCATCCGCCTGCTATACGAACAGATGCCGGAGCCAAAATGGGTCATCGCCATGGGCAGTTGCGCCACCAACGGTGGGCCGTATTACCGCTCGTATTCAGTCGTAATGGGCGTGGATCACATTATTCCGGTGGATGTGTACGTGCCCGGTTGCCCGCCCCGTCCGGAGGCGCTCCTCTACGGTATTTTGAAACTCCAGGAAAAGATAATGTCGGATGCTGGTGAACGTGGCGGACAGTCGGCAGAATAGCCCGCCCGGGTCGGCCAACGCTGAAACCCCCGAGGAAGAGGCTCAGGAGCCGAATCCCATTGATGACCTGTCGGCGCACTGCCGGGTCACTCTGGACCGGGCCGTCAGCGTACTGAGCCAGTGGGATCCGGTTGCCGGCGTCCTGGGCGACTTGCCTCAGGTAACCGTGCCGGCGGAATATATCGTCGAAGCCTGCCTGACCTGCCGCGACGACGCTGAACTCGATGGTCGGATGCTGCTGTGCCTGGCGTGTGTCGATTACGAGGTGCGGTTCGAGTTGGTGTATTTCCTGCAGTCGCTGGCCCAGGAGCGTACATTGGTAATCAAGGCGAACGTGTCTTACGACGCTCCATCGCTGCCGACGGTGATCGGTGTGTGGCCGGCCGCCGACTGGTACGAACGGGAAGCCCACGACTTGTTCGGTGTGGTGTTCGAGGGGCACCCGGATTTGTCGCCGCTGCTCCTGTATCCGGAGTTCGAGGGATTCCCGGGCCGCAAGGAATACGCCTTCAACGAATATCGGGAGTTTTAGCGCCAACGTGGTTGCAGAGAACGTGGTCGTAATGATGGAAACCCAGGGCGGAACCGAGGCGATTGAGTTGACGGCGCGGGTCGTCGCCCGGCAGGGTCGGTTCGTCGCCGCCGTGCACGGGTTGGAGCTGGAAGGCAGCGGCAGCACGCCGGCCGCCGCTGAGGAGGCGCTGGTGCAGGCGATGCGCAACTGGTTGGAGCGCCAGGACACTGCGGGCCGCCTGGCCGAGTCTCTGGGGGTGGAATACTTGGACGAAGAGACTGGAATCGTCCTGCAATTCGTTGCTGACGGTGACGGGGCTGACGGCGACGGGGCTGGCGGCTAACTGATGGACCGGGTGGTGTACCAAATTGAAGAAAGCCGTGCTGGTACGGGCTGGTCGGCTCACTGCCCGGAACTGGAAGTAACAGCGTTTGGCGATACGCAGGACGACGCACGAATGTCGCTGCGGCGTCAGGTAGCCGACTACCTCGAAGATTGCGAGGAGATGGGCGTGCTGGAAGACGTACTGATCGATGCCGGGTTCTGGGATAACGGGGAAGCCTGGATGAGCAGCCTGGTGGAAGCTCCCGAACCCAGCCTCCGATTCATCGGCTCGCCATTCGACCTGGACGAAGGGAACCCCTAGAAGCCGACGCTCTCGGATTTATCACCATGCTAGAACCGGCCACCTCCAACACCACGGCTGATGCTGCCCGCGCTGATTCGCAGCCGGTTGAGATGCTGCTCAACATGGGGCCGCAGCATCCGTCGACCCACGGCGTGTTCCGCATGGTCCTGTGGGTTGACGGCGAGAAGGTCGTCGACGTTGAACCGCACATCGGCTATCTGCACCGGGGTTCCGAAAAGTTGTGCGAGGGCGAGCAATACCATCAGGTTGTAACCCTTTTTGACCGGATGGATTACATCGGGAATTTCAACAACGAAATGGCCTACTGCATGGCGGTGGAATCGCTGATGGGGATGGAGGTTCCGGAGCGGGCCGAGTACATCCGCGTCATCCTGTGCGAGTTGAACCGTGTCGCCAGCCACCTGCTGTACGTGGGCACGATGGGTCTGGACGCCGGGGCGATGACGCCGGTGATGTTCTCCTTCCGCGGTCGGGAAAGGGTGCAGGCGTTGTTCGAGGCGGTGTCAGGCGCCCGCATGATGCACAACTACTTTCGCGTCGGCGGCCTCAAGGAAGATGTCCCGGACAATTTCCGGCAGATGGTGAACGAACTGATGCCGCTGCTGCGCGAAGACGTGGAGCAGAGCGACCGCATCCTGACGTTCAACGAGATTTTCCTGTCCCGCCTCAAAGACGTCAGTCCCATCGGCGCCGACGAGGCAATCGCCCTGGGCCTGACGGGTCCCATGCTGCGAGCGTGCGGCTACGAGTACGACCTTCGCAAGGCACAACCCTATTCGGTTTATGATCGGTTTGACTTTGATGTTCCCGTGGGACTGGACGGAGATTGCTGGGACCGCCACTGGGTTCGCGTCCAGGAGATGTACGAGTCGCTGCGGATTATCGACCAGGCAATGGAGCAGCTGCCCGACGGACCGGTGGTGTCGCCGCTGGGTCGCCGTCTGATCCGACCGCCGGCCGGTGAAGTGTACCTGCGCGCCGAAAACCCGCGCGGTGAGATTGGCGTGTATCTGGTCAGCGACGGAACCGACAAACCCTACCGTCTGAAAGTGCGGCCACCGTCGTTTTGCAACCTGTCGGCGCTGCGCCGGCTGCTGGTCGACACCTGGGTGGCCGACAGCGTGGTGGTGCTGGGTTCGCTGGACATCGTGCTGGGCGAGGTGGACCGGTGAGCTTGCTGCGATGAACTTCCTGATTGACATTGGCTGGAGCGCGCTGGGGCTGGCGGTGATGTTCGGTGTGCTGTCGGTCATCGTGTT
The DNA here is from genome assembly GCA_963666415.2 of Dehalococcoidia bacterium. Classification (GTDB taxonomy): domain Bacteria; phylum Chloroflexota; class Dehalococcoidia; order Lucifugimonadales; family UBA3495; genus Bin87. Next base: position 2,609,782 of record CAXXPD010000003.1, read on the forward strand.
GTCTCTGACGTGGCTGGAGCGCAAGGCGCTGGGCAGGTTGCAGCTGCGCTACGGGCCCACCCGCACCGGGCCGTTCGGGCTGATGCAGCCCATCGCCGACGCCGTCAAGCTGATCATCAAAGAGGACATCATCCCCAACGATTCGGAAAAGGCCATCTTCTGGATTGCTCCAGTAATCGTGGTCGTGTCGGCATTCGTAATCTGGGTAACCATACCGGGCGGCGACAACGTGGTTATTCGGAATCTGCCGTTGGGTCTGTTTTACATTGTTGCCTTTGCCGTAGTCGGGATACTGGGTCTGGTGCTGGCCGGCTGGGGATCGGCCAACAAGTACGGCATCATGGGGGGCTTGCGGTCGGCGGCGCAGCTGATTTCCTACGAGATTCCCGTGGTGCTGGTGGCGGCGGCGGTGGCGATTTTGGCGCAGTCGCTGGATATGCGGGTAATTGTCGGCGAGCAGGCACCGCTGCCTTACATCGCGCTGATGCCGCTGGGGTTCGTGGTGTTTTTCATCGCGGGCCTGGCCGAGGTGGGCCGCACGCCGTTCGACATTTACCACGCCGAAAGCGAGGTGCTCGGCGGGCCGTTCGTGGAGTACAGCGGGGCGCACTGGTCGGTGTTCTTCCTGGCCGAATACATTAACACTTTCGCGATTGCGGCCCTGACAACACTGCTGTTCCTGGGCGGTTGGGGCGGGCCGTTCCTGCCCGACGTGGTGTGGTTCCTGTTCAAAACCTACCTGGTGGTGCTGGTGATTTTCTGGGTGCGTGGCACGTTCCCCAGGCTGCGCATTGACCAGCTGATGTCCTTCGCCTGGAAAGTCATGGTGCCCCTGTCGTTCTACACCGTCATTATCGCCGCCGTGTACCAGTTCTACGGGTTGCCCTGGTGGAGCCTGACCATGCTATCGGCGGCGGGGTTGTTGGTGGCCGGCTGGATAATTTACCGGCGCATGACGGTGCCGGCCCGTCGGGTGGCAGAGGTTCGCAGTCGCGTCAATGCGCTGCGCCGGCCGACCGCGAGGCAGCGCACCTGACAGCGGATGCTGTTATGATATTGTCGCCGAAGTTGAAACACCCGCGATAATGCGTACCACACGGGCGCCAACGGGGATTGGACGATTATGCTGGAAAGCGTGAAAGGTATGATGCTAACGCTGGCATCCACGGTTGCGGGATTGCGGCGACCGGTTACCCAGCAATATCCCAAGGCGCCCACCCCGGTACGGCCCCGGTTCATGGGCTTTCCGGCGCTGACCTGGGACGGCAAGGTGGACGAGCCCTACTGCACTGGCTGCATGGTGTGCATCCGCAATTGCCCCACCCAGTGCATGTCGGCCAGCATGATGGATAACCCCAAGCACGCCGATGGCGAGAGCAGCCGTCGCAAGATCGTCGACTACTTTGAAATCAATCTCAATCGTTGTATATTGTGCGGCATCTGTGTGGAGTATTGTAATTTCGACGCCATTGTGATGAGCCACGAGCACGAGATGAGCACCTACCAGCGCAACGGCGACCGTGTGGACCTGCCGGCCCTGTTGGAAATCGGGAAGAAATACCAGGACACCACCGCGTGGATTCCTCCGACCGTGCTCGCCCGGCAGAAAGCTGATGCCGCCAAAGCCGCGGCGGAATCCGACGAGGCCTGACGCGCCAGTCGACCCCTGGCATCAACGCAACTGAGGGATACTTTGCCCAGAGAAGACGAACGCTTTCGCAACCTGTCGCCCCGGCATCCGCAATACTGCACGTGCGTAGAGTGCGCGCAGAATCGGATCCAGGGACTTGATGCGTCGAACCCCGTTCGCGCCGTGGGCGGGCTGGTGGGGAAGCTGGCCGGCAAGGCGGCCAAAGCCGGCAAAATTGGCAAGGGCAAGAAGCGCGGTAAATCCGGTGGCTCGGGCAAGGCGAAGGGTCGCTCGCAATCGGTGGCCGAGCCAGTACGCCAACACAAGACGGACTGTGAGTGCGCTACCTGTACTCTTTTGAAGTCTATTTAGTAGCCGCGCGGCAACAGCCAAGCCGGCCTTTCGCCTATTACGCCATGCCGTCGCTGGAGCCAAATCCAAACTATTTGAGCCGCCGACCGGGCGGCTCCTACTTTGTCTCCGTGTCGGGCCGGCGCGATTGTGCCATCGGCAAGGCTGGCGTTTAGCCATGTACACGGCCCTGTTCATTCTGGTAACGGTGTTCACGCTGGGTGGCGCCATCGGGGTGGTGGTAACGCGCAACGTGGTTCATGCGGCGCTATTCCTGTTGCTTTCGCTGCTCGGCGCGGCCGGAGTGTATCTGCTGCTTTTGGCTGAGTTTCTGGCGTTGGTGCAGGTGCTGATTTACGGTGGTGCGATCACCATCGTGGTGCTGTTTGCCGTGATGCTGACCCGCTCATCGGAGTATCCGCGCATCAGCGACAACCGGCAATGGCCGCTGGCGTTGCTGGTGGCGGTGGCGGTGGCGGTGGCGTTAGGCGCAGCGTTCTGGCTGGCGCCGCAACTGGATTCGCAACCGCAGGCTCCGGTGTTCACCGGGCTGGCGGCGTCGCTCTTCACCAAGTGGGCCCTGCCCTTCGAGATAGCCTCCCTGGTGCTGCTGGTGGCGTTGATCGGAGCCATCATCATCGCCCGGACACAGGCATCGACAGTTGGCGGCGACAGCGCGCAGGACGGCGAACGGTAGTCTGATCATGGTGCCGTTGCTGTACTTTCAACTGTTGGGCGCCAGTCTGTTCGGGATTGGTTTGTATGGCGTGCTGGCCCGACGCAGCGCCGTGCTGATCGTCCTCTCAATTGAGCTGATGCTGAACGCGGTGAATATCAACCTGATTGCAGCCGCATCGTATCTGAACGGCATCGGGCGGTTTGAGGCTTTCGACGGGCAGATCATCGCCATCTTCGTGATTACCGTGGCGGCGGCCGAGGTGGGTCTGGCGTTCGCCATCATATTGCGGATGTACCGGAATCGAGGCACCGTAAACATGGACGAAATCAACCTGCTGAAGGGATAACAACCCAAACCGATAACCATAACAATGACCCTCGCTTTCCTCATACCCGTATTGTCCTTCGTGGCGTGTCCGCTGATTATTCTGTTTCAGCGCTGGCTGCCGATGCGAGGTGCGCCGGTGGCGATCCTGGCCATCGGTGGCGGGTTCGTCATTTGGGTGGTCGTGCTCGCGGCATTCCTGGGAGCCAGCCCGGCTGACACTTCCTGCGCCATAAACTCGATTACCGGCGCGCTGACCTGTCATTTCAGCACCACCTGGTTTGAGGCCGGCATCCCCGGCGCGCTGGAGTCGGTGGACCAGGCGATCCACCTGGACTGGGGCATCCTGATTGACCCGCTGACCGTGGTATTGCTGGGTCTGATTACATTTGTGGCGCTCGGCGTTCAGCTGTATTCGCTGGAATACATGAAGGGCGACGCCCGTTTCGGCTGGTATTTTGCCTGGCAGGCCTTGTTCGTGGCGGCCATGCTGACGCTGGCGCTGGCCGACAATTTCCTGCTGCTGTACATCGCATGGGAGCTGGTGGGCCTGTGTTCGTACCTGCTGATTGGATTCTGGTTCGAGAATCCGGGACCGCGGGAAGCGGCCAAGAAAGCCTTTGTTGTAACCCGCATCGGCGACGTGGGCCTCCTGGTGGGCATCCTGCTGTTGTGGGTCAACGTGGGCAGTTTCAGCATGTCCGAGGCGTTCGAAGCGGCGCAGTCCGGCGCGCTGAGCAGCGGGGTTACGACGACGGCGGCGATTCTGTTGCTGCTGGGCGCGATGGGTAAATCCGCTCAGTTTCCCTTCCACGTCTGGCTGCCCGATGCAATGGAAGGCCCCACCCCGGTGAGCGCGCTAATCCACGCCGCCACGATGGTTATTGCCGGCGTGTATCTGGTGGCCCGCGCCTATCCGATTTTTGCGGCGTCTCCCGAAGCATTGATGGTTATTGCCATCATTGGACTGATTACCGCCCTGGGCGCGGCAACCATCGCGCTGGTATCTACCGACCTGAAGCGGATTCTGGCGTATTCAACGATTTCGCATCTGGGGCTGATGATGCTGTCGCTGGGAGCGTTGGGCTGGACGGCGGCAGTGTTCCACCTGATGGCCCACGGCTTCGCCAAGGCGCTGCTCTTTTTGGGCGCCGGCAGCGTGATGCACGGGGTGGGAGCGCACGGCGACGTTGACATTCGCCGGGTGGGAGGCTTGCGGCGCGCGATGCCGTTGACGGCGGTGGTGTTCTCCATTGGCGCGCTTTCGCTGGGCGGAATACCGGTGCTGGCCGGTTTCTGGAGCAAGGACGAAATTCTGCTGGCGGTGGCCGGTAACCTTCCCATCGTGTTCATCGTCCTGACGCTGCTGACCGCGGGCCTGAGCGCCCTGTACATGGCGCGGGCAATGTTCGTCGTGTTCTTCGGGCCGGAGGGTGAGGACAGCGTCCACGCCCACGAATCGCCCCTGCTGATGGTCGGCGTGATGTCGGCGCTGGCCGTGCTGGCCGTCGGGTTCGGCTGGATTGCTTTCGACTGGCCGGGTGAGTTCGGCGGCTTTGGCAGCTTCGTTTTCTACGGCCATGCCGAGGGGTTCCATTTCAATATCCTGCTGGCGGTGCTGTCCATCATCCTCGCCGTGGGAGCGTTCCTGGGTGCCTGGCTGGTGTACGCGCGCCGTTCCGTATCGATTGAATCGTGGCGAACCCGTCTGCGTCCCGTGCTGCGGGTGGTGGAAAACCGGTACTACGTCGACGAAACCTACCAATGGGTGATCGACCGGGTGGTGTTGGTAGTTTCGTCAAAGTTGGCGACTTTCGACCGCGCCGGGGTCAACGATTTGGGCGTCAACGGGCCGGGGCACGCGGTTCGCAAGGCTGGTTTTGCGCTGCGGTTGCACGTAACGGGACATGTGTCGGTCTACGCGCTGGCGGTGGCGCTGGGTGTGGTCGGTCTGGCCGTGTTCTGGTGGTTGCGGTCAGCGTAGCCGGCAGATTGATGCGTATCGTACATGGTTAACTTCGATCAGGTATCACTCCTATTGCTGGTGCTCGTGCCATTGTCCGGCGCGGTGCTGGCGATGTTTCTGCCCAAAGACCGTCCCCGCGACGCCTGGCAGTTCGCCATTTTCATCGCGGTAATCTCGCTGGCGTTATCCATCGCCATCTTCATCCGGTATGACTACGGCATGGGCGGCGTCCAGTTCGCGCGGGAATACGCCTGGATTGGTCACCCCATCAACATCAGCCTGGACTTTGGGTTGAATGGCATCGGCGCACCGCTGGTGTTGCTGAATGGCATCGTTTTGATGGGCGCCGTGCTGATCAGCCAGACGATTGTGCGGCGCACCCGTGACTTTTTCGTTCTGCTGTTGGCATTGGGCGCCGGAGTTTATGGCGTCTTCATCGTGCGCGACCTGTTCTTCCTGTTTTTCTTCTACGAACTGGCGGTACTGCCGATGTATCTGCTGGTGGGGGTTTGGGGCAGCAGCACCGATTTCACGTCGTTCCTGAGGACGAAAGAGTACGGCGCCATGAAGCTGATGCTGGTGCTGGTGGGCGGCAGCGTGCTGATCTGGATTGGCATACTGGCCGCCTATGTTGCCTCGTCCCGGGCCGGCTCGCCAACCTTCAATATCGACGAATTGGTGCAGCTGCAACAGGCCGGCGCCTTTTCCCGCTCCATGCAGTTGTGGGTGTTCCCGATGTTCGCCCTCGGGTTCGGCGTGCTGGCCGGTTTGTGGCCCTTCCACACCTGGTCGCCCGACGGCCACGTGGCGGCGCCCACGGGAGTCAGTATGCTGCACGCCGGTGTACTGATGAAGCTGGGGGCGTTCGGCATCATACAGGTGGGCATGGCGCTAACCCCGCTGGGAGCGGAAGTCTGGATGCCGGTGCTCATTGGGCTGGGCACCGTGAACGTAATCTACGGTGCAATTTCCGCGATGTCGCAGACCGACCTGAAGTATGTCATCGGCTACTCCAGCGTGAGTCATATGGGCTATGTACTGATGGGCATTGCGACGCTGCACCCGGTGGGACTGGCCGGGGCGGTGTTGCAGATGTTCTCCCACGGCATAATGACGGCCCTGATGTTCGCCATGGTGGGCGCCATCTACGAGCGGGCCCACATTCGGGATTCCATGGTTCTGAACGGCCTGATCAAGCGCATGGGCGTAACTACGTTCCTGTTTGCAGCGGCCGGCCTGGCGTCGCTGGGGCTGCCGGGCATGAGCGGGTTCATCGCCGAATTCATGGTGTTTACGGGAGCGTTCCGCACCTACTGGCCGCTGGCGGTGCTGGGAGTCATCGGGGCGGCGATCACCGCGGTGTACATCCTGAGGCTGCTGGCCCGCTCCTTCTTCGGCGAGGCCGATCCGCAGTGGGCGAATCTTACCGATGCCAGCACGGTGGAAAAAGGAGTCGGCACGGCGTTCGTCCTGATCCTGATTGCGGTGGGCATTTGGCCGTCTCCCCTGCTTCGCGTCATCAATACCGGCGTCGAAGGCGCGCTGGCGGCGTTTTAGGATGCTGGGCTGATGGCAACCGGACTGACCACCAATCTGCTGCTGTTGACGCCGGAGTTCGTGCTGACGGCGCTGGCGTTCCTGGTGTTCACCGTAGATCTGTTCCTGCCGGAACGCAGCAAGGAGTGGCTGGCCGGGCTGTCGGTGGTTGGGCTGGTGGGCGTCATTGTTATTTCGCTATTCATGCTGCCCGGACGCACCGCCGAGCTGTACGGCGGGTTGATGGTGGTGGACGGGTTCGGTCTGTTTTTCAAGATATTTTTCCTGGGCATCGGAATCGCCATCATCGCCCTGTCGGTTGAGTACGGTCGGGACCGGTTGCAACATCGCGGCGAGTTTTACGGCCTGCTGCTGTTTTCCATCCTGGGCATGAACCTGATGGCGATGTCCCGGGAACTGTTGACCGCCTACATCTCGCTGGAACTGCTGTCGTTCAGCCTCTACGTGCTGGTGGCCTATGGGTTGCGGGAGGCGCGTTCCAACGAGGCGGGCATCAAGTACATCATCATCGGTGCGCTGTCGTCGGCGGTGATGCTGTACGGATTGAGCAACGTGTACGCGGCGCTGGGCACCACATATTTCGCCGACATTGCAATCGAACTGGCATCCCCGGCAACTGTCAGCCCGGTGCTCTGGATTGGCGTGGCGTTGCTGGTGGCGGGGTTGGGATTCAAGCTATCGGCGGTTCCGTTCCACATGTGGGCGCCGGATACCTACGAGGGAGCGCCGTTGCCGGTTACGGCTTATCTCGCCATTGGTTCCAAGGCGGCGGCCTTTGCGCTTACCTTGCGCCTGTTTGCCGAAGCGGTGGCGCCGGCAGCCGACCGGTGGGGCGAATGGCAGCTGGTAATCGCGATACTGGCCGCGCTGACCATGTTGTTAGGCAACCTGGTGGCGCTGGCGCAAAGCAATCTGAAACGCCTGATGGCCTACAGCAGCATCGGACACGTTGGCTATGCACTGGCCGGTGTGGCGGTATTGGGCAGCGATTTCGCGCTGGCGGCCAAAGCCGTGATTTTCTACCTGGTGGTGTACGCGGTAACGAACCTGGTGGTGTTCGCGGGAATTACCGCTTACTATAACCGCGAAGGCAAGGATGATATCGCAGATTTGGGCGGGCTGGCCGACCGGCAACCCTTCCTGGCTGCCGTCATTGCCATCGGCCTGTTCTCGCTGGCCGGGTTGCCGATTTTCGGCGGGTTTACCGCCAAGTTCTACCTGTTTGCGGCGGTGGCAGACGGCGGGTTCCTGTGGCTCGCGGGGGTTGCCGTATTCAGCAGCCTGGTGTCTTTGTATTACTACCTGCAGGTGCTGCGCCAAATGTACATCGAGCCGGCGCGCGGCCATCACGATGCCGCCGACGAATCGGGTGTTGATAATCCCCCGGCATCTCACGGCCACGACCAGCCAGGGGAAGCGCCGCCGCCCCTGCAACGCCCGTCAATTCTGCTGACGGCTACCATGGGGGTGGGCGTCCTGGTGGTTACCTGGCTGGGAGTCTACCCGGCTCCCCTGCTGGCGCTCATCGAGACGGCCAGCTCTGCCATTCTGCCATTGGGTTGATCCAGGGAGATAATCCGAGCGTACACATCTCGACTTAGCGGAGGACAGCGATGATTATCGCGGTGATTGGCAACAGTGATCCCCCGCCCCACATCTACGCGTTGGCCGAAGAAGTGGGGCGCGAACTGGCGCGGCGGGGCGTGACGCCGGTGTGCGGCGGTTTGTCCGGCGTAATGGAAGCGGTGTGCAAGGGCGCGAAGTCAGAGGGTGGCACCACCATTGGCATCCTGCCCGGCGGTTCCCCGGATACAGCCAACGCTTTCGTTGACATCCCGATTGCCACCAATATGGGGTATGCCCGGAACGTGGCCGTGGTCAGCACCGGCCGCTCTGTCATCGCGGTGGGCGGCGCATTCGGGACGCTCTCGGAAATCGCTTACGCCCTGAGCTATGGGATTCCGGTGGTTGCCCTGAGCAGCTGGCCATTGACGGTGCGGGGCGACGGTCTGCCGGTGGGCGACGAGTACGTGCTGGCCGATGATCCGGCGGACGCCGTCGATAAGGCGATTGCCGCCGCTGAGGACCGCACCGCTGAAACGGTGTCGGTGGCCTTTTCGGAACCCGCCGTGAGAGGTGCATAATGCCCGACGCTACTATCGCGTCCATCGTGGGCCGGGAAGCGCTTGATTCTCGCGGCAACCCAACCGTAGAGGCAGAAGTTGCGCTGAGCGACGGCAGCATCGGCCTGGCGCTGGTGCCATCCGGAGCGAGCACCGGCAGCTATGAAGCGTTGGAATTACGCGACGGAGACGCGGCCCGGTTCGGCGGCAGCGGGACACTGAAAGCCGTCGCCAACATCAGTGGTCGCATCGCCCCGGCCCTGGTCGGCGCATCCCCGTTTGACCAGTCTGCGGTGGACACGCAGTTGCAGGGGCTCGACGGCACCAGCGACAAGAGCGGCCTGGGCGCCAATGCCGTGCTTGCCGTATCGATGGCAACGGCGCGAGCGGCGGCGGTTTCTGCGTCCGGCGGCTCGTTGTGGCGGCATCTGGCCAATGGAGGCGAGGTTTCCCTGCCGGTGCCTCTGCTGAACATTCTCAATGGCGGACGCCACGCCTCAAACTCCGCCGATGTTCAGGAGTTTATGGTGGCGCCGGCCGGGTTCGACCGGTTCTCTGATGCACTGCGCGCCGGTGTTGAAATTTACCAGGCGCTCAAATCCATACTGCGCGCCGGCGGACACAACCTGAATGTTGGTGACGAGGGTGGGTTTGCGCCAACCCTGCCGTCCAACCGGGATGCCATCGAGGTGGTGCTGCAGGCGATTGACACCGCCGGGTACACTCCGGGCAAACAGGTATTCATCGCGCTGGACGTGGCCGCATCCGAGCTGTGGAATTCAGGGACCTCTCAGTATGACCTGGAAAGGGAAGGCACCTCGCTGACCGCTGCGCAGCTGGTGGATCTGTACGCCCGCTGGTGCAGCGAATATCCGATCATCAGCATTGAGGACGGATTGTTCGAGGATGACTGGGATGGTTGGGCAACGCTGACGCGGCGGTTGGGTTCCGAGGTGCAGTTGGTGGGGGATGACTTGCTGGTAACCAACATTGCTCGCCTGCGCCGGGGCATCAACGCTGGCGCCGCTAATTCCATACTGCTGAAGCCCAACCAGATTGGCACGCTGTCGGAGACTGCCCAGGCGTTGTCCATGGCCCGTGAGGCCGGCTGGACTGCCGTGATGAGCCACCGTTCCGGAGAGACGGAGGACACCACCATCGCCGACCTGGCGGTGGCCTGGGACGTGGGCCAGATTAAAACCGGAGCGCCGGCCCGGTCAGAGCGCGTGGCCAAATACAACCGACTGTTGCGGATTGAGGCCGAGTTGGGCGCGAATGCTCGCTACTCCGGCATATCGGTGTACGGGCGATTGGGGACGGCGGTGTAACGCCGAAGTTAACGAATTGTGCCCACGCGGGCTTGCTGGATGATATAATCGCCGTCGCCGGGGGTGTGAAATTAATGGATTGACCCGGCGCTGGGGCAGTGCGTAAATCGCGCCGTTTCGCCTGTCACAACCAACACTACTGACGGGAGGGCACACCGGTATGGTGACGCGCATTGGGATTAACGGATTTGGCCGCATCGGTCGATTGGTGGCTCGGGCCGCCCTGTCTCCCACCTACCATAATCGGCTTGACCTGGTCGCGGTCAATGGTCGAGGAGAAACGGAAACCGCCGCTCATCTGTTCAAATACGACAGTACCTACGGCCCATACGCCGGCACGGTGGCCGTCGACAACGGGGATCTGGTTATCGACGGCAAAACCATCCGAATGTTCCAGGAGTCTGAACCGGCCGACATTCCCTGGTCGGAAATGGACGTTGACATCGTGGTGGAATGCACCGGGCGCTTCACCGACGCGGCCAAGGCCGTTGCCCATATCGAGAGCGGTGGCGCCGATAAGGTCATCATCTCGGCTCCGGCCCGCGGCGCTGACGCCACCATCGTGCTGGGCGTGAACGATGAAGTGTACGACGGGAGGGAGCACCGCGTCATTTCCAACGCGTCCTGCACCACCAACTGCTTCGCGCCGATGGTGAAGGTGTTGCACGATGCGTTCGGTGTGGAGCGGGGGCTGATGTCGACCATTCACGCCTACACCAACGACCAGAGCATTCTGGACCGCAATCATCGGGATTTGCGCCGGGCGCGCGCGGCAGCGCAGAACATTATCCCCACCAGCACCGGCGCGGCCCGATCGGTGGGAATCGTGCTGCCGGAGTTGGAAGGCAAGCTGCACGGTATTGCTTACCGCATCCCCACATCGGTTGGGTCCGTGACGGATTTTGTGGCCGATCTGAAACAGTCGGTCACCAAGGAAGCAGTTAACGCCGCCTTCAGGGCTGCCGCTGACGGGCCCATGAAGGGCATCCTGGAATATACGGAAGACCCCATCGTCAGCTCCGACATTCGGGGCAACACTCACAGCTGCATTTTTGACGCGTTGAGCACAATAGTGCTGGACGACAGCATGGTGAAGGTGATGGGTTGGTACGACAACGAGTGGGGCTATTCCTGCCGCACCGCTGACCTTTGCTGCGTGGTAGGCGGTCAGGGCGGCTGACGGATTTGCATTTTCTCTCGGGTATCGTGGCCCCCCTGCGCCGGCGGTGGGGGCCAAATTTGCTGTTGGCGGCGCTGCTGCTGACGGCGTTGTCGTTGCGCCTCTACGGTATAGACTGGGACGACGGCCACGGGTTCCATCCGGACGAGCGGTCGTTTTACCTGCGCGCCGACGATATGTTCCGGACGCTGACAGCCGGCCCGGGACACGAACGCTGGTTGGCGGAGTGGCCGGGCATGGAGTCCGGCATCCCCGGATTCCGGGCTTTTTTGTCCGCAGAGCGCAGCCCGCTGAACCCCCACTGGTTCCCCCTGGGCAGCGTGCTCATTTACGCCCTGGTGCTGGTGCGGTCGGTGGCGGAGCTATTCACCGACTGGAGCGCGCTGGATATGCGGTTTGCCGGACGCGCGCTGTCCGCATTGGCGGATACCGGCTCGGTGGCGATGATGTACCTCTTCGGTCGCCGGATGTACGGACGATGGACGGGATTATTGGCCGCCGCACTTGTTACGTTCGCGGTGATCCACATCCAGCACGCCCATTTTTACCGGCCGGAGCCGTTTACGGCGCTGACATCACTGGCGGCGCTGTGGGCGATGTTGCGTTTCGTAGACGGGCGGCGCGCGCGCGATGCCGCGTTGCTGGGCGCGCTGGTTGGGTTGGCCATGGCCCCCAAGGTGTCCGTAGCGCCGATGCTGGCTCCGCTGGCGCTGTCATTCCTGTGGGTGGCCAAAGATCGGGCCGGTGGGGGCTGGTCTGACCTGACCGTGCCGGCGGCGGTGCGCATGGCTCCGATGTTGCTGTTGTCCGGAGCGTGTGCGCTGGCGGTGTTTGCCTTCACCACGCCGTACGCCCTGCTGGACTTCGGGGCGTTCATCGGAGACATCAAACAGCAAACGGCCATGGCGCGGGACGCATGGGTTTTCCCGTTCGCGCGCCAATACATCGATGCCCCGGCCTTCCTGTACCAGATTAAACAGGTGGCCGTTTGGGGCGTGGGGCTGCCGCTGGGGATAGCGCTCTGGCTGGCCGCCCCGTTTACGGCGTGGACGGCCTGGCGAGGCGGCCGGAAGCAACGGAGTGACCTGCTCCTGTTGGCGTGGGCCGTTCCCGCGTTTGTGTTTCTGGAATTATTTGAGGTCAAATTCCTGCGCTACGTGTTCCCGCTGGTGCCGTTCTACCTGCTGATGACGGCCCGGATGCTGACGGCGGCAATCTCGTGGGGGCAGGAAAGTCGCCGGCGGGCTGTGGTCGCAAAACGGTTCGATCCTGAAGATGCACCCTTCTCGGAGGAATGGCACGCCACCCCACCCATGGTGGGGGACGATGTGATTTTCGACGAACCGCTGGCTGGCGATGCACCGTTTTCGGAAGAGTGGCACGCGACACCTCCATTGGCCGGGGCGACGGTGTCGTCATTGCCGTCGCGAAGGGCGCCCCGGATGCCGTCGACATGGCGCCGCTTCGTTGACCGGTGGGCGCTGCCGGCCGGCGTTGCGTTGTTGGTCGCAGTGCTCGCCGGCGCCGTGCTCTATGCGGTTGCCTTCATCGGTATCTACTCCCGCCCGCACACCGCGGTAACCGCATCCGAGTGGATAAACAACAACGTGCCGTTGGGCTCGCGGATTATCAACGGTGGTTCGTTCTGGGATGAGCGGATCCCCGACCTGAGCCGGTACAGCGTGTGGACCTTCCCCGCTTACGAGTTGGATAGCGAAACTACCAAGATTCCGGAGCTGGTAGAGCAACTGGCGAGCAGTGACTACGTGGTCTTTTACTCGAACCGCGCCTACGGGTCGGTGGCCCGGCTGCCTGACCGGTATCCCCATAGCGCAGCATTTTATCGGGAATTGTTCGCCGGTAGGCTTGGGTACCGGCTGGATCGGGCGTTCACCTCCTATCCGTCGCTGGCCGGGGTGTCCCTGCGCGATGACCCCTACGGGCGCTCCGGATTGTCCGCGCCGCCGTTGGCTGGTACTGACGCGGGTGACGGACAGCCGGGCGGCGTTATCATCAACCTGGCTTACGCCGATGAGAATGTGATCGACTACGACCATCCGCAAGTGCTAGTATTCCGGAACGTGGAGCGATTCTCAGCTGAGGATTTGGGCGAGCGGATTGACGCTAGCGCGTCGGCCCCCCGCGCTACCACGCCTTTGATGTTGCCTCCGGACGCGCTGGCTTCCCAACGGAGCGGGGGAACGTGGTCGCAGGTGTTCGACCGGGATGGATGGCCGGCCCGGGTTCCGGGGTTAGCCTGGCTGCTGGTCATCGAGCTGATTTGCCTCGCGGCGTTCCCGTTGACGTGGTGGCTGATGCGGTCGCTGCCTGACCGGGGCATCCTGCTGGCGAGGGTGGTGGGCCTGCTGTTGGTGTCCTGGGTGGCCTGGGTCCTGGTGAGCGCCGGGGTACTGCAGTTTTCGGCCGGCACGGTTTGGCTCGCATTGCTCATCGTCGCCATTCCGTCCGGATTGGTGCTGTGGCGGCAGTGGCGGCAGATGCTGGACTGGCTGGCGCGTCGCTGGCGGCTGGTGGTTACCGCCGAAGCGCTGTTCCTGCTGGCGTATCTGGGATTTCTGCTCATCCGGGCCGCCAATCCCGATTTGTGGCACCCGTGGCGAGGCGGCGAGAAACCGATGGAGTTGGCCTATTTCACCGCCGTGGCGCGCTCGACGGTGTTGCCGCCCTATGACCCCTGGTTCTCCGGCGGCTACCTGAACTACTACTACTGGGGCTACTTCATCCTCTCGGTACCGATGCGATTGACCGGAATTCCGCCGGCCACTGCGTTAAACGTGTCCGTACCGCTGCTGTTCGCGCTGACGGCTACCGGCGTGGGTTCGCTGGTGTACAACCTGGTGGCGTCAGCGGGCGGCACCGCCGACGGTGGCCGCGAGTCGGACGGCCGGCGCGGTTTCAGCAGATTTTTGCGGCGGGTGCCGGGCGGCGCCATCATATCCGGTGTCGCCGCCGCGATCATGGCGACGGTGGCCGGCAACCTGGATGGCGTTGTGCAGCTGGCGCAGCTGGCCAAATCGAGATCGGAAGGCGTGGTAGTAACGCTGGCCAATTTCGACTTCTGGCGCAGCAGCCGGGCAATACCGGTGCTGGATGACTTTGAACCTTCCAGGCTGACGCCCTGGATCGAAGGGCGCGGTTGGGTGGAGACCGGGTTCCACATCACCGAGTTCCCCTTCTTTACGTTTTTGTTCGCCGACCTGCACGCCCACATGATGACGATGCCGTTCGCCGTGCTGGGGCTGGCGCTGGGGTTTAACCTGCTGCTTGGCTTGGCCGGCCGGCGAGTGTGGCGGGACCCTTGGGTGTGGATTTGTGCCGCCGGATTGGGCCTGGCGGTGGGCAGTCTGTGGGCAATCAATTCCTGGGAGTATCCGTCCTATGCCCTGCTGATGGTGGGAATATGCGCGGCGGCGGCGTGGATGGCGCCCGGGTCGTTGCGAACCCGGCTTTGCTTCGGGGGCGCGCTGGTCGTGCTGGCACTGGCGGTCAGCTACGTAGCGTTCTGGCCCTTTCACGCGCAAACGGAAACCTTCGGCACTGGAATTGAGGCCACGCGCTGGCGCACCCCGCTGGCCAATTTCCTGCTAATCCACGCCCTGTTGCTGCTGGGTGCGGCGGCGTTGCTGACGGCGACGTTACCGCGAGCGTCGGCGCCGTTGATCAACCGACTCCGTGGCGGCGGGCGGTTGCCAGCGCACCACCAATGGATTCTGGCTCTGGTGGGACTGGGTATCGTGCTGACGCTGTATCTATGGGCGGCCGGTTATCTAACCGCCGGCTTGCTGACGATTGCACATTCGTTGACCGGGTGGGCGTTGCTGGCGGCGGTGTTCGCTACCGAGTCGCCGCACCGCCGGTCGGATGTGATGGCTCTGGGAATGCTGGCGCTGGCACTGGCGGTTGGCATCGGTGTGGAGATACTGCGGGTGGAGGGCGATATCGCGCGGATGAACACCGTGTTCAAGTACTACCTGGTGGCGTGGCTGCTGTATGCCGCCGTCGCCGGTTACGGGTTCTGGCGAGGCTGGAGCAGTTCGGCTGGGAACCCTTCGCGCCTGAAACGCGCCGTTCGGATGGTCTCGGCTGGCGCGGTGGCGATTATCGCGGTCGGTGTACTGGTGTACCCGGCGTTGGCGACTCCGGTGCGGATCAACGACCGGTTCGGTGAAACCCCGTTGACGCTGAATGGCGCTGCCTGGATGCCGGAGGCGGTGCACTGGGAACGCGAAACGCCCATCACGCTACGCTGGGATACCGACGCCATCCGCTGGTTGCAGGACAACGTTGCGGGCACGCCGGTGGTGCTGGAAGCTCACGGCGACCAGTACCGCTGGAACGGCCGGATATCGGTTTACACGGGCTTGCCAACGGTGTTGGGATGGCCGTGGCATCAAACCCAACAGCGTAACAACCCTGATGCGGTGCGTGCTCGCGCGTCTGACATATCCCGAATGTACAACAACCCCGACCGGGCGGAGACGCAACGTTTGCTGGCTGAGTATAGCGTAGCGTATATTGTTGTTGGGGACCTGGAACGCATCTATTACCGACCGGAAGGCATCGCCAAGTTTGACGCTATGGCGGCTGACGGCGTCCTCGATCTGGTGTTCGCGAACGAGGGCACCAGCATATACGAAGTAAGTGAGCGCTGATATTTATGGGATCTGAATTTGAATTAGTACCGTTCATCAGGGACATCGCAATCATCGTGATGGCAGTGGTGGTCGTCGTGCTGTGCGTCACCCTGCTGATAATGCTTATGAAAACATACCCGAAAGTGCGCCGGGCTACCCACAACTTCGAGTCGGCGTCGACAATGGTGGTGGATGCGGCATCCAGAGTTTCTGGAATCGTGAGCCTGGGCAGCGAATTTGCCGGGTTGATTTGGGGTCTTTTTGAGCGATTCAGAACACGGGGCGGCGAGGTGGCGGAAAACGGAGACGAGGACGGGAACTCGGCGCCGAGGTAACCCGTACACTGCTCGGTCTGGCTGAGTTAGCGGCACGACGCGCGCGCGCTGTTTTGACCCGCTGCGGTGGTTACCATATAATCGGCAACGCTGCGCCGTAGTAGACAATCTCGCCGGCGCCGGAGGTAACACCGTGGCCATTGAATCTGTCCGAGTCGGCTTGATTGGAGCCGGCCGCAACACTCGCGACCGGCATATACCCGGTTTCCAGACTGTCGCCGGAGTCGAAATCGGCGCAGTCGCCAACCGCAGCCGGGAATCGGGTCAGCGGGTAGCTGATGCCTACAACATTCCCAACGTGTACGACGATTGGGAAGAACTGCTCGAAGACGAGAGCCTAGACGCCATTTGCATCGGCACCTGGCCGTACATGCACCGCACGCTGGCGATTGCGTCGCTGGCAGCGGGCAAGCACGTGCTGTGTGAGGCTCGCATGGCGATGAACGCCGGCGAAGCCCACGAGATGCTGGCCGCATCGCAGGCATCGCCCACACTGGTGGCGCAGATTGTGCCGTCGCCTATGACCTTTGGCATCGACGACTTGCTCATCCGGCTGGTGTCGGAAGGGTTCCTCGGAGAACTGGTGTCCGTGGACGTGCAATCTCAGACTGGCTTTGCCGACCTGGACGGCCCCCTGCACTGGCGGCAAGACCGGGACATGAGCGGGTTCAACATCCTGAACATGGGCATCTGGTACGAAGCGATGATCCGCTGGGTGGGCCGAGCCACGCAGGTAATGGCGATGACCCAGATAACGGTGCCGCATCGCAAGGATGATGACGGGAACTGGCGTTCGGTTACCGTACCGGACACGGTGGACATTCTGGCTCGGCTGGCGAACGGAGCCAACGCCCGCCTGAAATTCAGCGCCTGCGCCGGGCTGTCGCCGGGTAATTCGGTATGGCTCTACGGCACCGAAGGCACAATCCATGTCGACAGTCAGTGGCGGGTTTTCGGTGGTAAACGAGGCGACTCGGAATTGCAGGAAATCGCCAACCCGCCGGAAAACCGCTATGGCTGGTCGGTGGAGCAGGAGTTCATAGCGTCCGTACGCGACCGGGCGCCGGTGATGCGCACGCCGTTCAACATCGGTGTGCACTACATGGAATTCACTGAAGCCGTAACCGCCAGCGCACAGAGCGGCGAGGCAATTCCGCTTCCGTTGTAGTCTGCCACCCATCGGGAACATCTCCCGACCGAAAACAGCACCGGGGCAGCCCTAACGCTTGCCCCGGTGCTGTTTCCAAGTGTTGGCCCGGTTGGATCAGAGCCGACGACTCGGCCCGCTATCTGTCCAACAGGCAGGCGATGACTTGCGGCGCGGCGATGGCAGCCCGATCTGACAGCTCGGCGTCGGTGAGGGTTACGATCGGGTGCTCGATAACGGCTACCCGGTATTCAGGGTCGCCGCGCATTCGGGACATGGCGCGAGCCTGGCTCACGAATGGTCGGGTGGTCAGCACGGTGGATGGGATGCCCAATAGTTCGGTTTCCATTGCGTCGTGCACACTGCACGCGGTGCAGGATCCTCATTCCGCCGTAGCGTGAATGCCCACGTCGATGCTGGTGGCGGTGCGTCGCAGGTCTTCTATGCGGGCTGGCCACTGCCATCCGCCCTTGTTGTGCTCCAGGGTGCCGGCGATGCGCCGGAGCAGGTCTTCGGAATGGGGCTTGTTGTTGGAAAACAGCCCAATGACCTTGCCGTCCAAAGTGGCGGGCCGCTGGGCAATCCTCGCCGGAGCGGTGGGCCGGTCATCTCTGGGGTCAAGCGTGGTGATCGATGAGTTCGGCGTTGCCATTTGGCAGCCTCCTGATATCCAGGGTAGGACAGAATTTGACCGGGCCAGCCCAATTAGCGGCTGGTGAACCGTAGCAATCAATATCTTGCTTTGGCTGGAGAATGATACAACAGCGTTACCAGCTCGGCTTTGTACAATCAAGCGGCATAGGCTAGCGTGTCGAGCATCCTGTGGTACAAGAGGCGCGGGACTTTTATCGATTCGTGCTCGCGCTCGGACGGCATAAAAGTTCCCTGCTGCACCCAGAGGTGTCGTCTGACCAGGGCGATGGCGTCGGCGAAGGAAGGGCTGGTTTTGTCATACCACGCCGCGGTGCGCGGCGCCATGCCGCCACGCTGTTCGATCAGGATATCCGCCGCCAGCGTCACCACGCTGAACAGGCCAAAGAGCGCGGGGGTGGTTCGGGCGATGGCTCGTTCCGACCACTGGCGCTGGGTTTCCACGCCCAGGTGAGCCCGCAGCTCCTCAAAGGTCACCTCGACCTGCCAGCGCAGCAGATACCACTGCAGTATCCGCAGGGGTTCCGCCTCGGTGTCGGTGCATAGCAAAGCATAGGGCCCGCGGCGCTCCTCCAGGTATCTGATGACGACCCAACGTATGGGAAGGCGCGGCGGCCCGCCGTGGTACCACAGCGCCACGCCCGAAGCGAGCTCGACCATGGCGGTACTGCCGTCGGAACCGGTGGCGCGGTAGGGAATCCATTGTGTAGCGGGATCGTCCAGCACCGCCGTGGGACTGGGCAATCGCGCGCCGACCACCCCGGGGCCGCCCGATCTGGCCGGGCCGCCGCGGTGGCGCGGGCTGGTACCGGGACGCGTCCTTGCGCAGTTTGGTGACGACGACAATCGGCTTTGACATACTCTGGCAATGCCGCAGGAACTCGCGCTTGGCGTAGCCGCCATCGGCCACCACCACCAGGTCCCGGTCCGGCAGCCACCGGCGCAGGCAGACCAGCATCTGCTGGGCGTAGTCGGTGACCGTCTGGTGCCGGCGACCTTTGCGCCGGTCATAGCGGGCCGACACCACCAGCGCGGTCAAAAACGGTAGCGCCCAGTGTCGACCCGCCCATCCGATACGCGTCAGCAACATCAGGCTCACCCATTGCAATCAGTAGAGTCCCAGGAAGTGGTGTAAGAGTTAGGCGGTTGGCAAAACGCTGACCACCGCGTCATCCTTGATCGGAAATGCCAAACCCAACCAAGGAGAACGACGGTGGTCAAGCAAAGAATGGATCTTTTGGAATTGTTACGCAAGCGTGGTATGGACGGAGACGTGGACTTGCTGCGGGAAGCACTGCGGATCCTGGTGGACGGCATCATGGACGCCGAGGTTTCCGCCCAGATCGGCGCCCAGCACGGCGAACGCAGCCCGGAGCGGGTCACCTACCGCAACGGCTACCGCAACCGCACCTGGGACACCCGGGTGGGCACCATGGAGTTGCACATTCCCAAGCTGCGGGAAGGCAGCTACTTCCCCAGCCTGCTGGAACCGCGGCGGCGCAGCGAGAAAGCCCTGCTGGCCGTCATCCAGCAAGCCTATGTAGAAGGCGTGTCCACTCGGCGGGTGGACGATCTGATCAAGGCCCTGGGTTGCGACGGCATCTCCAGCAGCCAGGTGTCGCGCATCTGCGAGCAACTGGACGAAGTGGTGGAGAGTTTCCTGGGTCGGCCCCTGGACGATGGTCCCTACCCCTACGTGTGGCTGGACGGCCTGACCCAGAAGGTGCGGGAGGGCGGCCGCATCGTCAACGTCTGCGTGGTGGTGGCGACGGGGGTCAATGCCGAAGGGCAGCGTGAGATCCTGGGTATGGACGTGGGCGCCAGCGAGGACGGCGCCTTCTGGCTGGCCTTCCTGCGGTCGCTGACCGCTCGGGGCCTCAGCGGGGTGGAGCTGGTAACCTCCGATGCCCACCAGGGGCTGAAGAACGCCATCGCCGCGGTGTTCACTGGGGCCAGCTGGCAGCGCTGCCGCACCCACTTCATGGCCAACCTGCTCACCCGAGTGCCCAAGCGTGCCCAACCCGGCGTGGCCACCATGGTGCGCACCATCTACCAGCAACTGTCTCCCGCCGAGGTCCACGGCCAATTGGACCGAGTGGTGGAACAACTCCGGGAGCCCTTTGCCCAGGTGGCGGAGCTGCTGGCGGATGCCGCGCCGGACATCCTGGCCTTCACGGCCTTCCCAGTGGCCCACTGGCAGAAGCTGTGGTCCAACAACCCGCAGGAACGGCTGAACCGGGAGATCCGTCGCCGCACTGACGTAGTGGGCATTTTCCCCAACCGGCTGTCGGCGCGGCGCCTGGTGGGCGCGGTGCTGGCCGAGCAACACGACGAATGGGCCGAAGCCCGCCGCTACCTCACCATCCCCAACGCCGCCGGCAACGAGGCACTGCCGACGCCCAATATGCTGGACGCAGCGGCCTGATCAACATCAAAAGGGATGACGCGCTTTTACACCACTTGACGGGACACTACCTGGACCGCACCGGATCCCGATACCGCCCCTTGGCCGCAATCTTCCGGCCCCAGCGTCGTTCCACCGTCTCGTCAATGCCGAACACCAACGGCTCGGTGGATGAACCAAGGCGCCCGGCCACCAGCAGCAACAGCACCCGGCTCAGTTGCAGCGGCGACCATCGGGCACGGTTGAGCACGTGGTGATAGATGGCGAAGTCGCCGTGCTGCCCAATCCCCAGGATGTTGAGGGCGGAGGACACGGTGCGTTTGCCGGGAGACAGGATCGCTCCCATGGCCAGGAGTTGGGCTTTGCGCCAGGTCCTGGGGTCAAACAGGTGCTCAAAGGGCAGCAGCAGGGTTACTATGACTGCGGGCAGGGTAGGCATACTCGACCTCTTGTGGTGATTTGGTCGAGCTTACCCTGTTCTTATAATTTATCTAGCTTTTGTACAAAGTCGAGTTACCAGTTGGGTGCAGTTAACCGTTGGGCACCGCAACCTGGCGCGTAACCGAGCGGCTGCTTCCCCAGGTGTTGATCAAGCTGATGAAGGCTCCGGCCATGCCGCCACCGGGCAGCACGGTAATCCAGTCGGCTTCAGCGACCACCGGAATGGGCTGGTCGGAGTCGCCTGGTGCGCTGATGCGCCGCCAGCGCGCCCATTCGAATGCGGGTAAATGGGTGGTTTCGTGCAGGAATTCGGCAACCTGCCGCCGAGTCCAGCCGGCTTCGGCGATGTGCAGCATGGCCTCTGGGCTGATGACGCAGATGACTTCGGTGGAATGGGGGCCGAAGGCCAGCATAGCGTGGGCGACGGTGGTCAGGAAGCCCGCCGGGTCGCGGTCGCCGTGGAGGGTAACCTGCAGCGGCGCCAGCGTCGCAAAGGCGGTAACGATAGTGGCGTCATCGCCGAAACCTTTTTCGGCGGCCAGAGACGGCCACGGGCTGACGTCAAGATTCTCCGGAAAGCAGAAGCCAATTTTGCCGGGGTGCCCGAAGGTGCTGTTGTCCATGACGATGGGCACCGAGCCGTAGAAGTTGGCCTTGAACAAATTGACCGCGCGACCGATGGCGGCGTTGGCGCGGCTACCGTTGCCCATCATCTCGACGCCGGCGTTCATTCCGATTGCCTCTGCGTAGGGGCCGCTGACCACGGTCAGGACGGTTGCGCCGTTGGTTGAGGTGCTGCTGGCATGGAGGTTGAATGCGCGCTCGGAGATGGCTGATATCGATGCCATCACCACCGGGAAGTGTTCCGGCAGGCACCCGGCCATTACAGCGTTGACCGCAGCCTTGCCGGCGGTGAATCGTTTCTGTCGGATGACCTCGGTGCCCAAATCGTGGTTGGAGCCCACACCGGCGTAGTCCAGCATATCCTGTACTCGCTGGACAGTGGGCGGAATGATGGGCAGGCCGTCGGTGAGGCCGTTGGCGTAGTAATACTCCTGTGCCAGGGGCCAGTCCGCGAAATGCAGGGTTCCGTCTTCGCTGGATGCTGTCATGCTCATAGTGTCGCGCCCTCCCAGTCGAACGGGTCGGCATAGAATTTCTGCTGCACGGTGGCTTCAGCGCAGTGGATTTCAAAGTTTACAACGGGGTTAGGCATCGTATTGGTCTCGCAATTGGTGGCTCCGGATGCGCGTTATTGGCCCGGCATCATTGGTGGGCGCATGGCTGGCATGAGGGCTGGCGCGTTCCCGATATTATGGCCTGCCGTGGGATTGGCGATAGTCGGGGCCTTCCAGGGGCAAGTTAGTTACTACCAGGGAGTCCTGCAGGCGTGAGGCGATGCGCGGGCGGGAGGCGGCGATGTCTGCCAGGCGATTCGACGTCGTGACGATAGTGGGCAGCCGCTCCTCGTATCGATAGTTAATTATCTGAAAAAGTTTATCCTCCGCAAAGGGAGTGCTACGTTCGGCGCCCATATCGTCCAGCACGAGGAAGTCGGCCATGCGAATGCGGTGCAGCAAATCGTCGTGGGTTATGGGGCTGTCCGGGTTGAACGTGGCGCGCAGGTAGTCCAGCAGGTCGGCTACGGTGGCGAAGAAAACGTCATCGCCCCGGCTTTCTCTTTCGACCGCAGCGGCCACGGCCAGGTGGGTTTTGCCCACTCCAAAGGGGCCAGACAGGTTCAGCCAGCCGGCGGGTCGTTCCACCCACCGCCTGATGTACCCGTGGATTCCGGCGAGGGAAGCGCATTGCTCCCTCGTAAGTTGGCCGTTGCCATCTGTGTGGAACGAGTCGAAAGTCATGCGGCGGCGCATATTCGGAGGAACCTCACCGGCCATGCGGGTGAGGGTTTCGCCGTGCCGACCCAACTGGTACAGTCGGGAGAATCCGTCGATGGAGGCCAATCGGGACCGCAAAAACTCGTCGGCCCGGTCTGGGTCGCCGCGCAGGGTGATGACCGTGGGCAAACGGGAGGAATGGCGGTGGGCCAGCAGCTGGAATAGTCGATCCTGTCCCCAGGGCGTGGCCGGATTGGTTGGCAGGTCATCCAGAATCAGGAGCGGAGCGTTGCGAACCTGCTCGAACAGGTCAACGAAGGTGAGCTCTTCGTCATCGTCAAATCCGCCCCGCAGGTAGTCCAGCAGGTCGGCAGCGGTGACGAACAGCGCGGGTTGGCCCAGCTCAATCTGGCGGTTGGCGATGGCGGCGGCGAGATAGGATTTGCCGCTGCCGCTGGGCCCGGCGAACGAAATCCACCCGCTGGGCTGCTCCGCGTACTCGGCGGCGGCGTCCAGCGCAGCGGAGAAGGCTCTGCGATTGGCCGGGTTGCTGATGTATCGGTCCGGATCGGCGGCGGCCAGCGTGAACTGGCGCAGGGGCCCCAGCTTGCTATAGCGTTCCAGCGCGGCGGTGCGGGTGGTTGCGTCGGTATCGGATTGCAGACAACGGCAGGGGAAGGCCTGGCCGAAGTCGGGGTGTCCAACCGGCACGTTGGGAGACAACCAGCCGGCGCCGTTGCAAATGTGGCAGTCGCTAACTGCCTGTTGCCTCGCGTTGGTCTGCATCGGATTCCCAGGGTAATCGCCCGCCATAAAGTCGTCGGACTTCTTCAACGTACCCGGTGCGGCTATCCGGCGCAGAATCGCGCCCAGGTTTTCCATGCTCATGGTGCTGGTCTCGTTGCCGGTTGCGTGATGCGATAGTTTCGGCGGGACGGCCTTCCTGGAGCCATCGGCGCAGGATAGCGACGATGTACTGCCAGCTGCGAACGTTGTGCTCGACGGCCAGGTCGAATGCTGCTTCAATCCAGGCCGCCGGATATTCTTCCTCGGCAGCCACCAGTTGTTCACCGACGTTGTGGCCGATAGTGCCAATGTGCCGTTCGTAGAGGGTAAAAATGTTGGCAACACGGCCAGCAGGCCGCAGGGTCGGTTGATAGCCCAACGGGTGAACCGCGGCGGCTTCGTCGGCCACACTTTCGGGGGACACGGGCTGCAATCCCGACCTGGCCAGGTACTGCTGGCAGTCCCGGTCATTGATCAGTACGCGGATTTCGCCCTGGTCCCGAATTGCTGACAACGTTTCGCGGCGCACGCTGTCGGCCAGTGCGGCGCGGATGGCCGCGTCGGGAGTGGCGATGCCATCGGTTTCGGTTGCGCTGGATTGGCGCAACACCGCATCATCCAGCAGTTCGACCAGTCCCAGTGATGGTGGAATACCGCGGCGGGCGGGTTGCTCGGCCAGCAGCGCGGCGACGCGGAGGGTCAGTTTCAGCTCGGCAAGGTTATCGATTTGGGCCAGCGTTGAACCAACCAGGTTTGCCGGAATGGGGATGCGGCGGACGCTGGGTTTTTGGTCGGGTGGGTCACCGGCTGCTGGCGGCATCTATGCGACGGACTCCTGATAGTGGACCAGCTGGTCGAAGCGCATCAGCGTGTCGCGGAAGTACAGGTGCAGGCTGCCGGTGGGCCCGTGGCGGTGCTTGGCTACGATCAGCTCGGCAATGTTGCGGGGGTAGGGACGACCCGGTGCATGCTGTTCCCATTCGTCTTCGGTGTAGTTTTTGTCCTCGCGGTAAATGAACATCACCACGTCGGCGTCCTGCTCAATGCTGCCGCTATCGCGCAGGTCGGAAAGCTGGGGGCGATGCCCGGGTCGGTTTTCGACCACGCGGCTGAGCTGCGAACAGGTGAATACCGGAACGTTCAGGTCGCGAGCCATGCCTTTCAGCGACCGGGAAATTTCGCTGATTTCCTGCACCCGGTTTTCGCCGCCGCCGCGCCGCCGATTTGATCCCTCGATGAGTTGCAGGTAGTCCACTACCAGGAAATCGAGGCCGTGTTCCAATTTGAGCCGTTGGGCTTTACTACGCATCTCAATGACCGACTGAAAGGGCGTGTCGTCTACGTAGATGGGCAAACCCGACAACACGCCGATGGCGTCGACGATGGCATCTTCCTCCATCTGGGTGTACAGACCCAACCGGAGTCGGTGCGAGTCCACTCCGGACTCGGCGGACAGGATGCGCATGGCCACCTGTTCTCGGCTCATCTCCAGGCTGAAAATCCCGCAGACCGCGCCGTTCTTGGCGGCGTTCACGCAGGTGTTGAGGGCCAGGCTGCTTTTGCCGAGGCTGGGCCGTGCGCCGACGATAAGCAGGTCGGAGCGTTGCCACCCACCCAGCAGGCTGTCCAATTCGCTGTAACCGCTGAGCAGAGGGGGCAGGTTGGCCGCGTTGTCTTCGGCCACGTCTCCCTGCAGGTAGATGTCGAAGACCGAGCTCAGCGGGACGAACCCGCGGTCGGCGTCCATTGGCTGGATGGTGAACAGCACATCCACCGCCCGGCGGATGGTTTCGTCAGCGTCGGTGTTGTCCTCGTACCCGAGTTCGGCGATGCGATTGCCGGCGTCGATGAGGCGACGTTTTACCGCCGTATCGGCGACTATCCCGGCGTAGTATTCAACATTGACCGATGTGGGAGTGCTGGAGATCAGCTGACCCAGATACGCCGGCCCGCCCACCTGTTCCAGCCGGTCCTGCCGGTCCAGTTCACGGGCGACGGTAATCGGGTCGATGGCATCCTGCTGGCCGAAGAGCGCGATGCAGGCTTCGTAGCAGAATCGATGGCGGGCGCGGTGAAAATCCTCCGGTTTAATCAGCGGCAGGACTCGGTGCAGAGCCTCGCCGTCGATGAGCAGGCCACCCAGCACTGCTGCTTCGGCGTTGTGGTCGTAGGGAAGCTGGCGTTCACTGTACTGGGTGACAACCACCGTCAGCTACTCCTCAATAGTTGCCACCACGTTGACGGTTGCCGTAATCTCACTGGAAAGCGGGAGGGAAACTTCGTACTCGCCGGGTTCCCGAATTGGTTCCATGGCATTGGTGAAGCGCCGGTCAATCTCACGGCCCAGCGATTCGCCAATTGCCTCGGCAATGCGCAGGCCGCTGATGGTGCCGTAGTAGCGCCCGGTGGGGGTGATGCGGCCGGTAACGGTTACGGTGAGATTGTCCAGGGCTTCTGCCAGCTCTTCCATGACCTGTGTTACCCGGGCGCGTTGGGTATCCCCTTCCTGCCGGACTTTCGCCAGCCGTTTCAAGGTTTCTTCGCTGGCGAGTTCGGCGAGGCCCTTTGGCAGCAGGTAGTTGCGGGCGTAGCCGCGGGCAACTCGCTTGACTTCACCCGCACGGGCCTGGTCGGGAACATCCTTCAGGAACAACATCATCATGGTGGGAGCCTCTCATCAGGTTGGCCGGCCGGTATGGAGCCCGGCGGCACCGGTTGCGTTGCAAGGAGCGGCTCCCTACAGGGCGGTGGGTCCACTCTTTTTCGCCCTCATTATAGACTATCTGCCAAAGCGTATAAAGAACTCAACGGTTAGCGCGCGACGATTCAGCCTCATGAGTACCCACTTTGTCATTGCGAGGAGCATAGCGACGCGGCAATCGCGATGAGGTTGAACACACGTCGGCGAACCGCAGTTGCTACGGCGACGGGATTGCCACGCTACGCTCGCAATGACGAATTACAGTGGGTACGTGTGCCCTCAGCAGTCAGCGCGCGACGATTCGGGGAATTGACTACGACCGGTCAGCCATCTACGCTGGGGAAGGTCAGACGGAAAACTAACCTGCCAAATGCTCGGTACGACTGTGCGGCACGACGCGCGGCAAGCGGTAGGTTCCGAAAGCTGGAGGCGCAAATGTCATTTTGTGAGGAGATAGAACGGGAATCGGCAGCCCAACGCGAGGCGATGGCAAACCATCCATTCGTTCGGGGTATCGGGGACGGGACGCTGCCGATGGACCGGTTCCGGCATTTCATCACCCAGGATTACGTTTACCTGGTGGATTTTGCCCGATGCCTGGCATTGGCGGCAGCCAAAGCACCAGACCTGCCGACGATGAGCTGGTTCGCCCGCGCGGTGGATTACATCCTGAACACCGAGATGGACTTGCACCGTTCCTATTGCGCCGGGTTCGGCATCACTGAGGCCGATCTTGACGCAACGCGGCACGCGCCGACGACGTATTCGTACACCAGCTACCTGCTGAGAGTCGCCCATCAGGGCAGTTTCGGCGAGTTGGTGGCCGCACTGATCCCCTGCATCTGGGGGTACTGGCAGGTGGGCAAGCGGCTGGCCGACCAGGGCGAGCCCGAGAATGCTCCGGGCTACGCGGAGTGGATACGTATGTACGCGGCGCCCGAGCAACAGGCTGTGGCCGAAGAATCCCGGGAGATTTGCGACCGAGTTGCCGCCACCGCCGGGTCTGCCGAAATCGCTGCTATGAAAGAGGCCTACATCACCTGCACCCGCTATGAGCAGGCGTTCTGGGAAATGGGGTGGACACTGCAGGACTGGCCGGTGTAGGTGGCGTCGTGGAGCAGCAATGCGGAGGGAAAGTCCGGCAATGGGAAAAGAATGCAGCGTGATGGCTGGTCGGGGTGGGCAGATTCGAACTGCCGATCTCCTGCTCCCAAAGCAGGCGCCTTGCCGCTAGGCCACACCCCGACGCCGCGCCGGTGCCGGGTAATTCGACGGCGGGCGGCAACATTTTGCAGCAGGCGTCGACCCGGGTCGGTGGAGCAAGTACCCCCGCGGAGATTCGAACTCCGGTCTCTGGCTCCGGAGGCCAGCACTCTATCCACTGAGCTACGGGGGCACTTTAAATCGTACCACACCACTCGCGCCACCCGCCAATTCATTCGCGTCGCCTTACTCGATCGTTATCGAACCATTGGAAGTGGTCAGGGTCAGACTGGCGTCGCCCTTACCGATGATTCCCTCAAGGCGGTTCTTGCCCGCCACCTCGCTCACGGTAAAATCTCTGGCGAGGTTGATCCCTCCATTGCTCGTCGCCGCTTTCACCCGCACATTGGGCGATTCGCCGGCCAGCACAGCCCTAATGCTGCCATTGGAGGTTCTGAATCGATTTTCCGTCTTTTGAGATAATTCTCCCTCGAACCGAATAGCCCCATTGGAGGTTCGGAGATTGAATTCTCCTAGTCCTTCTTCGACCGTGATCTTCCCATTAGACGTGTAAATGTCGTACCTGCCATCCGCCCCCTGAGCCTCGACAGGCCCGTTGGAAGTACGCAATTCTACGTGGCCGGCCACGTTGCGGAGTATTATATGCCCATTGGAACTGCGGACTTCCACGTCGGTATTGTGCGGCGCTGTCACTGCGATATTCGCGCTTCCGTTACGCAATCGTAATCTTTCCCACCAACTCTTCCCGGACTTGAGCTCCTTTGCCGCAATCCGTATTGTGCCGGCGTCCTGCGTTGCCCGGTAGTCGATGCGTTCCGGACGCCGTAATTCCGCCTCGACCCGAATCTCTGCACTGTCACCGCCGCCGATTACCTCGACCCGGCCGTTGGCATTTTCGATGATTAGTGTCGGGACGCCGCTGACGACGAACGTATCTGTCACCTGTGCCATAGTCTCCACCTCGTTGTCTCCGGCAAATCCGCAGGCGATGGCGACATACCACATTACCGTTGCGGACAAACCCAGAGTGACTAACTTCGTCATACCGGACCTCGCGCATTTTGCTCACCCCTGCTATCGGCTCCGCCCCGTTTTCGCTCGCTAATCAGCGGGAGATGGCAATTAATCACACCACCCGTCGGGCCGGACGAGAGCGAATAATCCAATGATACCGCACCTCTGGGAGACGTAAGGCGCGCTCCTGGCCCGACTTCGTTTGCTGACACACTCAGCTAGAAATCTGGCCGGAAACCCCGATTCTCCCCAAGCCGTTATTTTCTTGACGTCGATTACCGATGTAATGATGGGTTCTTGAAACGTATTGCATACACTATCACGCCGTATACGACTGTAATACGTCTGATTGGCGTAGTGCAAAACCCGGCCAATGGCTTTCCGGCCAGACCTCTAGGTTGCGGGGCGCTACCGATTGGCAGAGCCTCGCGAAGCAAGTTTCCCCGTGGATTGACGCGCCGATTATTGCCGGGATGCCGTCCCGTCCGGGTTGATTACCACACCGGCAATCGGCGCGACCAGTGAGTTGTAGAGCTCTCCGGCCTCGGATTCCGGCCCACCGGCCCGATCGATCCATTTCGGCAGAACGTCATTGATGGCGGCATCTTTCAATACTGATTGCATTTCCGAGGAAAACTCGTTGTACACCATACCCTCGGCGATGTTCTGGCCAACGGCCTCATTGTCCCACTCGTAGACGGCTTCCAGGTTGCGTTCTTCGTGTTTGAGGCCCTCTTCGAGCAATATTTGCTGGAGGTCGGGAGGGATTTCTGCCCAGGTTTCCCCGGTGATGGTGATGAACGTCTGGGCGAACGAACCGGTGAAAGGCCCGGTCAGATAGTCGGTAACCTCGTACCAGCGTTGGCCGTAGCCGGCCGACGCCGCTGTTACCCCTGCTTCCAGGATGCCACGTTCCAAAGCCGTATACACTTCGGCAAAGGCCATGGTCTGGGGGTCGGCGCCCAACGCGCTAATCAGGTCGCCCAGCACTGGGCTGTGCACCCTGGTTTTCATTTTCTCGTAGTCGTCGAGGGTGTTGAGGGGGCGTTTGCTGTAGAAATACTGGCTGGGATAGAAGTTGCGGAATACAACCTGTCCGCCGCTCTCGCTGGTAACGATGCGGTACAGGTCTTCGCGCACCGCCGCCACCATTTCGAGGTACTGCTCCGGGGAATCGGCCAACCCCCAGATGTTGGTGATGTTGAAGATCGGGTAGTCGCCGGCAACGAACCCGGAGTAGATTTCGCCGAACTCCACCGTACCGTCGTTGATGAGACGGATCATGTCGAACCCGCTGATGCCTAACTCGGGATAAGAGCTCAAATTGATTGTAACCTGGCCTTCGGTGCGCTCATCTACGCCCTTGATGAATTCGTCCACCAGCTGGCAGGGACGCAGGGTGCGATTGACGCAAACGTACTGGAAAGTGAATTCGTAGCCTTCGGATACCAGTTCAGTTTCGCCCGACATCGCCGGTGCGGCGGTATCGGCGGTGGGCGCGTCCGTGGGGCTGACCGATGCGGTGGTGGTGGCTGGAACGGCCGTTGGTTCTGCGGGCGGCGGGCTTGACCCACCGCACGCTATTGAGGCCGCGGCCAGGCAAAGAATCAAAAAAGCAAATACGAAACGTGCCATAATTGAACCTCGCATTGACGAATCGATAACGACGGGCACTTGCCACATTCATTGTGGGGCATATTTGGGTAGCCGGGAGTGTATTACCGCACCTATGAGGTGTCAAACCAGGGCAAACGCGTTCAGGCTAAATTGATACCGTTGTTCGGGCTCCGGCCCTCGCCGGGTTGGCGTTCTTTGGCCGGAGTGGCGAAGGCACAATTCGAAACGCGATTGCCGCGCCCGTCAAACGTCGCAACGATATTGACGCCCAAACATGCCAGCTTCCGGTGGGCAGCATTCCGACACGGCTCGGTTGGGGACTGCGTCTTTTACGGACCTGCGCCGGGGGCGTTAACGAGAAGGTCGTAGTGCCCGCCAACAGGCGACGAGTCTCGCGTTCGCTTAGAACTCCTCGGCGGTTCCGTCGGGCAAGATGCGAACGTTGCCGATGGGGAATTTTTTCCGTTGAAGAGTTTGGCGGCCTTGGAGTCCGGGCCGCCGGCACGCTTCACGCATTGGGGGATGACCTGGTTAATGCCGGCATCTCTGAGCGCACGTTTCATTTCCGGGGAGAACTCCTGGTGAATCAATCCGTCGGCTACGTTCTCGTCGATGGCCTTTCGCTCCCATTCCCCAACGGCGTAGGCGAGCAGTTCGCGGTCGTGTCGTTCCGACTCTTCAAGGAAAATGTGCTGAATGTCCGGGGGCAGGGTGTCCCAGCGTTCCTGGTTGATGACAACCGAGGTGTTGCCCAGGGAGATGATGGGACCGACCAGGTAATCGGTAACTTCGTACCAGCGCTGTCCGTTGCCGGCCAGACCCTCGGTCACGGAGGCATCCAGAATACCGCGCTCCAGTGCGGCATAGACCTCGGCAAAGGGAATGAATTGACCTTCGCCGCCCAGGGATTGCACCAGGTCCCCCAAACACCGTGCTGTGGTGGCGAATCCGCAACCCCTTGAAGTCGGATACCTGCTGCACCGATTTCTTGGAGAAAATGTAGTTGTGGGCATAGTAGTTGAAGTGCAGGAGCTTATCTCCGGAAGCCTCCTCTACAAACCCAATCACTTCATCGCGAACGGCGTTGATCGCCTCCAGGTGCGTTGCGGTATCATCGAACAGTCCCCAGAGGTTCGTAACGTCGACGATGGGGTGATCCCCGCCGACATAGCCGCTGTATAACTCGCCGAACTCCAGCGTGCGGTCACCGATGAGCCGCAACGTGTCCTGCCCGGCCAAATCCAGTTCCGCAAACGATGTCATCTGGATTTCTACACGGCCATTGGTGCGCTCTGCTATGCGCCTGGAGTACTCGGCCATGTAATCGAACGTCGGAAAGGTGCGGGTGATGTTGGCATATTGGATAACGATAATATCTTCGGGCGCGACGCTGGAAGATGCGCTTTCGCCCTGAGATTGGGAGGTCGGGTTGGCCGGTTCTGCTGCCTGGCTTGAGCCGCCACAAGCCACAATGGCGACGACCAGGGCGATTATCGTACCAGCTTGGACTAACAGGCGCTTGATTCCACCTCCGTCTCGATAGCAGAAATGGGCTAATACTCTATATTGTTTCCATATTGCTATTGATTACGTATCAGTTAGCCGAGTTTATAATCGGAAATGGTTCATGTCACAGCATTTAGAGCGGGAAAACCCATACCAATGCAGCTAAATAATTACGGCACGAAATCAGCCTCATCGTCGCCGCAGCCTTATCGTCGCCGTAGAGAGGGCAACAAAAAACGGCCCCGCCGGGGGCCGTTACGCGGATTAGGTTAGGGTGTTTGGGGAATGGTAAGGGATATGGCGACCCCGATCGGATTCGAACCGACGATCTCTGCCTTGACAGGGCAGTATGTTAACCGCTACACCACGGGGCCGATTTGCAGCGCAACCCAGAGGTTGTGCGCATTCAATTCTATGGTGAATAGGCGATTTCTGTCAAACGCCCGCGGTTTCGAACGCTGGCGCGGGCCGGGTTTTACGGCTGACGCCAATCCTGTATAGTTGGTGCAATCAATGACCGAGCCCGATGGGCCTGGAGTTGGCGATGTCCACGCCTTTGGAAACCACCCCCGGACTGCAACCGCTGCCTTTGCAAGGGTTGCGCGTGCTGGATGCTACGCATATTGTGGCTGGGCCCTATTGCGCCATGATTCTGGCCGATATGGGCGCTGAAGTCATCAAGCTCGAACGACCTGGCGTCGGCGACCGGGCCCGGCTGAACGACCCATGGGTTGATGGGCCCGACGGCGGCCAGGTCAGCGCGCGCTATCTGGGGGTGAACCGCAACAAGAAGAGTGTGGCGCTGGACTTGCGCGACCCGGTAGCCAAGCGGGCCTTCACCAACCTGGTGGCAGTCTCGGACGTGCTGCTGGACAACTGGGGTCCCGGCGCCATGGAGCGGTTGGGGTTCGGCTACGATCGGCTGGCTGAAATCAACCCGGGCATTATCTACGCCAGCATTACCGGATACGGCGATAGCGACGGGTTGCGGGGACCATACTCCAACTGGCCGGCCAACAATCCCTGCGTGCAGGGTATGGGCGGCTGGATGGCGATGACCGGAGCGCCGGAGAGCGGCCCGCAGATGGTGGGCGACAACGTTGGCGATTCGGTGCCGGGCGTCTGGACGGCGCTGGGGGTGATGCTGGCGCTGGAATCCCGACGCAACACCGGCTTGGGTCAGCACGTCGATATGGCGATGTACGATTGCATGGTGGCCCACACCACCAGCAGTATGCCGCTGTATCAATCTACCGGGCAAGTTACGACCACGGCTCGGGAGAATATGTTCTCGGCGCAACTGGCGCTGCGTGCCTCGGATGGCTACGTCGTGCTGGCCGGGGCGGGCGATGCCGACGACAAGTGGCGGGCGATGTGGAATCTCGCCGGCCGCCCGGAGTTGGCCGACGACCCGCGCTATCTGGGTCGCGGTGTTACCGGGCAGTTCTACTTGAGCGACATCGTGCCGGCCATCGAAGAATGGTCGCAACACATACCCAAACGGGAGCTTAACCAGCAGCTGCTGGACTGCGGCTTCTCCATGGGCATCGTGCAGGATGCCGCCGACCTGGACGGCTGCGAGCATCTGGCGGTGCGCAACATGTTCATCGACAGCGGGGATACTTACGGGCGCCCGTTCCGCACGGTCAACACGCCGGTCCAACTGACTGGATGTGTCGACACGCCGGCCAATCCGCCGCCGACGTTGGGTCAACACAATCGCGACGTGCTGTGTTCCATCGGCGGCCTCACTGACGAAGAGATGGACCGGCTGGTTGCCGAAGGGAAAGCCTAGCCAGTGCTGGTCAGGCTCGTGATTTCGGCTTCCAGCACTACTTCATTGCAGAGGTAACGACTGCGTATGCCCACTTTTCAGGCTCCTCGAGGCACCACCGACCGTCTGCCGGCGGAGCAAAAATACTGGCGTTACATCGAGGGCAAGGCCGTCGACGTGGCCCGTCGGTTCGGGTACGGCCGCATCGACAGCCCCATGTTTGAGGACGCGGGACTGTTTGTGCGCGGCGTGGGCGAAGGCACGGACATTGTCGACAAGGAGATGTACATCTTCGAGGATAGGGGCGGCGACCAGCTCACACTGCGCGCCGAGGGAACGGCTCCGGTGTGCCGGGCCTATCTGGAGCATGGGATGCACAACCAGGCACAACCGGTGCGGCTGTATTACCTGTGCCCGGTGTTCCGCTACGAGCGTCCGCAGGCCGGCCGGTTTCGCCAGCACCACCAGTTCGGCGTAGAGGCCATCGGCGACGGTGATCCGTCGGTCGACGCCGAGGTGATCGAACTCGCGTGGACGCTGATGCACGACATCGGTTTGAGCGACATTACCCTCCTGACCAACAGCATCGGGGATGAAAACTGCCGGCCCGAATTTATTGCGGCGCTGAAGTCTTACTACGAGAAATCGAGCGGACACCTTTGCCAGGATTGCCGAGCCCGTCTGCAGCGCAATCCGCTTCGACTGCTGGATTGCAAGGTGGAGACCTGCCGGGCGTTGGGTGAGGAAGCTCCCAAATCGGTGGAATGTCTCTGCGCCGATTGCCAGACCCACTGGGATCGGGTGCAGTCGTACCTGGCTGCAATCGGCGTGCCCAATCAGGTTGACCACCGGCTGGTGCGCGGCCTGGATTACTACACCCGGACGGTGTTCGAAATCCAGCCGGCGGTGGCGGGCGCGCAATCCACCATCTGCGGTGGCGGGCGATACGACGCTCTGATCGAACAGCTGGGAGGCCGGCCGACGCCCGGCATCGGATTCGGCAGCGGCATCGAGCGGCTCACCCTGAATTTGCAGCGGGCTGAGTATCCGGTGCCGGAAGAGCCGGCCCCGCGCTACCTGATCGCCACCATCGGTGAGACGGCCCGCATGTCCGGGGTCGCGTTGGCCAACCGACTGCGAGGTGTTGGCGTGGGTGCGATCCTGGCCAACGGCGGGCGGGCGTTACGTGGACAGATGCGCCAGGCCAGCGCGCTGGGCGTGGACGCGGTGCTGATTCTGGGCGATGACGAAGTGCGCGACGGAACGGTCGCGGTGCGCAACATGGCCACCTCCAGTCAGGAAGTCGTTGCGTTGGATGCCTTCGTGGAGAGTGCATCCGGGGATTGAACGCCCCGGCAAGAATGCCACGGATTGAGCCGGCCTTCGCGTCGGCTTTTTTGTTGCTCAGCGCATGAATATTGGTCGAATTAAAAAATAGTGACCGGTGCGCCGTTGACGGTTGGGAACAGCATAATAGAACATATGTGCATCACGCGGGCGACCTACCGGACGCCAACAGGAGCACACCATGAAAGCCAATATCAACAGCGTATTTTCAGCAACCACAGCGGTAACCACGGTTCCCATCCCGGCCGGGGGGCGCCGAATTTATTATCGTGGGTACCTGATTCACGCCGAGATACCGTCCATTTGCTACGTAATCTACGGGCGTAATTCTTTGCAGCAGCTGACCGAACTGGGCACCGTGCGCAGTTTCATGGACGCCATGCCTTGGGTGGACCGGCACCTCAACGAGATGCGGGAGTTGAAGTCGCTGGTTCCAGGATTTTCTCCGCTGGATAACGCCACCGCACCACGCCGCCTCGCCGCCTGACGTGGCCGTAAGCAGTCCAGACTGCCGCTCCGTCGGGACGCCCTCCACTGGAACTGCTCGCCGGCCTGTTGCCGTTGTGCAAGAATGTTGCCATGCAGCCGCCGGAGAACACCATCAGCTACCGCCGGTTGGTGGATTTGAGCCATCCGATACGCCCCGGGATACCCCAGTGGCCCGGCGACCCTGCCGTGCGTTTCGATACGGTGGCGAAGTTGGACCAACAGGGTTATTTCCTGCGCAGTTTCAGCATGGGAGAGCACACCGGGACGCATCTGTCATCGCCAGCCGCCTACTACGCGGACGGTGCCGGGCCCGAAGCTCTGCCGGCCGCGTCATTATTGGCGCCGGCGGTGGTGATAGATGTCAGCCGCCAATCAACCGCCGATCCGGATTATGCCTTGAGCGTGGCAGACATTGCCGAATGGGAGCAACGGCACGAGACGATTGCTCCCGGAGTCGCGGTGCTGCTGTTCACTGGCTGGCAACGGTTCTGGGGGCATCCTGAGCGATTTATCAACCTGGATGCACATGGCGTCATGCACACGCCGGGTTTCAGCATGGCCGCCGCTCGACTTTTGCTGAATGATCGGAGAGTGCACGGGTTGGCTACCGATGCGCCGGGAATCGACCGGGGCGTCGATGCCGGGTTATCCATCAGCCGGCTGGCGCTGTCCCAAGCCAGCCTGGTGCTGGAATGCGTCAACAACCTGGATCAACTCCCTCCCATCGGGACGACCATCTTTGTTGGTCGGCTCATGCTGTTGGGAGGGAGTGGTTCGCCGGCGGCGGTGTTGGCGTTGGCGCCGTAACTGCACCGGCGAATACGAGAATCAGGTTTGCGACCGACCGTGTTAGAGGGCACCGGCTCCAGCAGCGGCGCACGCTTCGTCTTCTTCGCTGGTTCCACCGCCGACGCCGCACGCGCCGACAACCTCGCCACCCACGATGATGGGAACCGCGCCCTGGCCCATTATCATCTCTGCGCCGGAGCGTTGGCGGATGCCAGCCGGGGTGGGCGAATCGGCCCGGGCCTGCAGTTCACCGCTGGGGCGACCGAACGCCGATGATGCAACCGCCTTGCCCTGGCATCCGTAAGCGGACGCCCAGATTGCGCCGTCCATGCGCTGCAATCCGATCAGCCGCCCGCCCGCATCGACGACGGCCACGCTCACCTTGATGTTCAGTTCTCCGGCCTTGGCCAGTGCCGCCGCCATAATTCGGTTGGTGTCCGCTAAAGTCAGTGCCATTTTCCATCCTCCTTGATGCTGCGCTGCGGCCAAACGGCCACACAACATAATATGGCCGGCGGTTGCGGTCGGCAAGTGCGGTCGGAATCCAGGCGAATGCTATACTGAGGCGCGATTTTGCCCACCGCTTTGGAATGATGTTTTGTTGACCCGCCGAATCATACCGTGCCTCGACGTGGATGGCGGGCGTGTCGTTAAGGGAACCAGTTTCGTTAACCTGAGGGATGCCGGCGATCCGGCTGAACTGGCGGCCCGATATGATGCGGAAGGCGGCGACGAGCTGGTCTTCCTCGACATCACTGCCAGCAGCGACTCCCGGGACACCATGGTCAACGTGGTGCAACGAGTTTCTGAGCAGGTGTTCATCCCACTGACCGTCGGCGGGGGTATCCGCTCCATCGAAGACGTGCGGCGGATGCTGAACGCCGGGGCCGACAAGGTGTCCATCAACACGGCGGCCATCAACACCCCGGAGCTGGTAACTCGGGGCGCGGCCCAGTTTGGCAGCCAGTGTATCGTGGTGGCAATTGACGCTCGCCGCGTGGTTCCAGGGGAAGAGCATCCGACGCCTGAAGATGCTTCTCTCGCCGTCGACGACGATTCCGGGTGGCAGGTTTTCACTCACGGCGGGCGCAATCCGACCGGTCTGGATGCGGTCAAGTGGGCGCGCCGCGCCGTTGATCTGGGCTCCGGCGAGATTCTGCTCACCAGCATGGACGAAGATGGGCAGCAGAACGGGTATGATCTCGGGTTGACCCGCGCCATCTCGCAGTCCGTGTCGGTGCCGGTAATCGCCAGCGGCGGGGCTGGCACCCTGGAGCATCTTTACGATGCTTTTGCCGGGGGCGAGGCCGACGCGGTGCTGGCCGCCAGCATATTCCATTTCGGTACTTACACCATTGCGGAAGCTAAAAACTACCTGGCCGGCCGCAGCATACCCATGCGAATCTGATCCCGAATTCGCAGCGCATACCGTACTCGCAATATGTACAGAGGTGGCATCGACGATGAGCGCAATCACTACGGTGATTTTCGACATGTTCAACACGATTGCACAGGATGGCCCGCATCTTTGGGAGCGCACGTTTGACGACATAGTGCGCTCCCAGCAACTTGACACCACACCGGCGGCGCTTCGTCACGCCTGGAACACCGGCGCCGACAATTTCCGCGACCGACGCATCGAACCGGGGGTGCCCTTCGTCTCCTACCTGGAGGGCTGGGCGGACGCTTTCGATGGAGCCTTTCGCGATCTGGGTCTGCGCGGGGACGGGCGGGCAGCCTCCCAGAAATCCATCGACGACCTCGGTCAACGCGAACTGTGGGAAGATTCTCCCGAAGCCTTCAACATAATCTGCCAAAACTGGCGAATGGGGATCGTTTCCAATGCCGATGACGCATACCTGCACCCGGTGGTTGCCCGGATTGAAGCTCCGTTTGGGGCGGTAATTTCCTCTGAGGGCGAACAGTGTTACAAGCCTGACGCCCGCATGTTCCGCGCCGCTTGCCAACGATTGGGTGTCGCTCCCTCCGAATGTGTGTACGTTGGGGATCGTCAGTTGGAAGATGTTATGGGCGCGCACGGTGTCGGCATGGCCGCCGTATGGATCAACCGTTCCGGATCCGCCATGGATCCCGCCCTCCCTACGCCCGACGCAGAAATCCGCAACCTGCTGGAGCTGCCGCAGGTGCTGGAACGGCTGGGCTAACCCGCCAGAGGCCAAACCCGGCCAATGTCGGCCCTAAACTCGGCCAATATAGGCCAAGGAGCGCTCTTATGACTGACGTAAAGCTGGATGACAAGGGGTTGGTGCCGGCCATCGCGCAGGACATCAACACCGGCCAGGTTTTGATGCTGGGATACATGAACCCCGGCTCGCTCAAGCGTACCGTCGAGGGCACCCAGGTGTGGTTCTACAGCCGCAGCCAGGAAGATCTGTGGCACAAGGGCGAGGTGTCCGGCAACTACCTGAACCTGCGGGAGTGGTACGTGGACTGCGACGCCGACACGATTCTGCTGAAGGTGGAACCTGACGGTCCGGCCTGCCACACCGGTGAGGTTTCCTGTTTCTACACCAAAATGGACGACTTGCCCGCTGAATACGAAGCGTCTGACGGCGGGCCGCGCGTGCTCGATGAGCTGTTTGCCGTCATCAAGGACCGACAGCGGGCGATGCCGGATGACAGTTACACGGCAAAGTTGCTAAGCGAGGGAACCAGCCGCGTCGCACAGAAAGTCATCGAAGAGGCGGGCGAAGCTGCCCTGGCGGCGGCTACCGGCGATACCGAGGGCCTGCCCGGTGAAATCGCCGACCTGCTGTATCACACGCTGACTCTGATGGCGTCGGCGGGAGTTTCGCCCAACGCGGTTTGGGAAGAATTGCGGTCCCGGCGCGGCTAGGCAGCGGGGCCGTCGACGGTCAGCGATGGCACGGTTTGCCCGGAGGCATACTGCGTCCAGCCGCCTGACCGGTACACGGTAACGTTGCCGGCGCCCATCACGGTGGCCTGGCTGGGGTCGAGCAGCAACCCGGTGGCGCCGTCGATGCCAAGAATGCACAACCGGGATTCGCCACCACTCGCCAGCTGTTCCGACACCGTCGCCGGGTCGCTGCGTTCGTGGTGAGGTCGGACCAGAATGCCCGGAGCAACGCCGAGGGCGGCGGAACCTTGCCCCGATGACGGCCGGTGCATCTCCTGACCCAGCACCATCGCGCCCGCACTCGACCCGGCCCAGATTGTCCCGCTCCGGTTGGCCGCCGTCAGCGCCTGCAGCAGGGGAGAGTCAGCCAGCACAGTCAGCAGGTGTTCCGGGCTGCCGCCGGTGAAATACACGATGTCGGCGCCCGCAACCTGGTCGACAATCTCCGGGTTTTCAGCATCGGGACGGCTGGTTACATCCATAGTGAACGCGTCGGCGCCCAGATTGCCGAAATGTCGGCGGCCATTGTCGGCGGCGCGCTGTGGGTTCTCGAATGCCGCCGCGGTTGGTATGATGGCAATGCGCGGTTTCTCTTTGCCGGTAAGGGCCAGCAAACTGCGATCCATTTCGACGCAGGTGGGGCGAAATTCGTCGCCCCCCACCAGCAGGACCCGACGTGGCAAACTGGATTGTTGTCGCTCGCTGGTCAAACTGGGCACCGCCGAATCACTCCATGCTGGAGGAAAGATGTTCGAATTTATACACCATGTCCGTATCCTAGTCCACGACGCCGACGAGATGGCCAAATACATCGAGGACAAATTCGGCATGACGCCGGAAAAAGTGCAGGTTTACGAAGCGCGCGGGATGAAAAACGCCATCTACAAGGTGGGGCAGACCAACGTGGAATTCACCGAACCGCTGGATATGGACTCGGCGATGGGACAGTACCTGAAAACCTTCGGCCCCGGCCCGTATCACATGGCCTTTGGGGTGACGGACGTTGAGGGCAAAGCCGCAGAACTGGCCGCCAGGGGCACCGGACTGCGCGGCGAAAACGGTCTGTCCCGCAGCGCGGAAGGCTACATGACCGCCAATATAGATGCCGCCAGCGCCCTGGGATTCCCATTCCAGCTGGCCGAAGGTTAGCCGCCGGCGCTGGGCACTCTACACGGCATCAGACGCAGCACAGCAGGGAGGTTACCATGTTCAACTCCGTTCATCACATCCACTACGTAGTGCACGACCGTGATGCGATGGTCGATTACATCCGCCAAAATTTCGGTATGGAGCCCGACGACCTGAACGTCATCGAGGGACGCGGTATGAAAGATGCGCTGTACCGGGCCGGGGAAACCCTCATCGAGATAACCGAGCCGCTGGACCCGGAATCGGGCATCGCAAAACATTTGGCCGACCACGGCCCCGGCGTGTATCACGTCGCCTTTGGGGTGGATAACGTCCGGCAAGTCTCTGCTGACCTGGCTGCCAAGGGAAACCGGATGCGCGGTGAGGGCGGCGTTACGCAAAGCCCCCGCGGTTACATGACCGCCAACATCGACCCGGAAAGCAGTCTGGGATTGTGGTTCCAACTTGCCGAGGGATAAACGGGTCGCCCACTCGGCGATATGCTAGGATGCGACCCTGATTCGCACGCAATTCATACTGACCGGAATTTATCGAATGCTAGTCAAAGACACCATCGTAAAGGCCGTGGCGGATGCGCTGGAACGCGCCCATCGGGACGGCGTGCTGAATGTCGACACCGTCCCGTTGATTGAAGTTGAGCGCCCCAACAATCCTGACCACGGCGATTTCGCGACCAACCTGCCGCTACGCCTGGCGCGGGCCGCCCGCTCCAATCCGTTGCAGTTGGCCGAGGCTATCGCCGCGCGAGTGGAAACCGGGCCGGAGATTGCCAGCGTGGCGTCGGCGCCGCCCGGGTTCATCAACTTCAGGCTCAGCGATCGCTGGTTGCAGGAACAGGTTGAGGTGGTGCGCAGTGCTGGAGACGCGTTCGGCGCGGCGCAGATTGGCCAGGGCCGCAAGGTGATGGTCGAGTTTGTCAGCGTCAACCCGACCGGGCCGGTGCATGTGGGGCACACCCGCGGCGCCGTGCTGGGCAGCGCGTTGGCGAACGCCCTGGCAGCGGCTGGGTATGACGTTACTCGCGAGTATTACGTCAACGATGCCGGCTCGCAGATGGAGGCGTTTTACCGGTCGGTGTGGGTGCGGTATCAGCAGGCCCTGGGTCGGGAAGCCGAGTTGCCGGACAATGGCTATCAGGGCGACTACATCGCCGACATCGCGGCCGACATAATCCAGTCCGAGGGAGATCGCTACCTGGAATTGAACGACGCGGCCGCGATTCGCGGCATAGGCGACGTGGCCCGGGAGCAGATGATATCCGTAATCAGCGAGGACCTGAGCGCTATCGGTGTCGACTTTGACAACTGGTTCAGCGAACGCCAGCTGTTTCAGGACAAGGACTACGACCGGGCGATGGACCGGTTGCGCGAGGGCGGCCACCTGGCCGAGCGCAGCGGGGCGCTCTGGTTTAACTCGATCGCGCTGGGCGATGATCGGGATAACGTGGTGGTGCGCTCATCCGGCGAACCTACTTATTTTGCGTCCGATATCGCGTACCATTTCAACAAATTTTATTGCCGTGGCTTCGAGCGGGTGATCGACAT
Source organism: Dehalococcoidia bacterium (assembly GCA_963666415.2). GTDB lineage: Bacteria > Chloroflexota > Dehalococcoidia > Lucifugimonadales > UBA3495 > Bin87. Next base: position 2,651,209 of record CAXXPD010000003.1, read on the forward strand.
TTGGGGCGCAGACCACCAGGGTCATGTGCCACGGATGAAGGCAGCGGTTACCGCTCTGGGCATGGAACCGGAAAACCTGACCGTGCTCATCTCCCAGATAGTTACGCTGAAGCGCGGCGACGAGACCGTGCGCGCGTCGAAACGCACCGGGGATTTCATTACGCTGCGGGAGCTGGTGGACGAAGTGGGCGTGGACGCCTGCCGTTATTTCTTCCTGGCCAGGTCGCCCTCCACCCAGATGGAATTCGACATGGAACTGGCGACCCGGGAGTCGTCGGAGAACCCGGTTTACTACGTGCAGTACGCTCACGCCCGCAACGCCAGCATCCTGAAGCTGGCCGCCGAGCGCAACATCGACTATAGCAACGGTGATGTAACCTTGCTGGACAGTCCGTACGAATTGAGCCTGATACGCACCATGCTGCGGTTGCCGGAGCTGATCATACAGGTGGCGGAGAACCTGGAGCCGCACCACCTGCCCCACTACGCGATGGAGCTGGCCACTGCGTTCCACCATTTTTACGAGAACTGCCGGGTAGTGTCGGCGGACGCTGCGGACAATGACATCACGCTGGCGCGCCTGAAGCTGGTGTCAGCGGCGCAGGTGGCCTTCCGTCGTACTCTGACGCTGATGGGTATGTCGGCGCCGGACCGCATGGAACGCATCTGACCAATTCGCCCACGGACCTCGACCGTCCTGCCCGGGTACTGCCCCGACGATCCCTGCGGGGACAAACTCGTAACTGTTCAGACTTGTGGGGATCTACGGGCCATCAGGCCTCTCACAGAGGGGCAGCCAAGCACGGAATTTGCTTTGCAAGCCGACTCGTCCCCTCAAACGTGAACAGTTACACAAACTCTCCGGTAACAGTTCAGAGTAGAGGGGAAACGAGCAGCTGACGGCAGGCGGCGAGAGGATTTAGACCTTGGGCGCGCCAGGTGCCGAAGATGGATGCCAGCGTCATCTTGCTCTCGGTGCCCTGCTCCGAGCGGGTGCCGCCGCTGATCTTGCGGCTGATGAGCAGATGGCGCAGGCTGCGTTCGGCAGCGTTGTTGTCTGAAGGCACGTCCGGTTCGGCCACGAAGACGAAGAGTTCCTTGATGTGGCGCTCGATGCGTCGGCACAGCTTGGCCTGGGTTGCCGACGGGTCGTGCCGGAAAGGCTGGCCGAGGGCCAGCAGTTGTCGTTCCAGGGCCAGTTGGGCGGTGCGCCGCCGCTTGGCCTGGGGATGAGTGCAGGCTTTGGCCCGGTCGTAAATCCCGTGGACGGCGTCGGCCCACCTGGCCAGTGGCGCAGCATCGGGGTAGCGGGTGCGCAGGTCGTGGATGTCCCGCAGCAGGTGGGCCCAGCACCGCTGCTTGGGGCCGTCATAATGGTGGTAGGCGGCGTAGAAATCGCTGACCAATACTCCGGAGAAAGCATCGCTCAGCACCTCGTCCACGACTGTTTTGCCCCGACCCCGCCGCAGGAAGTAGCGTTCGGTGGGGGTGCTGAAAGTCCACACGTAGCCGTTGGCCCCGCTCTGACGCCAGCCGGTTTCGTCGGCGTGGACCACTGGGCTGGCGCGGATGCGGTCCAGGATCGCCGCCACTGCCGGTTGGGCCCGCTGCGCCGTGCGATGGATGGCGCTCACGATGGCCCCCACGCTGAGGCGCAACTGATGCACGGTGTCCAGATACCACTGGACGCTGCGGATGGGCAGCCGCCCCTCTTCCCGCAGCGTGGCGATCAGGCTGAGCAGGTTGACGCCGAGGCGCTGCTGACCCAAGACCACGCCGCCCAGTTCCGCCGGAGGTGTGCAGCGCCGTCGGCAGGCCGGGCAAGTCCGAGCAAGGTAGACGTGCTCGGTGACTTGCGCGGGAACCACCGGCAGCTCGATGACCTCCCGAGTGCGCTGGATCCAGCCGCCGGACCGGTGGGCGCCGCAATCGGGACAGTTCTCCATCACGTGCTCCACCCGGTGGGTCGGTGTCATGCGCGGGCGAGCGAAGCCGTGGCGTCGCTGCTTGCGGGGCCCCGGCTGCGCTGGGGGCTTCCGGCCCGATTTCGCCTTGAGGCCGGGCATTCGGAGCGGGCCGCCCGGTTTCGCCTGGCCTTCCAGTTCGGCAATCCGCCGCTGCAACCGCTCAATCACCGCCTGTAACTCGGCGATGATGGCAATGAGGACAGCGCGGTCGACGGTGGTCAGGTCCACTTCAGTATCCATGCCCTGTATATGACATAACCACCGCCACCCGTGCCAGCGTTCGGCAACCCGCCTTCGGCCAATTCACCTCACCAAGTCTGAACTGTTACACTCTCCGGGATTGTCTAGGACAGTTGGAGGGTGTATAGTGCGATACCTATGCTCAATCGTTATTTGACAGTGAGCCCGTTGGTAGCGCTCGACACCTGCACCTGTGATTCTCGTAAACCGGATTTTAACCCAGCCTGTATTTTGCTGAGCACCGCCGGCGATTCTTCCGTCGGAGGAATCGACTAGCCATGGACGTGCTTTGGCGCATAATCAGGATGGCGGCGTATTATCCGTCGCGGCTGGGTCTCGCTTATTTCACTGCGATAGCGGCGATTGGATTCTCGTTGGCTCTACCCTGGCTGTTTGGCGACGCCATTGATCTTATGGTGGGTCGGGACGGGGACCGGTTCGCGGTTCGTGAATTCGTTCTCAGCGAATTATTGCTTCTCGGCGTCGGAATCCTGCTGGTGAGTCTGGGCCGGGGATTTTGCGACTTCGGGCGCACATATACAACTGAATCACTCTCACAGAAGGTTTCTTTTGACTGTCGAAACCTTCTCTACGACAAACTGCAAAACGTCAGCTTTGCTTTCCACGACAGAGAGCACACTGGCGACCTGATGTCCCGCGCCACCGCCGATGTGGAAGCGATGCGCCGGTTCGTCAACCTGGGAATGATTCGGTCACTGGATGTGGTCGTTCGCATTGTTGCTATCCCGCTTATTCTTTTCTTTGTCAACTGGCAGCTGGCGCTGGTGAGCATGATTTTTGTGCCCGCTCTGGTGCTGCGATCCAGCCTCGTAATGCGGGCATTGCGCCGCAAGTGGTTGCACGTCCAGGAAGTAATGGGCGAGTCGGTTACGGTTTTGCAGGAAAACCTGGCCGGAATGCACGTAGTAAAAGCATTTGCATCGGAAGACTACGAACGGGCCAAATACAATCGCAAGGCCGAAGAATTGCGCGTCGAATATTACGATGCCGAGCGGATGCAGGGCACCAACAGCGCGTGGATGACCCTGTATTTTACCTTCGCGCTGGGCCTGATTCTGTGGGTAGGTGGTTGGCTGGTTGTCGAAAATCGACTCAACCCTGGCGAACTGGCCATGTTCTTCCTTTATCTGAATCAGCTGACTTTCCCCATCCGGGCCTCGGCGCAGATTATCAACACGTTCTCACGGGCCATCTCGTCTGGGCAGCGTTTGTTTGACATCCTGGACACCCGATCGCCGGTGGAAGAGCGGCCCAACGCCGTACCCATGGACAGGCCAGCCGGGCACGTGCGCTTCGAAGAAGTGGGTTTCGGGTATGCAGACCGTTCTCCGGCGCTGAAGCACGTTGAGCTGGATGCCAAGCCGGGACAGGTAACCGCCATCCTGGGTGCGCCCGGCAGCGGGAAAACCACCATCGTCAATCTGCTGCCCCGTTTTTACGATGTCACTGACGGTAAAATTACCATCGACGGAGATGATATCCGGGACTACACGTTGCAATCGCTGCGGCATAACGTCGGCATCGTGCACCAGGACGTGTATCTGTTCAGCGCTTCCATCCGCGACAACATAGCCTACGGCGTCAGCAGCGCCACCGCCGAAGACGTGGAACGGGCAGCCAAGGTTGCGCAATTGCACGACCAGATCATGGCGCTGCCAGGCGGTTACGATACCTGGGTTGGTGAACGTGGGGCGACTCTGTCCGGCGGCCAGCGACAGCGCCTTTCCATCGCCAGAACCATTCTGATTGATCCTCCGGTGCTGATCCTTGACGACTCCACCTCCAGTGTTGATGTGGAAACCGAACGGCAGATTCACCGGGCCATGGTTGAGGTGATGAAAGGGCGGACCACGTTCGTTATTGCTCACCGGTTGAGCACGGTGCGGGATGCCGACCAGATTCTGGTACTGGATAAGGGCGTGATTGCCGAGCGGGGAACCCACAGCGAGTTGATAAATCAGGGCGGCATGTACCAGAGCATCTACGAACTGCAACTGCGGCCCCAGGAAGAAATTTTGCTGGAGGCGGCTTTGCCAGCCATGGTTGACGGGGGTGCGCCAGCATGATGCGGGGCGGGGGCGGTATTGGCGGCGGGATGATGCAGGGGATGCGTGGCACCTCTGCCGACAGCATGTTCGCGCCGTCGAATGATCAACTGACGGATGAGGATGTAGTCGGGCGCGTTTACGACAATAGGGTCGTAGTGCGGTTCATGAGCTACATTAAGCCTTACAGTAAATTTGCCTTCATAGCCCTGGGGTCGCTGCTGGTATACGCTGCGTTCAACGCCGGAATCCCGCTGCTGATCATGTACGGAATCGACTGGGCGATCGCCGAAGGTCGGGTAAACCGGGTACACATCATTGGCGCAGCCTTCATGGTGATCACGGTTATCCACTTCCTGTCGAACCGCTTGCAGTTCATATACATTTCGCGCACCGGGCAACACATCCTGTACGACCTGCGCACGGGAATGTTCAGCCATCTGCAAAACCAGTCCAACGCCTTCTATAACCGCACGCCCATCGGGCGCGTCATGTCCCGTATGCAGTCGGATATCCTGCAATTGCAGGAGACTTTTGAACTGCTGGCGTTGGCATTGGCCGAATTGGTTACCGTCGGCGCGATCATTGTCCTGATGCTGTGGGTCAACTGGCAGTTGGCGCTAGTCTGTATGATTGTAGTGCCGGTGCTGACGCTAATCATGATGTACTGGCAGCGGTTTGCGCGCCACTCCTTCATGCGGATTCGCCGGGCTATTGCCATGGTGAACGGCGAGTACAACCAGAACATCACTGGTGTCAGGGTCGTGCAGAGTCTTAACCGGCAGGATGAGAACCTGGAACACTTCCGCGAACTGAATACCGAATATCTGAATGCGAACCTGGAAGCCGCCCGCTATTCGGGTTTGCTCCAACCGTTGGTTGAGTTGCTGATCGGCCTGGGGATTGGGATGGGCGTTGTGCTTTTCGGTGGTTTCCTGTTGCAGCGCGGTAGCCTGGAAGTGGGCGTTCTGGTCGCCTTCGCTTTCTGGATTCAGCGGTTCTTTGAACCGATTCGCCAGTTGACGATGCAATACAGCCAGCTCCAAAGGGCAATGGCTGCCGGCGTCCGCATTTTTGAGGTCTTGGACCTTGATCCGGATATTCTCGACAAACCCGACGCCGACACGTTGCCTGAAATTCAGGGTGATATCCGCTACAAAAATGTGGAATTCCACTATGTGGAAGGTGTCGAGGTGCTGCGGGACGTGAACCTGCACATCCAAGCCGGCGAAAACGTGGCGTTGGTTGGTTCTACCGGTGCTGGCAAGAGTACGCTGGTGAACCTGTTGCATCGCTCCGCCGATGTTACCGACGGCGCAATTGAAATAGACGGGTATGACCTGCGCGACGTGAAGCGAAACTCACTGGTGCATCAGATGAGCATGGTGCTGCAGGAGCCCTACCTGTTTTCCGGTACCGTGCGGGAAAATATCAGCTACCTGAACGAACAAGTTACCCGTGAGCAGGTGGTGGAAGCGGCCACGGCGGTGGGAGCCCACGACTTTATCATGGAGCTCGATAACGGATACAATTCAGTGCTGGCCGAACGAGGCGTTAACCTGAGCATCGGGCAACGGCAGCTGATCAGCTTCGCCCGCGCCATCGTGAGCAACCCGCGGATCCTGGTGCTGGACGAGGCGACGGCCAACATCGACACCCATACTGAGCTACTGATTCAACGGGCGTTGAACCGCATTTTGCGAGGCCGCACGTCTATCGTCATTGCCCACCGGTTGTCCACCATCCGCAACGCAGATAAAATCGTGGTGCTGGATCGCGGACGGGTGGTCGAGGTGGGCACCCATGACGAATTGCTGGAGGCGGGCGGGGCTTACGCTCAGCTTTACGCCATCAACTACGGCTTGTCCGGCCCCAGCGTGGGTGTTGCGCCAACCGGTGGCGAGGTAATCGGGGCAGCCGACGACTGATTCCCTGCCGTTCCTGCAGCGTATTCCGGTCAGCCGGTTTCGAGGAATCGCCGGATCGCCGTAGCCAGTACCTCCGGTTTGTCGTAGCCAATATCGTGAATGGTGTCTGGAATCCAGAGCACCTGTCCGTTTTTTAGCGCAGCTTCCGCCGCGCCAACCATGACTTCCCGTTGCCGAGAGAATTGGGAATTGGCGCGCTCGGCGCGTGGCCCGGCGGCGACCACCAGCGTGGGAGTTTCAACGCGCGGCAATATCAGCGATGGCGGTTCCGTCCACATTGTTTCCAGAACCTGCGCGTGGTTGTCCGGGCGCAAAATGTCCCGCATCTGGCCGTCGTCCCCTTCATACACCATGGTCAGAGCGATTTCGGCCAGGTCGTCTCCCCAGCAGAACGACAGGTTGGCGGACAGCGCGGAAAGATACTCGTCCTGCGTGCCGGCGACGCGTCGGGGCGCCAGACGTTGCTGGAACGCTTCCCAGGTTGGCGTCGGCATCAACCCGCCATCCTGGAAACCGCCATCAATCATTACCAGCTGGGTGACCCGGTCCGGGAATCTCGCCGCCAGATTGCTGGCAACGTGCCCGCCCCAGGAATGTCCAAGCACCGCGGCCCGGTCGATGCCGAGGTGGTCGAGCAGGCCGACGGCATCCTCGGCCAGCGACTGCCAGTCGTAGCCGGAAGGCGCCTGGGTGGTCGAGCCGTGGCCGCGTTGGTCGGGTGCGATGATACGGTAGTCTGGAGCCAAACGGGGCGCCAGCCGGCGGTACCAGTGTCCCGATGAGGCCAGGCCGTGCAGCGCCAATATCGGCGGGCCGTCACCGGGCCATTCCAGGTAGTGAATGGTCAATTCGTCGATTTGCGCCGTCTGGGACGTGTGCCCGGCGCTGGCGTTGTCTGAATCCTGATTAGGCATAACGAACAACTCTCTTGTTATTGGTCTTGGCCGCGATTATACCTTCCCCGGGGGGATCGCCGATTGGCCGGATTCTGGATTGGTGCGAGTGCAGGGCCGGCCAACGCGTGTGCTAAAATTGGGCTTCGAGCAATGATAATGAACACGAGGAAGCCGGAATGACCGACCGTTATCACCTCGGCGATTACGCCCAAGTGGTGTCGGAGGCGGCTGACCGGCTGGATGCCGAATCGGTCCCGGCTCGCCTGCACGCGCACGACTACACACTGTGGAGCGACTACCCCACCGAGATTTCCGACCGACTCGCCTGGCTCACTCTGCCGACCGATATGGCGACACAGGTTGCCGACCTGTGCAGGTTCGGTACGACACTGCGGGATGAAGGCTGTCGGCACGTGGTGCTGTTGGGGATGGGCGGCAGCAGTTTGGGCCCGGAAGTAATTCGGCAAACCATTGGCAACAGCGCCGGCTACCCGCAGATGCTCACGCTGGACAGCACCGTCCCCGACTGGGTGGTTGCTACCACGGTGGCCATCGACCCGACTCGTACCGTTTTTGTGCTGTCTTCAAAGTCCGGCACCACCACCGAGCCCAACGCCTTTTACGCGTATTTCCGCGACCTGATGGCTGGCCAGGTGGGCGTCAATAATGCCGGACGTCATTTCCTGGCGGTTACCGACCCGGAAACTGCGTTGGTTCGGTTGGCGCAAACTGGAGGTTTCCGGCGGGTATTTCTCAATGACCCGAACATCGGCGGGCGTTATTCTGTGCTGTCGCATTTTGGGTTGGTGCCAGCCGCGCTGACCGGGGTCGATCTGGATCGGTTGCTGGACAGCGCCCAACGAATGCAACGGCGTTGCCTGGGCGCCGGCCAGGTTCGGGACAACCCCGGCGCCTGGCTGGGCACGGTGATCGGCACCCTGGTGAAGTCGGGTCGAAACAAACTGACGCTGATCGCTTCCGACAGCATCGCCGGATTCGGCTTGTGGGTAGAGCAGTTGCTGGCCGAAAGCACCGGTAAGAACGGCACCGGAGTCGTCCCCGTCGCTGGTGAGCCGCAGATGGAATCGGTTTTTTACGGAGACGACCGTTTATTCGTTCAGTTGCGTCTGGCCTCGGATGACAACACCAACGCCGATGCCCTGGCGAGCGCGTTGGCATCCGCCGGGCACCCGGTGGTGCAGCTGGAAATGTTAGACGGCTATGATTTGGGTGCTGAGTTTTACCGCTGGGAGTATGCCACCGCCATAATCGGCCAAATCCTCGGCATCCATCCGTTCGACCAGCCGGATGTGCAGGGCGCCAAAGACCAGACCGTAAGCGTGCTTGACCAGTATCAGCGGGACGGCAGTCTACCGAGGCCACAACCGGGGAAATTCGGGCAACTGGCGCATTTGCTGGAAAACAGCAGCCCTGGCGACTATCTGGCCGTGATGGCCTACCTGCCTGATAGCCCGGCAACGCGGCTGGAACTCAACGCCTTGCGGGAACGAGTGCTGCGCAAATATCGCATCGCTACCACCGTTGGCTACGGGCCGCGATTTTTGCATTCCACCGGCCAACTGCACAAGGGCGGGCCCGCCAGCGGGATTTTCTTGCAACTGACGCAACAACGCTCGCACGATCTACCCATTCCGGGCTGGCCATTCAGTTTCGGGGTGTTGGCCGACGCCCAGGCGCTGGGCGATTTCCAGGCGTTGCAGGCTCTGGGTAGGCGAACGATGTCCCTGCGGTTGGCGGGCGACCCGGCAGAAGAAATCCGACGCCTCGTCGATCTCGTCTGATAGAACAACGGCGCAACTGAGTATCAAGGAGCAAAAGCTTGGAAATCGGAATGGTTGGCCTGGGCCGCATGGGTGGCAACATGGCCCAGCGATTGTTGCGGGGCGGCCACACGGTGGTAGCTTTTGACCAAAGCGCGTCCGCGTTGGCCGCCAACGTGTCGGAGGGCGCAGCCGGCGCAGATTCCGTGGCCGATCTGGTCGGGCGGCTGGCTCCGCCGCGAGCGGTATGGCTCATGCTGCCGGCCGGTGAGGTTACCGAGGCTTCAATGGAGGAACTGGGCGGGTTGCTGGCGCCGGGCGATGCCATCATCGACGGAGGCAACGCCAACTACAAGGAAACCCTGCGCCGTGGCAAAACTCTGGCCGAGCGCGGTATCCACTTGCTGGACGCTGGCACCAGCGGCGGTATCTGGGGGCTGACCGAAGGCTATTCGCTGATGGTGGGCGGAGACCCGGACGTGTTCCGGCGGCTGGAACCCATCTTTCAGGCCCTGGCTCCGGGGCCGGACCGGGGATACTGCCGCGTTGGGCCCACTGGCGCCGGCCACTTCACCAAGATGGTGCACAACGGCGTGGAATATGGCCTGATGCAAGCCTACGCCGAGGGTTTCGAGTTGCTGCAAGCCAAGCAGGATGACTTTGATCTGGATCTGCTGGCCATCGGCAAAACCTGGCAGTACGGCAGTGTGGTGCGCTCGTGGTTACTGGATATGGCGGTGCGGGTGCTGGAGGAGGACGGAGACCTGGAAAGCCTGGCGTCCTACGTGGAGGATTCCGGTGAAGGGCGCTGGACGGTGAACGAATCGGTGGAACTCGCGGTGCCGACTCCCGTAATCACGGCGGCGTTATACCAGCGATTCCGTTCCCGACAAGAGCAACCGTTTAGCGGGCGTATGCTGGCCGCACTGCGCAACCAGTTTGGAGGACACGCCGTCCGCAATATTGAGCCGTAAGCGAGCCTAAACATGGCTATGATGTGCTTGATTCAAGTATAAAACGGCCATTTGGCGTGCCTGTAAATTCCGAGCACGTCCGGCGCATTGATTGGGCGATCGCCCAAGGGTAGGGGCGACAACCCGGCGGGAAAGACGATTGCAAGAGTGTTGCCGAATACGACGTGGGCGCCGGAACAACATCCCGCCCTGTCATACCGGGGTGTTGTGGCAGCATTGGAGAACGTCAAGCAATCCACGGCTGCTCCGATGACCGGGTTGGCGTTTGAGTTTCTGGTATTGACGGCCTCGCACAGCGGAGAAGTCAGGTTGGCCGCCAGGTCTGAAATCGATTGGGAGTCGGGAAAGTGGGCAGTGCCTGCGGAGCGAATGAAAGTGCGGCGTCAACAATTGGACAGTTGCCAATGGCCCTGGGGGTTGACGAGTTGAGGAAACCGGCTGAGTCAGGGAGCCAATGCGGGCATTCCGGCTAATCTCAGGCCTGCGGAAACTCTCGCCGGAATTCTGGGTCAATTTCGCCGTGAAGGCCATATTGATTGGCCTGCTGGCAATCGGGGCCTTCTCAGGATTGCAACAATTCGAGGGCAAAGCATTCCTCTGGCGGCTGGCCATATACCCGATTGCCGACCTGATAATCCCCGTAATTTGGACAATGCTTGGACGAAGGCCGGCTTACCCTTACGCCGCCGATGTTCTGCTGACCCTGCCTTTCCTCATCGATACCGCGGGCAATGCCAGAACCACCCCCGCGCTCTTTGGCCTGTTCAGCGTGGTGACGCTGGCAGCGGATATCCTGATCGAACAGCGTGGCGGCATGGCGCCGCGCACCGCGGCGTGGTATGACAAAACCAGCCCTTCCTTCGCCGACGCCATCGCCCTGGTCAGACGACACCTCTGGGTGCAGCAGGGAACTTTTATGCCGTCCGAGCGCGAGCACGAATCGATAAAAGTCCCGCGCCTCTTGTACCACAGGATGCTCGACACGCTAGCCTATGCCGCTTGATTGTACAAAGCCGAGACGCAGAACTCGGCTTTGTACAATCAAGCTAGATAAAGTAACAGTTCAGACTTGGTGAGGTGAATTGGCCGAAGGCGGGTTGCCGAACGCTGGCACGGGTGGCGGTGGTTATGTCATATACAGGGCATGGATACTGAAGTGGACCTGACCATCGTCGACCGCGCTGTCCTCATTGCCATCATCGCCGAGTTACAGGCGGTGATTGAGCGGTTGCAGCGGCGGATTGCCGAACTGGAAGGCCAGGCGAAACCGGGCGGCCCGCTCCGAATGCCCGGCCTCAAGGCGAAATCGGGCCGGAAGCCCCCAGCGCAGCAGGGGCCCCGCAAGCAGCGACGCCACGGCTTCGCTCGCCCGCGCATGACACCGACCCACCGGGTGGAGCACGTGATGGAGAACTGTCCCGATTGCGGCGCCCACCGGTCCGGCGGCTGGATCCAGCGCACTCGGGAGGTCATCGAGCTGCCGGTGGTTCCCGCGCAAGTCACCGAGCACGTCTACATTGCTCGGACTTGCCCGGCCTGCCGACGGCGCTGCACACCTCCGGCGGAACTGGGCGGCGTGGTCTTGGGTCAGCAGCGCCTCGGCGTCAACCTGCTCAGCCTGATCGCCACGCTGCGGGAAGAGGGGCGGCTGCCCATCCGCAGCGTCCAGTGGTATCTGGACACCGTGCATCAGTTGCGCCTCAGCGTGGGGGCCATCGTGAGCGCCATCCATCGCACGGCGCAGCGGGCCCAACCGGCAGTGGCCGCGATCCTGGACCGCATCCGCGCCAGCCCAGTGGTCCACGCCGACGAAACCGGCTGGCGTCAGAGCGGGGCCAACGGCTACGTGTGGACTTTCAGCACCCCCACCGAACGCTACTTCCTGCGGCGGGGTCGGGGCAAAACAGTCGTGGACGAGGTGCTGAGCGATGCTTTCTCCGGAGTATTGGTCAGCGATTTCTACGCCGCCTACCACCATTATGACGGCCCCAAGCAGCGGTGCTGGGCCCACCTGCTGCGGGACATCCACGACCTGCGCACCCTCTACCCCGATGCTGCGCCACTGGCCAGGTGGGCCGACGCCGTCCACGGGATTTACGACCGGGCCAAAGCCTTCACTCATCCCCAGGCCAAGCGGCGGCGCACCGCCCAACTGGCCCTGGAACGACAACTGCTGGCCCTCGGCCAGCCTTTCCGGCACGACCCGTCGGCAACCCAGGCCAAGCTGTGCCGACGCATCGAGCGCCACATCAAGGAACTCTTCGTATTCGTGGCCGAACCGGACGTGCCTTCAGACAACAACGCTGCCGAACGCAGCCTGCGCCATCTGGTCATCAGCCGCAAGATCAGCGGCGGCACCCGCTCGGAGCAGGGCACCGAGAGCAAGATGACGCTGGCATCCATCTTCGGCACCTGGCGCGCCCAAGGTCTAAATCCTCTCGCCGCCTGCCGTCAGCTGCTCGTTTCCCCTCTACTCTGAACTGTTACTAGATAAATTATAAGAACAGGGTAAGCTCGACCAAATCACCAAAAGAGGTCGAGTATGCCCACCCTGCCCGCAGTCATGGTAACCCTGCTGCTGCCCTTTGAGCACCTGTTTGACCCCAGGACCTGGCGCAAAGCCCAACTCCTGGCCATGGGAGCGATCCTGTCTCCCGGCAAACGCACCGTGTCCTCCGCCCTCAACATCCTGGGGATTGGGCAGCACGGCGACTTCGCCGTCTATCACCACGTGCTCAACCGTGCCCGATGGTCGCCGCTGCAACTGAGCCGGGTGCTGTTGCTGCTGGTGGCCGGGCGCCTTGGTTCATCCACCGAGCCGTTGGTGTTCGGCATTGACGAGACGGTGGAACGACGCTGGGGCCGGAAGATTGCGGCCAAGGGGCGGTATCGGGATCCGGTGCGGTCCAAGGACGACCAGGTGGTGATGACCCCCGGATTGCAATGGGTGAGCCTGATGTTGCTGACGCGTATCGGATGGGCGGGTCGACACTGGGCGCTGCCGTTTTTGACCGCGCTGGTGGTGTCGGCCCGCTACGACCGGCGCAAAGGTCGCCGGCACCAGACGTTCACCGACTACGCCCAGCAGATGCTGGTCTGCCTGCGCCGGTGGCTGCCGGACCGGGACCTGGTGGTGGTGGCCGATGGCGGCTACGCCAAGCGCGAGTTCCTGCGGCATTGCCAGAGTATGTCAAAGCCGATTGTCGTCGTCACCAAACTGCGCAAGGACGCGTCCCGGTACCAGCCCGCGCCACCGCGGCGGCCCGGCCAGATCGGGCGGCCCCGGGTGGTCGGCGCGCGATTGCCCAGTCCCACGGCGGTGCTGGACGATCCCGCTACACAATGGATTCCCTACCGCATGGACCCCCTACCGCGCCACCGGTTCCGACGGCAGTACCGCCAGGTCGAGCTCGCTTCGGGCGTAGCGCTGTGGTACCACGGCGGGCCGCCGCGCCTTCCCATACGTTGGGTCGTCATCAGATACCTGGAGGAGCGCCGCGGGCCCTATGCTTTGCTATGCACCGACACCGAGGCGGAACCCCTGCGGATACTGCAGTGGTATCTGCTGCGCTGGCAGGTCGAGGTGACCTTTGAGGAGCTGCGGGCTCACCTGGGCGTGGAAACCCAGCGCCAGTGGTCGGAACGAGCCATCGCCCGAACCACCCCCGCGCTCTTTGGCCTGTTCAGCGTGGTGACGCTGGCAGCGGATATCCTGATCGAACAGCGTGGCGGCATGGCGCCGCGCACCGCGGCGTGGTATGACAAAACCAGCCCTTCCTTCGCCGACGCCATCGCCCTGGTCAGACGACACCTCTGGGTGCAGCAGGGAACTTTTATGCCGTCCGAGCGCGAGCACGAATCGATAAAAGTCCCGCGCCTCTTGTACCGCAGGATGCTCGACACGCTAGCCTATGCCGCTTGATTGTACAAAGCCGAGACGCAGAACCGGATATATGGAAAGTCCCGGCTGCCCTGTACTACCGACTTGTAGATTCACTCGCCTACGCGGCTTGAAATGTGCAAAGCCTAGCTTAGTGGGTGTCTAAAAAGCTGCTGGCGAGTCTCTGGGGAGAATGGAATAGCGGGGGAACGACCCCTCACCCCAGCCCTCTCCCACAAGGGGAGAGGGAGTTTTTAGACACCTTCTTAGCTGGACTTTGTACATTTGGGTGGTGCAGGCGAGGACGTCGGTGAGTTGAGCGTAAATTGCGGCTGGGGGTTTTCAACTGTCGGGGTTCAACCCTCGGCTTTGTACAATCAAGCGGCGTAGGCTAGGGCGTGTTGACATTTCATTATAATGGCCGTATGTCAAACATCAGACTATCACCAGAACAGTGGGCTAGGGTTCTCGATTTCTTGCGTGGCTGCACCGGCCTGTACGTTGGCCAGGAAGCGGATTGCCGGCGTTTTGTCGAGGCCGTCTTATGGATTAACCGCTCTGGGGCCCAATGGCGACTGCTGCCAGCCGAATACGGGAACTGGAACAGCGTCTACAAACGATTCGCCCGTTGGACTGACCAAGGTGTCTGGGCACAAATGCATCAACATTTCTGCGACGACGCGGATCTGGAATACCTGATCATCGACAGCACGGTGGTCCGGGCGCACCCTTGCGCGGCGGGAGCTCCCCCCAAAAGGGTGGCCAGGCGGCCCAGGCCCTGGGCCGGAGCCGCGGCGGGTTCAGCACCAAGATTCACGTGAGCGTGGACGGCTTGGGCAACCCCTTGCGATTCATCCTGACCGGCGGGCAACAGCACGACATCACCCAGGCGGAGGAGTTAATCGCCGGTTATGCTGGCGAGCACGTACTGGCCGACAAAGGGTACGATGCCCAGGAGTTTCGCCAGCACATCCTGGAACTGGGTATGATGCCGGTCATTCCGCCCCGCTCGAACCGCAAGGAACCCGCCGACTATGACCGGCATCTGTACCGGGAGCGCCATCTGGTGGAATGCTTCATCAACAAGATCAAGCACTATCGCCGGATCTTCTCCCGGTTTGAGAAGCTGGACACCAGATACCTGGGCTTCCTGCATTTCACCGCCGCTCTCATCTGGTTGCGGTGAAATGTCAACAGAACCTAGCGTGTCGAGCATCCTGTGGTACAAGAGGCGCGGGACTTTTATCGATTCGTGCTCGCGCTCGGACGGCATAAAAGTTCCCTGCTGCACCCAGAGGTGTCGTCTGACCAGGGCGATGGCGTCGGCGAAGGAAGGGCTGGTTTTGTCATACCACGCCGCGGTGCGCGGCGCCATGCCGCCACGCTGTTCGATCAGGATATCCGCTGCCAGCGTCACCACGCTGAACAGGCCAAAGAGCGCGGGGGTGGTTCGGGCGATGGCTCGTTCCGACCACTGGCGCTGGGTTTCCACGCCCAGGTGAGCCCGCAGCTCCTCAAAGGTCACCTCGACCTGCCAGCGCAGCAGATACCACTGCAGTATCCGCAGGGGTTCCGCCTCGGTGTCGGTGCATAGCAAAGCATAGGGCCCGCGGCGCTCCTCCAGGTATCTGATGACGACCCAACGTAGGGGAAGGCGCGGCGGCCCGCCGTGGTACCACAGCGCCACGCCCGAAGCGAGCTCGACCATGGCGGTACTGCCGTCGGAACCGGTGGCGCGGTAGGGAATCCATTGTGTAGCGGGATCGTCCAGCACCGCCGTGGGACTGGGCAGTCGCGCGCCGACCACCCGGGGCCGCCCGATCTGGCCGGGCCGCCGCGGTGGCGCGGGCTGGTACCGGGACGCGTCCTTGCGCAGTTTGGTGACGACGACAATCGGCTTTGACATACTCTGGCAATGCCGCAGGAACTCGCGCTTGGCGTAGCCGCCATCGGCCACCACCACCAGGTCCCGGTCCGGCAGCCACCGGCGCCGGCAGACCAGCATCTGCTGGGCGTAGTCGGTGAACGTCTGGTGCCGGCGACCTTTGCGCCGGTCGTAGCGGGCCGACACCACCAGCGCGGTCAAAAACGGCAGCGCCCAGTGTCGACCCGCCCATCCGATACGCGTCAGCAACATCAGGCTCACCCATTGCAATCCGGGGGTCATCACCACCTGGTCGTCCTTGGACCGCACCGGATCCCGATACCGCCCCTTGGCCGCAATCTTCCGGCCCCAGCGTCGTTCCACCGTCTCGTCAATGCCGAACACCAACGGCTCGGTGGATGAACCAAGGCGCCCGGCCACCAGCAGCAACAGCACCCGGCTCAGTTGCAGCGGCGACCATCGGGCACGGTTGAGCACGTGGTGATAGACGGCGAAGTCGCCGTGCTGCCCAATCCCCAGGATGTTGAGGGCGGAGGACACGGTGCGTTTGCCGGGAGACAGGATCGCTCCCATGGCCAGGAGTTGGGCTTTGCGCCAGGTCCTGGGGTCAAACAGGTGCTCAAAGGGCAGCAGCAGGGTTACCATGACTGCGGGCAGGGTGGGCATACTCGACCTCTTGTAGTGATTTGGTCGAGCTTACCCTGTTCTTATAATTTATCTAGCTTTTGTACAAAGTCGAGCTTAGACCGAGCGCTCTATTCTTTGGTCAAGGGCGGCGCGATGCTCGTGCGTAACCACTCTGTCATTGCGGGCGGAGCGTGGCAATCCCTTCGCCGTAACTAAAGATGGCGGAGTCGAGAAACTCCGCCATCCAGATGCTGATGTCCGGCAATGACGCCTGACGTAACCGTGATTAGCCGTTGGTAAAGATGTCGTTGGCTACGTCCATGGCGCCACGGGCAAAGGGAATGCCCGAATACAGCGTCATGTGGCCGAAGACCTCGATAATCTGATCCTGGGTCAGGCCGATGTTCAGAGCGCCGCGGATGTGGCTGCGCAGTGGGCCTTCCCGACCCAGCGTGGCCAGGCAGGTCATCGTGCAGATGCAGCGGCTGGTCAGATCCAGGCCGGGGCGGGTCCACGTAGCGCCCCAGTAGTATTCGCCGGTGATGCGACCCAGTTCGCGTTCGGCTTGGGTGGGCGGGGCCGGCCGTCCCCCGGGTTGCGTGCCCATGTAGTTGCGGCGGTATTCCTCGCCACGCTGGAACAGGCTGTCCGGGTCTTCATTGGTGTCGTGGATGCGGGTCGGCGTAAAGTCGATGCCGCGCTCCTCGAATATTTCCTTGATGATGCTGAGGGAGTTGATGCCGGCGGGCGCGCCTCCGTACCAGGTATCGTGGATTATCAGCTCCACAATCTGTTCCGGCGTCAATCCCAGGTTCAACGCGTTGCCGAGGTGGCGGCGGAGCTGGTTCTCCCGCTGCAACACGATGAGGGAAGACAACGTTACCATCTCCCGCTGCACCGGGGTCAGGGCCGGACGCTTCCAGATGGTGCCGAACAATGCCTCGCCGAGGATGCGTTCCAGGTCGGGAGCGATTTCCCAAGCGCCGGGCGCCGAACCGCCGCCGATGACGCCGCCGCCGAACATCCGACGGGTTTCCTGACCTCGTTCATAACGGTCATCCAATTCGCTCATTTTTCCTCCGTGTTTATGGTCGTGGGTAGAACGCCGGCAGTGTACGGGTGAACCGGGCCAGGCGCAACCGACGGCTGACTGTGGTCAGCGTTTCTCTATTGTTGGCAGTCATCCGGGCGGCCCTTCGACCGGCTCAGGGTGAGCGGGGAAATCTATTCGGATAGCAAACCGAAAGGCCCCGGTCTGTTGCCCCTCGATGCCGCCGCCGCTATGATTGCCCCATGATTGACCTGCTGATTACCAACGGACAGGTGATTGATGGCACGGGCAGCCCGGGCTTCTATGCTGCGGTTGCCGTCTCCGGCGACACGGTGGCGGTGCATCGCGGCGACGACGCCGACCTGCGACTCAACGCCGCGCGGGTCATTGACGCTACCGGGCACGTGGTTTGCCCCGGTTTTGTCGACCTGCACTCCCACGCCGGGCTGACCATTCTGGGCGAACCGCACCACGACCCGAAAGTGCGCCAGGGCGTAACCACCGAGTTGGTGGGCATTGATGGCATTTCCCATGCGCCCTTCAAGAATCAGGAAGAATTGCACCGCTACATCTGGCTGGACTCCGGCCTCAATGGGTACCCGCCAATGCCTGCCGATTGGCTGACGGTGGCGGATATGCTCGGCAAGTACGACGAAACGGTGGCCATCAACATCGCCTATATTCTCGGTAACTCGCCAGTGCGAATCTGGAGCGTGGGATGGAACGAGCGGCCGGCCACCTCTGCCGAGATTGCCGACATGCAGTCCGTCGTGCGTGAGGCGATGGAAGAGGGAGCATGGGGGTTGTCCACGGGCCTCGACTACCCTCCGGGCGCCTACGCCGACACTGATGAACTGGTTGTACTATCGGAAACTGCGGCATCGCTGGGCGGCATATACCACACCCACACCCGGGCCAGCCTGCTCAGCCAGGGTTACCTGGCTCCGTGGCACGAAGCGGTCGAAATCGGGCGACGCAGCGGCATACCCGTGCACCTGACCCACTACCGGCAGAGCGTTTCCGGCGTCGGCAGCCACCTGGGGCATTTGGGACTGGTGGAAGACGCGCGCGCCGAGGGCATCGACTGCACGTTCGACTGCTACACCTACCCGTTCTCCGGTACCACGGTAACCATCGGGTTGCCCCATTGGGCCAAAGACGGCGGCCCGGAGCGGCTGATGGCGGCGTTGCAGGATTCCGACGACCGCCAACGGCTGAAACGTGAATTATCCCCGAGCCGGCTGTACAACAACTGGCTGACCAACTTCACCCAACCCGAGAACCAGCAGTACGACGGCAAACTCATCACCGACATCGCCGAGATGCGCGGCCAGGACCCGGCGGATGCGTTGTTCGACCTGCTGATTTCCGAAAACCTTGGCATCAGCACCGTGGGCCTGGGCACCAACGCCCAGACCCTCTACGCCTTCGTGTCCCATCCCTACGGCATGATCGCATCCGACGCAATCCTGTTTGGTGAGTACCCCAACCCCCGCACCTATGGCTGTTTCCCAGTTGTGCTGGCCGAGTTCGTGCGTGCTGAGCAGCACCTCCGGCTGCCCGAAGCTATTCGCAAGATGACCTCTTTCCCGGCGCAACGGTTGGGATTGCCCGACCGGGGCATTCTGCGGGACGGTTTCAAGGCGGATATCGTGGTGTTCAACCCGGACACGGTCAAAACTCACGCCACTCGCGAGAACCCGAAGCAATACCCGATCGGTATTGAGTACGTCATCGTTAACGGACAGGTAGTCATCGAGCAGGACACGAACACCGGCGCCCTGCCCGGCCGTGCGCTGCGCCGGGGCCGGGCCTCCACCTGACGACACCCGCATGATAGAGTCGATATCATCCGAGTACCGGTTCTGTCCCCGGTGCGGTCTACCGCTGTTGCTGGCTATCCGGGGCGGGCTACCCTGAGCGCGCTGCTCAGGATTGCGGGTTCGTGCACTTTCGTAACCCGGCGGTCGGCGTGGCGGTGGTGGTTATGGACGAGGACGGGCGGGTTCTGCTGGGTCGGCGCTCTGCTGGTGGAAACGAAGGTTCGTGGTGCATCCCCTGCGGCTACGTGGAATGGGGTGAAGATATCCGCGAGGCAGCGCGCCGGGAGTTCCGCGAGGAAACGGGGCTCGACGTAACCATCGGCGACGTGTGCGCGGTGCACTCCAACTTCCACAATCCCAATGCCCTCACCGTGGGCGTTTGGTTCTGGGGCACGGTGGTTGGCGGCAGCGTACGAGCCGCCGACGATCTGGACGCAGTGGGATGGTTTCCGCCGAACGCACCTCCCGAACCGTTGGCCTTTGCGACGGACCAGATGGTGCTGGACGATCTGGCGCTCCGGTTGAACGGGGCCGCACTTTGATGGGCAAACAGGCTGTAATCATTCAGCACATCGCCGTAGAGACGCTGGGCGGCAATTTCGAAACGGTTTTGCGGGATGCCGCGTTCGAACTGACGACGGTGCCGGTGTTCGCGGGCGCTCCGGATTTCACCGACTTTGATGCGCCCAGTCTGGCCGAGGTCGACCTGATTGTCGCGTTGGGCGGCCCGATGTCGGCCAACGACGATTACCGGGCGTTGCGCCACGAGATGAACTACCTGCGGGCTGCTGCGACCGGCAACCCTGCCACTCCGGTGGTCGGCATCTGTCTGGGCGCCCAGTTGTTGTCCCGGGCGCTGGGAGGCGAAGTCGCTCCCACCGGCGGCTACCAGTTTGGCCTGCGCAAGATTGACATAACCGCCGATGGTATCGCCGACCCGGTGTTCAGCAGCATCACTATCCCGCTGGTGCCGACGCTGCACGGTGAGCGGTTCTCGGTGTCGGCTGGCGGTTCCCTGCTCGCGGAGGGCACCATGTTGCGGCGGGATGGGGGTTACGTTCGCATCCCCATGGCGTTCAGGTATGGGATTTCCTACGGATTCCAGTTCGAACCGCAACTGACGTTGGACGAATTTCGCATCTGGAACCGCGAATTATTTGGGGACTATTCCCTGATGGGAGAGCGTTTCAACCCGGAGCAAGAGGCAGCCCGCAACCTGCGGGAATTCACGGCTTTTGCAGCGCTTCACGAAGCTCAAATGGCCCGGATGCTGCGGGCATTGTTGCAACAGGCCGGCATCGCGTAAACCTATGTGACATATTTGGTAACCACGGGCTGGTGGGATTGCGCACGGTTTGACACTTGGCACGGCGGCGATTAACCTGCTAGTCGTCAGGCGCGGCGGAAAACCCGACGGCGTTCGACCGCTCAATTGCACACGCTACTACACTGGATAGACTGGAGGCATTAGAACATGGCATACGAAGGATTGATTGCCGAGCAAGTTTGGGTTGAGGGTCACGAAGGCGACCGCATCAACGCTTACCTGGCGCGTCCCCTGGGTTCTGGCCCGTTTCCGGCCGTAATGTTGTTCCACCATATGCCGGGCTGGGACGCCGCGACCAAGGAAATGGCGCGCAAACTTGCCCACAACGGCTACATCGCCATATCACCCAACCTGCACTACCGCGAGGGCAGCGACGACCCGTCGGCCAACAGCGCCAGCATCCGCGACAAGGGCGGTATGCCCGATGCCCGTACCCTGGGCGACGCCGCCGGCGCCATCGGCTACCTGCGCCACCTGGACGTGCATAACGGCAAAGTGGGCATCATCGGGTTCTGCTCCGGCGGACGCCAGGTATTCCTGGCTGCCTGCAAGCTGCAGGGCGTTGACGCCGCAGTTGACTGCTGGGGCGGCGGCGTAACCCAGCGCGACAGCGAGCCACCCACGGAGGCTATGCCCCACGCACCCATCGAGTTCGTATCCGACCTGAGCTGCCCGGTGATGGGGTTGTTTGGCGAGGATGACGCCAGGCCGTCCATTGCCGAAGTGGAAGCTACGGATGCTGCGATCAAGGCGGCCGGCAAGTCCTGGGAATACCACACGTATCCAAACGCGGGCCACGGTTTCTTCGCGGTAGACCGGCCCAGCTACGCGGTGGAAGCAGCCAACCAGGGTTGGCAGGAAGTGTTCGCCTTCTACGGGCGGCACCTCAGCTAATCATCCGACAGGCCTTACCAAACGCCAGGGGCGGGTGCAAAACCCGCCCCTTTTTATGATTGCCGGATGAGCCGGATTTAGTCGTCGGTGGATTCAAAGGCCAACGTTGCGAAGCGCATGAAGATACCGCCCCGGGGCGCCGCGAGGGGCCCGTTCAGGCAGAGGCAGGCGATCACGTAGGTGGCGCCCGGCTCTGCTGCCCCGCTGATTTCTACGCGGTGCGGAGCGTTCAGACCGACGATGCTACCGAAAGCCCGGTCGATCTCGCCGTTCACCCACACTTCGCCGTAATTGTCGAAGTTGGTTTCGAACCAGACGCGAGCACCGCTCACGTCCGCCCCGTCAATGGTGGCTGGCAAAGTCACCGCGATGCGGTACCAGGCGAAAGTGAAACCTACCGACAGGCTCTGGCGCACGTTATCGCACTCGTCCCAGGCGGAGTCGTCGAAGTCGGCGAAACGGGGTGGCGCTGCTAGCAGTCGTGCGGACAACCCTTCATTGGGTTCGCCGGGAACCAGGCCAGGCGCCACCCGCCAGGGTCGTCCACCCACGGTATTGCGACCATCGGGTGTGTTCAGATCAACAGCGAATCTCGGCATATCGTGGACTCCTCGGGTCGGTAGGGTGTAGGTGTTGGCACGGTGTAGTTGCGTTGGGTTGTTTCAGCGCGGATGACGAGGCGCAGGCTAGCGGAATTCCCAGAGGCTGGCGGCGGTTCCGCCGAACACCATGTCGCGAGTCTCGGTGCTGGGGTATTCGATCAGGTCCATCGGCAGGCGCAGGGAGTTGCGGTAGCCCTCTCGATTGGCGACGGGCGGGAAGTCGCTGCCCCACATCAGCCGGTCGCCGCCGAAAGCATCCATGGCCATCTCGATCAGCGGCGGCACGTTATCGAAGGGGATCGGTTGGCGGAATGGTATCGGCCTCGGACAGAACTCACCGAGCCCGGGTATTTTCATGTATACATTGGGGTATTTCGCCAGCGACAATGCCCGCTGGTAGACGTCCATCGGGACGTTCTTGTCGGCCCGGCCGGGGCCGAAGAATGCGCCCACGCCGGCCAGGTGTTCCATAACCACAGTCAGGTTCGGCAGCTCCTGGATAATCGCTTCAAACTCGGGGTCGGCGTACTGCTCCACGGTGCCCATGACGCTGGCGACCACCGCCAGGTCGGCGCAACTGCGCCACAATGCCAATGGATCGTCGCAGGGAGCGCGCCAGCCGCAGTTGAACCGCAGGCCGTCAACTCCCTGATCGTGCAGTTCGGCCACCTTTTGTGGAGCGTCGGCCTGCGTGTGGTCAACAATGGCGATGACTGCGAAGCGTCCGGGGAATCGTTTGACCGACTCCACCAGGTAGCTGTTGTCAAACACCCCGAAGAACTGGGTAAGGACTGCCTTGTCCACGCCCACCCGGTCCATCTCGTCCAGCAGAATTTCTACCGGCTCGAACCAGTATGGGGAGGCGTGGCAATGCGTATCAATTACAGTGGGCATTTGGTTACTCCTGTTTTAAAGCCCCTTTAATCTGTCATTGCGAGGAGCATAGCGACGTGGCAATCTCGATGGGTTTCAACACACGTCGGCGAACCGTCGTTGCTACGGTGACGGGATTGCCACGCTACGCTCGCAATGACAAAGTGGGCACGCATGAGGGGTTGAAGGTAGTTGACTGTGCCGAAACTACGCCGCGGTGGTGCCGCCGTCGATGACTAACTCGGCGCCGGTTACAAAGGATGATTCGTCGGAAGCCAGGTAGATGGCGCCGTAGGCAATCTCGCTGGGCTTGCCCACGCGGCCCAACGGCAGGCGCTGCATACGTAGCGCCATGTTCGCCGGGTCGTTGAGCGTGTCGGCAATCATGTCCGTTTCGATGGGACCGGGGTGAATTGAGTTGCAGCGGATGCCGTCGCCGGCGTGCTGGATTGCCGTGGACTTGGTGAAGAGGCGAACGGATCCCTTGGTGGCCGTGTAACTGGCGGACCCGTTGGGGCTGCCCACCAGGCCGGCGGTGGAGGAAATGTTGATGATGGAACCGCCGCCGTTCTCTCGCATCGCTGGGATTGCGGCCTTGGTGCCCAGGAAAACGCCTTTGGAGTTGACGGCGAAGATGCGATCCCAGTCTTCCACGGTGGTCTCTTCGATGTTCTTGCGAATCAGGATGCCGGCGTTATTCAGCAGGATATCCAGCTTGCCGTAGGTGCTGATGGCAGTCTGGACTGCCGATTGCCAGTTGGACTCGTCGGTCACGTCCAGGTGGACATAGGTGACGTTGTAGCCCAATTCCTGCAATTCGGCTTCGGTCTGCCGGCCCTGCTCGTCCAGGATGTCGCCGATGATGACACTGGCGCCCTCCTCGGCGAACATGCGGGCTTCCACCGCGCCCTGACCACGGGCGCCGCCGCTGATGATCGCTACTTTTCCTTCCAGCCTGGGCATGTTGAACCTCCTGTAGATGACCCGTGCGTTGCGTCAATATGGGTAATGGGCTCAATGTGGGTAATGGGCTCACTTTATAGCGGTTGGGGGTGAGGTGCAACAAGCCGCACCCAGCCACCCAGGGCTTTTCGATTATCCGTGCGTCTGGAGTACCGACTTGGCGTCCAAACCGTTGATGTGCGGGAGCGCGATTGCCGGGTCGGTAGCTTCTTCGCAATGACGGCTGGCCGAGCTGCTGCGTTGGGGATGATCCTTCGACGGGCTCAGGATGAGCGGGGGAGTTTGTTGGTGCGGCCCTTCGACAGGCCCAGAATGGGCCGATGGATTTTCTGGCGGGCAATTTTCTGATGGGCGATCGAACGGCCGTGAGCCGGCTACTGCCGCGAGTTGTCCCCGAATCCCAGTTCCGGTGTAAACTGCCCAATATTAGTCGGAAGCTCGGGGGTGATTGGAAGCGGGACTTTACACACTCACCCGAGACCTATGAATGGCAAGGAGAAAGACGATGGCGACTGGCACTCTCACTATCGATTCACAGGTTCACGCCTACGAACGGGACCGCCCGGAACGTCCCTGGGCCGGCACACTGCAAGGTCCTGCCGAGGTTACCGGCGACGATATGGTGGCGGCGATGGACGCCGTCGGCGTGGACGGGGCTTTGCTGATCTCCCCATTCACGATGTATCGGTACGACGCCAGTTATGCCCTGGAGGTGTATGCGAAACATCCGACCCGGTTCGGCCTGATCAGGCCATTCGATCCGGATTCGGAAACGATCGATGAGGACATTGCCCAGTGGACCGGCACGCCGGGCGTGGTTGGAGCCCGCATCATGCTCAGCAACCAGGAGTACGAAGCAGACCACCCGGGCCTCAACGCGATACTCGCTGCCGGAGGTCGGGCTGGCGTTCCGGTAAACGTGATGTGTTCGACCAGGCTGCCCCTTTTCCGCGAATTGGCCCTTCGCAACCCCGATACCCGGATGGTGGTCGATCACCTGGGTATCGCTCAGCCACCCGCGCCCCCGCCGCTGCCAGAACCGTTCGCCGACCTGCCGGACGTGCTTGCGCTGGCCGAACTGGACAACATTGCCATCAAGATTTCCGGGGCTGGCACGCTGTCCCATCAGACATTCCCGTACCCGGATATCTGGGAGCCGCTGCGCCGGATTTTCGACGCGTTCGGCTTTGAACGCTGCCTGTGGGGCACCGACTGGACCAGGGCCGTGAACTCGTTGACCTACGAGCAGGGGGTAGAGGCTTTCCGGGTTACCGACCAGCTCTCGGAAGACGAGCGATCTGTACTCATGGGAGGAGCCCTCGCCAAGATCTACAACTGGTCGCCCGGCGCGGCGGCGTAGGCTGTCGAGGGGGCCGTAGCAAACCGGTCTACTGTTGCAGCCCAATGCGTCTACTATCCCACCCCAATGCTGCGGGCTATACGTGCCGGCCAGGAGATGGTGGGCCGTGTGGGGATCGAACCCACGACACCCGGATTAAAAGTCCGGTGCTCTGCCAGCTGAGCTAACGGCCCGAGGACGGCGGATGGCTTCCGTGGTCAAAAGTATAGCATAGGCGCCCGCTGAACCTTTCGAAATCTGGAATAACTCCGTATTGGTAACAGTTCAGAGTTGCGGGGAAATGAGCAGTTGACGGCAGGCGGCGAGAGGATTTAGACCCTGGGCGCGCCAGGTGCCGAAGATGGATGCCAGCGTCATCTTGCTCTCGGTGCCCTGCTCCGAGCGGGTGCCGCCGCTGATCTTGCGACTGATGACCAGGTGGCGCAGGCTGCGTTCGGCCGGGTTGTTGTCCGACGGCACGTCCGGTTCGGCCACGAAGACGAAGAGTTCCTTGATGAAGCGCTCGATGCGCCGGCACAGCTTGCCCTGGACAACCGACGGGTCAGACAGGAAAGGGCGGCAGATGGCCAGCAGCTTCCGCTCCCAGGCCAGTTGGGCAACACGCCTTTGCCATGGCTCGTGATGGTTGCAGGCTTTGGCTGCGACATAGAGCTGGTGGACGGCCGCGGCCCATCGGGCCAGTGCGGCGTCTTTGGGGTAGCGGGTGCGCTGGTCGTGGATGTCCCGCAGCAGGTGGGCCCAGCACCGCTGCTTGGGGCCATCGTAATGGTGGTAGGCGGCGTAGAAATCGCTGACCAGCACTCCGGAGAAAGCATCGCTCAGCGCCTCGTCCACCACCGCCTTGCCCCGACCCCGCCGCAAGAAGTAGCGCTCGGTGGGGGTGCTGAAAGTCCACACGTAGCCGTTGGCCCCGCTCTGACGCCAGCCGGTTTCGTCGGCGTGGACCACTGGGCTGGCGCGGATGCGGTCCAGGATCGCGGCCACTGCCGGTTGGGCCCGCTGCGCCGTGCGATGGATGGCGCTCACGATGGCCCCCACGCTGAGGCGCAACTGGTGCACGGTGTCCAGATACCACTGGACGCTGCGGATGGGCAGCCGCCCCTCTTCCCGCAGCGTGGCGATCAGGCTGAGCAGGTTGACGCCGAGACGCTGCTGGCCCAGGACCACGCTGTCCAGTTCCGCCGGAGGTGTGCAGCGCCGTCGGCAGGCCGGGCAAGTCCGAGCAATGTAGACGTGCTCGGTGACTTGCACCGGAACCACCGGCAGCTCGATGACTTCCCGAGTGCGCTGGATCCAGCCGCCGGACAGGTGGGCGCCGCAATCGGGACAGTTCTCCATCACGTGCTCCACCCGATGGGTCGGTGTCATGCGCGGGCGGGCGAAGCCGTGGCGTCGCTGCTTTCTGGGCTGCTGCGCTGGGGGCTTCCGGCCCGATTTCGCCTTGAGGCCGGGCATTCGGAGCGGGCCGCCCGGTTTCGCCTGGCCTTCCAGTTCGGCAATCCGCCGCTGCAACCGCTCAATCACCCGCTGCTGTTCCAGAACGGTGGCCTGCAGTTGGGCGATGATGGCGATGAGGACATCGCGGGTGGCGGTGGTCAGGTCAATTTCGGTATCCACTCCCTGTATATGACATAACCGCCGCCACCCGTGCCAGCGTCTGGCAGCCCGCCTTCGGCCAATTCACCTCACCAAGTCTGAACTGTTACCCGTATTGAATACCCTTGCCAAACGGCGGAACAGGGTGCATAATCGCCCCTGTTACTTTCTGGTGGTTCAAGCGGGGTGGACCCACCCGTTCCCATCCCGAACACGGAAGTGAAACGCCCCAGCGCCGACGATACTGCTCTGGTGACGGAGTGGGAAAATAGGTCACCGCCGGGAAGTGCAATTAGGATAGCAACAGGGCGGCTTTACCGTCGCCCTGTTATCCGCTCTAATTACAGGTACCGGCTTCTCCCGTTGCGCTAGCGAGCACTGGCAACGCTGTCAACTTGCGGCATGAGCCTGCGAATGCTGGTACGAACACGACGTTGAAGACTGGGTGGGTGTGATGGCGCACCGTACGGAGACTGTAAGCCTGATTCCGCCGGAATCGTGAGCTTGAAACCCGTTACCAGCGGCCCGGCCGATAAATTCGGTGGCAAAGCCGCTTTTATTTTAGCCCAAATGGGGTAAAATGGCGTCCACAGCACCACAAGTCGCAAATCAACCCAGGAGAAACTCATGGGCAGCAGATTCGAGAAATTCTCAGAACGGGCACGGCGGGTTTTGTCCCTCGCCCAGGAAGAGGCGCAGCGGTTCAACCACAACTACATCGGTACCGAGCACATCCTGCTGGGTCTGGTACGTGAAACCGAGGGCGTAGCCGCTCGAGTCCTGTCGGGCCTCACCGTAGATCTGACCAAGGTGCGGTCGGCGGTGGAATTCATCATTGGTCGTGGCGAACGGCCGGCGCAGGGCGAAATCGGCTTGACCCCACGCGCCAAGAAGGTCGTCGAGCTGGCGGTTGACGAAGCGCGCCGGATGAATCACACCTACATCGGCACCGAGCACCTGCTGATCGGGTTGCTCCGAGAAGGCGAGGGAGTCGCGGCCGGCGTCCTGGAAAGCCTGGGCGTTAACCTGGAAAAGGTGCGCGCGGAAACCCATCGCATTCTCAGCAATTCCAGCACCGGCACCTCCAGCAGCACCCGTTCCACGACGCGCACGCCAACTCTGGACCAGCTGGGTGTTGACCTGACCAACGCCGCCCTCGGCGGAAAGTTGGATCCGGTTATCGGTCGCGATACCGAAATCGAGCGCGTAACCCAGATTCTGAGTCGACGCACCAAGAACAATCCGGTGCTCGTCGGCGAGCCGGGCGTTGGCAAAACCGCCATCGTCGAGGCAATGGCCCAGCAAATTTCCTCCGGTAATGTGCCGGAGACCCTCCAAGGCAAGCGTCTGGTTACTCTGGACATGGGCGCCCTAGTTGCCGGCACCAAATATCGCGGCGAATTCGAAGAGCGACTCAAGAAGGTCATCGAGGAGATTAAAGTCTCGGGCAACTGCGTTCTGTTCATCGACGAGATCCATACCATCGTTGGAGCGGGCGCTGCCGAAGGGGCGGTGGACGCGTCCAATATCCTCAAGCCTTCCCTGGCTCGCGGTGAATTCAGTGCATCGGCGCTACTACGCTGGACGATTACCGCAAGTATGTTGAACGCGACCCGGCGTTGGAACGCCGCCTGCAACCGGTAAGGGTGGAAGAGCCCGATGCCGACATGACGGTGAGTATCCTGCGCGGGGTGAAGGGTCAGTACGAAGACCACCACAACGTTGATATTACGGAAGAAGCGGTGCAGGCGGCGACCACGTTGTCCACCCGCTACATTCCCGACCGGTTCCTGCCGGACAAGGCGATTGATCTGCTCGACGAGGCCGGTTCCCGTGTGCGTCTGCGCGGTAGCCACGCTCCGCAGGAAGTCAAGGACGCAATGGAAGTCCTGGAGCGTGTGCGGAAGGAAAAGGACGAGGCTATTGCGTCGCAGCAGTACGAAGTCGCCGCCGAGTTGCGAGATCGTGAGCTGCACCTCACCGAGAACGTGGGCGACTTGGAACGCGACTGGAAGGCCGGCCGCTCCAAGGAACGAACGCAAGTTACAGAAGAAGACATTGCGGAAGTAGTGAGCATGTGGACCGGCATTCCGGTTACACGACTCGCTCAGGAGGAGACCGAGCGTCTGCTCCACATGGAAGAAGACCTCCACAAGCGCATCATCGGTCAGGACGAGGCCATCGTTGGCATCGCTCGGGCAGTGCGGCGTGCCCGGGCCGGCCTGAAGGACCCGCGACATCCCATCGGCGTGTTCCTGTTCCTTGGACCCACCGGGGTCGGCAAGACAGAGTTGGTGCGGGCAATGGCCGAGTTCATGTTTGGCCACGAGGACAACATGATTCGCCTGGATATGTCCGAATTCCAGGAGCGGCACACCACTGCCCGGCTGATCGGTGCGCCTCCGGGATACGTTGGTTACGATGAGGGAGGCCAGTTGACTGAAGGCGTTCGCCGGAAGAACTATTGCGCCGTCTTGCTGGACGAAATCGAAAAGGCGCATCCGGACGTTTTCAACATCCTCCTGCAAATCTTTGATGCCGGCCAGTTGACGGACGCGCGCGGACGCCGCGTTGATTTCCGCAACTCCATCATCGTAATGACCAGTAACTTGGGCTCAGACCTCATCAAACGGGACACCAGCCTGGGCTTTGCGGTCAAATCCGGTAGCGCCCAAACCGACAACATGGCTTACGAGCGGATGAAAGACAAGGTGATGGAGGAAGTGAAGCGCTTCTTCCGACCCGAGTTCCTCAACCGCCTGGACGCCACCATCGTGTTCCATGCGTTGAGTCGGGAAGAGATTCACCAAATCGTGGATTTGATGATGAACATGGTGCGGAGCGAGCTCAAGGACAAGGACATCTACATTGAGCTGACCGAGGCCGCCCGCGAGCATCTGGCCGAGAAGGGATTCGACCCGGTGCTGGGTGCCCGCCCGCTGCGCCGCCTGATCCAGAACGAAATCGAGGACAAGCTGTCCGACGAACTGCTGGGCGGAAACATTGCAGAAGGCGACACAGCGATTGTTGACCTGGACGAAGAAGGGAACGTGGTCGTCCAGGTTCGCAGCAAAGAGATGGCTGCCTTGCCCTCGGCATAAAGGCAGCATCAGGTAAGGGACCGAACATAGGGGCGTCAAAAAATGGCGCCCCTAACTGTTACCGTAATTAGCGAGCTGGCAAACCGCAATTGTGATGTGGAAGCAAGGAAACACCAGGCACCGGGAATCGTGGAACCGATGGCTCCGGGGCTGACGCCAGTGGCGCTGCACCGACGCCGTTTCACACACGGATGGTTGCCCCGACGCTGAATTGGGATTCGTAGCGGAGACAGGCAGCTCTAAACCCGGTTGGCGATTGGCATGGCCCTTGCTAATTTTTGGTACCGCCACGACGAAGATTGAGGTGACATTCATGGCCCGACGTTTGCTGAAACATTTGGAACGGTCTTATGGCTTCGACGAAGTTGCCATCGTTCCCGGCGAAGTTACCATCAATCCTGAGATGACATCGACCCAAATGAGCATTGGCGAGTTCGCTTTTGATTCACCGGTGCTGGCCTCGGCGATGGACGGGTCCGTTTCGCCGCGCTTCGCCACCCTGATGCACGAAATGGGCGGGCTGGGCGTGCTGAACGGTGAGGGACTGTACACCAGGTATGAAGACCCCTATTCGGTGCTGGAAGAAATCATCTCCATGGACCAGTCGGAGGTCACCGAGTTCCTGCAGCAGGTTTATAGCGAACCGGTGCAGGAGCACCTGATTGGGCAAAGGGTGGAGGAAATCAAAAGCACCGGAGCGCTGGCGGCCATGGCGTTTACGCCGGCCACGACCAAGAAATACAGCTCCCTAGCCGTCGAAGCCGGAGCCGACATCATCGTGGTGCAGTCAACGGTAACCACTGCCCGGCATATGTCGCGGAGTTACACGGGCCTGATTTTCTCGGAGTTGATCAGCTCGCTGAAGGTTCCGGTCGTGGTTGGCAACTGTGTCAGCTACAGCGTGGCCACCGAGCTGATGGAAACCGGGATTGATGCCTTGTTGGTGGGAGTCGGCCCAGGCGCGGCCTGCACCACCCGTGAGGTTACCGGCGTTGGCGTTCCGCAAGTTACCGCTACCCTGGAATGCGCAGCAGCTCGGGAGGATTACTTCCAACGGACCGGGCGGTATGTCAGCGTGATCACTGACGGGGGAATTCGCACCGGCGGCGATTTGTGTAAGGCGATGGCCAGCGGGGCGGACGGCGTCATGCTGGGCACCCCCTTCGCTCAGGCCACGGAAGCCCCCGGCCGCGGCTACAACTGGGGCATGGCCAACGCCCATCCGGAGTTGCCGCGCGGCACGCGCATCAACGTGGGCACCAAAGGCACCCTGCAGCAGTTGATGCACGGCCCGTCCAACGTTACCAACGGTACCCAGAACCTGGTGGGTGCGTTGCGCGTGGCGATGGGTATGTGCGGATCGTACACGGTGCGCGATTTCCACCAGACCGAAATGATAGTCGCCCCGGCCATCAAGACTGAGGGCAAGCATTTTCAGTTGCTGGGATAGGTCAGCGGCCCGAATGGTCTCGCTTCCGGCAACCATAAAGGAGTTTTTGAATGACCACTGGAACGATTCAGATATTGAGTCCGCTACCGGAGCAGAAAAATGCCGCACGACCGGCCGCCGGCCGATTGCCCAGCCTGGCTGGCAAGACCATCGGGTTGCTGGAGAACCGGAAGTACCACTCCGATAACTTCCTCAAGGAACTGCAATGCGTTCTGGAAGAAGATTACGCGGTGGACAAGGTTGTCTATTTCCAGAAGTTCAGCTTCAGCGCGCCCTGCTCTGACGAAACGATGGAGGACGTGATCGCCCAGTGCGATGCGGTGGTGCATGGAATTGCGGATTGAGGGAGTTGCACGGCGTGGGGTCTCCACGACACAGTAATTACCGAAACTCGCGGCATTCCATCGGTGAGCGTCATCACAGAAAGTTTCACCCGAGCCGCCCACGCCCGGGCCACGGCCCTGGGTATGCCGGCCGTTCAGATTCTGGCGTTGCCCAGCCCGTTGGCTCCGCGTTCGATTCCCGCAGTTCAGGAACTGGCGCACGAGTATGCCGGCCAGATAACCGCCATGCTGACCAACGGCAACTAGACCTAACAAGCTTTCAGACCCAACGAGCGTTTGAGGAGAACTCGCCCTATGGCAAGCAACACGCCGGCTTTGCGTTCTCGGCGGATCGACGTTCCTGATTCATACGAAGCCATTCAGGACTACTACGAGGAACAGGGTTGGACGGACGGGATGCCAGTCGTCCCGGCTACCGAAGAATCCGTGCGGCGTATGTTGGGCCCCTGGGGCGAAGACCCATCGCAATCTCTGGGAGTAACCCAGCCGTCAAACGTTGAGGTTACGCTGGAGAAGGTTGCCGTCAACGCAGTGATGGCCGGCTGCCGTCCGGAGTATTTTCCGGTGGTGGTGGCGTGCGTCAAGGCGGCCATGCAAACCGAGTTCAACCTAGCAGGATGCCAGGCTACCACCGGCGGAGCCGCGCCGGTGGTAATCGTCAACGGACCCATCGCCGCGCAGTTGGGTATCAACGGAGACTCGGGTTGCTTTGGCCCCGGATACCGTCCGAATGCCACCATTGGCCGCGCGCTTCGCCTGTTCGTACGCAACATCGCTGGCCTCATCATCGGTGATATGGACAAGGCGACGCTGGCGATGCCGGGGCGGTATTCGTTCTGCTTCGCCGAAAACGAAGCGCGCAGCCCCTGGGAACCGCGCCATGTGGAGCTCGGGTTGAATCCTGAAGACAGCATGGTTACCATTCACGCCATTCGCGCCTTCTACCCCATCATGGAGACCACCGTCTCCCGGGGCATCGAGGTTCTGAACACGCTGGTCAAGGCAACGCAGGCGACCGGTTTCTCCAACTACTATCAGATTGGCACTGGGGCGCAGGTAACGCTGGTGATAAGCCCCGAACACGCCGCTGAAATCGCGGCGGATGGTCTGACCAAGAAGGACGTTCGGGAGTACGTTTACGCCAACGCGCGAATGTCGATTGGGCAGCTGTCCGGTTTGGCGCATTGGGGCAACCGCAACTACCCGGCCTGGATCGACGACAGCAAACCGGACACCATGGTGCCCATCGCGCCGCGGGCCGATGATATCGTGATAGTAGTTGCCGGCGGTGACGGTCGCCACTCCGCCTGGCTCGCGGGCTGGGGTGTAACCCGGGTAGTTACCCAGAAGATCGAGATACCGGGATAGGCCGGCTCGGCCGGAGGCCCGGCGATAGTCGGGCCGCGCTTATTAAAAAGGGCGACGCGTTCGCCCTTTTATTTGCCCGTTGGCCGGCAAACGGGCTAGGAATCATGGCGACAATTTGACATAATCCCCGATAATGGTGCAAAGCTAAGTGTTCACCCACCTTCACACCCACACCGAATATAGCATGCTGGACGGCATCAGCCGCATCCCCGATCTGGTCAACCGGACTCGGGAGCTGGGCATGGACGCCATGAGCATCACTGACCACGGTTCCCTCTATGGCGTGGTCGATTTCTACTCCGAGTGCGTCGAAGCCGGCATCAAGCCCATCATCGGCTGCGAGATGTACGTGGCCCACGGGAGCCGCCATGAACGCACGCCCAACGAGCGCACGGCGAACCATCTGGTTCTCATCGCCAAAGACAACACCGGCTATCGCAATCTGCTCCAACTGGTAACCCGCTCCCACCTGGAGGGGTTTCACTACCGCCCTCGCATCGACAAGGAGCTGCTGGAACAGCACCGGCAGGGCCTCATCTGTCTGTCAGGCTGCGCTTCGGCGGAGGTGCCCACCCTGCTGGCCGACGGCAACTACGACGCGGCCCGCGAAAAGGTGGGTTGGTATCGCGAGCTGTTTGGTCAGGACTATTACCTGGAGCTGCAGCACCACGAGCACGTCCCGCAGCTGCCCGCCATCAACGAGAGCCTGATCCGCCTGAACAAGGACACCGGCATTCCCCTGCTGGTAACTAACGATGCCCACTACGTGCGGCAGCGCGACCACCAGTTTCAGGATGTGTACATCTGCATCCAGACCGGCACCAACGTCCACGACGAAAAGCGGCTGCGGATGGAGGATTCCTCCTATTACATCAAGTCGCCTGCCGAGATGGCCGCCATGTTTCCCCAGTTCCCGCAGGCGCTGGACATCACCGGGGAGGTTGCCCAGGGATGCAACGTGTCGCTGGGTTTTGGGCAGATGCACCTGCCCCGGTACAACACCCCCAACAACGAAGATGCCGACGCCTATCTGGAACGTATCTGCTGGGAAGGGTTCCGGAAACGCTACGGCAATAATCACGAGGAAGCCCGCGTCCGCATGGAGTATGAGTTGGAGGTGGTGAAGCAGACCAGCTTCGCCAACTACTTCCTGGTGGTTTGGGACATCATTTCCTTCGTGCGTCAGCAGGAAATTCTGTTCGGCGTGAGGGGTAGCGCGGCGGCCAGCATCGTTCTGTACTGCCTCGGCATTACCGAGATTGACCCGCTGGAATACCGCCTCGTGTTCGAGCGTTTCCTGAACTTCGAGCGCAAGGAAATGCCCGACATAGACATGGACTTTCAGGATGACCGGCGCGACGAGGTGCTGCGCTATGTCATTGACCGCTACGGCAGCGACCGGGTGGCCCAGATCATTACCTTCGGAACCATGGGCCCCAAGGCGGCGCTGCGGGATGTTGGCCGCGGGTTGGGGATGAGCTACGGCGACGTTGACCGGGTGGCGCGCATGGTGCCCAATCGCTCCCGAACACTGTCCGATGCACTGGCCGCCAACCCGGAGTTGAAGCAAACCTACGAAAGCGACCCCGCGATGCAGTATCTGGTGGACAATGCGCAGGCCCTGGAAGGCATCGTCCACCACGTTAGCACCCACGCCGCCGGCGTTCTGATTGCCGACGAACCGCTCACCGAAACGGTGCCCCTGCAACGCCCGGCCCGCGGCGATGAAAACAGCCCGGTGATGATGACCCAGTTCTCCATGGACCCGGTGGCCAAGCTGGGCCTGCTCAAAATGGATTTCCTGGGCCTCACCAACCTTACCATCCTGGATCGCACCATCAAGCTGCTTGACGAAGAGCGTGGCATACGCATCGACCTGGGCCGGCTGGGGTTGGACGACGAAGAAGCCTACGAACTGCTGGGCACCGGCAACACCTCTGACCTGTTCCAGTTGGAATCCGCCGGTATGCAGCGCTACATCAAGGAGCTGAAACCGTCGAACCTGGGCGACATTGCGGCCATGATTGCCCTGTACCGCCCCGGGCCTATGGAGCACATCGACCGGTTCATCCGCTCCAAGCACGGGCGGGAGGAAGTTACCTACCCCCACCCCAGCATGAAGGAACTGCTGGACGAAACCTACGGCGTCATCGTCTACCAGGACCAGGTGCTGCAAATCCTGCAGAACTTCGCCGGCTACACGCTGGGAGCCGCCGACACTGTCCGCAAGGCAATGGGCAAAAAGATTCCCGCGTTGATGGCCGAGGAACGGGACCGCTTCGTGGCCGGCGCCGTTGCCCAGGGCTACACGGAGATGATGGGCACCGAGATTTTCGACCTCATCGAGCCCTTCGCCGGCTACGCGTTCAACAAAGCCCACAGCGTCAGCTACGGCCTCATCTCCTACTGGACGGCCTATTTCAAGACTCACTACGCGCTGGAATACATGGCCTCGGTGCTGAACTGCCGCCTCGACCATGCCGACCGGTACGTTGCGTCCATCAACGAATGCACGCGTATGGGCATCACCATCGGGTTGCCCGACGTGAACGCATCCGGCGTGCTCTATACCATCGACAAGACGGTGGACAAGTCGGCCGGCCTGGGCCAGCTGCGCGTCGGATTGACGGCGGTGAAAACCATTGGCGAGGGCGCCGTGAACCCAATCGTCGCCGAGCGGACGGCCAACGGCCCCTACACCTCGGTTGGCGATTTCTGCAACCGCGTCGATGTGTCCGGGTTGAACCGGCGCACCCTGGAAGCGCTAGCCAAGGCCGGGGCGTTCGACTCGCTGGCGCCGCGGGCTGCCGTGGTGGGCGCGCTGGACCGCATCTGGGCGGTGGCACAGCAGGAGACCCGGAACCGCAACTCCGGGCAGTTCGGTATGTTCGGCAACGAGCTGGACAGCAACTCCGGCGGTACCCTGCTGGAACTGGTCACCAACCAACCTGACTATACGGCGCAGGAAAAGGCCGCACTGGAAAAGGAGTTCCTCGGCGTCGCCATTTCCTTCAACCCCATCCTGGCGCTGGCCGCCGTCGACCCGGAGGGCGCCATCAACTCGGTGGAGCAGCTGGACGAGGACGCGGTGGGCTCGACGGTTACGCTGCTGGGACACGTTAACGAGGTTACCGAGCGGTACACCCGCGACAACCGCAAGTTCCTGCGCGTCGATCTGGGGATGGTTGGCGGCCAGGTGGAAACGATGGTCTGGCCCGACAACCTGGAAAAGACGGCCCACGTCTGGCAGCAAGGCGCCACGGTTCGGGTGGTCGGCCGGTTGCAAGTCCGGGGCGATGACTTCTCGCTGGCCTGTTTCGATGCCAGGGAGTTTCAGATTGGAGAGCCGGCCGGAACACCGCCGGCCGGAACACCGTCAGCCGGTGAAGCCGGGCGTCCCCACGCCGGCCCCAGCCGGGATGGAGCCGGCAACTCGACACGGGCCAACGGGCACGGCAACGGCAATGGAGCGCCGGCTCCGGCCAGCCCTGCCGCGCCCGTCGGTGGGCGGGAGGCCGGTATGCTCATCAGGATGACCGAAACCGACGACGCCGACGGTGATCGCTACCTGCTGCGTCAGGCCATTCGGGTCATGCTGGAATACACCGGCGATGACAAGGTGTACGTGGAGCTGAACCTGCAGGAGGGCCGGCGCGTCCTGATGGAGGTTCCCACCGTGTCAACCGACGCCTGCCCGGAGTTGCAGGAGCGCTTGCTGGAACTGCTGGGCGAGGGCAACGCCGAATATCGCGGCTGGGAACTGTCGGCGGCGGCGGATTGACGTGGGGCAACCGTCCCTCACCCCAACCCCTCTCCCGCGGGGAGAGGGGCTATTTTCTCACCACCAGCAACCGAATCTCCTCTCCCGCGAGGGCAACCGCCCCTCACCCCTACTCGCTGGCTGGTATTTGTAGGCCGAGGCCGGCGGCTATGAACCTTTTGCCGTTGCGCTGGTAGCTGGCGGTGGGGTCTTCGAGGCGCTTGCGGTGCACCGCCGGCAGCTCGCGGATGCGACCTGGCACACCCACGACCAGCGACTCCGGCGGGATGGCGGCTCCGGTTACGATGGCGCCCGCGCCAATCAGCACGTAGTTGCCCACGTCGCAGTCCTCCAGGCACACCGCGTTGACGCCAATCATCACGTTGTTGCCGATTTTGCCGCCGTGCACCACCGCGCCGTGGGTCATCAGCACGTTGTCGCCCAGCTCCAGAAAGTCGTCGGTGTGCAGGACGCAGTTGTCCTGGATGGAGCAGTTCTTGCCAATGATGATCTGGCCGTAGTCGCCGCGAATCACCGCGCCGGGCCAGATGCTGGTGCCCTCGCCGATGATGACGTCGCCCACGATGTAGGCGGCCTCGCTGACGAACACGCTGGGGTGAATTTGGGGCGACTTGCCGTGGATGCTGCGAATCAAAGCGTAACTCCTGGGTAATGTGGATGGGGATATTATATGCCGTGGGGAGCCCGCCCTCACCCCTGTTATTCACGGGTTTAAACTGAGCCAAAAATTACGGGTTGGAATTGAGCCACCTCGATAGTAAGGGCATCATCGCCAGACATATGGCGGAGGTGCCTGGAAGAATTGCTAAGAGGTGGAGACGTGAAACAGATTTACGAGATGAGAGGGGCGGGTCATTCGACGCGGGCGATTGCTCGGGAGTTGGGGCTCGCACGGAATACGGTGTTGCGGTATCTGAAGTCACCGGAGGCGATACGGCCCAAGCCGCGATCCCGACGAGGGTCGAAGTTGGATCCCTACACCGAGCACATTGACCGGCGGCTGGGGGATGGGCTGGAAAACTGCGTGGTGTTGCTGCGGGAGTTGCGCGACTTGGGGTACGACGGCAGCAACACGATCTTGTCGGAATACGTGAGGCCGCGGCGCCGGCGTCGTCAGCCGGAGGGCGACGATGCGGTTTGAGACGGAGCCGGGAGAGCAGGCGCAGGTGGACTGGGGGAGTTTGTCGTACATCGGCACTGACGGGAAGCAGCGCCGCGTCTGGGTGTTCGTGATGACGCTGGGCTGGTCGCGGGCCTGCTACGTGGAACTGGTGCGCAAGGCGGACACCGCGGCCTTCATCCAGTGCCACGTGAACGCTTTCGAGTACCTGGGCGGCGTGCCCCGCCGGTGCCTTTACGACAATGCCAAGGTGGTCACGCTGGGCCGGGACGAGGAGAAGCGGCCGATCTGGAACCAGCGGATGCTGGACTTCGCCCGGCGGTGTCCCGCGTCAACTATATTTGCCGGTCCTGTTGCCTCATTGAGAAATGTTACCGAAACTTTAGCACCTGGGGTCCCTCCCGACCAGCGCTAATTCCGGCATTGCAGCGGGTCCCGCCATGGGCTCACCAGCCGTGGCGTAGACCAGCTTTTTGGCCATGATGCCGCGCCACTGCTGCACCCTGCGCTGCAGCGTCCGCAGGTGAGCCCGGCTGAACCGATCGGTTCGGCCTCTTGCAGTCGGCCCAGCAATACCACCGCACTGGCGTCAGGGTCTTCCTGCAACCAGGACAGCACGTCGCACCACACTCCTTCGAAAGGGTCGGGCCGAGTTCGCCAGGTGCGGGGCGGTTGCACCCGCCGCTCCCGTGCGGTATGCGCTGCATCCTGCCGCCACCAGTCGGGCAACTTGGCCAGGAACTGTTCCAGGCTCTCGCCGCTGGGAGTGGGCCGGATTTCGGGGAACGTAACCGCGGCCAAGGCCGACTGGGCTTCCCTAATGGCGTGCAGCAGCGCCACCGGGTCCAACTTGACCCGATACTCACTCAGCGCCGCCTTCATCTCCACGCTGACCGCGTCGTGCTGCATCAGCCGATCGCAGGGTGTGGCTGGCGGGCTGTACCGCTTGACGACCCTGGAGCCGTGCCGAGTTTTCTCCACCAACTTGAACGATGGCTGGAAGTAGTTCACGTACCGTCGCACCGCCCCGTACAGGTGGGCCATGGTTTGTCCGGCTACCGCGCCGGAGTAGCGGTCGTGACCGACGAAGTGGCGGACCACCGCGCCGTTCTTCTGCTCGATCCAGGCCTGGTCGTTCTTGCGGTAGGGCCGCGAACGGGTGAACTCGATGCCCCGGTCGGCGCAGTACTTGGTGAGAGTAGCGTTGATGAATACGCTGTCGTTGTCCGAGTCGATGCCTTTGACTGGGAAGGGCAACTGTCGCCCGATGGCCTCCAGTCCTGCCACCACCAGGGATTGCTCCCGGGCCAGCAGTGGCACGGCCTCGGTCCAGCCGGTGCAGATATCGGTGGCCACCAGGCTGTGGATCATGGAACCCCACCAGGAGCCGCCGTGGTGGACCACCAGGTCAATCTCCAGGAATCCTGGTGGCGGCGCATTCCAATCGGCGAAGGTCCGTACCGGAATATTGCGGCCCGGCGACTGCCGCCTCCTGCGTCGGAGCTTGCGGCCCGCCGGTGTCCTGATGGGCTGGAGCAGCCGGTCCAGGGTGGCGGCGCTGGCCGCCAGCAGTCGTTGGCGCACCCCAGGGTCCAGATCCGGGTGGCCATGGCGCTCCATGGACTCCACCAGATGGGGCAACGCCGCCTTCAGCCGCTTGCCGCAGATCCGGGCAGCGGCAGTAGAGTCCCAGGAAGTGGTGTAAGAGTTAGGCGGTTGGCAAAACGCTGACCACCGCGTCATCCTTGATCGGAAATGCCAAACCCAACCAAGGAGAACGACGGTGGTCAAGCAAAGAATGGATCTTTTGGAATTATTACGCAAGCGTGGTATGGACGGAGACGTGGACTTTCTGCGGGAAGCACTGCGGGTCCTGGTGGACGGCATCATGGACGCCGAGGTTTCCGCCCAGATCGGCGCCCAGCACGGCGAACGCAGCCCGGAGCGGGTCACCTACCGCAACGGCTACCGCAACCGCACCTGGGACACCCGGGTGGGCACCATGGAGTTGCACATTCCCAAGCTGCGGGAAGGCAGCTACTTCCCCAGCCTGCTGGAACCGCGGCGGCGCAGCGAGAAAGCCCTGCTGGCCGTCATCCAGCAAGCCTATGTAGAAGGCGTGTCCACTCGGCGGGTGGACGATCTGATCAAGGCCCTGGGTTGCGACGGCATCTCCAGCAGCCAGGTGTCGCGCATCTGCGAGCAACTGGACGAAGTGGTGGAGAGTTTCCTGGGTCGGCCCCTGGACGATGGTCCCTACCCCTACGTGTGGCTGGACGGCCTGACCCAGAAGGTGCGGGAGGGCGGTCGCATCGTCAACGTCTGCGTGGTGGTGGCGACGGGGGTCAATGCCGAAGGGCAGCGTGAGATCCTGGGTATGGACGTGGGCGCCAGCGAGGACGGCGCCTTCTGGCTGGCCTTCCTGCGGTCGCTGACCGCTCGGGGCCTCAGCGGGGTGGAGCTGGTAACCTCCGATGCTCACCAGGGGCTGAAGAACGCCATCGCCGCGGTGTTCACTGGGGCCAGCTGGCAGCGCTGCCGCACCCACTTCATGGCCAACTTGCTCAGCCGAGTGCCCAAGCGTGCCCAACCCGGCGTGGCCACCATGGTCCGCACCATCTACCAGCAACTGTCTCCCGCCGAGGTCCACGGCCAATTGGACCGAGTGGTGGAACAACTCCGGGAGCCCTTTGCCCAGGTGGCCGAACTGCTGGCGGATGCCGCGCCGGACATCCTGGCCTTCACGGCCTTCCCAGTGGCCCACTGGCAGAAGCTGTGGTCCAACAACCCGCAGGAACGGCTGAACCGGGAGATCCGTCGCCGCACTGACGTGGTGGGCATTTTCCCCAACCGGCTGTCGGCGCGGCGCCTGGTGGGCGCGGTGCTGGCCGAGCAACACGACGAATGGGCCGAAGGCCGCCGCTACCTCACCATCCCCAACGCCGCCGGCAACGAGGCACTGCCGACGCCCAATATGCTGGACGCAGCGGCCTGATCAACATCAAAAGGGATGACGCGCTTTTACACCTATTGACGGGACACTACCGCAGCGGCTTCCCAGACCACGATCAGCGCCTGGCGGACCGCCTCGTCGTAGATGCGTCGGCCTTTTTTTACCGCCGGCTGCTGCTCTCCGTCGTCGCCGGACTGCCCCAGCAGCCTGATGCCGTGCTTGCGATGGTGGCCGGTCACCGCGATGAACTCGTCCAGAATCCGGCCCTTGTCCTTCTTGGATGAAGCTCGGTAACGGTCTCGGATCGTCGCCAGCAATTCCTGTTTTGCCATCTTGCTGATGCCTCCTCCCACGCGATCGCCTCCCCGATTTTGGGTAACATCTTATTTGAGGCAACCAATCGCGTTGGGTAACGGTTTTGTTGAGGCAATCCGCAGTGGTCCAGCAGGGCGGCGTAATTGTCGTTTAGGGCACGGCCGCGGCTGCGTTTCACCTCGTGGGTGGCGGCTGACGTATTGTCGCTGCGCAGTATCTGGGGGACGCCACCCAGGGTCCAGAGGGCATTCTGCAATCCCTGCTGCAAGGCCAGGAAGGTCTCGCCGGCGGCGACCTCGGCGTAACGCCATCCCGAATGACTGAGTATCAGCTGGAACAGCAGGTGGGGGTAGGGCTGTCCGGCGATGGTCACCTTGAGTTCCCCGCAGTGGGTGAAGTCAATCTGGGCCTCGCGACCCGGCGGATGCTCCTGGGGGAAGTACACCTCCTGGTCCGGACCGTGCAGCGCCCGCCTCCTGAGCCTGTCGAAGGGCCTGTAATCGTCGTTGCAGGGTGCGCAGCTGGGCGGCGCTGAACCGCCCGGGGTGCTGCTCCTCCTCCTGAGCTTGTCGAAGGGCAGTCGATAATTGCCGTCGCCTTCAGCTTGCCAGTTGGATCGCCCCGCAGCAGGGGCTCGATCTCATCCTCCCACACCCCGTCAAAGGGATCGGGCCGAGTGCGCCACCAGTGCTCCGGTTTCGTCGCCGACGGCAACGGACCACTCTGCCACTTGCGCGCCGAACGCACGCTCATCCCAGCCTTGGCCGCTGCCGTTTCCTGTGTCTTGCCTTCCATACGTTTCTGCCTCAATAGCCTGACTGGTCGGTCTGTAATCAACGGTACCTCCGTACCGAATGATTACCCATCACGACCGGCAAAAATAGTCGACGCTACCGGCAGGACTAATTGTCGTTAATCAGACGTCCTATGACTGTGTCATCGTCCCAGGGGGATTCAGTGAGATACCGCTGCATTGCCCTGGCTGACGCCGGTACCGTCTCGGACAGATTCTCGGCGTTGCGCCCCTCGCCGGACTGCACCAGCAGGGCCTGGAGATAATGACGGCTGTGGTTCCGCGTCTCCCGGCGCCCAAACCGCGCAGCGAAGTAAGCGTGAAAATCCTGAAAAGCCCCGTACACCTGCTCGAAAGCCGGCGCATACACTTCCCGGCCTCACTTGCCCAAGCCTTCCCAACTACCCGGTCATCCTGTCATGCCATCCGTCGTTATAATCCTAGAGAACGTAAACGATCCCGAATGGAAGACCGCAACTCTCAGGATCCCAGCTCACCCCCGCAGTGAGGACACACCCCAAGGACTACGGCGTCCTTGCCCTCTTCGTTGGCCTCCACCATCGCAGCGCTCAGGATGCCGGCGGGCAGGGCAAACAGCCCAATGCCCAACACCGCAATCGCCCCAGCCAACAACCGGCCGATGACCGTAACCGGCACCGTATCCCCGTAACCCACAGTCGTCAATGTCACCACGCTCCACCACATCGCCGCCGGAATGCTGGAGAAAACCTCGGGCTGGGCCCGAGCCTCAGCGAAGTACATCAAAGCCGCCGCAATCACCAGCACCACCAGCAGACCGATCACCGCCGTGAGCAACTGCCCCGACCGGGAACGTATTGCCATCCCCACGCGCCTCCCTCCCGGCAGATAACGAGCCAACTTCGCGGACCGGGTCAACAACCTGATGGCCAGCAGGAAAGACAGGCTCAACTCATCGCCGCCCGTCAACAGGATCACCACCGCCACCAGCGAAGGCAACAGTACCCCACCATCAATCAGCGCCGCCGGCGAGACCATGAAACGGGCCCGCCGCCGCCACACACCACCCTCGCCAAACCCCTCGGCAGCCGCCCAGAACCGGACCGCGTACTCGAACACGAACACACTCACCGCACCGTACTCGGACAAACGGAACCAAAAGGAGTATCCTTCCACCAAGCTCGGCACCGTCCAGAGAAT
The DNA here is from genome assembly GCA_963666415.2 of Dehalococcoidia bacterium. Taxonomy (GTDB): domain Bacteria; phylum Chloroflexota; class Dehalococcoidia; order Lucifugimonadales; family UBA3495; genus Bin87. The sequence continues at coordinate 2,694,346 of CAXXPD010000003.1, forward strand.
CAGAGACACGGTGTTGATCAGGATGACCCCCACCAGCAACAACTCCAACAAATACGTGTGCCGGTCACCCCGCTGCTCGAAGAGCCGGTAGGCCCGCAACCGCAGACCCACCCGGGGACTCATCACCACAACATCCTCATGTGAAACACTCACAACAAACTTGCCTCCTGTTGGCACGCTCCCACCACATCCAAAGCGTCGGCTCGACGCAAGAGCGCCCAGGACCAAGATGATGAGGCGACAACACGCCCATTATGAAACAATGAACAGCACGAACTCTACCCGCAAGGCATCCAACTACGACCAAATCCGGGACCTCCCCGACCAAACCCCCGCCTTCGTCATCGACGAAGCCGCCCTCACACAAGCCCTGCGGCGAGCGGACACCCTAAGGACCACAACCGGGTGCCAGATACTATTCGCCGTCAAGGCCTTCTCCTTCCAGCCCACCCTGGAGCTCATGGCAACACACCTGGACGGGTTCGCCGTCAGCTCCACCTTTGAGGCCAAGCTCGCCCGCTCCACTCTGGGAGACGCCGGAACCGTCCACCTCACCACCCCAGCCATCAGGAAACAGGACCAGCCCCAGATCACCAGGTGGTGCGACTACGCAGCCTTCAACTCGTGGAACCAGTGGCGCACCCACCACGCTGCCATCGGCGCCGACGTCCGGTGCGGACTGCGGGTCAACACCGAACTCCCCTTCGCCGGCGACCGCCGACACGATCCCTGCCGCCCCCAATCCCGCCTGGGCGAGCCACTGGCCAACGTCGCCCAGATCCTGGACGGAAACGAGCCAATCGACGGTCTGCTCATCCACACCAACTGCGAATCCACCAACCTGAAAGAGCTGGAACTCAACGTCCGCAAACTCCAATCTTTCCTCTCCCACCGCCTCCAGAACGGCCGCCTCGGCTGGATCAACCTGGGCGGCGGATACCTGTTCCAAAGAGACGACGGCTCGGATGTGGACCTCGAACCCCTGCGCCGCACCATCCGAGAGCTGCGCGATCACGGACTGGAAGTCTTCATCGAGCCGGGCAACGCCCTGATCCGCAACGCCGGCCACATCGTGGCCACCGTCCTCGAAATCCAGGAGACGGCCCAACACCGTACCGCCATTCTCGACACCTCAGTAAACCACATGCCCGAGGTATTCGAGTACCAGTTCGAACCAGACGTCGCGGGACACCAGGACGGAGCCCCTTGGGACTGCAACCTGGCCGGCGCCACCTGCCTGGCCGGCGACGTGTTCGGACAATACCAGTTCCCGGAGCCCCTGTCCGTTGGAGACCGGGTGGTGTTCCCAAACTCCGGCGCCTACACCCTCGTCAAGGCACACACCTTCAACGGGGTGAACCTGCCCACCGTATACCACCTGTCCGCCGACGGACGGATGGAGATGAAGCGACGATACACCTACGAAGACTACGCCCGGCGATGGGCGGAGGATCAGGAACCATGACCGCACTCCAGCTCTCGGAAAGGCACCTGGTCATCCCCCATCCCCAACCAAGCCAAGACGCCATGCACCACCTGGAATCAGTCGTCGCCAGCCAGACCGAGCCTGGAGACGTCCCAGTGCGCCTGGCGGTGAACCACCAGTCCCAACACGACTACGCCTGCGAGGTCGGCATCCTGCGAGGACTCCAGGACCGGCCAGCGCCGGAATCCATCTTCCGGTTCGAACCCAGGGGACTGGAAAACACCGACCAGTTCAACGCCGTCCTGCTGATACCCACCGGAATCGGAGCCGAAATAGGCGGGCACGCCGGAGACGCCATGCCGGTCGCAAAACTCCTGGCGTCGGTCTGCGATACCCTGATCACCCACCCCAACGTGGTCAACGCCTCCGACCTGATCCAGATACCGCCGAATGCCCTATACGTCGAGGGCAGCGTCATATCCCGGCTCATGATGGGCACCGTCGGAATCCAGAGGACACGCAACAACCGACTTCTCGTCATCGTCGGACCCCACCACGACGACACCTTCATCCACGCGGCCATCAATTCCGTGAACGCCGCCCGAACCTCCTACGGCATGCCGGAACCCACCATCGTCCGGATGCAGAACGGGCCCGTCATGCGCTCCAAATACGCACCCTCAGGCCGGGCTACCGGCCAAATCACCAAGCTGGAACCCCTACTCGACGTGCTGGACCACCTCGCCGGACAGTACGATGCCGTAGCCCTCACCTCCCAGATCGACGTGCCCCCAGAGTACCACGCCCAGTACTTCGAACTCCGGGGAGAGATGGTCAACCCATGGGGCGGCATCGAGGCCATGCTGACCCATACCATCTCCGCCATCTACAACATCCCTTCCGCCCACTCCCCCATGTTCGAGAGCACCGAGATCGCCAACGCGGACCCCGGGATCATCGATCCCCGCATGGCGGCCGAAGCCGTCTCCCTGGCGATGGTCCAGTGCATCCTGCACGGCCTCCAGGCCAGCCCCAAAATAGTCACCGAACCCCAAGCCAGACAACACCACAGCGTCCTCAACGCCGCCGACGTCTCGTGCATCGTCATACCCGACGGCTGCATCGGACTCCCCACCCTCGCCGCCTTAAAGCAGGGCATACCCACCATCGCAGTCCGAGAGAACCGAAACCTGATGGACAACGACCTGCGGATCCTTCCCTGGGTCCCGGGACAACTCCACGTCGCAGATAACTACCTCGAAGCAGCCGGCATCATGGCCGCTATCCGCTCGGGAACCGACCCCAGCTCAGTCCGCAGACCCCTCTCTCCCGCTCCAGTCCACCACGAAGCCAGCGCCGACTGACCCACCTTGGACCTTCGCTCATGACGGACGGGCCACAAAACAGCCCGACCACCAGGGATCGGGCTCTTGCAAGACCCACAGCACACCAGAACCAACCAGACCCTACCCCGGCACCAAGCCGTCGCCGATGAAAATGTGCGCCGCCTCCGCCAGGGTCAGGTCAAGACCCGGCACGATGATGTCCGACTCCACCAGCTCATCCACCGGCACGGCCTCACCCTGCTCCAGCACCAAGTCGTGCATCTCGGCAAGCAGCGAACTGAACAGGCCACCATCCTCAGCAGCCACCGCATCCACCATCCGGTTGTCGATGGCGTTCAGGCCGTCGATGGCAGCACCAGGCAGCGTGAACTGACCCTCGCCCAATATCCGCACTATCATGACTATCCCTCCGCCTTCGGGCTGGAACCGGATTCGGCGCTCCCTACCTTCAGAGCAGCCAACTCCGACTCCACGCTCTGCGAAACCGAGATCTTCGCCAGTTCCCGATCAATGTCGTCCCGGGTGCCGGTCGGATCGTCCAACACTCCGGCCTCCACCAACTCGTCGATGGCGCCAGCCTTCGCCCGCATCTGGTCGGTCTTGTTTTCCGCGCGTTGGATGGCCAGCGACATATCGCCCATCTCCTCGGAGATACCACCCAAGGCGGCCCCAATCCGGACCTGGGCCTCGGCCGCCGAGTACTGGGCCTTGATGATCTCCTTCCGGTTACGGAAGGCATTGACCTTGGCCTGCAGCCTGGCTTCCGACGCGGTCAGCTTCTCCTGCTCCAACTCCATGTTGGCCAGCTGCTCGTCCAGGCCCTCAAGCTCAAGCTCAGATTCGTTCTTGCGCTGCAAGGCCAGACGCGCCAGGTCGTCACGCCCGGCTTCCACCGCCTGACGAGCCTGCCGCTCCAGACGGGTCACGTTGGTGCGCACGCGGTCCGCCTGTTGCTGGATGCGCCGACGAGCGGTCACCATCTCAACCACACCCCGCTTCACCCTCTGCAACATCTCCAACTGCTGCTCGTAGGAGTAATCCAACGTCTCCCGCGGATCCTCCGCCGAGTCGAGCAGCCGGTTCATCTTCGACTTCACTATCGTGGACATCCTGGACATCATTCCCATCTTCAGAATCCTCCTGAATCAAGTGCAAAGACGGAACGGAGCTCAGCTCCAGCTCCCGTCAATAATCTCTCTTTCGCGACGTGAAGGCCCGGACGAATATCACCAAACCGACCACCACGCACAACACTCCCCCGATCCGGACCAGGAAGTCCAGGATACCAACCAGCATCAGTATCCCCAAAACCAGGAGCAACAACCCGCCCAATACGCTTCCGCCGGCAGTCAATAGTCGCATCCAATCACCTCCAACAACGGACACACCATAAGGGTAAACGGCACCCGGGCCAGATTATAATGATCACTGTACCCCATTATGAGTTAAATCCTACAACGGAAGGAGCCCCGTGACAAGGAAACCAAGTCTCATCAACCGCATCCTGGGCCGCCACAAACGGCGCCCCACCAACACTCCCGCCCACCAGCCGGACCAGAACAACCTGGCGTTCGCCGGAGTCGGAGACGTGGTCACCTTCCCAGGCCAGGCCCCGGACCACGACGACCCCTACCTGATCATAGAGCGCGTCCAACGGTATTCCGGCACCGGCGGCGAGTGGACCGAGATAGTAACGGCCAACTCCCAACGCAGGGTCTGGATCGAATACACGAAAACACCAGACGGCCTGTTCGTCACCACCGCCCACGACCGCCAACCCCTGAGCCTGGAAGCCATCGGCCTGACCGAAGGCGAACTCATCACCCTGGACGAAGAGCACTCCCTCAACAACGGAGTCATCATCGAGGGAAAGCGCTACTCCTACCGGAACAGCTTCGAAGCCTTCACCCAGCCAGACCACCAGCAGGGCTTCTACCTGTGGGACTTCATCGCCGACGACGGCACCCAGACACTCGCGGTCACCAAGGCCGAGGGCATACCCTTTGAGGCATACTTCAACGACGTGATCGACCCGGACGACTTGACCCTGTACCGGTCCTAAAACGTCTACCATCCCCCGGCATTACCCTCAACCGCCCTGGACTAAAGATCCCAACGCGCCAGCCGGCGCCACCAGTCAACAACACGGAGCAGACCAAAATGGACACCCTGATTGACATCCTAACGTTCCTGCCGCGCGGACTGATCTACGTCGCGCTGGGAGTGGCCATACTGGTCCTCGCAACCCTCGCTCGCGAAATCGTCACCCGCCACAAGCTCGAAGAGGAGATCGTCACCAAGAAGAACACTGCCGTCGCCGTGCGCCTCACCGGCTACCTCCTGGGCGTGATCATCGTGTTCGTCGGCGCCGTATTCCAACCCCAGCAGTGGGACGCCAACCCCAACTCCGGCCTGGGCATCGACCGGGCGTTCGGGATGCAGCTGCTATGGACCTTCGCCTACGCCATGGCCGGCGTCGTCGCCCTGAACCTGGTACGGCCCCTCACCGACCGGCTGGTGCTCTACAAGTTCCAGGTAGAGAAGGAGATCGTCGAAGACCAAAACGTGGGCGTCGCCGCCGCCGAATTCGGAATCAACGTCGCCGCCGGACTAGCCATCGCCGGAGCCATCGCCGGCTACGGCAACCCCCTCAACGCCCTGGCGTTCTTCGGCCTCGGCCTCACCGCCCTAATCCTGTTTGCCCTGTTTTACGAGTGGTCCACGCCCTTCAACATCCACGACGAAATCGAATCCGGCAACCCTGCCGTCGGCATCGCCCTGGGCGGCAACCTGGTCGCCATCGGACTCGTGGTCTTCAAGGCCACCTTCGGCGACTTCTTCGGCTGGACGACAAGCCTCATCGAATTCGGAGTCTTCGCCATCTTCGGCTTCGCCATGCTCTACCTGATCAGGCTCGCCGTCGACACCCTCATACTGCCGAGAACCAAGACCTCCGAAGCGCTGGCAGGAGGCCGCAACATCGGAGTCGCCATCGTAGAGAGCACGGTAGCCATCAGCTCCGCCCTCATCCTGCTGGTCGCCATCTGAGGAAACCACCAAAACCGGCCCTCGCTCAGAGCGCCAGCAGCCGAGCCCGTATCCCAGCGTCAGCAACACGGGCCTGCTCCGCAGCCGCTCGAGCGTCCAACACAACCTGCCCGCTTTCGATAATGACAGACAGAACCCCAGCATCCGGCGCTGGAAAAGCGCGGTTCACCACCGGCTCCAGCAGATGGTCAAACGCGCGGACGTCGCCAACCACCGTCGCCCAAGAATCTGCCCACGCGTCGGCAGTCCCGTCGTAGAGCTGCAGCAGGAACACCGCCCGCAGCGGGTCCAACCCCTCCGTCATCAGCGCCAGAACCCGCAGGTCGTCGCCCATCCCGGTCCCGAACTCCACCGGCTGCCCGCCTTCACCCCACAGGACGTCTGAATAGAGGTCGAATCGACCAATAAGGCCCTCAGTCTCACCCACCAACCAGCCGATGAAAGACCGACCCAACTCCGTCACCCGGGAGAACCCGTCCGAGCCCAGTCCCAGCAGACGCCGCCGGTACAGGCCGGCAACCACCGGCCAGCACGGCTCTCCACGATCCAGCGCCGCCGGAGAAGGCACCCGACAAGCGCATTTGTCCACGAAATAGAGAACCAGGCAGGCCCGCATCCAGTCCAACCACTCGTCCAAGTCGCCCACGTAACCAGCGGCCATCCCCCAATCCAGCGGACGGTAACACGGCGCCAGACGCAGCAACAGATCACCTCCCCCGCTGGCCGGGCCGGCGCAAAAGGCCGGGCCGTGGATGCGCGGAGCAATCGGAACGTCAGCCCGGGCCAGAGAGCCCCAACCACGCCCGGTGTAAAACGACAACTGGCAGAAACCCTCACGCCACTGGCCCACCAGCTCAAACAGCTCGGCGTAGCAGGCGGGCAGGTCAGGATTGCCGACGCAATCCAGTCCAGCCAACACCTCAGCCCGCTCGGAAGCGTTCTCGGGGAAAAGCCCATCCAACAACGAACGCAGCGTCAGGACACGGGCATCATCGGACAGGACCGCGTCCAAGTAGGTGTCGTAGGGAAAGCGGTCAGTCCAAACCGAAACCGACAACCCGCCCCGGCTACCCCCGGACATCGGCCTCATCCCACTCGCACCAAGCGGGCCAGCGCACGATCAACCTTCACCGCCGCGGCGCCACCTCCACCGCTGAACCCGCCGAACCCAAAACCACCGCCACCCTTGGAGATCGAAGACCTGGAGCCCGAGCCAGTCCCCCCGAGAGCGGAACCGCTGCGCCCACCGGAGAAAGAAGCGCTGCTCCGGAAGGTGCCGGTGGTCTTTCGCACCGTCTGATAGGAGGAACGGCTGGTCCCCAAACTGCGACCAGCCTCCTGGTAACGAGAACCATTATAGGTCTGCTGACGTGTGGTGTAACCCCGGTTCGACCCCTGCTGGGCCCCATACCGGGAACTCCCCCGGTAGGTGTCACGCTGCTGACGCAGCACTGGCCCACGTTGCGAAGGCGTCTGATAGTAGTAGTTGTTACCTCTCAGACCACCCGCCAGCAGGTAGAAAAAGAGGAAGTCCCCACCTCCAAAGCTGCTGCGATAGTACGAGTTGGCGTGATGCCCAACCATCTCATGCTGGCCGTCCTGCCGCACGATGGAGAACAACAGGTCATCCACCACATCGTCAACATCGGAGTTCCCGTCCAGGTCCTCCCAGCCCTCGAGCACCATGCGGTCCGTCTCCTGGGCAACCCGCACCAGAATAACCCCGTCCCCCTCGTAGATCTCGTTCACCCGAGTCTCAAAATCGGTGGCGCTGGTGGATTCCTGAAACGCCGCCTGCACATCGTCCATGTTGATCCGACCCGCCGCGCCGTCGGTGGCCACCCAATCTCGGTATCCCGCCGGCTCCGCAGCGGCAGCCGGAGTACAGGCCGCCAGCAACGGCGACGTAACCAGCAACCCGCCGGCCGAAACAGCCAGCACTTTCCGGCTAACATTTCCAGACATGGCGTTTATCTCCTTCCTGCATCCAGCAGAGAGCGTTTCAAGATCATTCTACCAACCCCATCAGGTCGGGCACCACCACCGGAGGGTCAGCAGACCCAGCGCCGTCCAAACCGTCCAGTGGAAAAAGGCACAGACGCGACAGGAATACCCCGCGCCACACCTCCACAAAATCCCACCACTGCCGGTCGGCCCAGATCACGTATTCCGCCAAAGCAGTCCGTAACTCCAAACCGCCGAGCCGGGAACCCGTGCCCATGCCACGCAACAGCTCCCGATGAACCTCCCACAGCTCGTCTCCCACCCCAAGGGCCAGCAACCGCACCAACTCTGAGAAACGCGCCCGACCCAAGACCCGGCGCATATCCTCCAGGCGCCCAGTCACCAGGTCGCCCAACAGTGAACCCAGGTCGTTGAGAGAACTACCCAAGGCAGCCCCAGCGTCCAACCCGAAGGTTATCCTCACATTACGGGACAAAGCCGCAAAACGCTCGGCGTAACCGTCCACCGTCAGCCCTGGGAAATGACGAGAAACCAGGCCATCCACAGTTCCCGAGACCCCACCCCGAACCCAGGCATCCAGCAACCCCGCCGAACCCGACACCAGATCACGCCTGACCCGGTAGTAGTTGTGCGTCCACAGGTCCATCACCGCACCATATTCCACCGTAACGTCCCTGGCCCGGGCAGCATCCAGACGGGCCGCCTCACGTTGCCGCTCCAGCCCCATATCCACCGTTCGACCCTGCCAGCAGGCACGCCCCGCGTCGTCAGTGCCCAGTCCCCCAAAGTCCATGCCGCTCAGCCCCGGGTCTGAGGCCGCCAGCAGGCTGCGCCCCGATCCGAACGCCCCCTGTCGGCCCACCCTGCCTTCCAGCTGCAAAGCCACCCTCGGCGACTCGTTGAACTCGGTGCTGATCAAGTGCAACCCCAACCCAAACTCCAGCTCAGAATGAGCAGGCACGCAGGAAGAATCGGCCCAAGTAGAATCAGCCCAGGACGGACCCACCAACAACCGGCCCTTACCCCCCCAACAACCCAACAGGACCAGGTCAGTTTCCCCAGACAGCCGACGGGCCAAGAGCGCCGCCTCGGTTCCCGTGCTCGCTCGCACCACAACCGCCTCACCCTCACCCGCCGTGCAGCGGAGCCTCAACACCTCGACGAAGCCCTCCAGCACTCGGTCATCGATGCCCGGCGACAAGACCACGTCGGTCCCACGCCCCGCCATGTTGGTGGCCACCGTAACCGCCCAAAGCGTCCCCGCCGCTCCCACCACCGAGACCTCCCCAACCACAGTACGCGCGTTCAGGAGCCCATGGACAATGCCCTCAGCCTCAAGCCGGCGACTGATCAGCAGGGACCTCTCCACAGTGCGACAGGACACCAGCGCCGGCCGACCCGAAGACCAGCAGTATTTCACCTCATCAACCACCGCGTCAAGCTGATCATCAACACTCGGGTACACCCGGCTGCCCAAGAAACGTCTGAACCCAGGATCCGACGCCACCACCACCACCTCCAACCCGTAAAGGCGCCGGAACTCGTCCGCAGAGGACCTTGCCGTTCCCGTCACACCGCACACATCAGCATAGAGCCGCACCAGCCCGGGCACCCCCAACTCCGCCAGATTTCGACGGTCGGGATGAACTACCAAACCCTCCTTCGCCTCCACCGCAGACTGCATACCGTCCCGGTAGTGGGAGTCAGGCCTGGGCCGACCCGTCTCCCGGTCCACCAGCACCACACGACCATCGTCCACCACGTAGTCAACGTCCCGCCGCAGCAACAGGTGAGCGCGCAGCAACTGATACACCTGACCCAATAGCCCCGACCGACCCTCCAGCAAACCCGACGGATCCCGACCCGCAAGGAACAGGTCCCCCAGACGCTCCTCAAGGAAAGACAGCCCCGCGGGCTGCAGAGAGCAGTACCGACCCTCGGGATCCACCAGACAATACAGACCCTCCACCACGGCCGGAGCCGGCCGTCCCGACCCATCCTCATCCAGCAGACGACGGACCCGGCGCCATAGCCCGGCCCGACCGGCAGCCAGTGCCCTCACCTCAGAGTCAAAGGGGTCGGCCACCAACCCCCTGGCCAACCAGAGAGCCCTATCTCCGTCGCCAACACCGTCGCCCAATCCGGCCAAACTCCGCCGAAAGCTGCCAGCCATGCGGCGCTGTTCGTCCACCAACTCACGGACCACCCGCTCCGTCCGGACAATCACCCCACGTCCCAACACCGGGTCACCGCCAATAACCAGAGGCCTAACCGCCTCGTCCAGAAGTACCTGGTCGGCCTCATCGACGATCAGCACGTCCAGCGGCCCCTGCACACAGTCCTTCGCCACTGATACCAGCTGATCCCGCAGATAGTCGAACCCAAACTCCCGAACCGTCCCGTAAACCACACCACAGCCATAGGCCGCCAGACGCGCCGGAGTGTCCATACTGGCCACCACGTACCCCGCCGTTACGCCCAGCGCACGATACACTGCCTCCAGAGAACCCCAGTCCCGGGCGGCCAGATAGTCGTTGGCCGTACCAACGTGAACCGTGCGCCCGGACAGAGCGTGAAACATAGCCGGGAAGACGATGGAAACCGTCTTACCTTCCCCGGACGCCAACTCGACCACCCGGCCCGTCCACAGGTGCAGACCCGCCAAGAGCTGCCGATCCGTCGGTTCAAACAACAGCTCCGGCCACTCCCCAGCCAGGGAGCGAACCTCCCGGTAGAACTCCCCCGGCAACAGCACGTCGCCGCAGCCGCCAGCCTCAGCCCAGGCCCGCCTGGCCCGGGTAACCGCAACCGGCTCAGCCTCAAGATCCATCCCGAAGACCCGCCAGCAGCCCAGCCGCCGCCGCACCGTCTCGTCAACCACGGCGAACCCCCGCACCAGACCCTCGTCGGAAGCCAAGTCCGCCAGCGAACGTGCCACGTCCCGTAGCCGGACGTCCGGCCATTCACCAACCCCGGCCTCATCCCGAAAGGCGCGTATTCGAGCCAGCAGACGACCCTCACGCCCGGGCCCGAACCCGCCCCCGGAAAAACCCTGCCAGAAGCCGGGCCGGACACTCATCGCCCGCCGGAACCCCGCAGGTCGATCACCACCAGCCCAGCGTTGTGCTCTGCCTCCAGCCAGTCGTCGTAGCGCTCAAACAATCGGTCCCGACAATCCAAGACCGCGGCGGCGACAGCGGGACAACCGGCGGCGAACCGGCGACCCACCGCGCCGTCCAGAGCCCAATCGGGACTGACATCCCAGCACAGCCCCAGACGGAGGCAATATTCCTCGTATTCGGCCCGCAAGCGACCATATTCGGCCTGGCTCCGGTACGGCAACGGCATGACGTAATACCGCTCGGAGAGATAGAGGCCCAGCTCGTTCTCAAAGACCTGCACCATGTCCGCCCCGTCCAGCCGGCACTCCAGCGCCAGCAGGAGACCCAGGGGCACGTCCTGGTCAACCCGGTGATAGCAGTAGTCCTCCGGCTCGCCCACCATCCTGACCCGCACCGGCTCGCCCAAATCCAAGAGACGTCGGCCCGCGCCACCAAGACAGAAGACGAAGGGCAGACAGCCGCCCGTGGCGTCCACCACCAACGGCTCGCCGTCCAGCCAGTACAAAAGCGCGAGATGATGCCAGTAGCGCATGTGCCGCTTGGCGAACCTGAAATCCAGCGTGCGGAGCAGCTCCCGGAGCCGGTCCACCGGCGGACGGCCGCCCGCCGGGCCAGCCAGGAGGTATTCCGACTCCAGACCGTAATGATCGGTCAGGAATTTCAGAGCCTGCACCTTCTCCGCACAAACCCCGCCGTACCCAGCCGCCATGTTGAGCACCGCCTGATCCCCAGTGCGGAAACGAAGCCCACCATCGACGAAGCGCGAATAGTTCTCGAAGTCGCTCCCGAAGATCCGACGGGCCAGCGCCAGCACCAAACCCAGCCCACTATCCGGCGCATCAAGATCCAACACACCCTCATCACAGCCACTGGCCTCCAGAGCGCCGGCCACAAAATCCTCGTACTCATCAGCCGCGAGCCCCCAGCGGCGGGCGTGGAAAGCAGCCCAGTCCCGGCCATAGTCCGAGCCGCTCCGATCCAACGTCAGATCCACCAGGTCGAACTCGACGTCGCCGGCAACCGCCCTCCGGGCCACTGCGCCAGACCCCAGGTCCAACGGAATGCCGTCCTGAAGGAACCCAACCCCAGGCCACATGGCGACCGGCCCAGAACCCAACCGGTACACCAGGTCCTGCAGACAGCGCAAACCGTGGCTATGCTCGGGCAACACCGATACCGAGGGGTCGGAGCCGTCCCAGTCTTGGAACCGGACGTCCAATAGACGACCCAGCGGCAGAGCGCGATCCCCAGGGTCATGGAGCCTCATCGCCGCAGCCAGACCCGATGACTCATCAGTGATCCGCAGAACAAAAGCAGTCATCAAACTCCCTGGGAGCGCCGATTACCGGAACCCAAATCCCGGCTGCTCCAAACCCACGATAGCACACCGGCACACTCCAGAGCCTACGAGCGACCATTACAGAAGCAGACGCGGCCGAAACAACCTCACAAATCCATCCCAGCAAACGACCCAGGAACACGCCGAAAGGAGGAACTAAACCAAAGCCAAGGTGAAATGCGCAGACGCATGGGGTGAATTTATGAAGGAACCGAGGTAGCTGGTCTCAGAAATTGCGAGGGGTTGGTGATGGGCGTGAGGGAGATAGACCGGTCTCTGGAACAATGGCAGATGGGAGTCAAGGACTTGCGGCGGCGGATGATTCTGGCTCCCACACCCCGGGAGCGGGAGCGGTGGTACGCCATCCTGCTGCTGGCCCAGGGCTTGACGGCAGCGGCGACGGCGGAGGCGCTGGAGCGAGACCCCCACACTATCGGACGTTGGGCGTCGGCCTTCGGTGAGGGAGGGCCTGCGGCCCTGATATTCGAGCAGACCGGTGGTTCCCCCCCGCCCTTGACCAGACGCAGCAGGAGGAGTTGAAAGGGGCGGTGGAACAACCGCCCGCTGCGGCGGGCATCCAACTGGCCAACTGGTATTGGAGGGTGGTGCGGCAGTTTGTCTCAGAACGGTTTGGCATCAGCCTGTGCCGCAGCAGTTGCCTGAACTGGCTTTACCGGCTGGGGTTTGCCTTCAAGCGCCCCAAGAAGCGTCTGCTCAAGGCGAATGAGTCCAAGCGGGAGGCCTTCGTGGCGGAGTACGCCGCCCTGTGGGAGGAGGCCCAACGGACTGAAGCCAGCATATTCTTTGCTGATGAGGCCCACTTCCGGGCGGACGCGGAATTGCGGGGCAAGTGGGTGCTGAAGGGTAAGCCTGCTGTCCCGCGTCAACTATATTTGCCAGTCCTGTTGCCTCATTGAGAAATGTTACCGAAACTTTAGCACCTGGGGTCCCTCCCGACCAGCGCTAATTCCGGCATTGCAGCGGGTCCCGCCATGGGCTCACCAGCCGTGGCGTAGACCAGCTTTTTGGCCATGATGCCGCGCCACTGCTGCACCCTGCGCTGCAGCGTCCGCAGGTGAGCCCGGCTGAAACGATCCGGTTCAGCCTCTTGCAGTCGGCCCAGCAATACCACCGCACTGGCGTCCGGGTCTTCCTGCAACCAGGACAGCACGTCGCACCACACTCCCTCGAAAGGGTCGGGCCGAGTTCGCCAGGTGCGGGGCGGTTGCACCCGCCGCTCCCGTGCGGTATGCGCTGCATCCTGCCGCCACCAGTCGGGCAACTTGGCCAGGAACTGTTCCAGGCTCTCGCCGCTGGGAGTGGGCCGGATTTCGGGAGACGTAACCGCGGCCAGGGCCGACTGGGCTTCCCGGATGGCGTGCAGCAGCGCCACCGGGTCCAACTTGACCCGATACTCACTCAGCGCCGCCTTCATCTCCACGCTGACCGCGTCATGCTGTATCAGCCGATCGCAGGGTGTGGCTGGCGGGCTGTACCGATTGGCGACCCTGGAGCCGTGCCGAGTTTTCTCCACCAACTTGAACGATGGCTGGAAGTAGTTCACGTACCGTCGCACCGCTCCGTACAGGTGGGCCATGGTTTGTCCGGCTACCGCGCCGGAGTAGCGGTCATGACCGACGAAGTGGCGGACCACCGCGCCGTTCTTCTGCTCGATCCAGGCCTGGTCGTTCTTGCGGTAGGGCCGCGAACGGGTGAACTCGATGCCCCGCTCGGCGCAGTACTTGGTGAGAGTAGCGTTGATGAATACGCTGTCGTTGTCCGAGTCGATGCCTTTGACTGGGAAGGGCAACTGTCGCCCGATGGCCTCCAGTCCTGCCACTACCAGGGATTGCTCCCGGGCCAGCAGTGGCACGGCCTCGGTCCAGCCGGTGCAGATATCGGTGGCCACCAGGCTGTGGATCATGGAACCCCACCAGGAGCCGCCGTGGTGGACCACCAGGTCAATCTCCAGGAATCCTGGTGGCGGCGCATTCCAATCGGCGAAGGTCCGTACCGGAATATTGCGGCCCGGCGACTGCCGCCTCCTGCGTCGGAGCTTGCGGCCCGCCGGTGTCCTGATGGGCTGGAGCAGCCGGTCCAGGGTGGCGGCGCTGGCCGCCAGCAGCCGTTGGCGCACCCCAGGGTCCAGATCCAGGTGACCATGGCGCTCCATGGACTCCACCAGATGGGGTAATGCCGCCTTCAGCCGCTTGCCGCAGATCCGGTCAGCGGCTTCCCAAACCACGATCACCGCCTGGCGGACCGCCTCGTCGTAGATGCGTCGGCCCTTTTTTACCGCCGGCTGCTGCTCTCCGTCGTCGCCGGACTGCCCCAGCAACCTGATGCCGTGCTTGCGATGGTGGCCGGTCACCGCGATGAACTCGTCGAGGATCCGGCCCTTGTCCTTCTTGGATGAAGCTCGGTAACGGTCTCGGATCGTCGCCAGCAATTCCTGTTTTGCCATCTTGCTGATGCCTCCTCCCACGCGATTGCCTCCCCGATTTTGGGCAACATTTTATTTGAGGCAACCAATCGCGTTGGGTAACGGTTTTGTTGAGGCAATCCGCGGTTGGCGTCAATCAGTTTTGCCGGTTCACCTCCTTGGCCTGGACGCGTTGCTGGGCAGCGTTGGTCCGGTAGCTGGGGACGTCAAACTCCAAGATGACGGAGTGGTGCACGACCCGGTCAATCGCCGCGGCGGTGGCCATGGGGTTGGCAAAGATGCGCTCCCACTCTGAGAAGACCAGGTTTGACGTGATGCCCAACGACCGGCGCTCGTAGCGTTTGGCGATGAGGGTGAAGAGGACCTCCGATTCCTCGGCGCCCTGGGGCCGGTAGCCCAGGTCGTCGAGGAGCAGGAAGTCGAAGTTGTCCAGCTTGCGCAGCTGGCGGGGCAGGTCCAGGTCGCGCTTGGCGGCGAGCAGTTCCTGCACCAGGCGGTAGGCCGGAGCGAAGAGGACGGAGTGGCCGGCTTCCACCAGGCGGTGGCCCAGGGCGCACCGGGCGTGGGTCTTGCCGGTGCCGGGCAGCCCGAAGGCCAGCACGTTGACGCCGCGCTCCACAAAGCTGCCCTGGGCCAGCTGGTCCAGTTGCTGCCGCAGCGCCAGGGGGACTCGGTCGTGCTCGAAGGTTTCCCAGGTCTTGCCCGAGGGCAGCCGGGACTCCCGGCGCAGCCGGTTGATGCGCCGGTGGCGGCGATCCTCAGCTTCCTGTTCCAGTACCTCCACGAAAGTTGCCAGGGCATCGCCGTGTCCAGCGGCGGTGAAACGAGCCACCGACTGGGCGCCCACCGTGGGCAGCTTGAATTGGCCGCACAACTGGCCGATGCGGTCCTGCATCACGCTGGTGTCCGTCATGCGCACACCCCCGCCGCCGCCAGGCTGACCGTGAGCAGGCGGTCGTAGATTTTCAGGTCCGGCTTCCCAGACCAGACCAGCAGAGGAGCCTCGGGCACCTTGGGCTCGGCCAGGTCCCGCACCTCCGCGTAGTCGAAGGACTCACCCGCCTCCAGCAGTAACGACAGCGCGCTGTCCACCGTGGCTTCCATGGTGGTCGCCGCCAGGTGCAGGATCCGCACGTACTCCACGTCGGCACGCTCCCCACGCCATTCCCTGAGCGCGTCGTAGGTCAGCCGGAAGTGCATGGTGGGAAACAGCTGCTCCCGGAAGCGGTAGCGGGCAAAGACTCCGGGCTTGCGCACCAGCGACCCAATGACGTGGCGGTAATTGACGTTGGCTTCCCCCTCGCCACGCACCCGTTCCATCCGTTCCACCAGGTGGCCCTTGTAGTACACTTCCGCCCAGTCGGCGTACAGACGGATCTGCACCTCCTTGCCGATGAGGCGGGAGGGCACGCTGTAGCTATGTCCCGCTACCTGGATGGTGCACCACTTGCGCATCTTGGACTGGTAGTTGACGTATTCCGGCACCGGGGCTGGGGGCAGGGAGCCCAGGCAAAGCAACTCCTGCTCCAGCTTCCCCTCTACCAGGCGATTGCGTCTCTCCACCATCTGCCGGACGAAGCTGGCGTAGTCGTCGACAGTGTCGAAATCGCGGCTGCCCCGCAGGATGAGGGCCTGGTCGATGGCGTCCTTCAAGCGGTAGTGGGCGTGCTCGGCGACGCCGTTTTCATGGCTCTGGCCGGGATTGATGCGGGTGGAGCGGAGGCCGTAGTGGTCCAGCAGGGCGGCGTAATTGTCGTTAAGAGCGCGGCCGCGGCTGCTGCGCAATTCGTGAGTGGCAGCCGCGGTATTGTCGCTGCGCACCACCTCTGGAACGCCGCCCAGGGTCCAGAGGGCATTCTGCAATCCCTACTGCAACGCCAGGAAGGTCTCGCCGGCCGCGACCTCAGCGTAGCGCCATCCCGAGTGGCTGAGTATCAGCTGGAACAGCAGGTGGGGGTAGGACTGGCCGGCGATGGTCACCTTGAGTTCCCCGCAGTGGGTGAAGTCGAACTGGGCCTCCCGTCCCGGCGGATGCACCTGGGGGAAGTACACCTCCTGATCCGGCCCATGCCGCGCCCGCCTCCTGAGCCTGTCGAAGGGCCTGCAATCGTCGTTGCAGGGTGCGCAGCTGGGATGCGCTGAACCGCCCGGGATGCTGCTCGGCCTCCTGAGCTTGTCGAAGGGCAGTCGATAATTGTCGTTGCCTTCAGCTTGCCCGTCGGATCATTCCGCAGCAGCGACTCAATCTCATCCTCCCACACCCCGTCGAAGGGATCCGGCCGAGTGCGCCACCGATGCTCCGGTTTCGCCTGCGACGGCAATGGCCCACTCTGCCACTTGCGCGCTGAACGCACGCTCATCCCAGCCTTGGCCGCTGCCGTTTCCTGTGTCTTGCCTTCCATACGTTTCTGCCTCAATAGCCTGGTTTGTCGGTCTGTAATCAACGGTACCTCCGTACCGAATAATTACCCCATCTCGACCGGCAAAAATAGTCGTCGCTACCGGCAGGACTAATTGTCGTCTATCAAGGGTCTCCAGTGGGGTATCCTCCGGAGCGTTGGACAGGTAGTAGCGCGGCTCGCTGCCGTTCAGATTGCGGCGGTAAGTGGCCCACAGTACCTTACCGGGCTTCCGCCTTCTGGTTCCCCGCACCCGTTGAGCGCTGAACCGGTAGCTGCGGGGACCCTGGCTTCCCTCGGCCACCGTTATCTCCTGCCAGGCCTCCTCCGGCGACTCAGCGCTGAGCTCCGCCATGGTGCGTCGCTGTCCACCGTTGAGCCTAAACCCGAATCCACCGAAGGGATTGGCGCTGGCGTTGACACAAGGGCTGATGGGTAGGGGAAGGCGAACGGGCCAGGCCAGATTCCAATAGATGGTGATGAGGACGGCGTGAGGCGGCCGCACAGGCCCGATGATGGCGGCCCGCGGTGGCCAGGCGGGCGGAATTCGGTAGGGGACAGGCAAGAGGCGCCCCTCGCGGACTGACTTGGCGCGAGTTGGCGGGGACGTTCAGTGGGCCGGATGGCGGGTCAGCGGCAGACGGGGCGCCGTCAGGCTGGGAGTGGAATTGCTCGCAATCGTGCCAGGGCGCCACTGAACTGGTTTTCCCAGGGCCAGCGCTTTGGAAGATGCAGGGTGAGGCGGCGCGCCGAACGGGTGAGCCGTCCGGCGATAGAGAAGAAGCGTCGTCGGAGGGTCTTGGTGGTTACGATCTGCTCACCCAGACCGAGCCGCGCGGTCCAGCGGGCCAGGTTATGCGCCATCACTTGGACGGCCAGCCAGGCTCCGTTGGCGGCGAAGCGCCCCGAGGGAAGATGGTTCAGCCCCACGCCGTACTTGAGGTCTCGGATGGCGTTCTCGATCTCGGCGTGGCGGCGATGGTCGGCTTCCAGTTCCAGGGTTTCCCCCTCCCGGTCGGTGATGCAGCCGTGATAGCTGTAGGTGGCGAAGAGGGCCAGTTGGGAACCGGGCGTGGGCTGCACCCGACGGACGATGAGCCGCACCGGCGCGGCGTCGGGCTCACTCTGGAAGGGGGTGTACGTGGTCTCGGCCACAGCGGCGGCGCCGTCCAGCCAGTAGGGTATGGGCGTCCAGTCCGCCTCCGGTATGGCCTCGATAAGATTGCGCAGGCTTTGGCGCTGCCGAACGGTGATGGAGTAGCGGACATCCATCTCACGACAGACGGCGACCATGGCGTGGGTATAGAAGCCGCTGTCGGCCCGCACCGTGAGTTGTCCCCTGGCCCCAGCATGGCGGACCCGCCCCACCGTCTCACGCAGGAAGTGGGCGGCGCCCCGAGCGGTGTTGGCGCGGCCCTCGCGCAGCCGGGACATCAGCACCTCGCCGGTGCCAGCGGCCACGGCCAGCAGCGGGTGATAGCCCCGCTGGCCGGTGTAGCCGTGGTGGCGGGCGCCTTCCTTGGCCAGCCCATAGGTCTCGCAGATGGTGGAGTCCAAATCAATGGTGAATGGCGCGTCGTCCGGTCCCGCCCCAGCCGCCCAGGCCCGTGCCAGCAACTCCCGGCTCACCCGGTCCAGTTGGCGGACGTGGCCCCACCGGAAGCTGCGCAGGAAGGTGCCCAGGGTGGATGGCGCCTTCACCACGCAGCCGATGACGCCAGCCGTCCCGCCAGCGCGCAACACGTCGGCATCGTCGATGCAGTCGCCGCCCGCCAGCGCAGACGCCACCAGCGTCATCACCTTGTCGCCAGGATGGGCTCGGCCCGGCGCGTCGCCCAGGTCGAGATGCCGGTCAACCAGCTGTGGTAGGCCCAGGTGCAAGGCCAGCGTGGCGGGAAGGATCAGGCCAGCATTGTTGACCAGGCGGTGGTCGTCGAAGGCGATTTGGATGCGGTCGGGGTGGTCATCTGGTAGCATCTTTTGGGTGCTCCTTGTTTCTGGTTGGTTTTGTCTTTCCAAAACCATTATCCCAGATGCACAGGAGCACTTTCTTACCCCTTCAGCACGCCGCCACACTCATCTCTTCGGTGGATTGGGGCTAAACCAAAGACAAGGTGGGACCTACATTGGTGGGGCGGAGAAAATCGGCTTGTGCGCTGCCGATTAGTTCATCCGCTTATGCTTGCAGCATGGTCCGGCATCGTCGCTTGACTGCTTCGCGTCGACTGGACAGGCGGGTGAAAAAGTCGCCCACCTGCTCTTGCACTGCGGCCTTGGTGCCCAGGCACCGGTTGGCGGTCGCCTCCTGACGTGCCCAGCCCCAAATGGCCTCGTCAGCGTTGAAATCGGGACTGTAGCTGGGCAGATTCACCAGGTGCAGGTTCAAGCCGGGCGTGGTCAGATAAGCCCTTATTGCGTCGCCCCGATGGGCTGGCGAATTGTCCCAGATCACCGTCAGTGGTTCGGCATGTCGCGCCCGCAGTTGTCGCAGGAAGGCAGCCGAGGTGGCGGAGTTGCTGTTGCCCTCCAGTTCCATCACCTCCACCTCACCGGTCTCCAGACACACCGCCCGAGTAGTAGCTGACTTTCTCCCCGCGGCGTGGGCTGGTAGAGTCCACCAGCGCCGGCTCTCCTTTCAATACCCACTTGCCCCGCAGATCGGCATCCGCCCGAAAGTGGGCCTCGTCGGCAAAGAATATCTTGGCACCACTGCGTCGGGCCGACGCAGTCAGCGCGGCGTACTCCACCACGAAGGCTTCCCGCCGTACCGGGTCCGCCTTGACCAACCGCTTCTTGGGGCGTTTCAGCACAAACCCCAACCGGTGCAGATAGTTCAGGCAACTGCTCCGGCTCAGCGACAACCCGAAGTGGTCCGACACAAATTGCCGCACCGCCTTCCAGTTCCAGTTGGATAGGTCGATGCCGGCTTGCGATGGCGACCCCGGCACCGCCGCCTTCAATTCGGCCTGCTGATCCCCGCTCAGCGCGGGGGGGGAACCTCCCCACTGCTCAAAAGACAGCGCCCTCGGACCGCCTTCCGCAAATGCCGTGGTCCATTGGCCAATGGTGTGGGCATCCCTGTCCAACGCCCGGGCTACCGCCGCGGCCGTCCAACCCTGCGCCAGCAACCATAGCGCGTGCCAGCGTTCCCGCTCCCGTGGCGTCGGCGCCCGGTACATCCGTCGCCGCGCCTCAGCCTCATCGATCCGCCACCGCTCCCAACAGCGCCCCCATCTCATCCATGCCCAACAGCAACCCCCACCATGATTTGCTCACCGACTAACTCAACCGCCCTCATTCTAACCAATGCTGATGTGGGTTTCACCTTGGCTTCGGTTTAGGGGTGCGGCGTTGGAGTTGCTACAGCAGCTGGGGCTTTGCGGCGGCGGGCTGGGTACGCCCGCCAACGTGGCATCACAGGACCATGCTCCCGGCGAGGTGCTGGTGACGTGGGAAGCGGGGGCCGACGCCGAAGCGCACCTGATTGTGGTGGTAAAAGCGGCCGGCGGAGGACTGCAGTTCAAGGTCGCCGGACCCGAAGCACAATCGCAGGTGTTGACTGGGTTGGAAACCGGGCAGTCCTACCGCATCATCGTGATTGCGTTCCGGCAGGGCGACGCGGGTCTGGAGTACGAGTTTTCGAGCACGGAGATAAAGACCGGAGGGGGTAGTGAAGCCGAGATCGTGTTCAACTAGCAGCGTGTCCGAGAAACACGTTTATTGAGACGTTTCGGGTATGATGGGTTGAGCATCAAACCAGTTGAGGCGGCGATGAGCAAGGCCTACCTTCCCTACGATCCAGATCAGCAGTTGCTGCTGCCCGCGGCCCTGCAGGAGTGGCTGCCTGACGATCATCTGGCCTACTTCATCTCCGACGTGGTGGACCAGCTGGACCTGTCGGACATCACCGCTCGCTACGAAGGAGAAAGGCGAGGCGGCCCGCCTTACCATCCGCGGATGATGGTGAAGGTGCTGCTCTACGGCTACTGCGTCGGGGTGGCGTCATCGCGGCGCATTGCCCAGCGTCTCCACGAGGACATCGCCTTTCGGGTGCTGGCGGCGAATAACACCCCGGACTTCCGCACCATCTCCGACTTCCGCAAGGACCATCTGGGTGCGCTGGCGGGGTTATTCCTGCAGGTGCTGGCGTTTTGCCAGCGGGCGGGGCTGGTGAAGCTGGGCCATGTGGCGCTGGACGGCACCAAGGTCAGGGCCAACGCATCCAGGCACAAGGCGATGAGTTATAAGCGTATGAAAGAGAAAGAAGCGCAGTTGGCGGCGGAGGTGGCGGAGTTGCTGCGGCGGCCCAGGAGGCGGATGAGGAGGAGGACCGCCGGTACGGCAAAGATAAGCGCGGGGACGAGTTGCCGGAGGAGCTGGCCTTTCGGGAGGGTCGGTTACAGAAGATAGGGGAGGCGATGGCGGCGTTGGAAGCCGAGGCCCAGGCGGCGGCGGAACAGGCCGAGGTCGAAGGCAAGACCCATCCTGGGGAGCCCGAGGACAAGGCCCAGCGCAACTTCACTGACGCTGAGTCCCGCATCATGCCTGGGCCGGGTGGCCGGGACTTCCAGCAGGCGTACAACTGTCAGGCGGTGGTGGACAGCACCCACCAGGTCATCGTGGCGGCCCGGGCCACCAACCAGTCCTCGGACAAGCAACAGGCCGTGGGCATGATTGAGGAAACCATCAGCAACACCGGAGTCATGCCCAGGGAAGTATCCGCCGACGCTGGCTATTACTCGGCAAAGGCAGTCGACGAGCTTTATGCTCTGGGCGTGGACCCGTTCGTCGCGCCGGAGCAGACCCGCCACGGCAGAGTGGTTCCGCCGGCGCCCCGAGGTCGCATACCCAAGCACCTGTCCCCCAGGGACCGGATGCGCCGGAAGTTGCAGACCAAGCGGGGCCGCCAGCGTTACGCGGAATCCACCGAGGCCTTTCTGCACGGCCACGTGTCCGCCTTCGCCTTTCTGGGCGGGGCGCCCCAGAGCATCCGGTACGACAATACCAGGCTGGCAGTGGCGAAGATACTGGGCTATGGTCGCCGGAAGCGCACCCGGGTCTTCACCGAGTTGCAGTCCCACTACCTGTTCGAGGACCGGTTCGGACGACCCGGCAAGGGCAATGACAAGGGGAAGGTGGAAGGCATGGTGGGCTATGCGCGGCGCAACTTCCTGGTGCCGGTGCCCCGGGTGGAGAGTTTCGAGGCGCTGAATGCTCACCTGGAGCAAAGGTGCCTGGAGCGCATGGACGCCACACTGCGGGGACACACCGAGACAATCGGCCAGCGGATCGAGCGGGATCTGGACGCCCTGCTGCCATTGCCCGCCGTGCCCTACGACGCCTGCGACCAGCGGGCCAGCCGGGTCAGTTCGTTGTCACTGGTCAGGTACCGCACCAATGATTACTCGGTGCCGGTGGCCTATGCACACCGGGACGTGCTGGTCAGGGGCTACGTGGACCAGTTGGTGATCGGCTGCGGTGCCGAGGTCATCGCCCGGCATCCCCGGTCCTATGAGCAGGACGACTTCGTATTCGGCCCCATCCACTACCTGCCGCTGTTGGAACGGAAGACGGCGGCCCTGGACCAGGCCGCGCCACTGCAGGGGTGGGATCTGCCGGAAGCGTACCGGACGCTGCGCCGGCTGCTGGAGGCCCGCATGGGGAAACGGGGCAAGCGCGAATTCGTGCAGGTGGTGGACCTCCTGGAGCACTTCGCCCACCAGGAGGTCCACCACGCCGTGCCGGACGCCCTCCGGCTGGGCGCCATCAGCTTCGACGCCGTGAAGCGCCTGCTGCTGTGCCGTATCGAGGGCAGACCACCTCGCCTCGATCTTGACCTGTATCCCTACCTGCCCCGGGTCAGCGTGAAGACCACCCGCGCCACGGACTACATGGCTCTCTTGTCGGGGAGGGCGGCATGAGCACCCGGTCAACGCTGCTCCTGGAGCACCACCTCAAGGAACTGAAGCTGCCCACCTTCCTGCGTGAATACCGCAAGCTGGCCGCCCAGTGCGCCGCCGAAGGCGCTGATCACCCCGACTACCTGCTGCGCCTCGCCGAACTGGAACTCATCGACCGCCACCAGCGCATGGTCCAGCGCCGGATCAGGGCGGCGCGCTTCCCAGCCACGAAGAGCCTGGACACCTTCGACTTCCTGGCCGTCCCCTCGGTGAACTCGGCTTTGTACAATCAAGCGGCATAGGCTAGCGTGTCGAGCATCCTGTGGTACAAGAGGCGCGGGACTTTTATCGATTCGTGCTCGCGCTCGGACGGCATAAAAGTTCCCTGCTGCACCCAGAGGTGTCGTCTGACCAGGGCGATGGCGTCGGCGAAGGAAGGGCTGGTTTTGTCATACCACGCCGCGGTGCGCGGCGCCATGCCGCCACGCTGTTCGATCAGGATATCCGCTGCCAGCGTCACCACGCTGAACAGGCCAAAGAGCGCGGGGGTGGTTCGGGCGATGGCTCGTTCCGACCACTGGCGCTGGGTTTCCATGCCCAGGTGAGCCCGCAGCTCCTCAAAGGTCACCTCGACCTGCCAGCGCAGCAGATACCACTGCAATATCCGCAGGGGTTCCGCCTCGGTGTCGGTGCATAGCAAAGCATAGGGCCCGCGGCGCTCCTCCAGGTATCTGATGACGACCCAACGAATGGGAAGGCGCGGCGGGCCCGCCGTGGTACCACAGCGCTACGCCCGAAGCGAGCTCGACCATGGCGGTACTGCCGTCGGAACCGGTGGCGCGGTAGGGAATCCATTGTGTAGCGGGATCGTCCAGCACCGCCGTGGGACTGGGCAATCGCGCGCCGACCACCCGGGGCCGCCCGATCTGGCCGGGCCGCCGCGGTGGCGCGGGCTGGTACCGGGACGCGTCCTTGCGCAGTTTGGTGACGACGACAATCGGCTTTGACATACTCTGGCAATGCCGCAGGAACTCGCGCTTGGCGTAGCCGCCATCGGCCACCACCACCAGGTCCCGGTCCGGCAGCCACCGGCGCCGGCAGACCAGCATCTGCTGGGCGTAGTCGGTGAACGTCTGGTGCCGGCGACCTTTGCGCCGGTCGTAGCGGGCCGACACCACCAGCGCGGTCAAAAACGGCAGCGCCCAGTGTCGACCCGCCCATCCGATACGCGTCAGCAACATCAGGCTCACCCATTGCAATCCGGGGGTCATCACCACCTGGTCGTCCTTGGACCGCACCGGATCCCGATACCGCCCCTTGGCCGCAATCTTCCGGCCCCAGCGTCGTTCCACCGTCTCGTCAATGCCGAACACCAACGGCTCGGTGGATGAACCAAGGCGCCCGGCCACCAGCAGCAACAGCACCCGGCTCAGTTGCAGCGGCGACCATCGGGCACGGTTGAGCACCTGGTGATAGATGGCGAAGTCGCCGTGCTGCCCAATCCCCAGGATGTTGAGGGCGGAGGACACGGTGCGCTTGCCGGGAGACAGGATCGCTCCCATGGCCAGGAGTTGGGCTTTGCGCCAGGTCCTGGGGTCAAACAGGTGCTCAAAGGGCAGCAGCAGGGTTACTATGACTGCGGGCAGGGTGGGCATACGCGACCTCTTGTGGTGATTTGGTCGAGCTTACCCTGTTCTTATAATTTATCTAGCTTTTGTACAAAGTCGAGCTCGGTGAACAGAGCATTGGTCATGCAACTGGCCCGCTGTGAATACGTCGAGCACAGAGAGAACGTCATCGCCAGCGGCACCGGCAAGACCCACGTCGCTCTGGGCTTGGGCCTGGCCGCCTGCCAGCGGGGAATGGTCGGTGGGCTTCACCACCGCCGCGGCACTGGTCCACGAGTTCATGGAGGCCAGAAATGACCGCAGGCTGCTCAACCTGCAGCGGCAGCTGGCCCGCCTCCAGCTGCTAATCGTCGACGAGTTGGGCTTCGTGCCTCTGTCCCCCACCGGTGCGGAACTGCTCTTCGAGGTCTTCAGCCAACGCTACGAACGGGGCTCCATCCTGGTCACCACCAACCTGCCCTTCGATGAGTGGGCCCAGGTGTTTGGCTCAGAAAGGCTCACCGGCGCGCTGCTGGATCGCCTCACCCACCACGTGCACATCCTGGAGATGAACGGCGAGAGCTACCGCCTCAAGGACAGCCGGCACAGCGCCGCCGCACCGACTGCCGTGAAGCAGGACGGCGCTTAGCCCGAATCCACCGAAGCGATGGGCCGTGGCGTTGACACCAGGGATGATGGGCAAGGGAAGGCGAACGGGGCAAGCCCGATTCCAATAGATGGGGATGAGGGCGGCGTGAGATAGCCACACAGACACGATGATGGCGGCCCGCGGTGGCGATGCTGGGCGAAATTGTCAGGGTAGCGTGCAGCAAGAGACGCTCGGGGACCAGCCTGGCGCAAGTCTGCGAGGCGGTCGGGTAGTCTGGTGAGTGGGTCAGATCTCCGTCGGCGTTGACACCAGCGGTGCCGTCAGGCTGGGAGTGGAATTGCTCGCAATCGAGCCAAGGCGCGACTGAACTGGTTTTTCCAGGGCCAGCGCTGGGGCAGATGCAAAGTGAGGCGGCGCGCCGAGCGGGTGAGCCGTCCGGCGAGGGAGAAGAAGCGTCGTCGGAGGGTCTTGGTGGTTGCCAGTTGCTCACCCAGACCGATGCGCGCGGTCCAGCGGGCCAGGTTGTGGGCCATCACCTGCACCGCCAGCCAGGCGCCGTTGGCGGCGAAGCGGCCTGAGGGGAGATGGTTGAGCCCGACGCCGTACTTGAGGTCTCGGATGGCGTTCTCGATCTCGGCGTGGCGCCGATGGTCGGCCTCCAGTTCCAGGGTGTCCCCGTCTCGGTCGGTGATGCAGCCGTGATAGCGGTAGCTGGCGAAGAGGGCCAGCTGGGAGCCGGGCGTGGGCTGCACCCGCCGGACGATGAGCCGCACCGGTGCGGCGTCGGGCTCATCCTGGAAGGGGACGTAGGTGGTCTCCGCCACGTCGGCGGCGCCGTCCATCCAGTAGGGAATCGGCGTCCAGTCAGTCTCGGGTATGGCCTCGATGATATTCCGCAGGCGGGCTTGCTGGCGGACGGTGATGGAGTAGCGCACATCCATCTTGCGGCAGACGGCGACGATGGCGTGGGTGTAGAAGCCGCTGTCAGCCCGCACCGTGAGTTGTCCCCTGGCCCCGCCGTAGCGTACCCGCCCCACCGTCTCGCGTAGAAAGTGAGCGGCGCCCCGAACGGTATTGGCGCGGCCCTTGCGCAGCCGAGCCATCAGCACGTCGCCGGTTCCGGCGGCAATGGCCAGCAGCGGGTGATAGCCTCGCTGGCCGGTGTAGCCGTGGTCGCGCGCCCCCTCCTTGGCCAGACCGTATGTCTCGCAGATGGTGGAGTCCAGGTCGATGGTCAACGGCCCGTCGCCGGGTCCGGCCCCAGCCGACCAGGCCCGGGCCAGCAGCTCCCGGCTGACCCGATCCAGTTGGCGGACGTGGCCCCACCGGAAACTGCGCAGGAAGGTCCCCAGGGTGGATGGCGCCTTGACTACGCAGCCGATGGCGCTAGCCGTCCCGCCGGTGCGCAGCACGTCGGCGTCGTCAATGCAGTCTCCTCCGGCCAGAGCAGACGCCACCAGCGTCATCACCTTGTCGCCGGTGTTGGCTCGGCCTGGGGCGCGACCCAGGTCCAGGTGCCGGTCAACCAGTTCGGGCCGGCCCAGATGCCGGCCCAGCGTGGCTGGCAGGATCAGCCCAGCATTGGCCACCAGGCGGTGGTCGTCAAAGGCGATTTGGATGCGGTCGGGGTGGTCATCTGCTAGCATCTTTTGGGTGCTCCTGGCCTGGGGACGGTTTCCTGTTTCAAAAGCCATTATCCCAGATGCACAGGAGCACTTTCTTACCCCTTCAGCACACCGCGACACTCATCTTTTCGGTGGATTGGGGCTTAGACCGCTCACCCGTGGAATAGGCGGTACGTTGGAGTTCGCTTTCTTCCACTCCAAGCTGGCTAACTCCTGCGGCGGGCGTCCGAAGTCACGTAACTCCGCCAAGCCCAGCCGCAAAACCCGGGCCGGCGCCGAGAATCGCTCGTCAGCCGCCAAGCCAACGAAGCCCCGCATCATTGGGGAGGAAGGGCGAGAACTCATGCACGGACGCGCCGCCAATAACCGCCACGACGCACCACCTCAAACGCGGCAAAGCCACAAGCCCGTCACGCTAGACGACGACAAGCCCCGCCACGGCACACTGAGGGGGGCAAGGCAATCGCGTCTAATTTTGGTGAGAGGAAAAATCCCGGGAAGCTCGAGTTCGGGTAGTCTCACGTCGCCTGAGAACGGACAGTTACAGCATGAAGGACGCGAATTTCAACCTGTTGGCGGGTTTTATATCACATTCAAACCACAGACGCGGGCCAATGTTATCAGCGTTTAGAATGCAATGCGCCAGTTCATATCGTAGATATTGAAGGCGCGATTGCCCTGTCCAGGGGGCGGACAATTCTTCACGCCAAAGTATATAATTTGGACCGATCCACTCCGTTCCCGATGGAGTGGGAAAACCGGACCGGTCCTGGACTCTACCGAGTTTTGGCTAGGAGGAACTTGTTATGGGCATTCAGATCAAGCGCGTTGGACATGTGGGGATTCTGGTTTCCGATTTTGAACGGTCTTTCGAATTTTACACCGAGGTGCTGGGCTGCAAGGTGACTTCCCGCCGCCGTCGGCCCGACGGGGCCGAGACTGCCTTTTTGCGGTTTGACGAGACCCACCATGATTTCGTCATCGCCACTGCTCCCGAAGGCGTGGACGTTTCCGAGAACGTTCCTGGGCAGGCCCGGCTGGTGCAGCAGGTGGCATTTGAAGTCGAAAACCGTGACGAATTCATGAAGGCTCTGGCCCACATCCACACTCACGGTGCGGAGATTGTCAGCGGGCCGCTGACCCACGGCATCGAGTCTGGCGGGAACCTGGAAGGCAGCGGTAGCCGCTCCTTCTACTTCCTGGACCCGGACGGCAACCGGCTGGAGATCTTCTGCGACGGCATGAAGGTTCCCAACGGAGAGCAGTTCCCCAGGGCAGAATACGCCGACGCCATCAAGGACTTTATGGACAAGAAGGCCGGTACGCTCTGACGACTAACCAACGTTAACCGTAAATCCCCGTAAAATGGTTGAACAAAACGACGGCGGGGAGCACTCCCCGCCGTCCTGGTTTATCCGGGCGAGGTTGGTCAGCTAAAACCTGGCTTGCTCCGTGGCTCCGAGCCCTTGCAGGTCCCTGCCGGATGACGAAGCCGCGTTGCCCCCCCCCAGGATACATCTCGTCCAGAAAGGTGTCCCTCCATTCAACGACGGGGCCGAGCAGCCGTTCGATGGCAGGGATGTCATACCGGCGAACGGGGTCGTTGGAGTACATAGCCCCGTGGGCCACGAATATCGTAACGCCAACGGGCCCTAATGGGTAGTGGAGTCGTGGACTGGATTACAGAGTCGTGGTTCATTAGCGCCTTGTTTAACTCGTCCTTGGGGTTCTTGGTATTCGTGCTGTTCCCGGTTCTTGTGTTTGTGGCCTTCATTGCATTGGGATGGCGCGTCTCCGGGGGGGAAGTGTAAACGGCGGCAGTAATGGTCCGTCGAAAAAAGTCGCCGTGATGCCAGCGGTGCTATCTGAGAACGGGAGTGAGACCCGGACTAATCGATTTAGCTAGAAGAAGCATCGTGATGGTGCGGCGGAATGCGTGACAGAGTCGGCCATGGCGTGCTCCGCGCTCGCAGCAGCAGCGACGGCGGGCGATGCAGCCCATGGGAAGTGCCGGCGTCGGTCTGTGTCAAGGTCATGTTGTCCGTCCGGATAACATGGTTTCTTCCTCCCTGTGCCCCGTGTTGGGCACATTGCCGATCGTCTATATTTCAGGGGAGTATAGGATTGGTTGCATGGGGCGTTACTTGCGGCGCTGCTGGCCGTTCCAAAAACACACCGGCCGGAGTGGATTGCTCCGGCCGGTGTGTTTTTGCGGGTCCGGTTCCTTAGATCCATAGATCAGCGGGTTCCGACCGAGCTACCCTTGGCGAACGAACTTGTCGATGCCAGTGCCGTCGCTGAGGCCGACGTAGATGTCGCCGCGGGAGTCGACCCAACTGCCGTGGCCGGGGCCGCGGCAGTCGAAGCGGGCCAGTACGTTTCCGGAAGCGTCCAGGACGCTGACCCGGGCCGAAGAATCGTTGACGCTGCCCTCGCTGACGTACAGGATACCCTCGCCGTCCACGGAGATGTCCATGGGCCGCTGGATGTCGTTCCAGATGGTGATGAACTCGCCGTCCAGGTTGAAGAGCTGCATCCGGTGATTCTCGCGGTCACAGAGGAAGATCGTGTCGTTGTGGATTAGGAGACTGTGGGGAAGGTGGAAGTGACCCGGCTCACTCTTCCCCGGTTGTCCCCAGGACTGCTTGAGTTGACCGTCCCAGCTGAACCGGTGGATGCGGGCGTTGCGGTATCCGTCGGATACGTACAGGTCGCCCGAGGGGGATGGGACCAGTTCACTTGGGTAGTTAAAGGGGCCGGCGGCGCGGGGGCAAAGGTCGCCCGGGTTTTCGCAGCCGGTGTCCGAGTGGACGCCGTGGCGCCCCAGCATCTGGATGGGCTTGCCGTCTATGGTGTAGACCAGGCAGACGGAACTGTCCCGGTCGGTCAGATAAACCGTGTCGTCCTCGATGTAGATGCCGTGCGCGAAAGAGAAGGCGCCGTTCCCCCAGCTGTCCAGCAGGTTGCCGTCCCGATCGAAGATGAGGATGGGCGGGTCCTTGCGCTGGAAGGCGAACACCCGGTCCTGGGAGTCGGTGGCTACGGCGCTGACCATGGCGAAATTCTCGCCGTCTGGCAGCTTGGCCCAGTTTTCCACCGTTTCATAGGTGTACTTGCCGCTTCCTACCGTCGTCATACTTATGGCCTCCTTATTGTTTGGATGGGATCTCATTGGTTGACGCTTCTATTGTAACGTCGGAAACGCTTTCTATTTCAGATAGGGCATGACCTCGTGTCCAAACAGCATCATGGAGCGTTGGACCTATTCGTGCTCCAAGTCGGGACAGTAGCACTCTTCCAGACGTGCCACAAGCTTGTTGAAATCCAGTCGCTCGTCGATCTGGTCAGCAGGTGGTCGTGGTAGATCAAACCCCGCAACCGCTTGGTGGTGCACCGGTACAGTGTGGAATCCCTGCTGGAGCAGTCCGGAGGTTGGATCATCGTCATCCTCGTCAATACCCGATTGTCCCGGCGTTGTAGCCGGACATCCTGCATGGATTGGCAACATCACCGGCTTTTTCAACAGACCCTTGGGTAATTGTTCAGGCCGAGGAGAAGTGAGTAGTTGTCGGCAGGCGGTGAGGGGGTTGAAGCCTTGTACGCGCCAGGTGCCGAAGATTGAGGCCAGCGTCATCTTGGTGTTAGTGCCCGCTGCAGAGCGTGTGCCACCGCTGATTTTACGGCTGATTACCACCGGTCGCAGGCTGCGCTCGGCGGCGTTGTTGTCCGGCGGGACTTCCGGTTCAGCCACAAAGAGGAAGAGTTCCTTGATGTGGTTCTCCATGCGTCGGCACAGCCTGGTTGGGGCGGATGATGATGGGAGTAGAGTCCCAGGAAGTGGTGTAAGAGTTAGGCGGTTGGCAAAACGCTGACCACCGCGTCATCCTTGATCGGAAATGCCAAACCCAACCAAGGAGAACGACGGTGGTCAAGCAAAGAATGGATCTTTTGGAATTGTTACGCAAGCGTGGTATGGACGGAGACGTGGACTTGCTGCGGGAAGCACTGCGGGTCCTGGTGGACGGCATCATGGACGCCGAGGTTTCCGCCCAGATCGGCGCCCAGCACGGCGAACGCAGCCCGGAGCGGGTCACCTACCGCAACGGCTACCGCAACCGCACCTGGGACACCCGGGTGGGCACCATGGAGTTGCACATTCCCAAGCTGCGGGAAGGCAGCTACTTCCCCAGCCTGCTGGAACCGCGGCGGCGCAGCGAGAAAGCCCTGCTGGCCGTCATCCAGCAAGCCTATGTAGAAGGCGTGTCCACTCGGCGGGTGGACGATCTGATCAAGGCCCTGGGTTGCGACGGCATCTCCAGCAGCCAGGTGTCGCGCATCTGCGAGCAACTGGACGAAGTGGTGGAGAGTTTCCTGGGTCGGCCCCTGGACGGTGGTCCCTACCCCTACGTGTGGCTGGACGGCCTGACCCAGAAGGTTCGGGAGGGCGTTCGCATCGTCAACGTCTGCGTGGTGGTGGCGACGGGGGTCAATGCCGAAGGGCAGCGTGAGATCCTGGGTATGGACGTGGGCGCCAGCGAGGACGGCGCCTTCTGGCTGGCCTTCCTGCGGTCGCTGACCGCTCGGGGCCTCAGCGGGGTGGAGCTGGTAACCTCCGATGCCCACCAGGGGCTGAAGAACGCCATCGCCGCGGTGTTCACTGGGGCCAGCTGGCAGCGCTGCCGCACCCACTTCATGGCCAACCTGCTCACCCGAGTGCCCAAGCGTGCCCAACCCGGCGTGGCCACCATGGTCCGCACCATCTACCAGCAACTGTCTCCCGCCGAGGTCCACGGCCAATTGGACCGAGTGGTGGAACAACTCCGGGAGCCCTTTGCCCAGGTGGCCGAACTGCTGGCGGATGCCGCGCCGGACATCCTGGCCTTCACGGCCTTCCCAGTGGCCCACTGGCAGAAGCTGTGGTCCAACAACCCGCAGGAACGGCTGAACCGGGAGATAAGGCGCCGGACTGACGTGGTGGGCATTTTCCCCAACCGGCTATCGGCGCGGCGCCTGGTGGGCGCGGTGCTGGCCGAGCAACACGACGAATGGGCCGAAGCCCGCCGCTACCTCACCATCCCCAACGCCGCCGGCAACGAGGCACTGCCGAAGCCCAATATGCTGGACGCAGCGGCCTGATCAACATCAAAAGGGATGACGCGCTTTTACACTACTTGACGGGACACTACCGCCGATGGGTCATCTTGGTAGGTACGGCAGAGGGCCAGCAGGCGCTGTTCCAGGGCCAGTTGGGCGGTGCGCCGTTGCTGCTCTGGCCGTTGCTGCTCTGGCCGTTGCTGCTCTGGCCGTTGCTGCTCTGGCCGTTGCTGCTCTGGCCGTTGCTGCTCTGAAGGATGGGTGAAGGCGGTCGCCTGACGGTAGAGTTGGTGGATGGCGTCAGCCCATTGGGCCAGCCGGTCATCATCGGGGTAGAGTGCGCGCAGGTCGTGGATGTCCCGCAACAGGTGGGCCCAACAGCGTTGCTTGGGGCCGTCGTAATGGTGATAGGCGGCGTAGAAGTCGCTGACCAGCACGCCAGGAACTGATCGCCCAGGACCTCATCCACCACGGCCTTGCCGCGGCCCCGACGCAGGAAGTAGCGCTCGGTGGGGGTGCTGAAGGTCCACACGTAGCCGTTGTGTCCGTCCTCACTGTCATTGTTCAGGATCTATAGGCCAGTGAATTGGGAGTTTTTCAGGATCTACCCACCAGATTTTCAGGGTCATTAGGCCACTTTGGGAGCCACATCGGCGATCATTGCCGCACTTTGGAATTGAGGTGCAGCGATGGCATACCGGGAGGTTTCCAGAATGGAAATACAAGAGATCATTCGCCGTTGGCAGGCGGGGGATAGCCAACGCAAGATTGCGTTGGGCACCGGCTTGTCGAGAGATACCATCGCCAAGTACGTGGCGGCAGCCCAAGAGGAGGGCATCGTTCGGGATGGGCTGGTTGCCACCGCGGAGCAGCTGAGCCGGCTGGCGACGATTGGGCAGCCGGGGCCGCGGCAGGCGGTGACGCCCGGGCAGGACCTGCTGGAGCCGTGGGCGGACCAGATTTACCAGTGGCTCACCGGCGACCGGCTGCAGCTGACCCGCATCCGGGAGTTGCTGGCAGCGCGGGGGTGTCCGGTATCGTATCCGTCGTTGCGCCGCTTCGTTCTGAAGCGGAACTGGCGGCGGCGCAGCCAGACCACGGTGCGCATGGAGGACACCGCGCCCGGGGAGGTGGCGGAGATGGACTTCGGCCGGTTGGGCATGATTGTGGACCCAGCGACAGGCCGCCGGCGGGCGGTGTGGGGGCTGATCATCGTGCTGGCTTACTCGCGGCACAGCTTCGTTTGGCCGACCCATGGGCAGACGCTGGAGGACATCATCGCCGGACTGAAAGCGGCGTGAGTCTGCTTCGGCGGGGTGCCCCGCTATCTGGTCATCGACAATTGCCCGCCAGCGGTGGCGGGACCAGACCCGCTGCATCCGCGCTTCACCAGAGGCTTCCTGGAATACTCGCAGTGCCGGGGTTTCATCGCCGATGCGGCGCGGGTGCGGAAACCCAAGGACAAGCCCAAGGTGGAGCGTGGCGTGCAGTACGTCAGGGAGCGCTTCTTCAAGGGCGGCGATTTCCACGGTCTGCCCCACCTGAGGGCCGAAGCCCAGCGCTGGTGTCTGGAGGTGGCCGGAATGCGCATCCATGGCACCACTCGCCGGAAGCCCCTGGTGGTTTTCCAGGATGAGGAGCGCCACACCCTGCTGCCCTGGGACGGTGAGCCCTACGAAATCGCCGACTGGCGCAATGCCAAGGTCCATCCCGACCATCACATCCAGTGTCAGCAGGCCCTGTATTCGGTGCCATCGGACCGGTGCCCGCCGCGTCAGCAGGTGGAAATCCGGCTGGGCAGCAAGCTGGTGCACATCTATCACCGGGGCCAGCTGATCAAGACCCACCTCCGCCAGCCCCAGGGCGGACGCTCCACCGATCCCGACGATTACCCCGCCGAGCTTTCCGCCTACACCACCAGAGCGCCGGATCGCATCCAGCGCAGCGCGGCGACACTGGGACCGGCGGTGGGCGAATACGCTGAACGTCTCTTCGACGGCCCCCTGCCCTGGGCCAAGATCCGGCAGGGACACAAGCTGCTGCGTCTGGGCGAGCGTTACACGGCGCAGCGTCTGGACGCCGCCTGTCGTCGGGCCCTGGCCGTGGATCTCATCGACGTGCGCCGATTGGAACGCATCCTGGTGCAGGCCCTGGAACAGGAGGCCATGCCCCAGCTGCCCTTGCCCATGCCGCCGGGCCGCTTCGCCCGTCCCGGTAGCGTCTTCGCTTACACCGCATACCGCCGTCAGTCAGCATGAGGAGATTACCCATGACCCGAACCACCGAACTCACCCCGCTGCTCAAGAGCCTCAAGCTGGGCGCTTTGGCCAGCACCCTGCCGGAACGCATCGCCCTGGCCCGTAGGGAGCAGCTGGATTACGCCTCATTCCTGGAAATCATCCTCAGCGACGAGGTCAATCGCCGCGCCCACCGCCGCACCGAACTCCGGCTGCACAATGCCGGTTTCGAGGAGACCTGCCGCCTGGAGGACTTCGACTGGTCGGCGTCAATTACCCTGGACCGCCGCCTGCTGGACGCTGTATTCTCCCTGGAGTTTCTCGACCGGCACGAACACGTCCTGCTGGTGGGCCCCGCCGGTGTCGGCAAGAGCTTCTTCGCCCAGGCCCTGGGCTACGCCGCCGTCCGCGCCGGATACTCCGTGCGCTTCAGCCACGCCGACGACTTCTTCAAGGCCCTGACCCAGGCCAGAGTGGACAACTCGGTGGACCGTACCTTCCGGTCTTTCCTCACGCCCGACCTGCTCATCCTCGATGACCTGGGTCTCCATGGCCTGACCGCCCAGCAGTCCGCCGACCTCTACGAACTCATCCTCAACCGGCATCGGGCGTCCAGCTTCATCATCACCAGCAACCGGGCCGTGGACGAATGGCTGGGTCTCTTCGATGACCCCATCCTGGGCAACAGCGCGCTGGATCGCCTGGCCAACGCCAGCTACCAGATCGTCATCGAAGGCGCCAGCTACCGGGAACGACTCTCGCCACACCGCGCTCTACTGGCCGCAAAGAGGGTGATTGACCCGCAAACTACAACCTGATAATAGTCAATTCACCGCGCTCCCAGGGTGGCTGGATGTCCGTGAAAATCGCCGGCCTAATGACCATGAAAATTGACACTCACGCCAGCCGGTCTCATCGGCATGGACCACCGGACTGCCTCGGATGCGTTCCAGAATGCCCGTCAGTTCAGCCTGGGCCTTGCGAGCCACCCTTTGCGTGGCGTCCACGATGGCTCCCAGGCTGAGGCGCAACCCATGCACGGTGTCCAGGTACCACTGGATGGTGCGGAAAGGCAGCCTGGCCTCCTCCCGCAGGGCGGCAATCAGGCTGATCAGGTTGACCCCCAGACGTTGGCTTGCCCATCACCATGTTCTCCAGTTGCGCGGTGGGCGTACAACAGCGTTGGCACTGTGGGCAGGTGCGGGCGATATAAGCGTGCTCGGTTACCTGCCCCGGAATCCGGGGCAGGTCAATCACTTCCCGAGTGCGCTGGGTCCAGCCACCGGACAGCTGGGTTCCGCAGTCGGGACACTGTTCCACCACGTGTTCCACCCGCTGGGTGGGCGTCATGCGGGTGCGAGCAAAGCCGTGGGGCCGAGGCTTGCGTGGTTTCTTGGGCTGGGCCGGCTGCTGCTCGGCTTTGGGCTTCAGACCGGGCATCCTGCGGGTGCCGCCCAATTTGTCCCGCCCTTCCAACTGGGCGATCCGTTTCTCCAGGCTCCCGATGATGGCCTGTTGCCTCTCAATGATGGCAATCAGCACATCCCGGTCCGCAGTGCTGAGGTCGATTTCCGCATCCATCCCAGATATATGACATAACCACCTCCCCCAGCTCCAGCGATTCCCGACCAACCTTCGGCCAATTCACCTCTCCAAGTCTGAACTGTTACACCCTTGGCACCGCCCTTGACATCTATTCCCGCGCGTGCGGGTCGCCCAAGGGTGGCACTTCCTCGCTTGCACCTCGGGGGACGGCTCCATTTTTGGGTGTAATGGACCGTTTGTGGCTGCTATGTATTATCGCGGCTGTGCACAGATTATTCCGTTGCACTGGGAATGGTCAGTACTGGAACTCCGTGAGTAAGTCGTGAAAGGAGGTTGGGTTGACGATGCGGAAGGCGAACTCGCCCTCCAGTTCCAGCAGGTCTGGGTCAGTGGCCACGATGACATCCGCCTGTTGCTAAATGGCGAGGTCCAAGATGGGGATGTCCTTAGCATTGCTGACTTGCTTCCAGCCGCTTTATCTCAAGTGCTCGAACAAAGGCTGCGGTCAGTTTTCCGGGTTGGGGACATTGACCGGTGCGCACGCCAAATCACGCGCTGGTTGTTGCGAATGGTACGGATCGCTATTCAAAAGCTGGTCGCTGCATGCAACGATCGTGGGATAATCACGGCAATACCCGACCGGCGATAACGTCGCGGAACCCCCAACTGCGGTGTCGAAACTCGACGTCGGTAGGTGTGCGAGAATAGAAAGCGTGCTGACGATATTGGTAGTGTTAGACGCGCGCGAACGAGCAGCGAAATTTCCACAAATGTAACGGGAGGCGAAATGGCAATATATCGGGTATTTTCGGACGCCGACGGCGAGAGCCACATCGAGGACCTGAAGCTGGAGGATCACCCGGAGCTGGGGGCGCTGATCAATGTGTCCGAGGTGCGTGTGCAGGAGTTTGACGGGTCGCGCCACCGGGACTTTAATCCCCTGCCCGAGCGCAGACTGATTATCCACCTGTCCGGTGAGGTGGAGATCGGCGCCAGCGACGGCGCTAAGCGGGTGCTGCGAGCCGGGGATATCCGGCTGATGGAGGACGTCACTGGCAAGGGCCATTCGCACGACGACCTGACTCCATCGGCCGCAGTCTACGTCTTGCTAAACGACTGATGGATCCTTCTTCCCGGCATCGCCGAGGCAGAAGGGCGGCGTGGAGAACGCCATCGGACGTATGCTCCGCAGCTTACCCCGCAATACCGATCTGGCCACGGTGCCTCCGGAGCGGTTTCACGCGTTTGGTGCTGGCATACAACAACACCGCACGCAAGCGCTTGGGTTCCCGGACGCCAGCGGAAATCTTTGCAAGCCAAGTGCAGCGTTTGAATTTTCAATCCGCTTTCCCGCCGGCGCGGGAATTGCAGGGGCCAGTTATAGCGGAATCACCATCGGTATTAGCGGGCGGTGCCGTCGGACTCCCATTTACGTCGCAATGGCCGGTATGTCTAGGTCCCGCACCAGGCTGGCAAATTGGGCCACGTCTTCATCTATAACTTGCTGTAACGCCACCAGCGGTTGGTCTATGTCGGCGTTGACACGAGCTCCACCGTACCACCACGGTGGTTCCCCCTGCCAGGTTGGTTGGTTAGAAGTCCGACACCCGCTCTCCGCAAGCGCCTGTGTGATCGCGGCGACTTTCTCAACGGGCCCGACCTGAAAATCTGGTAGGAAGACCCTAAAAATCTCCAGCCTTACTCGCCTGTAGACCCTGTAAATCAACACCGGTTCCTATTCCAGAGATACTAATGATGTCATAATCGGATGCACTGCCCGCACGCAGTTGCCAATGATAAGCTTGCTGAAAAAGCTAGGGAATCTTAGCCGTTCTGGAAGATGACGTGGCGCTCAGCGGTTGACCAGGAGATCAGAGATCTAATCCAAAAGAATGAGCGAATTACATTCGCTCGGTTCATGCAAGCCTGCCTGTACTCGCCCCGTGGAGGCTTTTATTCTGCCCGGGGTAACAGGATCAGCACCCACTTCGGGACCTCTTCCACGAGTCACCCCGTTTTCGGTGCCCTGATCGCACGGCAACTGGAGCAGATGTGGCACCTCCTCGGAGACCCTCCCATTTTCCACGTGATCGAGGTGGGTTCCGGCGACGGCGTCTTGGCTCAATCCATCGTGGATGCCTGCCGGCGGATGGCTCCCAGGTTCGCTCAGGCGCTTTACTATGTCGCTGCGGACTACGAACCTGGATGGCTCCGACCACCTGACCACACCTTTGACTGGGCTAACGGGACTGGAGATCGGATATCCTCAAGCAGGCAAGACGCGATCTTCGGAATCCAACGAGTCAAAACCGAAGGACTTCGGGCGTTCCGAAATGTTGTTGGCTGTATCCTGTGTAACGAGTTGATCGACAATTTCCCTGTCCACCGGTTCGCCATCCAAGGTGGAAGAGTCAAGGAAGTCTTCGTCACGTCGGCGGGGGGGAATCTCACCGAAGTCCTGGACGAGCCATCCTCACCTCCCATCGAAAAGAGGCTGACCAGCTTGGGCTTGTCCTTGACTGAAGGGTATCGAGGTGAGGTGAACTTGGCCATGGAGGACTGGACTGACCAGCTTTCCAGAACCCTGGACCGCGGGTTTATTCTCACTATCGACTACGGTCAACTGGCCACTGACCTCTACTCGCCCCAGAATGCCCAGGGCACGCTGGTTTGTTACAACCGACACGTCGTCAGCAGCGACCCGTACCAGCACATCGGGCAACAGGACATCACCTGCCAGGTGGACTTCACCTCCCTTATGCGGATGGGTGATCGGCACGGTCTAACCACCGTGGGCTACGCCCGACAGAGCCAGTTCCTGACGAACCTTGGCTTCTTCTCGTTCCTCGATGCCCTCCAGACGCAAGACCTATCGGCAGCCCGAACGACACTGAGCCGTATGGCCATGATGACCCTGGTGGACTCGAACGAGTATGGCGACTTCAAGGTGCTTGCCCAAGCCAAAGGGGACGGGTTGGGCATTGAGCTCCTGGGGTTTGAGGGCCTGGAAAGGTAACAAGCATATCTTTCAGCTCGCGTACACAAACGGCGTCGTTCGCCCCTTGGCGAAAGCCGGCCAGAAGTAAGAGGAAATGGGGACAAAAAACCGGCGGCTTGCCCCTTCATTTGATAGGGACAAAGCCGACGGCAACGAGTCTGGTCCGTCAGGCTGAATTCTAGCTCGGATACTTGCTTAACATAATGAAGCCGTTGCTGTCGGGTGTATTGCAGCCAGCAAGGGCGGTTTCGGCGCGCACCGTCACCTGCCGCGCACCCGCTGTCCCCCGCAACTGCTGGATGCTATCAGCGTAGAGGACGGCGCGGTTGCGCCCCGTTCCGTTATTTCCTCCGCTTGAAAGGAAGGGATGCGGACCTTCGACCCTGATGTCGTCGGCATAGAAGTCGTGGGCCTCTCCCAGCTTGACACCGTGCCACTGGAAGCCCTCCAGGAATTGCTGCGTGAACGTAAGGTAGCCGTCGTACGGGTTGAAGATATCAACATCCTCAGGACCCAACCCGGAACCCTCCCACATCTTTCGTGCCAGGCTGGCAACCGCCTCCTGATGCTCCTCCAGAGTTGCCATGGTGCTCCTGCCGCTGCCATTGTTCTGGGCATGGTTAAGGACGTAGACTGGCTTTTGCCTCAGGTCCTTGGCACGCTCAGCGGTGGTGAAGATGAAGGCCGCGCAGGTATTGACTGGCCTGTCACAATCATATATCACCAGCGGTTCCTCGATCACGCGCCCGTTCACGTAGTCCTCAAGTGTGAGCTGATACGGCTCGTGCAGAGCGTAGTACCCCCAGGGAGTCATCAGGCCGTTTCTGCGCAAGTTCAAACAGAGAGGGGCCAGCCCGTCGTGGGACTTGCCGTATTTTTGGCAGTACTGCAGGAAGATCACCAGATTGTTGAACATGGCGCCGCTCTGATAACCCCACGGCAGAGAAAAGGCGCTATTTCCGGGGGCCTCCTGATTGATATTCTGTGGATTGTTGTGCCCGTACCGGCCTTCGAGGTTAACCATCGGGTACCATACCAGGACGGTCTCGCATAAACCGTCACCGACCGCCTGAGCGGCCAGGCCCATCATCGGGCCGATGTAGGGTGCATCGGATTTGAGATACTTTACGTTCTTCAGTCCCAACTCCCTCTGTATCCACTCGGCAGAAGCATAGGTCAGGCCGTCCTCGGTGTCGTAGGGCGGGTCAAAATAAGGGCGAGGCGCCCAGGTCTGCTCTGCACGGGTCTCCGGGCT
Organism: Dehalococcoidia bacterium; assembly: GCA_963666415.2. Lineage (GTDB taxonomy): Bacteria > Chloroflexota > Dehalococcoidia > Lucifugimonadales > UBA3495 > Bin87. The sequence goes on from CAXXPD010000003.1 coordinate 2,734,305, forward strand.
GGTGATTAGCCCATCAATGTCGTCCAGCGACAGGCCCGCGTCTGCAATAGCCTTCAGGCATGCTTCCTTGCTCAAGCCGCCGCAACTCCTGTCCAGGGCCACACCGTCCCAGCGCCGGTCCATATGGGACTGACCCCAACCTACGACGGCAACTTTGCCTCGGTGCTCCCAGATTCCCATACCTTCCCGATTTCTCATCCAACTCGTGCCACTAACCATCTCAGCTCCCTTATGTCCTCTGCGCTATTGACCGTGTCCGTAAGACCCAGGTGGGCTAGGTGAGCACCCGCCACTCGTGGACCAACTGGCCGGTACTCGTTTGTTCAAATATCAGTTCCACCGCGGCCCCAACGGGGACCTCCCCCGGCGGGGTACCCGGAAGGTTGGACAAGAAGTTGATGCCCGGGTCCTCGTCCAGGGTTATCACCGCAAAGTTGATGGGCTGCGCCGCCCGAAATCCCCTGATGCGGGAGTCCCGTATCACCAGGTACACGTCAACGTGTCCCTTGCCTTGCACCTCTTTCCACTCCAGATTGTCGGCCGAGCCACATTCGTTGCATCGCTGGGTGGGCGGATAATGCAGCCTCGCGCAGGCGGTGCAGTTCTGCAAGACCAACCGCCGCTCGTTACAGGCATCCCAGAAGGGCTTGGTCAGATCATTGGGAACCGGGATAGGTCTCTCTAGCCCTGGAATCGTTGACATGGTTCTCCCCTCCTGTGGAATCTTGCACACCGCGCGTTGCCGTTACCGACACAATCTAGCGCGGATTATATGAAGAATTTATTTGCTGGTCAAAGATGTTTGTCGCGCGTGGTTAAGTTCCCCAATGTCCCCGGCGGATTCCCGAGCCAATATCATAGGTGGCGTTCTTCAGGTTCAGGTCCGGATAAGCCTGTGGGAAAGAAAAAGCAGTCTGAAAGTGCGTCTAATCCTGGTTCGTCCTGCCGTTGATCCACGGCTCGGTATTTCCGGCATCCATCCAGACGAAATGGAACCTCGCTGTCAGGGCAAATTGGCGATCCAACTCCGTATCGCCAATATGGTAGTACTCCTCAGCCGGAAAGCGAGATTTCACATCCAAGAGGCCCTGCTTCGATGAGACAAAACTCACCTCGATGCGGTGTCTGTCCCAAATGGCCTGCTGTACTGGGAGCGGACGGTCAGATGCGCTACCGATAATGCATCCGTGCGCCTGGGCTTTCCTGACCATGCTCATGGTAACAGGCCCAGGTGGGTCCCCTGCTTCTAGCGTTCCATCTATATCGAAACTGACCAGTATTGCCAAGTATGACCTCCTTTCGCAATTCGGATGCAGATGAGATTACCCAAGTATGGAGCAGCTTGACGCATGTTGGGCGTACTGGCCTACGGCTCCCCACCCACCGAGGGGTCCGCCCATTGGACGATTCCCCGTGTTCCCAAGTCCTCGATCTCCTGGTCGTCATACCCGATTTCCCGAAGCAGGGGCTTGGTGTGCTGGCCAATTTGGATGGAGGTCCGGTAGAGTCCCGGAGTCAGGGACAACTCGACCAATCCGCCGTAACGGAGGTATTTTCCGACATACGGGTGCTCCACCTCAACGCTCAGAGCATTCGCCTTGGCGTGGGGATGGTCCGCATAAAACTCTCCTTCCAGAGCTTCATCGGCCCGGACACAGCCGATGTCCGCCTTGATTAGCAACTCTTCCCATTTGGCAGCGGTGCGCCCAGCGAAGATCGCCGAGATCTCGGTAATCAGGGCGTCGTCATTGGCCTGTCGCGCCTCTGGAGTAGAGAAGCGGCGATCGGCCAGGAGTTCTGCCCGTTGCACAGTGCGGCAGAATGTTTCCCACTCGTCCTGGAACAGACAACCCAGGAACACCCACCCTTCCCGGCAGCGGTAGAGACGGTACAGGGCATGAAGGCCATGAAGTTCTTCGTCGGGCATGGCAATGGGAGGGCGGTTTGCGTGGTCGTAATACTCATCGGCATTAGTCCAGGCATTGGCGTTGAGCATGGTGATATGGACGGGCTGTCCTTTACCGCTGAGGTCTCGCGCCAGAAGGCCCAGCATGATACCCGTGGCCACAGCCGGGGACGTGTTTTGGTCCGGTCCCCAGTTGGATTTCATGAGCCAGCGGGTCGCCTCAACTGTCTCCTCAATATCCATGACCTGTTCCGGCGACGGTGGCATGCCCCGGCCCATCTGCCGCATGGCGCCGCCCATAATAGCGCCGGGAATGGGATGGGCGCCCGGCCGGCGCGCGTGTACCCCGTGTTCACCATAGGTCCCCATCCAGACATGAACCAGGCGGGGATTGATCTTCAGGCAGGTCTCCCAATCGATCTGGAGACGCTCCGGAACGCCGAGGCGAAAGTTGTGCGACAGAACATCGGCCCTGGCGATGAGCTTATGGACGATCTCTTTGCCCTCAGGGGTCTGAAGGTCCACCTGAATGCCTTCCTTGCCAGCGTAGGTCCGTGGGTCGGCCACTGCCTGCGCAGTGGAACGCCGCCCTTCATCCAATCGCCTATCGGTAGCGTCGATCTTAATGACCCGTGCCCCAAGGTCTGCCAAAAGGGCGGCGCCGTAGGGCCCGGCCTGGACTGTCGCCAGGTCCAGGATGGTGACCCCTGACAAGGGGTGGATCGCCACATCGGCGCCGTTCGCCTCAGGCAAGCCACCGCTTACGGCCACGTACGGTTGCCGCAGACGTCCCAGCACTTCGGCGTTGTGCTGTCCCACATCAGGGGCTGGCCCGCTTGGCTCTCCCGGGGTGTCCCTGAAATCCACGAGGGGGGCCAGAGTCCGCATGGGGCCCACACGAGGATCATTGATCGTTACCACTGTACCGTTGGAGACCACGGCGGGATGATCCATGGCCTGGACGCTGTCACGATAAGGCTCAGCGGCGATGTTGCCGTCCTGGAGGTAAATCTCCATCCATTCGTCGGCGGTCTTCTCCAACTGCTTATTCAGTATCTCCCGGCGCAGGAGCTCTCGGTTCTCCAGGTCAATGGCGGGAACTTTCTCGAACCGCTCATCCGCGAGCAGGTGCCCAAGGCCAATGGCCTTGAGATGCCCCTGGATGTGCGGGACCCTCTGATTGGCGTGTTGGAGCCATGTGCCGTCCTTGGTGCGCACGGGAACGTATCCTATGGAGGAAAGGCCTCGGGAGCCGCCGGGTCTCCCGGGAAACCGCTCCGGGTCTCTGCGCCGGAGCTGCATATTCACCAGTCCACCGTCACCGACATTGTTGTCGTGGGGAGAAGCCAGGGCCTGGACGATGCTGGTCTGGACCCATTGCCCACGCCCGTATAGGTCCCGCACGCGGAGGGCGCCAATGATCCCGCGCACTGCAGCCTGGCTGGCATGCCAGCTACCGGTGTGCAGCGCCGAATACACTGGGCCTTCCCGGTCAGGCTGTCCCTCCAAGTTGAGCATCCGGCCCGCTTTGGCCGCAACCACACCCTCGTACCCTTTCACCCGGCGCAGTGGCCCCTTTTGCCCAAAGCCCGTGATGGAGCAGTAGACCAGCCGCGGGTAAAGTTGCGACAGGGTGTCATACGCCAACCCCCAGTCGGCCATGTCTCCGGGACGGAAGGACTCTACCAGGGCATCAGCCCCGGCGGCCAGCTGAATGGCTTGCTCGCGGCCTTCTGTAGTGCGGAGGTCCAGCACAATGCCTTTTTTTCCGCGGTTCCATGAAATCCAGGCGGGCTGAAAGCGGAAAGGATCTCCGCCGGGAGGTTCAACCTTGATCACCTCGGCCCCGTAGTCGGCCATTACCAGGGTGCAAATGGCCCCTGGCATTCCCAATGAGAAATCCAGAACGGTCAGGCCTGTACATGGTCCTGCCACGGTTCACCTCCCCCTTCAGTTGTATGGGTTCCCGTGTGACCAGGCAACTGGCCTATCCCTTCGGTACACAACTGTCTTTCCAGCAAGTTTGCAGGACGTACCTGGCTCGGGATTGCCCAGTTCTCAGCCCAAGCTAGCTGGCAAGACTGAGTATGCAGCCCACTGAAGATGCGCGTCAACCTCATTCATGCCGGACGGCCTCCTTGAACCCTCTCGTATCAGTCCCGCTCTACAAAGTTGGCGGGATCAGCAACTAATTTTTGGTTAGTGGTGTCGTGTGTTGGGGGACGGAGACCTTTGGTCCAGAGGTTTGGAGTTATCGTTAGCTGCGCCTCGGAATGGGGCTGGCTGGACTTGGGTCAGCCTTGTCGTTGGAGCCGTTCCGGTGCTCGCGGGATTGGTTTTTCGGCCACAGGTAGTCCAGGGCCTGTTCACACTAACAGTACCTAAATGTTATCATCCCCACATGGAGATTACAGAAGCTCAGTACGAACGCATTGCACCGGTCCTTCCCGTTCAGCGCGGCAACGTCAAACTGTCGAACTTGCAAGTGCTCAACGCGATTCTGTATGTCGCCGAGCAGGGCTGCAAGTGGCGGGGGTTGCCGCCCCGATTCGGCAACTGGCATACCGTCTACACACGGATGAACCGCTGGTCGAAGAATGGGGTGCTCGACCGGGTGTTTGAACACCTCCAGCGGGAACAGATCGTGCGCATCAAACTCGAAGCGGTCGCGATGGATAGCACCATCGTCAAGGTCCACCCCGACGGTACGGGTGCGCTAAAAAAAACGGACCCCAGTCTATCGGCAAGTCCCGGGGCGGCTGGACCACCAAGATTCATATGGTTGCCGCGGATGCTCGCACCGCCATAACGTTCTCGCTCTTGTCAATGACGGGTTAGAAATGAGCCATTTTAATGTCGTAGGTCAGGGAAAATGTCCGGGTAAGTGTTCAGCGAAAATGTCACTCCGTTACGCTGCCATGGTATCCGATGTCGACGGATTGGGCACCATCCGCTGCTTCCATCCTGGAGGACCTCCGGCCTCCAGATAACTCCTGACGGTGGACCTGTGGATGCCCAACTCCCGTTCGATTGCCCGCAGCGACATGCCCTTGCGCCGGGCTTTCTGGACCGCCTTCCATCTCTCCCTCTGAAGGAAGGTCGGCTTGCGCGGGGCGACGGTTGCGGGTGGTGCGGCGGCGACTTCACCATCGGTGCAGTCCGGTTGATCCGCCTCGGGTCCCTGACTTGAGACCAGCGGAGCCAGGTGCGCTGTCCAGCGTTCAGCCCAGTGGTTTACCCCGATGGGCGCAACCGGAGAGACGGCGGGAGGCTGGTGGCCGTTGCGGAGGGATACCGGGCTTGGCGGGGCCTCCTGAGCAGCGATGATGCGCCCCTCGTGGCGTACCTTGAGCTGACCATCCAGCCCCTCCAGGACTTCCACCGTCGCCCCGGCATAGCTGGGGCGTTCCGGCGCCGGCAGCAGTTGGAGTGTCCGCAACTGGAACCGCACCGTGTTGTCCCGGTCCACCTTCCTGCGGTGCTTGAAACACAGAACCTGTTCCAGGCATAGCTCCGGGTCCAGCGGTCGGAACGCTGGCTCGGAGCACTGCGGGGGAACGCCGAAGCGCCGGTTGAACCGAGGCACAAACTCATCGAGCACAGCCTGTGCCTGCTCCAGGGTGGTTGCGCCGGCCAGCCGCAGTTCGGCAACCAACCGGTCCTGAAAGGTGCCTCCGGTTCGCTCAACACGTCCCTTGGCCTGGGGCGACTGGGCGAAGATCATCTGGGTACCCATCTCATCCATGGCCCGGCTGAACTGGGTGGGCCCTGCAGGGAGACCGGGTCCCGGCGTGTGCTTGAACACGGCGTGGCGATCGGTGTAGAGGGCCACGGGCACGCCGCGATGCTCCACCAAGGCGCGGATCAGCAGGAAGTAGCTGCGAGCGTCCTCATGCTCACAGCACAAGGCGCTCACCACCTGGCCGGTAGCATCGTCCACCGCGATCAGCAGCGTGAACGGCGGGGCCTGATCCCCCAACCACGGGTGATAGCTGCCGTCCATCTGGATCAGCATGCCCTCCTGGGGCATCCGTTGCCGACGGACTCGGTGTTTGGGTGGACGGCGGCGCCGGGGACTGCTCAGTCCAGCGTCCAGCAAGACCCGCCGCAGGGTGGTCCTGCCGATGTGAATGCCTTCCCGCTCCGCCAGCAGTTCCGCGAGGTGGGTGTGGTTGACGCCAGCGTACCGGGTCCGAGCCAGATGCGCCAGGTCGACGACCAGCGCCTCGGGCGTGGCGTTGACGGGTCGGCGACCGCGGTGGCCATGTGCCAAAGCCGCCGCGCCGCGTTCACGGTAGGCCGCCAGGATGCGGCGGGTGTGGCGGGAAGTTACTCCCATCAACTCGGCGGCCTGGTCCAAGGTCATGTGCTCTGCTGCCAGGCTGTTGAGAACCTGAAGTCTGCTTTGTTCTTTTGGGGTCAATGTCACATTCTCCATGATGTGACTGCGATGATGGGTCCCGGCCATCTCGACCAGGGTCTGACCCTTGATGTGACTGGCACGAATGCCTTCAAAATGATCTGTCGGCCCGATCCGAGATGGCCCAGACAGTGCCGACAGCCTCGGTGAGCAGTGACCTAATAGGAGCCTGGCTTCAAGCCCCATCGCAGTCTTGTCCGCTCACCTGGCTGGCGTGCCAACCGCGGCGTCATCTCCCAGGAGGTAGCAATGATAGGAGTCCCCGGTCGCGAAGGTAATCGCGATGTTCAGGTGATCATCGGAGTCGACACACACCAAGACGAGCACGTGGCGGTGGCCATTGACCGGCAAGGTGTCCGCCTCGGCGAACGTCACGCGCCAGCGACTACGCACGGATACGGAGAACTCGAATGGTGGTCCCTGAGTTTGGGGGAAGTTCGCGCCTTCGGGATCGAAGGCACGGGTTCCTACGGCGCTGGCATCGCCCGTTTCCTAACCGGTCGCGGATACACCGTCGTTGAGGTCAACCGACCCGATCGGTCCACCCGCTACCGGAAAGGGAAGAGCGATCCCACCGATGCGGAGATGGCAGCCCGGTCGGTTTTGGCCGGCGTAGCAGATGCCACACCCAAGTCGGGCCAGGGCGAAGTCGAAATGATCCGCATGCTCAAGAGCACCAAGGACTCGGCCGTCAAGGCCCGCACCCAGGCGATCAACCAGATGAAGGCTTTGGTTGTCACCGCCCCAGCCGAACTTCGCGAAACCCTCGACGGTCTCCCCGCTGGTGCCCTCACCGCTCGGTGCAAGAGTTTCCGTATCAGTCGCCTGGACAATCCCACGGCGGCGGCCAAGTACGCTCTCCGCTCACTGGCCGGCCGCTACCGCCAACTGAGTGAGGAGATCCACGACCTCAAGGCCGAGCTGGAACGCCTCACCCAGACGGCATCGCCGACGCTGGTCAGCATGTTCGGCGTAGGACCTGACACGGCGGCGACCCTCCTGGTCACGGCTGGGAGCAACCCGGAACGCCTCCATTCCGAGGCTGCCTTCGCCGCGCTGTGCGGGGTGAGTCCGATACCTGCTTCCTCCGGGAAGACCAACCGGCATCGCTTGAACCGAGGTGGCGACCGCCAAGCCAATGCGGCTCTACACCGCATCGTCGTGGTCAGGCTTCGTTACGACCCCCGCACCAAGGCTTACATGTGCCGCCGCACCGGTGAGGGAATGAGCAAGACCGAGGTCATCCGTTGCCTCAAACGCTACGTTGCCCGCGAGGTCTTCTCCGCTCTCCAGAACTCCGCCGCAATAATCAGCAGCGCAGCTTGACATCTATAGGAGCATCATTATCGCTGGCCAGTTAGTCGGGACCTTTTCGCTGGACGTCGACAATTTTAACGGTTTAAAATTGAACCACTTGGTATTTGCTCAGCGATTCGGTCAGTGCGCGTAGTTGTCGCCGGCCTCCTCCGACGCTGCGCTGATGTGGTGTTGCGACGGGAATAGCCCCGCCTGGCGTTTCTCCCTGAGCCGGTAGCTCTCGCCGCGGATGTTGAGCACGTGGCTGTGGTGCAGCAGCCGGTCCAGCACCGCCGAGGCGATCACGCTGTCGCCCAGCAGTTCACCCCACTCGCCGAAGCCCTTGTTGGAAGTGAGGATGATGCTGCCCCGTTCCCTTCGGCAGGCTCAGGGCCGGCTGCCCGGGCCGATACCAGGGTGAAGAAAGCGGTGGCCGACTCCCGGTCGTAGGGCCAGATGCCGAATTCGTCCACGACCAGCACCTTGGGCGCCAGGTAGACCTTCATCCGCCGGTCCAGGTTGTGCTCGGATCTGGCCTTCCTGAGGTCCTCCATCAGGTCGTAGGCGCGGACGAAGTAAGCGCCGTGGCCATTCTCGATGGCCCTGAGCGCCAGGGCGATGGCCAGATGGGTCTTGCCCACGCCGGGCGGTCCCAGCAGCAGGACGTTGGTGGCCTCGGCGACGAAGGCCAGGTTGGCCAGTTCCTTGACCAGCCGCTCGTCGATGGAGGGCTGGAAGGCGAAGTCGAATTGCTCGAAGGTACGCTGAAAGGGCAGATGGGCCAGCCGGGTACGAGTGGTGAGGTAGCGTTCCCAGCGGGCGGCTACCTCCACGCCGAGCAGTTCGGCCAGCAGCTCGGGATAGGTCAGCTGCTTGCTGGCCGCGGCGTCCAGGGTGTTGTCCAGGACTTCGACGGCCTGCTTGAGGCCCAGGGTTTCCAGGTACTGGCGCACTTGTTCCAGAGCGATCATGCCACACCTCCCGCCACCAGCTCGTACACTTCCAGCGAGCGGCGTTCCACCTCGCCCGCGGGAATCTGCACCGCCACTGCCTCTTTCCGAGGCCGGTGGTCACCCCTGGGCAGGCCCGACCACTGGCCGGGCAGGATGAAGCGCTGCTTGGGCTGTTGCGCTCGGGGATGCACGGCGATGCGCTCAGCACCGGACCAGATCTCCACCGTGCCCTGGCGCTCCCCCACCTGCACCGTGGCCCCTACCCACTTCCAGTGGACGCCGTACCGGGAGCCCTCCCAGCTGACGAAACCGTCCCCTGGGACACCTTGCGGTCCTCTCGCAGGTACGGCGCCAGCGTGGCCCGATCAGGCAGCTTCCCCAGGTGGGGCCGCTCTTCGGCCAGCATCTCCCACGGCACCCGGTGGGTCGTTCCGTGCACCCGCCCGCGTTGGCCACCACGTCGCACCACTCCAGCCCTTGCCGGTTCAGGTCGGCCCGTTTCCAGATGATGCCGTGGTGAAGCGGATGCTGGGCCACATGTTGCGCCGCACGTACTTGACCCCGTTCTCCACCTTGCCCTTGGTCTGGGCTCGGTAGGGCCGGCACAGCCGAGCCTCAAAACCCACCCGCCGGGCGAAGTCCAGCATCCGCTGGTTCCAGATCGGCCGCTTCTCCTCGTCCCGGCCCAGCGTGACCACCTTGGCATTGTCGTAAAGGCACCGGCGCGGCACGCCGCCCAGGTACTCGAAAGCGTTCACGTGGCACTGGATGAAGGCCGCGGTGTCCGCCTTGCGCACCAGTTCCACGTAGCAGGCCCGCGACCAGCCCAGCGTCATCACGAACACCCAGACGCGGCGCTGCTTCCCGTCAGTCCCGATGTACGACAAACTCCCCCAGTCCACCTGCGCCTGCTCTCCCGGCTCCGTCTCAAACCGCATCGTCGCCCTCCGGCTGACGACGCCGGCGCCGCGGCCTCACGTATTCCGACAAGATCGTGTTGCTGCCGTCGTACCCCAAGTCGCGCAACTCCCGCAGCAACACCACGCAGTTTTCCAGCCCATCCCCCAGCCGCCGGTCAATGTGCTCGGTGTAGGGATCCAACTTCGACCCTCGTCGGGATCGCGGCTTGGGCCGTATCGCCTCCGGTGACTTCAGATACCGCAACACCGTATTCCGTGCGAGCCCCAACTCCCGAGCAATCGCCCGCGTCGAATGACCCGCCCCTCTCATCTCGTAAATCTGTTTCACGTCTCCACCTCTTAGCAATTCTTCCAGGCACCTCCGCCATATGTCTGGCGATGATGCCCTTACTATCGAGGTGGCTCAATTCCAACCCGTAATTTTTGGCTCAGTTTAAACCCGTGAATAACACTCTCCCCTGGACAGGCCCACGACGCGCCGGAAGGGCGTAAGCGGCTGACCCGTCTTGGCCCGCAACGCCCGGGCCTGTCCCTGTTGATGGACCGCGCCTACGAGGGCAATGAGACCCGCCAACTCGCCTTGGCCTTGGGGTTCATGCCGGTGTTGCCACCCCTGAGCACCCGTGTACACCCATGGGCGTATGACCGGGAGATGTACCAGAGGCGGAATGAGATCGAGCGGCTGTTCCGCCGACTGAAGGGATTTCGCCGCATCTTCTCGCGCTTCGAGAAGCCCGATGTGCTCTTCCTCGGGTTCATCTCATTCGCACTAATTCTCGATGCACTGCGTTAGTGTGAACAGACTCCAATCAGTCGGAAGACATGCTTGACGGGCTGTGCGATATACAGGTTGTGCGATAATGGAGCACCAACGGCCTATCTTGCTTTCGAAGGCGCGCATCACGGTTTTCTTCAAGCCGAGAAATTCGTGCCGTCGCCGAGAGTAGGCCCGAGGATTCGTCTGTCCTGCGGCAGATGACTCGGAACCCAGGGGCAAACCCTGTAATCAGGCCCAACCGGGGGAGCGATGACGACTGTAGGCAAAGAGCGCAGCGCCCAGGATGACGTAAAAAGCTACTTCGACGGGGCCGCCGCGCGCTTGGGGTTGGACGCTGGAACCTGCCGAATGCTGTGTGAACCCTGGCGGGACTTAAGGGTTTCCCTGCCGGTGCGGATGGACGACGGGCGTATTGAGGTGTTCACCGGGTACCGGGTGCAGCACAACGGCGCCCGTGGCCCCTACAAAGGTGGCCTGCGGTTCCATCCCCTGGCCGACGAGGACGAGGTGCGGGCTCTGGCAACCCTGATGACCTGGAAGACCGCCCTGTTGGATTTGCCCTTCGGCGGGGCCAAGGGAGGCATTCAACTGGACCCGCTCGCGCTAAGCGAGCGCGAGCTCAACGCCGTTACCCGCCGTTATACCCAGAACGTTCAACACATTCTGGGTCCCTACCGCGACATTCCCGCTCCCGACCTGGGCACCAATGCCCAGACCATGGCCTGGATAATGGACGAATACAGCCAGACCCACGGATATACCCTGCCCATTGTAACCGGCAAACCGTTGGAAGTTGGAGGGTCGGCTGGCCGGGAGGCCGCCACCGGACGGGGAGCGCTGCTTGTATTGCAGGAAGCGGCGAGGGACCTGGACCTCGACCTGACCCAAGCCCGCATTACCGTTCAGGGCTTTGGGAACGTCGGCTCCTGGTTCTGCCGCCTGGCTCACCAGCAAGGGATGCGGATCGTGGCGGTGTCGGACATTAGGGGAGCGGTGTATAACAGCGCCGGCCTGGACATTCCCGCCCTGGCTGAGTTTGTGTCTCGCAGCGGCTCGGTAGACGGGTTTCCGGGCGGGGCGAAGTGCGCTCCCAACGACATTCTGGAGATGGAAGCCGACGTTTTCGTTCCCGCCGCAATAGAAAACGTGATTGGGGAGGAGGTGGCCCGCCGTCTACCCGTTCGCGTTGTCCTGGAGGCCGCCAATCACCCCACCACGCCCGAAGGAGACACAGTCCTGCAGGAAAGAGGTGTGCTGGTTTTGCCCGACCTACTGGTGAACGCGGGCGGCGTTACCGTCTCCTACTTCGAGTGGACACAAAACATTCAGCAGTTCGACTGGAGTGAAGAAAGGGTAAACGAGGAACTATACAACCGAATCGTACCGGCTTATCAGAGCGTAGCGGCCAGGTCCAGGGCCGGCGGTTTAACCCTGCGACAGGCAGCCTTCGATATTGCGGTGGACCGGGTGGCCCGCACCTCCCACTTGAGAGGCTTCGTCTAACGACTTCGGCCAGTCAAAGAGTCAGCCAGCAAGCCTTGGGGTGTCAGGGCGGGGTGAAACGGACACCGTCAACATGCCCGAACGCATCGGCCAGAGATGCAGCCAAGTCAAGCTGCCCGCGATGGCGTAACAGTTCAGACTTGGAGAGGTGAATTGGCCGAAGGTTGGTCGGGAATCGCTGGAGCTGGGGGAGGTGGTTATGTCATATATCTGGGATGGATGCGGAAATCGACCTCAGCACTGCGGACCGGGATGTGCTGATTGCCATCATTGAGAGGCAACAGGCCATCATCGGGAGCCTGGAGAAACGGATCGCCCAGTTGGAAGGGCGGGACAAATTGGGCGGCACCCGCAGGATGCCCGGTCTGAAGCCCAAAGCCGAGCAGCAGCCGGCCCAGCCCAAGAAACCACGCAAGCCTCGGCCCCACGGCTTTGCTCGCACCCGCATGACGCCCACCCAGCGGGTGGAACAGTGTCCCGACTGCGGAACCCAGCTGTCCGGTGGCTGGACCCAGCGCACTCGGGAAGTGATTGACCTGCCCCGGGTTCCGGGGCAGGTAACCGAGCACGCTTATATCGCCCGCACCTGCCCACAGTGCCAACGCTGTTGTACGCCCACCGCGCAACTGGAGAACATGGTGATGGGCAAGCAACGTCTTGGGGGTCAACCTGATCAGCCTGATTGCCGCCCTGCGGGAGGAGGCCAGGCTGCCTTTCCGCACCATCCAGTGGTACCTGGACACCGTGCATGGGTTGCGCCTCAGCCTGGGAGCCATCGTGGACGCCACGCAAAGGGTGGCTCGCAAGGCCCAGGCTGAACTGACGGGCATTCTGGAACGCATCCGAGGCAGTCCGGTGGTCCATGCCGATGAGACCGGCTGGCGTGAGGACGGACACAACGGCTACGTGTGGACCTTCAGCACCCCCACCGAGCGCTACTTCCTGCGTCGGGGCCGCGGCAAGGCCGTGGTGGATGAGGTCCTAGGCGATCAGTTCCTGGCGTGCTGGTCAGCGACTTCTACGCCGCCTATCACCATTACGACGGCCCCAAGCAACGCTGTTGGGCCCACCTGTTGCGGGACATCCACGACCTGCGCGCACTCTACCCCGATGATGACCGGCTGGCCCAATGGGCTGACGCCATCCACCAACTCTACCGTCAGGCGACCGCCTTCACCCATCCTTCAGAGCAGCAACGGCCAGAGCAGCAACGGCCAGAACAGCAACGGCGCACCGCCCAACTGGCCCTGGAACAGCGCCTGCTGGCCCTCTGCCGTACCTACCAGGATGACCCATCGGCCGCCCCAACCAGGCTGTGCCGACGCATGGAGAATCACATCAAGGAACTCTTCCTCTTTGTGGCTGAACCGGAAGTCCCGCCGGACAACAACGCCGCCGAGCGCAGCCTGCGACCGGTGGTAATCAGCCGTAAAATCAGCGGTGGCACACGCTCTGCAGCGGGCACTAACACCAAGATGACGCTGGCCTCAATCTTCGGCACCTGGCGCGTACAAGGCTTCAACCCCCTCACCGCCTGCCGACAACTGCTCACTTCCCCTCAGGCCTGAACAATTACGCGATGGCAGCACAGTCGGTATCCCGCTTCACCGCGGCTGGCCACGGCGGTGCCCTGCCCACCTTCCTACCTTTCTCGTTGCCGGAAGTGCGGTAACAGGGGGCCGAGGATCGGAAGCAGCGGCGCATCAACCGACTGCGCCGGGAGTCCAGGCTGCCCTCGGGCAAGACCTGGGCAACCTTCGAGCACAGCCGGGTCCCCCTGACCCTGCGCCAGCAACTGGACCATCTGGCCCACGGCCAATTCGTCGAACGCGGCGTCGATGTCCTGGCCTTCGCGGTGACCGGCGCCGGCAACACCCACGCCCTCTGCGCCTTGGGCCACCGCCTGGTGGAAGCCGGCCACTCCGTCCTCTTCGTCCCAGCCTACCGTCTGGTGCAGGAACTTCTCTTCTCCAAGCGTGACCCGGACTCGCCCCGCCGACTGCGTAAACTGGACAACTTCGACCTCCTACTCCTCGACGACCTGGGCTACCTGCCCCATGGCGCCGAAGAGTCCGAGGTCCTCTTCACTCTTGTATCTTGATTTTGGTAGTGGGCGAACCCATCATCTGCAGGGTACGGGGTGCGGTAGACCGGTTTACTCTTGGTCAAAACAGACCGCCGATGAGCAAGGGTTACCGCACCCTTTCCCGATAGATCCCGAACAACTGCCTGGGCCAATCGAGCCCGTATCTCGCAAGGAAGGGACCGCAGGCATTGTCCGAGAGGTGAACCTAAACTAATACCAAGGTGAAATGCGCATATCGGGGAAGCCAGTCGGCGGCCCAGGACCGCTTTCCAAGTACAGTGGAAGAGCTTCACCGTGGCGCCTAAGCCCGAATCCACCGAAGCGATGGGCCGTGGCGTTGACACCAGGGATGATGGGCAAGGGAAGGCGAACGTAGCAAGCCCGATTCCAATAGATGGGGATGAGGGCGGCGTGAGATAGCCACACAGACACGATGATGGCGGCCCGCGGTGGCGATGCTGGGCGAAATTGTCAGGGTAGTGTGCAGCAAGAGACGCTCGGGGACCAGCCTGGCGCAAGTCTGCGAGGCGGTCGGGTAGTCTGGTGAGTGGGTCAGATCTCCGTCGGCGTTGACACCAGCGGTGCCGTCAGGCTGGGAGTGGAATTGCTCGCAATCGAGCCAAGGCGCGACTGAACTGGTTTTTCCAGGGCCAGCGCTGGGGAAGATGCAAAGTGAGGCGGCGCGCCGAGCGGGTGAGCCGTCCGGCGAGGGAGAAGAAGCGTCGTCGGAGGGTCTTGGTGGTTACCAGTTGCTCACCCAGACCGATGCGCGCGGTCCAGCGGGCCAGGTTGTGGGCCATCACCTGCACCGCCAGCCAGGCGCCGTTGGCGGCGAAGCGGCCTGAGGGGAGATGGTTGAGCCCGACGCCGTACTTGAGGTCTCGGATGGCGTTCTCGATCTCGGCGTGGCGCCGATGGTCGGCCTCCAGTTCCAGGGTGTCCCCGTCTCGGTCGGTGATGCAGCCGTGATAGCGGTAGCTGGCGAAGAGGGCCAGCTGGGAGCCGGGCGTGGGCTGCACCCGCCGGACGATGAGCCGCACCGGTGCGGCGTCGGGCTCATCCTGGAAGGGGACGTAGGTGGTCTCCGCCACGTCGGCGGCGCCGTCCATCCAGTAGGGAATCGGCGTCCAGTCAGTCTCGGGTATGGCCTCGATGATATTCCGCAGGCGGGCTTGCTGGCGGACGGTGATGGAGTAGCGCACATCCATCTTGCGGCAGACGGCGACGATGGCGTGGGTGTAGAAGCCGCTGTCAGCCCGCACCGTGAGTTGTCCTCTGGCGCCAGCGTAGCGTACCCGCCCCACCGTCTCGCGTAGAAAGTGAGCGGCGCCCCGAACGGTGTTGGCGCGGCCCTTGCGCAGCCGAGCCATCAGCACGTCGCCGGTGCCGGCGGCAATGGCCAGCAGCGGGTGATAGCCTCGCTGGCCGGTGTAGCCGTGGTCGCGCGCCCCCTCCTTGGCCAGACCGTAGGTCTCGCAGATGGTGGAGTCCAGGTCGATGGTCAACGGCCCGTCGCCGGGTCCGGCCCCAGCCGACCAGGCCCGGGCCAGCAGCTCCCGGCTGACCCGATCCAGTTGGCGGACGTGGCCCCACCGGAAACTGCGCAGGAAGGTCCCCAGGGTGGATGGCGCCTTGACTACGCAGCCGATGGCGCTAGCCGTCCCGCCGGTGCGCAGCACGTCGGCGTCGTCAATGCAGTCTCCTCCGGCCAGAGCAGACGCCACCAGCGTCATCACCTTGTCGCCGGTGTTGGCTCGGCCTGGGGCGCGACCCAGGTCCAGGTGCCGGTCAACCAGTTCGGGCCGGCCCAGATGCCGGCCCAGCGTGGCTGGCAGGATCAGCCCAGCATTGGCCACCAGGCGGTGGTCGTCAAAGGCGATTTGGATGCGGTCGGGGTGGTCATCTGCTAGCATCTTTTGGGTGCTCCTGGCCTGGGGACGGTTTCCTGTTTCAAAAGCCATTATCCCAGATGCACAGGAGCACTTTCTTACCCCTTCAGCACACCGCGACACTCATCTTTTCGGTGGATTGGGGCTTCTACATAGGCTTGCTGGATGACGGCCAGCAGGGCTTTCTCGCTGCGCCGCCGCGGTTCCAGCAGGCTGGGGAAGTAGCTGCCTTCCCGCAGCTTGGGAATGTGCAACTCCATGGTGCCCACCCGGGTGTCCCAGGTGCGGTTGCGATACCCATTGCGGTAGTGACCCGCTCCCGGGCTGCGTTCGCCGTGCTGGGCGCCGATCTGGGCGGAAACCTCGGCGTCCATGATGCCGTCCACCAGGACCCTCAGTGCTTCCCGCAGAAAGTCCACGTCTCCGTCCATACCACGCTTGCGTAATAATTCCAAAAGATCCATTCTTTGCTTGACCACCGTCGTTCTCCTTGTTCAGGTCTGGCATTTCCGATCAAGGATGACGCGGTGGTCAGCGTTTTGCCAACCGCCTAACTCTTACACCACTTCCTGGGACTCTACTCCTGGTCTTCTCGGAGTGGGAGCGCATCTTCGCCAACCCCATGGCCACCGCCGCGGCGATTGACCGGGTCGTGCACCACTCCGTCATCTTGGAGTTTGACGTCCCCAGCTACCGGACCAACGCTGCCCAGCAACGCGTCCAGGCCAAGGAGGTGAACCGGCAAAACTGATTGACGCCAACCGCGGATTGCCTCAACAAAACCGTTACCCAACGCGATTGGTTGCCTCAAATAAAATGTTGCCCAAAATCGGGGAGGCAATCGCGTGGGAGGAGGCATCAGCAAGATGGCAAAACAGGAATTGCTGGCGACGATCCGAGACCGTTACCGAGCTTCATCCAAGAAGGACAAGGGCCGGATCCTCGACGAGTTCATCGCGGTGACCGGCCACCATCGCAAGCACGGCATCAGGTTGCTGGGGCAGTCCGGCGACGACGGAGAGCAGCAGCCGGCGGCAAAAAAGGGCCGACGCATCTACGACGAGGCGGTCCGCCAGGCGGTGATCGTGGTTTGGGAAGCCGCTGACCGGATCTGCGGCAAGCGGCTGAAGGCGGCATTACCCCATCTGGTGGAGTCCATGGAGCGCCATGGTCACCTGGATCTGGACCCTGGGGTGCGCCAACGGCTGCTGGCGGCCAGCGCCGCCACCCTGGACCGGCTGCTCCAGCCCATCAGGACACCGGCGGGCCGCAAGCTCCGACGCAGGAGGCGGCAGTCGCCGGGCCGCAATATTCCGGTACGGACCTTCGCCGATTGGAATGCGCCGCCACCAGGATTCCTGGAGATTGACCTGGTGGTCCACCACGGCGGCTCCTGGTGGGGTTCCATGATCCACAGCCTGGTGGCCACCGATATCTGCACCGGCTGGACCGAGGCCGTGCCACTGCTGGCCCGGGAGCAATCCCTGGTAGTGGCAGGACTGGAGGCCATCGGGCGACAGTTGCCCTTCCCAGTCAAAGGCATCGACTCGGACAACGACAGCGTATTCATCAACGCTACTCTCACCAAGTACTGCGCCGAGCGGGGCATCGAGTTCACCCGTTCGCGGCCCTACCGCAAGAACGACCAGGCCTGGATCGAGCAGAAGAACGGCGCGGTGGTCCGCCACTTCGTCGGTCATGACCGCTACTCCGGCGCGGTAGCCGGACCGACCATGGCCCACCTGTACGGAGCGGTGCGACGGTACGTGAACTACTTCCAGCCATCGTTCAAGTTGGTGGAGAAAACTCGGCACGGCTCCAGGGTCGCCAATCGGTACAGCCCGCCAGCCACACCCTGCGATCGGCTGATACAGCATGACGCGGTCAGCGTGGAGATGAAGGCGGCGCTGAGTGAGTATCGGGTCAAGTTGGACCCGGTGGCGCTGCTGCACGCCATCCGGGAAGCCCAGTCGGCCCTGGCCGCGGTTACGTCTCCCGAAATCCGGCCCACTCCCAGCGGCGAGAGCCTGGAACAGTTCCTGGCCAAGTTGCCCGACTGGTGGCGGCAGGATGCAGCGCATACCGCACGGGAGCGGCGGGTGCAACCGCCCCGCACCTGGCGAACTCGGCCCGACCCTTTCGAGGGAGTGTGGTGCGACGTGCTGTCCTGGTTGCAGGAAGACCCGGACGCCAGTGCGGTGGTATTGCTGGGCCGACTGCAAGAGGCTGAACCGGATCGTTTCAGCCGGGCTCACCTGCGGACGCTGCAGCGCAGGGTGCAGCAGTGGCGCGGCATCATGGCCAAAAAACTGGTCTACGCCACGGCTGGTGAGCCCATGGCGGGACCCGCTGCAATGCCGGAATTAGCGCTGGTCGGGAGGGACCCCAGGTGCTAAAGTTTCGGTAACATTTCTCAATGATGCAACAGGACCGGCAAATATAGTTGACGCGGGACAACCCTGGCCTACGTGGGAGGCTCCCGGTGGCGCATTGAGACCGAGTTCGAGACCGAGAAGAGCGACTTGGGGCTGGACGAGTACGAGACCCGCACCTGGGCGGGCTGGCATCATCACGTGGCCCTGTGCCTGCTTGGCGGCGCTTTTCTGCTGAGCCTGCAACAGGATTGGGGAAAAAAGATGCCCCGGATCACGACGCCGCAGGTCTACCGGGTGGTGCGTGAGATGCTGCCCCGGGAACGGTTCGGGCCGGCTGAGCTGCTGCGGTGGCTCCAGGATACGCAGGACAGTAACGAACGGGCCAGACGCTCCCACGCCAAGCGCCGCTCCGTCCTTCGGGCATCCCCGCACATTCCCCCTTGAACCGTCGTTATAATACTGGTGGCACGGCGGCCGGAGGATACGGGGCTGGAACCTGACCCGGTACCGGAGCGAGAAGACTCAGCCAACCAGGATTCCGAGGCTGCCAAAGGTTCCGGCAACTTGGGTAGCTTCGCCGAGACCAACTTCACAGTGGGGCAGGCGCTGCGAACGCGGGCGTTCTGGATCCTGGCGATCTTTTCCGGTGCACGGATGATGGTCCAGGCGGGGGTGAGCCTGCACCAGGTCTCCCACTACATCAGCCAGGGAGTTGACCCGCGGTTCGCCGCGATGAGCGCGAGCACATTCGCCCTGGCCCAAATGCCGGCGAGCCTCTTCTGGGCGGGCCCTGGCGCGGCGGATGCCCATCCGCTCCTGATGATGGGAGCGGCGTTCGTGGTGGCGCTGGCCGCGGCGGGGACGGTGATCAGCGAACTGGCTGCTGCCGGAGATAATCTCGGCAGCGGGGGTCGGGTTCGGCGTGGGGGGTCTGCACCTGCTGATTCGGTTGGTATGGGCGGACTACTACGGCGGCAGAACCTGGGGACAATTCGGGGGCTGACGATGTCGGTACAGGTGGGCGGACAGGCGCTGGGGCCGGTAATCGCCGGGTTCATGTTCGACTATTTCGACAGCTACCGGATTCCGTTTACGTTTTTCGCCGTGGCAGTGTTCATGGCGGGGATCATGGCACTGGCGGCCACACCGCCACAGGCTCCGACCCCGGCGCCTCCGAGGGAACCGGAGGGTGTTTCGGGCTAATCCGGCCGGCAACCTCCAATTCCGTGAGGTTGACCATACCCCGAGCTATCGCGCTACTGTCCCCGTAGAGACCCCGGCAACTTGAGCCAGCTTTTTTCGTCCAAACCACCGGTCACGAAGCCGCGGGCGAGGTTTGTCCCTCCCCAGTCAGGGATTCTTCCCAGTTGGGGATGAGGATGCGGGAGGATGATTCCAGCAATAGGATGAAGACGACTCCGGCGAGACTGGCGGCGATGGAGATGGTCCAAGCGAGGTCGTAGGAACCTCCCCCGACGTCGATGAAGCCAAGGAACCGCACCGGAGCTTCGCCATTGCGGAAGTCGTAGATCACGCCGCCGACGAGTCCTCCGGCGGCCATGCCCAAGCCGGAGCCGAGGTGCTGGAATCCAAAAATTGACCGCACCGGACCCATGCCATAGTACTGGCGGTTGGCGATGAGGAAGGCGGACATTTCCCCGCCGAAGCCGATGCCGAAGATGACGGCGAAGAAGTAGAACTCCCATGCGCTCTGGGCCCAAAAGAGCATTATGACCGTAACGCCCTGCAGGAAGTAGGGCAGGATCATCGTTACCTTGGCGCCCCAACGGTCGGCAAGGATGGGAATGAACAGGCGGCTGCTGACGCTGGCCATGGTGTAGATGGTGACGATCCAGGCTGCCGACGCGAGGGACAATCCTTGCTCGGTGGCGAAGAAAACGACGTGCCAGATGACGATGGCGTGGCCCATGCAGCCGAGGAAGTGGATGAAGGGGAGGTTCCAGAAGGCCCGGGTCCGTCGGGCATGCTGCAGGAAGACCTTGCTGCGCAATCTGGCGGTTTCGGCATTGACTGGTACAGGCGCCGGGTCGTCGTCGGTGGCTCCCAGGGGCTTCATCCCGCGGTCGGCGGGTTCGCTGTGGAAGAAGAACAACAGGGAGAACAGGATTACTCCACCCACGGCGGCGATTATCCAGAATCCGACCTGCCATCCGCTCAGAGCCACCAGCAGTGCCAAGGCCGGCGCAGTGACTGATGCTCCCATGCCTCCGATGGACTGCTGGATACCGACGGCGACACCGAGCTTCTTCTGGAACCAGGCGGCGACGGTGGTGGGGATGTTGACTGTGAAGAGGGCCTGGGCCAATCCCAACAACAGGCTGTAATAGATGTAAAGCTGCCAGAGTTGGTCCACGGTGCTGAGGAGCAGCATCCCGGCCACGTAGAGGGTGGCCGCAACAAACAGGGACGGGCGCGCTCCGTAGCGGTCGCCGACCCATCCGGAGACAGGAGCAAGGAGGGCGCTGGTGACGCTGCGGAAAACCTGAGCGAGGACGATGGCGGTGACGCCCCAGGCGAAGTCGGTCTGGAGGACGACGAGGATGACGGCGAAGGCCTGGCTGACGAAATTGGCGGTGACCCGGAGCATCGTGCCTATTCCGACCACGAGCCAAGCGTAGTGGTACTGCTCCCGCAAGTAGTTCATCCGGTCCGACAAGTCGATATTCAAACCGAATCACTCTCCATTACCAGGAATCAGAACGGGTGGTTGTGCGCCGGGTCGGAAGTCATCGGGAAGGCGGGGCGCAAGACCGGGCATCCGCGATTGGGCCATTGTAACCACGCCAGGGTCGGGTGGCAACTTGACGTAACCGAGGAGAGAAGCGCTGAAGTGTCAAACCGGACAAAAGCGGATATTCGCGCGTAGGGAGAGCGGTGCTTGGTCCGAGATTGTCCGGTTATTTCCCGTGTTTTCCGCTTAATGTCCTGATTTTGTCCGGTTTTGTCCGCCAATGGCAGTGAATAGAGGGGACGTGGTCCCGAGAGCGGAATGACCTTACTAGCCCCACTACATTCGTTTGTGTCCCATTGCGCAGGGCGGGCCACCCGGTAGCCCTTGAAGTGTTACCCGTGGATCTGAACGCCGCCTCTCCCGAGGAACGGCAGGCAGCCCGCCTCGAAGGGTAGGCTGAGCCGTCAATTCGGGGACTTAAAGGTCGCCGACCTCTCGATGCATCGAGCCACACAGTCTGCTTACCCGCGATGTTCTGCTGTTCACTGACCCGAATGCTACGTATGCTGGCTGCCCACAACCGATGACCAGCATCAACTGCCTGACGCCTGAGCTCAGTGGCCACGGCTTCGCTACGGGCCGCCACAAGTACCGGAAGTCTGGTACGGCGAGCGATGTAGCCCCTGAGCTTGCCCGCCACCCCGCTGGCCGAAACGGCTCGCCGCTCGTATTCCAAATAGTACCAGCCGGCTCCGCCGGACGTGCCCTCGCCCATGTAAACCAAGGCGTCGGGAGCAATCGCGTCCCGGCCACCGGGATAGTCATCATGCCGCCAGCCACCCGCTACGGGGAACCCGCCAGCCTGAAAAATGGAAACTATATGGAAACTATGCTGAACGCCGCCTCGTCGTGGCGACGGTAACGCGCGACAGCGGGCACGCCGTTGTCGCGCGGGGCAAAACGACGTCCAGGACGCGAGATGTGGACCCGGTCCTTCTGGGCGGAATTGGCCAACGCATCACTGGAAAGGTAGTGGTGCCCGTCAATCGGCATCAACGTACCTTCGTCAAGAAGGCGCTTCACCTTCTTCGAAACGTAGCGGGGATGCGAACCGAGGGCCCGATTCATTGAAGCGACCCTTGCCCCGGGAAACTGCTCCACCAAGTAAAGCATCGGGTAAACAAGATGGGCGTCAGCGCCGGAGCGAACGTCCCGCATCTTTTGAGGCAACTCAGCCGGAACGGTATTCACCGGGGAGCTGAGCAGAGGGTGAATAGAAAGCAAGGACATTCGCGCCCGTGGCGCCAGATTGCCGGACAACATGTCGGTCTCCGTACAGTAAACAAACGAACTGTCGTCGAGGCCGACATCAGGCAAAGCCTCATTTACCCGGCAAGCTTGCCAACAGTCCGCAGCAACGACGCAGACTATCGACGGCCAGCCACCGGTGCTGTCACACGAACGGCCCGACTCCTCAAAGCGAGCAGAAAGTCTGGACCCCGTCTGCCGCGGGCCAGACCAAAGAAACGCCACCGTGCCGCCATCATAGTGAGCCATGGCATCGACACCGTCCCTCATACGCCAGTGAAAGGAACGGAAATGTCCGGTGTACGCCCATCTCGGGCAACTTGACCGCCAAACGGCAAAACCACTCCACGGCGGGCAGGAAACAGGCGATCTGGTTGATCCTGCGCGTACGGTGAAAGTAGGCCTTGGACTCCATGAAACAACGTGCGCCGTCCGGAGTAAGCCGGTAACGTCGCGCCGCCGTAAACGCTGCTCCCATCCTGGCGGCGTCCACCAGCCCCAACTCCTCAAGCCGAGCCAGTCGGCGCGAAACGGTGGAAAACCCACCCCCAGAAAATTGGCCGGCTCTCCTGTGGAGACCAATGGCAACTCGCAGACTCCGCGAAGCGCCCTGGAGTCCTCCGCGCTCAGTCTACGCAAGTGCCAGTCATTTTCGAACCCTCCAAATGCACCAACGGCCTTTGTACACTCAAGCGTCATAGGCGCGGGAGTCAATGAGTCCGGGCGTACGTGTCAGGGACTTTACTTCAAAAACCGCTGTTTCACGAGATTCTGGCCTCCGTCCCGGGGCGTAAGTTGGAAAATCCTCCATTCCCTTCGTGTTTCCCGTCCCGGGGCACCCCGGATAAACCGGGAGATAATGGGTATTTCGGCTGCTTTCTGTTTTCGTACTGGGACAGAAGTGGCCCAATCACCCGCTGGAAACTCATAGAAAGGCTCCCGCTCTGCTGCGCCCGTCCGTCCAGCCGACTAGTACTACAGTCGCAAATTATCGGGTAAAATAGGCCATTATCCGGTAAGGGGGTGCGGCGGTGACGGGGCGTGAAGAGGAACTGGCGGAAGTGGCCCGCTGGGCCGCAGGGATTGAGCAGGTTCATTCCTGCATTGCCGGACGGAGTAGAGTACCGGGAGGTGGTGTAAAAGCATCGGTGTAGCAAAAAGCTGACCACCGCGTCATCCTTGATCGGAAGTCACAACCCAACCAAGGAGAACGAAGGTGGTCAAGCAAAGAATGGATCTTTTGGAATTATTACGCAAGCGTGGTATGGACGGAGACGTGGACTTGCTGCGGGAAGCACTGCGGGTCCTGGTGGACGGCATCATGGACGCCGAGGTTTCCGCCCAGATCGGCGCCCAGCACGGCGAACGCAGCCCGGAGCGGGT
Organism: Dehalococcoidia bacterium; assembly: GCA_963666415.2. GTDB lineage: Bacteria > Chloroflexota > Dehalococcoidia > Lucifugimonadales > UBA3495 > Bin87. Next base: position 2,757,814 of record CAXXPD010000003.1, read on the forward strand.
CACCTACCGCAACGGCTACCGCAACCGCACCTGGGACACCCGGGTCGGCACCATGGAGTTGCACATTCCCAAGCTGCGGGAAGGCAGCTACTTCCCCAGCCTGCTGGAACCGCGGCGGCGCAGCGAGAAAGCCCTGCTGGCCGTCATCCAGCAAGCCTATATAGAAGGCGTGTCCACTCGGCGGGTGGACGATCTGATCAAGGCCCTGGGTTGCGACGGCATCTCCAGCAGCCAGGTGTCGCGCATCTGCGAGCAACTGGACGAAGTGGTGGAGAGTTTCCTGGGTCGGCCCCTGGACGGTGGTCCCTACCCCTACGTGTGGCTGGACGGCCTGACCCAGAAGGTTCGGGAGGGCGGTCGCATCGTCAACGTCTGCGTGGTGGTGGCGACGGGGGTCAATGCCGAAGGGCAGCGTGAGATCCTGGGTATGGACGTGGGCGCCAGCGAGGACGGCGCCTTCTGGCTGGCCTTCCTGCGGTCGCTGACCGCTCGGGGCCTCAGCGGGGTGGAGCTGGTAACCTCCGATGCCCACCAGGGGCTGAAGAACGCCATCGCCGCGGTGTTCACTGGGGCCAGCTGGCAGCGCTGCCGCACCCACTTCATGGCCAACCTGCTCACCCGAGTGCCCAAGCGTGCCCAACCCGGCGTGGCCACCATGGTCCGCACTATCTACCAGCAACTGTCTCCCGCCGAGGTCCACGGCCAATTGGACCGAGTGGTGGAACAACTCCGGGAGCCCTTTGCCCAGGTGGCCGAGCTGCTGGCGGATGCCGCGCCGGACATCCTGGCCTTCACGGCCTTCCCAGTGGCCCACTGGCAGAAGCTGTGGTCCAACAACCCGCAGGAACGGCTGAACCGGGAGATAAGGCGCCGGACTGACGTGGTGGGCATCTTCCCCAACCGGCTATCGGCGCGGCGCCTGGTGGGCGCGGTGCTGGCCGAGCAACACGACGAATGGGCCGAAGCCCGCCGCTACCTCACCATCCCCAACGCCGCCGGCAACGAGGCACTGCCGACGCCCAATATGCTGGACGCAGCGGCCTGATCAACATCAAAAGGGATGACGCGCTTTTACACTACTTGACGGGACACTACCCCGGACGGTTCCGGCGCCCTGAGCCGCGGCGGCGGGTACTGGACTACTTGCGGGGACTGGTCAGTTCCGTAGAGCGCAAGAACGGGTGGCAGTTGGCGGAGCAGGCGGGGGATGCCACACCCGACGGGGTGCAGCGCCTGTTGTACAACTATCGGTGGGATGCGGACCTGGTTCGTGATGACATGAAATCCTACGTGGTGGAGCATCTGTCCGCCGCTGACGCGGTGCTGGTGGTGGACGAGACCGGATTCCTCAAGAAAGGGGAGAAGTCGGTTGGGGTGCAGCGGCAGTACAGCGGGACGGCGGGGCGGATCGAGAACTGTCAGATTGGCGTTTTTCTGGCCTATGCCAGCGCCAGGGGCAGAACCCTGCTGGACCGGGAATTGTACCTGCCCCAGGTGTGGGCGGAAGACTGGGAGCGGCGGCGGGAGGCTGGGGTGCCGGAGAGTGTCGGCTTTCGGACCAAGCCGCAACTGGCCCAGCTAATGCTGAAGCGGGCGCTGGAATCAGGAGTCCCTTTCGGCTGGGTTGCTGGAGCTGAGGTCTATGGCAACGACCGCAAGCTGCGGCTGTGGCTGGAGCGAGAGGGAATTCCCCACGTGCTGGCCATCAGGAGCAACGAGAAGCTGTGGGTCTGGACGGACCAGGGCCTGTGTCGGGTGCGGGCTGACCGGCTGACGTCGCAGGTTGACGAGTTGGGTTGGACCAGATGCAGTGCGGGCGATGGGGCCAAGGGGCCACGGGTCTACGATTGGGCCGTCGTGGAAATACGGCCTCTTGGGGAGCCGGGCAAGGGCTACTGGCTGCTGGCCCGGCGCAGCATTGCCCAGCCCGGGGAGTTGGCTTACTTCGTATGCTTCGGCCCGGCCGGAACGGCCTTGGAGGAACTGGTGAGGGTGGCTGGGACCCGGTGGGCCATCGAGGAGTGTTTCGAGGAGGCCAAGGGGCAGGTGGGACTGGACCAGTATGAGGTGCGGAGGTGGGACGGCTGGTACCGGCACATCACCTTGGCGATGCTGGCGCAGGCGTATCTGTCAGTAATCAAGCATCAAGCGATGGAACCAGGAGAAAAGGGGGCTGCTACGGTCCCGATGAAGCGCTGATTCCCATAACGGCCCCGGAGGTGCGCCGGCTGCTCACCCGACTTGTATGGACGGAAAATCAACTGCCTGATTTCATCCTGTCCTGGTCGTGGTGGAGACGGCGCCACCAAGCCAGAGCCCGGCAATGCCATTACAAACGCCGCCTGTCAAATCTGCGACTGTAGTACTAGGGCGTGTTGACATTTGATTATAATGGCCGTATGTCAAACATCAGACTATCACCAGAACAGTGGGCTAGGATTCTCGATTTCTTGCGTGGCTGCACCGGCCTGTACGTTGGCCAGGAAGCGGATTGCCGGCGTTTTGTCGAGGCCGTCTTATGGATTAACCGCTCTGGGGCCCGATGGCGACTGCTGCCAGCCGAATACGGGAACTGGAACAGCGTCTACAAACGATTCGCCCGTTGGACTGACCAAGGCGTCTGGGCACAAATGCATCAACATTTCTGCGCCGACCCGGATCTGGAATACCTGATCATCGACAGCACGGTGGTCCGGGCGCACCCTTGCGCGGCGGGAGCTCCCCCAAAAAGGGTGGCCAGGCGGCCCAGGCCCTGGGCCGGAGCCGCGGCGGGTTCAGCACCAAGATTCACGTGAGCGTGGACGGCTTGGGCAACCCCTTGCGATTCATCCTGACCGGCGGGCAACAGCACGACATCACCCAGGCGGAGGAATTGATCGCCGGTTATGCTGGCGAGCACGTACTGGCCGACAAAGGGTACGATGCCCAGGAGTTTCGCCGACACATCCTGGAACTGGGTATGATACCGGTCATTCCGCCCCGCTCGAACCGCAAGGCACCCGCCGACTATGACCGGCATCTGTACCGGGAGCGTCATCTGGTGGAATGCTTCATCAACAAGATCAAGCACTATCGCCGGATCTTCTCCCGGTTTGAGAAGCTGGACACCAGATACCTGGGCTTCCTGCATTTCACCGCCGCTCTCATCTGGCTACGGTGAAATGTCAACACGCCCTAGTACTACAGTCGCAGATTTGACAGGCGGCGTTTGTAATGGCATTGCCGGGCTCTGGCTTGGTGGCGCCGTCTCCACCACGACCAGGACAGGATGAAATCAGGCAGTTGATTTTCCGTCCATACAAGTCGGGTGAGCAGCCGGCGCACCTCCGGGGCCGTTATGGGAATCAGCGCTTCATCGGGACCGTAGCAGCCCCCTTTTCTCCTGGTTCCATCGCTTGATGCTTGATTACTGACAGATACGCCTGCGCCAGCATCGCCAAGGTGATGTGCCGGTACCAGCCGTCCCACCTCCGCACCTCATACTGGTCCAGTCCCACCTGCCCCTTGGCCTCCTCGAAACACTCCTCGATGGCCCACCGGGTCCCAGCCACCCTCACCAGTTCCTCCAAGGCCGTTCCGGCCGGGCCGAAGCATACGAAGTAAGCCAACTCCCCGGGCTGGGCAATGCTGCGCCGGGCCAGCAGCCAGTAGCCCTTGCCCGGCTCCCCAAGAGGCCGTATTTCCACGACGGCCCAATCGTAGACCCGTGGCCCCTTGGCCCCATCGCCCGCACTGCATCTGGTCCAACCCAACTCGTCAACCTGCGACGTCAGCCGGTCAGCCCGCACCCGACACAGGCCCTGGTCCGTCCAGACCCACAGCTTCTCGTTGCTCCTGATGGCCAGCACGTGGGGAATTCCCTCTCGCTCCAGCCACAGCCGCAGCTTGCGGTCGTTGCCATAGACCTCAGCTCCAGCAACCCAGCCGAAAGGGACTCCTGATTCCAGCGCCCGCTTCAGCATTAGCTGGGCCAGTTGCGGCTTGGTCCGAAAGCCGACACTCTCCGGCACCCCAGCCTCCCGCCGCCGCTCCCAGTCTTCCGCCCACACCTGGGGCAGGTACAATTCCCGGTCCAGCAGGGTTCTGCCCCTGGCGCTGGCATAGGCCAGAAAAACGCCAATCTGACAGTTCTCGATCCGCCCCGCCGTCCCGCTGTACTGCCGCTGCACCCCAACCGACTTCTCCCCTTTCTTGAGGAATCCGGTCTCGTCCACCACCAGCACCGCGTCAGCGGCGGACAGATGCTCCACCACGTAGGATTTCATGTCATCACGAACCAGGTCCGCATCCCACCGATAGTTGTACAACAGGCGCTGCACCCCGTCGGGTGTGGCATCCCCCGCCTGCTCCGCCAACTGCCACCCGTTCTTGCGCTCTACGGAACTGACCAGTCCCCGCAAGTAGTCCAGTACCCGCCGCCGCGGCTCAGGGCGCCGGAACCGTCCGGCAATGCAGGAATGAACCTGCTCAATCCCTGCGGCCCAGCGGGCCACTTCCGCCAGTTCCTCTTCACGCCCCGTCACCGCCGCACCCCCTTACCGGATAATGGCCTATTTTACCCGATAATTTGCGACTGTAGTACTAGAACCTATCCTAATAATCCGGCGGCTCTGAGGGCGATGAGAGCACAGGCGAAATGAAGGAAGGCGATGTAGTTGTCGGGAGACTTGTCCCAACGGATCAGAATGCGCCGGAAGCGGTTCAGCCAACTGTGAGTGCGTTCCACCACCCAGCGGCGGGCTTTGAACCCAGCTTCCCTTTTGATGGCCTGAGCCTCTTCGCCTCGACTACGGATGTGGGCGGTGAAGCCGAACTCGTCCAAGGTGCGCCGCACCTCAGCGAAGTCGTAGCCCTTGTCCAGGCACAGACCCTGGGGATGCTCTGGGGTGGGCGCCGGGCGCGGCACCGGCAGGCGGTCCACCGTAGCCCGCACCAGCTTCATATCGTGGCGGTTGGCCCCGTCCACGGCCAGCCCAACCGGAATACCCTGGGCGTCGGCCAACAGACTGCGTTTGACACCCCGCTTACCCCGGTCCGTGGGGTTGGGCCCGGTTTTTTCCCCCGCCCAAAGGGGATTTGGTCATGGCCCCGTCCAGGCTCAGCCAACTCCAGTCCAGACCCTTCAATTCGTCATAGCGTTCCAGTCCCACCCGCCACAGCTCCAGGAATACCCCAGCGGCAACCCATTCCTGAAAGCGCAGATGGGCGGTGGAGCCGGAGCAAATGCCCGTTGCGTCCAAGGCTTTCCACTGGCAGCCGGTGCGCAGCACGTAGAAGATGCCGTTGGCGCAAGTCCGGTCTGGAACCCGAGGCCGGCCGCCGCCCAAACCCCAATCCACCGAAAAGATGAGTGTCGCGGTGTGCTGAAGGGGTAAGAAAGTGCTCCTGTGCATCTGGGATAATGGCTTTTGAAACAGGAAACCGTCCCCAGGCCAGGAGCACCCAAAAGATGCTAGCAGATGACCACCCCGACCGCATCCAAATCGCCTTTGACGACCACCGCCTGGTGGCCAATGCTGGGCTGATCCTGCCAGCCACGCTGGGCCGGCATCTGGGCCGGCCCGAACTGGTTGACCGGCACCTGGACCTGGGTCGCGCCCCAGGCCGAGCCAACACCGGCGACAAGGTGATGACGCTGGTGGCTTCTGCTCTGGCCGGAGGAGACTGCATTGACGACGCCGACGTGCTGCGCACCGGCGGGACGGCTAGCGCCATCGGCTGCGTAGTCAAGGCGCCATCCACCCTGGGGACCTTCCTGCGCAGTTTCCGGTGGGGCCACGTCCGCCAACTGGATCGGGTCAGCCGGGAGCTGCTGGCCCGGGCCTGGGCGGCTGGGGCCGGACCCGGCGACGGGCCGTTGACCATCGACCTGGACTCCACCATCTGCGAGACATACGGTCTGGCCAAGGAGGGGGCGCGCGACCACGGCTACACCGGCCAGCGAGGCTATCACCCGCTGCTGGCCATTGCCGCCGGCACCGGCGACGTGCTGATGGCTCGGCTCCGCAAGGGCCGTGCCAACACCGTTCGGGGCGCCGCTCACTTTCTACGCGAGACGGTGGGGCGGGTACGCTACGGCGGGGCCAGAGGACAACTCACGGTGCGGGCTGACAGCGGCTTCTACACCCACGCCATCGTCGCCGTCTGCCGCAAGATGGATGTGCGCTACTCCATCACCGTCCGCCAGCAAGCCCGCCTGCGGAATATCATCGAGGCCATACCCGAGACTGACTGGACGCCGATTCCCTACTGGATGGACGGCGCCGCCGACGTGGCGGAGACCACCTACGTCCCCTTCCAGGATGAGCCCGACGCCGCACCGGTGCGGCTCATCGTCCGGCGGGTGCAGCCCACGCCCGGCTCCCAACTTGCCCTGTTTACCAACTACAGCTATCACGCCTTCATCACCGACCGGGAGGGGGACACCCTGGAACTGGAGGCCGACCATCGGCGCCACGCCGAGATCGAGAACGCCATCCGAGACCTCAAGTACGGCGTCGGGCTCAACCATCTCCCCTCAGGCCGCTTCGCCGCCAACGGCGCCTGGCTGGCGGTGCAGGTGATGGCCCACAACCTGGCCCGCTGGACCGCGCGCATCGGTCTGGGTGAGCAACTGGTAACCACCAAGACCCTCCGACGACGCTTCTTCTCCCTCGCCGGACGGCTCACCCGCTCGGCGCGCCGCCTCACTTTGCATCTGCCCCAGCGCTGGCCCTGGAAAAACCAGTTCAGTCGCGCCTTGGCTCGATTGCGAGCAATTCCACTCCCAGCCTGACGGCGGCCGTCTGCCACTGACCCGCCATCCGGCCATCTGACCGTTCCCGCCAACTCGCGCCAACCCAGCCCGCGAAGGGCACTCCTTGCCCACCGCATCTCGAATTACGCCCGCCATGGCCACTGCGGGCCGCCATCATCGTGTCTGGGTGCCTACTTCACGCCGCCCTCATCCCCATCTATTGGAACTTGGCCTGGCCTGTTCGCCCTCCCTTGCCCATCAACCCTAGTGTCAACTCCAGCGTACATCGCTTCGGTGGATTCGGGCCAAAGGATGGGTGTTCACTCGCTGGGGAAGCAAAGGGGCGAACACCTCCCATAACTCGTCGGAGATCTGAAAGGAACTGGTGGTGGGGTTGGCTGGGGTGGACGGGCCACCACGTTTCCCTCGGGGAGGCTTGGGCTCTTTCGATTTCGTCATTCCCCAAGTTTAGATTCAACCCTGGCTTTTCCCCTCTTACTACTCCTGCAAGTTTCCCCTGTTTTTAGGATAGGTTCTTAGTCAATCCGACTCTCACTCCTGATATCACAGCGCGATAATAGAGGATCTGGCAAACTAAACTACCGCAGCCCGGTATTCTTGCGCCGCTCGTGTCCCGCGTCAAGCATTCTTGCCGGTTTGGCGTCAACTAGTACTCAATCAATGTTGGAATTGAAGGGATAGAGGCGATGCAATTTGGTTCTGGCGTCCTGGGTGTTGAACCGCCAGTTGATGGTGGCCTTGGAGGCGTTGCGCTGGACCTCATAGGCGTTGATGGCTCGCTGCAGGGCAGTCTCGTCGGGATTACGCCCCTGGAGACAGGCCCGGGTCAACACGCTGAACTCGATCTCCGCCATCCCTTCGGCAAGCTCAGGACAGGATTGAGCCAACTGGCGTGCTTGGGCGTGTGGTGAAATTCCAGCCGCCTGACGATGCGCCGAGCTTCGGCGGCGGGGAAGGTCTCGTAGAGGGAGGCCATACGATGGGTATTCAGATTGTCCAGCACCACTCGGACCACCGGAGCATCTGGGTAGGCCTCATCCACCAGCCACCGCATCTGGTGGGCAAAGTCTTCCATGGTGCGTCGCTCGGTGATCGCCACGTGTCGCCAGCCGGCCAGGGGTTCGCAGGTCAGGAAGATGTTGCGCGTACCGGCGCGGCGATACTCGTAATCCTGACGCCGCGGTTGTCCCGGCTGCACCGGAATGGGCGGCCTGGTGTCGGCCAGCAACTGAGTGGAGGTCTCATCAAAGCAGACCACCGGCCGGTCTGGGTCGTAGGGCTCAGCGTACAAGTCCAGCACGTCCTCCATCGCCGCCACGAATTCACCCCCTACCTTGGGGATACACCACTGCTGCTTCCGCCACGGCTGGAGGACGTTTTTTTGAGCCTCAACCGCACCGTCTCATGGGACAGGGACTCCACCAACCCCAACTCCACCACTCGGTCGGCCAAAAGATGCAGGGTCCAGTAGGCGTGGCCATCGGGCGCTGGGCTGCACGCCAGGGCGATCAGGTGGGCCTCCCCCTTGTCATCAAGCTTCCGGTATCGGTTGGCCTGGACCCGGTCCTGCAACACGCCATCTAAACCTTTCTCAGCGTACCGCCGTTTGGCGCGGTACACCGTACCCTTGGAGATGTCCAAAGCGGCCGCCACCTGTGGTGCGTTCCATCCCTCATCTACTTTCAGCAGGGTGCGCGCTCGGGCGATGATACGCGCCGAACTTTTGCCGCTGCGAATCAGCTGGCTCAGTCGCTCGCGTTCGTCCGGCGTCAACTGTACCGCGTATTGCTCCAGGGCCATGATTACTACACCTCCACACCACTCTATTTTGCAGTCAGCGTAGCACTTGGAAGCCTTTCACTAAAACTACCTACAATGCTGATTTGAACCAGTACTAAACCAAAGCCAAGGTGAAATGCGCAGACGCATGGGGTAAATTTATGAAGGAACCGAGGTAGCTGGTCTCAGAAATTGCGAGGGGTTGGTGATGGGCGTGAGGGAGATAGATCGGTCTCTGGAACAATGGCAGATGGGAGTCAAGGACTTGCGGCGGCGGATGATTCTGGCTCCCACGCCCCGGGAGCGGGAGCGGTGGTACGCCATCCTGCTGCTGGCTCAGGGCTTGACGGCAGCGGCGACGGCGGAGGCGCTGGAGCGGGACCCCCACACTATCGGGCGTTGGGCGTCGGCCTTCGGTGAGGGAGGGCCTGCGGCCCTGATATTCGAGCAGACCGGTGGTTCCCCCCCGCCCTTGACCAGACGCAGCAGGAGGAGTTGAAAGGGGCGGTGGAACAACCGCCCGCTGCGGCGGGCATCCAACTGGCCAACTGGTATTGGAGGGTGGTGCGGCAGTTTGTCTCAGAACGGTTTGGCATCAGCCTGTGCCGCAGCAGTTGCCTGAACTGGCTTTACCGGCTGGGGTTTGCCTGCAAGCGCCCCAAGAAGCGTCTGCTCAAGGCGAATGAGTCCAAGCGGGAGGCCTTCGTGGCGGAGTACGCCGCCCGGTGGGAGGAGGCCCAACGGACTGAAGCCAGCATATTCTTTGCTGATGAGGCCCACTTCCGGGCGGACGCGGAATTGCGGGGCAAGTGGGTGCTGAAGGGTAAGCCTGCGTTGGTGGACTCCAATAGCCCGCGGTATGGGGAGAAGGCCAGCTACTATTCAGCGGTGTGCCTGGAGACGGGCGAGGTGGAATGGATGGAACTGGAGGGCAACAGCAACAGCGGGACCTCGGTTGCCTTCCTGACGCAACTGCCTGACGCAACTGAAGGAAAAGCATCCAGGGCCGCTGCGGGTCATCTGGGACAATGCGCCGGCCCACCGTGGGGAAGCGGTGCGGGAGTACCTCAGGACGCCTGAGCTGGAGCTGAGGCTGGTGAACCTGCCGGGCTACAGCCCGGACTTCAACGCCGATGAGGCTATCTGGGGCTGGGCGAGAGAGGAGGCCACTGGCAATCTGTGCCTGGGGAGCAGGGCGGCGGTGCAGGAGAGGGTCGGCAAATTCCTGGCCGGGCTGTCCAGCCGGAAAGACGAGGTGAGACGGCGCTGCCGGACGGTCCTGCAATCAAGGGCCGAAACACTCCCGCGAGACTCCCGCCCCGATTCCCAGCACCCGGTAAATGCACATCCCACCTTGGCTTTGGTTTAGTACTGGTTCAAATCAGCATTGTAGGTAGTTTTAGTGAAAGGCTTCCAAGTGCTACGCTGACTGCAAAATAGAGTGGTGTGGAGGTGTAGTAATCATGGCCCTGGAGCAATACGCGGTACAGTTGACGCCGGACGAACGCGAGCGACTGAGCCAGCTGATTCGCAGCGGCAAAAGTTCGGCGCGTATCATCGCCCGAGCGCGCACCCTGCTGAAAGTAGATGAGGGATGGAACGCACCACAGGTGGCGGCCGCTTTGGACATCTCCAAGGGTACGGTGTACCGCGCCAAACGGCGGTACGCTGAGAAAGGTTTAGATGGCGTGTTGCAGGACCGGGTCCAGGCCAACCGATACCGGAAGCTTGATGACAAGGGGGAGGCCCACCTGATCGCCCTGGCGTGCAGCCCAGCGCCCGATGGCCACGCCTACTGGACCCTGCATCTTTTGGCCGACCGAGTGGTGGAGTTGGGGTTGGTGGAGTCCCTGTCCCATGAGACGGTGCGGTTGAGGCTCAAAAAAACGTCCTCCAGCCGTGGCGGAAGCAGCAGTGGTGTATCCCCAAGGTAGGGGGTGAATTCGTGGCGGCGATGGAGGACGTGCTGGACTTGTACGCTGAGCCCTACGACCCAGACCGGCCGGTGGTCTGCTTTGATGAGACCTCCACTCAGTTGCTGGCCGACACCAGGCCGCCCATTCCGGTGCAGCCGGGACAACCGCGGCGTCAGGATTACGAGTATCGCCGCGCCGGTACGCGCAACATCTTCCTGACCTGCGAACCCCTGGCCGGCTGGCGACACGTGGCGATCACCGAGCGACGCACCATGGAAGACTTTGCCCACCAGATGCGGTGGCTGGTGGATGAGGCCTACCCAGATGCTCCGGTGGTCCGAGTGGTGCTGGACAATCTGAATACCCATCGTATGGCCTCCCTCTACGAGACCTTCCCCGCCGCCGAAGCTCGGCGCATCGTCAGGCGGCTGGAATTTCACCACACGCCCAAGCACGCCAGTTGGCTCAATCCTGTCCTGAGCTTGCCGAAGGGATGGCGGAGATCGAGTTCAGCGTGTTGACCCGGGCCTGTCTCCAGGGGCGTAATCCCGACGAGACTGCCCTGCAGCGAGCCATCAACGCCTATGAGGTCCAGCGCAACGCCTCCAAGGCCACCATCAACTGGCGGTTCAACACCCAGGACGCCAGAACCAAATTGCATCGCCTCTATCCCTTCAATTCCAACATTGATTGAGTACTAGTTGGACCTGTCTGACATCACCGGGCGTTACGAGGGGGAACGGCGTGGCGGGCCGCCCTATCATCCGCGGATGATGGTGAAGGTGTTGCTCTACGGCTACTGCGTCGGGGTGTCGTCCTCAAGGAGGATTGCCCAGAGGCTTCACGAGGACATCGCCTTCAGAGTGCTGGCGGCGAACAACACACCGGACTTCCGCACCATCAGCGACTTTCGCACGGATAATCTGGATGCGCTGTCGGGTCTGTTCCTGCAGGTACTGGCGTTGTGCCAGCAGGCGGGGCTGGTGAAGCTGGGGCACGTGGCGCTGGACGGCACGAAGGTCAAGGCCAACGCATCGAAGCATAAGGCGATGAGTTACCAACAGATGAAGGAGAAGGAAGCGCAGTTGGCGGCGGAGGTGACGGAGTTGTTGCGACGAGCTCAGGCAGCGGATGATGATGAGGACCGGCGGTACGGCAAGGACCGGCGTGGGGATGAGTTGCCGGAGGAGTTGGCCTTTCGAGAGGGTCGGTTGGAGAAGATACGGGAGGCCATGGCGGCGCTGGAAGCCGAGGCGCAGGCGGCGGCCGAACGGGCCGAGGCCGAAGGTCGTAAGCACCCGGGAGTGCCCGACGACAAGGCCCAGCGTAACTTCACCGATGCCGAGTCGCGCATTATGCCTGGGCCCGGCGGGAAGGACTTCCTGCCGGCGTACAACTGCCAGGCGATGGTGGACAGCGCTCACCAGGTGATCGTGGCGGCGCGGGCCACCAACCAGACCACGGACAAGCAACAGGCTACGGGCATGATGCAGGAGACCATCGACAACGTCGGTGCAGTCCCCAGGGAAGTATCCGCCGATGCTGGCTATTACTCGGCAAAGGCAGTCGACGAGCTTTCTGCTCTGGGCGTGGACCCGTTCGTCGCGCCGGAGCAGACCCGCCACGGCAGAGTGGTTCCGCCGGCGGCCCGAGGTCGCATACCCCGTCAGCTGTCCCCCAGGGACCGGATGCGGCGCAAGCTGCAGACCAGGCGGGGTCGCCAACGCTACGCGTTGCGCATGGAGACGGTGGAGTCGCTCTTCGGCCAGATCAAGCAGGGACGGGGTTTCCGGCAGTTCCTGATGCGGGGCTTGGAAAAAGTCAACGGCGAGTGGTCCCTGATCTGCACCGGGCACAACCTGCTCAAGCTGTTCCGCTGCGGCCGACTGGCACCCGGATGACCATGGGCCACCCGGATAACCGAGCGCGTGGGATGTCCACCCCGCCAGCTGGGAGCGACGTCCCATGCAAAGAGCCTCCCAAAGTGAGCATCGTCAACCACCATGAATAATTGACGCCGATCACGGCTTGCCCGGGGAGACTGGTTAGCCAATACTCGGACTCGCTCCTAGCGGAGGAGGGAGCGTCGGCTGTGGACACTGTTCCGGAGCCGGGGACAACGGCAACTTCTGCAGCGTTGGCGCCCGGCCACTGGACGGAGGAGCTGGCTGCCGACTTCACGGCAGGCCTGGACGTCGTGGCCGGACGGGTGATGTTCCAAGTGTGGCGGGCCGGTGCAGCTGGCATCCATCGGAACACACTCTGCCAGAGGACGGACCTGACGCCGGTGGAGTTGCGCACGTTGGTGATGAGGATGGGCCGCGTGCTGAGGAGGTTCCAGCGGGAGCGGGGCATGGCGTTGTCGCGGCCGGTGGCGGCCAACAGCCCGTTGCAGAGCTATTTCATGGACGCCGACTTTGCCGCGGTGGCGTCCGATCTGTTCGGGGAGAGGATGCCGGACCAGCGGTCCAGTGGCTTGCGGCGCCCTTGACGACTGCGTGTCATACGGCGCCTGGAAGAACCAACCGTGCATCGGTGGTTGAACACGCTGCTGCTGATTGTCGGCTGGTGGGTCGGGTTGGCCTGCGGGTTGGACAACACCGACGACCGTATGTTGCGTCGCTACGCGGTATGCCTGACGGACGCCAACACCGCTCTGTATCGCATGACCACGTCCAGCGCCAGCGGCACCGTAACGCTGAGCGCCGAGGCGATGGAGAAGCGGTTGCGTAGTCAGCTGGAGAGAGGGGAGTTCACCATGGGGAAGATCAGGGCCGACTACGCCCGCTACTGTAAATAGGAGCCGGCGGGAGTTGCGGGAAGAGCGCGGGCGAAAGTCGCTTGGGCGGGGGCAGTCCGGTATCAAAATGGTCGCTGCAAGGCTGAATGCCAGGTGCGCTATGGTGGCGACGGAATCCGCCGCGTAGGGCGCGGATTGGATGGCTGGAGCGACGACCCGGGGCGAATGATGTGGCGCATCCGTAATCGAGAGGGTCCAAAACAGGCCGACGATATCCGGCGTGAGCTTGGCGGGCGGAATCTCCGCACGGAATGGTTTACGTAATGACTATTGAGCGAAGCACGGCGGGTATCAATAAAGTGGCGGACGCCGGAACGGCGCACGGACAAATCAACTCCAACGATGTGTTGCAGCGAGTCTTTCCGACGACGGTGTCCGGCTATCTCCAATTTTGTGCTTGGATCCGCCAAGAGATCTTGTACGGCCGAAGTTCAGTAACATTTGATTTGAGGCAATGCGCCGGCAGGACCAATTGTCGTTAATCAACGGGCGGCTTGGAGCTGCCCTTGGTGGCCGCCCTGGCCGCTGCGGCACTGCCGGTGGTGGTGGTCAACCCACGGCAGGTGAGGGACTTCGCCAGGGCCACCAGAACGCTGGCCAAGACCGACGCTCTGGACGCGGGGGTCCTGGCCCATTTCGCCGACGCCGTCCGTCCTGAGGTGCGCCCCCTCAAGGGCGCCGAGACCCAGGTCCTCAACTCGCTGACTGCCCGCAGGCGCCAGGTGATGACCATGCTGGTCTCCGAGAAGAACCGGCTGGGTACCGCCATCGGCGCCGTTAGTCCCCGCATTGAAGCCCACATCGCGTGGTTGGAACAAGAGTTGAGCGACTTGGATAAGGGGCTACGTCAGACTTTGCGCCAGAGTCCAGTGTGGCGTGAGAAGGATGACCTGCTCCGCACGGTTCCCGGCGTGGGCCCGCAGCTATCGCTGACCTTGCTGGCGCATCTGCCAGAACTGGGCACGCTGAATCGCCGGCAGATCGCCGCCCTTGTGGGCGTGGCTCCCTACAACGCGACAGCGGCACCCGGCGGGGCAAACGCGCCGTCTGGGGCGGACGCTCCCGGGTGCGGGCCGTCCTCTACATGGGAGCGTTGGTAGCCAGCCGCCACAACCCTGCTATTCGGGACTTTTACCAGAGGCTGCTGGCAGCTGGTAAGCCGAAAAAAGTGGCGCTGGTCGCGTCCATGCGCAAACTGCTGGTTATACTCAACGCCATGCTCAAACATGGCTACCCTTGGCGCGATATGACTCAGCCAGTCGTCGCTCATGCCTGTTGACTTTCAAGACAGTTGCTATTGGGTGCTCCCTGTTTCTGGTTGGTCTCCTGTTCCACAAACCATTATCCCAGAAGCACAGGAGCACCTTATTACCCCTTCAGCACGCCGCAACACTCATCTCTTCGGTGGATTGCGGCTTAGCGGAAGTTGGGCATCACTTTTTCTGCGAACAGTTGCAGCGAGCTGGACACCTGGTCGTAGGACAGGCCCCCGGCGTCCAGGTAGCTGATGAAGTGGGTGACGTGGTTCTCTTCCAGTTCCTTGATGGCTGCCGTGACCTTCTCGGGGCTGCCGATGGCTGCCATGCCTTCCTTGCCCCGCTCGGCCACCAGATCCGGCTCGATAAAGGGGTCTTGGATGTAGTGCTCATAGCCACGCACCCCTGAGGCCCGCACAACGTCGGAGAGCGGGCGGCGCAGGAAGTCCCCCATGTCGGCAGCCCATTGCAGGCGCGGCACGAGCAGTTCGATGGCTTCCTCGTCGGTGGGAGCCACATAAACGTTGCGGACGGCGGCGACCTCGATGTCATCGGGCACCGTCCCCTCTTCCAGCATCCGCCGGCGGTAGAGGTTAATCAGGTTCTGGTCAGAGTCCGGCCTCGGCTTTGTACAATCAAGCGGCATAGGCTAGCGTGTCGAGCATCCTGTGGTACAAGAGGCGCGGGACTTTTATCGATTCGTGCTCGCGCTCGGACGGCATAAAAGTTCCCTGCTGCACCCAGAGGTGTCGTCTGACCAGGGCGATGGCGTCGGCGAAGGAAGGGCTGGTCTTGTCATACCACGCCGCGGTGCGCGGCGCCATGCCGCCACGCTGTTCGATCAGGATATCCGCTGCCAGCGTCACCACGCTGAACAGGCCAAAGAGCGCGGGGGTGGTTCGGGCGATGGCTCGTTCCGACCACTGGCGCTGGGTTTCCACGCCCAGGTGAGCCCGCAGCTCCGCAAAGGTCACCTCGACCTGCCAGCGCAGCAGATACCACTGCAGTATCCGCAGGGGTTCCGCCTCGGTGTCGGTGCATAGCAAAGCATAGGGCCCGCGGCGCTCCTCCAGGTATCTGATGACGACCCAACGTAGGGGAAGGCGCGGCGGCCCGCCGTGGTACCACAGCGCTACGCCCGAAGCGAGCTCGACCATGGCGGTACTGCCGTCGGAACCGGTGGCGCGGTAGGGAATCCATTGTGTAGCGGGATCGTCCAGCACCGCCGTGGGACTGGGCAATCGCGCGCCGACCACCCGGGGCCGCCCGATCTGGCCGGGCCGCCGCGGTGGCGCGGGCTGGTACCGGGACGCGTCCTTGCGCAGTTTGGTGACGACGACAATCGGCTTTGACATACTCTGGCAATGCCGCAGGAACTCGCGCTTGGCGTAGCCGCCATCGGCCACCACCACCAGGTCCCGGTCCGGCAGCCACCGGCGCAGGCAGACCAGCATCTGCTGGGCGTAGTCGGTGAACGTCTGGTGCCGGCGACCTTTGCGCCGGTCGTAGCGGGCCGACACCACCAGCGCGGTCAAAAACGGTAGCGCCCAGTGTCGACCCGCCCATCCGATACGCGTCAGCAACATCAGGCTCACCCATTGCAATCCGGGGGTCATCACCACCTGGTCGTCCTTGGACCGCACCGGATCCCGATACCGCCCCTTGGCCGCAATCTTCCGGCCCCAGCGTCGTTCCACCGTCTCGTCAATGCCGAACACCAACGGCTCGGTGGATGAACCAAGGCGCCCGGCCACCAGCAGCAACAGCACCCGGCTCAGTTGCAGCGGCGACCATCGGGCACGGTTGAGCACCTGGTGATAGATGGCGAAGTCGCCGTGCTGCCCAATCCCCAGGATGTTGAGGGCGGAGGACACGGTGCGCTTGCCGGGAGACAGGATCGCTCCCATGGCCAGGAGTTGGGCTTTGCGCCAGGTCCTGGGGTCAAACAGGTGCTCAAAGGGCAGCAGCAGGGTTACTATGACTGCGGGCAGGGTGGGCATACGCGACCTCTTGTAGTGATTTGGTCGAGCTTGCCCTGTTCTTATAATTTATCTAGCTTTTGTACAAAGTCGAGAGTCCGGCGAAGCAGGGAAGAAACTGCTGCCCACGGTGAACAACCCCCAACGGTTGCGGACGGCAATCTCTACCGATTCCGGGCTGTGAGTGACCGCCATAAATATGGGCGGATGCGGCTGCTGCACCGGCTTGGGAATAACCCGCACTTCCGGGAAGCTGAAATAGTCGCCGTCGTAGGAGAAGGTGTCCTCCGTCCACGACCTGACAGCGATGTCCATGCCCTCGATGAAACGGTCGCGGGATTCGGCGATGTCCAGGCCATAGATGTCGAACTCCCGCTTCTGGTAGCCGCGGCCGGCCCCGACAATCAGGCGTCCCTGGCTAATAATGTCCAGTGTGGCCAGGTCCTGCGCCAGCCGCAGTGGAGCGTGCCACGGCACTATGGTGCAGGCCACGCCCACCTTGACCCGCTTGGTCTTGGCGGCGATGGCGGCCAGCAGGCTGTGGGGCGAGCTGATGATGCTGTGTTCGCTGAAAGCGTGCTCGGCAATCCACACCGAGTCGAAGCCCAGTTCCTCCGCCAATTCCGCGCCGCGCAGAATGTCCTCGTAGACCTCGACGTCGGTGCGGCTGACCGGGTTGGGATTGATCTTGCTCTCGTCGGCGTATTGCTCGTGCAGCAGGGGGCGCTGGCCCACGAAGAAGGCTCCGAATTTCATCCGGTTAGTCCTCCCGCTCGATCTCGGCGTACACCGCCCGCATGGAGGCGCCGGAGTCGTCCTCCACCTCGGTGAACCACTTGATCAGAGAACGTGTCAGCTGGTCGACAGACTCATCAACTGAGGCAGCCTCATAGCGCTGGCGCACAGTGGGCAGGGTTACACGAGTTTGGGCTTCGCGCATCCAGACGATCTTTTCCTTGTCGGTCATTTCCGAACCGGCCACGCGCAGCCGCTCGGCAAACATGGCGTCGTCCTTGTCCTCGGGGGCGCCGCCCAACTCACGAATGCGCCGATCGAAGATGTCCCCGTGGCTGGTCTCGCGCTCGGCTACCAGAGAAAGGCAGCCCTTCAGCCCCGGATGCTCGGTCTTATCGGCCCACGCCTTGAGGAAGACTCCAGCCCGGTGCTCCTGCAGGCGAATGTCGTTGAGCAGGTCTATGTATTCTGGCTTATCCGGCATTGCGATACCTCACTATTTTGAGCATTTGGGGGGCGAAAGCGGACGCGGCTGCCATCATTTCATAATAAAACACTCGCCGATGATTGTCAGGCAACGCGGTTACAGGCGAGTTTAGTGCGCCGCCCTTGGGGTGTCAAACTTGGCTGCGCCCGGCGCGTGATAAAATGCCGTCACGAAATCAGCCCGGATTCAGGAGCGGTTTTGCCTCAATTGACTGAAGCGCAGCGCGGCATGGTCGCCACAATCAGAGAGTTTGTCCGCAGGGAAGTCCAACCTGTCGCCCAGAAAATGGAACACGCCGACGAGTACCCCTTCGAGCTGGTGGAGCGGATGAAGGAGCTGGGCTTGTTCGGCGCGGTGATCCCCGAAGAGTACGGCGGGCTTGAGCTGGATGTCACGTCCTACGCCCTGGTCATCGAGGAAATCTGCCGGGGATGGATGAGCCTGAGCGGGATACTGAACTCCCACCTCATCATGGCCTACATGATCACGACCCACGGAACACTGGAGCAGAAGGAGCGATTCCTGCCCCTGATGGCGACCGGCGAGAAGCGAGGCGGCATCTGCATCACCGAGCCCAACGCGGGCAGCGACGTCCAGGCCATCGAGACTCGCGCCGTCCGCGAAGGCGACGAATACGTGGTAAACGGGGCCAAGAGCCTGATTGCCAACGGGCGCCACGGCAACACCTTCGCCCTGGTCGCCAAGACCGACCCGAACGCCGACCCGCCCCGGCGCGGCATCAGCATCTTCATCGCCGAGAAGGGGCCGGGCTTCAACGTGGTGCGGGACATACCGAAGCTGGGCTACAAGGGCGTGGATACCTGCGAGCTGTCCTTCGAGGACTACCGCGTATCCGGCGGGAATCTGGTCAGCGGCGAGGAGGGCAAGGGGTTCTACCAGATAATGAGCGGGCTGGAGTTGGGCCGCATCAATGTTGCCGCCCGCTGCCTCGGTGTGGCGCGGGCCGCGCTGGAAGAATCCACGCGATACGCCAAGCAGCGCCAAACCTTCGGCAAGCCCATCGGAGAACACCAGAGCGTGCAGATAATGCTGGCCAACATGGCGACCCAGATACAGGCGGCCCACCTGATGGTGCTCCACGCCGCCGAGAAGAAGGACCGGGGCGAGCGCGCCGACATGGAGGCAGGAATGGCCAAGCTGTTCGCCAGCGAGATGTGTATGCAGGTCGCCATCGACGCCATGCGCATCCACGGCGGCTACGGCTACACCCAGGACCTGACGGTGGAGC
Organism: Dehalococcoidia bacterium; assembly: GCA_963666415.2. GTDB lineage: Bacteria > Chloroflexota > Dehalococcoidia > Lucifugimonadales > UBA3495 > Bin87. The sequence goes on from CAXXPD010000003.1 coordinate 2,776,772, forward strand.
GCCACTTCCGCGACGCCCCGCTGATGATGATCGGCGAGGGAACCAACGAGATTCAGCGCCTGGTCATCGCCCGCCATCTGCTCAACAACTACACCACCGGCGACTTCCTGTACGAGTCGGGGTTGTAGGCGGGCTGGATTTGGCGAGTATGTTACCCTATTTCGAACTGGTCGAGCACGACGAATAGTATTTTGAGAACCGTCGTTGTAATACTTGATGGAGGTTCTCAGCCATGGTTCAGAACAACAACGAAACCGGCATGACCCGCGCCCTAGAAACGCGGCCGGAAACCCCGATGCTTCGGGAAATGGGGTATTCCCTACGCCGATTATCGACGCATAAATGGATCGTCGGGACGCTTTGCATACATCATGACGGCGAAGGCGACAATAATACGTCTGATGCTCAACGCCAAAAACTTGGCAAATTGGCTTTCCGGCCAGACTTCTAGGCAGCTTCGCGCAGGCGCTCGAGTACGAGGATCTGTCGCCGGAGGTGATCGACTGGGCCAAGTACCTGTGCCTGGACTTCGCCGCAGTTACGCTCAACGGCTCCACCACCGGCTCGGCGCACGCTGTCGTTGATGCGCTGCAGCGGCTGGACCGCTCCGGGCCGTCGGTGGTCGTCGGTACGCCCTATCGAGTGCTGCCGGAGTACGCTTCGATGGCCAACGGCATCGCCTTTCACAGCATAGAGATGGACGACGTGAACAACGAGGCGTCGCTGCATCCGGGCGTGGTGGCCTTTCCCACCGCCCTTTCGATGGCCGACCTGGCCCATGTGTCGGGCAAGGACTTCATCGCCGCAGTGGTTGCGGGGTACGACGTCATCGTGCGGCTGGGCCGCGCATTGCAGCCTGCCGAGCATTACGGGCGAGGCTTCCATCCCACCGGCACCTGCGGGGCTTTCGGCGCTGCGGTGGTGGCCGGGCGGCTGCTGGGGCTGCAGGGCGACGACTTCATCCACGCCCTGGGCATCGCGGGCAGCCAGACCGCCGGCAGCATGGAATACCTGGCGCAGGGAGCCTGGACCAAGCGATTCCATCCCGGCTGGGCGTCGCACAGCGGTTCCTGGGCGGCCCTGCTGGCCCGCTCCGGCTACACACCGGCCCCACCACCATCCTCGAGGGGCGCGACGGCTTCCTGCAAGCCTATTCCGGCAACCCCGACATGTCGCTGGTGCTGCAAGACCTGGGGGACGAATATCTGATTACCCGCACGGGAATCAAGCCCCCTGCTTGCTGCCGTTACAAGCAGGGACCCATAGACTGCCTGATAGACATCCGCAACACCCATGGTCTGGAGGCCGATGACGTCGAGGAAGTGACCGTCGGAGTACTCAGCGGCGGTTTCAAGCTGGTAGCGTCTCCAGAAGAGGACAAGGCCAACCCCAAGACAGTCGTGGATATGCAGTTCTCCATGCCCTTCGGCGCGGCGGTGGCCTTGGCCTATGGCCGCGCGTCGCTGGAGGAATACGCCGACGGGGTGCCTGACCGCCCGGAGATAAGCCGCATCCTGCCGCGGGTGAAGTGTGTGACCGACCCGGAGTTGGACGCCCACTTCCCCCGCGAGTTTCGCGCTTGGGCTGAGGTCTCCACCGCCGACGGACGCCGCCTGCGCAGCGACATCCGATACCCCAAGGGCGACCCGGAGAATGCCCTGTCGTGGGCCGAAATGAAAGAGAAGTTCGGCCGTCCTTACCGCAACGGTCATCAGCCCGGAACGCCAGCAACAAATCATCGCCGCCATAGAATCGCTGGACGAAATGGAGGACGTGCGAGAGCTGGCAGCCCTCCTGTCCACGGAATAGGCCACCAAGCAGTGAAGATGGGCAAGAGAATATGACTCCTCCGTTGCAGGGTGTCCGCATCCTCGAAATGTCGCAGGCTATCGCCGGGCCGGTGGCGGCGCGGACGCTGGGCGACCTGGGTGCTGAGATAATCAAGATCGAGCAGCCCGGCGTGGGGGATATGTCGCGGCGCATCGGCCCCCACTTCCTCGGCGGCGAGAGCGCCTATTACCTGAACTTCAACCGCAACAAGAAGAGCGTAACCATAGACCTGCGAACGCCGGAGGGCCGGGAAGTCTGCCGCCGGCTCGTAGCCGTGTCCGACGTGGTGTTCGACGCATTCCGGCCTTCGGTGCTGGAGCGCCTGGGACTGGACTACGAATCGTTGAAGGCAATCAACCCGTCCATCATCGCCTGCTCGCTGTCGGCCTTCGGGCAAGAGGGGCCGTACCGTGAGCGGCCCGGCTTCGACGGCATCGTGCAGGCCATGGGCGGCGGGATGAGCGTCACCGGCAACCCCGGCCAGCCGCCGGTGTTCATGGGCTTTCCGGTGGGCGACATGGTCGGCGGCTACGTGGCCGCCCTAAGCATCGCCTCCGCGTTGTACGGGCGGCGGTTCACCGGCGAGGGGCGCCGCCTGGACATCGCCCTGCTGGACGTTCAGATTGCCCTGCAAGCCCACCTGGGGCAGTTCTACCTCGTGTCCGGCGAGGTGCCGCAGCCCATCGGCTCCGTCCAACCTCCCCGTGGGCGCCTACCAATGCTCCGACGGCAAATACGTGCAGGTTCACTGCGCCAGCCAGGAATTCGCCATGAAGGCCCTGCGCATGATGGCCGGCGAAATCGAAGCGCTGCGGGGCATGGATGAAGACCTACGCTTCACCACCGCCCCCTCCCGCATCGAGAACCGCGATGCGCTCGAAGAAGCCCTGACCGCAGGCTTTATGACAAAGCCGCGCCCCGAGTGGGAGCAACTGCTGCTGAAGTACGATGTGCCCGGCGGCCCGGTCAACAACATTGGCGAGGCCCTGGCCGACCCGCAGGTGCAGCTACGCGACATGGTGGTGGAAATCAACCATCCAGTCGCCGGCGCCTACCGCACCGCCGGCAACCCCATCAAGACCGGCAGCCCCGATAACTTCGCGCCGCCGCCAACCCTGGGCCAGGATACCGAAGCCGTCCTGACCGGGCTACTGGGATATAGCGGCGCGGAAGTGGCGGCGCTGCGCGAAGCGGGAGCGGTTTAAGGGATAGTATGACAAACAACCCCGCGAAGAGAATCATCACAATTGCCGGGCCCAATGGGGCCGGCGAAACCACCCTCGCTATGGAGCTTCTGCCCAACGAGGCGGAATGCCCCACCTTCATAAACGCCGATCTCCTCGCCGCCGGTCTGAATCCGTTTCAATTTGATTTTGGAGGGTAGATATGTTGGAGCTTACTACGAGCATCTTGGGTGGAAAACCGCCAGTCTATGGCTGATTTTGCTTCGTTGCGCTCGCTTTCGAGCGCCGCAACCTCTCGCCGCAGCTCCGGCTCATCGCTGATAGGGCGGTTCAGACACGCTCTGCTGAAGACGCTCAACTCGATCTCAGCGACATTCAGCCAGCTGCCATGAGTGGGGGTGTAATGAAACTCCAGCCGTTTAGCGATGCGCCGGGCTTCGGATGGCTCAAATGCTTCGTAGAGCGAGCCGGGCTTGTGGGTGTTGAGGTTGTCCAGCACCAGCCTGACAACCTCGGCATCAGGGTAGGCCTCGTCCACCAGCCACCGCATCTGGTGCGCGAAGTCCACGGCAGTGCGGCGCCCGGTCACGGCGACATGTCTCCATCCACCCTTCGGCTCGCAGATCATGAACAGGTTCCGGGTCCCGTTTCGCTGGTACTCAGTGTCATAGCGTTCCACCCGTCCAGGAACGGCCTTGATGGGCGGACGCACCTCCCCGGTCAATTGCCTGGAGGTCTCGTCGAAACACACTACCGGAGGCTCCGGGTTGTACTCCTGGTGGTACAAGTCCAGCACGTCCTCCATCTGCGCCACGAACTCCCCGCTCACCTTGGGGATACACCACTCTTTCTTCTTCCAGGGCTTGAGTTCATTTTTTTGAGTATCTGGCGCACCGTCTCCAGGGAGATGCTCTCGGCAAACTCCAACTCCACCACCTTGTCGGCCAGCAACTGGAGCGTCCAGTGCGCGTGTCCTGCGGGCGCTGCGCTGCACGCGAAGGCGATCAGGTGCGCTTCCTGCTTGCCGTCCAGCTTGCGCTCCCGGCCCGGCCGCGGTCGGTCATTGATGGCGGCCTCAAGTCCTTCCTCCACGTACCGCTTCCGCGCTCTGGCAACGGTAGCGGCGCTGATCAACAGCACATCGGCTATCTCACGGTCCCCAAGCCCTTCGTCAGCTTTGAGCAGCGCGAGCGCCCGCTTGACGGTGCGGACTGACGGCTTGCCCCGGTGGGAAACCTCATTGAGACAGGTCCGTTCGGACTCGGTCAGTTTGACTTTATACTTGATGGCAGCCATGGCTGGGCACTTCCTCACACAAAGATCATGCCCAAGTATGGCTGCTTTCTTATATTCTTACAAATCTACCTGGCAACAGTACTAAACCAAAGCCAAGGAGGGATGTGCATTTACCGGGTGCTGGGAATCGGGGCGGGAGTCTCGCGGGAGTGTTTCGGCCCTTGATTGCAGGACCGTCCGGCAGCGCCGTCTCACCTCGTCTTTCCGGCTGGACAGCCCGGCCAGGAATTTGCCGACCCTCTCCTGCACCGCCGCCCTGCTCCCCAGGCACAGATTGCCAGTGGCCTCCTCTCTCGCCCAGCCCCAGATAGCCTCATCGGCGTTGAAGTCCGGGCTGTAGCCCGGCAGGTTCACCAGCCTCAGCTCCAGCTCAGGCGTCCTGAGGTACTCCCGCACCGCTTCCCCACGGTGGGCCGGCGCATTGTCCCAGATGACCCGCAGCGGCCCTGGATGCTTTTCCTTCAGTTGCGTCAGGCAGTTGCGTCAGGAAGGCAACCGAGGTCCCGCTGTTGCTGTTGCCCTCCAGTTCCATCCATTCCACCTCGCCCGTCTCCAGGCACACCGCTGAATAGTAGCTGGCCTTCTCCCCATACCGCGGGCTATTGGAGTCCACCAACGCAGGCTTACCCTTCAGCACCCACTTGCCCCGCAATTCCGCGTCCGCCCGGAAGTGGGCCTCATCAGCAAAGAATATGCTGGCTTCAGTCCGTTGGGCCTCCTCCCACCGGGCGGCGTACTCCGCCACGAAGGCCTCCCGCTTGGACTCATTCGCCTTGAGCAGACGCTTCTTGGGGCGCTTGCAGGCAAACCCCAGCCGGTAAAGCCAGTTCAGGCAACTGCTGCGGCACAGGCTGATGCCAAACCGTTCTGAGACAAACTGCCGCACCACCCTCCAATACCAGTTGGCCAGTTGGATGCCCGCCGCAGCGGGCGGTTGTTCCACCGCCCCTTTCAACTCCTCCTGCTGCGTCTGGTCAAGGGCGGGGGGGAACCACCGGTCTGCTCGAATATCAGGGCCGCAGGCCCTCCCTCACCGAAGGCCGACGCCCAACGCCCGATAGTGTGGGGGTCCCGCTCCAGCGCCTCCGCCGTCGCCGCTGCCGTCAAGCCCTGAGCCAGCAGCAGGATGGCGTACCACCGCTCCCGCTCCCGGGGCGTGGGAGCCAGAATCATCCGCCGCCGCAAGTCCTTGACTCCCATCTGCCATTGTTCCAGAGACCGATCTATCTCCCTCACGCCCATCACCAACCCCTCGCAATTTCTGAGACCAGCTACCTCGGTTCCTTCATAAATTTACCCCATGCGTCTGCGCATTTCACCTTGGCTTTGGTTTAGTACTGGTTCAAATCAGCATTGTAGGTAGTTTTAGTGAAAGGCTTCCAAGTGCTACGCTGACTGCAAAATAGAGTGGTGTGGAGGTGTAGTAATCATGGCCCTGGAGCAATACGCGGTACAGTTGACGCCGGACGAACGCGAGCGACTGAGCCAGCTGATTCGCAGCGGCAAAAGTTCGGCGCGTATCATCGCCCGAGCGCGCACCCTGCTGAAAGTAGATGAGGGATGGAACGCACCACAGGTGGCGGCCGCTTTGGACATCTCCAAGGGTACGGTGTACCGCGCCAAACGGCGGTACGCTGAGAAAGGTTTAGATGGCGTGTTGCAGGACCGGGTCCAGGCCAACCGATACCGGAAGCTTGATGACAAGGGGGAGGCCCACCTGATCGCCCTGGCGTGCAGCCCAGCGCCCGATGGCCACGCCTACTGGACCCTGCATCTTTTGGCCGACCGAGTGGTGGAGTTGGGGTTGGTGGAGTCCCTGTCCCATGAGACGGTGCGGTTGAGGCTCAAAAAAACGTCCTCCAGCCGTGGCGGAAGCAGCAGTGGTGTATCCCCAAGGTAGGGGGTGAATTCGTGGCGGCGATGGAGGACGTGCTGGACTTGTACGCTGAGCCCTACGACCCAGACCGGCCGGTGGTCTGCTTTGATGAGACCTCCACTCAGTTGCTGGCCGACACCAGGCCGCCCATTCCGGTGCAGCCGGGACAACCGCGGCGTCAGGATTACGAGTATCGCCGCGCCGGTACGCGCAACATCTTCCTGACCTGCGAACCCCTGGCCGGCTGGCGACACGTGGCGATCACCGAGCGACGCACCATGGAAGACTTTGCCCACCAGATGCGGTGGCTGGTGGATGAGGCCTACCCAGATGCTCCGGTGGTCCGAGTGGTGCTGGACAATCTGAATACCCATCGTATGGCCTCCCTCTACGAGACCTTCCCCGCCGCCGAAGCTCGGCGCATCGTCAGGCGGCTGGAATTTCACCACACGCCCAAGCACGCCAGTTGGCTCAATCCTGTCCTGAGCTTGCCGAAGGGATGGCGGAGATCGAGTTCAGCGTGTTGACCCGGGCCTGTCTCCAGGGGCGTAATCCCGACGAGACTGCCCTGCAGCGAGCCATCAACGCCTATGAGGTCCAGCGCAACGCCTCCAAGGCCACCATCAACTGGCGGTTCAACACCCAGGACGCCAGAACCAAATTGCATCGCCTCTATCCTTTCAATTCCAACATTGATTGAGTACTAGGGCTAATCGACAATTGCTAACCCCAGATGACAGAGGCTACCAAGTGCAGGGCCGACAGAAAATACAAGCTCCTGCGATCATACCGGGTTGCAATTCTGCGCCACTGTTTCAATTTGTTGAAGGCTCGCTCAATCAGGTTGCGCTCCCGATACAGTTCCCGGTCGTATTCCCAAGGGTCCCTCCGGTTTGACTTGGGCGGTATGACCGCTTCCGCTCCTTGGTCCCGGATGAAGGCCAGTACCCGGTTGCTTTCATACCCCTTGTCGGCGATGACGGCCCCAGTCTCGATACCGGTCAGCAGAGGTATGGCCTGGGAGACATCCGCCCGCTGACCGCCGGTGAGAGAGAAACGCACCGGGCACCCCTGGGCATCAACAAGGAGATGAACCTTGGTGCTCAGTCCGCCGCGGGAGCGGCCCAGAGCCTCACTTTGGCCCCCCCTTTGCCACAGGCCGCCTGCTGATGGGCCCGCACTATGGTGGAATCAATCATCACGTATCTGTTGTCCGGGTCGTCCAGCAACACTTGGAAGATCCTCTCCCAGATTCCGGCCCTGGCCCAGCGGGTGAAACGCTTGTGGACGCTTTTCCAGTTGCCGTACCCCGGGGGCAGGTCTTTCCACTGTGCGCCGCTGCGCAGCACCCACAGGACGCCGTTGACGAAGGTCCGGTTGTCCTTGGCGGTAACGCCGACCCAACCGGGACGCCCCGGCAGGAAACTCTCCACCTGCCGCCATTGAGTGCTGCTCAACTGGTAACTCATCACATACCTCCCTTCCAGCACATTTTGCTGCTAGAGTTTCACTGTACCTCCTGGTACTCTGTTTCTGCCCTACTACCACAACCGGGTTTCGTCCAATTGTCGATTAGCCCTAGAAACCGGGCCGGAAAGCCCTGATTCGGAAGTGGAGTTGCGGCAGTAAAGCCGTGGTGAGCAAAATCACGGACCATAGTTGTCCGAGCCGGACAGCGCCCAAATTGGCCGCAGTATTGGCGACAACAGCGTGGACATCATTGAGGACGACGCGGTGGCCTGCTGCGCCGCCACTGGTACCGCCTGACAGACCGATGTTGCCCAACACCAGGGTCAGGTTGGCCACCGTGGCAGCCAAGTACACCTGGAATCGGGTTTTGACCCTACCGAAGTAGCGGGACTGGCGGATTCCCAGCTGGACCAGCCGCGCCAGCCGATGCTCTACCACCACCCGTCGCGCTCGATACTCGTCGTAGGCAGCGCTTTGCTGCAACGCTCGTGCCTCCTGCAGCAGGGCTTCCTGCGGGTGGATCAGCACTCTGCGTCCCGGCCTGCCTTTGGCCGCGATGCACTGGGACCGCAGTGGACATGCCCGACATACCGCCCCGTCGAACTGGAAGGCCTGCAATCGGTAGACCCGGCCCGCGGCATCCGTCCGTTTCCCCGCCGACACCATGGCGTGGGTAACCTGTCCCGCCGGACAGGTGCAACTGCCCGCGGCCAAGTCAAGGTGAAAGTCATCCTTGGGAAAATGGCTCCGGTTGGGCCGGCCCGGCACTTTGGCCACCAACTGCCTTCCCGCGTCGGCGAAGGTCTGGCGGGTCCCGCCGTCCCCATCGGCGGCGTCGCCCATGGCTTCCTGCACCACCGAGCCGGTGCTCGCTTCGCTCTGCTCCACCAGTTCCAATGCCCCCAGATTGTCGGGAGCGTTACCCGGCAACACGTCCACGGCGGTGATCAGCTGGCTGTCGGTGTCCACCACGATGGCCGCCTTGTGTCCGTTGAAGCGCCGCCGGCTGCTCTTGTGCCCGTGGCGCATCTCCGGGTCAGGCACCGACACCATCCGGTCCTTGCTCACCCCGTCCCTGAGGCTCACCCCGTCATCAGCATGAGCATCAGCATCGCCGCTCTTGCGCTCGATGTCCTGGTGCAGCAACTGTCCCAGCAACTCCGCCCCGTCCACTATGATCTGCCGCTGGGCGCTGTCCTCGGGCAATTCCACCCACGCCCGCCGCGCCAGTTCCAGCAGCCGGTCCGCGTCGGCCACTATCTCAGCCAGCAACGCCGCCCGCGCTCTGCGGTCCGACCAGTCAATCGCCGCCTCGCCCTTGATGCTGGAACCCAGGTACTTGTCGTACCCCTGGCCTTCGGCCCATTCCCTGACGGTGGTGTTCGCCACGGCCGCCAGGACCCGCATCAGCTTCACCATCCCGTCCGCCAGCAGATTGTAAGTGTCCTTCACCGCGCCCCGTCCCAGGATGTAGGTCGTGTCCAGCGCCACCCGCATCCCACGTTTTTTCAGGTAGCCCGACTGCCGCGCCAATCGCAGGCTGCTCTCGAACACCTCCCGCACCTTGTCGTGCAGTATCAACTGCGCCCGGAACATCTGCAGCGTGCTCTTGGCAAAGGGTCTATCCTCAATCTCAATCCCCAACGCCACCTTCCACCGGATGTCGAAGTCAGCCCTCGCCTTGGCCTCGGCGTCGCTCACCTTGTCGTAGGTCTGCAGCAGCAGCGCCGTGGCCAGCAGGCTGGGCGGCACGCTGTCCCGGCCATTGTCCGGACAGTAGATCTCGGCGAAATCGTCATCGCGGAACAACTGGCCCCGCAGTGAGGCCAGCAAGCCGTAGAAGGTGTCCTGGCCCACGTAGTCCAGATACAACCGGTCCGCTTCCCAAAGGCCCTTTTTGGTCCGAACGCTTGCCCAGCATTGCTCTGCTCCGTTAGCCTCGATTGCCCGGAGTATAACCCTTGGCCAAAACCACTCCAGTTTCCGGCCCGCTTTCTAGTACTCGTCGATCGGCCGGCTGCACTCGTGCTCGTTCCAGGCAATCCCCAATCCAGCATCCACTGATTGCACAGCATGCTGTAGCCGACAAGGCTCAGCCGGCCTTCCAGCTTGTACATCTCCTGAATGAACCGCACCAGGACATCGTCGATGCCCGGCGTCGCCCTCCTCGGAATCAGCCGTGAGGTCCAGGTTGACGTCGCCGTGTTCCGCCAACTGGATACCCAGCTCGGCCTCAAGCGGGAATAGCGGGGCCGCGCCAGCAGGTCTCGGGACACCGACTGGCTGAAGGCGCACAGCACGATGCGTCGCCCGTGGACGCGGGCTCGGTCCACCAGGGCCTGGTAGTCGGCGTCACCCGAACCCAGGATCACCGTGCCGCGGTCCTCACGGTCCCGGATCCACTCGTAGACCTCCAACAGGATGGCCGGGTCGGACCGGTCCTTGCCGGTGCTGGTCCGAGGAGCGTGATAAGGGACGATATCATGCTCGGCGAACTCCCGTCCGTCCTCGGGCCGGAGCGACCAGTCGCCGAAGGCCTTGCCTCCCACGACCTCTCCGAAAACTCGGCCCACGTCCTGCATGGCCCGGCACAGCTCGGCCGGCCTCACGTTGCAGCGGCAGAGCTGCCCGCCGCGTCTGATGTTCTACCAGTCGATGGCGATCAGGACGCCCTGCGGTTGCTGGCTCATGGAGTCGGCTCCCGCCAGAACAGCGTGATGGTCCTGGATTTGGCGTGATCTGGTGCGTCCTATTCGGTGAAATCCAGAACGTCCAAGGTATAGCCGTCCGGGCCCTGGTGTTCTGCGCTGATTGCTTGGCTGGACTTTACGCATTTTGAGCGGCATGAGCGAGGGCGTCTGCGAGTGGATCGTATAGAGCGACCGGGAGTTCCCGAATATCTGGATCAGCTGCGGACAGTCAAAAATCTTCCGACGCCAGCCACAGGTGGCGCCGCGCCAGAGCGGGGGCGTCCGTTGCTCTTTCTAGATTTTGCGTAAAGTCCAGCCTGGCTGGCGTCCAGCATCAACCAGCAGCCATTGGCGATCGACACGGTGCGGCGTTGGCCGCCTACACCTCACCTTCCTGCGGGACAATTTTCCGCCACCGCCGCCACCGCACCCGCTAATATGTCACGTTGCCGGATTGAAACTGGGACACAATTCTCTGTTCAACCGCGGACCTGAAGGGAAGAGTCGACGCGGTCCCGGCCGTCGGCTTACATCGGTACCAAGCTATGCGGGGCATTGTGGATGTGAGTGATTCCCGGCCACCGAACAATAAAATCGCGCCCGGGGTTTCCGGGCGCGATCATGCCGTCGATTGCTGTTGATTACGGCCTCTTACTGTGCGGTGCTGGGGATTTGTCCAGCATTTGTCCAGCCAAATCGGCCGATATCTGTCAATACGCAAGTTATTGATACCTTGTTTGAGTTTGCAACCGACCCTTATTGAGAAAGTGGTGCCGAAGGTCGGACTCGAACCGACACGGGATTTACTCCCACCGGTTTTTGAGACCGGCGCGTCTACCATTCCGCCACTTCGGCAGGTTGCCAAATTATAGCACGGTTGCTTTGGGGGCACTGGCGTTGTAGCATAAATGGACTGGACAGCCGGCTCTCAAGTCACCTTTGGTTGGGGCTGGCGGCATACATTGCGGCGGTGCGATTATGAGCATTAAGGAACGTTTGGAAGAAGATATTCGCCACGCAATGCGCGCACGGGATCAGGAACGGCTGGACGCTCTACGGTTCCTCAAAAGCCAGATTCAGCTGGTTGAGAAGAATAACCTCAAAGAGCTGGATGAAGCTGGCGTGGTGGACGTGGTGGCCAAGCAGGTCAAGGATCGGCGCGAGAGCATACAGATGTTCAGCGATGGCGGCCGCGACGACCTGGTAGCGCAGGAAACGGCGGCGTTGGCAGTGGTGCAGGAATACCTGCCGGAGCAGTTGGGCGTGGCAGAACTGGAAGCGCTGGCTCGCCAGGCTATTGCCGATCTGGGCGCCACCGGACTTTCCGACCGGGGCAAGGTGATGGGAAGGATTATGCCGCAGGTGCGCGGCAAGGCCGATGGCGGCGATGTCAATGCTGTCGTTGCGCGCCTGCTGGAAACCGCTGGCTGATTCTCGCCATGCGCTTCGGCATCCTAGTCTTTCCGGGCACCTGGAGCGAAACCGATTGCCATCACGCCGTGAACGGCGTATTGGGCCAGGAAGCCGATTACATCTGGCATCAGGATGATGATCTGACCGGCTACGACGCGATTATCGTGCCGGGCGGTTTTTCTTACGGAGATTACCTGCGTGCCGGAGCAATCGCCCGATTTTCGCCGGTGATGGGTGCGGTCAAAGAATTTGCCGCAGCCGGCGGCCTGGTAATTGGTATCTGCAACGGGTTCCAGATACTCTGCGAGTCCGGATTGTTGCCGGGCGCATTGCGTCGCAACGAACATCTGCAATATCGATGCCAATGGACTCGCCTCCGGACGGAGCGTACCGATACACCGTTCAGCCGACGTTGCGCGCCCGAGCAGGTGCTGGAAGTGCCGGTTTCCCACGGGGAGGGCAGCTACTTTGCCGATGCCAGGACTCTCCAGGAACTGGAGGAGCAGCGCCGCATCCTGTTTCGCTATTGCGATGCTGACGGCGTGGCAACGGCCGAAGCCAATCCGAACGGTTCGGTCGCCAACATCGCCGGCATCCTGAACGAGCGGGGAAATGTGCTGGGGATGATGCCTCACCCTGAGCGCAGCTGTGAGCTTTTGCTGGGTTCTGACGATGGCAACCTGATTTTCGGTTCCATGACCGACGTGGGAGCCGGGCGCTAATAGATGCTTTTGTCCATCGGGTTGGCGTGCATTTCGGTGCTGGGATTTGGCAGCGCCGCTATTTTTGCCCGCGTCGGGATGCAGGGGATGTCCCCGATGCCCGGCACGCTCGTGTCGCTGGTGGCGTCGACAATGCTCGCGGGGGCGCTGGCGCTGGCGTTCGATTTCCAGGCGGTTATAGCTTTGCCTGCCATCGCGATGGTTTGGTTTCTGGGCAACGGCATCCTCACCTACATGGGCGGGCGCACGCAGCAGTACGTCGCCATCAGCCTGGTGGGGGCGTCTCGCGTTACGCCGATTGTTGGGGCGGCAGCGTTATTTTCAGCGTTCTACGCCATCGTATTCACCGAGATTGGCGTGCCGGGATTTGACGAACATCTGACGGTGTTCATCGGCATAGGGACGGTCGTGGTGGTGGTCGGTCTGGCGCTGACGGGAGGCAATTTCCTGAAGCAAAGCTGGGGTCGAGACTGGAAATCCGTTCTTGGTTATGGCCTGGCTCTAGCGTCGGCGGCCTGCTACGGCGCGGGGACGCTGAGCGGACGGGTTCTGACCAACCTGTTCGGTTCTCCGTTCATAATGGCGGCCGGCAGTATGTTTTTCGCCATGCTGGTGCTGTCGCCGTGGTTCGGACGGCAAGCGGTGGAGGGAGTAACGCGGGCCGGTCGAGGCTCGGTGTTCATGTTTCTGGCCGGTTTGTCCGCCGCGTGCGCGGTGATGAGCCTGTATTTCGCGATTACCCGTGAAGGTTCCAGCATTCTGGTACTCAGCCCGATTGTGTCGTGCAATCCATTGGTAACGCTGGCGCTGGCGCGCATTTTCCTGCGGCGCATCGAAACTATTTCCAGGGAATTGGTGATTGGAACTTTGATGGCCGTCGGTGGCGTGGCCCTGGTGGTCGCCGGTGGATTGATTCAGGCTGGCAATAGATAGCTCGACGCACTTCGGAGAATTGAAATGCCCGTGAGTCGGGAAACGCTGGATGAAATTGCGCTCTCTCCCGCTGAATACGAAATGATCGTGGACGGACTGGACCGGGAACCCACGCCGGTCGAGTTGGGTATGTTCGGCGCCCTGTGGAGCGAACACTGCGGCTACAAGCATTCACGCCCGTTGCTGCGGATGCTGCCGAGCCGTTCGTCACGCACACTGTCCCAGGCCGGCGCAGAGAATGCCGGGGCCATCGATATCGGCGACGGGCTGGCGGTGGTGTTCAAGGTGGAGTCCCACAACCATCCGTCGGCGGTGGAGCCGTTGCAGGGCGCCGCCACCGGCGTGGGCGGTATCGTGCGGGACATTCTGGCGATGGGGGCGAGGCCGATCGCCCTGCTAAATTCGCTCCGTTTTGGCCCACCCGACAGCGTTGCCAACCGTCGCCTGCTGCAGGGCGTGGTGGATGGTATCGGTTGGTACGGCAACTGCATCGGGGTGCCCGATGTGGCTGGCGAAATCTACTTTGACCCTTCCTACTCGCTGAACCCGCTGGTCAACGCGATGTGCGTTGGCATTGCGCGCATTGACGATTTGGCCAGCGCCGCCGCCGATCGTGCGGGGGATGTGCTGCTGCTGGTGGGCGCGGGCACCGGACGGGATGGCATTCACGGCGCATCTGGCTTGGCCTCGCGCACGTTTGAAGAAGAGCAGGAGCTACGTCCCACGGTTCAGGTGGGCAACCCTTTTTTGGAGAAGGTACTGATCGAGGCTTGCCTGGAGGCGTTGGGCACTGGCAAGGTTCATGCTCTGCAGGACCTTGGCGCCGCCGGGCTGACCAGCGCGGCGGTGGAATCGGCGGCACGAGGTGGTCGGGGCATCGCTCTGGACATCAGCCGGGTGCATCGGCGGGAGACCGGCATGACCGGCTACGAGGTGATGCTGTCGGAGTCGCAGGAGCGGATGCTGCTGGTGGCTGCTCCGGAGCACGTGCCGGCGTTAAACGACGTGTTCGACAAGTGGGACGTGGCTGGCGAGGTGGTGGGTACGATAACCGCCGATGAGACGGTTTGGGTTGCCGACGGTGCGGAGCCGCTGGTTGACCTGCCGGTGAAGCATCTGGCGACTGCGCCCCAGTATCGGCTGAGCGGTGCGCCCACCGAGGCAGACTTGCAGCGGCAGCGACTCCGGTTGAGCGACGTGCCGTTGCCCGCCGATGCCGGTACGACACTCCGGCTACTGATGGCTGCCCCCAACATTGCCAGCCGTCGCGGCGTGTACCGCCAGTATGATCATCAAGTGCAGACTAACACCGTGGTTGCGCCGGGCGCAGGTGATGCCGCAGTGCTCCGCATCAAAGGAACCGACCGCGCCATTGCGGTAGCTATCGACGGCAACGGTCGGCAGTGCTACCTGGACCCTTATCGGGGCGGGCAGATGGTGGTTGCCGAGGTTACCCGCAACCTGTCCTGCACGGGCGCCGAACCGCTGGCGCTGACCGATTGTCTGAATTTCGGCAATCCGGAACGGCCGGAGGTGTATTTCCAGCTGGAGCAGTGCATCCGCGGGATGGCGCGGGCTTGCCGTGCTTTGCAGGTTCCGGTGGTTAGCGGAAACGTGAGCCTGTACAACGAAAGCCAGGGCACGGCGATTTTTCCCACCCCCATTGTGGGCGGGTTGGGGCTGCTGGAGGATGCGACACGACATTGCCAATCGGGTTTCCCGGCGGACGGGTTGGCCGTGGCGCTGTTGGGCGCAGATGGGTTGACGGCGCGGGCGTCTGACCTGGCCAGCAGCGAATATCTGAACACTTTGTACGGTATGGTGCGAGGTCGACCCCGCATCGATCTTGCGCTGGAACGGCGCGTGCAGTGGCTGTGCCGCCGCCTGATTGCCGACCGCACGGCTCTGTCGGCGCACGATTGTTCCGACGGGGGTTTGGCGGTCGCTTTGGCCGAGTGCGCAATTATCGGGGCCAGTCGAATTGAGCATGGGCCGGTGACTGGTTTCACCGCAACGACCGAACTGGTGGATGGACTGCCGCGCCGGTGGGATGCGGCGTTGTTCGGCGAGGCCAGTTCTCGCATCGTGGTAACCGTTGCGCCGGAGCGGTTGGCCGACCTGATGAGCGCCGCCCGCGAAGCCGACGTCCCCGCGCTGCTACTGGGCGCGACCGGTGGCACGCGCCTGCAGATTGGCAACCTGGTGGACCTGCCGGTAGCTGCGCTCGCCGACGCGTGGTACGGCGGCCTGGGCGTGGCGTTGGCGTAGGCCAACCGTGGGGCGGACAACGTGTCCGCCCGATTGGTTAGGTGAACAGGACGGCTGCTTCCGCGTCGTCTGCGGATTCGCCGCTATCGGCCTCGGCGGAGTGGTGTCCGTCCAGAGGTGGTGTGGCGATGGCGTCGTTAGTGGCGGTGAATTCGCTGGCTGACACGGCGTAACCGGGACCGAGCCGAGCGGACAGCGCGATGCCCGTGAGAGGATGAGAGCGGTTCAGGACGAACACCCGTCGCCGCCGTGAGCGGTTGGTGGACTCATCGCGCACGTTGACGTTGCGGTACTGGAACACTCCGTTCGAGGCGAGGGTGCGCACCATTCGGGTGATGAACGTGCGTGAACAGTTGTCGCCCCAATGTTCAACTATGGTCGGGTCGGCGGCTTCGATGCCGGCGTTCAGGGCCTGGCTGATTTCGATGCACAGCGCGTTGAACATCACGGAGTCAGCGCCGTCACGCTCTTCCAGAGTGTGACCCATCACGATCAGGTCGGCAACGCGGTCGGCGGAACCGTTGCCGGCCTCGGACGCGGGTAAGTCCAGGGCCGCAACCGCCCCGTTCAGCGCCGCCGACATCCGTGCCGGTTCAGGCCGGGCGTCGTGAGCAGCACGCACTGGCTGTCTCACCGGCGGGCGAGGTGGAGCGTCTTCGTACAATTCTGCGTCGTCGCGCGATTCGTCCTCGTCTTCATCGGAACCCGACGTTTCGGAAGGATACCTGGCGTCGTCCCGGTCGTCGTCGTCTTCGGCGGTGTAGTCATAGCCGTCCGCGCGGATTTCCTCGGGCAGGTCGTCACCATCGTCGCGGTTTTCGGGCACCGGGTCGGGTTCGTCGGCCATCAGGATCCAGTCCACCAGGTCAACGCTGCGAATTTTGATGTTGCCTTCTTCGGCGACACGGAGCATCAGCTTTTTGAATCCGGAGAAACCGAGCTTGCGCTCGTCGAATCCGGCGATGCGTCGCACGAGGCGCTGTTTCAGGGATGTGAGGAGCAGCGTGTGGCCGGCTCCGCGTTCGGAACGGATGACGTCCTCGATGGCCCGAATTACCTCAGGAAGCTGGTGCCGACCGGGATTGGCCAAAGGTGCCGGAGGCGCGATGCGGCCACGGAAGGCAGGTTCCGGCACGTTGATGGGGTCAACGTCGGAGTCGTAGAAGATCAGACCGTCCACATGGTCGGCCATGCGGCGGGAGGTGGCCCACGACACGCCCACCACCAGCACGCGCTTGCCGATGGCGCGCAGCGAGTTGATGACGTGGATGAAGTCAGAATCACCGGACACCAGCACGAAAGTGTTGATGTTGGGGAAGTTGTGCGCCGTGTCTATACAATCGGCGGTCATCTTCACGTCGACGCTGTTCTTGATGCGCATGGTGCGACCGGGTTGGAAAGAACCGCCCGGAGGCAACCGCGTGGGCACGTACACCGGCTCAATGCCGGCAGCGTATAGCGATGGAGGATCCAGGATGAACTGGCTGGCTCCCCTGAGTTCGGGAGATCGGGACACCCAGTCGGCGTAGGCTTTGCTAACTACTACGCGGCCATGGTTGGCCACTTCTTCTTTAAGGGCGGAGACGTTGGGGGTGCGGCCTCGAACTGCCAGACTAATCTTGAAGTTTTCCCAGTCGATGAATAACGCCACGTCTTCGCTGAATGTGGAATTGCCGTTAGATTGCTGAATTGCGATGGTATTTCTCCGAATAGCGCTCGTCGGCGCCTTATGTGATCGAAAGTTTAATCATGGTGGCATACCAGCGTCAAGTTTATGCTGATTATCGTACCGAATTGACGCTAACACGGGCCTTTCCGAGTGCTAATGCTGCGTATGCCGGTTCGTTGCTGGGTTTCACGCCGGTATGCTATGGTTGTCGCCGTTCGCCGCACGCCTATGCTGGCCTGCATTCTGAACGGGTTTGGATGCTTTCGCAAATGTCGGGTTTGTTACGGGTTGCGATGTTGGCAGTGTTGGTCTTCGCGGCGGCGGCGATGTTGTCCCAGGTATTGCCGGCGCGGGTATTGCCGGTGCGAGAGTTGCCGATGCGGGTATTGCCGGCGATGGTTAATACCGCATATGCCAACGGAGCATCGACCCTATTGTACGACCAAACCCAGGGCCGATACCGGCTGGTGGTGGGTATTATTCCAGCCCGTCCGGTGATCCCGCAAACCCACCTGTCGATGCAGGTGTTTGATGCCGCCGCCGACCGGGTGCTGCGTGACACTGACATTCAGGTGCTTATATCGGCGTCGGGGCCGGCGGGTTCACGGCAGGTTGAGCCCCGGGAGGTCGTCAATGACGTGTCCATCGTATACTTCGAGACGAACGTGGCGTTTGACGTGGTGGGCCCTTGGCAGGTGCTGGTTGAGATTTCATCAGACCAGGGCGAGGAATCCTTTCTGATACCAGTGGAGGTTGGGGAACCGGGCGCCAGCATCCAGTGGGTATGGGTGTCGGCCGTGCTGGTAATCATCGTGGCGGTGGGTATCTGGACGTTGTTGACGGTGAGCCGGCGCGGACGGGAGCAGCAGTAGTGTCGGGGGTGGTTGGGGTGCGTTGCGACACGGCGAGGTGTTCGGTAAACACCGTCTGGCGACTCCCTGCTGGCGGAGCGGCCGCGTGAAACTGCGCCTGACGGTGGCGTTGGCGGCGATCGGACTAGCCGTGTTGTGCGGGTCTGCGTTCGCGCAACCCGTAATGGCCCACGGATTCGGCGAGCGATACGACCTGCCGTTGCCGTTGCGATTTTTCCTGATGGCCGGCGCGGCTGCAGTGGTGCTGTCCTTCGTGATTGCGGCGGTGTTTCTGCGGGGAGGAGCCACGCATTGCGGGTATCCGCGCTACAACCTGCTGCGGATCGCGCCGGTAAGAGGGCTGGCCAGTCCCTGGAGTCTGGCCATCGTCCGAACCATATCGGTGGCGCTGACTGTTTATGTCATTTTCGGTGGGTTCTTCGGGTCGGAGCGGGCGGCGTTGAATCCGGCTCCGGCTGCGGTATACGTGGCCTTCTGGGTGGCGCTGAGCTTCTTCACGGCCATCATCGGGAACCTTTGGGCGCTGGTGAACCCGTGGAAGATAGCCTGGGGATTCCTGGTGCAGGTCGCAGGCTCGGTGCAGCCGGGCGCTCTGGCCCGACCCCCACTGGCCTATCCGGCCAGGTGGGGGCTGTGGCCGGCGTTGTTGGTGTTCCTGGGGTTTGCGATACTGGAAACGGTGATTGCCGGCGCCGCCGGCCCGAGGGCGTTAGCGTGGATCCTCGTTATTTACACCGTCTATAATTTTTTGGGGATGTACCTGTTTGGGCGCGATGTGTGGCTACGCAACGCCGAGGGGTTCACCGTGGTGTACGGGTTCATGGCGCGGTTCGCCATCACCGAGGTTAGTGTTGCGCGGTCGATTTGCGTCGCCTGTTCCTCCGATGGCGGTTGTGCCGCCGACGCCGGCGACTGCGTGGATTGTTACGAATGCTACGCGCTGGCCCAACCATTGCAGCGGCGGTTCAACCTGCGCCCGCCCGGTGTGGGTCTGAACCGTATCGGCGCAGTGACGCTGCCGGGTGTTTGCGCGGTGATTTTGCTACTGTCCACCGTGTCGTTTGACGGATTGTCGGCGACACCCGAGTGGTTGTCGTTCAGCACATGGTTCATATTGCAGACGCCATCCTTCGGAGGTTACATCGCCAATCTCAGCGGCGCGCTCGGTCTGCCGGTCCTGTTTGGAGCGTTGTTCGCGGCCACCTGCGCGTTGATGGCGCTGCTATCGGGCCGGGCCCAACCGGAGGCGGGGCAGCTGGTACGGGTGTTCGTGTTTTCGTTGCTGCCGATTGCCCTGGCCTATCATTTTGCACACTTCCTGGGGTTTTTATTCATCAATGGCCAGCGGTTCATCGTGCTGGTGTCCGACCCGTTCGGCTGGGGGTGGGATCTGTTCGGCACGGCCGGGGCGATCATAAACATCGGTATCCTGTCGCCCTCATTCATCTGGTATTTCTCGATCGCAGTTATCGTTATCGGACACATTGCCGGAGTTTATTTGGCCCATGTTCAGGCGGTGCGATTGTACGGGGAACGGCGGCCGGCGCTGCTGAGCCAGCTACCAATGCTGGGGCTGATGGTATGTTACACTTGCGCGAGTTTGTGGATTATTTCACGCCCCATCGCAGCGTAATCAGAGCCGGTTGGTCCGAAGGGACGGCCGGCTGAAGTTTCGATAACCGAGAGCGCCAACAAACGGAGAACATGATCGTGCCTGAACGTAGCGGAAGACTGGAAGGGAAAGTTGCCATCGTAACGGGCGCCGGCTCCAGCGGGCCCGGGGTCGGTAATGGGCGGGCGACGGCGGCGCTGTTCGCTCGCGAGGGCGCGCGGGTTCTGCTGGCCGACATGACCGTCGAACGGGCCGAGGAAACCCAGCAGATGATTCATGCGGAGGGCGGCGTGTCGTCCACGATTCAGGCCGACGTTACCAATGCCGAGGATTGCCGACGCATGGTGGAGGCCTGCATCGAGCGATACGGTCGGCTGGATATTCCGGACAACAACGTGGGGATTTCGCGACGCGGTACGGTGGTGGAAGTGTCCGAAGAGGACTGGGACTAGGTGATGTCAATTAACGTCAAGAGCATTGTGCTGGCCAGCAAATATGCCATCCCACACATGGTCGCAGCCGGCGGCGGTTCCATCATCAACATCTCGTCCATCGCCGGTCTGAGGGCGCACAGCAGCACGCCATACACCGCGTCCAAGGCGGCGGTGATTGGTCTGACGATTTCGATGGCCGCCGACCACGGGCCGGACGGCATCCGCACCAATTGCATCGCGCCGGGGTTGGTCTACACGCCGATGGTGGCGCCCCGTATGGATGACGACCTGCGACAGATTCGCTCCAGCGCGGCGCCGCTGCGCACCGAAGGCACCGCCTGGGACGTGGGCAACGCGGCGTTGTTCCTGGCCAGCGACGAAGCCCGTTGGATCAACGGTGTGGTGCTGCCGGTGGACGCGGGTCTGGTGGTAACGTCACCCGTCACTTACGAGACGCTGGGGCAACAGGTGCGACGCTAGACAGGCGGGGCGCTAAACACGTGGGACGTTAGGGAATAAGGCCGTATCCGACCTGATGGCTGCGGTTCAATCGCCGATTGACACCAGCATCAGGTCGAAAGTCAGGTCTTTTCCGGCCAGCGGGTGGTTGGCGTCGAGAGTAACCGTTTCGTCGGTGACCGACATAATCGTAAAGCTTACCACGGCGCCGTCGCTTTGCTGACCCTGCACCCGGGAGCCGGTTTCGAGTTCCATATCGTCGGGGAACTCATTGCGCGGCACTTCCATCACGCCGTCGTCATGATGCTCGCCGTAAGCATCTACGAACGGTATATTCACCGTTCGGGAATCGCCCGTTGCCATACCGACCACACCGTTGTCGAAACCGGGGATGACCTGTCCGTCGCCAACTGTGAAAGCCAACGGCGTGCCGCCTTCGGATGAGTCAAAGACTTCGCCGTCGTCGAGTTTGCCGGTGTAGTGGACCCGAACCTTGTCCCCTATTTTCACTGTCGTCAATTTACCACCTCTCCCGCAATGGATGGGGAACTATAACATAAGGGGCAGGCCCGGTTGGTTTGTGATATGGTACGGCAACGACCGAGTGATTACCTACGAATCCAGTCGCAGGAGGAACCATGAAGTTCGGATTGTTTATGATGCCGTCCCACCCGCCGGAACGGAACATTTTCGACTCCCACCAGTGGGATCTGCAATATCTGACCTTGTGCGACGAGCTGGGGTTTGAAGAGGCCTGGATTGGCGAGCACTTCACCTCCCCCTGGGAACCAATACCAGCGCCGGATTTGCTGATCGCCCAGGCGTTGATGCAGACCAAACGCATCAAGTTGGGTTCTGGGGCGCACCTGCTGCCTTTCCATCATCCGGCGGAACTGGCGCACCGGGTTGCCTACCTGGATCACCTGTCGCAGGGCCGGTTCCTGTTCGGCGTGGGAGCCAGCGGACTTCCCAGTGACTGGGAGCTGTTCGATGTGGACGGCGCCAACGGCGTGCACCGCGATATGACTCGCGAATCTCTGGACATCATTCTGAAAATTTGGGAGAGCGACGGGCCATTTGAGTACAAGGGCAAATACTGGAACGTCAACCTGCCCGGGCCCATGCTGGGATCGTTGGGATACTTCCTGCGCCCGTACCAGAAGCCGCACCCTCCCATTGGGGTTGCTTCCGTCAGCTACAAGTCCCCCACGCTGATGATTGCCGGCGAGCGCGGGTTCATTCCGATGAGCCTGGCGCTGAACGTCGATTACTGCCGCAGCCACTGGGAAGCCCTGGAAGAGGGGGCGCAACGCACCAACCGAACGCCGTCGCGGGCGGACTGGCGGCTGGTTCGTGATGTGTACGTAGCCGATACCGACGAAGAGGCTCGCGACAAGGCCCTCAATGGGATGCTGGGGCGCGTGTGGAACGACTACCTGCTGCCGCTGTTCCGGGAGTTCGACCTGATGACGGTGTTCAAGCACGATCCGGAAGTGCCGGACGACGCGGTGAACATTGAGTACATGGCCGACCACCTCTGGCTGATTGGTTCTCCGGAAACGGTGGCGGCGAAGCTGCGCCGGCTATACGGCGACGTGGGCGGATTCGGCGCGCTGCTGATGCTGGTGTACGACCACTGGCAGGATCAGGAAGGCTGGGACAAATCGACGCATCTGCTGGCGGAAAAGGTTATGCCCATGGTGGCAGACCTGACGGGTGAGGCGGCCTAGCGACCTGCGGGCAGAACGCAATCGGTCGAATCAATCGGTCGAATCGAGGGGATGACGAATCGACCCGTCATTGTCCCGTTTCCGGGTAATTTCCAAAATATAACCCAGCAAAATGCGATCCGGGTGGCGTTTGTAATCGGTCGCCACCCGGTATGGCAAAATACTCGCAGGTCGCACACACAATCCGATGCAGGCGCTGAATGTTGTAGTGTAAGATGGGCCTCGTCAGGTTTTCTCAGCGGGATTTTGCTCCGCTACCGATTTTCAATTAACGGGAAGATAAAACGTATGACGACACCGCGAATAAAAAAGACCAAGCTGATGCGTAGTGTTGAGGAAAAGCAGGGACGGCCTCTGGAAAACCTCGTGCCCGACTTGGTGAATCAGTTGGGGATGAGCCGCGCGGCCACCCAGCTGGGGGTCAGCCCGGCAACCCTCGGATACTGGATGCTGAAGATGGGCATACAGTACCGGCGTGTCGCGTTGGCCGACGGCGAGACGATCGAAGTCCGACGACAGGGGTAAAGCTCAGCGGCGTCAGGGGTCGCACAGCCGGATCAGCCGTCACGAAGGCGACAAGGTGGATTCACCGAGCCCACCTTCATTTACGGGTTCCGCTTCGTCTATGCCGGGCCACGGTGGCATGGTGACGCACAGGAACCGCAGGGGCCCACCCGGGTAAGCCCGAAACTGGAAGGACCACCCAACCGGTATCACGAGGGCGTCGCCGGGGGTAACTGATACCGGCGGAATATCGGCGGGGAGGGCGTCCGGCGGACAACGCCAAACCTCTCCAGCACCGGAGACCACGTACCAGGCCTCTTCGACCGTGCGATGACGAACCGCATGGCTGACTGCGCCGGGCGGTATGCTGACCTCCACCATGCTGCAACGGGTCGCACCGTGCCCGTCGTGCAGCAGCAGCCTGACTTCGGAGCCGTCCGGCGCGATGATAATCTCGTCGGAGCGGCGACCCAGGGGAGGGACCGGGGTTGGCACGGCCGGTGTCGGCTAGCCGGCGCGGGGTTTGCGGCCCTTGCGGTCCAGGAAGTCGGAGAAGCCCTCTTCCACCGATAGGCCCTTGAACCTGCCGGTTCGGCCCATGATTTCGTTCTGGTACTGCTCTTCGATGGGCAGACCGGAATGCTCCAGCAGCATCTGCTTGATGTTGGCCAAACCTTCCACACGATTGCGGGCGATGCCGGCGGCGATGTCCAGGGTGCGGTCCATCAACTCCTCGGCTGGCACCAGGTGGTTGATGAGACCGATGTGGTAGGCCTCGTCAGCGAACACTTCGCGTCCGCTCAGCAGCAGCTCTTTGGCACGGTTGATGCCGACCAGATGGGGAAGGCTCCAGGTGGCGTTCATCTGCCCGTAGTTGACGGCCAGGAACCGGAAGCTCGTTTTTTCGCAGCCCACCAGGAAGTCCAGGGTGGTGGCCAGCACGGTGCCGCCGCCGTAGCAAAGGCCGTTGACGGCGCCGATAACCGGCTTGGAGCAGGTGAACATGTGCCAGGTGTACTCGGCCCGTGCCGCCTGCCCGGCCTCCCGGTCTTCCGGTCCGAGTTCGCGGTTTTCGTGGATGTCAGCGCCGGCGGAAAAAGCCCGTTCGCCGGCTCCGGTAATGATGATGGCGCCCACGCTGTCGTCTGCTTCATAGGCGGTGACCGCCTCGTCCATTTCACGTACCAGCTGGAGGTTCAGTGCGTTGAGCACTTCCGGCCGGTTCATGGTGATGACGCCGATGTGGGTTTCGACCTCGCTGCGGCCCATCTGCGTGGCACGGGTCACGGTTTCGGTATTGATGCACGAGTAGGTGGTAACCATTGTTTTTTCCTTAATACGTCAGTGTTGGACTCCGCGGGTGGTCTGACGCCGTTGAATTTTGGAAGGTTCGCCAAGTCATTATAGCGACGTTCAACTGGGCCGGGTAGGAGAGCGCGAGACGGGCAGGGCAATCGCATCTTAATGATAATTTTTAGAATTATGCTAATGTTGCCCGATTCGATAAAACGAGAGAGGGCAACGGACCATGGCAGAATCGCATCATGTATCGGTCCTGGATCATTTCGCTGATCTGGACGACCCCAGGGTGGAACGCACCCGACGCCACAAACTGGTGGACATCATCGCCATCGCCATTTGCGCCATCATCTGCGGAGCCGATTCCTGGGTGCATGTGGAGCTCTTCGGCAGGAGCAAGCTGGAATGGTTCCAAACCTTTCTGGAGCTGCCCGGGGGGATTCCCTCCCCTGACACCTTCGGCGATGTTTTTGCCCGTCTGGACCCAGAGCAGTTCCAGAGTTGCTTCATGGCCTGGACCCAAGCCATCGCTGAGTTGCTGCCCGAGGAGGTGGTGGCCATTGACGGGAAGACGGCCCGGCGTTCTCACGACTGCGCGGGTGGCAAGGGAGCCATGCATCTGGTCAGCGCTTGGGCCACGCAGAACACCCTGACTTTAGGTCAGGTCAGGACGGCGGAGAAGTCCAATGAGATCACCGCCATTCCCCAACTGCTGGACTTGCTGGATCTGCAAGGCTGCATCGTGACCATTGACGCCATGGGCTGCCAGCGGGAGATTGCCCAGCAGATCGTGGACGGCGGGGCCGATTACGTGCTGGCGGTGAAGGAGAATCAAGGACAACTCCACGAGGGCATCCGAGACCTGTTCGAGGGGGCGGAAGCATTGGGCTTTGACGGGGTGCCCTACGACTACTCCCAGACCGTGAACAAGGGACACGGACGGGTGGAACGGCGGGAATGCTGGACCATCACCGAGACGGATTGCCTGGACTACATCAACCCCCACGGGCAATGGCCCCAACTGAAGGCCGCCATCAAAGTGGTCGGCCATCGTGAGACCGCAGCCGGCGCTATCAGTCAACCTCGCTACTACATCAGCAGCCGGGCGGCCCCAGCAGGACAACTGCTGGCTGCCGTCAGGAGCCATTGGAGCATCGAGAACTCACTGCATTGGACTTTGGATGTAACCTTTCGAGAAGACCAGTGCCGAGTGCGCAAGGCCCACGGACCACAGAACCTGGCCACCCTGCGTCAGATCTCCCACAACCTGCTGAAAAACGAGCACACCCTGAAAGTGGGCATCCAAGGCAAACGCCTCAACGCCGGTTGGCGTGAAAACTACCTGCTAAAAGTACTCCTCGGATAAGACGCGATTGCCCTGGCGAGACGGGTTTTTACATGGATGGACAGGATATACAGGATTATGATGTTGGGGCCGGGGGTTGCCTCTTTTGCTGGCCCGCTCCCATGGTGTGGGTGTTTTTCTCGGGGGTAAAGGGTTGTCAGCTTACCGGTGGGCGGTGGTGGGCCCAGGGCTGGGCCTCCTCGAAGGCGGCCATGGCCCGGAGGACGCGGGCTTCGGCTCCAGCGGGACCCACTATGTGCAGGCCAATCGGGAGGCCGGCGGCGGAGAATCCGCAGGGCACGCTGGAAGCGGTTTGCCCGCTCATGTTGATAGGGAAGGTGAAGGGAAGATAGCCCCACCATGGTTCCACGTCGCGGCCGGCGATGCTGGTTGGATGCTCTCCGATGGGGAAGGCAGTAACCGCCATTGCCGGGGTGAGCAACAGGTCATAGTCGTTGAAGAAATCGGCGAACCGGCGTTTGTGCCGGTCGACGTATGCCAGGGCCCGCGACAGGTCGGCGGCTGACAATTTCGAGGCGGAGTCGAAGGTGTTGCGCACATAGTCGGTAAGCTCGTCCCGTCGCTCCGGATAGAGATTCTGGTAGGAGGCATAGGATGCGGTGCCGAAGACTGTGGAGAATGCCGGGAAGGGGTCGCCTTCCATTTCCGGCGCTGCCTCTTCAACGCGGGCGCCGAGTTGTTGAAAAACCTGGGCGGCGGTCCGCGTGATGGCGGCAACTTCCGGGTCAACCGCGGCGTAACCGAGGTCGGCGCTCCAGGCGATACGCCAGCCGTTCACGCCACCTTCCAGCGCGGACAGGTACTCAGGCGGGGTGTCGGTCATGGTGTTTGGGTCGCGTGAGTCGGGGCCAGCCAGCACCTGGAGGAGCAGGGCGGTGTCGCGGACGGTACGGCTCATGGGGCCGGACTGCGAGAAGTGATTGACCGACGGCACGCCGTACCCGCCGTAGCGGGGCACGCGCCCGTGGGAGGGTTTGATGCCGGTTACGCCACTGAAACTGGCCGGGATGCGAACGCTGCCGCCGCCGTCGCTGCCGGTGGCCAGGGTGCAGAGGCCGGCGATCAGCGCCGCCGCCGCTCCGCCGCTGCTGCCGCCGGGGGTGTAGTCGGTGTTCCAGGGGTTGCGGCACGGTTCGCTAACCAGATTCTCGGTGGTGCCAGACTGGCCGAACTCGGGCGTGTTGGTCTTGCCGAGGATGATCGCGCCGGCGGCTTTGACCCGCTCCACGACGATGGAATCGATTTCAGGCACTCGGTCGCGAAAGATGGCAGAGCCGAGCGTGGTGGTAATGCCCTTGGTCATTTCCAGGTCTTTGATGGAGATTGGGACGCCGTGCAGCGGCCCCAGCGTTTCGCCGTTGCGGACGGCGGCGTCGGCGGCTTGCGCGTCGGCCAGCGCCTGGTCGGGGCACAGCGCAAGGTAGGCGCTGAGCCTGGGGTTGAGTTCATCGATGCGCCGGTAGAAAAACTCGGTGAGCTCTACGGCGGAGATTTCCCGGTCCGCAATCATCTGCCGGATGTCGCCAGCCGATGCAAAAGCCAGTTCGGAATCCATGATTGGTGTTGCTCCTGTGGGTGGGCGTAAGGGCGAGGGCGGTAACAGTTCAGAGTAGAGGGGAAACGAGCAGCTGACGGCAGGCGGCGAGAGGATTTAGACCTTGGGCGCGCCAGGTGCCGAAGATGGATGCCAGCGTCATCTTGCTCTCGGTGCCCTGCTCCGAGCGGGTGCCGCCGCTGATCTTGCGGCTGATGACCAGATGGCGCAGGCTGCGTTCGGCAGCGTTGTTGTCTGAAGGCACGTCCGGTTCGGCCACGAAGACGAAGAGTTCCTTGATGTGGCGCTCGATGCGTCGGCACAGCTTGGCCTGGGTTGCCGACGGGTCGTGCCGGAAAGGCTGGCCGAGGGCCAGCAGTTGTCGTTCCAGGGCCAGTTGGGCGGTGCGCCGCCGCTTGGCCTGGGGATGAGTGCAGGCTTTGGCCCGGTCGTAAATCCCGTGGACGGCGTCGGCCCACCTGGCCAGTGGCGCAGCATCGGGGTAGAGGGTGCGCAGGTCGTGGATGTCCCGCAGCAGGTGGGCCCAGCACCGCTGCTTGGGGCCGTCATAATGGTGGTAGGCGGCGTAGAAATCGCTGACCAATACTCCGGAGAAAGCATCGCTCAGCGCCTCGTCCACGACTGTTTTGCCCCGACCCCGCCGCAGGAAGTAGCGTTCGGTGGGGGTGCTGAAAGTCCACACGTAGCCGTTGGCCCCGCTCTGACGCCAGCCGGTTTCGTCGGCGTGGACCACTGGGCTGGCGCGGATGCGGTCCAGGATCGCGGCCACTGCCGGTTGGACCCGCTGCGCCGTGCGATGGATGGCCCCCACGCTGAGGCGCAACTGATGCACGGTGTCCAGATACCACTGGACGCTGCGGATGGGCAGCCGCCCCTCTTCCCGCAGCGTGGCGATCAGGCTGAGCAGGTTGACGCCGAGACGCTGCTGGCCCAAGACCACGCCGCCCAGTTCCGCCGGAGGTGTGCAGCGCCGTCGGCAGGCCGGGCAAGTCCGAGCAATGTAGACGTGCTCGGTGACTTGCGCGGGAACCACCGGCAGCTCGATGACCTCCCGAGTGCGCTGGATCCAGCCGCCGGACCGGTGGGCGCCGCAATCGGGACAGTTCTCCATCACGTGCTCCACCCGGTGGGTCGGTGTCATGCGCGGGCGGGCGAAGCCGTGGCGTCGCTGCTTGCGGGGCCCCGGCTGCGCTGGGGGCTTCCGGCCCGATTTCGCCTTGAGGCCGGGCATTCGGAGCGGGCCGCCCGGTTTCGCCTGGCCTTCCAGTTCGGCAATCCGCCGCTGCAACCGCTCAATCACCGCCTGTAACTCCGCGATGATGGCAATGAGGACAGCGCGGTCGACGGTGGTCAGGTCCACTTCAGTATCCATGCCCTGTATATGACATAACCACCGCCACCCGTGCCAGCGTTCGGCAACCCGCCTTCGGCCAATTCACCTCACCAAGTCTGAACTGTTACCGAGGGCGACGTCGGTTCGGGGCAGATGATGTGATGGTGTATAGTGGGCGACCGATGTGGCGCTCATTCTAGCATTGTGGCCGAGGGGTAAGGCGTTTCGTACATGGGAACCGTGGGAATTATTGCTAATCCCGCCGCGAGCAAAGACATTCGACGGCTGGTTGCGCAGGGCCGGGTTGTGCCCGATTGGGAAAAGGTGAATACGATTCGCAGGGCGCTGGTCGGCCTGCAGTCTACCGGCATTGACCGGGTGGTGGCGATGCCCGACAGCGGCCACCTGTGTCGACGGGCCGCCGACGACCCCAGCGTCAACATTGCCCTCGAAATGCTGCCGATGCACTCCCTGTACACCGAGGGAGATACCACGCGGGCCGCCGCCATGATGCCCGAGATGGGCGTGGATTGCCTGATTACACTGGGCGGTGACGGAACCAACCGCGCCGTGGTGGTGGGCACCAACCAGCTGCCAATCGTGGCGATTTCCACCGGCACCAACAACATCTTCCCGGTGATGGTCGAAGGGACGCTGGCCGGGATTGCCGCCGGGCTGGTGGCGTCGGGACGGATGAGTCTGTCCGATACATCGGTGGTGAGTAAGACGCTGCAAATCTGGAACAATGGTGAGTATCTGGACGTGGCGCTGGTGGACGTTGCCATCTCGCGGGAGCGGTTCGTGGCGACGCGGGCCATCTGGGATCTTGCCACTGTTCACGAGGTGTACCTGACTCGAGCCGAGCCAGCCGGGATTGGGTTGTCGTCCATCGGCGGGCGTTTGCATCCCATATCGATGGGCGACGTTGGCGGGTTGCGCTACCGGCCGGGGCTTCTCGACGCCGATGCTGAGATGCCCTCAACGGCGACCACGGTGATCGCGCCGGTGGCGCCGGGCCTGGTGGAGTCGGTGGCGATTGCCGACTGGAGTCTGTTGCAGGAAGGCGTGCCGGTGGACCTTGAACCCAGGAATTGCACCGTGGCGCTGGACGGCGAGCGTTCTCTAACTCTCACACCCGATGACCACGCCCAGATTTTGCTGGCTCGCAACGGGCCGCCGGTAGTGCAGGTGCAACGCACGCTGCGTCGGGCCGCCGAATTGGGCCTGTTCCTGATGGCGTAGCCCCGCAGCTTCCTGGATTCATTGGATGCTGGTTGGGTGGGAACTGGCGATGAGCCTGGGCGTAGTGTTCCTGGGCGCTGTCGTATTGGGGACCATCAGCTTTGGGCTGGGCATGGTGTCGATGCCCTTCCTGTTGCTCGTATTGGCCCCCCAGGAAGCGGTGGTTATCATCAACGCGATGATCGTGCTGACCACCGGCCTGACCGTGGCCCAGACCTGGCGGCATCTGAGGCTGAAGGAATCCTGGCTCTTCGTGGCCGCTGGCTTACCTCCGGTGCCCATTGCCGTTGTGTTGCTAAACGCGGCCGATCCGGTGATCCTACGGCTGACGATTGTGGGGTTGATCCTGGTGTTGGGTGTGATGAGCCTGTTTCAGATTAGCCTGCCGGGGGCGAGGCAACGCTGGGCGGCTCCGGTTTGCGGGTTCACCACCGCCCTGATGGTAACCACGCTGGGCGTTGGGGGGCCGCTGGGCGGACTCTATACCATTGAGCAGGACTGGTCGCGGGACACGATGCGCGGGACGTTGGCGCTTTATTTTTTCCTGGCGTCCGGGCTGGCGATGGTGATGTTCGTGGCCATCGGGCTGGTTCCTACTGACACGGCGCAGAACATCGGGGTGTTGGCGATTGCGGTTGTGCTGGGTTCGGGCGTGGCCGCAGTGGTAGCGCGGCGCATGAGTTTGGGGTTTTTCCGATACGCGGTGCTGGCGGTAACCATCGGGGGGAGCGCATCGCTGCTTGCCAGGGAATTACCGCGCCTTATCGCCGGCCATTAGCGATCCGAATCTATTCGATTAAGTCGCCTCCCCCATCGTACCGGGGGGGGCGGCGCGTCAACCGGGGAGCCCGGCGCAATGCGGGCGCGTTCGTAATGCGGCGCGTTCGTTAGCCCCAATCCACCGAAAAGATGAGTGTCGCGGTGTGCTGAAGGGGTAAGAAAGTGCTCCTGTGCATCTGGGATAATGGCTTTTGAAACAGGAAACCGTCCCCAGGCCAGGAGCACCCAAAAGATGCTAGCAGATGACCACCCCGACCGCATCCAAATCGCCTTTGACGACCACCGCCTGGTGGCCAATGCTGGGCTGATCCTGCCAGCCACGCTGGGCCGGCATCTGGGCCGGCCCGAACTGGTTGACCGGCACCTGGACCTGGGTCGCGCCCCAGGCCGAGCCAACACCGGCGACAAGGTGATGACGCTGGTTGCGTCTGCTCTGGCCGGAGGAGACTGCATTGACGACGCCGACGTGCTGCGCACCGGCGGGACGGCTAGCGCCATCGGCTGCGTAGTCAAGGCGCCATCCACCCTGGGGACCTTCCTGCGCAGTTTCCGGTGGGGGCCACGTCCGCCAACTGGATCGGGTCAGCCGGGAGCTGCTGGCCCGGGCCTGGTCGGCTGGGGCCGGACCCGGCGACGGGCCGTTGACCATCGACCTGGACTCCACCATCTGCGAGACATACGGTCTGGCCAAGGAGGGGGCGCGCGACCACGGCTACACCGGCCAGCGAGGCTATCACCCGCTGCTGGCCATTGCCGCCGGAACCGGCGACGTGCTGATGGCTCGGCTGCGCAAGGGCCGCGCCAATACCGTTCGGGGCGCCGCTCACTTTCTACGCGAGACGGTGGGGCGGGTACGCTACGGCGGGGCCAGGGGACAACTCACGGTGCGGGCTGACAGCGGCTTCTACACCCACGCCATCGTCGCCGTCTGCCGCAAGATGGATGTGCGCTACTCCATCACCGTCCGCCAGCAAGCCCGCCTGCGGAATATCATCGAGGCCATACCCGAGACTGACTGGACGCCGATTCCCTACTGGATGGACGGCGCCGCCGACGTGGCGGAGACCACCTACGTCCCCTTCCAGGATGAGCCCGACGCCGCACCGGTGCGGCTCATCGTCCGGCGGGTGCAGCCCACGCCCGGCTCCCAGCTGGCCCTCTTCGCCAGCTACCGCTATCACGGCTTCATCACCGACCGAGACGGGGACACCCTGGAACTGGAGGCCGACCATCGGCGCCACGCCGAGATCGAGAACGCCATCCGAGACCTCAAGTACGGCGTCGGGCTCAACCATCTCCCCTCAGGCCGCTTCGCCGCCAACGGCGCCTGGCTGGCGGTGCAGGTGATGGCCCACAACCTGGCCCGCTGGACCGCGCGCATCGGTCTGGGTGAGCAACTGGTAACCACCAAGACCCTCCGACGACGCTTCTTCTCCCTCGCCGGACGGCTCACCCGCTCGGCGCGCCGCCTCACTTTGCATCTGCCCCAGCGCTGGCCCTGGAAAAACCAGTTCAGTCGCGCCTTGGCTCGATTGCGAGCAATTCCACTCCCAGCCTGACGGCACCGCTGGTGTCAACGCCGACGGAGATCTGACCCACTCACCAGACTACCCGACCGCCTCGCAGACTTGCGCCAGGCTGGTCCCCGAGCGTCTCTTGCTGCACACTACCCTGACAATTTCGCCCAGCATCGCCACCGCGGGCCGCCATCATCGTGTCTGTGTGGCTATCTCACGCCGCCCTCATCCCCATCTATTGGAATCGGGCTTGCCCCGTTCGCCTTCCCTTGCCCATCATCCCTGGTGTCAACGCCACGGCCCATCGCTTCGGTGGATTCGGGCTTAGGAAGACAGGTCGTGGAAAGCGGCCAGGGCAGCCGTAATGCCGTCGCCCACCGCAGCGCCGAGCTGGCGGGTTGATTCTGCCCGGGCATCGCCGCAGGCGTAAACGCGGGGGACGTTGGTGCGCATGTGAATGTCGGCGTAGACGTGGCCGAGTTCGTCCATGTCCAACACTTCCTTGAAATACTCGGTGTTGGGGTGGAAGCCCACGTAGATGAAAGCGGCCGCCGTGGGATAGTCGTAGACCTCGCCGGTTTTGAGGTTTTTGACGCGGGCGGCTTCGAGCACGTCGTTGCCGACGAACTCTTCGACGACATGGCTCCAGAGCCACTTGTACTTGGGGTTGGCGAAGGCGCGGTCTTGCAGGACCTTGGTGGCGCGCAGTTCGTCGCGGCGGTGGATGACGGTTACGGAGTTGCAGATTCCGGTGAGGTAGAAACTCTCGTCCATGGCGGCGTCGCCGCCGCCGACCACCACCACATCCTGTCCGCGGAAGAAGTTGCCGTCGCAGACGGCACAATAGGAGACTCCGCGTCCGCTGAACTCGTCCTCGCCGGTGGCGCCCAACTTGTTGTGGGAGCCGCCGGTGGCGATGATGAGGGCGCGGGCGGTGAAGTCGCCTTCGGAGGTGCGAATCAGCTTGCGATCGTCGTGCAGATTCTCGACGGCCTCAACCTCCGCGTATTCCATTTTGGCTCCGAAGCGGTCAGCCTGGCTAAACATTTCGTCAGCCAGGGCCTGGCCTTTGACGCCGGTCTGGAAGCCGGGATAGTTCTCAATCTCGTCGGTGATGAGGAGCTGCCCACCGGGGCCGATGCTCTCGATCATTACTGTGCTGAGCATGGCGCGTGTGGAATAGAGCCCGGCAGACATGCCGGCTGCGCCGGCGCCGAGTATGACAACGTCGTAGTCCTGTGCCATCGGAATGGTTCCTCCTTGAGGTGGTAAACCTTGGGGTGTCGGTGTTCGGTTAGTCGCGCCGACGGTCGGGGGTCAGTCTGACTCGGGCCGGCCGTCGGTTCGTGGAATCGCGGATATGATCGACGGCGAGTTTGAGGCCCTCTTCCAGCGGTACGGTGGGCTTCCAATCCAGATCTTTGGTGGCGCGGGTGGAATCCAGGGCGATGCTGAACACCTCTCCTGGTCGACGGGGCTGGTAGGACGGTTCCTTGTCGAATCCGGTGAATTCCTTCAGCAGCTCGTACACGCGGCCAATGTTAACGGGATCTCCGGTGCCAATGTTGTAGGTGCCGCCGTCGCCGCGGCGCATGGCTGCAATGTTGGCGTCGACGACGTCGGAAACGAAAACGAAGTCACGCTCCTGTGTGCCGTCGCCGTAAATGGTGGGTCGTTTGCCTTCCAGCATCAAACCCGCGAAGATCGCGACCACTCCGGCCTCGCCGTGGGGGTTCTGGCCGGGGCCGTACACGTTGGCGTACCGCAGGATCGTATAGTCCAGCCCGTAGGTGCGGTGAAATAGTTCCAGGTAGAGTTCTCCGGCGTACTTGGACATTCCGTATGGAGTGAGCGGGTTGACCGGGGTGTCCTCGTTGCAAGGGATAATTTCCGGGTCGCCGTAGAGGGCTCCGCCGGTGGATGAGAAGATGAACTTGTCCACGCCTTCGGAAGCGCAGGCGGAGATTAGTCGCACGGTTCCCACCACGTTGGTATCGGCGTCGTTCACCGGATCGGCCGCCGATCTCGTAACGCTGCTTTGAGCCGCCAGGTGGTACACGATTTCCGGGCGTTCACGTTGGACAACCTGTTCGATTTTGGGGTCGTTGATGTCGGCGTGATAGAAGACGGCGTGGTGGTTGACGTCGCGCAAGTGGCCGGCGGTGAGGTCGTCAATTACCGCCACGGAGCACCCACAATCCAGGAGACGGGTAACCAGGTGGGAGCCGATGAAGCCGGCGCCGCCGGTAACCAGGACTTTGGTAGGTTCTGCCATCAATGTACGCTCAGCCAAATATGCCGCGAAACCGGGTTTCGCCGCTTCACTATCGTAATCCAAACACCGGAATGGGGCAACCGGCGGGCGCGTTCCGGGGCTCCTGCGTACCCACTTTGTCATTGCGAGCGTAGCGTGGCAATCTCGTCGTCGTAGCAACGGTGGTTCGCCGGCTTGTGTTCAACCTCATCGAGATTGCCACGTCCCTCGACGAGCTAGGGATGAGCGGGCACTCCTCGCAATGACAGATTAAAGTGGGTACGCGTGACCGTTCCGGGGGATTTGCGGTGGCAGGTTTGTGGCGGTTGGCCGTTGAAGTAGCCGGTCGGTTTTGTGATGCAACGAATTGCTGGTTAGTCTCAAATACCATTGACAACGTTGCGGTTAATGGTGTATCAATTTGCTACTGCAAGTGAACGCCGGCTATGGTTCCGGCATCCTTGTCCCAGGAGGAGGAAATTATGCCCGATATTTATTACGCGAGGCCCAGCAATTTTCTGTCCGACCCTCGTGACAAGACCGTCATTACCGGGGAGTCCGAGGATGAAGTCCTTCAAAAGATGTACGAGTACCTGAGAAGCCCCGGGGCGCAGGCACGGTACCCGGGCGTGGGCGACCCGGCCGAGTTGGAAAACAACATCCGGACCTGTATCTTCAAGAAGGGCACCAAAGCCATCCACAACCGCCCTCCGGATGCCGCACCAGTAAAGTAAGCAACTGGGAAGTTCCAGGCTTTTGCAAGCCCCTGTCCTCCTCCAAGGACGGGGGCTGTCCATGTGGGTCTTCCTGAGCGGGCGGCCGCGAACGTGGGCCGTCAATAGTGTTGTCGACGGATGGGGTCATTGACGCTGGCGGGGTAAATTCCGCCGTTCGGTTGCGCCGATATGTCCCCACGGTTATACTCCGCCATCATGCCGATTAATCCCGACGATTTCCCGCCAGGCAGCCACGCCGAACTACCGTTGTTCCCGCTGAACAACGTGGTTCTGTTCCCGGGTATGCCCCTGCCGTTGCACATATTTGAGGAGCGGTACAAGGCGATGATCGGCGCGTGCGCCGACCGCGACGAACCTTTTGGCGTGTTGCTCATCAAGGATGGCAACGAGGTTGGGGAGCCGTCTACGCCGCATACCATTGGCACCACGGCCCGCGTGTCGCAGGTGCAACGGCTGGAAGAGGGACGCCTGAATATCCTGACCCGTGGCGAAACCCGGTTCGAGCTGCTGGAAACGGTTCAAACCACCCCGCACCTGGTGGGTCTGGTTCGCTTTCTGGAGGATGCAGAGGGAACGGTGTCGGCGACCACGGTGGCCGGGGTGCGGGAACAATTCGTGGCGCTGCAACGGCATTTGACCGCGATGGCCGGCGGATGGGACCGCGAGATTGCGGTGCCCGACGAAGCCATCGACCTGGCGCGTACCGCCGCCGCCACCCTCGCCGTTAGCCTACCGCTGCCGCCCGATGTTAGACAGTCGCTGTTGGAAACTCCGACCGCAGGCGCTCAACTGGAAAAATTGCTGACGCTGATGCGTCAGGCGAACCGCATCGTCAGCGAGCAGGTTGAGCAGAACACGCCGTTCAAAGGGCCGCGCCTGAACTAGCCGGCGTGCGGCTACGAGCGGTAGATTCGGCGCGCGCCGGCTTCCGGGATCAAACCGGAGAACAGTTCAGGGTGGATCATCTCCGCCAGTATTTCCAGGCCGGTTACCAGTCTGGGGCCCGACCGGCTGGTGTAGTTGCTGGCGTCGATGGCGAAAACGCGGTCGTTTTGCACCGCGGGCAACGATGACCAGCCTTCCTTCGCCTCCAGGAGTGGAACGTCTTCCAGGGCGCGGGGCACTTCAAACCCGCAGGGCATCAGCACGATTACGTCCGGTTGACTCTCAACTACGGCGTCCCATTCCAGCGGGAAGGAACCGGATTCCTTGTCGCCGAAACAGTTAGCGCCGCCGGCCAGTTCAACCATCTCGGGAACCCAGTGTCCGCCGCACATCAGTGGGTCAGTCCATTCCAGATGGAGCACCCGTGGTTGACGGTCGGCCAGCGCGGCCCGTTGTGTGATGGTGTCAATGCGCCCCTGCATCCGCGCGACCACCGTGTCGGCGGTTGCTTCGGAATCGGTGGCCCGTCCGACGCGGCGCACATCCTCCAGAACGTCGCCGACGTACTGCGGGTCCAGCGACAGGATTTGAGGCTCTTTGGTCATGTTGGCGGTGGACTCAGCGACCTGCTGAGAGGAAACCGCTCAAACTTCGCAGATCGCCTGGGTCAACAGCAGGTCCGGGTCGGCGGCGTCCAGAATATCCTGGTCGATGTGGTAAATGCCCAGGCCCTGAGCCAACCGCTCGGAGATGATACGGCTAATTTCACCGCTGGTCGGGTTGGTGCCTTCGAAGACGCTCCTGACGACCCAGGGTTTGGTCTTAGCCTGCGCTGGGTAATCGCATTCGTGGGTAACGCCGTAGAGTTGGTCTTCCAACCCGAGGGCGTAGACAATCTCGGTAGCCGACGGCAGAAAAGAGCAGATACGCATCAGAGGGCCTTCCTGTTGGGCAGGTTCCGTTGGGGCGGGTACCGTCTGGAACGGGTTCCGCATTTGGACAGTGGCACGCAAGTAGCGGGACAGGCCAATTGTAGCACGGCGTCCGGCGGGTTATGCGCCCGGCCTGGCTGACTCGGGCTGCGCCTCAGTTGCCATCCCCGACGGCGTCGGCCTCGTGGCGGTGCGGCGCGGGATGATCGGTTTCGTGGAGGCGGGCCAGCCGCTCTTCCAGCAGCAGCCAGAGTTCGTCATGCTCTTCCAGGTGTTCGATTGCCGCGGCGACCAGTGGGTCATCAGGTCGGCGACGCGATGCGACCGGCCGGTGTGCGATAGCTGGCGGTATGCCCGGCGGGTGGGCAGGAGTTTCCACGTCGACCATCTCGTCGTGCTCGACGCCAATGGAGAACCCCTCCGGGCGACCGGATTCCCCGATGAAAGTATCGCTGAAAGCTGGCTCCAGCACCCGCTGAACCCGGAAACTGATAATCCCCACCGCCAGCGCCGGGGCGAGGAGCAGGAACACCGAAAGTGGAGCGGTGAGGCTGCCCAGGGCGAATAGTTGCACGACGAGCGGAAGTATCAGGAGGAAAAGCAACACGATCAGGGCGGTAGCGAGGCCGTTTTGCACCATCGAGCGCAACGTTTGCCAAA
Organism: Dehalococcoidia bacterium; assembly: GCA_963666415.2. Taxonomy (GTDB): domain Bacteria; phylum Chloroflexota; class Dehalococcoidia; order Lucifugimonadales; family UBA3495; genus Bin87. The sequence continues at coordinate 2,814,294 of CAXXPD010000003.1, forward strand.
TCGGATCGCCGCTGGTTGCCTCATCTTGGGCGCCGGATCCTCCGGTGGCGAGACTGGCCAAAGTTCTCAGTAAGCGCCAGATGTTGATTGCCGATGGGGTGCTTAATCCCGCGACGACCCCGACCATGATCAGGCCGATGGTCCCCTCGGAAACGGGGAAGGCGCTGCCCAGGATTGCCGGGGCGATGTACAACGCAACGGTGCCGGCCGCCGTTATTACGGCGATTATGGACATGTTGATCAGGATGCGCCGTCCCACGGTGCGCAGCCGCGCCCCGGTGGCGCCTGACATGGTGAGGGCAGACCAGAAAGTATCTACACCGAGCCGGATCGAGAGATTGACGCGGCGAAGCGGGCGGGGAGAGTGGCCATCGAACCACTGACACAACGGCAGCGCGGCGCGGGTGGTCAATGGCGCCAATACCGAGGTTATCGCGGTGGCGATGGCGAGGATTGGGCCCAGGACAGACGCGCCCAGCGCATCAGCTGGTCCGACGCGGGCAATGGCCAGCGAGAACTCGCCCATCTGAGGCATCGTCATGGCGACCTGCATCGCATCCCGGGCATTGCGGCCGGCCAGTATTGACCCGACTGCGTTGGCGGCGATTTTTCCGATCATAAACACCCCCACCACCACGAGGGCGGGCACGATGAAATCATCCAGCGTGCGGTAGTCGATGAGCATCCCGATGGACAGGAAAAACAGCGCGCCGAACATATCGCGAACCGGGCTGACCAGCCGTGTAACCCGGCCGGCCGCCTCAGTGTCGCCGATTACCACGCCGATGAGGAACGCCCCCGCCGCCGCGGACAGGTCCAGCAGGTTAGCGCACAACGCCAGCAGGAAGCACAGGCCGAGACTGGCCACCAGCAGCGTTTCGTCGGATTGCGTTCTGTACAGCAGGCGCATTAAACGGGGAACCAGCAGGGTGCCGAATACCAGCACGGCGATGCAAAAAATTCCCAGTTTGGCTACCAGCACACCGGCATCCCCCAGGCTCGCCGAACCGGTGGTGGCCAGGCCGGTCAGGATAGTGAGGAATATGACGGCAGCGAAGTCCTCAACCAGCAGGATACCAACCACGGTTTGACCCCAGCCGGAGCGCAGATTGCCGCCATCCCGCAAGCCTTTCAGCAAGATGGCCGAGCTGCTGATGGCGATGGCGCCGCCCAGATACAGGCCGTGGCTGTCGTCGATGCCCGGCAGGGCCCCGGCCAGCCAGATACCGAACAGCGTGAGCGTACTGATCTCGACCACGCCAATGACCAGCACCCGAAAGCCGACGCTCCGGATTCGACGCCAGCCCAGCTCCAACCCGATGCCGAATAACAGCAGCACCAACCCAAGTTCGGCGAGCAGGCCGATGGTGTCCAGATTGCTGATGAGCGGTTTGGGTAGAGTGAACGGCCCGATGAGCAGGCCGGCGAGCAGGTAACCCAATACCGGGGGTTGCCAGGCCAGACGCGCCAGGGCCAAACCGCCGGCAGCGATGGCCATGGCTACGGCGAAATCTTTCAGGAGGCTGGGGCTGCCTTCGGAAAAACCGGCGGTGAAGATTGATAGCAGCGTGTCGATAGCAGTTCCTGGACTGGGTTGGTGGCCGGCCCGGCGCAGGTCATGGGGACAACTGGCCGGGCCTGCCGGCAGTGCCGGCGGAAGTCAGGCCATTGCCGGATTCCCCGGGACGTATTGTGAGGGCTGTATTGGCGCAAAAAAAGTCGGCAAGCACCGCAGGTGAATACGATGACCGCCGACTCGTTTGGATTCGATGTGTTGTTGCGGGTGCGTAACCGTAAGCGGGACAGACGATGCGCCCATCCTGCCAACGGTCTGGGATTCAACGTCTAGCTGGCGCTCACGCGTTCCCACTTTGATCTGTCATTACGAGGAGCGCCCGCTCATCGCGAGCTTGTCGAGGGACGTGGCAATCTCGATGACGTTGAACACACGACGGCAAGCCGCCGTTGCTACAACGACGAGATTGCTACGCTATGCTCGCAATGACAAAGTGGGTGCGTATGAGCTAGCCGGCGTACTTGTCCCGAGGGTCGGCAACGAATTCAGCGGTAACAGAAGTGCTCGGCGTCGCCACGGCGACGGATCCGTACAACGGTCAACGCTTTTTCCAGAGGTCAACCAGGTGGTTGCCCTGGTCATCGTCCACACCCCAAATCTTGAAGTGGATGCGCACATCGGCGTACAGGGTCATGTCGCCGGGAACCGAATCCGGGTCTCGGAAAGCTTCGGCGGAAACTTCCATGAAGTTGACCGGAGAGTCCTCGGATACGGCGATGCGCTCAACCATGTTGACCGCGCAGGCGGTGATGCCCGACAGGAACAATTCGCCGGAGTACATGGAGTCTCCGCCGCCGTCGTCGGCCACCCAGTGATGGTTGCGGGCGTTGCAGATTGCCCGGCCGTGGGTTCCGGAACTGTAGGTTTGTGATCGGTATGCTCGTTCTAGTGCCGCCATGATTCCCCCTTTGGTGCGTGTGAGTTGCAGCGCGTTTGGGTATCGGTCAAAGCGATGTATGAATTTCCTGCGCACCGGTGAACCCGGTCGTACAGGTATCCCTAGCATAAACGATGCAGAGTATTCACGCCAACCGTTGCATGGACCGACTAATGCTAAAATCACAGATAAATTATAGCGAACCGGTTGGCCGCATCGAGGCTGGATTGGCGCAGAAGCATCACCATGAACAGTAGAACCGGCGACAAAAGGGACGACGCGGACCGCGCTATGGCTGCGGACAGCATGGGTGTGGTGGTGGTGGCGGCCGGCCGCAGCACCCGCATGGGCGACACCGACAAAACCTTTGCCTCCATATTGGATGTGCCGCTGATTGTCCACACGCTCCGGCGGTTGGAGGCGTCTGATGTGGTGGAACGCATTGTGCTGGTGGTGGCTGCGGAGTCGGTGACTCGCGCCGAGGCCACCGTCAAGGAGTTTGACGTCCACAAGATTGCCGCCGTGTGCGCCGGCGGCGCTCGCCGGCAGGACTCGGTTCGCGCTGGTTTGACTGCGCTGGGGCCATGCCAGTGGGTGGCGGTTCACGACGGCGATCGCCCCTGCATCGACGGGGATATTCTGGCCAGAGGGTTGCACGCAGTGCGGCAGTGCGGCGCAGCAGTGGCGGCGGTTCCCGTCAAGGACACCATCAAGGTGGTGGGCGAAGGGCAATTGATAACCGACACCCCACCGCGGGCGACGCTTTGGGCGGCGCAAACTCCGCAGGTGTTTGAGTACGATTTGCTGATTAGCGCTCACGACAGCGCCGCCGGCGAATACACCGACGATGCTACCATGGTGGAGGCAATGGGTCGTCCGGTGGTCGTTTTTCAGGGAAGCTATGACAACCTGAAAGTAACTACGCCGGAAGATTTGGCGATAGTAACGCACCTCATCGGTAGCGTTGCATCGTAAAATGCCCAACACCCGCCGGGACAAACCTTGCGCCGAAAACGTTGTCCCGGTTACTATTGAAAGGAAAATTATCTCATGCGCACCCACGTTGTCATTGCGAGCGCAGCGTGGCATTCCCGTCGCCGTAGCAACGGCGGTTCATCGACGTATGTTCAGCCTCATCGAGGTTGCCACGGCCCTCGACGAGCTCGGGATGAGCGGGCGCTCCTCGCAAGGACAGATTAGACGGGTACGCGTGAGGGAAGTTATGGGTTGTATGACGAATCGTGAAATGATAAATTGCCGTCGTGGGAAGCAGGGTTCCCCGGCACGGGCTTTTTCGGGAAGGTGGTGAATGGCTTCCAGCAGCGCGAGCCGAGACCGTTATCAACAGTACGCCAGGTTTTTGCGTACCAGTGTTGATCGCTTGAATCTGGAAGTGACCCCCGGGCGATTGCAGTACCTCCGGCGACAGGTAAACGGCGAGCGGAACCGGTTTCTGTTTTGGGAAGTGCTCTGGCTGCTAGTTGCCGTGGTCGCGGTTATCCCGGTCGTGATGCTGTCGGCGGTCGAGTTCGACCTTGACCACACCCTGCCCGATCAATTGGCGGCGCGGGCCAACACGTTCTATTTGCAGTTCATGTTTGAAAACCTGGCGGCCATGGCGGTTACGGTAGCGTCGGCGATGTTGTTCGTGGCAGCGACCGGCGTGGCCTTTGCACCGATCATCCTGCACGGTCAAGCGTTGAACGAACTGGAAGCCGCCAACCGCAAGTTGAAGGTCATCGAGCGGTCTCAAGCTTCGTAGGGGCAGCCAACTGGGTTCGATGACGGCGGTTCAGGTTAACTGGTGAACAATCGGGTCGGGACCGGCGCCGACGCCCACGGGCTGGTGGATGGGCGACCCCTGATTCTGGGCGGAGTTGCGGTGCCGCATACGCGGGGTCTCGCTGGCCACAGCGATGGAGACGCGCTGTGCCACGCTATTATTGACGCCTTGCTGGGCGCTGCCGGCTTGGGCGACATTGGCTCGCATTTCCCGTCGGAAGACTCGTCGCTAGCGGGGATCAGCAGCCTAATCCTGCTGCAACGCACCGTCGCCATCATCGCGGCGGCCGGTTGGTGCATTGCCAATGTTGATGCTACAATGCTGGCGCAGCGCCCTCGGTTGTCGCCGTACATCGCTTCGATGCGACGACGAATTGCGGATGCCCTGGCAATTGAGCAGCAGCTAGTCAGTATCAAGGCCACCACCACCGACCATCTTGGTTTTACCGGACGGGAAGAGGGCGTCGCCGTCATTGCGGTCGCCCTGCTGTCCAGGCCTTAACGCCAGATGGAAAACAGCGGTAGTTCCGCAGTTAAATTCAGTATGAAGCTCTACAACACACTGAGCGGTCAGGTCGAGGAGTTCGTCCCGGCGAACGGTAATCAGGTCAAGATGTACGTGTGCGGCGTTACGCCGTACTCGTCGACTCACGTGGGCCACGCCCTAAGTTACGTGGTTTTCGACACCCTGCGGCGTTACCTGGAGCACCAGGGCTACGAGGTTCGGCACGTTCAGAACTTCACGGACATTGACGACAAAATCATTCAGCGCGCCAGCGAAACCGGCATCTCGGAAGATGAGCTGGTCGAGGAATACATCAGCGATTATTTTCAGACGATGGACGCCCTCAACATACAGCGGGCCGCCGAATACCCGCGGGCAACCCGGGAGATTCCACGGATATTGGAAACCATCGGCGGGCTGATAGATGCCGGCTATGCTTACCCGGCGGCGGGCGATGTCTATTTCAGAGTTACCAGCAAGGATGACTACGGCAAGCTGAGTCATCGCACGCTGGACAGCATGATTGCCGGCGCCCGCATACAGGTTGACGAGAACAAAGAACACCCAATGGATTTCGTGCTGTGGAAAGGGGCGAAAGAGGGTGAACCGTCGTGGGAGAGCCCCTGGGGACCGGGTCGACCGGGTTGGCATATCGAATGCACCGCGATGTCGCTGGAATACCTGGGCGAGCAGCTGGACATCCATGGGGGTGGGCAGGACCTGGTGTTCCCGCACCACGAAAATGAGATTGCCCAAAGCGAATCCTATACCGGCGCCAAGCCATTTTCCCGTTTCTGGATGCACAACGGCCTGTTGCAGCTGGGCTCCGACAAGATGAGCAAATCGCTGGGTAACCTGGTGTCGGCGGTTGAGGCGCTAGAGCGATACCATCCCGATTCCATCCGCCTTTACTTCCTCAGCAGCCACTACCGCAGCCCACTGGCCTACAGCGACGAAGGCGCCGCCGCGGTGGAACGTAGCCTGGACCGCGTTCACCACGCTTTGACGCCTGGCGACGGTTCCGGAGCCCAGGTTGATGCGGCCCCGTATGCCACCCGTTTCTTCGCTGCCATGGATGATGACCTCAACACACCGCAGGCGGTGGCGGCGTTGTTCGACTTGGCCCGCGACATCAACCGGGGCCGAGATTCCGGCAATCGCATCGATGAGGCGCAGGCGACCCTGAAACGACTGGGGAGTCTGCTGGGCCTGACGTTCGCCGAGCGCGACGACAGCGCATCGCAACTGGCGGCGGCTCCGTTCATCGACATGCTGGTGTCGATCCGGTCGGAGCTGCGCAAATCGCGTCAGTTCGAGATGGCCGACACAATTCGGGATCAGCTGGCTGAATCGGGGGTGTTGTTGGAGGATGGCCCGCAGGGTACCGACTGGCAATATCAAACGCGCCAATAGGGGTCAACCGGTGTCCGACTTCCCGTCGCCGGTGTTGCTGGACTGGCATTCTGTAGCCAGTAGCTTGGTTTCGATAGTAGGGCCGCAAAACGTCCTGACTGACGACGGCTCACTTGACCGATATTCGGCGGACGCGCTGACACCCTTTCGGGCGTATTTCGCCGACGCAGCCTTTGAGCGTCTGGCCGACTTGGTGGTGCGGCCCGCCGACACCCGTGAAGTTTCCGAGGTTGTGGCGTTCGCCCAGCAAAATGGGATTCCGGTGATTCCCTACGGCGGGGGAACCGGAGTAATGGGCGCGGTGCTGCCAGTGCGGGGCGGAATCCTGCTGGACATGGGCCGGCTGAACCGCCTGCTATCGGTAAGTGTGGCGTCGATGACGGCGGAAGTCCAGGCGGGCATGGTGCTGGAAGACCTGTACGCAGCGCTGGAACCTCACGGCCTGATGCCTGGTCATGATCCGTACAGCGTGCCGATAGCGACGGTGGCAGGAACCATCTCAACCAACGGGGTGGGTTATCGCGCGGCGGCGTTCGGGCCGATGGGCGATCAGGTTGTGGCGCTGGAAGTGGTGTTGCCCGATGGCCGGGTCATCGAAACCAGAGCCGTGCCCAAGCTGTCGTCGGGGCCGAACCTGAAGCATCTGTTCATCGGCTCTGAGGGCGTGTTTGGCGTGATTACCCGGGCGACCGTCAGGGTGTTTCGATTGCCGGAAGCCAGCGCCTACGCCACCGTGGAGTTTGAGAACTTCGATGCCGGGTTTTCCGCCGTCAACGAGATGATGGCGCTCCGGATTCAACCGACGTTGCTGGATTTGACCGAGGACGACGAAGGCATCCTGTTGCATCTGCTGTTCGAGGGATTTCGCGAAGGGGTGTACGCCGGCTTGGTGCGAACGATGGAGGTGTGCCGGGCCACCGGTGGTACGGACGTGGGCCCGGAGTCCACGCTGGATTACTGGCGACACCGGCACGATTCAGCGCTGAACTACCGGGCTAACGCGTTGGGTCGGCCGCGCAAAGTGCGCTGGGAACGGCAGTGGGGCCGGACGTTCGACTATCTCCACATGTGTCTCCCCGCCGACCGGGTGCTGGAATACCGCCAGCGGGCGGATGAGTTGCTGGACGCTCGCGGCATCGAGGTGGTGGAGTACTGCCTGTGGAGTCGGCCGGAGTTTTTCTCAATGCTGGTGGTGCCGGCTGACGGGGGCCGCCGGGGTCGCCGCAACGCTGAGGACGCCGCGGTGCGCGAAAACCTCGCTGCGGCGGTCGACGAGGTGCTGGAGCTGGCGCAGGATATGGGCGGTATCATGGAGTATTGCCACGGCGTGGGGGTGAAACTGAATCACCTGCTGGGCCGGGAACAGGGCGCCGGTCGCGAAGTGCTGCGTGACCTCAAACGGATGCTGGACCCGGCGGGGATATTGAATCCGGGCAAACTCGGTTTGTAACCGCCGTAACCGGAAGCGCACGCTTAGGCCTGAATCAGGTGCAGAGGCCGTTCACCCACCCACGCCTACCGCCCAGTGGTCGGTATTTTTCGTGGTTTTGACGCGTTGGCGGCCAATGTAGTACATCTATGAATCGTATAATAATATGAGCGTTATATCGCTTGACAAGATAAAGTAGGCTTTGTATCATATTCATAGATAAAACAATCACGGCAGTATCGCCCGGCGATCAGGAGGCCACATGACCACTATCAAAGAAATCGAAACCGAATCCCGCATCGCCGTCGTCGAACAGCCGACAGTCGTCGCTGCAACTCCAGTCGTCGAGTTGGACCTTTCGGGCATTCCGAAAAGTCCCGCCGAGTTGCTTGAACAGTGGGCGCCGTCGAAAAAGCCTCTGATCCATTCCGTCATAGCCGCCACTCTCGTGCGCTGGTGGGACGCCATTTCGGGGCCGCCAATGTCCGACCTTGACCGGTCTCGCCGCGAGATCGCCGAGCACGGTAGTTACGCCAGGCATTTCCGTCGCCACGCGTAACCCCCAATCCACCGAAAAGATGAGTGTCGCGGTGTGCTGAAGGGGTAAGAAAGTGCTCCTGTCCATCGGGGATAATGGCTTTTGAAACAGGAAACCGTCCCCAGGCCAGGAGCACCCAAAAGATGCTAGCAGATGACCACCCCGACCGCATCCAAATCGCCTTTGACGACCACCGCTTGGTGGCCAATGCTGGGCTGATCCTGCCAGCCACGCTGGGCCGGCATCTGGGCCGGCCCGAACTGGTTGACCGGCACCTGGACCTGGGTCGCGCCCCAGGCCGAGCCAACACCGGCGACAAGGTGATGACGCTGGTGGCTTCTGCTCTGGCCGGAGGAGACTGCATTGACGACGCCGACGTGCTGCGCACCGGCGGGACGGCTAGCGCCATCGGCTGCGTAGTCAAGGCGCCATCCACCCTGGGGACCTTCCTGCGCAGTTTCCGGTGGGGCCACGTCCGCCAACTGGATCGGGTCAGCCGGGAGCTGCTGGCCCGGGCTTGGTCGGCTGGGGCCGGACCCGGCGACGGGCCGTTGACCATCGACCTGGACTCCACCATCTGCGAGACATACGGTCTGGCCAAGGAGGGGGCGCGCGACCACGGCTACACCGGCCAGCGAGGCTATCACCCGCTGCTGGCCATTGCCGCCGGCACCGGCGACGTGCTGATGGCTCGGCTGCGCAAGGGCCGCGCCAATACCGTTCGGGGCGCCGCTCACTTTCTACGCGAGACGGTGGGGCGGGTACGCTACGCTGGCGCCAGAGGACAACTCACGGTGCGGGCTGACAGCGGCTTCTACACCCACGCCATCGTCGCCGTCTGCCGCAAGATGGATGTGCGCTACTCCATCACCGTCCGCCAGCAAGCCCGCCTGCGGAATATCATCGAGGCCATACCCGAGACTGACTGGACGCCGATTCCCTACTGGATGGACGGCGCCGCCGACGTGGCGGAGACCACCTACGTCCCCTTCCAGGATGAGCCCGACGCCGCACCGGTGCGGCTCATCGTCCGGCGGGTGCAGCCCACGCCCGGCTCCCAGCTGGCCCTCTTCGCCAGCTACCGCTATCACGGCTTCATCACCGACCGAGACGGGGACACCCTGGCACTGGAGGCCGACCATCGGCGCCACGCCGAGATCGAGAACGCCATCCGAGACCTCAAGTACGGCGTCGGGCTCAACCATCTCCCCTCAGGCCGCTTCGCCGCCAACGGCGCCTGGCTGGCGGTGCAGGTGATGGCCCACAACCTGGCCCGCTGGACCGCGCGCATCGGTCTGGGTGAGCAACTGGTAACCACCAAGACCCTCCGACGACGCTTCTTCTCCCTCGCCGGACGGCTCACCCGCTCGGCGCGCCGCCTCACTTTGCATCTGCCCCAGCGCTGGCCCTGGAAAAACCAGTTCAGTCGCGCCTTGGCTCGATTGCGAGCAATTCCACTCCCAGCCTGACGGCACCGCTGGTGTCAACGCCGACGGAGATCTGACCCACTCACCAGACTACCCGACCGCCTCGCAGACTTGCGCCAGGCTGGTCCCCGAGCGTCTCTTGCTGCACACTACCCTGACAATTTCGCCCAGCATCGCCACCGCGGGCCGCCATCATCGTGTCTGTGTGGCTATCTCACGCCGCCCTCATCCCCATCTATTGGAATCGGGCTTGCCCCGTTCGCCTTCCCTTGCCCATCATCCCTGGTGTCAACGCCACGGCCCATCGCTTCGGTGGATTCGGGGTAACGGGAGTTCGGTCGAAACAATCGCCGGTCTGCCCTCGGTGGCCGGCATCCTGTTGGAGAGTGGTCATCGCCTTTACAGGCGGCGGCCGCTCTAATTTAATGCCGCCAGGGTGGTACCGTTGTCGGCGCTGGCCAGCGGCATTGTCTGGTCACCGGCTCGCACTGGCATCACCGGGCAACTACAATGATCAAAACGTTGATCAAAACGTTGATTGCCAAAACGGGAACCACCCGAAGCTGCCCTGCGGTATTGATTGACCGTTGCCGCCCCACGACGGAATTCTGTGAGTGTTTATGGCCCGCCCCAAAGCCTTCATTACCCGGATGCTGCTGCCCGACGCGCTGGACATCGTGCGGCAAGTCGCTGATGTGGAAGTTTGGCCTGACGAGTGGCCTCCGTCGGTGGACGAGTTGCACCGCCGGGCAGCCGGCGCGGATGGCATATTGACCACCATCATGGACCGTGTGGACTCGGCGCTGATGGATGTGGCGCCCAATCTGAAGGCCATCAGCCAGCTGGCGGTGGGTCTGGACAACGTGGATGTGGCCGAGGCGACCCGGCGGGGTATTCCGGTCGGCAACACGCCGGGAGTGCTGTCCAAATCTACCGCCGACCTGGCTTTTGCGCTGCTGCTGGGAGCCGCCCGGCGTACCTCCGAGAGCGAACGCTGGTTGCGGGGCGGCGGTTGGGAGCTGGCGTTTCACCCGACCCACTGGTTGGGTCAGGATGTGCATGAAGCCACCCTGGGCATCGTCGGTCTGGGCCAAATCGGTCGGGAGATAGCGCGGAGGGGTCGTGGATTCGATATGCGCATCATCTATCACTCCCGCACCCAATACCCGGACGTGGAAGCCGAGTTGGGGGTCAATTACGTGGATTTTCCGACCCTGTTGACCGAGGCGGATTTCGTCATTTTGAGCGTGCCGCTGACACCGGAGACGCACCATCTGATTAGCACGTCTGAACTGGCGCAGATGAAGCCGTCCGTGATTCTGATCAACGTGTCGCGGGGGCCGGTGGTGGATCCGGTGGCGCTGTACGAAGCGCTCCATTCCGGCGTAATTGGCGGAGCGGCGCTGGATGTTACTTCGCCGGAGCCGATACTGATTGATGACCCGCTGCTGACGCTGGAAAACCTGGTGATTACGCCACACATCGGGAGCGCCGCGCTGCCGACCCGGTTGAATACGATGAAGCTGGCGGCCAGGAATCTGGTTGCAGGGCTGGCCGGTGAGCCGATGGAGGCGTGCGCCAACACCCAGGTGTATGGGTAGGTATGCCAACTTGCCGAGGGCCCTGCGCCGTAGCGCTCGGTACGCCCTGTTCCGTAACAGTTCAGAGTAGAGGGGAAACGAGCAGCTGACGGCAGGCGGCGAGAGGATTTAGACCTTGGGCGCGCCAGGTGCCGAAGATGGATGCCAGCGTCATCTTGCTCTCGGTGCCCTGCTCCGAGCGGGTGCCGCCGCTGATCTTGCGGCTGATGACCAGATGGCGCAGGCTGCGTTCGGCAGCGTTGTTGTCTGAAGGCACGTCCGGTTCGGCCACGAAGACGAAGAGTTCCTTGATGTGGCGCTCGATGCGTCGGCACAGCTTGGCCTGGGTTGCCGACGGGTCGTGCCGGAAAGGCTGGCCGAGGGCCAGCAGTTGTCGTTCCAGGGCCAGTTGGGCGGTGCGCCGCCGCTTGGCCTGGGGATGAGTGCAGGCTTTGGCCCGGTCGTAAATCCCGTGGACGGCGTCGGCCCACCTGGCCAGTGGCGCAGCATCGGGGTAGAGGGTGCGCAGGTCGTGGATGTCCCGCAGCAGGTGGGCCCAGCACCGCTGCTTGGGGCCGTCATAATGGTGGTAGGCAGCGTAGAAATCGCTGACCAATACTCCGGAGAAAGCATCGCTCAGCGCCTCGTCCACGACTGTTTTGCCCCGACCCCGCCGCAGGAAGTAGCGTTCGGTGGGGGTGCTGAAAGTCCACACGTAGCCGTTGGCCCCGCTCTGACGCCAGCCGGTTTCGTCGGCGTGGACCACTGGGCTGGCGCGGATGCGGTCCAGGATCGCCGCCACTGCCGGTTGGGCCCGCTGCGCCGTGCGATGGATGGCGCTCACGATGGCCCCCACGCTGAGGCGCAACTGATGCACGGTGTCCAGATACCACTGGACGCTGCGGATGGGCAGCCGCCCCTCTTCCCGCAGCGTGGCGATCAGGCTGAGCAGGTTGACGCCGAGGCGCTGCTGACCCAAGACCACGCCGCCCAGTTCCGCCGGAGGTGTGCAGCGCCGTCGGCAGGCCGGGCAAGTCCGAGCAATGTAGACCTGCTCGGTGACTTGCGCGGGAACCACCGGCAGCTCGATGACCTCCCGAGTGCGCTGGATCCAGCCGCCGGACCGGTGGGCGCCGCAATCGGGACAGTTCTCCATCACGTGCTCCACCCGGTGGGTCGGTGTCATGCGCGGGCGGGCGAAGCCGTGGCGTCGCTGCTTGCGGGGCCCCGGCTGCGCTGGGGGCTTCCGGCCCGATTTCGCCTTGAGGCCGGGCATTCGGAGCGGGCCGCCCGGTTTCGCCTGGCCTTCCAGTTCGGCAATCCGCCGCTGCAACCGCTCAATCACCGCCTGTAACTCCGCGATGATGGCAATGAGGACAGCGCGGTCGACGGTGGTCAGGTCCACTTCAGTATCCATGCCCTGTATATGACATAACCACCGCCACCCGTGCCAGCGTTCGGCAACCCGCCTTCGGCCAATTCACCTCACCAAGTCTGAACTGTTACCCTGTTCCAGGAGACCTTGAAGGCCGGGCTCATGTCGTGTCAGGGGTCTTGTCGTATCAAGTGATGTCCGAGCGCGTCGTGGCAAGCTGAGGCAAGGTAATTGATGATATTTTGTGGCTGCAACGCTGAAGCGCGCGATGCTGACAACGTGAGAAACCAAGGCAATTCGCCGACAGGCTTTGGGTGGTGAGTTTATGCCGATGCTAGAAGTGGATGGCTGCCGGTTCCATTACCACATGGATGACTTTTCCGATCCGTGGCTGGAGCCGGCGCCAGTGTTGCTGCACCACGCCGCCGGGGGCAATCTGCATCGGTGGCGGGCTTGGGTGCCCACGCTGGCGCGGCGTCATCCGGTGGTGCGTTTCGATATGAGAGGACACGCCGGTACGCCGTCTCCGTCGGAACTGCGGTTTGTGCTACCGGAGTTGACTGCCGACATCGCCCGGGTTTTGGATGGACTGGGCATCGACAAAGCGCACCTGGTGGGTGCCTCTGCCGGCGGCATTGTGAGTCTGAGTTTTGCCCACGATTTCCCAGACCGGTTGCACAGTCTGACGTTGGTTGCCTCGACCCCCAGGCTGGCCCAGATGGGCGCCGATATGGACGCCGGAGTGTGGCGGCGAATCCTGGAACAGGAAGGAACCCGCGCCTGGCTGCTGTCGGATACCGCCAAGCGATTCGGCCCCCGCGCTAGCCGCCAGGTGATCGAATGGTACGCCGACGAAGGTGCGAAAACTTCGGCTCCGGTCGTTCTGGCCCTGCAAGGCTGCCTGCTGGCGGCGGATCTGACGCCGTTGTTGTCTGAAATACACGTCCGTACCCTGATACTGGCCGCGACACAGGACGAGATTACTCCGCTGGACGTGCAAGAATTGATGGCTCAGCGGATGCCCCGCGCGACGCTGGAGGTTTTCGACGGCGTCGGGCACAACATGAAGGTGGAGATTCCGGAAATCCTCGCCGCAAGAACCCTCGATTTCATAGCCGACTAGCAGTATCGTTTCGGTAACTCCCCGGCAGTGTAACCGGGGAAGCGCGTTGCCAACGCATAAGACCAGCCACTGGCGTCGCCATTTCCGGATGGTGAGGCACTGCGCCCAACAACGGTTCCGCAGTCACCTGCTCAGGAACACAACCACGCCGGTCAGCGTCAGGACCCCGCGAATCGGCGAAATTTGGCGGAGAGGGCGTCCGCCATTTTGGCTGTATATTTGTACTTGCATCAAGGTTGTTAGCGGGTCTGAAACCTAGCCGTGTACCATTTCATATACCTATTATTTCGCGTTGTTTTTGCTTCGTGTTTAGCCGCCTTGGATTACCCGCTATGCGCCTCGTAGCTATCCTGGGCGGGCACTACGGTGACAGAAACGATACACAAACGCTGCAAATATGTCAAAGTGTAACTGTTCAGCAACTGTGTTTGATGTCAAGAGGAAGTAACGACGATTGCCGGAGTGATGTCCCTCCAGGATGAGCGCTGCTTGAGCATGGCGTTGAGGATGACGAGCAGCTTGCGCATGCAAGCGACCAGAGCCAGCTTCTTCGGCTTACCGGCGGCCAGCAGCCGCTGGTAGAAGTCCCGGATGACGGGATTGAAGCGAGTGGCAGCCAGCGTCCCCATGTACAAGACAGCTCGGACCCGGGAGCGTCCGCCCCAGACGTGCCGTTTGCCCCGCATGGCGCCGCGGTCGCGGTTGAAGGGAGCCACGCCCACCAGTGCGGCGATCTGACGACGGTCAAGGGTGCCCAACTCGGGCAGGTTGGCCAGCAGCGTGAGGGAGAGTTGCTCACCCACGCCGGGAACGGTGCGCAGGAGGTCGTCCTTCTCCCGCCACACCGGACTCTGCCGGAGCATCGGTCGCAGGCCTTGGTCAAGGTCGTTTAGATCCTGCTCCAACCAGGTGATGTGGGCCGCAATGCGGGGACGGACGGCGCTGGTGGCGGCGCCGAGGCGGTTCTTCTCCGAGACCAGCATCGTCATCACCTGCTGCCTCCGGGCAGTGAGGGAGTTGAGCTCCTGGGTTTCGGCGTCGCGCAGAGGACGCACGGGGGGCTGGATCGCCTCAGCAAAGTGGGCCAGCACGGCGGCGTCCAGGGCGTCGGTCTTGGCCAACTTCCCAGTAGCCCTGGCGAAGTCCCGCACCTGGCGCGGGTTGACGACGACCACCGGCAGTGCCTCGGCGGCCAGAGCAGCCACCAGCGGTAGTTCCAGGCCGCCCGGAGCCTCCAGCAGCACCAATGACGGTCCGAGGGTCTTCATCTCGGAAACCAACTGCGGGATTCCTGCTTCGTCGCGGGGAACCTCCCATCTCTCGCCCGTGGGCCGGACGGCAACGTCCACCTTGGCCTTTGCGACGTCAATGCCTACGTAGATTCCTTCTTGCCCCATGATTGCCTCCTATGAAGTCCCAGTGGAGTACTGGCCCGTTCTTGCACGATGCGGGCTCGATTCGGCCCAGGCAACTGTTCGGGCTCTTTGGGGACGGGTGCGGCGACCCTCGCTGAACAACGGTCTTTGATGACCAAGACTTGATCGGTCTGCCGCACCCACTCCACCTCTGTGAAGTCCTCATTCAACATACAAGACTTGTGGGGATCTACGGGCCATCAGGCCTCTCACAGAGGGGCAGCCAAGCACGGAATTTGCTTTGCAAGCCGACTCGTCCCCTCAAACGTGAACAGTTACGTCAAAGTTGTTATACCTGCTCTGCAGGGCTGTCGCATTTGGATGTTGGCGAGTTGGGGAAGGACAAAAACGCAGAAATGGTTGTTCCAGGCGGCGCGTTTGAGCTTGCCCCGCACCGAGCCGTTGCTGGTTACAGTCTGGCGATGTTCAGACCCGATTTGCGTAGCGAAACCAGACTTTCCGCGCAGTTCGCCTTGCGGGTGCGGCGCCGGTCTTCTTTGACACTACGCCCGGTATCGAACGCAGTTGGTTCTCAATGCCCAATGGCTGCGCACAATATCGTTGCATCTCTCTGGGGTGAAGGAGTGGCTCGGCAAGTAATGGCGGGTTCCCGTACTGGATTGGTTTCGCAGTGGTCGGGTAGCGGTAACCTTGGCCGCTGCCGGCAAGTCTGGCCGGCAGTGGCCCACTTGCAGCCAGGCTACGTGGTCGCTGACGGCGGCGGCTCGGTCCGAAGCACCGGTGGCTGGCTCTGAATGGACTGGCTGAATCCGGGGGCGGCCGGGTGCCCGCCCCCGCCGAACTGCCTGGCCAGCTGGCTCACGTCGAAGCCGTTGCTGCGGCTGCGCAGGCTCCACTTTCTGACCGTCGACGACACATCAAAGTAAATGGCCGCGAACGGCGACTCCGGATGCGTGTTGACCAGGTACTCGCCGATTTCGCTCTGCATGATCGATGAGTTGACCACCGGAACCCGATGTTCTCCCACTTGCCCGAAGTGTGCTGACTGGGCGATCTGTCGGATGTCCTGTTGCTTGCTGCGGAGGATGGCCTTGCCGGCTTCCACCGCTCGCAGGTGGCCCTCGGCAGTCTCAAAGTCCCGGGCGATGTTGTCCCAGGTATCGAAGTCCATCTCGCGTGAGCTCAGATACGCGGATATGGCGCGGCTATCGGGCAACTCCCAGGTCCAAAGGTCCTTGTCCTGGACGTAGCGCAGGAGCGCGGGCACCGCCGACCCGGTGTGGAAGTGTTCCCAGCTCAGGACCGCGCCCGATTTGGAGAGGTCAATATGACAGTTGGGCAGTTCGGACAATTCCTGCGCTGCGGTGATGTGGTGGTCCAGCAGGATCACGTTGTCCTTCCCATGCTTACGCTGTAGCTCGCCTATCCGCTCCCGGTCAAAGGAGAAGTCCAGGATGTAAACCCTGGTGTCGTCATCAATCTGGGGGATTGGGTCGCCGTGATTCATGGGCAGGTACTGGGCCCGTTCTCCCAGAACGCGGTGGGCAGCCCACGCAGCGCCGAACCCGTCGGGGCATGACGCATGGTAAATGACGGCGGTCTTCGCTCTTTGCATGTTTGTCTCCATACCGGTGGCCGCGGCTGCCGGACAAAAGCCCCGGTCAGCTCGCGCATTGGCATCTTGCCTGAGCGGTCGTGACCCGTGTCCGCCTTAGCCCGAATCCACCGAAGCGAGACGTCCGTGTCGTTGACACAAGGGATGATGGGTAAGGGAAGACGAACGGGCCCAGCCAGATCCCAATAGCTGGGGATGAGGGCGGCGTGAGGGCAGCCACATCGGCACGATGTTGGCGGCCGTGCGGCCATGGCGGGCGGAATTCGACAGGCGGTAGGCAGGAAGTGCCCCTCGCGGACCGAGTTGGTGTGAGTTGGCGACGACGTTCAGTTGGCCGGATGGCGGGTCAGTGGGAGACGGGCGCCGTCAGGCTGGGAGTGGCAGGGCTCGCAATCGAGCGAGGGCGCGACTGAACTGGTTTTCCCAGGGCCAACGCTGGGGAAGATGCAAAGTGAGGCGGCGCGCCGAACTGGTGAGCCGTCCGGCGAGGGAGAAGAAGCGTCGTCGCAGGGTCTTGGTGGTCACCAGTTGCTGGCCCAGACCGATGCGCGCCGTCCAGCGTGCGAGGTTGTCCGCCATCACCTGGACGGCCAGCCAGGCAGCGTTGGCGGCGAAGCGGCCCGAGGGGAGATGGTTGAGCCCGACGCCGTACTTGAGGTCGCGAATGGCATTCTCGATCTCGGCGTGGCGCCGATGGTCGGCCTCCAGTGCCAGGGTTGCCCCGTCCCGGTCGGTGATGAAGCCGTGATAGCGGTAGGCGGCGAAGAGGGCCAGTTGGGAACCGGGCGTGGGCTTCACCCGCCGGACGATGAGCCGCACCGGTGCGGCGTCAGACTCACTCTGGAAGGGGGTGTAGGTGGTCTCCGCCACGTCGGCGGCGCCGTCCATCCAGTAGGGAATCGGCGTCCAGTCAGTCTCGGGTATGGCCTCGATGATATTCCGCAGGCGGGCTTGCTGGCGGATGGTGATGGAGAAGCGGACATCCATCTCGCGGCAGACCGCGACCAGGGCGTGGGCATAGAAGCCGCTGTCGGCCCGCACCGTGAGTTGTCCCCTGGCCCCGCCGTAGCGCACCCGCCCCACCGTCTCACGCAGGAAGTGGGCGGCGCCGCGAACGGTGTTGGCGCGGCCCTCGCGCAGCCGAGACATCAGCACGTCGCCGGTGCCGGCGGCAATGGCCAGCAGCGGGTGATAGCCCCGCTGGCCGGTGTAGCCATGGTGGCGCGCCCCTTCCTTGGCCAGACCGTAGGTTGCGCAGATGGTGGAGTCCAGGTCGATGGTCAACGGCCCGTCGCCAGGTCCGGACCCGGCGGCCCAGGCCCGGGCCAGCAGCTCCCGGCTCACCCGATCCAACTGGCGGACCTGGCCCCACCGGAAGCTGCGCAGGAAGGTCCCCAGGGTGGATGGCGCCTTGACTACGCAGCCGAGAGAGCTGGCCGTCCGGCCGGTGCGCAACACGTCGGCGTCATCGATGCAGTCGCCGCCAGCCAGCGCTGACGCCACCAGGGTCACAATCTTGTCGCCCGTGTTCGCCCGGCCCGGGGCATTGCCCAGGTCGAGGCGCTGCTGGACCAGTTGGGGCAGGCCCAGGTGCTGGGCCAACGTGGCGGGAAGGATCAGCCCGGCATTGTTGACCAGGCGGTGGTCATCGAAGGCGATGTGGATGCCGTCGGGGGAACTGCGTGGTAGCATCTTGCGTGGTAGCATCTTGTATCCTGACTTTGGCCCGCGACAATAGCTCATATGTGGCGGTCCGGAGCGCGGCAGACCGGTAGCATCTGGGTCATGGTAGACCGTTCAATAGCAGGGGTCGCCGCGTTCCCTAACGGTAGAACCCGTACAGTTGCCTGGGCCAATCGAGCCCGCATCGTGCAAGGAAGGGTCAACACTGAAACAGGAGGTAAGGAGGTAAGATGGAAGGAGAACCGAGGTTCGTAGGCATTGATGTCTCAAAGGCGCAGTTGGACGTTGCGGTCCGGCCTACGGGGAAGCGATGGGTCCTGCCCTACGATGAGACCGGAATTGAGGGACTGATCCCCCAGATAGTGGACCTGGAGCCTGCCTTGGTGTTGCTGGAGGCTACGGGCGGCTTGGAGCTGCCCTTGGTGGCCGCCCTGGCCGCTGCGGCACTGCCGGTGGTGGTGGTCAACCCACGCCAGGTCCGGGACTTCGCCAAGGCCACCGGAACACTGGCCAAGACCGACACTCTGGACGCGGGGGTCCTGGCCCATTTCGCCGACGCCGTCCGTCCTGAGGTGCGCCCCCTCAAGGACGCCGAGACCCAGGTCCTCAACTCGCTGACTGCCCGCAGGCACCAGGTGATGACCATGCTGGTCTCCGAGAAGAACCGGCTGGGTACCGCCAGCGGCGCCGTTAGTCCCCGCATTGAAGCCCACATCGCGTGGTTGGAACAAGAGTTGAGCGACTTGGATAAGGGGCTACGTCAGACTTTGCGCCAGAGTCCAGTGTGGCGTGAGAAGGATGACCTGCTCCGCACGGTTCCCGGCGTGGGCCCGCAGCTATCGCTGACCTTGCTGGCGCATCTGCCGGAATTGGGCACGCTGGATCGCAAGCAGATTGCTGCCCTAGTCGGCGTGGCTCCCTACAACCGCGACAGCGGCACCCGGCGGGGCAAACGCGCCGTCTGGGGCGGACGCTCCCGGGTGCGGGCCGTCCTCTACATGGGAGCGTTGGTAGCCAGCCGCCACAACCCTGCTATCCGGGACTTCTACCAGAGGCTGCTGGCAGCTGGTAAGCCGAAAAAGGTGGCGCTGATCGCGTCCATGCGCAAACTGCTGGTTACGCTCAACGCCATGCTCAAACATGGCTACCCTTGGCGCGATATGACTCAGCCAGTCGTCGCTCATGCCTGTTGACTTTCAAGACAGTTGCTATTGGGTGCTCCTGGTCTGGGGTTGTTTTTCTGTCTCGAAAACCATTATCCCAGATCCACCGGAGCACTTTCTTACCTCTTCAGCACGCCGCGACACTCATCTTTTCGGTGGATTGGGGCTAAGGGCAACGAATTTAAGTTTAACGCCGCAACGTTCGACCCGCTCCTCAAGGGTTTCGCGTGACATTCGCGCTGATTGTCGGATCCATGACATTCGCCTGTCTCCCAGTGGTGGGAGCAGGCTTTTGGTTGGTGAGAAACACGCAGACAACCGTATCCAAGTATTCGGGCGTGGTATTGATGGTCGTAGGTGGTTTACCGCTACTCTTCACAATTGCTTTCTGGGTCTGGGTGGATTTCTTCTCCAACTGATAATGGGAACCTCCGAGAAACACGGCGTGCAGAGCCCTCCGTGTAGCCCCCAAATGAGCGTACGACGGTTCAGGGATGGTTGAGAACCAGAACAGCTCACGATGGTCAGACGGTCGAAATCGTTGTCATCGTGGGTGGAACTCCCGGCGCTTAGGTGCCTCTGACCAATGACCTGTACATTGATACGATGAAAGATGTGGAGATGATGGTCCGTCCGATTTGGGCTGGCCCGGGCCCGCGGCCAGAGAACAATATTGGCGGCTGGATGGGCGGTAACGGCTGATTGGGCGGCCCGCCCAGTCGAGTTTCGGTGGCGACATTGTTGACGGACGTTTCGGCGCGACCTTGTTAAACCCCAATCCACCGAAAAGATAAGTGTGGCGGCGGGTTGAATGGGTAAGAAAGTGCTCCTTTGCATCTGGGATAATGGTTTTCGAGACAGAAAAACAACCCCAGACTAGGAGCACCCAATATATGCTACCACGCAAGATGCTACCACGCAGTTCCCCCGACGGTAACAGTTCAGAGTTGCGGGGAAATGAGCAGTTGACGGCAGGCGGCGAGAGGATTTAGACCCTGGGCGCGCCAGGTGCCGAAGAGGGATGCCAGCGTCATCTTGCTCTCGGTGCCCTGCTCCGAGCGGGTGCCGCCGCTGATCTTGCGACTGATGACCAGGTGGCGCAGGCTGCGTTCGGCCGGGTTGTTGTCCGACGGCACGTCCGGTTCGGCCACGAAGACGAAGAGTTCCTTGATGAAGCGCTCGATGCGCCGGCACAGCTTGCCCTGGACAACCGACGGGTCAGACAGGAAAGGGCGGCAGATGGCCAGCAGCTTCCGCTCCCAGGCCAGTTGGGCAACACGCCTTTGCCATGGCTCGTGATGGTTGCAGGCTTTGGCTGCGACATAGAGCTGGTGGACGGCCGCGGCCCATCGGGCCAGTGCGGCGTCTTTGGGGTAGCGGGTGCGCTGGTCGTGGATGTCCCGCAGCAGGTGGGCCCAGCACCGCTGCTTGGGGCCATCGTAATGGTGGTAGGCAGCGTAGAAATCGCTGACCAGCACTCCGGAGAAAGCATCGCTCAGCGCCTCGTCCACCACCGCCTTGCCCCGACCCCGCCGCAGGAAGTAGCGCTCGGTGGGGGTGCTGAAAGTCCACACGTAGCCGTTGGCCCCGCTCTGACGCCAGCCGGTTTCGTCGGCGTGGACCACTGGGCTGGCGCGGATGCGGTCCAGGATCGCGGCCACTGCCGGTTGGGCCCGCTGCGCCGTGCGATGGATGGCGCTCACGATGGCCCCCACGCTGAGGCGCAACTGGTGCACGGTGTCCAGATACCACTGGACGCTGCGGATGGGCAGCCGCCCCTCTTCCCGCAGCGTGGCGATCAGGCTGAGCAGGTTGACGCCGAGACGCTGCTGGCCCAGGACCACGCTGTCCAGTTCCGCCGGAGGTGTGCAGCGCCGTCGGCAGGCCGGGCAAGTCCGAGCAATGTAGACGTGCTCGGTGACTTGCACCGGAACCACCGGCAGCTCGATGACTTCCCGAGTGCGCTGGATCCAGCCGCCGGACAGGTGGGCGCCGCAATCGGGGCAGTTCTCCATCACGTGCTCCACCCGATGGGTCGGTGTCATGCGCGGGCGGGCGAAGCCGTGGCGTCGCTGCTTTCTGGGCTGCTGCGCTGGGGGCTTCCGGCCCGATTTCGTCTTGAGGCCGGGCATTCGGAGCGGGCCGCCCGGTTTCGCCTGGCCTTCCAGTTCGGCAATCCGCCGCTGCAACCGCTCAATCACCCGCTGCTGTTCCAGAACGGTGGCCTGCAGTTGGGCGATGATGGCGATGAGGACATCGCGGGTGGCGGTGGTCAGGTCAATTTCGGTATCCACTCCCTGTATATGACATAACCGCCGCCACCCGTGCCAGCGTCTGGCAGCCCGCCTTCGGCCAATTCACCTCACCAAGTCTGAACTGTTACACCAACCTTCGGCCAATTCACCTCTCCAAGTCTGAACTGTTACAGTGACAGGCCGGCCATTGCGTGTTCTGCAACAGCGTGTCTAGAGTCGGAGATGGGGGCCGAACATCGGGATTGGCTTCGGCGACGACGTTGTGCGACGGGACAGGCGCCAATGGACTCACAATAGCAACGGTAGGGATCCACCATTCCAGTTCAGAACCGACTTTGGAGGTTTGCCTGATGCGTGGCAGCGCGCGTCGCCGTAGCCGTGGCTCTTGGGAGCTGACGGTGGATCTGGGTCGGGATTGCGGAGGGCAAGCGCGTGCGCTCGTTCCGCACGGTGCGTGGCACCAAGGCGGAGGCGGAACGAGTGTTGAACGGAATGCTCCTTGAGGCTGAGATGGGTGGGAAGGAATTGTCGCCCCGTCTGCTGCTGGGGGATTTCATGCAGCGTTGGCTGAAGGAGCGGGTGTATCCCCGGCTCCGTTCTCAAACTTGCCGCTGGTATGAGCGGACGGTGCGGCTTTACCTGCTTCCTGAGCTGGGATGGAGGCTCGTCTGGCGGCCCGGGGAGTTTCCCCCAGCGTGCTTTATCATTGCCGTCGGGTGTTGTCGGTGGTGGTGAATTACGCTTTGAAGCTGGATTTGATTCGTCACAATCCTTTGCGCGGTCTGGATGCTGTGGTGTACGAGCGCCAGGAGCCGGCTACTCCTGACGTGGAGTCGGTGTCGAAGTTGTTGGATCATGTGAGATCCAGAAACGCTGATTACTATGCGTTGTTCCGCTTGGTGGCCTATACGGGGATGCGGATTGGTGAGGTGTTGCCCTTGCGGTGGACCGAAGTTGATTTCGACGGCAGGTATTTGCGCGTGTTGTACAATCTGGGTCTGGGTTTGGATGGCAGGTTCGAGGTAAACAGTCCCAAGTCCCGGGCAGGGCGGCGCCGGGTGGACCTGGGTACTGCGGAGGTCTTGTTGGAGCACCGTGATCGTCAGCAAGGTGATATGGAGAGCGCTGGCGAGGTGTGGGAGGGTTTAAACTTGGTGTTCCCGAACCGGGTGGGTGGTTACCGCACGTCGGGGACAGTGCTGGAGGCGCTGGGGCGTTATGGTGCGGCGGTTGGATTGGAGGGTCTGACGACGCGTGCGTTGCGGCATTTTCATGCGTCGGTGGCGTTGCAGACCGGGCACAATGTTGTTACGGTGTCGCAACGGCTCGGTCATTCCCGGGTTTCCATCACGTCGGATATCTATGCCCATGCTTTGCCTGGCTGGCAGCGAGAGGTAGCGGATGGGTTCGCGTCGTTGATGGATGGTTAGCGGGTTGTTTGCCGACAAACTGGCCGGCGTGTAGGCAAAAATAGCCCAAGTGTACCGAAAATGTGTTCTGATTTTACTCACGGATTGGTATGAATCGGCGCTGTACTCTTTGCGGATAATCAGCGTAGGTACAATTACGTTGACCGCGATAGCCACCTGGTCAACGGTTACCGCTGGGGACGTCGGCGCCTGGCATGAAATCACCAGGGTGGCCATCGACCAGGCGACACGCGCGGCAGCAGCTTCCCTGGCCGGAGCAGTCATAGCAGTAGAGGCAGGAGACATGGTAATCGGAGCAATGATCAGGCGCCGGGCCCGCGAACAGGGCCGGGAAAAAGGCCGAGAGGAAGGTCAGGAAGAAGGCCGCAAGGAAGGCCGGGAGGAAGGCCAGGCTACCGTCCAAAAACTCTGGACGGAATGGAACCAGCGCCGTCTGGCCGCCGAAGCCAGGGGCGAACCGTTCAGCGAGGCGCCGCCCCAAACCAATGGCCAAAACCCACCCAACTAATTGATAGCGTTGGCGGAGTGTGGCTGCTCAGCTTTCGGCTGTCCCCCAGGAGGATTATTGATATGGCGCGAGTACCTTTTGCAACTCGAGAGAATATGGATGTTGCCGGGCAGGCGGTTTGGGATGAGATAGAAACTTCCCGAGGCGGCGTGCAACGCAACTACGCTGCCCTGCTCAACAACCCACAGGCATCCAGCAACTTCGCTCACCTGGGCGGCTATGTACGCTTTGAAACTCCGTTGCCACCCCGCGTTAAGGCTGTCGCCGTCCTCACGGCGGCGCGCGAGGCCTGCGGGCACTACGTCTGGACGGTGAACCAACCCGCCGCCCGCAATGCTGGCCTCACCGACTCTGAAATTGCGGCCATCCACGAGTACCGGTCGCCCGCCGGTTTATCCGGCGATGATGCTGCGGTGTCCCAGTTTGTTATCGAACTACTGCGTCAGCACCGCGTCGCCGATTCCACGTTTGAAGCGGTGCGCGGCATCATAGGAGATGCCGGCATCGTGGATATGCTGGTTGTGGTGGCCTACTACCACGGGCTGGCGCACAGTCTGCAAGCCCTGCAGGTGGAGCTGCCGGACGGCACGCCGGACGCGATGACCTACTGACGGTTGCCGCGCCCGTTGAATTCCCCAGTGCCAACCGTCTACACCATCGGCTTCACCCGCCGCACCGCCGAGGACTTCTTCGAGACGTTGCGGAACGCCGGGGTCAAGCGGTTGATTGACGTGCGCCTGCGGAACACATCGCAAATGGCCATCTTCGCCCGGCGGCAGGATTTGCCCTGGTTTCTGGAGCAGCTGTGCGGCATCGAATACGTGCATCGGCCCCTGTTATCGCCAACGCCGGAGCTACTGGACGACTGGCGCGGAAAACGCGTCACCTGGCAGCAATACGAGCAGACCTACGCCGGCATCATGGCGCAGCGCCGCCCGGAGTTGGCGATGTCGCCGGAGGAATTTGCCACTCCAACCGTGCTGCTGTGTGCCGAGCCCACCGCCGTACAATGCCATCGCCGGCTCGCGCTGGAGCACCTGGCGCGGGCGTGGAACCAGCCGCTCAATCTGGTGCATCTGTAATCTGAACGACCCGAATCCGGAGGTTTTCTCATGGCCGACTTCGCTTATCTCGTGCAAATGGATATCGCCGCCGATTGGGAGGATGAATTCAATCGCGTGTACGACACCGAACACGCCAAATACATCTGCAATGCTGCTGGCGTCCACTCCTGCACGCGCTATCGGCTTGAATCCACTGATGCCAGGCAGGTGGCCAAGTATGCGGCTCTTTACGAGATGGACGATCCGGGCGTCCCTGAATCGGACGGTTGGCAGGTGGAGTCGGCCAAGGGCGACTGGGTCGAAAAAATCCGGCCCCAGGCCTCCAATCGCACCCATACCGTGCTGCGCCGCATCGCCGAGGAAGTGGGAGGGCCGCCAGCCGCCGCCGGCTACGTATTCATGGTGCAGACCGACATCCCCGCGGCCGACGAAAGCGAGTTCAATCGGCTGTATGATACGGTGCATCTGCCCGGGCTACGCAAGGTCGAGGGCGTGCGCAATGCTTACCGGTATCGCATGGAGACGACCAACTCCGACGGTTTCCCCCGATACTTGGCGCTGTACGAAATCGACAGCCCCGACGTTATCGACTCCG
The DNA here is from genome assembly GCA_963666415.2 of Dehalococcoidia bacterium. GTDB lineage: Bacteria > Chloroflexota > Dehalococcoidia > Lucifugimonadales > UBA3495 > Bin87. Next base: position 2,839,608 of record CAXXPD010000003.1, read on the forward strand.
AACCCTGGAAGGCGGCGGTGCAGGACGAATGGACCGACAAGATTCGCTCCAAATGCGTTGGCCTGACCCGCACCATCATGAAGCGCGTGGCCCGGCACCCCAACTAACCCGCGATGCCGCCGTCCGAACTTGCGGCAAGCGATGAGGATTAACGTCGATGCCGCCCGCCCCGCCTGACGACCCACCAATCGTCAATGTTCATACCGACGGTTCGTGTCTGGGCAACCCCGGCCCCGGTGGTTACGGAGTCGTGCTGGACTACAACGGCCGGCGCAAGCAATTTTCGGCCGGCTACGCGCTGACTACCAACAACCGCATGGAGTTGCTGGCGGCCATCGTCGGCCTGGAGGCGTTGAATCGGCCCTGCAAAGTGGTTTTGCACTCGGATTCCCGCTACGTGGTGGACGCCATCAGCAAGGGTTGGGCAACCCGCTGGCGCCATAACGGCTGGATGCGAAACAAAAAGGATTCGGCAGTAAATCCCGACCTGTGGCAGCGCCTGCTCGACGCTTGCGAGCAACACTCGGTGGAATTCAGGTGGGTGCGGGGGCACAGCGGCAACGCCGATAACGAACTGTGCGACCAGTTGGCCAGGGCCGCCGCCGAGTCGTCAGACCTTCTGCCCGACCCCGGCTACGGTATCGATCACTAGGCCGGACCAGCAAGGCATGACAAGAGCGGCCGGTCCCGAGGGGGAGTCGCTGAAGGAGCGGCGCACTGCCGGTCGCTGGTGTCTGATTGTATCGTTGACTGTGCCCGGTTGCAACAGGCGGCCCGGTTTCGTTACAATCACGCAATTCAACCCATCTTAAGCATACGCGAAGGGGTAAAACGATGGCCGTATCAGCCAGCACCATTCGAAACATTGCGCTGATGTCTCATAGCGGCGCCGGCAAGACCACCCTTGCCGAGATCATTCTCTACAATGCCAAGGTCACAACCCGCATTGGACGGGTGGAGGACGGGAATACCGTATCTGACTACGAACCCGAAGAGGCCAAACGCTCGGCCAGTGTGCAAGCCAGCCTGCTGCGTGTTACCGACGGCGATAACAAGCTGAACCTGCTGGACACCCCCGGCTATGACGAGTTCCTCGGCGAGGCAATCGTCGCCATGCGGGTCGTGGAGTCGACGGTAATTCTCATTGCGGCGCCGACCGGCGTGGACGTTGGCACCGAACGTGCCTGGGATATGGCGCAAGGCCGCGGTTTGCCCGTCGCCTTCGTCCTCAACAAGATGGATCGGGAAAACGCCAGTTTCGAGCGGTGCGTGCAGGAAATCCAGTCGATTTTCGGCAACAAGTGCGTGCCCTTCCAGCTTCCCATCGGCGAAGCCCAATCCTTCACCGGGTTGGTCAGCGTAATTGATCCGCCGGCCGACATGCCCGACGGATTGGTGGGCGACTTCGATTCCGCCCGCGAGCGGCTTATCGAGGCAGTCGCCGAGTCCGACGACGCGTTGGCGGACAAGTACCTGGAAGGCGAGGAGATCACCGCCGCGGAAGTAACCGCCGGCGCCCGGAAGGCCATCTGCGACGGAGCGCTGGTGCCCATCCTGGTTACCTCGGCAACCCAGAATATCGGAGTCACCGAACTGGTGCAGATGATGCACGACTTCCTGCCGTCACCGGCGGATTTCCCGCAATCGTCGGGTAATGCGGACATCGAAGTCGATGCGTCGGGCCCGCTGGCCGCGTTGGTGTTCAAGACCACCGCCGACCCGTTTGTCGGCAAGTTGTCCATGTTCCGCGTGTATCGCGGCACGGCCAAGTCCAACGGCGAAGTGTACAACCCCAACAAGAACCAGTCCGAACGCCTGAGCCAGTTGTACTTCCCTCAGGGCAACAGCCAGGAAAACGTATCCGAAATCGTGGCCGGCGACATCGGGGCAGTTGGCAAGTTGAACTCCACGCTCACCGGGGACACCCTTTGCGCCAACGACAACCGTGTAACGCTGGACGGCATTGATTTCACCCACGGCTTCTATTCTCTGGCGGTGTATCCAGCCACGCAGGCCGACCTGGACAAGATGTCCCCCTCACTGGCCCGCATCGTTGAGGATGACCCCAGCCTGCGGTTCACCCGCAACCCGGAAACCAGCGAAAGCCTGTTGACCGGCATGGGCGAAGTTCAGATCGAAGTCGCACTGGATCGCATCAAACGCAAGTTTGGCGCCAGCCTCAACGTGCGTCTGCCCGTGGTTCCCTACCGCGAAACCATCACGCAGATTACCAGTTCGGAATACCGCCACAAGAAACAGACCGGCGGCAGCGGGCAGTACGGCCACGTAGTTCTGCGCCTGGAACCCAAAGACCGGGATGAAGGTTTCGAGTTCGGCAACGAGGTGGTCGGCGGGCGAGTGCCGAGGGAACTCATTCCGGCGGTGGAAAAAGGCGTGGTCAACACGCTGAAAGAAGGTGTGCTGGCCGGCTTCCCGGTGGTCGACATGAAGGCCATTATTTACGACGGCAGTACGCACCCGGTGGACGGGAAAGCCATCGCCTTTGAAATTGCCGGCAGCCAGGCATTGCGCCAGGGCATGACCAAGGCCGCACCGGTGCTGCTGGAACCGGTGGTCAGGCTGTACGTAACCGTGCCGGAAAACTATACCGGCGACATCATCAGCGACCTCAACAGCAAACGTGGCCGCATTTTGGGCATGGTTCCCGAGACGCGCTACACCATTATCGAGGCCGAGGTGCCACACGCCGAGGTGCAGCGATATTCGCAGGACTTGCGTTCGCTCACCGGCGGGCGCGGTTCCTACCGTTTTGAGTTCGACCACTACGAGCAGGTGCCGCAAAATATTGAGCAGCGCGTGATTGACGTTGCGAAGCAGGCCAAGGCCGAAAGCCGCGCCTAGCGGCGCTTGGAAACTCGCTTAATCACAGCGCCTCGGTTCCGCCGGGGCGCTTTTTGGTGTGCGGTGTACCACGGTGCCCGATGCGCGGCAGCCTAAAGCGGCGAGGCAAAAATCTCGGCGACGGGGATGACCAGCCCGGGGATGCTCCCGATGGGCAAATGCTCACCGGAACGGTAGGCGGCCTCGTTGGCATACCGACCTTCCCCTTCCCCTTCGTCAGCCGACGGGTTGGTCAATGACACGACCGTTTCCTGGTAGGGATCGACAATCAGATATTCGGGCACACGAAAGCGGGCGTAGAGTTCCCGCTTGACTTCCAGATCGCGCCGCGAGTTTGATGGCGACAACACTTCCACCACCAGGTCGGGAGCTCCCTCGCAGGCCCGCTCGGTGATGATGCTGCGCCGGGCCGCGCTGACAAACAGGATGTCCGGTTCCACCGTGTTGGCGTCCGACAAAATTACGTCGTAGGGCGCGATGAAGATCCATCCCAGGGTCCTGCGGCGTACGTTCTCCCTGAGGAGCGCCGCCAACTCCAGTGTTACCAATTGATGCTTCGTGCTAGCTCCTGCCGCCATTCTGTACAGCTCCCCGTCAATCAGCTCCCATCGCTCATCGTCGGGAGTCGCCGCATAGTCGGCGTAGGTGTATTTCCCCCTCGGCTTCCTGGCTACCATTGGGCCCCCTGCGGGAAGGTCACGTTACCGGAGGGGTTAAAAACCCCAGGTGGGCTGGTATTCGCCGAACACGTTCCGAAACACGCCCATCATCTCGCCCAGGGTAGCCTCGGCTTTCACGGCTTCGATGAGGGGATACATCAGGTTGGCATGGCTGCCATTTTGCCGGGCTGCGGATTCCAGAGCGCGCAGGCGTACCGCCAACTCCCGGTTGTCCCGACGCCGGCGAATCTCGTTCAGATGGGCGATGTGCCGCTGTTCGCCGGCCTCGTCCACCCGCAGGATGGGGATTGACAGGCTCTCGTCGCTGGCCGTAAATGCGTTGACACCCACGGTAAGGCGTTCCTGACGATCTTCTTCCTGCTGATACAGGTAGGCCGCGTCGGCAATCTCGCGCTGGAAGAACCCCGACTCCAGCGCCGGAATCACGCCACCCTGCCGGTCGATGCGCTCGAAATAGTCGTAGGCGCCGGCCTCCACCTGGTTGGTCAGCGTTTCCACATAGTAACTGCCGCCCAACGGGTCCACCGTGTCGACGACGCCGGTTTCGTGGGCGATAATCTGCTGGGTGCGCAACGCCTGGAGGGCGGCCTCGGCGGACGGCAGGGCCCAGGCTTCGTCCTTGCCGTTGGTGTGCAGCGACTGGCAGCCGCCCAGCACCGCGGCCAGGGCCTGCAGAGACACCCGCACCACGTTGTTCTCCGGCTGCTGCGCCGTCAGCGACGCGCCGGAAGTCTGGGCGTGGAAACGCAGCCAGCCGGAACGCTCGTTCTCCGCGCCAAAGGTCTCACGCATTTCCCGCGCCCAGATGCGTCGGGCCGACCGGAACTTGGCAATCTCCTCGAAAAAGTCGTTGTGGACGTTGAAGAAGAAACTGAGCCGGGGGGCAAAGTCGTCCACCGCCAGGCCGCGTTCGACGCAGTGGCGCACGTACTCGAAGCCGTCTACCAGCGTGAATGCCAGCTCCTGCACCGCGTTGCTGCCGGCCTCCCGGATGTGGTAGCCGCTGATGCTGATGGGATTGAACCGGGGCATATGTTTGGTGGCGAATTCAACCGTATCGACAACCAGCCGCATGGACGGATCCGGCGGGAAGATGTACTCGTTCTGGGCGATATACTCTTTGAGAATGTCGTTCTGGAGGGTGCCGCCCAGCGATGCCATTGACGCGCCCTGTCGCTCGGCGGCGGCGATGTACATTGCCCAGATGATGGCCGCCGGGCTGTTGATCGTCATCGATGTGGTTACCTGATCCAGAGGAATGGTGTCGAAGACGGTTTGCATATCCTCCAGGCAGGACACGGCCACGCCGCACTTGCCAAACTCGCCCCGCGCCCGCTCGTCGTCGTGGTCGTAACCGTACAGCGTGGGCATATCGAAAGCGACGCTCAGGCCGGTTTCGCCCTGATCCATCAGGAAGCGGAACCGCTCGTTGGTTTCCCGTGGCTGGCCAAAACCGGCGAACATCCGCATCGTCCAAAGGCGGGAGCGGTAGCCGGTGGGATGCACTCCCCGCAGATAGGGATACTCGCCTGGCAGGCTCACGTCGCGCAGATAGTCGCTGTCGGTAACGTCTGCCGGGCCGTACACCGCTTCGACGGGCAGTTGGCTCAGAGTTTTGTACGAGCTCTTGCGCCTGCTGGCGGCGTCGGCCTTCTCGCGCCAGGCGGCAGCGCGCTGCTGGATCTGTTCGTTATCGTCAGAGAGGGCCATGAGGATGCTCCAGGTTGGGCGAAGGAAGTTTGTAGGCGGAATCAGTATTTGTAAGCGGGGTTAGTAAGTGAAGATGTCAGCGACCGGGCATTCGAAGCCGGGCAGCACCGGCTCGGCAGTCAGCGTGTCGCCCGTGGCAAACCGTCGCACCGACCCGTCGACATGGTGAGTTACCACTTGCTGGATATCGGGATACACTACCAGCACCAGGCGCACACTTGCGTCGAGCCACATCTGGGTCGTGGCGTCGATCTCCGGTTGCCGGTCGTTGGGAGAAACAACCTCCACTACCAGATCGGGAGCGACCTCGGCGAATCCGCGGGAGTTTGGTGGAGTCGCCATTCTCTCGAAGGACACAAACGCAAAATCCGGGGCGAACACGCTGTCCGGTTCCCCGGGGCGCCGGATCAGGAATCCTGTTTCTGCCAGGCGCCCATGTCCAAGATTGTGCTGCTCCACGAATGCGCCGATTCGCAATACGAGCTTGAAACCGACGAAGCCGTGATTGTCTCCCGCCGGTGGCATTTCTGCCAGCTCCCCCCGCACCAGTTCATACCGCTTGCCGTCGTCGGGCAGCGCCAGCAGGTCGTCGGCGGTAATCAGTTTTTTGGATGTGGTCATAGGGAGGCTCTCCCGGCTTCGGGGTTGGCCGATCCGTCATCGAGGACAGTATAGCGCACCGATGACGGCGTGGATTTAAGGAGCCACTTCTGCCGCCGCCCGTTCCAGGTTGAGCGCCAGCAGCCGTTGCAGCACTTCGGCGTCGGGCAGGTCGGGGGGCCAGCCGTAGGCGTCGGCAACGGCGGCGTCGAGGGTGGTGTGGGCGTTGCCGAGCCAGGTGGGGCGCTGGTTGTAAAGGTTGGTCAAGGTGCGCCGACGGCGCTCCGGAGCGGTCAGGGCCGGGCTCCCGAACATGTCCACCGGATTGAGCCAACTCTCCCGCAACCGGTTCAACTCGGCGGCGGCCTCGGCGATGGCGGCCCGCTGGGCGTCAGTTGGCTCCGGGAAGGGGAACGTCTCGAAGCAGGTGGTGGGGGTGTAGCGTGGTCTGTCTTCCAATTGAGTGCCCATCGCCTCAGCCTACAGGAAGTGCGTTTTGCTGTGGAGCACGCCATGAAAATAATCGTCGTCCCGAGCGAACACGATCACTGAATTTGAAGGGAGCGCGTCCATTGGTATCCAAGCGAATATGCGGTGCTTTGCAGTCAACGATGTCCCTATGTATTGCCGCAGCGGTGATAACGCACGTCGCATTTGGGCTGCCGGGTAGCCGTGCAACCACCAGTTCTCAGCGCGCCACCGCATTCTGTTATTGACGCGATCGGGCATGACATTAGCTTTGACGTGCTCAAAGTGTGCTTCGTACAACGCAGCCTGGGCCTCGGGCATATCGACCCCAAAATCGATGATCCACTCATCGCGTGAGCGTTGGGTGATGTCGACACCGTTGATCCAGCGCTTGATCACGTCGTTATTTGGTTTGCTGTGAGGATTGGGTTGGCCCATCATTTTCAGTGCGACTGATTCTGGTATGTCGAAATCCCCGACTTTACCGATTCCTTGAAACGACAGATTCCGGTTCTCGGCTAGCCGATTGGCCTGCGTCAAATCCGCGCCGCCGGTCAGGTCAGCGTTGATGTTGGAAACGCGCTCGCCATCCAGGATGCGTGTGGTCTGCCTGCCGTCGTCAAAGCAAACTATGGAGATATGCACACTGGCGCCGTCCAGCACCCAATCCTGGTCTGAAACGGCGCTGAAAATATCGCCGCTCTCTTTGATGCGGACGAGCACGGGCCGGTTGGACTGGAAGCGTATCGCCTGCGTGCCCAGCAGGCCAGCCCGCCGTGCTTTCCCGTCCTCGATATGCGCCCGCGTTTTCTCGAACCAGTAGCAGCAGAGGTCGCTGGAGTTGGGTATGCGGTCGCCGTACAAATCGTAGACCGCGTTGACGTATTCATCGCCCAGCTGTTCCCGGAACGGGTAGTGGCCCAGGAACGGCGGATTGCCCACGATGTAATCCACCGCCGGCCAACGCGCCTCGCGGTAGAGTTTCGGGTGACCGAATATGGCATCCCCTTCCGGCCATAGCGCTTCACCAATCTCCAGAATCTCCTGCCGATCTTCGTCACTGTACGCGGAATGCCGGGACAAATCCGTCCCCAATATGGCAGCGCCTTCAGGCCAATAGTCGATGAATTCGATCAATGCGTCGCGGCATTCAATGGTGTTCAGGGAACCCAGCACAGGCTCCCGGTTGTACTGGTGGCCGTTCTCAATCAACCATTGCAGATGCCCAATCCAGAGGGAAGTACGGGCCAGGTCGCTGGCGTAGGCGTCAATTTCGATGCCATAGCACTGCTCCGGCGACACCTCCGGTAGGAAACCCCGCAGGTTCAGGTCGGCTGCCAGCGTCAGTACCGCTTTTTCCAGGTCGTGCAACTGACGCAGCGCCACATAAAGGAAATTGCCGCTGCCGCAGGCCGGGTCCAGCACTTTTAGCGAGGAGAGCTGGCCTTGGAATTCTTCCAGCAACTGGCGGGCCTGGGCTTCATCCTGCTGGCCTTCCAGCAGCGTCAAGCCGCCTACTTTGCGCTCAACTTCAGACCATTCAGCCTGCAACGGTTTGATTATCACCGGCTCGATAACCGACAGGATGTCAGCCTCGGAAGTGTATTGCGCGCCAACGAGTCCCTGCTTGTTGGGGTCAACCACGCGCTCAAACAGGGTGCCGAAAATGGATGGCTCAATGTGGGCCCAATTTCGCTCCGTCGCTTCGGTAAGTCCTTCCAACTCGCCCGTAGTCATCAAGACCGTATCCGGGTCTTTGAACAAGTCGCCGTTGAAGTGGCGAATGGTCTGCACGCCAAACCGGCCGCCGTCGTTCATGCGACGGAACAGTTCCTGCAGTCCCTGGTCGAATTCGGCGGGATTGTCGTGAAAATTCTCGCAAAGCTCGGTCATCATCTGGCCGGGCAGCAGCCCCACGTCCTGGGCGAAAAAGCAGAACACCAGGCGGTTCAGGAACCGGGCAACGTCCAGGGAGTCAACTCCCCGCTTCCGCATCGACGCCGCGATTTTGGCGAAAATGTCGGCTGTCGCTTTGGTAACGTCATCCGGGCTGATTTCCGGTTCCAGCGTATCCGGATTGTGAAAGACGCTGCGCAGTATTCCAAGCTGTTCCGGCTCGCCAACGTCATCCAGCAGGATGGTGTGGACAATGGGCACTTTGTTGGTGAAGTTAGTGTGAACCCTAATGGTGCGAAAGTCGGATACCAGCAGAATAGGCGGGTTGTTCAGCGCCTCCCGGTAACGTTGCAGCTGACGATACGCCTCGTCCAAGTCCCGGTGCAGCACCTTGAACTCCCAGGCGAAATAGCTGCGCTTGTAGACATCGGCGCGGGCCCCGGCGGCCCGACGACTCCCGCACCGCCCGCTCGAAGGTGTACCACTCCTGACGGGGGTCTAGCTCGGCCGGCGTCGGGTGCTCCACCACCCGGCAAAGGTCAATGAACCATTCCTGCGCCCCGGCCGATTCCTGCCCCCGGCTCCGCCGCCACTTGGCAATGAATTCCTGCGGTGTCATGGCAGCATGACTAGGGCGTGTTGACATTTCATTATAATGGCCGTATGTCAAACATCAGATTATCACCAGAACAGTGGGCTAGGATTCTCGATTTCTTGCGTGGCTGCACCGGCCTGTACGTTGGCCAGGAAGCGGATTGCCGGCGTTTTGTCGAGGCCGTCTTATGGATTAACCGCTCTGGGGCCCAATGGCGACTGCTGCCAGCCGAATACGGGAACTGGAACAGCGTCTACAAACGATTCGCCCGTTGGACTGACCAAGGCGTCTGGGCACAAATGCATCAACATTTCTGCGACGACGCGGATCTGGAATACCTGATCATCGACAGCACGGTGGTCCGGGCGCACCCTTGCGCGGCGGGAGCTCCCCCCAAAAGGGTGGCCAGGCGGCCCAGGCCCTGGGCCGGAGCCGCGGCGGGTTCAGCACCAAGATTCACGTGAGCGTGGACGGCTTGGGCAACCCCTTGCGATTCATCCTGACCGGCGGGCAACAGCACGACATCACCCAGGCGGAGGAGTTAATCGCCGGTTATGCCGGCGAGCACGTACTGGCCGACAAAGGGTACGATGCCCAGGAGTTTCGCCAGCACATCTTGGAACTGGGTATGATGCCGGTCATTCCGCCCCGCTCGAACCGCAAGGCACCCGCCGACTATGACCGGCATCTGTACCGGGAGCGCCATCTGGTGGAATGCTTCATCAACAAGATCAAGCACTATCGCCGGATCTTCTCCCGGTTTGAGAAGCTGGACACCAGATACCTGGGCTTCCTGCATTTCACCGCCGCTCTCATCTGGCTACGGTGAAATGTCAACAGAACCTAATGCGTTGCCGAATTGCCCGGATAAACGGTTGCGATTACGACCGCCTACTGCACCAGACGCACGAACCGGCGGCGGCCGGCGCGGATCACGTCGCCGGCGGCCAGCTGTGGTAGCGGCGCTCCGGCTGCCACGGTTGCCCGGTCGCCGCTGCTGTGGATGATTTCCACGGCGCCCTGACCCACCAGGCGGCGAGCCTCGCTGCCGCTGGCGACCAGTTCCGTTCGCACCAATAGCTGGTTGATGCTCAGTTCGGCAACGTCGGCCAACCGACACTCGGGAATATCATCGGGCAGGTCGCGGCGCTGCACCACCTGCTCGAACTGGGTCTCGGCGCCGCTGGCGGCAGCGGTGTCGTGGAAGGTGGCGGTTATGGAGCGGGCCAGCCCCTTCTTGAAATCCATCGGGTTGGCGGAATCTGACTCCATCGCCTGGCCCATGGCGGCGAGGTCGGCGTCGGGCACATCTGTCAGGTACTCGTAATACTGGAGTATCAGGCTGTCGGGCAGCGACATCACCTTGCCGTACATCTCCTGCGGCGATTCTTCCAGCGCAATGTAGTTGCCCAGGCTCTTGCTCATCTTCTGGACGCCATCGGTGCCCACCAGGATGGGCAGGAGGAAGCACTGCTGCGGCGGTTGACCCATCATCTCCTGCAACTCGCGGCCCACCAGCAGGTTGAACATCTGGTCGGTGCCGCCAAATTCCACGTCGGCTTCGATGGCCACCGAGTCGTAGGCTTGCAGCAGCGGGTAGAGCAGCTCGGTGATGGCGATGGGTTGGTGGTCGGCGAACCGGCGGGCGAAGTCGTCGCGTTCGAGGAACTGGGCCACGGTGAAGCGGCTGGTCAGCTCAATGACGTTGGCCAGGGTGAAGTCCCCGAACCATTGGCTCTGCCATTCCACCTGGGTGCGGTCGCGGTCTACCACCTTGAAGAACTGACGCATATACGATTCGGCGTTGTCCAGCACCTCGGCATGGCTGAGCATCGAGCGGGTGGCGGATCGGCCCGAGGGGTCGCCAATCTGAGCCGTCCAGTCGCCGACGATGAGGATTACCTGATGGCCCAGGTCCTGCAGCTGCCGCAACTTGCGCAGCCCCACGACGTGGCCGAGGTGAATGTCCGGACGGCTGGGGTCGAATCCCATTTTGAGGCGGAGGAGGCGACCCCGTTGCAGCATGGCGACGAAGGCGTCCTCAGAGATGATACGGCTCACGCCCCGGCGGGTGATGAGGGCCGTATCCGCGGGAATCTGGACCGGGCTAGTCACCGGCGACCTCGCCCTTGCGTTCCAGCTCGTCGTGCTGGGTCAGGGTGGCCCGGGCCAGATCGACGTCCCGGTTCATCTGGGTAATGAGGGCGTCGATGCCGTCGAAGGTTTCCTGACCGCGCAGCCGGGACACGAACTCCAGGCGCAACAACTGGTCGTAGATGTCGTCCGAGAAGTCCAGCAAGTGGGCTTCAATCAACCGCTGGCTCAGGCCAAAGGTGGGTCGGACACCGATGCTGGTGGCCGCCATGTGGCGCACGCCGTTCACGGTGGCGTAGGTGGCATAGACCCCATCGGCGGGGATGACAAAGTTGGCGGTGGGCACGATGTTGGCGGTGGGGAAGCCCAGCTGCCGGCCCATCTTCGCGCCGTGCACCACGATGCCATCGGTGGCGTAGGGACGGCCCAACAGATACTCGGCGCCGTCCACATCGCCGTCGGCGAGGGCGTTGCGAACCCGGCGGCTGCGGACGGCAGAGCCATCGATTTCCAGCGGGGCCACGGTTTCCACCCAGAAGCCCAGGGAAGCGCCCCGCCGGCGCAGGTATTCGAGATTGCCGCTGCGGTTGCGCCCCAGCGCGAAGTCCGGCCCGGTTACGATGCCGCGCATCTTCAGGCAATCAACCAACAGATCCGTAAACTCGTTGGCGTCCACGTTTGCCAGATCGTTGGTGAACGCCAGACTGATGACCTGCCCGACACCAGCCTTGTAGAGAAGCTCGACCTTCTCTTCGGGCGTGATGATTTTGTTGACGGTGCGGTCCGGGTTCACCACCTCGGCGGGGTGGTTGCTAAAGGTGATAACCGTGGGAACCAGTGGCTTGGGCGCTAGTTCAAAGAGGCGTTGCAGCAGATGCAGGTGTCCACGGTGGACACCGTCGAAAACCCCGATGGTGATGGCGGTCTCACTGCCGGATGGTGGAGCAGCGTCGGCCAGAGTCTGGCGAAAACTCATTGGGTTTGCGTTGTCCAGAGTCGGTGTGGGCTGCCGACGGGCAGGCGTTTCAAAGGAGCAGGTGCGCCGGAGATTGGGGACTATCGAGGGGCGGCCCGGTGCCTGGTTGCGAATATCCGCTGCGGCTGGGTACGGAAGCAATCCCGGATTGGCGCTGCTGCGGATTTGCCGTCATCGATGGTAGCACACGGCCAGGTAACCCGGCAAGCGCAGACCCACCGTCGCAGGGTCTTTCAGTTTTCAAGGATTGGCCAAGCCAAGGATGGCTAAGGCTTGGCCAGGCGCCCAGCCGATGCGCCGTATTGCCGCCGCGATGTTGGTCTCTCCACCGCTCCGCAGCAGTCCCAAGACCACGTTGCGCAATGCCGCCATCACCTGAAGCGCCGCCCCGATTCTCACCTGGGATGCGTCCTCCCCCAGGGTCACATCCCGGACGTAGTGCAGCCGGTTCTCAATTCCCCAGTGGCCCCGTACATACTCCAGCAGTTTCCCCGGCCCGGTCTCCCTCCCCAGGCTGGTGATAGCGTAGCGCGTCTCCATAGACACGCTCCCCTTCTGTTCCACCCGCCGCCGCACTTGGCAGACCTGCCGCACCCCGGGCCAGTCCAGGTATTCATTCAGCGCCTCCGTAGCCCGCAACTGCCTCGTCTCCCAGCGATCCCCGTGACGGCCCCGCCGCCGGGCCTGCCGGTACTGGGCTCCCCACACCGGCTCCGCAAACGCCAAGGCAATGGCATCGTACAGTTCCCGCTGGTTCTTTTTCACGATGACCAGATAGTCACCCCCAGCGTCCAGCAACTGTTGGCAATAGTCCCGCTGACAATACAAGGCATCCCCGGTAATCACGTTACCCGCCACCGGCAGCAGTTCCGCGGTCAGTTGCCGGGCCGTTGTCAGTTCCCCCTGTACCGGCCCCACCCCCCTTTTGCCCTACCACCAGGCTGGATTCGTGAGCATATCCGGCCACCAGGCGCACCCCGGGCAACTCTTGGCCGTGAATCCCCCGCAGGGCTTTGCCGTCCACCGCAATGGCGCTCCCCTCCGGCAGTCCCGCCCGGCTCCACCCGGCCAGAGCGGTCTCGAAGGCGGCCGCGTCCAGCCGACGGAATACGGTATGAAGGCTGCCCACCGCTGGCGTCCTGGGCCGGGTGAAACCCATGGCCTGCACCGTGGCGGCATCTTGCTGGCGGCCCCATTGATGAATCGCGTAGAGGCTGCGGGCCCCGGAGAGCATGGCGCAGACGGCCAGCGTCAGGATGGCCGGCAGAGGATGACGCCGTCCCCGCAATCCCCGGGGGTCCGGCACCGAAGCCAGGACGGCGGGCAGGCTTTGCGCTAGTTCCGTCGTGTTCATACCCCCAGTCTAAGGCTTCTTCTGAAAACTGAAAGACCCTGCCCACCGTCGCAGGGCAATCGCGTTATAGATTGGTAGACTTGGCCAGGCATGCGAGTCCAGTGATATGAAGGGGAGAGGGGAGGAGTGATGAGAGAGGGGAAGGGCGCGTCCATTATGGATTATTTCGGGACGTTGGAGGACCCCAGGATCGACCGGTGCAAGCGGCACCAGCTGCTGGACATCATTGCCATTGCCATCTGCGCCGTCATCTGCGGCGCCGACTCCTGGGTCTACATCGAATTGTTCGGCAAGAGCAAGCTGGAATGGTTCCAGACCTTCCTGGAACTGCCCCACGGCATCCCGTCCCACGACACCTTCGGCGACGTCTTCTCCCGGCTGGACCCGGAGCAGTTCCAGCAGTGCTTCATGGCCTGGACCCAGGCGGTGTCCGACCTGATCCCCGGGGAAGTGGCGGCCATCGACGGCAAGACGGTACGGCGTTCCCACGACCGCAATGTGGGCAAGCGGGCCATCCACCTGGTCAGCGCCTGGGCCTCGGCCAACACGCTGACCCTGGGGCAGGTGAAGACCGCGGAGAAGTCCAACGAAATCACCGCGATCCCCCAGTTGCTGCCAATGCTGGAACTGAAGGGGTGCATCGTCACCATCGACGCCATGGGCTGCCAGCAGGAGATCGCCCAGGGGATTCTGGACCGGGGAGCCGGCCACGTGCTGGCGCTGAAGGAGAACCAAGGTCAACTGTATGAAGACGTGCGGGACCGGTTCGAGGGAGCGGAGGAGTTCGGCTTCGGGGGAGTGCCCCATGACTACGCCACCACCCTGAACAAAGACCACGGAAGGATAGAACGTCGGGAGTGCTGGACAATCAGCGACCCATCTTGCCTGGAGTACCTGAGCACCGGGCAGGACTGGCCCGGCCTGCGCTCGGTGGTCAAGGTGGTGGGCCGCCGGGAGACGCCGGCAGGGACCACGGTGCAGCCCCGGTACTACATCAGCAGCCTGGATGCCCCGGCGGAGCGACTGCTGAAGGTGGTGCGCACTCACTGGAGCATCGAGAACTCCTTGCACTGGAGCCTGGACGTGACTTTCGGGGAAGACCATTGCCGGATCCGCAAGGACCACGCTCCGCAGAACATGGCCACGCTGCGGCAGGTTTCGCACAATCTGCTCAAGAACGAAACGAGCCTGAAGGTGGGCATCCAGGGGAAACGCCTCCAGGCCGGCTGGAAGGAGGACTACCTGCTAAAAGTCCTACGCAGCTAAAACGCGATTGCCCTGCCCACCGTCGGGCGTACCCACTTTATCCTGTCATTGCGAGCGTCCTTCGACAGGCTCAGGACGAGCGGGAATCTCGATGAGGTTGGATACACGTCGGCGAACCGCCCTTGCTACGGCGACGGGATTGCCACGCTGCGCTCGCAATGACAGGTCGATCTGGTGCACGGCGAGCAGAGCCGCCCAAACCAACCCGCCCGCCTTACCCCCGTTCAAGATGGGAACGGTATAATGCGGACGGCAGCCGGGCGCTTAAATCAGTCGAAACTTGCAATCGCCGTAATCGGCAACCCGTGAACTGCCCGCAATAAAATGCCCCCACGCAATTCGAACACGATGCGCGTTGCCGGCGGTGATGCACGCGGCTTACGGCTCCAAGGAGCCGTGGTTGCGGGCGTTCGGCCCACCACAGAACGGGTCCGCGCCGCCATCTTTAACATTTTGGAATCTGACCAGGTTGTTGGCCGGCGCGCCGTTGACCTGTTTGCGGGCACCGGGAGCCTCGGTATCGAAGCGTTGAGCCGGGGTGCGGCATGGGCCGATTTCGTGGAGCAGAACGCCCGGCAGTGTCGCCCGCTGCAGGACAATCTGAACCACACCGGTTTTGCCGGCGCAAGCAAGGTGCACTGTGCCGACGCCCTGCGGTATCTGGCGCGTCAGCAGGAACCTTTTGACCTGGCCCTGCTCGATCCTCCGTACCGGATGCAAGACCTGGCTCCCGTGCTGCGGGCATTGGCCGCACCCGGCGTGCTGGCCGTCGACGCCACCGTAGTGCTGGGACACAGCAGCCGTATATCGGCGCCGCAGGACATCCACCACCTGCGACAGTACGACCAGCGGCGGTACGGCGACAACGGCGTTACCTTTTACCGATACGATCCGGACTGGCCGGCAACGAAACTGAACAACGAAACTACATCAGGAGATTAGCCGAATGGTAACCGCTCTCTATCCGGGTTCTTTCGACCCGGTAACGATGGGACACCTGGATGTGGCCCGTCGTGCTGCACGGTTGTTCGATAAAGTTCTGGTCGCCGTGTACGACACACCTTCCAAGAGCCTACTGTTCGACACCGCAGAACGCGTGGACCTCATGCGTCGGGCCGTGGCCGACATCGGCAACATAGAGGTGATTCCCTTTACCGGCCTGGTGGTGCAATGCGCCCGGGATACCGGCTCGGCAACCATCATCCGCGGTCTGCGCAGCGGCCCCGATTTTGAGTATGAATCCCAGATGTTCTTTATGAACCGGCGGCTGGAACCTGACGTCGACATGGTTGCGCTGATGAGCGATGCGGAACACATGATGATCAGTTCCAGCCTGCTCAAAGAGGTGGCGCGGCTGGGAGGCGACATCACCGAAATGGTGCCGCCCCACGTGGCCGCCGCCCTGCACGAGAAATTCCAGCTGCCGGCTCAATAGCCCCGGTTTTTAGCCAGACCAGGGCAAGTCTAACCACCGGCACAAGGGGGACATTATCGACATCAACAACATCCTCGACCGCATTGAACTGCTGGTTGATTCCAGCAAATCGGTGCCGCTGAGCAACAGCGCCATGGTTGACAAGGTTAAGCTCAACGAGCTGGTGGCCCAACTTCGCATGGCCATCCCACAGGAAATTCGACACGCCGAGGAAATGTTGTCCCGCAAGGATGAAATCATGACGTCGGCGGCGTCTGAGGCGCATCAGACCCGTCAGCACCTGGAGCAGGAGTTCCGCAGCCGTCTCGGCGACCACGAGCTGGGTCGCAAGGCCGAGGAAATGCTGCGCGAGGCCGAGGTCAAGGCGCGTCGAATGATGCAGCAGGCCGAGGAGGACGCCGAGAATCGCCGCAACCATGCCGACGCCTACGCGCTGCGTACTTTGCGCAACTTGGAGCGCGACCTGGCCGCTGCCACCGGCTCAATCCGCAAGGGCATCGACGTGCTGGCCGGTTCTGCGCTGGCGTCCGCCGGAAACTCCTCCATACCATCGCCCGCGGATTTCGCTCCGGAGGATGCGGCCGAGCCAAGCGTTTTCAGGTAAGTATTGGCTCTCCCGACTGCCCCGAAACGCTGGCTTCGGACCGGGAAAATTCCGTCCAAGACACGCACGGGCGACCGGGCAGCGACGCGGGTTCGTGGTTGCAACCCCTTACCGGTGGGTGTAGAATTGGTGAAGCCAATTGGCGGGTTCCGTTACAGGCTCGGCCCAACCATTGTGCCGAACGCGGTCACTGGGAGTGATGCAGCTAGATATGCGTGAACTGGTAATTGACAGCATCCGGATCAGCCAGATGAATTACCAACGGGTGGTAGTTCTGAAGGAACTGGAAACCAACCTCTTTCTGCTCATCTGGATTGGCCCCACCGAAGCCGAAGCCATTGCCGTGAAGATGCAGGGAATGACCGTTCCCCGGCCACTGACCCACGACTTGCTGGTCGACCTGGTGAAATCGGTGGGCGGTTCCTTCGAGCACATTCTGATGAACGACCTGCAGAACGAAACCTTTTACGCCAAGGTGGTTATCCGGGTCGGCGACCAGACCCACGAAATCGACTCCCGGCCCAGCGATGCCATGGCCGTGGCCGTGCGCGCCGAAGTTCCCATCTACGTTGCTGATGAAGTGATGGACAAAGCAGCAATCTCCATGGATCAGGATACCGGACAGCCTCTGACGCCCGAGAGCGCGGCAACTGAAGATGCCGAGGCCAACGTAACCGAGGAAGAATTGCAAAAGTTGTCGGCCTTTACCGACCTGATTAACGAGTTGGATATGGAAGACTTCGAACGCAAGTAGATGGAGTTGCGCTGAACACCCTCTTGACGATGGATAATACGCCCCGACACCAGAACTGGCGGGGCGTTTTCGTTGCCAGATTACGTATTTGGACATCATACGCATTGACACGCCCGAAATCCGATGCTGCCATTCTTGCCGCCTGTCAACAGGTTTGTTTGTGAACGCTCATGCCGTCCTGGCTCCTTGTCGCCCTGCGGCTCACTGGCTTGGGTTGGTATGTTGCCATCTGCATTGTGCTGGGAATTATCGGAGGCCTATGGCTGGGGAAGCTAACCGGTCAGGTAGCGTTGCTGGTGCTGTTGGGAACAGTGCTGGGCAGCGTAGTCGCCTTTTACGGCGTGTACCGGATGGTTTTGCGGGCTATCTACGGTTCCAACCCGCCGAAACCGTCGTCACGACGACGGGACGCGCCGGGCCATAACGACGGAGGCATCAACTAGTCGTGTCACGTAATCGGATGCTAATGCTCTTTGGCATCGGCATGGGCGTGCTGCTCATCGTCGGTTTTGTCGTTGGAGCCGTCGGCTCGCGGATGTTCGGTGGTGAATCCGGACGGCCGTTCGTACCTCAACCTGAGATCCATCTACCACCGCAGCCGATTTTCCCGAAAGAGGCTCGCTACTCCGCGCTGGGCATCGAACTTGGCGCGGATGCCGGCGCCAATACCGAGGCTGAGTCATCCGCGGCCGGCGATGCTGGCCACGGCGAATCCACGGCGTCCGGCGCCGACGGCGCGACCGACGACCACGGCGCTGAGGAAGCCCACGGTGAACCCCTGGGGGTCATGGACATCGCCATCACCAACACGCTGATATCGGCTTGGCTGGTCAGTATCGTGATGCTGGTGTTCTTTGTCGGCGGCGCGCGGCAGCCCAAGGTTGTTCCGGGCCGGTTGCAAGCGCTGGTCGAAATGCTGTTCGAGATGGTGCTTAACTTCGCCACCGGGGTTTTGGGGCCAGAGATGGCGCGCAAGGCATTTCCGGTGGTGGCTACCATCTTCTTCTTCGTGCTTTTCAACGCCTGGCTGGCCATCTTCCTGATACCGATTTACCAGGCCATTGGCTTTGGCGCCGGCGGCGAGCACGGGTTTGAAATCAGGGCCCACCTGCTGCGGCCGGCCGGTACCGACCTGAATATGCCGCTAGCGTTGGCGCTGATTTCCTTCGTGTTCGTTGAATACTGGGGGTTCCGGGCACACAGCTTCGGCTACCTGAAGAAGTTCTTCGCCTTTGGCGACATTCTGCGCGGGCGACCATCTGGCCTGATCAACGTGATGGTTGGTTTGCTGGAGCTGATTTCCGAGTTCGTGCGGATTGTGTCGTTCACCTTCCGGCTGTTTGGAAACATGACCGCCGGCGAAATTCTGGTGGTGATGATTACCTTCCTGGTGCCTTTCGTGGCAACCCAGTTCGTGTTCGGACTCGAACTGCTCGTGGGGCTAATCCAGTCGGTTATCTTCGCCGGCCTGACGCTGGTATTCCTGTCGGTGGCGGTCAGTCACGAGGAGCACTAACCGGCGAGCAGCGCAAGCAAAAAATAATCGGGAATTACCCGCTCCCGCGCACTTAGTGCGATCGCGGGGCGACCAAAATCAGGGCCACATTCAACTGGGCCACATTCGACACGGAGGAAACTCAACAATGGCAATCGACCTCTCAATGATCATGACACTGCTGTCGGTGGGCGCGCAGGCATTGTCCAACGATGGCGCCAAGTTCCTGGCGGCGGGTTTGGCGATCGGCATCGGCGTCATCGGCCCCGGTGTTGGTATCGGCATCCTGGGGGCCGGAGCCATGGGCGCAATCGGGCGCAACCCCGAAGCGGCCGGCGCCGTTACCACGAACATGATTCTGGCGATCGCCTTCGCGGAGGCGTTGGGCATTTACTCGCTCATCGTGGCCGTAATCCTGCTCTTCGTGGTGTAGCAACATGGCAGAACTGGGCTTGAACGTGCCCTCGCTGATCAGTTATCTGATCAACTACATTGCTCTGCTGGTATTGCTGGCCGTATTCGCCTACCGTCCTTTGCTGAACGCAATCGACGGGCGGATCGAGACCATTCGCGACAGCTTGGCCGCCGCAGACCGCGCCCGCGAAGAAGTGGCTTCGTCTCGCGCCGAAATCGAAGAGGAGCTGAACGCAGCCCGCCGTGAAGGACAACGTCTGCTTGATCAGGCGCGGGAAGCCGCCGACCGTTTTCGCGACGAAGAGATGGCCCGTGCGCGGCAGGCCGCCGTGGACTTTACCGAGCGGGCTCAGGCCGATATTGGTCGTGAGCGCGACGCCGCCATCAACGAGGTTCGCGCCGCGTTCGGCGATCTGGCCATCACTGCCGCCGAGCGGATAATTCGCCGCACGGTGGACCGGCAAGCCCATCAGGAAATCATCGATCAGGTCCTGGCAGAAGGCGAGCAAGTGCTCCGCCGCAGCTAGACAGGCTATCGTCAAAACGCCCACCGGCGACCATGTGCCCGTACCGACGGGTCATCGCCGGTGGCGTCGGTGAAGCAGCAACCGGCCACGTAGAAAACGGTTGCGCAGCGCCGGGTTACATCAGGAATCAGGACAGGGAGGCAGCACAGCCGTGGCAAAACGATTGTCGGTGCAACGCTACGCGCAGGCCATCTTCGAGTTGGCTCTGGAAAACGGGCTCGTGGAGGAGTGGGACCAGGACTTGCGTCTGGCGTCCGACGTGCTCCAGGACGACGAGTTCGCGCTGTTCCTCAAACACGCCGAAATTTCGGCGGAGCGCAAGATAACCGCTGTCGAATCAGTGCTGGCCCAGGTCCATCCGCTGGTGCGCAACCTGGTCTCGCTTTTGGTGAGCCGCAACGGCGTGGACGCCATGGCCGACGTGCAGGCCAGTTATACGGCCCTCCTTGACGAACATCTGGGACGCCAACGGGTAGAAGTTACGGCGGCAGTGCCCCTGGAGGAAGCCGAACTGGATCGCATATCCCGGTTTGCGGCTGCTCTCACTGGAAAGGAAGTCGTGGTTACCGCCCGGGTCGACGAGAATATTCTCGGTGGCCTGGTTATCCAGATTGGCGATCAACTGCTCGACGGCAGCACCAGTTCCGCGCTGGACCGGCTGCGCCACAATGTTCGCGCTCAGGCGGCTTGATTCCCAGGTAAACCGGCTTCAAATCAGATTGAATTTGTCAGATTGAACTTGCCGCCCGTTTCGGACGGCCCAGCTAACCGCAGTACACGCGCAACGCAGGACACAAGGAGACTCGCCGATGGCAGTCAGCGGACAAGAGCTAGTATCACTCATCAGACGACAGATCGAGGAGTTCGGCGGCGACCTGACTCTCGTAGACGTGGGCACGGTGTTGCAGGTCGGCGACGGTATTGCCAGCATTCAGGGCTTGCAGAGCGTGCGTTCTAATGAGCTACTGGACTTTGGCAACGATGTGCTCGGCCTGGCGCTCAACCTGGAGGCCGACGTGGTTGGCGCCGCCATCCTCGGCGACCCCAACGCCGTGAAAGAGGGCGACCGGGTAAGAGCCACCGGACAAATTATTGAGGTCCCCGTCGGCGATGGACTCCTGGGCCGCGTGGTGGATCCGTTGGGTCGTCCGCTGGATGGCAAGGGCCCCATTGCCAGCGACCGCACCATGCCCGTAGAGCGAACGGCTCCCAACGTGGTGGTTCGCAAGTCCGTCGATACCCCGGTACAAACCGGCATCAAGGCTATTGACGCCATGATTCCCATTGGCCGCGGCCAGCGAGAACTGATTATTGGCGACCGCTCCACCGGCAAAACGGCCATCGCCATCGACACCATCATTAACCAGCGCGAAACCGACCTGATCTGCATTTACGTGGCCATCGGCCAGAAACAGGGCAAGGTTTCGCAGGTGGTGGGTATCCTGGAAGAATACGGCGCCATGGATCACACTATTGTGGTGAACGCCGGCTCCGCTGATTCCGCGCCTTTGCAATTCATCGCGCCCTATGCCGGTTGCGCCATGGGCGAGGCTTTCATGGAGGAGGGCAAGGACGTGCTCATCGTTTACGATGACCTGACCAAGCACGCCTGGGCCTACCGTCAGATGTCGCTGCTGCTGCGCCGTCCCGCCGGCCGCGAGGCTTACCCGGGCGACGTATTCTACCTGCACAGCCGGCTGCTGGAACGAGCCGCCCGGATGGACGACGCCTTTGGCGGGGGGTCGATTACGGCCTTGCCCATCATCGAGACGCAGGCCGGCGACGTGTCCGCGTACATCCCAACCAACGTCATCTCCATTACCGACGGCCAGATTTACCTGGAGCCGGAATTGTTCAACGTGGGTATCCGACCGGCCATCAACGTGGGCTTGTCGGTTTCCCGAGTTGGCGGCGCGGCACAGACCCGGGCGGTGCGGCAGGTGGCTGGCAGCCTTCGCATGGACCTGGCCCAGTATCGCGAATTGGCCACCTTCGCCCAGTTTGGCACCGCCGACCTGGACGCTTCAACCCGGGCGCAACTGGCGCGGGGTCAGCTGGCAACGGAGGCGCTGAAGCAGGGTCAATATCGACCGCTGAACCTGGGCGAGGAAGTGATGGTTCTCTTCGCGGTTAACTCCGGCCTCATGACAGACATACCGCTGGAACGCGTGGGAGCATTTGAAGAACAGCTGCTCCGCCACCTCAACGCGACCCATCCTGCGATCGGGCAAGCCATAATCGAGGCTGGCAACATTTCCGACGATGTGAACGCCCAACTCACCGCAGCCATCAACGAATTCAAACCGACCTTTGGCTAAACTGAAAAACACTCGGTAACAAAGCACTAACGATCTATCGCCCATAATCGTCAGGTTGAAATATGCCCAGCGTCAGAGACATACGGCGGCGCATCCGGAGCGTCGAAAATACCGGCAAGGTTACCAATGCCATGTCGTTGATCGCGGCGTCCAAGATGCGGCGGGCGCAGCAGGCGGTTACCGAAGGGCGGCCCTACGCCGAAAAGATTCACGAAGTGATCGCCGAGCTGGCCGCTCAACCTGCCGGCGAAGAAGACGCTACCCATGCGCTGTTGCAGGTGCGACCGGTCAACCGTATCGCGTTGGTAGTCGTCACTCCAGACCGCGGACTGGCCGGGGGTATGCACTCCACCATCAACCGACGGGTCGCCCAGTTCATTCTGGACAGCGAGCCCCCGGTGCGGAGCATTGTGGTGGGTCGCAAAGGCCGGGACTTCCTGGTGCGTTACACTCAGGGAGTGCAGGCAGTATTTACCGATCTGGGAGACCGGGTTTCGCTGGCCGACACCACCGCCATTTCCCGCCTGGTTATCGACGACTACACGGCCGGGGAGGTTGACGAGGTGTACCTGTCCTATATGCGATTCGTCTCCACCGTGCAGCAGGTGCCGGTTATGGAACGCATCTTGCCGGTGGTGCCGGCGGAGTTGGACAGTACCCAGCGGGTGGGCTACATTTACGAACCGGACGCGGCAACGGTATTGAGCTCGCTGCTGCCCCAGTTTGTGGAAATGCAGGTTTACCACGGAATCCTGGAAAGTATTGCCAGCGAGCAGTCGGCACGCATGGTCGCCATGCGCAACGCCACCGACAACGCGAACCAACTTTCCTCCGACCTGACGCTGGCAATGAACAAGCTGCGCCAGGACAGCATCACCAACGAGTTGCTGGACCTGATTGGCGGCCAAGTGGCGATGGAAGGTTAACGACGGCCCGTCATGACTGCACGAAATGCCCCAACCCAAGGCAACGGATTACGGCCCGGACTACAACCCGGACTACAACCCAGACTAGGACGACGAGTATTTACTCCCGTTTCGCATACCGGCCGGGTTTTACAAATGGTTTGTGATCATCTACGGAGTGACCGTTGCCGGAAGAAGCGCCCTCGAAGCATACGATCAGATCATCGTTCTGTACGCCCCGTGGTACGATATACCATCGGCAATTCTGAATGAGCTGAGCA
Source organism: Dehalococcoidia bacterium (assembly GCA_963666415.2). GTDB lineage: Bacteria > Chloroflexota > Dehalococcoidia > Lucifugimonadales > UBA3495 > Bin87. The sequence continues at coordinate 2,862,842 of CAXXPD010000003.1, forward strand.
TTGGATTCGTTCCGCACATCCTGATTAGTGCTGGTGTAACTGAGGCAATCAAAATGGTACTGGCCGACATCTACGAAAGCAAAAACCGCCGCAAAGCGCAGTCCCAAGCCAACGGCCAGCTCTTCGACGAACCTCCCCCTGATTCCACCAACTGAATACCTCAACGACTGCTCTCCAACCAACACGTCCGGAGGACACACAAAATGCCCGGAAAGATTGCCCAAGTTATCGGTACGGTGGTGGACGTCGAGTTCCCCGCCGACCAGCTCCCCAATTTGTTCGATGCGCTGGATGTAGACAACTCCGGCGAACGTTTGGTGCTTGAAGTGCAGCAGCACATCGGCAACCACTGGGTACGCTGCCTGGCGTTGGGCACTACTGACGGCCTGGCTCGCGGCACCGAGGTAACCGACACCGGCGCCAAGGTTTCGGTGCCCGTTGGCCCGGAGACTCTCGGCCGCCTGTTCGACGTTACCGGTACGCCGCTGGACAATCTTGGCGCCGTGGAAGCGGCCCAGACCTGGCCCATCCACCGAGACCCACCGGCCTTCGACGACCAGAGTTCCACCGTGGAGATTCTGGAAACCGGTATCAAGGTGTTTGACCTCATTACGCCGTTCCCCAAGGGAGGCAAGGTGGGAGCCTACGGCGGCGCCGGCGTGGGCAAAACGGTCATCATTCAGGAACTCATCCGGAACATTGGCGCCGTGCACAGTGGCGTGTCCGTGTTCGCCGGCGTGGGCGAACGCTCCCGCGAGGGCAACGACCTGTGGCATGAAATGCAGGATTCCGGCGTGCTGAGCAGCACCGTGCTGGTTTTCGGCCAGATGAACGAAACGCCCGGCGTCCGCGCCCGCATCGGCTTGACCGGCCTTACCATGGCCGAATACTTCCGCGAAGAGGAGAACCAGGATGTGCTGCTCTTCATCGACAACATCTATCGCTACATCCTGGCCGGCATGGAAGTGTCGGCGCTGTTGGGACGGATGCCTTCCGCGGTGGGATACCAGCCCACGTTGAGCACCGAGATGGGTGCGTTGCAGGAACGGATTACGTCGACCAAGAGCGGCAGCATCACATCTTTCCAGGCCATTTACGTGCCGGCGGACGACTACACCGACCCTGGCATCGTAACCACTTTCGGCCACCTTGACGCCGTGGTGTCGCTGGAACGCTCGCTGGCCGCGCAGGCCCTGTATCCGGCCGTTGACCCGCTGGCGTCCTTCGCCCGTATTCTGGAACCGCGCATCGTTGGCGAGGAGCACTATCGCGTAGCCCGCGGCGTTCAGCAGGTGTTGCAGCGGTACCGGGACTTGCAGGACATCATCGCTATTCTGGGAATCGAAGAACTGTCGGACGAAGACCGCCAGACGGTATTCCGCGCCCGCAAGATTCAGCGCTTCCTGACCCAGCCCTTCTTCGTTGCCGAAACCTTTACGAACCAGCCCGGGAAGTACGTCGCGCTGCGCGACACCGTGCGTGGATTTGCCGAGATTCTGGACGGCCAGCACGATGACCTGCCCGAGCAGGCGTTCTACATGGTTGGCACCATCGAAGAAGCGATTGAAAAAGCTCAGCAGATGCAAGCTGCGGTAGCGTAGCGTTCAGGAGTTGGCCCGATGCCCATGCAGCTGCAAATAATCACCGCCGAACGCGAAGTGTTCTCCGGCGACGTGGACGCCCTGGTTGCGCCGGGCGTCGCCGGGCAACTTGGCATCTTGCCCAGCCACGCACCATTGATGACGGTGCTCCAGCCCGGCGAGCTGATGGTTCGCGCGGACGGCGAAGAGTCCTACCTGGCGTTGGGCGGCGGTTACATGGAGGTGCTGGGCAACCGCGTTACCATTCTCGCCGATGCCGCCGAAGATGTGGACGAAATCGATGAGGCACGCGCCCAGCAGGCCGTTGAGCGCGCTCGTCAGCGCATTGCGAACCGCGACGACGATGTGGAACTGGAACGCGCGGTCGCTTCGTTGCGGCGGGCGCAGGTGCGAGTAACCGTGGCCCAAAGACGGCGTTCCAGCCCCCACCGATCCATTGCGGAGCGGCGTCAGGCGTCGATGCAGTAAACGCGCGGAGCCGGTTGGTTGCCCGATGACGCCTAGTCGGTCAGATAGTAGGTCATCGACTGCAGCGCCAGCACGGGGTCGATGTTGCGCACGGATACGCCGGCCGGAACCTGCGCATTGATCGGTGCGTAGTTCAGGATGGCGCGTACCCCGCATTCAACCAGTTGGTCGATAACCGACTGCGTGTCGGCGCTGGGGACGGCTACGATCGCGATGGTGATTTCGCGCGTCGCGACAGTTTCCGCCATATCGCTCATCGGTTGCACGGATACGCCGCCGACCGCCTCGCCAACGCGCCTCGGGCTGCTGTCAAAAGCGGCCACCAGGTGAAACCCGTCGGGATTGAAGCCAGGGTAATTCAGGATGGCGTTGCCCAGGCGTCCCACACCCACGACGGCGACGTTCCATTCTGCGTCGAGGCCCAGAATCTGCTTCAGTTCGGTTAACAGGTGGCGCACCCGATAGCCGCGTCCCTGCTTGCCGAACCTCCCAAAGTAAGACAGGTCCTTGCGAATCTGCGCCGGCGTAACCTGCAGTTTCGCCCCCAATTGTTGCGAATTGGTTACTTCCACCCCGTCGTCCAGCAACTGGCTCAGGATGCGCACGTATTGGGGCAGGCGGGAAACCACCACCTCAGGAACATCTACGGCAGAAAAAGGCCCGTCAAGATGTGGAGGGGAATCGCTCAAATCGGATGCCATGTCAATAAGCCAGTTCGATAAGCCGTTCTCGGAGTAGCGCGGTTGCCCGATTCAGGCGCCGCAGAGCAGATGGTCCGCATGGTTGTGAGACCACCCCGGTCGGCTATAATCTATCCCCCGGACTTGCCGGCGTCAATAGTGCGTCGGATGGCCCGCTACGAAAATCCGGCGGGACAGTGCCTGACGAGTACGCCGCCGTCTCTGAATAGCAACTGGCAAAAACGGAGGTAACCCGTGCACGTAGGACTAGCCCGCATTGCGCTCCGTCTACCCGACAGCCAGAGCCTGAAGTCGCGTCGGCAGGTGGCCCGCAGCCTGACCGACCGGATTCGCGGGCGATTCAATGTGGCCGTGGCCGAAGACTCCGACGAAGATGGCGATGTGTGGCAGCGACTCACGCTGCTCGTGTCCTGCGTCAGCAACGACACCGGCCACGCCGATTCGATGCTGGCCAACGTGGTCGATTACATCGCCGCCAGCCGGCCTGATCTGGAACTGCTGGACTACGGCACAGAGATCATCAGCGGCGTTTGACCGGCGCGCCAACTAACAATAATGCCGCCCGCACCAACGCAACGCGCCCCGGCAACTCTACCGGGGCGCACGGCGTTGGATCGGATGGCGGCGAATCAGATTCGGTCGTATATGGCGCCCATCAAATCCTGCAAATCGGGGAACAGGTGAGCGTCTGGCGTGTGTTTGTGTTCGCCCACCAGCTCACCATCGATAATCACATCAAATTTGCCATGCTCCCCGGGGGTAAGCTTGAAGGTGGAGATGTTATCGCCGGTGCGAGTCAGGGCTTCGCTAGCCATCCAGGCAGCGCGTCCCGCGTGGCCTCAATCCCAGCAATAAACAATCTCAACTTCCAGGCGCTTGACATCAGGTCGCTGTGCCATTGGTTCACTCCTCTGTCGCGCGAAACGCGAGATATGCGGGTTGCGCCGATGATATGCCTATTGTCAGCCGGATGCAATCATGGGCGCTAGTACCGTGTCAATCTGGTTTTGTAGGGTAGATATGCTGGAGCTTACGGCGAGCATCTTGGGTGGTAAACCGCCAGTCTATGGCTGATTTTGCTGCGTTGCGCTCGCGTTCGAGCGCCGCAACCTCTCGCCGCAGCTCCGGCTCATCGCTGATACGGCGGTTCAGACACCCTCTGCGGAAGACGCTCAACTCGATCTCAGCCATGTTCAGCCAGCTGCCATGCGTAGGAGTGTAATGAAACTCGAGGCGTTGGGCGATGCGCCGAGCTTCGCACGGCTCAAATGCTTCGTAGAGCGAGCCGAGCTTGTGGGTGTTGAGGTTGTCCAGTACCAGCCTGACCACCTCGGCATCAGGGTAGGCCTCGTCCACCAGCCACCGCATCTGGTGCGCGAAGTCCACGGCAGTGCGGCGCTCGGTCACCTCCACATGTCTCCATCCACCCTTCGGCTCGCAGATCATGAACAGGTTCCGGGTCCCGTTTCGCTGGTACTCGGTGTCATAGCGTGCCACCCGTCCGGGGGCAGCCTCGATGGGCGGACGCACCTCCCCAGTCAATTGCCGGGAGGTCTCGTCGAAACACACTACCGGACGCTCCAGATTGTACTCCGGTTGGTACAGGTCCAGCACGTCCTCCATCCGCGCCACGAACTCCCCGCTCACCTTGGGGATACACCACTCTTTCTTCTTCCAGGGCTTGAGTTCGTTTTTTTGAGTATCTGGCGCACCGTCTCCAGGGAGATGCTCTCGGCAAACTCCAACTCCACCACCTGGTCGGCCAACAACTGGAGTGTCCAGTGCGTGTGCCCTTCGGGCGCGGCGCGGCACGCGAAGGCGATCAGGTGCGCTTCCTGCTTGCCGTCCAGCTTGCGCTCCTGGCCCGGCCGCGGTCGGTCATTGATGGCGGCCTCAAGTCCTTCCTCCACGTACCGCTTCCGCGCTCTGGCGACCGTGGCCGCGTTGACCAACAGCACATCGGCTATCTCACGGTCCCGAAGCCCCTGGTCAGCCTTGAGCAGCGACAGCGCACGCTTCACGGTGCGCACTGACGCCTTGCCTCGCTGGGACACCCCATTGAGACGGGAGCGTTCGGCCTCGGTCAACTCTACTTTATACTTGATGGCAGCCATGGCTGGGCACTTCCTCACACAAAGATCATGCCCCAGTATGGCTGCTTTCTTATATTCTTACAAATCTACCTGGCAACGGTACTAAACTAAAGCCAAGGTGAAATGCGCAGATGGTGGGGGTCAAACGACGGAGCCGGGTCGTTCTCCAAGTACGGATGAGAGGGATTCACGGGCTTAACCCAGCTGATCATCATCGCCACTTAAATGTACATCCCACCTTGGCTTTAGTTTAGGTTGCCGGGCTAGGATAAACGTTGGTCGGGGCTGAGTGGCGCGCCCATGGTGGATTCCAGCCACTCGCATAACACCGTGAAGAATTCCGGGTGCTCGCTGATGTCCAGGTGGCCCACGCCGGCGAGTTCTGTGTATTGCTTCGGCTCTCGGGCGGCTTCGTACAGCTTGCGACTCTGCCAAGCCGGCACCAGTTCGTCGTCGTCGCCGTGGACCACCAGCAACGGGCAACCGATGTTGCGGATGTGAGCCAGCGAGTTGAAACGGTCGCCGACTACCAATCCGTTCAACGTGACCATTGGGTAGGAGAGTTTTGCCATCTCACGGAGCGATGCAAATGGGGCGACCAGAACGAGCCCACCGGGATGAAATCCTTGCGCGGCCAACCGTATCGCCACGGCAGCGCCCATGGAGACACCGAAGTAATGAGTAGATTCCGGCGCGACGCCGTAGCGTCTGCCCAGGTGTCCTAAAACGGTCCTGGCGTCGATGGCGGTATTGCGTACCGAAGGTCTGCCGGCGCTGCGCCCAAAACCGCCGTAGTCGAACGCCAGGATGTTGCCGCCGGTGCGCTCGTGTACTCCCGCAAACTCTCCGACCCGCAGGCTAAGATTGGCGCCGACACCGCCAAACCAGAGCCACGTCAGGTCGGTTTGAGGTTGCCCTGGAATGTACCAGCAGACCAGGGAACGGCCATCGGCGGTGTTGGCTATCGACGGTTCGAATTCCAGCCCCAGATCGTTTGGAGTAGCATCGACGAGCGGTCGAGGCCGGAACAGCAGGCGCTGTTCCAGGTAATCCAGCATGATGGTTGGCAGTAACGAATCAAGCATGGCGTCACCTGGCGACGTCGGGTTAGTCGTCTCCGAGGCTGTCGGCCAGAATCTCTATCACGTCCCGGGCCTCTTTGACATCGGCCTGACCTTTGGCCTGGATACCCTCGGTCAGCATCTGGAGGCAGAACGGGCATGACACGGCAACAGTATCGGCGCCGGTGTCCAGGAAGTGATCGGTGCGGACGTGATTGATGCGCTCGCCCTGGCTTTCCTCAATCCACATATGCCCACCGCCGGCGCCGCAGCAGAAGCCGCGTTCCCGGCAACGCGGGGACATCTCAACCAGGGTTAGGCCGGGGATGGCTTTGGCGACATTACGCGGTTCGTCATAAACGCCGTTGTGCCGGCCCAGGAAACAGGAATCATGGTAGGCCACCGAAACATCCATCACCTTGATGGGTTTGATGCGGCCTTCGCGAATCAGGCCGTCCACAAACTGGCTGTAGTGCAGAACCTCGTAATTGCCGCCAAACTGGGGGTACTCGTTGCGCATCGTGTTGAAACAGTGCGGGCAGGTCGTGACGATGGTTTTGATGTTGTACGTATTCAACACCTCAATGTTCTGCTGGGCCATGATTTGGAATAGGTATTCGTTGCCCATGCGCCGGGCCGGGTCGCCGGTGCAGTTTTCTTCGTCGCCCAGGATGGCGAAATCAACGCCGGCTGACTTGAGCACCTTCGCCATCGAGCGGGCGATGCCCTGGCTGCGTTGCTCCAGCGCGGCGGTGCAGCCCACCCAGAACAGCACCTCGGCGTCAGGATGGTCGGCGATGGTGGGAACGTCCAGTCCTTCGGCCCAGTCGGTGCGCGAGAAGGTGGTGCCGCGCCAGGGATGACCGCGCTGTTCAATGCTGAGCAGGGCGTTCATGCCGGTTTCGGGGATGCGGGATTCCTCCAAAACCAGGCTGCGCCGCATATCCATGATGGTGGGCACGTGTTCCACGACCACGGGGCATTCTTCCATGCAGGCGCCACAGGAAACGCAGTCCCAGATGGCCTGCTCAGGGATGGCTCCGTCAATCAGCGGCATTGACTCGACGTGTTCGGCGTCGCGCTGGCCCTGATAGCCGATGGCAATCATGTGCTCTTTCAGGTTCTCCACGATGTGCATGGGGGATAGCACTTTGCCGGTGGTGTGGGCGGGGCAGGCGTCGGTGCAGCGTCCGCAGACGGCGCAGGCGTACCCGTCCAGCAGTTCCTTCCAAGTGAAGTCCTGCACGCGAGAGGCTCCGAAACGCTCCACGTTTTCCAGGTCGATTGTTGCCAGAGTGCCGCGAGGTTCCAGGTTGCGGAAGAACGCGTTCAGCGGAGCCGCCACCATGTGGATGTGCTTGGAGAAGGGGATGTACAGCGAGAATCCCAGGATGACCAGCAGGTGAACCCACCAGAAAGTGGCCTGCAGCGCGCCGGCCGCGGCGGTCGACATTCCCAGTCCCGCCAGCCAGCCGCCGATGGCTCCGCCGACGAATACGCCGGCTTCCGGTCCCGCTCCACCGCTGGCCACGTAGAAAGAGTGAACCAGCAGGGTGGCCACCATCAGTCCGGCGGTGAGGCCGACGATGATGACCGACTCGCCTTTGCGGGTGAGGTCAAAGCTGAGTCGATGGGGCTGGGCAATCCAGCGACGCACCAGCGCCCAGATGAGGGCGGCCAGCACGACCACCGCCAGAATGTCCAGATAGATGCTGTAGACCAGTACGCCGGTGTGGGTCAGAATCGTTTCGCCCAGCGGATGCCAGATCGCCCCGCCGAAGATGAAGATGAGGTACGACAGGCTGAAAGACAGGAATCCCCAGAAGATGGCGGCGTGGCTGATGCCGGCCAGGTCGATGCGGCGGGATCGGGCATCAATGCTGCCCACTCGTTGCAGCACTTTGCGCTGACCGAGCACGATGACGGCGGCTCCGGTGAGCCGGGTCAGCGGACGGTCCAATCGGGCAACGGGCAGCCCCTGCAGCACCAGGCGGAACACGCGATGGTACACGGCATATCCCGCCACCGCCATCGTCAGCGCGGTAAGCACGTAAACGCCAACCCAAACCGGAATGACGCCCAATAAACTGTCGGGAGGAACCATATAGCGCCTAGCTCAATGCCGCTAATATAACGCATCAGCAGCCGATAAAAATCGTCAGTTAGTGTAACATACCGAACTTCACTACCAACGGGCGCTGCCGGCTCACGCCAGGGCAATCGCGTTTTAGCTGCGTAGGATTTTTAGCAGGTAGTCCTCCTTCCAGCCGGCCTGGAGGCGTTTCCCCTGGATGCCCACCTTCAGGCTCGTTTCGTTCTTGAGCAGATTGTGCGAAACCTGCCGCAGCGTGGCCATGCTCTGCGGAGCGTGGTCCTTGCGGATCCGGCAATGGTCTTCCCCGAAAGTCACGTCCAGGCTCCAGTGCAAGCAGTTCTCGATGCTCCAGTGAGTGCGCACCACCTTCAGCAGTCGCTCCGCCGGGGCATCCAGGCTGCTGATGTAGTACCGGGGCTGCACCGTGGTCCCTGCCGGCGTCTCCCGGCGGCCCACCACCTTGACCACCGAGCGCAGGCCGGGCCAGTCCTGCCCGGTGCTCAGGTACTCCAGGCAAGATGGGTCGCTGATTGTCCAGCACTCCCGACGTTCTATCCTTCCGTGGTCTTTGTTCAGGGTGGTGGCGTAGTCATGGGGCACTCCCCCGAAGCCGAACTCCTCCGCTCCCTCGAACCGGTCCCGCACGTCTTCATACAGTTGACCTTGGTTCTCCTTCAGCGCCAGCACGTGGCCGGCTCCCCGGTCCAGAATCCCCTGGGCGATCTCCTGCTGGCAGCCCATGGCGTCGATGGTGACGATGCACCCCTTCAGTTCCAGCATTGGCAGCAACTGGGGGATCGCGGTGATTTCGTTGGACTTCTCCGCGGTCTTCACCTGCCCCAGGGTCAGCGTGTTGGCCGAGGCCCAGGCGCTGACCAGGTGGATGGCCCGCTTGCCCACATTGCGGTCGTGGGAACGCCGTACCGTCTTGCCGTCGATGGCCACCACTTCCCCGGGGATCAGGTCGGACACCGCCTGGGTCCAGGCCATGAAGCACTGCTGGAACTGCTCCGGGTCCAGCCGGGAGAAGACGTCGCCGAAGGTGTCGTGGGACGGGATGCCGTGGGGCAGTTCCAGGAAGGTCTGGAACCATTCCAGCTTGCTCTTGCCGAACAATTCGATGTAGACCCAGGAGTCGGCGCCGCAGATGACGGCGCAGATGGCAATGGCAATGATGTCCAGCAGCTGGTGCCGCTTGCACCGGTCGATCCTGGGGTCCTCCAACGTCCCGAAATAATCCATAATGGACGCGCCCTTCCCCTCTCTCATCACTCCTCCCCTCTCCCCTTCATATCACTGGACTCGCATGCCTGGCCAAGTCTACCAATCTATAACGCGATTGCCCTGCGGCTCACGCGTATCCACTTTAGCCCCAATCCACCGATAAGATGAGCGTGTCGGCGTGATGAAGGGATGAGAAAGTGCTCCCGGCTTCGGGGATAATGGTTTTTGAAACAGAAAACCGACCCGAAACAAGGAGCACCCAAAAGATGTTACCACTTGAGCACCCCGACCGCATCGACGTTGCCTTCGACGATCATCGCCTGGTGGCCAATGCTGGGCTGATCCTTCCGGTCACTTTGGCCCATCATCTGGGACTGGGCGAGCTGGTGGACAACAATGTTGACCTGGGAGATGCGCCGGGTCGGGCGAATGCGGGAGACAAGTTCCTGACTTTGGTGGCCTCGGCATTGGCCGGTGGCGACTGCATCGACGACGCCGACGCGCTGCGCGCTGGGGGAACCGAGCAGGTGCTGGGGTGTGTGATCAAAGCGCCATCCACCCTGGGGACCTTCCTGCGCAGTTTCCGGTGGGGCCACGTCCGCCAACTGGATCGGGTCAGCCGGGAGCTGCTGGCCCGGGCCTGGTCGGCTGGGGCCGGACCCGGCGACGGGCCGTTGACCATCGACCTGGACTCCACCATCTGCGAGACATACGGTCTGGCCAAGGAGGGGGCGCGCGACCACGGCTACACCGGCCAGCGAGGCTATCACCCGCTGCTGGCCATTGCCGCCGGAACCGGCGACGTGCTGATGGCTCGGCTGCGCAAGGGCCGCGCCAACACCGTTCGGGGCGCCGCCCACTTTCTACGCGAGACGGTGGGGCGAGTACGCTACGCTGGCGCCAGAGGACAACTCACGGTGCGGGCTGACAGCGGCTTCTACACCCACGCCATCGTCGCCGTCTGCCGCAAGATGGATGTCCGCTACTCCATCACCATCCGCCAGCAAGCCCGCCTGCGGAATATCATCGAGGCCATACCCGAGACTGACTGGACGCCGATTCCCTACTGGATGGACGGCGCCGCCGACGTGGCGGAGACCACCTACGTCCCCTTCCAGGATGAGCCCGACGCCGCACCGGTGCGGCTCATCGTCCGGCGGGTGCAGCCCACGCCCGGCTCCCAGCTGGCCCTCTTCGCCAGCTACCGCTATCACGGCTTCATCACCGACCGAGACGGGGACACCCTGGAACTGGAGGCCGACCATCGGCGCCACGCCGAGATCGAGAACGCCATCCGAGACCTCAAGTACGGCGTCGGGCTCAACCATCTCCCCTCAGGCCGCTTCGCCGCCAACGGCGCCTGGCTGGCGGTGCAGGTGATGGCGCATAACCTGGCCCGCTGGACCGCGCGCATCGGTCTGGGTGAGCAACTGGTAACCACCAAGACCCTCCGACGACGCTTCTTCTCCCTCGCCGGACGGCTCACCCGCTCGGCGCGCCGCCTCACTTTGCATCTGCCCCAGCGCTGGCCCTGGGAAAACCAGTTCAGTCGCGCCTTGGCTCGATTGCGAGCAATTCCACTCCCAGCCTGACGGCGGCCGTCTGCCACTGACCCGCCATCCGGCCATCTGACCGTTCCCGCCAACTCGCGCCAACCCAGCCCGCGAAGGGCACTCCTTGCCCACTGCATCTCGAATTACGCCCGCCATGGCCACTGCGGGCCGCCATCATCGTGTCTGGGTGCCTACTTCACACCGCCCTGATCCCCATCTATTGGAACCTGGCCTGGCCTGTTCGCCCTCCCTTGCCCATCAACCCTGGTGTCAACTCCAGCGTACATCGCTTTGGTGGATTCGGGTTTACCTGCCCGTACCAAAAGCCCACGTCGTGTGCGTCGGGTTGGTCGAGCGCATCGCCATACACTTCAGCGATAGTTGCACGCAAATCACCCTGCAGGTGTAGAGCGACCACCACTCTAAATACTGTTTGCTCGCTGATCCCATATTTGCGAGCCACTGCTTTAGTGACAGTAACCGACAAATAAGCGGGATCGTTGGTTTCAAGATAGAGTTTGGCGGCCGCGAATATCTTGCAGTCATCTTTAGTAGGGTTATTAGGGGTCATTTTCATCCTCCGATGCCTAGCACCCGCGGGCGTGAAAGGGTTTTATTCCTCGACCCGCTCATCCCATTCTCCGCACCAATCGTCTGCTTGGGTCGTGGGCCAAATCGCGATGTAGGGAGGGGTTGAATCCTCCTCTACCAACACCGGCGAGCCGCGACGACACATGCCGAATCGGCCAGGCCAATCTGACAATGGTTCACCGCTTGGTCGTATAAAGAACCAATAGCGGCAACCAGCGCAACTTTCATTCATCGTTCAAACCTCCAATGTGATTCTGTCATTCAGTCGGCCCGCCGCTGGCCGCAGTCTCCAGGATGTCGGCAACGCGCCGTTGCACCTGATGATAGTCGGCAATGGCAGCATCGCCGGAGAATCGAATCACCAGGCAAGCCCAGCAAAGCCTGTCGGCGTCCGGCAAGTCCGCTGCCAATTCGCCAGCTGGTGAGATTCATGTTCGCTGCCTTTCAGTATCCCGTTGATCTCGGCAATCAGTCTGGCCATGGCCAGACGCAACCGCGCCCGATCCTGGCCCACGGCATCCCTTACGCCGGCCGCGCGGCCTTGGGTTTCCTCTTCAAGAGGAAATTGCCACCAGTGCGCCGGATCCACGCCGAATATGGTCCCGCAATCGCGATGGTGGTGTCGAACAGCGTGGGGTAAATACCCTCGTCGGACATAATCGGTTCGCACAAAGGTCATTACGTGAAGTAAGCCGGGCCGTGGCGCAGCAGAGGATGGGCTTCCTGACTGTCCATGGCCACTACCAACCGCCCATCGTCCATGTCCTCGCCCTGTTGCACGATGCCGTCTACCGCGAGGCGAACGCTGAGGCGCTACGGATGGAATGGCCGCGCATCCCGCTGCCGGACTGGCCCGATGGTGATTAGGACGGTGCGGTGGACGCCGGCAACGATCAGAAGCTGTTCGAGCTGTCGGAATCGCAGATCGCCCGGCGGATGAAGGCCGCAGCTCGTGCTGCCGATCTCCCCCGGCTGAGAGAGTTTCAGCGGCCACAGCGGGCGGGGGCATGACCCAGCGCCAGCCGCGCCAGCCCGCATGGTGACGCCGCACGAGATGTCGGGGTCTCCTGCGCAGTTGTTGCCGCCGGCTCTCCTTCCGATCATGTATCTATCCTTAGGTGGCGGTCGACGAAATCTGAGGCGTTTCGGTCGGCTCCAACGCAGAGCCAGCCGCCAAAGGCTCGGCTGCCGGAGAGACCTGACGCGGTAATTCGGAGGAACACGCGAGCAGCAAGATTGCGATGGAGATTACGGCGATCGTTCTGATTATCACGATGACCTATCCTGGGGACTGAGGGCTTGATCCGAAGGGTCAGGCATTTTCTACCAGGTGGTAACCTGGACTTTGCACAAAAATTAGATACGTGGCCGAACCGGCGCACTTCGTGCTGTGGCTGGCCTACTGACATATTCCACTGTCGGGGTTGAAACCTCGGCTTTGTACAATCAAGCGGCATAGGCTAGCGTGTCGAGCATCCTGTGGTACAAGAGGCGCGGGACTTTTATAGATTCGTGCTCGCGCTCGGACGGCATAAAAGTTCCCTGCTGCACCCAGAGGTGTCGTCTGACCAGGGCGATGGCGTCGGCGAAGGAAGGGCTGGTTTTGTCATACCACGCCGCGGTGCGCGGCGCCATGCCGCCACGCTGTTCGATCAGGATATCCGCTGCCAGCGTCACCACGCTGAACAAGCCAAAGAGCGCGGGGGTGGTTCGGGCGATGGCTCGTTCCGACCACTGGCGCTGGGTTTCCACGCCCAGGTGAGCCCGCAGCTCCTCAAAGGTCACCTCGACCTGCCAGCGCAGCAGATACCACTGCAGTATCCGCAGGGGTTCCGCCTCGGTGTCGGTGCATAGCAAAGCATAGGGCCCGCGGCGCTCCTCCAGGTATCTGATGACGACCCAACGTATGGGAAGGCGCGGCGGCCCGCCGTGGTACCACAGCGCTACGCCCGAAGCGAGCTCGACCATGGCGGTACTGCCGTCGGAACCGGTGGCGCGGTAGGGAATCCATTGTGTAGCGGGATCGTCCAGCACCGCCGTGGGACTGGGCAATCGCGCGCCGACCACCCGAGGCCGCCCGATCTGGCCGGGCCGCCGCGGTGGCGCGGGCTGGTACCGGGATGCGTCCTTGCGCAGTTTGGTGACGACGACAATCGGCTTTGACATACTCTGGCAATGCCGCAGGAACTCGCGCTTGGCGTAGCCGCCATCGGCCACCACCACCAGGTCCCGGTCCGGCAGCCACCGGCGCCGGCAGACCAGCATCTGCTGGGCGTAGTCGGTGAACGTCTGGTGCCGGCGACCTTTGCGCCGGTCGTAGCGGGCCGACACCACCAGCGCGGTCAAAAACGGTAGCGCCCAGTGTCGACCCGCCCACCCGATACGCGTCAGCAACATCAGGCTCACCCATTGCAATCCGGGGGTCATCACCACCTGGTCGTCCGTGGACCGCACCGGATCCCGATACCGCCCCTTGGCCGCAATCTTCCGGCCCCAGCGTCGTTCCACCGTCTCGTCAATGCCGAACACCAACGGCTCGGTGGATGAACCAAGGCGCCCGGCCACCAGCAGCAACAGCACCCGGCTCAGTTGCAGCGGCGACCATCGGGCACGGTTGAGCACGTGGTGATAGATGGCGAAGTCGCCGTGCTGCCCAATCCCCAGGATGTTGAGGGCGGAGGACACGGTGCGCTTGCCGGGAGACAGGATCGCTCCCATGGCCAGGAGTTGGGCTTTGCGCCAGGTCCTGGGGTCAAACAGGTGCTCAAAGGGCAGCAGCAGGGTTACCATGACTGCGGGCAGGGTAGGCATACTCGACCTCTTGTAGTGATTTGGTCGAGCTTACCCTGTTCTTATAATTTATCTAGCTTTTGTACAAAGTCGAGGGTTGAAACCCGACAGCTGAAAACCCCCAACCGCAATTTACGCTCAACTCACCGACGTCCTCGCCTACGCCACGCAAATGTACAAAGTCCAGGTAACATCGTGCCCGACGGCGCTTCTGGTGAGGGGAGATGGTGATATCCCAAGCGTACATATTCCTGACGATAGGGCGACAGCTAGCGAAGGCGGCGGCCACGGCAGCTGATCGCGTTCCAGAGGGTACACCGGAAGAGAGAGCCGAGATCGCTCGGCACGTTGCAGCCATCTACCGGATTCTAAGAGATGCCACGGTGCGACGCGGGGGTGTGAAGGAATTCCCCATGCTGATGCTGGGACCGGCCACACCCAACGACAACCAGACCCAGTGTATGGAGCGGCTTCAAGATGGAACACGCCAGTTCGGGCACACTTTCCATAGGTACAGGCGGTACCTGAGTAGAGAGGAGCGAGAACAGGTGATGTCTCATATCAAGGACCTGACCCGAATTGGGTCAGAGATAAACGCGCGGACACGAGCGCAGCGTTGGTGAGTGGATTGCCTCATCCAATCACATCACGACAATACGACACCATCGCCATCCGACGCATCATTGTGCTGCAGTCCCATCGGCGGAGCGGCGTACCGAGCATCTCTGTTCAACGGGATACCACGGGCGGGGCGGGGTTGCTCAGGTCTATGCCGAATGCACTCGCCACCTCCCTGATGCGGGACCATTTGGCGGTGGCGTAATCCGTGGCCTCGTACCGCTGTATCTGCTGTTCCTTCAGCCCCAGCCGGTCCGCCAACTCCTTTTGACTGAGACCCTGGGAGATGCGTGCCTTGATGAGCAGAGCTGGTAGGTCGGCAACCACCCGCAGCGTGTCCATTCGGAACTCACCCGCCCTCACCGACTCGTACTCACGCAACTCGGCTTCCAGGTCGGCCAGCTGACTGCTGACCGCATCCACCTGTGCTTGTGCAATGATGGGATGCACTCCGTCCACCGCCTCGGGCCGTTCCCTGAGGCCCCGCAGGGTCTGCGCGAAACGCTGGGCCTGCGTTCGGGTGATCCGGTATTGCCGTTCGTTCTTGATCATTCGAGGCCTCCCAAATCCACGGCGACGATGCCCTTGGCCCTCCCGGTCTCCCTATCCGTCTGGAAGAATTCGCGAAAAGACATGCCGTCGGCGGTTGCTTCAATCGATGCCGGAAACAACTCTCCCAGGTATCTGGCCTTCTGGGCGGCCCGACCCGCGTCAAAGCGCAGCAGGACTGGGTCCAGCAACTCCGGCGCCACTCCGGCCTCCTCCCAGCAGGCATCGAAGTCGTTCGGAACCTCCTTATCCGTCACGAAACTACCGTCGATGTACACGGTCTGACAACCGGCTCGGCTCAGGCTATCGAGAGCCATCCTGAGTCCGGCCAGGAGCTGGTGCCGCCAGGGGCTGGTGCCGAACCTGCCGACCACCTCATCCCAATGGGTTCGATGAATGCCCGGCGGGAGCAGCCCGTCCGCATCGAACTGCGGTATCATTACACAACGGTAGCATTGTGTTGAATTCTGGTCAAGATTGCCACATCCAGTCAGTGGGGAGTGAACGTATCTCCGCCCCGTGGCTGTCTTCGTACGGATGGTGATAGACGACAATTAGAAATGCCGCCCTGTGGCCTCAAATCAAATGTCACTGAACTTCGGTTACACAAGGTCTCCTGACGGACCCAGCCACGAAATTCGAGAGCTGGTCACCGTCGTCTGAGAGACTCGCCGCAACGCATCGGCGAACCTGATTTGGGCATCTATCCTCCGCCTTATTGATACCCGTTGTGATTCGCATAATAGCCGTTACGTAAAACGACCAGTGGCAGAATTCCGCCCGATGACAGATTTCTCCACCGGCGGCAGAGCTCACCGGCATAGTTTCCGGTCAGGCCATCGTGGCCGGCCAGGGCGCCATGCCGGTCATCGCTCCCCTTCGGATGTGCCGAACATCCCTCGCCAAACATCTGGGACGTCGCCACCGCGGCGAAGTCTGGGTCGATGAAATAGCTCTGCAACGGGCTGTTGGCCGCCACCGGCCGCGATAGCGCCATGCCCCGCTCCCGCTGGAACCTCCCCAGTACGCGGCCCATCCTTATCAGCAACGAGCGCAACTCCACCGGCGACAGGTCGGCCCGTTGGCAAAGTACATTGCGGTGGCTACCCCTTTCGCCGCCCGCCACACTTGGAACATCACCCGTCTGGCCACGACGTCCAGACCCGCCGTAAAGTCGGCAGCCAGCTCCTGCGTCCAGTGGCCGGGCAGCAACGTTGCAGTAGTTGCCGTTGTCCCCGAATCCGGAACAGCGTCCCCAGCCGCTGTTCTCTCCTCCGTTGGGGCGGGACGCGGCCCATCCCGAACCTCGCCGTCTGCGTTGTCCCCGCCGCCGATGCGGCGCAGCACCCGGACCACCTCGCCCACGTCGCCCTCCAGTTCCAGATGCAACTTCACCATTTCAGTCGTTCCCCCTGGCAGCCTGCCGGCGGCTCCACCACCCAATGGCGATTGCCGCGCCAATGGCGACTACGGACATTCCCACCGTGAACGGCAGCGTCATCATGACTATCAGCCGGCTGGCTTCCGGACTGGCGCCCGCTACCGTGACGCCCAATATGGACTGGATTATCACCGCGAGGATCAGAACCGCCCATACGCCGGCGGTCGTCCAGACTGTTCTTCGCACGATGGAGTTCGACATGGCGGCACCTGCGCCAATCGGATCTGCTGATTGCCCGCAGATTATACAGTCCGGCCACCCCTGATCGACGACAATACGTCCTGCCGGCCTGTTGCCTCATTCAGAAATGTTGCCGAGCCTTTAGCACCTGGGGAGCAATGCCTCAACGGGAAAACTCACCGTCGAATCGCGGCAATCCGTTCAGCGCCCCGTCGGCGTCATCGAACTCCCGCAGATCCGCAGCCTGGTCGTATAGCTCTTCTTCATACCCGTCCGGGTCAATGGCCTGGTAAATGCGGTCAATGACGTCGTGGGGAAATCCGGCATCACGAGCCTCCCCCAACAAGATGCTCACAGTGGCGTAGTCTGTCGACGGCGGAGTCACGCCCAACTCTTCCGCTTCATGCCCCATGGCCGCCGCCAGCTTGGACAACTTCACCGAGTCCAGCCCCTGCCGCCGTGCCGTCGTGATGATGGCCCGCGCCTGCCTCAGGGTGGCGAATTCGGCGTCGAAGTCCGAGTCGCGTAACAGGTATTCCGATACGTCCGGTTCATCCCCCGCCACCGCCGCCACGCCGAGATCGAGAACGCCATCCGAGACCTCAAGTACGGCGTGGGGTTGAATCATCTCCCCTCGGGCCGCTTCGCCGCCAACGCCGCCTGGCTGGCGGTGCAGGTGCTGGCGCATAACCTGGCCCGCTGGACCGCGCGCATCGGTCTGTGTGCGCAGATCGTAACCACCAAGACCCTCCGGCGGCGGTTCTTCTCTATCGCCAGACGGCTCACCCACTCGGCGCGCCGCCTCACCCTGCATCTTCCCCAGCGCTGGCCCTGGGAAACCCAGTTCAGTCGCGCCCTCGCTCGATTGCGAGCCCTGCCATTTCCGGCCTGACGGCGGCCCGTCTGCCACTGACCCGCCCGCCAGCCAACTGAACCTCTCCGCCAACTCGCGCCATCCCGGTCCGCGAGCGCCTCTCGCCGTGTCTTAGCCCGCCATCTCGCTCACCACAGCCACTGTAGGCCGCCATCGGCGCCCCCCAAAGTACCTGCAGACCGCCGCCAACCTCCCGTCTAGCCGAATTCGAGCCCGGATCATCGCGCCTGTAACTCCCTCACCCCCCCTTCCACTGTCCTCACGCCGTCCATCCGTGTCCATCGGTGGATTCGGGTTTAGTCCTGTCATTGCGAGAAGCACAGCATTAATCTGTCATTGCGAGGAGTGTAGCGACGTGGCAATCTCGTTGAGGTTGAACACACGTCGGCGAACCGTCGTTGCTACGGCTACGAGATTGCCGCGCTACGCTCGCAATGACATTAGGGGACAATCGAAAGACTCTGCGGCTCACGCATACCCACTTTACTTCACTACCAACGGGCACCGCCTACCAACGGGCACCGCCTACCAACGGGCACCACCGGCTCACTTGTACCCGCTTTGATCTGTCATTGCGAGGAGCGTAGCGACGTGGCAATGTTAGTGTCCCGTCAAGTAGTGTAAAAGCGCGTCATCCCTTTTGATGTTGATCAGGCCGCTGCGTCCAGCATATTGGGCTTCGGCAGTGCCTCGTTGCCGGCGGCGTTGGGGATGGTGAGGTAGCGGCGGGCTTCGGCCCATTCGTCGTGTTGCTCGGTGTTGCTGGTCTACGATTCCGTCATGAGCTAACTGTTCAGCGAAAATGTCACCCATGAAGGATGTGACATTGAACCAACGAGAACAAGCCAGACTCCACGTGTTGAACTCCGTTTTGGAATACCAGGCGCCCATCGCCCAGGCCGCCGAGCTTTTGGGGGTGAGTGAGGGACACGCCCGCCGGATGTTGGCCGGCTACCGCGAGCAAGGTGCCGCCGCCCTCGCCCACGGTAACCGCGGCCGCCGTCCCCACAACGCCCTCCCGCCCGCTCAGGCTGCCGCCGTGGTTGAGCTGGCCACCCAGCGCTATGAGGGCGCCAACCATACCCACTTCACCGAGCTGCTGAGCGAGCGGGAGGGCATCGACCTCAGCCGACCCACGGTGCGGCGTATTCTGACCCGGGCGGGCATCGGCAGTCCCCGCAGCCGGCGCTCACCGCAACACCGTTTCCGCCGCCAGCGAATGCCCCAGGCGGGGATGCTGGTGCAATTGGACGGCAGCCATCACGCCTGGTTGGAGGACCGGGGACCCAAATTCGCCCTGCTGCTGGCCGTGGACGACGCCACCGGCACGGTGGCCAACGCCGTCTTCCGCACCGGCGAAGACACCCGAGGCTACTTCATGCTGTTGGATGGCCTGATCCAGCGCTGGGGCATTCCCCTGGCGCTGTACAGCGATCGCCATGCCGTCTTCAAGCACAACGCCCGCCAGCCGGAGACCGCGGCGGAAGCCACCCAGTTCACCCGTGGCCTGCAGGAATTGGGGATCCGGCAGATCTTCGCCCGCTCACCCCAGGCCAAGGGCCGGGTGGAACGCATGGCGGAGACCTTCCAGGACCGACTGGTCACCGAACTGCGCCTGGCGGACGCCAGGACTATTGGCCAGGCCACGGCGGTGCTGCGGGACTTCCTGCCTCGCTGCAACGCCCGCTTCGCCGTGCAGCCAGAGCATCCGGAAGCCGCCTACCGTCCAGTGTCGCCGGAACTTTGCCTGTCTGAGATCCTGTGCTTCAAGCACACCCGCAAGGTCGCCCGGGACAACACGGTAAAGTACCACTGGCGGGTCCTGCAACTGCTGCCGGATCGGGAACGTCCCAGCTACGCCGGCCTGCGGGTGGAGGTGCTGGAACGCCCCGACGGCGAACTCATCGTCCAGTACCAGGGCCATACCGTGGCCACGCAGGAACCGCCGCCGCGCATGGGCGCGCTGTGGGCCTCGGTCAATCCCTGGTCGCCAGGCCCTGAACTCAAGCGCATCGTCAGCAGCATGGGCGACCACCACATCAGCAAGTCCCCGCAACGGCGTCTGGCCGCCTTGGAACCGGTGCATCTGGACGAGGCCAGGGTCAAGACCGTTGCCGAAAAGGACGTCGTCAGCAAGACGCCGGCCACATGGGGGCGCACACCCACGCCTACCCAGAAGGCCCGGTGGAAGGCGATCCAGCAGGCCAGGCTGAAAGGTCTGTCCCTGCGGGCCATCGCCAAGGAACTCGGGATCGCACGAGACACCGTGCGTAAGTACGCTTACGCCGAGCAACCGCCCACCAAGAAGCTCAGCGCCCAGGAACGCGCCAAGCTGAAAGCGCTACGCAAATCCGCAACCGTCGCCAACTAACCAAACGGACTGCGATGATGAGTCCAGGCCATTTCGGCTCGGGTCTGACCCACAAATGGACTGGCTAAGATGCCTTCAAAATGATCTGTCGGCCCGATCCCACGATGGCCCAGACGGTACCAACCGCCTTGGCGAGCAGTGACCTTATAGGAGCCTGGCCTCAAGCCCCATCGCAGTCGTGTCCGCTCACCTGGCTGGCGTGCCATCCTCGGCCTCATCCCTCAGGAGGTAGCAATGATAAGCGTCGCCGGTCACGAAGGCAGTCGTACAGTTCAGGTGGTCATCGGAGTGGACACTCACCAAGACGAGCATGTGGCGGTGGCCATTGACCGGCAAGGTGTCCGCCTTGCCGAGCGCCGCGCGCCAGCGACTACGTTCGGGTATACGGATCTCGAACGTTGGTCCCGGAGCTTAGGAGAGATTCTCAAGTTCGGGATCGAAGGCACGGGTTCCTACGGCGCCGGCGTTTCCCGATTCCTGAGCGGCCGTGGCTATACCGTCGTCGAGGTCAATCGACCTGACCGATCAGTCCGCTATCGGAAGGGGAAGAGCGACCCCACCGATGCGGAGATGGCAGCACGCGCGGTACTGGCCGGAGTAGCCGACGCCACTCCCAAGTCAGGTGAGGGCGAAGTCGAAATGATTCGCATGCTTAAGAGCACCAAGGACTCGGCCGTCAAGGCTCGCACCCAGGCCATCAACCAGATGAAGGCTCTGGTTGTCACGGCCCCGGCCGAGCTTCGCGAAACCCTCGCTGGTCTCGCCTCCGGCGCCCTCGCCACGCGGTGCAAGAGCTTCCGTATCAGTCGCCTGGACGATCCCACGGCGGCGGCCAAGTATGCTCTTCGCTCGTTGGCTGGCCGCTACTATCAGCTCAGCAAGGAGATCCACGACCTGAAGACCGAGCTGGAACGGCTCACCCTGACGGCAGCGCCAGCCCTGGTCAGTGTCTTCGGCATAGGACCCGACACCGCCGCGACACTCCTGATCACTGCCGGGAATAACCCGGAACGCCTCCACTCCGAGGCCGCCTTCGCCGCGCTGTGCGGGGTGAACCCGATACCTGCTTCCTCTGGCAAGACCAACCGACATCGGCTGAACCGCGGTGGCGACCGTCAGGCCAATGCGGCTCTCTATCGCATCGTTGTGGTCCGGCTTCGTCATGATTGCCGGACCAAGGCATACATGCTCCGTCGCACCGGCGAGGGAATGAGCAAGACCGAAGTCATCCGTTGTCTCAAACGCTATGTTGCTCGCGAGGTCTTCTCCGTTCTGCAGGATTCGGCCAAGGTAGTCCCCCAGGGCAATCGCGTTTTAGCTGCGTAGGACTTTTAGCAGGTAGTCCTCCTTCCAGCCGGCCTGGAGGCGTTTCCCCTGGATGCCCACCTTCAGGCTCGTTTCGTTCTTGAGCAGATTGTGCGAAACCTGCCGCAGCGTGGCCATGTTCTGCGGAGCGTGGTCCTTGCGGATCCGGCAATGGTCTTCCCCGAAAGTCACGTCCAGGCTCCAGTGCAAGCAGTTCTCGATGCTCCAGTGAGTGCGCACCACCTTCAGCAGTCGCTCCGCCGGGGCATCCAGGCTGCTGATGTAGTACCGGGGCTGCACCGTGGTCCCTGCCGGCGTCTCCCGGCGGCCCACCACCTTGACCACCGAGCGCAGGCCGGGCCAGTCCTGCCCGGTGCTCAGGTACTCCAGGCAAGATGGGTCGCTGATTGTCCAGCACTCCCGACGTTCTATCCTTCCGTGGTCTTTGTTCAGGGTGGTGGCGTAGTCATGGGGCACTCCCCCGAAGCCGAACTCCTCCGCTCCCTCGAACCGGTCCCGCACGTCTTCATACAGTTGACCTTGGTTCTCCTTCAGCGCCAGCACGTAGCCGGCTCCCCGGTCCAGAATCCCCTGGGCGATCTCCTGCTGGCAGCCCATGGCGTCGATGGTGACGATGCACCCCTTCAGTTCCAGCATTGGCAGCAACTGGGGGATCGCGGTGATTTCGTTGGACTTCTCCGCGGTCTTCACCTGCCCCAGGGTCAGCGTGTTGGCCGAGGCCCAGGCGCTGACCAGGTGGATGGCCCGCTGGCCCACATTGCGGTCGTGGGAACGCCGTACCGTCTTGCCGTCGATGGCCACCACTTCCCCGGGGATCAGGTCGGACACCGCCTGGGTCCAGGCCATGAAGCACTGCTGGAACTGCTCCGGGTCCAGCCGGGAGAAGACGTCGCCGAAGGTGTCGTGGGACGGGATGCCGTGGGGCAGTTCCAGGAAGGTCTGGAACCATTCCAGCTTGCTCTTGCCGAACAATTCGATGTAGACCCAGGAGTCGGCACCGCAGATGACGGCGCAGATGGCAATGGCAATGATGTCCAGCAGTTGGTGCCGCTTGCACCGGTCGATCCTGGGGTCCTCCAACGTCCCGAAATAATCCATAATGGACGCGCCCTTCCCCTCTCTCATCACTCCTCCCCTCTCCCCTTCATATCACTGGACTCGCATGCCTGGCCAAGTCTACCAATCTATAACGCGATTGCCCTGGGTAGTCCCCAGTGCGGCTTGACATCTATAGGAGCATCATTTTCGCTTTTCATTTAATAGGACAGAATCGCTGGACAACAACACAATGACAGGTGGGCAGCTACGGGCATCCCCTGGCGGCGGTGTACGACGAACAGGACGCGATGCTTTTCTTCGACCACGTTTTGGTGCCCTGGGATCGCATTTTCATGCTCTATGACTCGGCGCCGCTGCTGCAACGCCTGGGATCCGAAGCCAACTTCCGCGGCTGGAGCAACCTTTGCCGCATCCACCAGCGTATGAAGCTGATTACCGCCGTTGCCACTCTCATCGCCGAAGCCATCGGGGTGATTGAGTACCGGGAGGTGGCGGCGAAACTGGGCGAAATGGCCACCTACACGGAAATGTGGGCGCACGCCATGGACGGCGTGGAGCACAACGCCTACCCGGCCGACAATGGCCTGATGTCCCTGGGGTCGATGTCCGGCATGAACATCTACTTCGCCCAGACATCGGCCCGCATGGTGGAGCTGCTGCGGGAGGTTTCCGGATCCGGGATGATTATGCAGCCCAGCGAAGGCGACCTGGCCAACCCGGAGTTTCGCCCCTACCTCGATCGGTATATGCCGGGGAGAGGCGTGGACGTGGAGTACAAATCTCGACTCTTTCGGCTGGCCCACGACCTGGCGGTGTCATCCTTTGGGATGCGGCAGGAGATTTACGAGTACTGGCACGGCGGCGATCCCAACCGCAACCGGATTAATTTCCTGCGCACCTACGACCAGCAAGACATTACTGACCGGATAAAAACGCTGATTTCAAAGCCCCTTCGGTCTTGAGTGGCTGCCGCCGACATGCGGCCTAGAAATCTGGCCGGAAACCCCGATTCTCCCCAAGCCGTTATTTTCTTGGCGTCGATTACCGATGTAATGATGGGGTCTTGAAACGTATTGCATACACTATCACGCCGTATACGACTGTAATACGTCTGCTTGGCGTAGTGCAAAACCCGGCCAATGGCTTTCCGGCCAGACCTCTAGCCCCAGGTGGCGAACCCCATCGCGCAGCCGGTGCCGGCCGGTGAGCGGTAGCATGGCACGTAGTCCACGATGTCCATATCCAGATGCTCGGTGGCGCCGGTTACCACAATCCAGTTGCGTATTTCGGAGCTGCCGGAGTTGATCTTCTCCCGTGGCAGCGCGGACAGCTTTTCGACGCTCTTTGCTTTCATGCCCTGCAACGCCTGGTGGTCCAGCTCTTCGTCAACTACGAAGTGGCTCAGGCCTCCGGAGGCCAGTATGCCTACCCGGATGTCTCTTGGCCAGGATTCTATGGCCGACTTCAGCGCCTGCCCCAGGTTGTAACACCGTTTCGGCGTAGGCTGGTTGGGCGGATAGTAGGTGTTGAGCATGACGGGCACGGTGGGGATCGTGGCCTCGGTCATCAAACGGCTATAGACGTACCCGAAGGCGTGGCCGATGCCGCCCTTTGCCCGTCCTCCCTTGCTTGGATCCAGGAAGCTGGACACCCCCACATCGAACTCGTCGTCCATCAGGCTATCGATAATGTGCCTGGCCAACGCTGAGTCGGTGGGCGCGATCTGGTCTTCCGTGCTGTAGCCGATCAGCGGCTGGTTGCCGGTTGACGGGCTGGCCTCGTGGCCGGAAATCTTCACCTCGTCGCCCCAATAGACGCAGAAGGCGGGCATATTATCGTCCAAAAGGTACTCGTGCTGGTCGTCCCCTACCATCACCAGCACATCCAGCCTGGCGTCGTACAGCTTGCGGGAAAGGTGAGCGATGGCCTTCTGGTTTTGCTGGTGCCGTTGCTCAAATTTGGCCTGGGTTATCTCTTTGGCGATGCGCTCCGAGTCGATCCGCGCCAACAGACCTTCGTAGTTGGAAGTGATGCCGTCGGCGCCGATCAACTCAACGTGGCCCTTGTCGCGCTCGCCGCGTCCGGCCCATCCGTCCGCCGGGGTGCTGAGTTGAGGGCTATGCGAAGATGCCAAACCCAATACTAAACCAAAGCCAAGGTGGGATGTGCATTTGCCGGGTGCTGGGAATCGGGGCGGGAGTCTCGCGGGAGTGTTTCGGCCCTTGATTGCAGGACCGTCCGGCAGCGCCGTCTCACCTCGTCTTTCCGGCTGGACAGCCCGGCCAGGAATTTGCCGACCCTCTCCTGCACTGCCGCCCTGCCCCCCAGGCACAGGTTTCCAGTGGCCTCCTCTCTCGCCCAGCCCCAGATAGCCTCATCGGCGTTGAAGTCCGGGCTGTAGCCCGGCAGGTTCACCAGCCTCAGCTCCAGCTCAGGCGTCCTGAGGTACTCCCGCACCGCTTCCCCACGGTGGGCCGGCGCATTGTCCCAGATGACCCGCAGCGGCCCTGGATGCTTTTCCTTCAGTTGCGTCAGGAAGGCAACCGAGGTCCCGCTGTTGCTGTTGCCCTCCAGTTCCATCCATTCCACCTCGCCCGTCTCCAGGCTCGACTTTGTACAAAAGCTAGATAAATTATAAGAACAGGGTAAGCTCGACCAAATCACCAAAAGAGGTCGAGTATGCCTACCCTGCCCGCAGTCATGGTAACCCTGCTGCTGCCCTTTGAGCACCTGTTTGACCCCAGGACCTGGCGCAAAGCCCAACTCCTGGCCATGGGAGCGATCCTGTCTCCCGGCAAACGCACCGTGTCCTCCGCCCTCAACATCCTGGGGATTGAGCAGCACGGCGACTTCGCCATCTATCACCACGTGCTCAACCGTGCCCGATGGTCGCCGCTGCAACTGAGCCGGGTGCTGTTGCTGCTGGTGGCCGGGCGCCTTGGTTCATCCACCGAGCCGTTGGTGTTCGGCATTGACGAGACGGTGGAACGACGCTGGGGCCGGAAGATTGCGGCCAAGGGGCGGTATCGGGATCCGGTGCGGTCCACGGACGACCAGGTGGTGATGACCCCCGGATTGCAATGGGTGAGCCTGATGTTGCTGACGCGTATCGGATGGGCGGGTCGACACTGGGCGCTGCCGTTTTTGACCGCGCTGGTGGTGTCGGCCCGCTACGACCGGCGCAAAGGCCGCCGGCACAAGACGGTCACCGACTACGCCCAGCAGATGCTGGTCTGCCGGCGCCGGTGGCTGCCGGACCGGGACCTGGTGGTGGTGGCCGATGGCGGCTACGCCAAGCGCGAGTTCCTGCGGCATTGCCAGAACATGTCAAAGCCGATTGTCGTCGTCACCAAACTGCGCAAGGACGCGTCCCGGTACCAGCCCGCGCCACCGCGGCGGCCCGGCCAGATCGGGCGGCCCCGGGTGGTCGGCGCGCGATTGCCCAGTCCCACGGCGGTGCTGGACGATCCCGCTACACAATGGATTCCCTACCGTGCCACCGGTTCCGACGGCAGTACCGCCATGGTCGAGCTCGCTTCGGGCGTGGCGCTGTGGTACCACGGCGGGCCGCCGCGCCTTCCCATACGTTGGGTCGTCATCAGATACCTGGAGGAGCGCCGCGGGCCCTATGCTTTGCTATGCACCGACACCGAGGCGGAACCCCTGCGGATACTGCAGTGGTATCTGCTGCGCTGGCAGGTCGAGGTGACCTTTGAGGAGCTGCGGGCTCACCTGGGCGTGGAAACCCAGCGCCAGTGGTCGGAACGAGCCATCGCCCGAACCACCCCCGCGCTCTTTGGCCTGTTCAGCGTGGTGACGCTGGCAGCGGATATCCTGATCGAACAGCGTGGCGGCATGGCGCCGCGCACCGCGGCGTGGTATGACAAAACCAGCCCTTCCTTCGCCGACGCCATCGCCCTGGTCAGACGACACCTCTGGGTGCAGCAGGGGACTTTTATGCCGTCCGAGCGCGAGCACGAATCGATAAAAGTCCCGCGCCTCTTGTACCACAGGATGCTCGACACGCTAGCCTATGCCGCTTGATTGTACAAAGCCGAGCTCCAGGCACACCGCTGAATAGTAGCTGGCCTTCTCCCCATACCGCGGGCTATTGGAGTCCACCAACGCAGGCTTACCCTTCAGCACCCACTTGCCCCGCACTTCCGCGTCCGCCCGGAAGTGGGCCTCATCAGCAAAGAATATGCTGGCTTCAGTCCGTTGGGCCTCCTCCCACCGGGCGGCGTACTTCGCCACGAAGGCCTCCCGCTTGGACTCATTCGCCTTGAGCAGACGCTTCTTGGGGCGCTTGCAGGCAAACCCCAGCCGGTAAAGCCAGTTCAGGCAACTGCTGCGGCACAGGCTGATGCCAAACCGTTCTGAGACAAACTGCCGCACCACCCTCCAATACCAGTTGGCCAGTTGGATGCCCGCCGCAGCGGGCGGTTGTTCCACCGCCCCTTTCAACTCCTCCTGCTGCGTCTGGTCAAGGGCGGGGGGGAACCACCGGTCTGCTCGAATATCAGGGCCGCAGGCCCTCCCTCACCGAAGGCCGACGCCCAACGCCCGATAGTGTGGGGGTCCCGCTCCAGCGCCTCCGCCGTCGCCGCTGCCGTCAAGCCCTGAGCCAGCAGCAGGATGGCGTACCACCGCTCCCGCTCCCGGGGCGTGGGAGCCAGAATCATCCGCCGCCGCAAGTCCTTGACTCCCATCTGCCATTGTTCCAGAGACCGATCTATCTCCCTCACGCCCATCACCAACCCCTCGCAATTTCTGAGACCAGCTACCTCGGTTCCTTCATAAATTTACCCCATGCGTCTGCGCATTTCACCTTGGCTTTGGTTTAGTACTGGTTCAAATCAGCATTGTAGGTAGTTTTAGTGAAAGGCTTCCAAGTGCTACGCTGACTGCAAAATAGAGTGGTGTGGAGGTGTAGTAATCATGGCCCTGGAGCAATACGCGGTACAGTTGACGCCGGACGAACGCGAGCGACTGAGCCAGCTGATTCGCAGCGGCAAAAGTTCGGCGCGTATCATCGCCCGAGCGCGCACCCTGCTGAAAGTAGATGAGGGATGGAACGCACCACAGGTGGCGGCCGCTTTGGACATCTCCAAGGGTACGGTGTACCGCGCCAAACGGCGGTACGCTGAGAAAGGTTTAGATGGCGTGTTGCAGGACCGGGTCCAGGCCAACCGATACCGGAAGCTTGATGACAAGGGGGAGGCCCACCTGATCGCCCTGGCGTGCAGCCCAGCGCCCGATGGCCACGCCTACTGGACCCTGCATCTTTTGGCCGACCGAGTGGTGGAGTTGGGGTTGGTGGAGTCCCTGTCCCATGAGACGGTGCGGTTGAGGCTCAAAAAAACGTCCTCCAGCCGTGGCGGAAGCAGCAGTGGTGTATCCCCAAGGTAGGGGGTGAATTCGTGGCGGCGATGGAGGACGTGCTGGACTTGTACGCTGAGCCCTACGACCCAGACCGGCCGGTGGTCTGCTTTGATGAGACCTCCACTCAGTTGCTGGCCGACACCAGGCCGCCCATTCCGGTGCAGCCGGGACAACCGCGGCGTCAGGATTACGAGTATCGCCGCGCCGGTACGCGCAACATCTTCCTGACCTGCGAACCCCTGGCGGGCTGGCGACACATGGCGATCACCGAGCGACGCACCATGGAAGACTTTGCCCACCAGATGCGGTGGCTGGTGGATGAGGCCTACCCAGATGCTCCGGTGGTCCGAGTAGTGCTGGACAATCTGAATACCCATCGTATGGCCTCCCTCTACGAGACCTTCCCCGCCGCCGAAGCTCGGCGCATCGTCAGGCGGCTGGAATTTCACCACACGCCCAAGCACGCCAGTTGGCTCAATCCTGTCCTGAGCTTGCCGAAGGGATGGCGGAGATCGAGTTCAGCGTGTTGACCCGGGCCTGCCTCCAGGGGCGTAATCCTGACGAGACTGCCCTGCAGCGAGCCATCAACGCCTATGAGGTCCAGCGCAACGCCTCCAAGGCCACCATCAACTGGCGGTTCAACACCCAGGACGCCAGAACCAAATTGCATCGCCTCTATCCCTTCAATTCCAACATTGATTGAGTACTAGCTCTGCCATTGTCCAACTCCTTTTGCGATTCAGTTTCAGTCAATCTGGTCACGCCGGGTTTGCGAATCGGCGAGGCACAATGCAGTCACATAACCGGCGTTCTGCAATCTGAATGGGATATTACCATGTGGGCAATCCGGGTGGGCAATCCGGGTGTAATGCTGGGAGTGTTCGCATCCCTACCCGACCGATGCTGCGGCCTGCAGATGGGGATTCACGACTCTGGCAACCTCGGCCACGGCGCGGTCGATTTCCTCGGCGGTGGTATATCTGCCGACTGAAAACCGGAGGGTGCCCATGGCGTATTCCAGCGGAACGCCCATTGCCTCGAGGACGCTGGACACCTCTACCCGATCGCTATGGCAGGCCGCCCCGGCTGATGCAGCGAGGTTTACCATTTCGGCCAGAACGGTATTGGCTTCCACCCGCTTGAAGCTGACGCTGGAGGTATTGGGCAGGCGTTTGCTGGGGTGCCCGTTGATCCGAACCGCGCCA
Organism: Dehalococcoidia bacterium; assembly: GCA_963666415.2. Lineage (GTDB taxonomy): Bacteria > Chloroflexota > Dehalococcoidia > Lucifugimonadales > UBA3495 > Bin87. The sequence continues at coordinate 2,892,024 of CAXXPD010000003.1, forward strand.
AAGGCGCCCTGCAAGCCGGCTTCCAGACGGTCACGCATCTCTGCCATGTGTCGCTGGTAGTCGGGCAGGTGATGGTGAATCAACTCGCAGGCCTGACCCAGCGCGGCCATGTGTATGACATTCTCGGTGCCGGCCCGCCAATCCCCTTCGTGGCCGGCTCCGTGCATCTGCTTTTCCAACGCCACACCCCGGCGGACGTACAGCGCGCCAATGCCCTTCGGAGCGTAGAGTTTGTGTCCGGCGATGGACAGTAGGTCCACTCCCAGTTCATCCACCAGCACCGGAATCTTGCCGACGGATTGAGCGCAATCGGCGTGCAACAGCGCGCCGTGCCGGTGGGCTACCTCGGCGATTTCTTCGATTGGCTCTATGGTGCCCACCTCGTTGTTGGCGTGCATGATGCTGATGAGCGTGGTCTGCGGGGTGATAGCCTCTTCAACTTGCCCGGGGTCAACCATCCCGTATTCGTCCACTGGCAGATAGGTAACCCGGTAGCCCTGGGTCTCCAGAAACTTGCACACTTCAATGATGGCCGGATGCTCCACCGCCGAGGTAATCATATGGTTGCCCCGGCTCCGGTTGGCAGCGAGGGCGCCCTTGATGGCGTAGTTGTTGGACTCGGTGCCGCCGCTGGTGAAAATGAGTTCGTCGCTATGGCATTCGAGCAATTCGGACACCTGCCGGCGTGCCGCGTTGACACCGTCATTGGCGTTGCGTCCGAATAGGTGGCCGCTGGAAGGGTTGCCAAAGTGTTCGTAAATGTAGGGCAGCATCGCCTCGGCTACCCGAGGATCGATTGGAGTGGTGGCGTTGTAGTCCAGGTAAACTGGGTTCATGGGTGTGTTCCTGCGGAATGAACGTGTCTTGCGTACCCACTTTGTCATTGCGAGCGTAGCGTGGCAATCCCGTCGCCGTAGCAACGGCGGTTCGTCGACGTGTATTCAACCCCATCGAGATTGCCACGTCCCTCGACGAGCTCGGGATGAGGGGGGCTCCTCGCAATGACGGATTAAAGCGGTTACGCGTGAGGCATAGACGTGTCTTAAGTGTGGATGTTACCACGAAACGTCGTCGCTGCTGGTCTCCGACAATCAGAGCCGCCGACGCATTGCCGCCAGCCCTTCGCTCAACCCGGGATGATTCAGCCCCAGTCGACGCACCGTCTCCGAACAGTCCAGCCCGAGGAGGTCAAGGTTCCGGGTTGCTGCGACCTGTTCGCGCGGGTCTGAATCCGGCGGCGTGTGGGTGGAGGCATCTATCGGGATCACCAGGTCGCGGTCCAGGTCGAAGGCTTCGGCGATGGCGATGGCGAAGTCATACATGCTCACCCAGTCGCTACCGGCCACATGCTGGATGCCTGGGTAGTCGCCTGCCACCAACTTGGCGATGCCATCCGTCAGGTGTTCCACGTAAACCGGTGTTCGATATACATCGGTGCGGGCGTCATAGGGCTGCCCGCTCCGCAGACGGTCGAGCAGCCACGGGGCGAAGTTGCGCTGTCCCGGTTCCGGCCAACCATACACGATGCTGGTGCGGAGGATGCTCCAGTCGGAGGCCAGACTCGCCACCGCCCGTTCGGCCTCCCATTTGGTCCGACCGTAGTGGGTGGTGGGCGCGGGAATCTCATCTTCGCGGTAGTAGCCGCGCTGGCCGCCGAATACGTACTCGGTGGAAACGAAAACCATCCTGGCTCCGTGCAGGTCGCTGAGTCGGGCAATTGATGACGTGGCGGCGACGTTAACCGCCGTGGCCCGCTCCGGGTTTCGTTCGGCCGTGCCCACATCGGCCATGGCCGCCAGGTGCACCACCACGTCAGGTTGAGCCGACTGGAGCACCTGCTCCAACGCTGCCGCTTCGGTTAGCTCGACCTGGTGCCAGGATTTGCCGTCGTCGCTGGGGACGCGAGACCGGAAGGTGCCAGCTACTTCGTGGCCCAGCGTATCAGACAGGCGCCGCACCACGTGGCGCCCAATGAAACCGCTGGCTCCGATGATCAGAATACGCAACAGATTCCTTCCCATTTCCAAACCGGCAAGCCGACTCATTCGGGGCCGTTCGAGTAGGTCGATCCGGCGAGATTGGTAGTGTCCCGTCAAGTAGTGTAAAAGCGCGTCATCCCTTTTGATGTTGATCAGGCCGCTGCGTCCAGCATATTGGGCGTCGGCAGTGCCTCGTTGCCGGCGGCGTTGGGGATGGTGAGGTAGCGGCGGGCTTCGGCCCATTCGTCGTGTTGCTCGGCCAGCACCGCGCCCACCAGGCGCCGCGCCGACAGCCGGTTGGGGAAAATGCCCACCACGTCAGTGCGGCGACGGATCTCCCGGTTCAGCCGTTCCTGCGGGTTGTTGGACCACAGCTTCTGCCAGTGGGCCACTGGGAAGGCCGTGAAGGCCAGGATGTCCGGCGCGGCATCCGCCAGCAGCTCGGCCACCTGGGCAAAGGGCTCCCGGAGTTGTTCCACCACTCGGTCCAATTGGCCGTGGACCTCGGCGGGAGATAGTTGCTGGTAGATGGTGCGGACCATGCGAGAATGTCCTGGGTGGCCACGCCAAGTTGGGCACGCTTGGGCACTCGGGTGAGCAGGTTGGCCATGAAGTGGGTGCGGCAGCGCTGCCAGCTGGCCCCAGCAAACACCGCGGCGATGGCGTTCTTCAGCCCCTGGTGAGCATCGGAGGTTACCAGCTCCACCCCGCTGAGGCCCCGAGCGGTCAGCGACCGCAGGAAGGCCAGCCAGAAGGCGCCGTCCTCGCTGGCGCCCACGTCCATACCCAGGATCTCACGCTGCCCTTCGGCATTGACCCCCGTCGCCACCACCACGCAGACGTTGACGATGCGACCGCCCTCCCGCACCTTCTGGGTCAGGCCGTCCAGCCACACGTAGGGGTAGGGACCATCGTCCAGGGGGCGACCCAGGAAACTCTCCACCACTTCGTCCAGTTGCTCGCAGATGCGCGACACCTGGCTGCTGGAGATGCCGTCGCAACCCAGGGCCTTGATCAGATCGTCCACCCGCCGAGTGGACACGCCTTCTACATAGGCTTGCTGGATGACGGCCAGCAGGGCTTTCTCGCTGCGCCGCCGCGGTTCCAGCAGGCTGGGGAAGTAGCTGCCTTCCCGCAGCTTGGGAATGTGCAACTCCATGGTGCCCACCCGGGTATCCCAGGTGCGGTTGCGATACCCATTGCGGTAGGTGACCCGCTCCGGGCTGCGTTCGCCGTGCTGGGCGCCGATCTGGGCGGAAACCTCGGCGTCCATGATGCCGTCCACCAGGACCCGCAGTGCTTCCCGCAGCAAGTCCACGTCTCCGTCCATACCACGCTTGCGTAATAATTCCAAAAGATCCATTCTTTGCTTGACCACCGTCGTTCTCCTTGGTTGGGTTTGGCATTTCCGATCAAGGATGACGCGGTGGTCAGCGTTTTGCCAACCGCCTAACTCTTACACCACTTCCTGGGACTCTACTGCGAGATTTGTGCTAGAGGGTGTCTAAAAAGTTGCTGGCGAGTCTCGGCGGAGAGTGGAATAGCGGGGAAACGACCCCTCACTCCAGCCCTCTCCCACAAGGGGAGAGGGAGTTTTTGGACACCCTCTTAACTGGACTTTACGCATAATTTAGGGAAAGTATAAAGACAGGGTAAGCTGGCCGGACCACACTTTCCACAGAAGGTCCAGCCATGCTCACCCTGCCCGATGCAATTTTACCCGTACTCCATCCCTTCGCCACGCTGTTTCGCAACCCGACCTGGCTGAAAGCCCAAATCCTGCTGGTCGGCGCGATACTGGCCCCAGGCCAACGCACCGTGGCTGCGGCGCTGCGCGTCATGGGCCGCAGCGACCACCGCGACTACGCCCGCTACCATGAAGTGCTCAATCGGGCGGTGTGGTCGCCCCGCCAGGCGGCTCGCATCCTACTGTTGCTGCTGCTCCAGCACCTGGATCAGGGCGATGGCCCGTTGGTCTTCGGCATCGACGAAACCCTGGAACGGCGCCGCGGCCCCAAAATCAAATCCCTGGGCATCTACCGCGATGCGGTGCGTTCCAGCCGGAGCCACCTGGTCAAGGCCAGTGGCCTGCGCTGGATCTCCCTGATGTGGCTGGGCCAGGTTCCCTGGGCGGGACGCTATTGGGCCTTGCCCTTCCTCACCGTGCTGGCGCCCTCGGCACGCTACTACCGGCAGCGCGGACGCCGCCACAAAAAGCTCACTGACTGGGCCCGCCAGATGATCCTGCAACTGCGCCGCTGGCTCCCGCAGCGCTCCCTGGTGCTGGTGGGTGACGGCGGCTACGCCGTACTGGACCTGCTCCACTGCTGCCAATCCTTGGCTCAACCCGTTACCCTCATCGCCCGCTTGCGTCTGGACGCCGCCCTCTATGAACCGGCCCCGCCCCGTCAGCCGGGCCGGAACGGTCGGCCCCCGCTGAAAGGCCGGCGGCTGCCCGCGCTGAAATTACTCGTCGACCATCCCGGTCTGTACTGGACCACCGCCGCGGTAGCCTGGTACAACGGCGCGACCCGCACGGTGGAACTCACCTCGCAAACGGCGGTTTGGTATCGCTCGGGCAAGCCGCCCGTGCCCATCCGCTGGGTCTTGGTTCGGGACCCCCAGGGCGAATTCGCCACACAGGCTTTGCTGTGCACTGACCTGGCCGTGGACCCGACACAGATCCTGGAATGGTTTGTGCTGCGCTGGCAACTGGAGGTTACCTTCCAGGAAGTGCGGGCTCACCTTGGCGTGGAGACCCAACGCCAGTGGTCGGACCGGGCCATTGCCCGCACCACGCCAATCCTGATGGGGCTCTTCTCATGGACCACCCTGGCGGCCCATCTGCTGCGGCAACAACGACCCTCGGCCCATCGTACAGCGGCTTGGTACGCCAAGCCGTCGCCGACCTTCGTGGACGCCATCGCTCTGGTGCGCCGCCACTTGTGGCTGGCGTCCGAGGGTTTTTCACTGTCCGACGTAGAACCTCGGCTTTGTACAATCAAGCGGCATAGGCTAGCGTGTCGAGCATCCTGTGGTACAAGAGGCGCGGGACTTTTATCGATTCGTGCTCGCGCTCGGACGGCATAAAAGTTCCCTGCTGCACCCAGAGGTGTCGTCTGACCAGGGCGATGGCGTCGGCGAAGGAAGGGCTGGTTTTGTCATACCACGCCGCGGTGCGCGGCGCCATGCCGCCACGCTGTTCGATCAGGATATCCGCTGCCAGCGTCACCACGCTGAACAGGCCAAAGAGCGCGGGGGTGGTTCGGGCGATGGCTCGTTCCGACCACTGGCGCTGGGTTTCCACGCCCAGGTGAGCCCGCAGCTCCTCAAAGGTCACCTCGACCTGCCAGCGCAGCAGATACCACTGCAGTATCCGCAGGGGTTCCGCCTAGGTGTCGGTGCATAGCAAAGCATAGGGCCCGCGGCGCTCCTCCAGGTATCTGATGACGACCCAACGTATGGGAAGGCGCGGCGGCCCGCCGTGGTACCACAGCGCCACGCCCGAAGCGAGCTCGACCCTGGCGGTACTGCCGTCGGAACCGGTGGCGCGGTAGGGAATCCATTGTGTAGCGGGATCGTCCAGCACCGCCGTGGGACTGGGCAATCGCGCGCCGACCACCCGGGGCCGCCCGATCTGGCCGGGCCGCCGCGGTGGCGCGGGCTGGTACCGGGACGCGTCCTTGCGCAGTTTGGTGACGACGACAATCGGCTTTGACATACTCTGGCAATGCCGCAGGAACTCGCGCTTGGCGTAGCCGCCATCGGCCACCACCACCAGGTCCCGGTCCGGCAGCCACCGGCGCCGGCAGACCAGCATCTGCTGGGCGTAGTCGGTGACCGTCTTGTGCCGGCGGCCTTTGCGCCGGTCGTAGCGGGCCGACACCACCAGCGCGGTCAAAAACGGTAGCGCCCAGTGTCGACCCGCCCATCCGATACGCGTCAGCAACATCAGGCTCACCCATTGCAATCCGGGGGTCATCACCACCTGGTCGTCCGTGGACCGCACCGGATCCCGATACCGTCCCTTGGCCGCAATCTTCCGGCCCCAGCGTCGTTCCACCGTCTCGTCAATGCCGAACACCAACGGCTCGGTGGATGAACCAAGGCGCCCGGCCACCAGCAGCAACAGCACCCGGCTCAGTTGCAGCGGCGACCATCGGGCACGGTTGAGCACGTGGTGATAGACGGCGAAGTCGCCGTGCTGCCCAATCCCCAGGATGTTGAGGGCGGAGGACACGGTGCGTTTGCCGGGAGACAGGATCGCTCCCATGGCCAGGAGTTGGGCTTTGCGCCAGGTCCTGGGGTCAAACAGGTGCTCAAAGGGCAGCAGCAGGGTTACTATGACGGCGGGCAGGGTAGGCATACTCGACCTCTTGTGGTGATTTGGTCGAGCTTACCCTGTTCTTATAATTTATCTAGCTTTTGTACAAAGTCGAGCCGCTGACCCTGATATACGGAAAGTCCCGTCCGCTCTGTACCACCGACTCATAGATTCGCTTGCCTACGCGGCTTAAAAAGCGTAAAGCCCAGCTTAACAATTATTGCAGTGAGCCATCATCGCCATACTTGCGCCTGCCGGGACGGTTTGGTGACACCGCAGGGTAGGCTCAATGGCAAATTTTGGGAGAGTAGTCAGCGCTAAATGGCCGGCCGCAGGTCGTGTCGGGTAGCTGACTCGTAAGCATCGCCGATTTGTACCAGCAGCGGCTCCGCCAGATGCTGGCCCACAAACTGGATGCTGAGCGGCAGCCCCTCGCTGTTCAGGCCACAGGGCAGCGAAATCGTGGGCGCTCCGTTGAAATCGAATGGGATCGTGAAGCGGCCCCAAGTCCATTCCTCTTCACTCATCGGGCCGTACAATACTTCGGGCGTAACCCGCTCCGGAGCGGTAGTCATGGACGGGCAAACCAGCACGTCGATCTCCTCAAACACGCCCGCGATGGAGCCGTTGCAGGCCAGCCGTCCCTGGTTGGCAACGGCGTAGTCAGCGGCGGTGTACCTGTGCCCCAACTCCAGCCAGCCCCGGAACCAGGGGCCGTATTCATCGCCCCGGGACGGGAAAGTCTCCCGGTGGGCAGCGGCCGCTTCTGCTGAGCACAGTACGCCCCACGCGCGTGAGAAACCTTCGGTCTCCGGCATCCGCACCGGAACCAGCCGTGCCCCCATGCGTTCCAGCAACTGCGCGCCGGCCAGCACCGCTGCGGCTACTTCCGAGTCAACCCCGTCGCCGATGTACCGTTCGTCCATACCAATACGGATGCCGGCAACCCCCTGACCCAGCCCGGCCAGCATATCGGGAACCGGTGCACGCAGCGACGTGAGGTCGTTGGCATCGTGGCCAGCCAGCGCCTAGAGCATGATTCCGGCGTCCGCGGCGCTGCGGGTCATCGGGCCGATGTGGTCCATAGACTCGGCCAGCGCCAGCACCCCATGCCGGCTAACGCGGCCCCAGGTGGGTTTGATTCCCACCGTGCCGCAGGCCGCCGCTGGAAAACGGATCGACCCGCCGGTGTCGCTGCCCAGCGAGCCGTAACACAAGCCGGCTGCCGTGGCCACGCCGGAACCGCTGGAAGACGCGCCGGCCCAACGGTCGGCGCCCCAGGGATTCACCGGGATGTCGAACTCGGGGTTGTATCCCGCCATCGCGCCTTCGGTGAGGTTTAGCTTGCCCAGGATGATCGCCCCGGCGTCGTTCAGTCTCTGCACCACCGTGCCGTCAAATTCCGGAACGAAGTCGCGCCGCACCTTAGCCCCGCCCATCATCGCCACGCCGCGAGTGAAGCAAAGGTCTTTAACGGCGATGGGCACACCGTAGAGCGGGCCCCGATACCCACCGGCGGCGATCTCCTGCTCTGCCGCCCGGGCGGCTGCCATTGCCTGTTCCGTCATTACCGTAGCGTAGCTCTTCAGCTCGCCATCCAGGGCCGCGATCCGGTCCAGCAGGGCCCGGGTCAACTCCACCGGCGAAATCTCCCTCGACCGGAGTTTTCCGGCTACCTCGGTGATAGCCTGGTAATGCAAAGGTGTATCAGCCATGATTCTCCCCCCGGTGCAACCGGCAGCGTAGCTTAATGTGTATTCGCCATATCTGTGCCAGCACGCCGCGCGTCAATCTCGCCTCAACCTATCATCGGAAAGGTAGCGTGGCAATTCAGCAGGCGTACAGGTCGCTACCGGCTCTGCGCTGAGGACGAGGCTAAAGACGCAACACACAGTATCCTCGCGCCCGGGGTGGGGTAACGCCTTTATCCCCTGGGGCAGGTTTACGACGCCGACCTGGGCCAAAGGCAGCGCCGCTCGCGGCACATCCCCCGCCTGTGCTGGGGATTCTGCCGGTCGCCGGAGCACTGCTACTCCCTACCGACAGGGCCAGCCGCCTCGGTAAACGGCCTGAAATGGCCGGCGAGAGTGTGGTTGGTGGCCGCGTTGCGCCACCAGTGCCCGCAGGCTACAGGTTGTAACGGCTCGCCGGCGGCAATCCGGTTGTTGTTCTACCCGCTGGATTGCGCCTGCAGCATTGGCCACAACTGGTGGGCGGTTTCCCCCATGATCCAATTGACGTCGTCGTCGGAGAGCCAGGGCAGGGCCGTCTGGCCGAGCCGCACCTGCCCGATGTAACCGCCGTCACGGGAGGAAGGGAAGTTGGAGCCCCACATGACACGCCGTGGCGTGAAGGCCTCAATCACACGCCTGAAGAGTTCCTGCTCGGGCGCGGTCAGGTCGGCGTATGGCCCGAGGCTGGTACTGGAAATGCGCAGGTAGGCGTTGGGCAGGCGGGCCAGTTCTTCCAGGGCGGTCGTCATCGCGGCTTTGTCCGCGGCGCCGCTCCAGCCTGCGAAGTGGTCTGGGGCAAAGAGGACGTTGGGGTGCCGGGCTCCCACGTTCCGCATCGCGTCGACCTTCTCCGGCTGTCCGCCGCCGCCGATTGAGATGGGAATGCCCAGGGATGCGGCGCGTTGCCACAGAGCGTCGCACCGGGGATCGTCGGGTTCGGCCTGGCTCTGAAGCCGCACGCCCGTCATGCCGCGCTCGTTGACCCAATAAGAGAGCTGGTCAGCGGCGTCGGTCGCCGCCGGGTCCAGGATCCCCACGGCCACGGTTCGCGGTGCGTACTGTTGGGCGCTGTCGCACTGATAGGAGTTGTCCAGACCGTAGGTACCGTTGGGTTGCACCAGAGTGGCACACTCCACTCCGGCGTTGTCCATCTCCGCGATCAGGGCCTCGACATCGTTGCTGACCTCGGTGGACCAGCCCCGTGCGCCGGGGTCGAGGGGGTGTTTGGCCTTGTCGCTGCTGACCACATGAGTATGAGTGTCGATGATCATGGCCGTACCTACTGCAGGGATTACATCGTCAGGGATTACATCGTCAGGTATTACATCGTTCGGAATGCGGCAGTTTAGCATACCGCTTGGGGTGGTGACACTGGAGCCAGGAGTTGCCCACGATCTAACGATCCTGGGCAGCCTTCCCGGGTGACACGCCGGCCTTCGGCAGGGGGCCCTCCTCTGCTAAACTGGCGCCATGTCCCTTGCCCAATTTCATCCCATCATCCAGGACTGGTTCCGGAGCCGCTTCGAGGCGCCTACCCGGGCCCAGATTGACGGGTGGTCGGCCATCGCGCAGGGGCAACACACCCTCATTGCCGCGCCCACCGGTTCGGGCAAAACCCTGGCTGCCTTCCTGACCTGCATCGACCAGCTGGTGCGGCAGGGTCTGCGGGAAGGGCTACCCGACGCCACCCAGGTCGTCTACGTGTCGCCGCTCAAAGCCCTGTCCAACGACATACAGAAAAACCTGGCCACGCCCCTGGAGGAAATCCACGCCCTGGCCGAAGCCCGGGGCACGCCGTTGCCGGCCATGAGGACGGCGGTGCGAACTGGCGACACGCCCGCTGCGGAGCGCCAGCGGATGGTGAAACAGCCACCTCACATTCTGATAACCACGCCGGAATCGCTTTACATTCTGCTGACTTCTGAGAGCGGACGGCGCGGGCTAGCCGACGTGAAGACCGTCATCCTTGACGAGATCCATGCCGTCGCCGATGACAAGCGTGGCGCTCATCTGTCGCTGTCGGTGGAGCGGTTGTGCGCACTGGCCCGGAATCCCGTCGTCAGGGTGGGTCTGTCGGCCACTCAGCGTCCTATCGAGGAGTTGGCCCGGTTCCTGGTGGGCAACCGGCACATTTCGGGCGATGGTGTTCCCGATTGCCTCATCGTGGATACAGGTCACACCAGGAGTATGAGTCTGGAGGTGCAACTCCCGGGAGCAGAACTGGGGCCCATCGCGACCCATGAGGTCTGGGGACAAACCCTGGATACCGTGGCGGGTCTGGCCGCCGATCATGGAACCACGCTGGTATTCGTCAATACCCGTCGGTTGGTGGAGCGAGTGGCCCACCAGCTTTCCCTGCGGATGGGAGACGCGGCAGTGGTGGCACATCACGGCAGCCTCTCGCGAACCACCAGACTGGCTGCGGAAGAGAGATTGAAGCAGGGTGACGTCAAGGTATGCGTTGCCACTGCTTCCCTGGAACTCGGCATTGACATTGGGGTGGTGGACCTGGTGTGTCAGATTGGGTCGCCTCGCTCCATCGGGCTGCTGTTGCAGCGAGTGGGCCGCTCCGGCCACACCGTAGCCGGGACCCCGAAAGGTGCGCTGTTCCCGCTGACTCGCGATGAACTGGTGGAATGCGCCGCCCTGTGCCGGGCCGTGCGCGGCGGCAACCTCGATACGCTCCGCATCCCCGATTGGCCGCTGGACGTGCTGGCTCAGCAGATGGTGGCCGCGTGCGCCGCAGAAGACTGGCAGGAAGACGATCTCTTTGAATTGTGCGTCAGGTCCTACGCCTATCGGGGTCTGCCCAGGCCCAGGTTCGATCAGGTCGTCGACGCCCTGTCGGAGGGCATGGCGCCCAGACTGGGCCGCCGGGGAGCGCACCTGCACCGGGACGGTGTGAATCACGTGCTCAAAGGCCGGCGCGGCGCCCGCCTCGCCGCGTTGACCAGCGGCGGCGCCATCCCCGACAACGCCGACTACGACGTGATCGCCGTCCCCGAGGACATATTCGTCGGCACCGTCAACGAGGACTTCGCCATTGAGAGTATGGCCGGCGACGTGTTTCTGCTGGGCAACACACCCTGGAAGATCCGCCGGGTGGAGGGAGGCAAAGTTAGGGTCGAGGACGCCCAGGGCCTGGCTCCCACCATCCCATTCTGGTTGGGTGAGGCTCCGGGCAGAACGAGGGAGCTGTCCGACGAAATTTCCGATTTGCGCGAAGCGGTGGATGTGCGGTTGGAACGTCCGGACGATGCCGAGGCGTGGCTGGTCCAGGGATGCGGCATAAATGCCGACGCCGCGCGTCAGATCGTGGAGTATCTGGCAGAGGGCAAGCGGGTGCTGGGGATGGTTCCCACCGGCAACCGGGTGGTCGCGGAGCGTTTCTTCGACGAGAGTGGCGGGATGCAGCTGGTGATCCACTCGCCGTTTGGAGCCGCAATTAACCGGGCCTGGGGCATGGCATTGCGAAAACGGATCTGCCGCACCTTTGACTTTGAATTGCAGGCATCCGCCACCGACGATGGGTTGAATTTCTCCCTGGGTCCGAATCTCTCGTTTCCGCTGTCCGACGTGTTTACCTACCTGTCTCCCCGCACGGTGGACGAAGTGCTTTTGCAGGCAGTGTTGCAGGCGCCTGTGTTCGGTACACGATGGCGTTGGAATGCCACCAGGTTTCTGGCGCTGCTCCGACATACGGGGGGACGCAAGGTGCCAGCGCCAATACAGCGGATGCGCTCCGAGGACCTGCTGGCGGCAGTATTCCCGGCTCAGGTTCAATGCCAGGACAACGCCCCCGGCGAGGTGATCGACCCACCGGATCACCCGCTGGTATTCGAGACCATCCGCGATTGTCTCACCGAAGCGATGGATCTGCCGGGCCTTCAGAATGTGCTGGCAACCATCGAGTCGGGCGACATTGAAGTGTACGCTCGAGACACGATGCAGCCCTCCGTGTTCTGCCACCAGATTTTGAACGCGATGCCCTACGCCTTCCTGGATGACGCTCCCCTGGAGGAGCGGCGCGCCAGAGCCGTAACGCTGCGCCGCGCTCTGCCCGAGGACGCCCGAGAACTGGGTCGGCTGGACGACAGCGCCATTGCCGAGGAACACGCCAACGCCTGGCCGCCGATTCGGGACGCTGACGAATTACACGACGCGCTGCTGAACCTGGGAATCCTACCGGAGACCGATGCGGGCGGCGACCGCGGCAACTCAGATTCGCCCGGGATGGCCGGGTGGTTCGCCGATCTGGCCGCTGCTGGTCGAGCCTATCGCCTGAATCTACCCGACGACTGGCGCGCCTGGGTAGCGGCGGAACGACTGCCCACGGCATTCGCCGCGTACGCGTTGGGCAACTTTAGCCCACCGCCCGGCGATATTCAGGGCGTCGCTCCCGAGATGACGACCGAGCTGGCGACGCTGTCCATCGTGCGAGGGTGGGTCGAGTGCTCTGGGCCCGTCACCGCCGGCGAGCTTGCCGCAACCTTGCGGCTGGACTCCGCGGATGTCGGCTATGCTCTCGCCCAACTGGAAGGGGAAGGGCTGGTTTTGCGCGGTAATTTTCGGAGCGGGGCCGTCGAAGAGGAATTTTGCGACCGCCGGATTCTGGCTCGCATTCACCGGGGCACCTTGGGCCGTCTCCGTAGGCAGATCGAGCCGGTTTCCCAGGCCGCCATGATGCGGTTCCTGCTCCGGTGGCAGCATCTGGACCCGGCAACCGCGGCAGTGGGTGAGGGCGGGCTGCTGGATGTTATCGAGCAGCTCCAGGGTTTCGACATCGCCGCAGGTGTCCTGGAGGCCGAAGTGCTTTCTCCAAGGATTGGGGATTACAACGCCGGCCTGCTGGATCGTTTGTGCGAGGGCGGCGACGTGGTGTGGGGCTGCATGAGCCGGCGACTCGCTGCCACCAACGGACTGGGCGTCAGGTCCCCGCTGACCCGTGCCACGCCCATTACGCTGTCTCTTCGGGAGTGTCTGGACTGGCTGCTTGGACCGGCTCAAACCGAGGGCCAGCACGGGAATGGCGCAACGGAAGAGGTGCTGTCGATGCTATCCCAGCGGGGCGCTTGCTTCATCTCCGATATCATCGCCATTACCCGGCGGTTGCCATCCGACGTTGAAGAAGCCCTGTGGTTATTGGCGGCTCAGGGCAGGGTTACCTCCGATAGCCTGCAACCATTGCGGCGTCGGGTGAACGGCGGCTCTGCCGGGCATCGCAACGGGGCTTCAAACGGCAGCCGGTCGTCCCGTCGCCGGCGCGTCCCCACTCGAAGGCTCGACCCGCGCCGCCGGGAGAGCTATAGCCGCTGGTCAATCCTGGAGCCGCTGGATCCCGTGGCCGATGCTCTGGAAATGCGCGTAACGCAACTGCTGCGGCGATACGGGGTGGTGTTGCCGGAGCTATTGACGCGGGAATCCGCCGGGCCCAGTTGGCGCGATGCGGTCCGCGTTTTACGCCGGATGGAAGCCCGTGGCGAGATTCGGGGCGGCCGATTCGTCACCAGCTTCGTGGGCGAACAATTTGCCCTTCCGGAAGCCGTCGACTTGCTGCGGGAAGTCAACCGCAGCGACCCCACTGGAAACATGGTGGTCGTGTCGGCCTGCGATCCTCTCAACCTGGTCGGCATCCTCACCACCGGGGATAGGGTACCGGCCGTGCCGGGCAATCGCATCGTGTTCCGTGACGGTGTGCCAGTGGCTTCGCTGGAAGCCGGGAACCTGGTCATCCGGTCCGGAAACGACGAGACAACCGCAAGCCAGGTTCACGCACTGCTCCAACTACCCCAGCTGGCCCAGGTTCCGGCCTGAAGATTCCAAATTTTCATCGGGGCCACGCCAACGGGTCATCGACCAATGTCCCGGCGAGGGGTACATCAGAGTCGGTGGTTCCGGTTCACCCAGCACTTCCAGACGAGCTTACGTCTGCGCTGGAATTCGCGGAAGTGGTCGAGCGGTGCACTATCGACGTGAGTTACACCACGGCATGGGGTTGGGCCAGTTGACAGCGAAGAAAGGCATGTGCTCGCCAACGCAGAGTTGACAGCACATATTCACTAATACGTGGAGGCATTGTGGAGGCATTGAGGAAGGTTGTGCTCAATCAAAATGTGTTGTTAGACCGATGAAATTCGATGCGTTTGAAAAACTTCTTACGGAAACCAGGACCGCCGGGATACGCAGAATGGTAGTGGGTGCTGTATTAAAACGGGATGAGAAAGCATTACTTCTCCAGCGCAGGAAGGACGACTACCTCGGGGGCATCTTTGAGATCCCCAGCGGTGAAGTTGAAGAACGTGAACGGTTGCACCAAGCCCTGGAAAGAGAGACTAAGCCCGAATCCACCGAAGCGAGACGTCCGTGTCGTTGACACAAGGGATGATGGGTAAGGGAAGGCGAACGGGCCCAGCCAGATTCCAGTAGATGGGGATGAGGGCGGCGTGAGGGCAGCCACATCGGCACGATGTTGGCGGCCGTGCGGCCATGGCGGGGGTAATTCGACAGGCGGTAGGCAGGAAGTGTCCCTCGCGGACCGAGTTGGTGCGAGTTGGCGACGATGTTCAGTTGGCCGGATGGCGGGTCAGTGGCAGACGGGCTGCCGTCAGGTTGGGAGTGGCAGGGCGCGCAATCGGGCCAGGGCGTCATTGAACTGGTTTTCCCAGGGCCAGCGCTGGGGAAGATGTAAAGTGAGGCGGCGCGCCGAGCGGGTGAGCCGTCCGGCGAGGAAGAAGAAGCGTCGTCGCAGGGTCTTGGTGGTTACAAGTTGCTCGCCCAGACCGATGCACGCTGGACAGCGTGCCAGGTTGTGGGCGATCACCTGGACGGCCAGCCAGGCAGCGTTGGCGGCGAAGCGGCCCTAGGGGAGATGGTTGAGCCCGACGCCGTACTTGAGCAATACGTCGCGAATGGCATTCTCGCGAATGGCATTCTCGATCTCGGCGTGGCGCCGATGGTCGGCCTCCAGTGCCAGGGTTGCCCCGTCCCGGTCGGTGATGAAGCCGTGATAGCGGTAGGCGGCGAAGAGGGCCAGTTGGGAACCGGGCGTGGGCTTCACCCTCCGGACGACGAGCCGTACCGGCACGGCGTCGGGCTCAGTCTGGAAGGGGGTGTAGGTGGTCTCCGCCACGTCGGCGGCGCCGTCCATCCAGTAGGGGATCGGCGTCCAGTCCTCCTCGGGTATGGCCTCGATCAGGTTCCGCAGGCGGGCGTGCTGGCGGATGGTGATGGAGAAGCGGACATCCATTGCGCGGCAGACCGGGTAGTGTCCCGTCAAGTAGTGTAAAAGCGCGTCATCCCTTTTGATGTTGATCAGGCCGCTGCGTCCAGCATATTGGGCGTCGGCAGTGCCTCGTTGCCGGCGGCGTTGGGGATGGTGAGGTAGCGGCGGGCTTCGGCCCATTCGTCGTGTTGCTCGGCCAGCACCGCGCCCACCAGGCGCCGCGCCGACAGCCGGTTGGGGAAAATGCCCACCACGTCAGTGCGGCGACGGATCTCCCGGTTCAGCCGTTCCTGCGGGTTGTTGGACCACAGCTTCTGCCAGTGGGCCACTGGGAAGGCCGTGAAGGCCAGGATGTCCGGCGCGGCATCCGCCAGCAGCTCGGCCACCTGGGCAAAGGGCTCCCGGAGTTGTTCCACCACTCGGTCCAATTGGCCGTGGACCTCGGCGGGAGACAGTTGCTGGTAGATGGTGCGGACCATGCGAGAATGTCCTGGGTGGCCACGCCAAGTTGGGCACGCTTGGGCACTCGGGTGAGCAGGTTGGCCATGAAGTGGGTGCGGCAGCGCTGCCAGCTGGCCCCAGTGAACACCGCGGCGATGGCGTTCTTCAGCCCCTGGTGAGCATCGGAGGTTACCAGCTCCACCCCGCTGAGGCCCCGAGCGGTCAGCGACCGCAGGAAGGCCAGCCAGAAGGCGCCGTCCTCGCTGGCGCCCACGTCCATACCCAGGATCTCACGCTGCCCTTCGGCATTGACCCCCGTCGCCACCACCACGCAGACGTTGACGATGCGACCGCCCTCCCGCACCTTCTGGGTCAGGCCGTCCAGCCACACGTAGGGGTAGGGACCACCGTCCAGGGGCCGACCCAGGAAACTCTCCACCACTTCGTCCAGTTGCTCGCAGATGCGCGACACCTGGCTGCTGGAGATGCCGTCGCAACCCAGGGCCTTGATCAGATCGTCCACCCGCCGAGTGGACACGCCTTCTACATAGGCTTGCTGGATGACGGCCAGCAGGGCTTTCTCGCTGCGCCGCCGCGGTTCCAGCAGGCTGGGGAAGTAGCTGCCTTCCCGCAGCTTGGGAATGTGCAACTCCATGGTGCCCACCCGGGTGTCCCAGGTGCGGTTGCGGTAGCCGTTGCGGTAGGTGACCCGCTCTGGGCTGCGTTCGCCGTGCTCAGCGCCGATCTGGGCGGAAACCTCGGCGTCCATGATGCCGTCCACCAGGACCCGCAGTGCTTCCCGCAGAAAGTCCACGCTTGCGTAATAATTCCAAAAGATCCATTCTTTGCTTGACCACCGTCGTTCTCCTTGTTCAGGTCTGGCATTTCCGATCAAGGATGACGCGGTGGTCAGCGTTTTGCCAACCGCCTAACTCTTACACCACTTCCTGGGACTCTACTGCAGACACCGCGACCAGGGCGTGGGCATAGAAGCCGCTGTCGGCGCACACCGTGAGTTGTCCCCTGGCCCCGGCGTAGCGCACCCGTCCCACCGCCTCACGCAGGAAGTGGGCGGCGCCGCGAACGGTGTTGGCGCGGCCCTCACGCAGCCGAGACATCAGCACGTCGCCGGTTCCGGCGGCGATGGCCAGCAGCGGGTGATAGCCTCGCTGGCCGGTGTAGCCATGGTGGCGGGCACCCTCCTTGGCCAGACCATAGCAATATTATGCCCGTGTCCGGCCTGTGCAGAGGCGACTAACTGATGAGTCGGCCCAAGGATGTATGCTCATGGCGAGGCGTGTCGTCCGGACGAAGACCGAGCAGACGCTGGTGCTTATTGCCCGAACCATAGCATGGTCCGGGAGCCTTACGACTGCATCATTGGTGACGCCCCGATCGGGGCGATCCCGTTGGGGAGAGTGGCTACAGTCCGTGGCTCCCTCCGGCGACACGCCTACGCGGAAATGGTAGAGGCGATGATGAGCAGACGCAAGAGCAGCGCAAAACCGGAAGGGCTGTCCCAGCTGAACCTGAACGCGGCCGGCATTGACGTGGGGCCCACCAGCCATTACGTGGCGGTACCCGCCGACCGCGCGGAGCAGCCGGTGCAGGAGTTTGAGGCTTTCACGGCGGACCTGTACCGTTTGGCGGACTGGCTGACCGAGTGCGGTGTGGAGACCGTGGTCATGGAGTCCACCGGCGTGTACTGGATACCGCTGTTCGGGGTGCTGGAAGAGCGAGGCTTCCAGGTGATGCAGTAGAGTACCGGGAGGTGGTGTAAAAGCATCGGTGTAGCAAAAAGCTGACCACCGCGTCATCCTTGATCGGAAATGCCAGACCTGAACAAGGAGAACGAAGGTGGTCAAACAAAGAATGGATCTTTTGGAATTATTACGCAAGCGTGGTATGGACGGAGACGTGGACTTGCTGCGGGAAGCACTGCGGGTCCTGGTGGACGGCATCATGGACGCCGAGGTTTCCGCCCAGATCGGCGCCCAGCACGGCGAACGCAGCCCGGAGCGGGTCACCTACCGCAACGGCTACCGCAACCGCACCTGGGACACCCGGGTCGGCACCATGGAGTTGCACATTCCCAAGCTGCGGGAAGGCAGCTACTTCCCCAGCCTGCTGGAAGCGCGGCGGCGCAGCGAGAAAGCCCTGCTGGCCGTCATCCAGCAAGCCTATGTAGAAGGCGTGTCCACTCGGCGGGTGGACGATCTGATCAAGGCCCTGGGTTGCGACGGCATCTCCAGCAGCCAGGTGTCGCGCATCTGCGAGCAACTGGACGAAGTGGTGGAGAGTTTCCTGGGTCGGCCCCTGGACGGTGGTCCCTACCCCTACGTGTGGCTGGACGGCCTGACCCAGAAGGTTCGGGAGGGCGGTCGCATCGTCAACGTCTGCGTGGTGGTGGCGACGGGGGTCAATGCCGAAGGGCAGCGTGAGATCCTGGGTATGGACGTGGGCGCCAGCGAGGACGGCGCCTTCTGGCTGGCCTTCCTGCGGTCGCTGACCGCTCGGGGCCTCAGCGGGGTGGAGCTGGTAACCTCCGATGCTCACCAGGGGCTGAAGAACGCCATCGCCGCGGTGTTTGCTGGGGCCAGCTGGCAGCGCTGCCGCACCCACTTCATGGCCAACCTGCTCACCCGAGTGCCCAAGCGTGCCCAACCCGGCGTGGCCACCATGGTCCGCACCATCTACCAGCAACTGTCTCCCGCCGAGGTCCACGGCCAATTGGACCGAGTGGTGGAACAACTCCGGGAGCCCTTTGCCCAGGTGGCCGAACTGCTGGCGGATGCCGCGCCGGACATCCTGGCCTTCACGGCCTTCCCAGTGGCCCACTGGCAGAAGCTGTGGTCCAACAACCCGCAGGAACGGCTGAACCGGGAGATAAGGCGCCGCACTGACGTGGTGGGCGTTTTCCCCAACCGGCTATCGGCGCGGCGCCTGGTGGGCGCGGTGCTGGCCGAGCAACACGACGAATGGGCCGAAGCCCGCCGCTACCTCACCATCCCCAACGCCGCCGGCAACGAGGCACTGCCGAAGCCCAATATGCTGGACGCAGCGGCCTGATCAACATCAAAAGGGATGACGCGCTTTTACACTACTTGACGGGACACTACCTGATGCTGGTGGATCCGCGGCGCATCAAGAACGTGCCTGGTCGCAAGACCGACGTGCTGGACTGCCAGTGGCTGCAGCAGTTGCACACCTACGGACTGTTGTCGGGAGCCTTCCGCCCCGACGGGGACATACGACGCCTGCGCAGTTACCTGCGGCAGCGGGTCATGCTGGTGCAGTATGCGTCCCATCATATCCAGCATATGCAGAAGGCGCTGACGCAGATGAACGTCAAGCTCCACCACGTCATCAGTAACATCACCGGCAAGACCGGCACGGAAATCATGGAGGCAATCGTGGGAGGCCAACGGGACCCGCGGCAACTGGCGCAATTGCGCGACCCCAGGATCAAGGCCGACGAGGCGACGATCGCCAAGTCGCTGCAAGGCCACTGGCGGGAAGAGCACATCTTCGAGCTGACCCAGGCCCTGGAGCTGTACCGGTTCTATCAGGATAAAATTGCCGAGTGCGACCGGGAGATTGAAGCCCAGTTGGAGCGTTTCGAGGATCACAGCAATGGTGATCCGCCAGCGGCGAAGTCCGGCCGGAGACGCAGCAAAGGAAACGCGCCCCGCTTCGACGTTTGGACGCACCTGTACCGTATGACGGGGGTTGACCTGACCCAGATCGACGGTGTGGATGCCTACACCGCGCTCAAGGTGGTGAGTGAGATTGGCACCGACATGACGAAATGGCCCAGCGCCAAGCACTTTGCGTCCTGGTTGGGGCTCAGCCCGAACAACCGCATCACCGGCGACAAGGTCATGAGCTCCAAGACCAAGCCCAGCGCCAACCGTGCGTCGGCGGCATTGCGTCTGGCGGCCAACGCGCTGCACCGCTCCGACAGCGCCCTGGGCGCCTTCCTGCGCCGGAAGAAAGGCCACCTGGGAGCGCCCCAAGGCCATCACCGCCACGGCCCACAAGCTGGCCAGGCTCATCTACACCATGCTGCGCTATGGCCAGGAGTACGTGGATGCTGGTGCGGAACACTACGAGAGACAGTATCAGCAGCGGGCGTTGCGCGCCGCCAAGCGTCGGGCGGCACAACTGGGCTACCAACTGGTACCAATGTCCGACGCCGGGGACCGCACCACGTACGCACCTCCCGGCGCGCCAATCGCCGCGTGACAACGTTGGTTAGTGGGGAGCAAAGTTATGCCCGTATCCGGGCCGTGCAGAGGCGACTAACTGGTGTGGCCGTGTCAGGGTGCGTATGCTCATGGCGAGACGTGTTGTCTGGACGAAGACCGAGTAGACGTTGGTGCATATTGCCCGTTGGGGAGCATGGTCCGGGAGTCTTACGACTGCATCATTGGTGACGCTCCAAGCGGAGCGATCCCATTCCATAGATTGTTCGATATTAGCCCGAATCCACCGAAGCGATGGGCCGTGGCGTTGACACCAGGGATGATGGGCAAGGGAAGGCGAACGGGGCAAGCCCGATTCCAATAGATGGGGATGAGGGCGGCGTGAGATAGCCACACAGACACGATGATGGCGGCCCGCGGTGGCGATGCTGGGCGAAATTGTCAGGGTAGCGTGCAGCAAGAGACGCTCGGGGACCAGCCTGGCGCAAGTCTGCGAGGCGGTCGGGTAGTCTGGTGAGTGGGTCAGATCTCCGTAACAGTTCAGAGTAGAGGGGAAACGAGCAGCTGACGGCAGGCGGCGAGAGGATTTAGACCTTGGGCGCGCCAGGTGCCGAAGATGGATGCCAGCGTCATCTTGCTCTCGGTGCCCTGCTCCGAGCGGGTGCCGCCGCTGATCTTGCGGCTGATGACCAGATGGCGCAGGCTGCGTTCGGCAGCGTTGTTGTCTGAAGGCACGTCCGGTTCGGCCACGAATACGAAGAGTTCCTTGATGTGGCGCTCGATGCGTCGGCACAGCTTGGCCTGGGTTGCCGACGGGTCGTGCCGGAAAGGCTGGCCGAGGGCCAGCAGTTGTCGTTCCAGGGCCAGTTGGGCGGTGCGCCGCCGCTTGGCCTGGGGATGAGTGCAGGCTTTGGCCCGGTCGTAAATCCCGTGGACGGCGTCGGCCCACCTGGCCAGTGGCGCAGCATCGGGGTAGAGGGTGCGCAGGTCGTGGATGTCCCGCAGCAGGTGGGCCCAGCACCGCTGCTTGGGGCCGTCATAATGGTGGTAGGCGGCGTAGAAATCGCTGACCAATACTCCGGAGAAAGCATCGCTCAGCGCCTCGTCCACGACTGTTTTGCCCCGACCCCGCCGCAGGAAGTAGCGTTCGGTGGGGGTGCTGAAAGTCCACACGTAGCCGTTGGCCCCGCTCTGACGCCAGCCGGTTTCGTCGGCGTGGACCACTGGGCTGGCGCGGATGCGGTCCAGGATCGCGGCCACTGCCGGTTGGGCCCGCTGCGCCGTGCGATGGATGGCGCTCACGATGGCCCCCACGCTGAGGCGCAACTGATGCACGGTGTCCAGATACCACTGGACGCTGCGGATGGGCAGCCGCCCCTCTTCCCGCAGCGTGGCGATCAGGCTGAGCAGGTTGACGCCGAGGCGCTGCTGGCCCAAGACCACGCCGCCCAGTTCCGCCGGAGGTGTGCAGCGCCGTCGGCAGGCCGGGCAAGTCCGAGCAATGTAGACGTGCTCGGTGACTTGCGCGGGAACCACCGGCAGCTCGATGACCTCCCGAGTGCGCTGGATCCAGCCGCCGGACCGGTGGGCGCCGCAATCGGGACAGTTCTCCATCACGTGCTCCACCCGGTCGGTCGGTGTCATGCGCGGGCGGGCGAAGCCGTGGCGTCGCTGCTTGCGGGGCCCCTGCTGCGCTGGGGGCTTCCGGCCCGATTTCGCCTTGAGGCCGGGCATTCGGAGCGGGCCGCCCGGTTTCGCCTGGCCTTCCAGTTCGGCAATCCGCCGCTGCAACCGCTCAATCACCGCCTGTAACTCCGCGATGATGGCAATGAGGACAGCGCGGTCGACGGTGGTCAGGTCCACTTCAGTATCCATGCCCTGTATATGACATAACCACCGCCACCCGTGCCAGCGTTCGGCAACCCGCCTTCGGCCAATTCACCTCACCAAGTCTGAACTGTTACCTCCATCCTGATTGGTTGCTATGCCTGCTTACTCCCATATTGACCCCTACTATGAAGAACTCTCCCAACTTATCGAGTTTGGTGGGTTGGCCAACGAGGAAAATATCCGCCCGGCTTTCCAGAACTGTCTGGCGGCCTACTGTTCTGAGCGCTCTGAGCGGTTGGTGCTCGTACCTGAGTTGCGGTCGGACAGTAGCAACAAGCCTGATGGAACCATCAGGGACTCCCTGCGCATGACGCGCGGCTTGTGGGAGGCCAAGGATACCTACGATGATCTGGACCGCGAGATACAGAACAAACTAAGCCAGGGCTATTCCAGCGACAACATACTTTTCGAGGACTCGCGCACCGCCGTACTCTTTCAGGATCATCGGGAAGCAATGCGGACGGACATGGCCGATCCGGCTGCCCTTCACGAGCTGATTCGAAAGTTTCTGGACTACGAATTACCGGAGATCAAGGAGTTTCGGGAGGCGAGGCAGCAGTTCAAGACCGACCTGCCCGCCGTGCTGGAGAGGCTCCGCGAAACTGTCGTCGAAGCCGAGTCTGGCAATCCAGGGTACCAGGAGGCGGCGAGGATCTTCCTTGAACTGTGCCACCAGTCCATTAGCCCTGAAGTGTCGAACGACCACGTCAGGGAGATGCTGATCCAGCATATTCTGACCAAGGACATCTTCCTGAGGATGTTCGACGAGGACCAGTTCCACCGCGAGAACAACGTCGCCCGCCAGCTGGACGCCCTCGAACACACTTTCCTCACCGGCGACGTGAGACGCCAGGCCATCGACCGGTTGCGTTCCTACTACGGCGCCATCGGTCGTGCTGCCGATGACATCGCCGGCTACGGCGAGAAACAGCAGTTCATTAAGGGCGTCTACGAGGACTTTTACCAGGCCTACAACCCGGGTGCCGCCGACCGCCTCGGGGTGGTGTACACGCCCAACGAGGTGGTGGATTTCATCATCAGGGGTACCGACTGGCTACTCCAGAAGCACTTCGGCAAGACGTTGGCTGACAACAACGTGAACATCCTGGATCCCACCACGGGAACAGGCACGTTCGTCACCAACCTGATAAACCACCTGCCGGCCGACCGGCTGGAGTACAAGTACCTCAACGAGATCTACGCCAACGAGGTGGAAATTCTCCCCTACTACATCGCCAACCTGAACATCGAGTACACCTACAAGGAAAGGACGGGACGGTACTTGGAGTTCCTGAACCTGTGCTTCGTGGACACGCTGGACAACATGGACTGGAAGGGGGCCAGCGGCGCAGTAGTGCCGAGGCAAACACAGTTGAACTTGGGCGGCGTCTCCGAAGAGAACTGGATCCGCGTGCAGGAGCAGAACGAAAAGTCCATCAGCGTCATCATCGGCAACCCGCCCTACAACGAGGCGATTTCGCTACTCGGGGTTTGCTGGATTGGCGTCTGAAAGCGGTCAATTCGGTGACGGATTTCGTATCCGCGTTTTCGCTGTTTCAGATTACGACCCATGGCCAGCGTTTTGGCCTTCGGTAAAAGGCCAAAACGTGAGATGGTCCTTCGCGTACCGCCACCATGCGGTATGTCCATCTCGGGTCCAGTACTTTCTGATCGAACCCCGGCAGAATCCCCGGGACGGCTGTCGCTTCCGCCATTTTCACGGCGCGCTGATACAACTCAATTGGGACATCATCCATACTATGGACCATTCCCTTCGTGGTGAGGTTGGAAGTAATGCCTCCGATTGCTTCCCAAAAAGGGTGGGGGATGCCTTCTTTCCATCTTCTTAGAGAACCCCAAAGGTGCGACATCACGTCAGGGTTGGCCCGTTGTATTGAGTACTCGACTCCTTGAAGAACCGTTTGGATCGCCTCTTTCGACCCAATGAACTCCTTTATTATTCCTGCCCACTGATCTGGTTCCATATTAATTTGCCTCGAAAGTCAAAGTGATGCCAATGGTGCTCAACTGAACGGCGGAAGAAAGCCACCGAATTGGCGCCGAGTCTCGCTTTGAAGTTTTGCGTTCTTGGTGCTGGCTTTCGGAAACTTGGAATCAACAGACAGTAGCTTTCCTAAAGGCTGCTGAGTCAGCGTGAGCAGATCAGTAGAGTAAGTTTTCTGGGAACAGTTCCGCCTGCTCTACCACTGTGCGGATCGCCTGTTCCTGTTGATCCGGCGGATACCCGTGCCGGCTCAGAGTTCGCCTTACTAGCCGCCGCAGGTTGGCGCGCGCACTTTCGCGCAAAGTCCAGTCAATGCTGACGTTCTTATGGACGGTTTCTACCAGTTCACGTGCGATCACACGGAGTTGTTCATCTCCCAGAACCTGTACAGCGCTTTCGTTGGTTGCCAAGGCGTCGTAGAAGGCCAGTTCGTCATCCGACAGGCCCAGTTGTTCGCCGCGAGCATTGGCTGCCCGCATCTCATGGGCCAGCTTGATTAGTTCCTCAATGACCTGCACGGCTTCGATTGTGTGGTTCCGGTAGCGAACCAACGTCTGTTCCAGCATTGCCGCGAAAGATCGAGATTGCGCTACGTTCCGTCTGCGGCGAGTAGCCAACTCACTTTTCAGTAACCTCTGCAGGGCTTCGACGGCCAAGTTGCGCTGAGGCAACTTCCGCATTTCGGCGAGGAAATCATCGGACAACACGGAAATGTCTGGCTTGTCCAAGTTGGCGGCGGCGAAAATGTCCAATACCCCCTCGGACGCCACCGCGCCCGAGACGATCTGCCGGATAGCTGAGTCAATATCTTCGTCGTTCCTAGCTTCGCCAGGTGCCCGCTTCATCAGTTGGGCACGAATTGCTTGGAAGAACGCGACGTCGTTTCGGATCAGAATAGCCGTCTCGTGCGGCACTGCCAGTGCGAATGCCTGGGAAAGTTCCCGCACTGCTTGCAGGCACCGATCCTTGCCATTTTCTTGGGCCAGAACGTGCTCCAGGGCTGCCGGAAGCAAACTCAGCCGTTGCGCTGGACTGCCGCCCGTCCAGTCAGAGTAGTCAAATCCGTAGAACAATCCTCGACAGACATCGTACTTTTCCTGCATGACCTCCACAGCTTTGGCTTGGTCGATTGCGGTCTCGCCGGTGCCGCCGCTGGCGGTGTACGTGGTCACGGCTTGCTTCAGCTCCTAGGCAATGCCCAGGTAATCCACAATAAGGCCGCCCGGTTTGTCCTTGAACACGCGGTTAACGCGGGCAATGGTCTGCATCAGGCCGTGGCCGCGCATTGGCTTGTCCACGTACATCGTGTGCAGGTTGGGTGCGTCAAACCCCGTGAGCCACATATCCCTTACGATTGCCACCTGAAAAGCATCATCGGGGTCGCGGAAGCGATGGGCCAGAGTTTCACGCCGCGACTTGTTACGTATGTGCTGTTGCCAGTCGGACGGGTCGGAGGCAGCTCCGGTCATCACTACCTTCACTTTGCCAGCGCTGTCTTCGTCGCCGTGCCAATCTGGCCGTAACTGGGTCAGTTCCCCGTACAGTTCAACGCATATGCGGCGGCTCATGCAGACGATCATGGCCTTGCCGTCCAGGACTTCCAGCCGTTGCTCGAAGTGCGACACGATGTCCTGAGCCACCTGCTGCAGGCGTGGCTCTGCTCCAGCTAGCGCTTCCTGCTGCGCCCATTTGGTCTTCAGCCGCTCTTTGCGTTCGATTTCCTCGCCTTCGGTGGCTTCCTCAAAGTCCGGGTCAATAGACGGCCGCGCCGAATCGTCTAAGGTGAGATTGGCTAGGCGGCTTTCGTAGTAGATCGGCACGGTGGCGCCGTCGTTCACCGAACGCTGGATGTCGTAAATACTTATATAGTCGCCGAAAACGGCGCGGGTGTTGGCGTCTTCCAGTTCAATGGGAGTGCCGGTAAAGCCGATGAACGAAGCGTTGCGCAGAGCGTCCCTTATGTGGCGGGCATAGCCGTCAATGAAGTCGTACTGGCTACGGTGGGCTTCGTCGGCGATGACCACTATGTTGCGACGTTCGGAGAGCGTAGGGTAGGTATCCCCGCGCTCTTCTGGGAAGAACTTCTGGATGGTGGTGAACACCACTCCGCCGGATTGCACCGACAGTTTCTGGCGCAGATCAGCCCGGGATTCTGCCTGTGTGGGTTCCTGTCCCAATAGGTCCTGGCAACGGGCAAAGGTGCCGAATAGCTGGTCGTCCAAGTCGTTTCGGTCGGTGAGTACCACGACGGTCGGGTTTTCCATGGCAGGATGCCGGGCGATGGCGCCGGCATAAAAGGCCATGCTCAAACTCTTTCCTGCGCCTTGAGTGTGCCAGACAACGCCAATGCGCTGGTCGCCCGGTTTGCCACCGGAGCGCTGGCCCAACTCGTGACGTCCTCCCTCGGAGTGTTGCAGTTCGGCGGCGCGCAGAGTCTCCTGCACCGCTACCTGCACGGCGTGGAACTGGTGGTAGCCGGCCATCTTCTTGATGGGCAAGTTGGCACCGTCGTCCTCAAACACGATGAAATCGTGGACCAGCGTCAAAAGCCGGTCCGGAGAGCAAACCCCTTCCAACATCACCTGCAGCTCCGGCGCGTTCGCGTCGGGCAGCCTTTCGCCAGAGATGGCGCGCCAAGGCTTGAACCATTCCCGACCAGCGGTCAGAGTGCCGACCAGAGCCTGCATGCCGTCGGAAACCATTAGCAATTCGTTCATCGTGAACAGCTTTGGCAGTTCGTCCTTGTAGGTTTGCAGTTGGTTCCAGGCATCCCAGATGCCAGCGTCCGGATCAGCGGGGTTCTTGAGTTCAATGACGCCCAGCGGTAGGCCGTTGACAAACAGCACAATGTCGGCACGTCGGGTGTTCTGGTTCTCGGTAACAGTGAACTGATTTACCGCCAGCAGGTCATTGGCGGCAGCGTTGTCAAAGTCGAAGACTCGCGCCTGCGCGCCGCGAATTGCGCCATCGCCGGCCCGGTACTCCACGGTGACACCGTTGACCAGCATCCGGTGAAATGCCCGGTTGCGGGTGACGAGGTTTGACCCCGTGGGACGGGTCAGCTTGGTAAAAGCATCATCCCATGCTTCGGCCGGCAACGCCGGATTAAGGCGGGCGATGGCGTCGCGGAGACGAGAATCCAAGATGACGCTGCCGTAGTCGGCGCGTTCGTTGGGTATCAGGTCGGGCCCGTAGGCGGTCCGCCAACCGAGGCTTTCCAGCCAAGCTAGGGCAGCCTGCTCTACGTCAGCTTCGGTGAGGGTAGTCATAGCACAGTTACCCTAACCCGGACCTGCGTCAATGATGTGTGCATTTGGACTATTGACCTCGGTCATCATCAGGTTTTGCGAGGTGAAGAAATCAACCAAGGCTTGACGGTATTCGGGCATTGCTACGCATTCTATGATCTTGGATAGCTCTTTTCCTGCTTGGGTGAGGCCCACACCAGAGATTCTGTATTCGGCTCCCGTCGTTCTTTGAGCAGACGGCGTTAGAACCCAATGCCGTTGCTGAAACCCGAAAGGGATGCGAATCATTAAGAGGCGCTGGTCGGAGCTTGGTGCGGGAACTCCAATGCACATCTTAATGTCGTACCGCGAGTTATAGTCGCTGATGATGAGAC
Organism: Dehalococcoidia bacterium; assembly: GCA_963666415.2. Taxonomy (GTDB): domain Bacteria; phylum Chloroflexota; class Dehalococcoidia; order Lucifugimonadales; family UBA3495; genus Bin87. The sequence continues at coordinate 2,919,445 of CAXXPD010000003.1, forward strand.
CGTGCTCATTGAGGATGTTCAGATTGTCGAACCGGAGACCGAAATCTTGAAGGGAGTTTTCTCCAGCGTTACGACCTAAGGATGGTACTCTGGCATCCAGGATTTGCAGTCCGTCTGGAGCGAATGTAATGCAAGCCGAGCACAGAACCTGGAAAAGTTTGGCGCTAGCTTGGTCCAAGTTCCTGAGAATGCTCAAAGCTCTTATGGATATGCTTCCAGGTTGCTCGATCTGGCCGGCCAGAACTTTGGCTCACAGCAACTGCATTTCTTCCGACGAGACATCCTGTATGTAGTTGAAGAAACGAGCCGTCCAATCATGGTCGGGTTCTTGGTCAGGCACCTCCTTGTCGCCCAACAGTTCCGCGGTTTGTCCCACTACAGACCCGATGTTGCCATGGCGTTTTTGCTCCTGGAATTGGATTCTTTGACGTACCGTTTCGGCTATGTCTATCTCAGCCTGAAAATTAGACGAAGCGGATGCCAATGCGTCGCGGGCATCTGATCGGGCAACGGCGATGGTGCGAAGAGCGTCCGCCTGCCCTTCCGCCGTAATCCGGAGAGCTGCCGCTTCTCGCCGGGCTTGCCAAGGCGCCAGCATTGGACCAGCGACGGCTCCTATTCCACTGGCGGTGTAGTCCAGCAGCTTATTCAAGGCACGGACCATAGCATTGGGATCCATGATTGACATCATCCTCGCTCGGCTTATGCCCTGTTCAGACAGATTCCATGATGTTCGTTTCCGCCACCAGCAACTTGCCTGACAGCAGGCGTGGCAACAGCGTGTCGCGTTGTACCGCTAAGCCCGAATCCACCGAAGCGATGGGCCGTGGCGTTGACACCAGGGATGATGGGCAAGGGAAGGCGAACGGGGCAAGCCCGATTCCAATAGATGGGGATGAGGGCGGCGTGAGATAGCCACACAGACACGATGATGGCGGCCCGCGGTGGCGATGCTGGGCGAAATTGTCAGGGTAGTGTGCAGCAAGAGACGCTCGGGGACCAGCCTGGCGCAAGTCTGCGAGGCGGTCGGGTAGTCTGGTGAGTGGGTCAGATCTCCGTCGGCGTTGACACCAGCGGTGCCGTCAGGCGGGGAGTGGAATTGCTCGCAATCGAGCCAAGGCGCGACTGAACTGGTTTTTCCAGGGCCAGCGCTGGGGAAGATGCAAAGTGAGGCGGCGCGCCGAGCGGGTGAGCCGTCCGGCGAGGGAGAAGAAGCGTCGTCGGAGGGTCTTGGTGGTTACCAGTTGCTCACCCAGACCGATGCGCGCGGTCCAGCGGGCCAGGTTGTGGGCCATCACCTGCACCGCCAGCCAGGCGCCGTTGGCGGCGAAGCGGCCTGAGGGGAGATGGTTGAGCCCGACGCCGTACTTGAGGTCTCGGATGGCGTTCTCGATCTCGGCGTGGCGCCGATGGTCGGCCTCCAGTTCCAGGGTGTCCCCCTCCCGGTCGGTGATGAAGGCGTGATAGCTGTAGTTGGTAAACAGGGCCAGCTGGGAGCCGGGCGTGGGCTGCACCCGCCGGACGATGAGCCGCACCGGTGCGGCGTCGGGCTCATCCTGGAAGGGGACGTAGGTGGTCTCCGCCACGTCGGCGGCGCCGTCCATCCAGTAGGGAATCGGCGTCCAGTCAGTCTCGGGTATGGCCTCGATGATATTCCGCAGGCGGGCTTGCTGGCGGACGGTGATGGAGTAGCGCACATCCATCTTGCGGCAGACGGCGACGATGGCGTGGGTGTAGAAGCCGCTGTCAGCCCGCACCGTGAGTTGTCCTCTGGCGCCAGCGTAGCGTACCCGCCCCACCGTCTCGCGTAGAAAGTGAGCGGCGCCCCGAACGGTGTTGGCGCGGTCCTTGCGCAGCCGAGCCATCAGCACGTCGCCGGTTCCGGCGGCAATGGCCAGCAGCGGGTGATAGCCTCGCTGGCCGGTGTAGCCGTGGTCGCGCGCCCCCTCCTTGGCCAGACCGTATGTCTCGCAGATGGTGGAGTCCAGGTCGATGGTCAACGGCCCGTCGCCGGGTCCGGCCCCAGCCGACCAGGCCCGGGCCAGCAGCTCCCGGCTGACCCGATCCAGTTGGCGGACGTGGCCCCACCGGAAACTGCGCAGGAAGGTCCCCAGGGTGGATGGCGCCTTGACTACGCAGCCGATGGCGCTAGCCGTCCCGCCGGTGCGCAGCACGTCGGCGTCGTCAATGCAGTCTCCTCCGGCCAGAGCAGACGCCACCAGCGTCATCACCTTGTCGCCGGTGTTGGCTCGGCCTGGGGCGCGACCCAGGTCCAGGTGCCGGTCAACCAGTTCGGGCCGGCCCAGATGCCGGCCCAGCGTGGCTGGCAGGATCAGCCCAGCATTGGCCACCAGGCGGTGGTCGTCAAAGGCGATTTGGATGCGGTCGGGGTGGTCATCTGCTAGTACTCAATCAATCTTGGAATGGCAGGGATAGAGGCGATGCAATGTGGATCGGGCATCCTGAGTGCTGAACCGCCAGTTGATGGTGACGCCCGCTGCGTTGCGCTCGGTCTCGTAGGCCGTGATTTGGCGTTGCAGGGCGTCGGCGTCGGGGTTTCTCCCCTTGAGACAGGCGCGGCTCAACGCGCTGAATTCGATCTCCGCCATGTTCAACCAACTGGCGTGCTTGGGCGTGTGGTGAAACTCGAGGCGCTTCACGATGCGCCGGGCCTCAGCAGCCGGGAACGTCTCGTAAAGGGACGCCATACGATGGGTATTCAGATTGTCCAGCACCACGCGGATCACCGGGGCATCAGGGTAAGCCTCATCCACCAGCCATTGCATCTGATGGGCGAAGTCCTGCATGGTGCGCCGCTCGGTGATGGCCAGGTGGCGCCAGCCCGCCAGGGGTTCACAGGTCAGGAAGATGTTGCGGGTGCCGCCGCGGCGATACTCGTAGTCCTGCCGCCGCGGTCGTCCCGGTTGAGGAGGCAACGGCTTCCTGACCTCGGCCAGCAGTTGGGTGGAGGTCTCGTCAAAGCACACCACCGGCCGATCGGGGTCGTAGGGTTCGGCATACAGGTCCAGCACGTCCTCCATGGCCGCCACGAATTCGCCGCCTACTTTCGGGATGCACCATTGCTGCTTCCGCCACGGCTTGAGGGTGTTTTTTTGAGCCTGAGCCTTACCGTCTCGTAGGACAGCGATGGCACCAATCCCAACTCCACCACCTTGCCAGCCAACAACCGCAGGGTCCAGTGCTCATGCCCTTCGGGCGCGTCGCTGCACGCCAGCGCAATCAGGTGGGCTTCGCCCCGATCGTCCAGCTTGCGATACCGATTGGCTTGGGGGTGGTCGTGCAGCACGCCCTCCAACCCCGCTTCGGCGTACCGCCGTTTGGTGCGGAACACCGTGCGCTGCGACGTGTCCAGAGCCGCCGCCACCTGGGGGGCGCTCCACCCTTCGTCAGTCTTGAGCAGGATGCGCGCCCGATTGATGACCCGAGCGGAATGCCGCCCACCGTGGATCAATCCCCGCAACTGCTCCTGATCTTCCGACGACAACCGTACTGCGTATTTCTCCTGAACCATGGATGTCGCACCTCCCGCACCACTGTTTGCCAGTCAGCGTAACAACCCTGGCCCGCCCCGCGCTTCACCTGCCAATACAGGATTGACTCAATACTAGCATCTTTTGGGTGCTCCTGGCCTGGGGACGGTTTCCTGTTTCAAAAGCCATTATCCCAGATGCACAGGAGCACTTTCTTACCCCTTCAGCACACCGCGACACTCATCTTTTCGGTGGATTGGGGCTAAGGTTTGGTTTTGCTGCTCATTTGCCAGTATCTCAGCATGTATTGATGATACCAATTGGTCGAACGCCTGTATCACATCGGATTTTGCATCGAGCACTGTCAGAGCACTGAAGGACGATTTGTTCATGTTGCCCAGAACCGAGCCCCCTAATCCTCCCGCCTCAATGTCGTGCGACAGATCCCTGCAGGACCAGTACAGGTATCTACTGAGAAACTGGTTAAGAGGAATGATGCTATTAATTTGCTGATTTGTTTGAGTAGTGCGATGGTTCAGTACCACTAATCCGGGAGTAGCTATGCAGCTGACGGAAATGCTACCTGGGGGTAAAGTCTTTTGCGGCTGCGAGTCAGCTCCAGCGGTTGATAATGTCATCTGAGTCTGCAATGCGTACATATTCCCGTGCATGTCTGGAATTCGTAGGAAGGGAACATCCCCCCCAAATACTCGGACCGCTTGGTGCTTGGCGTCTTGCCCGTAATGATTTGTCCGAACGACCCCAACGCCTGGACATCCCACCCCTCCGGGATCTCCCCAATCTCCGACGGTACGAGGCGGTCCGTAAACACGTTGTACAACTCGGCCGGCAATCCCGGCAACGACTGGCCACGCTGCCACCGCCCGTCCATCTTGGCGCGCACTGGGTCGAAGTCCACGAACCAAGACTTGAACATGGCGTGGGCCATTTGCTCCAGCGTCTCGTTGATCTGACGGTTCAGTTCAATCTTGTCATCCAGCGTGCCGAGGATGTGGGCGACGCGCCGCTGCACTGGGATAGGCGGGACCGGGACCGTCAGGTAGTCTAGTGAATCTACTGGAACTCTCTGTCTCCCCGAAGTCCCGGTCATCTGCCCGATGGCATATTGGCGGACTTCTTCCCATCGGGTTAGGTAGTACACGAAGTCATCGGTTGTCGTATCTAGGCGCCCACGTAGAACAATGAATTCTGTCGACCCGTAAGCCTGTTGCTGATCCTGTAAGGCTTTGTACTGTGCTATTTTGCCGTTCTCTAAGCACGGCGTGATGCGGGCCATCAGAGTGTCCCCGTGTTGGAACTTGGATCCGCTTCCCTTGAACTCGCGTTCCTCCATGGCGTTCGCGGTTCTCTGGATACCATCTACCGATGCCATGTCCACGAAGGGGTAAACTTCCCCGCGTTTGAGGCCAATACTAGGGTTGATCTGTACTGCCTCGCTCAACGGCAGTTCCGCCCAATTATCGCTGGGACTTGATGGTGTGGTCACTGCTTGCCTCCCGCGCCGAACCCTAAAGTTTCTAGGTTATTCGCAATGACCTCGTCAAGCCTCTGGGCCTCCTTCTGCTGTTCCCGCCATTGATTTGCTAGACGAACCATCTTCTCCTCAAAAGGTTCGCCGTCGTCTTCGGTCGGCTCAGCACCGACGTAACGGCCCGGCGTCAGCACGTGGCCGTGCCGGCTCACTTCGTCAAGCGTCGAACTCTTACAGAAGCCGGCCGCGTCGGCATAGTCGTCGGCTGCGTCCCTACCACGCCAAGCGTGGTAGGTATCAGCGATGCGAGCGATGTCCTCGTCGCCCAGTTCCCGGTGGGTCCGATCAACCATGTTACCCAGCTTCCGGGCATCTATGAAAAGGATTTCTCCTCTCCTGTCGCGGTATTTTCCGTTGCGCCTGTCGCGGGCTAGAAACCACAGACACACAGGTATCTGGGTTGCGTAGAACAGCTGGCCCGGCAACGCCACCATGCAATCCACTAAGTCTGCCTCAATCAGGTTTCGGCGTATTTCGCCTTCGCCCGACTGACCCGACGACATGGAGCCGTTGGCCAGCACGAAACCTGCGACGCCGTTGGGTGCCAAGTGGTGCGCCATGTGCTGAACCCAAGCAAAGTTAGCATTGCTGGCCGGTGGAACTCCGTGCTGCCAACGTTGGTCGCCCTGGAGTCGGTTGCCACCCCAATCGGAGACGTTGAAAGGAAGGTTCGCCAAGATGTAGTCGGCCCGCAAGTCGGGATGGCGGTCATTGTGGAAGGTGTCGCCATGCTCAACCCCACCGTCAATCCCACGGATAGCCAGATTCATTTTGGACAAGCGCCAAGTTGTGTGGTTGGACTCCTGCCCGTAAATCGAAATGGCGTCCTTAGCGCGACCGCCGTTTCCGTTCCCGTTGGAGTGTGCATCAACGAACGCTCGGGACTGCACGAACATACCGGCGGATCCGCAACAAGGGTCGTACACGCGTCCACTGTAAGGTTCCAACATTTCCACTAGGAGCCTTACGACGCATCGGGGCGTGTAGAACTCGCCGCCGTTCTTGCCCTCGGCACTGGCGAACCGTGACAGGAAATACTCATAGACCCTGCCCAGCACGTCCTGGGCGCGGGCCTCTGCGTCACCAACCTTGATGTTGCTGATCATGTCGATCAGCTGGCCCAGCCGTTGCTTGTCCAAAGCGGGGCGTGCGTACTCCTTGGGTAGTACGTCTTTGAGACTGGGATTATCCCGTTCGATGGCAACCATGGCAGCGTCCAACGTTTGCCCGATGCTCGGTTGCCGAGCCTGCGTTTGCACTTGCTGCCAGCGGGCTTCGGGTGGCACCCAAAAGATGTTGTCGGCACGGTACTCGTCGGGGTCATTGGGATCGGCGCCTGTTAGATGGCGGTTAGCTTCCAGCTTTGCTTTGACTTCGCCGAATGCGTCGGAGATGTACTTGAGGAAAATGAGGCCCAAGGCTACGTGCTTGTACTCGGCGGCGTCCATGCTGCCACGTAGCGTGTCGGCCATCCGCCACAGCTCGGCTTCGTAGCCTACCAACGCCCCGCTGTCGTTGGCCTGTTGAGTCGCCATATTGAATTGTCCTCCCATAGGGGTCTACTCACGGCGATTGTAGCATCAGGTTGCTCTACTCCTGTGACGTTGACGCAGGTGGGCCGGCTGCGAGGCAGCTGTGCCCGGCTGGAGACTTCCGATGCTTGTTAAGCCTCCGTCGGTAGCAGCGCTCGCTGCTTTGCGGTTCTCCTCTTGAGCACCGGTGGCACTGTCAGTTCCTCGGCCGTTAGCGTTGCGTCTTCGACCCGGCGCGGTTTGGGGATTCAGACGCCTGGCGACGCCCCGACTAGCAGCACTTGGGCTTTCTGCCAGGTGCGTCTTTGAAATAGCGTGGCGAAGGGATTGGAACGGGTAAAATTACGTCCGGCAGCAAAAAGCGCGACCTCATGAATGTGTGCGGGTCCAGGTCGCCTAGTAGCAGCTTTGCGCCCTTTTTGCGTGATGTCCTACCCTCATCAGGCAATCCCGTTCACGCGAAGGAAACAGCCACGTGATACTCAATGTTTGGCGGGTCTTGAGAGACCTCGCTGGGTACCACCACGGAATGATCATCATCACGATGCTGGTGCCGTTGATTTGGTCTGGGATCATCACTCTCTGGTTACCCAACGACCTCGTCTGGCGGGTCATACTCCACGTTGCTGCATGGCCAGCATTTTTCGTGTTAGCGGAGCTAGTACCGTTGCCAGGTAGATTTGTAATAATATGAGAAAGCAGCCATACTGGGGCATGATCTTTGTGTGAGGAAGTGCCCAGCCATGGCTGCCATCAAGTATAAAGTAGAGCTGACCGAGGCCGAACGCTCCCGTCTCAATGAGGTTTCCCAGCGGGGCAAGGCGTCAGTGCGCACCGTGAAGCGTGCGCTGTCGCTGCTCAAGGCTGACCAGGGGCTTCGGGACCGTAAGATAGCCGATGTGCTGTTGGTCAACGCGGCCACGGTCGCCAGAGCGCGGAAGCGGTACGTGGAGGAAGGACTTGAGGCCGCCATCAATGACCGACCGCGGCCGGGCCAGGAGCGCAAGCTGGACGGCAAGCAGGAAGCGCACCTGATCGCCTTCGCGTGCCGCGCCGCGCCCGAAGGGCACACGCACTGGACACTCCAGTTGTTGGCCGACAAGGTGGTGGAGTTGGAGTTTGCCGAGAGCATCTCCCTGGAGACGGTGCGCCAGATACTCAAAAAAACGAACTCAAGCCCTGGAAGAAGAAAGAGTGGTGTATCCCCAAGGTGAGCGGGGAGTTCGTGGCGCGGATGGAGGACGTGCTGGACCTGTACCAACCGGAGTACAATCCGGAGCGTCCGGTAGTGTGTTTCGACGAGACCTCCAGGCAATTGACTGGGGAGGTGCGTCCGCCCATCGAGGCTGCCCCCGGACGGGTGGCACGCTATGACACCGAGTACCAGCGAAACGGGACCCGGAACCTGTTCATGATCTGCGAGCCGAAGGGTGGATGGAGACATGTGGAGGTGACCGAGCGCCGCACTGCCGTGGACTTCGCGCACCAGATGCGGTGGCTGGTGGACGAGGCCTACCCTGATGCCGAGGTGGTCAGGCTGGTACTGGACAACCTCAACACCCACCAGCTCGGCTCGCTCTACGAAGCATTTGAGCCGTGCGAAGCTCGGCGCATCGCCCAACGCCTCGAGTTTCATTACACTCCTACGCATGGCAGCTGGCTGAACATGGCTGAGATCGAGTTGAGCGTCTTCAGCAGAGGGTGTCTGAACCGCCGTATCAGCGATGAGCCGGAGCTGCGGCGAGAGGTTGCGGCGCTCGAACGCGAGCGCAACGCAGCAAAATCAGCCATAGACTGGCGGTTTACCACCCAAGATGCTCGCCGTAAGCTCCAGCATATCTACCCTACAAAACCAGATTGACACGGTACTAGCTGTGGCTCTCGCGGTGCGAAGGGACAGATCCGCAGCACAGCAGTTTGTATTAAAGAAAGTAGACGCAGTTTCAGACGAAGTCCGCACATTGAGAGCTCAACATGAGGATATTAGAGAGCAGCATAGGAATCTGATAGAGAATCTTCGGCGACAGATTGAAGCCCAGGACGAGGTTTTTAGGTCCGGGTTCGAAGGGTTGAGGGTGGTTCTCCCAGGGCGGAGGTTCTCAGTAAATGCTGGACCTATTGTCTGGAACTTTGATCTACCTGAGCCCACTGCTAATAGGACCGAGGGGGGAAGCAAGTTGGTGCGCCTTCGTCGGTTGTTGCAACGCTTCGGGCGTTGGCTAAAGGAAACGGTGTGGGAGAAACGGGACCACCAGTAGGTGTCTGGGCGCCTACGAGACCGTCTAGTGCGATGTAACAAAATTGTCCCTTCCGTTACACACCAGGCTATGACGACCTCGATCCGCCGTAGGCGACTCCGTGGCACGTCTCGCCAACCGACTCGGTCTCAGAACCATGGCAAACGCCGGTGGATGCCCTCAATTCTTGCGCTGGGAGCACGCAGAGCCCCTTAGCGAGTCCTTACGGGATATTTGCCTTGGTCCAGAATAGGGCGGCACAGCGGCTCTGGTGCGTGAAGTGGTCGCTGTGTGAGACGCCGGAGCCGTAGACGCCATTTGTTCCAGTTCCTGGCAGCCTGCTGGCGATTGTCGCGCCGCAGCTGTTCATTTTCGCCGTCGGTAGCCCTGCCTTGGGCTCCAACGATTCAGGATGAATCTCTTATTTGCCGTGAGCGTGCGTAGCTTCACTCCCCACGGGACCTGAGGTGCCGTGCCTATGGCCTGTAAGACGGGTAGCATTGCACTATCACGTTCCACGCGTACAGTTCACTGGCCCACTCGAAGTCGGTTTCTTCTTTTCGACTGAGCTGGTTGATTTCGCATCGTGGGTTGTATGTGGCCGGTGGTTCTGGCATTTGGCTCTTGCAACGCCATACGGCGGCGCCCATAGCCACCTGTCTGTCGTAATTCTCGTTAACTTGAGCGTAAACGTCTCCAAGGCAAGTTGAGTAGACGTCGTCGTCGATTTGGGTGTGCGGTTGCCATTCGGGCAGGCACTGCATGGTCGCGTGCCACACGCGTAGGTCCTCTGGCCATTCGGGATATAGTTCCTCGGTTTCGGCTAGGTGGTCGAGATTGCAGCGCAGCCGGTGCGTATCCGGTGGCTCCGGCAGGTAGCCTTGGCATAGCCAAGCACTAACCCCCAATCCACCGAAAAGATGAGTGTCGCGGTGTGCTGAAGGGGTAAGAAAGTGCTCCTGTGCATCTGGGATAATGGCTTTTGAAACAGGAAACCGTCCCCAGGCCAGGAGCACCCAAAAGATGCTAGCAGATGACCACCCCGACCGCATCCAAATCGCCTTTGACGACCACCGCCTGGTGGCCAATGCTGGGCTGATCCTGCCAGCCACGCTGGGCCGGCATCTGGGCCGGCCCGAACTGGTTGACCGGCACCTGGACCTGGGTCGCGCCCCAGGCCGAGCCAACACCGGCGACAAGGTGATGACGCTGGTGGCTTCTGCTCTGGCCGGAGGAGACTGCATTGACGACGCCGACGTGCTGCGCACCGGCGGGACGGCTAGCGCCATCGGCTGCGTAGTCAAGGCGCCATCCACCCTGGGGACCTTCCTGCGCAGTTTCCGGTGGGGCCACGTCCGCCAACTGGATCGGGTCAGCCGGGAGCTGCTGGCCCGGGCCTGGTCGGCTGGGGCCGGACCCGGCGACGGGCCGTTGACCATCGACCTGGACTCCACCATCTGCGAGACATACGGTCTGGCCAAGGAGGGGGCGCGCGACCACGGCTACACCGGCCAGCGAGGCTATCACCCGCTGCTGGCCATTGCCGCCGGAACCGGCGACGTGCTGATGGCTCGGCTGCGCAAGGGCCGCGCCAACACCGTTCGGGGCGCCGCTCACTTTCTACGCGAGACGGTGGGGCGGGTACGCTACGGCGGGGCCAGTGGACAACTCACGGTGCGGGCTGACAGCGGCTTCTACACCCACGCCATCGTCGCCGTCTGCCGCAAGATGGATGTGCGCTACTCCATCACCGTCCGCCAGCATAAAAGCCTGCGGAATATCATCGAGGCCATACCCGAGACTGACTGGACGCCGATTCCCTACTGGATGGACGGCGCCGCCGACGTGGCGGAGACCACCTACGTCCCCTTCCAGGATGAGCCCGACGCCGCACCGGTGCGGCTCATCGTCCGGCGGGTGAAGCCCACGCCCGGCTCCCAGCTGGCCCTCTTCGCCAGCTACCGCTATCACGGCTGCATCACCGACCGAGACGGGGACACCCTGGAACTGGAGGCCGACCATCGGCGCCACGCCGAGATCGAGAACGCCATCCGAGACCTCAAGTACGGCGTCGGGCTCAACCATCTCCTCTCAGGCCGCTTCGCCGCCAACGGCGCCTGGCTGGCGGTGCAGGTGATGGCCCACAACCTGGCCCGCTGGACCGCGCGCATCGGTCTGGGTGAGCAACTGGTAACCACCAAGACCCTCCGACGACGTTTCTTCTCCCTCGCCGGACGGCTCACCCGCTCGGCGCGCCGCCTCACTTTGCATCTGCCCCAGCGCTGGCCCTGGAAAAACCAGTTCAGTCGCGCCTTGGCTCGATTGCGAGCAATTCCACTCCCAGCCTGACGGCGGCCGTCTGCCACTGACCCGCCATCCGGCCATCTGACCGTTCCCGCCAACTCGCGCCAACCCAGCCCGCGAAGGGCACTCCTTGCCCACCGCATCTCGAATTACGCCCGCCATGGCCACTGCGGGCCGCCATCATCGTGTCTGGGTGCCTACTTCACGCCGCCCTCATCCCCATCTATTGGAACTTGGCCTAGCCTGTTCGCCCTCCCTTGCCCATCAACCCTAGTGTCAACTCCAGCGTACATCGCTTCGGTGGATTCGGGCTAACGCCTACTACCAGTTCGTCATTTCCGAGCGTTTCCCTGTAGGAAAGATATGCGTTGTCTAGGCACGCGCTGTAGGGCGTTGGCGTAATGCTGGAGTTCCTTCCAATATGGGTGGCGTCGGCCGTGGGCGGCGGGTCGTAGTTCGCCACGGCGTGCCAGTAATGTAGGAGGTCGTCCCATTCTGGGTAGCGTGCCTCTGTTATTTCGATTTGGTCCAATTTGCACCGTGCGGGGTTTGACGTGGGCACGACCTCCGGTTGCAGATGGCGACAGTACCAAGTGCCTGCGGCTAGCCAATGATAGGCGTCGTAATCGTCGGCGGCGCGCAGGTAGACCTCGTCCAAGCATTGACCGTAGCCTGGGTAGTCTAGGACCGGCGTGCTGACTTGTGCCCGTTGTGTATCGGTTGTGGGTTGTTCATCCTGCCGTCTCGTCTCTGCGGGCCTCGTCGTTTCGCTCACTGCAGTGGCATATGGGGCGGGTGGGTCGTCCGTCGATTTCGCGCTGGATTGACTCTCTGCTCCGGACTCGCATACGTCGTCAATCCCGGCTCGATTGAGAGCTTGCTGCAACGCTGCTCGCTCCAGGGCGTTCAGTCCTTCGGGATTTCTTAGCTGGTCGATGACGCTGTCTGGTAGCCCAGCGTCTTCCGCAGCCTCGATGCACTCCGATGGTGCCGCGTTGAAGAAGGAGCAGGCCGTGACTAGGCTGATCACCATGGCGACGGCCGCTGCTCGTGCTGTGTTCTTGAATCTCATTGGTTGGCTTCACCTCGATAGCTGGTTGGTTCGCCGGCACAACATGCTTGCCTGTTGCTGAGAGCGACTGCTGGTCAGGGATCGTGAGCACGAAAAAAGGCTGGCTCATTGAGTCGGCCCTCTTCGGGCCAGGGTTGTTGAAAACCCCGCTTATCTAGAGATCACGGTTGAAGTACCTGGTACGCCAGGGTTTCTCGTACGCGTGGGGCTAATTTGACACTGGCCGTTGGCGTAGGCACCACCAAATCAGGGTTTACCACTACTTGGCTTTCTTACCGGCCGCCTGCTGGCGATTGTCGCGCCGCTGTTTTCTCTTGCGCTTGTTGTCGGCGGCTCGCTGGCGACGCTCCATCTCTTCCTGTGGAACGTTCTTCCATCTGACGGCTCGCTGTCTGACGCCGGATTCCACTATGAATTTTCCGGCTTGGAATGGTGTGATTCCCAGTATGTCTGCTGCTTCGTCGGCCGTTAGTCCAGTGTCGTAGAGAGTTCTGGCCGAAAGGCGGACCTGATGCCGCTGTGCACGCTCTGCTCGTTCCAGTTCGTGGCGTTGCGCAGCCGTCTGTCTGGCCGTTTCGGCTGCGTGCAGTTGACGTTGTGCTCTGGTGGCTGATTCGGCTCTCTGCTCGGGAGTTCTGAGGTAGCGTCGGAGGGTAGCCTCCGACACGCCGAGTTCCTGGGCAATTTGTTTGCGTGGTACGCCAAGCACGTTCTGCACCTGCGCCACCGCTTCTCGTTGTTCAAAGGCTGTTCGTTGAGTGTCCAACGGTACAGGTGGGATGCTGCGGAATGTTCCCGTGCTGTTGAGGTCTTCGGCTGGGATTGGGCGGCGGCTATTTTTGCCGCCGCGTCTTCGCCTCTGGAACCAGGGGTCTTGCTCTGCTTGCTCCACCCTGTGAACGTCGTAGAGGAGCATTGGTGCCGCGTTCTTGTAGTGTGGGTTGTCGGTCGTCCAGTCGGCCATGCCGAGAAATTCGTGTACCGTTTTGTCGGTCCATCCTCTGGACTTCAGGCCTGAGATGCTGATGCGTCCAGATTCTCCTGGCTTGAAATTCATGCTACTGGGCAATGCCGGCGACGCCGGCTTCTCCGTTGGTAGTCAGCTCATGACCTCGTTGCAGCTTTCGCGGTTCCAGCAGGCCCGCCGAGAGGCTGAAACTGGTGTCTGGTGGTCTTTGACCTATACGGCCACCGCAAGAGGTGTACGCGGCTGTGTGGGCACGTTTGATACGGCGGGCTTCGGCCCACTCACGTTGGGTTCGCTGCCGGGAGGCCAAAGTGGTGGCAGTCGTTCGACTTCTGGGTAAACCTGCTTGCTGGTCCGTACTGGGTACTGCAGCGAAATGGGGTGCAAGTCAGGTGACTGGCTTATCCTTTGATTTTATCTTCGGGTGAGTTTGGCAATTTTCTTATCTGCGGCCGGAGTGCCTCAGTTTCTGCATTTGGGCCGCTCTGGGGCCCTTTTTTTGCTCCGGTGTATGTTTCCCTACCGCGGTGAAAACAGGGCCTCAGCGTGGCTGATTTGCCGCGGTTGGTGTCGCTTTCAGGCAACCATTTCTTCGTAGCCGTCGAACGGGTCGGACGCGGCGGATGGTGCATCGTGAAACACCAACGGGGGCAGTGAGGTCGTAAGTTCGGCCAAGAAGCTGGCGTCAATGGGAGCCGCCATCAATCCGACAAATCCGAGCCGTTCGGCCGCCATCAGGACCGCGGGTGCAGGGTCCCGTTCGCCGTTCAGCCATCTGGCGACTTCAACAACCATCTCTTTGGGTCCTAGAAACGCGGCCGGAAACCCCGATGCTTCGGGAAATGGGGTATTCCCTACGCCGATTATCGACGCATAAATGGATCGTCGGGACGCTTTGCATACATCATGACGGCGAAGGCGACAATAATACGTCTGATGCTCAACGCCAAAAACTTGGCAAATTGGCTTTCCGGCCAGACTTCTAGGGTTTCCTCCTGCCATTCTCGGGCGGACGGTTTCTCTCCGCGTACGTAGGCGTCGATGAACTCTTTTGAGCTTATGATGTGGTTCGGCTGTAGGGCTTCCCAGCGGTGCAGCCAGTCCATGAATTCGACGTACCGTGCACGTTCCAGCCTGCGTTGTGCGTCCTCTTTGAAGCTCTGCCTAAGCTCCGGCGTCCACTTCGGGTTTTTCGACTCCTTGTACCAGCGCTTCCAGGATTGGGTGATTTCCTTCGCACGTGGGCTCTGAGTCGGTTGCAGGTTTCCTTCTTTCGTCGGGGAGTTTTTGACGGTGCGCGTGAGGCCGTTCCGCCAACTGCGGGGTTCTTCCACTTTTTGAGCCCAGTTGTTCGAGAACCGGCAAAGGACGATCAGTCCGCCCTCGGGCTTTTTCAGGCTGAAGCGGTTGGGTAACCAGTTCATGAACTGCGTCGGTGTCACTGGACGCACCTCAAGGCTCACGCTTTCTGCACCGGAGTCTACCGCGTGCTGCTTGATGAGGTCGAACTCTTCGCTGTCGGATGGTGCGTCCCAGATGATGCGCACCAGCCAAGGGTTCTCCAACCAGTCCACCTCTGGTTGCGAGAAACCGATGTGCCGGAGCACGCGTTCGATCCGTCGTCGATGGGCGGGCAGTTCGGCGAACTTGTAGGCTTCGGCGATTGTCGGGAACAGGCATTCCAGGACCGTCGACACGGGCGACGGCTGGCTGGCCGCGTACTGCTCCATTTTGGTGTACTTTCTGTAGCCAACGCAGGCGTCGCATTTACTGCACGGTCCAGTGCCGATCTTGTCCTTGCCTTCGGGGTGTGCCGTCCGCATGATGCGGCGGCCCCAGAAGAGGCAGGCGTATTGAGGTAGCATGGATTGCGGCGTAGGCGTGAATCCGAGACGTTGGCGGCCGGGATCGCCGTTGGTCGAGTTGTGACCAGATTCCCTGTTAGCTCCCTTGGTACGTTCCCCTACGAGGAATCTGGTCACTGTCTGCTTTTGCTTACGACTAGGGTTATGGTCACTGTTCGTGACTGAGTGCTTAACGGGAGTGCCCGGGGATTGGGAATCCGTTCCTTTCTGGGAAAGTTTTTCCTTTCCTTGGTTAGCCTTCCTTGCTTGGTTTCTGGCTTTCCGCTTGGTGCGGGTGCTTGCCACGGCCTCCGAAGCCTCGGCGTTCGCCCGGTCTGCGGGTTTGCCGAGTTCTGTGCTTGATTCCTCGTTGGAGTTGCTGTGGTGGCTCTCTCGCTTGTCGTGGTGTGGTTTGTCCTGTGGGGCCGTTTTGCGGTCTGTCTGCCACTCGGGAGCCGCTTCTGGCGTTGCGTTGACGCCGTCTCCGTTGGGTCTTGGTTCCCGCGACGCCCGTTGGCCGGCAGACGTGGATGGGGACTTCGCGTCGGGTGTGGGCGCTCCTGTGGCGAACTCTTCGAGGGTGGCCGCCAGTGCGCTGGTCAGCGCCGCCGCGAGGGACGGGTTCTCCTGAAGCCGTTGTTCCCAGTGCTTGGACTCCGGGCCTTCGAGAACGGTCTGCAGGACTTGCCGGATGCTTGGGCGCTCGTCGGCGTCCAAGGAGTTGGTGAAAGGCGTGCTGGGGCGGTTTCCGGCCAAGCCGGATGCAGAAGTGCTCACGGATGTCCTCCGGTTGCCGGGATCTCAACCCCGGCGGATTGCCATCATTGTAACTGATTGGGCGAAATTGGGCGTAAACGAAAGCCGCCGTGGTTTTCACGGCGGCTTCCACACCATGTCGTTGTTGCCGGTGAGAAGTCGGCCAACATGGTGTCGCGAGGACATCGCTGTCTTATTCTATTCGATCGTGAGTTCCGTTCCAAACTCCCGGGTTGGCTGGAAGACCACGGTTTTGGCAAGCGCTCCTGCGGAGGCTGGCGCTACGAGGTCCGGATTGGACCGGTGTTGTACTCGTCCATGACCCACATGATGTACTCGTCCTCGGCGCAGTCGCAGTCTTCCTCATGTTCACAGTCTGGCACTTACCTGACGTGGGTAAACAGGCCGCCTCTCCGTTCCTCGGGTATGGGGACAGCGCCGAGTTCATCCGGCTCGGAGTTTTCGACGATCCACTGTCGTGCGGCCTGTGCGGGTAGTCCCCGCAGGTCGTCAGAGCATGGGTCCACGCTCATGCTCATGTGGACGTAGGTGGACTCTTTGCCGCACTTGGGGCATGGAGTAGGCGCGATGTCGTTGGATGTCCAGTAGCGTAGCAGTACTGCGTGATTGTTCTCGCACAGGTCTGCCGGTGGGGTGGGTACGCTGGGCAGGTAGATGGATTCGGTGGTGCCGAGCGGCATGGCGGGCGCGTTGGGTACATTTTCGCACAGGACGGCCTGCATGGTGGTCCAGTTGCAGTTGAAGGGCGCCGGCGGGGGCGGTGCGTCGGGGTTGGCCGCCCACTGTTGCAGTGCTCTGATGGCGCTGTTGGCGGAGCGGTAGCAGCCCGTCACGCGAGTGAACACTAGCCCATCGTCTTCGCGGATCAGGCAGAGGTTGCAGGTGCCGTCGCCGTTGCACTCGCACCGGTCGAGGTCTTCGACGCTGCCCGCCCAGTGTGGTTCTCCTGGGTTGCAGTAGATTGTCGTTGCGTGGACGCGTCGTCCATCGGACATCCAGCCGGCGTGCCAGCCTGGGTCGCCGTCTTCGGGAAACGCTTGGTGGTAGGTCAGTTCGAGCTTTGCCATGTTGTTATTTTCCTTTGTGGGTTTTGGGCCTGAAACGTTGCCGGCGGCCGCTTGGGTGGGCTCTGGAGCAGACAGGGCATTGTGTCCCAAGCTGGGCAGCCGTCACGGTTGCCCGGGACATTGGCAAGTCCAGCCGAGGTGGACTTCGTGGTTCCTATCCTGAACCAGGGTTGGGCTGGCAGTTACGGCCGTGGTGTTCTGCCCACGCTGTCGTGCCGGAGTTCATGCGGGCGGCTTTCGTTTTCCCTACTGCGGTTCTGCGGCCATAGGCTCGATGGCAAACGCCGAGTAGGTGCCCTAAATGCTTGCGCCTGAGGCCACGCAGAGCCCCTTAGCGAGTCCCGAGGGTTTTTCCTGCCTTGAGGCTGGAAACGAGCCTCTGTGCGGCTCTGGTGCAGCATCATGCGGTTGCTGGCCAGTAACCGTGTACGTGGGGAGTTCGGAAGAACTCGTGAGGTGAGTCTGTCGTGGCGGCGGTTGTCGATACACGCCACGCGGTCGTCGCCCTACGCTCGGACAGCTTTCTTGGTTCAGGTCTGCTTTTTGCTACTTCGTTTCGGCGGGTGGTGTCCGCCAGGCGGGACTCCCAACGTCGCCAAGGCGGCTTTACTGGTCTCGTCGCTGAACCCTGCTTCCTGCAACGCTTGTATGCACTGGTCCTTTCCCTCTTCGGACGGTTCCGCTATCCGGTAATCGGCTCCGATCATGTAATAGGTGTCTGGGTCGTTGCCCAGGTGTTCGACCATGTTGCGGGTGAAGGCTGGCGAGAATTCGTAATGTCTCATGAGACGGGACAGGGACCTGGCCTTGTTGCCGGTGAGCCATTTGGACTTCATACCGCAGCGCTGAAGTAGGAGTTGTCCTACGCTCGGGTGATGGTGGAGTTTCAGGATGACGGTGCGCTTCGTGTCCTCGTCCAGTCCGGCTCTGTCCAATTCTGCGTGTACCCACTTTCCGGTGTCGTAGTCGAACGAGTGCAGGCCGGCCTCTGCCATGGACAGTATGGTGTAGGCACGATCACGGGCGGAATTGTTTGGGTAACCCAGTAGCCGGTACAAGATTTCTGTACATTGCCGGACCGCGAGTGCGGCTGGGTAGTCGGGCGGGAAGGCGCCATCGAACGGCCGGTGTATCAGGTTTCCGTTGGTGTCCAGCCAAGATACCCTGGCCGGCTCTCCGTCTGGATTTCTGATGATGAGGTCCGTCGGGGCTGGCCCGCTGGCGGCGTCCAGGGCGGCTTTCAGCCGATTCTTGATCTGCAGGCCAGTAAAGGCCGACATCCTTTGGATGGTGCCAAGTTCGGTACCGGCGTCGTACATAGCCAGCAGCCATTCCGTTACGGCCTGTGCCTGGCTTCCCTGGGAGCCAGGCATATCGCGTCTTTGGGCTTCTTCAAGCAGCAGGCTGGGGTAATGCCTAGGCCAGCTTTCCTTGGTTTGGATGGCTTGCTGGCCGAAACCTCGCCGGCGTAGGTCGCAGTACTGCTCGAGCATCGCGGTGAGTTCCGTTTCCGGCATATTCAGCTTGGGCTTGGACTTCCGTCTGCTGTCGGCCAGCTTTGGATCTCGCGGTGGCATCTTGGTTTTGCTCCTTGGTTTCGCACTAATTTACTTGGGATGATTTGCTGCAGCACGTCTGTCGGCGTGCTGATTTTGACTAACTGCCCAGACTGGCGGCGCCGCGCGTGAAATGCCCAGATTCCTGCGCTGGGGCCACGGAGAGCCCCTTAGCTAGTCTTGGGTGGCTTCTCTGCCTTTAGGCTGGACCCGAGCCTACAGCGCCTCTGGTGCAGCATCATGCGGTTGCTAGCCAGCAACCGTGTACGTGGGGAGTTCTGGTGAACTCGTGAGCCGATCCCCTTACTGCGATGTCATTTGCAGACACACGCCACGCGGGCGTCGTGCTACGCTCGGCCAGTTCCGTTTATTCAGGCCTGCTTTTTTCTTCTTCGTTTCGGCGGATGATGTCCGCCCGGCGGCACTCCCAGGGTGGCGATTGCGGCTCTGATTCTTTCCTCGCTGAACCCGAGTTCCTGCATCGTCTGGACGCAGCGGGCACTTTCCTCTTTGGTAGGCTCCGGTATCCGGTAGTCAACTCCAAGCACTTCTGCGGCGGGCGTTGCCCAAGGGGACCATGTGGTCGATGTCTAGCGTGCCGGGATCGGATACAACAGTGTTGGTGTTTGAGGTATATTGGTGTCAGTTCAGGTTGTTTCGGTCCGCCTTCCTTGGGTATTGGAAATCACTTTGCCCGGCGAAATCAGGCCTAAAAATATGCAACGTGATAGACAAAACCTTTGGAGGAATAATCGTGGCCCTTTCTGACATGACCCTGGAATGCAGCGACTGCGGCTCGGATTTCGTGTTCACAGTAGGTGAGCAGGAATTCCATGCTTCTCGCGGCTTCACCAACAACCCCAGGCGCTGCACGTCGTGCCGCAACGCCCGTCGAGGCCAGCCTCGCGATGGTGGCGGCGGTGGCGGCGGCGGTGGTGGTGGTCAACGTGAGATGTTCACCGTTGTGTGCGCCAACTGTGGCAATGACGCCACGGTGCCGTTCCGCCCGAGCGGTGACCGTCCGGTCTACTGCAGCGATTGTTTCAACCGCATGCGAAACTAAACGCGGCGTAGTTCCGTTATTCGCTGGTGTAGTAAAGCATCTCGCCGTCCATTCTTTGACGATGGCGGCGAGATGCACGTTTTGGTTTTGTCCTGGCGGGCTTGAAGGGATTCGGGTGCCGTTATGGCAATTTCAGGGCTTCTGCGTCGATTTGACGCACTGCACGTGGTCGAAGTGCAGATTCGCTGACGCAATGTTGGCGGCGTCTCACCGCATGGCGGCCGGGCGTGGTTCCATCGTTGTCGACGACTACCGTGTGGTCCCCCACGCGGGCGTTGCCGAACTCGAGGGCACGTGTCCCGCAGGTTTCCCTATGGAGTGGTGTTGGTTGCTAGCCAGGCGTTGTGATGCGCTTCGGGAGCTTCGCCCGCCTGTTGATGGTCCCACTGCTGGGGTGAGAGGATGATGATGTTGGGTCGTACGGACGGCACCAGTCTGGATGTGGCGGCGGCGATGCTTGCGAGCCGAGGTTCCAGGCTGGGCCGGTGGCTGGGGTCGACGACGACCGTGATTGCAAGAGGATCGCCTTGCGCGAAGCCGGCGGCGCGGCGGCCCGTTACGGCGACTCGTTCAGGCAGTGGTGGCGTGAGGTCGTTCAGAGCCTGTACGTAGCGCGTGAGCCAGAAGATCTCGGACTCTTGCAGGACGGAGGGCGGTTGGGGGCGGTGTGCGTCTGGGACCCCCATGAGAGATGGAACGCCGGGGTTGTGGCCCTTTGGTATTGGATTTGCGGCCACGCGCTGGTCGTAGATCCGGATGAACCGGTCCTTTGGGTCGTGGTTTATGGATTCCTGTACGGTTCTCTTCTTGGCGTTGGTCGTCTGCTGGAAGTGTTCGATTACGTCGTCGATGTCAGCGGGACCGTGCTGCATCAGGAACGCGTAGATGAGGTCTCCGGTTCTGCCTCTGTGGAGGGCCATGTTCTGAGGGTTGAGGGCGTTTTCCCATTCCTTCAGTCCGAACGTGGACAGGCCTTGCCAGGAGACTGCGTCGGATGTGTGGACGAAGTTTCGGATGGCGTTGACGGTGTTGTACCCGTTGGGCAGGAATTGGCCTACGAGACGTTGGATCTCGGTGGTGAGGAACTGTATGGTGCAGGGTTGCTGGTCTCGGGCAAATATGCGTAGCATCGTGCTGGCGACCAGCCGTTGGGCGCTGATGAAGTTGCCCCAGGGCTGGTCTGAGTGGTAGAAGCCTTACTCGTCGGGCCTGATGTCGGCGACACGACGGATGAAGAGGGGTAGGTCCAGTTGTGGCCAGTTGGCGAGGGTGTCCTGACGCCGGTGCAGGGACTCGAACACCTGGGCAGGTCTCTGTGGTTCGTGGGAACGGGCCATGTGGGCTGCAATGTCCGCGATGATCGAATTAATGCCATGGCTGGGCGGGATGATGGGAGGTGGGAAGAGGTGCCCGGCGGCGCGTATGAGCCGCGAGTGATCGGGGGCTACGAAGTCCAGTTCGATAAGAGTTCTGAGAGTCGACTCCGAGTAGAGTGGTGGGCGTCGTTTGTGCCGATTGACGATGGCGGCTTGGGCCATGACGTCGTTGGCGCGCTGGGCGATTTGGGCCAGAGGGTTGCCGTGTTGCTGGTCGGTCTGGGCGAGGGTGCTCATGATGCGGGCCCATTTGCCTCCAATGGAGACGAGCGGCGTGTCGTGGTTCAAGGCTGTGTCGGTGTCCGGCATGGGGCCGTTTTCGGCGTCGCCGAACTTGGCGTCGAGGAGAAACGGGTAAAGGGTGTTGCTGCGGACGAGCTGGATGACTTCCTGGGTGGTGGAGCAGAGGGTGTCATTCACGATGGGTTGGCGAGTATTGCGGGGCTCTATCATCGGTTCGTGTCCTTTGGAAGTTGGGTTTGGCAGAAAACAAAAAAGCCGCCCCAACGGACGGCTCTTGGCGGAGCGTTTACTTCGTGGATGCTGAGCATCTCGATCTCGTCAAGGCTCCGGAGCCTGTCCGTCACGGGACAGGATTGTGCCGTCGTCTGCTTGACCCAAGTTGATTGAGTTCTTGCTAATCGAGTTCTTGCTAGTGGAGGTTCCGGCCGGCGTCTTTATCTGCGTCGACGCTCCGGCGCGCCTGCAGCGTCGACGCAGAGCTGGTTTCTGGGAGGGGGGTTCGGTGTCCGGGTGCCCAGTTGCCATTCTCTCAGCGGTTAGCCTCTTCCGGGTGATGGCTGCCGTTGTGTGGCAGGTGCGGACGCTAACCGGACCAATGTAGGTGCAATTCGGTGTAAATCTACCAATTCGTGAAATTCGCGTCTTTGGCGCTAGACTATGTGAGGAAATCGCGTATACTGATAAAACATCAACGCCCGGGATACAGGCATTTTGAATGACAGGCCGTAACACTGCTTTGAGATCAAGGTTATGCCGTGGCGTGCGAAGTCTTAGCCTGGATGGTGATTCAATGGTTGACTTGTGGTCCGTATTCGACGCTGCCGAAGAGATGTTGTTGGAAGCGAAGAGAAGCACGAAGGAACAGGATCGGCTGTTGACGGAACAGCTGGTGCTCGTAAGGCGGTTCATGGCGGAAGCTCAAGAGTTGGCGGAAGCTGCGGCGTTGGCTGGCGGTATTGGGAGTGCTGGCGCTGAGAAGTCGGTTGGCGTGGGCCACAATCACGACGCTCCGTGGGTGTTTGACCCGGTGTTTTCTAAGTTCCTGGAACCAAACCCTGATGAAGAAACTAAAGAGCCGATTTACGACGTGCGTGTCGTGGCTGGCAAGAAGAACAATCGACAGCGGGCGCTCGCGGTCGCGAAAGTGTACGGGCCCAGACTTCGGGAAGTGTCGTTGGCCGAGGCCATCTTTGCGACTGGGGAAACTGGAGCCACCAGCGCCGCATCGGTGCGGTCGTCGTTGGGCGGGCTGGTTAGGTATGGAGACGAATGGGCGCGTGATCGTGGTTCGCTGATTTACTCGGGTGAAAGAAGGTTGCCGCCAGACAAGGAGATGATACTCCTGCTGGCTGAGGAAAGGGGACGAGAGCGACAGAGCCTGACGCAAGCCAGTTAGGCGATTTTCCCACTTTGGGCGTAAAGTGACCAACGCCACTAGCGCTATGCGCATAACGCGTAGTAGGATAATTGTGCTGAAATAATGGACAACAGATGAATAAGATGGCCGCAGCGGGGGGAGCCGCTACGGCCGGTTGTAGAGCCCCCGCACATGCAAATGACGGAGTACTACATTGTTTAATATATCACGTTGCTCAGCGAGCAATTCACGGTTTTCTTTTCCGGTCGGTGCGTCAGCCTTTAGCGGGCCGACGGCGCGCTCGGATCCTTGTGAATTTGCCGCGGTGCGCCGGCCATGAAGGCCGGTGGCGTCGCGGCTTTTTGCTTGGAACAGGAACGCCAAAAAAGGGGAAACCGATGAATGAAACGAAAAGGGCTTCGACCTACCTGCGTAGCAGGGCGGGCTATGACGTCGAAGCTGAGATTTCTTTTGACGCGCAAGAGATGGTTTGCTCGGAGCTCGCTCAGGAGGTTGGCTGCATGGAACCGGAGTTCGTTTACCGAGAGCGCGGAAGTGGGTCAGGTCTGGACAGGCCCGAGTTCGAACGCTTGATGCAGGCGGCGAGGGACGGCCAGATGGAGTGCGTAGTCGTGTACGACCTAAGCAGCTTGTCCAAGGACCCGTCCGAAGTGATGAAGATCCTACGAGAGTGGAACCGGCTGGGAGTTGGGTTCCTGATTGTGGGGTCCGATCAACCGGAAGGTGACGAAGGAGGATGAATTGGCCACGGTGCGTCAGCCGGGCGGCTGGTGCACCGCGGGATGTTGTTGAGCAAGAGAAACCGAGTGCAGAACGCAAGGAGGTGTCCGTTGATGATTCCTGAAAACCTCTTTGAGGAGGTCCAAAAGCGCCTACAGGCCCGGCGGGCTGTGACCGACGAAGGCGGTCGTGACCGAGCGCGGATAGGTTCCGTGAGATGCGCCGGTTGTGGGTCCTGGTTGGTGGTAGTCAGAGCTGCCTCCGGCCTCCGTTACTACCGGTGCAGAGAATCGATGAAGGGCAATGTCCGCGACGCGGCCTGCAGAGCTGTGGTGCGTGTGCCGGACTAGGAGTTCGTCCTTTCACCAATATTGTCATCCATGGAGGAAATTATGCAATCCAAGAAATCCGACACGTCAAGCGAGTTGGCGACGGATCGCCACACGGCGGTCTATACCCGCTCGAGTGCCGCCCAGGGAGCAGAGACCGCGCAGGAACCGCAGCGTGTGGCCTGCGTGCGGCAGGCGGCCGAGGACGGGGTACCACCGGTCAATTCTGCTTACGTCTACCAAGAGCAGTGGTCTGGTGCTGATCTCGACCGTCCCCTGCTGGGTGAGCTTCGTCAGGCTGTGGAGGCCGGCAAGGTCGGGGTGGTTTACGTCTACTCGCCGGACCGCCTGTCCCGTAATCCTCGCCATCTGATGTCGCTGCGTAAGGAGTTTGCGTCGGCCGGTGCCGTCCTCCGCTTTGTGCGCGGCTTTTCCGACGACACCCCCAAGGGTCGTCTGCCCAACGGGACTGGTACCGGCATTTATGGATATACACACGACAAGGTGGACAACGTCCCGACCGCAGATGAGCAGGAGGTTAGCGTCGTCCGCCTAGTGTTCGAGTTGTGCTTGAAGGGGTGGACTTGCCGCCGCATTGCGGTTCATTTGAACAAAATGGACATGCTGACCAAATGAAGTAGGAGCTGGGACGTCCAGACCATCCAGCGGATTCGGTGGTGTCGCGGCTTTTTGGTTGACGCCCCTCACAACTTTCGGGTCACTGGCAAATCTCATCTACGGAGGAAATCATGAAATTCAAAACCCCCAGTTTCGTCGCCAAGGCGAACCGTAATCCGGCGACGGGTCGCCATATGCTGGTCTACTCCCGTGTGAGCAGCGCTGGCCAGCAGGAGAAGGATGTACCGGAACGAACGCGAGGTCACCAACCGTGTGGAACCCTGATTAGGTTGGTGGCCTTGGTAAAGAAATCTTTGCATGGGAAAAGGAGGAAACAAGATGGCTAAGAATCCGTCGAGCTTGCCCAAGCCCGAAGTTAAAAGAACGGAACCGCGGGAGATTGGAGCCTCGTCCGCGGCACCACGACCAGCCGAGCAGTCACTCGAGGAGGTCGTTTCGGATGATAGCGGGGCCTCAGTAGAGTCCCAGGAAGTGGTGTAAGAGTTAGGCGGTTGGCAAAACGCTGACCACCGCGTCATCCTTGATCGGAAATGCCAAACCCAACCAAGGAGAACGACGGTGGTCAAGCAAAGAATGGATCTTTTGGAATTATTACGCAAGCGTGGTATGGACGGAGACGTGGACTTTCTGCGGGAAGCACTGCGGGTCCTGGTGGACGGCATCATGGACGCCGAGGTTTCCGCCCAGATCGGCGCCCAGCACGGCGAACGCAGCCCGGAGCGGGTCACCTACCGCAATGGGTATCGCAACCGCACCTGGGATACCCGGGTCGGCACCATGGAGTTGCACATTCCCAAGCTGCGGGAAGGCAGCTACTTCCCCAGCCTGCTGGAACCGCGGCGGCGCAGCGAGAAAGCCCTGCTGGCCGTCATCCAGCAAGCCTATGTAGAAGGCGTGTCCACTCGGCGGGTGGACGATCTGATCAAGGCCC
This sequence comes from Dehalococcoidia bacterium, assembly GCA_963666415.2. Classification (GTDB taxonomy): domain Bacteria; phylum Chloroflexota; class Dehalococcoidia; order Lucifugimonadales; family UBA3495; genus Bin87. Next base: position 2,944,523 of record CAXXPD010000003.1, read on the forward strand.
TGGGTTGCGACGGCATCTCCAGCAGCCAGGTGTCGCGCATCTGCGAGCAACTGGACGAAGTGGTGGAGAGTTTCCTGGGTCGGCCCCTGGACGGTGGTCCCTACCCCTACGTGTGGCTGAACGGCCTGACCCAGAAGGTTCGGGAGGGCGGTCGCATCGTCAACGTCTGCGTGGTGGTGGCGACGGGGGTCAATGCCGACGGGCAGCGTGAGATCCTGGGTATGGACGTGGGCGCCAGCGAGGACGGCGCCTTCTGGCTGGCCTTCCTGCGGTCGCTGACCGCTCGGGGCCTCAGCGGGGTGGAGCTGGTAACCTCCGATGCCCACCAGGGGCTGAAGAACGCCATCGCCGCGGTGTTCACTGGGGCCAGCTGGCAGCGCTGCCGCACCCACTTCATGGCCAACCTGCTCACCCGAGTGCCCAAGCGCGCCCAACCTGGCCTGGCCACCCAGGACATTCTCGCATGGTCCGCACCATCTACCAGCAACTGTCTCCCGCCGAGGTCCACGGCCAATTGGACCGAGTGGTGGAACAACTCCGGGAGCCCTTTGCCCAGGTGGCCGAGCTGCTGGCGGACGCCGCGCCGGACATCCTGGCCTTCACGGCCTTCCCAGTGGCCCACTGGCAGAAGCTGTGGTCCAACAACCCGCAGGAACGGCTGAACCGGGAGATAAGGCGCCGGACTGACGTGGTGGGCATTTTCCCCAACCGGCTATCGGCGCGGCGCCTGGTGGGCGCGGTGCTGGCCGAGCAACACGACGAATGGGCCGAAGCCCGCCGCTACCTCACCATCCCCAACGCCGCCGGCAACGAGGCACTGCCGACGCCCAATATGCTGGACGCAGCGGCCTGATCAACATCAAAAGGGATGACGCGCTTTTACACTACTTGACGGGACACTACCGCGGCCTCGGAGGTTGTTGGCAATCGGCGGCAGAACCTGGCGGCATTTGGCCTGAGGAGAGGTCGTTGGACTTGGACGGTTCGCTAGTTGAGGGCTGGGTGGCTGGTTTGCCCGTCGTGGACGGAGTGGCGGACAGCGGGTGGAAGGAGTGCAAAGGCGGCCGGGTGAGGTTGGTGGTCCAAGTGAAGGACTGTCCCGAGCAGCGGGAGTGGGTACGTATGACCGCGTTCAGTGGTTCCCATGCGAATGAGGTGCTTGGACAGGCTGCGTGACACCACATTTTTCAAGGCCGCCGGGTGGTGCACATGGTGCGCGATCCGGCGGCGTGAGAATCCGTTTTTGGGACGGAGGAGGTCTTCGAGTGAACAAGGAAGCTAAGAGAGCAAATATCTATCTGCTGGCCAGCGCCGCGGAACTCGACATTGCGGCTCGTTCGCTGGACGCTCAGGAGGCTGCTTGCCTGACGGCCTCTCAGTACTTGGGCTACGAGGTCGGAGTGGGCCACATCTATCGGGACGTGTGTGTTGGGCTGGAGCGGAGGTGCCTTGGCTTGGATGTGCGCCGTAGGGTGGCCGTGGCGGCGAATTCGATTTTGTCGTCGCGCACTCGACTGACTGCTCGCGGCCCGGTGGTCTTGCTGGAGATGAGGCGAGCAGGCGTGCCCGTTTCGTCGGTTGAAACCAGTGGTGAGGTCAGAAAGTTGCGGAGCATATTGGAACTGTTTGTGTCGGGATTGAATGTCTCGGACGGAAATCAAGACGGAAATCAAGGAGGATTAAAAATGCCGCAAGGACAGTTGAGGGCGAAGATCTACGTTCGCGTGAGCACCATGGCACAGGGCGAGGGCACGTCTTTGGACACCCAGGAGAGCGGGTGCGTGAAGCTGGCGCAGGAGCATGGCTACACGGTGTTCTCCGAGGACGTGATGCGCGAGATTGCCTCGGGGGCGGACATCAACCGGCTTCAGCTGAGTAAGCTGCGTCGGATGGTTGCCGCGAGCGAGGTGGACGCGTTGTTCGTGTACACGGCGGACCGCTTGGCGAGGAACCCGTTGGACTTGTTGAACCTGCTGCAGGAGTTCGGGGACGCCGGAGTGGTGGTCCGCTTCGTGGAGGGTGCGTCCGGTGATTCAAAAGAAATGCGGTTGATCCAGTTCGTGACGGGGTTCTCGGCGGACCAGGAGCGGGCAAAGATCAGGGAACGTACGACTCGAGGGAAGGAAGCGTTGGCAAGAGCAGGGATCATGCCGTCGGGAGATGGCCCGGGGTTGTACGGGTACTACTACGATCCGAAGTTGCGGAGACGGGTGGTGATCGATGCGGAGGCAGTGGTGGTGGTTAGTGCATTCCAAAAGTTCGCGGACGGCTTGAGTTTGTACCGGATCGTTGGTGAGTTGAACGAGAAACGGATCCCTGCCAAGAGGGGTGGAAAATGGTATCCCACCACGCTGCGAAGCATGCTGCAGAACTCTTCCTATATTGGAGAGGATTATTGGGGAAAGAAGCGGATGGTTCGCGTGGGGAGTGGAAAGCCGAAGCCGGTACGTGTTCCGAAAGAGGATTGGATTGAGATACGTGACTTCACGCCCCCCTTGGTGTCGAAGGCTCTGTTTCTGAAGGTCCAAGAAAGGCTGGAGGACGTGCAGGCGCGTGTTCAGGGGAGAAACACGGGAGAGTATTTGCTGACAAGCTATGCCAAGTGTGGGTGGTGCGGAAGTGCGATTACGGGGAAAACCCAAAGCGGAGGTCACCGGTACTACCTATGCCACGCCTCGGCACGCAGGTATCGCGGTGATCCGCGCATGTGTACTGCCAAGCACGTCCGAGCGGATTGGTTGGAGGGGTTGGTCTGGGATCTGGTGGTTGAGGCGATCCGGGATCCGAGCAAGATAATCGCGGATCTGAAGCTCAACGTTCGAACTGGCGAAGGGGACTTGGGCGAGGAGATGGGAAGGCTGCGGCGTGAGGTCTCGAAGTGCGAGAGCGAGGAGTTCCGCCTGTTGGAGCTGTACCGCCGTGGGACGGTTCGTTTGGAGCTGTTGGAGTCTCAGATGGCTAAGTTGAACGCGCTGCGTGAAGACCTCTTGGAACAGTTGGGTGTCCTGGAGGAACAGCAGCGGCTGGTGGAAGACGTCGCCACGGCGGATGTCCGTATACGGGAATACTGCGAGCGGTTGTCGGAAAGCCTGGACGAGATGGACTTCGATGGTAAAAGAGCTACGATGTCGGCTTTCGGCGTGAAGGTGGTGGCCGTGAAGGGCGACGCGATGGTGACGGCGGAACTTGATCCCGGTTTTGTGCCAAACAAGGATTCATCCTGGTCTGCCTGCGCCGGTGGCTGCCGGACCGGGACCTGGTGGTGGTGGCCGATGGCGGCTACGCCAAGCGCGAGTTCCTGCGGCATTGCCAGAGTATGTCAAAGCCCGTTGTCGTCGTCACCAAACTGCGCAAGGACGCGTCCCGGTACCAGCCCGCGCCACCGCGGCGGCCCGGCCAGATCGGGCGGCCCCGGGGTGGTCGGCGCGCGATTGCCCCGTCCCACGGCGGTGCTGGACGATCCCGCTACACAATGGATTCCCTACCGCGCCACCGGTTCCGACGGCAGTACCGCCATGGTCGAGCTCGCTTCGGGCGTGGCGCTGTGGTACCACGGCGGGCCGCCGCGCCTTCCCATACGTTGGGTCGTCATCAGATACCTGGAGGAGCGCCGCGGGCCCTATGCTTTGCTATGCACCGACACCGAGGCGGAACCCCTGCGGATACTGCAGTGGTATCTGCTGCGCTGGCAGGCCGAGGTGACCTTTGAGGAGCTGCGGGCTCACCTGGGCATGGAAACCCAGCGCCAGTGGTCGGAACGAGCCATCGCCCGAACCACCCCCGCGCTCTTTGGCCTGTTCAGCGTGGTGACGCTGGCAGCGGATATCCTGATCGAACAGCGTGGCGGCATGGCGCCGCGCACCGCGGCGTGGTGTGACAAAACCAGCCCTTCCTTCGCCGACGCCATCGCCCTGGTCAGACGACACCTCTGGGTGCAGCAGGGAACTTTTATGCCGTCCGAGCGCGAGCACGAATCGATAAAAATCCCGCGCCTCTTGTACCACAGGATGCTCGACACGCTAGCCTACGCCGCTTGATTGTACAAAGCCGAGCCGCTGACCCTGATATACGGAAAGTCCCGTCCGCTCTGTACCACCGACTCATAGATTCGCTTGCCTACGCGGCTTAAAAAGCGTAAAGCCCAGGTTGGAAGCTGGACGAATACCGGCAGAATCCGGTGGTGCTGTGGGCGCACGATTACCGCCAGCCGGCCATTGGGCTTACCGAGGCCATCTGGAACAACGGCCGGGCTCTGCTGGCGCGCATGCACTTCGCTCCCACCGGATTCGCCAAAGAGGTGGAAGGGTTGTACCGGCAGGGCTACCAGCGCGGCGTGTCGGTGGGATTCCGTCCGGTGCGCTTCGAGGAGCGTCGGGATTTACGCAGTGGCGCATTTCTCGGCATCCAGTTCCTGGAGCACGAGTTGCTGGGGATTAGCGCCGTACCCGTGCCGGCCAACAGTCAAGCCTTGCTGAAGGTCGGCCATCGTGAGGTCAGCAGCCACGAAGCGGAGGTCGGCACTGCGGGGGCGGTGGTGTCGCTGTTGCGCCAGTGGCGCGGGGCCGTCCTGGCGGCGCGGTAGCACCGGAATTCATACTGGTTGAGTCACGGGAAAATTACAATCCATACGTGCAAGAAGTTGCAAATTAATGACGCTTTCTACCTGGGAATTGGAAACCATCAAGAACGAGGTTGCGGAAGTGCGGGAGTTCTACCGGCAGCGGCTGGACGCCGACATTCCGCCCCTGCAAGAGGAGATGAGCCGCCTGAAGCGCGCCGTTGGCGATATCGTCGAAGGGCAGCGGGAGTCGGATCGGCAGGCGCTGCTGGCCCGTTACGGCGGCGGAGCCGGCAGCACGGGAAGGGTCCGGGTGCCCTTCGGCAAATACCGGGGTATGGATGAGCTCGACCTGGCCTGTGTTAGCAGCGTCTTACGAGCTCAGCAACGTGAGCCGGGCGATGCGAGTATCGGGGCGCTGGAGGACTGGCAAGCCAACCTGAAGGCGGCCATGGACAGCACCACGACCAGTCGCGGCGACGAGCTGGTCGCCACCGGGGAAGCCAGCGCGCTGTGGGCCGATGTGAATCTGGAAACCCACGTGGCCGCGTTGTTCCCTCGGGTGGATATGCCCACCAACCCCTTTCAGATTCCGCTGCAGCTGGGCGACGTGTCCTGGTATCCCGGCACCGAGAACATGGCCGCAACCGAAACCGCGCTGACCACCGCACGGCAAACGCTGACGGCTTACGAGCTGGTTGCCGAAGTGCCCTGGTCGTTGACCCTGGAAGAGGATGCGGTGATTGCCATGGCCGCCGAAGTGCGCAGTACACTGGCGCGCAACGCCGTGGAGGTGATCTACGACGTGCTGCTGAACGCCGACACCACCGCCGTCAACAACATCAACGCCGATGGCGCAACCATCTCCGCATCGGAAGCCGGCAAGGGCCACTGGCTGTTGGGTTTCGACGGTCTGCTGCATCTGCCCCTGGTGGGCAACGCGACGCAGGGTAACAGCCACGGCGCCGATCCGGACGCCGCCATGTACAACGAGGTGCGCGGCATGCTGGGCAAATATGGCGTCCGTCCCTCGGAGCTGGCCTACGTCACCGACGTGAGCACCTACATCAAGTCGTTGGGCATCGATGAGTTTCGGACGCTGGACAAGCTGGGGCCGCAGGCAACCATCCTGAGCGGACAGCTGGCGCAGGTTGACGGCATTCCGGTCATTGTCGCCGAGGAGATGGCCAAGTCAGACGATGACGGCAAGGTCACGTCCGGAGCAACGAACACCAAGGGTCGACTGCTGCTGGTCAACCGCTCGCAGTGGCGGCTGGGTTTCCGGCGTGAGCTGATGATCGAAACGACCCGGGATATTCAGAAGCGGCAGAACATCATGGTGGTCAGCATCTGCTGGGCGTAGTCGGTGACCGTCTGGTGCCGGCGACCTTTGCGCCGGTCGTAGCGGGCCGACACCACCAGCGCGGTCAAAAACGGTAGCGCCCAGTGTCGACCCGCCCACCCGATACGCGTCAGCAACATCAGGCTCACCCATTGCAATCCGGGGGTCATCACCACCTGGTCGTCCTTGGACCGCACCGGATCCCGATACCGCCCCTTGGCCGCAATCTTCCGGCCCCAGCGTCGTTCCACCGTCTCGTCAATGCCGAACACCAACGGCTCGGTGGATGAACCAAGGCGCCCGGCCACCAGCAGCAACAGCACCCGGCTCAGTTGCAGCGGCGACCATCGGGCACGGTTGAGCACGTGGTGATAGATGGCGAAGTCGCCGTGCTGCCCAATCCCCAGGATGTTGAGGGCGGAGGACACGGTGCGTTTGCCGGGAGACAGGATCGCTCCCATGGCCAGGAGTTGGGCTTTGCGCCAGGTCCTGGGGTCAAACAGGTGCTCAAAGGGCAGCAGCAGGGTTACTATGACTGCGGGCAGGGTAGGCATACTCGACCTCTTGTGGTGATTTGGTCGAGCTTACCCTGTTCTTATAATTTATCTAGCTTTTGTACAAAGTCGAGGGTCAGCGGCTCGGCTTTGTACAATCAAGCGGCATAGGCTAGCGTGTCGAGCATCCTGTGGTACAAGAGGCGCGGGACTTTTATCGATTCGTGCTCGCGCTCGGACGGCATAAAAGTTCCCTGCTGCACCCAGAGGTGTCGTCTGACCAGGGCGATGGCGTCGGCGAAGGAAGGGCTGGTTTTGTCATACCACGCCGCGGTGCGCGGCGCCATGCCGCCACGCTGTTCGATCAGGATATCCGCTGCCAGCGTCACCACGCTGAACAGGCCAAAGAGCGCGGGGGTGGTTCGGGCGATGGCTCGTTCCGACCACTGGCGCTGGGTTTCCACGCCCAGGTGAGCCCGCAGCTCCTCAAAGGTCACCTCGACCTGCCAGCGCAGCAGATACCACTGCAGTATCCGCAGGGGTTCCGCCTCGGTGTCGGTGCATAGCAAAGCATAGGGCCCGCGGCGCTCCTCCAGGTATCTGATGACGACCCAACGTATGGGAAGGCGCGGCGGCCCGCCGTGGTACCACAGCGCCACGCCCGAAGCGAGCTCGACCATGGCGGTACTGCCGTCGGAACCGGTGGCACGGTAGGGAATCCATTGTGTAGCGGGATCGTCCAGCACCGCCGTGGGACTGGGCAATCGCGCGCCGACCACCCGGGGCCGCCCGATCTGGCCGGGCCGCCGCGGTGGCGCGGGCTGGTACCGGGACGCGTCCTTGCGCAGTTTGGTGACGACGACAATCGGCTTTGACATGTTCTGGCAATGCCGCAGGAACTCGCGCTTGGCGTAGCCGCCATCGGCCACCACCACCAGGTCCCGGTCCGGCAGCCACCGGCGCCGGCAGACCAGCATCTGCTGGGCGTAGTCGGTGACCGTCTTGTGCCGGCGGCCTTTGCGCCGGTCGTAGCGGGCCGACACCACCAGCGCGGTCAAAAACGGCAGCGCCCAGTGTCGACCCGCCCATCCGATACGCGTCAGCAACATCAGGCTCACCCATTGCAATCCGGGGGTCATCACCACCTGGTCGTCCGTGGACCGCACCGGATCCCGATACCGCCCCTTGGCCGCAATCTTCCGGCCCCAGCGTCGTTCCACCGTCTCGTCAATGCCGAACACCAACGGCTCGGTGGATGAACCAAGGCGCCCGGCCACCAGCAGCAACAGCACCCGGCTCAGTTGCAGCGGCGACCATCGGGCACGGTTGAGCACGTGGTGATAGATGGCGAAGTCGCCGTGCTGCTCAATCCCCAGGATGTTGAGGGCGGAGGACACGGTGCGTTTGCCGGGAGACAGGATCGCTCCCATGGCCAGGAGTTGGGCTTTGCGCCAGGTCCTGGGGTCAAACAGGTGCTCAAAGGGCAGCAGCAGGGTTACTATGACTGCGGGCAGGGTAGGCATACTCGACCTCTTGTGGTGATTTGGTCGAGCTTACCCTGTTCTTATAATTTATCTAGCTTTTGTACAAAGTCGAGTCAGCGGCGGACAGTGAAAAACCCTCGGACGCCAGCCACAAGTGGCGGCGCACCAGAGCGATGGCGTCCACGAAGGTCGGCGACGGCTTGGCGTACCAAGCCGCTGTACGATGGGCCGAGGGTCGTTGTTGCCGCAGCAGATGGGCCGCCAGGGTGGTCCATGAGAAGAGCCCCATCAGGATTGGCGTGGTGCGGGCAATGGCCCGGTCCGACCACTGGCGTTGGGTCTCCACGCCAAGGTGAGCCCGCACTTCCTGGAAGGTAACCTCCAGTTGCCAGCGCAGCACAAACCATTCCAGGATCTGTGTCGGGTCCACGGCCAGGTCAGTGCACAGCAAAGCCTGTGTGGCGAATTCGCCCTGGGGGTCCCGAACCAAGACCCAGCGGATGGGCACGGGCGGCTTGCCCGAGCGATACCAAACCGCCGTTTGCGAGGTGAGTTCCACCGTGCGGGTCGCGCCGTTGTACCAGGCTACCGCGGCGGTGGTCCAGTACAGACCGGGATGGTCGACGAGTAATTTCAGCGCGGGCAGCCGCCGGCCTTTCAGCGGGGGCCGACCGTTCCGGCCCGGCTGACGGGGCGGGGCCGGTTCATAGAGGGCGGCGTCCAGACGCAAGCGGGCGATGAGGGTAACGGGTTGAGCCAAGGATTGGCAGCAGTGGAGCAGGTCCAGTACGGCGTAGCCGCCGTCACCCACCAGCACCAGGGAGCGCTGCGGGAGCCAGCGGCGCAGTTGCAGGATCATCTGGCGGGCCCAGTCAGTGAGCTTTTTGTGGCGGCGTCCGCGCTGCCGGTAGTAGCGTGCCGAGGGCGCCAGCACGGTGAGGAAGGGCAAGGCCCAATAGCGTCCCGCCCAGGGAACCTGGCCCAGCCACATCAGGGAGATCCAGCGCAGGCCACTGGCCTTGACCAGGTGGCTCCGGCTGGAACGCACCGCATCGCGGTAGATGCCCAGGGATTTGATTTTGGGGCCGCGGCGCCGTTCCAGGGTTTCGTCGATGCCGAAGACCAACGGGCCATCGCCCTGATCCAGGTGCTGGAGCAGCAGCAACAGTAGGATGCGAGCCGCCTGGCGGGGCGACCACACCGCCCGATTGAGCACTTCATGGTAGCGGGCGTAGTCGCGGTGGTCGCTGCGGCCCATGACGCGCAGCGCCGCAGCCACGGTGCGTTGGCCTGGGGCCAGTATCGCGCCGACCAGCAGGATTTGGGCTTTCAGCCAGGTCGGGTTGCGAAACAGCGTGGCGAAGGGATGGAGTACGGGTAAAATTGCATCGGGCAGGGTGAGCATGGCTGGACCTTCTGTGGAAAGTGTGGTCCGGCCAGCTTACCCTGTCTTTATACTTTCCCTAAATTATGCGTAAAGTCCAGCCAACCGTCCAGCGCAACGGTATCGCCGTGCCGATCCACCTCCCCGGTGGATGCCACAAAAGTGAGAGCCCCGCCGGCATCGGATGCCTCCGGTTCACCATTGCGGAACTCGGCGCCAAACCCGCCCGGCCGTGCCATCGGAGCGTCCCCGCGTGTCATCGCCGTGGGTTGGGCCACCCATTTGCATACCACCGGCGCCTCGGCGATTCCCCGGCGATAGGCTTCCAGCGCCTGCAACAACTCCGCCCGGGTCTGCATCGACCCGATCGCGGGCGGCCAGCGATTGCGCCCACCCTGCTCGTCCATCATACAAACCTCCTCATACGAACCCCCGAGGCCGGTACGATGCGACGCCAGCGTCCCACAGCAAAAAGCCAGTGGAAGCGACCCGGCGTCGGGTCAGTCCCACCGGCCATGTCAACTTTGGATTTTCTCCAGACTACAAACGGGGAACCCGTAGCGTCAACCGGGCGGTGTCCTCATGTGTACCCAAATATGTATCCAATTTGTCATTGCGAGGAGCGTAGCGACGTGGCAAGCTCGATGAGGTTGAACGCACGTCGGGCAACCGCCGTCGCTACGACGACGAGCTTGCCAAGTCGCTATGCTCCTCGCAATGACAGTTTAAGTGGGTACGCGTGACTGCGGTGTCAGTACAAAGAGCGCTCCGTATCAGTTATGCAGACGCCTCGCCCAGGTTGATCGTGTCGGCTGCCCTGTGGACATGAGCGTCAGCCGACGTGGCAAGGGCTTCCAACGATTGTTCGCCGATGATTGCCTGTATGCAAGCCTCGGAACCACCTACATAGGTCGTATTCAGATCGATATCCGTGGCCACGCACCAACTTCGATCCTCTGGCCACCAGATGTTCGGAGGGTGCGACCGGAAGTGGTTGAAGAACGACCCGATGGCCGTGAGGGGCCCTTCGTACAGGAGATATTCTCTCCGCACTCCGTCAAACCTCTGGGCTGCAATGACATCCGGGGGCGGGGTCTGCGGAATGCCGCCCGAGGTGGTTAGCAATGTCATTGCGCCCGGTGAATACTGTCCGAAACCGTCCCAAATGCCGAAATAGCAATGCTGGGGCGTCCTGGTGAAATCGGACAGCAGAACCGCCAGTGCGCGGGCGTCTTGCTCATCCATCTGATCTTCCATCGGCTCCTGGAGCCAGGGACGCGCGCCGGCCCCGGCCCCGTACCCAGGTTTCGGAGCGCTGATACCTTCAAAGGCCATCAGCGGATGGGCGACGGAGCCGGCCCACGCCGCCACCTCAGACCACCGCACCCGCCGTTTATCTTCCCCGCTCGCCGGGTGAAATAACCGCCCGTACGCGGCGTAACCCCGGGGCACCAGGGCATCGACGTGGGCGAAATTGTTGCTCAGCCCTTCTTCCACCCAGCACGCCGCCGACACGTCAATCAGAAATGTAACGCCCGGTGGATGGAAACTCTGCGGCAGCTGGTTCGTAATATTACCCCGCGCCTAAATTATCCCACCGGCATCCCATCCCACGGTCCGCCCTGGCGGGAGCTGGGTGCCTGCCCGTCGTTCCCACACCGGCCGGCACCCAGGGTACCTCATCGGCAACGGCGCTCGTGGGGCGCGACACGCTTCCAGAAGGCTACGTTCGGGAGCGTGCTCTGCCCAAAACAATATGCCGCTGCCAGTCCCCTGCGGTGTCTGGAAAATCGGAACGGTAATGCGCCCCCCGGCTCTCTCGCCGCGCCAGGGCCGACTCGACAATCAGCCGCGCCACCGTCAGCATATTGCGCAGCACGTAATCGTCGGCAGTCTCCGGCGCCGGCGTCGTGCGCTGCCACAGGTTCAGGATGCGGGCCGACAGCAGCAGTCGCGTCCCGTTGCGGGTAATGCCTACGTTGCGCCACATCAGGCTTTGCAGGTTGTCGCGGCTGCGCTCCGGTATGGAGGCGCAAACCATTGCCCGGTCGGCCAGATCGACCCGGAGGTGCTGCTCGGACGCATCGTGCGGCGCATATTCGGGAGCGTTGCCCAAGCTGCATTCCACCAGGCGTTGGGAAAAGACCAGGGTGTCCAGCAGAGAGTTGCTGGCCAGCCGGTTGGCCCCGTGGACGGCGGAACAGGCTACTTCGCCGCAGGCGTACAGACCGGAAATGTTGGTGCGGCCCCAGGTATCAATGTGGATGCCGCCCATCATGTAGTGGGCGGCGGGGGCTACCGGGATCGGCTCGCGGGTAATGTCCACGCCATATTCCAGGCACTGCGCGTAGATGGTGGGGAAGCGGCCGGCAACCGTGGACCGGGGCAGGTGGGAGATGTCGAGCGTCACGGGTTTGCCTTCGGACTGCTCCATTTCGGCGGCAATGGCGCGAGACACGACGTCCCGCGGCGCCAGGTCCGCCATCGGGTGGTAGTCGGCCATAAAAGGAAAGCCGGCCGCGTTGCGCAGGATGGCTCCCTCACCCCGCATCGCCTCAGACAGCAGGAATGTTGGCGCGCCGGGCAGCCACAGGGCGGTCGGATGGAACTGGTAGAACTCCATATCCATCACGTCGGCGCCGGCCAGAAACCCCAGCGCCACGCCGTCGCCGGTGGCCACTTCTGGGTTGGTGGTGTACTCGTACAGGCGCCCGGCCCCGCCGGTGCTAACCACCACCACCGAACTTCGGAACGCGCGGATCGACCCGCCGTCATCGCCTATCGTCTCCACCCCCAACACTGCGCCGCCGTCCACGCAGATGCTGATGGCATGCGTGAACTCCATCACGGTGATGCGGGGTGAAGACCGTACCCGGTCCGCGAGTGTGTCTTCGATGTGCTGGCCGGTAGCGTCGCCGCCGGCGTGCAGGATGCGGGGCAGGCTGTGCGCGCCCTCCCGACCCAGCGCAATCTCGCCGTGGATGGTGTCGAAGGGGACGCCCCACTGGATCAGGCTGGCGATGCTGTCTGGGCCCTGGCCGGTCAACACGGCGACGGCGGCGGGGTCGCACAGGCCCGCCCCCGCATCCAAGGTGTCGCGCTGGTGCAGCGTCGGCGAGTCGCCCGGCCCGATGGCAGCGGCGATACCACCCTGGGCATAGCGGCTGTTGCAGTCGTCGATGCGGCCTTTGGTTATCACCAGTACGCTACCGTGATTGGCCGCCAGCAGCGCGGTGTTCAGGCCGGCGATACCACTGCCGATGATGATGTAGTCGTAAGCCGATTCTGGTGATGCGGGTTCGGATATGGCAGAAGAGTTGGTCACTTTAACGTTGGTACTCCGGAAACGTTGGTACACCGGAGCAAACCGGTCTGTAAATTCAGGGCCGGAGCGTCACCAGGTAACGCTCCGGCCTCAGTGGGGACGATAGCTGATTGTGGACGGCAGTCGGTTTAGTCGTCGTCGCCGACCGCAACCGGCTCTTCGATGGGATCCAGCTGCCAGTGGAAATTGCCTTCGAACAGGAAGCCTTCCCGGTTACCCCATTCCGACTCGGGCGCTTCGTAGTAAATCTCGATCTCGTTGTCGTCCGGATCGTAGATGTAGACGCCCATGGAGATACCGTGGTCGCCCAGCCGCTTGATGCGGACGCCGTGGTCCTTACAGCGCTCGTACAGTTCCTTCAAATCGCGGAAGGAGTTCATCTGCCAGGCCATGTGCGCCAGGCCGACGCGGCGATCTTCGGGACCGGGCGCGTCCATTCCCAGCGGAACCAGGGCCAGCTCGTGGGACATGGTGGTGTTCGCAGAAAGGAAGGTCATGCCGCCGGGCCGGGCCGTCATGACCGTGAGCCCGAGCACGTTGGTGTAAAAATCAACGCTACGTTCTATGTCGCGAACCTTGATGACCAGATGGCCGAGTTGCCTCGGTGTGTGGGACATAATAGTACCTCCGTTTCGGGTTTTCGGCTCCGGGACGTCGTTGCCATGAGACATCTTTGCCGTGAAGGGCGACGCCCAAGTTTGAGAATTGTCGGCATTATATCGCACCGGGGCTATGGTGTGCATCGTTCGGATTATGGTAAATATGTTCCCGTATTCCAAGCCATTTGCCATTCGATTCATTTAGTATAGTAATACACTTGCCGTAACGATCGGCTTTCAGGCAAACTGGCGCCGCTCGCGCTCACCGGTTGCAGCTGAACCGCTTATGACCGACTCGACACGACCAATTTCGAACACCACCGCGAAATCCGACGGCGCGGCGTCATCCAACGGGAACGGACACGCGGAATATGGACACGCCAGCGACGGAACAGGCGGCAACAACCGTGGCGGCGGCGGCAATAACGGCGCTGGCCTGGTGTTCAAGCAGGCCGATCAGGATTGGGAATTTGAAGAAATCTCCCAACTCAACTACGCATCCTTCGTCGAAGAGGTGCCGCAGCACCCTTCCAACGACGACCGCACCCTGATTGACCGGTTCCACCGGGAGAACACCTATTTTATCTGCCGCCGCGAAAGCGAACTGGTGGGTATGGTGTGCGTCCGCGACCGCCGACCCTTCTCCCTTGACGAGAAACTGGGAAACCTGGAACAGTATTTGCCCCCGGCCAAAGATGCCAGGCTGTGCGAGGTCAGGCTGCTGGCGGTGCGCCCCGATATGCGCCGCACCCGTGTGTTGCAAGGTTTGCTGACCATGATGGCGCGGTATTGCCAGGAAGGTGGGTTTGACTATGTGGTGATGTCGGGGCGAGTTTCGCAACAACCGCTGTACCGCCACATCGGGTTCATCCCCTTCGGCCCCGTGGTGGGGAACGACAGCGCCCCGTACCAGCCCATGTATCGGCCGGTGGGCAACGTTGCAATGGAGTTTGCCGGCCAGTTTCACGACGCGGTATCCGCACCCGAAGGCGCGCCGGTTATCCTCACTCCCGGACCGGTTGCAATGCCGGCCGCGGTGGTGCAGGCATTCCAGCATCCCCCCAAGTCGCATCGGTCACCGGAATTCGCGGAAATGATGCTGAGGGTGCGGCGGCGGATGTGTCAGTTGACCGGAGCCAACCATGCTGCGGTCATGGTAGGCTCCGGAACGATGGCCAACGATGTGGTCGCCGCCCAATTGTCCCGGATGGACGTCCCCGGCGTAATCGTAGCTGCCGGCGAGTTTGGCGGTCGCCTTTTCGACCACGCCAACCGCATGGGGCTGCGTTTCACGGCAGTGGAGCACGAGTGGGGCACACCGCTGGATTACAGCCGGATTGACGCCGCGCTAGCCGCCCAACCTGGTGGCTGGTTGTGGACCGTCCACTGCGAAACCTCCACCGGCGCACTGGCCGACCTGTCCCGGCTCAAAGCGATTTGCCAGCGGCACGGCGCGCGTCTAGCGCTGGATTGCATCAGCAGCTTTGGCGCCACAGCGGTTGACCTGCGCGGAGTCTGGCTCGCCAGCGCCGCTAGCGGCAAGGGCATGGCGGCCTATCCCGGTTTGGGGCTGGTGTTCTGCGCCGAGCGTCCCCAACCCGATGGGGCCTTGCCGCGCTACCTGGATTTGGGGCTGCACTGCGGCAGCTCCGCCAACGATACCGTTCCGTTCACGCTGTCGTCCAATCTGCTGGCGGCCCTCGACGCCGGGTTGCAACGGCAGTCGCCAGAACTGCTGGCGGGCATTGAAGCAGACGGCCTCTGGATTCGCCAACGACTCCGTGCGCTGGGCTTCACGCTGGTGGCGGCGGAACACGAGAGCATGGGCGCGGTTACCACGATAGCCCTGCTGCCGGCAGAGCTGGACGCCAGTGAGCTGGGTCTGGCGCTGGAATCCCACGGCTTTTACACATCTTACGCCAGCGGCTACCTGCGCGATCGCAACTGGTTGCAAATCTGCCTCATGGGAGAGGTGTCCCGCGAACAGCTGGAACGGCTGATTCCCGTCCTGGCCGCCCACCAGGCCAGCCACCAACCCCAAAAATCCGCCCTGCCCTAACCGGAGTCCCTGCCGCGCTCCCGGCCACCAGCCCACATCCTGACCCGGCGGAGGACATATCCGCCATGCGATTTCGACTCGGTTCGGCCGTTATGCAGGCTGCTTATGATCTAATAGGACAACATCTCGGCGATTTTCTGAGGCATTTGCCAGCCCGTTTTGTCCTGAAATTCGGTGATGTCATCGTAATCATTATGGAAAGACCGAGCAATGTCGCAACCCATGCCCTCAGCCGTAGCGAGGTCTTGCATAGCATTTTCCCATTCGCCCAGATGCAACCAAGACTCGCCTCTATTGGCGAAAGTAGCAGCTCTGTCGGTAACAGTTCAGAGTAGAGGGGAAACGAGCAGCTGACGGCAGGCGGCGAGAGGATTTAGACCTTGGGCGCGCCAGGTGCCGAAGATGGATGCCAGCGTCATCTTGCTCTCGGTGCCCTGCTCCGAGCGGGTGCCGCCGCTGATTTTGCGGCTGATGACCAGATGGCGCAGGCTGCGTTCGGCAGCGTTGTTGTCTGAAGGCACGTCCGGTTCGGCCACGAAGACGAAGAGTTCCTTGATGTGGCGCTCGATGCGTCGGCACAGCTTGGCCTGGGTTGCCGACGGGTCGTGCCGGAAAGGCTGGCCGAGGGCCAGCAGTTGTCGTTCCAGGGCCAGTTGGGCGGTGCGCCGCCGCTTGGCCTGGGGATGAGTGCAGGCTTTGGCCCGGTCGTAAATCCCGTGGACGGCGTCGGCCCACCTGGCCAGTGGCGCAGCATCGGGGTAGAGGGTGCGCAGGTCGTCGTGGATGTCCCGCAGCAGGTGGGCCCAGCACCGCTGCTTGGGGCCGTCATAATGGTGGTAGGCGGCGTAGAAATCGCTGACCAATACTCCGGAGAAAGCATCGCTCAGCGCCTCGTCCACGACTGTTTTGCCCCGACCCCGCCGCAGGAAGTAGCGTTCGGTGGGGGTGCTGAAAGTCCACACGTAGCCGTTGGCCCCGCTCTGACGCCAGCCGGTTTCGTCGGCGTGGACCACTGGGCTGGCGCGGATGCGGTCCAGGATCGCGGCCACTGCCGGTTGGGCCCGCTGCGCCGTGCGATGGATGGCGCTCACGATGGCCCCCACGCTGAGGCGCAACTGATGCACGGTGTCCAGATACCACTGGACGCTGCGGATGGGCAGCCGCCCCTCTTCCCGCAGCGTGGCGATCAGGCTGAGCAGGTTGACGCCGAGGCGCTGCTGACCCAAGACCACGCCGCCCAGTTCCGCCGGAGGTGTGCAGCGCCGTCGGCAGGCCGGGCAAGTCCGAGCAATGTAGACGTGCTCGGTGACTTGCGCGGGAACCACCGGCAGCTCGATGACCTCCCGAGTGCGCTGGATCCAGCCGCCGGACAGGTGGGCGCCGAAATCGGGACAGTTCTCCATCACGTGCTCCACCCGGTCGGTCGGTGTCATGCGCGGGCGAGCGAAGCCGTGGCGTCGCTGCTTGCGGGGCCCCTGCTGCGCTGGGGGCTTCCGGCCCGATTTCGCCTTGAGGCCGGGCATTCGGAGCGGGCCGCCCGGTTTCGCCTGGCCTTCCAGTTCGGCAATCCGCCGCTGCAACCGCTCAATCACCGCCTGTAACTCGGCGATGATGGCAATGAGGACAGCGCGGTCGACGGTGGTCAGGTCCACTTCAGTATCCATGCCCTGTATATGACATAACCACCGCCACCCGTGCCAGCGTTCGGCAACCCGCCTTCGGCCAATTCACCTCACCAAGTCTGAACTGTTACCTCTGTCGTGATCCAATTCAATCGCCTTGTTATAACTTTGTACGGCCTGTCCGTGAATCCCTATGTGAGCGTAGGCTACGCCCCGATTATCGTATACGCCAGCATCCGAAGGATTTAGTTCGAGCGACCTATCATAGTCTTCAATAGCCCGCCAATGCTTCCCGATGCTGTCATATGCAACTCCCCTATTGTTGAAGGCGGCGGCCATGTGGGGATTTAGTTCCAATGCCCTATCGTAATGTTCTATTGCCCGCCGATAGTCCTCGATTTGTTGGCATGCCATTCCTTGATAAAACTCTGTATAGGCGCTTCGATGAATCCCTTGATGCCTGATAAACCCGTTCAAATCGTTATAGACGGTGGCCGTCGATATGTCGTGGCAATCGCGCAGGTAGTCGAGCAAATTCCATTTCAAGTCGCTGGGGACTATAACTATGTGGTCTGGGTCGACGAAACCACGGTGAGGGCGAACGAAGATACTCTTTTGAGCCAGCACACGATGAGCCGGGCTGCTCGGCTCCTCCAGATAGTAATCTGCCCCAGTTTTCGACAACAAGATTACCCTGCCGTCTTCGCCCGAACCGCCATCGCAAGCGAAATAAAGTGCGACTAAACCAAAGCCAAGGTGGGATGTGCATTTGCCGGGTGCTGGGAATCGGGGCGGGAGTTGATAGACGACAATTAGTCCTGCCGGTAACGTCGACTATTTTTGCCGGTCGATATGGGGTAATCATTCGGTACGGAGGTACCGTTGATTACAGACCGACAAACCAGGCTATTGAGGCAGAAACGTATGGAAGGCAAGACACAGGAAACGGCAGCGGCCAAGGCTGGGATGAGCGTGCGTTCAGCGCGCAAGTGGCAGAGTGGCCCATTGCCGTCGCAGGCGAAACCGGAGCATCGGTGGCGCACTCGGCCGGATCCCTTCGACGGGGTGTGGGAGGATGAGATTGAGCCGCTGCTGCGGAATGATCCGACGGGCAAGCTGAAGGCAACGACAATTATCGACTGGCTAGCCGAGCAGCATCCCGGGCGGTTCAGCGCGTCCCAGCTGCGCACCCTGCAACGACGATTGCAGGCCCTTCGACCGGCTCAGGAGGCGGGCGCTGCATGGTCCGGATCAGGAGGTGTACTTCCCCCAGGTGCATCCGCCGGGACGGGAGGCCCAGTTCGACTTCACCCACTGCGGGGAACTCAAGGTGACCATCGCCGGACAGTCCTACCCCCACCTGCTGTTCCAGCTGATACTCAGCCACTCGGGATGGCGCTACGCTGAGGTCGCCGCCGGCGAGACCTTCCTGGCGTTGCAGCAGGGATTGCAGAATGCCCTCTGGACCCTGGGCGGCGTTCCAGAGGTGGTACGCAGCGACAATACCGCGGCTGCCACTCACGAATTGCGCAGCAGCCGCGGCCGCGCTCTTAACGACAATTACGCCGCCCTGCTGGACCACTATGGCCTCCGCTCCACCCGCATCAATCCCGGCCAGAGCCATGAAAACGGCGTCGCCGAGCACGCCCACTACCGCTTGAAGGACGCCATCGACCAGGCCCTCATCCTGCGGGGCAGTCGCGATTTCGACACTGTCGACGACTACGCCAGCTTCGTCCGGCAGATGGTGGAGAGACGCAATCGCCTGGTACAGGGGAAGCTGGAGCAGGAGTTGCTTTGCCTACGCTCCCTGCCCCCAGCCCCGGTGCCGGAATACGTCAACTACCAGTCCAAGGTGCGCAAGTGGTGCACCATCCAGGTAGCGGGACATAGCTACAGCGTTCCCTCCCGCCTCATCGGCAAGGAGGTGCAGATCCGTCTGTACGCCGACTGGGCGGAAGTGTACTACAAGGGCCACCTGGTGGAACGGATGGAACGGGTGCGTGGCGAGGGGGAAGCCAACGTCAATTACCGCCACGTCATCGGCTCATTGGTGCGCAAGCCTGGTGCCTTCGCCCGCTACCGCTTCCGGGAGCAGCTGTTTCCCACCATGCACCTCCGGCTGACCTACGACGCGCTCAGGGAATGGCGTGGGGAGCGTGCCGACGTGGTAGTGTCCCGTCAAGTAGTGTAAAAGCGCGTCATCCCTTTTGATGTTGATCAGGCCGCTGCGTCCAGCATATTGGGCGTCGGCAGTGCCTCGTTGCCGGCGGCGTTGGGGATGGTGAGGTAGCGGCGGGCTTCGGCCCATTCGTCGTGTTGCTCGGCCAGCACCGCGCCCACCAGGCGCCGCGCCGATAGCCGGTTGGGGAAAATGCCCACCACGTCAGTCCGGCGCCTTATCTCCCGGTTCAGCCGTTCCTGCGGGTTGTTGGACCACAGCTTCTGCCAGTGGGCCACTGGGAAGGCCGTGAAGGCCAGGATGTCCGGCGCGGCATCCGCCAGCAGTTCGGCCACCTGGGCAAAGGGCTCCCGGAGTTGTTCCACCACTCGGTCCAATTGGCCGTGGACCTCGGCGGGAGACAGTTGCTGGTAGATGGTGCGGACCATGGTGGCCACGCCGGGTTGGGCACGCTTGGGCACTCGGGTGAGCAGGTTGGCCATGAAGTGGGTGCGGCAGCGCTGCCAGCTGGCCCCAGCAAACACCGCGGCGATGGCGTTCTTCAGCCCCTGGTGGGCATCGGAGGTTACCAGCTCCACCCCGCTGAGGCCCCGAGCGGTCAGCGACCGCAGGAAGGCCAGCCAGAAGGCGCCGTCCTCGCTGGCGCCCACGTCCATACCCAGGATCTCACGCTGCCCTTCGGCATTGACCCCCGTCGCCACCACCACGCAGACGTTGACGATGCGAACGCCCTCCCGAACCTTCTGGGTCAGGCCGTCCAGCCACACGTAGGGGTAGGGACCACCGTCCAGGGGCCGACCCAGGAAACTCTCCACCACTTCGTCCAGTTGCTCGCAGATGCGCGACACCTGGCTGCTGGAGATGCCGTCGCAACCCAGGGCCTTGATCAGATCGTCCACCCGCCGAGTGGACACGCCTTCTACATAGGCTTGCTGGATGACGGCCAGCAGGGCTTTCTCGCTGCGCCGCCGCGGTTCCAGCAGGCTGGGGAAGTAGCTGCCTTCCCGCAGCTTGGGAATGTGCAACTCCATGGTGCCCACCCGGGTGTCCCAGGTGCGGTTGCGGTAGCCGTTGCGGTAGGTGACCCGCTCCGGGCTGCGTTCGCCGTGCTGGGCGCCGATCTGGGCGGAAACCTCGGCGTCCATGATGCCGTCCACCAGGACCCGCAGTGCTTCCCGCAGCAAGTCCACGTCTCCGTCCATACCACGCTTGCGTAATAATTCCAAAAGATCCATTCTTTGCTTGACCACCATCGTTCTCCTTGTTCAGGTCTGGCATTTCCGATCAAGGATGACGCGGTGGTTAGCTTTGGGCTACACCGATTCTTTTACACCACCTCCCGGTACTCTACTTCTGACGACCGTGGAGTACGTGCGGATCCTGCACCTGGCGGCGACCACCATGGAAGCCACGGTGGACAGCGCGCTGTCGTTGCTGCTGGAGGCGGGTGAGTCCTTCGACTACGCGGAGGTGCGGGACCTGGCCGAGCCCAAGGTGCCCGAAGCTCCGGTGCTGGTCTGGTCTGGGAAGCCGGACCTGAAAGTCTACGACCGCCTGCTCACGGTCAGCCTGGCGGCGGCGGGGGTGTGCGCATGACGGACACCAGCGTGATGCAGGACCGCATCGGCCAGTTGTGCGGCCAATTCAAGCTGCCCACCATGGGCGCCCAGTCGGTGGCTCGTTTCACCGCCGCTGGACACGGCGATGCCCTGGCAACTTTCCTGGAGGTACTGGAACAGGAAGCTGAGGATCGCCGCCACCGGCGCATCAACCGGCTGCGCCGGGAGTCCCGGCTGCCCTCGGGCAAGACCTGGGAAACCTTCGAGCACGACCGAGTCCCCTTGGCGCTGCGGCAGCAACTGGACCAGCTGGCCCAGGGCAGCTTTGTGGAGCGCGGCGTCAACGTGCTGGCCTTCGGGCTGCCCGGCACCGGCAAGACCCACGCCCGGTGCGCCTTGGGCCACCGCCTGGTGGAAGCCGGCCACTCCGTCCTCTTCGCTCCGGCCTACCGCCTGGTGCAGGAACTGCTCGCCGCCAAGCGCGACCTGGACCTGCCCCGCCAGCTGCGCAAGTTGGACAACTTCGACTTCCTGCTCCTCGACGACCTGGGCTACCGGCCCCAGGGCGCCGAGGAGTCCGAGGTCCTCTTCACCCTCATCGCCGAACGCTACGAGCGCCGGTCGTTGGGCATCACGTCAAACCTGGTCTTCTCGGAGTGGGAGCGCATCTTCGCCAACCCCATGGCCACCGCCGCGGCGATTGACCGGGTCGTGCACCACTCCGTCATCTTGGAGTTTGACGTCCCCAGCTACCGGACCAACGCTGCCCAGCAACGCGTCCAGGCCAAGGAGTGAACCGGCAAAACCGATTGACGCCAACCGGCAAATATAGTTGACGCGGGACAGGAGTCTCGCGGGAGTGTTTCGGCCCTTGATTGCAGGACCGTCCGGCAGCGCCGTCTCACCTCGTCTTTCCGGCTGGACAGCCCGGCCAGGAATTTGCCGACCCTCTCCTGTACCGCCGCCCTGCCCCCCAGGCACAGATTGCCAGTGGCCTCCTCTCTCGCCCAGCCCCAGATAGCCTCATCGGCGTTGAAGTCCGGGCTGTAGCCCGGCAGGTTCACCAGCCTCAGCTCCAGCTCAGGCGTCCTGAGGTACTCCCGCACCGCTTCCCCACGGGTGGGCCGGCGCATTGTCCCAGATGGCCCGCAGCGGCCCTGGATGCTTTTCCTTCAGTTGCGTCAGGCAGTTGCGTCAGGAAGGCAACCGAGGTCCCGCTGTTGCTGTTGCCCTCCAGTTCCATCCATTCCACCTCGCCCGTCTCCAGGCACACCGCTGAATAGTAGCTGGCCTTCTCCCCATACCGCGGGCTATTGGAGTCCACCAACGCAGGCTTACCCTTCAGCACCCACTTGCCCCGCAATTCCGCGTCCGCCCGGAAGTGGGCCTCGTCGGCAAAGAATATCCTGGCTCCAGTCCGTTGGGCCTCCTCCCACCGGACGGCGTACTCCGCCACGAAGGCCTCCCGCTTGGACTCATCAGCCTTGAGCAGCCGCTTCTTGGGACGCTTGAAGGCAAACCCCAGCCGGTGAAGCCAGTTCAGGCAACTGCTGCGGCACAGGCTGATGCCAAACCGTTCTGAGACAAACTGCCGCACCACCCTCCAATACCAGTTGGCCAGTTGGATGCCCGCCGCAGCGGGCGGTTGTTCCACCGCCCCTTTCAACTCCTCCTGCTGCGTCTGGTCAAGGGCGGGGGGGAACCACCGGTCTGCTCGAATATCAGGGCCGCAGGCCCTCCCTCACCGAAGGCCGGGTAGTGTCCCGTCAAGTAGTGTAAAAGCGCGTCATCCCTTTTGATGTTGATCAGGCCGCTGCGTCCAGCATATTGGGCTTCGGCAGTGCCTCGTTGCCGGCGGCGTTGGGGATGGTGAGGTAGCGGCGGGCTTCGGCCCATTCGTCGTGTTGCTCGGCCAGCACCGCGCCCACCAGGCGCCGCGCCGACAGCCGGTTGGGGAAGATGCCCACCACGTCAGTGCGGCGACGGATCTCCCGGTTCAGCCGTTCCTGCGGATTGTTGGACCACAGCTTCTGCCAGTGGGCCACTGGGAAGGCCGTGAAGGCCAGGATGTCCGGCGCGGCATCCGCCAGCAGCTCGGCCACCTGGGCAAAGGGCTCCCGGAGTTGTTCCACCACTCGGTCCAATTGGCCGTGGACCTCGGCGGGAGACAGTTGCTGGTAGATGGTGCGGACCATGGTGGCCACGCCGGGTTGGGCACGCTTGGGCACTCGGGTGAGCAGGTTGGCCATGAAGTGGGTGCGGCAGCGCTGCCAGCTGGCCCCAGTGAACACCGCGGCGATGGCGTTCTTCAGCCCCTGGTGGGCATCGGAGGTTACCAGCTCCACCCCGCTGAGGCCCCGAGCGGTCAGCGACCGCAGGAAGGCCAGCCAGAACGCGCCGTCCTCGCTGGCGCCCACGTCCATACCCAGGATCTCACGCTGCCTTTCGGCATTGACCCCCGTCGCCACCACCACGCAGACGTTGACGATGCGACCGCCCTCCCGAACCTTCTGGGTCAGGCCGTCCAGCCACACGTAGGGGTAGGGACCATCGTCCAGGGGCCGACCCAGGGAACTCTCCACCACTTCGTCCAGTTGCTCGCAGATGCGCGACACCTGGCTGCTGGAGATGCCGTCGCAACCCAGGGCCTTGATCAGATCGTCCACCCGCCGAGTGGACACGCCTTCTACATAGGCTTGCTGGATGACGGCCAGCAGGGCTTTCTCGCTGCGCCGCCGCGGTTCCAGCAGGCTGGGGAAGTAGCTGCCTTCCCGCAGCTTGGGAATGTGCAACTCCATGGTGCCCACCCGGGTGTCCCAGGTGCGGTTGCGGTAGCCGTTGCGGTAGGTGACCCGCTCCGGGCTGCGTTCGCCGTGCTCAGCGCCGATCTGGGCGGAAACCTCGGCGTCCATGATGCCGTCCACCAGGACCCGCAGTGCTTCCCGCAGCAAGTCCACGTCTCCGTCCATACCACGCTTGCGTAATAATTCCAAAAGATCCATTCTTTGCTTGACCACCGTCGTTCTCCTTGTTCAGGTCTGGCATTTCCGATCAAGGATGACGCGGTGGTCAGCGTTTTGCCAACCGCCTAACTCTTACACCACTTCCTGGGACTCTACTGAAGGCCGACGCCCAACGCCCGATAGTGTGGGGGTCCCGCTCCAGCGCCTCCGCCGTCGCCGCTGCCGTCAAGCCCTGAGCCAGCAGCGTAACAGTTCAGACTTGGTGAGGTGAATTGGCCGAAGGCGGGCTGCCAGACGCTGGCACGGGTGGCGGCGGTTATGTCATATACAGGGAGTGGATACCGAAATTGACCTGACCACCGCCACCCGCGATGTCCTCATCGCCATCATCGCCCAACTGCAGGCCACCGTTCTGGAACAGCAGCGGGTGATTGAGCGGTTGCAGCGGCGGATTGCCGAACTGGAAGGCCAGGCGAAACCGGGCGGCCCGCTCCGAATGCCCGGCCTCAAGGCGAAATCGGGCCGGAAGCCCCCAGCGCAGCAGCCCAGAAAGCAGCGACGCCACGGCTTCGCCCGCCCGCGCATGACACCGACCCATCGGGTGGAGCACGTGATGGAGAACTGTCCCGATTGCGGCGCCCACCTGTCCGGCGGCTGGATCCAGCGCACTCGGGAAGTCATCGAGCTGCCGGTGGTTCCGGTGCAAGTCACCGAGCACGTCTACATTGCTCGGACTTGCCCGGCCTGCCGACGGCGCTGCACACCTCCGGCGGAACTGGACAGCGTGGTCCTGGGCCAGCAGCGTCTCGGCGTCAACCTGCTCAGCCTGATCGCCACGCTGCGGGAAGAGGGGCGGCTGCCCATCCGCAGCGTCCAGTGGTATCTGGACACCGTGCACCAGTTGCGCCTCAGCGTGGGGGCCATCGTGAGCGCCATCCATCGCACGGCGCAGCGGGCCCAACCGGCAGTGGCCGCGATCCTGGACCGCATCCGCGCCAGCCCAGTGGTCCACGCCGACGAAACCGGCTGGCGTCAGAGCGGGGCCAACGGCTACGTGTGGACTTTCAGCACCCCCACCGAGCGCTACTTCCTGCGGCGGGGTCGGGGCAAGGCGGTGGTGGACGAGGCGCTGAGCGATGCTTTCTCCGGAGTGCTGGTCAGCGATTTCTACGCCGCCTACCACCATTACGATGGCCCCAAGCAGCGGTGCTGGGCCCACCTGCTGCGGGACATCCACGACCAGCGCACCCGCTACCCCAAAGACGCCGCACTGGCCCGATGGGCCGCGGCAGTCCACCAGCTCTATGTCGCAGCCAAAGCCTGCAACCATCACGAGCCATGGCAAAGGCGTGTTGCCCAACTGGCCTGGGAGCGGAAGCTGCTGGCCATCTGCCGCCCTTTCCTGTCTGACCCGTCGGTTGTCCAGGGCAAGCTGTGCCGGCGCATCGAGCGCTTCATCAAGGAACTTTTCGTCTTCGTGGCCGAACCGGACGTGCCGTCGGACAACAACCCGGCCGAACGCAGCCTGCGCCACCTGGTCATCAGCCGCAAGATCAGCGGCGGCACCCGCTCGGAGCAGGGCACCGAGAGCAAGATGACGCTGGCATCCATTTTCGGCACCTGGCGCGCCCAGCGTCTAAATCCTCTCGCCGCCTGCCGTCAACTGCTCATTTCCCCGCAACTCTGAACTGTTACCCAGCAGCAGGATGGCGTACCACCGCTCCCGCTCCCGGGGCGTGGGAGCCAGAATCATCCGCCGCCGCAAGTCCTTGACTCCCATCTGCCATTGTTCCAGAGACCGGTCTATCTCCCTCACGCCCATCACCAACCCCTCGCAATTTCTGAGACCAGCTACCTCGGTTCCTTCACAAATTTACCCCATGCGTCTGCGCATTTCACCTTGGCTTTGGTTTAGTACTCAGTCAACGTTGGTAGGGCAGGGGTAAAACCGATGGAGTTTGGTTCTGGCGTCGTGGGTGCTGAACCGCCAGTTGATGGTGACGCCCGCTGCGTTGCGCTCGGTCTCGTAGGCGGTGATTTGGCGTTGCAGAGCGTCTGCGTCGGGGTTTCTCCCTTTGAGGCAGGCACGGGTCAACACGCTGAATTCAATCTCCGCCATCCCTTCGGCAAGCTCAGGACAGGATTGAGCCAACTGGCGTGTTTGGGCGTGTGGTGAAACTCCAGACGTTTGGCGATGCGTCGGGCCTCGGCAGCTGGAAAGGTCTCGTAAAGGGAGGCCATGCGGTGAGTGTTCAGGTTGTCCAGCACCACGCGGACCACTGGGGCATTGAGGTAGACCACGTCCACCAGCCACTGCATCTGGTGGGCGAAGTCCTGCATAGTGCGCCGCTCGGTGATGGCCACGTGGCGCCAGCCCGCCAGGGGTTCGCAGGTCAGGAAGAGGTTGCGGGTGCCGGCGCGCCGATACTCGTAGTCCTGCCGCCGCGGTCGTCCCGGCTGGACGGGCAGCGGAGTGCGCACGTCGGCCAGCAGTTGGGTGGAGGTCTCGTCAAAGCACACCACCGGCCGTTGGGGGTCGTCGGGTTCGGCATACAAGTCCAGCACGTCCTCCATGGCCGCCACAAACTCCCCGTTCACTCGGGGGATGCACCACTGCTGCTTACGCCAGGGCTTGAGGGCGTTTTTTTGGTAACTGTTCAGCAACTGTGTTTGATGTCAAGAGGAAGTAACGACGATTGCCGGAGTGATGTCCCTCCAGGATGAGCGCTGCTTGAGCATGGCGTTGAGGATGACGAGCAGCTTGCGCATGCAAGCGACCAGAGCCAGCTTCTTCGGCTTACCGGCGGCCAGCAGCCGCTGGTAGAAGTCCCGGATGACGGGATTGAAGCGAGTGGCAGCCAGCGTCCCCATGTACAAGACAGCTCGGACCCGGGAGCGTCCGCCCCAGACGTGCCGTTTGCCCCGCATGGCGCCGCGGTCGCGGTTGAAGGGAGCCACGCCCACCAGTGCGGCGATCTGACGACGGTCAAGGGTGCCCAACTCGGGCAGGTTGGCCAGCAGCGTGAGGGAGAGTTGCTCACCCACGCCGGGAACGGTGCGCAGGAGGTCGTCCTTCTCCCGCCACACCGGACTCTGCCGGAGCATCGGTCGCAGGCCTTGGTCAAGGTCGTTTAGATCCTGCTCCAACCAGGTGATGTGGGCCGCAATGCGGGGACGGACGGCGCTGGTGGCGGCGCCGAGGCGGTTCTTCTCCGAGACCAGCATCGTCATCACCTGCTGCCTCCGGGCAGTGAGGGAGTTGAGCTCCTGGGTTTCGGCGTCGCGCAGAGGACGCACGGGGGGCTGGATCGCCTCAGCAAAGTGGGCCAGCACGGCGGCGTCCAGGGCGTCGGTCTTGGCCAACTTCCCAGTAGCCCTGGCGAAGTCCCGCACCTGGCGCGGGTTGACGACGACCACCGGCAGTGCCTCGGCGGCCAGAGCAGCCACCAGCGGTAGTTCCAGGCCGCCCGGAGCCTCCAGCAGCACCAATGACGGTCCGAGGGTCTTCATCTCGGAAACCAACTGCGGGATTCCTGCTTCGTCGCGGGGAACCTCCCATCTCTCGCCCGTGGGCCGGACGGCAACGTCCACCTTGGCCTTTGCGACGTCAATGCCTACGTAGATTCCTTCTTGCCCCATGATTGCCTCCTATGAAGTCCCAGTGGAGTACTGGCCCGTTCTTGCACGATGCGGGCTCGATTCGGCCCAGGCAACTGTTCGGGCTCTTTGGGGACGGGTGCGGCGACCCTCGCTGAACAACGGTCTTTGATGACCAAGACTTGATCGGTCTGCCGCACCCACTCCACCTCTGTGAAGTCCTCATTCAACATACAAGACTTGTGGGGATCTACGGGCCATCAGGCCTCTCACAGAGGGGCAGCCAAGCACGGAATTTGCTTTGCAAGCCGACTCGTCCCCTCAAACGTGAACAGTTACTTTTTTTGAGCCGCTGCCGCACCGTCTCGTGGGACAGCGACGCCACCACTCCCAATTCCACCACCTTGCCAGCCAGCAACCGCAGGGTCCAGTGGTCATGGCCCTCGGGGGCGTCGCTGCACGCCAACGCAATCAGGTGGGCTTCGCCCCGATCGTCCAGCTTGCGATACCGGTTGGCTTGGGGATGGTCGTGCAGCACACCGTCCAACCCCTCCTCGGAATACCGCCGTTTGGTGCGGAACACCGTGCGCGGCGACGTATCCAGGACCACCGCCACCTGGGACGCGCTCCACCCTTCGTCGGTCTTGAGCAGGATGCGCGCCCGATTGATGACCCGAGCAGAATGCTGCCCGCTGTGGATCAATCCCCTCAATTGATCCCGATCTTCCACCGACAACCGTACCGTGTATTTCTCCTGAACCATGGATGCCACACCTCCCGCACCGCTGTTTGCCAGTCAGCGTAACAACCCTGGCCCGTTTCACGCTTCATCTGCCCTTTCAGGTTTGACTGAATACTAGGGCTAATCGACAATTGCTAACCCCAGATGACAGAGGCTACCAAGTGCAGGGCCGACAGAAAATACAAGCTCCTGCGATCATACCGGGTTGCAATTCTGCGCCACTGTTTCAATTTGTTGAAGGCTCGCTCAATCAGGTTGCGCTCCCGATACAGTTCCCGGTCGTATTCCCAAGGGTCCCTCCGGTTTGACTTGGGCGGTATGACCGCTTCCGCTCCTTGGTCCCGGATGAAGGCCAGTACCCGGTTGCTTTCATACCCCTTGTCGGCGATGACGGCCCCAGTCTCGATACCGGTCAGCAGAGGTATGGCCTGGGAGACATCCGCCCGCTGACCGCCGGTGAGAGAGAAACGCACCGGGCACCCCTGGGCATCAACAAGGAGATGAACCTTGGTGCTCAGTCCGCCGCGGGAGCGGCCCAGAGCCTCACTTTGGCCCCCCTTTGCCACAGGCCGCCTGCTGATGGGCCCGCACTATGGTGGAATCAATCATCACGTATCTGTTGTCCGGGTCGTCCAGCAACACTTGGAAGATCCTCTCCCAGATTCCGGCCCTGGCCCAGCGGGTGAAACGCTTGTGGACGCTTTTCCAGTTGCCGTACCCCGGGGGCAGGTCTTTCCACTGTGCGCCGCTGCGCAGCACCCACAGGACGCCGTTGACGAAGGTCCGGTTGTCCTTGGCGGTAACGCCGACCCAACCGGGACGCCCCGGCAGGAAACTCTCCACCTGCCGCCATTGAGTGCTGCTCAACTGGTAACTCATCACATACCTCCCTTCCACCACATTTTGCTGCTAGTACCGTTGCCAGGTAGATTTGTAAGAATATAAGAAAGCAGCCATACTGGGGCATGATCTTTGTGTGAGGAAGTGTCCAGCCATGGCTGCCATCAAGTATAAAGTAGAGTTGACCGAGGCCGAACGCTCCCGTCTCAATGAGGTGTCCCAGCGAGGCAAGGCGTCAGTGCGCACCGTGAAGCGTGCGCTGTCGCTGCTCAAGGCTGACCAGGGGCTTCGGGACCGTGAGATAGCCGATGTGCTGTTGGTCAACGCGGCCACGGTCGCCAGAGCGCGGAAGCGGTACGTGGAGGAAGGACTTGAGGCCGCCATCAATGACCGACCGCGGCCGGGCCAGGAGCGCAAGCTGGACGGCAAGCAGGAAGCGCACCTGATCGCCTTCGCGTGCAGCGCCGCGCCCGCAGGGCACACGCACTGGACACTCCAGTTGTTGGCCGACAAGGTGGTGGAGTTGGAGTTTGCCGAGAGCATCTCCCTGGAGACGGTGCGCCAGATACTCAAAAAAACGAACTCAAGCCCTGGCAGAAGAAAGAGTGGTGTATCCCCAAGGTGAGCGGGGAGTTCGTGGCGCGGATGGAGGACGTGCTGGACCTGTACCAACCGGAGTACAATCCGGAGCGTCCGGTAGTGTGTTTCGACGAGACCTCCCGGCAATTGACTGGGGGGAGGTGCGTCCGCCCATCGAGGCTGCCCCCGGACGGGTGGCACGCTATGACACCGAGTACCAGCGAAACGGGACCCGGAACCTGTTCATGATCTGCGAGCCGAAGGGTGGATGGAGACATGTGGAGGTGACCGAGCGCCGCACTGCCGTGGACTTCGCGCACCAGATGCGGTGGCTGGTGGACGAGGCCTACCCTGATGCCGAGGTGGTCAGGCTGGTACTGGACAACCTCAACACCCACAAGCTCGGCTCGCTCTACGAAGCATTTGAGCCGTGCGAAGCTCGGCGCATCGCCCAACGCCTCGAGTTTCATTACACTCCTACGCATGGCAGCTGGCTGAACATGGCTGAGATCGAGTTGAGCGTCTTCAGCAGAGGGTGTCTGAACCGCCGTATCAGCGATGAGCCGGAGCTGCGGCGAGAGGTTGCGGCGCTCGAACGCGAGCGCAACGCAGCAAAATCAGCCATAGACTGGCGGTTTACCACCCAAGATGCTCACCGTAAGCTCCAGCATATCTACCCTACAAAACCAGATTGAAACGGTACTAAACTAAAGCCAAGGTGGGATGTACATTTAAGTGGCGATGATGATCAGCTGGGTTAAGCCCGTGAATCCCTCTCATCCGTACTTGGAGAACGACCCGGCTCCGTCGTTTGACCACCACCATCTGCGCATTTCACCTTGGCTTTAGTTTAGGGAGTGTTGACATTTCATTATAATGGCCGTATGTCAAACATCAGATTATCACCAGAACAGTGGGCTAGGATTCTCGATTTCTTGCGTGGCTGCACCGGCCTGTACGTTGGCCAGGAAGCGGATTGCCGGCGTTTTGTCGAGGCCGTCTTATGGATTAACCGCTCTGGGGCCCAATGGCGACTGCTGCCAGCCGAATACGGGAACTGGAACAGCGTCTACAAACGATTCGCCCGTTGGACTGACCAAGGCGTCTGGGCACAAATGCATCAACATTTCTGCGACGACGCGGATCTGGAATACCTGATCATCGACAGCACGGTGGTCCGGGCGCACCCTTGCGCGGCGGGAGCTCCCCCAAAAAGGGTGGCCAGGCGGCCCTGGGCCGGAGCCGCGGCGGGTTCAGCACCAAGATTCACGTGAGCGTGGACGGCTTGGGCAACCCCTTGCGATTCATCCTGACCGGCGGGCAACAGCACGACATCACCCAGGCGGAGGAGTTAATCGCCGGTTATGCTGGCGAGCACGTACTGGCCGACAAAGGGTACGATGCCCAGGAGTTTCGCCGACACATCCTGGAACTGGGTATGATGCCGGTCATTCCGCCCCGCTCGAACCGCAAGGCACCCGCCGACTATGACCGGCATCTGTACCGGGAGCGTCATCTGATCGAATGCTTCATCAACAAGATCAAGCACTATCGCCGGATCTTCTCCCGGTTTGAGAAGCTGGACACCAGATACCTGGGCTTCCTGCATTTCACCGCCGCTCTCATCTGGCTACGGTGAAATGTCAACACAACCTAGTACATCCGTCGTAAAATCGAGTAAGTTCGTATCCCCACCGTGATGGCGGAGTTGCGATAAAATTTCTATCTCGGTCGATTCTCCAGTGAATCGAGTGTACCTTTCCGCATCTCTAAGGATCTCGGCCTGTACGAATTCAATGTCAAAATTGGTGCTCTCTACCGATTCTTCGTATCTGCGATATAGGCTGGAGGACACCTTATCGTGTGATCTAGGTTCTCCGCGGTAAATGTATCCGCCTTCCAGCGCACGGGAAGTTAATTTATTGACTAAACAAAGAATCCTGCTTGAAGATTCCCCTCTAGTTTGATCTGGCATCTTGATAGATCGTTACTGAAAGCACGTTACGGTCGCCCGACCGCCGACGCGGTCGGGCGACCCCTATAACTCAGGCGTGATAATCCCTAGTTTTCGTCTGGCGACTTTCCACCTGTCGAGCGCCTGCCAAGGTCTTCGCCCTCCCGTCCACCGTCAATTTGCCCCCCGGTCGCGCGCTTAGGTGTTCACTTTGTCGCCTGGACGGATTGTTAGTAATCCCCCGGTGCGACACCTTGCGACCTACTCGGTACGTGTAATTGTACGTATCTCGGGTTGCCATCACTTCGCCTCCTTAATTGAGCACCACGACCATTCCACAAGGTCCATCACTCAACTTGTTAGATCTATTATACCGCCTTCAGCCTCCCCTTTCTGTGAGATCGTCGGCGTGAGGATCACTCGCCTAGCCGCCAGCTTCTTCCAGTTGCTTCATGTAGTTCATCGCGCTGCCGGCCTTGAACCACTCGATCTGCGAGTCATTCAGGGTGTGGCGCAGGTTGATGGTCTCCTCTGAACCGTCGGCGTGCTTCAGGATTGCCCGCACGGGCTGGTCGGGGGCTAGATCGCCCAGCCCGACCAGGCTCATGCGATCATCGTCCTGCACCCGCTCCCAGTCTGCCGGATCCTCGAAGGTGAGGGCCAACAGGCCCTGCTTCTTGAGGTTCGACTCGTGGATGCGGGCGAAGCTGCGGGTGATGATGGCTGCCGCCCCCAGCATCCGCGGCGACATGGCGGCGTGTTCCCGGCTGGAACCCTCACCGTAGTTCTCGTCCCCGATGGCAACCCAGCGCAAACCCTGAGCCTTGTAGGCGCGGGCGATTTCGGGTATGGGCGCAATTTCTTCGCCGGACAACTGGTTCTTGCCGGTGCCGTTGTCCTCGGTGAAGGCGTTGCTAGCTCCGAGGAACATATTGTCGCTCAGGTTGTTCAGGTGCCCACGGAAGCGCAGCCACGGGCCGGCCGGAGAGATGTGGTCGGTGGTGGTTTTGCCCTGCGTTTTCACCAGGATCGGAATGTCCTCAAAGTCTTTGCCATCCCAGGCTTCCCAGGGGTCCAGCACCTGAAGACGGTTGCTGGCGGAATCGACGCGAACTTCAACATCGCTGCCGTCTTCTGGCGGCTCCAGGTACAGATCGGCCCCCGGGTCAAAACCGGTGGGCGGAACCTCGGGCGCCGGCGCCGGGGGCTGGAGCATGAACTCGTTGCCGTCGGCGTCAACCAGCGGGTCGGTCAGCGGGTTGAACGACAGGCGACCGCCCAGGCCCATGGCTACCGCAAGCTCCGGGCTGGCGATAAAGTTCATGGTGCCGGGGTTGCCGTCGTTGCGGCTGGGGAAGTTGCGGTTGTAGGACGTAACGATGCTGTTTTCCGTGCCGCGAGCCTCGGGGCGGTTCCACTGTCCGATGCACGGGCCGCAGGCGTTGGCGAGCACGGTTGCGCCCACCGCTTCCAGGGCAGCCGCCTGGCCGTCCCGTTCGATGGTGGCGCGCACCTGCTCGGAGCCGGGAGTAACCAGCAGGCCGGATGCGGCCTTTACTCCCCGAGCCGCCGCCTGGCGGGCCACGTCGGCGCACCGCTCCATGTCCTCGTAAGAAGAGTTGGTGCAACTACCCACCAGGGCCACGGACACCCGGTCGGGGAACCCTTCCCGCTCTGCTTCAGCCGCCAACTCGGAGATCGTGCGCGCCCGGTCGGGCGAGTGCGGGCCGGTAACGTGCGGTTCCAGGGTGGACAGGTCAATCTCCACCACCCGATCATAGTATTGTTCGGGATTCTGCTCGACTTCGGGGTCGGCAATCAGCAGATGCCGGTGTTCGGCCGCTATTTCGGCCAGTTCTGCCCGGTCCGTTGCCCGCAGGTACACCGCCATGCGCTCATCGTAGGGGAACATATCTCCGGTCGCGCCCAATTCAGCGCCCATGTTGCATATGGTGCCCTTGCCGGTGCAGGAAATCGACTCGGTGCCGGGGCCGAAGTACTCAATAATGGCGTTGGTCCCGCCGGACACCGTGAGCTCGTAGGCCAGCTTGATGATGACGTCCTTGGGCGCAGTCCAGCCATTCAAGGCGCCGGTCAGCTTCACGCCGATAATCTGCGGATAGCGCACTTCCCAAGGCAGGCCGGCCATCACGTCGGCGGCGTCCGCGCCACCCACGCCAATGGCGAGAGAACCCAGACCACCGCCATTCACGGTGTGGGAGTCGGTGCCGATTATCAAGCTGCCGGGGAAGGCGTACTTTTCCAACACCACCTGGTGGACGATGCCGGAACCGGGCCGCCAGAAGCCCATGCCAAAGCGGCGGCAGGAGGATTCCAGGAACTGGTAAACCTCGTTGCTTTCGTTCAGGGCGTCCTGCAAGTCAGAGGAGGCACCGACCCGCGCCTGAATCAGGTGGTCGCAGTGTACAGTGGTGGGCACTGCCACCCGGCTCCGGCCCGACTGCATGAATTGCAGAATGGCCATTTGCCCGGTAACGTCCTGATGGGCCACCCGATCGGGGCGCAGGTTGATATAGCTGGCTCCCGGACGCAGATCAGCCTCGTCCACATCGTCCAGATGGGAGAGCAGTACCTTCTCCGCCATGGTCATTGGACGGTTGAGCCGCGCCCTGACCTGCTGGAGTTTTTCGTCCATCTTGCGGTACGTTTCCCGCACAAATTCCGGTGTGGAGTCAATGTTACTCATCGTGGATTCATTCCTCCTCGAGTTTGCTTGATTGCCAACGGGTTGTAATTCCAAACGGCTAATGGGTCTTTGATCCTAACGGGAACGGGTCTTAATTCTAACGGCAATGGGCCCGGAACGCCACACGCCGGGCGATGCAGGGCGATCATCCATCAACAACGTGGTCCAGCGACAACGTGGGCCAACGTCGCGCTCCAACCTTCACAAAGACACTCGGGCGCCGTATTTGTCGATCAACTGCATGAACAACCGGTGGCGTGCGGGGTTGCTGGACTCGTCGTCGGAACGGCGCAGATAAATGCGGTACACGGTTTCCAGTGATTCGTCCCGCATCCAGATGGCATAGCTGGGCATATCGTTGCCCAACATCCGGTGCATGAACTCCACCTGCCGTATGCGGCTCAATTGGATCGCCGCCCGCCCGTCTCCGTCGGTTGTTAACACGGCGATGTCACCCAGCTCGGAGTGCCGACCGTCCCCGTCAATCAGTTCCAGGTCAGCCAGTGTTGCTGGGATGGAAACCACGGCAGCCGAGTTGTGAACCATCACGATCGCCTCGTTCAGACCGGAGCCGGCCCGGTCAATGCCGCGGCTGCAATCCAGCAACATCTGACGCAGCAGGTCGATGTCGGCTGCTGGCGCAACTCCGCCCAGCTCGGCCAGCGGGACCGCCGTTTCAGGGAGATTGTCGCTGATAACCTGGCTGAACTCGGCCGGAATGGGGGCAAACCTGACGCGGCCCCGACGAGTGATGCTTGCCTCGCCAGCGATAGCGCCGTACAGCGCTTTCTCCCCCGACCAGCGGCGGGCCACATCGAACCTCGGCCCGTAGGTGCAGCCCAGTATGCAACCGGCGGTGGTAATCTGCACGCGTTCGCCGTGCTCCAAGGCAACTGCATCTTGCAGTTCCTGCAATACGTCGGCGGCGTTGCGCCCCTGAGAGTACCAACGCTGGCACCCGTGTTCATCGGCGCACACCACGATGTTCACATCGGGTTTGACCTTTGCATCGTGGTCGGGAATCTGCTGATCGGGAATTGTCATGAGGCGGAGGATAGGGTCCAGCGGGTTAGGGACTAATTCTCAAAACCTGCGCCCGGCCGAAGAACGCCGGGCGCGAAGATCTGTCGGTCGCCCAAGCACCGCCCCGATTGACACAATACCGGTCGCGGTTGACGACGATTAATGACCCGGCGACCTACAGACCATGGCGGTACGGCTACCGTCGCCGCATCGTCACTTACTTGCTGAAATAGTCGTAGTTTTTCTGGATGTATTCGCTATACATACCGGGAACTGCTTCCTCAGCGAAGATGGCGGTGACCGGACAAACCGGCTCGCAGGCGGCGCAGTCAATGCACTCGTCCGGGCTGATGTAGTACATATCGTCGTCATCGGTAGTGTAGATGCAGTCTACCGGGCAAACGTCTACGCACGCGGCATCTTTGACGCCCACGCATGGCTCGGTAATGATGTAGGTCATAGCGGCATTCCCTCAAAGGATGTGTTGCGGGTCAGGGTGGCAAAACCCACCGTCGGGTCGCCATTTATCAGTGCCGGAATTATAGCATGGCAGGTAGTGAATGCAACCGGAACGCCACTAAATATTGGCCGTGCGAGGCGAAAAAAGGACGCCGTTTACACTCGGGTAAAGCGCTTTTTGGTGGACAGGGTCACGAAGGTTTGGGTCTTTTGGACGCCTTCAATCACGCCGATACGAGTGCGGAGGAAATCGCCCAGGCTCTCTGCGGATTCCAGCGCAGTCCACACGAAGACGTCGTAGGGGCCGGTGGCAACCACAACATAGTGGGCTTCGTCGAGGCTCGCAATGGACTCCGCTACCGCGTCCGACTTGCCGGGGCCGGTCTCCAGGCCGATCAAGGCCGTCGTGCCATAGCCCATCTTCTCCAGGTTGGGCACCGCCACCACGTGCATGATGTCGTCATTGATGAGGCGGCGCAACCGACGGCGCACCGTCCCCTCGCTCACACCCACAGCACGAGCGATCTTGGCGTTGGACGCACGCCCGTCCGCCTGAAGAATTCCAATTATCTTGCGGTCAAGTTCATCCATTATTTGGTAGTCTCCGCACGAAAACCATCAGCTTTTGCCGGATGCCGTTCTGCGTAAAAGATTGCTCCAAGATGATATGCGTTATGGCGTCGGTTGTCAACAATTCCGGGCGAATCAACAACCATTATTCGTGCACTATACGACGGATTCGATTCCCGTCAATAGCGAAAGACGCATCATATACGTAAGCGACCGCTCCGCCGACCATTCTCCCGGCCAACAAACGAGGCCGTTTGTGCTCACGACGTCGGAAAACGTCGCGGTTAGCCGATACTCAACGCGCCTACGCCACTCACAATCATCAGAATCGACGCTCCCTTTACCGTAAGCGCCCTTGGGGTGAGAGTCTCGTCCAGCAGGTGCCAGCGCATCCGGGACAGCGCGGTGGACGCCACGAATACGAACAGCGGTCGGGTCGCCAGCATGGCGGCCACCAGGGACGCCGGGCCCAGGCTGTAGGCGTACACCGTAAGCAATATGGACACCGCCGGCATGATTGATTCACCGAATATCAGCATCGCCAATACCCGGGGCTGGCGAACCGCCGACAGCAGGCGCGGGCCGCCGGTCAACCCCACCAGGAAAAAGACCAGCCCCACCGTGGCCTGCTGCATCCCGAACACGGTCAGCACCGGCAAGCCGGCGTTCAACGCGGCCTTGGCTATCACGAAGCTGGATGCGGCGCACAGTGCGCTGACCAACAGCAGCAGCGGACCCAGACTCCCGATGCGGGCCAGGCCGCGGTTGCTGACGGCGTCGGTTTCCGAAGTCGTTGCCACTGCTGACCGGGCGGACAGCCGGGTGTAAGGCGTTTCGTGGAACAACCGCAGCGAGATGAGCACAGCTCCGGCCACCACCAACCCGATGGCCGCCCACTGGATTACAGAAATGCGCTCCCCCAGGAACAACAAAGCCAGAATGGCCACATAAATCGGATTGGTCTGCGAGATGGCAATGGCTCGCGACGCTTCCATCAACCGCAGGCCGCGGAAGAGCAACACTACCGAGCATCCCATCATCAATCCGGCCGCCATCGGGGCCAGCGCCACCGCCAGCGGCGTGCCGTCGGGTATACCCACTACCAGCAGCGTAACGACCCCGTACGACGTTCCGGTCAGGCCGCACCACAAACATAGCGGCGGCACGCCGTACAGGTGAAACGACAGCAACCGCTTGTCGCAAATACTCACGAAGCAAAAGGCGATCGAACTGCCTATTGCAAGGATTGCCCACATATCAGACGTTCAAAACCGGCAGTGATCCTCGCAATCTTCCCGCCGGCCCAGCAATACACCAATCCGCATCCGGTTGCGGGCAAAGCTACGATAGAAAGCGTCGAACGCCGGACGCGCCGGCCACCATCCGGTCCAGGCCATCAGCCAACCCAACCCGGCCAGGCGGTAAGCCTGCCGCAGGCTGTCCATCCCCACCGTAACGGTGCCATCGGGTCGAATGCCGTACAGGGCAGCGTCCACCTGCCCACCGTTCAACCCAAATATCGATGCGTCAAAACCTCCCGCCGAAATGTCCACAGCGTCAATGGATTGAGGCCGGCGGCGGTGCAACCACAGCACCTCCCGACTGCACACCGGACACGCGCCGTCGTACAGCAGTTGGTAGCGGTCGGTCGCCATCGCCGCATCCGGATCCAACATCGAGGTTAGTCGTCAGCCGGGGTTGGCACGGCTGCGTCGGCTGCCATCTGCGCGGCTTGGGCCGCCGCCAGCGCCGCCACATCGGTACCCACGTCCTGCACGCCGTACTTCTTCTCCAGCTCGTAAATGGCGTCCAGACCAAGCACCGACGCCACGTCCCAGCGGGTGCCATAGCGGTCCGGGTCCACCTTGCCCACGGCCATCAGTTCTTCGTAGGCCGCGCGCACCTGCTTGTAGATGAGCCAGATGGTGCTGCCGCAAATCATCAGTTTGTAGCCCAACTCCTGCATCGCCTGCGTGGTGGCCAGGTCGCCGTTGTACATCCGGCTCAGGTCGCCGAGGTCGGTGGCATAACGCTGGATATCGTCCTGCGACTTGACGCCATCCACGAACACGAGATCGGCGCCGGCATCGGCATAGACCCGGCAGCGTTGCACCGTGTCTTCCCAGCCGTTGACGGCGTAGGCGTCGCAGCGTGCGATAATCACGAAGTCTGGGTCGGTGCGGGCGTCCAGGGCGGCGCGGAGCTTCTGCACGTGGTCCTCTACGGGCACGACCTGCTTGCCGGCAAAAAAGCCGCACTTCTTGGGAAACACCTGGTCTTCCAGGTGAATGGCCGCCACGCCAGCCGACTCGTACTCGCGGACCGTGCGGTGCACGTTCAGCGGGTTGCCGTAGCCGGTGTCGGCGTCGCAAATCACCGGGATGTTGACGGCGTCAGCAATGTATTTCGCATTGGACACCATCTCGGTCATGGTGATCAGGCCAACGTCGGGAAAGCCGCGTTCGGCAGCAGTGCCGGCGCCGGTCATATACACGGCCTGATGTCCCACGTCTTCGGCGATGCGAGCGTGCAGGGCATTCAACACGAAAGGAGCAACGATCAGCTGGTCAGACGCCAGCATCTGGCGCAGTCGGCTAGTAGCTTTCATGACAACAATTCCTCCAAAAGTTCTCTCTCCCTTGAGTTCCCTCTCCCTTGATGGAGACGTTTGATGCAGACCATTCCGTAACCCGTCATTGCGAGGAGCCCAGCGACGTGGCAATCCCGGCTTGAGCACGACGATCGCGGCCTCGGTACCATCGCGGGTTCCGGCCTGTGCTTGAACGGCGGTTCTGCAAGGGTCTGCTTGAAAGGTCTCCTTGACACGTCTCTTTGATGGAAGAGGGCCAGGGTAAGGGTGAGATTCCCCCAATGATGCCGGCCAGTGATGCCGGCCAGACCGGGCCCAACCACTTCTTCAGAATATCCGATCGGTTTCCGCGACCAGCGGCGGCACAATGGCTTCCATCCAGGGCACCATGTCCCGCAGCACTTCAACCGGTATTTCGTGCCCCATGCTGTACTCGTTGTAGGACAGAGTGTAGCCCTCTGCATCCAGAAACT
Source organism: Dehalococcoidia bacterium (assembly GCA_963666415.2). Taxonomy (GTDB): domain Bacteria; phylum Chloroflexota; class Dehalococcoidia; order Lucifugimonadales; family UBA3495; genus Bin87. The sequence continues at coordinate 2,983,628 of CAXXPD010000003.1, forward strand.
CACGAGTCCGACGGGCGCTGTCCATCGACACCTGCTGGTCATGCAGGCCGTGTGCGACGAACATCGGCTGATTGCGATGGTTGGGCAACTGCGGTCGCAGCACCTCGGGATCAGGCAGCGAGGCGCTGAGGGCGATCAACGCCGCAAACTTGTCGGGCCGTGGCAATCCCATCCGGTAAGTCATCCCGCCGCCCTGGGAGAAACCCAGCAGCATCGTGCGGCCGTCATCGGCTTTGAGTTCCGCCAACGCCTGGGCAAAGAAGTCATCCAGCAAGCCTTCCGCCTCGGCGTAGTGCTCATCGGTGGCCTGTCCCCGCGGTGGATGCCAGCCGTAGCCAACCATGCCCGGCCCCAGCTCAAACGGGATCGGCGCGTTGGGGCACACGTACACGTAGCCCTTGCGATTGATGGACGGCGCCAACCCGGCCAAATCCTGCATGTTGGCGCCAAATCCATGCAGCATCACCACCACTGGATACTGGTTGTCGGCGTCGTAATCGTCAGGGAAAATGGCCATGTAGTGCAAACCGTCGCCGGCCACCCGGCGCTGTTCAGAGTGCATGGAATGTACTCCTTCCGGCGTTCGCTAGTCAGGCCGGCACGGAGAAGAATGGGCGCAATGAGTCTCCGCTGGGCCGACTCGGCACAATCCTATCACATCGACGGTTTCCGGCGGATAACTGCGTTCGGACCGTGCGATGCAACCAGCAACCAACGATGAAAGCCGGCGAGGCCGGCAGCGGAGTTTATTGTGGAGTTTATTGATGAACTACGAAGTCGTCCTCATCGAATCTGACGAAGGTGATGCGGCCCATTGTCCAGCCTTGCCCGCGTGTTGGTCACATGGCGCCACTCTGGAAGAAGCGTAGCCGCTAGCCGAACACGCCGGCCCCCACTAGCGGCGTCAACAACCCGGCTGACCCAAATTGCCGCAACAGCCTTGCCCGGTCCGCAGCTTGCGCCAGTTGTTGGCCAATATAGCAGCGACCCACCGATGCCACTGGAGCTCGCTGCCGCGCAGATTGCCAACTGGCGCAAACTCTCCACGACCGTCTCCGCCGGCCTCCGGGCCAGGATGAGGGTCGTCCGCTTTTCCGCACATATGCCGAATCAGTCAGCGGCTGTGGGGTTCGCGCTGGCAGCCGCGTTGGTATCGGCGCCGCCGAACACTCCGAACGGGTTCAGCGAACGCGGCGCGTCGTAAGCGTCCATGTTCTCGGTGCGTTTCAGCCAGCCCACCACCAGGTAGGTGAGCGGCGTGGCGGCGATTTCGTACACCGACTTTGCAATCCAGGCGCATACGGTGGCGTTGAACACCGGCGCCCACGAACCGTCTTCCGCAACCCAGAACCCGGAGACCCCAAAGGCGATGGTGAAAAACAGCAGCGAGTCGATGCCCTGACCGACCACCGTGGAGGATATGGTGCGCAGCCACAACATCCGGCCCTGCGTCCGGTTTTTCAGGATGACCATTATGGCCGCGTTAACAAATTCGCCAACGATGTAGGCGACGAACGAGCCGAGCAGTATCCAGGTGGTGGCGCCCAATATGCTCTCGTAGGACGCTTCGCCTTCCCAGAATACCGCCCCCGGTATGATGTTCCCCAACCAGAACAGCAGCACCATCAGCAAGTTGCATACGAAGCCCAGCCAGATGACACCACGTGCCATCCGGAACCCGTACACCTCCGTCAGGATGTCGCTGATAATGTAGCCGACGGGGAAGCACACGATGGCCGCCGACACCACAAAAAGGTTGCTGCCGAAGATATTGAACGGCAGCTCAAACAGCGTAACCGGTTTGATGGCGATGATGTTGCTCGCCAACAGCACGGTTACCGCCAGCGCCGCGATGATGACCAGCTTGCCGGAAAATTGCATGCTTACTTCCCCATTGCCGCTTGCGAATCAAACCCCCGGTCGCTGAGTAGGAGCACCTTTGGAAAACCGCCGTTCCTCCGCTGGAACGCAGGATTTTGCACCGCCGTTGTTCCGGCGCTGGCCGCAACCCGGGAGGGTATCGCTACGCCGCTCCGTTCCACGCAATGACAGCTTATGCGAACTTCTCTTCGTCGGGAGATGGCCAGCGTGAGGACGAAAATACCCGGCGCAGCCACTGCACTACCCCCGCCGACGACCGTGAACAAGGGTGCCATACCCCGGTGGCATTGACAAGTTGTTACCACGCCCTTCGGGAACGTCGCCGGGGTGCAGGTGGCAAGCCACGCCGACGGACAGTGGAGAACCTCATCCTCTCCATCACAACAGCGGCAGATATCGGGAGATCTCGTAGTCGGTTACGGTTGAGCGATACTCGCCCCATTCCATCTTCTTGTTGCGAATCAGCGTGTCGAACACGAAGTCGCCCAGCGTCTGGCGTAGCAGCTCGCTGTCCTGGGCCAGGTTGATGGCTTCACCCAGGCTGGCCGGCAGGGCGGTGATGCCGCGGGCGGTGCGCTCTTCAGGCAACATCGAACTTACGTCGGCATTAATGGGCGTGGGCAGCGGATACTCCTCCACGATCCCCTTCAACCCGGCGGCCAGCAAGACGCTGAAGGCGAGGTAGGGGTTGCAAGCCGGGTCGGGCGCCCGATACTCGATTCGCAGCGACGTATCGTGACCAGATTTGTAGGACGGCACGCGAATCAGATCCAGGCGGTTAGAAACGGTCCAGGACACGTGCACCGGCGCTTCGTAACCCGGCACCAGCCGCTTGTAGGAGTTAACCCACTGGTTGGTTACCAGGGTAATTTCCGGTGCGTGGCGCAGCAGGCCGGCGATAAACCGCTTGCCCGTAACCGACAGGTGTAAATCGTCATCCGCATCGTAAAAGGCGTTGGAGTTGCCGCGAAACAGCGACTGGTGGGTATGCATCCCGCTGCCGTTGTGCCCGGTGAAGGGTTTGGGCATAAAGGAGGCGTAAACTCCGGCGGCCTGAGCCAGCTCTTTGATCACAAGCCGGGCGGTCATCACGTTGTCGGCCATCGTGAGGGCATCCGTGTATTGCAGGTCAATTTCGTGCTGACTGTGAGCGCCTTCATGGTGAGAATACTTGACCGGAATGCCCATATCGGCCAGGTTCAGCACCGTGTCCCGGCGCAAGTCCGATGATGGTTGGCTGGACAGTTGGTCATAGTAGCCATAGGTGTCCAGAGGTTCCGGTAACTTGGCGTCCTGCAGGTAGAAAAACTCCAGCTCCGGTCCCACGTAGTAGATAAAACCCAGGGACGCCAGGCGTTCCAGATTGCGCTTGAGCACCTGCCTGGGATCGCCGATGAACGGCTCGCCCCGTGGCGTGCGGATGTCGCAAAACATCCGGGCCACGGCGTTCTGACGGGGGCGCCAGGGCAGCAGCGAAAACGTGGTCGGGTCGGGGAAAGCTCGCATATCGCTCTCCTCGTCGCTGCTGAATCCTTCGATCGCGGCGCCATCGAATCCCACTCCCAGCTCCAGGGCATCCTCCAGGTCATCAACCGTAATGGCAAACCCTTTCAGGTGGCCCAGAATGTCGGTGAACCAGAGACGAATGAACTTGACGTCAAAGTCTCGGGCGCTGCGGAGCACGTATTCACGCTCAGCGGCGTGGTTGTCAGTTAGCACGGGTTTCTCCTAATTTCACGGTTGGGACGACCTACGTGCCGCGGCTGGGGGAAGTTGACCTTCCCCCGTCGCCGTGGCACCCATTCCGATTTTGCCGGGACTCGTGGTTAGGCGTCGAAGTACTTGAAAAATTCGTAGGGATGCGGGCGCAGGCGCAGGTCATCCACGTCAACCTTTTTGGAGTCCAGCCAAGTTTCGATCAGGTCGTCGGTGAACACACCGCCGCGCATCAGGAACTCGTTGTCCCGCTCCAGGGCCTCCAGCGCTTCTCCGAGCGACGACGGCACCTGACGGATGGAAGACAGTTCCGCCGCCGACATTTCATACAGGTTCTGGTCCACCGGGTCCGGCGGCTCGATCTCGTTGATGATGCCGTCGATGCCGGCCATCAGCATGGCTGAGAAAGCCAGGTAGGGGTTGCAGGACGGGTCGGGCGCGCGGAATTCCAGCCGGCGGGCGCTGGGGCTCGCCGAGTAGGTGGGGATGCGGATGCACGCCGAACGGTTGCGCACCGAGTACACCAGGTTCACCGGAGCCTCGAAACCGGGCACCAACCGCTTGTAGCTGTTGGTCGTGGGCGCGGCAAAGGCCAGCAGTGCCGGAGCGTGTTGCAGCAGCCCGCCGATGTAATGGCGGCAGGTTGCGGACAGCATCGCGTAGCCGTTCACGTCATAGAACAGGTTGCTGCCGTCGCGCCACAAACTCTGGTGGGTGTGCATACCGGTGCCGTTGTCGCCGAACAGCGGCTTGGGCATGAAGGTTGCCACCTTGCCGTGGGCCTTGGCCACGTTCTTGACCACATACTTCAGGATGGACACGGTATCGGCCATTGTGGTCAGGGAATTGTACCGCACGTCAATCTCGGCCTGGCCGGCGGTGGCGACTTCGTGGTGGTGCTTTTCGACGATGATGCCGAAGTGTTCAATCTTTTGCACCATCTCCGAGCGGATGTCCTGGAAGGTGTCGAAAGGCGGAGCGGGGAAATAGCCTTCCTTGTTCCGCGGGCGGTAGGCCAGGTTGTTGCCGCCGCCAATGGTCGTCGCCGAGCCCGTGTTCCAGAAACCCTCGTCAGAGTCGATGAAGTAGTACCCCGAGTTGGTAGTCTGGTCGAAGCGGGCAGAGTCGAACACGAAAAATTCCGGCTCCGGGCCCCAGTAACTCACATCGGCGATGCCGCTGTCCTTCAGGTAGGCCTCGGCCTTGTGAGCGACGTAGCGCGGGTCGCGGGAGTAGGAGTCTCGGGTGATGGGATCCATAATGTCGCAAATCATGTGCAGCGTGGGAATCTCAAAGAAGGGATCAACCACTGCGGTGCTGGTGTCGGGAATCAGCAGCATGTCGCTCTCATCAATTGACTTGAAGCCACGGATGCTGGAACCGTCGAAGCCATAACCCTCGGCCAGGTTATCTTCGGACAGCTCGCTGAGCGGTATGGATACGTGCTGCAAAGTACCGGGCAGGTCGGTGAATCGCAGGTCGATGATACCGATGCCGTTTGATTTGCAAAATTGGATTACTTCCGTAGGGGTCATTTTGATTCCCTCCTTTCGGGATAATCGGGATAATTTGGTATGCGTGTGTTTGCCAGCAGCTCTAAAACCACTATTTCAGTTCCCTTTCCCCTCGTGTGAATGGGGTTAGGGTCAGGGGAGTCCCCCGATCTACCTGGAACGGGCCTCACGTAAATTCTGGGTCTATTGATTCATGCCCTCTCCATGCTGTGTCAGGTCGATACCCACCTCTTCTTCCACGTCGGATATACGTAGTCCGATCGTGTATTTGAGCGCCAGCAGAATGATGCTGGAGATGATGAACGACCACGCGAACGCGGCGCCGATACCTATAATTTGATACAGAATCTGTTCGATGCGGGTAACGTCGACCTCCAGCGGATCCAGGCCGATACCCACGCCCACGAAAATACCCGTGGCCAGCGCGCCCCACATCCCACCGATACCGTGGATGCCGAAAACGTCCAGCGAGTCGTCCACGCGCAGCTTATGCACCAGTTCCACTGCGAAGAAACAGGCTGCTCCCGCCCCGGCTCCAATGATGATGGCCGGCATCACACCGACAAATCCCGCCGCCGGTGTGATAGCCACCAGGCCGGCCACCGCTCCAGCCGCTGCTCCGCTGGCCGAGGGTCGCTTCGTTACCAGCCACGACACCACCGACCAGGAGGACATCGCGGTGGCCGCCGCCACGTTGGTCACGACGAAGGCGTTGGCAGCGGACAGCGTCGACAGGTTGAAGCTGCTGCCGGCGTTGAATCCAAACCAGCCGAACCACAACAGGCCGGCCCCCAACAGCACCAGGGGCACGTTGTGCGGTGTAACGGTTGCCGTCCCGAACCCGGAACGCCGTCCCACGACGAACGCAGCAGCCAGCGCCGCCGTTCCAGAGGCGATGTGCACCACGGTTCCGCCCGCAAAGTCCTTGGCGAACCCGCCTTCACTCATGCCCAGCACGGGGCCCAGGTTGCCCAGCCAGCCTCCGCCCCAAACCCAGTGGCACAACGGCGCATACACGATGGTCACCCACAACGCCGCGAAAATGACGTAGGACGAAAACTTGATCCTTTCGGCGAACCCGCCGGCTATCAGGGCCACGGTGATGATGGCGAACATCCCCTGAAATATCATGAACGCCTGTTCGTCCAGCTCAACCCCCAACATGCCAAACTTGGTGAGGTCGCCGACGAATCCCAGCCCGCCGACGGAATTGCTGAAAGCCAGGCTGTACCCCCACAGCACCCACAGTACACTCACCACCCCGATGGCGGTTACCGAGTGCATCATCGTTCCGATGACGTTTTTGTGGCGAACCAGGCCTCCGTAAAAGAGTGCCAGGCCGGGCACCATAATGAACACCAGAGCCGACGATATCAGAAAGGACAGTACCTCAAGTTCAGTGAACTCCATTGTACGGACTCCCCACCTTCAAAGTTACGAACAGCCCTAAATCCGCATTTTCGAGGTAACAATGTGGCCTTGCCACCCGCGAAACAAACCCGTGCGAATCCCGACATTGAAAGCCGTTTTCAGTTTGAATTTTCAGTGTTACGTATCAATGTCCGAAATGTTACAAAATTGTTACACGCCCTCACCCCAAGCCTCTCTCGCCGGACACCGTGCACAACCGTCGTTCCGGCGCGGGCCGGAACCATCAGCACCAGAACCATCAGCATAAGGTGGCAACGGTCGCCGTGCTCAGGCCGGGATTGCCACGTCGCAACACTTCCCGAAATAACAGGTTAGGCAATGGTTTCCAGCGGGAGAAAGAGACGGTCCACTGCATCGCGAAATAGGCCCCCTCTTTCCCTGGGAGGAGAGGGGTCGTAGCGCGGGCCGAACTCCCGGTACCGCCAGGCGTCCCCACTCGGTTGGCCGGTCCCGGCGCCGTTGCTCGGCAGACACGAAAAAACGGGGACCGGAGGTGGCCACAACCTCCGATCCCCGCAGTGAGGAGAGGGAGAATTTCTAAGGGTTATCGACTAGCTGGTAGCCGTCGATTCGGGGTAGGTCTGGATTCCGTGTTCGGATATGTCCAGTCCCGCCAACTCCTCGGCCTCGCTGACACGCACGCCCATGGCGAACTTCAGCAGGTAGAACAGCGCCAGTCCGGTCACCAGGGACCAGATGACCACCGCCACAATGCTGACAATCTGCGGGACGATGAGCGACGAGCTGCCGCCAACAAATCCGCCGTCGTTGGCGAAGATGGCGACTGCCAGCAGACCCCAAAGGCCGGTGAAACCGTGCACGCTGATCGCGCCCACCGGGTCGTCAACTTTCAGTACCCGCTCGACGAACATCACGGCGAAGTACATGATCGGAGCGGCAATCGCACCAATGACTACGGCAGCCCAGGGGTCAACGTAGTTCACGGGAGCAGTGATGCCCACCAAACCGGCCAGCGCGCCGTTACAGGCCATCAGGATGTCGGCCTTGCCCTTGGCGATTAGCGTGATGTAGAGCGCGACGACGGCTCCGGTAGCTCCAGCCAGCAGGGTGTTGGTGGCGTTCAGGCCGATGTCGTCGCCCCAACCGATGTTGAAACCGAACCAGCCGAAGAACAGGATGAAGGTGCCAGCCACCACGAAGGGCGTGCTGTGCGCCGGCATTTCCTGTGCGACGCCGTTGACGAACTTGCCCAGGCGGGGTCCGACGACGAAAGCGCCGGCCAGAGCGACGAAGCCGCCCACCGCGTGCACCACACCGGAACCGGCGTAGTCCAGGGCGCCAAACACGCCACCATCCTCGACGGCCAATCCCAACCAACCGCCGCCCCAGACCCAGTGGCCGTAGATGGGATAAATCAGCGCCGAGACGATGAAGCTGTAGGCCAGGTACGCTTGCAGTTTGGTCCGCTCAGCCATTGCGCCAGCCACGATGGTGGCGGCGGTGGCGGCAAAGACCATCTGGAAGATCCAGCTCACGTAGTCGCCGCTGGAGAGGAACCAACCGGTCAGGCCGATGATGCCTCCGGCCGTGTCGCCCAGCATCAACGCGAACCCGAAGGCCCAAAAACCCAGGGACGCGATGGCGAAGTCCATAAAGGACTTAGTGAGATAGTTGGTAGTGTTCTTGGAACGGATCAAACCGGCGCCCAGGAAGGCGAAACCGGCCTGCATGAAGAAGACCAGCGCCGCAGCGACGACGGTAACGATGTTGTTGCTATAGCCGCCCAGCCATTCGTTGGTCGGAGCGTCATCTTGTGCAAAAGCGATGTTAAAGGTCGCCAGCAAGCCGACCGCGAGCAGACCGACGATTAGCAACAGCAGGGTGCGCCGAAGCGAAAGCGGATACTCTTTTGCCGCGGCTACGCCGTGGCTGAAAACGTTTGATGTCGCCGAAAGCATTAGTGCCTCCTATGCTTTGTAGAGGCGTCGTCTCGCAGCTAGTGGCCATTGTGCTGTGGGCCGGCGTCCCTCTTGATGTGACCACGCAGATTGTATTTGCGGCGTGTTAATGGTTTATTGCGCGCCGGTAAACAATTTATTGCCGGAAAGTAACGCCTCTGTTTCGTTTTCGCCTCAAACAACCCCTGCCATGACTGTTATGTCATCACCGGGGTAGCCAACAGAGCGCGATATCCTGCTCCATAACCCGTCATCCCGGAAACCGCCTCCGAGGCACACTCGTACCGACCCACACTCGTACTATGGAGCTGGACCCCGAACCGTTTCGGCAGGCTGTGGCACGATTGGTGGCAGTGTCCGACGAATCTCTGGCCCGTGTCCGCGACGGTTTCGTGTGGCTTGGCTAGCCCCGGCTCAATTGTTCTGGGCCCATCGGATTATCCGCCCAAACAGATTTCCCGCTCACCCTGAGCCTGTCGAAGGGACCCTTGTTCTTATCGAAGGGACCCTTGTTCTTATCGAAGGGACCCCTGGCGCCTCCAAAGACCCACCGTCAACTGACTGCCGAGAATCGGAGGACCCGGCCAACTGACCGTTTTGAACCCGGCATGACAGGGCAATCGCGTTATAGATTGGTAGACTTGGCCAGGCATGCGAGTCCAGTGATATGAAGGGGAGAGGGGAGGAGTGATGAGAGAGGGGAAGGGCGCGTCCATTATGGATTATTTCGGGACGTTGGAGGACCCCAGGATCGACCGGTGCAAGCGGCACCAGCTGCTGGACATCATTGCCATTGCCATCTGCGCCGTCATCTGCGGCGCCGACTCCTGGGTCTACATCGAATTGTTCGGCAAGAGCAAGCTGGAATGGTTCCAGACCTTCCTGGAACTGCCCCACGGCATCCCGTCCCACGACACCTTCGGCGACGTCTTCTCCCGGCTGGACCCGGAGCAGTTCCAGCAGTGCTTCATGGCCTGGACCCAGGCGGTGTCCGACCTGATCCCCGGGGAAGTGGTGGCCATCGACGGCAAGACGGTACGGCGTTCCCACGACCGCAATGTGGGCAAGCGGGCCATCCACCTGGTCAGCGCCTGGGCCTCGGCCAACACGCTGACCCTGGGGCAGGTGAAGACCGCGGAGAAGTCCAACGAAATCACCGCGATCCCCCAGTTGCTGCCAATGCTGGAACTGAAGGGGTGCATCGTCACCATCGACGCCATGGGCTGCCAGCAGGAGATCGCCCAGGGGATTCTGGACCGGGGAGCCGGCCACGTGCTGGCGCTGAAGGAGAACCAAGGTCAACTGTATGAAGACGTGCGGGACCGGTTCGAGGGAGCGGAGGAGTTCGGCTTCGGGGGAGTGCCCCATGACTACGCCACCACCCTGAACAAAGACCACGGAAGGATAGAACGTCGGGAGTGCTGGACAATCAGCGACCCATCTTGCCTGGAGTACCTGAGCACCGGGCAGGACTGGCCCGGCCTGCGCTCGGTGGTCAAGGTGGTGGGCCGCCGGGAGACGCCGGCAGGGACCACGGTGCAGCCCCGGTACTACATCAGCAGCCTGGATGCCCCGGCGGAGCGACTGCTGAAGGTGGTGCGCACTCACTGGAGCATCGAGAACTCCTTGCACTGGAGCCTGGACGTGACTTTCGGGGAAGACCATTGCCGGATCCGCAAGGACCACGCTCCGCAGAACATGGCCACGCTGCGGCAGGTTTCGCACAATCTGCTCAAGAACGAAACGAGCCTGAAGGTGGGCATCCAGGGGAAACGCCTCCAGGCCGGCTGGAAGGAGGACTACCTGCTAAAAGTCCTACGCAGCTAAAACGCGATTGCCCTGCCCGGCATGAAGGGTCATCCATGTATAAAGGGTCATCCGTGTATAATCAGCCCACCAACCGATGCAACCCCAGATGCGGTTGTCAGCACGTCAGCGCATCCGGCGCGGCATCCTGACAACGACCATCTCACCGAGCAACATAAACCGAGCAACATAAGAGGTGTAAATATGGCTGATTACGCACATCCGGAATCTTTGGTAACTACCGATTGGGTAGCCGAACACGGCGGCGACGCCAATGTCCGCCTGGTTGAGGTCGATGTTGACACCTCCGCCTACGAGCAGGGGCACATCGCCGGCGCCGTCAGCTGGAACTGGCAAAGCCAACTGCAACAGAATGTCGCCCGCGACATCGTCGCCCGCGCCGACATGGAATCACTGCTCGGCGAAGTGGGTATCTCGCCCGACACGACCGTCATCCTCTACGGCGACAACAACAACTGGTTCGCCGCGTGGGCATTCTGGCAGCTGAAATACTACGGACACGCCGACGTTCGGCTGATGAACGGCGGTCGGGCCCTGTGGCTGGCCCAGGATCGCCCCATGACCACCGATGTTCCTTCCTACGGCGCGGCCACCTACAGCATTTCCACCGAGAACAACGACCTGCGCGCGCTGCGCGACTACGTGCTGCAGGCCGTCAACAGCAATTCCCACGCCCTGGTGGACGTGCGGTCGCCCGACGAATTCTCGGGCGCCCTGAACGCTCCGCCCAACCTGCCGCAGGAAGGCTCCCAGCGCAACGGGCACATTCCCGGCGCGGCCAACATCCCCTGGGGTCAGGCCGTCAGCGAAGACGGCACCTTCAAGTCGGCGGACGAACTGGCCGAGCTGTACGGCGGCAAGGGTGTTGACGGTTCCCGAGAAACCATAGCCTACTGCCGCATCGGAGAACGCTCGTCCCATACCTGGTTCGTCCTGAGCCAGTTGCTGGGATACGACAACGTCCGCAACTACGACGGCTCCTGGACAGAATGGGGCAGCATCGTAGGGGCCCCAATCCAGAGAGACGTTTAATCCCCTCTCCCTTGCATAACCTCCTCTCCCATCAAGGGAGAGGGTTGGGGTGAGGGTGATTCCAGAATCCACACCAGAGGCGTTGCGATGGCGGAACACAAACTGGCGGTAATCGCGGGCGATGGCATCGGCCCGGAGGTGATTGCGGAGGGCCGCAAGGTTCTGGAGGCAGTGGCGTCCAGCACCGATGGGCTGTCGTTCCAGCTCACCGACTTTAGTTGGGGCAGCGATTACTACCGTGAGACGGGTCGGATGATGCCCGAAGACGGCCTGGCCCAGATTTCGGGCTACGATTGCGTACTCTTCGGAGCGGTTGGCGACCCCAACATCCCCGACCACGTTACGTTGCAAGGCTTGCTGCTGCCGATGCGCCGTACGTTTGACCAGGCCATCTGCATCCGTCCGGCGGTGCTATTTCCCGGCGTCGAATCGCCCATCGTCGGTAAATCTGCCGGCGACATCGACATGGTCATCTTCCGGGAAAACACCGAGGGTGAATACGCCCCGGTGGGCGGGCGCCTCTACCCCGGCAGCCCTCACGAAACGGTTATCCAGAGCGGAGTGTTCACCCGGAGGGGCACCGAGCGCATCATTCGGGCGGCCTTCGAGCACAGCGTTCGGCGCGGCGGCAAGAACAAGGTTACCTCGGTAACAAAATCCAACGCCCAGGCCTTCAGCATGGTGTTTTGGGATGAGGTATTCGCCGATGTAGCAACCGAATACCCGCAAATCCAGACCGAATCACTGCTGGTCGACCGGGCCGCCATGGACCTGGTACGCTGGCCCGAGGACTTTGATGTCATCGTTGCGTCAAACCTGTTCGCCGACATTCTGTCGGACATCGCGGCGGTGGTAACCGGCAGCATGGGCCTGGCTCCCAGCGCCAACATCAACCCGGAGCGACGGTTCCCCTCCATGTTCGAGCCGGTGCACGGCGCCGCCTTCGACATCGTGGGCAAGGGCCTGGCCAATCCGCTGGCTACCATCCTTGCGGTGGCAATGATGCTCGAACACCTCGGCGAACAAGGGGCCGCCGACCGGGTCAACGCAGCCACCCTCCAAGTCCTGAATGAACGAACCACCCTGACCGCTGACCTGGGCGGCAACGCCTCGACCCAACAGGTGGGCGACAAGGTGGTGCGGCTGCTGGGGTAAACGCTCCGATTGCGGTCATCTCCCGGGTGGTCGCCCAGGCCACCACATCCCGCGTTACAACCTGCGGCCAAGCGGGTCAGGAGCCAGCGTTTTCCGATTGGCTCCCTTCTTCCGGCCTGGTGTCGGGTTTCAGAACGCCCTGCGGTCAGTTACGTTCGTCGTACGCACGGGTTTTCTGGCTTCCACCCTGGGCTGGAACGACTGAGGCAGGGACCATTTCGGGTCCTGGCGTCTACACTTGGCCTTTCGATTATCCCCCCAATGTCATTGCGAGCGTAGCGCGGCAATCTCGTAGCCGTATCGACCAACGCTGTCGACAGCTCGCCCTTGACGGCTACGTTCCGATAATTGAAAGAACCCGGTGGCGACACCCGACCACTTACAATCAGAAATAATGTTCTGATATAATGCTGCCACTATGCTGGTAACGTGCATATTGGTGCGGCACTTACCCTACCGGATGGAACTCGGTCGCCGTCCGGAATTGAGGCGCCAACCCGTGTTGATTTACGAGGACGGCAACCCTCTTTGCCGAATCGTCGACGGCAGTCCCGGCGCCGGCGCCCGCTCCGGTATGCTACTTGCCACTGCTCTGGAACGGTGCCCCGGCGCAACCGCCATCGCCGCCAACATGAAACTATACCAGCGGCAATGGGCGGCTGTAATTGGCCGTTTGAAGAGCATCGCAGTCGGCGTTGAAGAGACTGACCTAGGGTGCGTCTACACCACCATGCCCGACACCAACAACCGGTTCGGCAACGACGATGCTGCGCTGACCGCTACCCTGATGCGGGCGGTTCCGCTGGACTGGCTTCCCAGCGTGGGCGTAGCTGGGGGGAAGTTCCCCGCCTGGTGCGCGGCCGCCGACGCACGCCCCGGCCACGCCATCCGGGTGCCCGATGACGACACAGCTCTGGCCCGGTTTATGGCTCCCCGGTCGGTGAACCACCTCCCCCTGAGTGTCCGGCAGCTGGCCGCGTTGCACGATGCCAACATCCACACGATGGGCCAGGCCGCTGCCGCGCCGTCGCAAACCCTACACGCCGCAGTCGATAGCGATGCCAGGCTGTTGTCAGAACTGGCGCGCGGCATCGACCGCCGACGGGTGGGGCTGCAGACGGTTCCGGCTATGGAAACGTACTCGCCGGTTGCCGTAGGGTAACCTCATCCAACGAATATATTCCGTCGCTTGAGGGTTACGCGCGAGCACGCGGCATCTCATGCGTACCCACTTTGTCATTGCGAGCGTAGCGTGGCAATCTCGTCGCCGTAGCAACGGCGGTTCGCCGACGTGTGTTCAACCTCATCGCGATTGCCACGTCGCTATGCTCCTCGCAATGACAGATTAACGCTGTGCTCCTCGCGATGACGGATAAGGTGGGCACGCGAGCATGCCCGGCATCTCCTGCGAGCCCCCACTTGTATTGCGAGTGTAGCGTGGCAATCTCCTCGCCGTAGCAACGGCGGTTCGCCGACGTGCGTTCAACCTCATCGAGATTGCCACGTCCCTATGCTCCTCGCAATGACAGATTAACGCTGTGCTCCTCGCGATGCCAGATTAAAGTAGGTACGCGCGAACACGCCCCAGGGTCTTTCAGTTTTCAAGGATTGGCCAAGCCAAGGATGGCTAAGGCTTGGCCAGGCGCCCAGCCGATGCGCCGTATTGCCGCCGCGATGTTGGTCTCTCCACCGCTCCGCAGCAGTCCCAAGACCACGTTGCGCAATGCCGCCATCACCTGAGGCGCCGCCCCGGTTCTCACCTGGGATGCGTCCTCCCCCAGGGTCACATCCCGGACGTAGTGCAGCCGGTTCTCAATTCCCCAGTGGCCCCGTACATACTCCAGCAGTTTCCCCGGCCCGGTCTCCCTCCCCAGGCTGGTGATAGCGTAGCGCGTCTCCATAGACACGCTCCCCTTCTGTTCCACCCGCCGCCGCACTTGGCAGACCTGCCGCACCCCGGGCCAGTCCAGGTATTCATTCAGCGCCTCCGTAGCCCGCAACTGCCTCGTCTCCCAGCGATCCCCGTGACGGCCCCGCCGCCGGGCCTGCCGGTACTGGGCTCCCCACACCGGCTCCGCAAACGCCAAGGCAATGGCATCGTACAGTTCCCGCTGGTTCTTTTTCACGATGACCAGATAGTCACCCCCAGCGTCCAGCAACTGTTGGCAATAGTCCCGCTGACAATACAAGGCATCCCCGGTAATCACGTTACCCGCCACCGGCAGCAGTTCCGCGGTCAGTTGCCGGGCCGTTGTCAGTTCCCCCTGTACCGGCCCCACCCCCCTTTTGCCCTACCACCAGGCTGGATTCGTGAGCATATCCGGCCACCAGGCGCACCCCGGGCAACTCTTGGCCGTGAATCCCCCGCAGGGCTTTGCCCCACCGCAATGGCGCTCCCCTCCGGCAGTCCCGCCCGGCTCCACCCGGCCAGAGCGGTCTCGAAGGCGGCCGCGTCCAGCCGACGGAATACGGTATGAAGGCTGCCCACCGCTGGCGTCCTGGGCCGGGTGAAACCCATGGCCTGCACCGTGGCGGCATCTTGCTGGCGGCCCCATTGATGAATCGCGTAGAGGCTGCGGGCCCCGGAGAGCATGGCGCAGACGGCCAGCGTCAGGATGGCCGGCAGAGGATGACGCCGTCCCCGCAATCCCCGGGGGTCCGGCACCGAAGCCAGGACGGCGGGCAGGCTTTGCGCTAGTTCCGTCGTGTTCATACCCCCAGTCTAAGGCTTCTTCTGAAAACTGAAAGACCCTGGAACACGCCCTGCATTCCTTGCGCCCGCAACTGCCCATCGGTATGATGCTGGGTATTGTTTTGCCAACGCAGATTTGGCAAAGTCGCCAGCCCGGGCGGGCGCGACGCTTGGAGGTTTGGTTATGACCGTAATGGTAACCGGCGGCACCGGGTTCATTGGCAACCGCATTATTCGCAAGCTGGTGGAGCGCGGCCAGGAGGTGCTTTGTTTCGACCTGGCGCCACCCCGGGCCAACCTGCAGCCCCTGCTGGACCGGATTTCCATGTACCGCGGCGACGTCACTCGCATGGATCACCTGCTGGAAGCCATCAATCGCCATAGCGTCGACCGCATCATCCACATGGCGGCGCTGCTGCCGCCGGACACCGAGGACCGTCCCGCCACGGGCATGGCCGTCAACATCGACGGCACCAACAACGTCTTCGAGGCGGCCCGCTGGGGCAACATCCAGCGCGTGGTCTACGCCAGCAGCATCGCCGTCTACGGCGTGCAGGACACCTTCGGCGACCGCCCCCTCACCGAGGACGACCTGGCCGCGCCCATCAACGTGTACGGCATGACCAAGGCGGTCAACGACTTTGCCGCCGCCCGCTACCGCACCCTGCACGGCCTCGACATCCGTGGTGTCCGCATCTGCACCGTGTTCGGACACGGGCGCGTTACCGGCATGACCGGCATGATTGGTGGCCTGATGATGTCGCTGCCCGCAATTGGCCAGGCCGTAGAGATGGATTTCGACCCTCAAGAGGCGTCGCCCATGATCCATACCGAGGATGCCGCCGAGATTTTCGTCCGCGTCGCCCTCGCCGACAACCTGAGTCACCACACCTACATCAGCGGCGGCGAATTGGCCACCATCGCCGACGTGGCCGATATAGTCCGCTCCTACATCCCCGACGCCAGTATCCGGACCGGCGACCGCCCCGTGCCGCACGTGTACCTGGTAGACAACAGCCGCATGATGGCCGACCTCGGCTACGAACTGCCGCCCCTCCGGATGCGCGTCCTCGACCACATCAACGACGCCCGCGCCGAAGCCGGCCTGGAGCCCATCTCCGGTTAATCCCCTCTCCCTCGATGGCTCGACTTTGTACAAAAGCTAGATAAATTATAAGAACAGGGTAAGCTCGACCAAATCACCAAAAGAGGTCGAGTATGCCTACCCTGCCCGCAGTCATAGTAACCCTGCTGCTGCCCTTTGAGCACCTGTTTGACCCCAGGACCTGGCGCAAAGCCCAACTCCTGGCCATGGGAGCGATCCTGTCTCCCGGCAAACGCACCGTGTCCTCCGCCCTCAACATCCTGGGGATTGGGCAGCACGGCGACTTCGCCATCTATCACCACGTGCTCAACCGTGCCCGATGGTCGCCGCTGCAACTGAGCCGGGTACTGTTGCTGCTGGTGGCCGGGCGCCTTGGTTCATCCACCGAGCCGTTGGTGTTCGGCATTGACGAGACGGTGGAACGACGCTGGGGCCGGAAGATTGCGGCCAAGGGGCGGTATCGGGATCCGGTGCGGTCCAAGGACGACCAGGTGGTGATGACCCCCGGATTGCAATGGGTGAGCCTGATGTTGCTGACGCGTATCGGATGGGCGGGTCGACACTGGGCGCTACCGTTTTTGACCGCGCTGGTGGTGTCGGCCCGCTACGACCGGCGCAAAGGTCGCCGGCACAAGACGTTCACCGACTACGCCCAGCAGATGCTGGTCTGCCTGCGCCGGTGGCTGCCGGACCGGGACCTGGTGGTGGTGGCCGATGGCGGCTACGCCAAGCGCGAGTTCCTGCGGCATTGCCAGAGTATGTCAAAGCCGATTGTCGTCGTCACCAAACTGCGCAAGGACGCGTCCCGGTACCAGCCCGCGCCACCGCGGCGGCCCGGCCAGATCGGGCGGCCCCGGGTGGTCGGCGCGCGACTGCCCAGTCCCACGGCGGTGCTGGACGATCCCGCTACACAATGGATTCCCTACCGCGCCACCGGTTCCGACGGCAGTACCGCCATGGTCGAGCTCGCTTCGGGCGTAGCGCTGTGGTACCACGGCGGGCCGCCGCGCCTTCCCATACGTTGGGTTGTCATCAGATACCTGGAGGAGCGCCGCGGGCCCTATGCTTTGCTATGCACCGACACCGAGGCGGAACCCCTGCGGATACTGCAGTGGTATCTGCTGCGCTGGCAGGTCGAGGTGACCTTTGAGGAGCTGCGGGCTCACCTGGGCGTAGAAACCCAGCGCCAGTGGTCGGAACGAGCCATCGCCCGAACCACCCCCGCGCTCTTTGGCCTGTTCAGCGTGGTGACGCTGGCAGCGGATATCCTGATCGAACAGCGTGGCGGCATGTCGCCGCGCACCGCGGCGTGGTATGACAAAACCAGCCCTTCCTTCGCCGACGCCATCGCCCTGGTCAGACGACACCTCTGGGTGCAGCAGGGAACTTTTATGCCGTCCGAGCGCGAGCACGAATCGATAAAAGTCCCGCGCCTCTTGTACCACAGGATGCTCGACACGCTAGCCTATGCCGCTTGATTGTACAAAGCCGAATCGATGGGAGAGGGCTAGGGTGAGGGTGAAAACCCAAGGGGAGAGGGCCAGAGTGAAGGTGACAACCCAAGGGGGAAAAGGCTGGGGTGAGGGTGAAAACCCAAGAGAGGTCAGAGCGAGATCGAAACCGCAACGCCAACACCGTCCCCCATTTGCTACAATACGCCGCAACTAGCCCTGATCTCAATACCGCCGCCAAGGAGGCCAACACCATGAGCGTTGCCATCGGCTATGTCCCCGGAGCCTTTGGACAGGGGGGCGATGACCCCACCTTCCTGCGGGAACTGGTTGAGTTGGGGGACAAGTACGAGTATGACTCCATCTGGCTCAGCGACCGCATTTGCAGCGAGCGCTTCAGCCTGGAACCCATCGTGGCCCTGTCTCTGGTCGCCGGCTACTCCGACCGCCTGAAGTTTGGCACCAGTGTGCTGGCCCTGCCCCTGCGGAACCCGGTGGTGCTGGCCAAGCAGGTGGCGACCCTGGACTGGTTGTCTCAAGGCAGGTTCTTCCCGGCCGTGGGCCTGGGTCAGGAAGACCCCGACGAATACGAAGCCTGCGGTGTGCCCAAGGCCGACCGCGCCCGGCGCACCGACGAGGCCATCGAACTGATGCGCCGCCTGTGGCAGGAAGAATACGTGACCCACGAGGGCGATTTCTTCACCACCCACAACGTAACGGTAACCCCGCGCACCTTCCTGAAGCCCTCGCCGCCCGTATGGATTGGCGGACGCAGTCCAGCAGCGGCGCGGCGCGTCGGTCGTGTTGGCGACGGCTGGCTGGTATCCAGCGCCACGCCCGAAGAAGTGCGCTCCGGTCGGGAGATAGTGTTTGAGACGGCCCAGCAGTACGACCGCGAGATCGAAGAAGACCACGTTGGCGTGCTGATTGGCTACTACATCTGCGACGACCAACACGCCGGCGAGGTAAAATCCGAGCAGTTCGTGACCCGCCAGCGGCCCGATGCCCACTTCACCGAGTATTCGGCCGTCGGCACCTCCGAACAAATCGGCGATTTCATCGACCAGTACGTTGACGCCGGCGGGTACAAGTTCGTCATCCGCCCACTCTGCTCCGGCACCGAATCAATGGAGCAGCTGGTGCAGGCCGGCGAAGAAATCCTGCCTCGTTTCCACGGCCCGCTGAGTAGCAACGCCTGATCCCCTCTCCACTGTCCCCTCCCCACCATCCCCTCTCCCTTGATGGGAGAGGGTTAGGGTGAGGGTGAAAACTGTATATCGTGCACCATTTCCACCGATGAATACGCAAGGAGATAACAAACCATGAAAGCAGCCCAACTCATCGCCCCCAAGCGTTGGGAATTCACCGAAGTCGAAACCCCCACCGCCGCCGATGGGCAGGTGCTGGTCAAGATGGAGCGCGTCAGCGTTTGCGGCTCCGACATCCGCCATACCTACGGGCCGGTGCTTGACGAATCGGAATACCCGCTGGCTCCCTGCCGTGGCGCCCATGAACTGGCCGGCGTCATCGTCGACAGCAAGACCGACGAGTATCACGAAGGCCAGCGGGTAATCGTGATTCCCTTCGCCGGCACCGGCGGGCTTTGTGAATACGTCCTCTCCGCGCCGGGTCGCATCGCCGTCCTGCCCGAATACGGGGGACTGGACGAGTGGGTGCTGTGCCAGCCTCCGGGCACCGTGCTGTACTCCTGCCGCCAGATTGGCAGCCCCTTGCAGCAGAACATCCTGATTTTCGGTCAGGGCAGCATCGGCCTCAGCTTCACCATGATTCTGTCCCGCATGGGCGCACGCAACGTCATCGTCGTGGACCCGCTGGACTACCGCCTGGAGAAGTCCAAGCAGATGGGTTCCACCCACCAGATCAATCCGGACAAGCAGGACGTTAACGAAGCAGTTATGGAAATAACCAAGGGCCAAGGGCCGGATGTTTGCGTGGAAGCCGCCGGTTACCCCGACTCGCTAAACGAGTGCTTCCGCCACGTGCGCCAGTTCGGACAGGTCATCGTGTTCGGCGTGCAAACCGACCACATGGTGCCCATCGAGCACAACCTGTGGATGGACAAGCAGCCGCGCATTACACCCACCACCGGAGCCCGCAGCGGAGACCCCATCAGCCAGATTCAGGACATGGTTGACCTGCGCGCCCGCGGCTGGGCCGACCCTGCCGAACTCATCACCCACCGCATCGGTTTCTCCGATGTGCAAAAAGCCTACGACATGTACGAGCAGCGGGAGGATGGAATCATCAAAGTCGTGATGGACATCAACAGCTAGACACTCTGCGCCAGCTAGATAATATACGCCCGCCCTGGCCGGCCAAGTATGACTTCGGAGACTGGCATCAGTGATACCAGGTTAACAAAATCACCTCCGGCGCTGACACCGGGGGACCGTATTCGTCTGGCCAGGGAAAATCTTTGCCTGGCCATGGCGTTGTTCGCCGCTTCCCATCAGGGGCTGATTACCACCTCCTTCGTTACCCAGAGCGCCGATCTGCACCTGCCCAACGGGGACGTGGTGGACGGCTACGTGCCCCTGGAATTGTCCGACAACGCCGCCCTGGTGAGATGTGTCGGCAACCAAATTCGTGGCTCGCTCGCCCTGTCCGCGTTGCAAACCCACCGTGAACTGGAAGCCGCTTTCCCGGGCACACCAGGCCTGGAAGACCCGGACGCAGACTTGCAGGTTGCCCGCGCTGCCGTTTACCTCCTGGCCAGCGCAGTTGAGCAAGACCTGATTGCCCCCGTTTGGCGTGTTCCGCTGGAATACCGACGACTGCACACCTCCCCGGCGCTCGATTTCACCCTCGACGCGACCTGTCTGGACGGACAGGAAGTGCGTTGGGGGCACTTCGGCGGCTTGCCCCATTACCTCGACCTTACGCTTTACCTGGCCCAGCGGCTGGACGGCGCCGAACCCGGCGCAACTGCCGACACTGCGCCGGCCGGATACGGGCCGGTGGAGGATCTGGCCAATCATCCCTCATGGGAAGTTGCAACCGCCGGGCCCGCCAGCATCGCACCCGGCTACGGCAGCGGCTCAGGTCGATTGCGCCGCGCCGGTAACCGGGCTGCGTCGAACGACGCAGATTCCGGTTGGATTGCGCCGGTGGGCATACCCGAACCGCCCATCGGCATTGCGCCCCAGGCTGCTGAGGCCGGGCCGGTCGCCGCGTTCGTCATCAACGCCTGCTTTACCGGCGGCAAGGCAATGACGCTGGCCAGCGACCTCTACACCTGCTACGCCAGCTGGTGCCTGGACAACGGGTATCTGGCGGTCAGTCAGCGTAAGTTCGGCCTGGAATTGACTGCCGGCGGTTTTCAGCGCAAACGTCGCGGCAAGGGCCGCCACTGGTGGGTGGGCCTGGCACCTCGGCAATAATCCCCTCTCCACGGGTGCTACGTGGGTGAGGATTCGCCGGGCTTCAAACTCCACTGCCAGGCGGGCGCGCGCCGCCCCCAAATCCCGCGTTTTGTTACACGGACGTAACATTCGCGCAAAATGCGCGAAACAAACCGGGCGCATACTCCGTACTGTAACCAAGGGATCCGCCCTAATCAGCATTGCTGGAGAAAGATTGAAATGATAGCCATCGCCGCCGCCGCCGCTTTCGTAGGACTTTTCGCCCTCTGGGTGGTGCTTCCCCGCTTCATCCTGAATCGTAACGAAAGTCAAAAGTCCGGCGTGGCCACGATGCAGCACGAGGAGTTCGCTCCCCAGGCCGCCGACTAACCGGCCTGAACGCAACCACCGAGTATCTGGCCCGAGGAAAACCCCTCGGGCCTTTTGCATTCAAATGCCCCAGTCCAGGTTCCGTCAATAACAGCCACTAATACCAGCCACGTTACATAAATGTTACACGGGCGCAAAATCTGCGTAACACGGCACTGCCAGAATACCGGCATTGAAAACGGGCTCAATCATCACGATTGCACTGGAGATAAAGACAAATGATAGTCATTGCTGCTGCTGCCGCCTTCGTAGGACTTTTCGCGCTCTGGGTGATAGTTCCCAGGTACTTTATCCAGCGCAAGGCAAACCAGCAGCCGACGGCTGCCCAGACGACGCCGGACTCGGCCGTTCCGCAGGCTGCTGACTAGCCAGCGTCAAGCCCGGCCCAATAACCCACGCGACAGTTGCCCGGGGATCAGTCCCCGGGCATTTTTTTGTTTCCCAGGCCCATCGGTTCAATCGCTAACCTGGCCCGCTGTGCTTCCGCGATAGGCGGCGGCGACGCCGGCCCAGTAAGTTTCCCAGTCGCGGCGCATCGCCCCTTCGGTGGCGCCTCCCCAGTATCCCGGCGATACCAACGCCTGCGCCGTTTCAACGCGCACCAGCGCCACCCCGCGCACCCGATCCGCCAAACCTTGCACCGACGCCGACCCGGCTCGCATCCGCTGCACCGCCGCATCGAACACGTCGCCCCGGGCGTGGACTGAGGCGGTTCCCTTGAATCGGTAGCCCTTGCGCAAAAACACATCCACCACGTTCAGTTCGATGGCCGGGTTGCGCTCCAGATTTCCCATCGTCCCGGGTGACGCCAGGTCGGTAAACAGCACGTGGTCGTCGTCCCAAACCATCGCCGTCCCCTTGGGCGACAGGTTCGGCGTCCCGTCCGGGCAAACGGTGGCGGCAAATATCAACCGCTGTTCCGCAATCGTTCGCTTCATGTCGTCAGTCAGAACTCCCATCTCGCTGTTTCCCCTCAAGGTGTATCGGTCGAAACAAGGACGTCACCACAATTTCGTTGCCTGAAAATTAACCAGCGGCAGTAGAGCCCCGGTGGTGGTCGGGTGGCCGCAATTGACTCGCGCCGCCGCAATTGACATTATACGGGGCC
The DNA here is from genome assembly GCA_963666415.2 of Dehalococcoidia bacterium. GTDB lineage: Bacteria > Chloroflexota > Dehalococcoidia > Lucifugimonadales > UBA3495 > Bin87. The sequence continues at coordinate 3,006,211 of CAXXPD010000003.1, forward strand.
GTCGTTAGCATTGCAGCAACTGGCCAACACCGGAGGGCCGAACCCAACCGGAAACGAAGCGGTCAGCCGTGCGTAGGACTACCGACGCGTTTGCCCGCAGATGCGTTTGATGAAACAAAGGAGGCCACCGCCATGTTCGTGCGACGCGACCTTACCGATTCCGTTGAAACCCGCGAAGGCAACATGCACTTCGTGAAACAGGGCGCCGGTTACCCGCTCGTTATGCTGCACCCATTGGGCACATCCACCTGGGCGTGGAGCAGCGTGATTGACGCTTTTAGCCAGCACTACACCTGCTACGCCTTTGATATGCTCGGCCACGGCGAATCCGACAAGCCCTCCCGACACTTCAACATTCCCGACTACGCCCAGGCGCTGGACGATGCCTGTCAGGTGCTGAACATCCACCGGGGCCACTACGTCGGTAACTCGGTGGGCGCGGTCCTGGCTACCGAGATGGCCGCTACCTACCCGGACCGTCTGGACAAACTGGTGCTGGTCGGCCCTCCGGTTTGGGACGCCTACACCGCCAAACAGCGGATCGCCGACGCCGCATCCGGCTATGACGACGACGGTATGCCAATACCACGCACCGCCGCAGAACTGAAAGAGGCCACCACCTTCGCCGAGCCACGGCCGGAATGGGTGGAAGCCAACAACGGCACCCGCGCACAGGCCGGCACCTGGGTTAAAAAGTTGCACGAATCGCTGGCCTGGTACGACATCATGTCGCGTTTGCCGCGGATCACGGCGCGCGAAACCCTGGTGCTCTACGGCGAGTTGGACCGGCTGCGGGAAGGCGAGGAGCTGCTACACAACAACATCGTGCGGGCCCGCAAGTACATCATGCCCGGAGTGGGCCACATCCCGCAGATTGAGGACCCGGAAGGCTTCGTAGACGCAGTGCTGGCGTTCCTGAAACCCAGCGGCTGATCGGCGGGTTTGGTTGAAATCCGTACCGGCGTTAGTTGGGTTGCATTTACCCAGACGGGTAACATGGAATAACACCCGATAACGCCGGCGCGCCTGTCGTCGCAAATCGCTCCGCGAACGGTCCGAACCGCCCGCCAACCGACCTGATATGTCTACACTATTCGTCAGAACTCGCAGCCGTAGCCGTAGCCTGTTGCGCACGGCTGAACGCCGCGAACAGGCCAGCGCGCCCAACATCGTCGTTGTGGGCGTGGGTACGGCCGGCGGCAAACGGGCGTTGCTGTTCCTGCAGCGCATGGCCGAGTTGTCCGCAGTCAACCGCATCCAGAGCGCGGTGTTCTACGACTGCAACGAGACTACGATCAGCCACATCGGAAAATACCTTGGGAAGTTCCTGGGACGCACGCGCAGCGGCAGCGGTGGCGTCCAGATCGTGTTTCCCAGCTACGTCCCGTTGCCCAACGGCTTTATGCGGGACCCGCAGCAATTCCTGGAATACAGCGGCCCATTCGAGCGGGACATCGACAATGTGGTGGGTCAGGTTATGGCCCAGTCCGATCGCGCCGGCCGCTCCCCCGCCGTAATCATCGAGTTCATGGGGTTCGCCGGCCACTCCGTCCTGGGCGCTCATCTCCACGAAAAATTGCGGGATACGTTCCCCTCCTCGGTGATTCTGCCCGTGCTGATGCTGCCCACCGACCATGTGTGTGAAGAGTGGACCCGACGCTACATCTGGGAGCAATACGAAAACCTGTTGCAAGGCTCCAACTGCCTGGTTACCACCCAATCGGCCAACAGCGCCGGCGAAGATGACATTCGGTTGGCCACCGGCCTGGCTGGCGTTGAATTCGCCGAGTTTGAAGAAGACGAAACCGTGGAAAGCCCGCTGGCCTCCGCGTATCGGCGCCTGATTCCTTCTTCGGGCGGTTGGCTGGGTATGGCGGTGGTCAAACGGCGTATGCCAATCATCAAGAGATTCAAGTGGTCGAGAATGCCTCCCTGGTGGCAAGAATTTGCCGCGCTGGGTCCCGACGATGAAATGCCCATGTCGCTCGGCCACGCAATCTGGGCAACACTGGACCCGGCCTCTCAAATGGCGGTGGGAGTCAATCACGCCCTCAACGCGCCCCAGGAGGTGGTGGTATCGCTGCCCATTCACCCCGACGGCCTTGAACCCATCGCCTCCGAGGCAGCTGAAGTATTGGAGCGGAGCACGTTGTTCTCCCAATACCCGAATATGGATGTCGCATTCAACACTGCGCGATTCGCGGAGGGGCTCAGGAAAGACCCTTACATCCATGTAACCCGCATGTATCCGATCCGTGGTGAATTGGGCCCGGTGATGGACATTATGCACCCCGATCGCCAACCCAACGAGAGGCGGCAGTCACCGGCGCACGAGACTGGCTTCGGTTCCTACTATCATCTGGATGGCGCTAACTACGCAACACCACTGGCCCCTGCCGGAGTGGCTACCGACGAAACCACCAACCAGTAGGGTTAGCCCTCTCGTACCTCGCCCATCTTACCGCGATTTATCGACACTAACACTGATGCCGATACACGTCGGCGACTTTAGTTGAACCGAAACACAATTCCGGTATTTTTCTCAAAAAATTCTAATCAATCTGAAAACTCCGTTGTTTGACAATCGCGAAACCCCTCTGCTATTCTGATTGTTAATCGGAAGTTGGAATGACTATATTTCGATGATAGCGGCTCAGTTGGAGAGCGATATTCTCGCCTGCTTGTAATACGCCTTGCACATCGTACGCTAGGAGTATTCGGGTCTCGGTACGCAGCCAGACCTCTTTCTCCGGCAGGTTCCAATCGTTTTAGTATCGGTAGGAGGTTGAAAGAATAGCCATGCCACCAAAAGCACGAACTTTCAGAGTAAAGAGGGAAGAAGTCCACCCGGTGGCGGCGGGCGATGATCGCTACGATGGCGGCACCCCCGCACCGATCCTGTCGGTAGCCGTAGGAACCGCGGGCTACAAGCGGAGCTGGAACTGGGCCAAACGCATGGGTCAGGCCGGCGTGCTCAATCGAATCCAGGGTATGTTCATCTACGACTGCAACCAGGCCACGGTTGCGGACATTGAGTCCTCTGTCGACCAGATGCGCCGCGTCCCCCGGGGCGGCGATCTCCCCGTCATTCTCCCCGAGTTTTTCCCCAAGGTGGATGGATTCCTTCGTGACCCCAACGCGTACAAAGATTTTTACGGCCTCATCGACCGTGATCTGGATCGCATGGTAGACCTGGCCGCCCAGCGATCAGAGGTCATCAGCGCTCCCCCGCAAATCATCATCGAGTGGCTCGGGTTCGGCGGACACGCCAAACTCGGTGGCCTGCTCCACCAAAAACTCTTTGACCAGTTCCCCGACGCCTTGTTCCTGCCAATCGTGCTGTTGCCCCGAGAACACGCGCTGGAAGAAAATATGCGCCGTGAAACGTGGGGCGCTTACGAAGGCACGATGAGTCGTCTGAACCCTAAAACCGGCGTGCTGGAAAATAGCCACCCGGCTTTGCTCACCGACAATGGAATGTCACGCAACTACGCCACGCTGGACGACAAGCTGGCCATCGGGCTGGCTTCCGCCGAGTCTGCAATGGCGCATCAAACCGATAGCGGCTCTCTGGCCGAAACGGTAGCGAGCTTTGGCCAGTACTCCAACGGATGGTTGGGTATGCGGGTCCTGAGCCGGCGCGTCGATGTCGCCGAAGTCTCGCAGCCCCGTGGCCGCTTCCGGATACCCTTTGTGGGCAACCGGGAAATGGCCGTCATCAAGGGCCGGGACAACCAGATCACCTGGCAGATCAAAACCGCTTTGTGGGAAATGGTTGACGGCAAACGCCGCGACCTGCAACTGGCCGACCATGACCCGATTGAGGACGAATCAGTGATCCGCATGGTGGTCACTTTGCCGGCCAACTCGGACGGTATCAAAGACATCGCATCCGACGTGCAGGACCAGTTGGACCGTGAAGGCTTCCAGGAGGCGTTCCCCAATCTGACCTACTCCTTCGCTCCTGCCCGGTTCCCAATCAACAACAGCGACCATCATATGTTTGTCAGCATGGTTTACCCGCTGCGCAACACTGGCATACCCAGTATTGAGCGGATTATGGGCAAGGCTGACGGCCTGCCCCGGTTTGGCGAAAACGGCGATGACCTGCTGAAAATTGGCTTCGGCACCGGACACTTCCTGCCTAAGAACGGTGATTTCAACACGCAGGTCGCCGAGCAGTACAGCTACCGCTCCCGCGGGCACGAGCGCCGCGCTCAACGCGACGAAGAGCGACAACGCTCCCGTGGCGTCGCCGAGCAGCAGTACGGTAACGGCTATAGCAATGGCGACAACAGCAGTGGTGAATACCGGCGCTAGTCCATCGGTTACACACCCCAGGCGCTAACGACCGGCGCAGGGCGGGCATTTGCCACAGTCCCTGCGCCGTTTCAATTGTCTGACTGCTCAAAGAAGTAACCCCCGCTGCACCAGTCAGCGGGGGTTACTTCTTCATTCAACTCTGGCTGAGTTGAGCATCAGTTGTCGGCGGCCAGCGCCTCTTTGCGCGCCTTGTCCTTGAAGTGCGGGACAATGTACTTGCCGAAAAGGCGCAACGATTCCATCACCTCTTCATGGCTCACCGGCCCGACCTGGAACAGCGGCATGATTTCGTCCACACCCATCCGCTCATAGCTCTCGATATATTCGATGCAATCGTCCGGGTTGCCAATGCAGAAGCGGCCGCCGTCTTCGATCAGCGAGCGGGACGTAACCTCGTCGGCGCGGGCGGTATCGGCTTGCACGGCCCTCTGGTAGTGGAACTGGTAATCGTCCGGCACCCGGGCCGGGTCGTAACCCTGCCACACGTATGAATCGCGGATGCGTTGCTGCACCCGATACCAGTCAATGATGGCTTCGCCGCGCTCGAACGCACTAGAGCGGTTCTCCATGCACATGGCGACGGTGTTGCCAGCCACTCGCGGATGCACCACTTTGGTGGCTGGCTCGGGGTTCTTGATGGCATCGCGGTAAATTTTGATTAACGCCTCAGCGCGCTCCAACCCAATGCTGGTTTGCGCCAGGCATCCCAGCCCCTGGCGTCCCACTTTCTCGGCGGTCGATTCCTGGCTCACCGCCTGCCAGATCGGCGGGTGCGGTTTTTGCACCGGCTTGGGGATAACCTCGCGCGGCGGGATGTTGTAATGCTTGCCTTCGTAGGAGAAAATCTCTTCGGTCCAGGCTCCCGGAATGATCTGCAGGTACTCCTCAACCATCTCCGACACATCGGGCAAGTCAGCGCCGTAAGGCTGCATCTGGTAGGGGTAGCCGGATCGACCGATGCCAAAATCGACGCGCCCGCCGGAGATAACGTCCAGCGTGGCCAGGCGCGATGCGACGTTCAGCGGGTGGTGCAGCGGCGCCAGCACCACCGCAATTCCCAGCCGCATATTGGTGGTGCGCTGACTCAACGCAGCCAGCGTGATATCCGGCGCGCTGGAGTGCGACCATTCCGAGCGAAAATGATGCTCAACAAACCAGACGCTGGTCATGCCCTGCTCTTCCGCAAAGCAAACCTGCTCGATCATCTCCTGGAACTTTCGGCTCTCGCTCTGTTCATCCCAAGGCTTGGGCACCTGAATCTGATAAAAAAGACCCAAATCCATAACGCGCGCCTCCTGCCACTGCCATCAAAGGCAGCAATTGGCCGCATTGTAGCAGATGGAGCAGATTGACCCGCCTTCCCGGCAGCCACAAAAAAAGCCCCTCTCCCACCGGGAGAGGGGTTGGGGTGAGGGCCGTACTCTTCCCCTAGCTTCGGCCGTACTTATCCACCGCCTTGTCCCCGGTTAGCGCCAGGAACACGTCGCCGTGGGCGTCGCACCAGATGCCGTGGGCCGAGCGGCTGTCCCACCTGGCCAGCACGTTGCCGTTCCGGTCGTAGATACTCACGCGCGGCGAATGCGAGCCATCCAGCGGCGCCAACTCGCTGACCACAAAATCACCCTCTGGTGTTTCGGCAATGTCGGTGGGGCGGCAAGAGTCAGTCCACATGGTCTTGAAATTGCCCATCGTGTCGAACACCTGGATACGGCTGTTCTCGCGGTCGCAAACGTACACCGTATCGTCGTTGGTAACCAGCAGGCTGTGCGGCAGGTGGAACTCGTAAGGGCCGTCCTTGCCGGGTTTGCCCCAGGAGAACTTCAGGTTGCCGTCGTTATCAAAGCGATGCACGCGGGCGTTGCGATAGCCATCGGCGACAAACAGGTCTCCGCTGGGCGAGGGCACCATCTCGGCGGGGTAGTTGAACGGGCCGGCCGCTCGAGGCACCAGTTCTCCCGCGACCTGGGCGCCCGTGTCCGAGTGGACCATGTACCGACCCAGCATCTGAATCGGCTTGCCGTCCAGCGTGTACATGATGCACACCGACGTGTCGCGGTCGGTCAGGTAAACGATGTCACCCTCGATGTAAACCCGTGGGCGTAGACGAACGACCCGTTGCCCCAGCCGCTCTTGAACGAACCATCGCTGCGGTTAAAAATTGCGACGGGTGGGTCGGCGCGATGGAACGCGTAGATGTCGCCGGCCGAATCGCTGGCCAGCGCGCTCACTGCGCCCATCGGGTGGGCCGCGGGCATCTTGGCCCAGTCAGCCTCGAGAGTGTAAGTATGTTTGCCGGTTCCGACGGTAGTCATGGCGTAACCTCCAGGTTTGGGGCCGGTTTGGGGCAGGATTGGCCGGCCGAATAATGATTGACCCTGCCGGCAAGGGTTGTTATCGCAGTGCGCTAGGCCATCAAGTTGCGTACAACATTGATAACGCGCTGAGCGTTGGGCAGATATGCCTGCTCCAGCGGGCGGCTGTAGGGTACCGGCGTGTGCGGCGGCGTAACGCGCGACGGCGGGGCGTCCAGGTAGTCAAACACTTCCTCGGCGGCGCGGGCGCAGATGTCCGACGAGATGCTGCACACTGGCGTATCCTCGTCCACTACCACCAGCCGGTGGGTGCGTCGCACCGAGTCCAGTATGTGGTCGTAATCGATGGGTGAAACGCTCAGCAGGTCGATCACTTCGGCGTTGATGCCCTCTTTCGCCAGTTCCTCCGCGGCTTCAACGGCTATCCAGGTCATCTTGCTGATACCCACCAGCGTAATGTCGGTGCCGGGCCGAACGGTGCGAGCCTTGCCCAGCGGGATGGCGTACATCTCCTCCGGCACCGGGCAGGTATCGCCGTACAGACCCTTGTGCTCGAAGAAAATAACCGGGTCGTCATCGCGGATGGCCGAAATCAGCAGGCCCTTGGCGGTGTAGGCATCGGAAGGGCAAACCCCTTTCAGACCGGGGATGTGGCTGAACAGCGAGTAGAACGACTCGGAGTGTTGGGCTGCGCTGCCGAAACCGGCCCCGATGCGGGTCAGCATGGTGAACGGCACCTTCACCTGTCCGCCGAACATGTAGCGCATCTTGGCGGCGTTGTTCAGCAGCTGATCCATGCAGACTCCGATGAAGTCCACGAACATCAGCTCGGCAACCGCACGCATCCCCGTGGACGCTGCGCCAATCGCCGTGCCCACGAAGGCAGCTTCCGACAGCGGCGTGTCGAGAACACGCTCGTTGCCAAACTCCTGAATCAACCCACGGGTGGTGCGGAATGCGCCGCCCCAAGCATCAACGATGCCCAGATGCTCGCGCCCGGCACCGCCGGCAATCTCTTCCCCCATGATGATAACGGTCTCATCGCGGCGCATCTCCTGAATCAGCGCCTCGTTGATGGCCTCGCGGGTCTGTATCACCCGCGTTTCGCCCGGCGGTGGCATCATGGGAACTTCAGTGGTGGTAGTCATGGCTTTAAGTCTCCTGCTATCGCGGCGTCCAAAACGCAGCACTCAGTGATTTCACCAACTCGGGTGTGGCAGTCGATGGCAATAATAGTCACTTACACCGTCATATTAGTGCCGCGTCGCATCATCTCCACCGGATACTCCCCATACACGTCCTCGTATATCTCGTAGGGTTCGGGCAACGGGCTGGCGTCAGCGAAGGCCACCGCATCTTCCATGAGTTGCAGCGCCTCGGCATCCATCTGATCGAGTTCCTCCGCGGTGATGTCGTTGCCCTGGGCGACCATGTGGTTGCGGAACGTAAGCAGAGGGTCGCGGGCGCGCCAGTGGTCTTCTTCCTCCTTGGTGCGGTAGGTAAGAGGATTGTCAAAGACCGTGTGGCCGTAGTAGCGATAGGTGCGGGCTTCCAGCAGCGCCGGTCCGTTGCCGGCGCGGGCACGGGCCACCGCTTCGCCAGCCGCTTCGTACACTGCCAGCACATCCATCCCGTCGACCAGAATGCCGGGCATATCGTAGGCAACGGCGCGATCGGAAACGTTGGCAACGGACAGCCCGTACTCCACCGGAGTCGACTCGGCGTATCCGTTGTTCTCGCAGCAGAAAATCACCGGCAGCTTCCACACCGATGCTAGGTTCATGCACTCGTGCAGTACGCCCTGGTTGGCGCCGCCGTCGCCGAAGAATGCCACCGCCACGCGCCCCAGCTTGCGAATTTTGGACGTTAGCGCAGCGCCAACCGCCAGCGGTACGCTGCCGGCCACGATTCCATTGGTGCCCAGCATCCCCTTGCTCATATCGGCAATGTGCATGGAGCCGCCCTTGCCCTTGTTGGTGCCGTCGATGCGGCCAAACAACTCGGCCATCATCAGCTTGGGATCCACACCCTTGGCGATGCAGTGGCCGTGTCCGCGATGGGTGCTGCCGATGTAGTCATCGTCGGTCAGGTGGGCGCAAACTCCGGTCGGTACCGCTTCCTGTCCCACCGATGAGTGAACAGAGGATGACATACCGCGTTGGCCGGTTTCAGGCACGCCGCGCTCTTCAAAATGCCGTATGGTCGTCATTGTGCGATAAAGTCGCAGCAGGGTGTCGCGGTCCATTTCCATAGCAACACGCTCCTTTGTGTGGCGCGGCAATGAGCAGCGCCAGACGAAACGAAAACCGGCGGAAATCGCGCCGGCTTATAGATGGCCCAATAGTAGCACGGGCCCCAGCAGTGTCAAGGCAACTCCAATCCTCACGCGTGCCCACTCAATCTGCCATTGCGACGAGCGCCCGGTCATCCCGAGCTCGTCGAAGGACGTGGCAACCTCGATGAGGTTGAACATACGTCGGCGAACCGCCGTTGCTACGGCGACGGGATTGCCACGCTAGGCTCGCAATGACAAAGCGGGTACGCATGAGAACTCCAATCCATTTCGGGACCTTTCGATTATTGACCCAAATGGACTTCCCAACTCACCCCGAGCTTGTCGAAGGGCCGCCCACTAAGCCCCAATCCACCGAAGATATGACGGTGTCGGCGTACTGAAGGGGTAAGAAAGTGCTCCCGTGTTCGGGGATAATGGTTTTTGAAACAGAAAACCGACCCGAAACGAGGAGCACCCAGAAGATGCTACCACTTGAGCACCCCGACCGCATCCACGTTGCCTTTGATGATCACCGCCTGGTGGCCAATGCGGGGCTGCTGCTGCCGGTCACCCTGGCCCACCACCTGGGCCTGGGTGAACTGGTGGACTGCCACGTTGACCTGGGGGATGCGCCCGGACGAGCCAACGCTGGCGACCAGATGCTGACCCTGGTGGCGTCGGCGCTGGCGGGCGGCGACTGCATTGACGACGCCGATGCGCTGCGGGCGGGCGGGACGGCGCGGGTGCTGGGGTGTGTGGTCAAGCGCCATCCACCCTGGGGACCTTCCTGCGGAGTTTCCGGTGGGGCCACGCGCGGCAACTGGACCGGGTGAGCCGGGAGTTGCTGGCCCGGGCGTGGGCCGCAGGGGCCGGACCCGGCGACGGTCCGTTGACCATCGACCTGGACTCCACCCTCTGCGAGACCTACGGGCTGTGCAAGGAGGGAGCTCGCCACCATGGGTACACCGGCCAGCGAGGCTATCACCCGATCCTCGCCGTGGCCGCGGGCACCGGCGACGTGCTGATGGCACGGCGGCGCCTCGGGCCGCGCCAACACGGCCCGAGGCGCCGCCCACTTCTTGCGGGAGACGGTGGGCCGGGTGCGCCATGCCGGAGCCACCGGACCACTCACCATGCGGGCCGACAGCGGCTTCTACACCCATGCCATCGTCGCCGCCTGCCGAAAGATGAAGGTCCGTTTCTCCATCACCGTCCGCCAGCACCAAGGCCTGCGCAACCTCATCGAGGCCATACCCGAGGGGGACTGGACGCCGATTCCCTACTGGATGGAGGGCGCCGCCGCTGTGGCCGAGACTGAATACACTCCTTTCCAGGGGGAGCCCGACGCTGTGCCGGTACGGCTCATCGTCCGCCGTGTCAAGCCCACGCCCGGTTCCCAACTGGCGCTGTTTACCAACTACAGCTACCACGCCTTCATCACCGACCGTGAGGGCGACACCCTGGATCTCGAGGCCGACCATCGCCGCCACGCCGAGATCGAGAATGCCATCCGCGACCTGAAGTACGGCGTGGGGCTCAATCATCTCCCCTCGGGGCGCTTCCCCGCCAACGCCGCCTGGCTGGCCGTACAGGTCATGGCCCACAACCTGGCCCGCTGGACAACGCGCATCGGCCTGGGCGAGCCGGTGCTGACCACCAAGACCCTCCGACGACGCTTCCTCTCTCTCGCCGGACGGCTCACCCGCAAGGCGCGCCGCCTCACCCTGCACCTGCCCCACAGCTGGCCCTGGCAAAACCAGTTCAGTAGCGCCCTGGCCCGACTGCGCGCCCTGCCACTTCCTTCCTGACGCCGCCCACGGGGTCTGACCCGTCCCCCAAGCTACTCAAACGCCTCGCCGACCCGCGCCAGGCCCTGCTCTGAGTGCCTCCTGCTACCGTCTGCCCTGACGATCTCGCCCTCCGCCGCCCTATTTGGCCGTCGTCATCCCCATCGCGCGGCTGCAACATCCCTCGCCCAGTTCGTTTCATTGGGGTCCAAGCCTCACCGCGGCTTTCCCGTGTCCCGCATACACTGTCTGCTCGCCACCGCTACATCCCGTCGGTGGATTCGGGCTAATGCTCCCACCGGGTCAACATCGACCCGATTATTCGATCAGCTACCAATCATCTAAGAACCTGTCTACAATCTCTAAAATATGTTAAGTTGAGGCTATTATCGGGGGAGGGGTAATCATGTCTCATTCTTATCCCAGCGACATCAGTAGGGAGCAATTCGCCCGTATTCTGCCCACGCTGGAATCGGCCCGACGCCGGACCAAGCCCCGCATCGTGGACTTGTATGACGTTTTCTGCGGCGTGCTGTATCTCCTGAAAAGCGGCTGCCAGTGGCGAATGCTGCCTGCGGACTTCCCCGATTGGCGCACTTGTTACAAGTATTTCCGGCAATGGAGCGAGCGGCCCGACCCGGAGCAGGATTCCATTCTGGAACAAGTCCTAAAAAAAATCGGTTGGCGAGGCCCGACAAAGCAATGGGAGGAAAGAGCAGACCAGCTTCTGTATCGTGGACTCCCAGAGCGTCAAGAACACGGACACCGCCGAGCAGAAGGGCTATGACGCGGGCAAAAAGGTGTCCGGAATCAAGCGTCATATCGCGGTGGACACGCAAGGATTGCCCCATGCGATACAGGTGACTACCGCCGACGTTACCGATCGGGCTGGGGCTTTGGCTATGTTTGACGAAAACCGGGCCGACCTCAACCGGGTCCAGAATGTGTTGGTCGACGGTGGTTACACCGGGAAGCCCTTTGCTGCTGCAGTGCAAGGCATATTGGGAGCCTCGGTGGAAGTGGTGAAACGCAGCGAACTGCACACCTTCGTGGTGCTGCCGAAACGATGGGTGGTGGAGCGGTCTTTCGCCTGGCTGGAAAAGTGCCGCCGGCTCTGGAAGAACTGTGAAAGAAAGCTCAATACCAGCCTGCAAATGGTGGTGCTTGCCTTCGCAACGCTAATCCTGAGAAGATTGTAAACAGGCTCTAAGGACACTTCGTCCACCCCATCCTGCCAATCCATGTTAAACGCGCACCACCACCGCGGCGCCGGCCCCAATACCCAACGTAGCAGCCGCGCTCCCATCGACCACGACTATCTCAAGCCGGCCGTGGCTACCCAACAACGCGCGCAACCCAGCGCCCGTAGGGTCATGGAAGGTTCGAGACAACCCGGCGATAGTGTGCCCGACGATGCTGATATACACGGCAGGATCGCCAACCGCAGCGCCCAAGTCAGCCAAAATGCCAGCGGTAATATCGGTAATGAGATTGCCAAAAGCATCGACGTACACCACTTCACCCGAGACCGCGTTGCCCGCCACCCTGGGAATCGGCAACCCCAGCGCGGCGACTCTGTTCACCGGCTCCCCCAACTCTTCCGGAGGCACGCCCCGCGATAGATGCGCCGCCACCGGAGCAAAAACGTCGCGACCGTGAAACGTGGCGCTCACCGGGTGCTTCCAGTAGGCGGGGTCGGTGAATCGCCAGGCGCGACAGCCGTCGGGCACGGGGCCAGATCCAGCGTGGGCAGCATCCCCAAACCCGGCATCGTACTGCCGACACACCAGCGTCAGCAGACCATTGTCGGGAGCCAGGAACCGCGCGTGGGGTGTCTCCACCAGAATGGCATCCCGCGCCGTGCCCACGCCCGGATCGACCACAGCGACAAAGATGCTGCCGTCGGGGAAGTGGCGGAACGAATCAGCGAGGACAACCGCGCCGTGCCGAATGTCCTGCGCGCCAATGCCGTGGGTAAGATCAATGACGGTAGCGCCTGGACTGATGTCGAGGATCGTGCCTCGCATCATGCCGACGTATGCGTCGGCGAGGCCGAAATCGGTGGCCAGCACGATGGGTGGAGCGGCCATTTCACCGACAACGGCGGCGGCAGGGGCGCCATTGGCCGGCATAGGCCAATGCTAGGTAAAGCGCGCGCTGAGGGTGGACACCACCAGGAACATGACAATCAGGCCAACCGTAATCTGAAACAGCGTGCGTTCCAGGCCGCGGCGGGTGCGCACGGTGTTCTGCGCGCTGCCGAAAAAACCGCTGCCCGACTCGCGCACCTGCGACAGGATGAGCAACACCAACACAATGGAAACCAGAATTTGTACAACGTTGAAAAGGGTCATAAATATTCACCAGCGCAAACTATTCTATCACGCCAACAATTCCCGCCAACACCGCATGCCAACCCAAAACCCAGCCAAATCGGAACGATCCCCTCTCCCTAGACGGGAGAGCCAAGCCCCGTATCTCCCCTCTCCCTTGATGAGAGAGGGTCAGGGTGAGGGTGACGGCAACCGCAGTGAGTAAACGCAGTTAGCTACGGTTCAAGCGAACCCGCCGTCTTCTCCGCCTCCAAACCCTCCTGCACCAGCCGCAGGGCCAGTTCGGGCTGCGCCTGTCCCTTCGTGATCCGCATCACCTGCCCCATCAAAAAGCGGGCGGCAGTGTCCTTGCCGCTGATGTAGTCGGCAACGGCCTTCGGATTGGCGGCGATGGCCTCGGCAACGGCGGCCTCGATGGCCCCGGTATCGCTAATCTGACCGAGTCCTTGCTCCCGCACGATGTCGGACGGCTCGCCCCCGGTGGAGTACATCTCTTCCAGCACGGTCTTGGCCAGCGATGTGGACAGCGTGCCATCGGCCACCAGCGCCAGCAGATCGGCCAACCGCTGCGGTGTAACCGGCGATGCGTCGATTTCCCGATGGTTCTGATTCAGCAGCCGGGCCAGGTCGCCAAGCATCCAGTTGGCAACCTCCTTGGCCGTGGCGGGCCGGTCGGCGGCATCAACGTCCCGCAGCGCCAGCGTCGTCTCGAAGTAATCGGCCATACTGCGGGAACCCGCCAACAGGTCGGCATCGTACTCCGAGAGCGCCAGGTCGGCCTGAAAGCGCGCGCTGCGTTGGGGCGCAAACTCGGGCAACTCGGCTGCCAGCTCGGCCACCCGCTCCGGCCCGATGCGCAGCGGAGGCAAATCCGGCTCGGGGAAATACCGGTAGTCGTGGGCGTATTCCTTGCTACGCTGGGAGACCGTTACCTCCCGCTCCTCAATCCAGCCGCGAGTTTCCTGAACCACCGCGCCACCGTCTTCGATAACCCGACGCTGCCGCTCCACCTCGTACTCCAGCGCCTGATAGACGGCGTGGAAGCTGTTCATGTTCTTGACTTCGGTACGGGTGCCCAGGATTTGGCTGCCCACGGGCCGGATGCTCACGTTGGCGTCGCAGCGGAAGTTGCCGTCCTGCATATTGCCGGTAGAAACGCCCAGGTACTGCACGATGGAGTGCAGCGAGGTTAGATACTGGCGGGCTTCCTCGGCGGAGCGCATATCGGGTTTGCTCACCACTTCCATCAACGGCACACCGGAGCGGTTGACGTCCACCAGCGAGTAGCCCTCCCCCCGGTCGTCGTAAGATCCTTGGGGAAAGTGCTGCAATTTAGCCACATCTTCCTCCAGATGCACCCGTTCCACCCCTATCCTGCGTCGTCCCAGACCAAGTTGGGTATCGCCGTCAATCTCCAGAAACCCGTCCAGGGCCAGCGGCAGGTCGTACTGGGAAATCTGGTAACCCTTCATCAGATCGGGATAGGGATAGTTCTTGCGATCGAACTTGGTGAACTCGGGGATGCGGCAATTCAACGCCAACCCGGTCAGCACGGTGTACTCGACGGCCCGCCGGTTGATGACAGGCAACGCCCCCGGCAAACCCAGGCAAACCGGACACGTCCTGGTATTCGGCTCAGCAGCCTGATAATCAGCCGGACACCCGCAGAACATCTTGCTGCGGGTGTGCAGCTGCACATGCACCTCAAGCCCAATAACCGTTTCGTACTGCATAATTCCCACCCAAACGCCGATCGTAAGAATCAGTATATCAAGCGCTGTCGCGGAATAATGAACAAATAGTGCATTGGCATGGATCAAGATGGATCAAGAATGTACCGCCACAATTTCGGCAAGGATGCGCGGCAATCCGCCGGCCCCGGTTACGTAGCTCCGGGGACTTTGTGTTCTCGTGCTGGCCTTGAGCGCGCTCAATCTTTCCTCGTGGTAGTACGGTCCATCAACCAGGATTAAGAGCGCTGAATCATTGGTAGTCCGTTGTTGAAAATTTTGCACCAATTGCTGCACCTCGATGAATTGGCTATCTTGATTTCCTCCTTCTTCCTTCGTGTACTTCTGGGCCGCGTAGCACGTGACTGGGCCGGTTCGCCATTCGAAATCAATTGACTTCGAGGGTTTATCCGCAGACCGCGGTCGTCGGTTCAGTAATTCCTCCAGTCTGGCTCCGGTTATGACGAACCCTGAGCGGTCAACGTATTTTGCTCGGGGGCCCGTAGAGGGCAGACGTTCGAAATGTTCTACATGAACCAACCCCGCAACATATTCGGCGGCGGTACCTTCATGTACATTCTGCCGCCTTGCTTCCCGTGCAAGGACAGCGGCAAGAGGACCAGCCGGATCGGCTTCCAGGGCTCGCCAGAATCTGGTCTCTGGAAGTCCAAACTGGGTCGCGAAATGGGCGATCCTCGTCTGCAATCGTTGGGAACGGCCTGTTATCTCGCCAGCCATCGCCGCCAGATTATCAATGTTTTGCTGGCGTTCTATCGCCTCAAAGTCTGGGGGACTAGATCGTTCGGCGCCCAACCCTTCAATCTCCCGCCACCAAACTCGCACCGGTTTGCAACTCTACTATTGACTGGAATCTGATCGCCGCCTTGCCCAACTCGTTTTCTACCGCAGATCGCGCAGCCGGCGAGTTATCCATGCCGATGAACATACGACCCAACCGGGCGGCCTGCACCAGCGTCGCCCCGCTGCCGGCGTAGCAATCCATCACCGTGTCACCGGGCTCGGATGACGTGAGGATGATGCGCTCCAGCATCCGGGCATTTTTTTGGGTGGGATACGCGGGCCGTTGTGGATCCTTGTAGCACCAGACATCCTGCGGCAGTTTACCCGCCGCGTGTTCGGCATAGTTTATCTTCCGCGGGTTGCCGGTCGAACTCCACGCAATCAACCCCGCTTCATCCAGTTCTTCCAACTTGTCGGGCGGGTTGCGCCAATGCCGGCCGACCGGTGGCAGCATGCCGCGCCAGGGCTCGCCGGTGGCCCCATTCACGGTTGTGCCCGGCGCATGCACCGGCGTCGTCGCGTACCGCCGACCTTCATCATCGGTAAGGGGATACAGGCTGGCGATTTCGCTGTCGGACATCGGAACCCGCTGCGGATGCCACGTGATTTGCCGGGGAGAAACCGAGTAGAAAAGTATAGTGTCCCTGATGTTCCCGTATGAGTAACGCGCAAAGTTCTTGGGATTGCATTTGATGCGCGTAATACTGTTCCGAAAATTCTCCGGGCCAAACACTTGGTCCATCAACAGTCGCACATGGTGTTCCATGTTGACGTCTATATGAACATACACTGACCCGGTAGGATTCATTACGAAACTGATGGCCTGCAACCGTGCTTTCAGCTCATCGAGGTATTTGGCTCCCACCGTAGTGTCGGAGTAAGCCAACCGACCGGAGCGACTGACCGAATTGGCCCGGTCAGTGTCAATCAGAAACTCGTTATTAGTGGCGAACGGCGGGTCGATATACACCAGATCAACCTTGATTCCCAGCTCGGCAACACGTTGCAACCCATCCAGATTATCTCCCGGATGGAATAGATTCTGCATTAGCCGCCCCTCTATCGGTGCACCCCAATATCGTCAACTCACCGTGGTGGTGCTGCGCGCACCGCGTAACCCACAGATGTTTTACCACGCCCCGCGGGGCCGGGTAAACCAGCCCATGTCATCAGACCTGCCAGCTCGGATATGGCGGGGCGAAGGATTGCACCCACGCCCCCGTCCGCTGCCCCTATTCCTCATCCCCATACTGCTCTTTCAGCATCTCCACCACTGCCGGGTCGGCCAGGGTGGTGGTGTCGCCCAGGGCGCGTCCTTCGGCCACGTCGCGCAGCAATCGGCGCATGATCTTGCCGCTGCGCGTCTTGGGCAGCTCGGCGGCAAAGTAAATGTCGTCCGGCCGCGCCATCGCGCCAATCTTGCCTGCTACGTGCTGCTTCAGCTCGGCAATCACGTCGTCGGAAGCGGCCACCTGGTCTTTCAGCGTTACGAAGGCGACGATGGCCTGGCCCTTCACCTCGTGGCTGCGCCCGATGCAGGCGGCTTCGGCGACCTTCAGGTTGTCCACCAACGCCGACTCCACTTCCATGGTGCTGATGCGGTGCGCCGACACGTTAATCACGTCGTCTACCCGACCCAGCAGCCAGAAATAGGATTCTTCGTCCAGCTTGGCTCCGTCGCTGGTGAAATAGATGCCCTCATAGTTCGACCAGTACTGCTGGACGAACCGTTCCGGGTCACCGTATATGCCCCGCAACATGCTCGGCCACGGCTGCCGGATCACCAGATAGCCGCCTCCGCCGGGTCCAACCTCGTTGCCCTGCTCGTCCAGGATGGCGGCGTCGATGCCCGGGAACGGCTGCGTCGCCGAGCCGGGTTTCAGCGTGGTGATACCGGGCAGGGGCGATATCAGCACCGAGCCGGTTTCCGTTTGCCACCAGGTGTCCACCACCGGACACCGACCGCCGCCGATGTGCTGCCAGTACCAAACCCATGCCTCCGGGTTGATGGGTTCCCCCACCGAGCCGAGCAGTCGCAGCGACGACATATCATGCCGTTCCGGATACTCCTCGCCCCAGCGCATGAACGTGCGGATGGCCGTGGGCGCCGTGTAGCAGATGGTGCAGCCGTACTTCTCCACGATGGCCCAGAACCGGTCCCGGTCGGGATAGTCGGGCGAGCCCTCATACATCACCGTCGTTGCGCCGTTGGCGAGCGGCCCGTAAATGATATAGCTGTGCCCCGTAACCCAGCCGATGTCGGCGGTGCACCAGTACACGTCGTCTTCCTTCAGGTCGAAAATCCACTTGGTGGTGGCATAGGTGCCGGTCATATAGCCGCCGGTGGTGTGGACGATCCCCTTGGGCTTGCCGGTGGTGCCGCTGGTGTACAGCATGAAGAGCATGTCCTCGCTATCCATCGGCTCCGGGTCGCAGGTCAGCGGCTGGTCGGCCACCAGGTCGTGCCACCAGATGTCGCGGCCGGCCTGCATCTGATCGTCGGCATGAGCGGTGCGGCGCACCACGACGACATGCTCAACCGGAGTTTCGCCCTCCACCGACGCATCGGCGCTGGCCTTGAGCGGAATGATGTTGCCCCGTCGCCAGCCGCCGTCGGCGGTAATCATCACCTTGGACTGGGAATCCTCGATACGGTCCCGCAGCGACTCCGCGCTGAATCCGCCGAACACGATGCTGTGCGGCGCGCCGATGCGAGCGCAGGCCAGCATCGCGATGGCCAGTTCCGGCACCATCGGCAGGTAGATCGTTACCCGGTCGCCCTTCTCCACGCCCAGACTCTTCAGTCCATTGGCGAACTTGCAGACTTCCCGGTAAAGGTCGCGGTAGGTGTACACCTGCCAGTCGCCGGGTTCGCCTTCCCAGATTATGGCTGCCTTGTTTTTGCGCGGCCCGTTCAGGTGCCGGTCGATGCAGTTATAGGACGCATTCAGCTGGCCGCCCACAAACCACTTGGCGAAGGGTGCATCCGACCAGTCCAGGATCGTTTCCCAGGGTTTGAACCAGTCCAGCTCACCAGCCCACCGCGCCCAGAACGCCTGGGGGTCGCGCCGCGCTTCTTCGTACACGCCAGGGTCGCTGATGTTGGCCTGGGCCACAAAATCGGCCGGCGGCGGATAGGTACGGTCTTCCTGCAACAAGGCCTCAAAAGCGCCGGTATTCTGAGTCATGATAAAGAACCTCCGGGGCGGGAAAATATCCGGGTTTGATACGGCAGATATTAGCACATCCCCGATGGTTCCCACCAAACCGGCGACCGGACCGACTACGGCGCTGCGCCGTACCACCGCCCCACTATCTCATCCACCGTCGTCGCAACCTCGTCAGATACATCCGCCTTGAACGCAGCAACCAAATGGCAGATTCCCAAATCCGTGCCCTCGCAGTCGTCTGTAGCGTCATCCCGCAGCGATTTCAAGTACAGATTGCGAAACCCTTGCCGAAAGGTTTCCTCGCCAAGGGTGTCGTACAGGTCCAGGAAAAACCTCTCACCTAGCGAGTAATAACATTTGCCGGCATTGGAGCCTTTTTCAGCATCCAAGTCTTCCAGTTGAGAGATTGTTTTGGCAGAAGCACAAGGGTTTCTGGGTAACTGTTCAGACTTGTGGGGATCTACGGGCCATCAGGCCTCTCACGGAGGGGCAGCCAAGCACGGAATTTGCTTTGCAAGCCGACTCGTCCCCTCAAACGTGAACAGTTACGTTTCTGGTAGACCCTACCGGCGTTTCAACGCGGGCGTTTTCAGAGATGGAACCAAGTAAATCTGCCGCACCTTCACTAGGCTTTGCACATTTCAAGCCGCGTAGGCGAGTGAATCTACAAGTCGGTAGTACAGGGCAGCCGGGACTTTCCATATATCCGGTTCTGCGTCTCGACTTTGTACAAAAGCTAGATAAATTATAAGAACAGGGTAAGCTCGACCAAATCACCAAAAGAGGTCGAGTATGCCTACCCTGCCCGCAGTCATAGTAACCCTGCTGCTGCCCTTTGAGCACCTGTTTGACCCCAGGACCTGGCGCAAAGCCCAACTCCTGGCCATGGGAGCGATCCTGTCTCCCGGCAAACGCACCGTGTCCTCCGCCCTCAACATCCTGGGGATTGGGCAGCACGGCGACTTCGCCATCTATCACCACGTGCTCAACCGTGCCCGATGGTCGCCGCTGCAACTGAGCCGGGTGCTGTTGCTGCTGGTGGCCGGGCGCCTTGGTTCATCCACCGAGCCGTTGGTGTTCGGCATTGACGAGACGGTGGAGCGACGCTGGGGCCGGAAGATTGCGGCCAAGGGGGCGGTATCGGGATCCGGTGCGGTCCAAGGACGACCAGGTGGTGATGACCCCCGGATTGCAATGGGTGAGCCTGATGTTGCTGACGCGTATCGGATGGGCGGGTCGACACTGGGCGCTACCGTTTTTGACCGCGCTGGTGGTGTCGGCCCGCTACGACCGGCGCAAAGGTCGCCGGCACAAGACGTTCACCGACTACGCCCAGCAGATGCTGGTCTGCCTGCGCCGGTGGCTGCCGGACCGGGACCTGGTGGTGGTGGCCGATGGCGGCTACGCCAAGCGCGAGTTCCTGCGGCATTGCCAGAGTATGTCAAAGCCGATTGTCGTCGTCACCAAACTGCGCAAGGACGCGTCCCGGTACCAGCCCGCGCCACCGCGGCGGCCCGGCCAGATCGGGCGGCCCCGGGTGGTCGGCGCGCGATTGCCCAGTCCCACGGCGGTGCTGGACGATCCCGCTACACAATGGATTCCCTACCGCGCCACCGGTTCCGACGGCAGTACCGCCAGGGTCGAGCTCGCTTCGGGCGTGGCGCTGTGGTACCACGGCGGGCCGCCGCGCCTTCCCATACGTTGGGTCGTCATCAGATACCTGGAGGAGCGCCGCGGGCCCTATGCTTTGCTATGCACCGACACCGAGGCGGAACCCCTGCGGATACTGCAGTGGTATCTGCTGCGCTGGCAGGTCGAGGTGACCTTTGAGGAGCTGCGGGCTCACCTGGGCGTGGAAACCCAGCGCCAGTGGTCGGAACGAGCCATCGCCCGAACCACCCCCGCGCTCTTTGGCCTGTTCAGCGTGGTGACGCTGGCAGCGGATATCCTGATCGAACAGCGTGGCGGCATGGCGCCGCGCACCGCGGCGTGGTATGACAAGACCAGCCCTTCCTTCGCCGACGCCATCGCCCTGGTCAGACGACACCTCTGGGTGCAGCAGGGAACTTTTATGCCGTCCGAGCGCGAGCACGAATCGATAAAAGTCCCGCGCCTCTTGTACCACAGGATGCTCGACACGCTAGCCTATGCCGCTTGATTGTACAAAGCCGAGCTCTGCGTCGGACAGTGAAAACCCCTCGGACGCCAGCCACAAGTGGCGGCGCACCAGGGCGATGGCATCCACAAAAGTTGGAGACGGCTTGGCGTACCAGGCCGTGGTGCGATGGCTCATGGGCCGTTGTTCCTGCATCAAGTGAGCCGCCAGGGTGATCCAGGAGAATAGGCCCATCAGGATCGGCGTGGTGCGGGCGATGGCGTGATCCGACCACTGGCGTTGGGTCTCCACGCCCAGATGCGCTCGCACCTCCTGGAAGGTGACCTCCAGTTGCCAGCGCAGCACAAACCATTCCAGAATCTGCGCCGGGTCCACGGCCAGGTCAGTGCACAGCAGAGCCTGTGTGGCGAATTCGCCCTGGGGGTCCCGAACCAAGACCCAGCGCAGGGGCACGGGCGGCTTGCCAGAGCGGTACCAGACCGCCGTTTGCGAGGTGAGTTCCACCGTGCGGGTCGCGCCGTTGTACCAGGCTACCGACACCTCGACCCATGACACGGTGGGCAAGTCCAGGAGCGCCTTCAGCGCGGTCAGCCGTCGGCCTTTCAGCGGGGGCCGACCGTTCCGGCCCGGCTGACGTGCTGGCGCCGGTTCATAAAGGGCGGCGTCCAGGCGCAAGCGGGCGATGAGGATAACGGGTTGAGCCAACGATTGGCAGCAGTGGAGCAGGTCCAGTACGGCGTAGCTGCTGTCACCCACCAGCACTAGGGGGCGCTGCGGCAGCCAGCGTGGTTCGGCAGGCTCACCATGAGCGGGGTTGCAGGATCATCTGCCGCGCCCAGTCGGTGAGCTTTTTGTGGCGGCGTCCGCGCTGCCGGTGGTAGCGTGCCGAGGGCGCCAGCACGGTGAGAAAGGGCAAGGCCCAATAACGTCCCGCCCAGGGGACCTGGCCCAGCCACATCAGGGAGATCCAGCGCAGGCCGCTGGCCTTGACCACCTGAGACCGGCTGGAGCGTACCGCATCGCGGTAGATGCCCAGGGATTTGATTTTGGGGCCGCGGCGCCGCTCCAGGGTTTCGTCGATGCCGAAAATCAACGGGCCATCGCCTTGATCCAAGTGGAGGATTAGCAGTCCCAACAGGATGCGTGCCGCCTGACGGGGCGACCACACCGCCCGATTGAGCACTTGATGATAACGGGCATAGCTGCGGTCGTCGCTGCGGCCCATGACGCGCAGCGCCGCAGCCACGGTGCGTTGGCCTGGGGCCAGTATCGCGCCGACCAGCAGGATTTGGGCTTTCAGCCAGGTCGGGTTGCGAAACAGCGTGGCGAAGGGATGGAGTACGGGTACAATCGCGTTGGGCAGGGTGAGCATCGCTTGGCTTTTTTCCAGGAAGGTCCGCCCAGCTTACCCTGTTCTTATAATTTATCTAGCTTTTGTGCAAAGTCCAGCTACGGGCCCATAGATGAAAGTGGGCGGCGCTATATGGCTCCACCTTGTCTTCGGTTTCCCGATGTGCCCGGTCGATACCGAACTGCCGCTGCATCTGACAGCTCCCGGCGCTCCGGGCCGTTATCTTGACCGGTTGAGCCATCTCGGGATAGAGTCAACGCCAGAATAGGCCGACGAACAACCATCCCATACAACACGCTGGCTCAGGATGTTGTGCCGCAAATCCCGGCCTGCCTGCTGGTAAGCTTTCAAGTTAGCTTTGCAACTCACTGATGGAGGAAAATCCCCATGCCGTTTTACGAAAGAAGCCCCAACCGTATCTACTACGAAGAAGTCGGTTCCGGATTCCCCCTGCTGATTGTTCCGGGTGGTGGGCTCAATTCCTCTATAGCGTCATTGGACAGGTCGTGTCCCTTCAACCCCATGCAGACCTACAAGGACGACTTCCGCTGCATCACCGCCGACCTACGCAATGCAAGCGGGGGCCAATCCGCCGGCCCGTTGGAAATCGACCGGCCCTGGGATGCCTACACTGACGACCACCTGGGCCTGATGGACTATCTGGGCATCGACAAATTCGGGGTCATTGGCTTCTGTATCGGCGGACCGATGATCCTCAACCTGCTCAGGATGGCCGGGGACCGCGTGGTGGCGGCAGCGCTGATGCAACCCAGCGGGTACAGGCCGGAGATGCCCGATGTCTTCTACCAGAACAATATCACCGGGTGGGGGCCGCCTCTGTGCGAGAGACGCCCGGAGATCACAAGGGATATGGTCCATGACTTCCTGACCAGTATGTACACCGACCGCGCCGACTTCGTTTTCAGTGTTTCCCGCGATTTCGTTCGTGCCCTGCACATACCACTGCTGATAGCGCCCGACGATGTTCCAGCGCACCCATACGAGCGCGCGATGGAAGTTGCCAACCTTGCTCCAAACTCCGAGGTAACCATTTATCCCTGGAAAGACTCGCAGGCGCACATCGACGAGGTCGTTGCCCACGCCCGGCGTTTCCTGAAGACTCATGAACCGGTAGCCGCGACAGCCTGACAACTCTGTACCTTTGAAACTATCAAGGCCCCGCTGGCTGCTATCATCACCCGTTGATGACTAAACCGAAGACAAGGTGGGACCTACATTGGTGGGGCGGAGAAAATCGGCTTGTGCGCTGCCGATTAGTTCATCCGCTTGTGCTTGCAGCATGGTCCGGCATCGTCGCTTGACTGCTTCGCGTCGACTGGACAGGCGGGTGAAAAAGTCGCCCACCTGCTCTTGCACTGCGGCCTTGGTGCCCAGGCACCGGTTGGCGGTCGCCTCCTGACGTGCCCAGCCCCAAATGGCCTCGTCAGCGTTGAAATCGGGACTGTAGCTGGGCAGATTCACCAGGTGCAGGTTCAAGCCGGGCGTGGTCAGATAAGCCCTTATTGCGTCGCCCCGATGGGCTGGCGAATTGTCCCAGATCACCGTCAGTGGTTCGGCATGTCGCGCCCGCAGTTGTCGCAGGAAGGCAGCCGAGGTGGCGGAGTTGCTGTTGCCCTCCAGTTCCATCACCTCCACCTCACCGGTCTCCAGACACACCGCCGAGTAGTAGCTGACTTTCTCCCCGCGGCGTGGGCTGGTAGAGTCCACCAGCGCCGGCTCTCCTTTCAATACCCACTTGCCCCGCAGATCGGCATCCGCCCGAAAGTGGGCCTCGTCGGCAAAGAATATCTTGGCACCACTGCGTCGGGCCGACGCAGTCAGCGCGGCGTACTCCACCACGAAGGCTTCCCGCCGTACCGGGTCCGCCTTGACCAACCGCTTCTTGGGGCGTTTCAGCACAAACCCCAACCGGTGCAGATAGTTCAGGCAACTGCTCCGGCTCAGCGACAACCCGAAGTGGTCCGACACAAATTGCCGCACCGCCTTCCAGTTCCAGTTGGATAGGTCGATGCCGGCTTGCGATGGCGACCCCGGCACCGCCGCCTTCAATTCGGCCTGCTGATCCCCGCTCAGCGCGGGGGGGACCTCCCGACTGCTCAAAAGACAGCGCCCTCGGACCGCCTTCCGCAAATGCCGTGGTCCATTGGCCAATGGTGTGGGCATCCCTGTCCAACGCCCGGGCTACCGCCGCGGCCGTCCAACCCTGCGCCAGCAACCATAGCGCGTGCCAGCGTTCCCGCTCCCGTGGCGTCGGCGCCCGGTACATCCGTCGCCGCGCCTCAGCCTCATCGATCCGCCACCGCTCCAACAGCGCCCCCATCTCATCCATGCCCAACAGCAACCCCCACCATGATTTGCTCACCGACTAACTCAACCGCCCTCATTCTAACCAATGCTGATGTGGGTTTCACCTTGGCTTCGGTTTAGGAGCGAGTCCGAGTATTGGCTAACGAGTCTCCCCGGGCAAGCCGCGATCGATCGGCGTCAATTATTCCTGCCGGTTGACGATGCTCACTCTGGGAGGCTCTGGGCATGGGACGTCGTTCCCAACCGGTGGGGTGGACATTCCACGCGCTCGGTTAGCCGGGTGGCCCATGCTCATACGGGGGCCAGTCGGCCGCAGCGGAACAGCTTGAGCAGGTTGTGGCCAGTGCAGATCAGGGACCACTCGCCGTTGACCTTTTCCAAGCCCCGCAGCAGGAACTGCCGGAAGCCCCGTCCCTGCTTGATCTGGCCGAAGACCGGCTCCACCGTCTCCATGCGCAACGCGTAGCGTTGGCGACCCCGCCTGGTCTGCAACTTGCGCCGCATCCGGTCCCTGGGGGACAGCTGACGGGGTATGCGACCTCGGGGCGCCGGCGGAACTACTCTGCCGTGGCGGGTCTGCTCCGGCGCGACGAACGCGTCCACGCCCAGGGCCTGGAGGTCGTCGACTGCCTTTGCCGAGTAGTAGCCAGCATCGGCGGAAACTTCCCTGGGCATGACGCCGGTGTTGCGTATGGTTTCCTCAATCATGACCACGGCCTGTTGCTTGTCCGAGGTCTGGTTGGTGGCCCGGGCCGCCACGATGACCTGGTGGGCGTGGTCAACCACCGCCTGACAGTTGTACGCCTGCTGGAAGTCCCGGCCACCCGGCCCAGGCATGATGCGGGACTCAGCGTCAGTGAAGTTGCGCTGGGCCTTGTCGTGAGGCACCCCGGAATGCTCCTTACCTTTTGCTTCGACCTGTTCCGCCGCCGCCTGGGCCTCGGCTTCCAACGCCGCCATCGCCTCCCGTATCTTCTGTAACCGTCCCTCCCGAAAGGCCAACTCCTCCGGCAACTCATCCCCACGCCGGTCCTGGCCGTACCGGCGGTCTTCCTCCTCATCCACCTCCTGGGCCCGCCGCAGCAACTCCGCCACCTCCGCCGCCAACTGCGCTTCTTTCTCTTTCATACGCTTATAACTCATCGCCTTGTGCTTCGATGCGTTGGCCCTCACCTTGGTGCCGTCCAGCGCCACGTGACCCAGCTTCACCAGCCCCGCCCGCTGGCACAACGCCAGCACCTGCAGAAACAGACCCGTCAACGCCGCCAGGTGGTCCTTGCGAAAGTCGCTGATGGTGCGGAAGTCCGGTGTGTTGTTCGCCGCCAGCACCCGAAAGGCGATGTCCTTGTGGAGGCGTTGGGCGATGCGCCGCGATGACGCCACCCCGATGCAGTAGCCGTAGAGCAGCACCTTGACCATCATCCGCGGATTATACGGCGGCCCGCCTCGCCTTTCCTGCTCGTAACGCACCGTGATCTCCGACAGGTCCAACTGGTCCACCACGTCGGATATGAAGCAAGCCAGGTGGTCATCGGGCAGCCACTTCTGCAGGGCTGCTGGCAGCAGCAACTGCTGGTCGGGATTGTAGGGAAGGTAGGTCTTGCTCATCGCCAGCTCCGCACAAATGAACTGCCCATATCATACCCCCAACCACTCGCCAATCGTGTTTCTCGGACAGGCTGCTAGAAGCGGCGGGGCCTTCGGATTTCGGCCGCCAGATTGGCTTCTGGTTCAGTTAACGGCTCCTGCTCAAAAATGTGGCGTGAACCAAGCCGGCAGCATGTTACGGGTCTAAAGCAAGTTCTGGGTTGCCTCTTGTTTTCGGTTGCAAGGGTGTTCCTGGTTTTTGAGAGAATGTTGCCTCAGGCGACCGGCAACTCCCGGCCCGTATCGGACGCCCGCTTGATGGTATCCAGAAAGCGATGGAGGTCAACCGCGGTATCGAATGTCGGCAGGCGGCTCTCCCCGGTCCTGATCGCCTCAGCGAACAGGGTATACAACTGCCCGACATTGAACGGATCGCCACGGGGGAAGTCGTCGGGGACGTATACGAAGCGCTGGGGTATGGTCAAGTCCTGCAATTCGTGGCTGGCCTGTGCGCCTTGCACACGTAGCATCTCGCCCCGTTGGGATGAGACGCTCCCGGTGGTGACCAGCGTGCCTTCTCTACCGTAAATCTCCATTCGAAAGCCGCCGCCGGCCCAGGGAACAGATCCGACGTGGACGGATGCCGCCGCGCCGCGCTCCAGCTGTCCGGATACCCGCACGTTGTCCGGGGAGGTGACCTCCACAAATTGCTGCGTATCGGTCTCGTACCACTGCTGCACCTGGGTTGTGACCATGCACGCAACCCGTGTGAAATTACCCAGCACGAAGCGCAAGGCGTCAATAATGTGCCCGTTAGCGATGGTCAGGGTGTTCGCTCCGTTGCTGGGATCGCGCTGCCAGGTGTTGCTGGAATGGCGCTCCAAAGAGCCGTCGCGCATGGTGGTGACATGACAAGACAGCACCTCGCCCACGTAGCCAGCGTCGATCAGCTCCTTGACATATAGCAGTGCGGGGCTGACGCGAGATTGCAGACCGACCGCCGTCTGCACGCCTTTGGCTCGGGCGAGGGTTGCCAGTTCTTCGGCTTCGGCGGTAGTGCGACCCAATGGCCACTCGGTGATAACGTGCTTTCCGGCTTCGATGGCGGCCTTCGTTGGCTCATAGTGGGAAGGCACCCGCACTACCACGGCCACCGCGTCAATCTCCGGCGACGCTACCATTGCTCGGAAATCATGGAAGGCGAACTTCGCTCCAAAGGCTTGGCGCGCTTCTTCCGCGCTCTCGGGTCTGGTGGTGCAGACTGCGGTGAGCTCGACATCCGGACTGGCCATTAGCGCCGGGAAGTGCGACTGGGATGACCAAGTCGAGCTAACGTTAGCTCCCACAAACCCCAAGCGAATCTTGTTTGCCATGACGCAGGCTCCTCAATTGTAATGGACACACTATAGCCTAAGTAAAAGACTAGCCTCAACCGTCTAACTCAAAAACCGTTACAGCCGCGTTCCAGAGGGCCACGCGGAGTCCCGGATCGGCATAACAATCCCACAGCACAATGGCACGCTCCTTATTGAGTGGTCAAGTCGCGGCATCCTGGTGTCCTGCATTTAAAGCACGTTGGCCGGCGTCTCGTCGGCGGTCTTGGTCCCGACAAAGGGCTTGGGGTCTTTGTCGGAAACGTCCAGGTGTCGGTAGATGGTGGTTTCCAGTTCACGGATGCTCTGGCGCATTCCCTGGCGCAGTTGTTCATCGTTGCGCAGTTCAAATCGGCCCTCCACCAAGTTGAGCCGTCAGGCGCTGGTGGGTGTGAAGTGAACATGGAAGCGGGGCCGCCTGGCCGTTATCGTGAACCGGGCCTTGAATCCACACGGTTAACCTCCGTCCACTTCGATGACGCAGTCGCAGATGACGGCGGTGTTGCCGGGCAAGGCGGCCATGCCTGGCGCGGAGCGAGCATGCCGGCCCCGGTCGCCGTACAGCGCCACGAACAGGTCGGACGCGCCGTCCACCACCGCAGCTTGATCGGTGAAGGACGGATCGCTGTTGACCATGCCTACCACCTTCAGGATGCGCGTAACGCGGTCAAGGTCGCCCAGTTCCGCCTTCATCCTGGCCAGCAAGTTCAGGGCAGCCCATCGCGCCGCCTCGTAGCCTTGCTCCACAGTCAGGTCGGCCCCGAGCTTGCCCGATATCCGCTCTCCTGTTGCCATGCGGGAGCCAACCCCAGCCAGCCACATTACGTTGCCGCTCCGCGTGATGGGCAAGTAATTTCCCACCGGATCGGGCGGGGGTGGCAGTTCGTAACTCAACTCGATCAGCTTATTTTCAACTTCCGCCATCTTTATTTTGCCTCCTGTCGAGACTCGTGGACGCGCTCTTCCAGCGTGTGAATGTCCCACCGGGGAAAACGCACATGTTGCCTTCGCCATCCGAGTCGGTGGTTTCCTCGGTCATAACCTATTCTTACCGGTCAGTTACTGCGATAAAACAGCGAGCCGCCGGGGCGCAGTAACGATCACTCATTGGGCCGTTGGCGTCGGCATCAGCCAAGCCCCGGGCCGTGCGGGTATCGTTCAGCGCGGGGTTCGGAATGGCCCACACCCTACCACAATCCCGTCCGGGACCGGGAACGGGCCCTTCTGCCCCACCATGTTGAAGATCACGTTGCCTTCGGTAGTGCCCACGCCTCAGCCGGGAAAGAGCTGGGGCGTTCGGACATTCCGTGTACAATGGCGCTAACCGACGGAGGGAGCTATCCCCATGAAGTATGACCACATAGTTGTCGGCGGCGGCACGGCCGGGTGTATTGTGGCGGCGCGGCTGTCTGAGGATCCGGCGCGCTCGGTGCTGCTGCTGGAGGCCGGCCCCGATTTTCCCGACTTCGCTCAATTGCCCGATATGCTCAAGCTGGGCTGGGGAACGGTGAACCTGGAGGCACGCGCCGCCGGTGCGCCCTACAACTGGTCCTTTACCGGCAGGGCCACGCCGGAGCAGACGGCCCCGATGCCCGTGCCGCGCGGCAAGGTGCTGGGCGGCTCCAGCTCCATCAACGGCCAGACCTTCATCCGCGGCGCTCCCGAGGATTTCGACACCTGGGTTTCTTCGGGCAACGACGGATGGGGATACCTGGACTGTCTGCCCTACTTCCGCAAGCTGGAGAACGACGCCGACTTTCACGACGACTTCCACGGTACCGACGGGCCGGTTCCAGTGCGGCATCACCCCCGCGAGACTTGGCCGGTGGTGCAGGAAGCCTTTTTTCAGGCCGCCACCGCCGCCGGCTACCCGTACCACCCCGACGTGAACCACCCGGAGGCCACCGGCGTCAGCCAGCGGGCCGAGAACAACATAGACGGCGTGCGGATGAGCATGGCCCTGGCCTACATTGACCCAGTACGCAACCGGCTAAACCTCACCATCCGCGCCAACGTCCAGGCCAACCGCGTGGTGCTGGAAGACGGGCCCGAAGGCAAGCGGGCGGTCGGCGTCGAGGTGGAGAGCGGCGATGAGAGTTTTGTGGTTGAAGGCGGCGAAATCATTCTGTGCGCCGGGGCGGTGGCCTCGCCGCAACTGCTGATGTTGTCGGGCCTCGGTCCCGCCGAACAGTTGGAGGCGCAGGGCATTCCGGTGGCGGTGGAACTGCCCGGCGTGGGCCAGAATATGCGCGATCACCCCAATGTTTCGGTGCGTTTCAGCGTCAGGGAAGGCACACCCGAAGACCCCGACGCCATGCGGGCATTGCGCCTGCGCTACACCGCCACCGGTTCGTCCACGCCCCACGACATGATAATCTCGCCCGCGTCGCTCAACACCGTGGTGCGGGCTGGCGAAAACCCCACCCACACCGTCAACTGCGGCCTGTACCTGGCGGCGGGACATGGTGAGTTGCGGCTGGTGTCCGCCGACCCGCATACGCCGCCCAGCATGGACTACCGCTACCTGGAAAATGACTGGGACCGGGAGCGGTTGCGGGAGAGCGCCCGCCTCTGTGTGTCGCTACTGCAACACAGCGCCTACGGCGGCATCATCGCAGAGATAACCGCTCCCACGCCTGCCGACCTGGAGAGCAACGAGGCGCTGGACGGCTGGTTGCGCCGCAACATCAGCACCTCATACCACATCTCCGGCACCTGCAAGATGGGCCCAGCCAACGACCCAATGGCCGTCGTTGATCAGCAGTTGCGCGTGCGGGGCGTCTCCGGCCTTCGTGTCGCCGACGCCTCGATAATGCCCGACGTAGTGCGCGCCAACACCAACGTCACCACAATGATGATTGCCGAGCGCGTCGCCGATTTCATCAAGGCGGGGAATTAAACAGAGCTGGCGTCAATAAATTTCCTCTCCCAGGGGAGGCCTTGGCGTAACCTGTCGATGCGAGGAGCAGAGCGACGTGGCAAACCCGGCCTGAACACCGCGAACATCCCCACAGTGCGCTCATGGGCTGCCTGGGTTCACCAACGAAGTGCAACACTATCTCCTACGGGCCAAATCGAAGCGGGGCTTCCAGGTGCGCCGGGGAGGTAGTCCCCGCTTCCGCTGGCGCTTCAGCGGACTTCGCAACGTTGGTTTCAACGGCCGGTAAGTGTGACGTTGTTTACGTGAGCGTGCGCTTCACGCTTGGGTACCTCGGCGCATCCGAGTTCCGGTTCGTTGATGTCGATATTGGCGCAGCCAACCGGCCAGGCGCACCGATATCTTGGCCAGGCCCAATGCAAAACCGCCGCGATGGTGGAACCGGGCCGGTTTGGCAAAGGCTGGCGTGCTGGCATTTAAATCGGGCGTCAGCACGCGCTCCCGAAATTCATGCACAAGGCCGGGTTCCGCAGTGGATAGCACGACTTCCTGCTGCACTTCGTAGCCAACGAAGTCGAAATTGTAACTACCCAGGATCAGCCTGTCGTCATCGACAAGAATGGCCTTCAGGTGGGACATTTTGGGTGCGTATAGCCGGATTTCCAGTCGGGAACTGGCGGCGGTTTTGAACAGCGCCTGTTGCAGGATGGGTTTGTTGTTCGCGGCGGGGTTGATGATGCGCACCCGCACCGACTCGTCCATCCTCGCCAGGCGCTCCAGCAGGGGACTCGACACATAGGGCGAAATGACGTCGATGGATTTCCTGGCCGCGGTAATTTCGTCAAATAGCTGCTCGAAGCCAGATTGGGTGCGCCGACCATCCAGGTAGTACAGTCGTCCGAAGGGTATTTCTTGTATTGAGGACTGGTTGACTCCTGCAGTGGTCTGGTGGAAATCCGCGGCCAGGGATTCTACCAGCGGCGGGCATTTTGTTTGCAGCATCAGATCGTGCCACGAGAAGTTGTGCTCGCTGAAATTGATGCCGCCCAGAAATGCCGTGTCGTCCACGACCATAATTTTTTTGTGGTTGCGCAGAGCATATTTTTGTCCCAGGACACCCACGGGGTTGGTGACGACAATTCGCACACCGTCCCGCTCCTGATTACGCAGCAGTTTGCGGGTATCGCGCACTTCCTGTCGGAAGCTGGAGTCGGTTAGAAAACGGCTGCCGAATACTAGGTCATCGCTAATTTTGGCTCTTGAGAATGCGTCGACACAAAGGATTTTTTCGCGCGCCGGCGAACGGGTCAGCACATCCCAAAAACGGTGGCCGACGCTGTCCATCTCGAAAGTCATCACCTGAATGAGAACCCGGTGGCGGGCTTGCCGGATGGCCGCTTCAATGGAGGTGCAAAACTCCTCGGAATCGACCAGCAAGGAAGAATTGTCCAACGGAAAATGGCCGGTGGTTGGGAATTGCGGCTAGCGAGAGGGGAAACGGGCTGCCAGGATGTCGGCGATGAGCCGGGCGGCGACCTGCACTGTCAAATCGGACACATCGTAGGGCGGGGCAACCTCTACGACGTCGAATGCCACGAGATTGGCGCGGGTGACGAGCGTGGTGAGGCAACGGCGGGTTTCCTCGTAAAAGAGCCCGCCAACCTCCGGCGTGCCGGTGCCCGGCGCCTGAGTCGGGTCGAGCACATCCACGTCAAAGGTGATGTAGAGGTTGGGCCCGGCGGCAATACTTGCGGCGACTTCTTCCGGGCCGCGCTGGCGAAACTGTCGGGTGGTAATGACGGTGTTCCCGTGGCTCATGGCGTCTTCATAGGGAGCGCGCCGCACGCTGCGGATGCCGATGGACGTGATACTCCCAACGTGCGCCAATTCGTGGCAACGGCGTATCGGGCTACCGTGGGTGAGCATCGCACCGTTGTAGTGGTGGGTGTAATCCAGGTGGGCGTCAAAATGCACGATGTCCAGTGGAGCGAAGCGGGACAAGCCGGCCACCGCCGGAAACGTGATGGCGTGGTCGCCGCCGAGGATGACGGGCAGCGCGCCCCGACCGGCGATGCGCTCGACCGTAGCGGCCAGCCTGGTGAAGTTGTGCACCACGTCGGCAGCGGTTACGAACACATTGCCGCAATCCGCCATGGTGATGCCGCGGAGCAACTCATCACCGGCATCAGCGTCGAAGAAACCCTCAGCGTCTTTACCGGCGCCGTATGGGTCGGAGTAGGAATAAGCGCGGGGAGCATCGCGCAATGCGTCTGGGCCGTAACGCGCGCCGGGTCGGCCCAGCGTGCCCTGGTCGAAAGGCATCCCCAAGAATGCCACATCAGCGGTAAGGTTATCAATATCGGTGCAGAGCGGCGCACGAAACATGGTGCGAGGTCGCACGTCTACCGGCGGCGCTTCTCCTGCCGGAGCGTCAGGCAGGTATTGTGGCCCGATGTTGTACTGGTCAGCGGTCATGGCAGTTTCGACCCTACGGTGGCTTCGACCCTAAAATGGCAACGACACGTGCAGTGAGGAGCAGGGCAACCCACACCTGAACATATTGATTATACTTGACCACCGCCGGGGGATATTATCGGCGGAGACATGGGGCGACAACTTACGGATCAAGCACCAGGAAAGGAGATGAGGCGATGGCGCGACTAGAGGAATACGCTAACCGATTTCAATTCGTCAAGTTCGAACGAGACGACGGCATTTTGCAAATGACTCTCCACAGCGACGGCGATACGCTGCAATGGGGCTCCGGACCGCATACGGAGCTGCCGGAGGTGTTTCATACCGTGGGCACGGATCCTGAGACGAAGGTAATCATTATGACCGGCGCCGGCGACGGGTTCACCGGGCCGGCGGGCAGCAGCGCCACCGTGCCGCGCCGAACTCCCGAGCAGTGGGATGCCACCTTTTGGGAGGGCAAGCACCTGCTCGGCAACCTGCTGAACATCGAGGTACCGATCATCGCCGCCATCAACGGGCCGGCGCTGCGGCATTCTGAATTGCCCCTGATGAGCGACATCGTTCTGTCGGCCCCGCACACTACGTTCCAGGACTCTGGGCATTTTATGAGCGGCCTGACGCCGGGCGACGGGATGCACATCATTTATCCATTGCTGATGGGCCTCAATCGAGGCCGATACTTCCTGCTGACCGGTCAGATGCTGGATGCAGCCAAGGCGCAGGAACTTGGGCTGGTGGCTGAAGTGCTGCCGGCGGTAGATCTGTTGCCGCGTGCGTGGGAACTGGCCCGCCAGCTCGCCCAGCAACCACGCCTGGTGCTCCGATACTCTCGGGTGTTGCTGGTTCACAAGTTGAAACAGGAACTGCACGACCTGTTGGGATACGGGTTGGCGCTGGAAGGATTGGGTTCCGGTCAGGATTATCTCGACCGAGGGCAGGGCAGGTAGGCAATCAGGCGCGGTCGGCGTCGCCCTTGTTGGGGGGAGTGGCGGTCAGCATGAGTGCGGCGGCCAGGCCATAAACGCCCAGTAATGTCCACCACGCCCAGATATAGGAGCCCGTATAGTCGTGGAGGTAACCCACCATCGGGGCGCCCAACCCGGCGCTCAGCAGGTTGATGGGCATCACGATGCCGCGGATGGCGCCCAGAAATTCGCGGCCAAAGTAGGCGGCGAAAATGTATGAGTGCACAATCATGCCGCCGCCTACCGAGCATCCAAACACCAGGGTGGACAGAAACATCATGGGCGCGGATGAAACGTAAATCATCAACAGAATGGCGACGATGAAACCCGAGAACGATGCGGCGGCCACGTAGCGAATGGGAAACCGGTCAGCCAACCAGCCGGACACCAGCGCCATGGCAGCGGCTCCGCCGGCGTCCGCCGAAAACGACCAGGACACCACCTGCGGGTCAAACCCGCGTTCGATGAAGTAGGGTATCCGGTGAAAACTGGCGCCGCCCTGAGCGATGCCGGAGACCGCGAAAACCGCGATCAGTTTCCGCATTGCTCCGGTGCGTAACGCCTGGCGCACGTTCCACACTGGTTCGGCGGCGGAACGAGCGATTCGACCCGGCGTTGCCGGGTGGGACGCCGGGTCTTCTGGGGGGGCGCCATCCATGCGCAAACCCATGTCTTCGGGCGCCCGGCGCAGGAATAACGCGGCTGAGGGCACCGAGACGAGCACGAACACAACGGCCAACACCTGCCAGGTTGTCCGCCAGCCGTAGTCTTCAATCAGCCATTGGGTAACGGGCAGGAAAGCGATGCCGCCGATACCGAGCCCAGCGGACGACAGCGCCAGCGCCCGTCCGCGCCGGCGAGAGAACCACTTGGCCACCGGCACCGAGGTAACTATTCCGTTGGGCGCGGCCACGCCGGACATTCCGATGATGCCAAACAGCGCGATGAAGTGCCAGGTGTGGTTACTGACGCTCAACAGCAGTAGACAGCCGCCAATAAACACCGCCGCGATGCAGATGTAGACTCGCGCTCCGTAGCGGTCAATCAGGCTGCCGACGGCAAAACTGAGCACGCCAGCGGACAGGCGACGGGTGGTTTGCATCCAGCCGAAGGAAGCGCGGGAGATGCCCAGTTCGCTCTGCATCGGCAGCACGAAAAGGCCATAGTTGAGGGTGCCCGTCGCCATTGTCGAAAAGTTGATGGCGAACATGGTCGCAACTATGACCCAACCGTAAAAAACACTTCGCCGCAGGGGTGCTTCGATACCTGGTTCGATAGTGGGGCTCCTGCGGCGAGATGGCGGCGATCGCCCTGGCGTTGGCGTTGGGCTGCGAGGCTGGAATTAGATGGCTTGCCAGTAGCGCTTGCCTTGCAGCGTTACGATCTTGCCGAAGCCGGGAGCGGGCAGGTGGACAGCGGCGACGGGTAGCCCCTCGCTTTCCAGGCGGTCCAATACCGTCTGCCGGGTAGAAATCGCCAGGTCGGGTATGATGTCGGCGCGGGAAGCCCAGTCGGTCTGCTGGATCTGCGCCGTGTTGTGCAGCACGTCGCCCAGAATCATGCCGCGTTCGCCGCCGGAGTTGATCATAATGCTCATGTGGCCGGGCGTGTGCCCGGGGGTCGGCAGCGTGGTCAGCTCGCTGGTGATGCTGAACTCTCCTTCCATCCACTCAACGAGACCCATTTCGGCGATGGGCCAGACGCAATCGGGGGCGTTGGGGAAACGGTCGGGTTGGAGGGCCGGGTCGTGGCTCGCCTCGTAATCCGCCCTGCTGAAATAATACCGGGCGTTGGGGAAGGTGGGCGTCAGTGTATTGCCGTCGTCGCGGACGGTGTTCCAGCCCACGTGGTCGCGGTGTAGGTGGGTCATCACTACGGCGTCGATGTCGCCGGGGGAAACGCCGTTGCGAGCCATGTCATCCAGCAGCTCTCCCCAAGGAGTCTCGGGGGTTTCCTTGGCGCCCAGGCCGGTGTCAATCACGATGGTTTTGCCGTCGGAACGCAGCAGGAAGCAGGCCAGGTTGAAGCTGACCTTGCGGTCGGGCGTAAGGTGGTCATGAAAAGGCTCCCATTGCTCAGCTGGTATGTCGGGGAAGAAATTGCAGACATCAAATTCCAGGATACCGTCAGACAATGAGGAAATCTCCACGTTGCCGATGGTAAGTTTGCTCGCGGTCATAGTCCCTCCGGATGCGGTTGATTGCCGGCATTCTACCATCTGTCCGGCCGGTGTCGGAGCATCGTGACGACGGCTCATAGCAACTCCAAAGGGAGGTCGAATGCGACTGAAACGTCGGGCTGGGCGAGCCTCGGGCAGGCCAGGGTGAGCGGAGGTTTTTTCACGTGGATTGTTGGTTCGCTCTGTTGGTTGGCCCTGGAGGTGTAACTGTTCAGACTTGGTGAAGTAAATTGGCCGAAGGCGGGTTGCCGAACGCTGGCACTGGTGGCGGTGGTTATGTCATATAGAGGGAGTGGATACCGAAATTGACCTGACCTCCGCCAGTCGCGATGTTCTCATCGCCATCATCGTGCAGCAACAGGCGGTCATTGCCGAGTTGCAGGTGATGATTGTACGGCTGGAGCGGCGGGTTGCCGAACTGGAAGGCC
The DNA here is from genome assembly GCA_963666415.2 of Dehalococcoidia bacterium. Lineage (GTDB taxonomy): Bacteria > Chloroflexota > Dehalococcoidia > Lucifugimonadales > UBA3495 > Bin87. Next base: position 3,042,622 of record CAXXPD010000003.1, read on the forward strand.
AGGCGAAACCGGGCGGCCCGCCCCGAATGCCCGGCCTCAAGTCCAGTTCGGGCCGCCCGCCGCCAGCGCAGCAGCAGCCCAGCAAGCAGCGACGCCACGGCTTCGCCCGCCGGCGCATGACACCGACCCATCGGGTGGAGCACGTGCTGGAGAACTGTCCCGATTGCGGGACGCACCTGACTGGCGGCTGGGTCCAGCGCACCCGGGAAGTCATCGAGTTGCCGGTGGTTCCGGTGCCAGTCACCGAGCATGTCTGCATCGCCAGGACCTGCCCAGCGTGTCGACGCCGCTGCATACCCCCAGCACAACTGGACGGCGTGGCACTGGGGCGCCAACGCCTGGGCGTCAACGTGCTCAGCCGCATCGCCACGTTGCGGGAAGAAGGGCGCCTGCCGATCCGCAGCATCCAGTGGTATCTGTGCACCGTCCATCAGCTGCGCCTCAGCGTGGGGGCCATTGTGAGCGCCATTCACCAGACCGCGCAACAGGCCCAACCAGCGGTGGCCGCGATCCTGGACCGCATCCGCGCCAGCCCAGTGGTCCACGCCGACGAAACCGGCTGGCGTCAAAATGGGAACAACGGTTACGTCTGGACTTTCAGCACCCCCACCGAACGCTACTTCCTGCGGCGGGGTCGGGGCAAGGCGGTGGTGGACGAAGCGCTGGGCGAATCATTCTCCGGAGTGCTGGTCAGCGATTTCTACGCCGCCTACCACCATTACGATGGCCCCAAGCAACGGTGCTGGGCCCACCTGTTGCGGGATATCCACGACCTGGTGGCGCTCTACCCCAAGGACACCGCGCTGGCCCAGTGGGCCGCGGCAGTCCATCAGCTCTATGTCGAGGCCAGGTCTTTCACCCATCCTCAGGCACAACGACGGCGCACCGCTCAACTGGCCTGGGAGCGGCAGCTGCTGGTCATCTGCCAGCCCTTCCTGGCTGACCCGCTAGCTCTGCAGGGCCGGCTGTGCCGGCGCATCGAGCGCCACATCAAGGAACTCTTCGTCTTCGTGGCCGAACCGGACGTGCCGTCGGACAACAACCCCGCCGAGCGCAGCCTGCGCCATGTGGTTATCAGCCGCAAGATCAGCGGGGGCACCCGGTCGGAACGTGGTACCGAGAGCAAGATGACGCTGGCATCCATCTTCGGCACCTGGCGCGCACGAGGCCTGAACCCCCTCGCCGCCTGCCGCCAACTGCTCACTTCCCCTCAAATCTGAACAGTTACCTGGAGGTTATGGGTGATGCGTTGCCTATCGGAATCCGTTAGGCTATTCTTTTGGGCGCGCATTGAGGCGTGCTCATGCCCGCTAATGACCGGGTAAACGCTGTTCCACATAGAAGACCGCTGTTCCACATAGAAGACCAATGAAAGGAGAATTATCCGATGGCACTTTGGAGGCCCGATCCCACGTTTTACCCATCAGCACGGTTGGCAATGGAAGCTCCGCCCGAACGCCTGGCGTATGTTGCGGTGCTCAACCCCAATTCTGGCGAACCTGATGCCATGACCGTGGTGGACTGCGACCCGAACTCTGCTTCATATGCGCAGGTTGTTAACTCGGTGCCGATGCCCCATCTGGACGACGAGCTGCATCACTTCGGATGGAACGCCTGCAGCGCGGCGTTATGCCCTTCGTCGGCGCACCCGCACCTGGAGCGGCGCTATCTGGTGGTGCCCACGTTGGGCTCCAGCCGTATCTACATCATAGACACCCAACCCGACCCGGAACGCCCTCGCATCGTGAAAACCATCGAGAAGGAGCAGGTGCAGCGGGCCGGGTACAGCCGCCCCCACACCGTGCACTGCGGGCCCGATGCCATCTACGTGAGTGCGCTGGGAGCAGCCGACGGTGGTTCACCCGGCGGTGTGATGTTGCTGGACCACTACACCTTTGAGCCCACCGGGCCCTGGGAGCTGGACCGCGGGCCCCAGCAATTGTCCTATGATTTCTGGTGGCACATCGGCCTGGATACCATGGTAACCAGCGAATGGGGCACCCCGGAAATGTTCGAAAACGGCGCCCGGCTAGACGACATCGTGGCTCAGAACTACGGGCATCACATCAATTTCTGGGACATGAGAAAGCGCAGCCACCAACAGGCGGTTGACCTGGGAGCGCAGCACCAGATGGCCCTGGAACTGCGACCGGCTCACAACCCGACTCGCCACTACGGTTTCTGCGGCGTGGTCGTAAGCACGGACGATCTTTCCGGTTCGATTTTCCTGTGGCATCGCGATGGCGACCAATGGGCCGCGACCAAGATAATCTCCATCCCAGCCGAGCCGGCAGATGCGTCGGTTCTGCCGCCGGCCCTGCAACCGCTGGGTGCGGTGCCGCCGTTGATTACCGACATCGATCTCTCACTGGACGACAAGTTCCTGTATGTGTCCTGCTGGGGAACAGGCAAGCTGCTCCAGTACGATGTTTCCGACCCGTTCCACCCGGTGCAAACGGGTGAAGTGGAGATGGGCGGCGTGGTACGGAAAGCGGCTCATCCCACCGGCGCTCCGCTCTCCGGCGGCCCGCAGATGGTGGAGATCAGCCGGGACGGACGGCGGGTCTACCTGACCAATTCGCTGTATTCCACCTGGGACGACCAGTTCTATCCCGATGGCCTCAATGGATGGCTGAGCCTCATTGACGTGAACCCGGAGGGTGGCATTGCGGTCAACCGGGAATTCTTTATCGACTATGGCAAGTCACGGGCGCACCAGGTGAGGTTGCAGGGCGGCGACGCCTCTTCGGATACCTTCTGCTTCCCGTAGGGGTGCAATTCGCGTTGACCAGTCCACCTCGTGTTGCGTGGGCCGGTCGGCTGATTAGAGACACCTTCAGGTCGCCGCGTTTGGTATGCAGGTAGTGTGGTTGCACGTCCTGATACCGGACCCGGCGGCTCTGTCGTCGTTGGGGCCGTGGTTGGGGTTGGTCGCGCTGGGCCTGTTCCACGGACTGAACCCGGCAATGGGGTGGTTGTTCTCCGTCTCGCTGGCGTTGCAGCGTCAACGACCGTCGCAGCTCCTGACCGCCACCGGCTATATCGCCGTGGGTCACCTACTGTCACTAGTGGTCATAATGGGAGCATTGCTGGCGGTCGGGGCATTTCTTCCCTTGCAGTGGGTGAGGTTGGCGGGGGGCGCGATTCTGCTCGGGTTCGGCATCTACCGGATCGTGCTGTACTATCGCCATCCTCGTTGGGTGGGTATGAATATCGGTGGCCGCGACCTGATCATATGGTCATTTTTGATGGCAACCGCCCACGGCGCCGGCTTGATGCTGACCCCGTTGGTGCTGGCGCTGACCGATAGGGTGGTCGCATCGGGGGTCACCGGCGATTTGGGCGAGCACGGGCTGTTCCTGTCGCTGGCCGACGCCCCGGCGTGGTGGGTGTTAGGGCTGCTGACTCACACGGCGGTGATGCTGACGGCCATGCTCATCGCCGCGGCGATTGTGTACTATCGCGTGGGGCTGGCCTTCCTGCGTCGGGGTTGGATCAACCTGGACCTGCTCTGGGCCGGGTCGCTGGTGCTGGCCGGGCTCGCCACGCTGGGTTGGGCCTTGCTGGGTTGAGCGCGGTCCACGATGACCGCGTTTCACGATGACCAGTGTGAAGGCTGCGTGGGTTGCGAGCAGGGCCTGTCGTTCGTTGGCGGGCATTCAGGTGGTCGATTTATGGCGAGCCTGTCGAAGCTCGGGCGAGTGGCCCTCGAACAAGCTTGGGGTTGTCCTTCGACAGGCTCAGGATGAAGGGGGGGTTCAACGGACAATCGCCAAGCGGTGGACTACGACCGTCAGGCGATGGGTTGCGACGGTCAGGCGGTGGGCTACGACGTTGACCTCACGCCTGCCAACTGTGTCATTGCGAGCGCAGCGCGGCAATCTCGTCGCCGTAGCAACGGCGGTTCGCCGACGTGTGTGCAACCTCATCGAGATTCCCGCTCGTCCTGAGCCCGTCGAAGGACGCTCGCAACGACAGACTATAGTGGGTACGCGTGAGCGACGTTGGCTTGTTGACGCCCGCTCGCAGGCGATGCTAACCTCGGGCACTATCGAAGCCTACTCGGCACGCACGAATGGTGAACGTGGCAGCTATGCGCGGCGCATCAGTTGGTAACGCTCGCCCCAACGGAGGCATCATCCAATGAAGGCAGCAGTATTGCGAGAAGTGAACCAACCGGTGGTGATTGAAGATGTGCAGGTGGACGCTCCGGCGTCCCGCGAAGTGCTGGTGCGTACTGGAGCATCAGGCGTGTGCCACAGCGACCTGCACTTTGTGGAAGGTTTATACACGACGCCAATGCCATGCGTACTGGGGCACGAAGCGGCTGGCATCGTGGAGGCGGTGGGAGATCAGGTTGGCTACGTGAAGCCGGGCGATTCGGTCATCATGTGCCTGTCGGTGTTCTGCGGTATCTGCGAATACTGCATGCGCGGCCAACCTTACCTGTGCACCAAGACTGCCGTTACACGCGGCGCGAACGATCCGCCCAGGCTGCGTCGGGACGGTGAGGCGATTACCCAGTTCGCGCAGCTGGGCTCGTATGCTGCCGAAATGCTGGTGCATGAGAATGCTCTGGTCAAGGTGGACAATGACATACCGTTCCCCCAACTGGCGCTGATTGGATGTGGCGCAACAACCGGACTGGGCGCGGTGCTGAACACGGCGCAGGTCGAGCCGGGGAGCACCGTGGCGGTGGTGGGTTGCGGCGGCATTGGCATTCACTGCGTGCAGGCGGCGGCACTTGCCGGCGCGTTGCGCATCATCGCCGTCGATACCACCGAGGACAAGCTTTCGTTGGCCCGGGAGTTCGGAGCCACCGATGTGATCGACGCCAGCTCCGGCAACGTGGCGGAACGCATCATGGACCTGACCGACGGAGGCGTTGACTATTCCTTCGAGGCCATCGGACTCAAGCAGACCGCCGAGGACTGCTACAACATGCTGCGTCCCGGCGGCGTCGCCACCATCATCGGTATGGTACCGGAGGGCGTGAAGATCGAGATTGACGCCGGCAACTTCCTGCGCCGAGGCCGCGCCATCCAGGGTTGCACCATGGGATCCAACCGGTTCCGCACCGATATGCCCCGGTACATGGAGTTCTATCGGCAGGGCCGCCTCAAGCTGGACGAACTGGTCAGCCAGGAACTGGCGCTGTCCGAAATCAACAAAGCCTTCGCCGACATGAAGGCGGGCAGCGTGCGCCGCAGCGTCATTACCGACTTTGAGGGGTAGGCATTGCGATGTTCGTAATCGGTACCGCCGGGCACGTTGACCACGGCAAGTCCACCCTGGTCAAAGCGTTGACTGACATTGACCCAGACCGTCTCCCTGAAGAGAAGGCACGGGAAATGACGGTGGATTTGGGCTTTGCCTGGATGACGCTGCCCAGTGGCCGGGAAGTCAGCATCGTGGACGTGCCCGGCCACGAGCGGTTCATCAAGAACATGCTCGCCGGAGTGGGGGCCATTGACCTGGCGCTGCTCATCGTGGCGGCCGACGAAAGCGTGATGCCGCAGACCCGGGAGCATCTCGCCATTCTGGACATACTGCGCATCAGGCGCGGGTTGGTAGTCATCACCAAATCCGACCTGGTGGATGAAGAACTGGTGGAGCTGGTCAAGGCGGAGGTGGAAGATGTCCTGGAAGCTACCTCTTTTGCCGGCTGCCAGATGGTCGCGGTGTCAGCGTACACCGGAGATGGTCTGGAAGAACTGAAATCGGCCATTGACAACATCCTGCACGATACCGACGTTCGACTGGATCTGGGTCGGCCCCGTCTGCCAATCGACCGCAGTTTCACGGTGAGCGGATTTGGCACCGTGGTTACGGGCACACTCATCGACGGTTCGATGGCGGTGGGTCAGCAGGTGGAACTGTCCCCGTCGGGCGTGCAGGCCCGGATCCGCGGCTTGCAGAGCCACCAGTCCCGAGTCGATGCCAGCGCGCCGGGCGTGCGTCTGGCGCTGAATCTGTCGGGAGTTTCCCGCGAGGATGTGCTCCGTGGCGAGGTATTGACCAATCCGGGCTGGCTGCGAGCCACGCGCCGGTTTGACGCTCGCCTGCGGATGGTGCGCGGAGCGCCCCACGCCCTGAAACACAACGAGGGCGTTACGTTCCACCTGTTTACCAGCGAAACTACCGCCCGCGTCCGGTTGCTGGACGCTGACCGGTTGCAACCCGGAAGCGAAGGCTGGGTGCAAGTGCTGCTGGACGACCCGGTGCCAATGGTGAAGGGGGACTTTTTTGTCCTACGTTCATCGGAGGACACGCTGGGAGGCGGGCAGATTGTCGACCCAAACCCTCGGCGGCGGCACCGCCGTTTCGCTCCGGAAGTATTGGACAGGCTCACTACCCTGGACGCCGGCGCCAGCGAGGATGTCATCATCACGCTGGCCGACCAACTTGGGCCGTGCGACGTTCGAACCCTGTCCCAGCGTTCCAACCTGTCGGAGGCGGAAGTGCTGGCGCGCCTGTCCGAATTGACCGAGCAGGGTGAAGTGGTGGCCTTGGGCGAGTTGGGCGTGCAGGCCGATGCGGTGGTCTATTCGCGGCGGGGCTGGGACATCGTTCGCAATCAGGCACAGGTGGCGTTGCAGACTTACCATAACCAGTACCCGCTGCGGAAGGGGGCGCCGCCGCAGCAACTGCGTAGTCGATTGAACTTGCCTCAACCGGTTTACGTCCGTGCGTCCGTGCGGCTCGCCGACGAGGGCTTTGCCATTGAAGATGGCGGACTGATACGCGCTCCGGATCACACGGTCGAGTTGAGCGATAAGCAACAAGGCGACGTCGGAAATTACCTGGAATCACTGGCCGCCGAACCGTGGTCGCCGCCCACCGATCGGCCTGTCGATCCCGAATTATTGAGTTATCTGCAAGACCGTGGAGACGTGATCAAAGTCAACGATTCAGTGGTGTTCACCACGGCGGCCTATGAGGATATGGCGGGCCGCATCGTACAGCACCTGCAAACCAACGGCAGCGTTACCGTCGCCGACGCCCGCACCATATTCGGCACCAGTCGCAAGTACGTTTTGCCATTGCTGGAGTATCTGGACCAGCAACGCATCACCCGACGCGTGGGCGACGAACGGGTGCTACGGTAGCTGTCAATCCGGCGGGCTACTATCTACTGGAACTGAGTCTACTGGAATGCGATCTACTGGAGCTCGGTTGCTCTATGAGCCTTGACTTGGGCAAAACCCTGGGCCAACTGCAGGCCGCGATGGGCGACGTTTCGGAGACCGCGCGGATGCGCCGTCGTCGGTTCGCCGACCGCATTGTGCAAGGGTGGAACGTCTCACCCGATGAGGCCCGCACTCGTACAGAAACCGCCGGCGTTACGGAATTCATCGTCGCCCGCACGGGTGTGGAAGGTTTGCTGGCCAGCATACCGCCACCTGCCGTCCCACATGATTGGTCGACGGTTTCAGTGGATGGTTCGCACATCGATGTCGATCGTCATCTGCCCCTGTCGTGCTACCTGATCAACCTGGGCGGGTGCACCATCGTCTACGGCGACAATCCCGGGTGCGATTTTTTCAGCGAACCAACACTGGCGGTGCGCGAGGCGGAGCTATACCTGGCGCCCGACGCAAGTCGGACTGCCGATACACCGATTGCCGGTCCGCTGTTGGGAGCGTTGCGTACCGTGCGCGAAGTGGAAGGTCTGGCGGACGCCGTTGCCGCGGCGGATGATTCAATGCCCGTGCTGGCGGTGCTGGACGGTACGCTGGTGTTCAGGGACCTGCAGTCCGGCAACTACCCGGGCTATGTGGTGCAGCGACTGATCAATGAACGGCTGGAACCGGCTCTGGAGCGGCTGCGTCTGGCATCGGAACGTTCTGGAAACGTGATAGTGGCGTCATACACGTCCCGTCCCCAAACCACCGAGGGTGGTGGGCGCTTTGCGAGTCTGCCTCTGCGGGCGCGACCTGGTGCGGTGCGCCGAGCATTGCAGTTTGCGCCGTTCGGATCAGGACGCGTGCGATGGTGCGGCAGGATTCGACGACCGCGAGTTGTTTGAAACAGTGCTGGAACCCGGCCACCGGTCGCCGTTGTATGAATCCGGCCGGCGTGCGCCACGTTCCTCCTTTGGGTACACGTGGGTGCACTTTTACTATGTGCAGGCCGGTGACGAGATAGCCCGCGTGGAAGTACCGCACTGGGTGGCGCGGAATCCCTATTTGCTGAGCATGAGCCACGCGCTGATCGTGAGACAATGCGAGTTGGGGAAGGGTTATCCCGTGGTAGTCTCTGAAGCGCACGAGCAGGCGGTGATTACCGGCCGGGACCGCCATGAGTTCCGCAATGTGGTGCTCAACGAATTGGAGAAACATGGTTTGCCGTCGATTGAATCGGCCAAAACCGTATCCAAGCGACGCCCCTGGGTATAGCGTGGGGCTCGAGTCCTAACTAGGCGACTGTTCGAATCGAGGCGGAGGTACATCAAATGGGAGATCTCAATGACCTGGCGGCATCGGTGGCCGCATTGCTGAAACAGCGCGGGGATTCGCTCGCGGTATCGGAATCCTCCTGCGGGGGATTGATTTCGGCGGCGCTGGTGTCCATACCGGGCGCGTCCGACTACTACGTGGGCGGGTCGGTAGTGTATACTAGTGTGGCCCAAAAGGGGCTGTTGCAAGTTCCAGATTCTGCGATGGAAGGCCAGCGTGCCAGCACCGAGTTCTACGCATTGCTCAACGCCCGAACATCCCGGGAGGCTTTGGGCACCACGTGGGGCCTGGCAGAGACCGGAGCCAGTGGGCCGACGGGCAATCGTTATGGAGACGACGCCGGGCACGCCTGCTTTGGTGTCGCCGGCCCGGTGGAGCGATCCCAGACGCTGGAAACCGGCAGCGGCGATCGGGAAGCCAATATGTGGGTCTTCGCGAAGGCGGCGCTGGCTCTGCTGGAAGAGGCGCTCAAAGCGGCCTAACCCGCCACAAACGCCGGGAATGCACGGGCGATTAGCCGGATCAAACGATTCTGCCAGGTCGCCCGCGATCCGGTTGCGCCGAGACCGCCGCCGCTGGTCAGCGCGGTTGCCGGCTTAGGTAGTCGCTCAAATCTCGGGCGCTCTTGAACTCGGCTGCAGTGCGCAGGAACTCGGAGAGCGATGGGCTGCTCCGCCGAAGTTTTTCGACCTGCTCTCCAATCATGTTGACCCCTGCCGCGCCGGTGGTGGCGTAGGAGCCGTGGAAGGCAAAGTAGGCTTGATTCAAGCGACGGATGGGGTAACCATTCTCAACGAAGGTTCGCCGCCGCTCTTCCATATAACGTTCAGCGCCGGTGACATCGCCGGCAGCGAGCAGTGCGTCGACCCTGATGCGTGTGTCGCGCATTTCGGCCTGAAAATCAAACTGGGCGGGTGCGGTCGATTCGACGGATGGCTCACTGTTTGTCCCGCTCGGACCAGACCCGACTTCCGGATGTGCTGGCGGAGTTTCAAGCAAGCGCTGCCCGGCCAATCTTCCCAACTCCTGGCCGGCTATGGTTGCAACCGTTTCGTTGAGGGTAAGCAAATCGCCTCCCTGGAAGTATCCCTGGCCGAGCGGACGGAACCAAAGCCATTGATGCACCCACTCGTGGGCGATGATTTCCAGCACGAAGTCCATGCCGGCGTCGGGCACGGTTATCGAAGGAAAGAATGCAATGCCGCCAGTGTTGACCACCAGCGCCGACAGGTCGGTACGTTTTTCCAGTTGGGTTTCGATGGCAATGCGCTGCTCCGCGCTCAGCCCGGTGCGCAGCAACATATCCTCTCCTCGCCCGATGCGATCGCGAGGTGATGTAATCAGGACGGTCGGTGACCCGACGAGGGCGGTGTCCACCGGCGGAAACAAGCCGGCCCAGGTGCCAATCCCCTGTGATCGCAATGCGCCAGCCACCGCAGATTCCAGCGTCTCTTCCACGTCAGGGCGCAGTTCGTCCTGTCGCCGTCGGAGGTCGGTTCGCTCGTTGACCAACACCGCAATCTCAGGCTGGTTGGTTGCAGAATGTTCGTCCCGCGCTGACAGGTAGATTAGCCGGCGATCAATCCAGCGCAGCCGTTGGCCGTTGGCGAAGAACTCGGCCGCGTACTCTATTAACGTTGCTGGACTTGAACCACCGAACCAGGACCGTGGGGCACTGAGCAGGCGATGAACCCACTTATCGGGCAAATTGGACAATTCCCAGCCGACCACACCCAGTTGGTGTCCGGCGGCGGCGATTTCCAGGTCGCCGGGTTGGAAGTCGCTGGCGCATAGGCCGATGATAGCAGCCAGGGCCAGCCACCCCAGGATCCTCCGTATAAACCTGGCAAACCGCCGGCGTTTGGCGCGCGGGCCGGGATTACCGTCCGATGCTAGGCGGTCAGGCATGGATTCGCCTATTCAGCTGGCGCGTTGGCCGACCGATTTACGACCTGGTGGTCTCATGCGTACCCACTTTGTCATTGCGAGCGTAGCGTGGCAATCTCGTCGTCGTAGCAACGGCGGTTCGCCGACGCGTGTTCAACCTCATCGAGATTGCCATGTCGCTATGCTCCTCGCAATGACAGATTGAAGTGGGTACCCCTGCCCCTGGTGGTTCCTTGACACCCGTCCCGGCCCGTTCCATAATTTAGCACCGCGCAACCGTGCAGCGTGGGCGTATGCGTGTGCGCCGCATGGTGATTTTCAGCCCGGAGGTTTCCCTTGTCCATGAGCTCCTTTACGTTGACCGACGCGATGCGCGAACAGGCGCTTGGCGTAGAAAGCGAGCCGATTTCCATGGATATCGAAAAGGGCCACGTTGCCCGGTTCGCCGAAGCAATCGGCGATGACAACCCGGCATACACCGAAGGCACGCCCCAGAGCGGCGGGATCATCGCGCCGCCCACCTTTCTGCGTGCCATGCACGCGGTGCGTCCGGTGCTGCCCTTCGACGTGCCGTTTGTCCGCCTTTTGGACGGCGGCAGCGATTGGGAATACTTCGAACCGGTGCGGGCCGGGGACACGATCACTGCGGTGGGCCGCCTGGAAGACATCCGGGAACGTACCGGCAGCATCGGACAGATGTTGATTTCGACCATTAAGATTACCTACCGCAATCAGTCCGACGCCATCGTGGCAACTCAGACTAGCACTTCGATTCGTTACTGACCACAGTTGTTCGCGCACCAATGCTGCCGCTGTAAGCATTTTCAATTCATTGGGGGTAGACATGGGGGACCAAGTATATTTCGAAGACATATCCGAGGGTATGGAACTGCCAGCTGAAGTTACCCAACCGACTACCCGTCAGTTGGTGCAATACGCTGGCGCCTCTGGAGACTTCTACGAAATCCACTACGATAAGGATTTCGCCCAAAACACCGGTCTCAGCGGCGTGATTATCCACGGCGCATTGAAAAACGCACTGCTGGGCTCGTTCGTCACACGGTGGGCTGGCCCTGAAGCCGCGTTGCGTCGGCTCACCTGCCAATACCGGGGGATGGACTACCCGAACGAGCCAATTACAGCCAAGGGCCACGTCAGCCGCGTATATCAGGAGGGGCGTCAGAACCTGGTTGATTGCACCATTTGGCTGGAAAACCCGCAGGGCCAGCAAACTACGCCCGGCACCGCCACGGTGGCTCTGCCGAGTCGCAACGGTTAGCCAGGGCCGTTACCCAAACCAACGTAATCAAAGGAAACATTAACTATGCCCAATAATCTGGAAGGCAAGGTAGCGATTGTCACCGGCTCAGGCCGTGGCGTGGGACGGGGTATCGCGAAGCTCATGGCCGAAGAGGGCGCCAAGGTGGTCGTAGTAGACCCCGGCGTCAACGTCGACGGCACTGGCTACGACCAGTCGATCGCCGGGGTTGTGGTCAGCGAGATTCGGGACGCTGGCGGTACCGCCGTCGCCTGTACCGAGTCCGTGGCCACCATGGAAGGCGGCGAGAGAATCGTGCAGACCGCCATCGACAACTACGGTCGGCTGGACATCGTGGTTTGCTGTGCGGGAATTCTGCGCGACCGCATGATTTTCAACATGTCGGAGCAGGAATGGGACGACGTGATTGCCGTCCACCTGAAGGGCACGTTTACCGTGGTGAAACACGCCTGCATCCTGTTCAGGCAGCAACGCTCCGGTCGGGTCATCACCTTTAGCAGTCAGTCGGGCCTGGTCGGCAACAGCGGGCAGGCGAATTACGGGGCTGCCAAGAGCGGAATCGCCGGGTTTACCAAGGTGGTGGCCAGGGATATGGGCCGTTACGGTGTAACCGCCAACTCGATTGCGCCGCGTGCCACCACGCGCATGATCGGCGCGATCCCAGATTCAGCGGCCGAGATCCGCGCGCGCGGCGGCGTGGCTTCGCTGTCCGGTTCGGACGCGAGCGCGAATGACATACAGAATCTGGATCCGGAAGGAATTGCGCCGTTCGTTACCTACCTGGCATCCGATTACGCCAGCAACATCAACGGGCAAACCTTCCTGGTGTATGGCGACACGGTGTCGCTGATGTCCCAGCCTCGACCCGAGCGCGCAATCTGGACGGAAAGCGGACATTGGGACATGGACGAGCTGTCGGAGCGAGCCCGTAACTATCTGACTGCCGGCATCGATAATCCGGCGCCGCCGAGGGCATAAGGCAATAAAGCCTGCAGTGCCTCGGAAACTTAATACACAAGGATTTTACAATGCCACTACTTGAAGACAAGGTAGCAATAGTCACGGGCGCCGGGCGCGGCATCGGTCGCGGGGTGGCCAAGCTGATGGCCGCCGAGGGCGCCAGCGTCGTGGTTTGCGACCTGGGCGTAAACGTGGACGGCACCGGCGCGGACGTATCGGTGGCGCAGCAGGTGGTCAACGAGATCGGCGAGGCTGGCGGCAAGGCCGTGGCCTGCACCGAATCGGTGGCCCTGATGGATGGCGGCGAGAAAATTGTACAGACTGCCGTCGACAATTTTGGCAAGTTGGACATCGTGGTAACCGTGGCCGGTATTCTGCGCGATCGCATGGTTTTCAACATGTCCGAAGAAGAATGGGACGACGTGATCGCCGTTCACCTGAAGGGCACCTTCACCGTGGTGAAGCACGCCAGCATCCTATTTCGGCAGCAGCGATCGGGTCGGATCATCACCTTCAGCAGCACCTCCGGTTTGTACGGCAATAGCGGGCAGGCGAACTACGGCGCCGCAAAAGATGGCATCGCCGGGTTTACCCGCGTTTGTGCCCGGGACCTGGGGCGCTACGGGGTGACCGCCAACGCCATTTCGCCGTCTGCTAGCACCCGAATGACGACCAGCGTGCCCGACGAAGCTCGGGCGTTGCGCTCGGCTCGCGGCATCGCTGCCGCCGGTGGCTTGCGCGGTGATGCCGAAGACGTGGCGCCGATGGTTGCCTGGTTGGCGTCCGACGAGGCCGCCCACGTCAACGGCCACGTGTTCCACGTTACTGGTGGCTTGGTAACTCTGCTCAACGAGCCGGAACCGGTGCGAACCATCCAGAAAGATAGTCGCTGGTCGGTAGATGAACTGGCCGCCGTGTTCCCGGCTACCATCGGCATCGAGTTGTACAACCCGGCGCCGGCTCCGCCACCGTCTGCTTAGCTACTATTTCTCTAACCCCCATCTTTACAGACATCATTCCAAATACCCGGCCGCCCGGCGTAAAGTCAGCGGCAAGGACAATCAACAATGTTCAATAGTTTTAGCGCTTCTTACGCCGGCCACGTGGTTGACGACGATCTGGGACTGCAAGGAACGCCGGCCAACGATCGCTGGTACCCCAACGAGCAATTGGCGGAAGCCTTTGAATGGGCGCTGGATTTTTCCCGGCACCTTGAGGCCAATGGCTATGACGAGTTCTGGATGGCCGAGCATCACTTCCAACCCGAAGGCTACGAGTGTATTCCCAACCTGCTGATGCTTGGACTTTATCTGTCGTGCAACACGCAACGGCTCAAGTACGGCTGCGGGTTCAATATCACACCAATGTGGCATCCGCTGCGGTTGGCCGAGGATTTCGCCATGGCCGACATTCTGTCCGGAGGCCGCATCGTGTTCGGCGTGGGACGTGGTTACCATTCTCGGGAGGTTGAAACTTTCGGATCACCCATGTTTGACGGCGACGCCAACCGAGAGTTGTTCGAGGAGCAGGTTGAGGTGATGGTCAAGGCCTTCAGCCAGGAGTCGTTCTCCCACCAGGGCAAGCACTACACCATCCCGGCGCCGGTACCGTACCGTGGCTACACCCTGGAGAAGCTGAGCCTTGTGCCGCGTCCGGTGAGTCAGCCGGTCGATATTTGGCAACCGCTGGTGTCGGGTAATCCAAAGGGCGTGGACTTCATGGGTCGCATCGGCATCAAGGCGATGGTGGCCAACACTCCGGAGCCGGCGCTGGGCGAAAGGCTGGAAATGTACCAGCAAGCCGCCGCCAAGCACGGCCGTGAGCTGGCATTGGGCGAGGACATCGCGCTGGGGTTCCGGTTCTTCCTGGCGGAAAACCGCGAGAAGGCCATCGAGAAGGCCCGCCCTTACTTCGAGGAAGCGATGAAGTTCGCCGCGCCCCTGGGTTTGATGCGGCTGGAACCCGAACAGATTGACGCGATAGCCAACCCTGGCCTGCGTCGCGGCGTCGAGCTGCCGACATTGGAATCGGCAGTCGAGACCGGTACCTGGCTGTGCGGTTCAGCTGATGATCTGGTTAACCATCTGAAAGAGGCTGAAGCCAAATATCCCGGCGTCGAGCGCATCAATCTGGGTTCGGTCATGGGGATGCCCCGCGAGGTATTCAAGGACCAGCTTTCCCGTTTCGCCCAGGATGTAATGCCAGCGTTCACCGCATAATATCGCCAGCGAACCAGCTCCCGACCACAATTGATGACGGCCCCCTGTCGGTTGACAAGGGGCCGTCATCAATTGGTGTCGTGGCGCCAGAATTTTCAGGTCGACGTCACTCGTGACGTACTGGATGGCTGACGTGGGTAAACCAGTGATAGCTGAGTGTTCCCTGCAAGCCGCGCACGAACAGGAACAACACACCGCCGTAAATCACCAGCCAGATCACATCTCGCGCGCCGGAGATGTTGATCAGGCCCATGGCAATCAGGACGATCCGGGAGGCGAAGAATCCGATTGCCAACACCAAAGCCGCCAGCCGCCAGCGCTGCCTGACGCCGAACGCTAGCATCCCGATTACGAAGGCTTCTACTCCGGAGTAGATGACGAGCTTGGCGCCGGGTATGGCGTCCGCGCTGACGGAGCCTGGTTCTGCTGCCAATATCGGAGCGGCCAACCACACAAAGAGAATTGCCGCGTTCCAGACCCACCAGGCTAATCCCCCCAGCCAGGCCCACTGCATCCAGCGACGGGCTTGTTCCGGGTTGCGCGCCGAGGGCAGCAACCACAAACGCGGTGGCCGGAGACTAACATTGGAGCCATCCTTAAAGCTGGGGAGGTCGTCCGATGATTGCAATCGTCTGAACCGTACTGCCGGAGCCACCCGCAGCCGGCCCGTTGGATTTAAGCTTCTTCGTCCAGCAGGGGAAGCGTGGTCCAGGCAATTGTGTCGACGTTAGCGGACAAACCCTGTTCCTGCACCATCCGGCGTATGTCCAGCAGTGTGGCGTTCACCTCGCGGGTAACCATTTGCCATTCCGGTTCGGGCGGGAACCAGTATGGGGAGTTGATGCGGACGACGTGATTTTCGGCTGAATTGTAATAGATGCCGAATCTGGCTGCTTGCTGCTGCATAACGTACCGTGTGCCCTATTTGCTGGGAAGATTCTGTGGAGAGGTTGCGGAAGTAGACGAACCCTGATTGGCACCGCAGCCCGCAACTTGGTGTTGGTGTGCGTTGCTATCAGTGTCGTTGTAATCAGTGGATGACCCGCTGAATGGCGATGGTTTCGTCACGGCTGGGTCCGGTGGAGATAATCTGCGCCTGACAGCCAACCAACTCCTCGATCCGGCGAACGTAGGCCAGAGCTTTTGCGGGCAGTTGGTCGGTGTGGGTCGTGCTGGCGGTGGGGTCGTCCCAACCGGGCATCTTCTCGTAGACGGGCTCGCACCGTTCCAACAGCCCGGTGTTGGCTGGGAAGCGGTCGACATCCTGGCCGTCGGCGCGGTACCCAACGCAGATTTTCACCGAGTCCATGCCGTCGAGGATGTCCAGACGGGTCAGTACCATGCCGGTGAAACCGTTTATCTCCCTGCTGTATCGGGCGGCGACCGCGTCAAACCAGCCGATGCGACGAGGCCGGCCGGTGGTGGTTCCGTACTCGTGGGCCTTTTCGCGCAGGTCTTCACCGGACTGGTCGAGCATCTCGGTGGGCATCGGCCCGCCGCCGACGCGGGTTGAGTACGCTTTGAAAACGCCAACCACGCCTTTGATTGCCTGCGGGTTTATGCCCAGGCCGGTAATTGCTCCCCCGATGGAGGGCGACGATGAGGTTACGTAGGGATATGACCCGTGGTCGATGTCCAGCAGCGTCCCCTGCGCGCCCTCCAGCAGAATCTTCTTGCCTTGAGCCAGCAGGTCCTGGATCAACTGCTCGGTGGGACGCACGAACGGGCGGAATTGCTCGGCCCAATAGAGGCAACGGGCGATCACATCGTCAACGTTCAGCGGGTCGCCTTCGAAAACGCCCCGGATCACCCGGTTCTTCATTGCTACCGCAGCAGCCACCTGATCGGGCAAACGTTTCGTGTCCAGCAGGTCGCCAACGCGGATGCCGTCCCGGGACGCTTTGTCGACGTAGGCGGGGCCGATGCCCTGGCCGGTGGTGCCGATAGCGTCGGTGCCGCGAGCCTTCTCCTGAAGGGCGTCCAATGTCAGGTGGTAGGGCATGATGACGTGGGCCCGGTCGCTGACGAAGAGGCGGGCGGTGTCGATGCCCTGCTGTTCCAGGCCGGCCATTTCACCCAACAACACGTCGGGATTGACCACGACGCCGTTGCCGATGATGCCAATAACGTCAGGCCAGCAGATGCCCGAAGGGACGAGGTGCAACTGGAATTCACCGCGCTCATTGACCACGGTGTGCCCGGCGTTGTTGCCGCCGGCATAACGGACTACGCAATCGGATTGACCGGCAAGGTAGTCAATCACCTTCCCTTTGCCCTCATCTCCCCATTGTGCACCGATTACGGCGTAGGCCGGCATTATGATTCGCTCCAGGTTTTTCAGAAATATCGCAGGGATATTGGGGTTGCCCACGAGCGGCAGCCAACCGTCCCTGACGCAAGTTTGGTGGCAACGCTGCCACCGACGGCAGTATAGCAGAAACCAGTTCTGGGCAACAGGACTGACCGCTCAGGTAACTGTTCACGTTTGAGGGGACGAGTCGGCTTGCAAAGCAAATTCCGTGCTTGGCTGCCCCTCTGTGAGAGGCCTGATGGCCCGTAGATCCCCACAAGTCTGAACAGTTACCCGCTCAGGCGTACCCACTTAATCTGTCATTGCGAGGAGCATAGCGACGTGGCAAACTCGATGAGGTTGAACATCCCTCGACGAACCGCTGTTGCTAAGGCGACGGGATTGCCACGCTACGCTCGCAATGACAAGGTAGGTACGCTCGAGGACTGACCGACCATTGCCGGGTTCTACGTTGGCAAACCGCCCGCGCGGATTCCAGCGGATATACGTGCATGGAGGATGCAGGCTGCCACCGCAACTGGCCTATGATAGTTTACTGGGCATAGTTTGCGATCTGCAAGATATTTATCGTAAAAAATTGGCGATTTACGTCAACACCGACCCTTTTGCTATTGCGACCCGGAGATAACGGCGTTATAATTGTAGGCGATTTGGTGAGATGAAGAGTCTTATCCACGGCGTTGGACGGTGATGCAATGATTACGCAAAACCCCGTTATTCAACCTGCGGAATTCGCCCGCCGCCGCCGCCGGTTGATGGACTCTCTTCCCGGTGGCGCTATTGTACTGTCGGCCGGTCATGACGCGGCCCGCAACAATGATGTCGACCACGAGTATCGGCAGCCTTCGTCGTTCTGGTACCTGACGGGTTTCGATGAGCCGGACGCGGTCGCCGTATTGCGCCCCGGCTCCGATACGCCATATACACTGTTCGTCCGCCCCTACGACCCGATGTTTGAGATTTGGGTTGGTTATCGCGCCGGAGTCGGTGGCGCGGTGGGTGCGTTGGGCGCCAACGCCGCCTATCCGCTGGAGCGACTGGACACCCAGTTGCCGAAGCTGCTGGCAGATTCCGAAACCATTTACTACGCTTTGGGCAGCGATGACAAGCTCGACGACATTATCGCTGGCCTGGTAAAACGACGGCGCAATATGGCGCAGCGGGGCGTGAAGGGAGTGCGCAGGATTGAGGATCCCACCGGGCAAATCGACCTGATGCGGCTCAATAAGTCGGACGATGAAATTGCACTACTGCAACGGGCAATTGACATCACGGCGCAGGGATTCGACTCTGCCATGCGGACGGCTGCCCCCGGTGTCTATGAATACGAGGTGCAAGCGGCGCTGGAGCGGTCGTTCCGCCACCTGGGTTCACCGCGCAATGGCTATCCGTCGATCGTGGCCGGTGGCGCCAACGCCTGTGTGCTGCATTACATCCGCAACCGGGAGGCGCTGGGCCCGGACGACCTGCTTTTGATCGACGCGGGCGCGGAGTATAGCTACTACACCGCCGACGTTACGCGCACCTGGCCGGTTTCCGGCAAGTTCACCGGCCCGCAGCGCGACCTCTATGATCTGGTGCTGGAATCTCAGAACAAAGCCATCGCCGCGGTGAAACCGGGAGTGGGGTTTGACGACGTGCATCGGGTGGCCACCATGACGCTGATTGACGGCCTGGTCACGCTGGGTGTGCTGGAAGGCAGCGCCGACGACATCATGAACCGCCAGGCTTACCGCGACTACTATATGCACGCCACCTCGCACTGGCTGGGTCTGGACGTGCACGACTGCGGCCCCTACCGCGACGATCGGGGACAAACCCGCCTGCGTCCGGGAATGGTGCTGACCGTTGAACCCGGCCTCTACTTCGGCCCTCAGGCCAAACACGCCCCCGAAATCTATCGTGGCATTGGAATCCGTATCGAGGATGACGTGCTGGTAACCGATGTCGGGTGCCGCGTCCTTTCGGAAGGGATTCCCAAAGAACCTGCGGAACTCGAAGCGATTGTTTCAGATTCGCGCTGAGCAATGATCAGGCTAACTGCAACAGCAACTGTGATTTGTTGCCCCGAACTCGGTAGGGAGGGAGGAACTGATTTCCCATTTGTGGATGTGAAGCTCGCGCTTCCAACCGTAGCGGGGGCGATACCAGTGATGATGGTGCCCCCCGCGATTGCCCCTCATCAGGGGGGCAGCGTTTTACCGGCGAGGAATTTATTCCCGCCGTTTTTCTTGTTTCCAAATGCCGGGATGGAGGGCCTGGCGAATCCCCGATGCGCCCGGCTGGATATGCGCTTCCGCTTGCAAATGGCGTAGCGGCGTTTGAGCCGCGTCCGAATTGCCCTGGTGCAGTTGCGAGACCGCACTTTATTTTTGTGCAATCGAATCGACCCGATTCGACCGATTGCCGCGGAGGGAAGCCTACGTAACACCGTAACGCTGCCGACCACGCCCGAAAACCCCAGCCGAGGCACGCCCGGTGCGTGGGGTGAGTGCCGGGATTGCCGAACTAACCAACCCCGTGGCCGGACCACGGGCCAAATCAACCTTGCTATCGTTCCAGGAGGGTCCATTGAGTTTAACCAACTTTTTCATCATCAAGAAGACATCCCAGCGGCTGTTGATGGTTGGCGCTCTGGGATTGGTAATCGCACTGGTGTTCGCGGCGTGTCAACCACCTGACGAGCCGGGGTCAACCGTGTCGGCCCCCGCCAACTCGACTTCCAGTAACCCTGCCTCCACTGCAATGGTCGAATCAACCGCAAAGCAAGAGCCCGCCACGAATATGTACGCAGACCTGGCTGGCGACATTGACATCGACGGTTCTTCGACGGTGTTCCCGATTACTGAGGCGGTGGCCGAAGAATTCGGCGACCTGAGCGACGGCAACGTCCGCACGGTAGTGGGTATCTCCGGTACCGGTGGCGGATTCAAGAAGTTTTGCACCGGCGAAACGGTGATTTCGGACGCCTCGCGGCCCATTAAACAAAAGGAAGTCGACCTGTGCGCAGCCGAGGGTGTTGAGTACATCGAGATTCCGGTGGCCATTGACGGATTGAGTGTGCTGGTAAACCTTGCCAACGAATTCGTGGAATGCCTGTCCGTAGACCAGCTCAACATGATCTGGAGCCCGGATTCCGAAGGAGCGGTGATGACGTGGGATCAGGTGGATCCGTCCTGGCCGGAGGAGGCAATCAAGCTGTACGCGCCCGGGGTTGACTCGGGAACCTTCGACTACTTCACAGAAGCCGTCAACGGGGACGGCGGCGTGTCGCGCGGCGATTTCGTGGCGTCGGAAGACGACAACGTGCTGGTGCAGGGAATTTCCGGGGACGAGTTCAGCCTGGGATATTTTGGCTATGCCTACTACGTGGAGAATCAGGACCGTTTGAAGGTGGTGCCCATTGACGGCGGCGCCGGCTGCATCGCGCCGACCGACGAAGCCATCAACAACGGTTCTTACGCGCCCTTGAGCCGGCCTTTGTTCATCTACGTGCGGGCGGACGCGGCGCAGGAAGACCACGTCGCCGAGTTCGTACGTTACTATCTGAGCGAGAACGGTCGGCGCTTGGCTGCCTCGGTCGGGTATATCCCGTTCCCCGAAGGGGTTTACAACCTGGGTCTGGCCAAGTTTGAAGCAAGAACCACCGGCACGGTGTTCGGTGGCGACAATGCCTTCAAGGGGCCGGTCGCGGAGGGACTGACGAAGTAACCTCTCCCTCGACTGCCAGCCCAATGCGGGGTGGGTTCACCAGCGGCGGGACCGACATTCGGTCTTGCCGCTTTTGCGTTGGACTGTGGCCGCGAGTACGCCCTCACGCAACTGGCTCGCCGCAACCCACGCCGGTTATTCCCGTTCCAGAAACTCCCTTACCTGTTGCATCAACGGCTCGCGGTCGTAGATGCTCAACAGCAGGGCGGCGTTACGCATCCAGTCGCCCTGGAAGTACCGCTCGTATAGCACTTGGCGTCCGCCAAACGCGCTGCATGCCGTGTCCCAGGCAAGTCGGAACAGGCGGACGCGCTCGCGGGCGGTGGCGGTATCGGTGTCGAGATATGCGTCCAGCACCTCACCGAGAGGGCCGTTGAAATCACCCTCCGAAGGCAGGGCCATCAGGCTGCTGGATCCCAGCAACTGGATGATCTCAGCCATGCGTGGATACATCTTGATGAACAGGTTGCGGGCTACGTTGAGCGGCACCCGGTCGGGGAGCATCACGCCCCATTCGTCAACGGCGGCGTTGACCTCCGATTGGGTGAGCAGAGCTTTGGTTATCTCCAGATTTTCGATCAGCTCGGCCAGCAACCCCTGAGTCTGGGGGATTTCGCCGCTGCCCAGAGTTTCCACCATCAGGCTGGCGATACCGGCCACAAACTCGCACTTGGCGACGTTTTTGGTTACCACCTGGTGTCCGGTGTGGACGTACTGCCCGGTAACCGCCGACATGGTGTTGCACTTGTGCCGGTCGCCGTACATGAACACCCGTTCCCAGGGCACCAGCACGTCGTCAAAAAAGACGATGGCATCCATTTCCTCGAAACGTGAGCCCAGGGGGTGATCGAAATTGGACTTGCCGAGGTCGAAACTCTCCCGGCAGATGAATTTCAGGCCGTCGATTCCACAGGGCACGGCGAAGGCGAAGCCGTACTTGTGAGCATCCTCATCCCGCGCCAGCAGGTGGGAACGGGTCGGGTACACCATGATTTCGTCGGACAGCGGCCCCAGCGTGGCCAGCACCCTTGGTCCACGGATGACTAGGCCGGCATCCGTTTCCTTCACCACCTGCAACGCCACATCGGTAGCGTAGTTCATCGAAGTGGCCGATGGCGCCCGATTGCGTTGCAAGTTCACCAGCGTGTGGGTCATGCAGACGTCGTTTTCGCGCACGTATTGATAGTAGTTGATGACGTTCTGCTTGAACTCAGGCCGGTTGTCGCCGAAAAAGTCGCTGGCGGCGGCCATTGCCATGATGGTTACGTTCAGGAAATCGGGTGTGCGGCCCATCATCCCGTAGCTGGCGTGTGCCCAGTTGGACATCATGGTGCGACGCCGTGCCAGGTCGCCGGCGCTTTTCGGCACCAGGAAAGACAGTCCAACCGGGTCGCCCGTCGTCGGCGAGGCGTAGGTCATCTGGCTGGCGATAGCCGGGTCGTGCTGCATTTCGTACAGCGAGGCGATGGACTTTGCCCCGTTGGCCAAACCTGGGAACGCGGTTACATCGTGGATGCGCTTTCCATCCAGCCAGATTTCAGGGGACTGCGCTTTGAGTCCGTCCAGATATTCCTTCCCGGTGCGGGCCGGCATGTAATCTCTCCTTGATGGTCAGCGATGGCGACATGTGCCTCAGGTTCCCAGATAACGCTTCAGCCAGTTCATGGCGTGGACGTTGAAGTCGGTACAGGGGCTGTGGGTCAGGTCGGGATACACCATCAGCGATTTGTGCGCGGTGATGCTGTCGAACACCGGTTTGATGGTTGGGTAAGGGCACGTGGTGTCGGCCACGCCGATGTTGACCAGGGTGGGGCACTTAATCGCGTCGGCCAGCGTCAGCGTGTCGAAGTAATAGAGGGTGTCGAGCATGGCTTGCCGTTGTTCAGGGTGTTCCCGCACGTAGCCGCTCAACTCGTGGTAGGGGCGGGTTTCGATGTCTATTGAGACGGGATAGTTGCACATGAACGGCTCTTCGGCCACCGCGGCGGCGAGGCGATGGTCGAGGGCGGCGGTCGCCAGGGTGAATCCACCGCCCTGGCTGCGACTCCACATCCCGATGCGGTTGCTATCCACCTCTTCCCGTTCGGTCAGGAAATCGACGCCGCGCACGCAGTCCATGTAACCGGCCCGGTAGTAGTACGTATCGCGGTCGGTTACGTTGTAGGTCAGTTTGGTGCCGTGGGGCAAATCCCATTCCGGAACGCTGTCGCCCTGGGCGCGTGGGAAAAGGGTCAATACTGCGAAACCATGCATCACCACGTGATAAGGGATGTCTTTTGCGCCGCCGTATCCGGGGACGGCCAGCATCCCGGGGAACTTGCCTGACGCCGGCACGTCCCGTGGGACGGTGTAAAACCCACGCAATCGTTGATTGCCGTAGCTGGAGAGGGTGACGTTCCAGGTTTCGTACTCGCGGCCGCTGCGTTCCGGGCATTCAGTGAGGGCAGCGCCGACCGGCGTTTCGTCCAGTATCGAGCGAGTGGCGCTCCAAAAATCAGCTACGTTCTGGTTCATTGCTTGCCTCCGAATGCGTTAATTTGGGTGGAACGGCGGCCCTGAATGCGTGATGCGCCGGTTGGTGGGTAGCTAGATATTATCACGGCCCACGTCGGCGGCTTTGTCCTTCGGAGCCATAGGTTTGTAACCGTATTCCGATACGAGGAAGGGCACATACTCGTTGACCAGTTCAATCACATGATTGTTGATGTGCGAGGGGTTTTTCTGGAAATCTGCGATGGATGCCACGTATTGCGACAGGTGGGGCGCAAAGGAGTCGTATCCATCCAGTTCCAGGTTTGCGTACAGTTGCCGGATTTGACCCACTTTGTCCTGCTCCAGGGCTTCGTATCGGATTTCCACCAGCCGACCGCTGGGAATCAACTCCCGTTGGTCCAGATACGCCAGAGCCATTTCGCGATAGACTCTGACCTGTCGTTGCAACAGTTCCTCGAATTCGACGCGCTGAAAGGCGTGCCAGTTGTTCATCAGCCGGAGCAGGTGGATGTAAGAACGCAGGGTGTCGTAGGGATTGCGCTGGAGGTAGACGAAGCGGGCGTCCGGGAACAATTCGAGCAAGGTTGATATTCGGCTGGTGTTGGAGGGGGATTTTATCAACAGCGGCCGGTCGCCCATGTTGAGGCTGGCGGCTTTCAGCAGGTGCAGGTATTTGCGGCGCCAATGGTCGCGGTCGCGCTGGGTAACTCGTTGGTCCAGGAACAGGTAATTCAGGGTGCCATCTGCGTTGCGCGGAAAGTTCAGGGACACGTAGGGGCTCATCCCTGAGGTGCACATCATCGCAATCTCTTCTTCCTGCGGCATCGCGAAATCCACGGGAATATTATCGATGCCCCGGTTCTCGGGTAGCTGCGATTCCAGCAGGCCACGAATGCGGCGTTGCCCGGCGAGGAACAGATCAGGCAATGCGGCCTGGTAGGTGTTGACGAACCCCCAGCGCGGGTCCATCGCCAGCAGGTTGTGGAGCAACGTGGTACCCGAGCGCCAGAAACCCAGGAGGAAAAGCGGCTCCGAGTGCAATTGGGTTCGACGAATCCGCCGTCCGTAAGCCAAGCTCTGCCACAGGCGGAGCGGAGAGAATAGTGCGTTGGCGGTCAGGACACCGCAGTAGCGGGGTAGAAACTCGCGGTCGACTCCGTAACGCATGCCCAGACGCAAGGCCAACGACAGGCTGCCGGTAGCCAGGAAACTGTTAAATCCGGAAGCAAAAGAACCGGTCCCGTTTGCTGCTCCCGGCGTATAGCCGCGGCCGGGTTTGGTTCGGGATGGGCCGGGCGGTTGGCGTCCGTCGGTCAGTTGGGGGCTGGCCATCTCAACAATTCTTACCTGCACAGGTAAGACATTATGGTATCGGCGCAGTCAGGGGCGGAGCGGTCGGTGGTATCAATGGTTATTTCGGGATTGACTGGCCGTTCGTAAGGCGAATCGATGCCCGTGAAGTCGGCAATCTCGCCAGCACGAGCCCGCCGGTACAGTCCTTTGTTGTCGCGTTGCTCGCACAAATGCAGGGGAGTATCGACGAACACTTCGATGAACTTGCCGGCGGGCAGTAGGCTCCGGGCGAATTCCCGCTCCGTCTGGAAAGGTGAGATACAGGCCGCCAGGGTAATCAAACCGGCGTCGTACATAAGGCTGGCCACCTCTGCCAGCCGGCGCACGTTTTCCCGGCGGGCTGTGGCGCTGAACCCCAGGTCGCCATTCAGACCGTGGCGCAGGTTGTCGCCGTCCAGCACGTAGGTATGGAAACCGCTATCGTGCAGTCGCTTGGCCAGGCAGTTCGCGACCGTGGTTTTGCCCGCTCCGGAGAGGCCGGTGAACCACAACACGAAAGGTTGCTGGCCCAGCAGCGCAGAACGATCACCTCTGGAAACGGAATAATCCTGCCAAACCACGTCCGGAACGATGTGCGTATGGGATTGGGCCATGGCCGGTCACGTTTGGGACGGTGTGTGCAGCCTTGCGGGAGTACACCAGCGTAAATTGCGCCGCATTATAACGCACTGCGTAGTTTGAGGGCGGTGGTCGGCCGGCCCAAACCACCCGAAACGGACGCAACCAGGGTGGCGGAACGGCTAGCATCGCCTTTACACATCATTTACACTGACGAGTCCGTGCGTGTATAGGAGGCACAGTTGACCACATCCGTGAGTCGCCCCACATCGCCGATGATGGAGGTTTTGCGGAACCCCCTTTTTCGAGCGATATGGTATGTGGTAAACGTAGCCGAACTCACGCGCTGGATGGAACTTCTGGTTACCAGCGTACTGGTTTATTCCCTGACTGATTCTGCGCTGATGCTAGGGCTGGTGCTGGCGTTTGAAAACCTGCCCAGGCCCATATTTTCACCCTTCACCGGAGTGATTGCCGACCGTTTTGACCGTAAGAAAATCTGGGTTATTGCGCTGGCCATCAAGTTTGTCGGCGGGGTCGCGTTGTTCGTCTTGCTGTGGTCCGGTCAGATTGTGCCGTGGCATGTCTTTGCCGCCATGCTGCTGCAGGGCATCAGTCGTGCCCTGGAAGACCCGGCTCGCCGTACCGCCGTCTTTGACATCGTTGGCGAGCGACGCGTGGTTAACGCCCTGTCAATTGACTCCATCAGCGGGACCGTTGGGAGGATGGTAGGCCCATTCTTCGGCGGCTTCTTCGTGGAACACGTCGGATTCTTCTGGCCTCACTATGCCGGTTACACTTGGGCTTATGCCGTGATTGTAGTGTTGCACGTGGCCGCTATGGCGTTGGTAATCCGGGTGCGGATTCCCCTGGTGGAACGGGAATGGCGCGTGGAACCCATCTGGAACAGCCTGGGCGACGTGGTGCGCGCGGCCCTGGGCCATCGTCAACTGTTGGGGATGCTCTTCATCACCATAATGATAAACGGCCTGGCCTTTCCGGCGCGTCAATTTGTGCCGGCCATCGGGCGAGATCACCTGCACGTCGGTGAGACGCTGGTGGGCGCCCTTGCGGCCGCGGAAGCTCTGGGCCAGTTGGCCATGGCCGGCATACTCGCCTCCATTGGAACCATGCGGTATCACGGACGCTTTTTCGCCGCCGGCGCTTTCACCGTGATGGTGTTATCAACCGTATTTGTCTGGTCTCCCTGGTACGCGGTTACTTTTGTCATTCTGATTCTCAGCGGAATCGGCCTCTCCTGTTTTGGGACCATGCAGGGCGCCATCACCATGCGCTCGTCGCCGCCGGAGATGCGCGGTCGTATGGTTGGCTTGCAGAGCCTGTGTATCGGCATCGGCACCCCGCCGGGCGTCCTGCTGATGGGTTGGTTGGGAGATTCAATCGGTATCCGAATGTCCGTCACGCTGAGCGCCTTGGCGTGCATTGCGATTTCACTGCCCGCTCTGTTCCTAACCCCCCTGATCACGCGCCCCTCACCACCAACACCCCAATCGACCGCGCCGGCGCGAAACCGGGCCCCCTGATGCGGGCGTGGCGAGCGCGGTATGCTAAAATCCCATACGTGTTGGAATAACAATGCCTCCGAAAACTTCCGCCAAACCGCGCCGCTCTCGGCGCACTAAAAAACCTGGAGTTACCGTCTCCGATGCCATCCGTCTGCTGACGGAAGCGCACGGCCCGTTTGCCAACGAACCGCGGTTGGACCCGGCCCACGAGTTGGTGTTTACAATCCTTTCGCAGCACACCTCCGACCGCAACTCCGAGCGGGCGTTTCGCAGCCTGATGCAGCGGTTCGGCACGCTGGAGGCGGTGGCGGACGCTGGCGTGGATGATATCGAGGAGGCGATCGCCGGCGGCGGTTTGGCCAAGATAAAAGCCCCGCGCATCAGCCTGGTGCTGAACCGCATCCTGGAACTGAATCAGGGCTCTCTCGACCTACACTTTCTGGCTGAAATGCCCATGGACGAGGCGCGGGCGTGGCTGCGGGAGCTACCGGGCATCGGCCCCAAATCGGCCGGAATCATACTGAGCTTTTCTCTGGGGATGCCGGCGATGGCGGTGGATACGCACATTTACCGGGTGAGCCAGAGGTTGGGCATAATTGGGGCCAAGGTCAGCGTAGACAAAGCCCATGAAATACTCGAAGCGGCCATGCCGCCCGAGGACGTGTATCCTTTTCACGCGGCGTTTATCACCCACGGCCGGCAGGTGTGCAAGGCGCAGCGGCCTCTGTGCGGCGGGTGCGTCGTGAACTATGGTTGTCCTTCCCGCGACGAAGACGCGGTGCGGGCGGCGGCGGAATCCGATGGTGCGTCGAATACGACGGCAGATAACGATCGCCCCGACGGTCAGGCTCCCGGACGCAGGCGACGCAACGGTCAGGCCGTTACGCCCGTCCCCCATACTCAAGCCGTCAAGGAGCTGCAATCGTGAAAATAGGAATCATAAACGTTACCGGGTACGCCGGCTGCGAACTGGTACGCATCCTGCGCCACCACCCAGAGGTCGAAATCGCTTCGGTTACCGGCAGGAGCGCCGCCGGGCAGCGGTTGGGTGAGGTCTTTCCGCACCTGGACAACATGAACCTGAACATTACCGCCGACTTGAGCGAGGGGCTGGACCTGGTGTTCTCTGCGTTGCCGCACAAGGCCAGCGCCGAAGCCTGCATACCCCTGCTGGAGCAGGGGGTGAAGGTTGTCGACATATCGGCGGATTTCCGGCTGAAACAGGCCGACGTGTATAGCGAGTGGTACGGTGTGGAACACCCTGATCCGACTTACCTCGAAGAAGCAGTGTACGGTCTCACCGAGTTGAATCGGGCGGCGGTAACCGACGCTCGCCTGGTGGCGAACCCCGGTTGCTATCCCACCTCAGCCATCCTGGCTTTGACGCCAGCCATCGAATCGGGCTTAATTGGCAGCGATATTATCGTTGACAGCAAGTCCGGTGTTTCCGGTGCCGGTCGTTCGCTCAGCATGGCCACCCACTATTCGGAAGTGAACGAAAACGTGATGGCGTACTCGGTGAACGGGCACCGGCATTTGCCGGAAATCAGCCAGGAGCTGGATGCTTCAGGCAACGAGCCGGTCAACCTGACCTTTCTGACTCACCTGATTCCCATGACCAGGGGCATTTTGAGTTCCTGTTACGCTCCCCTGCGCCCCGATATCGCGCAGGACCCCGACGCGCCGGAGCGCATCCGGCAGCTTTATCGGGAATTCTATGCTGACGAAGCATTTGTGCGAGTTACCGACGCGCCGCCGCAAACCAAGCAAACGCTGGGCAACAACCAATGCCTGGTGCACCCGGTGGTAGACAAGCGCACCAACCGTCTCATCGTCATCAGTTGCCTGGATAACCTGGTTAAAGGAGCGGCCGGGCAGGCGGTGCAGAACATGAACCTGATGAGCGGGTTCCCGGAAGATATGGCGCTGGAGGCTTTGGCCGTCTACCCATAATTGAGGTTCATGTGATAAAGTTATTGCGCGTCGTTTCGTGCGACGGCTAACTGCCCCGGTCGTCTAGCTTGGTCAAGGACGCCACCCTTTCAAGGTGGAGATCATGGGATCGAAGCCCATCCGGGGTACCAGAAAAAAGCGGGCCCTCCGCGTCAGTCGGAGGGCCTTTTACGTTGTGAAATACACGCGCGGACGGAACGACGGCGGTGGTCGGCTGTTATCCGGTTCATCCATGTTCAGGAGAATGCCGCCGCCTCTGGTGGTTGAATCGGATAGCGACGACGGCTATGCTGTGTTGGCGTCGCCGGGTTATTGCGGCGGCGAAACTACCCAACCATCAAGCGCCTGGCGAGCAAGCGCCGGGCAAGCGCCAGGAGTATGTGTCATGGCCGGTACCAAAACTGCATTAACCGTGGACATCAACGCTGAACACCTCGGGTTGATCAACGTTTCCAAAGACAAGTATGACATTGCCGACGAGGGAAAAGTGGTTCGGATAATCATGGACTACATGATTACCAACCCAGGCATCCACGATTCAGTATTCAAGGATGTGCGCTGCCTGCGTTGCGAGTAATGCAGACGGGGCAACCACGCGCCAGCGACTAGCCGGCGTTAGTCGGCAGTGTGTTTCACGGCTTCCAGGGCGAGGTAGTATCCATACACGCCAAACCCGTAGACGCAACCCTTGCTGACCGGCAACACGGCTGACACCGTGCCCCGGGCGGTGGGGTTGCTGGCGTGCACCTCGATGACGGGCATTGGTACCTGCTGGATTGCCCCGCGCAACGGCCCGGTTCCGGTCGTATAGCCGGCGGGGTTGATCACGCAGGCGTCAAAACCCTGTTCCCAAGCGTCGTACAGGGCGTTCACGACTTCACCCTCGACATTGGAATGGACGATCTCAACGTCGACGCCGAGGTTTTCGCCGTAGCCCCGAATCTGCTCGTTGATTTCGTCCAGGGTCATCGGGCCGAACGTTTCGAGCTGGACCCTGCCGCGCATGTTCATTCCGGCACCCTGGATAACCAGTACTTTGGCCATGGTGTGTCTCCTTAGTTGGTTTGCGAAGAGCCGTTATCCCGGTTGCCGTCCAGGATGTTGGTGAGTACTCGCCGTATACCTTCGGGCGGTTCCCCATCAGCGGGAGTGTCTGCCGGCGGTTCGTCGGAGGGTGGTGGTGCGGACGGTGGCATCGGTGTTTCGGTGACGTAACCGGCCAGCAGCACATCCAGCTGCAGCATCAGCACCTTGTTCCACGCCATTGAAGCTTGCAGGACGCGGGCCGGATCGCCCATGTCCTGCGACAGCACCGAAGCGATGGCGGTCTGGGCGAACGACATGGTGCCAATCATGAATCGTGCGGGTATGGAGCCGAGGTAACCGCGCTCCAGGGAAGGGTTGCTGTGGACAACGCCCATTGCAAGCAGGAAGACGGGAAACTGGTCGTCAATCTGGAAGTCGATACTGTGACGCAGCCACCTGCCGAGGCTATGTTTGCGCCGATCCAGGCGAGTTTGGTCAACTTCGCCCTCCGGGGTCAGAAAGAATCGGGCCGATCCGGGGAACTTGAGAAAGTGGTCGTAAACCGCCGAGGTGAGTTCCTCGGCGCGCGCCAGCAGGAGGGGGCCACTCTCGCGAATTGATGCCAGATCTTCATCGGTCAAGCCGACGAAATCGGCCATTTGCTGCATCCGCGCCGGCCAGTCGAATATCGTCAAGAGGGACCTCCGTGTGCCCACGATTTATCGGTAAGTTGACTATACCTGTGATACCGCGGGCGGGCAAGCCGGCGTATTGACGAGGCCGTCAGTTCCTTTGCCCCGACACATTTTGCCAGCGAATCACGGTCCGCAACCGAACATCGCGCTCCACGTTGGGTGGAAAGACTCTATCCGTCGCCGTCGATGCCCCGTTCGGCGCGTAAAAAGTGTTCCAGTTCCCGAACCAGTTCGGCGGGGTCGGGCATATCCGTTTCCACGCCGCCGCCGTCGAACCGCTGTTCCAGCGTTTTGATGTAGTCCCGCAATTGCTCGTCTTCGGCGATAACCTGACCGACTTCGCGGTCATAGGAATCGGCCATCGCGGTGAGACGGCTGAGGTCCACCGAAAGGCTCAGCATTTCGGTGACGTTGCGGGTCAGGCCGAGGCTGACGCGGAAATTGGGAGTGGCATGCAGGTAGTGGGAAACGTGGCCCCACAGCGAGGTGAAGCTGATGCCCTTGTTAACCAGCGCCTCGGATATGGGCAGCGTGATGCCGGACGGTCCCTGATAGTTGGAGGAGCGTATTTTGCCGTTGTCGAAGGCCGACTGGATCATTTTGTTGCTGGAGGAACCGGTGAACCGGATGTTTCTGGTGTGCGGTACGGCGTCGAGCAAAGCCCCGATGTGTACCACCGATTTGACTCCGCAGCGGCGGGCGACGTCGGCAACCAGCGATGAGAACGTGCGCCAGCGAAGGTGCGGCTCAGTGCCGAGATAGAATAAAACCGGTTGTGCGCTGTCCTTGCCCGGCCAGTAGAAGAACTCGTTGGCCGGCCATTGCAGGTGGCGTTTGCCGTCCTTGCTGCGGGTAGAGCGCGGACGTTCTTGCGCGAAGTTAAAAAACTCTTCCGGGTCAATCTCGGCAAACTTGACGGTGCCCATCGCGGTGAGCAGGTAGTTCAGGGTGGCGGTTGCGGCGTCTCCCGCGTCGGGCCACCCGCGAAACGCCACCACCATCCGCTCAACCGGCGCATCGGGATATTCACTGACGATCAAATAATCATCTAGCAACGGCATGATTCATCCTGTTATGGGTTATAGGCCAGCCAGGCAGCTTCGTAAACATAATGCTGAAATTCTACCACTGGCCGTCGATAAGGCCAACCGTATTGCGGCCAAGTAACAGTTCAGACTTGGTGAGGTGAATTGGCCGAAGGCGGGTTGCCGAACGCTGGCACGGGTGGCGGTGGTTATGTCATATACAGGGCATGGATACTGAAGTGGACCTGACCACCGTCGACCGCGCTGTCCTCATTGCCATCATCGCCGAGTTACAGGCGGTGATTGAGCGGTTGCAGCGGCGGATTGCCGAACTGGAAGGCCAGGCGAAACCGGGCGGCCCGCTCCGAATGCCCGGCCTCAAGGCGAAATCGGGCCGGAAGCCCCCAGCGCAGCCGGGGCCCCGCAAGCAGCGACGCCACGGCTTCGCCCGCCGGCGCATGACACCGACCCACCGGGTGGAGCACGTGATGGAGAACTGTCCCGATTGCGGCGCCCACCGGTCCGGCGGCTGGATCCAGCGCACTCGGGAGGTCATCGAGCTGCCGGTGGTTCCCGCGCAAGTCACCGAGCACGTCTACATTGCTCGGACTTGCCCGGCCTGCCGACGGCGCTGCACACCTCCGGCGGAACTGGGCGGCGTGGTCTTGGGTCAGCAGCGCCTCGGCGTCAACCTGCTCAGCCTGATCGCCACGCTGCGGGAAGAGGGGCGGCTGCCCGTCCGCAGCGTCCAGTGGTATCTGGACACCGTGCATCAGTTGCGCCTCAGCGTGGGGGCCATCGTGAGCGCCATCCATCGCACGGCGCAGCGGGCCCAACCGGCAGTGGCCGCGATCCTGGACCGCATCCGCGCCAGCCCAGTGGTCCACGCCGACGAAACCGGCTGGCGTCAGAGCGGGGCCAACGGCTACGTGTGGACTTTCAGCACCCCCACCGAACGCTACTTCCTGCGGCGGGGTCGGGGCAAAACAGTCGTGGACGAGGCGCTGAGCGATGCTTTCTCCGGAGTATTGGTCAGCGATTTCTACGCCGCCTACCACCATTATGACGGCCCCAAGCAGCGGTGCTGGGCCCACCTGCTGCGGGACATCCACGACCTGCGCACCCTCTACCCCGATGCTGCGCCACTGGCCAGGTGGGCCGACGCCGTCCACGGGATTTACGACCGGGCCAAAGCCTGCACTCATCCCCAGGCCAAGCGGCGGCGCACCGCCCAACTGGCCCTGGAACGACAACTGCTGGCCCTCGGCCAGCCTTTCCGGCACGACCCGTCGGCAACCCAGGCCAAGCTGTGCCGACGCATCGAGCGCCACATCAAGGAACTCTTCGTATTCGTGGCCGAACCGGACGTGCCTTCAGACAACAACGCTGCCGAACGCAGCCTGCGCCATCTGGGCATCAGCCGCAAGATCAGCGGCGGCACCCGCTCGGAGCAGGGCACCGAGAGCAAGATGACGCTGGCATCCATCTTCGGCACCTGGCGCGCCCAAGGTCTAAATCCTCTCGCCGCCTGCCGTCAGCTGCTCGTTTCCCCTCTACTCTGAACTGTTACGCGGCCAAGTAACAGTTCAGACTTGGAGAGGTGAATTGGCCGAAGGTTGGTGCAGGGCAATCGCGTTATAGATTGGTAGACTTGGCCAGGCATGCGAGTCCAGTGATATGAAGGGGAGAGGGGAGGAGTGATGAGAGAGGGGAAGGGCGCGTCCATTATGGATTATTTCGGGACGTTGGAGGACCCCAGGATCGACCGGTGCAAGCGGCACCAGCTGCTGGACATCATTGCCATTGCCATCTGCGCCGTCATCTGCGGCGCCGACTCCTGGGTCTACATCGAATTGTTCGGCAAGAGCAAGCTGGAATGGTTCCAGACCTTCCTGGAACTGCCCCACGGCATCCCGTCCCACGACACCTTCGGCGACGTCTTCTCCCGGCTGGACCCGGAGCAGTTCCAGCAGTGCTTCATGGCCTGGACCCAGGCGGTGTCCGACCTGATCCCCGGGGAAGTGGTGGCCATCGACGGCAAGACGGTACGGCGTTCCCACGACCGCAATGTGGGCAAGCGGGCCATCCACCTGGTCAGCGCCTGGGCCTCGGCCAACACGCTGACCCTGGGGCAGGTGAAGACCGCGGAGAAGTCCAACGAAATCACCGCGATCCCCCAGTTGCTGCCAATGCTGGAACTGAAGGGGTGCATCGTCACCATCGACGCCATGGGCTGCCAGCAGGAGATCGCCCAGGGGATTCTGGACCGGGGAGCCGGCTACGTGCTGGCGCTGAAGGAGAACCAAGGTCAACTGTATGAAGACGTGCGGGACCGGTTCGAGGGAGCGGAGGAGTTCGGCTTCGGGGGAGTGCCCCATGACTACGCCACCACCCTGAACCAAGACCACGGAAGGATAGAACGTCGGGAGTGCTGGACAATCAGCGACCCATCTTGCCTGGAGTACCTGAGCACCGGGCAGGACTGGCCCGGCCTGCGCTCGGTGGTCAAGGTGGTGGGCCGCCGGGAGACGCCGGCAGGGACCACGGTGCAGCCCCGGTACTACATCAGCAGCCTGGATGCCCCGGCGGAGCGACTGCTGAAGGTGGTGCGCACTCACTGGAGCATCGAGAACTCCTTGCACTGGAGCCTGGACGTGACTTTCGGGGAAGACCATTGCCGGATCCGCAAGGACCACGCTCCGCAGAACATGGCCACGCTGCGGCAGGTTTCGCACAATCTGCTCAAGAACGAAACGAGCCTGAAGGTGGGCATCCAGGGGAAACGCCTCCAGGCCGGCTGGAAGGAGGACTACCTGCTAAAAGTCCTACGCAGCTAAAACGCGATTGCCCTGGGCCCTCGTAACAGTTCAGACTTGGTGAGGTGAATTGGCCGAAGGCGGGCTGCCAGACGCTGGCACGGGTGGCGGCGGTTATGTCATATACAGGGAGTGGATACCGAAATTGACCTGACCACCGCCACCCGCGATGTCCTCATCGCCATCATCGCCCAACTGCAGGCCACCGTTCTGGAACAGCAGCGGGTGATTGAGCGGTTGCAGCGGCGGATTGCCGAACTGGAAGGCCAGGCGAAACCGGGCGGCCCGCTCCGAATGCCCGGCCTCAAGGCGAAATCGGGCCGGAAGCCCCCAGCGCAGCAGCCCAGAAAGCAGCGACGCCACGGCTTCGCCCGCCCGCGCATGACACCGACCCATCGGGTGGAGCACGTGATGGAGAACTGTCCCGATTGCGGCGCCCACCTGTCCGGCGGCTGGATCCAGCGCACTCGGGAAGTCATCGAGCTGCCGGTGGTTCCGGTGCAAGTCACCGAGCACGTCTACATTGCTCGGACTTGCCCGGCCTGCCGACGGCGCTGCACACCTCCGGCGGAACTGGACAGCGTGGTCCTGGGCCAGCAGCGTCTCGGCGTCAACCTGCTCAGCCTGATCGCCACGCTGCGGGAAGAGGGGCGGCTGCCCATCCGCAGCGTCCAGTGGTATCTGGACACCGTGCACCAGTTGCGCCTCAGCGTGGGGCCATCGTGAGCGCCATCCATCGCACGGCGCAGCGGGCCCAACCGGCAGTGGCCGCGATCCTGGACCGCATCCGCGCCAGCCCAGTGGTCCACGCCGACGAAACCGGCTGGCGTCAGAGCGGGGCCAACGGCTACGTGTGGACTTTCAGCACCCCCACCGAGCGCTACTTCCTGCGGCGGGGTCGGGGCAAGGCGGTGGTGGACGAGGCGCTGAGCGATGCTTTCTCCGGAGTGCTGGTCAGCGATTTCTACGCCGCCTACCACCATTACGATGGCCCCAAGCAGCGGTGCTGGGCCCACCTGCTGCGGGACATCCACGACCAGCGCACCCGCTACCCCAAAGACGCCGCACTGGCCCGATGGGCCGCGGCCGTCCACCAGCTCTATGTCGCAGCCAAAGCCTGCAACCATCACGAGCCATGGCAAAGGCGTGTTGCCCAACTGGCCTGGGAGCGGAAGCTGCTGGCCATCTGCCGCCCTTTCCTGTCTGACCCGTCGGTTGTCCAGGGCAAGCTGTGCCGGCGCATCGAGCGCTTCATCAAGGAACTCTTCGTCTTCGTGGCCGAACCGGACGTGCCGTCGGACAACAACCCGGCCGAACGCAGCCTGCGCCACCTGGTCATCAGCCGCAAGATCAGCGGCGGCACCCGCTCGGAGCAGGGCACCGAGAGCAAGATGACGCTGGCATCCCTCTTCGGCACCTGGCGCGCCCAGGGTCTAAATCCTCTCGCCGCCTGCCGTCAACTGCTCGTTTCCCCTCGACTCTGAACTGTTACGCGGCCAACCCTACCAAATCTGGTGTATCGCTAGTTTTTGCAACACAACGTGTTGCCCATCTGCACGTCGAATTAACCGATCAGACCCGTTATGACACCATCCGGCCGGCCCACACGCCCAGGTAGGCGGCCACGAGACCGATAATTATGTTGGCGGCGATCGTCGTGCCGGCGCGCACGTACTCTCCGTCGGACAACAAGCGCACACCGTCGTAGGCCAGCGTTGAGAATGTGGTGAACCCTCCCAGCAGGCCGACCGTCAGCATCGCGCGCAACTCTATGGACAGGCCGCTGCGCGCCAAAAATATGCTGGCCAGCAGGCCCAGCGCAAATGACCCCGCGATATTCACGGCGAAGGTGCCTACCACCGTGTCGGCGCCCAGGTAGTATATGGCCAACCGGTTGGCGCCGTAGCGGAGTAGGGAGCCGGCCCCGCCGCCGATGGCCACCAGTATCCAGATCAATTCACGCCTGCTACCGGCGCGGGCCAGGGTTCAGGCCCATACACCGCGCCGTTCCAGGGTGCGTTCATCCAGTTCGATGCCCCAACCGGGGCCATCTAGCAACTGCATCCTGCCGCCCACGATTTCAGGCCGCACGGTGAACAGTTCTTCCCAGATCGGATCCCGGTCGGCGCTGGGGAAGGTTTCGCAGATCTCGCCTACGGCGAGGCCAGCTACGATGTGTCCGTGCACGTGTGGGTCGTGATGGGGCGCCAGGCGCACGTTTTCGGCGGCGCACAAGCCGGCGATGCGCAGGCACTCGGTGATGCCGCCGTTGCGCGTGCTGTCGTACTGCATCACCTTGACGCCGCCGTGGTGGATCAGGTCGCGGGCATCCCAACGGGTAACCGCGTTTTCACCCGAGGCGATGGGGATGCTGGTGCTGGCGGCTACCTTGCCCAGTCCGTCCACCCGATCGTACCAATGGACCGGTTCCTCGAGCCAGCGGATGTTGAGCGGTTCCAGCATTCGCGCGCCGGTGATGGCGGTGTCCACATCCCATCCCTCGTTCACATCGACCATCAGGTCGATGCCGGGGCCAACGGCGCTGCGAACCGAACTGACCCTTTCGTAATCCTCGGCAAGGCTGACGTGGCCGATTTTCAGTTTGATGGCTTCGTAGCCCATATCCACATAGGTTTCACATTCGTTGACCAGGTCGGATACCGACTTGCCATCCTGGTAGTAGCCCCCGGTTACATAACAGGGCACCGAGTTGTCGTATCCGCCGAGCAGCTTGTAGACGGGTAGATTGGCGGCCTTGCCTTTGATGTCCCACAATGCAATGTCAACGGCGGCCATGGCGGTGAGGATTTGCGGCCTTCCGAAACCTGATGCACCCCAGCCAATCTGGTGGCAGAGTCCGAACATCTCGTCCCACAGCCGTTCGTTGTCGACCGGGTCGCGACCAACCAGCATGGGCTTGAGCAGGTCGACCACGGCACGCGACGCGCCATCGGCGTGCATGACGCCGTCCGCGGATTGCCGATACAGACCAGCGAAACCCTGGCCGGAGCTGTGGGCCTCGCCGATGCCGTAGAACCCGGCGTCGGTGTGAACGCGAACCAGCAACTCATTGACCCGGCCGATGGGTCGCAGCGCAGTCCAATAGTCCCGGTCCGGTGGTGGCCAAATCAGCACGATTGCTTCAACGTCGGTTATTTCCATCAAAAGGTTTCCTTGGAAAGTTTCCTTGGGTGGAGGGTTACCGCTCGTCGAAACGGCCCAGTTGGAACAGGCCGATGTCGTGTTCCGTTGCCCCGTGTTCCGCCAGATCGGCCATAATCTCGCCGACTACGCTGCAGAACTTGAAGCCGTGGCCGGAGAAGCCGGCGGCGATCGAAACCTGGGGATGTTCGGAGAGTGTGTCGATGATGAAGTGTTCGTCCGGAGTATTGGTGAAGATGCACGTTTTCAGGGCCAACGTGGGGCCGGCGGCTTCCGGGAAGTAGCGTTCCGTGAAATCCCGCAGCGCCGCTTCGTCCTGTGCGTTGGGCTCCCGATCCATCGTGTCCGGGTCGACCTGCTCGCGGAAGTGGTTGAACAATCCCAGCTTGAATCCGGGCATCCCGTAGGACGGGAACCCGTAGAACCGGCCCTCGTCTACGACGACGCCGAAAACGGGAAACGCAGCCGGCCGGAATAATTCCGGTCGTTTCGGAGCGAACCATCCTAGCACCTGTCGTTCGGGACGGGCGTGTGCGGCCACTTGCGGCGCCACCTTGCCGGCCCACGCTCCCGCGGTGATAACCAGATTGCGGGCGGTGTAGGTGTCTTTGTCCGTATGGACGATGACCCCGCCGGACGCCGTGGGTTCCCAATCGCGGGCTGCCTCCCGACCGTGTACTTCGGCGCCGAGATCCAGAGCGGCAGCGACGTGGGATACGATGCACCGCTCGGACAGCAGGAACCCGCCATTTTGCTCGTACACCATCATCGCTTCTTCCGGTAGGTTATAGCCGGGCCATTCGGCGTTGACCTCCGGCCCGCTCAATAGACGGTAGGGCAGGTTGTGCTCGCGCAGGGTTGAGATGGAGCCTTCCAGGATTCGGTTGTCTCCGAGGCCGCCCCGAAGGCAGCCGGTGTTGACCAGGAGGCGTTCGCCGGCGAGGTTTTCCAGTTGGTGCCACAACTCATAGGAGCGGCGCAGCAACGGTATGTACGACGGGTCCTCATGATATGCCAGCCGGATCATTCGACTGATCCCGTGGGAGGAGCCCATCTCGTTGGGGACGTCATATTGCTCAAGGCCCAAAACCCGCCAATTGCGTTTAGCCAGATGGTAGGCGGCGGCGCTACCCATTCCGCCTACCCCTATTACAATGGCGTCAAACTCGCGCATTTAACGGCGCCGGTCGGATCAGGCCCTCGGTAGCGGGGCGCCGGGCGTCGTCATCCGAAGGCTGTACACCGACGTGCGGGCGGTGAACAGCATGGTGCGAAAGTCGGGGCCACCAAAGGCGCAGTTGGCTGGGATTTCCGGGACGCGAATGATGCCCAGATGCTCGCCTTCTGGAGAAAAGACCCAAACTCCGCCCGACCCGGTGCAGTACACGCGGCCGGCGGCGTCTACTTTCATGCCGTCGGGCACGCCATCCTCTGCCGAGGCCATGCTGCCGAAGATGCGGCTGTTGCTGAGCGAGCCGCCGGCTGCCACATCGTAAGCCTGAATGAACTGGTTTTGCTTGATCTCCCCATCCCAATACTGGTCCGGTCGTTCGCCGAGTTTTCGGGTGTTGGACACGTAGAGCACCGATTCGTCCGGGGAGAAAGCGATGCCGTTGGGGAAGTCAATGTCGTGGGCAGACATGTGCACGGAGCCGTCAGGCGCGATGCGGTGGATGGTGCCGGGGAACTCGATCTCCTGCTCTTCCTCCGGTACCCGCCCGCTGGGATTGGTGAAGAAAATGCTGCCGTCGCTGCGGGTCACGATATCGTTGGGCCGGTGGAAGCGTTTGCCGTCCCACCGGTCGGCCACGAGGTTGATGGTGCCATCAGCCTCCATCCGTGAGATGCGGCGGTTGTCCCCTTCGCACATCAGCAGCCTGCCCTGGAGGTCAAAGGTGATGCCGTTAGTGCCGCCGCTGGGTTCCCGAATGATGTCAGGCGTGCCGCCGGCGGGAGACATACGGTGTATCACCGGGGGTTCTCGTCGCAAGTCGACGAACAGCCAGTAACCGTCGGGGTGCCACACCGGGCCCTCGGTGAAGGCGAAGCCGGTGGCCAGCAGTTGCGCCTCCTGGCCGGGTTCTACGATGCTGTCAAGATTATCAGGCATAATTGCCTCCTGATGCGGGTTGGTTGGTGAGCGAAACTAGGTTGTGTTGACATTTAACCGTAGCCAGATGAGAGCGGCGGTGAAGTGCAGGAAGCCCAGGTATCTGGTGTCCAGCTTCTCAAACCGGGAGAAGATCCGGCGATAGTGCTTGATCTTGTTGATGAAGCATTCGACCAGATGACGCTCCCGGTACAGATGCCGGTCATAGTCGGCGGGTGCCTTGCGGTTCGAGCGGGGCGGAATGACCGGCATCATACCCAGTTCCAGGATGTGTCGGCGAAACTCCTGGGCATCGTACCCTTTGTCGGCCAGTACGTGCTCGCCAGCATAACCGGCGATCAATTCCTCCGCCTGGGTGATGTCGTGCTGTTGCCCGCCGGTCAGGATGAATCGCAAGGGGTTGCCCAAGCCGTCCACGCTCACGTGAATCTTGGTGCTGAACCCGCCGCGGCTCCGGCCCAGGGCCTGGGCCGCCTGGCCACCCTTTTGGGGGGAGCTCCCGCCGCGCAAGGGTGCGCCCGGACCACCGTGCTGTCGATGATCAGGTATTCCAGATCCGCGTCGTCGCAGCAATGTTGATGCATTTGTGCCCAGACGCCTTGGTCAGTCCAACGGGCGAATCGTTTGTAGACGCTGTTCCAGTTCCCGTATTCGGCTGGCAGCAGTCGCCATTGGGCCCCAGAGCGGTTAATCCATAAGACGGCCTCGACAAAACGCCGGCAATC
The DNA here is from genome assembly GCA_963666415.2 of Dehalococcoidia bacterium. Lineage (GTDB taxonomy): Bacteria > Chloroflexota > Dehalococcoidia > Lucifugimonadales > UBA3495 > Bin87. Next base: position 3,082,890 of record CAXXPD010000003.1, read on the forward strand.
CGCTTCCTGGCCAACGTACAGGCCGGTGCAGCCACGCAAGAAATCGAGAATCCTAGCCCACTGTTCTGGTGATAATCTGATGTTTGACATACGGCCATTATAATCAAATGTCAACACTCCCTAGTTATCCGCAGCCAGATGAGCGAGGTACTGGTCGGCGAAATCCATGCCAACCAGGTCGCTGAACGCTGTCATCAGCCGGTGGGTGATTGGGCCGGGCACCGCGCCGTCGCCAACCGGAGCGCCGTTGATTGCGGACACCGGGCAGATGCAAAGGCTGGTGGAAGTCAGGAAAGCCTCATCGGCGGTGTAGGCGTCGTAGAGGTCGATGTCGCACTCTTCGGTCGGAATCCCCAGGCCGCCGGCCAGTTCCAGGGTCTGGTTGCGGGTAATCCCTTCCAGCACGTACTGCGATTTGGGCGTCAGCGCGACGCCGTCCTTGACCACGAAGATGTTGCTGCCGCGACCTTCGGTGAGATTGCCAAACTCATCGAGCAACACCGCCCAGGCCTGAGGGTCCTCGGCGTGCGCTTCCAGTTCACCCAATATCAGGTTGAGATAGTTGTGCGTCTTGGCGCGGGGACTGAGGAAACGGGGGGGAATCCGGGGCACCGACGGCGTGCTGACTCTTGCGCCGTCGCGGTACAGGGGGGCGCGGCTGGCAAAGGGGATGGCGTGGCTCTCGATAAGGATGGTGGGGGTGAGGCCGCCAGCGCGGTCTGGGGATTCTACCCCCCGGCTGATGCGCTGCATAACCCACATATCCTGGCCGTCCGGCAGCAGCGGATAGTTTTGGGCAACGACTGCTTCCGTGGCGGTGGTCATCTCGGCCTTGCTCATCGGCACTTCGATGCGGAGGTAGCGTAGCGAGTCGTACAGGCGGTCGATGTGGCGGTCGAGGCGAAACGTCTTGCCGCCGAAGGTGCGGGTGGCGTCAAACACGGCGTCGCCATACAGAAAGCCGCGATCATAGATGGAGATACCAACCTGATCCGCCGGCATCATTTCGCCGTTGAAATAAGCAACCTTTTCATCTGGCATAGCTGAAATCTCCCATCTCCGGCTGGTTTTAACTTTCCGCAGCGTCTTTGCGTTGGATGGCGAACCCGGCCTGTTCCTCCATGGGCAGCACGATGGCCGCGCTATCCAGGTCTCCCAACCCCTGCTCCACGGCTTCTCCCAGCAACCGGTAGGCGAGGTCGCCGCCCGGGATGGGGGTGTCCAGATCGCGGGCCATTTCCTGGATCAGGCCCAGGTCTTTCAGGAAAACCCGCAGCTGGGTGCGGACCCCGTCAAAGTCCCTATCCAGCATGGCGGGAGCGTTGCGGCCCAGCACAAAGCTCTGTCCCCAGCCTGAGTTGACCAGTTCGAATACCAACGCCGGGTCGGCGCCCGATTTTGCTCCCAGCAGCATCGCTTCAGCGGCGGCAACCATGTGGACGCCCACCAGCAGTTGATTGACCAGCTTGGCAGCTGTCCCACTGCCGGTCGGCCCGACGTGGCGGACGACCGCGCCCATGATGTCGAAGGCCGGCAGCGCTTTTTCGTAGGCCGCTTTGGGCCCGCCTACCATGATGGTCAGCGTGCCGTCGGTGGCGCGTTCGGTGCCCCCGCTGATGGGCGCATCCAGGAACATGGCGCCGCGGGACTCGGCGGCGGCGGCGCAGGCTTTGGACGTTGCAGCCCCCACCGTGCTGTGGTCGACGATGATTTGGCCGGGGCGGGCGTTGGCCAGTACGCCGTCGCCGCCGAGGAATACCGTTTCGCACGTGGTCACATCGGGCAGACAGGCCAGCACAATCTCGCAGGTGGCCGTAACTTCGGCGGCAGACGTAGCCGCGGTGGCGCCGGCGTCCGCGATCTGGCGTACCTTCTCCTGACTCCGGTTGTGCACCGTCAAATCGTAGCCGGCGCGCAGCAGGTTGTAGGCCATGGGCAACCCCATGCGGCCCAGTCCTATGAAACCAATCTTAGTAGTCAATCAACGTGCTCCTTGGCAACGTACTCCTTGAAAGGCCGCCGTGAATCAGATGAGACCTTCCGCCAGTGCCGCCGCTTCTATCAGGTCCCAACCGTCGTCGATGCCGGGTACCAGGCTGTCGCAGGCCTCTGCCTTCAACACCGCCCGACCAACTGCGTCGCTATCGTCAACGGACACCAGTGTCGACGTGAATTCGGAAGCATCGCTAGCGGCCATGTCGGGGCGGGCGGTGAAGCAGCAATGGCTGTAACCCGGGCTGGTCCACAAAACTCGCAGATCGGCCGGGTCGATACCGTCGTCGGGTTGCAGCGTATCCAGAACGCGCCCGCTGACTGCGCCAGCGTCATATTCCCTGGCCAGAACGCGGGCCACCACGTCGAGCTCATCCGACGCGCGCACCGGCGAGCGCTCGTCGTAGAAGTCGGCGGAGGCGAGGTCATTTGAGGGTTTGATGCCGAGTTGTTTCAGAAAATGAACCGGTAGCAGTCCGGCCTGCACCGAATTGCGCGCGCCCAGCGCAAACCGCGTACCGGGCAAGTCTTCCACCGTGCGGATTGGCGAGTCGGCGCGGACGATGAAGTTCGTGGTGAAATCTATGTCCACGTCCCGCATTGCAATCACCGGGGCCACATCGGAGAAGGCGCGGCGCATCTTGACGTGGGACAGCGGACCGTTCCAGGCCACATTCACCTCACCCCGTACGAACGCGTCAACCATCTCGTCGTAGCCGGAGTACAGCACCCAGTCGAACTCGATGCCGCGCCGTTGAAACACGGTTTCCAACGCCCGGCAAAGGTCCAGGTGGGATGTGGAACCGGTTGCTCCCAACCGTATCATGGTCATCACCTCAGGTGTAGCGAGTGGCTGCCTGTTCACTTGGAGCGCGGTGCAAGTCGACGCCAGGGCACCGGTGGCGCCAGTTTATCACCGGGCATAGACACTGCCAACCGCAGCCGCAACGTCGCTGACGGCCACCGCTGGGGTGTCCCTCATGGGTACCCACATTGTCATTGCGAGCGTAGCGTGGCAATCCCGTCGCCGTAGCAACGGCGGTTCGCCGAAGTGTGTTCAATCTCATCGGGATTGCCGCGTCGCTATGCTCCTCGCAATTACAACTTGGGTACGCGTGAGTGGGCGCCCAAGTTGCCCAGGTTGGCCCGGTGCGCTAACCTGTCTGCGCTCAAGTGGTTTAGCATCGGGAGGGACGCATCATGGTGACGGCAACGCAGCGCAGGTTCCGGGGCAAGGAACGCCAGGACATCGCCGACGAACTGGAGCGGCGCGTGGCCGGCGAGGTGCGCTTTGACCCGTATTCCCGCCTGCTCTACAGCACCGATGCCAGTATCTACCAGATGGAGCCAATTGGAGTAGTCATTCCGCGTACCGTTGAGGACGTGCAGGCGGTGGTGGAGTTTGCCGCGACGGAAGGCATCCCCGTGCTGCCCCGTTCGGGAGGAACCAGCCTGGCCGGCCAGACCGTCAACCACGCCATCGTGATGGACTTCAGCAAGTATCTCAACAAGGTGCTGGAGGTCAACGCCGAGGAACAGTGGGCGCGGGTTGAGCCCGGCATCATCCTGGACCAGTTGACCAGGCAGGTGGCTTCCCACGGCCTCCAGTACGCCCCTGACCCAACCACAGCCAACCGGGCTTGCGTCGGCGGCGGCATCGGCAACAACACCTGCGGCGCGCACTCGGTCATCTACGGCAAGACCCTGGACCACATCCGGGAACTGGACGTCATTCTTTCGGACGGTTCTTCCGCCCACTTTGGGGCTTTGAGCGCATCCGAACTGGAAGCCCGGCTCAGCGGCGGCGGGCTGGAGGGCGACATCTACCGGGGCGTGCTGCGCATTGCCCGCGAGCAGAAGGACGAGATTGACCGCACCTATGCCAAGATTCAGCGCCGGGTAAGCGGGTACAACCTGGACGAATTCATTTTGGGCGACGAACGAAACAACGGCCCGGTGAACCTGGCGCGGATGGTGGTGGGTTCGGAAGGCACGCTGTGCGTGGTAACTGAAGCCAAGGTAAACCTGGTGCAGCGGCCCACCATGACCGCGTTGTCGGTGCTGCACTTCCGCAGCGTTTTCGACGCCAGCGAAGCCACCATGCGGGTGCTCCAACACGATCCTTCATCGGTTGAGATGATCGACAAAATGGTGCTGGACCGGTGTCGCGCAGCGTTGGGCCAGTCGCGATTGTTGTCTTTCATTGAAGGCGATCCAGGGGCCATGCTGATCGTCGAGTTCTACGGGGAATCGGACGCAGAGTTGCAGGGCAAGATGGACGCCCTCAAGTCCGACATCGGGTTGGCCTACGCTTGCATCAACATTTCTGATCGGGCCGGCCAAGCCGCCGTCTGGAATGTGCGAAAGGGTGGCCTGGGCTTGCTGATGAGCATCCGCGGGGACGCCAAACCCATTCCCTTCGTGGAAGACCCAGCCGTTGACCCATCAGTAATGGGCGACTTCGTGCGTCGGTTCGACGAAATCGTGGCCGATCACGGAACCACCGCCGGTTACTACGGCCACGCCGCCGTGGGTTGCCTCCACATCCGCCCCATGATCAGTCTCAAAAGTCAGGATGGCGTGGACAAGATGGTCTCCATCGGTGACGCGGTGTCCGACCTGATCAAGGAGTTTGGCGGTTCCATGAGCGGCGAACACGGAGACGGCATCGTGCGCGGAGTCTGGACCCGCAAGATGTTTGGAGACCAGATCTACAACGCGTTCCGTGAACTGAAGCATACCTGGGATCCCAAGGACATAATGAATCCCGGCAAGATTATCGACACGCCGCCGATGACTGAGAATTTGCGCTACGGGCCAACCTACCAACCGATCGCGCTGGAAACCACTCTGGATTTCACGTCGGACTTTGGTTACTCAGGCGCGGTTGAAATGTGCAATGGCATGGGGGCGTGTCGCAAACTGGACGGGACGATGTGCCCGTCGTTCATGGCGACGCGAGATGAGGAGCATTCCACGCGCGGACGCGCCAACCTCCTGCGGGCGGCGCTGTCGGGACGCATGCCGGAAGGCGCCGAGGGGTCGATCACCGACCAGCGGCTGCATCAGGCGCTGGATTTGTGCCTCGAATGCAAGGCGTGCAAGGCGGAGTGCGAGTCCGGCGTGGACATGGCCAAGCTGAAGTACGAGTTTCTGAATCACTATCACCAGAAACACGGAGTGCCGCTGCGGTCGCGGGTGTTTGCAAATATCAACAGCCTGAACAAGCTGGGCAGCCGCTATGCGCCAGTGACAAACTGGCTGGCCGGCACCGGAATCGGCCGGGCGTTCGCGTCTGCCATGCTGGGTATCAGCGGGCAACGGAAGCAGCCACCATTCGCGCGACAGGCGCTCCCGGAATGGTTTGCCCAGCGCCAACGCAAGGATACGGCGCCGGCGAAATACGGCACCGTGGCCCTCTACAATGACACCTTTATGAATTACAATTATCCAGAAATTGGCATCGCCGCCGTGGAGTTGCTGGAAGCCGGGGGATATGGCGTTGAGCTGGTCAACGGCGGGTGTTGCGGGCGGCCCATGATTTCCAAGGGTTTGCTGGATCAGGCTCGTCAGCAAGCCCGCGAAAACATGGCTCCGCTGGCGGCCCTCGCCAACCGGGGAGTGCCCATCATCGGCTGTGAACCCAGTTGTCTGCTCACGCTCCGCGACGAATATCCGGATTTCATCCCCGGCGAAGAGGCCAAAATGGTGGCCGATAATTCGTTCCTGATTGACGAGTTCCTGGCCAACGCCCAGGCTGAGAACCGGCTGGATCTGGACTTTTCCGACCTGACCAAGCGGGTGCTGTTCCACGGGCACTGTCATCAGAAGGCAATGGTCGGCACCGCCAAATCGCTGTCAGTGCTCGGAATGCCGCCGGGCTACGAGGTGGAATTGATCAACGCCGGTTGCTGCGGGATGGCTGGGTCGTTCGGCTTCGAAAAGGAGCACTACAATATATCGATGCAGATTGGCGGGCTTTCGCTCTTCCCGGCCATCGAAGCCAAACCGGATTGGGAAGTGGCGGTGATGGGTGTTTCCTGTCGCCAACAGGTCGAACACGGCACTGGTCGCCGCGCCCGCCATCTGGTCGAGGTGCTGCGGGACGCCGTCGTATAGCAAAGGTTCAACGCACCAGGGCCGGCGCGGCAGGACACAAAACGGCCCTCGGCTGGCTGTTGCCCAGGCGACGTTGCAAATCAGAGCAATGGTGCGCCGATCGGTCAGCGGCTCGATGCAAACGGTGCATGGCCATGACAACCTGGGCGGTATCTGCGAAATCCCGACCTGCGACCGGATCGTGGGCAGCGAGCATTGGCGAATCGGGTTCCGGAGCAGCGAGCGTTTGAGCTTGGTGTGCCCCGGTGTCCAACGCCACAATCTGGTCGAGGGCATCGCCGGTGGTTTGCAGGGCGGGTGGGCTGGCGTCTTCGAAGACCAGGGCATCGGCGGAATCGTCGCCGAAACCGATGATGATGTCCTCGTTGGGAAGCAGCGCTACGGTCGCCAGCTGGGTGCGGTTGTTGTGGTGGGTTGGATCGTAATCCCCGTCCGCTACCACACGCAGGTGGCGCTCACCCGGATCGTAACGCAACGATTTCCAGGTGAATTCCACCCAACGGGATTCGCCCGGTTCCAGGGTTATTGAGCGTTCGTACATGTCCGCCAGATGGGAATCATCAGTCGCGTCTTCCAATTTCAATGTCCCGCGTCCCGGGGACGGACCGAGATTACGCACCAAGGCCGCTACCGGAATCCATTCGCCTTGCACGAATGGGCGGCCGATATCTGGGACGGTGATGTTCTCCACCGCGAAGTCTGCGAGTGGCGGGAGCAGAACCAGGTTGAAAACCTGCGACGCCAACGGGGGTTCGCTGGGATTCTGATTGGGTATGACGACTCTAAAGGAGTGGGTTCCCGGTGAATAGCGACTAGGGCGTGTTGACATTTCATTATAATGGCTGTATGTCAAACATCAGACTATCACCAGAACAGTGGGCTAGGATTCTCGATTTCTTGCGTGGCTGCACCGGCCTGTACGTTGGCCAGGAAGCGGATTGCCGGCGTTTTGTCGAGGCCGTCTTATGGATTAACCGCTCTGGGGCCCAATGGCGACTGCTGCCAGCCGAATACGGGAACTGGAACAGCGTCTACAAACGATTCGCCCGTTGGACTGACCAAGGCGTCTGGGCACAAATGCATCAACATTTCTGCGACGACGCGGATCTGGAATACCTGATCATCGACAGCACGGTGGTCCGGGCGCACCCTTGCGCGGCGGGAGCTCCCCCAAAAAGGGTGGCCAGGCGGCCCAGGCCCTGGGCCGGAGCCGCGGCGGGTTCAGCACCAAGATTCACGTGAGCGTGGACGGCTTGGGCAACCCCTTGCGATTCATCCTGACCGGCGGGCAACAGCACGACATCACCCAGGCGGAGGAATTGATCGCCGGTTATGCTGGCGAGCACGTACTGGCCGACAAAGGGTACGATGCCCAGGAGTTTCGCCGACACATCCTGGAACTGGGTATGATGCCGGTCATTCCGCCCCGCTCGAACCGCAAGGCACCCGCCGACTATGACCGGCATCTGTACCGGGAGCGTCATCTGGTCGAATGCTTCATCAACAAGATCAAGCACTATCGCCGGATCTTCTCCCGGTTTGAGAAGCTGGACACCAGATACCTGGGCTTCCTGCACTTCACCGCCGCTCTCATCTGGCTACGGTGAAATGTCAACACAACCTAAACCAAAGCCAAGGTGAAATGCGCAGACGCATGGGGTAAATTTATGAAGGAACCGAGGTAGCTGGTCTCAGAAATTGCGAGGGGTTGGTGATGGGCGTGAGGGAGATAGATCGGTCTCTGGAACAATGGCAGATGGGAGTCAAGGACTTGCGGCGGCGGATGATTCTGGCTCCCACGCCCCGGGAGCGGGAGCGGTGGTACGCCATCCTGCTGCTGGCTCAGGGCTTGACGGCAGCGGCGACGGCGGAGGCGCTGGAGCGGGACCCCCACACTATCGGGCGTTGGGCGTCGGCCTTCGGTGAGGGAGGGCCTGCGGCCCTGATATTCGAGCAGACCGGTGGTTCCCCCCCGCCCTTGACCAGACGCAGCAGGAGGAGTTGAAAGGGGCGGTGGAACAACCGCCCGCTGCGGCGGGCATCCAACTGGCCAACTGGTATTGGAGGGTGGTGCGGCAGTTTGTCTCAGAACGGTTTGGCATCAGCCTGTGCCGCAGCAGTTGCCTGAACTGGCTTTACCGGCTGGGGTTTGCCTGCAAGCGCCCCAAGAAGCGTCTGCTCAAGGCGAATGAGTCCAAGCGGGAGGCCTTCGTGGCGGAGTACGCCGCCCGGTGGGAGGAGGCCCAACGGACTGAAGCCAGCATATTCTTTGCTGATGAGGCCCACTTCCGGGCGGACGCGGAAGTGCGGGGCAAGTGGGTGCTGAAGGGTAAGCCTGCGTTGGTGGACTCCAATAGCCCGCGGTATGGGGAGAAGGCCAGCTACTATTCAGCGGTGTGCCTGGAGACGGGCGAGGTGGAATGGATGGAACTGGAGGGCAACAGCAACAGCGGGACCTCGGTTGCCTTCCTGACGCAACTGCCTGACGCAACTGAAGGAAAAGCATCCAGGGCCGCTGCGGGTCATCTGGGACAATGCGCCGGCCCACCGTGGGGAAGCGGTGCGGGAGTACCTCAGGACGCCTGAGCTGGAGCTGAGGCTGGTGAACCTGCCGGGCTACAGCCCGGACTTCAACGCCGATGAGGCTATCTGGGGCTGGGCGAGAGAGGAGGCCACTGGCAATCTGTGCCTGGGGGGCAGGGCGGCGGTACAGGAGAGGGTCGGCAAATTCCTGGCCGGGCTGTCCAGCCGGAAAGACGAGGTGAGACGGCGCTGCCGGACGGTCCTGCAATCAAGGGCCGAAACACTCCCGCGAGACTCCCGCCCCGATTCCCAGCACCCGGCAAATGCACATCCCACCTTGGCTTTGGTTTAGTCCTCCACTCGAACGTCGCCATCGCAGTTTCACCCGGGTCGACGCGTGGCCGACGCGTTTCCGGCTGTTTGTCGGCAGACGGGTAGTGCAGGGTAATCGGAACGTTCACGGCAAACGCACCGTCGTTGCTAACGGCGATGGCGATTTCCACAAGAGCCCCGACCATCGCGCCTTCAGGACTCGCAGAGATGCCGGCGATGATTACGTCGATGAGTGGCTGCGTCAGTTGAAGGTGCAAGTTCGCGGCTGTTAAACCGGCGGTTACGTTACCAGGTTCGGTTAACTCAGCCCGCAACGTATGCAATCCGGGTGGATAGCCGCTGGTCCTCCAGACAAAAGCGGCCACCGCAGTTTCTCCGGGCTGCACACGGGGCGACCGTCGTTCAGGAGATTTTTCGGTGGAGGGGAAAATCAGCTGTACCGGTATGTTGATGGGCGCTCTCCCGTTGTTGCGGACCGTAACCAGAATCTCCACCGGCTGTCCCTGCAACGCGGTGCCTGCAGGGTTCGACTCCAGGGAGATTATCTCGGTATCCATCTGCAACCTCGACTTTGTACAAAAGCTAGATAAATTATAAGAACAGGGTAAGCTCGACCAAATCACCACAAGAGGTCGAGTATGCCTACCCTGCCCGCAGTCATAGTAACCCTGCTGCTGCCCTTTGAGCACCTGTTTGACCCCAGGACCTGGCGCAAAGCCCAACTCCTGGCCATGGGAGCGATCCTGTCTCCCGGCAAACGCACCGTGTCCTCCGCCCTCAACATCCTGGGGATTGGGCAGCACGGCGACTTCGCCATCTATCACCACGTGCTCAACCGTGCCCGATGGTCGCCGCTGCAACTGAGCCGGGTGCTGTTGCTGCTGGTGGCCGGGCGCCTTGGTTCATCCACCGAGCCGTTGGTGTTCGGCATTGACGAGACGGTGGAACGACGCTGGGGCCGGAAGATTGCGGCCAAGCCCCAATCCACCGAAAAGATGAGTGTCGCGGTGTGCTGAAGGGGTAAGAAAGTGCTCCTGTGCATCTGGGATAATGGCTTTTGAAACAGGAAACCGTCCCCAGGCCAGGAGCACCCAAAAGATGCTAGCAGATGACCACCCCGACCGCATCCAAATCGCCTTTGACGACCACCGCCTGGTGGCCAATGCTGGGCTGATCCTGCCAGCCACGCTGGGCCGGCATCTGGGCCGGCCCGAACTGGTTGACCGGCACCTGGACCTGGGTCGCGCCCCAGGCCGAGCCAACACCGGCGACAAGGTGATGACGCTGGTGGCTTCTGCTCTGGCCGGAGGAGACTGCATCGACGACGCCGACGTGCTGCGCACCGGCGGGACGGCTAGCGCCATCGGCTGCGTAGTCAAGGCGCCATCCACCCTGGGGACCTTCCTGCGCAGTTTCCGGTGGGGCCACGTCCGCCAACTGGATCGGGTCAGCCGGGAGCTGCTGGCCCGGGCCTGGTCGGCTGGGGCCGGACCCGGCGACGGGCCGTTGACCATCGACCTGGACTCCACCATCTGCGAGACATACGGTCTGGCCAAGGAGGGGGCGCGCGACCACGGCTACACCGGCCAGCGAGGCTATCACCCGCTGCTGGCCATTGCCGCCGGCACCGGCGACGTGCTGATGGCTCGGCTGCGCAAGGGCCGCGCCAACACCGTTCGGGGCGCCGCCCACTTTCTACGCGAGACGGTGGGGCGAGTACGCTACGCTGGCGCCAGAGGACAACTCACGGTGCGGGCTGACAGCGGCTTCTACACCCACGCCATCGTCGCCGTCTGCCGCAAGATGGATGTGCGCTACTCCATCACCGTCCGCCAGCAAGCCCGCCTGCGGAATATCATCGAGGCCATACCCGAGACTGACTGGACGCCGATTCCCTACTGGATGGACGGCGCCGCCGACGTGGCGGAGACCACCTACGTCCCCTTCCAGGATGAGCCCGACGCCGCACCGGTGCGGCTCATCGTCCGGCGGGTGCAGCCCACGCCCGGCTCCCAGCTGGCCCTCTTCGCCAGCTACCGCTATCACGGCTGCATCACCGACCGAGACGGGGACACCCTGGAACTGGAGGCCGACCATCGGCGCCACGCCGAGATCGAGAACGCCATCCGAGACCTCAAGTACGGCGTCGGGCTCAACCATCTCCCCTCAGGCCGCTTCGCCGCCAACGGCGCCTGGCTGGCGGTGCAGGTGATGGCCCACAACCTGGCCCGCTGGACCGCGCGCATCGGTCTGGGTGAGCAACTGGTAACCACCAAGACCCTCCGACGACGCTTCTTCTCCCTCGCCGGACGGCTCACCCGCTCGGCGCGCCGCCTCACTTTGCATCTTCCCCAGCGCTGGCCCTGGAAAAACCAGTTCAGTCGCGCCTTGGCTCGATTGCGAGCAATTCCACTCCCCGCCTGACGGCACCGCTGGTGTCAACGCCGACGGAGATCTGACCCACTCACCAGACTACCCGACCGCCTCGCAGACTTGCGCCAGGCTGGTCCCCGAGCGTCTCTTGCTGCACACTACCCTGACAATTTCGCCCAGCATCGCCACCGCGGGCCGCCATCATCGTGTCTGTGTGGCTATCTCACGCCGCCCTCATCCCCATCTATTGGAATCGGGCTTGCCCCGTTCGCCTTCCCTTGCCCATCATCCCTGGTGTCAACGCCACGGCCCATCGCTTCGGTGGATTCGGGCCAAGGGGCGGTATCGGGATCCGGTGCGGTCCAAGGACGACCAGGTGGTGATGACCCCCGGATTGCAATGGGTGAGCCTGATGTTGCTGACGCGTATCGGATGGGCGGGTCGACACTGGGCGCTGCCGTTTTTGACCGCGCTGGTGGTGTCGGCCCGCTACGACCGGCGCAAAGGTCGCCGGCACAAGACGGTCACCGACTACGCCCAGCAGATGCTGGTCTGCCTGCGCCGGTGGCTGCCGGACCGGGACCTGGTGGTGGTGGCCGATGGCGGCTACGCCAAGCGCGAGTTCCTGCGGCATTGCCAGAGTATGTCGAAGCCCGTTGTCGTTGTCACCAAACTGCGCAAGGACGCATCCCTGTACCAGCCCGCGCCACCGCGGCGGCCCGGCCAGATCGGGCGACCCCGGGTGGTCGGCGCGCGATTGCCCAGTCCCACGGCGGTGCTGGACGATCCCGCTACACAATGGATTCCCTACCGCGCCACCGGTTCCGACGGCAGTACCGCCATGGTCGAGCTCGCTTCGGGCGTGGCGCTGTGGTACCACGGCGGGCCGCCGCGCCTTCCCATACGTTGGGTCGTCATCAGATACCTGGAGGAGCGCCGCGGGCCCTATGCTTTGCTATGCACCGACACCGAGGCGGAACCCCTGCGGATACTGCAGTGGTATCTGCTGCGCTGGCAGGTCGAGGTGACCTTTGAGGAGCTGCGGGCTCACCTGGGCATGGAAACCCAGCGCCAGTGGTCGGAACGAGCCATCGCCCGAACCACCCCCGCGCTCTTTGGCCTGTTCAGCGTGGTGACGCTGGCAGCGGATATCCTGATCGAACAGCGTGGCGGCATGGCGCCGCGCACCGCGGCGTGGTATGACAAAACCAGCCCTTCCTTCGCCGACGCCATCGCCCTGGTCAGACGACACCTCTGGGTGCAGCAGGGAACTTTTATGCCGTCCGAGCGCGAGCCTCGACTTTGTACAAAAGCTAGATAAATTATAAGAACAGGGCAAGCTCGACCAAATCACCACAAGAGGTCGAGTATGCCTACCCTGCCCGCAGTCATAGTAACCCTGCTGCTGCCCTTTGAGCACCTGTTTGACCCCAGGACCTGGCGCAAAGCCCAACTCCTGGCCATGGGAGCGATCCTGTCTCCCGGCAAACGCACCGTGTCCTCCGCCCTCAACATCCTGGGGATTGGGCAGCACGGCGACTTCGCCATCTATCACCACGTGCTCAACCGTGCCCGATGGTCGCCGCTGCAACTGAGCCGGGTGCTGTTGCTGCTGGTGGCCGGGCGCCTTGGTTCATCCACCGAGCCGTTGGTGTTCGGCATTGACGAGACGGTGGAGCGACGCTGGGGCCGGAAGATTGCGGCCAAGGGGGCGGTATCGGGATCCGGTGCGGTCCAAGGACGACCAGGTGGTGATGACCCCCGGACTGCAATGGGTGAGCCTGATGTTGCTGACGCGTATCGGATGGGCGGGTCGACACTGGGCGCTACCGTTTTTGACCGCGCTGGTGGTGTCGGCCCGCTACGACCGGCGCAAAGGTCGCCGGCACAAGACGGTCACCGACTACGCCCAGCAGATGCTGGTCTGCCTGCGCCGGTGGCTGCCGGACCGGGACCTGGTGGTGGTGGCCGATGGCGGCTACGCCAAGCGCGAGTTCCTGCGGCATTGCCAGAGTATGTCAAAGCCGATTGTCGTCGTCACCAAACTGCGCAAGGACGCGTCCCGGTACCAGCCCGCGCCACCGCGGCGGCCCGGCCAGATCGGGCGGCCCCGGGTGGTCGGCGCGCGATTGCCCAGTCCCACGGCGGTGCTGGACGATCCCGCTACACAATGGATTCCCTACCGCGCCACCGGTTCCGACGGCAGTACCGCCATGGTCGAGCTCGCTTCGGGCGTGGCGCTGTGGTACCACGGCGGGCCGCCGCGCCTTCCCATACGTTGGGTCGTCATCAGATACCTGGAGGAGCGCCGCGGGCCCTATGCTTTGCTATGCACCGACACCGAGGCGGAACCCCTGCGGATACTGCAGTGGTATCTGCTGCGCTGGCAGGTCGAGGTGACCTTTGAGGAGCTGCGGGCTCACCTGGGCGTGGAAACCCAGCGCCAGTGGTCGGAACGAGCCATCGCCCGAACCACCCCCGCGCTCTTTGGCCTGTTCAGCGTGGTGACGCTGGCAGCGGATATCCTGATCGAACAGCGTGGCGGCATGGCGCCGCGCACCGCGGCGTGGTATGACAAGACCAGCCCTTCCTTCGCCGACGCCATCGCCCTGGTCAGACGACACCTCTGGGTGCAGCAGGGAACTTTTATGCCGTCCGAGCGCGAGCACGAATCGATAAAAGTCCCGCGCCTCTTGTACCACAGGATGCTCGACACGCTAGCCTATGCCGCTTGATTGTACAAAGCCGAGCTCTCAATCAGAGTGCGAAATACGCGCTAACATCGTTTGACGAAGAGCGCATTCGGAATCGTGTTGGTTCATCTGGCTCGGGGGTGCATCGCAGCTCGGCATATTCTTACCAACGGTCTCCTTGACACGGGGGTGCGGGGGGCTATTATGGCGGTGCCCGTACAACTCGGCAGAGCACAACGACGGAGGGACACGTGCAACGTTACATAGTGGTTAGGCTCCTGCAAACTATTGTCGCGCTGTGGGCAGTGAGCATAATCGTATTTGCGCTGGCCCGCATCACCGGCAACCCTCTGGACACGCTCTTGTCGTTTGAGGCCACGCTGGAAGATCGGGAGCGCGTCGCGGCGGCTTTGGGGTTGGACCGGTCGTTGTACACGCAGTACTTCATTTTTGTTGGCAACGTCCTGCGCGGTGAATTCGGGGAGTCGTTCAAGTGGCGCTTGCCGGCCAGCGAGTTAGTATTTGGGCGTTTCCCGGCGTCGCTGGCGCTGGCCGGTCTGGCCATCACCATCGCTACCCTGGTTGCCGTGCCGCTGGGCGTTATCACGGCGGTGAAACGGGATTCTGTACTGGATTACGGCGGGAAAGCGTTGGCGTTAATCGGACAGGCGGCGCCTCCCTTCTGGCTGGGCCTGGTGCTCATCTGGGTGTTTGGCGTTGAGCTGGGCGTGGTTCCCACGTCCGGGCGCAGCGGATGGTCGTCATACGTGTTGCCGGCGGTGTCGCTGGGCCTGTTCTGGGTGGCTGCGCTGATGCGACTGATTCGCTCGTCGATGCTGGACGCGCTGGACAGCGAGTACGTGAAACTGGCCCGTGTTAAGGCTTGCCGGAGTATAAAGTCATCTGGAAGCACACACTCCGCAACGCGGCCATCGCTCCCATCACCTACTTCGGGATTATCCTGGGGTCGCTGCTGGTGGGTTCAGTATCCATCGAGACGGTGTTCGCCTGGCCGGGGGTTGGGTTTTTGGCGTTTCAGGCGGTTTTGGCTCGGGACTTCCCGGTCATTCAAACGGTAGTGCTGTTGTTCAGTGTAGTGTTCATAATGACCAACTTGTTGATTGACATTCTTTATGCTTACCTGGACCCCCGCATCCGATATAACTAACATGGTTTGCGTTCGCGGGTGAATCGGGCCGCTTCAATTAGAAGCCGCTTTCGAGGCAGGCTTACCTCCTGAAGTTGCGGTTATGGTGGAAAGATGTGAGGCCGTGCTGCAAGAATTAGTGCATAGCCGGTGGCGCGTTAGTAGTTTTGCGAAGTGGTGACCACGCGTCTTTCGATTGTCCCCTAATGTCATTGCGAGCGTAGCGTGGCAATCCCGTCGTCATAGCAACAGCGGTTCGCCGACGTGTGTACAACCTCATCGAGATTGCCGTGCGTCCTGCGCCGGTCGAAGGACGCTCGCAATGGCAGATTAAAGTGGGTACGCGTGACTGACCACGGGCGGTTGACTTCATAGAACGTGTGGTCTAAAATAGTGGCAAGTTTATAGAACATACGTTTGCCACCGGCGCTCACCTGCGCCGAATCGTGCCGGAGGACCACCGATGGCTGCTGCCGAAGTTACCGAAATCCAGTGCAAATCCATTATCAACCACGTCAACGCCCCAGATTTTCCGTTCCAATGGACGATAAATCCGTACCGGGGTTGCCGCCATGCCTGCCGTTATTGCTACGCCCGCTCCACTCACCAGTATTGGGGGATGGATGCCGGCGCCGACTTCGACCGCCAAATATTTGCCAAGGTCAACGCTCCCGCCGTCCTGCGACGCGAACTGTCACGCCCGAAGTGGGCCAACGAGGCCATCGCGATCGGCACCGCATCCGACCCTTACGAACCGGCGGAAGCCCAGTACCAGTTGACCCGGCAGATCCTGGAAGTGCTGGCAGAGTTTCGCAACCCCGCGTCGATAACCACCAAGGGGACGTTGGTGCGTCGGGACGTGGACGTGCTGCGTCGCCTGAATGACGTGGCTGGCGTGCAGGTCGTATTCAGCGTTGGCACCATCGACGAGACGGTTTGGCGTCAGACCGAGCCGGGAGCGCCGCATCCGCTGGCCCGGCTGGAGGCTATGCAGTACCTGGTTGAGCACGGGATTGCCGCAGGTGTGTTGGCCGCCCCGCTGCTGCCGGGCCTGTCTGATACCGCCGCCAGCATCGACGCTCTCGTTGCGGCGGCTGCGGAGCATCGAGCCCAGTTCCTGTCCGGCAACCTGCTGTTTCTGCGCCCAGGCAGCCGGGAATGGTTCATGCCACTGATCCGGGAATCTTACCCGCACCTGGCGCCGGGGTACGCTCGTTTATACCGGAGTGAACACGCGCCTCGGGACTACACCAACGCCGTGCTGGGTTTGGTGGCTGACGCGCGCCTGCGGTGGGAGTTGCCCCGGATGCCGTCCATCAGGGGTTTGCAGTCAGGCGGTTTGCCCGGGTTTACCGGCGTCATGGAAACTGCGGCCATCGACACTACCGCCGACGCGCCACGGGAATATCCGACCCAACTGACGCTACCGCTAGCAGCCTAACGGGTAATCCGGTCAGTTCGCCGGTTGAGTCCACATTTGCCCCCGTTGGCGAACCGGCTCCAGCAGGGATTCGTCCAGAGGGGTGGGATTGTAGTCGGCCCGGTTGGGCGTGCGGTATTTGAGCAGATCGAACACCGTTTCGTTGGTGTAGTAACCGCGATACGTTTGGGTTACCAACGTCTGGAAGAATTCGGACTGCTCGACTTCGATGGCCTGCAATGTTTCGCTTTGTGCTTGCGGCGACAGCGAGATGAAGGACCCGCCGCGCTGTTGGGCGGCCAGCTCAATCTGCACCAGACCATCGAGAAACGCGCGGCGCAGCTTTCCGCTTCCGGCCACCACTGCCTCTACAAACGCTCCGACCCCCAGGTCGCCAGCGCCGGGCATGTCGCCACTCGCCGGCACGATGCGGTTCAGCGCCGCCCTGAGCCGGTCCCGTTGCGCGGCGTCAAATATGTTGTTGGAGGTGGTCATGGTGGTGTCCTGCGCGTTTGGATTCGGCGCTGATGATACCACGAGGCGATGGGTGGCGGGAGGGATGTCGCCCTCACCCTGGCCCTCTGGCGTACCCACTTTGTCATTGCGAGCGTAGCGTGGCAATCCCGTCGCCGGAGCAACGGCGGTTCGTCGACGTATGTTCATCCTCGTCGAGGCTGCCACGTCGCTACTCTCCTCGCAATGAAAAAGTTGGTTTGTCTGGGCACCCTGGCCTTGACACGGTGGGGGAGAGGGAGTCTGGTCCTCACCTCCAGGACAAAGGGGGGTGGTTGAGAAGGGATGGCTTAGAAAATGATCTAAGGGCGCCGTGGTCGGATAGGGACTCCTGATCAAGCGTGGCACGTTTGTAGCACAGGCGCAGTGCCCCGTCGATGCGGCGCATCCGCACATCGTAGCGGCCCACGTAGGGCGCTGACTCACCGGCGCGGAAGCGCCAGACCGCCACCGATGCGGTGGCCGCAATCTCGTCACCGTCCACCTCGGCAATCATCACGTTGCCGATGAACCGGCGCGTTCGCGACCAGGGATATTCGCGGTGCGCATGGCGGCTCTTCAGGCGTCCGACCCGGCCCACCATGCGAGAGTAATCGTCGTCGATAAACACCATCCGGGTTTCGGGGTCCGCATCGGGCAGGTCGGTGGTCGGCACAATGTAGCGGGCATCGGCGATGTACAGCGTCAACCACGCGTCCAGGTTCCAGTCGCCCAGGATACGGGCTTCCTGGTACAGCAGCTGTTCGACCTCGTGCTGCAGCAGCAGCGTTTCGGCGCTGGCGGGCAGACCCACAACCGGGGCTGGAAACGGTGGTGTGAGTTCGGAGACCATGTGGGGTTGCTCCTTGCAATGACGAAGGGCTCGGTTTTCACCCACGGCCGGATTCTCTCCCATCGAAAGACGAGGATGGGTCGCCGGAGGATCAGTCGTCGGCGGAGGCGGGTATTTCTGGGGACGGGGATACCTCCGGGATTTCGCCGGGGGTCACACCGCGTTCGTATTGTTCGGTGTACGGTTGACCCGCCACCAGCGATTGCCAGCGCCGCCAGAAGGTGCGCATCTGCAACTCGTCATTGCCCCGGGGTGAGCGGGTCATGCCGCGAGACAGGTCGGACCATTCGACGCCGCCGGAGCTGAACCCCAGCTGGCATGATTCCAGGGCCTCGGTGTCGTCGGGCGTGGCGAAACCGCCTGGCCCCAGGAAGGTCAGGAAGGAATCCAGACGGCGGCGCAGCAGGCTGCCAGTCTCGCCGGCCGGCACCATCTCCCAGGCGGTAACGTCCATGCCGGCGTGGCCCGTGGGCTGGAACACCCGGATGGTAACGGCCATGATGTCGTTGATGATGAGGTTGGGGAACACGAGGAGGTTGCGGGTCTTTTCGCACATCCGCAGCGCCTTGGTGCGACCGAAGCGAGCGATCAGGTCGTCCTTGATGCCCTGTATCTCAGGGCGGGCCGCATCGCCGAAATAGGGATGCCACATCGCGATTGGCCGCCCATATACCGAGTCGTTTTCGATGACCGCGTGGCCGTTGCCAAGGGCCCGCCCAAAACCCTTGCGGTCGGTTATCATGGCGGTTGCGCCTTGGGTCATGTAATCGAATTAGGTCTGATGCGTGGGAATGGCGTGGTACCCGTCGATGCTGTTTTCGGTCAGCAGCTTCCAGTTGGCCTTGATGGTGTACCGGTTGGACCCCGCAATCACCTGCATACCGTCGACGGCCTGGTCGGCCACCAGGTCGAGATATTCGGCGGCCCCGGCCAGATACTCCCGCAGCGACACCGTTTCCTTGTCGAAGCAAACGAAGATGAAACCCCGGTAGCTGTCGTAGCGCGGCGACCGCAGCCCCAGCTCGGCGCGGTCGAAATCAGGGCCGTAGCCTTCGATATCGGGCATCCCGATCAGTTCTCCGGACGTGTTGAAGCTCCAGGCGTGGTAGAAGCACTGGAATACCTGGGCATTGCCCTGGTCGGTGCGGCAGATGAGGGCGCCGCGGTGGGGGCAGGTGTTGTGGAACACCTGGAGCTGGCCGTCGCGGTTGTGCGCGAAGAACAACGGACGGTCCGCCACCACCCGACGGACGTAGTCGCCGGCATTGGCCACCTCGGATTCGTGGCCGAGATACAGCCAGCAACGGTCGAAAATACGGCGTTGTTCCAGCTCGTAGATTTCCCGCGACACCATGCTGGAACGGTGTACCCTGAATTTGGCCTCGTCGGGCCGGTCGTAAACCACATTGCTGATTTCCATGATGCTTTGCTCCCTGGCAGCGGCATGATTCCCGGTTGGTTTTGCCGGACGCGTGCCGGATGTCAGACGCGTGCCTGTCGTCGGATGCGTGCAGAATGGCGGTGGCTGGTCAGCGGGGGATGACCGGCAGCGTGATGTGCGACGGGTACTGAGCGGAATGATGGATAGTTTGTCGCGCCGACTCTAGCCGGGCGTCCACGCCGAGTGCTGCCCCCGTGTTCGGGTTGCGGTCGAAGCGCGGGAAGTTGCTGCTGGAAATGTCCACCCGGATGCGGTGGCCCGCCTTCACCACATGGCTGGTGGACCATAGGTCAATGTCGTATCGATACACCAGTCCCGGCGTAATCGGTGAGGGCTCGCGGGCGGATGTTCGGTAGCGGGCCCGCACGATGCCATCCTGTAGATTGTGGGCGAAGCCATCGGGCCGGACATCCAGGAGTTTGGCGGTGAAATCGGTATCGGGCGCGGTGGTAGCAGCATACAGGGTAACCACGATGGGGCCCGTCAGCTCGGTGTCCGAGGCCACGGCCTCCGAGGTGTATACCAGCACGTCGGGTCGGTTTTCCGCCGGGGTCTGGTCGAACACGCCGTAGTCGATAATCAGCGTGTTGCCGCCCATTGTTGGCGCCGGATCGGTCGGGTCGTAGGTGAACTGGTCGGTGGGTTCGTCCGGCTCGGGCGGAAGGGTGGACAGGGTGCCGTCGCCAGCGAGGGTGTTCGCGTCTCCGCCGGAGTGGAGATACCATCGGTTGTAGTGGGTGCGGGCGAGGGGCCATTCCTGCTCATCTCGCCACCGGTTATCGCCCATCACGAACAGTCGCACCGGAGCATCTTCCATGATGCCGGTTTCAATGTCCTTCAGCCAGTAATCATACCACCGCAGCATATAATCATGCAGTTCGATGGCCGCCTCCGAGCCGAAGTCGATATCGCCGGCGCCGCCCGTGGTGGGTTGCGTGAACGGCCGCAGGTGAGCCCAGGGGCCAATCAGCAGCTTCTGGTTGCGGCGCGCCAGTTCGTTGCCGCCATTTTGCTGGATGGCCTGGAATGCGTTCAGCGCGCCTTCCATGAAGATGTCGTACCAGGCTGTGATGTGGAGCATGGGGACGGTTACGTTGTTGGCCTGGCGCATCATGTTGATGGGCCACCAGTAGGGGCCATCCAGTTCTTCGTCAAAGTATTCGTGGAAGTAGGGAGCGGCTTCCTTGAGCAGGTCAATCCAGTCGCGCAGCGGCAGGTGGCGATACCACTGGTCGGACAGAGGCTGCCCAAAGTTGCCCGCTTCAATCACGTATTCGTCCATCTTGGCGAGCAGGTCTTCGCGGCCGGCGCGGGCCAGCGTGTTGCGCCCTTTCAGGATGGCGTAGGGCACCATCCAGCCCCACTCCATCGCGCCGCCGGTGTGATACACCCACGACTGGTGGAAGTCTGCCGACGCTGACACCGGCATCAGCGTTTCCAGATGAGGGGGCAGGGGATGGTCGCCGGCCAGCGTGTATTGGGTAGCGCCCAGATAACTCTGCCCGGTGGTGGCAACGCGTCCGTTTGACCACGGCTGGCGGGCCGCCCATTCAACGGTGTCGTAACCGTCCTGGGCTTCCTGGAACAACGGGTTGTACTCCCCTTCGGATTCAAACCGGCCTCGCACGTCCTGGCTCAGCAGCACGTAGCCCTTGTGGGGAAAGAACCAGATGGAATGATCGGGGTTATCCAGGTAGCTGTTTTTGCCGTACGGGCCCCGATTGATGATGACGGGAAACCGTCCCGGCGTGTCGGGTCGCACCACGTCGGTGGCGAGACGCACACCGTCCCGCATCGGAACCATCACGCTCGGTTCGCGTATAACCTGATACTGCTGTCGTTGGGCGGTCATGCGGATAGCCTCCCCGGGCCAGCCGACTCTGCGGGCCGGCGGCAACTTGCCGCCACGATACCCGTCCAACGGTACAGCGTCAACAAACCTCCCCCGTCGGCGCGAGGCTGCCAGTGCGCGTTAACAACTACCGTCATCCCCGCGAGCCCAGGGTTGTGGCGGGCCCGCTCCCTCTCCCTTGATGGGAGAGGGCTGGGGTGAGGGTGAAAATCTCAGATGGGAGAGGGCTGGGGCGAGGGTGAAAATCCCATCCAGATCCTGTCTATTGTGTCCATCCATGCCAATTACTCTGCGTAACATTTAAACGTAACACAAAGTGGGTACGCGCGAGGCTCTAGAAAGCGCCGCCGATCATCAGCGCGGGCAGCTGCCCAATCAGATTCGGAATGTCCTCGATAACCTGCACGCTGTCGATCCGCAGGAACAGGAACTTGACCGCGCTCACCCTGAGCCCCGTAGCACGCTCCACCGCCGCAGCGTAGGCCGCGCCCTGGTATTTGTAGTGGCTCATTCGCGATGCCACGTCGGATTCCGAGCGCACCTCATCCGATTTGTAGTCGAGAATCACCAGCTCGCCGGCTGCGTCTTCGTACAGCAGGTCGATGATGCCCTCTATGACTACCGGCCCTCGGCTGGTATCCACCGGAGCGGCCACCGGCAGTTCCGGCCACCGCCGATGCGCTCGCAGGGCGGCCACCACCTCCGGATTGCGCAGCGTCCGCTCGACCAACGCAACCACTTCGTCCCGACGGGTTGGCACATCCTGGGCGGCGGCGTGCACGTTGGCGAGGCGAACGATGTCGTGATGCCGCGCGGCCAACAGCGCATCCAGGTCCGCGTCGCCGGGCAGCGGCAGTTGTGGCGAAAGTTCTTCGACCACACCCTGCAACACTGCGTGGACGGCGCTGCCGAATGCAGTTCCGCCGCGGCCCTTGCGCCAGGGTTGTTCCGGGTCCGGCTCGCCTTCCTTGTCCTCTATTTCGGCAAACGCCGCCGGTTCCGCGAGGGTCGCCGGCTGATGCACACCGGGCACGTCCCCAGCGGGCACGTTGCCATCCGCAGCCGCGCCCTGTCTCGCCAGCCAGGTTGCGGTTACGGCCTGTTGCACCGACCTGCTGCGGATGGTCGCGGTTCGCTCCGTCTGCCAGGCCGCAGCGTCGTAGGGCGGCAACGATGGCGCCGCCGCCACGGTCTGGGACGATGCGAACGCGATGCTCGCACCGTCATCCGGGGGCAGCGCGGTGTGGGGCAGGCCGGCCGGCAACCCAACCAGGGCAGCCGCCTGGTCGGCGTCCCATGCGTCGGGTTCTGAACGGTCGGCGTAGTACAGGCTGACCAGCAGGTGGTCGCGGGCGCGGGTGGCTGCCACGTAGGCCAGGCGGGTTTTTTCGGCGCGGGCGTGCCTTTTTTCCTCGTCCTCTACCCGCGCGTACCCGCCAGTGCGCACCGGGGCGGCATTCCGGTTGCTGGCATTCACCTCAAGCGTGTCAGATTCGGAGTTGAACAGCACCCGTTCCGGTGGTCTCGGGCGTGCAGCGATGTCGAGGTCTTGCAGAATGACGATGGGAAACTCCAGCCCTTTGGCCGAGTGCATGGTCATAATCCGCACCGCGTCGTCGTCCGATTCCGGGACCGCGGTCTCCGTGATGCGCGAGTGTTCGTCGCGCTGGTGGTTGGCCCACCGGATGAACTGGTGCAAATTCCAGGATGATTGGCCCACGGTGTCGGGACTGGTGGCTTCCAGGCTGCGCGCCTGCTCGATAATGAACTGCCGGCGTCGCCAGATTTCCCGGGCCCGGTATTCAGCGAGGTCCAGTTCTTCCAACCGTCGTTCTCGTACAAACTCACTGATCAGAGCGGCCACGGTGAGCGATTGGCGACGACCGTGATAGTCGCGCAACACTTCCATCGCTGCCCACACCGGGGACACCGCCAGCAGGCGCTGCCGTCGTTCTGACTGTTGCTGGCGCTGCCCAGCCCCGTCCAGCGGAACCGACAGGTAATCCCACGGGCCACCGGCATCTCTCCAGCGCAACAGGTCGGCATCGGAGCAGGCGAATGCCGGAGAGCGCAGCGCCGCCGCCACGCAAATTGCGTCGGTGGGGTCGTCGATGGCTTGCAGACAATTGAGCAGATCCTGCACTTCCTGGGTATCAAACAGCAACGAACCACCCTCGATGCGATAAGGTATGCCGGCAGCGTCCAGCTCCCATTGCAGGATGCCCAACCCGGTGCGTTCGCGAATCAGGATGCAAACGTCGCGCCGGCCGGCCGGGCGCGTTTGACGGGTGGACTGGTCGTAAACTTGCCGGCGCTGGTCGCCATCGGAGACGCTGGCGGCGATCAACCGGGCGATGTGTTGCGATCGCATCCGGCGCATGGCGGCGGCTCCCAAAACGGGACCGCCGAACACGGTCACCGAACCCAGCGACGGCTGCTGAATCGCGGCGTGCGCCGCCAGCGGCAGGTATTCCGCCTGCACGGGTGGCGCCTTGTCGTCGGCTTCAACCATGATTTGCGAGAAGGTGGCATTGACCCAATCCAGCACCCGTTGCTGCGACCGCCGGTTCTCGGTGAGGGTCAATTCCTGCAGCTGCCCGCCGGCTTTCACCCTGGCGGTGATGCTCACGTCTGCGCCGGGAAAACGATAAATGCTCTGCTTGGAATCGCCGACGAGGAACAGCTTGCCCGTCGACAGGGGCAGGGTGTGCCACGGTTGATGGATTACGTCGGCGTCGGGCGCGGCGGCCAGGTAGAAGGCGATTTCGGCCTGCAGCGGGTCGGTGTCCTGGAATTCGTCAATCAGTATGTGGGAGTATTTGCGCTGGAAATGGTGGCGGGCGGCGGCGTTGTCCCGCAAAATGTCGCGCGCCCAAACCAGCAGGTCGGTGAAGGTAACGACGCCGTCGCTTTTGCGCTCTGCCTCGTACTCCACCGCGAATTGCGCTCGCAGGCTGCGGAGCAAAATGGCCAGGGCGGAGGCGCGCACCGTTTCCTGGAAGGCCCGCCCGCTTTCCCGGAAGTTATCCCTGACGGCTTTGGTGTTGATGGTCCAGTTTTTCTGCGCCCCAACGTTGTTGGCAAAGTCTACGGGTGCCCCCTGCTCCAAAACCTGGGCCGCTGCCGGAGGGTCGTCGGCCACCTGACTCACCGCTTCCACGGTGGCAATTGCTCCCGCAAGCTGCTGGTACAGACGGTCGGATGGATCGTCGCAGCCGGCAATCAACTCTTGCAATCCCTCCAGGGTTTGCTGGACGACCGGCGCGAGGTCGTAATGCTGGACAGCGTGGTCGGCCCGCAGTTTTTCGTAGTGCTCGTTGAACGCCCGGGCGATACCCTGCCAGCGTGCGACGCCGATGTTGGCGCTCACCAGGTAACGCAGGGTGTTTTGCAGCTCAGCCGGAACATCGGCGCCGTTCCCCAGCGCCCACTCCAGCCAACTGTCCCACTGCTCGTCGAACCGTTGGGATGCGGCCAGAGCGTCCAGCTGCAGCCAGCCCGGGGGCAGACCGACGTCCATCGGACGCTCGCGAAGCAGCTGGCCGGCAAAGCTGTGGATGGTTTGTATCGTGGCCTGGTCCAGTTCCTCTATCGCTACCGTGAGCCGTTCCCGCTCGTCGTGGGACAGGGGTAACAGCAGGTCGCCATCGTTATCGTCATGGGTGGCGTCCAGCAGCTGTTCCATGCGGGGGCGGATACGCTCGGACAGCTCGGCGGCGGCGGTCTCGGTGAAGGTAATGGCGACTATATGCTCCATGCGCGCGCCGCCGTGCTCCGGGCCCGCCTTCACCAGCGCGATCACCCGGCTGACCAGCGCATAGGTTTTGCCGGTGCCAGCGCCGGCTTCTACGATGAAATTGGAGTCCAGGTTGCATACGATGCGGCGCGCCGTGGTGTCGTCGGGCGACCCCGGTGCCCGGTTGTCAGAAGTCGCCATCTGTATTGTCCTGGTCGTCGTCGGGTGACTGGTCGAGGCCCTTCAATGCGTTAAATCGCTGGACATCGGGGTCATTCTGGCGTTTGTTCTCCCAGGTGTAGTAGCGCCGCACCGGGCACAGGCGGTTGAAGTTGCAGAACTGGCAGTTTCCGCCCCGGCCTCCGTCGCTATCCGGAGCGGCCGGGAAGATGCCTCGGCGGGCCGTTCCGACGATGGCGGACAGCGTGGCGTGAAACTCCTCCGCATTCTCCACCGTGTTGGTGTACGGATCGCTGCCGAGGGGCCTGCTCTGGTCGAGCGGGAAACAGTAGGAAGCCTCGGCCGGCAGGTTGGAGTGCAGCGTTTCCGCCGCCGCCAGGTAGATGGGAAGTTGCAGGGCCGTCCCGTTGCCAACGGAGTATTTGGGCCGCCCGCCCTGCGTTCCCACGAGGTAATTTCCGGGAGCGCCGGTCTTGAAATCGCGGACGCGCACCGAGTCGGGCAGCACGTCCAGACGGTCAATTGCGCCCCGGAACCACACGTCGCCCAGGCCGGGCACCGCCACGCAGATTTCGCCGACGCCGGTGCCCGGCCCGAAATTCACCTCGGCATCCGACGCCACCGAACCCACATCGCCGAGCCATTCCGTTTCGGCGGCGAACAACCCCGCCAGCCGCTCGCGGATGGTCGCTTTCTGTATTTCCCAAAGCAGGTGGTAGCCGGTAATGCCCTGTTGTTCGGCGGCGGCGAACTCGTCGACGGCCACCGCCAGCAGGGTTTCCAGGTCCCGGGCCGGCGCGCCGACGAATCGCTCCAGTATCCGGTGCACCAGCGAGCCCCGGTCCAGCGCTGATATTTCCTCCGATTCCGCCTCGGGCAGCCCCTCCAGTCCCAGACTGCGAGCGAGGAAATACTGATACGGACAGCGCGCCCACATTTCCAGGCGGCTGGCTGAAACGGGTTGTTCGCGCGTACCAAGGGCCATCATCCGTGGTACATCTTCACCCAACCGGCCATCCCACTCGGTGAGGAAATTGCTGCGTCGCGCCAGCCGGCCTTCCAGCGCACGAACCAGCCGGATTTCCTGATGCAACGCCGGGTGTGCAGCGAGGGTGAGCGGCGGGTGCGCTATCAGGTGCATCAGGTTGTAATCCGCGCCGTCGGCCGGCTGGATCGTGGGCGTATGCCCGTTCGCGTGTGCGGACAGTTGCCTCAATCCCGATTCGCGGGACGGAATCACGGTGAGCCACGGCCTGGCATCGCTGTAGGCGGTCAGGGTCTCGTAGGTGAGACGCTCCGGATGGCCGGCGGCGTGATGCAGCCCGTTGGCCGCTTCGGTGAGCCAGCGCGACGGGTGGGCCGCGTAGTGCTGCTCGCGCACCGCCGGGTAACACAACACGGCCTCGTCCGCAGCAGCCATTGCGCCCAGGAAATCGTAGCGCTCCAGGGCGGTGTCATGCCGCAGCCGGGCAGCATCGTCGTGCAACCACGGATTGGAGCGAGGGCGGGGCGGAAACTCCCGCTCAATCATGCCCACCGCGTACACCGTCTGATAACGAGTGCCGACGATGCCGGCGGGCGGGCCGATGTACACGCCGGCGCCCACCGGTCGACCCCGGTCGGAAACCGGGGTTTCCAGCGATTCGTAGATGGTCTCCTGCAAAACCCGGATACTGTAGTCCGTGTCCCACTCGGCGAGATTCGCCAGGGCGTCCACCGCATCTTCGATCCTTTGGTTGTCGTCCCGCTGGCCCGGTTCGCGCCACAGGTAATCGTCGAACACCTGCTTTAGCAGCGCCGCCACCGATTCCCAGGACGCGTCTGGCGGGTTGGCGAGTTCGCGCAGCCGCCAGGCGAGACTGGTGACGAAACGGGACAGCTCGTCGGCGAGGTGGCGGTCGCGCTGCAATTGCGGGTGTTCGCCAGCGGCGTCGCCAGCGGATGTGTTGACACCAGCGTAGTGGGCTACCCGACGTTGCTGCTGGTCGACGTGGGCTTTCAGCCGGCTGGTCCACTGCGCTGCTGGGCCGTTGGCGCGGGTGGCGCGGGCCAATTGCGCCCAACCCGCCGCTGGTGTGGTGCGCCACCGGGCCGGCCCATCGCCGGCGGTCGGTCGCGTCTGGTACTTCACCGGAGCGGAGGTTAGCCAGTCGATGAGCCGTTCGCGATCGATGTTGTCGTTGGTTTCCGGACCGCCCGCCACAGCCAGGTCCACCAGGCCCAACAGCAGCCGACCCGGCAGCGTGTCAGCCAGGGTGCGGCGCTCCAGCCCGGCGAAAGGGATGCCGGCGAAGGTCAGTTCCTGGCGCAACAGGCTCGCGTAGGGAGCAATCTGCCGATGCACGATGGCCGTGCGGTAGAACGGCGTACCGTCTGCGTCCGACACGATCTGCCGCACCACCGCCCGCACCTCCTCCGTGGGGTCGGTAGCCGCCACGATGGACAGCGTGCCGGCATCTGCTTTTTGTTGCAACGGATGCTGCCATTGCAATGGGTGCTGCCTTTGCAATGGGTGCTGTGATTGCAGTGGTTGCTGTAAATGATGCCGATCGGCCTGGTCCGAGATGCCGGCGTCCGGTGCGCCCAGGACGGTCGCCAGTTCGACGACGGGCGCGTCGGCATCCGCATCGTTGGTCAAACCGATAATCACTTGGCACAGATCCTTGTCCAGCAGAGCGCGAACCAGTCGCATTTCGGGTGCGGCAAACCGACGGGGCAGGTAGTAGATGGTGGCAGGTATGTCTCCTGACGACCAATGGCTATCGACGGCAACGGCGGCCAGCTCGGGCAGCTCGCCGCGTGTGTAGTAGCCTCGTCCTCGCAGCAGCGCCCGGTATTCGCCGAACAGCTTCTCGATGTCGAGCGGCGTTGAGTCCAGGAACGCAGCGCCTGTTGACGCGTCGGCGCCGTCGGGTCGCGGGCGTTCCTGCATCTCGCGGAAAGCGGCGGCAATGGACTGGTAGAGGCGACGGCGGCCGGCCGGTGATAGTTGCAAGCCGGCGGAATCGATCGCCGGCCCCGCCACCTGGCGCACCGCCCGGGATTCCAGCGTCGGGCTCAGCGGCCTGAGCGCCGCATACGGCGTGGCCCCTTCCGGACGCAATCTCGGTTGGGCAAGGTCGGCGGCGAGGCGTCCCCCCGTTTGCACCGTTACGTTCACCACACCGAGCGCGCCGAGCCAATGGCGCACCGAACTGGCCGCATCGAGATGGTCGGCCACTACCACAACTTGCGCGAATTGGTCGCCGGACTGCGCGCGTTTCACCGCCTGCCCGAGGGCGGTCAACGCCACTTGGCCCACTGGCACGGTAATCACTGCCGGCGGTGGCTGGTTTGTGGATGCAGTCTGGCTAGCCATGGTTCCTACCGGGAACAGTGATGTTTGAGCCTAACACGGCGGTTGATTGACTGTCATGCCAGCGTGGTCAGCCTCATGTATACCCACTTTCATGCGTACCCACTGTGTCATTGCGAGCGTAGCGCGGCAATCCCGTAGCCGTAGCAAAGGCGGTGCGTCGACGAATGTTCAACCTCATCAAGGTTGCCAAGTCGCCATCCTCCTCGCAATGACAGATTAAAGTGGGTACGCGTGCCAGCGCGATCACCAAGTTGCAGCGGTGTGGGGTTGGGACGAAGATTGCGCCAATGCGCCCGCAACGACCGCCACCGGAATTTGCCCAACGGGACGAATCGCATCGGGTTATAATTGCGTCGCTCGCAGACAGGAGGCATCACAATGACCCAACAAAATGTTACCGAAACCGAACGACTCTGGACTTACGATGCGGTGCGGAAGGGACAGTCGGGGGGCGCTACGGAAGTAACCATTTCGGACGCCGACATTGCGGAGTATGCGGCTTGTGCCCAAAACCCCGACCCGCGTTACCAGATGCCAGCCGCCGGCACTTCCCCCGCGCCGCTGATGGCGATGCCCACCATGGCCCTGACCTACGCGCCGCTGCTGCGCGAAGAGATCGCCGAGGCCAACGGGTTTGTGGCTCAGGAACGCTCCACCACGGCACGGCGCCAGACGCCGTTCGCCAAGTGCGAAATGCGGTGGTATCGACCGGTATTCGCCGGTGAGAAGATAACCGGAAATCGTCAGGTGCTCGAGAAGTACGAACGCCGTGGCAGCAAGTTTGTTACCTTCCGCGTGTCGGCCTTTGGCGAGTCGGGCGCCGTGGTCGCCAGCTACGACTACACCTGCATCTTCGAGTACGTCAGCGGACAACGCGCCGTGCCCGACGACGCTGCCGAGGTCAACATCCTGCCCGACACCGGCGCCGTCCCCGACGAATCCCAGTTTCTGACTTGGGACGATGCCCGGGCGGGTACGGTGTTGCCTCGAACTCTGGCGACCGGCGAAACAACCGAGAACATCCTACGCAAGAATGCCCAGCGACTGGCGGGCCGACCGAGCCCCAGCAACATTCACACCGACGAAGAGTTTGCCAGGCAGAACATTTTTGGAGGAGCCGTGAACGCGGGCCCCGCCACGTTGTCCTACGTTGACCGTTTCCTGGGCCTGAATTTCCCGCCCGAAGCGCGCTACAACGGCGGCAGCCTGCTGATGCGCGCCATCACCCCCTTCCGCGCCGGCGACGTGGTGACCTTCTCCGGCGAGGTAACCGGCGCGGGCGCAAATCTTTACGGCCAGCGCAAGGTGCAGTGTCGCATTCGCGGCGCCAACCAGCGCGATGAGCTGGTCTGCCTGTCCGATGCCAACCTGACGCTCCGCTAGCCGACCATGAACGCACCGAACGACGCCGAAATTGAAAGAAAGGTACGGGCGGCGCTGGCGGATTTGGCCATCGCCGATTGGGAATGGATCGCCATTGACCCACGGTTTGGCGACACTGCGGACTTCTGCGCCGAGTATGGTTACGACCTGCTCCACAGCGCCAACACCATAGTGGTGGCCAGCAAGCGGGGCGCGTCCCGATACTCCGCGTGCATCGTGCGCGCCAGCGACCGGCTGGACGTGAACCGCAGCGTCCGCCGGCTGATGGGTGTCTCGCGGGCTTCCTTTGCCTCCCCCGACGAAACGCGCGACCTCACCGGCATGCTCATCGGCGGCGTAACGGCCTTTGCCCTCCCCGACGATTTGCCCATCTACGCCGACCAGCGCCTACTGGAGATGGACTACATTGTCCTCGGCGCGGGCAGCCGCTCCGCCAAGCTGAAAATGCCCCCGCAGGAGTTGTCCAAGCTGCCGAACCTGGAGTTTATAGAGGGATTGTCGCAGTCGGCGAACTGATCCCGGCTGGTAGAATGGTTGTGTATCGGCGAGAACATGACGACTATCAACAATATCGAAGACTTGGCCAGAATCCTGGAGACGCACCCGCATTGGGCGAGCACGCTCCGGGCGCTGGTGCTGAGCGACGAGGTCCTGAACCTTCCCCAGGCTATGGCTGCTCTCACCGCCAGTGTATCGAGATTGAGCGAATCGGTTCACCATCTTGAAGCTGGTCAGGACGAGTTGCGTGCCGACGTAACCGAGTTGCGTACTGACGTAAACGAGTTGAAGGTTGGTCAGGAAGAGCTGCGCGCCGACGTAACGGAGTTGAAGGTTGGGCAGGAAGAGCTGCGTGCCGACGTAACCGAGCTGCGCGCCGACGTAACCGAGTTGAAGGCAGGTCAGGAAGAGCTGCGTACCGACGTAACCGAGTTGAAGGTTGGGCAGGAAGAATTGGCCGGTAGGCAAACCCGGCTGGAGCGATCGGTAGACAGGTTGCGCGACGACGTAGCGCCCATAAAGGGCCGCTTCGCACAAAACCTGGCGGTGGAACAGTCGGTGGTCATCGCGCTGCGGATGGGATTGGCTTACCGATCCAGGGTAACGCAACGGGAAATGGCGGACCTGTTGGGGGAAAATGACACGTCGGATCTGGCGGCGAACGAAATTGAAAGTCTGGTGCTCGCTGATCTTATTTTCACCGCGGTGGATGCTAACGACGAGCTCTGGTACGTAACCTTGGAAGCGTCTTACACCGCGGATGAACGCGACACCCGCCGAGCCATCCGGAACGCAGCATTGCTGACTCGCTTCACGGGAAACCAGGCCCGGCCGGTGGTTGCCTCCGCATTGATCGACGACCGCATACGAGGTGATGTCGCATCCAGCGGCGTGTTCTGGTACGCGCTCGACGAGACAGAGTTTCGGGCTACCGATTGACGGAACAACGGTGCCTTGGTCGTTCCGGCATAGGGCCCGTGGAGTAATTGACCAATCGGCGCGCGCGGCCGACGTTGCCACGCGCGGTTTCCCAGCCGGCCGGCGGGCTTTCTACATACGGGCGGCAAACCCGCTATAATGACAACGAATTGTCGATACCCAATGCCGCGCCGGGCTGGCGGGCCGGAGGAATTATGCCCATCATACAGCGTCCTTATGTTCCCCCCGAAGACAAGCCGCCTCAGGAGCAATCGTTCCTGAATCCGGGCGATGTTAAGCCCCTCAACGTCAACGTTGCCGCTGCTCCCGCGGCGGCGGAGGCGCCCGGCGTCCTGGATCCGATTACGTTCTATTGCGACTCGTTCCACGTTTTCAGCAGCCTGTACTCGGCGGTGCTGTTCTTCGGAGAGCAACTGGAGGAGCGTGAACCAATCCTCAGGGCTCGCATCAAGGTTAGCCCCCAGATGCTGAAGGCCATCGCCGTGCTGACCAGCAAGCACGTGCGCGAATATGAGGAAGCGGTCGGCCCCATTACGCTGCCCGAACAGGTGTATACCGCTTGGGAAATTGGCCCGGATGAACACGAGCAGTAGGCGAAGTCGGGAAGTGTCATGACCACCCCTGAAAACCACGGCGAACCAGGCGACTCGGTATTTGGCCTGCGCCCCGAGGGTGATCCGGGCGGCGAAGGACAGCCGCTGGCGGAAGACGTTTCGCTGCCCGTTACCGTCATGCCCAACGGCAATACCACCGATCTTTCCGAATGGGATTGGGGTTTCACGTCGGCCAGTAAGCCCAACGCCGCCGTGTTCCACATTAACCACAGCGATGTTACTCGTGCATTCGCCAGCGTGTTGACTCCTGACGACAGCCCGCGCGAAGCCCTCTTCGTCGTCAGCCGTGAGATTCCCATTGTCATCATCGACAGCTTGGACAAGTATTGGGCCGGCGAGTCTCGGCACGCGCTGCCGCTGAACGGACTGCGGGTGCCCGTCGAGGGCGATACCATCGCCGAGGCGAAATCCAAGCTGGCCGGCGACCTGTCGGCCCAGATCAGGCTCCTGCTGCTGCTGACCGCCGGCGGCACCGAGCTGGCCCCGCAGCTCAAGGCCAACATGGTGATGCTGAGCCGATTCCTGTCGCCGCGCTAACCGTCCGCGAGCATCCCCTGCACCGTGGACACCACGGCGTCCAGGGTAACCATCTCGGCGTCGGTGTCGGTGCGGCGGCGCACCTCCACGGCGCCCTGGCGCAGGTTGCGCGGGCTCACCACCAGGCGCACCGGCAGCCCGATCAGGTCGGCATCGTTGAATTTTACCCCGGCGGCAGCATCCTCCCGGTCGTCGAACAGCGTCTCAACGCCGCCAGCCCAGAGCTGGTCGTACAGCTTACCCGCCGCCTCAGCCACGCTTTCGTCTGACATGTTCAGTCCCACCAGGTAAACCTGATAGGGGGCGATGGGAGTTGGGAAAACGATGCCGTTGTCATCGTGATTCTGCTCGATGGCGGCGGCGAGGACACGGCTGACCCCGATGCCGTAGCACCCCATGACGATGGGCACCTGCTGCCCGCCCTGGTCCAGGTAATTTGCTCCCAATGCCTCGCTGAAGAAGGTGCCCAGCTTGAAGATGTGGCCCACCTCAATGCCGCGCGTGGATTCCAGCTCCGCGCCACACTGCATGCAGAGATGGCCCGGTTGGGCGAGGGCGATGTCGGTGATCAGGTCGGCGCCGAAATCCCGGGGATAGTTGGCGTTCAGGTAGTGGGTGTCGGGCTGGTTGGCGCCAACCACGAAATTACCGCCGTTCTGTATGGACGGGTCGGCGACGCGCTTGATGCTGGTGATGCCAATGGCGGATGCAGAGCCGGCGACCAATCCCGCACCGGCCACCTCATCATCGTCGGCCAGGCGCAGGTCGTTGCAGTGCAGGGCGTTCTTCAGCTTGACCTCGTTCACATCCAGGTCGCCGCGGATGGTTACGAACACCACCTCGCCGTCGGCCTGGTAGAACACTGCCTTGAGCGTTTGCGATTCGGGCACACCGAGAAACTCGGCCAGGCCGGCGATGGTCTTGATACCGGGCGTGCTGACCGGTTCCAGTGGCAGCGCCGCCGGAGTTTCCCGGGCCGGATACACCCCGGCGGCCTTCTCGGCGTTGGCCGTGTAACCGCAGTCCGGGCACGTGATGACGGTGTCCTCGCCGGTGTCGGTGGGCAGCAGAAACTCGTGGGAGTCCTTGCCGCCAATGGCGCCGGAATCCGCTTCTGCCATCAGGACGGGCACGCTGCACCGGCGGAAAACGTTGCGGTAGGCCTGGGCCATGGCCTGGTACGACAGGTCTAACCCATCCTCGTCGGCGTCGAAGGAGTAGGCATCCTTCAT
Source organism: Dehalococcoidia bacterium (assembly GCA_963666415.2). GTDB lineage: Bacteria > Chloroflexota > Dehalococcoidia > Lucifugimonadales > UBA3495 > Bin87. The sequence goes on from CAXXPD010000003.1 coordinate 3,116,605, forward strand.
GGTGAATTCGCGGACCCGAACCAGGCCAGCCCGGGGTCTTGGTTCGTCGCGGAACTTGGTCTGCATCTGGTACAGGATCACCGGCAGGTCCCGGTAGGACTGGACATTGCCCTTGACCACGTTGGTAATTACCTCTTCGTGGGTGGGTGCAATGACCATGGGCCGTCCGCGCCGGTCTTCCAGCGTAAAGAGGTTGTCGCCAAAGGCGGCGGCCCGGTTGGTCTGCTCCCACAATTCCCGGGGTTGCAGACTCGGCAATCGCAGTTCCTGACTGCCGGCGGCGTCCATCTCCTCGCGGACGATCTGCTCGATCTTGAGCAGGGAGCGCCACGCCAGCGGCAGGTAAGCATAGACGCCAGCCGCCACCTGCTGGATCAGACCGGCCCGCAGCATCAAACGATGGCTGGCCGTTTCGGCCTCCGGGGGATCGTCGCGAAGGGTACGGGTAACAAGTCGGGACATGCGCATGGGGAGCCTCGGGAAAGGATTGGTTCCGGCAAGGATTGATTCCAGCGTGGGGGATTGGTAAATATATTACACCCTATCACCGTCACCCCGGCGCACTTCGCCCGCTCGAACGGGATTCACCAGTGACGGCCAAAACCCCTCTCCCCCGGGAGAGGGGCTGGGGTGAGGGGCGCAACCTCATCGTGCATGCGTTCCAACCCCGGCCCCCACCGGAGACCTTTGCATAACCTGTCATTGCGAGGAGCGAAGCGACGTGGCAATCCCGGATTGAGAACGACCGACGTCCCCACGGTCCGCTCATGCGTTCTGGCCCGCGTCGGAACGACGGTTACGCAAAGCCTTCCGCCGGGCGAGGGGCTGGGGTGAGGCGCGTCACCCCATCGGGTTTACGTTGGGTAGGCCGAGGCGGAACTGGCCGATATTGTCGTAGGCGCTGGTGTTGACCATGAAGTGCTGCGCGGCGGCGTTCACGTCCCGCATACACCGTTGCAACACCCGGTCGTTGTAGATGGCGTTGCCTCCCCCGTAGCGAAACGCCGTCGTCGCCACCTGGCAGGCAACGTCGGTAGCGTAGGCGCAGGCCCCGCGCAGCCGCAGTTGGCGTTCCAGGTCGGGGCGTTCCTGATGCTGGCAGAACTCCCAGGCGTCTTCGAGAGATTCGCGACACAGCGCCCGCGCCGCCCGCAGTTGCTGGTCGCATTTGCCCAGGTCGTGTTGCAACGCGCCGCGATGGGCGATGGGGTCGGTCAGGTAGCCGCGTTGGTAAGAACCGGCCTGCAGCGCGATTTCGTCCAGCGCGCGGCGGGCTACCCCAAGGGCGAAGGCGGCGTGGTCGGTCGTAACGAACCCAGGCCGGCCCAGCCAGAACAGCGCCCCACCACGCCTGGGGTCGGTGCTGAGCAGGTTGAAGGCGAAGTCCTCCGGCAAAAAGTGGTCGTTCAGCACAAAATCCCGACTGCCCGTTCCTTTCAGTCCCATCACCTGCCGCGACTTTGTACAAAAGCTAGATAAATTATAAGAACAGGGCAAGCTCGACCAAATCACCAAAAGAGGTCGAGTATGCCTACCCTGCCCGCAGTCATAGTAACCCTGCTGCTGCCCTTTGAGCACCTGTTTGACCCCAGGACCTGGCGCAAAGCCCAACTCCTGGCCATGGGAGCGATCCTGTCTCCCGGCAAACGCACCGTGTCCTCCGCCCTCAACATCCTGGGGATTGGGCAGCACGGCGACTTCGCCATCTATCACCACGTGCTCAACCGCGCCCGATGGTCGCCGCTGCAACTGAGCCGGGTGCTGTTGCTGCTGGTGGCCGGGCGCCTTGGTTCATCCACCGAGCCGTTGGTGTTCGGCATTGACGAGACGGTGGAACGACGCTGGGGCCGGAAGATTGCGGCCAAGGGGCGGTATCGGGATCCGGTGCGGTCCAAGGACGACCAGGTGGTGATGACCCCCGGATTGCAATGGGTGAGCCTGATGTTGCTGACGCGTATCGGATGGGCGGGTCGACACTGGGCGCTACCGTTTTTGACCGCGCTGGTGGTGTCGGCCCGCTACGACCGGCGCAAAGGTCGCCGGCACAAGACGGTCACCGACTACGCCCAGCAGATGCTGGTCTGCCTGCGCCGGTGGCTGCCGGACCGGGACCTGGTGGTGGTGGCCGATGGCGGCTACGCCAAGCGCGAGTTCCTGCGGCATTGCCAGAGTATGTCAAAGCCGATTGTCGTCGTCACCAAACTGCGCAAGGACGCGTCCCGGTACCAGCTCGCGCCACCGCGGCGGCCCGGCCAGATCGGGCGACCCCGGGTGGTCGGCGCGCGATTGCCCAGTCCCACGGCGGTGCTGGACGATCCCGCTACACAATGGATTCCCTACCGCGCCACCGGTTCCGACGGCAGTACCGCCATGGTCGAGCTCGCTTCGGGCGTGGCGCTGTGGTACCACGGCGGGCCGCCGCGCCTTCCCATACGTTGGGTCGTCATCAGATACCTGGAGGAGCGCCGCGGGCCCTATGCTTTGCTATGCACCGACACCGAGGCGGAACCCCTGCGGATACTGCAGTGGTATCTGCTGCGCTGGCAGGTCGAGGTGACCTTTGAGGAGCTGCGGGCTCACCTGGGCGTGGAAACCCAGCGCCAGTGGTCGGAACGAGCCATCGCCCGAACCACCCCCGCGCTCTTTGGCCTGTTCAGCGTGGTGACGCTGGCAGCGGATATCCTGATCGAACAGCGTGGCGGCATGGCGCCGCGCACCGCGGCGTGGTATGACAAAACCAGCCCTTCCTTCGCCGACGCCATCGCCCTGGTCAGACGACACCTCTGGGTGCAGCAGGGAACTTTTATGCCGTCCGAGCGCGAGCACGAATCGATAAAAGTCCCGCGCCTCTTGTACCACAGGATGCTCGACACGCTAGCCTATGCCGCTTGATTGTACAAAGCCGAGATCACCTGCCAGTTGTCGATAAACTGCACGTCATCGATACGCACTGCCATCACCATGTGCTCCGGGCCGGGCGCGCCGTCTCGCACTATGCGAAAGCCGGCCGACATCCAGGATGAATGACCCGAACCGCTGGCGAAGGGCCACCGTCCGCTGACACGCCAACCGCCATCGACGGGGGTGGCCAAACCTCTCGGGATCACCGAGCCTGAGGAGATGGGCATTCGTCCGTCGGCGAAGATCTGGTCTACGGCGGTGTCCGGCAGAAACGCGCCCTTCCACGCGGTGCTGGTGCTGTTGATGAAGGTGCACCAGCCGGCCGAAGGGTTGATGTAGCTAATCTCGTCGATGAGTTCCAGGTAGAGCAGCGGGTCAACCTCCGGCCCGCCCAGTTCCAGCGGCGCCTTGAGCGACAGCAAACCTTCCTGATACAGCGCCACCACCGACGGCCAGGCCAGTGTCCCGCCGGCATCGCTGGCCTCAGCGTCGGCTTCCAGGATGGGCCGGATGCGGGCGATGGCCTCCAGCAAATGACGGCGCAGTGCCTCGCGTTCCGCAGGCAGCGTCGGGATGCCGGCATCTTCCAGAGCGCTTACATCGTAGGGTTGGATTGTGGCGCTGGTGGTGGACATAGGTTCCCTCTGTGATGCACCTGAACGACCAAAACATACAGGCAAATAGTCTCAGATAAGGATAACATCCCAAAGCCCCTCTCCCCCTGGGAGAGGGGTTGGGGTCAGGGCTACCCCAGCCCCACCCCACCCTCATCGGTACCCACTTTGTCATTGCGAGCGTAGCGCGGCAATCCCGTCGCCGTAGCAACGGCGTTTCATCGACGTGTGTTCAGCCGCATCGAGATTGCCACGTCCCTCGACGGGTTCGGGATGAACGGGCGCTCCTCGCAATGACAGATTAAACCGGGTACGCGTGAAACAGCCCACCCCCGGAGAGCAGGTGAAAAACGCCCGCAGCCCAAAAAAAGCCCCTCTCCCCCTGGGAGAGGGGTTGGGGGTGAGGGCACCCCCAAACGCCGAATGAAGGGTTTATGCCGGCGTATTCTCAATCTCCTCCATCAGGGCGGTCAGCATCTCGGCTTCCGGAACCACGCGTACCTTTTCGCCCTTGCGGAAAATGATGGCCCGGCCAGCGCCGGCGGCGATGCCCACGTCGGCATCCTTGGCCTCACCGGGGCCGTTCACCTCGCAGCCCATGACGGCCACCTTGATTTTCTTGTCGCTGCGCTTGAGGAGCGCGTCCACGTCGTTGGCCAGCTTCACCACGTCCACGTCGGCGCGGCCGCAACTGGGGCAGGCAACCAGCGTCGTGCCCTTGTCCCGCAGGTTCAGGGACTTCAGAATCTCGTAACCGGCGGTAACCTCTTCCACGCTGTCGCCGCTCAGGGACACGCGGATCGTATCGCCGATGCCCTCGTAAAGCAGCACGCCCAGGCCAACGGCCGTGCGGATGGAGCCGGACTGCACGGTGCCGGCCTCGGTGATGCCCAGGTGCAGCGGGTAGGGCACCATCTCACCCAGGCGGCGGTAGGCTTCAACAGTAGTTGGCACGTCGAAGGCCTTCATGGAAATCTTGATCTGGTCGAAATCCTGTTGCTCCAGCAGGCTGATTTCCCACAGGGCGGTGGCCACCATGTGGTCCACTACGCTGTAGTCACCCGATTGCGCTTCGCCGGCCTTCGGCAGACGGTTCACCAGGTCCATGTGGCGGGAGAACCCGCGGGTGCGTCCGATACCGCCCACCGGAGGGAGGCTGCCGAAATTGACGCCGATGCGGATGGGGATGTTGCGTTGCTTGGCCGACTGCACCACCTCGCGCACCTGGTCTTCGTTGCGCAGGTTGCCGGGGTTGAGTCGCAGGCAGTCCACGCCGCCGGCGGCGCACTCCAGGGCCAGCTGGTAGTGGAAGTGGATGTCGGCGATGAGCGGAATGTGAATCTGCTTTTTGATCTCCGCCATCGCCTTGGCGGCCTCCATATCGGGCACCGCCGAGCGGATAATCTCGCAACCCGCCTCTTCCAGCTCGTGGATTTGTCGCACCGTCGCCTTCACGTCGCGGGTGTCGGTTTTGGTCATGGACTGGACGGTCACGTCGGCGTTGCCGCCCACCTTCACGCCGCCCACGTACACCGGTTTGGTAACTCGCCGTTTCGTCATGGTCATCATCAACACCGCCGCTGTTTGAGAGTGATGGGGGGGGGTGGGTTGTTGGGCCAGTGGAACTGACGCGGCAATGATACACGACTATGCCATTCGGCTGCTACGGCGCGGCATAGGTGCGGGCAGTGTCGTTTAACGGCTGCCATCTGGTTTTTCACCCCACGCGTACCCAGGTGTCATTGCGAGGAGCGCAGCGACGTGGCAATCCCGCCGGCGAAGCAAGCGCGGTGCGCCGAAATATGTTCGCCCCCGATGCAAACCCCCAATGTCATTGCGAGCGAAGCGCGGCAATCCCGCCGCCGAAGCCAAGCCGGTGCGTCGACATATGCTCACCCCTCATGGTCCCCACCGGCCGCATGGAACCCCCTCTGTCATTGCGAGGAGCGCAGCGACGTGGCAATCCCGTAACCGAAGCCAAGGCGGCGCGCCCACGCATTTTCAACCTCATCGAGATTGCCACGTCGCTATGCCCCTCGCCTTGACAGATTAAAGTGGGTACCCGTTACCAACATCCCGTCGTTGTCGCGCCGACAATCGTTGGCTACAATAAAAACCGTCGGATACAAAAACCGTCGTCTGAAAAAGAAAACTCGAACCCCTCACCCCACACCCATCCCGCCTCCTGCTCAACGCGAGCGGGCCAGGGCGAGGACCCAATGCCCGCAGCATCAACACTCTCATACCCATAAAGCACACCAATAAGGCACACCAATAAGGCACACCAACCACCATGCCCATCGACCGCACCCAGGTAGAACACATCGCCGCCATGGCCCGCATCTCCCTTTCTGAGGCCGAAATCGAGGCCTTCGCCGCCCAGCTGTCCCAGATACTGGAACAGTTCGACGCCCTGCAATCCCTCGACACCACCGATGTCCCGGCCACCGCCCACGTCGCCAACCTCGACAACGTGATGCGCGACGACGACACCGACGATTGCCTCCCCGCCGAGGACACCCTCCGCAACGCTCCCCGCCGGCGCGGCGACTTCTTCCAGGTGCGCGCCGTGCTGGACGAGTAACCTAGCCGATGCAAAATCCCCCCACCGAACTCTGGCAGCTCTCCGTAGCCGATGCTTCCCAACGACTCGCCCAGCGCGAAATCAGCAGCGTCGAGCTCACCGAAGCCTACCTCGACCGCACTGCCGCCGTCGACGACCAGCTGTCCGCCTACCTCACCGTAACCGCCGATATCGCCCGCCAGCAGGCCGCCGATGCCGACCGACTCATCGCCGCCCGTTCTCACTCCGAGAGATTGGCCAACCCCCTCACCGGCATTCCCATGCAGATCAAAGACCTCCTCTGCACCAAGGGGATACGCACCACCTGCGCCTCCCAAATGCTGGCCGACTACGTCCCGGTCTACGACGCCACCGCCGTCGCCCGCCTGCGCCTGCAGGGCGCCGTGATGCTGGGCAAGGGCAACCTGGATGAATTCGGCATGGGTTCCTCCACCGAAAACTCGGCCTTCTTCCCCACCCGAAACCCCTGGGACATCACCCGAGTCCCCGGCGGCAGCAGCGGCGGTTCGGCGGCGGCGGTCTCGGCCGGCGCCGCCGCCTTCGCCCTCGGCACCGACACCGGCGGCAGCATCCGCCAACCCGCTTCCTTCTGCGGCATCACCGGACTCAAACCCACCTACGGGCGCGTCAGCCGCTACGGCCTCGTCGCCTACGCGTCATCGTTGGACCAAATCGGCCCGCTCTCCCGCAGCGCCGCCGACAGCGCCCTCATCCTGCAGGCCATCGCCGGCCACGACCCCCGCGATGCCACCTCGCTGCCCGACGCCGTGCCCGACTACTCCGCCGCCCTCACCGGAAACGTATCCGGCCTGCGTCTTGGTGTGCCGGAAGAATACTTCGGCGCCGGCATGGACGACGGCGTGCGAGTCGCGGTAACCGCCGCCATCGATCAGCTCGCGGCAATGGGCGCGGAAATCCGTCCAGTATCCCTGCCCAGCACCCAGTACGCCCTGGCCTGCTACTACATCATCGCCCCCTCAGAGTGCTCCGCCAACCTGGCCCGCTACGATGGCGTCAAGTACGGCTACTCCCATCGCGGCGACGGCGATATGTGGCAGGCGATGGAGCGCACCCGGCAGCACGGCTTCGGCCCCGAAGTCAAACGCCGCATCATGCTGGGAGCCTTCGCCCTCTCCTCCGGCTACTACGACGCCTACTACCACAAGGCCCAGCAGGTCAGAACCCTGATCCGGCAGGACTTCGACCGCGTTTTCGCCCAAGTCGACGCCCTGGTCGCCCCCGTGTCCCCCATGGTAGCCTTCCCCCTCGGCGACCGCACCGACGACCCCGTGCGTATGTACCTCGTCGACATCAACACCCTTCCCGTCAATATCGCCGGCCTGCCCGCCATGTCCATCCCCTGCGGCTTCACCAACCCCACCAATTCCGAACCGACCGCCGGCGTCGCCAACCCCACCAATCCCAAACCCACCGCCAGTGTCGCCAACCCCGCCCCGTCCGGCAATCGCCTACCCGTCGGCCTCCAGCTAATCGGCCCCCACCTCTCCGAACCAACCCTCCTCCGCACCGCCCACGCCTACCAGCAAACCACAGACTGGCACCAACAACGCCCGCCGATCTAACCCCCTCTCCCTTGATGGGAGAGGGTTGGGGTGAGGGTGAACCACCGCAAGTGCGCCAAGGTGAGGCCGCAAACTCGGTCAACTTCCCACAACGAACCCCCTCTCCCTTGATGGGAGAGGGCTGGGGTGAGGGTGAACCGCCGCAAGTGCGTCGGGGTGAGGCCGCAAACTCGGTCAACTTCCCACAACCACCGGCTCACTCCCAATTCACACCAAAGAGCCAGATAGCCTTGCGAATGGATCCCGTCGGTTCGCGTTCCGTCGGAAAGGTAAAAGCGCTCCAAGTACCGTCTAGAAATCTGGCCGGAAACCCCGATTCTCCTCAAACCGTTATTTTCTTGACGTCGATTACCGATGTAATGATGGGGTCTTGAAACGTATTGCATACACTATCACGCCGAATACGGCTGTAATACGTCTGCTTGGCGTAGTGCAAAACCCGGCCAATGGCTTTCCGGCCAGACCTCTAGGACCAGGTAGTACGCTCCAGGATCACCGGGGCTGGGCACCTGGAATTCCCAATACCCCTCGCCCTCCGGAATCTGAGTCACCTGTAACCCGCACGGACCCTGATCCTCCTGTTGCCGGTCGTACAGAAACGTCATCAAATCGTCCGGGGACGGCTCAGCGGAGGGATTGCCTCCCTCCGGGACCCGGACCATCATAAGCTCTATAAACAGGGGTTACACCGGTGTTGCTAACTCCACCGATGCCATACGACCCTCTTTCATGTCCAACATCGGCGGGCCACCGGGAGGCGGCGGCGTGGTTAACGTCTCATCTTCTCCTTCAATGCCCCACAACACGCCCGTGCGGATTCCCACCTGCTCGGCAACCGGAGCGGTGTCCCCCGACTCTCGTATAACCAGCCTGGCGTCAGGCGGGAGTTCCGGCGGTGGTCGGAAATCCTCCGGCGTGACCTCGATCAGCGGACCGGTGTAGGTAGTTGGAACCACTTGTCCCCGGCAATCGCGGGCAACTTCCGGCGGCTCATCTCCACCGGTCTGATCGTGCGCCCCGCCCGCCGCTCCTCGATCGCCCGCAGGCTGCGACGCCCCCGGCTGTAACGCCGTCGGCGTCTCAACCCTTTGGGCCCGGTTCCCATCAAGGGATGACGAACCCATACACCCCAACGCAGCCACTGGTAGCATGGTTAGCATGAGCGCCACGAACACCTCCAATCGCCTGCTCCCGATGAACACTCGCCGCATTTTGCTAATCGCTCCTTATTACCTAAAATGTCCCGCTACATCTTACGCCCCCAACTGGCCAACCTGTCCGTCTTGCGCGTCCTTGACCATCCTCCCCCTATGCTAAAATCCCGCTAACACCCCACGCCCGCAGACCGGAGGTACGCCATGCCCGCTCCGCAGTCGCGCACCCGCATCAAAAACCTGCTCAGCCTCGAAAAACTCCCCGACACTGCCAGCGACCCGCTGGTCGTCAAGGGCTGGGTCAAAACCGTCCGTTCCTCCGGTGCCGTATCCTTCGTCCAGATTAACGATGGCTCCACCTTCGCTGACCTGCAAATCGTCGTCGACCCCACCTGTCCCGATCACGCCATCGTCGGCCAGCTCAACACCGGCTCCAGCGTCAGCGTGTCCGGCGTCCTGCAGGAATCCCAGGGCCGCGGCCAACGCTACGAAATCCTGGCCCACGGCATCGAGCAGCTCGGCGGCGCCGACCCCGAGGAATACCCCCTCCAGAAAAAACGCCACACCCTGGAATTCCTCCGCGAGCTGGCCCACCTGCGCCCCCGCACCAACACCTTTGGCGCCATGGCCCGCGTCCGCAACGCAATGGCCTTTGGCATCCACCAGTTTTTCCAGCAGCGCGGTTTCCTCTACGTCCAGACCCCCATCATCACCGCCAGCGACGCCGAGGGCGCCGGCGCCATGTTCCGCGTCACCACCCTCGACGTCAACAACCCGCCCACCGCCGACGGCTCCGTCGACGACAGCCAGGACTTCTTCGGACGCCCCGCCTTCCTCACCGTCAGCGGCCAGCTGGAAGCCGAAATCTTCGCCCAGTCCATGACCGACGTCTACACCTTCGGCCCCACCTTCCGCGCCGAAAACTCCAACACCTCCCGACACCTGGCCGAATTCTGGATGGTCGAACCCGAGGTGGCCTTCTGCGACCTCGATGGCCTGGCGGACCTGGCCGAGGATTTTCTCCGCAACATCTTTGCCCTCGCCCTGGAGTCCTGCCCCGACGATATGGCCTTCTTCAACCGCTTCTACGACAAGGAACTCATCGCCACCCTGGAGGGCATCGTCGCCTCCGACTTTGAGCGCATGACCTACACCGAGGCCGTAAACGCCCTCAAATCCTCCGGCGAGAGCTTCGAGTATCCGGTCGAATGGGGCCTCGACCTGCAATCCGAACACGAACGCTACCTCACCGAAAAGAAGGTCGGCCGGCCCGTCATCGTCACCGACTACCCCAGCTCCATCAAGGCCTTCTATATGCGTCTCAGCGACGATGGCCGCACCGTTCGCGCCATGGACGTCCTCGTCCCCCGTATCGGCGAAATCATCGGCGGCAGCCAACGCGAGGAGCGCCTCGACGTCCTCCAGTCCCGCATGGCCGAGTCGGGCCTCGACGAAGCCCCCTACTGGTGGTACCTCGACCTGCGACGCTATGGCACCGCGCCCCACGCCGGCTTCGGCCTCGGCTTCGAGCGCACCGTCCAGTTCGCCACCGGTATGCAGAACATCCGCGACGTCATAGCCTTCCCCCGCACCCCCCGCAACGCCGAATTCTAAAACCCCCTCTCCTGCGGCGGAAACAAGCCTTCCTGAATCGCCAAATAGACACCTTCGCCTAGAGGTCTGGCCGGAAAGCCATTGGCCGGGTTTTGCACTACGCCAAGCAGACGTATTACAGTCGTATACGGCGTGATAGTGTATGCAATACGTTTCAATATCCCATCATTACATCGGTAATCGACGCCAAGAAAATAACGGCTTGGGGAGAATCGGGGTTTCCGGCCAGATTTCTAGCCGTCCTCCCGGCCCAGCCCGAATCCCACGAGCCCACCGTAGCAACAGTCGTCGTGCTCAAGCCGCCCATGCGCACCCACGTTGTCATCGCGAGCGAAGCATGGCAATCCCATCGCCGAATCAACGGCGGCACCTCGAGGTGTGTACAACCCTATCGAGATTGCCACATCGCTATACTCCTCGCCATGACAGATCAACGTGGGAACGCGTGAGACCGTAGGAGGGTATCTAAAAACTCCCTTTCCCCTTGTGGGAGAGGGCTGGGGTGAGGGGTCGTTCCCCCGCTATTCCACCTCTCCCCCGAGACTCGCCAGCAGTTTTTTGGACACCCACCAAGACTCCTTGCGCAACGGTCTCCCCCATTGGATAACCCCACCCCAAACCCGCTCCCCCCTCTCCCTGCGGGAGAGGGGCCGGGGGTGAGGGCCGCCCGCCCCCGCCCAAAAACAGCGACACCCAGCCCCTTCCGCCACCCGACACCAACCCCGTATCCTGTATCCAGTCAGGCAATCTGGAAAGCGAAACGAGCGCTCGTCTCGCCCTGCCTGACTCAACATCTCAAATTGGGCATTTGGTTTCAGGTCTCACGGCCAACTCTGTCGGTTCTGCAACGCTTTCGCGCGTCCGTCGCCGCTTTTCACCGGACCGGTTCGCGAAGCACAGCGGGTGTCACCACCGCCCCATGCCGCGCAATCACTACGGGACCCGGTTCGCCGCCCCGTTGTGCGGGACCCGGTTCGCCGCCCCGTTGTGCGGGACATGGAAGCCTCGGACTCAGTCAACGTTGGAAAGGCAGGGGTAAAACCGATGGAGTTTGGTTCTGGCGTCGTCGGTGCTGAACCGCCAGTTGATGGTGACGCCCGCTGCGTTGCGCTCGGTCTCGTAGGCGGTGATTTGGCGTTGCAGAGCGTCTGCGTCGGGGTTTCTTCCCCTGAGGCAGGCACGGGTCAACACGCTGAATTCAATCTCTGCCATCCTTTCGGCAAGCTCAGGACAGGATTGAGCCAACTGGCGTGTTTGGGCGTGTGATGGAACTCCAGGCGCTTCACGATGCGTCGAGCCTCAGCCGCAGGGAAGGTCTCGTAAAGGGAGGCCATGCGGTGAGTGTTCAGGTTGTCCAGCACCACGCGGACCACTGAGGCATTGAGGTAGACCACGTCCACCAGCCACTGCATCTGGTGGGCGAAGTCCTGCATAGTGCGCCGCTCGGTGATGGCCACGTGGCGCCAGCCCGCCAGGGGTTCGCAGGTCAGGAAGAGGTTGCGGGTGCCGGCGCGCCGATACTCGTAGTCCTGCCGCCGCGGTCGTCCCGGCTGGACGGGCAGCGGAGTGCGCACGTCGGCCAGCAGTTGGGTGGAGGTCTCGTCAAAGCACACCACCGGCCGTTGGGGGTCGTCGGGTTCGGCATACAAGTCCAGCACGTCCTCCATGGCCGCCACAAACTCCCCGTTCACTCGGGGGATGCACCACTGCTGCTTACGCCAGGGCTTGAGGACGTTTTTTTCAGAGTAGAGTCCCAGGAAGTGGTGTAAAAGCATCGGTGTAGCAAAAAGCTGACCACCGCGTCATCCTTGATCGGAAGTCACAACCCAACCAAGGAGAACGACGGTGGTCAAGCAAAGAATGGATCTTTTGGAATTATTACGCAAGCGTGGTATGGACGGAGACGTGGACTTGCTGCGGGAAGCACTGCGGATCCTGGTGGACGGCATCATGGACGCCGAGGTTTCCGCCCAGATCGGCGCCCAGCACGGCGAACGCAGCCCGGAGCGGGTCACCCTACCGCAACGGCTACCGCAACCGCACCTGGGACACCCGGGTGGGCACCATGGAGTTGCACATTCCCAAGCTGCGGGAAGGCAGCTACTTCCCCAGCCTGCTGGAACCGCGGCGGCGCAGCGAGAAAGCCCTGCTGGCCGTCATCCAGCAAGCCTATGTAGAAGGCGTGTCCACTCGGCGGGTGGACGATCTGATCAAGGCCCTGGGTTGCGACGGCATCTCCAGCAGCCAGGTGTCGCGCATCTGCGAGCAACTGGACGAAGTGGTGGAGAGTTTCCTGGGTCGGCCCCTGGACGGTGGTCCCTACCCCTACGTGTGGCTGGACGGCCTGACCCAGAAGGTTCGGGAGGGCGGTCGCATCGTCAACGTCTGCGTGGTGGTGGCGACGGGGGTCAATGCCGAAGGGCAGCGTGAGATCCTGGGTATGGACGTGGGCGCCAGCGAGGACGGCGCCTTCTGGCTGGCCTTCCTGCGGTCGCTGACCGCTCGGGGCCTCAGCGGGGTGGAGCTGGTAACCTCCGATGCTCACCAGGGGCTGAAGAACGCCATCGCCGCGGTGTTTGCTGGGGCCAGCTGGCAGCGCTGCCGCACCCACTTCATGGCCAACCTGCTCACCCGAGTGCCCAAGCGTGCCCACCCCGGCGTGGCCACCATGGTACGCACCATCTACCAGCAACTGTCTCCCGCCGAGGTCCACGGCCAATTGGACCGAGTGGTGGAACAACTCCGGGAGCCCTTTGCCCAGGTGGCCGAACTGCTGGCGGATGCCGCGCCGGACATCCTGGCCTTCACGGCCTTCCCAGTGGCCCACTGGCAGAAGCTGTGGTCCAACAACCCGCAGGAACGGCTGAACCGGGAGATAAGGCGCCGGACTGACGTGGTGGGCATTTTCCCCAACCGGCTATCGGCGCGGCGCCTGGTGGGCGCGGTGCTGGCCGAGCAACACGACGAATGGGCCGAAGCCCGCCGCTACCTCACCATCCCCAACGCCGCCGGCAACGAGGCACTGCCGACGCCCAATATGCTGGACGCAGCGGCCTGATCAACATCAAAAGGGATGACGCGCTTTTACACTACTTGACGGGACACTACCCAGTCCTCCTCGGGTATCGCCTCGATCAGGTTCCGCAGGCGGGCGTGCTGGCGGATGGTGATGGAGAAGCGGACATGCATTGCGCGGCAGACCGCGACCAGGGCGTGGGCATAGAAGCCGCTGTCGGCGCGCACCGTGAGTTGCCCCCTGGCCCCGGCGTAGCGCACCCGTCCCACCGTCTCGCGTAGAAAGTGGGCGGCGCCGCGAGCCGTGTTGGCGCGGCCCTCGCGCAGCCGAGACATCAGCACGTCGCCGGTTCCGGCGGCGATGGCCAGCAGCGGGTGATAGCCTCGCTGGCCGGTGTAGCTGTGGTGGCGCGCCCCTTCCTTGGCCAGACCGTGGGTCTCGCAGATGGTGGAGTCCAGGTCGATGGTCAACGGCCCGTCGCCGGGTCCCGCCCCGGCGGCCCAGGCCCGTGCCAGCAACTCCCGGCTCACCCGATCCAACTGGCGGACGTGGCCCCACCGGAAGCTGCGCAGGAAGGTCCCCAGGGTGGATGGCGCCTTGACCACGCAGCCGAGAGCGCTGGCCGTCCCGCCGGTGCGCAACACGTCGGCGCCGTCGATGCAGTCGCCGCCAGCCAGCGCTGACGCCACCAGGGTCACAATCTTGTCGCCTGTGTTGGCTCGACCCAGGGCATTGCCCAGGTCGAGGCGCTGCTGGACCAGTTGGGGCAGGCCCAGGTGCTGGGCCAAGGTGGCGGGTAGGATCAGCCCAGCATTGGCCACCAGACGGTGGTCATCAAAGGTGATTTGGATCCGGTCGGGGTCGTTGCGTGGCAGCATCTATTGGGTGCTCCTGGTTTCGGGTCGGTTTTGTGTTTCCAAAACCATTATCCCCGAAGCACAGGAGCACTTTCTTACCTCTTCAGCACGCCGCGACACTCATCTTTTCGGTGGATTGGGGCTTACTGGATGGACGGCGCCGCCGCTGTGGCCGAGACCACCTACACCCCTTCCAGAGTGAGCCGGACGCCGCACCCGCGCGGCTCATCGTCCGGCGGGTGAAGCCCACGCCCGGTTCCCAGCTGGCCCTCTTCGCCGCCTACAGCTATCACGGCTTCATCACCGACCGGGACGGGGCAACCCTGGCACTGGAGGCCGACCATCGGCGCCACGCCGAGATCGAGAATGCCATTCGCGACCTCAAGTACGGCGTGGGGCTCAACCATCTCCCCTCGGGCCGCTTCGCCGCCAACGCCGCCTGGCTGGCCGTCCAGGTGATGGCCCACAACCTGGCCCGCTGGACAACTCGCATCGGTCTGGGCGAGCCGGTGACCACCAAGACCCTCAGGCGACGCTTCTTCTCCCTCGCCGGACGCCTCACCCGCTCGGCGCGCCGCCTCACTTTGCATCTGCCCTAGCGCTGGCCCTGGGAAAACCAGTTCAGTAGCGCTCTCGCCCGATTGAGAGCTCTGCCACTCCCTTCCTGACGGCGCCGCCGGCGTCTGACCCGTCCGCCAGACTACCCAACCGCCTCGCAGACCCGCGCTAGGCCGGTCCCTGACCGTCTCCTGCTGCATGTTGCACTCATAATCTCGCCCTCCGTCGCCACCACGGAACGTCAACATCCCCTCTCCGTGGCCGCCACACCCTGCACCCAGCCGGATCTACCGGGATCAAGGCCTCACCGTCCCTTGCCCTCACCTCTCATCTCTGGTCCGACCAACACGCCTGCATCCCTTCGGTGGATTCGGGCTAAACCACATCAACAAGGATGACGCCAATTACACCACTTGACGGTAACTGTTCAGACTTGGTGAAGTAAATTGGCCGAAGGCGGGTTGCCAGACGCTGGCACGGGTGGCGGTGGTTATGTCATATAGAGGGAGTGGATACCGAAATTGACCTGACCACCGCCAGTCGCGATGTTCTCACCGCCATCATCGTGCAGCAACAGGCGGTCATTGCCGAGTTGCAGGTGATGATTGTACGGCTGGAGCGGCGGGTTGCCGAACTGGAAGGCCGGGCCGCCCGCCGCCAGCGCAGCAGCAGCCCAGCAAGCAGCGACGCCACGGCTTCGCCCGCCGGCGCATGACACCGACCCATCGGGTGGAGCACGTGGTGGAGAGCTGTCCCGATTGCGGGACGCACCTGACTGGCGGCTGGGTCCAGCGCACCCGGGAAGTCATCGAGTTGCCGGTGGTTCCGGTGCCAGTCACCGAGCAGGTCTTCATCGCCAGGACCTGCCCAGCGTGTCGACGCCGCTGCATACCCCCAGCACAACTGGACGGCGTGGCACTGGGGCGCCAACGCCTGGGCGTCAACGTGCTCAGCCGCATCGCCACGTTGCGGGAAGAAGGGCGGCTGCCGATCCGCAGCATCCAGTGGTATCTGTGCACCGTCCATCAGCTGCTCCTCAGCGTGGGGGCCATTGTGAGCGCCATTCACCAGACCGCGCAACAGGCCCAACCAGCGGTGGCCGCGATCCTGGACCGCATCCGCGCCAGCCCAGTGGTCCACGCCGACGAAACCGGCTGGCGTCAAAATGGGAACAACGGTTACGTCTGGACTTTCAGCACCCCCACCGAACGCTACTTCCTGCGGCGGGGTCGGGGCAAGGCGGTGGTGGACGAAGCGCTGGGCGAGTCATTCTCCGGAGTGCTGGTCAGCGATTTCTACGCCGCCTACCACTATTACGATGGCCCCAAGCAACGGTGCTGGGCCCACCTGTTGCGGGACATCCACGACCTGGTGGCGCTCTACCCCAAGGACACCGCGCTGGCCCAGTGGGCCGCGGCAGTCCATCAGCTCTATGTCGAGGCCAGGTCTTTCACCCATCCTCAGGCACAACGACGGCGCACCGCTCAACTGGCCTGGGAGCGGCAGCTGCTGGTCATCTGCCAGCCCTTCCTGGCTGACCCGCTAGCTCTGCAGGGCCGGCTGTGCCGGCGCATTGAGCGCCACATCAAGGAACTCTTCGTCTTCGTGGCCGAACCGGACGTGCCGTCGGACAACAACCCCGCCGAGCGCAGCCTGCGCCATGTGGTTATCAGCCGCAAGATCAGCGGGGGCACCCGGTCGGAACGTGGTACCGAGAGCAAGATGACGCTGGCATCGGTCTTCGGCACCTGGCGCGCACGAGGCCTGAACCCCCTCGCCGCCTGCCGCCAACTGCTCACTTCCCCTCAAATCTGAACAGTTACACTTGACGGGACGTAAACCCGCCGGAATGTCGTGGTCTAGCCAAAAGGTACTCACTATCTGGCCAGCAGAAATGTCACACTCGCTCTATGGAGAATGTGGCATTGACGCAAAAAGAACAGACGAGACTCCAAGTTCTGAACAGCCTAATGGCAGAGCAGATTGCGTTGGATCAGGCGGCCGAGTTGACGGGAGTGAGCCCGCGCCACACCAGGCGCATCCTGGCGGCTTACCGGAAGAAAGGCGCTGCATCCCTTGCCCGTGGACACCGGGGCCGCAAGGCCAACGCTATTCCCGAAGCGACCAGAAGCAGGGTGGTTCACCTGGCTCGCACGGTGTACGCGGGAGCCAACCACACCCATCTCAGTGAGTTGCTCAGCGAACGCGAGGGCATCGGCAGGACTACGCTTCGGCGCATCCTGGTCAACGCCGGGCTGAGCAGTCCACGGCGAAGGCGTCCGCCCAAGCACAGGGTACGCCGCCAGCGAACGCCCCGGGAGGGTATGCTGATCCAACTGGACGACGGTCATCACCCGTGGCTGTGGAACCGGCGATCTCCTTTCGCACTGCTACTGGCCGTGGACGATGCCACCGGTACGGTGGTCGACGCCCTCTTCTCCAAGCGGGAAGACGCCCACAGCTACTTCGTGCTGATCCCGGGTCTCGTGCAGCATCTCGGCGTACCTGTCGCCCTCTACGCCGACCGGCACGGGGTCTTCAAGCATACGCCTGGATCCGGTCTGGATGGCGCGTCTACCCAGTTCAGCCGGGCCATGGACGAGCTCGGGGCTCAAATGATTTTCGCCCTGTCTCCACAGGCGAAGGGGCGTGTGGAAAGGACGGCGGGAACCTTCCAGGACCGCCTGATCACGGAACTGCGGCTCGCCGGAGCAACCACGATTGAACAGGCCAAGGCCGTATTGAAACAGTTCCTGCCGCGATTCAACCGGCGTTTCCAAGTTCCCGCCCAGTGCCACGAGCCCGCGTTCCAGCCCTTGCCTCCGGATCTAAGCCTGGAGCAAATCCTGTGCTTCAAACACCGCAGGAAAATAGCCAGGGACAACACGGTGAGGCAGCAACGCCGCAGCTATGCCGGAGCGGTTGTCGTGGTGCTTCAGGGACTGGACGGCCGGCTATAGTTACAACATGAGGGACGCATCATTGCCGCCCAGGCGGCGCCGCCAAGTCCAGGATCGCTGCGAAACAGCATCAAGCCTTCCTCAGGTGATGCCATCCAGTCTCCAGACCCCTGAAGGCCTCCGTGAACCTCGGGAAACGGCCCCCGAGCCACTGACAATGGTAGCCGCAGAAAACGGCCACGGCTCCGTCCTCGACGATGAAGACGTGGTCCCCATGACGGTGACCGCTTCACCCAGGAGGCTGACGTTTCTTCAACAAGCCCGATGGGACGCGGTGCAGAAGGCCAAGCTCGATGGCATGTCCATTCGCAAGATGGCAAGAGAGTTGGGTCTCCACAGAGACACCCTAAGGCGATACATCGATGCCGAAAGTCCGCAGACGCGGCGGTCGCCGGCAACCTTTCCGGCATCGACATCTGATACGATCCCGGATTAAATAGGTGACATTTTTGCTGAACGCTTAGGCGGACATTTTCCCTGAACGTCGACAGCCGCAAACCGGTGATCGAGCCGCCCACCTGGTCCACTTTACCGCCGCCTTTCACAATACAGCTGCAAGCCCCCCACGGCAGGTGAATCGGAGTCAAACAGGAAGCATCAGCCGCCTTTTTCTACATACCGTCGTTGTAATATTAGGGCAAGCATCGGGCGTAAGGCCCACATTGAGAGCAGGGAGATCATACATCGGCTTCGTCGGGAAGGGTGGAGGCCAAGGAAAACTAGCGGCAGCCACCAGCACTTTATACATCCTGAGAAGCCCGGGGTAGTCACAGTCCAACATCCTCGCAAGGACATCCCCATAGGCACCCTGCGAGCACTTTCCGGCAAGCCGGATGGGATCGGAGGGCACAATAATGCGTTATCCAATCGTGATTCGCAAGGACGAAGGAAGCAGTTACGGGGTAGCTGCCCCTGGCCTGCCGGGGTGCTTCTCGGGCGGAAATACCTTGGACGACGCCTTAACATGGCGCGAGAGGACATTGTTGGGCATATTGAAACTTTGCTCATGGACGGTCAGCTCATTCCAGAGCAGACGCCCATTTAACCCCAATCCACCGACAAGATAAATATCGCGGCGGGTTGAATGGGTAAGAATGTGCTCCTGTGCATCTGGGATAATGGTTTTCGAGACAGAAAAAAACCCCAGACCAGGAGCACCCAATAGATGCTGCCACGCAGTTCCCCCGACGGCATCCACATCGCCTTCGACGACCACCGTCTGGTCAACAATGCCGGGCTGATCCTACCCGCCACGTTGGCCCAGCGCCTGGGTCTGCCCCAACTGGTCCGGCAGCGCCTCGACCTGGGCAATGCCCCGGGTCGGGCGAACACGGGCGACAAGATTGTGACCCTGGTGGCGTCCGCGCTGGCTGGCGGCGACTGCATCGACGACGCCGACGTGTTGCGCACCGGCAGGACGGCCAGCGCTCTCGGCTGCGTGTCAAGGCGCCATCCACCCTGGGTACCTTCCTGCGCAGCTTCCGGTGGGGCCAGGTCCGCCAACTGGATCGGGTGAGCCGGGAGCTGTTGGCCCGGGCCTGGGCTGCTGGGGCCGGACCCGGCGACGGGCCGTTGACCATCGACCTGGACTCCACCATCCGCGAGACCTCCCCACTAACCAACGTTGTCACGCGGCGATTGGCGCGCCGGGAGGTGCGTACGTGGTGCGGTCCCCGGCATCGGGCATGGGCACCAGTTGGTAGCCCAGTTGGGCCGCCCGACGCTTGGCGGCGCGCAACGCCCGCTGCTGATACTGGCTCTCGTAGTATTCGGCGCCAGCATCCACGTACTCCTGGCCATAGCGCAGCATGGTGTAGATGAGCCTGGCCAGCTTGTGTGCCGTGGCGGTAATGGCCTTGGGCGCTCCCAAGTGGGCTTTCTTCCGGCGCAGGAAGGCGCCCAGGGCGCTGTCGGAGCGGTGCAGCGCGTTGGCGGCCAGACGCAAAGCTGCGGCGGCCCGGTTGGCGCTGGGCTTGGTCTTTGAGCTGATGACCTTGCCGCCGGTGACCCGGTTGTTGGGGCTCAGCCCCAGCCACGACGCGAAGTGCTTGGCGCTGGGCCATTTGGTCATGTCGGTGCCAATCTCGCTGATCACCTTCAGGGCCGTGTACGCATCCACACCGTCGATCCGGGTCAGGTCCACCCCCGTCATCTGATACAGGTGGGTCCGGACATCGAAGCGCGGCGCGTTCCCCTGATGGGGCTTTTTACCATTGGGAGCCGGAGGCACACCGTCGCTGCGGTCCTCAAACCGTTCCAGCTGGGCTTCAATCTCCCGGTCGCACTCGGCAATCTTGGCCTGATACACCCGGTACAACTCCAGGGCCTGGGTCAGCTCGAAGATATGTTCCTCCCGCCAGTGGCCCTGCAACGACTTGGCGATGGTCGCCTCGTCCGCCTTGATCCGATAATTGCGCAGTTGCGCCAGCTTACGCGGATCCCGCTCGCCGCCCACGATGGCCTCGATGATGTCCATGCCGGCTGGCCGGTGATGTTGCTGATGACGTGCTGGAGCTCACGTTCATCTGGGTCAGGGCCTTCTGCATACGGCCAGCGCTCTCGGCTGCGTGTCAAGGCGCCATCCACCCTGGGTACCTTCCTGCGCAGCTTCCGGTGGGGCCAGGTCCGCCAACTGGATCGGGTGAGCCGGGAGCTGTTGGCCCGGGCCTGGGCTGCTGGGGCCTGGACGGACCCGGCGACGGGCCGTTGACCATCGACCTGGACTCCACCATCCGCGAGACCTCCCCACTAACCAACGTTGTCACGCGGCGATTGGCGCGCCGGGAGGTGCGTACGTGGTGCGGTCCCCGGCATCGGGCATGGGCACCAGTTGGTAGCCCAGTTGGGCCGCCCGACGCTTGGCGGCGCGCAACGCCCGCTGCTGATACTGGCTCTCGTAGTATTCGGCGCCAGCATCCACGTACTCCTGGCCATAGCGCAGCATGGTGTAGATGAGCCTGGCCAGCTTGTGTGCCGTGGCGGTAATGGCCTTGGGCGCTCCCAAGTGGGCTTTCTTCCGGCGCAGGAAGGCGCCCAGGGCGCTGTCGGAGCGGTGCAGCGCGTTGGCGGCCAGACGCAAAGCTGCGGCGGCCCGGTTGGCGCTGGGCTTGGTCTTTGAGCTGATGACCTTGCCGCCGGTGACCCGGTTGTTGGGGCTCAGCCCCAGCCACGACGCGAAGTGCTTGGCGCTGGGCCATTTGGTCATGTCGGTGCCAATCTCGCTGATCACCTTCAGGGCCGTGTACGCATCCACACCGTCGATCCGGGTCAGGTCCACCCCCGTCATCTGATACAGGTGGGTCCGGACATCGAAGCGCGGCGCGTTCCCCTGATGGGGCTTTTTACCATTGGGAGCCGGAGGCACACCGTCGCTGCGGTCCTCAAACCGTTCCAGCTGGGCTTCAATCTCCCGGTCGCACTCGGCAATCTTGGCCTGATACACCCGGTACAACTCCAGGGCCTGGGTCAGCTCGAAGATATGTTCCTCCCGCCAGTGGCCCTGCAACGACTTGGCGATGGTCGCCTCGTCCGCCTTGATCCGATAATTGCGCAGTTGCGCCAGCTTACGCGGATCCCGCTCGCCGCCCACGATGGCCTCGATGATGTCCATGCCGGTCTGGCCGGTGATGTTGCTGATGACGTGCTGGAGCTTCACGTTCATCTGGGTCAGGGCCTTCTGCATATGCTGGATATGGTGGGACGCGTATTCCACCAGCATCGTTCGCTGGCGCAGGTAGCTACGCAGGCGTCGGATCTCCCCATCGGGCCGGAAGGCTCCCGACAGCAGTCCGTAGGTGTGCAGCTGCTGCAGCCACTGGCAGTCCAGCACGTCGGTCTTGCGCCCCGGCACGTTCTTGATGCGTCTGGGGTCCACCAGCATTACCTCAAACCCTCGGCCTTCCAGCACTCCGAACAGCGGTATCCAGTACACCCCCGTCGACTCCATGACCACGGTCTCCACACCGCACTCGGACAGCCACTCCGCCAGGCGATACAAGTCCGCTGTGAAGGCGGCAAACTCTTGTACCGGCTGCTCCGCGCGGTCGGCGGGCACCGCGACGAAATGGCTGGTGGCGCCCACGTCGATGCCCGCCGCGTTCAGGTTCAGCTGGGATAGCCCCGCTGGTTTGGCGCTGTTCTTGCGTCTGCTCATCATCGCCTCTACCATTGCCGTGTAGGCGTGTCGCCGGAGGGAGCCACGGGCTGTAGCCACTCTCCCCAACGGGATCGCCCCGATTGGGGCGTCACCAATGATGCAGTCGTAAGGCTCCCGGACCATGCTATGGATCGGGCAATAAGCACCAGCGCCTGCTCGGTCTTCGTCCGTACGACACGCCCCGCCATGAGCATACGCACCCTGACACGGACTCACCAGTTAGTCGCCTCTGCACGGGCCGGCCACGGCCATAATGCTGCTATGGACTAACCGAAACTGTCACGCGGCCGCGGCCTCTGATCCGTGGGGCAGGTCCGAAGGTTGCGCATCGGAGGAGATGGGCACCAACTGGTAGCCCAGTTGTGCCGCCCGGCGCTTGGCCGCACGCAACGCCCGCTGCTGATACTGTCTCTCGTAGTATTCCGCGCCGGCATCCACGTATTCCTGGCCGTACCGCAGCATGGTGTAGATGAGCCTGGCCAGCTTGTGGGCCGTGGCGGTGATGGCCTTGGGGGCGCTCCCAGGTGGGCTTTCTTCCGGCGCAGGAAGGCGCCCAGGGCGCTGTCGGAGCGGTGCAGCGCGTTGGCGGCCAGACGCAATGCCGCCGCGGCCCGGTTGGCGCTGGGCTTGGTCTTTGAGCTCATGACCCTGCCGCCGGTGATGCGGTTGTTGGGACTCAGGCCCAGCCAGGACGCGAAGTGCTTGGCGCTGGGCCATTTGGTCATGTCGGTGCCAATCTCGCTGATCACCTTCAGGGCCGTGTACGCATCCACGCCGTCGATCCGGGTCAGGTCCACTCCCGTCATCCGGTACAGTTGGCCCTGGGCATCGAAACGGGGCGCGTTCTTCTGATTGCGCTTTTTGCCATTGGGAGCCGGAGGCTCGCCGTCGCTGCGGTCTTCAAACCGCTCCAGCTGGGCTGCAATCTCCCGGTCGCACTCGGCAATCTTATCCTGATAGAACCGATACAGCTCCAGAGCTTGGGTCAGCTCGAAGATGTGCTCTTCCCGCCAGTGGCCTTGTAGAGACTTGGCGATGGTCGCCTCGTCGGCCTTGATCCTGGGATCGCGCAGTCGCGCCAGTTGTCGCGGGTCCCGTTCGCCGCCTGCAATGGCCTCCATGATGTCCATGCCCGTCTTGCCCGTGATGTCGCTGATCACGTGCTGGAGCTTCACGTTCATCTGGGTCAGCGCTTTTTGCATGTGCTGGATATGCTGGGACGCGTACTCCACCAGCATGGCTCGCTGCCGCAGGTAGCTGCGCAAGCGCCGTACGTCCCCGTCGGGACGGAAGGCTCCCGACAGCAGTCCGTAGGTGTGCAACTGCTGCAGCCACTGGCAGTCCCGCACGTCGGTCTTGCGACCCGGCACGTTCTTGATGCGTCTGGGGTCCACCAGCATCACCTCCAGTCCCCGCTCTTCCAGCACCCCGAACAGCGGTATCCAGTACACGCCGGTGGACTCCATGACCACGGTCTCCACTCCGCACTCGGACAGCCAGTCTGCCAGACGGTACAGGTCCGCCGTGAAGGCCTCAAACTCACGCACCGGCTGCTCCGCGCGGTCGGCGGGCACCGCCACGAAGTGGCTGGTGGCGCCCACGTCGATGCCCGCCGCGTTCAGGTTCAGCTGGGACAGCCCTTCCGGGTTTGCTCTACTCTTGCGTGTGCTCATCATTCCCTCCACGCCTACAACGTAGACGTGTCGTCGGAGGGAGTCACTAGGTTGTGTTGACATTTCACCGTAGCCAGATGAGAGCGGCGGTGAAATGCAGGAAGCCCAGGTATCTGGTGTCCAGCTTCTCAAACCGGGAGAAGATCCGGCGATAGTGCTTGATCTTGTTGATGAAGCATTCCACCAGATGGCGCTCCCGGTACAGATGCCGGTCATAGTCGGCGGGTGCCTTGCGGTTCGAGCGGGGCGGAATGACCGGCATCATACCCAGTTCCAAGATGTGCTGGCGAAACTCCTGGGCATCGTACCCTTTGTCGGCCAGTACGTGCTCGCCGGCATAACCGGCGATTAACTCCTCCGCCTGGGTGATGTCGTGCTGTTGCCCTCCGGTCAGTATGAATCGCAAGGGGTTGCCCAAGCCGTCCACGCTCACGTGAATCTTGGTGCTGAACCCGCCGCGGCTCCGGCCCAGGGCCTGGGCCGCCTGGCCACCCTTTTGGGGGGAGCTCCCGCCGCGCAAGGGTGCGCCCGGACCACCGTGCTGTCGATGATCAGGTATTCCAGATCCGCGTCGTCGCAGCAATGTTGATGCATTTGTGCCCAGACGCCTTGGTCAGTCCAACGGGCGAATCGTTTGTAGACGCTGTTCCAGTTCCCGTATTCGGCTGGCAGCAGTCGCCATTGGGCCCCAGAGCGGTTAATCCATAAGACGGCCTCGACAAAACGCCGGCAATCCGCTTCCTGGCCAACGTACAGGCCGGTGCAGCCACGCAAGAAATCGAGAATCCTAGCCCACTGTTCTGGTGATAATCTGATGTTTGACATACGGCCATTATAATCAAATGTCAACACGCCCTAATATCGAACAATCTATGGAACGGGATCGCTCCGCTTGGAGCGTCACCAATGATGCCGTCGTAAGACTCCCGGACCATGCTATGGTTCGGGCAATAAGCACCAGCGTCTGCTCGGTCTTCGTCCAGACAACACGTCTCGCCATGAGCATACGCACCCTGACACGGCCACACCAGTTAGTCGCCTCTGCACGGCCCGGATACGGGCATAACTTTGCTCCCCACTAACCAACGTTGTCACGCGGCGATTGGCGCGCCGGGAGGTGCGTACGTGGTGCGGTCCCCGGCGTCGGACATTGGTACCAGTTGGTAGCCCAGTTGTGCCGCCCGACGCTTGGCGGCGCGCAACGCCCGCTGCTGATACTGTCTCTCGTAGTGTTCCGCACCAGCATCCACGTACTCCTGGCCATAGCGCAGCATGGTGTAGATGAGCCTGGCCAACTTGTGGGCCGTGGCGGTGATGGCCTTGGGCGCTCCCAGGTGGCCTTTCTTCCGGCGCAGGAAGGCGCCCAGGGCGCTGTCGGAGCGGTGCAGCGCGTTGGCCGCCAGACGCAATGCCGCCGACGCACGGTTGGCGCTGGGCTTGGTCTTGGAGCTCATGACCTTGCCGCCGGTGATGCGGTTGTTCGGGCTGAGCCCCAACCAGGACGCAAAGTGCTTGGCGCTGGGCCATTTCGTCATGTCGGTGCCAATCTCACTCACCACCTTGAGCGCGGTGTAGGCATCCACACCGTCGATCTGGGTCAGGTCAACCCCCGTCATACGGTACAGGTGCGTCCAAACGTCGAAGCGGGGCGCGTTTCCTTTGCTGCGTCTCCGGCCGGACTTCGCCGCTGGCGGATCACCATTGCTGTGATCCTCGAAACGCTCCAACTGGGCTTCAATCTCCCGGTCGCACTCGGCAATTTTATCCTGATAGAACCGGTACAGCTCCAGGGCCTGGGTCAGCTCGAAGATGTGCTCTTCCCGCCAGTGGCCTTGCAGCGACTTGGCGATCGTCGCCTCGTCGGCCTTGATCCTGGGGTCGCGCAATTGCGCCAGTTGCCGCGGGTCCCGTTGGCCTCCCACGATTGCCTCCATGATTTCCGTGCCGGTCTTGCCGGTGATGTTACTGATGACGTGGTGGAGCTTGACGTTCATCTGCGTCAGCGCCTTCTGCATATGCTGGATATGATGGGACGCATACTGCACCAGCATGACCCGCTGCCGCAGGTAACTGCGCAGGCGCCGTACGTCCCCGTCGGGACGGAAGGCTCCCGACAGCAGTCCGTAGGTGTGCAACTGCTGCAGCCACTGGCAGTCCCGCACGTCGGTCTTGCGACCCGGCACGTTCTTGATGCGTCTGGGGTCCACCAGCATCACCTCCAGTCCCCGCTCTTCCAGCACCCCGAACAGCGGTATCCAGTACACGCCGGTGGACTCCATGACCACGGTCTCCACACCGCACTCGGTCAGCCAGTCCGCCAAACGGTACAGGTCCGCCGTGAAAGCCTCAAACTCCTGCACCGGCTGCTCCGCGCGGTCGGCGGGTACCGCCACGTAATGGCTGGTGGCCCCCACGTCAATGCCGGCCGCGTTCAGGTTCAGCTGGGACAGCCCTTCCGGTTTTGCGCTGCTCTTGCGTCTGCTCATCATCGCCTCTACCATTTCCGCGTAGGCGTGTCGCCGGAGGGAGCCACGGACTGTAGCCACTCTCCCCAACGGGATCGCCCCGATCGGGGCGTCACCAATGATGCAGTCGTAAGGCTCCCGGACCATGCTATGGTTCGGGCAATAAGCACCAGCGTCTGCTCGGTCTTCGTCCGGACGACACGCCTCGCCATGAGCATACATCCTTGGGCCGACTCATCAGTTAGTCGCCTCTGCACAGGCCGGACACGGGCATAATATTGCTATGGTCTGGCCAAGGAGGGTGCCCGCCACCACAGCTACACCGGCCAGCGAGGCTATCACCCGCTGCTGGCCATTGCCGCCGGACCCGGCGACGTGCTGATGTCTCGGCTGCGCGAGGGCCGCGCCAACACCGCTCGGGGCGCCGCCCACTTCCTGCGTGAGACGGTGGGCCGGGTGCGCCACGGCGGGGCCAGGGGACAACTTACGGTGCGGGCCGACAGCGGCTTCTATGCCCACGCCCTGGTCGCGGTCTGCCGCGCGATGGATGTCCGCTACTCCATCACCGTCCGCCAGCACGCCCGCCTGCGGAATATCATCGAGGCCATACCCGAGATTGACTGGACGCCGATTCCCTACTGGATGGACGGCGCCGCCGACGTGGCGGAGACCACCTACGTCCCCTTCCAGGATGAGCCCGACGCCGCACCGGTGCGGCTCATCGTCCGGCGGGTGAAGCCCACGTCCGGTTCCCAGCTGGCCCTCTTCGCCGCCTACCGCTATCACGGCTTCATCACCGACCGGGACGGGGCAACCCTGGCACTGGAGGCCGACCATCGGCGCCACGCCGAGATCGAGAACGCCATCCGAGACCTCAAGTACGGCGTCGGGCTCAACCATCTCCCCTCGGGCCGCTTCGCCGCCAACGCTGCCTGGCTGGCGGTGCAGGTGATCGCCCACAACCTGGCACGCTGGACGGCGCGCATCGGTCTGGGCCAGCAGGTGGTGACCACCAAAACCCTGCGACGACGCTTCTTCTCCCTCGCCGGACGGCTCACCAGTTCGGCGCGCCGCCTCACTTTGCATCTTCCTCAGCGCTGGCCCTGGGAAAACCAGTTCAGTCGCGCCCTCGCTCGATTACGCGCCCTGCCATCTCCTGCCTGACGGCGGCGACCAGCCCGCTGACCCGCCATCCGGCCAACTGAACGTCCCCACCAACTCGCACCAACTCGGTCCGCGAGGGACACTTCCTGCCTACCGCCTGTAGAATTCCGCATGGCCGCACGGCCGCCAGCATCGTGCCGGTGTGGCTGCCCTCACGCCGCCCTCATCCCCATCTATTGGGATCTGGCTGGGCCCGTTCGCCTTCCCTTACCCATCATCCCTTGTGTCAACGACACGGACGTCTCGCTTCGGAGGATTCGGGTTTAAGCGCACCGAGCTAACGAAGCCTACGCGCGCGGTATTTGGGCTTTGGTAGATGTCGACCTTTCCAAACTTTCGGCCAAGCCGGTGCAGGTTAATATCGTCATCCTGGCGCCGATACTGGCTATGGTTGACGAAGTCGGCGAATGGGAAGGAGAGTTGCGGGCGGGAATGCTCTCCCGTGCAATGCTTTGCTACGTGGAGTTGATGACGTTGGCGTAACCCGGATTGGACGCTAAACAGGCCGCGCGGCACGATTCAGGGGCGCACATTGTGCGCCCCTGTAATCTCATAATAGGTGGACGGCCGCGAAGGCTAACCGGCGCTAATGCCCAACTCCGTCTGCAAGCCCCGGATGGTCTCGGCGCGGCTGCGGGTGGGGACACGCTGCCGCATACCTATTGGCTCGTTCTCTACCTCCGGCACAACTTTGATGGCGACGAATACCGGGCCGGTATCCTGCATTATTTGCTCCACATTGGTGGCGAACTCTTCCAGGTCGTCGAAGCTGTAGGCAGAGGAATAACCGGCTTCTTTGGCTACACCGGCGTAGTTAATCTCTTGCGCGTTGGGAACCGGCTGCCCTCCAGTGGTAGCGTAGCACTCATTGTCCAACAAAATGTGGCAGAAGTTTTTCGGCTTCTTGCCGGCGATAGTAGCCAGTATCCCCAGGTTCATCAGCAGCGCGCCTTCGGAATCGAACAGCACCACCTTTTCATCAGGCAGTCCCAAGGCCAGTCCCAAGGCCGCCGAAGTGGTCTGGCCCATTGCGCCTCCCAGGTTCATGTCCCGGTTCTCGTTGGTGCTGAATTCCTGCCAGTGCCGACCGGAAGTGCCGGTGGGAATCACGATGGCATCGCCCCGGTACTCTTGGAATACGCGGAATACCTCTTCGGAATGAATCATTCTTTGCCTCCGTTACGTGGATCTTTCTTGCTCCGTATCCCTCCCCAGCCCAGGATGACGTACCACACGTGGTAGGGGCGCCGATAGAGCAATAATTTTTGGCGAAGGGTTATCCGTCTAGCGGTTGAACCCGTGGTATTCGTCGCCCACCAGGATAGCAACTGGCCGCTTGGTGGTCCGGGCCTCCTCGAAGGCCACGGAGATGCGCGAACTGTCGGCATCCTGCTCCACCAGGTAGTAGTTGATGCGATAGGCGTTCAGGAACGGCTCGGTATAGCGGGCCACCGAGTCGGTTATAATGCCGTGGCGGTTCCAGCCACGATAGCCCACCACCATTACCAGCGGGAACCCGGAATCCAGGGCCATACCCCGTATGGAGTCGCCCGATTCCATCATGCCCGTGTTCTGAATCAGGCACACCGGGGTCTTGCCGCCGATTAGCAGCCCCAGGGCAATGGCGAAGGTCTCACCTTCCCGGGAGGCAGGAACGATTTCCAGCCAAGGCTCCTCCTTCATCAACTCGTACAGGTAGTTGGTCTCGCTGTCAGGAATGGTCACCACATGGGTGACACCGTTCTTATGAAACTCCTCTATCAGAGTTTCCGGGCTCAGCACCGCTGCCTGCTGTTCAACCATGAAAGTCCTCCTCACGTATGCTGTGAACCCAGCAGTCACGGTTTCCGCTGCTTGGACAAAGACCCGCTACTGCTGTGGACTCTGCCCATTATAGTAACCCACACCGAGGGGGTCAATTTTGGGATGCCAGGCGAGATAGTGAAAGGCCTTTTCGCCACGGATGTGATGCCACCATGTTCTGACGCCGGCGGTTGACCGCTCATACCCGCAGTGTTAGCCTGCGCTTCATCCACGAAGCCAATCTTTTTAGCCAATCAGGGGGAGGGTCCAGACATCGCAGGAGCACTGGAACACATTCGGGTAATTGACTTCGGGCAGTATATTTCCGGGCCCTTGGCAGGAATGTTGCTGGCGGATCAGGGTGCCGACGTTATCCGGGTTGACCCTCCCGGCGGACCCCGCTGGAAGACCCCGGCAAACTCAACGTGGAACCGAGGCAAGCGGAGCATTACCCTGGACCTCAAGCGGGCGGATGACTCGGCCATTGCCCGGTCCCTCATACAAAGCGCCGATGTGGTGATCGAGAACTTCCGGCCCGGGACCATGGACCGGTTGAGGCTGGGACCCGAGGAGATGACTCGGGCCAACCCCCGCCTGGTTTACTGCTCCATTCCGGGATTTGCGTCGGACGATCCCCGGGCGGCCATGCCGGCTTACGAAGGAGTTGTGGGAGCGGCGTCGGCCACCTTCCGCCCGCCCAACGCCGATAGCCCGGCGTCCGGTCTACACGGCCATTCCCATCGCCTCGGTCTATGGGGCCTTCCAGTCGGTGGTGGCCATCGTCGTCGCCCTGAACGCCCGGGAGCGCGATGGCGTGGGACAACGAATTGAAGTTCCCCTTTTTGACAGTATGTTCCTGTCCCTGGGGCGTTTCGGAGTGCGGGTGCACAATGCTCCGCCGGCGATTCCGACGCTGCAAGAGTTGTGGGGCGGCATCTTCCAGTGCAGCGACGGCCAGTACGTGCGATTCGTCGGCTCCGGCAACCAGAACTTCCGGCCGTTCGTTGAAGCCGCCGGGATTACGTCGTGGGATGACGAGGGGCTTACCGACTTCGACCGCCCCCTGGACGTCCCCCAATTCCGCGCCGAGGCCCAGCAGCGGATTCGGGATCTCTTCTTGACTCGTACTGCACAGGAATGGGAAGACCTGATCGCCGAGGCGGGCAGTGAGGGGGCGGTCTGCCGCACCAGCACCGAGTGGTTTGACCATCCCCAGGCCCGGGCCTCCCAGATGGTGGTGGAAATTGACGACCCCACCTAACGGCAAGATGCTACAGCCGGGAATCAACGCCCGGATGTCTTTGACACCGGGCAGGGTGCGCGGCCCGGCTCCCACTCTCGACCAGCATCGGGGAGAAATTCTCGCGGAGTTGAGGCCTCGCCCCGCTTCCGAGGCGCTGGCGCACCAGGACGCCATGAGTTCCGCCCTTGACGGGGTGAAGGTGCTGGACCTATGCATAATCTTGGCCGGCCCGACCATGGGCCGGACGCTGGCCGAGTACGGGGCCAATGTTATCAAGATAGATAACCCCAGCCGCGGCTCCACCGTGGCCCGGCATAACGACATCAACCGGGGCAAGCGCAGTATCCTGTTGGACCTGAAATCTGAAGAGGGGCGCGACGTTTTCTGGCAGTTGCTGGAGGATGCCGACGTGGTGGCCCAGAACTATCGCGCCGGCAGCCTGGAGAGGTTGGGCCTGGGATACGAAGAGGTGAGAAAGCGCAAGCCCGACATAATCTACGCTTCATTGAACGCTTACGGGCACATCGGCCCCTGGGCGGAGCGCCCCGGTCACGAGGGGTTTGCCCAGGCCACTGCCGGGATGACCCGTCGCTTCGGCGGCGATGGTATGCCCGAGTCGCAGCCCAACCCGGTGAACGACTACGGCACGGGTTTCATGGGCGCCTACGGGGTGGCTCTGGCCCTGCTGCACCGGCAGCGCACCGGAGAGGGCCAGCACATAGACTCAGCCCTGGCCTACACGGCCATGACGCTGCAATCGCCCTTCATGCAGCTTTACGAGGGCAAGCAGTGGAACGAGACCAGCGGGCAGGACGCCCTGGGAACCGGCCCGTTGCATCGGGCCTACCAGGCCAGTGACGGCTGGTTCTTTATTGGAGCTCCGGCATTGGCCCTAGCAAGGCTGTCAGGCTTGGAGGGACTGTCTGGAATAGACTCCCTTCGGGGAGATGCCCTGGCTTCGTCGCTGGAAGAGCGGTTCCAGGGGAACAGCGTGGCGTTCTGGGTGGAGCGACTGGCCGCCGCCGGCATCGGCGCGCAGCGGGTCGTCACCAACGTCAGGGAGCTGATGACCGACCCCTGGGTGGAGTCCCACGGACTTAGCATTACCCGGGAGCACGACGAGTTGGGAACGGTGACTACTTGCGGTCCCGCGCCGCGACTGTCGCGCACCCCGGTCCGCCCGGGCATACCCGCCCCCAAGCCTGGCTCCCACGCCCGGGAGATTCTGGAAGAACATGGCTTGGGGAGCCGTTACCAAACCCTGCTGGATTCGGGAGTGATACTGACTGATGGTGTGGCGGCGGGGTAGGATTCCTGCCTTGGCAATGATTTTGGGCCGCACGTACATACGTGCGGCCCAAGTCATTTCACCGCTGCCGGATGCCGGGATACGATGCTCCCAGTAAGGTACTGGCTTTGTGGATACGGGCGCACCGCCTAAGCTACTGTATCCCCCGAAGTCTCCTTGTCCCGCGTCAACTATATTTGCCGGTTGGCGTCAATCAGTTTTGCCGGTTCACCTCCTTGGCCTGGACGCGTTGCTGGGCTGCGTTGGTGCGGTAGCTGGGGACGTCAAACTCCAGGATGACGGAGTGGTGCACGACCCGGTCAATCGCCGCGGCGGTGGCCATTGGGTTGGCAAAGATGCGCTCCCACTCTGAGAAGACCAGGAGACCAGGAGTAGAGTCACAGGAAGTGGTGTAAAAGCATCGGTGTAGCAAAACGCTGACCACCGCGTCATCCTTGATCGGAAGTCACAACCCAACCAAGGAGAACGACGGTGGTCAAGCAAAGAATGGATCTTTTGGAATTATTACGCAAGCGTGGTATGGACGGAGACGTGGACTTGCTGCGGGAAGCACTGCGGGTCCTGGTGGACGGCATCATGGACGCCGAGGTTTCCGCCCAGATCGGCGCCCAGCACGGCGAACGCAGCCCGGAGCGGGTCACCTACCGCAATGGGTACCGCAACCGCACCTGGGATACCCGGGTGGGCACCATGGAGTTGCATATTCCCAAGCGGCGGGAAGGCAGCTACTTCCCCAGCCTGCTGGAACCGCGGCGGCGCAGCGAGAAAGCCCTGCTGGCCGTCATCCAGCAAGCCTATGTAGAAGGCGTGTCCACTCGGCGGGTGGACGATCTGATCAAGGCCCTGGGTTGCGACGGCATCTCCAGCAGCCAGGTGTCGCGCATCTGCGAGCAACTGGACGAAGTGGTGGAGAGTTTCCTGGGTCGGCCCCTGGACGGTGGTCCCTACCCCTACGTGTGGCTGGACGGCCTGACCCAGAAGGTGCGGGAGGGCGGTCGCATCGTCAACGTCTGCGTGGTGGTGGCGACGGGGGTCAATGCCGAAGGGCAGCGTGAGATCCTGGGTATGGACGTGGGCGCCAGCGAGGACGGCGCCTTCTGGCTGGCCTTCCTGCGGTCGCTGACCGCTCGGGGCCTCAGCGGGGTGGAGCTGGTAACCTCCGATGCCCACCAGGGGCTGAAGAACGCCATCGCCGCGGTGTTCACTGGGGCCAGCTGGCAGCGCTGCCGCACCCACTTCATGGCCAACCTGCTCACCCGAGTGCCCAAGCGTGCCCAACCTGGCCTGGCCACCATGGTCCGCACCATCTACCAGCAACTGTCTCCCGCCGAGGTCCACGGCCAATTGGACCGAGTGGTGGAACAACTCCGGGAGCCCTTTGCCCAGGTGGCCGAACTGCTGGCGGATGCCGCGCCGGACATCCTGGCCTTCACGGCCTTCCCAGTGGCCCACTGGCAGAAACTGTGGTCCAACAACCCGCAGGAACGGCTGAACCGGGAGATAAGGCGCCGGACTGACGTGGTGGGCATTTTCCCCAACCGGCTATCGGCGCGGCGCCTGGTGGGCGCGGTGCTGGCCGAGCAACACGACAAATGGGCCGAAGCCCGCCGCTACCTCACCATCCCCAACGCCGCCGGCAACGAGGCACTGCCGACGCCCAATATGCTGGACGCAGCGGCCTGATCAACATCAAAAGGGATGACGCGCTTTTATACTACTTGACGGGACACTACCAGACCAGGTTTGACGTGATGCCCAACGACCGGCGCTCGTAGCGTTCGGCGATGAGGGTGAAGAGGACCTCCGATTCCTCGGCGCCCTGGGGCAGGTAGCCCAGGTCGTCGAGGAGCAGGAAGTCGAAGTTGTCCAGCTTGCGCAGCTGGCGGGGCAGGTCCAGATCGCGCTTGGCGGCGAGCAGTTCCTGTACCAGACGGTAGGCCGGAGCGAAAAGGACGGAGTGGCCGGCTTCCACCAGGCGGTGGCCCAGGGCGCACCGGGCGTGGGTCTTGCCGGTGCCGGGCAGCCCGAAGGCCAGCACGTTGATGCCGCGCTCCACGAAGCTGCCCTGGGCCAGTTGGTCCAGTTGCTGCCGCAGCGCCAGGGGGACTCGGTCGTGCTCGAAGGTTTCCCAGGTCTTGCCCGAGGGCAGCCGGGACTCCCGGCGCAGCCGGTTGATGCGCCGGTGGCGGCAATCCTCAGCTTCCTGTTCCAGTACCTCCAGGAAAGTTGCCAGGGCATCGCCGTGTCCAGCGGCGGTGAAACGAGCCACCGACTGGGCGCCCATGGTGGGCAGCTTGAATTGGCCGCACAACTGGCCGATGCGGTCCTGCATCACGCTGGTGTCCGTCATGCGCACACCCCCGCCGCCGCCAGGTTGACCGTGAGCAGGCGGTCGTAGATTTTCAGGTCCGGCTTCCCAGACCAGACCAGCACCGGAGCTTCGGGCACCTTGGGCTCGGCCAGGTCCCGCACCTCCGCGTAGTCGAAGGACTCACCCGCCTCCAGCAGCAACGACAGCGCGCTGTCCACCGTGGCTTCCATGGTGGTCGCCGCCAGGTGCAGGATCCGCACGTACTCCACGTCGGCACGCTCCCCGCGCCATTCCCTGAGCGCGTCGTAGGTCAGCCGGAGGCTCGGCTTTGTACAATCAAGCGGCATAGGCTAGCGTGTCGAGCATCCTGTGGTACAAGAGGCGCGGGTAGTGTCCCGTCAAGTAGTGTAAAAGCGCGTCATCCCTTTTGATGTTGATCAGGCCGCTGCGTCCAGCATATTGGGCGTCGGCAGTGCCTCGTTGCCGGCAGCGTTGGGGATGGTGAGGTAGCGGCGGGCTTCGGCCCATTCGTCGTGTTGCTCGGCCAGCACCGCGCCCACCAGGCGCCGCGCCGATAGCCGGTTGGGGAAAATGCCCACCACGTCAGTCCGGCGCCTTATCTCCCGGTTCAGCCGTTCCTGCGGGTTGTTGGACCACAGCTTCTGCCAGTGGGCCACTGGGAAGGCCGTGAAGGCCAGGATGTCCGGCGCGGCATCCGCCAGCAGCTCGGCCACCTGGGCAAAGGGCTCCCGGAGTTGTTCCACCACTCGGTCCAATTGGCCGTGGACCTCGGCGGGAGACAGTTGCTGGTAGATGGTGCGCACCATGGTGGCCACGCCAGGTTGGGCACGCTTGGGCACTCGGGTGAGCAGGTTGGCCATGAAGTGGGTGCGGCAGCGCTGCCAGCTGGCCCCAGTGAACACCGCGGCGATGGCGTTCTTCAGCCCCTGGTGAGCATCGGAGGTTACCAGCTCCACCCCGCTGAGGCCCCGAGCGGTCAGCGACCGCAGGAAGGCCAGCCAGAACGCGCCGTCCTCGCTGGCGCCCACGTCCATACCCAGGATCTCACGCTGCCCTTCGGCATTGACCCCCGTCGCCACCACCACGCAGACGTTGACGATGCGACCGCCCTCCCGCACCTTCTGGGTCAGGCCGTCCAGCCACACGTAGGGGTAGGGACCACCGTCCAGGGGCCGACCCAGGAAACTCTCCACCACTTCGTCCAGTTGCTCGCAGATGCGCGACACCTGGCTGCTGGAGATGCCGTCGCAACCCAGGGCCTTGATCAGATCGTCCACCCGCCGAGTGGACACGCCTTCTACATAGGCTTGCTGGATGACGGCCAGCAGGGCTTTCTCGCTGCGCCGCCGCGGTTCCAGCAGGCTGGGGAAGTAGCTGCCTTCCCGCAGCTTGGGAATGTGCAACTCCATGGTGCCCACCCGGGTATCCCAGGTGCGGTTGCGGTACCCATTGCGGTAGGTGACCCGCTCCGGGCTGCGTTCGCCGTGCTGGGCGCCGATCTGGGCGGAAACCTCGGCGTCCATGATGCCGTCCACCAGGACCCGCAGTGCTTCCCGCAGCAAGTCCACGTCTCCGTCCATACCACGCTTGCGTAATAATTCCAAAAGATCCATTCTTTGCTTGACCACCGTCGTTCTCCTTGGTTGGGTTGTGACTTCCGATCAAGGATGACGCGGTGGTCAGCTTTTTGCTACACCGATGCTTTTACACCACCTCCCGGTACTCTACTAGAAATAATCTGGCCGGAAACCCCGATTCTCCCCAAGCCGTTATTTTCTTGGCGTCGATTACCGATGTAATAATGGGATCTTGAAACGTATTGCATACACTATCACGCCGTATACGACTGTAATACGTCTGTTTGGCGTAGTGCAAAACCCGGCCAATGGCTTTCCGGCCAGACCTCTAGGGCATGGGTAAAACCGATGGAGTTTGGTTCTGGCGTCGTCGGTGCTGAACCGCCAGTTGATGGTGACGCCCGCTGCCTTGCGCTCGGTCTCGTAGGCGGTGATTTGGCGTTGCAGAGCGTCTGCGTCGGGGTTTCTTCCCCTGAGGCAGGCTCGGCTCAACGCGCTGAATTCAATCTCTGCCATCCCTTCGGCAAGCTCAGGACAGGATTGAGCCAATTGGCGTGTCTGGGCGTGTGATGGAACTCCAGACGTTTGGCGATGCGTCGAGCCTCGGCAGCTGGAAAGGTCTCGTACCGGGACGCCATGCGGTGCGTGTTCAGGTTGTCGAGGACCACGCGGACCACTGGGGCATTGAGGTAGACCACGTCCACCAGCCACTGCATCTGGCGGGCAAAGTCCGGCATAGTGCGCCGTTCCGTGATCGCCACGTGGCGCCAGCCCGCCAAGGGTTCACAGACCAGGAAGAGGTTGCGGGTACCGGCGCGCCGATACTCGTAGTCCTGCCGCCGCGGTCGTCCCGGCTGGACGGGCAGCGGAGTGCGCACGTCGGCCAGCAGTTGGGTGGAGGTCTCGTCAAAGCACCCCACCGGCCGGTGGGGGTCGTAGGGTTCGGCATACAAGTCCAGCACGTCCTCCATGGCCGCCAAAACTCCCCGTTCATCCGGGGGATGCACCACTGTTGCTTACGCCAGGGCTTGAGGGTGTTTTTTTGAGCCTGAGCCTTACCGTCTCGTGGGACAGCGACGACACCAATCCCAGTTCCACCACCTGATCGGCCAGCAACCGCAGGGTCCAGTGGTCATGGCCCTCGGGCGCGTCGCTGCACGCCAGGGCAATCAGCTGGGCTTCACCTCGGTCGTCCAGCTTGCGATACCGGTTGGCTTGGGGATGGTCGTGCAGCACGCCGCCCAATCCTTCCTCGGCATACCGTCGTTTGGTGCGGAACACCGTGCGCGGCGACGTGTCCAGGGCCACCGCCACCTGCGAAGCACTCCATCCGTCATCAGTCTTGAGCAGGATGCGCGCCCGATTGATGACCCGAGCCGAGCACTGGCCCCTACGGATCAATCGCTCCAGTTGGGCTTGATCTTCCGGCGACAACCGTACCGCATATTTCTCCGCAACCATGGATGCCACACCTCCCACACCGCTGTTTGCCAATCAGCGTAACAACCATGGCCCGTTTAACGCTTCATCTGCCCTTTCAGGTTTGACTGAATGCTAGTATTACAACGACTGATGGCGTCACCGCTTCGGGGACGCTTCTGACCGCAAGGGCTGCCGCAATAGTCTGAGAACGCACATCTACGAAGGGAATATCCACGCATCCGGTATCCTGCAACAAATGCGTCGTTGTAATACTAAACCAAAGCCAAGGTGAAATGCGCAGACGCATGGGGTAAATTTGTGAAGGAACCGAGGTAGCTGGTCTCAGAAATTGCGAGGGGTTGGTGATGGGCGTGAGGGAGATAGACCGGTCTCTGGAACAATGGCAGATGGGAGTCAAGGACTTGCGGCGGCGTGTGATTCTGGCTCCCACACCCCGGGAGCGGGAAAGGTGGTACGCCATCCTGCTGCTGGCTCAGGGCTTGACGGCGGAGGCGGAGGCGCTGGAGCGGGACCCCCACACTATCGGACGTTGGGCGTCGGCCTTCGGCGAGGGAGGGCCTGCGGCCCTGATATTCGAGCAGACCGGTGGTTCCCCCCCGCCCTTGACCAGGCGCAGCAGGAGGAGTTGAAAGGGGCGGTGGAGCAACCGCCCGCCACAGCGGGCATCGTAATGGCTAACTGGTATTGGAAGGTGGTGCGTCAGTTTGTCTCAGAACGGTTTGGCATCAGCCTGAGCCGCAGCAGTTGCCTGAACTGGCTTCACCGGCTGGGGTTTGCCTTCAAGCGTCCCAAGAAGCGGCTGCTCAAAGCTGATGAGTCCAAGCGGGAGGCCTTCGTGGCGGAGTACGCCGTCCTGTGGGAGGAGGCCCAACGGACTGGAGCCAGGATATTCTTTGCTGATGAGGCCCACTTCCGGGCGGACGCGGAATTGCGGGGGAAGTGGGTGCTGAAGGGTAAGCCTGCGTTGGTGGACTCGAGCAGCCCGAGGTACGGGGAGAAGGCCAGCTACTATTCGGCGGTGTGCCTGGAGACGGGCGAGGTGGAATGGATGGAACTGGAGGGCAACAGCAACAGCGGGACCTCGGTTGCCTTCCTGACGCAACTGAAGGAAAAGCATCCAGGGCCGCTGCGGGTCATCTGGGACAATGCGCCGGCCCATCGTGGGGAGGCGGTGCGGGAGTACCTCAGGACGCCTGAGCTGGAGCTGAGGCTGGTGAACCTGCCGGGCTACAGCCCGGACTTCAACGCCGATGAGGCTGTCTGGGGTTGGGCGAGAGAGGAGGTCACTGGCAATCTGTGCTTGGGCAGCAGGGCGGCGGTGCAGGAGAGGGTCGGCAAATTCCTGGCCGGGCTGTCCAGCCGGAAAGACGAGGTGAGACGGCGCTGCCGGACGGTCCTGCAATCAAGGGCCGAAACACTCCCGCGAGACTCCCGCCCCGATTCCCAGCACCCGGCAAATGCACATCCCACCTTGGCTTTGGTTTAGTACCGTGTCAATCTGGTTTTGTAGGGTAGATATGCTGGAGCTTACGGCGAGCATCTTGGGTGGTAAACCGCCAGTCTATGGCTGATTTTGCTGCGTTGCGCTCGCGTTCGAGCGCCGCAACCTCTCGCCGCAGCTCCGGCTCATCGCTGATACGGCGGTTCAGACACCCTCTGCTGAAGACGCTCAACTCGATCTCAGCCATGTTCAGCCAGCTGCCATGCGTAGGAGTGTAATGAAACTCGAGGCGTTGGGCGATGCGCCGAGCTTCGCACGGCTCAAATGCTTCGTAGAGCGAGCCGAGCTTGTGGGTGTTGAGGTTGTCCAGTACCAGCCTGACCACCTCGGCATCAGGGTAGGCCTCGTCCACCAGCCACCGCATCTGGTGCGCGAAGTCCACGGCAGTGCGGCGCTCGGTCACCTCCACATGTCTCCATCCACCCTTCGGCTCGCAGATCATGAACAGGTTCCGGGTCCCGTTTCGCTGGTACTCGGTGTCATAGCGTGCCACCCGTCCGGGGGCAGCCTCGATGGGCGGACGCACCTCCCCAGTCAATTGCCTGGAGGTCTCGTCGAAACACACTACCGGACGCTCCGGATTGTACTCCGGTTGGTACAGGTCCAGCACGTCCTCCATCCGCGCCACGAACTCCCCGCTCACCTTGGGGATACACCACTCTTTCTTCTGCCAGGGCTTGAGTTCGTTTTTTTGAGTATCTGGTGTCATTGTTCAGGATCTATAGGCCAGTGAATTGGGAGTTTTTCAGGATCTACCCACCAGATTTTCAGGGTCATTAGGCCACTTTGGGAGCCACATCGGCGATCATTGCCGCACTTTGGAATTGAGGTGCAGCGATGGCATACCGGGAGGTTTCCAGAATGGAAATACCAGAGATCATTCGCCGTTGGCAGGCGGGGGATAGCCAACGCAAGATTGCGTTGGGCACCGGCTTGTCGAGAGATACCATCGCCAAGTACGTGGCGGCAGCCCAAGAGGAGGGCATCGTTCGGGATGGGCTGGTTGCCACCGCGGAGCAGCTGAGCCGGCTGGCGACGATTGGGCAGCCGGGGCCGCGGCAGGCGGTGACGCCCGGGCAGGACCAGCTGGAGCCGTGGGCGGACCAGATTTACCAGTGGCTCACCGGCGACCGGCTGCAGCTGACCCGCATCCGGGAGTTGCTGGCAGCGCGGGGGTGTCCGGTATCGTATCCGTCGTTGCGCCGCTTCGTTCTGAAGCGGAACTGGCGGCGGCGCAGCCAGACCACGGTGCGCATGGAGGACACCGCGCCCGGGGAGGTGGCGGAGATGGACTTCGGCCGGTTGGGCATGATTGTGGACCCAGCGACAGGCCGCCGGCGGGCGGTGTGGGGGCTGATCATCGTGCTGGCTTACTCGCGGCACAGCTTCGTTTGGCCGACCCATGGGCAGACGCTGGAGGACATCATCGCCGGACTGGAAGCGGCGTGGGTCTGCTTCGGCGGGGTGCCCCGCTATCTGGTCATCGACAATTGCCCGCCAGCGGTGGCGGGACCAGACCCGCTGCATCCGCGCTTCACCAGAGGCTTCCTGGAATACTCGCAGTGCCGGGGTTTCATCGCCGATGCGGCGCGGGTGCGGAAACCCAAGGACAAGCCCAAGGTGGAGCGTGGCGTGCAGTACGTCAGGGAGCGCTTCTTCAAGGGCGGCGATTTCCACGGTCTGCCCCACCTGAGGGCCGAAGCCCAGCGCTGGTGTCTGGAGGTGGCCGGAATGCGCATCCATGGCACCACTCGCCGGAAGCCCCTGGTGGTTTTCCAGGATGAGGAGCGCCACACCCTGCTGCCCTGGGACGGTGAGCCCTACGAAATCGCCGACTGGCGCAATGCCAAGGTCCATCCCGACCATCACATCCAGTGTCAGCAGGCCCTGTATTCGGTGCCATCGGACCGGTGCCCGCCGCGTCAGCAGGTGGAAATCCGGCTGGGCAGCAAGCTGGTGCACATCTATCACCGGGGCCAGCTGATCAAGACCCACCTCCGCCAGCCCCAGGGCGGACGCTCCACCGATCCCGACGATTACCCCGCCGAGCTTTCCGCCTACACCACCAGAGCGCCGGATCGCATCCAGCGCAGCGCGGCGACACTGGGACCGGCGGTGGGCGAATACGCTGAACGTCTCTTCGACGGCCCCCTGCCCTGGGCCAAGATCCGGCAGGGACACAAGCTGCTGCGTTTGGGCGAGCGTTACACGGCGCAGCGTCTGGACGCCGCCTGTCGTCGGGCCCTGGCCGTGGATCTCATCGACGTGCGCCGATTGGAACGCATCCTGGTGCAGGCCCTGGAACAGGAGGCCATGCCCCAGCTGCCCTTGCCCATGCCGCCGGGCCGCTTCGCCCGTCCCGGTAGCGTCTTCGCTTACACCGCATACCGCCGTCAGTCAGCATGAGGAGATTACCCATGACCCGAACCACCGAACTCACCCCGCTGCTCAAGAGCCTCAAGCTGGGCGCTTTGGCCAGCACCCTGCCGGAACGCATCGCCCTGGCCCGTAGGGAGCAGCTGGATTACGCCTCATTCCTGGAAATCATCCTCAGCGACGAGGTCAATCGCCGCGCCCACCGCCGCACCGAACTCCGGCTGCACAATGCCGGTTTCGAGGAGACCTGCCGCCTGGAGGACTTCGACTGGTCGGCGTCAATTACCCTGGACCGCCGCCTGCTGGACGCTGTATTCTCCCTGGAGTTTCTCGACCGGCACGAACACGTCCTGCTGGTGGGCCCCGCCGGTGTCGGCAAGAGCTTCTTCGCCCAGGCCCTGGGCTACGCCGCCGTCCGCGCCGGATACTCCGTGCGCTTCAGCCACGCCGACGACTTCTTCAAGGCCCTGACCCAGGCCAGAGTGGACAACTCGGTGGACCGTACCTTCCGGTCTTTCCTCACGCCCGACCTGCTCATCCTCGATGACCTGGGTCTCCATGGCCTGACCGCCCAGCAGTCCGCCGACCTCTACGAACTCATCCTCAATCGACATCGGGCGTCCAGCTTCATCATCACCAGCAACCGGGCCGTGGACGAATGGCTGGGTCTCTTCGATGACCCCATCCTGGGCAACAGCGCGCTGGATCGCCTGGCCAACGCCAGCTACCAGATCGTCATCGAAGGCGCCAGCTACCGGGAACGACTCTCGCCACACCGCGCTCTACTGGCCGCAAAGGGGGTGATTGACCCGCAAACTACAACCTGATAATAGTCAATTCACCGCGCTCCCAGGGTGGCTGGATGTCCGTGAAAATCGCCGGCCTAATGACCATGAAAATTGACATATCTGGCGCACCGTCTCCAGGGAGATGCTCTCGGCAAACTCCAACTCCACCACCTGGTCGGCCAACAACTGGAGTGTCCAGTGCGTGTGCCCTTCGGGCGCGGCGCGGCACGCGAAGGCGATCAGGTGCGCTTCCTGCTCGCCGTCCAGCTTGCGCTCCTGGCCCGGCCGCGGTCGGTCATTGATGGCGGCCTCAAGTCCTTCCTCCACGTACCGCTTCCGCGCTCTGGCGACCGTGGCCGCGTTGACCAACAGCACATCGGCTATCTCACGGTCCCGAAGCCCCTGGTCAGCCTTGGCCCGAATCCACCGAAGCGATGTACGCTGGAGTTGACACCAGGGTTGATGGGCAAGGGAGGGCGAACAGGCCAGGCCAGGTTCCAATAGATGGGGATCAGGGCGGTGTGAAGTAGGCACCCAGACACGATGATGGCGGCCCGCAGTGGCCATGGCGGGCGTAATTCGAGATGCAGTGGGCAAGGAGTGCCCTTCGCGGGCTGGGTTGGCGCGAGTTGGCGGGAACGGTCAGATGGCCGGATGGCGGGTCAGTGGCAGACGGCCGCCGTCAGGCTGGGAGTGGAATTGCTCGCAATCGAGCCAAGGCGCGACTGAACTGGTTTTCCCAGGGCCAGCGCTGGGGCAGATGCAAAGTGAGGCGGCGCGCCGAGCGGGTGAGCCGTCCGGCGAGGGAGAAGAAGCGTCGTCGGAGGGTCTTGGTGGTTACCAGTTGCTCACCCAGACCGATGCGCGCGGTCCAGCGAGCCAGGTTATGCGCCATCACCTGCACCGCCAGCCAGGCGCCGTTGGCGGCGAAGCGGCCTGAGGGGAGATGGTTGAGCCCGACGCCGTACTTGAGGTCTCGGATGGCGTTCTCGATCTCGGCGTGGCGCCGATGGTCGGCCTCCAGTTCCAGGGTGTCCCCGTCTCGGTCGGTGATGAAGCCGTGATAGCGGTAGCTGGCGAAGAGGGCCAGCTGGGAGCCGGGCGTGGGCTTCACCCGCCGGACGATGAGCCGCACCGGTGCGGCGTCGGGCTCATCCTGGAAGGGGACGTAGGTGGTCTCCGCCACGTCGGCGGCGCCGTCCATCCAGTAGGGAATCGGCGTCCAGTCAGTCTCGGGTATGGCCTCGATGATATTCCGCAGGCGGGCTTGCTGGCGGATGGTGATGGAGTAGCGGACATCCATCTTGCGGCAGACGGCGACGATGGCGTGGGTGTAGAAGCCGCTGTCAGCCCGCACCGTGAGTTGTCCTCTGGCGCCAGCGTAGCGTACTCGCCCCACCGTCTCGCGTAGAAAGTGGGCGGCGCCCCGAACGGTGTTGGCGCGGCCCTTGCGCAGCCGAGCCATCAGCACGTCGCCGGTGCCGGCGGCAATGGCCAGCAGCGGGTGATAGCCTCGCTGGCCGGTGTAGCCGTGGTCGCGCGCCCCCTCCTTGGCCAGACCGTATGTCTCGCAGATGGTGGAGTCCAGGTCGATGGTCAACGGCCCGTCGCCGGGTCCGGCCCCAGCCGCCCAGGCCCGGGCCAGCAGCTCCCGGCTGACCCGATCCAGTTGGCGGACGTGGCCCCCCCGGAAACTGCGCAGGAAGGTCCCCAGGGTGGATGGCGCCTTGATCACACACCCCAGCACCTGCTCGGTTCCCCCAGCGCGCAGCGCGTCGGCGTCGTCGATGCAGTCGCCACCGGCCAATGCCGAGGCCACCAAGGTCAGGAACTTGTCTCCCGCATTCGCCCGACCTGGCGCATCTCCCAGGTCAACATTGTTGTCCACCAGCTCGCCCAGTCCCAGATGATGGGCCAAAGTGACCGGAAGGATCA
Source organism: Dehalococcoidia bacterium (assembly GCA_963666415.2). Classification (GTDB taxonomy): domain Bacteria; phylum Chloroflexota; class Dehalococcoidia; order Lucifugimonadales; family UBA3495; genus Bin87. The sequence goes on from CAXXPD010000003.1 coordinate 3,160,211, forward strand.
GCCCAGCATTGGCCACCAGGCGATGATCGTCGAAGGCAACGTCGATGCGGTCGGGGTGCTCAAGTGGTAACATCTTTTGGGTGCTCCTTGTTTCGGGTCGGTTTTCTGTTTCAAAAACCATTATCCCCGAAGCCGGGAGCACTTTCTCATCCCTTCATCACGCCGACACGCTCATCTTATCGGTGGATTGGGGCTTGAGCAGCGACAGCGCACGCTTCATGGTGCGCACTGACGCCTTGCCTCGCTGGGACACCTCATTGAGACGGGAGCGTTCGGCCTCGGTCAACTCTACTTTATACTTGATGGCAGCCATGGCTGGGCACTTCCTCACACAAAGATCATGCCCCAGTATGGCTGCTTTCTTATATTCTTACAAATCTACCTGGCAACGGTACTAAACTAAAGCCAAGGTGAAATGCGCAGATGGTGGGGGTCAAACGACGGAGCCGGGTCGTTCTCCAAGTACGGATGAGAGGGATTCACGGGCTTAACCCAGCTGATCATCATCGCCACTTAAATGTACATCCCACCTTGGCTTTAGTTTAGTACTGGTTCAAATCAGCATTGTAGGTAGTTTTAGTGAAAGGCTTCCAAGTGCTACGCTGACTGCAAAATAGAGTGGTGTGGAGGTGTAGTAAACATGGCCTTGGAACAATACGCGGTACAGTTGACGCCGGAGGAACGCGAGCGACTGAGCCAGCTGATTCGCAGCGGCAAAAGTTCGGCGCGTATCATCGCCCGAGCGCGCACCCTGCTGAAAGTAGATGAGGGATGGAACGCACCACAGGTGGCGGCCGCTTTGGACATCTCCAAGGGTACGGTGTACCGCGCCAAACGGCGGTACGCTGAGGAAGGTTTAGATGGCGTGTTGCAGGACCGGGTCCAGGCCAACCGATACCGGAAGCTTGATGACAAGGGGGAGGCCCACTTGATCGCCCTGGCGTGCAGCCCAGCGCCCGATGGCCACGCCTACTGGACCCTGCATCTTTTGGCCGACCGAGTGGTGGAGTTGGGGTTGGTGGAGTCCCTGTCCCATGAGACGGTGCGGTTGAGGCTCAAAAAAACGTCCTCCAGCCGTGGCGGAAGCAGCAGTGGTGTATCCCCAAGGTAGGGGGTGAATTCGTGGCGGCGATGGAGGACGTGCTGGACTTGTACGCTGAGCCCTACGACCCGGACCGGCCGGTGGTCTGCTTTGATGAGACCTCCACTCAGTTGCTGGCCGACACCAGGCCGCCCATTCCGGTGCAGCCGGGACAACCGCGGCGTCAGGATTACGAGTATCGCCGCGCCGGTACGCGCAACATCTTCCTGACCTGCGAACCCCTGGCGGGCTGGCGACACGTGGCGATCACCGAGCGACGCACCATGGAAGACTTTGCCCACCAGATGCGGTGGCTGGTGGATGAGGCCTACCCAGATGCTCCGGTGGTCCGAGTGGTGCTGGACAATCTGAATACCCATCGTATGGCCTCCCTCTACGAGACCTTCCCCGCCGCCGAAGCTCGGCGCATCGTCAGGCGGCTGGAATTTCACCACACGCCCAAGCACGCCAGTTGGCTCAATCCTGTCCTGAGCTTGCCGAAAGGATGGCGGAGATCGAGTTCAGCGTGTTGACCCGGGCCTGTCTCCAGGGGCGTAATCCCGACGAGACTGCCCTGCAGCGAGCCATCAACGCCTATGAGGTCCAGCGCAACGCCTCCAAGGCCACCATCAACTGGCGGTTCAACACCCAGGACGCCAGAACCAAATTGCATCGCCTCTATCCATTCAATTCCAACATTGATTGAGTACTAGCGGTCCATCATCACCACTGTGCCTTCCTCGGGGTTGTACTGGTAGCGGGTCACGCGGTCCAGCTTCTGGGATTCGAGACGCACCACGACGGCGCGATCGCCCGTTACGTTCACCGTGTTGTGGATCTCACCGGGCAGGAAAAAGGCCACCTTGCCGTCCTCCTGGACGAAGTCGCCGATCTCCTGTATCTGAACCGATTCCACCCCCTCACCTGGATAGAACCAGCGCCACTTGGTCTGCTTGATGGCGCCCTCGTGCACTCCATACACCACCCAGGCCGCACCGCGGTCGTGGGGCAGGTTGTCTTGATCGGGTTTCTGCACTGACGCCATCAGCCAGAAACCGCCGCCGGGGTGCCCGTATTCTTCGTACAGGTGGAGGTCATAGCGTCCGTACCCGCCCTCGTCGGGAAGTTCCAACCTCTCCTCCAGCCAGCCCGGGGTGGCTAATAGGCGCTCCAGATGCTTTGCCACGCTCTGGGCCTGGGCCAGCGGGTCTTGCGTGGCGTCGAAAATCTCGCGTACGTCGTCGATGAATGCGTCCACCGAATAGGCTGCGTTTGCGTCATATCGATTCCTCCCACGTAATCCAACGTTCCGTTAGATTCATTCTGAAAGGGATAAGGGAACGTGTCAACTCGCCGATGACTCAGCGGTATTGCACCGCGCGGCACGGCTGGCGTAACGGTGGTCCCGTAACTTTGGCGGTTAGAATGCCGACCTGATATGACTGAGGTCGTTGGTTGACGGCCATCCGGCCCCGCCGGGTTGGAAAGAAGCGACAACCTTCCCGTTCCGGTCGCGGCTGACCTTACAGTCCCGAGGTCAGCCCATTGATCTTTGCCCAGCCGCCCGGCTGTTTTCCTTGAGCTGGGTGCGGAACCGCCCCACCGGATGCTGGAACGTTGGAGTTGAACCCCCAAGGGTTGCCGCTACGAAACCTGCCTGGAAGGGATTTACTCACGGCCCCTGTTTGACGGGACCTACGACACCGGGCGAAAACTAAGCCGGGCGCACCTGCGAGCACAAGGCCATACCCACGACACTTGAGCCATAGCAGCGGATGGAAACAATGGCAGAAGAACCGATCAAAGTTGGTCCAATCGGTGCGAGCGGCAACGTACGAAACCGCCATATTCCCGGCTTCCTGGCGGTGGAAGACTGTGAGATTGTGGCCGTATCAAACCGGACAGTCCAATCCGGCAGGGTGGTAGCGGACCAGTTCAACATTCCCAAAGTGTACTCCCACTGGCGAGAATTGCTGGATTACGACGAGATTGCCGCCGTCTGCATCGGCACCTGGCCATACCTGCACTGCACCATGACGCTGGCCGCCTTGGAGGCCGGGAAACCCGTGCTCACCGAGGCCCGCACGGCCGATGGCGCGGCGGAGGCCCGCGATCTGCTGAACGCCTCCGGGGCCCACCCGCACCTGGTCTGTCAACTTAGAACCTATCCTAATAATCCGGCGGCTCTGAGGGCGATGAGGGCACAGGCGAAATGAAGGAAGGCGATGTAGTTGTCGGGAGACTTGTCCCAACGGATCAGAATACGCCGGAAGCGGTTCAGCCAACTGTGAGTGCGTTCCACGACCCAGCGGCGGGCTTTGAACCCAGCTTCCCTTTTGATGGCCTGAGCCTCTTCGCCTCGACTCCGGATGTGGGTGGTAAAGCCGAACTCGTCCAGGGTGCGGCGCACCTTAGCGAAGTCGTAGCCCTTGTCCAGGCACAGACCCTGGGGATGCTCTGGGCTGGGCGCCGGGCGCGGCACCGGCAGGCGGTCCACCGTAGCCCGCACCAGCTTCATATCGTGGCGGTTGGCCCCGTCCACTGCCAGCCCAACCGGAATACCCTGGGCGTCGGCCAACAGACTGCGTTTGACGCCCCGCTTACCCCGATCCGTGGGGTTGGGACCGGTTTTTCCCCCGCCCAAGGGAGACTTGGTCATGGCCCCATCCAGGCTCAGCCAGCTCCAGTCCAGACCCTTCAATTCGTCATAGCGCTCCAGCCCCACCCGCCATAGCTCCAGGAATACCCCGGCAGCGACCCATTCCTGAAAGCGCAGATGGGCGGTGGAGCCGGAGCAAATGCCCGTTGCGTCCAAGGCTTTCCAGTGGCAGCCGGTACGCAGCACGTAGCAGATGCCGTTGGCGCAAGTCCGGTCTGGGACCCGCGGTCGGCCGCCGCCCAAAGGATGGGTGTTCACTCGCTGGGGAAGCAAAGGGGCCAACACTTCCCATAACTCGTCGCATACCTGAAAGGAACTGGTGGTGGGGTTGGCTCGATTGATTGGGTTGGCACGCTTCGGTCGTCGAGGCTTGGGCTCTTTTGATTTCGTCATCCCCCAAGTTTAGATTCAACCCTGGGTTTTCCCATCTTACTACTCCTGCAAGTTTCCCCCTGTTTTTAGGATAGGTTCTTACTCCGACCTCCTCCAGCTACACCATCGACAACGTCATCAAAAGGTTGATCGACGAAGGGCACTTGGGCCAGCTGCTGTCGGTGGATTCCACGTCGCTGCAGAACAACTTCGGGGACTTTGACAGTCTTCTGCACTGGCGGCAGGACTGGGCTCTCAGTGGGCACAACACCCTGAATATCGGCGCATCCCACGAGTCGATGACTCGCCGGCTGGGGCGGGGAAACCGCGCCATGGCCATGTCCAAGGTCCACGTGCCTGACCGGAGAGACGACACCGGGCATCTCACGTCCATAACCATCCCCGACCACGTTGACATACTGTACGAGCTGGCCAACGGTGGCCAGATTCACACGCAAATGAGCGCTACCTCCGGTCTGACCGGAGGCAATCACATTTGGATGTTCGGGACTGATGGGACAATCCACGTGGATTCCCAGCGCAAGGTGTGGGCCGGCAAGCGGGGCGACACGGAGTTGATCGAAGTCCCTAATCCCCCAGAGACCCGGGCCAGGTATCGGGTTGAGGAACAGTTCACTAACACCATACACGGTAAGGAGATAGCGGACACGGTGGCCTTTGAAACTGGAGTGCGCTGTATGGAGTGGACCGAGGCGGTTTACCGCAGCGCCATGACGGGCCAGGCCATTTATCTGCCGCTTTGGGCCCGCACGTCAACTCCACAATTGCCCTCGGGTGTACCCAGTTTGTCAATGCTAGCGAAGGGTGGCAATCTCGTTGGCGTAGCAGGGGCTTGCTATGAATAGCCGTCAACGCCTCAGTGAGATTGTCACGAATACATCGCGGCATTGCCGCAATGAAAGATCCGGAATGTGGGTAGGCATGAGCCCAATTGCCGTGAGGGCAGCGCTGCGCCATCAAGTCGGCGCCTTCAGTTTGGCCGGAACCGCCGTGCAGGTAGATCGGGCGCGTTTAGTTACAAATGGGCCCGAAGCTTACGCTCGGGCCAACTCCTCATATGAAGGCTCTGGCATTCCCTCGCTCCATGCGGGGTCTCGCAACTCCAGCCGGTTGCCGCTGGGGTCAAAGAAATACAGCTCCCGGCCGGTGAACACTCCTCGACCCCGATACGTCAGATGCTCTATCCTGATGCTCCTCTCGTGGAATACCTTGCACGCGAGTTCGAAGGTATCGGGAGACACGGTGAAGGAATGGTGCACCCCCGCATCCTCCTTCAAGGGCCCGTCCACCGGATTGGGACGTTCGCACAGCAGGATGTTGTGGTCCCCGACGTTGAAGCAGGACATTATGTTGTTCCCTAGCCGTCCGACCGGGGTCAGGCCCAGTAGCTCCCCATAGAAATCTTCGGCCTCTTCCAGGTCGTTGACCGGTATGGACCAGTGGGTTACGCCTTCCACTTTCAATATTGCCATGTCTTCCTCCTGTAATGGTTACGCATCGATAGATTGGACCACTGCCGGACTGCGCGCCAAGTCTGAATATCCAGGATAACGAGCGATGCTTAAGTAGGGCGCACAACTGTCATGGCAAGATCAAGACGTCAGGGGAGCGCACCCTCCGCCCGGAACACGTGTGCCAGTTTTTCGACCCCTTCCCATATCTCATCCTCGGTAGGGAGAGCGAAGCACAGCCGGATATAATTGGCGGCTTCTTCCGGGTCTGCAGACCAATCCGGTCCGGGATTGAACGCGATGCCTCCCCTGAGTGCTGGCCCGGCGAGTTTGCGGGAATCGACTCCCTGCGGAAGCTTGACCCACAAGTACATCCCGCCTCGGGGAACATAAAAGTCGATACTCGGTCCGAACGACTCACGGAGAGCGCTAGTGAGCGCGTCGCACTTGCGTTTCAAAACCGACCGCACCTGCAGGACGTGGTCTTCATAGTGGTTGGTGAAGTAATCGCCCACAATCATCTGATCCATGACGCCGGTTCCGGCGTCGTTTTTGCGGGAAAGCAATCGGCTCATCACCTCCCACGACGCTACAACGTATCCCAGCCGCGTACCTGGCCCCAGGGTTTTTGAGAAAGAGCCTATGTGCAGCACTCGGTTGGTGTCGTCCAGGGATCGGATCGCCTTCTCATATTCGTCCTCGAATACAAGGTCGGCGTAGCATTCATCCTCGAATATCGGAACGCCAAATTCTTCGCTCAGTTCCAGCATCTGCCTCCGACGCTCCATCGTCAATATGGTGCCCGTGGGATTCTGGAGAGTCGGGATCGTATAGATGTACTTGGGGCGCACTCCCCTGTTCCGCAGATCTTCGAGCGCCTGGGCCAGGTGATCCATGCGCATGCCGTCCTGGTCCACCTCTACACCGACGATGTTGACTTTCCGGCGCCTCAGATTACTTAGCGCGCCGGAGAAACTGAACGCCTCGACGATTGCGGTGTCACCCTCCTCCAGCAGGATTTCGTTGATCAACTCGATTCCTTGGCCGGACCCGGAAGTGATCAGGACTTCGTCTGTCGTAATGTCTATCCCCCGATACTTCGCGAGTTTGTCAACCAGGAACTGGCGCAACGGGAGAATTCCCTGCGGTCCGCCGTCGAAGTTATACATGGAGATGTTCCTGGGGTCGCCCCGAAATACCCTGGCTGCCGACTCGATAAACCTTTCCGTAGGGACCAAATCTGGGTCGCTATGACCGCCAATGAAATTGTATTTAGGGTGGCCTTCCCATGGAGCCGGAGGGGGAGGGAGATCCCTGTTGAAGAGCGCGGAATAATCCAAGCCTTTCCCTGGCATGAGCTGATCCTCCGATTTGTCGGCGCGTCTTCGCCCGTTGGTGAAACCAAAGTCGCGAGCATCTTAACACCGTCAGCATCGGGCGTCGACGGCATCGCCGCTAATATGGAGAGCCGTTCCCAAGTCGCCCGGCATTTCTGCTTTCGCGCGTATGCCGGTTTTGGGTGCAAATCTATCAGTGGTGGCTCGGAAAAACCCGTTCGGCTTGGCCGTTCTGCCGTGGCTTCAAATGCGCGCTGCGGTCAAGACCAGGCCTCGTCGATGCGGGGACGCCGCACGACGAGGACCGTCAGCCGAACCGGACGCCCCGGCTAGCCCAGGGTTGTTGATGGTATCTGTCATATGCTCCGCCAGCCCTCAAGCAGAACGTCGTGCGCGTTGTCGTCATCAACAAGATCAACCGCCCTGAGGCCCGAGCGAAGGAGGCGCTCAGGTTGATCCACGACCTATTGTTGGAGTTGGCTAACGATGTGGATCAGTTGGGCTTTGCGGTGCCGTACACGTCGGCGCAGCCAGGCTACGTGCACCGACCCGGACCGGCCTCGCACGGACATGCAGCCCCTGTTTGACGCAATCGTGGACGCGGTGCCTCCAGTGGCCGGCGACCGCGACGCGCCATTGCGGATGCTGGTGGCGGCTCTGGGCTAAAACAACAAACTGGGGTCGAGATGCGGCACGGGGAAAATGGCTACATACACATGGAGTATCGGATACACATGTCCAACGCCCGGTTGATATGGCCCGGCAGCCTGGCGGGTGCGGTACAAGGCCGTCAAAACCTGTACGGTGATCAACCTACAGTCTCGTTTGGACAATCCCCGCCGCTCCCAAACGTCACCGAGAAGCACGTCGGCGGTGGTTTCGGCCAGCTAGAATCCTACTTCTTGCAACGCGCTCCGGGCTGTGATCATGTTGCCTCGTCTTTCTTTGGACCCCAGGTCACTCCGAATTCTGCTCTTGACACCAACGCGCCAGTCAGGGTTTCGGCGGTCTGCCCCGCCAGCCATACGCCTGGCGGTACCAGGGCATCGGGCTGGACCATGGGTATGTGGGCGGTTCCCGGCCAGTCCCCACGCCGGTTCATCCAGGTGTCCACCCTGCCGGGATCCAGGACGTTGACGGCGATATTGTGAGGTCTGACCTCCTCCGCCAAGCTGAAATACATCCTCTCCAGCGCTGCTTTGCTCATCGAATAGCCGACTCGACCCTGCCGGTAGCCCCTGGCGGAGCCGGAGGTCACGCAGTATATGGAGCCTCCCTCGCCCTGGGAAATCATGGAGGGTAGTGCGTACTTGCAAAGCAGCAGCGGGCCGCGCACATTGACCGCCAGGCATTGGTCCAATAGCTCGACGTCCAGGTCCACCACCGGCGACTCACAGTCCATGCCCGCATTGGAAACGAGAACGTCAATCCGGCCGAAATGGTCCAGCGTGGCGCTCATCAGGTCTTGAATGTCCTTGACCTGCGCCACGTCGCAACGGATCGGTATCGCCGTGCCTCCTCGGGCGGTGATTTGCGCTGCCGTATCGCCTATGTCGCCCGACCCGTACTCTTCGTATTGAGTGCCGGTCGACCTGTCTACCTCAGTACGAGACGCTACGACTACCTTCGCCCCTGCGTCGCCCAGCCCCAGGCAAATGGCGCGCCCGATTCCACGGCTACCGCCGGTTACAATCGCTACTTTGCCGTCAAGTTTCATTCCAACCGCACTGGTGTCAAATCAAGCTGACCGGAATTTCGGCAAGCATATATGGTCGTTCAGGTCGTCGCAAGTCGCCCGTACTGTTCATGCGTACCCACTCAATCTGTCATTTGTATGTTGCAAGTGTCCCGCGAATGGGCCAATTTGCGGGGTAGGTGGGAGGGGCGCGTCGTCTGTCATTAGGTGGGCCAGGCTTGGCAGCTGGGCTGCACCGTCTCGCAGTAGGACACCCCTCCCATAAGGCGCCGGGCTGCTCCGAACGGATACACGGGTGGTTGTCCCCCAATGCAAGTGTGGAGGGTCCCAGCGCCGCCATTATCACACATATCACACCAGGATCAGGGAGGCGACCGATGATGCAATCGACGGCAGGGATTGACGTGGGCAAAAGGGAACTGGACGTGTCGGTGGACGGAGATCGCGCGCGACGCTTTGCCAACACGGTGGCTGGGGTTGCTGAGTTAGTGGGTTGGTTGGGGTCCCAGGGCCCGCTGCTGGCGGTTTGTGAAGCCACTGGGGGATATGAAGGATTGGTGGTGGAGGCGTTGCGCCAAGGTGGAGTACCGGTGCATATCGCCCATCCCAACCAGGTGCGAGCCTTTGCTCGGGCCTGTGGTTATCAGGCCAAGACCGACGGTTTGGACGCCATGGTGCTGTCTCGGTATGGCCAGGTCTTCCAACCGGCACCCACCCTGGCCCAGGAGGCGGACCGAGGCCAGTTGCAGGATCTGCTGCGCCGACGGGAGCAGTTGGTGGGCCAGCGCACCCAGGAGAAGAACCGGTTGTCCCGGGTTCACAATCCAGCGGCCCAGGATTCCGTACGAAGGCACATCGCCTGGTTGGACCAGGAGATCGGGATGCTGGATGATCAGTACCAGGAACTCCTGGATTCAGGAACTCCTGGAGCAGAACGTGGAGTTTCGGCGACAGGTTGAGGTGTATCGCAGCGTGCCGGGTGTGGGTGTCCAGACCGCCGCCGCCCTGGTCGCCTGGTTGCCCGAGTTGGGCCGGTGTGACGGAAAGGCATTGGCCGCCCTGTGTGGCGTGGCGCCCTGGTCTCGGGACAGCGGTCAAAAGCGGGGCTACCGATCCACCCGTAGCGGACGCCGGCCAGTACGACGCGTGCTGTACTTGGCCAGCATGGCCTCAATCCGCAGCGCCGAGGGGTTTGGGACACTTCTACCGGCAACTGCGTCAGCGGGGCAAACCGGGCAAAGTGGCCCTGGTGGCAGTGATGCGGAAGTTGTTGCTGCAACTCAACGCCGTAGCTCGTCGCGATACCTCTTGGACCGCCCAATTCCCACCCACCACCTGATCCTCTCTTGACACACAACACAGATACTGCGAGGAGCGCCCGCTCATCCCGAGCTCGTCGAGGGCCGTGGCAATCTCGATGAGGTTGAACACAGGTCGGCGAACCGCCGTTGCTACGACGACGAGATTGCCACGCTACGCTCGCAATGACAAAGTAGGTACGCACGAGGCCCGGGTACGCGTGAGGCCATTGCCGCCGTTGCGATGAATGCGGGAACGTGGCAAACTCAATTATTACTGCCAGCCGCTGGGTTGCTGCTGACGCAACAACCCAGCCATCGAGAGGACAACATGAGCCAGCAGCTTCCCCCCGAGGTACTGAACCTCATCGACTCCGCCCTTACCGAAGACCAGGCGTTCAACGACCCGACGACCCAAGCTCTGATCCCAACCATCGTGATTGGCAGCGGGATGCTGCGCGCCAAGGCCGACGGCGTGCTGGCCGGCGCACACGTGGCGTCTGCCGTGTTCCACCGCATCGACCCGGACCTGGACGTAGAGCTCCTGCTTGAAGAGGGCTCTCCGTTGGAGCCTGGAACGGACATCGCCACCGTATACGGGTCGGCGGCCTCTATCCTGCGGGCCGAACGCACCGCCCTCAACTTCCTGCAGCGCATGAGCGGCATCGCCACGGCCACCAACCACTACGTGCGCGCCGTGGCCGGCACCGATGCCCGTATCGTGGACACCCGCAAAACCGCCCCGGGTCATCGCTACCTGGACAAGTACAGCGTCCGCATGGGCGGCGGGCACAACCACCGTCTGAACCTGGCCGACGGTATCCTCATCAAGGACAACCATCTGGAAGCTCGGGCGTCGCTGGAAGAGCCGCTGGGCGCCGTGGTGCGTCGTGCCATTTCCCTGGCCTCTCACACCCTCCGGGTGGAAGTGGAGGTCGAATCGCTGGATCAGGTAAGGGAGGCCGTGGACGCCGGCGCCCACATCATCATGCTCGACAACATGGACGTGCCGACGATGCGGGAAGCGGTTGGCATCATCGCTGGCCGGGCATCGATCGAGGCATCCGGCGGCATTACGCTGGCCACCGTCCGCGAGATCGCCGAAACCGGCGTCGACCTCATCAGCGTCGGCGGGCTAACCCACTCGCCCGACGCGCTGGACATTTCCCTGGACCTGGAGTTTCCGGGGTAGGGGGAGTTCGGCCCTCACCCCCAACCCCTCTCCCATGGGGAGAGGGGAGTGCACGCTCACTCGAGGGAGGGCTCCAACGTAGATCCTTTGGCAGCTGGAGAGGGGTTGGGGTGAGGGGCGTCATTCCCCCAGCATGGGTTTTTCGCCGCCGAAGAGCTGCGGCCGGGCTGTTATGTGGCCCTTGATACCGCTGGGTACTTCGCCATTCTCGGCAACTACGTCGAGCGCGTTGCCAATCTCGGCGGCCACGGTTCGCACGTAACCCAACCCGATGACACTTTCGCCTCCCGGCGCTGGCACCACTGTTGTCGATGTAACGAGCCCCATCGCCTTGCCGTCGCCGTCGACCAACCGCGCGCCATCCAGCGCGTCGGCCACGTTGTCGCCGTCGTTTTGCGTCTCGAAACGGAGGGCCACCAGATACTTTTGTACCTTCTCGTAGGTGTCCAGGCGGGCAATGACCTCCTGGCCGATGTAGCAGCCCTTGTGAAAGTCGATGGCCCCGATGAGACCAGCCTCCAGCGGGTTATACGTTTCGCTCATCTCGGCGCCGTAGAGGGGCTGTTGACGGGCAATGCGCAGCACCTCGGCGGTGTCTGCGCTGATTTGCACTGCACCGGCATCCGCGAGCGCCGCCGTCAGGGATGACGCACCCGCAGCGTCGAAGGCGACCAGATGGAATCCCATCCGTTCCCGCCCGGTGGCCGGGTCCGCCGGCGGCACGATGAGCGACACGGCGCTGTCGTTCCCACCCACGGTTACCGTGCGCACCGCCGGCGTCGTCAGTCCCGACGCGTCCAGGCCCGTTACTTGTTGGACTACCTTCACGGCTTCAGGGCCGGTTACCGTCAGCATGGTTAACTGTTCAGAGATGTCCTCAACCTCCAGTTCCTCCATGATGGTGTACTTGTCCAGAAACTCGATGACGGCCTGCTGCTGGCCCGGACTGGTGAGCAACAGCTGGTGGTCGCCGCAATGCGCCACGTACACCAGGTCTACGATGCGGCCGCGGTCGCTGGTAAGCACGGTGGCCACTACGCTGCCCGGCGCAGCGTCGGGGTCGATCAGGTTGGTGGACAGGCGGTTGAGCAGGTCGCGGGCGTCTTCGCCCACCAATTTAAGCCGGCCGGCCTGGTTGGGAAAAACGGCGGCGCTTTCCACAGCGGCCCGGAATTCTGCGGCGGTGTGCGAATCGGTGGCAAAGGCGGTCATCTCCAACCTCCAAAACTTACGACCCCTCTCCCTTGGGGAGAGGGGCCGGGGGTGAGGGCTGCTTACCCCCCCTGGTGTCGACAGAACTATACGGCGAACGAGGTGCCGCAGCCGCAGGCCTTCTTGGCGTTGGGATTCTCGAAGACAAACCCCTTGCCGTTGAGGCCGTCGGAGAAGTCCAGCTGGGTGCCGACCAGGTAGATGTAGGACTTTTTGTCCACCATCACCTTGACACCGTATTGCTCGACTACCTTGTCCGACTCGCGCTCCTGGTCGGTGATGGTGAGGTCGTAGGTGAGGCCGGAACAGCCGCCGCCTTTGACCGCGACCCGCAGGCCGACGTCGCCGGCAATGCCATCTTTTTCGGCGAAATACTTTATCTTCTGGGCAGCCTTTGGCGAGATCTCAACGGTAAGTTCAACGCCGTTCTGTGTAATAGGCATAAAAGTACAACCTCCAGGTTGGAAGCTCGTGATACTCCAATTCTACGTAAACCTGCTACGCACGTCAACCAGGCAACTGTTCAGCAACTGTGTTTGATGTCAAGAGGAAGTAACGACGATTGCCGGAGTGATGTCCCTCCAGGATGAGCGCTGCTTGAGCATGGCGTTGAGGATGACGAGCAGCTTGCGCATGCAAGCGACCAGAGCCAGCTTCTTCGGCTTACCGGCGGCCAGCAGCCGCTGGTAGAAGTCCCGGATGACGGGATTGAAGCGAGTGGCAGCCAGCGTCCCCATGTACAAGACAGCTCGGACCCGGGAGCGTCCGCCCCAGACGTGCCGTTTGCCCCGCATGGCGCCGCGGTCGCGGTTGAAGGGAGCCACGCCCACCAGTGCGGCGATCTGACGACGGTCAAGGGTGCCCAACTCGGGCAGGTTGGCCAGCAGCGTGAGGGAGAGTTGCTCACCCACGCCGGGAACGGTGCGCAGGAGGTCGTCCTTCTCCCGCCACACCGGACTCTGCCGGAGCATCGGTCGCAGGCCTTGGTCAAGGTCGTTTAGATCCTGCTCCAACCAGGTGATGTGGGCCGCAATGCGGGGACGGACGGCGCTGGTGGCGGCGCCGAGGCGGTTCTTCTCCGAGACCAGCATCGTCATCACCTGCTGCCTCCGGGCAGTGAGGGAGTTGAGCTCCTGGGTTTCGGCGTCGCGCAGAGGACGCACGGGGGGCTGGATCGCCTCAGCAAAGTGGGCCAGCACGGCGGCGTCCAGGGCGTCGGTCTTGGCCAACTTCCCAGTAGCCCTGGCGAAGTCCCGCACCTGGCGCGGGTTGACGACGACCACCGGCAGTGCCTCGGCGGCCAGAGCAGCCACCAGCGGTAGTTCCAGGCCGCCCGTAGCCTCCAGCAGCACCAATGACGGTCCGAGGGTCTTCATCTCGGAAACCAACTGCGGGATTCCTGCTTCGTCGCGGGGAACCTCCCATCTCTCGCCCGTGGGCCGGACGGCAACGTCCACCTTGGCCTTTGCGACGTCAATGCCTACGTAGATTCCTTCTTGCCCCATGATTGCCTCCTATGAAGTCCCAGTGGAGTACTGGCCCGTTCTTGCACGATGCGGGCTCGATTCGGCCCAGGCAACTGTTCGGGCTCTTTGGGGACGGGTGCGGCGACCCTCGCTGAACAACGGTCTTTGATGACCAAGACTTGATCGGTCTGCCGCACCCACTCCACCTCTGTGAAGTCCTCATTCAACATACAAGACTTGGTGAAGTAAATTGGCCGAAGGCGGGTTGCCGAACGCTGGCACGGGTGGCGGTGGTTATGTCATATAGAGGGAGTGGATACCGAAATTGACCTGACCACCGCCAGTCGCGATGTTCTCATCGCCATCATCGTGCAGCAACAGGCGGTCATTGCCGAGTTGCAGGTGATGATTGTACGGCTGGAGCGGCGGGTTGCCGAACTGGAAGGCCAGGCGAAACCGGGCGGCCCGCCCCGAATGCCCGGCCTCAAGTCCAGTTCGGGCCGCCCGCCGCCAGCGCAGCAGCAGCCCAGCAAGCAGCGACGCCACGGCTTCGCCCGCCGGCGCATGACACCGACCCATCGGGTGGAGCACGTGGTGGAGAGCTGTCCCGATTGCGGAACGCACCTGACTGGCGGCTGGGTCCAGCGCACCCGGGAAGTCATCGAGTTGCCGGTGGTTCCGGTGCAAGTCACCGAGCAGGTCTGCATCGCCAGGACCTGCCCAGCGTGTCGACGCCGCTGCATACCCCCAGCACAACTGGACGGCGTGGCACTGGGGCGCCAACGCCTGGGCGTCAACGTGCTCAGCCGCATCGCCACGTTGCGGGAAGAAGGGCGCCTGCCGATCCGCAGCATCCAGTGGTATCTGTGCACCGTCCATCAGCTGCGCCTCAGCGTGGGGGCCATTGTGAGCGCCATTCACCAGACCGCGCAACAGGCCCAACCAGCGGTGGCCGCGATCCTGGACCGCATCCGCGCCAGCCCAGTGGTCCACGCCGACGAAACCGGCTGGCGTCAAAATGGGAACAACGGTTACGTCTGGACTTTCAGCACCCCCACCGAACGCTACTTCCTGCGGCGGGGTCGGGGCAAGGCGGTGGTGGACGAAGCGCTGGGCGAGTCATTCTCCGGAGTGCTGGTCAGCGATTTCTACGCCGCCTACCACCATTACGATGGCCCCAAGCAACGGTGCTGGGCCCACCTGTTGCGGGATATCCACGACCTGGTGGCGCTCTACCCCAAGGACACCGCGCTGGCCCAGTGGGCCGCGGCAGTCCATCAGCTCTATGTCGAGGACAGGTCTTTCACCCATCCGCAGGCACAACGACGGCGCACCGCTCAACTGGCCTGGGAGCGGCAGCTGCTGGTCATCTGCCAGCCCTTCCTGGCTGACCCGCTAGCTCTGCAGGGCCGGCTGTACCGGCGCATTGAGCGCCACATCAAGGAACTCTTCGTCTTCGTGGCCGAACCGGACGTGCCGTCGGACAACAACCCCGCCGAGCGCAGCCTGCGCCATGTGGTTATCAGCCGCAAGATCAGCGGGGGCACCCGGTCGGAACGTGGTACCGAGAGCAAGATGACGCTGGCATCCATCTTCGGCACCTGGCGCGCACGAGGCCTGAACCCCCTCGCCGCCTGCCGCCAACTGCTCACTTCCCCTCAAATCTGAACAGTTACCCAACCAGGACCAGTGCCCCATGCGTACCCACTTTGTCGTTGCGAGCGTAGCGTGGTGATCCCGGTGCCGTAGCGGAGGTGGTTGGCCGACGTGTGTTCAACCTCATCGAGATTGCCACGTCGCTGCGCTCCTCGCAATGACATTAGGGGACAATCGAAAGACCCTGGTGCCCCATGCGTACCCACTTTGTCATTGCGAGCGTAGCGCGGTAATCCCGTTGCCGTAGCAACTGCGGTTCGCCGACGTGTGTTCAACCTCAACGGGATTGCCACGTCGCCATGCTCCTCGCAATGACAGAATAACGCTGTGCTACTCGCAATGACGAGGGGCCCGCCACGCAATGACGAGGGGCCCGCAACGGCGGCCTCACGATGATCCTTCGACAAGCTCAGAACGAGCAGTGTGGGGTTTTGCGGGTAACGGGGCGTTAGTGATGCCTACACTGGTTGGCTTCGTATTCGACTGTGGTGCGCCGGTTAAAACAACGGCTGCTGCGCTTCCGGTGATGCGGAGGGCCCAATGCGGCTGATGGCGTCGAACCAGTCCTCTATGGAGTAGAAGGTGCGGTGGTTGAAGTTGCGCAAAAACGGATGCTCCAGCCCGTGGTCTGATGCGTTGGCGTACATCAGCACCGGGCGGGCCGGCTCGGCGGTGTGTGAGGCATACATCAGCTCGGAGTACATGCCGGTGGACAGCCGCCCGCCCATCGTGATGCGGTAACCGGCGACGCATTGCGCCTGCTCCACCATGGTCAAATCCCGATGCCGAATCTGGTTTTCCAGGTCGTCCCACACCTCCAGCGCCTCCTGCGGATCCAACGTCATCGGGTAGGTCGGCGGGCGACCCTCGCTGAGCGTGCCAGTCAAGGTCAGCGGCCAGCGCGCCTCGTCGTCGCAGATGGTTATCTCCGACACATTGTGGGCGACGGCGGCCTGCGCCTTGGCCAGCACCTGCGGCGTGCCCTCGTCCAGCGTCAACGGATCGAACACGATGAAGCGGCGGTGTAATTCGCTGCGGATGTCGTCGATGGTCGCGCGGAGGTCAGCATCGTCGCGCACCGCAGTTATCGGGAAGCTGGAATAGACCAGCGGGTACTGGCGCCGGGCGAAGATGAGGCGGTACAGCATTTCGGCGGGGTGCTTCACGCCGACTACGTAGTGGGGCACGTCGCGCTGTTCGTACAGGTTGCGGGCCAGCAGGTCGGCCATGGCGATTTCGGTGGTGCGCCACGCCAGAATCTCGCGGAGACGCAGCCGGAAGTTGGTGTGCTGGTCGGCATCCCGACGCTGCATGGCGGCGTGAATGTCCAGCATATCGTCGACCAGCGTGATGATGCAGTCGGGTCGCCACCGGCGGATGGTAGGCACGTCAATCAGTGAAAACTGCCTCCCGCTGGTGTAGTAAGTCAGATGGGCGGCAATGAGGCTGTGGCGCGGGTCGATGGCCTCCAGCTGCTCGGCGATGCCCAGACCGGCGCGGCGCCAGGACGCCAACTGGTAGGTGGGCCGGAATGACGCCAGGGCGCTGGCCAGGTCGTCGCCCTGTGCGGCAATGGCGTCCTCCACGTTGGCCACCAGCACGTCGCGTGGGTTGGCGGCGGGGGCGTCGGGAACGTCGCCGTGGGCGGTGAGCCGGTCAATCAGGTTGGCAATGACCACGCCCTTGTCCACCCCGGAAGTGCCAGCCAGCAAAGCGCGCATGGGCTAAAAATGCCCGGAAACGCGGGGCATGTCAACTGCATCGGGAATCCGAAGCTGTGTTGTACTGCGTTGTTCCGAACTTCTTGACAATCAGGGAGCTTCCGAGTATTATCGTTCCAGAACAACGCAGAACAACGTCGTCCTCATGAACACGCTTCGGAGGAGTTGTATGACTAACCAAACGTATACAGCAACCAAAACTCGCTCGAATAACCGCCCCGGGTGGAGTGTAACGTTCAGCCATCCGCGCCGTAGCGATGCCCGTGGCAAATTTGGATTGAAAATCCGACGTGGCCTTGGCACTACACACGACGTCGAAGCAGATCACCTAGTTGACCAAATTAACATGCTACTTGCCAACGAGTCTTGGTGGAGCCTTGATCGCAGGGCTGAAGCCGAAAGGCGATTCGATAGTATCGCAGTCGCTGCGTTCTTTGACGGCATTGAGGTCGGTAAGATCAACGCCAGAGACCAACGGGATGCAATTATCCCACTGCCGGGGCCGGAAGACGGCTACGCACGAGTGATGCTAGTTGGCACCACTGGAGCCGGCAAAACTACCTTGCTGCGCCAATTGATCGGCTCCCGGCATAAAGAAGACCGGTTTCCTTCCACATCAACGGCAAAGACGACGACTGCTGACATCGAGATAATCACTGCCGCAGACTCGTATGAAGCGTATGTAGCGGCAGTAACTTTTATGACGGAGCACGAGGTTCGCTGCGCTGTTGATGAGTGCCTAGAAGAAGCGTGCAGCAGCGTAATTCACGGGCAGGCCGATTCAGGAATCGCTGCCGCTTTGCTGGAACACCGGGAACGACGTTTCCGTCTTTCCTACCTTCTTGGCTCCTGGCAACAGGAACAGCCAGGGAAGGAGCCGGACGACCAGTACCAGATGGACTACGGGCATGAGGACGAAACGTCTGCAACGGATGTCCTGCCGGATGACGAAATCGTTGACGGCGCCGAACTCACCAGCAACAACGAGCGCTTGGCGGGCTATGTCGCTCGCATCCGGCGAATTGCAGAGGAGGTGTCAGGGCAGACTGCGGCGGAGCAGGGGGACTTTCAAGGTCTGGACAATGGCAACCGCCGGCAAGACTGGTTGGATTACTTCACCAACGCCCTGTACGATAACCGCGATTTCGGTCAACTTTCCCTGGACATCATGGATGCCATTATTGAGCGTTTTGATCTGATTGGAGCGGGTGATTTTGAGTACCAAGGGAAGAATTGGCCTACCCTTTGGTACTTTGAAGGGCATAACCGCCAGGCCTTTTTGCAACAAGTGCGGTGGTTTGCCAGCAATCATGGCCAGCAGTTTGGCCGACTACTGACGCCGCTGGTTAATGGCATTCGAGTGCGTGGACCTTTTCAGCCGGCGGCAATGGACCTGCAGAACCCTGACCGACGGCTGGTATTTCTCGATGGTGAAGGACTCGGCCATTCTGCGAAAGAGGCTACTAGCGTATCCACAAAGGTAACGAAAAGGTTCTCCGAGGTGGATATGATTTTGCTAGTAGACAACGCACAGTCGCCGATGCAGGCCGCTCCGCTGGAACTCCTGCGATCGGCTGGCAGCAGTGGTCACGGACACAAACTCGCCGTCGCGTTTACCCATTTTGACCAGGTGGAAGGCGATAATTTGGCCAATTACGAGCAGAAGCGTAACCACGTGCACGCCTCAATCGGCAACGCTATTGCCAGCCTGCGCGATTCGCTGGGGGCTCCGGTAACAGAGATATTGGAGCGTCAGCTGGGAAGCAATGACTTTTACCTGGGCGGCTTGAATCGGGCCACGGGGTCAATCCCCCCCGGTTTCATCAAGAATATGCAGCGCTTGATGGAGCGAATGCAAGAGTCGGCTGAACTTCCCGAGCCCAGTGTCGCCACGCCAATCTACAACATAGCCCGGCTAGAATTGGCATTGCGGGACGCCACGGATGGGTTCAAAAACCCGTGGCTGGGACGGCTCGGCCTCAGCTATTACGAAGGGCTTCCCAAGGAACACTGGGGACGTGTCAAAGCACTGTGCCGGCGCATCGCCAACCGATGGGATAACGAATACAACGGACTGCGGCCAGTCGCTGACTTGGTGCGCCAGTTGCAAACCAGTATCTCACGATGGCTGGATAACCCAGCTGGGTGGACCAAACAGCCGGCAAACGAAGACGAAAGGCAATCCGCTATCAACGAGATACGCCGGAGTGTGTTCACCAAAATCCACCTATTGGCGGAGCAGCGTCTACTTACAACTCACCTCACCAGCTGGCAAACCGCTCTTGGTTTCAGCGGCACGGGGTCGAGCATTAACAGGGCAAAACAGATGGCTCAGATTTATAACGTGGCCGCGCCTTCGATCAGCTCTGTGCTGGACACAGCGGCACAAGAGTTCCTGAACCAGGTCATACAGATTGTCAACGATGTGGTTAAGGAGGCTGGTGGTTCGGTGGAGGGGGTAACGAAGCCCGAATCTGCCGACGTCGCCTGATTGTGGGAAAATACACGGAATGGTGGTCGGTGTATTGCCGACCACTCAAACTACGGAGGAAAGTATGCACATCACTAAAGAAGTAGTGTCCTCATTTACCACAAAACCGGCGTCCAACTCAGCCGTGATCATCACGTCCCCTTTCACCGCCAGCACTTTTACGCCCAAGCGCGACAGCAACGCTCGCTTGCCGTCGGCATCCAGTTCATCCAAACCCGCAGACACCCTCTGGCAATAATCCCGGATGCGCTCACCCGCAGCAACCACGTTTTCTTGCCTTTTGCTCTGTTCCTCCAGCACCGACAACCGCCCCCGCAGATCCTCCAGCTTGGCTAACACCTCCCCCATCTCTGCATCCGCCCGAATCCACCGAAGCGATGGGCCGTGGCGTTGACACCAGGGATGATGGGCAAGGGAAGGCGAACGGGGCAAGCCCGATTCCAATAGATGGGGATGAGGGCGGCGTGAGATAGCCACACAGACACGATGATGGCGGCCCGCGGTGGCGATGCTGGGCGAAATTGTCAGGGTAGTGTGCAGCAAGAGACGCTCGGGGACCAGCCTGGCGCAAGTCTGCGAGGCGGTCGGGTAGTCTGGTGAGTGGGTCAGATCTCCGTCGGCGTTGACACCAGCGGTGCCGTCAGGCTGGGAGTGGAATTGCTCGCAATCGAGCCAAGGCGCGACTGAACTGGTTTTTCCAGGGCCAGCGCTGGGGAAGATGCAAAGTGAGGCGGCGCGCCGAGCGGGTGAGCCGTCCGGCGAGGGAGAAGAAGCGTCGTCGGAGGGTCTTGGTGGTTACCAGTTGCTCACCCAGACCGATGCGCGCGGTCCAGCGGGCCAGGTTGTGGGCCATCACCTGCACCGCCAGCCAGGCGCCGTTGGCGGCGAAGCGGCCTGAGGGGAGATGGTTGAGCCCGACGCCGTACTTGAGGTCTCGGATGGCGTTCTCGATCTCGGCGTGGCGCCGATGGTCGGCCTCCTGTCCCGCGTCAACTATATTTGCCGGTCCTGTTGGCGTCAATCAGTTTTGCCGGTTCACCTCCTTGGCCTGGACGCGTTGCTGGGCAGCGTTGGTCCGGTAGCTGGGGACGTCAAACTCCAGGATGACGGAGTGGTGCACGACCCGGTCAATCGCCGCGGCGGTGGCCATGGGGTTGGCAAAGATGCGCTCCCACTCTGAGAAGACCAGGTTTGACGTGATGCCCAACGACCGGCGCTCGTAGCGTTCGGCGATGAGGGTGAAGAGGACCTCCGATTCCTCGGCGCCCTGGGGCCGGTAGCCCAGGTCGTCGAGGAGCAGGAAGTCGAAGTTGTCCAGCTTGCGCAGCTGGCGGGGCAGGTCCAGATCGCGCTTGGCGGCGAGCAGTTCCTGCACCAGGCGGTAGGCCGGAGCGAAAAGGACGGAGTGGCCGGCTTCCACCAGGCGGTGGCCCAGGGCGCACCGGGCGTGGGTCTTGCCGGTGCCGGGCAGCCCGAAGGCCAGCACGTTGACGCCGCGCTCCACAAAGCTGCCCTGGGCCAGCTGGTCCAGTTGCTGCCGCAGCGCCAGGGGGACTCGGTCGTGCTCGAAGGTTTCCCAGGTCTTGCCCGAGGGCAGCCGGGACTCCCGGCGCAGCCGGTTGATGCGCCGGTGGCGGCGATCCTCAGCTTCCTGTTCCAGTACCTCCAGGAAAGTTGCCAGGGCATCGCCGTGTCCAGCGGCGGTGAAACGAGCCACCGACTGGGCGCCCACCGTGGGCAGCTTGAATTGGCCGCACAACTGGCCGATGCGGTCCTGCATCACGCTGGTGTCCGTCATGCGCACACCCCCGCCGCCGCCAGGCTGACCGTGAGCAGGCGGTCGTAGATTTTCAGGTCCGGCTTCCCAGACCAGACCAGCACCGGAGCTTCGGGCACCTTGGGCTCGGCCAGGTCCCGCACCTCCGCGTAGTCGAAGGACTCACCCGCCTCCAGCAGTAACGACAGCGCGCTGTCCACCGTGGCTTCCATGGTGGTCGCCGCCAGGTGCAGGATCCGCACGTACTCCACGTCGGCACGCTCCCCGCGCCATTCCCTGAGCGCGTCGTAGGTCAGCCGGAAGTGCATGGTGGGAAATAGCTGCTCCCGGAAGCGGTAGCGGGCAAAGACTCCGGGCTTGCGCACCAATGAGCCGATGACGTGGCGGTAATTGACGTTGGCTTCCCCCTCGCCACGCACCCGCTCCATCCGTTCCACCAGGTGGCCCTTGTAGTACACTTCCACCCAGTCGGCGTACAGACGGATCTGCACCTCCTTGCCGATGAGGCGGGAGGGCACGCTGTAGCTATGTCCCGCTACCTGGATGGTGCACCACTTGCGCACCTTGGACTGGTAGTTGACGTATTCCGGCACCGGAGCTGGCGGCAGAGAGCGTAGGCAAAGCAACTCCTGCTCCAGCTTCCCCTGTACCAGGCGATTGCGTCTCTCCACCATCTGCCGGACGAAGCTGGCGTAGTCGTCGACAGTGTCGAAATCGCGGCTGCCCCGCAGGATGAGGGCCTGGTCGATGGCGTCCTTCAAGCGGTAGTGGGCGTGCTCGGCGACGCCGTTTTCATGGCTCTGGCCGGGATTGATGCGGGTGGAGCGGAGGCCATAGTGGTCCAGCAGGGCGGCGTAATTGTCGTTAAGAGCGCGGCCGCGGCTGCTGCGCAATTCGTGAGTGGCAGCCGCGGTATTGTCGCTGCGCACCACCTCTGGAACGCCGCCCAGGGTCCAGAGGGCATTCTGCAATCCCTGCTGCAAGGCAGGAAGGTCTCACCGGCGGCGACCTCAGCGTAGCGCCATCCCGAGTGGCTGAGTATCAGCTGGAACAGCAGGTGGGGGTAGGACTGTCCGGCGATGGTCACCTTGAGTTCCCCGCAGTGGGTGAAGTCGAACTGGGCCTCCCGTCCCGGCGGATGCACCTGGGGGAAGTACACCTCCTGATCCGGACCATGCAGCGCCCGCCTCCTGAGCCGGTCGAAGGGCCTGCAATCGTCGTTGCAGGGTGCGCAGCTGGGACGCGCTGAACCGCCCGGGATGCTGCTCGGCCTCCTGAGCTTGTCGAAGGGCAGTCGATAATTGTCGTTGCCTTTAGCTTGCCCGTCGGATCATTCCGCAGCAGCGACTCAATCTCATCCTCCCACACCCCGTCGAAGGGATCCGGCCGAGTGCGCCACCGATGCTCCGGTTTCGCCTGCGACGGCAATGGGCCACTCTGCCACTTGCGCGCTGAACGTACGCTCATCCCAGCCTTGGCCGCTGCCGTTTCCTGTGTCTTGCCTTCCATACGTTTCTGCCTCAATAGCCTGGTTTGTCGGTCTGTAATCAACGGTACCTCCGTACCGAATGATTACCCCATATCGACCGGCAAAAATAGTCGACGTTACCGGCAGGACTAATTGTCGTCTATCACCTCCAGTTCCAGGGTGTCCCCGTCTCGGTCGGTGATGAAGCCGTGATAGCTGTAGCTGGCGAAGAGGGCCAGCTGGGAGCCGGGCGTGGGCTTCACCCGCCGGACGATGAGCCGCACCGGTGCCGCGTCGGGCTCATCCTGGAAGGGGGCGTAGGTGGTCTCCGCCACGTCGGCGGCGCCGTCCATCCAGTAGGGAATCGGCGTCCAGTCAGTCTCGGGTATGGCCTCGATGATATTCCGCAGGCGGGCTTGCTGGCGGACGGTGATGGAGTAGCGCACATCCATCTTGCGGCAGACGGCGACGATGGCGTGGGTGTAGAAGCCGCTGTCAGCCCGCACCGTGAGTTGTCCTCTGGCGCCAGCGTAGCGTACTCGCCCCACCGTCTCGCGTAGAAAGTGGGCGGCGCCCCGAACGGTGTTGGCGCGGCCCTTGCGCAGCCGAGCCATCAGCACGTCGCCGGTGCCGGCGGCAATGGCCAGCAGCGGGTGATAGCCTCGCTGGCCGGTGTAGCCGTGGTCGCGCGCCCCCTCCTTGGCCAGACCGTATGTCTCGCAGATGGTGGAGTCCAGGTCGATGGTCAACGGCCCGTCGCCGGGTCCGGCCCCAGCCGCCCAGGCCCGGGCCAGCAGCTCCCGGCTGACCCGATCCAGTTGGCGGACGTGGCCCCACCGGAAACTGCGCAGGAAGGTCCCCAGGGTGGATGGCGCCTTGACTACGCAGCCGATGGCGCTAGCCGTCCCGCCGGTGCGCAGCACGTCGGCGTCGTCAATGCAGTCTCCTCCGGCCAGAGCAGACGCCACCAGCGTCATCACCTTGTCGCCGGTGTTGGCTCGGCCTGGGGCGCGACCCAGGTCCAGGTGCCGGTCAACCAGTTCGGGCCGGCCCAGATGCCGGCCCAGCGTGGCTGGCAGGATCAGCCCAGCATTGGCCACCAGGCGGTGGTCGTCAAAGGCGATTTGGATGCGGTCGGGGTGGTCATCTGCTAGCATCTTTTGGGTGCTCCTGGCCTGGGGACGGTTTCCTGTTTCAAAAGCCATTATCCCAGATGCACAGGAGCACTTTCTTACCCCTTCAGCACACCGCGACACTCATCTTTTCGGTGGATTGGGGCTAACACCAGCCGGTCCAAGGTAATCCCCGTTCCAACCTCCCGCAGAACGTCCTCCGGTCCAATCTCGTATCCCATGGATTTCGCGAGATTGATGATCGCCGCGGTCTGCGTGTCCAGCGACGTCCCATCTTCCTGAATAGCCGCACTCACGCGCGCGTACCCAAGCGCCTTCTTTCTCTTTGCCGACATGTCAATCCTCCTTTCCGCTCAAATTGGCTGTATGCCAAATCCATCAGTTACTCGACCGCTGATTGTCTGCGTTCAGCGTCTCGGCAATCTTGCACAGACTCCTGCCTTCCACGTAGAGCCGAAACAACCAGCCCACGACGCTGACAGCTGGATGTTCATTCTTTTCAGGCCTCTCACTCCCTTGTCGTCAGTCTCGTTCTTTCCCGTCGCCGACGGACGCGCTCCGCACGCCGCCGGCGACCGTTCCCATAACGGGCCCGCCTTATCTCATCACCTCCTTGGCGTAGGCGCCGCCGTACGCCATCACGCGTACCCATTCCCGTTGCTCGGGGACAGCGGCTCACGTGGACCACCAGCCTCACGCGGCCCCCTGTGCACTCCTTCCACCCGCTGTCCGCCACTCCGTCCACGACGGGCAAACCGGCCACCCAGCCCTCAACGAGCGAACCGTCCAAGTGCAAGTCCAACGACCTCTCCTCAGGCCAAATGCCGCCAGGTTCTGCCGCCGATTGCCAACAACCTCCGAGGCCGCTATCATCCGAAACGACCTCCTCGAGTGACTGCTCGGCTGGTCGTGGTGCCGCGGACGAGGCTCCAATCTCCCGCGGTTCCGTTCTTTTAACTTCGGGCTTGCCAAAGCTCGACGGATTCTTAGCCATCTTGTTTCCTCTTTTTCCCATGCAAAGATTTCTTTACCAAGGCCACCAACCTACGTAGGGTTCCACGCGGTTGGTCACCTCGCGCCTGTTCAGGGACATCCTTCTCCTGCTGGCCAGCGGTACTCACACGGGAGTACATCAGAAGGCGACCCGTTGCCGGATTACGGTCCGCCTTGGCGACGGAACTTTTTTTGGGGATTCCATCATTTCCTCCGTAGATGAGATTTGCCAGTACCCCGAAAGTTGTGAGGGGCGTCAACCAAAAAGCGGTGACGCCACCGAACCCGCTGGGCGATCTGGACGTTTCAGCGCCTACCTCGTTTGGTCAGCGTGTCCATTGCGTTCAACAGAACCGCAATGCGGCAAACGGACCACCCCTTCAACAACAACTCGCGGACTAGGCGGACTAGGCTAACCTCTTGCTCATCTGCCGTCTGGACCTTGTCCACCTTGTGGCGTCTACATCGAAAGATGCCGAGTCCAGTCCCGTTGGGCAGACCGCCCTTGGGGGCGTCGTCGGAACGGCCACGCACACAACGGAGGTCGGCACCGGCCGACGCAAACTCCTCACGGAGAGACAGCAGGTGGAGAGGATTACGGGACAGGCGGTTCGGAGCGCAGACGTAGACAACGCCGACCTCGCCAGCCTGCACAGCCTGGCGGAGCTGGGCCAGCACCGGACGGTTGAGATCAGCACCGGTCCCCTGTTCCTTGTAGACGTAGGCAGGATCGACCGACAAGCCGTCCTCCTCGGCCTGCTGCTTGCAACGCGCAATCTGCGACTCCAGCGAAGTCCCTTCCTTCTCCTGCTGAGCGGCGCTCACACGGGTGTAGACCACGGTATGACAATCCGTTGACGACTTGCCGCTCGCCTTGGCGGCGGACCTGTTTTTTTTAGATTTCACGATTTACTCCTACTTGAGGTTTCTGATTCGTCTCTCGTGGTCAAGCAAAAAGCCGCGACGCCACCGACCTTACGGCCGGAGCACCGCGGCAAAATGCACAAGGATCCGAGCGCGCCGTCGGCCCGCAAAAGGCTGACGCACCGACCGGAAAAGAAAACCGAAACCTGGAACGTAACAGTTCAGACTTGGTGAGGTGAATTGGCCGAAGGCGGGCTGCCAGACGCTGGCACGGGTGGCGGCGGTTATGTCATATACAGGGAGTGGATACCGAAATTGACCTGACCACCGCCACCCGCGATGTCCTCATCGCCATCATCGCCCAACTGCAGGCCACCGTTCTGGAACAGCAGCGGGTGATTGAGCGGTTGCAGCGGCGGATTGCCGAACTGGAAGGCCAGGCGAAACCGGGCGGCCCGCTCCGAATGCCCGGCCTCAAGGCGAAATCGGGCCGGAAGCCCCCAGCGCAGCAGCCCAGAAAGCAGCGACGCCACGGCTTCGCTCGCCCGCGCATGACACCGACCCACCGGGTGGAGCACGTGATGGAGAACTGTCCCGATTGCGGCGCCCACCTGTCCGGCGGCTGGATCCAGCGCACTCGGGAAGTCATCGAGCTGCCGGTGGTTCCGGTGCAAGTCACCGAGCACGTCTACATTGCTCGGACTTGCCCGGCCTGCCGACGGCGCTGCACACCTCCGGCGGAACTGGACAGCGTGGTCCTGGGCCAGCAGCGTCTCGGCGTCAACCTGCTCAGCCTGATCGCCACGCTGCGGGAAGAGGGGCGGCTGCCCATCCGCAGCGTCCAGTGGTATCTGGACACCGTGCATCAGTTGCGCCTCAGCGTGGGGGCCATCGTGAGCGCCATCCATCGCACGGCGCAGCGGGCCCAACCGGCAGTGGCCGCGATCCTGGACCGCATCCGCGCCAGCCCAGTGGTCCACGCCGACGAAACCGGCTGGCGTCAGAGCGGGGCCAACGGCTACGTGTGGACTTTCAGCACCCCCACCGAGCGCTACTTCCTGCGGCGGGGTCGGGCAAGGCGGTGGTGGACGAGGCGCTGAGCGATGCTTTCTCCGGAGTGCTGGTCAGCGATTTCTACGCCGCCTACCACCATTACGATGGCCCCAAGCAGCGGTGCTGGGCCCACCTGCTGCGGGACATCCACGACCAGCGCACCCGCTACCCCAAAGACGCCGCACTGGCCCGATGGGCCGCGGCCGTCCACCAGCTCTATGTCGCAGCCAAAGCCTGCAACCATCACGAGCCATGGCAAAGGCGTGTTGCCCAACTGGCCTGGGAGCGGAAGCTGCTGGCCATCTGCCGCCCTTTCCTGTCTGACCCGTCGGTTGTCCAGGGCAAGCTGTGCCGGCGCATCGAGCACTTCATCAAGGAACTCTTCGTCTTCGTGGCCGAACCGGACGTGCCGTCGGACAACAACCCGGCCGAACGCAGCCTTCGCCACCTGGTCATCAGTCGCAAGATCAGCGGCGGCACCCGCTCGGAGCAGGGCACCGAGAGCAAGATGACGCTGGCATCCCTCTTCGGCACCTGGCGCGCCCAGGGTCTAAATCCTCTCGCCGCCTGCCGTCAACTGCTCATTTCCCCGCAACTCTGAACTGTTACCCTGGAACTGCTCGCCCAGCAGCATGGTATATTCAACAACGTAGACCTCCGTCTTGGGCGGGACCTACATCCAGCCGTAGCGGGTACAACCGCTGCGGCCATCTGTTTTATGTGTTGTGCCTCAAATTAGCACCATGCTACCCTATGGCACGTACGACTCGCCACTGGTCTGTGTCACTATCGCCGAACTTTCGGCGTTTTCGCCTTCTACACCGGCCTGCTGCCGTCTTTCCTCAGCCAGCAGAAGTATCATCGCTTGGTCTGGAGCCAGCCCTTCACCCGCGTAAATCAGCCAACCGTGTTTACGGGTCCACTCTCCCCCATACCTGGTCAGGCCGCCCAACGACGCCCTCGCCGATGAGGCGTCACCGGCATTGGTCTCACCAGTGCGGAAGATGGCATCCGCCAGCGCCGGTTCCCGCAGTTCGGGCCCGTAAACCCGCGCCGCCGCAAGCGCCCGTTGGCGATAGTTCCTTTTCCCGGAAACGACACGAGGGTCATATACGGGCTCTTTCATTTCTTCATCCTTTTCCGGGGGCAGGAACTTCGAGAACACCGGATGAAATATCCACGGAGGACCTTCGTGGCCCATTCCAAGCGGCCTTTCGCCAACCGACCTTTCAGCGACAGAACTCCCAAACCCACTACCCAACGCCCCAGCTTCCGGCAACACGTCAGCTTCCGCCAACGCCTGCAACTCGGCCGTAGCCCACCTAAGGACCTGAAGAACCTTCGTCGACCGCTGTCTCTTCTCCGCCGCCTGCCGTTCCTCTTCCGCCGCCTCCCGCTCCTGTTCCGACACCAAGTCTTGAAGACCCCCGATCACCGAACTCAAGCCATCCATCTCATCACCGTCCAAGCTAGGTCTACAGGCTCCACGCACGAAACGAATCTCAGGGGCGTTTGATGTCCTTCTAGCCACCAATAATCTGTAAGTCAGCGTTTTCACCATATACCACCTTATATCACGCTAAACCGCCGAAGTAAAGCACACGATTTCCAGATTCGCCCAATCCAAGGAGAATGCGTCAGCAAGAGAGCCTATCTCCAAGAAACGGGCCCTAGAAGTCTGGCCGGAAAGCCAATTTGCCAAATTTTTGGCGTTGAGCATCAGACGTATTATTGTCGCCTTCGCCGTCATGGGTAGTGTCCCGCCAATAGGTGTAAAAGCGCGTCATCCCTTTTGATGTTGATCAGGCCGCTGCTTCCAGCATATTGGGCACCGGCAGAGCCTCGTTGCCGGCGGCGGCAAAACGTACCACTGGGTTATCGCAACCCGACCATCAAGCCGCCCACGTGGCCCACTTTACGGCCGCCGTTTACACGCTGGTCCACCATTTGATGACAGGCGCCCCCTTGTGGGCTCGACGGACACTGAAATAAACTTGACTGAAGAGCACCGACACCAGCCCACTTCCAGTGAACAGACCTTGGCCCAGCGCCGCGAACACCCCTACATCTGGGCCACCTGGCTGGCCAAGCTGCTGACCGGCGAAAACTCGTGTGAATGGGCCGTCTGGTTCAAGGCCCATTACCAGGACTGGACCAGAACCCTGTCCGAGTTCAACCAAGCCGAGTGGATGCTGAACCACACTGCTCTCCTCAACAAGCGAAAAGCAAACTGGAAGCACGGTGGCTTTGATGTGAACATCGAGGGACAGAACAGCTTCGAACTCCACGGCAGGTCAGCAACGCTGGCGGGCCAGCCCGACCTGATCACGCAGAGGAACGGCCAAGCGGTCATCGTCGACGTGAAGACCGGGCAGGACAGCGCCAGTCACGTCGTACAGGTGATGATTTACCTGTACGCCATCCCGAGAGCGCTGGAGCAATACCGGAGTCTCAAACTCAGGGGCCAGGCCACCTACTTAGACCACACGGTCCGCATACCGGCGGAGGCAGTCGATGACCAGTTCATACAGAACCTGGGAACATTGATCCGCCGACTCGCGGCCGACAAGCCGCCCGCCCGAGTGCCGAGCAGACCGGAATGTCGCTTCTGAGACATCACAGGCGAGGACTGTCCAGACCGTGTGGACGAGGGCTCCGAGCCCGAAGGCGCAACTACCAGCGACTTCTGAATCCCCCATCTGGCGTCGTTGCCAGTTCGAGGGACTGGTGAGACAATTGCCGCCGTTTACCCGGGATTCAGGAGTGATTCCTGCACACCGCAAACACAAATAGTACGCCCTTGGAGATCGAACCGTGAGATTTGCTTCTGCCCTCATCTGGATCATCGCAGCTCTGCTGATAGCCTGTTCGTCGGGTTCGACGTCACCAGCTCCTCAAGTCGGGAACGAGACGAGCACCGATGCTAGACCTTCGGTGGCAGCGACAACCACAGAACTGCCCGCAGTGACGCCGGCAGCGGAAACGACGCCGGCCCAGCCTGTCCCGCCGGCGACTGCGCTGCCAGCACTGCCGACACCGACACCGACCGGCACAGCAACAGTTCTGCGTGTGACCGTGTCAGCAGTCCCAGCCACGCTGCCGGACTACGACCGCAACGATTGGAAACAATGGACCGACGCCGACAGGGATTGCCAAGATGCCCGCAACGAGGTGCTGATTGCCGAAAGCAGGACCGCGGTTGCCTATCGGACCGACAGGAAGTGCCGCGTCGCCGCCGGCGAATGGTTGGCCCCATACACCAACACCATCGTCACTGATCCAGGCCGACTCGACGTTGACCACATGGTGCCACTGGGCAACGCGCACGACAGTGGAGCCTGGCAATGGTCAGCCAATCAAAGGGAACGCTACGCCAACTATTTGGAGGATCCCCAGCACCTGATCGCCGTCACGGCCGGCGCCAACCGCTCCAAGGGAGCACGAGGGCCAGATCAATGGAAACCGGAAGACCGAACCTACTGGTGCCAGTACGCCACCGACTGGATTACCATTAAGAGCACCTGGGAACTGACGGTCACCCAGCAGGAACATACCTCTCTGGCCCAGATGCTCAATACGTGTGCGAAGCGTCCGGAACTGATGGTATCCAGCCAGAGCCAAGTGAAACCGACACCAGGGCCGACCAGCAATCCAGTACAACAGACGCCGACGCCGGAAATGAGGACGTACAACTCCTGCGACGCGGCACAGGCGGCTGGAGAAACCCGTGTACAGGGGAGCAAAGGCAATGGCAGAGGCTTCCCCAAGTGGATGGTGCCCAGTGCCAGGGACGGAGATGGCGACGGAGTGGTGTGCGAGAAATAACCACACCAACCGCGTCAGGCTACAATAAGAACTGCCGCAGGCCACTGCGGCAGTTCCAGAAACACCATGCCGGTCAACGTAACTCGTCCGTTCGAACCCTCGGGTCCCCATGAGTCCACGGCTTGACCACAACCGAGTAGTGCCAATTTAAGCTACTACAACAAGTAGAGCGTATCCTACAGGAAGCCTCCAGCCAAGCGATTAACAAGACCATGAGACTCGTAAGCGAAGGGTTGAATATCCCATTCCCTCAGCTTGGTACCCCGACGGAAAACCGAGCCGCAATGATTGATGTTCTTCGTATTCGGCTACGCTAGATTAGGTATCTCTACCTCCAGGGTCTTTCAGTTTTCAGAAGAAGCCTTAGACTGGGGGTATGAACACGACGGAACTAGCGCAAAGCCTGCCCGCCGTCCTGGCTTCGGTGCCGGACCCCCGGGGATTGCGGGGACGGCGTCATCCTCTGCCGGCCATCCTGACGCTGGCCGTCTGCGCCATGCTCTCCGGGGCCCGCAGCCTCTACGCGATTCATCAATGGGGCCGCCAGCAAGATGCCGCCACGGTGCAGGCCATGGGTTTCACCCGGCCCAGGACGCCAGCGGTGGGCAGCCTTCATACCGTATTCCGTCGGCTGGACGCGGCCGCCTTCGAGACCGCTCTGGCCGGGTGGAGCCGGGCGGGACTGCCGGAGGGGAGCGCCATTGCGGTGGACGGCAAAGCCCTGCGGGGGATTCACGGCCAAGAGTTGCCCGGGGTGCGCCTGGTGGCCGGATATGCTCACGAATCCAGCCTGGTGGTAGGGCAAAAGGGGGGTGGGGCCGGTACAGGGGGAACTGACAACGGCCCGGCAACTGACCGCGGAACTGCTGCCGGTGGCGGGTAACGTGATTACCGGGGATGCCTTGTATTGTCAGCGGGACTATTGCCAACAGTTGCTGGACGCTGGGGGTGACTATCTGGTCATCGTGAAAAAGAACCAGCGGGAACTGTACGATGCCATTGCCTTGGCGTTTGCGGAGCCGGTGTGGGGAGCCCAGTACCGGCAGGCCCGGCGGCGGGGCCGTCACGGGGATCGCTGGGAGACGAGGCAGTTGCGGGCTACGGAGGCGCTGAATGAATACCTGGACTGGCCCGGGGTGCGGCAGGTCTGCCAAGTGCGGCGGCGGGTGGAACAGAAGGGGAGCGTGTCTATGGAGACGCGCTACGCTATCACCAGCCTGGGGAGGGAGACCGGGCCGGGGAAACTGCTGGAGTATGTACGGGGCCACTGGGGAATTGAGAACCGGCTGCACTACGTCCGGGATGTGACCCTGGGGGAGGACGCATCCCAGGTGAGAACCGGGGCGGCGCCTCAGGTGATGGCGGCATTGCGCAACGTGGTCTTGGGACTGCTGCGGAGCGGTGGAGAGACCAACATCGCGGCGGCAATACGGCGCATCGGCTGGGCGCCTGGCCAAGCCTTAGCCATCCTTGGCTTGGCCAATCCTTGAAAACTGAAAGACCCTGTCTCTACCTCTATCCGAATATGCTTCACCCTCTATGCTAAACTACGCTCATCCACCTCGCACGGAGAGGCTCATCTATGACCAGCACCACGAAAGACCCCATCATCGTCATCGTTCAGCTTACCGGCGGCAACGATTATCTGAACACGGTTATCCCCTACTCCGATGGCCGGTATCACGATAACCGCCCCAGCGTCGGCATTGCGGCGGACGATGTGCTGGCCATTGATGATCAGTTGGGATTCCACCCATCGCTGGTTGAAGTCAAGAATCTGTACGACGCCGGCAAGGTGGCCGTCATCAACGGCATCGGTTATCCGACACCCAACCGCAGCCATTTCCGCAGCATGGACATCTGGCACACCTGCGAACCGGAGAAGGTGGGCACCGAAGGTTGGCTGGGCCGGGTCATTCGCGACCTCGACCCGCACGCCGAGAACGTGCTGACGGGCGTCAACTTCGGGCGCGGTCTGCCGCGGGCAATGGCCCTAACCGGCGTTCCGGTGGCATCGGTGGCCGTGCTGGAAACCTACGGCGTGCTGACCGGTATCCAGGGCGAGCCGGCACGCTCCAAGGCCCTGGACATTTTCGCCCGAATGTACTCTCCCACGGTGGGCCTGGGCGCAACGATGGATTACCTGGGCCAAACTGGTCTGGACGCACTGCAAGGCGCCGACATCCTCAAAGCCGCCCCTGACATGTACACGTCCAGCGTCGAGTATGCTGACACCTCTATTGCCCAAAACCTACAGGGCATCGCCAAGGTGCTGACCGCCAACCTGGGCACCCGCGTGTTCTACACCCAGCAGGGCGGATACGACACTCACGCCAGCGAGGCGACGGTGCATCCCAAACTGCTGGCCGATTTCAGCAGCGCGGTGGGCGATTTTTACGCCGACCTGCGTGAACACGACGTGGCTGACAACGTGGTAATCCTGGCGTTCACCGAGTTTGGACGGCGCGTCCGGGACAATGGCAGCGGCACCGACCACGGCAGCGGCGGCGTGGCGTTCGCCATCGGAGACCCGGTGCGCGGCGGTATGTATGGAGAATATCCGTCGCTGGCCCAAAACGACCTGCTGGAAGGCGACTTGGCCTTCAACACCGACTTTCGCGGCGTCTACGGCACGCTGGTTGAACAGTGGCTTGGCCTGGACGCGAATCCGGTGGTTGGCGGTAACTTCGAGCAGCTGGCGTTTGTCTGATGGTGGATGCTCCGGCTGCGCGCGTGATACTACCCGGCTCCACGGTCGGCGAAACAGACATGGGAACTTTTGACGTCGCGTTTTCCATCAGCAGCGCGGACGCGGACCGGACGTTGCAATTGGTCGGATTGGTGGATACCGGCGCCCTCTATTCTGTGGTGCCGGGATCAGTGCTGGACGATCTCGGAATAGCGCGAGACGAGGAAGAGCAGTTTGTTCTCGCCGAAGGCTCAATTGTCCAAATGTCGATAGGGTTAGCCCGCTTCGAGATCGATGGACGCGCCAGGACCGTGCACGTAGCCTTTGGGCATAACAACGACGTCAGACTGCTCGGGGCAATGACTCTGGACCGATTCGGTGTAGCTACCGACCCGGTACACCGGCGGTTGATACCGGCTCAGCTAACATTATAGGTCGAGCATAACCCAAAATGGCAACCAAATCCAACGGAAACCATCCGGCGTCGGCCGGCGCTGCCATTTATGTTGACACCGAAAACCTGCGGGAGCCGGACCTCGCGCAGGATGTTATCGCACAGACGGTTGCCGACTGGCCGGCCGAATATCCACCAGTAGGCAGCTTGTCGCTGTACGTGCGCGCCGACAAAGTGGCGCTTTGGCGGATGTGGCTTGAGGCAACCTACCCCGAGCTGGCGCGGCGGGTTCGCGGTGTCCAACATTTCAGCCGGGAGATGGCTAAAAACTCCGCCGATCTGGCCATCACCGCCGATGCCATTGGCGATTTGGCGGCGGGTCAGGCGGGCTACATCGCGGTAATCAGCAACGACAGCGATTTTGGCGCCCTGTTCGTCAAGGTGCGCGAGATGGCTCTGGATGCTGGCTGGGAGCGGGTGCCGTTCCTGTGGATTACGGCTCCCGGCGGCGGCGCGATTTCGCCGGAGATTGAGCGGTTCATTCCCGACCGTTTCCGCTGGAACCTGCCGAACGCTTCCCGTCCCAATCCTGTACCAACGTGGACGCAAACACCGGCGCGGCCTCCTGCCGTTACGCGTAAACCATCCGCACAGGCTCCGGCCGCACAGGCTCCGGCCGCACAGGCTCCGGCGGGAGCCTCAACCGCGCCGACTCCGGCTCCGGCGATTGCCCCGACACCGGCGGCTACTCCGAGTCCGAATTCATCAGCAACGCCGTCAGCGACACCATCGGGGGCCACAGCTCCCGCCCCCAAAGCCCGACCGACCGCCGCAACCCAGGGTGTCAGCGCCGACGATATTGCTGACGAACTGATCCGCCAGTTGCCGGTGGGCAGATTCAAGGCCGGGGATGCGCAGAAAATCATCAAGGGGCGCTGGCCCAACCATCCCTCTGCCGACACCGCCGCCCATTTCGGGCAATACCTGATCCGGGCCGTGTGGCCGAAACTGGAGCAGCGGGGTGTTGTGATGACTCGCACCGTCTCGCCGCGCATCTACGAGATTACCGATGCGGTCAAATCTTCCGCCGGAGCAAGCGCAGGACCCGCACCACGGAAGCGGCCCGAAGTTCCGATTCCGGAACCTGCGCCTGAGCCCACACCCGCTGCGGCACGTCCCAGCGGCGAACCTGGTCCGGAACAGCTCGCCGCCGAAGTAGCCGAGGGCATCTCCGAGGACGTGTTCAAGGCCGCCGAGGCCCAGCAGGCCATCCGTGGGCGCTGGCCTGCTCATGCAACCGCGTCCTACTCCGCGCAACGCTTCGGCATCTGGTTCGCCGAGCATCTGTGGCCCATTATGGAAGCCCACGGGGTGCAGATCGCCACCGAGAAGCCTCGCCGCTACGAGATGACGCCCGACGCACGGCACCGCCTGGTCAGCCAGGAAACCTCTTAGCTGGACTTTACGCATAATTTAGAAAAAGTATAAAGACAGGCTAAGCTGGCCTGACCAAAATCTCACTAAAGGCCCAGCTATGCTTACCCTGCCCAATGCCATTGTATCCATACTCATTCCCTTCGCAACGCTGTTTACCAACCCGACCTGGCGGAAAGCCCAGGTACTGCTGGTGGGCGCGATCCTGACCCCGGGTCAGCGCACCGTCGCCGCGGCCCTGCGGGTCATGGGCCGCAGCGATCACCGCGATTACGCCCGCTACCATGAGGTGCTCAACCGGGCGGTGTGGTCGCCCCGTGCAGCGGCGCGCATCCTCTTGGTGTTGCTGCTCCAGCACCTTGATGGTGGGGATGGCCCCTTGGTCTTCGGCATACGAGCCTTTTACCAATCGGGAAACCCTGGAACGGCGTCGCGGCGCCAAGATCAAAGGTCGGGGCATCTACCGCGACGCGGTGCGTTCCAGCCGGAGCCAACTGGTCAAGGCCAGCGGCCTGCGCTGGATCTCCCTGATGTGGCTGGGCCACGTGCCTTGGGCCGGACGCCATTGGGCCTTGCCGGTGCTCACCGTGCTGGCGCCATCGACGCGGTACTACCAACAGCAGGGACGTCGGCACAAGAAGCTCACCGACTGGGCGCGACAGATGATCCTGCAACCCCGCTCATGGTGAGCCTGCCGAACCACGCTGGCTGCCCCAACGTCCACTGGTGCTGGTGGGCGACAACAGCTACGCCGTGCTGGACCTGCTCCACTGCTGCCAATCCCTCCGTGAACCCGTTACCCTCATTGCCAGACTACGGCTGGACGCCGCCCTGTATGCGCCAGCGCCAGCCCGTCAGCCGGCTCAGAACGGCCGCCCGCCGCTGAAAGGCGCGCGGCGACCCGCGCTGAAAACGATCCTCGACCAGCCCCAGGCAACTTGGGCTAGCGTGGCCGTGGCCTGGTATGACGGCACCACCCGCACGGTGGAACTCACGTCGCAAACGGCGGTCTGGTACCGCTCCGGCAAGCCTCCAGTCCTCATCCGCTGGGTGCTGATCCGAGATCCCCAGGGCTCCTTCGCCACCCAGGCCTTGCTGTGCACCGACCCCGCGGCGGACCCGACCCAGATCCTGGAATGGTTTGTCCTGCGCTGGCAACTGGAAGTTACCTTTCAGGAGGTGCGGACCCACCTGGGCGTGGAAACCCAACGCCAGTGGTCCGACCTGGCCATCGCCCGCACCACGCCCGTCCTGCTGGGAATCTTCTCCTGGACCACCCTGGCCGCCCACGGGTTGCAAAAACAGCGCCCCATGACCCAGCGCCGAGCGGCCTGGTACGACAAGCCGTTGCCGACCTGCGTGGACGCCATTGCCCTGGTGCGACGCCACCTGTGGCTGGCGTCGGAGGGTTTTTCAACGTCGGCTGTCGACCCCGATACGCAGGAACTCCCAGTCGCTCTGTACCACCGACTTGTCGATTCCCTCGCTTACGCCGCTTGAAATGCGGAAAGTCCAGCTTAGAGGGTGTCTAAAAACTCCCTCTCCCCTTGTGGGAGAGGGCTGGGGTGAGGGGTCTTCCCCCGCTATTCCACCTCTCGCCCAATAGTCACCAGGCGCTTTTTAGACACCCACTTAGCCAGGCCGCCCTCTAGCGCGGCAACCTCCTAAGCCCGAATCCACCGAAGCGATGGTCGCTGGCGTTGACACAAGGGATTATGGGTAAGGGAAGGCGAACGGGCCTAGCCAGATTCCAATAGATGGGGATGAGGGCGGCGTGAGGGCAGCCACACCGGCACGATGTTGGCGGCCGTGCGGCCATGGCGGGCGGAATTCGACAGGCGGTAGGCAGGAAGTGCCCTTCGCGGACTGGGTTGGTGCGAGGTGGTGGGGACGTTCAGTTGGCCGGATGGCGGGTCAGTGGCAGACGGGCGCCGTCAGGTTGGGAGTGGCAAGGCTCGCAATCGCGCCAGGGCGCGACTGAATTGGTTTTCCCAGGGCCAACGCTTTGGAAGATGCAAAGTGAGGCGGCGCGCCGAACTGGTGAGCCGTCCGGCGAGGGAGCAGAAGCGTCGTCGCAGGGTCTTGGTGGTCACCACCGGCTCGCCCAGACCGAGCCGCGCCGTCCAGCGAGCGAGGTTATGCGCCATCACCTGGACGGCCAGCCAGGCGGCGTTGGCGGCGAAGCGTCCCGAGGGGAGATGGTTGAGCCCGACGCCGTACTTGAGGTCTCGGATGGCGTTCTCGATCTCGGCGTGGTGCCGATGGTCGGCCTCCAGTGCCCGGGTGTCCCCGTCCCGGTCGGTGATGAAGCCGTGATAGCTGTAGTTGACGAAGAGGGCCAGTTGGGAACCGGGCGTGGGCTTCACCCGCCGGACGACGAGCTGCGCGGGTGCGGCGTCAGGCTCACTTCGGAAGGGGGTGTAGGTGGTCTCCGCCACGTCGGCGGCGCCGTCCATCCAGTAGGGAATCGGCGTCCAGTCCTCCTCGGGTATCGCCTCGATCAGGTTCCGCAGGCGGGCGTGCTGGCGGATGGTGATGGAGAAGCGGACATGCATTGCGCGGCAGACCGCGACCAGGGCGTGGGCATAGAAGCCGCTGTCGGCGCGCACCGTGAGTTGCCCCCTGGCCCCGGCGTAGCGCACCCGTCCCACCGTCTCACGCAGGAAGTGGGCGGCGCCGCGAGCCGTGTTGGCGCGGCCCTCGCGCAGCCGAGACATCAGCACGTCGCCGGTTCCGGCGGCGATGGCCAGCAGCGGGTGATAGCCTCGCTGGCCGGTGTAGCCATGGTGGCGGGCCCCTTCCTTGGCCAGACCGTGGGTTGCGCAGATGGTGGAGTCCAGGTCGATGGTCAACGGCCCGTCGCCGGGTCCGGCCCCAGCAGCCCAGGCCCGTGCCAGCAACTCCCGGCTCACCCCGATCCAACTGGCGGACGTGGCCCCCCCGGAAGCTGCGCAGGAAGGTCCCCAGGGTGGATGGCGCCTTGACTACGCAGCCGAGAGCGCCGGCCGTCCGGCCGGTGCGCAACACGTCGGCGTCATCGATGCAGTCGCCGCCAGCCAGCGCTGACGCCACCAGGGTCACAATCTTGTCGCCCGTGTTCGCCCGGCCCGGGGCATTGCCCAGGTCGAGGCGCTGCCGGACCAGTTGGGGCAGGCCCAGGTGCTGGGCCAACGTGGCGGGAAGGATCAGCCCAGCATTGGCCACCAGACGGTGGTCATCAAAGGTGATTTGGGTCCGGTCGGGGTCGTTGCTTGGCAGCATCTTGTATCCTGACTTTGGCCCGCGACAATAGCTCATATGTGGCGGTCCGGAGCGCGGCAGACCGGTAGCATCTGGGTCATGGTAGACCGTTCAATAGCAGGGGTCGCCGCGTTCCCTAACGGTAGAACCCGTACAGTTGCCTGGGCCAATCGAGCCCGCATCGTGCAAGGAAGGGTCAACACTGAAACAGGAGGTAAGGAGGTAAGATGGAAGGAGAACCGAGGTTCGTAGGCATTGATGTCTCAAAGGCGCAGTTGGACGTTGCGGTCCGGCCTACGGGGAAGCGATGGGTCCTGCCCTACGATGAGACCGGAATTGAGGGACTGATCCCCCAGATAGTGGACCTGGAGCCTGCCTTGGTGTTGCTGGAGGCTACGGGCGGCTTGGAGCTGCCCTTGGTGGCCGCCCTGGCCGCTGCGGCACTGCCGGTGGTGGTGGTTCAACCCACGCCAGGTCAGGGACTTCGCCAAGGCCACCGGAACGCTGGCCAAGACCGACACTCTGGACGCGGGGGTCCTGGCCCATTTCGCCGACGCCGTCCGTCCTGAGGTGCGCCCCCTCAAGGACGCCGAGACCCAGGTCCTCAACTCGCTGACTGCCCGCAGGCACCAGGTGATGACCATGCTGGTCTCCGAGAAGAACCGGCTGGGTACCGCCAGCGGCGCCGTTAGTCCCCGCATTGAAGCCCACATCGCGTGGTTGGAACAAGAGTTGAGCGACTTGGATAAGGGGCTACGTCAGACTTTGCGCCAGAGTCCAGTGTGGCGTGAGAAGGATGA
The DNA here is from genome assembly GCA_963666415.2 of Dehalococcoidia bacterium. Lineage (GTDB taxonomy): Bacteria > Chloroflexota > Dehalococcoidia > Lucifugimonadales > UBA3495 > Bin87. Next base: position 3,199,534 of record CAXXPD010000003.1, read on the forward strand.
CCTGCTCCGCACGGTTCCCGGCGTGGGCCCGCAGCTATCGCTGACCTTGCTGGCGCATCTGCCGGAATTGGGCACGCTGGATCGCAAGCAGATTGCTGCCCTAGTCGGCGTGGCTCCCTACAACCGCGACAGCGGCACCCGGCGGGGCAAACGCGCCGTCTGGGGCGGACGCTCCCGGGTGCGGGCCGTCCTCTACATGGGAGCGTTGGTAGCCAGCCGCCACAACCCTGCTATCCGGGACTTCTACCAGAGGCTGCTGGCAGCTGGTAAGCCGAAAAAGGTGGCGCTGATCGCGTCCATGCGCAAACTGCTGGTTACGCTCAACGCCATGCTCAAACATGGCTACCCTTGGCGCGATATGACTCAGCCAGTCGTCGCTCATGCCTGTTGACTTTCAAGACAGTTGCTATTGGGTGCTCCTGGTCTGGGGTTGTTTTTCTGTCTCGAAAACCATTATCCCAGATCCACCGGAGCACTTCTTACCTCTTCAGCACGCCGCGACACTCATCTTGTCGGTGGATTGGGGCTAAGGAGCACGCCCTTTTTTGCTGCCACCATCCGGTTGACGCATCGTGGCATAATGTCAGAACATAAGTTCGTATAGACCGGCGAGTTCAAGTCACCAGCGCCAAACCGGAGGGACGAACTTCATGCTCATCAAACGTACTCCCGACCGCTACGAAAAGCTCCACATCCTGGGCGGTATGGCCACCGACGATATCCTCACCGGCGGCAAGGTTACCACCGGGACCGACCGCGTCGCCTACTCCGACCTGCGCAAAAACCCAACGGCTGGCGTTTACCGCTCCAGCCTGCCCAACGGCAAGAAAATCAACCTCATGCGCGTGATGTTCACCGACTTCTGCATGATGGATTGCGCGTACTGCCCCAACAGCATTTACGTCTCCCGCAAGCGTTATGCCTTCAAGCGCGAGGAGCTGGCCAGCACCTTCATGGAGCTGCAATCGCGCGGGACGGTGGACGGTGATAGATGACAATTAGTCCTGCCGGTAACGTCGACTATTTTTGCCGGTCGATATGGGGTAATCATTCGGTACGGAGGTACCGTTGATTACAGACCGACAAACCAGGCTATTGAGGCAGAAACGTATGGAAGGCAAGACACAGGAAACGGCAGCGGCCAAGGCTGGGATGAGCGTGCGTTCAGCGCGCAAGTGGCAGAGTGGCCCATTGCCGTCGCAGGCGAAACCGGAGCATCGGTGGCGCACTCGGCCGGATCCCTTCGACGGGGTGTGGGAGGATGAGATTGAGTCGCTGCTGCGGAATGATCCGACGGGCAAGCTAAAGGCAACGACAATTATCGACTGCCCTTCGACAAGCTCAGGAGGCCGAGCAGCATCCCTGGCGGTTCAGCGCGTCCCAGCTGCGCACCCTGCAACGACGATTGCAGGCCCTTCGACCGGCTCAGGAGGCGGGCGCTGCATGGTCCGGATCAGGAGGTGTACTTCCCCCAGGTGCATCCGCCGGGACGGGAGGCCCAGTTCGACTTCACCCACTGCGGGGAACTCAAGGTGACCATCGCCGGACAGTCCTACCCCCACCTGCTGTTCCAGCTGATACTCAGCCACTCGGGATGGCGCTACGCTGAGGTCGCCGCCGGTGAGACCTTCCTGCCTTGCAGCAGGGATTGCAGAATGCCCTCTGGACCCTGGGCGGCGTTCCAGAGGTGGTGCGCAGCGACAATACCGCGGCTGCCACTCACGAATTGCGCAGCAGCCGCGGCCGCGCTCTTAACGACAATTACGCCGCCCTGCTGGACCACTATGGCCTCCGCTCCACCCGCATCAATCCCGGCCAGAGCCATGAAAACGGCGTCGCCGAGCACGCCCACTACCGCTTGAAGGACGCCATCGACCAGGCCCTCATCCTGCGGGGCAGCCGCGATTTCGACACTGTCGACGACTACGCCAGCTTCGTCCGGCAGATGGTGGAGAGACGCAATCGCCTGGTACAGGGGAAGCTGGAGCAGGAGTTGCTTTGCCTACGCTCTCTGCCGCCAGCTCCGGTGCCGGAATACGTCAACTACCAGTCCAAGGTGCGCAAGTGGTGCACCATCCAGGTAGCGGGACATAGCTACAGCGTGCCCTCCCGCCTCATCGGCAAGGAGGTGCAGATCCGTCTGTACGCCGACTGGGTGGAAGTGTACTACAAGGGCCACCTGGTGGAACGGATGGAGCGGGTGCGTGGCGAGGGGGAAGCCAACGTCAATTACCGCCACGTCATCGGCTCATTGGTGCGCAAGCCCGGAGTCTTTGCCCGCTACCGCTTCCGGGAGCAGCTATTTCCCACCATGCACTTCCGGCTGACCTACGACGCGCTCAGGGAATGGCGCGGGGAGCGTGCCGACGTGGAGTACGTGCGGATCCTGCACCTGGCGGCGACCACCATGGAAGCCACGGTGGACAGCGCGCTGTCGTTACTGCTGGAGGCGGGTGAGTCCTTCGACTACGCGGAGGTGCGGGACCTGGCCGAGCCCAAGGTGCCCGAAGCTCCGGTGCTGGTCTGGTCTGGGAAGCCGGACCTGAAAATCTACGACCGCCTGCTCACGGTCAGCCTGGCGGCGGCGGGGGTGTGCGCATGACGGACACCAGCGTGATGCAGGACCGCATCGGCCAGTTGTGCGGCCAATTCAAGCTGCCCACCATGGGCGCCCAGTCGGTGGCTCGTTTCACCGCCGCTGGACACGGCGATCGGTAGTGTCCCGTCAAGTAGTGTAAAAGCGCGTCATCCCTTTTGATGTTGATCAGGCCGCTGCGTCCAGCATATTGGGCTTCGGCAGTGCCTCGTTGCCGGCGGCGTTGGGGATGGTGAGGTAGCGGCGGGCTTCGGCCCATTCGTCGTGTTGCTCGGCCAGCACCGCGCCCACCAGGCGCCGCGCCGATAGCCGGTTGGGGAAAATGCCCACCACGTCAGTCCGGCGCCTTATCTCCCGGTTCAGCCGTTCCTGCGGGTTGTTGGACCACAGCTTCTGCCAGTGGGCCACTGGGAAGGCCGTGAAGGCCAGGATGTCCGGCGCGGCATCCGCCAGCAGCTCCGCCACCTGGGCAAAGGCCTCCCGGAGTTGTTCCACCACTCGGTCCAATTGGCCGTGGACCTCGGCGGGAGACAGTTGCTGGTAGATGGTGCGCACCATGGTGGCCACGCCGGGTTGGGCACGCTTGGGCACTCGGGTGAGCAGGTTGGCCATGAAGTGGGTGCGGCAGCGCTGCCAGCTGGCCCCAGTGAACACCGCGGCGATGGCGTTCTTCAGCCCCTGGTGAGCATCGGAGGTTACCAGCTCCACCCCGCTGAGGCCCCGAGCGGTCAGCGACCGCAGGAAGGCCAGCCAGAAGGCGCCGTCCTCGCTGGCGCCCACGTCCATACCCAGGATCTCACGCTGCCCTTCGGCATTGACCCCCGTCGCCACCACCACGCAGACGTTGACGATGCGACCGCCCTCCCGCACCTTCTGGGTCAGGCCGTCCAGCCACACGTAGGGGTAGGGACCACCGTCCAGGGGCCGACCCAGGAAACTCTCCACCACCTCATCCAGTTGCTGGCAGATGCGCGACACCTGGCTGCTGGAGATGCCGTCGCAACCCAGGGCCTTGATCAGATCGTCCACCCGCCGAGTGGACACGCCTTCTACATAGGCTTGCTGGATGACGGCCAGCAGGGCTTTCTCGCTGCGCCGCCGCGGTTCCAGCAGGCTGGGGAAGTAGCTGCCTTCCCGCAGCTTGGGAATGTGCAACTCCATGGTGCCCACCCGGGTGTCCCAGGTGCGGTTGCGGTAGCCGTTGCGGTAGGTGACCCGCTCTGGGCTGCGTTCGCCGTGCTCAGCGCCGATCTGGGCGGAAACCTCGGCGTCCATGATGCCGTCCACCAGGACCCGCAGTGCTTCCCGCAGAAAGTCCACGTCTCCGTCCATACCACGCTTGCGTAATAATTCCAAAAGATCCATTCTTTGCTTGACCACCTTCGTTCTCCTTGTTCAGGTCTGGCATTTCCGATCAAGGATGACGCGGTGGTTAGCTTTGGGCTACACCGATTCTTTTACACCACCTCCCGGTACTCTACTCACGGCGCGATGCCCTGGCAACTTTCCTGGAGGTACTGGAACAGGAAGCTGAGGATCGCCGCCACCGGCGCATCAACCGGCTGCGCCGGGAGTCCCGGCTGCCCTCGGGCAAGACCTGGGAAACCTTCGAGCACGACCGAGTCCCCCTGGCGCTGCGGCAGCAACTGGACCAACTGGCCCAGGGCAGCTTCGTGGAGCGCGGCATCAACGTGCTGGCCTTCGGGCTGCCCGGCACCGGCAAGACCCACGCCCGGTGCGCCCTGGGCCACCGCCTGGTGGAAGCCGGCCACTCCGTCCTCTTCGCTCCGGCCTACCGCCTGGTGCAGGAACTGCTCGCCGCCAAGCGCGATCGGGACCTGCCCCGCCAGCTGCGCAAGCTGGACAACTTCGACTTCCTGCTCCTCGACGACCTGGGCTACCGGCCCCAGGGCGCCGAGGAATCGGAGGTCCTCTTCACCCTCATCGCCGAACGCTACGAGCGCCGGTCGTTGGGCATCACGTCAAACCTGGTCTTCTCAGAGTGGGAGCGCATCTTTGCCAACCCCATGGCCACCGCCGCGGCGATTGACCGGGTCGTGCACCACTCCGTCATCCTGGAGTTTGACGTCCCCAGCTACCGGACCAACGCTGCCCAGCAACGCGTCCAGGCCAAGGAGGTGAACCGGCAAAACTGATTGACGCCAACCGGCAAATATAGTTGACGCGGGACAGACGGATTGTTTCTCAGCTCGGGCATCGCCGGCGACGGCTCCAAAACGACCCAAAAGCTGGTGGAAGCGGTGGAACTCATCCGCAAAAAGCACGGCTTCAAGGGCTACATCCACATGAAGGTGATGCCCGGAGCCGAACGCCACCTGGTGGAAGCCGCTCACCGCCTGGGGAGCCGGTTGTCGGTCAACATCGAGTCCCCCGAAGCCGACCTGCTGCGCCGCATCAGCCCCCACAAAGACCTGCAGAAAGACATCCTTGACCCGATGGCGTGGATTGACGAACTCACCCGCGATGCCCGGGGCGGCGCCGTAGGTCAGGCCACGCAATTCGTCGTGGGCGCCGCCGAAGAGTCCGACCGCCAGATCTATCGCCGCGTCGACCAGATGTACACCGACTGGAACCTGAAGCGAGTGTACTATCCGCCCTTCCGTCCGGCGTGGGAAACCCCGATGGAGGAGCATCCGCCGGTGCCGGCGGCCCGGGAACATCGCCTTTATCAGATGGACTGGTTGCGCCGCGTGTATCAATTCGGTTCTGACGAGATTGACCTGGCCTTTGACAACGGCGGGTTCCTGTCGCTGGAGCAGGATCCCAAAACTATTATCGCCATGGAAAATCTGGACGCTTTCCCGATGGATCTGAATTCGGTCGCCAAAAACCAGTTGCTACGCATTCCCGGCATCGGCCCCATTTCCGTCGACCGCATCATGCAGAACCGGCGGCTCCACAGCATCGACAACTGGCGCGACCTGCAGGCAATGGGCGTGGTGCGGAAGCGAGCCTGGCCGTATGTGGTGTTTCCCGGACAGCGCCCACCCTCCGGCAAGCAACTGCGCCTGGACCTGTTCGGCGAGGCGCAAGACCGTCGTACCGCCGAGGCCTCAGGATTGACGCTGCCGCCACCAACCTCGCCGCTGTTGGCCGCCGCCATCGACGTTGCGCCATCCGCCGGCGAAACCGCCCACACCTGCATCCCCGGCAGCAAAGGCGCCATGTGCGCCGGCTGCCCGGTGAACCCGGCAACAGCATGAACCGACGCGGCATCTCCCTCTGGGAGCAGGGCAATCGCATTCTCAAAAACAATGGGGGTAGGGGAGCCGGATTCCGTTCCAGCACAACGTCAACCGCCTTCAATCTTTGCTGGACACGACGTATTCAACCACAGCAACCGCAAATTCAGACGCTGGTTGTTGCCTCCAAATGAGAATGCGATTGCCCTGCCTCTGGGAGCGTTCAATCCTGGGCGGCCGGGCCCCTGTGGTATGATTGGCGACGCTGCCCATTCACCATGCCACCGGAAGCCACCACCCCGTGAAGAGCTACTATTTCTCAGAGTTTCCCTACCACGAATATCCGGACGAAGAGGGCGACAAGTACCCCTCGCTACGCCTCACCTTCCCCAACTCGTGGTTCGAACCCACCACCGCCAACGAGCTGTTCAAACGCTATTTTGACGAATGCGTCTACGCCGACGAACTGGGTTTCGATGGCATAATGCTCAACGAGCACCACAGCACGCCGTCGTGCATGAACGCGGCCACCAACCTGTCCGCGGCGGTGCTGGCCCGCATCACCCATCAGGCGAAAATCCTGCTGCTGGGCAACATCCTGCCCATCCACGATAACCCGGTGCGCCTGGCGGAAGAGCTGGCGATGATCGATGTCATTTCCGGCGGCCGGCTTATTTCCGGCTTCGTTCGCGGCACCGGCGTGGAAACAGTTTCAACCAACAACAATCCGTTGGCCAACCGCGAGCGTTTCGAGGAGTGCCACGACCTGGTCATCAAGACCTGGACGACGCCCGGGCCGTTTCGCTGGGAAGGCAAGCATTACAACTTCCGCGCGGTCAATCCCTGGATGGTTCCCATTCAGAAGCCGCACCCGCCCATCTGGGTACCCGGCACATCGTCGCCGGAGACTGCCCAGTGGTCCGGCGAGCACGGTTACACCTACGTTGCCTTCCTGACCGACCTGGACGTTACCGAGGAGCTGTTCGGGATGTACCGCGAGGCGGCGGCGGGCGTTGGTCGGCAGGCCACGTCGGACGACTTCGGCTACCTGTTGTGCTGCTATGTTGGCGACACGCAGGAAGAAGCCGACGAGCAGGCCAAACACTTCCTGTGGCGAATGGGGCCCACCCTACGGGGCCCCCGAGAGTACATGGCCCCCGTGGGTTACCGCTCCGCTGCCAGCGCGTCCATAGCCGCCAGGCGAACCGGGCTCAAACCGCTGGGCCAGCAGACTTTTGAGGAGCTTAAGGACAACTACCACATCGTGTGCGGTACGCCGGACACTGTGCTTGAGAAGCTGGAATTCCTGCACAAGCGACTGGGTATGGAGCACCTGGTTTTCTACGGCCAGGAATCCCGCATGGGCCACGAGGCCACGATGAAAAACATCGGCCTCTACGGTAAAGAGATTCTACCCATCATCCAGAAGTGGTAGGCGGCATTAGCCCGGCTGGATGATGCAAATGATCGGGGGCGGTGATTAGCCGCCCCCTTTTCGCAACCTGGACGTGGCACTCATGCGTGCCCACTTTGTCATTGCGGGCGTAGCGTGGCAATCCCGTCGCCGTAGCAACGGCGGTTCGTAGACGTGTGTTCAGCCTGATCGAGATTGCCACGTCCCTCGACGAGCTCGGGATGAGCGGGTGCTCATCGCAATGACAGTTCAAGTGGGCGCGCATAAGGTAACAGTTCAGACTTGGAGAGGTGAATTGGCCGAAGGTTGGTCGGGAATCGCTGGAGCTGGGGGAGGTGGTTATGTCATATATCTGGGATGGATGCGGAAATCGACCTCAGCACTGCGGACCGGGATGTGCTGATTGCCATCATTGAGAGGCAACAGGCCATCATCGAGAGCCTGGAGAAACGGATCGCCCAGTTGGAAGGGCGGGACAAATTGGGCGGCACCCGCAGGATGCCCGGTCTGAAGCCCAAAGCCGAGCAGCAGCCGGCCCAGCCCAAGAAACCACGCAAGCCTCGGCCCCACGGCTTTGCTCGCACCCGCATGACGCCCACCCAGCGGGTGGAACACGTGGTGGAACAGTGTCCCGACTGCGGAACCCAGCTGTCCGGTGGCTGGACCCAGCGCACTCGGGAAGTGATTGACCTGCCCCGGGTTCCGGGGCAGGTAACCGAGCACGCTTATATCGCCCGCACCTGCCCACAGTGCCAACGCTGTTGTACGCCCACCGCGCAACTGGAGAACATGGTGATGGGCAAGCAACGTCTGGGGGTCAACCTGATCAGCCTGATTGCCGCCCTGCGGGGGGAGGCCAGGCTGCCTTTCCGCACCATCCAGTGGTACCTGGACACCGTGCATGGGTTGCGCCTCAGCCTGGGAGCCATCGTGGACGCCACGCAAAGGGTGGCTCGCAAGGCCCAAGCTGAACTGACGGGCATTCTGGAACGCATCCGAGGCAGTCCGGTGGTCCATGCCGATGAGACCGGCTGGCGCGAGGACGGACACAACGGCTACGTGTGGACCTTCAGCACCCCCACCGAGCGCTACTTCCTGCGTCGGGGCCGCGGCAAGGCCGTGGTGGATGAGGTCCTGGGCGATGGTAGTGTCCCGTCAAGTAGTGTAAAAGCGCGTCATCCCTTTTGATGTTGATCAGGCCGCTGCGTCCAGCATATTGGGCTTCGGCAGTGCCTCGTTGCCGGCGGCGTTGGGGATGGTGAGGTAGCGGCGGGCTTCGGCCCATTCGTCGTGTTGCTCGGCCAGCACCGCGCCCACCAGGCGCCGCGCCGATAGCCGGTTGGGGAAAATGCCCACCACGTCAGTCCGGCGCCTTATCTCCCGGTTCAGCCGTTCCTGCGGGTTGTTGGACCACAGCTTCTGCCAGTGGGCCACTGGGAAGGCCGTGAAGGCCAGGATGTCCGGCGCGGCATCCGCCAGCAGCTCCGCCACCTGGGCAAAGGCCTCCCGGAGTTGTTCCACCACTCGGTCCAATTGGCCGTGGACCTCGGCGGGAGACAGTTGCTGGTAGATGGTGCGCACCATGGTGGCCACGCCGGGTTGGGCACGCTTGGGCACTCGGGTGAGCAGGTTGGCCATGAAGTGGGTGCGGCAGCGCTGCCAGCTGGCCCCAGTGAACACCGCGGCGATGGCGTTCTTCAGCCCCTGGTGAGCATCGGAGGTTACCAGCTCCACCCCGCTGAGGCCCCGAGCGGTCAGCGACCGCAGGAAGGCCAGCCAGAAGGCGCCGTCCTCGCTGGCGCCCACGTCCATACCCAGGATCTCACGCTGCCCTTCGGCATTGACCCCCGTCGCCACCACCACGCAGACGTTGACGATGCGACCGCCCTCCCGAACCTTCTGGGTCAGGCCGTCCAGCCACACGTAGGGGTAGGGACCACCGTCCAGGGGCCGACCCAGGAAACTCTCCACCACTTCGTCCAGTTGCTCGCAGATGCGCGACACCTGGCTGCTGGAGATGCCGTCGCAACCCAGGGCCTTGATCAGATCGTCCACCCGCCGAGTGGACACGCCTTCTACATAGGCTTGCTGGATGACGGCCAGCAGGGCTTTCTCGCTGCGCCGCCGCGGTTCCAGCAGGCTGGGGAAGTAGCTGCCTTCCCGCAGCTTGGGAATGTGCAACTCCATGGTGCCCACCCGGGTGTCCCAGGTGCGGTTGCGGTAGCCATTGCGGTAGGTGACCCGCTCCGGGCTGCGTTCGCCGTGCTGGGCGCCGATCTGGGCGGAAACCTCGGCGTCCATGATGCCGTCCACCAGGACCCGCAGGGCTTCCCGCAGCAAGTCCACGTCTCCGTCCATACCACGCTTGCGTAATAATTCCAAAAGATCCATTCTTTGCTTGACCACCGTCGTTCTCCTTGGTTGGGTTGTTGTGATTCCACAAGGATGACGCGGTGGTCAGCTTTTTGCCAACCGCCTAACTCTTACACCACTTCCTGGGACTCTACTTGGTGGACTTGGTGGCGACGCGCTGCCGTCGTTCCAACCTACGGCGTAACCCAGGGGTTTCACTCTCACCCCAACCCTCTCCCATCAAGGGAGAGGGGGTCAGCAACCGTCGTTGCTACGGCGACGGCATTGCTAGCCTACGCGCCGGTGCCGGCCAGCTGCTCGGTGTGGTCGTGGTCGGCGGCTTCCATTGCCAGCATCGATCCACGAACCAGGAGGGTTGGCGCCGGCGACTGCCGCACCACGCAGTCGGCAACGCTGCCCAGCAACGCCCGACCGACGCCACTGCGACCGTGGGTAGTCATCACGACCAGCGAGTTCGCGCTTTCAGATGCCAGCTTCACGATGGCATCCGAGGCGTTCCGCGACGAATGCACGAAGGCGACGCCAGAAATGCCGAAGCGGGTTTCCATCTCAACGGCCATGCGATGCAAGTATTCCCTGGCCAATTCGCCCAGCCTGGACGCCATTTCCGTCGGCCCGCCGAAATTGAACCCGGCCTCGCCGTTCAGCCGTCCCCAATCGGTATGGGATTGGAAATACTCGACACCGGGCGTGCTCTGGTAGAGCGTAACCCGGGCGTCAAACGTTCGGGCCATCTCGGCAGCATGGGGCAATGCGGCTTCCGCGAACTTCGACCCATCCAGTGGCACGATGACGTGCTCGACGGCATCCAGAACCATCGGCGACCCATCCTCCTTGTTACACACCACCAGCACCGGGTTCTTGACGCTGCCGACCACGCGGCTGGTAACACTCCCCATTACCATACGGGAGAACCCGCTGCGTCCATGCGTTGACATCACGATCAACGAACCCGGATGGCGGGCGGCCACGCTGGTGATGGCCTCCACGGCGGGACCTTCCCGTGGTTCGATATGGATGGGAGACGTAACCCCCTGCTCTTGCAGCCGCAGCCTTGCTCCCGCCAGGTACCCCGCCATGCGGTCGCGCTCGGCGATGGCCAACGACGCGGTGTAACGCTCCAGGCCCGCGTCGGCCTGCCAGTCGGGAATCGCGTTTACAGAACGAACCAGACTCATCGGCGCGCCGGTAGTCTGGGCCATCAGTCGTGCGACCGGCAACGCCTGTGCTGACGTCTCAGAGCCATCGAGTGAAACGATAATGTGCTTGTACAGTGCCATCGTACTAACTCCTTGCCGATTCTGGTCGGGCCGATTCGGTCAGATGGTGCACTTTGCAACAGCAGACCCGTTTCCCACATTATGTTACAGAATAATCAGTATCCGTACTATAAATATAACACGAGCAATTGGAGCTGGCAATCTGTGGGTGCGAGGAGCGTAGCAATGGGGTAATCCCGGGCGGGGCATTACGAGCATCGCCAGAAATGGCGCCGCCACCCTCACCCCAGCCCTCTCCCATCAAGGGAGAGGGGGCGGGGGCCTGATGCGTACCCACTCTCCCATCAAGGGAGAGGGAGCGGGGCCCGATGCGTACCCACTTTGTCATGGCGAGCGTAGCGTGGCAATCCCGTCGCCATAGCAACGGCGGTTCACCGACGTGTGTTCAACCTCATCAAGATTGCCACGTCCTTCGACGAGCTCGGGATGAGCGGGCGCTCCCGGCAATGACAGATTAAACTGGGTACGCGTGAGGAGAGGGGGCGGGTAGCCGTTGTTCCGACCTGCCCCGGAATGACGATTGGGCCCCAGTTAAGTTGGGCGGATCTGTCCGTCGTCGCCGGCGGTTAGCAGGGCGGTAAACTGATAGCCACGCTCGCGGATGGCCGCGCTGCCACCTTCGTTGCGGTCCAGCACAGTAAGCACGAGTCCCACCGTACAGCCGGCCGACTCTGCGGCGGCGATGGCGTGGAGCAACGACCCGCCCGTGGTGCAGGTGTCATCCACGATGGCAACACGGGTACCCTCGGTGAGCGGGCCTTCGATCAGTTGGGCAGTCCCGTGCTCCTTGGCCTCTTTGCGCACGATGAACGCCGGCACGGGCGTGCCCTGTTGCCAAGACGCCGCCGCAACGGCGGCAACGATCGGATCGGCACCCAGAGTCGGGCCACCGATGGCGCTCACGCCGGCATCGCCCAGCAACGGAAGCAGCGAGTTGCCCAGCAGGTAAGCGCCTTCGGGATCCAGACTGAGCAGCCGCCCGTCAAAGTAGTAAGAGCTGTGGCGGCCCGACGACAGCGTGAAATCGCCGTACCGGAGGGCGCCGCGCTCCAGCGCCAGCGCCAGCAATCGGTCAATGGCCTGCCTGCTATTGAGGGTCATATCCCGCTCCATAATGGTCTGATTTTCCGACTCCAACTCGGCGTCGGCCTGATATAAACCCCGCTCCCGGATGTAGGCCGCCACGGCGTCGGGAACTTGGTAGCGCACCGACCCGCCCTGCGACATCAATCGGCGGAGTTCCGAAGCGCTGAAGTTCACCCGTGGGCCAGGCACCGTCAATACCGCGCCGGCTGCAGTTGCCGCCGGGTATTGCTGCGCCATCAGGCCGACCGGGTTCGCTGGGCCGCCGGGACGTTCAACGACTGCCAGTCGGCACAGCTCCAGGATGGTTTCCGGTTCCTTCCAGCGACGGAACTGGGTCAGCACGTCTGAACCAACGATGAAGTAAAAATCTACGTCGTCCGGGTACTCGGTGCGCAACTGCCGCAGCGTGTCCACCGTGTAGGTTGGTCCCGACCGGCGCAACTCGCAGTCCGAGATGCAGAAATCGGCGTGATCGGCAATCGCCAGGGCCACCATGTCGCGGCGCTGGTGCGCCGGTGTAATGTGCTGCCCAGATTTCAGCCAGGGCTCGCCGGCCGGCAGGAACAACACGGATTCCAGTTTCAGCGCCGCGCGAGCGGTTTCGGCGATCAGCAGATGGCCCAGGTGCGGCGGGTCGAAAGTGCCGCCCAAAATACCAATGCGCCGGTTGGCGGGTCGGTCGGCAGCAGCCATCCTAGAACCACTCCAACTCTGCTTTACCAATGCGTATGGTATCACCGGCTTCGATGCCGGCCTGTTCCAGTTTTTTGGCGATCCCGATGCGGGTCATCTCGCGCCACAGCTGCAGCAGCACCCGGTAGTCGCGCATATCGGCGCGGGCCGTCAGCCGTTCCAGGCGCTCGGACTCCACAACGTAAACGTCGCCGTCCAGGTAGAAGCCCAGCGGAGGGAGCCGCTGCCGGCCCTGCTGAACCGGCGGCGTCGGGGCGTCATCATCCACCACGTCGGCGCCATCTTCCAGCGCCACTTCTTTGGGCGTAGTGGCCAGCACACTGGCCAGATGGCTCAGCAAGCCATCGACACCTTCACCCGACACGGCTGAGATGAAATGGATTATCGGCGAAACCTCGCTTGGCACTCCACTGTACTCATCGGCGTCCATCGCCCGCCGCAACTCTTCCTCGATGACATCCTGCAACTCGCGCGTCTCTGTCGTGTCCAGCTTGTTGACGGCCACCAACTGCGGTTTGGCGGCCAGCATCGGGCTGAACTCCCGCAACTCACGATTTAGCATACGGAAGTCGCCCACTGGGTCATCTGACTGTCCGTCTATAACGTGTACATAGACCCGAGCACGTTCCGCATGCCTCAGGAACTCGTGCCCCAGGCCAACTCCGCGATGGGCGCCTTCCAACAATCCCGGAATCTCCATCATCACGAAATCCTGCCCATCATGAGTAACCACGCCGAGGACCGGCTCGATGGTGGTAAATGGATAGGCCGCCACCTTGGGTTTGGCCGCCGAGCAGCTGGAGATCAGAGTGGACTTTCCCGCATTGGGTTTGGCCAACAGCCCTACGTCAGCCAGCAGCTTCAGCTCCAGCCACAGCACAGTGAATTCGCCCTTGCTACCGGCCTGCGACAGCATCGGCTCCTGGTTGGTGGATGACACGAACCGCGCGTTGCCCCAGCCACCGTCGCCGGCCTTGGCAATCAGCAACGGAGTATCGTCAACAACGTCGGCCATGAAATCCTTGCTATCGTCTCGGTTCAGCCTCCAGACTACGGTGCCGATAGGCACCTTGATATGTGTGTCCTTGCCGTTGGCACCCCGCTGGTCCTTGCCCTTGCCGTGGCCGCCACGTTCCAGGTAGAAGGTGCTGTTGAATTTCAGGTGGACCATCGTGTTGATGGAATCATCACCCACCAGGTAGGCGTTACCCCCATCGCCGCCATCACCACCATCGGGACCGCCGTGTGGCACGTATTTCAACCTCAGGAAGCTCACGCAGCCATTGCCGCCGTCCCCGGCTTTAACGTTAATTCTGACTGTATCAATCATAAGTTAGAGAACTTCTGGATGAGTAACATTACTAGTAAAGGCGTTGATAGCGTGCATACCAACCGTGGCCGCCGTTGCAACGTTCGTTCACAATGGGTGAATTGTAGCATGTATAACGTGGTCGGCTCATTGATAACTTTTACCGTGAGACAGGCCTGAGCGGAGTGTGAACGATAAGGCGCCAGTTGTTAACGTCAGCTTTGCACGGTGGCATGGTTTATCCACGCCATTGGCCAGGTTATCGACACGTTGTCGACGGTTAAACGGTGTAGGTTGCTCCAACCCCGTCTGCCCGGAGCGCCCGTGCGGGAAGTGGAGGCACCGCACCTCACACCGCTAACTGTGCGTTGTACCAGTCCAGGATGCCGCTGCCGGTCCAGAAGGTAACATCGTCCTGCTGCGTCACGTGTTCCAGGAGCCGGCGAAAGTGACCAATGCGGTGGGACGCTCCGGTGATGTACGGGTGCAGGGAAATGGCCATCACGCGGGCGCTTTCCGTGCCCTCTTCCAGTAGCGTTTCCAGCGAGTCTTTCGCGCGACGATACAGCTCCGGAGCCGAATGGTACTGCACCAGGTAGATGGGTATGTCGTTCAGCTCGACGGTGTAAGGCAGGGCAACCAGCCGCCCGCTCTTGACCCGCATCTCGTAGGGTTGGTCGTCATTGACCCAATCGGCTACGTACTCGATGCCCTCTGCGGCCAGAATGTCGGGCGTGTCGAAGGTTTCAGCGAGGCCGGGACCCATCCAGCCGCGGGGCGCGCTGCCGCTGAACTCGCGGATCACGTCGATGGTCTTGCGGATGGTGGCGCGCTCGTCCGGTTCCCGGTGCAAAACCTGCTGGATGTAGCCGTGGCCGAGCAGCTCCCACTGGCGATCCAGACAGGACTGGACCAGCTCTGGGTAATGCTCGCAGACAGCGGCGTTCAGGCTGATGGTGCAGGGCAGGCCGAAATCGCTCAACGCCCTTTGCAGCCGCCAGAAGCCTACCCGCATTCCGTAGTCGAACCACGAGTAGTTGGGAATGTCCGGCGACACCGCTGCGCCCTGTGGGGAGGGTAACACCGTGCGCGCCATCGGCTGGCCGATGTCCCACTCCTCCACGTTGATGATGAACCAGATGGCAACCCTGGCGCCATCGGGCAACTTTAGAGTCGGTCGCCGGAAGATTTCAGAAAACTCGGTGCGAGGGTTGGGCATCGGACAATCCTCCGGCGTAACGACTGGCGACGGTATTGATCTCCGGTACTAAACCGGCGCTGGGTTTACAAGCCCAGCGAATTGAGGCCGAGACGGGCCAGGTCTTCGTCTTCCTGGGCGCTCAAGCCGCTGACGCCGATGGCGCCCAGCACCTGGTCGGTGGCCGGGTCGCGCACCACCACCGCACCCTGGACGGCAACCAACGCCGGGTCGCCAAAGTCGGCGATGTTGCGGTTTTCGTTCTTGAGGCGCTGAGCGTATGCGTCGGAGTCGGAGCCGGACATTGCCGAGGTGTAGGCCTTGCTGATGGCCATGCGCTGGGGCAGGGCGCGGCAGTTGTCCATGCGGGCGTAGTTCAGCATCTTGCCGCCGTCATCCACAATAGCGATGGCCAGCGGGCGATCGAGTTCCTGCATTGCCTTGTCGAGCATGGCGTTCATGGCGTTGCGAACCTGGGACAGGCAGAGGGTGGGCTTCTGGTACATGGTGGACCTCCAAAAGTGGTCGCAGTGATAAATTGCGTTGCGAATAGTTGGCCGCATTCTACATTGGCCCACGCCGGCGGGCAACGATGGTTCCGGCGCACGGTGTTGGTTGCGGCGCGCAGCCGTTGTTCCGGCCTACGCCGGAACCCAGGAGGCTTCACCCTCACCCCAACCCTCTCCCATCAAGGGAGAGGGGGTGGGTACCATCGTCGCGAGTCGCTCCCGGAGTACGCGCATCCACCTTAATCTGTTATTGCGAGGAGCATAGCGACGTGGCAATCTCGATGAGGTTGAACACACGTCGGCGAACCGCCGTTGCTACGGCGACGGGATTGCCACGCTACGCTCGCAATGACAAAGTGGGTACGCGTGATTGGTTTGGGCTCACGGCGTGGTTGCGGGGCGCTGCGGTTGTTCCGGCCTACGCTGGAACCCAGGGGTTTCACCCTCACCCACCCCCTCTCCCATCGAGGGAGAGGGGGTGGGTGACCGTCGTCGTGACTCTCTCCCGGAGTGCGCGCCTCCGCCTTGATCTGCCATTGCGGCGAAACGCCGTTGCTACGGCGACGGGATTGCCGCGCTACGCTCGCAATGACAAAGTGGGTATGCATGAGTTGTTTCGGTCGTGTGGCGTTGGTTGCGGGGTGCAGCCGTGGTTTCGACTTGCTCCGGTCGCTGGAGAGGGGCGCCGACAAGGGCGGGGGTAACAGTTCAGAGTTGCGGGGAAATGAGCAGTTGACGGCAGGCGGCGAGAGGATTTAGACCCTGGGCGCGCCAGGTGCCGAAGAGGGATGCCAGCGTCATCTTGCTCTCGGTGCCCTGCTCCGAGCGGGTGCCGCCGCTGACCTTGCGGCTGATGACCAGGTGGCGCAGGCTGCGTTCGGCCGGGTTGTTGTCCGACGGCACGTCCGGTTCGGCCACGAAGACGAAGAGTTCCTTGATGAAGCGCTCGATGCGCCGGCACAGCTTGCCCTGGACAACCGACGGGTCAGACAGGAAAGGGCGGCAGATGGCCAGCAGCTTCCGCTCCCAGGCCAGTTGGGCGACACGCCTTTGCCATGGCTCGTGATGGTTGCAGGCTTTGGCTGCGACATAGAGCTGGTGGACTGCCGCGGCCCATCGGGCCAGTGCGGCGTCTTTGGGGTAGCGGGTGCGCTGGTCGTGGATGTCCCGCAGCAGGTGGGCCCAGCACCGCTGCTTGGGGCCGTCATAATGGTGGTAGGCGGCGTAGAAATCGCTGACCAGCACTCCGGAGAAAGCATCGCTCAGCGCCTCGTCCACCACCGCTTTGCCCCGACCCCGCCGCAGGAAGTAGCGCTCGGTGGGGGTGCTGAAAGTCCACACGTAGCCGTTGGCCCCGCTCTGACGCCAGCCGGTTTCGTCGGCGTGGACCACTGGGCTGGCGCGGATGCGGTCCAGGATCGCGGCCACTGCCGGTTGGGCCCGCTGCGCCGTGCGATGGATGGCGCTCACGATGGCCCCCACGCTGAGGCGCAACTGATGCACGGTGTCCAGATACCACTGGACGCTGCGGATGGGCAGCCGCCCCTCTTCCCGCAGCGTGGCGATCAGGCTGAGCAGGTTGACGCCGAGACGCTGCTGGCCCAGGACCACGCTGTCCAGTTCCGCCGGAGGTGTGCAGCGCCGTCGGCAGGCCGGGCAAGTCCGAGCAATGTAGACGTGCTCGGTGACTTGCACCGGAACCACCGGCAGCTCGATGACTTCCCGAGTGCGCTGGATCCAGCCGCCGGACAGGTGGGCGCCGCAATCGGGACAGTTCTCCATCACGTGCTCCACCCGGTGGGTCGGTGTCATGCGCGGGCGAGCGAAGCCGTGGCGTCGCTGCTTTCTGGGCTGCTGCGCTGGGGGCTTCCGGCCCGATTTCGCCTTGAGGCCGGGCATTCGGAGCGGGCCGCCCGGTTTCGCCTGGCCTTCCAGTTCGGCAATCCGCCGCTGCAACCGCTCAATCACCCGCTGCTGTTCCAGAACGGTGGCCTGCAGTTGGGCGATGATGGCGATGAGGACATCGCGGGTGGCGGTGGTCAGGTCAATTTCGGTATCCACTCCCTGTATATGACATAACCGCCGCCACCCGTGCCAGCGTCTGGCAGCCCGCCTTCGGCCAATTCACCTCACCAAGTCTGAACTGTTACGGGCGGGGTTTTTGCGTTGCTGGTTTGGTGCGGGGTGCGCTATACTCGCTCCGGCTTGCAGTGCTTGGATACTTCGCCCGGGAGGGCCGTTTATGGACATGGGGTTGAGCGAGATTCAGCAGATGCTGAAAAACTCGGCGCGGGAGTTTCTGTCGCAAGAATGTCCGCTCACGCTGGTGCGCGAGATGGAAGACGACCCGCGGGGTTTCACCGATGAACTTTGGCGTCAGGTGAGCAGTTTGGGCTGGACTGGTATTCCCTTTCCAGAGCAGTACGGCGGCACCGGCGGCTCCTTCCTCGACCTGGCCGTGCTGGTGGAGGAGATGGGTCGCGCCCTGTTGCCCGTTCCCTACTTCGCCACGGTCGTGCTCGGCGGACTCACCGTGCTGGATGCGGGCAGCGATGTCCAGAAGCGCGACATCCTGACCGGCGTTTGCGCCGGTACGGTTCGCCTTACGCTGGCGCTGACCGAACCGTCGGCCACCACCGAGGCCTGGGGGGTGGAAACCACCGCCACATCATCCAACGGCGGCGGGGGCGACGGCTACTCCATCAATGGCACCAAGCTGTTCGTGCCCGATGCTCACGCCGCTGACACCATCATCGTGGCCGCCCGCACGGCGCCGGCCGGCGCTGACCCGACCCAGGGCATCACCCTGTTCCTGGTGCCGTCCAACTCCGCCGGCGTTGCCATCGAGCAGGTCAAGACCATCGGCAACGAACGCCTTTGCGAAGTGCGGCTGGACAACGTGGCCGTCAGTGGGGCTGCCGCGCTCGGCAACGTGGGCGGTGGCTGGCCGATAATCGAGCGAGCGCTGGCCCGCGCGACTGCGGCCCACTGTGTCCAGATGGTTGGCGGCGCAGACGCCGTGGTGGACATGACGGTGGAATACGTCAAGCAACGCACCCAGTTTGGCCGCCCGGTCGGCAGCTTCCAGGCCGTGCAGCACCATTGCTCCAACATGGCCACCGATGTGGAGGGCGCGCGACACATCGCCTACCAGGCGGCGTGGGCCATCTCGGAGGGTCAGCCGGCCCGCCGCGAGGTGGCTATGGCGAAAGTGTGGTGCAGCGGCGCCTACCAGCGGGTTTGCTCCCTGGGCCACCAGTGCCACGGCGCCATCGGCTTCACCCAGGAACACGACCTGCAACTGTACACCCGACGAGCCAAGGTGCAGGAGCTTTCCTACGGCAACAGCCACGACCACAAAGAGATCGCGTTGCAGGAAATTGAAGCAGCCTAGCGGTTGCCGGCAGCGCAAACCCTTCGCTACTACGACGTTCACCCTCACCCTGGCCCTCTCCCATCGAGGGAGAGGGGGATTAAGGAGTTTCACCGATGACGATGACCCCGGCGCGCAGTTCACCGTTTGCCGAGATGGCCCGCGACCCGCTGCATCCCGACGTGATTTATCGGGACCAGCGGTGCTTTGTGATACGGGACATTGATCCCAAAGCGCCCGTCCACCTGTTGCTAATCCCCAATATGCCCATCAACGGTCTGGCCTACGTTGGGCCCGGCCAGGTGCCGATTATGGGGCATTTGTTTGTAGTGGCCGAAGAGATGGCGCGCCGCGAGGGTGTAGCGCTCAGCGGCTACCGCCTGGTTATCAACAACGGGCCCGATGCCGGCCAAACCATCGCCTGGCCCCACGTCCACCTGCTGGGTGGCCGCGCGCTGGGAGACATGGGTTAGTGAGCACCGACATTACGGTTCCCGGCGCGGTGGTGGATCGCATCCGGCGCCGGATGAATCGGCTGCCTCCCGAGTTGTGCGACCATTGCAAACGGGTGGAGCAGATTGCCCGCGAGATGGCCGCGCACCACGGGATTGACCCGGAGCCGGTGGGTGTGGCGGCCCTGGCTCACGATGCCGCCAAGCACTTCAGTTCCCTGGAAATCCTGCTGCGGGTCGAAGAGTACGACCTTGATGTAACGGAATTCGACCGGAGCAACGCACCTATACTGCACGGGCCAATTGGCGCCGAGATGCTGCGGCGGGAGGACCGCCTCAACGAGCCGTCGTTGTACGACGCCATTTACTGGCACACCACCGGCAATCCGTCCGGCGGGGATGCTTTGGGACACATCGTTTTTCTGGCGGACAAGCTCGATCCGATCAAGCTGCGGCGCTACCCTTGGCAACCGGAGTTACGCGAGTTGGCACAGGAGAACCTGGGCGCGGCAACTGCCATGTTTCTGTCCAGAAACGTGGCCCGGCTGCTGGAGGATGGCAAGGCGGTGCATCCGGCGGCCATCGAAGCCCGCAACGCCCTGTTGCTGTTAGACTGAAACAACGTCAAAGGGAGACCGGACGGCCTCGACCCCGACCTTCTTCTGAAGGAGACATTCCAGGGCTGGGCACGGGGACGGTCGGTGCGATATGTTCCCGGGTTCCGGCCCGCGTCGGTATCACGGATATGCGAAGGTCTCCGATGCGACACGTTCTTGGGGTTCAGACCGGCGGCGGGACGACAGTTATGCAAAAGCCTTTAAGCGGCAAGGGAAATGGATGGATAATGCAATGGAAGCGGAACTGAAAATTACTCCCGAAGCCGCCCAGTTTATCCGCGCCCGCGGCGGGAGGGCCGTTGTAGACCTCCTCTGCTGGCAAAGTTGAACCGGCCAGGCGGTGGAGGTATCGGTCGATACCAAAATGCGACGGCGCAACCTGGATGCTTACGGTAGCGCAAGCTGGGAAGACATCGAGCTGCTGATGGCTCCCGGCATAGCGGAGTTTGCCGAAGGGGTGGCCCTGTCGACCAGTCGCTTCCTCTGGATCAAAAACCTGAAGGCAACCATCACCCTGCCCGACGGAGTTACGCTGGGCCGGCGGGCGTCGCTAGTCTAGCCTTTACCTTCACGCCCTGCTCGATCAGCCGGCAGGGTCAGGAGCGCAGGCGTGGGAGCAGGTCGGCAACGAGGCAAACAAAACCGGTCAGATAATCCGCGCCGGATATGGTGTCCGCGTCGGTAAGGATTTGGGGTGGGGTGTTGAGGGTGTGGACGGTGAGGGTGCGGGCGATAGGATCAAAAACCCAGACGGCTTTGCTGCCGTTGTTGAGGTATTCGGCAACCTTTTGTGCCATCTCTGTAACCGTGTTGCTGGGCGAAAGCACTTCAACGGCCAGGTCGGGCGCACCGTCAACGAGCGCTTCAAACATCTCGGGTAATTGTAGGCGTTCGTTGGACACGAACGAAACATCGGGCAAACGGGATGTGGCCGGCGAGTCAGGACCGGTTACGAACGGCCGGTTGCTGCCATAAACTTCGCCCAAATTATGCGCCTCGACGTGAATGTTCAGTTGCGTACCGGTTCGGATTACTGTCAGTTCGTGTTCTCTGGACGCAAACATTTTTTCTACCAGTTCCCCTTTCACCAACTCGTAGCGCGGGTACTCCGGCAGAGCGGCGTATTCCTCCAACGACACCAACCTGGCGGTTGTCTGGTTTTTAGTGGTCATGGTAGTGGCTCCTGGGGTTGTGCGTTTTGTCGTCGGTGAAGGGCGCTCACCGGGCGTAGCGGAAGCCGCCCTCCGGGGTGCGGGCGCAATTGAGGCGGCGGTTCAGATGCAGACCTTCCAGCACGAATTCGACGGCTGAGGCGACCACCTCGGGACGCCGGTCGCCGCCGGTCAGGCTTTCCACCGCGGCGGTCAGTCCATCGACGCGGGCGAGCGCGTCCACGTAGGCGGTGGCGGGAACGTCGCTGCCGGTTTCGACCGCGTTGCCCAGGTCGAACGACGTTACGATGTCGTCCAGCGCGTCCACATCGCAGTGGCGGCCAAAGATGGCCAGTGTTGCCCGTTTCGTCAGGTCGTCCACCAGGCGGTCTTCGCGCCCCTCGCCGAAGGTTTCCAGCTCAATCTTACCGCCCAGGGACGCAATCAGGTAGGGCAGGTCGCTGACGCGCGGGCAGGCAATGGGTTCGTCCAGGCGGATGCTGCGGCGGAAGGCGTTGCTGATGAGCGTCTCATAGTCGGAGATGGACACGCGCACGCTGACGCCGGAGCGCTGGTTGATTTCATTGCTGCCACGGGCGCGGGCGGTTACCTCGGCCACGATTTCGGTCATATAGGCCGGCACCACCACCTTGTCCTCGTCGGGGAACCGGTTACGTTCCTGTTCCATGATGGCGATTTCTTCCTCGATGGAGCGGGGGTAGTGGGTGTGAATTTGCGCGCCGTAGCGGTCCTTCAGCGGGGTGACGATGCGGCCGCGGTTGGTATAGTCCTCGGGGTTGGCGGTGGCCACCACCAGCACGTCCAGCGGCATCCGGATGCGATAGCCCTTGATCTGCACGTCCCGCTCTTCCATCAGGTTGAAGAGACCTACCTGGATGCGCTCGGCCAGGTCGGGCAGCTCGTTGATGCAGAAGATGCCCCGGTTGGTGCGGGGAACCAGACCGTAGTGGATGGCGGTCTCGTCGGACAGATGGCGACCCTCGGCAATCTTGATGGGGTCAATCTCGCCGATGAGGTCGGCGATGGAGATGTCGGGCGTGGCCAGCTTTTCGGAGTAGCGCAGTTCGCGGCCAATCCAGGCGATCGGCGTGTCATCGCCCTGTTCGGCAACCATTTGACTCGCGTCGGGGCTGATGGGGTTGAACGGGTCGTCGTTCAGCTCGCTGCCCTCAATGATGGGGATGAACTCGTCCAGCAGGTTCACCATCGCGCGAATCAGACGGGTTTTGGCCTGTCCGCGCTCGCCAAGAAGGATCACGTCCTGCCCGGCCAGGAGGGCATTTTCCAGCTGGGGAATGACGGTCTGGTCGAATCCAATAATGCCGGGGAACACGGGTTCCTCAGCGCGGAGCCTGGCAATCAGGTTGCGGCGGATTTCCTGGCGCACGGATTCTGACTGGTAGCCGCTGGCGCGGAGTTCGCCGAGGGTTGCGGGACGGGCGCTAGTGGACATTGGGTACATCCTTCCTTGAGGCGGTTATGGTCAGGCTTTGAGGTGGATAGGGTCAGGGGGACTGGATTTCGCAGGAACAGCAGCAGTATATCAAAACGCCGACGCTGGCCTGTCGAGCTGGCGGCGTGCGGTTCGGCGGCGCCCAGTGCTGGGCGAGCGCTTGGGGAAGTTGAACGTGGGCGGATCATCAGGAGGACGGATCATCAGGAAGGCGTTTCATCAAGAAGCAGGGCAGCCTCGCTTACGCGAGACCACCCTCCCATACAAGTTAGCTGCCGGTACGAGTCAGCTGCCGGTCAGCTGGCTAACCAAGGGTTATCCGGCGTCGCCAGCGGACGTGTTCGACGGAACTATGAGCATCCTACGCTGCGTGGCGTCGTCCCCATCGTCGTCGTGCCGATCGTCGTCGTGCCGATCGTGGCCGTGCCCGTGGCGTCCACGTTTGCCGAACATTCCGCGGTCGTGTTCGGGCAAGGATTCGGGGCGATCGGCGTGCCAGGCGATGATGGCGTCGGCCTGGTCCTGGGTCAGCCGCTCGTTTGCGACGGCATGGTCGAGGATCTTGGTGAGACGGTCGGTGTCAGCCGTAGCCGCTGCGAAGAAGGCGATGAAGCCGGCGTCAGCGGGGCGGGCGGCGAACCAGGCACTGGCCGCTTCGCCCTGTTCTTCAGTCAAGTCGCCGTTTTCCACCAGCGTGGCGATACGGGCGTCGAAATGTTCGGTGGCCAATTCGTGCTGAGCCGTGGCGAAGGCGTTGCTGACGGTTTCCGCCTCGATGCCGAGAATTTCGGCGACGCGCGCGATGAATTGTTCCTGACTGGCGTGATGGGTTCCGCTCGCCGGGTAAGTCTTCATTGCTGGCGTCGTATCCCTGTCGAAGTGTCGCTGGGGAGAGCCGGCTGCGAATACGGCGCCGGCTGTTAACCCCACCGCCATGAGGGCGGCTGCGGCTGTAACTACGAGCCAGCGCTTGCGGATGGTGCGAATTCTGTTCAACATCTTGTGCTCCTGTGTCCCGCCTGTTGGTGTCGGCGGCTATTTAGATGAGCCCAGCATACCCGGCACGTGTAAAGGAATTATGAAGGCTCATGCGTACACACTTCGTCTGCGTACCCACTTCGTCATTGCGAGCGTAGCGTGGCAATCCCGTCGCCGTAGGAACGGCGGTGTGTCGACGTGTGTTCAGCCTCATCGGGATTGCCACGTCCCTCGACGAGCTCGGGATGATCGGGCGCTCCTCGCAATGACAAAGTAAATTAGATGCGCGCATTCCGGGAGAAAGTTAAAACGACAGTTTCCCCCCGCCTCTCCCATCAAGGGAGAGGCGGGGGGGTGAGGGTGAGCCCCCTGGGTTCCAGCGTAGGTCGGAACGACGGCAGCGCGCCGCAACCAACGTCGTGCGCCCGAAACCAATTACGCGAACCAACTTTGTCATTGCGAGCGTAGCGTTGCAATCCCGTCGCCGTAGCAACGGCCTTTCGTCGACGTGTGTTCAGCTTCATCGAGATTACCACGCCCCTCGACGAGCTCGGGATGAGCGGGCGTTCCTCGCAATGACAGATTACAGCGGGTACGCGTGAGATTATGGCGTGAAATCATGAAGGGTGGCAACGAATACGCCCGGCGTTTGAGTGTGCTAACATTTCGAGCAGGAAGTGGGTGTAAACGATGTTCAGATTTATTCTGTCAATCATGATGATATTCCCGACGTTGGCGCCCCGCACCATCAAGTTTGTGCGCGGTATTTACCGGTTGCATTTTGATTCCCGGGTGAACATCATCCTGAAATTCCTGGTGCCGGCGGCAATCATTTACGTGGTGTCGCCGCTGGACTTGATCAGGGACTGGAAACCGTTCGGACTGGGGCACGCGGACGACATCATCATACTCGGCATCGCGGTGTGGCTGTTCTGGATTCTGTGCCCCCTGGCCGCGGTGAGGGAACACATGGGCGAACCGCCGCCGCCCCGTCCGGAAGACCGCGACCCGGACGGCGTGGTTGATGGTCAGGCCCGCCCTCCTGATGACACCGACTGAACAGTGGGGTTGCTAACCGTCCGGCATTCCACACCGGAAACGCAACGGCGCTGAAGCGTGGCCGCTCACAACGAGACCCAACCCGGGAGTTTCGGGCAGTCCCAGCGCGCCGGCGCCGACGGGATCGCGCTTTACGTACACGTCCCCTTCTGCCTTAGCAAGTGCCCTTACTGCGACTTCAACACCTACCAGGGGATTGAAGGCCAGTTCGGCGACTACCTGGGCGCCGTCATCGGCGAGATTACCGCGTGGTCGCGGGCGTTGGCGCACCCCGCTGTCAACACGATCTTTCTGGGCGGCGGCACGCCGTCCTACCTGCCCGACGGCGACGTTGCGCGAATCCTGGAAGCCATCTCCGCCGGCTACGTGGTGCGCAAAGACGCCGAGATTACCGCCGAGTGCAATCCTAACGATCTGACGCCGGAGCGTTGCGCTGATTTGCGGTTGGCCGGCATCAATCGGGTCAGCATCGGGGTGCAGAGCATGGACAACGGGTTGCTGGCGATGCTGGGCCGCCGCCACGACGCCGACGAGGCTGCGGCTGCGCTGGCGAGTTGCCGCCGGGTCGGATTCGACAATGTAAACCTGGACCTGATGTATGGCCTGCCGCAGCAGTCGCTGGAGCAGTGGCGGGACACGGTGGAACGGACGATTTCCCTGGCGCCGGAGCACCTGTCGCTGTACGCGCTAACGCTGGAGGAGGGCACGCCGCTGCGTCGCTGGGTGATCGATGGCCGACTGCCCGAACCTGATCCTGACCTGGCAGCCGATATGTATGACCTGGCCCGGGCCGCGCTCAGGGAGGCCGGCTACCAGCACTACGAGATTAGCAACTGGTCGAGAGCGGGCCGCGAATCGGAGCATAACCTGGCCTACTGGCGCAACCTGCAGTGGCTCGGCGTCGGACCTGGCGCCCACTCGTCGCTGGGAGGCTGCCGGTTCTGGACGGTGCGCTCGCCCCGCGATTACGCTCAACGAGCGGACGAATGGGCGCAACAATCGGATGCCGACGGCCCGTGGGCGACAGTGTCGCCGGATCGCATCAAGGCGGTGCCTACGGTGGATGACCTGGAAGTTATCGACGCAGCCACGTCAGCGGCGGAAACCATGTTTCTCGGGCTGCGGCTGCTGGGTGGCCTGGATCTGGCTGCCGCATCTGCCCAGATGGGCATAGACCTGGCAGCGCGCTACGAACGTGAATTGGCCGAACTGATGGCGGAAGGCCTGCTGGTAAGGATGGGAAACAGCCATCTACGCCTCGCGGAGGAAGCCTACCTGGTAGCCAACCAGGTATTTACGCGGTTTTTGTAGTTTGGGGTTATCAAATTCTCAGCAATAATAGATATTTAGAAGATGCTTTAAAGCCGATATATTATAACTTCTATCTCCGCGCCGACCGGCGTGTGCTACACTGCCGGCGGGGGTTGGCCCTTTTTATGCCGTTGCTCGCAGACTCGTCCGGGAGGTTCTACTATGGCGGTGCAACCTTACACCATCAGCGTTACCGATGAGGTGCTGGAAGACTTGAAGCATCGGCTGGCCCACGTGCGCTGGCCAGATGAAATCCCCGGCGCGGGCTGGGATTACGGCTCCAACCTGGACTACATCAGGGAGCTGGTGGCCTACTGGCGCGATGGGTTCGACTGGCGGGCTGCTGAGACCAAACTGAACGCTTTCGCCAACTTCTACACCACCATCGACGGGCAGGGCATTCATTTCATTCATGAGCGAGGCAAGGGCCCCAACCCCATGCCCATCATAGTGACTCACGGCTGGCCGGGCACTATCTACGAGATGCACAAAATCATCCCGATGCTGACCGACCCGGCCAGCCACGGCGGCGATCCGGCAGATTCCTTTGACGTGGTTGTGCCATCGATGCCCGGCTACGGTTTCAGCGCCCAGACCAGGGAGCGGGGCGTCCATACCCGCAAGATAGCCGAGCTGTGGGACAAGTTGATGGCCGATGAGCTGGGTTACCAGCGCTATGCCGCGCAGGGCGGAGACTGGGGAGCCGGCGTTACGGCGCGGCTGGGTTACCACCACGCCGACCATGTGCTGGGCCTGCACACGACGTCAGTCACTCAGGCCATCCCCTATCAGGGCGCAAGTCTGGAAGGGTTGGGCACTCGGGAGCGGCTGGAGCAGGTGATTGGTACTGCACAGGGCGGCTATCGTCGCGACTTTGCGGCCACGCTGTCTGACGACGAAATCAACATGATCGACCAGCGCGTGTCCTGGCAGGGCGCTGAGGGCGGCTATGGGCATATACAGGGTACGAAACCGCAAACCCTGGCCTATGGCCTCAACGATTCCCCGGTGGGACTGTGCGCCTGGATAGTGGAAAAGTACCGCACCTGGAGCGACTGCAACGGCGACGTGGAGAGCGTCTATACCAAAGACGACCTGCTGACCACCGTCATGATTTACTGGGTCACGCAGACGATCAACTCCAGCACGCGGCTGTACTACGAGAACAGCCGCAACCCCTGGTACTTCGGCCCCGACGACCAGATTGGTGTGCCCTGCGCTATCGCGGTGTTTCCCAAGGAACTTTCCACGCCGCCGCGCTCCTGGGCCGAACGCACCTACAACGTGCAGCGGTGGACAGAGATGGATAGCGGCGGCCACTTCGCGGCGCTGGAAAAACCCGCCGAACTGGTGGCCGACATGCGCGAGTTTTTCCGCGGTCTGCGTTAGTCAACCGGCGCTGGTCGAACAACCCAACCAACCTTCTGAACCCAGTTCTCATGCGTACCCGCTGTGTCATTGCGAGCGTAACGTGGCAATCTCGTCGACGTAGCAAAGGCGGTTCGCCGAATGGGTACCCGCTGTGTCATTGCGAGCGTAGGGCGGCAATCTCGTCGTCGTAGCCACAGGGGTTCGCCGAACGGGTATCCACTGTGTCATTGCGAGCGTAGGGCGGCAATGTCGTCGACGTAGCAACGGCGGTTCGCCGAATGCGTACCCGCGTTGTCATTGCGAGCGTAGGGCGGCAATCTCGTCGTCGTAGCAACGGGTGTTCGCCGAATGCGTACCCGCTGTGTCATTGCGAGTGTAGAGCGGCAATCTCGCCGTCGTAGCAACGGCGGTTCGCCGACGTGTGTACAACCACATCGAGATGGCCACGTCCCTCGACGAGCTCGGGATGAGCGGGCGTTCCATGGAACGACAAATTAAAAAAGAGGGTGCGCGTGACGAATCCTGTCAGGCTGACATAGCCTCCAAAAACCGTTACCATTACCAGCAACAAAATTGAGCGACCAGGTCGTCATCGCAAGCCCGCCGCGTCGGGCCAACGCAAGGAGGAACCCGTTACATGATTACCAAGTTTGGCAGTCTCTGGGCCGGCAACGTCGATATGGAAAACCCCGGCTACCAGGGCACTCCCGCCAACGACCGCTGGCTTTCCGATGAAGAACTGGGCGGCGGCGCTATTGAGAAGGCCGAGCAGCTGGCCATCACCATGGATCGGTTGGGTTACGACAGCTTCTGGGTGGCAGAGCACCACTTCCAGCGAGAAGGGTACGAGTGCATCCCCAACCTGCTGATGCTGTATGTACACCTGGCGCACCTGACCAAGAACCTGCGCTACGGGTGCGGTTTCAACATCAACCCCATGTGGAACCCGGTGCGCCTGGCTGAGGACTATGCCACTGCCGATTGGCTCACCGACGGCCGGGTGCGCTTTGGCGTGGGCCGGGGCTATCACACCCGCGAGGTTGAGGTGTTCGGCTCCCCGATTATGGACCAGAACGCCAACCGGGAGTTGTTCGAAGAGCAGGTGGAGGTCATCTGGAAGGCATTCAACCAGCGCAGTTTCTCCCACCACGGCAAGCACTTCGACGTTCCGCCGCAGGTGCCCTATCGCGGGTACGATCTGGAGGAGATTACGCTGGTGCCGCGGCCCAAAAATGAGGTGGAATGGTGGCAGCCGGTGGTATCGGCCAGCGACCGGGCCATCAACTTCATGGCGAAGTGGGGCATCAACGGCATCATCGGCGGCGGCGCGGCCACCGGTGGCGCCAGCGACGACGTGATCCAGCGCTGGCAGGCCATTCACGCGGAGCACGGCAAGGACTACAAGCTGGGCGAAGGTCTGATCGTCGGCTACTCGGTGCAGATTGCCGACACCGAGAAAGAAGCGATGGACCAGGCGCGGCTGTGGATGGAAGAGCGGGTCAAGATGTTTGGGCCGCTGGGCTTCATCGCCGGGTTGAGCACCGAGCAGCTGGCTGCTTTGAACGCCTTCGGCCGTCCGGTTCCCCAAGGCCTGAAGATGCCTGCCATCGAGGAATCGGTGGCTGCCGGGCAGTATCTGGTCGGCCCGCCCGAGCGCATCACCGAGCAGTTGATGGAAGTGCAGGAGCGCTACCCCGGTCTGGAGGAAGTCAACATCGGTGTGACCAACATGGGGATGCCCACGTCGGCGTCGCTGGAGCAGCTGGAATGGTTCGCCAGCGATGTAATGCCCCACTTCAACCGGCAGAACGGCGGCAACTAGCCGCAGCGTCGGAGACTCACCGAGCTAGTCAGACACAGCGGGCCGGCGTACATGGTGCGCCGGCCCATTCAGGTTAACTGCGCTATCCAATGAATCGGCTGAATCGACGGCGCCCCATTGGGCTGTATGACAAACCAAATAGGAGCATGGGTGAGGGTTTTGGCTCATGCGTACCCACTTTGTCATTGCGAGGAGCGCCCGCTCATCCCGAGCTCGCCGAGGGACAGGGCAATCTCGATGAGGTTGTACACACGTCGGCAAACCGCCGTTGCTACGGCGACGAGATTGCCACGCTACGCTCACAATGACAAAGTGGGTACGCGTGACGGGTTTTGGCCCTTGATTCCGATTGACGGAGGGTTGATAATCTGCGCGCCGCGCTCCCGACTGTGGACTGGAACTGCGATGGGTGGCAGGAGCAACATTGGCAACCGATAACCAACTTCAGCCCGCCGCCATTACCACCGTGGTGGGCGCCACCACCTGGGGCACTGCGCTGGGCATCGTGGCCGCTCGGATGGGCAACACGGTGCGATTGCTGTGCCGCACTGCCGAGGAAGCGGACGGGTTGCGTCGGGATGGGGAGCACACGCGTCGGCTGCCCGGGAATCCGTTTCCAATGACGTTGTCCCTGGAACACGACCCAGCGACGGCGTTGGGCGATGCTCAGTTGATAATCGTGGCGGTGCCGTCCGATCGGTTCCGGCAGAACCTGCAGCACATCTCCAGGTCGGTGCCGGCCGATGCCGTGGTGCTCAGCGTTACGAAGGGATTCGACCGCCCGGGCAGTCTACGGATGACCGAGGTGATGGCACAGGAGTTGCCGCAGTCGGCCACGGGTCAGTTTGCCGTGCTTTCGGGGCCGAGCCTGGCCGACGAGGTGATTGCCGAAAAGCCGGTTTCCGTGGTGGCAGCCTCCCAGAGCGACGGGTCCTGCCGGCTGGTGCAGGATACACTGACGTCTCCCATGTTTCGCATCTACACCAGCGAGGACGTGGTGGGCGTGGAGCTGGGGGGTGCGTTGAAAAACATCGTGGCGCTGGCCGGGGGCATTGCCGACGGGCTCGGCGTCGGCGACAGTGCCAAGGCCGCGCTGATAACGCGTGGGCTGGCGGAAATCAGTCGCCTGGGCATCGCCGCCGGCGCACATCCGCTGACGTTCGCCGGGCTGGCTGGCCTCGGAGATGTGATGGCCACCTGCAGCAGCCCCTACAGCCGCAACCGCAGCGTGGGCGAGCAGCTGGGCAAGGGCCGCCGGCTGGAGGACATTCTGGCCGGTATGGACGCGGTGGCCGAGGGTGTCAATACCACCCTGGGCGCGCTGGAACTGGCCGAACGGCTGGATGTGGAAATGCCCATCGCACACCTGGTGTCGCAGGTGCTGTTTGAAGACCTGCCCGCTTCCGACTGCATTCCGGTGCTCATGGCGCGCCCACCGCGGGCGGAGTGGTAGGAATAGCCCTCGCCCCCGGTGGGAGAGGGTAGCGGTGAGGGAGCAGCCGCAGGAGTTAGTGATATCACCCTCACCCTAGCCCTCTCCCATCAAGGGAGGGGGCCAGAGTATGTCCGGCGTAGGGGCTGGGGCCGGGTTGAGCAGCTTTACACCAGGCTGGTTTGCTCGCCCTGGGGGCGCCGGCGTCTGGGGGCCTGGCGGAAAGTGGCCTGAACGCCGATGCGAGGGTATTCCACCTGGCGGCCGGCGAGCAGCTGTTCGATGGTGAGGATTTGCAGGCGGGGAAATTGGGAGTCAGGGAAGTGCTCCGGAACGTATAAACCGCTGGCCAGCGCCTCCTGCTCCATGGGTCTGGTGGGAGGTTGCAGCGTGATGAACAACCCCAACTGCGCCTGTTCCCGTTCCAGCACGCCTTTCAGGTCGCGAATCTGTCCGGCGTTCACGTGCCCGCTCTTGACCTGCACGATGATGCGTTTGGGTTTGCCGCTGTTGTCGTCGAAGAAATTGATGTAGCCGTCGATGCCGGAGTCAGCGCCTCGGCGTTTGTCGTTGGCTGGGCGAGCGTCCACCAGGCCCAGCGCCCACCACTCGAACTGGTAGCGGTTTTGCTGGGCCAACGCCTGGGCGCTGGCGACGTCGGTGGGTTCGCCGATGACTTCGTAGGGACGCAGATCATCGCCGAAGGTGTCGTGCAGGCGGTGCCGGATCAGCGTGATGGCCAGGTGGGTAATGTCGATGCCGATCCAGCGACGGTTGAGCCGTTCCGCCGCCGCCACCGCCGTGCCGCACCCGCAGAAGGGGTCCAAAACCACGTCGCCCTCGTTGCTGCTGGCCCGGATGATGCGCTCCAGCAATGCCTCCGGCTTCTGCGTGGGGTAGCCCAGGCGCTCGGCAGCAGATGCTTGGAGGTTCCCTATGTTGTCCCATACCGATTGTATCGGCACTCCTTTGCCTTCGTCCAAATAATATTTACGATGTGGAACACCGCCTGGCTTTGACTGCACGACCAATCCTTGGTCGATCAACTCTTGCATATGTGCTTCGGAGTAACGCCAATAACGTGTGACGCCCAGAACTTCGTACCGAGGATTTCCCTTTGCCGCGCCACCCGGCCCAATCATGCTCACGAGTCGATATCGACGTCCCGTTTCAGGTTCGACGTGCCGATATGCCTTGTCCAAGTAATCTTGAGAGTATGCTTCGAATTGCTGTTCGAAGTAATATTTGCCGGACTTCGCATAGAACAGCAACACATCAGCAGCCCTAGGCCAGAATTTAGTACCTTGACCAAAGTTACCTTTCACAGTGGAGGTCCGTTTCCAAGTTATCTCATTGCGAAAATTCCCAGGCCCAAACACCGCATCCATCAGCAGCTTTAGGTAGTGGCTGGCGGTGGGGTCGCAGTGGAGGTAGATGCTGCCGGTGGGTTTCAGCACCCGGTGCAGCTCGATCATCCGCTGGGTCAGCATGGTCAGGTAGGCCATCATGTCGTTCTGACCCAGGAATGAGCGCATGGCGGCCAGCAGGTCGGCGACCTTGCCGGCGCCCTGCGTAACCACTTCCTGGTAGGCGAGTTCGGAATCCAGACTCCAGTGCCAGGTGTCCTCGAAGGCCGCGATCTGCGCCGCCGATTCGTCCCCCTCCCGCTCCCGGAAAAGCACGTTGTACGTTGCGTTGGAGTTGAAGGGCGGGTCCAGGTAGATCAGGTCTACGCTCTCGTCGGCAACGTAGTCGCGCAGGATGTTGAGGTTGTCGCCGAAGTAAAGCTGGTTGGCGGGCGCAGGCTGGGTCATGCGTAAGTCTCCGGTGGCGGGCTGTGTTGTGATTCTAACAGCCGGGACACCGGGTTCACGATGAGGGCCAGTCACCGGGGGACGCCCTCGCGGGTGCTTGCGGCGGGGGAGCGGGGTCGAGATTGCCACGTCGCTATGCTCCTCGCAATGACAGGATTAGTGAGCCCCTCGCGAAGGCCGGTGTAGGGCGTTCCTCGCAATGACACAGTGGGTACGCGTGAGGTGGGGCGCTTATTGCAATTACAGGATATGCACGGACCCGTGCGCCGAGGGGATCCCGGCTACTCGCTCCGGCCGTCGTCGGAGGCTGACGGATTAGGCCGCCGTGCAGCCGGAACCCCTGCTGTTATTACGCCGGGCATTGGGTTCTGGATGCACGGGGGAGTCCGCCCTCACCCTGGCCCTCTGCACGATTTTTACCGACGGCGCATCGGTAACCTGCCGAGTCCCCCCTCATCCTGGCCCTCTCCCAGGGGGAGAGGGAACCGGCCAACGCCGCCTAAAAGACTCCCCGATCCCGCCGGGAGAGGGGCCGGGGGTGAGGGGCGTTCTACCGCAGCTCTCTGGGCAGGGTGAAGGTGATGTCCTCGTCGGCGCCGGTGATCAGGGCAACGCTCTCCGGCTGAAGGGCGTCGATCACCGCTTCCACCAGCACTTCCGGCGTGGAAGCGCCGGAGGTGATGCCGACCCGATTCTTGCCGGTTAGCCAGTGCGGTTCGATTTCGTCGGGGCCGTTGATCAGATAGGCTGGCACGCCGTTGGCCTCGGCGACTTCGCGCAGGCGGTTGCAGTTTGACGAGTTTTGCGCCCCGATGACCAGCACCACGTCCACATCGCCGGCCATCTGCGTTACCGCATCCTGGCGGTTGGTGGTGGCATAGCAAATGTCGTTGCGCACCACCGACGCCGGGAACCGGGTCTGGATGGCCGAGATGGCGTTGGCGGTGTCGCCAACGGATAGAGTGGTCTGCGTAATGACGGCCACTTCGGAGTCTGCCGACCAGCCGATGTCGACGTCGGCCACCTCGTCGGGCAGCGGCGAGGCATCGTCTACCAGGGTCATGGGAACCTGTCCCATCGTGCCGCGCACCTCCTGGTGTCCCCGGTGGCCGACCAGCAGCACGCGTTTGCCCTCCCGGTGATACTTCTTGGCCTCGTTGTGTACCCGAGTTACCAGCGGGCACACGGCGTCGATCACTCGCAGGTTGCGGAGTTCGGCCCGCTCGAAGTCTTCCGGCGGAGAGCCGTGGGCGGAGAACACCACCAATGCTCCCTCGGGCACTTCGTCGACCTCTTCTACGGTGATGGCGCCCTTGCGTTCCAGCTCGGCGACAACATAGGGGTTGTGCACAATCTGATGCTTCACGTACACCGGGGGGCCGAAGCGCTCCAGGCACAACTCGACCACCTCGATGGCGCGCACCACGCCGGCGCAGAAGCCACGGGGGGAACTCAGTACGACTTCAACCATGTCTGCCTCGATTTGCTCCGATCGGGATTCCCCTCTCCCTTGATG
The DNA here is from genome assembly GCA_963666415.2 of Dehalococcoidia bacterium. Taxonomy (GTDB): domain Bacteria; phylum Chloroflexota; class Dehalococcoidia; order Lucifugimonadales; family UBA3495; genus Bin87. The sequence goes on from CAXXPD010000003.1 coordinate 3,233,565, forward strand.
GGAGAGGGTGAAATTCCCGCACCAACCATTATAGGGGAAGTTGGCCGCGGACAGCACCACCCACTGAGGTAGGGTGAAGGGTCGAGGGTTTGCAATTAGGAGCTCACCCTCACCCTAACCCTCTCCCATCAAGGGAGAGGGGACATATCCTCTCACTCCCCAGCCCTCTCGCATTGACGGGGAGGGTGTGCGGGGCTAGAAATCTGGCCGGAAACCTCGATTCTCCCCAAGCCGTTATTTTCTTGGCGTCGATTACCGATGTAATAATGGGATCTTGAAACGTATTGCATACACTATCACGCCGTATACGACTGTAATACGTCTGCTTGGCGTAGTGCAAAACCCGGCCAATGGCTTTCCGGCCAGACCTCTAGGCGGTGTCCGGTTCCCAGCCCCAGGGGCGTGGACCCCAGCCGGCTTCGTGGACCTGGCCGCGCTTGACCGACAGGACGGGCACGACGGCGCGCTCCGACGGACGGCCGTTGCCAAGTACGTCGTAGACGACCCAGCTGCCGTCGACGATGTCGAGCACGGACACGTCGGCCTGCTTGCCCACCGCCAGGCTGCCCAGGCGGGCGTCCTCGCCGATGGCGCGGGCCGGGTTGATGGTGCACATCTCAACCACCCGGGAGAGGGTGAACCCCATCGCCAGGAAGCGGGTCATCATCTCGGTCATGGTAACAGTTCAGACTTGGTGAGGTGAATTGGCCGAAGGCGGGCTGCCAGACGCTGGCACGGGTGGCGGCGGTTATGTCATATACAGGGAGTGGATACCGAAATTGACCTGACCACCGCCACCCGCGATGTCCTCATCGCCATCATCGCCCAACTGCAGGCCACCGTTCTGGAACAGCAGCGGGTGATTGAGCGGTTGCAGCGGCGGATTGCCGAACTGGAAGGCCAGGCGAAACCGGGCGGCCCGCTCCGAATGCCCGGCCTCAAGGCGAAATCGGGCCAGAAGCCCCCAGCGCAGCAGCCCAGAAAGCAGCGACGCCACGGCTTCGCCCGCCCGCGCATGACACCGACCCATCGGGTGGAGCACGTGATGGAGAACTGTCCCGATTGCGGCGCCCACCTGTCCGGCGGCTGGATCCAGCGCACTCGGGAAGTCATCGAGCTGCCGGTGGTTCCGGTGCAAGTCACCGAGCACGTCTACATTGCTCGGACTTGCCCGGCCTGCCGACGGCGCTGCACACCTCCGGCGGAACTGGACAGCGTGGTCCTGGGCCAGCAGCGTCTCGGCGTCAACCTGCTCAGCCTGATCGCCACGCTGCGGGAAGAGGGGCGGCTGCCCATCCGCAGCGTCCAGTGGTATCTGGACACCGTGCACCAGTTGCGCCTCAGCGTGGGGGCCATCGTGAGCGCCATCCATCGCACGGCGCAGCGGGCCCAACCGGCAGTGGCCGCGATCCTGGACCGCATCCGCGCCAGCCCAGTGGTCCACGCCGACGAAACCGGCTGGCGTCAGAGCGGGGCCAACGGCTACGTGTGGACTTTCAGCACCCCCACCGAGCGCTACTTCCTGCGGCGGGGTCGGGGCAAGGCGGTGGTGGACGAGGCGCTGAGCGATGCTTTCTCCGGAGTGCTGGTCAGCGATTTCTACGCCGCCTACCACCATTACGATGGCCCCAAGCAGCGGTGCTGGGCCCACCTGCTGCGGGACATCCACGACCAGCGCACCCGCTACCCTAAAGACGCCGCACTGGCCCGATGGGCCGCGGCAGTCCACCAGCTCTATGTCGCAGCCAAAGCCTGCAACCATCACGAGCCATGGCAAAGGCGTGTTGCCCAACTGGCCTGGGAGCGGAAGCTGCTGGCCATCTGCCGCCCTTTCCTGTCTGACCCGTCGGTTGTCCAGGGCAAGCTGTGCCGGCGCATCGAGCGCTTCATCAAGGAACTCTTCGTCTTCGTGGCCGAACCGGACGTGCCGTCGGACAACAACCCGGCCGAACGCAGCCTGCGCCACCTGGTCATCAGTCGCAAGATCAGCGGCGGCACCCGCTCGGAGCAGGGCACCGAGAGCAAGATGACGCTGGCATCCCTCTTCGGCACCTGGCGCGCCCAGGGTCTAAATCCTCTCGCCGCCTGCCGTCAACTGCTCATTTCCCCGCAACTCTGAACTGTTACCGGTCATGCTGTGGACGGTGCGGATGCGGCCCGGCACGGTGAGGTCGGTACTGATGCAGTGAGGCTCCACGCCCTGGTCGAGAACCCGCTCGCCGATATCGAAGCTGAAGTTGGCGCGACCGTGGGCGGTGTCCAGCCAGACGCCCCGCTCGTGGGCTTCACGGGCTTCGGGCACCAGGTTGCCGTCGCTGTCCAGCACTCCGCCCGGGTTGGCGGTAAAGAAGTGCGTTACGATGTCTCCCGGCTCCATGATGGGCAGCAGTTCGCGAATGACCTCAGCCGGGTAGCGCTTCTCGGTGTCGCCGATGTGCACCATCAGGGGAACGCCGGCTTCTTTGGCGGCGCGCTTGGCGAGACGGGGCATCTCCATGCCCATAATCTCCAGGGCCGGCGAAACCATGCGCGCCTTGATGCCGCGGGATGGTGCCGTTGCTTTCCTTGATGACCTGTATGGTGCGTTCCAGGTCGATACTGCTGGGCGCGAAAATGTCGGGGGTGGTGGCGAGGCCGGTGCGGCAGATGTGCAGGAACGGGATAATCTCGGTGGCGTTGCCGGGGATGATGTGCGCCGGGAATCCCCCGTAGGTGTCGCAGCCGCTGCTGCCGGCATCCACCATGGTGGTTACGCCGGCGCGCACACCGCCCACGTCGGCATTTACGCCGTTGCCGTTGACGCCTTCGTACACATGGGTGTGCAGGTCGATGAGGCCGGCGGTAACGTATTTGCCCTTGACCTCAACGACGCGGGCCGCTTCGTCGGCGGATATGTCGGCGGCGACGGCGGCGACGGCGGCGATTTTGCCGTCTTCGATTGCGACGTCGTAGGCTCCGTTCAGGTTCTGGGTTGGGTCGACAACTGTGCCTCCCTTGATGATCAGGTCATACATTGCTGGGTTCCCTCCGATGGTGTTGGGAGTTATGGCTTATTCGGGGATGGGCAGTATGCACGGGATGGGTTGCCGCGCTCTCGCGACTGGAGACCAGCGCGCCAAGTGTCGTTGCGGGCCCAGCGTGGCAATCCTGCAGTCGGGCGGAAGAGGGTCGTGGTGTGGGTTATATTCCAATTTACTGGAACAGTTCACCGACGGAGCGGCCTTCGTGGATGCGGCGGATGGCTTCGCCGAGCAGGGGCGCCACCGACAGCACGGTGAGGTTGCCAACCTTTTGTTCAGCGGTGAGCGGCACTGAGTCGGTTACCACGACTTCGGAGTAGGCGCTGTCCGCCAGGAGGCTGGGCGCGTGCTCGGAAAACACCGGATGCGTCGCGCAGCAGTACACCTCGGTTACGCCGGCGTCCAGCAGGGCGTTGGCGGCGTTGACGATGGTGCCGCCGGTGAGGATCTCATCGTCAAAGGTGAGCGCCCGTTTGCCGCGTACGTCGCCGATGACGTTCAGCGTTTCCGAACGGTCGTCGTTGCCGGTGCGTCGCTTTTCGATGACGGCCACCGGGACGCCCAACCGTCCGGCCATATCCCGCGCCCGCTTGCTGATGCCGAAATCGACGGCCACCAGGGTCAGATCGTCCAGCCCCTTTTCGATGAAGTAGTTGGACAGGATAGGCTCGGCGGTGAGTTCGTCCACCGGGATGTTGAAAAATCCCTGAATCTGTCCGGCGTGCAAGTCCAGCGTGAGCACACGGTCGGCGCCGGCGGTGCTGATCAGGTCGGCCACCAGTCTTGCGGTGATGGGAACCCGGGGCTGGTCTTTCTTGTCGGTGCGACCGTAGCCGTAGTAGGACACCACCGCGGTGATGCGACCCGCCGATGCCCGACGACAGGCGTCGATCATTATCAGAAGTTCCATCAGGTTGTCGTTGGTGGGCGCCACCGTTGGCTGAATGATAAACACGTCGCGCTCGCGGATGTTCTCTCCGATACGGACGAACGTGTTGTCGTTGGCAAACTTGAATGCCTCGCTCTGACCCAGGGGGATTCCGAGATAGTGGCAAACATCCTGCGCCAGTTGGGGATGGGCATTGCCGGAAAACACCTTTAGTTCGTTCAGCATGGACATAAGCACCTTCAGCAGCGGATGGGACAACCGTGGGCGGCCGGCGATTGCACAGACGACGGCCGAAGTGAAGTGTCGGTCGGGTAATGGTAAATGCGCAAGCAAAGGTAGTCAACGCCGGAGAGCCCTGCGCGTAGCCGGTTTAGTCTGGCATTCCGAGCGTCCTTCGACGGGCTCGGGACGATCCTTCGACAGGCTCAGGACGAACGCAACTGTTGGCAAGGCGCGGGAGGGCTGCTCCACCGACGCGCTCAGGACGATCCTTCGACGGGCTCAGGATGAACGGGAAGCGTTGGCGGGAGGGCCGTGCGGTGGAGATTGCCGCGTCGCTGCGCCTCCTCGCAAGGACGGGGCGCCAGGGTGGATAGTCCTGTTTACGAGGGAGTGGGGGAGCGCATCAGCTCAATAACGGGCGCACATCGTGCGGGAAACCGGGTTGGCGTACTGCTAGAATATCCTTGCAGGGGTGCAGAAGCAGCGAAGCCGTAAGCCGGAAATTATGAACGCCCGAGATTACCAACGTCCGCGACTATGAACGACCGTAGCTGGCTTCGCGAACTCGTCGAGGTTACCATCATTGGGTTGCTGGTTTTTACCGCGATCCAGGTGGCGCTGGTGAACTTTCGCGTCGAGGGATCCAGTATGCGACCCACCCTGCTGCCGGGGCACTACCTGATGGTGGGCAAGCTGCTGTACTTCCGGCTGGATACCGACCGGTTGGGTAAAATCATCCCGTTTTGGCAACCCGGCGATCCACAGCTGGTTTACCTGGTGCGCCCGCCGGCCCGCGGCGACGTTATCGTCTTTGACTATCCACGGGACACGGAGCAGCAATTCGTGAAACGGATAGTCGGTGAACCGGGCGACGTAGTGTCGATTCAGGACGGAGAAGTCAGCATCGACGGCGTGCCGCTGGATGAACCGTATCTGCAGGTGCTGGGCAGGAGCGATATGCACTCGGTTCGGCTGGAGGATGACGAGTATTTCGTCCTGGGCGACAACCGCACCGGCAGCCAGGATTCCCGGCACTGGGGCACGCTGGCGGCCAACCACATCATCGGGAAGGTGTGGGCGGTTTACTGGCCCCGATCGGCCTGGGGGTTTCCGGACTAGTACTCAATCAATGTTGGAATTGAAGGGATAGAGGCGATGCAATTTGGTTCTGGCGTCCTGGGTGTTGAACCGCCAGTTGATGGTGGCCTTGGAGGCGTTGCGCTGGGCCTCATAGGCGTTGATGGCTCGCTGCAGGGCAGTCTCGTCGGGATTACGCCCCTGGAGACAGGCCCGGGTCAACACGCTGAACTCGATCTCCGCCATCCCTTCGGCAAGCTCAGGACAGGATTCAGCCAACTGGCGTGCTTGGGCGTGTGGTGGAATTCCAGCCGCCTGACGATGCGCCGAGCTTCGGCGGCGGGGAAGGTCTCGTAGAGGGAGGCCATACGATGGGTATTCAGATTGTCCAGCACTACTCGGACCACCGGAGCATCTGGGTAGGCCTCATCCACCAGCCACCGCATCTGGTGGGCAAAGTCTTCCATGGTGCGTCGCTCGGTGATCGCCATGTGTCGCCAGCCGGCCAGGGGTTCGCAGGTCAGGAAGATGTTGCGCGTACCGGCGCGGCGATACTCGTAATCCTGACGCCGCGGTTGTCCCGGCTGCACCGGAATGGGCGGTCTGGTGTCGGCCAGCAACTGAGTGGAAGTCTCATCAAAGCAGACCACCGGCCGGTCTGGGTCGTAGGGCTCAGCATACAAGTCCAGCACGTCCTCCATCGCCGCCACGAATTCACCCCCTACCTTGGGGATACACCACTGCTGCTTCCGCCACGGCTGGAGGACGTTTTTTTGAGCCTCAACCGCACCGTCTCATGGGACAGGGACTCCACCAACCCCAACTCCACCACTCGGTCGGCCAAAAGATGCAGGGTCCAGTAGGCGTGGCCATCGGGCGCTGGGCTGCACGCCAGGGCGATCAGGTGGGCCTCCCCCTTGTCATCAAGCTTCCGGTATCGGTTGGCCTGGACCCGGTCCTGCAACACGCCATCTAAACCTTCCTCAGCGTACCGCCGTTTGGCGCGGTACACCGTACCCTTGGAGATGTCCAAAGCGGCCGCCACCTGTGGTGCGTTCCATCCCTCATCTACTTTCAGCAGGGTGCGCGCTCGGGCGATGATACGCGCCGAACTTTTGCCGCTGCGAATCAGCTGGCTCAGTCGCTCGCGTTCCTCCGGCGTCAACTGTACCGCGTATTGTTCCAAGGCCATGTTTACTACACCTCCACACCACTCTATTTTGCAGTCAGCGTAGCACTTGGAAGCCTTTCACTAAAACTACCTACAATGCTGATTTGAACCAGTACTAGTGCGGGTCGGAGGGTGGTTTTTCACCCTGACTCCGACCCTCTCGCACCCCGACCCTCGCGCATCGAGGGAGAGGGGGCTTGAGGGGGCTATTCGCGTTCGATTACCGGGCCGACGAGAACGTCGTCTCCGTCAACGCGGATGGCGAATTTGCGCAGCGCTTCGGTGGCCGGAGGCGTAACCGGCCGGCCGCTGGCGATGTCGAATACCGCGCCGTGCAACGGGCACACAATCTCCCCTTCTTCCAGGTCGCCTTCCGACAGGCTGGCGTAGGCATGGGTGCAGATGTCGTCGCAGGCGTGTAGCTCCCCTTCCAGGTTGACCAACAGGATTTCTTCTGGTCCCACTTTCACCGTCAGCATATCGCCGGGCGGGATGTCGCTCAGGGAGGCAACTTTGACAAATTCGTCGGCCATTTGGGACGCTCCTTAACCTTGACTACGCGCGGTGTCGCCGCGCCGATATCAGCATCAGCCCGCGCGAATATCCGTCGGCAGTGTATTATATGACAAACGTCGCGAAAACGGGCGGCTCTGGTTGCAGATGTGTCGCCCTGTGTTACGCGTACCCGCTTTAGTCGGCCATTGATAGGAGCACGGCAATCTGTCATTGCGAGGAGCACCCGGTCATCCCGAGCTAGTCGAGGGACGCGGCAATCCAGTCGCCGTAGCAAAGGCGGTTCGCCGACGTGTGTTCAATCTCATCGAGATTGCCACGTCGCTACGCTCCTCGCAGTTACAGATTATGGTGGGTACGCATGTGACAAAGTGGGTACGATGAGGTCGCCCCGTTGGTTGCCTATTCCGGGCGCACGTGTTAACCTGTTTGGCGAAAGAACCAAACATCGCAAACCGAAGTTGTAAGAGAAAGGTACGTATCAGGTAATGTTGGACGCGGACGTCAAGCAAAGAATCATCACGGAATATCGCACCCACGACACGGACACCGGTTCCACTGAGCTACAGGTAGCCATGCTTGCCGAGCGTATTCGGCAGGTTACAAACCACCTTCGCACGCATCGCAAGGACGTTCATTCGCGGCGTGGGCTGGTTACGATGGTGTCCAAGCGGCGGCGGCTGCTCAACTTCCTGAGCAACGAGGACGTGGGACGCTACCAGAGACTGATCGGCCGCCTGGGCCTGCGCCGGTAAGCGCTGTTATCTCCGTCAGTCCGGTCAACGGCCTCTGCTGAATCAGACGCGCCGACCGGAACGCGAATTGAACGGGGCGACTCCCACGGGTGTACAGAATAAACCTCGGTTTTTGGCCGCCCCCGCAAATCCGGAAAGCAACCCACCTCGTAATTCAACCTGTCAGGCCGAGGGCGGCCGGCAATAGCCGTAAACTCGGTGGCTAACACACGCCCGCCAGCTGGCAATACTGCGCCGGCCATATCTGAGACGAACGACCACCAACCTGACGAATACTGACCCAGGGAGCGCTCACTGAGTGGGTGCTGACTGAACGGGAACCGGGAGAGGGGGTAGAGGCAGTCGGGTGAGGAACCGACCAACGTAAGGACAACGGCACCGATAGTTGATGTGCCACGGACTACCCCAAAGTAACTAACTGTAAAGCCGGCGCACAGCAACCATAGATTGGTTGGCCGGCATCGTGAAGTGCATGAAGCACGAAATGGAAGAGAGAGGTAGAAAAAACTACTGTTATGACCACAATTGACGCCACTAGTACACTTTTGAACCCCTTCGCCGTGAGCGGCGAGATTGGCGGGCATCCGGTGGTGCTGGAAACGGGCCGACTTGCGCAGCAAGCTCACGGCGCGGTGACCATCACCTGCGGTGAGACCATTCTGCTGGCCACCGCCGTTATGTCCGACCAGTCCCGGGAAGGCATCGACTTTCTGCCGCTGACCGTTGAGTTCGAAGAGAGGCTTTACGCCGTGGGCAAGATTCCCGGCAGCTTCTTCCGACGCGAGGGTCGTCCCGGCACCGAGGCAATCCTGTCGGCGCGGCTTACCGACCGCAGCATCCGGCCCCTGTTCCCCAGGGGCATCCGCAACGAAATCCAGGTAATCATGACCGTCCTGTCCGTGGACGAGAACCATCCGCCGGAAACTCTGGGCATGGTTGCGGCTTCCGCCGCCCTGTCCATCAGCCGCATCCCCTTCGACGGGCCGATTGCCGCCTGCCGGGTAACCTGGGACGGCAGCGAGTTCGGCATCAACGGCAGCTACGCGCAGGCTTCGGCGGCCCGACTCAACATGGTGGTGGCCAGCAACCGCGAAGCCATCATGATGGTTGAATCCGGTTCGGTGGAAGTGTCGGAAGAAACCATCCTGGAGGGCATTCGCCTGGCGCACCAGAGCAACATGCAAACCATCGGTCTCATCGACCAGATGGTGGAAGCGCGCGGCGATGAGAAAGTAACCGTTACGGTGGACTACTCGGCAGCCGAAGAACGCGAGAAGAAGGTTGATGCCCGGGTGAACGGGCGCATCGCCGAGGTGCTGGGGCGCAACTCATACAAGAGTGAACGCGACGCCGGCCTGGCAGCCATCGAATCCGAAATCGCCGCCCAGCTGGCCGACGACGTGTCCGTCAAAGAGGTGGCCGAAGCCTTCAAGAATCTGGTCAAGGGACAGGTTCGCAGCCGGATCCTGAACCAGAATATGCGGCCCGACGGTCGTAGCCTGAACGAAATCCGGCCCATCACCTGTAGCGTTGGCGAGTTGCCACGGGCGCATGGCAGCGGGTTGTTCACCCGTGGTCAAACGCAGGTGTTGTCCATTGCCACGCTGGCGTCGCTGTCGATGAAGCAGACGCTGGACACCGTGGGGCCCGAGAATACCAAGCAGTTTATGCACCACTACAACTTCCCGCCGTACAGCGTGGGAGAAGCGCGCCGCGTGGGTTCCCCCGGCCGGCGAGAAATTGGACACGGCGCCCTGGCAGAACGGGCGATCCTGGCGGCGTTGCCGTCGAACGACGATTTTCCCTACACCCTGCGCGTGGTCAGCGAAGTGCTGGCGTCCAACGGCTCGACATCGATGGCCAGCGTGTGCGGGTCATCCCTGGCCCTGATGGACGCCGGCGTGCCCCTGCGGGCTCCGGTGGCCGGCATCGCCATGGGCCTGATCACCGACTCCGCCGATGGGCAGTATGCCATCCTCAGCGACATCCAGGGCATCGAGGACTTCCTCGGCGACATGGACTTCAAGGTCGCCGGAACGGCCCAGGGTATCAATGCGTTGCAGATGGACATCAAGATTGATGGCCTGACCGAGAACCTGCTGAGCGAAGCGCTGGAGCAGGCGCGGGTTGGTCGCCTGCACATTCTTGACTGCATGGCCGAGGCCATTACGGAGCCGCGCTCGCAGATGAGCAAGTACGCGCCCAAGCTGATCCGGATGCAGATACCGGTCGAGAAGATCGGGGCGCTCATTGGACCTGGCGGGCGTGTCATCCGCGCCATCCAGGAAGAGACGGGTTGCTCAATCGACGTTGCCGACGACGGTTCGGTTACCATCGGTTCCAGCGACCAGTCCATGATTGAGCTGGCGACCAGCCGGGTGGACGGGTTGACCCGGGACCCCGAGATTGGAGACATCATCACCGGCAAGGTTACCCGCACCACCAACTTCGGTGTGTTCGTGGAGCTGACGCCGGGCGGTAAGGATGGCCTGGTTCGCAACGAAGAAATGGGCGATCTGGCCTACGAAGACGTGGGCTTGGGCCAGGAAATTACCGTGATGATTCACGAGATCGACCACATGGGCCGGATCAATATGTCCCGCCGTGCCCTGATGGGAGATACCACGCCGGCCGCGCCGCGCCCTGAGCGCAGCAACTTCGACGACCGTCCCCGTGGCCCTCGCCCCGGTGGCTTCAGTGGCGGTGGAGGCGGTGGCGGTGGAAACCGCGGCGGCGGCGGCGGTGGTGGCGGTGGCAATCGCGGTGGCTTCGGTGGCGGCGGCGGTGGAAACCGGGACCGCAACGGCGGTGGTGGTGGACGTGAGGGCGGTGGACGCGAGGGCGGTGGCAACCGCGGTGGCTTCGGCGGCGGCGGTGGCGGCGGTGGAAACCGTGGCGGCTTTGGCGGCGACCGTGATCGTGGCCCGCGTCCTGGCGGAGGTGGTGGTGGCAACCGCCCCGGCTACGGCGGCAACCGTGAAGGCGGCAATCGTGACGGTGGCAATCGTGACGCGGGGAATCGTGACGCGGGGAATCGTGACGCGGGGAATCGTGACGCAGGGAACCGTGACGCGGGGAATCGTGACGCAGGGAACCGTGACGCAGGGAACCGTGACGCAGGGAACCGTGACGCAGGGAACCGTGACGCAGGGAACCGTGACGCAGGGAACCGTGACACGGGGAATCGTGACACGGGGAATCGTGACGCGGGGAACCGGGATGGCGGCCAACGCAACGAGCGCGACCGTAACTCCATGCTCGGCAGCGATCCCAACGACCGCGGCGGGCGTCGGCCTCCCCCGCGCGATGCCGGTAGGGGTAATCCCTCCGACCGTCGGTTCCTCGGCGGTGGTGGCGGCGGACGCCGTTAGGTAAACATGGCGGGCGGGGGGTTGGCCCTCACCCCAACCCCTCTCCCGTTGGGAGAGGGGCTTTTTTTGTGGCTGACTCCTGCGCATGCACTGTTGGGGCGGCTGCGGTGTGTATTGGAGCGGGGTTTGTTTCGTGGCGTTGCCCGTCGCGATGACTGGCGGTGCGGGCACTTTCCGCTGCGGAGGGGGTTGGGGCCGGGGTTTGGCCCTCACCCTGGCCATCTCACATCGAAGGAGATGGGCTCATGCGCAGCCACTGTGTCATTGCGAGGAGCGCCCGCTCATCCCGAGCCCGTCGAGGGACGTGGCAATCTCGATGAGGTTGAACACACGTCGGTGAGCCGCCGTTGCTACGGCGACGGGATTGCCACGCTACGCTCGCAATGACGCAGTGGGTACGCGTGCGAGGGAGAGAGGAGTCCCCCGGTGGGCGTCAGTTGCGCAGGAGCATTCCGGGCTGACACTGGCGGCAGTAGCTGGTTATGCGCTGGTTGGCTTTGAGCTCGGTGATGGCGCCGCCGCAACGGGGGCAGGGCTGGCCGCCCCTGTTGTGTACGGCCAGAAAATCCCGCACCTTGTGGTCAATCTGCTCGCTCATGTGCTGGCGCACAGTGTCCATGGCGTCCATGACCACCTGACGGCAGGAGTGGTGGATGCGGTGCAGCTCATCGTCGGTCAGCGCTTTGCGCTTCTTGAACGGATACACGCCGGCGTGGAACAGAATCTCATCGGCGTAAGCGTTGCCGATGCCGGACACGACACGCCCGCGAGTCAGCACGCCCTTGATCTCGCCGCTAAACCCCTTCAGGTTCGCCTTGAAGTCATCAAAGCTGGTGCCGTCCAGCACGTCCGGACCCTGCTCGGCTAGCCCCGGCACCGCGTCGACGTCTGCATCGTCAACGTAGTAGAACTGCCCCATCTGCCGGTCGTCGACGTAGCGCAGGTCAATCTCGCCGGATAGCTGGAAGCGCACGCAGGTTTTTTTGAACACGCGCTGCTTGCTGGGGATGTACTGCAGCCCGCCGGTCAGCTTGGGATTGATGACCACGGTGCGTCCGCCCGATAGCCCCAGCAGGAAGAACTTGCCGCGCCGTTCGACGGATAGAAACTCCCGGCCCGCAATGTCTTCGGTCAAGTCGCCGGCCAGCGACCGAACCACGCTGGGTTTCAGAATCTGGGTGGTGTTGATGGTCTGCCCGGGCAGCTTCTCCAGCAGAAACTCGGCAACCACCTGCATTTCGGGCGCTTCCGGCATTGCGATTGCAGCTCCTAATAAGGGTCCAACCAGCCGAACCTGCGGAAACTGATCCGTCCCGCGTCGCTGAATTCCACGCCTTCCTGCAACAGTAATTCCCGTTGCAGCTGGGCGCCCAGGCCGACGCCGCGTGGACTGATCTTGCCCTGGTGGTTGACGACCCGCTGCCACGGCACATCGGTATCGCGGTCCAGCGACGCCATGCAGAAGCCCACCATGCGAGGCGTGCAGCCGCCGACGATCAACGCAATCTGGCCGTAAGCCCCAATCCACCGAAAAGATGAGTGTCGCGGTGTGCTGAAGGGGTAAGAAAGTGCTCCTGTGCATCTGGGATAATGGCTTTTGAAACAGGAAACCGTCCCCAGGCCAGGAGCACCCAAAAGATGCTAGCAGATGACCACCCCGACCGCATCCAAATCGCCTTTGACGACCACCGCCTGGTGGCCAATGCTGGGCTGATCCTGCCAGCCACGCTGGGCCGGCATCTGGGCCGGCCCGAACTGGTTGACCGGCACCTGGACCTGGGTCGCGCCCCAGGCCGAGCCAACACCGGCGACAAGGTGATGACGCTGGTGGCGTCTGCTCTGGCCGGAGGAGACTGCATTGACGACGCCGACGTGCTGCGCACCGGCGGGACGGCTAGCGCCATCGGCTGCGTAGTCAAGGCGCCATCCACCCTGGGGACCTTCCTGCGCAGTTTCCGGTGGGGCCACGTCCGCCAACTGGATCGGGTCAGCCGGGAGCTGCTGGCCCGGGCCTGGGCGGCTGGGGCCGGACCCGGCGACGGGCCGTTGACCATCGACCTGGACTCCACCATCTGCGAGACATACGGTCTGGCCAAGGAGGGGGCGCGCGACCACGGCTACACCGGCCAGCGAGGCTATCACCCGCTGCTGGCCATTGCCGCCGGCACCGGCGACGTGCTGATGGCTCGGCTGCGCAAGGGCCGCGCCAACACCGTTCGGGGCGCCGCCCACTTTCTACGCGAGACGGTGGGGCGAGTACGCTACGCTGGCGCCAGAGGACAACTCACGGTGCGGGCTGACAGCGGCTTCTACACTCACGCCATCGTCGCCGTCTGCCGCAAGATGGATGTCCGCTACTCCATCACCATCCGCCAGCATAAAAGCCTGCGGAATATCATCGAGGCCATACCCGAGACTGACTGGACGCCGATTCCCTACTGGATGGACGGCGCCGCCGACGTGGCGGAGACCACCTACGCCCCCTTCCAGGATGAGCCCGACGCCGCACCGGTGCGGCTCAGCGTCCGGCGGGTGAAGCCCACGCCCGGCTCCCAGCTGGCCCTCTTCGCCAGCTACCGCTATCACGGCTTCATCACCGACCGAGACGGGGACACCCTGGAACTGGAGGCCGACCATCGGCGCCACGCCGAGATCGAGAACGCCATCCGAGACCTCAAGTACGGCGTCGGGCTCAACCATCTCCCCTCAGGCCGCTTCGCCGCCAACGGCGCCTGGCTGGCGGTGCAGGTGATGGCGCATAACCTGGCTCGCTGGACCGCGCGCATCGGTCTGGGTGAGCAACTGGTAACCACCAAGACCCTCCGACGACGCTTCTTCTCCCTCGCCGGACGGCTCACCCGCTCGGCGCGCCGCCTCACTTTGCATCTTCCCCAGCGCTGGCCCCGGGAAAACCAGTTCAGTCGCGCCTTGGCTCGATTGCGAGCCCTTCCACTCCCAGCCTGACGGCGGCCGTCTGCCACTGACCCGCTATCCGGCCATCTGACCGTTCCCGCCAACTCAGCCCGCGAAGGGCACTCCTTGCCCACCGCATCTCGAATTACGCCCGCCATGGCCACTGAAGGCCGCCATCATCGTGTCTGGGTGCCTACTTCACACCGCCCTCATCCCCATCTATTGGAACCTGGCCTGGCCTGTTCGCCCTCCCTTGCCCATCAACCCTGGTGTCAACTCCAGCGTACATCGCTTCGGTGGATTCGGGGTAAGTAGCGACTCGGCCGTAGGGAATCTGCCGCACCATATCGATGATGCGCGCGTAGACGGGAGCGACTACGGGTGTCGCGGCTGTTGCGTCGACGTCGTCAACAATGTCGGGAATTTTGGAAGGACGCATGGCGTTAGTCTACCAGCCCGGTTTTCGGTCGCGCTACTGACTACCGGGCAGTGCTACGTAGTCCGGTTCCCGTGGCCGTTGCCATCCTGTATTATCGGCATCTGAACCACCATCAACGGAGCAGGAGGTAGCAGCATGGAATATCGGATTAATCACGTGCACATCAGGGCCGCGGACCCTCGGTCTACCGCCGAGTGGTACGAAAAATACTTCGGGGCCAAGATTGTGTCGGAACGGGAAGTGATGCCGAACACCATTACCATCGGTATGCAGATGGGCGGACAGTGTCGGTTGAACGTCTCGTCCAAGCCGCCCGGCACGTCTGACGAGCGCAGCGTGGCCGAACTCAACCGCCTGGGTCTGGAGCACTTTGGTTTCGATGTCGAAGACCTGGCAGCCGAGCTTGAGCGGTTGCAGGCGGCCGGCATCCGGGTTGTCCTACCCTACACGGCCACCCCCACGGGCAGTCATCTGGCCTATATCGAAGGTCCCGATGACGTGCTCATCGAGCTGGTGCAGCCGGCGAGTTAGGTTCGTCAACTCCCTGGCCCTCTCCCTTGATGGGAGAGGGCCAGGGTGAGGGTGAAAAGGTTCCCACCATTGCCCTTACCCAGGGCAACCGTGTCACCCAGCAGTTACGCGGCGTCCTTGGGTTCGGCCACCTCGGCTTTGAGCGCCCCGGCGGCCCAAGCCAGCGCTGCCAGCATCATCAGCGGGTCCATTATCTGCCAGACGATACCGTTGTTGGTAAAGTACGCGTTGACGAAAACCGCCACGCCGAGGACAAACGCCTTCGCCGCGCCGATTCTGCCGGCAGCGCAGCCGCATCGCCAGAGGGCCACAGCCGCCACGCTGCAAAACGCGATGAACAGGGGATTGGTCGTCAGCCACACTTCGCCGGAATAATCACCGAACCAGGCGTCGCTGTAAGTGTTGGCAAAGACCGCCAGGGCGAAAATACCCAACGCCAGGCTGCGTACCCAGGCCGCGCGGCGGGTGCTGAGCCAGGCCATCCACACGCCGGCCACGGCGATAATCAGCGCACCCAGCTGCCAGGCCCGCCAGAGCCATTGGTTGGTATCCATCCCGTCGCCAAGGATCGTGGTTTTTTCGGCCCAGGCGAACACGGCCACCGCCACAAAAGCGACGGCGGCGATCGATGCGATCGGGTTCAGGTCTCCGCAGGGCGCTAACAATTTACGCATCAGGATGACTCACACATGACCCTCACCCTAACCCTCTCCCATCAAGGGAGAGGGGACTGACAAGGGAGAGCGGTTGGGATGGATGTGGGAAGGCCGGAGGCGTATTACCAGTTGACCAGCCCCGGCTTCTGTGCCTTCCAGCCGGCGTCGGAGGGGAAGACGGTTTCCATCTCGACGCGGCCCAGGTCGCCGTCGAACATGTGCTCCACTGCGGAGCGCCAGGCGGTGTAATGAGGCTGTTCGCGGTGGGTGGCGTGGCCGGCGCGGTCGGTGTAGACCTCGTACAGGTAGAACTGGTTGGGGTTGTCGGGGTTTCGCAGGATGTCGAAGCGGAAGCAGTTTTCCTCGTCGCGCACCGAGCCCTGGCCGTCGCCCAGGCTAGCCTTGGCAAACTCGTCGGCGTAGCCGTCCTTGATGTTGACGGTAACGAAAAGAGCGTACATAACGGGTGTCCTCCTGTGGGTTGAGGCGGCGACAGAGAGTAGCAAATGGCCGCCAGCGGCATTATAGCAGGGGGTGGAGTGGGGCCCAGGGGCCGGCCCTCACGGCCGGCCCTTCTCCGGCAGGAGAGGGGAGTGGGCAATCCTGTCCTTCTGCGGTGTTATTGGTTCTCCGCCGTGCGTTCGACCTCATCGAGATTGCCACGTCGCACCGCTCCTAATAATGACAGCGATAATCCCCTCTCCCTTGATGGGAGAGGGTTGGGGGGAGGTGAAAATTCCGGCCAAATGTCATTGCGAGGAGCACAGCGACGTGGCAATCCCGTTGGCGCAGCAACGGCGGTTCGCCGACGTGTGTTCAGCCTCATCGAGATTGCCACGTCGCCGTGCTCCTCGCAATGGCAGAATCGGTCTCATGCGTACCCACTTGGTTATTGCGAGCGTAGCGTGGCAATCCCCGCGCCGTAGCAACGGCGGCTCGCCGACGTGTGTTCGACCTTATGAGATTGCCACGTCGCCATGCTTCTCGCAATGACAGATTAAAGTGAGCACACGTGAGGGCGGGGTGCCCTACCGGGGAGGGCTTCAGGTTGCTACAATGGCGCAACTAATATCGCCAGCGCCAGTTTATTCGGCCCATCTGGGCGCGCTGATTGGGAGACGCATGAGTAGCCCTCAGGACCATCACCACGATGACCACCACCACCACGATCACCCCGGCGGGGATCGCCGCCCCCAAGATTGCCATATTGAGTTGCGCGGGTTGCCGTTTCACTATCGGGATTGGGGCGGGGCGGGGCAGCCGGTGCTTTTGCTGCATGGCCTGGCTTCCACGTGCCACATCTGGGACTTGGTGGCGCCGGAGTTGGCCGCCGATTTTCGCGTGGTGGCCCTCGACCAGCGGGGGCACGGCCAGTCGGCGCAGGTGGACGAGGGCTACGATTTCACCACCGTTTGCGGCGATGCTGCGGCGTTCATCGCGTCGATGGGCTGGCAGCGCACTGTCATTGTGGGCCACTCCTGGGGCGCGGACGTGGCGCTGGAGCTGGCGGTGGCCCAACCGGACACCATCAGCGGCATTGTGTTTGTCGACGGGGGCACCATCGACATTTCCAACCGACCCGGCCGGACACGAGAACAGATCCGGGAGGACATGGCCCCGCCCATTTTTACGGGCTTTACGCCGCAGATGATGCGGGAACGGGTGGAATCCAACGGGCGCTTCGGACCCAACCCGCCGGCGGCGGTTACCGAGGCCGTGCTGGCCAACTTCCACACGCAGGAAGACGGTACGATACAGTCCAACCTGCGCCGGGAAAACCACCTGCGCATCATCGACGCGCTGTGGGATCACAAGCCGGCCGAACTGTACGGGCGGCTGCAATGCCCGGTTTTGATGCTGCCGGCGCGGCAGTCCAACCCCGACGCCACGGACCGACGCTTCCGCCGCGAGGAGTCCATCGCCCGCGCCGAATCGCTGCTGCCCAGCAGCAAAACCGTGTGGATGGAAGACAGCATTCACGACGTGCCGCTGCAACGGCCCCAGCTGGTGGCCGACAGCATCCGTGAACATCTGCGAAACGGCTTCCTGGGCGGCTGACCGGTTGGGATCGTCTGCTAGAATGGAGCGGTTGCCCGGGGCGGCTACGCCGACGAGACGAAGCTGACGATACGAAAAGGTAGGGTATGGTTTTCCCAACAATCACTCAACTGTTTGTGCTGTACGGGCTCCTGGTGGTTGCCGTTGTTGGGTCGCTGACCATCATCCTCTTGCGTTTGCCGGGGGCTGGGCGGGACCTGGCAGCCACCCAAAGCCACCTTACGGCGATTCGCGAACAACTGGACGAGATGGATCAACGCTTTGACCGTGTTGAAAACGATATCGGCGCGCTCGACAATCGGGTCGCCAACTTTCCCAATAGTATGAACGAAGAGATGCGACGCCAGGCCCGCCAAGGAACGCTGGCCCGCACCGAGCACAGCCACGACGATGGAACGGAGTCTTCGTTAATCGCTCCCCTGGGGGTTGAAGGGACAGAATCTGAGAATCCACTGACCGACCGATCTGAATCGCCACGACAGGAGGATGGATCATGACCACGGTAGGTTCTGGCAAATACACTTACGTTCTGGAAGAGAATTGGGCGCGGTTGCCCGAAGGTATGACGATGGGCAACGCCTCGGCGGTGGCCACCGATTCGCAGCATCGGGTGTACGTGTTTCAGCGCAAAGACCCGCCCGTGCTGATTTTCGGGCCAGGCGGCAACTATCTGGGATCCTGGGGTCTGCGGGCCATCTCCGAGGCTCACGGCATCTATATCCAGGATGACATCGTGTATATCACCGACCGCACCGACTCGGTGTGCGTGATATTTACGCTGGACGGCAAGCCGTTGCAGGTAATTGGGGAGCGCGGCGTGCACTCCGATACTGGCTGCGAGATTCCCGGCGAGCTGTGCCCGCGCTCGGCCGGCCCGTTCAACTATCCCACCGAGCTGGTGCCGGCGCCCAACGGCGACCTGTACGTGTCGGACGGCTACCGTAACGCCCGGGTGCATCGGTTCTCGGCAGACGGCCAGCTGAAGTCATCCTGGGGCGAGCCGGGCAAGGGCGGCCCGGGCGAGTTCCACCTGCCCCACAGCATCGTGGCGCACGCCAACGGCAACCTGTACCTGTGCGACCGGGAGAACAGCCGCATCCAGGTGTACTCACCCGACGGCGAGTACATCACGATGTGGGACGACCTGCGGCGGCCGCTGGACATCTCGATAGACAGCGAGGGGGCGTTCGTCATCAGCGAAGGTGGCGTACCCGGATTGCCCCCCCGCGTCAGCATCATGGACACGGACGGCAACGTGCTGGCGCGCTGGGATTCCGAGTCGGCCCACGGCAGCTGGGTAGACGGCAACGGCAACATCTATATGGCCCTGGGCGCCCAGGAGCGCGTGGACAAGTACGTGCGGCAGTAGGTTGCACACGAGTCGGGTTGGGCCGGCGAACGCTATGCTGACATCCGGCCCATTGTTCACGCGTTGCCGGCGATTGTATGATGAGCCACCGGGGCCCGTGTTGACTAACGAGGAAAACCAGCATGGCTGAATACATCAGGTTCTTCACCAATCCGGATAAACTCTCCGCTGCCATCGTGTATTTGGCCCAGCGGTCACTGCATGACGACCACTTTGGGGAAACCAAGCTGGTCAAACTGATGTATTACGCCGATTGCGCCGCCTACCATCGCACTGGGGAGCCGATCACCGGCGCTACTTATATCCATATGGATCATGGCCCATACCCCGACGGGTGGCAGGCTGCTATCCAGGACTTGGAAGAGCGCGGCATCGTGCGTGTGCAGGAAGAGGTATTTGAAACAACGGGGGCCGTACGCAAACGGTGGTTGCCGAACGAGAATGCGGATCCTATTGCCCTCACTGAGAACGATTGCCGCTTTCTGGATGAACAGGTGCATCGATTCTGGGAGTATACCGGCGGCCAAATCGAAGCATACTCCCACGATGATTTGGCCTGGCACGCTACCGCCACCCGGCAAATGATGCCTTACGAGCTGTCCGGAATCAGGCGGCCCGGCCCACCCGACGAAGAAACTCGAGTCAGGGGGTTGCGCATTTTGGAACGCATCAAAAAGGAGGGCCGTAAGATAGCGCGTGATGTTACACCGGGGTGACCGGCGCTATCGAGTTTTTACCACTACTCAATTTGATGAATTGTGGGAGGCCGCTATCGAGATAAGTGCGATCGAGCCTGCGTCGGGTCAGGCGAAGTTGGATGGCCTGATATTATTACTCAGCCGGGACCCGTATTGCTTTCCGGCATTTGAAGCCCTGGTGAAGCTATTGACCTACGCTGGGTGAACTTCCAGCCTGATTCCAACCCAAGAGTGGAAATCTGGTACGAAGTAGTAGAGGACGATTTGCAGGTCTATCTGACAGCGGTCGAGCTTATCCAGCCAAATCAACCGTCGTTGCCCGGGTTTGTGTTTTGAAACCACAAAGGTAGCCTTGGTTGTGCTATAATCTTCGCACTGTCCGCCGCTGATGGCGGGCGGTTTCCTTGCCTTTTGACTGGATGACGCACCACTACGGCGACGTAACTATGAAAGCATCCGAACTGGTTTCCCACGAAATTAACGAGCGCATTGAGGAATTTGGCCCCGGCGATACGGTACGGGTGAACTTCCGCATCCGTGAGGGCGCCCGCGAGCGTGTGCAGGCCTTTCAGGGGGTTTGCATCCGCCGGAGTAACGGCAAAGGGCCGTCGGCCAACTTTACCGTGCGTCGGATCACCGCCGGCATCGGGATTGAACGTGTTTTCCCGCTGCATTCTCCGCTCATTGAGTCGCTGGAAGTAACCCGGCACGGCAAGGTGCGCCGGGCCAAGCTGTACTACCTGCGGGGCCTGCAAGGACGCGCCGCCCGTATCAAGGAGCGCACCACCTACCGCACCAATCGGTAAAACGCCACCATGTGACGCGTCGCAACCGTTGCGACCCGCGTTCCGCGATACTGAACCATCAACCGCCGCCCGTTGCCGTTGCCGTTGCCGTTGCCGTTGCCGTTCCCGGCGCGGATGCGGCGGTTTTGCATATTGGAACCCGTCTCGAATCGTCCCGCCTGGACAGGACCTTTGCGCCGGAGTTGAAACGTGAACTATGCCGACGTCGCCATCGACGCCGACTGGATTCCGCCGGGTAGAACATTCTCGTATCGAATCCCGCGGAATCTGGCGGTGGAGCCGGGCCAACTGGTGTGGGTGCAGTTCGGGCGCAGCTACGTGCAGGGTCTCGTCGTTGGTTTGGCCGATGCCTCGGCGGTTGCCGAGGAGGACACCCGCGACATACTGCATCCAGTGGAACCGTCGCCGCTGGTGAGCGCGTTGGGGTTGGAGCTGGCCGAATGGATGGGACGCACTTATCTCTGCTCGCCCTTTGAAGCCGTATTGCCCCTTTTACCTACCGGATTCCACGCCCACCAGCGTTCCCGGCTTACCGCCGTGTCGGGCGCCAACGATGCCGCCGATCTGGCATCGCTGCGGGAATCGACGCGGGAGGCCTGGCTAAAACTGGCCGAATCGGGACGCACCGTAGAGGAACCCGAGTTTCTGAAACAGGTTGAACCCGACCGTCCCAACGCGGCCCGTCGGGAGCTGCAACGCCTGGTGGCCCGCGGGATGGTGCTGAAGGACGTTGGTCTGCCCCGTCCCCGCACGCACCACTACCAACGGATGCTGGTTGCCGGATACGACGCAGCGTCGGGCGAGGACGGAGCTACTGCGATTCCGGTTCGCGCTCCGCGACAGACGGAACTGCTGGCCGCCGTGCGCGAAGCAGGTACGCCCTACGCTGCCGCCGGCGTTGGCAGTGCGGCCGACGCTCTGCTGCGGCGGGGCCTCGTCGCCGAGGAGTGGCAGCGCGTGGAGCCGGCCATCTCTGCCGGCACGCCGCCGGTGAACCCGCCGCCGGCCAAGCTAACCGATGCCCAGGCGGACGCCACCCAGCGCATCATCGCCGCCCTGGACGACCACAGCGCCGAGAATACCGAGCCGCGAAGTTTCCTGCTGCATGGGATAACCGGCAGCGGCAAAACCGAGGTTTACCTGCGTGTCATCGCCCACGCGCTGGAACTGGGCAAGCAGGCTATTTACCTGGTGCCGGAAGTTGCGTTGACACCCCAGGCGGTGGGTGCGGTGAACGACCGGTTTCCCGGACGAACGGCGGTGCTGCACCACCGGCTCACCGAGGGGCAACGGTTCGACCAGTGGTGGCGCATCAGGGACGGTGCGGCGGACATCGTGGTGGGGCCGCGCAGCGCGCTGTTCGCTCCGGTGTCAAGTCTGGGTGTCATCGTAGTCGACGAGGAGCACGAGCCGGCCTACAAACAGGTGGAGCATCCGCCGCTGTACCATGCCCGGGATGCCGCGCTGGCGCTGGCGCGTCGGTGCGGAGCGGTGGTGGTGCTGGGTTCGGCAACGCCCGATGTGGAGACCTACTTCCAGGCGCAGCGATGCCGCCATCGCCTGCTGAATCTCCCCCAGCGTATACCTGGCCCGGACGGCAATCCGGCGGCCCGGCCCGTCACCGAAATTGTCGATATGCGTAGCGAACTGCGCGACGGCAACCGGAGCGTGTTCAGCCGGTCGTTGGGCGCGGCGCTCGATGATACGATCGCCGGCGGACGGCAGGCGGTGTTGTTCCTGAACCGCCGGGGCAGCGCCTCGTTCATGCAGTGCCGCGAGTGCGGCTACGTGCTGACGTGCGCCCGCTGCTCGGTGTCTTATGCGTATCACGCCGACCAGGGGCGGTTATTGTGTCACTACTGCAACCGGCATCGACGCTTGCCCAGGGCGTGTCCGCAATGCCGGGGCGGGCGCATTCGGGAGATGGGGGCCGGCACGGAGGCGGTGGCCGCCGAACTGGAGCGTCGCTATCCGGGCGTGGCGGTGGAACGCTGGGATTCTGATTCGCTGCGGGACCCGGCGGCGCTGGAAGCAGCGATGAACCGTCTGACCGAGGGCCGGGCGCAGATTCTGGTGGGCACGCAGATGGTGGCCCGCGGGCTGGACCTGCCCAATGTGTCCCTGTCGGCGGTGCTGCTGGCCGACCTGGGACTGAACCTGCCCGACTTCCGCGCTGGCGAGCGGGCCTTCTCCCTGCTGTGCCAGGTTGCGGGTCGCGCCGGACGCGGCGGCAATCCGGCCCGTGCCATCATCCAGACCTACCAACCCGACCATTACGCCATCGTGGCGGCGGCGGCGCAGGATTATGACGGGTTCTATCGCATCGAGATAGCCGGCCGCCAGCAGCAGGGCAACCCTCCATTCAACCGCCTGGCTCAGGTAATATGCGCCGATTCAAGCGTGCGTGCAGTGCAGCAGACGCTGGGGGAGCTGGCGGAACGGTGGCGTCTAAAAGTGCAACGTCTCGGCGATGCGGACGTGGCAATTATTGGGCCGACCCCATGTTCAACGGAGCGGGTGCGCAGTCGCTACCGCTGGCGCCTGCTGTTGCGGGGCGCCCGCCTCTGGCAGTTCCTGGAGGACGAAAATCTCCCCCGCAACTGCCGCGTGGAAATCGACCCGCTGCGGCTGGATTAACATTTGCGCTCAATGGCGGGCCTGCCGAAGCATGAGCGGCGGACCGCGACGGGTTCGGGGGAATCTTTCGACAGGCTCAGGATGAACGGGTGGTTTGGTGCCGGACCTTTCGATCGTGCCCGGCCGGTATTGCGTCGTTCCCTCATTTCCCCCGGCATTTCGGCGCTGAGCTGGAATCCAGATCGTCTGTCGCCAGCGGTATTTCTGCGGTCCTGCCGGCTATCCCTCGACCGGAGCGCTGACAATTCAAAACCCATGGGATTGGTCGGAAGTCTCATGCGTACACACGTTGTCATTGCGAGCGCAGCGTGGCAATCCCGTCGCCGTAGCAAAGGCGGTTCGCCGACGTGTGTTCAATCTCATCGAGATTGCCACGTCGCTGTGCTCCTCGCAATGATAGATTAACGCAGGTACGCGTGAGGTCGCTCGCAATGACAGATTAAAGCGGGTCCGCGTGAGATCGGAAGTGGCTTTACACGTTTGGCGGGGGCGACATATAATCGGACTGACCATTACGAAATTCGCAACGCTGACGGCAGTACTGTAGCCGTCCCAGGGGTGTTATTTTGGCCGTGCTGCAGATGCGCGTATTTCCCGATCCGATCCTGCGGCAGCGGGCGCGCAAGGTGACCCAATTCGACGCCAAACTGGCCAAACTGGCCGCAGATATGATCGAGACGATGGATGCGCACCATGGTGTGGGCTTGGCCGCGAACCAGGTTGGCGCGCTGCAACGCATGGTGGTCATCAAGTTGCAGGATTGGGAAGAGGCGATGGTGTTGGTCAACCCGGAGGTGATGCGTCGTGAGGGGGAGCGGGAAGTCGAGGAGGGTTGCCTGAGCCTGCCCGGTTACCGGGGCATGGTGAACCGCGCCATCCGTATCCGCGTGCGTTATCAGGACTTGTCGGGCAAGCTGGTGCGTCTGAAGGCCGAGTGCATCCTGGCCCAGGCCGTGGAGCACGAAACCGACCATCTCAACGGCGTTCTGTACATCGACCACCTGATTGGCCATGACCAGTTTTTCCGCCTCAAGGTGACTGATGATGGCGAGGTTGAATACCTGCCCACCGGCGCGCCCGACGCTGCCGAGCTGGAAGCCGCCGCGCTGCGGATGAACCGTATTCCCGAGATTCCCCAGTTCGATACGACCAACGGTCGGCCGACGGCGGGAACCGCGCAAACCGACGCTGCCGACTAGCCAGCGCATGGGTGTCGCGTCGGTGGAAGACCGAGAAAATTCGGGACGGATTGACGCGGCCGGCCTGCTGACCCGGTTGGCCGGGTTGTTTGCCGCTGCTCCGGTTGGTGATGTCTGGATAGTTGGCGGCGCGGTGCGTGATGCCTTCCTGGACCGTGAGATTCACGATATTGACCTGGCGGTGCCCGGAGACCCAACCGGCGCTGGCCGAGCGGTGGCCGATCTGTTGGGCGGTACGCTGGTGCCCCTGCCGCTGTGGAATATTGTGCGCGTTGCCTTGCCGGCTGTAGAGCCCGGCGGGCCGCCCTTTCTCATTGATATTGCTGGCTACGACGGTCCGTTCGAGGAAAACCTGCGGGCGCGGGATTTCACCGTGGACGCATTGGGGTTGCCCCTGGCCAGCTGGGATACTGACGACCGCATCGCGGCTGTGGTAGATCCACTGAATGGCCGTGCTGACTTGGCGCGCGGCGTCCTGCGCGCCGGGGGTGATGGCGTTTTCCAGGCCGACCCGGGGCGGATGCTGCGCGGTGTGCGTCTTGCCAACCAACTCGGGTTTCGGATGGAACCGGACACCGTGAGGCTCATCCGCCGCGACGCGCCCCTGCTGCACCGCGTGTCTGGAGAACGTATTCGCGATGAGTTCATGGCGATACTGGCCGCTGACGGCGCGCGCACCCGGCTGGAGATTCTGGACCGGCTCGACCTGCTTTGCCGCGTCATTCCGGAGCTGGAAGCGACGCGCAACTGCGAGCAGCCGCGCTCTCACCACTACTGGGACGTGTGGGGCCATTCGCTCCACTGCGTCGAGTACGCCGAAGCGATTACGGCCGGCCACCGCAACAACGCGATCTACACCATGGCGCCCTGGACGGCGTTGGGAGATGCCTGGTTCAGCGAGCCGGTGGGCGACGGCCACAACCGTCGCACGGTGCTCAAGCTGGCGGCGTTGCTCCATGATATCGCCAAGCCGCAGACCCGTGGCCCCGATGCCAGGGGTCGCATCCGTTTCCTGGGTCATAGCGAGCAGGGGGCGGAAGTCGCCGAGGCCCGGCTGTCGGCGCTGCGAATGTCGCGGCAGGTGCGGTCGTTGGTGTCGACGATGGTGCTGCATCACCTGCGTCCCAGCCAACTGCGCCACGGCGACGAGATGCCATCAGCGCGCGCCATCTACCGCTACTATCGGGATTTGGGGTCTGCGGCGATCGATACGCTGTATCTGGCGATGGCCGATTTCCTGGCCGCGCGGGGCCCGGATCTGTCGGGGGAGCGTTGGGCCAACTATGCTAGAATGGTTGCTATCGTGCTCGAAGCGGGGGCTGAACCACCTCAAGGTGAGGGCAGCGTCCGTGGCTTGGTTAACGGCAACGAACTGATGGACGCCCTGAAAATACCGCCCGGCCCGCAAGTTGGCGTCCTCCTGGAAAGCCTGCGCGAAGCCGAAGCCACCGGCGAGATTGCCAGCCGCGAGGAAGCCCTGGCACTGGCCGCCCGGCTGTTGGACGGCGAGAAAACCCTATGACCACCCGAGAGATGATGGCTGCCGATGACGCCCGCACCGCCCGCCAGTTTCTGGAAGCGTCGGATCGGGAATTTGCCGACGGCGACCACCTGCAGGCTGCTGAAAAGCTGTACGGGGCCGCCAATCACGCGGTTACGGCGGTGGCGCAACAACGCGGGTGGCAATACGAAAGCCACCGCAGCATGAAAAACGCAATCTACGAGTTGGAGCGGGAGCACGGCGATCCGTTCATAACTGCCGGGTTTGCCACGGCTGAAAAGTTCCACAAGCACTTTTTTCACGACAACATGGAACCCTACGAAATTGAAGGGGAACGCCCCGTCGTGCATGAGTTTGTCGCCCGGATGCTGGCGATGCTGGATCCGCAACCTGACCGCGCCGAGGTGTGATTAGAACCTTATGCGACGACGCACCGTATTGTTGACTGTATTTATTGTGGTGGTGTTGGGTATTTCGGTCGTCGCGCTGGCGTTGCCTGAAATCCACATCGGCATCCCGGGGCTGCCCCGGCTGGATCGCGCGGAAACCGGCCCGCTGGGTCTCAAGCTGGGGCTGGACTTGCAGGGCGGGGCTCACCTGGTGTATCAGGCCGAAACCGGCACTATAATCTCCGTGGAGTTCGCCGAAGACGTCGAAGCAGACGTCGACCAGGTGCAAGCAGCGCTGGCGGATGCAGACTACGACGCGGCAGTGGAGCAGGTTGGCGAAACGCCTGCTTTTGTGATTGACGGCGACTACCTTTCCCCTGAGCGTCGGGAGATTGTGCGTCAGGCCCTGATCGATGCCATCGGCGAGCCGCTAGCGTTCGTGAACGACGATATTCCCCCGCCGACCAACGAGCAGATGGACGGCGTGCTGAGTATCATCAGCAGCCGCGTTAACCTGTACGGCACCGAGGATTCCATCGTGCAGCGGTTCGGCGAAGACCGAATTATCGTCCAGCTACCCGGCGCCAGTGGTTCGGTGGTTACCGTGCTGTTCGCCGAGGGGGCTAACGTGGACGCCGCCGGGATGCGCGAGTTTCTGTCGGATCGTGGTTATCTAGATTTCTCACTCACCAGCGCCGAGGGCAACCTGTTCCGCATCAACACCAACACCACCGTGGGAATCGACGAGCGGCGGGTGCTGCAAACCTTCATGGCCGACCAGTTCGGGCCGATAAAGGAGTTCTCCGTAACCGGCAGTGTTGAGGACGCCAAACGGGTGATTGGGGAAACGGCGCAGCTCGAGTTCCTGCGGCGTCAGTGTGGAGCTCCCGTTCGCGACCGCGGTTGTGTGCCGCCCTTTGAGGACAGCCGCATTGGGCTCACCGGCGACGACCTGGTGGATGCCTTTGTGGGCACCGATTCCGTGACCGGCAATTGGGTGGTGAACATCCAGTTCGACGACCGCGGCGCCGAGATTTTCGGCGAACTGACCGGGGCCATCAACGTGGAGAGCAACCCGCAAACCAGCGAGGCTATCTCGGTATTCTTGGATGGTCGTGAGCTAATCTCGCCGGTGGCCCGAGCACACATCCGCGACGGCCGCAGCCAGATTTCCGGCAACTTCAACCGCGAATCGGCGCGCAGGCTGACCGTACAGCTCAAATCCGGTCGCCTGCCGGTGCCGCTGGAACTGATCCAGGAATCCGAGGTGAGCTCGATACTGGGAGCAGAGTCCCTGGAGCGCAGCCTGATGGCCGGCATGGTCGGTCTGGCGCTGGTGCTCATCTTCGTCATTGCCTACTACCGGGCGGCCGGCGTGGTAGCGGCGTTGGCGCTGATTTTTTACGCCGTGATCACGCTGGCAATCTTCAAGATAGTGCCCATCACGCTGACGCTGCCTCATATCGGCGGGTTCATCCTGTCCATCGGATTGGCGGTGGACGCCAACATCCTGATCTTCGAGCGCATCAAAGAGGAGATACGCATCGGCCGGAGCCTGGCCTCCGCCATGGAAGTTGGATTCAACCGGGCGTGGCCAGCCATCCGCGACGGCAACGTTAGTACGCTGATAACCTGCGTCGTGCTGCTGTGGTTCGGCAACCGCCTGGGCGGTGGGCTGATTAACGGATTTGCCCTCACGCTGCTCGTCGGTGTGCTGGCCAGCATGTTCACCGCCGTGATGGTGAGCCGCAACCTGCTGCAAGCGTTACAGGCTATGGGTCTGAGCCGCTCGGCAAACCTGTTCACCCCGGAGAAAATTCGCCCTCGCGCCACGGGTCAGCGTCCGCAGTCGGCCGGGGGCGGTCGGTAGAGACTGCCGCCACCATCACGGGTATCCGGTTCGTTCTATCGTTGCGAGCTCCCGCCGACGGGATCAGGACGCTCACGCGTACCCGCTTTAATCTGCCATTGCGAGGAGCGCCCGCGCATCCCGAGCTCGTCGAGGGACGTGGCAATCTCGATGAGGCTGAACACACGTCGGCGCACCGCCGTTGCTACGGCGACGGGATTGCCACGCTACGCTCGCAATGACAATGTGGGTACGCATGAGGATCAGACAAGCGTGCGGCGGCGGAGGCCACTTCGTAAACCCGAGAATCCGCCTCTTACATGGATGGACAGGATAAACAGGATGTGGTTTGTCTATTCGGCAAATCCTGTCCATCCATGTAAGTAATTGTCCTGGGTTCCGGTTGGGGCCAGAATGATGGGGGGCCAACCGAAAGGCCCTGACCTGCTACGGCCCACCGTTCTCCGGCATCGGGATGTACAATGTCGTCAGCCGGCCTTCCCAGCGGCAAACGCTGCTGGGCGAGTTGCCGCGTGGTGCGCGCTACCGAGCGCTGAACCTGATGGAATGAAGCCGAAACGGCAGAGCAGAGGAGTTACGTCATGGAAGTTAATCCCTTCGAGATTGCCATTGACCAGTCGGTGCTGGACGATTTACGGGCGCGTCTGATTCAAACCAGGTGGCCCGACGAAGTTACCGACTCAGGCTGGAACTACGGCAGCAACCTGGACTATATGAAGGAGCTGGTGGAATACTGGCGGAGCGACTTCGACTGGCGGGCACAAGAGCGGAAACTCAATGCGTTTCACCACTTCAAGAGCGCCGTTGACGGGCTGGACGTCCATTTCATCCACGAGCGCGGCGTGGGGCCGAATCCCATGCCGCTGGTCATTACCCACGGCTGGCCCAGCTGTTTCTTCGAGATGACCAAGATAATCCCGCTGTTGGCTGATCCGGCCAGCCACGGGGGCGACGCGGCCGACGCCTTCGATGTTGTGGCGCCTTCCCTGCCGGGCTTTGGGTTCTCCCAGGCGTCGAACAGCCCTGGTATGCAGGTTCAGAAGGTGGCCGACATGTGGGCCAAACTGATGACCGAGAACCTGGGCTACCCGAGATTCGCGGCGCAGGGTGGAGACATTGGGGCTGGCGTAACCTCTCGCCTGGGCTATGCCCACCACGATAAGATGTATGGAATCCACCTCACTTCCGTTACCCGTCCCACGCCATATCTGGGCGCTGGTTCGCGTCCGCTGACCGAGGCCGAGGCGGCGCACTCGGCGCAGCGAGAGCGCTGGTTTGCCGACGAGGGCGGCTACAATCACATTCAGGGCACCAAGCCCCAGACGCTGTCCTACGGGCTGAACGATTCGCCGGTTGGCCTGGCAGCCTGGATCATCGAGAAATACCGTACCTGGAGCGATTGCCACGGCGACGTGGAATCCCGGTACACCAAAGATGAACTGCTAACCATCGTTACCATCTACTGGGTCTCCAACACCATCGGGCCGTCGGTGCGGATGTACAAGGAAAACCAGAGCATCGTTTGGGAGATGGCGGAAAACGAACGAATCCAGGCTCCGGCGGGCATCGCATCGTTCCCCCAGGAAATCGCCCGACCGCCGCGGGAATGGGCCGAGCGGTCCTACGACGTTCGCCAATGGCGGGAGATGCCCCAGGGCGGGCACTTTGCCGCGCTGGAAGAGCCCGAACTGCTGGCCAACGAAGTCAGGGAGTTTTTCCGACCGCTGCGCGGCTGACCTCGCCGCGCCAGGCATTTGCACGCGCCAGGCGTTTGCACGCGCGAGGTATTTTCAGAGGAATAGCGCAGCCTCCACCAACGCACGGACACCGCACCGGAGCCGTCAGCCCATCGTAACCCGCTGCAGGTTGCGGCGGCTGCGTTATGAGTGTGACCGACGCCGGCATTGGTGTCGTCAACGGCAGCACGGGAGTCACGCGTACCCACTTTAATCCTGTCATTGCGAGTAGTGCCCGCTCATCCCGAGCTCATCGAGGGACGTGGCAATCTCGGTGAGGTTGAACACACTTCACAGCATTAATCTGTCATTGCGAGGAGCATAGCGACGTGGCAATCTCGATGGCGTTGAACAGGCGCCGCCGAACCGCCGTTGCTACAGCGACGGGATTGCCACGCTACGCTCGCAATGACAAAGTGGGAACGCTCGCAACGACACAGTGGGTAGTCTAACAACGACAAAGTGGTTACGCTCGCAATGACATAGTGGGTACGCTCGTAATGACAAAGTGCGAACGCATGAGCGGCACGGGATCGGGGGATGGTGGGGGGACGTGGGCGTCGTTCTGCTCAAATACGGCGCAACCGGTTCCGGATGTGCGCACCGCAAAAATCCGTCGTTTGCTAGGATTGGACATAGACCGTTACGTTCAGTCGCCAATTACTGGTGGCCGCAAAGTCGTCCGGGGAATACACACGTGAATTGCACCGAGTGCGGTGGAGAGGTCGGCGCCAACGACAACTATTGCCCTCATTGCGGTGTGGTAGGGCCCGGACTGCCGGCCGATGCGCCGACCGAAGACCCAACCGAAGACCTGGCAGCCTCCGACGCGCCGCGGTCGGGCAGCGTGAGTCTGGAGGATCAGATCGCCGCGTTGCGGTCAACGATTGAGGACTTGCAGGTCGAGCTTGGCCAAAATTCGGGCCGGCTGCTGGCCCTGGAGCACATGTTCAATGTCCCCGGTGTTCGGCCAGCCGGGCAGCAACCGCACGATCCCCAGCCGGCGCCGGCGTCCGCAGCAGCGGAGAACCAACCCACCGCGATGGCCGGGGGCGACTCGGTTGCGCCTCAGACGGCAACAACCTCCCAGTCGCGGCCGGCTGCTGAAAGCTCTGGGGTCGGTTGGTTTGATATTGATCCCGACACCGGCATCGGCTGGCTCGATTCGGGATTGCGGAAAGTCCCCACGCTGGATTGGGAGTGGCTGTTTGGCGGGAACTGGTTGGCAAGAATCGGAATCGTGGCGCTGGTGGTGGGCGTTGGGTTCTTCCTCAAGCTGGCCTTCGACAACCAGTGGATTGGTGAAATCGGACGGGTGTCGCTGGGCATCGCCGGCGGCCTGGCCCTGCTGGGGTTTGGAGAATTCTGGCGGGGGCGGTATCCCATCTGGGCGCAACCCGTTACCGCCGGCGGTTTGGCAATCCTGTATCTCGCGGTGTACGCGGCCTCCGCCCTCTATGGTTTGATTCCGCCCCTGCCGGCGTTGGGGTTCTTCTTCCTGGTTACCTTAACCCGAATCCACCGAAAAGATAAATGTCGCGGCGTGCTGAGGGGGTAAGAAAGTGCCCTTGTGCATCTGGGACAATGGTTTTCGAGACAGAGAACCAACCCGAAACAAGGAGCACCGAATAGATGCTACCACTTGACCATCCTCGATTTTGTACAAAAGCTAGATGAATTATAAGAACAGGGTAAGCTCGACCAAATCATCAAAAGAGGTCGAGTATGCCTACCCTGCCCGCAGTCATAGTAACCCTGCTGCTGCCCTTTGAGCACCTGTTTGACCCCAGGACCTGGCGCAAAGCCCAACTCCTGGCCATGGGAGCGATCCTGTCTCCCGGCAAACGCACCGTGTCCTCCGCCCTCAACATCCTGGGGATTGGGCAGCACGGCGACTTCGCCATCTATCACCACGTGCTCAACCGTGCCCGATGGTCGCCGCTGCAACTGAGCCGGGTGCTGTTGCTGCTGGTGGCCGGGCGCCTTGGTTCATCCACCGAGCCGTTGGTGTTCGGCATTGACGAGACGGTGGAACGACGCTGGGGCCGGAAGATTGCGGCCAAGGGGCGGTATCGGGATCCGGTGCGGTCCAAGGACGACCAGGTGGTGATGACCCCCGGATTGCAATGGGTGAGCCTGATGTTGCTGACGCGTATCGGATGGGCGGGTCGACACTGGGCGCTACCGTTTTTGACCGCGCTGGTGGTGTCGGCCCGCTACGACCGGCGCAAAGGCCGCCGGCACCAGACGTTCACCGACTACGCCCAGCAGATGCTGGTCTGCCGGCGCCGGTGGCTGCCGGACCGGGACCTGGTGGTGGTGGCCGATGGCGGCTACGCCAAGCGCGAGTTCCTGCGGCATTGCCAGAACATGTCAAAGCCGATTGTCGTCGTCACCAAACTGCGCAAGGACGCGTCCCGGTACCAGCCCGCGCCACCGCGGCGGCCCGGCCAGATCGGGCGGCCCCGGGTGGTCGGCGCGCGATTGCCCAGTCCCACGGCGGTGCTGGACGATCCCGCTACACAATGGATTCCCTACCGCGCCACCGGTTCCGACGGCAGTACCGCCATGGTCGAGCTCGCTTCGGGCGTGGCGCTGTGGTACCACGGCGGGCCGCCGCGCCTTCCCATACGTTGGGTCGTCATCAGATACCTGGAGGAGCGCCGCGGGCCCTATGCTTTGCTATGCACCGACACCGAGGCGGAACCCCTGCGGATACTGCAGTGGTATCTGCTGCGCTGGCAGGTCGAGGTGACCTTTGAGGAGCTGCGGGCTCACCTGGGCGTGGAAACCCAGCGCCAGTGGTCGGAACGAGCCATCGCCCGAACCACCCCCGCGCTCTTTGGCCTGTTCAGCGTGGTGACGCTGGCAGCGGATATCCTGATCGAACAGCGTGGCGGCATGGCGCCGCGCACCGCGGCGTGGTATGACAAAACCAGCCCTTCCTTCGCCGACGCCATCGCCCTGGTCAGACGACACCTCTGGGTGCAGCAGGGAACTTTTATGCCGTCCGAGCGCGAGCACGAATCGATAAAAGTCCCGCGCCTCTTGTACCACAGGATGCTCGACACGCTAGCCTATGCCGCTTGATTGTACAAAGCCGAGGACCATCCCGACCGCATTCAAATCGCCTTCGACGACCACCGCCTGGTGGCCAATGCCGGGCTGCTCCTCCCGGTCACCCTCGCCCA
The DNA here is from genome assembly GCA_963666415.2 of Dehalococcoidia bacterium. Classification (GTDB taxonomy): domain Bacteria; phylum Chloroflexota; class Dehalococcoidia; order Lucifugimonadales; family UBA3495; genus Bin87. The sequence continues at coordinate 3,266,576 of CAXXPD010000003.1, forward strand.
GCACCTGGGTCTGCGTGAACTCGTCGACAACCACGTTGACCTCGCAGATGCGCCGGGGCGGGCGAATGCGGGAGACAAGATGCTGACCCTGGTGGCATCCGCGCTGGCTGGTGGCGACTGCATTGACGACGCCGACGTGCTGCGCACCGGCGGGACGGCTAGCGCCATCGGCTGCGTAGTCAAGGCGCCATCCACCCTGGGGACCTTCCTGCGCAGTTTCCGGTGGGGCCACGTCCGCCAACTGGATCGGGTCAGCCGGGAGCTGCTGGCCCGGGCCTGGGCGGCTGGGGCCGGACCCGGCGACGGGCCGTTGACCATCGACCTGGACTCCACCATCTGCGAGACATACGGTCTGGCCAAGGAGGGGGCGCGCGACCACGGCTACACCGGCCAGCGAGGCTATCACCCGCTGCTGGCCATTGCCGCCGGCACCGGCGACGTGCTGATGGCTCGGCTGCGCAAGGGCCGCGCCAACACCGTTCGGGGCGCCGCCCACTTTCTACGCGAGACGGTGGGGCGAGTACGCTACGCTGGCGCCAGAGGACAACTCACGGTGCGGGCTGACAGCGGCTTCTACACCCACGCCATCGTCGCCGTCTGCCGCAAGATGGATGTGCGCTACTCCATCACCGTCCGCCAGCAAGCCCGCCTGCGGAATATCATCGAGGCCATACCCGAGACTGACTGGACGCCGATTCCCTACTGGATGGACGGCGCCGCCGACGTGGCGGAGACCACCTACGTCCCCTTCCAGGATGAGCCCGACGCCGCACCGGTGCGGCTCATCGTCCGGCGGGTGAAGCCCACGCCCGGCTCCCAGCTGGCCCTCTTCGCCAGCTACCGCTATCACGGCTTCATCACCGACCGAGACGGGGACACCCTGGAACTGGAGGCCGACCATCGGCGCCACGCCGAGATCGAGAACGCCATCCGAGACCTCAAGTACGGCGTCGGGCTCAACCATCTCCCCTCAGGCCGCTTCGCCGCCAACGGCGCCTGGCTGGCGGTGCAGGTGATGGCGCATAACCTGGCTCGCTGGACGGCGCGCATCGGTCTGGGTGAGCAACTGGTAACCACCAAGACCCTCCGACGACGCTTCTTCTCCCTCGCCGGACGGCTCACCCGCTCGGCGCGCCGCCTCACTTTGCATCTGCCCCAGCGTTGGCCCTGGGAAACCCAGTTCAGTGACGCCCTGGCACGACTGCGCGCCATCCCACTCCCGGCCTGACGGCGCCGTCGTCGCCGGATCCACTCACCGGGCAACCCATCGTCCCCGCCAACTCGCACCAAGTCAGTCCGCGAGGGGCGCCTCTTGCCTGCCCCCTACGAATTCCGCCCGCCATGGCCACCGCGGGCCGCCCTCATCGGGCCTTTGCGGCCACCTCACGCCGCCCTCATCCCCATCTATTGGAATCTGGCCTGGCCCGTTCGCCTTCCCTTACCCATCATCCCTGGTATCAACGACAGGGACGTCTCGCTTCGGTGGATTCGGGCTTAACCGCCGCCGGGCTGGCCCTGCGCTACGAAGCCCTGACCATTGCCATCATCGGCATACTTTCCGGATTCGCCACCCCGCTGATTCTGGCCGACCTGCTGCCGGACCAGTTGGTGCTGCTGGCCTACGTTCTGGTGCTGGACGTGGGGGTGCTGGCGCTGGCCACCTTCCGCAACTGGCGGTGGTTTAGGCTGCTGGCGCTCGTCGGGTCGGTGGCGCTCTACATTTTCTGGCGAGACAGCTTCTCCCCGAGTATTCTGGGTGCGCAGTCGGGTCTCACGGCAATATTCCTGATTTTCGTAGGGGCGACGACCCTGTTCCATTTGCTGTGGCGGCGAATGCCCGGCCGGTTGGATCAGGCCCTGATAGTTCTCAACGGGATGGCCTATTTCGGATTGAGCTACTACCAGCTGGAGGCGGAGTACGGCGTTTGGATGGGTGCGTTCGCCGTGCTGCTGGCGCTGTTCTACGGACTGCTGGGCTATGGAATCCTGGCGCGGCACCGGGAGCAGGGTGCAAGTAGAGTACCTGGAGGTGGTGTAAAAGCATCGGTGTAGCAAAAAGCTGACCACCGCGTCATCCTTGATCGGAAGTCACAACCCAACCAAGGAGAACGACGGTGGTCAAGCAAAGAATGGATCTTTTGGAATTATTACGCAAGCGTGGTATGGACGGAGACGTGGACTTTCTGCGGGAAGCACTGCGGGTCCTGGTGGACGGCATCATGGACGCCGAGGTTTCCGCCCAGATCGGCGCCCAGCACGGCGAACGCAGCCCGGAGCGGGTCACCTACCGCAATGGGTATCGCAACCGCACCTGGGACACCCGGGTGGGCACCATGGAGTTGCACATTCCCAAGCTGCGGGAAGGCAGCTACTTCCCCAGCCTGCTGGAACCGCGGCGGCGCAGCGAGAAAGCCCTGCTGGCCGTCATCCAGCAAGCCTATGTAGAAGGCGTGTCCACCCGACGGGTGGATGATCTGATCAAGGCCCTGGGCTGCGACGGCATCTCCAGCAGCCAGGTGTCGCGCATCTGCCAGCAACTGGATGAGGTGGTGGAGAGTTTCCTGGGTCGGCCCCTGGACGGTGGTCCCTACCCCTACGTGTGGCTGGACGGCCTGACCCAGAAGGTGCGGGAGGGCGGCCGCATCGTCAACGTCTGCGTGGTGGTGGCGACGGGGGTCAATGCCGAAGGGCAGCGTGAGATCCTGGGTATGGACGTGGGCGCCAGCGAGGACGGCGCGTTCTGGCTGGCCTTCCTGCGGTCGCTGACCGCTCGGGGCCTCAGCGGGGTGGAGCTGGTAACCTCCGATGCCCACCAGGGGCTGAAGAACGCCATCGCCGCGGTGTTCACTGGGGCCAGCTGGCAGCGCTGCCGCACCCACTTCATGGCCAACCTTGCTCACCCGAGTGCCCAAGCGTGCCCAACCCGGCGTGGCCACCATGGTCCGCACCATCTACCAGCAACTGTCTCCCGCCGAGGTCCACGGCCAATTGGACCGAGTGGTGGAACAACTCCGGGAGCCCTTTGCCCAGGTGGCCGAGCTGCTGGCGGATGCCGCGCCGGACATCCTGGCCTTCACGGCCTTCCCAGTGGCCCACTGGCAGAAGCTGTGGTCCAACAACCCGCAGGAACGTAACAGTTCAGACTTGGTGAGGTGAATTGGCCGAAGGCGGGCTGCCAGACGCTGGCACGGGTGGCGGCGGTTATGTCATATACAGGGAGTGGATACCGAAATTGACCTGACCACCGCCACCCGCGATGTCCTCATCGCCATCATCGCCCAACTGCAGGCCACCGTTCTGGAACAGCAGCGGGTGATTGAGCGGTTGCAGCGGCGGATTGCCGAACTGGAAGGCCAGGCGAAACCGGGCGGCCCGCTCCGAATGCCCGGCCTCAAGGCGAAATCGGGCCGGAAGCCCCCAGCGCAGCAGCCCAGAAAGCAGCGACGCCACGGCTTCGCCCGCCCGCGCATGACACCGACCCATCGGGTGGAGCACGTGATGGAGAACTGTCCCGATTGCGGCGCCCACCTGTCCGGCGGCTGGATCCAGCGCACTCGGGAAGTCATCGAGCTGCCGGTGGTTCCGGTGCAAGTCACCGAGCACGTCTACATTGCTCGGACTTGCCCGGCCTGCCGACGGCGCTGCACACCTCCGGCGGAACTGGACAGCGTGGTCCTGGGCCAGCAGCGTCTCGGCGTCAACCTGCTCAGCCTGATCGCCACGCTGCGGGAAGAGGGGCGGCTGCCCATCCGCAGCGTCCAGTGGTATCTGGACACCGTGCACCAGTTGCGCCTCAGCGTGGGGGCCATCGTGAGCGCCATCCATCGCACGGCGCAGCGGGCCCAACCGGCAGTGGCCGCGATCCTGGACCGCATCCGCGCCAGCCCAGTGGTCCACGCCGACGAAACCGGCTGGCGTCAGAGCGGGGCCAACGGCTACGTGTGGACTTTCAGCACCCCCACCGAGCGCTACTTCTTGCGGCGGGGTCGGGGCAAGGCGGTGGTGGACGAGGCGCTGAGCGATGCTTTCTCCGGAGTGCTGGTCAGCGATTTCTACGCCGCCTACCACCATTACGATGGCCCCAAGCAGCGGTGCTGGGCCCACCTGCTGCGGGACATCCACGACCAGCGCACCCGCTACCCCAAAGACGCCGCACTGGCCCGATGGGCCGCGGCCGTCCACCAGCTCTATGTCGCAGCCAAAGCCTGCAACCATCACGAGCCATGGCAAAGGCGTGTTGCCCAACTGGCCTGGGAGCGGAAGCTGCTGGCCATCTGCCGCCCTTTCCTGTCTGACCCGTCGGTTGTCCAGGGCAAGCTGTGCCGGCGCATCGAGCGCTTCATCAAGGAACTCTTCGTCTTCGTGGCCGAACCGGACGTGCCGTCGGACAACAACCCGGCCGAACGCAGCCTGCGCCACCTGGTCATCAGCCGCAAGATCAGCGGCGGCACCCGCTCGGAGCAGGGCACCGAGAGCAAGATGACGCTGGCATCCCTCTTCGGCACCTGGCGCGCCCAGGGTCTAAATCCTCTCGCCGCCTGCCGTCAACTGCTCGTTTCCCCGCAACTCTGAACTGTTACGCAGGAACGGCTGAACCGGGAGATAAGGCGCCGGACTGACGTGGTGGGCATTTTCCCCAACCGGCTATCGGCGCGGCGCCTGGTGGGCGCGGTGCTGGCCGAGCAACACGACGAATGGGCCGAAGCCCGCCGCTACCTCACCATCCCCAACGCCGCCGGCAACGAGGCACTGCCGACGCCCAATATGCTGGACGCAGCGGCCTGATCAACATCAAAAGGGATGACGCGCTTTTACACCTATTGACGGGACACTACCCAGGTGCACCATAGTCTGTTCGCCGCCGGTGTTGCCCTGGTATTCCTGACCGTAGCAGTGCCGCTGCAGGTGGACGGGCCGTGGGTTGGCGTGGCCTGGGCTGTTGAAGCGGCGGTGCTGATCTGGATATCCAACCTGCTGGGATTGCAGCAGTTCCGCTGGTTTGCCCTGGGAGCCTTCGTAGTGCTGTTGTTCCGCGTGTTGCTGTACGACTCGGTGTTTGTTTTCCTGGACGGCGTGCCGCCGTTCCTGAACTACTACACCATAACCTACGCGGCGGCTATCGTAGCGTGCTACTGGCGGCCTACCTGATGTATCGTGAACGCACGGACGAAATGCCGTACTGGGAGCGCGGCCTGTTTCCCGGCTTCCTGGTGGCCGGTAACGTGGTTCTGACGGTTGCCATACCTGCCGAGTCCAACGGGGCGTGGACGGCAGTAGCCTGGGCAGTGGAGGGGCTGGCCCTGATCGTGTTGTCGCTGAGGCTGGGTCTGGTGGAACTGAGACTGTTCGGCATTGGTGTGTTCGGCGTGATGGCCGTTCGGTTGCTGGGGTTCAATACCTTCGACTTCGACCGGATGCTGTTCCGCCCAATCATCAACGAACGGTTCCTGGGCTTTGCGGTGGGGGTCGTTGCGCTGTACGCGTCCGGGATTGCGCTGTGGCGTTGGCGGGACCGATTCTTCGACCCACGTGAGATATATCTGATCCCCGCCCTCCTGATTGGCGCCAATTTCCTGACGTTGTGGATACTGAGCGCGGAGGCGATCGCGTCGGCCCACAGCGCCTACTTCAACATCCCGCCCGGCATTGCCGACAATGTGGCCAGCCTGTCGCTGAGTATTCTGTGGGCGGTGTACGCCGCAATCCTGTTGATTATCGGCATCCGGTTGGGCAACCGTTGGGTGCGGGTGGCGGGGTTGGCGCTGCTGGGCATTCCGGTGGTCAAGCTGTTTGTATTCGACACCTTCGATCTGGAGCAGGAATATCGGGTGGCCGCCTACCTCGGGCTGGGAGCCATCCTGGTGGCGGGCGGGTTTGTTTACCAACGCTACAGCCGGGCGATCCGGGGGTTCCTGCTTGAATAACTGGCGGCGAATGATGCGAGGCGTTTTGCCCGTGGGCCTTGCTCGTCGCTGCCCTGATTTTTGCGGGGTTGGCGGGGGAAGTGTTCGCTGACTTTTCTCGGTCGGAGTGGCGCTACCTCAAAGCCATCCCGGTGGCGCCGGGTCTGGACGACCGGCGGTTGATGGAGGTAACGCTGGATCAGGAGGTTTTCGCCGGGTCGGCGGTGGGACAGGTCGATCTGAGGGTCGTGCGTGAACCGGCGGCAGAGGTGCCTTATCAGCTGGTGGTGACGGCGGGCCGGCGGAAACGCCAAACCGTCGAAACCAGCCTGAGAGACTTGGGCCACCTGCCCGGCCAGCATTCCAGCTTTGTCGTTGACCTGGGCCGGCCCGGTATCCCGCACAACCGAGTCGAAGTGAGCACGGCCTCGCGCAATTTCCAACGCGGGGTGATGGTCGAAGCCAGCGACGACGCCCTGACGTGGGTCGTGCTGCGGGAAGATGGGACGATTTTTGATTTTACGGTAGTGGAACGGAACTTCACGGCCCGCGACACGTCGATTGAATATCCGGAAAATTTCAGGCGATTTTGCGGGTCAGCATCCGCAACGGCGGCGAGGAGCCGCTGGACGTTGCTGGCGCGCTGGTGGCTTCCACGCTGGACGAGCCCGCTGCCGAGTCGTTCTACACCACCGTTATCGCCAGCAGAACCGATGACGCCGAGTCGGGCGCCTGCGCCTCCACGCTGCATCTGGACCTGGGCGCACCGGGGACTCCGACGCATCGCCTGGTGGTGCAAACCGCAGCCGTCAACTTCCATCGCGAGCTGTCCGTAGCGGGCAGCAACGACCAAACGAACTGGACGCCGTTGGCCGGCGGGGTCGCCATCTACGCTTTCGAAACGCCCAAATTCACCGGCCACAATCTGGAGATCCCGTACCCGGAAAGCGCCTTCCGGTACCTGCGGGTAATCATTGAAAACCGGGATGACCCGCCCCTGCCCGTTGCCGGCGTCAGCGCAGTTGGCCTGGCTCGAAAGCTGATATTTGAGGCGGAACCCGGCGCGGAATACTCGCTTTACTACGGTAATGCGGAAGCTCGGCGCGCTGCCTACGATTTTGAAAGGGTGCTTTCCTATCTGGATACCGACGACCTGCCGGCGGCCAATTTGGGCCCCCAGGCAGCCAACCCACATTTTGTCTTACCCGAACCGCTTGCCCCACCCGAACCGCCGGCCAGCGAACGGTATCCCTGGATCATCACGGTGGCGGTGATAGCGGCAGCGATCGCCGTGGGAGGCCTGCTGTTTGGGTTCATCAAGCAGGCCAAAAAATCCCTGCCGCCGCCAGCGTGAGCCGGGTCGGGCTTCGGACAGCGAGGCCCTAAACGTCGATACGGTACACCCGGGTGGCCGTGTCGTGGAACAGGTCGGCGCGTTCGCTTGCCGAGTAAGACTGGGACATCCGCTTGAAGGCGTTGAACAGCGTGTTATACGAGTACGACACCTTGTCGGGCGGGAAGTTGCTCTCGAACATGCACCGGTTGGGGCCGAACTGCTCGATGCAGTAATTCATCAGCGGCCCCAGCTGGCGGGCCAATTCTTCCGAACCAACGGGGATGTCCCAGGTGTGCCAGTCAAAACCGTAACGAGGCTGTCCGACGCCGCCCAGCTTGAGCACGATGTTGGGACACTGGGCCACGGCAGCCACGCCTTCGCGCCAGGCTGGCAACACTTCATCGTCCCGATTGCCATACGGCCCGGTGCGATACAGGCCGCCAACGTGGTTCAGCACGATGGTTAGATCGGGTACGGCGTTGGCGAAATCCACCAACTCGGGCAGTTGGGGGAAGTACACCGTGCTTTCCAGTGACATTCCCTTGCCGGCCAGGACGCGGGCGCCTTCCCTGAATTTGGCATCAGCCAGCATCCCCTGGTCGGCGCGATTTTCCACCTCGGGATGCGGGTCCCAGCCGGCGGCCTGGCGGATGCCCCGAAAGCGGTTGGGACTGGCTGCCTGCAAAGCGTCCAGCATCGGTTCCACGGCGGCGCCGAGCTTCAGGTCGGCGTTGCCGATAATGGCTGCTGCCGCCCGGCACGGGCCGTACAAACCGCTGGCGCTGGCGGCGGCCAACCCCTGCACAAATTCCACCTCGCCCACCGAGCGTAGCTCTGGCGGCCCGTCCTGACGATACATGGCGCGGGTTTCGATGAACACCGTCGAGCGCACGTTGTGTCCGCTGTTGACGTCGGCAGCGAGTTCGTGGAGCAGGTAGCGCTGGTAGGGGATGCGAATATCGCGGAAATCCCAGAAGTGGTGGTGCGGGTCACAGATGGGCAGTTCCGGCTCCAGAGTGTCCTCGCGGTTCAAGGCCAACCAATCATTTCCTCCGAACGGCATAACGTCACCTCCGTAACGACCGGAGTATACCAATGGATGGGCTTGGGGGTGGAGACGGCCCTCACCCCCGGCCCCTGTCCCGCAGGGAGATGGGAGTGAGGCGGCGTAGGCCAGGCGATAATTGCGCGGTTACTGGTGGGCCGTGGGCCGGCGGTCCGATACGACGCGGCCTTCTTTAACGACTAGCTGAAGTCGCCGCAGGTTGTTGATGTCTTCCAGCGGATTGGCGGCGACGGCGATCAGGTCGGCCAGTTTGCCGACCTCCACCGTGCCCAGCCGATCACCGGCGCCGCATAGTGTTGCAGCGTTGCTCGTGGCGGCCACCAGGGTTTGCCAGGTGGTGGCGCCGTCGCGCACCCACAATCCTGCCTCCAGCAACGCCGCTTCCCGCAGCGGGCGGATATCCGAACCCAGGGCCATGGGTACGCCGGCGTCCAGGGCGCGGCGGAACCATTGGGCGTGCTCTGCGGCGGCGGCGTCCGCGCGACACTGCAGCTCGGTGGCGATGTTGCGTTCTGCCAACCATCGCTTCTCGTAATCGTTCTGCGCCTGCCCTTCGGTCAGATGGGAAATGGCCAGCGTGGGGACATACCAGGTTTGGGAGTCGGCCAGCATGGAGATGCAATCATCGTCCATGATGTAGCCATGCTCCACGGTATGCGCGCCCAGCCGGACGGCTGACTTGACCGCGTCAGGGTTGGCGGCGTGGGCCATCACCGGAAACTCACGCTGACGGGAAATGGCAAAGGCGGCGGCCAGCTCGTCTTCCAGCAGGAAGGAATGCCAATGGCGGTCCCAGTCGGGGCCCATGATGCCGCCGGTAAGGTTCAGCTTGATGTGGTCGACACCGTTTTTGATTTGCTCCCGAATGGCTTGCACGAAGCCGTATGGGCCGTCGCATTCCCGCGCCTGGCCGGAGGTGAGGAAGTGTCCGCCGGTGGTGGTCAGAAAATACCCGGATGCAAACACCCGGGGACCCAGCACGCCGCCGGCCTCAAAAGCGCGTTTCCAGGCCACGTCCATAAAGTGCGCCGCCCCTCCACAGCGCACCGACGTAACACCGCCTTCCGTCAGCGCCAGTGACAGCTGCCGGCCGAAGTTGGCCGTTTCCTGCGCCACCGTGGTGCCCGGCGGCACTGGGTATTCGGGGTGTATGTGCACGTCCCATAACCCGGGCAGGAGGAAGGCGCCCCGCAGGTCAATCACGCGGGTGTGCTCACCGTCAGCCGGAACCCGGCCTTCGGTGATCTCGGCGATGCGTCCGTTGTCGATGACAACGTTGGCGTCGGCAGTTACACCTGGATTTGCGCAGTCAATCAGGTTCGCGTTGATGAGGATTAGCGGCAAAGGTGGCGCCTCCGGTGGATGGTGGTCAGATTATACACACGGGGCGCGTAACGCCGGTTGGGGCAAAGGGGTTGCCACGCCCCCACGCGGTGGCGGAAGGATTTGAGCCTGCCCTCACTCCCAGCCCCTCTCCCGGCGGGCGAGGGGAGAATGCCGGAAGCAAGAGTGCTCCGCCCGTCGACAAGATCAATATGAGCCTCACGGGTACGGACTTTGTCATTGCGAGCGTAGCGTGGCAATCTCGCCGTCGTAGCAACGGCGGTTCGCCGAGGTGTGTTCACCCTCATCGAGATTGCCACGTCGCTACGCTCCTCGCAATGACAGGTTAAAGTGGGTACGCGTGGACAGGACGAGCGGGGCATCTAAAGCTGCGGAGGCCTTTAGACAGGCTCGGGACGAGCGTGGAAAGCTAGTTGGGTGTGCAATCAAAAAGGCCCGGAAGGGCGGCAGGCGTGTGTTCTCTGGGTATGATTGGCTGGTGTATACTTCTTGTCGGCTTGGCGAGGCTACGGGTCTCATTGGTCGCGAAGTTCATTCTGGTGCGGGTTATCTGACGCTGGCGACGACGGTTAGCGAGTTGGGCAGGTGGTTTTTTAGATGTACAACATCGTCGGCAAACGGGGCTGGTATTTTGTCGTTTCCGCGCTGCTGATTATCCCGGGGCTTTTGTCCATGATTGCGCCGCCGGGCTGGTCGACCGGCAACTCTGGATTGCGTCCGGGCATTGACTTCACCAGCGGGTCGGTGCTGAATTTCGCATTCGAAGAGCCGGTGGAGACTCAAGCGGTGCGCGACCTGCTGGCCTCGCGAGGTCATCCCGAGGCGTTGGTGCAGTCGGTGGGCGGTAATTCCGTGTTGATTCGTACCCGCGTGCTGGAAGAGGCATCGGGCAACGTGGTGTCGGAACGGCAACGCATCCAGGATGCTCTGGAAGAAACCGTGGGCGCGATTGAGGCGTCGGGAGTGGACACCGTGTCGCCCATTGTGGCCGAGGAGACGGTGCGCAACACGTTCCTGGCGTTGCTGGTGGCGGCGGTGTTTATCCTGATTTACATCTGGTACGCCTTCCGCCGGGTGCCGCGGGCGTATCGCTACGGCGTTGCAGCGGTGGTGACGCTGGCCCACGACACCATCATCGTGCTGGGCGTGTTCTCCATCCTGGGCCGGGCCTTTGGGATGGAGGTCAACTCCATGTTCATCGTCGGTATCCTGACCGTGGCGGGCTACTCGGTGAACGACACAATCGTGGTGTTTGACCGCATCCGGGAGAATACCATCCGGGTGCCAGACCGTGCGCTGCAGGACACGGTGAACCTGAGTATCATCGAGAGCGTCGGTCGTTCCATCAACACCAGCTTCACCACGTTGCTGGTGCTGATGGCAATGCTGCTCATTGGCGGTGAGGCCATCCGCGAGCTGCTGCTGGTAGTTGCCATCGGCGTGGTGGTGGGCACCTACAGTTCCGTCTTCATCGCCGCTCAATTCCTGGTCATCTGGGAGCGGCGGGAGTTTGGGAAGGTTTTCAGCCTGGGCCGCCGGCCCACCGGAGCGTAAAAAGCCCTTCGCCCCCTTCCTGTCCCGCCGGGAGAGGGAGTCCGCTGGGGTGGACGCATAGCCCCTCTCCCCTTGTGGGAGAGGGGTTGGGGTGAGGGGAGAGCAGCTGAGTAGATAGGATTTTACCCTCACGCTAACCCTCTCCCATCATAGGATTTCGCCCTCACCCTAACCCTCTCCCATCAAGGGAGAGGGGACTGGAATCCGGGAGATGCGTTTCCCTGTTCCCGCACTAGCACCACCCTCCCCAACGGGCGTTCCTCTGCCACCAACCGCCGCGCTTCCAGCAGCCCGTCCGGCGTCATCGGCAGGGATTGGGCGACTACCGGGCGCAGTTCGCCGACCGCCGCCATCCGGATGGTGCGCTCCAGTGTGGCGCGCGACACCCCAGAATGACCCACCAGGCGCAGGTCGCGGAAGATTACTTCGGCCAGGCGCAATGGCACGGCCTCGCCGGTCAAATCGCCCAGCAGCGCCAGGCGTCCGTACTGGCCCAGGCTCCGCAGCGCGGACGGCCACAGCGGTGGGCCAACGGTGTCTATGACTACATCGGCGCCGTCATCGTCGGTCATGGCCATGACGATCTCGGCAAAGTCCAGCGCAGCGTCAACTTCTATCACGTGAGTAGCGCCAAACGACTCCAGGTGCGTCGCTTTGTCCGGCGACGTTGTCAATGCGATGACCTGCGCGCCCAACGCGGCGGCGATCTGCACGGCGTGGACGCCCAACCCGCCGCCCGCCCCGGTGACCGCCACGGTTGCACCGGCAACGACGTTGGCGGCCAGACAGCCCTCCAGCGCGACGCCGGCTGGGCAGGCCAGCAGGGCCGCGGATGCCGGCGGGATATGCGGCGGGAAGACGGCCAACGCGGTGGTCGGCAGCGCGATGTACTGTGAGAATCCACCATCGCGCCCGTGCCCAATGCCGTAACCATCCAGGCACCGGTGCTCACGTCCCGCCCGGCAGCGGGCGCAGCGTCCGCAAGCAGCGGTGAGCAGGCTGACCACGCGGTCGCCGGTCGCCAGATGACCAGCATCATCGCCGGTGGCGACCACAGTAGCGCAAATCTCGTGGCCCAACGCCACGCCGGGTGTTACGCCCCGTCGCAAGGTGCCATCCATAACCAGCCGGTCGTGGTGGCAGAACCCGACGGCGTCGACGCGCAGCAAAACCTCGCCGGCGCCTGGTACCGGTGTCGGCCGGCTCACGGCGCGCACCGTCGGCGGATTGCCAGGTTCTACTACTAGTGCGGTCATGGAGTCGGGAAGCCGGAAGCGCGCTGAGGTCACAACATTGCCTGATGGGGTAGAATCTTGGACAGAATACGTGAAACTGGATTGCCTGTCATCGGCAGGAACATTCATCGGCTGACGACGCGGCAATCTGGTCAAAGACACAGACGTTCACCCTCACCCTAACCCTCTCCCATCAAGGGAGAGGGGACAGAGACCGCAGAGAGTACGCGTCCCATCGCAGAGGGCACGCGTACCATCAAGGGAGAGGGGACAGAGACCGAAGGAGAGTACTCGGAATGATTATCGGAGCACATGTTTCCGCCGCCGGCGGCATTGGCAACGCTATCGACCGCGCCGTTGAGATTGGCGCCGAGGCAGTCCAGATTTTCGGCTCGTCCACCCGGTCGTGGCGGTTCAAGGCGCTGACCGATGCCGAAGCCGAGGGTTTTCGCGCCAAGAGCGCCGATGCTGGCATGGCTCCGCCCTTTCTGCACGCCATCTACCTGATTAACCTCGGCAACCCCAAGCCGGACAACATTGAGAAGTCGGTTACTTCGCTGGTCAACTATATGAACCTGGCGGAGCAGATTGGCGCCGGCGGCGTCATATTCCACCCGGGCAGCCATGGCGGGGCCGGGTACGACGGCATTTTCCAGCAGGTGGTGGACAGCATCACCCAGGTGCTGGAACAGACACCCGAGGGGCCGCTGCTGTGCCTGGAGAACATGGCCGGTATGGGTCAGCACATCGGCGCCAAGTTCAGCGAGCTGGGCGACTTGCTCCGGGCCGTGGACAGCCCCCGCCTGGGCATTTGCCTGGACACCCAGCACGCCTTCGCCGCCGGTTATGACCTCACCAACCCGGAGGGGGTGGCCGGCATGATCGACGAGTTTGACCGGGACATCGGCCTGGATCGCCTGGCTGCGGTGCACGCCAACGATTCCAAGCGGGCCTGTGGCTCCGGGGTTGATCGCCACGACAACATCGGTGAGGGCCTCATCGGCGAGCAGGGATTCGAAAACATCATGTCCCATCCCGCCTTTGCCGACGTGCCCTTCTTCCTGGAGGTTCCGGGATTCGGAGAGGAGCGCCGGGGCCCCGACAAACCCAACGTGGACATCCTGAAGGCCATACGGGCGCGCGTCGCTGCCTAGAAAGCGGGCCGGAAACTGGAGTGGTTTTGGCCAAGGGTTATACTCCGGGCAATCGAGGCTAACGGAGCAGAGCAATGCTGGGCAAGCGTTCGGACCAAAAGGGCCTTTGGGAAGCGGACCGGTTGTATCTGGACTACGTGGGCCAGGACACCTTCTACGGCTTGCTGGCCTCACTGCGGGGCCAGTTGTTCCGCGATGACGATTTCGCCGAGATCTACTGTCCGGACAATGGCCGGGACAGCGTGCCGCCCAGCCTGCTGGCCACGGCGCTGCTGCTGCAGACCTACGACAAGGTGAGCGACGCCGAGGCCAAGGCGAAGGGCTGACTTCGACATCCGGTGGAAGGTGGCGTTGGGGATTGAGATTGAGGATAGACCCTTTGCCAAGAGCACGCTGCAGATGTTCCGGGCGCAGTTGATACTGCACGACAAGGTGCGGGAGGTGTTCGAGAGCAGCCTGCGATTGGCGCGGCAGTCGGGCTACCTGAAAAAACGTGGGATGCGGGTGGCGCTGGACACGACCTACATCCTGGGACGGGGCGCGGTGAAGGACACTTACAATCTGCTGGCGGACGGGATCGTGAAGCTGATGCGGGTCCTGGCGGCCGTGGCGAACACCACCGTCAGGGAATGGGCCGAAGGCCAGGGGTACGACAAGTACCTGGGTTCCAGCATCAAGGGCGAGGCGGCGATTGACTGGTCGGACCGCAGAGCGCGGGCGGCGTTGCTGGCTGAGATAGTGGCCGACGCGGACCGGCTGCTGGAACTGGCGCGGCGGGCGTGGGTGGAATTGCCCGAGGACAGCGCCCAGCGGCAGATCATAGTGGACGGGGCGGAGTTGCTGGGACAGTTGCTGCACCAGGACATCGAGCGCAAGAGCGGCGATGCTGATGCTCATGCTGATGACGGGGTGAGCCTCAGGGACGGGGTGAGCAAGGACCGGATGGTGTCGGTGCCTGACCCGGAGATGCGCCACGGGCACAAGAGCAGCCGGCGGCGCTTCAACGGACACAAGGCGGCCATCGTGGTGGACACCGACAGCCAGCTGATCACCGCCGTGGACGTGTTGCCGGGCAACGCTCCCGACAATCTGGGGGCATTGGAACTGGTGGAGCAGAGCGAAGCGAGCACCGGCTCGGTGGTGCAGGAAGCCATGGGCGACGCCGCCGATGGGGACGGCGGGACCCGCCAGACCTTCGCCGACGCGGGAAGGCAGTTGGTGGCCAAAGTGCCGGGCCGGCCCAACCGGAGCCATTTTCCCAAGGATGACTTTCACCTTGACTTGGCCGCGGGCAGTTGCACCTGTCCGGCGGGACAGGTTACCCACGCCATGGTGTCGGCGGGGAAACGGACGGATGCCGCGGGTCGGGTCTACCGATTGCAGGCCTTCCAGTTCGACGGGGCGGTATGTCGGGCATGTCCACTGCGGTCCCAGTGCATCGCGGCCAAAGGCAGGCAGGGACGCAGAGTGCTGATCCACCCGCAGGAAGCCCTGCTGCAGGAGGCACGAGCGTTGCAGCAAAGCGCTGCCTACGACGAGTATCGAGCGCGACGGGTGGTGGTAGAGCATCGGCTGGCGCGGCTGGTCCAGCTGGGAATCCGCCAGTCCGTCTGTCCCGCGTCAACTATATTTGCCGGTCCTGTTGGCGTCAATCAGTTTTGCCGGTTCACCTCCTTGGCCTGGACGCGTTGCTGGGCAGCGTTGGTCCGGTAGCTGGGGACGTCAAACTCCAGGATGACGGAGTGGTGCACGACCCGGTCAATCGCCGCGGCGGTGGCCATGGGGTTGGCAAAGATGCGCTCCCACTCTGAGAAGACCAGGTTTGACGTGATGCCCAACGACCGGCGCTCGTAGCGTTCGGCGATGAGGGTGAAGAGGACCTCCGATTCCTCGGCGCCCTGGGGCCGGTAGCCCAGGTCGTCGAGGAGCAGGAAGTCGAAGTTGTCCAGCTTGCGCAGCTGGCGGGGCAGGTCCCGATCGCGCTTGGCGGCGAGGAGTTCCTGCACCAGACGGTAGGCCGGAGCGAAAAGGACGGAGTGGCCGGCTTCCACCAGGCGGTGGCCCAGGGCGCACCGGGCGTGGGTCTTGCCGGTGCCGGGCAGCCCGAAGGCCAGCACGTTGATGCCGCGCTCCACGAAGCTGCCCTGGGCCAGTTGGTCCAGTTGCTGCCGCAGCGCCAGGGGGACTCGGTCGTGCTCGAAGGTTTCCCAGGTCTTGCCCGAGGGCAGCCGGGACTCCCGGCGCAGCCGGTTGATGCGCCGGTGGCGGCAATCCTCAGCTTCCTGTTCCAGTACCTCCAGGAAAGTTGCCAGGGCATCGCCGTGTCCAGCGGCGGTGAAACGAGCCACCGACTGGGCGCCCATGGTGGGCAGCTTGAATTGGCCGCACAACTGGCCGATGCGGTCCTGCATCACGCTGGTGTCCGTCATGCGCACACCCCCGCCGCCGCCAGGCTGACCGTGAGCAGGCGGTCGTAGATTTTCAGGTCCGGCTTCCCAGACCAGACCAGCACCGGAGCTTCGGGCACCTTGGGCTCGGCCAGGTCCCGCACCTCCGCGTAGTCGAAGGACTCACCCGCCTCCAGCAGCAACGACAGCGCGCTGTCCACCGTGGCTTCCATGGTGGTCGCCGCCAGGTGCAGGATCCGCACGTACTCCACGTCGGCACGCTCCCCGCGCCATTCCCTGAGCGCGTCGTAGGTCAGCCGGAAGTGCATGGTGGGAAATAGCTGCTCCCGGAAGCGGTAGCGGGCAAAGACTCCGGGCTTGCGCACCAATGAGCCGATGACGTGGCGGTAATTGACGTTGGCTTCCCCCTCGCCACGCACCCGCTCCATCCGTTCCACCAGGTGGCCCTTGTAGTACACTTCCACCCAGTCGGCGTACAGACGGATCTGCACCTCCTTGCCGATGAGGCGGGAGGGAACGCTGTAGCTATGTCCCGCTACCTGGATGGTGCACCACTTGCGCACCTTGGACTGGTAGTTGACGTATTCCGGCACCGGGGCTGGGGGCAGGGAGCCCAGGCAAAGCAACTCCTGCTCCAGCTTCCCCTGTACCAGGCGATTGCGTCTCTCCACCATCTGCCGGACGAAGCTGGCGTAGTCGTCGACAGTGTCGAAATCGCGGCTGCCCCGCAGGATGAGGGCCTGGTCGATGGCGTCCTTCAAGCGGTAGTGGGCGTGCTCGGCGACGCCGTTTTCATGGCTCTGGCCGGGATTGATGCGGGTGGAGCGGAGGCCATAGTGGTCCAGCAGGGCGGCGTAATTGTCGTTAAGAGCGCGGCCGCGGCTGCTGCGCAATTCGTGAGTGGCAGCCGCGGTATTGTCGCTGCGCACCACCTCTGGAACGCCGCCCAGGGTCCAGAGGGCATTCTGCAATCCCTGCTGCAAGGCAGGAAGGTCTCACCGGCGGCGACCTCAGCGTAGCGCCATCCCGAGTGGCTGAGTATCAGCTGGAACAGCAGGTGGGGGTAGGACTGTCCGGCGATGGTCACCTTGAGTTCCCCGCAGTGGGTGAAGTCGAACTGGGCCTCCCGTCCCGGCGGATGCTCCTGGGGGAAGTACACCTCCTGATCCGGACCGTGCAGCGCACTCCTCCTGAGCCTGTCGAAGGGCCTGCAATCGTCGTTGCAGGGTGCGCAGCTGGGACGCGCTGAACCGCCCGGGATGCTGCTCGGCCTCCTGAGCTTGTCGAAGGGCAGTCGATAATTGTCGTTGCCTTTAGCTTGCCCGTCGGATCATTCCGCAGCAGCGGCTCAATCTCATCCTCCCACACCCCGTCGAAGGGATCGGGCCGAGTGCGCCACCGATGCTCCGGTTTCGCCTGCGACGGCAATGGGCCACTCTGCCACTTGCGCGCTGAACGCACGCTCATCCCAGCCTTGGCCGCTGCCGTTTCCTGTGTCTTGCCTTCCATACGTTTCTGCCTCAATAGCCTGGTTTGTCGGTCTGTAATCAACGGTACCTCCGTACCGAATGATTACCCCATATCGACCGGCAAAAATAGTCGACGTTACCGGCAGGACTAATTGTCGTCTATCACCCGCTACTTCGGTAGGGTCAAAACCCGATTCCAGGTGTACTTGGCTGCCACGGTGGCCAACCTGACCCTGGTGTTGGGCAACATCGGTCTGTCAGGCGGTACCAGTGGCGGCGCAGCAGGCCACCGCGTCGTCCTCAATGATGTCCACGCTGTTGTCGCCAATACTGCGGCCAATTTGGGCGCTGTCCGGCTCGGACAACTATGGTCCGTGATTTTGCTCACCACGGCTTTACTGCCGCAACTCCACTTCCGAATCAGGGCTTTCCGGCCCGGTTTCTAGCCGGTGCTCCGCATCGCAACCCCTCCGCCGAAGGGCGAGGGTGGGATTTCTAATATTACAACGACAGTTTATTTGTAAGGGTGATTTTCGAGAACAACTTGAGCCTGACAACGTACTGCCATGAAACTACTACGATAGCTCGCTCGGGGCCAAATACGAAGGGTCAGCCACAATATTGGGAAATCCGTCGTTGTAATACTAGTACTCAGTCAACGTTGGTAGGGCAGGGGTAAAACCGATGGAGTTTGGTTCTGGCGTCGTGGGTGCTGAACCGCCAGTTGATGGTGACGCCCGCTGCGTTGCGCTCGGTCTCGTAGGCGGTGATTTGGCGTTGCAGAGCGTCTGCGTCGGGGTTTCTCCCTTTGAGGCAGGCACGGGTCAACACGCTGAATTCAATCTCTGCCATCCTTTCGGCAAGCTCAGGACAGGATTGAGCCAACTGGCGTGTTTGGGCGTGTGGTGAAACTCCAGACGTTTGGCGATGCGTCGGGCCTCGGCAGCTGGAAAGGTCTCGTAAAGGGAGGCCATGCGGTGAGTGTTCAGGTTGTCCAGCACCACGCGGACCACTGGGGCATTGAGGTAGACCACGTCCACCAGCCACTGCATCTGGTGGGCGAAGTCCTGCATAGTGCGCCGCTCGGTGATGGCCACGTGGCGCCAGCCCGCCAGGGGTTCGCAGGTCAGGAAGAGGTTGCGGGTGCCGGCGCGCCGATACTCGTAGTCCTGCCGCCGCGGTCGTCCCGGCTGGACGGGCAGCGGAGTGCGCACGTCGGCCAGCAGTTGGGTGGAGGTCTCGTCAAAGCACACCACCGGCCGTTGGGGGTCGTCGGGTTCGGCATACAAGTCCAGCACGTCCTCCATGGCCGCCACAAACTCCCCGTTCACTCGGGGGATGCACCACTGCTGCTTACGCCAGGGCTTGAGGGCGTTTTTTTGAGCCGCTGCCGCACCGTCTCGTGGGACAGCGACGCCACCACTCCCAATTCCACCACCTTGCCAGCCAGCAACCGCAGGCTCCAGTGGTCATGGCCCTCGGGGGCGTCACTGCACGCCAACGCAATCAGGTGGGCTTCGCCCCGATCGTCCAGCTTGCGATACCGGTTGGCTTGGGGATGGTCGTGCAGCACACCGTCCAACCCCTCCTCGGAATACCGCCGTTTGGTGCGGAACACCGTGCGCGGCGACGTATCCAGGACCACCGCCACCTGGGACGCGCTCCACCCTTCGTCGGTCTTGAGCAGGATGCGCGCCCGATTGATGACCCGAGCAGAATGCCGCCCGCTGTGGATCAATCCCCTCAATTGATCCCGATCTTCCACCGACAACCGTACCGTGTATTTCTCCTGAACCATGGATGCCACACCTCCCGCACCGCTGTTTGCCAGTCAGCGTAACAACCCTGGCCCGTTTCACGCTTCATCTGCCCTTTCAGGTTTGACTGAATACTAGCCAGATCCCAATAGCTGGGGATGAAGGCGGCGTGAGGGCAGCCACATCGGCACGATGTTGGCGGCCGTGCGGCCATGGCGGGCGGAATTCGACAGGCGGTAGGCAGGAAGTGCCCCTCGCGGACCGAGTTGGTGTGAGTTGGCGACGACGTTCAGTTGGCCGGATGGCGGGTCAGTGGGAGACGGGCGCCGTCAGGCTGGGAGTGGCAGGGCTCGCAATCGAGCGAGGGCGCGACTGAACTGGTTTTCCCAGGGCCAACGCTGGGGAAGATGCAAAGTGAGGCGGCGCGCCGAACTGGTGAGCCGTCCGGCGAGGGAGCAGAAGCGTCGTCGCAGGGTCTTGGTGGTCACCAGTTGCTGGCCCAGACCGATGCGCGCCGTCCAGCGTGCGAGGTTGTCCGCCATCACCTGGACGGCCAGCCAGGCAGCGTTGGCGGCGAAGCGGCCCGAGGGGAGATGGTTGAGCCCGACGCCGTACTTGAGGTCGCGAATGGCATTCTCGATCTCGGCGTGGCGCCGATGGTCGGCCTCCAGTGCCAGGGTTTCCCCGTCCCGGTCGGTGATGAAGCCGTGATAGCGGTAGGCGGCGAAGAGGGCCAGTTGGGAACCGGGCGTGGGCTTCACCCGCCGGACGACGAGCTGCGCGGGTGCGGCGTCAGGCTCACTTCGGAAGGGGGTGTAGGTGGTCTCCGCCACGTCGGCGGCGCCGTCCATCCAGTAGGGAATCGGCGTCCAGTCCTCCTCGGGTATCGCCTCGATGATATTGCGCAGGCGGGCGTGCTGGCGGATGGTGATGGAGAAGCGGACATCCATCTCGCGGCAGACCGCGACCAGGGCGTGGGTATAGAAGCCGCTGTCGGCCCGCACCGTGAGTTGTCCCCTGGCCCCGCCGTAGCGCACCCGGCCCACCGTCTCACGCAGGAAGTGGGCGGCGCGCCGCGAACGGTGTTGGCGCGGCCCTCGCGCAGCCGAGACATCAGCACGTCGCCGGTGCCGGCGGCAATGGCCAGCAGCGGGTGATAGCCTCGCCGGCCGGTGTAGCCATGGTGGCGCGCCCCTTCCTTGGCCAGACCGTAGGTTGCGCAGATGGTGGAGTCCAGGTCGATGGTCAGGGGCCCGTCGACGGGTCCGGCCCCAGCAGCCCAGGCCCGTGCCAGCAGCTCGCGGCTCACCCGATCCAGTTGGCGGACCTGGCCCCACCGGAAGCTGCGCAGGAAGGTCCCCAGGGTGGATGGCGCCTTGACTACGCAGCCGAGAGCGCCGGCCGTCCGGCCGGTGCGCAACACGTCGGCGTCATCGATGCAGTCGCCGCCAGCCAGCGCTGACGCCACCAGGGTCACAATCTTGTCGCCCGTGTTCGCCCGGCCCGGGGCATTGCCCAGGTCGAGGCGCTGCTGGACCAGTTGGGGCAGGCCCAGGTGCTGGGCCAACGTGGCGGGAAGGATCAGCCCAGCATTGGCCACCAGACGGTGGTCATCGAAGGCGATGTGGATGCCGTCGGGGGAACTGCGTGGTAGCATCTTGCGTGGTAGCATCTTGTATCCTGACTTTGGCCCGGGTAGTGTCCCGTCAATAGGTGTAAAAGCGCGTCATCCCTTTTGATGTTGATCAGGCCGCTGCGTCCAGCATATTGGGCGTCGGCAGTGCCTCGTTGCCGGCGGCGTTGGGGATGGTGAGGTAGCGGCGGGCTTCGGCCCATTCGTCGTGTTGCTCGGCCAGCACCGCGCCCACCAGGCGCCGCGCCGACGGCCGGTTGGGGAAAATGCCCACCACGTCAGTCCGGCGCCTTATCTCCCGGTTCAGCCGTTCCTGCGGGTTGTTGGACCACAGCTTCTGCCAGTGGGCCACTGGGAAGGCCGTGAAGGCCAGGATGTCCGGCGCGGCATCCGCCAGCAGTTCGGCCACCTGGGCAAAGGGCTCCCGGAGTTGTTCCACCACTCGGTCCAATTGGCCGTGGACCTCGGCGGGAGACAGTTGCTGGTAGATGGTGCGGACCATGGTGGCCACGCCGGGTTGGGCACGCTTGGGCACTCGGGTGAGCAAGGTTGGCCATGAAGTGGGTGCGGCAGCGTTGCCAGCTGGCCCCAGTGAACACCGCGGCGATGGCGTTCTTCAGCCCCTGGTGAGCATCGGAGGTTACCAGCTCCACCCCGCTGAGGCCCCGAGCGGTCAGCGACCGCAGGAAGGCCAGCCAGAAGGCGCCGTCCTCGCTGGCGCCCACGTCCATACCCAGGATCTCACGCTGCCCTTCGGCATTGACCCCCGTCGCCACCACCACGCAGACGTTGACGATGCGACCGCCCTCCCGCACCTTCTGGGTCAGGCCGTCCAGCCACACGTAGGGGTAGGGACCACCGTCCAGGGGCCGACCCAGGAAACTCTCCACCACTTCGTCCAGTTGCTCGCAGATGCGCGACACCTGGCTGCTGGAGATGCCGTCGCAACCCAGGGCCTTGATCAGATCGTCCACCCGCCGAGTGGACACGCCTTCTACATAGGCTTGCTGGATGACGGCCAGCAGGGCTTTCTCGCTGCGCCGCCGCGGTTCCAGCAGGCTGGGGAAGTAGCTGCCTTCCCGCAGCTTGGGAATGTGCAACTCCATGGTGCCCACCCGGGTATCCCAGGTGCGGTTGCGGTAGCCGTTGCGGTAGGTGACCCGCTCCGGGCTGCGTTCGCCGTGCTCAGCGCCGATCTGGGCGGAAACCTCGGCGTCCATGATGCCGTCCACCAGGACCCGCAGTGCTTCCCGCAGAAAGTCCACGTCTCCGTCCATACCACGCTTGCGTAATAATTCCAAAAGATCCATTCTTTGCTTGACCACCTTCGTTCTCCTTGGTTGGGTTGTGACTTCCGATCAAGGATGACGCGGTGGTCAGCTTTTTGCTACACCGATGCTTTTACACCACCTCCCGGTACTCTACTCCCGCGACAATAGCTCATATGTGGCGGTCCGGAGCGCGGCAGACCGGTAGCATCTGGGTCATGGTAGACCGTTCAATAGCAGGGGTCGCCGCGTTCCCTAACGGTAGAACCCGTACAGTTGCCTGGGCCAATCGAGCCCGCATCGTGCAAGGAAGGGTCAACACTGAAACAGGAGGTAAGAAGGTAAGATGGAAGGAGAAGTGAGGTTCGTAGGCATTGATGTCTCAAAGGCGCAGTTGGACGTTGCGGTCCGGCCTACGGGGAAGCGATGGGTCCTGCCCTACGATGAGACCGGAATTGAGGGACTGATCCCCCAGATAGTGGACCTGGAGCCTGCCTTGGTGTTGCTGGAGGCTACGGGCGGCTTGGAGCTGCCCTTGGTGGCCGCCCTGGCCGCTGCGGCACTGCCGGTGGTGGTCAACCCACGCCAGGTCAGGGACTTCGCCAAGGCCACCGGAACGCTGGCCAAGACCGACACTCTGGACGCGGGGGTCCTGGCCCATTTCGCCGACGCCGTCCGTCCTGAGGTGCGCCCCCTCAAGGACGCCGAGACCCAGGTCCTCAACTCGCTGACTGCCCGCAGGCACCAGGTGATGACCATGCTGGTCTCCGAGAAGAACCGGCTGGGTACCGCCATCGGCGCCGTTAGTCCCCGCATTGAAGCCCACATCGCGTGGTTGGAACAAGAGTTGAGCGACTTGGATAAAGGGCTACGTCAGACTTTGCGCCAGAGTCCAGTGTGGCGTGAGAAGGATGACCTGCTCCGCACGGTTCCCGGCGTGGGCCCGCAGCTATCGCTGACCTTGCTGGCGCATCTGCCGGAATTGGGCACGCTGGATCGCAAGCAGATCGCTGCCCTAGTCGGCGTGGCTCCCTACAACCGCGACAGCGGCACCCGGCGGGGCAAACGCGCCGTCTGGGGCGGACGCTCCCGGGTGCGGGCCGTCCTCTACATGGGAGCGTTGGTAGCCAGCCGCCACAACCCTGCTATCCGGGACTTCTACCAGAGGCTGCTGGCAGCTGGTAAGCCGAAAAAGGTGGCGCTGATCGCGTCCATGCGCAAACTGCTGGTTACGCTCAACGCCATGCTCAAACATGGCTACCCTTGGCGCGATATGACTCAGCCAGTCGTCGCTCATGCCTGTTGACTTTCAAGACAGTTGCTATTGGGTGCTCCTGGTTTCGGGTCGGTTTTGTGTTTCCAAAACCATTATCCCCGAAGCACCGGAGCACTTTCTTACCCATTCCACCCGCCGCCACACTTATCTTCTCGGTGGATTGGGGCTAAGTCCCAATTGTCTCCCCTCACCCAACCCTCTCTCCAGTGGAGAGGGCTTTTTCTGTCGCCAGCGTCTCCGGTTCCCTCTTCCACCAGGGGAGAGGGGAGAGGAGGGTAGCTGGTGGCGCGGGAGGCATGGACAAAACCGCCCTACCCCTGTAAAAATGCAGCGCAATACCACTGAACTTCCCCAGGAGATGAACACAATGACAGACCGCATCGTAATCATGGGCCCTGGCGCCGTGGGCAGCTACGTTGGCGCATTCCTCGTTCAGGCCGGCGAAGACGACATCACATTCATCGACATGTGGCCGGCCCACGTCGAAAAGATGCGCGCCGAGGGTCTGCGGGCCAGCGGCAGCCAGGGCGACTTCACCGTCCCGGTCAACGCCATGCATCTGACCGAGGCCCAGAACATCACCGAACCCTTCGACTACGCCTTCATCACCGTCAAGTCTTACGACACCGAGTGGGCAACCCACTTCATCAAACGGTACGTGAAGGATGATGGCGCCTTCGTTTCCATCCAGAACTGCTGGAACGACCCAACCATCGCGTCCATCGTAGGGCCGGAGCGGCAGCTGGGCTGCATCGCCTCGCACATTGAGGTTGCCCTCTGGGAGCCCGGCCACGTTAACCGGGGCGGCGCGCCGGGTCGAGACCACGGCCACACGGTGTTTCGCGTCGGCGAGCACAGCGGCCAGATTACCGCCCGCTCCGAGGCCATCGCCGCCAAGCTGGACAACATCGACGCGGCCTACGCCACCGACAACCTGTGGGGCGAGCGGTGGGCCAAGCTGTGCCAGAACGGGATGGGCAACGCCATCTCGGCCATGAGTCAGCTCGGCAGCCAGGAGATGGCCGGCGACCCTCGCATCCGACGCATCCGCATTCAGCTGGCCAAAGAGGGCGCGCAGGTGGGGCTGGCCCAGGGACTCAGAGTCGTCGACATCAACGGCATCCCCGCCGAGTTCTGGGCCGACGCCGATACCGGCGACGTGTTTGAGGAGCTGGACGGCCGGTTGTCCGAGTCCGGCGGCCGGGTCAACTGGCTGGCATCAATGGCCCAGGACGTGCACAAGGGCCGCAAGTCGGAAGTGGACTTCATGAACGGACTCATCTGCGAAAAGGGCCGGGAATCCGGCGTAGCCACCCCGTATCACGATGCGATCGTGGAGGCCATGCGACTGGTGGACGACAAGACCATCGTCCCCGGCGCCGAGAACGTTGACCGCGTCGTCCGCGCCATCGGAGACTGATCAAAATAACCCCCTCTCCCTTGATGGGAGAGGGTAAGGGTGAGGGTGAAATGGTTTATCAGCGAACCGTTAGCATGAGACGATACTCCTCACCCCAGCCCTCTCCCACAAGGGGAGAGGGGGTTTATGTGACGGACCTTGCGAATCTCCAACAGGAGGCCTACAGATGTACATTTCCGTTGAACCCGCCGGGTTGATGATGAATACCATCAAGCTGGTGTTCGATCCCACAGAACCGGCGTCGGAAGACCAGGAGGTGCGGGATTACTTGTCCCAGCACGAGCTGGAACCGCGCTACCACTGGTTCGCTGAAATTGATGGCCTGGAAGGCCGCGAGTGCGAGATTATGCAGTTTGGCGGCTGCTATCTGGGACGCAATCTGCAAAACATCGGCCTGATTCAACGCCGCACCGTTGAGACGGAGCTCCTCTCCGCCGAGATTGGCCGACACACCGACCGCGGTACGCTGACGGCCTTCGCCGACGCCACCGACTCAGAACGCGACAACGCGTTGACCGCGCTGATCGATGAATTTCGCCAGGAAGAATTCTTCGGGCAGGACGATGCCGGCGAACTAACGGCTACCGTAGATCCTACCGAGCTTCAACAAGAGGCGGTGCGGGCCTTGGCCACCGTGCGACAACAGGCAGCATCCAGCGCATCGCAGCCACTGTGCCGCTTCGAGGAATGAAAAAACGCCCGCAATGGGGCGCCTTGCGCTCCGGGCGTTTGGTGTGGAGCGGGCGATGGGGATCGAACCCACGTAACTAGCTTGGAAGGCTAGAGCTTTACCATTAAGCTACGCCCGCGCATCCGTATCCATTATAGCGGATTACCCGATTGCGGATGGTTCCCGCCGAGACAGCATTTAAACCACCAGAGACAAGCCTTCCGCCATTGCCGCTACCCCCATCCTCGCGTCCAGACTATCGACGCGTCCAGAGTATCGACGTCGGTGCGAATTGGTAGGTCACGTGTACCCACTTTGATCTGTCATTGCGAGCGTCCTTCGACAGGCTCAGGACGAGCGGGCATCTCGATGAGGTTGAACACACGTCGGCGAACCGACGTCGCTACGGCGACGAGATTGCCACGCTACGCTCGCAATGACAATGTGGGTACGCATGAGGAATTAGTAGGGCTTGCAATCACGCCAGATCTTTCACTACCAGATCCGCAGTCGTCCGGCCCCGGCGCTCCGCCATGAGCAACAAGTTGAGAAGATCGATATGCCATTGTTGAGGGACACGGCTTCAACGAACCCAGTCGAATCATCGACACATCGGACGTTCTGAGGACAGTGTAAGGACGATTCGCAACCGCGACGGCCACGTTTAGGCTAACCCTACCTCTTTGATCACCCGCTGCGCCGTGGCTCCGATGTCCGCCGGCGTTGGTATGATCACGGCTCCCGCTGACTCCAGGGCACGCGTTTTGGATGCGGCGGTGGCGCTCTCCCCC
This sequence comes from Dehalococcoidia bacterium, assembly GCA_963666415.2. GTDB lineage: Bacteria > Chloroflexota > Dehalococcoidia > Lucifugimonadales > UBA3495 > Bin87. The sequence goes on from CAXXPD010000003.1 coordinate 3,292,860, forward strand.
GTTATGATGGCGCCCGCATGGCCCATGCGTTTGCCTGACGGAGCCGTCGCGCCCACGATCAACGCACAGATGGGCTTGGTGAATTCTGCGGAACCGATATATTCGGCGGCTTCCTGCTCCATCGTGCCGCCGATTTCGCCGATGAACACCACCATGTCGGTTTCAGGGTCCCCGTTGTACAATTGCAGAATCTCGACGAAACTGCTCCCGATGATCGGGTCGCCGCCGATGCCCACGCACGAAGACTGGCCGATGCCCAGATCCGTAAGTTGACCGACTGCCTCGTAGGTTAGCGTGCCGCTGCGGGAGACGACGCCCACCCGCCCCGGCATGTGGATGTGGCCAGGCATTATCCCAACCTTGCAGCGCGCTCCGGGATTAATCATCCCCGGGCAGTTGGGGCCAATCAGCCGGGCATGGTTAACCTGCACGTACCGATAGAGACCCACCATATCCAGCACCGGAATGCCCTCGGTGATGCACGCCAGCAGCGGGATGCCGGCGTCCACCGACTCGGCGATGGCGTCGCCGGCAAAAGCCGGCGGCACGAATATCAGGGCAACGTTGGCGCCGGTGGCGTCCACGGCCTCGCCCACCGAGTCAAAGACCGGCACCGTGTCATCGAACAGCTGCCCGCCGCGACCGGGCGTAACGCCGGCCACCAGCTGAGTGCCATACTCCCGGCAGGCCCGGGCGTGGAAGCTGCCCTCCCGTCCGGTGATGCCCTGCACCAGAATCTTCGATTGCGCGTCCAGCAGGATGCCCATGGGTTATGCGCCCTTGGCCCTGCTCAACGCCGCCGCCGCTTCGGTGAGTGTGTCGGTGAAGGTTACATCCAGCCCGGATTGCGCCAGGATTTCCTTGCCCTCGGCCAGGTTAGTGCCCAGCATCCGCACCACCAACGGTTGTGTGGCCCGGTTTTCCTCGTAGGCCATCACGATACCGCGGGCCGCAATGTCGCAGCGCAGTATGCCGCCAAAGATGTTCACCAGCACGCGGTCAACCTTGGGGTCGGACAGGATGATAGTCACTGCTGCCGCCACTTTCTCTTCAGTCGCGCCGCCGCCCACGTCCAGGAAGTTGGCCGGAGTTGCGCCCGCTGCGTTGGCGATATCCAGCGTAGCCATGGCGAGGCCGGCGCCGTTGACCAGACAACCCACGCTGCCGTCGAGACTCACATAGGCAATCTCCTCATCCGCCGCCTGAGCCTCCAGGGGGTCCTCCTGGCTACGGTCGCGCAGCTGGTGCAAGTCGGGATGGCGGAAGAGGGCATCATCTTCCAGGTCCATCTTGGCGTCCAGCGCAACCACCGATCCGTCGCCGGTAACAATGAGGGGATTCACCTCCACCAGCGTGCAGTCGTTCTCGGTGAATACCCGATACAGCGCGGCAAAGATGCCGGCGCCCTGACGCGCCGCCGCACCGGTCAACCCCAGGCGAGCGGCCAAACGCCGGCATTGGTACGGCATCAAACCAAGTATTGGCTCGACGGCCTCGGTTATGATGGCGTCCGGGTCGGTGGCGGCCACCTCCTCGATGGACGTTCCACCGGCTGCGCTGGCAATGAATACCAACCCGCGATGATTGCGGTCGACAGTGAGCGCCACGTACATTTCAGTGGCGCTGTCGGCCAGTTCTTCAACCAGCACGCAATCGACCGGCACACCCCTGGCGTCGGTTTGATGGGTTACCAGTCGGGTACCCAGCAGGCTGCTGGCAAACTCCCGCGCCTCCTCCGGCGACCTGACCACCTTGACGCCACCGGCCAACCCGCGCCCGCCAGCATGAACCTGCACTTTTACTGCGGCCCGGCCGCCAAAACCAGCAGTAGCGTCCGCTGCTTCGGCCGGCGTGCGTGCGACTTGACCGTTGGGTACTGGAATTCCGTACTGGGCGAATAACGCTTTGGCCTGATGCTCGTGCAAATTCATGGCGGCAATCATTGTGCCCCAAGCAGGGCCAACCGTCAACGGAAACTGGCCGGGGTAACAGTTCAGACTTGGTGAGGTGAATTGGCCGAAGGCGGGTTGCCGAACGCTGGCACGGGTGGCGGCGGTTATGTCATATACAGGGAGTGGATACCGAAATTGACCTGACCACCGCCACCCGCGATGTCCTCATCGCCATCATCGCCCAACTGCAGGCCACCGTTCTGGAACAGCAGCGGGTGATTGAGCGGTTGCAGCGGCGGATTGCCGAACTGGAAGGCCAGGCGAAACCGGGCGGCCCGCTCCGAATGCCCGGCCTCAAGGCGAAATCGGGCCGGAAGCCCCCAGCGCAGCCGGGGCCCCGCAAGCAGCGACGCCACGGCTTCGCCCGCCGGCGCATGACACCGACCCACCGGGTGGAGCACGTGATGGAGAACTGTCCCGATTGCGGCGCCCACCTGTCCGGCGGCTGGATCCAGCGCACTCGGGAGGTCATCGAGCTGCCGGTGGTTCCCGCGCAAGTCACCGAGCACGTCTACCTTGCTCGGACTTGCCCGGCCTGCCGACGGCGCTGCACACCTCCGGCGGAACTGGGCGGCGTGATCTTGGGTCAGCAGCGCCTCGGCGTCAACCTGCTCAGCCTGATCGCCACGCTGCGGGAAGAGGGGCGGCTGCCCATCCGCAGCGTCCAGTGGTATCTGGACACCGTGCATCAGTTGCGCCTCAGCGTGGGGGCCATCGTGAGCGCCATCCATCGCACGGCGCAGCGGGCCCAACCGGCAGTGGCCGCGATCCTGGACCGCATCCGCGCCAGCCCAGTGGTCCACGCCGACGAAACCGGCTGGCGTCAGAGCGGGGCCAACGGCTACGTGTGGACTTTCAGCACCCCCACCGAGCGCTACTTCCTGCGGCGGGGTCGGGGCAAGGCGGTGGTGGACGAGGCGCTGAGCGATGCTTTCTCCGGAGTGCTGGTCAGCGATTTCTACGCCGCCTACCACCATTACGATGGCCCCAAGCAGCGGTGCTGGGCCCACCTGCTGCGGGACATCCACGACCAGCGCACCCGCTACCCCAAAGACGCCGCACTGGCCCGATGGGCCGCGGCCGTCCACCAGCTCTATGTCGCAGCCAAAGCCTGCAACCATCACGAGCCATGGCAAAGGCGTGTTGCCCAACTGGCCTGGGAGCGGAAGCTGCTGGCCATCTGCCGCCCTTTCCTGTCTGACCCGTCGGTTGTCCAGGGCAAGCTGTGCCGGCGCATCGAGCGCTTCATCAAGGAACTCTTCGTCTTCGTGGCCGAACCGGACGTGCCGTCGGACAACAACCCGGCCGAACGCAGCCTGCGCCACCTGGTCATCAGTCGCAAGATCAGCGGCGGCACCCGCTCGGAGCAGGGCACCGAGAGCAAGATGACGCTGGCATCCATCTTCGGCACCTGGCGCGCCCAGGGTCTAAATCCTCTCGCCGCCTGCCGTCAACTGCTCATTTCCCCGCAACTCTGAACTGTTACTGGCCGGGCTCCAGGGTCTTTCGGTTGTCCCCCCCCGTCATTTCGGCCCAGAGCCGGAATCCAGTCTGTGGGCTACCATCTATGGGCTACCAACGGCGCTCTTGTAGCGGAGGGTTTTCTGAGGTCCAGCCAACGGTCTATCGACTGGAGCGCCGACGAACGCGGGACCCTGAGCCGGGCCCGGGGACGCGGGACGCGTTTTACATGGATAGACAGTATAGACCGGATTTTGGGGTTGTAAGCGGGGCTTCGACCTCACCCTTGCCATCTTCCATGCCGGGAGGGGGCGTGATTTTGCGGATGGGGTTGCCACGTGCTCAACACTCCCCGGCAGTGCCTCATGCGTACCCACTTTGTCATTGAGAGCGTAGCGCGGCAATCTCGTCGCGGTAGAGTAGAGTACCGGCTGGACTTTGCGCATTTCAAGCGGCATGACCGAGGGGATCTGCAAGTAGATGATGCAGAGCGACCGGGAGTTCCTGAATATCTAGGTCAGCTGCGGACAGTGAAAAACCTTCCAACGCCAGCCACAGATGTTGCCGCGCCAGAGCGATGGCATCCATTGCTTTTTTCAGATTTTGTGCAAAGTCCAGACCGGGAGGTGGTGTAAAAGCATCGGTGTAGCAAAAAGCTGACCACCGCGTCATCCTTGTGGAATCACAACAACCCAACCAAGGAGAACGACGGTGGTCAAGCAAAGAATGGATCTTTTGGAATTATTACGCAAGCGTGGTATGGACGGAGACGTGGACTTGCTGCGGGAAGCACTGCGGGTCCTGGTGGACGGCATCATGGACGCCGAGGTTTCCGCCCAGATCGGCGCCCAGCACGGCGAACGCAGCCCGGAGCGGGTCACCTACCGCAACGGCTACCGCAACCGCACCTGGGACACCCGGGTGGGCACCATGGAGTTGCACATTCCCAAGCTGCGGGAAGGCAGCTACTTCCCCAGCCTGCTGGAACCGCGGCGGCGCAGCGAGAAAGCCCTGCTGGCCGTCATCCAGCAAGCCTATGTAGAAGGCGTGTCCACTCGGCGGGTGGACGATCTGATCAAGGCCCTGGGTTGCGACGGCATCTCCAGCAGCCAGGTGTCGCGCATCTGCGAGCAACTGGACGAAGTGGTGGAGAGTTTCCTGGGTCGGCCCCTGGACGGTGGTCCCTACCCCTACGTGTGGCTGGACGGCCTGACCCAGAAGGTTCGGGAGGGCGGTCGCATCGTCAACGTCTGCGTGGTGGTGGCGACGGGGGTCAATGCCGAAGGGCAGCGTGAGATCCTGGGTATGGACGTGGGCGCCAGCGAGGACGGCGCCTTCTGGCTGGCCTTCCTGCGGTCGCTGACCGCTCGGGGCCTCAGCGGGGTGGAGCTGGTAACCTCCGATGCTCACCAGGGGCTGAAGAACGCCATCGCCGCGGTGTTCACTGGGGCCAGCTGGCAGCGCTGCCGCACCCACTTCATGGCCAACCTGCTCACTCGAGTGCCCAAGCGCGCCCAACCCGGCGTGGCCACCATGGTCCGCACCATCTACCAGCAACTGTCTCCCGCCGAGGTCCACGGCCAATTGGACCGAGTGGTGGAACAACTCCGGGAGCCCTTTGCCCAGGTGGCCGAGCTGCTGGCGGATGCCGCGCCGGACATCCTGGCCTTCACGGCCTTCCCAGTGGCCCACTGGCAGAAGCTGTGGTCCAACAACCCGCAGGAACGGCTGAACCGGGAGATAAGGCGCCGGACTGACGTGGTGGGCATTTTCCCCAACCGGCTATCGGCGCGGCGCCTGGTGGGCGCGGTGCTGGCCGAGCTGTTGTTGTCCAGCGATTCTGTCCTATTAAATGAAAAGCGAAAATGATGCTCCTATAGATGTCAAGCCGCACTGGGGACTACCTTGGCCGAATCCTGCAGAACGGAGAAGACCTCGCGAGCAACATAGCGTTTGAGACAACGGATGACTTCGGTCTTGCTCATTCCCTCGCCGGTGCGACGGAGCATGTATGCCTTGGTCCGGCAATCATGACGAAGCCGGACCACAACGATGCGATAGAGAGCCGCATTGGCCTGACGGTCGCCACCGCGGTTCAGCCGATGTCGGTTGGTCTTGCCAGAGGAAGCAGGTATCGGGTTCACCCCGCACAGCGCGGCGAAGGCGGCCTCGGAGTGGAGGCGTTCCGGGTTATTCCCGGCAGTGATCAGGAGTGTCGCGGCGGTGTCGGGTCCTATGCCGAAGACACTGACCAGGGCTGGCGCTGCCGTCAGGGTGAGCCGTTCCAGCTCGGTCTTCAGGTCGTGGATCTCCTTGCTGAGCTGATAGTAGCGGCCAGCCAACGAGCGAAGAGCATACTTGGCCGCCGCCGTGGGATCGTCCAGGCGACTGATACGGAAGCTCTTGCACCGCGTGGCGAGGGCGCCGGAGGCGAGACCAGCGAGGGTTTCGCGAAGCTCGGCCGGGGCCGTGACAACCAGAGCCTTCATCTGGTTGATGGCCTGGGTGCGAGCCTTGACGGCCGAGTCCTTGGTGCTCTTAAGCATGCGAATCATTTCGACTTCGCCCTCACCTGACTTGGGAGTGGCGTCGGCTACTCCGGCCAGTACCGCGCGTGCTGCCATCTCCGCATCGGTGGGGTCGCTCTTCCCCTTCCGATAGCGGACTGATCGGTCAGGTCGATTGACCTCGACGACGGTATAGCCACGGCCGCTCAGGAATCGGGAAACGCCGGCGCCGTAGGAACCCGTGCCTTCGATCCCGAACTTGAGAATCTCTCCTAAGCTCCGGGACCAACGTTCGAGATCCGTATACCCGAACGTAGTCGCTGGCGCGCGGCGCTCGGCAAGGCGGACACCTTGCCGGTCAATGGCCACCGCCACATGCTCGTCTTGGTGAGTGTCCACTCCGATGACCACCTGAACTGTACGACTGCCTTCGTGACCGGCGACGCTTATCATTGCTACCTCCTGAGGGATGAGGCCGAGGATGGCACGCCAGCCAGGTGAGCGGACACGACTGCGATGGGGCTTGAGGCCAGGCTCCTATAAGGTCACTGCTCGCCAAGGCGGTTGGTACCGTCTGGGCCATCGTGGGATCGGGCCGACAGATCATTTTGAAGGCATCTTAGCCAGTCCATTTGTGGGTCAGACCCGAGCCGAAATGGCCTGGACTCATCATCGCAGTCCGTTTGGTTAGTTGGCGACGGTTGCGGATTTGCGTAGCGCTTTCAGCTTGGCGCGTTCCTGGGCGCTGAGCTTCTTGGTGGGCGGTTGCTCGGCGTAAGCGTACTTACGCACGGTGTCTCGTGCGATCCCGAGTTCCTTGGCGATGGCCCGCAGGGACAGACCTTTCAGCCTGGCCTGCTGGATCGCCTTCCACCGGGCCTTCTGGGTTGGCGTCGGTGTGCGCCCCCAGGGGTTCAGGGTCTTGCTGGCAGGGTCTCTTTCGACAGTAGCCTTGACTGCGGCCTCGTCGATACGCACTGGTTCCAGGGCGGCCAGACGCCGTTGCGGGGACTTGCTGATGTGGTGGTCGCCCACGTTGCTGACGATGCGCTTGAGTTCAGGGCCTGGCGACCAGGAGTGGACCGAGGCCCACAGCGCGCCCATGCGCGGCGGTGGTTCCTGCGTGGCCACGGTATGGCCCTGATACTGGACGATGAGTTCGCCGTCGGGGCGTTCCAGCACCTCCACCCGCAGGCCGGCGTAGCTGGGACGTTCCCGATCCGGCAGCAGTTGCAGGACCCGCCAGTGGTACTTTACCGTGTTGTCCCGGGCGACCTTGCGGGTGTGCTTGAAGCACAGGATCTCAGACAGGCAAAGTTCCGGCGACACTGGACGGTAGGCGGCTTCCGGATGCTCTGGCTGCACGGCGAAGCGGGCGTTGCAGCGAGGCAGGAAGTCCCGCAGCACCGCCGTGGCCTGGCCAATAGTCCTGGCGTCCGCCAGGCGCAGTTCGGTGACCAGTCGGTCCTGGGGCGAAGATCTGCCGGATCCCCAATTCCTGCAGGCCACGGGTGAACTGGGTGGCTTCCGCCGCGGTCTCCGGCTGGCGGGCGTTGTGCTTGAAGACGGCATGGCGATCGCTGTACAGCGCCAGGGGAATGCCCCAGCGCTGGATCAGGCCATCCAACAGCATGAAGTAGCCTCGGGTGTCTTCGCCGGTGCGGAAGACGGCGTTGACCACCGTGCCGGTGGCGTCGTCCACGGCCAGCAGCAGGGCGAATTTGGGTCCCCGGTCCTCCAACCAGGCGTGATGGCTGCCGTCCAATTGCACCAGCATCCCCGCCTGGGGCATCCGCTGGCGGCGGAAACGGTGTTGCGGTGAGCGCCGGCTGCGGGGACTGCCGATGCCCGCCCGGGTCAGAATACGCCGCACCGTGGGTCGGCTGAGGTCGATGCCCTCCCGCTCGCTCAGCAGCTCGGTGAAGTGGGTATGGTTGGCGCCCTCATAGCGCTGGGTGGCCAGCTCAACCACGGCGGCAGCCTGAGCGGGCGGGAGGGCGTTGTGGGGACGGCGGCCGCGGTTACCGTGGGCGAGGGGGGCGGGGGGCGGAGTAGAGTCCCAGGAAGTGGTGTAAGAGTTAGGCGGTTGGCAAAACGCTGACCACCGCGTCATCCTTGATCGGAAATGCCAAACCCAACCAAGGAGAACGACGGTGGTCAAGCAAAGAATGGATCTTTTGGAATTATTACGCAAGCGTGGTATGGACGGAGACGTGGACTTGCTGCGGGAAGCACTGCGGGTCCTGGTGGACGGCATCATGGACGCCGAGGTTTCCGCCCAGATCGGCGCCCAGCACGGCGAACGCAGCCCGGAGCGGGTCACCTACCGCAACGGCTACCGCAACCGCACCTGGGACACCCGGGTGGGCACCATGGAGTTGCACATTCCCAAGCTGCGGGAAGGCAGCTACTTCCCCAGCCTGCTGGAACCGCGGCGGCGCAGCGAGAAAGCCCTGCTGGCCGTCATCCAGCAAGCCTATGTAGAAGGCGTGTCCACTCGGCGGGTGGACGATCTGATCAAGGCCCTGGGTTGCGACGGCATCTCCAGCAGCCAGGTGTCGCGCATCTGCGAGCAACTGGACGAAGTGGTGGAGAGTTTCCTGGGTCGCCCCCTGGACGGTGGTCCCTACCCCTACGTGTGGCTGGACGGCCTGACCCAGAAGGTTCGGGAGGGCGGTCGCATCGTCAACGTCTGCGTGGTGGTGGCGACGGGGGTCAATGCCGAAGGGCAGCGTGAGATCCTGGGTATGGACGTGGGCGCCAGCGAGGACGGCGCCTTCTGGCTGGCCTTCCTGCGGTCGCTGACCGCTCGGGGCCTCAGCGGGGTGGAGCTGGTAACCTCCGATGCCCACCAGGGGCTGAAGAACGCCATCGCCGCGGTGTTTGCTGGGGCCAGCTGGCAGCGCTGCCGCACCCACTTCATGGCCAACCTGCTCACCCGAGTGCCCAAGCGTGCCCAACCCGGCGTGGCCACCATGGTGCGCACCATCTACCAGCAACTGTCTCCCGCCGAGGTCCACGGCCAATTGAGTCGAGTGGTGGAACAACTCCGGGAGCCCTTTGCCCAGGTGGCCGAACTGCTGGCGGATGCCGCGCCGGACATCCTGGCCTTCACGGCCTTCCCAGTGGCCCACTGGCAGAAGCTGTGGTCCAACAACCCGCAGGAACGGCTGAACCGGGAGATAAGGCGCCGCACTGACGTGGTGGGCATTTTCCCCAACCGGCTGTCGGCGCGGCGCCTGGTGGGCGCGGTGCTGGCCGAGCAACACGACGAATGGGCCGAAGCCCGCCGCTACCTCACCATCCCCAACGCCGCCGGCAACGAGGCACTGCCGACGCCCAATATGCTGGACGCAGCGGCCTGATCAACATCAAAAGGGATGACGCGCTTTTACACTACTTGACGGGACACTACCTGCCTTGGGCACCGGCTTGTCGAGAGACACCATCGCCAAGTATGTGGCGGCAGCCCAAGAGGAGGGCATCGTTCGGGATGGGCTGGTTGCCACCGCGGAGCAGCTGAGCCGGCTGGCGACGATTGGGCAGCCGGGGCCGCGGCAGGCGGTGACGCCCGGGCAGGACCAGCTGGAGCCGTGGGCGGACCAGATTTACCAGTGGCTCACCGGCGACCGGCTGCAGCTGACCCGCATCCGGGAGTTGCTGGCAGCGCGGGGGTGTCCGGTATCGTATCCGTCGTTGCGCCGCTTCGTTCTGAAGCGGAACTGGCGGCGGCGCAGCCAGACCACGGTGCGCATGGAGGACACCGCGCCCGGGGAGGTGGCGGAGGTGGACTTCGGCCGGTTGGGCATGATTGTGGACCCAGCGACAGGCCGCCGGCGGGCGGTGTGGGGGCTGATCATCGTGCTGGCTTACTCGCGGCACAGCTTCGTCTGGCCGATCCATGGGCAGACGCTGGAGGACATCATCGCCGGACTGGAAGCGGCGTGGGTCTGCTTCGGCGGGGTGCCCCGCTATCTGGTCATCGACAATTGCCCGCCAGCGGTGGCGGGACCAGACCCGCTGCATCCGCGCTTCACCAGAGGCTTCCTGGAATACTCGCAGCACCGGGGTTTCATCGCCGATGCGGCGCGGGTGCGGAAACCCAAGGACAAGTCCAAGGTGGAGCGTGGCGTGCAGTACGTTAGCCCGAATCCACCGAAGCGATGGGCCGTGGCGTTGACACCAGGGATGATGGGCAAGGGAAGGCGAACGGGGCAAGCCCGATTCCAATAGATGGGGATGAGGGCGGCGTGAGATAGCCACACAGACACGATGATGGCGGCCCGCGGTGGCGATGCTGGGCGAAATTGTCAGGGTAGTGTGCAGCAAGAGACGCTCGGGGACCAGCCTGGCGCAAGTCTGCGAGGCGGTCGGGTAGTCTGGTGAGTGGGTCAGATCTCCGTCGGCGTTGACACCAGCGGTGCCGTCAGGCTGGGAGTGGAATTGCTCGCAATCGAGCCAAGGCGCGACTGAACTGGTTTTTCCAGGGCCAGCGCTGGGGCAGATGCAAAGTGAGGCGGCGCGCCGAGCGGGTGAGCCGTCCGGCGAGGGAGAAGAAGCGTCGTCGGAGGGTCTTGGTGGTTACCAGTTGCTCACCCAGACCGATGCGCGCGGTCCAGCGGGCCAGGTTGTGGGCCATCACCTGCACCGCCAGCCAGGCGCCGTTGGCGGCGAAGCGGCCTGAGGGGAGATGGTTGAGCCCGACGCCGTACTTGAGGTCTCGGATGGCGTTCTCGATCTCGGCGTGGCGCCGATGGTCGGCCTCCAGTTCCAGGGTGTCCCCGTCTCGGTCGGTGATGAAGCCGTGATAGCGGTAGCTGGCGAAGAGGGCCAGCTGGGAGCCGGGCGTGGGCTGCACCCGCCGGACGATGAGCCGCACCGGTGCGGCGTCGGGCTCATCCTGGAAGGGGACGTAGGTGGTCTCCGCCACGTCGGCGGCGCCGTCCATCCAGTAGGGAATCGGCGTCCAGTCAGTCTCGGGTATGGCCTCGATGATATTCCGCAGGCGGGCTTGCTGGCGGACGGTGATGGAGTAGCGCACATCCATCTTGCGGCAGACGGCGACGATGGCGTGGGTGTAGAAGCCGCTGTCAGCCCGCACCGTGAGTTGTCCCCTGGCCCCGCCGTAGCGTACCCGCCCCACCGTCTCGCGTAGAAAGTGAGCGGCGCCCCGAACGGTATTGGCGCGGCCCTTGCGCAGCCGAGCCATCAGCACGTCGCCGGTTCCGGCGGCAATGGCCAGCAGCGGGTGATAGCCTCGCTGGCCGGTGTAGCCGTGGTCGCGCGCCCCCTCCTTGGCCAGACCGTATGTCTCGCAGATGGTGGAGTCCAGGTCGATGGTCAACGGCCCGTCGCCGGGTCCGGCCCCAGCCGACCAGGCCCGGGCCAGCAGCTCCCGGCTGACCCGATCCAGTTGGCGGACGTGGCCCCACCGGAAACTGCGCAGGAAGGTCCCCAGGGTGGATGGCGCCTTGACTACGCAGCCGATGGCGCTAGCCGTCCCGCCGGTGCGCAGCACGTCGGCGTCGTCAATGCAGTCTCCTCCGGCCAGAGCAGACGCCACCAGCGTCATCACCTTGTCGCCGGTGTTGGCTCGGCCTGGGGCGCGACCCAGGTCCAGGTGCCGGTCAACCAGTTCGGGCCGGCCCAGATGCCGGCCCAGCGTGGCTGGCAGGATCAGCCCAGCATTGGCCACCAGGCGGTGGTCGTCAAAGGCGATTTGGATGCGGTCGGGGTGGTCATCTGCTAGCATCTTTTGGGTGCTCCTGGCCTGGGGACGGTTTCCTGTTTCAAAAGCCATTATCCCAGATGCACAGGAGCACTTTCTTACCCCTTCAGCACACCGCGACACTCATCTTTTCGGTGGATTGGGGCTTAGGGAGCGCTTCTTCAAGGGCGGCGATTTCCACCACGGTTTCTGCCCCACCTGAGGGCCGAAGCCCAGCGCTGGTGTCTCAGGGTGGCCGGAATGCGCATCCATGGCACCACTCGCCGGAAGCCCCTGGTGGTTTTCCAGGATGAGGAGCGCCACACCCTGCTGCCCTGGGACAGGGAGCCCTACGAAATCGCCGACTGGCGCAATGCCAAGGTCCATCCCGACCATCACATCCAGTGTCAGCAGGCCCTGTATTCGGTGCCATCGGACCGGTGCCCGCCGCGTCAGCAGGTGGAAATCCGGCTGGGCAGCAAGCTGGTGCATATCTACCACCGAGGCCAGCTGATCAAGACCCACCTCCGCCAGCCCAAGGGCGGACGCTCCACCGATCCCGACGATTACCCCGCCGAGCTTTCCGCCTACACCACCAGAGCGCCGGATCGCATCCAGCGCAGCGCGGCGACACTGGGACCGGCGGTGGGCGAATACGCTGAACGTCTCTTCGACGGCCCCCTGCCCTGGGCCAAGATCCGGCAGGGACACAAGCTGCTGCGTTTGGGCGAGCGTTACACGGCGCAGCGTCTGGACGCCGCCTGTCGTCGAGCCCTGGCCGTGGATCTCATCGACGTGCGCCGGTTGGAACGCATCCTGGTGCAGGCCCTGGAACAGGAGGCCATGCCCCAGCTGCCCTTGCCCATGCCGCCGGGCCGCTTCGCCCGTCCCGGTAGCGTCTTCGCTTACACCGCATACCGCCGTCAGTCAGCATGAGGAGATTACCCATGACCCGAACCACCGAACTCACCCCGTTGCTCAAGAGCCTCAAGCTGGGCGCTTTGGCCAGCACCCTGCCGGAACGCATCGCCCTGGCCCGTAGGGAGCAGCTGGACTACGCCTCATTCCTGGAAATCATCCTCAGCGACGAGGTCAATCGCCGCGCCCACCGCCGCACCGAACTCCGGCTGCACAATGCCGGTTTCGAGGAGACCTGCCGCCTGGAGGACTTCGACTGGTCGGCGTCAATTACCCTGGACCGCCGCCTGCTGGACGCCGTATTCTCCCTGGAGTTTCTCGACCGGCACGAACACGTCCTACTGGTGGGCCCCGCCGGTGTCGGCAAGAGCTTCTTCGCCCAGGCCCTGGGCTACGCCGCCGTCCGCGCCGGATACTCCGTGCGCTTCAGCCACGCCGACGACTTCTTCAAGGCCCTGACCCAGGCCAGAGTGGACAACTCGGTGGACCGCGCCTTCCGGTCTTTCCTCACGCCCGACCTGCTCATCCTCGATGACCTGGGTCTCCATGGCCTGACCGCCCAGCAGTCCGCCGACCTCTACGAACTCATCCTCAATCGACATCGGGCGTCCAGCTTCATCATCACCAGCAACCGGGCCGTGGACGAATGGCTGGGTCTCTTCGATGACCCCATCCTGGGCAACAGCGCGCTGGATCGCCTGGCCAACGCCAGCTACCAGATCGTCATCGAAGGCGCCAGCTACCGGGAACGACTCTCGCCACACCGCGCTCTACTGGCCGCAAAGGGGGTGATTGACCCGCAAACTACAACCTGATAATAGTCAATTCACCGCGCTCCCAGGGTGGCTGGATGTCCGTGAAAATCGCCGGCCTAATGACCATGAAAATTGACAGCCCACCCATTGGGACACCGGTTCCCGGCATAGAATCTTCAACCCCGGCGTATCCGTAGGAATCGAAAAGGCCAGGATGAATCTGGGGTCGGCGCGCCGCACGAAGGTGGCCGACAGCGACACGTAGGTCTCGTTGCTGATCGGCGCGGCGGTGGCCAGCTGCTTGGCCCCGTGAACGATAACGCCGTTTGCGGTTTCCTCCACCACGTGCAGCGCCACCTCCGTCTCCTCATCCGCCCGGTTTTCGTTCTGGGGCTGTTGGCTGCGGTCGACCTGCGGATCACCGAGCGCGTGGGTCAGGAACAGATCGTTCTCCGCGCAGTACCGGAAGTAATTGGTGATGTTCTCACCGAAGTCGCAATGCGGGTTCTTCACCTGCCACAGCGCGTCTCGGATGGCGTAAAGCCCGAGGATGTGCGGTGCCAGGATGTCCGGGCTGCGCCCCAATTGACCCCAGGACTCTTCATTCCAGATTTCGTTGTTGCGCCGTTGCCGCTTGAGGTCGTCGCGGGTGCGGGGCAGGAGCCAGGACACGTTGCACGGGTTTCCGGTATCAGGAGAAACGAAGGTCATCTGATCCCGGTATTCATCCGAGTGTTGCAGGTCGTAGATGCGGGCCAGCTCGTGAACCATCCCGGTCATGGCCGGGTGCCCGGCAACGTCGGTGACTTTAGCGCCGTCCAGCCAAACCTCGCGATTATCCTTGAGGCTCTCCACGTAGCGCGCGCCGGTCATGGCGCCCCGGGCAGACTCAATCTCCAGTACCATCGTTTCCTCCACGATTCGGTTGCGCGCGAGCTCGACACGATGGCCGTAGTCGCGCGGTATCCTGAGCGCCGCAGTCCATCCGCCGGCAATCAGGTGCGGCTGTTGAACACGTAGTGGGGAGCGCCGGCCGACGGAACTTCCCCCGCGGGCGACAGGCTTGTGTAGAACCGCTCGACGTAGGGGGACAAGCGGCTCGCCATTCGCCGGGTCGCCAACGTCTCCGGTTCCAGCGGGCGGGCGAGTTGTTCCCGCAACTCCCGCGCAACGTCGGCACGGTTGAATCGCTGGTGCGCGCCGTCCTGCAGCAGCACCTCGCCGTCAACGATAACGGCGGCCACATCCTGAGTCTTGGCCCTGCCCAGAACGACCTCAACCGGCGGTGTATCAGGTTCCAGGTATGGGTCTTCCAGCCGATCCATGCGAATCAACAGCAGGTCGGCCCGACGCCCCGGTTCGAGGACGCCAATGTCACCGGCGAATCCGGTGGGAGCGGCGGCGTTGGCCGTGGCCATGGCCAAGACCTGCTCGACGGATATGGCGGGCGCGCCGATGCCCGGCTGACGGTGCAGCTTGCTCACCAGCCGCATCTCCTGCAACAGGTCGTCATCGTCGTTGATAGCGGTGCTATCGGTGCCCATTGCCACGTTGACGCCCCGGGCCAGCATCGGGTTCACCGGCGCGATGCCGTTCTTGAGCCGCAGGTTGGAGCTGGCGTTGTGGCAAACCGTGGCGCCGGCGCCGGACAAAGCCTCGATGTCTCCGTCGGTGAGCCAAACGGCGTGGGCAAAAGAGATCTCCGGTCCCAGGAACTCCAGCTCGCGAAGGTGTTCCACCGGGGTCTTGCCCCAGGTTCGCAGTCCGTAATCTTTCTGGTAGGCGCTTTCCACCAGGTGCATGTGGATACCGGTTTGGTAACGACTCGCGTGTTCCTTGGTGCGTTGCAGGAATTCGTCCGAGTTCCACTGCACGTTGGCCGGGCTGAGCAGCACCCGCACTTTGCCAGACTCGTGGTCGTGGTATTGACGGTAGGTTTCGTCGAAGAACGCAAAGTAGTCATCATCCGACATATCGGCCAGCGACAGATACCGGCGCACGTCGTCAGCCAGGTCTGCCGGCAATCCGGACAGGAAGTCCTGGTCATTGCCGTAAACCACCCGGTTCTGGTTGCGAAGGTAGCTGGAGAAAGCCACGCGCATACCGGCGTCCAGAAATCCGCGGAGTACGGCGTCCACATCCTCCTTGAGGGTAGCCGCGGCGGTCTGGGGATGGTTGTACATCACGGTGGTGGTGCCCGACGCCATCATGTTGAGGGCCGTATAGAGGGTCATCAGGTAATGGTCGTAGGGTCGGCGTCCCCAGCCGGCGAGAATCCAAACTTCCAGGCAGTCGTCGCAGGTGCCCATCTGGAGCGTCGTAACGCCGCGCCCGTGGTGATGGGAGTTGACCAGACCGGGGATAATGGCGTAGTCCAGCCCACCGAGTTCCGCGTCCGGCTGGTACTGCGCCCGAAGGGTCTGATAGGGGCCAACCGCTATGATTACGCCGTCCTCCTGATACACAGCCGCATCGTAGAGCACGGTGGTACCGCCTCCGGAAGCGGTGGGGCTGATCAGGTGCTTGCCGCGTATCAGTGAGGAAGCCATCGGATCACTCCGTCAATTCGTTTGGGACTGGTACCAGTCGATAATTTCAGACCCGGTGGCGGCCCAGACGCCGCCCTGCCCAATCATGTGGCCCAGGGCCCGATCGATGCTGCCGATGCGGAAGGGTTGGCCGCCCAGCCAGGGATGCAAATTCAGCGCCAGCAGGCGACCGTTGGCGGCGCCGTCCTCACGCAGCGTATCGAAACTCTCGGTCAGCATGTGCTGGTATTGGACCACCGTGACCCTCCGCTGGGCCAGGGCCGCCACGTCGTCCAGCTCGTAGAGGATGGGCAGTGCGAAGAATGGGTTTGCCCCGGTGGTCATCGGATAGGGTTGTTCGTCGTTGGCCCAGTCGCAAACGTAGCGCAGGCCGGCCTCGGCCAAAAGTTGAGGAGTGCGTTGGGACTCCCCGTATTCAGGCCCCAACCAGCCCCGGGGCGCCGTCCCGGTCGCTCTTGTCACCGCGTCGATGGAGGTCTGGATGTACTCCCGCTCTTCACCCTCCGTCATATTGCTGGTAATCATGCGGCTCACCGAGATGCCGTGGCCGATGACCTCGCAGCCCCGGTCCAGGCAGTGGCGCACCAGGTACGGATAGTTTTCGGCGGTGATGGCGTCCATGGCGATGGTGGGTCGAATGCCGTGTTTCTCCAGCACATCCAACAGCCGGAAGATGCCCACCCGGTGCCCGTATTCCCGGTGAGACACACGCGCGTAGTCCGGAAAAGCCCGTGGCGCCGATCCGCCGGACAGATTGGCGACCTGGAAACTCCCGTCTGGCGCCTCCCATTCCATGTGCTCCAGCACCAGGATGACGCAGAGGGCAACCGGAGCATTTTCCGGCCAGCGCAGGCTTGGCCGGCTGATTATGGGCGACCACTCATGGTGGGGGTGGTCCATGCCGAAAGTACGTTGAGCAGTCATAGTAGCGGCGCTCCTGTCAGGCGACCGTGGCCGAAAGTACGTTGAGCAGTCATGTTGGCGGCGCTCCTGTCAGGCGACCGTGTTGGTTATCCGGTACGCCGGCCGACGCCGGCGGCAATACGCTCGTGGATCAGATGGCCGCACGTCATCCTCCCAGTTGTTGGGCGTGGGTTACGGCCTGATCGTAGTAGTTGGCAATGTAGTAGTCGGCGATCTCGTCGGCGGTGGTCTGCCAGACGCCATCGTGGGCCATGATATAACCCAGCACGTCGTCCAGGTACTTGATTCGGTGGGGCTGGCCAATCAGGAAGGGATGGAGCGCGATGCACATGACCCGGCCGCTCTCGGCGCCTTCCGCGTAGAGCTGGTCGAACTGCGCCTTGCAGATGTCGGCGAAGTAGTCAGTCCCGTAATGATTGTCCCGCAGTACCGAAGAGTCGTTCAGTTCGATGGAGTAGGGCACCGACACCAGCTTCCCGGCGTTGACCTTGATGGGCGTGGGCTGGTCATCGTGGAACCAGTCGGTATGGTAGATGAGGCCGGCCTCTGCCATCAGGTCGGGGGTACTCACACTACCGGAGATGGCCGGCCCCAGCATTCCCTTCAGCTGCTTCCCGGTGTGCCGATGCAGGGTGTCGATGCAGTCCCGGTAGAATTCCCGCTCCTGCTCTTCGGTGTGGGTGTAAAGGTAGCGGGTGTTGTAGATGCCGTGGCTCATAAAGTCATAGTCCCGCTCAATCATGGCTTCGGCAATTTCCGGGAAGTGTTCCAGCACCGCCAGGTTTAGCGAGACGCAACAGCGGATCCCGTGCTTGTCCAGCGGTTCCAGCATCCGCCAGAAACCGACCCGGTTGCCGTAGTCCCGGTAGGAGTATTGCTGCACGTCAGGGTAGGGCGTGCGAGGCCACGGGTTGCGCACGCCCTCGTTCTCCGGAAAGTACTCGTAATGCTCCACGTTGGGGGATATCCAGAGCGCCACCCGTGCGTCGTTGGGCCACTTGATGACGGGCCGGTCGATGATGGGCAGGTAGTCGATGCGGTCGGGTGGTAGCGCCATCGTTTATTCCTCCAGTGAGTGAATGGGCTGAGGGTAGGCAGGGGCCGGCAATCACACGTCTGGTAGAAGCCGGAGACCGTGATTGGTCAGCGCGGGCGGTGCAAGGCTAATCCAGGAACCCGGATTCCCGGCGCCATTGTACGTAATCCGTCAGACCCGACGCCAGGTCGTATTGTGGCGTCCATCCCAGGTCATGCCACAACCGATAGCCGGATAATGGCCCCCGCGTCGGTCCCAGGGCAGCGCCGGCATCTGCCGGGGCTTCAGATTCCACTAGCCTGACCTCCGGAAATAGTTCGGCCAGCTTGCGCTGAATCTCGCCGCCGGTAATCGGAACGCCGTTAGTGATGTTGTAAAGGTCGTGGGGTAGTTCGGGCGCGTCCACGATGGTGGCGACGGCGGACGCGGTATCCAGGACGTAGGTCAAGTCGCGCCCGTGGTCGGAGCGGTCCATTTCGATAGGCTCTCCTCGCAGCATCTGTCCCGTCCATTGGTACGGAGTGGACATATTGCTGCGATGGCCGGTAACCCGCTCCATCGGGCCGTAGGGCGTGCTGACCCGCAGGCTCACCGCGCCAAACCCGTGCAGCTCGCCGTAGCGCCGGGCGAGGCACTCGCTGGCAAACTTGGTAATGCCGTACAGATTGCCGGGTTGGGGAGCATCATCTTCGTTGTAGGTCTGGTCGGGTTCACGGGTCAGGCCGTAGGCAGCGCCGGAGCTGATGTAAACAAACCGCGCCACGCCAGCCAATCGAGCCAGCTCCAACAGGTTGCCGGTACCGGTCAGGTTGATGTCCAGAATGTCCTTGCTGCGAGCGGTTTCCAGGTCAGTGCGGTTCACGGTGATCACCGCAGCGTGAACCACCTGGTCGATGGAATGTGCCGAACGCACCGCGTCGAGGCCCGCAGTATCCAGAATGTCGCCGGTGAGGAAGGTAACGCGCGAACTCAACTCGCCCAAAAACTGCTGCGTCAGCGAGTCGGGAGGCATCACGTCCAAGCTGATGACATCATGCCCGCGAGCGGCCAGTTCCTTGACGATGTTGGCTCCGACAAAGCCGGTGCCGCCGGTTACCAGGATTGACATTCTGTCCATCTCCCCGGATTGTATTCCCTTCCTGTATCCATTAGATGGGGCTTTTGTAGTGCGACCCTCACGTGCCTACCCACGCAGAACGACCTGACGGGAACGACCGCTACGTATGTTGGGGACACGCAGAAGTCTAATCGCACGGCATTTCCCAGTCAAACCGCGCAGTACTCCGGACGTAGCATTCGGAGAAACTCCGGCCGGCGGCCACATTTCAGGAAATGCTGGGATAGAATGGCACTCGCAGCGCAATTCGCCGGCTCATAATGCAGGGCCTTTCGATTATCGGAACGTAGCGGCCAAAGGTGAACTGGCGACAGCGTTGGTCGATACGGCTACGAGATTGCCACGCTGCGCTCGCAATGACATTAGGGGACAATCGAAAGACGCGGCCCATAATGACGGGTGATTGATAACCAGCGAACGACCGGCCCCCACCAGTAACCGGCTCACCCGCCCGCCAGTAGAAGTGTTATCCCACGCTCAAGCCCGGTACCAGATGCAAACGGAGGTGTATTGGACACTATGAAGTACGACGTAATCGTAGTCGGAGGCGGTTCCGCAGGTTCGGTGGTGGCCAGCCGCTTGTCGGAGGATCCGGCGCGCTCGGTGTTGCTGCTGGAGGCCGGCCAGGATTATCCCAACCCGGAATTCCTGCCGGAAGCCGTGCGCAATGGCTACTCCAACGACGGCGAACAACCCGGTTCGCCAATATCGTGGTCGCTGCGCGGCATCATCAACGACCAGCAGGGCGAAATCAACATCGCCCAGGGCAAGGTCATCGGCGGCTCCGGATCCATCAACGGACAGGTTTACCTGCGCGGGCTACCCGAAGACTTTGAACGCTGGGCGTCGTTCGGCAACGAGGAATGGACCTATCTGAAAGTCCTGCCGTTCTTCCGCAAGGCCGAAACCGACCTGGACATCCAGGACGACTTCCACGGCAGCGACGGCCCCATCCCCATAGTGCGACGGGAAAACGAGCCGTGGCCCGACGTACAGCAGGCATTTCACGCCGCCGCCATGGAGCGCGGCTACGCGCGCAACCCCGACCTGAACGGCCCCGATTCCGCCGGTATCGGAGCCATCCCCATGAACAACCGGGCGGGCGTTCGCATGAGCACTGCCATCACCCACCTGAACCCGGTGCGCCATCGGCTCAACCTGACGGTGCGGGGCAACGTGCTGGCGCGCCGGGTGCTTTTCGTGGGGTCTCAGGTGACGGGGCTGGAAGTGGAAAGCGGCGGCGAGATTTTCAACGTTGAGGCCGACCAGGTGGTGTTGTGCGCCGGCGCGCTGAAGTCGCCACACCTTCTGATGCTGTCCGGCATTGGCCCGCGCGAACAACTGGAAGAGTTTGGCATCCCGGTGATTCAAGAGCTGCCCGGCGTGGGTGGAAACCTGTTCAACCATCCCATGGGCAACGTGTCGTTCCAGGTAAAAGACCACGTTGAACTGCACGCTAACGCTGGCGCCCTGCGGTTCGGCCTGCGCGTAACCTCGGAGCCGGCTTCACAACCCTGCGACGTGATGCTCCACACGCTGGGAGTCTTCAACGTCATGACCGGCGAGCATCTGCCTGACCGCACAGCTCGCATCGCCTGTGCCCTGGAGCTGCCCGAAGGCTCGGGTTGGGTCCGCCTGGCCTCAAGCGACCCGGCGGTGCAGCCGGCCATCAACTACCGCTACCTGCGCAACGAGAACGATATGCGTCGGATGCGCGACGCGGTGCGGTTGGCGGCGAGCCTGCTGGAGTCGGAGGCGTATCGGGACGTGATGGATTACCGCATCTCCCCTACGGATGAGGTTCTCGCTGGTGATGATGCCTTGGACAGCTGGATTCGCCAGACCGTGGGCACTTCCCGCCATGTCTCCGGCACCTGCCGGATCGGCCCCGATGCCGACCCGCTGGCGGTAACCGACCAGCAGTGTCGCGTCCGCGGCGTGCAGGGACTTTGGGTTGCCGATTCGTCGATAATGCCACAGGTAACCAGGGCCAACACCAACGCCACGGCCATCATGATTGGCGAACGGGTGGCTGACTGGATAGCGGGGTAACCGGGCAGCCGGGTAGCGGTTGCCCCGGTTCGGCCAGGCCGTTACACTGCCGGTGTCCTGACTGATAAACGCGGGACTATTGAACGTGAGATTATGCCGGGCGGCGAGCCCACGGAGATGATTATGATTTATGAAGTCCGTACCTACGACATGAAACCCGGAGCGGTCCCCCAAGCTGAGGAGGCCTTCGCCGAGGCATTGCCCTACCGCGAGAAATATTCGCCCATCGCCGCCTTCTGGCACACCGAGATTGGGCCGCTGAACCAGATCATCCACGTCTGGGGCTACGACAGCCTGGAAGAGCGGGAGCGTATCCGCGCCGAGGCGAGCCAGGAGCCCAACTGGCCTCCCAAAATCACCCCGGGCAACATCGTGAACATGAACTCCGAGGTCTGGACGCCGGCCCCGTTCATGCGGCCGATGGGCGGTGACCAGGCGCTGGGTAACATCTACGAGATGCGTGTTTACACCTACCAAAACGGCTCAATGCCGGAACTCCTGCGTCGCTGGGCCGACTCGTTGCCTTACCGGGAGGAGTTCTCCCCCCTGGCCGCCGGTATGTACACCGAGTTCGGCAACCTGAACCGCTGGATGCACGTGTGGCCCTACAAGGACCTGAACCACCGCGCCGAAGTGCGGGCCGAAGCCAGTAAGATTCCCCAATGGCCCTCGGGAGCGCCCGGCAGGGTCAGCCAGGAAAACAAGATTATGATACCGGCCAGCTTCTCGCCCATGCACTAACGGCCTGTTGATGCTCAAAGAGGGTGTCTAAAAACTCCCTCTCCCCTTGTGGGAGAGGGCTGGGGTGAGGGGTCGTTCCCCCGCTATTCCACCTCTCGCCCAATATTCACCAGGCGCTTTTTAGACACCCACTGAGTCCAGTCTCACGTCGGAGGCAGGATCTCCAAGGCAAGAGTCTCGATGCAAGCCAACTCGTCTGGGGCGCCTCAAAGCGTTGGCAATCTCAAAAAAATCGGGGGCATCTCAGGAAGTAGGAAGTATAAGGAGTAGCATCATCAAGCCGACTTTCTTTGGCGATTCGCACGATATGGCGAAACGACAAATCATGCACTGGTTGAGTCCCATTGGTCCGTGGATCGCCCATCCGATGTGGTACAACGAGAGGCCGGAGCCGCCACCCTACCAACCCTTCCTGGACCGATACGCTGTGGCGCTGAATGTGGGCATTGTGGTTGGCGAATCCCCGAACAGGCAAGAATTTGTTGAGACTGCCATGGCGTGTGAGGAGCATCTGCTACTGGACCCTGATACCGGCTTGCGGCGACCTGGAGACAACCGGGTTAGCACGACGCACGCCACAGTTGACGAATCTATTCAGATCGTGGGTGCTCAAAACCGAAATGGCAAACTTGCTCTCAGCTATGACCAAAGCAACCAGCGCGCTAACCGCGAACTGATTCGTCAAGCATGCGGAGATAAACTGCAACCGCTTCACAACGAGGGGCATCATGCAGTGGGATATTTGGCACACCAAAACGTCGTCTTCATCTGGGCTTCCACGGACCCTGGAGTCATCACAGATGCCACCCGGATGATGCAGCGGGAATCACGTTTCCCCGCCTTGCGTTTCGTGGATGATGGCTGCGGACATGTGTGGTAATTGATGCTATCCACCGACCGCGTATCCTCCATCTTTGCCGACGCCCGGGCCGTTTACGCCGACGCGTTGAAGCTGCTGGAGTCTGGCGACATCCGCGATGCGGCGGAGAAGGCGTGGTGCGCCACCAAGCGGGCCACCGATGCCCTGATACTGGCGCGAACGGGCGAAGAACCTGAACTGTCCCCGGACACCTCGCGAGGACTGCTTGCGCTGGCCGAACAAGACAGCGCCATTAATCCGTTGATTGGGCGCTATTACTCCAGACAGGGCCATTTGCACGGCGGCTGCTTTTACCTCGGCATCTGTGAACCGGTGGATGAGGTGCATCGACGCATCCGTCAAACTGCCGACTACATCAGCGACGCCGCGAGGCTCGCCGGCTATTCCGACGCCGCTTGATCCAAGACACTCAACAGGAAAGGAACCCAACTATGAAACTTCTCACCTACGATCCGGGAACCGGGTCGCGCTGCGGGGTACTGCAGGACGATGCGGTAGTTGACGTGGCGGCGTTGATTGGCGCCGGGCAACCGTTGCCGGACGTGCGCGCACTGCTGGAACTGGGAGATTCCCCCATTGACCGGGTGGCAGACGCCCTGGCCAGCAACGTGGCTGCTCCGAGAGTGGCCCTGGCGGATGTCCGCTTGCGCGCTCCGGTGCTGCAACCGCCAACGGTGCGAGACTACATCGTGTACGAGGAACACGCCACATCCCAGGGGACACGCGAAATCGACCCGGTGTGGTACCGAATGCCCGTGTTCTACTTCTCCAACCCGCTGGTCATCTACGGGCCCGACGAGCAGGTGCCGTACCCGTCAGCCTCCGACCAACTGGACTACGAACTGGAAATTGGCTGCATCATCGGTCGTGCTGGCACCAACGTCCCGGCCTCCGAAGCCATGCAGTACATCGCGGGTTTCTGCATCTTCAACGACTGGAGCGCCCGCGACCTCCAGTTTGACGAGATGACTTTCGGCCTTGGGCCGGCCAAGGGTAAAGACTCCGCTTCGTCCATCGGCCCCTGGCTGGTTACCACCGATGAGCTGGAACCGTACATCCACGACGGCCGGCTCGATGTGGCCTGCCACGTCAGGGTCAACGGCGACGACTGGCTGAAGAATGGCGAAGCTCTCAACGCCTACTACAGCTGGGGCGAGATTATCGAACGAGCGTCAAAAGACAGCCGCATCGCCCCCGGCGACGTGATAGGCAGCGGCACCGTCGGCGGCGGTTCGATTCGGGAGTCGATTCGCAAGGGTTACGAAAACGCCCGCTGGCTCGAACCCGGCGACGTGGTGGAAATGGAAGTAGAGCACATCGGCGTGCTACGCAACGATCTGGGGCAGAAGGTCGGCGTCGACGCCAATTACCGCTACCTGCCCAGTAACCCCACTGCCACACCGGAGCGAGGCTCGGCGCGGGACTATCGCTATCACCGAACCCGCTAGCCGGCGCCAGACTTCTGTACGAGGTCACCCGAGGGCAACCGTTGCGGTTGCCCTCGCTTTTTTCAGTGTCAGTCGGCCTCCACCGCAGAAAGGAACTGGACGACCCGCTTGGCGTACTTCTCGGGCTCCTCGGAGTGAGGGCGCACCTCGGCCCATTGGCAGTTGGGCACCAGACGGTGAACCATCTCAGCCACACGCCTCGGGTGCACGTCGTTGTTCCCCGGCATGACCATTGC
Source organism: Dehalococcoidia bacterium (assembly GCA_963666415.2). Lineage (GTDB taxonomy): Bacteria > Chloroflexota > Dehalococcoidia > Lucifugimonadales > UBA3495 > Bin87. The sequence goes on from CAXXPD010000003.1 coordinate 3,317,143, forward strand.
CGGAACCCGGATACTCTGGAGCGCCTGCTTGGTCATCCCCAGGGTCAGGAATGGTGCGTCGAATAGTGCGTAGATGGTGTCGCGCATCACCTGGACGAAATCCTCGGTGCTCATCGCCTCCAGGTTCTTTCGATACTGGGCATCGGTCTGGGCAATCTCCGGACTGAATGGGGAAAAGCGGTCGTCGGGGTCGAACGCTGCCACCACCGACGAGATGCTGTCGTTTTCCGCCATATCCATGCTCTTGAACAGCTTCCCGGTGAGATAACCGTCGCAGATTACGCCTCCGGCAATGTTGGAAGGGAAAATGGCGCGCACCCGTTCCGGACGACGGTAGGCGCAACCGAAGGAAATGGCGGCTCCAAACGATCCACCGCCCAGATAGGCCTGGTCTATCCCCAACGTGTCCATCAGGCCGAAAACGTCGTCGCAAACCATATCCCAGGTCTGAACTACCAACGGGCTCCGTGATTGCCCACCGAAACGGCGGTCGTAGACGACGACACGGTGTTCTTGCGAGAGCGCCTCAATTACCGGCTGGTAACTGCTGGCGGCACCCTGAAGCCCACCCGGCGAAAGGATGATGGGCGGTCCGCTGCCAGATTCTTCGTAATAGATCTCGGCGCCGTTCACTTTTGCAGTAGCCATCATTCGACCTCCCATCGAGTGTTCCAGTGCGCTCACCGTTGGCGCGGTTTGTACATGTTTGTGGAATTATAAGTGCGCCCGGCGTCCGGGGCAACGCAGGAATCAATCTGACCCTTGGTCATTTCCAGGAACGTAGCGACGTGGCAATCCCGATGTGGTTACGACTACCGTCGCCAAAATGCCCCTCTGGGTTCTGGCACAGGCGGGAACGACGATTGGCCAGGGGGTCTCCGTGGTGGCCGTCGGTTACGGTGCGGGCGCCCCTTTCCCTCGATGAGAGGGCAGAGGTGAGGGTGATGCCCCTTTGCTGGAGAACTGCTACCGCCACGACCGCGGTTCCGGCAGGCTGGACGACGGCCACCCCAGCGGCCAGGCGCCATACACCGCAATGTTCAGCGTGTTGTCCCGGCGCGATATTTCCCCCTCCACCAGCACCAGCCGGTGGCCCAGCGCCCCCTTCAGACGCTCCCACTCCGCCGGCCACACCGCCAGCGGAATCAATCCGGTCTCATCCTCCAGCGTCATGAACACCGCCTTGGCCAGCGGACGCTGACGGCGCACCACTCGGCCCGCCACCCGCACCGTGTCCCAGTCCCGGCACTCCCGCAGCCGGTCTGCCGGCGCAACCTCTCTGCCCAGGTATGGCCTGATTAGCTCCATCACCTGACCATCCGGACAGAGTCCCAGCATCTCGTACTCATCCAGCATCCGGTCGGCGCGGTTCTGCGGTTCCAGCGCCGGCGCCGCATCATCGAAGGACACCGGCAGCGCCAGCTGTCCACCCCCGGCCGGGCGGTAGGTCAGCCCCACTTCCCACAATGCGCGTCGCCGGTCCATCCCCCCGGTAACGGCATCCATCGCGCCAGCGCGCACCAGGTGCTCCAGAGGCTCCCGCTGCAATCCCGATCGGCTCACCAGGTCGCCAAGACTGGCAAACTCCCCCGCCTGACGGGCAAAAAGGAGCCGCTCCGCCAACCGGCTGTCCACACCCTTCACCGAGGTCAGCCCCAACCGCAGGGCGTCGGCTCCCTCGGCAGTGCACCGGGCGTCCGACCGGTTCACGTCGGGATGCAGTACCCGCAGGTTGAGCCGGCGCGCGTCTTCCTTCAGCGTCTCCACGTCCCAAAATCCCATGGGCTGCTGATTGAACAGCCCCACGAAAAACTCCAGCGGATAGTAGTGGCGCAGCCAGGCCATCTGGAAGGCGGTAAACGCAAAGGCCAGGGCGTGTCCCTCCGGGAACATGTAGTGGGGATTGAACTTGCCGTAAATCCGCCGCGCCGTCGCCTCGTCTGCCCCCTGCGCCATCGCCCCGTCCCGAAACTTCTCCCAATACCGCTGTACCAGCTCCTCGTTGTTGCGCCGACTGAACGCCCGCCGCAGCTGGTCGGCCTCCCGCGCCGACAGGCCTCCCACGTCCATGCCCAGCCGCACCACCTGATCCTGAAACATGATGACCCCCAGCGACCGCTCCAGCGCCCGTTTTTCCAGCGGATGGTCGTAATCCCAGGGCGCGCCGTGCCGCCGACGCAGAAACTCGGCCACGCCGTCGTTCGCGCCCACGCCCGGTCGTACCGCCGCCACCTCCAGGGCCAGGTCGTAGATGTCCTTCGGCTGCATCCGGGGGATGGTCTGCATCTGGGCCGCCGACTCCACCTGGAACACCCCCACCGTGTCGCCCCGGGACAGGTCGGCGTACACCTCCGGGTCATCGAAGTCGATGCGGCTCAGGTCTGGCTCCGTGCCGGTGCGTTTGGTGATCAGCTGAGCCGCCTCCTGCATCTGCGACAGTGCGCCCAGCGCCAGCAGGTCAATCTTCACGAAGCTGGCATCGTCGACGCTGTCCTTGTCCCACTGGCAAACGTAACGGCCCTCTATGGCGCTGGGCTGCACCGGCACCATGTCCGTCAGCGGCACCGAGCTGATGACCATGCCGCCCGGGTGCTGGGCCAGCCCCTTGGGAAACCCGGCCAGCTGCCCCGACAGCTCCGCCAGATCCCGCCACCCGGGTCTCTCCAGCTTGCCCCGGTAGGCCGGCAGCTGCGCCAGCTCATCGCCCAGGCTCGACGCCGATCGCCTCTCCACCTGCTTCGCCAGCAGCCCGGTCTCTCCTGCGGGCAGGCCCAGCGCCTTGCCCAGATCCCGTATGACGCCGCGCGACTTGTAGGTGGCGAACATGCCGGTCAGCGCGGCATGATCCCAGCCCCACTCCTCGATAAGACGCAGGATCAGCCCCTCCCGAATATCTCGCGGGAAGTCCAGGTCGATGTCCGGCGTTGACGACATGTCCTCGGGCAGGAAGCGGTCCAGGGACAGGTCGTAGGCCAGCGGATCCACGTGGGACAGGCCGATGAGATAGCCGGTCAGCATCACCACCGACGAGCCTCGGCCCCGGCCCGGCGGCTGCCACTCCAGGGGCATTTCCGAATTGCCGTGACCCAGCTCCAGCATTACCTCTCTAGCCAGCTGCACCACCCGATGGTAAATCAGGAAGAAGCCGGCCAGCCCATGGTGACGAATCAGCGCAAACTCCTCGTCCAGCCGATCCCGAACCCGCCGGTCTATCCGGTCGTAGCGCCGGTGCGCCGCCTGCCGGCACAGCTCCTCAAACCAGCTTTGGGCGTCGTGGCCATCGGGTACCGGGCAGTCGGGAAAGCGGTAACGGTCAGCCATGTAGTCCGACAGGTTGAAGTCTGAGCATCGTTCCGCGATGGCGAGAGAATTCCGCACGGCTTCCGGCGTCGACCCAAACAGGGTCTGCATGCTTTCCCCCGACTTCAGCCAGTACTGATGGTTGGTTTTGAGCAACCGCTGCGCTTCGGATAGCGACTGATTGTGCCGGATGGCGGTGAGCACGTCGTGCAGCCTGGCCCGCCCGCGCCGGTGATACCACGCCTCGTTGGTGGCCACCGCCTCCACTCCGCAACGCTCCGCCAGCTCGCCGAGGCGCCGGATGCGTGTGGTATCGCCCTGCACCAGGTGCTGTTGCAGCTCCAGGTACACCGAGCCGCCGCCGAACCAGCCGAGGTAGCGACGCAGCGTTGCCTCGGACTCGGCCCACTCCCTCCCGTCCACCAGTCGGGCCAGACGACTGCCCGGCGCGCCGGCCAGCAGGATCAGGCCGGCGGTGTGCTCGGGCACCAGGGTCGCATCCGCCATCGGCGTGCGCCGCCCTCCGGACAGGTGGGCCAGGGACAACAGGCGCGACAGGTTGGCATAGCCGGCTCCCGACTCGGCCAGCAGCGAAACCGGCGCCGGGTCACCGCACTCGTCCAGCAGCAGGTCGGCCCCGCTGATGGGCTGGATTCCCAGGGCCGTGGCCGCCCGGGCAAACTCCAGCGCACCGCACAGGTTGTTGACATCGGTCACCCCCAGGGCCGGCATCTCTAGATCGGCAGTCCGGGCCAGCAGCTCGTCCACCGACGACGCCCCGTTCAGGAACGAATACCAGGAGTGAGCTCTGAGCTCTACGTATTCGGCGGATGGCACGTCTACTATCCGCTCTGCCGGTACCAGCCCCCGCCCCGACGGTCCTCAAAGACCGTTTCCATCCGCCCCCCGTCCAGTTCCAGCAAACAGTAGCGTCGGTGCACGGGCTGGGGACGCCACCATTCCGTCTCCACTTCCCACAGGTCCTGCACCCGCTTCACCGGTTTGGCGCCCACCCGACGGGGGACGCCCGTTCCGAGGGTCGCCACCTGCACCGGCTGAGGCAGACTCAGCGGTCGCAGCGAGGCGGCGAAGACCCGGCGGCGTTCCGGCAGCGGCGACTCCGGTTCCAGGGCCACTACCCGGTCCACGCCGGCGGCCACGTCGGGCAGACGCGCCAACTCCAGACCCCGCCGGTGCTCGGGCCACAACCCGGATTGGATACCGGCGTCGCCTCGCAGGTTGGTGAGGGTCAGGGACAGGTCGTCCAGCTCGCCGGTGGAATAGCGCGACGCGCCGTCCCGACCCACCGCGGCCAGTCCGTTCACCAGCGCGCTAACGGCGGCATCCGGCGAACACGCCGGCATACGGAAGGCCCGACCGTAGCGCCAGACGCCGCCTTCGGTCAGCGACCCTTCCAGCTGAACGCAACCGGCGCAGCGGTTACGCAGGATGCTACGCGTCCAGGCTCGTCCCGCCAGGGCTTCCAGCGCCGGCCGCAGCATCTGCGACCCCACCATTGGGAACGGAAACGCCAGCCGCTCCGTAACCTGCTCCGGCACCGCTTTGGGGCGCAACGGCTCCCGGTCAATCCCGTGGGACAGCTCCCACGCCCTCAGGCCGGCCCAGCCGAGCTGCGCCTGCGCCGCCGCCAGCGGCAACGCCGCCAACTGACCCAGCGTGCGGATGCCAAAGGTTTGCAGTCGCTCCACGTCGGCGGCCTCCAGCGGCAGCCAGCCCACGGGCAGCGTGGCCAGCCAGGCCGCCACTGCCTCGAAACCGCCGTGCACCCGCTGCACCTCGCCGGCCGTCGCCAACGCCGCCGCACAGAAGGCGGGAAACTTGCCCCGGGCTACGCCCAATCGGGGCCTGAACTCGGGTTGGCACGTGGCCAGCAACGCGTCGAACAGCCCAGTCTCGCCCCGGTACATCTCCGCCATGCCGTCCAGCCCCAGGTAGAAGCGACCCCCGTCGGCCGGCTCGATACGGTCCACCACTCCGGCCAGCGCCTCGCCGATGCCATCGGATAGCCCGTCGTAATAGGTCAAGTCGGCCGGCAGGGTCAGCAGATCCCGGCAACGGGACAACGCCAGCGCGAGTGATTGACCTGACTGCACCCCCTCCGCTTCTCCGGAGGCGTCCAGCACCACCGGACGGCTCTCCGGTCCGTCCAGCAGCGCCACGGCCCGGCCGGCCAGTTCGGGCCGTCGGGCCAGCTCGGCCTTGATGGGCAGGTGGGTAATCAGAAAGCAACCGGCAAGCATAGTTCGTTCAGTAGCATCCGCAGGCGTCGTTTAGCATCGCCGTCAGCATCGTCGTTCAGTGTCAATGCACCGGGAATAATATACGAACTTTTGTTCGTATTCAACTAGGGAATGTCATCACGCTACCTACTTTAATCTGTCATTGCGAGGAGCGCCCGGTCATCCCGAGCTCGTCGAGGGACGTGGCAAAGTAGAGTCCCAGGAAGTGGTGTAAGAGTTAGGCGGTTGGCAAAACGCTGACCACCGCGTCATCCTTGATCGGAAATGCCAAACCCAACCAAGGAGAACGACGGTGGTCAAGCAAAGAATGGATCTTTTGGAATTATTACGCAAGCGTGGTATGGACGGAGACGTGGACTTGCTGCGGGAAGCACTGCGGGTCCTGGTGGACGGCATCATGGACGCCGAGGTTTCCGCCCAGATCGGCGCCCAGCACGGCGAACGCAGCCCGGAGCGGGTCACCTACCGCAACGGCTACCGCAACCGCACCTGGGACACCCGGGTGGGCACCATGGAGTTGCACATTCCCAAGCTGCGGGAAGGCAGCTACTTCCCCAGCCTGCTGGAACCGCGGCGGCGCAGCGAGAAAGCCCTGCTGGCCGTCATCCAGCAAGCCTATGTAGAAGGCGTGTCCACTCGGCGGGTGGACGATCTGATCAAGGCCCTGGGTTGCGACGGCATCTCCAGCAGCCAGGTGTCGCGCATCTGCGAGCAACTGGACGAAGTGGTGGAGAGTTTCCTGGGTCGGCCCCTGGACGGTGGTCCCTACCCCTACGTGTGGCTGGACGGCCTGACCCAGAAGGTTCGGGAGGGCGTTCGCATCGTCAACGTCTGCGTGGTGGTGGCGACGGGGGTCAATACCGAAGGGCAGCGTGAGATCCTGGGTATGGACGTGGGCGCCAGCGAGGACGGCGCCTTCTGGCTGGCCTTCCTGCGGTCGCTGACCGCTCGGGGCCTCAGCGGGGTGGAGCTGGTAACCTCCGATGCCCACCAGGGGCTGAAGAACGCCATCGCCGCGGTGTTCGCTGGGGCCAGCTGGCAGCGCTGCCGCACCCACTTCATGGCCAACCTGCTCACCCGAGTGCCCAAGCGTGCCCAACCTGGCCTGGCCACCCAGGACATTCTCGCATGGTCCGCACCATCTACCAGCAACTGTCTCCCGCCGAGGTCCACGGCCAATTGGACCGAGTGGTGGAACAACTCCGGGAGCCCTTTGCCCAGGTGGCCGAGCTGCTGGCGGATGCCGCGCCGGACATCCTGGCCTTCACGGCCTTCCCAATGGCCCACTGGCAGAAGCTGTGGTCCAACAACCCGCAGGAACGGCTGAACCGGGAGATAAGGCGCCGGACTGACGTGGTGGGCATTTTCCCCAACCGGCTATCGGCGCGGCGCCTGGTGGGCGCGGTGCTGGCCGAGCAACACGACGAATGGGCCGAAGCCCGCCTCTACCTCACCATCCCCAACGCCGCCGGCAACGAGGCACTGCCGGAGCCCAATATGCTGGACGCAGCGGCCTGATCAACATCAAAAGGGATGACGCGCTTTTACACTACTTGACGGGACACTACCCGTGGCAATCTCGATGAGGTTGAACACACGTCGGCGAACCGCCGTTGCTACGACGACGAGATTGCCACGCTACGCTCGCAATGACAAATTGGGTACGCATGAGGGAAATGTCAGTAACAGTTCAGAGTAGAGGGGAAACGAGCAGCTGACGGCAGGCGGCGAGAGGATTTAGACCTTGGGCGCGCCAGGTGCCGAAGATGGATGCCAGCGTCATCTTGCTCTCGGTGCCCTGCTCCGAGCGGGTGCCGCCGCTGATCTTGCGGCTGATGACCAGATGGCGCAGGCTGCGTTCGGCAGCGTTGTTGTCTGAAGGCACGTCCGGTTCGGCCACGAAGACGAAGAGTTCCTTGATGTGGCGCTCGATGCGTCGGCACAGCTTGGCCTGGGTTGCCGACGGGTCGTGCCGGAAAGGCTGGCCGAGGGCCAGCAGTTGTCGTTCCAGGGCCAGTTGGGCGGTGCGCCGCCGCTTGGCCTGGGGATGAGTGAAGGCTTTGGCCCGGTCGTAAATCCCGTGGACGGCGTCGGCCCACCTGGCCAGTGGCGCAGCATCGGGGTAGAGGGTGCGCAGGTCGTGGATGTCCCGCAGCAGGTGGGCCCAGCACCGCTGCTTGGGGCCGTCATAATGGTGGTAAGCGGCGTAGAAATCGCTGACCAATACTCCGGAGAAAGCATCGCTCAGCGCCTCGTCCACGACTGTTTTGCCCCGACCCCGCCGCAGGAAGTAGCGTTCGGTGGGGGTGCTGAAAGTCCACACGTAGCCGTTGGCCCCGCTCTGACGCCAGCCGGTTTCGTCGGCGTGGACCACTGGGCTGGCGCGGATGCGGTCCAGGATCGCGGCCACTGCCGGTTGGGCCCGCTGCGCCGTGCGATGGATGGCGCTCACGATGGCCCCCACGCTGAGGCGCAACTGATGCACGGTGTCCAGATACCACTGGACGCTGCGGATGGGCAGCCGCCCCTCTTCCCGCAGCGTGGCGATCAGGCTGAGCAGGTTGACGCCGAGGCGCTGCTGGCCCAGGACCACGCCGCCCAGTTCCGCCGGAGGTGTGCAGCGCCGTCGGCAGGCCGGGCAAGTCCGAGCAAGGTAGACGTGCTCGGTGACTTGCGCGGGAACCACCGGCAGCTCGATGACCTCCCGAGTGCGCTGGATCCAGCCGCCGGACCGGTGGGCGCCGCAATCGGGACAGTTCTCCATCACGTGCTCCACCCGGTGGGTCGGTGTCATGCGCGGGCGAGCGAAGCCGTGGCGTCGCTGCTTGCGGGGCCCCGGCTGCGCTGGGGGCTTCCGGCCCGATTTCGCCTTGAGGCCGGGCATTCGGAGCGGGCCGCCCGGTTTCGCCTGGCCTTCCAGTTCGGCAATCCGCCGCTGCAACCGCTCAATCACCGCCTGTAACTCGGCGATGATGGCAATGAGGACAGCGCGGTCGACGGTGGTCAGGTCCACTTCAGTATCCATGCCCTGTATATGACATAACCACCGCCACCCGTGCCAGCGTTCGGCAACCCGCCTTCGGCCAATTCACCTCACCAAGTCTGAACTGTTACAAATGTCATCCCCGCTGCCCACTCACGTACAATCCGGTTATAATGGGTTGCCCACCGAACGGCCTTTCAGGGTACTTTCATGCACCCAGTAATCGAACAGCGACGGGACGAACTGGAACAACTCTGTTCTCTATATCGCGTTTCGAGCCTCAGCCTGTTCGGGTCCGCCGCAACCGCACAATACGACGCTGCCAATAGCGATCTGGATTTTCTGGTGGAATTCCAGTCATTGCCGGCCGGCACTTACGCAGACACCTATTTTGGTCTGCTGGAAACCCTCGAGCACATGTTCGAACGTCCGGTAGATTTGGTGGTTCGTTCAGCCATCCGAAATCCTTACTTCCAACAGACTGTTGACCAGACCAGCGTCCTGCTTTATGCAGCTTGAAGCCCGGAAATTTCTATACGACATTGAACAGGCTCTGACGTTGATCGCCGCATTCACCACCAACAAGAGCTTCACCGACTATCAAGAGGACGCCATGCTGCGGGCGGCCGTCGAGCGTCTGCTGGCAATTATTGGCGAAGCGGTAGCTCAATTGGCAAGACTGGACGAGAACCTCGTTTCCCGAATCACCGAATATCGCCGCATCATTGCCTTCCGGAATATTCTGGTCCACAACTACTCCGTTGTAAGCGACGAACTGGTATGGGATATTGTCGACACGAAATTGCCAACGCTAAACCGCGAGATCCAAACATTACTGTCTGAGTAGCCACCATGTGCGGACGCTTTGGCCTCTTCTCCGAGCTTGACGATCTGGCGGAGCAGTTCAACTTCGCTCCCACCGTCGTCCGCGACATCTACCAGCCCCACTGGAACATCCCGCCCACCACGGGCATCCTCACCGTCCACAGCGATACCGTCCAGAGCAATTCCGTCCAGAACCGGGACGACCCGGACGATCCCGACGCCCGCATCCCGCGCATCCTGCGCTGGGGCATGACCGCCGCTCGCCCGCGCCAGGGCGCCGGTGCGAACCGGCCCCTGTTCAACGCCCGCGCCGAAACCATCCGCCAACGCCCCACCTTCCGCGATGCCTTCGCCCATCGCCGCTGCCTGGTGCCGGCCAACGGCTTCTACGAGTGGCGCAAAGACCCATCAGGCAGCCGGGTTCCGATGTGGTTTCACCGACCGGATGGCGCGCCAGTGGCCTTCGCCGGCATCTGGTCAACCTCCCCAACCCCGGACGGGCCCATGGATGCCCTGCGCCATCATCACCTGCGCCGCCAACGAATTGGTCGCTAACATTCACGACCGAATGCCTGTCATCCTGCAACCCGACCAATACGATCTGTGGCTGTCAGCCAACCTCGAACCGGAACCCTTGCTGTCCCTGTTGCAACCCGCCGACTGGCCCAGCATCACCCTCCATCCGGTATCCACCAACGTTAACCGCGCCAGCAACAACGATCCGACTCTGGTCCAACCCATCAACTCCCTGTTCTAACTCCCAACAGATGCAGTAGCGTCGGGCGCGTCATCACAGACGCGTGGCGATGTCAATGACGGGTTAGAAATGAGCCATTTTAACGGTTTAAAATTGAACCACTTGGTATTTGCTCAGCGATTCGGTCAGTGCGCGTAGTTGTCGCCGGCCTCCTCCGACGCTGCGCTGATGTGGTGTTGCGACGGGAATAGCCCCGCCTGGCGTTTCTCCCTGAGCCGGTAGCTCTCGCCGCGGATGTTGAGCACGTGGCTGTGGTGCAGCAGCCGGTCCAGCACCGCCGAGGCGATCACGCTGTCGCCCAGCAGTTCACCCCACTCGCCGAAGCCCTTGTTGGAAGTGAGGATGATGCTGCCCCGTTCCCTTCGGCAGGCTCAGGGCCGGCTGCCCGGGCCGATACCAGGGTGAAGAAAGCGGTGGCCGACTCCCGGTCGTAGGGCCAGATGCCGAATTCGTCCACGACCAGCACCTTGGGCGCCAGGTAGACCTTCATCCGCCGGTCCAGGTTGTGCTCGGATCTGGCCTTCCTGAGGTCCTCCATCAGGTCGTAGGCGCGGACGAAGTAAGCGCCGTGGCCATTCTCGATGGCCCTGAGCGCCAGGGCGGGCGATGGCCAGATGGGTCTTGCCCACGCCGGGCGGTCCCAGCAGCAGGACGTTGGTGGCCTCGGCGACGAAGGCCAGGTTGGCCAGTTCCTTGACCAGCCGCTCGTCGATGGAGGGCTGGAAGGCGAAGTGGAATTGCTCGAAGGTACGCTGAAAGGGCAGATGGGCCAGCCGGGTACGAGTGGTGAGGTAGCGTTCCCAGCGGGCGGCTACCTCCACGCCGAGCAGTTCGGCCAGCAGCTCGGGATAGGTCAGCTGCTTGCTGGCCGCGGCGTCCAGGGTGTTGTCCAGGACTTCGACGGCCTGCTTGAGGCCCAGGGTTTCCAGGTGCTGGCGCACTTGTTCCAGAGCGATCATGCCACACCTCCCGCCACCAGCTCGTACACTTCCAGCGAGCGGCGTTCCACCTCGCCCGCGGGAATCTGCACCGCCACTGCCTCTTTCCGAGGCCGGTGGTCACCCCTGGGCAGGCCCGACCACTGGCCGGGCAGGATGAAGCGCTGCTTGGGCTGTTGCGCTCGGGGATGCACGGCGATGCGCTCAGCACCGGACCAGATTTCCACCGTGCCCTGGCGCTCCCCCACCTGCACCGTGGCCCCTACCCACTTCCAGTGGACGCCGTACCGGGAGCCCTCCCAGCTGACGAAACCGTCCCCTGGGACACCTTGCGGTCCTCTCGCAGGTACGGCGCCAGCGTGGCCCGATCAGGCAGCTTCCCCAGGTGGGGCCGCTCCTCGGCCAGCATCTCCCACGGCACCCGGTGGGTCGTTCCGTGCACCCGCCCGCGTTGGCCACCACGTCGCACCACTCCAGCCCTTGCCGGTTCAGGTCGGCCCGTTTCCAGATGATGCCGTGGTGAAGCGGATGCTGGGCCACATGTTGCGCCGCACGTACTTGACCCCGTTCTCCACTTTGCCCTTGGTCTGGGCTCGGTAGGGCCGGCACAGCCGAGCCTCAAAACCCACCCGCCGGGCGAAGTCCAGCATCCGCTGGTTCCAGATCGGCCGCTTCTCCTCGTCCCGGCCCAGCGTGACCACCTTGGCATTGTCGTAAAGGCACCGGCGGGGCACGCCGCCCAGGTACTCGAAAGCGTTCACGTGGCACTGGATGAAGGCCGCGGTGTCCGCCTTGCGCACCAGTTCCACGTAGCAGGCCCGCGACCAGCCCAGCGTCATCACGAACACCCAGACGCGGCGCTGCTTCCCGTCAGTCCCGATGTACGACAAACTCCCCCAGTCCACCTGCGCCTGCTCTCCCGGCTCCGTCTCAAACCGCATCGTCGCCCTCCGGCTGACGACGCCGGCGCCGCGGCCTCACGTATTCCGACAAGATCGTGTTGCTGCCGTCGTACCCCAAGTCGCGCAACTCCCGCAGCAACACCACGCAGTTTTCCAGCCCATCCCCCAGCCGCCGGTCAATGTGCTCGGTGTAGGGATCCAACTTCGACCCTCGTCGGGATCGCGGCTTGGGCCGTATCGCCTCCGGTGACTTCAGATACCGCAACACCGTATTCCGTGCGAGCCCCAACTCCCGAGCAATCGCCCGCGTCGAATGACCCGCCCCTCGCATCTCGTAAATCTGTTTCACGTCTCCACCTCTTAGCAATTCTTCCAGGCACCTCCGCCATATGTCTGGCGATGATGCCCTTACTATCGAGGTGGCTCAATTCCAACCCGTAATTTTTGGCTCAGTTTAAACCCGTGAATAACACCTGGAACTCGTGGGCGTTCTCCGTATGTTCAGCAGTTACCATCCTGGCGTCAGGTTAGATTCGCCAGTTTCTCAAGGAATTTGTCTATGACCCAACAATCCGTTTCAATTTCGCCTGCTACAATTTCATCGTAACGATAGCGGATTTTGTCGGGCAATCCTTCAGCGTACATATAGCCCGAAATAAGGCCCAAGCTGTCGTCGAATGTTTCCAAAATGTCGTAGGCTTGTTCCTGGTTTTCATAGGGCCAGCCACGTTGGCGGGCGGCTTTAGCTACGGCATGGCGGGCGGCATCGCGCAGTATTTCGGCGCCGAGCATCATATTGTGGACGGCGAATTGCTGGCGGGCAGCGGCTACCGGGTCCGACGGTGGCGTGGGCTGCTCCACTGCGCTCATAATTTGCCCTCCTTTATACTTCGATGTCGAGTGCCTTACTTCCCGTCAACGGCTCCAAAAACTAACGTTGTCGACCCATCGGTCAACTCGGCTCAATAGCCGTACCCATCCTGCGTTCTTTGCTTTGTACCACCCTGCGCTTTCCGCTTCGTACAATCCCTTTTCGTCGTAGTTACGGGGACTAACCCTTCCCTTGCGTCCATAGCTCACCATATGGTTGTTCAAGAACGCTTTGGTTCCGTCGAACTGCCCGGTTTCCCAAATGGAGTCTGCGTAAGCCATTTCCCAATATCTGATCTCGGCTTGATCTTCTCGTTCCCCGGCGCTTACGAAGACCTCACTGATTAGATACCAAATTGCGCTTGGTACGGCGAACAGAATTACTATTCCCAAAATCGATTGTGCCACTGCCTTAACTGCCTCGAGGAGCAGATCAGCATTCGCCAATTTGTAGCTTTGTGTAGCGCCTTGAAACCAAACTTATCCCTCCGGGCCCACCGGCATACCGGCGTCAATCCAGGACGCAATCTCTGCCGCCTCGGTTCGTGACAGGAATGGCCCCCGCAGCGGCATCCGGCCGAAGGTGCCGCAACCCAGCCGCAAAGACCGCACCAGGTGCGTTTCCGCGCCGGGCAGGCCCGGTTCGATGGACGGGTACCCGTTCAGCACCGAATTCGCCAAATCCTCCGGCGTCTCCCACCAGTACTCGTGGATGCCAGGGTAAGGCTGGCGACCGTGGCGTTCGATCCAACGCTCCATGATGGTGTCCAGCAACTCCTTGACCCGCGGCCAGTACACGGCTTCAGTTTCGTTGGCATCAGCTTGGGTGGTCATTTTGCGGCTATCTCCGGTGTTCAATTGGTTGGTGGGTTTGGACTGATTTTGGCCGTCGATGTCGATGGTCGGCGTCGATGATTGGCGTCGATGGTTGGCAATGATGAAGGTCAGCAATAGGCCCGGTCAGCAGGCGGCCCGATCAGCAATGACGGACGCGCTAGCGGGGATGTTCCTGCACCGATTCCCGCTGCAACAATTCGATGGAGTGGGGCAGTACGGGCAACACCACATCCAGACATTCGCCGACGCCCCGGGGACTGCCCGGCAGCGTAATGATCAGCGTGTGTTTGCGGATGCCCACCACCGACCGGCTGAGCATGGCCATGGGCGTGAACTGTAGTGTTTGGGCGCGCATCGCTTCCGCCATGCCGGGGACTTCGCGATCCATCGCCCGACGAGCTGCTTCCGGTGTAACGTCCCGGCGACCCATGCCGGTGCCGCCAGTGGTTACCACCAGGTCAACTTCGCCCGAGTCGGCCCATTCAGAAATCCGACGGGTGATGTCATTTTCATCGTCGGACACAACTTCGTAGCGTACTTCCTGATAGTCGGGAGGCGGCAGTTTTTCGCGAATCGCCTGCCCACCCGTATCCTCCCGTTCACCTCGGGCTCCGGATGTGCTGATGGTGAGAATTGCCAGTCGAAACATAGGACGTGAGTAAGGGCAAGACACCGGGTGCGGCGGTTGGTACAGGCAATCAAAATGCGCAGGCTGGCTGCACATCGCAATCATACCACACCGCCGAACGCCGTCCATCGTTGCCAGCGCAACGCTGCAATTTCGTCGCCGCAACGGTGGTGGTTCGCCAACACGTGCGTAACCTCATCGGGATTCCCGAGTCGCCACATCCCTCGCAACAACAGCGGCCGCCCGACGGCCTCCAACCGGCCGGTCGAAAGGGTTTGGTGAAACTGGCCGGCCCTTACCGGTTGGAAGTATAGTGGTCTGGGAACCAGCTGAAGTGTCCCCGTCTACTATTACGCGAACCGAGATTATGATGCGCTTATCAACGTCGACTTCGAGGAAGCCTGTACCCACTTTAGTCTGTCATTGCGAGGAGCAAAGCGACGTGGCAATCTCGATGAGGTTGAATGCACGTCGGCCAACCGCCGGTGCTGCGGCGACGGGATTGCCACGTTAGCCCCAATCCACCGAAGATATGACGGTGTCGGCGTACTGAAGGGGTAAGAAAGTGCTCCCGTGTTCGGGGATAATGGTTTTTGAAACAGAAAACCGACCCGAAACGAGGAGCACCCAGAAGATGCTACCACTTGAGCACCCCGACCGCATCCACGTTGCCTTTGATGATCACCGCCTGGTGGCCAATGCGGGGCTGCTGCTGCCGGTCACCCTGGCCCACCACCTGGGCCTGGGTGAACTGGTGGACTGCCACGTTGACCTGGGGGATGCGCCCGGACGAGCCAACGCTGGC
Organism: Dehalococcoidia bacterium; assembly: GCA_963666415.2. Classification (GTDB taxonomy): domain Bacteria; phylum Chloroflexota; class Dehalococcoidia; order Lucifugimonadales; family UBA3495; genus Bin87. The sequence continues at coordinate 3,332,249 of CAXXPD010000003.1, forward strand.
GACCAGATGCTGACCCTGGTGGCGTCGGCGCTGGCGGGCGGCGACTGCATTGACGACGCCGATGCGCTGCGGGCGGGCGGGACGGCGCGGGTGCTGGGGTGTGTGGTCAAGGCGCCATCCACCCTGGGGACCTTCCTGCGGAGTTTCCGGTGGGGCCACGCGCGGCAACTGGACCGGGTGAGCCGGGAGTTGCTGGCCCGGGCGTGGGCCGCAGGGGCCGGACCCGGCGACGGTCCGTTGACCATCGACCTGGACTCCACCCTCTGCGAGACCTACGGGCTGTGCAAGGAGGGAGCTCGCCACCATGGGTACACCGGCCAGCGAGGCTATCACCCGATCCTCGCCGTGGCCGCGGGCACCGGCGACGTGCTGATGGCACGGCTGCGTGAGGGCCGCGCCAACACGGCCCGAGGCGCCGCCCACTTCCTGCGGGAGACGGTGGGCCGGGTGCGCCATGCCGGAGCCACCGGACCACTCACCATGCGGGCCGACAGCGGCTTCTACACCCATGCCAGCGTCGCCGCCTGCCGAAAGATGAAGGTCCGTTTCTCCATCACCGTCCGCCAGCACCAAGGCCTGCGCAACCTCATCGAGGCCATACCCGAGGGGGACTGGACGCCGATTCCCTACTGGATGGAGGGCGCCGCCGATGTGGCCGAGACTGAATACACTCCTTTCCAGGGGGAGCCCGACGCTGTGCCGGTGCGGCTCATCGTCCGCCGTGTCAAGCCTACGCCCGGGTCCCAACTGGCGCTGTTTACCAACTACAGCTACCACGCCTTCATCACCGACCGTGAGGGCGACACCCTGGATCTCGAGGCCGACCATCGCCGCCACGCCGAGATCGAGAATGCCATCCGCGACCTGAAGTACGGCGTGGGGCTCAATCATCTCCCCTCGGGGCGCTTCCCCGCCAACGCCGCCTGGCTGGCCGTACAGGTCATGGCCCACAACCTGGCCCGCTGGACAACGCGCATCGGCCTGGGCGAGCCGGTGCTGACCACCAAGACCCTCCGACGACGCTTCCTCTCTCTCGCCGGACGGCTCACCCGCAAGGCGCGCCGCCTCACCCTGCACCTGCCCCACAGCTGGCCCTGGCAAAACCAGTTCAGTAGCGCCCTGGCCCGACTGCGCGCCCTGCCACTTCCTTCCTGACGCCGCCCACGGGGTCTGTGACCCGTCCCCCAGGCTACTCAAACGCCTCGCCGACCCGCGCCAGGCCCTGCTCTGAGTGCCTCCTGCTACCGTCTGCCCTGACGATCTCGCCCTCCGCCGCCCTATTTGGCCGTCGTCATCCCCATCGCGCGGCTGCAACATCCCTCGCCCAGTTCGTTTCATTGGGGTCCAAGCCTCACCGCGGCTTTCCCGTGTCCCGCATACACTGTCTGCTCGCCACCGCTACATCCCGTCGGTGGATTCGGGGTTAGGCTCGCAAAGACAAAGTGGGTATCCATGAGACGAGCCGCGTGTTTGACACGCCGCCGCAGCGGTTCGTATAGTAACGTCCCGGCTACCTGCGGCGCGGTGGGGAGAACACGCAAGCCAACCGATGCAGTACAATGAGAATCAGAACGGGACGCCGGGTAATGCCGCTGCAATCGGCTGGACATCTCGTGATGCGGTACTCTTCGCGGTCCTCCCGTTGTGTTTGAGCGGCGCGGTAGTTGGTATCACCGTGGCCCTTCCCGGGGCACCCAAACCGCACCGCGAGACTTGTTCACCAACTGCCTGCTCAACGGTATAGCAGCATTCGCACTGGCAGGAGTAATTCAAGTGTGGTTCGCCACGGGAGAAACCAGACGCGCTAACTGGGACCGAACACAAGCCGCCCGGGAGCGCGAGCAAGCTGACCGGGAACGCCAACGCGCCGCCCGGCCGGAAAACACCCTGGCGACAACCCTGCTGTGGCTGGAGGAACTCGCCTCCGAGGTTGCCGACCTGCGCCGCCGCTTGGACGAACGCGCCAATGGCCATCCTTCCGACTGATATTCACTCCCCGAGAACTGCTACATGACCCAGCCAAACCCTGCTGCCAGCCATTCCGTCGCCGGCTGCGTGTTCTGCGACATTGTCGCTGGAACCGAACCGGCCCGTATCCGCTATCTGGATAACGACCTCATTGCTATCGTCAACCGGCTGACCTGGGTGCCCATCATGCTTCTGGTGATGCCTCGCCACCATATTTCGCAGCTGGATATGTGGAGCAACGGCATTATGGCGAAGCTGGGCAACGTGGCGGCCACGCTCGGTTGCATGTACTGCCCGGACGGCTTCCGTATCCTGTCCAACTTTGGCTATGACGGACTGCAGAGCCAGTCCCACGGACACGTCCATGTCATCGGCGGCCAGTATCTGGGGCACTACGCCTGATTGCCGCCGCCTGATCCAACTGCCCAATCAACACGACCGCCGTCAACCAGCAAAAAGACCGCATCCAGCAAGGAGAACGCACCGCAATGCCTGAAACCATACTGTACGAAAAGACCGGCGTTGATAACCACGTGGCCATCATCACGCTGAACCGGCCCGAAGCCTCCAACGCCATCAACCGGCAGTTGCGCCGGGAGTTGCAGGAGGTCATCAACCACTTCGACCACGAGGACGACGAGGCGTGGGTGGCCGTTATTACCGGCAGCGGCCGCAACTTCTGCGCCGGCCGCGACCTGAAAGAGCGTGCCTCTGATAATTCCGCCGGAGTGCAGGCCCGTGCCGAAAACAGTATGGCGCCCGACCGACCCCACATGTGGACCAGGCCCGACAAGCCCTTGGTGGCGGCAGTCAATGGCGCCGCCGCTGCGGGTGGCTGGGCGATTGCCCAAATGTGCGACGTGCGACTGGCTGCTGATACCGCTCGCCTCGGCATTACCGAAACCAAGTGGAGCCTCATGCCTCCCTTCGCCGTGGAACTCACCAAGATGATTGGCATTGCCAACGTCCTGGAGTTGGTGATGACCGCCGAGCTGCTGCCGGCGCCCCGAGTCCAGGAAATGGGGTTCCTCAATCGCGTGGTGCCGGCCGACGACCTGCTGTCCGAAGCGGTCAAGATGGCGGAGAGCATCGCCCAAAACGCTCCGCTGGCCGTCCGCACCATCAAAGACCTGGCCTACAGCAGCCTGGATATGTCCATCGCCGAAATCAGCGCCAAGACCTATGTGGCCTACGACTACATCCTCACCACCGAAGACAGCAAGGAAGGCCCCCGTGCCTTCGCCGAAAAGCGCCGCCCCAACTGGCAGCTGAAGTAAGTATCTATCCTTCATCCACACTACGGCCAACCGGCCGATGCACAACCGCTTCTGAGGAGCAATCGCCATGACTACGCAAGTCCAACCTAAGAGCAAGCACGTTACCGCCAACGGCATCAACCTGCACTACCTCGACTGGGGCACCGAAGGCAAGCCGCCGCTGGTCATGCTGCACGGTCTGCGCGGCCACGCCCACGTTTGGGATGACGTTGCCGAATCCCTGTACCGTGACTATCACGTATACGCCCTCGACCAGCGCGGTCGGGGCGACACCGACCACGCCCCCGGCGGCGACTACTCCACCGATGCCTTCGTAGCCGATCTGGTCGGGTTCCTGGATGCCATCGGCCTGGACAAGTTCATCCTGTTTGGCCACTCTATGGGTGGACGCAACAGCATGGCCTTTGCCGGCGAGCATGCCGAGCGGCTGGAGCGCCTCTGCATCGTGGACATCGGTCCCAGGATCGAGCCCGCCGGCGGCAACCGTATAACCAGCGAACTCCGCGACCTGCCGCCTGAATTCGACACCTTCGAAGCGGCCCTAGCCCACGTGCAGACCGGGAACCGCTTCGCTTCGGAACCTGTCATGCGCCGCCGTCTCACCGGTCAAACGCAACAGTTGCCCAACGGCACGCTGGGCTGGAAGTTTGACCCTGAAATCCGCGAGCAGCGCGTCAACGGCGCGGCTGCTCCATCGGCTGACCTTTGGCCCACGCTAGACCGAATCACCTGCCCCACGCTGCTGGTACGAGGCATGGAAACCGACCTGCTCGCCGAGGAAACCGCCCACCAGATGATTGCCACGCTGAAGCAGGGCACCCTGGCCCAAATCCAGCGCGCCGGCCACATGGTGTTCGAGGACAACCCGGACGATTTCATCGAAGCCGTGAAGGGTTGGCTGGCCAGCTAAAGGTTTACGTCCCCGACCATTGCCTTGCTCGGGAGTCCGCCCATGACCACAGCCGAGAAAATCTACACGCTGGATGAATTCAATGCCCTGCCCCGGGAGATGACTCAGGGCTGCGAACTCCTCGACGGCCGCATCGTCAGGAAGCACGTGTGGGACGGGGAGGAAAAGGGCATGACACCTGAGATGTACGGACACGCAGACATCGTGCGCCTGATCTGGCTTGCGCTCGAACGTGCGATTCACGAATTACCCCAGCGACGAGTCTTCGCGGAACCCACGTTCCATGTCGGAGCGGCGCGTAACCGGACGCGCAGACCCGACTTGGCGTTGTTTGTCGGCGATTCGCCGACGGGTGCCGAAGCAATCCTGGACTTGGTACCTGCCATGGCAGTCGAGGTCGTATCCCCCAACAACTCGGCAGCAGATATGTTCGCCAAGGTCGAGGAATATTTAGCCGCCGGCGTGCAACTCGTCTGGGTGGTCTATCCGCAGTCGCGTACGGTCACCGCCTATCCTCCGGACCGGACCGTCGTCTTTCGCACCGATGACACCATCACCGCGGAGCCGGTTCTGCCCGATTTCTCCCGACCGGTTGCCGACCTCTTCCCCGTTGCATCTCCGGCGCCCACCGGGTAGGCCGCCGGCCCTATGTTACAATTCCCGCACCCACGAATCCAGCACTCACGAAAGGCAGCCGACTCGTCGCCGAGGTACGTCACAACATGAAAATATCCTTCTTCCACCTGATGCCCTATCAGGACCTGCCCGAGGACTTTGCCGAGCAGCATCACTCGGCCTGGGTCGACCTCCCCAACGAGAACTTCGATCCGGCCAAGGGCAATCAGTATTACGCCGAATACATCGACCAGCTCCGGTACGCCGACGAGGTGGGTTTCGATGGTATCTGCGTCAACGAGCACCATAACAACGCCTACGGCATCATGCCTTCGCCCAACCTGATTGCGTCGGTGCTCGCCAACACCACCAACAACGGAGCCCTCATCGTGCTTGGCAACAGCCTGGCCCTCTACAACCCGCCCGTGCGCGTTGCCGAGGAAATGGCCATGTTGGACGTAATGTCCGGCGGACGCCTGGTGGCCGGCTTCCCGGTCGGCACGTCCATGGACACCACCTTCTCCTACGGCCAGGTGCCCATCACCCTGCGGGAGCGCCATACCGAGGCCCACGACGTGATCATGCAGGCCTGGACGCAGCACCAGCCCACTATCTTCAACGGCAAGTACAACAAGCTGCGCTACATCAGCATTTGGCCGCGGCCCATGCAGCAACCCCATCCACCCGTCTGGATTCCCGGCTCGGGCAGCCTGGAAACCTGGGATTGGGTTCTGGATCGCGACTACGTGTACTGCTACCTTTCTTACTACGGCTACCTGCGCGGCTACAACATCGTGAAAGGTTACTGGGAACGCGCTGCCGAACGTGGCGTCGACGACAATCCCCATCGCCTGGGGTTCCTGCAGTTGGTGTGCGTTTCCGAGACCGACGAGCAGGCCGAACAGGATTACGAGCAGCACGTGCAGTATTTCTACGAAAAAATGCTGCGGGTGTATCCGCCCTACGCCGAATCGCCCGGCTACCGCTCGCTGGAATCCATCCGCAAGTCCTTGCGTCCCCAGATGGGGGAAGAGGCCCGACGCGCCGCCACGGAAAACAAGTGGAAGGATTACGTCGAGCAGGGGCACATCATCGCCGGCAGTCCGGAAACCGTGCGCCGCAAGCTCACCGAAGCTGCCGAACTGCTCCGCATTGGACACCTGATGGTACTGCTCCAGATTGGATCCATGCCGCCCGAGTTGACCAGGAAGAATACCGAGCTGTTCGCCACCGAGGTGATGCCTCACCTCAAGGGTCTGTTTGATGACTATGACGACCCGTGGTGGCCGGAGCGCCTCAAGTCTCCGACTGCGGAAGCCGTCGGCGACTGATCCACTGGAATGGCGTACACCGACGAAACCATCGCCACCGCGATCGCCCGTGGATTAACCGCCGCGCGCGACCCCAGCCAACCCGACGATGCTGATCGTGGGCCGGAAAAATATGCTCGTCTTGGCAGCGATTTCCGCGCCGGAGCGACGGAGATCTGCCCCAAGCTTCCAACAAGGCATGGGGTATGGTCGCCGAGACCGTTAAAGCCATCAGCGCACATCATGGTGGCAACATTCACCAACACCGTTCCATCTTGCAGGTCTTGCGCGACCTGTCGGACCTGGTCGCTGTATCGGGTGATCCCGATACGCAAACCTGGATTAACAATGCCTTCCGAACCGCTCGCGCCCTGCATTCCAACTACTACGAGGATGAAGAAAGTTCGGACGAAGTCAGGGCCGGACTCCGGCTTTGCGAAGAACTCTCTGATCGGTTGTACGATTTGTTCTGGCCGGAACGACCAATCACCTGAACCCGTATTGACCAGGAGCCATCATGAGCGAAAAACTGCAACAGGGCGACCGGCTGCCAGATCTGACGCTGAATCTGATCGACGGCCAAACGCTGGCTCTGCCGGACGCGATGTCCTCACGCTACCTGGCGCTGCTGTTCTACCGTGGCGTTTGGTGACCATACTGCGCGCGGCAGTTGGCCGCATGGCAGGAGAACAGTGCTGCCCTCGCCGAGATGGGCGTTGAAATCGTCGCCGCCAGTGTGGAACCCAGGGAACTGGTGCAGGAAATGGCAACCAAGGCCGGCGTCAAGTTTCCATTGGCATACGGAGTTACTCCCGCCGACGCCGAGCTACTCGGATCGTGGTGGTCGGATAACCACGACGGCCACATCCAGCCAACCGAGTTCCTGTTGGGACGCGGCGGCACCGTGCTGGGCGCAATGTACGCCAGCGGCCCGGTGGGACGCATCAGCCCGGATGAAGCCGTCCACTTCATTGAGGGCCGGGAACGGCGCGGGTAAAGGCAGCTCCTTCTCCCTCGATTGGAAAGGGCTGGAGTGAGGGGCGAAGTTAGAGGCAGCTCCCTCTCCCTTGATGGGAAAGGGCTGGGGTGAGGGTGAAGTCGTCGAAATCACGATTCGCCGGATTGGTTTACCAACCCAGGGAGCGGATGTCCCCGATTCTAACGACCTTCTGAAAAGGGATCGACGGCTACCCTTCCACCGTCTCCACCCGCACGGCGCACACCTTGTACTCCGGTATGCGTGATTCGGGGTCGTAGGCGGCGTTGGTGAGGAAGTTGGCCGCCGAGTCGGCCAGCCTTACGAACGGTACAAAAATCTCGCCGGTACGCATCCGGTAAGTGTAGCGCGCCACGCCCGTCAATGAACCACGCCGCGAACGCACCTGCACCTGCCCCCCGTCCTGCAACCCGAACCGCTCGCCATCCAGGGGGTTTATCGACACCTCCAGCGCCGGAGACCGGGCCATCAGGCCGTCCACCCTCCGTGTGATGGTGCCGCCGTGCCAGTGATACAACACTCGCCCCGTGTTTAGCACCAGCGGGAACCGTTCCGACGGAGTTTCCGCCGCCAGCGGTCCCTGCTCAAAGGCCACAAACTTCGCCCGGTCCCCCCGGGGGAAATCGTCGGCGTACAGATACGTGGTGCCCGGATGCTCCGGCGAGGGGCAGGGCCACTGAATGCCACCCTCGGCGTCCAGCCGCTGATAGGAGATGCCCGACAGGATGGGCGTCAGCTGGGCCATCTCGTCAAAAATATCCGACGGGTGTCGGTAGGTGAATTGCTCAGCCCACGGCAACCCCACTTTGTCGCACATCCGGCGGGCCAGGTCGCACACGATGTCCCAGTCGGGCCGGCTGCCGCCCACCGGCGGGATGGCCTGCCGTACCCGCTGCACCCGCCGCTCGCTGTTGGTGAACGTGCCGTCCTTCTCGGCAAAGCTGGTGGCCGGCAGAACCACGTCGGCCAACTCCGCCGTTTCGTGCATGAAAATGTCCTGCACCACCAGGAACTCCAGCCGCCGGAACAGCTCATCAGCCCGGTTCAGGTCGGGTTCGCTGAGCAGCGGATTCTCGCCCGTGATGTACATGGCACGCACGCCGTCGGGCCGCCCCATTGATTCCACCATATCGGTAACCACCAGGCCAGCCGTATCGGGGATGCGCCCATTCGCGCCCCAGGCGTCGCCAAATCGCACCAGCGTATCGGGACGCAAGCCCTGGTAGCCCGGCAGGGAGTTGGGCAAGCATCCCGCGTCGCCACAGCCTTGCACGTTGTTCTGCCCACGCAGCGGCGAGATCCCCGAACCGCGCCGACCCAGCTGGCCGGCGACCAGCGCCAGATTCAGCAGGCCGTGGGCGTTGGCGGTGCCGTTGGTGTGCTGCGTGATGCCCATGCCCCAGATCAGACAGGAGCCGCCGTAGCCGACACCATCATCATCGGCTCCCCGGGGCACCGGCGGGCGGGCGAAGATTCGGGCGGCCGCGCGGATGTCATCCGCCGCGACGCCGGTGATGGCTGCGGCGCGTTCAGGGGTGTATTGATTGGCTACCGCGAGCCAGTCGTCGTAGCCTTCGGTGCGGTTGTTCACGAAATCGGCAGCGGCCAAACCTTCGTCCACTATGACCTGCGCCATCGCATTCAGCAGCGCCACGTCGGTGCCGGGGTAGGCCCGCAGCCACAGCTCGGCGTAGTCGCACATGTCGATACGCCGGGGGTTGATAACGATGAGTTTGGCGCCGCGCTCGACGATGCCCCGCCGCATCCGGGAAGCGGCCACCGGATGGTTCGACGTGGGGTCGCAGCCGATTACCACGAGACAGCCGGCGCCCTCGTAGTCGGTGTATGAATTGCTGGTGGCCCCGCTGCCCAGCGAGGTCAGCATGGCCTCCACCGAGGGGCTGTGGCACAGGCGGGTGCAATGGTCGATGTTGTTGCTGCCCATCACCAGGCGGGAGAACTTCTGCTGCACGTACCCGTCCTCGTTGGTGGCCTTGGCCGAGCAGAGAGTTGCAAACCTGTCGCCGCGATATTCCACCAGCCGGCTCGCTACCAGGTCCAGCGCCTCGTCCCAGGTCGCCTCTCGGAACGGCCCGGTGAAACGCTCGCCGTCGCGGATCAGCGGCGTTTTGATGCGGTCGGGGTGCTGGGCAAACGTATAGCCGAAGCGGCCCTTGACGCACAGCATCCCCACGCTGGACAGGTTGTCGGGATCGTCGTGGGAGGCCACGATGCGGTCGGTGGCGTCGTCAACTTCCAGCTGGATGCCGCAGCCAACGCCGCAGTACGGGCAGGTGGTGCTGACGGTGTGGGTCGGTGCGCTGACGGCCGGCGGTTCCTTGACGCTGATGGCCCCGGTGGGGCACACGCTCAGGCACTGGCCGCAGGTGGTGCAGATGCTTTCGGCCAGCGGTTTGTCGCCGGCGGTGGCAATGCGGGCCGTTTCCCCAGCCCCCAGCACATCGATGGCCCCGATGAACTGGTGCGCCGACTGGCAGGCGTTGACGCAACGGGCGCACAGGATGCAAGCGTCCATCGCCAGGTTGAACACTGGGTTGGACGCATCGGTAGCCGGCCGGTCCCGCGCCTCCCACCGCCGCTCAACAATTCCATGCAACTCCGCCGCCGCCGACAATTGCCCATACCCGTCAACCCCCCTCACCCCCAAAGGCACCAGGTCAAAGCCAACATCTCCCCTCTCCCTTGACGGGAGAGGGTCAGGGTGAGGGTGATCGCCCCCCACAACAAACTCCGTACCGCCCCGAGGCAGCACCAGTGTCAATGGCGTACTCCCCTCTCCCACCGGCAGAGGGGCCGGGGGTGAAGGGTGTCCACCGTTAACCATCCCAAGCGTCAACTCAATCACGCCCGAGCGAATACGCCGTACATCCGCCGTGTCGGTGTGAATCACCATCTCCTCGGTGGCCGGCACCGAGCACGACGCCGGAAAGCCGCGCACGCCGTCAATCTGCACCAGGCAGGTACGGCACGCGCCGATGGCCGGCATATCAGCATCTTTGCACAGCTGGGAGATGACCACGCCGGATGCGTTGATGGCGTCCAGCGCGGACGCTCCAGCGGGTACGGCCACCGATAAACCATCCACGCTAACGGTGATGGTGGGTGGAGCAGCGGGTCCAGCAATCGTGGTCATAACTGCCATCCTCTTGAACCCCTCTCCCTCAATGGGAGAGGGGTGGCGTGAGAGTGAAGCTCCTACCCCTCAAAGTACCCTTCCTCACGGAACAGCTCGGCCAGGCGCGCGATACCCTCGTGAATTTCGGTGGGGGAATTGTGGCTGTAGGTCAGCCGGAAGTGGTTGTTGCGATCGCGGTCCGATCGGAACATTCCGCCCGGGTTGTACTTCACATCGCGTTGCGTAGCCTTTTCCAGCGTGCCCCAGGTGTCCGCGCCTTCAGGTAGCCGCACGAAAATCATCATGCCGCCCTGGGGTTCCGTCCACTCGCAGAAGGCGGGGAAGTTTGCGGCCAGCGCTTCCAGCATGGCGTCCCGGCGCACCTGCAGCGCCTTCCGCACCGCCTCGATGTGCTCGGCCTCGTGGTCGCGCATATACTCATACACCAGCATGGTGGCCAGATGGCTGGCGTTGCGACGGGGCAGATTTTCGGCGTTGGCCCGCGGGAGCGCAGCCTTCACCGCCGGCGGCAGCACCCCGAATCCCACCCGCAGCCCGCAGCCCAGCAGCTTGGTAAAAGACGACACGTACATCACGTCGGCGTGGTCCCGCATACCGGACATGGCCGGTGGCAGCGGGTCGCCGTCGATGCGAAAGTCGGCGTAGGATTCGTTCTCCAGGATAGGAACGCCCCAGCGTTCGGCCACGTCCAGCAGCGCGTTCCGCCGCGCCTCCGACACCGTGTAGCCCAGCGGATTTTGGAACACCGGAATCGTCCAGATGAACTTCGCCCGCCGGCCCTCGCCGTCCAGGGATTTCAGGATGTCATCGACGGCATCGGGCAGCATCCCGTCTTCGTCGGAGGGCACGTGGATGGGTTCGGCCCCCCGTTCCATCATCATCCGCAGGCTGCCCATATAGGTGAACTCCTCCACCAGCACCGGGTCGCCCGGATTTATGAAGGAATCCAGCAGGATGGTGATGGAGCCGCCAGCGCCGTCGGTGATAAACACATCGTCCGGCGAGGCGTTGAAGCCCCGGTTGGAAGCCAACCGCTGGGCGATCAGCTCCCGCAAGCCGACGTGTCCGCCGGCGGGTGGATAGCCGGCTAACGAAGCCGCGCCGCCGCCGGCCATGCCAGCCGCGATGGCAGTCAGGTATTCGTCAGCGTCAATCACCTCGGGCACCGCATTGGTCACCGAGAATATGTACTTTACCTGAGCGCTGGAGCCCACCGGCGACGCCACGGAGCGGGGCAGGTTGCGGGAGAACAGGCTTGCGTAATCCACCATGATAGGGCCTCCGAAGACGGGTATGTATTACGAGAGTGGAGTTGCGGCTCAATCGTCACTCAATCAGTTTTGGCGCGGCGATCTTGCTCGCTGCGCCAGTGATCAGACTCTCTGATACGTATCTACTTTGTCATTGCGTACCCACTTTGTCATGCGCACCCACTTTGTCATTGCGAGCGTAGCGCGACAATCCCGTCGCCGTAGCAACGGCGGTTCGCCGACGTGTGTTCAATCTCATCGAGATTGCCACGTCCCTCGACGAGCTCGGGATGACCGGGCGCTCCTCGCTATGACAGATTAGAACAGGTTAGAGTGGGTACGCGTAACATCAGACTTTCTGTTGGCCCGAATCATAGCAGGTTGCGATGAAGGCGGATACCAGCGACCAACGATGGCCCAGCGGCGAACTCACGCCAGTCCCTGCGACTCCAGAAACTCAACAGTCATGGCAGCGCAGGTTTCAGGGTTTTCCTCATGCGCAGCCACTTTGTCATTGCGAGCGCAGCGTGGCAATCCCGTCGCCGTTGCAACGGCGGTTCGCCGACGTGTGTGCAACCTATCGAGATTGCCGCGTCCCTCGACGAGCTCGGGATGAGCGGGCGCTCCTCGCAGCCACAGATTAAAGTGGGTACGCGTGACGCGCCTCCGCAGCCTGACAACCGCCCGGTCCGACATTTGGACGTCGGAGATCCCCAGCGGCGTCGGTATTTCCCAACGTGTCATGTTGCTGCTCCACCGTCCGGATCGAAACTACCAGCGCCGTCTTGCCATGTCCGTCTGCCCGCTTGGCCGTCAGCTTGGTTTCCCCACACCGGAACCCCTGCGCTGGGCCACACCTTCCCGCACCAGCGGTATCAGTTCCTGCCCGTACTCGGCGGCGTCGGCCAGCGGGTCAAACCCGCGAATGATGAACGCCGAGCAGCCCAGGTCGTAGTAGGCCAGCAGCGAATCGGCCACCTGCTGCGGCGTTCCCACCAGGCAGGTCGTGCTGCCCGATGCTCCGCTGGCCGCGGCAATGGGCATCCAGAGCCGTTCGTCGTGAACGTGGTCCTCCGCCGCGAACCGCAGCAGACGCCAGGCTCCCTCGGACTGCGGACGCGTCGGCACGCCCGGCGTGATGCGGCCTGCGGTGGCCTCCTTGATCCGGTCCAGGATGGCCTCGGCCCGTTCCCACGCCTTGGCCTCGGTAGCGGCCAGGATCGGGCGGGCGGACAGGCTGAACCGCATCTCGGCCGGGTCGCGACCGGCGGCGGCAACGCGACCGCGCACGTCGGCGATGCGTTCGGCGATGGACGCCCGCGGCTCGCCCCACAGCGCGAAGAGGTCGGCGCGGCGGCTGGCCACGTTCAGCGCCATCTCCGATGCTCCGCCGAAGAACAGCGGCAGGTGCGGGTACTGACGGCATCGGGCCTGGCTGTAAGCATTCTCCAGCTGGTAAAACTCGGCGTCGTGGTCGAAGGGTGCGGTTTCGGTCCAGGTGCGGCGCATCACATCCAGGTATTCGTCGGTGCGCCGGTAACGGGCATCATGGTCCAGCCAGTCGCCATCCTGCCGCTGCTCCAGGTCGTTGCCGCCGGTGATGATGTGCAAGGCGATCCGGCCGTTGGTCAGCTGATCCAGCGTGGCGGCCTTGCGGGCGGCCAGGGTCGGCGCGACGAATCCGGGCCGGTGGGCAATCAGGTAGCCCAGCCGGGTGGTGTGCGCGGCGGCGTAGCCAGCCACCTCAAACCCGTCCGGAGTGGACGACGAGTATCCGGTCAGCACCAGGTCGAAGCCGGCGGCCTCGTGAGTGCTGGCAAAATCCAGGATGTAGTCCGGATCAACGCCGGCCGGCACCTCCGCGCCCGGATTAATGCCACCCCCGAAGAGGCTCAGCGTAGCGCCCCGGTTGGCTTGGCCTCTCGCACCACGCCAATCATCCCGACAATGGTCACGGCGCCATCGTTGTACACGCTGGGCGGCGCCGTTGGTTCGGTTCCGTTGCCATTCAACATCGGATGTCCCGCCTTCTGTTCTTGTTCCCCTGGGCGTCCCGTGAACACGGACATTTTACCCTAATCCGACTGCAGAACCCGTCGGCATGGCTCCGTTTCCCGCCAGTAGAGTACCGGGAGGTGGTGTAAAAGCATCGGTGTAGCAAAAAGCTGACCACCGCGTCATCCTTGATCGGAAGTCACAACCCAACCAAGGAGAACGAAGGTGGTCAAGCAAAGAATGGATCTTTTGGAATTATTACGCAAGCGTGGTATGGACGGAGACGTGGACTTGCTGCGGGAAGCACTGCGGGTCCTGGTGGACGGCATCATGGACGCCGAGGTTTCCGCCCAGATCGGCGCTGAGCACGGCGAACGCAGCCCGGAGCGGGTCACCTACCGCAACGGCTACCGCAACCGCACCTGGGATACCCGGGTGGGCACCATGGAGTTGCACATTCCCAAGCTGCGGGAAGGCAGCTACTTCCCCAGCCTGCTGGAACCGCGGCGGCGCAGCGAGAAAGCCCTGCTGGCCGTCATCCAGCAAGCCTATGTAGAAGGCGTGTCCACTCGGCGGGTGGACGATCTGATCAAGGCCCTGGGTTGCGACGGCATCTCCAGCAGCCAGGTGTCGCGCATCTGCGAGCAACTGGACGAAGTGGTGGAGAGTTTCCTGGGTCGGCCCCTGGACGGTGGTCCCTACCCCTACGTGTGGCTGGACGGCCTGACCCAGAAGGTGCGGGAGGGCGGTCGCATCGTCAACGTCTGCGTGGTGGTGGCGACGGGGGTCAATGCCGAAGGGCAGCGTGAGATCCTGGGTATGGACGTGGGCGCCAGCGAGGACGGCGCCTTCTGGCTGGCCTTCCTGCGGTCGCTGACCGCTCGGGGCCTCAGCGGGGTGGAGCTGGTAACCTCCGATGCTCACCAGGGGCTGAAGAACGCCATCGCCGCGGTGTTCACTGGGGCCAGCTGGCAGCGCTGCCGCACCCACTTCATGGCCAACCTTGCTCACCCGAGTGCCCAAGCGCGCCCAACCTGGCGTGGCCACCATGGTCCGCACCATCTACCAGCAACTGTCTCCCGCCGAGGTCCACGCCCAACTGGACCGAGTGGTGGAACAACTCCGGGAGCCCTTTGCCCAGGTGGCCGAGCTGCTGGCGGACGCCGCGCCGGACATCCTGGCCTTCACGGCCTTCCCAGTGGCCCACTGGCAGAAGCTGTGGTCCAACAACCCACAGGAACGGCTGAACCGAGAGATACGGCGCCGCACTGACGTGGTGGCCATCTTCCCCAACCGGCTGTCGGCACGGCGGCTGGTGGGAGCGGTGCTGGCCGAGCAACATGACGAGTGGGCCGAAGCCCGCCGCTACCTCACCATCCCCAACGCCGCCGGCAACGAGGCACTGCCGACGCCCAATATGCTGGACGCAGCGGCCTAATCAACATCAAAAGGGATGACGCGCTTTTACACCTATTGACGGGACACTACCTTCCCGCCAAACCAGATGTTAATGCCGTCTTACCCCGAATCCACCGAAGCGATGGGCCGTGGCGTTGACACCAGGGATGATGGGCAAGGGAAGGCGAACGGGGCAAGCCCGATTCCAATAGATGGGGATGAGGGCGACGTGAGATAGCCACACAGACACGATGATGGCGGCCCGCGGTGGCGATGCTGGGCGAAATTGTCAGGGTAGTGTGCAGCAAGAGACGCTCGGGGACCAGCCTGGCGCAAGTCTGCGAGGCGGTCGGGTAGTCTGGTGAGTGGGTCAGATCTCCGTCGGCGTTGACACCAGCGGTGCCGTCAGGCGGGGAGTGGAATTGCTCGCAATCGAGCCAAGGCGCGACTGAACTGGTTTTTCCAGGGCCAGCGCTGGGGCAGATGCAAAGTGAGGCGGCGCGCCGAGCGGGTGAGCCGTCCGGCGAGGGAGAAGAAGCGTCGTCGGAGGGTCTTGGTGGTTACCAGTTGCTCACCCAGACCGATGCGCGCGGTCCAGCGGGCCAGGTTGTGGGCCATCACCTGCACCGCCAGCCAGGCGCCGTTGGCGGCGAAGCGGCCTGAGGGGAGATGGTTGAGCCCGACGCCGTACTTGAGGTCTCGGATGGCGTTCTCGATCTCGGCGTGGCGCCGATGGTCGGCCTCCAGTTCCAGGGTGTCCCCGTCTCGGTCGGTGATGCAGCCGTGATAGCGGTAGCTGGCGAAGAGGGCCAGCTGGGAGCCGGGCGTGGGCTGCACCCGCCGGACGATGAGCCGCACCGGTGCGGCGTCGGGCTCATCCTGGAAGGGGACGTAGGTGGTCTCCGCCACGTCGGCGGCGCCGTCCATCCAGTAGGGAATCGGCGTCCAGTCAATCTCGGGTATGGCCTCGATGATATTCCGCAGGCGGGCTTGCTGGCGGACGGTGATGGAGTAGCGCACATCCATCTTGCGGCAGACGGCGACGATGGCGTGGGTGTAGAAGCCGCTGTCAGCCCGCACCGTGAGTTGTCCCCTGGCCCCGCCGTAGCGTACCCGCCCCACCGTCTCGCGTAGAAAGTGAGCGGCGCCCCGAACGGTGTTGGCGCGGCCCTTGCGCAGCCGAGCCATCAGCACGTCGCCGGTGCCGGCGGCAATGGCCAGCAGCGGGTGATAGCCTCGCTGGCCGGTGTAGCCGTGGTCGCGCGCCCCCTCCTTGGCCAGACCGTATGTCTCGCAGATGGTGGAGTTCAGGTCGATGGTCAACGGCCCGTCGCCGGGTCCGGCCCCAGCCGACCAGGCCCGGGCCAGCAGCTCCCGGCTGACCCGATCCAGTTGGCGGACGTGGCCCCACCGGAAACTGCGCAGGAAGGTCCCCAGGGTGGATGGCGCCTTGACTACGCAGCCGATGGCGCTAGCCGTCCCGCCGGTGCGCAGCACGTCGGCGTCGTCAATGCAGTCGCCACCAGCCAGCGCGGATGCCACCAGGGTCAGCATCTTGTCTCCCGCATTCGCCCGCCCCGGCGCATCTGCGAGGTCAACATGGTTGTCGACGAGTTCACGCAGACCCAGGTGCTGGGCGAGGGTGACCGGGAGGAGCAGCCCGGCATTGGCCACCAGGCGGTGGTCGTCGAAGGCGATTTGAATGCGGTCGGGATGGTCAAGTGCTAGCATCTATTCGGTGCTCCTTGTTTCGGGTTGGTTCTCTGTCTCGAAAACCATTATCCCAGATGCACAGGAGCACTTTCTTACCCCCTCAGCACGCCGCGACATTTATCTTTTCGGTGGATTCGGGCTTACGCGTACCCACATTGTCATTGAGAGCGTAATAATCTGTCATTGCGAGCGAAGCGTGGCAATCCCGTCGCCGTAGCAACGGCGGTTCGCCAACGTGTGTTCAACCCCATCGAGATTGCCACGTCGCTATGCTCCTCGCAATGACAGATTATTGCCCTCTCATGCGTACCCACATTGTCATTGAGAGCGTAATAATCTGTCATTGCGAGCGAAGCGTGGCAATCCCGTCGCCGTAGCAACGGCGGTTCGCAGACGTGTATTCAACCTAATCAAGATTGCCACGTCCCTCGACAGGCTCGGGATGAGCGGGTGCTCCTCGCAATGACCGATTAAAGTGGGTACGCGTGGCCTCGGATACAGGGTTGCCAATTCTCGAAAATTGCCGTGTTTTAGCAGGGCAATCGCGTTTTAGCTGCGTAGGACTTTTAGCAGGTAGTCCTCCTTCCAGCCGGCCTGGAGGCGTTTCCCCTGGATGCCCACCTTCAGGCTCGTTTCGTTCTTGAGCAGATTGTGCGAAACCTGCCGCAGCGTGGCCATGTTCTGCGGAGCGTGGTCCTTGCGGATCCGGCAATGGTCTTCCCCGAAAGTCACGTCCAGGCTCCAGTGCAAAGAGTTCTCGATGCTCCAGTGAGTGCGCACCACCTTCAGCAGTCGCTCCGCCGGGGCATCCAGGCTGCTGATGTAGTACCGGGGCTGCACCGTGGTCCCTGCCGGCGTCTCCCGGCGGCCCACCACCTTGACCACCGAGCGCAGGCCGGGCCAGTCCTGCCCGGTGCTCAGGTACTCCAGGCAAGATGGGTCGCTGATTGTCCAGCACTCCCGACGTTCTATCCTTCCGTGGTCTTGGTTCAGGGTGGTGGCGTAGTCATGGGGCACTCCCCCGAAGCCGAACTCCTCCGCTCCCTCGAACCGGTCCCGCACGTCTTCATACAGTTGACCTTGGTTCTCCTTCAGCGCCAGCACGTAGCCGGCTCCCCGGTCCAGAATCCCCTGGGCGATCTCCTGCTGGCAGCCCATGGCGTCGATGGTGACGATGCACCCCTTCAGTTCCAGCATTGGCAGCAACTGGGGGATCGCGGTGATTTCGTTGGACTTCTCCGCGGTCTTCACCTGCCCCAGGGTCAGCGTGTTGGCCGAGGCCCAGGCGCTGACCAGGTGGATGGCCCGCTTGCCCACATTGCGGTCGTGGGAACGCCGTACCGTCTTGCCGTCGATGGCCACCACTTCCCCGGGGATCAGGTCGGACACCGCCTGGGTCCAGGCCATGAAGCACTGCTGGAACTGCTCCGGGTCCAGCCGGGAGAAGACGTCGCCGAAGGTGTCGTGGGACGGGATGCCGTGGGGCAGTTCCAGGAAGGTCTGGAACCATTCCAGCTTGCTCTTGCCGAACAATTCGATGTAGACCCAGGAGTCGGCGCCGCAGATGACGGCGCAGATGGCAATGGCAATGATGTCCAGCAGCTGGTGCCGCTTGCACCGGTCGATCCTGGGGTCCTCCAACGTCCCGAAATAATCCATAATGGACGCGCCCTTCCCCTCTCTCATCACTCCTCCCCTCTCCCCCTCATATCACTGGACTCGCATGCCTGGCCAAGTCTACCAATCTATAACGCGATTGCCCTGCGTGTTTTAGGGGTTGACAAGTATCGCTCTAGACTATACTCTATATTCAAGGTGCTGGGGTTGCTGGGAAATCCCACCCGCCGAAGCTAGATGGTAAATAACCGTCATTGCAGGAGGTGTGGAATGGTTTCGTTGATAACGCTGAACCATAGATGGCTTTACCCCTGTACACGCCCCGTCGGTGGAGATTAGCGGGCCCATGAACCGCACCGACCGATGGGGGAAATCTGAAGCATCGGGCGAGCCGTTGGTATAAACGCACAGGCCACACGCCTGACCCGGCGCATTCCGGCGCCATTGGAACGGCGGGCATATCGGTCGGAAGACCGGCCAGCGGACGGCGATAGCCGATGGATAGACAAGGCCAGGACACCGTAACTGGGTTCTGGCTCTCTCTTTGCCTCAAAGGCAGGGGTATGCAACGTTCGAAGCTCCTTCCCTTCATCCCCGCACAAACGGTATGCCAGAAAGCCTCTACTGCCAGACCTGGCGGTTCAAACCGCCTCCGCCCTGTTTACTTCCAGATATTCCGCGCATTGGGGCGCCCAGGGTACCGAACAGTCCGGAGTCCATCCGGGCGTTGCATCGCCAACCGTTGCCGGCGCATCAACCTCAGCGCTGGACCCAACGACAGCCGGGCCTGACAGCAGGGGAACCACCAGTGCGAGCACGAGAGCAGCCAAAACTGGCAGGGCGAGAATCAAAAATCCGTCGCTGAAACCCGGAGCCACACCGGAATACCAGGGGTTGAACGGGTTGTTCAGCGGCGTGCTCCGGGTGCCCGCGACCGCAATCAACGCGGTAGCCGCCGAAACTCCCGCCCAGGAAGAACAGCATCGAGTTGATGCTCAACGCCGAAGCCAGCAACGGCCCCCGCATCGTGTTGGATATCATCGCGGCCAATGGAGTATTGGTCAGCCCGAATCCCACACCGAGCAACCCAGCACAAACTGCCACTCCCCAGACCGACGCTCCGGCGTAGGTGGATAGTCCCAGGACCGCTACCAGCATTACCGGCGCACCGACCAGCATGGGCTGGCGCCCACCTTTGCGGTCAGTGATTTGACCTGCCAGCACGCCGAACGCCGCGCTGCTAACTGCGCCCGGGAGCATTACCAATCCCACCTGGATGGCGGTCAGGTCGTGGACCGCCGCCACCATGATGGGGAGGCCAATCAGCGTAGCCAGATTGGCTGCCATCACCGTGAAGCTGATACCCACCAGCGCCACGTACCGGCGATTTTGCAGGAACGCCGTGGGGATGAACGGGAAATTGGAATGGGTCTGTCGATATACCAGCACGACCAGACCGAAGACGAACGCGGAGCCGCCAATCAGCACCGGCCAGGAATTCCAGCCCGAACGAGCCCAGGCCGACGGCGCCAGCAGTGCCCCGACTACCACCAGCCCCAACGCGATGCCTCCCCAAACGTCCAAGCTACGCGCAGTCCTGGGTTCGTCCGACGGCAATATTCGCCACGCTACCGGGGCCAGCAGGACGGCGCCAGTGTTAATGTAGAAGACGGATTGCCACCCCAGCGATCCCGACAATATGCCCCCGAGCAGGGGGCCGATGGCGGAGGCTCCGCCAATCGTGGCCGCCAGGATTCCCAGGACCTTGCCGCTGGACTCCGGCCCGTAGGCCCGGCTCGCCAGAGTCATTCCGAGCCCGGGAACGGCAGCGCCGCCGCTGGCCTGGATAACTCTGCCGAGCAGCAGTATCTCGAAACTCGGCGCCAGCGCACATACCAGGGAGCCCATCGCGAAAAGATTCAACCCCAGGAGGAACAGCGGTTTCGCGCCGTGACGGTCAGCCAGCCGGCCGTAGAAGGGGATTGCGATGCCGAAGACCAGCAGGAAACCGGTCATTATCCATCCGAGCTGCCCTGATCGACGGACAGCCCGGCGGCAATGTCTGGGAGCATGACGCCCAGGGCGGAAGCATTCAATACACTCAGGAAGAGGGCAACGCAGATAATGGGCAGGATGACGGTTCGCTGTCGCGCATTGTTGCTGATTACCATGAAGCCCTCTCCCGAAAGTAACTTCCCCTTCCCCACAGAATGGACGAGCCGTTGGCAAAGCCCTCCGGCGTCCGTCCAGGCTAAACGCTCCTGGGCAGGTGCACGTTCATCAGCTCCATAAACCCGTTCATGTCGTAGTCCTCAATATTCAGTCGCGCCAGCTCGGCCATCACCGCTTCCCAGGTTACCGGCACCGCCCCGGCCTGGATGATCCGCTGCATACCGCGTTCGTGGGCGTCGACGCTGGTGCCGCCCGACGCATCGGACACCGCGTACACCTGATAGCCCTCGTTGAGCAGGTCGAGCGCCGGGAACACGAGGCACACTTCCGTCCACAGCCCGGCCATTATCAGCTTGCGCCGTCCCGTAGCGATCACCGCCTCGCGGAAAGCGGGTTCTTCCCAGGCGTTCACTTTGAAGCGATCGACGGTAGGAACGTCGGGCAGGGCCGACTTCAGCTCGGCAATCGTATCCTCCTGGTAGCCGGCGGTCACCGCGACGGTGGACAACACGATGGGCAGCCGAAACAGGCTGCCGGTCTTGGCCAACGCCACTACGTTGTTGACCAGGATCTCCCGGCCAACCGACCTGGTGCCGTCAACCAGACCGGGCTGAAAGTCAATCAAAATCAATGCCGAGTTTTCGGGGGTGAGCAGGTGGTCGGTTTTAGGGTCCCGTGCGATTTGCGTAGTCATGGCAACCTCCAGGTAGTGTCGTCTTCAATGCCGGCGATCCGGGTTTAATCTGCTTTGTGTCCGGCTAATTACTGCTTGCTCATATTTGGTCCTCTCCAATTTCTTCGTGGGCCAGGATCTTTTTCAACATCCGCACGAATTCCGCCTGCTCCGTGCTGTCGAGCCGGCTGGCGAAGTGGTCATTGTTGGCATACACGATATGGGCCAACCGGGGCATCAGCTCGCGACCGTCGGCGGTCAGTGTGATGCGGACGTTGCGGCGGTCACGGGTGCTACGCCGGCGCTGGACGAATCCCTTGGCAACCAGCCGGTCAACCTGGCGGCTGATGGCGGCGGCGTCAACCGGAATAACTCGGCACAGCGTCGATATTGAATTGGCCTCGCCGTTGTAGCAGGTCTCCATGATTGCCCATTGGGCCGTAGTGATGCCAAACGGGACCAGTCTTCGGTTCAGGCTGTTCTTCATCGCCGAACCCAACGACCCGAGCCAAAACCCCAATCCATCCTGCGCGGTGATCCGTTGTTGTGTGTCCATGTGGCCACAATACATGACCAGACAATCAATGTCAAGTCAAATAATGTCAAGTCAAATAATGTGGAGTCAATCGATGCGTGGCGCTCAGGATTACGCGAATCGGGATTGGAGCGAAAATTGCACCGGGACTGACCCGCCTCATGCGTACCCACTGTGTCATTGCGAGGAGCACCGCGACTGCGCACCCACTTTAATCTGTCATTGCGAGGAGCATCGCGACGTGGCAATCTCGATGAGGTTGAACACACGTGGGCGAACCGCCGTTGCTACGGCGACGGGATTGCCACGCTACGCTCGCAATGACAAAGCGGGTGCGCCCGACGCTGGGCCGCCCGGCGATCAGCGGCTAAAAGGGCGGGAGAACCTGGTCCGGTGCAGTCAGGCCGGCGGCAGCCAGCGCCGCCAGGTACTGCTCTGGCGTGTTGACGTCCCAGAGCAGCTCCGGCGCGCCCAGTTCGACGCGCTGCGTGGATTCCGCGTGGCGCTGCGTAACCGCCCGCATCCCTTGCGTGGTCTCGTCGATGACCAGCAACTCCGGCAACAGCGAACGCTTCACGGCAATCGGATGGCCGCCCTTGCCCTGGTGCGTGGGGATGGTGATTAGCGCGCCGCTCCCGCGGTGGTGTGCATCCAGAACCTGCCGTATGACGCTGTCGCTGCGGGGCTGGTCGACGTTTAGCATGAGGATATCGCCCGGCCGGTCCGGGTCGGGATCGATGGCCTGCAGCCCAACCTTGATCGACGTTGTTTTGCCCAGGGCGTAGTCAGGGTTGTTGGCCAAGCGGACGTTGCCCGTGTCATAGACATCCCGGTTGGCGCCAATGCGGGCTCGCAGTTCGTCGCCGCGATGCCCCAGCACAACCACCACCTCGTCGGCGCCGGCCTGCCGCAAGGCAACAATCTGGTGGATGATGAGCGGCCGGCCCGACCAGTCCAGCAGGGCTTTCAGCGTGCCCATGCGCCGGGAAACGCCGGCGGCAAGCAATAACCCAGACGTGATGCTAGCCAGTTTTTCCAACGCGTTGAGGCCGGGCCGAACTAGTACCGTTTCAATCTGGTTTTGTAGGGTAGATATGCTGGAGCTTACGGCGAGCATCTTGGGTGGTAAACCGCCAGTCTATGGCTGATTTTGCTGCGTTGCGCTCGCGTTCGAGCGCCGCAACCTCTCGCCGCAGCTCCGGCTCATCGCTGATACGGCGGTTCAGACACCCTCTGCTGAAGACGCTCAACTCGATCTCAGCCATGTTCAGCCAGCTGCCATGCGTAGGAGTGTAATGAAACTCGAGGCGTTGGGCGATGCGCCGAGCTTCGCACGGCTCAAATGCTTCGTAGAGCGAGCCGAGCTTGTGGGTGTTGAGGTTGTCCAGTACCAGCCTGACCACCTCGGCATCAGGGTAGGCCTCGTCCACCAGCCACCGCATCTGGTGCGCGAAGTCCACGGCAGTGCGGCGCTCGGTCACCTCCACATGTCTCCATCCACCCTTCGGCTCGCAGATCATGAACAGGTTCCGGGTCCCGTTTCGCTGGTACTCGGTGTCATAGCGTGCCACCCGTCCGGGGGCAGCCTCGATGGGCGGACGCACCTCCCCAGTCAATTGCCTGGAGGTCTCGTCGAAACACACTACCGGACGCTCCGGATTGTACTCCGGTTGGTACAGGTCCAGCACGTCCTCCATCCGCGCCACGAACTCCCCGCTCACCTTGGGGATACACCACTCTTTCTTCTGCCAGGGCTTGAGTTCGTTTTTTTGAGTATCTGGCGCACCGTCTCCAGGGAGATGCTCTCGGCAAACTCCAACTCCACCACCTGGTCGGCCAACAACTGGAGTGTCCAGTGCGTGTGCCCTGCGGGCGCGGCGCGGCACGCGAAGGCGATCAGGTGCGCTTCCTGCTTGCCGTCCAGCTTGCGCTCCTGGCCCGGCCGCGGTCGGTCATTGATGGCGGCCTCAAGTCCTTCCTCCACGTACCGCTTCCGCGCTCTGGCGACCGTGGCCGCGTTGACCAACAGCACATCGGCTATCTCACGGTCCCGAAGCCCCTGGTCAGCCTTGAGCAGCGACAGCGCACGCTTCACGGTGCGCACTGACGCCTTGCCTCGCTGGGACACCTCATTGAGACGGGAGCGTTCGGCCTCGGTCAACTCTATTTTATACTTGATGGCAGCCATGGCTGGGCACTTCCTCACACAAAGATCATGCCCCAGTATGGCTGCTTTCTTATATTCTTACAAATCTACCTGGCAACGGTACTAGTCCGCCGGCACGCTCATCGCCCGGTTCGCCCGCTGTTCGGCGCGGTTTAGGTACCAGTCGTCCATGGTCATCGGGCTGCCCTTGCCGCCGCGACGGGCCATGATGATTTCCGACATGATGCTCACCGCCAGCTCTTCCGGTTCCAGCGCGCCAATGTCCAGCCCGATGGGAGCGCGCACCTCGGCTAGTCGCTCGCGGGGCACACCCTGCTGCAACAGCCGCTGGTAGATCATCAGCGTCTTGCGCCGGCTGCCCAGCAAACCGATGTACCGGGCGCGCGTGGTCAGCGCAGATTCCAGCGCCACATCGTCGAACCAGTGCCCCCGCGACGCGACGACGATAAAGCTGTTCACATTGATGTCGAGATGCGTCGCCCAGTCGGTATAGGGCGCAACGATGGTTTCCTCGGCGTAGGGGAACCGCTCGGGGTTGGCGAAATCTTGCCGGTCGTCCACGATGTAAACGCGGTACCCGAGCCGGTGCGCCAGGTCTGCCGTCGCTTTGCCAACGTGCCCGCCACCAACCATTACCAGCGTGGGCGGAGTCGTAAATCCCTCAACGAACAGCTCGGTCTGGTCGTCGATGTCCACCGCCTCATTCGCGCCCACCGAGGCAACGCGGGCCGCAACTTCCAACGCCATCTCGTCCAGTTCGGCGGTGCCGATGCTGCCGGCCATCGTCCCGTCGGAGCGCAGCAGCAGCTTGGCCCCCAGTTGAGCCGTGTCGCCATCTGACCTCACCACGGTTGCCAGCGCGGCCGGCTCGGCGCCGTCGTAAGCCCCCAGCAGTTCCTGGCCAATGTCGGTAAAGTCGTCAGCCTCCCAGAATGGCTCCAGGTAGAAATACATCGTGCCGCCGCAGACCAGGCCGTCCCGCGCCGCGATGTCTTCGTTGAGGTAGTAGTCCTTGAACTCAGGGCCACCCTGGTTGCGCAGGATTTCCTGTGCGGCGAACCAGATGTCGCCCTCGACGCAGCCGCCGCCCAGTGTGCCCACGGCGGTGCCGTCGGTGCGTACCAGCAGCATCGCGCCGGCCTTCTGGGGGGTGGAACCCTTGGTGCGGACCACCGTAGCCAGTACGCAGGGGTTGCCCGTATCCAGCTGATTTACCGCTTCCTGAATTACTTCGCGCACGCCTTCACCTGCCTGAATCCTGCCGCCTACGAATACCGCACGTTATCTTAACATCAAGACCGCAATCAGTATCGTCAGCCGATAGGTTGCTACTAAGATTATACCCTCATTTTATGCCCTTACCAACTTATGCCCTTACCAACTTATGCCCTTACCAGTAACAGTTCAGACTTGGTGAGGTGAATTGGCCGAAGGCGGGCTGCCAGACGCTGGCACGGGTGGCGGCGGTTATGTCATATACAGGGAGTGGATACCGAAATTGACCTGACCACCGCCACCCGCGATGTCCTCATTGCCATCATCGCCCAACTGCAGGCCACCGTTCTGGAACAGCAGCGGGTGATTGAGCGGTTGCAGCGGCGGATTGCCGAACTGGAAGGCCAGGCGAAACCGGGCGGCCCGCTCCGAATGCCCGGCCTCAAGGCGAAATCGGGCCAGAAGCCCCCAGCGCAGCAGCCCAGAAAGCAGCGACGCCACGGCTTCGCCCGCCCGCGCATGACACCGACCCATCGGGTGGAGCACGTGATGGAGAACTGTCCCGATTGCGGCGCCCACCTGTCCGGCGGCTGGATCCAGCGCACTCGGGAAGTCATCGAGCTGCC
Organism: Dehalococcoidia bacterium; assembly: GCA_963666415.2. Classification (GTDB taxonomy): domain Bacteria; phylum Chloroflexota; class Dehalococcoidia; order Lucifugimonadales; family UBA3495; genus Bin87. The sequence continues at coordinate 3,357,844 of CAXXPD010000003.1, forward strand.
GGTGGTTCCGGTGCAAGTCACCGAGCACGTCTACATTGCTCGGACTTGCCCGGCCTGCCGACGGCGCTGCACACCTCCGGCGGAACTGGACAGCGTGGTCCTGGGCCAGCAGCGTCTCGGCGTCAACCTGCTCAGCCTGATCGCCACGCTGCGGGAAGAGGGGCGGCTGCCCATCCGCAGCGTCCAGTGGTATCTGGACACCGTGCACCAGTTGCGCCTCAGCGTGGGGGCCATCGTGAGCGCCATCCATCGCACGGCGCAGCGGGCCCAACCGGCAGTGGCCGCGATCCTGGACCGCATCCGCGCCAGCCCAGTGGTCCACGCCGACGAAACCGGCTGGCGTCAGAGCGGGGCCAACGGCTACGTGTGGACTTTCAGCACCCCCACCGAGCGCTACTTCCTGCGGCGGGGTCGGGGCAAGGCGGTGGTGGACGAGGCGCTGAGCGATGCTTTCTCCGGAGTGCTGGTCAGCGATTTCTACGCCGCCTACCACCATTATGACGGCCCCAAGCAGCGGTGCTGGGCCCACCTGCTGCGGGACATCCACGACCAGCGCACCCGCTACCCCAAAGACGCCGCACTGGCCCGATGGGCCGCGGCCGTCCACCAGCTCTATGTCGCAGCCAAAGCCTGCAACCATCACGAGCCATGGCAAAGGCGTGTTGCCCAACTGGCCTGGGAGCGGAAGCTGCTGGCCATCTGCCGCCCTTTCCTGTCTGACCCGTCGGTTGTCCAGGGCAAGCTGTGCCGGCGCATCGAGCACTTCATCAAGGAACTCTTCGTCTTCGTGGCCGAACCGGACGTGCCGTCGGACAACAACCCGGCCGAACGCAGCCTGCGCCACCTGGTCATCAGTCGCAAGATCAGCGGCGGCACCCGCTCGGAGCAGGGCACCGAGAGCAAGATGACGCTGGCATCCCTCTTCGGCACCTGGCGCGCCCAGGGTCTAAATCCTCTCGCCGCCTGCCGTCAACTGCTCATTTCCCCGCAACTCTGAACTGTTACCCTTACCAATGTGGGAGTTTGTCTCCCGCGTACCCACTTTAACCTGTCATTGCGAGGAGCACCCGCTCATCCCGAGCTTGTCGAGGGACGTGGCAATCTCGATGAGGTTGAACACATGTCGGCCAACCGCCGTTGCTACGACGGCGAGATTGCCCCGCTACGCTCGTAATGACAAGGGTTGGTACGCGTGAGGTGAACCCGCCATCGCTACATCCCTGACATTCAACACAGTTGTTCTCGTCACTTGTACCCACTGTCAAACTGTCATTGCGAGCTCGTCACGCGTACCCACTTTAACCTGTCATTGCGAGGAGCACCCGCTCATCTCGAGCTTGTCGAGGGACGTGGCGATCTCGATGAGGTTGAACACACGTCGGCCAACCGCCGTTGCTACGACGGCGAGATTGCCGCTCGTCCTGAGCCTGTCGAAGGACGCTCGCAATGACAAGGGTGGGTACGCATGAGCGGATCTTGTCACTCGCCGGTCACAATAACGCTGCTGCCCAGCGTCTCGCCGCGCCAGTGGGGATTGTAGTACGAATAAACTTCCGACGTTACCGGTTGGGCACGCACCGGATAGAGGGCGCGGGCGTCGAAACGCACTTGCATCGGCTCTCCTGGTTTCAGGTCTTCAATGTACAAAATTACCTTGCGGCCGGCAATTTCGTAGCGTTTGATCTGTCGGCGGTCGATTACCAGCGCCTCCACCGTTTCCGCTGCCGGAGCAAAACCCGTGGGCACCGCGATATCCAGCACAATCATGCCCGCGTCCCCAGAGCCCGGCGGTGTGAACATAAGGTTGGCCGTTACCTCAATCGTATCGTCAACCTCCACGTGTTCTGTGCCGTAGTCCACGTCAATCTGGAACATCTCGATCTCGGCCTGTTCCACCTCCGGCAGGTTGAATCTGTGCACCACCTGTGTAACGGCTCGGCCCGTTCCGGTGGCAGCAACCTGCAAATTCGCGCAGCAGGGCACATCAACGATCTGGACCACGTCGGCGTTGGATGAATTGATCGTTACTTGATGGACCCAACTTCCCGCGGAAAGTTCCACGGTCAGGTCCATTTCGAAAGATGCGATGGCCGCAAATTCGATCAAAGCTTGCAGACCAACCACCGTGTCCTGGGTGGACCCGTAACCACCAAAGGCGTTACGTTGCGTGACCAACCACCGTGCGGCGGTGGACGCATTGGTGGAGTCGCCCCGTTCCAGCAAGGCCAGCGTCGCATAACCCGTGGTTTCCACGGCGTTGGACGGGCCCCAATGCAGACCTTCCTCGCCAGCGATGGCCTTCGACATCAACTGCTCATAAGCAACATCAGCGTGAGGGCTGCCGGCGAGTTCCAGGGCGTAGGAAACAATGGCCAACGTATAGGCATCGGAGATGTCGTTCAATTGACGTTCCAGGTGGCTGATGGCAGCGTTAGCCTGGCCCCGGACGCCGGCTTCCATCAGGGCGATGGCAACGTAGGCGGTCAAAGCCGTGTTGCCCTGCAGCCCGCCCAGCAATTCCTGGTGGTGCAGAAAGCCAACGGGTTCAAAAGAACCGTCGCCGCGCTGGTGTGAAAGAATCCAGCTGATGGCATCATCCAGCACAACTTCGTCCACATAAATGAGGCCGTTGGCCTGGGCGAAAGACTTGAGGACGAACGCGGTGAGCCACAAGCTGCCGTCATCGTCTGAGTCGCCAAACGCAGAGAAGCTGCCGTCGTGGCGGCGGTAGGTAAACTCCCGCTGATAGCCGGTGGTCATCAGATGTTCCGCCTTTGCCATCACCTCCGGCTTCAGCTGGTCGGTTTCCTGCAGGTAGCGAGCCACAAAAACGTTGGGCGCGAAGAGGACCATGTTTTGCTCACCGCAGCCATAGGGCATCTGCAACAGGTTTTCCAGCCCATCAATTGTCTGGCTCAGGTAGCTGCCAGTGAGGGCAACGTAGGTGCGGTCGGACCCTGGAATCGCGCCCGGAGGGGCAGTTGTGTCAAATCCTGCCGGTGTCCGTCTGCCAAAATGACATTGTCCACCGACTCCCTGGCAACACCCTCCGGTTCGACCAGCAAGTTTTTGATAACAGCGTCCGCCGATTCCTGGCTCCGAGCGGTAATTTTGATGGGCAGGCTGCCTAATTGCGTGAGTCGAATGTCGAATTCAACGCCGGACACCGCGTTTGCCGCCACCGAAACCGTTTTGGCGCTTTCGTCCAGCAACTGGAAATCGAGTGATTCGTCCAATTCCACGAGAAATTCTTGTGGGGTGTCCAGATAGTTGTACAGGGCGACCTTGACGGGAAACTCCTCGCCGCGGATGGCCGAGTAGGGGAGGTCCATTTGCAGGAAGAAAGGCTGGAACACTCGCAGGTCTGCTTCCCCGACACCGAGCCCGTGTTCTGGCGATATGCCGACGGCGCGCAGCTTCCACGTGGTGATACTGTCAGGCGTTTCCACAGATAATGTGGCATCGCCCTGCCCATCGGTCATTACGTCCGTCCACAACCAGGTTTCGGGGAAGAACTGTCGGACCCTTTGCACTTCGGCCAGACCGGACTCCGCTTCAGATGCGGCCATTGGCGGAGCGGTTGCCGCCACTTCCACCGCCCGGCCTCCCTCTGGAGCAACGCCTCCGCAGCCAACCAGGGTGCCGGCCAATGCCAGGCCGGCCAGGCTCGCGACAAACCAGGAAACGGCGCCGTTTCGTCCGCACCAGGGTTCCCGTAATGCCGGCCCCCACGCCGCCCAGCAGCAGACCGAAGCCCAGCCAATTTAGGAGGCCGCGCCTCCCTTCGGATCCGGAGCCATTGGATTCGACGCCAGCGGGCAATGATTTGTCCGTCATGACTACCAGCCCGGCGTCGCGGAAAGTTTCGGCTGCACCGCGCGTGGTAATGGTCGGCGGCAGGCTTTTCAAATGAAATTCGGCTTGTGGTTCAGCATAAAGGCGTTCCAGTTCGGCGAAAACCTGCCGTAGGTTGAGGCGATTTTCCGCCAGGATGAACACCGCCCGGTCAACCGCCACGAGCCCGACCTTCGCCGGCGCGCTGGTATTTACTCGTATGTTCAATGCGTCGCCCGGGAGAACCTCGTCGCTGCTGAATTCAACATCGAGTTCCATCGGATAGCTGGCCGACACCGCGAATGGAAGGTAATCAGCCGCCACTTCGTTGTTCGGCAAAATCTGGTACACCACCAGCCTGGATGCCGGAGTCATCACGGGCGTTACATCGAGAGTGATGTCGGGCGATGGGGAAACGTCGGTAAAAACGACTCGGCCGCGAGAAATCACTTCATAGTAGAAATTTCTCGCCTCAGTGGTCGAGTGAACGTGAAAACGGGCACCCCCCCACATCCAGGAACGGATCTCCGATTTGCTCCACGTGGATGAAGTTTCCCGAAGGGGAGTAACTCGCCGTAACCGCCAGGGAGGTATCAACGCCGCTGGTAGTTGCCGCAACGGACAGCGCCACCGCATTATCCGGCGCGGGCGTCCTGATCAAGGTATTGCCCTGGTAGGTGGTGCGATTCACCGTATGCTCGGTGATGAGCTCCATATTCTGGTCGACATAACTCACGTTAACGTTCACGTCCGCATCCACGGGGCGGTTGTCGGGAGTCTCGGTAACGACCAGCAGTGTGAAGGGCAGGCCGGGTTTGAATGCTCTGCTCTCCGGTATCAGTTGCAGGTTGATGGGTGCAGTAGCCACCGTGAGCAACCGGGTGGTGTGTTCTTCGTAACCGGTGGCCGGTTCCCGCACGGTGACGTCCAGCTGCAGGTTGCCCTGCCCACCGGATGCAGGGATGCCGGCCACGTATCCCACGGCGGGGAGTTCGAAAGAAATCGAGCCGTTTATTTGGTCCGTAAACGTGGCGAACTCCTCCCAGTCTCCCACGTAGCGGGACGCGACGACTTCAACCTCACCGAGTACCGGCTTGCCGAAACTGTACTCGGCGGATACGGTGCCGACCACGGGCTCATCGGCCAGTACCCATTGATTGGGCACGTCTACCGTAACTTCGTACTTGGGGAGGACGTATTCTTCGACGCGCACGTCAAGCTGGGTGTTGTCTTCTCCCGAATCAGCGGTTATTTTCCACACCCCCAGGTTGGGTTCAGTGGACAGCGGCAGCTCCAGGCTTGCCATGCCGAAGTCATCAATTTCTACCGTCTGCCGAAATACCTTGATCCCTTTCGCATCCAGTATCTCGACGGTAACCTGCCCGGGCGCAGGCTTGAGTTCCGAGTCCAGGCGCAGGGTGCGAACATGGATTTGTTGGCCGGGCTTGTAGATGGGTTTGTCGGTTTCCAGCGCCAGAACCGATGGCGCATCCACCGCATCTTCCAGGCGCACTTCGATCTGGTCTCGAATCTCGCCGCCACTGGCGCCCTCGCCCTCGATGCCAAGCATATAAACGCCTGGCGGGAGCTCCGGCACTGGCAGGCCAATTGAACTGACGCCCCGAACGAATTCGGTTGCCTCGGCCACCGGTCTTCCATTCTGGGTCAACTGCAAGCGCACCGTGCCCTGTGCCGGCTCAAGGCCCGCAAAGAGGGATACCGAGATGGATTCGGTTTCTCCGGATCGCAACACCGCCGGCGCCACCGCCATGTAACTGTCCAGCTGTTCTGAATTTACCCCTGGTTCAGGCACGTCAGAATCTGGACGGATCGGTGGCGCATTGGTTGACGTCATTGCCTGGACTTTGCACAAAAGCTAGATAAATTATAAGAACAGGGTAAGCTGGGCGGACCCTCCTGGAAAAAGGCCAAGCGATGCTCACCCTGCCCAACGCGATTGTACCCGTACTCCATCCCTTCGCCACGCTGTTTCGCAACCCGACCTGGCTGAAAGCCCAAATCCTGCTGGTCGGCGCGATACTGGCCCCCGGCCAACGCACCGTGGCATCGGCGCTCCGTGGCATGGGACTCAGCGACCACCGCGACTACGCCCGCTACCATGAAGTGCTCAATCGGGCGGTGTGGTCGCCCCGCCAGGCGGCTCGCATCCTACTGTTGCTGCTGCTCCAGCACCTGGATCAGGGCGATGGCCCGTTGGTCTTCGGCATCGACGAAACCCTGGAACGGCGCCGCGGCCCCAAAATCAAATCCCTGGGCATCTACCGCGATGCGGTGCGTTCCAGCCGGAGCCACCTGGTCAAGGCCAGCGGCCTGCGCTGGATCTCCCTGATGTGGCTGGGCCAGGTTCCCTGGGCGGGACGCTATTGGGCCTTGCCCTTCCTCACCGTGCTGGCGCCCTCGGCACGCTACTACCGGCAGCGCGGACGCCGCCACAAAAAGCTCACCGACTGGGCCCGCCAGATGATCCTGCAACTGCGCTCATGGTGAGCCTGCCGAACCACGCTGGCTGCCGCAGCGCCCCCTGGTGCTGGTGGGTGACAGCAGCTACGCCGTACTGGACCTGCTCCACTGCTGCCAATCGTTGGCTCAACCCGTTATCCTCATCGCCCGCTTGCGCCTGGACGCCGCCCTTTATGAACCGGCCCCGCCCCGTCAGCCGGGCCGGAACGGTCGGCCCCCGCTGAAAGGCCGACGGCTGACCGCGCTGAAGGCGCTCCTGGACTTGCCCACCGTGTCATGGGTCGAGGTGTCGGTAGCCTGGTACAACGGCGCGACCCGCACGGTGGAACTCACCTCGCAAACGGCGGTCTGGTACCGCTCTGGCAAGCCGCCCGTGCCCCTGCGCTGGGTCTTGGTTCGGGACCCCCAGGGCGAATTCGCCACACAGGCTTTGCTGTGCACTGACCTGGCCGTGGACCCGACACAGATCCTGGAATGGTTTGTGCTGCGCTGGCAACTGGAGGTTACCTTCCAGGAAGTGCGGGCTCACCTTGGCGTGGAGTAGAGTCACAGGAAGTGGTGTAAGAGTTAGGCGGTTGGCAAAACGCTGACCACCGCGTCATCCTTGATCGGAAATGCCAAACCCAACCAAGGAGAACGACGGTGGTCAAGCAAAGAATGGATCTTTTGGAATTATTACGCAAGCGTGGTATGGACGGAGACGTGGACTTGCTGCGGGAAGCACTGCGGGTCCTGGTGGACGGCATCATGGACGCCGAGGTTTCCGCCCAGATCGGCGCCCAGCACGGCGAACGCAGCCCGGAGCGGGTCACCTACCGCAACGGCTACCGCAACCGCACCTGGGACACCCGGGTGGGCACCATGGAGTTGCACATTCCCAAGCTGCGGGAAGGCAGCTACTTCCCCAGCCTGCTGGAACCGCGGCGGCGCAGCGAGAAAGCCCTGCTGGCCGTCATCCAGCAAGCCTATGTAGAAGGCGTGTCCACTCGGCGGGTGGACGATCTGATCAAGGCCCTGGGTTGCGACGGCATCTCCAGCAGCCAGGTGTCGCGCATCTGCGAGCAACTGGACGAAGTGGTGGAGAGTTTCCTGGGTCGGCCCCTGGACGATGGTCCCTACCCCTACGTGTGGCTGGACGGCCTGACCCAGAAGGTTCGGGAGGGCGGTCGCATCGTCAACGTCTGCGTGGTGGTGGCGACGGGGGTCAATGCCGAAGGGCAGCGTGAGATCCTGGGTATGGACGTGGGGACCAGCGAGGACGGCGCGTTCTGGCTGGCCTTCCTGCGGTCGCTAACCGCTCGGGGCCTCAGCGGGGTGGAGCTGGTAACCTCCGATGCTCACCAGGGGCTGAAGAACGCCATCGCCGCGGTGTTTGCTGGGGCCAGCTGGCAGCGCTGCCGCACCCACTTCATGGCCAACCTGCTCACCCGAGTGCCCAAGCGTGCCCAACCCGGCGTGGCCACCATGGTCCGCACCATCTACCAGCAACTGTCTCCCGCCGAGGTCCACGGCCAATTGGACCGAGTGGTGGAACAACTCCGGGAGCCCTTTGCCCAGGTGGCCGAGCTGCTGGCGGATGCCGCGCCGGACATCCTGGCCTTCACGGCCTTCCCAGTGGCCCACTGGCAGAAGCTGTGGTCCAACAACCCGCAGGAACGGCTGAACCGGGAGATAAGGCGCCGGACTGACGTGGTGGGCATTTTCCCCAACCGGCTATCGGCGCGGCGCCTGGTGGGCGCGGTGCTGGCCGAGCAACACGACGAATGGGCCGAAGCCCGCCGCTACCTCACCATCCCCAACGCCGCCGGCAACGAGGCACTGCCGAAGCCCAATATGCTGGACGCAGCGGCCTGATCAACATCAAAAGGGATGACGCGCTTTTACACTACTTGACGGGACACTACCTGGCGTGGAGACCCAACGCCAGTGGTCGGATCACGCCATCGCCCGCACCACGCCAATCCTGATGGGCCTATTCTCCTGGACCACCCTGGCGGCTCACTTGATGCAGGAACAACGGCCCATGAGCCATCGCACCGCGGCCTGGTACGCCAAGCCGTCTCCAACTTTTGTGGACGCCATCGCTCTGGTGCGCCGCCACTTGTGGCTGGCGTCCGAGGGTTTTTCACTGTCCGCCGCTGACCCTCGACTTTGTACAAAAGCTAGATAAATTATAAGAACAGGGTAAGCTCGACCAAATCACCACAAGAGGTCGAGTATGCCCACCCTGCCCGCAGTCATAGTAACCCTGCTGCTGCCCTTTGAGCACCTGTTTGACCCCAGGACCTGGCGCAAAGCCCAACTCCTGGCCATGGGAGCGATCCTGTCTCCCGGCAAACGCACCGTGTCCTCCGCCCTCAACATCCTGGGGATTGGGCAGCACGGCGACTTCGCCATCTATCACCACGTGCTCAACCGTGCCCGATGGTCGCCGCTGCAACTGAGCCGGGTGCTGTTGCTGCTGGTGGCCGGGCGCCTTGGTTCATCCACCGAGCCGTTGGTGTTCGGCATTGACGAGACGGTGGAACGACGCTGGGGCCGGAAGATTGCGGCCAAGGGGCGGTATCGGGATCCGGTGCGGTTCAAGGACGACCAGGTGGTGATGACCCCCGGACTGCAATGGGTGAGCCTGATGTTGCTGACGCGTATCGGGTGGGCGGGTCGACACTGGGCGCTACCGTTTTTGACCGCGCTGGTGGTGTCGGCCCGCTACGACCGGCGCAAAGGTCGCCGGCACCAGACGTTCACCGACTACGCCCAGCAGATGCTGGTCTGCCTGCGCCGGTGGCTGCCGGACCGGGACCTGGTGGTGGTGGCCGATGGCGGCTACGCCAAGCGCGAGTTCCTGCGGCATTGCCAGAACATGTCAAAGCCGATTGTCGTCGTCACCAAACTGCGCAAGGACGCGTCCCGGTACCAGCCCGCGCCACCGCGGCGGCCCGGCCAGATCGGGCGGCCCCGGGTGGTCGGCGCGCAATTGCCCAGTCCCACGGCGGTGCTGGACGATCCCGCTACACAATGGATTCCCTACCGCGCCACCGGTTCCGACGGCAGTACCGCCAGGGTCGAGCTCGCTTCGGGCGTAGCGCTGTGGTACCACGGCGGGCCGCCGCGCCTTCCCATACGTTGGGTCGTCATCAGATACCTGGAGGAGCGCCGCGGGCCCTATGCTTTGCTATGCACCGACACCGAGGCGGAACCGCTGCGGATACTGCAGTGGTATCTGCTGCGCTGGCAGGTCGAGGTGACCTTTGAGGAGCTGCGGCGGGCTCACCTGGGCGTGGAAACCCAGCGCCAGTGGTCGGAACGAGCCATCGCCCGAACCACCCCCGCGCTCTTTGGCCTGTTCAGCGTGGTGACGCTGGCAGCGGATATCCTGATCGAACAGCGTGGCGGCATGGCGCCGCGCACCGCGGCGTGGTATGACAAAACCAGCCCTTCCTTCGCCGACGCCATCGCCCTGGTCAGACGACACCTCTGGGTGCAGCAGGGAACTTTTATGCCGTCCGGGCGCGAGCACGAATCGATAAAAGTCCCGCGCCTCTTGTACCACAGGATGCTCGACACGCTAGCCTATGCCGCTTGATTGTACAAAGCCGAGACGCAGAACCGGATATATGGAAAGTCCCGGCTGCCCTGTACTACCGACTTGTAGATTCACTCGCCTACGCGGCTTGAAATGTGCAAAGCCTAGATTGCGTCGGGTTGCGCGCATGACACCGCCACTGTTGCCAGGAGGATAACTGCTATCGAACCCATGCCCAGCAGAGTCTTAATATTCATTACAAATCCTTATCCGACCGGCGATATTGTTCAGTCAGCTTACGGCCATGGGCGGAAATCGGATTGACGCAACTTAAAATGAACAACCCCGATACATCCTGCCGGGGTTCTTTCCGGTTATCAGCCTGGCGTCCCGCTGGCAGCCCAATGTTTGGCCGGCCTCCCGGAACCGGGTATTTCATCCGCCGCCAGACAACCACCTGGCGGATGACTTAACTACGAATCGGTCATGCTGACACCGTGTCGTGATTTACCGGATATCGCCGGCTCTTTTTCGCTGGCAACGCCTTGCCGGGGCCATTGCCTATGCGATCACGCCGAGCCCGCGTCTGCCCCGTTGCCGTTGATGAGGAAGGGGAGCTGTTCGGCGGCTTCGTCGGGCCACAGGAACTTGAAGCCGGCTGCCAGCGCGTACCGCTTGTCCAGGTCTTCCCGGTCGCCGATGTGGTAGTACTCTTCCGCCTCGAACTTCGCTTTGACATCCGGCAGCATATGCTTCGGTACCACGAAATCCACTGGTATGTTGTGCTGGTCCCAGATGGCCTGCTGACCGCTCATGGGTCGGTCGGAGCAACTGCCAATCAGGAATCCCTTCTCCTGAACCATTCTTACCATATCCATGGTCAGGACTCCGGGCGGGTCGCCCACCTCCAGAGTTCCGTCGATGTCAAAGCTGATCAGTGTCACCAATTCAGTTCCTCTCTTTTTCGCGGGCGAAGCGGATATGGGTCTGCGGGTAGATGCGGGTCTGCGGGTTCACGGGCTATTGTCTACGTCCGCACGGGTTGCAGCCGACCCAGGTGGTCGGCTGCAGTCCTCGTCAGGATCGGGATGTTGCTGGAAAGGCCAGCGCCGCCGGTCTAGTCAGGTGAAGCGCCCCACACGGTGAAGTTTCCACCCATGGGCATGGGCCCGCCGGAAACCCCGATTTCGGGTTTCACGCCGGTCAGCGCCCTGGCTCCCGCCCGGCCCTGGATCTGCTGGATGCAGTCGGTGTGCATCCAGAAGCGGCTGCGGCCACTGCCGATGTTGCCGCCGCTGGGCAAAATGGGGTTGGGACCCTCGATGCTGATGTCCGTCTGGTAGAAATCCAGGGCGTCGCCAAATTTCATCCCCCGGTAGCCCAGGCCCTCAACGTGAAACTGGTGGAACTCGGCGAAACCGTCGTACATATTCTCAAACGACAGGTCAGCGGCGGTGATGCCGGCGCCCTCGTAGATTTTGCGCCCGGTACTACCCGTTTCGGCCTGCACCTCTTCCAGCGTGGGTGTGATGCTCCGCGCCGTGCCCCGGCTCGAGGCGTGGTTGAGGATGTAAACGGGCTTCTGCTTCGCGTCCTGCGCCCGGTCGGCGGTCGCAAACACGTAAGCGGCGGAAACCATGATCGGGATGTCATTGTCAAACAGATTGGCCGGCTTGGCAATCCACCGGGCGGCCAGGTAGTCCTCCGGCAGCAATTGCTCCGGGCGATGCTGGGCCCAGTAACCTTCGGGGAACAGCAGTCCGTTCCGCCGTGAGTTCTGCATAAAGGGGGCCATCATGTCATGATTCTTGCCGTACTTGCGGCAGTATTCGGCAAACTGCAAGGCGGTTCCGTAGCAGCCGGGAGCGCCCCAAAGCGTTCGGCCCGGGCTGATGGCGAAACTGCCAGGCACCGCATCTGCAGCGCTGATGCCGCCGTGGTTGTAGCGACCATCCAGGTTGTGCCACCCCTTCAGCACCAGGCAGGTGCTCGCCAGACCATCGCCCACCGCCTGGGCGGCAACCACGATAGCAGCGGACATGCAACCCGGCGCATACATGGTGAACTTGACGTTGGTCAGTTCGGGCATATTCTTCAGGAGCCAGTCGGTGCTCAACTGCCCGATGCCGTCCAACGGGTCGTCGGTGGGATTGAAGGCGTTGACCACGTCCATGGGTACGGGAGTATCGGCCGGCCAATACGCGCCGGTGGTGGTAACGGGCACGATGACCAAGCCGTCAACCTGGTCGGGCGAGACGCCCGCGTCGTCAATCGCGGCCCGCAGCGCCAAGATGCTGTTGGCGCCCACCGAGGTCTCGGGTCGACCGTCCCAGCGCCGGGCGGTCGGAGAGTGCCCGATGCCAACCGCCGCTACCTTGCCGCGGTGTTCCCAAACCCCCATTCCCTCGCGGGACCGATACATTGATTCCGGAGCCATCTGCGTCTGCGTGGTCATGGTTAACTCCTAACTCTTGGAGTGTGCAAGATAAACGGTTCTAACTCACCACTTGCCACTCGGGTATTTTTTGTCCGTTGGCGGTCGCCTCGAAAATTACCTGTACGCTCGAGCCCACCGGTACGTCGTCCACCGGTGTGCCGGGGAGGTGAGAGTAAAACAGGATACCCGGGTCTTCTTCCAGCATGATCACTGCCAGGTTGAAAGGCAGGTCGTCTTTCAGCGACGCCACTGGGCAGTCGTAAACTACTCCGTAGTTGTAAATGGTGCCCCGGCCTGGTGTTTCCTTCCATCCCAGGTTGTCCGCTGAGCCGCACTGCGCGCACACTGCCGCCGGCGGGTGCTGGAGCCGACTACAGGCGCTACAGTTCTGCAGCACCAGCCGCTCTTCGTTAGCGGCGTCCCAGAACGGCTTGGTCAACTCATCGGGTATCACACCCTGCTTAACCATATATCTCCCTCATTACGAAAAATCTCGTTGCGAAATCCCGGACACGACGGTTCCAAAACCCAATCATTACCAAGGCGTTCTGCAACGCAAAGAATACGCACAATCGCTGGGCGATGTCAACCTGCCAGCAGCGATTACCCGGGCTCCCGGACCAGTCCGGACCGCCGGCCCGCGCCGGCCAACAGGCCTGACGCTTGGGTCAACCAGGAAGCATTTGCGGTCTCATTTCCATACGTCCCGATCGCGTCGCCACGGGCCTTCCAACAACGGCGGGCAGCCCCAAACGAAACAACGGCCCAAACGCATCTGAATTCGTGGAGAATGGTAGGCCATACGGTACTGTACTACAAAATTTTGAGTTGGTCGTGGCCCTGAGACCAGCAAGTTTCGAGTTTTCCGATGCAGACTTGAAGCCTACGTGAATGATATGGGGATGGGCAACACTGCAGCTAGGGCGTGTTCACACTAACGCAGTGCATCGAGAATGAGTGCGAATGAGATGAACCCGAGGAAGAGCACGTCGAGCTTCTCAAAGCGCGAGAAGATGCGGCGAAATCCCTTCAACCGACGGAATAACCGCTCGATCTCATTCCGCCTCTGGTACATCTCCCGGTCATACGCCCATGGGTGTACACGGGTGCTCAGGGGTGGCACCACCGGCATGAACCCCAAGGCCAAGGCGAGTTGGCGGGTCTCATTGCCCTCGTAGGCGCGGTCCATCAACAGGGACAGTCCCGGGCGTTGCGGGCCAAGACGAGTCAGCAACTTACGCCCTTCCGGCGCGTCGTGGGCCTGTCCAGGGGAGAGCGAGAACGTTATGGCGGTGCGAGCATCCGCGGCAACCATATGAATCTTGGTGGTCCAGCCGCCCCGGGACTTGCCGATAGACTGGGGTCCGTTTTTTTAGCGCACCCGTACCGTCGGGGTGGACCTTGACGATGGTGCTGTCCATCGCGACCGCTTCGAGTTTGATGCGCACGATCTGTTCCCGCTGGAGGTGTTCAAACACCCGGTCGAGCACCCCATTCTTCGACCAGCGGTTCATCCGTGTGTAGACGGTATGCCAGTTGCCGAATCGGGGCGGCAACCCCCGCCACTTGCAGCCCTGCTCGGCGACATACAGAATCGCGTTGAGCACTTGCAAGTTCGACAGTTTGACGTTCCCACGCTGAACGGGAAGGACCGGTGCAATGCGTTCGTACTGAGCTTCTGTAATCTCCATGCGGGCATGATAACATTTCAGCACAGTTAGTGTGAACAGGCCCTAGTCTGTATGAGTTCATAGGTTGAGGCGGACAAACTAGATTCTCCACCTCGGTGGTTGATTGGCGGACGCTAGCTAGGGTCTGTTGACAAATCAACGTACAACGGATCGCCGACCAACCTACCACTTATCTGAATTTAAGACTACCGTCCCTTAACACCTCCAATTGGTGCACATGGCAATCGCCCGGCGTAGCAGACTGTCGGGCACCCCACCCGTCGGCACATCGTTGACCCAGCCCCGATTGCCCTCACAGTGCGGGACAGGGGCTGCGAACACATCCGGGACCCGAAATTGGCTTACCGACCCTCCAGATACTCGGACGACCTTCCCTTGCGCCCCCTGCTGCGCAGGTGCCACGTTACCAAGTGAAGGCCGGCGCAGAAAGTCGAAGAGTATTTGCAAAACCTGGTCGAGATGCCCCTGAAATGCTTGATGTCGCCGAAAAGGTTCTCGACCAGATGCCTTCCCTTGTACGACCACGCGTCGTGGGGGATCGGTTCCTTGCGCCGGGAAGTCGACGGGATCGTGACCGTAATACCCATCTCAGCCAGCATCTCTCGAACCGCGTTGGTGTCGTATGCCTTGTCGCCCAACAACTCGTGGATCTCCTTGACTGGCAATCCCTCAAGGAGTGAGGCCAACTGGTGCGCCTCAAAGGCATTTCCAGGCACCAGGGAAAACCTCACCAAGCGGCCATTCCGGTCAACCAAAGCCATCAGTTTTGTGTTCAGGCCGCCCTTGGTCAGACCGATGGCCTGCATCTTGCGGGACCCCTCGGCATCGCGCCCGCCGCGGCGGGCGCCAGTGCCGTGCTGATGCACTTTGATGAAGGTCCCGTCCACCATCACGACCCGCAGGTCGCGTTCCTTGGTAGTGTCCCGTCAAGTAGTGTAAAAGCGCGTCATCCCTTTTGATGTTGATCAGGCCGCTGCGTCCAGCATATTGGGCTTCGGCAGTGCCTCGTTGCCGGCGGCGTTGGGGATGGTGAGGTAGCGGCGGGCTTCGGCCCATTCGTCGTGTTGCTCGGCCAGCACCGCGCCCACCAGGCGCCGCGCCGACAGCCGGTTGGGGAAAATGCCCACCACGTCAGTGCGGCGACGGATCTCCCGGTTCAGCCGTTCCTGCGGGTTGTTGGACCACAGCTTCTGCCAGTGGGCCACTGGGAAGGCCGTGAAGGCCAGGATGTCCGGCGCGGCATCCGCCAGCAGCTCGGCCACCTGGGCAAAGGGCTCCCGGAGTTGTTCCACCACTCGGTCCAATTGGCCGTGGACCTCGGCGGGAGACAGTTGCTGGTAGATGGTGCGGACCATGGTGGCCACGCCGGGTTGGGCACGCTTGGGCACTCGGCTGAGCAAGTTGGCCATGAAGTGGGTGCGGCAGCGCTGCCAGCTGGCCCCAGTGAACACCGCGGCGATGGCGTTCTTCAGCCCCTGGTGGGCATCGGAGGTTACCAGCTCCACCCCGCTGAGGCCCCGCGGTCAGCGACCGCAGGAAGGCCAGCCAGAAGGCGCCGTCCTCGCTGGCGCCCACGTCCATACCCAGGATCTCACGCTGCCCTTCGGCATTGACCCCCGTCGCCACCACCACGCAGACGTTGACGATGCGACCGCCCTCCCGAACCTTCTGGGTCAGGCCGTCCAGCCACACGTAGGGGTAGGGACCATCGTCCAGGGGCCGACCCAGGAAACTCTCCACCACTTCGTCCAGTTGCTCGCAGATGCGCGACACCTGGCTGCTGGAGATGCCGTCGCAACCCAGGGCCTTGATCAGATCGTCCACCCGCCGAGTGGACACGCCTTCTACATAGGCTTGCTGGATGACGGCCAGCAGGGCTTTCTCGCTGCGCCGCCGCGGTTCCAGCAGGCTGGGGAAGTAGCTGCCTTCCCGCAGCTTGGGAATGTGCAACTCCATGGTGCCCACCCGGGTGTCCCAGGTGCGGTTGCGGTAGGTGACCCGCTCCGGGCTGCGTTCGCCGTGCTGGGCGCCGATCTGGGCGGAAACCTCGGCGTCCATGATGCCGTCCACCAGGACCCGCAGTGCTTCCCGCAGCAAGTCCACGTCTCCGTCCATACCACGCTTGCGTAATAATTCCAAAAGATCCATTCTTTGCTTGACCACCGTCGTTCTCCTTGGTTGGGTTTGGCATTTCCGATCAAGGATGACGCGGTGGTCAGCGTTTTGCCAACCGCCTAACTCTTACACCACTTCCTGTGACTCTACTCGTTCCTTGGCCAACGACAGGAACAACTGAAGAAAAATCCCCCGGTCGCACCAACGCCTCGGCTTTGTACAATCAAGCGGCATAGGCTAGCGTGTCGAGCATCCTGTGGTACAAGAGGCGCGGGACTTTTATCGATTCGTGCTCGCGCTCGGACGGCATAAAAGTTCCCTGCTGCACCCAGAGGTGTCGTCTGACCAGGGCGATGGCGTCGGCGAAGGAAGGGCTGGTTTTGTCATACCACGCCGCGGTGCGCGGCGCCATGCCGCCACGCTGTTCGATCAGGATATCCGCTGCCAGCGTCACCACGCTGAACAGGCCAAAGAGCGCGGGGGTGGTTCGGGCGATGGCTCGTTCCGACCACTGGCGCTGGGTTTCCACGCCCAGGTGAGCCCGCAGCTCCTCAAAGGTCACCTCGACCTGCCAGCGCAGCAGATACCACTGCAGTATCCGCAGGGGTTCCGCCTCGGTGTCGGTGCATAGCAAAGCATAGGGCCCGCGGCGCTCCTCCAGGTATCTGATGACGACCCAACGTATGGGAAGGCGCGGCGGCCCGCCGTGGTACCACAGCGCCACGCCCGAAGCGAGCTCGACCATGGCGGTACTGCCGTCGGAACCGGTGGCGCGGTAGGGAATCCATTGTGTAGCGGGATCGTCCAGCACCGCCGTGGGACTGGGCAATCGCGCGCCGACCACCCGGGGCCGCCCGATCTGGCCGGGCCGCCGCGGTGGCGCGGGCTGGTACCGGGACGCGTCCTTGCGCAGTTTGGTGACGACGACAATCGGCTTTGACATACTCTGGCAATGCCGCAGGAACTCGCGCTTGGCGTAGCCGCCATCGGCCACCACCACCAGGTCCCGGTCCGGCAGCCACCGGCGCAGGCAGACCAGCATCTGCTGGGCGTAGTCGGTGAACGTCTTGTGCCGGCGACCTTTGCGCCGGTCATAGCGGGCCGACACCACCAGCGCGGTCAAAAACGGCAGCGCCCAGTGTCGACCCGCCCATCCGATACGCGTCAGCAACATCAGGCTCACCCATTGCAATCCGGGGGTCATCACCACCTGGTCGTCCGTGGACCGCACCGGATCCCGATACCGCCCCTTGGCCGCAATCTTCCGGCCCCAGCGTCGCTCCACCGTCTCGTCAATGCCGAACACCAACGGCTCGGTGGATGAACCAAGGCGCCCGGCCACCAGCAGCAACAGCACCCGGCTCAGTTGCAGCGGCGACCATCGGGCACGGTTGAGCACGTGGTGATAGATGGCGAAGTCGCCGTGCTGCCCAATCCCCAGGATGTTGAGGGCGGAGGACACGGTGCGTTTGCCGGGAGACAGGATCGCTCCCATGGCCAGGAGTTGGGCTTTGCGCCAGGTCCTGGGGTCAAACAGGTGCTCAAAGGGCAGCAGCAGGGTTACTATGACTGCGGGCAGGGTAGGCATACTCGACCTCTTGTGGTGATTTGGTCGAGCTTACCCTGTTCTTATAATTTATCTAGCTTTTGTACAAAGTCGAGACCAACGCTTGAACGTGCGGTACACGCTGTTCCACTTGCCGAAGTACGCTGGCAAATCCCGCCACGGCGCACCCGTCCGGAATATCCAGATGATGCCCTCCAGCGTTCTACGGTTGTCTTCGGCAGTACGACCAGGGTCGCCGCGTTTCCCGGTCAGGAACCGCGCCACCCGACGCCATTGCCGCTCTGACAAGACAAGGCGAGGCACATCGTGCTTGTGGAAACCGCCGTTTCGTCGCTTTCGCCAATCACCTCCAAGTTCGGTCAGACCTACATCCGCGCCCGGACGTGATTGCCAGCCGTCAGACGGTTCGCTATTATCAGCGCAGAACGGTTCTGGTGTCTGCTGGGACAGTTCAGGGGCCGCGGACGAGGCTGCAATCTCCCGCGGTTCCCGTTTCCATTTGGGCTTACCAAAGCCCGACTCTCTTGGCGACATCGCCTGTCCTCCTGTACGGGACGAAGACGCATCACCAAACAGGAGAAAGGCTGGAGGCCGCGGCAAATGCCGCGACCTTCGGCCACCGTGCACAGAATAGACACGCAACAGGTGACGACACCAAAGTTGCCCCAGCGACGACTGAGGCAACCCTGTCCGGGAGTTATCCCGGGGGACCATCCGATATTTACCGGACTCTGCCATTACGCTATCATCCTTTACACGCATGGATCACCCCCAAAGGTGGTGCGTATTTTCAGGCTGCCTGGGCTGGCTCAAAACACCCCCGGTGGCCTGTTTTCATTTCAGGTCAGCATCTTCTGACGGCTCCACATGCACGGTATTGATAACCGGCAGTTGCCCCTCCAATTCGAGGGGACGAGAACCCGCCTCAAGACTCTTGACCGCTGTTGTGATTATATCTACGGGGGTAAAGTTACGCAACTGAATGCAGTCATAAACACGATAGCCAAACGCACCACATTGCAGACCACGTTTTTACTGTCTGGTATAATAACGCCGACAGCGGTGGCCCCACAACACCAAGGAGACGTAATGACCCAGAAACTCAGGAGGTACCATGCCACTTGGCCAAGCATTAACCCCAATCCACCGAAAAGATGAGTGTCGCGGTGTGCTGAAGGGGTAAGAAAGTGCTCCTGTGCATCTGGGATAATGGCTTTTGAAACAGGAAACCGTCCCCAGGCCAGGAGCACCCAAAAGATGCTAGCAGATGACCACCCCGACCGCATCCAAATCGCCTTTGACGACCACCGCCTGGTGGCCAATGCTGGGCTGATCCTGCCAGCCACGCTGGGCCGGCATCTGGGCCGGCCCGAACTGGTTGACCGGCACCTGGACCTGGGTCGCGCCCCAGGCCGAGCCAACACCGGCGACAAGGTGATGACGCTGGTGGCGTCTGCTCTGGCCGGAGGAGACTGCATTGACGACGCCGACGTGCTGCGCACCGGCGGGACGGCTAGCGCCATCGGCTGCGTAGTCAAGGCGCCATCCACCCTGGGGACCTTCCTGCGCAGTTTCCGGGGGGGGCCACGTCCGCCAACTGGATCGGGTCAGCCGGGAGCTGCTGGCCCGGGCCTGGTCGGCTGGGGCCGGACCCGGCGACGGGCCGTTGACCATCGACCTGGACTCCACCATCTGCGAGACATACGGTCTGGCCAAGGAGGGGGCGCGCGACCACGGCTACACCGGCCAGCGAGGCTATCACCCGCTGCTGGCCATTGCCGCCGGCACCGGCGACGTGCTGATGGCTCGGCTGCGCAAGGGCCGCGCCAATACCGTTCGGGGCGCCGCCCACTTTCTACGCGAGACGGTGGGGCGGGTACGCTACGGCGGGGCCAGGGGACAACTCACGGTGCGGGCTGACAGCGGCTTCTACACCCACGCCATCGTCGCCGTCTGCCGCAAGATGGATGTGCGCTACTCCATCACCGTCCGCCAGCAAGCCCGCCTGCGGAATATCATCGAGGCCATACCCGAGATTGACTGGACGCCGATTCCCTACTGGATGGACGGCGCCGCCGACGTGGCGGAGACCACCTACGCCCCCTTCCAGGATGAGCCCGACGCCGCACCGGTGCGGCTCATCGTCCGGCGGGTGAAGCCCACGCCCGGCTCCCAGCTGGCCCTCTTCGCCAGCTACCGCTATCACGGCTTCATCACCGACCGAGACGGGGACACCCTGGAACTGGAGAGTAGAGTCCCAGGAAGTGGTGTAAGAGTTAGGCGGTTGGCAAAACGCTGACCACCGCGTCATCCTTGATCGGAAATGCCAAACCCAACCAAGGAGAACGACGGTGGTCAAGCAAAGAATGGATCTTTTGGAATTATTACGCAAGCGTGGTATGGACGGAGACGTGGACTTTCTGCGGGAAGCACTGCGGATCCTGGTGGACGGCATCATGGACGCCGAGGTTTCCGCCCAGATCGGCGCCCAGCACGGCGAACGCAGCCCGGAGCGGGTCACCTACCGCAACGGCTACCGCAACCGCACCTGGGACACCCGGGTGGGCACCATGGAGTTGCACATTCCCAAGCTGCGGGAAGGCAGCTACTTCCCCAGCCTGCTGGAACCGCGGCGGCGCAGCGAGAAAGCCCTGCTGGCCGTCATCCAGCAAGCCTATGTAGAAGGCGTGTCCACTCGGCGGGTGGACGATCTGATCAAGGCCCTGGGTTGCGACGGCATCTCCAGCAGCCAGGTGTCGCGCATCTGCGAGCAACTGGACGAAGTGGTGGAGAGTTTCCTGGGTCGGCCCCTGGACGGTGGTCCCTACCCCTACGTGTGGCTGGACGGCCTGACCCAGAAGGTTCGGGAGGGCGGTCGCATCGTCAACGTCTGCGTGGTGGTGGCGACGGGGGTCAATGCCGAAGGGCAGCGTGAGATCCTGGGTATGGACGTGGGCGCCAGCGAGGACGGCGCCTTCTGGCTGGCCTTCCTGCGGTCGCTGACCGCTCGGGGCCTCAGCGGGGTGGAGCTGGTAACCTCCGATGCTCACCAGGGGCTGAAGAACGCCATCGCCGCGGTGTTCACTGGGGCCAGCTGGCAGCGCTGCCGCACCCACTTCATGGCCAACCTGCTCACCCGAGTGCCCAAGCGTGCCCAACCCGGCCTGGCCACCCAGGACATTCTCGCATGGTCCGCACCATCTACCAGCAACTGTCTCCCGCCGAGGTCCACGGCCAATTGGACCGAGTGGTGGAACAACTCAGGGAGCCCTTTGCCCAGGTGGCCGAACTGCTGGCGGATGCCGCGCCGGACATCCTGGCCTTCACGGCCTTCCCAGTGGCCCACTGGCAGAAGCTGTGGTCCAACAACCCGCAGGAACGGCTGAACCGGGAGATAAGGCGCCGGACTGACGTGGTGGGCATTTTCCCCAACCGGCTATCGGCGCGGCGCCTGGTGGGCGCGGTGCTGGCCGAGCAACACGACGAATGGGCCGAAGCCCGCCGCTACCTCACCATCCCCAACGCCGCCGGCAACGAGGCACTGCCGAAGCCCAATATGCTGGACGCAGCGGCCTGATCAACATCAAAAGGGATGACGCGCTTTTACACTACTTGACGGGACACTACCAACTGGAGGCCGACCATCGGCGCCACGCCGAGATCGAGAACGCCATCCGAGACCTCAAGTACGGCGTCGGGCTCAACCATCTCCCCTCAGGCCGCTTCGCCGCCAACGGCGCCTGGCTGGCGGTGCAGGTGATGGCGCATAACCTGGCCCGCTGGACCGCGCGCATCGGTCTGGGTGAGCAACTGGTAACCACCAAGACCCTCCGACGACGCTTCTTCTCCCTCGCCGGACGGCTCGGCTTTGTACAATCAAGCGGCATAGGCTAGCGTGTCGAGCATCCTGTGGTACAAGAGGCGCGGGACTTTTATCGATTCGTGCTCGCGCTCGGACGGCATAAAAGTTCCCTGCTGCACCCAGAGGTGTCGTCTGACCAGGGCGATGGCGTCGGCGAAGGAAGGGCTGGTTTTGTCATACCACGCCGCGGTGCGCGGCGCCATGCCGCCACGCTGTTCGATCAGGATATCCGCCGCCAGCGTCACCACGCTGAACAGGCCAAAGAGCGCGGGGGTGGTTCGGGCGATGGCTCGTTCCGACCACTGGCGCTGGGTTTCCATGCCCAGGTGAGCCCGCAGCTCCTCAAAGGTCACCTCGACCTGCCAGCGCAGCAGATACCACTGCAGTATCCGCAGGGGTTCCGCCTCGGTGTCGGTGCATAGCAAAGCATAGGGCCCGCGGCGCTCCTCCAGGTATCTGATGACGACCCAACGTATGGGAAGGCGCGGCGGCCCGCCGTGGTACCACAGCGCTACGCCCGAAGCGAGCTCGACCATGGCGGTACTGCCGTCGGAACCGGTGGCGCGGTAGGGAATCCATTGTGTAGCGGTATCGTCCAGCACCGCCGTGGGACTGGGCAATTGCGCGCCGACCACCCGGGGCCGCCCGATCTGGCCGGGCCGCCGCGGTGGCGCGGGCTGGTACCGGGACGCGTCCTTGCGCAGTTTGGTGACGACGACAATCGGCTTTGACATGTTCTGGCAATGCCGCAGGAACTCGCGCTTGGCGTAGCCGCCATCGGCCACCACCACCAGGTCCCGGTCCGGCAGCCACCGGCGCAGGCAGACCAGCATCTGCTGGGCGTAGTCGGTGAACGTCTGGTGCCGGCGACCTTTGCGCCGGTCGTAGCGGGCCGACACCACCAGCGCGGTCAAAAACGGTAGCGCCCAGTGTCGACCCGCCCATCCGATACGCGTCAGCAACATCAGGCTCACCCATTGCAGTCCGGGGGTCATCACCACCTGGTCGTCCTTGGACCGCACCGGATCCCGATACCGCCCCTTGGCCGCAATCTTCCGGCCCCAGCGTCGTTCCACCGTCTCGTCAATGCCGAACACCAACGGCTCGGTGGATGAACCAAGGCGCCCGGCCACCAGCAGCAACAGCACCCGGCTCAGTTGCAGCGGCGACCATCGGGCACGGTTGAGCACGTGGTGATAGATGGCGAAGTCGCCGTGCTGCCCAATCCCCAGGATGTTGAGGGCGGAGGACACGGTGCGTTTGCCGGGAGACAGGATCGCTCCCATGGCCAGGAGTTGGGCTTTGCGCCAGGTCCTGGGGTCAAACAGGTGCTCAAAGGGCAGCAGCAGGGTTACTATGACTGCGGGCAGGGTGGGCATACGCGACCTCTTGTAGTGATTTGGTCGAGCTTACCCTGTTCTTATAATTTATCTAGCTTTTGTACAAAGTCGAGCGGACGGCTCACCCGCTCGGCGCGCCGCCTCACTTTGCATCTTCCCCAGCGCTGGCCCTGGAAAAACCAGTTCAGTCGCGCCTTGGCTCGATTGCGAGCCCTTCCACTCCCAGCCTGACGGCACCGCTGGTGTCAACGCCGACGGAGATCTGACCCACTCACCAGACTACCCGACCGCCTCGCAGACTTGCGCCAGGCTGGTTCCCGAGCGTCTCTTGCTGCACGCTACCCTGACAATTTCGCCCAGCATCGCCACCGCGGGCCGCCATCATCGTGTCTGGGTGGCTATCTCACGCCGCCCTCATCCCCATCTATTGGAATCGGGCTTGCCCCGTTCGCTTTCCCTTGCCCATCATCCCTGGTGTCAACGCCACGGCCCATCGCTTCGGTGGATTCGGGATTAATCTGCATCTGCAGCAGGTGCGACCACAAGTGGGTTCCCAAGCGGATCACGTCCGTCACACTCCCAAAGGTATGCCCAAAGTGCAAAAACCCCAATTGGAACAAACCGAAACGGGATACCAGGAAAGTAGCCGCATGAGGAACCGCGCATCGATTACAAGAAAACCCACCGAGCAGAACGGCGAGTACACATCACCCAGAAGGCTCACCGACGGCAATGATTATTGAAGCCATCGTCATAGGACGGACAACAGCCTTAGGCCCCTGCAGGGTCTGGGATTTTATGACGTTGCTGTACCCCATTAGCGCCATCCCGACGGCGCGACACTTAGCTCGCTCCCAGGGCAGGGCAGCGAAACACGCTCTGTTTCTACGCACCAAGCCACGACCGGTCAACTCCGCAAGCAAAACAATGGAGATTTTTGGTCGCAACCGACACGAGACACAACGGACTCCCGTCGTAATCCAGCTTGGTGACATGGACGACCAGCGTGACGAGCGGCACCTCATGGCCGGCTACTGCAACGCCGCCCTTCGCCGACGCCGCAGGTTATAGCCACAGCCGCCACCGCCACGCTACTCACGATGCGCAGACAACGAAACTCCGGCTCATGACCGCCGACGTCTTCGGCGTGGTTTACCGACTGAACGCTGGAACCCAGGGGTTACAGAGAAGGCCGGAAACCCGCTCAAGTTTACGACCACCAGAGGGGTTGCCAATGCAATCAGAAGTACTCGGGCCCGTTCTGCCCCGCCCGCTGATCCATTACTCAGACGTCCAGCTGACACGGCCGCGTGCAACAGCGGACCCAGGACACCTTGGCAGGCCTTGCGGACTCTGGGTTTCCGTTGGCGACGCTTGGCTGAACTACCAACGGCAACAGTCGCTCACCGAGGTCGGTTCCGCCCACTATCCACATCGGTTCCGTTATGCGAACGAGGTCATTGTTCGGCCTGAGCACGGCATCCTGGTTATCACCAACGAAGGCGAATTCGAAGCGTTTAATGGTGCGTACTCAGAACCACGCAGGCGAAATCGCGACGGAGAAGAAACCAAAGGTATCCGTTGGGGCCGCGTCCTTCAAGATTACACAGGCATCATCATCGCGCCTCACCTGGAAGAAAAAGCCCAGAGGATCGGCGACAGGGGGATTCCTTTACCAGTGGCCGAGTCGGAGTGGTATTACACTTGGGTGGTCGCCTGCGGCTGTATGTGGGACGCATCGGTCATCGTGAACGTCACGCCGACTCCGTTACCGGCGCAGCCGTAGCGTACCGGGCCGACAGAAGAACAAAGGATCCATGATGGGATTCATCAGTGAGTGGCTCGATTACCATCAGGCCAACCCATATCCAGACCAAACCCGGATTACCGAGTTGCTCAACGATTGGTTATCCCGCTATCCGAGCGGGCGCCGATCGCAACTCGAGGACCAAATTGGCGACCCCACGAAAACCCTCGACGCAGTCTCGGAACTCTGGGTCTATGAAACCCTGCACCAATTGGGACTGACCGTTGACGAAGTCAACCCTCGAGTCAAAGTCCGAGCCAGCGCCCCTGAGCGGACTCCCGATTTCAAGGTATCTGACAGAACGGGTACATGTTACGTGGAAGTCACGGCTCTACATCCTGAACCTCCAACGCCGTCGCGCAAACTGGAGTGGGACGTTACGAACGCACTACGGACCATTCAATCATCCGAGTTTCACGTTTTCCTCGAAACTGAGGGCGTACTGACCGCAATGCCTCCGCGAAGCACATTCGTCAAGCCACTTGAAGACTTGCTGTCCCGGTACACCCCCGACCAAGTGGAAGGTATGCCACAGCCTCCTTCGTGTGTTGTGCTGCACAACAACTGGCGCATGCGCATCACGATCTTTCCACGGAGCAAACAAAACCGGCAGACCGGTCCGTTGTCTGTAGCACCACCAGGATGGGGCGTATCAGTGCGCGACGTTCCTCGTTTCCTCAAGAAGCTGAAAACAAAGTCCAATCGCTATCCCAACCTTGGAGCTCCATTGATGGTCGCCATCAACACGCCGGGCTTGATTCGACCAGACGACGGCGAAGACATTTTGTCCGCTCTAATGGGCACCGAAGCTAAGCGCGATAGCCTGTGGATCGGACCTGACCAGCGTGCAAAGAACACCCGAGTCGTAGCGGTATGGGTCTGGGCGGCCAGTCCGCACAGCGCAGCCGCGACACCACGCTTGTACATAAACGCCGAAGCTTCAGACACAATCCCGGAAGCTTTTCGCGCCATGCCGCACACTGAGATTGTCCCGACATCAAGAGAAGTCACTAGGCGAACTGGACGCACCCTTGAAGACATTCTGAAAATAGGCACCACATGGCCCGAGCCGTTCGTCCGCCGTTACGAAACTCTGCCGTTTTTGAAACGCGGAGAGTACATACCGATCGACGGGGGGAATGCTCATACCGGCTAAAATCCAACGTGAGGTAAGTCGGGCACATGTAAGGGTGAAAACCGCGTGCTCACGCCGTCGGATAGTTGAAAACTGACCGTCATTCAGCAATACTGGCCTCCAATCTGAAGATGCAACGCTTTGGTACCTGACTGGAAGGAATCCTTTCATGGACATGACGCCGACCCATTCGAAAAGCCCGATCATCAACCGTCCCTACGACCCGCCGGAATGGCACTGGCAACGCCATAGCGACGGGCGCATCGCCAACGACCCACAACAACAGGGGCGCTACCCTGCCACCGGCCGCCTGCCCCGTGTGAAGGGGCTGGACCTGCAATCACGCAACCCACTGCAGGCAATGGGCGACCTGACCGATATGCTGCCTCACCTGGCGATGGTGAACGACATCCGGCGCGAAGTCTCCGCTTGGCAGAGCCAGAGCTACTCCGGTACCACCCGCGTCACCCGTGAGCTCATCGGCCACTGGACCAACCCAGATAAGGGGGGCCTCTACTTCGCCCAGAGGGAAGCCATACTGACGGCCATCTGGTTGGGCGAAATTGCGCCGCAAATCGCGACAGGCCAGGCCATCCTTGAAGAGTTGGATGAGATCAACGGCGTCATCAACGATGGCATTCCCCGCATCTGCCACCAGATGGCCACCGGTACCGGCAAGACCGCCGTGATGGCTGCAATCATCCTGTGGCAAATCTGCAACCACCGCGAGTACCCTGCCGACCCTCGGTTCACCAATAAATTCCTCGCGATCACGCCGGGCATAACCGTGCAGGAACGACTGGAAGCCGGGCTTCAGTACATGAAGCACGGGCAACCTGACCAGACCACCGAGTACCTCAACCCACACCTGCACCTAAACCAAAGCCAAGGTGGGATGTGCATTTGCCGGGTGCTGGGAATCGGGGCGGGAGTCTCGCGGGAGTGTTTCGGCCCTTGATTGCAGGACCGTCCGGCAGCGCCGTCTCACCTCGTCTTTCCGGCTGGACAGCCCGGCCAGGAATTTGCCGACCCTCTCCTGTACCGCCGCCCTGCTCCCCAGGCACAGATTGCCAGTGGCCTCCTCTCTCGCCCAGCCCCAGATAGCCTCATCGGCGTTGAAGTCCGGGCTGTAGCCCGGCAGGTTCACCAGCCTCAGCTCCAGCTCAGGCGTCCTGAGGTACTCCCGCACCGCCTCCCCACGATGGGCCGGCGCATTGTCCCAGATGACCCGCAGCGGCCCTGGATGCTTTTCCTTCAGTTGCGTCAGGAAGGCAACCGAGGTCCCGCTGTTGCTGTTGCCCTCCAGTTCCATCCATTCCACCTCGCCCGTCTCCAGGCACACCGCTGAATAGTAGCTGGCCTTCTCCCCATACCTCGGGCTATTGGAGTCCACCAACGCAGGCTTACCCTTCAGCACCCACTTGCCCCGCAATTCCGCGTCCGCCCGGAAGTGGGCCTCGTCGGCAAAGAATATCCTGGCTCCAGTCCGTTGGGCCTCCTCCCACAGGACGGCGTACTCCGCCACGAAGGTCTCCCGCTTGGACTCATCAGCCTTGAGCAGCCGCTTCTTGGGGCGCTTGAAGGCAAACCCCAGCCGGTGAAGCCAGTTCAGGCAACAGTAGAGTCCCAGGAAGTGGTGTAAGAGTTAGGCGGTTGGCAAAACGCTGACCACCGCGTCATCCTTGATCGGAAATGCCAGACCTGAACAAGGAGAACGACGGTGGTCAAGCAAAGAATGGATTTTTTGGAATTATTACGCAAGCGTGGTATGGACGGAGACGTGGACTTGCTGCGGGAAGCACTGCGGGTCCTGGTGGACGGCATCATGGACGCCGAGGTTTCCGCCCAGATCGGCGCCCAGCACGGCGAACGCAGCCCGGAGCGGGTCACCTACCGCAACGGCTACCGCAACCGCACCTGGGACACCCGGGTGGGCACCATGGAGTTGCACATTCCCAAGCTGCGGGAAGGCAGCTACTTCCCCAGCCTGCTGGAACCGCGGCGGCGCAGCGAGAAAGCCCTGCTGGCCGTCATCCAGCAAGCCTATGTAGAAGGCGTGTCCACTCGGCGGGTGGACGATCTGATCAAGGCCCTGGGTTGCGACGGCATCTCCAGCAGCCAGGTGTCGCGCATCTGCGAGCAACTGGACGAAGTGGTGGAGAGTTTCCTGGGTCGGCCCCTGGACGGTGGTCCCTACCCCTACGTGTGGCTGGACGGCCTGACCCAGAAGGTTCGGGAGGGCGGTCGCATCGTCAACGTCTGCGTGGTGGTGGCGACGGGGGTCAATGCCGAAGGGCAGCGTGAGATCCTGGGTATGGACGTGGGCGCCAGCGAGGACGGCGCCTTCTGGCTGGCCTTCCTGCGGTCGCTGACCGCTCGGGGCCTCAGCGGGGTGGAGCTGGTAACCTCCGATGCTCACCAGGGGCTGAAGAACGCCATCGCCGCGGTGTTCACTGGGGCCAGCTGGCAGCGCTGCCGCACCCACTTCATGGCCAACCTTGCTCACCCGAGTGCCCAAGCGCGCCCAACCTGGCGTGGCCACCATGGTGCGCACCATCTACCAGCAACTGTCTCCCGCCGAGGTCCACGCCCAACTGGACCGAGTGGTGGAACAACTCCGGGAGCCCTTTGCCCAGGTGGCCGAGCTGCTGGCGGACGCCGCGCCGGACATCCTGGCCTTCACGGCCTTCCCAGTGGCCCACTGGCAGAAGCTGTGGTCCAACAACCCACAGGAACGGCTGAACCGAGAGATACGGCGCCGCACTGACGTGGTGGGCATCTTCCCCAACCGGCTGTCGGCGCGGCGGCTGGTGGGAGCGGTGCTGGCCGAGCAACATGACGAGTGGGCCGAAGCCCGCCGCTACCTCACCATCCCCAACGCCGCCGGCAACGAGGCACTGCCGACGCCCAATATGCTGGACGCAGCGGCCTGATCAACATCAAAAGGGATGACGCGCTTTTACACCTCTTGACGGGACACTACCAGCCCAGACAGCCTCATCGGCGTTGAAGTCCGGGCTGTAGCCCGGCAGGTTCACCAGCCTCAGCTCCAGCTCAGGCGTCCTGAGGTACTCCCGCACCGCCTCCCCACGATGGGCCGGCGCATTGTCCCAGATGACCCGCAGCGGCCCTGGATGCTTTTCCTTCAGTTGCGTCAGGAAGGCAACCGAGGTCCCGCTGTTGCTGTTGCCCTCCAGTTCCATCCATTCCACCTCGCCCGTCTCCAGGCACACCGCCGAATAGTAGCTGGCCTTCTCCCCGTACCTCGGGCTGCTCGAGTCCACCAACGCAGGCTTACCCTTCAGCACCCACTTCCCCCGCAATTCCGCGTCCGCCCGGAAGTGGGCCTCGTCGGCAAAGAATATCCTGGCTCCAGTCCGTTGGGCCTCCTCCCACCGGACGGCGTACTCCGCCACGAAGGTCTCCCGCTTGGACTCATCAGCCTTGAGCAGCCGCTTCTTGGGGCGCTTGAAGGCAAACCCCAGCCGGTGAAGCCAGTTCAGGCAACTGCTGCGGCTCAGGCTGATGCCAAACCGTTCTGAGACAAACTGACGCATCACCTTCCAATACCAGTTAGCCATTACGATGCCCGCTGTGGCGGGCGGTTGCTCCACCGCCCCTTTCAACTCCTCCTGCTGCGCCTGGTCAAGGGCGGGGGTGAACCACCGGTCTGCTCGAATATCAGGGCCGCAGGCCCTCCCTCGCCGAAGGCCGACGCCCAACGTCCGATAGTGTGGGGGTCCCGCTCCAGCGCCTCCGCCGTCGCCGCTGCCGTCAAGCCCTGGGCCAGCAGCAGGATGGCGTACCACCTTTCCCGCTCCCGGGGTGTGGGAGCCAGAATCACACGCCGCCGCAAGTCCTTGACTCCCATCTGCCATTGTTCCAGAGACCGGTCTATCTCCCTCACGCCCATCACCAACCCCTCGCAATTTCTGAGACCAGCTACCTCGGTTCCTTCATAAATTTACCCCATGCGTCTGCGCATTTCACCTTGGCTTTGGTTTAGGTTCTGTTGACATTTCACCGTAACCAGATGAGAGCGGCGGTGAAATGCAGGAAGCCCAGGTATCTGGTGTCCAGCTTCTCAAACCGGGAGAAGATCCGGCGATAGTGCTTGATCTTGTTGATGAAGCATTCCACCAGATGGCGCTCCCGGTACAGATGCCGGTCATAGTCGGCGGGTGCCTTGCGGTTCGAGCGGGGCGGAATGACCGGCATCATACCCAGTTCCAGGATGTGTCGGCGAAATTCCTGGGCATCGTACCCTTTGTCGGCCAGTACGTGCTCGCCGGCATAACCGGCGATTAACTCCTCCGCCTGGGTGATGTCGTGCTGTTGCCCGCCGGTCAGGATGAATCGCAAGGGGTTGCCCAAGCCGTCCACGCTCACGTGAATCTTGGTGCTGAACCCGCCGCGGCTCCGGCCCAGGGCCTGGGCCGCCTGGCCACCCTTTTTTGGGGGAGCTCCCGCCGCGCAAGGGTGCGCCCGGACCACCGTGCTGTCGATGATCAGGTATTCCAGATCCGCGTCGTCGCAGAAATGTTGATGCATTTGTGCCCAGACGCCTTGGTCAGTCCAACGGGCGAATCGTTTGTAGACGCTGTTCCAGTTCCCGTATTCGGCTGGCAGCAGTCGCCATTGGGCCCCAGAGCGGTTAATTCATAAGACGGCCTCGACAAAACGCCGGCAATCCGCTTCCTGGCCAACGTACAGGCCGGTGCAGCCACGCAAGAAATCGAGAATCCTAGCCCACTGTTCTGGTGATAATCTGATGTTTGACATACGGCCATTATAATCAAATGTCAACACGCCCTAGTACTACAGTCGCAGATTTGACAGGCGGCGTTTGTAATGGCATTGCCGGGCTCTGGCTTGGTGGCGCCGTCTCCACCACGACCAGGACAGGATGAAATCAGGCAGTTGATTTTCCGTCCATACAAGTCGGGTGAGCAGCCGGCGCACCTCCGGGGCCGTTATGGGAATCAGCGCTTCATCGGGACCGTAGCAGCCCCCTTTTCTCCTGGTTCCATCGCTTGATGCTTGATTACTGACAGATACGCCTGCGCCAGCATCGCCAAGGTGATGTGCCGGTACCAGCCGTCCCACCTCCGCACCTCATACTGGTCCAGTCCCACCTGCCCCTTGGCCTCCTCGAAACACTCCTCGATGGCCCACCGGGTCCCAGCCACCGTCACCAGTTCCTCCAAGGCCGTTCCGGCCGGGCCGAAGCATACGAAGTAAGCCAACTCCCCGGGCTGGGCAATGCTGCGCCGGGCCAGCAGCCAGTAGCCCGGCTCCCCAAGAGGCCGTATTTCCACGACGGCCCAATCGTAGACCCGTGGCCCCTTGGCCCCATCGCCCGCACTGCATCTGGTCCAACCCAACTCGTCAACCTGCGACGTCAGCCGGTCAGCCCGCACCTGACACAGGCCCTGGTCCGTCCAGACCCACAGCTTCTCGTTGCTCCTGATGGCCAGCACGTGGGGAATTCCCTCTCGCTCCAGCCACAGCCGCAGCTTGCGGTCGTTGCCATAGACCTCAGCTCCAGCAACCCAGCCGAAGGGGACTCCTGATTCCAGCGCCCGCTTCAGCATTAGCTGGGCCAGTTGCGGCTTGGTCCGAAAGCCGACACTCTCCGGCACCCCAGCCTCCCGCCGCCGCTCCCAGTCTTCCGCCCACACCTGGGGCAGGTACAATTCCCGGTCCAGCAGGGTTCTGCCCCTGGCGCTGGCATAGGCCAGAAAAACGCCAATCTGACAGTTCTCGATCCGCCCCGCCGTCCCGCTGTACTGCCGCTGCACTCCAACCGACTTCTCCCCTTTCTTGAGGAATCCGGTCTCGTCCACCACCAGCACCGCGTCAGCGGCGGACAGATGCTCCACCACGTAGGATTTCATGTCATCACGAACCAGGTCCGCATCCCACCGATAGTTGTACAACAGGCGCTGCACCCCGTCGGGTGTGGCATCCCCCGCCTGCTCCGCCAACTGCCACCCGTTCTTGCGCTCTACGGAACTGACCAGTCCCCGCAAGTAGTCCAGTACCCGCCGCCGCGGCTCAGGGCGCCGGAACCGTCCGGCAATGCAGGAATGAACCTGCTCAATCCCTGCGGCCCAGCGGGCCACTTCCGCCAGTTCCTCTTCACGCCCCGTCACCGCCGCACCCCCTTACCGGATAATGGCCTATTTTACCCGATAATCTGCGACTGTAGTACTAGAGCAAGTATCAGGAACGAACCGAAATGTGTGATGGCTTTGGAAGCGCGATCCATAACAATCTCGACTGGGAATACAGGGTTGGGAGAATACAAACCTGACGACAATAGCACCTTTAGCGCAACGACGCATCAGGCCGAAGCCGCCAATACAGTGAGGAATCGACGACCGCGACAACACCACGAACCAGGGCTTCTCACTTCCTGGCCATCAGCAATCGGTGTTAAACCAGCGGCCGTTTTCATACGACGATCGGTCGCCCAGCCCGGTGAGCCCCCCAGGTCAAACAACCCATTTTTGAACCCGAGGCCAACGCCCCGTGGTCGTTTACGTATCAAACGAACACGCCCCGATACTGTCGAAGAGCGTGCGTTGGGACGGGCTCAGGATGAGGTTGGTTGGCTTGTTCCTTCGACGGGCTCGAAATGCGCGGTAGTTACGTCTGCACGAGCGTCGGCACAAGGGACGCCCATCGCCGCCGGGCTGGTCAGCGATGGGCGTGTATACCGGGGCGTGTATTCCTGGGGAGGGTTTTCACCCCGCCCAAGCACCGTCTCATCGGGGAATTAATGAAGTGCGGAGGCGGTGCTTGGTTTAGGGAGCCGGCCTTAGTTGGGGAACCAGGCCACCGAAGAGATTTCGCTGAACTCCCGGTCGAGTTTGGTCCACGATGCGCCGGCGTTGTCCGACTGGTACAGGTAGCCGTACCGGCTGCCGGCCAGCAGGAAGTCCGGGTTTTGGCGCTGGGAGTTTACCACCCACATAGCCGTGTTGGGTTCGACGGGCAGATTCAAGCTTTCCCAGTTGGCGCCCGAGTCCTGCGAGCGCATGATCACGCCGGTGGAACCGGGGGTTGTGTCGCCGAAGGTCGTGTAAATGGTCTGCGGGTCGTCGGCCTTGACCTTGATACCGCGGGGGTAGCCCAGCGGGAAGTTCTGCCGCACGTCGAGGTTGCGCCACGAACCGCCATCGTCGTCGCTGAGAAACACGTCGTCGTTGACCATAACGACCACCCGATGGGGCGGGCCGGCGGTTACGGTAACGTTGTGAATGTCCATGTTGGGGATAGCATGATGATCGATGGTTTCCCAGGTGTCGCCGCCGTCGGCGCTATGCCGCAGGCCATCCACCTCAATGCCAACCCACACGCTGTTGCCGTTGGTGGGGTCGATGGCAATGCCGGTAACACGCGGTACGCCCACCGCCGGGCACTCCGCCGCAACCTCCACCGGACGCAACTCCCAGTTTTGACCGCCGTCGCGGGTGCGGTAGATGCGGCAAGGATTCGGAGTGCCGGTGCCGGCGAATCCCACCTGCGGGTTGGACGGGTCGAACGCGATGGCCCAAACCGCTGTGTCGTTCATAATGGTGTTAACGCGATGCCAGGAGTCCCCGTTATCGTCGCTCCGGATGATGCCACGGTCGCAGCCGGCGAGAACCGCGCTGTCGCTGCCGGGCACCGGCGTCAAACATCGCACCACCGCATCCGAGTGGATGCCCTGGGTTATGCCCACCCGTCGCCAGGATTGGCCGCTGTCAACGCTGCGCATTACGCCCTGTCCGGCGGTGCCAACCAAAATCGTGATTCCGTCTGCCATGATAACGCCTCCTTATTGCCGTCTAATCGGCTGATGGGGGGTTCGATACAGTTGCCGACATGATACCGCCGCCGAGGTCGGAATGCTACCGCGCAGATTGATTCCGCTGGTTTCATGGGATTTGATGCTAATAGCGCGCGATGCCAATATCTTAATGCGACCAGGAGATACGGGTGTGATTAGAAGCTACGGGGACAGAGAGACCGAATCCGTGGCGCGACGCCGACGGGTCAGAAGGGTGCCAGAAGAGATCCGTCGCAGTGCGCAAAGAAAGCTGGTTATATTGAATAATGTTCCAGACCTTAACGACTCGTCGGTACCGCCCGGTAACCGACTGGAGGAGCTGTCGGGAAACCGAGAGGGCCAATAGGCATTCGTATCAACGACCAAAGGCGCATCTGCTTCGCCTGGGACGCGGGTGATGCTTACGAAGTAGAAATAATTGACTATCACTGAACGCTGTTCGTGAGATGGAGGGAACAGGTCATGCGTGATTCCGCGCCGGCGAAAGCTCCACCGATTCATCCGGGCGAAATTCTGACCGAGGAGTTTTTGCGTCCGTTGAAAATATCCCAATACCGATTGGCAAAGTCAATTGGAGTCGACCCTCGTCGGATCCATGCGATAGCCAATTGCGAAAGGTCGATTACGGCACAGACAGCCCTTCTACTGTCGCGGTTTTTCGGCAATTCGCCAACTTTCTGGATGGGGATACAAACCCAATACGATTTGGAGAATGCGGCTGACGCGCTGGCCGAACAGCTGGAACTGGTGGTTCCCATGCAGACAAATTAACTGCGCCGACGCCCGGTCTTTGGGTGCCGGCCGATGCTCCTCGCGCCGCTGGAAATGGTAAGCCAGCTCGAATATCTAAAAGCCACGGCGTCGGCCCCAGTGCATGACCGGAACCGACGCCGCAGAAAGTACCGATGGAGAGAGTTAGTTACCGTCGCCCGAGCCGGCTGGGGCCTGGGCCGGAATCGTGGTGGGAGCGGGGGCGGGCGCCATATCTTCTCGCATCTCTGCGGGCAGGTCCTGCTCCCATTCGGGCAACTGGTGCCGGTGGGTGTTAGGCAGGAACACAATGGTAATCACACCGACGAGGCTCATCACGAAAGATAGCGCAGCGGTTGCCGCGTAACCACCGGTCAAAGCCAGGAGCAGGCTGCCCAACAGCGCGCCGCTGGCCATTCCGGCTCCCGCACCCATCATCTGGAATCCGTAGGTCGTCCCGATGGGGGCGTTGCCGTAATACTGCCGGTTTATGATGGGGAAAGCGGACATTTCGCCGCCGAAGCCGATACCGAACAGGATGGCAAACAGGTAGAACATCCAGATGGCGGGGTAGAACAGAATGGCAAAGAAGAGTAACGCCACCGGCGCGACCTGGAGGAAGAAACAGACTGCCATTACCCACTTGCTACCCAACATATCGGCGGCGATTGGGACGCCGAAACGGGTGACCGTGCTAACCAGACTCATCGTGGCGGCAGCGCCCACAGCGATCGCGGTGGCGCTCAGCAGCGCGGCGTCCCCAGCACCCCCATAGCCGCCAGCCGGTTCCAGAGTGCTAATTATCATTGCCGGCAGGAACACGATCACGACACTGTGGCCAGCACAACCCCAATAGTGGATACCGATAAGGTTCCAGAATGCCGGCGTGCGGCGCACTTGGCGCAAGAATGTGCTGGTTCGCGCCTTGGCTATTGCGCCCGTGGCAGGAGGGCGTCGAGCCGGAGTATCGGCATCGGCTCCCAACTGGCGGAGACCTACGTCCTCAGGAGTATTGTGAAAGGCGCGTATCAGCAACAGGAGGATGACACCACCCACGATACCGGGGATCCAGAATGCCATCCGTATGCCGAGGCTCTCCGGAGTGCCCACGGGAATCCAGGCACTCCAACTGACGCCGTCACCGCTGGTGAACCAGAATACCAATCCGACCATTATGGGCCCGGCGATGACAGGACCCAGGCCCTGAGACGACTGCAACAAACCCATCCCCAGGCCCAGGTGCTTGCGGAACCATGAGGTTACGGACACCGTTAGCGGAACCTGGAAAATGCCCATTGAAGCGCTGAGAATGATGCCGAAGAACAAAAACAGGTGCCAGACTTCGGTCATAAATCCGGTCAGAATCATCCCTACGATGTACAACGACGCGCCTATCATCATGGTTACACGGGCGCCGTAGCGGTCACCCAGCCAGCCAGCCGCAGGCCCGAAGGCGCCGGAGATGACCCATTGCAACGAGAAGGCTAGAGTCACCAGCCAGACTTCCCAACCAAACTCGATGGCAATGATCGGCACCATAGCCGGAAACGACATCCGGAACGACGATGACACCAAGCGCATCACTGATGTAATTACGACGATTACCCATGCGTAATGGATACGCTGCCCGCCAAGTTGGAACTGGTCGGGGCGGAGATTCACTGTGGCCATAGCACTCTCCCTCGATTGGCGGCAGTATGCTACCGGAATCAATAACCTGTCAAGGAAATGCACGGCTTACTATCACGCAATGATATAATCTGCAACCAATTCGTTGCGTACCCCGGACACCCGGCAACAATGACCCAACAGCGCTCCGAAACTCTGATAATCCCCGTTGCAGGGATGACGTGCGCCGCCTGTGTCCACCACGTGGGCGAAGCGCTGCGGACGGTGCCCGGCGTGGGCGAGGTTAGTGTGAATCTGGCCACGTCGCGGGCGACGGTTAGCCTGGATGCCGCCACCGCTGCCCCACCCATCGAATTGCTGGCCGACGCGGTGTTGGCCGCTGGCTATTCGGTGCCCGCCGAACGCAACGTGTATCCAGTGGCCGGTATGACCTGTGCCGCCTGCGTCCACCACGTGGGCGAGGCGTTGCGGACGGTGCCCGGCGTGTCCAGGGTATCGGTAAACCTGGCCACCGCCACCGCCGCTGTGGAGCATCTGCCCACCGCGGTCGAGCCGGCGGCCCTGGCCCGCGCCGTCGCCGATGCCGGGTATCAGTTGGACACCACCGCCACCGGCGCGCAACGGGGCGACGCACGGAGCGAGGAAGAACGCGCGATGCGGCGGCGGTTGGCGGTGGCGGCATTGGGCGCCGCGGCGCTGTTGCTGGGCAGTTTCCCGCTGCTTCCGTGGGTAGACTGGCTGCTGGCGTTCTGGTGGTATCCGCCGGCGCTGTGGGCGGTGGCGACACCAATTCAGCTATGGGCGGGCTGGCCGTTCTACGTTGCCGGCTGGGCCGGTATGCGTCGCCTGCAACCTAATATGCACACTCTGATCGCTCTGGGCACGTCGGTAGCCTACGGGTACAGCGCGGTGGCGGTGGTATTAATGCTGGCGGCGCCGTCTGCGTTGGCGTTCATCGGAGGACGCCAACTGCACTTCGACATGGCGGCAATCATCGTGGCGCTGATACTGCTGGGGCGATGGCTGGAAGCTCGGGCGTTGTCGCGCACGTCCGACGCCATCGGCCGACTGGTGGATTTGAGACCGCAGACAGCTCACCTGATTGCTGCCGACGGCGAAAACATTGACGTTCCCGTCGAGC
Source organism: Dehalococcoidia bacterium (assembly GCA_963666415.2). Classification (GTDB taxonomy): domain Bacteria; phylum Chloroflexota; class Dehalococcoidia; order Lucifugimonadales; family UBA3495; genus Bin87. The sequence goes on from CAXXPD010000003.1 coordinate 3,394,996, forward strand.
GGGACGTTCTGGTAGAGCAGGTGGAAGTCGGAGACATTCTCGCGGTGCGTCCTGGCGAGCGAATCCCGGTCGATGGCGAGATTGCGACCGGCGCATCGTCCATAGACCAATCGGCGTTGACCGGCGAAAGTATGCCGGCGGACAAATCGGTCGGCGACCCGGTATCCGCCGGCACGCTCAACAATACGGGCGCGTTCACCATGCGAGCCGCCCGAGTCGGCGCGGACACGACGCTGGCACAGGTCATACGCCTGGTTGAGGAAGCGCAGGGTTCCGCCGCGCCGGTGCAGCGGCTGGCCGACCGCGTTGCCGCCTGGTTCGTGCCGGCCGTGGGCGGTGTGGCAATTGCCGCCGCCATTATCTGGCTGTTCCTGGGGCCGGTGCCGTCATTCCAGTACGCCATCCTGACGCTGGTGGCGGTCCTCATCATTGCCTGCCCCTGCGCCCTGGGGTTGGCAACGCCGACGGCAATCATCGTGGGAGTAGGCCGGGGAGCCGAACGCGGTATCTTGATTCGTAGCGCCGCCGCTTTGGAACGAGCCCACGCCGTTGGTGTGGTGGCCGTGGACAAGACCGGAACGCTGACCCACGGCAACCCGGAAGTTACCGACGTAGTAGCCACGGATGGAGTCACCGCCGGCGATGTGCTCCGCTACGCCGTATCCGCCGAGCAACTGTCCGAGCATCCGGTCGGGAGAGCCGTCGTGCGCCGGGGGTTGGCAGACGGAATGACACCCACGGCAGTGTCAGACTTCGCGGCTCATCGGGGGGCCGGAGTAACCGCCACCGTCAATGGAAGCAAGGTTGCCGTCGGAAATGCTGCCCTGCTCGCCGACGTGGGTGCGGCGATTCCTACGGCTCTGTCCGATGCCGCAGACGGGTTGGCCGCTCAGGGTCGCACGCCGATGTTCGTGTCCAAAGACGGCAACCCGCTGGGCGTGATCGCCGTGGCAGATGGCATCAAGTCGAACGCGGGGGAAGCGGTGGCGACACTGCGGTCGCTGGGGGTGCGCACCGTGATGCTGACCGGCGACCGGCCCGAGGTGGCGGCGTCCGTGGCGGCGGCTTGCGGCATCTCCGAGTATCGCGCCGGTATGCTGCCCGCCGACAAGGCCGGAGCGATCCGCCAACTGCGCGCCGAGGGCAACGTCGTTGCGATGGTTGGCGACGGGATCAACGATGCGCCGGCGTTGGCATCAGCAGACGTTGGCATCGCCATGGGCGGCGGCACCGACATTGCGCGCGAGTCGGCGGACATTACGCTGATGCGGGACGACCTGATGGCGGTTGCCACGGCGCTGCGGCTGTCCAAAGCCACCATGCGAACCATCCGGCAGAATCTCTTCTGGGCGTTCATCTACAACGCGCTGCTGATCCCGGTAGCGGCCGGAGCGCTGTATCCAGTATTTGCCGCGTTGGGAGGAGTACCTGCCAGCCTGACATTCTTCTTCGGCGAAGCTGGGTTCCTGAACCCGATTCTGGCTGCACTGGCGATGGCGTTCAGCTCGGTAAGCGTGGTCAGCAACTCGCTGCGGCTGCGGGCGGCCAGGTTGGTGTAACCCCCAATCCACCGAAGATATGACGGTGTCGGCGTACTGAAGGGGTAAGAAAGTGCTCCCGTGTTCGGGGATAATGGTTTTTGAAACAGAAAACCGACCCGAAACGAGGAGCACCCAGAAGATGCTACCACTTGAGCACCCCGACCGCATCCACGTTGCCTTTGATGATCACCGCCTGGTGGCCAATGCGGGGCTGCTGCTGCCGGTCACCCTGGCCCACCACCTGGGCCTGGGTGAACTGGTGGACTGCCACGTTGACCTGGGGGATGCGCCCGGACGAGCCAACGCTGGCGACCAGATGCTGACCCTGGTGGCGTCGGCGCTGGCGGGCGGCGACTGCATTGACGACGCCGATGCGCTGCGGGCGGGCGGGACGGCGCGGGTGCTGGGGTGTGTGGTCAAGGCGCCATCCACCCTGGGGATCTTCCTGCGGAGTTTCCGGTGGGGCCACGCGCGGCAACTGGACCGGGTGAGCCGGGAGTTGCTGGCCCGGGCGTGGGCCGCAGGGGCCGGACCCGGCGACGGTCCGTTGACCATCGACCTGGACTCCACCCTCTGCGAGACTTACGGGCTGTGCAAGGAGGGAGCTCGCCACCATGGGTACACCGGCCAGCGAGGCTATCACCCGATCCTCGCCGTGGCCGCGGGCACCGGCGACGTGCTGATGGCACGGCTGCGTGAGGGCCGCGCCAACACGGCCCGAGGCGCCGCCCACTTCCTGCGGGAGACGGTGGGCCGGGTGCGCCATGCCGGAGCCACCGGACCACTCACCATGCGGGCCGACAGCGGCTTCTACACCCATGCCAGCGTCGCCGCCTGCCGAAAGATGAAGGTCCGTTTCTCCATCACCGTCCGCCAGCACCAAGGCCTGCGCAACCTCATCGAGGCCATACCCGAGGGGGACTGGACGCCGATTCCCTACTGGATGGAGGGCGCCGCCGATGTGGCCGAGACTGAATACACTCCTTTCCAGGGGGAGCCCGACGCTGTGCCGGTGCGGCTCATCGTCCGCCGTGTCAAGCCCACGCCCGGGTCCCAAATGGCCCTCTTCGCCGCCTACAGCTACCACGCCTTCATCACCGACCGTGAGGGCGACACCCTGGATCTCGAGGCCGACCATCGCCGCCACGCCGAGATCGAGAATGCCATCCGCGACCTGAAGTACGGCGTGGGGCTCAATCATCTCCCCTCGGGGCGCTTCCCCGCCAACGCCGCCTGGCTGGCCGTACAGGTCATGGCCCACAACCTGGCCCGCTGGACAACGCGCATCGGCCTGGGCGAGCCGGTGCTGACCACCAAGACCCTCCGACGACGCTTCCTCTCTCTCGCCGGACGGCTCACCCGCAAGGCGCGCCGCCTCACCCTGCACCTGCCCCACAGCTGGCCCTGGCAAAACCAGTTCAGTAGCGCCCTGGCCCGACTGCGCGCCCTGCCACTTCCTTCCTGACGCCGCCCACGGGGTCTGACCCGTCCCCCAGGCTACTCAAACGCCTCGCCGACCCGCGCCAGGCCCTGCTCTGAGTGCCTCCTGCTACCGTCTGCCCTGACGATCTCGCCCTCCGCCGCCCCATTTGGCCGTCGTCATCCCCATCGCGCGGCTGCAACATCCCTCGCCCAGTTCGTTTCATTGGGGTCCAAGCCTCACCGCGGCTTTCCCGTGTCCCGCATACACTGTCTGCTCGCCACCGCTACATCCCGTCGGTGGATTCGGGCTAAGCTGGTAGTCACGACAATGCCCCGCCGTCGAGATCCCTTCCGTACCGTCCGAATGCCTCACGGAAAAGCCGGTGGTGCAATCCAGCAGGGCCTCTCCGCCATGAATGTCGTAAACGTGATGAAGGGTACTCAGCCCCTCCACCTCCTTGACCACGACTTTCTCGGGAAGCTGCTCCCCCACTTCATCAAGGGCCTGCTTCAGCCCATCCGCATCCAAGGTGTAAACCTCAACAAGGTTATCCTTCACCATGATGCTTGATTCAGTGATGATACTCGTTCGCCCTATCACAACGGTCGCATCGGCTTGCTTACTCTCCAGCGCCTCCAACGAGATATCCACATCTGCCGTCTCAAGGACCTCCCTCAGCGCAGTGCTCTTCTCATAGCGCGACAACCTCGCGGCACCCTCGTCGGTGAAGCCGACCACCACCTTGAATTCCGGAGTATGCTCAATCCAAAGCCCACCGAACGCACCCTGCTCGCCAGAAACGAGCTGGGCATTCAAATCACCAACCTCATCCTGCAGTATCAAACGACGCAAAGCCTCTTCTTCGCTCACGCCCGTGTCAGATGCGTACGATTCCGCATCCCGTGCTAGACCTCCATCGCCTCCAGGTGGACCTTGAGGACTGCCCATCGCCACCAACAGAGGGACCACCAACAACACAGCGATGACCGCCAATCCAACCCGAAACCTGGTTTTCCTGAACATATCTGTCCTCCTCGCCCAAAAGGGCGTTGCTTGGTTAGCCCTAAATCAGGGCAATTGGCCAACAAAACAGCCCTGCCGATTCCGACAGGGCTGGACGCAAAGGAGGACGCAAAGATAAAATACGTCTCGATGGCGGAGCGCAATTCCCCATCACTGCGGCCTCGGTATAGTCCACCGGGGCCGTTTCGTTAGCTCCGGCAGTCCACAGACCTGTAAAATCACTGTCAAACTCGCCATTTCGTCGCGCCCAACAGCACTCCGCGTGAAATCCTTCAAACAGGAGCCCAGCATCGACTCCAAACCGTCGAATTCCATACGGCCTGTACTATTTATGCCACCTCAACGGTCAACACGGCATCAGTTGGAACTGCGCCAATTTGCTTCGAAGCATCATCGGGCCCGTGGTGGTCCAAGTATTTGAGAGTGAACACTTGAAGCCCGGGATATACCAGAAAACCCCTGCCATCTCCCATTGGCCAGCCCCCGGATACATCTCCGGTAGCGCACCACTTGCCCACAACGCCGGCATCAGACCCTTCAACCCCGGGACCGCCAAAGGTCCAACCCTGATGGACTATATCCGAGAAATTGACTCAGCAAGTTGGCCAACCGCCCTTGCGTACGGACCACAGTATCCGAGACGAACAATCGGAAGTTACGCTTTTGGACCAGACCCGTTTCCAGGAGAGGGAGTAATCAGCGTCGCCCCCAGAAACGTTTGGCACAATCGAGAATTCAACACCTGCAGCCGGCAACAATGGCCAACCGCCGAAGCATATTGTCTCTTCCTAGAAACCGGGCCGGAAAGCCCTGATTCGGAAGTGGAGTTGCGGCAGTAAAGCCGTGGTGAGCAAAATCAGGGACCATAGTTGTCCGAGCCGGACAGCGCCCAAATTGGCCGCAGTATTGGCGACAACAGCGTGGACATCATTGAGGACGACGCGGTGGCCTGCTGCGCCGCCACTGGTACCGCCTGACAGACCGATGTTGCCCAACACCAGGGTCAGGTTGGCCACCGTGGCAGCCAAGTACACCTGGAATCGGGTTTTGACCCTACCGAAGTAGCGGGACTGGCGGATTCCCAGCTGGACCAGCCGCGCCAGCCGATGCTCTACCAGCACCCGTCGCGCTCGATACTCGTCGTAGGCAGCGCTTTGCTGCAACGCTCGTGCCTCCTGCAGCAGGGCTTCCTGCGGGTGGATCAGCACTCTGCGTCCCTGCCTGCCTTTGGCCGCGATGCACTGGGACCGCAGTGGACATGCCCGACATACCGCCCCGTCGAACTGGAAGGCCTGCAATCGGTAGACCCGACCCGCGGCATCCGTCCGTTTCCCCGCCGACACCATGGCGTGGGTAACCTGTCCCGCCGGACAGGTGCAACTGCCCGCGGCCAAGTCAAGGTGAAAGTCATCCTTGGGAAAATGGCTCCGGTTGGGCCGGCCCGGCACTTTGGCCACCAACTGCCTTCCCGCGTCGGCGAAGGTCTGGCGGGTCCCGCCGTCCCCATCGGCGGCGTCGCCCATGGCTTCCTGCACCACCGAGCCGGTGCTCGCTTCGCTCTGCTCCACCAGTTCCAATGCCCCCAGATTGTCGGGAGCGTTGCCCGGCAACACGTCCACGGCGGTGATCAGCTGGCTGTCGGTGTCCACCACGATGGCCGCCTTGTGTCCGTTGAAGCGCCGCCGGCTGCTCTTGTGCCCGTGGCGCATCTCCGGGTCAGGCACCGACACCATCCGGTCCTTGCTCACCCCGTCCCTGAGGCTCACCCCGTCATCAGCATGAGCATCAGCATCGCCGCTCTTGCGCTCGATGTCCTGGTGCAGCAACTGTCCCAGCAACTCCGCCCCGTCCACTATGATCTGCCGCTGGGCGCTGTCCTCGGGCAATTCCACCCACGCCCGCCGCGCCAGTTCCAGCAGCCGGTCCGCGTCGGCCACTATCTCAGCCAGCAACGCCGCCCGCGCTCTGCGGTCCGACCAGTCAATCGCCGCCTCGCCCTTGATGCTGGAACCCAGGTACTTGTCGTACCCCTGGCCTTCGGCCCATTCCCTGACGGTGGTGTTCGCCACGGCCGCCAGGACCCGCATCAGCTTCACGATCCCGTCCGCCAGCAGATTGTAAGTGTCCTTCACCGCGCCCCGTCCCAGGATGTAGGTCGTGTCCAGCGCCACCCGCATCCCACGTTTTTTCAGGTAGCCCGACTGCCGCGCCAATCGCAGGCTGCTCTCGAACACCTCCCGCACCTTGTCGTGCAGTATCAACTGCGCCCGGAACATCTGCAGCGTGCTCTTGGCAAAGGGTCTATCCTCAATCTCAATCCCCAACGCCACCTTCCACCGGATGTCGAAGTCAGCCCTCGCCTTGGCCTCGGCGTCGCTCACCTTGTCGTAGGTCTGCAGCAGCAGCGCCGTGGCCAGCAGGCTGGGCGGCACGCTGTCCCGGCCATTGTCCGGACAGTAGATCTCGGCGAAATCGTCATCGCGGAACAACTGGCCCCGCAGTGGGGCCAGCAAGCCGTAGAAGGTGTCCTGGCCCACGTAGTCCAGATACACCGGTCCGCTTCCCAAAGGCCCTTTTGGTCCGAACGCTTGCCCAGCATTGCTCTGCTCCGTTAGCCTCGATTGCCCGGAGTATAACCCCCAATCCACCGAAAAGATGAGTGTCGCGGTGTGCTGAAGGGGTAAGAAAGTGCTCCTGTGCATCTGGGATAATGGCTTTTGAAACAGGAAACCGTCCCCAGGCCAGGAGCACCCAAAAGATGCTAGCAGATGACCACCCCGACCGCATCCAAATCGCCTTTGACGACCACCGCCTGGTGGCCAATGCTGGGCTGATCCTGCCAGCCACGCTGGGCCGGCATCTGGGCCGGCCCGAACTGGTTGACCGGCACCTGGACCTGGGTCGCGCCCCAGGCCGAGCCAACACCGGCGACAAGGTGATGACGCTGGTGGCGTCTGCTCTGGCCGGAGGAGACTGCATTGACGACGCCGACGTGCTGCGCACCGGCGGGACGGCTAGCGCCATCGGCTGCGTAGTCAAGGCGCCATCCACCCTGGGGACCTTCCTGCGCAGTTTCCGGTGGGGCCACGTCCGCCAACTGGATCGGGTCAGCCGGGAGCTGCTGGCCCGGGCCTGGGCGGCTGGGGCCGGACCCGGCGACGGGCCGTTGACCATCGACCTGGACTCCACCATCTGCGAGACATACGGTCTGGCCAAGGAGGGGGCGCGCGACCACGGCTACACCGGCCAGCGAGGCTATCACCCGCTGCTGGCCATTGCCGCCGGAACCGGCGACGTGCTGATGGCTCGGCTGCGCAAGGGCCGCGCCAACACCGTTCGGGGCGCCGCCCACTTTCTACGCGAGACGGTGGGGCGAGTACGCTACGCTGGCGCCAGAGGACAACTCACGGTGCGGGCTGACAGCGGCTTCTACACCCACGCCATCGTCGCCGTCTGCCGCAAGATGGATGTGCGCTACTCCATCACCGTCCGCCAGCAAGCCCGCCTGCGGAATATCATCGAGGCCATACCCGAGACTGACTGGACGCCGATTCCCTACTGGATGGACGGCGCCGCCGACGTGGCGGAGACCACCTACGTCCCCTTCCAGGATGAGCCCGACGCCGCACCGGTGCGGCTCATCGTCCGGCGGGTGAAGCCCACGCCCGGCTCCCAGCTGGCCCTCTTCGCCAGCTACCGCTATCACGGCTTCATCACCGACCGAGACGGGGACACCCTGGAACTGGAGGCCGACCATCGGCGCCACGCCGAGATCGAGAACGCCATCCGAGACCTCAAGTACGGCGTCGGGCTCAACCATCTCCCCTCAGGCCGCTTCGCCGCCAACGGCGCCTGGCTGGCGGTGCAGGTGATGGCCCACAACCTGGCCCGCTGGACCGCGCGCATCGGTCTGGGTGAGCAACTGGTAACCACCAAGACCCTCCGACGACGCTTCTTCTCCCTCGCCGGACGGCTCACCCGCTCGGCGCGCCGCCTCACTTTGCATCTGCCCCAGCGCTGGCCCTGGAAAAACCAGTTCAGTCGCGCCTTGGCTCGATTGCGAGCAATTCCACTCCCAGCCTGACGGCACCGCTGGTGTCAACGCCGACGGAGATCTGACCCACTCACCAGACTACCCGACCGCCTCGCAGACTTGCGCCAGGCTGGTCCCCGAGCGTCTCTTGCTGCACACTACCCTGACAATTTCGCCCAGCATCGCCACCGCGGGCCGCCATCATCGTGTCTGTGTGGCTATCTCACGCCGCCCTCATCCCCATCTATTGGAATCGGGCTTGCCCCGTTCGCCTTCCCTTGCCCATCATCCCTGGTGTCAACGCCACGGCCCATCGCTTCGGTGGATTCGGGATAACCCTTGGCCAAAACCACTCCAGTTTCCGGCCCGCTTTCTAGAACGCCTATCAGTAGTCTATCTGATCAAGAATGAGGAGACGTTCCTGACCGGTTTCGACCTACCGTAGGATCGTTCAAGTAGGGCGAATTATGACGACATTGTAATCGCTGCGGTACAACCCTTCACGAACCTTCCTTCCAGTGCCCGCGCATCACACCAGCCAACGTTGCTCGGCGTGTGGCCACGTTGCTGCCGGCAACCGACCGAGCCAATCAGTCTTCAGGTGCACGAATTGCGGCCATAAAGCCAACGCCGACGTGAATGCGGCAGAGAACATCCGGCACCAGGGTCTCGTCATCCTGGCCAGGGCAGGAGAACCCCCTGGGTGTACCGCCATAGGCCCTCGAGGCCACCAAGCGCGCAACCCCGCCGCAAGGCAGGGATAGCGCTGTACACATGAACTCGCTCTACCTCGGTAGTAGCGGAATCTCCTAACAAAGCCATCAACGCCACCATGCGACACAATTGCCGAATAACCCGAGTTGACGTCCGGCACCACCGGCACGGACGTCATCCCAGCCGGATTCACGAATGAACCACTACCTTTGAATCGTTTGTCGATGCCCACGAGATCCACCGTTGTAAAGTTGGTTGACTTTAGTCACAGACCAGAGCCAGCCAAACCCCTGCGCCGCCCCAACAGTTCAAGACGGCTCCACCCCGGACTCTCACCCAAGAACAATGACCAGCAGCTCACCCCAATCCGGGAACCAAGTTGGCTACTGGTCATTCTGATGGAGTAGTGCAGCAGTTTCAGAAGTGTAACAACACGACGAGTGCCCTTACGCCTGCACTACCAAACATTCCCACTATATCGAAACCGACTCCGTTGCCGCCGTGCGGGTCAGCATCCTATTTCGAGGGCACAGGTACGAATGCTGCCCAATTCAGTGCTCGACTGAATCTGCGACATCGGGCTGTAGAGTATGTGGCTTGAATTCCCGCCGAACATGATGCCGTAAAGCCGCACGTCGCCGCTCTGCGGACTGTTGAGTATCCTGAACACCGGAGCACCACTGTCTCCCTCCGAAAAGTTGGGCGCCTGAGCCCGATCCTGGCAAACCATCATCACGTCCCGTTGGGCGTTGTAGGCATAGAAACACAGACGATCAACAATCGGAGTATATGTGCCGTTGTTACGGCCCACTATCGTGGTAATCTGGCCCACCGCGGCACTCCCGCTGTCCGACACGATACGCCACCGAGGGTTGGCGTGGCTGATGACAAGGGAACCATTGCCGGTAGTCCACGCAATGTGGCCCATATCCCCAGTGATGCCTGAATCAAATTTGATGAACGCTACGTCCGCCTTACGGCAGTCGTATTCCTGCCACCAAACGGTGCAGCTGAACTTGCTGCCGTCAACGGTCTCCACACAGACCTTGTTGCTACTCGACTCAGTCGGCTGGTAGAACTCAGTAGATTCCATCTCAGCAAACTCATCAGTGCAGTGCGAAGGAACCACAAAGCCCTTGACGTTGCTGCGAATGGCGTTGAACCCATAGGTACAGAGCCCCCGGTCATCGCCCTCAGACTGCAAACCTCCGAACAGCGGCCTGAAACGGTGTCGGACCGTCTGGTGGTGCGTGCCAATCTCACCAACATCGAGTGAACTCACACCGTACCCTTCCGGACCACCCCAGAACTCAAATCGTTCCTCGAAAAATACCCTCAACGCACCCGCCGGCACGCCCGCCTCGATCGCGACAGCCTTCACCTTGGACACCAACGCCTCCCGGTCAACGCCAACGTCCAAGCGGTTCGAACCCTCCTGAAGGTCGGTGAACACCAAGCCCTGGCGAATCTCTTCCGACTGCGCGACCGCACGGCGCAAATCGTCGTACCAACCCGATAGTTGCTTCACGGAGTAATCCCCCTTGACTAGGGAGATGCCCCCCGACGGCACAACATCAGGGAACTCGTCGACAATAGCCTGCCGGACCCGCCCAGCCTCATCCGCATTCGCGGGATCCAGGAGGAAAACCTTGAGCACGCTTCGGTCATCGGGATCGAGGTACATACCACCGAACCCAGGGACTTCGTTCCCCACGCCCCCCAGCTTTTCGTTCGTGTCGCGGCTCTCCGTGCCTTCGCCAACAGGCGGGCCACCCTGGGCACCGACATCCACTCGCGAACCCAGTAAACCAACTACCCCCACCATCGCGACAAGCAACGCCGCCGCAAACAGCAATCTCCTGCGTACCAGTAACTTCTCCATCCGATGTCTCCTTCTCCGCGCCAACACGCGGCATTTTGCAGTAACCAACAAAAAAAACCCAGCCGCGAGAGCGACAGGGCTGGACGCAAAGGAGGACGCAAAGATAAAATACGTCTCGATGGCGGAGCGCAATTCCCCATCACTGCGGCCTCGGTATAGTCCACCGGGGCCGTTTCGTTAGCTCCGGCAGTCCACAGACCTGTAAAATCACTGTCAAACTCGCCATTTCGTCGCGCCCAACAGCACTCCGCGTGAAATCCTTCAAACAGGAGCCCAGCATCGACTCCAAACCGTCGAATTCCATACGGCCTGTACTATTTATGCCACCTCAACGGTCAACACGGCATCAGTTGGAACTGCGCCAATTTGCTTCGAAGCATCATCGGGCCCGTGGTGGTCCAAGTATTTGAGAGTGAACACTTGAAGCCCGGGATATACCAGAAAACCCCTGCCATCTCCCATTGGCCAGCCCCCGGATACATCTCCGGTAGCGCACCACTTGCCCACAACGCCGGCATCAGACCCTTCAACCCCGGGACCGCCAAAGGTCCAACCCTGATGGACTATATTCGAGAAATTGACTCAGCAAGTTGGCCAACCGCCCTTGCGTACGGACCACAGTATCCGAGACGAACAATCGGAAGTTACGCTTTTGGATCAGACCCGTTCCCCGGGGAGGGAGTGTTCCACTTCCCCTACCATAGTGACGTCGGGTTGCTCCGAGGATTCAGTACCTGCTACGGAGAAGAATGGCACCACGAAGAATATTGTGTCAGGCGACAATGCGGAGCATTGTCGCCTGACAATTGGTCAAACTTGTCAGGGTGCAGAGGATGTGTCCTTGTTGACGTGCCTTCCGAGGTGTCGTTAAATGTTGCACGTTTACTCGTGCATGTGATATCGCCTGCGCCCTGGCAGTGACTGTATCCCGAAAGGAGGATGTGTTGTGGCGAAAAGAACTTATGCCCTGTTAGTGGCGATGGCGCTCTTGATCGGAGGAGTACTGGCTTCGTCCGTGATGGCGCAAGAAAATGATGGGCCACCGGCGGACGACCCCCAATATCAGGAGGAGGCTGTGCGAAGGTTGTTCGACGAGGACGGCAAGCTACAGACGACGGGCGGTCGCTTGGCAAAAGTAGCGGAGGAGCACGAAGGTGGTTTCGGGGGGTTCTATTTTGACGGTGCCGAGCGAGGCAAGGTTTACGTCTACATGAAGGACCCCAGCAATATTGATGCCGCACGGGCAGCGTTCAATGCTGCTTATGAGGGGAAACGCACGATTACGAGGATCGTTGCGGTTCAAGGTGATTATGCGTTCAACGAACTAAACCAAAGCCAAGGTGAAATGCGCAGACGCATGGGGTAAATTTATGAAGGAACCGAGGTAGCTGGTCTCAGAAATTGCGAGGGGTTGGTGATGGGCGTGAGGGAGATAGACCGGTCTCTGGAACAATGGCAGATGGGAGTCAAGGACTTGCGGCGGCGTGTGATTCTGGCTCCCACACCCCGGGAGCGGGAAAGGTGGTACGCCATCCTGCTGCTGGCTCAGGGCTTGACGGCGGAGGCGGAGGCGCTGGAGCGGGACCCCCACACTATCGGACGTTGGGCGTCGGCCTTCGGCGAGGGAGGGCCTGCGGCCCTGATATTCGAGCAGACCGGTGGTTCCCCCCCGCCCTTGACCAGGCGCAGCAGGAGGAGTTGAAAGGGGCGGTGGAGCAACCGCCCGCCACAGCGGGCATCGTAATGGCTAACTGGTATTGGAAGGTGATGCGTCAGTTTGTCTCAGAACGGTTTGGCATCAGCCTGAGCCGCAGCAGTTGCCTGAACTGGCTTCACCGGCTGGGGTTTGCCTTCAAGCGCCCCAAGAAGCGGCTGCTCAAGGCTGATGAGTCCAAGCGGGAGACCTTCGTGGCGGAGTACGCCGTCCGGTGGGAGGAGGCCCAACGGACTGGAGCCAGGATATTCTTTGCCGACGAGGCCCACTTCCGGGCGGACGCGGAATTGCGGGGGAAGTGGGTGCTGAAGGGTAAGCCTGCGTTGGTGGACTCGAGCAGCCCGAGGTACGGGGAGAAGGCCAGCTACTATTCGGCGGTGTGCCTGGAGACGGGCGAGGTGGAATGGATGGAACTGGAGGGCAACAGCAACAGCGGGACCTCGGTTGCCTTCCTGACGCAACTGAAGGAAAAGCATCCAGGGCCGCTGCGGGTCATCTGGGACAATGCGCCGGCCCATCGTGGGGAGGCGGTGCGGGAGTGCCTCAGGACGCCTGAGCTGGAGCTGAGGCTGGTGAACCTGCCGGGCTACAGCCCGGACTTCAACGCCGATGAGGCTGTCTGGGGTTGGGCGAGAGAGGAGGTCACTGGCAATCTGTGCTTGGGCAGCAGGGCGGCGGTGCAGGAGAGGGTCGGCAAATTCCTGGCCGGGCTGTCCAGCCGGAAAGACGAGGTGAGACGGCGCTGCCGGACGGTCCTGCAATCAAGGGCCGAAACACTCCCGCGAGACTCCCGCCCCGATTCCCAGCACCCGGCAAATGCACATCCCACCTTGGCTTTGGTTTAGTACAGTGGTTCCATGCTCTCGACGCGGCTTTGGTGGAGAATGATATTCATCCCACCGCCGGGTCGGTGAGGGAGTTGGATAACAAAATCCGGTTTGGATTATCGGATATGTCTCAAGTTGGCGATGCCGAACGAATCATGAGTGACCTAAACTAAAGCCAAGGTGGAATCTACATTTGTGAAGCGATGAGAATTGGCTTGAAATCTACACAGGAGTTCTTCCACTCGTCCCTGGTTCCACGGATTTACCCGATTCCCATCTTCGGGTTTCACCTTGGCTTTAGTTTAGCCCCAATCCACCGAAGAGATGAGTGTGGCGGCGTGCTGAAGGGGTAAGAAAGTGCTCCTGTGCATCTGGGATAATGGTTTTGGAAAGACAAAACCAACCAGAAACAAGGAGCACCCAAAAGATGCTACCAGATGACCACCCCGACCGCATCCAAATCGCCTTCGACGACCACCGCCTGGTCAACAATGCTGGCCTGATCCTTCCCGCCACGCTGGCCTTGCACCTGGGCCTACCACAGCTGGTTGACCGGCATCTCGACCTGGGCGACGCGCCGGGCCGAGCCCATCCTGGCGACAAGGTGATGACGCTGGTGGCGTCTGCGCTGGCGGGCGGCGACTGCATCGACGATGCCGACGTGTTGCGCGCTGGCGGGACGGCTGGCGTCATCGGCTGCGTGGTGAAGGCGCCATCCACCCTGGGCACCTTCCTGCGCAGCTTCCGGTGGGGCCACGTCCGCCAACTGGACCGGGTGAGCCGGGAGTTGCTGGCACGGGCCTGGGCGGCTGGGGCGGGACCGGACGACGCGCCATTCACCATTGATTTGGACTCCACCATCTGCGAGACCTATGGGCTGGCCAAGGAAGGCGCCCGCCACCACGGCTACACCGGCCAGCGGGGCTATCACCCGCTGCTGGCCGTGGCCGCTGGCACCGGCGAGGTGCTGATGTCCCGGCTGCGCGAGGGCCGCGCCAACACCGCTCGGGGCGCCGCCCACTTCCTGCGTGAGACGGTGGGGCGGGTCCGCCATGCTGGGGCCAGGGGACAACTCACGGTGCGGGCCGACAGCGGCTTCTATACCCACGCCATGGTCGCCGTCTGTCGTGAGATGGATGTCCGCTACTCCATCACCGTTCGGCAGCGCCAAAGCCTGCGCAATCTTATCGAGGCCATACCGGAGGCGGACTGGACGCCCATACCCTACTGGCTGGACGGCGCCGCCGCTGTGGCCGAGACCACGTACACCCCCTTCCAGAGTGAGCCCGACGCCGCGCCGGTGCGGCTCATCGTCCGTCGGGTGCAGCCCACGCCCGGTTCCCAACTGGCCCTCTTCGCCACCTACAGCTATCACGGCTGCATCACCGACCGGGAGGGGGAAACCCTGGAACTGGAAGCCGACCATCGCCGCCACGCCGAGATCGAGAACGCCATCCGAGACCTCAAGTACGGCGTGGGGCTGAACCATCTTCCCTCGGGGCGCTTCGCCGCCAACGGAGCCTGGCTGGCCGTCCAAGTGATGGCGCATAACCTGGCCCGCTGGACCGCGCGGCTCGGTCTGGGTGAGCAGATCGTAACCACCAAGACCCTCCGACGACGCTTCTTCTCTATCGCCGGACGGCTCACCCGTTCGGCGCGCCGCCTCACCCTGCATCTTCCAAAGCGCTGGCCCTGGGAAAACCAGTTCAGTGGCGCCCTGGCACGATTGCGAGCAATTCCACTCCCAGCCTGACGGCGCCCCGTCTGCCGCTGACCCGCCATCCGGCCCACTGAACGTCCCCGCCAACTCGCGCCAAGTCAGTCCGCGAGGGGCGCCTCTTGCCTGTCCCCTACCGAATTCCGCCCGCCTGGCCACCGCGGGCCGCCATCATCGGGCCTGTGCGGCCGCCTCACGCCGTCCTCATCACCATCTATTGGAATCTGGCCTGGCCCGTTCGCCTTCCCCTACCCATCAGCCCTTGTGTCAACGCCAGCGCCAATCCCTTCGGTGGATTCGGGTTTAGGTATCCCTGCAGGGGCTGTATATTTCGAGGAGGAGCGTGTTATCGTGCTGGCCGGCAAAGATAGCGTGACGGCCAAGTGGCGTCCTTTGGTAGGTGGAGTCAAGCACAAAGCCGACCGCTTTGGTCCTGATTGTACTATCGGGTTCGTTACGCGGCGGGGTAGTCTCGATGGCTTGGTGGTGCCTTCTCACTGCACCAATGAGGAAATGGACTTCGGCGGTCCCGATGAGGCGAATATTCACCAACCCCAAAGGCCTTAGTTCGGTGGTAACAAGGTCGCTGAGGAAACAATTGATCCTTCCATGAGTAGTATTGACCATGCGGACTGCCCGAGCGAATACCGTTGTCGTTATTCGGATTCGGCCTTTGCTGAACTTGAAGACGATGAGGATATAGACCGTGGCAAAATCGCCAAGCCTGAGGATGTGGGGGAAACCGATGTTTCCCCGTCTGGTACCACGTTCCAGATTACGTCAGAAGGGCTTGGCTTCAGTGTGGGCGATGAGGTCCATTATGTTGGTATCTCGGGAGGTTGGCGGACGGCTGAAATTACAGCCACCTGTGATTACTCGACGGTCCGACCGGCAATAAATGGACTGGGGCATAGGCTTCTCTGTGTGGGGAAGGCAGAGGTGACGGATGGCGACAATCCTACTCCGGGCGACAGTGGGGCCCCGGTTTTCTTTTCTAGTTCTGGTAGCAGTGTGGGGTTGTTGGGTATTCTCTCCACTGGCTCCGCCACCTCCGCTGACGAGTTCGGGTTCTCGAAACTTGGGTTCATCTATTACGAGTTGGATCCGTTATCGGCTTGGAACACTTGCGTGTCTGGCTGTTGAGTACCAAAGGTTTGGAAGGCAACGGTTAGGTGTAGCCGGTGGAAATAGCCACACGAACTAATCACCTGGTCTGCGTGCCGGATGCAAGCGGTTGTCTTTTCGGAGTTTCAATCCTCACCCGGCCTACGGGCCGGGTGCAATCATCTGTTTGGCCCTAACGTTTCTGGCAACCTCTTATTTCACAGGTCTCTCGGGTGGTCCCTGCTGGCAGGGGGCAACCAATCTGGTTGCCGATAACCTGGTCAGTGGTTTAGCCCCAATCCACCGAAAAGATGAGTGTCGCGGTGTGCTGAAGGGGTAAGAAAGTGCTCCTGTGCATCTGGGATAATGGCTTTTGAAACAGGAAACCGTCCCCAGGCCAGGAGCACCCAAAAGATGCTAGCAGATGACCACCCCGACCGCATCCAAATCGCCTTTGACGACCACCGCCTGGTGGCCAATGCTGGGCTGATC
Organism: Dehalococcoidia bacterium; assembly: GCA_963666415.2. Classification (GTDB taxonomy): domain Bacteria; phylum Chloroflexota; class Dehalococcoidia; order Lucifugimonadales; family UBA3495; genus Bin87. The sequence continues at coordinate 3,411,466 of CAXXPD010000003.1, forward strand.
CTGCCAGCCACGCTGGGCCGGCATCTGGGCCGGCCCGAACTGGTTGACCGGCACCTGGACCTGGGTCGCGCCCCAGGCCGAGCCAACACCGGCGACAAGGTGATGACGCTGGTGGCGTCTGCTCTGGCCGGAGGAGACTGCATTGACGACGCCGACGTGCTGCGCACCGGCGGGACGGCTAGCGCCATCGGCTGCGTAGTCAAGGCGCCATCCACCCTGGGGACCTTCCTGCGCAGTTTCCGGTGGGGCCACGTCCGCCAACTGGATCGGGTCAGCCGGGAGCTGCTGGCCCGGGCCTGGTCGGCTGGGGCCGGACCCGGCGACGGGCCGTTGACCATCGACCTGGACTCCACCATCTGCGAGACATACGGTCTGGCCAAGGAGGGGGCGCGCGACCACGGCTACACCGGCCAGCGAGGCTATCACCCGCTGCTGGCCATTGCCGCCGGCACCGGCGACGTGCTGATGGCTCGGCTGCGCAAGGGCCGCGCCAACACCGTTCGGGGCGCCGCCCACTTTCTACGCGAGACGGTGGGGCGGGTACGCTACGGCGGGGCCAGGGACAACTCACGGTGCGGGCTGACAGCGGCTTCTACACCCACGCCATCGTCGCCGTCTGCCGCAAGATGGATGTGCGCTACTCCATCACCGTCCGCCAGCAAGCCCGCCTGCGGAATATCATCGAGGCCATACCCGAGACTGACTGGACGCCGATTCCCTACTGGATGGACGGCGCCGCCGACGTGGCGGAGACCACCTACGTCCCCTTCCAGGATGAGCCCGACGCCGCACCGGTGCGGCTCATCGTCCGGCGGGTGCAGCCCACGCCCGGCTCCCAGCTGGCCCTCTTCGCCAGCTACCGCTATCACGGCTTCATCACCGACCGAGACGGGGACACCCTGGAACTGGAGGCCGACCATCGGCGCCACGCCGAGATCGAGAACGCCATCCGAGACCTCAAGTACGGCGTCGGGCTCAACCATCTCCCCTCAGGCCGCTTCGCCGCCAACGGCGCCTGGCTGGCGGTGCAGGTGATGGCCCACAACCTGGCCCGCTGGACCGCGCGCATCGGTCTGGGTGAGCAACTGGTAACCACCAAGACCCTCCGACGACGCTTCTTCTCCCTCGCCGGACGGCTCACCCGCTCGGCGCGCCGCCTCACTTTGCATCTGCCCCAGCGCTGGCCCTGGAAAAACCAGTTCAGTCGCGCCTTGGCTCGATTGCGAGCAATTCCACTCCCAGCCTGACGGCACCGCTGGTGTCAACGCCGACGGAGATCTGACCCACTCACCAGACTACCCGACCGCCTCGCAGACTTGCGCCAGGCTGGTCCCCGAGCGTCTCTTGCTGCACGCTACCCTGACAATTTCGCCCAGCATCGCCACCGCGGGCCGCCATCATCGTGTCTGTGTGGCTATCTCACGCCGCCCTCATCCCCATCTATTGGAATCGGGCTTGCCCCGTTCGCCTTCCCTTGCCCATCATCCCTGGTGTCAACGCCACGGCCCATCGCTTCGGTGGATTCGGGTTTAGGGAAACGCCCGGCTCGCGCGGGGAAACATCTCAATCCTGCGCATTTCTGTCTGGTGGGTTTGGCTGCGCGGTTCGTACTTGTCCGTCTGTTACCACTCGATATCATCGTCTGTGCGGCTCTCATGGCGACGCTGTTGCTGGTTTGTCTTGTATGTGGCCCTCGGGACGACCTTTTGCCCGCTGTGGCTATTCTCGTCGTCCTGTGTGAAGCCCGACGCTGTTGTTCGGCCTCACTCGCTCTGCCGGCGCGCGTTTTTTGCGTCGCTACACGTTGCGATAAGCGTATTGCTCTTTTTACTGATTGCTCTGGTTTGTGGTGTCTGAGCGGAAAGATACGGTCCAGCGATTGCCGTGTGCGATGAGCCCGGCTTGGGGTGGTGCCGCGGTCATCGACGGGTGGCCTTTGGTCTTGGTTTTGACTCGTTGTGATTTGAGAGCGTAGGTTGCGCGGCGGGTGCAGGTCTGACCGCTGTGGTGGTTGATGTGAACTATGTCCCCGGTGCGGATGCCGTCAATCCGGCGTTGGCGAACGCTGTGCGCCGGTGGGGTGGTGTAGCCCTGGGTTGACTTGGGTAACCGGCTGCAGGCGGGGAAATACTTGCTGTCTTGGCTGCCTTTTGGCGTTGCAGTTGATGGACTGTCAGGCCAACGGCATTCGTGCCCTGACGATTGTTCGGCGGATGCAGTCTCTGGGAGTGGTGGGTGGCGACCTTGGAAAACCGCTATCCGATCGTGCTGAGAAATCGCGATAGAGGATACAAATACGCGCTGTGACAGCGATTCCAGCCCTTGGACGACTCACAAGTCATCCAAGGCTCAAAACCAGCCTGAGAGCGCGTATTTACCATTTTCCTGGCAGCAAGCAGCACCAGTCGGAACCGCGCCCCGACCCAGGATGTAGGTGGTGTCCAGCGCCACCCGCATCCCACGCTTTTTCAGGTAGCCCGACTGCCGCGCCAAGCGCAGGCTGCTCTCGAATACCTCCCGCACCTTGTCGTGCAGTATCAACTGCGCCCGGAACATCTGCAGCGTACTCTTGGCAAAAGGCCGGTCCTCAATCTCAATCCCCAACGCCACCCTCGGTCGTGGCCGAGGGCAGGCTCTTCCACCGGATGTCGAAGTCAGCCCTCGCCTTGGCCTCGGCGTCGCTCACCTTGTCGTAGGTCTGCAACAGCAGCGCCGTGGCCAGCAGGCTGGGCGGCACGCTGTCCCGTCCATTGTCCGGATGCGCTACTGGTTGGGCTGTACCGGGTTACCGACAAAAAGCCGGCCGCCCAGTTGGTCGGTGGCGGCCGGCGGCGTTGTGGGACGACGACGAGTTCATCGTGGTGTCGACGGGTAGCTCGGGAAGTCTATGCTTCCAGCGGGGCGTGTCCCGATATCCAACGTGACGCGCGGGCCATGGCTCGTAGCCGCCCGCGCGTTTTGCGGCCTATGATGTTGCAGTGCCCTGGGTCTCCCGTGATGTCCTCACGCTCGACGTCAAGGCCTTGGGCTCGTATCTCGCCAACGGTGATTTCTGCCATATAGGTGTCAGGGTACCTTGCAACCAGTCGCTCTGCAGTCGTTTCCGAGCGCAAGTAAACCGATGTTTCGCCATCAGTTCCGTCTTGCTTGAAGGCGTCGCTGGACGGCCTTATCGGCCCGTCTTCCGCGTCGGTGGTCAACTCATCGGGTTGTACCCGGCGCATGACGATTTCACCGTCCCCTATGGGGAGTGGGGTCGGGGGCGTGGACATTGAGCGAGGTTTCTACGCTCGATTTGCCGGCAGCATCTTTACGTGTTCCCCGATCCTCTTCAGGGATTCGCCCACGGGTCCCTCATATTCAGCGACGCCCGGTCCGGCGAAATTGTACTCAATGGTGCCATCTGGGTCGGATTCTATCTCGAGATCGAAACCGTTTACGTGCCATTCTGCCGTCACTCCACCGCGCCAGGTGGGGATGATACTGGTCGGTGGGATAGTTTCATTATCCAAAACTCTCGCCAAAAGCCAAAGCAGATTGGCGACGGCCTTCGGTTGGGTGGCTTTCCTCCCGTCAGGCAGGTTGTCATCGGTCAAGCGTAAACAACAGATGGCATCCATAGTAGGTCGCAGCCATCGGATGTTCACTTCGTGTGGTTCAACTTGGATTGAGTGAGAATCCGGTGGTACTGCACTGCTTTCCTTGCTGTCCATGACAACGTACTCGACGAAACTGTTGAGTATGTCAATGCAATCGGTTGTCGTTCGTACAGTACTGGCAGTTGCCATTTGGTTCCTCCTTTGGGCACCATCAGGGCCATGCGCTGACAGAAGGGTGTTGTGGGTGTTCCCTAATGGGCGTGGTTTGGGTGTCGGCCACACGGTGGGCATGAGGTCCCTTGGCCATGCACGAACGCGCCGTACCTAGCCGGGCATTGGGTTCGCAGTTTTGATCGGTACGGGCAAAATGCACTTTGTTGAGGTGGACATCCGGTCGCTGAGTGAGGGCGTCATCTTCGTGAGTGGTTGCTACCAATGGGACGGCGCTGTTTATGGTGCAGGGGTTGCCCTCCGCGCCTGTTGGATTTGAGATGCTCCAATCTGGTCTAGCGTTCGTGGTGAGATTAAGTATACCCGCAAATCTGTTGACACGTTGCCCATCTGTCAACCCCCATCGTAGCCAGGTGTACGCAACATGGAAGGAAAATTATTTTATGGTTCAACGCAGGCTGAAAGGAGAGGCGATGGGCGGATGGTGCGTCCGCGATATTATCGTGATGATGTGCGGTGCTCCAACCGAGCCACCGGCCGGATTCGCAATGGCTGCCAGCGATCTGCTGGTGTTAGCTCCGCGCCCTGCTGGCTCGAAGAGTGCCTGCAACCGTTTTTCCGTGCCTGAGATGGTATGGATAGCCGTCCGGGCGGCTCTGCGGCGGAAATTTAGGTATGTGGTGCCGTTCAGTGGAACTGGCCGCCCCGTTGGTCGGTGGCGGCCGGTGCCCCTGTTCGTAAACAGCAGGTTCATTACAGTACCGTTATCCGTTTTCAATGTGCCGGAAGTACCTTGTGCCATTGTTCTCGGCGCAGATCATTTTCCCATTGCACTTGACGCAGTAAAGCGTTTTCTCTCTGGGAGGTACCTGTTCCGCGGTCAGCCATGTCTTCGGCGTTTCTAGAATGGCAGGCTGAAGCGGTTTCTGGTCGGGGAACAGCTTCTGTTGGCTACGTTGTGCGTAGGTGTTCTGCTGACACCGCTCGGCACTTCTGCTCGGGTCGGAGCGCTCTTGTTCTTTTGATTCCACGATAGTTCCTTTTCACGACTGGGTGGCCCTGGACGAGTGTAACCGGAACGGACGACGGTGTATCCGGTCAGCGGGTAGGCCGTGTCGCACTGGTCGGGTGCTGGCACCGTGGATGCCAGCCACGTCAGGTTGACGGTGGCGGTTTCGTCCGCGGCGTCGGGTTCTGCCACGGCTCCGGTAAGGTTGCCGGGTGCCGATGGCGTCTCCGGGACATCTGCGGAGGCTGATTCGGAGGCTGGGCTGGCGCCATCGGCGCTGTTGGCCTCGACGGAGTAGGCGTATGTGGTTCCCGGCTCCACCGCGTGGTCTGAGAACGTCGTGGCTGCTCCGTTGGCCGAGAAGGTTTGGCCGTCGGCTCTGGTGATGGTGTAGTCGGACACCTCGGCATCTGGTGCATCCCAGCTGACCCGTATGCGGGGTTCCTCACCGTCTGGGACGATCAGGTGGGCCAGGGTATTATCCGGTGTTTCCGGCGGGCCGGTGTTGGCCGTTGCGTTGCCTTGGTGGATGACGGTTAGCAGGATTGCAGCGGCTGCCACTACGGCGGCGACCGCAACCCACGGTCTGGCGGGTAGTCTCGGAATTCGCATTGTCTATGCACCTCAGTTTTGGTGGATAGACTTAATGTAGCGAAACACCCCGTATCTTTATGCTGTTTAGCCCCCCGCCCGGGCTTGGCGAGGACGATTCGTGAGTACGGGAAACGGCAAGACAGTCCGTCACCAGATACATTTACAGAGTACCCGCACTCAAGAACAACGGCGTCAGATCCGACTACACCAACCCCGCCCGAATAACGGTGCCGTGAGAACAGCTAATACGACAAACCGAACCACGTAGAAACTCGCCACCGTACTTTCGAACTGTACGGTGGCCAATTCATCACCAGCTTGGAAAACCGCTATCCGATCTTCCTGAGAAATCGCGATAGAGGATACAAATACGCGCTGTGACAGCGATTCCAGCCCTTGGACGACTCACAAGTCATCCAAGGCTCAAAACCAGCCTGAGAGCGCGTATTTACCATTTTCCTGGCAGCAAGCAGCACCAGTCGGAACCGCGCCCCAGCCGTTCTCAGAAGCCTGATGAACATCGCCGGCGGCGAGTTCCTCCTTGGCTTGATGTAGCAGCTGGCGGCTGGCCACTTGGTGTGTCCTCGGTGTCATGGGTGCCCTCGATTCCTATCTATTCCTGTGCCTCTTCGTATCCGTACGAGGTGGAGGACATCACTAGTTTGCGGGGGCTGTCCGTCTGATATCGGTTGTTGTCGTTTGCCAGCCGGTTCCGGATGGTCTCTAACGACTCAGGTAGTGTTCTCTCGGTGTAGTACACCCTAACCACTGCTTCGTTCGGCACTCGAACCAGGCAACTGTTCAGCAACTGTGTTTGATGTCAAGAGGAAGTAACGACGATTGCCGGAGTGATGTCCCTCCAGGATGAGCGCTGCTTGAGCATGGCGTTGAGGATGACGAGCAGCTTGCGCATGCAAGCGACCAGAGCCAGCTTCTTCGGCTTACCGGCGGCCAGCAGCCGCTGGTAGAAGTCCCGGATGACGGGATTGAAGCGAGTGGCAGCCAGCGTCCCCATGTACAAGACAGCTCGGACCCGGGAGCGTCCGCCCCAGACGTGCCGTTTGCCCCGCATGGCGCCGCGGTCGCGGTTGAAGGGAGCCACGCCCACCAGTGCGGCGATCTGACGACGGTCAAGGGTGCCCAACTCGGGCAGGTTGGCCAGCAGCGTGAGGGAGAGTTGCTCACCCACGCCGGGAACGGTGCGCAGGAGGTCGTCCTTCTCCCGCCACACCGGACTCTGCCGGAGCATCGGTCGCAGGCCTTGGTCAAGGTCGTTTAGATCCTGCTCCAACCAGGTGATGTGGGCCGCAATGCGGGGACGGACGGCGCTGGTGGCGGCGCCGAGGCGGTTCTTCTCCGAGACCAGCATCGTCATCACCTGCTGCCTCCGGGCAGTGAGGGAGTTGAGCTCCTGGGTTTCGGCGTCGCGCAGAGGACGCACGGGGGGCTGGATCGCCTCAGCAAAGTGGGCCAGCACGGCGGCGTCCAGGGCGTCGGTCTTGGCCAACTTCCCAGTAGCCCTGGCGAAGTCCCGCACCTGGCGCGGGTTGACGACGACCACCGGCAGTGCCTCGGCGGCCAGAGCAGCCACCAGCGGTAGTTCCAGGCCGCCCGGAGCCTCCAGCAGCACCAATGACGGTCCGAGGGTCTTCATCTCGGAAACCAACTGCGGGATTCCTGCTTCGTCGCGGGGAACCTCCCATCTCTCGCCCGTGGGCCGGACGGCAACGTCCACCTTGGCCTTTGCGACGTCAATGCCTACGTAGATTCCTTCTTGCCCCATGATTGCCTCCTATGAAGTCCCAGTGGAGTACTGGCCCGTTCTTGCACGATGCGGGCTCGATTCGGCCCAGGCAACTGTTCGGGCTCTTTGGGGACGGGTGCGGCGACCCTCGCTGAACAACGGTCTTTGATGACCAAGACTTGATCGGTCTGCCGCACCCACTCCACCTCTGTGAAGTCCTCATTCAACATACAAGACTTGAGGGGATCTACGGGCCATCAGGCCTCTCACAGAGGGGCAGCCAAGCACGGAATTTGCTTTGCAAGCCGACTCGTCCCCTCAAACGTGAACAGTTACTCGAACCAGATTGACTGGCTGCCCATGCCTGTCAGTCTCTCCAGTCCCGATGGTCTCGTTCATTTCTACGATCAAGCGCCATTCGTTCTCGTAACGCCAATGGTCGCTTTTCAGCGACAGGAGCTTTGGCAAATTCGACCTTGGCCACGCTAGCACGATGGGCCCCGCGATGGGTGCGGTGCGGTCGCTGTATTGCACTGGCAGTAACGCCCCATTCGCACCGGCAAGTTTGTCTATTGCCGATTTGTCGTACCCGATGGCAAACCCGGAACCGTCAGTCGTGTAATGAGACCACATCAGCGGGTGCTGTGGGTCGACTGCGAACGAGACGATGCCGAACTTAGTAGAGACTTGCTCTGCGAACAACTGGCGGGTGAACAGGCTGCCATACCGTTGCCTGGCGTTGTGTACGTGCTCTTCCGTCACGGGAGTGCTTTCATTAATCTGAGTGAGTGCCTCTGCTAGTACTGGTTCAAATCAGCATTGTAGGTAGTTTTAGTGAAAGGCTTCCAAGTGCTACGCTGACTGCAAAATAGAGTGGTGTGGAGGTGTAGTAAACATGGCCTTGGAACAATACGCGGTACAGTTGACGCCGGAGGAACGCGAGCGACTGAGCCAGCTGATTCGCAGCGGCAAAAGTTCGGCGCGTATCATCGCCCGAGCGCGCACCCTGCTGAAAGTAGATGAGGGATGGAACGCACCACAGGTGGCGGCCGCTTTGGACATCTCCAAGGGTACGGTGTACCGCGCCAAACGGCGGTACGCTGAGGAAGGTTTAGATGGCGTGTTGCAGGACCGGGTCCAGGCCAACCGATACCGGAAGCTTGATGACAAGGGGGAGGCCCACTTGATCGCCCTGGCGTGCAGCCCAGCGCCCGATGGCCACGACTACTGGACCCTGCATCTTTTGGCCGACCGAGTGGTGGAGTTGGGGTTGGTGGAGTCCCTGTCCCATGAGACGGTGCGGTTGAGGCTCAAAAAAACGTCCTCCAGCCGTGGCGGAAGCAGCAGTGGTGTATCCCCAAGGTAGGGGGTGAATTCGTGGCGGCGATGGAGGACGTGCTGGACTTGTACGCTGAGCCCTACGACCCGGACCGGCCGGTGGTCTGCTTTGATGAGACCTCCACTCAGTTGCTGGCCGACACCAGGCCGCCCATTCCGGTGCAGCCGGGACAACCGCGGCGTCAGGATTACGAGTATCGCCGCGCCGGTACGCGCAACATCTTCCTGACCTGCGAACCCCTGGCGGGCTGGCGACACGTGGCGATCACCGAGCGACGCACCATGGAAGACTTTGCCCACCAGATGCGGTGGCTGGTGGATGAGGCCTACCCAGATGCTCCGGTGGTCCGAGTGGTGCTGGACAATCTGAATACCCATCGTATGGCCTCCCTCTACGAGACCTTCCCCGCCGCCGAAGCTCGGCGCATCGTCAGGCGGCTGGAATTTCACCACACGCCCAAGCACGCCAGTTGGCTCAATCCTGTCCTGAGCTTGCCGAAGGGATGGCGGAGATCGAGTTCAGCGTGTTGACCCGGGCCTGTCTCCAGGGGCGTAATCCCGACGAGACTGCCCTGCAGCGAGCCATCAACGCCTATGAGGTCCAGCGCAACGCCTCCAAGGCCACCATCAACTGGCGGTTCAACACCCAGGACGCCAGAACCAAATTGCATCGCCTCTATCCATTCAATTCCAACATTGATTGAGTACTAAACCAAAGCCAAGGTGGGATGTGCATTTGCCGGGTATGGGGATTCCGGCCGGGAGTCTCGCGGGAGTGTTTCGGCCCTTGATTGCAGGACCGTCCGGCAGCGCCGTCTCACCTCGTCTTTCCGGCTGGACAGCCCGGCCAGGAATTTGCCGACCCTCTCCTGCACCGCCGCCCTGCTCCCCAAGCACAGATTGCCAGTGGCCTCCTCTCTCGCCCAGCCCCAGATAGCCTCATCGGCGTTGAAGTCCGGGCTGTAGCCCGGCAGGTTCACCAGCCTCAGCTCCAGCTCAGGCGTCCTGAGGTACTCCCGCACCGCCTCCCCACGATGGGCCGGCGCATTGTCCCAGATGACCCGCAGCGGCCCTGGATGCTTTTCCTTCAGTTGCGTCAGGAAGGCAACCGAGGTCCCGCTGTTGCTGTTGCCCTCCAGTTCCATCCATTCCACCTCGCCCGTCTCCAGGCACACCGCCGAATAGTAGCTGGCCTTCTCCCCGTACCTCGGGCTGCTCGAGTCCACCAACGCAGGCTTACCCTTCAGCACCCACTTCCCCCGCAATTCCGCGTCCGCCCGGAAGTGGGCCTCGTCGGCAAAGAATATCCTGGCTCCAGTCCGTTGGGCCTCCTCCCACCGGACGGCGTACTCCGCCACGAAGGTCTCCCGCTTGGACTCATCAGCCTTGAGCAGCCGCTTCTTGGGGCGCTTGAAGGCAAACCCCAGCCGGTGAAGCCAGTTCAGGCAACTGCTGCGGCTCAGGCTGATGCCAAACCGTTCTGAGACAAACTGACGCATCACCTTCCAATACCAGTTAGCCATTACGATGCCCGCTGTGGCGGGCGGTTGCTCCACCGCCCCTTTCAACTCCTCCTGCTGCGCCTGGTCAAGGGCGGGGGGGAACCACCGGTCTGCTCGAATATCAGGGCCGCAGGCCCTCCCTCGCCGAAGGCCGACGCCCAACGTCCGATAGTGTGGGGGTCCCGCTCCAGCGCCTCCGCCGTCGCCGCTGCCGTCAAGCCCTGGGCCAGCAGCAGGATGGCGTACCACCTTTCCCGCTCCCGGGGTGTGGGAGCCAGAATCACACGCCGCCGCAAGTCCTTGACTCCCATCTGCCATTGTTCCAGAGACCGGTCTATCTCCCTCACGCCCATCACCAACCCCTCGCAATTTCTGAGACCAGCTACCTCGGTTCCTTCACAAATTTACCCCATGCGTCTGCGTATTTCACCTTGGCTTTGGTTTAGTACCGTGTCAATCTGGTTTTGTAGGGTAGATATGCTGGAGCTTACGGCGAGCATCTTGGGTGGTAAACCGCCAGTCTATGGCTGATTTTGCTGCGTTGCGCTCGCGTTCGAGCGCCGCAACCTCTCGCCGCAGCTCCGGCTCATCGCTGATACGGCGGTTCAGACACCCTCTGCGGAAGACGCTCAACTCGATCTTAGCCATGTTCAGCCAGCTGCCATGCGTAGGAGTGTAATGAAACTCGAGGCGTTGGGCGATGCGCCGAGCTTCGCACGGCTCAAATGCTTCGTAGAGCGAGCCGAGCTTGTGGGTGTTGAGGTTGTCCAGTACCAGCCTGACCACCTCGGCATCAGGGTAGGCCTCGTCCACCAGCCACCGCATCTGGTGCGCGAAGTCCACGGCAGTGCGGCGCTCGGTCACCTCCACATGTCTCCATCCACCCTTCGGCTCGCAGATCATGAACAGGTTCCGGGTCCCGTTTCGCTGGTACTCGGTGTCATAGCGTGCCACCCGTCCGGGGGCAGCCTCGATGGGCGGACGCACCTCCCCAGTCAATTGCCTGGAGGTCTCGTCGAAACACACTACCGGACGCTCCGGATTGTACTCCGGTTGGTACAGGTGTCAATTTTCATGGTCATTAGGCCGGCGATTTTCACGGACATCCAGCCACCCTGGGAGCGCGGTGAATTGACTATTATCAGGTTGTAGTTTGCGGGTCAATCACCCCCTTTGCGGCCAGTAGAGCGCGGTGTGGCGAGAGTCGTTCCCGGTAGCTGGCGCCTTCGATGACGATCTGGTAGCTGGCGTTGGCCAGGCGGTCCAGGGCGCTGTTGCCCAGGATGGGGTCATCGAAGAGACCCAGCCATTCGTCCACGGCCCGGTTGCTGGTGATGATGAAGCTGGACGCCCGATGCCGGTTGAGGATGAGTTCGTAGAGGTCGGCGGACTGCTGGGCGGTCAGGCCATGGAGACCCAGGTCATCGAGGATGAGCAGGTCGGGCGTGAGGAAAGACCGGAAGGTACGGTCCACCGAGTTGTCCACTCTGGCCTGGGTCAGGGCCTTGAAGAAGTCGTCGGCGTGGCTGAAGCGCACGGAGTATCCGGCGCGGACGGCGGCGTAGCCCAGGGCCTGGGCGAAGAAGCTCTTGCCGACACCGGCGGGGCCCACCAGTAGGACGTGTTCGTGCCGGTCGAGAAACTCCAGGGAGAATACAGCGTCCAGCAGGCGGCGGTCCAGGGTAATTGACGCCGACCAGTCGAAGTCCTCCAGGCGGCAGGTCTCCTCGAAGCCGGCATTGTGCAGCCGGAGTTCGGTACGGCGGTGGGCGCGGCGATTGACCTCGTCGCTGAGGATGATTTCCAGGAATGAGGCGTAATCCAGCTGCTCCCTACGGGCCAGGGCGATGCGTTCCGGCAGGGTGCTGGCCAAAGCGCCCAGCTTGAGGCTCTTGAGCAGCGGGGTGAGTTCGGTGGTTCGGGTCATGGGTAATCTCCTCATGCTGACTGACGGCGGTATGCGGTGTAAGCGAAGACGCTACCGGGACGGGCGAAGCGGCCCGGCGGCATGGGCAAGGGCAGCTGGGGCATGGCCTCCTGTTCCAGGGCCTGCACCAGGATGCGTTCCAATCGGCGCACGTCGATGAGATCCACGGCCAGGGCCCGACGACAGGCGGCGTCCAGACGCTGCGCCGTGTAACGCTCGCCCAAACGCAGCAGCTTGTGTCCCTGCCGGATCTTGGCCCAGGGCAGGGGGCCGTCGAAGAGACGCTCAGCGTATTCGCCCACCGCCGGTCCCAGTGTCGCCGCGCTGCGCTGGATGCGATCCGGCGCTCTGGTGGTGTAGGCGGAAAGCTCGGCGGGGTAATCGTCGGGATCGGTGGAGCGTCCGCCCTGGGGCTGGCGGAGGTGGGTCTTGATCAGCTGGCCCCGGTGATAGATGTGCACCAGCTTGCTGCCCAACCGGATTTCCACCTGCTGACGCGGCGGGCACCGGTCCGATGGCACCGAATACAGGGCCTGCTGACACTGGATGTGATGGTCGGGATGGACCTTGGCATTGCGCCAGTCGGCGATTTCGTAGGGCTCGCCGTCCCAGGGCAGCAGGGTGTGGCGCTCCTCATCCTGGAAAACCACCAGGGGCTTCCGGCGAGTGGTGCCATGGATGCGCATTCCGGCCACCTCCAGACACCAGCGCTGGGCTTCGGCCCTCAGGTGGGGCAGACCGTGGAAATCGCCGCCCTTGAAGAAGCGCTCCCTAACGTACTGCACGCCACGCTCCACCTTGGGCTTGTCCTTGGGTTTCCGCACCCGCGCCGCATCGGCGATGAAACCCCGGTGCTGCGAGTATTCCAGGAAGCCTCTGGTGAAGCGCGGATGCAGCGGGTCTGGTCCCGCCACCGCTGGCGGGCAATTGTCGATGACCAGATAGCGGGGCACCCCGCCGAAGCAGACCCACGCCGCTTCCAGTCCGGCGATGATGTCCTCCAGCGTCTGCCCATGGGTCGGCCAAACGAAGCTGTGCCGCGAGTAAGCCAGCACGATGATCAGCCCCCACACCGCCCGCCGGCGGCCTGTCGCTGGGTCCACAATCATGCCCAACCGGCCGAAGTCCATCTCCGCAACCTCCCCGGGCGCGGTGTCCTCCATGCGCACCGTGGTCTGGCTGCGCCGCCGCCAATTCCGCTTCAGAACGAAGCGGCGCAACGACGGATACGATACCGGACACCCCCGCGCTGCCAGCAACTCCCGGATGCGGGTCAGCTGCAGTCGGTCGCCGGTGAGCCACTGGTAAATCTGGTCCGCCCACGGCTCCAGCTGGTCCTGCCCGGGCGTCACCGCCTGCCGCGGCCCCGACTGCCCAATCGTCGCCAGCCGGCTCAGCTGCTCCGCGGTGGCAACCAGCCCATCCCGAACGATGCCCTCCTCTTGGGCTGCCGCCACGTACTTGGCGATGGTATCTCTCGACAAGCCGGTGCCCAACGCAATCTTACGTTGGCTATCCCCCGCCTGCCAACGGCGAATGATCTCTGGTATTTCCATTCTGGAAACCTCCCGGTATGCCATCGCTGCACCTCAATTCCAAAGTGCGGCAATGATCGCCGATGTGGCTCCCAAAGTGGCCTAATGACCCTGAAAATCTGGTGGGTAGATCCTGAAAAACTCCCAATTCACTGGCCTATAGATCCTGAACAATGACATACAGGTCCAGCACGTCCTCCATCCGCGCCACGAACTCCCCGCTCACCTTGGGGATACACCACTCTTTCTTCTGCCAGGGCTTGAGTTCGTTTTTTTGAGTATCTGGCGCACCGTCTCCAGGGAGATGCTCTCGGCAAACTCCAACTCCACCACCTTGTCGGCCAACAACTGGAGTGTCCAGTGCGTGTGCCCTGCGGGCGCGGCGCGGCACGCGAAGGCGATCAAGTGCGCTTCCTGCTTGCCGTCCAGCTTGCGCTCCTGGCCCGGCCGCGGTCGCTCATTGATGGCGGCCTCAAGTCCTTCCTCCACGTACCGCTTCCGCGCTCTGGCGACCGTGGCCGCGTTGACCAACAGCACATCGGCTATCTCACGGTCCCGAAGCCCCTGGTCAGCCTTGAGCAGCGACAGCGCACGCTTCACGGTGCGCACTGACGCCTTGCCTCGCTGGGACACCTCATTGAGACGGGAGCGTTCGGCCTCGGTCAACTCTACTTTATACTTGATGGCAGCCATGGCTGGGCACTTCCTCACACAAAGATCATGCCCCAGTATGGCTGCTTTCTTATATTCTTATAAATCTACCTGGCAACGGTACTAAACCAAAGCCAAGGTGAAATGCGCAGACGCATGGGGTAAATTTATGAAGGAACCGAGGTAGCTGGTCTCAGAAATTGCGAGGGGTTGGTGATGGGCGTGAGGGAGATAGACCGGTCTCTGGAACAATGGCAGATGGGAGTCAAGGACTTGCGGCGGCGGATGATTCTGGCTCCCACGCCCCGGGAGCGGGAGCGGTGGTACGCCATCCTGCTGCTGGCTCAGGGCTTGACGGCAGCGGCGACGGCGGAGGCGCTGGAGCGGGACCCCCACACTATCGGGCGTTGGGCGTCGGCCTTCGGTGAGGGAGGGCCTGCGGCCCTGATATTCGAGCAGACCGGTGGTTCACCCCCGCCCTTGACCAGGCGCAGCAGGAGGAGTTGAAAGGGGCGGTGGAACAACCGCCCGCTGCGGCGGGCATCCAACTGGCCAACTGGTATTGGAGGGTGGTGCGGCAGTTTGTCTCAGAACGGTTTGGCATCAGCCTGAGCCGCAGCAGTTGCCTGAACTGGCTTTACCGGCTGGGGTTTGCCTGCAAGCGCCCCAAGAAGCGTCTGCTCAAGGCGAATGAGTCCAAGCGGGAGGCCTTCGTGGCGAAGTACGCCGCCCGGTGGGAGGAGGCCCAACGGACTGAAGCCAGCATATTCTTTGCTGATGAGGCCCACTTCCGGGCGGACGCGGAAGTGCGGGGCAAGTGGGTGCTGAAGGGTAAGCCTGCGTTGGTGGACTCCAATAGCCCGCGGTATGGGGAGAAGGCCAGCTACTATTCAGCGGTGTGCCTGGAGACGGGCGAGGTGGAATGGATGGAACTGGAGGGCAACAGCAACAGCGGGACCTCGGTTGCTTTCCTGACGCAACTGCCTGACGCAACTGAAGGAAAAGCATCCAGGGCCGCTGCGGGTCATCTGGGACAATGCGCCGGCCCACCGTGGGGAAGCGGTGCGGGAGTACCTCAGGACGCCTGAGCTGGAGCTGAGGCTGGTGAACCTGCCGGGCTACAGCCCTGACTTCAACGCCGATGAGGCTATCTGGGGCTGGGCTAGAGAGGAGGCCACTGGAAACCTGTGCCTGGGGAGCAGGGCGGCGGTACAGGAGAGGGTCGGCAAATTCCTGGCCGGGCTGTCCAGCCGGAAAGACGAGGTGAGACGGCGCTGCCGGACGGTCCTGCAATCAAGGGCCGAAACACTCCCGCGAGACTCCCGCCCCGATTCCCAGCACCCGGCAAATGCACATCCCACCTTGGCTTTGGTTTAGTACTGGTTCAAATCAGCATTGTAGGTAGTTTTAGTGAAAGGCTTCCAAGTGCTACGCTGACTGCAAAATAGAGTGGTGTGGAGGTGTAGTAAACATGGCCTTGGAACAATACGCGGTACAGTTGACGCCGGAGGAACGCGAGCGACTGAGCCAGCTGATTCGCAGCGGCAAAAGTTCGGCGCGTATCATCGCCCGAGCGCGCACCCTGCTGAAAGTAGATGAGGGATGGAACGCACCACAGGTGGCGGCCGCTTTGGACATCTCCAAGGGTACGGTGTACCGCGCCAAACGGCGGTACGCTGAGGAAGGTTTAGATGGCGTGTTGCAGGACCGGGTCCAGGCCAACCGATACCGGAAGCTTGATGACAAGGGGGAGGCCCACTTGATCGCCCTGGCGTGCAGCCCAGCGCCCGATGGCCACGACTACTGGACCCTGCATCTTTTGGCCGACCGAGTGGTGGAGTTGGGGTTGGTGGAGTCCCTGTCCCATGAGACGGTGCGGTTGAGGCTCAAAAAAACGTCCTCCAGCCGTGGCGGAAGCAGCAGTGGTGTATCCCCAAGGTAGGGGGTGAATTCGTGGCGGCGATGGAGGACGTGCTGGACTTGTACGCTGAGCCCTACGACCCGGACCGGCCGGTGGTCTGCTTTGATGAGACCTCCACTCAGTTGCTGGCCGACACCAGGCCGCCCATTCCGGTGCAGCCGGGACAACCGCGGCGTCAGGATTACGAGTATCGCCGCGCCGGTACGCGCAACATCTTCCTGACCTGCGAACCCCTGGCGGGCTGGCGACACGTGGCGATCACCGAGCGACGCACCATGGAAGACTTTGCCCACCAGATGCGGTGGCTGGTGGATGAGGCCTACCCAGATGCTCCGGTGGTCCGAGTGGTGCTGGACAATCTGAATACCCATCGTATGGCCTCCCTCTACGAGACCTTCCCCGCCGCCGAAGCTCGGCGCATCGTCAGGCGGCTGGAATTTCACCACACGCCCAAGCACGCCAGTTGGCTCAATCCTGTCCTGAGCTTGCCGAAGGGATGGCGGAGATCGAGTTCAGCGTGTTGACCCGGGCCTGTCTCCAGGGGCGTAATCCCGACGAGACTGCCCTGCAGCGAGCCATCAACGCCTATGAGGTCCAGCGCAACGCCTCCAAGGCCACCATCAACTGGCGGTTCAACACCCAGGACGCCAGAACCAAATTGCATCGCCTCTATCCATTCAATTCCAACATTGATTGAGTACTAGGCGTTGTGATGGGTTCCTGCGGCTTCGCCCGCGTGCTGGTGCTCCCACTGGTGGAGAGACATGATGCTGGGGGTCGGCCGAAACGGCGTCCGAGAGTGCCCGGCTTCGGCCTTGGGGACGATCCGCTGGGATTTACGGTGATTATGTGCTCGCCAAACGGGTCTGGCGGTGGCTTCAGCGGAAAAGGTCGCTGGAAATTTTCGTTCATGCGGCGGCGTAATCCGGTATCGGAGGGTCTGCGGGCGGATTCGTTCCTTTGAGTCGGAAGCTTCTCGGGATTGGACTCTCTCGCCATGGGGCTGATCGCTTGGGCTTTTGGTTAGCCGTTCTTCGCGTCTTTGATGGTTTGCCTGTTCCTGCCTTTTCGAGCTCTTTGCTTTACGGCGCATGACGCACAGAGGTTTTGTTCGTGGATGGCTTCGTTGGAGCAGTTTTGGCAGGTCCCGTGCAACCTTCGTCGGGCTCGTAATCGACTCATGGTTATCCGGCGCCTCTCGGCACAGGTTGAGCAACGGGTGAGTCCGGAGATGGCTGGTTCGCCGCAGTCTTGGCACAGCCCGAGATCTTTGCGCTCGTTTCGGAGCCGGGCGATACGTTCGTCACGAATTTTCGAGCAGGATGGGCAATATCTTTTGCCTTCTTCTGTTTGGTTGGAGCAGTCCGAACATAGCCCTAGGTTTTTGCGTTTGGCGCGGTAGGCCGCTCTCTCAGAAGCGGATGGATTGACGTTCGTCTCGCGCTGGGGGATCTGGAGCTGATGGTCGAGTTGTTCGGAAGCGTTGTTGTGTTGGACGTGCTTTGCTCGTGGGCGGCCGCTGCGGGCGGTTTTTGACGCTGGGATTTCGAATGGGAATTCGAAAACATGTCTTTTAGGGGTACGCATGGTGATAAAATACCCGCGCCCGGTCTCCCCCGCGGTTTGGAAATTTATCACCACCCTCCGCACTGATCCAAGGCGGGATATGGTCATGGCCCGTAACGAATGGGTGCGGGAATTTCGTTGCAGCCATCAGCAGATTTAGCTGTCCAACCCGAGTTACACTCACTCAGGTGATGCACCTATTTTGTGCTTCTGAAACTGCATGACCGCTGGCGGGCGAGAACAACTGACCAACACCAACTCGCCGCATCCCACACTTACGAACACCGGATAACACGTCGAAATGATCAAATTGACTCTGCTGCTGTCGTTGCTCCTGGTACTGGGTTGCGGCGGGATAGAACAGGACAGTAACCAACCCGTCAACACGCTATCTCCCACTGCCACGCCGGACCTGGTTGCCACGGTGGATGCCAGCGTGCGAATGATCCTGGCCGACATTCCCACAGTTACACCGCGATCTACCCCGACGCCGCAGCCCACCGCTACGCCGCAACCGACCGCTACGCCCCAGCCAACTGCTACGCCGCCACTGGAGCCTACGCCCCAACCGACGGCCACCCCGGTGCCGACTGTAGCCGCGAGGCCGACGGCGACGCCCTCGCCATCCTTAGCACAGGTTATCGAACGGGTTAGTGAATCCGTGGTTCGCATCCAGTATTTTGAGCGGTCGATCGGTTCGGGGTTCATCTACAAGACCGCTGGCCAAACGCGGGTCAGCATTATCACGAACGCTCACGTAGTGGACGAACTGGTTCTTTCCAAATTGTTCGTAATCATGCCCGACGAGCAAAAACTGGAGGTCGTGGCAGTCAGGGGCGGTAATCCACGCGCTGACGATATCGCAGTTCTGGAAGTGCGGCATGCGGCTCCAGAAACTCTGCCCGTGGTAAATTTCGCCGCGCTCGAAAATGCCAGAGTGGGCGATACCGCCATCGTGTTGGGGTTCCCCTACGCCAGCGTATTGGGATCGGAATTATCGATTACGTCCGGCATTATCTCGGCGAAACAGGAATGTCCCTGGTTGAGCGATGAGGATGATGATGACGATGATATACCGTGCGTTCGGACGGATGCCGCCATTAATCCCGGAAACAGCGGCGGTCCGCTCATTAACGACAAAGGTGAAGTAATCGGCATTAACACTGCTACTTATACGAACACCGAGGGTATCGGATATGCTATCGCGTCGACGTACATCGAGCAGTGGCTGTCCGACCGGTTAATTGACTAGGGCGGCGCTTCGCCGCAACGGTGAGATTATGGCAACGGCAACCGATCCCATCTGCCTGATGCAGGTGGATACAGACAACCCCAACGGCGGCGCCAGCGAACACGCCGGCGAAACGTACTATTTCTGCGCCCCTGGCTGCCGGATTGCGTTCGAGCGGGACCCGGAGGGGTGGGCATCCGGACGCAACAAGCCAATCTCGATGGATGCGCCCCAATCCCAGCCGTTGACTATCGTCCGCCGCCTCTTTCGCCGCGATAAGTAACGCCAGGCACTTATCCTGGCGCACACGGGAGTTAGACGTTCGCGCCGCAGCAACGTTTGTACTTGCGTCCGCTGCCGCAGGGACACGGGGCGTTGCGACCTATCTTGCGGCCGCCGCGCGGAGCACTGACGTTGCGACCACCGTTCACCGCTGCCATTGGGCTGACCGGTGTGCGCAGCGCATCCCGTCGCCGACCACTGCGGCTGGCGCCGTTGTTTTGCGACCCGTTACCGGAACCCGCGGCATCGCCATTCGCCGAGTTGCCCTGACCTGGAGCCTCGGGCGACAGCGTAACGTGGAACAGCGTGTGGGTAACTTCCCGTTGCATCTGCCGGGTTAGTTCCGCGAAGGCGCGCTGGCCTTCCGAGCGATACACGGCCAGCGGGTCGCGCTGACCGACGGCGTGCAGACCCACGCCGGTGCGCAGGTTTTCCATGTTGGTGAGGTGATTCACCCAGTGGGTGTCGATCGACTTCAGCAGTAGCAGGCGCAGCAGGGTCTGCATCTGCTCCGTGCCGAGGTCTCGCTCTTTCGCTTCGTAGAGGGTTTCGGCGTGTTGATGCAGGATGCCGTCGATTCGCTCCCGGCTGACCTGCAACAGTTTGTCCGGCGTGTTGATTTCGGTCGGCAGGGGGCAAATCTGACCCAATGATGCCAGCAGCCCGTCTGCGTTCCAGTCGTCGGCGTGGCGAGACTGAAGATGGTTGGCCGTCAGTTGCTCGAATTCGGTGCGCAGCATCTCCAGCAAGCGCTCGCGCAGACCTTCGCCGGCCAGGATACGGGAACGCTGAGTGTAGATAACTTCCCGTTGCTGGTTGAGCACGTCGTCAAAGTTAAGCAGGTGCTTGCGCACATCGAAGTGGTAACCCTCAACCTTCACCTGTGCGCTGTTGATGGACTTGGTGATGATCTTGTTCTCCAGCGGTTCGTCATCCTTGAGGCCAGTCCAGCTCATCACATTCTTGATGCGATCACCACCGAAGCGTTGCATCAGCTCGTCTTCCAGCGCGACGAAGAACTGGCTGCTGCCGGGGTCGCCCTGACGGCCGGCGCGACCACGCAGCTGGTTGTCCACGCGCCGTGCTTCGTGGTGCTCGGTGCCAATGACGTGCAGGCCGCCCAAATTGACCACCTGCTGATGCTCGTCCTGCCAACCTTCCCGGTCGGTGTCGGAGCCGCCCAGCACGATGTCGGTGCCGCGCCCCGCCATGTTGGTGGACACGGTAACGGAACCGGCCCGTCCGGCCTGCGCCACGATGGTTGCCTCGTGCTCGTGGTTGCGGGCGTTGAGCACCTGATGTTCGACACCGCGCTTGCGGAGCCGTTCGCTCAGCTCTTCCGACGTTTCAATGGAGGTTGTGCCCACCAGCACCGGTTGCCCCGACTGGGAGCGGGTGGCGATGCTCTCCACCACGGAGCGCCACTTGCCTTCGGCGGTGGGAAAAATCAGGTCAGTGGATTCGGCGCGCACCATGGGCAGGTTGGTCGGCACCGCCACCACTTCCAGCCCGTAAATCTTGTAGAACTCGTCAGCTTCGGTCACAGCGGTACCGGTCATGCCGGATAGCTTCAGATACATCCGGAAGTAATTTTGCAGGGTGATGGTGGCGTAGGTAACGCTCTCCCGCTGAATCTTGCAGCCCTCTTTGGCCTCTACCGCCTGATGCAGCCCGTCAGACCAGCGGCGACCGGACTGCAGACGGCCGGTAAACTCATCAACGATGACGACCTCGCCGTTCTGGACCACGTAGTCTTTATCCTTGACCTTCTGAACCTGAGCCACCAGCGCGTTTTCAATGTATTGAACCAGATGGAAGTTCTCAGTGTCGTATAGATTGTCCACCCGCGTCCAGCGCTCCATCTTGCCGATGCCCTCCTGGGTCAGCGAGATGGCCTGCGAGCGTTCGTCGATTTCATAGTCATCATACAACTGCAATCGAGGAGCGAGCCGGGCGAAGGTGTAGTAGTGCTCCACCGGTTGTTGGGCCGGCCCACTGATAATGAGCGGCGTGCGGGCTTCGTCAATCAGGATGTTGTCAACCTCGTCAACGATGGCGAAATGACGACGGCCCCGTTGAACCTGCCCATCCACGCTGAGAGCCATGTTGTCGCGCAGGTAGTCGAAACCAAATTCGTTGTTGGTGCCGTAGAGCACATCGGCCTGGTAAGCCTCGGAGCGGTGCGCCGGAGCCAGGAACTGGAAGCCACCCTTGCCCACGTTGGTGAGTTCAGGGTCATAGATATAAGCGGCGTCGTGCTGCAGGCAACCCACCGACAGGCCCAGCAGATGGAAGATAGGTCCCATCCACACCGGATCGCGGCGAGCCAGGTAGTCGTTGACCGTCACGATGTGCACGCCGTCGCCGGTAAGGGCGTTCAGGTAGGCCGGCAGGGTTGCAACGAGGGTTTTGCCCTCGCCGGTTTTCATCTCGGCAATCTTGCCGTCGTTGAGCACCGCCCCACCGATGAGCTGTACGTCATAGTGGCGCTGGCCCAGGGTGCGGCGGGCCGCCTCCCGCCCCACGGCGAAGGCTTCGGGCAACAGGTCGGCCAGCGTTTCCCCAGCCGACAGCCGGCGGTGGAACTCGACGGTTTTGGCGCTCAGGCCCGCGTCGTCCAGACTGCGCATATAGTCTTCCAGCGCATTGACGTGCGGCACCAATTGTCCGCTCAGTTTCTCGGCGGCGCGCTCTGGAGTATCGCCGACGATCCGTTTCAGCAAAGAGACCATGATTTACCCTCGAATAATGCCCATCCTGGCCCATTCCAATGGGGACGGAAGATCAGCCGGGCCCAATTTCTACAGCGCCCCGGCGAACGAATGCTGCCAGCACAGCACGCTGTCAGTATAGCAAGGTTATGGAATATACGCCCGGGAGAGGTCGTGCGGATTTCACCGCGAAAACAATTCTGCGACCGAATGACCGGCTCACAGCGGGCGTTGCTCCGAAGACGTGGGAACCGCCCCCTGCTTGACGTTCACCGTCCACGATAGGGGCAAGGTCGCCGTCAGTCAGCGGCAGCGGCGGCGTACCACTCCGCGCCCTCGTGGCCCGGTTCGGGCAGGACGAAACCGCCTTCCATCGTCCAGGAAGCCGGGTTCTCGGTGATGCGTCCGTCAATCTGCTGCGGCGAGACGTTGGCTATCTCGCAGAAGGCGTTGGTCAGGTCGGCCAGCAGCTGTTGCTTTACTTCTTCCGAACGCCCGGCGCGGTTGGCGCCGTCCAGGTAGTAGGCCGTGCCGAATTCGGGTGTCTCACCGGCCGGCGTCTCGATGAAGGTAACAGACACGAAGCTGCGCGGCGCGCCGGTGGACCCACAGTGAATGTCAGTGAAGGCGCGGGCGATATTTTGGCGCTGTTCGAAGGAAACGGTGTCTTTGGGGACGATACAGCGGTAGTGCGGCATTCTGTTGACTCCTTGCTTGGTCTTTGCCGGAGGGTTGCTGCCGGAAGGTTGCTTCCAGAAGGTTGATGCCGGAGGCTTGTTCCGGCGGTTTTGACCCCTCCCGATGGAGAGGTGATTATTGTTCTCTTCGGTCTCGGGCGGAAACGACCAATTCGTGAGTTGTACAGCCGGTCAACTCCATCCACATGTCCTGAATTTCCTGCATCAACTGCACTCGGGTTGTTTGTTCACAACCGGGTGGGATCTCGCCTCTTACGGCCGAAGTGGTAGACAGTTCGCCGCCACGAAAGCCGTAGCCGTGGGGAATCTCGATAAAGTTAACCGATACATCGTCCGGCGCGCCACCCAGAATGGAAGTGCAGACTCTGGCCAACCCCGACGCCAGGGCCGGGCGCAGACCGTGCGGTATTATCCCTTCCTGGATCGTGCAGTTGAACGTAATTGATGCCATTGTTTCGGTAGGGACACGCGACGGAATGCGTCAGTGTATGATGTTTCACCGCAGAATATCACAGTCGTTTGATGGCGTGCAATTGAGTCTGGCGTGCGAGAACATCAGAACGATTGCTGGTTATGGACCCCCGCCATTTTTCCAGACGTCAGAGGTTGAATCATGTGTAGAAGTATCAAAACATCGCGGTCGTCGGAAACGCCGGCCACCTGGGACGAGATGCAGGCCGCCGCGCTGCAATTCGTTCGCAAGGTGAGCGGCTATCGCACCCCATCCAAAGCTAACGAGGCGGTCTTCAATCAGGCCGTAGCCGACATCGCACAGGCGACCGACCAACTATTGAAATCGCTGCACACCCGAACCCACGCGTGAATAGTCAACCACTCGCAACCGGGCGGCCCCGCACGCGTGCCCATTTGATCCTGTCATGGAAAGCATCCTTAACCCCAATCCACCGATAAGATGAGCGTGTCGGCGTGATGAAGGGATGAGAAAGTGCTCCCGGCTTCGGGGATAATGGTTTTTGAAACAGAAAACCGACCCGAAACAAGGAGCACCCAAAAGATGTTACCACTTGAGCACCCCGACCGCATCGACGTTGCCTTCGACGATCATCGCTGGTGGCCAATGCTGGGCTGATCCTTCCGGTCACTTTGGCCCATCATCTGGGACTGGGCGAGCTGGTGGACAACAATGTTGACCTGGGAGATGCGCCGGGTCGGGCGAATGCGGGAGACAAGTTCCTGACCTTGGTGGCCTCGGCATTGGCCGGTGGCGACTGCATCGACGACGCCGACGTGCTGCGCACCGGCGGGACGGCTAGCGCCATCGGCTGCGTAGTCAAGGCGCCATCCACCCTGGGGACCTTCCTGCGCAGTTTCCGGTGGGGCCACCGTCCGCCAACTGGATCGGGTCAGCCGGGAGCTGCTGGCCCGGGCCTGGGCGGCTGGGGCCGGACCCGGCGACGGGCCGTTGACCATCGACCTGGACTCCACCATCTGCGAGACATACGGTCTGGCCAAGGAGGGGGCGCGCGACCACGGCTACACCGGCCAGCGAGGCTATCACCCGCTGCTGGCCGTGGCCGCCGGCACCGGCGACGTGCTGATGGCTCGGCTGCGCAAGGGCCGCGCCAACACCGTTCGGGGCGCCGCCCACTTTCTACGCGAGACGGTGGGGCGAGTACGCTACGCTGGCGCCAGAGGACAACTCACGGTGCGGGCTGACAGCGGCTTCTACACCCACGCCATCGTCGCCGTCTGCCGCAAGATGGATGTGCGCTACTCCATCACCGTCCGCCAGCAAGCCCGCCTGCGGAATATCATCGAGGCCATACCCGAGACTGACTGGACGCCGATTCCCTACTGGATGGACGGCGCCGCCGACGTGGCGGAGACCACCTACGTCCCCTTCCAGGATGAGCCCGACGCCGCACCGGTGCGGCTCATCGTCCGGCGGGTGCAGCCCACGCCCGGCTCCCAGCTGGCCCTCTTCGCCAGCTACAGCTATCACGGCTGCATCACCGACCGAGACGGGGACACCCTGGAACTGGAGGCCGACCATCGGCGCCACGCCGAGATCGAGAACGCCATCCGAGACCTCAAGTACGGCGTCGGGCTCAACCATCTCCCCTCAGGCCGCTTCGCCGCCAACGGCGCCTGGCTGGCGGTGCAGGTGATGGCCCACAACCTGGCCCGCTGGACCGCGCGCATCGGTCTGGGTGAGCAACTGGTAACCACCAAGACCCTCCGACGACGCTTCTTCTCCCTCGCCGGACGGCTCACCCGCTCGGCGCGCCGCCTCACTTTGCATCTGCCCCAGCGCTGGCCCTGGGAAAACCAGTTCAGTCGCGCCTTGGCTCGATTGCGAGCAATTCCACTCCCAGCCTGACGGCGGCCGTCTGCCACTGACCCGCTATCCGGCCATCTGACCGTTCCCGCCAACTCGCGCCAACCCAGCCCGCGAAGGGCACTCCTTGCCCACCGCATCTCGAATTACGCCCGCCATGGCCACTGCGGGCCGCCATCATCGTGCCTGGGTGCCTACTTCACGCCGCCCTCATCCCCATCTATTGGAACCTGGCCTGGCCTGTTCGCCCTCCCTTGCCCATCAACCCTGGTGTCAACTCCAGCGTACATCGCTTCGATGGATTCGGGCTTAAAAGCATCCTTCGACAGGCTCAGGACGAACGGGAAGCCGTGGCCCGGTCCCCTACGACGTGGCTGGACCAAGGGGCAACCGAAAGGCGCAGCGCCCGGGGGCCAGCGATGACACGCCCGGTTCGGTGTGCTATGTTAGGCGGCGCAACACGGCAGAAATGCCGAACTACACCTCAGAAACTCGACCCAACAGGCGAATCATCAGGAAGGTAATACCATGCCCAACATGACCGGCGGCCAGGCGCTAATGCGCTCACTGTATCTGGAGGGCGTGCGAGTCATTTTCGGGCTGCCAGGCGTGCAGCTCTACCACGCTCTGGATGCGCTGAACGACGAGCCGGGCATCCGGTTCATCGCCACCCGCCACGAGCAGGCCACCACCTATATGGCCGACGGTTACGCCCGCGCCAGCGGCGGCGTTGGCACCGCGTTGATGGTTCCCGGTCCCGGTTTGCTGAACGCGTCCGCCGGCATCAGCACGGCCTTCTCCGCGTCATCGCCGGTGCTGGTGGTTTGCGGGCAGATTGAACGCGACCTGATCGGCTCCGACCGCGGGATGCTGCACGAAGTCAACGACCAGCAGGATACCATCCGCCCCATCACCAAGTACGTGGAGCGAATCATGACGCCCGAAGCGGCCCCCGGCGCGGTCCACGAGGCGTTCCGTCAGCTGACCACCGGGCGGCCTCGTCCGGTGGAGGTCGAGATGCCGCCGGAAACGATGGCCGACGTAGCCCCCGTAACCCTGTTCGAGTCCGAACGCTACCCCACGCCCTCCGCGCCGGCCGAGCGGGTATCCGAGGCGGCGCGCATTTTGCGTGAAGCGCGTCAGCCTTTGATCTGGGCCGGCGGCGGCGTGATCTCGTCGGAAGCGTCTGCGGAACTGGTGCGGCTGGCGGAGCGGCTCCAGGCCCCCGTCATCACCACCGCCGAGGGCAAAGGTGCCATCAGCGACCGGCATCCGTTGGCGCTGGGCGCGCTGCGACTCCGCAACGATCCCGTAGCCAAATCAGAACCCAACTTCGACGTCATTCTGAGTGTGGGCAGCCGGATGGCCTTCCCGGCGTGGCTGGACGGCCAGCAGGTCGTGCAAATTGACATCGACCCCGACGAATTGGGCCGCAACTGGGAAAACACCTACGGGCTGGCCGGCGACGCCGGCACGGTGATGGCTCAGGTGGACGCCGAGCTGGCCGGAACGATGACCGAAGCCCGCCCATCTTTTGCCGCCGATGCCGCCGCACTGCGCGCGCGCCGCGCCGAATCCGCGCTGCGTCCCGAGCCTCAGGAGTCCTACCTGGCAGCAGTGCGCGCTGCCGTGCCCGACGACGGCATCCTGGTATCCGGAATGACCCAGCTGGGCTACTACGCCCGCGCCTTCTGGCCCACCTACGAACCGCGCACGTTCATCACGTCCAGCTACTCGGGCAATCTTGGGTATGCGTACCCCACCGCGCTGGGCGCCAAGGTAGCCCAACCCGATCGTCCGGTCGTGGCTTTGTGCGGCGATGGCGGCTTCCTGTTCAACTCGCAGGAGCTGGCGACGGCGGTGCAGCACGGAATCAACGCCGTGGCCGTGGTTTTCAACGACAACGCCTACGGCAACGTGCTGCGCGACCAAGTAAACCGTTTCGGCGGGCGCACCGTGGGCGCGGCCCTGCACAACCCCGATTTCGTCAAGCTTGCGGAGGCTTACGGTGCGCGTGGCGTCAGAGTCCAGGGCCCCGAAGCACTGGAATCGGCGGTCCGCGAGGCCCTCACCATTGACGCCCCCAGCCTGATCGAAGTGCCTGTGGAGATGATGCCAACACCGTTTGAGGGGTAGGGGGCGTTATGGGCGTCCCTAACACCCTCCAACAACGCCAGTTACGCCCAACGCCAATTACGCCAGAAGTCGGAGCCGGCACAGGCCTGTCGCGCTATTTCTGCCTATCGTTATTATTTACAAATATAATGTCGCGAGGTGCGCCAAACAGGCCGCACATCTGCCGCGGGCATACACCAGGAGGCTTCCGGATGTCGTTATTGCGTAGTGGCGGGGTTGTTTTCGCCCTGGTGTCGCTGATGACCTTGCTCACTGTGGTCGCCTGCGGATCGGATGGCGATGAGGGCGCAAGCCCAGTGGCGCCGCCAGAGATTCCCACGGATACTCCAGTACCAACCGACACGCCGGTGCCTCCTACCGATACAGCGGTACCACCAACTGACACTCCGGTGCCTCCCACCGATACGCCAGTCCCGCCTCCGACGGACACTCCCGTTCCGCCAACTGACACACCGGAACCGACCGCGGTACGCCAGCTGGTTCCAACACCCACGCCACACCCGGGGCCGTTCACGTCGGTGGGCGCCGGAGAGCTTCACACATGCGGAGTACGCCAAAACGGGATAATCCAGTGCTGGGGCAAGAATCAACAGGGGCAGGCCGACGCTCCGGAGGGACAAGATTTCGTCGCCGTTACCGGTGGTCACGAGCACACCTGCGGGCTGCGCAAAGACAACTCTGTGACCTGTTGGGGCGAAGAGTTCCTCGGTCGTCTGGAAGTACCTGATGAGGAATTCGTTGCCATCGACGCCGGCGGCACCCATACGTGTGGTATCGTCGCCGACCAGACCATCGTGTGTTGGGGCGAAAACAAGGACGGACGCTCCACTGCCCCTCCGGGCTTCTACAAGGCTGTGGCCGCCGGCGACGAGCACACGTGCGGCATCAGGCAATCCGGACAGGTAGTTTGCTGGGGCGGCAACAACTACGGCCAGGTGCGGCAAGCCCCGTCCGGCGAGTACGTAACGCTGTCCGCCGGCGGATTCCACACTTGCGCGATAGCAATCAACGGCTCGTTGGCCTGCTGGGGTTCGGACACCGGCCAACAATTGGGCGTCGAATCGGGACGTTATACGTCAGTGGGAGCCGGCAGCGACCACACCTGCGCAGTGAACATAGACGGATTGCTGGTGTGCTGGGGGGACAACCCGAATAATCTGCACAACCTGCCGTCGGACAGCTCCGCCAAACCGCCGGAGGGAACCTTCAAAGCATTGACTACGGGCGCGGAACATAATTGCGCCATCGACATCGACAATATCGTCCATTGCTGGGGATGGGACAATTTCAACCAGGCCAAACCACCCCGGCAGTAACCGCCTGCGTCAACGCGCTGCGCGACCAGGTGAGCCGTTACGGCGGACCCGCGGTAAGCGCAAAAAACCAGTGGACTCGCCCGTCCTCACGACACACCAACTGGAGCCTGCCGTCCCATCCACCCATACCCGCCGAAAACCGCTGACACCTCGCGCCGTAGCACATAAACGCCTAACGCGTCTATCCTGATACCCGCCAAGGCATGGCAGCTGTTTCATCCCATTACCAGAGAGCCAGGATCACTTATCGACGGCCAACCCCATCAGTAATAAATCGCAACCGGTCCAGGTGGCAATTCGCCGATATCCGACCCACGTACCAAACGACGGAGCCCCACTGGATCGCCGGGACTGTTCGGACCCGCGTGGTGGGGATGCAACCAAACAGCCAGCCGACACACCAAACCACACCAGACCAACCGGCCAACAGCCACAAGTTGGGGGTCGGTTTCAAACCTGCCCACCACACCACCAGGGGGGGCCGCATGGTCAGACAACTTACGGCTATCATTGAGCGCGAGGACGACATGTACGTCGCACTCTGCCCGGAGTTGGCCATCGCCAGCCAGGGCGATTCCGTTACGGAAGCCCGCGATAACCTGAAGGAGGCGTTGGAGCTGTTTTTCGAAACGGCTGCCAAACCTGAAATCCGGCGTAGGTTACAATAAAAGAGGTGAACTCTATGCGGCAAGTGGTTCTCTACCCAGGGGACGATGGTTATTGGGTTGTTGAATGCACCAGTCTGCCTGGCTGCGTCAGCCAGGGCGGAACCAAGCAGGAAGCGATTGCAAACATCAAGGAAGCCATCGAAGCGTACGTCGGTGCCCTTGAGGAAGACGGCTTGCCGGTTCCAGAGGAGCGGTTTGAAACGTTGGTCGTCGCAGTATGACCAGCAGAGTGCCCCGGATTTCGGGGCATGAATGCGTCCGCGCCCTAGCCAGAGTTGGATTTTATATCAGGCGTCAGCACGGCAGCCACATCATCATCCGCCGCGACGATCCCTTCGCTCAACTTGTGGTTCCCGACACCGGGAACTGGATACAGGTACGCTCCGCGCCATCGTAAGACAAGCCGAATTGAGCGTAACGGAATTCTCACGATTGCTGTGACCATCAAGGTCTTGAGTTTACCCCTACCCCCACTCCCATTGTGCTATTATTCCCGCATGCGGCGTTCTGCGCCGGGAAGCCTTCCGCTTTACGACTTTCGCACAAATCAGGAGGTTATTATGTCTGGAAACTACACTATCAGCGTAGGCACCATCGGAGGCGGCCTGTCCGTCAGCCCAGACGGTGGCGAATCCTGGAACCGTATCCGCAACCCGCTGCCCAGCGAGTGCAACATCCGCGCGCTGGCCGTCGACCCCAACGACCGGCACCGTATCTACGCCGGCTCCGATACCGGCCTGTTCCGCTCCGACGACAACGGCTTCACCTGGGAATATGTCGAATCTCCCATGGACGACCTGCAAATCTGGTCGGTGGGAGTTGACCCGTATGACAGCGACACGGTGTTTGTGGGCACGCGCCCCAACGCGTTCCGCTCCCGAGATGGCGGCAAGAGTTGGGAAGAGCTGGACCTGGGCGTAAGGATGCCCTGTCCCATCGGCACGCCGCGCACGACCAACATCATCGTTGACCCTCGGGACACCCGCACCGTGTGGGCCGGCATTGAGGTTGACGGCGTGTACCGCAGCCTGGACGGTGGCGACAACTGGACGCGCCTGCCCGACTTGGGCCCCGACCCGTTCCACGGCGACATCCACGGCATGGCCCTCAAACCCGGCCCAGAGTCCGCCATCTACTGCACCACGCCCTTTGGCATCTCCACCAGCAGCGACGAGGGAGAGAGCTGGGAGCTGCACGAGTTCCCACGCTTCCACGCCGAAGACCAGCGTTCCTACTGCCGCGGCATGGTAATCAAGCCCGACAACCCCAACGTGATGTTCGTTGGCAACGGCGATACCATCCCCGGCGTAACCGGCACCATCCGCCGCACTCGCGACGCTGGCGCCTCCTGGGACGCTCCGGAACTGTCGACGACGCCCAACTCGGTGGTGTACTGGTTTGCCGCCAGCAATCACGTCCAGGATGTCATGGTCGCCGCCAGCATCTACGGCTACGTGTACGTCAGCTCCGACGGGGGCGATAGCTGGGACAAGCTGCAGAAGGAGTTTGGCGAAATCCGTTCGCTGGCTCTGACGCCCAACAACTAGGGGAACTGCTCTAACCCTGACCCTCTTCCAAAAGGGCCCTCTCCAAAAGGGCCGGGGACTAGTCCAATTCAGCGTATTCTGCTGGCTCCTTCCTGATCGGGAGGGGCCAGTTTCCGTGCTACAATTTTGCCGCCCGGCATACGCTGATCATCAACAATTGACATATCCCCCAGGAGCGTTCCGATGCCCACTTTTGACTCCGACGGCGTTCAGATTTTTTGCCAATCCACCGGCGAGGGTTTCCCGCTGATCTGGAGCCATGAGTTTGCCGGCTCTTACGAGAGTTGGGAGCAGCAGGTGCGCTATTTCAGCCATCGCTACCAGGTCATCACGTACAACGATCGCGGCTATCCGCCCTCCGAGGTACCCACCGATCCGGAGGCGTATTCGCAGGACATCACCATCGAAGACCTGCGCCGGCTGATGGACCATCTGGGGCTGGAAGAGGCGTACATCGGCGGCCTGTCGATGGGCGGCAACGTTGCGCTCAACTTCGCCCTGCGCTATCCGGAGCGGTGCCAGGGCATCATCGTGGCATCGGCGGGATCAGGCACCACCCACAACGACGCCTTCCGGTCGGGCGGCGAAGCGATGGCGGCGCGAATGCTGGCCGAGGGCACGCCTCCGGTGATGAAGGACTACGGCAGCGGCCCGACGCGGGTGCAGTTGCAGCGGAAAGACCCCCGGGGCTACGAGGAGTTCATGCGCCTGCTGCTGGGGCACAACGCCCGGGGCGCGGCCTACACCTTCCGCGGCGTGCAGCTGAAGCGTCCCACGATTGACCAGCTCATCCCGCAGATGAACGCCCTGCAGGTGCCCACGCTCATCATGATTGGCGACGAAGACGACCCGTGCGTCGAGCCGAGCATCATGATGAAAAGGGCGATTCCGTACAGCGGTCTGGCGGTGCTGCCGCAATGTGGGCACGCCATCAACCTGGAAGAGCCGGCGCTGTTCAATCAACTGGTGTCCGACTTCCTGACCGCCGTCGAAGCCGGGAAATGGGCCGAGCATTCACTGGGCGAAACGCCGTACACCACCGGCTCAAGGTAAAGACGCCCCTCACCCCAACCCCTCTCCCACAACGGGAGAGGGGCTTTTTCTTGGCGGCGAGTTGTTCCCTCTCCCTTGATGGGAGAGGGGCTTTTCC
This sequence comes from Dehalococcoidia bacterium, assembly GCA_963666415.2. Lineage (GTDB taxonomy): Bacteria > Chloroflexota > Dehalococcoidia > Lucifugimonadales > UBA3495 > Bin87. The sequence continues at coordinate 3,443,061 of CAXXPD010000003.1, forward strand.
GCCGGTGGGCTGTCTCTGCTCATTTGATGGGAGAGGGGCTTTCTAACTTCCCCAGCCGACGGGGATAACCTCCCGGAATTGCTGCATGGCTTCTATGTGGTGGCTTACGGAGCTTAACGGGCCACGGCGGGCTTCGGCCATGATGTGGGTGGCTCCCAGGTCGCGCCACCCTTCCGCCTCGGCCAGCCACTCCTCCGGTGACTTGCCCGGCATCCGGAGCCGTCCGGCGAGGCCAACGTCCTCGGGTTGACGACCAGCCTCGGCGATGTAGGTTTCCATCTTGCCCAACACCGCCCTGGCCGTGTCGTCCGGTCCGAAGCTGGGGAACCAGCCATCACCCATGCGGGCGATGCGACGCAAAACCACATCACGCGGCACCGGGCCGGCGCTCCCGCCAGCACCAAACCATACCGGAATGGGACGCTGGACGGGCAACGGCTTGATGCCGGCGGAACGCACCGAATGCCACCGCCCGTCGAAGTCCACCACATCCTGCGTCCACAGGGCGCGCATCAGGTTGATTTGCTCCTCGGAACGGACGCCGCGGTTGGAGAAGTCTTCGCCCAGAGCCTCAAATTCCACATGGTTCCAGCCCACGCCGATGCCCAGCGTAAGGCGACCGCCGCTGAGCACATCAATCTCCGCGGCCTGCTTGGCAACCAGCGCCGTCTGACGTTGCGGCAGGATAAGGATGCCCGTAACCAGCCGGATTTTGGTGGTAATGGCCGAAATGAAGGCCAGCGTCGTTAGCGATTCGTGGACGACGCTGTGGTGGGTGTAGTAGCTATCCTGCACGTGCTGGTGGTGGTCCGGGTCTGCGCCCAACACATGGTCGGCGATGAACAGGTAATCAAACTGCATCTCCTCGACTGCCTGCACGTACTCGCGAATCGAACCGGCATCGGGGCCAATCTCGGTTTGGGGGAATATTGCGCCAATTTGCATCGGTACCTCCGAGGGTAGCGTGGGAATTTGTCTCGTGCGTGCCCACCTTGTCATTGCGAGCGTAGCGTGGCAATCTCGCCGGCGTAGCAACGGCGGTTCGCCGATGTGGGTTCAACCTCATCGAGATTGCCACGTCCCTAGAAATCTGGCCGGAAACCCCGATTCTCCTCAAGCCGTTATTTTCTTGACGTCGATTACCGATGTAATGATGGGGTCTTGAAACGTATTGCATACACTATCACGCCGAATACGGCTGTAATACGTCTGCTTGGCGTAGTGCAAAACCCGGCCAATGGCTTTCCGGCCAGACCTCTAGACGAGCTCGGGATGAGCGGGCGCTCCTCGTTATGACAGATTAAAGTGGGCTTGTGTAACGGGCATTTGTTGGATGACGTCGCTCCATAGCGGGGAGGGCGCTCACTCTTTGCGTTAGCGTCGGTATTCGTCGCCGCAGTCACCGATAATCTGGAACAGGTCGCGCGCGTTTGCCAGCACGGTATCTATACTTTGCAAGTCCTCTGCATCCAGATGGAAGGTGAAGACCCTGGCGTTGTCCTCGATGTGTTCGGCTACGCCCAGGCGTGCGCCCACGATCACGCCGGCCACTGCAGGTCGGTCCAGCACGTACCGGACGGCGACACTGGCGATGCTGATACCGTGCCGGTCGCCGATAGACTTGAGCACGGTTAGCAAACGCTGAAACAACTCCCAACCGCCCCAAGCGTCAATCATTTGCTTGTATTTTTGCAGGCTGGCGGTGGTCAACGCGGCGCGAGTCGGCTCCGGTTGCTCCAGGTATCGGTCGGACAGCAATCCGCCGCAGAGGGCGCCATAGGCCAGCAGCCAGACGCGGCGCTCCTCACAAAGTTGCGACATCTGCACTTCGGGCCGCCGGTCGATGAGCGAATACTGCACCTGATTGGATACCACCCGGATGCCATGATCGCCGATGATGCGCAGGCGTTCCGTGTCGAAATTGGTTAAGGCCACGCGATGAATTTTGCCCTCGTCGCGGAGTTCGGCCAGGTGAGTGAGAGCGTCCAGGTAGCGGCTATCCCGATAATCCCACCAGTGGAACTGCAGCAGATCAAGCGTTTCCACCCCCATCCGATGCAGCGAGCGGTCAATGTTGTTTTCCACCACTTCGCGGGTCATCGGCCCAGCGCGGGGAACCCACTTCGTGAAAGCCTGCACACCGGACAACGCCTCCGGCCCCCGTTCGGTCGCCAGTTGCCGCCGAAACTCACCGATAAAATCCTCGGCCGGGCCGTAGTGGTCGGCCAGATCCCAGGTGGTAAGACCAGCGTCCAGATAGTCGAACATGCTGCGGATGGCCGCGGCGGGATCGATGCGCCCGTGGGCGCCCGACACCTGCCACATACCGTTCAAAATGCGGCAAATGGGCAAGCCCTCGGCGAAATGGAGCCGGCTGTCGGCTGGAGACGTCATGGTAGCACCTGGTAATGCGGCGGCTGAAAACGCTCCGATTGTACCACTACCGTCGGATGGGTTTGCCCCGATATGTTAGGATGGCGCCAACTGGAAAACCGCAACTACGACGGAATCGTCCGCCCACTCAAGAACCGCCCATTGGAGGCTCAACAATGACTACACAACAGCCCATCCGCATCGGTTTGATCGGAGCCAACATCCACCAGGGTTGGTCCCCCCGCGCTCACCTGCCGGCGCTGTCGGCGCATCCCGACTTCGACCTGGCCGCCGTGTGCACCACCCGCCAGGAGTCGGCGGACGAGGCCAAAGCCGCGTTCAACGCCGGAGCAGCCTACGACGACTACAACAAGATGCTTGCCGACGGCAACCTGGAGGCTGCCACCATCTCGCTGCGGGTGCCGCGCCACTACGAACCCACCATGGCCGCACTGAAGGCTGGCAAGCACGTTTTCACCGAGTGGCCGTTGGGTCGCACCACCGCCGAAGCCATCGAGATGGCCGAGGAGGCGCGACGCCAGGGTGTCAAGACCGCCGTGGGATTGCAGGCCCGGGCCAATCCCACCATTGCCCATCTCCGCAACCTTATCGACGACGGATACGTGGGTCGGGTGATGACCTGCCACGTGCGGCTGATGCGCGAAGGTGTGCTGTCCCGGGACTCGGGGCGCACCTGGCAGAAGGACGACGAGCTGGGCGCCCACACCCTCACCATCGCCTGCGGCCACACCATCGACGCTCTGTGCAGCGTGGTGGGCGACTTCGCCGACGTGGCTACCGTGGTGAGCACCCAGGCCACTTCCTGGCACGAGACCGACACCGGGAATGACCTGGAGGCCACGTCTCCGGACAACGTGCTGGTCAGTGGCAACCTTAAAAACGGCGGCGTGGCGTCGGTGCAAATCGGTAGCACCGCCTGGGCCGGCAGCGGGTACCGCATGGAGATTTACGGCGAGGAGGGCACGCTGGTCGCCGTGTCCGTGGACTCGCCACAGCTGAAGGAGGTCACCATTCGGGGAGCCCGGGGCGGCAGCAACGACCTGCAGGACCTGGTGGCGTCGGAAGAGCTGCACCTGGCTCCGGAAATACCCCCGACGGAAGCGTACAACGTCGGGCAGCTATACAGCCTGTTTGCGTCATCCATCCGAGGGACTTCCAACGGCGGCAACGTGGTGCCCGACTTCGATCACGCGGTGCAACTGCACCACTTCATCGACGCCATCCGCCAGTCCAGCAAAGAAGGGCGCAGGGTGACAGTTGCCTGATGACCGGCGCGGCGCGCCTGATTACAATATGAGGAAACCTCCACCGGAGTAGCCACCATGACGACCATCTACTCAGGAATACGGCTGACTGTTGACGAGTTCCTGGCGTTGCCCGAAATGGACAAACGCTGCGAACTCATCGACGGAGTACTTTACATGGCGGCTTTCCCAATTCCAGACCACCAATTTCTTGCGACGATTTTGAGTTCGACGCTAGTGCAACAAATCATTGACACCGGTTTGGGTATTGTCCTTCAACCAACCGGCGTCCTATTGTCGCAGAACACCGTCGTGGGGCCAGACATTACCGTAATTCGTTCCGAACGAACCGACATAATTGGCAGCCGAGTGATTGACGGGGCTCCCGACATCGTGGTTGAAGTGCTGTCCTCGGACCGGAATCACGATTTGGTTGTGAAACGGCGACATTATGAGCAAGTCGGTGTCGCGGAATACTGGGTGATTGACGGTGTGGCCGACACCCTAACCGTGCTGGAGTTGGTGGAAGGCGCGTATCGGGAACGGGCGGCGCTTACGTCGGAGGATACGCTGACCACGCCGCTGTTTCCTGAGTTCAACCTGCCACTGGGTGAGTTATTCAACCATCCGGCCCGCATCCGTCGCTAACCGGGCCCATTGCCAACGCCGGGCAGTGCTGATAACAAAGCGCCCCGGAGGGTCATCCTCCGGGGCGCTTCGATTGCTGCCTGACGGCCGCTCGCGGGGATTTAGTCCGCAGTGGTAGAGGCCGTCTCGGATGCCTTTACGATGGGCTGGTTGGTACGGGCATCGACCTCGAAGGGCGAGTAGAGTTCCAGTTCCTTCCCCATCTCGCGGACGGCTGGGATGACCTCTTCACCCATCAGGCGCAGGCTGCGCATCTGGTCATCGTGGGTCATGGCGCCGTCGCCGTCCCAGAAGAAGACAGAGCCCGGGCGCAGGTATTCCAGCACCTCACGAATCTTGGGGATAACCGTCTTGGGAGTGCCGGCGATGATGGTGCTATCGGCAACCTGGTCTTCGTAGGGTCGCCGGTTGGTGCCGAAGCGACCGGCGGGACCGAAAGCAGAAGCCGACAGGCGCCGGGAGTTGCGGGACGTGTGGCCAGGCAGGCTCATGATGGCGGGGTTGATGCCGCCCTCGTTGCCGGCCAGGAAGGGGTTGCTGACGCCGGACAGGTACTTCCGAGCGACTTCCTCCGCCTTCTCCTCGGTCTCGTCGACGTGCACCTTCCACAGGTAGGCTACGTTCTGGGTGCCAGACTCGTAGCCATGCTCGGCGGCGGTGTCGTGATAGAGCTGGAATGCTTCGCGGGTGGGTTCCAGCTTGGTGGCCAGCAGAACCAGCGGGTAGCGCTTCTCGGCGCACCACTTGACGGTCTCCACCGAGACGGTGGACGGAATCCAGACCTGCGGGTGCGGCTCCTGCAGCGGGCGCGCCCAGGGGTTCACGTACCGGTAGTGGAAGTGCTTGCCCTCCCAGCGGAACGGGCCCGGATCGGTCCAGGCCTTGATGATGAGGTCGTGGGCTTCTTCAAACCGCTCGCGGTTGAAGTGAGGCGGCGAGTTGTGGGACCAACTCTCGCGACCGCCGCCGCGCACGAATCCGGACACCAGCCGACCATGAGAAATCATGTCGATCATGGACAGCTGCTCGGCCAACCACAGCGGGTCGTCCCAGATGGGCAGCACATTGCCCAGGATGATGATCTTCACTTTGTTGGTGATGCGGGCCAAGATGGAGGCGCCGACGTTGGTAACACCCTGCATACAGAAGGGTGTGGAGTGGTGCTCGTTGAGCATCACGGCGTCGAAGCCCATTTCCTCGGCGTAAACTTTCTCGTCGAGGTAGCGATTGTAGAGCTGGGCGCCGACCTCGGGGCGATAGTGGCTGTTGGAAATACCCAGGTCAACGCTCTGGGTGCCCATCAGGCCGGAGCTTTCATCCTGCCAGGGCTGCTCGGTAAAATGGCCAATCAGCATGGGGCCTCTCCTTACGAAACGCGCGTAACGGGTTGCTTTCGATGGCGCAAGTGTAGCAGGCAGCGTGGGTTGGGGCAAGGTAAAGGCAACGCTTGCTGAAACCAGAGGAAACCATTAGACATCTTTCCCGTTCCTCTCCTCCGGAATAGGCCGGTGCCCATTGCCGGTGCCATTTGATTGATTGTGGCGACGCTGGACGTTCTGGATGCCAGCCTGCGCCGGAATGACGCCTCGGTGCGGGCGGCAATGGTGCCGGGATGACGATTCGAAGGCAATGGTACAATCCCCTCACATTTGCACCAATCCCATCCCCATGAGGAATTGACTGATATGAGCATCGACGTTGCAACTTCCATCGCCCGCATTTTGAAGCAGGAGGGCGTGGAGTGGGTTTCCACCTTCCCCGTCTGTCGCATCAATAACGCCCTGGGACGCGAGGGCATGCCGATGATTATGATGCGCGACGACCGTTACGCCGTGGCGCTGGCCGACGCCTACTCTCGGGTTACCGCCGGCGATCGCATTGGCGTGTGCACCGTGCAGGGCGGCGTGAACGGTGCCGGTTTGCAGTACTCCTACCCCGGCCTGGCACAAGCGTTCGAGGATAATTCGCCGATGCTGTGCATCACCGACGGCGTGCCGGCGGGCAGCACTGAGAATACGCTGTTCGACGTTACCACCAGCCTGAAGACCGTTACCAAGTGGTTCGGGTATATCGACCGGCCCGAACGCGTGCCCGAGTTCATGCGCCGCGCCTTCACCATGCTGCGCAGCGGCCGACCTGGTCCGGTGGTGCTAGCAGTGCCCAACGCCGCCGGCATCTACGACGAAACCGTCGACCCTTACACGCCTCCCAAGGGCTGGAAGTCCGCACCGGACCCGTCCGACGTCGCCACCGCTGTCGATCTCATCATGGGCGCGCAGAATCCGCTCATCTATGCCGGTGAGGGGGTCATCTACGCTGGCGCGTCTGCCGAGCTGACGGCGCTGGCGGAGCTGACCAACACGCCGGTCATCACCACACTGAAGGCCAAGGGCGCGTTTCCGGAGAACCACCCGCTCTTCGTCGGCGTGCGTGGCGAACATCCGTCTGAATACCTGCACAAGAGCGATGTCATCCTTGCCGTCGGTTCCAGCCTGTCGCCCGGCCGATTCACCCACGGCATCCCCAACGCCCCGAACAAGACCATCATCCAGTGCAACCTGGATGAGTTCTACGTCAACCGCATCTACCCCACCCATCACGCCTTGATCGGCGACGCGAAATTCACCCTGCAGGCGCTGACCGACGAGGTGTCCCGCCGCACGTCGGGCGCTGGCCGTCCGGCCAATGGAGTGGTTGCCGAAGTCAAGGCCGCCCGCGACGCCGGCCTGGCTCAGTATCGGGAGGTGATGGTTTCCGACGACACGCCCATTAACCCGTACCGGGTGTACGGCGACATGATGAAGGTGCTGGACCCGCACAATTCGTTCGTAACCCACGATTCGGGCAACACGCGCGACCAGTTGAGCACGGTGTACGACACGCTGATTCCCCGCGGTTTCCTGGGCTGGGGCAACATTTCGACGCTGGGCTTCGGTTTGGCGGCGGCTTTATCGGCCAAACTCGCCTTCCCAGAGCGGCAGAGCGTGGCCGTTACCGGCGACGCCGGCGTTGGCTATATGCTTGGCAACCTGGAAGTGCCGGTGCGACAGAACATTGGGATTACCGTGGCCCATATCAGCAACGGCGGTTTCGCCGGGTATGGCCCCGGCTTCTGGGGCGACGGCCATGACCCGTACACGCACCGGGTGCTGGGGCCGGAAGACCTCGATATGTCCCGCGTGGCGGGCGAACTGGGCCTGCACTCCGAACGGGTCACGGAGCCGTCGGACGTGATTCCCGCGTTGCGCCGCGCCCTGTCCGCTAACGATGCAGGACAACCTTCCTACATCGAGTTTATTTGCAGTCAATACCCAGTCTACGGCGGTTTTGTACCCAGCCACGTCGCCCACTAGAACCGCCCCAACCGGGAAGCTTCCGCTCGTCCTGAGCCCGTCGAAGGATGGCGCCCTCACTCCAAACCCCTCTCCCGGCGGGAGAGGGGTTTTTGCGCTGTCGCGGGACGTTTTCTGCCTGGGGAGAAATTTGCATAACCTGTCATGGCGAGGAACGTAACGACGTGGCGATCCCGGCCCGAGCACGAGGGCCGTCGTCACGATAACCTCATGGGTTCCGGCCCAAGCCGGTACGACGGTTATGGGAAGGTCTCCGGTGGGAGACGGTCCCGGCGAGGTAGTGATAGAAAAATACCCTCTCCCAATTAAGGGAGAGGGTTAAGGCGAGGGTGAAATCCCTCGAATAGTCGGCGTCGCCGCGGGGTTACGCCAGGAATTCCTCGACCAGACCCACGAAGCGGTCGGTGGCTTCCAGCTCCGGGTGGTGGCCGCAGTTTTCGATAATCTCCAGACGGCTGCCGGGGATGCGACGGTGGTATTCCTGCCCGGCGGCGACGGGAACGATGGCGTCCTGCGCTCCCCAGACGAGCAGCGTCGGGATGCGCTCCAGCCGGTAAACCTGGTGCACGAGCCCCGGGTCGTGCATGTAGGGACGCCAGGAAACGCGGCAGGTGCCCTCCAAGGCGATCTCCCAGCGCTCCAACAGGTCTTCGTCGGGTTCGGCGGGGCAGATGTCCCGGTACTCCGGCGTGCCATCGGGGTCCAACAGGGAAGCCTGGATCAACAACGGCGGTGTCACCTCGAACATGTCAAAGATTTCGCCGCCGGGTGGACGGATGCCGCCAGCGCCAACCAGAATCAGCTTACGGAACTGCTGCGGGCACATGGTTGCCAACTCGGCGGCCAGCCAACCGCCCAGGGAAAATCCCATCAGGTCGGCGCCTTCCAGGCCCAGCTTGTCGAAGGCGCCCAGATACCAGATGGCCATGTCGTGCATTTTCATCGACCAGTCCAGCTGATCCGACTGGCCAAAACCAGGATGGGACGGAACGTGCACGGTGTGGTTTTGCGCCAGCGCGCGGTGGTAGTTGAGCCAACCGGGATGCCCCAGCTCGTCATGCAGAATGACCAGCGGACGGCCACTGCCGCCCGTAATTACCTCCACGCGGGAACCTGATATTTCGGTAATGCTGGACGTCCAGGGTTGAGTTGAAGTTGTCATCGTAAGCAAGTCCTGTGTCGGGAAGTCATGTGTTGGAGTGTGAATCGGGTCGCTTGCCCTGGACTACGCCGGGCACTGTAGCGGCATCCGGGGGACGGCCCAAAGGAGCAGAGCTGGAGCGGGTGATGGGATTCGAACCCACGACTTTTTGCTTGGGAAGCAAACACTCTACCGCTGAGTTACACCCGCAGGCGAGAAACAATGTGATGCCAGTTTAGCAAGGTGGTTGGCGTATAGCAACCGAAAACGGGAGCGAGCGAGAACCGCAGGGAACCAATACACTGCCAGTATTTTGTACGGAGTTGCGGATGCAAACGGCGGCGCTGGCAGGCGAATACCTGACCTACTGTAAATATCTCGGACTGGCGGAGAAAACAATCAAACAATACCGGTGGGCGCTTAATAGGCTGATAAAGCACTGTTCAGAATTGCCCAACGACGGGTTCGACCTGCTCCCGGTCATCGGCGATGATTCGCTAGGAGCGACAAGTCGGCGGGATTTGCTGAAATGCTTGAAATCGTTTTTTGGATGGGCTCAGCGTCGACACAAGTGGCCCAACCCTTGCGTCGGCTTGACTCTGCCCAGACAACGTAACCAAACGCGCAGGGTGTTGACCAAGAACGAGATCGACCGATTGTTTTCTGTGGCCACATCCATCAGGGACCGCACCCTGCTGCTGCTGCTGCTGCTGGACTGCGGCTTGCGCGTCGCCGAAGTCGCCAACTTGCGACGCGGGGACCTGCGGGACGGCTGGCTGACCGTCACCGGCAAAACTGGGGAACGGCTATTACTGGTTTCAGGAGAATTGGCGAACCTGTTCCACCCTCGGCGAAGGGACCGCCTGTGGATTGGGCGGCAAGGAGCATTGACCCGTGAAGGAATCATGTTGATACACTGCCGATTGTTCGCACTGGCGGGGATCACCGGGCCGAAAACGGGCCCGCATACGCTGCGTCACACGTTCGGTACGTTCTATATTCGCGCCGGTGGAGGAATTCGACAGCTGCAGCAGATCATGGGCCATAGTCAGATAGAGACCACCATGATCTACGTGCATCTTGCCGGCAACGATGTCCTAGACCGAAGCCAAGGTGAAACCCACATCAGCATTGGTTAGAATGAGGGCGGTTGAGTTAGTCGGTGAGCAAATCATGGTGGGGGTTGCTGTTGGGCATGGATGAGATGGGGGCGCTGTTGGGAGCGGTGGCGGATCGATGAGGCTGAGGCGCGGCGACGGATGTACCGGGCGCCGACGCCACGGGAGCGGGAACGCTGGCACGCGCTATGGTTGCTGGCGCAGGGTTGGACGGCCGCGGCGGTAGCCCGGGCGTTGGACAGGGATGCCCACACCATTGGCCAATGGACCACGGCATTTGCGGAAGGCGGTCCGAGGGCGCTGTCTTTTGAGCAGTCGGGAGGTCCCCCCCGCGCTGAGCGGGGATCAGCAGGCCGAATTGAAGGCGGCGGTGCCGGGGTCGCCATCGCAAGCCGGCATCGACCTATCCAACTGGAACTGGAAGGCGGTGCGGCAATTTGTGTCGGACCACTTCGGGTTGTCGCTGAGCCGGAGCAGTTGCCTGAACTATCTGCACCGGTTGGGGTTTGTGCTGAAACGCCCCAAGAAGCGGTTGGTCAAGGCGGACCCGGTACGGCGGGAAGCCTTCGTGGTGGAGTACGCCGCGCTGACTGCGTCGGCCCGACGCAGTGGGGCCAAGATATTCTTTGCCGACGAGGCCCACTTTCGGGCGGATGCCGATCTGCGGGGCAAGTGGGTATTGAAAGGAGAGCCGGCGCTGGTGGACTCTACCAGCCCACGCCGCGGGGAGAAAGTCAGCTACTACTCGGCGGTGTGTCTGGAGACCGGTGAGGTGGAGGTGATGGAACTGGAGGGCAACAGCAACTCCGCCACCTCGGCTGCCTTCCTGCGACAACTGCGGGCGCGACATGCCGAACCACTGACGGTGATCTGGGACAATTCGCCAGCCCATCGGGGCGACGCAATAAGGGCTTATCTGACCACGCCCGGCTTGAACCTGCACCTGGTGAATCTGCCCAGCTACAGTCCCGATTTCAACGCTGACGAGGCCATTTGGGGCTGGGCACGTCAGGAGGCGACCGCCAACCGGTGCCTGGGCACCAAGGCCGCAGTGCAAGAGCAGGTGGGCGACTTTTTCACCCGCCTGTCCAGTCGACGCGAAGCAGTCAAGCGACGATGCCGGACCATGCTGCAAGCACAAGCGGATGAACTAATCGGCAGCGCACAAGCCGATTTTCTCCGCCCCACCAATGTAGGTCCCACCTTGTCTTCGGTTTAGGTGGCCGGAGGTTGCGGCCCGCTCGAGGCTTGTCAGGTGACTACATTCGAGGAAGCCCACAAGGTCGGTCGCGGAATAAACTAGTACCGTTGCCAGGTAGATTTGTAAGAATATAAGAAAGCAGCCATACTGGGGCATGATCTTTGTGTGAGGAAGTGCCCAGCCATGGCTGCCATCAAGTATAAAGTAGAGTTGACCGAGGCCGAACGCTCCCGTCTCAATGAGGTGTCCCAGCGAGGCAAGGCGTCAGTGCGCACCGTGAAGCGTGCGCTGTCGCTGCTCAAGGCTGACCAGGGGCTTCGGGACCGTGAGATAGCCGATGTGCTGTTGGTCAACGCGGCCACGGTCGCCAGAGCGCGGAAGCGGTACGTGGAGGAAGGACTTGAGGCCGCCATCAATGACCGACCGCGGCCGGGCCAGGAGCGCAAGCTGGACGGCGAGCAGGAAGCGCACCTGATCGCCTTCGCGTGCCGCGCCGCGCCCGCAGGGCACACGCACTGGACACTCCAGTTGTTGGCCGACCAGGTGGTGGAGTTGGAGTTTGCCGAGAGCATCTCCCTGGAGACGGTGCGCCAGATACTCAAAAAAACGAACTCAAGCCCTGGCAGAAGAAAGAGTGGTGTATCCCCAAGGTGAGCGGGGAGTTCGTGGCGCGGATGGAGGACGTGCTGGACCTGTACCAACCGGAGTACAATCCGGAGCGTCCGGTAGTGTGTTTCGACGAGACCTCCAGGCAATTGACTGGGGAGGTGCGTCCGCCCATCGAGGCTGCCCCCGGACGGGTGGCACGCTATGACACCGAGTACCAGCGAAACGGGACCCGGAACCTGTTCATGATCTGCGAGCCGAAGGGTGGATGGAGACATGTGGAGGTGACCGAGCGCCGCACTGCCGTGGACTTCGCGCACCAGATGCGGTGGCTGGTGGACGAGGCCTACCCTGATGCCGAGGTGGTCAGGCTGGTACTGGACAACCTCAACACCCACAAGCTCGGCTCGCTCTACGAAGCATTTGAGCCGTGCGAAGCTCGGCGCATCGCCCAACGCCTCGAGTTTCATTACACTCCTACGCATGGCAGCTGGCTGAACATGGCTGAGATCGAGTTGAGCGTCTTCCGCAGAGGGTGTCTGAACCGCCGTATCAGCGATGAGCCGGAGCTGCGGCGAGAGGTTGCGGCGCTCGAACGCGAGCGCAACGCAGCAAAATCAGCCATAGACTGGCGGTTTACCACCCAAGATGCTCGCCGTAAGCTCCAGCATATCTACCCTACAAAACCAGATTGACACGGTACTAAACCAAAGCCAAGGTGGGATGTGCATTTGCCGGGTGCTGGGAATCGGGGCGGGAGTCTCGCGGGAGTGTTTCGGCCCTTGATTGCAGGACCGTCCGGCAGCGCCGTCTCACCTCGTCTTTCCGGCTGGACAGCCCGGCCAGGAATTTGCCGACCCTCTCCTGCACTGCCGCCCTGCCCCCCAGGCACAGGTTTCCAGTGGCCTCCTCTCTCGCCCAGCCCCAGATAGCCTCATCGGCGTTGAAGTCCGGGCTGTAGCCCGGCAGGTTCACCAGCCTCAGCTCCAGCTCAGGCGTCCTGAGGTACTCCCGCACCGCTTCCCCACGGTGGGCCGGCGCATTGTCCCAGATGACCCGCAGCGGCCCTGGATGCTTTTCCTTCAGTTGCGTCAGGAAGGCAACCGAGGTCCCGCTGTTGCTGTTGCCCTCCAGTTCCATCCATTCCACCTCGCCCGTCTCCAGGCACACCGCCGAATAGTAGCTGGCCTTCTCCCCGTACCGCGGGCTATTGGAGTCCACCAACGCAGGCTTACCCTTCAGCACCCACTTGCCCCGCAATTCCGCGTCCGCCCGGAAGTGGGCCTCATCAGCAAAGAATATCCTGGCTCCAGTCCGTTGGGCCTCCTCCCACCGGACGGCGTACTCCGCCACGAGGGTCTCCCGCTTGGACTCATTCGCCTTGAGCAGACGCTTCTTGGGACGCTTGAAGGCAAACCCCAGCCGGTGAAGCCAGTTCAGGCAACTGCTGCGGCTCAGGCTGATGCCAAACCGTTCTGAGACAAACTGCCGCACCACCTTCCAATACCAGTTGGCCATTACGATGCCCGCTGTGGCGGGCGGTTGTTCCACCGCGCCTTTCAACTCCTCCTGCTGCGCCTGGTCAAGGGCGGGGGGAACCACCGGTCTGCTCGAATATCAGGGCCGCAGGCCCTCCCTCACCGAAGGCCGACGCCCAACGTCCGATAGTGTGGGGGTCCCGCTCCAGCGCCTCCGCCGTCGCCGCTGCCGTCAAGCCCTGGGCCAGCAGCAGGATGGCGTACCACCTTTCCCGCTCCCGGGGTGTGGGAGCCAGAATCACACGCCGCCGCAAGTCCTTGACTCCCATCTGCCATTGTTCCAGAGACCGGTCTATCTCCCTCACGCCCATCACCAACCCCTCGCAATTTCTGAGACCAGCTACCTCGGTTCCTTCATAAATTTACCCCATGCGTCTGCGCATTTCACCTTGGCTTTGGTTTAGTATCGTTGCCGGGTAGATTTGTAAGAATATAAGAAAGCAGCCATACTGGGGCATGATCTTTGTGTGAGGAAGTGCCCAGCCATGGCTGCCATCAAGTATAAAGTAGAGTTGACCGAGGCCGAACGCTCCCGTCTCAATGAGGTGTCCCAGCGAGGCAAGGCGTCAGTGCGCACCGTGAAGCGTGCGCTGTCGCTGCTCAAGGCTGACCAGGGGCTTCGGGACCGTGAGATAGCCGATGTGCTGTTGGTCAACGCGGCCACGGTCGCCAGAGCGCGGAAGCGGTACGTGGAGGAAGGACTTGAGGCCGCCATCAATGAGCGACCGCGGCCGGGCCAGGAGCGCAAGCTGGACGGCAAGCAGGAAGCGCACCTGATCGCCTTCGCGTGCCGCGCCGCGCCCGCAGGGCACACGCACTGGACACTCCAGTTGTTGGCCGACCAGGTGGTGGAGTTGGAGTTTGCCGAGAGCATCTCCCTGGAGACGGTGCGCCAGATACTCAAAAAAACGAACTCAAGCCCTGGCAGAAGAAAGAGTGCTGTATCCCCAAGGTGAGCGGGGAGTTCGTGGCGCGGATGGAGGACGTGCTGGACCTGTACCAACCGGAGTACAATCCGGAGCGTCCGGTAGTGTGTTTCGACGAGACCTCCAGGCAATTGACTGGGGAGGTGCGTCCGCCCATCGAGGCTGCCCCCGGACGGGTGGCACGCTATGACACCGAGTACCAGCGAAACGGGACCCGGAACCTGTTCATGATCTGCGAGCCGAAGGGTGGATGGAGACATGTGGAGGTGACCGAGCGCCGCACTGCCGTGGACTTCGCGCACCAGATGCGGTGGCTGGTGGACGAGGCCTACCCTGATGCCGAGGTGGTCAGGCTGGTACTGGACAACCTCAACACCCACAAGCTCGGCTCGCTCTACGAAGCATTTGAGCCGTGCGAAGCTCGGCGCATCGCCCAACGCCTCGAGTTTCATTACACTCCTACGCATGGCAGCTGGCTGAACATGGCTGAGATCGAGTTGAGCGTCTTCAGCAGAGGGTGTCTGAACCGCCGTATCAGCGATGAGCCGGAGCTGCGGCGAGAGGTTGCGGCGCTCGAACGCGAGCGCAACGCAGCAAAATCAGTCATAAACTGGCGGTTTACCACCCAAGATGCTCGCCGTAAGCTCCAGCATATTTACCCTACAAAACCAGATTGAAACGCTACTAGCAGACCATGCGGTGTATTCGCCAGCCAGGCAATTGGGGCTAGTTGGGTTGGCCCGACCGGTCGCGTCAACGCCTTCCAACGCAGTCGCTACGTTCCCACATGTCCCAGGCTGTACCGCAGCGACTGCACCACTCTCAGAGAGAAAGGTCTGAGCGGCCACCTCCAAGTGCGCGTACTAACACGTTGCATTGTCGGATACCATTTGAACTACGGCGCCAGTTGGGTTACCTGATGGCGGATGACGACACCGGGCTCACAATCCAGATCGTGCAAGCGGTGAAAGAATACGTGGGCAACCGTACTGGAGTGGGGTTCCAAACGACGCTACGGGCTGTCAGGGCATCTGGGACCGCAGAATTCACATGCAAAATCCCGGCCGAGCTGCACGACCAACTGCACCACCTGATAGCGAGCGACGGGACGGGCTTAGCCTCTCAAGTCGTTCGGGCGGTGCGGGAGTACGTGGGAAGGAGGGGGCGCTGAAGGTGCCGGGCATAGTAGTGGCGCAGGGTGTGGGTGCCGTCGTGCCTGCCCCGCTCTAGTTGGAGATTCTAATATGAAGTAGCAACCGTATCATCCTGATATTCTAGCAATCGCATTACATATCTCGGCTTTGTACAATCAAGCGGCATAGGCTAGCGTGTCGAGCATCCTGTGGTACAAGAGGCGCGGGACTTTTATCGATTCGTGCTCGCGCTCGGACGGCATAAAAGTTCCCTGCTGCACCCAGAGGTGTCGTCTGACCAGGGCGATGGCGTCGGCGAAGGAAGGGCTGGTTTTGTCATACCACGCCGCGGTGCGCGGCGCCATGCCGCCACGCTGTTCGATCAGGATATCCGCTGCCAGCGTCACCACGCTGAACAGGCCAAAGAGCGCGGGGGTGGTTCGGGCGATGGCTCGTTCCGACCACTGGCGCTGGGTTTCCATGCCCAGGTGAGCCCGCAGCTCCGCAAAGGTCACCTCGACCTGCCAGCGCAGCAGATACCACTGCAGTATCCGCAGGGGTTCCGCCTCGGTGTCGGTGCATAGCAAAGCATAGGGCCCGCGGCGCTCCTCCAGGTATCTGATGACGACCCAACGTATGGGAAGGCGCGGCGGCCCGCCGTGGTACCACAGCGCCACGCCCGAAGCGAGCTCGACCCTGGCGGTACTGCCGTCGGAACCGGTGGCGCGGTAGGGAATCCATTGTGTAGCGGGATCGTCCAGCACCGCCGTGGGACGGGGCAATCGCGCGCCGACCACCCGGGGCCGCCCGATCTGGCCGGGCCGCCGCGGTGGCGCGGGCTGGTACCGGGACGCGTCCTTGCGCAGTTTGGTGACGACGACAATCGGCTTTGACATGTTCTGGCAATGCCGCAGGAACTCGCGCTTGGCGTAGCCGCCATCGGCCACCACCACCAGGTCCCGGTCCGGCAGCCACCGGCGCAGGCAGACCAGCATCTGCTGGGCGTAGTCGGTGACCGTCTTGTGCCGGCGGCCTTTGCGCCGGTCGTAGCGGGCCGACACCACCAGCGCGGTCAAAAACGGCAGCGCCCAGTGTCGACCCGCCCATCCGATACGCGTCAGCAACATCAGGCTCACCCATTGCAATCCGGGGGTCATCACCACCTGGTCGTCCTTGGACCGCACCGGATCCCGATACCGTCCCTTGGCCGCAATCTTCCGGCCCCAGCGTCGCTCCACCGTCTCGTCAATGCCGAACACCAACGGCTCGGTGGATGAACCAAGGCGCCCGGCCACCAGCAGCAACAGCACCCGGCTCAGTTGCAGCGGCGACCATCGGGCACGGTTGAGCACGTGGTGATAGATGGCGAAGTCGCCGTGCTGCCCAATCCCCAGGATGTTGAGGGCGGAGGACACGGTGCGTTTGCCGGGAGACAGGATCGCTCCCATGGCCAGGAGTTGGGCTTTGCGCCAGGTCCTGGGGTCAAACAGGTGCTCAAAGGGCAGCAGCAGGGTTACTATGACTGCGGGCAGGGTAGGCATACTCGA
This sequence comes from Dehalococcoidia bacterium, assembly GCA_963666415.2. Classification (GTDB taxonomy): domain Bacteria; phylum Chloroflexota; class Dehalococcoidia; order Lucifugimonadales; family UBA3495; genus Bin87. Next base: position 3,459,910 of record CAXXPD010000003.1, read on the forward strand.
CCTCTTGTAGTGATTTGGTCGAGCTTACCCTGTTCTTATAATTTATCTAGCTTTTGTACAAAGTCGAGATTACATATGCTAAGGACAAATACCCATAGAACCTAATCCATCGTGGTTTGAAGATCCGGTACGACCGATCGCTCGACTTTATTCTTTGCGTAGCGAGTCGGAGATTGAGCAGTTTTACCGGGACGAAGCGTCGAATGTGAGCGCGGTATTGCTGGAGGTCGCCAAGAACGGATGGTTCATTGTGCCTGACATTCCGGTAGACGTGTCCACGGCATCCGTGAACGACTTCGCTAAAATGGTCTCTAAGCCCGAATCCACCGAAACGAGACGTCCGTGTCGTTGACACAAGGGATGATGGGTAAGGGAAGGCGAACGGGCCTAGCCAGATCCCAATAGGTGGGGATGAGGGCGGCGTGAGGGCAGCCACACCGGCACGATGATGGCGGCCGTGCGGCCATGGCGGGGGTAATTCGACAGGCGGTAGGCAGGAAGTGTCCCTCGCGGACCGAGTTGGCGCGAGTTGGTGACGATGTTCAGTTGGCCAGATGGCTGGTCAGTGGCAGACGGGCTGCCGTCAGGTTGGGAGTGGCAGGGCTCGCAATCGTGCGAGGGCGCGACTGAACTGGTTTTCCCAGGGCCAACGCTGGGGAAGATGCAAAGTGAGGCGGCGCGCCGAACTGGTGAGCCGTCCGGCGAGGGAGAAGAAGCGTCGTCGCAGGGTTTTGGTGGTCACCACCTGCTGGCCCAGACCGATGCGCGCCGTCCAGCGTGCCAGGTTGTGGGCGATCACCTGCACCGCCAGCCAGGCGGCGTTGGCGGCGAAGCGCCCCGAGGGGAGATGGTTGAGCCCGACGTCGTACTTGAGGTCGCGAATGGCGTTCTCGATCTCGGCGTGAGTAGAGTACCGGGAGGTGGTGTAAAAGCATCGGTGTAGCAAAACGCTGACCACCGCGTCATCCTTGATCGGAAATGCCAGACCCAACCAAGGAGAACGACGGTGGTCAAGCAAAGAATGGATCTTTTGGAATTATTACGCAAGCGTGGTATGGACGGAGACGTGGACTTGCTGCGGGAAGCACTGCGGGTCCTGGTGGACGGCATCATGGACGCCGAGGTTTCCGCCCAGATCGGCGCCCAGCACGGCGAACGCAGCCCGGAGCGGGTCACCTACCGCAACCGCACCTGGGACACCCGGGTGGGCACCATGGAGTTGCACATTCCCAAGCTGCGGGAAGGCAGCTACTTCCCCAGCCTGCTGGAACCGCGGCGGCGCAGCGAGAAAGCCCTGCTGGCCGTCATCCAGCAAGCCTATGTAGAAGGCGTGTCCACTCGGCGGGTGGACGATCTGATCAAGGCCCTGGGTTGCGACGGCATCTCCAGCAGCCAGGTGTCGCGCATCTGCGAGCAACTGGACGAAGTGGTGGAGAGTTTCCTGGGTCGGCCCCTGGACGGTGGTCCCTACCCCTACGTGTGGCTGGACGGCCTGACCCAGAAGGTGCGGGAGGGCGGTCGCATCGTCAACGTCTGCGTGGTGGTGGCGACGGGGGTCAATGCCGAAGGGCAGCGTGAGATCCTGGGTATGGACGTGGGCGCCAGCGAGGACGGCGCCTTCTGGCTGGCCTTCCTGCGGTCGCTGACCGCTCGGGGCCTCAGCGGGGTGGAGCTGGTAACCTCCGATGCTCACCAGGGGCTGAAGAACGCCATCGCCGCGGTGTTCACTGGGGCCAGCTGGCAGCGCTGCCGCACCCACTTCATGGCCAACCTGCTCACCCGAGTGCCTAAGCGTGCCCAACCCGGCGTGGCCACCATGGTCCGCACCATCTACCAGCAACTGTCTCCCGCCGAGGTCCACGGCCAATTGGACCGAGTGGTGGAACAACTCCGGGAGCCCTTTGCCCAGGTGGCCGAACTGCTGGCGGATGCCGCGCCGGACATCCTGGCCTTCACGGCCTTCCCAGTGGCCCACTGGCAGAAGCTGTGGTCCAACAACCCGCAGGAACGGCTGAACCGGGAGATAAGGCGCCGGACTGACGTGGTGGGCATTTTCCCCAACCGGCTATCGGCGCGGCGCCTGGTGGGCGCGGTGCTGGCCGAGCAACACGACGAATGGGCCGAAGCCCGCCGCTACCTCACCATCCCCAACGCCGCCGGCAACGAGGCACTGCCGACGCCCAATATGCTGGACGCAGCGGCCTGATCAACATCAAAAGGGATGACGCGCTTTTACACCTATTGACGGGACACTACCTCGGCGTGGCGCCGATGGTCGGCCTCCAGTGCCAGGGTTCCCCGTCCCGGTCGGTGATGAAGCCGTGATAGCGGTAGGCGGCGAAGAGGGCCAGTTGGGAACCGGGCGTGGGCTTCACCCGCCGGACGATGAGCCGCGCGGGTGCGGCGTCAGGCTCACTCTGGAAAGGGGTGTAGTCAGTCTCGGCCACGTCGGCGGCGCCCTCCATCCAGTAGGGTATGGGCGTCCAGTCTTCCTCGGGTAGGGCCTCGATGATATTGCGCAGGCGGGCGTGCTGGCGGATGGTGATGGAGAAGCGGGCATCCATCTCGCGGCAGACGGATACCATGCCATGAGTGTAGAAGCCGCTGTCGGCCCGCACCGTGAGTTGTCCGGTGGCCCCACTGTAGCGAACCCGCCCCACCGTCTCACGCAGGAAGTGGGCGGCGCCCCGAACGGTGTTGGCCCGGCCCTCGCGCAGCCGAGACATCAGCACGTCGCCGGTTCCGGCGGCAATGGCCAGCAGCGGGTGATAGCCTCGCTGGCCGGTGTAGCTGTGGTGGCGCGCGCCTTCCTTGCCCAGACCGTAGGTCTCGCAGATGGTGGAGTCCAGGTCGATGGTCAACGGCCCGTCGCCGGGTCCGGCCCCAGCAGCCCAGGCCCGGGCCAGCAACTCACGGCTCACCCGATCCAGTTGCCGGACGTGGCCCTACCGGAAGCTGCGCAGGAAGGTCCCCAGGGTGGATGGCGCCTTGACCACGCAGCCGATGGCGCTGGCCGTACTGCCGGTGCGCAACACGCCGGCGTCGTCAATGCAGTCGCCGCCAGCCAGCGCTGACGCCACCAGGGTCACAATCTTGTCGCCCGTGTTCGCCCGACCCGGGGCATTGCCCAGGTCGAGGCGCTCCTGTACCAGTTGGGGCAGACCCAGGTGCTGGACCAACGTGGCGGGAAGGAGCAGCCCAGCATTGTTGACCAGGCGGTGGTCATCGAAGGCGATGTGGATGCCGTCGGGGGAACTGCGTGGTAGCATCTATCGGGTGCTCCTGGTCTGGGGTTGTTTTTCTGTCTCGAAAACCATTATCCCAGATGCACAGGAGCACTTTCTTACCCATTCAACCCGCCGCGACACTTATCTTCTCGGTGGATTGGGACTAACAGGGTGTTGAAAAACGGGGCGGGTTAGCGAGGTGATGATAGGATGCCGGGTACCAGGACTGTGGAGGTTCCTCATGCGAGGCAACGCGGCGCGACAGGTTGAGATGCTGACGGCGGTTACGCCGGACGCTCTGATTCCCCAAGTGATAGACGACAATTAGTCCTGCCGGTAGCGACGACTATTTTTGCCGGTCGAGATGGGGTAATCATTCGGTACGGAGGTACCGTTGATTACAGACCGACAAACCAGGCTATTGAGGCAGAAACGTATGGAAGGCAAGACATAGGAAACGGCAGCGGCCAAGGCTGGGATGAGCGTGCGTTCAGCGCGCAAGTGGCAGAGTGGGCCATTGCCGTCGGCGACGAAACCGGAGCATCGGTGGCGCACCCGGCCCGATCCCTTCGACGGGGTGTGGGAGGATGAGATTGAGCCGCTGCTGCGGAATGATCCGACGGGCAAGCTGAAGGCAACGACAATTATCGACTGCCCTTCGACAAGCTCAGGAGGAGGAGCAGCATCCCGGGCGGTTCAGCGCATCCCAGCTGCGGACGCTGCCTGTTGCCTCATTGAGAAATGTTACCGAAACTTTAGCACCTGGGGTCCCTCCCGACCAGCGCTAATTCCGGCATTGCAGCGGGTCCCGCCATGGGCTCACCAGCCGTGGCGTAGACCAGCTTTTTGGCCATGATGCCGCGCCACTGCTGCACCCTGCGCTGCAGCGTCCGCAGGTGAGCCCGGCTGAACCGATCCGGTTCGGCCTCTTGCAGTCGGCCCAGCAATACCACCGCACTGGCGTCAGGGTCTTCCTGCAACCAGGACAGCACGTCGCACCACACTCCTTCGAAAGGGTCGGGCCGAGTTCGCCAGGTGCGGGGCGGTTGCACCCGCCGCTCCCGTGCGGTATGCGCTGCATCCTGCCGCCACCAGTCGGGCAACTTGGCCAGGAACTGTTCCAGGCTCTCGCCGCTGGGAGTGGGCCGGATTTCGGGAGACGTAACCGCGGCCAGGGCCGACTGGGCTTCCCGGATGGCGTGCAGCAGCGCCACCGGGTCCAACTGGACCCGATACTCACTCAGCGCCGCCGTCATCTCCACGCTGACCGCGTCATGCTGTATCAGCCGATCGCAGGGTGTGGCTGGCGGGCTGTACCGCTTGACGACCCTGGAGCCGTGCCGAGTTTTCTCCACCAACTTGAACGACGGCTGGAAGTAGTTCACGTACCGTCGCACCGCCCCGTACAGGTGGGCCATGGTTTGTCCGGCTACCGCGCCGGAGTAGCGGTCATGACCGACGAAGTGGCGGACCACCGCGCCGTTCTTCTGCTCGATCCAGGCCTGGTCGTTCTTGCGGTAGGGCCGCGAACGGGTGAACTCGATGCCCCGCTCGGCGCAGTACTTGGTGAGAGTAGCGTTGATGAATACGCTGTCGTTGTCCGAGTCGATGCCTTTGACTGGGAAGGGCAACTGTCGCCCGATGGCCTCCAGTCCTGCCACTACCAGGGATTGCTCCCGGGCCAGCAGTGGCACGGCCTCGGTCCAGCCGGTGCAGATATCGGTGGCCACCAGGCTGTGGATCATGGAACCCCACCAGGAGCCGCCGTGGTGGATCACCAGGTCAATCTCCAGGAATCCTGGTGGCGGCGCATTCCAATCGGCGAAGAGTAGAGTCCCAGGAAGTGGTGTAAGAGTTAGGCGGTTGGCAAAACGCTGACCACCGCGTCATCCTTGTGGAATCACAACAACCCAACCAAGGAGAACGACGGTGGTCAAGCAAAGAATGGATCTTTTGGAATTATTACGCAAGCGTGGTATGGACGGAGACGTGGACTTGCTGCGGGAAGCCCTGCGGGTCCTGGTGGACGGCATCATGGACGCCGAGGTTTCCGCCCAGATCGGCGCCCAGCACGGCGAACGCAGCCCGGAGCGGGTCACCTACCGCAATGGCTACCGCAACCGCACCTGGGACACCCGGGTGGGCACCATGGAGTTGCACATTCCCAAGCTGCGGGAAGGCAGCTACTTCCCCAGCCTGCTGGAACCGCGGCGGCGCAGCGAGAAAGCCCTGCTGGCCGTCATCCAGCAAGCCTATGTAGAAGGCGTGTCCACTCGGCGGGTGGACGATCTGATCAAGGCCCTGGGTTGCGACGGCATCTCCAGCAGCCAGGTGTCGCGCATCTGCGAGCAACTGGACGAAGTGGTGGAGAGTTTCCTGGGTCGGCCCCTGGACGATGGTCCCTACCCCTACGTGTGGCTGGACGGCCTGACCCAGAAGGTGCGGGAGGGCGGTCGCATCGTCAACGTCTGCGTGGTGGTGGCGACGGGGGTCAATGCCGAAGGGCAGCGTGAGATCCTGGGTATGGACGTGGGCGCCAGCGAGGACGGCGCGTTCTGGCTGGCCTTCCTGCGGTCGCTGACCGCTCGGGGCCTCAGCGGGGTGGAGCTGGTAACCTCCGATGCCCACCAGGGGCTGAAGAACGCCATCGCCGCGGTGTTCGCTGGGGCCAGCTGGCAGCGCTGCCGCACCCACTTCATGGCCAACCTGCTCACCCGAGTGCCCAAGCGTGCCCAACCCGGCGTGGCCACCATGGTCCGCACCATCTACCAGCAACTGTCTCCCGCCGAGGTCCACGGCCAATTGGACCGAGTGGTGGAACAACTCCGGGAGCCCTTTGCCCAGGTGGCCGAGCTGCTGGCGGATGCCGCGCCGGACATCCTGGCCTTCACGGCCTTCCCAGTGGCCCACTGGCAGAAGCTGTGGTCCAACAACCCGCAGGAACGGCTGAACCGGGAGATAAGGCGCCGGACTGACGTGGTGGGCATTTTCCCCAACCGGCTGTCGGCGCGGCGCCTGGTGGGCGCGGTGCTGGCCGAGCAACACGACGAATGGGCCGAAGCCCGCCGCTACCTCACCATCCCCAACGCCGCCGGCAACGAGGCACTGCCGACGCCCAATATGCTGGACGCAGCGGCCTGATCAACATCAAAAGGGATGACGCGCTTTTACACTACTTGACGGGACACTACCCGGCGAAGGTCCGTACCGGAATATTGCGGCCCGGCGACTGCCGCCTCCTGCGTCGGAGCTTGCGGCCCGCCGGTGTCCTGATGGGCTGGAGCAGCCGGTCCAGGGTGGCGGCGCTGGCCGCCAGCAGCCGTTGGCGCACCCCAGGGTCCAGATCCAGGTGACCATGGCGCTCCATGGACTCCACCAGATGGGGCAATGCCGCCTTCAGCCGCTTGCCGCAGATCCGGCCAGCGGCTTCCCAGACCACGATCAGCGCCTGGCGGACCGCCTCGTCGTAGATGCGTCGGCCCTTTTTTACCGCCGGCTGCTGCTCTCCGTCGTCGCCGGACTGCCCCAGCAGCCTGATGCCGTGCTTGCGATGGTGGCCGGTCACCGCGATGAACTCGTCCAGAATCCGGCCCTTGTCCTTCTTGGATGAAGCTCGGTAACGGTCTCGGATCGTCGCCAGCAATTCCTGTTTTGCCATCTTGCTGATGCCTCCTCCCACGCGATTGCCTCCCCGATTTTGGGCAACATTTTATTTGAGGCAACCAATCGCGTTGGGTAACGGTTTTGTTGAGGCAATGCGCGCTGCAACGACGATTGCAGGCCCTTCGACCGGCTCAGGAGGCGGGCGCTGCATGGTCCGGATCAGGAGGTGTACTTCCCCCAGGTGCATCCGCCGGGACGGGAGGCCCAGTTCGACTTCACCCACTGCGGGGAACTCAAGGTGACCATCGCCGGACAGTCCTACCCCCACCTGCTGTTCCAGCTGATACTCAGCCACTCGGGATGGCGCTACGCTGAGGTCGCCGCCGGTGAGACCTTCCTGCCTTGCAGCAGGGATTGCAGAATGCCCTCTGGACCCTGGGCGGCGTTCCAGAGGTGGTGCGCAGCGACAATACCGCGGCTGCCACTCACGAATTGCGCAGCAGCCGCGGCCGCGCTCTTAACGACAATTACGCCGCCCTGCTGGACCACTATGGCCTCCGCTCCACCCGCATCAATCCCGGCCAGAGCCATGAAAACGGCGTCGCCGAGCACGCCCACTACCGCTTGAAGGACGCCATCGACCAGGCCCTCATCCTGCGGGGCAGCCGCGATTTCGACACTGTCGACGACTACGCCAGCTTCGTCCGGCAGATGGTGGAGAGACGCAATCGCCTGGTACAGGGGAAGCTGGAGCAGGAGTTGCTTTGCCTACGCTCCCTGCCCCCAGCCCCGGTGCCGGAATACGTCAACTACCAGTCCAAGATGCGCAAGTGGTGCACCATCCAGGTAGCGGGACATAGCTACAGCGTTCCCTCCCGCCTCATCGGCAAGGAGGTGCAGATCCGTCTGTACGCCGACTGGGCGGAAGTGTACTACAAGGGCCACCTGGTGGAACGGATGGAACGGGTGCGTGGCGAGGGGGAAGCCAACGTCAATTACCGCCACGTCATTGGGTCGCTGGTGCGCAAGCCCGGAGTCTTTGCCCGCTACCGCTTCCGGGAGCAGCTGTTTCCCACCATGCACTTCCGGCTGACCTACGACGCGCTCAGGGAATGGCGTGGGGAGCGTGCCGACGTGGAGTACGTGCGGATCCTGCACCTGGCGGCGACCACCATGGAAGCCACGGTGGACAGCGCGCTGTCGTTACTGCTGGAGGCGGGTGAGTCCTTCGACTACGCGGAGGTGCGGGACCTGGCCGAGCCCAAGGTGCCCGAAGCTCCGGTGCTGGTCTGGTCTGGGAAGCCGGACCTGAAAATCTACGACCGCCTGCTCACGGTCAGCCTGGCGGCGGCGGGGGTGTGCGCATGACGGACACCAGCGTGATGCAGGACCGCATCGGCCAGTTGTGCGGCCAATTCAAGCTGCCCACGGTGGGCGCCCAGTCGGTGGCTCGTTTCACCGCCGCTGGACACGGCGATGCCCTGGCAACTTTCCTGGAGGTACTGGAGCAGGAAGCTGAGGATCGCCGCCACCGGCGCATCAACCGGCTGCGCCGGGAGTCCCGGCTGCCCTCGGGCAAGACCTGGGAAACCTTCGAGCACGACCGAGTCCCCCTGGCGCTGCGGCAGCAACTGGACCAGCTGGCCCAGGGCAGCTTTGTGGAGCGCGGCGTCAACGTGCTGGCCTTCGGGCTGCCCGGCACCGGCAAGACCCACGCCCGGTGCGCCCTGGGCCACCGCCTGGTGCAGGAACTCCTCGCCGCCAAGCGCGACCTGGACCTGCCCCGCCAGCTGCGCAAGTTGGACAACTTCGACTTCCTGCTCCTCGACGACCTGGGCTACCTGCCCCAAGGCGCCGAGGAGTCCGAGGTCCTCTTCACCCTCATCGCCGAACGCTACGAGCGCCGATCGTTGGGCATCACGTCAAACCTGGTCTTCTCGGAGTGGGAGCGCATCTTCGCCAACCCCATGGCCACCGCCGCGGCGATTGACCGGGTCGTGCACCACTCCGTCATCCTGGAGTTTGACGTCCCCAGCTACCGGACCAACGCTGCCCAGCAACGGGGCCAGGCCAAGGAGGTGAACCGGCAAAACTGATTGACGCCAACCGGCAAATATAGTTGACGCGGGACACCAAGGTCATCCCATTCGTCGTATCAAACCAATGGTGGCTCGGGCCCTGGCTCAGCTTTCTCCCACCTTTGCCCTGATGTATGCCCCAAACGGTCGCGCCTCGATACCGCCGGAGCACCTGCTGAAAGCCGGCCTGCTGATGGCGCTTTACTCGGTGCGCAGTGAGCGGCAGTTCTGTGAAAAGCTGGAGTACGACCTGCTGTTCAAGTGGTTTCTGGACCTGAACATCATGGACCACAGTTTCGACCACTCGGTGTTCGCCAAGAACCGGCAACGGCTGTTGGACGCCGACGTGGCCCGGGAGTTTCTGCTGCAGATAGTGGAGCAGGCTCGTGAGCAACGATTGCTGTCGGAGGATCATTTCAGCGTAGACGGGACGCTGCTGGAAGCCTGGGCATCGCTGCAGAGTTTCCGTCCCCGGGACGAAGACCCACCGCCGAATGCAGCCTTGGGGGAAGGCGGCGGCGGTCGCAATCGGGAAGTGGACTTTCGGGGTGAGCGGCGGCGCAATGAGACCCACCGGTCCACCACGGACTCGGAAGCTAGGTTGGCGAGGAAAGATAGAGGCAAGGAAGCGCGCCTGTGTTTCGGCGCCCACGTGCTGATGGAGAATCGGGAAGGCTTGGTGGTGGACGTGCGTCTCACCCCAGCTGACGGCGCCGGGGAACGGGACGCGGCGGTGGAGATGTTGGCGTCAGCGCCCGGCGCCCGACGCATTACCGTGGGTGCTGGCCGGGGCTACGATACCAGGGGCTTCGTCAGAGCATGCCGGAACCTGAAGGTAACGCCCCATGTGGCCCAGAAGCAGCGCTCGGCCATCGACAGACGCACCACGCGCCACGATGGTTAACCGGTTCAGTCAGCGGGCACGGAAGCGAATTGAAGAGGTCTTCGGCTGGTTGAAGACGGTGGGTGGCGGACGGAAACTGCGCTACCGCGGGATTGCCCGCAACCGCTTGTGGGCGGAAATGACTATCGCCGGCTACAACCTGGTGCGACTGGCCAACCTGACGGCGGCCACAGCGTGAGCCGCGGGATCAGTCTGTCCTGACCGGCTCACCGTGCTGGAAAGCTCCTAAATCGGCCTGAGCCCAGCGTCCACCAGACCTCAGACCCCGTATCGCAGACGCCAGCGTGTGATATTACGACGCCCGAATACTGCACCCCACCATTCAACCACCCCATTTCAACATCCTGCTAGGGAGTTCATCTCGGCAATGGCGGGGCGGCCAAGAGGTGTGAAGCCCAACTCCTCCCCCTCACGATCACCGTATCCGAGTCTTTCATCAGGTCCGTCATTGTTGGAGCTATGAGCAAGCTGCAGGACCCTGAGGCCCGCGTCGTACCATTCTCTTAACCTTGCTATGTCGCCTTCGAGTTGCCAGTTCGGTGCATTCCGGACCTGCACATAAAACACCACAGCATACTCATCGTTTTCGTAAGCAGTGTCGATGTCCGTATAGGTGCGAACTACTCGCCCGTTGGCGATCCACCCGCCGCTGACCCGGTCCCGCAGCGCAATCATTGACGACACGCCCGAACTGATGTTGATGAGGCCCATATCAAGCCCGGTCGCCGCTTTTAGGATTCCGAAATTGCTTGAACAATCCCCGGGGAATATCGCGCGCTCGCAGTCTCCGGTGCAGCCCGGGTCGACACGCATCCACCAATTGACGTTGCCATCAATGACATGCGTGTTGGCGACAAAGTCGCTGGCCCAGTCGTAATCGGGAATAGGCGGCAGTTGCACAAGTCGAGTCTTTGTCAGCATGGTGTAGGTGTTAATGTACGCGCCGTTGTGGGAGTAGGCGCCTGAATGGCCGCGGACTTGGGTGTTGGCCCAACTGTGGGCGTATCGGCAGGCGCAGAGGTAAGAGTCAATGTAGGGACGGGTGTATTTGTTAGCGTCGGAACAAGTGCTGGCTTTGGCTCATGGGTCGTTTCAGGTGTTGTTGTCCATTCAACCAGAGCAACTGCTGGCGGAGCATCATGTGGTAGCGGTAGACTTTACTCCCGTCGGCTGTGGCGTTGCGGGATCCTGGCAGCTCAAGGCCAGCGCCATAATACCCGAAGCCAATATTGCCGAAATATGCTTCATCTGCCCTTATTCGCCTCAATCAATTCCCCGCGACCTCATCCATCCAGGAAAACTGGATGGTCACGTTGGGATTCTTGCATTCCACTTTTTGGTTCCTTAAACTTCCTTCTCGAATCCTATCTAGAGCGTGTTGACAAATTGAGCACGGAACCCGGAAACGGGGTTTTCAACGGATAATTCCGAGTAACCCCGAGAGTGTGTTCCGTGACTAACACTATTCGTAACACTTTTGGCGCCTTGGCTCGCCGCTTGAATACGGCGGGCCGGCCTTCGGCCACGGACCCTGTTCCCGTGGGAACTCGTCGCGGTGCCTTCCGGCTTGAACACGCTTAGCTCCAAGCCTAAACGGGGTTGTTGTGGCTTGGATCCGGATGGCTGCTCTCGCCACCCGGTGGGTGCGGTCAGTACGTCGGGTGTATAACCTGACTGCCATTCGCAGTGCCGGACGTAAGCCCGGTTGCGAATGATGACGGCGGCAGTCCAGTCGGCATGTGCGTAAAGACTGCAGTTCCGGCACCGGAACACCGCTTGGCTCTCGCGGTTGTTCGGGTGCCGGTCCCCGCAGCGCGGGCAGGTCTGGGACGTGCCGTGCGGCGGAACGGAGACGGTGGGTATGCCGAGTTTGGCGGCTTCTTCCCGCAGGAGTTTGCCGACGTGGCCGATGGCGGCCTCGGCGAGGCTTTCGTTGAGCTTTCGCTTGGCGGCAACGTTCTTGCCGGGCGCGGCAGCAGTTCCGCGGGCGGATGCCATCAAGCTGATGGGGTGTAGGCTTTCGACGGCGACCATCTTGGGCTTGGCTTCCAGCAAGATGTCGCGGATTTGCCGACGCATTTCTTGGTCGCGGTGCTGGGCGTAACGTCGGGCAATCTCTCGGTCTTTGGCGACAGCGTGTCGCCGTCGTTTGCTGTTACGCGGCTTGCCGGCGATGTGGCGTTGGTGCTTGCGTTTCCCATTGCGACGCCGTGTGCCGCCTCGGTGGTGAGCTCGATGTCCGGAGCTGACGGCCAAGTGGTTCTTCGTACCTCGGTCGGCGCCGAGAATGTCCTCAAGTTCTTGGATGTCCAGTGTTTCCAGTGGTATTGGCTCCGGTACCGCGACCTGGACGTGCAGGCAGTAGCGGCGACGGTGAAGCGGCGCGCGTGCGCCATATCTCTTCACCGGAACAAGGCGTATCGAGCGTATGTCCAGCCATTTCATGGTCTGGCGGGCGCGTAGTCGGAGGGTGAATCCGCACTGGCTGCTGGTCAGTGTCTGACCGTCGTCGCTCACCTCGAAAAGTCGCCGGTCGGTGATGGTCAGGCTGAGGCGGCAGTCTTTACGGGAACGGTGCGCGAGGGTACGTCGGTGTGGACGCACGTCACGCTGCTTCGGCTCTTCGCCGTTTGCGACAGCACTGGCAATCCGTCCCAGCCGTTGGGTTTGACTCTGTTGCAGGAGCTGGTTGGCTTTCCACGCCTGTTCACCGCCTTCTTGGTGGACGTGGTATGGGGCTTTTGCGGTTTCCCGGTTGGTTTGGCGCTAGGTGGTGATCCGTTTGTTGATGGCGTCGGCGTGGTTCTTTCCGCTGCGCTTGGGCAGGTTCGGCTCTCGGTTGAGGACATCAACGGCGTGGTTGTAGGCGGCGTTCTGCTGGGTGCCGTGGTAGCCGATGGCTTGGCTGTTGGCCGGGTCGTACCGTAATGCGAATTTCATTGTGCGGATCATCGTCGAGATCTCGGAGTCAGTCATTGTCGGCAGGTGCGTGCCTGCACGTTGAAAGCATTGTAGCCGGCCGGCTGGGTTTGGGTTTGAGATTTAGCGAAAGGACCATTCTTATAAGGCCCGCCTCTCCTGCCGGGCAATGCCTATGGGCCGGCGTTCGGGGATGCTATGGATGATTGGGATGATTCCGACACTCCGGTTCAGTTCAGGTATCACACTGCGCAGAACAGCCACCGCATCGGTGCGCAGGAGTTGGGGCCGGATGGTCCCTACGGGTACACATCGTGGTGGTGTTTGGACTTCGGTTGGCGTTCCAAAACGTTTTCGCGGATCAACAAGGATGTGGTTCCGGAGAACGCGGACTACGCGACCAAGTTCGCAGTGGCGTTGCACGAGTTGGGCCACTACATCGGCCTGAGTCACAGCACTCACGCTCCAGCGATCATGGATGTCAGGGACGCGGTTGGTGCCGTCGACGAAATCAAATTGGATGATGAATGTGGCGTGAACGACCGCTACACGCACTCAAGCTATCCAGTGGATTGCAGTTACTAAAGGAGGTGAGTTGTGCTTAACAAGAAATCGGCTCTGGTGGTTGGAATGCGGGTGCTGGCGGCGGTGCTGGCGGGCATTTTATTCGCTTACAACTTCTTACCGACCAGCGGTGGGCTGGGCTCGTGGCGGGATTTCCGTGATGGTGCCTCTTTGGTCGAGAACTCGGAGCGAATCGTCTTGGCGACATATCTGAGTGAGAGCACCTACGAAAGGCCGACGGTCACGACGAACGATGGCAAGGTGATCGGCTCGGTGACGGAGATATTCCGCAAATTCCGGGTTGACAAATCGCTCAAGGGTGACGCCAGTGTTGGAGATACGCAGTATATGGTGTTCACCAAGTCGGTGAAGACTGCTAGAGATGATGGAGGTTCAGACCGGCTTGAATACGACCAGGTATCGTTGGATTCAGGTGAGTAATATGTGCTTTTCCTGATAAATCGTGGTGCTCTGGAAGATTACGCGAGTGAGTACGGGGATACCCTATGGGTGCGTCCTGGGGAACCGGGAATTGCACAAATGGACTCCAATGGTCGTCTAACCTTCATCGCGACGGACCGGTACAAGGAAACCATTGAAGACGAAGGTCTGGAGAGGGTGTCGAGTTCCGACGCGCCCTTCGAGCTGACGAAGGATGAGATAACAGGCTCGTCGTCGGCGAGGCGATGGTAACGATGGCATGCGTTCTGTGGTCAGGACGGGTCTGGGCGGTTTCTGTGGAGGCCGCCCAGATCATTCAATCTCTCGGACGGTTCAGGCTCGATTGATTATGAGGCTTTGGTGGTGTACTTTCGCTAACGCGTTGTTTGCAACCATGATGTGGACGACGATGTGGAGCGCCAAGGGCTGTGTTACGTGGATGTAGGTCGTATTTCTGGTCATATTCAGTGGGCTAGTCCTCGAATTGGCAGGGGCTCGCCAGCAGAATAAAACCTGAGGCTAGCCTCCTCGAATCAGCCATGGAGTCGACGCATTTCGTCGCGAAGGTCAAGTTCAACGAGTAGCGAAATCGCCTCCACAAGGGGATGATGCAATGACACTGAAACGATTTTGGATCATAGTCGGAATCTTTACGGCGGCGGTCGCCGGGACAGTCGCATGGACGGTTGTCGGGGTAGGGACCGGGTGGTCTCAACGGCCGCCCAACGACTCCGAGCCGGCGACCTACAAGGATAGCAACCAACGGTTGAAGGAAGTAGAGGCCGACATTCCCGAATTCGGTGGAGCATTCCTGTCCGACAACCAGAGCGTGCTCAACATTTATCTCACCGAAAACGAAACGGACCCGACCATACAGGAGAGGGCTCGGAAGAAGGTTGAAAAATCGTTCGGCGTGAAGCCGGGATTAAAGCTGAACGTCATCAAGGGCGGCTACACCATCACCCAACTTGCTGACTGGATTGAGTTGGCAAAGTCCAAGGGGTTATGGGATCGGGAAGGGGTGATAATGCTTGATCTACAGGAAGCCTCAAATGAAATCTACATCGGCGTGGTGAACTGGGAGAATGTCGAACCCGTTTACACGTTCTTGGTGGAGATAGGTATACCCCGCGAAGCCGTGGCGGTAGAAGTCATTGAGCAACCGAGATCAATGGAGAAGACAATCCGCAACCCATGACTCAGGGGTCCGTAACGCAAGGATATGACCCAATGATACTGACAAGATTTTGGATTGTGGATCGATTTTACCTACGTGCCTGACACTGTGCGAAATCGCGCAGCGAGTTCGACAACAGACGAGTGGTTTCGCACACGGGCGGGGTTACATTGATGGTCAAACGTGATCGCCCACGCGAAATGCGTAACCTTTTGCCCGCCGCCTACGTGGGAACCATCTCAACTGCTGTGCTGCTCTCGGCCTTGGAGTCGGTCTGGTTGTCGCACCGCGGGCATGACCCGTGGATTGATCGCGTCATGGACCTATGGCTGCACCGGTCGTTCCTTGGTCTGGTTGTGTGCTTGCTTCAAACCGTTCCTCCGAGTGGTCGGTCTATGAAATCCGGAAATTGAGCTGAATTAGCAGATTCTTTTATCCATGGCGGATTCCCCCTCTGACGTTGTATCGCTGGCCAGATAACGTTGCGCGATCCTGCTCGGTTGACGTGTTCTAGAAATCTGGCCGGAAACCCCGATTCTCCCCAAGCCGTTATTTTCTTGGCGTCGATTGCCGATGTAATAATGGGATCTTGAAACGTATTGCATACATTATCACGCCGTATACGACTGTAATACGTCTGCTTGGCGTAGTGCAAAACCCGGCCAATGGCTTTCCGGCCAGACCTCTAGTACTCAATCAATGTTGGAATTGAAGGGATAGAGGCGATGCAATTTGGTTCTGGCGTCCTGGGTGTTGAACCGCCAGTTGATGGTGGCCTTGGAGGCGTTGCGCTGGACCTCATAGGCGTTGATGGCTCGCTGCAGGGCAGTCTCGTCGGGATTACGCCCCTGGAGACAGGCCCGGGTCAACACGCTGAACTCGATCTCCGCCATCCCTTCGGCAAGCTCAGGACAGGATTGAGCCAACTGGCGTGCTTGGGCGTGTGGTGAAATTCCAGCCGCCTGACGATGCGCCGAGCTTCGGCGGCGGGGAAGGTCTCGTAGAGGGAGGCCATACGATGGGTATTCAGATTGTCCAGCACCACTCGGACCACCGGAGCATCTGGGTAGGCCTCATCCACCAGCCACCGCATCTGGTGGGCAAAGTCTTCCATGGTGCGTCGCTCGGTGATCGCCACGTGTCGCCAGCCCGCCAGGGGTTCGCAGGTCAGGAAGATGTTGCGCGTACCGGCGCGGCGATACTCGTAATCCTGACGCCGCGGTTGTCCCGGCTGCACCGGAATGGGCGGCCTGGTGTCGGCCAGCAACTGAGTGGAGGTCTCATCAAAGCAGACCACCGGCCGGTCTGGGTCGTAGGGCTCAGCGTACAAGTCCAGCACGTCCTCCATCGCCGCCACGAATTCACCCCCTACCTTGGGGATACACCACTGCTGCTTCCGCCACGGCTGGAGGACGTTTTTTTGAGCCTCAACCGCACCGTCTCATGGGACAGGGACTCCACCAACCCCAACTCCACCACTCGGTCGGCCAAAAGATGCAGGGTCCAGTAGTCGTGGCCATCGGGCGCTGGGCTGCACGCCAGGGCGATCAAGTGGGCCTCCCCCTTGTCATCAAGCTTCCGGTATCGGTTGGCCTGGACCCGGTCCTGCAACACGCCATCTAAACCTTCCTCAGCGTACCGCCGTTTGGCGCGGTACACCGTACCCTTGGAGATGTCCAAAGCGGCCGCCACCTGTGGTGCGTTCCATCCCTCATCTACTTTCAGCAGGGTGCGCGCTCGGGCGATGATACGCGCCGAACTTTTGCCGCTGCGAATCAGCTGGCTCAGTCGCTCGCGTTCCTCCGGCGTCAACTGTACCGCGTATTGTTCCAAGGCCATGTTTACTACACCTCCACACCACTCTATTTTGCAGTCAGCGTAGCACTTGGAAGCCTTTCACTAAAACTACCTACAATGCTGATTTGAACCAGTACTAAACCAAAGCCAAGGTGAAATACGCAGACGCATGGGGTAAATTTGTGAAGGAACCGAGGTAGCTGGTCTCAGAAATTGCGAGGGGTTGGTGATGGGCGTGAGGGAGATAGACCGGTCTCTGGAACAATGGCAGATGGGAGTCAAGGACTTGCGGCGGCGTGTGATTCTGGCTCCCACACCCCGGGAGCGGGAAAGGTGGTACGCCATCCTGCTGCTGGCCCAGGGCTTGACGGCAGCGGCGACGGCGGAGGCGCTGGAGCGGGACCCCCACACTATCGGACGTTGGGCGTCGGCCTTCGGCGAGGGAGGGCCTGCGGCCCTGATATTCGAGCAGACCGGTGGTTCCCCCCCGCCCTTGACCAGGCGCAGCAGGAGGAGTTGAAAGGGGCGGTGGAGCAACCGCCCGCCACAGCGGGCATCGTAATGGCTAACTGGTATTGGAAGGTGATGCGTCAGTTTGTCTCAGAACGGTTTGGCATCAGCCTGAGCCGCAGCAGTTGCCTGAACTGGCTTCACCGGCTGGGGTTTGCCTTCAAGCGCCCCAAGAAGCGGCTGCTCAAGGCTGATGAGTCCAAGCGGGAGACCTTCGTGGCGGAGTACGCCGTCCGGTGGGAGGAGGCCCAACGGACTGGAGCCAGGATATTCTTTGCCGACGAGGCCCACTTCCGGGCGGACGCGGAATTGCGGGGGAAGTGGGTGCTGAAGGGTAAGCCTGCGTTGGTGGACTCGAGCAGCCCGAGGTACGGGGAGAAGGCCAGCTACTATTCGGCGGTGTGCCTGGAGACGGGCGAGGTGGAATGGATGGAACTGGAGGGCAACAGCAACAGCGGGACCTCGGTTGCCTTCCTGACGCAACTGAAGGAAAAGCATCCAGGGCCGCTGCGGGTCATCTGGGACAATGCGCCGGCCCACCGTGGGGAGGCGGTGCGGGAGTACCTCAGGACGCCTGAGCTGGAGCTGAGGCTGGTGAACCTGCCGGGCTACAGCCCGGACTTCAACGCCGATGAGGCTGTCTGGGGTGGTAGTGTCCCGTCAAGAGGTGTAAAAGCGCGTCATCCCTTTTGATGTTGATCAGGCCGCTGCGTCCAGCATATTGGGCGTCGGCAGTGCCTCGTTGCCGGCGGCGTTGGGGATGGTGAGGTAGCGGCGGGCTTCGGCCCACTCGTCATGTTGCTCGGCCAGCACCGCTCCCACCAGCCGCCGTGCCGACAGCCGGTTGGGGAAGATGCCCACCACGTCAGTGCGGCGCCGTATCTCTCGGTTCAGCCGTTCCTGTGGGTTGTTGGACCACAGCTTCTGCCAGTGGGCCACTGGGAAGGCCGTGAAGGCCAGGATGTCCGGCGCGGCGTCCGCCAGCAGCTCGGCCACCTGGGCAAAGGGCTCCCGGAGTTGTTCCACCACTCGGTCCAGTTGGGCGTGGACCTCGGCGGGAGACAGTTGCTGGTAGATGGTGCGGACCATGGTGGCCACGCCAGGTTGGGCGCGCTTGGGCACTCGGGTGAGCAAGGTTGGCCATGAAGTGGGTGCGGCAGCGCTGCCAGCTGGCCCCAGTGAACACCGCGGCGATGGCGTTCTTCAGCCCCTGGTGAGCATCGGAGGTTACCAGCTCCACCCCGCTGAGGCCCCGAGCGGTCAGCGACCGCAGGAAGGCCAGCCAGAAGGCGCCGTCCTCGCTGGCGCCCACGTCCATACCCAGGATCTCACGCTGCCCTTCGGCATTGACCCCCGTCGCCACCACCACGCAGACGTTGACGATGCGAACGCCCTCCCGCACCTTCTGGGTCAGGCCGTCCAGCCACACGTAGGGGTAGGGACCACCGTCCAGGGGCCGACCCAGGAAACTCTCCACCACTTCGTCCAGTTGCTCGCAGATGCGCGACACCTGGCTGCTGGAGATGCCGTCGCAACCCAGGGCCTTGATCAGATCGTCCACCCGCCGAGTGGACACGCCTTCTACATAGGCTTGCTGGATGACGGCCAGCAGGGCTTTCTCGCTGCGCCGCCGCGGTTCCAGCAGGCTGGGGAAGTAGCTGCCTTCCCGCAGCTTGGGAATGTGCAACTCCATGGTGCCCACCCGGGTGTCCCAGGTGCGGTTGCGGTAGCCATTGCGGTAGGTGACCCGCTCCGGGCTGCGTTCGCCGTGCTGGGCGCCGATCTGGGCGGAAACCTCGGCGTCCATGATGCCGTCCACCAGGACCCGCAGGGCTTCCCGCAGCAAGTCCACGTCTCCGTCCATACCACGCTTGCGTAATAATTCCAAAAGATCCATTCTTTGCTTGACCACCGTCGTTCTCCTTGGTTGGGTTGTTGTGATTCCACAAGGATGACGCGGTGGTCAGCGTTTTGCCAACCGCCTAACTCTTACACCACTTCCTGGGACTCTACTTCTGGGGTTGGGCGAGAGAGGAGGTCACTGGCAATCTGTGCTTGGGCAGCAGGGCGGCGGTGCGGTGTTATTCACGGGTTTAAACTGAGCCAAAAATTACGGGTTGGAATTGAGCCACCTCGATAGTAAGGGCATCATCGCCAGACATATGGCGGAGGTGCCTGGAAGAATTGCTAAGAGGTGGAGACGTGAAACAGATTTACGAGATGAGAGGGGCGGGTCATTCGACGCGGGCGATTGCTCGGGAGTTGGGGCTCGCACGGAATACGGTGTTGCGGTATCTGAAGTCACCGGAGGCGATACGGCCCAAGCCGCGATCCCGACGAGGGTCGAAGTTGGATCCCTACACCGAGCACATTGACCGGCGGCTGGGGGATGGGCTGGAAAACTGCGTGGTGTTGCTGCGGGAGTTGCGCGACTTGGGGTACGACGGCAGCAACACGATCTTGTCGGAATACGTGAGGCCGCGGCGCCGGCGTCGTCAGCCGGAGGGCGACGATGCGGTTTGAGACGGAGCCGGGAGAGCAGGCGCAGGTGGACTGGGGGAGTTTGTCGTACATCGGGACTGACGGGAAGCAGCGCCGCGTCTGGGTGTTCGTGATGACGCTGGGCTGGTCGCGGGCCTGCTACGTGGAACTGGTGCGCAAGGCGGACACCGCGGCCTTCATAAAAGTGCCACGTGAACGCTTTCGAGTACCTGGGCGGCGTGCCCCGCCGGTGCCTTTACGACAATGCCAAGGTGGTCACGCTGGGCCGGGACGAGGAGAAGCGGCCGATCTGGAACCAGCGGATGCTGGACTTCGCCCGGCGGGTGGGTTTTGAGGCTCGGCTGTGCCGGCCCTACCGAGCCCAGACCAAGGGCAAGGTGGAGAACGGGGTCAAGTACGTGCGGCGCAACATGTGGCCCAGCATCCGCTTCACCACGGCATCATCTGGAAACGGGCCGACCTGAACCGGCAAGGGCTGGAGTGGTGCGACGTGGTGGCCAACGCGGGCGGGTGCACGGAACGACCCACCGGGTGCCGTGGGAGATGCTGGCCGAAGAGCGGCCCCACCTGGGGAAGCTGCCTGATCGGGCCACGCTGGCGCCGTACCTGCGAGAGGACCGCAAGGTGTCCCAGGGGACGGTTTCGTCAGCTGGGAGGGCTCCCGGTACGGCGTCCACTGGAAGTGGGTAGGGGCCACGGTGCAGGTGGGGGAGCGCCAGGGCACGGTGGAAATCTGGTCCGGTGCTGAGCGCATCGCCGTGCATCCCCGAGCGCAACAGCCCAAGCAGCGCTTCATCCTGCCCGGCCAGTGGTCGGGCCTGCCCAGGGGTGACCACCGGCCTCGGAAAGAGGCAATGGCGGTGCAGATTCCCGCGGGCGAGGTGGAACGCCGCTCGCTGGAAGTGTACGAGCTGGTGGCGGGAGGTGTGGCATGATCGCTCTGGAACAAGTGCGCCAGCACCTGGAAACCCTGGGCCTCAAGCAGGCCGTCGAAGTCCTGGACAACACCCTGGACGCCGCGGCCAGCAAGCAGCTGACCTATCCCGAGCTGCTGGCCGAACTGCTCGGCGTGGAGGTAGCCGCCCGCTGGGAACGCTACCTCACCACTCGTACCCGGCTGGCCCATCTGCCCTTTCAGCGTACCTTCGAGCAATTCCACTTCGCCTTCCAGCCCTCCATCGACGAGCGGCTGGTCAAGGAACTGGCCAACCTGGCCTTCGTCGCCGAGGCCACCAACGTCCTGCTGCTGGGACCGCCCGGCGTGGGCAAGACCCATCTGGCCATCGCCCGCCCTGGCGCTCAGGGCCATCGAGAATGGCCACGGCGCTTACTTCGTCCGCGCCTACGACCTGATGGAGGACCTCAGGAAGGCCAGATCCGAGCACAACCTGGACCGGCGGATGAAGGTCTACCTGGCGCCCAAGGTGCTGGTCGTGGACGAATTCGGCATCTGGCCCTACGACCGGGAGTCGGCCACCGCTTTCTTCACCCTGGTATCGGCCCGGGCAGCCGGCCCTGAGCCTGCCGAAGGGAACGGGGCAGCATCATCCTCACTTCCAACAAGGGCTTCGGCGAGTGGGGTGAACTGCTGGGCGACAGCGTGATCGCCTCGGCGGTGCTGGACCGGCTGCTGCACCACAGCCACGTGCTCAACATCCGCGGCGAGAGCTACCGGCTCAGGGAGAAACGCCAGGCGGGGCTATTCCCGTCGCAACACCACATCAGCGCAGCGTCGGAGGAGGCCGGCGACAACTACGCGCACTGACCGAATCGCTGAGCAAATACCAAGTGGTTCAATTTTAAACCGTTAAAATGGCTCATTTCTAACCCGTCATTGACAGCAGGAGCGTGTCGGCAAATTCCTGGCCGGGCTGTCCAGCCGGAAAGACGAGGTGAGACGGCGCTGCCGGACGGTCCTGCAATCAAGGGCCGAAACACTCCCGCGAGACTCCCGCCCCGATTCCCAGCACCCGGCAAATGCACATCCCACCTTGGCTTTGGTTTAGTTGCCGCTGTGGTGTCTTTGGCTTGCGTTTCAGCGCCGACGGCGTTGCCTACTCTGGAGCTGACCCTGCCGCCTCCCGCGACCGCAACGCCCGAACCCACCGCCACGCCTGAACCAACGGCGACGCCCACGCTCGCGCCTCCTACCTACACTCCCCGGCCGATTTCCGGCGCAATTACCGGCGACCCGGCCAGCCACACCGAGGATTACATTGCCCGCAGCGTGTCGCAGTTGCTGCAGGATTTCCTGAGCGCGATTCTGGCCGAACCCGAGCCTGACCTGCCGGCTGCTCTGGCAACCTTCCGGGTGGTATGCCAGGCGGACGCGACGGCGTTGTTGGGCGACGTGGATACCTTCCGGGCGCTGTTCGGCGATTCTAAAGTTGAGGCCAACGTGCTGGCGGTGAGTAAGCTGGAGGATGGCCAGGCAGTCGTGCTGGTGCAACTGCTCGTAAACGATGCGCCGGTAACGCAGCCCGTCCGGTACCTCTACGTGTTCGAGGATGGCCGATGGCTCGACAACGAGTGCCCGGCCCGCTGAACTGTCCAACAACCCAAATTGCGCTATACTGACGCCGACCGGCCAATCCGACAGCCATACCGACTGATTCTCACCAGGGAGGATATTATGCTGGATCTGATAATCCGCGGCGGCCAGGTGGTTACACCCTGGGGTGTGGGCGACTGGGACGTGTGCATCCAGGGCGAGAAAATCGTCGCCATCACCTCGCCCAACACCATGACGGACGACGTCACGCGCGTCATTGACGCCACCGGCAAAGTTGTCGTCCCCGGCGGCATCGAGCCCCACGCTCACATCGACGCTCCCATCATGGGGCCGGGCAACCTGCGCACCGCTCCGCCGGAACAGGTCAGCCGCGCCGCGCTGTTTGGCGGCACCACCACGCTGATGGACTTTGCCATCCATCATCCCGGCAACACCATCCCCGAGGCCATCCAGGAGCGCACCAACTCCTGGCGTGGCAATTCCTACGCTGACTACGCCCACCACCTGATGGTGCTGGGTGAAATTCCCCAACGCACGCTGGAATCCCTGCACGAGCACATCGAAGATGGCTGGGCCAGCGTAAAAATATTCACCACCAACATCCGCCCGCCCGAAATGTCCGGCGAGCCGCGCAAGGTTGGCATGGGCCACCTGCATGACCTGATGGAAGTTATCCAGCGTAACGACGCCATGCTGCTCGTCCACTCTGAAGACGACGATATGGTGCAGTATATGTACGAAAAGCTGCAACGCGAGGAGCGCAACGAGTGGTGGAATATGCCCCTCGTTCACAGTAACGAGTCGGAAGATGTGTCGTTCCGGCGCGTGCTGCGGGTGGCCGAATGGACTGGTGCGCCGGTGTACTTCGTCCACGTCAGCGCCCGTGAAGGCATCAACGCCATTGGCGAAGCGCGCAACAAGGGCATGGCCGTCTACGGCGAAACCCTGCACAATTACGCCTGCTTCAACGCCAACAACTATAAAGAAGAGAACGGGATGAAGTACCACACCTACCCATCCCTCAAATCGCCGGAAGACGCCGCCATGCTGTGGAAAGGCATCGCCTGGGGCGGCCTGCATACGATGGCCACCGACGAGTATTGCACCAACTGGGACCTCAAGATCGAAGGCAAGACGGTGCGGGACGTTACCGGCGGGCACAACGGCGCCGAAACCCGCGTCGGCATCACCTACAGCGAGGGTGTGTCGAAGCGCGGTATGTCCCTGCAGCGTTTCGTCGACGTAACCTCGGCCAACTGCGCCCGCATCATGGGCCTGTACCCTCGCAAGGGCGCCCTGGCCCCCGGCAGCGATGCCGACATCACTCTCATCGACCCCACCATCAAGAAGCGTCTCACCACGGACGACTTCCACATCAGCGACTACAGCATCTGGGAAGACTTTGAGATCGAAGGCTGGCCTGTAATGACCATCATGCGCGGCACCGTGGCCGTAGAAAACGGCCAGCTAACCGCCCCGGCCGGCGGCGGCCAGTGGATCCCCCGCAAAATAGACCGCGAGGTAACCAACCGCCCGATTGGGTAGGGGATCAAACACCCAAAGGACAATAGGGGCGAATGAATATTCGCCCCTACGTCAGTTCACGCCGGTTCTTACGCGCCCCGCTAACGCTAACTGAATACACTTGTCCCGGAGAACGTCGGCAAGCTTCCACGATATCGGGCCACGCTTTCACGAGTTTCCAAGATTCGTCCCAAAATTTCAGGTTTGACCATCCCCTGTCAAAAATGAACCAAGTGAATCTGCTTGTCTGCACCAGTTGACGCTCTCTTCTCATCCGGTCGTGAGAAAGGATCGTCCAATCATCTCCGTGTTGTCCAAGAGCATTGATCCAGGTAGGGTCCCATACCCCGGCGAAGTCCATTGCGCGTGCGTAAGTAATAGAATCGTTTTCGTTATCGCGGCTGTGCAAGGCAGATATGGCACGAACCAGCGGCGGCGAGAAGTTTTCGTCGAAAAAGTAATTCACGTGGTGAAACGTGCAGCACGTTTCGCCAATTCCTCTTCGAAAGCAACGGCGCCCAGAACCGTCCTTTTCGGAATCTCATACCAGCGAGCTACCCGATCTGCATCATTCTCTTCTGCTTTAAATTTTGAGTACAACGTTTCAGTAGGAATATAGAGTTCGCTAGTAACTGGTGCACCAGCAGAGCGTAGCGGATCAACCATAACTCCCTGTCCGATGTCGGCTAATCCCCATTCCTCCGCAGGATACCATCGCACTGGTGCATCATCCACGTAGTCCAAAGGCTCGTACAATTCTGGACCAATAATTTGGGAAAAGGCCATCTGCCCGTATCTTGAGATTTGCTCCAAACCGTCGTTTGTATCGCTGAAGATTTCTGCCCCGTCGGTCTGAAAACGACGGCGTGAAAACGGGTAATCCGTTCCGAAACGCTCGCGAGAGTATTCGGCGGTCCGGCAAATCCTCTGCCACGACACACCGGCAATATGAAACGCATTGACGTAGCGTAGTTCCATTAGGTTCCGGAAAGTAGCGTAATAGTAGCGACCCGTCCGCTGCTCGCCACCACCCCAGAGGCCGCGCCGACCTTTATAAGACCGCACAAAACGCCGAGAAATGTCGGTGCTAATACCAGCAAGTCGCGTCACCTCGCCGAGCCAGTAAAGCCCACCGGTCAAGTATTCAGGGGACATATCAATAGTTGTCATAATTGTCTCTCGGTTCGGCAACCGCCTACTCGTCGAGGCAGGGTCAGATTGTGCCCGTAAGAATATATGCACCCGCACCCAGCGTCAACGATTCGATCGCTTCCTCACCGCAGCTCCCTTATAAGTCTCAGCGTCTTTGCCCTCGTCTTGCGTCCCGGCAACCCCCGTCCTATACTGCGCCTCTAATCATGGATATAATCGTGTCCTGATTATCTACCCCACGTATCCGGGCCTGCGCATTTTCCCACCTGTACACTGCGGCGCCGGAGGAGGCGCTATTCGTGTCGCAGGTCGGGACATCGCCATCGCCGCCGTCGCCACTGGATGACGTTCGCGTCGTGGAGTGGGGTCGAATGGTTTCGGCCCCGTTTTGCGCCAAGTTGCTAGCCGAGTTTGGCGCTGATGTCATCAAGGTTGAGCCGGCCAACGGTGGCGACCCGGCTCGTCGGCGTGGACCATTCCCCGACGGTGTAGCCTACCCCGAGCGCAGCGGCCTGTTCCTCTTTGCCAACCTGGGCAAGCGGAGCGTTACGCTGGATCTGCATTCTCCCGAAGGACTCGCAACGCTGCATCGTGTGCTCGACACCGCCGACATTTTCGTCGAGAACCAGCCGTTCAATATGCTCGCCGACTTCGGCATCACAGCGGAGGAGATCCGGCACCGTCATCCCCGTCTGATTACGGTGTCCCTGTCGCCCTTCGGACGCACCGGCGGCTATAGCGAGTACGCTGGCTACGACCTGCAGGTGAACGCGCTGAGCGGCATGAGCTTTGGCACCGGACACCCTCACCGCGAACCGCTCACCACTCCCGACCAGCAGGCCGCGTACCTGGCCGGCGTCGGGGGGGCCTATGCTGCAGTGGTCGCGTTGCTGGGCCGAGAATCCGCCGAAGCCAGTTCCGGCGACCCCGGTCCGGA
This sequence comes from Dehalococcoidia bacterium, assembly GCA_963666415.2. Lineage (GTDB taxonomy): Bacteria > Chloroflexota > Dehalococcoidia > Lucifugimonadales > UBA3495 > Bin87. The sequence goes on from CAXXPD010000003.1 coordinate 3,485,757, forward strand.
TGCGGCTCACGGCACGGCCGGCCAATACATCGACGTGGCCGATTCGGGCGTTATTGCGACGCTGCTCACCGGCTACCATCTGCCGACCTTCATCTACCGTGGCATCGCCGGCTCCCGGTCAGGCAACCGGATGCGGCTGGGCCTGTTTCCGAACTGCGTGCTGCCCTGTCGGGATGGCTACGTGTGCATCGATGCGCCGCAGCTGGAGCAGTACCAGCGTTTCCTCAGCCTGCTGGGTGATCCTCCCTGGATGGAAGAGCCGCGATACCGCGACCGCCGCGCCATGAGCGACCAGTACCCAGAGGAGACCGAAAGCCTGATTGCCCCCTGGTTTATGCAGCGCACCAAGGACGAAATCCTCCAGCTGTGTCTGCAAAATCGCATCCCGTGCGCTCCGGTGCTCACCTTCGACGAGGTGCTGGAATCGCCCCAGCTGCTGGAGCGCGACTGGTTCCGCGAGGTTGGACATCCGCAGGCCGGCTCGTTCCAGTATCCCGGCGCGCCGGCCCGGTTGCATGGTTCGCCCTGCCGGGTGGTGCGTCCGGCTCCGCTGCTGGGTGAGCATAACGCTGAGATACTCGGCGAACCGGCTCCGGCGTCCGATGACCCGCAATCTGCCCGTTCAACCATCCCGAGCGTCGGCCGATGACTCGGCGGCCGTTGCACAACGTCCGCGTCGTCGACCTCGGCAGTGCGTGGGCCGGGCCGATGGCCGGTCAGTTGCTGGCCGATATGGGCGCGGAGGTCATCAAGGTGGAAAGCCGCGCCCGCATGGACGGTATGCGGCTGGGACGCCCCTGGTCGCGCCACTACGGAACCAGGACGGTGAAGACACCGCCGGCGGCGACCGGGGATTGTGGCCCGAGCTCCAGCCCGTTTTCCACGGCCTCAATCGCAACAAACTCAGCATTACCCTCAACCTGCGCACCGACGCGGGCCGCGCCACCCTGCAACGCGTGGTGAACGTCAGCGACGTGGTGCTGGCCAACTTTCCCCCCGGAGTGCTGGAACGGTTGGGAATGGACTATGACTCCTTGCGCCGCATCAAACCCGACATCATCGTGGCGGCCATGCCGGCCTTCGGCGACACCGGCCCACTTCGCGATATGCTGGCTTACGCTCCCATCATTCAGGCCCTGTCCGGCCACATGAGCCTGGTCGGTTACCCTCCGGAAGACGGTGAACCGCTGGTGGGCGAGTTGCAGGCGGCCTGGAGCGATACGGTGGCGGCATTGTTCACCGCCCTGTCCATCGCGGCGGCGTTGCGTCATCGCAACCGCACTGGGTTCGGGCAGTACGTGGAAGCTGCCCACCTGGAGGGCACCGCGTCGATGCTGGGGGTCCCGATGCTGCAATATCAGATGACTGGCGACATCCCGGCACCGCCCGGCAACGACGACCCCGATCTCGCTCCAAACAACAACTACCCTTGCGCCGATCCAGACGGCTGGGTGTCCATCAGTATCGGCAGCGATGCAGAGTGGCGCGCCCTGACCGGGATCATCGCGGATGCAACGCTAGCTGACGATACCCGGTTCGCGGACTCGCCGTCCCGCTGGCAAAATCGCCGGGTGTTGGACGTGGCCATTTCCAACTGGACTCGTACCCTGCCGGCATGGGAAATAACCGAGCTGTTGCAGGCCAGGGGCGTGGCCGCCATGCCGGTAATGAACATCGCCGACCAGTTCGCCGACCCGCACCTCAATGCTCGTGAAACCTATGTCGAAATCGACCATCCTCACGTCGGGGCGGAGATGGTTTACGGTATTCCCTGGCGCTTCAGCGATACCCCAGGTGATGTTCACATTCCCGCGCCGTTGCTCGGCCAGCATAACGTCTACGTTCTCGGCGAGGTGCTCGGCATCGACGAAAACAGCCTGGAACAGCTAATGACCGAGCAGGTCGTATATTAATGCGCCCGCGTCGCCCCAAAATATTCTACGGTTGGTGGGTTGTCATAGTCAGCCTCCTGGCCGACGGAATGAAGCACGGAACCTTCAACCGGGGCTTCACCGTATTCTACATTCCCATCGAGTCGGACCTCATATTCCCCAAATCTATCCTGGGACTGACCCCGGGCTCCAGAACCATGCTGGGGTTTGCGGAGCTGCTGGGTCGTTTCATTGGCGGATTGCAAGGGCCGCTGATGGGTTACTGCACCAGCAGGTACGGCCCGCGCGTGATGCTGGCGTTCGGCGGGTTAATGTCGGGACTGGGATTCATCCTGTTGGGCTACACCGCCAACTACTGGTGGTTTTTGCTGGTATTCGTCGGCTTCATGTCGGTGGGGTTCCGTTCCGGATACAACAACGCTTCAATCGCCGCCGTCAATAACTGGTTCAGGCGTCGGCGCGGACTGGCGATGTCGGTGGTCAGCATGGGCAACGGGTTGGGCGGCGCCACGGCCCCGCTGGTTGGATTGCTGGTCGTGTGGCTGGGTTGGCGCGATTCCTGCACCGTCCTGGGATTCGCCATCCTTGGGGTAGTCCTTCCGTTGTCGTATTTCCTGCGCCGCGCTCCCGAGGAAATGGGTCAGTTGCCGGACGGAGATCCCCCGGCATCGGCCGATTCCCCTTTACCGGTGGCGAGCCAGGTATCCGGCGCTATGCAGCGCAGGAGGCTTCAGTTCGGCGAAACGGATTTTACCGTGAAGGAAGCAATGCATACGCCGTCGTACTGGTTGCTGATAATGTCCACTGGATTCCGCAACATCGTCCATGCCGGCGCTTCTTTCCTGATGGCGCCGATGATGGTCTGGTTCCTGGAAGGCGGCGGGCCGCCCGCTGTTGAAGGCAGGTATCTCGCCATAGCAGCGGGGTTCGTCGGCGCTTTCTCCCTGGCAAACATGGTGTTCAACCCCTGCATGGGCTGGCTTGGCGACCGGATAGACCGCCGTAAACTCAGCGCCGTGTGCATGGTTTCCGGTGCGCTGGCCCTCGGTTCCCTCGTAACGCAGGGTGGCCACATCTGGCAATTGATTGTGTTCGTTGGCTTTCTGGCCTTTGCCGAGAGCGCCAATCCCCTGAACTGGGCAATCATGGGCGACTTCTTTGGCCGCCGCTCCTACGCTACTCTGCGCGGTTGGCAGCACCTGCCCGACCAGTTGGCATCTATGTGGACGGCGATGTGGATGGGAGCCATCTACGACTACACCAACAGCTTTCACTGGGCGCTGTTCCCGCTGGTGATCCTCTACCTCGCCGCCGCAGTGGGATACTGGTTCCTCCCGCCGCCTCGCCTGCCCGACCGTTTGCAGTTGCAGCGCGACCGGGAAATCGCCCGGGGAGTGGGCCGCCTGGCTCCCGAACCGGCCAGCCCCGGCGACTGATCGGGCCGGTCGCCAGTCGGCGCGACCCGTCAGCGCGAGGTGTTGAGGCGCATCGCTACGCGCGGCAGCCAGTTGCGTGGCCGATTTTCCAACGGCCCACGCACAACTTCGAACCCGGCCCGACGAAACAGCGGCTCGGTACCGAAGTAGGCATTATCATCCCCGGTGCGTTCATCCCCGGACCGCGGGTAAGCCTCCACGAATGGCGCGCCCTGCACGGCGGCGAACCCTACGGCGGCGTGAATCAGGGCCAGAGCAACCCCCCGGCCGCGAGCCGTCTTGCGCACTGTAATGCACGGTATGACCCACACATCCGCGTTGTCCACCCGGGGCGTGGCTCGGGAACGGTCAACGCGAGCCAACTCGCCGCGAGGCGCGACGGCAACCCACCCGACCGGTTCATCTCCCTCGAAAGCCAGCAGACCCGGTGGGCGGCTGCCGGCAAGCGCTGTCATTGCCCCGCGTCGACGAGGGCTCAAGGGACCTGAACCGGGAAGTTCCCGCATCTGTGCGTCGGTCAGGCGGGGAAAAATGCACCAGCAGCCGGCGCCAAAATTGCCCCGCAGCACGGCGCCGAGGTCGTCCATCAGGAGCGGCGTCAGGTAGTGTCCCGTCAATAGGTGTAAAAGCGCGTCATCCCTTTTGATGTTGATCAGGCCGCTGCGTCCAGCATATTGGGCTCCGGCAGTGCCTCGTTGCCGGCGGCGTTGGGGATGGTGAGGTAGCGGCGGGCTTCGGCCCATTCGTCGTGTTGCTCGGCCAGCACCGCGCCCACCAGGCGCCGCGCCGATAGCCGGTTGGGGAAAATGCCCATCACGTCAGTCCGGCGACGGATCTCCCGGTTCAGCCGTTCCTGCGGGTTGTTGGACCACAGCTTCTGCCAGTGGGCCACTGGGAAGGCCGTGAAGGCCAGGATGTCCGGCGCGGCATCCGCCAGCAGTTCGGCCACCTGGGCAAAGGGCTCCCGGAGTTGTTCCACCACTCGGTCCAATTGGCCGTGGACCTCGGCGGGAGACAGTTGCTGGTAGATGGTGCGGACCATGGTGGCCACGCCAGGTTGGGCGCGCTTGGGCACTCGGGTGAGCAGGTTGGCCATGAAGTGGGTGCGCCAGCGTTGCCAGCTGGCCCCAGTGAACACCGCGGCGATGGCGTTCTTCAGCCCCTGGTGAGCATCGGAGGTTACCAGCTCCACCCCGCTGAGGCCCCGAGCGGTCAGCGACCGCAGGAAGGCCAGCCAGAAGGCGCCGTCCTCGCTGGCGCCCACGTCCATACCCAGGATCTCACGCTGCCCTTCGGCATTGACCCCCGTCGCCACCACCACGCAGACGTTGACGATGCGACCGCCCTCCCGAACCTTCTGCGTCAGGCCGTCCAGCCACACGTAGGGGTAGGGGCCGCCGTCCAGGGGCCGACCCAGGAAACTCTCCACCACTTCGTCCAGTTGCTGGCAGATGCGCGACACCTGGCTGCTGGAGATGCCATCGCAGCCCAGGGCCTTGATCAGATCGTCCACCCGACGGGTGGAGACGCCCTCCACGTAGGCCTGCTGGATCACCGACAGCAGAGCCTTCTCGCTGCGCCGCCGCGGTTCCAGCAGGCTGGGGAAGTAGCTGCCTTCCCGCAGCTTGGGAATGTGCAACTCCATGGTGCCGACCCGGGTATCCCAGGTGCGGTTGCGGTACCCATTGCGGTAGGTGACCCGCTCCGGGCTGCGTTCGCCGTGCTGGGCGCCGATCTGGGCGGAAACCTCGGCGTCCATGATGCCGTCCACCAGGACCCGCAGTGCTTCCCGCAGCAAGTCCACGTCTCCGTCCATACCACGCTTGCGTAATAATTCCAAAAGATCCATTCTTTGCTTGACCACCTTCGTTCTCCTTGGTTGGGTTGTGACTTCCGATCAAGGATGACGCGGTGGTCAGCTTTTTGCTACACCGATGCTTTTACACCACCTCCCGGTACTCTACTCGGCGTCAGGGGGCGAAAGGCCAACTGCGGGAGCTGCGTCCCCGCCGCATCAGGGGGAACATTGGATGATTCCTGAGACATTTCGCGCTCCCATCTCGTTTCGAGCATAGTAGCACCGGCTATCGGCGGGCCGCCACCACCGGTTGTCGCGCGGCTTCCGCCATCGGTTATACTCGCGTATAGATGCAACTGGTTCCCATGGAGGTAACTGTTCAGCAACTGTGTTTGATGTCAAGAGGAAGTAACGACGATTGCCGGAGTGATGTCCCTCCAGGATGAGCGCTGCTTGAGCATGGCGTTGAGGATGACGAGCAGCTTGCGCATGCAAGCGACCAGAGCCAGCTTCTTCGGCTTACCGGCGGCCAGCAGCCGCTGGTAGAAGTCCCGGATGACGGGATTGAAGCGAGTGGCAGCCAGCGTCCCCATGTACAAGACAGCTCGGACCCGGGAGCGTCCGCCCCAGACGTGCCGTTTGCCCCGCATGGCGCCGCGGTCGCGGTTGAAGGGAGCCACGCCCACCAGTGCGGCGATCTGACGACGGTCAAGGGTGCCCAACTCGGGCAGGTTGGCCAGCAGCGTGAGGGAGAGTTGCTCACCCACGCCGGGAACGGTGCGCAGGAGGTCGTCCTTCTCCCGCCACACCGGACTCTGCCGGAGCATCGGTCGCAGGCCTTGGTCAAGGTCGTTTAGATCCTGCTCCAACCAGGTGATGTGGGCCGCAATGCGGGGAAGGACGGCGCTGGTGGCGGCGCCGAGGCGGTTCTTCTCCGAGACCAGCATCGTCATCACCTGCTGCCTCCGGGCAGTGAGGGAGTTGAGCTCCTGGGTTTCGGCGTCGCGCAGAGGACGCACGGGGGGCTGGATCGCCTCAGCAAAGTGGGCCAGCACGGCGGCGTCCAGGGCGTCGGTCTTGGCCAACTTCCCAGTAGCCCTGGCGAAGTCCCGCACCTGGCGCGGGTTGACGACGACCACCGGCAGTGCCTCGGCGGCCAGAGCAGCCACCAGCGGTAGTTCCAGGCCGCCCGTAGCCTCCAGCAGCACCAATGACGGTCCGAGGGTCTTCATCTCGGAAACCAACTGCGGGATTCCTGCTTCGTCGCGGGGAACCTCCCATCTCTCGCCCGTGGGCCGGACGGCAACGTCCACCTTGGCCTTTGCGACGTCAATGCCTACGTAGATTCCTTCTTGCCCCATGATTGCCTCCTATGAAGTCCCAGTGGAGTACTGGCCCGTTCTTGCACGATGCGGGCTCGATTCGGCCCAGGCAACTGTTCGGGCTCTTTGGGGACGGGTGCGGCGACCCTCGCTGAACAACGGTCTTTGATGACCAAGACTTGATCGGTCTGCCGCACCCACTCCACCTCTGTGAAGTCCTCATTCAACATACAAGACTTGGTGAAGTAAATTGGCCGAAGGCGGGTTGCCGAACGCTGGCACGGGTGGCGGTGGTTATGTCATATAGAGGGAGTGGATACCGAAATTGACCTGACCACCGCCAGTCGCGATGTTCTCATCGCCATCATCGTGCAGCAACAGGCGGTCATTGCCGAGTTGCAGGTGATGATTGTACGGCTGGAGCGGCGGGTTGCCGGCCTTCCAGTTCGGGCCGCCCGCCGCCAGCGCAGCAGCAGCCCAGCAAGCAGCGACGCCACGGCTTCGCCCGCCCGCGCATGACACCGACCCATCGGGTGGAGCACGTGGTGGAGAACTGTCCCGATTGCGGGACGCACCTGACTGGCGGCTGGGTCCAGCGCACCCGGGAAGTCATCGAGTTGCCGGTGGTTCCGGTGCCAGTCACCGAGCATGTCTGCATCGCCAGGACCTGCCCAGCGTGTCGACGCCGCTGCATACCCCCAGCACAACTGGACGGCGTGGCACTGGGGCGCCAACGCCTGGGCGTCAACGTGCTCAGCCGCATCGCCACGTTGCGGGAAGAAGGGCGCCTGCCGATCCGCAGCATCCAGTGGTATCTGCGCACCGTCCATCAGCTGCGCCTCAGCGTGGGGGCCATTGTGAGCGCCATTCACCAGACCGCGCAACAGGCCCAACCAGCGGTGGCCGCGATCCTGGACCGCATCCGCGCCAGCCCAGTGGTCCACGCCGACGAAACCGGCTGGCGTCAAAATGGGAACAACGGTTACGTCTGGACTTTCAGCACCCCCACCGAGCGCTACTTCCTGCGGCGGGGTCGGGGCAAGGCGGTGGTGGACGAAGCGCTGGGCGAGTCATTCTCCGGAGTGCTGGTCAGCGATTTCTACGCCGCCTACCACCATTACGATGGCCCCAAGCAACGGTGCTGGGCCCACCTGTTGCGGGATATCCACGACCTGGTGGCGCTCTACCCCAAGGACACCGCGCTGGCCCAGTGGGCCGCGGCAGTCCATCAGCTCTATGTCGAGGACAGGTCTTTCACCCATCCGCAGGCACAACGACGGCGCACCGCTCAACTGGCCTGGGAGCGGCAGCTGCTGGTCATCTGCCAGCCCTTCCTGGCTGACCCGCTAGCTCTGCAGGGCCGGCTGTGCCGGCGCATTGAGCGCCACATCAAGGAACTCTTCGTCTTCGTGGCCGAACCGGACGTGCCGTCGGACAACAACCCCGCCGAGCGCAGCCTGCGCCATGTGGTTATCAGCCGCAAGATCAGCGGGGGCACCCGGTCGGAACGTGGTACCGAGAGCAAGATGACGCTGGCATCCATCTTCGGCACCTGGCGCGCACGAGGCCTGAACCCCCTCGCCGCCTGCCGCCAACTGCTCACTTCCCCTCAAATCTTGTATGTTGAATGAGGACTTCACAGAGGTGGAGTGGGTGCGGCAGACCGATCAAGTCTTGGTCATCAAAGACCGTTGTTCAGCGAGGGTCGCCGCACCCGTCCCCAAAGAGCCCGAACAGTTGCCTGGGCCGAATCGAGCCCGCATCGTGCAAGAACGGGCCAGTACTCCACTGGGACTTCATAGGAGGCAATCATGGGGCAAGAAGGAATCTACGTAGGCATTGACGTCGCAAAGGCCAAGGTGGACGTTGCCGTCCGGCCCACGGGCGAGAGATGGGAGGTTCCCCGCGACGAAGCAGGAATCCCGCAGTTGGTTTCCGAGATGAAGACCCTCGGACCGTCATTGGTGCTGCTGGAGGCTCCGGGCGGCCTGGAACTACCGCTGGTGGCTGCTCTGGCCGCCGAGGCACTGCCGGTGGTCGTCGTCAACCCGCGCCAGGTGCGGGACTTCGCCAGGGCTACTGGGAAGTTGGCCAAGACCGACGCCCTGGACGCCGCCGTGCTGGCCCACTTTGCTGAGGCGATCCAGCCCCCCGTGCGTCCTCTGCGCGACGCCGAAACCCAGGAGCTCAACTCCCTCACTGCCCGGAGGCAGCAGGTGATGACGATGCTGGTCTCGGAGAAGAACCGCCTCGGCGCCGCCACCAGCGCCGTCCGTCCCCGCATTGCGGCCCACATCACCTGGTTGGAGCAGGATCTAAACGACCTTGACCAAGGCCTGCGACCGATGCTCCGGCAGAGTCCGGTGTGGCGGGAGAAGGACGACCTCCTGCGCACCGTTCCCGGCGTGGGTGAGCAACTCTCCCTCACGCTGCTGGCCAACCTGCCCGAGTTGGGCACCCTTGACCGTCGTCAGATCGCCGCACTGGTGGGCGTGGCTCCCTTCAACCGCGACCGCGGCGCCATGCGGGGCAAACGGCACGTCTGGGGCGGACGCTCCCGGGTCCGAGCTGTCTTGTACATGGGGACGCTGGCTGCCACTCGCTTCAATCCCGTCATCCGGGACTTCTACCAGCGGCTGCTGGCCGCCGGTAAGCCGAAGAAGCTGGCTCTGGTCGCTTGCATGCGCAAGCTGCTCGTCATCCTCAACGCCATGCTCAAGCAGCGCTCATCCTGGAGGGACATCACTCCGGCAATCGTCGTTACTTCCTCTTGACATCAAACACAGTTGCTGAACAGTTACCCATGGAGCTGTAATTCCTCGAACCCGGCGGCCCCTTCGAAGGCGCGGAGGTGTCGATGCGCGTCAAATACATTGGAAATTGCGTTCCCTGAGTATGGGTGGGAGACTTGGGTTGACCTGCGGAATGATTTGGCCCATCAGATGGGTAATCCCAATGCCAATCGGGTTTGGCGTGGAATTTCCTCAGACGTGCCCGTATTCATAGAATCCATCGCCGGCCGGGCGCCTGCTACGCCCGACTGGGTTTGAGCGCGTCTTGATGGCTCTAACCGGCGCAACGGACACCCGCCACCGTCTGGCCAGCCTTCTGGCCGGCGACCTGGCGTTCCATGCGCCGGCCCGGGACGCACACCCGCTGCACGCTTTGCACCCGTTTGCCGCGAGGTTCCCCCACGGCCTGGCCGGGTACTTTATCGGCGCACTGACCGGCCCGGGCGATACGGTACTGGACCCCATGTGCGGCTCTGGCGCTACCCTGCTGGAGGGTTGGCTCGCCGGGCGTTCGGTCGTGGGCGTTGACCTGGATCCGCTGGCCCGCCGCCAGAGCATCGCGCGCACCACCGCCAATGACCCTCACGCCGTCCGCGACGCTGGCGATGCTGCCCTCCGACGCGCGGCCGACCTGTACGCCGGCATCGGTCGCCCAGCTGACCCGCTGGCCGCAATTCGCAGGGGGATGGACGACGCCACCACACAGTTTCTTGATTACTGGTTCCTGACCGAAACCCAGCAAGAACTGGCCTCCCTGGCGCTGGCAATCCGCGCCGAACCCAATGCAGACCTGCGGAACCTGTTGCAGGTGATCCTGTCTTCCACCATTGTCACCAAATCCGGCGGTGTGTCGCGCGCTCGCGATTTGGCCCACACGCGTCCGCACCGGGTTTGCGACAAGCAACCGCGTCGTCCGATCCGCGCTTTCGCTACGCTGGTCAACCGGGCGGTTGACGCCTACGCCGCCGTTGATGTGGACGCCGTCGGGCCCCGCCACATCATCGCCGGTGATTCCCGCCGTCTCCCGCTGACGACGGGCAGTGTGCGCCTGATCGTAACCTCGCCGCCCTATGCCAACGCGCTGGACTATATGCGCGCCCACAAGTTCTCGCTGGCCTGGCTGGGCGACCCGATCCCGCGTTTGTCACGCCTGCGCTCACGGTATATCGGCTCGGAACGCCAGGTGGTCAGGACGCCCACCGACGCAGCCACTGGCCGGCAGCTGCCGGCGGCTACCCAGTCCGTCGTTGACCAGCTTGCAGATGTAGACACCAGCAGGGCTCGTGTGCTGTTCCGATATTTCGGAGATATGGGGGACGCCATCAACGAGATGGCCCGCGTGTTGCAGCCCGGGGCCGCCGCCATAATCGTGGTTGGGCCGTCGATTATGCGGGGCGTGTTGATACCTACCCACGACTGTTTGGCCGACCTTGCGACCCGGGCGGGACTTGACGTCGTGGCGGTGGCTCCCCGGGACATCGCCCGCGACCGCCGCATGATGCCGGCCCGCAACGGCAGCCACGCGGAAACGGCGACCGGCATCGAACGGCGGATGCACACCGAGTACATCATCGGCGCCGTCAAGCCCTGATTGCCCCTCAAGCGTACCCGCTTTGTCATTGCGAGCGTACCCACTTTGTCATTGCGAGCGTGCCCACTTTGTCATTGCGAGCGTGCCCACTTTGTCATTGCGAGCGTGCCCACTTTGTCATTGCGAGTGTAGCGCGGCAATCTCGTCGCCGTAGCAATGGTGGTTCACCGACGTGTGTTCAACCTCATCGAAGTTGCCCCGTCCCTCGACGGGCTCGGGATGAGCGGGCACTCCTCGCAATGGGAAAGTGGGCACGCGTGACCTGATTGCCAGCCGGCAACGTGAGCCCAACGCCGTCGTTGGGGCCCGGAAAACCGCCTCCCAACTGCGGCCCGGACAATCCCGGAACCGAAATCTACCAGATGTTGTTATGGGCCCTCTGGACGCCCGATTTGGACCACCGTCGCCTTCCCCCTGTTAGCTGGCGGGCGATTCGAATTCCCAAAATCGTGCAACCTGAACACGCACAAACGATATACCTTTTCTCAAAAATGGTAGGAACAATATTTCTATCCGCTCCCCTAGCGACGGCCCACGGCCAGACCGTAGGATATTTCCTATACACCTTTGCATCTTCTCCAGCTGGTTGGAAATTCAGCGGCACGGTCGCATTACACCAGCCCGATCACCCGTCAAGACCTATATTTGTTCGGAGACTTCTTATCTCGATGCCGGACCACCCCAACCCTGCCTCTGCCTGGCGTGCTGTCCTGGGCCGACTCCAACTGGAGATGCCCCGGGAACATTTCAACACGTTCCTGCAACCCTGCGTCGGCCACGCCTGGGAAGGCGACGACCTGGTGGTTGCCGCCGCCAGTTCATTCGTCGTGTCCTGGCTGGAACTGCCGTTGCATCTCGCCATGGCGCAGGAGGCGCTGACCCGGACGCTGGGGCGTGAAGCTGGCATCCAGTACCGGCCGTTGCCCGCCGTGGCGCAAACGACTGCGGGAGCCGAACCCAATGCCACGGTTTCCGCCATAACCGCCGCTCCCGAAATGGCCCGCACCCCCATCCCCAGCGATTACGACCTGGGCAGCCGGGGCGGAAGTTCAGGCGGATACGACTGGACGGAGGCCAATTCCGCTACCTGCAATCCTGTCTACAGCTTTGCCAATTTCGTCGTGGGGCAAAGCAACCAGTTGGCTTACCATGCTGCCAGCGCGGCGGTGAACGACGACGGCCGGACCGCCGGGGGTTACAATCCACTGTTCTTCTATGCCGGCCCTGGTTTGGGCAAAACCCACCTGCTCCACGCCATCGGCAACCGGGCCCTTCAGCAAAACCGCTCCACTCTGTATGTAACCTCAGAGCAGTTCACCAATGAGTTCGTGTCTGCCATCAACGGTCGAGCGATGCGCCAGTTTCGGGATCGCTACCGCAACCTGGACGTGCTGTTGATGGACGATGTCCAGTTTCTGATTGGCAAAGAGCAGACGCAGGAGAGCCTCTTCCATACGTTCAACGACCTGCACCAGGCCGGCGCTCAGATTGTGCTCACCAGCGACCGATCCCCCCAGTCCATCAACCCTCTGGAAGACCGCCTGCGCTCCCGCTTCCAGTGTGGGCTGCTTGCCGACATCCAGCCGCCGTCGCTGGAAACCCGCATCGCCATCCTGCACGCCTGGTCGTCCCAGCAGGATGAATCCGTGTCCGACGACATCCTCGAACTGATTGCCCACCGGGTCAACAGAAACGTGCGCGAGTTGCGGGGCGCGTTTAACCGCATCATCGCGATGTCCCAGCTGATGAGTATGCCCATGACGGTGGAGAACGTCACCCACCAGCTGGATGCCATCGCCGGACCTAACACCCGCCGCCGCCTTACGCCGGAGCAGGTGCTGAATCAGGCGGCGCTGCACTACGGCATCACCGTTGAGCAGATACTAGTCCGGAGTCGCATCGCCAGCGTAGCCGAGGCGCGCCAGATTGTGATGTACCTGCTCACTGCCGAACTCGGCATCACCCCCACCGGCGCGGGACGGTTTCTGGCTGGTCGCAATCACAGCACCGTCATCCACGGGTCGAACAAAATCCGGACTGCCATCGCCACCGATGACCGTATCGGCCGCTCCGTCAGCAGCATCAAGGACGCCCTGTACAGTTAGAATGGGTACCTCTGATCCGCAGAGTCCCACTCGCGCGGTCAACCAGCCATCCCCGCAACCTCAACTGACCAAGCCCATCGCCCGCGGAGGCAACATGACAACTCACAACGCTCCCATCATCCGCACCGTTGTCGGCACCGGCGAGGCCGGCTACAGCGGTGATGCCGGTCCAGCCGTCGCTGCCACCCTTCGCGAGCCCTTCATGTGCGATTTCGACCCGGCGGGCAACTTGTTCTTCTGTGAGTCCCGTAACCACATCGTGCGGCGTGTTGACGCGGACACCGGCGTGGTCACCACCGTGGCCGGCATCGGCGAGAGTGGCTACACGGGCGACGGTGGACCGGCCAACCAGGCCACCTTCCACGAACCCTATTCCCTGGCAGTGGACGGGATTTTCGGCGAGAACGGCAGTAGTATCTTCATCGTGGACCGCCTCAACGCTGCGGTGCGCAAGGTCGACGGCGCCAGCGGCATTATCACGACCGTAGCCGGCACCGGCGAGGTGGGATACTCCGGCGATGGTGGCCCCGGCCATATGGCCCAGCTCCGCGAGCCCAACGACTGTTTCCTTGACGGCAATGGCGGCCTGCTCATTGCCGACATTCAGGATCAGCGCATCCGCCGCCTCGATCTGACCACCGGAATCATAGACACCTTCGCCGGCAACGGCGAGAAGATTCGCGGCGGCGACGGAATGCCCGCCCGACAAGCCAGCATCCTCGGCGCACGGGCCGTGTGCATGGACGGCGCCGGCAACACCTACATCGCCGAGCGCGAGGGCAACGGCGTGCGGGTGGTTACCGCCGGCGGCATCATGGGGACGTTGGCCGGTGCCGACGGTGAACGGGGATACTCCGGCGATGGCGGCCTAGCGCTGGCCGCAACCTGGGGCGCGCCCAAAGCCCTGCGCTGCGACGCTGACGGCAATGTCATCGTGGTCGACACTGAGAACCACGCCATCCGCAAGATTGACACCCAGAGCGGGATCGTTACCACCATCGCCGGCGGACAGCTTGGCGGCCATGGCGACGGCGGTGCCGCAAGCGACGCCGGCCTCGACCGCCCCCACGGCTGCGGCATCGCCGCCGATGGTTCCATTTACATCGCCGACAGCAACAATCACCGGGTGCGCGCCGTGCCAACCCGGTAACCGGGAAACGCAGACGCAACCCGCAGCGGGCCGTGGTGAGCTTTTCCCCTCCTCCCACGGAGAGTTTTGTATAACCGTCGTTCCAGCGCGCGTCAGAACCCACGAGGGCACCTTGGCGATGGGCGTCAAGCTCACGCCGGGATTACGGCGTCCCTCGACGGGCTCGGGATGAGCGGACGCTCTTCGCAATGACCGGTTATGCAAAGGTAACCACCAGGAGAGAACTGGGGTGGGGGCGGAAACGCCGACCGCCAACATCGCCAACCAGCCGTCGCATGACCTTGACACTCGACGCTCCGGTTGGCTACGATGAGCATGTGGTCAGTGCTGCGCGCAGCAATGGGCCATCGCGTGGGGGTATAGCTCAATTGGGAGAGCGCGGCGTTCGCAATGCCGAGGTTGCGGGTTCGAGTCCCGCTATCTCCACCAATCCTTTCCAGGTCCCCCAAGCTGAATGGCCACGTGGAGCGAGCCCAGCGTACCCACGCAGGGGGTTCTACCACTTCTGCGACGGCGATCTGGAGTTCGAGCCCCTCATCCAGGCGCTACTGGCTTGGGAGGGCGTCTACGACACCCTCTGCCCCCACCATTCCCTCGGCGGTCTCACCCCAGCCGAGTATCTTCACCGCTACCATCCAGACCTGCTGGCCACTGCTGCGTCTCACATGTACTGAGCGAGTACACGCCCTTTATATGACCGACATCTTTGAGATGGGGTTGCAGGGATAACCCTTGAGTTACTCCTCCGGGTCGATGACGATATCCGGGTGGGTATCCACGCCGTATCGAGCGAACACCGCGTCGATTTGCTCCATGTCCGAGCCCGACAGGGCCCACTCCAACCCAGCGACGTTGTCCTCCACCTCTTGAACGGTGCGAGTGCCGACCAACGCGACGCTTACGGCGGGATTTGACAGGACCCAGCGCAATGCCAGGTGGGGCATCTGTTTGCCCCTGACCTCGGCGATTGATTTCAACTCCTCCACAACTTGCAGGTTCCGCTGGAAGTGCTCCTCCGCAAACACCCCTACGTTCCAGCCTGGCCGCCCGCCCGTGGAACGCCAGTCATTATTTCCGAATGTAGTGTCCGCGTTGAAAGTGCCGGATAAGAGGCCAAACGCCAGCGGGCCGTAAACCATCACGCCAGTCCCTTGCGCCTGGCAATAGGGAAAGATCTCCTGCTCCATGCGGCGATCGAACATGTTGAGGCCGTACTGCACGACGTCTACACTTCGTACGGATTCGCATTCTTTGATCTGGTCCAGGGTGAAGTTGGAAACCCCGACCGCGCGAACTTTCCCCTGATGCACCAGGCTGTCCAGCGCATGCATGGTCTCATCGAAAGGCGTGTTGGCGTCCGGCCAGTGAACGAGCAGCACGTCCAGGTAGTCGGTTCCCAGGTTTTGCAGGCTCTGCTCCACGGAGGCGAAGATAGACACCATCCGGCTATCCCGGCCCTTTGGCCGATCCGAATAGCCCACGCCGCACTTGGTCACGACGACCACATCCTGCCGCCTGGCCCCGAGAGCCCTGCCCAACAGACTCTCGGACTCCCCTCTGCCGTATGCGGGGGCAGTGTCGAAACAGTTGATTCCCAGATCAATGGCGCGGTTCACGGCGGCGGCTACCTCCGACTGGGAAACATCGCCATACGTACCTCCCATCTCCCAACAACCGAACCCGAGGGCCGAAACTGTTATGTCTGTTGGACCAAATCGTCGATATTCCATCGATTTTGCGCTCCCATTCAATGAATACTGTAAATAAGTGATTCTACTGCTACGATTCTTCCTCATGCAACCCGTCGAGTTGTTGACAATAGCAGTGCCCCTTGTTAGGTTGGGCGTGGATTCGTCGATCAACAACCTAGTACCGTGTCAATCTGGTTTTGTAGGGTAGATATGCTGGAGCTTACGGCGAGCATCTTGGGTGGTAAACCGCCAGTCTGTGGCTGATTTTGCTGCGTTGCGCTCGCGTTCGAGCGCCGCAACCTCTCGCCGCAGCTCCGGCTCATCGCTGATACGGCGGTTCAGACACCCTCTGCGGAAGACGCTCAACTCGATCTCAGCCATGTTCAGCCAGCTGCCATGCGTAGGAGTGTAATGAAACTCGAGGCGTTGGGCGATGCGCCGAGCTTCGCACGGCTCAAATGCTTCGTAGAGCGAGCCGAGCTTGTGGGTGTTGAGGTTGTCCAGTACCAGCCTGACCACCTCGGCATCAGGGTAGGCCTCGTCCACCAGCCACCGCATCTGGTGCGCGAAGTCCACGGCAGTGCGGCGCTCGGTCACCTCCACATGTCTCCATCCACCCTTCGGCTCGCAGATCATGAACAGGTTCCGGATCCCGTTTCGCTGGTACTCGGTGTCATAGCGTGCCACCCGTCCGGGGGCAGCCTCGATGGGCGGACGCACCTCCCCAGTCAATTGCCTGGAGGTCTCGTCGAAACACACTACCGGACGCTCCGGATTGTACTCCGGTTGGTACAGGTCCAGCACGTCCTCCATCCGCGCCACGAACTCCCCGCTCACCTTGGGGATACACCACTCTTTCTTCTGCCAGGGCTTGAGTTCGTTTTTTTGAGTATCTGGCGCACCGTCTCCAGGGAGATGCTCTCGGCAAACTCCAACTCCACCACCTGGTCGGCCAACAACTGGAGTGTCCAGTGCGTGTGCCCTGCGGGCGCGGCGCGGCACGCGAAGGCGATCAGGTGCGCTTCCTGCTTGCCGTCCAGCTTGCGCTCCTGGCCCGGCCGCGGTCGGTCATTGATGGCGCCCTCAAGTCCTTCCTCCACGTACCGCTTCCGCGCTCTGGCGACCGTGGCCGCGTTGACCAACAGCACATCGGCTATCTCACGGTCCCGAAGCCCCTGGTCAGCCTTGAGCAGCGACAGCGCACGCTTCACGGTGCGCACTGACGCCTTGCCTCGCTGGGACACCTCATTGAGACGGGAGCGTTCGGCCTCGGTCAACTCTACTTTATACTTGATGGCAGCCATGGCTGGGCACTTCCTCACACAAAGATCATGCCCCAGTATGGCTGCTTTCTTATATTCTTACAAATCTACCTGGCAACGGTACTAGCGTATTGTAAAAACGTATTGTAAAGAGGAGGTCCGTCTTGCCAGTCCAGCGATTCAGGCCAATGACCAAAGATTTCCCCACCTTCGACTGCGACGCTCACATCGTTGAGCCCGCCAGAGTCTGGGAGCGGGCCGTCGACCACCTCACCAAAAGCGAGTTGGAAGCTCTGAAGTCCACCATGTGGTACGACGCCGAGACCAACCAGTTGCTGGTCAACGGAAAGGCCGACGTGAACAGCTTTTCCCCCGTGCCCAAGACAGGCCCCGGGATGATCGACATCGTGAGGCTAGCCGGTCCGGGACTCAAACACGACATCCAGCGCGCCCTCAACGTACGCAACCTCAACCCGGAAACTGCCCTCACCAGGGAGCAGTCTGAATACCTGGCACACGCCGGTGCAGACGAACCCGGGCCCCGGTTGCGCGACATGGACGTCCAGGGTATCGACCAGGTGATGATCATACCCACCAGCATCGATACCTACCCCTGGCTGCAGAACGCCCTGGGCGCGCGGGCCATGTGCAAGGCCTACAATGACTGGGCGTATGAATACACCCAGGAAGACCCGGAACGTCTCTTCTTCGCGGCCCTTATCCCCATGCAAAACCCTCAATATGCGGCGGAAGAGGTCTATCGCGTAGCTGCCAAGGGCTGCCGCGTTGCTCTCATCCGGCCCATGGATGCCATGGGCAACTATCCGATCCAGCCCAAGTACGAGACCGTGTGGAACGCGCTGGAGGATACCGGAATGGTCTATGGTATGCACCCATTCCCGGCCTCGGGAGTTGCGAAGCCGCCGGGCTACTCCGATCAGTATTCGGGTGCGGAGCTCATCAGG
Organism: Dehalococcoidia bacterium; assembly: GCA_963666415.2. Taxonomy (GTDB): domain Bacteria; phylum Chloroflexota; class Dehalococcoidia; order Lucifugimonadales; family UBA3495; genus Bin87. Next base: position 3,503,761 of record CAXXPD010000003.1, read on the forward strand.
AGGACCATTTCCACCTCCGGCTTGCCTCACACGCTCCTCTCCAACGTGCAGAACTTCCAGGCCGAGGCGTCCCTCTGGGTCACCATGGTGTTGATGTCCGGGTTCTTCGAGAGGCACCCCAGGATCCAAGCTGCGGTGTTCGAGGCTTCTTCCACCTGGTTGAGTTTCCTGCTGGATGAATGCGACAAGACCTATCGGCTGTACCGCAATGACCGCACGTTGCCACCTCTGAAGCAGCCGCCCAGCGAAACCTTCTTCCAGCATTGCGTTACCGGGTTCGAAGGGGACGAAGCGCCTCCGTCGCGCCTTCCCGACTACTACCGCGACATCCTCGCCTGGGCCTCCGACGTCTACCACCACGACGGAGACGACGCCTGGAGGGCCATCGAGACCATGGAGGAGTGCGAGTTGCCGATCGACGACCAGGCGAGGTTCCTGGGGGCAAATGCCCGCCGCCTCTACAATATCGAGCCGCCGAAAAAGATCATCCGGGACCGTGTCACCGAGATCCACCGCCCCGATTGGTGGCCCGACGAAGACGAAATCAGGGAAGCCCTCAAGCCGGAGTCGTCGGTGACGAGCCGATAGCCGGCAGCCAATCGGACGGCGTGCCATGACTACCAATAAGGACTTCTCCGTTTTCGACAGCGATTCCCACGTAGTGGAACCTCGTGAGGTGTGGGAGAAGTATCTGGATCCCGAGTATCGCGCTCTGGGAAAATACGCCCTCTGGCGAGAAGAAGGGCAGTTCGACTCGTACCTCAAAATCAACGGACGGGTGTTCCGGGACAGCGCCAATCCTAACATCCCGCGTCATGCCATCTGGCAGCCCGGAATGACCTGGGACTCCGTTGGCGAATTGGACCCGAATATCCGCCATCCAATGTGCGAAGGAGCCTCGGACCCTAAAGCCAGGCTCCAGGATATGGATGCGATGGGTATCGACCAGACCCTCGTTTATCCGACCTGGTTCGCTGAAGGCTTCTACCTTGTGGATGACCCTGACGTGGCGTACGCACTGGCGCGAGCGTACAACGACTGGGTTTCAGATTTTTGCCAGGCTGCCCCGGATCGCCTCTTCGCCGCCGCGATGATTCCCCTTGGGAATATGGACTTCGCCCTGGCCGAGCTGCGCCGCGCCGCCGGATCTCGATGCTTCCGTGGCGCCTTCATCCGGCCCATGTTCATGGAAGAACGGTACCTCACTCATCCATATTACGATCCACTCTGGGCGGAACTGGAGACATTGGGGTTGGCCGCCGCCGTGCACCCTGCCGCCGGGTTGTGGAACCCGGAGTGGACATCCCATGGCCCCTTCGTGGAAAAGGTCAGTGGCCGGCTCTCGCAAACCGCCGGCCTGGGAGGCGGTGGAGGCGGTCCCTTTGCGGGTGGCAGCACCGGCGAACGCAACCGGGCGTCCGCTGCGACGGGGATGGTCCCGTTGGGTCACCCGGTGGCTCCGATACTGTCCCATTGGCTGGACAACCACATGTTCGTCGCTTCCACGCTGATTGGCTATACGGTTATGCAGCGGTTCCCTGAGATGAGGGTGGTTATGGCCCACGGAAAGGCTTCCTGGATGGAGGAAGTCCTGAAAAAAATGGAGGCATCGACGCGAGTTATTCCACTGCAGCATCACTACCCCGTCAGGACCGACCCCGAAGATATGTGGGAGGACGGCCATGTCATGCTGGGGTTTGACGCTGAGGAACGCCTGATCCAGGAGCTGCCACATTCCTACGAAAATAAAATCGTCTGGGGTTCTCGGTATCCCCACCACGACACAACCAGCGCTTGGGACGCCATCCAGGCGCTGACCCAGGCAGGCGTAGAACGGCCCGTCATTGCACGAATGCTGGGCGGGAACGCCAGAGAGCAGTTCGGCTTGAGCTGAGCGCCGGCTTTTCCGCTCGCGAAGGCGAGACCGCTGCCCGGTGAGCATCGGGCGATGAACATGGGTCGAATATAGTGGATTTGTGCCCGGCTTTCGGACCTTCGACATAGCCGTCGAGGCTAAAGAACTCCGCAAGGTGCGGCACGAACAGGAAGACGCTCATAAAACTGACGTACAGGTTAACAGCGCTTGGGTGGGCATCCAGGGCAAACGCCTCCAGGCCGGCTGGCGCGGGGACTACCTGCTCAAATCCTCCTCGGCTAAACCACGATTGGCCTGTCCCGGTTAATCAGTCGGAAGGAATGTTCAACAGGCTGTGCGATAAACGGGCTGTGCGATAATGGAATGCCAACGGCCTATCTTGCTTTCGAAGGCGCGCATCACGGTTTTCATCAAGCCGTGAAATGCGTGCCGTTGGTGAGAGCAGGCCCGAGGATTCGCCTGCCCTGCGGCAGATGACTCGGAACCCAGGGGCAAACCCTGTAATCAGGCCCAACCGGGGGAGCGATGACGACTGTAGGCAAAGAGCGCAGCGCCCAGGATGACGTAAAAAGCTACTTCGACGGGGCCGCCGCGCGCTTGGGGTTGGACGCTGGAACCTGCCGAATGCTGTGTGAACCCTGGCGGGACTTAAGGGTTTCCCTGCCGGTGCGGATGGACGACGGGCGTATTGAGGTGTTCACCGGGTACCGGGTGCAGCACAACGGCGCCCGTGGCCCCTACAAAGGTGGCCTGCGGTTCCATCCCCTGGCCGACGAGGACGAGGTGCGGGCTCTGGCAACCCTGATGACCTGGAAGACCGCCCTGTTGGATTTGCCCTTCGGCGGGGCCAAGGGAGGCATTCAACTGGACCCGCTCGCGCTAAGCGAGCGCGAGCTCAACGCCGTTACCCGCCGTTATACCCAGAACGTTCAACACATTCTGGGTCCCTACCGCGACATTCCCGCTCCCGACCTGGGCACCAATGCCCAGACCATGGCCTGGATAATGGACGAATACAGCCAGACCCACGGATATACCCTGCCCATTGTAACCGGCAAACCGTTGGAAGTTGGAGGGTCGGCTGGCCGGGAGGCCGCCACCGGACGGGGAGCGCTGCTTGTATTGCAGGAAGCGGCGAGGGACCTGGACCTCGACCTGACCCAAGCCCGCATTACCGTTCAGGGCTTTGGGAACGTCGGCTCCTGGTTCTGCCGCCTGGCTCACCAGCAAGGGATGCGGATCGTGGCGGTGTCGGACATTAGGGGAGCGGTGTATAACAGCGCCGGCCTGGACATTCCCGCCCTGGCTGAGTTTGTGTCTCGCAGCGGCTCGGTAGACGGGTTTCCGGGCGGGGCGAAGTGCGCTCCCAACGACATTCTGGAGATGGAAGCCGACGTTTTCGTTCCCGCCGCAATAGAAAACGTGATTGGGGAGGAGGTGGCCCGCCGTCTACCCGTTCGCGTTGTCCTGGAGGCCGCCAATCACCCCACCACGCCCGAAGGAGACACAGTCCTGCAGGAAAGAGGTGTGCTGGTTTTGCCCGACCTACTGGTGAACGCGGGCGGCGTTACCGTCTCCTACTTCGAGTGGACACAAAACATTCAGCAGTTCGACTGGAGTGAAGAAAGGGTAAACGAGGAACTATACAACCGAATCGTACCGGCTTATCAGAGCGTAGCGGCCAGGTCCAGGGCCGGCGGTTTAACCCTGCGACAGGCAGCCTTCGATATTGCGGTGGACCGGGTGGCCCGCACCTCCCACTTGAGAGGCTTCGTCTAACGACTTCGGCCAGTCAAAGAGTCAGCCAGCAAGCCTTGGGGTGTCAGGGCGGGGTGAAACGGACACCGTCAACATGCCCGAACGCATCGGCCAGAGATGCGGCCAAGTCAAGTTCCACGATGGCAGCACAGACGGTATCACGCTTCACCACCGCTGGCCACGGCGGTGCCCTGCCCACCTTCCTACCTTTCTCGTTGCCGGAAGTGCGGTAACAGGGGGCCGAGGATCGGAAGCAGCGGCGCATCAACCGGCTGCGCCGGGAGTCCAGGCTGCGCTCGGACAAGACTTGGGAAACCTTCGAGCATGACCGAGCGCCCCTGACCCTGCGCCAGCAACTGGACCATCTGGCCCACCAGGGCAATCGCATATTAGATGGCTAGGACTTTGAGGAGGTAGTCGTGGTCCCAGCCGGCCTTTTTGCGTTTGGCCTTGATGCCGACTTTGGCGGTGCGCTCCTGTTTGAGCAGGTTCAGGGTCAAGTGTCGCACCACCGCCAGGTTTTGGTCGGCGTGGCCGGTTCTGACTCGGCAGTGGTCTTCATCAAAGGCCATGTCCAGCACCCAATGGAGGCTGTTCTCGATGCCCCAGTGCTGACGGCTGGCCTGGAGTAGGGATGCCGCGTTGGGCGGGTAGCTGCAGATGTAGTAACGGACCTCCGAAGGTGGGTCTTGGGGTGCTTGCCGAGGTGCTTGCCGAGGTGCTTGCCGAGGTGCTTGCCGAGGTGCTTGCCGAGGTGCTTGCCGAGGTGCTTGCCGAGGTGCTTGCCGAGGTGCTTGCCGAGGTGCTTGCCGAGGTGCTTGCGGGTGGACGCCCCGTCGGTAGCACACCTTGGCCACGCCTTTTAGTCCTGGCCAGCGCCGGTGGGGATCCACGTAGGCCAGTTCTGCTGGGTCGGTGATCACCCAGCACTCCCGGGTCTCCAGGCGTCCGTGGCCTTTGTCCACCTGGCGATGGTAGTCCGGTCGATGGTAGGCGGGTTCTTCGGCAAGACTTCCTTCCTGAGCGCTACCTTCCTGAGCGCTACCTTCCTGAGCGGCGCCTTCCTGAGCGGCCATCTGAAACAGGTCCTGGATGTTTCCGTAGAGCTCCCCCTGGTTGGACTTCACCGCCAGCAGGTAGTCGGCGCCGCCGTCGACGATCTGCTGGGCAATCTCGGTCTGGCAGCCCATGGCGTCAATGGTGATGATGCACCCGCGCAACTCCAGCAGCGCCAACAACTGGGGGATGGCGGTGATTTCGTTGGAATGGGCCTGGGTGTCCCGCGTCAACTATATTTGCCGGTTGGCGTCAATCAGTTTTGCCGGTTCACCTCCTTGGCCTGGCCCCGTTGCTGGGCAGCGTTGGTCCGGTAGCTGGGGACGTCAAACTCCAGGATGACGGAGTGGTGCACGACCCGGTCAATCGCCGCGGCGGTGGCCATGGGGTTGGCGAAGATGCGCTCCCACTCTGAGAAGACCAGGTTTGACGTGATGCCCAACGATCTGCGCTCGTAGCGTTCGGCGATGAGGGTGAAGAGGACCTCCGATTGGTAGTGTCCCGTCAATAGGTGTAAAAGCGCGTCATCCCTTTTGATGTTGATCAGGCCGCTGCGTCCAGCATATTGGGCTTCGGCAGTGCCTCGTTGCCGGCGGCGTTGGGGATGGTGAGGTAGCGGCGGGCTTCGGCCCATTCGTCGTGTTGCTCGGCCAGCACCGCGCCCACCAGGCGCCGCGCCGATAGCCGGTTGGGGAAAATGCCCACCACGTCAGTCCGGCGCCTTATCTCCCGGTTCAGCCGTTCCTGCGGGTTGTTGGACCACAGCTTCTGCCAGTGGGCCACTGGGAAGGCCGTGAAGGCCAGGATGTCCGGCGCGGCATCCGCCAGCAGCTCGGCCACCTGGGCAAAGGGCTCCCGGAGTTGTTCCACCACTCGGTCCAATTGGCCGTGGACCTCGGCGGGAGACAGTTGCTGGTAGATGGTGCGGACCATGGTGGCCACGCCGGGTTGGGCACGCTTGGGCACTCGGGTGAGCAGGTTGGCCATGAAGTGGGTGCGGCAGCGCTGCCAGCTGGCCCCAGCAAACACCGCGGCGATGGCGTTCTTCAGCCCCTGGTGAGCATCGGAGGTTACCAGCTCCACCCCGCTGAGGCCCCGAGCGGTCAGCGACCGCAGGAAGGCCAGCCAGAACGCGCCGTCCTCGCTGGCGCCCACGTCCATACCCAGGATCTCACGCTGCCCTTCGGCATTGACCCCCGTCGCCACCACCACGCAGACGTTGACGATGCGAACGCCCTCCCGAACCTTCTGCGTCAGGCCGTCCAGCCACACGTAGGGGTAGGGGCCGCCGTCCAGGGGCCGACCCAGGAAACTGTCCACCACTTCGTCCAGTTGCTGGCAGGATGCGCGACACCTGGCTGCTGGAGATGCCATCGCAGCCCAGGGCCTTGATCAGATCGTCCACCCGACGGGTGGAGACGCCCTCCACGTAGGCCTGCTGGATCACCGACAGCAGAGCCTTCTCGCTGCGCCGCCGCGGTTCCAGCAGGCTGGGGAAGTAGCTGCCTTCCCGCAGCTTGGGAATGTGCAACTCCATGGTGCCCACCCGGGTATCCCAGGTGCGGTTGCGGTACCCATTGCGGTAGGTGACCCGCTCCGGGCTGCGTTCGCCGTGCTGGGCGCCGATCTGGGCGGAAACCTCGGCGTCCATGATGCCGTCCACAAGGACCCGCAGTGCTTCCCGCAGCAAGTCCACGTCTCCGTCCATACCACGCTTGCGTAATAATTCCAAAAGATCCATTCTTTGCTTGACCACCTTCGTTCTCCTTGGTTGGGTTGTGACTTCCGATCAAGGATGACGCGGTGGTCAGCTTTTTGCTACACCGATGCTTTTACACCACCTCCCGGTACTCTACTCCTCCGATTCCTCGGTGCCCTGGGGCAGGTAGCCCAGGTCGTCGAGGAGCAGGAAGTCGAAGTTGTCCAACTTGCGCAGCTGGCGGGGCAGGTCCAGATCGCGCTTGGCGGCGAGGAGTTCCTGCACCAGGCGGTAGGCCGGTGCGAAAAGGACGGAGTGGCCGGCTTCCACCAGGCGGTGGCCCAGGGCCCACCGGGCGTGGGTCTTGCCGGTGCCGGGCAGCCCGAAGGCCAGCACGTTGATGCCGCGCTCCACGAAGCTGCCCTGGGCCAGCTGGTCCAGTTGCTGCCGCAGCGCCAGGGGGACTCGGTCGTGCTCGAAGGTTTCCCAGGTCTTGCCCGAGGGCAGCCGGGACTCCCGGCGCAGCCGGTTGATGCGCCGGTGGCGGCGATCCTCAGCTTCCTGTTCCAGTACCTCCACGAAAGTTGCCAGGGCATCGCCGTGTCCAGCGGCGGTGAAACGAGCCACCGACTGGGCGCCCACCGTGGGCAGCTTGAATTGGCCGCACAACTGGCCGATGCGGTCCTGCATCACGCTGGTGTCCGTCATGCGCACACCCCCGCCGCCACCAGGCTGACCGTGAGCAGGCGGTCGTAGATTTTCAGATCCGGCTTCCCAGACCAGACCAGCACCGGAGCTTCGGGCACCTTGGGCTCGGCCAGGTCCCGCACCTCCGCGTAGTCGAAGGACTCACCCGCCTCCAGCAGTAACGACAGCGCGCTGTCCACCGTGGCTTCCATGGTGGTCGCCGCCAGGTGCAGGATCCGCACGTACTCCACGTCGGCACGCTCCCCGCGCCATTCCCTGAGCGCGTCGTAGGTCAGCCGGAGGTGCATGGTGGGAAACAGCTGCTCCCGGAAGCGGTAGCGGGCGAAGGCTCCGGGCTTGCGCACCAGCGACCCAATGACGTGGCGGTAATTGACGTTGGCTTCCCCCTCGCCACGCACCCGTTCCATCCGTTCCACCAGGTGGCCCTTGTAGTACACTTCCGCCCAGTCGGCGTACAGACGGATCTGCACCTCCTTGCCGATGAGGCGGGAGGGCACGCTGTAGCTATGTCCCGCTACCTGGATGGTGCACCACTTGCGCACCTTGGACTGGTAGTTGACGTATTCCGGCACCGGGGCTGGGGGCAGGGAGCCCAGGCAAAGCAACTCCTGCTCCAGCTTCCCCTGTACCAGGCGATTGCGTCTCTCCACCATCTGCCGGACGAAGCTGGCGTAGTCGTCGACAGTGTCGAAATCGCGGCTGCCCCGCAGGATGAGGGCCTGGTCGATGGCGTCCTTCAAGCGGTAGTGGGCGTGCTCGGCGACGCCGTTTTCATGGCTCTGGCCGGGATTGATGCGGGTGGAGCGGAGGCCATAGTGGTCCAGCAGGGCGGCGTAATTGTCGTTAAGAGCGCGGCCGCGGCTGCTGCGCAATTCGTGAGTGGCAGCCGCGGTATTGTCGCTGCGCACCACCTCTGGAACGCCGCCCAGAGTCCAGAGGGCATTCTGCAATCCCTGCTGCAACGCCAGGAAGGTCTCACCGGCGGCGACCTCAGCGTAGCGCCATCCCGAGTGGCTGAGTATCAGCTGGAACAGCAGGTGGGGGTAGGGCTGGCCGGCGATGGTCACCTTGAGTTCCCCGCAGTGGGTGAAGTCGAACTGGGCCTCCCGTCCCGGCGGATGCACCTGGGGGAAGTACACCTCCTGATCCGGACCATGCCGCGCCCGCCTCCTGAGCCGGTCGAAGGGCCTGCAATCGTCGTTGCAGGGTGCGCAGCTGGGATGCGCTGAACCGCCCGGGATGCTGCTCCTCCTCCTGAGCTTGTCGAAGGGCAGTCGATAATTGTCGTTGCCTTCAGCTTGCCCGTCGGATCATTCCGCAGCAGCGGCTCAATCTCATCCTCCCACACCCCGTCGAAGGGATCCGGCCGAGTGCGCCACCGATGCTCCGGTTTCGCCTGCGACGGCAATGGCCCACTCTGCCACTTGCGCGCTGAACGCACGCTCATCCCAGCCTTGGCCGCTGCCGTTTCCTGTGTCTTGCCTTCCATACGTTTCTGCCTCAATAGCCTGGTTTGTCGGTCTGTAATCAACGGTACCTCCGTACCGAATGATTACCCCATATCGACCGGCAAAAATAGTCGACGTTACCGGCAGGACTAATTGTCGTCTATCACTGGGTGCGGGTTTGGCCCAGCACCAGGTGATTCTGGGCGGCCCAGGCGCTCACCAGGTGCAGCGGGGCCCGGCCTTGCCCCCGGTCATGGCATCTCCTCAGGGTCTTGCCGTCGATGGCCACCACCTCTCCCTGGGTCAACTCGGCCACCGATTGCACCCCAGTTCATGAAACAGGCGCCGAACTGGTCGGGGTCCAGCCGGCCGAACACCCGCCCAAAGGTATCGTGGGATGGAATGCCGTGGGGCAGCCGTAAGAACCGGCTCAACCACTCTAGGCGGGCATTGCCGAACTCCTCGATCTCCACCCAGTTGTCGGCGCCGCAGATCACCCCGCAGATGGTGATGACGATGATGTCCAGCAACTCGTGGCGCTTGGCCCGCTCCGCCCGTGGATCCACCAGTCCGGCAAAGTGTTCCACCACCCCGCCCCTTTCACGCCCACTGGCCATTTGCCACCCCTCCCCGCATCCGAATTGCAACCACTTTAGCCTATTTCTTATATTTAGCCCAATATGTGATTGCCCTGTCTGGCCCACGGCCAATTCGTCGAACGCGGCGTCGATGTCCCCGCCTTTGGACTACCCGGCGCCAGCAAGACCCACGCCCTCTGCGCCCCGGGCCACCGCCTGGTGGAAGTCGGCCACTCCGTCCTCTTCGTCCCAGCCTACCGTCTGGTGCAGGAACTTCTCTTCTCCAAGCGCGACCTGGACTTGCCCCGCAGGCTGCGCAAGCTGGACAACTTCGACCTCCTGCTCCTTTACGAACGCTACGAGCGCCGGTCCCTGGGCATCACCTCGAGCCTGGTCTTCTCCCAATGGGAGTACATCTTTGCCAACCCCACGGCCACGGCCACGGCCATCGACCGGGTGGTCCACCACTCCGTGATCCTGGAGTTTGACGTCCCCAGCTACCGCACCAACGCTGCCCAGCAACGGAGCCAGGCCGAGGAGGTGAACCGGAAAAACTGGTTGCCGCCAAACCGGCAAATATGGTTGACGCGGGACGGGCCGTCCGTCGTTGCGCCAGGACAGTCGTTGCGCCAGGAACCGGGGACGCCACTTCCCCACCGTCGGTTTGGACACTCTCAACTGAGCGGCTACCACGGTATTGCCCAAGTCGTCGGCGTAGCTGAGAATGATTCTGGCCGCAGGGCCAACGCTTGCGCTGATTTGGGCCGGCGGACCCATTGTTCCAGTGTTTCCTGTTCCCTATCGTCCAGTGCCAACTGTGGACTTGTTCGCTCGATGGTCGTATTCATCCTCCCGCTGCCAGTGTCAAGCCGGGGACTTCACAACTGAATCCAATGCAACCAAATTCAGATGCAGGACACTACGGGGGGGATGATTAGCGGCGTTCGAGGTAGGTGGGCATTCCGTTTTTGGGGCGGAGGGAGATCAGGGGGAGCATCGCGATTTTGTGGCGGGGGTCGTGGTGGACGCGCCAGCGTTGGCCGAGGGTGGCGAGGATTAGCTTGGCTTCCATCATCGCGAAACCTTCCCCGATGCACTGGCGGGGCCCACCACCGAAGGGATAGTAGGCGTAGCGAGGCAGGTTCTCTCGAAACTCAGGTGTCCAACGGTCGGGGCGGAATTCGAGGGGTGCATCGAACCAGCGGGCGTCGCGTTGCACAACGAGCTGTGGGGCGGCCAGGAGTGCGCCGGCGGGTATCTGGTACCCACCCAACTCGAAGGGTTGGAAGGCCATGCGCGACCAGAACCAGATCGGCGGGTAGAGACGCAGGGATTCGGCGAGAATCTGGTCGGTGAAAGTGAGGTTGGGCAGGTCGGCCAGCGTGGGCGGCCGGTCGCCCACGATTTCGTCAAGCTCAGCGTGAAATCGTGATTGGATGTCGGGGTGAGCGGCGAGGAGATACCAGGTCCAGGTGAGGCAGACGGCGGTGGTTTCGTGGCCGGCGGCGAACAGGGTCATCAGTTGGTCCCGCACCTGCTCGTCGGTGAGCAACTGGCCGGCGGACGTGTCGTCGGGCGCTTCGCTCTCGAAACGTGCCAGCAGCAGGGCCGACAGGAGGTCGTCGCCAGGGCTGTCGGATTTGCGACGCTGCTGAATCAGGTCGTATGCGATTCGGTCGAGCCGCTGCATGGCGTTTCGGAATTGCACGGTGCGAGGCACGGGCAGACGATGGAGCAACCTGCGAAGGCGCGGGGGCTGATTGACGCGGGTTACCACGTATTTGTTGCCGACCGCAAATGCCTCCCCGATGCGACGCACATCATCGGGGAGGTCGAGGCCAAACAGGGTTTTGACGACGATGCGCAGGGTCAGTGAGCCCATTTCAGACGCCATGTCCACCCGCTGGCCGTCGATCCAGTCCTGCTGGTGGTGGCCGGCGAACGTCTGCATGGTTGCGCCGAAACCGTCGATGCTGTTGCGATGGAAGTAGGGTTGCATCAGACGGCGCTGTTGGAGGTGGGTGGCTCCGCTGGCGGTAACCAACCCGTCACCCATGACGTATTTCAGGACGTCGGCGTTGGGCCCTCGGCCCACCATCTGATGCTTGGTAACGAAAATCTCGCGTATCAGGTCTGGATGATTCACGAGGATGAGCAGGGCCGGTTTCACCGACATGGTAACGATGTCGCCGTAGGTGGCGGCCTGCAGCATGAAGTTGATGGGGTCGCGCAGGTAGCGGAGGGTTTGCCCGATGAAGGGCAACTCCGGAGGGCCGGGCGGAAGTTGGCTACGGTCCACCGACGGTTTCGGAGGGTATGCAACGGTGTTGTCGGTCACGGCATGGCCTCTGTGCCGCCATTATACTGGACGCCAGAGTGCCGCTCTCGGTTGGGTCGGGATGTTGGTCGGTTAATATTAAGATGTTGAAGGCGGGGTTATCACCCTCACCCAAGCCCTCTCCCATCGAGGGAGAGGGGGGTGGGAGAGCGCGGGTTGTTTGGTGGGTTGGCAGGGTCTTTCGATTGTCCCCGATTGTCATTGCGAACGTAGCGCGGCAATCTCGTAGCCGTATCGACCAACGCAGTCGCCAGCTCGCCCTTGACCGCTACATTCCGATAATTGAAAGGCCCTGGGTTGGATGGCCCGGTGTGTTGAGCATCGGGGCTAGGGTCGGCTATAATCGTTGTTATGAATGTAGATTGCCAAAATGGTTATGCCCGCTGATTATTACGAAACTCTCGGTGTGAGCCGAGGGGCCAACGACGAGGATATCCGACGCGCTTTCCGCCGGAAGGCTATGGAGTTTCATCCGGACCGGAACAAAACGCCGGGAGCTGAGGACCAGTTCAAAGAGATTAACGAGGCGTATCAGGTGCTGGGCGACCAGGAGAAACGCGCCCGGTATGATCGCTTTGGACACGCGGGTGTGAATGGCGGCGGCGATCGTCCGTTTGACGGCTTTGACCCCTTCGGCGGGTTCGGCGATATTTTCGATACCTTCTTTGGCGGCGGTGGACGCGGGGCCAGCCAGCCCAGAGCCGGCGAGGATATCAGCCAGCGCATTACGCTGACCTTCGAGGAGGCGGTGTTCGGCTGCGACCGCGACGTGGAAATAACCCGCACTGAACCGTGCAGTACCTGCTCCGGAGGGGGGAACCAACCCGGCACGGAAATCAGCACCTGCAGCACTTGCAATGGGGTCGGGCAGGTGAGGCGGTCGCAACGCAGCGTGTTCGGCCAGTTTGCCGTTACCACACCCTGCCCCAGTTGCAACGGTTCGGGACGATCCATCGAAACGCCCTGCAACACCTGCCGGGGGCGAGGTCAGGAACGCCGCCGCCGCACGCGCACGGTTACGATACCGGCGGGAGTGGATGATGGGATGCAGGTGCGGGTCACCGGCGAAGGCGGGGTGGGCAGCAACGGCGGGCCGGCGGGCAACCTGTACGTTCAGGTGCGCGTGCAGGATCATCCCTTCTTCTGGCGCGAAGACCAGGACCTGGTGCACCGCATTGCGCTCAATGTTGCCGAGGCTGCGTTGGGCGCCACCAAAGCGATTCCCACCCTGGACGGAGAGCCCGTCGACCTGGAGATTCCAGCCGGTACACAGTCAGGCAGCTATTTCAGGGTACGGGGGTTTGGGGTGCCCCACCTGCGACGCAACGGCCGCCCCACCGACCGGCGGGGCGACATCCGGGTGATCGTGGATGTTGATGTGCCGACGAAGCTGAACAAGTACCAGCGTGAATTGCTGGAGAATTTGGCCTATTCGCTGGGGAATGACGGCAAGGCTCCACCGACCGGCAACCGTTCCGGCAGCGGCACACGCAAGGCTCGGACCGGCGGCGGCAAGGGCCGGCGCAAGGCGGCTGCCGAAGATACGCCCAAAGACGATGCGCCCGTCGGCAATGCACACATCGAAGGCGAGGATCCGAACCTTGGCGATGCGGTGGACCCGGTGGTTGTGCCACCGAGGGCCGAAGCCACGACATCAGCCGACCGAGGTTCCGCCGACCGAGGTTCCGGCGACGGCAGTTCCGGCGACGGCAGTTCCAGCGCCGACAGTTCCGGCGCCGACAGTTCCGGCGCCGACAGTTCCCGAGATGGCGATGCGGATGCAAACGACAAGCAGCGCGGCATTTTCGATCGCATCAAAGATACTTTTTCGCCGAATACGGACTGACCGGTTTCGTCTATACTAAATTATTTCCTGCTGAATCCGAATGCATCCGTTGCATTGCACTGGCCTCCGGTGACCCGTTATGTCCTGGCATGAGCTGAGCATCCACGTTCCCTTCGAATTCGTTGAGCCGGTGTCGTACCTGTTTGAACGTTACGCCTACGGTTTGAGCATGGAAATCGTACCCGGCGAATACGCAATCCTGCGGTCTTATCTGCCCAACCTTTCGCGCACGCGATTGGCCCACATCGAGGTTGGCGTGAAACTAGCGGCCAGCGTCGCGCCCCTGGGAGACCTGGACATTCGGGAGCTGGATGACGAAGAGGACTGGCGCAATTCATGGAAGCAGCACTTCACGCTGTTGCGGGTGGGTCGCAATCTGGTTATCAAACCGTCGTGGGTGGACTACGAGGCAGTGGTCGGGGATGTGGTCATCGAGCTGGATCCGGGATTGGCCTTTGGCACGGGTTACCATCCCACCACCCATACCTGTCTGGAGACGCTGGAAAATCTGGTTACGCCGGGATGTTCGGTGCTGGACATTGGCACCGGCTCGGGGATTCTGACAATTGCCGCCGCCAAGCTGGGGGCGGCGCACATCACGGCGGTTGATATTGATAACCACGCGGTGCGGGCGGCCCGCAAGAATTTCAAGAGCACCGGGATTCTGGACCGGGTGAAGTCTGAAACCGGCAGCGTGCCGGGAGCGGCTACCCGCGACCAGGTTTATGACATTGCGGTGGCCAACATCAGTGCGAGAGGTGTCAGGATAGTGGCGCCGGGGGTTCCGGGCGTGCTGGCAACCGATGGGGTGTTCGTGGCGTCGGGGATTATCGTCGACCAACATCAGGATGCCGTCGATGCCATTAACGCCGCCGGCCTCACCGTGGTCGAGACGGTGCAGCGGGAAGACTGGGTTACCATCCTGGCCCGCCATCGGTAGGGTTTGCGTTGAGCTGGAAGATGGATATTGTTGCCCTGGACAGATTTGAGCTAATTGGTTCGCTGGGAAGCGGGGCCGATTACGAAGTGCGCGCCGCCACCGACCTGGACACGGGCATGGCGGTGGTGCTGAAACGGCCGAGTCCGCAGGCGGTGAGTCGGCAGATGCACGGCCCGATCGAGGAGCGCACTACGCGCATCCTGGAGGCGTATGAGGCCGCCGGCCAGCGTTCCCCGGCAGTGCCAAGGGTTATTGGCGTAACCGAGGCCCAGAACCACGACGGATACTTTGGCGAAACTTTGGGGCAGGAATATCGGGTGAGGGTCGAAGAACGGGCCACCGGGATACCGCTGGTGGGCGATCCGCGCAGTCGCATCCTGCGGGTGCCGATCGGGCTGGGTCAGAACCTGTTTGCCCTGCACCCGCTGGTAGCGCCGCCGGGCGTGGCTGACTGGCCGATTCAGACGCAGCTGCTGGAAGCTCAGGAGGTTTTTGCCGGCGCCGGTTACGCGCTGCTTGATCTGGGGCCGCACAACGTGTTTTATGCGCCGGGTTCCGGGAAGGCTACGCTGATCGACGCGGGCGCTCTGGTTGGCCGGGGAGTAGACCGCACGCAGGCCAACCGCGGGCCGCAGGACGTGCACGATTTCTACATTGAAATGCTCAAGTTTTACATCTCTCCGTCGGAGCCGCCGGCCGACGCCGCCGGGTATTTTGACCCGTACAATCAGCGTCCCATCATTACGCTGGAGCAGGAGTGCGACGAACTTGGGCGGGCTTTTGCGGGTGTTGGCGGAGATCTGGCGGAGGCGGCGACGGCGTGCATTGACCGGGTTCGTAACCGCGATTATGGTAATGTCGGCGAGTTTGGCCGGGACTTGCAGGATTGCCTTCGGCTGATTACCATCCGTAATGGCGATATGCCCGACCGGGATGTTGCGCTGGGCGCCTGGAGAACCGCGCTGAACCGCCTGACTGAAGATCACTGGACGCGGTACCAATTCGATGCGGACGCCGACCTGGCCAGCCTGTCTGCCTGATCCCGTCAAAACGACAAGCGCATCTGAAAATAACGCTACTAACATCACCACTATTAAAATCGCTGAAACTAAACAATTGCGAGGACTGAAGCATCATGCTCACCAGTTCGTTAACTACTCTGCACGACAACTCGTCCCACGGGGAGGACAGTTACCTGATCCGCGACCTTGGGGGCGGCAATTTTCTGGACGTGGTGCTGGATGGTGTTACCGGCCACGGCGGCAACGAGGCCAGCACGTCGGTTGCTGATGCCCTGAAGGAGATTGACATCTCCGGCCCGCAGGACATCGTGGCAGTGCTGAACGAACAGAACGCCGATTTTTACCAGGTTGGCGGCGGTCGCTTCCTGCTGACCACGGCATCGGCAGCGCTTTATCTGGATGGCAAGCTGCACATCGTTAGCGCTGGCGACAGTCCGATTTTTGTCATCCACCCGGATGGCTTTGAGCAGTACAGCGGGCGGCGCGGCGGACTGATCAGGCTGGGAGTCTCCAAGGCCATCGGAGCGGAGGAAACGCTAACGGTGTTTGAAACCGCGCTGGATCTGTCGTCGGATGACCGGCTGGTGTGCTGCACGGACGGAGTGAGCGACAACCTGCTGGGTGAGGAATTGATGGACATAGTGCGGGGGGCCGCCGATGCCGAGGATGCGAGCCAGAAGGTGAAGGCCCTGGTGGATTTCCATATTGAGCAGGGGCGCGATATTCGCTTCCGCGGCGGTCGCTTCCGCCACGACGATGAGACGGCAATCTTCCGGTTTTTCGGGGAATAGGGGCGTCGTCGCCCGGCAGCCAGGCTGGGCGACTGAACCATTCCGTCCTGGTATTTCGTCATATTGGCCTTGAGCCGGAGCCCGGGTTTTTGCGAACACTGGGAACCGCGGCAAATAGGAACCGCGGCATAAAGTGAGACGGCCGATGGCACAGACCCAAGCTACATTGGAAGTTGACCAGCCGAATCTGGCCCTTGGAGGGCGTCTGATCCTGCCCGGCTTGTCCGTGGGCCACGTGGCGTTTCACTGGATCGTACAAAGCTTCGCGGTGGTACTGCCGGAAATCCAGCAGAGTTTCCAACTAAACTCGGTCGGCGTGAGCGGCGTTATGTCGGCTCGGGAACTGGCCGCCGGTTTGATCGCCCTGCCCGGCGGTATCGTAGCGGACGTGCTGAGGAGGTGGTGGGGCCCGCTGCTGGCGGGGTGCCTGGTGACGTGCGCGCTGGGATCGCTGGTTATGGGAGTTTCTCCCGTGTACTGGCTGTTGCTGATCGGCATGGCGGTGGTGGCGATTTCCCATTCCATCTGGCACCTGCCAGCCGGATCTTCGCTATCACATCACTACGGAGATCGCCGCGGGATGGCACTGGCCTTCCACGGTGTGGGTGGCAGCGTGGGCGATGTGGTGGGGCCCGTGGCGACCGGCGCGTTGTTGCTCTGGCTCACCTGGAGCGAGCTGTTGAGCATCTATGCCGTGGCCCCCTTCTTCCTGGGATTCGTGGCAATTTGGTCGCTGCGCAACGTGGGACGAGGCCGGCAAGGGGAGGACAGTGTCGCGATTGGGGAACGGGTGGCAGCTACCAAACAACTGTTCAGAAACCCGGTGCTGTGGGGGCTGATTGTGGTGAGGGGCACCCGGGGGATGGCGCTGGTGGCGTTGGTAACCATATTGCCGCTGTACCTTGACCGGGAATTGGCAATGAGCGAGTGGAACCGTGGGTTCCATATCGGGTTGCTGATTGCGATCGGTTTGGTGGCCAAGCCGCTGGCGGGTTACCTTTCCGACCGGATTGGCCGCAAGCAGGTGCTGGTGCCCGGGTTGGTGTGGTCGTGCCTGGTGGCGTTGGCTCTGATCCAATTCAACTCGGGGATTCTGCTGACGGTTACCATCGCACTGCTGGGGCTGTTCCTCTACCCGGACCAGCCGATCGTTACCGCCTCGGTATTCGATGAGGTTGGGCGGGAAGTCGCCTCGACGGGGCTGGGCGTGGTCGCCTGCATCAGTTTCCTGATGGGAGCAGCGTCTCCGTTGATTGCCGGCGCCCTGTACCAAACCATCGGTTTCGAAGCGACAGCCTATTACGTCGCGGGTTTGTTCGCGGTGGCGGCAATCATATTCCTGGTGTTGCCCCTGTCGCGGCGCGGCCCGGTGGAGCAGACGGTGTAGCCGTGCCGCGAACAAATATTGCCCCACGTTAAACCTGAGATTCCCCGGCTCCGGGCATTTCGGTTAAACGTCGGCAAGTCGTCCCGGTAAAATCCGGAACCCAGAAAAACCTCAATTGCAGACGATTGGGTATCGGTCAATACCGCACTGGATTCCGGATCAGGGCCGGGATGCCGGGATAATCAAATGACCCTGAGAGGCTCGGTTGCAGACGTCGCCCGTGGGCGACCGCAGTGGTATGCTAGACTATCGGTCGGAATTATTTGATCAAACCTCGTGCCGGCGACTAAAAACCGGTTGCCGTCCAGTGTCTCGGGAGCGCAAGGAGTACCAAATTGGGCAAGATTAAAGTTGCCATCATTGGCGTGGGCAACTGCGCGTCATCGCTGGTGCAGGGCATCCATAAGTATGTCGAAGTTCCGGACGATGAAGTCATCCCCGGCGTGATGCACAATCGCATCGGCGAATACCGGATTGAAGATATTGAAGTAGTCGCCGCCTTTGATATCGACCAGAACAAGGTGGGCAAAGACCTTTCTCAGGCTATTTTCACCGAGCCGAACAACACCATCAAGTTTGCCGATGTGCCCTATTTGGGGGTGCCGGTTGACCGGGGCATGACCCATGACGGGATTGGACGTTACGTGTCCGACCTTGTGGTGAAATCGCCCCACAGCACCGCGGACATTTCCGGTATCCTGAAAGAGCGGGAAGTGGATGTGGTGATCAACTATCTGCCGGTGGGCAGCGAGATGGCGACCAAGTGGTACGTAGAACATATCCTCGACGCGCGTTGCGCCATGATCAACTGCATCCCTGTTTTTATCGCGCGTGAGGAATACTGGCGTGGACGGTTCGAGGATCGGGGCGTACCGATCATTGGCGACGACATCAAGTCGCAGGTGGGCGCAACCATCGTGCACCGGGTGCTGACCCGGCTGATGGAGAACCGCGGCGCCGAGATTGACAACACCTACCAGCTCAACTTCGGCGGCAATACCGACTTTTTGAATATGCTGGAACGCGACCGGTTGGTCAGTAAGAAAATCTCCAAGACCAACTCGGTTACCAGCCAAATGGACGAAGAACCCGAACCTGACGATGTCCATATCGGCCCCAGCGATCATGTGCCTTGGCTGCAGGACCGCAAGTGGTGCTACATCCACATCGATGGCAAGGTGTTCGGCGGCGCGCCGGTGAAGCTGGAAGTGAAGCTGGAGGTTTGGGACAGCCCGAACTCGGCCGGCGTGGTGGTGGATGCCATCCGCTGCGCCAAGCTGGCCATGGACAACGGTCAGAGCGGAGCCGTGTACGGCCCCTCGGCCTACTTCATGAAAAGCCCGCCGATTCAGTACACCGACGCCGAAGCCCACGAACTGGTTGAGGCGTTCATCGCGGATCCGATGGTAGCCGCGGCGAGCATCGTGCGCCCCGAGATGGAAGCCTAGCTGCCTACGCAGCATTGACTAAAACCGACCGGCGCTGTCCATGGCAACCGTCGGACCCGATGCGGCGGGAGGCCGGCAGGGACGTGAAAATCGGTATGGTCTCGCCCTACGACTTTGCGTGGCCGGGCGGAGTCAACGCGCACGTCGCTCAGTTGTCGGACGAAATGCGCCGGCGAGGGCATAGTGTACGGGTGATTGCTCCGCAGTCGGGCGGGCGTTCAAACGATTTTGACGCCGGCGATGGCCAGTTTATCCCCATGGGAGGCACGTTGCCGCTGTCGGCCGGCGGGTCAACGGCGCGGGTTTCTTTTGCATGGTGGTTGTATCCACGAATACGGGGATTGATGGCCCGGGAGTCGTTTGACGTGGTGCACCTGCACGAACCGCTGGCTCCGCTGCTGCCGTACCTGGTGCTGCACCATTCCAACGCGGTGAACATCGGGACGTTTCACGCATTCTCAGACCAGCAGCGTCTGTATCGCTGGTGGCGCCCCGCGTTAAGCCGATGGCAACGGCAGCTGGACGGTCGCATTGCGGTGTCGCCGGCGGCCCGGGCGTTTGTGGCGCCGCATTTTCCGAACCACGCCTATCGGGTGATTCCCAACGGCATAGACTTCGACCGATTTGCCGAGGCTGAACCGTTTCACCATCTGCGCGATGGCAAGGCGAACGTCCTGTTCGTGGGACGGAAGGATGAACGCAAGGGGTTGCGCTATCTGTTGGCAGCCTTTGCACAGTTGATAGCGGGCCGGAGGGACCTGCGGCTGTTAATCGTGGGGCCGGGAGCGCCGGATCGGGAGAGCGGGCAGATTTTGGCCGCCATCGCCAGCGTTGCTCCTGAAGCAGTGGTGATTACCGGGGCGGTTTCGGACGAAGACTTGCCCCGCTACTACGCCAGCGCTGATGTGTTCTGCAGCCCGGCAACGGGCGGCGAGAGCTTCGGCATCGTGCTGCTGGAAGCGATGGCGTCGGGCGCGCCGGTGGTTGCCTCAGACATCGAAGGCTATCGGGACGTGGTTGCTGACGGAGAACAGGGTTTGCTAACGCCGGCGCGAGAACCGGCTGGCATCGCCGCGGCCGTCTCCCGCATTCTCGGGGATACCGAGCTGGCGGGCTGGCTGGCTGCGGGCGGTCGCCGGCGGGCGGCGGAATACCGTTGGGAGCGCATCGCTGCCGACGTTGAGGATTACTATCATCACTGCATAGAGGAGGTGGGCGCTCGTGGCAATGCCCGGTAGGGAGCAGTTTCGCGCGGCGGTTCTGCGCTACGTGGAGGTACCCGGAGCGAAGGGGATGAACGCGGTTGGGCTGACGCCCAATGTCATCACCGTCTTTGGTTTCCTGGTGTGCGTGGCCGGTGGTGCGTTGGTGGCTCTGGACTGGCCGCTGTACGGCGGGATCGTTTTTTTGGTGGGAAGTTTTCTGGACCTGTTCGACGGAGCGTTGGCCCGACTGACCAACCGGGCGTCGCCGTTCGGCGCGTTGCTGGACTCGGTGTTTGACCGACTGGGCGAGGCCGCGTTGTTCGTGGGGTTGGGTTTGTACTATCTGCTGTCCGATCTGCCGCCGACTCAGTTGCTGTTGAGTATGCTGGCGGTTTTGCTGGGACTGGTGTTTTCCCAGGGTGTTTCGTACCTGCGGGCGCGCGGCGAGGGCCTGGGGGCGTTTACCCGCTCCGGCATCATGACGCGCTCGGAGCGGGTGGTGATATTGGGTATCGGGCTAATCGCAGAGGGTTTGGCGCCAGTTCCGATTATGGTCTGGGTCATTTGGCTGATCGCCGCGGTGTCTTGCTATACGCTGTTCCAGCGGATGTTTACGATTCGGGAGATTCTGGACGGGCAGGGGAAGTAGATAGTGGGCAGGGTTGCAGGGTAGAGGGTTTTTTACCCTCATCCTGGCCCTCTCCTATCGAGGGAGAGGGGATTTTGGTCGCTTGGGGTTGCTGGTGATGACATGGTTGACGGGGGCGTAGTACACTGGCGGCGCGTGTTACGGGTGTGGCCGAAGCTGTCGTGATATTGGACACTGCGCAGGAGATGATAGTTTGCCGCGAGAATTGAATGTGGGACTGGACGGCGATGGGCTGCGGGTTGCTGTCGTGGCCGCCCGTTTTAACTACGTCATCACCAAAAATCTGATGGATGGGGCGGTTTCCACGCTGGAACGCTATGGCGTCCGCGACGGGGACATCGCCACGGCCTGGGTGCCGGGCTCCTTCGAGTTACCGGTGGTGGCCAAGGCATTGGCGCAATCGGGACAGTACGATGCGGTCATCTGCCTGGGCGCGGTGATTCGCGGCGAAACGAGCCACTACGATATGGTGTGCAATCAGGCCGCCTCCGGTATCGCGGCGGTGAGCCGAGAGACCGGCGTGCCGACCATGTTCGGCGTTTTGACCACCGAGAATCTTGATCAGGCCATCAACCGCTCCGGCGGCAAGGTTGGCAACCTGGGTTCGGACTGCGCGGTGGGGGCCATCGAATCTGCCAAACTGGTTCAGGCGATCAAGACGACCTGACTACAACCACCCAAACATTGCCGCTCGAACATTGACGATGTGAATTGCCGGGGTGCAGTTGCTGCCCCGGCGTTTTGCTCCACCAGCGCCTTGCTGTACCACCACCTTGCTACGCTGGCAACGCCCTCAACTGGAGGCGATGCGGACGCATACCGGGAGATTCGCCATGGAATTCGGAGTTACCGTCCCCAACAACTGGGGCATTGAGGACCCGCAGGCCGTGATAAGTTTTGGGCCGCTGGCTGAAGAACTGGGCTACGACTCGGTTTGGGTCATGGACCACCTTTTCAACAATGGCTACATCCGGGAGCGGCTGGACGACAAGCCGTATTACCATCCCATGGCAACGTTGTCGCACATTTCGGCGCTGACCTCGCGGGTGCGGCTGGGCACGTCGGTGCTGGTGTTGCCGTACCACAACCCGGTGGAGCTGGCCAAGTATGCGGCGACCCTGGATCAGATGTCGGGCGGGCGCGTGGTGCTGGGTGTGGGCGTTGGAGCGATGACGCCGGAGTTTGAGGCGCTGGGGATTCCAACGAACCAACGGGGTTCGCTGACCAACGAATCGATTGACGTAATGCGTGAGTTGTGGGCGAACGAGGACCCGCGCTATGAAAGCTCCCGATGGAGTTTCAGCGACCTGAAATTCGCGCCGAAACCGCGCCAGGTGGTTGCCGGCTCACCCCATGTGCCGCTTTGGGTGGGCGGCAATAGTCCGGGCGCGTTGAGGCGGGCGGCGCGACGCGGTAACGGGTGGCATCCCTCGGGCGTTAGCGCCGAGGAATATGCCATCGGACGGCAAACCGTTCGGCAACTGGCCGAGTCGGCCGGCCGCGACCCTGATGAGCTGGTGATGTCGGTAAGGGTGGAGGTGGAAGCGCACGGGCAGCCGTCCAGCCAGCGCGCCGCCGACCGGGCACGATTGCCGGGCAACGATCCGGCGGGGATGGCGGCTGGGATTGACGCTTATCGGCAGGCTGGCGTGGAGCATCTGGTGCTGGCTCTCAACACCGGCGACGTGTCGCGTTTGGGGGAGTTGATGCAGGTAATTGCTGCCGAGGTGATTCCGCAGTTCCGTTAGGACGGGTACCGCTTACAATCGGGTCTGCACGTCGTCGAGGTCATTCAGCAACGACGTCATGGTTTCGGATTCGTTGTCATCTTGCCCAGCGCCGTAGTAGTAGCGCTGGAAACCGTCCACGATGTGTTCCACCGGAGGGTCGGGCAGAGTGCCGGCAACATCCTGGCGGTGCTCCTGCGGGGTTTGTCCCTGCCGGCGCGGGAGGCCCAGGGTTGAGGCGACTTCGAGCAGGCGGTGATATACCTCGCGAGGTGTAACCGGAGGAGGCCGGCGGCGGCGCACGTTGACAACCCGGTTCATCCAGTCGGCGAGAGTGTCGGATATATCCTGGCCGGCGCCCTGCCAGCTGAACAACGATTCTCGCACCTCGCCTTCGGCATAGACTCCGCCGATGAGCCGGCGTCGGCGGAACATGCGGAACAGCACCCAGCCGGCCAGCGCAACGGCAACCAGGAAGGCCAGCCATTTGAGCAGCGTCAGCATGAAGTTGGGCGGGCCCGACCCCTCCACGTCTCTGAGACTTTCGTGAAATTCCTGAATTTGGGTGCGGGCCAGCTCCAGGCCGGTGAGATCGCCGCCGCCGAAGAATCCGGACACCCAATTGCCGAAAGCGACCATGGCGGCGGCCAGCAGCCCCAGCAGGAGTAGGATGGGTCGGAGTACCCACAGGCCCATCCAGCCGACGCCGCGCATGATGGCTCTGGCAACGTCGTCGAGGCCACCGACGCCCAATCCGCCCAGGATAACGGCCACCAGGAGCACGCCGCCGATGCCGGCGGCGATAGCCATTATCCAGCCGCGGCTCATGTGGCCGGTGGCGTCTTCGGAGGTGAAGCGGCTCAAGGCCAGGCCGGTGAGGCCGATGGCGAAGTAGGTGAGCAGCAAGGGGATTCCAACGATGTCGGCATTCATCAACGGGTCGGCGGCCGCTGCAACCATCACTACGACCACGCCGCGGATGAAGGCATTGCGTATCACATCCAGCGTAACGTCGTCGCGCGCAATGGCGGTACCGCGCCACCACAAGGCCAGCATGATCAGCGTGGCGAGTCCCAGCGCAGCTATGGTGTAGATGTCTCCGGACAGCACCCGACCAATGGGAAACCAACCCAAGCCCAGACTGAGGCCAGCCAGCGCCAAAACGGACACGGCGCTCAAAATGAGGCCGACGACTCCGCGCAGGTTGAGGGAGAACCGAATGGTCTGGACGTACCAGGAAAGGATGAACGCCCAGCCCATCGCCACGGCGGCGACCCACAGCGGGATGGCGGCATCGGGCAGGCGGATGGCGTTGGCGAGCAGCCGACCGCCCAGAAATAGTGCGAATCCCTCCAGGAACAGGGCGATGCAGGTAATCAGGGCGAAGCGACCCAGCCTATCCATCGGCGCCCTCCCCACCCGGTACCGGTTCAGTAACTTCCTGCGGAGCTTGGCGCCAGGGGGAATCGCTGGAGTCATCCTCCCAATCGTCGCGCCAGACTTCCTCCATGGCGGCCAGGCTGGTGCCGGCGAGAAATACCTGCACATGCGGGAGCAGTCTGGCGGCAGCGGCGTGAGGTTCGCCGTCGCCGGCGTAGAACACCATGACGCGGTGTCCGCGCTGGCGGATGTCTTCAGCCTCCTGCACGACCGCCGGTGACAGGATGGCGGTGACGAATACGACGGTAGAACCTGCCGGCAGCAGAGCAGCTTCGGCGCGCAACACCGCCGGTAACTCGGCGACCCAGAAGGGGCCGGCCATCGCCAGCGCTTCCAGCGTGGCTTCCAGCTGATATTGGCCGCTGCCGGTGGCCACTGACAGCCATTTGCTAGTGTAGGAGGCCACCGCGTTGCTGACCAGGCCGAAGGTGTAGCCCTCGCGTTCGGCGTATTCCGCCACGGAGGCGGCTACGGTGACGGCGCGTTCGAAGAGGCGGCGGTTGCTGCCCTGCCAGGCCGCGTCGCCGGTGCGGGCGTTAAGGGCGATAATCATATGCTGGGTGGCCGCCGGCTCGAAGACGCGGGTTTCCAGTTTGCCGTGTCGGGCGGTGGCTTTCCAGTCGATATGCTTCAGGGGGTCGGAAGGCTGGTAGTCCCGCAGGCCGACGAAACGGCTGGGGTCGTCCTGGATGCGGCGGCGTCCCCGGTCGACGCCGAGGGGTTGCTCCCACGGAACCATCATGCTGCGGAGGTCGACCAGGCGCGGGTACACCAGCAGGTAGTCAACATCGGATATGTTCTGTTCGGCGGCGCTGAATCCGAAAAGGTCGCCGCTGCGGAGGCGCGCCGGGCCAATCCGATGGTTGCCCCGGGCCCGGCAGCGAACGCGGTAGCGCCAGGTTACCCGCTGGTAGGGCAGGAGGGAGGTGGTGATGCGGTGGTCGAGCTCGATCTCGGCGCCCACGCCGCGCTGGTGGGTGCCGCTGGTTTGGAGGCCGATGGGGAAGGTATCGGAGATGTCCAGCCAGATCATGGGCAGCAGCTTGCTGTTGTCGACCGTGATGTAGTAGTCCACGAGGTCGCCGATGAAGGCGCGATGGCGTTCCAGGCGGCGCTGGTAGGTTACCCGACTGAAGGCGAACCGTGTCCAGTGCTTTCCGGTGAGCCAGACCAGCAACACCAGGACGCCAACCACGATGATCAGCGCCTGGCTGGCGAGGAGGCCGGCCAGGATCAGAATGCCTGCTGCAATTAGCCAAAGGTCGCTGAGCATGGCGCAAGGATAACCCTTTGCCGGTAAGTAGTCATCTGCCTGGCAGAGTTGCCTACGGTATGCTTGCGCCAATTTGGCGGGAGTTTTGCGGGTAATACCGTCAATCGCACGCTCATTCGGCTACCACCGGCCCTGGCCCGTCATCCCCGCGAAAGCGGGAATTACGGAAAGTTTCACGGGAATGACGGCGGGGTGAGCGGTAATTTGTGGTTGCGGGTTTTGGGTTGGCGTTGGATGGGCTTTCTCCTTTTGGGTGGTGGGTTTTGGTGTCAGGCGTTACGGTTTCGGGGCGGTGTCGGAGCACGGCCCGACGCTGTTTTTACGTGCAGATAGATTTTGTCCTAGAGGTCTGGCCGGAAAGCCATTGGCCGGGTTTTGCACTACACCAAGCAGACGTATTACAGTCGTATACGGCGTGATAGTGTATGCAATACGTTTCAAGACCCCATCATTACATCGGTAATCGACGCCAAGAAAATAACGGCTTGGGGAGAATCGGGGTTTCCGGCCAGATTTCTAGGCTTCCGTGTCCCGCGCGCAACCGGCTAATGGAACCGGGGTAGCGCGGCACGGGGCGGTGGTGACACCCGCTGGGCTGTCTGGCGTATTCCCGTTGAGTATGCCGGGTGCAGCCTGCGCACAGCCAATCTGCTAGATAACCGACTGGGCAGTTGTCGCCCTGAAACCGTATTCGCCTTGCTATTGAGATGTAGCTTGGGCGGCGCCGCAGCCGTCGCTGCGGGGGTTCCGGCGAGTTTCGCGAGATCTGGGCCGGAGCTGCCTGACAGGATTGATGATAGGGTTGGGGAATCCGAGGGCGCAAGGGGTGGGTGTCAGTGGCGGGGGAGGGGGAGGGGGAATTTAGCGACTTCGGGAAGGGTCTGCGCTCTTGGTGATATTGTCGAACCATCGGAGGGCGTCCTTCAACAGGCTCAGGACGAGCGGATGGTTAATGCCTACGACTTGGAAAATGCCCGGTTCGAGCAAGCCCAGCTATCGGCCCGGCTCACCGCCTATGGTATGCTGGACGGAGTTTAGCTGGAGGATTGCGTTATGGCCCGCGTACCCTATGTTGCCCGTAAAGAACTTGACGCTGAAGGGCAGGCAATTTACGACCGCATCCGGGAAGACCGTGGTGTGGCGGAAGTTGGCCTGCAATTTCGGGCGTTGCTCCATAGCCCGCTGGCTGCCGGCTACCTGACATCGTTGGGTGCGTCGTTGCGATTCCAGTCATCGATGCCGGATGATCTGAAAGAACTGGCCATTATTCTGGTGGCGCGGGAGTGGGATTCTGGGATCGAATGGACCGGCCACTCGGTAGCGGCGGCGCGGGCCGGCGTTTCTGATGAGGCGATTGAGGGCATTCGGACCGGTAAGGCGCCGGGTTGCCTGGCAGGTGAGCAAGCGGCCATCGCCCGCTTTGTGCAGCAGATGACACGCGAGAAAGACGTATCCGACGAGAACTTCAAGGCGGTGCACGAGTTTCTGGGAGACCGCGGCGTAGTTGACCTCACCATGACCGTGTCCTATTACACCGCGCTGGCGCTGGCTCAGATTGCGCTGCGTCCGGAGATGGGCGGAGACCGGGTTTCGACCCTTTAACCCGAGTAAGCCGCTGGTAATTCGCCGGCCTGCCGCCGGGATACTGCCCGCACTGTAACCGTGGGCGTTGCTGCCATGTCTACCAATACCGTCGACGAACTGTTGCGCCGGCTGACTGAATTGCTGGAGTGGCATGATCTGGGGACAGGTGTACTCACCCCGCGACCCCGGGGTGGCCGTCTGCAGGGCGAGGATGCAGCCGCCGTGGCCGCGGTCCTCGACGAACTGGCGGCGGTGGACGAGGGTTTGCCGTCCGGTCGCAGCCCGAGTAGCCTGATATTTGGGAACGGCTGCTTTGCCATCGGTCGGTATCCGGAGGCGCTGGCGGTGTATAAGGCGCTGGCCGGCACCCGCCCGGACGACTTTGCCGTCCAGTTCAACCTGGGGGTTACGTGTTTGCGGCGGAGGCGCCCGGACGACGCCTGCAAAGCTTTCACCACGGCGTTAGCGCTGGATGATGCCTACGCACCGGCGTACTATCAGCGCGGCAACGCGCGGGACGATACGGGGGACGTCGAGGGTGCGCTGGAGGATTACGCCACCGCAGTGAGGCTGGATCCCGAGTTTCTACAGGCGTACTACAATCGGGGCATCGTGTTGACCAACCTGGGGCGTTATCAGGAGGCGGTGAAGGCGTTTGATGAGGCGTTGGCCCTGCGACCGGACATATCCAATGCCTACCTGAACCGGGGCGTGGCGTGGGAGGAACTGGGGGACGCAGCGGCGGCCATCGCCGATTTTGACCGGGCGCTGGAGTGCAATCCGGACAACGCTGATGCCCGGTTCAACCGGGCGCGCACCTGCTTTCGGCTGGGACGCCACCGGGAAGCCATCTCCGAATACACCGCCGCCATTGCGCTACGGCCCGATGACGTGGAAGCCCTGAACAACCGGGGACTGGCTTACGATGCGGTTGGTCAATACGAGGACGCGGTTGCCGACTACGACTCGGCGCTGGACCTGCAGCCTAATTTTGCCGAGGTGCTGAGCAATCGGGGCGCCGCGCAGGAAACGCTGGGCAATCTGGATGAGGCGCTGGCCGACTATCTGGCGGCGCAGGAGGCGCTGCCTGAGTTTGCCGCCGCTTACTACAATGCGGCGCGGCTGTACGCTGACCGGGGTGACATCGAGCGATGCGCCAATCAGCTGGTGGAGGCCGTGAGGTTGCAGCCTGGGCTATACGCCGAGGCCGAGTCGGATGAAACGCTGGGATGGGTGCTGGATTTGACCAGGATCAAGGAGAACCGGCAGCAGTCGTAGCGGGTGTCTAAAAAGCGCCTGGTGAATCTTGGGCGAGAGGTGGAATAGCGGGGGAACGAACCCTCACCCCAAACCCTCTCCCACAAGGGGAGAGGGAGTTTTTAGACACACCCTTAGCTGGACTTTGCACAAAAGCTAGATAAATTATAAGAACAGGGTAAGCTGGCCGGACCCCACTTCTCAAGAAAGGTCCAGACATGCTCACCCTGCCCAACGCGATTGTACCCGTACTCCATCCCTTCGCCACGCTGTTTCGCAGCCCGACCTGGCTGAAAGCCCAAATCCTGCTGGTCGGCGCGATACTGGCCCCGGGCCAACGCACCGTGGCTGCGGCGCTGCGCGTCATGGGACTCAGCGACGACCGCAGCTATGCCCGTTATCATCAAGTGCTCAATCGGGCGGTGTGGTCGCCCCGCCAGGCGGCTGGCATCCTGCTCGTGCTGCTGCTCCAGCACCTGGACCAGGGCGATGGTCCGTTGATTTTCGGCATCGACGAAACCCTGGAGCGGCGCCGCGGCCCCAAAATCAAATCCCTGGGCATCTACCGCGATGCGGTACGCTCCAGCCGGTCTCAGGTGGTCAAGGCCAGCGGCCTGCGCTGGATCTCCCTGATGTGGCTGGGCCAGGTCCCCTGGGCGGGACGTTATTGGGCCTTGCCCTTTCTCACCGTGCTGGCGCCCTCGGCACGCTACCACCGGCAGCGCGGACGCCGCCACAAAAAGCTCACCGACTGGGCGCGCCAGGTGATCCTGCAACTGCGCCGCTGGCTGCCGCAGCGCCCCCTGGTGCTGGTGGGCGACGGCGGCTACGCCGTCCTCGACCTGCTCCACTGCTGCCAATCGTTGGCGCAACCCGTTATCCTCATCGCCCGCTTGCGCCTGGACGCCGCCCTTTATGAACCGGCCCCGCCCCGTCAGCCGGGCCGGAACGGTCGGCCCCCGCTGAAAGGCCGACGGCTGCCCGCGCTGAAATCACTCGTCGACCATCCCGGTCTGTCCTGGACCACCGCCGCGGTAGCCTGGTACAACGGCACGACCCGCACGGTGGAACTCACCTCGCAAACGGCGGTCTGGTACCGCTCTGGCAAGCCGCCCGTGCCCCTGCGCTGGGTCTTGGTTCGGGACCCCCAGGGCGAATTCGCCACACAGGCTCTGCTGTACACTGACCTGGCCGTGGAACCGGCGCAGATTCTGGTAACAGTTCAGAGTTGCGGGGAAACGAGCAGTTGACGGCAGGCGGCGAGAGGATTTAGACCCTGGGCGCGCCAGGTGCCGAAGAGGGATGCCAGCGTCATCTTGCTCTCGGTGCCCTGCTCCGAGCGGGTGCCGCCGCTGATCTTGCGGCTGATGACCAGGTGGCGCAGGCTGCGTTCGGCCGGGTTGTTGTCCGACGGCACGTCCGGTTCGGCCACGAAGACGAAGAGTTCCTTGATGAAGCGCTCGATGCGCCGGCACAGCTTGCCCTGGACAACCGACGGGTCAGACAGGAAAGGGCGGCAGATGGCCAGCAGCTTCCGCTCCCAGGCCAGTTGGGCAACACGCCTTTGCCATGGCTCGTGATGGTTGCAGGCTTTGGCTGCGACATAGAGCTGGTGGACTGCCGCGGCCCATCGGGCCAGTGCGGCGTCTTTGGGGTAGCGGGTGCGCTGGTCGTGGATGTCCCGCAGCAGGTGGGCCCAGCACCGCTGCTTGGGGCCATCGTAATGGTGGTAGGCGGCGTAGAAATCGCTGACCAGCACTCCGGAGAAAGCATCGCTCAGCGCCTCGTCCACCACCGCCTTGCCCCGACCCCGCCGCAGGAAGTAGCGCTCGGTGGGGGTGCTGAAAGTCCACACGTAGCCGTTGGCCCCGCTCTGACGCCAGCCGGTTTCGTCGGCGTGGACCACTGGGCTGGCGCGGATGCGGTCCAGGATCGCGGCCACTGCCGGTTGGGCCCGCTGCGCCGTGCGATGGATGGCGCTCACGATGGCCCCCACGCTGAGGCGCAACTGGTGCACGGTGTCCAGATACCACTGGACGCTGCGGATGGGCAGCCGCCCCTCTTCCCGCAGCGTGGCGATCAGGCTGAGCAGGTTGACGCCGAGACGCTGCTGGCCCAGGACCACGCTGTCCAGTTCCGCCGGAGGTGTGCAGCGCCGTCGGCAGGCCGGGCAAGTCCGAGCAATGTAGACGTGCTCGGTGACTTGCACCGGAACCACCGGCAGCTCGATGACTTCCCGAGTGCGCTGGATCCAGCCGCCGGACAGGTGGGCGCCGCAATCGGGACAGTTCTCCATCACGTGCTCCACCCGATGGGTCGGTGTCATGCGCGGGCGGGCGAAGCCGTGGCGTCGCTGCTTTCTGGGCTGCTGCGCTGGGGGCTTCCGGCCCGATTTCGTCTTGAGGCCGGGCATTCGGAGCGGGCCGCCCGGTTTCGCCTGGCCTTCCAGTTCGGCAATCCGCCGCTGCAACCGCTCAATCACCCGCTGCTGTTCCAGAACGGTGGCCTGCAGTTGGGCGATGATGGCGATGAGGACATCGCGGGTGGCGGTGGTCAGGTCAATTTCGGTATCCACTCCCTGTATATGACATAACCGCCGCCACCCGTGCCAGCGTCTGGCAGCCCGCCTTCGGCCAATTCACCTCACCAAGTCTGAACTGTTACAGATTCTGGAATGGTTTGTGCTGCGCTGGCAACTGGAGGTCACCTTCCAGGAAGTGCGAGCGCATCTGGGCGTGGAGACCCAACGCCAGTGGTCGGATCACGCCATCGCCCGCACCACGCCGATCCTGATGGGCCTATTCTCCTGGACCACCCTGGCGGCTCACTTGATGCAGGAACAACAGCCCATGAGCCATCGCACCGCGGCCTGGTACGCCAAGCCGTCGCCGACCTTCGTGGATGCCCTCGCCCTTGTGCGCCGCCACTTGTGGCTGGCGTCGGAGGGTTTTTCACTGTCCGACGCAGAACTCGGCTTTGTACAATCAAGCGGCATAGGCTAGCGTGTCGAGCATCCTGTGGTACAAGAGGCGCGGGACTTTTATCGATTCGTGCTCGCGCTCGGACGGCATAAAAGTTCCCTGCTGCACCCAGAGGTGTCGTCTGACCAGGGCGATGGCGTCGGCGAAGGAAGGGCTGGTTTTGTCATACCACGCCGCGGTGCGCGGCGCCATGCCGCCACGCTGTTCGATCAGGATATCCGCTGCCAGCGTCACCACGCTGAACAGGCCAAAGAGCGCGGGGGTGGTTCGGGCGATGGCTCGTTCCGACCACTGGCGCTGGGTTTCCACGCCCAGGTGAGCCCGCAGCTCCTCAAAGGTCACCTCGACCTGCCAGCGCAGCAGATACCACTGCAGTATCCGCAGGGGTTCCGCCTCGGTGTCGGTGCATAGCAAAGCATAGGGCCCGCGGCGCTCCTCCAGGTATCTGATGACGACCCAACGTATGGGAAGGCGCGGCGGCCCGCCGTGGTACCACAGCGCCACGCCCGAAGCGAGCTCGACCCTGGCGGTACTGCCGTCGGAACCGGTGGCGCGGTAGGGAATCCATTGTGTAGCGGGATCGGCCACCACCACCAGGTCCCGGTCCGGCAGCCACCGGCGCCGGCAGACCAGCATCTGCTGGGCGTAGTCGGTGACCGTCTTGTGCCGGCGGCCTTTGCGCCGGTCGTAGCGGGCCGACACCACCAGCGCGGTCAAAAACGGTAGCGCCCAGTGTCGACCCGCCCATCCGATACGCGTCAGCAACATCAGGCTCACCCATTGCAATCCGGGGGTCATCACCACCTGGTCGTCCTTGGACCGCACCGGATCCCGATACCGTCCCTTGGCCGCAATCTTCCGGCCCCAGCGTCGGTCCACCGTCTCGTCAATGCCGAACACCAACGGCTCGGTGGATGAACCAAGGCGCCCGGCCACCAGCAGCAACAGCACCCGGCTCAGTTGCAGCGGCGACCATCGGGCACGGTTGAGCACGTGGTGATAGATGGCGAAGTCGCCGTGCTGCCCAATCCCCAGGATGTTGAGGGCGGAGGACACGGTGCGTTTGCCGGGAGACAGGATCGCTCCCATGGCCAGGAGTTGGGCTTTGCGCCAGGTCCTGGGGTCAAACAGGTGCTCAAAGGGCAGCAGCAGGGTTACCATGACGGCGGGCAGGGTGGGCATACGCGACCTCTTGTGGTGATTTGGTCGAGCTTACCCTGTTCTTATAATTTATCTAGCTTTTGTACAAAGTCGAGCCGCTGACCCTGATATACGGAAAGTCCCGTCCGCTCTGTACCACCGACTCATAGATTCACTCGCCTACGCGGCTTGAAATGTGCAAAGCCCAGCTTAGCGCATCGGGAACGGGCTAAAGTGCGGTTTCGCCTTCTTCTTCGTCGGCATCAATCACCTGCCTGAGAATGGCCTCTTCGCTGAAGCGGGCTGCTTCGCTGAGGATTGCCGGGGTGTCTTCGATCAGTAATTCGCCAATCTGCATGGTGGTTTCCGTGGTGGGTACGTGGTCGGCGTTGGTCAAAACGTTGTGCGTAATCACCACCATTGCCAGTGCGGTCAGTCCCAGCATCACGGACCAGTCGATTCCTCGGACGGTGTTGAAGGCCAGCATGGTACCGAAACCGAGGAAGATGCCCACCGACGAGCGGAAAGCGGAGCGCCGGAACACCAGTACCGACGCGAAACCCACGGCGCAGCCGACCAGCATGTACCAGCCCAGGTAAGCGAACGAGACGCCTACCAGCACCACCATTCCATCGCCGCCCCTGAAGCCGGTGAATACGCTCTTCCAATGCCCGGCGATGGCTGCCACGCCGGCCAACATACCGATCAACTCGGGGCCACCCAGCATTTGGGCCATCGTAACAGCGACGGAACCTTTGATTACATCGCCGGCGAAAACCAGCATCCCACGGTAGCGGCCCACGTGCCAAAAAACGTTGGCGGCGCCAGCCCGGCGGCTTCCAGTGGCGAAGATATCCACGCCCTTGAGTCGCGCCACCAGGTAAGCGAACGGGATGCTGCCCAAGAGATAGCCGATCAGAATCGCCGCGAACAGGCGGGGCGTCAGGCTAGCGATTTCTTCTAATATCATAAGGGTTCTTTATTCCGGTAAGCGATATTATCATAGCATAGGCAGGCGATTGCGCCCGGCCGTTGGCGGGACAGGGCAATCGCGTTTTAGCTGCGTAGGACTTTTAGCAGGTAGTCCTCCTTCCAGCCGGCCTGGAGGCGTTTCCCCTGGATGCCCACCTTCAGGCTCGTTTCGTTCTTGAGCAGATTGTGCGAAACCTGCCGCAGCGTGGCCATGTTCTGCGGAGCGTGGTCCTTGCGGATCCGGCAATGGTCTTCCCCGAAAGTCACGTCCAGGCTCCAGTGCAAGCAGTTCTCGATGCTCCAGTGAGTGCGCACCACCTTCAGCAGTCGCTCCGCCGGGGCATCCAGGCTGCTGATGTAGTACCGGGGCTGCACCGTGGTCCCTGCCGGCGTCTCCCGGCGGCCCACCACCTTGACCACCGAGCGCAGGCCGGGCCAGTCCTGCCCGGTGCTCAGGTACTCCAGGCAAGATGGGTCGCTGATTGTCCAGCACTCCCGACGTTCTATCCTTCCGTGGTCTTGGTTCAGGGTGGTGGCGTAGTCATGGGGCACTCCCCCGAAGCCGAACTCCTCCGCTCCCTCGAACCGGTCCCGCACGTCTTCATACAGTTGACCTTGGTTCTCCTTCAGCGCCAGCACGTAGCCGGCTCCCCGGTCCAGAATCCCCTGGGCGATCTCCTGCTGGCAGCCCATGGCGTCGATGGTGACGATGCACCCCTTCAGTTCCAGCATTGGCAGCAACTGGGGGATCGCGGTGATTTCGTTGGACTTCTCCGCGGTCTTCACCTGCCCCAGGGTCAGCGTGTTGGCCGAGGCCCAGGCGCTGACCAGGTGGATGGCCCGCTTGCCCACATTGCGGTCGTGGGAACGCCGTACCGTCTTGCCGTCGATGGCCGCCACTTCCCCGGGGATCAGGTCGGACACCGCCTGGGTCCAGGCCATGAAGCACTGCTGGAACTGCTCCGGGTCCAGCCGGGAGAAGACGTCGCCGAAGGTGTCGTGGGACGGGATGCCGTGGGGCAGTTCCAGGAAGGTCTGGAACCATTCCAGCTTGCTCTTGCCGAACAATTCGATGTAGACCCAGGAGTCGGCGCCGCAGATGACGGCGCAGATGGCAATGGCAATGATGTCCAGCAGCTGGTGCCGCTTGCACCGGTCGATCCTGGGGTCCTCCAACGTCCCGAAATAATCCATAATGGACGCGCCCTTCCCCTCTCTCATCACTCCTCCCCTCTCCCCTTCACATCACTGGACTCGCATGCCTGGCCAAGTCTACCAATCTATAACGCGATTGCCCTGGTTGGCGGGACCGGTTGGTTGGGATTATTCGGGTTTGCGGGCTGCGTATAACCAGTAACCGATTTGCCCTCGCTGCACCAGATTGCCGATGCGATCGATCAAATCGGGCGCTGAAGCGGCCAGGTCGTCGGTGAAGCCGGCTGCTGGTCCGGCGAAGGTTTGCCACAGTAACAGTTTGCTGCGCAATTCCGACAGCAAGGCGGAGATTTCGTCCGAAACATCCTCACGTCCCGTCATGGCGAAACCGCCGTTTTCCAGCAAGGATTGGTAACCGTCTGACGGGAGGGCGTCGGTGAGGCACAGCATCATGCCAACGGTGCTATCCAGCTCTGGCGGCAGGCTGCCGGGTTCGACGGTTACGTCAGACAAACCGAGCACACCGCCGGGTCGCAGCAACCGCCTGACCTCCTGGATGGCCTCGGGTTTGTTGATGAACAGGCTAGTGGCGCACTCGATAATGACCGCATCGAAGGCGGCGGAGCGAAACGGCGGAGATTCGGCGTCGCCGCGAACGAAGCTCACATCGGCGGGCACGGGTTGTTCCAGTGTGCGGCGTCGGGAGGTTGCCACTGCGTCAGCGCCCAACTCCAGTCCGGTTACGTGGCAATGAAACACCCTCGACACCGCCGCTGCGCTGGCGCCCATCCCGCAAGCCAGGTCAAGGACGCGCCAGCCAGGCCGTAGACCCATAACGCGACCCAGGCGGTTGGTAACGCGCAACCCTCCGGGATGGAGGCTATCGCCCAGAATGAGGCGAGCCAACTCCGACGAATAGAGGTCGGCGCAGCAGATTTTGGCGGCGTAGTTTGGGTCTGGCATAGATGCATCGGAGGAACGGCTCCCTCTCCCACCGGGGGAGAGGGCTGGGGTGAGGGGGAAGTCGTTAGCGGTGAGATTCCACCCTCACCCTAACCCTCTCCCATCGAGGGAGAGGGGACCTTTATAGGATTCCACCCTCACCCTGACCCTCTCCCATCGAGGGAGAGGGGACCTTCATAGGATTCCACCCTCACCCTGACCCTCTCCCATCAAGGGAGAGGGGAATTTTGGGGGCTTGGGGGCTGTTGTGTGGTGGCGAGACGAATTTTCTGACGGCCCTGCTCGAGGGTGAGCTGGTCGCGGATTTGCTCGCGATAGCCCACCGAGTTGTACGCACAGAAGGGGATGGCGCGGCCGTCGGGGGTGAGGATGCCGACACAGCACTTCATAACCTGCTTCACGTTGAAGGTGTAGGCGTCGAGGAAGTCTTTGATGGCGATCTGGAAGACGTGGTCTTTGAGATGGTTCATCTCGTAGGGCAGGTCGAGGCCGGGGCCGCAGGCGCACTCGAACTGGCTGGCGGTTTTGGCGGTGCCGGCCACTGCGGAGGCCGACCACAATCCTTCGAGAGCTTCCTGGATCACCGCGGCGTCGGGCGCTTTGGGGAGGGCGCGGTTGGTGATGTAGTCCAGATACTGGTCGATGTCCAGCAGGCGGGGCAAGGGTGTGATAGTGTCGCCGTCGACGAAGATGTAGGAGTTTACCTGGCACGTCGGGAAGCAGCAGGGCACGGGGACGAAATCTTCCAGGACGAAGCGGCTGCCGGATTGGTCAACGATGCCGTGGATGATGTCGGGGATGGTTACGCGGGTCATGGGGTCGAACGGGATGTGTCGGCCCACGTGGGTTACCGGCTGGAACACGACGCCCCGAACCGCAGGGTGTTGCAGGCCAAACTCGACGATGGCGCCCACCTCATCGGTGTTGACCCCGCGCTCGATGGCGGCGACGAGAACGGCGGACATACCGGCGGCGGCCAGGCGGTCAAGGGCCAGTATTTTGGTGTCTAGGAGGGGTTCGCCGCGAATGGTCAGATAGGTTTCCTCGCGCAGGCCGTCGAACTGGAAGTAGACCACCGGGTCCAGGGCGGACATTTGGGCGAGGAACTTGTCATCTTTGGCCAGCCGCACGCCGTTGGTGTTGATCATCACCTGGCGGATGCCCCGGTCCTTGGCGGCCTGGATCATTTCGGGTAGTTGGGGGTGGATTGTCGGTTCGCCGCCGCTGAACTGGATGACTTCCGGGTCGCCCTCAATTTCGACAAAGCGGTCGAGCATGGACTCCACCTGCTCCAGGGTCAGGTTGTATCCGATGCCGGCGTTGGCGAAGCACACGGGGCAGTTGAGGTTGCAGGCGGTGTTCACCTCGATGAGGCCGAGGCAAATGTGCTGTTTGTGCTCCGGGCAGAGGCCGCAATCCAGCGGGCAACCATCTTTTACCTCGGTGCTGAAATCCAGGGGAATGGTGCCGGGCTTGTTGAAGCGGACGCTGCCGACGTACATTTCGGCGTCAGAACTGATGATGCCCTCAAACCAGCCGTGGGTGGGGCAACGCTTGCGCATGTAGACCTTGTTGTCGCGAATAATGACCTGGGCGTCGATGACGGTTTTGCACTCGGGGCAGATGGAGCGGGTCAGTTCGTGGAAGATAAAATCGGCGTCCTGCTTGGTGCGGTTGGGGGAGGTCAAGGTTTATCTCCGTTAGACGTCGCGTAATGGGTTAGATCGGTACTGCTATCTCCCAACCGCTGGCGCATCACGCCAACTGCCTCCGGGTTGTTGTCGACGAGGGTGTAGTTGCGGCCTTCGAGGCTGGCTGCTTCGCCGAGGGTGCCGCTGCCGGCGAAGAAATCGAGCAGTTGGTCTCCGGGGTTGGAATGGACGCGCACGATGCGGCGGATTATGGCCAGGGGTTTTTGCGTGGCGTAGCCAGTCTTTTCCCTGCTGCCCGGGCTGACGATGGTGTGCCACCAGACGTCGGTGGGGGTTTTGCCGCGAGCGGCCTTTTCCGGGCCCACCAGCCCGGGCGCCAGGTAGGGTATGCGGTCAATGGCGTCGTAGTTGAAGGTGTAGCGGTTGGGGTCTTTGGCGTACCAGAGGATGTTGTCGTGCTTGGCTGACCAACGAGTTTTGCTGCGGGCGCCGTAGTCGTAGGCCCAGATGATTTCGTTGATGAAGGAATCGCGGCCGAAGATTTCGTCCAGCATCACCTTGCAGTAGTGGACTTCCCGGTAGTCGATGTGGAAGAAGAAGCTGCCCTGATCGCTCAGCACACGGTAGGCTTCCTGCAGGCGGGGTCGGAGAAAAGCCAGGTAGTCGTCGAAGGTGTCATCGTACTTGCTGGAGCCGACGACGTGGGTCTTATAGCGGTGTCCCTGGAAACCGGTGCGGTCGCCGGCGTCGTCGCGGGAGACGCGAATGCGAGTGCGGGACTGGGCTTTGCCAGTGTTGAAGGGCGGGTCGATGTAGATGAGTTGAAACTCGCCGTCGGGCATGGTCCGCAGGACATCGAGATTGTCGCCCAGTATAATGTCGCCCATTGCGCCTCCGACCCGATGGCGCATTATCCGGGTTGGCAGCGAGGGTGTCAAACAGGGACGGGCCTTACTCCAATCCTTCTCTCAGTGGGCGTCTGAAAAGCGCCTGGTGAATATTGGGCGAGAGGTGGAATAGCGGGGGAACGACCCCTCACCCCAGCCCTCTCCCACAAGGGGAGAGGGAGTTTTTAGACACCCTTTCAGAGGGAGAGGGGCTTTGCTTTCGGGCGTTTCGCCATACATACTAAGTCGTTTGACTTTAAGAACGTGGGCTTTTCTTGAGGAGTTAGTTATGAATCAGCAGGAGTTTCCGGCCGGGCCGTTGGTGGGGGTGAAGGTGCTGGATTTGACGCAGATTATGGCGGGGCCGATGTGCACGATGCTGCTAGCCGATATGGGCGCCAACGTCATCAAGATCGAGCGGCCGGGCAGCGGGGACGACACGCGGCGCATGGGGAGTCGGTATGAGAACGGGTTCGCCGCCGGCTTTCTGGCGCTGAACCGAAACAAGCGGAGCATTGCGCTGGATCTGCGCTCGGACGAGGGCAAGGGTGTGTTTCGTCGCATGGTGGAGACGGCGGACATTGTGGCGGAGAACTTCCGTCCCGGGGTGATGGACCGGTTGGGGTTGGGTTACGATGAGCTGTCGCAGATCAACCCGAGACTCGTCTACGCCAGCATCTCGGGTTTTGGCGGGAGCGGGCCGTACCGCAATCGGGGCGGGTTCGACCTGGTGGCCCAGGGGATGAGCGGGTTGATGAGTATCACCGGGTTCCCCGGCGGCCCGCCGGCGAAGGTGGGAGTGCCCATCACCGATATCGGGGCCGGCAGTTTCACGGCCTTTGGCATCCTGGCGGCGTACATCCACGCCCAGCGCACGGGTCAGGGCCAGCAGGTGGATGCGTCGCTGCTGGAGGCTGGAATAGCGTTCACGGTGTGGGAGTCGGCGGAGTATTTTGCCATCGGGGAGATTCCCGGGCCGCTGGGTTCTGCGCACCGGGTCAACGCGCCCTACCAGGCGCTGCGCACCAGCGACGGCTACATCAACATCGGAGCGGCATCGCAACCGACGTGGGAGCAGTATTGCCGCGCCATCGGGCAGGACGCGCTCATCGAGGATCCGCGTTACAAGGAGTCCAGCGACCGCAAGGCACGTGAGGAGGAACTGGCGGCATTGCTGGAAGAGATCATGATGAAACACTCTACAGACTATTGGATGGAGTTGTTGGAGTCTGCCGGAGTGGTCGCGGGCCCGATATATGACATGGCGCAGGTGTATGACAATGAGCAGGTGTTGGCGCGGGAGATGAAGGTTACGCTCCAGGATGACGAGATGGGAGAGTTGCAGAACATTGGGGTGCCGGTGAAACTGTCGGCTACGCCGGGAAGCATTCGGCATCGGGGGCCGGGCCGGGGCGAGCACACCCGGGCGATACTGGGAGAGTTTGGGTATTCGGAAGCCGAGGTGGACGGGCTGGTGGATGGTGCGGTCGTGGGGATCGGTCAGTAGAGGGACAACGTGATTACATAGGGCACATGGGTAGACGGAAAATTTCCGTGTGGGTGCTGGTCGCTCGAGCGCTGAATCTCGCAACGTTCATGTTGGTCTGCACAGTAATTCTTAGCGGGGGAATCGTCGTGGGGACCGCGACTGCTTGGAATTATTTGCCAGAGGAGAGTAGGAAAAATCCCGACGCCAATACGGCCTTTGCGTTGCTCCTGGTCTTATTTCTCTTCTTATTGAGCCTTTTCCCGTTGTTCGAGTGGTGGTCTCGACTTTGTACAAAAGCTAGATAAATTATAAGAACAGGGTAAGCTCGACCAAATCACCAAAAGAGGTCGAGTATGCCTACCCTGCCCGCAGTCATGGCAACCCTGCTGCTGCCCTTTGAGCACCTGTTTGACCCCAGGACCTGGCGCAAAGCCCAACTCCTGGCCATGGGAGCGATCCTGTCTCCCGGCAAGCGCACCGTGTCCTCCGCCCTCAACATCCTGGGGATTGGGCAGCACGGCGACTTCGCCATCTATCACCACGTGCTCAACCGTGCCCGATGGTCGCCGCTGCAACTGAGCCGGGTGCTGTTGCTGCTGGTGGCCGGGCGCCTTGGTTCATCCACCGAGCCGTTGGTGTTCGGCATTGACGAGACGGTGGAACGACGCTGGGGCCGGAAGATTGCGGCCAAGGGACGGTATCGGGATCCGGTGCGGTCCAAGGACGACCAGGTGGTGATGACCCCCGGATTGCAATGGGTGAGCCTGATGTTGCTGACGCGTATCGGATGGGCGGGTCGACACTGGGCGCTACCGTTTTTGACCGCGCTGGTGGTGTCGGCCCGCTACGACCGGCGCAAAGGTCGCCGGCACAAGACGTTCACCGACTACGCCCAGCAGATGCTGGTCTGCCTGCGCCGGTGGCTGCCGGACCGGGACCTGGTGGTGGTGGCCGATGGCGGCTACGCCAAGCGCGAGTTCCTGCGGCATTGCCAGAGTATGTCAAAGCCGATTGTCGTCGTCACCAAACTGCGCAAGGACGCGTCCCGGTACCAGCCCGCGCCACCGCGGCGGCCCGGCCAGATCGGGCGGCCCCGGGTGGTCGGCGCGCGATTGCCCAGTCCCACGGCGGTGCTGGACGATCCCGCTACACAATGGATTCCCTACCGCGCCACCGGTTCCGACGGCAGTACCGCCATGGTCGAGCTCGCTTCGGGCGTGGCGCTGTGGTACCACGGCGGGCCGCCGCGCCTTCCCATACGTTGGGTCGTCATCAGATACCTGGAGGAGCGCCGCGGGCCCTATGCTTTGCTATGCACCGACACCGAGGCGGAACCCCTGCGGATACTGCAGTGGTATCTGCTGCGCTGGCAGGTCGAGGTGACCTTTGAGGAGCTGCGGGCTCACCTGGGCGTGGAAACCCAGCGCCAGTGGTCGGAACGAGCCATCGCCCGAACCACCCCCGCGCTCTTTGGCCTGTTCAGCGTGGTGACGCTGGCAGCGGATATCCTGATCGAACAGCGTGGCGGCATGGCGCCGCGCACCGCGGCGTGGTATGACAAAACCAGCCCTTCCTTCGCCGACGCCATCGCCCTGGTCAGACGACACCTCTGGGTGCAGCAGGGAACTTTTATGCCGTCCGAGCGCGAGCACGAATCGATAAAAGTCCCGCGCCTCTTGTACCACAGGATGCTCGACACGCTAGTACTGTTGCCAGGTAGATTTGTAAGAATATAAGAAAGCAGCCATACTGGGGCATGATCTTTGTGTGAGGAAGTGCCCAGCCATGGCTGCCATCAAGTATAAAGTAGAGTTGACCGAGGCCGAACGCTCCCGTCTCAATGAGGTGTCCCAGCGAGGCAAGGCGTCAGTGCGCACCGTGAAGCGTGCGCTGTCGCTGCTCAAGGCTGACCAGGGGCTTCGGGACCGTGAGATAGCCGATGTGCTGTTGGTCAACGCGGCCACGGTCGCCAGAGCGCGGAAGCGGTACGTGGAGGAAGGACTTGAGGCCGCCATCAATGAGCGACCGCGGCCGGGCCAGGAGCGCAAGCTGGACGGCAAGCAGGAAGCGCACCTGATCGCCTTCGCGTGCCGCGCCGCGCCCGCAGGGCACACGCACTGGACACTCCAGTTGTTGGCCGACCAGGTGGTGGAGTTGGAGTTTGCCGAGAGCATCTCCCTGGAGACGGTGCGCCAGATACTCAAAAAAACGAACTCAAGCCCTGGAAGAAGAAAGAGTGGTGTATCCCCAAGGTGAGCGGGGAGTTCGTGGCGCGGATGGAGGACGTGCTGGACCTGTACCAACCGGAGTACAATCCGGAGCGTCCGGTAGTGTGTTTCGACGAGACCTCCAGGCAATTGACTGGGGAGGTGCGTCCGCCCATCGAGGCTGCCCCCGGACGGGTGGCACGCTATGACACCGAGTACCAGCGAAACGGGATCCGGAACCTGTTCATGATCTGCGAGCCGAAGGGTGGATGGAGACATGTGGAGGTGACCGAGCGCCGCACTGCCGTGGACTTCGCGCACCAGATGCGGTGGCTGGTGGACGAGGCCTACCCTGATGCCGAGGTGGTCAGGCTGGTACTGGACAACCTCAACACCCACAAGCTCGGCTCGCTCTACGAAGCATTTGAGCCGTGCGAAGCTCGGCGCATCGCCCAACGCCTCGAGTTTCATTACACTCCTACGCATGGCAGCTGGCTGAACATGGCTGAGATCGAGTTGAGCGTCTTCAGCAGAGGGTGTCTGAACCGCCGTATCAGCGATGAGCCGGAGCTGCGGCGAGAGGTTGCGGCGCTCGAACGCGAGCGCAACGCAGCAAAATCAGCCATAGACTGGCGGTTTACCACCCAAGATGCTCGCCGTAAGCTCCAGCATATCTACCCTACAAAACCAGATTGACACGGTACTAGGTTGTGTTGACATTTCACCGTAGCCAGATGAGAGCGGCGGTGAAATGCAGGAAGCCCAGGTATCTGGTGTCCAGCTTCTCAAACCGGGAGAAGATCCGGCGATAGTGCTTGATCTTGTTGATGAAACATTCCACCAGATGACGCTCCCGGTACAGATGCCGGTCATAGTCGGCGGGTGCCTTGCGGTTCGAGCGGGGCGGAATGACCGGCATCATACCCAGTTCCAGGATGTGCTGGCGAAACTCCTGGGCATCGTACCCTTTGTCGGCCAGTACGTGCTCGCCAGCATAACCGGCGATTAACTCCTCCGCCTGGGTGATGTCGTGCTGTTGCCCGCCGGTCAGGATGAATCGCAAGGGGTTGCCCAAGCCGTCCACGCTCACGTGAATCTTGGTGCTGAACCCGCCGCGGCTCCGGCCCAGGGCCTGGGCCGCCTGGCCACCCTTTTTGGGGGAGCTCCCGCCGCGCAAGGGTGCGCCCGGACCACCGTGCTGTCGATGATCAGGTATTCCAGATCCGCGTCGTCGCAGAAATGTTGATGCATTTGTGCCCAGACGCCTTGGTCAGTCCAACGGGCGAATCGTTTGTAGACGCTGTTCCAGTTCCCGTATTCGGCTGGCAGCAGTCGCCATTGGGCCCCAGAGCGGTTAATCCATAAGACGGCCTCGACAAAACGCCGGCAATCCGCTTCCTGGCCAACGTACAGGCCGGTGCAGCCACGCAAGAAATCGAGAATCCTGGCCCACTGTTCTGGTGATAATCTGATGTTTGACATACGGCCATTATAATGAAATGTCAACACGCCCTAGCCTATGCCGCTTGATTGTACAAAGCCGAGGCTCAGGAAGAGCGTGGAAATCTATTTGGATGGACGATCGAAAGACCCTGAGGAGTGACCCAGGGCCTTTCGATTATCGGAACGTAGCGGTCGAGGGTGAGCTGGCGACAGCGTTGGTCGATACGGCTACGAGATT
This sequence comes from Dehalococcoidia bacterium, assembly GCA_963666415.2. Lineage (GTDB taxonomy): Bacteria > Chloroflexota > Dehalococcoidia > Lucifugimonadales > UBA3495 > Bin87. The sequence continues at coordinate 3,546,918 of CAXXPD010000003.1, forward strand.
GCCGCGCTACGCTCGCAATGACATTAGGGGACGATCGAAAGACCCTGAGGAGTGGCCCAAGGCCTTTCGATTATCGGAACGTAGCGGTCGAGGGTGAGCTGGCGACAGCGTTGGTCGATACGGCTACGAGATTGCCGCGCTACGCTCGCAATGACATTAGGGGACGATCGAAAGACCCTGAGGAGTGGCCCAGGGCCTTTCGATTATCGGAACGTAGCGGTCAAGGGTGAGCTGGCGACAGCGTTGGTCGATACGGCTACGAGATTGCCGCGCTACGCTCGCAATGACATTAGGGGACGATCGAAAGACCCTGAGGAGTGGCCCAGGGCCTTTCGATTATCGGAACGTAGCGGTCAAGGGTGAGCTGGCGACAGCGTTGGTCGATACAGCTACGAGATTGCCGCGCTACGCTCGCAATGACATTAGGGGACGATCGAAAGACCCTGAGGAGTGACAGGAGGGCATCGGGAATTACATAATGCCCGTGATATACTGCTCGAGTGTGTACGCAGGGAAATCGGCCTCTGGTGGGCGTGGGTGTGGTGTTTGTGAGAGGCGGCCGGGTTTTCCTGGCGGAACGGCGCGGTTCTCACGGGGCGGCCACCTGGGGTTCAGCCGGGGGTAATCTGGAGTTTGGCGAGACTCTGGAAAATTGCGCCCGCCGGGAAGCACAGGAAGAGTTGGGAGTGATTGTGGGCGGGCTGCGGGCACTGTGCCTGAGCAACATCATCGAGTATGGCCGCCACTATGTGGATGTGGAGTTTCTGGGAGAAATTGGCGACCAGGAGCCGGCGCCGACGGCGGACGACGGGTCATTTGGCGACTATGGTTGGTTTCCGCTGCGCGATCCGCCGGAACCGCTGTTCGAGCCGATGCGCGTTGCCATCGACAGTCTGTTGTCCGGCCAGTGGTACTGCGGCGGTGATGAAGTCGTCGACCGCGGCCAGGACCGTGGTCGGTCGGAGAACTGAGCCCTTTGGCCAACCGTAAATGTGTTATCCAGACGTACCGACAGCGCCAAACGCAGTCTCGCTGTCCCAACGTAATCGCAGCAAGAGTCGAGATAGGCTCGCACCGGGGGTGAATCTTGGCGGCTAAAAAAGGTCGGGGTCTATTGATGGTTTACGTTGACGTGGCGGAGGAGCACGCTGACGAATTTAACCGGTGGTATGACGAGGAACACATCCCGGAGCGGTTGGCCATTCCCGGAGTGCTGAATGCGGCGCGGTACGTGGCGGTGCGCGGCGGGCCGAAATACTTGGCCTGCTACGAGATTGACACACCGGAAACCTGGTATTCGGATGCGTGGCAGTATCACCTGACCAACCCGACCGAATGGTCGCAGAGGATGTCGCCCGGTGTGATCGGCGTCAACTACGTGCGGAACCTATACCGGATGTTGTATCCAGCGGACGTGCCGGAGGAGACTGCCAACTCGGAGATGGCGCCGGCCCTGCTGGTGGGCCGGATGGAGGTTGCGGCGGGGCTGGACGATGCGTTTAACGCTGCCTACGATGCGGAACGACTGCCGTTGTATTACAGCATACCGGGCTACATAAGGGGTCGACGGTGGGAAGCGGTGATGGGCGAAACCAAATACACTACTGTGCACGAATGTATTGACCCAGAGGTTGCGGACAGCGCAGAATGGCAGGCGGTGCGCGACACGGTTACACCCCAGTGGAACGCGGAGGTACAACCCAAGATGCAATTTGCGGCGGGTTCGCCCGGGGTTTACCGGCGAATTCTGTGATTTTGGACACTTTTGGTCAAATCGTGCATCTTGTTCTATAGCGTCAAGACCGGGCATCAGGTATAATAAAGGTTGTAAATCTACCAAATATTGTGTCCGCGATGCCATGCCAATCCAGCATACATATGTGCATCGCCGACCCGGTTCGCAATTGCGGAGACTTCATAATATTATGACACAACAAGTTCCAACAATCGGCACGGCGCAGTCATCTGATTACACTTCCGACAATATACAGGTGCTGAAAGGATTGGAAGCCGTCCGGGTGCGGCCGGGAATGTACATTGGCAGCACCGGGGTTGACGGCCTGCATCATCTCATCAAAGAGTTGCTGGATAATGCCGTGGACGAGGCGCTAGCCGGACACTGCGACCGGATTGACCTGCACATCGCGCCAGACGGCGCAGTTACGGTTACGGACAACGGCCGAGGCATTCCGGTTGACACGCATTCCGACACCGGGGTGTCTGGCCTGGAAACGGTGATGACGACGCTGCACGCCGGCGGCAAATTCGACGGAGTTGCCTACAAGGTGTCGGGCGGCCTGCACGGGGTTGGCGCGTCGGTAGTGAACGCGCTGGCATCGCATCTGCACGCCGAAGTGTGTCGCGGCGGGATCCGGTACACGCAGGATTACGCTCAGGGGATTCCGGTATCCGAGCTGGAGAAACATCAGCGTGTCAACCGGCAGGGCACCACGGTCACGTATTACGCCGACCCGGAGATATTCCCGGAAATCACCTACGATTTCACCCGCCTGGTGGCTCAGCTGCGGCAAACCGCGTACCTCAACAAGGGGCTGGAGCTTCGCCTGGTGAGCGAGTTCCACGAAGCAGAGCGCAATGGTGATATTGAGCGATCGTTCTTCTTCGATACCGGCGTTGCGAGCATGGTGCGGAACATCAACCGTAAACGCAACATCGCGATGGCCGAGCCGTTCTACTACCAGCGCATCGCCGAGGATGCTGACGTGGAGGTGGCCTTCCAGTTTCACCACACCGATGGGCACGACAATCTGGCGGCAGATGAGCGAACCTTTGCCAACTGTATCCTGACCTCGGAAGGCGGCACGCACCTGGCCGGGTTCCGTTCCGCGCTGACGCGGGTGTTGAACGACTACGCGCGCAAGCAGAACTTCATCAAGGATCCGAAGGACTCCTTCACCGGAGATGATACGCGTGGCGGCCTCGTTGCCGTTATCAGCGTGAAGCTGGGGGACCCACAGTTTGAGGGTCAAACGAAAAACAAGTTGAGCAACCCGGAGGTTCGCAGCCGCGTGGAAGCCGCGACCGCCGAGGGACTGACCCGGTTCCTGGAAGAAAACCCCACGTCGGCCCGGGCCATACTGGAGAAGGTGCAAACCAACCATGCGGCCCGCGAAGCTGCGCGGCGCGCCCGAGACCTGGTGCTCCGGAAGAACGCACTGGACGGCACGTCCCTGCCGGGCAAACTGGCGGACTGCGCGGAGCGTGATCCGGCCAAGTCAGAGCTGTACATTGTGGAGGGTGAATCCGCCGGCGGGTCAGCCAAGATGGGTCGCGACCGGCAGTTCCAGGCCATCCTGCCCCTGAAGGGCAAAATCCTGAACGTGGAGCGGTTCCTGGATAAGGTGGAGCGTATTCTCGGCCACGAAGAGATTCGGGCAATGATATCGGCGGTGGGCACCGGCGAGGGCGAAGCCTTCGACATTGCCAAGTTGCGCTACCACTACATCATCATCATGACCGATGCGGACGTTGATGGGTCGCACATCCGCACGCTGATTCTGACTTACTTTTACCGGAGGATGCGGCCGTTGATCGACGGCGGGTTCCTGTATATCGCGCAACCGCCCTTGTATCGGGTGCAGCGGGGGCGCAACATCGCCTACGCTTACACCGAGGATGAGAAGGAAGCGCTCATGAAGAAGATGTCGACCGCGCGCGCCGAGCCATCGATACAACGCTACAAGGGTCTGGGTGAGATGAACGCCGACCAGCTTTGGGACACCACTATGAATCCCGAAACGAGGAAGATGCTGCGCGTGTCCGCCCATGACCTGGCCGAGGCTCACGATGTGTTCGAGATGCTGATGGGCGAACAGGTCGGTCCGCGCAAGAATTTCATCCAGAGCCACGCGACGGAAGTGCGCAACCTGGACGTTTAGAAACCAGTTCCGGACGGCCCGGCGGGAGAATAGCCACGGCTCCAACGGACGACATGGTTCTCCTGCTGTCGGAAGCACAGTTGCGGGCCGTGGTGGCGCAGTTGGCGGCCAACATTGATCGGGATTACGCCGATGTTGGCCTGGTGCTGGTCTGCGTGCTGAAGGGCGCCGCCGTGTTTACCGCCGACCTGATGCGTCAGTTGCAGGCCGACCTGCTGCGTGTCGAGTATATCCGGGCCAGCAGTTACGGCAGCGGCACCGAATCGTCCGGCGCGGTCAGCATCGAGGGCACGCCGCTGGCGGCCAACATCACGGGGCGGCACGTACTGCTCGTGGACGACATTTCCGATACGGGCCACACGCTGGTGGCCGTGTCCGACCATTTGTGTGAGATGAGCCCGGGGTCGCTGCGTCTGTGCACCCTGCTGGACAAACCGGAGCGGCGGGAAGTCGAAATCGCCTACGACTACGTCGGTTTCACCATCCCCAACTACTTCGTGGTGGGATACGGGATGGACCTGGACGAGCGGTACCGGGGCTTGCCAGCGATTTACTACTTTCCTGAGGGGTGAGGCCGGGATTGCCCTCCTGCGCTTTTGATGACGTCAGGGATTGGAGTCGGTCAGAAACCCACCGCCTGCCCGTCGCCGCGAGGGTCGGAGGCTCCGGTCAGGACGCCACGGCGCGGGTCGCGAACGATGAGTTGAACTATGCCCTGGTACGCGCCGAGGGGATTTTGCACCACGTTGTGACCCATGCGAGTAAGGTCGCGCACGGTGTCGTCGGGCATCCCGACCTCTACGCGGAGCTCTCCGGGGCGGTTGATGGTGGCGGGATCAGTGCCGGGGAAGCTGTGCCAGCGGGGCGATTCCACGGCATCCTGCGCCTTCAGGCCGCCGTCAATGAGTTTGGTCAGGATCTGGATGCCGCACTGGGGCTGGAAGTCGCCGCCGGGTGTGCCGCCGACGATGGCCACCTCGCCGTCCACGGTAGTGAGGTAGCAGTTCAGCGTGTGCATGGTGCGCTTGCCGGGAGCGATGACATTGGGGTGGTCGGCTTCGAGGGTGAAGCCGCGACCGGCGCGGTTGTTGAACAGAACTCCAGTGCCCGGAGCCACCACCCCGGAACCAAAGCCGTTGGAGAGGCTGTGGATCCAGCTGACGGCATTGCCGGCGCCGTCTGCCACGCAGAAGTAGGTGGTGTCGCCGCGACCGTCCACCGGGGTCAGTGGTCGCACCTCGGTGCCGGCCTGGAAGGGATGGATCTGGTCGCGCCGCATATCGGAGTATTCCTGGGACAGCAATCCGTCCAGGGGCCAGTCGACGAAGTTGGGGTCTCCGGCCAGCCGGTTGCGGTCGGAGTAGGCAATTTTCTTGGATTCGACCAGCAGGTGGATGGCATCAGCGGAGTTGGGTGTCATGGATGTGAGGTCGTGGCCGCCGACGATGTTGAGCATCTCCAGCAGCAGGAATCCCTGGGACGGCGGGCGGGTCTGGTAGACGCGATGTCCGCGGTAGTCGGTGCTGAGGCGTCGCCAACCACGGCCTGATGGTTGTTGAAGTCGGTTTCGGTGAACAGACCGCCAGCGCCGTTTAGTCCGGCCACCATCTGATCGGCCAGGTGTCCGCGATAGAAAGCGTCGGCGCCGCCCTGGGCAACCTGTCGGATGCTGGCGGCCAGGTCCGGGTTGGCCAGCATCTCACCTTCACGGGGTGGTCGGCCGTTGCTGAGATAGATATCGGCAGTGGCGCTGAAACGGCCCAGCAGTTCGGCGCTGTTGGCAAACACCCGGGCGATGCGTGGCGGCACCGGAAAACCGTTCTCGGCGTATCTGATGGCCGGGGCCAGCAGTTCGGCAAAGGGCAGCGTGCCGAATTTCCGGTGCAGCGCTCCCAGGCAGCTGCTTCGCCGGGGACGGAAACCGAGTGGGGGCCGGCGATGGGCATTAGAGCCAGACCCTGTTGACGATAATAGTCGGCCTTGGCGCCGGCGGCAGCGGCTCCGCTGCTGTTGATATTGGTGACGGTGTCCGAGTTGGCATCGTAGGCGAGGATGAAAGAGTCGCCGCCGAGGCCGCACATTGGAACGATGGTTACGCACTCGACGGCAGCCACGGCGAGGGCTGCGTCGAACGCGGTGCCGCCATCCTGCAAAACCCGCAAGCCCACGGAGGCCGCAAGGGGGGAATCGGAGGACACCATTCCATTCTGGCCGTAAACGGCGCTGCGGGTCAGGCTGGTAATTGACATAACGGGTTTCCTAAGGGCGCACTGGGTGGCGCGCGGCGGGGCAGTGATCGGGCGCCGGCACCAATATCGTGGGTTCTTGAACGTGATTGGTTGACCGGGATCGCCAAGGGAGCGCTTCGGGGGTCATTATAATGGATGTTGCGAGTGGGGATGCGTCGATTGGACCGTAGCGGGGCAGCGGGCGTGAATAGGTGCGAATATGGCGGGGTAGCCGGGCCGGCGGGTTTTTCATGATCACCTTCATTGCTCTCAATGACAAAGTGGGTACGCGTGAGGGCCGGTAACAGTTCAGAGTTGCGGGGAAATGAGCAGTTGACGGCAGGCGGCGAGAGGATTTAGACCCTGGGCGCGCCAGGTGCCGAAGAGGGATGCCAGCGTCATCTTGCGCTCGGTGCCCTGCTCCGAGCGGGTGCCGCCGCTGATCTTGCGACTGATGACCAGGTGGCGCAGGCTGCGTTCGGCCGGGTTGTTGTCCGACGGCACGTCCGGTTCGGCCACGAAGACGAAGAGTTCCTTGATGAAGTGCTCGATGCGCCGGCACAGCTTGCCCTGGACAACCGACGGGTCAGACAGGAAAGGGCGGCAGATGGCCAGCAGCTTCCGCTCCCAGGCCAGTTGGGCAACACGCCTTTGCCATGGCTCGTGATGGTTGCAGGCTTTGGCTGCGACATAGAGCTGGTGGACGGCCGCGGCCCATCGGGCCAGTGCGGCGTCTTTGGGGTAGCGGGTGCGCTGGTCGTGGATGTCCCGCAGCAGGTGGGCCCAGCACCGCTGCTTGGGGCCATCGTAATGGTGGTAGGCGGCGTAGAAATCGCTGACCAGCACTCCGGAGAAAGCATCGCTCAGCGCCTCGTCCACCACCGCCTTGCCCCGACCCCGCCGCAGGAAGTAGCGCTCGGTGGGGGTGCTGAAAGTCCACACGTAGCCGTTGGCCCCGCTCTGACGCCAGCCGGTTTCGTCGGCGTGGACCACTGGGCTGGCGCGGATGCGGTCCAGGATCGCGGCCACTGCCGGTTGGGCCCGCTGCGCCGTGCGATGGATGGCGCTCACGATGGCCCCCACGCTGAGGCGCAACTGGTGCACGGTGTCCAGATACCACTGGACGCTGCGGATGGGCAGCCGCCCCTCTTCCCGCAGCGTGGCGATCAGGCTGAGCAGGTTGACGCCGAGACGCTGCTGGCCCAAGACCACGCTGTCCAGTTCCGCCGGAGGTGTGCAGCGCCGTCGGCAGGCCGGGCAAGTCCGAGCAATGTAGACGTGCTCGGTGACTTGCACCGGAACCACCGGCAGCTCGATGACTTCCCGAGTGCGCTGGATCCAGCCGCCGGACAGGTGGGCGCCGCAATCGGGGCAGTTCTCCATCACGTGCTCCACCCGATGGGTCGGTGTCATGCGCGGGCGGGCGAAGCCGTGGCGTCGCTGCTTTCTGGGCTGCTGCGCTGGGGGCTTCCGGCCCGATTTCGCCTTGAGGCCGGGCATTCGGAGCGGGTCGCCCGGTTTCGCCTGGCCTTCCAGTTCGGCAATCCGCCGCTGCAACCGCTCAATCACCCGCTGCTGTTCCAGAACGGTGGCCTGCAGTTGGGCGATGATGGCGATGAGGACATCGCGGGTGGCGGTGGTCAGGTCAATTTCGGTATCCACTCCCTGTATATGACATAACCGCCGCCACCCGTGCCAGCGTTCGGCAACCCGCCTTCGGCCAATTCACCTCACCAAGTCTGAACTGTTACGAGGGCCGGCGTTGGATGACATTTACCCTGCAGTTTGATACCATCTATGACCTAGACTTATAGATGGAACCCGTCACATTTCAGGAGTTGCCCTCTTGCCCGCCCAAAAGGCCACGCGCCAATCCGTGAAACGCTACGCGCGCAATCTGAGTGTCCGCCGCACCACCCGTACCGCAATCGTGCAGGCTCGCCGTGCTATGACCACCGGCGATGCTGATTCGGCGGAGTCGGTGCGCAATGCGATGCGTCTGCTGGATATCGCGGCGCGCAAGGGTGTGCTGCACAAGAACAACGCTTCCCGCCGCAAGGCCCGGTTGGCTGCGGCGTTGCAGAAGATGGAAGCGAGTTAGCCGGGAGTAACCTCCGGCTCCTGCCCGGCAATTTTTGCCGGTTGTTCCCTGGGTGACGCTACGGCGTTGACAAACAGCTTCGCGGGATTTAGGATATCCGTGCCGAACATTAGTTTTCGTGACATAACGTAACGCATTCTGGCCCGGAGGTTATCACCGATGGCAGCGCAAAAAAGCCTGCGACCCCGACAAAAGGCTATCCTGGATTTCATCCAACTGTTTCTTGATGAAAATGGCATACCGCCTACGGTGCGGGATATTCAGAAAGGTTGCGATATCAGCAGCACCTCGGTGGTTGATTACAATCTGCGTCTGATGGAGCGAGACGGCTACCTGAAGCGTCGCTCGGAAGTAGCACGAGGCATTGAGTTGCTGGATGAGACCGGACAGCCGGTGACCAACGGCGCGGTTCGCGTCCAGATTGTTGGTTACATCGCTGCCGGTGAGCCGATTCCGGCATTCTCGTCGGAGGGAGGCGTTGCGTCGGTTGAGTTTGATACCGTTGAAGTCCGGCCCGAGTTGAAGAAGAAGCACGGCACGCTCTTTGCTTTGTCGGTTAAAGGCACGTCCATGATTGACGCGCTGATCGACGACGGTGACGTCGTGGTGATCAAGCCAACCAACACCGCCCGCAACGGGGAGATGGTGGTGGCGTGGTTGCGTGAAGAAGAAGAAGCGACGCTGAAAAAATTCTACCGGGAAGGCTCGCACGTGCGGTTGCAACCGGCCAACAGTACCATGGATCCCATAATTGTCGACGTAAGCAACGTGGAAGTTAAGGGACGCGTGGTGGAAGTGTTGCGCCAGTACTAAACCAAAGCCAAGGTGGGATGTGCATTTGCCGGGTGCTGGGAATCGGGGCGGGAGTCTCGCGGGAGTGTTTCGGCCCTTGATTGCAGGACCGTCCGGCAGCGCCGTCTCACCTCGTCTTTCCGGCTGGACAGCCCGGCCAGGAATTTGCCGACCCTCTCCTGCACCGCCGCCCCGCTCCCCAAGCACAGATTGCCAGTGGCCTCCTCTCTCGCCCAGCCCCAGATAGCCTCATCGGCGTTGAAGTCCGGGCTGTAGCCCGGCAGGTTCACCAGCCTCAGCTCCAGCTCAGGCGTCCTGAGGTACTCCCGCACCGCCTCCCCACGATGGGCCGGCGCAATTGTCCCAGATGACCCGCAGCGGCCCTGGATGCTTTTCCTTCAGTTGCGTCAGGAAGGCAACCGAGGTCCCGCTGTTGCTGTTGCCCTCCAGTTCCATCCATTCCACCTCGCCCGTCTCCAGGCACACCGCCGAATAGTAGCTGGCCTTCTCCCCGTACCTCGGGCTGCTCGAGTCCACCAACGCAGGCTTACCCTTCAGCACCCACTTCCCCCGCAATTCCGCGTCCGCCCGGAAGTGGGCCTCGTCGGCAAAGAATATCCTGGCTCCAGTCCGTTGGGCCTCCTCCCACCGGACGGCGTACTCCGCCACGAAGGTCTCCCGCTTGGACTCATCAGCCTTGAGCAGCCGCTTCTTGGGACGCTTGAAGGCAAACCCCAGCCGGTGAAGCCAGTTCAGGCAACTGCTGCGGCTCAGGCTGATGCCAAACCGTTCTGAGACAAACTGACGCACCACCTTCCAATACCAGTTAGCCATTACGATGCCCGCTGTGGCGGGCGGTTGCTCCACCGCCCCTTTCAACTCCTCCTGCTGCGCCTGGTCAAGGGCGGGGGGGAACCACCGGTCTGCCTCGAATATCAGGGCCGCAGGCCCTCCCTCGCCGAAGGCCGACGCCCAACGTCCGATAGTGTGGGGGTCCCGCTCCAGCGCCTCCGCCGTCGCCGCTGCCGTCAAGCCCTGGGCCAGCAGCAGGATGGCGTACCACCTTTCCCGCTCCCGGGGTGTGGGAGCCAGAATCACACGCCGCCGCAAGTCCTTGACTCCCATCTGCCATTGTTCCAGAGACCGGTCTATCTCCCTCACGCCCATCACCAACCCCTCGCAATTTCTGAGACCAGCTACCTCGGTTCCTTCATAAATTTACCCCATGCGTCTGCGCATTTCACCTTGGCTTTGGTTTAGGTGGCGGAGAGCCGCTCTTCGACAGGCTCAGGATGAGCGGGACATTTATCTGGCATATGACGGAGGACCCTTGCGTTAGTTGCGGCTGTTGGAGAGGGCTCCGTAGGTGGCAACCAGAAAGGGTACGCAATAGGTGAGCGGGATTTTCCACGCCAGGGCGTTGGTTAGTTGACCCGCCAGAATGGTGTCTCCCTGGTTTAGGGCAGTCAGCGCCGTGCCGACGACTACGCTGGCGATCAGCGAGCGGCGCAGCATCGGCCAGTGTCGCATCGCACAACGGCTGCATTTTGTGATGCCGCCGCTACCGCCGCGGACCCGAAACGTGTAGCTGGAGCGGACGCGTGTCAGTCGGTTGCAACGTTGGCAGTGCGCGCTACTGTCTTCCATCAGAAATTAGCAGCGGTTTCCACCGCGCGGAGCATCAAGAATTATGTAGTCGGCACGGCGTAAGGCGATGGCTCGTGGTTCTGAAACACCCGGGTGGGCTGCCATAGCCGGCGGTCTGATTGATACTGAACCAGCGCCAGGAACAGACCTTCGGGGTCGTAGGCGCGGCGTTGTTCGCCATCGGTCCCGTCGCCATGCTTGACGCTCGAGAAGACAGCCTGGCCGTTGCGCATGGCCTGGGCTTCCAGATGGGACAAGGTCAACGTCGGCAGGTGGCGCAGAGCCCAGTCCACCGGATGGATCAGCGCTTGCCAATCGTCTCCGGCTGCCTCGAGGCCATCGAGGGTTATGCTTTCGGGCGCCGAGAAGCCGCCGCAGTAGACCCGGGCTAGGGCGGTAACGTAGCCGCCGCAACCCAACGCTGCGCCCAGATCGTTAGCGACCGACCGCATATACGTGCCGCGGCCGCAATCGATGGTCAGGCAGAGCCGGGGCAAGTCGAGCGTGTCGATGGTGATGGTGTGGATTTCGACCTGACGGGGACGCCGTTCGACAACCTTGCCGGCCCGGGCCAAGTCGTACAATCGCTGGCCGTTCACTTTGATTGCGCTGTACATCGGCGGCACCTGGTCGATAACGCCGATGAATTGTTGCAACTCCTGCTCAATCTGGTGGCGGGAAATGCCGGTGGGGTCTGCAACCGTGGTTATATCACCTTCGGCGTCATAGGTGGTGCTGGATGCACCCAGTCGCACTTCCATGACGTACCGCTTCCGACCTGACACGACTTGTTCCATGAGGCGGGTGGCCTGTCCGAAGCAAATGGGCAATACGCCCTCGGCCAGTGGGTCCATGGTGCCGGCATGGCCAACTTTTTTGCGCTGGCGAGTGATGCGTTTCACCCGCCGGAGGGCTTCCATGGAGGTGATGCCGACCGGTTTATAGAAATTGAGGAACCCGTTGACCGCTGGTGTCACACGGTCGTTGGCGGACATTATGTCAGGTCCGTTCTGCCGAGTTGACCGGACGGTCGCTGCCCACCGTATCCGGGGGAAGCTCGTCGATGATGCGCATGAGGCGGTCGGCTTCAAGCATGGCGTCGTCGAGGTCGAATTTCAGGAAGGGGATATAACGCAACGACACTCGATTCCGCAGTTCCCGGCGCAGGTATGCGGCGGATGACCGGATACCTTCCAGAGCCTCTTGCCGTAGCGCTTCGCCGCCCATGACGCTGATGTACACCCGGGCGTTGCGCAGATCCGGCGCGGTGCGCACCTGAGTGATGGAGATGAGGCCCTTCAATCGGGGGTCGTTCAACTGGGACAGGACCAGATCCGAAATTTCCTGCCTCAGCACCCCGTTCACGCGCTCGATTCGCCTACGGTCGGTCATAAGTGTCGCTTCCCAAGGTGGGTTCTCGGAGTCGGCTACCGGAGTTGGCGGTAATAGCGCCACCGAACCGGCGGTCAGTTAGCGCGTTCCATGCGGTACGCCACGATAACGTCGCCTTCAGCATACTCGTTGAAACCGTCGAGCATGATGCCGCACTCGGTGCCGGCAGTAGCCTGGTTAACCTCGTCGCGGAAGTGGCGGAGGCTGGAGATTTTGGTTTCCAACACCTGTCTATCGTCTCGCATGATGTGTACTGAGCTGTCGCGCACGATGCGTCCGTCCAACACGCGACAACCGGCGATGCGAACACCACGGCGGCCTTCGAAGATTTCCCGGACTTCGGCGCGGCCGATTGTAACAGCCTCGAAAACGGGCTCCAGCATCCCCTGTAGCGCCTGTTCGACGTCTTCCAGCAACCGGTAGATTATCTGGTAGTTACGGACTTCGACACCGAGACGTTCGGCGGATCGTTCAGCGCCGATCTCAAAACCGACGTTGAATGCGATTACGATGCCTTTGGACGCCGCCGCCAGCTGGACGTCGGAATCGCTGACTGAACCGGAACCGGAGTGAATGACGCGGGCCTTGACGTCGCCTTCAGACAGTTTTTCAACGGATTGGGTGACCGCTTCCACACTACCCTGCACATCGGCCTTTACGACCAGGACTAGTTCTTTCACGTCGCCGGCATCGATCTGTTTGACCACGTTGTCCAGGGTGAGGACGGTATCCAGGTTGCCGGTGCCAGTGCGTTGGCCGTGTCGGGTGGCGATTTGGCGGGCGGTTCGGTCGTCGGAAACCACCTGCAGAATGTCGCCGGCTTCCGGCGTGGCGTTCAACCCGGTAATGACGCCGGGGGAGCCGGGCAGGATGACATCCATGGGGTCGCCGCGTTCGTCGGCAATGGCGCGGACCCGTCCCCAGGATCCGCCGGCCACGATCTGATTGCCGACGCGGAGGGTTCCGGTTTGTATCAGCACGGTTGCCGTTGGCCCACGGCGTCGGTCCAGGGTGGCTTCGATGATGACGCCGGCGGCGGCGCGGTCGGGATTGGCCTTGAGCTCCAGAACCTCGGCTAGCACGGAGAGGTTTTCCAGCAGGTCGCTCACGCCATTGCCGGTTTGGGCCGACAGCGACACGGCGATAACGTCGCCGCCCCATTGTTCGACCAGAAGGTTGCGCTCGCTGAGCTGGCGATAGATGACATCGGGCTGAGCGTCGGGCAGGTCCATCTTGTTGATGGCGACGACGATGGGAACCTCAGCAGCCTTGGCGTGGGAGATGGCTTCGTCGGTTTGGGGCATGATGCCATCGTCTGCGGCAACCACCAGGACTGCGATGTCGGTGACGCGGGCGCCGCGAGAGCGGATGGCGGTGAAGGCAGCATGGCCGGGTGTGTCGAGGAAAGTTATCGGCTGCCCTTCGCGTTCGACCTGATAGGCGCCGATGTGTTGGGTTATGCCGCCAGCTTCCTTGTCAACCACAGATGAGTTGCGGATGTAGTCCAACAGGCTGGTTTTGCCGTGGTCAACGTGGCCCAGGATAGTAACAACCGGAGGCCGCGGTTTCATGTCCGCGTCGTTTTCAACACCCACGTTGGCGGTGAGGGCGCCGGTTTCGCCGGTGGTGTCGGCCTGTCGGGTACGCACGCCGTAGGCGGCGGCGGCAACGGTGGCCACCTGGTGGTCGATGGCCTGGTTGACGGACACCATGATCCCGTGGCGCATCAACTGCTTGATAACATCCACATCGGATTGGTCGAGCAACTCGGCCAGTTCCTTGACGGTTAGTGACTCCGGTAGGGTGAGGGACCGGGGTGTATTGCGGCGTACTTCTCCACGACGGGGGTTTCGGTTACCCGCCTGGCGTTGTTCAGTGGTCATATTCAACACCTCTTCATCAACGGAGCGACTGGCGTTCCGGTTGGGTTACGCGGTTAGCGCCGCCCGTGTGTGGTTGCTGCGTTGCCGGAATCGCCAGACCCATTGTTGGCGGGGCAAGATGCGAAAGTTTCGATACAGTATCGCCTCAGTACGTTCAGGTCCTCGGCGGAGACTGGACCACGGAGACTGCGTTCAAGGGTCCGTTTGGTCAGGGCTTTTTCCCAGCAGATTGCCTGGTGGCAGACGTAGGCGCCGCGGCCATTTTGCCGACCGGATTCGTCCACCAGGATTGGGCCGCCGGGCGTGCGGACCAGTCGGATCAACTCGCCTTTGGCGAGTTTACGGCCACAGGCGACGCAGCTACGTTCCGGGATGTGTCGCGCTTTCGGAATGGCGCTTACCTGATTACCGACGGCGAGCACCCGGCCCACGGGCACCGGGAACGTTGCCACCGCGACGGGCGCCGCCACCGCGTCGTCGTCGTCCCTCGCCGCCTCTGAAATCGCCAACAATGTCTTCGGCGAACCGAATCTTGCCGGCGTCGGGGGCGAGACTAGGCAACCCGGCCAGCAGGTCGCCCATGTCTTCGGGCAGCTCTTCTTCCTCTTCCTCGTCTTCGAATTCAGCCGATTCGTCGTCGATGACATCTTCGATGGTCAGGTCGTCCAGGGCATCGACGCTGAGACCTACGCCGGCGGGTTGGTTAGCCGCGGCGATGGCGGGCTCCACGGCTGCCGATTCTTCGGCGGCGATGAGCGCATCGAGGAGCGCTTCCTCGTCAATCTCCGGCTCTGCTTCGACCGGGGCGGCGACGGCTTCCACGACTGCGGATTCCGTGGCTACTGGTTCAGGAACGATGGGCTCTGGTGGGGCGAGTTCTTCGACGAGCGCAGGGACAGCCGCTTCGATGGCAGCCTCAACCTGGGCGACAACTTCAACGACTTCGCCAGCGCCTGTCGCTTCTGTAACGAGGCCAGTCTCGGCGATTGCTGCTGCCGCGGCCTCGGCGACGGGCATGGCGCCGGCCATTTCTACTGCTTCGGCGGAGCGTCGGGCTTCCAGGGCGGCGACGGCTTCCGCTTCAGCGAGGCGGGCAGCCTCGGCACGGGCGGCCTCGGCAGCGCGCGCCGTTCGGAGGGTGTTCCACTGCTCGACGTTCTTGATATCCAGGCGCCAGCCGGACAAACGGGCGGCGAGACGGGCGTTTTGACCGTCCCGGCCGATGGCGAGAGACATTTGATTTTCCGGCACCACCACGTAGGCGGTGTTTTCGTGCTGGTCGAGTTCCACGGCGCCCACGTCTGCCGGACTCAACGCCCGGGTGATCAGGACACGGGGGTTGGAGTCCCACTCAATGACGTCGATTTTTTCGCCCTGGAGTTCATTGACGATACTCTGGATGCGGTTGCCGCGCAAGCCGATGCAGGAGCCAACCGGGTCAACCCCTTCCTGGTGTGAAGCAACGGCGACTTTGCTCCGGACGCCGGGGTCGCGGGCAATGGCCCGGATTTCCACGGTACCGTTGCCGATTTCGGGCACTTCCGACTCCATGAGCCGACGGAGGAGATCCCGATGGGAGCGGCTGACCACGACTTCGGGCCCGCGGGGGGTTTGCTGCACTTCAACCAGCAGGACTTTGAGGTTTTGACCCTTGCGGTACCGCTCGTTGCCGACCTGGTGGTCGGGACGCATGATTCCGCGCGCGCGATTCTGGTTCTGGGCCTGATGGGGGTTCAGATTGACGAATACCGTGGGGCCTTTTTCGACGCTCTCTATGTTGCCGCTAATCAGCTCGCCCTGATAGGCGGAGTATTCCTCGAAAATCTTTTCCCGCTCCGCTTCGCGCAGGCGCTGCATGATGACCTGTCGGGCGGTTTGGGCTGCGATACGGCTGGCGTCGTGAGGGACTTCTTCGGACTCTGCGATTTCCTCGCCCACCTGAATGTTGGGGCGAGTTGCCCGCGCTTCGGCGAGGCTGATTTCAGTTTCCGGGGATTCCACCTCTTCGACCACGGTGCGCAGTGCGAAGATGCTGATGTCACCCGTGTTGGGGTTAAGTTTTACGGACAGGTTTTGCCCGCCCGCCGGGTCATCACGGCGGAATGCCGAGGCCAGGGCAACTTCGATGGCGCTTAGCACCTGGTCTTTGGCCAGACCACGTTCAGCGGATAGCTGATTTAATGCCATCATGAAATCGCTTTTCATCGTGGTCCCCCGCTGGTTGAGGTTCGTTTATTTTGTGCATGTCCCACGAGGCTTTAAACAAGAAAGCGGGTTTGCGCCCCGCTTACTAGTCCCAATAAACCTCTCGTTGGGGATCGGCTGCGTCCGGGTTGCTGCCATCCCACAACAGGACGATGTTTCACGACATTATAGCATTGGCGTAGGGTCGGAGCAATACAGGAGGCGGGTGGCAGGGCAATCGCGTTATAGATTGGTAGACTTGGCCAGGCATGCGAGTCCAGTGATATGAAGGGGAGAGGGGAAGGGCGCGTCCATTATGGATTATTTCGGGACGTTGGAGGACCCCAGGATCGACCGGTGCAGGGCAATCGCGTTTTAGCTGCGTAGGACTTTTAGCAGGTAGTCCTCCTTCCAGCCGGCCTGGAGGCGTTTCCCCTGGATGCCCACCTTCAGGCTCGTTTCGTTCTTGAGCAGATTGTGCGAAACCTGCCGCAGCGTGGCCATGTTCTGCGGAGCGTGGTCCTTGCGGATCCGGCAATGGTCTTCCCCGAAAGTCACGTCCAGGCTCCAGTGCAAGGAGTTCTCGATGCTCCAGTGAGTGCGCACCACCTTCAGCAGTCGCTCCGCCGGGGCATCCAGGCTGCTGATGTAGTACCGGGGCTGCACCGTGGTCCCTGCCGGCGTCTCCCGGCGGCCCACCACCTTGACCACCGAGCGCAGGCCGGGCCAGTCCTGCCCGGTGCTCAGGTACTCCAGGCAAGATGGGTCGCTGATTGTCCAGCACTCCCGACGTTCTATCCTTCCGTGGTCTTGGTTCAGGGTGGTGGCGTAGTCATGGGGCACTCCCCCGAAGCCGAACTCCTCCGCTCCCTCGAACCGGTCCCGCACGTCTTCATACAGTTGACCTTGGTTCTCCTTCAGCGCCAGCACGTAGCCGGCTCCCCGGTCCAGAATCCCCTGGGCGATCTCCTGCTGGCAGCCCATGGCGTCGATGGTGACGATGCACCCCTTCAGTTCCAGCATTGGCAGCAACTGGGGGATCGCGGTGATTTCGTTGGACTTCTCCGCGGTCTTCACCTGCCCCAGGGTCAGCGTGTTGGCCGAGGCCCAGGCGCTGACCAGGTGGATGGCCCGCTTGCCCACATTGCGGTCGTGGGAACGCCGTACCGTCTTGCCGTCGATGGCCGCCACTTCCCCGGGGATCAGGTCGGACACCGCCTGGGTCCAGGCCATGAAGCACTGCTGGAACTGCTCCGGGTCCAGCCGGGAGAAGACGTCGCCGAAGGTGTCGTGGGACGGGATGCCGTGGGGCAGTTCCAGGAAGGTCTGGAACCATTCCAGCTTGCTCTTGCCGAACAATTCGATGTAGACCCAGGAGTCGGCGCCGCAGATGACGGCGCAGATGGCAATGGCAATGATGTCCAGCAGCTGGTGCCGCTTGCACCGGTCGAGTAACAGTTCAGACTTGGAGAGGTGAATTGGCCGCAGGTGGTTTGCCGGGTGCTGGCACGATGGGAGGTGGTTATGTCATATAAGGGGAGTGGATACCGAGATTGACCTGACCGCCGCCGACCACGATGTTCTCATCTCGGTCATCGCCGAGTTGCCGGCCACCGTTCTGGAGCAGCGGAGGGTGATTGAGCGGTGCGAGCGGCGTATTGCCGAGCTGGAAGGTCAGATCAAACCGGGCGGCCCGTCCCGAATGCCTGGCCTCAAGACGAAATCGGGCCGGAAGCCATCGGCGCAGCAAGAACCCAGCAAGCAACGGCGTCACGGTTTCGCCCGCCCGCGCTTGACGCCCACCCATCGGGTGGAGCATGTGGTGGAAAACTGCCCCGATTGCGGAACCCAGTTGTCCGGTGGCTGGACCCAGCGCACCCGCGAAGTCATCGAGTTGCCCCTGGTTCCGGCGCAAGTTACCGAGCACGTCTACATCGCCCGAACCTGCCCGTGTGTCAGCAACGCCGGCTGCCCCAGGCGGAACTGGACGGCGTGGTCATGGGTCGGCAGCGTCTCGGCAGCAACGTAATCAGTCTCATCGTAATCAGTCTCATCGTAATCAGTCTCATCGTAATCAGTCTCATCACCACCCTGCGGGAAGCAGGCCGGTTGCCCATCCGCAGCATCCAATGGTATCTCCGCACCGTCCACCAGCTGCACCTCAGTGTCGGCGCCATAGTGAACGCCATCCATCAGACCGCGCACCAGGCCCAACCGGCGGTGGCCGAGCTGCTGGACCGCATCCGCGCCAGCCCAGTGGTCCACGCCGACGAAACCGGCTGGCGCGAAGACGGCAGCAACGGCTACGTGTGGACCTTCAGCACCCCCACCGAGCGCTACTTCCGGCGTCGGGGCCGCGCAAGGCAATCGTGGCTGCGGCCCTGGGCGACTCATTCTCCGGCGTGCTGGTCAGCAATTTCTAATGCCGCCTACCACCACTACGACAGCCCCCAGCAGCGCTGCTGGGCTCACCTGCGGCGCGACAGCCACGACCTGCGCACCCTCTACCCTCATGATGAACAATATGATGAACAATCGGCGCGCTGGGCGGACCCCCTCCACCGACTCTATACCCAGGCCAAAGCTTGCACCCATCCCCAGGCCAAGCGACGGCGCGCCGCCCAATTGGCTCTGGAACGACGACTGCTCGCCATCTGTCAGCCTTTCCTCAACGACCCGTCTGTCCCACCCTCCCGACTGTGCCGACGCATCAAGCGCCATATCAAGGAACTCTTCATCTTGGTGGCCGAACCGGACGTGCCGCCGGACAACAACGCCGCCGAACGGAGTTTGCGCCACCTGGTCATCAACCGTAAGGTCAGCGGCCGCACCCGGTCGCAACGGGGCAGCAACAGCAAGATAACCCTGGCCTCCTTGTTCGGTACCTGGCGCGCCCGCGGTATGAACCCCATCGTCGCCTGCCGCCAACTCCTATCTTCCCCTCAACCCTGAACTGTTACCCGGTCGATCCTGGGGTCCTCCAACGTCCCGAAATAATCCATAATGGACGCGCCCTTCCCCTCTCTCATCACTCCTCCCCTCTCCCCCTCATATCACTGGACTCGCATGCCTGGCCAAGTCTACCAATCTATAACGCGATTGCCCTGTCGACCGGTGCAAGCGGCACCAGCTGCTGGACATCATTGCCATTGCCATCTGCGCCGTCATCTGCGGCGCCGACTCCTGGGTCTACATCGAATTGTTCGGCAAGAGCAAGCTGGAATGGTTCCAGACCTTCCTGGAACTGCCCCACGGCATCCCGTCCCACGACACCTTCGGCGACGTCTTCTCCCGGCTGGACCCGGAGCAGTTCCAGCAGTGCTTCATGGCCTGGACCCAGGCGGTGTCCGACCTGATCCCCGGGGAAGTGGCGGCCATCGACGGCAAGACGGTACGGCGTTCCCACGACCGCAATGTGGGCAAGCGGGCCATCCACCTGGTCAGCGCCTGGGCCTCGGCCAACACGCTGACCCTGGGGCAGGTGAAGACCGCGGAGAAGTCCAACGAAATCACCGCGATCCCCCCGTTGCTGCCAATGCTGGAACTGAAGGGGTGCATCGTCACCATCGACGCCATGGGCTGCCAGCAGGAGATCGCCCAGGGGATTCTGGACCGGGGAGCCGGCTACGTGCTGGCGCTGAAGGAGAACCAAGGTCAACTGTATGAAGACGTGCGGGACCGGTTCGAGGGAGCGGAGGAGTTCGGCTTCGGGGGAGTGCCCCATGACTACGCCACCACCCTGAACAAAGACCACGAAAGGATAGAACGTCGGGAGTGCTGGACAATCAGCGACCCATCTTGTCTGGAGTACCTGAGCACCGGGCAGGACTGGCCCGGCCTGCGCTCGGTGGTCAAGGTGGTGGGCCGCCGGGAGACGCCGGCAGGGACCACGGTGCAGCCCCGGTACTACATCAGCAGCCTGGATGCCCCGGCGGAGCGACTGCTGAAGGTGGTGCGCACTCACTGGAGCATCGAGAACTGCTTGCACTGGAGCCTGGACGTGACTTTCGGGGAAGACCATTGCCGGATCCGCAAGGACCACGCTCCGCAGAACATGGCCACGCTGCGGCAGGTTTCGCACAATCTGCTCAAGAACGAAACGAGCCTGAAGGTGGGCATCCAGGGGAAACGCCTCCAGGCCGGCTGGAAGGAGGACTACCTGCTAAAAGTCCTACGCAGCTAAAACGCGATTGCCCTGAGGCGGGTGGTAACTGTTCACGTTTGAGGGGACGAGTCGGCTTGCAAAGCAAATTCCGTGCTTGGCTGCCCCTCTGTGAGAGGCCTGATGGCCCGTAGATCCCCACAAGTCTGAACAGTTACGGCGGGTGTTGTGGGTAGTGAGGCTCGGGGTCCGGCCCTCACCCTAACCCATCAAGGGAGAGGCGGCTCAATCAAAGGGAGAGGCGGCTCAATGGTCGCGGCGCGGGGAGCAATGAAAAGGAGCGGCACTTTGGAGGCGCCGCCCGATGGTGCGTTGGTTTTTCAGGTCGGTTACCACCAGATTTTACCCTGGGTTTCTTTGGCCAGGGTTTCGTAGTCCTTGGTCCAGAGTTGGCTGCTCAGGTATTTCCACCCGCCGTCCGCCAGCAGGCACACCACGTTGCCGCCTTCCATTCGGTCAGCCTGTTTCAGCGCGCCGGCGATCACAGACCCGGAAGATATGCCGGCGAAAATGCCTTCCTTGTCCAGCAACTGTTTGGTCATGTAGAAGGAATCGAAGCTGTTGACGAGGAGGCGGTTGTCCAGCAGGTTGATGTCCAGGATGGGTGGGATGAAGCCGTCTTCGAGGCGGCGCAGGCCGGAAATGAAGTCGTCGGGTTCCGGCGCAACGGCGATGATTTTGATGTCGTTGCGGTGCTCCTTGAGGCGGCGGGCGTTGCCCATCAGGGTGCCGCCGGTGCCCAGGCCGGCCACGAACACGTCCACGTCGGGCAGGGCCTCGACGATTTCCTGACCAGTGCCCTCGTAGTGAGCCTCCGGGTTACCCTCGTTGCCGTACTGATATAGCATCAGGTAATCGTGCGGATTCTTTTCCACAATTTCCTGGGCCATGACGACGCTGCCATTGGTGCCCAGGGTGCCGTCCGAGTAGACGATCTCCGCTCCGTACGCCTCCAGCAGCATGGTGCGCTCGGGCGACACGTTCTCGGGCATGACGACCTTGACTTTGTAACCCTTCAGCCGGCCGACCAAAGCGAGGGAGATTCCGGTATTGCCGGAGGTGGGCTCCAGGATGGTTCGGTTGGGGGTAATCTCGCCGTCCGCCTCGGCGCGTTCGATCATCCTGAGCCCGATGCGGTCCTTCACACTGCCGGTGGGGTTCTGTCCTTCCAACTTGGCGTAGATGTGTACGTTGGGGTTGGGGCTCAGGTTTTGCAACTCCACCAGCGGGGTGTTGCCAATGGTGTCCAGGATTCCCTTGTATGTTCCCTTGGCGGGCATGGATGCAATTCCACAGTGGCGAAAGGTGAGAACGGAGGAGGGTTACACTGCGCCGGCCGCGATGGCGGCGGGTTCCGGAATTTCGGCCACGCCACAGAAGACTTCGTAGTCGATGAGTTCGGTGACGGTGGGGTTGTCGCCGCAGAGCGGGCAGTTGGGGTTGCGCCGCAAACGCACTTCGCGGAACTGCATACTCAGGGCGTCGATAACCAGCAGCCGGGAGGACAGGCTCTCGCCGATGCCGAGAATGTACTTCAGGGCTTCGGTGGCCTGAATTGAACCGACCAGCCCGGTCAGTGCGCCCAGGACGCCGGCTTCGGCGCAGTTGGGCACCATGCCGGGAGGCGGTGGGGCCGGGAACAGGCAGCGGTAGCAGCCCTCGCCCGGCAGGAACACGGTAGCCTGGCCGTCGAAGATGAGGATGCTGCCGTCGATCAACGGTTTGTTGAGCAGATAGCAGGCGTCGTTTACCAGGTAGCGCGTGGCGAAGTTGTCGGCGCCGTTGACGACGATGTCGTACTGTCCGATGATGTCGAAGGCGTTTTCCGAGGTGAGCCAGGTTTCGTGGAGCACCACCTCGACTTCGGGGTTGTACGAAAGGATGTTGTCCTTGGCCGACTGCACCTTGGGGCGACCCACGTCGGGCGTATGGTGCAAAATCTGCCGCTGCAGGTTGGAAAGCTCCACAACGTCGAAATCGACGATGCCGATTTTGCCGACGCCGGCCAGCGACAGGTATACGGCGGAGGGGGAGCCGAGGCCGCCAGCCCCGATAATCAGCGCGCTGGATTCCATCATCTTGCGTTGGCCGGCGCTGCCCACATCCTGCATGATGATGTGTCGGCTGTAGCGTTTGACCTGATCTGGGGTCAAGCGAAGGGGTTGGACCATTTCGGATTCCTCCCGGTTGGCGGTTCTTGGGTTGCGGATAGCGGCCGTGCCTTGGGAACGGTGCGGGCCGTTGCTACAAAGAAAAACCCGAGCCCCAAACCGTCAGGCGGTAATTGCTGGGCGCAGGCGGGGCGAGCGTTGATCCGTCCGCCACCTATTTGGAGGGACAGGCGCAGTTGCAAAATGGCGGTTGCTGGAGCAGCATTTCGCCGTCAGTTTATCGCCGGAATTTCGGAGTTGTCAAGCAGACCTGCCCTGGTGACTAAACGGGAACCGGCGGTTCGGCGGGCTGCAATGCTTCCCTCCGGTCTGCTGCGTCGATGAGGGCACTTTGGCGCTCCGCGAGGTGGCTCAGCGTGGTGGCTTCCAGCACCTGCTGGATGGAGTCCTCAACAGATTGCCAGATTTCTTTCTGGGCGCATGAATCGGCAAACATGCAATCGGTGGGGAGCGTCAGGCAATCCAGTGGTGAAGCGTTGCCGTCCAGCTCCTGCATGATGTCATACAGGTTGATGTCAGAGGGGATACGTGCGAGCAGGTGCCCGCCCTGCGGCCCGCGGCGGCTGTGGACGAATCCACTCTTGTTCAATGTGGACATGAGGCGTTCCAGATACGGCTCTGGAATACCCTGCCGGTAGGCGATGGTCGCGGTCTGCACCGGGACATCGCCGTAGTGCATGGCCAACTCAACCAACGCACGGACGCCGTAGTCAACTTTCATGGGGATGCGCACACCGCCACCTCCGTCTGGTTGAGATTATAACCGTTCCGCCCGAGTATGCCAACCACGCTGGCGACAAGTAACAGTTCAGACTTGGTGAGGTGAATTGGCCGAAGACGGGTTGCCGAACGCTGGCACGGGTGGCGGTGGTTATGTCATATACAGGGCATGGATACTGAAGTGGACCTGACCACCGTCGACCGCGCTGTCCTCATTGCCATCATCGCCGAGTTACAGGCGGTGATTGAGCGGTTGCAGCGGCGGATTGCCGAACTGGAAGGCCAGGCGAAACCGGGCGGCCCGCTCCGAATGCCCGGCCTCAAGGCGAAATCGGGCCGGAAGCCCCCAGCGCAGCCGGGGCCCCGCAAGCAGCGACGCCACGGCTTCGCCCGCCCGCGCATGACACCGACCCACCGGGTGGAGCACGTGATGGAGAACTGTCCCGATTGCGGCGCCCACCGGTCCGGCGGCTGGATCCAGCGCACTCGGGAGGTCATCGAGCTGCCGGTGGTTCCCGCGCAAGTCACCGAGCACGTCTACATTGCTCGGACTTGCCCGGCCTGCCGACGGCGCTGCACACCTCCGGCGGAACTGGGCGGCGTGGTCTTGGGTCAGCAGCGCCTCGGCGTCAACCTGCTCAGCCTGATCGCCACGCTGCGGGAAGAGGGGCGGCTGCCCATCCGCAGCGTCCAGTGGTATCTGGACACCGTGCACCAGTTGCGCCTCAGCGTGGGGGCCATCGTGAGCGCCATCCATCGCACGGCGCAGCGGGCCCAACCGGCAGTGGCCGCGATCCTGGACCGCATCCGCGCCAGCCCAGTGGTCCACGCCGACGAAACCGGCTGGCGTCAGAGCGGGGCCAACGGCTACGTGTGGACTTTCAGCACCCCCACCGAGCGCTACTTCCTGCGGCGGGGTCGGGGCAAAACAGTCGTGGACGAGGCGCTGAGCGATGCTTTCTCCGGAGTATTGGTCAGCGATTTCTACGCCGCCTACCACCATTATGACGGCCCCAAGCAGCGGTGCTGGGCCCACCTGCTGCGGGACATCCACGACGACCTGCGCACCCTCTACCCCGATGCTGCGCCACTGGCCAGGTGGGCCGACGCCGTCCACGGGATTTACGACCGGGCCAAAGCCTGCACTCATCCCCAGGCCAAGCGGCGGCGCACCGCCCAACTGGCCCTGGAACGACAACTGCTGGCCCTCGGCCAGCCTTTCCGGCACGACCCGTCGGCAACCCAGGCCAAGCTGTGCCGACGCATCGAGCGCCACATCAAGGAACTCTTCGTCTTCGTGGCCGAACCGGACGTGCCTTCAGACAACAACGCTGCCGAACGCAGCCTGCGCCATCTGGTCATCAGCCGCAAGATCAGCGGCGGCACCCGCTCGGAGCAGGGCACCGAGCGCAAGATGACGCTGGCATCCATCTTCGGCACCTGGCGCGCCCAGGGTCTAAATCCTCTCGCCGCCTGCCGTCAGCTGCTCGTTTCCCCTCTACTCTGAACTGTTACGGCGACAATGCGACTTTCGCAGCCGGACGGTTAGTCAGAATCGGTAGATGGAGTGGAGGGACGGGCGAAAACCGTCATATAGGTACCGATGCCGGTGGCGATTAAAGTCCCGTCAGCGCCGAATATCTCCATATCGCCCACGATGATACGACCGCCGCGATTCTTGATGGCACTGCGGGCCGTCAGCTCGCCGTCCCGGGCTGGTGCGATGAAGTTCAGTTTCAGTTCGATGGTTACCGCGTGCTCGCCCTCTTTTAACACAGAACGGCAGGCACGGAAGAAGGCGTAGTCCGCCAGGGCCACCAGGATGCCACCCTGCACGACGCCGGCCCGCTGCCGGTGCTTGTCCTCAACGGTCATGAACGCGGTGCCCACTCCATCCGCCGACTCGCCGGGGCGAATGCCCAGCAGCTCGGCGAAAGGGCCGTCCTGCCATTCCTGACTTCCCTGATAGCTCATTAGCGTTCACTCCATGCGGACACCGGCCATGCGGACACCGGCAAGTCGCAACATTATACAGAGGATATGGACCGGAGACTGGGGGCGCGTTCACGGTCCAGGGCCTTTCGATTATCGGAACGTAGCGGCCAAAGGTGAGTTGGCGACAGCGTTGGTAGATACGGCTACGAGATTGCCACGCTGCGCTCGCAATGACATTAGGGGACAATTGAAAGACCCTGTTCACGGTCTCGCTAAACCAGCCCCATCCAGGGGTTGGGGTTAACGCGCAACCACTTTAATCTGTCATTGCGAGGAGCACAGCGACGCGGCAATCTCGTCGTCGTAGCGACGGCGTTTCGCCGACGTGTGTTCAACCTCGCGGCGATTGCCACGCTACGCTCGCAATGACAATGCGGGTGCGCGTGAGGGGGGGTTGGGGTTCTGGTATTTCGGTTGCGGCGACGGTTTGCACACCGGCCAGGGATCGGCGATTTGGACGGCAGCGTGTCAATGCAAAGGGTGTAGGCAGGGGCTATACTGGTAGTCGACCTGCCTGATGGCGAGATGCGACGCTGTCCTGACCTACCCGAAATGACTGCGTGCCAACATGTTTAAAGGATTGTTGACGGCGTTGGCCGTAATGCTGGGGTGTACCGTGGCCCCGATTGCCCAGTTGCTGCTGGCGCCGTTCGGACCGTTCATTGGGGCCTATCTGGGAATGCGGTACGTGGACACGAAGGATGCCCGGTCTTTGGCGGTGGCGATCAGGTTCGGCATCTGGCTGGGCGCAGTTTCGGCGGTAATCCTGGTGGTTATTGCCCTCGCGATGATGCTCATTTTTGAGATGCCGGGCAAATATGTCGCACTGTTGTGGTCTGGGGTGGCGGTGTTTGCCGTGTACGTGGTTGGCATGGGTACGCTGGGAGCCCTGTACCGACTGATGAAAGCTCAGGCGGCTGTGTTGGCCGCGGCGGAGACCGAGTAAGAATGGATGCTGCCGCGCTGCACCAGCTGCTGCAACGGGTGCGAGACGGCGACGAGTCCGTGGCCAACGCCGCTGCGATGCTGCGGGACTTGCCCTATCAGGATTTGGGGTACGCTCGGCTGGACCACCACCGTCCGCTGCGCACCGGTTGGCCGGAGGTGGTGCTGGGGGAGGGGAAAACACCCGACCAGATTGCGGGCATCGTGTCGGCCATGACGGGGCGCGGGCATCCCGTGCTGGTGACGCGGGCCCAGGCAGATGCCTACGCCGCGGTGGTGGCCGCCGTGCCCAACGCAGAGTACCGGGCGCTGGCCCGCTGCATCGTGGTTCCTGACGGCGAGGGACAATACCCCCAGCGGGACGGCGTGCTGATAGTTGCCGCCGGCACTGCCGACCTTCCGGTGGCTGAGGAGGCCACCGTAACCGCCGAGCTGATGGGCTGCCGAGTGCAGCGCATCAACGACGTTGGTGTAGCGGGACTGCATCGGTTGCTGGCGCAACTGGAGTCGCTGCGGGCCGGAAGAATCATCGTGGTGGTGGCCGGCATGGAGGCGGCGCTGGCCAGCGTGGTGGCCGGCCTGGTGTCTGCGCCCGTCATCGCGGTGCCTACGAGCGTTGGCTACGGAGCGAGTTTTCAGGGGTTGGCGGCGTTGCTGGGGATGCTCAACGCCTGCGCCCCAGGGGTGTCGGTGGTGAATATAGACAACGGATTCGGCGCCGGCTACCTCGCCGCGCAGATCAACCTGATGCTGACGGCGCAACCGGCCACTGACGGGCAGCCAGCCGGTGAGTAGAAACCGATGGCTGTTGCTGGGCTTGCTGGCCGTCGGGGTGTTCGCGGGCCTGCTGGCCTATGGAGACGTCCGGCAGTTTGGGGCTTTGCTGGCTCGGTTCCCGCCCGTCTGGTTTGCGGCGGCAGCAGGATTGGCGGTGTTGAACTATGCGTTGCGCTACATCCGTTGGGCAATGTACCTGCGAGCGCTGAACATTCGGGTGCCGCACTCGGTGTGCCTCCTCGTGTTTGTGGCCGGGTTGGCGTTGTCGATCACTCCTGGCAAGGTGGGTGAGCTGCTGAAAAGCGTGTGGCTGAGCCAGCGAGCCGGCGTACCGGTCGCGCAATCCGCTCCCGCCGTCGTGATGGAGCGTCTTACCGATGTGGTTGCGGTTGGATTGCTGGCGTTGGTGGGTTTGGCGTTGCTGCCGCCCGCGGTTGGCATCGCGATTGGCGCAGTTCTGGCGGTGGTTTTGGTAGCGGGATTGCTGGCGGCATCGAAATACGGTCTGGCGGTGTTGCGGCTGCCCGTTTTGCGACGCTGGCATCAGCCGCTGTCGCAGTCGCAGGCCGGCGTGCGTCAGCTGATGGCTCCCCGGATGCTGGCGGCAGCGGTGGCGCTGGGAGCGCTGGCCTGGGCTGCGGAGGGCCTGGCGCTGTGGGTGATTGTGCTTGGCCTGGATGAGCAGTTGGCCCTGACGGTGGCCTTGCCCATTTCGGCGATAGCGGCGTTGGTGGGGGCGATTACCGCGCTGCCGGGTGGACTCATCGGGTTCGAGGGTAGCATGGTTGCGCTGCTGATTCAGGCTGGCATAACGGTGGCAGCTGCATCGGCGGCGACGCTGCTGACACGTTTGGCCACCCTTTGGCTGGCCGTTCTGGTGGGACTGCTGGGGTGGCTGTTGCTGACTCGGGTGGGTGCAGGCGTCTACACGCAGTCTCACGACGATCCCCATCCGGAACCCGTTGTGGCGGATGAGCCATGACCGGGCTGACGGGCTTGCTGAAGGCTTTGCGGCCTCGACAGTGGGTGAAAAACCTGTTGGTGTTTCTGCCGCTATTATTCGCCGTTGACCTGGTGTGGTCGGCGGACGATTTGACAACGTTGTTGCCGCACCTGGGACGGTTGCTGGCGCTGGTTGCCGCGTTTTGCGCCGCCGCTTCCGCCGTGTACCTGCTGAACGACCTGGCCGACCGGGAGGCCGACCGTCAGCATCCGGTTAAACGCCTACGTCCCATTGCGTCGGGAGAGGTTCCCGCCTGGCTGGCGTTAGTGGGGACGCTGGCGCTGGCGTTGGTTGGTTTGGTGGTTATGTACTTTTTGGGATGGCCGCTCTTGTTGGCTGGATCGATCTACCTGGGCATCAATGTGGCGTATTCGGCGGGTTTAAAACGGGTAGCGCTGGTGGATGTGATGCTGGTGGCGAGTGGATACGTGCTACGGGCCGTGGCCGGCGCGTTGGCGGTGGGGGCGGCGCCGTCACCGTGGCTGTACGCCGTAACTGCCGCGGGAGCGCTATTCATAGTGGTGGGCCGGCGTTACGCCGAAGCGCGCCTCGCCGGAGATGAACCGTCGGAACAGCGGGGGACTTTGCAGCACTATGCCCCTCCGCTGGGCGGGCAATTGCTCACGTTGGCGGCGACGGCGGCGTTGGTCAGCTACGCTCTGTACACAGTAGAGGGCGAAAATCTACCGGCCAATAACGCCATGCTGCTGACGGTGCCGCTGGTCATCTTTGGGCTTTTTCGTTACCTGTATCTGCTGAACAACAGCCAGGACGCCGAATCGCCAGAGCTGCTGATGATGCGGGATGTGCCGCTGCTGGTGTCAATTGTGGCGTGGCTGGCAGTATCAGCCGGGGTGCTGTTGCTGAACTAAGAGGGTGTCTAAAAAGCTGCTGGCGAGTCTCGGGGGAGAGGTGGAATAGCGGGGGAACGACCCCTCACCCCAGCCCTCTACCACAAGGGGAGAGGGAGTTTTTAGACACCCTCTAACCCTGCTACCCCGCCGGGGTTTTCACTGCCGCCCAGGAATTCACCGTTACCTTGACCACGGCGCGCCAATGCAAAAGGGAGTGCGGGCGATGTGGCGTAAAAATCGCCTCTCCCACCGGGAGGGGGTTTGGGGTGAGGGGAGCGAAGGTGCAATTCCGGCCTGAGCATTAGCGCCGGTTATGCAACGGTCGGCTTACGACACCGGCACCAGTTCCGGCTCGGTGACTGCCATCGACAGGTCGAGTCCGTCGCCGGCGGAGTTTACGTCGATAAGGACGTGGTCGCCATCGTTGAAGTCGCCGGAAAGCACGCCCCGGGATAGCTGATTTTCCACGTGGCGCTGGATGGCGCGGCGGAGCGGGCGGGCGCCGTAGCTGACATCAAAACCTTCCTTGACCAGCCATTCGCAGCCGGCCTCGGTGAGTTCGCAGGTGATGTTGCGCTCAGCGAGCCGTTCCTGCACCTCGCCCAGCATCAGGCCCACAATTTGACCGATTTGGGCCCGGCTGAGCGGGTGGAACACAATGGTCTCGTCGATACGGTTCAGCAGCTCGGGGCGGAAGGCACGGCGCAACGCCTCGTTCACGGTGCGGGACAGCTCGGGAGATACCGTGCCCGATTCCGGTTCGATATCCGGCCCGGCCTTGAAACCGAAGGGTTGTTGCGACAGGTCGCCCGTGCCCAGGTTGCTGGTCATGATCACCACGGTGTTGCGGAAATCGACGGTACGGCCGTGCCCGTCGGTGAGGCGACCGTCTTCCAGGATCTGGAGAAGCAGGTTGAAAACGTCGGGGTGGGCCTTTTCGATTTCGTCGAAGAGGATGATCTGGTGAGGCCGGCGGCGCACCACCTCGGTCAGCTGGCCGGCATCGTCGTAGCCGACGTAGCCTGGAGGCGCGCCGATGAGCCGTGAAACGGTATGGCGTTCTCCGTATTCCGACATATCGAGCCGAACCATGCTCTCTTCATCGTTGAACAGGAATTCGGCGAGGGCCTTGGTCAATTCGGTTTTGCCGACGCCGGTGGGCCCCAGGAAGATGAAGCTGCCGAAGGGACGCTTGGGGTCGTTCAGCCCAGAGCGGGCGCGGCGGATGGTATCGGCGACCGCGGTGATGGCGGCATCCTGCCCGATGACCCGGCGATGCAGATATTCTTCCATCTGCAGCAGGCGTTGGGCTTCGCCTTCCAGCAGTTGACCCACCGGGATGCCGGTCCACCGGGACACCAGCTCGGCGATGTCCTTTTCGTTGACCACCAGGTCAGGGCCGGAAGTGTGTTCGATGGACTCGCGCTCGGTGTTCAATGACTCCTCAATGCGGAGGCGCTCGGTGCGGTGTTCGGCGGCCCGTTCGTAGTCGCCCATTTGGTTGGCCCGGAGTTCCAGGTCTTCCAATTGGCGCCGTTTGTTCTCCATCTCCTGCACCTGCTGGGGGAGTGTGCCGGCGTCAATGCGAACCTTGCTGGCTGCTTCGTCGATGAAGTCGATGGCCTTGTCAGGAAGAAAACGGTCGGTAACGTAGCGGCT
Organism: Dehalococcoidia bacterium; assembly: GCA_963666415.2. Classification (GTDB taxonomy): domain Bacteria; phylum Chloroflexota; class Dehalococcoidia; order Lucifugimonadales; family UBA3495; genus Bin87. Next base: position 3,577,330 of record CAXXPD010000003.1, read on the forward strand.
GCTCAGACGCACGGCGGCCTCCAGCGCGGCATCGGTAATGGTTACCTTGTGGTGGGCTTCGTAACGGGGCTTGAGGGCCTGCAGAATGGTGATGGTTTCCTCGGCGGTGGGCTCATCGACGTACACCGGGTGGAAGCGGCGAGCCAGCGCCGGGTCCCGCTCGATGTGTTTGCGATATTCGTCCAGGGTGGTGGCGCCGATTGCCTGCAACTCGCCGCGGGCCAGGGCCGGCTTGAGCATATTGCTGGCATCCAGGCCGCCCTCGCCGGCGCCGGCGCCGACCAGGGTGTGCATTTCGTCGAGGAACAGGATGACCTCGCCCTGGGCAGCGGTAACCTCGTCGATGACGGTCTTGAGCCGTTCCTCGAACTCGCCGCGAAACTTGGCGCCGGCGACCAGACGGCCCATGTCGAGGGCCATCACGCGCCGGTTCCGGAGGGAGTCGGGCACGTCGTCATCGAGAATTTTGATGGCCAACCCCTCGGCGATGGCGGTTTTGCCCACGCCGGCGTCGCCGATGAGCACCGGGTTGTTCTTCGTGCGGCGAGTCAGGGTTTGCATCACCTGGCGGATTTCGTCATCCCGACCGACCACCGGGTCGAGCTTGCCCAGGCGCGCCAGCTCGGTGAGGTCGACGCTGTATTTTTCCAGCGAACGGTAGCGTTGCTCGGCGTTGAGGTCGTCCACGCGGTGAGAGCCGCGCAGTTTTTGCATGGCCTGGTACACCATCTCCTGGGTTACGCCCAACTCCTGCAGGAGGCGGGCGGAGTCGCCGGAGCTTTCCCGGGCGGCTGCCAGCAGGAGGTGTTCCACGCTGATGTACTGGTCCTTGAGACGCTCGGCCTCTTCGCCGGCGGTTTGCAGCATCCGTTGCAGCCGGGGCGTGATGAAAATCTGCTGGGTGCCAGCCACGGACTTGGGGCTGGCTTCGAGGGCCTGATGCAGCCGGGATTTGATGACCTCTATGTCGACTCCCAATTCCTGCATAATGCGACCGGGCAACCCGTCTTCAAGGGCAACCAGCGCCAGCAGCACGTGTTCGATGTCCCACTGGCTGTGCTGATAGTTACGCACCAGTTCCTGTGAGCTTTGCAGCGCTTCCTGCGCCTGCCGCGTGAATTTTTCTGCGGTCAATACCATTTCATCACCTCCAGGTGGTATCTCTGGAAGCGGCGGTGTTGGGGGACCGGCTGGGCGGGCGCAACCGCTCCAGTTCGCCGGACAGCGTTGCAACCTGGCTTTCCAGTTCGCGTATGCGATCGATGAGTTTCAGGGCGACTTCGGCGCCGGCAAGATTGACGCCCATTTCGTCGGTGAATGCCTTGATGCGGCGGAGTCGTTCAATGTCGGCTATGGAATAGAGGCGTTGGCGTCCACCGGAGCGAGAAGGCAACACCAACCCCACGCGCTCGTAGTAGCGCAGGGTCTGGGCGTGCAGTCCCACCATGCGGGCGGCCACGCTGATAACGAAGCAGGGTTCGGTGGTCATCGTGTTTTCGGGTGTCATTATGGTTGCTCCTGCTGGTCGGACTCGACGCCGTGGTGGCGCAGTTGTTCAAACAACGTCCGTTGTTTTTCAGTCAGGTTGGTGGGTAGAACGACGTTGACGGTGGCGAAGAGGGTGCCGCGCCGGTCGGGTTCGCGCAGGTGGGAAATTCCCTGCCCGGCGAGGCGAAAGCGGCGGCCGTTCTGGGTTTCGGGCGGCAGCGTCAGTTCGATCTGGCTACGCAGCGTATTGACCGTGACCGACCCGCCCAGCACGGCATCGGTGAGGGGCACGTCAACGGTGGTATACAGGTCGGCGCCCTGACGCTCGAATTGACGGTGGGGGAGCACCGAAACCAGGAGGTTGAACTCGGCGCCCGAAGAGTTGCCGGCGGCGACGTGGACTCGACCGCCGTCGGCGATGCCGGCGGGGATGGTAACTTCGAGGCGGCGGCCGCCCGGTACGTTGACCAGGCGGGTGGTGCCGCGGTCGGCCTCTTCCAGCGTGATGTCAACCCGCACGTCGGTGAGCGCGGCACGCTGGGGTTCACGGGCGCCGCCAAAACCGGGGAAACCACCCAAAAGGTCGGCAAGGGAACCACCGCCGGAGGTAAAGGAAAAACCACCGCGACCGCCGTTGCCGGAATCACCGGAGCGGAAGAACTGGCTGAATCCGGAACCGGCCCCGCGCTGCTGTTCAAACTGGTCGGCGTGTTGCCGATTTTCGCCGTAACGGTCGTATTTGGCCCGTTTGTCGGCATCGGAAAGGACTTCGTAGGCATTGTTGATGGACTTGAACCGCTCGGCGGCGTCATCGTCGCCGGGGTTCACATCGGGATGATGCTGCCGGGCGAGCCGGCGGTAGGCCTGCCGAATTTCTTTTTCATCGGCGGTGCGTGGTACGTCGAGGATGTTGTAGTAGTCGGTCATTGCGGTGCTCATTTGCGTGAAATTGTATGTAGGTCATCCTATATCGATAGCGCGTGTTTGTCAATAACTTGCTTGCCGCCATTACATATACTTGATAAATAGCCATCAGGTATCTAGATTGGGTTATGACGGTTTCAGGTTCCGTCAAACATTGGCCACAGAGCCGAAATCTGGAGGATGATTATGACGAGTATGCAGCGATTCGACCCGTTCCGCGAGATGCACAGCCTGCGCCGGATTATGCACAGTCCGTTCTTCATGGGGCGTGGCTGGGGTGACCGGTTTGAGCCGAAAGGCGAGCCGGCAGTTGAGGCGTGGTCGATTCCGATGGATGTGCACCGGAATGACCAGCAGCTGACGGTTAGGGCGTCCCTGCCTGGCTTCAGCCCAGACGACGTGGACGTTACGATCAGCCCCGACCGGGTGCTGTTGGTCAAGGAGTCGCGTCAGATTGAGGTGGAGCACAGGTCGGACGAATACCTGATGAAGGAGCGACGTTCCGGCAGTTTCCAGCGGGCGCTGCGGTTGCCGAGCGACCTGGATCTGGAACATGCCAATGTGGATTTGGACAACGGTGTGCTGACCGTGAAGCTGCCGGTGGCCGAAGCCGCCCAGACCCGCCGGTTGACCATCGGCGCCAACGGTTCCGCCGACGCCTGCTAATCGCGGTGCCAAAGACCGGCTGACTTCGGCGCACCCCCTGGACACTGCGGGTTGGGGGGTGCGCCGTTTTGGTGTCGCCGGTTGCCGCATTAGCCGGCGGATGCTAGAATTATTGAACTTTCGGTGTGAACGCTGCATCGGATGTTGCCTTCAATCCCCCGTAGCTCAGCGGTAGAGCGGGCGGCTGTTAACCGCTAGGTCGTAGGTTCGAATCCTACCGGGGGAGCCAAGACATCCTGATTTTGAGTAGATAACCGCCGTTTTTGGACGGCGGTTATCACTTTCATTACCACAATAAATTTTGCACGCATTAGGGAGGCAGGCAATGTCCGTAGTCCAATCCAGTTATAGCGAACGCCAACGGCCCAACACCCCGCAAACGTTGCTGCTAATCATCGACGTTCCAGGTCGAGCAACCGACAAGATTGTCGAGCTACAAAATGAGTTGAAGCAATGCGCGGACCTATGGATCAAAAACGCGGAGCAAGGCGTATTTGCCAACACTAGCTACCGCGTCGAAACGGACATCGTTGAAGCAGACAAACTGTCCATTACACGAAGGATTCGTTAGTTGACCAGTAATCAGACCAACGCTACCGCCCGGTCAACACGCGCGGTTACCAAACCAGACGGTGATGATGCCAGCCCCTAGCGTTGCCACGGAGGTCAATACGGCCACGAATACCGGGAACCCATTTGCCCGTAGCCATCTAAACCGTTTAGTTTCTTCCCGGTGGTAATCTTGGCCCGCCAAAGTAATGTAGCCCAAGCCAGACAAAAATCCAGCTTCCCTTAGCTGCCCGGCAGCTACCCACTCCGGAGTTTCCTCATCGAACGAAACGGTGCTCCAATCGAGCATGGGGTTTTCGGCCCGTTCGCTTAATATGCGAATAATCTGGTTTCTAACCTCTTTATCCTTCCGTTCCGTTTTCTGCTGTGCCATGCTTTACCTCTTTTTTGCATTATCGAGATTCCAACGGCCCGGCGTACAGCGAAATGAGCGCCCCCCCGGAGACTGGCTATCAGTATCTCCGAAGGGGCGCGATCCGAGTGTACCCGACTCGCAAAAGAGGGCACACCGTCATTTCATCATGGTTGCAAATAGGCAGTGCCACCAGTCCGGGCCCTTTTGCGTGGCGTGGTTTCGTTTTGCTCAATCGGAGTCGGTGGCCGTTGATCGGTAGACCGTGAGCACTGAATACAACGCCAGCCCGAACCATCCCGCGCTAGGTCGCCAGCGCACATACAGCAGGAATGCAACCGGAGCCTAATCATCGCTAATGAGCAACCCAGACGCCGCAACCGCTTGCTCCATTGGCATCCCGCCCTGAACCATTGAAGCGAACGCCCGTGCTCTGCCTTGCGCGTCAACGCTACGCACCTCTTCAAAGCCTAACGTTAGGGTATCGTCCAGTTTCTCCCGGAGTTCCTGTAATACCAGCTTCGAGACGGGCAACAGCGTTGTCATAAGAAATACCCGCAGTGCTTCCCGGATACTTGACGCTGCTGCTGCTGAGAATAGACCCGGGCTCACGCCACACGCTCCGTAGATTTCCAGCTTGGCGACTTGTGCCAACTCTACCATTGCCGCAGTTGGCGACGGTTGGAAGTGTACCTGTTTGAAGTCGCTTTGCACCGACGGCCCACCAGCTCCAAAATCTTCCGCCGCAGATTCGACTATTCCCATTTTGCCTTGCGCAGTAGGTACGAATGCCTTGATTTCGGCCACGCTGTCATCATCGCCATCGGTGGCAGGTAGCGGCAGGAAACTACCCACAGGCCCGCTAGCTTCATCGGACAATGCCTTGATCGTGTGGGCACTCAACGCGCCACTCAGGGTAGCAACCTGCAACGGCCCGATACCCCGATAGGGCAATTCGGGGTCGGCAGCGTAGCGCAAATGCAGAACGGACTCAGCAGGCAAGGATAGCGTAGTAGTCTCAGACGGCCCAGGTAGGGTCAGTTCATACTGCCAGTCATCGGGATTATGTCCGCCCGATACGTTGTGAGACTGAGCGGGAAACAACCGCAACCGGCCCGTGCTGGTGTCAATCGCGCACACCAGTTCACCCCGACGCATCAACGACCTGCCAACCATCGTCAAAAATGCTGGGGTCAACGCCGAGATAACATTGTCCGGCCCGCCCATTTCAGCAGAAGCAAAGCAACGACCCAGCAGGCCGACACACGTCTCAAGTGCTGCCGTCGCCGTCGGGTTGGCTGGGTTGGCGACCCGGCCTTGCGAGTTTAGCAAAATCGACTGAATCAAGGCATCGGTGTAGCTCGATTCCCGTGTTTCGAGTTCCTGAGACACCAGCCGGGATACCTCGCTGGGTATGTCCATTTTCTGTTGTTGCCACCAACGCATGATTACCTCAATTGCTCCCCGATGGTGCTAACCGCGCAGTATCTCCGTTGCGAATCCGGCAATTCCTGTACCGACGTGATAACCGCACCTCCCAAAGTCGGGGAGTTATCAAGGTCAAGGCCAAGAAAATCCCGGAGCCTGCCTTTCCAACGGTCTTCGTGATAATCGCGCACACCATCGCCACTAGCTATATCCCGGTAGTATCTGAGTTCCAACGGCCCAACCCACACCCGGCGGTTTTCCGGGTCGCCTTGAATCGTAGACCCAGAGTAGGTACGGGTCGGCGTGAAAACGCTTAGCGTCATTGGCCTATCCAAAACGGACATATCAGCTACTCCACAAAATCAGCGTATGCGCCCCGACCTGGGCGGAAGCCAGCAACAGCAGGCCGGTAGCATCGCGCCCATAGGCCCACCGGGTATCAATGGGGGTGGGCTGGCCTGCTACATACACCGATTCACCGTCAAAAGGTCGGTAATAGGTCATCATCCCAGTATTAGTTCCATCCGGGAATCTGATTTGAACGCCGACGTAATCTGCCATAGGTGCGTCAAGGCCGGTAGGTGTCCATACGTGGGCAACAGCAATCGCCACTTGCTCCGTACCGAGAAGAATCAACCCGCCGGTAAGTGGTGCGGTTTGTGTCGTTGCGACCCACGCGCCCGCGCTGCCGACCTTGTGGACACGGTACGGCAACATCAATCGAGCCGCCCCGGAGTTCCGCAAGGCATTGGCAAAGTTGGCCCGGCTACTGGCTCCGGGCTGGTCATAGAGATAAGACGCCAGCCTGATTGCCGCTTCGTTATGCACCACGTCCGGGCAATCGGCAACGTGGTGCTCAACTGCAACGGTCGCATAACTCAGCAGCCGGGTTACTTCGGCTGTTTCCTCGGTGGAATCGCCAACCCGCATCGCGGCGGCAAGTTCGGCAACGGTTAGAGTTACAGCCATCGGAATACCCCCAGCGGGTCAATGTAGGCACTTTCCCGAATCTCCACAGTGGAGCCGGAGTAAGCCGCCATATCAACCAGCCCAGCCCCGACTAGTACCGTGTCAATCTGGTTTTGTAGGGTAGATATGCTGGAGCTTACGGCGAGCATCTTGGGTGGTAAACCGCCAGTCTATGGCTGATTTTGCTGCGTTGCGCTCGCGTTCGAGCGCCGCAACCTCTCGCCGCAGCTCCGGCTCATCGCTGATACGGCGGTTCAGACACCCTCTGCGGAAGACGCTCAACTCGATCTCAGCCATGTTCAGCCAGCTGCCATGCGTAGGAGTGTAATGAAACTCGAGGCGTTGGGCGATGCGCCGAGCTTCGCACGGCTCAAATGCTTCGTAGAGCGAGCCGAGCTTGTGGGTGTTGAGGTTGTCCAGTACCAGCCTGACCACCTCGGCATCAGGGTAGGCCTCGTCCACCAGCCACCGCATCTGGTGCGCGAAGTCCACGGCAGTGCGGCGCTCGGTCACCTCCACATGTCTCCATCCACCCTTCGGCTCGCAGATCATGAACAGGTTCCGGGTCCCGTTTCGCTGGTACTCGGTGTCATAGCGTGCCACCCGTCCGGGGGCAGCCTCGATGGGCGGACGCACCTCCCCAGTCAATTGCCTGGAGGTCTCGTCGAAACACACTACCGGACGCTCCGGATTGTACTCCGGTTGGTACAGGTCCAGCACGTCCTCCATCCGCGCCACGAACTCCCCGCTCACCTTGGGGATACACCACTCTTTCTTCTTCCAGGGCTTGAGTTCGTTTTTTTGAGTATCTGGCGCACCGTCTCCAGGGAGATGCTCTCGGCAAACTCCAACTCCACCACCTTGTCGGCCAACAACTGGAGTGTCCAGTGCGTGTGCCCTTCGGGCGCGGCGCTGCACGCGAAGGCGATCAGGTGCGCTTCCTGCTTGCCGTCCAGCTTGCGCTCCTGGCCCGGCCGCGGTCGGTCATTGATGGCGGCCTCAAGTCCTTCCTCCACGTACCGCTTCCGCGCTCTGGCGACCGTGGCCGCGTTGACCAACAGCACATCGGCTATCTTACGGTCCCGAAGCCCCTGGTCAGCCTTGAGCAGCGACAGCGCACGCTTCACGGTGCGCACTGACACGGTGCGCACTGACGCCTTGCCCCGCTGGGAAACCTCATTGAGACGGGAGCGTTCGGCCTCGGTCAGCTCTACTTTATACTTGATGGCAGCCATGGCTGGGCACTTCCTCACACAAAGATCATGCCCCAGTATGGCTGCTTTCTCATATTATTACAAATCTACCTGGCAACGGTACTAGTTTGGCTTGGCGAATTTCTCGGACACCATCCCGGTATGACGCCACAACGCCACGTTTGGCGAATTCGACACTGAGCCCGGTATACAGGCCATCCCGGATATTCACCGCAGCATCGCGCCCGCGCTGAGTGTTCGGCAAGGGTTCGTCAACCCTCAGCAGGTCGCCCTCTAGGAACGGGTGAATTCGCATGATGCTTTGCGACCTAACGTGTTGTTCATTCAAAACGATGCCTGAGTCATCCCACAGCAGGGAATCGCGCATAAAACGCTCCGGCCTATCCCGACTGGTTTCGCCGTAGGTCAACAGTGTGCCCACCAGACGGCCCGGAGATTCCCGCGTTTCGTCTGCCACATAGCGGCATTCAATGAGTAGGTTTTGGAGTTCCATTACAACCGCCCAAACCATCGGTTTATAGCTTCGGAGCATTGAACGGACAGCAGACCGTCAACGGTGGAAAGCCGTTGCCGCACAACGTCTATGCCGGGGTCAATTACCCGTTCGGTTGCACCTGGGCCCAACTGGGTCAACAGGAAGTTACGCCGGGTCGGGTCGCCATCTGAGTTGGTTACGACAATCTCCAACTCGTTTTCCAGTGCAACGGTCATCATCGCGCGGCGCACATATTCGGCAATCGGAAGTGCGTAACCCTGAGTTTCCAGACGTGGCGGGTATCTGCCGTTGCTATCCCGAACCAGTAGCAGCAGCGCGGCAAGGATTGACTGGAAATCAGCCACCACGCCGGGCCGCTGAAACTGGCTCAACAGTTCGGCGGCAAGGGAAGTCTTACCCGCCCCTGCCGGACCCGAAAGCAGAATCGGCATTTACGCCGTCTGTACCTGCTGCTTATGGAAACCGTCCGCCCGCAGAAGCTTGGTGGCGTACAGCATGATTGCGGTAATGACGATCTCCCCTGATTTCACTTTGGTTATGGAATCTGGCACCAATACCAGATTTTCCCAAATTGCGGCCACATAGTCCCGACGCATTCCCATCCGAATCACGTTGTTTTGCCGGTTGTTGTTATCCTTGTCGGGAACGTGCGCAGACACTCGAACGCCACCTGTTACGGCCATCATACGGTCCAGTGCGGGTCGGTCGCTCTCGGTGGCCCTGTAGACGTTCCCAGCGTGTGCATAGCTGTCAGTGCCCATTACCACCCGGAGATCGCCAACGCTGCCAGCGTACCGGCCATCGACCCTGGCGTACCCGAATTCGGTAATGTAGGCGTCAAAATCCGTAACCGCGCTAACGTTGTGGTTGGCAAGGATGGTTCCCGTCAACAGGCCGTTTGTGCCCGCCATGATTACCTTGTCCAGACCATCGGACTGTAAAGGGCGGAGAGAAAATGTACCGCGTGGGCGGCTCGACCGGCGTGTTTGGGCGGTTGAAAACTGTACCGCCTGGTGCCTTCCATAGTGCTGATATTCAGACTGTGGAAGGTGCGATGGATGTTTTACGTGGAGATGTATTTTCGGGTGCGGCGGGCCTGCCTGGTGGAGGGGATGAGCGTTCGGGAGGCTTCCCGGGTGTTCGACCTGCACCGGGACACGGTGCGCAAGATGCTGGACAATGCGACGCCCCAGGGCTACACGCGGCAGAGCCCGCCGCGCAAGCCGAAGCTTGAGCCTTACACCGGCGTAATTGACGCGATCCTGGAAGCCGATGGCCGAGTTCCCAGAAAGCAGCGCCACACCGCGAAGCGGATCTTCGAGCGGCTGCGGGACGAGTACGGGTTCGACGGCCAGCACACCATAGTCAAGGACTACGTCAGGGAGCACCGGCGGCGGGTCCGGGAGATGTTCGTGCCGTTGTCCCATGCACCGGGCCACGCCCAGTGCGATTTCGGGGAGGCGTTGGCGGTGATCGCCGGTGTGGAGCGCAAGGTGCACTACTTCGTGCTGGACCTGCCCCACAGCGACGGCTGCTTCGTGAAGGCCTATCCCGGGGAGACCACCGAGGCCTTTCTGGACGGCCACGTGTCGGCCTTCGCCTTTCTGGGCGGGTCGCCCCAGAGCATTCTGTACGACAATACCAAGCTGGCGGTGGCGAAGATACTGGGCCACGGACGCCGGAAGCGCACCCGGGCCTTCACCGAGTTGCAGTCCCACTACCTGTTCGAGGACCGGTTCGGTCGTCCCGGCAAGGGCAATGACAAGGGGAATGTCGAGGGGATGGTGGGCTACGCGCGGCGCAACTTCCTGGTGCCGATACCGGCGGTGGAGAGTTTTCAGGCGCTGAATGCCCACCTGGAGGGGCGGTGCCTGGAGCGGATGGACGCCGTGCTGCGGGGACACACCGAGACCATCGGCCAGCGGATGGAGCGGGACCTGGACGCGCTGCTGCCGTTGCCAGCCGCGGCCTACGACGCCTGCGACCAGCAGGCCAGCCGGGTGAGTTCGCTGTCCCTGGTGCGGTACCGCACCAATGATTACTCGGTGCCGGTGGCCTACGGACACCGGGACGTGCTGGTGAAGGGCTACGTGGACCGGGTGGTGATCAGCTGCGGAGCTGAGATCATCGCCAGGCATCCCCGCTCTTATGAGCAGGACGATTTCATCTTCGACCCCATCCACTACCTGCCGTTGTTGGAACGGAAGACCGGGGCCCTGGACCAGGCCGCGCCCTTGGCGGGATGGAAATTGCCCGAGGAGTATGCGACGCTGCGCCGGCAGCTGGAAGCCAGGATGGGCCAGCGTGGCAAGCGGGAATTCGTACGGGTGCTCCGACTCATGGAGGATTTCTCTCACCAGGAGGTCCACCACGCCGTGCAGGACGCCCTGCGCCTGGGCGCCGTCGGCTTCGACGCCGTGAAGCACCTGCTGCTGTGCCGCATTGAAGGCAGACCGAACCGCCTCGACCTGGATTTCTATCCCCACCTGCCTCAGATCAGCGTGAAGACCACCCGCGCCGGAGACTACCTGACCCTGTTGTCGGGGAGGGCGGCATGAGCGACCAGTCCACGCTGCTTTTGGAGCACCATCTCAAGGAGCTCAAGCTGCCCACCTTCCTGAGGGAGTATGGCAAGCTGGCTGCCCAGTGCGCCGCCGAAGGTGTCAGCCACCCCGACTACCTGCTCCGACTCGCCGAAGTGGAACTCACCGATCACCACCAGCGTATGGTCCAGCGCCGGATCCGCGCCGCAAGATTTCCCGCCACCAAGGGACTGGACACCTTTGACTTCTCCGCCATCCCCTCGGTGAACCAGCCACTGGTCACGCAACTGGCCCGGTGCGAGTACGTCGAGCATCATGAAAACGTCATCGCCATCGGCAACAGCGGCACCGGCAAGACCCACGTCGCCCTGGGCCTGGGACTGGCCGCCTGCCAGCGGGGCCTGTCGGTGGGCTTCACCACGGCCGCCGCCCTGGTCAACGAGCTCATGGAGGCCCGGGACGAGCGCCGGCTGCTCAACCTGCAGCGGCAACTGGCCCGCCTCCAGCTCCTTATCATCGACGAGTTGGGCTTCGTTCCCCTGTCCCACACCGGAGCGGAACTGCTCTTCGAGGTCTTCAGCCAGCGCTACGAACGGGGCTCCATCCTGGTGACCACCAACCTGCCCTTCGACGAGTGGACCGAGGTCTTCGGGTCAGAAAGGCTCACCGGCGCGCTGCTGGACCGTCTCACCCACCACGTGCACATCCTGGAGATGAACGGCGAGAGCTACCGCCTCAAGGGCAGCCGGCAAAGCGTCGCCGCGCCATCGTCAGCGCCGGATCGGGCGGATGCCGTTTAGCGTCCCGCCGATACCCAAGCCGGCCACGGCGTCAAGGCGGGGGGCCCCACCCCACCGTCCAGGCCGGGGCCGTCAGGCACCACCCAGGTGGTACAGTTTTACTCCGCCCCAGTTGTCGACGTCCAGCGAAAAGGTCCCGACTAACTGGCCAGCGATAATGATGCTCCTATAGATGTCAAGCTGCGCTGCTGATTATTGCGGCGGAGTTCTGGAGAGCGGAGAAGACCTCGCGGGCAACGTAGCGTTTGAGGCAACGGATGACCTCGGTCTTGCTCATTCCCTCACCGGTGCGGCGGCACATGTAAGCCTTGGTGCGGGGGTCGTAACGAAGCCTGACCACGACGATGCGGTGTAGAGCCGCATTGGCTTGGCGGTCGCCACCTCGGTTCAAGCGATGCCGGTTGGTCTTCCCGGAGGAAGCAGGTATCGGACTCACCCCGCACAGCGCGGCGAAGGCAGCCTCGGAATGGAGGCGTTCCGGGTTGCTCCCAGCCGTGACCAGGAGGGTCGCCGCCGTGTCAGGTCCTACGCCGAACATGCTGACCAGCGTCGGCGATGCCGTCTGGGTGAGGCGTTCCAGCTCGGCCTTGAGGTCGTGGATCTCCTCACTCAGTTGGCGGTAGCGGCCGGCCAGTGAGCGGAGAGCGTACTTGGCCGCCGCCGTGGGATTGTCCAGGCGACTGATACGGAAACTCTTGCACCGAGCGGTGAGGGCACCAGCGGGGAGACCGTCGAGGGTTTCGCGAAGTTCGGCTGGGGCGGTGACAACCAAAGCCTTCATCTGGTTGATCGCCTGGGTGCGGGCCTTGACGGCCGAGTCCTTGGTGCTCTTGAGCATGCGGATCATTTCGACTTCGCCCTGGCCCGACTTGGGTGTGGCATCTGCTACGCCGGCCAAAACCGACCGGGCTGCCATCTCCGCATCGGTGGGATCGCTCTTCCCTTTCCGGTAGCGGGTGGACCGATCGGGTCGGTTGACCTCAACGACGGTGTATCCGCGACCGGTTAGGAAACGGGCGATGCCAGCGCCGTAGGAACCCGTGCCTTCGATCCCGAAGGCGCGAACTTCCCCCAAACTCAGGGACCACCATTCGAGTTCTCCGTATCCGTGCGTAGTCGCTGGCGCGTGACGTTCGCCGAGGCGGACACCTTGCCGGTCAATGGCCACCGCCACGTGCTCGTCTTGGTGTGTGTCGACTCCGATGATCACCTGAACATCGCGATTACCTTCGCGACCGGGGACTCCTATCATTGCTACCTCCTGGGAGATGACGCCGCGGTTGGCACGCCAGCCAGGTGAGCGGACAAGACTGCGATGGGGCTTGAAGCCAGGCTCCTATTAGGTCACTGCTCACCGAGGCTGTCGGCACTGTCTGGGCCATCTCGGATCGGGCCGACAGATCATTTTGAAGGCATTCGTGCCAGTCACATCAAGGGTCAGACCCTGGTCGAGATGGCCGGGACCCATCATCGCAGTCACATCATGGAGAATGTGACATTGACCCCAAAAGAACAAAGCAGACTTCAGGTGCTCAACAGCCTGGCAGCAGAGCACATGACCTTGGACCAGGCCGCCGAGTTGATGGGAGTAACTTCCCGCCACACCCGCCGCATCCTGGCGGCCTACCGTGAACGCGGCGCGGCGGCTTTGGCACATGGCCACCGCGGTCGCCGACCCGTCAACGCCACGCCCGAGGCGCTGGTCGTCGACCTGGCGCAGCTGGCTCGGACCCGGTACGCTGGCGTCAACCACACCCACCTCGCGGAACTGCTGGCGGAGCGGGAAGGCATTCACATCGGCAGGACCACCCTGCGGCGGGTCTTGCTGGACGCTGGACTGAGCAGTCCCCGGCGCCGCCGTCCACCCAAACACCGAGTCCGTCGGCAACGGATGCCCCAGGAGGGCATGCTGATCCAGATGGACGGCAGCTATCACCCGTGGTTGGGGGATCAGGCCCCGCCGTTCACGCTGCTGATCGCGGTGGACGATGCTACCGGCAGGTGGTGAGCGCCTTGTGCTGTGAGCATGAGGACGCTCGCAGCTACTTCCTGCTGATCCGCGCCTTGGTGGAGCATCGCGGCGTGCCCGTGGCCCTCTACACCGATCGCCACGCCGTGTTCAAGCACACGCCGGGACCCGGCCTCCCTGCAGGGCCCACCCAGTTCAGCCGGGCCATGGATGAGATGGGGACCCAGATGATCTTCGCCCAGTCGCCCCAGGCCAAGGGACGTGTTGAGCGAACCGGAGGCACCTTTCAGGACCGGTTGGTTGCCGAACTGCGGCTGGCCGGCGCAACCACCCTGGAGCAGGCACAGGCTGTGCTCGATGAGTTTGTGCCTCGGTTCAACCGGCGCTTCGGCGTTCCCCCGCAGTGCTCCGAGCCAGCGTTCCGACCGCTGGACCCGGAGCTATGCCTGGAACAGGTTCTGTGTTTCAAGCACCGCAGGAGGGTGGACCGGGACAACACGGTGCGGTTCCAGTTGCGGACACTCCAACTGCTGCCGGCGCCGGAACGCCCCAGCTATGCTGGGGCGACGGTGGAAGTCCTGCAGGGGCTGGATGGTCAGCTCAAGGTACGCCACGAGGGGCGCATCATCGCTGCTCAGGAGGCCCCGCCAAGCCCGGTATCCCTCCGCAACGGCCACCAGCCTCCCGCCGTCTCTCCGGTTGCGCCCATCGGGGTAAACCACTGGGCTGAACGCTGGACAGCGCACCTGGCTCCGCTGGTCTCAAGTCAGGAACCCGAGGCGGATCAACCGGACTTCACCGATGGTGAAGTCGCCGCCGCACCACCCGCAACCGTCGCCCCGCGCAAGCCGACCTTCCTTCAGAGGGAGAGATGGAAGGCGGTCCAGAAAGCCCGGCGCAAGGGCAGGTCGCTGCGGGCAATCGAACGGGAGTTGGGCATCCACAGGTCCACCGTCAGGAGTTATCTGGAGGCCGGAGGTCCTCCAGGATGGAAGCAGCGGATGGTGCCCAATCCGTCGACATCGGATACCATGGCAGCGTAACGGAGTGACATTTTCGCTGAACACTTACCCGGACATTTTCCCTGACCTACGACACCCCAGTGGCATGTTTTCTCTCCGCCCTTGACACATCGGACAGACCCGCCGACAAGTTTTCGCGCAACGAGGAATCCATACCGGCAAATCTGGCGGAATCTTCGCGCGAATAGAAGAAACTGGCCTGCAACCGGGAAGGGGTCAATACCTGGGCACTGAACGCGCCGGTGGTTTCGGCGGCATCCGCGTTTTCCGCCGGAGTCCGTACCGCCAACTCAGAAGTCAGAATCGGAAACACGGCATCGCCCACGCCAACAACGGGCATATCAATGCCCATGAATGCAGCGACAGCCATCGGGAACACGTAATCAATGATCGGCTGCTGATTCTGCGCCACCTGGCCGGGCGCAGACGTAACCGCGCGGGTTTCGATTTCATCATCGTGCAACATCCGCACACTGATTTCATTGGCCGCTAGGCCGTGCTCAGTCTGGTATTCCTGCATCGCGCCATTGGTGCCACTGCGACCACCCACCAGGTCGTCAAGCAACTGGCCCACGTTGCAGGACTGCAACAGCTCCGAACGCTGCCGGTCTTCGGTGCTCCGGGTTTCCGGCGGCTCTGCGGATTCGGCAATCATGTACGCCTGAATGCTGCGCTCATTGCCGGAGAATTCCCGGCCCAGCGTGTCAATTTCCTGCCGGATTTCGTCCGTAGATTCTGCCGACGCAATCTCTGCCAGACGGCTACGTATCACGCTCTGGCGCAGTTCCATCTTCTGTTTGTCAGTCATCGTGGTAGCCTCCGGGCCGTGTATGGGTTACTAGGTTGGTAGGAAACTAGGAACCTATATTTTAGCACGCATGGTCTAACTGTTCATTGTGAGCATGTAATCGCGCCATTGTTCACGCTCTATGTTAGGTCGGGTATTTTCCCCACGAGTCTTTATTATGTGGCATCCTCTGCAAAGAATCTGAGCATTGGATTCTGAGTACATTTCACCACCGAATTGCAGGGGTAAAATGTGATCGCTCTCGTTACCCCACTTGCCGCACGTCTGGCAACGCCAGTTATCACGCTCAAGTATCCGCATTCGGAATCGTCGCCACTCCGGGCCGCTGCCAGAGTGCTTAGACACCTAAGCCGCCCCGTGGAACATCGCGCCACGCTTCGGCTTGTTCATTGCTCGGTCATAAGTTCCAGCGGCAAGCAACCACGCGGCGGGTATGTCATCTCTGGCCGTGTTGTTTTTACCCTTGATTAGTCGGCTGTTTCCAGCGTCATCATTCTTGACCGTCGCCACACTCAGGCCAGCCGCCACCAACCCACGGGAACCAGTCTCACAAGAAAACGGGCCATCCCTGCAAAACTTTCTCAGTGCCCGAATGTCAAAACTAGACTCGGAATATTGGGTAACCCGCGCTTCAATCGGGATTCCCTTGCTGGCATCGTGTAGGTCCTTTTCCCGGAACCTATCACACACGATACTTGACGGTGTGCCCCAGTTCTCGGTTATGGCGTCAACCAACTGGCGCACGGGCTGGACCCGCCAACCGTGGGCAATCTGCAAAGCTCCACTGGCAACGAGTTCTGAGTAGGTTCCCGACGGAACCCTATCACGCTTTTCTTGATCGGCTACGCTGGGCACACCCGGACACACGGCCACCGCTTCGACCCGTCCAGACTTCCAAACAGCAACCGCCGCATGAAAGGCACGGCCCGCGCCCAGGTCAACGCCAACTATCGGCTTGCCGACACGCTCTGCCACCGGCCTACTGATAACTTGTTGCCAGTCGTCTACGGTCAACAGCATGGTACTTTCGTCGCCTGCCGGAGAATTGAAGCGGTAAGACAACCACCGGGCCCGCAGTCGGGTATCGCCCTGGGCGTCTGCAACTTCGGCCTTTAGCTTGGCCCTAAATTCCCGACTCACTTTCATCAATGGATTGACCCGTCGGCATTCCTTTGGATCGTCCCACAGTTCCGGGTCGCCACGGAAACTATCAACGTAGGTTTTCCCGGCAGTGCCACGGTCAATCAGGTCGTACCACCAGTGCCCAGGTCCAGTCGCCATCGGTGCCAACGTCCCAATCAGAATCAACTTCAGTGCGCTACCCGGCTTACCCTGAGCCGTCATAAGGCTGTCGGCCAGCATTTGCCCGCCCACGATCTCAAGTGCCCCTGGTTCGTCGATTACCACAATCGGAACACCTACCAAGCCGAAACTAGACTTGGCGTTGCTGCTGATCGCCCTCAGCTTGGTATTGCTGGCAACGTGGGTTGCTCCCAGCCGGGTAGCAGAGTCAATCCACCGATACTCGCCCAATGGCTCCAACGCCTGCCGCACATAGGCGTAGGTCAATCTGGCTTGCTCTAGGCTGGCAGCACCTAAGATGTATTCCTTGCCCGGCTGGTGTAGCGGGTCGCCCGGCGTCATACATCGGGCCAGAATGTGGCCTGCTATAAACGTCTTTCCAAGTCCACGCGGACCCGACAACGCCACCGTGTCATACCTGCTAGATTCCACGGCCCGAATGAATCGCTTTTGAAATGGCAACAGTTCCATTTTGACTTTCCCTTTTTTACACGGAAGGGACAGACCCGCGGAAGTGCCCCTATCTGCGGTAGTCCGGCCAGAGTCTCAGACCCCCCTTACCCCCTAAAGGGCAACGACTTCTGAGCGAAACGCCAGACATCGCCGCACGTTCCGCATTCCAATTCGTGGACACGCGCTAGCGCGGAATCGTCGGGATTGTGCTTTATCAATGAGCTGTTGATATGGGTAAAGCCCGTTCGGTGGCCGCAGTCGTCAGACAGCAGCGAGCCCACCAACCCGAAAAAATCCTTGTTCATGTTGTATTGCAAAGCCATGATGTTACCTCCGTTATCGTGTGTGCTTTACCAATTCTGGCAGCGGGTCGCCGCCATTGGCATTCAGCCGGTCAAGGTAGGTAAGCCAGCCATATCTTGTGATTATCGAACGGTATCGCTCAATGACGGTGGCGGGTGGCGGGTGGCGGTCTATGCCTATGCTGTCTGTATTCTCTATAGGCTTCGGCCCGGCCAACCATGCTGTTATGCGGGCAATCTCGGAACGTATTAGTGAAAACGTTTTCAGCAGGCGATGACGCGCTGGCGTTTTGGTAATGCCTTGTATTTCCGCAATGGCCCGTTCGGAGTACCCCCGTAGCTTCAGTTCCTTAGCGTGTCCTACGGCTTGCCAGTAAGCCAGCATCAGGCGGTTGATGGGTGTCTGGCCGCGTGCCTGCCCGTGCCACCGTATGACGGCCCTGGCGCGTTGCAACGCTGAATGGTCGCCGGGATCGTCGGGGGGGTGGAGTCCGCAGCAGGGGCAATCGCCGTCAGATTCGGGGTACTCATTTCTGCAATACCCGCACACCAGCAAATAATCTGGCAACTGCGGAACGGCCCGCCCGCAGTAGGGGCAAATCGGCGCACCATCCGGGAGTTCAAAATCGCAGCAATCGCAACGGTCAAGGGTTTTGGCTTGACTGGTTCGGGTTTGTTGGGTATGATTTTTATGTAGCAAGTCGTTCCCTTGCTGCCCCGCTGCCCGCCGCGCCAAACGGCTAAAGCAATGAGACGCCCGCTCCGGCGGGTGTTTTGTTTTGTGTGATTGCAGTGTTTCATAGGTTGCCTAACTTGCAACTCTGACGCTTGCAACTGCTAATCATTTCCCTTGACAGTTCACAATGAGCACCTAGCCGAGTTCCCCTGTAGCACGGGGTCGGGTTGCTCTTTGCCCACTGTTACGTGGGCAATTCTGTTGCCATTCTGTAATCTCGGTTTCGAGCCACCGCACATTTCGAGGCGAAACTTGTAAAGGTTTCGGAAATTCGCCGCGTTGCATCATGCGATAGATTGTCGGGTAGCTCAGATTCACCAGTCCGGCAACCTGCTTAACGTCTAACATCCGATCTGCCATATCTCCCTCCATTTGTCCATGCATGTATATGATAAACCCTGAATACTGAAATAAAAAGTTTCCAAATGAGCACAAAAGTATAGGGCCAGTGTCTTACCGGCCCTATACAGATTTCAGAAGTATTTTTTGAGTGTCTACGGCAAGATGTAGGCTCCCCATTCAGACATCAACCCCCGTCGCCGCTCGAAATAGTCTGTCCGCCTGTATGCCAATTCCGACGTGCTCCCCTCTACGTGGGCAAGTGCGTGCTCGGCTATTTCCCGTGGCACGTCGGAACATTCAGCGGCCCAATCGCGGAACGCGGAACGCTGGCCGTGTACAGTACCGGCGATGTCGTTTTCGCGTAGCAGTTTGGTGATGGTGCTATCGGACAGCACCTTGCCGCGCTCACTTGGAAACACCAGCCCTGTACCATTGCCTAACTCTTGGGCCTGCCCTAGCACGTCCAAAGCCTGCCGTGATAGCGGTAGGCGATGCTCCAACCCCGTTTTCATGCGCGATGCTGGAATGGTCCAGGTCGCTGTTTCAAAGTTGATTTCGTCCCAACGGGCGGCCCTTGTTTCCCCGCTCCGGGTAGCGGTCAACGTCAAAAACTCAAAAGCCAATTTCGTACCCGGCCATGCGCCGGACTCCCGAATGGTGTTCAACGCCGCGCCCACGTCAGCAAATGGCAATGCGCGATGATGGTTCACCCTCTGACGTTCCTTTGGTAGTGCGGCGGTTGCATCGCGGGTTGGGTCATCATCCCGATACCCTTCAGCTATCGCCCACCTCATAACCGCTCCAATCCGGCCCCGCAGTTTGGTAGCCGTTTCTCGCTTGTCGCTCCATATCGGAGATAGCACCGCCAAAACGTCGCCGGAAGTGATTTCCGATACCAGTTTTTTTCCCAGCGTCGGAATGGCATAATCTGCCATTGTTGACCGCCATAGCTTTTCAGTCTTGGCCGTATTCTTCCATTCTTTCGATTGCAGGCCAATGACGATCTCAAAGGCATCGGCAAACGTCGGTACGCCGCTCCCGGCCCGTTGGCGTGGGTCCGTACCTTGTGCTACGGCCCGGCGGTTTTCTAGTGCCTTTTCCCGCGCCTCTGCCAGCGTTACCACCGGGAACGGTCCTAGCCCGATGTTGATGGGTGTTCGGTCTATCCGTAGCCGTTGCGCCCAAGACTTGGCAACGCGCCCGGTTGACGTGGCGGGTTTCACCAGCAACGATAGGCCATGCGATCCGCGCCCGTCGCCGTACCTCCCCGGCGTCTTGACCGTCTTGACAAATGCCGCAGTTAGCGTCTTTGGCCGGTTCATTTGGTATTATCTCCGTTATCACTTTAAAGTGATAATACTTGAAACCCGGTGAAACGTCAAGACAATCTAATCGTGCTCAAATAGAAACAAATAGCCTAAATATTGACCCCGTGTAACTGTGAAAACGCTCCTACCGGGGGAGCCATGCTACTAAACCTGCGACGCGCCCCGAATTGCCGGGGCGCGTTTTTTGTTGTCGTGCCGGCAACTTTCCACGGGCAGGGTGGAGACCAGATGCGCCGTCGCCGGCGGCGCGGGTGGATTTGTCCTGGCCGGAGACGCCTTCGGTCAGCATTGCCTGGACGGGGACGAACCGGTGCGGGAGGCCGGCTAAATCGATGAACGGTCGGTTATGAGCGTAATGCAATGCTCCGATGGTCAGTGGCTGTCAATCACGCGTACCTACTACCATCTGTCATTGCGAGGAACGCCCGCTCATCCCGAGCTCGTCGAGGGACGTGGCAATCTCGATGAGGTTGAACACACGTCGGCGAACCGCCGTTGCTACGACGCCGGGATTGCCGCGCTACGCTCGCAATGACAAAGTGGGTACCCAGGAGGTGGCTGTGATAGTTTACAATGGGCGACCAACCAACGAAACTCGTTGGATTCGTACGTTTCCGGTCACCGATTTGCAGCGGATTTTGGCTGTGACGCGGTCGTTCGCTTGGGCTTCTGCATCGCTGGGAGTGTATTCATGGGTAAACAAGCAAACAGCTTCACCTTCTCGACGATCGTTTTCATCATCCTGGGGCTCATCGTCCCCATATGGCCCATTTCACTGCCGTTTTTCTGGTACCTGGCGTACCGGTCGTACAAGAGAGGCGATGCGACAGCACTAAACCAAAGCCAAGGTGGGATGTGCATTTGCCGGGTGCTGGGAATCGGGGCGGGAGTCTCGCGGGAGTGTTTCGGCCCTTGATTGCAGGACCGTCCGGCAGCGCCGTCTCACCTCGTCTTTCCGGCTGGACAGCCCGGCCAGGAATTTGCCGACCCTCTCCTGTACCGCCGCCCTGCTGCCCAAGCACAGATTGCCAGTGACCTCCTCTCTCGCCCAACCCCAGACAGCCTCATCGGCGTTGAAGTCCGGGCTGTAGCCCGGCAGGTTCACCAGCCTCAGCTCCAGCTCAGGCGTCCTGAGGCACTCCCGCACCGCCTCCCCACGATGGGCCGGCGCATTGTCCCAGATGACCCGCAGCGGCCCTGGATGTTTTTCCTTCAGTTGCGTCAGGAAGGCAACCGAGGTCCCGCTGTTGCTGTTGCCCTCCAGTTCCATCCATTCCACCTCGCCCGTCTCCAGGCACACCGCCGAATAGTAGCTGGCCTTCTCCCCGTACCTCGGGCTGCTCGAGTCCACCAACGCAGGCTTACCCTTCAGCACCCACTTCCCCCGCAATTCCGCGTCCGCCCGGAAGTGGGCCTCGTCGGCAAAGAATATCCTGGCTCCAGTCCGTTGGGCCTCCTCCCACCGGACGGCGTACTCCGCCACGAAGGTCTCCCGCTTGGACTCATCAGCCTTGAGCAGCCGCTTCTTGGGGCGCTTGAAGGCAAACCCCAGCCGGTGAAGCCAGTTCAGGCAACTGCTGCGGCTCAGGCTGATGCCAAACCGTTCTGAGACAAACTGACGCATCACCTTCCAATACCAGTTAGCCATTACGATGCCCGCTGTGGCGGGCGGTTGCTCCACCGCCCCTTTCAACTCCTCCTGCTGCGCCTGGTCAAGGGCGGGGGGGAACCACCGGTCTGCTCGAATATCAGGGCCGCAGGCCCTCCCTCGCCGAAGGCCGACGCCCAACGTCCGATAGTGTGGGGGTCCCGCTCCAGCGCCTCCGCCGTCGCCGCTGCCGTCAAGCCCTGGGCCAGCAGCAGGATGGCGTACCACCTTTCCCGCTCCCGGGGTGTGGGAGCCAGAATCACACGCCGCCGCAAGTCCTTGACTCCCATCTGCCATTGTTCCAGAGACCGGTCTATCTCCCTCACGCCCATCACCAACCCCTCGCAATTTCTGAGACCAGCTACCTCGGTTCCTTCACAAATTTACCCCATGCGTCTGCGCATTTCACCTTGGCTTTGGTTTAGTACCGTTGCCAGGTAGATTTGTAAGAATATAAGAAAGCAGCCATACTGGGGCATGATCTTTGTGTGAGGAAGTGCCCAGCCATGGCTGCCATCAAGTATAAAGTAGAGTTGACCGAGGCCGAACGCTCCCGTCTCAATGAGGTGTCCCAGCGAGGCAAGGCGTCAGTGCGCACCGTGAAGCGTGCGCTGTCGCTGCTCAAGGCTGACCAGGGGCTTCGGGACCGTGAGATAGCCGATGTGCTGTTGGTCAACGCGGCCACGGTCGCCAGAGCGCGGAAGCGGTACGTGGAGGAAGGACTTGAGGGCGCCATCAATGAGCGACCGCGGCCGGGCCAGGAGCGCAAGCTGGACGGCAAGCAGGAAGCGCACCTGATCGCCTTCGCGTGCCGCGCCGCGCCCGCAGGGCACACGCACTGGACACTCCAGTTGTTGGCCGACCAGGTGGTGGAGTTGGAGTTTGCCGAGAGCATCTCCCTGGAGACGGTGCGCCAGATACTCAAAAAAACGAACTCAAGCCCTGGCAGAAGAAAGAGTGGTGTATCCCCAAGGTGAGCGGGGAGTTCGTGGCGCGGATGGAGGACGTGCTGGACCTGTACCAACCGGAGTACAATCCGGAGCGTCCGGTAGTGTGTTTCGACGAGACCTCCAGGCAATTGACTGGGGGGAGGTGCGTCCGCCCATCGAGGCTGCCCCCGGACGGGTGGCACGCTATGACACCGAGTACCAGCGAAACGGGATCCGGAACCTGTTCATGATCTGCGAGCCGAAGGGTGGATGGAGACATGTGGAGGTGACCGAGCGCCGCACTGCCGTGGACTTCGCGCACCAGATGCGGTGGCTGGTGGACGAGGCCTACCCTGATGCCGAGGTGGTCAGGCTGGTACTGGACAACCTCAACACCCACAAGCTCGGCTCGCTCTACGAAGCATTTGAGCCGTGCGAAGCTCGGCGCATCGCCCAACGCCTCGAGTTTCATTACACTCCTACGCATGGCAGCTGGCTGAACATGGCTGAGATCGAGTTGAGCGTCTTCAGCAGAGGGTGTCTGAACCGCCGTATCAGCGATGAGCCGGAGCTGCGGCGAGAGGTTGCGGCGCTCGAACGCGAGCGCAACGCAGCAAAATCAGTCATAAACTGGCGGTTTACCACCCAAGATGCTCGCCGTAAGCTCCAGCATATCTACCCTACAAAACCAGATTGACACGGTACTAAACTAAAGCCAAGGTGAAACCCGCAGATGGGAATCGGGTAAATCCGTGGAGCCAGGGACGAGTGGAAGAACTCCTGTGTAGATTTCAAGCCAATTCTCGTCGCTTCACAAATGTAGATTCCACCTTGGCTTTAGTTTAGTACTGGTTCAAATCAGCATTGTAGGTAGTTTTAGTGAAAGGCTTCCAAGTGCTACGCTGACTGCAAAATAGAGTGGTGTGGAGGTGTAGTAATCATGGCCCTGGAGCAATACGCGGTACAGTTGACGCCGGACGAACGCGAGCGACTGAGCCAGCTGATTCGCAGCGGCAAAAGTTCGGCGCGTATCATTGCCCGAGCGCGCACCCTGCTGAAAGTAGATGAGGGATGGAACGCACCACAGGTGGCGGCCGCTTTGGACATCTCCAAGGGTACGGTGTACCGCGCCAAACGGCGGTACGCTGAGAAAGGTTTAGATGGCGTGTTGCAGGACCGGGTCCAGGCCAACCGATACCGGAAGCTTGATGACAAGGGGGAGGCCCACCTGATCGCCCTGGCGTGCAGCCCAGCGCCCGATGGCCACGCCTACTGGACCCTGCATCTTTTGGCCGACCGAGTGGTGGAGTTGGGGTTGGTGGAGTCCCTGTCCCATGAGACGGTGCGGTTGAGGCTCAAAAAAACGTCCTCCAGCCGTGGCGGAAGCAGCAGTGGTGTATCCCCAAGGTAGGGGGTGAATTCGTGGCGGCGATGGAGGACGTGCTGGACTTGTACGCTGAGCCCTACGACCCGGACCGGCCGGTGGTCTGCTTTGATGAGACCTCCACTCAGTTGCTGGCCGACACCAGGCCGCCCATTCCGGTGCAGCCGGGACAACCGCGGCGTCAGGATTACGAGTATCGCCGCGCCGGTACGCGCAACATCTTCCTGACCTGCGAACCCCTGGCCGGCTGGCGACACGTGGCGATCACCGAGCGACGCACCATGGAAGACTTTGCCCACCAGATGCGGTGGCTGGTGGATGAGGCCTACCCAGATGCTCCGGTGGTCCGAGTGGTGCTGGACAATCTGAATACCCATCGTATGGCCTCCCTCTACGAGACCTTCCCCGCCGCCGAAGCTCGGCGCATCGTCAGGCGGCTGGAATTTCACCACACGCCCAAGCACGCCAGTTGGCTCAATCCTGTCCTGAGCTTGCCGAAGGGATGGCGGAGATCGAGTTCAGCGTGTTGACCCGGGCCTGCCTCCAGGGGCGTAATCCCGACGAGACTGCCCTACAGCGAGCCATCAACGCCTATGAGGTCCAGCGCAACGCCTCCAAGGCCACCATCAACTGGCGGTTCAACACCCAGGACGCCAGAACCAAATTGCATCGCCTCTATCCCTTCAATTCCAACATTGATTGAGTACTAGTGTCATCGCCAGCGTCTTCTCTTGCCGATCTGAAAGCCGCCCAAGAACTGCTGGACGGGGGGGCAATCAGTCAGGAGGAGTTCGATCGTATCAAAGCGGGCATCCTGGTTCGGTAACCTGTCGAGCCTGCTCAACCAGCAATCAACCTCAGTTTCTCCGCCTGATCGTGCCAACCGACGCTGCGAGATCGCAACTGATCGGGCCTTCGGGTTGCCAATTGGTCTGACTGCGCATCAAGCAGTCCAGGATGCTGGCCAAGCGCTCCCGACACGCACCGAGTTTGATATTGGGGTGTTTGGTGTTAGATGGTGCGCGCCGTGACGAACCGGTTGCCAAGGGCAGAATTATGACGAACGATATGACTCTGAACGGTTGCACGACCACGCACATCTTTTGCCGGCCGAACTGTCCGCCGGGGCGCCGCACGAAGCCGCTGCATAGGGTCCATTTTGCCTCCCTGGAAGCAGCGTTTGCAGCCGGTTTTCGCCCTTGCAAGGTGTGCCAGCCGCTGGACGGCCCGCCGGGGCCGTGGCGTCCCAGGCGGGAGCGCACGGCGTAGTTTCCGGTTCGGCCGCCTATCCCTGGTTCTCTAAGTGGGTGTCTAAAAAACTGCTGGCGAATCTCGGAGGAGGGGTGGAATAGCGTGGGAACGACCCCTCACCCCAGCCCTCTCCCACAAGGGGAGAGGGAGTTTTTAGACACCCTCTAAGATCGGGACGGCGCGGAAGTCTCTCCGGGATCGGGCGACGAACTCAGTTCTGACGGCCCACGTCGGCGGTTGCGAACCGCAGGATCTGTTGATTGTCTGCACCTGAATCACGCCGTTCATTCTGAGCCCGTCGAAGGATTGTCGCGAGCTTATCAAAAGGTGGCCCGGTCGCCATCAACATGCTCGCCATCAACTGTTTGCCCAGACAGCTCTCGGCATCTGGGTTGCAGCCTTCGCCGGAACGACGCAGGCATCGGCAATCGCAAGACCCTGCGCGAACCGTCGCTCTGCTTGACCATGTGCCGTGCTTGCTATACTGTTGACTTCAACTTGCATTTGAGGCGAAAACAGCCGGGCCGCGGGAGCAAATTCCGTCCGGCGCGGCGCTGACGAGGTGTCCCAATGGACTTCGGAATTAACATCAACTTCACCATGGGCGGAGCGATGACCCACCAGGAAGCCATCCGCGATTCCATGGCAGAGGTGGATCTGGCGGAGCAGATGGGCCTCGATACCGTATGGTTGGGCGAGATGCACTTCAACCCCGCCCGGTCGGTACTGTCGGCGCCGATCGTTATTGCCAGTTCCATTGCCACGCGCACCAAGCGGTTGCGGGTGGGCATGGCGGTGCAGGTATTGCCGCTGATCCATCCTTTGCGTATTGCCGAGGAAGCGGCGACGGTGGACCAGTTGAGCGAGGGCCGGTTCGAGTTTGGTGTCGGTCGAAGCGGTAACGTGCGCGCCTACGACATCATGGGCATCGACTACGGGGAGAGCAAGGACAGGTTCCAGGAGGCGCTGGACATCATTCTGTTGGCGTGGTCGGGTGAAACTTTCTCCTACGAGGGCAAGTACAACCACATTACCAACGCCAGCATCTCTCCGCTGCCCTACCAGCAGCCCCACCCGAAGGTGCGCATCGCCGCGAGCAGCGAGGACAGTTTCGGACGCATTGGCCGGCTGGGCTACCCCATCTTCCTGGGCCTGAGAACGATGGACGTCGAAGACCTGAAGACGAACCTGCAAGAGTACAAGCAAGAGTGGCAAGCGGCCGGGCATCCCGGTGAAGGCGGCGACATCAACGTGCGCTTCCCGGTTTACATTGCACCCAGCGAAGCCGAGGCCATTGAAGAACCCAAGGAAAGCATCGAGGCGTTTTTCCAGCGCCAACGCGAGCTCTTTGAGTATTCCAGAGGACGGCAGGGCGCGGACGTTTCGGCGGGCCGGCAGGCCAGGTACGAACGTCTGGTCAACTCAACCTACGAGGACTTGCTGGAAACCAGGGTAGTATTCGGCAGCCCCGAGCAGGTAATAGACCGCCTGCACGAGTTCAGGGAAATGCTGGGGGTATCCGGAATTACCGCCGAACTGAATCCCGGCGGGTTCCTGCCGAAGGAAGCGGTGCAGCGGAGCCTGAGGCTGATGACTGAAGAGGTAATGCCGGCCTTCAAGTAGCATCCCGCGGCCGGCGAAGCATCAGTGGAGTTCTCTCCAAAGGAGATGAAAGACTATGCCAGCGCGAACGGGACAGGAATATATCACCGGCCTGAAGGAACGACCCCGGGAGGTGTGGCTCCAAGGGGAGCGCGTTAAGGATGTAACCACGCATCCGAAGTTGCGTAACGGCGTGCAATCGGTCGCCGCGCTCTACGATATGCAGCACGATGCCGCGCTCAGCGAGGCGATGACCTTTGCCTCGCCATCTACCGGCGATCCGGTGGGAATATCCTTCATGGTGCCCCACACCGGGGAAGAATTGGAGCGCCGCCGCGAGATGATGTCCCACTGGGCCTGGGCAAGTTGCGGCATGATGGGGCGTTCCCCAGATTTTATGAATACCATATTCACCGCGTGGGCCGGGTCCGCCGACTACTTTGCCCGGGACCGGCCCGAGTTCAAGAAAAATGTGCTGGCTTACCACGAGTTCATACGGGAGAACGACGTAACGCTCACCCATGCCCTGGTGAACCTGCAACGACGGCGCACCGTTGGTCCGGCCGATACGCTGCACGAAAACGTGGCGCTTACGCTGGTCAAGGAAACCGACGCTGGCATCGTGGTCCGTGGCAGCCGCACGCTGGCGACTCTGGGTCCCATATCCGACGAAATCGCCATCTATCCGGTGGCGAGCCATCGGCTGGACGACGAAGCCAGGCGCCAGGCGTTCTCGTTCTCAATTCCCTGTGATACGCCAGGCGTGAAGTTCCTGTGCCGGGAGAGTTTCGACTTGGGCCGATCGCACTTTGACCATCCGCTGGGATCGCGGTTCGAGGAAATGGACTCGGTGGTGTTCTTCGACGACGTGTCCGTACCGTGGGAGCGGGTGTTCCTGCTGGGGGACGTGGAGTTGTGCAACGGTTATGCGTCCGGCACGCAATCGGACGCCCACACCGGGCACCAGGTGCTGACCCGGTGCCTCACCAAGGCCGAATTCGTGCTGGGTCTGGCGGATTTGATCGTGGACACGCTGGGGTCGGGTACTATACCGCACGTGCAGGAGATGGTGGCCGAGTTAATCACCCAGCGGGATTTGCTGCGGGCCTGTCTGCGCGCATCCGAAGCCGACGCCAAACCCAACCAGTGGGGCATGATGTGCCCTGACATCAACTCCATCCGAGCCGGGCGTACCATGTTCGGCCGCACGGTGTTCCCGCGCATGATCGAGATTATCCAGCTGTTGAGCACCGGCAGCCTGATGGCGCTGCCGGCAGAAGCCGATTTCGATGCTGGCATTGCCGCCGAGGTGAATCAGTATTTCGCCACCGATTCCACATCCGCGCGGGACCGGGCCAAACTCTTCCACCTGGCCTGGGACGTGTCGTGCAGCTCGTTCAGCGGCCGGCAGGTGTTGTACGAGCGGATGTTCGGCGGCAATCCGGTGCGGAACTCGCTGGCCCTGTATACCAACTACGACAAGGAACCCTACAAACAGAAGGTGCGCGCTTTTCTCGAGAAGGAAGACTGACGCATATGGTCAAACCAACCGACCGGAGTCCGACAGACCGGAGTTCAACCGGCAGAGGTTGAGGCAACTGACGTCACGAAGGAGGGAGCAAAATGTCATACACACCGAAGCATTTGGGTCATCTGGTGATGAGGGTGCGGGATATGGATCGTTCGCTGGACTTTTATACCCGGGTGATGGGCCTCACCATCATGGAGCGAACCGCCAGTGGAACCGTGTTCATGTCGGCCAACACCGAGAAGTCCCATGAGCTGGCCATCCGGGCCATCGGCATGGACGCCGGCGGGCCGGACCACTCGATAGTTGGTCAGGCCGCACATGGCCTGGCAGATGGAGACCTTCGAGGACCTGCAGGAACTGTACACGCGCATGAAGGAAAACAACGTGCGTATCCAGCGGGTCAGCGACCACGGCGTGTCCCTGGGTGTATACCTACTGGACCCGGACGACAACGAGATCGAGGTGTACTACGAGCTCCCCAGTACCCAGTGGGAGGACAAGGTAGGTAACGGCCTGTTCTCGGGCACCTTTGGAAGGCAGCTGGAAGAGCCGGCGGGCGTCGCCGACGACTAACCCTATTCCCGCATCGAATGCGGTGTCATGGAAAAGCCCTCCGGCGGTGGGAACCGCCGGAGGGCTTCGTCTTGCGACAAGACCCGTGCTGGGGGGCGTAACCGTCCCGGCGTTTACCCGTCTAGCGGCACGGTGGCGGTCAAGCGCGGGCCGTCGCCGACGGCGCGGGTGGTGTGGCCCTTTCCGGTGAGGTCTTCGGCCAGCATGGCCTGCCCGGCGCCGAAGCGGTGAGTGGTACCGTCTCCAAGACCAATTTCCACTTCACCTTCCAGTGTGATCACAAACTGGCGGCGCGGGGCGCAGTGCCAGTCGCTAAAGTAGCCGGATTCGACGCGTCGAAACACGATACCGGCGGTGGATTGCATAGCGGCGAGTTCGGGGTGAGACTCGAGGTCCAGTTGCTCGATGTGGGACTGTCCGTCATCTCCGGTGTATAGCCTGGCAATTGGCATATCATTCCTCCCTGGGGGTTCGTGGTTGCTGAGTCGTGCTGATTTTATCAAATACAGGCAGATTTCGCTCTCGCTGTTATTCACGGGTTTAAACTGAGCCAAAAATTACGGGTTGGAATTGAGCCACCTCGATAGTAAGGGCATCATCGCCAGACATATGGCGGAGGTGCCTGGAAGAATTGCTAAGAGGTGGAGACGTGAAACAGATTTACGAGTAACAGTTCAGAGTTGCGGGGAAATGAGCAGTTGACGGCAGGCGGCGAGAGGATTTAGACCCTGGGCGCGCCAGGTGCCGAAGAGGGATGCCAGCGTCATCTTGCTCTCGGTGCCCTGCTCCGAGCGGGTGCCGCCGCTGATCTTGCGACTGATGACCAGGTGGCGCAGGCTGCGTTCGGCCGGGTTGTTGTCCGACGGCACGTCCGGTTCGGCCACGAAGACGAAGAGTTCCTTGATAAAGCGCTCGATGCGCCGGCACAGCTTGCCCTGGACAACCGACGGGTCAGACAGGAAAGGGCGGCAGATGGCCAGCAGCTTCCGCTCCCAGGCCAGTTGGGCAACACGCCTTTGCCATGGCTCGTGATGGTTGCAGGCTTTGGCTGCGACATAGAGCTGGTGGACGGCCGCGGCCCATCGGGCCAGTGCGGCGTCTTTGGGGTAGCGGGTGCGCTGGTCGTGGATGTCCCGCAGCAGGTGGGCCCAGCACCGCTGCTTGGGGCCGTCATAATGGTGGTAGGCGGCGTAGAAATCGCTGACCAATACTCCGGAGAAAGCATCGCTCAGCGCCTCGTCCACGACTGTTTTGCCCCGACCCCGCCGCAGGAAGTAGCGTTCGGTGGGGGTGCTGAAAGTCCACACGTAGCCGTTGGCCCCGCTCTGACGCCAGCCGGTTTCGTCGGCGTGGACCACTGGGCTGGCGCGGATGCGGTCCAGGATCGCGGCCACTGCCGGTTGGGCCCGCTGCGCCGTGCGATGGATGGCGCTCACGATGGCCCCCACGCTGAGGCGCAACTGATGCACGGTGTCCAGATACCACTGGACGCTGCGGATGGGCAGCCGCCCCTCTTCCCGCAGCGTGGCGATCAGGCTGAGCAGGTTGACGCCGAGGCGCTGCTGACCCAAGACCACGCCGCCCAGTTCCGCCGGAGGTGTGCAGCGCCGTCGGCAGGCCGGGCAAGTCCGAGCAATGTAGACCTGCTCGGTGACTTGCGCGGGAACCACCGGCAGCTCGATGACTTCCCGAGTGCGCTGGATCCAGCCGCCGGACAGGTGGGCGCCGCAATCGGGACAGTTCTCCATCACGTGCTCCACCCGGTGGGTCGGTGTCATGCGCGGGCGGGCGAAGCCGTGGCGTCGCTGCTTTCTGGGCTGCTGCGCTGGGGGCTTCCGGCCCGATTTCGTCTTGAGGCCGGGCATTCGGAGCGGGCCGCCCGGTTTCGCCTGGCCTTCCAGTTCGGCAATCCGCCGCTGCAACCGCTCAATCACCCGCTGCTGTTCCAGAACGGTGGCCTGCAGTTGGGCGATGATGGCGATGAGGACATCGCGGGTGGCGGTGGTCAGGTCAATTTCGGTATCCACTCCCTGTATATGACATAACCGCCGCCACCCGTGCCAGCGTCTGGCAGCCCGCCTTCGGCCAATTCACCTCACCAAGTCTGAACTGTTACTTCTCCGGAGTATTGGTCAGCGATTTCTACGCCGCCTACCACCATTATGACGGCCCCAAGCAGCGGTGCTGGGCCCACCTGCTGCGGGACATCCACGACCTGCGCACCCTCTACCCCGATGCTGCGCCACTGGCCAGGTGGGCCGACGCCGTCCACGGGATTTACGACCGGGCCAAAGCCTGCACTCATCCCCAGGCCAAGCGGCGGCGCACCGCCCAACTGGCCCTGGAACGACAACTGCTGGCCCTCGGCCAGCCTTTCCGGCACGACCCGTCGGCAACCCAGGCCAAGCTGTGCCGACGCATCGAGCGCCACATCAAGGAACTCTTCGTCTTCGTGGCCGAACCGGACGTGCCTTCAGACAACAACGCTGCCGAACGCAGCCTGCGCCATCTGGTCATCAGCCGCAAGATCAGCGGCGGCACCCGCTCGGAGCAGGGCACCGAGAGCAAGATGACGCTGGCATCCATCTTCGGCACCTGGCGCGCCCAAGGTCTAAATCCTCTCGCCGCCTGCCGTCAGCTGCTCGTTTCCCCTCTACTCTGAACTGTTACCCGGAGAAAGCATCGCTCAGCGCCTCGTCCACGACTGTTTTGCCCCGACCCCGCCGCAGGAAGTAGCGTTCGGTGGGGGTGCTGAAAGTCCACACGTAGCCGTTGGCCCCGCTCTGACGCCAGCCGGTTTCGTCGGCGTGGACCACTGGGCTGGCGCGGATGCGGTCCAGGATAGCGGCCACTGCCGCTTGGGCCCGCTGCGCCGTGCGATGGATGGCGCTCACGATGGCCCCCACGCTGAGGCGCAACTGATGCACGGTGTCCAGATACCACTGGACGCTGCGGATGGGCAGCCGCCCCTCTTCCCGCAGCGTGGCGATCAGGCTGAGCAGGTTGACGCCGAGGCGCTGCTGACCCAAGACCACGCCGCCCAGTTCCGCCGGAGGTGTGCAGCGCCGTCGGCAGGCCGGGCAAGTCCGAGCAATGTAGACGTGCTCGGTGACTTGCACCGGAACCACCGGCAGCTCGATGACCTCCCGAGTGCGCTGGATCCAGCCGCCGGACAGGTGGGCGCCGCAATCGGGACAGTTCTCCATCACGTGCTCCACCCGGTGGGTCGGTGTCATGCGCGGGCGGGCGAAGCCGTGGCGTCGCTGCTTGCGGGGCCCCTGCTGCGCTGGGGGCTTCCGGCCCGATTTCGCCTTGAGGCCGGGCATTCGGAGCGGGCCGCCCGGTTTCGCCTGGCCTTCCAGTTCGGCAATCCGCCGCTGCAACCGCTCAATCACCGCCTGTAACTCGGCGATGATGGCAATGAGGACAGCGCGGTCGACGGTGGTCAGGTCCACTTCAGTATCCATGCCCTGTATATGACATAACCACCGCCACCCGTGCCAGCGTTCGGCAACCCGCCTTCGGCCAATTCACCTCACCAAGTCTGAACTGTTACACCTGGGGAAGCTGCCTGATCGGGCCACGCTGGCGCCGTACCTGCGAGAGGACCGCAAGGTGTCCAGGGCGGTTTCGTCAGCTGGGAGGGCTCCCGGTACGGCGTCCACTGGAAGTGGGTAGGGGCCACGGTGCAGGTGGGGGAGCGCCAGGGCACGGTGGAAATCTGGTCCGGTGATGAGCGCATCGCCGTGCATCCCCGAGCGCAACAGCCCAAGCAGCGCTTCATCCTGCCCGGCCAGTGGTCGGGCCTGCCCAGGGGTGACCACCGGCCTCGGAAAGAGGCAGTGGCGGTGCAGATTCCCGCGGGCGAGGTGGAACGCCGCTCGCTGGAAGTGTACGAGCTGGTGGCGGGAGGTGTGGCATGATCGCTCTGGAACAAGTGCGCCAGCACCTGGAAACCCTGGGCCTCAAGCAGGCCGTCGAAGTCCTGGACAACACCCTGGACGCCGCGGCCAGCAAGCAGCTGACCTATCCCGAGCTGCTGGCCGAACTGCTCGGCGTGGAGGTAGCCGCCCGCTGGGAACGCTACCTCACCACTCGTACCCGGCTGGCCCATCTGCCCTTTCAGCGTACCTTCGAGCAATTCGACTTCGCCTTCCAGCCCTCCATCGACGAGCGGCTGGTCAAGGAACTGGCCAACCTGGCCTTCGTCGCCGAGGCCACCAACGTCCTGCTGCTGGGACCGCCCGGCGTGGGCAAGACCCATCTGGCCATCGCCCTGGCGCTCAGGGCCATCGAGAATGGCCACGGCGCTTACTTCGTCCGCGCCTACGACCTGATGGAGGACCTCAGGAAGGCCAGATCCGAGCACAACCTGGACCGGCGGATGAAGGTCTACCTGGCGCCCAAGGTGCTGGTCGTGGACGAATTCGGCATCTGGCCCTACGACCGGGAGTCGGCCACCGCTTTCTTCACCCTGGTGTCGGCCCGGGCAGCCGGCCCTGAGCCTGCCGAAGGGAACGGGGCAGCATCATCCTCACTTCCAACAAGGGCTTCGGCGAGTGGGGTGAACTGCTGGGCGACAGCGTGATCGCCTCGGCGGTGCTGGACCGGCTGCTGCACCACAGCCACGTGCTCAACATCCGCGGCGAGAGCTACCGGCTCAGGGAGAAACGCCAGGCGGGGCTATTCCCGTCGCAACACCACATCAGCGCAGCGTCGGAGGAGGCCGGCGACAACTACGCGCACTGACCGAATCGCTGAGCAAATACCAAGTGGTTCAATTTTAAACCGTTAAAATGGCTCATTTCTAACCCGTCATTGACACAGGAGCGCGCAAATTGAGAGTTCGCCAGTGGCAACCGATTGATTGCTTCAGAAATACTATGGGGCGCAGTTGCTCACGCGGTTATGACCATTGCCACTGAAAACGTCTGGCCCAAAGGAAGCCACGGAGCGTTCAGAGCCGCTGTCAGGCGGCTCAGCCGTGAACGCAACGAATCCTGTCTTGACAACATTCTTCGATAGCGCCGAGAAGCTACACGAGAACTTTTACCACAATAACCTGAACCCAGCCAGAATAACGCAGAGGCGGGAACAAGCCGAAAGACTCGTACCCCGCTTGCTCGCTCTGCTCGACTAACTGCCTACCACAGCACATATCAAAAGAAAGCCGCCGTCAGGGAATCCCGACGGCGGCTTTCTTTTGCCAGATAGTTGCAGGGGCTGCTTTACAGCAGTACCGGCTCCTTCTCCTTCGTGTAGATCTGGATGCGGCCACGGGTGTGGTCGATAATGCAAATCTGACCCGAGGAGGTAATCTTGACGGCGCACGGATTGGCAAATGCCTTCTCGAAGGCGCCGCCATCGTTGGTGACGGCCATGGTGCGCTGGCGAATCATGTCAGGGTTGGAGTTGAGCTTCGTCTTGCCCCACTCAGACAGCTGGTAGTCTCCCTTCAACTGGGTGCGGAAGCGTCCGTCGGAAGCCAGAATCTGCACGCGGTCATTCTCACGGTCGCAGACGTAGATGTCGCCATCGTTGTCGACGGCTACGGCGCTGGGCCGCTTGAACTGGCCGGGGCCGTTGCCGCTCATCCCGAAAGATGCCTGCCACTGACCGTCCTGGTTAAACTGCTGGATGCGGTCGTTGCGCCAGTCAGCCACGTAAATCAGGCCGTTGTTGTCGAGGCAGATGCCCCAGGGCAGGTTGAACTCGCCGTTGCCGGAACCGGCTGATCCGAACTGGCTCCTGAAGGAACCGTCGAGGCCGTAGCTCTGGATACGGTTGTTCTTGCTGTCGACGAGCCACATGGTGTCTCCGTCGATGGTGATGCCTGAGGGGCCGTTGAACTGGCCAAGGCCGGAGCCGACTCCGCCCCAGTGGCTGAGGTACTCGCCGTCGGCGTCATAGATGGTGATGCGATTCAGGTATTCGTCCGCGACGTACAGGTTGTTGTTGCTGTCCAAGGCGCACGCAGTGGGCCAGTACATATCCCCAGCGTCTTCGCCGAACTTGCTGAATTCGCTTACGAATTCCTCGTTCAACGTGGCCACAGTTACGTGCACACCGTCGGGACGGTTTTCGTAGGAGCGGTTGAGAACGTAAACCTTGCCTTCTTCATCGATCGCCATGTCAACCGGATTGCGGAACCCGGTGCCGTTGAACTCGTTGCGCCCGACGGAGTGGCTATAGTTAAAGGCTACATCTACGAGCCCGAATAGATGGGTACTCATGGACTTCCCCCTCGCGTTGTGTACTCGGCGTTGCAAGCCACGGCGGGGCCGGTTTGGGCCGGATTATCCCGCCGTGGCGTTTTCTAACGGTGGTTGGGCCTACAGGAAGGGGACTTTCTCGAAGACGCCACCGTTGATGGGGTTGGAGTCCAGACCCATCCAGTCTTCCAGGATCGCGGCATAGATCTGACGGAAGTCCATGTTGGACTTCAGGTTGCCGCCCTCTTCCTGGTCGGCCGGGGCCAGCGACGGGTAGGTCCCGTAGATGCCGCCCTTGACATGTTCGCCGACTGCGAAGGCAACGGAGCCGGCGCCGTGGTCGGTGCCTGAGCCGTTGTCGCCGATGCGACGACCGAACTCGGAGTACATGAACAGCGTAACGTTGTCGCTGGCGTCATGGTCCCGCAGGTCGGTGATGAAGGTGTCGACGTTGTTCGAAACGTCGGTCCACAGGGCGCTTTGCAGCTGGGCCTGGTTGGCGTGGGTGTCGAAACCGTTGTAGGGGCTGGTGGTGAAGAGCACACGGGTTCCCAGTTCGGCCAGGTGAGTCTGGGCGATGTTCTTCATGTACTGTCCGACGACGCTGGAGGAGTACTCCACGTTGGAGGAGTACTTCGGCGGCGCGGTGGCCAGAATGTCGGCCCCGATGCGGGCGTAGGTGCCAGTGGAGCGCAGGTAGTCATTGACAAACCCGCCGCCAATGGTGGGGGCGTAAATCTTGCTGAACAGGTCCAGCGCTTCGGCGCGCTGGTCGTCACCCTCGATGCCGGTCAGCAGACCGTAGGTTTCGAGGTTGCCGACCGAGGCGACGGGCACGCCTTCCTTGGCCAGCGCGCGGGGAAGGCCGCGGCCAAAGTTTACGCCAGTGATGCCCTGGCCTTCGTTGTTGGGGTCCAGTTCCTTGATGACCTGGCCCAGCCAGCCCTCGGTACCAATGGTATCGGGCTCGCAGGTGTGCCAGATGTCCATGCTGCGGAAGTGGCTGTACGAGGGGTTGGGGTAGCCAACGCCCAGGAACACCGCCAGCTTGCCTTCGTCCCAGAACTTCCTCAGGGGCAACATGGTGGGGTGCAAACCGATTTCGCCGTTCAGGTCGAGGACCGCCTCAGCGGGCACGCCCAGGTTGGGACGAAAGTCGCGGTAATGACCGTCGTTGTAGGGGATAACCGTGTTCAGGCCGTCGTTCCCGCCGGAGAGGGAAAGAACTACCAGAACGTTGTCCTTTTTGGTAGAGACCATTTGTTGATCCTCCGTAATGTCGCTGGGCTGTTGCCCTTACTGTTGGTTGGGGCCAGCGCTGCGCGGCGAAGTGGTCAGTTGGCGCCGTCGCAGCGAAGCCAGCCCAAAATGGGGGTTACCGGATTACTCGAACTGGAATTCCGACGTGGACGCGATGATCTGGAACATTTCGCCGGAGCGGCGAGTGAACTCGGTCTGTTCGGCGTCGGTACCGTGGGTGAGGTCGCCGCCACGGCCAGCGTGGGCTACCAATTGTTCCCGGGTGTCGTCGGACAGGTTCAGGCAGCCAACCAGGTCGGCGCAGCTGTCTACGAACAGTTCCGGGGACAGGGTGTCGCCCTGGGACATGAGCTTGCTGATCATGCTCTGCACGCCAGGCAACTCGGTGCGACCCAGGTAGTCGGCGGCAAAGTTGATGCGCTCTACCAGCGTGCCGGAGTCGAT
This sequence comes from Dehalococcoidia bacterium, assembly GCA_963666415.2. Lineage (GTDB taxonomy): Bacteria > Chloroflexota > Dehalococcoidia > Lucifugimonadales > UBA3495 > Bin87. The sequence goes on from CAXXPD010000003.1 coordinate 3,613,876, forward strand.
CCACTCGTGACCGGTGTGCCAACCCTCAACCGTGGGAGGATTCATCAGGTCCATGCCCATGTACTTGGGTTCCTGGCTGAGTTCGAACATGCCGGGCTTGATCTCGTCCCGGTGGTCGCCAACCATGCGCAGCGTACCGGCAACCATCTCGGCCGGGTTCTTCACCTTGGCGTAGCGGGCGTCCTTGAATGAATCGGAGTTGAACAGGACGGTGAGCATGGCGTTGATGTCGTAGCCGCTGTCGAAGTAAGCCTGCTCCAGCGCTTGCAGCGTGCTCTCGTCCTTGGGCGCAGTCTGTCGCCAGCTGGGAACGGGAACCTCGTCGGCAATGAAGGCGTTGTAGAGATGGCGCGAGACGAACCGGGCGGTTGCACGCTCGGCGCAAACCATGTCGAGAATGTCGTCGCCATTCCAGTTGCCGGTCTTGCCCAGGAACGTCTTTTCATCGTTGTCGTGGTCGGCCGGGTCGAACCGGAATTCCCAGGGGCTGCGGCCATAGGGGAAGGGCGGGTACGGCGGGGCGATGTTCCAGCCGGTGAACGCACGGGCGCAGGCCTTTACGTCGTCTTCGGAGTAGTTGAAATCTTCGTCCATGCCGACGCCCATGGAGAACAGCTCGAGCAACTCGCGGCCATAGTTCTCGTTGATGGCCGTCTTGTGGCTCTCGGAGTTGTCCAGGTAGTAGACCATGCCGGGGCTGGTGGACAGTGCCAGGAGCAGATCACGGAAGTTGCCCATACCCTTGTCCCGGAACATCTGGACCATGATGCCCATCTCTTCGCCGGAGTCAATCTTGGAGTGGCCGGCGCAGAAAATCATGTGCCAGAAGAGGGCCATCTTTTCTTTCAGCTGGTACTCGGTATTCACCATTCGATACAGCCAGTTCTGGATGTTAATCTCGATGGCGCCAGCGTGGTTATAGGTGGGATGATAGCGCAGCATCAGGTCGTCTTCGACGCCGGATTCGGGCGCCGGGTCGAGTAGTTCACCCACCACAGTGTCGTAACCTCTCGCAGCCGCAGCTTCAATCTCGTCGCGGCTGGCGTTGAAGCTGGCGCGGCGCAGAAGGTGAGCCATCAGTGCGATGTCATTGCTTCCTGCCATTTGTTCCTCCTTTGTCTCCGGTTGAGATGATTGTTCCCGAATCGGTTGATTTAGATGGCGTGAATATACCGTAATCAGCCGATTTCCGCAATTACGCAGAGCCGCTGTGACCAGTTACAGGCCCTCAAACTGCGGAACTGTTATTAGTTTATAATCGTAGTGCCGCAAGCGCGGGTTGTCAATACAATTGCGCGGCCAATCACCAGCCACTTCCGACGCGAATACCCCGGATTCCCGGCGTCGTCGGCAGGGTGGCGCGATCCTCTTCGTGGGGAATCCAGCCGGGCCCACTCCCATCGAGAGAGGGAACTATCTGTATGTTATCATCAATGCAAATCTATCCACTACTGCATTTGCCCGGGCCTTGAACGAGCATTGGTAACCTTATAATACCGGTGCAGATAGTGTCCCATACTAGAGGGGCCACGGCACCGAGGGGTCAAGGCAGGGAGGTTGGAACGATGCCCGTCATTACCATTAACGGACCCATCGGTGCCGGTTCTATTGAAGTGGGCCAGAAGGTTGCCGGCGATTTGAGCCTGAACTACGTTGACCGCATGGTCTTTGCTGAGGCGGCCCGGATTATCGGCTCGCCGGTTTCCAACCTGATTGCCAAAGAGCAGCGGGTGGAGCGGTTCGGGGACCGGGTGGCGGCGTTGCTGGGCCGGGTGCTGGAGCGGGCTGCCGTTTCCGGCGACTACGACCTGGGTGTGGGCATCGAATCGTTGCCCGAAACCTACCATGAACTGGCCGGTGAACCGTCCTCCCGCATACAGCGCGTCAACGATCAGGTGTTCATCGACACCACCCAGGAAGTGATACGCAACCTGGCCAACGCCGGCCACGTGGTCATCATCGGCCGCGGCGCCAACGTCATTCTGGGCGACACGCCCGGAGTGCTGCACGTCGGCATCCTGGCGCCCATGGAAACCCGGCTGAAAACCATCATGGAGCGGGAGCATCTGGGCGAGGAAGCAGCCCGCACGTACCTGGAAGATCTGGAGGAAGCGCGGGTGCGGTTCTTCCAGAAGTTCTTCAAGGTATCGCCCGTGGACCCCACGCTGTACCACATTATGCTGGACATGGGCCACATGAGCACGGAAACCGCTGCCCTCATCATTGGCCACGCCGCTGGCGACCTGGAACATTAACCCGGACGTGAACGCCAGCGTCCTGACGTTATTGACTTGAAACAACCGGAGGATAAATAGAAATATGTTTGTGAGAATGGTTTGGGGTAAGTTGCGCGCCGGTTCCTGGGAGGAATTTGAGCGTCATTACCACGAGCGGGTTACCGTCGCGACGAGCCGGCCGCAGGGCCTGCGCGAACGCCAGCTAATCCGCAGCACCGAGGATCCGGACGAAGGCATCAGCGTCAGCGTCTGGGAAACGCTGACTGACTTGCGCGATTACGAAACCAGCGAGTTTCGCGCCAACATCGCCCGCGAGGTGGAACACCTCTATCGCGGCGAATACTGGGTGAAGCACTTCGAGATCAGCTCCACCGACTGATCGAATCTGCCGCCCGGAGACTACAGGCCCCGTTGCGGTTGGCAACGGGGCCTTTTGCGTTTACGTCTCCATCGCCGTCAATGGGCAACCCTTCGACAAGCTCAGGGCGAACGGGGTGGTTGGTTCGGGCGAGCGGAGGGGCCTTTTTGGGCGAGCGGGGTGGTTGGTTCGGGCTAGTGGTTGGTTCGCGTGAGCGGAGGGGTCTTTCGGGTGGACGAGGGACAGCTGTTCTGGTGGATGACCGAAAGACCCCGGGTGCAGCGGTACGCTAGAAACGCGGCCGGAAACCCCGATGCTTCGGGAAATGGGGTATTCCCTACGCCGATTATCGACGCATAAATGGATCGTCGGGACGCTTTGCATACATCATGACGGCGAAGGCGACAATAATACGTCTGATGCTCAACGCCAAAAACTTGGCAAATTGGCTTTCCGGCCAGACTTCTAGCGGCCGGCGACGGCTCCGGGCACCCGGCCGATGCCGGCCCGCGCGCAGTCTTCGTCTTCCTGAGCGGTGCCGCCGCTGCCGCCCACGGCCCCGATCAGCTCGCCGTTCATGTAGACGGGCAATGCGCCCTGGCCGGGGATGAACTCACCGCGTTCGACTTCCATCACGGCGCGCATGATGGGCGTGGTGGAGCGTTCGGTGAGGTCGCCACTGGGCTCGCCGAAGCAGGCCGACGCGCGGGCCTTGCCGCGGGAAACGTAGGGCGTGCGCCAGGCGGAGCCGTCCATACGGCACATGGTAATCAGGTCGCCGCGGGCGTCCACGACGGAAAAGCTGAATGCTTTGCCCAAGTCCAATGCGGCGGCTTTAGCGCCGGCTAGCACTGCTTCGGCCTGGTCAAGAGTGATGTTTGGCATAGTGGAGAGGCTCCTTTAATAGTCAGGTGATAGTCAAACATTGATCGGATGGCCGGCGGGTTGAGCTCTTGCGTACCCACTTCGTAATTGCGAGCGTAGCGTGGCAATCCCGTCGCCGTAGCAACGGCGGTTTGTCAACGTGTGTTCAGTCTCATCGAGATTGCCACGTCCCTCGACGGGCTCGGGATGACCGGGCGTTCCTCGCAATGGCAGATTAGAGCGGTTACGCGTGAGGCGGGTTGAGGGGTCCAGACCGCCTGGGCTATTATACCAGCGCACCAGGACGGTGAAGGCGTTCGGGCCCACTCACCTTCGGGCGACCCGCATCAGGAGTAACACCATGCAATTTGGATTTTACCTGCCCAACCACGGCCCCAACGCGCAGCCCGGCCCCCTGGCCCAAATCGCCCAGACCGGCGACCGCCTGGGCTACTACTGCATGGTGGCCGGCGACCACATCCTGGTTCCCAACCGCATCGACTCGCCCTACCCTTACACCGTTAGCGGCGAGTTCCCCACCGGCGAAAGCGGAGAGTATTTCGAGCAACTCACGCTGCTCACTTACCTGGCCGGGGTTACGCAAAACATCCGCATGGTGCCCAGCGTGATGATTGTTCCCTACCGCCCGGCGATTCTGGCCGCCAAGATTCTGGCGACCCTGGACGTGCTGTCCCAGGGCCGGCTGATTCTGGGTGTGGGGGTAGGCTGGATGGAGGAGGAGTTTGACGCATTGGGCACACCGCCGTTTGCCGAGCGGGGCGCCGTTACCGACGAATACCTGCGGGCGTACAAAGAGCTGTGGACCAGTCCCAACCCGGAGTTCGACGGCAAGTACGTTCAGTTCTCGGGCATTCAGTTTCTGCCGAAGCCGGTGCAGAAGCCGCATCCCCCCATCTGGGTGGGCGGGCAGAGCCGCCCGGCCATCCGCCGCGCCGCGACCCTGGGCGACGGCTGGCATCCGGTGGGCACCATTCCGGCGGCCACGCTGGATCCGGAGGAACTGGCCGGCGACATGGTGCAACTGAACCGGTTCGCCGAGCAGGCCGGCCGCGACCCGTCGGAGATCCAGGTGTCGATGAAAGCGCCGCTGTACGACCCGGCCACGATGCAATCCGGCCCGCGCCGGCGCTTCTCCGGCTCCAGCGACGCAATTCTCGAAGATGTGCACACCTACTCTGAGATCGGTGTGTCGCACATCATATTTGACATCAGGGGCAGCGATTTGAACCAGGCCACCGATCGGCTGGACTGGTTTGCCAGCGACATCATGGGGCAGGTTGGGTAACCGGACGCTGTGCTATAATCGGGGCGCTTGCTGATGCTGCCGCCGGGCACAACGTCAAGCGTCGCTGGTTCGCGAAACTGTCGGTAGGAGGAAGACTGCCTTGACCACCCTGAATGACCGCTTTCAAGCCGGACAGAATATGCGCGGATTGATGTCGGGCGGGGACCAGACACACTATGCGCTGCCTGGTGTCGATCAGTTGGCTCCCGACCTGAAGCGCATCATCGACGAAGCGCTATTCGGCTTGATATGGAGCCGCCCCGGACTGGACCTCAAGTACCGCTGTATCGCGACGGTGTCCGCGTTGATGGCGTTGGGGGAGTTGAATCTGCTCCGCCGGCACGTTGACCGTTCCCTGAACGTGGGATTGACTCCGCAACAGGTGGTGGAGATTTTCATTCAGTCCACGTTTTATGTGGGTGTGCCGGCCGTCGAGACCGCCCTGCGTCTGACCAAGGACATCTTCGAGGAACGGGGCATCGATTTCCGGGGGGTGTCGGAATACGACACCAATCGGCACGCCGATGAACTGCACGCCCTGGGCCAGGAAATTCACCGCCACCACATGGGCGACCTGACCACGCCAGGCGTCAACGATGACACGCCGGAAGCGGAGTTGGAGCGCATCGTGGACGAGTACCACTGGGGCGCCATCCACAGCCGTTCGCATCTGGACGACAAGGCGCGGGCTATCGTCTCCCTGGCCTCCCTGACGGTGATGGGAGTATACGATGCCCAGATGCGGCGGCGGATTCGCGGCGGGCTGGGCATTGGCCTGTCGTCCACCGAGGTGATGGAAGTGTTCATTCACCTCTCCATGTACGGCGGATACATCAACACCCGCACCGCCATGCGCATCGCACGTTCGGTGTTCGTGGAGTTAGGCATATCCTAAAACGGCGAGCGCTGGGGTTCCATTGCGCCACGCGGGAACCCGAGCCGCCTGGCATCAATCGGCAAGGAGGTCGGTGGTAATCTGATGAAACTGCGACTGGACGACGGCTGCGAGCTGTTCTACACCATCGACGACTTCACCGACCCGTGGACCGAGCCGCAAACGGTGCTGATGCACCACGGCATGGCCAAGAACCACAAGTTGTGGTTCGGCTGGGTGCCCATCATCGCGCGGCACTACCGGGTGATTCGCTACGATATGCGCGGGATGGGCCAGTCTCAGGTGCCCGATCCTGGCTACCCGTTTTCGGTGGACAACTTCGCCAAGGACCTGGCCGAGGTTGCCGACAAGCTGGGACTGGACAAGTTCCATTTGATCGGCGAGACGGTGGGCGGCAGCATTTCGATGCGCTATGCCACCATGCACCAGGAACGCTTGCTGTCTCTAACCGCCTGCACGTCGCCTACCAGCTTCAACGACGCTCATCATGCCGAATCGGCGGTGCAGATTGAACACGACGGCATCGGCGCCTGGGTTGAGGGCAGCATCGGTCGCCGCCTGGACCCCCAGATCGTGGACCCGGCCTACACGCGCTGGTACGCCGAGCAGATGAAGGCGACCACCCCCCACGTGGTGGCTGGCTTCCAGGCCCAGGCATCCGGCGATTTGCGCCCCTTGCTAAAGGACGTCCAGACGCCAGTGCTGATAATTGCGGCGGCGGCGTTGCGGGAGGAAGTGCTGGGTGATTTCCGAGGTGCATCCGACGTGTTCCCCAATGGCCGTTCGGTGGTATTCCCCGGAGTGTACGGGTTCGTGCAGCACATCCTGCCGGTGCCGTGCGCCCGTGTCTGGCTGGATTTCGCCCAGAGCCTGGGATAAAGTGGCCGTCCGGTTTCTGGACGGGGCGAAATTCCAAATGCTGGTTGCAGCGTAACCTTTCGGGATGGCGGACTACGCAACTGACAAAGCCCGGGGCGCCGACGGGCCCGCGTATCAAACGCAGGATGACGTTAACGGCGCCGGCGAGGCCGACTTAGGTAGCAACCCTTCGACCAACCTGGAGGGGCTTTTGCAACGCCGAATGCGCGACGACCGGGGACGTTACAGGTCCCGCTTGCTGGCCCGTGGCGAATTTCAGGTGCTGCCCCGGCGGGTCAGCAGGAGGCTGCACCTGCCGCCATTCATCGAGCTGTATGACGTCCGGTTTTTCCGGTTTCACAAGGATTACTTGTGGCAGTCGGGCCTCGCGGTTTTAGCGATCCTGGGTGTTCTGCTGCTGGTGGACTCCGTGGCCGACGCCGCCCTTGCCGCCGGGTTGGGCTCCAGTGCGGTGATCGTATTCGTGCACCCCACGTCCCGGAGCGCCAGCCTGCGGAACCTCATCGGCGGCCATGTGCTCGGGTTGATGGTCGGAGCATTGGCGTCGTTCCTGTTATTTCAATCCGGCTGGCTGCCGGTGGCTGCCGACCTCTCCCACTGGGCTGCCGACGTCGTCGCCGCCGGTGTGTTGGGCGTGGTGATCGTCCTGATGGCCGCCACTGATACGGAACACGCGCCGGCCGCCGCAACGGCGCTGGGATTCGCGTTGCAAAGCCTGGCCTGGCAGATGGTGATATTGTTCATCGCTGCCGTGCTGGTGCTGGCCTTAGCCAAGGTCGTGCTGCGAAACCGCCTGCAAGACCTCATCGACTAGCTTCAAACGCGGGGGTTGGCGGGCGACGCCTACGTTGGTTCCGGGCGTGTGCTACTATTGCGGTGTTGGGAGGACGCAGGAAGGGCGCATCGATCGCGGGAGCAGCAGCATGGATCCCATAAAAATCACCGCCAAAGTCGAAAAGGACGGCACGGTTACCGTATGCGACTTGCCGTTCGCCGAGGGAACGATGGTCGAGGTTACGGTGTCCGAACCGAAGACCGCGCCACCCGAAATCGCCGGCGAACACTCACCGGGTTGGGTTCCACCTCATCCCAATAAAGGCATGTTGCTCTGGTACGACCGTCCGTTTGACTCCGCATTTACCGATGACCCGGCAATTCCCGCAGAGCCGAACCCCAACAAGGGTAAACTGCTTCGGTACGACCGCCCTTTCGATTCTGCATTCACCGATGAAGAGTTGAACCAACTCTAGACCGCCGGCTCATCAATTCACTAGTTGTCCTCATGCGTACCCACTTTATCCTGGCTCCGCGATAGTCTCCAGTACGCAAACGTACAATTGCTGCCCATTACCCCCGAAATCGCAGTGCGGGCGTACAGCTTGCCTGAACCATTCCACAGTGACCCGGCAGACCGGCGTGACCCGGCAGACCGGATGCTGGTTGCCACGGCGCTGGAGCATTCGAGCCCCCTTGTCACGTCCGACGAGCGAATCATTCTTTATCCCCACGCTTCCACCATCAATTGACGAGGACTGTCTTTATGCCCGATTCCATCTCTCGCCAGCTGGCCCGTTGGGCCGTGAACCTATCGTCCGAAGAGCTGCCGCCGGCCGCCGTGGACAAGATGCAAACTTCGCTGCTGCATGGCGTGGTTGTCGCCATCATTGGCGCCGGCACACATCATGGCAAGGCGGCGGTACAACTGACGTTGGCGGAGGAGAGTTCGTCCCACGGCGCCAGCATCCTGGCTCACGGCGGGCGCGCTACCCGTTACGGGGCGGCGTTCGCCAACAGCAAGCTGATGCACGCCACCAACCAGGCCGACTCTTACCGGATGCTGACCCACCCGGGGCCGTGCATCATACCGGCGGCGTTGGCGTCGGCCCAGCTCGGCGGAGCAACGGGGGCCGAGCTGTTAACCGCAATGTCTGCCGGCTACGAGGTTGAGTCTCGTATCGCCGGCGACTTTATCGCATCGACGCAGGCGCGCGGTTTCCGCTCCAGCCCGGTATATGGCACCCTGGGCGCAGCGGTAGCCACGGGAAAATTGCTGGGCCTGACCGAAGACCAGATGGTTACGGCCATCGCGCTGGCGTGCACGTTTACCGCCGGCACCAACGAGGGGCCGCGTTCGGGCGGGCGGGAAATGATGTTCCACGAACCGCAGTCCACGCGCAGCGGCATCATGGCGGCCCTGCTGGCCCGGGAGGACGTGAGTGGGTCGGAAGAGGCTCTGGAAGGGCCGGCCGGTTTCTACAACGCCTTCACCGGAAACAACCGGGGCGAACTGTCCTACGTGTTCACCGGGTCGCAGCAGGTTGACTTCGAGCCGGTAACGGAAGGGCTGGGCGAACGCTGGGAGCTGCTGCACACGGTGCTCAAGATGTACCCCACTGCGGGTTACAACTGCCCGGTAATCGACCTGATGGCCGACATACGGCGCGCGCACGACCTGTCCATCGACGACATTGAACGCATCACCATAGACATGAACTGGCTGGAGACCCTGTACCCGTCGCCCGCCTTCCCCAATGCTGCCCGTGGTCGGGCCATCGTGGGCAGCACCCACTACTTTACCGCCTATGTTGCGGTCAACGGGTCGTACCCTCCCCTGCGCACGCGCATAGACCCGGGCGACGACTCAGACGCCGCCGGCGTGGAGAACCACGACGCGGTGGTGAAATTGATGGCCAAAGTGGAAACCGTGGGCCACAAAGACCGCCGCGCCTTCGCACCGCGCATCACCATCGAGATGGCCGGCGGCACCAGCTATCAGGGCGAATACGAGGGCACCGAGCTGGAGTGGGGTCTGGATGCCGAAGTGGAACGGCTGCGACCCCTCTTCTCGGCCATCGACTGGCCCGACACCAAGCTGGAATCGGTAGTGTCCGCAGTGCGCGGCATTCCCAACGCGGCGGACCTGACCGAGTTGGTGAGGGCGGCCACGCCGTAAATCGGCCACTGAGCCATCAGTTCGTCAAGAGACTAACACTTCTCATGCGTACCCACTTTGTCATTGCGAGCGTAGCGTGGCAATCCCGTCGCCATAGCAACGGCGGTTCGTCGACGTGTCTTTAGCCTCATCGAGATTGCCACGTCGCTATGCTCCTCGCAATGACAGATTAAGTGGGCACGCGTGATATTAACACTTTTGGAGTATAAAAATGTTGCCAGGATTGGAAGGTAAAGCCGCGTTGGTTACGGGCGGCAGCCGCGGTATCGGAAAGGCCATCGCCTATGCTTTGGCATCGGAAGGTTGCGCGGTGGCAATTTGTGCCCGAGGCGAGGAAGCGTTGCAATCCGCCGCCGCCGAAATCGGCGACGCTACCGGCGCGAAGGTCATCGCGGTGCGCGCCGACATGACCTCTCCGGAGGAGATCGTTGGCCTGGTTCAACAAACCGTGTCGGGCCTGGGTCGCCTGGATATTCTGGTGAACAACGCGGTGAACAGCACCAGCGACCGCGCCAGCCGCATCCCGGATGACGTCATCCTGAACCACATTACCACCAAGATAATGGGCTACATTCGCTGCGCGCGGGAATGTGTGCCGCACATGACGGCGGCCGGCGGCGGGCGCATCATCAACATTGGCGGTATGGCGGCGCGCAATTCCAGCCCCACCAACCCAGGTTCGGGCGTCACCAATTCGGCCGTGTCCAACTATTCCAAGGCGCTGGCCGACGACGTTGCAGGAGATGGCATCCTGGTGAACTGCATCCATCCCGGCAGCACGCGCACCGAGCGCTACATGGGGCTGGTGGCCGAGCGGGCCGCGCGCATCAACAGCACATCCGAGGCAGAGCTGGCTCAGTCAGTGGCCCAGATTCCCATTGGCCGCATGATTGAGCCGGAAGACATCGCCAACCTGGCCGCATTCCTGTGTTCCGACCTGGTCGGCTATCACCGGCCAGACCATCGCCGTGGACGGCGGCGGCGGCAAGGGCGTGCACTTCTAGGCAACCCGATTGCCGGGTATTGCCGGCATGGGTTTGGCGAGACGTGCCACGTCTAGGTAATGCCCATCTCCCGCAGCGCCACGGCAAACTTAGAGTCCAACACATAGGCGTCCTCGCCCTTGTCATAGATGAGCGGGCGGGGCAGGTCCACCTCGCCGCGCCGCTTTCTGAGGCGATTCATGCTGTGCCCCTGGCTCGACAGCGAACCGGACAGCTCCCGCTGGGAAAGGTGCAGCGTGTGCATCAAATGGGTACGCTTCTGCATATGATTCGGGGAGCGGGACACCCGCAACATGGCCTGTCGCGCCGTATCAGAGAGGTTGCGCCAGAAGGTGTTGACGTAGCTGATGTTCCAATCGGTCAGCGGCAACTGCGGCGGCGGTACCGGGGCGGAGAAGGCTGCGGACGCTGACGCCGCGACGTCGGCTTTCGGCGGGGGCGCTGACTCGGCGGGCATTGGCGAACTGACTGGCTGCGGCTGACTGGCGATATTACTGCCACCGGCAATCTGGCCTATCATCGCCATTACTTCGCCAATATCTCCTTCAATCGTTACCGTAACACTTGCCAAACCATTACTCCTGCTCACCCACACCTGAACTCGACCATGTGTACGCCGCTACTGGGTGTTTGTGCATCAGAGGCTACATTACCAGACTCTGCAAAACAAGTGGCGTTTCGGGCTGATGTGTACCCACTTTGTCATTGCGAGCGTAGCGTGGCAATTCCGTCGCCGTAGCAACGGCGGTTCGTCGACGTGTGTTCAGTCTCATCGAGATTGCCACGTCCCTCGACGGGCTCGGGATAAGCGGGCGCTCCTCGCAATGACAATGTGGGTACGCGTGAGGCGTTTTCGGGGCAGCTTTACTCTTGGGCAATACCAGGCTGGCACGACTATTCCTGCAACGCCAGCAACAATGCAGACTCCAGCACATCGGGCGGTACGTATTGCTCGAAGCGCGCGGCAATGCGCCCGTCGCTGCCAATCACGAATGTCCACGGCTCGGTAACCAGTCCCCATTCGTCCACGGCTGGCACCAGCTCTTTGGCTGGCTGGCTGGGTTCGATGAGGTGTGGGTCTTTGTACACTTCCACGTGAACGAAATTAGCGCGCCCCGGGTAGCGGGCCGCCAGTGTCGACAGTTCGGAAACCTGTGGGCCGCAGGTCGCCGTTACACAGAAGGCCGGCGTCGAGAACGCAATCACGGCCGGCTGGCCGGCGCGCACGGCGTCAGCCACCGACAGCTGGTACAACGCCGGGTCTGGCTGCGGGCTGCTGCTGATGGTGTGCAGGTCGGGGGCGCTGCCGACCGTTGGGGTGTTGGACAGCGGAGCAGGATCGCCGATGAAAGGGGAACGGTGTTCGTCAGCCACGGATACCACCGCGCCGATGGTCAAGCTCTCCTCGGCCTGGTCGCCGCCACCGTAGTCGAAGGTTGCGTGAATTTCCCAGATGCCGGGTGAGCCTGGGTTGGCGGTGCCGGCTTCGTCGAACGACACATCGGCGATAAAGATGCCGCGTCGCCACTCCGGTGGCCAAGGTTCGTAGTGCGCGGTGGTGCGGTGGCGCACCTGGCCGGTGGCTGCATCCGGTTCGTAAAACACCGCGCGCAGGGCCACAGAGTCGGGGCGCACCGGCATATAGTCCCGGTCAACCAACCCGAAGGCAACCCGATTATTCCCCACCGCCAGGTCGCCGGTCGACACCACCAGGCTGACTGGAGGGCCGCCGGCCGGTTCATTCAGCACATTGGGCTGAGTTGTCGGGGCGGCGCAAGCGGTGGCGAGCAGCAGGCACGCCGCTAGCAAGCAGCAAGAAAACACGGTACGCATCATGTTATTGAGGTTGCCACGACGCGCTGGCGTTGGCAAGGGCGAAAACCCTTGCCCTGGCCGCCCGTCATCAATCAAGGACACGATTCCGCAACCTATCTTTGATCTGTCATTGCGTGGAGCACAGCCGTGTGGCAACCTCGATGAGGTTGAACATAGGTCGGCGAACCGCCGTTGCTATTGCGACCGGATCGCCGCGCTCCGCTCGCAATGACACAGTGGGGGCGCATGAGATCGTTGCGTGGAGCGTGGCGAGATGGCAGTCGTGGCCCGCGCATGACCACCGTCGCTTCCGTACGTTTCTGGGCTCCGGCCTGCGCTGGAACGACGGTTTTGCAGAAGTTTCATCGAGGGCGTGGGGGCTGGTTCAGAGTCGTTGCGTGGTGGTCTATAATCACGGTGTGATCCACGATACTTGATACTTGTTGAGGAGATTATGCGGTTCGGTTCTTTCGTATTTCCGGTTAGCCACCATCCTGAAAACGACTCGGCGGTGATTGACAGCACGCTGGACGAGATTGTGCTCGCCGAACAGATTGGTATGCATTCGGTATGGCTCACCGAGCACCACTTCGACGGCGCCGCCGCCCACGCTGATCCGTTGGTACTGGGGGCCGCCGTGGCCGCGCGCACCACGCATCTAAAAATTGGCTTTGCCGTGGTTGAACTGGCCTTCCACCATCCCGTGCGGCTGGCGGTGCAAACCTCGCTGCTGGACAACCTTAGCCACGGGCGGCTGATCGTCGGGCTGGGGCGCGGCTCGGCGTACAACCACTATGAGTATGTGGGTTTTGGCCTCACCATGGAGAAAGGCATCGCGCGGCTGGATGAGGCCGAGCAGTTGCTGGTGGAGGCCTGGACATCCGAGGACCTTTCGCACCGGGGCGCAACGTGGGACGTAGAATTTCCGCTGCTGCGGCCGCGTCCGTATCAGAAGCCCCATCCGCCGCTGATTCGCGCCTGCATCAGCGAAGCCTCTGCTGTCAGTATGGCTAAAATCGGTCGGCCCATTATGATTGGCATTCAGACCCTCGAAACACTGCAGGCGCGCCTGGAGCGGTACCGCGAAACCATGCTGGACTCGGGGTTCACCGAGGCGGAGACCAAGGCGACGCTGGATCAGTGCTGGGCGTCCCGCGACCTGTTTGTGGCCGACAGTTACGGCGAGGCCGTGGAGATAGCCGAGGCCGGTTTCGAGCGGGAGCGCACCCACTTCCGCCGCGCCCGCGAACTGTACAACCCCGACGGCTTCCCGCCTCCTGATCCCAACCGGCCCATCCCGGCCGGCGAGAGTCTGGAGCACTCGTTCATCATGGGCACGCCGTCGCAGGTGGCAGAGCAGGTTGCGGCCATGCGCGACATCGGCGTCCGCAACCTCATGTTCAAGCTGAATACGGGGGAGATGGACACGCAGCGGGTGCAGAAGTCGATGCGTATGCTGGGCGAGCAGGTGATGCCGAAGTTTGTCGGGTAGGAGACGGCCCTCACCCCCGGCCCCTCTCCCGACGGGAGAGGGGAGGCCCAACAGTAACGGCGAGGATTTTTCACCCTCACCCTAGCCCTCTCCCATCGAGGGAGAGGGGATTGCGGCCTGCCTTTGCAATTGCCACGCTGCCCCCTCTCCCCTTGTGGGAGAGGGGACTACAATGCCCGCACCATTTTGTCCAGGTTTTCCAGGGCTTTGCTGATGTTTTCCTGGCTGTTGGCGTAGGAGAGGCGGACGTAGCCCTCGCCAAAGGCACCGAAGGCCGCGCCTGACAACAGGGCGACGCCGGCTTCCTGCATGGCCCGCTCCTCGAATTCGTCGCTGGTGAGGCCGGTGTCCCTGATGCTGGGGAAGGCGTAGAAGGCCCCCTCCGGCTCGGGGCAGTTGATGCCGGGGATGGACGCCAGGCCATCGGCGATGAGACGGCGGCGACGGCCAAACTCGGCGGCCATTTCCTGCACCGCGTCCTGGGGGCCGTCGAGGGCGGCCACGCCGGCAATCTGGCTGAACGATGCGGCGCACGACACGCTGTTGGTCGCCAGGCGGGAGATGTGCGGCACCAGCTCTTCGGGCAGAATGCCGTAGCCCAGCCGCCAGCCGGTCATGGCGTAGCTCTTGGAGAAGCCATCCAGGATGATGGTGCGCTCGGCCATCCCCGGCAGCGCCGCGATGCTGTGGTGCTCGCCGGAGTACAGGATGTCCTTGTAGATTTCGTCGGACATGACGTACATATCGGGATGGCTGCGCACCACGTTGGCGATGGTTTCCAGCTCTTCGAGCGTGAACGCCGAGCCGCAGGGGTTCTCCGGCGAGTTGATGATGAGCAGGCGGGTGCGCTCGTTGACCATTGCCGGCAATTGCGTCAGGTCGGGATGGTAGGCCCGGTCTTCCAGCAGCTGCATGGGGACTGCCGTGGCGCCGCTGAATTCGATCATTGACTCGTAGATGGGGAAGCCAGGGTTGGGGTAGATGACCTCGGCGCCGGCTTCGGCGATGGCCAGCAGCACGTAGAACATGATGGGCTTGGCGCCGGGGGTGACGACCACCTGCTGCCAATCGGTGTCGATGCCGCGCACCTCCCGGCTGTTACGGGCGACGGCCTGGCGCAGCTCGGGCAGGCCTGGTGTGGGGCCGTAGTGGGTGTAGCCGTCCTGGAGGGCCTTCACGCCGGCGTCGACGATGTGCTGCGGCGTTTCGAAGTCGGGCTCGCCGATTTCCAGGTGGATAATCTCACGGCCCTGGGCTTCCAGAGCGCGGGCTTTCGCCAGCACCTCGAAGGCGCTTTCCGTTCCCAAACGGCTCATACGGGTGGCAATGGTCATGGTGGGTTATTCCTCAGAAACAGGGTGTTCGGAGAGGTTACCACATCCCATCGCCCCGGTGCCGGCTGCGGTGTTAGCCGGCAAGTGCGGCGATGCCGGTGGGGTACGGGGACGCCCCCTCACCCCAGCCCTCTCCCACCAGGGGAGAGAGGGGGTTGGATTGCTGGCGTTGCCGGGATGGTGTTTTGCTGCTATTGCGCTCGTAACAACCGGAACGCTAAGAAGCCCATTCCGCCTACTGCCAATACCGCGGCGATTATCACGATGAGCAACCACGGGGGCAAGTCGCCTCCCGGTTCACCCACCAGAGGCGGTATCGGAGTGGGCGCCGGCGCCACTGCTGTGGGCGGCAAGGCGGCGGTAACCTCGGTGGGCTCCAGTGTTGGCGCGTCGACGGGTGTTGGGGGTGGTGGCGTGGGGGCCTCAACCTGGACCGGAGGCGTGGGAGCCTCGGTAGGCGTCGGCGGAACCGCGGTGGGCGGTACTGCCGTGGATGGTACTTGTGTAGTGGTACTGCTGTGGGCGGTACGGCGGTGGGTGGTACCGCCGTGGGCGGTACTGCCGTGGGCGGCACCGTGGGCTGCAGAGTAGGTATGACCGCAGTGGGGCGAACCGTAGGTGGCACAATCACAGGCACGGTTGGCGCCGGTGTGCCGGTGACCCGAGCGAGGGAGCCGCGACTGCTGGATGTGAAGCCACCACCCGAACCGCCACCCCGTGGCATCACCGCTGTAATGGCGTATTGGCTGAAGCTGCGGACGTTCCGAATTGTTACCGTTGCCGATTTGTTTCGGTATTCCGTTACTTCATAACATTCGTCGGTGGCTCCGCTGAAGCAAGCTGGTATATCGGACCATGCAGCTGCCGCGTCGGAACGCTTGAACACCCAGAACTGGCCGTTCAGGTACGCGTTGCGCAACGCGCTCCACCGGCTCGCACTCAGGTGTATCGTTATCAGCGCTGGATCATCCTCCAGCATTTCCGTCGGGCCGGTTGCATCGATTTCCAAACAAAGGTTCAAAGAACCCTGCGGGAATTCGGTACCACAACTTTCCGTGTCCACCAATAACGCTATCACCACCTCCGAAGCTGGGCTTTACGTTTTTTAAGCCGCGTAGGCAAGCGAATCTATGAGTCGGTGGTACAGAGCGGACGGGACTTTCCGTATATCAGGGTCAGCGGCTCGGCTTTGTACAATCAAGCGGCATAGGCTAGCGTGTCGAGCATCCTGTGGTACAAGAGGCGCGGGACTTTTATCGATTCGTGCTCGCGCTCGGACGGCATAAAAGTTCCCTGCTGCACCCAGAGGTGTCGTCTGACCAGGGCGATGGCGTCGGCGAAGGAAGGGCTGGTTTTGTCATACCACGCCGCGGTGCGCGGCGCCATGCCGCCACGCTGTTCGATCAGGATATCCGCTGCCAGCGTCACCACGCTGAACAGGCCAAAGAGCGCGGGGGTGGTTCGGGCGATGGCTCGTTCCGACCACTGGCGCTGGGTTTCCACGCCCAGGTGAGCCCGCAGCTCCTCAAAGGTCACCTCGACCTGCCAGCGCAGCAGATACCACTGCAGTATCCGCAGGGGTTCCGCCTCGGTGTCGGTGCATAGCAAAGCATAGGGCCCGCGGCGCTCCTCCAGGTATCTGATGACGACCCAACGTATGGGAAGGCGCGGCGGCCCGCCGTGGTACCACAGCGCTACGCCCGAAGCGAGCTCGACCATGGCGGTACTGCCGTCGGAACCGGTGGCGCGGTAGGGAATCCATTGTGTAGCGGGATCGTCCAGCACCGCCGTGGGACTGGGCAATCGCGCGCCGACCACCCGGGGCCGCCCGATCTGGCCGGGCCGCCGCGGTGGCGCGGGCTGGTACCGGGACGCGTCCTTGCGCAGTTTGGTGACGACGACAATCGGCTTTGACATGTTCTGGCAATGCCGCAGGAACTCGCGCTTGGCGTAGCCGCCATCGGCCACCACCACCAGGTCCCGGTCCGGCAGCCACCGGCGCAGGCAGACCAGCATCTGCTGGGCGTAGTCGGTGACCGTCTTGTGCCGGCGACCTTTGCGCCGGTCGTAGCGGGCCGACACCACCAGCGCGGTCAAAAACGGTAGCGCCCAGTGTCGACCCGCCCATCCGATACGCGTCAGCAACATCAGGCTCACCCATTGCAATCCGGGGGTCATCACCACCTGGTCGTCCTTGGACCGCACCGGATCCCGATACCGCCCCTTGGCCGCAATCTTCCGGCCCCAGCGTCGTTCCACCGTCTCGTCAATGCCGAACACCAACGGCTCGGTGGATGAACCAAGGCGCCCGGCCACCAGCAGCAACAGCACCCGGCTCAGTTGCAGCGGCGACCATCGGGCACGGTTGAGCACGTGGTGATAGATGGCGAAGTCGCCGTGCTGCCCAATCCCCAGGATGTTGAGGGCGGAGGACACGGTGCGTTTGCCGGGAGACAGGATCGCTCCCATGGCCAGGAGTTGGGCTTTGCGCCAGGTCCTGGGGTCAAACAGGTGCTCAAAGGGCAGCAGCAGGGTTACTATGACTGCGGGCAGGGTAGGCATACTCGACCTCTTGTGGTGATTTGGTCGAGCTTACCCTGTTCTTATAATTTATCTAGCTTTTGTACAAAGTCGAGGTTCTACGTCGGACAGTGAAAAACCCTCGGACGCCAGCCACAAGTGGCGGCGCACCAGAGCGATGGCGTCCACGAAGGTCGGCGACGGCTTGGCGTACCAAGCCGCTGTACGATGGGCCGAGGGTCGTTGTTGCCGCAGCAGATGGGCCGCCAGGGTGGTCCATGAGAAGAGCCCCATCAGGATTGGCGTGGTGCGGGCAATGGCCCGGTCCGACCACTGGCGTTGGGTCTCCACGCCAAGGTGAGCCCGCACTTCCTGGAAGGTAACCTCCAGTTGCCAGCGCAGCACAAACCATTCCAGGATCTGTGTCGGGTCCACGGCCAGGTCAGTGCACAGCAAAGCCTGTGTGGCGAATTCGCCCTGGGGGTCCCGAACCAAGACCCAGCGCAGGGGCACGGGCGGCTTGCCCGAGCGATACCAAACCGCCGTTTGCGAGGTGAGTTCCACCGTGCGGGTCGCGCCGTTGTACCAGGCTACCGCGGCGGTGGTCCAGTACAGACCGGGATGGTCGACGAGTAATTTCAGCGCGGGCAGCCGCCGGCCTTTCAGCGGGGGCCGACCGTTCCGGCCCGGCTGACGGGGCGGGGCCGGTTCATAGAGGGCGGCGTCCAGACGCAAGCGGGCGATGAGGGTAACGGGTTGAGCCAAGGATTGGCAGCAGTGGAGCAGGTCCAGTACGGCGTAGCCGCCGTCACCCACCAGCACCAGGGAGCGCTGCGGGAGCCAGCGGCGCAGTTGCAGGATCATCTGGCGGGCCCAGTCAGTGAGCTTTTTGTGGCGGCGTCCGCGCTGCCGGTAGTAGCGTGCCGAGGGCGCCAGCACGGTGAGGAAGGGCAAGGCCCAATAGCGTCCCGCCCAGGGAACCTGGCCCAGCCACATCAGGGAGATCCAGCGCAGGCCACTGGCCTTGACCAGGTGGCTCCGGCTGGAACGCACCGCATCGCGGTAGATGCCCAGGGATTTGATTTTGGGGCCGCGGCGCCGTTCCAGGGTTTCGTCGATGCCGAAGACCAACGGGCCATCGCCCTGATCCAGGTGCTGGAGCAGCAGCAACAGTAGGATGCGAGCCGCCTGGCGGGGCGACCACACCGCCCGATTGAGCACTTCATGGTAGCGGGCGTAGTCGCGGTGGTGGCTGCGGCCCATGACGCGCAGCGCCGCAGCCACGGTGCGTTGGCCTGGGGCCAGTATCGCGCCGACCAGCAGGATTTGGGCTTTCAGCCAGGTCGGGTTGCGAAACAGCGTGGCGAAGGGATGGAGTACGGGTAAAATTGCATCGGGCAGGGTGAGCATGGCTGGACCTTCTGTGGAAAGTGTGGTCCGGCCAGCTTACCCTGTCTTTATACTTTCCCTAAATTATGCGTAAAGTCCAGCGAAGGTTTCTCCACCGTAGTCGTAATTGTTCCGTCGGGATTTGACACCGTCACCGATCGCCCTTGCGGGGGCTCGGTCGGGTGGCGGCTCGGTCGGCGGCGGGTCCGTTGGTGGCACGGTTGGTGGCACGGTTGGCGGCGGCTCAGTTTGACCACCGCCACCGCCACCACCGCCACCGCCGGTCGACCCACCGCCGGTCGGTGGTGGCGGTGGGTCGGGCGCGACGTTTAGGACCACCTCCACCTGCCCGGCTGGGATGTCGGCGTTGGCGGGCACATCTGTAGTGGTGGCTATCCCATTGACCACAGCGGTAAGGGAGAAACCCGTCCGGCCGTATACGTTGTGCGAGCGGAGGAAGGCTCCCGAATCTGCGTACAGGGCCTGGCTGCCGCCGATCAAATTGATGATGCAGGTAATGGAAGCGGATTTGGTATCGGCTGTGCAAGTATCCCCGACTGGCTGGGGAAACGGCGATTCTGCGCTGAGATCTGCGCCGGCGCTGGTTGCGAAGCCGACAAACTGCCGGGCGGGTGGGTTCGGCGCTGGCCAGGACAGGGACACGCTGGTGGAGAAGGAAACCGGTTTAAAATCAATTTTATCGGATTCACGGTCAAGAGGATCCTCCAACCGATATGACCGGATCCGCCAGTCGGTTGGGCGGCTCAAGTCTATCTCAGTAAATACGCGCGCGTTGGCGCTTCCTCCGCCGGGAATCCCGACCCACTTCGAGAGCGGACCTACGATTCCATGTCCGTACTGGTACCCGTCGACGAGGTCAGAGGCCGTCCACTCCAACGTCACCGTGTCGGCTGTTGGAATGGAAATCGCTTTTCCAGCGCCAATACCCTCAAAGAATGGCCGAATTTCGATAAACAGAGCAATGCGGAGATTCAGGTCGGAAAGCGTTGACTGGGTGGTCGCTGTCGTGCTACCTGCAATGTCTGTCCAGTGCGACCAGGAGCCTCCATCGGCAGGGCCAACTCGGTATTGGTAACGGCCGGCCGTTGGTGGAGTAGCATCCACCCCGGCGGTGGCGGTGCCGGCGCCGATAGCGGATAGCGTCACGATTTCCGATCGGTTGTCCGACGCAGTCCACGTTGCCACCAGCGACACCTCGGCGCCATCCTCGCTGCCGACGGCAGTTTCACCGGGGTCCACCACCATCTGGTAGGTCCACGTCCCGTTAACCGGATCGGTGGACGTGAACAAAGCTGCATCGGATTCGGGGCTGTCTCCGGCCGGGTTGGCCGCCCGGATCCGCACATAATAGTCGCCGGCGCTCAAGCCCCTCACGGTACCTTCGACGGCATCGGCGTCATTGGAGAAGGCGGTCCAGACAGTTGCGCCGGTGAAGTCTGCGCTGGTTTCCTCGGTAATCGTAACCGCGGGCAATTCAGTGGTAGTAAAAGGCCTGACTTCAAAAAAGTAGTTCCCGCCGACATTCAGCCCAGTTACCTGGTGGGAGGTAGTGGTAGCATCACTCCCTTCGATTTCCTGCCAGGACGCGTCATCCAGCCCCGCTTCGGTTTCGCTTTGCCGATACTCCCATTTGGTGATCGCAGTGTTGCCCGGGTCGTCCCACGACAACGTAACCTGCGCTGACGTAGTTGTCTGGTAACGGTAAACGGAGACGGTGTCGTCCTCGATTGCAGGGTCTCCGCGTGTCACCCGGTCCCAGCCAAGCCTGGCGGCGCCAATGATGCCGGTCGCAGTGAGGTTCTCCGGCTTGTTGGGAAGCGGAGGATTGGTGGTCGTTTTGGTGATTGTAACCGATGGTGCGCTGGCCACGTTGCGGGCCATGGCCTTTACCTGGAAGTGATAGGTGGCGCCGGGCAGCAGGCCGGTCACGTATTGCTGATTCTCAAACGAGTCGGTGTCGGTCCATTCTTCCCAGTTTGCGTCGGGGCTCAATCGTATGCGGTACTGATATCCGGTGACGGTTACGCCGAGGACCTCGGCTGGATCGCTCCAGGAAAAATTCAACGAACGCAGGGATTCGTCGATGTCAGTAATGGGATTATCCAACACAATACCACCAGATAGACTCGTGGGCGGGTTGGGCGCGCCGGGGAATACGACATTGGAGGTCGCGGGGGCGCCGTCGCCCTCGCTATTGACCGCGCGTACCTGGTAAACGTAATTCGACCCGACAAACTTGGGGGTGAACAGCACCTCCGTGATCGTTTTGGGTCCGCTATCAGCGATATCCCGCCAAACTCCGTAGTCGGCGCCTCGCACGCTCTCGCGCATCTGGTACTTGGTGATGCTGGTATCATTCGGATCGTTCCAGCTAAGCGTGATACCAAATGCGGTACCAAGAAGGCGAGCGGCGGCAGACAACCCCGTCGGCGCCGACGGAGGTTCAGCAGACGCGCCGGGAGTGATGGAGTTGATGACGGTAACGGCGGTAATGGGGCCGGGAGCGTCAGGTTCGGCGCCGGTGTTGACGGGTCGGAATTGGTAGAATCGGGTTGTAACACTGCCACCCAGGTAGTGGTCGAAACTGGTGACCCGTTCAGAATTTAATGTGGTTGCATCTGACCAACTATCGGTGTCGCTGAGTTGGCTGGAGGAATCGCTGAAACGGAATTCGTACTTATTAATGGAATCGTCGCCCTGGTTCCAGGTGAAGTAAGCCCGGTTTGTGGTCTCGGTCCACTCGACGTTGATCATGCCGCTCGGGGCGGTTTGACCAGACGCCGGGGTCATGGTAGTGGAACTTCCGGGGCCGGCGCCGCCGTCGTTGACAGCCCTAATCTGGAAGGTGTAGGGGGTTCCGTTGGTCAGGCCGGCCTGCTCGTAACGCAGGTTGTTGGAGCCCAGTAGGGAAATTTCGGCGATATCTGACCAGTCCGGATCCCAAGCCGCAACGCCCCCGGAGTTATTCGTGCTGCTGTATCGGTACTGCCACTTGGTGATGCTGGTGTCGTTGGGGTTGGCCCAATAGACGTTGACTTGGCCGTCGGAAGCCTTGGCGGTAAGGTCCCGGGGCGCCGCCGGCGGGCCGATCGGCGTGGCGGTAACAACTTCGGACGCCGTGCCGGGCCCGATGTTGTTATTCGCCCTGACCTGGAACGAATAGGTTACATCGTTGGTGAGGCCGGTTACCGTGTGGCTGTTGGTGCTGGTGGGGAAATTCAACCAGGTTGCCCCAGCCGTCGGCGGCGTCCTGCCGGTAGCCCTAGTTGACGATGGTGTCTGTGGCGGGAGGGGAGTCCCAGGAGAGGGTTACCTGTGCGTTGCCCGCAGCGGCGGCGACGTTGGCCAGCTTGGTGGGGGCGGCGCGCTGCAATACGCCTTCGGAGATATCAGACGCCTCGCCGACGGTACCGTCGGAATCCTTGCCGCGCAACTGCAAATAGTAAGTCTTTCCGACTTCCGTGGGATTTGGATCGCCGCCACCGGTCACTGTGTCCCCGATGGTCACACTTAGGGTCGCGCCGCTGGAGCCCTGATCCTTCCATTTCGGTGCGTCTTGTTCAAAAATTAGGCTCGAATAGCCGGCCTGGCCCTCGGCGTACCGGAATTGGTATCCTCCATCGGCGTCATGGACGAAGCCCCATGTGAAGGTTATCGTACGGTCGCCGCTGGTACCGGTTGGTTGGACAGGTTTGGCAACTTCCCCGTGATTGGCCTCGGCCACGCCGGGGGTTCCGTTCCAGTCTATGGCTACTACAAGCAGGGCCAGCGCTACCACTGCTGTTACCAAGGTAGGCAGGCGCAGCTTAAATAGGTGCATTTTCAATTCCTTGTGGCCACAAAGATAGATTGCGGATGAGATGGTACTAAACCGAAGACAAGGTGGGACCTACATTGGTGGGGCGGAGAAAATCGGCTTGTGCGCTGCCGATTAGTTCATCCGCTTATGCTTGCAGCATGGTCCGGCATCGTCGCTTGACTGCTTCGCGTCGACTGGACAGGCGGGTGAAAAAGTCGCCCACCTGCTCTTGCACTGCGGCCTTGGTGCCCAGGCACCGGTTGGCGGTCGCCTCCTGACGTGCCCAGCCCCAAATGGCCTCGTCAGCGTTGAAATCGGGACTGTAGCTGGGCAGATTCACCAGGTGCAGGTTCAAGCCGGGCGTGGTCAGATAAGCCCTTATTGCGTCGCCCCGATGGGCTGGCGAATTGTCCCAGATCACCGTCAGTGGTTCGGCATGTCGCGCCCGCAGTTGTCGCAGGAAGGCAGCCGAGGTGGCGGAGTTGCTGTTGCCCTCCAGTTCCATCACCTCCACCTCACCGGTCTCCAGACACACCGCCGAGTAGTAGCTGACTTTCTCCCCGCGGCGTGGGCTGGTAGAGTCCACCAGCGCCGGCTCTCCTTTCAATACCCACTTGCCCCGCAGATCGGCATCCGCCCGAAAGTGGGCCTCGTCGGCAAAGAATATCTTGGCACCACTGCGTCGGGCCGACGCAGTCAGCGCGGCGTACTCCACCACGAAGGCTTCCCGCCGTACCGGGTCCGCCTTGACCAACCGCTTCTTGGGGCGTTTCAGCACAAACCCCAACCGGTGCAGATAGTTCAGGCAACTGCTCCGGCTCAGCGACAACCCGAAGTGGTCCGACACAAATTGCCGCACCGCCTTCCAGTTCCAGTTGGATAGGTCGATGCCGGCTTGCGATGGCGACCCCGGCACCGCCGCCTTCAATTCGGCCTGCTGATCCCCGCTCAGCGCGGGGGGGACCTCCCGACTGCTCAAAAGACAGCGCCCTCGGACCGCCTTCCGCAAATGCCGTGGTCCATTGGCCAATGGTGTGGGCATCCCTGTCCAACGCCCGGGCTACCGCCGCGGCCGTCCAACCCTGCGCCAGCAACCATAGCGCGTGCCAGCGTTCCCGCTCCCGTGGCGTCGGCGCCCGGTACATCCGTCGCCGCGCCTCAGCCTCATCGATCCGCCACCGCTCCAACAGCGCCCCCATCTCATCCATGCCCAACAGCAACCCCCACCATGATTTGCTCACCGACTAACTCAACCGCCCTCATTCTAACCAATGCTGATGTGGGTTTCACCTTGGCTTCGGTTTAGTCAGCCCACCAAACCGCAACGTAGGGAAATTGCATATATCGGCTATTTTACCATCACCTCCGCCCACTGCCCCCGTTCACCCTGCTCCCGCCGAAGACTCATTCCCCTTCCCCCTTGTCATTGCGAGGAAATTCACCCTCACCCCAACCCTCTCCCATCAAAGGAGAGGGGATTATCGCTGTCATTGCGAGGAGCGTCAGCGACGTGGCAATCGCGATGAGGTCGAACACACGCCGGCGAACCGCCGTTGCTACGACGATGAGATTGCCACGTCCTTCGACGAGCTCAGGATGAGCGGGCGCTCCTCATAATGACATTTGGCGGGGATCTTCACCCTCACCCTAACCCTCTCCCGTCGAGGGAGAGGGGATTATCGCTGTCATTATGAGGAGCGTCAGCGACGTGGCAATCTCGACGAGGTCGAACACACGCCGGCGAACCGCCGTTGCTGCGCCAACGGGATTGCCACGTCCTTCGACGAGCTCCGGATGAGCGGGCGCTCTTCGCAATGACATTTGGCGGGGATTTTCACCCTCACCCTAACCCTCTCCCGTCGAGGGAGAGGGGATTATCGCTGTCATTGCGAGGAGCGGCAGCGACGTGGCAATCGCGATGAGGTCGAACACACGCCGGCGAACCGCCGTTGCTGCGCCAACGGGATTGCCACGTCCTTCGACGAGCTCCGGATGAGCGGGCGCTCCTCGCAATGACATTTGGCGGGGATTTTCACCCTCTCCCTAAACCCGAATCCACCGAAGCGATGGGCCGTGGCGTTGACACCAGGGATGATGGGCAAGGGAAGGCGAACGGGGCAAGCCCGATTCCAATAGATGGGGATGAGGGCGGCGTGAGATAGCCACACAGACACGATGATGGCGGCCCGCGGTGGCGATGCTGGGCGAAATTGTCAGGGTAGTGTGCAGCAAGAGACGCTCGGGGACCAGCCTGGCGCAAGTCTGCGAGGCGGTCGGGTAGTCTGGTGAGTGGGTCAGATCTCCGTCGGCGTTGACACCAGCGGTGCCGTCAGGCTGGGAGTGGAATTGCTCGCAATCGAGCCAAGGCGCGACTGAACTGGTTTTTCCAGGGCCAGCGCTGGGGAAGATGCAAAGTGAGGCGGCGCGCCGAGCGGGTGAGCCGTCCGGCGAGGGAGAAGAAGCGTCGTCGGAGGGTCTTGGTGGTTACCAGTTGCTCACCCAGACCGATGCGCGCGGTCCAGCGGGCCAGGTTGTGGGCCATCACCTGCACCGCCAGCCAGGCGCCGTTGGCGGCGAAGCGGCCTGAGGGGAGATGGTTGAGCCCGACGCCGTACTTGAGGTCTCGGATGGCGTTCTCGATCTCGGCGTGGCGCCGATGGTCGGCCTCCAGTTCCAGGGTGTCCCCGTCTCGGTCGGTGATGAAGCCGTGATAGCGGTAGCTGGCGAAGAGGGCCAGCTGGGAGCCGGGCGTGGGCTGCACCCGCCGGACGATGAGCCGCACCGGTGCGGCGTCGGGCTCATCCTGGAAGGGGACGTAGGTGGTCTCCGCCACGTCGGCGGCGCCGTCCATCCAGTAGGGAATCGGCGTCCAGTCAGTCTCGGGTATGGCCTCGATGATATTCCGCAGGCGGGCTTGCTGGCGGACGGTGATGGAGTAGCGCACATCCATCTTGCGGCAGACGGCGACGATGGCGTGGGTGTAGAAGCCGCTGTCAGCCCGCACCGTGAGTTGTCCTCTGGCGCCAGCGTAGCGTACTCGCCCCACCGTCTCGCGTAGAAAGTGGGCGGCGCCCCGAACGGTGTTGGCGCGGCCCTTGCGCAGCCGAGCCATCAGCACGTCGCCGGTGCCGGCGGCAATGGCCAGCAGCGGGTGATAGCCTCGCTGGCCGGTGTAGCCGTGGTCGCGCGCCCCCTCCTTGGCCAGACCGTATGTCTCGCAGATGGTGGAGTCCAGGTCGATGGTCAACGGCCCGTCGCCGGGTCCGGCCCCAGCCGACCAGGCCCGGGCCAGCAGCTCCCGGCTGACCCGATCCAGTTGGCGGACGTGGCCCCACCGGAAACTGCGCAGGAAGGTCCCCAGGGTGGATGGCGCCTTGACTACGCAGCCGATGGCGCTAGCCGTTCCGCCGGTGCGCAGCACGTCGGCGTCGTCAATGCAGTCTCCTCCGGCCAGAGCAGACGCCACCAGCGTCATCACCTTGTCGCCGGTGTTGGCTCGGCCTGGGGCGCGACCCAGGTCCAGGTGCCGGTCAACCAGTTCGGGCCGGCCCAGATGCCGGCCCAGCGTGGCTGGCAGGATCAGCCCAGCATTGGCCACCAGGCGGTGGTCGTCAAAGGCGATTTGGATGCGGTCGGGGTGGTCATCTGCTAGCATCTTTTGGGTGCTCCTGGCCTGGGGACGGTTTCCTGTTTCAAAAGCCATTATCCCAGATGCACAGGAGCACTTTCTTACCCCTTCAGCACACCGCGACACTCATCTTTTCGGTGGATTGGGGCTAACCCTCTCCCGTCGAGGGAGAGGCGATTATCGCTGTCATTGCGCGGAGCGGCAGCGACGTGGCAATCTCGTAGCGGGCAACGTCCCTCCCTTCGCCAGCGGGATTGCCACGATGCGCTCGCAATGACAGAGGGGTCGCGCACCCGGCGTGAGGGCAGAATCCCTTGCTATACTGGTTGCATCAAAAAAGGAGCGCACCTGCCCAATGCCCAGCAAGAAAATCGTCCTGGCCTATTCCGGCGGACTCGATACCTCGGTGGCCGTGCCCTGGCTCAAGGAAAACTACGACGCCGATATCATCACCTGCACCATTGACCTGGGCATGGTGGACCTGGAAACGATTCGCCAGCGCGCCTATGCCGTGGGCGCATCCGAGGCCATTACCGTGGACGGTCGGGAGACGCTGGTCGACGAGTTCCTGTGGCCGGCGCTGCGGGCCGGCGCCATCTACGAGGGTCAGTATCCGCTGGCCACCGCGCTGGGCCGTCCGCTGATCGCCCGCTACCTGGCCGAGGTTGCCGAAGAACACGGCGCGGAGGCCATCGCCCACGGCTGCACCGGCAAGGGCAACGACCAGGTTCGCATCGAGGTGGGCGTGGCTGCCCTCACCCAGGGCGTGGAGGTCATCGCGCCCATCCGCGAGTGGGGCATGAACCGCGAGGACGAGGTGGAGTACGCCCGCGCGCGCAACCTGCCGATCGCCCCGTCCAACAACAAATACAGCACCGACGAGAACCTGTGGGGCCGCAGCGCCGAGGCCGGCGAGCTGGAAGACCCCTGGAACGAACCGCCCGAGGACGCCTACGAGTGGACGGCCAACCCCAACGCCGCGCCCGACGAGCCGGCCTACGTGGAAATCCACTTCGACGAGGGGATACCCACCGCCGTGGATGGCGAGAGCATGGCCGGCGTCGACCTGATTACCCATCTGAACCACCTGGCCGGAGCCCACGGCGTGGGTCGCATCGACCACGTGGAGAACCGGCTGGTGGGCATCAAGTCGCGTGAGGTGTACGAATCGCCGGCCGCGGTCGCGCTGCACGCGGCGCACCGGGGCCTGGAGACCATGACCCTGTCCCGGGAGCAGACTCGGTTCAAGGAGCGGGTGGCCCAGGAGTATGCCGAGCTGGTGTACAACGGCCTGTGGTTCACCGCCCACCGCCGTGACCTGGACGCCTACGTCGTGTCCACGCAGCGCCACGTTACCGGCGAGGTGCGGTTACGGCTGCACAAGGGGACGTGCGTAGTGGCCGGCCGCCGCGCCGACCGCCCGCTGTACAACTATGGCCTGGCCACCTACGACCGGGGCGACGAGTTCGACCATACCGCCGCCAAAGGTTTTATCGACATTTACGGCCTGCCGGTAAGGACGCAGAACCGGCAGCAGGGGTAGGGTTGCGGCCCTCACCCCAGCCCCTCTCCCGGTGGGAGAGGGGCTTTTTGTTGGCGGGTTTGGTAGTTATGGTTGGCGCCACGGTGGTATGATTGGATGCATACGTAATTCATACGGAGCATGTATGCGCATTTCCGAACGTGGGCAAATCACCATCCCCAAGCACCTAAGAGACCGATTCGGCCTGAATCCAAACGTGGAAATCGAGATCACCCCGATCGAGAGCGGACTTCTGATCCGGAAGCAAACTACGGCGCAACATCCAGTGGAACGGGTTTACGCCATATTGAGGGACAGCGGCAGCACCGACGAATACCTGGAAGCAATTCGGGGAAGATGATTACCGCAGTGGATACCAACGTATTGCTGGACGTTTTCCTGGGGGACGAACGCCACGGCCCCGAATCGCAAGCGAGGCTGCGACACGCCTACGATACTGGCGCGATCCTGGTTTGCGACGTAGTATATGCAGAACTGGCGCCCGCATTTGGCCTCCGGCAGACGCTGGACGACGCCCTGCGTGCCATCGGCGCGTCGGTTTCGCCGATCAATACTTCGATCGCCTTCGAGGCCGGCATGCGGTGGCTCCGATACCGACAGGCGGGCGGGCCCAGGGAACGGATCATCACCGATTTTTTGATCGGAGCACACGCTTACATAGCTGCCGATACACTGCTTACCAGGGACCGAGGGTTCTACTCCACTTATTTCCCGGAGTTAACGGGAGTTTGACGTGCGCTGGCCCTGCCGCCTTCTGTCATTGCGAGGAGCATAGCGACGTGGCAACCCGTCCCGCCTTCTGTCATTGCGAGGAGCATAGCGACGTGGCAATCTCGATGAGACTGAACACACGTCGGCGAACCGCCGTTGCTACGGCGACGAGATTGCCACGCTACGCTCGCAATGACAAAGTGGGTACGCATGAGGAGAGGGTTAGAGCCTGCCCCGCACTTGATACGGGAGTGAGGGCGCGAATCCCCTACACGTTGCCCAGCGCCGTATCCAGCCGCCCCACGCCTTCGTCGATTTCCGCCTCGGTGATGTTGAGGGCGGGCATGATGCGCACCGCGTTGGGTCGCACGCCGTTGAGCAGCACACCGGCGGCCTCGGCGGCGTCCATAACCTGGGGCATGATGTCGCTGTCGAAGGCAACGGCGGCCAGCAGGCCCTTGCAGCGGATTTCGTTGACGAAACTGTACCTGGACTTGAGGCCGTCCAGCCGGTCCTTCAGAACCACTTCCATCTGCTTGACGTGGCCGAGGATGTCGTTGTCCAGCAGATAACGGGTGCCGGCGGCGGCGGCGGCGGTGGTCAGGGGGTTGCCGCCGAAGGTGCTGCCGTGGTCGCCGTAGGTCAGCGCCATCGCGTCTTCCTTGGCGAGAAACGCGCCGATGGGCACGCCGAAGCCCAATCCCTTGGCCAGAATCATCACGTCAGGCTCGACGTTGTATTCCTCATAGCCAAACAGGCTGCCCAGGCGACCCATGCCGGTCTGCACCTCGTCCAGAATCAGCAGGATGTTGTTCTGGTCGCACCAGGCCCGCAGCCGCTGGAAGTAGTCATCGTCGGGGATGTTCACGCCGCCCTCGCCCTGCACCGGCTCGATCATCACGGCGACGGTGTTCTCGGTGGTGGCGTTCATCACCGCCTCGACATCGTTGAAGTCGACGTAGGTAAAACCCTCTGGGATGGGCTCAAACAGCTCGTGGTAGTGGGGCTGGCCGGTGGCGGCCACGGCATTCATCGTGCGCCCGTGGAACGAATTCAGGGCGGTAATGACACCATAGGCCCCGTTCTTGTGCAGCTTGCCGTAGCGTCGGGCGATTTTGAGGGCGCCCTCCACGGCCTCGGCGCCGCTGTTGCAGAAGAACACCCGATCCATGCAGGAGTTTTCGATCAGCATCTTGGCGATTTCCAGCTGCGGCAGGGTGTAGAACTGGTTGGAGGTCTGGATGAGCGTGGCCGCCTGCTTTTGGATGGCTTCCACCACGACGGGCGGGCAGTGGCCCAGGTTGTCCACGGCCCAGCCGGCGACGAAGTCGATGTATTCCTTTCCGTCGGCATCCCACACTCGGGAGCCTTCGCCCCGCACGATGACCACCGGGCGTCGCCGGACGGTCTGGGCGTAGTACTGCTGCTCAATGGCGATGTATTCAGCGTTGCTGGGCATTGAAATCTGCTCCCTTCAGTGTGTTACGCGCGGTGGCGCACGGTACATTATACGCCATGCGCATCGGGAAGCGGCGGCGGGCCCTCACGGCAAACCCGCCGGCCGTGGGACCTCACGCGTGCCCGCTCTGTCATTGCGAGCGTAGCGTGGCAATCCCGTCGCCGTAGCAACGGCGGTTTGTTGACGGATGTTCAGCCTCAGCGGGATTGCCACGTCCCTCGACGGGCTCGGGATGAGCGGGCGCTCCTCGCAATGACAAAGTGGTTACACATGATGCCGTGGGACTGGTTCCGCGCGCACCGATTTTGGCATTGGCGGCGTTTGTGTTAATATGCGTGTTGACAACTTTCGGCCAACGATTTCATTCTGGAGGAATTACACATGGCAACTATGATTGATGGCGAGTCCTATCTGGGCAAGGTGATGATCCGCCCGTTGAGCAAGACCGGCGACGTAACCCTGTACTGCTGGCCCCTGCGCTGCCTGAAGGCCAAGTTCGGCGGCCCGACGTTCGGCGTCGACGTCAGCGGCGTGGAAATCGTTCGTTTTGACCCCCATGGGTCGCGCGGTCATTGGCACAAGGGTGGCTACGACAAGCTGGGCGCCGGCGGCTCCCACGTCGATTTCCCCGAAGGCATTATGGAGAGCCAGGCGCAGGTAGCGTGGTCGCTGGAGCAGGTGCGCGAGCAATCCGCAGCGTTGCTGGCCGAGGCCGGCTACACCGACGCGGCGGCCGGCCTGGACGCTGAGCTGCTGCAGGCTGCCACGGCCGACGTGGTTGCCCATCTGGGCGCCCACAACGGTATCATGGCCGAGGCGATTCAGAAGGATCTGATCGCCGCTTAGGTCAACCGTTTGCACCAAAGCGAGAGTAGGGGCGGCCTAGCGGTCGCCCCTACTTCGTTTCAGTCTTCTGAATGAGTTTGCCCGGACAGTGAACCGGGCGAGCCGGTGGTCTAGTCGCTGTCACGTGTTCACACCGGCGTCAGAGGATTACGCCAGCGAAGGCCCGGGAAGCGGCTGAAGTCAGTGTCGTTGGAGTGCAACTCAGCCTGGTACTCCATCGCCAGCGTTGCAATGTGGCTGTCGGTAACCAGGTTAGCGCCCGTCCCGGCGGCGGCGAGATTGCGTCGGAAGTAAGTGAGGTGCTCGTCCCCGGGGTTGATAGGGATGACGTGGGGGTAGGCGAACCATTCCAGCACGTAATCGACGGCTTGGGTGGCGTTCACCGGGCGAGTCAACACCCTGGGGTGGGTCATGAGCCTGACAAATCCTGTTGACACGATCCACGGGACACCCACCCTTTCGGTGCCGTTCACCGCTCCCTCCCACCACAGTCGCGCGGGCTCGTGGAATTGAGCCTCGTCGTTGTAAGCATAAACGAGCAGGTTGACGTCGGGAACGATCAAGATCAGTCCCCAGCGCCGCGGTCCTCGGCCTGAATTTGGTCATTCAGTTGATTCAACCTGAACGGATCCACGTCGGACACGAACCCGCTGTTGTTCGGAGTCAACTGGAACCGTGGGAGATTGGTGGTCTCGACGTCCTGGGACAAACCCCGTCGTATTGCGTCGTTCACGACTTGCTTGAAGGGCAGCTCCAGCAGGCGCGCTCGCTCCACGAGGGCGTCCGCTAAATCATCATCCAACGTCAACGTGGTTCTCATGTAAACATCATAGTGCTTACAATCCGTGGCGTACAGATGCGTATTTTACGAAACGGTGTCCGCAATATGGGAACTTACGATCCGTAACGGGACAGCGCACGTGAGGAGCAGGAGGTCTAACAGAGGAAGATCACCCTCAACTTCAGGAGAGGCTTAGGGCAGGCTCTAACCCCCCCCTTTGTGGGAGGGGGTTCTTCTTTATGGAGTGATGCGGGTGCCAATGGGGTTGCCGTTGATGCAATTCATGAGGGCGCCGGGCTCGCGGCCGTCGATGATGTGAGCGCTGGGTACGGCTTCGTCGGCGATGGCCGCGAGGCAGGCGTCGAGCTTGGGCAGCATCCCGCCGCGCGCCACACCGGAGTTGCGCAACGACACGGCGCTGCGGGCGTTCATGCGCGGGATGACGCGCCCGCCGTTGTCCATCACACCGGCCACGTCGGTCAGGAAGATGATCCGCTCGGCCTCCAGGGCATGGGCCAGGGCACCGGCCGCCGTGTCGCCGTTCACGTTGAGGGGTTGGCCGGCGTGGTCGCTGCCTTCCGTAACATCCACGGCGATGGGCGAAATCATGGGGATAAACCCGGCGGCGACGATGGTGTTGACCGGTTTGGTGTCCACCCGGGCAATCTCACCCACGTAACCCAGATCGGGGTTGGCAACCCACGCCTGCAGCAGGCAGCCGTCCATCCCGCTGAGGCCGATGGTGGGTGCGCCGAGGCTCTGCATGTGAGCGGTCAGTTCCTTGTTGACCAACCCGCCCAACACGGCCACCACGATTTCCAGCGACGGCGCATCGGTGACCCGCAGGCCGTTGACGAAGTTGGGGGCCAGGTTCTGCCGCCGCATCCATTCGCTGATGACGTTGCCGCCGCCGTGCACGATGACGATGGGACGGCCCGCGGCGTGCAGGGACGCCAAATCCTGTAGCGAGGTATCGTTACCGCCCAGCGTGCTGCCGCCGATTTTAACGACGAGGGGGGCCGGTTTGGATGGTTGCGACACGGTTTGCGGTGCTCAATGGCTGATGCTGTGGAACCTAAGGCTCCCTCTCCCCTGGTGGGAGAAGGCTGGGGTGAGGGGGAGTCCTCCGCCAGGTTCGGAATGAATGGCTATGCGGAGATGTTCACCCTCACCCTAGCCTTCTCCCGTCGAGGGAGAGGGGACTGACTATGTTTGGCTTGCTAATGGCTTTGATACGAATGGCTATGCGGAGATGTTCACCCTCACCCTCTCCCGTCAAGGGAGCGGGGACTGCTGGGGGGACGCGTTTTTCAGGTGGTGTACGCGCTGTTGATGATTACGTACTGCTCGGTGAGGTCGCAGCCGAAGGCGGTAGCCATGCCGTCGGCCAAGTTCAGGCTGATTCGAAAGTCCACCTGTTCTCCCGACATGAGGGCGACCACAGCGTCCCGATGGAAGGGTATGGGAGTGCCGGCCTCCATGATGCAAACGCCGTTAACGAAAAGGTCGACGTGCTCCTCCTGAGCCTCTGCGCCGCTGCGTCCCAGGGCCATCATCAGTCGGCCCCAGTTGGGGTCGGCGCCATACACCGCCGACTTCACCAAGTTGCTGCCGGCGATGGTTTTGGCGGCCAGGCGGGCGTCGGCGTCGCTGCGGGCGCCGTCGACCTGCACGGTGATGAGGCGGGATGCGCCCTCGCCGTCGCGGGCCAACATACGGGTTAGGTCGGTGCAAACCCGTTGCAGCGCGAGGCGGAAGGAGTCGGCGTCCGGCGAACGCTCGTCAATGACCGGGTTGCCGGCCTGCCCGTTGGCAAAGGCCAGGAAGGTGTCGTTGGTGCTACTGTCGCCATCCACCGTCAGCATATTGTAGGTTTCGTCGGCGACGGCCTTCACGGTGGTTTGCAGGAATCCGGGATCGACGGCGGCATCGGTAGTCGCAAAGGACAGCATCGTCGCCATGTTGGGGTGAATCATCCCCGAACCCTTGGCCACACCGCCGATGGTGATGGTCTGGCCCGTAGAGGTGGTGAATGACACCGCCGTTTCCTTGGGATGAGTGTCAGTGGTCATCATGGCACGGGCCAGCTGATTGCCGCCGGCGTCGTCCAGCACGATCTGGGTTACGCCGGAGCGGATTAGCGACATGGGCAGC
The DNA here is from genome assembly GCA_963666415.2 of Dehalococcoidia bacterium. Classification (GTDB taxonomy): domain Bacteria; phylum Chloroflexota; class Dehalococcoidia; order Lucifugimonadales; family UBA3495; genus Bin87. The sequence continues at coordinate 3,647,864 of CAXXPD010000003.1, forward strand.
TCGACGCCGATGACACCGGTGCTGCATACAAGCACATCTTCGGCCGCGGTGCCCAGGGTGTCGGCGGCCAGGCGTGTCATTTCCTCGGCGTCCTTGTAGCCCTGAGCGCCGACGCAGGTGTTGGCGATGCCGGCGTTGACGATGAGGGCACGGGCCTTGCCGGTGGCAACCCGTGTGCGGTCGAGATCAACAGTCGCGGAGCGGATCGCCGAAGTGGTGAAGACTCCACCAACGGAGCAAGGGGTGTCCGAGACCAGCATGGCCAGGTCCAGCTTGTCCTCGCCACGGCTCTTGAGGCCGATGAAAACGCCGCCGGCGGAAAAGCCCTGCGGGGAGGTGATGCTACCGTCAGAGATGTGGGTGATATCTGCGCTGGACGACGCGGTGCTGGCCATTGTAAAGCGCTCCTGGCGGGCATGGATTAGCGGCGAAAATGCCGGTTCAATATACCATACGGGAGATTGGCGGCGAGGCGGACGCCAGCAGCAGATTAGCCTTGGCAGAGATCGGTGCGTTTCAGCAAATCACGGTGTGACCGCCGGACATCGGTGCGTTCGACGGTCGTGTAGATTCGCCCCCGCGTGCCGCCAACGATTTCAGGATTCTGAAAGTCCCTCTGCAAGTCCCGGTCGTTGGTAAACAGCAACCGCGCGCCGCTAACTCTGGCTAATGCCAGGACGTGCTCGTCGTCGGACCTGATGGATTGCGAACGCAAATGATTTGTTTCTGATTCGACCCGTGCATCATCAACTTGACGAGCGCGACCGAACTGGACAGCGGTCTCGAACCACACCTCGAATCGACGATAGTCACCAAGTTCGCGCCTTAGTCCGCCTCCTATCACCAACGCGCCGCGCGAGCTGTCTAACCAATCAAGGAAATATTTTCCGGCTGGTGTTTGCGTATCCTGACCACCGAACACCTCATGTCTGACATTGTTGTCAACTATAGCGCACACCAATCACAATCCAATGGAACGGCGCGTCTCCGCCATGAAGAATTCTCCATAGGAGTGTGGCGCGTCCAGCACGTTTCCCATCTCATCAATGCGAATGGAATGTATCTTCACGTCCAAGTCGCGCGGCTCGAAGTAGAGGATCGACACGTCCTCCGGTTTCAAATCCGTCGTGCCATCTCGCACGTCCATGCGTACGCGGTCGATTAGGTAGTCGCTGTGGGTTTCCACCACGATTTGCCGATCGCCGGCCGCTACCTGGCAGAAGAGCGTGCCCAGAGCGGCTTGGGCGCTGGGGTGCAGGTGGACTTCCGGCTGCTGAAGGAGGAACGTCGAAGGGCCATTATCCCGTAATATTTCGGTTATAGTCGGCAATACTTGGCTAACGCCATAGCCAACGTCGATCAGGTTACGAGGTCGACCCTTCCTGCGATTGCCAAACTTGCGAATTTGCAACTGAAACGGATCTCCGTCCGAGTTCCCCAAAGATCTAACGGAGATTTCGTTGAACAACTCCGATACCTGTCCAAAATGTTCGAGTCGCTGTTTCAACAGTTGCCATTCATCCGAGTTCGTTCGGGTCAACCCAGCCAGGAAACTGGGAATGTATTCACCTTCCGAATCGGGTGATTGGAGGATCGGGTCATAAGTTCGACGGGGACGAGAACGAATCGCTGCATTGGCAAAGGGGCGTTTGTGGGACCATCGCTCAGCTAAAATAGCCGTCACTAAATGCTGCCCAGCCGTTTCGCCCCGGTCCTCCCCGGGCAGATCACCAGCGCCCTGCCGCTGGAGAGCAAAAAGAAACTTGGGGAACCCAAAAGGCAAAGGGAACCGCTCGGAAAACTCGGCCAAACCCGGGAGTGGTGCATAATCCTGCCATTCGTCGTCGCTGTCACGAGATCTCACCGAGATGTCGCCCGCTCCAGTTTCCCGTACTTCCACAACTGCGTCATTGGAGAAAAACCGTTTGAATGCAGGAAAGGGAGCGGTGTCACGATTCTCGAAGGTGGCCCACATGTGGACAGGCGAGCCTTCCATTATTTCTATAGGTGAAAAGTCGAATCCAGCCACAAATTCGCTGGCTTGACTACCCCTGGCACCGCGATTGTGGGCGATGTCCTGGAACGAACCCAGATCGTAAGGGAACTCCCGGAAATTGGGTATCGATTCACCGAAGACCGTATCCCAAAGTGCCCGAATCAACGCCAGGAACGATGTTTTGCCGGTGCTGTTGGGGCCTACCAACAGCGTCAACGGAGCCAGGCGCGCGGTTTGTTTTTCGCCGAAGCAACGGTAGTTTTCGAGCATTATGGAGTCCATGAGGGCAGTATAGCAGTACGCGCCGCCGCTTCACCCTCACCCTAACCCTCTCCCATCAAGGGAGAGGGGAGAATGTCACCCCTGCTCGCGGCGCTCCTGGAAGCTGGCGGTTATGGCCTGTTCGGCGCGGCGGCTGTGTTCGGCGATGAACTGCTCCAGCTGGCGGATTTCAGCGGCGGTTTCGTCTGACACCGGCTGGCTGTTGGACTGCTGCTTCAACCGGGCCAACGATTTGCGCGCTTCGTCAACCTGATGCACCGATTCCAGCGCGGCCAATTCGTCCAGGGCCGCCTTCTTCACCGTCTGCAGGCGCCGGCGGTTGTCCTCGGCGTCAAGCAGCCGCTCGTCGACCTCACCCATCGCCGACAGTATCGTGTCCAGGGGCGCGTGGCCGTAGATGGTCTGGCGGGGCAGCCGGCGCAACTGGGTGCGAAACTGGGAGATGGTGGCTTCCAGCTGCTCTTCCTTGTGGCGAATTTCAGCGAGCGACATACGCAACGCCGCCATCGCCTGTTGCAGTTGAGAATTGGATGACATGATGCAGGATAAGTGCAGGGGCACGGGAACCCGCGCCCCTACGGGAATACGAAGGGTTATCCTTTGAAGCCAACCTTGGGGAGCACGCGCTCCAACGCTTCCAGCACTTCCGTAATGTCGGCCTGTGAGACCCATCCCAAGTGGCCGATTCGGAAGCAGTGGCCGGTAAGTTTGCCCTGGCCACCGGCCAATACAACGCCTTCGTCCTCGCGCATCATGGCCATGAACTTGCCGCCGTCGATTTCCTCTGGCATCTTGATGGCGGTAACGGTGTTGGAGGCGCGGGACTCGTCGGTGGCGAGCAGCTGGAGACCTAGAGACTTGACGCCGGCCCGGCAATATTCGCCGATGCTGGCGTGGCGCCCGTATACCGACTCCAAACCCTCGCTGAGGATGCGGTCCAAACCGAGGCGCAGGCCGTAGAGCAGCGCGACGTTGGGCGTCCAGGGGGTTTGTCCGCGTTGCAACGAACGCTCGGCGGCCATCAGGTCGAAGTAGAACCGGGGAATTTTGGCATCCTTATAAGCTTCCCACCCGCGGGCGCTGATGCTGATGAAGGCCAGGCCCGGCGGAATCATAAAACCCTTTTGCGAGCCGGTGGCGACCACATCGCAATCCCAGCCGTCGACGGGCAGGGGCAGGCAACCGAGGCTGCTCACGGCGTCAACCAACAGCAGCTTGTCGAACTCACCCTTGACCACGCGGGCGATGGCCTCCAGGTCGTGGGTAACGCCGGTGGAGGTTTCGTTGTGGGTTACCAGAACGGCCTTGATGGATGCGTCCTTTTGCAGTTCCGCGCGAATGGCCTCGGCGTCGATGGCGTCGCCCCACTCAAAGTCCATGCAGAGCACGTCGGCGCCGTAGCCCTGGGCGAGCTGAACGAACCGGTCGCCAAAGGCGCCGGCGGTGCAGGCGATCACCCGGTCGCCGGGGGACAGGGTGTTGACTACCGCCGCCTCCAGAGCGCCGGTACCGCTGGAGGTGAGGATGTACAGGTCATCGTTGGTCATAAAGACCTGCTTTAGCCCGGCGGTGGTAGCCTCAATCAGCTCCTTGAACTCAGGCCCCCGGTGGTTGATCATCGGCAGCGACATTTCAGCGATGATGTCGTCCGGTATCGGAGTCGGTCCGGGGGTGCGCAGGTTCTGCTGGGCAATTTTGGTCAAGGTCATGGGAAAGGCTCCTCGGCTTTTCAGGTCCTAGAGTCAGATTGGGTCGGCAGGTTCAATCCGCAGGGTATCAAGGCAAGAATGGCGGCAACTGCCGGGGCCAATACGCGAGTTTGGGGTGGGTGTCAGGCAGGTTCCTGATGTTGGCGCAACGCAGAAATTATAGCAGGGTTTTACGAAATCTGTCGGCGCTTCCCCCGGGGCAGGCGGGGCCTTTCGATTATCGGAACGTAGCGGTCAAGGGTGGGCTGGCGACAGCGTTGGTAGATACTGCGACGCGATTGCCACGCTGCGCTCGCAATGACATCAGGGGACAATCGAAAGACCCTGCGGGGCGGGTTGAGTGCATATGGTTGAGTGCATATGCAGGTAACCGATACCCAGGCCGGTCAAATTGAAGGTTGGGAGTATTTAATTGCGCTGCGGATATGAACGACAAAAACTGACCATTTATTCGGAGGAAACTGGTGCGAAACTGGCCAGCATTGGCCTGGCCACCAACTTTGCCTCGTCGAGGTTGGCGACGAAGTTCGAGGCGGGAATGGAGTCCAGTATTTTCATCGATTTCAGCGTTTCAGTTACTTCTGGTTGCAGACCGGCGATGATGAATCGCCGGGTCCCCAGATCAGTGGCGACGTCGATGAGTTGGCCGATGATCATTGCGGCGGTATCGTCTACGTATTCGGTTCGGGACAGATCGAATATGGAAATGTGATTCTGGCCGATATCCTGCCTGACGATGCGGACGACTTCCCTGGCGGACGCTACTGAAATGCGATCCGGGAAAACGATCAATCCCGACCGGGCTTCAAAGGGATCTGCCTCATCGGCGGGGAGAATTTCCCGGTCCAGCAACGGAACGGAAATTAACCGTCTAAGCTCGAAACGCTCCACGCGCCTGGCGTTGATAAAATGCGACAGCGCGATTCCGATCAAGATGGCGGTCACAAAATCGACCAGCACCGCCACCGCGGTGGTGGCAAGCATCACCAGGGCGTAACTCCCCGATATGCGATGAAGACGGGCAACAAAACGCCAGTCAATCAGATTCCAGCCGATTTGGACCAGGATAGCAGCCAACACTGCACTGGGAATTTTGCTCAACAGGGGCCCAGCGCCCAGCAAGGCGGCCATCAATACAGCGACGGCCAGGATGCCACTCACTGGAGACCGTCCGCCACTTCTCAAATTGTTGAGAGTGACGTAGCTTCCAGCTCCGACCATCCCTCCGAACAGGCTGGCAATAATATTTCCCAAGCCAATGCTGATGGTTTGTTGATTTGGTTTATGCCCCACTCCGGTGATCGGATCAATCACCAGGGACAGCATCAGCGAGCTGATGGTATTCATCAGGGCCATGACGAAAGCCGGTTCCAGCACCCGGATCAACAGTCCCGCCGAGAACACCGGCATCTGAATTTCCGGCCAGCCCGAAGGTACAGCCCCGACGACAGGTGCATCTCGTAGCCAGACGACGCCGAGGACGGTTCCTACCAAAAGTACGACGAAGGTAGCTGGCAAGAATTTGGCCAAACGGGCGGGCCACAAGAATCCAATGGCAATCGAAATGATGACCAGCAGCAGGGCATGGGAATTGGTGTTCTGCACCGCAGCGATCAAGCTATCGATGTTATCGGCAACATCTCCGCTCATTGGCGCCTGACCTAAAGCAGGCATGATTTGGGTCAGTATGAGGAGAATTCCGGCAGCAGTAAAAAATCCAGCCAGCAGAGAGTACGGCATATAGGACATGTAGCGTCCGAATTTCAGCATCCCAAGAATTATTTGAATAACCCCGGCCAGCATCGCGGCGGTCAACGCTTCGCCGATCGTGGTCGTATATTTGGTGACAATGATGGCCATTGCGATAACAGCAAATATATTCGGGCTGACGATCAAGCCCCGTGTTCCACCAAAAATCGCTGAAAACAGGCCGACTGCATTCGATCCGTGCAATCCGGCAACCGGACCCAAGCCCGTCATGACACCAAACCCCATCGAGATGGGCAGCATCAAAATCCCGGTGGTGATTCCCCCGTATGCGTCCCCCCGCAGATCAGCCCAGCGATAGGCAGCAAGACCGGAACGGACATTCGAGAAGTAACTGATCATATAGCGTGATCCAGAGGTTATACCGTGTTCTTATAGCCGGTCGGTCCGCGTAGTCGTCGACGAAATTGCCCCTTGCCGCCATGCCCTCCGGATTGGGCGCGACGGTGTGGGGGCTAGAAACGCGGCCGGAAACCCCGATGCTTCGGGAAATGGGGTATTCCCTACGCCGATTATCGACGCATAAATGGATCGTCGGGACGCTTTGCATACATCATGACGGCGAAGGCGACAATAATACGTCTGATGCTCAACGCCAAAAACTTGGCAAATTGGCTTTCCGGCCAGACTTCTAGGCGGCAGCAACGACCGCCCTCGCTGCCGTTGCTAAACGGTGCCCGACAACTGGTTTATCACCAGCCCGGTGGGTAGTTTGGGGTAGAAAAACGTGGATTTGGGAGGCAGGCGCTGGCCGGCGCTGACTATCTCCCGGAACGGCTCCAGGGGGAAGGGTTTGAGCAGGATGGCCAACTGCTGTTCACCCCGATTGACCTGCTCGACGATGGCGTCATGGTCGGGGCTATAGTCAATGTGCTGACCCAGCGCATCGCCCAGGGCGGGCGCCAGCACCCGCTCCTGCAGGAGCCACGCTTCCGACACGGCCAGCGATCCCCAACCCTGCCAGTCCAGACCCGGCTTCAACGTGTGCATCGTGGGTGCGCAATCGGAGGCGAACACGGCGAAACAATGCTGGTTGTGTCCCACCCGCGCAACCTCAGACACCGCCGCCGAGGTACTTTCGCCGGTATCCAGCGGCCGCGCGTCGAACAAATCATCGAGGCGCTGGCGGACACTAGCCAACTGCTCCGGCGACAGGCCGCCCACCACCCGGTGGTAGGGCAGCAGCAGCAGGCCGGGGTCGTCGAACTCGACCAGCGTCATCATCACGTAATTGGAGGCGGCATTCTCATTACCCTGCGTGGTGTCGGGCTGGCTGCGCCGGTAACGCAGGGCGGCCTCGTAACGGTGGTGGCCGTCGGCGAGAAATACCGGGCGACTGGCAAAGGTGTCAGCCAGCGCGGATTGCGTGTTGGCGTCGGCGATTCGCCACACCTGAGCTTCGCCCCCGGCCGGTGTGAACGCCTGGGCATCGGGAGCGGCGGCCATAATCTGGTCGAATATCCGGCGCAGGTCGCCGGCTGCGTCGCGGTACAGCGACATTATAGGGCTGAACTGGGCCCGGCAAGCATCCAGAAGGGCCACCCGGTCGAGCACGGCCGGCTCGCGGGTGAACTCGTGGGGAAACACGGCGCCGGCGTCGTAGTCCTCCACCAGCACATCGGCAAAGAAACCCAGGTGCTGGTAACGCCGGCCGCCAAAGTCGTAGGCATGCCGCATCAGGTAGAAACTTGGGTGGTCTTCCCGCAGCAGGGCCCCATCCGCCAGCCACTGCTGGAACAGACGGGCCGCCTGCTGGTAACCTGCCTGGGGATCGATCGGGTCGGGCTGCTCGCCACCCTCCAGGTGCACCGCGTTATACGGACTGCGCCGTTGCAATTCGACCTTGAGGTCGGCGCCAATCATGTCGTATGGCGGGCAGACCACATCAGAGAGATTACCCACCACGGCGGGATTGAATCTGCAACCACGGAACGGACGCAAAACGGCCATAGTGTTCTCCATAAGACGGGTTGGAATGGGGCGCTATTATAGTATAATCCGATCTCCTATCGGGGAGGCTTATTCGGAGCAGAATTATGGTGGCCCAAATTTACAAAGAGGCGAGTGAGGCCCTGATAAAACAGGGGGAAGACGAACTGGCCCGCGGCGACACGCGGCAAGCGTCCGAAAAAGGCTGGGGCGCAGCGGCACAGATGGTCAAATCCGTTGCCGAGCAGCGGGGCTGGGAGCACAAAGGCCATGCCGAACTGTACAACGTCATCGCGAGATTGGTTGCCGAAACGGGGGATGACGAAATCCGGCGGCTGTTTGCTGTTGCGGGCAACCTGCACGTCAACTTTTATGAGAACTGGGACAACGCCCCTAACGTAGCCGCCGGGCTAGCCGACGTTCGGCGCTTCCTGGACAAACTGGCTCCCATGGCGTAATGACGTCGATGCAAGGGAACGTCCGCTCGAAATTTGGGGCAATGGATTAGCCCTCGGAGATTTCTTCCGCTCAACTCAACCACAACCAGGCCGCCTTCGGCGTCCAGGCCCAACAGGTCAATTCTTCGGTTGGAATCTTGCCAATTGCCGAATTCCTCGGAAATTATTAACAGCCCTTCCTCCAATACTCCAGTTTGGTCGCGCAGTATGCGTTGCAAGTCCGCCCGTTCCAGCACCCCCGTTCTTGACCGAACGATGTCGGATCAACGTTGACTGACTTCTCCTTGTCTCCCACCATTTTGTAGATAGCCCTACTAACGTCCTTGTGCCACCTCGTGCGGTGGCATCCCCTGTATTCTGTTACAGGTAAGAACGAATCCAGGTAAGAACAAAACGCCCCTCTCCCAGGGGGAGAGGGGTTGGGGCGAGGGGAGCACACCAGGTGATTACAGAATCGCCACCGGGTTCACGGGTGAGCCGGTGCCGCCCGTTACCCGCAACGGGTTGACGGTCAGCATGAACTCGTAGCGGCCGGCGGCGGCGCAGGCTTCCGCCAGGGGTTGCAGCAGTGCGTTGTCCAGCAGGCCGATGCCGTAGGCGAAGATGCTGCCGTGCACCGACCAGGGCAGGTCGTAGCCGTTGGGCGTGTGGTCCATCATGTCCCAAACCAGCAGGCAGCAATCGCTTTGGCGGATGAACTTAAGGCACGATGCGTGGAGGCCAGGCCGCTGCGTGGCGTCGGCGCCCCAGATGGCATTGCCGTCGGCGTTCCACTCCTCGCGGCCGCTGTACACAATCAGAGCATCGCCGGGTTCCATCTGCACGCCCTGGGCGGCACAGATGTCGTCCAGCTCCCAGGCGTGGACGGGGGTTTCCTGAGTAACGTAGTCGGTGCCCCGATGCCGTGGCACGTCCAGCAACACGCCCCGGGTGATGATGCCTTCCTTCCAGTGGTCGACTGAGCCGTACTTGGCGCCATCAAACTGAATCATCTCGTTGGGGTCTTTGCCGTTCCACATTCCGTTGCCGTCCCAAACGTGGCACAGGGCATCCAGATGGGTAGTGGCGGTACCGTGATAGGAGATGCCGTAGTAGTCGGTGGACATACCGCCGCCCGGCTCGCGGGGGCCCTTCCGCATATAGTGGATGGCGGGCGTCGGGTTGTTGGGAGCCGGCGTAACCGGAAACTCGCGGCTCAGCGACACGGCAACCCCGCTCTTGACTAGCCCGGCGGCGCGCAGTCGCTTGGCGTCGTCAACCATATTAACCGCGCCCTTCTGGTCGTCCGGGCCCCAGCGGCCCCAGTTAACGTCATCTTTCAAATAGCCAAGCACTTCCTCCCGGCTGGGTAGTGGGCGGCTCGTCGTCATGATAATCCCTCCGTTGTCGTGGGTATGCGAGTCGTGGGTATGCGAGTCGTGGGTATGCGAGTCGTGGGCGTGCGAGTCGTGGGTGTGCGAGTCGTGGGTGTGGGTTTGTGCATTGTGTCATTGCGAGCGCAGGGTGGCAATCTCGTCGCCGTAGCAACGGCGGTTCGCCGACGTGTGTTCGACCGCATCGAGATTGCCACGTCGCTACGCTCCTCGCAATGACAGATTAATGCTGTGCCCCTTGCGATGACAGATTGACGCTATGCTCTTGGCAATGACAGATCGACGCTGTGCCTCTCGCGATGCCCGATTGACGCTATGCTCCTTGCGATGACAGGTTACCGTGGGTACGCGGGACGGTGGCTCTCTGGGTGCCGGCCGGCGCCGGAAACACGGTTATGCAAAGGTCTCCATCGGGATAGTGCTAGATTGAGGACTAATTTTCATCCGGCCAGCCGAGGCCATAATAGTTGGCGTCCCAAAACAGGTGCTCGTAGCGCAGCGTGGTTCTGAAGATGCGTTCCAGGTTGGCAGATTTGGTGGCGCTGGCCCGGTCGCCGGCGTCGTTCAGCCGTACAGTGAACCAGTCCACCACATCGGCCAGCACGTCGGGACTGTGGATGTCGATCCAGCCCTGATATACCGGGTGGTTGGGTTTGACGCCGGAGTTGATGATGCGAGTGGCCCAGTCCAGATAGGTGCCCTCGGTAACGTAGAAGAGGGCGATTATGTCGTCCAAATCGCCCTCCAGCGCGGTGCGCACCATGAAGTCGCCGAAGGCCTGGGTAATGGGATTGGCTACCGTTTCCCGGTACTGGTCGCCGGTTACGCCCAATTCCTGAAAACCGTTCAGAAACAGGTCGTTTTCGGCGGACAGAAAGTTGGCCAGAAACCCGTTCAGCATCTTGCCGGCATCGTAATCGGGGGCGGCTTTGGCGATGGCGATGGATGACAGCTTCACCAGGTCGGAGCAGAAGACATAGTCCTGCCGGAAGTAGCTGCGAAACTTGTTAATGTCCAAACTGCCGTCGCCCATCTCCCGCACAAAGGGATGGGTTACCATTCCTTCCCACTGGCCATGATATTTGGCTCTCAGTTCATCAACGAACGGCATGGTAGTATCCCCCGGCGATTGCGATGTAGTTGCCTGTCCACTTGTGCCAGATGCCAACCCATGTCCGCTGTCCCGCGACGGGAAGGTCTACGGTGATGGTGAAGTTGCGTTGGCGACCGATTCGGCCAGGCACCCGAAAAACCGGTCCATCATCCCCTTGGCTACCGAACCCATCATCCGCTGGCCGACGCGAGCCACCGCGCCCCCGACCTGGGTGTCGGTGTTAACTTTGACCGAGGTGCCATCGTTCCCAGACGGCGTCAGAGTTACGGTGGCTGTCCCGTTGGCAAACCCGATGTTGCCCGAACCTTCGATGGTCAAGGTGTACGAATGCGGCGGGTTCAGGTCGGAGAGGGCAACGACGGCGGTGTATTGTCCGCCCACTGGGCCCACCCGTATGGTTACCGCCGCCCGATAGCGGTTCGGCCCGTCGGGCTCCATACTGCGGCAACCGGGGATGCAGCCCGCCAGCACATCGGGATTCATCAAAGCATCCCAAACGGCCTGGGGCGGCCCGGGAAAAGCGTATTCGGCAGACAGTTCCATAGTGCGGGGATTATAGCAGGGATGCCGAGGATCGTTGCGAGCGCTGCGGGAGGGGTCACGCGTACCCACTTTGTGATTGCGAGGAGCGCAGCGTTAATCTGTCATTGCGAGGAGCGCCCGCTCATCCCGAGCCCGTCGAGGGACGTGGCAATCTCGATGAGGTTGAACACACGTCGGCGATCCGCCGTTGCTACGCTGACGAGATTGCCACGCTGCGTTCGCAATGCCCAAGCGGGTACGCATGAGTGGTTCCGGTCGCACGGCGTTGGTTGCGGGGCGCAGCCGTTGTTCGGCCTGCGCCGGAACCCAGGGAGCTTCACCCTCACCCCAACCCTCTCCCATCAAGGGAGCGGGGGTCGTTAACCGTTGTTCCGACTCTCTTCGGTCGCTGGAGAGGGGCACGGACAAGGGCGGGGTTTTTCTCACCCGCACCCACTTAATCTGTCATTGCGAGGAGCGCCCGCTCATCCCGAGCCCGTCGAGGGACGTGGCAATCTCGATGAGGTTGAACACACGTCGGCGCACCGCCGTTGCTACGACGACGGGATTGCCACGCCACGCTCGCAATGACCAAGCGGGTTCGCATGAGGCTCCGGGGTTGAGGAGCCATACAGTTGTCGACCGCCTTACCGCTCGTCCGCCAGCAGCAGGGCGTTCAGCAGGACCTGCGCTCCATTCGCGCAGTCCTTTGGAGTGGTGAACTCTGCCGGGGCGTGGCTGATGCCGCCGACGCTGGGGACAAACACCATCGCAGCCGGCGTAACCGAGGCGATAGCCTGCGCGTCGTGGCCCGCTCCGCTGGGCAGGTTGGTGTTGTCGAGGCCGGCCATGCCCGCAGCGTCGGCGATGAGTCGCTGCATATTGCCGGTAACGGGAACCGAAGGCGTGTTGCGCTGGGCCGTTACGGTGATGGCCACCTGCTCGATGTGGGCTATCTCGTCAGCAGTGCGGCGCAGCTCCACTTCCGCCGCCGCCAGCGATTCCATGCGCTCGTCCCGAAACTCGACGCCGACCTCCACACGGCCCGGTATCACGTTGCCGGCGTTGGGATGTACGGCCATGCTGCCCACCGTACCCACCCGACAAACCTCCAGCTCGCCGGCGATGCGCCGTACCGCCAGTGCCACCTGCGCCGCCGCAGACATTGCGTCCTTCCGTAGCGACATGGGGGTCGTGCCGGCGTGGTTGGCCTCTCCCACAATGTCAATGTGGTACACCGAACGCCCGGTGATGCCAGTCACCACGCCAATCGGGAAACCGCCGCGATGCAGCAATGGGCCCTGCTCGATGTGCAATTCCAGGTAGCACGCCAGCTCGTCGGGTCGCCGGCGGGCCTGTTCGATGCGGGAGATATTGCCGCCGATGTCGGGCAGGCGGGTTGCCAGCGTTACGCCATCGTCGCCCACCGCCGCGAAATCCTCGGGTTCCCACAGCCCGGCCACCGCCCGACTGCCCATCAGCCACCGATGGAAGCCGGTGCCCTCCTCGTTGGTGAACACCATAACCTCAATCGGATGGCGCAGCCTGCGCCCGGCGTCTGCGACGGCGTGGACCACCTCGATGGCGGCAATCACGCCCAACGCGCCGTCATACTGGCCTCCGCTGGGCACGGTGTCGGTGTGCGACCCCAGCACGATGGCGGGACGCGCCCCGTCGCTGCCTTCGACCCGCCCGATGATGTTGCCGGCGGCGTCGATACGAACCGACATACCAGCAGCGGCCATCAGCCCCATCACGTGGTCGCGCCCGGCGATATCAAACGCGGAGAACGCCACCCGCTGCATGCCCTCGTCGGTCAGGCCAATCTGACCCAAAGCGGCCATGTTGTCATTCAGGCGGGCGCTGCTGATGGCGATAGAGTCGCCCGGCGTATGCGGTGCAGTCATGTTGTCTCCTGATGGCGGTTGCTCAGATTTTGGGTTCCGGCCGACTCCGAAACGCCGGTTATGCGCCCCCTCTGCCTTGATGGGAGAGGGCCGGCGTGAGGGTGGCGTGCCCCGTAGGTTCCGGCCGGCGCTGGAACGACCGTTACGCAAAGGTCTCGGTTGGGCGGCGAGGTAGCAGGCCTAGAAACCGGGCCGGAAAGCCCTGATTCGGAAGTGGAGTTGCGGCAGTAAAGCCGTGGTGAGCAAAATCAGGGACCATAGTTGTCCGAGCCGGACAGCGCCCAAATTGGCCGCAGTATTGGCGACAACAGCGTGGACATCATTGAGGACGACGCGGTGGCCTGCTGCGCCGCCACTGGTACCGCCTGACAGACCGATGTTGCCCAACACCAGGGTCAGGTTGGCCACCGTGGCAGCCAAGTACACCTGGAATCGGGTTTTGACCCTACCGAAGTAGCGGGACTGGCGGATTCCCAGCTGGACCAGCCGCGCCAGCCGATGCTCTACCAGCACCCGTCGCGCTCGATACTCGTCGTAGGCAGCGCTTTGCTGCAACGCTCGTGCCTCCTGCAGCAGGGCTTCCTGCGGGTGGATCAGCACTCTGCGTCCCGGCCTGCCTTTGGCCGCGATGCACTGGGACCGCAGTGGACATGCCCGACATACCGCCCCGTCGAACTGGAAGGCCTGCAATCGGTAGACCCGACCCGCGGCATCCGTCCGTTTCCCCGCCGACACCATGGCGTGGGTAACCTGTCCCGCCGGACAGGTGCAACTGCCCGCGGCCAAGTCAAGGTGAAAGTCATCCTTGGGAAAATGGCTCCGGTTGGGCCGGCCCGGCACTTTGGCCACCAACTGCCTTCCCGCGTCGGCGAAGGTCTGGCGGGTCCCGCCGTCCCCATCGGCGGCGTCGCCCATGGCTTCCTGCACCACCGAGCCGGTGCTCGCTTCGCTCTGCTCCACCAGTTCCAATGCCCCCAGATTGTCGGGAGCGTTGCCCGGCAACACGTCCACGGCGGTGATCAGCTGGCTGTCGGTGTCCACCACGATGGCCGCCTTGTGTCCGTTGAAGCGCCGCCGGCTGCTCTTGTGCCCGTGGCGCATCTCCGGGTCAGGCACCGACACCATCCGGTCCTTGCTCACCCCGTCCCTGAGGCTCACCCCGTCATCAGCATGAGCATCAGCATCGCCGCTCTTGCGCTCGATGTCCTGGTGCAGCAACTGTCCCAGCAACTCCGCCCCGTCCACTATGATCTGCCGCTGGGCGCTGTCCTCGGGCAATTCCACCCACGCCCGCCGCGCCAGTTCCAGCAGCCGGTCCGCGTCGGCCACTATCTCAGCCAGCAACGCCGCCCGCGCTCTGCGGTCCGACCAGTCAATCGCCGCCTCGCCCTTGATGCTGGAACCCAGGTACTTGTCGTACCCCTGGCCTTCGGCCCATTCCCTGACGGTGGTGTTCGCCACGGCCGCCAGGACCCGCATCAGCTTCACGATCCCGTCCGCCAGCAGATTGTAAGTGTCCTTCACCGCGCCCCGTCCCAGGATGTAGGTCGTGTCCAGCGCCACCCGCATCCCACGTTTTTTCAGGTAGCCCGACTGCCGCGCCAATCGCAGGCTGCTCTCGAACACCTCCCGCACCTTGTCGTGCAGTATCAACTGCGCCCGGAACATCTGCAGCGTGCTCTTGGCAAAGGGTCTATCCTCAATCTCAATCCCCAACGCCACCTTCCACCGGATGTCGAAGTCAGCCCTCGCCTTGGCCTCGGCGTCGCTCACCTTGTCGTAGGTCTGCAGCAGCAGCGCCGTGGCCAGCAGGCTGGGCGGCACGCTGTCCCGGCCATTGTCCGGACAGTAGATCTCGGCGAAATCGTCATCGCGGAACAACTGGCCCCGCAGTGAGGCCAGCAAGCCGTAGAAGGTGTCCTGGCCCACGTAGTCCAGATACAACCGGTCCGCTTCCCAAAGGCCCTTTTGGTCCGAACGCTTGCCCAGCATTGCTCTGCTCCGTTAGCCTCGATTGCCCGGAGTATAACCCTTGGCCAAAACCACTCCAGTTTCCGGCCCGCTTTCTAGCCGTTGCCACTGCTCAAATCGCGACGGGTCATAATCACCAAGGTTAAGCCCCACAACAGTACCACGTAAACCAGTACCGCCAGCAGAAACACCCAGCGGGTCAAATCGCCATCGCCGTTCACCAGCCCCGACGTTGCGCCCCCCAGCGTCCAGCGGGTGTATTCGTTGACAGAGAAGCCCAACAGTTCGGCGCCAATATCAGCCAGCGGGTAGGCGACCAGTTCAACCAATATGATGCCAACCGCAACACCCAGACCGAACGACGTGGAACGCCCGGTGGTGGTGAGCACGGCGCCCAGTCCCACGTAGGCAACGACTGCCAGGTAGTGTCCCGTCAAGTAGTGTAAAAGCGCGTCATCCCTTTTGATGTTGATCAGGCCGCTGCGTCCAGCATATTGGGCGTCGGCAGTGCCTCGTTGCCGGCGGCGTTGGGGATGGTGAGGTAGCGGCGGGCTTCGGCCCATTCGTCGTGTTGCTCGGCCAGCACCGCGCCCACCAGGCGCCGCGCCGATAGCCGGTTGGGGAAAATGCCCACCACGTCAGTGCGGCGACGGATCTCCCGGTTCAGCCGTTCCTGCGGGTTGTTGGACCACAGCTTCTGCCAGTGGGCCACTGGGAAGGCCGTGAAGGCCAGGATGTCCGGCGCGGCATCCCGCCAGCAGCTCGGCCACCTGGGCAAAGGGCTCCCTGAGTTGTTCCACCACTCGGTCCAATTGGCCGTGGACCTCGGCGGGAGACAGTTGCTGGTAGATGGTGCGGACCATGGTGGCCACACCGGGTTGGGCGCGCTTGGGCACTCGGGTGAGCAAGTTGGCCATGAAGTGGGTGCGGCAGCGCTGCCAGCTGGCCCCAGTGAACACCGCGGCGATGGCGTTCTTCAGCCCCTGGTGGGCATCGGAGGTTACCAGCTCCACCCCGCTGAGGCCCCGAGCGGTCAGCGACCGCAGGAAGGCCAGCCAGAAGGCGCCGTCCTCGCTGGCGCCCACGTCCATACCCAGGATCTCACGCTGCCCTTCGGCATTGACCCCCGTCGCCACCACCACGCAGACGTTGACGATGCGACCGCCCTCCCGAACCTTCTGGGTCAGGCCGTCCAGCCACACGTAGGGGTAGGGACCACCGTCCAGGGGCCGACCCAGGAAACTCTCCACCACTTCGTCCAGTTGCTCGCAGATGCGCGACACCTGGCTGCTGGAGATGCCGTCGCAACCCAGGGCCTTGATCAGATCGTCCACCCGCCGAGTGGACACGCCTTCTACATAGGCTTGCTGGATGACGGCCAGCAGGGCTTTCTCGCTGCGCCGCCGCGGTTCCAGCAGGCTGGGGAAGTAGCTGCCTTCCCGCAGCTTGGGAATGTGCAAGTAGAGTCCCAGGAAGTGGTGTAAGAGTTAGGCGGTTGGCAAAACGCTGACCACCGCGTCATCCTTGATCGGAAATGCCAAACCCAACCAAGGAGAACGACGGTGGTCAAGCAAAGAATGGATCTTTTGGAATTATTACGCAAGCGTGGTATGGACGGAGACGTGGACTTGCTGCGGGAAGCACTGCGGGTCCTGGTGGACGGCATCATGGACGCCGAGGTTTCCGCCCAGATCGGCGCCCAGCACGGCGAACGCAGCCCGGAGCGGGTCACCTACCGCAATGGGTATCGCAACCGCACCTGGGATACCCGGGTGGGCACCATGGAGTTGCACATTCCCAAGCTGCGGGAAGGCAGCTACTTCCCCAGCCTGCTGGAACCGCGGCGGCGCAGCGAGAAAGCCCTGCTGGCCGTCATCCAGCAAGCCTATGTAGAAGGCGTGTCCACTCGGCGGGTGGACGATCTGATCAAGGCCCTGGGTTGCGACGGCATCTCCAGCAGCCAGGTGTCGCGCATCTGCGAGCAACTGGACGAAGTGGTGGAGAGTTTCCTGGGTCGGCCCCTGGACGATGGTCCCTACCCCTACGTGTGGCTGGACGGCCTGACCCAGAAGGTGCGGGAGGGCGGTCGCATCGTCAACGTCTGCGTGGTGGTGGCGACGGGGGTCAATGCCGAAGGGCAGCGTGAGATCCTGGGTATGGACGTGGGCGCCAGCGAGGACGGCGCCTTCTGGCTGGCCTTCCTGCGGTCGCTGACCGCTCGGGGCCTCAGCGGGGTGGAGCTGGTAACCTCCGATGCTCACCAGGGGCTGAAGAACGCCATCGCCGCGGTGTTCACTGGGGCCAGCTGGCAGCGCTGCCGCACCCACTTCATGGCCAACTTGCTCAGCCGAGTGCCCAAGCGTGCCCAACCCGGCGTGGCCACCATGGTCCGCACCATCTACCAGCAACTGTCTCCCGCCGAGGTCCACGGCCAATTGGACCGAGTGGTGGAACAACTCCGGGAGCCCTTTGCCCAGGTGGCCGAGCTGCTGGCGGATGCCGCGCCGGACATCCTGGCCTGCACGGCCTTCCCAGTGGCCCACTGGCAGAAGCTGTGGTCCAACAACCCGCAGGAACGGCTGAACCGGGAGATCCGTCGCCGCACTGACGTGGTGGGCATTTTCCCCAACCGGCTGTCGGCGCGGCGCCTGGTGGGCGCGGTGCTGGCCGAGCAACACGACGAATGGGCCGAAGCCCGCCGCTACCTCACCATCCCCAACGCCGCCGGCAACGAGGCACTGCCGACGCCCAATATGCTGGACGCAGCGGCCTGATCAACATCAAAAGGGATGACGCGCTTTTACACTACTTGACGGGACACTACCTGTGCAACTCCATGGTGCCCACCCGGGTATCCCAGGTGCGGTTGCGATACCCATTGCGGTAGGTGACCCGCTCCGGGCTGCGTTCGCCGTGCTGGGCGCCGATCTGGGCGGAAACCTCGGCGTCCATGATGCCGTCCACCAGGACCCGCAGTGCTTCCCGCAGCAAGTCCACGTCTCCGTCCATACCACGCTTGCGTAATAATTCCAAAAGATCCATTCTTTGCTTGACCACCGTCGTTCTCCTTGGTTGGGTTTGGCATTTCCGATCAAGGATGACGCGGTGGTCAGCGTTTTGCCAACCGCCTAACTCTTACACCACTTCCTGGGACTCTACTCTGCCAACATCTGCCACCACAGCCAGGTGGTGCCCAGTCGAACCATCGCCTGCCCCCAGCTGCCGGGCTCGGCGTCGATGGAACCACCGATGCCAGGGGATGGAGTTCCGGCCAGCAGGCCAATCACAGCGGCCAATCCCCAGGCCACCACCCAAAAGCTGGTAAATACGGCACCGGTTAGCAGCAGCTTGCCCAACCCAACCTGCCACCGTTGCAAACCTCGCGCCACCAGCGGCCGCAAGGTTCCCCACTCGAAGTCGCCGCCGAACACCATGCTGGCCAGGACGACCGCCAGGAACGGTCCAACCGCTCCCAGCGTTTGCATGACCGCTTCCGGAAAGTCATGGGGACTAAACGCAAACGGTAACTCCTTGAGCTGTTTCGCCACCACCAACCCGGTCAGGTTGATTACTACAACGAAGCACATCAACCCGATGACGACCCAAAAGGCAACCCCCCGGCTGAGTCGAAACCACTCCCACCGCAGCGCCATTAGAGAGTCGCGAATGATCGTCAACGGCGCGTTGTCAGGCGTCGTGCTGCTGGCCACCGGTCATTTCCATAAATCCTGCTTCCAGCGAACTGGTCAGCAATCGCATCTCAGATACATACACGCCGGCATTAGCCAGGTCGCGAGTGATTTCCCATTCCTGGTCCGTCGCAACGGCGATTTTCAGACCGTCGCCGGATTGCGTCGGTATGTCCCAGCCGGCATCCCGTAGCAGCGTCGCGGCACGTTCGTCGTCGGTGGTTCGGATCGCCACCCGCGACGACACACCCATACCGGCCACCGGCCCGGAATACAGCAGCCGCCCTCGCGCCATGATACCGACCCGATCGCAAACCTGTTCCACCTCATTCAGCAGATGGCTGGCCAGGATAATGGTACGACGGCCACCGCTTTCTTCTATCGAAGACCGGCCGAGGCGGTTGATTAACTCGCGCACCTCGACAATCCCTGCCGGGTCCAGGCCGTTGGTAGGTTCGTCGAGTATCAAGATTGTTGGGTTGCCCAACAGCGCGGCGGCGATTCCCAGGCGGGCTTTCATGCCGGTGGAGCAGGCCCGAAACTTGCGCCGCTCCGCATCGCCCGCCAGACCCACAACGTCCAGCAGTTGCGAGATTTCGTCATCGCCGCCGGCCGTCCCATAAATCCCCTACAGGCACTTCAGGTTATTGCGGCAGGACAGGTGGGGCCAAAATACGGGCCGCTCTACCAGGACGCCGGTGGAGCGCCGGGACTGACGCAGACCCGCTGGCCCCGACCGACCCAGCAGCATTATCTCGCCAGCAGTGGGGCGCAAATGGCCCGCCAGCATGGACAGCAGGGTCGTTTTGCCCGACCCGTTGGGTCCCAACAACCCGAACACGCCTCCGGCGGGTATCTCCAGGCTAACGTCATTGACGGCCAACAGTCGTCCGAACCGCTTGGTAACCCCGGCAGTAGCAACCGCCGGAGCCGGTACGGAGCAGTGATCAGGCATGCCGGCACGTCAGGTAAGCACATCAAAACCGTAGCCGGCGTTGTTCAGGTTTCCCTCGGCAAAGCGGGACAGGCGCAGCGGGCTGATGTCCATGGTCGTAGCGCTGCCGTGGGCGATGAGCTCAGCCATCAGCACTCCCACCACCGGCGACAGCTTGAAGCCGTGGCCGCTGAAACCGCTGCACAGGTACAGGCCGTCCACGCCATCCACCCGGTCCATGATGGGATGCGAGTCGGGGGTGTTGGTGTAGAGGCCGGCGTAGCCGGTGGCCAACTCGGCGTCGGCCATGGCCGGGATGCGGCGGGCGATCCGTTGCCAGACATCCTCGATAAACGCCGGACTGGCCCGCTGGGCGTAGATTTCCGGGTCGTCGACGACGCCGGAGTGGTTGCCGTTACCCACCAGGGTCAAATCCTGTCCCTCGGGGCGGAAGTAGATGCGGTTGGAGATGTCGGCGCCGCCGGGATGATGAGGCACTTTGTCCAGGGGTCGGCGGAAGTGCAGAACCTCGTGGCGCGTCGCCACCAGCGGAACGTCGATCCCGTGTGCGGCGAAAAACCGGGCCGTCCAGGGGCCGGTGGCAGCCACCGCGACCCTGGTGGCGATGCGTTGCCCGGACGCGGTACGCACCGCCTCTACCCGGCTGCCGTCGCCGCTGGTTTCGATAGCCGAGACCGGAGATTGCAGGCGGATGTCCACCCCCTCAGCGCGGGCGCGGGTGGCGTAGGCGTAGGCAGTGCCGGAGGCGTCGGCGTGGCCGGAATAGGGTTCGTAGGCGATGCCGGCAGCGTCATCCACCGTAAATCCGGGAGCCAGCTCGGCGGCATCGGCGGCGCGGATAATGTCGGTGATGATGCCGACGGATTGCTGCATCGCGACGTTGTTGCGGAACGATGCGGCGTCGTCTGCGCCGGCGAATACTAGGTACCCGGTGCGGGTATAGCCGCACTCGCCGCCGATGATGTCAGCGAAGTTGCGGTAGATTTGCAGGCTGCGCCAGGCCATTTCCGCGTTGACAGCGGTGGAATAGTGCATCCGGATGGCGGCGCTGCTGCGTCCGGTGGAGCCGCTGCCCAAGGTGTCGCGTTCCAGCAGCACGATGCGGCGCAACCCATGCTGGCCCGCGGTCAGCGCCAGATTGCAGGCGATGCTGCAACCCATCACGCCACCCCCGATGATAACCACGTCAGCGGTTTCGGTCATGCTGGCGGCCCTGACCGCTTACGGGTGACCGGACGCACCGTTGCTATCGCCCAGGGTTGCCCCGTTGACGGGGAACAGATCCTGCAAAAGATTGATGGCGTTTGAGACGGTATCAGCACCGGCAACTACCGCCGACTCCGGCAGGTCATTTTCGTAGAAATGAGTATGCATTGCACGCGCAACTAACAGACCGTTGGTCAACGCGGCAGCGGATGGGGCGTTTTCCGGGCCCACGAGCGCAATAAGTCTGCCGGAGACACGCAGGATTGCGGTGTGGCTGTTGACGTGCAGTCCGTGGTCGGCGCCAATTATCTTGATGGCCTGGGCGTAGGCTCCCCAAGATTTTTCGGCGGCTTGCAGGTAGTCCCCGTCCGCCAGGCTCTTTCGCACGTGTTCCTGATAGTGGGCCAGGTTGTTGCGGTAGGTGGCTGCCAGATCCGCCGCATCATCCGGCGATACGTCCGCATCGGTGCGGCGAGGCAAGCCGGCACGGATGGCGTCCGATACCTGTTCTGGCGGAAATGATGGCTGCGCGGCGCTCATGGCAATCCTATTATAACGTGGCCCGCTTATAACGTGGCCCGCCATCATTCTTTCTGCCGGGCGCGCCGCACCGAGAACGATGTGCCCCGCTGCTTTCGCATCCAACGCAGGAACCCGGCCACCCGGGGGTTGGCCCGCAGCAACTCGATGCTGTGCAATTCCTCCGCCAGGGTGGCTACCGAGAACATGGCGTGTAGCTGCCGGTGGCACGTGGGACACAACCCCGCGGTAGGGCCGTGGTTGCCGCCCCTCGCCCGCGGCACCAGGTGATGCACCGTGATGCGATCCACCGCACGCCGGCACAGGGCGCAGTTGTCGTCCAGTGTGGCGCGTGAGCCGGCGGGCGCTCCGGTGGGAATTCGGCGGGTTGCCCGGGTGTCCGCCGCGCCAAGATCGGCGCGCCCTCGCGAGCGGGTATTGGCGTTGCGCCTAGCCATCGCCGGCCGGTTCCGGACTGTCCAGGAACCGCCAGCCCGGTAAGTCCACCTGCCACAACGCATCTTCCAGCAGCATTGGGATGACCAGGCCCGACATCAGGCGGCTGCGCTGCACCACGGTCTCATCGGTTACGCCGAAGGGCAGGAACACGAAAGCGTGCACATCGTCCACGTAGCGAGTGGGAGCGGCGGCCAGGTCGGTCAGGTCTTCCAGCGGCCAGAGCCGGAGGACGGTGGTGCGGAAATCGTCCAACAGCGAGGGACGCATGGAATGACTGGCGTCATATGCGGCCCGATAGGCCACCTGCATATCAATGCTGTTGCGCGTGGCCCACACGCCGAGACGCATACCGCGGGTCTCCTTTGACAACATCGCCCAGGCCAGGTCCATGTCGCCGTCGCGTATCGACTCGGCAAACAGGCCGGCCCGTTGGCCAACCTCGTCGGGTTCCTGGCTGCGACGATGCCCGGGGATGCGCATACAATTGCTCCGAAATATGGTTTCTGGACTACCGCCGTGGACCAACGCGGGAAGACGGCAAGACTAGTACCCGATAGCGTAGCCGTCGTAGCGGGGATCGGCGGCCCCGTGGATGGCGCCGGTGTTAGGGTCGATGTGCAAGGCCATCTCCCGTCCGGTTAGGCCGTCCCACTCACCCAGCACGTGTACCGGGTGGCCCATGCTGCGGAGACGGCGCACGGCGTCGACGTCGAACCGCCCTTCCATGAGCAACCGATTCTCAGCGCTGTGGGGGAGCGTCGACTCGGTTCCGTCCTGAACGTCCTTCCAGCGCGGGGCTTCCACGGCCTCCTGCAGGGTCATGCCGTGGTCGATCAGGTTGGTGATGACCTGCATATTGCTCTGCACCTGACAGTCTGCGCCGGGCGTACCCAGGGCAAATATCAGTTGACGACCGGGACCGTGTCCGTTGTCCGACTCCGGCGTTTCCTGGAACACCATAACCGGGTTCATGGTGTGGCGGACACGCTTGCCCGGTTGCAGGCAATCCACATGCCCGGGGTCCAGGTGCCAGTAGGTCATGCGGTTGTTGAGCAGTATGCCCGTATCGCCGGCGACCAGGGACGAACCCCAACCGCTCTGGATGCTCTGGAGCTGGCAGACGGCGTTGCCGTCCCGGTCGGCGACTACGAAGCAGGTGGTGTCCTCCTGTTCGTTGCGCGGGCCGCGTCGGCCGGCTCCGGAGGCCACGGCCTTCCGGGGGGCCGTCTGGTGGCGCCAGGGGTCGCCGGCGGCCACGTTGCTGCCGGCGCGTTCCGGGTCGATGCTGGCGGATCTCTCCCGGGCGTATTCCCGGGAAAGCATACCCTCCAGCGGCACATCGACGTAATCCGGGTCGGCCACGTAGGCCTCCCGGTCGGCGAAAGCCAGCTTCTTGGCTTCCACCATCAGATGGATCGACTCCGCTGAACCGAACCCCAGGGCGGCGATGTCATGGCCGTCAATGATGTTCAGCTCCTGGAGCAGGATGTGTCCGCTCGAGTTGGGCGGAGCCTCGTAGACGGTATAGCCACGATACCGGGCGGCGATCGGTTCCTGCCAACGGGCGTGGCAATCGTCCAGGTCGGCCATGGTGAGCAGCCCGCCCTGCTCCTCGCTGAACCGCACGATAGCCTCACCGATGGAGCCCCGGTAGAAGGCATCGCGACCCTCGGCGGCGATGGTGGACAGGGTGCGGGCCAGGTCGAGATTACTCAGGATGTCGCCGGCCTGCAGGGACGCCCCCGAGCCATCTCGGGTGTAAATCGCCCGGCTGGTGGGAAACTCGCAGAGCAACCGGTCGCCGGCGATGGCTGCCGCCAGGTAATGCGAAACCGGGAACCCGTCGCTGGCCAGGGCGATGGCCGGCGCCAACACATCGGACAGGGGCAACCTCCCGTAGGCTTCGTGGGTGTCCAGCCAGGCGTTCAGCAGCCCCGGCACCGACACGCTCAGGATGCCCTTCATCGGGATGCCGTCCCGGTAGCGTTCCAGCGTAGCGGCGTAGGGCGCGGCGCCGGTGCCGTTGCCGACCCGCAGGCGGTCCTCGCCAGCCAGGTAGGCCATGATGAACCCATCGCCTCCGATGCCGGACATGAGCGGCTCGACAACGCCCAGAGCAGCGGCCGTGGCGATGGCGGCGTCAACCGCGTTGCCGCCCTGCTGCAGGACGCTGACGCCAGCCTGGGCCGCCAGCGGGTGGCCGGCGCAGACCATGCCGTTGCGTCCCATCACCACCGGGCGATGGGCGGCGAATCGGATGCCGTGGGGTGTTGCAGACATGATGCGATGCGCTCCTCGATGTGAGACGGTTCGGGATGCAGTGGCGCAGGCCCGCCCCATCTTATCATCGCCGCGAAGCCTTGCGCTGGTCGCTGCGGGATGACGCCGCCACGTGACGCCAGTGGCTTACCGGCGTTGGCGACGGCCAGCCGGCGAAGCCAGGACGGCGAAGGCTAGTCCGCGAAGGCTAGACGGCGAAAAAACCGCTATGCGGCGCCGACGGAGCCGGCCGAGTGGCACAAGGTGTTCAGCACTTCCCGAGCCACGCCTCCTTTGGAGAAGAAGGCTTCCTGTTCAGCGCTAAACTGGCCGCCGCTGTTGCGCAGGGTAATAAGCAGCGTATCCGTACCGATGCTCAGAGTAGACTGCGGTTCGTGAATCACGGTGGAAAGATTGTACGCTCCGCCCAGGTCCAGGGCCGCAAATATGGTGTCATTGACCGTTGCTTCCCGGAATTCGGTTTTGTGCAACAGGGCCTGATTGAAATTGGCGTTGGACAAGTTGGAGTGAGCCAGATTAGCTTCGTCCAGGATGGTTTTGTAGAAAGTGGAATTCGACAGGTTGGCGTGCTGAACGTCGGCCCAGGCCAGGTTCGCCTGCGAGAAATCCGAGAAATAGCAGTAGGTTCCCCGCAGCACCGCCTGCCCCAGATCCGCGCCCCGTAGATTTATCTGGTTCATGTCGGCCCTGGTCAGGTTTGCGCCCTGGAGCTGGGCGCGGGCCATGTTGCATTCGCGGATGGTGGCGCCCTGCAGGTTAGCGCCGCGCAGGTCGGCGTTCTGGAAGTTGGCGCCGGTCAGGTCGCACATATGCAGGTCGGCGCCCCGCAGGTCGGCGTTGCTGAAGTCAGACCCGCTGAAATCCAGATTGTCCAAGTTGCTCCAGATGAGGTTCGTGCCCTGCAATTGGGAGTGCTTGAAGGACAGACCCGACGCGTCTTTCATCGCCCGCCATTCGTTCCACCCAACCACGTCGGTTCGCAACCGTTTCAGCTGACGCCGCGCGGACATCCTTCCCCAGAAGTTCATAGGTCAACTCCAGTCGAGTTGCGACACCAGAGCCCCGACATCAGCGGAGCAAGATTAACCGCCGCTACCCTCTCCACAGGCAAGCTCCACAGACCGGCGAGGCCACACGCAGACGGACCACCGGCAGGCGACGTCCACTACCGACGTAGCATGGTGGTCAAAACAGTTTGCGGTCGGCCCGTCCGGGACGAGCCGACCTTTACAAATGCCATCCAGACGGATTCAGCCGCCGGGACGGAGCGGGGCCCGGTTAGTTTCTAGTGGCCGCCGCAGCCGCCACCGCCGCCACCGCTGCCACATCCACACCCGCCGCCGCCGCCGCCGCTACCGCACCCACACCCGCCGCCGCCGCCGCCGCCGCTACCGCACCCACAACTGCCGCTGCCGCAACCGCCGCCGGAGTACATCGGGTTGTTGATGACAAACCCAACCCGGCCACCGAACTCTTCAACGTAGTCGATGGTGGCTTCTTCAAGGAACGGTGCGCTGTCGGAATCCAGCAGGAACTCGACGCCGTTCATGCGGAGAACCGTGTCGTCAGCTTGGTGCTCTTTCTCCATGGTCAGCATATATTGCAAACCCTGGCCGGCCGGCATGGCCACTACGCGCAGGGCGGAACCGCTTTCGTCCTCGCCCACCATTACTTCCTTGAGCTTTTCGATAGCCAGACTGGTAACGTTCATATTCGATGCTCCTGATGGCTTTTCGTTACGGGAACACGTTGCCCGGGTCCCCTCAGTGATTTGTACCGCCAGACTAACACGCTGCTTGTCGACCCGTCAATTGAACTGCGGTCGGGTAACAGTTCAGACTTGGTGAGGTGAATTGGCCGAAGGCGGGCTGCCAGACGCTGGCACGGGTGGCGGCGGTTATGTCATATACAGGGAGTGGATACCGAAATTGACCTGACCACCGCCACCCGCGATGTCCTCATCGCCATCATCGCCCAACTGCAGGCCACCGTTCTGGAACAGCAGCGGGTGATTGAGCGGTTGCAGCGGCGGATTGCCGAACTGGAAGGCCAGGCGAAACCGGGCGGCCCGCTCCGAATGCCCGGCCTCAAGGCGAAATCGGGCCGGAAGCCCCCAGCGCAGCAGCCCAGAAAGCAGCGACGCCACGGCTTCGCCCGCCCGCGCATGACACCGACCCATCGGGTGGAGCACGTGATGGAGAACTGTCCCGATTGCGGCGCCCACCTGTCCGGCGGCTGGATCCAGCGCACTCGGGAAGTCATCGAGCTGCCGGTGGTTCCGGTGCAAGTCACCGAGCACGTCTACATTGCTCGGACTTGCCCGGCCTGCCGACGGCGCTGCACACCTCCGGCGGAACTGGACAGCGTGGTCCTGGGCCAGCAGCGTCTCGGCGTCAACCTGCTCAGCCTGATCGCCACGCTGCGGGAAGAGGGGCGGCTGCCCATCCGCAGCGTCCAGTGGTATCTGGACACCGTGCACCAGTTGCGCCTCAGCGTGGGGGCCATCGTGAGCGCCATCCATCGCACGGCGCAGCGGGCCCAACCGGCAGTGGCCGCGATCCTGGACCGCATCCGCGCCAGCCCAGTGGTCCACGCCGACGAAACCGGCTGGCGTCAGAGCGGGGCCAACGGCTACGTGTGGACTTTCAGCACCCCCACCGAGCGCTACTTCCTGCGGCGGGGTCGGGGCAAGGCGGTGGTGGACGAGGCGCTGAGCGATGCTTTCTCCGGAGTGCTGGTCAGCGATTTCTACGCCGCCTACCACCATTACGATGGCCCCAAGCAGCGGTGCTGGGCCCACCTGCTGCGGGACATCCACGACCAGCGCACCCGCTACCCCAAAGACGCCGCACTGGCCCGATGGGCCGCGGCCGTCCACCAGCTCTATGTCGCAGCCAAAGCCTGCAACCATCACGAGCCATGGCAAAGGCGTGTTGCCCAACTGGCCTGGGAGCGGAAGCTGCTGGCCATCTGCCGCCCTTTCCTGTCTGACCCGTCGGCAACCCAGGCCAAGCTGTGCCGGCGCATCGAGCGCTTCATCAAGGAACTCTTCGTCTTCGTGGCCGAACCGGACGTGCCGTCGGACAACAACCCGGCCGAACGCAGCCTGCGCCACCTGGTCATCAGCCGCAAGATCAGCGGCGGCACCCGCTCGGAGCAGGGCACCGAGAGCAAGATGACGCTGGCATCCATCTTCGGCACCTGGCGCGCCCAGGGTCTAAATCCTCTCGCCGCCTGCCGTCAACTGCTCATTTCCCCGCAACTCTGAACTGTTACGCGGTCGGCCGGCGCGCAATTCAGATTACGACCCTGTTTCGGCGAGCGGTCGTCTCGCCAAATACATTCGCTAGCCATTGCCGGTAACGCGTACACACATTGTCATTGGGAGAAGCACAGCATTAATCTGTCATTTGTATGTTGCAAGTGTCCCGCGAATGGGCCAATTTGCGGGGTAGGTGGGAGGGGCGCGTCGTCTGTCATTAGGTGGGCCAGGCTTGGCAGCTGGGCTGCACCGTCTCGCAGTAGGACACCCCTCCCATAAGGCGCCGGGCTGCTCCGAACGGATACACGGGTGGTTGTCCCCCAATGCAAGCTGGACTTTGCACAAAAGCTAGATAAATTATAAGAACAGGGTAAGCTGGGCGGACCCTCCTGGAAAAAGGCCAAGCGATGCTCACCCTGCCCGATGCCATTTTACCCGTACTCCATCCCTTCGCCACGCTGTTTCGCAACCCGACCTGGCTGAAAGCCCAAATCCTGCTGGTCGGCGCGATACTGGCTCCCGGCCAACGCACCGTGGCATCGGCGCTCCGTGTCATGGGACTCAGCGACGACCGCAGCTATGCCCGTTATCATCAAGTGCTCAATCGGGCGGTGTGGTCGCCCCGTCAGGCGGCACGCATCCTGTTGGGACTGCTAATCCTCCACTTGGATCAGGGCGATGGTCCGTTGATCTTCGGCATCGACGAAACCCTGGAGCGGCGCCGCGGCCCCAAAATCAAATCCCTGGGCATCTACCGCGATGCGGTGCGTTCCAGCCGGAGCCACTTGGTCAAGGCCAGTGGCCTGCGCTGGATCTCCCTGATGTGGCTGGGCCAGGTCCCCTGGGCGGGACGTTATTGGGCCTTGCCCTTTCTCACCGTGCTGGCGCCCTCGGCACGCTACCACCGGCAGCGCGGACGCCGCCACAAAAAGCTCACCGACTGGGCGCGCCAGGTGATCCTGCAACCCCGCTCATGGTGAGCCTGCCGAACCACGCTGGCTGCCGCAGCGCCCCCTGGTGCTGGTGGGTGACAGCAGCTACGCCGTACTGGACCTGCTCCACTGCTGCCAATCGTTGGCGCAACCCGTTATCCTCATCGCCCGCTTGCGCCTGGACGCCGCCCTTTATGAACCGGCGCCAGCACGTCAGCCGGGCCGGAACGGTCGGCCCCCGCTGAAAGGCCGACGGCTGACCGCGCTGAAGGCGCTCCTGGACCATCCCGGTCTGTCCTGGACCACCGCCGCGGTAGCCTGGTACAACGGCGCGACCCGCACGGTGGAACTCACCTCGCAAACGGCGGTCTGGTACCGCTCGGGCAAGCCGCCCGTGCCCCTGCGCTGGGTCTTGGTTCGGGATCCCCAGGGCGAATTCGCCACACCGGCTCTGCTGTGCACTGACCTGGCCGTGGACCCGGCGCAGATTCTGGAATGGTTTGTGCTGCGCTGGCAACTGGAGGTCACCTTCCAGGAGGTGCGAGCGCATCTGGGCGTGGAGACCCAACGCCAGTGGTCGGATCACGCCATCGCCCGCACCACGCCAATCCTGATGGGCCTATTCTCCTGGACCACCCTGGCGGCTCACTTGATGCAGGAACAACGGCCCATGAGCCATCGCACCGCGGCCTGGTACGCCAAGCCGTCGCCAACTTTTGTGGATGCCATCGCCCTGGTGCGCCGCCACTTGTGGCTGGCGTCCGAGGGTTTTTCACTGTCCGACGTAGAACCTCGACTTTGTACAAAAGCTAGATAAATTATAAGAACAGGGTAAGCTCGACCAAATCACTACAAGAGGTCGAGTATGCCTACCCTGCCCGCAGTCATAGTAACCCTGCTGCTGCCCTTTGAGCACCTGTTTGACCCCAGGACCTGGCGCAAAGCCCAACTCCTGGCCATGGGAGCGATCCTGTCTCCCGGCAAACGCACCGTGTCCTCCGCCCTCAACATCCTGGGGATTGGGCAGCACGGCGACTTCGCCGTCTATCACCACGTGCTCAACCGTGCCCGATGGTCGCCGCTGCAACTGAGCCGGGTGCTGTTGCTGCTGGTGGCCGGGCGCCTTGGTTCATCCACCGAGCCGTTGGTGTTCGGCATTGACGAGACGGTGGAACGACGCTGGGGCCGGAAGATTGCGGCCAAGGGGCGGTATCGGGATCCGGTGCGGTCCAAGGACGACCAGGTGGTGATGACCCCCGGATTGCAATGGGTGAGCCTGATGTTGCTGACGCGTATCGGATGGGCGGGTCGACACTGGGCGCTACCGTTTTTGACCGCGCTGGTGGTGTCGGCCCGCTACGACCGGCGCAAAGGTCGCCGGCACCAGACGTTCACCGACTACGCCCAGCAGATGCTGGTCTGCCGGCGCCGGTGGCTGCCGGACCGGGACCTGGTGGTGGTGGCCGATGGCGGCTACGCCAAGCGCGAGTTCCTGCGGCATTGCCAGAGTATGTCAAAGCCGATTGTCGTCGTCACCAAACTGCGCAAGGACGCATCCCGGTACCAGCCCGCGCCACCGCGGCGGCCCGGCCAGATCGGGCGGCCCCGGGTGGTCGGCGCGCGATTGCCCAGTCCCACGGCGGTGCTGGACGATCCCGCTACACAATGGATTCCCTACCGCGCCACCGGTTCCGACGGCAGTACCGCCATGGTCGAGCTCGCTTCGGGCGTGGCGCTGTGGTACCACGGCGGGCCGCCGCGCCTTCCCATACGTTGGGTCGTCATCAGATACCTGGAGGAGCGCCGCGGGCCCTATGCTTTGCTATGCACCGACACCGAGGCGGAACCCCTGCGGATACTGCAGTGGTATCTGCTGCGCTGGCAGGTCGAGGTGACCTTTGAGGAGCTGCGGGCTCACCTGGGCATGGAAACCCAGCGCCAGTGGTCGGAACGAGCCATCGCCCGAACCACCCCCGCGCTCTTTGGCCTGTTCAGCGTGGTGACGCTGGCAGCGGATATCCTGATCGAACAGCGTGGCGGCATGGCGCCGCGCACCGCGGCGTGGTATGACAAAACCAGCCCTTCCTTCGCCGACGCCATCGCCCTGGTCAGACGACACCTCTGGGTGCAGCAGGGAACTTTTATGCCGTCCGAGCGCGAGCACGAATCGATAAAAGTCCCGCGCCTCTTGTACCACAGGATGCTCGACACGCTAGCCTACGCCGCTTGATTGTACAAAGCCGAGACGCAGAACCGGATATATGGAAAGTCCCGGCTGCCCTGTACTACCGACTTGTAGATTCACTCGCCTACGCGGCTTGAAATGTGCAAAGCCTAGGCAAGTGTGGAGGGTCCCAGCGCCGCCATTATCACACATATCACACCAGGATCAGGGAGGCGACCGATGATGCAATCGACGGCAGGGATTGACGTGGGCAAAAGGGAACTGGACGTGTCGGTGGACGGAGATCGCGCGCGACGCTTTGCCAACACGGTGGCTGGGGTTGCTGAGTTAGTGGGTTGGTTGGGGTCCCAGGGCCCGCTGCTGGCGGTTTGTGAAGCCACTGGGGGATATGAAGGATTGGTGGTGGAGGCGTTGCGCCAAGGTGGAGTACCGGTGCATATCGCCCATCCCAACCAGGTGCGAGCCTTTGCTCGGGCCTGTGGTTATCAGGCCAAGACCGACGGTTTGGACGCCATGGTGCTGTCTCGGTATGGCCAGGTCTTCCAACCGGCACCCACCCTGGCCCAGGAGGCGGACCGAGGCCAGTTGCAGGA
This sequence comes from Dehalococcoidia bacterium, assembly GCA_963666415.2. Taxonomy (GTDB): domain Bacteria; phylum Chloroflexota; class Dehalococcoidia; order Lucifugimonadales; family UBA3495; genus Bin87. The sequence goes on from CAXXPD010000003.1 coordinate 3,678,972, forward strand.
TCTGCTGCGCCGACGGGAGCAGTTGGTGGGCCAGCGCACCCAGGAGAAGAACCGGTTGTCCCGGGTTCACAATCCAGCGGCCCAGGATTCCGTACGAAGGCACATCGCCTGGTTGGACCAGGAGATCGGGATGCTGGATGATCAGTACCAGGAACTCCTGGATTCAGGAACTCCCGGAGCAGAACGTGGAGTTTCGGCGACAGGTTGAGGTGTATCGCAGCGTGCCGGGTGTGGGTGTCCAGACCGCCGCCGCCCTGGTCGCCTGGTTGCCCGAGTTGGGCCGGTGTGACGGAAAGGCATTGGCCGCCCTGTGTGGCGTGGCGCCCTGGTCTCGGGACAGCGGTCAAAAGCGGGGCTACCGATCCACCCGTGGCGGACGCCGGCCAGTACGACGCGTGCTGTACTTGGCCAGCATGGCCTCAATCCGCAGCGCCGAGGGGTTGGGACACTTCTACCGGCAACTGCGTCAGCGGGGCAAACCGGGCAAAGTGGCCCTGGTGGCAGTGATGCGGAAGTTGTTGCTGCAACTCAACGCCGTATCTCGTCGTGGTACCCCTTGGACCGCCCAATTCCCACCCACCACCTGATCCTCTCTTGACACACAACACAGATACTGCGAGGAGCATAGCGACGTGGCAATCCCGCTGGTGGAGAGACGATTCGTGCGGAAACCAGATTGCCACGCTGCGCTCGCAATGACAGTTTGAGCGAAAGTGGGTACGCGTGAGGCCTGTACCGGTATGCCATTCTTGACGTTCGCCGGGCCGGGCTCCACTAAGGATATTCCCACCTCAGCGGGAACGACTGGTGCCAAGCCTCCGATCGTCAGAGCTCGACTGCCTTCGTCGCGCTTGGCGAACGGCTGCCGCCGCCCCCCTCGCCTGTCCCCGATACGCCAACACCCGACCCTTCGGATTCCTAGATCCGGGGTCGGATGTTCTGGTTGTGGCTGAACAGGTTCGTCGGGTCGTACTTCTGCTTTAGAGCTGCCAGCCTCTGAAAGTTGTCGCCGAAAGCCGCCTGTATCGCCTCTTCTCCTTCCTCCGCCTCGGTGCCGACCTGGTTGATGTAGGCCCCTGAGGAAAAGGGCAACAACGCCGAGGCGAAATCCCGGACCCATCGGATGTGGACCTCCGACTCCCCCGGGTCCAGGAAGACCGCGTTGGCGGCCCATTCGCACAGGGCGCCCCGGTGGCCGAACGCGGCTTCGTTGGCGGGCACCCGCCGGGCGGCGTTGCCTAAATACTGGAACAGGATGCTCGAGAGCGGCGAGGTTATCCGGTCAAAAAAGTCCAGCGTGATGTCCAGCGCTTCGTCGCTGACTTGGCTCATGAAATGGGACTTCAGATAGTTCTGCCGTCCTTGGGGGGCCAGCGCCAGCTTCTGAGCCTCGGCGTAGGTCATGGCCCTGACCTCGTCGGATAATGGCGGGCCGAACTCCCTGAGCGGCCGGATGACCCGCTCCCCCTCTTCGATGGGGCCGTGGTAACAGAGCAGAATCCTGCACGCTTTGCCTCCGCCCTCTGGGAGGGTCGTCAGGAAGGTGATGATGTTCATCTCGTCGGGCATATTGGCGGTAAACTCGCTGATCAGGGCGAAGAAGTCCCTCACCTTGTCGTATGGGTAGACCAGGTAGCCGGCCAGCACCATAGGGCCGACGGGATGCAGCCGGTACTCGAGCGAGGTTACGACGCCGAAGTTGCCGCCGCCGCCCCGAAGGGCCCATAACAGGTCGGGGTTCTCGTCGGCGCTGGCAGTGAGCGGCTGGCCGTCGGCGGCGACCACGTCGGCGGAAATCAGGTTGTCACAACTGAGCCCGTAAGCGCCAGACAGCCAGCCGATGCCGCCGCCCAGCGTCAGACCGGCGATGCCAGTGTCCAGGTCGGTCCCTCCGGGCGTGGCGAGTCCGAAGGCCTGGGTCTCGTGGTCGAACGCTCCCCACTTCGTCCCGCCTTGGGCCCGGACCGTTTTGGCCGCCGGATCGACGCGCACGCCGGTCATTTGGGACAGGTCGATCATCAGGCCGTCGTTGCAAACGCTGTTGCCCGGGAAGTTATGGCCGCCGCCGCGCACCGAAATGAGCAGGTCATTCTCCCTGGCGAAGTTCACCGAGTTGATCACGTCGGCCGTTCCGCTGCAGCGGGTGATCAGGGCGGGCCGTTTGTCGATCATGGCGTTCCAGATCCGTCGGGCGCTGTCGTAATCCTCGTCGCCGGAGCGCAGCGTCTCCCCGTGCAGGCTGCCCCTGAAGTCCTCGACTGCCGCCTCACTGATTACGGTGTAGTCGCCGGAAAGGGTCGCGAAATTCAGGTCTGTCATAGGTTTGTCCTCCCGCGTACTTTTCGACCCCCCTGGAGCCGCTCTGCCAATGATCTTCGCTCGCTCCAAACGCATTCGGAGGCGGGTCTTGTCCGCTTTGTCTGTTGCCGATTATATGTCCGACGCCGGACCGCCGCCACTGTAACGTTCCCAAAGGGTCCGCACCGGCGCGGGGTGCAGCCAGCGCTGGCGGCTTCGGCGGACGGCCGTCAGACCCTGTGATATATTCCCCTATATCGCTGCACCAGCCGGCGCAGATCCGAGGAGGTCAGGCTGATGGTCGACAAGGAACAGGACTGGGAGTATGGCCTGCGCACCGAGGGACACGGGACCGAAGGTGACAAGGGCGGCCCGGTCGTGATCGGCGAGAACGGTTTCAACTATTGGGTCTCGGGCGAGAACTGGGGGCAACTTCCCGAAGGGTGGTTTTACAGAGAGGGAACGGCCGTCGCGGTTGACTCGAAGGACCAGGTCTACGTCTTCAACCGCGGGACCATACCGATGATCGTATTCGACACCGATGGGAACCCGCTGCGCACCTGGGGTGATGGGATATTCACCAACCCCCACGGTCTCGGCTTTGTACAATCAAGCGGCATAGGCTAGCGTGTCGAGCATCCTGTGGTACAAGAGGCGCGGGACTTTTATCGATTCGTGCTCGCGCTCGGACGGCATAAAAGTTCCCTGCTGCACCCAGAGGTGTCGTCTGACCAGGGCGATGGCGTCGGCGAAGGAAGGGCTGGTTTTGTCATACCACGCCGCGGTGCGCGGCGCCATGCCGCCACGCTGTTCGATCAGGATATCCGCTGCCAGCGTCACCACGCTGAACAGGCCAAAGAGCGCGGGGGTGGTTCGGGCGATGGCTCGTTCCGACCACTGGCGCTGGGTTTCCACGCCCAGGTGAGCCCGCAGCTCCTCAAAGGTCACCTCGACCTGCCAGCGCAGCAGATACCACTGCAGTATCCGCAGGGGTTCCGCCTCGGTGTCGGTGCATAGCAAAGCATAGGGCCCGCGGCGCTCCTCCAGGTATCTGATGACGACCCAACGTATGGGAAGGCGCGGCGGCCCGCCGTGGTACCACAGCGCTACGCCCGAAGCGAGCTCGACCCTGGCGGTACTGCCGTCGGAACCGGTGGCGCGGTAGGGAATCCATTGTGTAGCGGGATCGTCCAGCACCGCCGTGGGACTGGGCAATCGCGCGCCGACCACCCGGGGCCGCCCGATCTGGCCGGGCCGCCGCGGTGGCGCGGGCTGGTACCGGGACGCGTCCTTGCGCAGTTTGGTGACGACGACAATCGGCTTTGACATACTCTGGCAATGCCGCAGGAACTCGCGCTTGGCGTAGCCGCCATCGGCCACCACCACCAGGTCCCGGTCCGGCAGCCACCGGCGCAGGCAGACCAGCATCTGCTGGGCGTAGTCGGTGACCGTCTTGTGCCGGCGGCCTTTGCGCCGGTCGTAGCGGGCCGACACCACCAGCGCGGTCAAAAACGGTAGCGCCCAGTGTCGACCCGCCCATCCGATACGCGTCAGCAACATCAGGCTCACCCATTGCAATCCGGGGGTCATCACCACCTGGTCGTCCTTGGACCGCACCGGATCCCGATACCGCCCCTTGGCCGCAATCTTCCGGCCCCAGCGTCGTTCCACCGTCTCGTCAATGCCGAACACCAACGGCTCGGTGGATGAACCAAGGCGCCCGGCCACCAGCAGCAACAGCACCCGGCTCAGTTGCAGCGGCGACCATCGGGCACGGTTGAGCACGTGGTGATAGATGGCGAAGTCGCCGTGCTGCCCAATCCCCAGGATGTTGAGGGTGGAGGACACGGTGCGTTTGCCGGGAGACAGGATCGCTCCCATGGCCAGGAGTTGGGCTTTGCGCCAGGTCCTGGGGTCAAACAGGTGCTCAAAGGGCAGCAGCAGGGTTACTATGACTGCGGGCAGGGTAGGCATACTCGACCTCTTTTGGTGATTTGGTCGAGCTTACCCTGTTCTTATAATTTATCTAGCTTTTGTACAAAGTCGAGGGGCGAGTAACACCAAAGGGCAACGCCAATCTGGAAGTCCTGTCGGCATTGCTGACTGGCGGGTTGCTGGTGGAGAACACGAACGCAGGCGCAAAGGACAGGCTACCGATTGCGTGTCTGGGTGGTCCATTCCGCCCATTGCCAGCAGACGCTAATCACGGCAAATGTATCGGTCGGTGCGGGGTGTACGGGTACAGGAACACCGAACACATCAACTGGGACGGTCGGACGGGGCTGGTGCTGATTGACGTTGACGAACTGGCGGATGCAGACATTCCCCGTGTCCGTGAGCGGTTCGCAGGCTTGAACGCTGTAACCGCACTCTGGTTGTCGGCATCTGGACACGGTTTCAAGGTCGGCATTGCGATGGATCCTCCCCCGATGAACCCCGCCGAATGTCGGGATGCTTGGGGTATGGCGGCGGTGCTGTCCACGGCTCTGCTGATGGGGATTGACCACCGCATTGACGTTACAGCGGCGGCTTGTCAGGCGGCAATCCTAGCTCACGACCCACTGGCGATGGTGCGGGATGAAGTGGCGGCTAGGTTGACGTGGACGGTGGGAGACTACAAGCGAGCCTGCCCTGATGCTCGTGAGGAACACGATATGCCCGATGGCTACGCAATCGCCCTGTCTGCCTGTTCGGACGTGCTCGAAGTAGCCAATGCGCTGAACTGGGCTACTGGCTCCCGAACTACCAGCCTCCACCGATTCGGGTTTGAAGTCGGGCAACGAGGATGGGGCGAGCACCTGGACACCGCCCGAATGGTGGCGGAACAGAGTGGACTACTGAGAGATGACGGGGAAGCCTGCCTGAACCATTACCGCAGGGGCTACCAGAGCGGCAGAGACACCATCTGTACGTTCTTCCCCGCAATGGGCGGAGCGGTGTGGTGAGGGTCCGCCGCGTTGCCGGCATTATCGCGTTCGCCCTCGCCCTCGCACTGGGGTTGATGCTCCAGGCTACCGACCCAGCAGCCGCCGCTCCACCACCCCAGACGCCGGATGACGCGGACCGGCTGTCCCACGACACCGAGGAGATACTGGTGGAGCCGGAAGCGTCGGGCAACACGGTGGGCTACGCCAACCCCAGCTTTGCCGACTACACCAGCGTCGACACCCTGGGCAGCGTGGACCGCACGACCTTCGATGCATTCGGGGCGACCTACACGATTGTGGAACTCACCCAGACCGGGGATGAACTGACGATTTCAGTGACGCCGTGCCCGACGACATGGGAGATAGCGTCCCTGACCCTGGGCGCCCCCTCCGAGGGCACGGGCCGGCCGGACGAGGTGGTGATTGGCGACTCCAGTGACGAGGCATCGCAGCTGACCTTGGACGCCTCCGTGTGCTCCGACTCCAGCAGGTGGGTGGTCGATGGAGTGCCCACGGACGCGATTCAGGCCGGTCACGGGACCATCGCGGCGAAGTTCAGGGTGAGGTTCGACCACCGTGGCAAAGAGCGCCATCGCAGATGACTTCAAGGGGTTGAGGTCGGAGAGGGGGCTCCGGAGCACTATTTGCAGTCTGCCAAGTGCGATATTGGATCCGGGCGCGTGTGCCCCTTTGATGATTTTCGGTGCGCCACTTGCCGTGATCGCGGGGATGTTCCTGGTCGGCGGAGTCCGAAATCCGATGATTCTGGCGGGAGCCGGGCTGGTGGCCATGAGCGGCATGTCGGCGATTGTGCTGCCGTCGCCGATCATGATCGCGGGATTCGTCGTCGCATCACTCGGGGTGACCGCAACGCTGCTTTTGCTCCGACGGTGAGGGACTACTCCATGCAAAATCGCCCCACACGATGCCAGCGCCCAGGCTGTGGCGGCCGGATTGCCCTGGTGTACGGGGACTTGGTCTGCCAGGCATGTGGACACGCCCCCGAGGCGAAGATTTACCCCAGTCGTGTGCGTGAGGGCAAGCGAGCGGGCACGGGCAATCGCCGCGTGGGTGCGTGGTTGGCCGGCGAGCGCGTGAAGGACTGAAGTCATGAAGTCATACGCCGACCAAACAGGCAACTACCCCTCGGTAAACAGCCCAGGGAACCCGAAACCCTGGGCTGCGCATCCGCCGGTGTGCTACGGACACACCATCAGGCGGTCGACCCGTGGGCGCCATTCACTAAATCACGTTGTAACACGCCGAGTGATACATGACGGCCTGAAATGCAAAATCCCTACTCAAAGTAGGGATGCTTTGGCACCGGCATTGAGTGCCACGATGATCGAGTAGCTGCTACGCTGCTCCGATACGCCGCCAGACTGACCAAGGCGGCGTTGATGCATCTCCGACCCTGGAGACCCCCGGCAATAGGGCCGGGGGTTTTGTCATAAGGGGCGACCCCGGCGAACTAATTCGCGTTGTGGTAATAAAAGTGGTAACGGCGGCTGGATGCCGCCGCTTTCCTACTCAAAATGACTGAGTAAAAGTACCCCTGGAGGGACTCGAACCCCCGACGCGCGACTTAGGACGCCGCCGCTCTATCCAACTGAGCTACAGGGGCAGGGTCGTGAGTGGTGGAGATAGCGGGATTGTTCACCACGGCCTTGCCAAGCACCGTTAACCACCACATCCATCGTGATTATAGCACGGAGGTTCCGCCACCAACCGCCTGCTGACCTTGGCAATCTCGATGGAGGTTCTCCAAAGCTGGAGTATCGGCGGCTGGCGGGACGATGACAGGCGCGCGAGGAATCCCATCTGTTAGAATGCTGCAAAACTGGAAATTACAACCAGAGGTTCATTATGAAGCCCGGTGACTCTGTCGATGATATATTTGCAGAATTGAGGGAACAGGCCGTCGCCGAGTTCGGAGAACGGCGCGCCGCCGAGTTGCAGGATGTCCTGGAACAGACGGCCCGCCAAATTTGGGAAATCGACCAGGTTTACGTGCATGTGGACCTGGAACCAGGTTTTTATCAATACACCGCCCATTGATTGTGAGGACGACGATGCCGGAACCTTACGAACTCACCGTCTCCGAGGCCGCCGCGCAGATACGGCAGGGCACCCTCTCGCCAGTAACACTGTGCCAGTCGTTGCTCGACCGGATCGACCGTTTCGACGGCGACATTCACGCTTGGGTTACCATCGACCGGGAGGAAGTGCTGGAGACGGCCCGCCGCCGGGAGGCCGAGGTGGAACGCGGCGATCCCCTGGGGCCACTGCACGGCGTTCCGGTGGGGCTCAAGGATATTTTCAACACCGACGGGATGCTGACCGCCGCCGGCTCCAGGATCTACTCTGAGTTCGTCCCCGACTATGATGCCACGTCGGTGGCCAGGATACGCCGGGCCGGCGGGATCATCCTGGGCAAGGCGGTTACCACCGAGTTTGCCACCTCCGACCCGTCGCCGACCCGCAATCCGTGGAACCTTGAGCATACCCCGGGCGGCTCCAGCAGCGGCTCCTCGGCGGCCGTGGCCGCCCGAATGGTGCCCGCCGCCACCGGGTCGCAAACCGGCGGCTCCACCTGCCGCCCCGCCGGTTACAACGGTATCGTGGGCCTGAAGCCAACGTACGGGCGTATCAGCCGCTACGGCGTCGTTCCGGTCAGCTGGTCATTGGACCATGTCGGCATCCTGGTGCGCAGCGTGGCCGACGCCGCCCTGATGCTTACCGCGATGAGCGGCGTGGACCCCAACGACCCGGGATCGCTGGACCTGCCCGTTCCCGACTTCACCCGACAGATGGCCCAGCATAATCATCCGCCGCGGATTGGCCTGCCGCGCGAATACTTTGCCGAGACCGCAACCGCGGAGGTATGGGCGCATACCGAGCAGGTGGCCCAACGGTTGGCTGATGCCGGCGCGGAGATCGTGGAGTTGTCGCTGCCCGACACCTTCGCCTCGTGCCACAGCGCCCAGCGCATAGTCATGCACGTGGAATGTGCCGCCTACCACGAACGATTCTACCGAGAACGGGCCGACGATTACGGTCCACGCATCCGCTCCGCCATCGAAATGGGTTTGATAATGCCGGCTTCCAAGTACATCCAGGCGCAGCGGTTGCGGCGTCAGTTCCGCGACGACATGGTGGACATGGTAAGGCAGGTCGATGTCGTCATGACACCGGCCACCGTTTCACCCGCGCCCAAGGACCTCAACACCACCGGCGACGCCGCCTTCCAGGTGCCCTGGACCTCCAGCGGTTTGCCCACGGTTGTCGTGCCGTCCGGCCTGAGCGAATTGGGCCTGCCCATGGCCGTCCAGTTCGGCGCCCTACCCTACGAGGAAGGCAAGCTGTTGGGCGCGGCCCAATGGTGCGAGCAAGCATTGGGAGTGTCCCTCTGTCCGCCAGGGTATGATTAGGCTCCAGAAGGGCAGGGTGCATTGGCATCCAACCTGAGGCCGATCAAGGGAGCCACGTCTCAAGGCTGTCCGATCTGGAGAGGCGTGCTCTGCGACGTTGGACAGCAAGCTCCGGCGGTAAACCATTAACCGTTCTGGCTCCGTAAAATCGGGGCGGTTGGAAATGCGGTTGATCACCGCACCGATGCTTTTGAATATGCAAAAGTCTCCTTGTTTGGAGCAGGGGCGGTGGGTGAAGGCCTCGCCACCCACCGCCTTCCCCGGTAATTGTTCAGGCCTGAGGGGAAGTGAGCAGTTGTCGGCAGGCGGTGAGGGGGTTGAAGCCTTGTACGCGCCAGGTGCCGAAGATTGAGGCCAGCGTCATCTTGGTGTTAGTGCCCGCTGCAGAGCGTGTGCCACCGCTGATTTTACGGCTGATTACCACCGGTCGCAGGCTGCGCTCGGCGGCGTTGTTGTCCGGCGGGACTTCCGGTTCAGCCACAAAGAGGAAGAGTTCCTTGATGTGGTTCTCCATGCGTCGGCACAGCCTGGTTGGGGCGGCCGATGGGTCATCCTGGTAGGTACGGCAGAGGGCCAGCAGGCGCTGTTCCAGGGCCAGTTGGGCGGTGCGCCGTTGCTGCTCTGGCCGTTGCTGCTCTGGCCGTTGCTGCTCTGGCCGTTGCTGCTCTGAAGGATGGGTGAAGGCGGTCGCCTGACGGTAGAGTTGGTGGATGGCGTCAGCCCATTGGGCCAGCCGGTCATCATCGGGGTAGAGTGCGCGCAGGTCGTGGATGTCCCGCAACAGGTGGGCCCAACAGCGTTGCTTGGGGCCGTCGTGATGGTGATAGGCGGCGTAGAAGTCGCTGACCAGCACGCCAGCGAACTGATCGCCCAGGACCTCATCCACCACGGCCTTGCCGCGGCCCCGACGCAGGAAGTAGCGCTCGGTGGGGGTGCTGAAGGTCCACACGTAGCCGTTGTGTCCGTCCTCACGCCAGCCGGTCTCATCGGCATGGACCACCGGACTGCCTCGGATGCGTTCCAGAATGCCCGTCAGTTCAGCTTGGGCCTTGCGAGCCACCCTTTGCGTGGCGTCCACGATGGCTCCCAGGCTGAGGCGCAACCCATGCACGGTGTCCAGGTACCACTGGATGGTGCGGAAAGGCAGCCTGGCCTCCTCCCGCAGGGCGGCAATCAGGCTGATCAGGTTGACCCCCAGACGTTGCTTGCCCATCACCATGTTCTCCAGTTGCGCGGTGGGCGTACAACAGCGTTGGCACTGTGGGCAGGTGCGGGCGATATAAGCGTGCTCGGTTACCTGCCCCGGAACCCGGGGCAGGTCAATCACTTCCCGAGTGCGCTGGGTCCAGCCACCGGACAGCTGGGTTCCGCAGTCGGGACACTGTTCCACCACGTGTTCCACCCGCTGGGTGGGCGTCATGCGGGTGCGAGCAAAGCCGTGGGGCCGAGGCTTGCGTGGTTTCTTGGGCTGGGCCGGCTGCTGCTCGGCTTTGGGCTTCAGACCGGGCATCCTGCGGGTGCCGCCCAATTTGTCCCGCCCTTCCAACTGGGCGATCCGTTTCTCCAGGCTCTCGATGATGGCCTGTTGCCTCTCAATGATGGCAATCAGCACATCCCGGTCCGCAGTGCTGAGGTCGATTTCCGCATCCATCCCAGATATATGACATAACCACCTCCCCCAGCTCCAGCGATTCCCGACCAACCTTCGGCCAATTCACCTCTCCAAGTCTGAACTGTTACCTTCCCCGCCGTTGCTGGTATTATGTAGCCAACCGCTGGCTGAATATCTACCGCAATGGCTACCACGCAATCGTACACGCCCGACGCGCACCGGCTGGCGGCATCTTTGCCCGCTATTTACGCCAGCCACCCGGCCGCCCAGGGCCTGGCAGCCGCCCGCCGAATCACCGTTACCGCCGCCGAGTTGCAGGCTGCCGGCTGGGGCAACCCCACCGATCCGGCTGTTATCAACACCGCAGCGTTACTGCTGCTTGCCGGCTCCACCGATGCGGCCAACCGTCCCGGCGTATCTACTGCCATCGCCGAAGCGTGGCTGCGGGGCGCTGGCGCTCCGGGCGAATTTGTGGCTGCGGTATCAGATGCTATAGCCGGCGCCTGGCGCGAGCTGCAAACCGTTGCCGTGGCCGCAGATCAAGCAGGCAGCGCGGTACTGGGCAACAACGGATTGCTGCTCGGACACGCGGCTCTGCTCGACCTGGTTGCCCTGGAACGCCACCGCGACTACTTGCGTGAAGTGCCGTCTGCCGGAAGCGAAAGGTATCTTTCTGCATACCGTCAGGGATGTTTGATCCCGGCGCTGCTCCTCGGCCCGCGCTTGTCGATGCCCGCGGCGATGGCGATGTACGCGTCGCGTATGCCGCGTCTGGCCGAGTTTCTGGACGAGCAGGACGCCGCCTTGGTGCCAACCGATTGGCGTCGACTGGCCCAGGTGGGTGAGGTGCAGAAAGGCGTGATGCGCCTGCTGGCCGGCGAAGACCCGGCATTGGTCAAGTCGGAGATGCCGCCGCCCGGATTGCCCTACGCCGAATACCGTGGACAGCAACGCTCCGTCATCGCCGGCAGCCACGACCTCATCCTGAACCTTACGCACGACCGCATCGAGGCGTCCCGCAACGTCGCCGCCGAAAAGTACTTGGAAAGCGATACCATTCACAAGCCGGCGGTCGAGGAAAACCTTTTCGTCAGTGCCCGTCGCCGTGCCCGCCAACTGGGATTGTCTGCGGAGACGGCGGAAGACATCGCCCGCCTGCTGCTCTCCAACGCCCGCGCCGTGCAGGAGCGCACTCTCAACGACATCGCCCAGCGGCTCAGCCGGCTGCACGGGCAAATCCTGGATGCCGACTCTCCGGAGTCGCGCACCGAAGAGCAGGACATGGCCATACCGTCGCTGGTGGTGCGCACCGGCGACCAGCCACTGGCCCGAGAAAACGAACTCATCAAGGAGCTGCGGGTAACCGGGCTCAACGAAAGCTATCCCGAACGGCGCCGGCAGTTCGCCCAATGGTTCGACGCTCCCCATCCCTATATGGAAACCGGCCAGATTGTCGCCAGCCGCGACGCCGACCTGTTCCTGCAAGCCCTCACCGATGGGCAACGCTGCAAAGTTGTCGCGACGATGGCGGCGGCTGGCCCGATGCACTTGGGGCACGGCGCGCTGGCCGACCTGCTGCGTTACTTCCAGTCGTTGGGCGCCCAGGTCGTCCTCGGGTTCCGTGACCTGGAACTGACCCACGCCGCCATTCGCGACACTCGGGAGGAGCGGCGGCAAGGCCGGTCGGACACCGGCCACCCCAATGTGCGGTCCACCGCTCGCCAGGCCATGCACGACCGTTTGCTTACCCTGGCCGCCGCCGGCCTCGATTTGTACCGCACCGACGCCTACCTGCAGATGGATCGCCTAGCCATCACGGAAACGGCGTTCGCCCTGGGCAGCGCCATTCCCCTCAGCTTGCTCAACTCGGCGTTGGGTTTGCGCCTGCGCGACAGCGCCACCGATACCTTTCTGCCCCTGTTGCGCCTTGCCGATATTCTGCACACCCAGCAGGCTGAGTCGGGCGGGCCGTGCCGCACGCTGGTGCTCGACGGCCTCGGCGGTGATGTGTACGTACGCATGGCCCGCAACGTGGCCGAGGAGTTCGGGTTCATAAAGCCGTCGGCGTTGTACTTGCGTATGGTCCGCAGCCTTACCATCTACCACGACCCGCGCACCGGCTCAGCCGTCGAGGTGATGACCAACCGCGTGCCCCCGGGGAGCATCGCATATCGGGATGATGCCGACGAAGTGCGCCGGCGCATCGGGCGGGCCTACACCGGTGGTCGTCAGACGCTGGAAGAGCAGCGGCGACTCGGTGGCAATCCCGACCCCCGCGTCTGCGGCGTCGCCAGCCTGCACGCTTTCCACGCCACCACCGGAGCCAGCGATTTCGCCGAACTGCAACGCCAGTGTCGCGCCGGCGAGTTGCTGTGCGGTCAGTGCAAAGCATCGGCGACGGATCGCCTGATAAAATACCTGCAAGAGCACCGGCTAGCCGGGCAGGATTTGCCGCCGGAAACCTTGCAACGCGCCCGCGATTTGGCTGGTTTGGACGCCTGACCAAAGCCATCGCAGCGTCGATAGCGCGAGCGACCGCTCCTTCAACGAATCGCCCATAATTTCTCAGGAGAGCTATTAACATGGCAGCACAGCAACGCATCCTGACCGGTATGCGACCCACCGGGCAACTGCATCTGGGCCACTATCTGGGCGCGCTGGAAAACTGGATTCAGCTACAGCACGAGTACGAATGCTTCTTCCTGATTGCCGACTATCAGGCGATGGGCGACCATCTGGACGACATCGGCCTGATTCAACGGTCGGTTCTGGACGTGGCGACTGACTGGCTGGCGGTGGGGATTGACCCCGAAGAGTCATCCTTCGTCATCCAGAGCTACGTGCCGGAACACGCCGAGCTGACCATGTTCCTCAGTATGTTGACTCCGCTGAACCAGCACCAGAAAAACCCCACGCTGCGCGCGGAAATCGGCCAGCTTGAATCGGAAAACCAGTCGGTTACGCTGGGGTTCTTCAACTACCCTCTCAGCCAGGTTGCCGACATCCTGCTGCCCAAGGCCCACCTGGTGCCCGTGGGTGAGGATCAGGTCGCACACATCGAGTACACCCGCGACATCGCCAGACGTTTCAATCGCATTTATGGCGAGGTCTTCCCCATGCCCCGTGCCCGGGTGGGCCGTGTCCCCCGTCTCGTCGGCACCGATGGCCGGGCCAAGATGAGCAAGAGTCTCAACAACGCCGTGTACCTGGCCGACGATCCCGATACGGTGAAGCAGCGGGTCCGCCGCATGGTTACCGACACCACCGGCGAAACCCCCCGGCTAAGACCCACCGATCCCGGCGTGGTGGAGTACAACCCGGCCTTCCTGTACCACGACGCCTTTAACGATGACGCCGACGAAGTGGCCGAACTGAAGGAGCGATACACCGCCGGCACGGTCAGCGACGTGGAGGTCAAAGACCGCCTGTCCGACGCGCTAAACCGCTTCCTGGAACCAATCCGGGAGCGGCGGTCGTGGTACGCCGAACACCCGGATTATGTCCGCGACGTGCTGCTCGCCGGCACCGGGCGCGAGCGCGTAATCGCCCGCCAAACCATCGAGGACGTGCGCCAGGCTATGCAGGTAATGTACGCTTGACCGTAGGGTGAGGGCGCCATGAATGCTCGCGCGTACCCGCTTTAATCCGTCATTGCGAGGAGCGCAGCGACGTGGCAATCTCGATGAGGCTGAACACGCGTCGGCGAACCTCCGTTGCTGCGGCGACGAGATTGCCACGCTCCGCTCGCAATGACCAAGTGGGTACGCGTGGCGCGTCGTTCCCGCCTTGAATCCCCTTTCCCGCCGTGTTAGCGTAACGGCACCGCGTCGGCACGGATAGTGCGGCGCCTGATTACCGTCTGACGGAGGGAACGATATGGCAGGTAACCCGCGAGATAAATATTGCATCGTCGGAGTGGGCGAAACCGAATACAGCCGCGCTTCCGGACGCACCACCCGCGCCATGGGTGCCGAAGCCATCCGCAACGCAATGAATGATGCCGGTCTCACTCCCGGCGATATTGACGGGATGCTGAGCTACCACGGCGGCGACTCCACGCCGGCCACTTCCATTCAGTACGACCTGGGCATCCGGCCCAACTTTTACATGGACTGCTCGGGCGGCGGCTCGTCCACCGAAGCCCTGGTCGGGCTGGCCATCGGCGCCATCGAAGCCGGCATGTGCGACACCGTGGCGATTTTCCGCTCCATGAACGGCTATTCCAACATTCGTATCGGCGGCACCGGCGCTCGGGCGTCCGCTCCCATCGGCGGCATGGACCTGATGAAGCGGCCCTACGGACTGATCAGCGCCGTGCAGCAATTCTCCTATACCTTCACACGTCATATGGCCGAGTACGGTGTCAAGAGCGAAGATCTGGCTGCCATCAAGGCGGCCCACTCCAACCACGCGTCCAACAACCCCAAGGCATTGATGAAGCATCGGGTTACCGTCGACGACGTGATGAACTCCCGCTGGATCATCCGTCCGGTGGCCCACCTACTGGACTGCTGCCTCGAAACCGACAACGCCACCTGCGTCATCGTGACCTCCGCCGACCGCGCCAAAGACACCAACCACAAGCCCATTTACGTCAAGGGCGTGCAGGGTCGAGGTACCAAACCCGGCGGCGACTTTCACTATCAGCACGGCCCCATCACCCGCGTAGCCGGGCATTACATCGCCCCACGGGTCTTCGACCTGGCCGGCGTAAAGCACGAGGACGTTGACCTCACCGGATGCTACGACGCCTTCACCTACACCGTGCTGCTCCAGTTTGAGGATTACGGCTGGTGCAAGAAGGGCGAGGGCAAGGACTACGTAACCAGCGGCGCCATCAACCTCGGCGGCGCCCGTCCCAACAACCTCAGCGGCGGCCATCTCTGCGAGGGCTACACCCACGGCATGAACATGGTCATCGAGAACGTGCGGCAACTGCGCGGCACCGTCGACGACTACTGCCCCGGTGCGGCCAACGGCGAACACAACTATGACTATAGCGAAGGCGGATGCCGTCAGGTGCAGGACGCCAAAATCAGCATGAATATGGGCTGGGGAACGCCGGCCGTGGGAAGTTCCCTCATCATGGGCAACATCCTGAACTAATCCCAGTCCCTCCCTGGAGAATAACCATGCCCAACTATACTTACCGGGGAATCAACCTGAGCATCCCCGACAACGACTCTGAATACAAAGGATACTTCGAGGCAGCAGCCGAAGATCGCCTGGTGGTCAAAAAGTGCTCCGACTGCGGACTGCTGCGCGGCGAGCCGGGCCCCGGCTGCCCCTGGTGCACCTCCTTAAACTGGGAGTGGCAGCAGGTTTCCGGTAAAGGGATCATCTATTCCTACCAGGTGGTGGCCCACACCGTGATACCCAGTTTCCGGGACCTGACTCCCTTCGCCATCGTTCTCGTGGAGCTGGACGAACAGCGCGGCCAGCCGGACGAACACGACGGCCTGCGCATCACCGGCAACCTGATGGACGCCAACTTCGACATGGAAAAGGAAGAAAACGTCGGCATCGGCAAGCGCGTCGAGGCGTGTTTCCTGCCGGTGGAAGATGGCTTCAAACTCCTGCAATGGCGCCTGATTGACGAGCCGGCGCAAGGGTTCATCTGGGCGCACCAGGTACCCGAAGCCTGAACCACCAGCCCAGATACCTGGAAGCGGCGGCGCTAACCATCCGTCGCCGCTCGTCCGTCGCCGCTCGTCCGTCGCCGCTCGTCCGTCGCCGCTCGTCCGTCGCCGCTCGTCCGTCGCCGCCTTTACCTGGCTGGGCAACCGTAAGGCAAGGACTGTCCGTTGACCGCACTGATCAGCTTTGACATCGACGGCACACTGGAAGTCGGCCACCCGCCGGGCTGCATCACGATGGCGATGGTGCGGTCGGCCCAGGACGCCGGATGCATCGTCGGCAGTTGCTCCGATCGCCCGGTGTCCGACCAGCGCCGCATCTGGCGCGAGTACGACATCGCCCCCGACTTCGTAACGCTGAAGCATCAACTGGAGCAGGTGGCCGTCCGCTTCACCCAAGCCAATCCGCGCACCCACGTGGGCGACACCGACGCCGACCGCCGCGCGGCCCAATCGGTGGGGTTCGACTACCTGCTGCCGGAGGCATACCTGGCGGTCGTCATAGGCGATTAACCGACCGGGTGCCACATCTCGTAGCCAATTTCCTTGCTGATCAACCCGCCCCGCATCTCGAAGATATGCACCAGCCGCATTTCCACCTGCGTGCCGGGATTCAGCGGCAAATAGCCGGTGTCCAGCAGCCGGAACCGCACCACGCTGTCGTCCACCACCCGGTCTTCGGTGGCGAAGCGCTGCAGATTCTGAAACTCAACGTCCGCCATCTTGGCGAACATCTGGGTATAATTGTCCGCGACGGCCCGCTTGCCCTCGAATCGCAACCCTCGCGCCGGCGCTTCCCACACCACGTCATCGGTGTAAAGATCCAGCGCCGCTTCCACCTCGTTGGTGGCCTCGGAATGGAAGTGAGCTTCCACCGCAGCCAGATTGGCGGCGATAATTTCGGGATTCGCGGACTGATTGGAAGGGTTCGCAGTGGAAGTCATGGTACAAACTCCTTGATGGGCCAACAGGACGGATTCGCTAAGCGCAACAGGAGGTCGGATCAATGCCAAGCATAACTATCGACCGCAGCAAGCCGCTGCGTGAGGAGTCTAACACAGGCCACAATCGCTGGCATCCGGACATCCCCGCCGTGCTGGAGGTTGACGAAGGCGAAGAGGTTGTGCTGGAAACCCGCGACGCCTTCGACGGTCAACTTCACCCCGGCGTAACCGAGACCGTTTTCGATGCCGTTGATGCCGGCGTTATCCACCCTCTCACCGGGCCCGTTCTGGTCAGAGGAGCCCAACCCGGTGATTTGCTGGAAGTCGAGTTCGTTGACATTGCGCCTCAGCCCCACGCCTTCAGTTGCATCGTGCCCGGCTTCGGCTTTCTGCGCGATATCTTCACCGAGCCCTTCATGGTGCACTGGAACATCGCCGATGGCTGGGCCACTTCCGCGCAAATCCCCGGCGTCCGCATCCCAGGCGCACCCTTCATGGGTGTCTCCGGCGTGGCTCCTAGCCATACACAACTCGACGCATGGACGCGCCGCGAGGCTGCGTTGGCGGCTCGCGGTGGCGTGGCCTTGCCTCCGGATACCGCCAGCTCGGTGCCCATAGCCGGCGTCGGCGCCACCCACGGCCTGCGTACCCTGCCGCCCCGGGAGAACGGGGGCAACTTTGATGTCAAACAACTTTCGGCCGGCTCCAAACTGCTGCTGCCAGTGGCCGTCGACGGCGCTCTGTTCTCCACCGGCGATGCCCACTTTGCCCAGGGCGACGGCGAGGTCTGCGTAACCGCGGTGGAAATGGGCGCCACGTGCACCGTGCGGTTCCGCCTGCTCAAGGGCGAAGCCCAGCAGCGCAACATCCGCTGGCCCCGCTTCACCCGCGAGGACTACTACATCGCGCCGCAATGGGCCGCGCCGCAAAGGTTCATCGCCACCATGGGTATGCCGGTGACCGACGATGGCGTGAACGACGGCGAAAACCTGACCCTGGCCTGCCGCAACGCCCTGCTCAACATGATCGACCTGCTGCAGGAGCGCGGCTTCACCCGGAACCAGGCCTACGTAATCTGCAGCGTCGGCGTGGACCTGAAGGTAAGCAACGTGGTGGACGTACCCAACTACACAGTGTCAGCCTTCCTGCCGGAAGACTTGTTCGTGGGGTAGGGCCGAGCGGTGTGCGAACCCGTGAAGCCCGCTATTCCTGCCAGGTTTCCAGATCCAGCCATAGTTCGATACTGTTCCGATACAACCTGGCAACAAAAGGTGGTTCGTGCCGTAGGATAAATTCCAACACCCTGGCCCGGGACGTTAGCAAGATTTCTGCCATCTCAGCGCGTGTATTGCCCGTGCTGATCACGATGACCCTCGACCCTGAAGACATGATCATGTCTCGTTCGAGCCGATTGTGGCGCATGCGTTTGTTGTGCGTGAGAACGATCCATCCCCGTTGGGCTACTGCGGGTATCCAATCAATATCCGGGGTGCCGCCGGGGAAATGATCGAGCAGAATCTCCAAGTGAACCCCCGCTCTCTCAACGGTTCCGGAAATTGACGAGTTCCCAGGTCCTCGTCCGAAAAGAAGATTAGCTCAGGCGGCCAGTTCGTAACGAACCGCCTCCTCGATCTGCGCGGGTTGCAGGCGGTAATCCGCAGCTAAGTCCGAAATCGTCTCTCCGGCCTTCACAAACTTGGCTATGACGGCGGTGCGCACCGCGGAACCAGCGATAACCGGCCGGCCAAAGGCAATCGCTGGGTCGATCATTATCAATTTGGGAGCTTGGCGACCATCGCCTCGGCTGTACGGGTAATACCGATATGCTAGCCCGGCTTCGTCGTGTTCGACCCTTTCCAGATAAGCCTCCATGATGTCTCGGATCGCAATTTGGCCCTGTGCTGATAGATTAAGCAGACTTCCCAAGTGTTCGGTAAATATGCTGAGACCGTCGGTTAGTAGCTCACGCCTCGCCAAGGGGTGCCGGACAGCCAATTTATCCTGCAAGTAGTCGATCGCAGGTCTTATCTGCTGCATCGGTACCTGATGCCGACGACGTAATGCCGCCAGCACATGAAGTTCCACCAAGTTTACAAACGACAACGCCGTTGGTTCAGATCCGGCGGGTTGTACCAACGTCTCACCACGGACTGTCGATTTGCCGGACCTACCGACTACCCAGGAACGCACGGTTGGTGAGGACAAACCCAGGTAACCAGCAGCCTCCGGTATGGAATAGATAGGGACGTGTCGTGGGTCATCCATATCTTATTTTCCCATACACGGCACTCAGATAACTCCCCCCTCCGCCAGCAGCAGCATTTCGCCTGTGGTGAGGCCCAGCTCGCCCTGCAGTATTTCGGCGTTGTGTTCGCCGATTAGCGGCGCGCGGCGGCTGATGCGCCAGGGAGATCCGTTGTAGATAGCGGCGCCGCCGGGGTACGTAAAACTCCGACCCAACTCGGGGTGCTCCACCTGGGTAAAAAATCCCCGGTCGGTCAGGTGGTCGTCGCCCACAATCTCGTCCATGCTGCGGATGGCTCCCCAGGGGAAGTCCCGCTGCTGGCCGCCGTGGAAGGCGTCCTCCAGGGTGGAGTTGTTGAAGAAATTCTTCATCACCTGCACGACGTGGTCGTTCTCCTCGGCGATGACATCCGGGTCCTGATAGCGTTCATCGCCCAGGTCTTCCGCCATACCGGTTTGTCCGAACCAGTCGGCCAGCAGCTTCAGCCGGGCCGGCGTCAGGTTGGTGCCGGAGCGCGTGGTATTCAGCCAACCACCGTCTCCCGTCGGGAACTGGATGGCCGGCGACATATCGGGCGCGGCGTGCCTTCCGGTATGCCGTTGCACCACCTGCCCGGTGGACAGGTAGATGGCGATGGCTCCTTCGGTGGTCAGGGCGCAGGCTTCGTGAATCGACGCATCTATGTACTGGCCCTCGCCGGACACGAAGCGATAGTACAGCGCAGCCATCATGCCGATGTAGGCGTAGTTGCCGCCGATGTGCCAGGAATTGCCGCCGCCGGGCGCGATGGGCGGCGCGTTGGGAACGTCCACTTCGTCGTATCCCGACGAGGCCATCTGACCGCCGCCGGCCAGGTGGGTGATGTCGCTGCTGATGTAGTCGCGCCACGGCCCGGTCTGTCCGTAGGGCGTCAGCGAGCACATGATGAGGCCGGGGTTGTTGGCCGACAGCTGATCGTAGCCCAGGCCCAGCGACTCCAGGTAGCCGGGCGCGTGGCTCTCCAGCACGATGTCGGCAGAATCTGCCAACCGCCTGACGATATCCTGCCCCTGGGACGCTGCCAGGTTCAGCGTGATGCCGCGCTTGGACGTGTTGTAGTGCCAGAACGACAGGCTACGCTCCCGGTGCGGAACATCGTTCAGGAACGGCCCAAAACTGCGGCAGGGTTCGCCCCCGGGCGGCTCAATCTTGACCACGTCTGCGCCCAGGTCGGCCAGAAGCTTCCCACAAAACTGACCCTTCTCGTCGCAAATCTCCAGCACCCGCAATCCGTTGAGCGGGCCGGGCTGCGAGTAATCTGCCGGGTTGGCGCCGCCCAGGTCTGCCGGCTGATTGCCGTTGTCAGCGGAAGTCATCGCAGTGCCTCCTCAATATAGGGGTACCGGTCCATGGTCGTGGGCCAGAAGATGCCGTTCTCGTAGCCATCCAGCAGGTCATGGTGGCTAACGCCCAGCAAATCCTCCAGCACATCCTTGTTGTGCTGTCCGATCATGGGCGGCGGGCTGGACATTTGCGCTGGAGATTTGGGCATCTTGAACGGAGCGTTCTGGAACTTCCACGGGCCCAGCATGGGGTGATCCATCGGCACGTACATATCCCGGTGGCGCAGCTGCGGGTCGTTGTCCACCCGGTCCTGGCTGCTCTGCACCGCCATCGCCCGCACGCCGGCTTTCTGACACTGGTCGGTCAGTTCGTACTTGGTGAAGTTCTTCGTCCATTCCTCAATGCGGTCGTCAATCTCTTCCTGGTGTTCCAACCGCCCCTGGATGGTGTCGAGGCGGCTATCGGCCCAGTCGGGATTGCCCATCAGGCCCACCAGATTCTGCCATTCCTGATCGCTCAGGCAGGCGATAGCGGCCCAGTCGTTGTAGGCTCCGCCCGCCGTTCGATAGGCGTTATGCGGTGCGGCGATGGGGCCGCGATAGTTGTTGAGCACCTCGGTTTCCGGCCAAACGGTGCGGTTGCCGGGCGGGAACCCCTCCCGTCGCGCCGGCCGGTCATTGACGGTACGGTCGAGCATCGCCGGACCGGTCAGCGTAATGCCGGTAATCATCTGCGACAGGTCGACGTGCTGACCCTTTCCGGTGGCCGACCGGTGGCGCAGGGCGGTTAGGGCGCACATTGCGCCGTACATACCGCCGGTGTCGTCCAGGTACGACCAGCCCCAGCCAGCGGGCGGCTTGCCCGGCAGTCCCGACAGATGCGTCAACCCGCTCAACGCCTGCGCCGCCGGGCCCATCGTGCCGTACCAATGGTACCGCCCGGTCTGGCCGAATCCTGCCATGGACACGTAGATGATATCGGGGCGAATTTTCTTCAGCTCATCGTAACCCAGCCCCCAGCGTCGCATGATGCGGCTGCTGAAGTTCTCAATCACGATGTCCGACACGGAGATGAGCCGCTTCACCAGTTCCAGACCCTGCTCGGTGCGGGTATTGATGCTGATGCCGCGCTTGTTGGCGTTGGTGTCGGCAAACTGTCCAGTGGAGTTGGGGCCGGGTTCTACGCCCGGTGGAACCGTGAATCGGTTCTGCCGCAGGGTGTCCAGGTTCAGCGGCCATTCCACCTTGATGACTTCGGCGCCCAGAGTACCCATCCAGCGCGCTGCCCAGGGGCCGGCCCGCACCCAGGTAAAGTCCACCACTCGGATACCTTTCAATGGAGTTGGCAGGGGCATCGGTTTCCCTCCCGTGCGAATTTCGTGAAGACTGCGATTCTCGCCTTGGCAATTGAGCCAAGTCGCTGTCCCCGACAGTTTATGGCAAGGCGGCACGATGGGCAACCTGCTGGGCAGAAACCACGGGGCAATCGCGTTATAGATTGGTAGACTTGGCCAGGCATGCGAGTCCAGTGATATGAAGGGGAGAGGGGAGGAGTGATGAGAGAGGGGAAGGGCGCGTCCATTATGGATTATTTCGGGACGTTGGAGGACCCCAGGATCGACCGGTGCAAGCGGCACCAGCTGCTGGACATCATTGCCATTGCCATCTGCGCCGTCATCTGCGGCGCCGACTCCTGGGTCTACATCGAATTGTTCGGCAAGAGCAAGCTGGAATGGTTCCAGACCTTCCTGGAACTGCCCCACGGCATCCCGTCCCACGACACCTTCGGCGACGTCTTCTCCCGGCTGGACCCGGAGCAGTTCCAGCAGTGCTTCATGGCCTGGACCCAGGCGGTGTCCGACCTGATCCCCGGGGAAGTGGTGGCCATCGACGGCAAGACGGTACGGCGTTCCCACGACCGCAATGTGGGCAAGCGGGCCATCCACCTGGTCAGCGCCTGGGCCTCGGCCAACACGCTGACCCTGGGGCAGGTGAAGACCGCGGAGAAGTCCAACGAAATCACCGCGATCCCCCAGTTGCTGCCAATGCTGGAACTGAAGGGGTGCATCGTCACCATCGACGCCATGGGCTGCCAGCAGGAGATCGCCCAGGGGATTCTGGGCCGGGGAGCCGGCTACGTGCTGGCGCTGAAGGAGAACCAAGGTCAACTGTATGAAGACGTGCGGGACCGGTTCGAGGGAGCGGAGGAGTTCGGCTTCGGGGGAGTGCCCCATGACTACGCCACCACCCTGAACAAAGACCACGAAAGGATAGAACGTCGGGAGTGCTGGACAATCAGCGACCCATCTTGCCTGTCGTAGGTCAGGGAAAATGTCAGGGTAAGTGTTCAGCGAAAATGTCACTCCGTTACGCTGCCATGGTATCCGATGTCGACGGATTGGGCACCATCCGCTGCTTCCATCCTGGAGGACCTCCGGCCTCCAGATAACTCCTGACGGTGGACCTGTGGATGCCCAACTCCCGTTCGATTGCCCGCAGCGACCTGCCCTTGCGCCGGGCTTTCTGGACCGCCTTCCATCTCTCCCTCTGAAGGAAGGTCGGCTTGCGCGGGGCGACGGTTGCGGGTGGTGCGGCGGCGACTTCACCATCGGTGAAGTCCGGTTGATCCGCCTCGGGTCCCTGACTTGAGACCAGCGGAGCCAGGTGCGCTGTCCAGCGTTCAGCCCAGTGGTTTACCCCGATGGGCGCAACCGGAGAGACGGCGGGAGGCTGGTGGCCGTTGCGGAGGGATACCGGGCTTGGCGGGGCCTCCTGAGCAGCGATGATGCGCCCCTCGTGGCGTACCTTGAGCTGACCATCCAGCCCCTCCAGGACTTCCACCGTCGCCCCGGCATAGCTGGGGCGTTCCGGCGCCGGCAGCAGTTGGAGTGTCCGCAACTGGAACCGCACCGTGTTGTCCCGGTCCACCTTCCTGCGGTGCTTGAAACACAGAACCTGTTCCAGGCATAGCTCCGGGTCCAGCGGTCGGAACGCTGGCTCGGAGCACTGCGGGGGAACGCCGAAGCGCCGGTTGAACCGAGGCACAAACTCATCGAGCACAGCCTGTGCCTGCTCCAGGGTGGTTGCGCCGGCCAGCCGCAGTTCGGCAACCAACCGGTCCTGAAAGGTGCCTCCGGTTCGCTCAACACGTCCCTTGGCCTGGGGCGACTGGGCGAAGATCATCTGGGTCCCCATCTCATCCATGGCCCGGCTGAACTGGGTGGGCCCTGCAGGGAGACCGGGTCCCGGCGTGTGCTTGAACACGGCGTGGCGATCGGTGTAGAGGGCCACGGGCACGCCGCGATGCTCGACCAAGGCGCGGATCAGCAGGAAGTAGCTGCGAGCGTCCTCATGCTCACAGCACAAGGCGCTCACCACCTGGCCGGTAGCATCGTCCACCGCGATCAGCAGCGTGAACGGCGGGGCCTGATCCCCCAACCACGGGTGATAGCTGCCGTCCATCTGGATCAGCATGCCCTCCTGGGGCATCTGTTGCCGACGGACTCGGTGTTTGGGTGGACGGCGGCGCCGGGGACTGCTCAGTCCAGCGTCCAGCAAGACCCGCCGCAGGGTGGTCCTGCCGATGTGAATGCCTTCCCGCTCCGCCAGCAGTTCCGCGAGGTGGGTGTGGTTGACGCCAGCGTACCGGGTCCGAGCCAGCTGCGCCAGGTCGACGACCAGCGCCTCGGGCGTGGCGTTGACGGGTCGGCGACCGCGGTGGCCATGTGCCAAAGCCGCCGCGCCGCGTTCACGCTAGGCCGCCAGGATGCGGCGGGTGTGGCGGGAAGTTACTCCCATCAACTCGGCGGCCTGGTCCAAGGTCATGTGCTCTGCTGCCAGGCTGTTGAGAACCTGAAGTCTGCTTTGTTCTTTTGGGGTCAATGTCACATTCTCCATGATGTGACTGCGATGATGGGTCCCGGCCATCTCGACCAGGGTCTGACCCTTGATGTGACTGGCACGAATGCCTTCAAAATGATCTGTCGGCCCGATCCGAGATGGCCCAGACAGTGCCGACAGCCTCGGTGAGCAGTGACCTAATAGGAGCCTGGCTTCAAGCCCCATCGCAGTCTTGTCCGCTCACCTGGCTGGCGTGCCAACCGCGGCGTCATCTCCCAGGAGGTAGCAATGATAGGAGTCCCCGGTCGCGAAGGTAATCGCGATGTTCAGGTGATCATCGGAGTCGACACACACCAAGACGAGCACGTGGCGGTGGCCATTGACCGGCAAGGTGTCCGCCTCGGCGAACGTCACGCGCCAGCGACTACGCACGGATACGGAGAACTCGAATGGTGGTCCCTGAGTTTGGGGGAAGTTCGCGCCTTCGGGATCGAAGGCACGGGTTCCTACGGCGCTGGCATCGCCCGTTTCCTAACCGGTCGCGGATACACCGTCGTTGAGGTCAACCGACCCGATCGGTCCACCCGCTACCGGAAAGGGAAGAGCGATCCCACCGATGCGGAGATGGCAGCCCGGTCGGTTTTGGCCGGCGTAGCAGATGCCACGCCCAAGTCGGGCCAGGGCGAAGTCGAAATGATCCGCATGCTCAAGAGCGCCAAGGACTCGGCCGTCAAGGCCCGCACCCAGGCCATCAACCAGATGAAGGCTCTGGTTGTCACCGCCCCAGCCGAACTTCGCGAAACCCTCGACCGTCTCCCCGCTGGTGCCCTCACCGCCCGGTGCAAGAGTTTTCGTCCCGGTCGTCTGGACAATCCCACGGCGGCGGCCAAGTACGCTCTCCGCTCACTGGCCGGCCGCTACCGCCAACTGAGTGAGGAGATCCACGACCTCAAGGCCGAGCTGGAACGCCTCACCCAGACGGCATCGCCGACGCTGGTCAGCATGTTCGGCGTAGGACCTGACACGGCGGCGACCCTCCTGGTCACGGCTGGGAGCAACCCGGAACGCCTCCATTCCGAGGCTGCCTTCGCCGCGCTGTGCGGGGTGAGTCCGATACCTGCTTCCTCCGGGAAGACCAACCGGCATCGCTTGAACCGAGGTGGCGACCGCCAAGCCAATGCGGCTCTACACCGCATCGTCGTGGTCAGGCTTCGTTACGACCCCCGCACCAAGGCTTACATGTGCCGCCGCACCGGTGAGGGAATGAGCAAGATCGAGGTCATCCGTTGCCTCAAACGCTACGTTGCCCGCGAGGTCTTCTCCGCTCTCCAGAACTCCGCCGCAATAATCAGCAGCGCAGCTTGACATCTATAGGAGCATCATTATCGCTGGCCAGTTAGTCGGGACCTTTTCGCTGGACGTCGACATCTTGCCTGGAGTACCTGAGCACCGGGCAGGACTGGCCCGGCCTGCGCTCGGTGGTCAAGGTGGTGGGCCGCCGGGAGACGCCGGCAGGGACCACGGTGCAGCCCCGGTACTACATCAGCAGCCCAGATGCCCCGGCGGAGCGACTGCTGAAGGTGGTGCGCACTCACTGGAGCATCGAGAACTCCTTGCACTGGAGCCTGGACGTGACTTTCGGGGAAGACCATTGCCGGATCCGCAAGGACCACGCTCCGCAGAACATGGCCACGCTGCGGCAGGTTTCGCACAATCTGCTCAAGAACGAAACGAGCCTGAAGGTGGGCATCCAGGGGAAACGCCTCCAGGCCGGCTGGAAGGAGGACTACCTGCTAAAAGTCCTACGCAGCTAAAACGCGATTGCCCTGGCAGAAACCAGCCGCACGCCAGCCCGGCAACAAATCCAACAAGACCAGACCGAATCAACAGGAAACGCACTGTCCCCTCCCCATTTAATTATCCCCTCTCCCTTTACGGGAGAAGGTTAGGGTGAGGGTCGTCCTTATCCCCAATCCACCGAAAAGACGAGTGTCGCGGTGTGCTGAAGGGGTAAGAAAGTGCTCCTGTGCATCTGGGATAATGGCTTTTGAAACAGGAAACCGTCCCCAGGCCAGGAGCACCCAAAAGATGCTAGCAGATGACCACCCCGACCGCATCCAAATCGCCTTTGACGTAACAGTTCAGACTTGGTGAGGTGAATTGGCCGAAGGCGGGTTGCCGAACGCTGGCACGGGTGGCGGTGGTTATGTCATATACAGGGCATGGATACTGAAGTGGACCTGACCACCGTCGACCGCGCTGTCCTCATTGCCATCATCGCGGAGTTACAGGCGGTGATTGAGCGGTTGCAGCGGCGGATTGCCGAACTGGAAGGCCAGGCGAAACCGGGCGGCCCGCTCCGAATGCCCGGCCTCAAGGCGAAATCGGGCCGGAAGCCCCCAGCGCAGCAGGGGCCCCGCAAGCAGCGACGCCACGGCTTCGCTCGCCCGCGCATGACACCGACCCATCGGGTGGAGCACGTGATGGAGAACTGTCCCGATTGCGGCGCCCACCGGTCCGGCGGCTGGATCCAGCGCACTCGGGAGGTCATCGAGCTGCCGGTGGTTCCCGCGCAAGTCACCGAGCAGGTCTACATTGCTCGGACTTGCCCGGCCTGCCGACGGCGCTGCACACCTCCGGCGGAACTGGGCGGCGTGGTCTTGGGTCAGCAGCGCCTCGGCGTCAACCTGCTCAGCCTGATCGCCACGCTGCGGGAAGAGGGGCGGCTGCCCATCCGCAGCGTCCAGTGGTATCTGGACACCGTGCATCAGTTGCGCCTCAGCGTGGGGGCCATCGTGAGCGCCATCCATCGCACGGCGCAGCGGGCCCAACCGGCAGTGGCCGCGATCCTGGACCGCATCCGCGCCAGCCCAGTGGTCCACGCCGACGAAACCGGCTGGCGTCAGAGCGGGGCCAACGGCTACGTGTGGACTTTCAGCACCCCCACCGAACGCTACTTCCTGCGGCGGGGTCGGGGCAAAACAGTCGTGGACGAGGCGCTGAGCGATGCTTTCTCCGGAGTATTGGTCAGCGATTTCTACGCCGTCTACCACCATTATGACGGCCCCAAGCAGCGGTGCTGGGCCCACCTGCTGCGGGACATCCACGACCTGCGCACCCGCTACCCCGATGCTGCGCCACTGGCCAGGTGGGCCGACGCCGTCCACGGGATTTACGACCGGGCCAAAGCCTGCACTCATCCCCAGGCCAAGCGGCGGCGCACCGCCCAACTGGCCCTGGAACGACAACTGCTGGCCCTCGGCCAGCCTTTCCGGCACGACCCGTCGGCAACCCAGGCCAAGCTGTGCCGACGCATCGAGCGCCACATCAAGGAACTCTTCGTCTTCGTGGCCGAACCGGACGTGCCTTCAGACAACAACGCTGCCGAACGCAGCCTGCGCCATCTGGTCATCAGCCGCAAGATCAGCGGCGGCACCCGCTCGGAGCAGGGCACCGAGAGCAAGATGACGCTGGCATCCATCTTCGGCACCTGGCGCGCCCAAGGTCTAAATCCTCTCGCCGCCTGCCGTCAGCTGCTCGTTTCCCCTCTACTCTGAACTGTTACCCTTTGACGACCACCGCCTGGTGGCCAATGCTGGGCTGATCCTGCCAGCCACGCTGGGCCGGCATCTGGGCCGGCCCGAACTGGTTGACCGGCACCTGGACCTGGGTCGCGCCCCAGGCCGAGCCAACACCGGCGACAAGGTGATGACGCTGGTGGCGTCTGCTCTGGCCGGAGGCGACTGCATTGACGACGCCGACGTGCTGCGCACCGGCGGGACGGCTAGCGCCATCGGCTGCGTAGTCAAGGCGCCATCCACCCTGGGGACCTTCCTGCGCAGTTTCCGGTGGGGCCAGGTCCGCCAACTGGATCGGGTCAGCCGGGAGCTGCTGGCCCGGGCCTGGTCGGCTGGGGCCGGACCCGGCGACGGGCCGTTGACCATCGACCTGGACTCCACCATCTGCGAGACCTACGGTCTGGCCAAGGAGGGGGCGCGCGACCACGGCTACACCGGCCAGCGAGGCTATCACCCGCTGCTGGCCATTGCCGCCGGCACCGGCGACGTGCTGATGGCTCGGCTGCGCAAGGGCCGCGCCAATACCGTTCGGGGCGCCGCTCACTTTCTACGCGAGACGGTGGGGCGGGTACGCTACGGCGGGGCCAGGGGACAACTCACGGTGCGGGCTGACAGCGGCTTCTACACCCACGCCATCGTCGCCGTCTGCCGCAAGATGGATGTGCGCTACTCCATCACCGTCCGCCAGCAAGCCCGCCTGCGGAATATCATCGAGGCCATACCCGAGACTGACTGGACGCCGATTCCCTACTGGATGGACGGCGCCGCCGACGTGGCGGAGACCACCTACGTCCCCTTCCAGGATGAGCCCGACGCCGCACCGGTGCGGCTCATCGTCCGGCGGGTGCAGCCCACGCCCGGCTCCCAGCTGGCCCTCTTCGCCAGCTACCGCTATCACGGCTTCATCACCGACCGAGACGGGGACACCCTGGAACTGGAGGCCGACCATCGGCGCCACGCCGAGATCGAGAACGCCATCCGAGACCTCAAGTACGGCGTCGGGCTCAACCATCTCCCCTCAGGCCGCTTCGCCGCCAACGGCGCCTGGCTGGCGGTGCAGGTGATGGCGCATAACCTGGCCGCTGGACCGCGCGCATCGGTCTGGGTGAGCAACTGGCAACCACCAAGACCCTCCGACGACGCTTCTTCTCCCTCGCCGGACGGCTCACCCGCTCGGCGCGCCGCCTCACTTTGCATCTTCCCCAGCGCTGGCCCTGGAAAAACCAGTTCAGTCGCGCCTTGGCTCGATTGCGAGCAATTCCACTCCCAGCCTGACGGCACCGCTGGTTTCAACGCCGACGGAGATCTGACCCACTCACCAGACTACCCGACCGCCTCGCAGACTTGCGCCAGGCTGGTCCCCGAGCGTCTCTTGCTGCACGCTACCCTGACAATTTCGCCCAGCATCGCCACCGCGGGCCGCCATCATCGTGTCTGTGTGGCTATCTCACGCCGCCCTCATCCCCATCTATTGGAATCGGGCTTGCCCCGTTCGCCTTCCCTTGCCCATCATCCCTGGTGTCAACGCCACGGCCCATCGCTTCGGTGGATTCGGGCTTATGGGAGAGGGTTAGGGTGAAGGTCGTCGCAACCCCGTTCACCCACGCACGACCGCAACGGCTTCTAATCGGCAACTAATCGGCAACGAATCTCTAATCCGCCACGAATCTCGCCAGCCGCACCCCGCCCGCCTGCTCTTCGTACCACACGGTAACCGCTGCCCCCTGAATCTGATGGTCTTTCAGGTGGCCCGCCGAGACGCCCACCCAACCTTCCGACTGGAACTCCCAACGTTTGCCATTGCCGTCGGTGACCCGGAGGGTGCGGAAGTGGCGCGGGTTTTCGGGATTGGCATCTACCAGGTCAATGTGCCCGGTAACTTTGGGGAGCCTGGGATACAGTGCGTCGCCGTCGCCGTGTCCGCTGCCGCCGGATTGCTCGCCGTTGCAACCGGAAAATCCCGCCAACAATATGACGAAAAGGCAACAGGTTCGCATGAACGTTAGACCGATGGTGCTCATGCGAAGGTACATATTAGCCTTTGTTATGGGAAAATCATTCGGCGCGGACTATCGAACCCAACGGGGTGGCCGCGTTGGTCAGGCTGAGTTCATCAGGCCGGGTTCATGTAACTGTTCAGATTTGAGGGGAAGTGAGCAGTTGGCGGCAGGCGGCGAGGGGGTTCAGGCCTCGTGCGCGCCAGGTGCCGAAGATGGATGCCAGCGTCATCTTGCTCTCGGTACCACGTTCCGACCGGGTGCCCCCGCTGATCTTGCGGCTGATAACCACATGGCGCCGGCTGCGCTCGGCGGGGTTGTTGTCCGACGGCACGTCCGGTTCGGCCACGAAGACGAAGAGTTCCTTGATGTGGCGCTCAATGCGCCGGCACAGCCGGCCCTGCAGAGCTAGCGGGTCAGCCAGGAAGGGCTGGCAGATGACCAGCAGCTGCCGCTCCCAGGCCAGTTGAGCGGTGCGCCGTCGTCGTGCCTGCGGATGGGTGAAAGACCTGGCCTCGACATAGAGCTGATGGACTGCCGCGGGCCACTGGGCCAGCGCGGTGTCCTTGGGGTAGAGCGCCACCAGGTCGTGGATATCCCGCAACAGGTGGGCCCAGCACCGTTGCTTGGGGCCATCGTAATGGTGGTAGGCGGCGTAGAAATCGCTGACCAGTACTCCGGAGAATGACTCGCCCAGCGCTTCGTCCACCACCGCCTTGCCCCGACCCCGCCGCAGGAAGTAGCGTTCGGTGGGGGTGCTGAAAGTCCAGACGTAACCGTTGTTCCCATTTTGACGCCAGCCGGTTTCGTCGGCGTGGACCACTGGGCTGGCGCGGATGCGGTCCAGGATCGCGGCCACCGCTGGTTGGGCCTGTTGCGCGGTCTGGTGAATGGCGCTCACAATGGCCCCCACGCTGAGGCGCAGCTGATGGACGGTGCACAGATACCACTGGATGCTGCGGATCGGCAGGCGCCCTTCTTGCCGTAGCGTGGCAATGCGGCTGATCAGGTTGACGCCCAGGCGTTGGCGCCCCAGTGCCACGCCGTCCAGTTGTGCTGGGGGTATGCAGCGGCGTCGACACGCTGGGCAGGTCCTGGCGATGCAGACATGCTCGGTGACTGGCACCGGAACCACCGGCAACTCGATGACTTCCCGGGTGCGCTGGACCCAGCCGCCAGTCAGGTGCGTCCCGCAATCGGGACAGTTCTCCACCACGTGCTCCACCCGATGGGTCGGTGTCATGCGCGGGCGGGCGAAGCCGTGGCGTCGCTGCTTTCTGGGCTGCTGCGCTGGCGGCGGGCGGCCCGAACTGGACTTGAGGCCGGGCATTCGGGGCGGGCCGCCCGGTTTCGCCTGGCCTTCCAGTTCGGCAACCCGCCGCTCCAGCCGTACCATCATCACCTGCAACTCGGCAATGACCGCCTGTTGCTGCACGATGATGGCGATGAGAACATCGCGACTGGCGGTGGTCAGGTCAATTTCGGTATCCACTCCCTCTATATGACATAACCACCGCCACCCGTGCCAGCGTCTGGCAGCCCGCCTTCGGCCAATTTACTTCACCAAGTCTTGTATGTTGAATGAGGACTTCACAGAGGTGGAGTGGGTGCGGCAGACCGATCAAGTCTTGGTCATCAAAGACCGTTGTTCAGCGAGGGTCGCCGCACCCGTCCCCAAAGAGCCCGAACAGTTGCCTGGGCCGAATCGAGCCCGCATCGTGCAAGAACGGGCCAGTACTCCACTGGGACTTCATAGGAGGCAATCATGGGGCAAGAAGGAATCTACGTAGGCATTGACGTCGCAAAGGCCAAGGTGGACGTTGCCGTCCGGCCCACGGGCGAGAGATGGGAGGTTCCCCGCGACGAAGCAGGAATCCCGCAGTTGGTTTCCGAGATGAAGACCCTCGGACCGTCATTGGTGCTGCTGGAGGCTACGGGCGGCCTGGAACTACCGCTGGTGGCTGCTCTGGCCGCCGAGGCACTGCCGGTGGTCGTCGTCAACCCGCGCCAGGTGCGGGACTTCGCCAGGGCTACTGGGAAGTTGGCCAAGACCGACGCCCTGGACGCCGCCGTGCTGGCCCACTTTGCTGAGGCGATCCAGCCCCCCGTGCGTCCTCTGCGCGACGCCGAAACCCAGGAGCTCAACTCCCTCACTGCCCGGAGGCAGCAGGTGATGACGATGCTGGTCTCGGAGAAGAACCGCCTCGGCGCCGCCACCAGCGCCGTCCGTCCCCGCATTGCGGCCCACATCACCTGGTTGGAGCAGGATCTAAACGACCTTGACCAAGGCCTGCGACCGATGCTCCGGCAGAGTCCGGTGTGGCGGGAGAAGGACGACCTCCTGCGCACCGTTCCCGGCGTGGGTGAGCAACTCTCCCTCACGCTGCTGGCCAACCTGCCCGAGTTGGGCACCCTTGACCGTCGTCAGATCGCCGCACTGGTGGGCGTGGCTCCCTTCAACCGCGACCGCGGCGCCATGCGGGGCAAACGGCACGTCTGGGGCGGACGCTCCCGGGTCCGAGCTGTCTTGTACATGGGGACGCTGGCTGCCACTCGCTTCAATCCCGTCATCCGGGACTTCTACCAGCGGCTGCTGGCCGCCGGTAAGCGAAGAAGCTGGCTCTGGTCGCTTGCATGCGCAAGCTGCTCGTCATCCTCAACGCCATGCTCAAGCAGCGCTCATCCTGGAGGGACATCACTCCGGCAATCGTCGTTACTTCCTCTTGACATCAAACACAGTTGCTGAACAGTTACGGGTTCATCAGGATTGTAGCAAATTGCCCGGTCGTGCTTTATCATTGATGGACGTCCCAGTGTACCGACGACCTCGGCCCAGCTGGCTCGAGAGTTACACATGGCAGCGATTGGAATTACCGGACGCACTCGCAGCGGACAGCAACGGAAATTGACCTGGTTTCAAGGTTTATCCACGGCAACCGTAATCTGCGTTTTCCTGCTGGTTGTCATCGGCGGCGTGGTGCGCGTTACCGGTTCCGGACTGGGCTGCCCTGACTGGCCCCTCTGCTACGGAAAAGTTCTGCCTCCCCTTGAATACACTGCCGTCATTGAATACACCCACCGATTCGTGGCGTCGATTATCGTCGGGCCGCTGGTGCTGGCGACGGCCATCGTCGCGCTGGTGGCCTATCGCAGTGACCGCTGGGTCTGGTGGCCTGCCGCCGTCACCATACCGTTGCTAATCGTGCAGGGACTCCTCGGCGGTGTAACCGTACTCACCCACCTGCCCGGCGGAGTCGTGGCCGTACATTTGGGCACCGCTTTGGCGCTGCTGGCCGTTTCCATATTCGTAATGATTGCATCATTTCGCACTCCAATCAGCCGCCGATTGTCCGTCGGCAACAGCGCGGAGACCGACGGTTACCACCGCTGGGCCATCGCCGGTGCGGTGGGCATCTACCTGGTCATCATATCCGGATCGCTGGTAACGGCGATGGGAGCCACCGGCGCGTGCATTACCTGGCCACTGTGTCAGGGGCAGGCTTTTCCCATGCAGCACCTCACCGCCATCCATATGTTTCATCGCTACCTGGTGTTGGCGGGGGGTATCTTGTTGTTGTACGCGCTTTGGCGTTGCGCCGTCGGCCCGCCTGATCGGGGCGCGGTGCGTTGGCTGGCGTGGCTCACCCTGGCCGCGTTCGCCGGCCAGGTGACAATTGGCGCGGCGACCATCTGGCTGGATTTCCAGCCCCACTGGCGCGCGCTGCACCTGACGGCGGCGACCTGGGTGTGGAGCGCCGCTGCTGCGTTGGCGATTGTCGCGTATTTGTCTGTCCGCACGATTGGCGGCAGGGACACCGGCAGTGCGGAGACAGTAACCGCAAAGGCGGCAAACTAGCATGGCGCAAATGATACCGCCGATCCTGCCCGACGCCGAGGCGTTGCCGTTGGCCGCTGAGTCTGCAACCCGACGGTCTACCGGCGCTGTCATCCGCGACTATGTGACCCTCACCAAACCGAAGATCATATCGCTGTTGCTGGTTACTGCCGCCGGCGGGATGTTCCTGGCGGCCCAGGGTGTGCCCTCGCTAACCATGCTGGCATGGGTTTGGATCGGCGGGGCGCTGGCTTCAGGCGGAGCCAACGCCATCAACCACCAGCTGGATCGAGACATTGACCGTGAGATGCACCGGACTCAAAGCCGCCCGGTGGCGGGAGAACGCGTCGACCCCCGTTATGCGCTGGCCTTTGGCATCGGACTCAACGTGGCTGCATTTGTGCTCCTGGCCACGCTGGTCAACGTGTTGGCGGCGGGTCTGACGCTCCTGGCCACGCTGGTTTATGTGTTCGTCTACACGCTGTGGCTCAAGCGAACCACACCCAACAACATCGTGATCGGAGGTGCGGCCGGCGCAATACCGCCGATGGTAGGTTGGGCCGCCGTGACCGGAACCGTCGATTTGCCCGCGGTGTTCCTGTTTGCCATCGTGTTTTTCTGGACGCCCCCCCACTTCTGGGCGCTGTCTTTGCTGATCGAAAAAGACTACGCCCGGGCCGGCGTGCCCATGTTACCGGTGGTGTCATCGCGCCAGCAAACGACTTTGCACATATTCCTCTATTCCATAGCCCTTACCGGGCTCACCCTGATGTTTGGATTGCTGCCGGACGTGGGCACGATCTACGTAGTGTCTGCCGCCGTTTTGGGTGCGCCGTTCATCTGGCTGGCCTTACGATTATGGCGGCTCGACGCGCGGGGCCGGGCCAAGGTTACCTACCTGTATTCGTTGGCTTATCTGGCGCTGTTGTTCGTGGCCGTGATGGTGGACGCCGTGCTGTAAATCGGGCTAAAAAGTGTCCGTCTCAAATTGACAGGCATTTGGTCTTATGCTACTGTTACCGCCGCTAGTGAAATTTTGCACATACTATGGCCGGCTGCAGCCGTAGTATCTGGGGGTTCACGATGGGGCTGCTGCCCTTTTCCGAGGAAGACTCACCATCCGACATCCGTGAGGGCTCCGGCCCGTATGACACTGGGAACTTCACGATGAGCAGCGCTTCCGATTCTCCGACCCGTCGCCGTTCCTGGCGTCCCCTGGCGATTCTCGCCGCCCTGGGCAGCGTGCTGTTGCTGGCGGCCTTGGGATGCGACCCCGATGCTCCCCTATCCACCTTTGGCGTCAACGGCCCGGTGGCGCGGGAACAACTCCTGCTTTTCAACGTCCTGCTCTGGACAATGGTTGCCGTATTTGTGCTGGTGGAAGGCGCGCTCCTCTACGTCGCGGTCCGTTTCCGCCGCAAGCCGGGCGACCCGCTGCCGCCGCAAACCCATGGACACACGCCGCTCGAAATTGCCTGGACCGTCGTCCCCACCATCCTCATTCTGGCGTTGGGCATCTGGTCGGTTATCGTGTTATTCCGGCTGGAACCCGGGGAAGCAATTGCATTGGCAGAGGCGCAAGGCAAAGAAGCGCTAACGGTTCAGGCCGTTGCTCACCAATGGTGGTGGGAGTTCCGGTATGAAGACGCTGACGGCAACGATACCCTCGTAACCACCGCCAACGAGATGCGGATCCCCGTCGACCGCCCCATTATTATGGAACTGAGAAGCGACGATGTGATTCACAGCTTCTGGATTCCCAAACTCGCCGGCAAGCAGGACGTGGTGCCCAACCGGGCCAACGCAATGTGGTTCCTGGCCGAAGACGTTGGTATGTACTACGGGCAATGCGCCGAGTTCTGCGGCACCGCCCACGCTCAGATGAAGTTCCGCGTCCATGCTATGCCGGAAGATGAATATCAGGCTTGGGTGGCATCATTCGGGCAGCCCAACGAGCTGTCGGCCGCCGCCGCCCGTGGACAGCTGGTGTTCCTGGGCGCTGGCCAATGCGTCACCTGCCACACCGTCGGTGCATCTGACACGGTGAACGAACAGGGACGAGGTGTGCAGAGCAGCCGCATGGACACCTATATTGCTTACACTCAGTGGCTCGAGAAATCCGCTGGAGAGCGGTTGGAGGACGTCCGCACCGGCAACGAACCCGCTGCGGCCTTCGCTGCCCCCAACCTGACCGATCTGGGGTTGCGCACCACCATTGGGGCCGGCCTTATAGATCTGAACCGCGAAAGCCTCCGGCAATGGATTCGGAACCCCGAGGCCATCAAACCGGGCAACCGCATGTCGCAACTGGCGCCGATTTATCAAAACCGGCTCGACCATCGGGCTGACCTGACCGAAGACCAACTGAGCGACCTGGTTGAATACCTGCTGGCACAGCAGTAAACATCCACGGCCACTACCGAAATCGGTTGACCGACGCCAACTCAAGGCAACACCTACAGGAGACACCCATCGCCGCTAATGCAACCCAATCGGCATCCCCGAACGAGTAGCAGCGGAGGACCTGAGCAATGGTAACCATCACCGGCGTAATCCCACGCCCCACCACCTACACCGGCCTGTGGAGCTGGTTAACTACAGTAGACCACAAGCGTATCGGAGCCCTGTACGGCGTTTCGGCCTTTATCTTCTTCCTGGTGGGCGGTATCGAGGCCGGATTAATGCGTTTGCAACTGGCCACCTCGGATGCTTCCCTCATTTCCGCCGAGTGGTTCAACGCCATGTTCACCATGCACGGCACCACCATGATCTTCATGGTAATTATGCCGTTCGGAGCCACGTTCTTTAACTTCATGATTCCCCTGATGATTGGCGCCCGGGACGTGGCATTCCCTCGTCTCAACGCTTTTTCCTACTGGGTGTTCCTATTCGGAGCGTTGCTGATGCACTCCGGCTTCCTGATTGGACAGGTTCCGGATGCCGGCTGGTTCTCCTACGCCAACCTCACCGCCGCGCCGTTCAGCGTTGGCAAAGGCCTGGACTTTTGGGCGCTCAGCCTGCAGATGCTCGGCGTCGCGTCGCTGGCCGCCGGTTTCAACTTCGTCGTAACCATCATCAATATGCGCGCGCCGGGAATGTCCCTGATGCGTATGCCGGTGTTCGTGTGGATGACCCTGGTTACCAGCATCCTGCTGGTGCTGGCGTTCCCCATCATCACCGTGGCCCTCATCGAACTTACCGCGGACCGGCAGTTCGGCGCCAACTTCTTCAATACCGCCGCCGGCGGCGACCCGATCCTGTGGCAGCACCTGTTCTGGCTCTTCGGCCACCCCGAGGTCTACATCCTGATTCTGCCGGCCATGGGCATCGTGTCCGAAGTGATACCCACCTTCAGCCGCAAACCGCTGTTCGGGTACCCG
The DNA here is from genome assembly GCA_963666415.2 of Dehalococcoidia bacterium. Lineage (GTDB taxonomy): Bacteria > Chloroflexota > Dehalococcoidia > Lucifugimonadales > UBA3495 > Bin87. The sequence continues at coordinate 3,716,017 of CAXXPD010000003.1, forward strand.
GTCATAGTGTTCTCCGGTATCGTCATCGCCATCATGAGCTGGGCCGTGTGGAGCCACCACATGTTCACCGTGGGGTTGGGTCCCATCGCCAACTCGGTTTTCACCATCACCACCATGCTCATCGCCGTGCCCACCGGCGTCAAAATCTTCAACTGGATTGGCACCATGTGGCGGGGTTCCATCGACCTGAGAACCCCAATGCTCATGGCCATCGGGTTCGTTGCCCTCTTCATCGTGGGCGGGCTCTCCGGCGTTTCCCACGCCGTGTCACCCTCCGACTTCCAGCAACAGGACACCTACTACATCGTTGCTCACATCCACTACGTGCTCTTTGGCGGCGCAATCTTCGGCATCTTCGCCGGCATCTACTACTGGTTTCCCAAAATGACGGGTCGGATGTACCACGAAATCCTGGGCAAGGTGCACTTCTGGCTGATGTTCTTCGGAATGAACCTTACGTTCTTCCCCATGCACTATGCCGGCCTGAACGGTATGCCGCGCCGCATCTACACCTACGCCGAAGGCTTTGGCTGGGAAGGAATGAACCTGCTGGCCACCATCGGCTATTTCTTCATCCTCGTCAGCATTCTGGTGTTCATGCACAACTTCATTCGCAGCGCCAGAAAGGGCGAACTGTCCGGCCACGACCCGTGGGATGCTCCCACCCTGGAGTGGAGCATCTCGTCGCCGCCGCCCGTGTACAACTTCGCTGAAGTTCCGGTGGTGCTCGGCCAGGATCCATACTGGATCACCAAGCGCGCCGCTGCCGCCAATGGCGAAACCGTGCCCGCAGAACCCTACGTTGACCCCTCGACCATACATATGCCCAGCCCGTCTTACTGGCCGTTGGTGGCTGCGTTTGGACTCGCTTGGATCGCCGGCGGCCTGCTGATTGATTTCGGCTGGGACTACATCCGGTTCCCCATCAGCTTCGTCGGCGGGCTGATAGTCATCATCGGTGTGATTGGCTGGTCCAATGAACCACCGGCCGCCGAGCACGCCGCCGAAGGCCACCACTAACCGTCCCTGCCATCCAATGGCCACCAATCTTGTACTCGCCTAACCCAGGAGGCGCGCGTTGGCCCACGTAGAAACCAGACACGCCCCGCCGGTGGCAGAAGAAACCACCACTGGCATAAATCACCGGAAACTCCTCATGTGGGTGTTTCTCGGTTCAGACTGCCTGTTCTTTGGTTCCCTGATTGCCACCTACATGGTGTATCGCGGCCAGAGCCTGGTCGGCCCCTATCCCGCGGATGTCGTTGACGTTCCGGTAACTACCATCAGCACCTTCGTGCTACTGATGAGCTCATTCGGCATGGTGATGGCAGTGGCCGCCGCCCGAAACGGGAACCAACGCCGATTGATCCAGTGGCTGGTGGTCACCATCCTGCTGGGCGCAACGTTCATCGGCTTCCAGGTCTACGAATTCAACGCGTTCCGGGTCGAAGGATTGCGTTACGAAACGAACCTCTTTAGCAGTTCTTTCTACACGCTCACCGGTTTCCACGGCGCGCACGTTACGCTGGGCCTGGTCTGGTTGATTGCCATCGCCATCATCGCGGCGCGCAACCCCGCCGGTCGCCCCTCCGACCTGGATGTGGACATTGCCGGTTTGTACTGGCACTTCGTTGACATCGTCTGGATTGTGATTTTCACCCTGCTATACCTTATCGGCGGCTTTGATGCCGGCCCGCTCCCTGACGCCGGCCACGCCGCGGTGCAGGGATGGTCCTGGCTCACCGGATTGATCGGTTAAGGTTCGAGGAGGCACGCGCGCAATGAGTAGTAACCCCGGTCAGGAGGGTGTCCTGGCCCACGACGAGCACGCCGAACACGGCGACGCCGGCATCCGCAATTTCTTCTTCGGCCATGTCCCTGAGGGCGTGCACGGCGGACTGAAGCAGTACGGTCTGATGGCCATTTTCCTGGGGATTATTACTCTCGTCGAATTTCTCATCATCGTGCCCGAAGACTTCCGAGGCACCAGCATTGTCATCGCTCCGCTGGTCATCTTGTCAATTCTCAAGTTTTTCTGCGTCGTCGCCTTCTTCATGCACCTTAAGTTTGAGCACAAGCTGCTCTGGCAGGTCTTCGTCGCCGGCCTCATGCTGGGGTTGATCGTAGCCTTGTCTTTGGGACTACTTTTCAGCATATTCAGACCAGTGCCCCGCGGGTTTGCCGAAGAACGCCGCGTGCCTTTCGAGCACCACGAAGCTGAGGTTGAAGAATTCACGCCGCTGGTTGCGCCCACGCCTGGGCTGCCGGGATCCAACGTACCCCCGCCCGCAACTGGGACTGGTACGCCCGCATCGCCGGGCCAGCAGGTGTTTGCCGGCGCCGGTGGCTGCTCCGCCTGCCACACCATTGAGGGCGTAACTGCCGGGATTCTGGGTCCGGACCTCACCCACGTCGCGTCAACCGCCGGCGGACGCATCCCGGGGTATTCCGCTGAGGAATATATCCGGGAGTCCATCCTGGAACCCGACGCATACACTGTCACATCAGCGGACGAAGGGATCGACCAAGACTTTACGGTCGGCCTAATGCAGGCGACGATGGCTGGAATCGTTCTGTCCGACGAGGATGTGGACAACCTCACTGAGTACCTGCTGACGCTGCGCTAATGATGCACTACCGCCGCCGCAGACCCGGTCCCTCTATGGGAATGGGCTAAGTTGAGGGTGATGACACCTGCCCTCGCCACTGTGAAATCCACGCTCCTTTGGGGCGTGGTATTTTTTGCGCTCTTCGGCGTGGCCTGCGGCGAGTCGCGCTCCCCTGCTGCTCCGATATCCGGACCCACCGTTCCCGCCCTTACCGCACCCCCTACGGCCCCGCCCACCGTCGCGCCCACCAGCGCATCACCTACCCCGGGAACCACCCAACCCAACGACGGCCCGTCAGACGACCTGGTCTCCGCCGGACGCGCGCTGTTTACCGGCGGTGGAGGCTGCCTCGCCTGCCACACCATCGAGGGCACTGCCCAGGGCATCCTCGGCCCCGACCAGACTCACGTGGGCACCTGGGCCGCCAACCGCATCCCCGGCTACACTGCCGAGCAGTACATCCGTGAGTCCATCGTTGAACCCTGCGCCTACAACGTGACTCCCGCCGATGATGGCATAGAAGCCGATTACGACTGCAACCTTATGGAAGCCACCATGAAGTCCATCTTCCTCTCAGACGCGGAAATAAATGCCCTGGTAGCCTTCCTGCTCGCCCAGAAATAGCCGCCGCTGTCCGCGCAAGCGTGCCCTCTCCCTTGGTGGAGGTCATCGCATTACCGTCGTCCAGCGCCGGCCGGAACCCGGGCGGGTCCCGCGGCGACGGTCGCAACCCTCAGGAAGGGATTGCCACGTCCTTTCACCTCCTCGCAATTACAGGTTTCTCAACGGTCTCCGCCGGCGGGAGAGGTAGCACACCGAAGCACGCAGATTTCCTCACGCCGCTATCTTGACCGAGGGAAGCCCGGGAGTGACTACTGCGCCATTCCCGTCCGCAGCGCATCGGCTGCCGCCGGTCCAAACCGGGACGCTATCATCGTCGCCCCTTCATCGGCAATGCGCCAGTCGCGCGCCTGTACCTCGGCCACCGTCTGACGGGATAACTGGCTCCCATAGTCGGCAATGAACTTGCCCAGAGCGGCATCGTCAGCGCCGTCACTCATCTGCCGGAACAACCGGAACATCGGATCGGTGCGCGCCGCGTTGTAGGCGTCCTGGAAGCTCAACCCCGCCGGGTGGTTGTCCAGCAGCAGGGCCACGCCAAAATCAATCAGGCGGATCGAACCGTCCGATTGCACAATGAGGTGCGAACGGCCGCCAGGGTCGCAAATAGTGGCGTCGTTGTAGCAAATGCCGGCATCGTGCAGGCTCCGGATGGCATCACCCAGCGCAACCCCAAGCTCCCGCATCCGCTCCGGCGTAGCCCGGGACGGCGACATATCGGTCAGAAACTCCCCCTCCACGAACTCTTCGGTGATGAAACCGTCGATGGTGGGTAGTTGCTCCGGGCCAACGCCCAACGACCCGGCAATGGCGGCGATTTCGGTCTCTCGCCGGCTTTGGCATGGTTTCACCACCACGTTCACCGGATGGCCATCGCGCTGCCCGCTAATAATCGCCACCCGGCCACGGGTTCGCCCGTCGTAGCGAACCCGCGCTGCCGACCCTTCATCGCCATACACCAGGTCGTAGGTCGCTGGAAACATGCCGTACACCGAAAACTCACCGATGCGGTCGTCAGCAACCACGGTGGACCACAATGCTGGATCGGTTAGCGCCAGGGGCCAAAGCGGCCAGAGCGCCACCGAACATTTCCCATCTGCCACAGCCGTATCGCGAACGGCTATATCGTCCGGCGCGAGCCTGGCCAGCCCGGCGATGATTTTTCGGATCTCGGCTAGTTGACTGCCGTCGTAGGTGTACAACATTCCGCCGGCACCTGGCACCGGCAAAACGACGCAAGCCGAGCCATGGTTGTGTGTAATTTCCTATTGAATACGGTACGTTACCTGCAGGTTAACCGATATTTCGACCTCCGCCTCAGCGTCAAAGGGAACCAGGCCGAAATAGGGGACAAGGGACACGCCGGAACAGGCGTCGATGCCAGCGCCGGGAAACCCGTACCCGGAATTTTGCGGCGGATACTCCAGCGCCCCAATCACCGTCCCACGTTCCAGCCCCAGGGCCTCCGCCAAATCATCACCGGCCTTTTCGGTGGCCGGCACTGCTTCCCGGCGGGCCAAGGATAGTGCGCGGTCGCAGTTCTCCGCCGACAAACTATAGCGCACACCGTGGCTTTCGGATCGCCTCACCACTTCCTCCACCGCATCAAAAATTGGCTCGCTCAGCGCCGCCAATTCACTCAGTTCTACTTCCACGGAAATGCTGGAAGGGCCATATCTGCGGGAATTTTCGAACTCAATGGCTTCTTCCGGCACGCCTATTACCGCCAGCTTTTCTCTAATGTCCTGGCGATCCTCAGCAGTCATCTGCTCCGGACCGGAAGGGCCATAGTTCTGTTCCTGGATTATTACCACATAGGCTTCATCCGCCGCCACGGTTACCGAGCCAATGGCTGAAACCGTCAGGCCGCCTTCTGTCGGCATCGTTTGAGGCATTGGCGACAGGTTGAACCCCCCGCTGCCAACCAATTCCAGGCGCGACGGAGTGGATACCGACCGCGAGCTGATTACCTCCAGCGACTCGTTGCCGCGTTCGCCCTCTGCCGCCGCCTCAGGCGCCGGTGTCGGCGCTGCCGTCGGGATAACCGTCGCCGCCGGCGGCAGTGTGGCGGCCTCCGGAACAGGAGTGGTGGCGCCAACAACCGGCGCGCCAACCGGCAACGGCGCATCGACTTCCCCGCCGCAGCCTATCGACACAGCTGCCGTAACCAACAAAAAGAGTGACACCAGCGTCAACCGGCTCAAGAAACCACGCATAACTACTCCCCGTAAGTCCATCAGATCCTTTCCCCATGGAAACAATGATATGGAAACGACGATCCTGCCCAGCGCCTAACTCCCATCGCGATCCGTCGCCAACTACGTCCCGTGTGCCCGACAGTTCCCATAGTCACCCGTCAAACCCACTTCCCCATCTCCCTCTGGGAGAGGGCCGGCGTGAGGGTCGGTTTGCCAATCCCTCAAGCCATTTCCTCCAGCGCAAACCCGCCCGGCTCGCCGTCATTGGGTACCAGCCGGCGCACCCGCACCACGGCGTCCGGATTGATGTGGCCGTAAACGTGCGGGTAGATTTCACCGGAACGCGCCGCTTCGCGAATCACCGGTGATTCGGCCGGCAATCGGTCGGTATCTACGTCCAGCGCCAGCAGATCGGTGCGGCCCGCGAACAAACGAGCGGCTACCCTCAGCATCTGCGCCTCATCAGCGCTGGCGTGGATGAACCCCTCTTCAGCCAGCGACGGCGCCTGATATGCACCAGAGGCGACGCCAGCATCCCAGTCGGCCCGGAACGCCAGATGCAGAATGATTTCAGGCATCGATGCCCACAATCGTAAGGCCCAACGCCGTTAGTTGCACGTCGCCCGCACCGCCCGCGAGATGGCCGCCAGGCGCGGGTTGTTGGTCGCGCTGGCCCGGAATCCGTTGGTGATATAGGCAACGGCCAGCCCCATCGTCTGGTCGGCCCAGCCAACCGATGTACCCGCGCCGCCGTGCCCAAACGTGCCGGCCCCGTCGGTGGGGCTCGCTCCCATGCGGTTGTCTTCCAGCACCAGACCCAGCGAGCGGCGCATCCGGGTGCCCAGGGAAAAGTCGTTGGCCTCGGTTTGCAGACGGGTACCCTCGGCGATGGTTTCGGGATTCATGATGCGCACGCCGTCCAGCTCGCCGCCGTTGCCCATCATGGCGTAAAAACGCGCCAGGTCGCGGGCGGTGAAAATGCCGCCGCCGGCCGGATGCACCGCTTGGTGAACCTCCGGGCGGTTGTAGGGGCGAATCATGCCCGGTCGGTCGCAGTCGTCCATGGCGTGGATGCGTGACACCCGGTCTTCCAGTTCTGGGGGCAGGCCCACGTAGCCGTCCACCAGGCCCAGCGGGTCCAGCACCTCTTCCCGCAGGAACACGCCGATATGCCGCCCATCGATGCGCCGTACCAGCTCGCCGATTATCCAGCCGAAGTTGCGCGGGTGGTAGGCCATCACCTGACCGGATGGATAGTCGGGGATGATGTTCTCCATACATTCCACCACGTAGTCCCAATCCTGCCAACGATCCCAGGACAGCTCCGGTGGCGTCTCCGGAAAACCGCCCCGATGGGTCAGGACGTGCCGGACGGTAACGGCGTCCTTGCCGTGCTTGGCGAACTCCGGCCAATAGTCCACAACCTTGTCGTCCCAGCCCAGCTTGCCCCGTTCCCACAGGATGTGCAGGCACACCGCGGCCAGCGGCTTGGTCGACGAATACAGGATGAACATGGTGTCGGCGGCCACCGGCTTGCCCGACGCATCGTCGGCTCGCCCGGCCCAAAGGTCCACCGCCAGGCGTCCGTGGCGATACACTGCCAGGCCCGCGCCAGGGTGCAAACCCTGGTCAATCTGACGGAGGAACAGCGTTTCCAATTCCTGCACCGCCACCGGGTTCATTCCTACTTCGTCAAGAACTGCGGTCGTGGTCATCAAATATCCTCGTGTGCGCCGCCCGGAAAAATCGCCAGACGGCAAATGGGTGCTTCTCGGCAATGACGCCGGCCGGTTCAGTCGGGGAACACGGTATTCAGGTTGGCCGACAGGTCAAAAAAGTGCTGCAAGCTCTGGTTGTATCGGAAGAACATATCGGCCCGCAGCTGGTCTCCGGTGGCGTTGTTGGAAATCTCGTGCAGCATATCCAGGCTCACCAAGGTCTGGCCAGGGCCGGCGCCGCCGTTGGCCTTGATGTCGTCCAGCATCGTGCGCCACGCTTCCGGTGTCATCTCCAGGAAAAAGTCCACATTGATCAAATCGTACTCAGTACCCGCACGTACCGAGTTGCACTGGAATGCATCGAAGGCAACTATGTAGACGCCGTCGGCCACCTTGACGCCCATCTGGGCATCCACCGTGCCGAATTGACGGTAACCCGGGTCATCGTTCACCATCTCCCGCAACGCCTCGAACCACTCCAGCGAGGGAAATGCGATTGTGTCGGCAGTCATCCGATGTGTGCCTCCTGGCCATGCTGTTGCTGGGGTCGCCGGTTTCGAGGAGTGCGGCTAGCCGGTTGCCGGGCTGTAATTCGGGAGCGGTGGCTATTCGTTGAAATAGGGGTCGCCAGTCTTTTCGGCAGCTGAGAAGGGAGCCATCTGGCGCAGGTAGTGGTCGGGGTCAGACCCGGCAGGGGCGTTGCCCAGCGCATTGTCCACCATCTTGTAGTAGCGCGGGTCCAGGTCACGCAACGTGTCACCATCGGTGCGCCCCCTGGAGAATGACGACATGATGCGCGACATCCCGCCGCCGCAGTGCGCACAGCACACGCCGGTAGCGGCAGAAGCAACCTTGAAGAAGCGGCTGCTGACCACATGGCACGACTGGCACCGGTATTCGTAAATCGGCATTACGGCCCACCTTGCAAAATTCCCCGAAAAATTCCCCGTCGGCACAAGTTTTCCGCCGGCGATGTTATAGGAACCAGGGCGCCGGTGTCAAAAAGCCGCCCGCCCGCCCACCATTGCCGGCGCTCCGACATAACCAGCGCCCAGCGGCAAAAGCGTTCCCTCACCCGAATACATTGCCCCGCTCACGCTGAACTTCATGCGTACCCACTTTGTCATTGCGAACGCAGCGTGGCAATCGCGTCGCCGAAGCAACGGCGGTGCGCCGACGTGCGTGCAACTTCATCGCGATTGCCACGTCGCTACGCTCCTCGCAATGACAGACTAAGGTGGGCACCCTGAGCTTGTCGAAGAGCGTCCGCTTTGTCATTGCGAGCGTAGCGTGGCAATCGCGTCGCCGTAGCCACGGCGGTTTACCGACGTGTGTGCAACCTCGCGATGTTGGTGCTGCCGTACTATCCAGCAGCCCCGTCAAACCCCGGACTGTGCGGTTTGATGTCAACTACCGGCGAGCCGTCCTGGGCGTCGAGACCCGTCACTACCAGCGTCGCGCCGCCGGTGTTGGGGTCGGTGTCGATCCGCTCGATGGTGGCAACGGTGGCGGCGATGAAGTTGGGGCGGTACTGGCTGCGCGTGGCGAATACACCACGAATCGGGTTTTCCGGATTGTGGCCGGGATGCAACCGCAAATCGTAGCCACGCTCCCTAGCCTTATGCAGCGCAAACAGCGTCAGAATGTGGTCGCCGGCCGTCAGACCCATCAGGCCGTCGGCAAACTCGGCAGACACCACAATCTCGCTGGGATAGGTCCGCATCTCGTCCGACGGCGCATAGTCGGTGAACCGGCTCCGCACGTAGCCAATTGGCGTGATGCTGATGTCGTCGGCCGGGTGTGTCATATCTGAAGCCGTGTGCGCCGGACTAATCGGCAGCGACGGCGGCTTGCAATTGCAGCGAAGCCAGCCAGTTCAGCACCGCCGCGCCGGCCGCCGGCATCATGTTGGTCAGGGAGTGGTTCCCGCCCTCCAGCACCAGATACTCGGCGCGGGGGCTGTTGACGGCGGCGGTTACCATGTCCTGCGGCGCGTCGAGCAGGCGGGTGTGAGTTTCTTGCGAACCGGATAGCACGAAGAGCGGTACGCGAATCTGCGGCGCGTGCTGAACGACGTTGTAGCGTTCCGCCGGCCCGTGCTTGTCCAGGTAGGCCGCTGCCGAGAACATCTCCTTGATGGGAAAGTCTACGTAAAACAAATCCAGCGCGCGGCCTTCGGCCTCCATGCGGTCCGCAGTTTCCAGATTGGCGCGAAACTCGGCGGCGTCGCCAGATTCCAGATAGTAAGAGCAGGACAGCCGCACCGGCGATACCGGAATCACGGCGGCAACCCGCGGGTCGTCTTCCACGGCGGCATAGTAGGCAACCTTCACGGCGCCCATGCTGTGCCCGATAATGGCGATGCGCCGGTAGCCCTGGCCGGCCAGATAATCTATGCCGGTGCGCAAATCCTGCCGGCTGTTGTCCAGAATCTCAAATGCGTTGCCTTCCGCGGCACCGGTAGCCCGGTCCATCCAAACCGTGTCGTGGCTGCGGGTGTTCAGCGTCAGCGCGCCATAGCCCTGCTGTCGCAAGTCTTCGGCCATATTCGCAGTGGCCGCCGTGTAGAAATTGCGCCCGGAGCCGTGAATGCAAAGTGCCGCATCAATTGGGCCGGCCGGCTGAGATCCCGCCGCCGGAGCGAAATAGGCTCCGTCCAGCTCGATCCCGTCGGGGGCGGCGAGGCGAATCAGGTCTACCAGCATTGCAATGTTCCTCCTGGGCAAACGTTCGGCCCTTGGCTTGTACGCGGGCACGACAACTGCCGTGGTTAACAGTATCAAGGCAACCGGATTACCGGCTCCGGTGCGGATTTCGGCCAGTGTACACCGAAACATCGTGCCGCCACCAGCAACGCCCGCGAGCGTAACAGTTCAGACTTGGTGAGGTGAATTGGCCGAAGGCGGGTTGCCGAACGCTGGCACGGGTGGCGGTGGTTATGTCATATACAGGGCATGGATACTGAAGTGGACCTGACCACCGTCGACCGCGCTGTCCTCATTGCCATCATCGCGGAGTTACAGGCGGTGATTGAGCGGTTGCAGCGGCGGATTGCCGAACTGGAAGGCCAGGCGAAACCGGGCGGCCCGCTCCGAATGCCCGGCCTCAAGGCGAAATCGGGCCGGAAGCCCCCCGCGCAGCAGGGGCCCCGCAGGCAGCGACGCCACGGCTTCGCTCGCCCGCGCATGACACCGACCCACCGGGTGGAGCACGTGATGGAGAACTGTCCCGATTGCGGCGCCCACCGGTCCGGCGGCTGGATCCAGCGCACTCGGGAGGTCATCGAGCTGCCGGTGGTTCCCGCGCAAGTCACCGAGCAGGTCTACATTGCTCGGACTTGCCCGGCCTGCCGACGGCGCTGCACACCTCCGGCGGAACTGGGCGGCGTGGTCTTGGGTCAGCAGCGCCTCGGCGTCAACCTGCTCAGCCTGATCGCCACGCTGCGGGAAGAGGGGCGGCTGCCCATCCGCAGCGTCCAGTGGTATCTGGACACCGTGCATCAGTTGCGCCTCAGCGTGGGGGCCATCGTGAGCGCCATCCATCGCACGGCGCAGCGGGCCCAACCGGCAGTGGCCGCGATCCTGGACCGCATCCGCGCCAGCCCAGTGGTCCACGCCGACGAAACCGGCTGGCGTCAGAGCGGGGCCAACGGCTACGTGTGGACTTTCAGCACCCCCACCGAACGCTACTTCCTGCGGCGGGGTCGGGGCAAAACAGTCGTGGACGAGGCGCTGAGCGATGCTTTCTCCGGAGTATTGGTCAGCGATTTCTACGCCGCCTACCACCATTATGACGGCCCCAAGCAGCGGTGCTGGGCCCACCTGCTGCGGGACATCCACGACCTGCGCACCCGCTACCCCGATGCTGCGCCACTGGCCAGGTGGGCCGACGCCGTCCACGGGATTTACGACCGGGCCAAAGCCTGCACTCATCCCCAGGCCAAGCGGCGGCGCACCGCCCAACTGGCCCTGGAACGACAACTGCTGGCCCTCGGCCAGCCCTTCCGGCACGACCCGTCGGCAACCCAGGCCAAGCTGTGCCGACGCATCGAGCGCCACATCAAGGAACTCTTCGTCTTCGTGGCCGAACCGGACGTGCCTTCAGACAACAACGCTGCCGAACGCAGCCTGCGCCATCTGGTCATCAGCCGCAAGATCAGCGGCGGCACCCGCTCGGAGCAGGGCACCGAGCGCAAGATGACGCTGGCATCCATCTTCGGCACCTGGCGCGCCCAAGGTCTAAATCCTCTCGCCGCCTGCCGTCAGCTGCTCGTTTCCCCTCTACTCTGAGCTGTTACCCGCGAGCGTCCAATGCGCATGATTCAAGAAAAACCTAAAAATCGTAAAAATTGGTCAACGTATCACTAGTACTACAGTCGCAGATTATCGGGTAAAATAGGCCATTATCCGGTAAGGGGGTGCGGCGGTGACGGGGCGTGAAGAGGAACTGGCGGAAGTGGCCCGCTGGGCCGCAGGGATTGAGCAGGTTCATTCCTGCATTGCCGGACGGTTCCGGCGCCCTGAGCCGCGGCGGCGGGTACTGGACTACTTGCGGGGACTGGTCAGTTCCGTAGAGCGCAAGAACGGGTGGCAGTTGGCGGAGCAGGCGGGGGATGCCACACCCGACGGGGTGCAGCGCCTGTTGTACAACTATCGGTGGGATGCGGACCTGGTTCGTGATGACATGAAATCCTACGTGGTGGAGCATCTGTCCGCCGCTGACGCGGTGCTGGTGGTGGACGAGACCGGATTCCTCAAGAAAGGGGAGAAGTCGGTTGGGGTGCAGCGGCAGTACAGCGGGACGGCGGGGCGGATCGAGAACTGTCAGATTGGCGTTTTTCTGGCCTATGCCAGCGCCAGGGGCAGAACCCTGCTGGACCGGGAATTGTACCTGCCCCAGGTGTGGGCGGAAGACTGGGAGCGGCGGCGGGAGGCTGGGGTGCCGGAGAGTGTCGGCTTTCGGACCAAGCCGCAACTGGCCCAGCTAATGCTGAAGCGGGCGCTGGAATCAGGAGTCCCCTTCGGCTGGGTTGCTGGAGCTGAGGTCTATGGCAACGACCGCAAGCTGCGGCGGTGGCTGGAGCGAGAGGGAATTCCCCACGTGCTGGCCATCAGGAGCAACGAGAAGCTGTGGGTCTGGACGGACCAGGGCCTGTGTCAGGTGCGGGCTGACCGGCTGACGTCGCAGGTTGACGAGTTGGGTTGGACCAGATGCAGTGCGGGCGATGGGGCCAAGGGGCCACGGGTCTACGATTGGGCCGTCGTGGAAATACGGCCTCTTGGGGAGCCGGGCAAGGGCTACCGGCTGCTGGCCCGGCGCAGCATTGCCCAGCCCGGGGAGTTGGCTTACTTCGTATGCTTCGGCCCGGCCGGAACGGCCTTGGAGAAACTGGTGACGGTGGCTGGGACCCGGTGGGCCATCGAGGAGTGTTTCGAGGAGGCCAAGGGGCAGGTGGGACTGGACCAGTATGAGGTGCGGAGGTGGGACGGCTGGTACCGGCACATCACCTTGGCGATGCTGGCGCAGGCGTATCTGTCAGTAATCAAGCATCAAGCGATGGAACCAGGAGAAAAGGGGGCTGCTACGGTCCCGATGAAGCGCTGATTCCCATAACGGCCCCGGAGGTGCGCCGGCTGCTCACCCGACTTGTATGGACGGAAAATCAACTGCCTGATTTCATCCTGTCCTGGTCGTGGTGGAGACGGCGCCACCAAGCCAGAGCCCGGCAATGCCATTACAAACGCCGCCTGTCAAATCTGCGACTGTAGTACTAGTACCGTTGCCAGGTAGATTTGTAAGAATATAAGAAAGCAGCCATACTGGGGCATGATCTTTGTGTGAGGAAGTGCCCAGCCATGGCTGCCATCAAGTATAAAGTAGAGTTGACCGAGGCCGAACGCTCCCGTCTCAATGAGGTGTCCCAGCGAGGCAAGGCGTCAGTGCGCACCGTGAAGCGGGCGCTGTCGCTGCTCAAGGCTGACCAGGGGCTTCGGGACCGTAAGATAGCCGATGTGCTGTTGGTCAACGCGGCCACGGTCGCCAGAGCGCGGAAGCGGTACGTGGAGGAAGGACTTGAGGCCGCCATCAATGACCGACCGCGGCCGGGCCAGGAGCGCAAGCTGGACGGCAAGCAGGAAGCGCACCTGATCGCCTTCGCGTGCCGCGCCGCGCCCGCAGGGCACACGCACTGGACACTCCAGTTGTTGGCCGACAAGGTGGTGGAGTTGGAGTTTGCCGAGAGCATCTCCCTGGAGACGGTGCGCCAGATACTCAAAAAAACGAACTCAAGCCCTGGCAGAAGAAAGAGTGGTGTATCCCCAAGGTGAGCGGGGAGTTCGTGGCGCGGATGGAGGACGTGCTGGACCTGTACCAACCGGAGTACAATCCGGAGCGTCCGGTAGTGTGTTTCGACGAGACCTCCAGGCAATTGACTGGGGAGGTGCGTCCGCCCATCGAGGCTGCCCCCGGACGGGTGGCACGCTATGACACCGAGTACCAGCGCAACGGGACCCGGAACCTGTTCATGATCTGCGAGCCGAAGGGTGGATGGAGACATGTGGAGGTGACCGAGCGCCGCACTGCCGTGGACTTCGCGCACCAGATGCGGTGGCTGGTGGACGAGGCCTACCCTGATGCCGAGGTGGTCAGGCTGGTACTGGACAACCTCAACACCCACCAGCTCGGCTCGCTCTACGAAGCATTTGAGCCGTGCGAAGCTCGGCGCATCGCCCAACGCCTCGAGTTTCATTACACTCCTACGCATGGCAGCTGGCTGAACATGGCTGAGATCGAGTTGAGCGTCTTCCGCAGAGGGTGTCTGAACCGCCGTATCAGCGATGAGCCGGAGCTGCGGCGAGAGGTTGCGGCGCTCGAACGCGAGCGCAACGCAGCAAAATCAGCCATAGACTGGCGGTTTACCACCCAAGATGCTCGCCGTAAGCTCCAGCATATCTACCCTACAAAACCAGATTGAAACGGCACTAGTCGCCTCGGCAATCATCTCGGTGATGACCACGCTGGCGACCTTGCCGCTGATCGCCATGCACTTCGGCGCCATTCCGCTGATGAGCGTGCCGGCCACGATCCTGGCGATGCCGGCGCTGCCCGCTGCTCTGGTAGCCTCGGCGCTCACCGCCTCCGTGGGACTGGTTTCGACGACGCTGGCGGTGGCTCCGGGCGCGTTGGCGTGGGCGCCGTTGTCCTGGCTCACGGCGGTAGCGAACGCCATGCCGCCGGCGCTGTGGGCCGCCAACTGGCTGACTGCCCCAGTGGCCGTCGCCTGGTACGTTGTGCTGGGTGTGTTGGTTTGGCTGATGTCAGCGCGCCCGCTGCGTCGAATCGTGGCGGGTTTGCGGCGGCGGCGGTGGCGACCCACCGGCATGGCGGCCACCGCGGTAGCCGCCGTCCCGGTCGGCATCATCGTGGTGATCCTGCTGCTTGGCCAGCTGGCGGCAACCAGCGCCGACGGTCGCCTGCACGTCTACGCGCTGGATGTTGGGCAGGGGGATGCCATCATGGTGGTAACTCCCGACGGACATCAACTGCTGGTGGACGGCGGCGCCGATTCGGAGACTACCCTGGCCGCCATCGGCCCGCTGATCCCAGCCTCCGACCACTCCCTGGATGTGGTGGCGGCAACCCACCTGGACGCCGACCACGTTGGCGGTTTGCTCGGCGTGCTGCACCGTTACCGCGCCGACGTCGTTTTGCAGGGATCAGTCACCCCGGATAGCGCGTTGTATCCCCAGTGGCAGTCCGTAGTAGCAGACCGAAAACGCCCGGCATTGACCCTTCACGCCGGCCATCGGGTTGCGTTGGGCGACGGCGTGGTGCTGGAGGTGCTGTCCCCGAACAACGGCTAGCAGCCCGCCGGCGTCAGACGGACCTCCAACAACGGGAGCCTGGTATTGCGCCTCTCCTATGGCGAGATTGCGTTCCTGTTCACCGGAGACATAGAAGCCGACGCCGAGCGCCACCTCGTCGCCAGCAACCGCGATGGTTTGCGGGCGGACGTCCTGAAAGTGGCCCACCACGGCAGCCGAACTTCCTCAACGCTGGAGTTCCTGCGAGCCGTGGCCCCGCTAAGCGCGGTAATCTCATCCGGTCACGACAACCGATTCGGCCATCCCCATCCGGACGTCATCGACCGGCTGGCATCCTCAATCGGTGAATCCAACATGTCATTGTTCAGGATCTATAGGCCAGTGAATTGGGAGTTTTTCAGGATCTACCCACCAGATTTTCAGGGTCATTAGGCCACTTTGGGAGCCACATCGGCGATCATTGCCGCACTTTGGAATTGAGGTGCAGCGATGGCATACCGGGAGGTTTCCAGAATGGAAATACCAGAGATCATTCGCCGTTGGCAGGCGGGGGATAGCCAACGCAAGATTGCGTTGGGCACCGGCTTGTCGAGAGATACCATCGCCAAGTACGTGGCGGCAGCCCAAGAGGAGGGCATCGTTCGGGATGGGCTGGTTGCCACCGCGGAGCAGCTGAGCCGGCTGGCGACGATTGGGCAGCCGGGGCCGCGGCAGGCGGTGACGCCCGGGCAGGACCTGCTGGAGCCGTGGGCGGACCAGATTTACCAGTGGCTCACCGGCGACCGGCTGCAGCTGACCCGCATCCGGGAGTTGCTGGCAGCGCGGGGGTGTCCGGTATCGTATCCGTCGTTGCGCCGCTTCGTTCTGAAGCGGAACTGGCGGCGGCGCAGCCAGACCACGGTGCGCATGGAGGACACCGCGCCCGGGGAGGTGGCGGAGATGGACTTCGGCCGGTTGGGCATGATTGTGGACCCAGCGACAGGCCGCCGGCGGGCGGTGTGGGGGCTGATCATCGTGCTGGCTTACTCGCGGCACAGCTTCGTTTGGCCGACCCATGGGCAGACGCTGGAGGACATCATCGCCGGACTGGAAGCGGCGTGGGTCTGCTTCGGCGGGGTGCCCCGCTATCTGGTCATCGACAATTGCCCGCCAGCGGTGGCGGGACCAGACCCGCTGCATCCGCGCTTCACCAGAGGCTTCCTGGAATACTCGCAGTGCCGGGGTTTCATCGCCGATGCGGCGCGGGTGCGGAAACCCAAGGACAAGCCCAAGGTGGAGCGTGGCGTGCAGTACGTCAGGGAGCGCTTCTTCAAGGGCGGCGATTTCCACGGTCTCTGCCCCACCTGAGGGCCGAAGCCCAGCGCTGGTGTCTGGAGGTGGCCGGAATGCGCATCCATGGCACCACTCGCCGGAAGCCCCTGGTGGTTTTCCAGGATGAGGAGCGCCACACCCTGCTGCCCTGGGACGGTGAGCCCTACGAAATCGCCGACTGGCGCAATGCCAAGGTCCATCCCGACCATCACATCCAGTGTCAGCAGGCCCTGTATTCGGTGCCATCGGACCGGTGCCCGCCGCGTCAGCAGGTGGAAATCCGGCTGGGCAGCAAGCTGGTGCACATCTATCACCGGGGCCAGCTGATCAAGACCCACCTCCGCCAGCCCCAGGGCGGACGCTCCACCGATCCCGACGATTACCCCGCCGAGCTTTCCGCCTACACCACCAGAGCGCCGGATCGCATCCAGCGCAGCGCGGCGACACTGGGACCGGCGGTGGGCGAATACGCTGAACGTCTCTTCGACGGCCCCCTGCCCTGGGCCAAGATCCGGCAGGGACACAAGCTGCTGCGTTTGGGCGAGCGTTACACGGCGCAGCGTCTGGACGCCGCCTGTCGTCGGGCCCTGGCCGTGGATCTCATCGACGTGCGCCGATTGGAACGCATCCTGGTGCAGGCCCTGGAACAGGAGGCCATGCCCCAGCTGCCCTTGCCCATGCCGCCGGGCCGCTTCGCCCGTCCCGGTAGCGTCTTCGCTTACACCGCATACCGCCGTCAGTCAGCATGAGGAGATTACCCATGACCCGAACCACCGAACTCACCCCGCTGCTCAAGAGCCTCAAGCTGGGCGCTTTGGCCAGCACCCTGCCGGAACGCATCGCCCTGGCCCGTAGGGAGCAGCTGGATTACGCCTCATTCCTGGAAATCATCCTCAGCGACGAGGTCAATCGCCGCGCCCACCGCCGCACCGAACTCCGGCTGCACAATGCCGGCTTCGAGGAGACCTGCCGCCTGGAGGACTTCGACTGGTCGGCGTCAATTACCCTGGACCGCCGCCTGCTGGACGCTGTATTCTCCCTGGAGTTTCTCGACCGGCACGAACACGTCCTACTGGTGGGCCCCGCCGGTGTCGGCAAGAGCTTCTTCGCCCAGGCCCTGGGCTACGCCGCCGTCCGCGCCGGATACTCCGTGCGCTTCAGCCACGCCGACGACTTCTTCAAGGCCCTGACCCAGGCCAGAGTGGACAACTCGGTGGACCGTACCTTCCGGTCTTTCCTCACGCCCGACCTGCTCATCCTCGATGACCTGGGTCTCCATGGCCTGACCGCCCAGCAGTCCGCCGACCTCTACGAACTCATCCTCAATCGACATCGGGCGTCCAGCTTCATCATCACCAGCAACCGGGCCGTGGACGAATGGCTGGGTCTCTTCGATGACCCCATCCTGGGCAACAGCGCGCTGGATCGCCTGGCCAACGCCAGCTACCAGATCGTCATCGAAGGCGCCAGCTACCGGGAACGACTCTCGCCACACCGCGCTCTACTGGCCGCAAAGGGGGTGATTGACCCGCAAACTACAACCTGATAATAGTCAATTCACCGCGCTCCCAGGGTGGCTGGATGTCCGTGAAAATCGCCGGCCTAATGACCATGAAAATTGACATCCAACATCTTCCTCACCGCCCGCGATGGCACCGTCGAATACATCAGCGACGGCGTCAACCTCTGGGTAAAAACCGACCCACCGCGTCCCCAATAGCCAATGGTAAACTAACCGTCCGTCTCCAACAAAAGCCACAAATCCCCTCTCCCTCGACGGGAGAGGGCTAGGGTGAGGGTGAAAACCTCCCGTCGGGCTAACGTCCTTGCCTGCGCCAGCGGGATTGCCGCGCTGCGCTCGCAATGACCGGGATTGTCGTTCCCTCTCCCTGTGATGGGAGAGGGTTAGGGTGAGGGTGAAAACGCATGAATACAAACCTGATACGTGCCGACGGCCGCCGCTGGGACGAACTGCGCCCCATTAGCATCACCACCGGCTACCAGGCGTCGGCGGAGGGATCGGCGCTCATCGAGATGGGCCAGACCGTCGTGCTCTGCGCGGCTTCGGTGGATGAACAGGTGCCGGGCTGGATGCGCGGGCGCGGCTCGGGTTGGGTAACCGCCGAGTACGACATGCTGCCCCGGGCCACGTCGTCCCGCCGCTCCCGCGACCGCGACACCGGACGCACCGCCAGCCGCTCCCAGGAAATCCAGCGCCTCATCGGACGCTCCCTGCGCGCTGCCACCGATCTGTCGGCTCTGGGCGAGCGCACGGTGCATCTGGACTGCGACGTTCTGCAAGCCGACGGCGGCACCCGCACCGCGGCCATAACCGGCGCGTGGGTCGCCCTGCATCAGGCGTTCAGCCGGCTGGTAGAACACGGATCTTTGCAAACCCTGCCCTTCCGCTGCGCTGTCGCTGCCATCAGCGTCGGCCTCCACGATGGCAACCTGCTCCTCGATCTCGACTACAGCGAAGACTCCGCCGCCCAGGCCGATTTCAACATAGTAATGACCGACCCCGGAGCAGTGGTAGAAATCCAGGGCACCGCCGAAGGTGAGCCATTCCCCCGCCAAAAAGTAAGCGAAGCCCTAACCCTGGCCTCCAGAGGCATCGAGCAACTGTTCGCAGAGCAAAGGGGGGCAGTGGGGTGAGGTGGTCGCGGAGCTCCCAATAGAGAACGCATTAGATTCGGAATTCGGGAATACTCGATTCGGAGAAAACTTCACTCCAAGAGGACGTTTACTTTCCCCAGCACCTCGCCGATTACTTGGCTGGTGGTTTCGCACTCGAAGCGCGCGGGCCTAGCACGCCAATCTAAGCTTTTAATTTGGTCCGCCAGCACCACTTCGGAAACGGTGCCGCCGGGTGGCAGGCCGACCTCAAACGGGTAACCTTTTACCTGCAAGGTGATTGGACAGAACAAGGCCAGGCTAGTACCGTGTCAATCTGGTTTTGTAGGGTAGATATGCTGGAGCTTACGGCGAGCATCTTGGGTGGTAAACCGCCAGTCTATGGCTGATTTTGCTGCGTTGCGCTCGCGTTCGAGCGCCGCAACCTCTCGCCGCAGCTCCGGCTCATCGCTGATACGGCGGTTCAGACACCCTCTGCTGAAGACGCTCAACTCGATCTCAGCCATGTTCAGCCAGCTGCCATGCGTAGGAGTGTAATGAAACTCGAGGCGTTGGGCGATGCGCCGAGCTTCGCACGGCTCAAATGCTTCGTAGAGCGAGCCGAGCTTGTGGGTGTTGAGGTTGTCCAGTACCAGCCTGACCACCTCGGCATCAGGGTAGGCCTCGTCCACCAGCCACCGCATCTGGTGCGCGAAGTCCACGGCAGTGCGGCGCTCGGTCACCTCCACATGTCTCCATCCACCCTTCGGCTCGCAGATCATGAACAGGTTCCGGATCCCGTTTCGCTGGTACTCGGTGTCATAGCGTGCCACCCGTCCGGGGGCAGCCTCGATGGGCGGACGCACCTCCCCAGTCAATTGCCTGGAGGTCTCGTCGAAACACACTACCGGACGCTCCGGATTGTACTCCGGTTGGTACAGGTCCAGCACGTCCTCCATCCGCGCCACGAACTCCCCGCTCACCTTGGGGATACACCACTCTTTCTTCTGCCAGGGCTTGAGTTCGTTTTTTTGAGTATCTGGCGCACCGTCTCCAGGGAGATGCTCTCGGCAAACTCCAACTCCACCACCTTGTCGGCCAACAACTGGAGTGTCCAGTGCGTGTGCCCTGCGGGCGCGGCGCGGCACGCGAAGGCGATCAGGTGCGCTTCCTGCTTGCCGTCCAGCTTGCGCTCCTGGCCCGGCCGCGGTCGGTCATTGATGGCGGCCTCAAGTCCTTCCTCCACGTACCGCTTCCGCGCTCTGGCGACCGTGGCCGCGTTGACCAACAGCACATCGGCTATCTCACGGTCCCGAAGCCCCTGGTCAGCCTTGAGCAGCGACAGCGCACGCTTCACGGTGCGCACTGACGCCTTGCCTCGCTGGGACACCTCATTGAGACGGGAGCGTTCGGCCTCGGTCAACTCTACTTTATACTTGATGGCAGCCATGGCTGGGCACTTCCTCACACAAAGATCATGCCCCAGTATGGCTGCTTTCTTATATTCTTACAAATTTACCTGGCAACAGTACTAGTTTGTTCGTTATAAGCTCGAGGACTAAGAACCAAGGCAGGTCGGTGGCCGGCTTGTTCGTGCCCGGCCTGGGGCGTAAAACTCAGCCAAACTATGTCGCCCCGATTCGGAACGTAACCACTGGCTACCACGCTTCGTTGCCCTGTGCCGACCCGCTATCGTGCTCAGAGTGAATATTATCGGGAGTCACGGCTGCTAACATTTCGGTCAGGTTATAGGTCTGTTTGCGCAGGATTACCACATCACCTTGAGAGACAATCTCAATCGGTGAGCCTTCTTGCACTCCCCATTGCTGAGCGATCGGCTTGGGGATCCGCACCGCCAAACTGGTGCCCCATTTCGATATATGCGCTTTTACACCCATCAGAAACCCTCCGTACCATATCGTTATTATAGATTCAGGACGCGCCCTCGGCAACACCGGGATCATAGCAACGCTGGAATCGACATTGCTCAGCCATTTGCCGACGGACGCCCGTGGCAAATGCTTGGTACCGGGGGTTGTGCAGAATATGCGTGATGAGCGCTTGAAAAATCGATAGCATTAGCACGATAACCAATAGAATCAGCGCTATGTACCAACAAATAAAGGATCACAAGTCCGTGATATTTTAGCGTCCAGGTTTTGTCGTTGCCCGCCGTAGAGGAGGCACATATTGGCGAGTGGATCCCGGTGGACCAGGCCGGAATTGCTGGTGGCCTGTGGACCATATTGCCGACTCCCTTTTGGCCGGTTACATGCTAGGAATCCGGAAATCATTCGATCCGCTAACGCGATCGGACGAACACCATCAGCGTTGGCTATGAAACTAAGCAATATTGCCAGCCTGGACCCGGCGATTACGTCTACCGGTCGCATCGGCTTGATGGGTGCATCCGTCAACGACCGATCCATGTGGCACGAAATGCAAAATGACTGGGAACAATTCTCGGTTGAGGCGCATCAAGCCATGACGGATGTTGGAGATGTGGCAGAATCCAATGACAACACGGAGATTAAGGAGCCCACGAATCGCCCCGGCGAAGAACAGGTCGTGCACACCAACGTCCGCATTGGCCAAAGATTCTTCCGTGAGGCCGTATTAAGCGCCTACAACCACCGCTGCTGCATCACTGGCTTGGCTAAACCGCGGTTGTTGATTGCAAGCCATATTGTGCCGTGGCGCATCGACCGGGTAAACCTGACGAACCCTCAAAACGGGCTCCTGCTGGCTGCTTTACACGACAAGGCGTTCGACGCCGGGTTGATTACCGTCAGAGAGGATATGACCCTTCAAGTATCGCGTAAATACCCGGCCAGAAGCGATATTTTCTTTGCGGCGTCGATCGAATCCTACGACGGGTGTCCAATTTCTCGGCCCGAGAAATTCGGGCCAGATCCCGATTTCCTCGCTACCACCGACGGTACGTCTTTCAATCGTAACCAGAGAATGCTCTTGGTAGACTCTCGCCGCTGCCGCCACGCGATAGCAACGACCCGATCAGTGCGATCGTCCTGTTGTCGCCCCACCCCGGCCTCACCCCTACCCAACCACCGCCCCGTCGGCGTCCAGCACCGTCAAACCGTACCCCAGATCCCGCAACGGTTGCTCGACCCGCTCCCGGTCGCCGACTACCAGTATGGTTAGCCGGCTGGTGGACAGGTATTGCGTTCCGACCCGGTGGGTGTCGGCCAGCGACACGGCGTCCAGACGCTGCTCGAAGGTCGTGAAATAGTCGTCGGGCAGGCCGAATTGCGCTAGTTGCATCAGCTGGCCCAGCAGCTGCGCCGGACGCTCGAAGCCGGCGGGGTAGCCCAGACGCAAGCCGTTCTTCGCGTTGTCCAGTTCCGCCTCGGTGAGCAGGCGTTGGCCGCTGATGTCGGCAAATTCCTTGAGTGTCTCGGCCACCGCCTCCCGCGTCACCTCCGTTTGCACGCTGCCGCCCGCCGAAAGCAACGAAGGCGCGTTGTACCAGGCAATGCCCGAATTGTAGCCGTAGGAATACCCCTTGTCCTGCCGCAGGTTCTGATTGAGCCGCGCCGAAAACTGGCCGCCAAAAGCGTAGTTCAGCACCGATAGCGCCATGTGGTCGGCATGACTACGTTCGACCAGCGGCATCCCGGAGCGGACGACCGACTGCGCAGCCCCCGGCTTGTCGATCAGATAAATGGTCGGCCCGCCGCCATCGGCGCCGACGTACGCGACGGCCGCCGGGCTGGTGGCATCATCCGGCGCAGGCCAGTCGCCAAAGCAGTCCTCGGCAACCGCCAGCGCCTCGTCGATGCCAACATCCCCGGCCACCAGCAGGCACATTTGGTCGGTGCGCAGCGTTTGCTGATAGATGCGTTGCAGGTCGGCCCGCGTCGTGGCCGCCACGGTGCCTTCGTTGCCCAGGTTGGAATGTGCGTAGGGCGACTCGGAACCAAACACCAGCGTGCCGAAATTGACATCGGCGATGAATCCGGCATCGTCCTTCGCCCGGCGCAAATCAGTGAGCCGTTCCCGCCGGATGCGATCCAGCTCGTGCTGGGGGAAGTTGGCGTTGCGAGCCACGTCGGCGGCCAGCGACAGCGCGTGCGGCCAATGGCGCTTGAGGGTTTCCGCCGCCAACAGGGTGATTTCCTTGCGCGCTTCGGCGGAGAGTCGTGAACCGATGTGCTCAAAAGCCGCCGCAATCTCCAGGCTGCTGCGCGTGGCGGTGCCCTCCGTGAGCATCGCCGCCGCAAACGACGACAGCCCCGGCAGATTCTGCGGGTCGGCGACGGCTCCGGAGCTTGCCAGCAGCGTGAACGCCACCAGCGGCAGACCCGTCTTGTTGGCGACCACCACCTCCATGCCGTTGGACAGCGTGCCCCGTTGCGGGACGGGCGGCGCGAACACCGGCGTCGGCCCGCCCGCCGGCTCCACGGCCCGATCGACTGTGGTCGTGGCGGTGTTCAGCGACGGCTCCGGCAGCACCCGCATCCGAACCTGTCCGCCGGCCAAAATGTCGTGATGCACCCGCAGCACATCGTCCAGCGTAACCGCACGGTAGTCATCCATCGCCGTGTTCAGGCGGTTGGGATCGCCGGCAAACACGTTGAAGTAGTTCAGCGCGTCGGCCCGACCGCCAAACCCGCCCACCCGCGACAGTGTGCGGTAGTGCTGCATCTCAATCCGGTTGATGGCCCGCTCAAACTCCTCCTCGGTGGGTGGCTGCGTGACGATGCTTTCCAGCACCGCTTCGGCGGCGGCTTCAACCTCGTCCAGCGTGTGGCCGTCAGCGGGAGTCAGCTCCATGCGGAACTGACCGGCAATCTCGGCAGCGTGGTAGTTCACCGACGCGCTCTGCGCCAACTGCTTTTCGTAGACCAGCGTCCGGTGCATCCGGCTACTCTGGCCGTCGGACAGGATGGCCCGCAGGATGTCGCCAGCGGCATCATCGCCCGACATATTGGCCGGAGCCGGCCATACTGCGTACAGTCGGGGCAGGGTAACCCGGTCGTTCATCTGTAGGTCGATTCGGCCGGACAGCGGCGAGTCCGCGCGCTCGGTGCGTCGGGTCGGTTGACCGGGATCGAGGTCGCTGAAGTAGCGTTGCGCCAGGTCCAGCGCGGCGGCGGTGTCAATGTCACCGGCGATGGACAGACTGGCGTTGGACGGAGCGTAGTAGCGACGGAAAAAGTCCTTCACGTCGTCCAGGCTGGCGGCGTCCAGGTCTTCCTGCGAGCCAATCGTCATCCAGTGGTAGGGATGCGGCAACGGGAACAATGCCTGCTGAATGTGCCACGATGCCATGCCGTAGGGACGGTTTTCGTAGCTCTGCCGCCGCTCGTTTTTCACCACGTCCCGCTCGGTGTCAAACCCCTCCTGATCCAGTGCGTCCAGCAGGAATCCCATCCGGTCGGCCTCCAGCCACAGCGCCAGTTCCAGGTAGTTGGAAGGCACATCCTCCCAATAGTTGGTGCGGTCGCCGTTGGTGGAGCCGTTCAGCGACGCCCCGATTTTCTGCAACGGCTCGAAGTGGCTGGCTTTGTGGTGCCGCGTGCCCCGAAACATGATGTGCTCAAAGAGATGAGCAAACCCGGTGCGCCCGATTTCCTCATCCTTGGAGCCGACGTGATACCAGACGTTGACCGCCGCAACGGGTACCGACCGATCCTGGTGCAGGATGACGTCCAAACCGTTGGGGAGGGTGTGCTTTTCAAAGGCGACGGAAACCATGCGCGTGTTGTCCTCTTGGGTGCGTGTTGTGGCGTGCGTTGCCGCCATTGTAGCACCGGAAGACCGATCCATACGGCGATGGCGTCAGTCAGGGCGCGCGCCGGGATTTGTTCGATTCAGCGGGCATCAACTGCGCCATTACCAACGCCCCGCTTGCCGGTGAACACGCTGACCACAGCCGTAGTCGCCGATGCCAAAAACGCCGGCACGAAGATGATTCCGTGAGAAGACATCCCCAGCACGCAGAATACCAGGAGCAGCACGGCCATTGCCCACAGGATTGCGGTTCCGGTCCCACGCATCGGATTCCAATACCAAACGGTCAGAAACGCGAGCCCGGTCAACACCACGGGTATCAGGAAATAGAGCACTACCCACACCTCGTTGACTTCGATGAAAGAAGCAGAGGTGTCTGTCAAAGGCCACAACACCAGCCATAGAAACGCCGCCCAAGCCAGCCCGTGAGCAAGCGCGGTTCCCCACAACACACAGCCTCGCTGTATCAACGGAGAACCTCCATCACCTAAATAGGCGCCGTTTAGCGACGACTTCTCCTATCGCGCCTGATCCATCATCTGCGTCCCAACCATCCGCTCTCCCTCAATGGGAGAGCGTTACTCACGCGTACCCAGTTAATCAAACCAACTACCCTACTGTCATTGACAGGAGCGCCCAACTCCAACTGTCATTGCGGGCGCAGCGACGTGGCAATCTCGTCGCCGTAACAATGATGGATCACCGACGTGTGCTCAACCTCAACGAGATTGCCACGTCGCTGCGCTCCTCGCAATGACACATTAAAGTGGGTACGCGTGAGGAGAGGGTTAGGGTTAGGCGAACCTCCCACCAATGCCGAAAGAAGCGTTACGGCCGCAGCGGAATGGGCCGGTTGGTCTGGTTCTCAGTAATCTGATCCGTGTCCCACAGCTTGGCGAAGTTGTACGCTCTCGGGCAGTGGGTGTACGACTCTTCCACGTTGATGATGATGCCCTGCAAGTGCTTGGAGTTGTCATCGGTCCAATACAGCTCCAGCTCTACCTTCTGCCGCTCCAGCTCTTCCTTGTCCACGATGGAGATGGTGCCATTGATTCGCACCGTGTCGTTGATGCCGGGAATCATAAACAGCAAACCCACGTGCGGGTTGGTGTCCATGTTCTGATAGGACTGGAACAGCCGGTTGCCGGCCACGTCGGGTAGCAGCAGCCGCGTGCTGTCAATAACCTTGACGAAGCCGGCCTTGCCGCCCTTGGGCGAGGCATCACAGTTGCCGTCCGGGTCGGCGGATGCCATCACGGCGAAGGGCGAGGCAGCAATGAACTTCTGCACAAAGTCCGACATCTCGCCCTTAACCTTCTCCTTGGCCCGTAGGCTCATCTCGCCAAACTGGTCATTGAAGCGGCTGTCATTCTGCACGATAGTGGTCGCGGCGTCGGTAGAAGCCGTAGTAGTCATTTTGCAAACTCTCCTGATACCCGTCCGTCGGAACATATGAGTCCGTTAGAATCACGAACCCGTCAATATAGTCACCTGATGTGCCGCAGAATAACGGATTTTCCTCCACAACGCCAGCCACCAACTATCCACGATCGCCCGAAACATCAACCCCTGCTCATGCGTACCCACTTTGTCATTGCGAGCGTAGCGTGACAATCTCGTTGCCGCAGCAACGGCGGTTCGCCGACGTGTGTTCAACCTAATCGAGATTGCCACGTCGCTATGCTCCTCGCAATGACAAAGTAGGTACGCGTGACCAATCCCCCGTCATTGCGAAGAGCGCAGCAACGTGGTAACCGCGCCGCCCGCTACGGCCCAAAATCCTGCCCATTCCGGTAAACAATCCGTCTTCTCTCCTCTCTCGCCTGGCGAGGGGCCGGGGGAGAGGCGCGCGCTTCCAAGGGCGTTGGGTGCGCGCTCTCGGTGGCTAATGTACTATGAGCGCAACCGACCCACCGAGGTGTCCCATGACCACCCATGCCACCGCCACCGCTACCCAGGTAACCACTGCCGACCTCCGCAACGCCGTGCCACCCCTGGACGGAGAGTTGATCCTGCCCGGACTGCACGCTGCCGTGCAGGTTTGGCGGGACGAATGGGGCATCCCCCACATCCGCGCCACCGGTGAGCACGACGCCTGGTTAGCCCAGGGGTTTGTTACGGCTCAGGACCGGTTGTGGGCAATGGAATACGACCGGCGCCGCGCCGTTGGTCGTTGGGCCGAGGCCGCCGGCGTCTCTGCCGTGGGCCAGGATATGCAGATGCGCCGCCTCCGCCTCGAAGACGGCGCCCGCGCCGATTGCGCCGCCGCTGGCCCTCGCGCTCAGGCCATGTTCCAGGCCTACGCCGACGGCGTCAACGCCTTCATCAACAGCCATGCGCCGTTGCCGGCCGAATATCGCATTACCGGCATCGTTCCCGAGCCGTGGGAACCGTGGCATAGTCTGGCCGTCTACAAGGTGCGCCACATTTTCATGGGCGTGTTCGAGAGCAAGGCCTGGCGCGCCCGTCTCGTTCGGGAACTTGGCCCAGAGCGTACCGCCCAGCTATTCCCGTCCTACCCGCCCGGCCAACCCGTCATCATTCCCACCGGCGCGGATTTCAGCGGGTCTGCCGACGTCGGATATCAACAGCTGCTGGATGGCGCGGCCAATCTGAACCTGATTGGCGAGATGGACAGCGGCTCCAATTCCTGGGTAATCTCGGGCGAGCGCACTGCAACCGGCAAACCCATCCTGGCCGGCGACAGCCATCGGGGCCTGGACGTTCCCAGCGTCTACTATCAGAACCACGTGGCCTGCGACGCCTTCGACGTGGTGGGCAATTCCTTCGCCGGTGTGCCCGGCTTCCCCCACTTCGGACACAACCAATGTGTGGCCTGGTGCGTTACCCACACCAGCGCCGATTATCAGGATTTGTACATCGAGCGGTTCAACGACGCCGACGCCTCCCTCTACCAGCGCCAGGGTGACTGGTACAACGCCGATGTGCGCGATGAGGTCATCAAGGTGCGCGGCGGCGGCGACGTTCACCTGCGGACCTGGGCTACCCACCACGGCCCCGTGGTCGGCGGCGACCCCATGTCCGGTTACGGCCTCGCCCTGCGTTACACCGCAACCGCGATCTTTTACAGAGATCAGGGCGACCCGTGGACGGACATCCTGCCGGCGATGCTGGAAGCCCAAAACGTCCACCAGCTGGCCGACTCTATGAATGGTTGGGTCGATCCCGTCAACAACTTTGTGATGGCCGACGTCGACGGCAACATTGGCTACCAGTGTCGCGGTGAGATTCCCCGCCGCCCCGACGATGCCCCCGCTCCGCTGCCCGTGCCCGGCTGGGACGGCCAGCACGAGTGGAAAGGCAGCATCCCTTTCAACGAACTGCCGCGTTACATCAACCCTCCCGAGGGCTACATCGTAACTGCCAACAACCGCCCCGTGGCCGATGATTATCCCTATTACATCTCAATGGACTTTGCCCCAGGCTACCGGGCTATGCGCGTGGCCGAACGAATCCGCACCATGCCCAATCCATCAGCCAACGATATGGGACGCATCCATTCCGAACGCGTGTCCCTGCCCGCTCAGGCCTACGTCGCCGCCCTGCAAGCAGTCCCGATGCCGGCGGACCCGGCGGTGGCTGCTGCGCTGGCCAGGCTCCAGACATGGTCGGGCGCCATGGACGCTGACGCCGTCGAGCCAACCATCTACAGCGCCGCGCGCGATGTGTTGCAGTGGCGGATACTGAAGCACAACGTCGGCGAGAACCTGGCTGCCCTGTCCTGGCATCCGGTAGACCGTGGTCGCGGGGGTTTCGTCAACCGCTTCCGCATCCTGATGAACGATGCCATCGCTGCCGGCGATCCCAGCCTGCTGCCGTCCGGCGAAACCTGGCCATCCGCGCTGGCTGCATCGCTGGAAGAGGCCGTGGCCATCCTCGGCAACCGGCTGGGCCCAGACCTGGACGCCTGGCGTTGGAACAAATTGCACCGGGCCAAACCACAGCACCCCCTGGCAATGGCGATGCCCGAACTCGCCTTGCTGCTCAACCCGCCCGAGATACCCACCGGCGGCGACGGCGATACCCCCTGGGCCGGCTCGTACTCGCCAGCCGACTTTGCCACCGTGGGCGGCCTGTCGGTGTTCCGCTACGCCTACGACCTTGGGAATTGGGAAAACTCGCTATGGGCGGTGCCCCTCGGTGCATCCGGCCACCCCGCCAGCAACCACTACGCCGATCAGTCCGACATGTGGCGTCGAGTCCAAATGACCCAAATGCGCTATGACTGGGAAGGGATAAAAGCCAACGCTAAAACAACCCAAACCCTGCAGACGGGGTGAAAGAATTCGACGCCACGATCATCTAGTCTTCGCGCAAATGCGGCGCCACCCGCTCGGCGAACAGTTCCAGGTTGGCTACGCCGTCCGACAGCGGCATCCCCGGCCACATCATGCGGAAGCAGCCGTGGGACATACCCAACTCCCGGTAGCGGGACAGCTCCTCCACCACCTCGTCGGGGTTGCCGATGACGAACCGGTCGCGCGCCAGATCCTCGAACGGTTCCCGGAAGTTCTCGTCGCCCGGTAGCGCCTTGTCCTGACCCCACTGGGCGTAGGCCTCGTACTTGCCGCCCAGGTACGGCGTCGCGCTGGCAAACGCCTCCTCGTGCGTGCGCCCCACGAACACCTCTCGGCCGATGGGCAACCGCTCCGGCGCGCCCGAGTCAGCGGCTCCGGCAGCCTCGTGGTACATCTCCACCTGCTGGCTGATGGTCTCGTACTTGGCGTGCGGGTTCACGTACCACGTGTACCCCAGCCGGGCCGCGCGGGTGATCGCCGCATCGCTGTTGGCCGCCACCCAAATCGGTGGATGCGGCTGCTGCACCGGACGCAGCATCAGCTGGGCGTCGCGCAGCTGGAAATACTGGCCGTCGTAATTCACCTTCTCGCCCGACCACAGCAACCGCATCGCCTCCAGACACTCCAGATAGCGACTCACCCGGGTGCGTCGGGGCACGCCGAAATTGTCATACTCCTCATCCCGGTAGCCCAACGCCGCGCTCAGGGTGAACTTGCCGCCGGTAATTACGTCCATCGTAGCCACCCGCTCGGCCAGGTCCACCGGATGGTGCAGGGGCACCAGCATCGTCGCCACCAGCCCCATGCCGCGCGCCTCGGCGGAGATGCGGGCCAGCGCAGCGGCATCGTCTGCAATTGCTGGTACGGGTCGGTCAGGTAGTGCTGACCCTGATAGACCAAGTCAAACCCCAGATCGCGCGCCGCACCGACGTAGGTGCAGATGTCGGCGAATGCCTGCTGCATATCGGCGCCGACCGGCTGTTGGGCGATGGCGGAAAGGGACACGCCAAATTGCATCGGAATACCTCCGCTAGTCTGCAGATGCCAAATTACCGTCGTTCGCAAGTCTGCGGATGCTATTTCACTTTCATCGCGAGGAGTACCGGCTCATCCCGAGCTCGTCGAGGGACGTGGCAATCTCATCGCTGCAACCGACTACGTCGTTGTCAGCCACCCGCCGCCAGCTGATTGCCCAGCAGGTTGATGGCGGACTGAACCGCTCCATGCTTGGTAGCATCCCGGTCGCCGCCGACGCGAATCTCGATGGCCGCGTCTACGCCGCCTTTCACCGCCAACCCGATCCAGAAAGTGCCGATGGGCAATCCGCTTCGGCCCGCCGCCGGGCCGGTTACGCCGGTGGTGGAAAGAGCATAGTCGGTACTGGTCAGCTCCAGCACTCCCCGGGCCATTGCGATGGCCATTTCGCGGCTTACGCTGCCCGCCGTCTCGTATAGCTCATCGGGCACGCCCAGGATTTTCTCCTTTAGTCCGCCCGTGTAGGCGATTACGCCGCCGGGGAAGAAACGCGATGCGCCCGGAATGGTGCCAAGCGTGTACCCCAGCAAGCCGTTGGTGCACGCCTCGGCCACCGACACGGTTTGTTCGCGCGCCAGCAGAGTTTCAGCTACCTGTTGAACATCCACAATGTACCTCCTCTATCCATGGAATGATCCCCTCTGGAATGATCCCCTCTCCCTTGATGGGAGAGGGTTAGGGTGAGGGTGAATGTCGAACCAAAACCGGGCGCTGCTAAACGTCCAGCATCTTGTCCGGCGTCATGAGCTCCATGAACTCGATGTGATTGCCCTCGACCAACGGACCGATTTCCCGGCCCACCTCCATCGCTGCCGGAGGCAATTGATGCCCGCCGCGCATGGGAGACATCAGCGCCTCGTCCGTCCATTCCAGCACGACGATGTTTTGTTCGGCCGGCGTGGTGGCGCCGTTGAAATACACCTTGAACTCGCTGCGCTGGCCGGCATCGTGGAAAATCTGGGCCTGCTTCTGCAACAGGCTGGCCACCCGCCTCGCCTCGCCGGGTTTGGTTTTGAAAATTCTCCGTAACAGGTACATATCAGTTTCCTCAGTTAGTGGTGTCATCTACCTTTTGCAATAACGCCAGGAACTCCCGGTTGCCAGCGTCTCCGGTGATTGGTGAGTCTATGGTATCCAGCAGCCGGATGTCCGGGCGGTCGCGCATCCAGTCGGTAACCCGTTTCAGGATGTCAGCGCGCAGTGTGTCGTCGCGAATGATACCGCCCTTGCCAACCTCGCCGCGCCGTGCCTCAAACTGCGGCTTAATGAGGGTAACCGCGTATCCGCCGGCGCGCAGGTGGGTCAACGGTTCCGGCAGTGCCATTGTGAGCGAGATAAACGATACGTCGGCCACCAGAAAATCCACCTGTTCCGGCAGCTCAAAGGGGTGGCGGGTGTTCATCTTTTCCATGCACACCACCCGAGGGTCGGAGCGCAGGCGGTAGTGCAACTGGCCGTGTCCCACATCCACCGCGTAAACACGTCGCGCCCCCCCAAGCCCCCGGCGGTTGCCATAATTCAGCAGACAGTCGGTGAACCCGCCTGTTGATGCTCCCACGTCCAGCGCAGTGATGCCGTCTAAATGGATACGGTATGGCTCCACCCAGGTATCCAGCGCGTGGGCCAGCTTGACGCCGCCACGACTGACATACGGCAACCGTTCGCGGAGTTCCAGCGGCGTGTCGGGCGGCAGGAACGTGCCCGCCTTTTGTACCGGGCCGGTGGGAGTCAGCACTGCGCCAGCCATAATCAGCGCCTGCGCCTGTTCGCGACTCTCGACCAACCCTCGGTCAACGAGCAGGAGGTCGGCGCGCTGGCGTGGCGATTTCGGGGTGGATGCGGCCATTGGTTCCGTCGTTACTCGCCGATGAACTCGGGCCGCCGCTTTTCCAGGAACGCGCGGTAGCCCTCCTGATAGTCGCGGGTGTCGAACTGCGTTAGCGGCAGGTTCGCCTCATCGGGCGTCAGTTCCAGCGACGGTTTCGCCAGCACCTGGTTGAGGGTCTGCTTGTTGACGGCGTGGGACAGCGGCGCCAGCGCGGCGATGTCTGTTGCCAGCTTGTAGGTAACTTGGGCCAGCTGGTCTGGCGGTACCACCTGATTCACTAGCCCGATGCGCAGGGCCTCTTCGGTGCCCAACAGCCGGCCCGACAGCAGGATGTACAGCGCGTTGCCCTTGCCCACCAGGTTCACCAACCCGTACATCTCGCGATGGCCGATGGTGATGCCCAACCGGGCCACCGGGATGCCCAACCGACTGCCCTCGGCGGCGATGCGCAGGTCGGTAGCCACGGCCAGCTCGCAGCCCCCGCCGGCGGCAAACCCGCCAATCATGGAGATGACCGGCGTGCCCATCTCGGCTACGGTTTGCAGCAGGCCGTCCACCGCACGATTGTAAACGCGACCCCGCTCCGAGTCGCTGCGGTACTGCTCAAAGTCGCTGATGTCCGCCCCCGCCGAGAACGCCTCGTCGCCAGCGCCGGCAATTACCACGCAACGGACGTTCCGGTCGGAGTCCAGCTGACGCATCAGGTCGGTGAGCTGACCCCACATCGCAAAGGAGATGGCGTTGCGCTGCGCCGGCCGGTTGATGGTTACGGTCGCAATGGCAGCCTCCCGCCGCAGCAGGATGTAACCATTCGTATCAACGGCGACATCATCAACGGCGACATCATCAACGGCGACATCGACGCCAGATGTAACGACGGCGGTGGAATCGGGCATATAAAAAATCTCCTGCGACGGTGGATTACAACCAAACGAGTCCTAACGGCAACAACAGCCTATCGGCGCAACCGTGAGGCGTCAACAGCGCATGGAACCTGGGCTTTACGCTTTTTAAGCCGCGTAGGCAAGCGAATCTATGAGTCGGTGGTACAGAGCGGACGGGACTTTCCGTATATCAGGGTCAGCGGCTCGACTTTGTACAAAAGCTAGATAAATTATAAGAACAGGGTAAGCTCGACCAAATCACCACAAGAGGTCGAGTATGCCTACCCTGCCCGCAGTCATAGTAACCCTGCTGCTGCCCTTTGAGCACCTGTTTGACCCCAGGACCTGGCGCAAAGCCCAACTCCTGGCCATGGGAGCGATCCTGTCTCCCGGCAAACGCACCGTGTCCTCCGCCCTCAACATCCTGGGGATTGGGCAGCACGGCGACTTCGCCATCTATCACCACGTGCTCAACCGTGCCCGATGGTCGCCGCTGCAACTGAGCCGGGTGCTGTTGCTGCTGGTGGCCGGGCGCCTTGGTTCATCCACCGAGCCGTTGGTGTTCGGCATTGACGAGACGGTGGAACGACGCTGGGGCCGGAAGATTGCGGCCAAGGGGCGGTATCGGGATCCGGTGCGGTCCAAGGACGACCAGGTGGTGATGACCCCCGGATTGCAATGGGTGAGCCTGATGTTGCTGACGCGTATCGGATGGGCGGGTCGACACTGGGCGCTGCCGTTTTTGACCGCGCTGGTGGTGTCGGCCCGCTACGACCGGCGCAAAGGTCGCCGGCACCAGACGGTCACCGACTACGCCCAGCAGATGCTGGTCTGCCTGCGCCGGTGGCTGCCGGACCGGGACCTGGTGGTGGTGGCCGATGGCGGCTACGCCAAGCGCGAGTTCCTGCGGCATTGCCAGAACATGTCAAAGCCGATTGTCGTCGTCACCAAACTGCGCAAGGACGCGTCCCGGTACCAGCCCGCGCCACCGCGGCGGCCCGGCCAGATCGGGCGGCCCCGGGTGGTCGGCGCGCGATTGCCCAGTCCCACGGCGGTGCTGGACGATCCCGCTACACAATGGATTCCCTACCGCGCCACCGGTTCCGACGGCAGTACCGCCAGGGTCGAGCTCGCTTCGGGCGTGGCGCTGTGGTACCACGGCGGGCCGCCGCGCCTTCCCCTACGTTGGGTCGTCATCAGATACCTGGAGGAGCGCCGCGGGCCCTATGCTTTGCTATGCACCGACACCGAGGCGGAACCCCTGCGGATACTGCAGTGGTATCTGCTGCGCTGGCAGGTCGAGGTGACCTTTGCGGAGCTGCGGGCTCACCTGGGCGTGGAAACCCAGCGCCAGTGGTCGGAACGAGCCATCGCCCGAACCACCCCCGCGCTCTTTGGCCTGTTCAGCGTGGTGACGCTGGCAGCGGATATCCTGATCGAACAGCGTGGCGGCATGGCGCCGCGCACCGCGGCGTGGTATGACAAGACCAGCCCTTCCTTCGCCGACGCCATCGCCCTGGTCAGACGACACTTCTGGGTGCAGCAGGGAACTTTTATGCCGTCCGAGCGCGAGCACGAATCGATAAAAGTCCCGCGCCTCTTGTACCACAGGATGCTCGACACGCTAGCCTATGCCGCTTGATTGTACAAAGCCGAGGTTCTGCATCTCGACTTTGTACAAAAGCTAGATAAATTATAAGAACAGGGCAAGCTCGACCAAATCACTACAAGAGGTCGCGTATGCCTACCCTGCCCGCAGTCATAGTAACCCTGCTGCTGCCCTTTGAGCACCTGTTTGACCCCAGGACCTGGCGCAAAGCCCAACTCCTGGCCATGGGAGCGATCCTGTCTCCCGGCAAGCGCACCGTGTCCTCCGCCCTCAACATCCTGGGGATTGGGCAGCACGGCGACTTCGCCGTCTATCACCACGTGCTCAACCGTGCCCGATGGTCGCCGCTGCAACTGAGCCGGGTGCTGTTGCTGCTGGTGGCCGGGCGCCTTGGTTCATCCACCGAGCCGTTGGTGTTCGGCATTGACGAGACGGTGGAACGACGCTGGGGCCGGAAGATTGCGGCCAAGGGGCGGTATCGGGATCCGGTGGGATCCAAGGACGACCAGGTGGTGATGACCCCCGGATTGCAATGGGTGAGCCTGATGTTGCTGACGCGTATCGGGTGGGCGGGTCGACACTGGGCGCTGCCGTTTTTGACCGCGCTGGTGGTGTCGGCCCGCTACGACCGGCGCAAAGGTCGCCGGCACAAGACGGTCACCGACTACGTAACAGTTCAGACTTGGTGAGGTGAATTGGCCGAAGGCGGGTTGCCGAACGCTGGCACGGGTGGCGGTGGTTATGTCATATACAGGGCATGGATACTGAAGTGGACCTGACCACCGTCGACCGCGCTGTCCTCATTGCCATCATCGCCGAGTTACAGGCGGTGATTGAGCGGTTGCAGCGGCGGATTGCCGAACTGGAAGGCCAGGCGAAACCGGGCGGCCCGCTCCGAATGCCCGGCCTCAAGGCGAAATCGGGCCGGAAGCCCCCCGCGCAGCAGGGGCCCCGCAAGCAGCGACGCCACGGCTTCGCTCGCCCGCGCATGACACCGACCCACCGGGTGGAGCACGTGATGGAGAACTGTCCCGATTGCGGCGCCCACCGGTCCGGCGGCTGGATCCAGCGCACTCGGGAGGTCATCGAGCTGCCGGTGGTTCCCGCGCAAGTCACCGAGCAGGTCTACATTGCTCGGACTTGCCCGGCCTGCCGACGGCGCTGCACACCTCCGGCGGAACTGGGCGGCGTGGTCTTGGGTCAGCAGCGCCTCGGCGTCAACCTGCTCAGCCTGATCGCCACGCTGCGGGAAGAGGGGCGGCTGCCCATCCGCAGCGTCCAGTGGTATCTGGACACCGTGCATCAGTTGCGCCTCAGCGTGGGGGCCATCGTGAGCGCCATCCATCGCACGGCGCAGCGGGCCCAACCGGCAGTGGCCGCGATCCTGGACCGCATCCGCGCCAGCCCAGTGGTCCACGCCGACGAAACCGGCTGGCGTCAGAGCGGGGCCAACGGCTACGTGTGGACTTTCAGCACCCCCACCGAACGCTACTTCCTGCGGCGGGGTCGGGGCAAAACAGTCGTGGACGAGGCGCTGAGCGATGCTTTCTCCGGAGTATTGGTCAGCGATTTCTACGCCGCCTACCACCATTATGACGGCCCCAAGCAGCGGTGCTGGGCCCACCTGCTGCGGGACATCCACGACCAGCGCACCCGCTACCCCGATGCTGCGCCACTGGCCAGGTGGGCCGACGCCGTCCACGGGATTTACGACCGGGCCAAAGCCTGCACTCATCCCCAGGCCAAGCGGCGGCGCACCGCCCAACTGGCCCTGGAACGACAACTGCTGGCCCTCGGCCAGCCTTTCCGGCACGACCCGTCGGCAACCCAGGCCAAGCTGTGCCGACGCATCGAGCGCCACATCAAGGAACTCTTCGTCTTCGTGGCCGAACCGGACGTGCCTTCAGACAACAACGCTGCCGAACGCAGCCTGCGCCATCTGGTCATCAGCCGCAAGATCAGCGGCGGCACCCGCTCGGAGCAGGGCACCGAGCGCAAGATGACGCTGGCATCCATCTTCGGCACCTGGCGCGCCCAAGGTCTAAATCCTCTCGCCGCCTGCCGTCAGCTGCTCGTTTCCCCTCTACTCTGAACTGTTACGCGATTTCTCTTGACAGGGCGTTCTTTACCAAATAGCATCGCAATCTCTATATTCGGATTTGCTATGCCATACCCTGGACGCATCAGCGTAGCCCGAATCGAATAACCCCGCGCCCTTCTTTGGAGGATCCCCGGTTTATGTCGCACATCCTGAAACTCATACTGGTACCCAGCGTTCTTGTTGTCAGCCTGATGCTGACTGCCGTGGCCTGTGGCGGCGCAGACGCACCGGCCGCAGTGGCCCCAACCGCGGCAGACACTGCCACATCCGCTCCGGCGGTTGATCCAACTGACACCTCAACTCCGCCTCCCGATGCCACCATCCGACCGACGAATACACCGGCGCCCACCGCTGCCGCCCGCGCCGCTCCCACTCCGCTTCCCAGCGGCGCACCCAAGCATGGCGGCATAGTGCGTATGGCGGCCTACGCTGATACCAAAGACTGGGACCCGCTCGGTTCGGCATCTCTGTCCAGCGTGATTTCCTATTCTCAGCTCTACAACCAGTTGTTGCAGTTCGATACCGTAGACACCAACGCAGTGGCTCCTGATTTGGCTGAGAGTTGGGAGATTAACGATGACGGCACCATCTACACATTCCACCTCACCGATGGCGTGATGTGGAACGATGGCACCCCGTTGACCGTTGACGACGTGCTGTACTCCATGCTGCGTTACGGCAACCCTTGTAACGGCGCCGGGCGTTCCGGGCTCTGGCGCACTTACGTAGTGCCGCTGGAAGTAGTTGACCGCGAGGCCAGGGACTGCACGGTTACCAACGCCAATGATGCAATTCGTGTGGTGGATGACAAGACAATTGAATTCCACCTTGCCTTCGCCTCCGGAGCGTTCATCAAGTTTCTGGCCATTGACTACGTAAAAATCCTGCCGAAGCACCTTTTGGAACAGGGCATCGACCTGAACCAGGCCGAAAACATCCTCGAGCACAACTCCGGTTCCGGCCCATTCATTCTCGAAGAGTATCAATCGGGCAACTTCTACAATGTGAACCGGAACCCCGACTACTTCAAAGATGGGCTGCCCTACTTTGATCGCATTGAGCATTACATCATCACCGTGCCCTCCACGGGACAGGCGCAAATTGAAGCCCGCCAGATCGATATGGCTAACGCCGCTGAGAGTAACTTTACGGCGACCGAATACTACGCTCTGGAACAGCGTACCAACGGCGACTACGTGGCGCATGATATCGCCGGCGGCGCTACGCGCGGCTTGATGCTCAACATTAAGCGGGAACCGTTCGACAACCATCTGGTGCGGCAGGCCATCAACCTGGCAGTTGACCGGCAAAAGTACAATGAACGGGCGCTGCATGGCTCCGCTCGCGGTCATTGCCCATTGGTTGGTATGGCCCACACTTTTGAAGAATGTCTCACCTGGCCCGGTATGCGTCCCAAGGACACGCCGGGCGGCCAGGAAGACATCGCCGAAGCTCGGCGTCTCATGGCCGAAGCCGGCCACCCAGACGGCTTTGAAATTCAGTACACCGTCCGCCAAGTCAGCACCTACCCTGAAGAGTGTTCTGTCATCAAGCAGGACCTTGAGGAATACCTGGGCATCACAGGCAATATCGAGACGCTGCCCAGCGCCGCCGGCTATGCCAAATACGGCACCTCTCGGCCGGCAACTGCCAAAGGCGACTGGGAAATCAGTTGTCAGGCCGAGGGTATGACCGTTCCTGACCCGGACGCTGTATACGGCGGTATCTTCCTCAAGGGCGGTACCCGCAACTACACGGACTGGGAAGCTCCCGAGCTCAATGCCTGGTTTGAAAAGCAGAAAGTTGAACTGGACCCGGATCGACGGCGGGAAATCAACAAAGAGGCTGAACGCTGGTTGCACGACTTTTCGAACAACCACTGGGTCAGCCTGGGCTTGAGTCAGAACTTCTGGGTCGTCAACAAGGATATCAAAGGCTTCGTTGCGCCCCAGACCGTGCAGTATGGATTCAAGCACGAACACCTTTGGCTGGACCGTTAGGGGCTCCAGGCCGCGGCCCACTTGGCGGGTCATATTCGAAACCATTAACCGTCCTGCTGGCTTTCCCACACCAGCAGGACGGTTTCCGATTTAATGGGGGACGCGTTCTGAAAGCGAGCGCTCCACGCCCGATAGCACGCGATTGGCAGCATCATTATTGACGCAAGGCATATTATCGCAATACGCACATTATCAATTCGGATATTGTTGAGAAGTGCCATTTTCCTTGACAGGGTGCCACTGCTTGAATACAGTAAATCGGGCAATTTACACATTTGGTACAAACGTCTGAAAACAGGCGGCTGTCGCCCCAAATCGCGAGGCTCTGCGAGACAATTAGGAGGATTCCCGGTCTATGTTGAACAATCTGAAACTAACACTGATACTCAGCGTGATCGCCGTCGCTTTGTTGGCAATGGGCATCGCGTGCGGAGGTGCCGGGACGCCGGACGAAGCTGCTCCGGCAGCCGAGTCGACGGCAATACCGGCGGCCCGTGGTCCCGGCAGTCCCACCGAAGCCCCGGCCGCGGCTCAAGGTTCAACCGCTCCCAGAGAGGAGCCCACAGTCCCATCGGCAGCTACAATCCGACCCACCAACACGCCGGCGCCCACGTCGGTGGCGCGCACTGCGCCGACGCCGCTGCCCAGCGGCCCACCCAAGACGGGTGGCCTGATTCGCATGGCGGCCTACGCTGATACCAGGGACTGGGACCCGTTGGGGTCGGCGTCCACCTCCAGCGTTATTTCGTACTCGCAGCTGTACAATCAGTTGGTGCAGTTCGATACTGTAGATACCAACGCGATCGCTCCTGACTTGGCCGAGAGCTGG
This sequence comes from Dehalococcoidia bacterium, assembly GCA_963666415.2. GTDB lineage: Bacteria > Chloroflexota > Dehalococcoidia > Lucifugimonadales > UBA3495 > Bin87. Next base: position 3,755,269 of record CAXXPD010000003.1, read on the forward strand.
GAACTCAACGACGATGGCACCATATACACGTTCCACCTCACCGAAGGTGTGGTGTGGAACGATGGCACCCCGCTGACCGTTGACGACGTGCTGTATACCATGTTGCGTTACGCCAACCCGTGCAACAGCGCTGGTCGTTCCGGATTGTGGCGCCGGTATGTCGAGCCGCTGGAAGTAGCTGACCGCGACGCTGGGGACTGCACCATCACGAACGCCGAAGACGGTGTCCGCGTGGTGGATGACCGCACCATCGAATTCCATCTGGCCTTTGCCTCCGGCGCGTTCATCAAGTTTCTGGCGATTGACTACGTAAAAATCCTCCCCAAGCACCTGCTGGAACAGGAAATCGACCTGAACCTCGCCGAGAACATCATCGAGTACAACTCGGGTTCGGGCCCGTTCATTCTGGAACAATACCAATCGGGCAACCTCTACAACGTGAACAAGAACCCCGACTATTTCAAGGACGGATTCCCGTACCTCGACCGGATTGAGCACTATATCATCACCACGCCGGCCACGGCCCAGGCGCAGGTTGAAGCGCGCCAGATTGATATGGCTAACGGCGCCACCATGAACCTGACCGCCCCCGAATACTACGGTCTGGAGCAGCGGACCAACAGCGACTATGTGGCGCACGATGTCTTCGGCGGGGCGACTCGCGGCCTGATGCTCAACATCAAGCGCGAACCCTTCACTGATCACCGGGTGCGGCAGGCTATCAACCTGGCCGTTGACCGACAGAAGCACAACGCTCGCGGCCTGCACAACGCTGGTCGAGGCCATTGCCCGTTGGTTGGGTTGGCCAACACGTTGGAAGAATGTCTGACCTGGCCCGGTATGCGTCCCAAGGACACGCCCGGCGGTCAGGAGGACATCGCCGAAGCCCGTCGGTTGATGGCCGAAGCTGGCTATCCGGATGGCTTCGAGATTCAATACAACGTACGTCAGGTGGGTACCTACGTTGACGAATGTTCCGTAATCAAACAGGACTTGGAAGAATACCTGGGGATTACCGGTTCGATTGAGGTTCTGCCCAGCGCCGCCGGCTATGCCAAATACGCCACCGCCCGCCCGCCAGATGCCAAAGGCGACTGGGAAATGAGCTGCCAGGCTGACGGCATGACCGTTCTGGACCCGGATGCGGTATACGGGGGTATCTTCCTCAAGGGCGGCACCCGGAACTACACCGACTGGGAAGCTCCCCAACTCAATGCCTGGTTCGAAGAGCAGAAAGTCGAGCTGGATCCGGAGCGACGCCGGGAAATCAACAAGGTGGCCGAGCGCTGGTTGCACGATTTCTCGAACAACCACTGGGTCAGTCTTACCCTGGGCCAAAACTTCTGGGTCGTACACAAGGACGTGAAAGGCTTTGTGGCTCCCCAGACCGTGCAGTACGGCTTCAAGCACGAGCACCTTTGGCTGGATCGGTAAGGGTGTGCCGGGCCGAACCAGGGATTCAATCCAGATTGTAGGAGCGGGCAAATATGCGGTTACCTATCAGGCCAGCGCTGATACTCGGCATGGCGGCGGTTACATTGCTACTGACCATCATCGCTTGCGGCGAAAGTGAGCAACCCACGACGGTTGCTCCGGCAACGACTGCTGCGGAACAAGTTGTCGCCACGGTGCCGTCGGCGCCTGCCACGCCCACACATACGCCTCCGCCGGATGCCACCATCCGACCTACCAACACACCGGTGGCCGGGTTCGAAGCCAGAATCGCTCCCACGCCCACGCCATCAGGGTCAGCCCGACAGGGTGGCACCGTGCGTATGTCGGCATACGCGGACACAAAAGACTGGGATCCGCTGGGTTCGGCATCGCTTTCCAGCGTGATTTCCTATTCGCAGTTGTACAACCAGGTGGTGCAGTACAACAGCATCGAAACCGACCAGGTTGAGGGAGACCTGGCATCGGACTGGCAGATCAGCGCGGACGGATTAACCTACACCTTCAATCTGCAACCCAACGCTCTATGGGGCGACGGCGAGCCGATCACCGCTGATGACGTGGTGTACAGCATGTTGCGCTACGCCAACCCCTGCAACTCGGCTGGACGCTCCGGTCTGTGGCGTCAATACACCGTAGCGCTGGAAGTGGTGGAAAAGATAGACAAGGCCGATTGCTCCCCCACCAACGCGAACGATGTCGTGCGCAAGATTGATGACAGCACGGTGGAGTTCTCGCTGCGGTTCCCCTCGGGCGCATTCATCAAGTTCATGGCTGTTGATTACGTGAAGGTGCTACCCAAGCACCTCCTGGAGCAGGGTATCGACCTGAATTCTTCTGACAACGTAATCGAGTACAAATCCGGTTCCGGCCCCTATGCGCTGGAGCAATACTCGTCGGGTAATTTTTACCACGTGAATCGCAACGAGAATTACTTCAAGCCGGGCAAACCCTACTTCGACCGGATTGAGCACTTCATCATCGTGGATACCGCCACGCTTACCGCGCAAATTGAGGGCCGCAACATAGACATGATGAACGGCGGTTTCTCCAACCTGACTCCACGGGAATACCTGGAGCTGGAGCAGCGAATGGAAGGCGAATACGTGATGCACGAATTCCCCCCCTCCGGCAACTGGGGACTGATGATGAACGTGAAACGTGCGCCGTTCGATGATCCCAGAGTCCGCAAGGCGATCAGTCTCGCCGTCGACCGGGACGACCTGAACGATAAAATCTGGGACGGCACCGCTGGCATCGCCTGTCCGCTGGGTGGCATGGGGCATGACTTCGACATTTGCCAAACCTGGCCGGGCGTTCGATCGAAGCAAAGCCCCGGTGGTCAGGAAGACCTGGCTGAAGCCAAGCGCCTCATGGTCGAGGCAGGATACCCCGACGGTTTCGAAGTAGAGTACACCGCCCGCCAGGCGGCCGGTTATCCGAAGCAGTGTCAGGTGCTGAAGCAGCAGCTGGAATCGGCTCTGGGTATTACCGGAAACATCGAGACGCTGCCCAGCGCTGCCGGTTACGCCAAATACGGCACGTCTCGCGGGGTGGGCGCCGACGGCGATTGGGAAATCGCCTGCCAGGGCGAAGGGATGGTGGTTCTTGACCCCGATGCTCTCTACGGTGGCATCTACAACCCGGGTGGAACCCGCAACTACACCGACTGGACGAATCCTCTGGTAGAGGAGTGGTTTGAGTCCCAGAAAGTTGAACAAGATCCTGAGAAGCGCCGCGAGATCAACAAGGAAGCCGAACTGTGGCTGGTGGACTTTACGGATAATCATTGGGTAAACTTGGGCTGGAACCGGTTCTTCTGGATTGTTCACCGCGACATCAAGAACTTCCATCCTCCGACCACCGTGCAGTATTTCTTCAAATACGAAGATTACTGGCTGGACCGTTAGCCGACTAACCAACCACCGAATCATCACCCCCGCAACCCGGATGTGTGTCGATGCGACAGTACGCAGTCAAACGTATTGGATTATTCATTCCCACGGTCTTGCTGGTTACCGTAATCGTCTTCGTCGTGATGCGACTGATACCGGGCGACCCGGCATTGGCCATACTCAGCGCCGACGATGCGGCATACACCGAGCAGGAATTACACGAACTTAGGGTCAAATTAGGCACCGACCGGTCCATCGTGATCCAGTACCTGGACTGGATGGGTGGGCTGCTGCGCGGCGATTTCGGCACGTCGTTCTGGTGGAATGGCCCGGTGATGGGCCGCCTGGCGGAGCGCATCCCGGTAACCATCGAGTTGGCAATTCTGGGTATCTTGTTGGCGGTGATATGTGCCGTTCCGTTGGGGGTCATCTCCGCGATACGCCCTGATAGTCCGCTGGATTACGTCTCACGGGTGTTTACCCTGGTGGGTATATCCATACCCACATTTTTCAGCGGCATTCTGCTGACCCTGCTGCTCATCAGAGCCTTTGGCTGGCTTCCGCCGCTGGGCTACGAAAACTTCTGGGAAGACCCTTGGGCTAACGTCAAGCAGATGATGCTCCCGGCGCTGGCCTTGGGTTTTTACGATATGGCCTTCATTGCGCGCGTAACCCGTTCGTCGATGATGGAAATTCTGCGCGAGGATTACATGCGCACCGCCCGCTCCAAGGGCCTGCGTGAGCGCATCGTGCTTTCAAGACACGGGTTGAAGAATGCCGTCTTGCCGATCCTCACCATCTCTGGATGGCAGTTCGGACGTCTGTTTGGCGGCACGGTAATCATCGAGCGCATCTTCCTGATACCGGGAATTGGCCAACTGCTGATTGACGCCGTTTTCCAGCGTGATTTCCCCACCATTCAGGCGATTATCGTAATCGTCGCCGTCTCGATCGTTATCATCAATCTGTTGGTGGACCTGCTGTACGGGTGGTTGGACCCGCGCATCCGTTATGCCTAACCTCACAGCGATGACCCGAGCCCTGGAGCATATTCGATGACCACTCCTAATCAAAGCGGAGCGCTACCGACGCAGCAAGTTGGCGTGGAAAATGCCAGCGCGCTCCTGGATATGCGCCCGCGCCCTACCACTTGGGGCCACATAACTTGGTTCTGCCGCGCCAAGCCTTTGGGCGCGATTAGCGCCGCCATAATCATAGTGACCCTGCTGGCAGCCATTTTTGCGCCGATTATTGCGCCGTACGATCCTCTGGACCTGGTGCATGACACCTTCCAGGCGCCGTCTGGTTCGGCGTGGCTTGGAGCCGACGACTTGGGACGAGACGTATTCAGCCGCATAATCGCCGGGGCCAGGATTTCAATGTACGTAGGCGTCCTGAGCGTATTGATCGGCATCACGCTGGGCACAGTCATCGGCATCGTGAGCGCATACGTAGGGGGACTGCTCGACCTGGTTATCCAGCGGGTGGTGGATGCGTTGATGGCCTTCCCCGCCATCATCATGGCGCTGGGGCTTATGGCCGCGCTGGGAGCTTCAGTCAATAATATTGTGGCGGCGCTGGTGGTAATCCTGCTGCCCGGAGCAATTCGGGTTATTCGCTCGCAGGTGTTGAGTATCAAGGAACTGGATTACACACTGGCCGCCAAGGCGATCGGCGCACGCCCGGGGCGAATAATGCTGAAGCACATTATGCCCAATGTCATTGCCAGCTATATCGTCCTCAGCACCATCACGCTGGGGTTGGCAATCGTCATTGAAGCATCGCTGAGTTTCCTGGGTGTCGGGGTACCGCCGGACGTGCCAACTTGGGGCGGTATGCTTACCGAGGGCGCTTCGCAGTACATCCGCACCGCTCCCTGGCTGGCGGTGTTCCCCGGCATGGCCATCTCCATCGTGGTGTTCTCCATCAACTTCCTGGGCGACGCCCTGCGCGACGTACTGGATCCGCGACTGCGGGGGCGGTAAGTCAATCGCACCATCGGCGATCGCGCCATCAGTATTTGCTGGCCCTCGCCGTTTCCGGCGGGGGCTTTTTTTGTGGGCGGCATCGGCAAACCGTGCTACACTGCGGGCGCTATTGAGTCAACCGGATTGACCCGGCAACGGCCCAAGCGCCGGCGCTGGTCGGTCAGTGTTGAGTTTGAGACGTGAGGTGCACTATGTCCTGGAATTTTGAGTTGGTCGCCGGACCTTATGGTGGCACTACCGAAGGCCCGGTTTGGGACGGCGAAGCAGTGCTGTTTACCCACATCCCCGCCTCAAAAATTCTGCGCTATGATCCCAAATCCGGCGCGGTGTCCGAGTATTTTGACGAGTCATTCAACGCCAACGGCCTGTGTTTCGATGCCCAGGGCAACCTGTACGGCTGCCAGCAAGGTCGCCGCCGCATCGCCCGCATCGACGCCGCGAGCAACACGGCCACGTCGATGCCGCACCTGCTGGGGGGCCAGCGCCACAACAACCCCAACGACCTGGTGGTAGACAAGTCGGGGCGTATCTGGTTCACCGATCCTTACTCTGGTATCGGCGATAGCGGCCCGCAGGAACTTGACCATATGTCGGTGCTTCGCCTCGACCCCAAGGGCAATGACCAGTGGGATCTGGTGCGGGCCACCACCGACATTTCGCGTCCCAACGGCATTCTCATCAGCCGCGACCAACGCACGCTGTATATTGCGCAGAGCGATTACGGAGCCGACCGTCGCCGCGAATTGCGGGCGTACCCCATCGCTGACGATGGGTCGCTCGGCGATTACACGGTGCTGCACACCTTCGGTATTGACGGCGGCGCGGCCAACGGTGATCTGCGCGGCGTCGGCAGCCAGGGGGTGCAGCGCGGCGTGGACGGCATGACGCTGGACGTCGACGGCAACATCATCGTATGCGCGGGTTGGGAAACTGCCGGGCCGGGCCCAATCATCTACGTGTTTTCGCCCGCCGGCCGGGTACTGGAAACCCACGCCCTGCGGGTAGACCGACCCACCAACTGCTGCTTCGGCGATGCCGATATGCGCAGCTTGTACGTAACCACTGGCGGCGGTCATCTTTTCCGGGCTCGCACCGACCGCACCGGCTGGATTATGTGGCCCTAGTCGCGCTGGAGCCCCCAACGTTCCATGCCGCCGCTGCAAACGCTTGACAACCAGCCACGTAACGCCAAAAATCTGCACAGAGATTCTCGCTGATAGTTGGGATCGATCGGCTATACTGGCACACAATTCAGGAGGCTTACTGATGACTACTGCAAACGGCCACCGCACTAACGTTTACGTCGGTCTGGGTGGCGAAAGCGCTCTTATCGTGGGCGCGGAAGGCACCCCGCTGGGCGAAGGCGGCCTGTACCGCCTCACCGAAGGCGATTCGAAATGGGTAGCCGTGGAAAACGGCTTGCCCGAGAATCCTCAAGTGCGCGCGCTGTTGGTGCACACCGACAACCCCGACACCGTATACGCCGGTACCCAGGATGGTGTATATCGCAGCGACGATCATGGCGAGAACTGGCGGCGCACCGATACGCTCAGCGGAGAGGTTTGGTCGTTGACCGCCCATCCCAATGATTCGTCCATCATGTTTGCCGGTTATGATCAGGGCCGTGTTTGCCGCTCTGACGACGGGGGCGAGTCCTGGCGCCAACTGAACACCAAGGGGTTGCTGCATCCCCACATCACGATGAACCCCTACGAAATCGTGAAGAGGGTCATTGGGTTGAGCGTCGACCCCGCTCACCCGAACGATGTGTACGGCGCCATTGAAGTCGGCGGGCTGATTGCGTCCCGCGACGGCGGTGAGACCTGGTCCTGCATCACCGACGGCCACTACACCCGCATGGGCCCGGTCGATCTGCACGGGGTGCAGGTGAATGCCTCAAACCCCGGCCTGGTTTACATCATCACTCAACTTGCCATGTTCCGCAGCCGCGAGCGAGGCCAGAGTTGGGAGTTTGTGCCCATCGACGAGATGTTCGACGGTGGCAGCTATTGCCGGGACCTGGTGGTGGCTCCTCATGACCCCAGCATCATGTATCTGGCAGCCGGAGCCGGCGGCGGAAGCTCTCCAGCAGGTACCGTGGACGCCGGTGTGCTGATGCGCTCCACCGACGCTGGCGAATCCTGGGATCGGGTCGACTTGGGCGAAATTGCTCCGGCCCGAATGTTCCAGATCGCGATCGACCGCCACTCTCCCAGTAACGTGTACTGTTGCGACCGCGACGGCCACGTCTACTGCAGCGGCGATAACGGCGATAGCTGGAAGCGCACCGATGTGCCGGTCGAGATGTCCCGCGGGCGGCATGTCTACCCCATGGTTGCGGGCTAACCCCAACAACTCTTGCGCCCGTTCACAGCCCGGCAGGCAGCCGGCAATTGGCGAGCGTGAGGCTGAACCACATGAGCAAGGGCGAGCAATACTGCCCTTGCTCATATAACTGGAAATAACCGGAGGTAGGACGACGGTGGCATCCACGGCGTTGTGGCAAGCAACTTTCCGCATCGGCGAAGCCGACCTGGAATACATGGCTCTGGAAGCTGGCGATTTGCCGGAATCACTGCGGGGCTATCAATTGGCTCGGGCCGGTGTGCTCAATAACGACGAGATGGCGGAGAACGGGTTTCCCGGCAGCACGGCCGACCGTTTTCGGGACGCCGGTCGCATCAGTGGGTATATGCGCGAGTTTGTACCGACCTCAGACCTCCCGCCGGCCGACGGCTTGAATTTCGTCGGAGCCACTGTGGTGCATCTTTTCAGCAATCCCGACCAGGTGTCCGGCTGGATGACTGACGTGTTCGTTAAGGATTTCGAAGAGAACCTTGGGGAAAGCGTCGGTTCCGGCCAGCAAATCGTATCGGTAGACCGGGTGGAAGCCAACGGACTGTACGACGAATCGGTGGGGCTCCAGGTGCTCCAGGGAGGCCCGGCTGGCTTGCTATCCTCGACCGTGATCGACTTCCGCGTTGGGCGGCTGTTGGGTGTGGCTTTCGTGGGCGCGGTAGGTCAGCATGACCGCACCGAAATCGTTACCGAGCTGGCCCTGTCGCTGGAAAGGCGAATGGTACAGGTGGCTTTGGGTTCACTCTAACCGGGCCCGGGCTGGCGCTACTGTACGAGACCCTACTCGCCAGGGTCCGCATTCAACAACAGCTCAGGGTACATCATGATGATGACCCAGCCGATCCAGTTGAATATGCCCAGAACGACCAGCACAAGTTCCACCAGGGTGTAAGGGGCACTGGCCAATCGCATTCCCACCCGGTGTTGCCAATAGCGGTTGAGGTTGCCCTGAGCCCGCCATATTATTGCGGCCAGAATCGCCACCCGCGCCACGTTGGCCACGAAGTAACCGATTTGTTGCGTCTGTGTTAGCGTCGTCAGTTCTGGATCGGCAATCAGCCTGGCGGCCACCCAAACCAGAGCGACAGCGACCAGGAACAGCCCAACCGAAAGCATGGGACTCAACGTGGTGGGTACTCCCCGCTGCTCCATCATTTCCTGATAGACGCGCATGTGGGCGTGGAGCCGGAACAACTGGTACACCGGCACCAGCAGGGTCAGCGCGTGCCACACCGGATACGCGACCGCGTTGCTATGATCCCGGTAGTGCCGCCACGTAATGTACATCCAGTAAAAGATGTACAAACCGGTGGTCAAAAATGTTAGCAGCAGGATGCGGTTGGGGGAGATATACCACGCCAGCGAACCATCCCCAGCCTGGGCAGGCGCCGGGGGGCGTGCGGTTTGTTCCTCGGTTGGGTATCGCGGGCCCGCCACCCGGTCAATATCGCCTGGGATGGGTTGTCGCGCAGGTGAGGGATTGGCCGCAGATGGTGGAGGTGGCGGCGGTACTACTGTCCGCGAAACGACCTCAGCCGGGTCTCCTGGGGCTGCCGGCAACGTTGCGCCGCAACCTCCGCAGAATCGGTGTCCCACCCGATAAGGCGAACCGCATTGCGGACAGCTGGGAGCGCCGATTTTATCCGTCATCGTTGGCAGACTCTAAGGCAATGCCGCGGAAATGTCCAGTTGGTGGGATTCCCGCTAGCCTGGTTTGTGTCCGGCTGGATGGACGAGAATAGGTGTCCCCGGGCAACTAGCTGCTACCCGGGGACCAGAACGTCGGAGGGATCAGGCTTTGCCCCACACCACCGGGTTGCTCAGCGTGCCGATGCTGCTGACGGTGATGTCGCACACGTCGCCGTCTTTCATGTTCTCGGTCGCGCCATCGGTGCCCATCCACAGGATGTCCCCCGGTACCAGCGTCAGGTACTTGCTCATCTCGCTGATGTAGTGGCGCACTCCGAAAATTGCGGTCTTCAGGTCATACTCGCCAACGACCTTTTTGTTAACCTCGATGGTAACGTGCATCTGATCAGGATCCACGTCGGTGGCGATCCAGGGTCCCATCGGCTTGAAGGTATCGGTGTTTTTGGCGCGCCACATGGTGCGGTCGTTGCGTTGCCAGGTGCGCTCGCTGACATCGTTGCCGATGGTATAACCGAGCACATAATCCAGCGCCTGTTCTTCGGTAACGTTCCGGCATTCTTTGCCGATGACAACCACGACCTCGCCTTCGTACTGCAACATCTCGGTGGCGTCGGCCGGCACCATGATGGGGTCGCCGTGGCCGGTCAGGGCGTTAATGGCGCGGTAACCGACATCGGCCCGTTTGGGGAGGCTGGGTTCCTCGCCGCGCATTTGAGCCGCCCACGTAACGTGCTCCGGGAAGTTGATGCCGGCGGCGTAGAACGTCGGTGGAACCACCGGCGGAAGCAGTTTCACCGAACTCAACGCATACTTGCTGCCGGTTTGTTGCAGCCCGTCGAACAGGCCACCCTGCACCTCCATGACGTTGTCGCCTTCAACGATACCGTACGCTTCCCGGTCTCCGGTGCGAAACTTGCAAATCAGCATGGCCGTGGCCTCCTGTGAATTATCTGGGTTGTGGTGTGGTGGGATAGCAGTTTCCCGGCCCAATTCTGGCACCATAGCCGGGCACGGTCAAGCCAAACATGGGCTCGCGCGTTGTTGCCGTGCCGGTAGCGCGTCGTTGAGTTCAACTCGTCCCGGCGGTTGTCCTGGTGGCCGATATTGTAAAAAGCGCGACGACGCGGAAAACCGGCCGACCTGCGGAACCAGCCGAAACCGGGGCTTCAGGGCTGCTGCCCTCAAGCGTACACACTTTGTCATTGCCAGCGTAGCGTGGCAATCTCGGCGTCGTAGCAACGCCGGTTCGCCGACGTGGGTTCAGCCTCATCGAGATTGCCACGTCCCTCGACCAGCTCGGGATGAGCGGGCGCTCCTCGCAATGTCAGCAGGCCGGTTTGGTTTGACAAAGCGGGTACGCGCGACGGCTGCTGCCTGGTAGGGGATGCCGGGCGGCGTGTGGTAACATGTCCCTCGTTGTGCCGGCAGCGCTTTGGCTTTTCCGGCGCGCCTACTCAACTAACGTCGGCATACAACACCGGCAGGTGCGAGATTACAATGCAACAGGCCGAAACCCAACTCAAATTTTGGGCGCCTAGTCGGGTTCGATTCAACCTCACTCTCATCCTGGCGGCGGCCGTTATCCTCTTCGGCATTTACCAGTTGATCACCGAGGCGCGATCCGGCGACCCACCACCCGCCGAAACCGGGCAGGTGCAGGACGGTCAGCCAGGAGCGGGTGACGAGGCCCAGCAATCGGGCCGACGCGGCGGTGGGTCCTGGCTCCTCATCGTGGTCGGTATTGGCGTCGGGGCCTATTCGTGGCTAACCTCGCCCCGTCAGTACAGGATCTATTCGGATGCGTTGGTGATCATGTTCGGGACGCCGCGCAACCGGTCGATTCACTTCAGCCAGATTCAGGAGGCGGTGAATGATCGGGGCTTCATGGGCGACCCGCTCCGGGTGTACACCATCAACCGACGGCGCATCGCCATTCAGGTACGCGACCCAGAGGAATTCCACGCGCATCTGGATTCTGCCATGGCTGAATTCCGTCGGGCCTATCCTCAGTTTGCGCCGCCACCCCGTGAAGACGACGGTGGCGAAGCCGCCCCGACCGAAGCGCCATTTGATGTCGTCGACTCTTCCGCCGACGAGACTGAGATTGTTGACTCGCCACCAGCAGATGCGGACGGCGGCGACGCAAACTCCGGCGGAAACCGTGGCTCCCAACGTCGCAGCCTGCGCGATGATGGCTACGACAGCAACCGCGATGACGAACGCCCGCGTTTTAGCTAGTCAGCTTTTGATACCATCTCACAAGATGAGCATGGCGTCGCCGAACGAGTAGAAGCGGTAACCGTCGGCAACCGCGGTCTGGTAGGCGGCCAATACTCGCTCGCGTCCGGCGAAGGCAGAAACCAGCATCAGCAACGTGGATCGGGGCAGGTGGAAGTTGGTCAGCATTCCATCCACCAGCCGGAAGCGGTGCCCGGGCAGGATGAACAGGCTGGCGTCGCCGGTAGCCGGACCGATGCTATCAAGGTTGGCAGCGTTGGCGTCCTGAGCGACTTGCTCCAGCGTCCGCACGGTGGTGGTGCCCACGGCGATGACCCGCCCGCCCGATTGTCTGGTGGTGTTGATGGCCTCGGCGGTATCGGCTGGCAGTTCGTACCACTCGGTGTGGATCTGGTGCTCGGCGATGTCCTCGCTGCGCACCGGTCGGAAAGTGTCAAGCCCAACGTGCAGAGTAACCCACTCGGTTGATACGCCCACTGCCCGAATGTCGGCCAGGAGCTGGTCGGTGAAATGCAGGCCCGCAGTTGGAGCCGCCACGCTGCCCGGAACATCAGCGTACACGGTCTGATAGCGTCCCGGGTCGCGCGGGGTTTCCTTGATGTAGGGCGGCAACGGCAGCTCTCCCAGGTGTTCCAGAGCGTTGTCATCGGAGAGCCGCACGGTGCGCAGACCGTTTTGGTGAGCAGCAATCACTTCTATGCGAGCAGACGACGACTCGCCGCCCTCTACGTCTGTGCCAACCACCACCTCGGCTCCCACGCGCAACCGCCGGCCCGGGCGCCCCAACGCCTGCCAGATGTTGGGTTCCTGTTGGCGCACCAGCAGCACTTCGACACGGGCGCCGGAACGCACCTCCGTGCCGTGCAGCCGCGCCGGGATCACCCGGCTGCGATTGAACACCATCAGATCGCCGGGGCGCAGATAGTCGAGCAGTTGCTGGAAAGTGCGGTGCTGAATTTCCCCGGCGTTTGCCGGGCCGGTCGCAAAGCGGGGCAGCACCAGCAGACGTGAAGAGTCCCTGGGTTCGGCGGGAGCTTGGGCGATGCGCTCTTCGGGGAGGTGGTAGTCGAAATCGCTGGTGCGCATCATCGTCCGCGCGACAGCCGGGGCAGCGGCTGCCAGCAACTATTTTGAGGAGTAACGACGGGCGGCATCCAGCGTGTTGCTAAGCAGCATGGCGATGGTCATGGGGCCAATGCCGCCGGGGACGGGCGTAATTGCTTCTGACTTGGCGGCCACCGCGTCAAAGTCAACATCGCCCACCAGCCGGTAACCCCGTCGCCGCGTCGCGTCGTCAACCCGATTGATGCCAACGTCGATTACCACCGCGCCGTCGCGCACCATGTCCGCGGTTATCGCGCCGGGCACCCCCATCGCGGCCACCAGAATGTCGGCCTGGCGGGTGATGTCGGACAGGTTCCGGGTGCGAGTGTGGCAAACTGTTACGGTGGCGTTGCCGCCAATGGACCGTTGCATGAGCAACGCCGCCAACGGCTTGCCTACGATGTTACTACGTCCGACGATTACCACATGCTGGCCCGCCGGGTCGTACCCCGACCGCAGCAACACCTGCTGGACGCCCGACGGCGTGCAGGGCAGATAGGTGGGCTCCCCCTGTAGCATTTTGCCCTGGCTCACGGGGTGCAAACCGTCCACGTCCTTGGCCGGTGCGATGCGCTCGATTGCCGTGGCTTCATCAATCTGGGCGGGCAAGGGCAGCTGCATCAGGATGCCGTGGAATCTGTCGTCGGCATTCAGCCGGTCGATGAGACTCAACAGTACATCTTGCGGAGTGTCCACCGGGAGATGGAACGTCTCGGAGTCCATACCTGCCTCAGCGCAGGCGCGTCCCTTGTTGCGGACGTAAACCGCCGACGCTGCATCGTCTCCAACCAGCACGGCGGCGAGGCCCGGTTGCGGGCCGCCAGACGCGGTCAGTTGCGCCACGCCTTCGGCCACCTCCGCGCGCAGTTCGGCGGCGATCTCGTTACCATTCAGGATGCGAGCGGGCATGGATTCAGCGAGAGGGTTCTATTCCAGGTCGAAAACGTACTGGCAGACGGGGAACGAGAAACCGGGGAGCACATTCTCGCCATCCAGCACTTCCGGGTCTGCCAGCAATTCTGATTCCGCCAGGCCGGTACGATAGATGTAGGCGCACCGGTTGGCGGTGTCAATGAGCCAGCCCAGTCGAACGCCGCCGTCGATCCACAAATCCATCTTGCGTTGCAATGGGGCCAGGTTATCGGTGCGGGAACGGATTTCCACCACGAAATCGGGGGCGCCTTCAATTATAGTTAGCCGCTGTTGTTCGGGCAGGGCATCGTAGCGTTCCTGGGTAATCCAGGCAGCATCTGGCCCCCGGATTTCGCCGGACGGCAGGCGGAAACGGCAGGATTGGGATGATGCCACGCCGCCGTGTTCGATCTCCCATCCGGTCAAAAAATGATTGAGGTAACTTTCGTGCCGGTTGCCGCGAAATCCAGTCATGGGCAGGATAATCAGTTCTCCCGCGGCGTTTACTTCCATTTCGTACCGGTTGTTCTGCTCGCAAAACTCGATGAACCGCGCCGGGAAATCGCCGGCCTGGTGGTCGATACCCAGAGACTCCAGGCGCAAGCAGATGGCACCGGTACGCTCGCCGGCGTTCTCGATGCCGGCGTTCTCGACGGGAGTTAGTGTCTCAGGAGTTGGTATAGGCGCGGTGGTCATGGTTTGTTCCAGACTACAGTATGCGGTGTGCGTCTATCATATCATCACACATCTAAACCAACATGGACGTTGGTCATTCCAGGCCGCAAAGCGAAGCGGCAATCTCGTCGCGGCGAGGTTTGCCAAGCGACTGAATTGGCCCTACAATGCGGCCCATGCGGATTGTTTCGTTACTGCCCAGCGCCACTGAGATTGTGTTCTCCCTGGGGCTAGGCGATTCGCTGGTGGGCGTGTCGCATATGTGCGACTATCCCGCGGCCGCACGCGGATTGCCAATCGTCAGCCGCAGTATCCGCAGCAAGTCCCACCTGTCAAGCCAGGAAATCGACACCATCATCCAGCAGGCGCGGGCCAGCGGCAACCCCCTTTACATCATTGATGGCGACCTGCTCCGGGAACTCCAGCCGGACCTGATTCTGACCCAGGAATTGTGCGAAGTTTGTGCCGTCGGCGCTGGTTCGGTGTTTGAGACGGTGGCCCAGACTCTGGATTACGCCCCTCAGATATTGAGCATCCGCCCGGCCAGCCTGGACGACATATTTCACAACATCAAACGCATCGGTGAGGCAGCCGGCGTACCCGACCGCGCCGCCGCGTTGCTCGCCAACCTGCGCCGCCGCACCGAATATGTCGCCGAACGCTCCGCCGACGGCCAGCATCCCTCGGTGTTCTGCATCGATTGGCTGGAGCCCCTCCGCAACACGGGCCAGTGGACGCCCGAACTGGTGGAATTGGCCGGTGGGCGAGAAGGCCTGGCGGAAAAATGGGGCAAATCTCGCGAAGTCAGCTGGCCCGAGGTTTTGGAATATCAACCCGACTACGTGATGGTTATGCCTTGCGCGTTCAATATGGATCGCACCATCGCCGAGACGGCGCGATTGATTGACCGGCCGGAGTGGTCTGCGTTGACGGCGGTGCAGCAGGGTCGCGTTTACCTGTTTGATGGGCAAATACCCAGCCGACACGGCCCCCGCGTTGTTGATGTGCTCGAGGGTCTGGCTGAGGCAATGAGACCCGAAAGGTTTGCCGGCCTTACCGCGCCGGGAATCTTTCGCCTGGCGGCGCCGGGACGATCGGCAACTGCTGCCGGCGACCGGGTCGTTGCATCCGGATAAGGAGTCAGACAATACGATGGGCCTTTACATGGTATCGCTGGAGCATGCTCCCGAACGCTGCCCCGGGGTCGATTTGGGCGTACGAGACCGCGTGCTGCGAATGTCGGCTGAGATGACTCAGACGCTGTCCACCCGTGGCTGCGAGTATCGCGGCGGCTGGGTTGGCAAGTCGTCGCATCAAACTTGGCTGGTATTGCAGGGGCCGGATGCTCATGCCGTGGATGACGCGGTCGTGGATATGGGTCTGGCTACCTGGAACCGCACCGCGATATTCCCCATCATCACCATGGAAGAAGCCTTCGGCGGACTGCCCACTGACCGACGCGATACAGGAGAAACGTTATGAGCGAGGACATTTATCACCCGCGTAGAAGGACGGTGGTTGACCCGGCAGGTGTCGGCAAGACCAAGAATGCGCCGGCCCGCAAAATCGATCTCGGCGCGGTGGCCGATTTCCCTGAGCTGCCAGCCCGGGTTCGGCTGGACAACGGGGAGGAGCTCTGGCTGTCCAAAGCCCGTGATGGGAAGTATCGGCTGTTGTCGATGGTTTGCCCGCACGCCTATGGAAGGGTGGTCAAGTGGGACAAGAGCTTTTTGTGTCCCGACCACGGGTGGCGGTTCGAAGAAGGCCAGGGCATATGCGTGAACGGCCCGCGCTCGCAGCTTTTTTACCATGAGGTAGTGGTGGCTAACGGTCGCCTGTTGGCCCATATTCCCGCCGACACCGACGAGTCCGTGACCCACGCGCCCCCGCCAGCTTGGGCGATCCCCAAATGACCCAATACGGGCACTTGTTTGCATTCCGTTATTAGTTTATAATCGTTATCAAATTTGAGCCGTAAGCGGTTTGCTTGTTGACACTGTGTTACGAGTAAATTAAACTACGGCACAACCTGAAAAGGTCGGGGATAAATTGCGTTTCTCGGCCTGGAAAATCTAAATTGCAGGAAGGAGGCACCGGATGTCACACAAAGATGACCTGGCACTGATGGCCCACCTGATGCGGCGTGCCGGTTTTGGCGCGAACCGCGCAGAGTTGGAGCGATGTGTTACTCAAGGTTACGAGGCCACTGTAGAAGAACTGCTGAACCCGTCGGAAGACCGCGAAGGTGGCAAGATGGCGCTGCTGCTGCGGTACCATCCCAGCTTCTTGCTCCCGGGCGGAGTTCCCTTCTCCGGCCAGGCTAACTGGATGTACAACATGATATCCAGCGACCGGCCCATGGAAGAGAAGATGTCCCTGTTCTGGCACCATGTGTTTGCCACCGGCAACTCCAAGGTCGACAACTGCGACCAGTTGCTGGAGCAGATTGACATGCTGCGGGAATTCGGCATGGGCAACTACCGCGACATGCTGGTCGAGCTGTCCAAGAACCCGGCCATGATTTTCTGGCTGGACAACAATGAAAACCATCGGGACGCCGTGAACGAGAACTGGGGGCGTGAGCTTCTGGAACTGTTCTCCCTGGGCGTTTCGAACTACACCGAGGTTGACGTTCGCGAGTGCTCGCGGGCCTTCACCGGCTGGACCATCCAGGCCAAGCTGCCCCGGGCTCCTTACGGGCGCTACCCCTGGAAGTTCGCTTACCGCGATGAAGATCATGACTACGGTGAAAAGACGTTCCTGGGCGAGACCGGTGACTTCAACGGTGAGGACATCATCGAAATCATTCTGAAGCAGCCGGCCACCTCGCGCTTCATTTGCCGCCACCTCTATAACTTCTTCGTAGCCGACGAGCCCCAGGTTCCGGCCTGGACCATCGAGCCGGCCCGCGACGAAGACGCTCTGGACGAGATGTGCCAGATATTCGAGGACACCGGCTTCGAGATGCTTCCCGTCCTGCGCCACATGTTTAATTCCCAGTGGTTCAAGGACGCCCGCTTCCAGAAGATCAAGAGCCCGACCGAAGTGGTCGCCGGTACCCTCCGCATGGTGGGGCTGTACCAGAATCCGGATCCTGGCGTCATCAACATCGGCAAAGAACCCACCTACATGGGCCAGTCCATTCTGGACCCGCCGTCGGTGGAAGGTTGGCACACTGGGTTGGAGTGGATTAACTCCGGCGCCCTGCTGGCCCGCATTAACTTCGTAGCCGATCGTGTTTCCGACCCCGATCTGCCCGGCATGCGCGACATCATCGATGCGATGCGCAACGAAGGCGTGGAAACTCCTGACCACCTGCTCAATGCCTGCACGGACTACATGGGATTTGTCGAGCTGAGTGAAGAGACCCGCGGCCAACTGGCCGAACACGTCCGCTCCGGCGGGAACGTGGACTGGGCGGACTACGTTGGCACGGCCACCCGGGTCGGTGAGACGATGGCCCTGATCAGCGCCACCACCGAATTCCAGTTCGGCTAAATCAATGGCACATTGGGCGGAGCGCCGCACCAGACCTGACAGGATCAGTTGGTGCCGCTCCGTCCCGAAGCCTATCCACTAACCCAAGACTACACACAAGGAGCATACACAATGACCTCCACTAAAAAAGATCCGGTCATCGTGGTCCTGCAGCTCACCGGCGGCAACGACTATTTCAACACGGTGATCCCCTACAACGATTCGTCGTACTACGACAACCGCCCGACCATCCACTACAATCGGGAAGATATCATCCCGATTAATGATGAGTTGGGTCTGGCTCCCACCATGGGCCCCTTCAAGGAAATGTTTGACGCGGGCAAAGTTGCCATCATCCACGGCATCGGCTACGCCGACAGCCCCCGCTCCCACTTCCGCAGCATGGACATCTGGCACACCTGTGAGCCGGACAAGGTTGGCACCGAGGGTTGGGCTGGCCGCGTCGCTCGCGAGATGGACCCGGGCAAAGAGAACGTCCTGACCGCAATCAACTTCGGCCACGGCCTGCCCCGTGCGCTGGCCGTTCCCGGCGTTCCGGTAGCAGCCATCGCCGACCTGAACACCTACGGCCTGCTGACCGGTATTGAGAATGTTGACCAGCGGTCCAAGGCCCTGGACCTGTTCTCGAAGATGTATTCGCCCACTATCGGCGGCAGTTTCGTGAATGACTACCTGCGCTCCACCGGCACCGACGCCATGATTGGCGCCGATATCGTCAAGGTTGCGCCGGAACAGTATTCCAGCAACGTGGAATATCCCAACAGCCCCATCGCCCATCACCTCCGCGACATCGCGCAGGTTTACATGGCTGACCTGGGAACCAAGATTTTCTACACCCAGCATGCGAGCTTCGACACGCACGCTGGTGAGGCCGCCGCCCACCCGCAGTTGTGGAAGGAAGTCTCTGAGGGCATCAGCGCCTTCTTCCAGGACATGAAGGAGCACAACACCGGCGAGAACATCGTTATGTACATGTTCTCCGAGTTCGGCCGTCGTGTCCGCGACAACGGCTCCGGTACCGACCACGGCGCAGCCGGCGCTGCCTTCGTCATTGGCGACCCGGTCCAGGGTGGCTTCTACGGCGAGTACCCGTCCCGGAAGAACGAAGACCTGGAACAGGGCGACCTGGTTCCCAACTACGATTTCCGCGGCGCTTACTCCAGCATTGTTGAAGACTGGCTCGGCATGGACGCCAACCCCATCGTCAACGGAACCTTCCCGAAACTGAACGTTATCAAGAAGTGAGGCTTCAGGCTCAATGAGTTCGGTGGTGGCGCTGCCCTTCGGTTGCGCCACCGCCGTGGCCTAAAAAATCGAATTTGGAGGATTAACTATGCCTCAGAATACCGTAGCAAGCGGTCGGGCATGGCTGTACGTGAAAAACGTCGGCCGCCAGGGTCAGGTGGGCATGGGATTCAGCCAGCCGGTAGGCGTAGTAGCCTTGCCGGACGGCGTAATGTATGTCGCCAGTCGGGGCGGTGAGCAGAACCCCAGCGCGCGCATCACTAAATGCACAATCGGCAACGTTGAGGGCAAGGGCGGCGAGGAATTCCTGGGCGAATTCGGCCGGGAAGGCGCCGCTTATCAGTCCAACTCGAGGGGTCTGTTCGAGTGGATCACCGGCATCGCTGCCGATGCCGGCGGCAATGTGTACGCTTCCGACGAGTGGAAAAACCAGGTTTGCGTGTTCGACGCTGACGGCAACCTGATCAAGCAGTGGGGCGAAAGTGGAGACGACGAAGGCCAACTGAAAGGCGCGGCCGGCCTGGCTTTCGATGCCGACCAGAACCTTTGGGTAGTTTCAGCCCACACCAGCCGGGTTCAGAAGTTCAGCAAAGACGGCGAGTTCCTGGGCGGCTTCGGCACCAAGGGCAACGGCCCCACCGACTTGGAGATGCCTTCTGGAATCGGTATCGACAATAGCGGCGACATTTACATCGCTGACTGGGGCAATCACCGGGTGCAGAAGTTCACCCCCGGTGGCACCCACCTCTCCACCTTTGGCAGTCGTGGCACTCGCTCTGGCGAGTTGAACCACCCGCTGGACGTTGACATCGACAATGAAGGCGACGTTTACGTGGCTGACTGGCTCAACGAGCGAGTCGTGATTTACGACGCCGACACACGTCCTCTGGCCTACCTGGAAGGCGACGCGACCGAGGTTTCCGAATGGGGAGACCTTTCGCTCAACGCTAACCCTGACATGGTCAAAGCCCGCCGCCGGGTCCCTGACCTGGAGCAACAGCAGCGGACGTTCCGGATGCCGATGGGTTGCACCTTCGACCGGGCAAACAACCGCCTGCTGGTTTGTGACACCCTGCGCTCGCGGCTGCAGATTTATCAGAAGGACGACTCGTACTTGGACCCGCAGTTCAACCTGTAGCCAGCACGAAATGTCCTGATCAATATCAGTGACTTTATCCCCGGGGAACCGGCGCTACCTCACCCCCAGCGCCGGTTCTTTTTTGTTCCGTCGTTGCCTTCGTTAGTGGGAGTAGCGCAACGACTCGGCTCCCCTGGCCGCCGGGCTACAACTCGTGGGTGTGGCTGTCGTTGCCGCCGCCGCGATTGGTAGCATCCGGAGGAAGGGTGATGATGGCGCGCCGATGCGTGCCGACTCCGATGGTACGGTCGCCATCCAACGCCTCTACCTTGAAATAGAGCCAGCGGCCGTCAACCCGTTCCAGCTCTGCAACAGCCGTGACCGTTGCGCCAATGTCGGCGCCGGCAACGTGGCGGATGTTGACCTCGAATCCCACCGTGGACTGCTCGGCCGGCAGGTAGTCTAGTATCGCCCGCTGGGAAGCCTGTTCCATGGCGCGAATCATCGACGGAGTGCTGAGTTTCGCCACGTGGGGCGCCACGTTGTGCTCGCAGACCAGAACTTCGCGGCGGCCTACCAGGCCGGGCGCCAGAATGCCGTCGGTTGCGTCGGTTGCGTCGGTTGGTTGGGTCATAGTGCAGGTAATCTCCGCTGGCCCGAAGGCAGCATAAAAATGGGTTGTGCTATCATAGCAGCGCTCGTCGACGCTTGCCAGGCGACAGATCGCCGAGCCAGTTACCGCTCAAGGAATTACGCTTGTTTTTGTAGAATCCGCCGCAATATTTTGCTAATCCAGGTTCTCGGGTCTACCCGTTCTACCGCTGCCCAACGCGCACGGAGACTATACTGACGAAGTCCTGTTGACACTTTGGAAGATGTCCGCCGAGCTGGATTCTGATTTTTGACGCTTCCCATGGATGACATGCGCCACTTTCTCTCCATCACCGACATCACGCCCGAGGAAACCCGTGCGTTGATTCAGCGTGCCAGCGCGATGAAGGCAACACCTCCTGGGAGTATGCAACCACTGGCCGGCAAGCGCATTGCGCTGCTGTTTGAAAAGCCTTCCCTTCGCACCCGCGTCAGCTTCCAGATTGGCATTGCCGAGCTGGGCGGGTACAGCATGTACCTGGGGCAGGATGAGGTTGGCCTCGGGCGGCGCGAACCCGTCTCCGATGTGGCCAGGGTGCTCAGTGGATACGTCGATTGCATCATTGCGCGGGTCAACTCCCATGCGTCGTTGGAAGGACTGGCGGAGTACGGCTCCGTGCCAGTGGTCAACGCCCTCTCCGACCGGGAACACCCCTGTCAAACCATGGCCGACCTGCTTACCATCGCCGAAACCCACGGTAGCACCGACGGCCTCAACTTGGCCTATATCGGCGACGGCAACAATGTTGCCCGCAGCCTGTGTCTGGGCGCCCCGGCGGTGGGTATCAACGTGTCCATTGCCGCTCCCCACGGGTACCAGCTGGAGGAATCCACCTTCGATGCCGCCAGCGAGCGCGGCACCCGCCTGGACGACGGCGTCCGGCCAACCGTCCATCCGCTGGTGCGCCCGTCTGACGCGGTAATCGACGCCAACGTGGTGTATACCGACGTTTGGACCAGCATGGGTGATGAGGCGGAATCGCAACAGCGGCGGCGCGCCTTCCAGGGCTACACGGTCGACGACGCGCTGATGGCGCAGGCCGCGCCGGGAGCCTGCTTCATGCACGACATGCCCGCCCACTACGGCGAAGAGGTGCCCGAAGGTATGCTGGAGCACCCGCAATCGGTCGCCTACCAGCAGGCCCACAACCGCCTGCACGCCCAGAAGGCCGTGCTGGAATTTCTGCTGTCCTGAACCATCCGGCCGGCTCGCTGCCACCACGACACTCTCTACGTTCCAACCCCTCACCTGGGAATGATATGGCCACTATTGACAACCCCGCACATGACAACCCGGCAGAACCCATCGAATCGGCTATCGACCCGGAGTCGATGCCGGTCCTCGAATCCCCAGACGATACTGAAGAACTTACGGGTCTCTCAATCGACGCGGAGCTGGAACTTACGGACGAGTTGGTGGACGAACTGGCCGATGAGTTCGCTGACGATGCCGATGCCGACGATGACGATGCTGTAGAACCCGCCAAGTCGGCAGTCGACCGGGAGGCGGAGTTTTTCGCCCGCCCGGCCGAAAGACAAACCGTGGTCGAAACTGCGCCCATGGTGGCCATTATCGGTCGGCCGAACGTGGGCAAGTCCTCGTTGTTCAACCGAATTCTGTCGCGCCGCCACGCCATCGTGTCTGAAGTCTCCGGCACCACCCGCGACCGTCTGATTTCCTCCGCATCCTGGAATGGCCGGCAGTTCCTGCTGATTGACACTGGCGGTCTGGAAGACGACCCCGACGGCCACATCCCCCAGCGTGTGCAGCAACAGGCTGACATGGCGATGGGCGCCGCCGACGTCATCATCTTCCTTACCGACGCGGTGCAGGGACTGACCGCCACCGACCAGGCCGTTGCCCAGCGGCTTCGTCGCACCGACAAGCCGGTGATGCTGGCGGTGAATAAGGTGGACAACGAAAACCGCGAGCTGGCCGCTGCTGAGTTTTTCCAGTTGGGCATTTCGGAAACTTCGTTCATATCTGCCTACCACAACTATGGGGTGTATGACCTGCTAGAGCGGATGGTCGACTTGCTGCCAACCCGCGAGCTGGTGGAACAATGGGACGACGATTATCCAGATGGCGTCGACGATTGGGATGAACTCGATGGCGATGGCGCCAATGGACGTGCTGCGGAAGTTTTCACGCCGGCGACTGAACTGCGCCTGTCCATTGTGGGACGCACCAACGTTGGCAAATCGCTGCTCACCAACGCTATCCTCGGTGAGGAGCGCAGCATCGTCAGCCCGGAGGCTGGCACCACGCGCGACGCTCTCGATACACCTATCACCTACCGCGACCACACTATCACCCTGGTGGACACCGCCGGTATCCGCCGCCCTGGTCAGGTGCAGCGGGGCATCGAGAAATACAGTGTGTTGCGCGCCGTTAACGCCGTGCATCGCAGCGACATCACGCTGCTGATTACCGACGCCACTGAGTTGGCCACCGCCCAGGACGCCCACATCGCCGGCCTGGCCTGGGATACCAACCGGGGTCTGATCGTGGTGGTCAACAAGTGGGATCTGGTTAATCCCAACCGGTTTCGCACGGAACGCAGTCTGCATCGGGTTCACCAACGGCTACACTTCATGCCCTACGTTCCGGTTAGCTTCACGTCGGCGCTCACTGGCGAGGGGATTAACGAACTGCTGGACACGGCGCTGTCATTGTGGATGGAACGGCAGCGGCGGGTTCCATTCCGCGATCTGCAATACCTGCTGGCAGATGCGGTCTCCACCCATGCGCCGCCATCACGCCGGGGCAACCTGCGCAACCGGCTGCGGGTGCGTCGGGTGCGGCAGGTCGGCGTGAACCCGCCCACCTTCGTGTTCAGCGTCAACGACCCTAAGCTGCTGCATTTTTCCTACGAACGTTACCTGGAGAATCAGATTCGGGAACGTTTCGGGTTCCACCGCACGCATCTGAGGCTGGTGTTTCGGGCGGAACGGGAGGAGCGCACGGCGCGGCCGGGGGTTCGTGCCCGCACCCGGGCCCGCTAACGTTCGTGCCTGCGCTGAGACTCAAACGACCCACCAGGGCGGCGTTGGCTTGCCTCGTCGCCGTGCCGTTGCTGGTTATCGCCGGCATTGCGCTGCTGCAACTGTCGCCCCAACTGCCCTTGGCGGGCCGATACGTTGGGTTGTGCGTCGTAGCCTATTTGACCGGTTCAATTTCCTGGGGCTACATGGTGTTGGTGATGGCCCGGGGCGAGGACATACGGGACTTTGGCAGCGGCCGCACCGGAATGTCCAACATGCTGCGCACCGGTGGCGGTAAATCGGCGGCAGTCGTATTTGTGCTGGATTGCAGCAAGGGGATACTCGCGGTGCTGCTGGCCCGTTATACGATCGGCGTCGGCGCTCCCGAGTTGGTTGCCGGACTGGCGGTGCTGTGCGGGCACAACTGGCCGGTGTTTTTGCGATTCCGGGGGGGACGCGGCATTCTGCCCAGTCTCGGTACCCTGGCGGTAATGGCGCCGTGGGTGGCCCTCGCCGGCGCGGTACTGTTTATTATCATCACGTTGTCGAGCCGCTACCTGTCATTGGGCAGCATCGTGGGCGTCATGTTTATTGCGTTGCTGAGCCTGACGCTAACCCTCTGGTGGGGGCACCATCAAATCTACACGGTGTACGTATTCGTGGGCGGCGCGGTCATAATCTGGCAGCATCGTGACAACATCCGGCGGCTGCTCAACGGCACCGAGCGCCGGGTGGGGATGCCCGGATTGCGAAACTAACTGCGGGCCGTATCGGTCGGCGAGCCCAGCCCTCTGTTACCTGGATAGGTGAGAGGGTTACGATTCTGGCAGGGATGACGGGGATGATCGAAATGCCCTGCCGCGCGACCCGTTGCTCAAGCGTACTCACTGTGTCGTTGCGCACGTACCCACTATGTCATTGCGAGCGTAGCGTGGCAATCTCGTCGCCGTAGCAACGGCGGTTGGCCGACGGGTGTTCAGCCTCATCGAGATTGCCACGTCGCTACGCTCCTCGCAATGACAGTTAACGCTATGCGCCTCGGAATGAGAGATTAACGCTATGCCCCTCGGAATGAGAGATTAACGCTATGCCCCTGGCAGGCGATGGCGGTGATGCTATGGGAACTGGCGCGGCGCAAGTGGTCGACGGCGTTGGCGTAGTCATTTTCGGCGATGGCGTTGCGGGCGCGCTGGAGGTATTGATGGCTGGTGGATTGGTGGTGGCTGATGGTTCCGATTGAGATTCTCTGATGGTTTAGTTTTTGCGATGGTCTAGACTTTGCGATGGTTTAGATTTTGGGAATGTGGGCGAGGGGTTTCAGGTCTTGGTCGGCGATACGGCCAGGGGATGCAGATTATGTCCGAGGCTTCCATGTCCCACGCAACGGGGCGGCGAACCGGGTCCCGTAGTGATTGCGCGGCATGGGGCGGTGGTGACACCCGCTGTGCTTCGCGAACCGGTCCGGTGAAAAGGCGGCGACGGACGCGCGAAAGCGTTGCAGAACCGACAGAGTTGGCCGTGAGACCTGAAACCCAATGCCCAATTTGAGATGTTGAGTCAGGCAGGACGAGACGAGCGCTCGTTTCGCTTTCCGGATTGCCTGACTGGGTACAGGATACGGGAGTGGCGTCGGGTGGCGGAAGGGGCCGGGTGTCGCTATTTTGGGATGGGATGGGGCTTACGGTGGCGCGTTTTTCGGCGGGATTGCCGGGGGAGCCTGTCCTTCGACAGGCTCAGGACGAACGGGGTTTGGGGTGCGGCCCTCACCCCCGGCTCGTCTCCCACGGGGAGAGGGGGAGCGGGTTTGCGCTGGCGCTATCCAATGGGGGAGACCGTTGCGCAAAGTGTTTTAGTGGGTGTCCAAAAAGCTGCTGGTGAATCTTGGGCGGGAGTGGAATAGCGAGGGAACTACCCCTCACCCCAGCCCTCTCCCCTTGTGGGAGAGGGAGTTTTTAGATACTTTTGGGCGGGCGGCGCTGACGACCGGCCTCTCTCGCACGGGGAGAGGGGAGCCGCTTTGCGGTGGGGCTATCTTATGGGGGAGACCGTTGCGCAAGGTGTCTTGGTGGGTGTCTAAAAAGCTGCTGGTGAGTCTTGGGCGAGAGGTGGAATAGCGGGGGGACGACCCCTTACCCCAACCCTCTCCCACAAGGGGAGAGGGAGTTTTTAGATACCTTCCTACGGTCTCACGCGTACCCACGTTGATCTGTCATGGCGAGGAGAATAGCGACGTGGCAATCTCGATTAGGTTGTAGACACGTCGACGTGCCGCCGTTGATTCGGCGACGGGATTGCCACGCTTTGCTCGCAATGACAAGGTGGGTACGCATGAGGATGTAGACACTTCGACGTGCCGCCGTTGATTCGGCGACGGGATTGCCACACTTCGCTCGCAATGGCAACGTGAGTTCGCTTGAGATTGTATACACTTCGACGTGCCGACTTTGCTTCGGCGATGGGATTGCCGCGCTTCGCTCGCAATGGCAACGGGGTACGCTTGAGGTTGTAGACACGCCGACGCACCGCCGTTGCTTTGGTTACGAGATTGCCACGCTGCGCTCGCAATGACATTAGGGGACAATCGAAAGACCCTGCGTGGCGACCCAGGGCAATCGCGTTTTAGCTGCGTAGGACTTTTAGCAGGTAGTCCTCCTTCCAGCCGGCCTGGAGGCGTTTCCCCTGGATGCCCACCTTCAGGCTCGTTTCGTTCTTGAGCAGATTGTGCGAAACCTGCCGCAGCGTGGCCATGTTCTGCGGAGCGTGGTCCTTGCGGATCCGGCAATGGTCTTCCCCGAAAGTCACGTCCAGGCTCCAGTGCAAGCAGTTCTCGATGCTCCAGTGAGTGCGCACCACCTTCAGCAGTCGCTCCGCCGGGGCATCTGGGCTGCTGATGTAGTACCGGGGCTGCACCGTGGTCCCTGCCGGCGTCTCCCGGCGGCCCACCACCTTGACCACCGAGCGCAGGCCGGGCCAGTCCTGCCCGGTGCTCAGGTACTCCAGGCAAGATGGGTCGCTGATTGTCCAGCACTCCCGACGTTCTATCCTTCCGTGGTCTTGGTTCAGGGTGGTGGCGTAGTCATGGGGCACTCCCCCGAAGCCGAACTCCTCCGCTCCCTCGAACCGGTCCCGCACGTCTTCATACAGTTGACCTTGGTTCTCCTTCAGCGCCAGCACGTAGCCGGCTCCCCGGTCCAGAATCCCCTGGGCGATCTCCTGCTGGCAGCCCATGGCGTCGATGGTGACGATGCACCCCTTCAGTTCCAGCATTGGCAGCAACTGGGGGATCGCGGTGATTTCGTTGGACTTCTCCGCGGTCTTCACCTGCCCCAGGGTCAGCGTGTTGGCCGAGGCCCAGGCGCTGACCAGGTGGATGGCCCGCTTGCCCACATTGCGGTCGTGGGAACGCCGTACCGTCTTGCCGTCGATGGCCACCACTTCCCCGGGGATCAGGTCGGACACCGCCTGGGTCCAGGCCATGAAGCACTGCTGGAACTGCTCCGGGTCCAGCCGGGAGAAGACGTCGCCGAAGGTGTCGTGGGACGGGATGCCGTGGGGCAGTTCCAGGAAGGTCTGGAACCATTCCAGCTTGCTCTTGCCGAACAATTCGATGTAGACCCAGGAGTCGGCGCCGCAGATGACGGCGCAGATGGCAATGGCAATGATGTCCAGCAGCTGGTGCCGCTTGCACCGGTCGATCCTGGGGTCCTCCAACGTCCCGAAATAATCCATAATGGACGCGCCCTTCCCCTCTCTCATCACTCCTCCCCTCTCCCCTTCATATCACTGGACTCGCATGCCTGGCCAAGTCTACCAATCTAAAACGCGATTGCCCTGGGTCGCCACGCAGGGCAATCGCGTTTTAGCTGCGTAGGACTTTTAGCAGCTAGTCCTCCTTCCAGCCGGCCTGGAGGCGTTTCCCCTGGATGCCCACCTTCAGGCTCGTTTCGTTCTTGAGCAGATTGTGCGAAACCTGCCGCAGCGTGGCCATGTTCTGCGGAGCGTGGTCCTTGCGGATCCGGCAATGGTCTTCCCCGAAAGTCACGTCCAGGCTCCAGTGCAAGCAGTTCTCGATGCTCCAGTGAGTGTGCACCACCTTCAGCAGTCGCTCCGCCGGGGCATCCAGGCTGCTGATGTAGTACCGGGGCTGCACCGTGGTCCCTGCCGGCGTCTCCCGGCGGCCCACCACCTTGACCACCGAGCGCAGGCCGGGCCAGTCCTGCCCGGTGCTCAGGTACTCCAGGCAAGATGGGTCGCTGATTGTCCAGCACTCCCGACGTTCTATCCTTCCGTGGTCTTTGTTCAGGGTGGTGGCGTAGTCATGGGGCACTCCCCCGAAGCCGAACTCCTCCGCTCCCTCGAACCGGTCCCGCACGTCTTCATACAGTTGACCTTGGTTCTCCTTCAGCGCCAGCACGTAGCCGGCTCCCCGGTCCAGAATCCCCTGGGCGATCTCCTGCTGGCAGCCCATGGCGTCGATGGTGACGATGCACCCCTTCAGTTCCAGCATTGGCAACAACTGGGGGATCGCGGTGATTTCGTTGGACTTCTCCGCGGTCTTCACCTGCCCCAGGGTCAGCGTGTTGGCCGAGGCCCAGGCGCTGACCAGGTGGATGGCCCGCTTGCCCACATTGCGGTCGTGGGAACGCCGTACCGTCTTGCCGTCGATGGCCGCCACTTCCCCGGGGATCAGGTCGGACACCGCCTGGGTCCAGGCCATGAAGCACTGCTGGAACTGCTCCGGGTCCAGCCGGGAGAAGACGTCGCCGAAGGTGTCGTGGGACGGGATGCCGTGGGGCAGTTCCAGGAAGGTCTGGAACCATTCCAGCTTGCTCTTGCCGAACAATTCGATGTAGACCCAGGAGTCGGCGCCGCAGATGACGGCGCAGATGGCAATGGCAATGATGTCCAGCAGCTGGTGCCGCTTGCACCGGTCGATCCTGGGGTCCTCCAACGTCCCGAAATAATCCATAATGGACGCGCCCTTCCCCTCTCTCATCACTCCTCCCCTCTCCCCTTCATATCACTGGACTCGCATGCCTGGCCAAGTCTACCAATCTATAACGCGATTGCCCTGCATGGCGACCGCTGCGCTTGACACTGAATAGGGTTTTCGGATACATTGCGAGCACTATCGTGAAATGGACGGCGCAAGGGGTTCGTGCTGGCTGGTGCTGTGCGGCTCTTTCGGCGTGGACAGTTTTTAGGAGCAAGTAATGGCCACTTTGCAAGACCGCTCGACCGCCGAGATGGAGCAGGCTGTACAGGAGGGGTTCGACCTTTCCTGGCTGCAAAAGATCAAGGACCAGATTCCCGGCGCTGCCGATGA
Organism: Dehalococcoidia bacterium; assembly: GCA_963666415.2. Taxonomy (GTDB): domain Bacteria; phylum Chloroflexota; class Dehalococcoidia; order Lucifugimonadales; family UBA3495; genus Bin87. The sequence continues at coordinate 3,784,324 of CAXXPD010000003.1, forward strand.
GTTGGCCCACGACCCGACGCTCGCGGACAATACACCTGACCTGCTGGACGAGTCGACCAACTTTACCCAGCGCACGCGTGGCGCTCTGCCACGGCCGGGCGTTCCCCAGTACACGGCCTACACCTTCCGCGACAAGAAGGAAGTCTGGGGTTACAACCTGACCAAGCTGTACCAGGAAGCAGTGTCGCGGCAATGGTCGTCGGCTACCGATATTCCGTGGGAGAGCATGCGCCCCCTGCCTGACGATGTGGAAGCGGCCCAGTGCCAGCTGGCCACCTTCTTTGCACAGGTTGAATTCGTCGCTGCTGACGTTCCGGGCCGTTTCATCGCCCAGATGTCGCCCGACTACCACGAAGTGCGAATGTTCCTGCTGACCCAGGTCATGGACGAGTCCCGCCACATGGAAGTCTTTCGCAAGCGGGCCCTGTCCAACGGCGGCGGCCTGATGCGCATGATCGACTCGGTGAGCGACGTTACGGGCGGCAGCACCGACAACGCCCGCGAGTTTACCGAAATGTCCAGCCGTCTGCACATCGTCGGCGAAGGCAACGTGCTGACGCTGTTCCGCCTTGGTGAGTTGATGGCGTACAACGATGCCGAGAAGGCCATCTATCGGCGCGCCGCACAGGATGAGGCTCGCCACGTAGCCTTCGGCGTGCTGCACGCCCGCTATATGAACGAGTGCGCGCCCGAACGTCGGGAGGAAATCCACGCCTATCTGGACGAGGCCGAAGACCGGCAGGCCACCGGCAACGGCGGCGAGAATCCGGCCGCCCGCGGAGCCAACCTGACTGCTGAATCCTTGGCTATCCTGCTCGGCGGCGGGGCTGACAAGGCCGATGAAGGACAGAAGATTCTGGCGGCCATTCGCCAGCGCCAGGTGAAGGAATACTTCCAGCGCCTGAAGTCCTGCGGCTTCGATGATCGCATCGAAAACGGTCGGGTCAACCCGGCGCTGCTGGAGGCCTACCAGGCGGCGCCGTAACCCGGGCAAACCCAACGCGAAACTGCCACGGCCCGTCTGACATTGTGTAGGCGGGCCGAAGTGTTAATCTCCGAGCCACCGGCTGCGAGGGAAAATGTCTACTCAGGATCATGCTCACGATGGCGACGGCCCTAGTCCTGCCGATTCGGCTGCCGACGACAGCAACCCCACCGGCCATTACCGCTCATCCGCCGCCGAACAGGTGCAGCAGACGGTGGCAGACCACGAAGAACCGGTGGCGGCCCCGGAGGACCCCATTACGGTCGCCGAGGACCCGGTTGCCGCGACTCCCGTGGAACCCAGCGAACGCTACGCTTGGATGAAGGACACCCGTCAGTGGGGCGTGCGCGCTCCGGTAACCGCTCATGGGTTGACCATCGAGGCCATTAACATTGGCGTCTACGGTGAAATACCCGACGAGAGCCGGGAGATGACCCGGATGCCGCGCGGTTCCTTCGCCACGCCCGGCCTGCCGCGACTGGACAACTACTCAGTGAACCGCAAGGAGGAGTTGTGGTCGGAAAACGCACCAGCCCTCTATGAAGAGGCGATCCAGCGGCGCTGGGTGGCCATGCAGGACATCCCCTGGGATGAGCTGTCATCGATGCCCCAAGCGCTGGAGCTGGCCTGGTGTCAACTGTGTACCGAACTGGGCCACTATGCCATCGCCGAGACGGACACCATCGGCCAGTGGCTGCACCGAATGAACTATGCCTACATCGAGCCCAAAATGTTCCTCGCCACCCAGGAGTTCGACGCTGGCCGGCATAGCGAGGTGATGCGCCACCGTGCCCTGTCCAACGGCGGCACGCTGGGTCTGGAGTCTCCGGGCATGTTGAGCCGGCGGATGATGGAGACCCGAGCCGGATGGCCGGAAACTGCGGTGCCGCTGTACATGGCCCGGGGCCTGCTGACGATGCTGCTTTACCGGTTCGGCGCGCACTACGCCATGAATCCGGCTGACCGCAAGATTTTCAGCCTGGGCCTGCAGGACAAGGCGCGCCACCTGGCCTATGGTCAGGGGTTCCTGAAGTTCTCGGTGGCGTTGCAGGGCGCTGATTTTGCCACGTCGCTCCGCCGCACTCTGGGTTCCATCGAGAAGGATATGGCCGGCGAGATGAAGGACCCGGTGCTGTGGGAGGCGATGGCAATAATTGCCGGTGGCTCGGTGTCGGAAATGAAAAACGGCATGGTGGCGGTGCGACGCCTGCGCGCCGATTACATCAGGCAGTACGTGGCACGCCTGCGCTACGTGGGAATTGGCAAGCATGAAAACGCGCTGCACCCGGAATTGCTTGAGGTGATGCAGGGGCCTTAGGGACGGGGGGTTCGCCCCTCACCCCAACCCCTCTCCCGGTGGGAGAGGGGCTTTTTGTTGCTGCGGGGGGTGGTGCGCTGGGTCCGGAAGTAATTTAGGTGATTCCAGGGGCTTAGGGACGTTGGGTTCGCCCTCACCCCAACCCCTCTCCCGGTGGGAGAGGGGCTTTTTGTTGCACATGAAAGTGGGTGAAACTTGGGTTATGGCTTGAGCAGGAGCTTTCCGAAGAAGTTGGTGGCTTCCATTGCCTGATGGGCTTCAGCGGCGTTGGCGAGGGGGTAGACCTGGTGGATGGCCGGGTGGACGACGCCCCGGTTCAGGCTGGACACGATCTGGCGCATGTCCTCGCGGGAGCCCATGTAGCCGCCGTAGATCTCAATCTGGCGGCTGAACAGGAGGCCGAGGTGCAACTCGGCGCGCAGCCCGCTGGTGGCTCCGCAGATGCAGTAGCGGCCACCGGGTCGCAGGGCGCGGAACCCCTGCGCCCACACATTTGCGCCCACATGGTCAACCAGCAGGTCGACGCCGGCCCCGCCGGTTATCTCGCGCACCCGCTCGGTGACGTCTTCCTCGTTGTAGTTGATGACATGATCGGCGCCGAGATTGCGCGCCAGTTCGGCTTTCTCGGGGGTGCTGGTGGTGGCGATGACGTTGGCGCCCACGACGTTCTTGAAGACCTGAATCGCCGCCGCGCCGACACCGGCGGAGGCGGAGAAGACCAGGGCAGTCTCCCACGGCTGGAGGGCAGCGCGGCGCACCGCCATGTTCCAGACCGGAAGGTAAGTCGTCGGCACTGCGGCGGCGGCCTCGAAGGGCACCGACCCGTCCAGACGGTAGGCGTTCACCTCCGGCACGGCCACCAACTCGGCGTAGCTGCCATCCCGCGCGGTGCCGAGGAACTGGCTGCGTCGGCAAAGCTCATCCCGACCGGACCCGCACCACTGACACACGCCGCAGGCGATGCGGGGGTTGACGACCACGCGGTCTCCAACCGACAGCGTGCTCACGTTGGCGCCGATGGCAACCACCTCTCCGGCGGTATCGCCGCCCAGGATCAGTGGCGGTGGAAACTCCCGTTCCAGCCCGCGCTCTCCCTGGCGCGTAAAGATGTCCAGGCGGTTCAGCGCGCTGGCGTGCACTCGGACGACCACATCGCCGGATCCCGGTGTGGGATCGGGGCGGTCGCCATATTGCAGTACCTCCACGTCCCCGTGGGCTTCGATATAAACGGCCTTCATCGGTAAAGCTGCTCCTGAGTGTGGATGCCCTGGCGTTGCGGACGCGCCCGAGTGTGGGCGCTCGCGTAGGTTGACGTGGCTAAATCGCGGGGCGCCGGTTGTTGTAGCAATCCTGGCAGAGGAAAACCACCGCCAGCGTCTCGTCGTGGCTGGCCGCCTTGCCACAGCGTGGCACGTCGCTGTCGGGGGCCCAGGGCTGATGGAACGGCCCGCCGCACATCTGGCAGGTGGAGCGGTGCGGGCCTTCCAACTCCTCGTTGCAGACCACACAGTATGCCGGGCCGGATACTTCAAACACGGTTACCACTGCACTACCTCCCATCCACGTAGATTCGCGTCAGATTAATTTGTTTCGAGTGCCCAGTGTCGGGCTAGTTGTTCTTCATCGTGGCGGTTGTGCGTTTCGCCATCCAGACGCGCCCGTCGCAGGGCACGCAACGCCTCGCCGACCGCCGGGCCCGGTGGCACTCCCAGAGCCAGCAGGTCGGGGCCGCGCAGCAGGGGCGCAACCGTCCACCATTCCGCCAGATACATCCTGATTCGTTCCGATGCCGACGCAGGGGCCAGCACCGTTCCCGCCGCCAGCGCGTCGGGCGACAAACCGTCCAGCAGCGCGCACACGTCCGATGGCGCTGACCGTTCCGCTGCCAGGCTAGGCAGGCGTTCGGTCAAGGTGGCGGTGTCGCTGATAACGCGCGTCCAATCCGTTGGAGTGTTGAGGCGAACGGCCACTGATGATCCGGTTGACTCGTGCAGCGGCCAGACCAGCGCCGCCAGCCAGGCCAGCGGTCGGGCCGTCCAGTCGTGCAACCCGTCCAGGTGCGAGGCGCCCAGCGCCGGATGGGTGGCGGTCAGGACCCCCAACTCTTCCGCTCGCTGCAACGCGGGTAGCGGTGATGTTTCGTGCAGGATGCGATCCAGCTCGTGGCGCAACCGATCGCCGGATAGCATTGCGATTGCGCCGGCGGCAACCGCGGACTCCAGATCGTACCGGGTGTCATCGCTCAGGCGGAATGCAAACCGCTGCTCGTATCGTACCGCGCGGAAGATGCGGGTCGGGTCATCGCGAAAACTTTCTCGATGCAGCGCGCGGATGATACCGGCGTCAAGGTCGGCCCGTCCGCCGTGAGGGTCAATGACCTGTTCCACCGTGGCGGCGAGCGGCAAGGCCATTGCGTTGACGGTGAAATCGCGGCGGGCCAAATCGTCGGCCAGGCTGCCGGCGGTTACCACCGGCAGAGCGGCCGGCTTCGGGTAGGTTTCGCGCCGGGCGGTTACCAGATCAACGGTGCATCCGGCGGCGGCGACGCTGGCCGTGCCAAATCGCAGATGTACGGTGAGGCGTGCGCCGATGGCATTGGCCAGGCTTTGCGCCAACGCCGGAGCATCCCCCACTACGGAGATGTCGAGATCGTTCACGGGCACACCCAGCAGAGAATCGCGCACCGGGCCCCCAACCAGAAACGCCGCGACCCCGGCTTCGTTGGCGAGCCGACGCAACTCATCGAGAGCGGTGCGTTGATTTTTAGCAAAGTTGGCAATAAAAACGCCGCCCATCGGATTATCAGCAATGGTCAGCATCAAAAAATGTATACAAATGGAAAAGTGTTGCGGAAGTGTAGCACCAGTTTCCGGGCCCGGCAAGTGCGCGGCGTGGTCACGCGTACCCCCTTTATCTGTCATTGCGAGCGTCCTTCGACAGGCTCAGGACGAGCGGGAATCTCGATGAGGTTGAGCACACGTCGGGGACCGCCGTTGCTACGACTATGAGATTGCCGCGCTGCGCTCGCAATGACAGAGTGGGTACGCATCAGCAGTGGGTACGCATGAGGGCCGCGTTATTCAGATTGCGTCGTGTATACTCGCCAAAATGCGAACCCCGGAAACGCGAACCGTCGTCCAAGAATACCCGCAAGAATACCCGACAAGGAGCAGCTGTACAGCATGGAAACGGTAGGATTTATCGGACTGGGCAACATGGGCGGCGGGATGTCCGCCAACATACAGAAGGCCGGCTACACGATGGTCGTATACGACCTGCGCGAAGAGGCTGCTCTGCCCCTGCTGGAAGGCGGCGCGCGCCTCGCCAACACCCCCGCCGAAGTCGCCGCGGCCAGCGACATCACCTTCACGTCCCTGCCCGGCCCCTACGAAGTGGAGTCGGTGTCCCTGGGCGCTTCGGGGGTGCTGGAAGGCATTCGCCCGGGCAGCGTCTACATCGACCTGTCCTCCAGCCGACCCACGCTGATACGGGAGATTGAACCCCAGTTCCGCGCCAAAGGAGCCTTCGTTCTGGACGCCCCGGTCAGCGGCGGCAAGACGGGTGCGGCGTCGGGCAACCTGGCGGTCATGGTCGGCGGGGACCGCGAGGTATTCGACCGGGTGAAGCCGGTGCTGGACGCCTTCGGCGACAAAGTTTTCTACGCTGGCGAGATTGGAGCCGGCAGCGTCGCCAAGCTGGTGCACAACATGATCGGCCACAGCGTCCGCCAGGCCATTGCTGAAGGACTCACGCTGGGCGTCAAGGCCGGCGTGGAGCCCGAGGCGCTGTGGGAGTGTATACGCCGGGGCTCGCTGGGCAGGATGCGGGTGCTGCACGAAGGGCTGGTGCGCACCATGTTCCGGGGCGAGTTCGAGCCGGCCAGCTTCGCCCTCAATCTGGCCTTCAAGGACATCTCCCTGGCTACTGAACTGGCTCGCGAGTACGACGTGCCGATGCCGATGTCGACGCTGGCCGAGCAAATTGCCCTGACGGCAATGAACCGAGGCTGGGCCGAGATGGACAGCAGCATCACCGTGCGACTGCAGGAAGAGCAGTCTGGGGTGGAGGTGCGCGCGCCCCACGTCGATCCGGCGCGAGCCGGCCGGTTCATCAGCACCCACCCCGACGACGAGTAAGAGCGGTGCAATGAACATCAACGCCTACCTCCACTTCAACGACAATTGCCGCGAGGCTTTCGAGTTCTATCGCTCGGTTTTCGGCGGCGAGTTCTCTTGGATTGCAACCTTCGGCGACGGCCCCGCTGACATGCCGGTGCCCGATGGTGAGAAAAACCGCATCATGCACATATCCCTGCCCATCGGCTCCGGCGTGCTCATGGGCAGCGACACTACCTCTTTGTTCGGGCCTCCTCCCCATGCCGGCAACAATTTCTCTATCAGCATCGCCACCGAAAGCCGGGCAGAAACCGACCGTCTAATCAATGGACTCTCGGCAGGCGGAACCGTTGCCATGCCGCCCCAGGATATGTTCTGGGGCGCCTACTTCGGTATGTGCACCGACCGGTTCGGCTTCAACTGGATGGTGAACTTCGAAACCGCCGCTGATTAGTATTGAGGCCAACCAGCGCTTACCGTTGCATCTAACTGGAACCGCAAGGGCAACCCTCCGGAGGGTCTAACCGTGAAAGCGTCATACTTCGGCTGCATGGGATATTCGGAGCGGCATTCGCTGCCTGGGGCCTGGCCGGTGGCGCCGGCGCACATCGACCCGGAAGCCTCCGAGCGGTCCTACCGGGAGGGATTGGCCGAATGCGAGCTGGCTGAATCGGTGGGTTTTGACTGGATCAGCGTATCGGAACATCATTACTCGGGCACCCGGCTCACCCCCAGCCCCGCCGTGATGGCGGCCACCGTCGCCCAACGGTGTCGGGTGGCCAGGATCGCCATGTTGGGGCAGCTCTTACCCATCAACAATCCCGTTCGCGCCGCCGAAGAGATCGGGATGCTGGACAACTTGACCGGGGGACGGCTGGTAGTGGCGTTTATGCGGGGCACTCCCAATGAAGACGCCGTGCACGGTGTGGATCGTGAGGAAGCGCGGTCGCGGTTGCTTGAAGGCATAGATATCGTCCGCCACGCACTCACCGCCGCCGAACCATTCGCCTGGCACGGGCAACATTACGATTACGAGACTATCGCCGTATGGCCCCGTCCCATTCAGGGGGTGTCGCTGCCCATTTTCGTGGCCACCAGAAGCGAGCCCACGGTTGCTCACGCCGCGTCCAACCGGCTGGGTGTAGCCGTTTCCTACGACCGCGCGGAGGATATGCAGCGGGTGATTGAGGCGTATTTCCGCTGCTGTGAAGACGCCGGCTGGCAACCCACGGCCGATAATATTGCTTACCGGGGCGGCATCTGTCTGGCCGAAACCGATGCCCTGGCGGAAGAAAGACGCGCATTGATTTTGGAAGCTGCAGCGGCATCATCTCAGAATGCTTCGGCTATCCCAGGCCGAGCAACCGCGTCCGAACTTCCAGATGGGCCGTCCGATTGGCGTGTGGGGTTAGCCAACCCTCCCCAGACCAACGTCAACCGGGGCATTGGGTTCATGTTGAACTTCGTGGGAAGCCCGGACACGGTGGTGGAACAGCTGCGGGAATATCACGACCGTTGCAGTGTTGGGGTGGTGGATCTGGCTTTCCAGCAGCCGGGACTACACCATGAAACGGTGATGAAATCCATCGAGCTGTTTGGCAGCGAGGTTTTGCCGCGCATCAAGGAGTTTTAGAAGGAGTTGCAGGTGGTACTGGCCACAATCCGAGGCGCCCTCCCTCCGCGACTTCTACCTCACCCGTACCCACTTTAACCTGTCATTGCGAGGAGCGCAGCGACGTGGCAATCGCGATGCGGTTTAGTACACGTTGGCGAACCACCATTGCTACGGCGACGAGATTGCCACGCTGCGCTCGCAGGGCCAGTAGGCCGTTTGGTTTGACGAAGTGGGTACGCGTGGGCGACTTCGACGCGTTGACGCTGCGTGTTTGCCGGTCTAGCATGGGATCAAAGCTGGTAAACACCGGTCTGGAGCGACGATGACCACCAAAGAGATGAACTCGCAGGAACACGGCCAGACGGCCCGTGATTTTTTGGTCGCGTCCGACCGGGAATTCGCCTCGGGAGACGACCTCCAGGGTTCGGAAAAATTGTACGGAGCGGCCACTCACGTCGTATCAGCGCTGGCTCAGCAGCGGGGCTGGCAGTATCGAAGCCACCGCTCCATGAAGAATGCGGTATCCCAGCTGGCGGACGAATACGACGACCCGTTCATCGCCGGAGGATTCACGGCGGCAGAAAGATTTCATATACATTTCTTCCATCAAGACATGGAAGACTATGAGATTGAATTTAATCGGCCTATAGTCCACCGTTTCGTCAACCATATGCTGGACCAGTTGGACGGCGGGGTCGCTGGCCTGTGAGGCCGTGGCGCTCGTTTGTGTCCCGGTTCACAATCGGCTATAATTTACTAAACCCTACTGGGTTGGGAGGGATCGCATAGTGGTCTAGTGCGGGCGCCTGCTAAGCGCTTATCCTGGGAAACTGGGATCGCGGGTTCGAATCCCGCTCCCTCCGCCATTTTACAACGTAAATATCGCCGACCATCGGCCGTTTCCTACCTAATGTGAGCAGGAAATGGCTATTTTGATGTCCTGCAACGTCCACCATAATCCCGTCGTATCCGCTAAAATAATGGCATAGAACTGGTATAGGCAGGACAAGGTTCGATGACCCCCAAACGCAAGCGCAACTCCCTTTCCCCGGTTTTCGTTCAGTCGGTTCAAAAAACGGGCACATACTCGGACGGGGGCGGCCTCAATCTACGGGTAGAAGATTCGGGAACCAAGTACTGGTTCCAGCGGGTTACCATTGACGGCAAACGCCGAAATTTGGGCCTCGGCGGGTATCCGACGGTTTCCCTCGCCGAAGCTCGGAAGGCAGCTCTGGGCAACGCCAGGACGATCCGGGAAGGCCGAGACCCGCTGGCGGAGAAACGCGAGGCGATCGCATCCCGCCAGAGACCACCCACGCCGACCTTCGCTGCAGCGACGGAAATCGTGATCGAAATGCGCCGCCCAGGCTGGACGAACGCGAAACACGCCGCCCAATGGACCAGCACGCTCTCCACCTACGCTCACCCCGTGATTGGGGACAAGTTGGTTTCCGACATCACCAGCGCGGACATCCTGGCCGTCCTGTCGCCAATATGGATGGAGAAACCCGAGACGGCCAGTCGGGTGCGCCAGCGGGCGGAAACGGTTCTGGATTGGGCTGTCGCCCAAGGCTATCGGACTGACAACCCGGCCACTCGTTCCATAACCAAGGTGTTGCCGAAGACGCCACGAACCAAGCAGCACCATCCGGCGCTGCACTACCGAGACGTGCCGCCGGCGTTGGAAAAAGTCCGGACGTCAACTGCGGACACGGTCACCAAGTTGGCCTTTGAGTTCCTGGCGCTGACGGCGGCGCGCAGTGGCGAGGTCAGGCTCGCTACCTGGGCTGAAATTGATTGGACCAAACGAAAATGGACGGTGCCCGCTGAACGGATGAAGGCGCGCCGCGAACACCAGGTGCCACTGTCCGGCAGGTCAATAGAGGTGCTCCGGCAGGCCGAAGAGTTGGCCGACGGATCTGGCGCACTGGTGTTCCCGGGTCTCCGCGGGAAGCCATTGTCCGACATGGTGTTCACGGCCATGTTGCGGAGACTCGAAATACCCGCTGTTGCCCATGGCTTCCGCAGCAGCTTCAAAGACTGGTGCATCGAATGCACGAGCGCTAGTTGGGAGCTGGGTGAAACTGCGCTGGCACACAACCTCGGGAACTCCACCGAGCAGGCCTATGCGCGGACTGACCTGTTTGAACAACGACGCCGGTTCATAGACCAGTGGGCGGATTTCGTGGGTTACGGACACAAACAGATCGGTATGCCGGGTATCTGACTCCGCCCGGCTTGCGGGGCTTTTGTCCAGTGTCGCCGACGTAGCATCCGGCCCGTTCTCGCTGCGGGACCCACACACCGGACTACACGCCGTCGGATCTCTGACAGATTTCTGCTTCCAGGCGTTGGTCTGCCGCTGAATGCCCTTCCCTGAGTCGTGTGTGCCACCTGGGCTGAAATATACGTACACGCGTGTCCCGCGTCAACCAGGGTTGGCGGTTCCCGTTGCATCATTGAAGAATGTTACCGGAAAATCAACACTTTGGATGGCCCCCAATCGGCGCCATCACCCGCATTCCAATGGGGTCCGTCAGGCTTGATTCACACACCACGTACACCATGTTGTTCCCGATAATGCCTCGCCACTGCTGCACGCGCCGCCGCAACGCACTCAGGTGAGCCCTGTTGAAACGGTGCGGCTCAGCCTCTCGCAATCGGCCCAGCAGTGCCACTGGACTGGCGTCCTGATCCTCCTGCGACCAGCCCAACACGTCGCACCACACTCACTTGAAGGAGTCCTTCCGCGTCCACCAAGAGCGCTGCGGTTTCACCCACGGTTTACGATCGGCCTGCTTTTGCACCTCCAGCCACCGGTCGAAAAGTTTGGCCTGATACCGGTCCAGTCTCCCGCCCATGGAGTGGGCCTGAGTTCAAGGCAGACGATGGCAGACAAGGCCGACTGAGCTTGCCTGATGGTGTGCAACGATGCCACCGGGTCCAAGGTAGCTATTCGTTCAGCCAGTGCTGTGTTCGCTTCGGTAGTGTCCCGTCAAGTAGTGTAAAAGCGCGTCATCCCTTTTGATGTTGATCAGGCCGCTGCGTCCAGCATATTGGGCGTCGGCAGTGCCTCGTTGCCGGCGGCGTTGGGGATGGTGAGGTAGCGGCGGGCTTCGGCCCATTCGTCGTGTTGCTCGGCCAGCACCGCGCCCACCAGGCGCCGCGCCGATAGCCGGTTGGGGAAAATGCCCACCACGTCAGTCCGGCGCCTTATCTCCCGGTTCAGCCGTTCCTGCGGGTTGTTGGACCACAGCTTCTGCCAGTGGGCCACTGGGAAGGCCGTGAAGGCCAGGATGTCCGGCGCGGCATCCGCCAGCAGTTCGGCCACCTGGGCAAAGGGCTCCCGGAGTTGTTCCACCACTCGGTCCAATTGGCCGTGGACCTCGGCGGGAGACAGTTGCTGGTAGATGGTGCGTACCATGGTGGCCACGCCGGGTTGGGCACGCTTGGGCACTCGGGTGAGCAGGTTGGCCATGAAGTGGGTGCGGCAGCGTTGCCAGCTGGCCCCAGTGAACACCGCGGCGATGGCGTTCTTCAGCCCCTGGTGAGCATCGGAGGTTACCAGCTCCACCCCGCTGAGGCCCCGAGCGGTCAGAGACCGCAGGAAGGCCAGCCAGAAGGCGCCGTCCTCGCTGGCGCCCACGTCCATACCCAGGATCTCACGCTGCCCTTCGGCATTGACCCCCGTCGCCACCACCACGCAGACGTTGACGATGCGACCGCCCTCCCGAACCTTCTGGGTCAGGCCGTCCAGCCACACGTAGGGGTAGGGACCACCGTCCAGGGGCCGACCCAGGAAACTCTCCACCACTTCGTCCAGTTGCTCGCAGATGCGCGACACCTGGCTGCTGGAGATGCCGTCGCAACCCAGGGCCTTGATCAGATCGTCCACCCGCCGAGTGGACACGCCTTCTACATAGGCTTGCTGGATGACGGCCAGCAGGGCTTTCTCGCTGCGCCGCCGCGGTTCCAGCAAGCTGGGGAAGTAGCTGCCTTCCCGCAGCTTGGGAATATGCAACTCCATGGTGCCGACCCGGGTGTCCCAGGTGCGGTTGCGGTAGCCGTTGCGGTAGGTGACCCGCTCCGGGCTGCGTTCGCCGTGCTGGGCGCCGATCTGGGCGGAAACCTCGGCGTCCATGATGCCGTCCACCAGGACCCTCAGTGCTTCCCGCAGCAAGTCCACGTCTCCGTCCATACCACGCTTGCGTAATAATTCCAAAAGATCCATTCTTTGCTTGACCACCGTCGTTCTCCTTGGTTGGGTTGTTGTGATTCCACAAGGATGACGCGGTGGTCAGCGTTTTGCCAACCGCCTAACTCTTACACCACTTCCTGGGACTCTACTGAACCCGAGGAAACCGGCGTTTTATCAAGGCCGGTTTTCCGGTCGGTCCCCAGCGCCGGACGCATTCCACCGTACGAGAAACAGTGGTCGGCAGCTCAGCGATGATATTATTTCCACCGCCAACGGCTGTCATGATGATCGCCTCCGGCGGAGCGGCCGGCAATGAGTACGTCGAACATCCACACTCTGCGGCAATTCACCACCAATTGCTGGAATGCCCACGATCCAGACATAGCCTCGGAATCCGCATCCAGACCTTGGGCGGACACGGGTCACGACCGCTCAGGCAAGATGCCAATGCGCGAGCTGACCGGGGCTTTTATCCAGCAGCCTCGGCCACCGGTATGGAGACAAACATGCAAAGAGAGCAGACCGCCGTCATTTACCACGCGTCATGCCCCGACGGGTTCGGCGCTGCGTGGGCTGCCCACCGCGTTCTGGGAGAACGCACCCAGTACCTGCCCATGAATCACGGCGACCCAATCCCCCAGATTGATGACGACACCAGGGTTTACATCCTGGACTTCTCCTTTGACCGGGAGCGGATGGGCGAGCTACAGCGTAAGCATGGGCAGGACAACGTGATCCTGCTGGACCACCACATCACCGCAGCGCAGGAATTGTCCGAACTGCCCAACTGTCATATTGACCTCTCCAAATCGGGCGCGGTCCTGAGCTGGGAACACTTTCACACCGGGTCGGCGGTGCCCACGCTCCTGCGCTACGTCCAGGACAAGGACCTTTGGACCTGGGAGTTGCCCGATAGCCGCGCCATGTCCGCGTATCTGAGCTCACGCGAGATGGACTTCGACACCTGGGACAACATCGCCCGGGACTTTGAAACTGCCGAGGGACAGCTGACAGCGGTGGAATCCGGCAAGGCCATCCTCCGGAGCAAGCAACAGGACGTCCGACAGATCGCCCAGTCAGCACACTTCGGGCAAGTGGGAGAACATCGGGTTCCGGTGGTCAACTCATCGATCATGCAGAGCGAAATCGGCGAGTACCTGGTCAACACGCATCCAGAGTCGCCGTTCGCGGCCATTTACTTTGATGTGTCGTCCACGGTCAGAAAGTGGAGCCTGCGCAGCCGCAGCAACGGCTTCGACGTGAGCCAGTTGGCCAAGCAGTTCGGCGGGGGCGGGCACCCGGCCGCCGCCGGATTCAGCCAGTCCATTCAGAGTCAGCCACCGGTGGTTGGGGCCGAGCCGCCCCCATCAGCGACAACGTAGCCTGGCTGCAAGTGGTTCATCGCTGGCCAGACTTGCCGGCAGTGGCCAAGGTTACCGCTACCCGACAACTGAGTAGAGTCCCAGGAAGTGGTGTAAGAGTTAGGCGGTTGGCAAAACGCTGACCACCGCGTCATCCTTGTGGAATCACAACAACCCAACCAAGGAGAACGACGGTGGTCAAGCAAAGAATGGATCTTTTGGAATTATTACGCAAGCGTGGTATGGACGGAGACGTGGACTTGCTGCGGGAAGCACTGCGGGTCCTGGTGGACGGCATCATGGACGCCGAGGTTTCCGCCCAGATCGGCGCCCAGCACGGCGAACGCAGCCCGGAGCGGGTCACCTACCGCAACGGCTACCGCAACCGCACCTGGGACACCCGGGTGGGCACCATGGAGTTGCACATTCCCAAGCTGCAGGAAGGCAGCTACTTCCCCAGCCTGCTGGAACCGCGGCGGCGCAGCGAGAAAGCCCTGCTGGCCGTCATCCAGCAAGCCTATGTAGAAGGCGTGTCCACTCGGCGGGTGGACGATCTGATCAAGGCCCTGGGTTGCGACGGCATCTCCAGCAGCCAGGTGTCGCGCATCTGCGAGCAACTGGACGAAGTGGTGGAGAGTTTCCTGGGTCGGCCCCTGGACGGTGGTCCCTACCCCTACGTGTGGCTGGACGGCCTGACCCAGAAGGTTCGGGAGGGCGGTCGCATCGTCAACGTCTGCGTGGTGGTGGCGACGGGGGTCAATGCCGAAGGGCAGCGTGAGATCCTGGGTATGGACGTGGGCGCCAGCGAGGACGGCGCCTTCTGGCTGGCCTTCCTGCGGTCTCTGACCGCTCGGGGCCTCAGCGGGGTGGAGCTGGTAACCTCCGATGCTCACCAGGGGCTGAAGAACGCCATCGCCGCGGTGTTCACTGGGGCCAGCTGGCAACGCTGCCGCACCCACTTCATGGCCAACCTGCTCACCCGAGTGCCCAAGCGTGCCCAACCCGGCGTGGCCACCATGGTACGCACCATCTACCAGCAACTGTCTCCCGCCGAGGTCCACGGCCAATTGGACCGAGTGGTGGAACAACTCCGGGAGCCCTTTGCCCAGGTGGCCGAACTGCTGGCGGATGCCGCGCCGGACATCCTGGCCTTCACGGCCTTCCCAGTGGCCCACTGGCAGAAGCTGTGGTCCAACAACCCGCAGGAACGGCTGAACCGGGAGATAAGGCGCCGGACTGACGTGGTGGGCATTTTCCCCAACCGGCTATCGGCGCGGCGCCTGGTGGGCGCGGTGCTGGCCGAGCAACACGACGAATGGGCCGAAGCCCGCCGCTACCTCACCATCCCCAACGCCGCCGGCAACGAGGCACTGCCGAAGCCCAATATGCTGGACGCAGCGGCCTGATCAACATCAAAAGGGATGACGCGCTTTTACACTACTTGACGGGACACTACCGACAACTGCGAAACCAATCCAGTACGGGAACCCGCTATTACTTGCCGAGCCACTCCTTCACCCCAGAGAGATGCAACGGTATTGTGCGCAGCCATTGGGGCGTTGAGAACCAACTGCGTTCGATACTGGGCGTAGTGTTAATGAAGCCCGGCTCCGCAACCGCAAGGCGAACTGCGCGGAAAGTCTGGTTTCGCTACGCAAATCGGGTCTGAACACCGCCAGAATGTAACCAGCAACGGCTCGGTGCGAGGCAGGCTCGAACGCGCTGGCTGGGACAACCATTTCTGCGTTATTGTCCTTCCCCAACTCGCCAACATCCAAATGCGACAGCCCTGCAGAGCAGGTATAACAACTTTGACATATTTGCAGCGTTTGTGTATCGTTTCTGTCACCGTAGTGCCCGCCCAGGATAGCTACGAGGCGCATAGGGGATAACCCAAGGCGGCTAAACACGAAGCAAAAACAACGCGAAATAATAGGTATATGAAATGGTACATGGCTAGGTTTCAGACCCGCTAACAACCTTGATTCAAGTACAAATATACAGCCAAAATGGTAGACGCTCCCTCCGCCATTGTTCCCCGGGCTCCCTCAGTCGGGACAACTGAAACCGAGAAAACCGCACCGGAACGGCCCTGTGAAGACGGGATCTAGTTAAATGCAGACTTATCACATCTGGACCATTGGTTGCCAGATGAATACAGCCGACTCCGAACGTTTGGGGTCGGCGTTAGAGCAACTGGGCCTTGCTGCCGTAGAGCGCCCCGCCGACGCCGATGTGGTCGTGCTCAATTCATGCGTGGTTCGGCAGAGCGCCGAAGACAAAGTTACCGGCAACCTGAACCTGACCCAGCCGCTGCGCAAAACTCGCCCCGACTCTGTGCTCGTGCTTACGGGCTGCATGGTCGGCCCTCGCACCGAAGAGCTGCAGCGCCGCTTCCCCCACGTTGACCTGTTCCTGCGACCGCAGCAGTTCGAACCCCTGCTGGAACTGGTTGGCGACCGGTTGGGTCTGGACTGGGAAGGATGCGTAGGATCGCTGGCGCCGCAACGACCCGACGTGGCGACCTACGTTCCCATCATCCACGGCTGCGACCTGATGTGTTCCTTCTGCATCATCCCCTATCGCAGAGGCCGGCAGGTGAGCCGCTCGGTGGCTGACATTTCCCACGAGGTGGAACTGCTGGCGGCTCGTGGCGTGCGGGAAGTAACCGTACTGGGCCAGACCGTGGACGCCTACGGCCACGATCGCGACGACGGCCACGACCTTGCCGACCTGTTTACCCGTCTCAATGATATTGACGGCCTCGACCGGGTACGGTTCCTAACGTCCCACCCGACCTATATGAGCAGCCGCATCATCAAGTCGGTTGCCGATTTGCCCAAGGTTTGCGAGCATATCAACCTGCCGGTGCAGGCGGGCGACGATGATGTACTGCGCCAGATGCGCCGCCCTTACACCGTCGCCGAATACCGCGACATCGTCACCGAGATTCGCGACACGGTGCCCGGGGTTACCGTGAGCACGGACATAATCGTGGGTTTCCCCGGGGAAACCGAGGCGCAGTTCCAGAACACCATGCAACTCGTGGACGATTTGCGGTTCGACAAGGTGCATGGCGCCGCGTATTCCACCAGGCCCGGCACCATCGCCGACCGCACCATGACCGACGACGTACCCCAGGACGACAAACGTCGCCGGCTCAAGGAACTGGACACCCTCCAGGAGAGCATCCTTACGGACATCAACGCGCACTACATGCAACAAACGGTGCAAGTGTTGGTGGAAAGTCGCAAGCGAGGCCGCTGGACCGGCCGCACCCGTGGCAACAAACTGGTGTACTTTGACGCACCAGATGACGCCGCCGGCGTTGACTTCGCCGGCCAGCTCGTCGATATCACCATCGACCGCACCAGCCCCTGGTCGCTGGGCGGGTCGGTGCAATAGCTGGCATCCCTAGCCGCTAACTGGCAAACGCAGCTTCGACGCACACTGACCGACGTGTATTCGGTACAAATTAATTGTGAAATTTAGCACACAGTTTACAGATAAGGAGGCCGCATAAATGGTTACCCGAACGCGGCAACCCACCATACCCCTGACCGAAATCGAGCACGCCGCCTTCTGCCGCCCCGAGGACGAACTGCCGGCCAAATCACTGGCTGAAGAGATTGCGATAAACGTCCGCTGGCAAAAGATTCCCGGCGAGTATCTGGCCTGCTCACCCGCTGAGCTGGACGAGCGGATTGCTGCCGCCCGGCACACTCTGGGTGAGGCGGTTACGGTGCTGGGGCACCACTATCAGCGCGAGGAAGTCATCAAGTACGCGGATTTCCAGGGTGATTCCTTCCTGCTCAGTCAGGAAGCGGCATCCCATCCGGAGGCTGATTTCATCATTTTCTGCGGCGTGCACTTCATGGCTGAAACCGCCTGCATCCTGGCCGGCGAACATCAGCAGGTTATCCTGCCCAACATTACCGCCGGCTGTTCCATGGCCGACATGGCTCCAATTCAGGACGTGGAAGACGCCTGGGAAGACCTGCAGAATGTGCTGGGTGATCACGGCGGGATCGTGCCGGTTACCTATATGAACTCCGTGGCCGCCATCAAAGCCCTTTGCGGTCGCAACGGGGGCGCAGTCTGCACCTCGTCCAACGCGGCCGCCGTGCTGAAATGGGCCTTTCAGGATGCCGACCGCGTCCTGTTCCTGCCCGACCAGCATCTGGGACGCAACACCGCCCTCAAGCTGGGCATCGGTCTGGACGAAATGGTCGTCTGGAATCCCTTCAAGGCGATGGGCGGCAATACTCCGGAACAGCTGCGTGCCGCCAAGATGGTGTTGTGGCAGGGCCATTGCTCGGTGCACACCCGCTTCACTCCCAAGCAGATCGAATCCGCCCGAGAACGCTATCCTGACGTAACCGTGCTGGTTCATCCGGAATGTCCTCGCGAGACAGTTGAGGCCGCCGACATGGATGGCTCTACCGAGTTCATCCGCAAGGCGATTAACGAGGCGCTGGCCGGTTCGGTGTGGGCGGTTGGAACCGAGATCAGCCTGGTGAACCGTCTGGCCAAGAACAACCCCGACAAGACGGTGTTCTGCCTCGACCCGGTAAGCTGCCCGTGTTCCACCATGTACCGCATCCACCCGGCCTACCTGCTGTGGACGCTGGAAAACCTGGTGGCCGGAGAGGTGGTGAACCGCATCAAGGTGCCAGACCAGATGCAGCGGGAATCCCTGGTAGCCCTGCAACGGATGCTGGCCCTGCACTAGCCACGGCGGATAGGTGGATCCTGATTTTTGCACGAGGGAGAACACAGCAATGGTGACGAGCAACGCTGCGGTTGAAATCAGTTACGAGCAATTCCGTGAAGAATGGCTGTCCGAAATAGATGAAGGCAACCTGTCGCCGTTAGAGAAAGGGCGACTTTTCGCGACCAAGCTCAGAACTCAATGGCTTAGTGTGACCACTGACGATGACGATTTTGATGTTTGCGACGGCTCTGGTGACGGCGGAATTGACATCGCGTATCTAAAGCGTTCCGATCTCGACATTCATGACGGCAATTCGGAGGAAAGCGATACGTACTATATTGTCCAAAGCAAATACGGCACTTCCTTCTCTGGCGTCCCAACGATCCGTGAAGAAGGCGGAAAAGTCATAGATACGATGCTAGGGAAAAATCAGCACCTGTCGGAAGATAGCAAACGGGTTATGCAAAAGATTGACGCGTTCCTTCAGCAAGAATCTGATGACATTCGGATTGTTTTAGTATCTGCGACGTTGGAGCCTATTTCCGAGCAAGACCGACAGGCGTTAGATGATATAAAAATTATTGGCAGGGAACGTATCTCCGAAAAGTTCGATGTCGAGGAAGTGTCCCTGATGACGATTTGGGAAGCCATCGTGCAAGAACAATCGCAGAGCTTGTCTGTGAAAATCAACGGCGAGTTTGTTGACCAACACGCTGGGTTGCTCGTAGGCATGATATCCCTGATTGACCTGTTCAAATTCATAGTTGCATATAAGAACCTGTCTACGATCTCTGAAATAGGTTAAGCTGAGACTATTATCAGGGGAGGGGTAATCATGTCTCATTCCTATCCCAGCGACATCAGCCGGGAGCAATTCGTCCGGATTCTGCCCGTGTTGGAGTCGGCCCGCCGTCGGACCAAGCCCCGCACCGTGGACTTGTATGACGTTTTCTGCGGCGTGCTGTACCTCTTGAAAAGTGGGTGCCAGTGGCGAATGCTGCCTGCGGACTTCTCCAATTGGCGCACTTGCTACAAGTATTTCCGGCAATGGAGCGAGCGGCCTGGCCCGGGTCAGGATTCCATTCTGGAGCAAGTCCTAAAAAAAATCGGTTGGCGCGGCCCGACAAAGCAATGGACGGAAAGAGCAGACCAGCTTCTGCATCGTGGACTCCCAGAGCGTCAAGAACACGGACACCGCCGGGCACAAGGGCTATGACGCAGGCAAGAAGGTGTCGGGAATCAAGCGTCACATCGCGGTGGACACGCAAGGATTGCCCCATGCGATACACGTGACTACCGCCGACGTTACCGACCGGGCCGGGGCTTTGGCGATGTTTGACCGGCGCCGAGACGGCCTCAGTCAAGTGCAGAACGTGCTGGTGGACGGGGGTTACACCGGAAAGCCCTTTGCCACTGCGGTGCAAGGCCTGTTGGGAGCCTCGGTGGAAGTGGTGAAACGCAAACGAACTGCACACCTTCGTGGTGCTTCCAAAGCGATGGGTGGTGGAGCGATCTTTCGCCTGGCTGGAAAAGTGCCGCCGACTCTGGAAGAACTGCGAAAGAAAGCTCAATACTAGCCTGCAAATGGTGGTGCTTGCCTTCACGGTGCTAATCCTAAAAAGATTGTAAATAGGCTCTAGTACTACAGTCGCACATATGATGCCAGAAGTTTGAGGCGGCGTTGATAATGACAACGCTGGGCTCTGGCCTGATGTCGGCGTCTCCACCGAGACCAGGCCAACACCAAATCCACCGGGAGGGAGGGCGTCCAGACCAGCCGGCAGAGCAATCGGCGCACCTCGGGCACCGTCATCGGTATCAGCCCTTCCTCCCCTTCGAGGCAGCCCCCTTTTTACCCGATCCCCCCTGGGCCGCCTGATGCCGAGCCACCGCCAGAAAGGCCTGGGCCAGCATGGCCAGGGTGATGTGCCGGCGCCAGCCGTCCCACTTGCGCACTTCATACTGGTCCAGCCCCACCTGGCCTTTGGCCTCCTCAAAGCATTCCTCGATGGCCCAGCGGGCGCCAGCTATCCTCACCAGTTCCTCCAGGGTGGTTCCTTCGAGGCCAAAGCACACGTAATAGGCCAACTCCCCTGGCTTGGTGACGCTGCGCCGGGCCAGCAGCCAGTAGCCCTTGCCCGGTTCCTTCAGGGGCCGTAGCTCCACCCTGGCCCAATCGTAAACCCTGGGACCCTTGGCGCCATCGCCCGCGCTGCGCCGTTGCCAATGCGATGCATCAACCAGCGCAGCTAACCGGTCCGCCCTCACTTGGCGGGGGCCCTTTTCCGGCCAGACCCACAGCTGCTCGTTGCTCTTGATGGCCAGCACGTGGGACATCCCTTTCTGCTCCAGCCACATCCGCAGGCGGCGGTCGCTGCCGTAGACCGCATCCCCAGTAACCCAGGCAAAGGGAACTCCCGCTTCCAGCGCCCGTTCCAGCATCTCCTGGGCTAACCGGGGCTTGGTCCGAAAGGAAACATCTCCCGGAACTCCGGCCTCCTTCCTCCGCTCCCAGTCCTCAGCCCATACTTGAGGCAGATACAGTTCTCGGTCCAGCAGGGTTCTTCCCCTGGCGCCAGCGTAGGCCAGAAATACCCCGATCTGACAGTTTTCAATCCGCCCCGCCGTGCCGCTGCACTCCCACCGACTTGCTCCCCTTCTTGAGGAAGCCGGTCTCGTCCACCACCAGCACCCCGTCGGCGGCGCCCAGCTGCTCGACCACGTAGTCCCTGAGGTCATCGCGAACCAGGTCCGCATCCCAGCGATAGGTGGACAGCAGGCGCTGCACCCCGTCGGGTGTGGCATCCCCCGCCTGCTCCGCCAGTTGCCACCCGTTCTTGCGCTCGACCGAGCTGACCAGTCCCCGCAAGTAGTCCAGTACCCGCCGGCGAGGCTCAGGGCGCCGGAACCGTCCGGCAATGCAGGAATGAACCTGCTCAATCCCTTCGGCCCAGTGGGCCACTTCCGCCAGTTCCTCTTCACGCGCCGTCACCGCCGCACCCCCTCATGTCCCGCGTCAACTATATTTGCCGGTTGGCGTCAATCAGTTTTGCCGGTTCACCTCCTTGGCCTGGCCCCGTTGCTGGGCTGCGTTGGTGCGGTAGCTGGGGACGTCAAACTCCAGGATGACGGAGTGGTGCACGACCCGGTCAATCGCCGCGGCGGTGGCCATGGGGTTGGCGAAGATGCGCTCCCACTCCGAGAAGACCAGGTTTGACGTGATGCCCAACGATCGGCGCTCGTAGCGTTCGGCGATGAGGGTGAAGAGGACCTCGGACTCCTCGGCGCCTTGGGGCAGGTAGCCCAGGTCGTCGAGGAGCAGGAAGTCGAAGTTGTCCAACTTGCGCAGCTGGCGGGGCAGGTCCAGGTCGCGCTTGGCGGCGAGGAGTTCCTGCACCAGGCGGTGGCCCAGGGCGCACCGGGCGTGGGTCTTGCCGGTGCCGGGCAGCCCGAAGGCCAGCACGTTGACGCCGCGCTCCACAAAGCTGCCCTGGGCCAGCTGGTCCAGTTGCTGCCGCAGCGCCAGGGGGACTCGGTCGTGCTCGAAGGTTTCCCAGGTCTTGCCCGAGGGCAGCCGGGACTCCCGGCGCAGCCGGTTGATGCGCCGGTGGCGGCGATCCTCAGCTTCCTGTTCCAGTACCTCCAGGAAAGTTGCCAGGGCATCGCCGTGTCCAGCGGCGGTGAAACGAGCCACCGACTGGGCGCCCACCGTGGGCAGCTTGAATTGGCCGCACAGCTGGCCGATGCGGTCCTGCATCACGCTGGTGTCCGTCATGCGCACACCCCCGCCGCCGCCAGGCTGACCGTGAGCAGGCGGTCGTAGATTTTCAGGTCCGGCTTCCCAGACCAGACCAGCACCGGAGCTTCGGGCACCTTGGGCTCGGCCAGGTCCCGCACCTCCGCGTAGTCGAAGGACTCACCCGCCTCCAGCAGTAACGACAGCGCGCTGTCCACCGTGGCTTCCATGGTGGTCGCCGCCAGGTGCAGGATCCGCACGTACTCCACGTCGGCACGCTCCCCGCGCCATTCCCTGAGCGCGTCGTAGGTCAGCCGGAAGTGCCTGGTGGGAAATAGCTGCTCCCGGAAGCGGTAGCGGGCAAAGACTCCGGGCTTGCGCACCAATGAGCCGATGACGTGGCGGTAATTGACGTTGGCTTCCCCCTCGCCACGCACCCGCTCCATCCGTTCCACCAGGTGGCCCTTGTAGTACACTTCCACCCAGTCGGCGTACAGACGGATCTGCACCTCCTTGCCGATGAGGCGGGAGGGCACGCTGTAGCTATGTCCCGCTACCTGGATGGTGCACCACTTGCGCACCTTGGACTGGTAGTTGACGTATTCCGGCACCGGGGCTGGGGGCAGGGAGCGTAGGCAAAGCAACTCCTGCTCCAGCTTCCCCTGTACCAGGCGATTGCGTCTCTCCACCATCTGCCGGACGAAGCTGGCGTAGTCGTCGACAGTGTCGAAATCGCGGCTGCCCCGCAGGATGAGGGCCTGGTCGATGGCGTCCTTCAAGCGGTAGTGGGCGTGCTCGGCGACGCCGTTTTCATGGCTCTGGCCGGGATTGATGCGGGTGGAGCGGAGGCCATAGTGGTCCAGCAGGGCGGCGTAATTGTCGTTAAGAGCGCGGCCGCGGCTGCTGCGCAATTAGTGAGTGGCAGCCGCGGTATTGTCGCTGCGCACCACCTCTGGAACGCCGCCCAGGGTCCAGAGGGCATTCTGCAATCCCTGCTGCAAGGCCAGGAAGGTCTCACCGGCGGCGACCTCAGCGTAGCGCCATCCCGAGTGGCTGAGTATCAGCTGGAACAGCAGGTGGGGGTAGGACTGGCCGGCGATGGTCACCTTGAGTTCTCCGCAGTGGGTGAAGTCGAACTGGGCCTCCCGTCCCGGCGGATGCACCTGGGGGAAGTACACCTCCTGATCCGGACCATGCCGCGCCCGCCTCCTGAGCCTGTCGAAGGGCCTGTAATCGTCGTTGCAGCGTCCGCAGCTGGGATGCGCTGAACCGCCCGGGATGCTGCTCCTCCTCCTGAGCTTGTCGAAGGGCAGTCGATAATTGTCGTTGCCTACAGCTTGCCCGTCGGATCATTCCGCAGCAGCGACTCAATCTCATCCTCCCACACCCCGTCGAAGGGATCCGGCCGAGTGCGCCACCGATGCTCCGGTTTCGCCTGCGACGGCAATGGGCCACTCTGCCACTTGCGCGCTGAACGCACGCTCATCCCAGCCTTGGCCGCTGCCGTTTCCTGTGTCTTGCCTTCCATACGTTTCTGCCTCAATAGCCTGGTTTGTCGGTCTGTAATCAACGGTACCTCCGTACCGAATGATTACCCCATATCGACCGGCAAAAATAGTCGACGTTACCGGCAGGACTAATTGTCGTCTATCACCTCACCGGATAATGGCCTATTTTACCCCCTAATATGCGACTGTAGTACTAGGGCGTGTTGACATTTCATTATAATGGCCGTATGTCAAACATCAGATTATCACCAGAACAGTGGGCTAGGATTCTCGATTTCTTGCGTGGCTGCACCGGCCTGTACGTTGGCCAGGAAGCGGATTGCCGGCGTTTTGTCGAGGCCGTCTTATGGATTAACCGCTCTGGGGCCCAATGGCGACTGCTGCCAGCCGAATACGGGAACTGGAACAGCGTCTACAAACGATTCGCCCGTTGGACTGACCAAGGCGTCTGGGCACAAATGCATCAACATTTCTGCGACGACGCGGATCTGGAATACCTGATCATCGACAGCACGGTGGTCCGGGCGCACCCTTGCGCGGCGGGAGCTCCCCCAAAAAGGGTGGCCAGGCGGCCCAGGCCCTGGGCCGGAGCCGCGGCGGGTTCAGCACCAAGATTCACGTGAGCGTGGACGGCTTGGGCAACCCCTTGCGATTCATCCTGACTGGAGGGCAACAGCACGACATCACCCAGGCGGAGGAATTGATCGCCGGTTATGCTGGCGAGCACGTACTGGCCGACAAAGGGTACGATGCCCAGGAGTTTCGCCAGCACATCCTGGAACTGGGTATGATGCCGGTCATTCCGCCCCGCTCGAACCGCAAGGCACCCGCCGACTATGACCGGCATCTGTACCGGGAGCGCCATCTGGTCGAATGCTTCATCAACAAGATCAAGCACTATCGCCGGATCTTCTCCCGGTTTGAGAAGCTGGACACCAGATACCTGGGCTTCCTGCACTTCACCGCCGCTCTCATCTGGTTGCGGTGAAATGTCAACAGAACCTAATACTACAGTCGCAGATTATCGGGTAAAATAGGCCATTATCCGGTAAGGGGGTGCGGCGGTGACGGGACGTGAAGAGGAACTGGCGGAAGTGGCCCGCTGGGCCGCAGGGATTGAGCAGGTTCATTCCTGCATTGCCGGACGGTTCCGGCGCCCTGAGCCGCGGCGGCGGGTACTGGACTACTTGCGGGGACTGGTCAGTTCCGTAGAGCGCAAGAACGGGTGGCAGTTGGCGGAGCAGGCGGGGGATGCCACACCCGACGGGGTGCAGCGCCTGTTGTACAACTATCGGTGGGATGCGGACCTGGTTCGTGATGACATGAAATCCTACGTGGTGGAGCATCTGTCCGCCGCTGACGCGGTGCTGGTGGTGGACGAGACCGGATTCCTCAAGAAAGGGGAGAAGTCGGTTGGGGTGCAGCGGCAGTACAGCGGGACGGCGGGGCGGATCGAGAACTGTCAGATTGGCGTTTTTCTGGCCTATGCCAGCGCCAGGGGCAGAACCCTGCTGGACCGGGAATTGTACCTGCCCCAGGTGTGGGCGGAAGACTGGGAGTGGCGGCGGGAGGCTGGGGTGCCGGAGAGTGTCGGCTTTCGGACCAAGCCGCAACTGGCCCAGCTAATGCTGAAGCGGGCGCTGGAATCAGGAGTCCCCTTCGGCTGGGTTGCTGGAGCTGAGGTCTATGGCAACGACCGCAAGCTGCGGCGGTGGCTGGAGCGAGCGGGAATTCCCCACGTGCTGGCCATCAGGAGCAACGAGAAGCTGTGGGTCTGGACGGACCAGGGCCTGTGTCAGCCCCAATCCACCGATAAGATGAGCGTGTCGGCGTGATGAAGGGATGAAAAAGTGCTCCCGGCTTCGGGGATAATGGTTTTTGAAACAGAAAACCGACCCGAAACAAGGAGCACCCAAAAGATGTTACCACTTGAGCACCCCGACCGCATCGACGTTGCCTTCGACGATCATCGCCTGGTGGCCAATGCTGGGCTGATCCTTCCGGTCACTTTGGCCCATCATCTGGGACTGGGCGAGCTGGTGGACAACA
Organism: Dehalococcoidia bacterium; assembly: GCA_963666415.2. Classification (GTDB taxonomy): domain Bacteria; phylum Chloroflexota; class Dehalococcoidia; order Lucifugimonadales; family UBA3495; genus Bin87. The sequence continues at coordinate 3,809,923 of CAXXPD010000003.1, forward strand.
ATGTTGACCTGGGAGATGCGCCGGGTCGGGCGAATGCGGGAGACAAGTTCCTGACCTTGGTGGCCTCGGCATTGGCCGGTGGCGACTGCATCGACGACGCCGACGCGCTGCGCGCTGGGGGAACCGAGCAGGTGCTGGGGTGTGTGATCAAGGCGCCATCCACCCTGGGGACCTTCCTGCGCAGTTTCCGGTGGGGCCACGTCCGCCAACTGGATCGGGTCAGCCGGGAGCTGCTGGCCCGGGCCTGGTCGGCTGGGGCCGGACCCGGCGACGGGCCGTTGACCATCGACCTGGACTCCACCATCTGCGAGACATACGGTCTGGCCAAGGAGGGGGCGCGCGACCACGGCTACACCGGCCAGCGAGGCTATCACCCGCTGCTGGCCATTGCCGCCGGAACCGGCGACGTGCTGATGGCTCGGCTGCGCAAGGGCCGCGCCAATACCGTTCGGGGCGCCGCCCACTTTCTACGCGAGACGGTGGGGCGAGTACGCTACGCTGGCGCCAGAGGACAACTCACGGTGCGGGCTGACAGCGGCTTCTACACCCACGCCATCGTCGCCGTCTGCCGCAAGATGGATGTGCGCTACTCCATCACCATCCGCCAGCAAGCCCGCCTGCGGAATATCATCGAGGCCATACCCGAGACTGACTGGACGCCGATTCCCTACTGGATGGACGGCGCCGCCGACGTGGCGGAGACCACCTACGTCCCCTTCCAGGATGAGCCCGACGCCGCACCGGTGCGGCTCATCGTCCGGCGGGTGCAGCCCACGCCCGGCTCCCAGCTGGCCCTCTTCGCCAGCTACCGCTATCACGGCTTCATCACCGACCGAGACGGGGACACCCTGGAACTGGAGGCCGACCATCGGCGCCACGCCGAGATCGAGAACGCCATCCGAGACCTCAAGTACGGCGTCGGGCTCAACCATCTCCCCTCAGGCCGCTTCGCCGCCAACGGCGCCTGGCTGGCGGTGCAGGTGATGGCGCATAACCTGGCCCGCTGGACCGCGCGCATCGGTCTGGGTGAGCAACTGGTAACCACCAAGACCCTCCGACGACGCTTCTTCTCCCTCGCCGGACGGCTCACCCGCTCGGCGCGCCGCCTCACTTTGCATCTGCCCCAGCGCTGGCCCTGGAAAAACCAGTTCAGTCGCGCCTTGGCTCGATTGCGAGCCCTTCCACTCCCAGCCTGACGGCGGCCGTCTGCCACTGACCCGCCATCCGGCCATCTGACCGTTCCCGCCAACTCGCGCCAACCCAGCCCGCGAAGGGCACTCCTTGCCCACTGCATCTCGAATTACGCCCGCCATGGCCACTGCGGGCCGCCATCATCGTGTCTGGGTGCCTACTTCACACCGCCCTGATCCCCATCTATTGGAACCTGGCCTGGCCTGTTCGCCCTCCCTTGCCCATCAACCCTGGTGTCAACTCCAGCGTACATCGCTTCGGTGGATTCGGGTTTAGGGGGCGTAGACGGGTAAATCCGCCTTACGCCCCCTAAACGCTGTCAGAGGGGCTGATGGGACATGGCTGGTCATTCCGTAACAATCCCCGACCGTATCCCCTTCAGCACGGCATCCAGTTTGTTCTTCGCTCCCAACTTGACCCGCAGGTTGCGAATGTGGGCTAGGGCGGTATGCTTACTGACGCCCAGCTCGGACGCAATGGCGGTGTGGGTCTTGCTGGCGGCGAGGAGATTGAGTACCTGGACTTCACGGTGGGTTAGCGGCTTTTGCTGGAGGGTGGGATTTTTAGCGGGGGTAGGGTTGTCCCGCTCGTCCTTTGCCGCCTGTATCCGCCGTGCATCCCGTTCGCCCGGTGGTGGACTGCTGTACCTGCCCCAAGGACGGTTAGAGCGGCGGGATGAAGGACTGCGGAATTGGGGGGGTTTCTGCATCATTTTGGGGCGTCCTCCCGCTGTTTTGGGTAGCCTAACAGATTGCTGTTAGGGAAATTACTATATTCGTGTTAGGGAATTAGTACATTCGTGTTAGGTCTGGGGCAAGGTGGGGAGACGCTGGGCGACACTGACGGCGTTGGCGAGCCTGCTGGTTGGTGCTTGGTTCGTGCCTGATGAGCCTGCTGGTTCCTACTCAATCGGTGCTCATCATCTAGGTGAGGGCTTGCTCAAACGCACCCACACACACGACGGGCACAAATACATAGTAATAGCCTATCTAGTAGGTCTGGGCTGTCTCAAAGCGGATTTTCCCTCTCTCTCCGCACACGCGGGCACATATTCATAGTAATAGGGAATCTGGTAGGTCTGGGCTGTCCCCAAGCGGGAACATCGCCCCTGGTTCCCCTACCGCCGTACTCCCCTCCTCATCCGCCCGAGACGCTTCCTGTTGCTCTTGGCAATCCCACTGCCTGCACTGTACCCGCCCACCTTCCGCCTTGTCCCAGCCTTACGCTTTGGCTTTGGCGGCGATGAGACGGATGACGGCGCACTGTACCCCTTGCGTTGCATCGTCCTGATTACCCGTTGCCGTGCCATTCCCATACCCACCTCCGATGACTGGTGTCCTAACCTTGGCCATCGTCAAGAATGAGCAGATCGCACGGTTCTTGACGATGGCGTTCAGCTCGGAATGAGCCGGCTACTTCGTCCTCCTGCTCGGTAGTTTGGGCTTCTTACGCTTCTTGGCGCTGGTGGGCGAGGGCTGTTTCCCATCAGTGGATGACGCCTGCTGTAACTTCTTCAACAGGTCGTTGTTGCCCTTGCCCCTGTACCCTTTCGCCATAGTTCACCTCCTCGGTGTGGTGCTTGTGGTAGTCCGATGGTTCGGGCTGGGGGCTGAATACCCGCCCTTTGTGCTTTGGCTTTGCGGTTTGCTTTGCCATTCAGTTACCCCCGTTGGCTTTAGAATGGCGGCAGTTCGCCATCTCGCCCGTCTCCGTGTTGAGACACATTGCAGAGCGTGTTGGCGTGGGCGCCGGTATCGGCGTGGGCGTCATCGCTGGCAGATAGGGCAACAAAGGAGTCGGTGGCGGTGGGACAATGACCCCGTTCGGGTCCACAACAACGCCGTTGTCGTCCAACTCACAGAGGCGGCGGACACCGCTACCCTCTTGGTGCTCACCAGCGGCGTTGACCAGGAACGGGGAGCGGGTATCCAAGCACCAGAGTTCCGGAGATTGAGCGGGCGCAGGAGTTGGAGCGGCGGCGTTGTCCGTCTCGTCCGTCTCATCATCGCCGGCGATGCGCGCCCGATAGCCAATCGCCACCAGCCCAATGACCACCGCCACCACAGCGATTATGCCGAAGGCGACCACGCCCACCACCAGCCCGATAAATCCCGATGTGCTCCTCATACGGCCGCCTCCGCACGGGTTCCCATCGCCGCCCGAACCGTAGCCCGGTCCGCCCGCCATTCCACCCTGCCGTAAACCTCCTCACGCACCATTGCATCGGGGTCGTGGGTCAACACGGCAAGGTCAAGCGGGGGCGATGGTGTGGGTTCAATCCGGTACTCCAGACCGAGCAGGGCGGCGGTAATGGTCCGCAGTCCCGCCACCTCCCAAGCGTCCCGGCGCTCACCGTCCGATGTTGGGCTGGGTGGGGTGGGTGTGGGTCTGGCCTACCCCCTCATCCTACCTCTTCCTGCTCACCGCCGCCAGCCGGAGCTCCCCCGTTTCCGGCGGGGAGGGGTCTGGCTGTCGCTGTCCTTGTGCGCGCGATGCCATCGCCTGGAGGTCTCGGCTGGGAGCACCTTGGACTCGTCCGCCGCGCGCTCACGGTCCCGCTCGGTTTTGTATCCCATCAGGGCGTTACGGACGGCGGCCATGGGGTTGCTCTCAGCCTCGGGCGGCTCCGGGTCGGAGAGGCTGAGAATCTCAGGCGCGCGCTCGTGCGGGTCCTGGGGCGCGCTTGTGTAATCGGGCTGTTGTGGCGCAGGTGCAGGCACGTGCGCTTCCTCGCGCGGCTGCGCTTGCGCGTTCGCGTGCGTGGCCTCGAGGTCAGCGGTGGCGTGCGCTTGTTCTTCCACGCTCGCGGCGCGGTCAGCATCCGTGCTCATATGCGATTCCCTCATATGCGTCCGCGCGTGTGTGTTTTCGTGTCCGCGCGCGGTGGCGTCTGTCGTCCGGAATGATCGCGCGCGCGCTTGCTCACGGCGTGGTTGCTTGCACCCGCGTTCGCTCGTGTGCCGGAGCAGACCAGCGCATTGGCGCGCGCGCGTGTGTCCGGTTGGCAGCGTGCCGCGAGCGTGCGTGGGAGTGCGTCAGCGCGTACACGTGCGGACACTGTCTTTGATTACTGGATTAAGGGGGGCTGCCTATTGCCACTAGGTAGCGAAGGCGAGGTCGGCTGCCGGCCCGGCCTGGATTACCTCGACCTGGACGCCGGCCGGGACCCTGATGATCAGTGACTGAGGAGTGGGCATCTCGACGGGCGCCGGCGCCGGCTCGGGCAGGCGGTGTCGGCCGGCGTAGCGCACCAGGTCACCTCGGTTGAAAGCCTTCCTCCGGTGATACGAGATGGTCGGGCCGGTCATGTCCAGCTCAGCAGCTATCTCGGGCCGGGTCCAACCGAGATTGCTCAGGCGGACGACCTCAGAATACGTCTCGCCCTTGAAGCCTCTGGTTTTGTGCTTGTTGTCCATGTCAGTATCCACCTCCTTACACATATATGATAACATAATTGGTAACCGAAAACAACATACGGGACAGCATATTGAACACTAGGGGTTGCCTAATAGACACTAGGGGTTGCCTAATAGACAACTCTCTAGTTATCAAGTAGATAAATAGATTATGTCCCGATACAATAAGGGATCTCGGACGGTTGTCCAACACAAAAAAGCCCCCTCGGGTGAAGAGGGGGCAAATCAGAACCACCACCATGGAGGCTCAACGCATGAGTAATGGTAACAAACCCGCATCCGAATTGTCCAATGGGCAGGCGGTCAACGGCACAACTCCTATCCCCAGCGTCATGCCACCAGAGATCCGGCAGCTGCACGATCTGGGCGCACTCTCGGCGCATATCCAAACCCACAACCCCACGGCACCACCAGATCCCGCTGATGCTTCCGAGCAGGAAACGGCAGCCCCGAATGATGGCGGTGGAGAACAAGCACCGCCCGAGGTGGAGCTGGCAACGGAAAACATCGGTGAGCCGCAACTCGGCAATATCCGTGATTTGATGTCTGACGAAGTGCGGGCTTGCTATGACGCAGGGATGCTCGGCATCGCTAACGAAGGCGCATTGATGACCGTCTGGGAATGGTATGCGCCGATAGCGAAGGCGGCACAGTCCGCCGGCAAGCAGGTTCCGTCAATGCCCCCCGATTTCCCCGTTGACCCCCGTTCACGCAGGGACGGCATCAACGTCTCCAAGACCAAGGCGGGTGAAACCAAGTATGACTTGGATCCCATTCACTACGGCAGGCACACCGCAGAGCGATACAGCACTAAAACAAAATGGAGGTTTGACAGGAAACACGGCGGTTGGCATCGGTGGGACGAGACGCATTGGGAGAACGGATGGGGGAACGCCGAGGGCGACGATGCGGTCTGGCTGGCACTGATGGACAACATTTCAAGCGTATTTCAACGAGGGCTGGCAGAGCCCAAGGAGAGCAAGATTATGAAAGCAGTCAAAGACAACCTGAAAGCGGATATGCCACTCCGAATAGTCGGCAGGCTTCCCGTCCTCAACGGCGTTGTGGACCTGTTCACCGGCGATTTTCGTGCTCACGACCCCCTGCTGGACGTTCACCGTGAGATTGTCCCTGTGGAGTATTGCCCCGATTGGACGGACGCCGATTGCTGGAATCTGGTACGTGGCTACCTGTCCCCCGCCGGCATCCCCCTGTTCGATGACACCACACTGGAAACCCTGCTGACCACGTTCGGCATTGCGCTTTCGGGACGTGCGCCAGCCCTAGCCCCTATCGTCATCATCATCGGTGATTCGGGGGCGGGCAAGACGGGGGTAATCAACTTCCTGACGGACACGCTCGGCGGGATGACGGCACCGTTTGACGACCTGCACAAGCACCTGACCGCCGCCAATATCACCGCTCCGCACAACGCCGCCCTGACTGACCTTATTGCCAAACAGCAGTTGATCTGCTTCGGCTCGGACATCACCGGCGTATTCCGTGGGCGGCTGTACGAAGTCTTTGGCAATCAGATGCTATCCAGCCGCTACCCTGGTGCTCACGGGGCATTGATTACGGGCAAGCCGATTGCTCAACTGGTGTTCTCCACCGTTGAGGAACCCCAAATGTCGGCGTCCGAGGGGGCTTGGCGCAGGAGTACGGTTATCAAGGTTACGGGTGAGCGGATACCCGATGAAGCCAAGCGGGAGTCAAACCTAGATGAGCGGCGGGCTCTCTTGACGCTGGGCATTCGGGTTGCGATGAAAGCCATCCACGAAGGCTACACGATGCCCACGGCGTCCGATGCCAGCAAGGAGGAGTTCTTCGACACCGCCGACCCCGAGCGGGCGCACGTCAAGGCAATTCACGAGACACGGGAAGGCGGGCTACGAGGTATCTCGCTGGAAGAGATAGGCGGGCTGTACCAACCCCATGAAGGGCGCAAGCAACCCAAACTGACGGTGTGGGGGCGCATCGTAGCCTCGCCTGACACGATGTTGGGTGGCAAGTGGAAAACCGTAGCGGAGAACAACAGCAGGAACCATCCCACGCTCGGCATTCGTCCCCGACAACGCTTCTGCCACCCCACCGACCAACCGCCCAACCCCGAAGATATGCGGCTCTGGGCGGAAAAGGCAGATGCCGCCGAAGTCAAGCAACGTGCGGCGGGACTGCTCAACTAGCGCATATTTACCGCATTCAATCGTCTGCGGTAACGAATGCGGTACGAATGCGGTAATGAATGCGTTACCCAAATCCCTACTCAAAATGAGCCAAAACAGAGTGATTTACCGCATACCGCATTCACTTCCCCCCTGTGTGCGCAGGCGAGAACCAGAAAATAATTTATGTCCTCCAATTGGCAAAAGCAATGCGGTATGCGGTAAATGGCTGTTTTCCTACTCAAAATGGGGTAACGCATTCCCCAACGCATACCGCAGACGAATGCGGTAAATCGGCTGAATGCGGTAAATCGGAACGAACAGGCGAGGTTAGGCAGATGATTGAGATACCAGTTTTCCCCCATCGGGGGCGAGTCTCGGCTTTGTACAATCAAGCGGCATAGGCTAGCGTGTCGAGCATCCTGTGGTACAAGAGGCGCGGGACTTTTATCGATTCGTGCTCGCGCTCGGACGGCATAAAAGTTCCCTGCTGCACCCAGAGGTGTCGTCTGACCAGGGCGATGGCGTCGGCGAAGGAAGGGCTGGTTTTGTCATACCACGCCGCGGTGCGCGGCGCCATGCCGCCACGCTGTTCGATCAGGATATCCGCTGCCAGCGTCACCACGCTGAACAGGCCAAAGAGCGCGGGGGTGGTTCGGGCGATGGCTCGTTCCGACCACTGGCGCTGGGTTTCCACGCCCAGGTGAGCCCGCAGCTCCTCAAAGGTCACCTCGACCTGCCAGCGCAGCAGATACCACTGCAGTATCCGCAGGGGTTCCGCCTCGGTGTCGGTGCATAGCAAAGCATAAGGCCCGCGGCGCTCCTCCAGGTATCTGATGACGACCCAACGTATGGGAAGGCGCGGCGGCCCGCCGTGGTACCACAGCGCCACGCCCGAAGCGAGCTCGACCCTGGCGGTACTGCCGTCGGAACCGGTGGCACGGTAGGGAATCCATTGTGTAGCGGGATCGTCCAGCACCGCCGTGGGACTGGGCAATCGCGCGCCGACCACCCGGGGCCGCCCGATCTGGCCGGGCCGCCGCGGTGGCGCGGGCTGGTACCGGGATGCGTCCTTGCGCAGTTTGGTGACGACGACAATCGGCTTTGACATACTCTGGCAATGCCGCAGGAACTCGCGCTTGGCGTAGCCGCCATCGGCCACCACCACCAGGTCCCGGTCCGGCAGCCACCGGCGCCGGCAGACCAGCATCTGCTGGGCGTAGTCGGTGAACGTCTGGTGCCGGCGACCTTTGCGCCGGTCGTAGCGGGCCGACACCACCAGCGCGGTCAAAAACGGTAGCGCCCAGTGTCGACCCGCCCACCCGATACGCGTCAGCAACATCAGGCTCACCCATTGCAATCCGGGGGTCATCACCACCTGGTCGTCCTTGGACCGCACCGGATCCCGATACCGCCCCTTGGCCGCAATCTTCCGGCCCCAGCGTCGTTCCACCGTCTCGTCAATGCCGAACACCAACGGCTCGGTGGATGAACCAAGGCGCCCGGCCACCAGCAGCAACAGCACCCGGCTCAGTTGCAGCGGCGACCATCGGGCACGGTTGAGCACGTGGTGATAGATGGCGAAGTCGCCGTGCTGCCCAATCCCCAGGATGTTGAGGGCGGAGGACACGGTGCGTTTGCCGGGAGACAGGATCGCTCCCATGGCCAGGAGTTGGGCTTTGCGCCAGGTCCTGGGGTCAAACAGGTGCTCAAAGGGCAGCAGCAGGGTTACTATGACTGCGGGCAGGGTAGGCATACTCGACCTCTTTTGGTGATTTGGTCGAGCTTGCCCTGTTCTTATAATTTATCCTAGCTTTTGTACAAAGTCGAGCCACGGTGTGACCATCGCGCCGGACGACACCGTCTTTTGCGTGGACAACGGCGACAGCACGGTCCGGCAGTTCACGCCCGACGGCGAGTTGCTGATGACCCTTGGCACGCCCCACCAGCCGAGCCCCAGGATGAGCGGCGAACCGTTCAGCGTGCCGGCCCATGTGGCCTTCGACAAGCGCACTGGAGAATTCTACGTGGCCGACGGCTATTCCAACGCGAGGGTGCACAAGTACTCACCCGACGGCAGGCTGCTCTTTTCCTGGGGCGAATCGGGCACCGGGGACGGCCAGTTCAATATCGTCCACAACGTCGTTGTCGACAACGACGGCTGGGTATACGTCGCCGACCGTGAGAACCATCGCATCCAGGTCTTCAGCTCCGAGGGGAAATACGAGACGCAATGGGGGAACCTCTCCCGCGCCGCCGCCATCTGCATCGACGACCGTTCGGGCGAAGAACTGATATATATCGGCGAGTACTTCTGCGGGATCGCAACCAACGACATTGGCACCGATCTCGGTCCCCGTGTAACGGTGATGAACACCAGGGGCAAGGTCCTGGCCAGGGTCGGGCGCGAGAGCTACGGCGACCAATCGGGCCGCTTCTATTCCCCCCACGGGATAGCCGTGGACTCCCGGGGAGACCTGTACGTGGCGGAGGTGTCCTGGACCGACTATGGGCGGCACATGGACCCGCCCCGCGAGCTTCGCTCAATGCAGAAACTGGCCAGGGTTCTCGACTAATACTACAGTCGCACATATGATGCCAGAAGTTTGAGGCGGCGTTGATAATGACAACGCTGGGCTCTGGCCTGATGTCGGCGTCTCCACCGAGACCAGGCCAACACCAAATCCACCGGGAGGGAGGGCGTCCAGACCAGCCGGCAGAGCAATCGGCGCACCTCGGGCACCGTCATCGGTATCAGCCCTTCCTCCCCTTCGAGGCAGCCCCCTTTTTACCCGATCCCCCCTGGGCCGCCTGATGCCGAGCCACCGCCAGAAAGGCCTGGGCCAGCATGGCCAGGGTGATGTGCCGGCGCCAGCCGTCCCACTTGCGCACTTCATACTGGTCCAGCCCCACCTGGCCTTTGGCCTCCTCAAAGCATTCCTCGATGGCCCAGCGGGCGCCAGCTATCCTCACCAGTTCCTCCAGGGTGGTTCCTTCGAGGCCAAAGCACACGTAATAGGCCAACTCCCCTGGCTTGGTGACGCTGCGCCGGGCCAGCAGCCAGTAGCCCTTGCCCGGTTCCTTCAGGGGCCGTAGCTCCACCCTGGCCCAATCGTAAACCCTGGGACCCTTGGCGCCATCGCCCGCGCTGCGCCGTTGCCAATGCGATGCATCAACCAGCGCAGCTAACCGGTCCGCCCTCACTTGGCGGGGGCCCTTTTCCGGCCAGACCCACAGCTGCTCGTTGCTCTTGATGGCCAGCACGTGGGACATCCCTTTCTGCTCCAGCCACATCCGCAGGCGGCGGTCGCTGCCGTAGACCGCATCCCCAGTAACCCAGGCAAAGGGAACTCCCGCTTCCAGCGCCCGTTCCAGCATCTCCTGGGCTAACCGGGGCTTGGTCCGAAAGGAAACATCTCCCGGAACTCCGGCCTCCTTCCTCCGCTCCCAGTCCTCAGCCCATACTTGAGGCAGATACAGTTCTCGGTCCAGCAGGGTTCTTCCCCTGGCGCCAGCGTAGGCCAGAAATACCCCGATCTGACAGTTTTCAATCCGCCCCGCCGTGCCGCTGTACTGCCGCTGCACTCCCACCGACTTGCTCCCCTTCTTGAGGAAGCCGGTCTCGTCCACCACCAGCACCCCGTCGGCGGCGCCCAGCTGCTCGACCACGTAGTCCCTGAGGTCATCGCGAACCAGGTCCGCATCCCAGCGATAGGTGGACAGCAGGCGCTGCACCCCGTCGGGTGTGGCATCCCCCGCCTGCTCCGCCAGTTGCCACCCGTTCTTGCGCTCGACCGAGCTGACCAGTCCCCGCAAGTAGTCCAGTACCCGCCGGCGAGGCTCAGGGCGCCGGAACCGTCCGGCAATGCAGGAATGAACCTGCTCAATCCCTTCGGCCCAGTGGGCCACTTCCGCCAGTTCCTCTTCACGCGCCGTCACCGCCGCACCCCCTCACCGGATAATGGCCTATTTTACCCCCTAATATGCGACTGTAGTACTAGGGCCTGTTCACACTAACTGTGCTGAAATGTTATCATGCCCGCATGGAGATTACAGAAGCTCAGTACGAACGCATTGCACCGGTCCTTCCCGTTCAGCGTGGGAACGTCAAACTGTCGAACTTGCAAGTGCTCAACGCGATTCTGTATGTCGCCGAGCAGGGCTGCAAGTGGCGGGGGTTGCCGCCCCGATTCGGCAACTGGCATACCGTCTACACACGGATGAACCGCTGGTCGAAGAATGGGGTGCTCGACCGGGTGTTTGAACACCTCCAGCGGGAACAGATCGTGCGCATCAAACTCGAAGCGGTCGCGATGGACAGCACCATCGTCAAGGTCCACCCCGACGGTACGGGTGCGCTAAAAAAACGGACCCCAGTCTATCGGCAAGTCCCGGGGCGGCTGGACCACCAAGATTCATATGGTTGCCGCGGATGCTCGCACCGCCATAACGTTCTCGCTCTCCCCTGGACAGGCCCACGACGCGCCGGAAGGGCGTAAGCTGCTGACCCGTCTTGGCCCGCAACGCCCGGGACTGTCCCTGTTGATGGACCGCGCCTACGAGGGCAATGAGACCCGCCAACTCGCCTTGGCCTTGGGGTTCATGCCGGTGGTGCCACCCCTGAGCACCCGTGTACACCCATGGGCGTATGACCGGGAGATGTTGATAGACGACAATTAGTCCTGCCGGTAACGTCGACTATTTTTGCCGGTCGATATGGGGTAATTATTCGGTACGGAGGTACCGTTGATTACAGACCGACAAACCAGGCTATTGAGGCAGAAACGTATGGAAGGCAAGACACAGGAAACGGCAGCGGCCAAGGCTGGGATGAGCGTGCGTTCAGCGCGCAAGTGGCAGAGTGGGCCATTGCCGTCGCAGGCGAAACCGGAGCATCGGTGGCGCACTCGGCCGGATCCCTTCGACGGGGTGTGGGAGGATGAGATTGAGCCGCTGCTGCGGAATGATCCGACGGGCAAGCTGTAGGCAACGACAATTATCGACTGCCCTTCGACAAGCTCAGGAGGAGGAGCAGCATCCCGGGCGGTTCAGCGCGTCCCAGCTGCGCACCCTGCAACGACGATTGCAGGCCCTTCGACAGGCTCAGGAGGCGGGCGCGGCATGGTCCGGATCAGGAGGTGTACTTCCCCCAGGTGCATCCGCCGGGACGGGAGGCGCCGGCGCCGCCCGGCGCCGCGCCGCCCGCCGCGCCGCCGCCCAGAGTAGAGTCCCAGGAAGTGGTGTAAGAGTTAGGCGGTTGGCAAAACGCTGACCACCGCGTCATCCTTGATCGGAAATGCCAGACCTGAACAAGGAGAACGACGGTGGTCAAGCAAAGAATGGATCTTTTGGAATTATTACGCAAGCGTGGTATGGACGGAGACGTGGACTTGCTGCGGGAAGCACTGCGGGTCCTGGTGGACGGCATCATGGACGCCGAGGTTTCCGCCCAGATCGGCGCCCAGCACGGCGAACGCAGCCCGGAGCGGGTCACCTACCGCAACGGCTACCGCAACCGCACCTGGGACACCCGGGTGGGCACCATGGAGTTGCACATTCCCAAGCTGCAGGAAGGCAGCTACTTCCCCAGCCTGCTGGAACCGCGGCGGCGCAGCGAGAAAGCCCTGCTGGCCGTCATCCAGCAAGCCTATGTAGAAGGCGTGTCCACTCGGCGGGTGGACGATCTGATCAAGGCCCTGGGTTGCGATGGCATCTCCAGCAGCCAGGTGTCGCGCATCTGCGAGCAACTGGACGAAGTGGTGGAGAGTTTCCTGGGTCGGCCCCTGGACGATGGTCCCTACCCCTACGTGTGGCTGGACGGCCTGACCCAGAAGGTTCGGGAGGGCGGTCGCATCGTCAACGTCTGCGTGGTGGTGGCGACGGGGGTCAATGCCGAAGGGCAGCGTGAGATCCTGGGTATGGACGTGGGCGCCAGCGAGGACGGCGCCTTCTGGCTGGCCTTCCTGCGGTCGCTGACCGCTCGGGGCCTCAGCGGGGTGGAGCTGGTAACCTCCGATGCTCACCAGGGGCTGAAGAACGCCATCGCCGCGGTGTTCACTGGGGCCAGCTGGCAGCGCTGCCGCACCCACTTCATGGCCAACCTGCTCACCCGAGTGCCCAAGCGTGCCCAACCCGGCGTGGCCACCATGGTCCGCACCATCTACCAGCAACTGTCTCCCGCCGAGGTCCACGGCCAATTGGACCGAGTGGTGGAACAACTCCGGGAGCCCTTTGCCCAGGTGGCCGAACTGCTGGCGGATGCCGCGCCGGACATCCTGGCCTTCACGGCCTTCCCAGTGGCCCACTGGCAGAAGCTGTGGTCCAACAACCCGCAGGAACGGCTGAACCGGGAGATAAGGCGCCGGACTGACGTGGTGGGCATTTTCCCCAACCGGCTATCGGCGCGGCGCCTGGTGGGCGCGGTGCTGGCCGAGCAACACGACGAATGGGCCGAAGCCCGCCGCTACCTCACCATCCCCAACGCCGCCGGCAACGAGGCACTGCCGGAGCCCAATATGCTGGACGCAGCGGCCTGATCAACATCAAAAGGGATGACGCGCTTTTACACTACTTGACGGGACACTACCAGGCCCAGTTCGACTTCACCCACTGCGGGGAACTCAAGGTGACCATCGCCGGACAGTCCTACCCCCACCTGCTGTTCCAGCTGATACTCAGCCACTCGGGATGGCGCTACGCTGAGGTCGCCTCCGGCGAGACCTTCCTGGCGTTGCAGCAGGGATTGCAGAATGCCCTCTGGACTCTGGGCGGCGTTCCAGAGGTGGTGCGCAGCGACAATACCGCGGCTGCCACTCACGAATTGCGCAGCAGCCGCGGCCGCGCTCTTAACGACAATTACGCCGCCCTGCTGGACCACTATGGCCTCCGCTCCACCCGCATCAATCCCGGCCAGAGCCATGAAAACGGCGTCGCCGAGCACGCCCACTACCGCTTGAAGGACGCCATCGACCAGGCCCTCATCCTGCGGGGCAGCCGCGATTTCGACACTGTCGACGACTACGCCAGCTTCGTCCGGCAGATGGTGGAGAGACGCAATCGCCTGGTACAGGGGAAGCTGGAGCAGGAGTTGCTTTGCCTACGCTCCCTGCCCCCAGCCCCGGTGCCGGAATACGTCAACTACCAGTCCAAGGTGCGCAAGTGGTGCACCATCCAGGTAGCGGGACATAGCTACAGCGTGCCCTCCCGCCTCATCGGCAAGGAGGTGCAGATCCGTCTGTACGCCGACTGGGCGGAAGTGTACTACAAGGGCCACCTGGTGGAACGGATGGAACGGGTGCGTGGCGAGGGGGAAGCCAACGTCAATTACCGCCACGTCATTGGGTCGCTGGTGCGCAAGCCCGGAGCCTTTGCCCGCTACCGCTTCCGGGAGCAGCTATTTCCCACCAGGCACTTCCGGCTGACCTACGACGCGCTCAGGGAATGGCGCGGGGAGCGTGCCGACGTGGAGTACGTGCGGATCCTGCACCTGGCGGCGACCACCATGGAAGCCACGGTGGACAGCGCGCTGTCGTTACTGCTGGAGGCGGGTGAGTCCTTCGACTACGCGGAGGTGCGGGACCTGGCCGAGCCCAAGGTGCCCGAAGCTCCGGTGCTGGTCTGGTCTGGGAAGCCGGACCTGAAAATCTACGACCGCCTGCTCACGGTCAGCCTGGCGGCGGCGGGGGTGTGCGCATGACGGACACCAGCGTGATGCAGGACCGCATCGGCCAGTTGTGCGGCCAATTCAAGCTGCCCACGGTGGGGGCCCAGTCGGTGGCTCGTTTCACCGCCGCTGGACACGGCGATGCCCTGGCAACTTTCCTGGAGGTACTGGAGCAGGAAGCTGAGGATCGCCGCCACCGGCGCATCAACCGGCTGCCCTCGGGCAAGACCTGGGAAACCTTCGAGCACGACCGAGTCCCCTGGCGCTGCGGCAGCAACTGGACCAGCTGGCCCAGGGCAGCTTCGTGGAGCGCGGCATCAACGTGCTGGCCTTCGGGCTGCCCGGCACCGGCAAGACCCACGCCCGGTGCGCCCTGGGCCACCGCCTGGTGGAAGCCGGCCACTCCGTCCTTTTCGCTCCGGCCTACCGTCTGGTACAGGAACTGCTCGCCGCCAAGCGCGATCTGGACCTGCCCCGCCAGCTGCGCAAGCTGGACAACTTCGACTTCCTGCTCCTCGACGACCTGGGCTACCTGCCCCAGGGCGCCGAGGAATCGGAGGTCCTCTTCACCCTCATCGCCGAACGCTACGAGCGCCGGTCGTTGGGCATCACGTCAAACCTGGTCTTCTCAGAGTGGGAGCGCATCTTTGCCAACCCAATGGCCACCGCCGCGGCGATTGACCGGGTCGTGCACC
Source organism: Dehalococcoidia bacterium (assembly GCA_963666415.2). Taxonomy (GTDB): domain Bacteria; phylum Chloroflexota; class Dehalococcoidia; order Lucifugimonadales; family UBA3495; genus Bin87. Next base: position 3,825,053 of record CAXXPD010000003.1, read on the forward strand.
ACTCCGTCATCCTGGAGTTTGACGTCCCCAGCTACCGGACCAACGCTGCCCAGCAACGCGTCCAGGCCAAGGAGGTGAACCGGCAAAACTGATTGACGCCAACCGGCAAATATAGTTGACGCGGGACAGATGTACCAGAAGCGGAATGAGATCGAGCGGTTATTCCGTCGGTTGAAGGGATTTCGCCGCGTCTTCTCGCGCTTTGAGAAGCTCGACGTGCTCTTCCTCGGGTTCATCTCATTCGCACTCATTCTCGATGCACTGCGTTAGTGTGAACACGCCCTAGCCGGTGGAAGCTGTCCACCAAACTGGACCAAAACAAGAGCAGTCGTGTTGGGATTTACACTGGTCCTGTTATCACCCATTTCGCCAGGGTGGGGGGCGTGAGAGAGCATGTGGCCAAGGGGCTTGGGCAGGCGTGAGCTTTTTGACCATCAGGTAGACCGCGGGGGTGTGTAGCCAAGCTTCCCTGGTTTCTGTTCGTTCTTCATCATTTTTGCACAGCCGGTGGCACTGGCTCGGTCACGCCAACTTACGGTCCACGACCCGCCGGCTGGGCAGCACATCGAACCGGCGGCTATCCGCCTTCTTGATCGACAACGGGAGCCAACCGCGAGCGGTTCAAGCCTGCGCCACCAACCGGCCCGCGTAAGCTGTATCCGCCCGGACGATCCGCAAAAAAGCGAACAGGTCCGGCAGCCAGGTCCATACGAGCATGGCCAAGTCCGGCATCTCGTCAGACGTTAGACGCACCCTCGCGTGGTAGTGTCCCGTCAAGTAGTGTAAAAGCGCGTCATCCCTTTTGATGTTGATCAGGCCGCTGCGTCCAGCATATTGGGCGTCGGCAGTGCCTCGTTGCCGGCGGCGTTGGGGATGGTGAGGTAGCGGCGGGCTTCGGCCCATTCGTCGTGTTGCTCGGCCAGCACCGCGCCCACCAGGCGCCGCGCCGATAGCCGGTTGGGGAAAATGCCCACCACGTCAGTCCGGCGCCTTATCTCCCGGTTCAGCCGTTCCTGCGGGTTGTTGGACCACAGCTTCTGCCAGTGGGCCACTGGGAAGGCCGTGAAGGCCAGGATGTCCGGCGCGGCATCCGCCAGCAGTTCGGCCACCTGGGCAAAGGGCTCCCGGAGTTGTTCCACCACTCGACTCAATTGGCCGTGGACCTCGGCGGGAGACAGTTGCTGGTAGATGGTGCGTACCATGGTGGCCACGCCGGGTTGGGCACGCTTGGGCACTCGGGTGAGCAGGTTGGCCATGAAGTGGGTGCGGCAGCGCTGCCAGCTGGCCCCAGCAAACACCGCGGCGATGGCGTTCTTCAGCCCCTGGTGAGCATCGGAGGTTACCAGCTCCACCCCGCTGAGGCCCCGAGCGGTCAGCGACCGCAGGAAGGCCAGCCAGAAGGCGCCGTCCTCGCTGGTCCCCACGTCCATACCCAGGATCTCACGCTGCCCTTCGGCATTGACCCCCGTCGCCACCACCACGCAGACGTTGACGATGCGGCCGCCCTCCCGCACCTTCTGGGTCAGGCCGTCCAGCCACACGTAGGGGTAGGGACCACCGTCCAGGGGCCGACCCAGGAAACTCTCCACCACTTCGTCCAGTTGCTCGCAGATGCGCGACACCTGGCTGCTGGAGATGCCGTCGCAACCCAGGGCCTTGATCAGATCGTCCACCCGCCGAGTGGACACGCCTTCTATATAGGCTTGCTGGATGACGGCCAGCAGGGCTTTCTCGCTGCACCGCCGCGGTTCCAGCAGGCTGGGGAAGTAGCTGCCTTCCCGCAGCTTGGGAATGTGCAACTCCATGGTGCCCACCCGGGTGTCCCAGGTGCGGTTGCGGTAGCCGTTGCGGTAGGTGACCCGCTCCGGGCTGCGTTCGCCGTGCTGGGCGCCGATCTGGGCGGAAACCTCGGCGTCCATGATGCCGTCCACCAGGACCCGCAGTGCTTCCCGCAGCAAGTCCACGTCTCCGTCCATACCACGCTTGCGTAATAATTCCAAAAGATCCATTCTTTGCTTGACCACCGTCGTTCTCCTTGTTCAGGTCTGGCATTTCCGATCAAGGATGACGCGGTGGTCAGCGTTTTGCCAACCGCCTAACTCTTACACCACTTCCTGGGACTCTACTCCTCGCTACTCCTCGCGTTGAGATTGATGCCCAAGCTCGTCAATTCTCCTTGTGCTCGCTTCTCTTGGCGTGATCGTTCAACATTGGGTACCGGCCGCCTATCCTTAGATGCGTCTCCACGCCCAGCACGTCGAAAAGTGTGGGGAATTTGCGCCCCTTGAGAGCGCTGTTGCCCAACTCCGGGGCGCGGATGGTTCCGGGGCTGACGCCTATCTGATCGGCCAGCTCGGATTGGCCGATGCCCAAGTGCTTCTGCCGTTCCTTACAGAGTTTGAGGGGTGTTAGCCGGCCCGAGAAAACCTGTGTCCACTCCTCACGCTCTCACTGGTAATCTAACTCGATCATCTTGACTTGACGGCACTACCTGTACCACAGGTTGACAACCCCGGGCGAGGACTCTAGTACCGTGTCAATCTGGTTTTGTAGGGTAGATATGCTGGAGCTTACGGCGAGCATCTTGGGTGGTAAACCGCCAGTCTATGGCTGATTTTGCTGCGTTGCGCTCGCGTTCGAGCGCCGCAACCTCTCGCCGCAGCTCCGGCTCATCGCTGATACGGCGGTTCAGACACCCTCTGCTGAAGACGCTCAACTCGATCTCAGCCATGTTCAGCCAGCTGCCATGCGTAGGAGTGTAATGAAACTCGAGGCGTTGGGCGATGCGCCGAGCTTCGCACGGCTCAAATGCTTCGTAGAGCGAGCCGAGCTTGTGGGTGTTGAGGTTGTCCAGTACCAGCCTGACCACCTCGGCATCAGGGTAGGCCTCGTCCACCAGCCACCGCATCTGGTGCGCGAAGTCCACGGCAGTGCGGCGCTCGGTCACCTCCACATGTCTCCATCCACCCTTCGGCTCGCAGATCATGAACAGGTTCCGGATCCCGTTTCGCTGGTACTCGGTGTCATAGCGTGCCACCCGTCCGGGGGCAGCCTCGATGGGCGGACGCACCTCCCCAGTCAATTGCCTGGAGGTCTCGTCGAAACACACTACCGGACGCTCCGGATTGTACTCCGGTTGGTACAGGTCCAGCACGTCCTCCATCCGCGCCACGAACTCCCCGCTCACCTTGGGGATACACCACTCTTTCTTCTGCCAGGGCTTGAGTTCGTTTTTTTGAGTATCTGGCGCACCGTCTCCAGGGAGATGCTCTCGGCAAACTCCAACTCCACCACCTGGTCGGCCAACAACTGGAGTGTCCAGTGCGTGTGCCCTGCGGGCGCGGCGCGGCACGCGAAGGCGATCAGGTGCGCTTCCTGCTTGCCGTCCAGCTTGCGCTCCTGGCCCGGCCGCGGTCGGTCATTGATGGCGGCCTCAAGTCCTTCCTCCACGTACCGCTTCCGCGCTCTGGCGACCGTGGCCGCGTTGACCAACAGCACATCGGCTATCTCACGGTCCCGAAGCCCCTGGTCAGCCTTGAGCAGCGACAGCGCACGCTTCACGGTGCGCACTGACGCCTTGCCTCGCTGGGACACCTCATTGAGACGGGAGCGTTCGGCCTCGGTCAACTCTACTTTATACTTGATGGCAGCCATGGCTGGGCACTTCCTCACACAAAGATCATGCCCCAGTATGGCTGCTTTCTTATATTCTTACAAATCTACCTGGCAACGGTACTAGCCTAGCGTCAACTTCGAATCTACGCTGGGCGATTGGGGTGAATTATGGAGATCGAAGATCTGATCATAGACGATCGGCGGCGGGGTATTTTCAGGGTCCATCGGTCGTCCATGACCTCCGTGGATTTGTTCCGGCGGGAACAGGAACAAATCTTTGACCGATGCTGGATCTACCTGGGCCACGAGTCGGAAGTGGAACATCCCGGAGACTACCTGCGCCGCACAATAGCTGGTCGACCGCTTTTCTTGGTCCGTGGTAAAGATGATCAGGTGCGGGTGTTCCTCAATTCCTGTACCCATCTGGGCGCTTTGATCTGCCGCCGCGACGCGGGGAACGCCGATGTCCTGCAATGCTTCTATCACGCTTGGTCTTTCAACACCAACGGAGAGCTGATCGGTGTCCCCGGCGAGGATGCCTACGGCCCTTACTTTGACAAAAGCGAGCTGGGCCTGAAGCAACCACCCAGAGTCGAAAGCTATCGGGGCTTTTACTTCGTGAGTTTCAACCCCTACGTCGATGACCTGGTAACTTATCTGGCTGGCGCTAAAGATTACCTTGACCTGATCGTAGACCAAGCCGAGGAAGGGATGCGGGTAATTCGTGATTCCAACAAGTACACCATGAAGGCCAACTGGAAGCTCCTGGTGGAAAACAGCCTGGATGGATATCACCTGGTTCCGACCCATCAAACCTATCTGGATTACATCAGCAGTCTCGGGGCCGACGACAGCGGGCAAACGGCGGCATCCCGCATCGTCGGCACCGTGAAAGCGCTGGGCAATGGTCATTGTGTGATCGAATCTCCAGTGCGGAACGGCCGCCCCATCGCCCATTGGCACCCGCTGTTCGGTGAGGAGGCTAGGGAGCCGATCGCGCGAGTCCGTCAGCGGCTGGTGGAAAAGTACGGAGAAGAGCGGACCCACCGGATGGCCGATACTTCCCGAAACCTGATCATCTATCCCAACCTGGTGATCAACGACATCATGGCCATCACCATCCGGTATTTCGAACCGGTGGCCCCCGACCACATGGAGGTTACGGCTTGGCACCTCGTTCCGCGAGAGGAGTCGGAGTCCATGCTGTCCACTCGATTGGACAGCTTCCTGACCTTCCTGGGATCGGGCGGCTTTGCCACGCCCGATGATGTGGAGGCTCTGGAATCCTGCCAGGCTGGCTTCCGCGCCACCGAAACCGAGTGGTCGGATATCTCGAGGGGTATGCTCAGTCCTGCCAAATCGACGGATGAGCTTCAGATGCGGGGATTCTGGCGGCAATGGCACGCGAATATGCAGGGGCTGAGCCATACCGACGTGCAGGACGGGCCGGTAACGGAAACCGAAGCCGTGCCGGCTTTGGCTACAGACGACTGACGCCCCGCCGGACCAGGTAAACGATGACAACCGCTAACCAACCCACGTTGCGCGAGCTGGTAGAGGATTTCCTGTTTAAAGAGGCGGCGCTATTGGATGAATGGCGCCTGGACGACTGGGTCAACTTGTTCACCGAAGATGCCCGGTACGTGGTCCCCACCACCGACTTACCGGATGGGGACCCCAAGCGCGACCTGGTGTTCATTGACGAAGATATCGCCCGCCTGCGCGCTCGCGCGGTGCGCCTGAACAGCCGCTATGCTCACCGCGAGTATCCCTGGTCGCGGACTCGCCGATTCGTTTCCAACGTGCGGGTTGAGGAAACCAATGATGGTGAGCTCTCGGTAACGTCAAACGTCCTGGTCTATCGGTTCCGTAACGGCGAGGGAGCTCCTTACGTAGGTAGTATCGACTACGTCTTGCGGCGGGACGACGGGGATCTGAAAATAGCGTACCGCCGCGCAGTGCTGGATTTGGAGGCTCTCTCCTGGCACGGTGCGGTTAGCATTATCTTTTGAACACCCGGGTTTCGAACACCCGGGCCGTTCGATTCGTGGAAGCGCCCGAGTTGTGGAGGCTAGCGATTGAAACTCGAAGGTAAAACGGCGCTGGTGACCGGTACGAGTCCCAACATCATGGGCGGTATCGCCGAGGAGCTGGCGCGGGAGGGAGCCAACCTGGTTTGCGCCGATATCCGCGCGGACTACGCTGAGAAATGCGCGTCGGGCATAGTTGCCGAGGGATACGATGCCATGGGGGTAGCCTGTGACGTAACCGACGAGGAACAGGTGGTCGCCGCTATCTCCAAGGCCACAGAACGATTTGGGGGTGTGGACATCCTGGTGAACGGCGCAGCTGTGTTCAACTTCAAGGGCGTGTTGAACATGCCCGTAGACGAGTGGCGCCGCCAGACCGACATTATTCTCACCGGTGCCTTCTTGTTCACCAAGCATGTGGCTCATTTGATGATCCAGCAGAATCGAAAGGGCAACATCATCAACATCATCTCCACCGCGGGGCATCAGGGCGAGCCTGGCAACGTGGGCTACGGAACCGCCAAGGCAGGACTGATCAACTTCACCAGGTCGGTGGCCATGGAATTGGCCGAGTACGGCATCCGGGTCAACAGCTTGACACCCACCGCCACCGACCAATCGGAAGGACGGGAACGGGCCGCCAGATGGGGCGTGGATTGGCCGGCACCCCGCTCGGGACAACGTGCAGCGGGACTACTACCAGACGCCAGCAGAGGCGCGCCTTTGCTCAAGCTCCCCAGCCCGACACATTATGGAAAAGCCGCGGTCTTCCTGGCATCCGACGACTCCGAAATGATCACCGGATTCGACCTGCGGGTGGATGCCGGCGCAATTTCCAGGTACTGGATTTGGTCTCCTGGAGACGCTTAAACCCGGTCACGAGTGGGAGTCAAGGGGCGGCGGGCCCCAAACGGGTAATCGTTGCGACGTGGGCAGGGAGTCTATTGGTCCGTGGCGGGTAGGAAGACCGGCAGCACCACCTCGGGATCGTCGACCGCAGGAAAGAAAGTCACCTGCACCGGCATATCGATGCTGATGTCCTCGGGGGGCACTTGGAGGACGTTGCTGCAAATCCGAAGACCCTTCTGCTCCTCCAGCTCGATCATGCAGAGGTTATAGGGAATCTGTTCCTTCTCTTGGATTGCCTGGTGCACCGGGTGTCGGACTATGACGTAGGAGTAAACGAATCCCCGGCCACTGACCTTGGTCCAGTTGTAGTCCAGAGACGAGCATTCGGGGCACATGGGCGATGGCAGGTGCCGGAACACGCCGCAATCCGAGCACCGTTGGATGCGAAGCTCGCCGTGCCGGGCTCCTTCCCAGAATCCCCGCTCATAGTCCGGCAACCGATCCAGATCGGGTAGCGGTACGCCTTCCAGGGGCGCGGTCATCGGCCGGGACTTGACGGGTTGTTTGCTTTCTTGAGTCATTAAAGCCCCTCGCTATCCTTGGACCATCCCGGCGCTATCCCCGGCGAATGATCACGGCGGCGCTCAGCTGGGCCGTGCTACTGCAGGAAAGGACCCGGTTAATCGTCTTGTGGGGCGGCTGAGCGGTAGAGGTGCCTCGGATAAGCCGGACAGCCTCCTGGGGATGGGTCAGGCCGTGGATATACGCCTCGGAATGATTGCCGCCGTGGGTATTGGTGGGCAGCATGCCATCGAACCGAAGGTTGCCTCCACCTTCCACGAAGTCCTTTGCCTCGCCTCGGGGCACAAACCCGTAGGATTCAAGATTCAGTAGGCAGAACGGCGTGAAGTGGTCGTAGAACATCAGCGCGTCCATGTCCGAGGCTTGCAGGCGAGCCCGGGCCCACAGATCTCGGGCGGTGTTCTCCGACTCTGACGCGGCCAGGTCGGGACGGTAGATTATGCCATCGTTCCGAGGGCCGGAGCCTTGGGCAGCCGCCTCAACCAGGGTCAGGGTGCTGGAGTGGCGCAGTTCCCTGGCCCGCTCCGGGGTCGTCATCACAATGGCAGCGGCACCGTCGTTTTCCTGGCAAAAGTCCAGGACGTGCAGCGGGTCCACTACCATGCGGGAATTCTGGTGGTCGTCGATGGTGATGGGGTCCCTCCGGAGAGCACGGGGGTTCCGGGAGGCATGCTCGCGCAAGGTAACGGCGACCCAACCGAAGTGGCGGCTAGTAGCCCCGTACTCGTGCATGTAACGCCGGACGAACATGCCGAAATGATGCGCCGGCGCCATGTTGCCCCAGGGAGCGGCAAAGCTCTGCGCCCCGCCGGCAATTCGCTCCGGACCCCTGGCCCGGCCCAAACGTAACCCGGAACGGAGGTTGGCGGCGCGGAAGCACACCACGTAGTTACAGAACCCGGCAGCAATTGCGGCGGCGGCATGGCCTATCACTGCGTTGCCCGCGCCCCCGCCGTAGGAGACAGATTCCCAGTGACGCAGGTTCTTGATGCCCAACGATTGAATCAGCAGCGTTTCGTGGTTGGACTCCATGTCGTAGCGCACCAGACCGTCGATATCCTGCGGGGCGATACCAGCATCATCGCAAGCGGCCTTGATCGCCTCGGAGGCCAGCTGCAACTCGCTACGACCCGAGTTCCAGGAAAACTCCGTTTCGCCTAAGCCGACGATCGCGGCCTTGTCCCTTATGCCGTTGGTATCGGCGGGAATAATTGCACCGACCATTGCCTGCTATTCCTCCTCCCAGTCCACTACCTTCCGTTGTTTCAATTCGTGGATCTGTTCGTCGGTATACCCCAATTCCCTGAGGAGCGGGCGGGTGTGCTGACCTTTGAGCGGTCCGGGGCCGGCCCGTCCCGAGGAATCCGAGAAGTCGACCACAGGGGAGTACCGCCAGAATTCACCATAGCGTGGCGCTTCTACCTGGGTAAGGAGTCCGTTTTCACGCACGTGGGGATCTTCGTTGAAAAAGAAACACATTCCCCGATCCTCGGCCTTAACGCATGCTACGTCGGCGGCGGTGAGCAGCTGCTCCCAATACAGTGGATCTTCGCCGGCGAACACCCGGGCCAATTCGTCGGCGAGCGCATCGTCGTGTTCCTCTCGCATCTCGCGAGTGGCAAACCGGAGATCGTCCAGAATGTCCGTCCGGTCGATGGTCCGGCACAAGGCCTCCCACTCGTCCTCGAAGGGACAAGCGAGGAACACCCAACCCGATTTTGCCCGGTACAGGCGGTAGAGCGCGTGCAGCCCGTATCCGTTACTGTCCGGCAGGGGACGAGGTTGCTTGCCCTCGTGCCAGTAGAAGTCGTCGACATTGGCATAGGCGTTGGCAGCGATCATGGTGGACTCGACATATTGCGCCTTGCCCGTACGCTCACGGGCATAGAGGCCCAGTACCAGGCCGACGGCATTGACCATGGCGGTGTTGTGATCGGCGGTGCCGTCGTTCGCCCGTTTGAGCTGCCTGGCTACGGTAGCAATATCATCAATGGACATGGACTGGTCCGGCGGTGGAAAAGCGTCCCTTCCCATCTGAGCCACGCCACCGCCGGACACAGCGCCGGCAATCGGGGCCATGGACGGCCGGTGAGAGTAGGGCCCCGTGGAGCCGTAGCCGCCGGCGTAGAGGTAAACCAGGTTTGGGTTGATCTTGGATAACTGCTCGTACCCGATGCCCGTGCGCTCGGGGGCGCCTGGGCGCATGCTGTGAAGCAGCAGGTCGGCCTTGGCTGCCAGCTTGCCCATGATCTCCTGACCCTCCGGGGTTTTGAGGTCCAGACAAATGCCCTCGGAACCTGCCATCGTACGGTGCACCGACATGGGCATACCCTGCCGGCCCCAATCGCCGCCGGGGGCTTCGATGCGGATTACCCTGGCGCCCAGCTCGGCTACCAAGGCGCAACCCAGAGGGCCGTTGATCACCGTCCCCAGGTCCAGGAGTGTTATGCCTTCCAAAGGATGCTTCGGCATCGGGTTATTGGCGCCGTTGGGATGACTTCTGGCATCACCCTGCAGACGGGCGAGTACTTCTGCAGGGTGATGGCCCGGTGCCGGGGCCGGGCCCTGCGTACTGGCCGGGGTGCGCCTCATGTTTACCATGGGGCCAAGCTGTCGCGTGATGCCCAGTCCCGGAACATCCACGTCCTGAACGTTGCCGTTGTGCACGATTTGGGGATGGTCCAAAGCCTGCTCTGAGGTGAAATAGGGCTCGGCAGCCACGTCGCCAGCCTCGCCCAGGAATATGGCCATCCACTCATCGAGAGTCTTCTCCTGGACTTTTTCCAGCATGATACGTTCCAGGGCGGCAACGGATTCCTGGTCCAGGAAGGGCGCGGTCTTGAATCGGGGGTCCTCGTAGATGAAGTCCATGTCCAACCAGTGCACCATAGACCGGAACAACCTCTCGACCACGTTCCCCAATTGGATCCAGTGGCCGTCTTTGGTACGGGCGGGCAGGTAGCCCGTGGGGTTGGGACGCCCGGTTCCCACCGATGCGCCAGGCGGGGAGGTGTCCGGTTGCGTCTCGACCATCTGGCCATGGATCCAGGAGACGTGATCGTAGGTGGTCACGGCCTTCAGCATGCTGGTTTCCACCCGCTGACCAAGGCCGGTCTTTTCTCGCACGTAAAGGGCGGCTGTGATTCCACGAATCAGCGCCGTGGCGGCGGCGTGGCAAACGCCCTGTACCACGACGTAGTTGGGGCCTTCCCTGGGATTCTGCCCGGCGAACATCATCATGCGGCCACTCTTGGCGGCCACTACGGCGTCGTAACCCTTGTAGTTGGCGTAGGGTCCCTGGGGTCCGAAGCTGGTCAGCGTGGCATATACCAACTCGGGATGACCGGCGCGCAGGGTGTCGTAGTCAATGCCCAGCCGTCGAGTGACTCCTGGCCGGAAGTTTTCGACGACAACGTCGGATAGTTGCGCCAATTCCCGGGCACTATCCCGGCCGTCCTGGGTCTTCAGGTCGAGGACGATGCTTTTCTTGCCGCGATTCCATTGGATGGACCCCGGCGACCTCCTGAATTTTTCTCCACCCGGAGGCTCAACTTTGATGACCTCAGCGCCGAAATCGGACATCACCATGGTGGCGACGCCACCGGCCCGGCCGCTGGTAAAGTCAAGGACGGTGATGCCATCAAAAACCTGTGCCATGGCGCCCCTTTGGTAGTCAACTGGCCTAGTTGCGCTCAGATGCCCGGGGCCAGTGGGTCAACGTATCCAATTATTCGCGTCCGCCCTGCGCAATTGCCATTGATCCTCGATCCAACCCAGTAATATGCTCAAGTCATAGTACGGCCTTTTAGTCGTCGGCACCATCTCCGGCTCACGTGGGTAACAGTTCAGACTTGGTGAGGTGAATTGGCCGAAGGCGGGTTGCCGAACGCTGGCACGGGTGGCGGTGGTTATGTCATATCCCCAATCCACCGAAAAGATGAGTGTCGCGGTGTGCTGAAGGGGTAAGAAAGTGCTCCTGTGCATCTGGGATAATGGCTTTTGAAACAGGAAACCGTCCCCAGGCCAGGAGCACCCAAAAGATGCTAGCAGATGACCACCCCGACCGCATCCAAATCGCCTTTGACGACCACCGCCTGGTGGCCAATGCTGGGCTGATCCTGCCAGCCACGCTGGGCCGGCATCTGGGCCGGCCCGAACTGGTTGACCGGCACCTGGACCTGGGTCGCGCCCCAGGCCGAGCCAACACCGGCGACAAGGTGATGACGCTGGTGGCGTCTGCTCTGGCCGGAGGAGACTGCATTGACGACGCCGACGTGCTGCGCACCGGCGGGACGGCTAGCGCCATCGGCTGCGTAGTCAAGGCGCCATCCATCCTGGGGACCTTCCTGCGCAGTTTCCGGGGGGGCCACGTCCGCCAACTGGATCGGGTCAGCCGGGAGCTGCTGGCCCGGGCCTGGGCGGCTGGGGCCGGACCCGGCGACGGGCCGTTGACCATCGACCTGGACTCCACCATCTGCGAGACATACGGTCTGGCCAAGGAGGGGGCGCGCGACCACGGCTACACCGGCCAGCGAGGCTATCACCCGCTGCTGGCCATTGCCGCCGGCACCGGCGACGTGCTGATGGCTCGGCTGCGCAAGGGCCGCGCCAACACCGTTCGGGGCGCCGCCCACTTTCTACGCGAGACGGTGGGGCGAGTACGCTACGCTGGCGCCAGAGGACAACTCACGGTGCGGGCTGACAGCGGCTTCTACACCCACGCCATCGTCGCCGTCTGCCGCAAGATGGATGTGCGCTACTCCATCACCGTCCGCCAGCAAGCCCGCCTGCGGAATATCATCGAGGCCATACCCGAGACTGACTGGACGCCGATTCCCTACTGGATGGACGGCGCCGCCGACGTGGCGGAGACCACCTACGTCCCCTTCCAGGATGAGCCCGACGCCGCACCGGTGCGGCTCATCGTCCGGCGGGTGAAGCCCACGCCCGGCTCCCAGCTGGCCCTCTTCGCCAGCTACCGCTATCACGGCTGCATCACCGACCGAGACGGGGACACCCTGGAACTGGAGGCCGACCATCGGCGCCACGCCGAGATCGAGAACGCCATCCGAGACCTCAAGTACGGCGTCGGGCTCAACCATCTCCCCTCAGGCCGCTTCGCCGCCAACGGCGCCTGGCTGGCGGTGCAGGTGATGGCGCACAACCTGGCCCGCTGGACCGCGCGCATCGGTCTGGGTGAGCAACTGGTAACCACCAAGACCCTCCGACGACGCTTCTTCTCCCTCGCCGGACGGCTCACCCGCTCGGCGCGCCGCCTCACTTTGCATTTTCCCCAGCGCTGGCCCTGGAAAAACCAGTTCAGTCGCGCCTTGGCTCGATTGCGAGCCCTTCCACTCCCCGCCTGACGGCACCGCTGGTGTCAACGCCGACGGAGATCTGACCCACTCACCAGACTACCCGACCGCCTCGCAGACTTGCGCCAGGCTGGTCCCCGAGCGTCTCTTGCTGCACACTACCCTGACAATTTCGCCCAGCATCGCCACCGCGGGCCGCCATCATCGTGTCTGTGTGGCTATCTCACGCCGCCCTCATCCCCATCTATTGGAATCGGGCTTGCCCCGTTCGCCTTCCCTTGCCCATCATCCCTGGTGTCAACGCCACGGCCCATCGCTTCGGTGGATTCGGGCATATACAGGGCATGGATACTGAAGTGGACCTGACCACCGTCGACCGCGCTGTCCTCATTGCCATCATCGCCGAGTTACAGGCGGTGATTGAGCGGTTGCAGCGGCGGATTGCCGAACTGGAAGGCCAGGCGAAACCGGGCGGCCCGCTCCGAATGCCCGGCCTCAAGGCGAAATCGGGCCGGAAGCCCCCAGCGCAGCCGGGGCCCCGCAGGCAGCGACGCCACGGCTTCGCTCGCCCGCGCATGACACCGACCGACCGGGTGGAGCACGTGATGGAGAACTGTCCCGATTGCGGCGCCCACCGGTCCGGCGGCTGGATCCAGCGCACTCGGGAGGTCATCGAGCTGCCGGTGGTTCCCGCGCAAGTCACCGAGCAGGTCTACATTGCTCGGACTTGCCCGGCCTGCCGACGGCGCTGCACACCTCCGGCGGAACTGGGCGGCGTGGTCTTGGGTCAGCAGCGCCTCGGCGTCAACCTGCTCAGCCTGATCGCCACGCTGCGGGAAGAGGGGCGGCTGCCCATCCGCAGCGTCCAGTGGTATCTGGACACCGTGCATCAGTTGCGCCTCAGCGTGGGGGCCATCGTGAGCGCCATCCATCGCACGGCGCAGCGGGCCCAACCGGCAGTGGCCGCGATCCTGGACCGCATCCGCGCCAGCCCAGTGGTCCACGCCGACGAAACCGGCTGGCGTCAGAGCGGGGCCAACGGCTACGTGTGGACTTTCAGCACCCCCACCGAACGCTACTTCCTGCGGCGGGGTCGGGGCAAAACAGTCGTGGACGAGGCGCTGAGCGATGCTTTCTCCGGAGTATTGGTCAGCGATTTCTACGCCGCCTACCACCATTATGACGGCCCCAAGCAGCGGTGCTGGGCCCACCTGCTGCGGGACATCCACGACGACCTGCGCACCCTCTACCCCGATGCTGCGCCACTGGCCAGGTGGGCCGACGCCGTCCACGGGATTTACGACCGGGCCAAAGCCTGCACTCATCCCCAGGCCAAGCGGCGGCGCACCGCCCAACTGGCCCTGGAACGACAACTGCTGGCCCTCGGCCAGCCTTTCCGGCACGACCCGTCGGCAACCCAGGCCAAGCTGTGCCGACGCATCGAGCGCCACATCAAGGAACTCTTCGTCTTCGTGGCCGAACCGGACGTGCCTTCAGACAACAACGCTGCCGAACGCAGCCTGCGCCATCTGGTCATCAGCCGCAAGATCAGCGGCGGCACCCGCTCGGAGCAGGGCACCGAGAGCAAGATGACGCTGGCATCCATCTTCGGCACCTGGCGCGCCCAAGGTCTAAATCCTCTCGCCGCCTGCCGTCAGCTGCTCGTTTCCCTTCTACTCTGAACTGTTACTCACGTGGTCCCCTTTAGCCCCAATCCACCGAAAAGATGAGTGTCGCGGTGTGCTGAAGGGGTAAGAAAGTGCTCCTGTGCATCTGGGATAATGGCTTTTGAAACAGGAAACCGTCCCCAGGCCAGGAGCACCCAAAAGATGCTAGCAGATGACCACCCCGACCGCATCCAAATCGCCTTTGACGACCACCGCCTGGTGGCCAATGCTGGGCTGATCCTGCCAGCCACGCTGGGCCGGCATCTGGGCCGGCCCGAACTGGTTGACCGGCACCTGGACCTGGGTCGCGCCCCAGGCCGAGCCAACACCGGCGACAAGGTGATGACGCTGGTGGCGTCTGCTCTGGCCGGAGGAGACTGCATTGACGACGCCGACGTGCTGCGCACCGGCGGGACGGCTAGCGCCATCGGCTGCGTAGTCAAGGCGCCATCCACCCTGGGGACCTTCCTGCGCAGTTTCCGGGGGGCCACGTCCGCCAACTGGATCGGGTCAGCCGGGAGCTGCTGGCCCGGGCCTGGGCGGCTGGGGCCGGACCCGGCGACGGGCCGTTGACCATCGACCTGGACTCCACCATCTGCGAGACCTACGGTCTGGCCAAGGAGGGGGCGCGCGACCACGGCTACACCGGCCAGCGAGGCTATCACCCGCTGCTGGCCATTGCCGCCGGCACCGGCGACGTGCTGATGGCTCGGCTGCGCAAGGGCCGCGCCAACACCGTTCGGGGCGCCGCCCACTTTCTACGCGAGACGGTGGGGCGAGTACGCTACGCTGGCGCCAGAGGACAACTCACGGTGCGGGCTGACAGCGGCTTCTACACCCACGCCATCGTCGCCGTCTGCCGCAAGATGGATGTCCGCTACTCCATCACCGTCCGCCAGCATAAAAGCCTGCGGAATATCATCGAGGCCATACCCGAGACTGACTGGACGCCGATCCCCTACTGGATGGACGGCGCCGCCGACGTGGCGGAGACCACCTACGTCCCCTTCCAGGATGAGCCCGACGCCGCACCGGTGCGGCTCATCGTCCGGCGGGTGAAGCCCACGCCCGGCTCCCAGCTGGCCCTCTTCGCCAGCTACAGCTATCACGGCTGCATCACCGACCGAGACGGGGACACCCTGGAACTGGAGGCCGACCATCGGCGCCACGCCGAGATCGAGAACGCCATCCGAGACCTCAAGTACGGCGTCGGGCTCAACCATCTCCCCTCAGGCCGCTTCGCCGCCAACGGCGCCTGGCTGGCGGTGCAGGTGATGGCGCACAACCTGGCCCGCTGGACCGCGCGCATCGGTCTGGGTGAGCAACTGGTAACCACCAAGACCCTCCGACGACGCTTCTTCTCCCTCGCCGGACGGCTCACCCGCTCGGCGCGCCGCCTCACTTTGCATCTGCCCCAGCGCTGGCCCTGGGAAAACCAGTTCAGTCGCGCCTTGGCTCGATTGCGAGCCCTTCCACTCCCAGCCTGACGGCACCGCTGGTGTCAACGCCGACGGAGATCTGACCCACTCACCAGACTACCCGACCGCCTCGCAGACTTGCGCCAGGCTGGTCCCCGAGCGTCTCTTGCTGCACACTACCCTGACAATTTCGCCCAGCATCGCCACCGCGGGCCGCCATCATCGTGTCTGTGTGGCTATCTCACGCCGCCCTCATCCCCATCTATTGGAATCGGGCTTGCCCCGTTCGCCTTCCCTTGCCCATCATCCCTGGTGTCAACGCCACGGCCCATCGCTTCGGTGGATTCGGGTTTAGCGCCGCCTTTTACCTCCAGTCGTGGCTAGGTTTCCAACCCAGCAGTCGCTGCGCCTTTTCCGTACTGATTACGCTGGCGGTGCCGCCCAACCCATGCCGTATCTCCACCCGGTCGCCAAAGTTGTTCTTGACAAGGTCGATGGTCGGCTCTTTGAATCGACTGGAAGGCTGGGCGATCATGAACGTCTCGTACTCTTCTATCTCCGCATCCAGCGATAATACGTGGGCCTCGGCCACGTCCCTGGCGTCAGCGTAGGCCCACATCACCAGTGTCAGGGAATTCTCCGGTGTTGGGGCCGGCCAGGGAAACTCCGCCTGGACTTCCGGAAGCGCCACATTGGTAAACCGCAGGCTGACGACGGTGGTGTCTGAATTGCGGGCGATCATTCTGCCGATATCCTCTCCAACCTGCTTGGACAGTCCGTAGGGCTCGAAGGGCATCATGGGATGTTCTTCGTCCAATGGCAGCTACAGCGGTACGAAAGCGTTCCCGTCGTGGGCCCAACCCATGCCGAAGGCGCTAGACGAGAACACCACGCGCCGCAGTCCTAACTCCGCCGCCGACATCATGACGTTGAAGGTGCTGGCCACGTTATTATCGAATATAACCCTTGGGTCTTCCCGCAGCGGCCCGGGGATAGCTCCCATGTGAACGACGGCTTCCGCGCCCTTGAGAATACCCTCCACTGCATTGGCGTCCGCGAGATCGCAGCGCACAAACTCGGCTGGAAGGTCATCGGTTGCCCATTGATCTGTCGCCAGGACCTCTTTGTTTTGGTCCACCAGCAACTGGACTACCCTGCGTCCTAGCCTTCCCGCCGCTCCCGTTACTACTATCATCTGTTCCCCCGGCTGATTGCATTGGTTGATGATTCGACCGGCTCACCGTATGTGGAATTCCGGAATCTCTTGGACGGTCAAGTCCGTGAGTACCTTGATAATCGACCGTTGGAGGCGACTGCCAACCTTTCAGGAGTTCCACGCGAGGTTGATAAACCGCTACGCCCAGCGGGTGGCAGGTGTCGATGGGATCGCAGTCGTCTTCTCCCCAAACCTGGACCGACAAATTTCCGTGGGGACACATGGAGATGGCACAAAGCGCGTCTATCTCGGCGAAGAATTTGAAGCAGTCCCCTTGCTTTGCAGATCATGGCGGCCTACTCCCGGAAACTGGCCCAGGACGAATTTAGAGGGAATTTTGATGCAGCTTTGCCGTATCCACCCGCTAGTTGTTTCGTCCGTAGGCATCGGCGGCCCGAAGGACCGTTGCGTCATCCCCCGTGCGCCCCACCAACATCATGCCGATGGGCAGGCCATCGGAAACCCCGCACGGCACCGATATGGCCGGATGGCCGGTTACGTCGAAGGGACAGGTGTTGGGGATCATTTCCAGCGCCCGGTCGGTGTACTCCTGGCGACTGCAATCGGCCGGCGGAATGACCGTCGCCTTCATTGGCAGGGTGGGCATCACCAGCAGGTCATACTCGCTGAGCGCCTGGTCATAAGCCTGGGTCAACGTCCGGGCCAGGTTTTGGGCCTTGGCGTAGTAGTGGCCATGATACCTGTCCTGCATATATTGTCCCATCAAGACCACCAGCTTGGTGGTTTCCGACAGGTCATCGGCCCGGGTCTGCCTTCCGTGGGCATATACGTCCTGCAATCCGGTGGTGTAGTGGCCCTTCCAATTGGTGCCCATGCAGTTGCCGGCCACCATCAACATCGTAGCCCCCTCCACCGCGATGGCCCTCCAAATGTGAATTCCGTCCAGGTGCCAGGGTATGGAAACCGTGTCCACCCGCGCGCCCATGCTCTCGAACGTGCGGGCCGCGTTTTCTACTGCCTGGTCCACGTCGGCTTCAGACTCCGCCATATTGAACCCTTCCCCGACGATGCCCAGGCGAAGCCCCGTCACGTCTCCGGTCAACGCTTGGGTATAAGCTTGCCCGGACAGTCCGGCCTTCTGCCTGGGGTCCAGCCCGTCGGGCCCGGCGATTGCTTCCAGCAACAGCGCCACGTCGGCGGCGGTCCGCGCCATCGGCCCCGTGTGGTCCAGGGTAAGTTCGATTGGGAAGACCCCCGTATAGGGGACCAGTCCGTAGGTTGGCTTGAGTCCGTAAATGCCGCACCAACTGGCCGGTATCCGAATCGACCCACCCTGGTCTCCGCCGATGGCCATGTCCACCTCTCCCGCCGCGACCAACGCCGCGCTGCCGCTGGAGGAGCCCCCTGTGGTGCGCGTGTGGTCATGGGGGTTGCGCACCGGACCGGTGTCCGACGTGTGGCTGCCGCCGGAGAAGCACAGGCTTTCGCAGACCGACTTGCCCTGCACGGAGCCGCCGGCGTCCAGAATCCGGGTGACGATCGTAGCGTCTACGTCCGGAACGTAACCTTCGAGGACGCTGGTGCCGTTCATCATGGGAACGCCGGACACGCAGACGTTGTCCTTGATGGCCACGGTCTTGCCGGAGAGAATTCCGCCCTGAGGGCCGGTTATGTCGCAACGCCAGTACCAAGCACCCAAGGGGTTGTCTTCCGGTTGGGGTCGCGCCCCTGGGGACCGCGGGTATTTGACCGGCAAGCTGGGAGCGGTAAGCTGGTCCAACCGGGCATACGAGTCCAGGATGGGCTGGCTCAACTCAATGTAGGACTCCACATCGGCCGAGGATGGGTTCAGGTTGTAAGACTCCGCAATTCGGAAAAACTCTTCGACGGTAGGACGTTTTACCACCATGATGATAACCTCCGGTATGTGTCCTGAAATCAGTTGTCGGAATCCGGTCGGTGTGGTCGCGGTGCCAGCCGGTAGTTGCTCTTGCCGAAACTGACCGCGCTGCTACTAAGCAAATCTCAGAGCCATACAGACAGCATGGGCTGGCAGCTGCGGCAAACCTCGTCGCCCGGCCAACCTTCTATAGATGTGGCGGTTGGCATGGGTTCGTGATCGACGAGGGAGATTTCAGCCAGTTTAATGACGCGCTCCTCACCTTTGTATTCGATAGGGCGCGCATCTTCAGCGGCAGCTGGACTATCGCCTGATACTACCACGGCTGCTGCGGGTCTACGCATGCTTTGGTAAAGGGTACCAGGCACAGGTAAATCTTTTCCCAATGGCGAAATCTCAACATATCGCCATCGAGGAGCAGCGTGAAGTGGCACGCCTTCATAACGACGCATAGCTCCCCGCCAATCCGGCAACGCTGTCATCTGATACCATGCTGAGAAGACAGATGCCATTCTCGTTGGCCAATTGGTGCCGACTTTTTCGCTGATCATCCACAGCTGGACTCCAGCAAAACCAAACAAACCCTTAACTCGGAGGCCCAAAAATGCCAGTCAAAGGGACCACGCTAACCAGTTTTCGTCCATTGATGCAGGGCGTCAACGGAATGGTTACAGCCAGCCACCCCAGCGCCGCCATGGCCGGCTTGGAAGTCCTGAAAAACGGCGGCAACGCCATTGACGCTGGAGTGGCCGTTGGCCTGGCGTTGAACGTGGTGCATGTCGATGATTGCAGCTTCCTGGGCGTGGCGCCCACGGTCATATACCTGGCGGACCGGAAGGAAGTTATCACCGTTGACGGGCTCGGGGTCTGGCCCAGGGCCGCGTCGGTCGAGTACTTCCAGAAAAACCACGGCGGAAAGATCCCAACCGGCGTTCTATCGTCTATAACGCCGGCCGCCGCCGATTCGTGGCTGACGTCTCTGTCCAAATTTGGCACGATGACCTTCGGACAGGTGGCGACCGCGGCCATCGGCCTGGCCGGAAACGGTTTCCCCATGTTCCGTTATCTGGCCGGCCGGTTCAAGACTGCCTTCGATCAGTACAACGCCCACCCGTCAACCGCCGAAATCTACCTGCCCGGTGGCCGCGCCCCCAAACAGGGCGAGATGTTCTATCAAAAGGGCCTGGCTGCCACCTTGTCTAAAATCGCGGACGTGGAGGCTTCCAGCGCCGGGAAAGGCCGGGAGGCCGCGCTCAAGGCGGCCAGAGACTACATTTACACCGGCGAACTGGGCCACAGGATTGCCGCATTCAACCAGGAGATGGGAGGTCTCCTCACCGAGGAAGACCTGGCCCGGTATCATGTCCAGGTGGCTCCGCCGGTGACGGTAAACTACAAGGGCTACGACGTCTACAGTACCGGGCCGTGGGGCCAGGGACCGACCTTCCCCCAAGCCCTCAAGATTCTGGAGGGGTATGACTTGGCGTCCATGGGCCACAATTCCGCCGAGTACATCCATACCGTAAGCCAGGCCTTGAATTTGGCCTTTGCCGACCGCGAGCAATACGTGGGAGACCCGGATTTCGTGGACGTGCCAATCAATGAAATGCTGGCGGAGGAATACCTGATCAAGCGCCGTTCCCTGATCGACCCCGACCTGGCCTGGCCGGGCACGCCCCCTGCGGGAGACCCGCGAAACGGTAGGGCGACTGTCGACGGCGCCCCTCAGTCCCCCAGAGAGGCGCGGGTTCCGGTTGGCACCGCCGGAGTCAGCGGCGGCGGGACTTCTTATTTCGCCGTAATCGACCGCGATGGCAACATCTTCTCCTGCACCCCCAGTGAGGGCACCAAAAACGGCGGGCCGATAATTCCGGGCACTGGCCTGACGTTTTCATTGCGCGGCTCTCAGTCCAAGTTGACCGAAGGCCATCCTGCGTCGGTCGCAGGGGGCAAGCGGCCCAGGCTCACTCCCGCACCTGCTCTGGTGTTGCGCGACGGCGAGCCCGTGATGGCCCTTGGCGCTCACGGCGGAGACCATATCCCGCAAGGCACTCTGCAACTGCTGTTGAACGTCCTGGAGTTTGGCCGCGACCCTCAAGAGGCCGTGGAGGAGCCGCGCTTCTACAGCTACAACTTCCCCAGTTCCAACTGGGCGTCGAGATATGAGCCGGGGATGATGCGGCTGGAAGGCCGTATTTCTGATGAAGTGGCCGAGACATTAAGGCGGAAGGGCCACACGATAGAACAATACCCAGATTGGTGGGAGGGTTCAGCCTTATATTGCGTCATCACCCGCAACCCGGAGACCAGGGTGCTGCAGGGCGGAGCAGACCCGCGGTGCGAGGCCTACGCCGTAGGTTTCTAGTCCCGGCGTAAATACTGACGATGAGCCGGAGGGTAATAGATCCCTGTTTTGGGCGACCTGCTGGACCAAGTTGATCACATACGCGACGAGATTGCCGCGTTGGAGGGGGGCATGGGCCACATTCCCACGGTTACCAGCAGGTCTTCCGATTATTTGAACGGGCGCGGCTTCCGGGCTGATTGGTGGCCAGCGGTCGCACTTTAATGACACTTGGGCCCTACGCTGGCGCAGGCAGAGTAAATGGAATGGTCTTACCGCTGCGGGCAGGGCGGTCGACGAACTGCCGACCGCCTGCAGTGGACGGATCGGTATGCGGTGCTACCCGGTGTTGCGACACGCCCGGGGCAATTCTACAATGGTTAGGTCGCTCGATTGTGGCATACACGCGACACCCCCGGTAGTTTGACCGTCCGCGGGCATAGTCTGAAGACGGTTTCCCGTTGTTGGGGATTCGAGGCAATGCGGACACCGATCACTTCAGAGACAGGGCAATCCGTTTGCGCTCGAGGTCTACCTCAAGTACCGTTACCCACACCCGATGTTGCACTTTGACGACATCGGAGGGATTGCTGACGAACCCCTCAGCCAGTTGGCTGATGTGGACCAGCCCGTCCTGGTGTACGCCAACATCGACAAAGGCGCCGAAACCGGTCACGTTGGTTATCACCCCGGGCAATTTCATGCCCACCGTCAGGTCTTCGATCCGGTGGACGCCGGCCGCGAAGTCGAATGGCTCAAACTCCTGGCGGGGGTCCCGTCCCGGCCGGGCCAGTTCTTCGACTATATCATTCAATGTCGGCAGACCAATTTGATCGCCTACGTAGCGCAGGGCAATCGCGTCTTATCCGAGGAGTACTTTTAGCAGGTAGTCTTCACGCCAACCGGCGTTGAGGCGTTTGCCTTGGATGCCCACTTTCAGGGTGTTCTCGTTTTTCAGCAGGTTGTGGGAGATCTGACGCAGGGTGGCCAGGTTCTGTGGTCCGTGGGCCTTGCGCACTCGGCACTGGTCTTCTCGAAAGGTTACATCCAAAGTCCAATGCAGTGAGTTCTCGATGCTCCAATGGCTCCTGACGGCAGCCAGCAGTTGTCCTGCTGGGGCCGCCCGGCTGCTGATGTAGTAGCGAGGTTGACTGATAGCGCCGGCTGCGGTCTCACGATGGCCGACCACTTTGATGGCGGCCTTCAGTTGGGGCCATTGCCCGTGGGGGTTGATGTAGTCCAGGCAATCCGTCTCGGTGATGGTCCAGCATTCCCGCCGTTCCACCCGTCCGTGTCCCTTGTTCACGGTCTGGGAGTAGTCGTAGGGCACCCCGTCAAAGCCCAATGCTTCCGCCCCCTCGAACAGGTCTCGGATGCCCTCGTGGAGTTGTCCTTGATTCTCCTTCACCGCCAGCACGTAATCGGCCCCGCCGTCCACGATCTGCTGGGCAATCTCCCGCTGGCAGCCCATGGCGTCAATGGTCACGATGCAGCCTTGCAGATCCAGCAAGTCCAGCAGTTGGGGAATGGCGGTGATCTCATTGGACTTCTCCGCCGTCCTGACCTGACCTAAAGTCAGGGTGTTCTGCGTGGCCCAAGCGCTGACCAGATGCATGGCTCCCTTGCCACCCGCGCAGTCGTGAGAACGCCGGGCCGTCTTCCCCTCAATGGCCACCACCTCCTCGGGCAGCAACTCAGTGATGGCTTGGGTCCAGGCCATGAAGCAACTCTGGAACTGCTCTGGGTCCTCGGCTTTGTACAATCAAGCGGCATAGGCGAGAGAGTCGAGCATCCTGTGGTACAAGAGGCGCGGGACTTTTATCGATTCGTGCTCGCGCTCGGACGGCATAAAAGTTCCCTGCTGCACCCAGAGGTGTCGTCTGACCAGGGCGATGGCGTCGGCGAAGGAAGGGCTGGTCTTGTCATACCACGCCGCGGTGCGCGGCGCCATGCCGCCACGCTGTTCGATCAGGATATCCGCTGCCAGCGTCACCACGCTGAACAGGCCAAAGAGCGCGGGGGTGGTTCGGGCGATGGCTCGTTCCGACCACTGGCGCTGGGTTTCCACGCCCAGGTGAGCCCGCAGCTCCGCAAAGGTCACCTCGACCTGCCAGCGCAGCAGATACCACTGCAGTATCCGCAGGGGTTCCGCCTCGGTGTCGGTGCATAGCAAAGCATAGGGCCCGCGGCGCTCCTCCAGGTATCTGATGACGACCCAACGTAGGGGAAGGCGCGGCGGCCCGCCGTGGTACCACAGCGCCACGCCCGAAGCGAGCTCGACCATGGCGGTACTGCCGTCGGAACCGGTGGCGCGGTAGGGAATCCATTGTGTAGCGGGATCGTCCAGCACCGCCGTGGGACTGGGCAATCGCGCGCCGACCACCCGGGGCCGCCCGATCTGGCCGGGCCGCCGCGGTGGCGCGGGCTGGTACCGGGACGCGTCCTTGCGCAGTTTGGTGACGACGACAATCGGCTTTGACATACTCTGGCAATGCCGCAGGAACTCGCGCTTGGCGTAGCCGCCATCGGCCACCACCACCAGGTCCCGGTCCGGCAGCCACCGGCGCAGGCAGACCAGCATCTGCTGGGCGTAGTCGGTGAACGTCTGGTGCCGGCGACCTTTGCGCCGGTCGTAGCGGGCCGACACCACCAGCGCGGTCAAAAACGGCAGCGCCCAGTGTCGACCCGCCCATCCGATACGCGTCAGCAACATCAGGCTCACCCATTGCAATCCGGGGGTCATCACCACCTGGTCGTCCTTGGACCGCACCGGATCCCGATACCGCCCCTTGGCCGCAATCTTCCGGCCCCAGCGTCGTTCCACCGTCTCGTCAATGCCGAACACCAACGGCTCGGTGGATGAACCAAGGCGCCCGGCCACCAGCAGCAACAGCACCCGGCTCAGTTGCAGCGGCGACCATCGGGCACGGTTGAGCACGTGGTGATAGATGGCGAAGTCGCCGTGCTGCCCAATCCCCAGGATGTTGAGGGCGGAGGACACGGTGCGTTTGCCGGGAGACAGGATCGCTCCCATGGCCAGGAGTTGGGCTTTGCGCCAGGTCCTGGGGTCAAACAGGTGCTCAAAGGGCAGCAGCAGGGTTACTATGACTGCGGGCAGGGTAGGCATACTCGACCTCTTTTGGTGATTTGGTCGAGCTTACCCTGTTCTTATAATTTATCTAGCTTTTGTACAAAGTCGAGCTGGGTCCAGACGGGCAAAAACATCGCCGAAGGTGTCATGGGAGGGAATCCCCCCGGGCAGCTCCAGAAAGGTTTGGAACCATTCCAGCTTGCTCCTGCCGAAGAGCTCCACATGCACCCAGGAATCGGCTCCGCAGATGATGGCGCAAATGGCGATGGCGATGATGTCCACCAGTTTGTGGCGTCGGGTGCGTTCCACCCTGGGGTCGTCCAGATCAGCGAAATGATCCAGGACCGATACATGATGCGATTCTGCCATGGTCCGTTGCCCTCTCTCGTTTTATCGAATCGGGCAGCATTGGCATAATTCTAAAAATTATCATTAAGACGCGATTGCCCTGCTACGTAGCGACTGGGATCAATCTGTCCGCCGATAGCAGCGTCGCCCAGCAATTCGTCCAGAGGACGGCCTAGGTCTCTGGCGATTGCTTCCACGACGGGGTAGGACTCGGGATGCACCGCGCTGGCGTCCAGCGGCTGAACACCCGCTCTGATGCGCAGAAACCCAGCCGCCTGTTCAAAAGCCTTGGGGCCGAGGCGCGGCACTTTCTGCAGAGCGTATCGGGAGGTAAAAGGGCCGTTACGGTTCCGGTACTCCACAATCGCATTGGCCAAACGGGGCCCCAGACCCGAAACATAGGAAAGCAACTCGCGGCTGGCGGTGTTCAGTTCCACGCCGACCTGGTTGACGCAACTGACCACCACATCGTCCAGACGTTGCTTCAATGCCTTCTGATCAACGTCGTGCTGGTACTGACCCACACCGATGGACTTGGGATCTATCTTGACCAATTCGGCCAGGGGATCCATGAGGCGGCGACCGATGGAGACCGCCCCCCGCACGGTGATGTCCTGGTCCGGGAATTCGGTTCGCGCTGCCTCCGATGCCGAGTAGACCGAGGCCCCGCTCTCGTTGACCATCACCACCGCAATTTGGGGGTCCAACTCCAGAGTCCTCAGAAAGGCTTGGGTCTCTCGTCCGGCGGTGCCGTTGCCCACGGCAATGGCTTCAATATGGTACTGACGACACAGCAGGAGTATCTTCCTGGCGGATTCCTGCTCACCCCGTTCCCCGAGCAGCGGATAAACGGTATCGTGGTGCAGCAGATGGCCCTGCCGGTCCAGACACACTAATTTGCAGCCGGAGCGAAATCCGGGATCCAGGGCCAGGGTGTGCTGCTGACCCAGGGCCGGGGCCAGCAGCAACTGCCGGAAATTGTCGGCGAATACCCCGATGGCGGTGTCCTCGGCGCGAATTCTGGCCGCCTTGCGGATCTCCGTTTCCATCGCGGATTCCAGCAACGGTTTGTAGCGGTCCCGAATGGCCAGCCCGATCTGTTGCGCGGCCTCCGTTTCTCCTCTGACAAAGATTCGCTCCAGGATCGCGGTCGCTGACGATACCGGCGGCGCGATGTGGACCGAAAGCAACGATTCCTTCTCGCCTCGGAGCATAGCCAGGATCCGGTGGGAAGGCGCGCTGGCGATCGGTTCCCGCCAGTCAAAGTAATCCCGGTACTTGGCCGCCGCCGCATCCTTGCCCGCAGGCACCGTGGCGGAGATAGTGCCCTGCGACCAGAACAGCTCCCGAATTTCCCGTCGCGCGGTGGAGTCTTCGCTGACCCACTCGGCGATGATGTCCCTGGCTCCACTCAGAGCCTCTTTAGCGTTATCCACACCCGCTTGGGGATTGACGTACTCGCCAGCGGCTGTGGCGACGTCAAAATCCCCTTGACCCCAGAGACGCAACGCCAGGGGCTCCAGTCCCCTTTCTCTTGCGATGGCGGCCCGGGTGCGCCGCTTGGGCCGGTGGGGCAGGTAGGCATCCTCCAGGACTGCCATTGATTCGGCAGAGAGAACGGCCTTCTGCAATTCCTCGCTCAGCAGACCCCGCTTTTCCAGCGAAGCCAGGATTGCCTCCCGCCGGTCCCTGAGTTCCCGCAGCTGCGACAATCGGTCCCGAATGCTGGTGATCGCCACCTCATCAAGGCTGCCGGTATGCTCCTTACGGTACCGGGCAATGAAGGGCACCGTGGCGCCGTCGTCCAGCAATCCAACCGTGGCCTTCACCTGCTCTCCGGCCAGGTGAAGCTCACGGGCAATTTGGGGAATCTCGATATAAATCATGGTCGTCAATTTTGCACCCTCAGCGCTCGGATAGTGTCCTGTTGCCTCGTTGAGAAATGTTACCCAAACTTTATCACTTGGGGTCTGCTCTCCCGCGTCAACTATATTTGCCGATCGCAATGCCTCACCCAAACCGTTACCCAACGAAGGTGGTTGCTTCAAATACAATGTTACTAAACTAAAGCCAAGGTGAAATGCGCAGATGGTGGGGGTCAAACGACGGAGCCGGGTCGTTCTCCAAGTACGGATGAGAGGGATTCACGGGCTTAACCCAGCTGATCATCATCGCCACTTAAATGTACATCCCACCTTGGCTTTAGTTTAGCCTGCAAATGGTGGTGCTTGCCTTCACGGTGCTAATCTTAAAAAGATTGCAAACAGGCTCTCAGGCTTCGTGAGCAGGGGTCTGGGGCTGACGGGTTAAGGCTCAAGTTGAACCAGATCAAGGTGATGGTTGAAATGCGGGCGGTGGATGCGGTGTTCATCTTCGACACTGATCGATTGGCCCGCGAACCTCTGGAGGTGCTGACGTTCTTGCGGCTCTGCGCCGATAATGGTGTGGAGCTGTGGATGTCGAAAGGAGGGATCCAAGGTTGCAGAATCCATAGACCAGTTGTACCAGGTGTTGAAAGGGTTCATGGGCGAGATGGATCGTATCAAGATTAGGGATACGACCATGGAGAATAAGGCAAAGGCTGCGAGGGCAGGTAGGATGCCCTGCGGTATCGGGCGTGGGATGTATGGCCTGAAATACAACAAGAAGACAAAGAAAATGGAGGTCGTTGAGGAAGAAGCCGCGGTGTTGCGGATGATTTACCGATGGCGGCTAGATGGGATGGCCATCCACGCCATAGCGAAAAAGCTGAACGAGCTGGGCATTCTCACAAAGAACGGCTGCCAGTGGGAGTCTCGTACGGTCAGGACGAAGTTGAAGAACATCGCCTACACGGGCAGGCGCTATTACGGGATGAAGCGTCACATCAAAGGTAATTTTGGCGGCAAGAAACGTATGACGGTCGACAGGCCCGAGTCAGAGTGGATCTTGGTTGAAGGATATTGTCCGCGGATTATCGAGGACGATGTCTTCTACCGGGTGCAAGAGATGTGGGGCAAGCCTCAGTCGCCGACGGTTGAGCGGCGGCACCGGGATTATCCGTTTACCGGGATAATGGTTTGCGGGAAGTGCGGGACCGGCATGGGCGGTTCTACGAACATGGGTCGGTATCCCTATTATGTTTGTGGGGGGACCCAAGGGAACGCGAAGCGGGACGCGTACTGCGATGCTCGGAGGATCAGGGCTGACTGGTTGGAGCCAGTGGTGGTGGAGCGTCTCAAAGAGATCATCAGGGACCCGTCGGGCGTGATTGAAGACCTGCGGAGGTATTGGCAATCAGGGAATGGCGATTTGGGGCGCCAGATCGCGAACTTGAAGCGGGAGATCGCAGGTTGTGTGAAAGAACGTCGTGTTGCGTTGTCACAACTGATGAAGGAGTTGATTTCAGAGGCCGAATACGAGGAAGCGGTTGGGCCGGTGACGAACCGTGAATCAGCGATGGAGCGTGATTTAGAGACGTTGGAACGCCAACAGCAGCTGCATGATGATGCGGTGAGGGTTGAGGAGCGGGTTGGCGATTGCTTCGCGGCTTATGTCGAGAAGATCGACGGCCTGGATGGCGATGGCATCAGCGCGATGCTACGCCAGTTCCAAATCAAGATCGTAGCTACGGTGGAGGAAGTGGTGGTAACTGGGGAGATAGCCCCCGGATTGTTCACCACTGGACATACATTGGCATTACGACGTG
The DNA here is from genome assembly GCA_963666415.2 of Dehalococcoidia bacterium. Taxonomy (GTDB): domain Bacteria; phylum Chloroflexota; class Dehalococcoidia; order Lucifugimonadales; family UBA3495; genus Bin87. The sequence goes on from CAXXPD010000003.1 coordinate 3,853,077, forward strand.
GACGTAGCTGTCGGAGTCGGCCGACCGGAATACGCCGGGGCTGGATGAATTGGTTACCTCGATGGCGATTTTGCCGTGCCCTAGCACGTTTACAATGTCTTGCAGGTACCGCACGTTGAAGGCGATTTTTGCGTCCTGACCTTCCATCTGCTCAATATCCAGTTCGTCCAGGTTGTCGCCAACCTCTTCGGAGCGGGCCGACACTTTGAGCCGGCCGCCTTCGCTGGACTCTTCCGGTTGCATCTCCAGACGCACAATGTTGCTGCCATCTCGGGCAAACACGGCTGCCGACTGGGTGGCCCGTTTCAGGTCGTCCAGTTCCATCACGGCGCGGGTTTCGTAGCGTTCGGGGATCAGCTGCTCGTAGTTGGGGAAAGTGCCCTGCAATAACTGGGATACGAGCTCCACGTTTTCGAGCTTGAACATCACCTGCCCGCCCTCCGGCGAGAGCGTAACCCGGATGGGGGCGGATTGATCGGAAACCAGCCGTTGCACCTCCTGCATGGTGCGGGCCGGGACGATTACCTTGACTTCCTCGGCAATTTGTTGCGCGATTTGGTTGCTGTACACCGCCAGGCGGAAACCGTCGGCGGCAGCCATCACTACGTTGGACTTATGCAGTTTTAGTTCAACCCCCGTGAGCACCGGCCGCGATTCGTCGGATGCCGCCGAGAATGCTACCAGCGCAATGCCGGTGCGCATTACACTGGCGTCGATGTCCGTGGACAGACCGGAATCTACCTTAGGCACCGGTGGGAAATCCGCAGCGTCAGCGCCGTTCATGTGAGTGACCGAGCGGCCGCAGGAGAGCTGCAACACACTGCCGCCGGTCGCTTCTCCATCTTCATCAGAACCTTGCAAATCCAGGTCGATGCGGTCGCTAGGCAGGGAGTTGACCAGATCGGCGAGCAGGCGGTGTGGGACAGTTATCGCACCCTCTTCTTCGATCATCGCGCCGATCCAGGTCGTGATTGCGATTTCCAGATTGGTTGCCGACAGCATCAGCATCCCCTGGTCGGTTTTCAGCAACACGTTCTGTGTTATCGGCAAGGTGGAGCGGTTAGCGACAGCACGACCCACAGTCGACAGACCGCGGGCCAAGTTTTCCTGGAGGCAGGACAGTTTCATATTTGGCCTAATTTGGGTGGATTTCTCCTAAGTATATCACGTAGGAGATTGCCGGCCCCGCGGTTGATATAATATCCCCAGCAACATTGAGCGCGGCGCCGGATTGATGCGATTGCTCGCTCCCAACACCGGCAATAGTGGAGCCAAAATGACCGAGCTGCTGTTCCTGAACGACGCTTACGCCAGCGAGTTCACGGCCACCGTTATCGACCTTACCGACGACGGGGGCGTGGAGCTAGACCGCACCGCGTTCTACATTGGCGGCGGCGGCCAGCCCTGCGATGTTGGCACGCTGTCGGATGCCTCTGGTGCAACCTACCGAGTGGTCAAGGTTGCCCGTTCCAGCGGGGCCATTGTGCACACGCTGGAAGGCGATGCGCGGCCAGAGCCCGGTGACGAGCTGCATGGAAAGGTGGATTGGGATCGTCGCTACCTGCTGATGCGGACTCACACGGCGCTGCACATCCTGTGCGGCGTGGTTTGGCGCGACTACGGCGCCCACGTTACCGGCGGCGATATGCGTCCCGGTGCGGCGCGCATGGATTTTGAGCTGGAAAATATGACTGCAGAGTTCGCCGGCGAGGTGGAAGCGCGCATCAATCAGGAAGTGGATCGGGAAAGGGACATTGTGGTCGATTCAATGACTCGGGCCGACGCCGACGCTCATCCCGACCTGATCCGAACCAAGATTAACCTGCTCCCCGCTGGCATCAAGGAAGTTCGAACCATCGACATCTCGGGGCTCGATTTGCAGGCTGACGGCGGAACCCACGTCCGCAACACCCGCGAGGTAGGGCGCATCAAGGTGGTCGGCCACGAAAGCAAGGGTCGCATCAACAAACGCCTTCGCATCGAACTGGAATAGGGTGCGACAGACTGTATGCTCCGCAGCATTGCATCTCCTTCTCTACACCACAGCGCCACCCCCACAGCGCCACCCCCACAGGTAAACTGACAAATGTCTCGAACCGTAGTCGGCATTGATGTCGGCGGTACCTTTACCGACATTGCCGTCCTGGAAGACGGTCGCCTGAGCGTTCACAAACTGCCTTCAACGCCGGCTGACCCATCACTGGGTATAACCCGGGGCATCGAGGACACGGGCGTAAATATCCCCGATGCCGACTTCGTGCACGGCAGCACGGTGGCCACCAACGCCCTGCTGGAGGGTAAGGGCGGCCGCACTGCGCTGATTACCACGCTGGGGTTTGAGGACGTGCTCGAAATAGGCCGGCAAAACCGGGCCGACCTTTATGACCTGAACATGGAGCGTCCGACGCCCTTGGCTCCCTGGGAGTTGCGTTTCGGACTGCCGGAGCGCATCGACTATACCGGCGCCATCCTGGAAGACCTGACACCGGAATCGGTGCAGGCATTGCTGACCCTGCTGGAGCAGGCCCAAGTGGACGGCGTCGCGGTTTCGTTCCTGTTTTCCTTCCTGAACCCCGTGCATGAAGAAGCGTTGGCCGACCGCCTGGCGGAGCTCCCGGGCCAACCATTCATCTCAATCTCCTCGAAGATACTGCCCGAATTTCGGGAGTACGAACGCACCAGCACGGTGGTAGTCAATTCATACGTGGGCCCCGTCATGGCCAAGTATTTGTCCCAACTGGAACGAGTGCTGGGGCGCGGCCTGCGCATCATGCAATCTTCGGGAGGCAGCATTACGGCCAGTCTGGCCGCCGACCAGCCGGTCCGCACTATTTTGAGCGGCCCGGCCGGCGGCGTAGTGGGGGCCTTTTACACCGGCATGCAGGCCGGTTACCCCGACATAATTACCCTCGATATGGGCGGCACTTCAACCGATGTGTCGCTGTGCCCCGGACGCATCAAAGAAACCACCTCGGCTACGTTGGGCGGCTATCCGGTCAGCGTGCCCATGATCGAAATTCACACCGTGGGGGCCGGTGGGGGTTCGATCGCGCGGGTGGATTCCGGCGGCGCCCTGGTGGTTGGGCCGCAATCGGCCGGCGCTGAGCCGGGCCCAGCCTGCTACGGGCGGGGCGACCGGATTACCGTTACCGACGCCAACCTCACGCTGGGACGGCTCCGCGCCGATGGTTTCCTGGGTGGCCGCATGACGCTGGACCGGGAACGGGCGGAAGCGCTGATGATTGACGTTGCCGCTGGCATAGGCGCATCGGTTACCAATGCCGCCCTGGGAATCATACGCGTCGTCAATTCCAACATGGAACGGGCCATCCGTTCGATCTCGCTGGAGCGCGGCTATGATCCGCGAGAGTTTACCCTGGTGCCCTTCGGAGGCGCCGGCCCGATGCACGCCTGCGAGCTGGCCGGTGAGCTGGGCATCCCGCGCGTGTTGGTTCCCTCGCACCCGGGCATACTGTCTGCCATCGGAGTCGCCATCGCCGATGTGGTCAAGGATTATTCCCGAACCGTGATGCTACGCGGCGGCGATCTGGATAAAATCCGGCTTGAGGAAGAATTCCACGGCATGGAACAACAGGCCCGGGCTGAACTGATGGACGAAGCCCTGCCGGTTGATTCGATGACCGCCCGGCGCTTCATCGACGTGCGTTACGTCGGGCAGTCGTTTGAGTTAACGGTGGATTGCCCCTCGTTGTCCGGTCGCGGCGACTTGCGCCGAAGTATCTCCCGTGAGTTCTACGCCGCCCACCTGCAACGGTTTGGCTACGCCGACCGTGCGTTGCCGATTGAGGTAGTTAACCTGCGGCTGAAACTGGAGCTGCCGGTGGATAAACCGCAGCTGGAACCGTCTCCGTTTGCCGGCGCCGCCGCAGCCCACGCCGCTATTGGCGCGACTGAGGTGGTATTCGCCGACGGTCCGATGGTTACCACACTGTACGACCGCGGGAGTCTCCAAACCGGAAACCAGATCGCAGGCCCCGCGCTGTTGCTGCAACTGGACACGACGATCGTCGTTCCACCGGGCTGGCAAGGGTACCTGGATGCCTTCGGAAATCTGCTGCTGGAAACTGCCGAACCGCATTAGGCTGGATATTTTATGAACACACCTGTCGCGCCCGATATTTCCCGCCTGTCCGTCTTGGCGTGCTTTGCGCACCCGGACGACGAGGGGTTTGCGTCCGGAGGTCTGCTGGCGAAGCTGGCCGCCGGCGGCGCCCGCATCACGCTGGTTTGCGCCACCAACGGCGATGTCGGTGAAATCAGCGATCCCGCGCTGGCCACTCCCGAAAATTTGTGGCAGGTGCGCAAGCAGGAACTGCGGAATGCGATGGATATCACCGGCATCGCCGACGTGCGTTTCCTGGACTACCGCGACAGCGGCATGGACGGCACCGACGACAACCAGCACCCGCGGGCTTATCGCAACTCAGACACCGCCAGCGTGCTGGGGACACTGGACAGCATCCTGCGGGAAACCAATCCCAACGTTGTGTTGACTCATGACCCAACCGGCGGCTATGGGCACCCCGACCACAAAACCATGTCTGCGCACGCCACTGCTGCGGTTGCGCGCGTTTCCGACCCCGACGGCGCTACGCCGTTGCTGTACTACGTCTGTTTTCCCCGCGACGTTTTCCGGCGCTGGTGGCAGGAGATGGCCGACCGCGACATAACACCGCCGTTTGCCGCCGAAGCCATCGACGAGCTGGGCACGCCCGACGACGACGTTACCACCACCGTTGACGTGATGCCGTGGGTAAAAGTCAAGCTGGACTCACTGGCCTGCCACCGCACCCAGCTGCACGACTCAGGGCCATTCTCGCAGCTGCCCGAGGATGTGGTGAATATGTTGATGGGCACGGAATTCTACCAGCTGGTTTCACCGACGGGCGCGGTGGATTTGCTGGCCGCGCTGTAGTTCCGACTAACCGTGCCCGCGTGCGGAGCGACGGCGTGGCGATGGCCAACCATCCCACTAATCGGGCGTAGCCTGCGAATCCAGCCACGCCCCCTTTGGCGGACCGTGCCGGCGGAGCAACCCGGTCAGGCCGAGTCGACCGTACCCGCCGCATTAGGATGGTACGCGCCGCGTTAGGATAGTACGCGTATGGTTATTCAAACCGGCTCGGCGATAAACACCGGGATAGTGCGTGATGTCCGTTCCTGGTATTCCTGGTAGTTCGGGAATGCCGCCACCGCCAGATCCCAAACCCGCGCTCGTTCCTGGGGGTCATCAACCTCCCGAACCCGCATCGTGAATACCTCGGTTTCGTCCCGGATTTCCACGTTGGCGTCGTTCCGCAGGTTATAGACCCACACCGGGTTCTTCGGCGCTCCGCCCCTGGAACCCACCAGTACGAAATTGTTGCCATCCTTCACACGCATCAGCGGCGTCTTGCGGATGGCGCCCGTCTTGTTGCCCTGGTTGGTAACGATAATTACCGGAAAACCGGTGTCCCGCAACTGTGTCGCCTCGGTGCCCCCGCTGCCCTCGTATTGTTCCACCTGTTCGCGCACCCAATCGGTGGGCGACGGTATGTATTCTGCCATTGGTTGTCCTCCTGGTGTGGTCGTTGGAGACTGGCCGCAAAGTGTTGGCGCCGGATTTCCGGTCGATGCTCACTCACCGTCAAGTCTCGCGCAATATGATACGCCGACTCACTGGTTTACTCTATACGAACGGCAAGTATGCGAATGGCAAGCCGGGGAGCCAGTGCACGGCCGGAATCGCTGGATAGTTTCGCCGAACGTGTGGGCGGGATGCCGGTTATACTACGGTGGAATTGATTCCCGGGGAGCCATCCGCCATGCCAGTCGATGCAATCAGTCTCGAAGTCTTCAAGAACATGTTCATCTCCGTGTCCGAGGAGATGGGAGTGGCGTTGCAACGCACCAGCTACTCCACCAACATAAAAGAACGGCAGGATTTCTCTTGCGCGCTGTTCAATCCGGCGGCGGAGATGGTGGCGCAGGCGGCGCACCAGCCGGTGCATCTGGGGGCCATGCCGGCATCGGTGCAGGCGGCGTTGCAAACATTCCCGCAGGGATTGCGCGCCGGCGACATCGTCATTCTCAACGACCCCTACATGGGCGGTTCCCATCTGCCCGACATTACCTTGGTGGCTCCGGCCTACGTGGAGATTGACGGCGCCCGAGAGTTGATCGGATACGTCAGCAACCGCGGCCATCATTCCGATGTGGGCGGGATGGCGCCGGGCTCGATGCCGCTGTCCACCGAACTCTACCAGGAAGGGCTGATTATCCCACCGCTGAAGCTGTCCCGCGGCAGTCGCATCAATCAGGAAGTGGTGTCCCTGATCTGCCGCAACTCCCGCACGCCCGATGACCGCCGGGGAGACCTGGCGGCGCAGATTGCGTCCATCCGCGTTGGCGAAAAACGCCTGACCGAGATTGCCCAACGCTACGGCCTAGCCGATACCCACGAGCACATGGACGCGCTGCTGGACTATTCGGAGCGTTTGACCCGGCGGGCCATCGCCCAGATTCCCGACGGCGTGTACGAAGTTACCGACTATATGGATGACGACGGCCAGAGTGAAGAGCCCGTGATGATTCACGTGACGGTTACGGTGGCCGGCGACCGGATGGCCATAGATTTCACCGGCACGGCTGCGCAAAGGCCCGGTTGCATCAACGCGCCGCGAGCCGTTACGGTGTCGGCCAGCCTGTATGTGGTGAGATGCGTGGTCGGCAACGAAGCGCCGGCGAACCAGGGCTGTTTGCGTCCGGTTGACATAATCACACCCGTTGGCAGCCTCGTTGACCCACTGCCGCAGCGGGGTGTCGCCGGCGGCAACGTGGAAACGTCGCAACGCATTACCGACGTGCTGTTGTCCGCGATGAGCCAAGCCCTGCCCGACCGCATTCCGGCATCGTCGCAGGGCACTATGAACAACATGATCATCGGCGGCCACGACATCTCCCGCGACAGGCCCTATGTGTACTACGAGACCATCGGCGGCGGCATGGGCGCACGTCCCGACAAGGACGGTATCTCCGGCATCCATACCCACATGACCAATACAATGAATACTCCGGTGGAAGCGCTGGAGTTTGCCTTCCCGCTGCGTTTGCGTCGTTACGCTCTGCGGCGCGGCTCCGGCGGCGACGGTTTGCATCGGGGTGGTGATGGTCTGGTGCGGGATGTAGAGTTCCTCAGTCCGGCCCGCGTTACGGTGCTGTCGGAGCGCCGCCGGTTCTCCCCGCCCGGCTATCACGGCGGACACCACGGCGAGCGCGGCGAAAACGTGCTGCTGAAGGGCGGCTACGAGGAAGTCAGACTGGCCGGTAAGGAGACTCTCGACGTGGATGCCGGCGACATCCTCAGTATCCGCACGCCCGGCGGCGGTGGCTGGGGCGCCCCGACTGACGGCGGCGACCACGACCATCAGCACTAAACCAGTGGATACTCATTCGATAGCAGCCAACGCCACCAACGTTGACGCCTTACAGGAGCAGGTGGTGGTTTGCCGGGCCTGCCCTCGGCTGGTTGACTGGCGGGAAGAAGTGGCCCGTGTCAAGCGGCGCATGTATCGCGACGAACCCTATTGGGGCGCTCCGCTGGCCGCGTTTGGCGACCCACAGGCCCGTTTGTTGGTGGTTGGTCTGGCTCCGGCGGCCCACGGCGGCAATCGCACCGGTCGGATGTTCACCGGCGACCGCAGCGGCGATTGGCTGTTTGGCGCGCTATACCGGGCCGGTTTCGCCAACCAGCCGGAGTCGGTTCGGCAGGGCGACGGGCTTGCGCTGGAAGGCGCCTTGATTACGGCGGCGGCCCGCTGCGCTCCACCCGCCAACAAACCCACCACCGTTGAGTTGGCAACCTGCCGGCCATATATCGCGCGCGAAATCGAACTGCTGGCCGACCTGCGGGTGGTGGTGGCGTTGGGGCGCATCGCATTTGATGCGTTCCTGCGGGCGTATGCCGACTCCGGCCGGGTGGCGCCCCAGCGAAAACCGCCCTTCGGTCACGCTGTTGAATCGCAGCTGCCGGACGGCGGCCCGCTGCTCATCTCCTGCTACCACCCCAGCCAGCAAAACACTCAAACTGGCCGGCTAACGCTGGATATGCTGGATGCGGTTTTCCAGCGGGCCCGCAAGGTGGTAGGCGAACCATAGCGGAATCATGCGGTTCGGGTGCCGTCCCAAACCTGCGAACCGGGGAACAGTGCTCACGCGTGCCCACTTTGTCATTGCGAGCGTAGCGTGGCAATCTCGATGAGGTTAAACACACGTCGGCGAACCGCCGTTGCTACGAATACGAGATTGCCACGTCCCTCGACGAGCTCGGGATGAACGGGCGCTCCACGCAATGACAAAGTGGGTGCGCCGTGAGGGGAACAGTGGGGCTGACCTGGCAGGCCGTTGTGATAAAATCGCCCGGATTCCCGACGGATGGGGCGCCGGTGTTCCATGCCGCCTTTGTCTCATCCCAGTTGATTTATCTGGATACGGTGTATTGATATGCGTTACGACGTGATTGTGGTTGGCGGCGGCGCGGCCGGTTGTGTGGTAGCATCCCGACTCTCTGAAGACCCATCCCGATCCGTGTTGCTGCTGGAGGCTGGCCCCGACTATCCGGATCCGGCATTGCTCCCCGACGAACTGCGCTACGGGCAAACCCGCGATGCCGAACGGCAGGACGGGCCGCATAACTGGTCGCTGACCGGGACCATAACCGCTGAACAGGGCGAGATTCACGTTGCCCAGGGCAAAGTAATCGGTGGTGGTAGCTCGATCAATGGGCAGGTGCTGTTGCGGGGTTTGCCGGAGGATTTCGCGATGTGGGCGTCCTGGGGCAATGACCGCTGGACGTATACCGACGTGCTTCCCTACTTTCGCAAGATGGAAACCGATGGGGATATTCATGACGACTTTCATGGCACCGATGGCCCCGTCCCAGCGGTGCGTCGGCGTAACGAAACGTGGCCGCCGATTCAGCGGGCGTTTTACGAATCGTGCCGCGCTGCCGGATATGCCGATTGCCCGGACCTGAACGGCCCGGAGCCGGGCGGCGTCGGCCCCATCCCGATGAACAATCCGGGTGGTGTGCGGATGTCCACGGCCCTGACCCATCTGAGTCCTGGTCGCCATCGCTTGAACCTGACGGTGCGCGGCGGCGTCGTGGTGCGGCGCATCCGGTTCTACGGTCAACGCGCCTGCGGGGTGGAAGCTGAAAGTGGCGGTCAGGTGTTCAACATCGATGCCGATCGCGTCGTGCTCAGCTCGGGCGGCATCAAATCCCCGCACCTGCTGATGCTATCTGGGATTGGGCCAGCCGAGGCGTTGCACCGGTACGGTATTGATGTTCTCGTCGACCAGCCGGCGGTGGGCCAAAACCTGTGGAATCACCCCATCGCGAGCGTCGGCCTGCGCGCCCGCGATGGCGTGCCGCTGTCGCCTGACGCTCAGGGCGCGCGAATCGCCCTGCGTTACACCGCCACCGGTTCGAGCACACCCAACGATGTAATGATAATGACCAACTCCATCTTCTCGCCGTTGTCGGGAGATGTTCTTCCGGATCGTGGTATCAGGCTGTCCTGCGCGCTGGAACTGCCGGCAGGTAGTGGCGAAGTGGAGTTGCAATCGGCTGACCCGCTGCAGCAGCCCCAGTTCAACTACCATTACATGGAAAACGCCTGGGATCGGGAGCGGTTGCGCGAGGCGGTGCGGCTGTGTCGGAAGCTGGTGGACTACCCAGCTTATGCAAACGTGCTGGATCAGTGGGTCTCCCCCACCGAACCGGAGCTGGCCGACGACGATTTGCTGGACGATTGGCTGAAACGCACCATCGGTTCAGCTCGGCATATGTCGGGCACCTGCAAGATGGGGCCCGACAGCGACCCGGCGGCGGTGGTGAACCAGCGCCTGCAGGTGCGAGGCGTCGAGGGGCTGTGGGTTGCTGACGCCAGCATCTTGCCGCAGGTGCCACGGGCCAACACCCACGCCACGGTAATCATGGTGGCCGAACGGCTGGCCGGGGAGTGGGATTAGAAATTCTCCCAGTCCAACCGGCGGGTTGGGGCACAACAATACAAAACGTACAACCATGCAAAAAGTCCCTGGGCCATACTTCAGGGTCAGGTTTCGGGGTCGCGTAAGGAGAAAATGCCAAAATGAAGTACGACTACGTAGTAGTTGGTGGCGGCTCGGCCGGCTGCGTAATGGCAACCAGACTTTCCGAAATGACCGATAAATCGGTGATTTTGCTGGAAGCGGGGCCCGATTATCCGGACTTTGAGCATCTGCCCCAGGACTTGAAGCAGGGCAACAATACCTGGCTGTCGGCCTATGGACCGCACAGTTGGGATTTGCGCGGTCGGGCGAATCCGTCGCAGGATGAGCCGATGATCATCCCCCGCGGGAAGGCGATGGGCGGGTCGTCGTCGATCAATGGCCAGGTGGTGTTCCGGGGAATCCCCGAGGACTATGACCTTTGGGCAGAATGGGGCAACGATGAGTGGAAATTCACCGACTGCCTGCCGTTTTTCCGGAAGCTGGAAAACGACCGCGACTACGGCGGCGATGACTTCCACGGTTCCGAAGGCCCTCTGCCGGTGCGCCGCCCCCGCCGGGCCGACTGGCTTCCCTTCAACACCGCGTTCTACGACGCCTGCGTGGCCCTGGGCATACCGGAGCATCCCGACCAGAACGCCCCCGACTGCTATACCGCCATTTCACCGCGACCGATGAACAACATCGACGGCGTGCGGATGAGCACTTCGCTCACCTTTTTGAGCACGGCCCGCCACCGCCTGAACCTCACGGTGCGCGGCAACATCCACGCCCGGCGCGTAGTGTTGGACGGCAACAAAGCGGTAGGTGTGGAGGTGGAAAGCGGCGGCGAAATCTTTACCGTCGAGGGCGAGGAAATCGTGCTGTGCAGCGGCACAATCGGCTCCGCCCAAATACTGCTGCTGTCCGGCATCGGCCCCGCCGACCACCTCAAGGAGATGGGTTTGCCGGTCAATCACGAGCTGCCCGGCGTTGGGCAGAACTTCCGCGACCATCCGGCGGCATACATCCTGTTTCGTGGCGAAGGCGAGGAACCGGACACGTTCGCTCCCCAAATACAGGTGGGTTTGCGGTGGAGCGCCGCCGACTCGCCCACCAAGTCCGATTTCCAGATAACCCCCACGCTGATGACCAGCGAGCACCGCCCCGCCAGCATCAGCTACGACGGCGAGGGTTTCCATTTCGGCCTCAGTGTGGGACTGCAAAACGCGGTTTCAGCGGGCCGGATCAAGTTGCAGTCAACGGACCCACTGGTGCAGCCCGATTTGGATTACCAGCTATTCAGCGACTCTTACGACCGGCAACGGATGAGGGTGGCGGTGCGGAAGGCGTTGGAAATCGCCGAGCGCGCGCCGTTCAGGGATTTCATCGTGGAGAGGCTCAATCCGGTGGACGCCGACCTGGTCGACGATGACGCACTGGACAACTGGATTCTGCGTAACGCCTACACACAGCATCACATCGCCGGAACCTGCAAAATGGGGCCGGACAGTGATCCGCTGGCGGTGGTGTCTCAGCACGGTCAGGTGCACGGCATCGAGGGCCTGCGCGTTGCTGATGCATCCGTGATGCCCGACGTAATCCGAGCCAACACCAACGCCACCACAATCATGATCAGCGAACGGGTGGCGGAATGGATCAAGTCTGGGCAATAGTGATTTGACCGACAATGGTTAGCAGCTGGTTAAAATCGGCGCGAATCCCGCTAACCCGCGAAATGCCCGCTAAGTTGCCAAATTTCTGCTGACCCGCGAAAAGATTGGGTATCGCTGTTTCACATCGTTCAGGGAGATGGATCATGTTTGACTTGTTGATTACCGGCGGAACGGTGGTGACGCCCAGCGAAGCTGCGGTGCTGGACATTGGCGTGCAGGATGGCCGCATCGCGGCGATAGCGGCGCCCGGCACGTTGACCGACGATGCGACGCAAACGCTGGACGCATCCGGACGAATCGTTACGCCCGGCGGGATTGAACCCCACGCCCATGCGGCGGCCAACGTGCGGCCCGGGGCCCATGAGTTGGTTGCCGGCGTCCCCAACGCCGGCCCGCTGGAGCACTCGCTGGGGGCGATTTGGGGCGGCACCACCACGGTGGTGGACTTCGCGCCGGCGCCAGAGGGTGAGCTGGTGGGTGGTGTCCACGATTTCTTGTCGGTATGGAATGGGAATACTTACGCCGACTACTCGGCCCACATCATCTATTCCAGCCGAAACTCCGCCGACAGCATCGCCCGCGTCGGTGAGCTGATTGCGAATGATTTTCCCAGCGTCAAGATTTTTACCACCAACATCAGACCGCCGTCGGACCCGCCGTTGACGCTGACTCCCATTGGTCGAATTGATAACGGCCGTCTCGCCGACCTCACGGCGCAGCTGGCGCGAAACGACGGAGTTCTGGCGGTGCACGCCGAAGACGACGAATTGGTGATGTACAACTACTTGATGGCTCGTCAGCGGGACAACTGGGACTGGTACAACGCGCACCTGATCCACTCCAAAGAGGTGGAGGATCTGGCATTCCGCGATGTTATTCGAATCGCCGAACAGAACGGCGCTGGTATGTATTTCGTTCATGTAACGGGCAACGATGGGGTAAACGCGGTGGCCGCTGCGCGCAGTCGGGGTTTGCCGGTGTATGGCGAAGTGTTGACCCTGGCCCTATCCTTCAACTGCTGGCAGTACCGGGAACCCGACGGCATGAAATACCACACCTACCCGTCCCTGAAATACCCGGAAGACGGGCACGACCTGTGGTCCGGCCTGCTGGGGAACAACCTCACATTTACCGCAACGGATAGCAGCTTCACCACCTATGTCGATAAAACCGCCGGACGCAATGTACAGGATATGCGGGGAGGCAACATCGGCATCGAAATCCGGATGGGTGTCAACTACAGCGAGGCGGTGGTGAAGCGTGGTATGCCGCTTACCCAGTACGCCAACATCACCTCTACGAACGCGGCGCGCCTGCTGGGGATGTACCCCCGTAAGGGCGTGATTGCGCCGGGCAGCGATGCTGACTTTGCCATCATCGACCCGTCGTTCAGGAAGCGGCTCACCATGGATGATTTGCACTTGCGCGATTACAGTCCCTGGGAAGGTTGGGAAGTTAGCGGCTGGCCGACTACTGTCATCCTGCGGGGCAAGGTCATGGTTGATAACGGTCAGCTACTGGGTGATCCCAACGACGGTCAGCTGGTGCGTCGACGGATTGACCCAGCCGTACTGCAACGGCCGGCGTTCTAGCCAGAACCAAACGCATTGGAAAACGAGCTTAATACTGTCCTTTACTGCCGGTTCTGCGGCAACCTGAATCCAGAAGGTTCCGGACTGCGCTGTAGCCAGTGCGGCGCCTACTCCGGCATGGAAACGGTTGTCGAAGAGGAGGCCCGCCGCCGGTCGCGTCGCATCCGTCTGGATTTCCTGCGCAACCGAATCACCCGCATTGCCATCGTGGTCGTACCAATGCTAATGTTGCTGGTGTGGGTGCTCTGGGGGTACACGGGATTGCCGCCCGACCCTCCATTGCCGACGACCAACATCGGAGACACTTCGGTAGCGCCAGTGCCCGGTGACTGGCCTCAGGCACGCGGAGGCATCACCAACACCGCGGCCAGCGTCGGTGATCTGGACGTATCCGCGGAGGGGGTTACCGACGTGGCGTGGCGTCACATCGCCGGTGCTCCCATCGTGGCGGCTCCGGCGGTGGTCGGCGGCCGGGTGTACGTTACCGCCGAGGATGGAACCGTTACCGCCCTGGACGAGAGCAGCGGAGAGGTGGTGTGGCAGTACGAATCCGGTCTGACTGCTACGGTAACGCCGGCGGTCGTCGATGATCTGGTCTTTGTGGTGTTCCGCCCCGGTGTTGTATCCGCGCTCAACGCCGACACCGGCGATTTGGTTTGGTCGCGTCGGTTGCAGGTTGCGTCCCTGCCCTCGCCCACCGTCGCCGACGGCAGGTTGTTTGTTGCCGAAACAGACCAAAATCGCCTGTTGGCTCTGGACGCTGCCACGGGCGCTGATTTGTGGGATTACCACTTGAGTGATTGGCTAATCGCTCCGCCGGCCATAATTGACGACAAGGTAATTGCCACTTCCAACGACGCCGTAATTCACATCATAGATGAGGCGACCGGCCAACGTCGGATGATATTCGACGCCGGCCAGGGCCGGTGGGTGCGCGGCGCTCCGATAGTGACCGACCGTCTTTTGCACGTGAGCACCAACGGTGGGCGTGTTTGGGGCATCGATTACCAGGGCCACCGTTATCCACTGGAGCGGCAATGGCTCTATGTGCGTACCGTGGTGTGGGTTTGGGGGTTCACCAACCTGGGGCCCATCCAGCAAGGCTCCGTCTGGGCGGTTCGAACTGCCGGCGAGCAGCCATATTCGCCGACGCTGGCCGGAGAAACGGCGGTGATTGCCGATACCACCGGGATCGTTACCGCATTGGATATCGGCGCTGGAAGGATACTTTGGGAAACTGACCTTGCTGACGATATCAACGTGGCCCCCACCATTGCCGGCGAGGTGGCCCTCATTGCCCTGGAATCCGGCGAGGTGGTGGGGTTGTCGGTAGCAGACGGATCCCGGGCATGGTCGGCGTCTATGCCGGGTCTGGTAACCGCCTCGCCGATCATAGCCGGCGACCGGTTGCTGGTGGCAACCTCCGAAGCTGGCGGAACGCTGGTTAGTGTCGCAAGTTCGGCAAAATAAGGGATGAAACCGTATTTCAATTCGATTATGTAAGGCCTAATGTATTCTAATATCGTATTTGACATCGATTTTCGTAAGCAGGTTATAATGCAATAAATGAAATCAGCAAGCCGGTGATGCTGAGGTATTGATTGAGACGTGTGTCGCCGACGCCAAGACGAAGCAGGGGGGTTATCGTGATGACGTGGCGACGAATGTGGCATCCGAGAGTCTTGCTCACGCTGGCGGTGGTGACTGGCCTGGTGGCGGTAGTGGCTTGCGGCGGGACAGCCAGCCCGGAACAAGACGCAGGTACTACGGCTGCGTCAGCTCCGACGCCAACCCTCGACCGATTAGCTGCGGCGGACGAACCGACGCCCACGGCGCCGTTGGATGCTACTCCTACGGCAGTTCCGGTTCCTACGGTCATGATGGTTGATGAGCGTCCCGACTGGTGGATGGAGGGTGAAAGTAAGCTCTACCGAGGTGATTTTCCGCTGGTTGCCCAATACAACCCCGGTTTTTGGGATGTACACTACGGCGGTTCAATGAACACCGTCCTGATACCGTCCGGGCCTCGCTTTAATCAACTTCTCGAATACAATCCGGTAAGTCCTAGCGAAATCATTGGCGACGTGGCACTGAATTGGGAGTCTTATCAGGACGGGGAGGAATTCGGTTACATCTTCCATCTGAACCCGAACGTTACGTTCACCGACGGGCATCCGTTAACTGCGGAAGACGTAGTGTTCTCGCTGAATCGCATCACATTAGGACAAATGGAAGAAGGCGTGCTGCGGGCCCGCACCGCCATGTTGAATAACTTCCTAGTCTACAACACATTTGAGGCCGTGGACGATTACACGGTGAAAGTGCCAGGGCAATCGCGTTATAGATTGGTAGACTTGGCCAGGCATGCGAGTCCAGTGATATGAAGGGGAGAGGGGAGGAGTGATGAGAGAGGGGAAGGGCGCGTCCATTATGGATTATTTCGGGACGTTGGAGGACCCCAGGATCGACCGGTGCAAGCGGCACCAGCTGCTGGACATCATTGCCATTGCCATCTGCGCCGTCATCTGCGGCGCCGACTCCTGGGTCTACATCGAATTGTTCGGCAAGAGCAAGCTGGAATGGTTCCAGACCTTCCTGGAACTGCCCCACGGCATCCCGTCCCACGACACCTTCGGCGACGTCTTCTCCCGGCTGGACCCGGAGCAGTTCCAGCAGTGCTTCATGGCCTGGACCCAGGCGGTGTCCGACCTGATCCCCGGGGAAGTGGTGGCCATCGACGGCAAGACGGTACGGCGTTCCCACGACCGCAATGTGGGCAAGCGGGCCATCCACCTGGTCAGCGCCTGGGCCTCGGCCAACACGCTGACCCTGGGGCAGGTGAAGACCGCGGAGAAGTCCAACGAAATCACCGCGATCCCCCAGTTGCTGCCAATGCTGGAACTGAAGGGGTGCATCGTCACCATCGACGCCATGGGCTGCCAGCAGGAGATCGCCCAGGGGATTCTGGACCGGGGAGCCGGCTACGTGCTGGCGCTGAAGGAGAACCAAGGTCAACTGTATGAAGACGTGCGGGACCGGTTCGAGGGAGCGGAGGAGTTCGGCTTCGGGGGAGTGCCCCATGACTACGCCACCACCCTGAACCAAGACCACGGAAGGATAGAACGTCGGGAGTGCTGGACAATCAGCGACCCATCTTGCCTGGAGTACCTGAGCACCGGGTAGGACTGGCCCGGCCTGCGCTCGGTGGTCAAGGTGGTGGGCCGCCGGGAGACGCCGGCAGGGACCACGGTGCAGCCCCGGTACTACATCAGCAGCCTGGATGCCCCGGCGGAGCGACTGCTGAAGGTGGTGCGCACTCACTGGAGCATCGAGAACTGCTTGCACTGGAGCCTGGACGTGACTTTCGGGGAAGACCATTGCCGGATCCGCAAGGACCACGCTCCGCAGAACATGGCCACGCTGCGGCAGGTTTCGCACAATCTGCTCAAGAACGAAACGAGCCTGAAGGTGGGCATCCAGGGGAAACGCCTCCAGGCCGGCTGGAAGGAGGACTACCTGCTAAAAATCCTACGCAGCTAAAACGCGATTGCCCTGCTTGGAATTGTTGCTTCACGTCGAGATATGAAGTTGCCCTGTCTCGTCTCACTGGTCGGTATGCAGTGAGTTTGAGTATATTGTCGACTAAAAAGTTGCCGAAGCTTGCTGAGCCACCTTCCCAATTTTCGATACTCCGTGCCAGCGCGAGCCGGTGTCTGCCTGGGCTCCAATCACTGGGATCCAGACCAGCCTCGTACGTCCGTACGGCACCTCGAAACACAGAAAGACGTTCGCCGAGAAAGCTTGTGAGTGCGTTAGCAGCGCATGAGGTTAACACCACCACGTGAGCGGCACCCGCAACCTTATGTTGTAGATCTTCTGCCGGCAGTAATGCATCAGAAGGGTCTTCCGATCCTTCAGGCAACGAAACTACACAAACCGGATGATTCCGTGATGGCGACGTAAGCAAATTGACTAGTACTGTTGCCAGGTAGATTTGTAAGAATATAAGAAAGCAGCCATACTGGGGCATGATCTTTGTGTGAGGAAGTGCCCAGCCATGGCTGCCATCAAGTATAAAGTAGAGTTGACCGAGGCCGAACGCTCCCGTCTCAATGAGGTTTCCCAGCGGGGCAAGGCGTCAGTGCGCACCGTGAAGCGTGCGCTGTCGCTGCTCAAGGCTGACCAGGGGCTTCGGGACCGTAAGATAGCCGATGTGCTGTTGGTCAACGCGGCCACGGTCGCCAGAGCGCGGAAGCGGTACGTGGAGGAAGGACTTGAGGCCGCCATCAATGACCGACCGCGGCCGGGCCAGGAGCGCAAGCTGGACGGCAAGCAGGAAGCGCACCTGATCGCCTTCGCGTGCCGCGCCGCGCCCGAAGGGCACACGCACTGGACACTCCAGTTGTTGGCCGACCAGGTGGTGGAGTTGGAGTTTGCCGAGAGCATCTCCCTGGAGACGGTGCGCCAGATACTCAAAAAAACGAACTCAAGCCCTGGCAGAAGAAAGAGTGGTGTATCCCCAAGGTGAGCGGGGAGTTCGTGGCGCGGATGGAGGACGTGCTGGACCTGTACCAACCGGAGTACAATCCGGAGCGTCCGGTAGTGTGTTTCGACGAGACCTCCAGGCAATTGACTGGGGAGGTGCGTCCGCCCATCGAGGCTGCCCCCGGACGGGTGGCACGCTATGACACCGAGTACCAGCGAAACGGGACCCGGAACCTGTTCATGATCTGCGAGCCGAAGGGTGGATGGAGACATGTGGAGGTGACCGAGCGCCGCACTGCCGTGGACTTCGCGCACCAGATGCGGTGGCTGGTGGACGAGGCCTACCCTGATGCCGAGGTGGTCAGGCTGGTACTGGACAACCTCAACACCCACAAGCTCGGCTCGCTCTACGAAGCATTTGAGCCGTGCGAAGCTCGGCGCATCGCCCAACGCCTCGAGTTTCATTACACTCCTACGCATGGCAGCTGGCTGAACATGGCTGAGATCGAGTTGAGCGTCTTCAGCAGAGGGTGTCTGAACCGCCGTATCAGCGATGAGCCGGAGCTGCGGCGAGAGGTTGCGGCGCTCGAACGCGAGCGCAACGCAGCAAAATCAGCCACAGACTGGCGGTTTACCACCCAAGATGCTCGCCGTAAGCTCCAGCATATCTACCCTACAAAACCAGATTGACACGGTACTAGTTCGCTTACGTTCTTGTCATCGGCGACAATCCAAGGCTTGGTGCTCACTGGCCTTCCATCGATCGAAAATCCGAGCTCGGTTGCTACCCTTCTCACAAACGTAGGCACGGTCCGATTGATTGGCAGACTGTCCGGTGGCTCTACCACCGTCAAGTTAACTCCGAAGTGAATCGCGTTTGAGTCCGCCGTAAGAATAATTTCTGTCACAAAAATGCGGCTGTCTGTATTTTTCGAATCGTCGTTGCGAGCAGCCCAAGTACCCTCAAACGCCACAGCTTCCGTCGGCTGTGCGCCGAGTTCTTGAAAAGTAAAGGTTTGGCCATCCCAAGCTTGTGATGGAAGGCGCCGGTCAGCTTTGCGCTCGAGCCACGGAAGCACAATTCGCCGAATTGCCGCCATATTGGTTTCTACATCGCTGTTCGACGAAACTGGACAGGCAAGTTGGACGCGACTGAACGGCAATGCAATCCGCCTCGCTTGGCCTGAGAGACCTCCTGGGACAGGCCGGTTCTCCATACTGCCATTGCTCTTAACGACCATAGGATTCACTTTGACTTCGGGGCTGTTTGAGGTTCATTTCCGGACATCGGCCAGAATCATGCCACATGATGTTAGCACCATCCGCCAAATGATTTCGTTAGCAACCGCGTGAATCCTACAAAGGACCGCAGTTACGCCTGCATCCATTTGGTCCCGGATTGCACCGCCTATATCAATATTTCCGTGCCTTCCACGGATAGTATCCGATCATCGTCAGCATATTTTCACCAGCTATACTCCCCTTATCCCCAATCCACTGTCCCGCGTCAATCATTCTTGCCGGTCCTGTTGCCTTCTGACAAACCGAGCCATGAAACGTGAGATAGCTGGTTTCCGTCGTCCTCCGCCTTATTGATATCCACTGTGGTTCGCATAATATTCATTACGTAAATCCGACTGTCAAGGGCGTCAGCAAAACGGACCACTGTGGCTGTTGACACCTCGACCACGCTCCGGCTTCTGGCCAGTCTTCGGCTTTCCCCTCTGCACTTGTCGGGTCGAGTAGAGGCCGAAGTCAGGATGACCGGCGCCCTGATCCGCAAGTTCTTGGACACAGAAAACCTTCGGCCTCAGCGCGCAGCCCACAGCGTTCAGCAAGTTGGCCAACGGCACGTACAGTGAACGCTCATCAGTGGCGCCGCCGGAACTGCGCACCAGGCGCAGGTCGGTGAAGTACGCCTCGACGGCCTGTTTCAGTTTTCCATCCGGCATATCGTCCCATTTACTCCAGCCGGTCAGCCCATCTCCGCCATTCGCGGCCGCAGTTCGTTCATCGTGGCCTCGACAGCGTTCTTCATGAGGTCCTCAGTCAAAGGCATCGTGGCCAATTATGCTCCGCGCCAACTGCGGCATCGCTTGAAGATCGACCAGGCTGCTGGTTGCATCTTCAAACAACAGGTCGGGGCTCAGATAGCGGTAAAACTTCTCCGACATCACGTTTTCAAGGCCCGCCAGCGATTCACCTGCCACGTCGTCCGGTGTTTGTTCGGCTATTGCCTCCAAGGCTGCTACCAGGGGTTGACCCGAAGATTGGTCCTCCACTTCCAGGAATCCATCGTGATCTACGGTCTTGAAACCCATGCTTTTGAGCTTTAGCGAAAGCGTGGATGTCTTAATCGTCCCCGCCCACGTAGCCACCAAGCGACCACTGTCCCCGCTGTGGCAGATGGACCGGCGGTCAAGTCCCAAGCGGCGGAACTCGGAACGCGCATCTTCCAGCAATGCGGCGCCAGTTGTATCGAGGTAGGCCGGCATTCCCTTACCGGAGAACACCGCTTTCATCTTCTGTACTACTCCATCATGCACATGGCCACCGCTGCCGCCAAAGGGAGGAGGCGTACCTGCCCGATCTTGAGTTACCTCGATTACCTTCTCGCGGCTGTGTACCGCGATGATTCGCCAACGCCTTCCCGACAAGATGATCGTCATGTCGGGTACGAAAACTCTATCCGCCGGCAGTACGCCAATCTGTTTGCTGCCCAACAACACCCGATAGTCCTCGGACGTTTGGAACACGGCGTAGAAACTATAGTGCTCCACCAGTTTTTCGCCCAGTGGTCCCAGAAGCAGGTTGCCGTCCGGCGCCTGCTCGACCAGCGCTATCTCGGCAGAGCCCATCTGCCTGAGCAGGCGGGTAAACTGTTCGGTGGACACCTTCCGGAACGGCCCCTGCCGGCAAAGTGTCTCGTAAAGCCGTTGTGCGGTCGTCCCTGCATGCTGAGCGATTACCGAGAGGACCTGGTGGGTAAGGGTGGACAGATGAAGGGCCTGAGGAGCCGGCGGTTCACACCACCGATCTCCCAGCAGTTCCACCATCGCCACTGACCGCACCAAACCAAGGTGCAAGCGGTCCATGGGGTGAGAAGCGGCATTCGTGCCTCGCTCAATGGTGTACATCCGCAGGACCTTTGGCTGGCCCCTGCGGCCGGACCGTCCCAATCGCTGCCGGAGAGACGAAACGGAGAATGGAGGACCGATCTGCGCCACGCAGTCGATGCCACCGATATCAATTCCCAGCTCCAGGGTTGAGGTGCAGATGGCGGTCGCGGTTCTGCTGGATTTGAGGCGACGCTCCACGTCCAGCCGATGCTCCCTGGACAGGCTGGCGTGATGGGGCAGGAAATCCACCGGCACTTTCGCTTGTTCAGACATTTCCCGCAGGGCATCGGCGTACCACTCTACGTTCTCCCGAGAGCCGGCAAAGACGAGATTGGGAGTTCCCCGCAACCGTTCAAACAGGTGTTTGGCAACCGCTTTCTTTGACGCTTCACCATCTCCTTCGGCGCCAGTAACGTACCCGCGAACCTGGACCTTCAATTCACCTCCGTCCACCTCGCTCTCCAGCAAGTCCACGGCATCGGGGTCGCCCGGCCGGAGGTACTCTTTCACCGTATCCATGTCGGCGAGGGTGGCCGACAACCCCACTCTGCGGATTCGACGTCCGACTGCCAACTCCAAACGCGTGAGCAGCGACCGCAGGTGAATACCCCTTTCATTGTCCAGGAGGGCATGCAACTCGTCGATGATGATTGCCCGGGTGCCGGCAAACAATGTCGGGATTTCCAACCCCCTCAGCACGAACAGCGCTTCCAGAGACTCCGGCGTGATCATCAACACGCCCCGCGGGTTTTTGCGGGCGCGAGATTTCACCCCTTGAGATATGTCGCCGTGCCACGGATAGATCGGCAACTCGGCTTGAGCGCAGAGGTCTTCCATCCGGCCCAGCTGATCGTTGATCAGCGCTCTGAGTGGCGCCACATACACCAGGTCGAATCCTCTCGGCTCGGGCGTGGTCAGGACCGACGAGATCAGCGGCAGGAAAGCGGCTTCCGTCTTGCCGCCTGCTGTGGGAGCGGCGATAACCAGGTCCCGGTCTCCATTCAAGAGCATTGTGATCGCACGCTCTTGAATATCGCGCAGTTCAGTCCAGCCTTGGTCCCATATCCAACGGCGGACCGGCTCAGCCAGCAGATCAAAGGCCGACGACGGGTTAGAGCTTGAATGAGGCGAGGTCATCATCCGCTCCGTCTGCGGCTATTTCATTCTCTTCCACGCCGGCGTCCTCCTCGGGGTTTACAGAGCCGATCAGCGACTGCCATTGGACGCCCGGGTTCTGGTCCAGCACCGACAGCATGTTCACGAACTCTTTCACCGTGTTCCGCGGCGTTCTGAAATAAGCGTCGCCGATACGGTTGGAACAGTGCACCATGAAGGCAGTCAACGTCTCGTCCGGCACGGCGTTTTCATCGTCCTGCATAACCCTGCGGATGTTCGTCAAAAGGACGAACATGTCCTCTGGGGTCAGGTTGGCAAGCCGTATCACCGGACCCGACAGATCGACCATGCCGTCACGCGCGAAGGTATTCTCCGCCAACCGCGACTGGAGAGCCTGGTAGCTGTAAAGACCGCGGCGGGTGTCCATCAGGAATTCGGGTGTCCCGCCCATGATGAACCCAAGGTTTCGGGCGGTGCCCTGCAGCACGTCGTTCAGTATGCGGAGCAGTTGCTCGTAATTGGACTGGCGCGCCTGCGATGAGACGATCTTGTACAGGTTCACCATTTCGTCGAGAGAAACCAGCAGACCGCGGTATCCGGCTTCCCTGACGAAAAGCGAGAGGAGTTTCACCTGATCGTAGATACTCGCGTCATCCACGATGGTGCGAACCCCGAGATCCCTGCGAGCGTCTGTTCTCGTGGCATATTCGCCCCGAAGCCATCGCAGGGCCGCGGATTTAAGCTCTTCGTTGCCGGTGTCGTACCCCTCCCAGTAGCGGGCGATGACGGTGGCGAAATCGTAGCCACCGGTCATCTCCCGCAAGTGCGCCAGCTTCTCCAGGATGACGTCGCCAACATCCTGTCCCGTTTCGTCAGCGGCGCTGATGGTCTGCGTGGCAAATCGCTCCACCACCGAGGCCATGGCGCCCCCCTCCGGCCTCGTACGCGTCGCGGTATTGCGGGCCATCTCCGCATATAGGGAACGCGCCTGTCCGCCTGTTCCGTGGAGCCTCCGGTCCGGCGTAATGTCCGCCGATAGGACCACCAGCCCTTTTTCCAGTGCGACCAGGCGGATCAGGTTCAGGAAAAAGGTCTTGCCAGAGCCGTATTCGCCGATTACGAACCGGATTGCCGAACCGCCCTCACCAATGCGTTCGATGTCGCGTACCAACTCTTCGGTTTCTCGAGCTCGCCCAACTTGAATGTGCCGCAGGCCAACCCTGGGTACCACGCCAGCGCGAAGCGCCTGGATGATGGTGTCACGCTCACGGCCTCGGATCTTGGTCGTCACCATACTGTCGTCACTCCGCAACTACCGTAATCTCGGCTTTGATGTCCTGGTTGACTGAAAATCCTTGATCCTCTTCAAGCAGCAGGTCGTCGAAGTGATCCAAGGACCATTCGTTCAGAGTCTCAACGGCGCCCGCCGGCATCAATTGGAATTGTCGCGCCAGTGTTTCGTATTCATCCTGTTCCCAGTGAGGCTGCACCAGAAGCTCGCCAAGGAATCCCGAATGTCTCGCATCCAGGCCGGCGAAACCGTGGTCAACGTTTTCCATGGCTTCGGCCATCTCCTCTTCGGGCTCGTCCTCTTGAAAGATGGCTCCCAGGATCGAGCTGACCCGCTCCGTGTTGGCCATGACGGAGGCGATGCGTTCGGCGTCCAGGCTCACCGTGCTGCTGTCGTCGGGACGAGGCGGTATGGCGAATCCATGCTCCTGGTCGCCGGATGGCAGAACGGTCACCGGCTCATCCCGAGATATTAGGGTGTGAATGGCAGAGTAGATCCCATCGGTTTCGAGGCCCAAAGTCCTGTAGAGTCGTTCAAGGGCGCTTACTTCATGGGCGCTGACCACGCCGTCAGAAGCCGCCAGCGCCAGCGCCAGCTTCCCCAATTCCTGAGAAATGTCGTTCGGAAGTTCCTTCACGTGACGTCGGAACAGGGCCAGATCCGGTGCAACCGCCATCATCCAGTCGAGATTTGCCCGCAAGCGCGCCCGTTCAGCTCCGGACAGTTCCTCAGCGGCATCTATCATGGCGATAAGTTGGTCGTGTTCTTTCGAGGCAATTGCGTCGTCCGCTTGGGCAACGAAACTTCCTACCGCGACGGCAACCAGGATGCTCTTGTACCGGCTGCTCACCTCATCCAAAACAGTCACCCCTTCAGGCAACCGAAAGAGGACTACGGGCTCGCCGTATTTCGGGCTGCGCAACGCGAAACGCGGGTCGGGCGCCATCCCAATCGACAGACGCGCCAGAGCATCCGCAGCATCCGTCAACCGACGCTTGGCAATCTTTTCGGGATGCGCGTTTTCCAGGCGCTCTATGACCTCAACCACCGGTACACGACCACCGGCGTCGATAATCCCCGCGGCCCAGCGGCGTAAATCGTCAACCTCCTGGCAGGGAAACAACGGCCAAAGTCGTTGTGGCAACAGCGCATGCGCCTCAATGGTGCCTCTTCCGTCAGGGTTGCGTCCGAGGAAACGACTGTATCGATCCAATGCATCGCTGGCATCGTCCACAATGGTTTTCGCCACGTTGAGAGGTCTGGATATCCGCGAAATATCGGGAACTTGCCCGATGTATTCTTCAAGGTCAGACACAAAGTCGGACGATGCGGCACGGTACTGGGCGCGAAGGGTACGTTTGGAGACCGGGACCGGCATCCCTTCCGGGAAACGTTCATCAAGGAGCTGCCCGAACAGCGCCCGAAATTCAGGGAACGCGCGAGTCGCCGGTGTGCGCAACGAATAGTCCGGATGGGCGACATACCATCGGAGCAGCCAGTCCGCACTGATTGGCAAACCCTCCCTCGACATCCGACCGATCGTGATGCGCACGCTTAGCGGCAATTCATAGCCGGCCTTTTCGATGCGTGGTTCGGTTCTATCCTCATACCCCACGGTGGCTCGAGCGGCATCCAGAAACGTGTCCAGATATCCCTTGACCGATCTGTTGTCGCCATATACGCCAAGGAGGCGTTCCACTTCGGCAATCAGGAGTTCTTTTTCACCCTCATCCGGTCTGTCTACGAAAAACCGACGTTCGAGGCCGTAGAAGTACAGAAAGACATACCCGACGCTGTATCGCTTGTCCGACCGTCCATTGGCCAGCCAATCGAGATACGTCGTTCGTGCTCGGGGGCCGATCCTGGCGTAGCTCGGCCAATACGACATGCTTTCACCGGAAAATTCGCCACCCACTCCGGCTACGGGCAGGCTCGGGTCTATAACTGGCCTGCTCATCTGATCCCACGCGGATTGGCGACGCTCCGGGGCCAGGTAAATCATCCCGCCGATGTTGCGACCTGCTACCGTCACGCTCATTTCAGGCCCAATCCATCGAGCCATGGTGCCGCCGGCAGCGCTGGCAAGACCAGCCGAGTTCATCAGGGCCTGATCAGGGACATCGGTTGCCGGACTGGTTTTTTCCATTTCCTCCCGCGGTCCGGCGGGTATCGGAGTTGCGGTGGACGAAACCTCAGGAGCGTCCTTTTTGGTGTTGGCACCCTTCTGTTTCCATCGCTGGAATAATCGGAAGATGTTCAAGTTCATCCTCGCCTTATCAGCCCATGTTGCATTCTGCGTTGAGGCGCCGGCTCGCCCGACACGCCAATTCCTGTCAATCCCGGCGGGTCGAGAAATCCGAGTTGTTGGCGGATCCTAACCATACTTACCCGACGTACTCGGCGCCAGCCGCGGTGGGCAGGGCGCATACCTTTGCCCCAACTAGCTCCTCTTCAACGTACTCGGAGCCCAGGGGTTCCAGGGTGGGGCTACGCAACACCAGGTCCAGGTCGCTGCCGGAGTGACACCGACCATTCACCCGGCTGCGGCCGTAGGCCCACACCTCGGCGTTGGGCACATACTCGCGCAGCAGTGCCTCCAACGCTTCCCGACAACGGCGCGGCAAGTCCAGGCGGTCAGTCATCAGCTTCTTCGAAGGGGTTCAGCACCGTAACTCCAGTGGGCGCGAAGTCGCGGACGTTGCGGGTGACCACCGTCAAACTGCGGTGTAGGGCGATGGCAGCAATCTGTAGGTCGGAATTGGTGTAACCTAGTTCCGCGTGCAGAAGACCCCAGCGCCTGGCTGCCGCCTCGTCGAACGGAAGGATACGGTCATGGAACGAGGTCGCCACAAACTCCAGCCAGCGATCCAGCAATTCAGCAAATGCCGGTTGCGTCCTGCGCTGCCGGGCCGCCCCGTACATGATTTCGCCTACCGTCATCACGCTGATGTACAGACCTTGTGGCGGCTGGTTCTGCAACCACCGGGCAACCGAGACGTGTCGCTCGGGTCGTCGCAATGCCGAAACGACCACCGTATCCAGGAGATACATTCAGAAATCGACGGCCCTGGGCGTGTAGTCCCGGGTACGGCAAGGTAGCTCGAAGCCGTCGTCTTCGCTGCCCCTCGGAATTGCCAGCAGATGGTCCACGAACGAGGGTGTATTCTCGGCATCCCTTTTGCATAGCCGCTGGTATTCTTCGAAGGCCACCACTACCACGACTGGCTTGCCCCTGCGAGTAACTTCCTGGGGTTCCCCGGTAAGAGCGGCTTCCACCACTGCGCTGAATCGGTTCTTGGCGTCCTGCAATTGCCAGGTGGTCATCGCAAACTCCGTCTAGTCTGTCTAGCCTATTATAGCGCAATGCGGGTTTCACCGTGGCTTTGGTTTAGGGTTGAAGGAAGGCTGACTCTATCGCGACCTTTCCACCATGTTTAACCAAAACCCGAAGGCTGATAGACGACAATTAGTCCTACCGTCCCGTCGCCTCATCGAGAAATGTTACCGAGACTTCAGCACCTGAAGAGCAATGCCTCAGCGGGAAAACTCACCGTCGAAGTGCGGCAATCCGTCCAGCGCCCCGTCGGCGTCTTCCTCACCGAACTCCCGCAGATCCGCAGCCTGTTCGTATAGCCCTGCTTCATACCCGTCCGGGTCAATGGCCTGGTAAATGCGGTCAATGGCGTCGTGGGGGAGTCCGGCAGCGCGGGCCTCTCCCAGCAGGATGCTCACAGTGGTGTAGTCTGTCGACGGCGGAGTCACGCCCAACTCTGCCGCTTCATGACCCATGGCCGCCGCCAGCTTGGACAGCTTCACCGAGTCCAGCCCCTGCCGCCGTGCCGTCGTGATGATGGCCCGCGCCTGCCTCAGGGTGGCGAATGCGGGGTCGAAATCCGAGTCGCGCAACAGGTATTCCGATACGCCCGGTTCATCCCCCGCCACCGCCGCCAGCATGGCGCCGTGGCGCAGGTCCTGCTGTTGCAGCGCCGACACGAACTCGCTGAAGCGATCTCCCGCCACGTCGTGGAGACCGGCGTCGGCCAGGTCCGACATCACCAAGGGATAGGGCAGCAGGAGGTCCGACAATGCCTCCGCTTCCGGACCCATTGCCAACAGCGCGCCAATCACCCGGTCAACCTGCTGCTGAGCCGCCGCCGCCGGGAATCCCAGCGGGTAGGTATCCAGTATCGACTGGACCACTTTGGCGCCGCGGTAGTAGTAGACGATGTAAAGTCAGCCCTCGGCGTGCGGCGGGTTGGGGTCCCTCTCGCCGAAGCGTCCGACGTAGAAGTCAGCCGGCCCAACCACCATCGCGGCCGCCCGTTCGGTCACCGCGGGCAGTCCCCGCATGGCCGGCCGGATGTCCACCGGCAGGTCTTGGTTGAATTCGCGCAAATCCGCATCCACGGCTTCCTCCATCTCGTCGCTGGCGGCGTGCGCCTCCGCCAGCAGCGTCGCTCGGGCGTTGGCCAGGCCGTCGTCGATGTTGGGGATAGCGGTGCCCTCAAGACGTTCCCTGCTTTCCTCGGCTTCCATCGCCAGCTGGGCCAGCACCACCAGGTAGGCTTCCCGCATTGGGTCCCGTTGCGGCAGCTCGACCCGTTTGCTACGGAACAGTCGCACCACCTGGAGGCTGGTGGTGCAGGCGAATCAGGCGGCGTACCAGAGGTCCGCATCATTGTCTGCAACCTCCGGCTCCGGTTGCGCTCGGAGCCGCGCCGCGGCGTCATTCAAACGCCCCATCAGCCCGATGCGCCGCTCCATCTCCGCTGCTGCCATGGGCGACTGCTCGCCCTGGCCCTGCTGGCGCGTCGCCCCTCCGACCACAGCGCCGGAGAGTTCGCTTTCCTGCTCCAGCATCAGGCCGGTCAACGCCAGCAGAGCCCTATTGGCTTCCGGCGAGTCGCGCCGACCTGCGCTGTGGTCGCTTCGCGGAAGGCCGTGAGCCACGCCCGTTGGTAAGGCGCGCGCTCGCGGTCAATCTCGCACCGTTCACAACCGCAGTCGGCCGGGTTGGCATTCATGGACTCGCCTCCAGTTTGATGGGCGTGGTTGGGATGGGTTTGTGGGAGACCGGATTACCCCGGCGTGATGGCCGGACGCCGTGGGTCAGTTATCTTACGTATCAGCCCGTCAGCCTGGCAAACAGCCAAGGCTGGTCGGCGGGCATGACGGCCAGGATCTGCCGGACCTGCTCCGGCGTCCAGTAGTGGGGCAGCTCGCGGGTGGGCATACGCCCCCAATTCTACAATGGTCGACTTCATCGGCGAAGTCTGCCATCCGGCAGGCGATCCGGCGCGGGTCCCGCGCTTACGGGTGCGCCAGGACCCGGGCCAAGGCGCGAACAATGGCAGACTTTACCTGAAAGTCTGCCATGTGACACCGATACCCCCTGAACCGCCCATGGAGCACCATTATGCCAACAACTCTAATCTCTCCATTGACGTTGAACATACCATCTGAACGGCTTCGCCCACACCACCGAGGGGGACTGCTCCCTAGTCGCGCGCTCCATGTTGCGCCGGCGGCAGCGGATCATACTAATCGTCCGTCCAACCGGAAATGGCGCAACCCGGCTCCGGCCGGCGAGGAAACTCCCGGCAAACCCGCGGCCTCTGTTCGTAAATGCGGCACGCAAAGGTGGCTTGATCCAGCATCGGGCAGCACTCGCCCGGATGGTCTTGGAACAACAGATTGCCGCCGCCGTCGGCAGCGGGCGAGATATCGGCGGTGGTACCCAGGTGCACCGCCTCACGGTGAAACACGGCGACCTCGTCAGCTGTCAGCCTCAGGATCAACGGCCCACGACAGCACATCGCTCGGCACTGATCCATGCAGATGTGGCTGGCCTCTTCGGGCGTGAGATTCAGCAACGTATCACCCCTCCCCTCGCGTCTACAGTGTCCTTTTCGATTCGTACAATCGCCGTTACGTAAAACGACCGCTGTCAGAATACCGCCCGCCGGACCTATGACGGATTACGTGTAAAGGGCGGCGGAATGCCTAACTATGTCAAACGGCTAACCCGCGTCGGTCAAAGGCTGGGAGGTTTGTGTTAGAGGCAGTCAACCACCTGTTTCCCATCCTTCAAAACCGTTTCGACTTCCAATATCTGGTCGGTTTCAGAATACTTGAGGATATCCTCCAAAAGTTGCGTGCCTTTGGAAATTTGGTCGGTGGCACCCAAAGCTTTATACAGTGTTTGTACGATGTTCAAGCTTTTTTGCACCGCTGCATCATCCAGGTTGTCTGGGTCGAATTTTGCGATATCTGATGCTTGGGGGCGCTGCTCGGCCGTCCCTGCAACCGCATGCATGCCAACGTAAAAGCGAAGGTTGCTCCTGGCTTTTCTGGGGACGTTCAAGTCGTTTGATTTCATCGCTCGTTCAACTTTCCGCATAGCCTGCACGCATACATAGTACACATGTACTGGATATTTTGGATTGAACATTTTTCATAGTCATCGTCCGTTTTGAGCAGCGAAGAAGGTCGCCCTCGGGCAGTGTCAGGGCGACGAAGTAGTATTGCCATCACAGCCTGAGCTAGGTATGGGATGTCTATGATCACGTCCCGCGGTTCGCCGGAGTTCTTGTAAAAATCCTTTCGCCGGTCATAGAACAACCCGCGTGATTTCAGGTAGTCCTCGATATCCCGTTGTATTTTGTCAGTAGCCCGCAATGAAGCGCGCTGAACCGACGTTTGGCTATTGGTGGCCTTGATGATACGATCACGGCTCTCTTCATCATCGGGGACCATTACGCGGATCAAGATATTTCTTTGGCGATCTGGATTTTCGGTACTTTGGAAATACTTGAAGATTTCCCGCGATGTTTGGAGGCCGTTCACGATTTGGGGATCTTCGATAGTCAACGTTTTCCCGCCACTCATGGTGGCTTCAGAAGCGACAATAGACACGCCGTTGTTCAACCACCAAAAATCTTCGCTTAATGGCGTTACCAACGTACCCTGGATTTCTGCATTGACTTCCGTTGCTCCCTGATAGTCACGGACATTCGCTTCAAACATGTGGTTGCGAAACTCACCTTGCTCGTCTGTGATGAATCTGTAGAACGCGTGCAAGTTGGCCAAACAAACGAAACCACTTTTCTCTGACACAGCGATAGGATTTTCGGCCAATGGCAACAGATAGTTCCGAGGTGGGTTGCGGTGGTACAGATCAACTAAGTGAGTGGCACCCAAGGCCTTGAAGGCGAAGACGCACGACGAAAATTTCGCCTTCACGGATTGTTCCAGCAACGTAACTTTACGTTTGACTGTCTGGCCTGGTTCGTCCCCTTTGCATGCATAAACGAAGGTCACCCTGAGAGCAGGGGCTTTGCTTACAAGCTGCTTGAACACGGTGTGGAAGCGCGTCATTAGTTCCGCAACCTGCTCGTTATATACATCGGAGAGCTCCGAAGGTTTGCTGTCCAGATTGAGGAGGTCACCGCTGACGCTGATAAAGCGTTCTATTGGGGTTTCTTGAAACCCATTGTGTGTTTTCGCCTGAACCACGATAAGTTCGACAGCGATGTTTCGTTTGAGTCCGGGAAAATCCCACTCTTCTTGGATCAGTTGGCCGTTTACCAACAAGTATAAGCCCGAATCCACCGAAGCGATGGGCCGTGGCGTTGACACCAGGGATGATGGGCAAGGGAAGGCGAACGGGGCAAGCCCGATTCCAATAGATGGGGATGAGGGCGGCGTGAGATAGCCACACAGACACGATGATGGCGGCCCGCGGTGGCGATGCTGGGCGAAATTGTCAGGGTAGTGTGCAGCAAGAGACGCTCGGGGACCAGCCTGGCGCAAGTCTGCGAGGCGGTCGGGTAGTCTGGTGAGTGGGTCAGATCTCCGTCGGCGTTGACACCAGCGGTGCCGTCAGGCGGGGAGTGGAATTGCTCGCAATCGAGCCAAGGCGCGACTGAACTGGTTTTTCCAGGGCCAGCGCTGGGGCAGATGCAAAGTGAGGCGGCGCGCCGAGCGGGTGAGCCGTCCGGCGAGGGAGAAGAAGCGTCGTCGGAGGGTCTTGGTGGTTACCAGTTGCTCACCCAGACCGATGCGCGCGGTCCAGCGGGCCAGGTTATGCGCCATCACCTGCACCGCCAGCCAGGCGCCGTTGGCGGCGAAGCGGCCTGAGGGGAGATGGTTGAGCCCGACGCCGTACTTGAGGTCTCGGATGGCGTTCTCGATCTCGGCGTGGCGCCGATGGTCGGCCTCCAGTTCCAGGGTGTCCCCGTCTCGGTCGGTGATGAAGCCGTGATAGCGGTAGCTGGCGAAGAGGGCCAGCTGGGAGCCGGGCGTGGGCTGCACCCGCCGGACGATGAGCCGCACCGGTGCGGCGTCGGGCTCATCCTGGAAGGGGACGTAGGTGGTCTCCGCCACGTCGGCGGCGCCGTCCATCCAGTAGGGAATCGGCGTCCAGTCAATCTCGGGTATGGCCTCGATGATATTCCGCAGGCGGGCTTGCTGGCGGACGGTGATGGAGTAGCGCACATCCATCTTGCGGCAGACGGCGACGATGGCGTGGGTGTAGAAGCCGCTGTCAGCCCGCACAGTGAGTTGTCCCCTGGCCCCGCCGTAGCGTACCCGCCCCACCGTCTCGCGTAGAAAGTGGGCGGCGCCCCGAACGGTGTTGGCGCGGCCCTTGCGCAGCCGAGCCATCAGCACGTCGCCGGTGCCGGCGGCCACGGCCAGCAGCGGGTGATAGCCTCGCTGGCCGGTGTAGCCGTGGTCGCGCGCCCCCTCCTTGGCCAGACCGTATGTCTCGCAGATGGTGGAGTCCAGGTCGATGGTCAACGGCCCGTCGCCGGGTCCGGCCCCAGCCGACCAGGCCCGGGCCAGCAGCTCCCGGCTGACCCGATCCAGTTGGCGGACGTGGCCCCCACCGGAAACTGCGCAGGAAGGTCCCCAGGGTGGATGGCGCCTTGACTACGCAGCCGATGGCGCTAGCCGTCCCGCCGGTGCGCAGCACGTCGGCGTCGTCAATGCAGTCTCCTCCGGCCAGAGCAGACGCCACCAGCGTCATCACCTTG
The DNA here is from genome assembly GCA_963666415.2 of Dehalococcoidia bacterium. Taxonomy (GTDB): domain Bacteria; phylum Chloroflexota; class Dehalococcoidia; order Lucifugimonadales; family UBA3495; genus Bin87. Next base: position 3,885,423 of record CAXXPD010000003.1, read on the forward strand.
TCGCCGGTGTTGGCTCGGCCTGGGGCGCGACCCAGGTCCAGGTGCCGGTCAACCAGTTCGGGCCGGCCCAGATGCCGGCCCAGCGTGGCTGGCAGGATCAGCCCAGCATTGGCCACCAGGCGGTGGTCGTCAAAGGCGATTTGGATGCGGTCGGGGTGGTCATCTGCTAGCATCTTTTGGGTGCTCCTGGCCTGGGGACGGTTTCCTGTTTCAAAAGCCATTATCCCAGATGCACAGGAGCACTTTCTTACCCCTTCAGCACACCGCGACACTCATCTTTTCGGTGGATTGGGGTTTAGCCATAGGGGGATTGCTTACCGGTTGGTCAAACGGCAGACGCCATGATGTTCCCGGTGAGCAGGGTCCCGGAGGGTCGCGCAACGGGAACTGGTGGCATGCAGCTGGCCACCGCGTCAGCCAGGGCACGCGTCGGCCATGGCAAATGAAACACGCCTTGGGACGTGGACGATCGGAGATCCCCTGCACCAGGGGGTTTCAGTAAAAGAGGAGGGGAACAATGCCAATGAACGCCGCCGCTCGACGCGACCCGTCCGCTGGTGGATGGGTCAGATTGTCCATTTTGATTGCGGCATTGTTGCTGGTGGCCGGCCTCGTGCTCAGCGTCTCCGGACTGGCCGGAACCGCCCAGGGACAGGCGGGAAGCGGCGCAATCCCATCCCTGACTCTGGACAGCAACGAGCCGGGACAACTGGTCATCACCTGGCAAGCCCCCGACCCGGCGCCCACCGACTACCGGATCATCTGGGCCCACACGAGCCTGGACTATCTGTCTTACAAAGATTCCAACGAAGCAGAAAGAGGTAACGTCTATCCAGCCGGCGGCGTGACCACGCTCACGCTCAATAACCTGACGCCGGGCGATGACTACAAGGTCCAAATCCGAGCCCGCTACTACAACGCGGACCGCTCGGTACCTCGACTTTGTACAAAAGCTAGATGAATTATAAGAACAGGGTAAGCTCGACCAAATCATCAAAAGAGGTCGAGTATGCCTACCCTGCCCGCAGTCATAGTAACCCTGCTGCTGCCCTTTGAGCACCTGTTTGACCCCAGGACCTGGCGCAAAGCCCAACTCCTGGCCATGGGAGCGATCCTGTCTCCCGGCAAACGCACCGTGTCCTCCGCCCTCAACATCCTGGGGATTGGGCAGCACGGCGACTTCGCCATCTATCACCACGTGCTCAACCGTGCCCGATGGTCGCCGCTGCAACTGAGCCGGGTGCTGTTGCTGCTGGTGGCCGGGCGCCTTGGTTCATCCACCGAGCCGTTGGTGTTCGGCATTGACGAGACGGTGGAACGACGCTGGGGCCGGAAGATTGCGGCCAAGGGACGGTATCGGGATCCGGTGCGGTCCAAGGACGACCAGGTGGTGATGACCCCCGGATTGCAATGGGTGAGCCTGATGTTGCTGACGCGTATCGGGTGGGCGGGTCGACACTGGGCGCTACCGTTTTTGACCGCGCTGGTGGTGTCGGCCCGCTATGACCGGCGCAAAGGCCGCCGGCACCAGACGTTCACCGACTACGCCCAGCAGATGCTGGTCTGCCTGCGCCGGTGGCTGCCGGACCGGGACCTGGTGGTGGTGGCCGATGGCGGCTACGCCAAGCGCGAGTTCCTGCGGCATTGCCAGAGTATGTCAAAGCCGATTGTCGTCGTCACCAAACTGCGCAAGGACGCGTCCCGGTACCAGCCCGCGCCACCGCGGCGGCCCGGCCAGATCGGGCGGCCCCGGGTGGTCGGCGCGCGATTGCCCAGTCCCACGGCGGTGCTGGACGATCCCGCTACACAATGGATTCCCTACCGTGCCACCGGTTCCGACGGCAGTACCGCCAGGGTCGAGCTCGCTTCGGGCGTGGCGCTGTGGTACCACGGCGGGCCGCCGCGCCTTCCCATACGTTGGGTCGTCATCAGATACCTGGAGGAGCGCCGCGGGCCCTATGCTTTGCTATGCACCGACACCGAGGCGGAACCCCTGCGGATACTGCAGTGGTATCTGCTGCGCTGGCAGGTCGAGGTGACCTTTGAGGAGCTGCGGGCTCACCTGGGCGTGGAAACCCAGCGCCAGTGGTCGGAACGAGCCATCGCCCGAACCACCCCCGCGCTCTTTGGCCTGTTCAGCGTGGTGACGCTGGCGGCGGATATCCTGATCGAACAGCGTGGCGGCATGGCGCCGCGCACCGCGGCGTGGTATGACAAAACCAGCCCTTCCTTCGCCGACGCCATCGCCCTGGTCAGACGACACCTCTGGGTGCAGCAGGGAACTTTTATGCCGTCCGAGCGCGAGCACGAATCGATAAAAGTCCCGCGCCTCTTGTACCACAGGATGCTCGACACGCTAGCCTATGCCGCTTGATTGTACAAAGCCGAGGGTTCAACCCCGACAGTTGAAAACCCCCAGCCGCAATTTACGCTCAACTCACCGACGTCCTCGCCTGCACCACCCAAATGTACAAAGTCCAGCTCGGTACACGAGCGGAGCGGGCCATGGACGGCCACCGCCACCAAGCGGGTGAAGAACCACCCACCGGCGGAGCCCACCGGGCTCACGGCGGCCTGGGTCGGCCACGACCGCCTGACCCTGACCTGGGAGGACCCCCAGGACGCGAACATCACCGGTTACCGAGTCATGCGGGGACCCGACGCCGGCAGTCTGTCCACCATCGAGGCGGACACGGGAAGCGCCAGCACGGAGTATACGGATGCCACCGTGGCGGCGGAGACCACCTACTTCTACGCGGTCCTGGCCCTGAGCTCAGACGGCGACGGCCCACAGTCCAGCGCCATCAGCGCGACCACGCCGGCAGCGCCCCCACCGGCGGATCCCCCACCGGCGGAGCCCACCGGGCTCACGGCGGCCCGGGTCGGCCACGACAGCCTGACCCTGACCTGGGAGGACCCTCAGGACGCGAGGATAATCGGGTACCGCGTCATGCGAGGACCCGACGCCGACAGCCTGTCCACCATCGAGACGGACACGGGAAGCGCCAGCACGGAGTACACGGATGCCACCGTGGCGCCAGAGACCACCTACTTCTACGCGGTCCTGGCCCTGAGCGCGGACGGCTACGGGGCACAGTCCAGCGCCATCAGCGTGACCACGCCGGCAGCGCCCGCCACGCCGCCGCCAGCCATCTCCATGGTAGTGCCGAGCGACGCGCTCACTGATCGTATGACTCAGTTGGAAGTGAACCTCACCAACCTGCCGGCCGGCCGCTACAACGTGAGGGTTACCGTCACGACTGACGCCGCTGACTCCGCCGCCGAGGTGGCAGCGCACGACGCGGTTCTCGTCGTATCCGAACCCCCCCAGTCTTCGCAGCAGCAGGCAACTGAAAGCGACACCGTGCTGCCGATTAACCAGTTGGGCTACGTCTCGGTCTCTCCGGGCACACCGACCGTCACCCAGGAGGGCGCCGAGGTTTTGATCAGCTGGACCCCCGGGGTCGGAAACGTGCGGAACTACCAGGTGGAACGCTTTGCAACCCCTTGCCCAAGGATCTGCAGAAGCATGATACACACCGACGGCGCCGTCACCTCCTACCGGGACGTCAGCGTTGCTCCGGGAAGAACCCACGTTTATCGGGTGCGAGCCATGTACGCCAACACCCGGAGCTTATTTTCCGCCGGCGCCTCCATCACGACCGCCGCAGTCGTTGAGGGTGTCCCAAAGCCGCCCAGCGGGTTGACCGCCCGGTACGACGCATACACAGCCGCAATCGTCCTCAGCTGGACGGCTCCAGACCCCGCTTCCGACGTGCGCAACTATCGGCTCCTCCGCTGCAGCTGGACCTCCCTGCAGGACAAATCCTGCGGACAATTTCTCACCGGCTCCACGGACACTGCCTATAGCGACACCAACGTGGAGCCCGGCCACTCCTACAGCTACAACAATCTCCGGGCCGTAGGCGACGGCGGCGACAGTTACCCAACCGGTTGGGTTCAAATTTCCGTGCCGGCCGCCGGCACGCTGACCGCTCCCACCGGCCTCACGGCTGTTCACGACGAAACCGCTGGAACCGTGGCCCTGAGCTGGACCGCTCCCGACCCATCCACCGGCCTCGTCAATTACCGGGTGTTGCGTTGCGAGGACTGGCGAGTCTATGTGGACTATTGCACCGGTATATTGACTGGCTCGACCGCGACAACGTACACCGACACTGCCGTGTCCGGGACCCGATCGTACGGGGTGAAGGCGGTCAACGCTGTTGGAGACAGCTATAGCTCTGCCATGGTGTACCTGAGGATTGAGTAGCAAATTGCGGCGACCACTGGAGGCATAGCCGAGGCGCGGTTCATGGGTTTTTCCGTACCGCACAGGCGCGGAGTCTGCCGCCCCGATCTCACAGCGAGAATTTCATTGGCGGCGCGGCGACGGCAGGCTGTTCAGCCTATTATGGAGTGCCGACCAGCGCGAGCTTTTCGCGCGCTCCAGCTAAATAACCTTAGTCCGACTCCGCCATCGTGCCCCGCAGCCCGTCGAAGTTCACCGGCTTCCCCACGAAGCCAGGCGCACCCCGGTCCATCGCCGACGCCTGGTTCCCTGCGTCCCCGTACGCCGACACCACCGGCGGCGGGCAAACCCGGCCACATTTCGCCCAAACGCTTCCCACGCCGGGCCGGGGAGCCTCGCCAGACTTGATCTCCTCTGACCGATCTCTATTTGCCGACCATGCCGGACGGTAACCCACTTTACGAGGTACAAGCTACATGACCGGTATTGCGAATCCCCGACAATGGCGCCTGATGACTAGGTTCTGTTGACATTTCACCGCAACCAGATGAGAGCGGCGGTGAAGTGCAGGAAGCCCAGGTATCTGGTGTCCAGCTTCTCAAACCGGGAGAAGATCCGGCGATAGTGCTTGATCTTGTTGATGAAGCATTCGACCAGATGACGCTCCCGGTACAAATGCCGGTCATAGTCGGCGGGTGCCTTGCGGTTCGAGCGGGGCGGAATGACCGGCATCATACCCAGTTCCAGGATGTGTCGGCGAAACTCCTGGGCATCGTACCCTTTGTCGGCCAGTACGTGCTCGCCAGCATAACCGGCGATCAATTCCTCCGCCTGGGTGATGTCGTGCTGTTGCCCGCCGGTCAGTATGAATCGCAAGGGGTTGCCCAAGCCGTCCACGCTCACGTGAATCTTGGTGCTGAACCCGCCGCGGCTCCGGCCCAGGGCCTGGGCCGCCGGGCCACCCTTTTTGGGGGAGCTCCCGCCGCGCAAGGGTGCGCCCGGACCACCGTGCTGTCGATGATCAGGTATTCCAGATCCGCGTCGTCGCAGCAATGTTGATGCATTTGTGCCCAGACGCCTTGGTCAGTCCAACGGGCGAATCGTTTGTAGACGCTGTTCCAGTTCCCGTATTCGGCTGGCAGCAGTCGCCATTGGGCCCCAGAGCGGTTAATCCATAAGACGGCCTCGACAAAACGCCGGCAATCCGCTTCCTGGCCAACGTACAGGCCGGTGCAGCCACGCAAGAAATCGAGAATCCTAGCCCACTGTTCTGGTGATAATCTGATGTTTGACATACGGCCATTATAATGAAATGTCAACACGCCCTAACCTCTACGAGGAAATCTATGTCAAACGCCTTGTTAACAGGGCAAGCGCGGGTGGTGCGGGAGGCAATTTAATGACCCAAGAGCTCAACATCGAGTTGGTGACCGACGATAACGGATTCGTTGGCCGGGAATGTCCCAACGAGGCGTGCGGTAGATACTTCAAAATCAAGCCAGGAACGGGTATCAGCACGCCGTCAATCAAGTGCCCATATTGCCGTCGCGAGTCTGATTCAGGGTCGTTCCTAACAGCCGACCAAAAGGAATATGTCCTTTCGGTGGTGGCCAGGGAAATCGTCGAACCGGCCGTGAAGCGATTCGCACGGGACATAGAAGCATTGAACCGCAATCAACCCAAGGGCATGATCAGACTAGAATCTTCGGTGCGATGCGAACTGATACCCATGCATGAATATATGGAGCGGGAGCTCGAGACATCCGTCACTTGCGACAAATGCTTCCTGCAGTTCGTGGTCTACGGCGTCTTTGCCTCTTGTCCTTGTTGCGCGCAGTCAAACGCCTTCTGGGTACTGATGTCGTCTCTAGAAACCTGTAGGAAGAAATTGCGTCTAGCCAATCGCGCCGATTTCGATGAAGACCTAAGGCGAGATTTTCCGAAAGATGCACTGATTGGGGCGGTCGCTGCTTTTGACGCTTTCGGCAAGGCATTGATGGAGGAGCCGAATTGGACTGGATCGCGTGAACGACCGAATCTCTTTCAAGACATCGAAAGTTTCGATAAGCAGTTGCAATCTACGGGCAAGCCCGGATGCCAGCAACTCATCGGAGAAGAGGATTGGGTCCGATTAAAGTGGCTCTTTCAAGCGCGCCACGTTTATGACCACCGTCATGGTGTGGTGGATGAACGATTCATTCAGCGCATCCCATATCAAGCCCATTTATTGGGGCGTGTATTGCCTCTCGATATTGGGGAGCTCGACGAAACGATTCGTGCCCTGGAAGTCCTGGCACAGGAGATCGTCGCGCAACTGTCAGGCGTTGAGCCTTAGCCCGAATCCACCGATAGACACGGATGGACGGCGTGAGGACAGAGGAAGGGGGGTGAGGGAGTTACAGGCGCGATGATCCGGGCTCGAATTCGGGTAGACGGGAGGTTGGCGGCGGTCTGCAGGCGCTTTGGGGGGCGCCGATGGCGGCCTACAGTGGCTGTGGTGAGCGAGACGGCGGGATAAGACACGGCGAGCGGCGCTCGCGGGCCGGGATGGCGCGAGTTGGCGGAGACGTTCAGTTGGCTGGATGGCGGGTCAGTGGCAGACGGGCGCCGTCAGGCCGGAAATGGCAGGGCTCGCAATCGAGCCAGGGCGTCACTGAACTCGGTTTCCCAGGGCCAGCGCTGGGGAAGATGCAAAGTGAGGCGGCGCGCCGAGCGGGTGAGCTGTCCGGCGAGGGAGAAGGTAGTGTCCCGTCAAGAGGTGTAAAAGCGCGTCATCCCTTTTGATGTTGATCAGGCCGCTGCGTCCAGCATGTTGGGCGCCGGCAGTGCCTCGTTGCTGACGGCGTTGAGGATGGTGAGGTAGCGGCGGGCTTCGGCCCACTCGTCGTGCTGTTCGGCCAGCACCGCGCCCACCAGGCGCCGTGCCGACAGCCCGTTGGGGAAGATGCCCACCACGTCCCCTTTCGGGGGCAGGCTCTGCGGCGACGGAACTCCCGGTTCAGCCGTTCCTGTGGGTTGTTGGACCACAGCTTCTGCCAGTGGGCCACTGGGAAGGCCGTGAAGGCCAGGATGTCCGGCGCGGCATCCGCCAGCAGCTCGGCCACCTGGGGAAAGGGCTCCCGGAGTTGTTCCACCACCCGGTCCAATTGGCCGTGGACCTCGGCGGGAGACAGTTGCTGGTAGATGGTGGGTACCATGGTGGCCACGCCGGCCCTTCGACAAGCTCAGGAGGGCGCGCTTGGGGACTCGGGTGAGCAGGTTGGCCATGACGTGGGTGCGGGGCAGCGCTGCTAACCCATCCCGGCGAACACCGCGGCGATGGCATTCTTCAACCCCCCCTGCTTTCGCAGGGGCAGGCTCTGGTGAGCATCGGAGGTTACCAGTTCCACCCCGCTGAGCCCCCGAGCCGTCAACGAGCACAGGAAAGCCAGCCAAAGGAGGCTGGCCCAGAAAACTCTCCAGCACTTCTCCCCAATAAAAGCGCCCGGCCGGCATCGAGCCGGGAGAGTCGCCGTCGCCAGGCCTTGAATTTACCCTGACCGACCCTCGTGCGGGGCTGGAGGGGTGGGTCTGCTTGGCCCGGGGGTCTGCGGTTTGGGCGGCGCGGATACTCTGAACATCGAATGCTCCTTTTGACTGGACTGCCCTTGTATTGTACCCCTCCGCGTCAGCTCCGCTGCTGACAAAGGAGATAGCATCTCAACACTCATTTCGTACGACCGGTTTTCAACCATTCCTGCCCTGACGGCAGCTCCGCGCTGGCGTGTAGGATGGTTGGGTAACCCGTCATTCCCAGGCTGCTGGAGTGGGCCCCATGACCTCACCATCTGACAAATCGTCCCCATTTCCAAAGCCGCCGGAGAACTGCGACGTCTGTGGCGACCAATTACCCTCGCACCTGGCCCGCATCGGCGGCACCCGACACCCCCAATGCCGCGAGGGCGGCCACCCCCAGTAGTGAGCATGGGCGCCAGGAATCAATGCCGACGCGGCCAACTACCGGTCGCAGGTCCATCTCAACTATCGAACGTCTGGTACGGTTCATGATCGTCAAGGTTGGCGACAGCCTGGGCGAGACGTTCGGCAACTTCGTCGGCCGACTGGCCGCAACACTGGCAATCCTGACACCGGTAATCCCCGCCTTCCGCACCGGCGTCCTGATTGTCCACCCGGTACTGCCAGACCGTGATCACGCCGCAATGCTGACAATGGTCAAAGATGGCAGCTGGTCTAGGCTGGTTCATCGGCACCCTTCCAGTATGGCATTCTACCGCGCGAGGGCCGGCGCAGTCTGCCATCATCAAGCAGCTCTGATCACAAGAGAGCTGTACTGTAGCGAGTGGCCGGCCTAATGGCCCTGTCCATCTCTCAATTCGCTGGCCTGAAGTTCCTGGACGATGACACACAGGAACCGGCCGGCCTTATTGTCGTCGATCGGGAGTGGCCGAACTGTATAATCTGCGGGCAATCAGCCAATCCGATTGATGCAGGTGCCGCCATGTCGAACTCCATCGTGCGAAGAACAGTCTGGACCACCGCCGGCGTATGGGCGGTTCTGATCCTCGCGGTGATAATCCAGTCCATATTGGGCGTCACGGTAGCGGGCGCCAGGCCGGAAGCCAGCCGGCTGATAATTACGATGACACTGCCGTTCACGGTGGGGATGTCCGTAGTCGCCATTGGCGTGGCAATGGCCATCGGGTGGTGGCGGAGCCGCCGGCCGGCTGCCAGCGGGAACGACTGAAATGGTGAAGTTGCACCTGGAACTGGAGGGCGACGTGGGCGAGGTGGTCCGGGTGCTGCGCCGCATCGGCGGCGGGGACAACGCAGGCGGCGAGGTTCGGGATGGGCCGCGCCCTGCTCTAGCGGAGGAGAGAACATCGGCTGTGGACACTGTTCCGGAGCTGGGGACAACGGCAGCTTCTGCAGCGTTGGTGCCCGGCCGCTGGACGGAGGAGCTGGCTGCCGACTTCACGGCGGGTCTGGACGTCGTGGCCAGACGGGTGATGTTCCAAGTGTGGCGGGCCGGTGCAGCTGGCATCCATCGGAACACACTCTGCCAGAGGACGGACCTGACGCCGATGGAGTTGCGCACGTTGGTGATGAGGATGGGCCGCGTGCTGGGGAGGTTCCAGCGGGAGCGGGGCATGGCGTTGTCGCGGCAGGTGGCGGCCAACAGCCCGCTGCAGAGCTATTTCATGGACGCCGACTTTGCCGCGGTGGCGTCCGATCTGTTCGGGGAGAGGATGCCGGACCAGCAGTCCGGTGGCTTGCGGCGCCCTTGATAGATGCGCATTATTGGGTTGCCTGGAAGAACCAACCGTGCATCGGTGGTTGAACACGCTGCTGCTGATTGTCGGCCGGTGGTTCGGGCTGGCCTGCGGGTTGGACTCCGACGACCGTATGTTGCGTCGGTACGCCAAATGCATGACGGACACCAACACCACCCTGCATCGGCTGACCGCGTCCAGGGCAATCGGCACCGTAACGCTAAGTGCGGAGGCGGTGGAGGAACGGTTGCGCGGTCGGCTGGAGCGGGGAGAGCTCACCATGGGGGAGATCAGGGCCCCGGCTACGCCCGCTACTGTAAATAGGAGCCGGCGAGAGCTGCGGGAAGAGCGCGGGCGAAAGTCGCTTGGGCGAGGCGCAGTCCGGTATCAGAATGGTCCCCGCCAGGCTGAATGCCAGGTGCGTTATGGTGGCGACGGAATGCGTTGCGACGGGCGCGGATTGGATGGCTGGGACGACGACCTGGGGGCGGATGATGTGGCGCATCCGTAATCGAGAGGGTCTGAAACAGGCCGGCGAAATCCGGCGTGAGCCTGGCAGACCGAATCCCCGCACGGAATGGTTCACATAATGACCCCTGTGCGAACCAAGGCGGGTATCAATAAGACGGATGCGGGCAGCGTGGCGCACGGGCAAATCGGGTTCGTCGATGCGTTGCAGTGGGTATTTCCGACGACGGTGGCCAGCTATCTCACGTTTCATGGCTCGGTTCGCCAGGAGGCAACAGGGAACTGGCAGGACTAATTGTCGTCTGGCAGATGTGCTATCCAGTGCAGCACGTGATCGAGGCGGCGGGGTGCATGACCAGCAGTGCGACATTTCGGGGGATTTTGTTGTGGGCGGTATCTGGCTGCTGTTACCACAACGGTGGCTTACGGAACAGGCGTTGGGCGAACGCAATTACGAAACACGGCGGTAAAGGTGAATGGCAGACTTCCGTTCAAAGTGTGCCATTGAACGAACGAACCCTTTTGTTACGCTGAGTAAACCCAAGCCGAGGTGCTTCCGATCATGACAAAAACGCCCGACGGCACCCGTCTCTCCTTTTTGGACACCAACGTCGTTCAGAACCTGCACACCTTTGGTGAGTTCGTCTTTGACGGATTCCTATCTCCTGAGTACGAGGCAAGGCTTTCTGCGAAATGCTCATGCGCAAAGGCAAGGCCGTGCATACGACAGGACGTTTACGCGCTACGCGAATTGGCGATTTTGGGAAGCAGCGGGGCTTGGCCCTTGGCAGTTTCGGCAAGCGTTGCGACTGAACTCGAGAAGGAGCCCGATCCAAACAAGAGCTCCAAACGCCTTGCTTGGTACCGGGAATCGGCGGAATATTTCAACGCAAATTGCGCTGAGCGCAACGAGCTAATCCGTTTTACCGAGTTGCAACGAGCATGGGTGTACGAGTACCTCGCCGTATTGCCAGACGAGGAAGACCGTATTTTGATCGTGGACGCTCTGGAGTTAGGTTGTGGCGTGTTCCTTACGATGGACTACCGCACCGTGCTGTCACATCGGGGGTTGGTCGGCAAACTCGGTATCCGCGTGATGCGCCCCTGCGAATATCTTGCGGAAATGGGGTGTCCACCCCCGGACTGTCCCTAATCCCACACCGCATCTACCTGGTCGATTCCATCTTGCGTGGAGCTTTCTGCTAGGGTGCTAAAGTGATGGCAGACTTTGAATACAGGTCAGCCATTCCTCCATCACTACCGACCCCCGGGGTGTGTACTTTGTCAAGGTGACCGCAATTTACGCACAGTCCGTTGCCGTCGAACAAATCTCCCCTTCGCACCCTTAGCCTCCGCATGTTGAGTGAATCAATAGCACCCTTTTTTAGAATCATCTGTGGGATGAAATACTGCTGTTTGGGCGGCTGCGTGCCATCTTTACCCTCGTGATCGCTTCAGTCCACATTATACCGTACTCGTTGCGTACGAGCGATATTTATGGCGTTAATAGTTAATATCTAACGAAAACCATCGATAATACTCCGTTATCGTATGGCGATGTAATCAACCCACTGCGCTGCTCCGAGCGCCGAAACGATGCAGGTCTCAGTCCCCCAGATTCTCCCTTCCCCATCCGCGACCTTTACCGCGAAGATGAGCAGATTGGCCGACTTTCCGCACAAGTCGGCCATGATCGGCAGGAAATGGGCATCAATGTTGGGTAGGGGAGCGTCGCGTTTGCGGAGAGGTTAGTCCTGTGTCCTCGATGCGTAGGGCTGCCGTGCCCCCCAACGGTGAGATTTGGGCGATTTTTATCAGGCGTGCTTCATGTGGGCAACGTTGCGGCTTGTGATGAATGGCAGACTTTGATCTAAACTCTCCCATTTTTCGCGCCCTGGGGCGGTTCCGGCCGCCGCCGCAAGTACGGCGCTAGGGAGGATCGTCGTCAGAATGGCAGAGTTGCTAATGAAGTCGGCCATTGTAGAATTGGGGGCGTAAGTCCAGCCGCGAGCTGCCCCACTACTGGATGCCGGAACAGGTCCGGCAGATCCTGGCCGCCCTGACCGCCGGCCAACCCCGGCTGTTCGCCGTGCTGACGGGCTGATGCGAAAGCTGGCTGGCCCACGGCGTCCGGCCATCACGCCGGGTAATCCGGTCTCCCACAAACCCATCCCAACGACGCCCATCAAACTGGAGGCGAGTCCATGAATGCCAACCCAGCCAACTGCGGTTGTGAACGGTGCGAGATTGACCGCGAGCGAGCGCTTTACCAAGGGGCGTGGCTCACGGCCTTCCGCGAAGCGACCACCGCGCAGGTGAGCGCAGCGCTGGATGCCGTGGAAAACGGCAGCCATCGCGACTCGCCGGAAGCCATTGGAGCCCTGCTGGCGTTGACCGGCCTGATGCTGGAGAAGGATAGCGAACTCTCCGGCGCTCTGGTCGGACGGGCGGCGGGTCAGCAGGACCAGGACGAGCGGTCGCCCATGGCAGCAGCGGAGATGGAGCGGCGCATCGGGCTCATGGGACGTTTGAATGACGCCGCGGCGCGGCTCCGACAGCAACCGGAGCCGGAGGTTGCAGACCATGATGCCGAGCTCTGGTACGCCGCCTGCTTCGCCTGCACCACCAGCCTTCAGGTGGTGCGACTGGTACGCCGCCAGCGGGCCGAGCTGCCGCAACGGGACCTCATGGGAGAGGCCTACCTGGTGGCGCTGACCCATCTGGTGGGGGACGCCGAGGCAAACCGGGAACGTCTTGAGGACACCGCTATCCCCAACATCGACGACGGGCTGGCCAACGCCCGAGCGGCGCTGCTGGCGGAAGCGCACGCCGCCATCGACGAGATGACGGAAACCGTGGCGGCGGATTTGCGCGCATTCAACCAGGACCTGCCGGTGGAAATCCGGCCCGCCATGCGGGGACTGCCTGCGGTGACCGAACGCGCGGCCGCGCTGGTGGTCGGACCGGCTGACTTCCACGTCGGACGCTTCGAGGAGTGGGACCCCAACCCGCCGCACGCTGCGGGCGGACTGTACATCGTCTACTACTACCGCGGCGCCAAAGTGGTCCAGTCGATACTGGACACCTACCCGATGGGATTCCCGGCGGCCGCGGCTCAGCAGCAGGTTGAGCGGGTGATTGGCGCGCTGTTGGCAATGGGTCCGGAAGCGGAGGCATGGTCGGACCTCCTGCTGCCCTATTGCTTCGTGATGTCGGACCTGGCCGACGTCGGTCTCCACGACGTGGCGGGGGATCGCTTCAGCGAGTTCGTGTCGGCGCTGCAACAGCAGGACCTGCGCCACGGCGCCATGCTGGAGGTGCTGGCGGCGGTGGCGGGGGATGAACCGGACGTATCGGAGCACCTGTTGCGCGACACGGACTTCGACACCGAATTCGCCACCCTGAAGCAGGCGCGGGCCATCATCACGACGGCACGGCGGCAGGGGCAGGGGCTGGACTCGGTGAAGCTGGCCAAGCTGGCGGCGGCCATCGGGCATGAAGCGGAAGAGTTGGGCGTGACTCCGCCGTCGACGGACTACGCCACTGTGAGCATCCTGCTGGGAGAGGCCCGCGCTGCCGGATTCCCCCACGACACGATTGATCGCATTTACCAGGCCATTGACCCGGACGGGTATGAAGAAGAGCGATACGAGCAGGCTGTGGATCTGCTGGAGTTCGGTGAGGAAGACGTCGACGGGGCTCTGGAGGGATTGCCGCGATTCGCCGGTGAGTTTTCCCGCTGAGGCATTTCTCCCCAGGCGCTAAAGGCTCGGTAACATTTCTCGATGAGGCAATGCGGGGTTCCAATGGCCTCGACTGGCACGGCGGTGGACTGCTGCCCGGCGATTGGCTACGATGGTAGCCATGCGATCTTATAGATTGGGTTTACCGTCGACTGAGTGAGTATGACCCCGGAGCAGAAAGCCCGCATCCAAATTGACACCCTGCTTGAGCAGGCAGGGTGGGCCTTGCAGGATGTTCATTCACTCAATCTTTCTGCCGCCCGGGGCGTTGCGGTTCGCGAGTTCGGTCTGAAACCCGGTTACGGCACCGCCGATTACCTGCTGTACGTCGATCGAAAGGCCGCGGGTGTGGTGGAGGCCAAGCCGGCCGGCTACACCCTCACCGGCGTGGAGACCCAATCGGGCAAGTACAGCGATGGTTTGCCGGACACGCCGCCCGCGCACCGTAAACCTTTGCCCTTCCTCTACGAGACGACCGGGTCTGAAACTCGCTTCACCAATTTGATCGATCCGGAACCGCGCAGCCGCGGCGTTTTCGCCTTCCATACCCCTGACGCTTTGGCGGATTGGGTCGGCTCAAATGCGACGGTCGCGCTAACGAGCCCTGCACGAGTGGCGGAGCCGAGCGCTGCATACTCGGTCGCGCAGAATCTGCGCCATAGGCTCACCGAAATGCCGCCGCTGGATGCCGGGGCACTTTGGCCTGTGCAGGCTCGGGCCATCCGCAATTTGGAGGGATCGCTGGCGCTGGCGAAACCCAGGGCGTTGATCCAGATGGCCACCGGCAGCGGCAAGACTTTCACCGCGTGCAACTTGGTGTACCGCCTCATCAAACACGCCGGAGCGAAGCGGGTGCTGTTCCTGGTGGACCGCAACAATTTGGGACGGCAGACGCTGCGGGAGTTCCAGGGCTTCACCACGCCGGACGAGAACCGGAAATTCACCGAGCTCTACAACGCGCAGTTGATGCAGTCCGGGCACATCGACCCGGTGAGTCGGGTGTGCATCTCCTCCATCCAGCGGGTGTATTCCATGTTACGGGGTGAAGATCTCGACCCGGAGAAGGATGAACTCTCCGGCCTCGACTTCGCCCAGGTCAACCCACAGCCGGGCACCGTGGAGTACAACCCCGACATCCCTATCGACACCTTCGACTTCATCATCACCGACGAGTGCCACCGCTCCATCTACAACCTGTGGCGGCAGGTGCTGGAGTACTTCGACGCGTTCTTGATAGGGTTGACCGCCACGCCATCTGCACAAACCTTCGGGTTCTTCCAGCAGAACCTAAACCAAAGCCAAGGTGAAATGCGCAGACGCATGGGGTAAATTTATGAAGGAACCGAGGTAGCTGGTCTCAGAAATTGCGAGGGGTTGGTGATGGGCGTGAGGGAGATAGACCGGTCTCTGGAACAATGGCAGATGGGAGTCAAGGACTTGCGGCGGCGTGTGATTCTGGCTCCCACACCCCGGGAGCGGGAAAGGTGGTACGCCATCCTGCTGCTGGCCCAGGGCTTGACGGCAGCGGCGACGGCGGAGGCGCTGGAGCGGGACCCCCACACTATCGGACGTTGGGCGTCGGCCTTCGGCGAGGGAGGGCCTGCGGCCCTGATATTCGAGCAGACCGGTGGTTCCCCCCCGCCCTTGACCAGGCGCAGCAGGAGGAGTTGAAAGGGGCGGTGGAGCAACCGCCCGCCACAGCGGGCATCGTAATGGCTAACTGGTATTGGAAGGTGATGCGTCAGTTTGTCTCAGAACGGTTTGGCATCAGCCTGAGCCGCAGCAGTTGCCTGAACTGGCTTCACCGGCTGGGGTTTGCCTTCAAGCGCCCCAAGAAGCGGCTGCTCAAGGCTGATGAGTCCAAGCGGGAGACCTTCGTGGCGGAGTACGCCGTCCGGTGGGAGGAGGCCCAACGGACTGGAGCCAGGATATTCTTTGCCGACGAGGCCCACTTCCGGGCGGACGCGGAATTGCGGGGGAAGTGGGTGCTGAAGGGTAAGCCTGCGTTGGTGGACTCGAGCAGCCCGAGGTACGGGGAGAAGCCAGCTACTATTCGGCGGTGTGCCTGGAGACGGGCGAGGTGGAATGGATGGAACTGGAGGGCAACAGCAACAGCGGGACCTCGGTTGCCTTCCTGACGCAACTGAAGGAAAAGCATCCAGGGCCGCTGCGGGTCATCTGGGACAATGCGCCGGCCCATCGTGGGGAGGCGGTGCGGGAGTGCCTCAGGACGCCTGAGCTGGAGCTGAGGCTGGTGAACCTGCCGGGCTACAGCCCGGACTTCAACGCCGATGAGGCTGTCTGGGGTTGGGCGAGAGAGGAGGTCACTGGCAATCTGTGCCTGGGCAGCAGGGCGGCGGTACAGGAGAGGGTCGGCAAATTCCTGGCCGGGCTGTCCAGCCGGAAAGACGAGGTGAGACGGCGCTGCCGGACGGTCCTGCAATCAAGGGCCGAAACACTCCCGCGAGACTCCCGCCCCGATTCCCAGCACCCGGCAAATGCACATCCCACCTTGGCTTTGGTTTAGTATTGAGTCAATCCTGTATTGGCAGGTGAAGCGCGGGGCGGGCCAGGGTTGTTACGCTGACTGGCAAACAGTGGTGCGGGAGGTGCGACATCCATGGTTCAGGAGAAATACGCAGTACGGTTGTCGTCGGAAGATCAGGAGCAGTTGCGGGGATTGATCCACGGTGGGCGGCATTCCGCTCGGGTCATCAATCGGGCGCGCATCCTGCTCAAGACTGACGAAAGGTGGAGCGCCCCCCAGGTGGCGGCGGCTCTGGACACGTCGCAGCGCACGGTGTTCCGCACCAAACGGCGGTACGCCGAAGCGGGGTTGGAGGGCGTGCTGCACGACCACCCCCAAGCCAATCGGTATCGCAAGCTGGACGATCGGGGCGAAGCCCACCTGATTGCGCTGGCGTGCAGCGACGCGCCCGAAGGGCATGAGCACTGGACCCTGCGGTTGTTGGCTGGCAAGGTGGTGGAGTTGGGATTGGTGCCATCGCTGTCCTACGAGACGGTAAGGCTCAGGCTCAAAAAAACACCCTCAAGCCGTGGCGGAAGCAGCAATGGTGCATCCCGAAAGTAGGCGGCGAATTCGTGGCGGCCATGGAGGACGTGCTGGACCTGTATGCCGAACCCTACGACCCCGATCGGCCGGTGGTGTGCTTTGACGAGACCTCCACCCAACTGCTGGCCGAGGTCAGGAAGCCGTTGCCTCCTCAACCGGGACGACCGCGGCGGCAGGACTACGAGTATCGCCGCGGCGGCACCCGCAACATCTTCCTGACCTGTGAACCCCTGGCGGGCTGGCGCCACCTGGCCATCACCGAGCGGCGCACCATGCAGGACTTCGCCCATCAGATGCAATGGCTGGTGGATGAGGCTTACCCCGATGCCCCGGTGATCCGCGTGGTGCTGGACAATCTGAATACCCATCGTATGGCGTCCCTTTACGAGACGTTCCCGGCTGCTGAGGCCCGGCGCATCGTGAAGCGCCTCGAGTTTCACCACACGCCCAAGCACGCCAGTTGGTTGAACATGGCGGAGATCGAATTCAGCGCGTTGAGCCGCGCCTGTCTCAAGGGGAGAAACCCCGACGCCGACGCCCTGCAACGCCAAATCACGGCCTACGAGACCGAGCGCAACGCAGCGGGCGTCACCCTCAACTGGCGGTTCAGCACTCAAGATGCCCGATCCAAATTGCATCGCCTCTATCCCTGCCTTTCCAAGCTTGATTGAGTACTAGTGATGGAGTACACCCACGAAGAGGCGGTCGCCGACGGCGTAAACGTCGACTCGGATATTTACCGCATCCGCACGCAGATCACCGAGGAGGGCTCCACCGTCGAAGCGGGTCAGCACATAGACCGCCGCAACCGCAAAGCCAAGACAACGCGGTGGGCGGAAGAATTGGACGATGATCTTACTTACACAGCCAGCCAATTGGACCGGGACGTGGTGGCGGAGGACCAGATCCGCACCGTGATCCGCACCTTCCGGGACAAGCTGTTCACCGAGATTTTCCCCGGTCGTACCGAGGTGCCCAAGACCATCATCTTCGCCAAGGACGACAGCCACGCCGACGACATCGTGGACATCGTGCGAACGGAATTCGGCAAGGGCAACGAGTTCTGCCAGAAGATCACGTACCGCACCACCGGAGTGAATCCGGAGAGCCTGATTGCGACGTTTCGCAACAGCTACCATCCGCGCATCGTGGTGACGGTGGACATGATCGCCACGGGCACCGACATCAAGCCGGTGGAGATCGTGTTCTTCATGCGCAACGTGCAGAGCCGCAACTTCTTCGAGCAGATGAAGGGTCGCGGCGTCCGTGTCATCTCGCCCACGGAATTCAACGCCGTCACTCCCGACGCTACCAACAAGGACCGCTTCGTCATCATCGACGCGGTGGGCGTTACTGAGTCGGAACTGTCGGACTCCTACTCGCTGGAACGCGAACCTACAAAGTCCTTCGGGCAACTCCTGGACCTCATCGCCAAGGGTAGCCGCGAGCCGGACCATCTCTCATCGCTGGCGAGCCGGCTGGCGCGTCTGTCCCGCAAGATATCGACGGCGGAACGCGAATCTATAGAAACCACCGCCGGCGGCGTCCCGCTCCAAACCCTCATCACCAACCTGGTGCGGGCCACCGACCCCGACGCCGCGCTGGAAGCGGCCCGCGAGGCCACCGGCCTGCAAGAACCGCCGCCCGAGGCCATCGCCCAGGCGGAGAAGCAGCTGAGCGAGGACGCCGCCGTGCCCTTCGCTCACAACCCCGAGCTGCGCCAAAGGTTGGAGACCATCCACCAATCTCACGAGCAGACCATTGATACCTTGAGCAAGGACGTGGTGCTGGAAGCCGGCTTCACTGAGGATGCCGCACAGGCCGAGATTCAGTCCTTCCGCCAGTTCATCGAGGATAACCGGGACGAGATCACCGCGTTGCAGGTGCTGTACGAGCGGCCTTACCGACAACGGCTGCACCTGGACGACATCCGGGCGCTGGCCGACGTCATGGAGGCGCCGCCCCGGTCGTGGACCACGGAGCGGCTGTGGCAGGCGTACCAGCAACTCGACGAGTCTCGCGTGCACGGCTCCGGTCAACGTCAACTGGCGGACATCGTCGCGCTGGTGCGCTACGCCACCGGCGAGGCCGACGAGCTGGCCCCCTTCGCTGACCATGTGAACCGCCGGTTCGAAGGCTGGCTGGCCATGCAGGAAACGGCAGGGCGGGAGTTCACCGACGAGCAACGTTGGTGGCTGGAGGCAATCCGCGACCGGATCGCCGGCAACGTGAGCGCGGAGATGCGAGACCTTCAGAACTCACCGTTAGACCAACGCGGTGGCTTGATTGCAGCCTACGACCTGTTCGGCGACGATTTGCAGTCAATCATCGACGAGCTGAACCTGGAGCTGATGCAGCAAGGGCTCGTTACGATGCTTTGATTGATCGTTCTTGCCTTGACGTTTGGGCGACGTCACCGCAGAATAGGCGATACAATGGTTATATAGACCGTTATGGAGAGCAAGCCATGGTTGCGACGAAAGAGAGGTTCTCCGGCCAGGTTGCGACAGAGTTGCTGACCGCCGTACGAGAAGAAGCGCTAACGCGGGGTTGCGACGTTGAGGCCGTGCTGGAAGACGCTATTCGTTTCTATTTGGAAGCTAAAACGCCAACCCGCTCGCGGCCTGAAGTGATGGCCCACTATCGGGATAGCGTGGAGCGGCACCGCCGCCTCTATGAGTTGCTGGCGCAATGACTCGCGGCTTCCCAACCATCCGGGAAGTCCTAGACATACACGACGACCAGATCCGCCAATTTGGCGGTGAACCCGGTCTCCTTAACGCGGGCGCGCTGGAATCAGCCATAATGCGCCCGCAAATCGGGTATTACAGCGGCATTATCGAGGAAGCCGCCGCCCTCTTGGAAAGCTTGGCCACGAACCACCCGTTTGTTGACGGCAACAAGCGGGCGGCTTTTGCCACTACAGAAGTTTTCCTGCGGATGAACGGCTACTATATCGACTGCGACAGCGTTGAGGCGCACAACCACTTCATGAACCTGTTCGATACCAACTCGTTCCGGTTCGCGGAGTTGGTGGCTTGGCTTGGCGACCACGTTAAGCCTTTGCCGCCTGCGTGAAACCTGACGAATTGTAGTCAAATGTCTCTGGTGATGCCGCAAGAAATGCGAACCGGTCCGCTGCCTGTTGGGTGGATCGACGTTGCCCTGACGGACATTTGCCAAATTGTGGGCGGTGGCACTCCGTCCACCAAGGTCGCCGAATACTGGGAAGGCGATATTCCATGGATTTCGAGTGCCGACATATACGGGTTGACGGATATCCGTCCGCGTCGAAAGATTACTGAAGCGGCTATCCGAGGATCGGCCACGAATATGGTGGCTGCCGGAGCGATCGTGGTCGTGACTCGCGTCGGTTTGGGCAAGGTCGCGATCGCCCACCGCGACTTGTGCTTCAGCCAAGACAGCCAAGGGTTAGTGTTCGATGCAGACCAAATTAGCGGCCTGTATCTAACGTACTTTCTGAGCCAAGCAGTTCAAAACTTTAGGTACGAAGGCAGGGGAACCACTATCAGCGGTGTCACGAAAAAGCATCTGGGCGAGATCCAAGTGTTAATCCCGCCCCTCCTCGAGCAGCGGCGCATCGTTGCGGAGATTGAGAAGCAGTTCACGCGGCTGGATGCGTCGGTGGCGGCCCTGCGGCGGACGCAGGCGAACCTGAAACGCTACCGGGCCAGCGTCCTGCGGGCGGTATGCTCCGGCGAGCTTGTGCCCACCGAGGCGGTACTGGCCCGCGCCGAGGGTCGGGAGTACGAGCCGGCCGATGTCCTGCTGGAGCGCGCATCCTGGCGGAGCGTCGGGCGCGCTGGGAGGCGCAGGAGAAACGGCGGGGCAAGTACAAGGAGCCGGCCGCGCCCGAAACGTCCGACCTGCCGCCGCTGCCGGAGGGGTGGGAGTGGGTGTCATTCGAGCAGCTGATAACGACCTTGCGCAACGGATATTCCAAGCGGCCAGAAGGGTCCGATGGCATCCCAATCTTGCGAATTAGTGCGGTACGTCCAATGAACGTAAATACGCAAGATATGCGGTGGGTGAACAGTACCAAAGACTTGTCCACATTTTTGGTCAATTCGGGAGACCTGCTGTTCACTCGTTATAACGGGAATCCTTCGTTGGTCGGAGTGTGTGGGGTTGTGCCACGGCTCAATCAGAAACTTTTACACCCAGACAAACTAATTCGCGCTGTCTTGCTCCAATGCGGCACCTTGCCCGAATTCGTACAGATCGTGGCAAACGCTGGCCAATCTAGAGTGTTTTTGAGCAACCGAGTCCGAACCACGGCGGGACAGGCGGGAATCTCTGGGACTGACGTCAAGCAAATGCCAATCCCCCTCCCGCCCCACGCCGAGCAGCAGCGCATCGTGGCCGAGGTGGAGCGGCGGCTGTCGGTCATCCAGCGGGCGGCGGCGGCGGTGGAGGCCAGCCTGCAACGGGCTGAGCGGCTGCGCCAGAGCATCCTCAAGCAGGCCTTCTCCGGCGAACTGGTGCCCCAAGACCCGGACGACGAGCCGGCGTCGGTCCTGCTGGAACGCATCCGCGCCCAACGCGAGGCGGAGCAGGCTGCGGCGTCCGTAACCAAGAAACGGCCGGCCCGACGACGGCGGGCGAAGGCGACCGCGCAGCAACTCTCCCTCGAAGAGGCAACCGCATGACCACCGCGACCAGCATCGGCCAGAAGCTGTGGAACTACTGCGACGTGCTGCGCAACGCCGGCCTGTCCTACGGCGACTACCTGGAGCAGCTCACCTACCTCATCTTCCTCAAGATGATGCACGAGCGGAGCCAGCCGCCCTTCACGATGCTGCCCGATTATCAACCTCCGCCCATTCCCGAGGGCTGCGACTGGCCCAGCCTGCTGGCCCGAGACGGCGCGGAGCTGGACGCCCACTACCAGCACACGCTGGAAACCCTGTCCCAGCAGCAGGGCACGCTGGGCGTGATTTTCAGCAAGGCGCAAAGCCGCATCCAGGAACCGGCCATGCTGACCCGGCTGGTGAAGGAGCTAATCGACAGCGAGAACTGGCACGGCCTCAGCGCCGACGTGAAGGGCGACGCCTACGAGTCGCTGCTGGAGCGCAACGCCCAGGACGTGAAGACGGGCGCAGGGCAGTACTTCACGCCGCGTCCACTCATCCAGGCCATCGTAGACGTAATGCGCCCGGGGCCGAAGATGACCATATGCGACCCCGCCTGCGGCACCGGCGGGTTCCTGCTGGCCGCCCATGAGTACATCGTCCGGCATCACCCCACCATGGACCGGGAGCAGCTGGACCACCTGCAGAACGACGCGCTGCACGGCTGGGAGATCGTGGACAGCGCGGCGCGGCTGGGCGTGATGAACCTGTACCTCCACGGCATCGGCGGCGACCGCACCAACATCAAGGTGGACGACAGCCTGCGTGCGCAACCCAGCGACCACTACGACATGGTGCTGACCAATCCGCCCTTCGGCCGCAAGTCCACGCTGACCTTCGTCAACGAGGAGGGCAGGACGGAACGGCAGAGCCTGACGGTGGAGCGTCCCGACTTCTGGGCCACCACCAGTAACCGGCAGCTGAGCTTCCTGCAGCACGTCCGCACGCTGCTGAGGATCAACGGCAGCGCGGCCATCGTGCTGCCCGACAACGTGCTGTTCGAGGGCGGCGCCGGCGAGACCATCCGCCGCCGGCTGCTCCACGAGTGCGACGCCCACACCCTGCTGCGGCTGCCCACCGGCGTGTTCTACGCCCAGGGGGTCAAGGCCAACGTGCTGTTCTTCGACCGCCGGCCGGCCAGCGAGACGCCGTGGACGCGCGACCTGTGGATCTACGACCTGCGCACCAACCAGCACTTCACGTTGAAGACCAACCCGCTGACCCGGGCGCACCTGGACGATTTCGTGTCCTGCTATCGCGCCGACGACCGCACGCAGCGGGAGGAATCCGAGCGGTTCCGGCGCTTCACCTACGAGGAGCTGATCCAGCGGGACAAGGCCAACCTGGACATCTTCTGGCTCCGCGACGAAAGCCTAAAGGACTCCGAAAACCTGCCGCCGCCCGACGTAATCGCCGAGGAGATCATGGAAGACCTGCGGGCCGCGCTGGAACAACTGGAGGAGATCGCGGCGGATTTGGGGGTGGAAGTTGAGACCCCGAATACTTGAGGGAGTGGTCGGGGTGCTTGCTGTGTAGCGTATGCGTAATCAGTAATCGCCACACCCGTCACGGAAAACGGTGGGGCATTGCGTGCGCATCCGATCATCCAATTCAGTCACTCGTACCTGCTCATAGAATACCGGGACTACGATGTCTTTCATTTTCGGCGTTGCAGAGGCGATCACACTGTTGGTGGTCCCGCCAAAGACAAGGTTCGCTTTACAAACCCCAAGAGCTCTGTTGGGTTGATGAGTTCGGCATTAGTGTCGTGATGGAAACGGTTAGCATATTCCAATATGTTTTCGAGTTCTAATATAGTTTCCTCGTTGATGACTTCATCCGCACTACCGATGCGCTGCCGGCATTCTTGAACGAACTGGCCGAGTAGCTTGCCCGGTGGGAATTGACCAGGGCAGGCCACTCGGAAATAACCTTCCAAATAAAAACGGATCGTGGGTGCCACCTCCCTCACGATACTTGATTGGTTGTCCGCGTATCCCAGGAGGAGGAAATACCGCTGGTCATGTTCTGTAATTGAGTCCTGGGACGCGTCCCAGCTTAGTATTGTCGATTCATTTCCCTTTGGGGCAATTTCCAACGTGGTGTACTCCTCATGGCGATTCACCCCACTCAAGATGCCGCAAAGGAACCTCTTGTTATGTGACAATACTATCGTCTGTTTCGCCCGGCGCGCTAGGGCCCTTACTGTTTGTACCGTGACCAACTCGACTTTGTACAAAAGCTAGATAAATTATAAGAACAGGGTAAGCTCGACCAAATCACTACAAGAGGTCGAGTATGCCTACCCTGCCCGCAGTCATAGTAACCCTGCTGCTGCCCTTTGAGCACCTGTTTGACCCCAGGACCTGGCGCAAAGCCCAACTCCTGGCCATGGGAGCGATCCTGTCTCCCGGCAAACGCACCGTGTCCTCCGCCCTCAACATCCTGGGGATTGGGCAGCACGGCGACTTCGCCATCTATCACCACGTGCTCAACCGTGCCCGATGGTCGCCGCTGCAACTGAGCCGGGTGCTGTTGCTGCTGGTGGCCGGGCGCCTTGGTTCATCCACCGAGCCGTTGGTGTTCGGCATTGACGAGACGGTGGAACGACGCTGGGGCCGGAAGATTGCGGCCAAGGGGCGGTATCGGGATCCGGTGCGGTCCAAGGACGACCAGGTGGTGATGACCCCCGGATTGCAATGGGTGAGCCTGATGTTGCTGACGCGTATCGGGTGGGCGGGTCGACACTGGGCGCTACCGTTTTTGACCGCGCTGGTGGTGTCGGCCCGCTACGACCGGCGCAAAGGCCGCCGGCACAAGACGGTCACCGACTACGCCCAGCAGATGCTGGTCTGCCTGCGCCGGTGGCTGCCGGACCGGGACCTGGTGGTGGTGGCCGATGGCGGCTACGCCAAGCGCGAGTTCCTGCGGCATTGCCAGAGTATGTCAAAGCCCGTTGTCGTCGTCACCAAACTGCGCAAGGACGCATCCCGGTACCAGCCCGCGCCACCGCGGCGGCCCGGCCAGATCGGGCGGCCCCGGGTGGTCGGCGCGCGATTGCCCAGTCCCACGGCGGTGCTGGACGATCCCGCTACACAATGGATTCCCTACCGCGCCACCGGTTCCGACGGCAGTACCGCCAGGGTCGAGCTCGCTTCGGGCGTAGCGCTGTGGTACCACGGCGGGCCGCCGCGCCTTCCCATACGTTGGGTCGTCATCAGATACCTGGAGGAGCGCCGCGGGCCCTATGCTTTGCTATGCACCGACACCGAGGCGGAACCCCTGCGGATACTGCAGTGGTATCTGCTGCGCTGGCAGGTCGAGGTGACCTTTGAGGAGCTGCGGGCTCACCTGGGCGTGGAAACCCAGCGCCAGTGGTCGGAACGAGCCATCGCCCGAACCACCCCCGCGCTCTTTGGCCTGTTCAGCGTGGTGACGCTGGCAGCGGATATCCTGATCGAACAGCGTGGCGGCATGGCGCCGCGCACCGCGGCGTGGTATGACAAAACCAGCCCTTCCTTCGCCGACGCCATCGCCCTGGTCAGACGACACCTCTGGGTGCAGCAGGGAACTTTTATGCCGTCCGAGCGCGAGCACGAATCGATAAAAGTCCCGCGCCTCTTGTACCACAGGATGCTCGACACGCTAGCCTATGCCGCTTGATTGTACAAAGCCGAGGTTCTGCGTCTCGACTTTGTACAAAAGCTAGATAAATTATAAGAACAGGGTAAGCTCGACCAAATCACCAAAAGAGGTCGAGTATGCCTACCCTGCCCGCAGTCATAGTAACCCTGCTGCTGCCCTTTGAGCACCTGTTTGACCCCAGGACCTGGCGCAAAGCCCAACTCCTGGCCATGGGAGCGATCCTGTCTCCCGGCAAACGCACCGTGTCCTCCGCCCTCAACATCCTGGGGATTGGGCAGCACGGCGACTTCGCCATCTATCACCACGTGCTCAACCGTGCCCGATGGTCGCCGCTGCAACTGAGCCGGGTGCTGTTGCTGCTGGTGGCCGGGCGCCTTGGTTCATCCACCGAGCCGTTGGTGTTCGGCATTGACGAGACGGTGGAACGACGCTGGGGCCGGAAGATTGCGGCCAAGGGACGGTATCGGGATCCGGTGCGGTCCAAGGACGACCAGGTGGTGATGACCCCCGGATTGCAATGGGTGAGCCTGATGTTGCTGACGCGTATCGGATGGGCGGGTCGACACTGGGCGCTACCGTTTTTGACCGCGCTGGTGGTGTCGGCCCGCTACGACCGGCGCAAAGGCCGCCGGCACAAGACGGTCACCGACTACGCCCAGCAGATGCTGGTCTGCCTGCGCCGGTGGCTGCCGGACCGGGACCTGGTGGTGGTGGCCGATGGCGGCTACGCCAAGCGCGAGTTCCTGCGGCATTGCCAGAGTATGTCAAAGCCGATTGTCGTCGTCACCAAACTGCGCAAGGACGCATCCCGGTACCAGCCCGCGCCACCGCGGCGGCCCGGCCAGATCGGGCGGCCCCGGGTGGTCGGCGCGCGATTGCCCAGTCCCACGGCGGTGCTGGACGATCCCGCTACACAATGGATTCCCTACCGCGCCACCGGTTCCGACGGCAGTACCGCCAGGGTCGAGCTCGCTTCGGGCGTAGCGCTGTGGTACCACGGCGGGCCGCCGCGCCTTCCCATACGTTGGGTCGTCATCAGATACCTGGAGGAGCGCCGCGGGCCCTATGCTTTGCTATGCACCGACACCGAGGCGGAACCCCTGCGGATACTGCAGTGGTATCTGCTGCGCTGGCAGGTCGAGGTGACCTTTGAGGAGCTGCGGGCTCACCTGGGCGTGGAAACCCAGCGCCAGTGGTCGGAACGAGCCATCGCCCGAACCACCCCCGCGCTCTTTGGCCTGTTCAGCGTGGTGACGCTGGCGGCGGATATCCTGATCGAACAGCGTGGCGGCATGGCGCCGCGCACCGCGGCGTGGTATGACAAAACCAGCCCTTCCTTCGCCGACGCCATCGCCCTGGTCAGACGACACCTCTGGGTGCAGCAGGGAACTTTTATGCCGTCCGAGCGCGAGCACGAATCGATAAAAGTCCCGCGCCTCTTGTACCACAGGATGCTCGACACGCTAGCCTATGCCGCTTGATTGTACAAAGCCGAGGTGACCAAGGAACGGTGATCATCCAAACTCGACATAGGATCGTCTACGACTACCACCGTC
The DNA here is from genome assembly GCA_963666415.2 of Dehalococcoidia bacterium. GTDB lineage: Bacteria > Chloroflexota > Dehalococcoidia > Lucifugimonadales > UBA3495 > Bin87. Next base: position 3,912,082 of record CAXXPD010000003.1, read on the forward strand.
TCAGCAAGATTGGGGTTGCGGTCCAGAGATGAAAAGAAAAGTGCAAGAGCTAACGTGTTTCGGTCGCCAGCGCTGAGCAAATTTCGAAATGACGGTACACCCGGGGGGTTGTTGCTGTTCCTAACCGCAATCGGTGTGTTATTGATCACCACGTTGTATGTACATGTCGATCCGGATCCCCCTCCGATATTCGATGGGACTAAATTTCTAACACGAAAACCCGCGTTGAACCGGTCGAGGTAAACATTTACTCCATCCTGCAACTGAGGGAAAACGTTGTTCCGGTACTCAACCAGTTCAGCTCTAGCGTCATCCCGCGCCGTTTCTGTATGCACCTTGGCTGCCAGCTCGTCCAAATATGCGTTGCACAGTTGAGCAATATCTTCACGGAAGCGAGATTTTGTCGCCTTCAGCCTGTTTAGCGTAGCCGTAATTTGGCCTGCGTCGGCCGTGTCCGCTTGCTGTTTCACCTGTTGGATCGCTTCATTAGTTTGTAGCAGCGTTTCATTAATTACCGCTGTGGTTTGCCTTCGGGCGTCATACGCATTGAGCGCATCCACGGTAGGTTGGATTAGAGCCTGCGGTTCGAGAGGTGCGGATTGTTTCGCTTTCAGCTGTTGTGCTACGGCTGTTCGCGCTGCGTTCCAGTCGTCCACAATAGCTTTTGTATCAATCTCAACGTCTGGCACATCGCAATAGCTGGACCAAAACTGCAGGGACTGCATCAGCGTACTGACTGAGCGATCGAACTCCACTTGCTTGCCATCAGCGTGGTTGCGGTCGATGTCGTTGATTAACCCAGAGACAGTCTGTTTCAAGCGCGTATACTCTTGGCTGAAATACGCCCGATAATGCGCTATCAGGTCAACGGCCTCCATGTCTTGGCCGCAGAATGGACACAGGCTGTCCCCACGTTCCGCCGCCCTAAGCACGCCGTCGGCGACCCAAGGTTCTCCGCCATCGCCGAGGGTCTGTATATGTGCCTTTACCTGGACTTCGGCCGATCTGTCTAGATCGGGCAGGTCTTTCCCCAAGGTTTCTCGAATAGCTTCAGTGTCGAACCCTGGTAATTTTATACTCGCAAAAATTGGTCCATTCTGCACGGATGCTTGGTCTTGCGCAGCCTTCAACGCACGCTCTGTAGCGGCAATCGTTTCATCCAAATCAGGTAGTTCAGTAAGGGCGCAAAATACATCGGGCGACAGCCCAAAGCGTTCTTGCTCCGGTATAGCGGCGGAATTAGCGGCTATGGCCGTAGTGTGTTCAGCAACGCGGGAGACGAGAACTTGTAGGCTGCGGTTAAGAGCGACACCTTGATCCCCGAGGATCAGTTCATGAAGGTTCTGTCGATGACGAGCTTCCACGTCTAAACCAGAATAAACATTCTCATCTACAAAATTGTCGTCGAACACCTTTAGGTTGGCCAACGTGACACTCCAAGCGCCATTTTGAAATATCACGTCGGATGGTTCGTCTTGCCAGTTCAGAACCGCTTTAGGTGGGTGCTGGGAACCGAGCCGCCGCCTTTCTACTATTGGCGACGGGTCGTCGCTACTGAGTGAGCGTAAGACAGCCGTTAGTGTAGTCTTCCCTTGGGCGTTGTCCGCGTAGACTAGGGTGAGTTTTTTCAACTCGTGCGATGCGCCTGCGGCATCAGAGTCAAACTTTCCAATGTTTTGGAGTAATTTGATACGCGTAATCATGGTAAACCTAATTGAGAGGCGTGGGAGTTAATGTAGCCGATGCTGACGATGTCACCGCCCGCTAGTCGCAATCGAGAACCGAACTTTCAAAATGGTTCGGCTAGATTACCCTTCATATTACCGCTTTGCGAACATGCGCAAAAGCAAAATCGGTATCCGCCGTCGACCTGATGAAGTTCCGAGGGCACGTCATACCAAATGCTGGGGAGGGTTAGCATGGCGGGCTACTGCACAACACGTCAAGCCAAAAGATATTAAATCCGGACAACCTCCGGCTCGATAGCACCGCGTTGGGCCGCCGCGTCCACGAACCAGTCCACAATCTGCGGGTGGCAGGTAAATACCAGCACCTGGTTAATGTCGGATAGTTCGATGAATGATCCGGCGGCCCTGGTGCCCCTGGCCGGGTCGAAGTTCACCAATGCCTCGTCCACGATCACCGGGAGGCGTTCCGACCGTTGGCCCAGTTCCAGGATCAGTCCGAACCGCAGCGCCAGGAATAGTTGTTCTCGGGTGCCGCGGCTCAGCTGTTGGGGCGTCTTGATGTTGCCCGCGGCGTCCATGACGTTGATCTCGGAACTGCCCAGCGGGGAAAACACGGACTGATATGCGCCATCGGTAACGTCGAGGAAGAAACGCTCGGCGTGGCGGATCACGTCGGGCTGCCGCTCCTTCTCGAACTTGCTTTGCGCCCGCCTGATGAGGCTCTCAGCTATCGTGCGGACCGCCCAATCTCGCGCGTGCCCCTGTAACTCTTCCGACAGCCGATGACGCTCTAACCTCAATCTCGACGAATCTTCCTAGCTGGCAAGCCCTTCAAGCGTCGTCTGGATGGAACCACGCTCGGTGTCCAATGCAGACCGCTGGGCATCTATCTCTTCCAGATCCGCCTCAAATTGCCGTACGCCGTCTCGGATGGTCTGGATATCAGTTGCGGCCAACGTGGCGCGCAGGGCTTCCAGCGCCTCGCCCGGCCCGCTGATCCGCTGCATATGTTCCACAGCGCCAGTGATGGTTCCTGCCAAGCCAGACCGTTCTTGGAAAATTTGGTTGCGTGTCCGGAAATCATCAACATCCTCGGCGCCACCAGACTTCAGCAACACCGCGATCTCATCGGCGACCTCTCGCTGGCTCTTTTGCCGGTCCGTCAACTCCTGCTGAGCTTCCTCCAGTTCCTTCTCGGCATCGGTGCGCGTTCGAGCCGCTTCCGACACGTCGCGATGTAGGTCAATGATGTCGTCGGCTACACCGGCGACCTTGGCGTAGTCGCTCCACTCGACCTCAAAGCCGTGGGCTGCCGCCAACGGTCGAGCCATTCCGATGAATTCATCGATGTCCGTCTGGATGGCGGCAATGCGACGCTGCATCGCGTCCACCTCGCGGTGGTGGGTCCGCGCCAGGTCCACCAGGGTGCGCAGTTCGTGGATACTGTCGGGCGAGAAGGTGCTCAGCAGACCGCGTTGCTGGAGCCAGGTTTGCCATGATTGCTCCTCAGCCTCTAACGCTGCCTGAGCAGACTGGGCGGCCTGCTGCGCTTCATCTCGCCGAAGGGTTTGGCGTTCGGCGCGTTCGGTCGCTTGGGCCAGTCTGGTTTCCAGTTGTTGCCATTCCCGGAGCCTCACCTCCGAAGTATCCAGCCCCTCCTCAGCTTCCACCAGCGAGTCCGCTTCGAGAGCCTCCAGGCCCAACGCGGCAGCTTCTTCCTGGAGCCGCGACCGGATTCCCCCCAATTGTTCATCGGCCTCGTGAATTTGCCTCCGTACCCGCGCCGCCACTGGGGACGCCGCAGCTCCGATGGGCGAACGGCCTCTGATGAACAGAAACGCAGCCGCCGTGAACAGCACGGCGCCGATTACCGCCAGAGCACTCCCGCCGCCGGGCGAGGCTGTCAAAGCGAGTAATATACCGGCCACCAGCAGGGCAACGCCCAGAACCCCCAACAGACCGGCGAGGAGCCTGTTCCTACCGCCATTCGCCGCTCCTTCGGCAGGTTCAGGGTCATCTCCAACCTGTTCTCTCAGATCCTTGCTTCGTCCTTCGACCCGATCCAATTCAGCCAGAGTGTTTTTGGACTGACGTATTCGCCGGCGGCGCTCGCGGATATTGTTCTCATCCAGCTCGGGTGAGGCGGCGTTATCCCGGTCGACCTGTGCCCGTTCTGCATCCTCCTGGGCGTCCGCCAACGCTGTTTCTTCTTGCGCCAGCGCAGTCTGCGATCTCTCGATGGCGGCCCGGGCGTTCTGAAGGCGCTCCCCATAGTTGGCAACCTCCTCACGGACGACCAGCGAGAGGTCGAAACTGTTGAGGCGCTCGGCATCCCAGTCCGGACCCAGGTTAGCCAGGGAAGTATCTAGCTCCGAGCGTTTGCTGGAAAGTTCAGCCCGCCTCTCGGGCAGGTCCTTGACCGACTGATCGAATGCGCTTCGACGGCGCTCCAGTTCGCGAACCTCGTTCAAATTCTCCAGGATGACCAGGTGCTCGATCTCTTCGTCAACGTTCGCCTTGATGCGTTTCACCCGTTCATCCGCCGAGGAAAGTTCCTGGAGGGCAGAGTCGGTCCGTGTCTCCAGGGATTCCAGGAGGGTGGTACCATTCTCTGGAAACGCCTCAACAGCAGGCAGTTCTGCCAGTTGCTGTTCCGCACTGATAAAGTCGTTCCAGGGATCCCAGGCTCGGACCAGGTTTTCGTGCCGTTCCTTTTCCGACATCAGTTGCAGGCGATGCTCGCTCACATCTTTCAGGTCTCGGTCAATCTCTGCCAGACGTTCTGACTGTCTACGGTATTCCACTCCGTGCTCGGCAATGCTTCGCAAAGCTGTTTCGGTTTCCTGGATTTGGGCGATCACCTTGGGCACGGTTTGGTTACTTCCGCGGGGCCGGAAGATCTCTTGCTTTTGAGTTTCGAGGGTATCCAGGGCCGTCGGAAGTCGCATAGCACCGATTCCAGCGCTGTAAATCTGGCGATTTACGCTATCGTCGCTGAGCAGACTTTCATCGTGCAGTTCGTCGAGCGTGAAGCCAAAGATACTCTCGAACATACTCCGTGAGTGGTTGCCCAATAAGCCAGTGAGTTCATCGGTGGACATCGTCTCGCCGGAAGCCGAAGACAGCGCAACAGTGCCCGACCCGCGGTCCGATACCCGTTGCACGGTGACCCGTCTGCCATCATCGGCGCATATGGTAATCCTTCCGCCGTGCCGTCCGCCGGACAGTGGAGGATACTCGTTGATCCTGGCGCGCCGAGCAGGAAATCCGAACAATACCCTCCGGATAAACTCGAGCAGAGTGCTTTTGCCGGCTTCGTTGGGCCCATAGAACACAGTTACGGGATGTTCCAAAGGGCCAAAGCTGCGGTCCGCGAACCGCCCAAAACCGTCGATATGAAGGCTGTGGATCCGCATCAGTCATCCTCCTCAGCCAACAAATTAACGACCATGTTCTCAGCTTCGTCGAGCAACGCCTCGATTTCTCTGTCGGTGAAAGCGGTCAGGTAACGTCTGTACCGCGCGTGCTCGTAGAGGTCAGCAAGCGGGTCACTGAGTGCTGCAGGGGTTTCCTTTAGCTGATCAGCGGTTCGCAACACCTCAGCCAGGAAGTCCTCTCCAGCCCGCAAAGTGTCACGGTCGATGGGAACGGCGGTTTCGTCTTCGATGCGTTCGCACCACACAAATGGCAGTCGTACAGCCCATTGGTCGTTGACGCCTTCCAAGATGTGGTCCACCGCGTCAGGCTGGCGCAGAAACTGATTCAATTCGCCTCGGCCAGTCAGAATCATGCGGGCGACCACCGACCTGCCCTCTGCGCTATCCAGCAAACTTTGCATTGCGTCATCGATCTCGTTGAGCAGGTCCTGTTCAGTCTCTAACGCGCTGATATCTACTCTGGCCCGTTCCCATCGCACGGTGTCCGTGGGGCGGAACTCCAAACTCACGTTGCCGTCCGCGTCGACTTCCACCAGGTAGACGCCCCGCGCGCCTGCCTCGTTGGGGTGTCGTCCCTGCGAATTGCCCGGATACACTACCGTCGGAGTTCGTTCGCGGAGTATCTGACGCGTGTGAACGTGGCCCAATGCCCAGTAGTCGATACCAGAACCTACCAGGTCATCCAATGAGCAGGGAGCGTACAGTGCGTGGTCAGCGTTGCCGCCGACGTTGGCGTGCAGGAGTCCGATGGAAAACGCGCGGTCATCCACCTGGCCAAGACGCGAGACGAGATTCTCGTAAACATCCCGCGTCGGATAACTGATCCCGTACACCAGAGCTCGTCCGGGTTCATCGGTGAAAACGGGTATCGCTTGAAAATCAGCGCCAAATCTATGGCACCCAGTTGGGTATTCCAGCCTCGCTTCCCACCCATCCAGTGGATCGTGGTTGCCGTGGCACACGAATGACCGGATACCCGCGGAGTCCAGACTGCGCAAACCATCGATGAAGGCACGTTGGGCGCGGAGACTTCGGTCGGCGCCATCGTAGATGTCTCCGGCGACGAGCAGGGCATCCACCCGTTCGGAGATGCAGAGGTCTACGATGTTTTTGTAGGAATCGAAAGTGGCCGAGTAGAGTGCTTGGGCCACATTTTCTGGTGCCGCTGCCCTGATACCCGTGAACGGACTGTCCAAGTGGAGATCAGCGGCGTGAACAAATCTGAGCATCATATTCGAGTGGGCATCCTGTTGTCAATTTTCTGGTATCCCCGTTGAGAGTGACCAAATTCAGCACGTATCTTGCTTGGGCGGGCTCAGGTCAATGATAAGTGCAGCCGCCAAGTCCTACCTGCGGTCCTCAGGTACCTCACGCAGGATGAACTCCAGCAGATCGTCCTGCCGGGGCTGGCCGAAGACCATCCGGTAAACGGTCAACGCCTGTCGAAGCGAATCGATGCGAGCTGCATCGCGCGACAGAGGCAAAACCGGAGAATACCGCTGAATGCGGGCATCACCCTCGGGGAATACCCAATGGGGGATTCGACCGCCATCACCACCGAATTCATGATCGGCCGATCCGTACGCCAAATCCCACGGGTTGGCGAACTCGCCACCGGTGATCGCAGCCCGAGCCTGCTCTGAAACCCGACCACCCAGCGCCTGCGCGATGTTCTTCCGGATGACGTGGCCGTGGTATCGATGGACACGTCCCTCTCGTTGCTCCAGGTCCACCGGATTGGAGGGGAGGTTCCAGTGGACCACCGCGTGGCAGTACCAGTGGAAATCCAGGCTTTCCTGCCCCACCGAGGTGGTCGCGAGCACGAACGGCCAGAACGGAGAGTTAAACGCACCGCGAACAGCGTCTACGTGTTCCCTCGCCTGCGGATCGTAGCTGATCGTGCGGTCATTGGCGTAACGACGGGCGAAGTGCTGGCGCATTGGGTATGGCCGCCGTTGCACTCCGGCGGAACCCGCATCCCACTCCACGACGTCCAACCGCCCAGTGGGCAATTGCAGCGTCTCGCACAGCGACGCGACCAAATCCGACGCACCGGATTCTCCCCCGTTGGCTTCGCGAACGACGTGGAAGAATTCGTCCAGAACGGCCGACAATCCCTCTTCTGCCGAGTATGCGAGCACCAGTTGTAAATAGGTGCCGGAGCCCGTCGGGACGGAGGGAGTGTACACGTTGCGCAACAATCCCTCGGACGTGGGAGATCGGAACAAGGAGCGGAACGCCCAAGCGGCCTTCAATGCTTCCCGTTTCAAATCACCGCCCGTGGCGGGCGCGCCACGGATCCGGGATAGCGCCCGCAGAGACGCATTGGCCGGCGAGCTCAGGGCGAGCATCGCCAATCTCTCCACAAGATCCTCTGGCGGGCGTCCCAATGCTGAGGGGGTGGCCAGGCTTTCGGCCAGCCGATCCTCCACGTTGGCAACCAGGTCCCTCCATACCGAATGCTCGGCATCATCAGTATCGACAGCGCGGCGCGCATTGCCGGGGAATTCCCGCAGCCACCGTATGGAGTCCCGAGATGCGCCGTCCAGGAGCAGCGGAGCAACCGCGTACCAGATATTTTGTGGTTGTCCCGCAGTGGGCGCGTCGCGGGTCAACGCTTCAATCTGAGGCCGCAGCCGTTCTGCAATGGCATCAAGCAGCTGGGGAGTGTCCCCGTGCGGATGCCGGTACGGATCGCCGGCCTCGGCCAGTGCGGCCGTGGGAACCAAAAATGAGAACAAGGCATAGCCGGTACGAGTTACATCCAGACCTCGTGGTACGTACTGCTCCGCCCTCGCCTCATCCGGTATGTAGCGGCGTTCCGCGTCGTAACTCGCCAACACAGAGATCGCCCTAGGCACCATCGTCCACGAGGAGAACACCAGCCGTTTAGTCGCAGCCCGCGCTCGCACAAAATCCGGACCGAGTTCGTGCCCTGCCAGCAAAGGCGGTAACCAGAGCAAACCTTGGAGTCCGCTTTCACGCAGGTCGCCCAAAACCGCGCGCATACGGCCATTGCCCCCGTTTACTTCCATTCGATGGGCCGTGGATTGACGTGGCAACTGCAATCCCGCACCGTTTCCTATGATCTGTGCCACCTCTCCTCGGGGTTCGCTCAAGACGGCTCTTTGGACCCGATCCGCAAGGCGATACTGCTCCATGAAGGACAGCAGGTACGGTGTGGATTTCCAGTACTCCATGATCCCGGGGGCGCCGGCAGCGGCGGCGATATCCCGTGCGCTGAGATACGCTTCGACGTCATCACTGTCCAGTTCCACCGGCAAATCCATAGCCGCCAACATCGGGTCTCCCACCATGTCCGCGCTGCGCCGCTCCGTTCGAGACATAACCCGGCTCAATTCTTTCTGGATCCGGTTCCTGTGGCCGGACAGCCGATTGGTCGCCTCAACGCCGAAGCCCCCTTCTCCCGCAACCCGCGGCAGTTCAGAGCGGAACTGCCGTAACGATTCTTCCAACGGTTCTACGGACCCCATGGGACCCTGCAGGAACTCCACGGTGTTCAGAAAATCTCGGTAATGATCGTCGTCCACTTCGTGGCCCACCGTGTACATCTTGTAGGGCGTAGCCGAAAGCAACATCGTGCGCACTTTGGTATGACTATCTTCGTATTCAAAGAGGCGCTGGGCCAATTCGCCGCTTTCGGTATCGGGATTCAAGAGTTCCCTGAACCGCTGGAACTCGTCCAGGATGACGAGATCTGGTTCCATGGCGTCCAGGCATGCATTAGCCAAGAGGCGCCGGAGCCCCGACACGAACCGACGACGGTGAGCCAGTGTTTCCCCGGTCCGGTTCCTCGCGAGCGCGTCGCTCAAGTCGAGAAATTCCTGCTGCAGCGTGGACCCGATATCGCCGACCGCGCCAGCGAAGCGCTGCATGATGCCAGCGTCGATTTGACGTTCCGGGATCCACCTTTCGTAATCTCTGAATCGATCAACGGATTGAAGGCCGCCCAAAAACACATCACGCCGGACACCAACCGAAGCGCCCCAAGCATATCGCAGCATTCGGTACAGGATGATGCGTTCCTCAATGACACCCTCAGCCGACGCCGAGTTGAATGACGTGCCCGGCGTCAGGGCGATGAGGTTCACCGGGTTTTCCAGCGTCTTCAGCCTGTAGGGGAGCAGGGTGATCCGCGACGCCAGCGGTTCCGTCTCGATACCCAGCAAGTGCTTGATCCGGTTCACGTTCTGCCTGGCGATGGCTTGATTGGAGCATATGTAAATTACGTCCACCCTGGGGATATCGAGTGCTCGGAGGTGCTCCACCGCCAAGCCGATGACTCCTCCCGCGACGAGGGTCTTTCCCAGTCCCACCTCGTCGGCAATCAGGAATCGTCGGGTGCTGTCTGCGGCCTTGAATAACCGTTGGAAGGCATATTCCGCGGTCCGCTTTTGGAAGTCCTTCAGTCCACCAAGCACAACTTCCGCAGAAACTATGTTGCTCTCCGCCGTCATCGTCTGGCTACTCGGACTTTCCATAGCGGCCCCCATACGGCATTGAAATCGGCTCCGAGAAGTTCTGCGCCAGCCTCGGTTTTGCGCAAATCGTCCACCAGGGACGCCACGGTATCCAGGCGGTCAGGCCCGCTGTGCAGGGTCTCAAGCATCCGTTCCATCAATCCCGGCAACGAAAGTCCATCGGCGAAACTTCCGCTGTCGGGCTCAAAGAAGTGACTATATTCGGCAAATGAGAGGTCGACATCAGGTGACAGCAGCAACCACAGCAGTTGCATCAAACGGGCTCGGTTGCTCAGCATACTGGCCAACAGCCGGGGCAGCCGATCTTCAGGGAGCCCCTCGACTTCGATGGGTCGCACGAACCGCTTACGAGATGACTTACCGCGCATGGACGCCTGAACCTCGATTGCTAAAAAGCACGAGAGTTCGGTCATTGACAATCCAGCGAATTCCGAACCATCCGAAAACGGCTGTCTGTGAGCATCCGACAGAGAAACGGGCCAGCACGTTACAGCCCCAATATTCCACGGTAGATCTGCTGGTTCTCCCAATTCCAGCCGCATCACGTGCCGGTCGCCGGAAGTCTCAACGTGGCCTCTGACATCAGCCCGCGCCAAGGATGCGGCAGCTTCCTCCAGGAGGAGCTCGAGGTTGGTGGCGTCCACATCCTCGGGAACTGTACCCAATTCCGATTTGTCAAAGGGCTCAATCAGGCTGCGAAAAGTTCCCCCGTCTCCGCCCTCACCAGGTTTGAGCAGGGCGTCAATACCGAACCTGCCCTTCCTGCCCGACAGCTCCACCATGAACTCCACATTGCGTGGAGACCTGCCCAGTGCCGCTGATGTGGAATTGCCCGATCCAACTATAAGTCGCGCGTTCCACCCGTCGTCGATCACGAACACTTTGGCGTGCAGGCCAGCCAGTGGAGCCAAATCCACTTCACCATCTTCGGGTTCCAATTCCAAGCCGGCCCTGAACGAGTAAATCTCCGTAAATGCTGACAACGCGTCCCGTGGCGCGGTCAGCAGTGCATCACGCCGACTGATCAGCACCGACCGAGGGCGTCGGGCCGCGAGCGCCCGCAGAAACTCCCCATCCAGGAAGGGAGAGATCCCCAGGATAGGCCGGCGTTTGAGCTCAGGGAACTCGGGATTGGCACGACCGAAACCGAATGCGAGGAACTGTTTCAGTTCGAGCCCGTCCGGCGGCTGGAATCTTACTCGGCGCAGCTCATCGGCGCATCGGTCCACGATCTCCTGCTGCACCTGGGAGACAGGCTGGCAGGCTAACGCAGGCAACGACCTGAAGAAATCCGCCAGGGGTCCGTTTTGCGAAAACCCTCGCACCCTGTGCTCCATCAGTTCCCCTTCGAGCACCAGCGAAGTATCCCATGAGGCGTCGAAAGTCAGGTTGCGTGATTGGCAAACCAACCGGTATCTCGCCGGTTTGTCAGGCGCCGCGTAACCCCCAATCCACCGAAAAGATGAGTGTCGCGGTGTGCTGAAGGGGTAAGAAAGTGCTCCTGTGCATCTGGGATAATGGCTTTTGAAACAGGAAACCGTCCCCAGGCCAGGAGCACCCAAAAGATGCTAGTACTCAATCAATCTTGGAATGGCAGGGATAGAGGCGATGCAATTTGGATCGGGCATCTTGAGTGCTGAACCGCCAGTTGATGGTGACGCCCGCTGCGTTGCGCTCGGTCTCGTAGGCCGTGATTTGGCGTTGCAGGGCGTCGGCGTCGGGGTTTCTCCCCTTGAGACAGGCGCGGCTCAACGCGCTGAATTCGATCTCCGCCATGTTCAACCAACTGGCGTGCTTGGGCGTGTGGTGAAACTCGAGGCGCTTCACGATGCGCCGGGCCTCAGCAGCCGGGAACGTCTCGTAAAGGGACGCCATACGATGGGTATTCAGATTGTCCAGCACCACGCGGATCACCGGGGCATCGGGGTAAGCCTCATCCACCAGCCATTGCATCTGATGGGCGAAGTCCTGCATGGTGCGCCGCTCGGTGATGGCCAGGTGGCGCCAGCCCGCCAGGGGTTCACAGGTCAGGAAGATGTTGCGGGTGCCGCCGCGGCGATACTCGTAGTCCTGCCGCCGCGGTCGTCCCGGTTGAGGAGGCAACGGCTTCCTGACCTCGGCCAGCAGTTGGGTGGAGGTCTCGTCAAAGCACACCACCGGCCGATCGGGGTCGTAGGGTTCGGCATACAGGTCCAGCACGTCCTCCATGGCCGCCACGAATTCGCCGCCTACTTTCGGGATGCACCATTGCTGCTTCCGCCACGGCTTGAGGGTGTTTTTTTGAGCCTGAGCCTTACCGTCTCGTAGGACAGCGATGGCACCAATCCCAACTCCACCACCTTGCCAGCCAACAACCGCAGGGTCCAGTGCTCATGCCCTTCGGGCGCGTCGCTGCACGCCAGCGCAATCAGGTGGGCTTCGCCCCGATCGTCCAGCTTGCGATACCGATTGGCTTGGGGGTGGTCGTGCAGCACGCCCTCCAACCCCGCTTCGGCGTACCGCCGGTTGGTGCGGAACACCGTGCGCTGCGACGTGTCCAGAGCCGCCGCCACCTGGGGGGCGCTCCACCCTTCGTCAGTCTTGAGCAGGATGCGCGCCCGATTGATGACCCGAGCGGAATGCCGCCCACCGTGGATCAATCCCCGCAACTGCTCCTGATCTTCCGACGACAACCGTACTGCGTATTTCTCCTGAACCATGGATGTCGCACCTCCCGCACCACTGTTTGCCAGTCAGCGTAACAACCCTGGCCCGCCCCGCGCTTCACCTGCCAATACAGGATTGACTCAATACTAGCAGATGACCACCCCGACCGCATCCAAATCGCCTTTGACGACCACCGCCTGGTGGCCAATGCTGGGCTGATCCTGCCAGCCACGCTGGGCCGGCATCTGGGCCGGCCCGAACTGGTTGACCGGCACCTGGACCTGGGTCGCGCCCCAGGCCGAGCCAACACCGGCGACAAGGTGATGACGCTGGTGGCTTCTGCTCTGGCCGGAGGCGACTGCATTGACGACGCCGACGTGCTGCGCACCGGCGGGACGGCTAGCGCCATCGGCTGCGTAGTCAAGGCGCCATCCACCCTGGGGACCTTCCTGCGCAGTTTCCGGTGGGGCCACGTCCGCCAACTGGATCGGGTCAGCCGGGAGCTGCTGGCCCGGGCCTGGTCGGCTGGGGCCGGACCCGGCGACGGGCCGTTGACCATCGACCTGGACTCCACCATCTGCGAGACATACGGTCTGGCCAAGGAGGGGGCGCGCGACCACGGCTACACCGGCCAGCGAGGCTATCACCCGCTGCTGGCCATTGCCGCCGGAACCGGCGACGTGCTGATGGCTCGGCTGCGCAAGGGCCGCGCCAACACCGTTCGGGGCACCGCTCACTTTCTACGCGAGACGGTGGGGCGAGTACGCTACGCTGGCGCCAGAGGACAACTCACGGTGCGGGCTGACAGCGGCTTCTACACCCACGCCATCGTCGCCGTCTGCCGCAAGATGGATGTCCGCTACTCCATCACCGTCCGCCAGCAAGCCCGCCTGCGGAATATCATCGAGGCCATACCCGAGACTGACTGGACGCCGATTCCCTACTGGATGGACGGCGCCGCCGACGTGGCGGAGACCACCTACGTCCCCTTCCAGGATGAGCCCGACGCCGCACCGGTGCGGCTCATCGTCCGGCGGGTGCAGCCCACGCCCGGCTCCCAGCTGGCCCTCTTCGCCAGCTACCGCTATCACGGCTGCATCACCGACCGAGACGGGGACACCCTGGAACTGGAGGCCGACCATCGGCGCCACGCCGAGATCGAGAACGCCATCCGAGACCTCAAGTACGGCGTCGGGCTCAACCATCTCCCCTCAGGCCGCTTCGCCGCCAACGGCGCCTGGCTGGCGGTGCAGGTGATGGCCCACAACCTGGCCCGCTGGACCGCGCGCATCGGTCTGGGTGAGCAACTGGTAACCACCAAGACCCTCCGACGACGCTTCTTCTCCCTCGCCGGACGGCTCACCCGCTCGGCGCGCCGCCTCACTTTGCATCTGCCCCAGCGCTGGCCCTGGAAAAACCAGTTCAGTCGCGCCTTGGCTCGATTGCGAGCAATTCCACTCCCAGCCTGACGGCACCGCTGGTGTCAACGCCGACGGAGATCTGACCCACTCACCAGACTACCCGACCGCCTCGCAGACTTGCGCCAGGCTGGTCCCCGAGCGTCTCTTGCTGCACACTACCCTGACAATTTCGCCCAGCATCGCCACCGCGGGCCGCCATCATCGTGTCTGTGTGGCTATCTCACGCCGCCCTCATCCCCATCTATTGGAATCGGGCTTGCCCCGTTCGCCTTCCCTTGCCCATCATCCCTGGTGTCAACGCCACGGCCCATCGCTTCGGTGGATTCGGGGTAACGCAGCGCCCACGCCTTGGGATGGAAGACAGCCTGGGTCTCATCCACTCTGGGCGGGAGCGCAGTTACGACGGATTGCTCCAAAAAAACCAGCGCAGGTTGACGCGACCGCGGCACCGATGTCTGCCCTCCGTGACAAAAAAGAACGATGCGTCCGGTATGTCGCCAGGCGCTCTCCAGAAGCGCCAATGGGTCCGCAGCCAGCTGACCATCCCCATCCTGAGCATCCCGAAAGGTAAACGCCAGGGGCACCGCCAGCAGCGCCAATAAATCCAAGGTGTACGTCGTACCGACGGCCAGATCGAAGGAATATCCCTCTGGCGGCCGGAGTGCATCCAAAAATAGCCGTCGGTCACCCGGTGCGAGCATCAGGGTTTCTCCTGTGGTTCCAGGATGTCGGCAACGATCCGTTGCACTTGGGACCAACGGAACTCGAGACGACCCGAGGCAGGATAGCCACGGTGGTTATCGCGAGCCTCCGCGTATGTCAGCCGCGCGCGCATCCCCTTCAACGTCCGCTCCCTCTCCCGTATGAGTAGTCTGGCCTCTGTGTTCACATCAGGGCCCAAGGGCGGTCGTGCCATCGCCATCACCAACGAGTACCAGCGGTTGGCAAACTCCAGCGTGCCCGCCCGCAGCCTGGGATTAACGCTCCGCAGGCGCTGCCACATGGCGATTCGATCCCAGTCTTCCAGATCAATCCTAATCTCCTGGACCTCCTCGAACCATCCCGACAGACTGGCGGAGAATGTGTCCTGACCTTCGTCATGCTGCAATCCCTCGGCCAGCATCACGTTGTACAGGATTGCCGCCCCCTGATGAACCAGCGAAAACAACTTAGCATCGTGTAACCATGCCGACAGCGCAGACGCCGCCACCCGCACCGAGTTGTGCTCCCAAGGGAAATCAGCGTCCCAAATGCTGCTAACGCCCCCTTCCCGCAGGATGTGAGCCAGGTAGCTATGGGGATGTTTGAGGTCGATGCAATCGCGGAGGAACCTTCCTTCCTCAGGGGTCATCTTGAAGCTGGCGGTTTCTGGGAACTTCGGCGGGGGTTCAGGCAACTTCGCCCAGCGGCCAGGGATGCCATCCGCAGATTCGTAACGCCTGTCCTCCACCGGCTCCTCTGGCGCCCATGTCGCCTGCAACAAAGCCGATGGCTCTCGACGGGAGTCCCGATATGAGGGGGTTGCTCCCGGTTCCCGGCGGATGCCCCATCGTTCCAGACCCACCCAGTAAATTGAGCTCGGCCACCGCTTGAGCGCTGCCCTGGCCTCGCGCCCGATCACTCCGGCGCCGGCGCCGTGCGTCTCGGCCAACGCGTCGCAAAGCTGCAGTTGCAACTGGCGCGCGAGTTGCTCGGCTCTCGCATTCGGCATGGCTTCGACCATCTGCAGGATCCACGGGATGAACAGAAAGTATCGAGCACGCGTCTGGATGGTGCTGGTTCCAGGGAAGAGCGCATCGGCGATCGTATCGCGGATGCTGCCGATGCCAAGCTCGTCAAGCGTTCCCGGTTCGTTGAGCGCGGAAACTAATTCCATCACGGCACGACGCTCGCTCTCACTGCTGTCTAGCCAGCTCAATGTTGAATTGAATTGGGTAACCATTCTGTTCCTGCAAATCTCTACTTTATTTCTCGCGCCCTAAATCGACTGGATTGGAACACGTAAGCATCGATCATACCGTATTGCCCGGCGGCCCAATCTACTTAGCCCTCGGGTCAGCGTCAAGGCAACATTGGAACTCGGGCTCCGCGAATAGAACTGGCGTGGCAGCGCATCCGATTTACGGATTTACGGAAGACTGCCATACCATCAATAAAACGCTAATTCCTTCCGATTTGCGCCTTTATCGCTCGTTTTCCATACTCCCAAGCCGATGAAACTCGCCCTCGGACGATATCGCGTTAGCAGAAAGAAAATCTACGGGTCATGGATACAGAATCCAAAGGCACAATCGACCGGATTTGATTGCCACGATTGACCGGGAAATTGCCGGGCGCACATACATAAACTCAATTTGCCGGTTCGAGGCAAATACCCATCTTCGGCGTGTTTTTCGCCATTGGAAATATCTGCTAGTCTGGGAGACTGCCAACCTCGCAACGGCGATCTACGTCGTCTGCCCGACCTGCTCGATCCTGTCTCTTGCGACACCCTTCTCCAGCGTACAACCAACATGGACGACTGAATGCAACTACCTGGGATTACCAACCAACATCGCCTTGTCGTTGATAGGCTGTCTTCGAATTTGACGGAGTCGCTATGGCGGCTCATCGAAAATGAGCAAAAGGACGATGTACTCGCTCCCGTAACCGTGATAACACCCACGCCGTACGCGCGCCTGGCCCTGCGACAGGAACTGGGACGCACGGGGTTCGCCAACGTCAGGTTCATTCTGCTGCCCGTCCTGTCGGAGTTGCTGGGCGCGGCTGCGCTCGAGCGACAGGGCCGAAAGCCGCTCACCACCGTGATCGAGAACCTGGTGGTACGGCAGACGCTGGCCCGAACCGATGGCCCATTGCAGAGCGTTTGGGAGCATCCCAGCACTCAATCCAGCGTTCGCGCCGCGTTCCGTCAACTGCGCAACACCGACGAGACGATGCGCTCTGCGCTGGCGGCCCGCGGCGGGGTCACCAGCGAGATCGCACGCTTGCATGAGGGATTCCGCCGGCTCATCGGCGCTGAATGGTACGACACCGAAGACCTGGCCGAAGCTGCGGCGGAAGCGGTGCGAGCCGGCGCCGCTCCCGGACTGAACGATTTGGGCCTGATCGTCTTCTACCTCCCTCACGGCCTCTCGCCGGGCGAGATCACGTTGATCGAAACCCTGGCCGAACACCACCGGTGCGCGGCGCTCCTGGGCGCCACCGGCGACGCTGACGCCGACGTATCCACCCAGGATTTGGCAGCCAGATTGCGCTGGACCATGGTCCCGCCGGCCGGTGCGCCAACCGGCGCCACGGATATTCACTTACTCTCAGGGTCTGCCCGACTGCACATCGCCCCCACCGCTCACGAGGAACTGCGTTGGGTCATCCGCCAAATCGTCCGGGAACTCAACGAGAACAATACCCCGCTGCACAGAATGGCAATTCTTTTTCGGATGGCCGATCCGTATGCAACGTTGGTTCGCGACGAGTTGCGCATGGCCAGGCTGCCAATGGCGGGACCAGACCGGGAGCCGTTATCCAGCACCGGGGCGGGCCGTGCTCTGAGCGGCCTTTTGGGTCTGTCTGGCAGCCAGTTCCCGAGATCGGAAGTGATGGCATGGCTGAGCAGTTGTCCGCTGCGAATTTCCGTTGTAGCCGGCCAGGGTTTCAGCCCCAGCCAATGGGACGTGGTCACCAGGAAAGCGGGCATCGTCGGCGGCCTGCAGCAATGGCGGGACCGGCTGGCCGCCCATACCCAACGGCAGATCGGGGATGCCGAACGGCGCGAAACCGTCGGGGAAATCAGCGTCTCCCGCGCCCGTGGCATGAGGTCCGAGGCTGCGGTCGCGGGGAACATTCAGGCATTCATCGAGAAACTCGCCGGAGACCTCGAGCCGCCGCCCGACGGAAGCTCGTGGCGCGAGTTCGCCAATTGGGCCAGCAGCCTGCTGGACGCCTACCTGGCCACCGACCTCAGCGAGTCGGACAACGCGGCCTCGGAACGCGTCCGCAGGCTTCTGGACGAGTTTGCCGCGGCAGACAGCGTACACAATCGTACGACCTTGCCGGAGTTCCGGCAGCTGGTCAGGGAGTTGATGCAATCTCCGTTCGGCCATTTGGGACCCACCGGCCAGGGCATCTTCGTATCCTCCTTTGCCGGAGCGGCCGGCATGAGCTTTGACGCGGTCTGGCTGGTCGGCATGGTCGAGGGCGCAGTCCCTCCGGCGCCTCGCCGCGACCCGTTGCTGACTGAATCGGACTGGTCGGCAGCGGGCGGCCCTGACCGCATCCAGATGCGCATGGCCGAGGAACGCTACGAATATCTCGCCGCCATCGCGTCGGCTCCTCGTCGCACCCTGACCTATCCGGCGGCCGACGCCGCATCGCAGAGGCAAGCTTACCCGTCGCGATGGTTCCTGGAACAGGCGTCGGTGTTGGCTGACGCCCCGGTGCGGACCGGCGACCTGCCCGGGCTGCGCGGCAACGATTGGCTCACCGTCGATGATTCGTCCCAGCAGGCGCTTGCGAACGCGGATGAGATCACCCTGGCCGATAGTCAGGATTTCCGGCTCAAGCGACTGCTGGAATGGCGACAAGATGGGCGAGACCTTCGTGCCCATCCCTTCGCCGGCAGGGATCCGCTCGCACGCGCGTTCCAGGTGGCCGGTCAACGCTCCCTGCGCCAGCTGACTGAGTTCGACGGGAACCTGTCGGATGTCGCGGAAAGCGGCAGGTTCAGCATCGGCCCGGGCGGAGCGCCCATATCCCCTACGGCTCTCGAGACCTGGGCAGCCTGCCCATACCGGTACTACTTGGGCCATGTGCTGATGCTGGGGGCGTTGGACACCCCCGAAGAAACATTCTCCATCAGCGCCCTGGACCGTGGCACGCTGAGTCACGCGATTCTGGAACGGTTCGTTGATGAGAGCGTTCAAAGCGGCATTCTTCCCTCACCAGGTGAACCGTGGAGTCCGGATGACCGGGATCGTCTGATGCGCATCGCCGCTGAGAGCTTTCATGATGCTGAAACCAAGGGCATGACCGGCAAGCGACTGCTGTGGGACATGGTCAAAACGGAAATCCTGTCAGATCTCGAGACGTTCCTGGAAACGGACTCCGCATTGCGGGAAATGAGCCAAACAGCGGATGTCCGGGTTGAGACCAGGTTCGGTTTCGGTAATGACACTACCGAGGTTGCCGATCCCCAAACGGGTATCCGCTTCAGGGGGGTGATCGACCGGATCGACATCAGCAGTGACGGGAAAAGGGTTTTGGTCGTCGACTACAAGACCGGCAGCGCGGATCCATACAAAGGCCTGGACGATGACCCAATCGATCAGGGCCGCCACCTCCAGTTGGGTGTCTATTCCCTCGCTGCCCGTGAACTGTTCCCCGACGCCACCACCGTATCCGCCGCTTACTGGTTCAGTACCAACCGCGGCAGATTCCAGTTCGTCCCCGCTGCGCACTTCAACATCATCGACGAGTCCGTTGCGGAAAGGTTCCGCGAGGGAGTTGCCAGCATCACGGCCGGCATCAACGCGGGACTCTTTCCCGCGAATCCCGGGCCGCCGGGCCGCTACGGACCATCCAACTGCCAGTATTGCGATTTCGATTCCATATGCCCAACCCGACGCAGCGCGCTCTGGGAACGCAAGAAGTCCGATTCGATCCTGTCCGAATATGTGCAACTCGCCGAAGCCGACGGGGAGGGAGACTGATGACATCAACGGATGCGGCAACTTCGGACAATCGCCACCCCGGTTTCGTTCCGGTCGATGACGATGCCAGAAAGGCCATCAGGGATGATCTGGGTGCGACGCTTTTCGTGGAGGCCAGCGCCGGCACTGGCAAAACGACCAGCCTCGTTCAGCGGGTCACCAACCTGGTTGCGACCGGAACGACCACCCTGAACCGGATCGCCGCCATCACCTTCACGGAAGCCGCCGCCGCCGAGCTGCGAGACCGAGTTCGGTCGACCCTTGAGGAGGCATCAGTCGACGATGCACGTTCCGAAGTCGAGCGCAGCCGTTGTCGCCAGGGCGTCGCCGATCTGGATCAGGCGGATATCTGCACTCTCCATTCGTTCGCCGGCGGCCTCCTGCGCGAGCGCCCTCTTGAGGCGGGTTTGCCGCCATCCTTCGAGACCAGCGACCAAATCGTTGCCGGCATCAAATTCGAAGAAGAGTGGAGTGGATGGCTCGATCGGCATCTCGACGGCGAGACCGGTCTGGCGCCGCCGTTGGCCCTGGCCCTGACCTTGGGGTTGACGCTGACCCATCTGAGAACCATCGCGCGCGAGTTCCACCAAAACTACAGCGACCTGTTGGACGTCAGTTACCACGCCGGAGATTGTCCTCCCCTGTCAATCGTGGAGACGCTGCTTGACACAGCGCCCGAATTGGAAAGGCTGTGCTCCTACTCCAGGAACGGCAAAGGTGATGCGCTCTACGATCACGTGATAGACAGGTTGGCTTCACTCCGCCTCCTGTCCGGAGCCGCGGCCGGGTCAGCAGACGGTTACCGGTTTCTGCTGGGCGTACTTCCGCTGCGACAAAGTCGCGGCCGCCAGGGAGACTGGGACAATGACCCAACAAACGGCAGAAACGCCTGTGCCGCCCTGAAGGACCTGCTCGGTGATTTGGACCGGCAGGCTAACGAGGAGATCGCATACGCCCGGAGAGCCGTGTTGATGCCCATCCTCGAGGACCTTCGACAGCTGGTCCTGGAATACGCGGGCAAACGTCGCTCCGAGGGTCGAGCCGAGTTTCACGACCTGCTGGTGTGGGCCCGTGAGTTGCTGCGGAACAACGCGCAGGTCCGCGACCACTTCCGCGAACGCTACACCCACCTGTTGATTGACGAGGCCCAGGACACCGATCCGATCCAGGCGGAAATCGCAATGCTGTTGTCCGAACCTGTCCACGCGGACAACGCCGTTTCTAGCCTCCCCGTCCAATGGGACCAGATCCGGCCCGAGCCCGGCAAACTTTTCGTGGTTGGGGATCCCAAGCAATCGATTTATCGTTTCCGCCGTGCCGACGTCGGGCAGATGAAACGCTTGCAATCGAGCATGGAGCAGGCCGACGGTCACACGGTCAAGCTGGTGCAGAATTTTCGCTCTCAAAAACCGGTCGTTGGGTGGGTCAACCGCCTATTCGAGCAATGGATGGGCGAAGGCCATACCGCTGGTGTCGATGACGCCGACACCCAAGCCGTTTACGCCGATATGACCGCGCTGTGGATCGGCGACACCGGAAGTGCGTTCGCGCCTCGGGTGTGGACCTTGGGCGACGAGGCGGTCGAGGCCTCGATTGCCCAAATTCGGGAGGACGAAGCGCACGACATCGGAATCCTGCTGCGACAGATGGTTGCGGACCCATGGGAAACCCTCGACCGGACGGCGACCGAGAGCAACGGCCACGAGACATACCGTCCCGTACGCTATTCGGACGTGTGCATCCTCATGCCGCGCCGCGCCGGACTGGCGGCCTTGGAGCGTGGCTTGGAGTCTTGGGACATACCCTATCGGTTGGAGAGCGCATCCCTGGTGTTCGAGACCCAGGAGATTCGCGATCTGCTGAACTGCCTGATGGCGATCGACGACCCGGCCAACCAGGTGGCCACCGTGGCCGCTCTCCGCTCTCCCGCGTTCGGATGCAGCGATGTGGACCTGTTGCAACACCGCAACAGGGGAGGGAGTTTTGACTACCTGAGCAACGAAGCGCACGCCCGAGGAGAAGAAAGGGTGCTGAGCGCCTTTGAGGTGTTGCGGTCGTTCCATCGCAGCCGTTTGAATGAGGCCACCGGTGCTCTCATCGACCGTTTCGTTCGCGAGCGCGGGCTGCTGGAAGCGGCCGTCGGCTACCCGAGGATGCGGGAACAGTGGCGCCGCTACCGGTTCCTCGTGGAACAGGCGGGACGATTTAACAGGGCCGGTGGGGACACCCTGCGCGCCTTCCTCCAGTGGGTGGACGATCAGATCAACGAAGGAGCTCGCGTCACCGAGACTCCGGTGCCGGAATCGGACGAAGACGCGGTTCGGGTCATGACTATCCACGGGTCGAAGGGGCTCGAGTTCCCCGTGGTGATCCTCACCGGTATCAATTCGGCTCCGACGGCGGGCGGTAATCCCGTCATCGTGGACCGGGCTAGTGGGAGGGTCGAAGTGGGCATCGGTCCTGCAGCCGCACGGTTTGCCACACCCGGTTTCGAAGAACTCGCCGAACTCGACAATCAGATGTCGGCGGAAGAGCACATCCGCCTAATGTACGTGGCAACCACCAGGGCCAGGGATCACTTAGTGCTGAGCATGCGCCGGCCGGCAAAGGGAGCAAAAACAACTGCCGCCGTTATCGCGGATTACATGGCTGACGACGAGGATCTGTGGGAGGCGGTAGAACTCAAGGGCACATCCGGTTTGGCGGAAGCACAAACCCACGTTGGCAAGGACAACGCCTTGGCAATCGATGAAACCCTACATTCGGCTGACCATCTGGACGCCTGGACGGAAACCCGTGAACGCGCCATTGCCGAGCTCAGTCGCCCGCTGTTCGTCGCCGCGACCGCCCTTTCTCGGCTGCACGAAGACGACAAGCCGGAACAGGACAGTCCCGAACCTTGGCGTCGCGGCAGGGCGGGTACTTCGGTGGGACGCGCCGTGCACGCGGTATTGCAGTCGATCGACCTTGCCACCGGGGAAGGCGTGGATCACCGTGCCCGCGCTCAGGCCGTCGCGGAGGGCGTCCCCGACCGCGAGACCGAGATCGCTCGCCTTGCCAGGGTCGCCGTGAACAGCGACATCGTGCGTCGCGCGGTGGCGTCAAACCGTATCTGGCGTGAGGTCCCGGTCGCAACCCCCGTCGATGACGGCTCCCTTCACGGATTCATTGACCTGCTGTTCGAAGAGAAGGACGGTCTGGTGGTGGTGGACTACAAGACCGACGCCGTCACTTCGGCCGAGTTGCCCGAAGTTATCGATCGCTATCGCTTGCAGGGCGGCGCTTATGCCTATGCGGTAAGCCGGATCACTGGCAAGCCGGTGAAGGAGGTGGTGTTCCTTTACCTGCAACCGAACCGTGAAGTAGCTCTGGCAGATCTCGCGGGTGCGATGATGGAGGCCCAAGAGGTAGCGCGAACAATCCTTCGAGATAGTGCGAATTAGCGACCATTGTCAGTCCACAGTCGAAAACATAACCCAAGGATGGCTGCCCCGTGTTTTCTAAGAACCTGTCTACGATCTCTGAAATAGGTTAAGCTGAGACTATTATCAGGGGAGGGGTAATCATGTCTCATTCCTATCCCAGCGACATCAGCCGGGAGCAATTCGTCCGGATTCTGCCCGTGTTGGAGTCGGCCCGCCGTCGGACCAAGCCCCGCACCGTGGACTTGTATGACGTTTTCTGCGGCGTGCTGTACCTCTTGAAAAGTGGGTGCCAGTGGCGAATGCTGCCTGCGGACTTCTCCAATTGGCGCACTTGCTACAAGTATTTCCGGCAATGGAGCGAGCGGCCTGGCCCGGGTCAGGATTCCATTCTGGAGCAAGTCCTAAAAAAAATCGGTTGGCGCGGCCCGACAAAGCAATGGACGGAAAGAGCAGACCAGCTTCTGCATCGTGGACTCCCAGAGCGTCAAGAACACGGACACCGCCGGGCACAAGGGCTATGACGCAGGCAAGAAGGTGTCGGGAATCAAGCGTCACATCGCGGTGGACACGCAAGGATTGCCCCATGCGATACACGTGACTACCGCCGACGTTACCGACCGGGCCGGGGCTTTGGCGATGTTTGACCGGCGCCGAGACGGCCTCAGTCAAGTGCAGAACGTGCTGGTGGACGGGGGTTACACCGGAAAGCCCTTTGCCACTGCGGTGCAAGGCCTGTTGGGAGCCTCGGTGGAAGTGGTGAAACGCAACGAACTGCACACCTTCGTGGTGCTTCCAAAGCGATGGGTGGTGGAGCGATCTTTCGCCTGGCTGGAAAAGTGCCGACGACTCTGGAAGAACTGCGAAAGAAAGCTCAATACTAGCCTGCAAATGGTGGTGCTTGCCTTCACGGTGCTAATCCTAAAAAGATTGCAAACAGGCTCTAATACTACAGTCGCATATTAGGGGGTAAAATAGGCCATTATCCGGTGAGGGGGTGCGGCGGTGACGGCGCGTGAAGAGGAACTGGCGGAAGTGGCCCACTGGGCCGAAGGGATTGAGCAGGTTCATTCCTGCATTGCCGGACGGTGCCGGCGCCCTGAGCCTCGCCGGCGGGTACTGGACTACTTGCGGGGACTGGTCAGCTCGGTCGAGCGCAAGAACGGGTGGCAACTGGCGGAGCAGGCGGGGGATGCCACACCCGACGGGGTGCAGCGCCTGCTGTCCACCTATCGCTGGGATGCGGACCTGGTTCGCGATGACCTCAGGGACTACGTGGTCGAGCAGCTGGGCGCCGCCGACGGGGTGCTGGTGGTGGACGAGACCGGCTTCCTCAAGAAGGGGAGCAAGTCGGTGGGAGTGCAGCGGCAGTACAGCGGCACGGCGGGGCGGATTGAAAACTGTCAGATCGGGGTATTTCTGGCCTACGCTGGCGCCAGGGGAAGAACCCTGCTGGACCGGGAACTGTATCTGCCTCAAGTATGGGCTGAGGACTGGGAGCGGAGGAAGGAGGCCGGAGTTCCGGGAGATGTTTCCTTTCGGACCAAGCCCCGGTTAGCCCAGGAGATGCTGGAACGGGCGCTGGAAGCGGGAGTTCCCTTTGCCTGGGTTACTGGGGATGCGGTCTACGGCAGCGACCGCCGCCTGCGGATGTGGCTGGAGCAGAAAGGGATGTCCCACGTGCTGGCCATCAAGAGCAACGAGCAGCTGTGGGTCTGGCCGGAAAAGGGCCCCCGCCAAGTGAGGGCGGACCGGTTAGCTGCGCTGGTTGATGCATCGCATTGGCAACGGCGCAGCGCGGGCGATGGCGCCAAGGGTCCCAGGGTTTACGATTGGGCCAGGGTGGAGCTACGGCCCCTGAAGGAACCGGGCAAGGGCTACTGGCTGCTGGCCCGGCGCAGCGTCACCAAGCCAGGGGAGTTGGCCTATTACGTGTGCTTTGGCCTCGAAGGAACCACCCTGGAGGAACTGGTGAGGATAGCTGGCGCCCGCTGGGCCATCGAGGAATGCTTTGAGGAGGCCAAAGGCCAGGTGGGGCTGGACCAGTATGAAGTGCGCAAGTGGGACGGCTGGCGCCGGCACATCACCCTGGCCATGCTGGCCCAGGCCTTTCTGGCGGTGGCTCGGCATCAGGCGGCCCAGGGGGGATCGGGTAAAAAGGGGGCTGCCTCGAAGGGGAGGAAGGGCTGATACCGATGACGGTGCCCGAGGTGCGCCGATTGCTCTGCCGGCTGGTCTGGACGCCCTCCCTCCCGGTGGATTTGGTGTTGGCCTGGTCTCGGTGGAGACGCCGACATCAGGCCAGAGCCCAGCGTTGTCATTATCAACGCCGCCTCAAACTTCTGGCATCATATGTGCGACTGTAGTACTAGAGGACTTGCTGGTGCTGACCGCGTTGGCACGCGAGGGTCGGATGACGGCGCTCAACGCAGCTGCGGTCCTGCAGAGGGAGGAGGTCGCAGCGCAGGATGTCCTGAAACGGTTGGAAGGGCGAAGCCTGGTTTTTGGGCAGGGCACCAGGCAGCGGCGTTGGTACCAATTGTCGGAGGACGCGGCCCGGCGAATCGGCGACGGTGCGGGTGACCAGCGGTGACGTGTTCAACCCGCCGGGCATGGCGACCTGGTGCGCCGGTACGTTGAGGAGCATGGTTCCATTTCACGTACGATCGCGGCCAATCTATGCGACATCACGTATCCCCAGGCCTACCGACTGCTGAACCGGCTGGTGTCCGAGGCAGCCTTACGTCGCGTGGGAAGCCGCGGCCGTAATGTCCGCTATGAGAAAAACGAATAGAAAAGCACGGCGTGCCTTTTTAACGCACGTTGTGCTTTTAATAGCATGCGGGATCGACGCTCACGACGAATTGAGTGGATGTCGTCATCGGAGCCTTGACTGTCGTAGACACCGGGTTAACCGGGCGCCGGCCTTGTTGAGAAGCCCGATTAACAACCTGTGAGATGATGAACTCGGCTTTGTACAATCAAGCGGCATAGGCTAGCGTGTCGAGCATCCTGTGGTACAAGAGGCGCGGGACTTTTATCGATTCGTGCTCGCGCTCGGACGGCATAAAAGTTCCCTGCTGCACCCAGAGGTGTCGTCTGACCAGGGCGATGGCGTCGGCGAAGGAAGGGCTGGTTTTGTCATACCACGCCGCGGTGCGCGGCGCCATGCCGCCACGCTGTTCGATCAGGATATCCGCCGCCAGCGTCACCACGCTGAACAGGCCAAAGAGCGCGGGGGTGGTTCGGGCGATGGCTCGTTCCGACCACTGGCGCTGGGTTTCCACGCCCAGGTGAGCCCGCAGCTCCTCAAAGGTCACCTCGACCTGCCAGCGCAGCAGATACCACTGCAGTATCCGCAGGGGTTCCGCCTCGGTGTCGGTGCATAGCAAAGCATAGGGCCCGCGGCGCTCCTCCAGGTATCTGATGACGACCCAACGTATGGGAAGGCGCGGCGGCCCGCCGTGGTACCACAGCGCTACGCCCGAAGCGAGCTCGACCCTGGCGGTACTGCCGTCGGAACCGGTGGCACGGTAGGGAATCCATTGTGTAGCGGGATCGTCCAGCACCGCCGTGGGACTGGGCAATCGCGCGCCGACCACCCGGGGCCGCCCGATCTGGCCGGGCCGCCGCGGTGGCGCGGGCTGGTACCGGGACGCGTCCTTGCGCAGTTTGGTGACGACGACAATCGGCTTTGACATACTCTGGCAATGCCGCAGGAACTCGCGCTTGGCGTAGCCGCCATCGGCCACCACCACCAGGTCCCGGTCCGGCAGCCACCGGCGCAGGCAGACCAGCATCTGCTGGGCGTAGTCGGTGAACGTCTTGTGCCGGCGACCTTTGCGCCGGTCGTAGCGGGCCGACACCACCAGCGCGGTCAAAAACGGTAGCGCCCAGTGTCGACCCGCCCATCCGATACGCGTCAGCAACATCAGGCTCACCCATTGCAATCCGGGGGTCATCACCACCTGGTCGTCCTTGGACCGCACCGGATCCCGATACCGTCCCTTGGCCGCAATCTTCCGGCCCCAGCGTCGTTCCACCGTCTCGTCAATGCCGAACACCAACGGCTCGGTGGATGAACCAAGGCGCCCGGCCACCAGCAGCAACAGCACCCGGCTCAGTTGCAGCGGCGACCATCGGGCACGGTTGAGCACGTGGTGATAGATGGCGAAGTCGCCGTGCTGCCCAATCCCCAGGATGTTGAGGGCGGAGGACACGGTGCGCTTGCCGGGAGACAGGATCGCTCCCATGGCCAGGAGTTGGGCTTTGCGCCAGGTCCTGGGGTCAAACAGGTGCTCAAAGGGCAGCAGCAGGGTTACTATGACTGCGGGCAGGGTAGGCATACTCGACCTCTTTTGGTGATTTGGTCGAGCTTACCCTGTTCTTATAATTTATCTAGCTTTTGTACAAAGTCGAGATGATGAAGTCATGGCGAATATGAAACTGGTTCAAGCCGTCGAGGCCTACTTCACCGATTTGCGGATGGTGCTGGCGTCCGGCGCTGATACCGACGAGCGTTCTCTTTATGGGCCGCTGGCCAACCTGCTGAACGCGGTGGGCGGCACTCTGAGGCCCAAGGTTTCTGTGTGCAGGAGTTGGCCGACCAAGGTGCCGGGCATCCTGATTTTGGCCTGTATTCGGCTCGGCAGGTGCAGTGGGGCAGGAAACGGGAAGGGCAGGTTCCCGAGTGCGGCGTGGTGGAGGTCAAGTCGGTTGACAATGACGCGTGGTTGACCGCCGAAAGCCTTCAGATGAGCCGCTACTGTGAGCGCTATCGGATCGTATCGGCCTCGCTGCTTGGAAATGTGGGAACAGAAGAAATGTCGCCATCTGAGTTAGTTCCTGATCAAAGCCACCTTGACCAAGTCCGTGACGCTCTATGGAGCCGGCCAGGTAACGGTGCCACTGTCATGGTGGGAAGCGGATTCAGCAAATGCGCTGCGATCGCACAACCTGGAGCTGACCCCCTTCCGCTGTGGCAAGACCTGACGACTGAGATGGCCAAGCGCTTGTATTCCAAGTCCGCTGACAACCCCTTGCGGTGTGCACAGGAATTCGCCTCTTCGTTCGGGCGTACCAACCTGCACGGTTTTTTGCAAGGCCAAGTCAGGGACCAAGACTTCGCGCCTGGCGCAATGCATTCACGGCTGCTGAAGCTTCCGTGGCGCGACGTATTCACCACGAACTGGGACACCCTACTGGAGAGAACGATGTCTCAGGTCGTGGTTCCCGCTTACAGCGTCGTGGTAGATATGAACCAACTTCCGCTGGCCAGTCAGCCACGCATTATGAAACTGCACGGTTCTCTGCCAGCTCAGTTCCCACTGATCTGCACTGAGGAAGACTATCGAACGTACCCGGTTAAGTTCGCTCCATTCGTCAACACGGTGCAACAGGCAATGATGGAAACCGCGTTCTGCCTGATTGGATTCTCTGGCGACGATCCAAATTTTCTGCACTGGTCTGGTTGGGTGAGAGACAACTTGGGTTCCGCGACGCCAAAGATATACCTAGTGGGATGGCTGGACTTATCGGTGCACAAGCGCAGGATGCTGGAAGAGCGAGGCATCGTACCCGTTGATCTGGCACATCATCCCAATGCTCGGCAGTGGCCAGACCATCTGCGGTACAGCTACGCCATCGATTGGATCCTACACTCCTTGGAACGTGGACGTCCCTATGATCTCAAGGCTTGGCCTTTGCGCCCTACAGAGCAGATTGGAACACCGCCCACCTATCTGGACCCAGTGATTAAGGTCGTGTCGGAACTGCCGAAACAGGAGCTGTCTTGGAACTCACAAGTGGGTCCGAGAGACCAACAAGAACGTGTGAAGAGAATCATCTCTGCTTGGACTCATAACCGGCGGATGTATCCCGGATGGCTGGTGTTTCCAGACGGAAGGGAACGGGAATTTCTCAGGTATTCCACTAATGAATGGGAGAGAGCAATCCTGAATTCTCTGCCACTCTTGAGTATCGTGGAACGCCTCGATGCGGTTCGTGAACTGGTGTGGCGGCGAGAGTTGCTGCTGGAACCAATTTCGAGCGAAATTGAGGTGGTGGCCGCTGCTATTTTGGGGTCGATAGATTGCCACAACCGTACTGTGGATGGCGCTGAAGGCGAGGGGATCGTCTGGAGTGAGGTTCGCGAGACGTGGCGCGAGGTTGCACTGACCCTCGTGACGGCCGCGCGATTCCGCTTCGACCGACACCTGTTCAGCCAACGTATTGATGCTCTGGCCAATTTCGTCAACGACCATCCTGATGTCGGCCATCGTATCCGGCACGAACGATGCCTTTGGGCTCTGTACTCGATGGACTTTGAGACATTGAACGCATTGGTCGAAGAATGGTATGTCGAGGATGACGACCCGTTCTGGCTGATCCGCAAAGCCGCCATGTTGTGGGAATTAGACCGAAACCGTGAGGCAGCGGACCAAGTCAGAAGGTCTCTCGCAAAGATTAGATCTCAAAATCAGTTGGGCACAGACATATTTAGTGCGTCGCGCGAGAGTTGGGCGCTATGGTCCGAGGTGACTTTGGATAACGAATCGGTCACTCGCAACAGGTGGGCTGAACTTGCTCGTCTGAAATGCGATGCCCTGATGGAAAAGGAGCACATCAAAAACGTATTGGGCCGTAGCTCTGATAAGGAAGACGCACCGGATTTTGATCTCGGTAGTAGACGGACCACACGGATCACCTTCAGCAACGCGAATGTGACCCGGCACCTACCGGCATACCGGGCGGTCCGTTTATCTGAAGTAGCTGGGTTGCCTAGGGTGACGGATCACGGCACCCTAATACCCATGGCGGTGGCTGGCGATATATTGAAAATGGCGTCGGACGACCTAGCATCACATAGCCCTGAGCTAGCTGTGCGGCTGGTCTTGCGCAGTTGCAACTACGACGAGGACATAGTCCTGAAGAGGGTCCTTTCTCGAATTCGTGTAGCGCGTATGCCGGTTGAGGTCGCCGATAAACTGGCTGAAGATTGTTTTAAGCTGATCGATCACGGTCTAAAGCAGGGCTGGCCTGATCGGATTCGGGTTGGAATGGAGGTGTTATCTAGGCTTGTGGTGCGGATGAAACCCGAATCAGTCCTCAATGTTTTCCCCAAATCAATGGAGTACTACGCCAATCGGCAAGATACAGTCGCCAGCCATCCTTGGCTGTCAAAGGCATTGGGAAGCCTCCTACAAAGAAGTTGGGACGCTCTACCGCGCGTCGAGCGAATTGGCCGAGCGCTTGATGTTATGGCTGCGGCCATCGTCGGCGTGGACGGTTTTCAAGTCTCAGCCTTCAGCTGGCATCCAGACCCGGGGGAACTGTTGACCGGTGTGCGAAAAGCAGTTTTGCCAGAACGTAACAGTGAGAATGAGAGCAAATGGCAAAACTTCGCTAAATTGGTGGCGCGTGGGTTAGAGACAGGCGGCGAAGCTCGCAGACGGGCAGCAATACGCTACATGGGCGTAGCGTATCAAAACAGACTAACCGAAGCTGAAACTGCAACGATAATCAGCGCTTTGTGGGCCGAGGAGTACACCCCGGCCGATACACTGCCGGGTAACACCGATCTTTACGATTGGGCGTTCTTGGTTATACCCGAACCAGAACTTGGCATTGCCGATGCGCGGTTTCGAATGAAGTGGTTGCCCGCTGACCTTGGGGATATGCAATTTTGCATACCCGACACTGGCGGGATGATCTCAATATCGTCCGGAGACGAACGCAGGGTAACAGGCAGGGTAGAGGATGTGCTATGGAACTTGGGGGCTGCTCTCAGCGGCCTTCGAGAATACGGTAGGGCGTTTGAACTCGATGACCACGAACGGGACCGTATAGTTCAACTTGTGGAGCGCTGGATAGATCACGAGGTCGAATCGCATCCAAATCCGATGCTGCAGGAAGAGATACACCGATCCAATCTGTCGGCGATCGACGGGCTGGCGTCCATCTTGTGGGAAATGGAGGTACCTGAGGCGGTTTGCGGGCGATTTTTCGACAAGATCAAGAGGTTAGACGAGTTGGGAACTCCGGCATTTGAGTTGACGGGTGGGTTGGTGCAAATCATGCCAGATCGTACGGACGAGTTGATATCGTGGCTGAGGAGAGGATTGGCATCTGATGATGGTGATACGGTCCAGAGTGCTCTGGCGGGCTTGGGTTCTTGGCTCCGCAGAGCTACTAAGGACGACGCAGCCCTTCACCAACCTACTCAAGACCTCATCCGTGAGATTGGCTTGATAATCACTGCCAGACGTAGAGAGGCTCTGGCACACGCCTTGGACTTCGCCACAATGGTGTTTGATGTAGGGAGTGAAGAATTCAGAGAAGTCATTCAAGAATACGTCTTGCAAGGCCTGGATTACCTGGCGACGGAACTGGATTATGAACGCGAGCACAATGATGCTGAAGAGGTGCCGTTGCTGAGACTCCGGTGCGCACATTTGGCTTTGTCTATGGCAAGATCTGGCTTACGGTCACATGACGTCGTTGCTAAATGGTTAAAGATCGCGGCGAACGATCCTCTGCCTGAGGTGCGTCAATCTGTCGAACGCGAACCGGTTTACGAATAGCATATGAAGTTTGGGTGCAGGATCATAATAAGTGAGGTAATCACAGATACCGCAAAGCCGACCCAGCGGACTCGCCGCGGGTGTAGCGGCCGACCATGCCGCCGCCCTGCTTTCAGCGTCCCTGGCGCTCGATCTCATGGGTGGGCGCGCCGTTCTGGGCCATGCGACGGGCCATGCCCACCCGTCCGCTGTGGCCGCTGAAGAATTCCCAGTCGGCCAGCCCTGCGGCTTTGGCGATCACCTTCACCCGCCGGGCGATCTGCGATTCGGAAAGCCCGAACACCTTCACCTCATCGCCAGCACCCGCCGGCCGGATGGCGTCCAGCGCGTTCATGGCGGTGGGGGTGATGGCCACCACGGCGCCAGCAGCCTCCACGTCGGTCTTGGAGCGCACCACGGTGATGCGGCCGCTGCCGTCGTCCCAGCGCTGCACGTCGCCCCAGGTGAGAGACGAAGCCTCGGAGCGGCGGAGTCCGGCGTCGGATAGCGCCGCCACCAAAGCCCGGTTGAAACGGGCCTGCTCCGCGGCCTGCTCCGCGGTTTAGAAGCCGCGGCGACGGGGCTGGAGGCGGTGAGCCGGATCACGGCCAGCACCTCGGCGGTGAGGGTGCCGGCCTTGCGCTGGGGTTTCGAAAGGTGCCCCCATTCCTTCAAGCAATCAGAAATACCTGCTGCGAATCAGTTCGTTAATTGTTCTCTGAAGGTCTGCCAACAAATTCTCATCAATCGTGTCCGTCCACCAGTGAGCGATGTCATCCCTGTACTCATTTAACTCCTTTAGGGTCTTCGTACCTGCCACAACTACGTTGTCATTCCTGACATCCCCCTGGTAGCTCAGACATGTCGGTCCCGCCTCCGCCAACGACTGCCACAACCGCAAGTACTGGAGTCGCTGGTAGGGATCGTGTCATTGTTCAGGATCTATAGGCCAGTGAATTGGGAGTTTTTCAGGATCTACCCACCAGATTTTCAGGGTCATTAGGCCACTTTGGGAGCCACATCGGCGATCATTGCCGCACTTTGGAATTGAGGTGCAGCGATGGCATACCGGGAGGTTTCCAGAATGGAAATACCAGAGATCATTCGCCGTTGGCAGGCGGGGGATAGCCAACGCAAGATTGCGTTGGGCACCGGCTTGTCGAGAGATACCATCGCCAAGTACGTGGCGGCAGCCCAAGAGGAGGGCATCGTTCGGGATGGGCTGGTTGCCACCGCGGAGCAGCTGAGCCGGCTGGCGACGATTGGGCAGCCGGGGCCGCGGCAGGCGGTGACGCCCGGGCAGGACCTGCTGGAGCCGTGGGCGGACCAGATTTACCAGTGGCTCACCGGCGACCGGCTGCAGCTGACCCGCATCCGGGAGTTGCTGGCAGCGCGGGGGTGTCCGGTATCGTATCCGTCGTTGCGCCGCTTCGTTCTGAAGCGAACTGGCGGCGGCGCAGCCAGACCACGGTGCGCATGGAGGACACCGCGCCCGGGGAGGTGGCGGAGGTGGACTTCGGCCGGTTGGGCATGATTGTGGACCCAGCGACAGGCCGCCGGCGGGCGGTGTGGGGGCTGATCATCGTGCTGGCTTACTCGCGGCACAGCTTCGTTTGGCCGATCCATGGGCAGACGCTGGAGGACATCATCGCCGGACTGGAAGCGGCGTGGGTCTGCTTCGGCGGGGTGCCCCGCTATCTGGTCATCGACAATTGCCCGCCAGCGGTGGCGGGACCAGACCCGCTGCATCCGCGCTTCACCAGAGGCTTCCTGGAATACTCGCAGCACCGGGGTTTCATCGCCGATGCGGCGCGGGTGCGGAAACCCAAGGACAAGCCCAAGGTGGAGCGTGGCGTGCAGTACGTCAGGGAGCGCTTCTTCAAGGGCGGCGATTTCCACGGGGTCTGCCCCACCTGAGGGCCGAAGCCCAGCGCTGGTGTCTCAGGGTGGCCGGAATGCGCATCCATGGCACCACTCGCCGGAAGCCCCTGGTGGTTTTCCAGGATGAGGAGCGCCACACCCTGCTGCCCTGGGACGGCGAGCCCTACGAAATCGCCGACTGGCGCAATGCCAAGGTCCATCCCGACCATCACATCCAGTGTCAGCAGGCCCTGTATTCGGTGCCATCGGACCGGTGCCCGCCGCGTCAGCAGGTGGAAATCCGGCTGGGCAGCAAGCTGGTGCACATCTATCACCGGGGCCAGCTGATCAAGACCCACCTCCGCCAGCCCCAGGGCGGACGCTCCACCGATCCCGACGATTACCCCGCCGAGCTTTCCGCCTACACCACCAGAGCGCCGGATCGCATCCAGCGCAGCGCGGCGACACTGGGACCGGCGGTGGGCGAATACGCTGAGCGTCTCTTCGACGGCCCCCTGCCCTGGGCCAAGATCCGGCAGGGACACAAGCTGCTGCGTCTGGGCGAGCGTTACACGGCGCAGCGTCTGGACGCCGCCTGTCGTCGGGCCCTGGCCGTGGATCTCATCGACGTGCGCCGATTGGAACGCATCCTGGTGCAGGCCCTGGAACAGGAGGCCATGCCCCAGCTGCCCTTGCCCATGCCGCCGGGCCGCTTCGCCCGTCCCGGTAGCGTCTTCGCTTACACCGCATACCGCCGTCAGTCAGCATGAGGAGATTACCCATGACCCGAACCACCGAACTCACCCCGTTGCTCAAGAGCCTCAAGCTGGGCGCTTTGGCCAGCACCCTGCCGGAACGCATCGCCCTGGCCCGTAGGGAGCAGCTGGACTACGCCTCATTCCTGGAAATCATCCTCAGCGACGAGGTCAATCGCCGCGCCCACCGCCGCACCGAACTCCGGCTGCACAATGCCGGTTTCGAGGAGACCTGCCGCCTGGAGGACTTCGACTGGTCGGCGTCAATTACCCTGGACCGCCGCCTGCTGGACGCTGTATTCTCCCTGGAGTTTCTCGACCGGCACGAACACGTCCTGCTGGTGGGCCCCGCCGGTGTCGGCAAGAGCTTCTTCGCCCAGGCCCTGGGCTACGCCGCCGTCCGCGCCGGATACTCCGTGCGCTTCAGCCACGCCGACGACTTCTTCAAGGCCCTGACCCAGGCCAGAGTGGACAACTCGCTGGACCGTACCTTCCGGTCTTTCCTCACGCCCGACCTGCTCATCCTCGATGACCTGGGTCTCCATGGCCTGACCGCCCAGCAGTCCGCCGACCTCTACGAACTCATCCTCAACCGGCATCGGGCGTCCAGCTTCATCATCACCAGCAACCGGGCCGTGGACGAATGGCTGGGTCTCTTCGATGACCCCATCCTGGGCAACAGCGCGCTGGATCGCCTGGCCAACGCCAGCTACCAGATCGTCATCGAAGGCGCCAGCTACCGGGAACGACTCTCGCCACACCGCGCTCTACTGGCCGCAAAGGGGGTGATTGACCCGCAAACTACAACCTGATAATAGTCAATTCACCGCGCTCCCAGGGTGGCTGGATGTCCGTGAAAATCGCCGGCCTAATGACCATGAAAATTGACAGGATCATCCTTGCGCTCATCGCTGTACATCGAGTTGATCAGCAGCGCCATGTGCGGAGCACCAATGTCCTGTTCCATAGCAGCAATAACTTTCCTTATCTCCAATGCCCTGCTTCTGTACTCTGCGGTATCCATCACCGTCGCTGTGCTTCCCCTCATCGAAACAGTAGGTCGAATCATCTCAACGAACCGGCCGTCGTTTGTCACAAGGCCGTTCTGGTCTAAGTATTTGCGTATCGGATCCGACGTCTGCTGACCGACACGGACGCCAGCCAGAATCATGTTTACCAACTGTTGATTGTTGGGCAATTCCGGCCACGCTCCGCCAGTGGTAGCCCAAGCAGTTATGAACTCCTCGCCTTCCCTACCGCCGATCAGTATGGGTACTTTTTCGCCATCTCGCACGACTATCTCGTCCGATACGCTGCATTCGCCGTTGACCATCTCTACTGGCGTCAACTGGTTAAACTCCTCGATCACCAGGAACACCGGTACTTGCCCTTTCTGCTGCTGTTTGATCTTCTCAGCGGTCTCGCCGACCACGTGCCGCAAGCTAGGGCTGATCGCGTAATGCTTACTGCACGGTGAGTTCACGAAGTAGTCCACTAGATTTGAAGCGACACACGCTTGAACCGAGGGAGACGCATAAATCGCGTGGTGAGGCTCGTCGCCGTTCGGACGGAAATCGACTCGGGGAAACTCGAAGATTTGTGTTCGACAATACTCACTGATTGTGCACCTGAATTCCTTGCCGCCTATGCCCGCGTACATATCCCGCACTCCGGCTAAGGTAAAGTTCGCTTCCGGAGAAACCGGTTGTAGAGACTTCTGCCGATCCGCTACTGTTCGATCCCTTCTGGTCGTGCGATCCCTTCTGGTCGTGCGATCCCTTCTGGTCGTGCGTTTCTTTCTGGGCATTGTGAATTTACTCCTCTTGCAGTTTCCATACCGGCTCCTAATATTACAACGACGGTTATGGAGGTAGGCCGGAGGTGTTACGGCCGAGGACAGCGCGGCGTTTCTTGTGAGAGCATCTGGCCCTTTCGTTGCGTTGTTGGACGCCATCCAACCATAGCAGCAGTTCCTCTGGGCCGAACCGCGTTTTGGGCAGGAGCTCACGCACCACTCGGTACACTTGGGGCCTGGTGATCAGGGGCATCTTTTTCCCCCCAATCCTGTTGCAAAGTCAGTAAGAAGGCCCCGGCCAACAGGCACATGGTGATGTGGTGATGCCAACCCGCCCAAGTGCGGGTCTCGTATTCGTCGAGGCCCACATCGCTCTTCTCAGTCTCGAACTCGGTTTCAATGCGCCAGCGGGAGCCGCCCACGTAGGTCAGGGTCTCCAGAGGGATGTCCTCGGGGGCGTTGGACAGATAGTAGCGGGGTTCGCTGCCGTCCAGGTTCTGGCGATAAACCGCCCACAGGACCTCACCAGGCTTCCGCCTCCTGGTCACCCGCACCCGTTGGGCGCTGAACCGATAGACACGCGGCCCCTGGCTTCCCTGGGCTATCGTGATCTCCCGCCATGCCGCCGCCGGCAACGCCTGACTGCGCTCTGCCATGGTCTGCCGCTCCTCACGCAGCGGTCTGGGTTTGCGGGGACGCCCGTTGCCCTGGTAAGGCGGATCGGTCCAGGTGGGTTCCAGCGGCCAAACCGTCATATCGGGACGCACGTCCAAAACGTAGTACATTCCCGCGGACGCGATGCCCTCCCGCAACGCGGGAGACATCCCGAAGGCGGAATCTCCAGCCACCCACTGTGCGCTGAGGTGGCCTCTGGCCTGGGCGCACTCCAGCATATCCAGCGCCAACTCAGTCTTGCTTCGGTACCCCCGTCGGTCCGCCGGCACTCCCGCCGTCGCACAACGCTCCCCGTCCCCAGTCCATTCCTCCGGCAGGATATAGCCTCTTGTCCACCAGCGCCCGTCCCTTGGCCCCCACGTGGGCCAGAAACACCCCTGCTTGGCAGTTGGCTATCTTCCCCAACGCCTCGCAGTACGCCTGGCCACTCCCACCGACTTCATTCCCTGCTTGGGAAAGTCGCTGCCGTCCAGCACCCACACTCCCTGGGAATCCTTCAACCGCGAACTCAAATACTCCTGCAACCGGTCTATGACCGCGTCATCGTCCCAGGGCGACTCGGAGAGAAACCGCTGTAACGGTCGTGACGACGCCGGAACCGTCTCCGACAGATTCTCGGCGTTGCGCCGCTCTTCCGATTGCACCAGCAGGGCCTGTAGATAATGGCTGCTGTTCTCCCTGGCTTCCTTACGACCAAAGACTGGCGCAAAGTAGCCGTGAAATTCCTGGAAGGCTTCGTACGCCCGCTCCAATACCGCCGCATCCATCGCCTGCCCCACCTCCCGAAGCCTTCTCTATCTCGCCGATTATCCTACCACAGCAACCGTCGTTGTAATACTAAACTAAAGCCAAGGTGGGATGTACATTTAAGTGGCGATGATGATCAGCTGGGCTAAGCCCGTGAATCCCTCTCATCCGTACTTGGAGAACGACCCGGCTCCGTCGTTTGACCCCCACCATCTGCGCATTTCACCTTGGCTTTAGTTTAGTATTACAACGACGCATTTGGGATGGGACGCTCGCCACTGGCCCATTCCCTTCGTAAATGTGCATCGAGCAACTGTCGCAGCAGCCCTTGCGCCACGAAGCTTTCCCGAAGCGGAACATCAACCCGTCGTTGTAATACTAGCTTCGCCTCCCGTGCCGCGCAGACATTAGACGCCGTTTCCGACCAATCCGCCAATCGATTATGCAGCCGGAATCCCTTCTGCAACACCGAGTGTGATCAGCGGGGGTAAATTGGGTCACGTGGGCGAGTTGACCGACGGGTGATGGCTGTCGAAGTTCAGCAGAAATGTCATCTGTCTGGTCCGGGATACTTTACCTACCGGCGACTCGAGCAGTATGAGTTATAGATACCGCAGCGCCGATCCGGCGGACTCTCCGCGGGTGTAGCGGCCGACCATGCCACCGCCCTGTTTCCAGCGGCCCTGGCGTTCGATCTCGTGGGTGGGCGCGCCGTTCTGGGCCATGCGGCGGGCCATGCCCACCCGTCCGCTGTGGCCGCTGAAGAACTCCCAATCAGCCAGGCCGGCGGCTTTGGCGATGACTTTCACCCGGCGGGCGATCTGGGACTCCGACAGCCCGAACACCTTCACCCCACCATCAACACCGGCCGGCCGGATGGCGTCCAGAGCCCGCATGGCGGCGGGGGTGATGGCCACCACGGCGCCCTGGGCCTCGACGTCGGTCTTTGGAGCGGATGACGGTGATGCGGCCGCTGCCGTCGTCCCAGCGCTGCACGTCTCCCCAGGTGAGAGACGAAGCCTCGGAGCGGCGGAGTCCGGCGTCGGACAGCACGGCAACCAGGGCCAGGTCGAACTTTGCGCGCTCAGCGGCCTGCTCCGCCGTTTCGAAGCCGCGGCCGCGCTTGCGGGGCTGGACGGCGGTGAGGCGGATGACGGCGAGCACATCGGCGGTGAGGGCGCCGGCCTGGCGCTGGGGCTTCGAGAGCCGCCGCCCCCATCCTTTCAACGAGGCGCGTACCCCACGATCCTTGCAAGGAGATTCGTGGCCGGCCCATTCATGCGCTTTGGTGATGGCGGAGGTGGCCAGGCGCATGGTGGCAATGCTGGCGCCATCACCGGCGCGGACGGCCAGGTAGCGGGCCACGGTGAGGGGTTGGCCGGCAGGGAGTGCAGGCCCATCTCGCCGCACCATTCGTCGAAAAGCTTCCACTGGGTCTGATAGACGCGCTTGGTCTGGTCGGAGAGGACGGACTCCAGGGCGTCGGCCACCCCCTGGTCGGCGGCGCGCAGGGCCGGCGCTGACGGAGGCGATTATCGCGCGGCGAACTGACGTGCGCAAGTGGACGTCTTGGCGTCGTTTGCCTGCCCTCTGCGGGTCTAAAACCACCCTCGGCGAAGGGTAGCCCCCGCCTCCACCCCGACACTCCCACGGTGAGCGTTCAGTCTCGCTCGTCGATCAGATCCTCAACCGCGTCGGGGCCGGCGACCAATGGATAGCTATCCATTCCAATGGTATCCATACCTATCCATTGGAATGGACGGCGCGATGGAATGGATTGGTATCCAATGCATTGGAGTCCATTGCATAACAATGAACACCATTGCCATGACCCGGCGCCGGTCCCGGGCAAACGACAAAGGGGTCCCATGGCTTTCACTACAATGTTGTCAACGAGCCCGATCACCGGAGGTGAGCACCATGCCCCAATGCGTTGCCTGCGGCGCCGAACTGGAGCCGCCCGTACGTGTCCCCCCACCGTCTACGTCAAAAGCCTCTACCGGATCGGCG
The DNA here is from genome assembly GCA_963666415.2 of Dehalococcoidia bacterium. Lineage (GTDB taxonomy): Bacteria > Chloroflexota > Dehalococcoidia > Lucifugimonadales > UBA3495 > Bin87. Next base: position 3,951,309 of record CAXXPD010000003.1, read on the forward strand.
GCCAGGATTACTGCCGTCATCACATCATCAAGGCCGTGGTGGCTGCCGGCGTCGTCGCCGAGATCAAGGCTGGCGCCGGACCGGCAGTGGCCATGCCACGGCAAGTGCCCTCCAGCGAGTACGACCGGCCCCGCCATCACTGACCAAGGCTACGCCTTGGAACGGTATCTTGTTCCAGCACGAGCGGACAGTCCCGCACCAAATGCTAAAGGCAAAACTCCCTGCGACATAGGTGGAAACAGTCTCGAAAGGACGCTGCCGCTCCTGTGCTCCCAACACCGAAGCGTCCTTCATATCCGGAGGACAACGTCGTTCATGTGTTGGTCGCTATCGGCGTAGCCAACCTCGGGTCACCCGAATCATCGCGGCCGAGATGGCGATGACGCCGCCGAATACGGCCAGCAAACCAACTCCACTCACCAAGACACCAGGTGCGAAGAACAACACCACAGCAATACAACCAGTGACCAGACCCACGCTGGCCGCACCAGTAAACAGACCCACGAGGATGCTGTCCCAGCGTCCTCGGGACCCATCTCCCCCGAAAACCGCGATGATGACTGCTACCAAGAACGGTAACCCGAAAACGAAGAACAGGGCAATGTACAACACGGCGAAATTTTGGCGTCCGATACTCAGAGCAACAGGACCGGCTCGGCCGCATTCCAAATGGCGGGATGCAGGCATTCTCAATCAGGACTGCCGCCGGACTACTACTAAGATACGGCCGATGCTGCGCTACCGCAACAGCAAGGCGCATGGGCGGTGCTTGAACCCACATCCAGCGCCACCGCGACCCCAGGGAACGAAAGACCGGCCCGCTGGACGTAGCGACCACGCCCACCGGACGACGAGAGTAGCCATCCGGCTCCGGGCTGCGACAACCTCGTCCGGGTCCGGACCTGAGCGTGTTCAAGCTGGAAGGCACTGCGAAAGTCCGCTCCGGTAGAAAGATCAGTAGCCCAAAGCCTGACCGTTGCATTAAATTGGCGGGGCGGATGCCAAAAGTGTTGCAAATGATGTCAGCAACAGACCACACTGTCGATTACTCCGCATTTGCCGGTCGTAATCCCATGATCGGGTTGCGTGCTCAATTCGTCAACACGCTCTAGATAGATAGCCTAATGTTCCAGGCAGCCAGTTGGCAGCTTTCATGGGGCGGGCTGTCACCATTAACATTTTCTAGCGAGGAAACAAGCCGACAGGCCTAATTGTCGTTGATCACCTGGGTTATGCGAATCACAAAATTCTCTGCAATCGGCGTGTAATCCTCCACCACCTCGATCATGGTGGCCAACGCCCGTCCCGCGGCGCTTGGCGACCATTCGGGCAACTTCACCGAAAGACCAGAGTTTGACGGTTCAAAGGCCACATCGGGGTGAAGTGTATCAGCCGATAAGTTGACCTGATACGATTCAGGCGCAGATACTACCCGACCGAAACTGAATGCTCCGGTGCGCCGGCTTTGGATCTGGTTCATCATCTCTGCTGAGTTCTCGACCCCAGGGAACCCACGATCAAAGGTAATGAGTGCGTCAGCGCCAACCCGGTCTGAAAGGTCGAACCAATCACCTCCCAAGTTGAGATGATGGGTACTCCGGCCACGTTCGCCAAAGTGTGCGCGATAGCAGGTCAGCTGAAACCCGGATATTTCGATGGCGCCAATGTGTCGTAGTGCATCGTCCAAGCATTGAATCAGCGGCGGCAACGCCACGGACAGTCTCACCGCGTTTTCGCCATAACCTGCCGGCATCGAAAATGTGGCCCAACCGGCCGTGCTGGGTTCCAGTGGGTCCGGCTCCAAGTCACTCAGGTCAGCGGCATTTGCCAAACCAACGCAAACCCATCCGATCATGGACGGGTCAGCGCCGTTGCTGACGAGCCCGGCCTCGTACAGTTCCCAAAGCTTGCTCCAAGCCATTAATTCGGAGCGGGCTTCAAAAGCACGGTGCAGAAGGCCCACCACTGTTATGCCAGTGGGAGGGTCTTGTAGTTTGCGCCGTTCACGAGTCCGCTCGGAATCGAGTATGCCCGTGCTGGGCAGTTCACCGAATGCCTCAAGCACGAGTATTGGCGTCATGCTATCACGACCTTGCGTTGATCATGGTTCGGCGCGCGGTCAGCGTCGTGTCGTTTGCCGCAGTCCTGACCCAGTAAACCATGAAAATGTGATCCTATTCTACGATTCTATCAGTGATTAACTGGTCAGCTAAAATGCCTTTCCTGTGCAGGATGTTACGTTGAACCAAAAAGAACAAGCCATGCTCACCGGTTGCCGGAGGGTTACCGCCCTGATCGCGGGAAGATCGGCCGTCGTCCACAGCTCCGGCCAGCGCTCACCAGGACGATTCCGCCGATCAGGCAAAGGGATGCTGCTGCAAGGTGCAGATCAGCGTGGGTAAATCGCGCCAGCGGATTGCGACGGGACCAGGGCCAGAACGGCGCCATATCGCGGTGCGAGAGGGCGTCGGCGGCCACGTGGCTCCACGCCCCGCCGATCGCTGAAATCACCGCGGTTGACCAGGGCACCTCTTCCTCCATGTGCAGGACGCTGTGTTTCATTGGCCGCACTGTGGAGTTCCAAGCACGGAAAGCCGGCTGCAGCACGGGCTTCACCAACCCCAGCGTCAACAGTCCGGCCAAGGTCGCGCCAACAAAACTGTGCAGGTGGCGACGGTCGGGGGAATTTCCCGCGAACCGATGGTAGAGGACTTCGGCGTCGATCAACACGTTGGTAACGCCGAAGACCGGCAGGCTCACCCAGCGAGGGGCGAAGATCTTGACCAAGAAAGCCGGACCGGCGTGCAGAGGAGTGAAAGGCATGGTGGGCGAACCTCGGGGCGCGGCGGATTATAGCATCGTGGTTGTTGCCCGCCGGGCAGTGTCGGCCCATGCCAGCCGAGGCTTCTCCCCCTGTCCGGAATGCAGTAACCATTCAGAGCAGCGCCCGTTGCCGTGTCGTGCACAGTTGAGGATGACTGCTAAACTGCTTTCCTGGCGGAGTTGCCCATCACCTGCTCTGCGGGCTGGGCCGACGATGAACGGTCGTAGTTGGGCAGCACGGATTGGCCAAGGCGGCCTTGGGTTTCCTGGCCTCTCTGGCTGTGTTGGTTATCGTCACTTGGATATTCGATCCGGCCATCGCGGGCCCGCGGCCGGAGGCCTGGCCGTTGACCGCCATGCTGACGGTCCCGTCCACGGACGGGGCGGTGTGCCTGTCCACATGGGCGACGGCGTTGGTTTCGACTTGGTTCGCCGCCGTCGTTCGGCCAAGATCTGGATCCATTACGGAGAGCCTCACCGCATGAAATCGATTCTGAAGGCCATGGCGCTTGGATTGGCAATCCTCGCATTGACCGCCTGCGTTGGGATGCCATCTGCCGGCGCTCCTACCGCAGCACCTGCTCCACTGCCCGCCGGCTCGGGCACACCGGAATCTGCCTCCGGATCCTACAGGCTTGACCTGGGATCCGACGTGGTGGTCGCCTTCGTGGAAGGATTGACACCGGAGATGTCGGAGAAAGTTGCCTACGTTACTCACGTCCCCTCCGGCTCTCAAGCAATTCTGGACGGAAACGGCGAGATGGTGCATCGACACGACGGACGGCCAGACGGCCCGGACCGTTTGGACGCAAATCTTCAACGACGGGGACGCCATGGCCCGCATCCTCGTGGGCCTCACGAACGGCGAGGACGCCAAGCCCCAACCGCACACCATCAGCTGGGTTCCCATGGTGAAGTTCGACGGCATCCGTTACCTGAGGCGGTGGGGCCTGATCGGGAAAATAACTCGCGCAGACATCGACGATCTCACTACGGAGCACCCGGGCTCAGAGCTTTACCGGGTTGCCTTCAGGGGCGACGGATATGCGAGACCTTGGTATCGCTATCAGGACGGCGACGCGACGTTCCTGAATTCCGGAACGCCTGTCTATGCAGTCAAGGGCTACTCGTCGAAGTTCCGATTGGCGACGTTGGAGCAAGGCAAGGCGACGTTATATGAAGCCGACACGAACCCGTTTGCCAAGACCGGCGAGGACCTGCTGGACATTCGGGGCAAGGTGACGGCCATCGACATTGCCGAAGACGATGACGAAAACACGCTCCTGGCCACCACAGATGACGGTCCTACGATCGCACGGTTCGTTGACATGGCGCTCGATGCGCCCGTCAATCAAAACGACCGCGACCGACGCTGACCGCGCTACTTTCTCCGCTTTCGCCTGGCCGACGGAACCTCGATTGTCCGGGTATTCCAACCGGAGACGGGAGAGATCTCCCGGGGCATCATGGCGGATCCCGAGGCGGCATCCATCGTGGCCGACGCGGTGTAAACCAAGCAGGGACAAGAGGACCTGTTGACGGCTGAAGAGGCGAAGGCCGAGGGTTTGGCCCAGGCCAGGATCGCCGGTCTGGTCGGCGAGCCGACGAGCACGTTCGCCACGTTGACCAATCTGCAGGAGTATACGGAAACCTCCACACACGGAACGGGAATGTTGGGTTCCGACGCGGCCAGTGTTGGCTGGCATCCGGACAGGAAAGTCTGGGTGATAGCGTTCCGAGGCAAGGTGAAATTGACGTTGCCCAGTTCCGGCGGCGCGACGTACGACAACATCACCCTGGCGCTGGACGCACGTACCGGGGAAGTCATAGGAGTCGATGCATACCCTGACGGCGAAACGATACCATATAAATGATCCCCGAGCTGGCCGCGTTGATCAACACCGTCTCAAAATGATTCGCACACTGAAACTTTCCCCTGCGCCACAGCCCAGCCCACAGTCAAACCGTCCGCCACTACGGTGCGCAACCGAACGCCGCTGTAAGTGGCGTTGTCGACGTGTGCTTCGAAGTACTCCTGGGAACGGCCTAAAGATCCAATCCAAACGGCGATGCGAGGTTATTGAAGGTCGGTCTCACCAGTGTGCGGCTCCGGACGTCGCGGCCCATGGGATAATCTCGCCATGGATCGCTTTGACAGCATGGTTTGTTGACGGACACAAGTTCGTTGGCCAACTTGCTCCTTGCGCCGTGTGCTGTTGAAGAGCAGTAGTCTGAGGGGATTGGAAGGTGGACAGCATCGGAAGCTTGGCGCCGTACGATATGGCAGACACTTCGGAATTCTTCTGGTGGCCCGGTCGCTTCCGGTTAGGCGGTCTTCGGCTGGTCGCCCTTATTTTCCTGATGATAGTGGTGGCCGGCTGTGGTGACGGCCAAGCACCCGACCACGCGGCTGCAAAGATAGCCCCGAGTACCGGCGCATCGCCGGCCGGCGGCGCGCAAGCATCAACGGTGATTTTCCCGCGGCATGACGCACCGCTCGGGACGGACAGACGCGGAGAGTACTTCGCCGCGCAACTGATCCTGAGGGAAGGATGTCTTCGGGCGGAAGTTTCCCCGAACCATGACGCCAATGATCCAGGATCCTGGTTGCTCATCTGGCCAAACGGGTTCACGTTTGAGACAGAGCCTGGGACGGTGCGGATAGTGGACGAACTTGGTCGGGTCGTTGCGCACGTCGGCGACCATATCCGCCTCAGCCGCGCCGCCCTCACCCTTCAGCAAGCCACAGAGCGGGAGTTGGTAAGGGGACTGTCGGAGGATTGCGCAGACCCCTATTTCCTGGTGGGCGACGAAGTGAGCGCCTTCGATCCCAGGAACGAGGCAACTGAACTGCGGTTGTCAGACCCGGACGTCGTGTTTTTCAGGGAAAAGACTGTGATCGCGCGACATCAGACGTTGCTGCAAGCGTCAGGCGTAGGAGAGTTGGTTCTGGACGGGCAGTGCCTTCGCCTGAATAACAGCCTCACCAGATCGCACTGGCCCACGATAATCTGGCCTGCCGGGTTCACCCCTCACGTCCATCAGGGTGTGGTGCAAATTCGAAACGGCGCGGGCCGCGTCATAGCCCAAGTTGGGGATGAAATCGCCGGCGGTGGGGGCTATTTCGACCGGGGCAGCGGAGATTGTTCAGGACCGGTGTGGCGGGCCAACGAGATGAAAACCCTGCCGGACGTCGAGGTCTATTTCCCCAAGCAGGATGGAGCGCTTGCGCCAGAGGAGGGCACGGAGCTTTTCGTTGGGAAGCTGGTCCTGTTTGAGAAATGCCTGCAGGTTGCGGACGACGTCATTCGGGTCAGAGATCGCACCTACGCTGGGATATCCCCGCTGATCATCTGGCCACACGACTTCACTCTGATCATGGTAGATGGTGTCGTCGGGATAGCCGACGCGAACGGAAGCGTCGTCGCTCGTGTGGGAGATGAGGTCGAGTTCGACTCCTGGATCCTCACCTATCCAGAGGCCATGGAGCATGGCGGACTTGCGGAGATAACGCCGGCATGCTCGGGACCCTATTGGGCGATAGGCGAGGAATTCGCCGTTGTTCCCGCCCGGTAAGCTTGCTCCGGAGTCGGTGGTGCCCAATATTGAGGAGGCCATGCCCGGCATCCTGCCCATCGTCGCTTCCACGAAATATCTTTGGTGGAAGCCCTGATCAGACATCCGCTGTGGCGGCTCAAGAGGGCTAACCGGCGCCGCAGTAGCGAACATACGGCAGCGCCGGACAGGGACAGCAGGCATGGCCTATTCGGAGGGCGTCGACGTCGCGATGTCCTCCTTCGTCATCTCGAAGGGCGCGTCGGATCCCTCGACAGTTTCCAACCCCTCGGCTTCCATCATGTTCTTGTACCGGTCAGTGGCAATGAAGGTGAGACGTCCAGCAGCATCCAGCTGCGCAACTCCCGGCTCGCCTGGACGCGTCCAGAGAATATCTCCATATTGGGGCGGGTAACCCTCTGGCTTCGGCCCGCCGTCCAAAAACAAGACGTAATCTTCTTCTGCAGTCAAATCAAGTACGTCGTACGTGTAGGACTTGGACCTGCCGCCAGACAACGCGGTCTTGTACCCAACGGACGTTACGACGTGCATGATGCCGCCAGAATCGCCATCTCCCCTCAATGCTTCTATTATCTGGAAGCGGCGGAATCTCTCCGTAACCGAGCCAACGACCGTTCCGTCATCCGCAGTAACGGTCGGGATCTCACGAATCTCCTCATCCAGGTACGTCGCCACCAAAATCCGTTCGGAAGCGGCAAGCAGCGAACGGGCGTCACGATAATCGACCCATGAGCCCGAGGTTCCTTTGGCCGGGAATAAACCGCAACCCGCAAATACTCCGCTCGACAAAGCGAGGAACAACACCGGAACCAGGACGTGCAGCGTCAACTTTCCTTTGTTCACTGCTGATCTCCCACCGTAATTTGTTGTAGTGGACGCAGCGAAACGAATGAACATGCTGGACATTTGCCTTGCATGTTAATTTTCAGATTGATTAGGGCAGGTCATGAGGAAGCGCCCTCTGAGGAGGCGCTCAACAGTCGCCGCGCCAATGAGCTACGGGAGCGCTTCACCAAAGCCTTCGAGAGCGAGTTTCCCTTCGCGCCATAATGCCCGGACACCCAGGCAGGCAACCTGTTGTCAGGTATTCGGTATCCTCAACCCACCAATCGGGTCGTATTCTTCCTGGTCTGCTTCCCTCAGTTGTTTCGATCCGGGTCGGGATTTGACATGCGGCCCAGGAACAGGACCGTGCCGGTGCCGGTGTCACGGATAAGGAAAATGAAGGGCCGGTCGACCGTCACCGCGATGGTTTCGTCGCCGAAGCCTGCTAAAAGCATGCTCACCCCGGTGGCGGCCGCCGCCTCGGTTCCCTCTTCGTCTACCGAAACGAACGCCTTGTGGACTATTTCGGAAATCCACAGGTCCCTGGAGCCGGTCATGCCTGAAAAATCGGCTCTGCCGTCGAAGGCGTCGGGCATCCCCATACCGGCCAAAGTGTCAGCCAGGCTGAACTCCGACTCGAACTCGAACAAGGGCATCGTAAGGGTGACGGCGTCGATCTCAATGCCATCCATGATTCGGTCGAACACATCGGAGTTCAGCGAGTCTTCGAATGCTCCCAGCGTGCCCTCGTCGGGCAGCAAGATCGTCATGGACATGTCGCCCCAGGAATACGGCACATCGACCACCTGGTATCCGTCGCCCCTGGCGTAGAGGTAGCCATTGGTCTCCGTCATCATCGGAACCCTCACCGTACTGCCTCCCGCCAGATGAAACGGACGCACCTCAGTATCCCTCTGGCTGAAGGGCCAGAGCCACGAGGCGTTGAAATAGATGGCGTTGGTGAGCACCAAGCGGGTGGTACCGTCTAAAGACCCTGGCGGCAAAAGGTCCGTGACCTTGTCCGCGGTTTCTTCAGCGACCCAGTCGTTGATCCTGATGCGAGACTCATCCGGCGCGCCCGCGAAGTCAGAAACCATCATCCCGGCCCCGTAGTTTTCGGCCAGCACGTCGAGAAAATCCGGCAGGAAATGATAGCCGTGCTGACCCCAGACCGCGTTGGCGATGTTCAAGCGGAAATACTGACCGGCTTCACCCTCGTTGTTGGTCGTGCCCCGTGGTGCCTGGCCCCTCGAGGCCAGGGTTCGATCCAGGGCGTTGAATGCGGGATGAAGGCTGCTTTGGGGAAGCCTGTAGTGAAGCGTGTCCGCCATCTGGCGCAGCGTCTCGCCCCTGGCTCCGGCGGAGGTCATGGCGAGGGTTTGGGAGATACTGAAAGGAGAGTAGAACAGGTTGCCTTCGCCATCTCCGAGAGCGCGGTACAGGTCGAAGGCGAAGGCATTGTTTCCCCGCACCAGCTCGGCCAGGTCGGCTGATCCCACGGATGAGAAAGACCGGTCTTTGTCCGAACGCAGTTCCTCCACCGCCGTTGGAGATGGAAGAACGGGAGTCGTGAAGTCAGCCGCAGTGGGCGCCTGCGTCGCCGAGGGAACTGCCGGCGGGAGTTCCTGCCCGCAACCTGCAAAGCCCGCGAACAGGAGCAAAGCCGTCACCACCGACCAGATCCGGAGCTTCATTCCGGACTGTCCCGCTGGCGCAGGTTCCGCGTAAACCGCATCGCGAACTGCATGGCCATTGAGCTGAAGGACAACAAGGAGGTAGTGGCGAATTTCGTTGTCAGGATTATCGCCGCCACCTTCACCGCGTACAGCATGGTCCAACCCAGGGTGACGTTCCCGGACAGGTCCGGCACGCAGGTGAACGTATACCGGTTGGGTTCATCGGGCACCGGAACCACACCCCCGGTGTCAACCATATTGGCTAGGGCCACCACCGCCAATGCCCCCATGGCGGAGCCAATCGCCAGACCCCTCAGTTTCTGGACCCAGCCGCGTGACCGACTCACGGCCAATCCGGTCGCCGGGCCGGTGAGCAGCGCGATGGCAAAAAAGGAGTAAAAAGCCAATAGCTTGATCTCATTGACCGCACATAGAGTGAGCATCATCGCTGTAGCCAGTCCATTGCCTCAGGAAAACCACCGAGCGCGCGGAGGACATTGATCCGCGAAAGACGCATCATGGTGGTACTCCCACCCAGGATACCGGACGCTGCCGCCGGAGACATGCTCAAAGTTGGGCGTAGCGGTAGATGTTGCCAATCGCCCGTACAGCCGGAAACTGTCCTTGCTCTCGACAGTTTCACTGTAGCCTCCGATCTTCGCACTGTACTCCCTGGATCCACCACCGTCTCCACCCGCCAATTCCCCGATCGGTCGGCCGGAAAGAGACCACCGCCGCCAGCAAAATGCTTTCAATCAGGGCAATCCAGATGAACGATCCCGTTCCCCAAACAACCATTGCCGCACCCTGGTAGAGTGAGCCCAACGAACTGCCCAACACGCCCAGCACGGCTATGGCCAGAGCAAGCTTCGCGAAATGCCGCTTGGGCAGAAGATCCGCCACCAGCACCCAGGGGAGGCTGATCAGGCCGCCCCCGGACCAACGACAGGAGCAGCGCGCCTCCGACCGGGTCGTCCGACAGCCAAACCCATGCCGCTGCCGGCAGAGAAAGCACCGCCAGAGCTATGAGCAGCCAGCGTACCGAAAAGAAGTCGGCCGCCACGCCCCAAACCAGGGCGCCGATTCTTCCAGCCAGGCCCAGGGCTTGGTACCAGGCATAATAGTCGGCGCCAACCACCGCTGCTGCCGCCGCCGTGACCCACCCGAGATGTAATGAACCCGCGGCAATGATCGTGGCCGCCACCAGGTAGACGGCACCGGCCGAGGCGAAGCGGGCCTTGACGCCCGGGACTGCGACGGCCTCCCGGAGCGTCGGGCCTGGCTGGTACGTACCCGTGAACCATCGGGGGAGAAATATGTAGAGGAATATCCCGCCGGTCAGGACCAGTGCAACCCCGAACCACTCGAAGGGAATGCCAAAGTCCCAGTTGCGAATTACTCCGGCTCCCAAATTAGCCCAGAACACCAGGCTGAGGGCGCCAATGAGTGTTCCCCTGAACCGAGCGTAGCCCTTCACGACAATTGCGTAGAAGACCCGCATTGCCTCAACAAAACCGTTACCCAACGCGATTGGTTGCCTCAAATAAAATGTTACCCAAAATCGGGGAGGCGATCGCGTGGGAGGAGGCATCAGCAAGATGGCAAAACAGGAATTGCTGGCGACGATCCGAGACCGTTACCGAGCTTCATCCAAGAAGGACAAGGGCCGGATTCTGGACGAGTTCATCGCGGTGACCGGCCACCATGCGCAAGCATGGCATCAGGTTGCTGGGGCAGTCCGGCGACGATGGAGAGCAGCAGCCGGCGGTAAAAAAGGGCCGACGCATCTACGACGAGGCGGTCCGCCAGGCGCTGATCGTGGTCTGGGAAGCCGCTGACCGGATCTGCGGCAAGCGGCTGAAGGCGGCATTGCCCCATCTGGTGGAGTCCATGGAGCGCCATGGTCACCTGGATCTGGACCCTGGGGTGCGTCAACGACTGCTGGCGGCCAGCGCCGCCACCCTGGACCGGCTGCTCCAGCCGATCAGGACGCCGGCGAGCCGCAAGCTCCGACGCAGGAGGCGGCAGTCGCCGGGCCGCAATATTCCGGTACAGACCTTCGCCGATTGGAATGCGCCGCCACCAGGATTCCTGGAGATTGACCTGGTGGTCCACCACGGCGGCTCCTGGTGGGGTTCCATGATCCACAGCCTGGTGGCCACCGATATCTGCACCGGCTGGACCGAGGCCGTGCCACTGCTGGCCCGGGAGCAATCCCTGGTAGTGGCAGGACTGGAGGCCATCGGGCGACAGTTGCCCTTCCCAGTCAAAGGCATCGACTCGGACAACGACAGCGTATTCATCAACGCTACTCTCACCAAGTACTGCGCCGAGCGGAGCATCGAGTTCACCCGTTCGCGGCCCTACCGCAAGAACGACCAGGCCTGGATCGAGCAGAAGAACGGCGCGGTGGTCCGCCACTTCGTCGGTCACGACCGCTACTCCGGCGCGGTAGCCGGACAAACCATGGCCCACCTGTACGGGGCGGTGCGACGGTACGTGAACTACTTCCAGCCGTCGTTCAAGTTGGTGGAGAAAACTCGGCACGGCTCCAGGGTCGTCAAGCGGTACAGCCCGCCAGCCACGCCCTGCGATCGGCTGATACAGCATGACGCGGTCAGCGTGGAGATGAAGGCGGCGCTGAGTGAATATCGGGTCCAGTTAGACCCGGTGGCGCTGCTGCACGCCATTAGGGAAGCCCAGTCGGCCCTGGCCGCGGTTACGTCTCCCGCAATCCGGCCCACTCCCAGCGGCGAGAGCCTGGAACAGTTCCTGGCCAAGTTGCCCGACTGGTGGCGGCAGGATGCAGCGCATACCGCACGGGAGCGGCGGGTGCAACCGCCCCGCACCTGGCGAACTCGGCCCGACCCTTTCGAGGGAGTGTGGTGCGACGTGCTGGGCTGGTTGCAGGAAGACCCTGACGCCAGTGCGGTGGTATTGCTGGGCCGACTGCAAGAGGCCGAACCGGATCGTTTCAGCCGGGCTCACCTGCGGACGCTGCAGCGCAGGGTGCAGCAGTGGCGCGGCATCATGGCCAAAAAGCTGGTCTACGCCACGGCTGGTGAGCCCATGGCGGGACCCGCTGCAATGCCGGAATTAGCGCTGGTCGGGAGGGACCCCAGGTGCTAAAGTTTCGGTAACATTTCTCAATGAGGCAACAGGAACCGGCAAATATAGTTGACGCGGGACACTTGGCACAATTCCCAGACTGACCCGGGTGGGTGAGGCCGGCGGGACCCTTCGTCTACCATGACGAGGCGACTCGCGCACCACCCAACGCATCGGAACAAAGAGACCCAATGAAGTTGCGCCCGATTTCCTTTCAATGGTCCAACCTGCTGATTTGCTCGTGGGCTGTAGAACCCAACGCAATCATGCCTCTACTTACTCCCGGCCTGATTCCGCACTGCTGGTACGGCAGCGCTTACGTCAGCCTCGTGGGTCTGACGGTATCGGATCACCGGTGCGCCGGCGTGGTACTGCACCCGAGGAACTTCCGGCAGGTGAACATTCGCAGTTATGTAGAGCCTGCGCAAGGCGGGCCGCCCGGCGTGCTGTTCATCAGACAGTTCATCGCACACCGCCTGACCGCTATGGCCGCTCGAGTACTCTGGCGCGAACCGTTTCGTAAGCTGGCGATTGCGGCCGACAACTCCTGCACATGGGATGAGGTGGAATACCGATGGCCCAACGGACACATGAAGGCCACGGCGTCTGAGCTATGGAGATCGCCGGAGCCGGACAGCCTGGACGAGTTCCTTACGGCGCGCCAATGGGCCTACCAGCCGCGGCGAAACCCGCGGCGCTACGCAGCGGAACGGGAACCATGGCTGCTGAATGCCCCGTATGAGTACGATGTGGAATGCGACTTCGCGGCACTCACACAAGGACTGATGCCGAATCCAGACCGCCCGCCCGACTCGGTGCTGCTGGCCGACGGCGGCCCCGTGCGAATTACGATATCGGAGTGGATAAAGCCGATGCAGCCACAAAGGGACAAGCGGTGGACCAGCGCCCGCGACGGTCCGGGACGTAACAGTTCAGAGTTGCGGGGAAATGAGCAGTTGACGGCAGGCGGCGAGAGGATTTAGACCCTGGGCGCGCCAGGTGCCGAAGATGGATGCCAGCGTCATCTTGCTCTCGGTGCCCTGCTCCGAGCGGGTGCCGCCGCTGATCTTGCGACTGATGACCAGGTGGCGCAGGCTGCGTTCGGCCGGGTTGTTGTCCGACGGCACGTCCGGTTCGGCCACGAAGACGAAGAGTTCCTTGATGAAGCGCTCGATGCGCCGGCACAGCTTGCCTTGGACAACCGACGGGTCAGACAGGAAAGGGCGGCAGATGGCCAGCAGCTTCCGCTCCCAGGCCAGTTGGGCAACACGCCTTTGCCATGGCTCGTGATGGTTGCAGGCTTTGGCTGCGACATAGAGCTGGTGGACGGCCGCGGCCCATCGGGCCAGTGCGGCGTCTTTGGGGTAGCGGGTGCGCTGGTCGTGGATGTCCCGCAGCAGGTGGGCCCAGCACCGCTGCTTGGGGCCATCGTAATGGTGGTAGGCGGCGTAGAAATCGCTGACCAGCACTCCGGAGAAAGCATCGCTCAGCGCCTCGTCCACCACCGCCTTGCCCCGACCCCGCCGCAGGAAGTAGCGCTCGGTGGGGGTGCTGAAAGTCCACACGTAGCCGTTGGCCCCGCTCTGACGCCAGCCGGTTTCGTCGGCGTGGACCACTGGGCTGGCGCGGATGCGGTCCAGGATCGCGGCCACTGCCGGTTGGGCCCGCTGCGCCGTGCGATGGATGGCGCTCACGATGGCCCCCACGCTGAGGCGCAACTGGTGCACGGTGTCCAGATACCACTGGACGCTGCGGATGGGCAGCCGCCCCTCTTCCCGCAGCGTGGCGATCAGGCTGAGCAGGTTGACGCCGAGACGCTGCTGGCCCAGGACCACGCTGTCCAGTTCCGCCGGAGGTGTGCAGCGCCGTCGGCAGGCCGGGCAAGTCCGAGCAATGTAGACGTGCTCGGTGACTTGCACCGGAACCACCGGCAGCTCGATGACTTCCCGAGTGCGCTGGATCCAGCCGCCGGACAGGTGGGCGCCGCAATCGGGACAACTCTCCACCACGTGCTCCACCCGGTGGGTCGGTGTCATGCGCCGGCGAGCGAAGCCGTGGCGTCGCTGCCTGCGGGGCCCCGGCTGCGCTGGGGGCTTCCGGCCCGATTTCGCCTTGAGGCCGGGCATTCGGAGCGGGCCGCCCGGTTTCGCCTGGCCTTCCAGTTCGGCAATCCGCCGCTGCAACCGCTCAATCACCCGCTGCTGTTCCAGAACGGTGGCCTGCAGTTGGGCGATGATGGCGATGAGGACATCGCGGGTGGCGGTGGTCAGGTCAATTTCGGTATCCACTCCCTGTATATGACATAACCGCCGCCACCCGTGCCAGCGTTCGGCAACCCGCCTTCGGCCAATTCACCTCACCAAGTCTGAACTGTTACTCCGGGACCATGAGGCTTTGCAAAATAAATCACGCTACCGTCGGAACGCAAAGCGAGACACCCCCGATGCCGAAAGTGATCCCCATCTCGCCCGCCGACACAGATGGGGCGGACTCGCCGCAGATATGTCGCCAGTAATAATCTCGGTTGAGCCGCATCCAGCGGGGAACGGCGGTGCCAATCGCCGCACTGGTCGAGAACAGTGAATCCTGCCTCGAGACCACCGACTTATGACGGATCAAAGTTTGCCGGGGTAGTCAAGCGGGACACCGTTTTTACTGACACGTGAACGGTCCACTAAACATAACCGACTTCCCTGACGCAGGCGCGCAGCACATCAGGCTTGGCCAACAGCCGCTGCGCGGCGGCCCAGAACTCGTGGCGCAAATGCCCCAGGTCAGCGCAAACCACGTTCTTCAATTCGACCCGTCTCAAGTATCGCCAGATTCCTTCGTCCGGGTTCAACTCTGGAGCATACCCGGGCAACTGCTCCAGCCGGAGGCGTCGGGCTGCACCCCGAGCCAGGTACTCCTTGACCGCCCGGCAACGGTGGATCGGCGCACCGTCCCAAATCACCAGCAACTCGCCGGGTATCTCAGCGAGCAACTGTTCCAGGAACCCGACGACGTCAGCCCCCTTGTAGGAGTGGTCCTGCACCGCGAGGTAAAGGTCTCCCGTCAGGCTGATCGCGCTCAGCTGGTCGTAGCTCAGCTTGCGCTGGATTACTGGGGTTTGGGCCACCGGCGCCCAGGTGCGCAACAACGCTGGCAGCAGGTAAAACCCCGATTCGTCGGCCCACAGAACCTGCCCCGTATTTGATGCGGGGATTGTCCGGCCTTCGGCTAGGGCGTTTTTTTGAGTTCGCCAAAGCGCCGATCCCGCCAGTCTTGGATTGCGTTCTCGTCCCGTTGGGTGGAACGCAGCGCCGGCTTTTGTCGGCTCCAGCCGCAGCCCCACAGTATCCGTCCCACCCCTGTTCAGGCCAGGGGCAGGCTCTGGGAAGGGTCGTAGGACACGCCAAATTCCCGCTCAATTACCTGGGCCACCCGCCCCCGCGTCCAGACTTCCCCGCTGAACCCGAAGGCCCCCGGCCCTCGGGTCAACAACTCAGGGATTTGTCCCCGTTGCTGGTCGTTCAGCTTGGGCTGCCCGCCAGGATGCTGGGGTAGTGTCCCGTCAAGTAGTGTAAAAGCGCGTCATCCCTTTTGATGTTGATCAGGCCGCTGCGTCCAGCATATTGGGCGTCGGCAGTGCCTCGTTGCCGGCGGCGTTGGGGATGGTGAGGTAGCGGCGGGCTTCGGCCCATTCGTCGTGTTGCTCGGCCAGCACCGCGCCCACCAGGCGCCGCGCCGACAGCCGGTTGGGGAAAATGCCCACCACGTCAGTCCGGCGCCTTATCTCCCGGTTCAGCCGTTCCTGCGGGTTGTTGGACCACAGCTTCTGCCAGTGGGCCACTGGGAAGGCCGTGCAGGCCAGGATGTCCGGCGCGGCATCCGCCAGCAGCTCGGCCACCTGGGCAAAGGGCTCCCGGAGTTGTTCCACCACTCGGTCCAATTGGCCGTGGACCTCGGCGGGAGACAGTTGCTGGTAGATGGTGCGGACCATGCGAGAATGTCCTGGGTGGCCAGGCCAGGTTGGGCACGCTTGGGCACTCGGGTGAGCAGGTTGGCCATGAAGTGGGTGCGGCAGCGCTGCCAGCTGGCCCCAGTGAACACCGCGGCGATGGCGTTCTTCAGCCCCTGGTGAGCATCGGAGGTTACCAGCTCCACCCCGCTGAGGCCCCGAGCGGTCAGCGACCGCAGGAAGGCCAGCCAGAAGGCGCCGTCCTCGCTGGCGCCCACGTCCATACCCAGGATCTCACGCTGCCCTTCGGCATTGACCCCCGTCGCCACCACCACGCAGACGTTGACGATGCGACCGCCCTCCCGCACCTTCTGGGTCAGGCCGTCCAGCCACACGTAGGGGTAGGGACCACCGTCCAGGGGCCGACCCAGGAAACTCTCCACCACTTCGTCCAGTTGCTCGCAGATGCGCGACACCTGGCTGCTGGAGATGCCGTCGCAACCCAGGGCCTTGATCAGATCGTCCACCCGCCGAGTGGACACGCCTTCTATATAGGCTTGCTGGATGACGGCCAGCAGGGCTTTCTCGCTGCGCCGCCGCGGTTCCAGCAGGCTGGGGAAGTAGCTGCCTTCCCGCAGCTTGGGAATATGCAACTCCATGGTGCCACCCGGGTATCCCAGGTGCGGTTGCGGTAGCCGTTGCGGTAGGTGACCCGCTCCGGGCTGCGTTCGCCGTGCTGGGCGCCGATCTGGGCGGAAACCTCGGCGTCCATGATGCCGTCCACCAGGACCCGCAGTGCTTCCCGCAGAAAGTCCACGTCTCCGTCCATACCACGCTTGCGTAACAATTCCAAAAGATCCATTCTTTGCTTGACCACCGTCGTTCTCCTTGGTTGGGTTTGGCATTTCCGATCAAGGATGACGCGGTGGTCAGCGTTTTGCCAACCGCCTAACTCTTACACCACTTCCTGGGACTCTACTCGTGATGTACCGCTCGCCCCTCACCCTGCGCCAGTGGAAACAGGCCCTCTACATCTGGACCGGCGGACTGCTTCCCAGCTCGTCCGAGGAAGTGTCCCGGCGCATGGGCGTGGGTGATGGTACGGCCCGTGATATCGTCCTCCGCATCCTGAAGGCCGCAGAGGAGGATATCCCACCGCTGCGGGAGCCCGCCGAGATGGCCGTGTTCCTCTTGGCCGGCAACCCCCACTTCCGGCAGAAGGGCAGAGGGAGCAAGCCGGGACGATCTTCTGCGAAGCGCTCCGGAGTAACTGCAATCGCCCTGGTGGGCCGCCGTACCGGCACAACCGTGATCCGCACCATCACCAAGGTAAGGAAGGCGGAAATCGAGCAATTCATCCGGAAACACCTGGCTCCGGGCATGGACCTGTATCTGAGCGATCACAGCGCCAATCAGGGCGTCCGCGGCGCGGCCCTACACCTCGTCCCGGAACCGGAAGCCTCGTACCTCCTCCAGGATCTACGAGAACGGATTCGTACCGCGTTCATCACGGTGCACAACTGGGTGTCGGACGAGCACATGGCCGAATACCTGGCCGGATACCAGTGGTGGGAGAACCACCTACATCTGAGCCATCGGGAGCGGATGGAGCAGCTGGCCCGGGGAATGAGGTGGAAGGATCCACCTCCTTCGACATCGCAGAGAAAGCGGGCGAAACGAAACCCGCGCCGTCCGGTGGGTGACGGAGCTTCGGCTTCCAAGCTGGGCCGAAACACCGAGCCAATCTGCTGAGCCATCCGTAAATACTGCCGCCAGCCGCAGGTTGTATTTTCGGACATAACACGACCGGCCCGCCCAGTTCCTCATCATGGGACCGGGCGGCCGCTCCCATCTCGCCCAGTTTTGAGTGTGGACGGCCCTGCACAACATCCTTTCCCAAGGGACAGGCATCACGAAGACCCCCATCATGCCAAAACAGAACCTACCGCAGCAGAGCCTATTCCAATGGGAGGAACGCCAGCGCCGTCCTTCAGCCGTATCCATCAACCCACATTCCATTGCCCCCACACCAAGCGGCCGGAAACGACTTTCCCGCCATCCCCTCAGCCAGGCTTTTGGCGAGCAGTCCGCCGCTGCCCGCGAGGAAATGCCTTCGAGTACCTGGGCGGGATGCCGCGGCGCTGCCTGTTGTCAGCGACAGCCGGACATTAACGACACCCCCGCACTGGAAATCCATTAACGACAAATTCCGGCATGGCAATGGTTGTCGTCTCACGTCCCACAAGCATCGAGATTAACGACAATTCGTGTCCTCCCTCGAGACTGGTCGGCGACAGCCGACCAGTCTCGACAACCATGCACGGAAAATCGATTAACGACAGGCTGCGGCGCGGCATCGGTTGTCGTTTTTGAAACCGGCACACTGAAATGAACGACAATCCGACTGACCGCCCCGTCGGCGGTGGACACGTAGATGACCTCGCTGACCACCAGCATGGCGGTGGCCGTTGTGTCATGCCAATGCCGATCCACAGCATCATGGGATAAGGCCATGAGGGAAATCTGCTACGTTCTGGCCTTTGTGTCGACTGCGGCGGCCATCGGTTCGGGCGTGGTCGTAGGCGCCGACATTCCCAACCTGTGGCACAGACCCGATTTCATCAAGAATTTCGCCTACAACGTGCTAGCACTGGCGATCGTCATCGCAGTGGTGGCAGACGGCATCGCAGTGGCCGTGTCACGCAGATAAAAGCTCCGCTCAACCAATATCGGAAACTCAGGTGGTAGATCACATGAACTGCCGCTGCGTTTCTGAGTATATGTGCGCGTGGGCGGTCATTCGCCACGACAGCGAAATGCGCCGCTTTTATGACCGCCTCCGTCAGCGTGGAAAGCCGGGGAACGTTTCGGTGGTAGCGGTGATGCGCAAGATCCTGCTCCAGCTCAACGCGGTGGCTCGCAGAGGGACACCATGGGTGCCACAGGCCGAGAGACCACAGGTCCTGGAAATCC
Organism: Dehalococcoidia bacterium; assembly: GCA_963666415.2. Lineage (GTDB taxonomy): Bacteria > Chloroflexota > Dehalococcoidia > Lucifugimonadales > UBA3495 > Bin87. Next base: position 3,970,230 of record CAXXPD010000003.1, read on the forward strand.
CACAAAAAAGGCTTGACTTCGAACACGGATACTTGACGGGACACCACCGGCTACAGCATGGCTCGTCTCCAGCGCGATGGCCAGCGGGAACCGGCTTGCACGTCGACGGCCAGGGCGGAGCCCGCTGGAGCAGGTATGGTCGGTGTGGGTGTGGAAGCCAAGGCAAGGTCAACTGCCCTGGCGTTCCTGCCGTCATTACCCGTGCTGCGTCGCCGGTGGGACACTGTAGACGGTGTAAGTTTTAGTGGCTATTCCCGAAGGAGAATAAATGAGTACACCCGTACTGACTGTTGGGCCCGCGGCTCGCCCACCCTCCAACAACCTGGCCAACATGCGCGAGCTGATGCAGAAACTCGTCGACGAGGTTGCCGAGGAAAGTCGGGCTAAAACCACCCGCTATCAGCAGGGCCAGCAATGGAACGCCTTTCTGGAATGGTGCAAGGCAAGAGGATTCCAATTCCTGCCGGCTGACCCGGAAACCGTAGCCGTATTTATCTTCACACAGGGCATCGGCGGCAAGAGACCCAACACTCTGCGAGGCTACGCTTCCAGGATCGCCGCCGAGCACAGATCGGCGGGACACGACAGCCCCTGCACCGATAGGGTCGCCATGGTCATCAAGGGGTTCGTCAACCGCGCAAAGGAAGCGGGACAGCGTGAGAAACGCGCTGAACCCCTGACCGCCGAGGTTCTGGAGAAGATCCGGGACACCGCCTGCATCCCCCGAAAGACCGACCGCGGGATGGAGCGTCCCTCCAATGCCCGTCGCCGCGGCCTTGTGGACATCGCCCTCATCTCGGTGATGCGGGACGCCCTCTTGCGACGCTCCGAAGCCGCCGCAGTCCTCTGGAAACACATCGCCACCGAGCCGGACGGCTCCGGCCGGTTGACCATACCCTCGTCCAAAACCGACCAGCTGGCCGAGGGTGTCAGGCGACAATGTTCCGCATTGTCGCCGGCCAGTCGTCGGCAAGGGCCAAAACAATAGACGCTCTGCTACCCTGTCGAAGCGCGGATGCGAGCAGGTCCGGCCGTGCTGGTACTCTTCCAGGCTTGACCGTAGCGGTCACCATTTCTGCGACTCGGGTTTTTGGTTAGTCTGGGGGATATTCCGGCAGTGACCAGGTCTCCCAGGAATGGGTGTTGTCGAAGCAGTTGGCCCCGACCCGGGGTGAGTTGGCCAGCGGGATGAAGTTCCCCTCGGGCGGTACGCACTCCTCACAGAAGGTGATAGGGTCGAGGTCATCCTCGTAAAGTACCTGCTCTGCCTCGTAGAGCTCGTAGTCGAACACCTCATCCTCATCGTACTCGGCGACGAGTTTCCAGAGGGCGGGCTGCTGGCATTTCAGGCAGGTCTGCTGGGAATGGTTCTGGCCGAGAATAACAATCTTCCCCCCGTGCCACGGCTGCTTGGGGCTGACTTGTCCGACAAGATCGCCAAGTACGGCCAAGCATTCCAGTTCCAGTTCGGTGGTGGTGCCGTAGTCGAATTCATACTCAAACTTGGTCAGCGGGGCGATCACGGAATCGATGATTTCGCCCATGTGCCTCCAGTTCTCCTCGCCCTCGTACTCGGGCTCGAAGTAACGGTCTTCCCAGGGCATGGGAACCATCACCGAGTAGATGACGTCGTCAATCAGGAAGTGGCTCAGGTGACCGCAGCATTCCAGCCAGGCACTGCGTAGGAACTTGTCAAGTTCGCGGAGCGTGACGTCGCAGCGCACCCCGAGTTCCAGCCAATGGGGTTTGCCCGGAGCTCGAACCGATATGTGAGCCGTTCTCTGAGAGATGTGGCTGAGGGGATCTTGCACCATCGTCAATCCGACACGGGCCGGGATGCATCGGCTCAGGTATCTTCGGATCCGGTGACCGGCCACCGTCTGCTGACAGATGTGGCACATTCCCGCAATTGCTGTGGTGGTGGGCATTATTCTCTCCGGGCGATGGGAAGGTAGTAGAGGGAAGCGTCATAACGATATTTTATCCGGCGACGGACGCCAACCGACCGCATCGGGGCGTGGTTCCAGCTGATGGCCGACATCGGGATATCTCTCCGAGCGGTTCGTCCATCGGAATACCCTGCAGGAGTCGGAGCAGGAGAAGCAGCGTCCGATCCGCGAAGTGACTCGGACGGAAGATTCTGCAGCCGGCGCTGCGGATGGGGACGCTGCGGTAACAGAGCCTCGGCTCTGAGTGAAACGGGACGTGGACCATCGGCTGGTTCGCTCGCCGCGTTGCGCCGATGAACCAGTGATCATGGGGTGAAGCGGACGCCTCGAAAATACGGTATGGCCGCAGGAGATCGGCGTAGCTGAAATCCTGCGGCCATACCGCCAATAAGCGGAACGCTCGGGCAGAGCGGCGAGCAATGCCCGGGCGTGTCCTCCCGCTGCCTACCAGACCTGGACGGTCGGCAACTCATCCCCGTTGTCGCCGCCGCCGTTGGGAGCGGCCACGATGGTGATGTGCAGGTGGATGTGGACGTGGACGGTGCCAGCGTGGATCACCACCCGGCCATCGCCAACGTCCAGGGACGCCGTCTCCGGTTCCGCCGCGGCCGTGGCCGGCGGGCGGCTCAGCGCCTCCGCATCGTCGGGGATGTAGCGGGCCTGCAGCGGGTGCTGCAGGTCCTGCTCTCCAGGCAGGGCCGCCAGACGCTCCACGTGGTCGTCCATCCTGAAGAGCACCCGGGTGCCGCGGCTGGCCGCCGCGGCCAGTATGCTCTCGTCGGGCTCCATGGTGGGGAACACCGCCACCGCCACGACGTACGCGTTGATGCCCAGCATCTTCTTGAGCCGGGAACGGACCGCCATGGCGGCCTGCCAGCAGCGTTCCAGTACGTCGCCGATGGGCGTCACCGCGCCATCGTCGTCGCGGCGGTACCACTGGCCGTCCTCGACCCAGTGCTCGCCGTCCAGGTAGGTCGCCGCGATGCGGGTGAGATCCTCCGGCAGGACCACGCAGTGGAGGGCCGGCGAGCCCGGCACCACCCACGGGTGGAACACCACCTGGCCCTTCCGGTCGCTGGCCTCGAACTGGGCCAGGGCTTCCAGCTCGGCCAGGGTCATGGCGTTTGTGTTGTTGTTGGTTTTCACGATTTTCATGCTGTTTTTTCCTCTGAGGAGTGTGATTTTGAAGTTGCGCCCGGTCCACAGACACACGAAAACGGGCCGGCCTGGGCATTTCCAGGTCGGCCCGCGGCATCTGCACACCAGGCGCTGTTGGGGTTCTGTTGGGGTTCTGTGGTGGTTCCGGCCGGGCGCGTCAGACCTCCCGCGGTCATGCGGCTGGCGTGCGCGCCGGACGGCCGGCAATCACCGGCGGCCCTCTGGGCCAAGTATTGCCACCGGCTCGGTGTTTCATGGTGTGGTCACCTCCTTGGGATTGGGATTTCGGCGGGATGGGATTTCGGCAACCCCTCTTGGGGTCGCCGTCCGGACATGTCAACAACGCGTCGGTGCGCCGTTAGCGCCCGATGTGCAGGTCCAGACGCCGCAAGCGGTAGATCATCCGCTGTGGTGTCGGCGCGACTTCCCGCGCCGATCCGACGTCGTCTCCCACGGTACGGAACCGCTGCCGCGCCAGCTCCGCCAGCGGGGTTGGGCTCATTTCAGTCCAGCGGGGGGCGTCCTCCCAGATGGGATCGAAGCGGGGGTGTACGGGGCCGCTGGCGGTGAGCACCAGCAGGTCCTGGGGCCGGCTGAAGGCCACGTAGAACTGGCGCATGTGGTCGAAGGCCGCAATGCGCCGGGCGGGCTCCCAGTCCGACCGCCGGCAGTGGCGGGCCAAACTGCGGCCCACCGGGTCCACGTTGGAGGCGTGGAAGTCCAGGGAACCCACGATCACCACCGGCCATTCCCTGCCCTTGGCCTGGTGGACCGTCGTGATGGTCAACGCCCCGGCGGCACGCTGGCGGCCCCCCGTCCCGCGGCCGGAGCCAGCCGGCACGCAGCGGGCGGGAATGCCCGCGCACTCCAGGCTGTCCTGATAGGGTCCGGCCACCTCGTCCCGCACACTGTGCAGCAGCAGCGCCGCCTGATCGTAACCCGCGATCACCCGGCGGCCCTTCAGGAACCGCAGCAACTGCGCCAGCTGCCTCCCCTCGTCGTCGGGGTCCTGGCCGTGGACGGCAATCACCGCCGGATAATCGTCGTACCGGCTCAGGCCGTGGGGAACTATGGTCTTGGCGTGCCGGAAGGGCGTACCACCCGGGTCGGGATTGGACCAGTCCGCCGACGCCATCCACCCATCGTAGGCTCGCACAATGCTCGGGTGAGAGCGATAGTTCACGTTGAGCTCCACCACCCGGCAGTCGTGGAAGCGTCGGGAAAACCCCAGGATGTTGCGCACCGTGGCGCCGCGGAAACGGTACAGACTCTGGTCCTCATCGCCCACCACGCAGATGTTCCCGTGGCGCTCCGCCAGCCGCAGCAGGATGCGCTCCTGCACGTAGGACGTGTCCTGGTACTCATCGCACATCAGGTACCGTACGCCGCCGGAGATCCGGTCGGCGACGTCGTCGTCATCCAGCAGCAGGTCGGCCCAGGCCTGCAGGTGGGCGAAGTCGGCGGCATTCTCATCCAACAGCAGGTTCTCGTAGCGCCGATAGCAACGCCCCAGGGCCGCCAGAAACCGGCTGCGGGAGCGGGTCAGGTCACGGGTCCGGATCAGCTCGTCGCAGATCCGGTCGAAGTATTTGACAGCCCCCTTCACCACCGAGTGGGGCCGCTGCCAGCCCCGGGGTAGTGTCCCGTCAAGTAGTGTAAAAGCGCGTCATCCCTTTTGATGTTGATCAGGCCGCTGCGTCCAGCATATTGGGCGTCGGCAGTGCCTCGTTGCCGGCGGCGTTGGGGATGGTGAGGTAGCGGCGGGCTTCGGCCCATTCGTCATGCTGCTCGGCCAGCACCGCGCCCACCAGGCGCCGCGCCGACAGCCGGTTGGGGAAAATGCCCACCACGTCAGTGCGGCGCCTTATCTCCCGGTTCAGCCGTTCCTGCGGGTTGTTGGACCACAGCTTCTGCCAGTGGGCCACTGGGAAGGCCGTGAAGGCCAGGATGTCCGGCGCGGCATCCGCCAGCAGTTCGGCCACCTGGGCAAAGGGCTCCCGGAGTTGTTCCACCACTCGGTCCAATTGGCCGTGGACCTCGGCGGGAGACAGTTGCTGGTAGATGGTGCGGACCATGGTGGCCACGCCGGGTTGGGCACGCTTGGGCACTCGGGTGAGCAGGTTGGCCATGAAGTGGGTGCGGCAGCGCTGCCAGCTGGCCCCAGTGAACACCGCGGCGATGGCGTTCTTCAGCCCCTGGTGAGCATCGGAGGTTACCAGCTCCACCCCGCTGAGGCCCCGAGCGGTCAGCGACCGCAGGAAGGCCAGCCAGAAGGCGCCGTCCTCGCTGGCGCCCACGTCCATACCCAGGATCTCACGCTGCCCTTCGGCATTGACCCCCGTCGCCACCACCACGCAGACGTTGACGATGCGACCGCCCTCCCGCACCTTCTGGGTCAGGCCGTCCAGCCACACGTAGGGGTAGGGACCATCGTCCAGGGGGCGACCCAGGAAACTCTCCACCACTTCGTCCAGTTGCTCGCAGATGCGCGACACCTGGCTGCTGGAGATGCCGTCGCAACCCAGGGCCTTGATCAGATCGTCCACCCGCCGAGTGGACACGCCTTCTACATAGGCTTGCTGGATGACGGCCAGCAGGGCTTTCTCGCTGCGCCGCCGCGGTTCCAGCAGGCTGGGGAAGTAGCTGCCTTCCCGCAGCTTGGGAATGTGCAACTCCATGGTGCCCACCCGGGTGTCCCAGGTGCGGTTGCGGTAGCCGTTGCGGTAGGTGACCCGCTCCGGGCTGCGTTCGCCGTGCTGGGCGCCGATCTGGGCGGAAACCTCGGCGTCCATGATGCCGTCCACCAGGACCCGCAGTGCTTCCCGCAGAAAGTCCACGTCTCCGTCCATACCACGCTTGCGTAACAATTCCAAAAGATCCATTCTTTGCTTGACCACCGTCGTTCTCCTTGGTTGGGTTTGGCATTTCCGATCAAGGATGACGCGGTGGTCAGCGTTTTGCCAACCGCCTAACTCTTACACCACTTCCTGGGACTCTACTACCCGGCGGGGCCAGCCAGGTCGGGGAGGTCGGGTCCGAAGACCTCGCCGAACCGCTCGTACAGAAACCGCCACTGCTCCTGCTTATCCAGCAGGCGGAAACCGTGCTTCAGGCCCACCCGCTCCGGATACGCGGCCAGGAGGCGACCGCACAGGCTGTGGATGGGGCAGACGCGCGTGCGCCGGAGGTCGCCGTCGTATCCCGCCGCCCGGCCCACTGCGTCCAACCGCTGACGCAACTCCCCGGCCGCATCGGCGTTGTAGGTGCACAGCAGCAGCTCGCTGGGTTCGGCTTTGCCCAGCAGCAGAATGTTGGCAGCGCGCAGCGCCACCGACAGGGTCTTGCCAGCGCCGGGGCCCGCGATGCCCAGCACCGGTCCCTCCAATCGCCGGATCAGCTCCCGCTGGCCAGCGTCCAGCCGCGGGTAGAGTCTCAGGATGGCGGGCGCGATGCCCGTTTCATTGGTCATGTCGATTTGCTCCAGAATTGATTCATGGGATTTGATTCATGGGAATAGATGAGACGGGCCGAGCCGCCACCGTGACCGGCGGAGCTGCCCGTAAATTCAAATGAAAAGGCGCCGGTGGCCTTGAGACCAACCGGCGCCTTCAGTGCGTGAATACCGCCACTCGGGATGAAACTCGAGGCGCGGGCTATCTACCTTTTGGGCTCCCCCTCAATGCGGATACGCTCCCCCAACCGGCAGCGCACGGCGCTGGACCGGATCGTGAGGACGGTTGTTCCGCCCACCGCCAGCCGCAATACCCCGGGTAGCCCCCGCCCAGAGATTGATACCTCCCCCTCATCTCCGTGGTCAGCCACCGCGTCGCCGGTTTGGCTCAGCCAGATCAACCCGTCGGTGACGGCCAACACCTCACGAGCGATGCGCTCCGCCGGCAGCGTGTCGGACACCCGGCGGCTGCCGACGATCTGCTCCAGGTCGGTCATCAGGTGGCCGGTTCCCCAGATGACGTACACGCCTTTGCGCTTGGCCAGGCTTTCGATGGCCTCATCAGGCTCCATGTCCGGAAATACCAGCACCGGAATGACGTACGGGTTGTAGGTCGTCTTCGCCAATTCCTCAATGTCGTCGTGCAGGTCCAGGGCGGCCAGCTTGGTCTCGTCCAGCGGGCAGGACCGGACAGACTTGATGCCCTCCCGGGTCTGCAGGCGCCACTCGCCGTCGATGAGCAGGTACCTGCCGCCCTTCACCTGCAGGGCGAAACGGCCCAGCCCTTCGATCCAGACGGCGAAGTCCAGCTCGATGTGACCGTAGCATTTGCGCCACTCGTAATAGACGAAGCCCCGGCGGTCGCTGCCAGCCAGGGCTTCGTAAACTCGTCGTTCCGCCTGCCGTTTCGGCTGCTTGCGGCGGCCCGACGGGAATTCTCTGGGGTACATTCTCATGGGTTGTTGTTGCTCCTTTGGTGCGCTGCTTTTGATATTGTCGCGGGATGAGATACTCAGCCGACGACACGAACTCTCAACTGGAACGCCATCCCAGTGTCTCGGTCAAAACCGATCTCTACCGTTCATCATCACCACGCCGTCCGGGGAGGCGATGCCACATGCCCCTGAAACTGCTCAACTGGAATGTCGAATGGGCCGCGGCCAAGTGGAAAGCGGACGAGATGCAGCGCCGCATTGCCCAGCACGCTGCGGACGTCATCTGTCTCACCGAGACCGACACGGCACGTTTGGCCCTGCCTCAGGATGGCTACTCCATCTGCGCCCAGGACAACTGGGGGCAACCCTTCCGAAAGGGGCAGGAAGGGCAGACGGAAGGTCCTGCTGTGGTCCAGAGCGCCTTGGCAGGCCGTGGATAATGTTGGCCACGCATCTCTACCGCCCGGGCGATTTGTGTCCGGCGTCACCCGGACCGGCGTTGGTGAGGTGACGGTCATCGGCGTCTGCATTCCCTGGTCACGCTCCCGTGTGGGTCCGCGCTGGAACCGGAAGATGCGGCAGGACCACGAGGAGTATCTGGCTGGCCTTGCCGGATTGCTGAAACGGGCTTCCAGAACGCGCCTCGTCGTGGTGGGAGATTTCAACCAGCGGATCGGGCAACGCAGTTCAACGCCGCTTCGCCTTCGGGCGGCGCTCCAGTCCGCCCTCGGCCCGAACCTGTTGATCGCCACCGCGGGCCTGGGCTTCCAGGGGCGGAGAACCATCGACCACATCGCGTTGAGCCAAGACCTGGCCGCCGACTCCCTCGGCGTCATCAGCAACCTCCATCAGGACGGCGACCTGTCGGATCATTTTAGCGTTGTTGCCGACCTTTCCGTTCGGGGTATGTGACGGAAGATCCCGGCCAGGAACACGTGGACAGTGCCCGCGGTCTGACCCGGGGCAGGGTATACTCCAGGTCATCCCAATTGTCACAGCAGAGTCCGTCCCAGCAAGCGGAACCCAGCGGGTTCATCTGCTACCCACCGTTGCTATGGCTCATCACCTCGACGATAAAGACGGCGCTCTCTGTAAACTCTGTGCAGACCGGCAGGCCGCATCCGGGGACACCCTGCTGTAACCAGTGCAATCTGACCATATCAGCCGTTTTCATGGCCCTGTTGATCGGCGGTTTCGGTCTGGCTTTGGCGTTTTCGGCCGGACCTATTGGTCCTTGGGTCATCGTGGCCTTGATCGCAACTTGGTTTGGCATGACAGGGGCGTCCACTGCGACCCTCATGGGATTCGACTGAACTTTACATAACACCCATTTCACGAAGTTGGCGGGGTTTACATAATGGTTATTTCACGAAGTTGGGCTGATTACCCACCCGATTTGGTTTACGTAACGGGCGTTGTGCGAACCTGGTTTTGAGGTCCATTCCTGACAAAACTCCAGCCAGCCAGCAGCCGAATTGTACTGCGCAAGAGCCGCTGTAGACTCGGTTCCAGCCCCAAGGCAGAGAATTACCAGTGAGGACTCAATAAGGGGCCCTGCATGCCCCCAGCGCAAGAATCTGTGGCATCGCCTAGAAGTTTGCACTGGCCCAACGGCCGTAGAAGAGGAACCGTAAGCCGACTGCCGTACCCGCAAGACAAGCAACACACCAGGGCCGCTGAGCGGCCCTTTTTGCTGTCCACTAAAACGCGAACTTGGTTTCGCAATTTTCTGCTGCACAGCACCATGCCCCGGAATACCCCCATGTCGTAGCCTCAACCGTTCACCAGCACGTTGCTGGCACCGGTGCGTTATATTGACCGTGAACGTGCAAGAGGAATGACGATGACCACCAGCAAAGAGCAGGAAGCGTTCGGCCTCGTCCTAGAGCGCCACAAGAGCAGCGCGTCTGAGAACGACATCAGGCATGCGTTCCAGCGTTTCATGGAAACGGCCGGAGTTGCTGAGGCGTCAGAGATGACGACCGAACGGCCGCCGGGAGTCGGAAACCCTGGTCGGATGGACCTCTACGTCCACAACACGTGCATCGAGTTCAAAACGAACATCCTGCGTAGTGGCGTACCTGACCCAGAATACGTCGCCCAGCTGGACGGGCACCTCAAAAATCTGCTGAAAGCCGGCAGTGGCGTGCGGAATGGCATCCTGACCGACGGCGTCCATTACTTCCTGCGCCGGGTTGGCGAGGAAGAGCTCCCACTGCAGAAGACCGAAACCCGGAGCATCTTCGACCGCGCCGAACAGGCACCCCGTTTACGTGAGTACCTGCACAGCATCATCTCGGTCCCGTCGGAAAACATCAGCCCAACGGCAGACAACCTCGAAAGACACTTCGGGAACAGCTCCGACGTATTCCTGGCCGGCAACCTGCTGCTGAAGGAAGCCTACGAAGAACACCGCGACAATCCGACAGTGGCCGTGAAACGACGGCTCTGGCAGGACCTGCTGCAGGTGGCGTTGGGCAAGGACGCTGCAACGGCCGGCGACGAAAGCGACTGGCTGTTCATCAGGCACACCTACATCACCAGCCTGATCGCCGTCATCATGCAGCAGCAACTACTGGGCGACGTGGCCCACTACGCCTCCGAAAGGCCGGACGCCCTGCTCAAGGGACACATCCTAGCCGAACAGTCCGACCTGCACGGTGTCATCGACGCCGACCTGTTCACCTGGCCTACGGAGGTGGGGGAAAGCACGTACCTCCGCGAAATCGCTCGCGTCGTGGAATGGTTTGACTGGACGCAGAACGCCACAGAGGTGGCGCCCACGCTCTACCAGAACGTGATCACGCCGGAGGAACGCAAGCGCCTCGGTGAATACTACACACCCCGCTGGTTGGCGAAGGAAATCACTGAAACCGTGGTTGACGCTCCCCTGAGCCAGCGAGTGCTCGATCCATCCTGCGGAAGTGGGACGTTCATCGAAACAGCCGTTGAGCGAATTCTTAACCACTCAGGCGGTTTGTCTAGGACAGAGACCCTGAAGAAGTTGCAGGAGAACGTAGTCGGGATCGACATCCACCCGGTGGCAGTCCAGCTGGCGAAGGCCACCTGGGTAATGGCCGCCGCCGACACCATCCGCACCGCCCGAGCCGAGGGCACCGGCACCGGAGCCGTGAGCGCTCCCATCTATCTGGGCGACTCCATGCAACTGCGCTACGACACTGGCACTCTTTCCGCCAGCCAATCCATTGAACTGGAAACCCATGAAACTCTGCCGGGCCACACGGCGCCGATCATCTTCAGCATCCCCAGGGAGCTTGCCCGCCAGCAGGCCGACATTGACCAGCTCGTCTCTGAAATGGCGACCGCCATCGACGAAGGTCGAAACGCAGAGCACGTCGCCGACGCCTACGAGATGAGCGACGCCTGCCGCCAAAGCGTCAAGGCTGTCGCGGCCGCGATGCAAGAACTGCACGCCGCTGACCGCAACCACGTGTGGGCCTACTACATCCGCAACATGATCCGTCCGGCAGTAATCGCCGAGGGAAAAGTAGACCGAATCATCGGCAACCCGCCGTGGCTCACCTACGGCCAGAGCGCGGACATCATTCGGACTGAACTACGGGAAATGAGCGAAAAGCGCTACCAGATCTGGGCTGGCGGAAAACTTGCTCCCCACCAGGACATCGCCACGTTGTTCTACACACGCTGCGCCGAACTCTACGCCCGGCCCGGCACTCAGATCGGCATGGTGATGCCCCACAGCGCCCTGCGTGCCGGTCAGCACCTGAGGTGGAGAAGTGGCAACTACAAGCGCAAAGGCGGACGAAACGCGCCCAGCATCGGGCTGAACCTTCGGGTTCACGAACCGTGGGACCTGGACAACGTGGTACCCGACTTCTTCCCGATGCCGGCCAGCGTGGTGTTCGCTCAGTACATCGGCATAGGTCAGGGCGCCGCTTTGGCGCCGGCAACCGTGCAGGTATGGCGCGGCGACTGGCAGAAAGACTACAACGGCATCAGTCGAAAGACCGAAGCACTCCACCACGACGACGGCAAGTACAAGTCCCCCTACGCCGAACTGTCCAGCCAAGGCCCCACCATCGTTGACCGCAGGCTTTTCTTCGTCGAAACAGTGCCCCATACGGCGATGCTCCCAACAGCGAACACGACCAACGTCCAGCCCCGCCTGAGTAGCCAGGACAAGATGAACTACGAAGGGCAGTTGAACCAGATGGAAGGCGTCGTGAGCAACGACCACCTTTTCGACGTGTACTTGGGAGAGTGCATTGCGCCCTACGTCACGTTGGGACCACTGAAGGCAGTTCTGCCAGTGCACCACCCCACCATGACCATGCCGATGAGCCACGACGATTGCGAAGGCGACAAGCACGACGCATGCCGACTAGAAGTTGAGAAATTGCACTCCACGATGCAACGACGCTGGAACAACGCCGCCGAAATGTATCGCGAGGCCCACAAAAATCAGGCCATCAAAGACCTGTACAGCAGGCTGAACCACCAGAATATCCTGACCAGCCAGCTGGAGTACCTTCAAAATGCCATCGCCGGCGACGAAACGGTTCGCGTTGCTTACTCATCTTCAGGCGAACCGACAGCCGCGATTATTCGAGATAATCACGCAATCGCGGACTACGTCCTCTTCCAGACGGTTTGCCACTCGGAAGACGAAGCCCACTACCTCCTTGCGATCATCAACAGCGATGAGTTAGCAACGCGAGTAAAGCCATTCTGTCCCACCAACTGGTCCAAGAAAATCCGACACTTCCAAAAGCATGGCTGGAAGTTGCCCATCCCACGCTACCATGCCAGCAACCCGTTGCATGTCCGTCTGAACGAACTAGGCAAGACAGCCGAGCAAGAATGCGCGGCCATCATCACCAACAGTGGCATCATGTCCAAGCCTGCCGGCGACGCCCAGTCCCGCGAGGCCCGTAGATTGCTGCGCCACGAGTGGCAGCCCAACAGCGAAGTCGCACAGAACATTGAGGCCGCGGTGGCTGAGTTACTGAACAACCCAGCGCAGGCCGCGCTCGCCGAGCGGCAAATGAAAAAGGCTTAACAGACGAACCCTTTGGAGGGGCGCCGAGTGATACTCGGCGCCCCTCTGACACGCCAATTCGGAAATGAACGAAACCGTCGCTACAGGGCGACGAAATCCAGTCACAATCCATGGCCACCGAAGCTGGTTCTTCGACGATTCTCGTAACCGGCCGTAGCCCACTCACGGTTGACGATTATCGCACCCACCACGGCGGTCGCAGTCCCCCCACAAACGGATTTACGTAACCCATGTTGCGCGAACCTGGGTGACTCCCGACCTCGCCGCCAGCGGATCCGTTCGCCGCGCGATAAGGCAACAAAAAAGGGCGGGAGTGATCCCGCCCTTTTGGTCTCTGGGGCCGTTTTTGTAGCGGATGTATAAATCCTAGGCTGTCTCGGAAAATAGTCCTTAGAGCGCGGATTGGTGCCACGTATGGCCGGTCTGTGAGTGCCGGGGCAGAGCCTTTTCCATGCCTTTTGGTCAAGATCAGAAGACCTTGGCGCCGGATATTTTCGGCCGCGTTGATGTCGGCGTGGCCAGACTATGATTTGCTGGCTCGGATCAAAATTATGTGCGTTTGTTCCTCGAATGTGGGAGTAGCGAAATCGCCTAGCCTGTTTGGTCAGTTGGTTCGTCTGTTGCCGTACGAGCATTGGGGTCGCATTGCCATCAGCTGCTGCGCAGACGGTCCAGCTCCGCCTCCAGTTGTTGGATGCGTGCTTCGGCCTGGATCCGTTGCTGCTGCTCGTTGTCGGCGCGGACTTCGGCATTGGCGACGCGGACTTCGGCGTTGTCGGCACGGGCCTGCTCGCTCAGACGAGCCTGCCGTTCGTCGTCCAGGGTGACGATACGTTGTCGCGTTGCCGGGTCGTGCCAGACGAGTTGTCCGTCCTCCCACCGTAGGTTCAGGTTCAGAACCGCGCTGTAACCCTGCAGCACGCCGCCCGGCAACTCATCAATCACCATGGGCTGGTACTTCCCGTTCACCAGTCGGTCTCCAGCCAACCGCGTCCCGTGGAACTCTCCCGTCTCGTCGAACCGCCAGTACTCCGGGATGCCCAACTCGGCATAGTAATCCCGCTTTGCGCCTACGTCAGCCTCCGCCGTGCTCTCCGACGCCACTTCCAGCACGAAGTCTGGCGGCTTCCCCTGCTCCGAGACGATGTAGCCGTTGCTGGCCCGGTAGTCGGCTGCACTGACGTCGAACGCAATGAGCAGGTCAGGCCGGCGTGCCTGGGCCTTGTTGAACTCGGGGCTCGGCACGATCCAGCGGTCAGCTTCCACCAGCGTGGTCTCGGGATTGCCGAAGTGCAACGCCAAGTAATGTGCGTTGCCGGGCTTGTACAGGTGGTCGTAGCTGGTCATCTCGTCAAGCTCGCGCTTGGGGGGCTCCGGCAGGCGGAAGCGGACTTCCTGCTTTGGTTGCTGTGTTGTGGTGGCGCTGGGCTTGGCGGTGGTCATGCTGGACCTCCGGGGATGTCAGATTAGCCGGGTCTCGGTCGAATGGGACGGTGCAGCCGATTATACCCCGGCCTCGATTGAGCTGATTGTCTATCGCCGTTGAATCGCGAAAACGGGCTATGAGGCCGGTTTTGAGGCCCGGATGACTTCTGAGTCGTCCAAGGGCTGAAATCGCCATCACAGCTCGTGTTTGTGTCCTCTATGGCGATTTCTCAGGCAGATCGGATAGCCGTTTTCGGCCCTGTCGGTTTTCCTGTGATCGCTCTTTGATTTCGCCGTGGTGTGCTGGTTGGGATCCTAGAAACGCGGCCGGAAACCCCGATGCTTCGGGAAATGGGGTATTCCCTACGCCGATTATCGACGCATAAATGGATTGTCGGGACGCTTTGCATACATCATGACGGCGAAGGCGACAATAATACGTCTGATGCTCAACGCCAAAAACTTGGCAAATTGGCTTTCCGGCCAGACTTCTAGAGGTCTGGCCGGAAAGCCATTGGCCGGGTTTTGCACTACGCCAAGCAGACGTATTACAGTCGTATACGGCGTGATAGTGTATGTAATACGTCTCAAGAACCCATCATTATATCGGTAATCGACGTCAAGAAAATAACGGCTTGCGGAGAATCGGGGTTTCCGGCCAGATTTCTAGAGTCCAACGGTGCTAAACAAAAAGCCCGCCAGCGCAGTTCTGGCGGGCTGGTTTTGGATCGATTGGTCGTTTGTCGTTTTTTACGGCATCGTCGGAAACCCAGCTCAGGTGGCCAGCGAATTTGACTGGATTCCGTCGCCCTGCAGCGACGGCTTTCGTTTTGGCGTCTAGCTTTTGGCTGGCGGCTTGGCGGCAGGCGGCGGTGGTTCCATTGGCGTCTTGGCGCTTGGAGGTGCTTCTGGCCGGTTGACCGGTAGGTCGCTGGTCTGAGTCGGGTCCGGCATCGGTGTCTCTGCTGACTCCGGCGGCGTTGGGCGTATTGAAGGTGCGCCGTGCCGGTCTGCTCTCCGGAATGGGTTTGCCATGGTTCATCCTTCCATCTGCCGCTTGGCAAGTGCCGCTTGCGCTGGGTCGCTCAGCAGCTCGGCGACGGCGGCCTCGATGTCCTGGGAGACTTCGCTGTTGGGCTGCCACTCGTGGCGTAGCAGCTTGCGGGCTTCGCGGGACTGGGCGTCGCCGGCAGGCTTGGACATGATGTCGCTATTGGCGATGATGGCCGTGCATTCTTGCTCGGCTGTCTTGCCCAGCTCGCTGAGTCGGACGTGTAGCGGTTCGCTGGCGTCGTAGCGCGGGATGGGTAGTTTCCAGGCGTGCTTGTGGAAGTCCCTTGCGCCATAGAGTCCTTTTGACATAAACGTTTCCGCGGCTGCCATGAGTGCGTCGCTGTTGAGCAAAGCCGTTAGGTAGTAAGCTTCGTCATCTGATTGGCATGCTGTCTGGTACAGCTTGGTGTCCAACATTGCGTAGTTGTCTCTGATGATTGTTGCCGTCGGACGACCTGAAGTTGTGTAAGCGATTCGGGTTGCTCCGCATCCGGCGATTGCTTCCTGCAGGTACTCCAACTGGCTGGTCAGTTTGTTGAGGTGGTTCAGGTTGTCAATCAGTTCAGTAATGCCTCGGTCTTTGTGAGCCTCGCGGAACATATCGGTAGCGTTATTCCAGCGTCGTTGCATCGTGGAGTGCAATTCCGCTACTTCCAGCTGGCAGGCGCCGTGCTTGTTGCCCTCGCAATCGTCGTGGCTTAGTGGCATGGTCATGGTGGGGCGGTGCACTGGCAGAGCCGCCTTCAGCGGGTCAAGTGCTACGTATGGTGAGATGGACTCGCCGAGATACACGTCAAACAGGTGGTCGTTGTGTACGACACCTTCTAGCTGATGCAGTTGCCCTTCGTACTTGATGTTGTCTTGATTGCCCTGCCTTGGCCTGACGTTGGTGGTGTTGGCTGCTGGGAGCATCGCCGTGTGGGGCACCGTTTCGACGAAGAAAAGCCGGCGGTCAACTATGGTAGGTCCTTGGCTGGACAGTTCGGCGTAGGGTGACTTGAACTTGCCGTCGTCGTGGTGGAGCGCTTCGCTCTTCCGACTTACGCCGGCGTAGTCTTTCTGCCAGTCACCACGCCACACCTGCACGGTTGCCGGCGCTAGTGCGGCGCCTTGACCTACGCCGATGTACTCCGCAAACACCACGCTGGCCGGCATCGGGAAGAAGTCGGGTACTACTTTGTCCAGGTCCCACGGTTCGTGAACCCGAAGGTTCAACCCGATGCTGGGCGCGTTTCGTCCGCCTTTACGCTTGTAGTTGCCACCTCTCCACTTCAGGTGCTGACCGGCACGCAGGGCGCTGTGAGGCATCACCATGCCAATCTGAGTACCGGGTCGTGCGTAGAGTTCGGTGCAGCGTGTGTAGAACAACGTGGCGATGTCTTGGTGGGGAGCAAGTTTTCCGCCGGCCCAGATCTGGTAGCGTTGCTCGCTCATTGCCCGTAGTTCCTGACGGATGATGTCCGCGCTCTGGCCGTAGGTGAGCCAGGGTGGGTTGCCGATTATGCGGTCCACCTTTTCCTCGGCGATTACCGCCGGGCGGATCATGTTGCGGATGTAGTAGGCCCACACGTGGTTGCGGTCGGCGGCGTGCAGTTCTTGCATCGCGGTCGCGACAGCCTTGACGCTTTGGCGGCAGGTGTCGCTCATCTCGTAGGCGTCGGCGACGTGCTCTGCGTTTCGACCTTCGTCGATGGCGGTGGCCAAATCAGAGATGAGCTGGTCAATGTCTGTCTGCTTGCGGGCGAGTTCCTTGGGGATGTTGCAGATGATGGTCGACGTGTGCCCTGGTAGGGTCTCTCCGGTTTTCGGTTCAATGTATTGGCTGGCGGAGAGGGTGCCGGTGTCGTAGCGTAGCTGCATGGAGTCGCCCAGGTAGATGGGGGCGCTCACGGCGCCGGCGCCTGTGCTCTCTTCGCGAGCGGCACGTATGGTGTCGGCTGCAGCCATCACCCAGGTGGCTTTCGCAAGCTGGACAGCTACGGGGTGGATGTCGATTCCGACTACGTTGTCCTGCAACTTCTTGAGTGTCGCGGTCCTTGACAAACCGCCTGAGTGGTTGAGAATTCGCTCAACGGCTGTTTCGATGAATGTACCACTGCCGCAGGACGGGTCTAGCACCCGCTGATTCAGGGGGTCGTCAACCACGGTCTCCGTGATTTCCTTCGCCAACCAGCGGGGCGTGTAGTACTCGCCGAGGCGCTTACGCTCTTCCTGCGTGATCACATTCTGGTAGAGCGTGGGCCCGACCTCTGTCGCGTTCTGCGTCCAGTCAAACCATTCCACGACTCGGGCTATTTCCCGGAGGTATGCGCTTTCCCCCACTTCCGTGGGCCAAGTGAAGAGGTCAGCGTCAATGACGCCATGCAGGTCCGACTGTTCGGCTAGGATATGTCCTTTGAGAAGAGCGTCCGGCCTTTCGGCCGCGTGGCGAGCCACGTTACCCAGCAGTCGTTGCTGCATGATGACGGCGATCAGGCTGGTGATGTAGGTGTGCCTGATGAACAACCAGTCGCTTTCGTCGCCGGCCGTAGCAGCGTCCTTGCCCAACGCCACCTGCAGCAGGTCTTGCCATAGCCGTCGTTTCACCGCCACCGTTGGATCTTCGCGGTGTGCGTCGTAGGCTTCCTTCAGCAGAAGGTTGCTGGCGTGGAACGCGTCGGAAACGTTGCCGAAATGCCTCTCAAGGTTGCCCTCAGTGGGGATAATGTTCTCAGCAGGTGCTGAGATGATTCTTTCTAGGTAATTACGTAGTCGGGGCGCCTGTTCTGCAAGATGGAACGTCTGCATGGTTTCCTACGGTAGCAGGGGCAGTTTTTCTTCACCGACGCGACGTTGAAAGTAGTGGACGCCGTCGGTCAGGATGCCGTTACGGACACCGGTGCCGGCCTTGAGCAGGTTTTCGAGATACCCGTCCAGCTGGGCCACGTAGCCGGGGATCGGTGTGTTGTTCCGCACGATGTTGGTCTTGAACTCGATGCACGTGTTGTGGACGTACAGGTCCATCCGGCCAGGGTTACCGATCCCAGGTGGCCCCTCAGTGGTTTGCTCGGCGAGGGCGGCGACTCCAGCGGTTTCCATAAAACGTTGGAAAGCGGCTCGGATGTCGTTCTCGGACGCGCTCAGCCGGTGGCGTTCTACGACGAGGTCGAAAGCTTCACGTTCTCCGTCTGTTGTCATCGTGATTCCTTGTGGACTAACTTTCGGTGCTGTTGGGCAACCCGGTGCGTCGCTGACGTAGTCACGTAGTGCGGATTATGCCGGTTACATCCACAGCCTGCACTGCTGTCGCAGAAAATTGTGAAACCAGGTTAGTGTTTTCGTGAACAGCAACAAGGGCCGCTGCAGGGCCTTGGTACATGGCTTGGTTCCTTGCGGGTACCGGCGGTTCACCGGGGCCGGGCCTTTGGGCTGGATTTCTTGCCCCGCGGCACCGGTAGGTTCGTTGCGATCAGTCTACCGTTGGTGAGTCGCCAAACGTGTTCTCAGGCCGTTTTCGAGCCTCGGATGACTTGTGAGTCGTCCAGGAGCCTAAATCGCCATCACAGCTCGTATTTGTGTCCTCTATGGCGATTTCTCAGGCAGATCGGATAGCCGTTTTCGGCCCTGTCGGTTTTCCTGTGATCACTCTTCGATTTCGTCGTGATGTGCCGGCTGGGATCCTTGAGGCCAACGGTGCTAAACAAAAAGCCCGCCAGTCCAGTTCTGGCGGGCTGGTTTTGGATGGATTGGTCGTTTATCGTTTTTTACGGCATTGATACCTCGACGTGGTTGCTCTCTCCACCTTCCGTTGGCCTTCAATGCCTGTACGCGGTAGATATAGGCAACACTGGACTGCGCCATCGGGTCTGTGAACGAGTTTTCGTTCAGGCCGATCGGGAATTCAATCCAGTCCTCCGGTCTGAGGCCGGCCTCTCGTCGTCGTACTATCTGCTCGACGTAGTGGGGGTTCTGGCCTGTTACCAGCTGAAGATGACGTGCCCGTCGAATACCTCCGCGCTGAGTTCGGTTGGACCGGTCTTTGGTGGTTCTCCGATCTCGGGTTGCGCTGGTGGCGTTGGAGTGTTTGTCGGCGTGGGCGTCGGCTCCGGGGATGGAGTCGGGTTCATTCCGTATAGAAGGCCGCGGACGGTACAGTTTTCCAACGCCGACAGCCGCAACCAGACGATCGAACCGCCCACGTGGCCCACTTTACCGCCGCCTTTTACACAGGATGACGCGCAGCCAGGAGCCTACTTATCGGTCAGGGGCGGGAGATCTGCCATAATGATTGTCGGAATATCGGCTTCCGGTGAGGCAGCAACACGAGCGGCCTGCAATATCATTTTGCGGACAGCCTGCTCCAAAAACGCCCGTTCATGAGGAGTAAGGTTTTCTGGGACACCTTTTTGTTTTCGCGCTTTCCGTGCATCTAGGCCACCTTTGTCGGCGGTTAGGTGTCCAATTTTATCCAGGACATCCAGGTCGATCCGAAAATGTCGAGATGTCTTTGGTCTTTTGTTACGATGGAATCTGTATTCGATCATAGTCAGGCAGAAGTAGGCCATACTTGGTAGCGGCTCACGCCGTTCGCGATAGCCTGTATATCGGTGGAGCATCGCCTGCACATCGGGGTCGTGTATATCCATCGCGGCTTCCGATGGCGGCTGGGGATATGGTCTGGACACGGTTACGGTTGGCGTGCTCACTGTGACATTGCCCCGCACAGGTTGGTCTGATAACGCAATAACACCCGGTGTGGGGTGACGGTCTTCGATCTCGGAATGATCGAACCTCAAGGCAAACTGCCCGGGTCCAGTTCTCAGCGTCTCTTTGAATTCCCACTGGTCGATGAAGGGTTGAACTGCGGCCTGCGCTTCTCCCTCAGTGGAGTAATGCTCTTTCATCTCAAAGCGCGCTCGTTCGTCTTCGACTTCGCCGTGAAAGGCTGGACGGTCGAATTCTATCGACGTTGCGCTGTCATATTTGACTGTCTCTACGTGCTCCACGACGTAAATGAGTGCTTCAACGTGCGGATCGTTCAACTCTTGCCCTCCAGTGGATTGGCACTACCTGACCTACAATCTGTGTACATTGGGCAACGTTGCCATCCGGCGATCCAGGGTGAGGGTTTCCAAACCAACACGCGAGTAGTCGTCGGCGATGAGCCTGTCGAACAGCCCGGGGCTCTCTGGTGATTGCAGCGCCAGGATCACCGCTTGCCCGTTCAATTGGGCGACCAGGCCGCTGCTCAGCACGTTGATCAGCGCAGCGCGTGCATCGGCATCGGATACTCCGTAGTGGTGCTGGATAGCAACATAGGCTTCGCCGATAACCTGGTTCGACGCAAAAATTTCGCGCCCTTGATCCTCGATCAGGACGCGGAGCGCTTCCGCGCAGTGTTGGAAGTCCGGTTCGGGCTCTCCTACCGCCAGCCTCACCAGAACCGAGGTGTCAATCCCGCAGCGAGGTGTCATAGGGTTGTTCGCGGAACTTCCGGATGTCGAACGGCGGAGTCCCTGGCGCAATCTTGTCCTTCAGGGTACCCAGGCGCGAGTAGTTGATGCGCCTGGGGCGCAGGATGAAGCCGTCCGGACCCTCGGTGAGTTCCAGCTGGTCACCGGGTTTCACCCCCATGGCATCGAGCACGCGGGCCGGAAATGTGACCTGTCGCTTGGAGGTGATTTTGATAATCATGATGGCTCCTTACTGATATGGTATTCACTGTAAGGCATACTGTCAACGAAAGCTTCCTTCAGTAGCAGGTTGCCGGCCAGGAATGCGTCGGAGCTGTTCCCGAAGTGCCTTTCAAGGTTCTCTGCCGTGGGGCTGATGTTTTCGGCCGGGGCTGAGATGATGCGGTGCAAGTACTCACGCAGGCGAGGTGCCTGTTCAGCGCGTTCGAAGATGCTCCGTGTTTCGGTCTTCTGCAGTGGTAGATCTTCCTCGCCAACCCGGCGCAGGAAGTAATGGACGCCGTCGGTCAGGATGCCATTCCGCACGCCACTGCCGGCTTTCAGCAGATTTTTGAGGTGCCCGTCCAGCTGGGCGACGTATTCTGGGTCAGGTACGCCACCACGCAAGATGTTCGTTTTGAACTCGATGCACGTGTTGTTGACGTAGAGGTCCATCCGACCAGGGTTTCCGACTCCCGGTGGCCGTTCGGTCGTCATCTCTGACGCCGCGGCTACTCCGGCCGTTTCCATGAAACGCTGGAACGCGTTCCTGATGTCGTTCTCAGACGCGCTGCTCTTGTGGCGCTCTACGACGAGGCCAAACGCTTCCTGCTCTTTGCTGGTGGTCATCGTCATTCCTCTTGCACGTTCACGGTAAATATAACGTACCGGTGCCAGCAACGTGCTGGTGAACGGTTGAGGCTACGACCTGGGGGTATTCCGGGCTACCGAGCATAGCCACGGCCAATAGCTATTCTCGTGAACGGCAACGGGGACCGCTGTAGTGCCGTTGAACGTTGCTCACTTCCCTTGTGGATACGGCAGTCGGCTTTCGGTTTCTCTTCTGTGGTCGCTGGGCCGATGGCAAACGCTGGTGAAGTGCCCAAATTCTTGCGCTGGGGCCACGGAGGGCCCCTTAGCTAGTCCGCACTGGCATTCCCCTGTGCGTTGAGGCTGGAAACGAGCCTACAGCGGCTCTTGTGCATTGTTATGAGTTTGCTGGCCGGCGGGGGTTTTGGCAGGAATGGATAGCAACGCGAGGTTTGCACAACATGGGTTACGTAAATCGTGCGTGTAGCCGGCTCGGAGTAAGCACAATAGCCCCCGTCAAGTCCAAACCCTCAACACTAAAGAGGTCGATTTGCAACATTCGTCTCGGGTGAGTGGTTGCACGCTGCCCCGAGTGAATTTATCTCGCAGGCCGCCGGCCTCCGCTGGCCAGACACTCTGCCATCGTTGCATAGGGAGTGTAATTGAGGGTCCTGCTGTAATACGTACCGCCAGGCGGATGGCAGATCCCGCTCCTGGATTTCTTTATGATACTGGTGCTGGGAGACGTTCGGGTGGCTGTTGGCCTGGGGGTGGCTGTTGGTTCGGGCGTTGGCCTGGGGGTGGCTGTTGGTTCGGGCGTTGGCCTGAGGGTGGCTGTTGGTTCGGGCGTTGGCCTGAGGGTGGCTGTTGGTTCGGGCGTTGGCCTGAGGGTGGCTGTTGGTTCGGGCGTTGGCCTGAGGGTGGCTGTTGGTTCGGGCGTTGGTCTGGGGGTGGCTATTGGTTCGGGCGTTGGCCTGGGGGTGGCTGTTGGTTCGGGCGTCGCGACAACTAATCTTGTAGTAATGCGCGTTACAGGGATTTCGACGGTCTGCTGAACTTCGACCGTCTGAGGAACTATTTCGGTTACTTCTACGGTGACTTCGATCTCTTCGATTATCGGCTCAGGGGTCGCACACGCCACCGCTATGGCCACGGTCAAGATGATCAATCCCAACCACACTGAAATGTATCGCATCGTGAGTCCTTTGAAATTGAGGGTGAGCGACATCCTACACGGGACGACGCCAGCCGTCCAAGAACCTGAAGGCCGAGGTCGGTGTCCTTAGAACATGTTTCCGATTACGGCGCCGGAGCTGGACCAGCGGGCCGGCTTCTGCGGAGGGTTGGGGCACCGCGCAGGATCGGATTGAACTCGGTCACAGTCCAGGGCACCGATCGACGCCGCTCCCTACTCAAACAGGACGCTCGCACCACAGTTCAGGCCCATGCGGATTCGCACAATATGGGTTACGTAATGCGGGCCAATTCGTCTGCATTGACCCTTCGCTTGGTATGGCAGAGTTCATAGGCGAACTCTGCCATAGATGGGCTTGGAGCAGTGGGAATATTATGGAGACGTTTTTTCTGGCCAATCCAGCCTGGCGCCATCGACCAAGTCATTACACTGGAGAATAACAATCACAATGTCGCCAATAGAGCGCCCGTCGCAACAAGAGGTTTTGCAAAACCTCATACTGGATAATGGTCTCGAAACAGTGGATGCGGTCAGGGTGGTTACGTAGTAACATCTTTTGGGTGATCCTGGTCTGGGGTCGGTTATGTGTTTCCAAAACCATTATCCCAGAAGCAGAGGAGCACTTTCTTACCCCTTCAGGAAGCCGCGACACTCATATTATCGGTGGATTGGGGCTGAACGCTTACAAGGTGTAAAGGAGATTGAAAATTGAACAAATCGGCAAGGATTGTCCCCCTGTTTATACTGGTAGCGACATTGTTGATTGCTGGAATAGCTGCCACGTCGGCTACTTTAGCCCCAATCCACCGAAAAGATGAGTGTCGCGGTGTGCTGAAGGGGTAAGAAAGTGCTCCTGTGCATCTGGGATAATGGCTTTTGAAACAGGAAACCGTCCCCAGGCCAGGAGCACCCAAAAGATGCTAGCAGATGACCACCCCGACCGCATCCAAATCGCCTTTGACGACCACCGCCTGGTGGCCAATGCTGGGCTGATCCTGCCAGCCACGCTGGGCCGGCATCTGGGCCGGCCCGAACTGGTTGACCGGCACCTGGACCTGGGTCGCGCCCCAGGCCGAGCCAACACCGGCGACAAGGTGATGACGCTGGTGGCGTCTGCTCTGGCCGGAGGAGACTGCATTGACGACGCCGACGTGCTGCGCACCGGCGGGACGGCTAGCGCCATCGGCTGCGTAGTCAAGGCGCCATCCACCCTGGGGACCTTCCTGCGCAGTTTCCGGTGGGGCCACGTCCGCCAACTGGATCGGGTCAGCCGGGAGCTGCTGGCCCGGGCCTGGTCGGCTGGGGCCGGACCCGGCGACGGGCCGTTGACCATCGACCTGGACTCCACCATCTGCGAGACCTACGGTCTGGCCAAGGAGGGGGCGCGCGACCACGGCTACACCGGCCAGCGAGGCTATCACCCGCTGCTGGCCATTGCCGCCGGCACCGGCGACGTGCTGATGGCTCGGCTGCGCAAGGGCCGCGCCAACACCGTTCGGGGCGCCGCTCACTTTCTACGCGAGACGGTGGGGCGGGTACGCTACGGCGGGGCCAGGGGACAACTCACGGTGCGGGCTGACAGCGGCTTCTACACCCACGCCATCGTCGCCGTCTGCCGCAAGATGGATGTGCGCTACTCCATCACCGTCCGCCAGCAAGCCCGCCTGCGGAATATCATCGAGGCCATACCCGAGATTGACTGGACGCCGATTCCCTACTGGATGGACGGCGCCGCCGACGTGGCGGAGACCACCTACGTCCCCTTCCAGGATGAGCCCGACGCCGCACCGGTGCGGCTCAGCGTCCGGCGGGTGCAGCCCACGCCCGGCTCCCAGCTGGCCCTCTTCGCCAGCTACCGCTATCACGGCTGCATCACCGACCGAGACGGGGACACCCTGGAACTGGAGGCCGACCATCGGCGCCACGCCGAGATCGAGAACGCCATCCGAGACCTCAAGTACGGCGTCGGGCTCAACCATCTCCCCTCAGGCCGCTTCGCCGCCAACGGCGCCTGGCTGGCGGTGCAGGTGATGGCGCATAACCTGGCCCGCTGGACCGCGCGCATCGGTCTGGGTGAGCAACTGGTAACCACCAAGACCCTCCGACGACGCTTCTTCTCCCTCGCCGGACGGCTCACCCGCTCGGCGCGCCGCCTCACTTTGCATCTGCCCCAGCGCTGGCCCTGGGAAAACCAGTTCAGTCGCGCCTTGGCTCGATTGCGAGCAATTCCACTCCCAGCCTGACGGCGGCCGTCTGCCACTGACCCGCCATCCGGCCATCTGACCGTTCCCGCCAACTCGCGCCAACCCAGCCCGCGAAGGGCACTCCTTGCCCACCGCATCTCGAATTACGCCCGCCATGGCCACTGCGGGCCGCCATCATCGTGTCTGGGTGCCTACTTCACACCGCCCTCATCCCCATCTATTGGAACCTGGCCTGGCCTGTTCGCCCTCCCTTGCCCATCAACCCTGGTGTCAACTCCAGCGTACATCGCTTCGGTGGATTCGGGTAAAGGCGCCGGCTGCCGCATTTGGGGCAAGCCTACATTGCCTGGCCAACTTTCACGTTGGAAAACCGCCGACCACACAACATTACCCTTAATAAGGAGGTGAGACGTCATGCAGGGAGTTTCCGGCGGAGCGGTTCAACGTTTTGGCAAATCCGTGAGGACGCTGCCGGACGGTCCCGTCGGAAATCATCAGCCGAGCTGACCCGTTCGCGCCAAGTTCGTTAACAATTGGAAACCGATTGGAGAGGTATCACACCATGAAAGGCACTATCAGGCAACGCAATCCGGGCTCCTGGGAAATCCAGGTGTTCCTGGGCCGTGACGCCAATGGCAAACGTATCCGCAAGACGGAAACGGTCCGGGGAAAGAAATCCGACGCCCAACGTCGGCTGCGCGAAATCCTGGCAGAATTGGATCGCGGCATCGCCCCTACAAAAGTCCAGTACAAGGTCGGTGAGTGGCTGGACAAATGGCTACAGGAGAAAATCATTCCTAATCGCAGGCAGAAAACCATCGACCGTTACGAGGGCATCATACGGCTTCACATCAAACCCACCTTGGAGCACGTGGGGCTTTTGCAACTTTCCCCAATGCATATACAGGGTCTGGAGTCCAAACTCCTGGACGACGGGATGGCACCGAAGGGTGTGCAGGCGGTACACCACGTGCTCAGCGGTGCCGTGAAACACGCGTTGAGAATGGAATTGATATTCAGGGATCCCGTGGCGTTGGTGTCGCCACCCACCGTCGCCAAGACGGAAGCGTACAGTCCCGAAATGGACGAGGTGCTGGCGCTATTGTCGTTGGCGGAAAAGGCGGAGAACCCTCTTTGGCCGTTCATCCACCTCATCGCTTTCACTGGGATGCGCCGAGGCGAAGCCCTGGCTTTGACGTGGGAGCATATCGATCTGGACGAGGGAACCTTGCAAATATGCCAGTCCCTGGTCGTGATAGCTGATGGTGTGTCGTTCGAGCCGCCTAAGACGGCACGCGGGGAGCGGACCGTGGCCTTGGATGCACTGACCGTGGGAGTCCTGCGTAAGCACCGGGCAAAGCAAGAGGAGCTAGCAGGCCAACTGGGTGTAGAGCCACCTGCGATCGTCTTCCCCCGGCGCGAATGGACCGGGTGGTCGCATCCCAACACGGTGATGCACGCCGTGGAACGGTTGGCAAAACGCGCGGGATGCCCAAGTGTTACGTTGAGAAGCCTGCGGCATTTCCACGCCTCGGTGTTGCTGGATGTGCGGCCAAACTATGCCGTGGCGGCCGAACGTCTTGGCCATTCAAGTCCCAAAATCACCATGGATATCTACGCCCACGCCCTCGAGGGATGGCAACAGGAAGCGGCGGATGCCTTTGCGAATGCCATGCAGCCAGCAGCCTGAAAAATGCTGGACAAATGCTGGACAAATTCACAACCACGGACATAGCTTCACCGCCTGGTGTCCCGCGTCAACTATATTTGCCGGTTGGCGTCAATCAGTTTTGCCGGTTCACCTCCTTGGCCTGGACGCGTTGCTGGGCAGCGTTGGTGCGGTAGCTGGGGACGTCAAACTCCAGGATGACGGAGTGGTGCACGACCCGGTCAATCGCCGCGGCGGTGGCCATTGGGTTGGCAAAGATGCGCTCCCACTCCGAGAAGACCAGGTTTGACGTGATGCCCAACGACCGGCGCTCGTAGCGTTCGGCGATGAGGGTGAAGAGGACCTCCGATTCCTCGGCGCCCTGGGGCAGGTAGCCCAGGTCGTCGAGGAGCAGGAAGTCGAAGTTGTCCAGCTTGCGCAGCTGGCGGGGCAGGTCCAGGTCGCGCTTGGCGGCGAGCAGTTCCTGTACCAGACGGTAGGCCGGAGCGAAAAGGACGGAGTGGCCGGCTTCCACCAGGCGGTGGCCCAGGGCGCACCGGGCGTGGGTCTTGCCGGTGCCGGGCAGCCCGAAGGCCAGCACGTTGATGCCGCGCTCCACGAAGCTGCCCTGGGCCAGTTGGTCCAGTTGCTGCCGCAGCGCCAGGGGGACTCGGTCGTGCTCGAAGGTTTCCCAGGTCTTGCCCGAGGGCAGCCGGTTGATGCGCCGGTGGCGGCGATCCTCAGCTTCCTGTTCCAGTACCTCCAGGAAAGTTGCCAGGGCATCGCCGTGTCCAGCGGCGGTGAAACGAGCCACCGACTGGGCGCCCATGGTAGGCAGCTTGAATTGGCCGCACAACTGGCCGATGCGGTCCTGCATCACGCTGGTGTCCGTCATGCGCACACCCCCGCCGCCGCCAGGCTGACCGTGAGCAGGCGGTCGTAGATTTTCAGGTCCGGCTTCCCAGACCAGACCAGCACCGGAGCTTCGGGCACCTTGGGCTCGGCCAGGTCCCGCACCTCCGCGTAGTCGAAGGACTCACCCGCCTCCAGCAGCAACGACAGCGCGCTGTCCACCGTGGCTTCCATGGTGGTCGCCGCCAGGTGCAGGATCCGCACGTACTCCACGTCGGCACGCTCCCCGCGCCATTCCCTGAGCGCGTCGTAGGTCAGCCGGAAGTGCATGGTGGGAAATAGCTGCTCCCGGAAGCGGTAGCGGGCAAAGGCTCCGGGCTTGCGCACCAATGAGCCGATGACGTGGCGGTAATTGACGTTGGCTTCCCCCTCGCCACGCACCCGTTCCATCCGTTCCACCAGGTGGCCCTTGTAGTACACTTCCACCCAGTCGGCGTACAGACGGATCTGCACCTCCTTGCCGATGAGGCGGGAGGGCACGCTGTAGCTATGTCCCGCTACCTGGATGGTGCACCACTTGCGCACCTTGGACTGGTAGTTGACGTATTCCGGCACCGGGGCTGGGGGCAGGGAGCGTAGGCAAAGCAACTCCTGCTCCAGCTTCCCCTGTACCAGGCGATTGCGTCTCTCCACCATCTGCCGGTCGAAGCTGGCGTAGTCGTCGACAGTGTCAAAATCGCGGCTGCCCCGCAGGATGAGGGCCTGGTCGATGGCGTCCTTCAAGCGGTAGTGGGCGTGCTCGGCGACGCCGTTTTCATGGCTCTGGCCGGGATTGATGCGAGTGGAGCGGAGGCCATAGTGGTCCAGCAGGGCGGCGTAATTGTCGTTAAGAGCGCGGCCGCGGCTGCTGCGCAATTCGTGAGTGGCAGCCGCGGTATTGTCGCTGCGCACCACCTCTGGAACGCCGCCCAGGGTCCAGAGGGCATTCTGCAATCCCTGCTGCAACGCCAGGAAGGTCTCGCCGGCGGCGACCTCAGCGTAGCGCCATCCCGAGTGGCTGAGTATCAGCTGGAACAGCAGGTGGGGGTAGGACTGGCCGGCGATGGTCACTTTGAGTTCCCCGCAGTGGGTGAAGTCGAACTGGGCCTCCCGTCCCGGCGGATGCACCTGGGGGAAGTACACCTCCTGATCCGGACCATGCAGCGCCCGCCTCCTGAGCCTGTCGAAGGGCCTGCAATCGTCGTTGCAGGGTGCGCAGCTGGGACGCGCTGAACCGCCCGGGATGCTGCTCGGCCTCCTGAGCTTGTCGAAGGGCAGTCGATAATTGTCGTTGCCTTTAGCTTGCCCGTCGGATCATTCCGCAGCAGCGACTCAATCTCATCCTCCCACACCCCGTCGAAGGGATCCGGCCGAGTGCGCCACCGATGCTCCGGTTTCGCCTGCGACGGCAATGGCCCACTCTGCCACTTGCGCGCTGAACGCACGCTCATCCCAGCCTTGGCCGCTGCCGTTTCCTGTGTCTTGCCTTCCATACGTTTCTGCCTCAATAGCCTGGTTTGTCGGTCTGTAATCAACGGTACCTCCGTACCGAATGATTACCCCATATCGACCGGCAAAAATAGTCGACGTTACCGGCAGGACTAATTGTCGTCTATCACCTGGGGCCCGTAGGTTTGAGTAGAAAATCTCAATTCACAGCAGTGTACAATACGCCAAAATACTGATACCTTCGATCCCCTCCCTCGGCACCACTCCCTTGGTTCCCTACTAAGACCGCCCCAAATCGGGGCGGTTTTTATGTCGTCTGCCACAATTTTGGCACAAACGAACAACCGGGTAACCACCGGTAATGTGGCGTGCACCCTCAGGCAATCTGACTCTGCGCCTAGAGCTTATTGACCGGCAAAGCCAGGCGCTTGCCCGCGTCAGGCGCCAATCTGTCGCGGCGCATTAGCGCCATACCCTACACTGATGTCTGCGTAATCACCCTCGGCGCAATCTTTCGGGGGAGCCAACGACCGTCTCCAGGGTCGCCGTGGAGCTGACCGTCGCGCACGATTACCTTTCCGCGCAGCAAGGTCATGATGGGGTACCCTCCGCACTGGAAGCCGTCCCAGATAGAGTAATCGGAATCGGCGTGGAGTTCGTCCACCGTTATAGTCTTCTTGAGATTGGGGTCGAAGATAACGATGTCGGCGTCGCTGCCCGCGGCGATGGCGCCTTTCTGCGGGTACATCCCGAGGATCTTGGCGGCGTTGGTGGAGGTGATGGCGGCGAACCGTTCCAGGTCGATGCGTCCGGTGGACACCAGCTTGGTGTACGTTACCGGCATCCGGGTCTCAATACCATTGTGTCCTCCGCAGAGGGTGCGGATCGTTTCGCCCGCCAGCTTGACGTTCTTGTACGTGGTCCATTCGTCGGTGGCCGTGGTGCAGATGGGGCCGTCCGCCAGCCCCTGTTGCAGCGCGTCCCGGTCATCAGAGTACTTAATGGCAGGGTAGGTGTGGATGGCAAGGCCGTCGGGCTTCAGGTAATCGTCGCAGGTGAACTCCAGGTAGTTGTGCAACGCCTCGCCGTAGACCGGCAGTTGCGCGGCACGGGCCTCGGCGATGGCGGCGACCCCTTCTTTGGCCGTCGTGTGAACGAAGTAGATGCCGGTCTCGGTGCTTCGGGCCAGCCGCACCACCTTCCGGAAGGATATATCCTCGGAAATGTTATTGTGCGCCAGGTGCAGGTTGGAACCGTGGTCGCGGCCCTCACGTTCCAGCTTTTCCTCCATATAGGTAACGATGTCGTCCTCTTCGGCGTGGACGGCCATGATGCCGCCGTGCTTGCCAACTTCCTGGAAAATCTCCCAAAGGTGCCCCATCGGAACCCGGGCGTGGAAAGTGGTGAATATCTTGAAGCTGGCTACGCCCGACTGAATCGCCTCGCCAATCTCGCCCATGGTGCTGGGCGGGATTGCCCCGGCGAGAATGTAGTGGAAGGTGTAGTCGGTGTAGGAATGTCCCCGAAACGTATCCCGCCGCGTTTCAATCTGCGCCATGATCGTCTCGGAGGGCGGCACCGCGCCGGGCGTTAGAGGCAATGCACCGGCGAAATCCACGTAGGTGGTGACGCCGCCGAAAGCGGCGGCGCGGCTGGCAGCCTCGGGCGGTTGGGTGAAGACGCTGGGGTCGCCTCCGGCCCAATAATCCGGCACCGGCACGTTGATGTGAGCGTGGGGTTCGATGCCGCCCGGCAGGACGATCATCCCCGTGGCGTCGATGGTCTCCCCCGCGCCCAGGTCGTCCAAAGTGCCGGGAGATGCCACCGCCGCAATTTGCTCCCCCTGAATGCCCACGTCCATGAGACCAGCGCCCCCCGGCGTAACCACCGTCCCGCCTTTGATGATCAAGTCCAGCATCATTGCCTCCCGAATCGACGATTTGGCGCACTGTCTCGGTAAAAACAGAACGCAAGACAAGCGTAGTGGAACCGATTATAACGCAGCAGACGGGCATCCACCCAAAGCAACGTTGGTATCCCTCGCCCACCATTTCTCCAATGGCTCATAGGTGCCCATTCTGTCATTGCGAGGAGCGTAGCGACGTGGCAATCTCGATGAGGTTGAACACCCGTCGGCGAACCGCCTTTGCTACGGCGACGGGATTGCCACGCTACGCTCGCAATGACAGATTAAAGTGGGTACGCATGAGCAACAGTCGCCGTTGCAATTGCTGGCTGACAGTTTGTCGCTGACAGTTTGTTGTAGAATTGCCGGGCAAACCGTGCTGCCCGGCGTTATTTTTTGGGCAGTCCACAATTGGAGAAGCGATGTCGCAATTGATGACCGGCAAGCAGGCGCTTTTGGAAATGCTCAAAGCCGAGGGTGTTGAGTACATTTTTGGCAACCCCGGCACCAGCGAGGGCCCCATCATCGACCTGCTGGGTGATTACCCGGAATTGCGCTACATCCTGACCCTCCAGGAGAGTGTTGCCGTCGGGATGGGCGAGGCTTACGCCCGGGCAACCGGGCGGGCTTCCTTCGTCAGCCTTCACGTCGATAGCGGGCTGGCAAACGGCATCGCCCTCATGCTGGACGCTCTCAATACCGGCACCCCCATGGTGGTGACCTCCGCCAATTACGATGCCCGCAAGGTGAACGAGTCCATTACCGATCTGGCCCAGTTGGTCCGGCCCGTAACCAAGTGGGCGGTGGAATTGACACTTCCGGATCAGATACCCAGCGCGATGCGCCGGGCCTTCAACGAAGCCAACAGCCACCCCAAAGGCCCGGTTTATGTTGGGTTCACTTCCAACGCCCTGGAAGGGGTGGCGGAAATGAACATCGTGCCCTCCCGCCCCGTGTATGACGCCCCGAGTCCCAGCGCAGAAGGCATCGCCGAAGCGGCCTCTCTGCTGCTGGACGCCAGCCGGCCCATCTTGCTGGTGGGCGACCGGCTGGCCGAAGACGACGCACTCGATCAGGCGGTGCAACTGGCCGAGCTGATGGGCTTGCCGGTGTACCAGTCCCGGGGCGCGGAGGTCGCCTTCCCAACCACCCACGACCAGTTTCTCGGCAACCTCTCGCTGCGCGTGAGCGACCAACGCGCCATCCTGCAACGTGTTGATCTGGTGCTGGCGGTGGGAACTGACCCGTTTGAAGAGCTCTTCTACTGGGGCGACGTAATTCTTCCCCCGGATGCCAGGCTGGTGCACATCGATCCCAGTCCAGGACGCATCGGACGCTCCGAACCCACCGACGTAGGCATCGTGGCCCATTGCGGGAAGGCGCTATTCGACCTGACCGCAGCCCTCACGGAACGGTTGTCGCCGGGGGATCGCTCCGAGATCGAGGAACGCAGGCGGGCCGTCGTAAACGAAAAGCGCAAAAATCGGAAAACCTTCGATCAGGCCGCTGCGTACCGGTGGGACCACACGCCCATGTCGCCAGCGCGCATGATGTTCGAACTGGCCGCTGCCGTCCCGGATAACGCCGTGGTCGTTGACGACTCAATCAGCAACCGCGGCGCCATGCGCCACTACTTCCAGGCCGCCCGCTTGGGGGACCTGCGTGGCGTTCGGGGCCAGGCCATCGGTGGCGGCATCGGAGCGACCATGGGCGCCCAATGCGCCTATCCGGACCGCCCTGTGTTCGGCGTCATCGGCGACGGCAGCGCCATGATGACCGTCCAGGGACTGTGGACGGCTGCCAACGACAACATCCCATGCGTCTTCGTCATCTGCAACAACGGCATGTACCGGGTGCTGAAGGTCAACTTCAACATCTACCAACAGGATGTGCTGGAGTTGCCCGAAACCTCCGGCGGCCGACTCCTCTATTCCGAATTCGCCACACCCTTCGACATGGCGGCCATCGCCAACAGCATGGGCGTCCACGGCGAACGCATCACCGATCCCGCTGAAATCAGGCCCGCAGTGGAACGGGCGGTGGCCTCCGGAAAGCCGGCCCTGCTGGATATCGTGATCGACGGTTCGTTGTAGGGCTGGCGGAGACAGCTCGCTCAATCAATCGCCCGTCTGCTCCGGCCGCCGGGCACAATCTTTACCGAAAAGGAACATTCTAATGCGTACCAACACCACCAAGGCTAAACTCAACGAAGGCGAGGTAGTTTTCGGCGCCATCATCACCCGTTACGCTCCCGACATGGTGGAGATTTTCGGCGCCCTCGGCTACGACTTCGTGATGATCGACTGCGAACACGGGCCGGCCGGCCTCGATCAGGTTGAGCACATGGTGCGCGCCGCCGAATCCTTCGGCATTACGCCCATCGCTCGCATTCCCGACCACTCCGAGCCAACCATACTCCGGTACCTTGACCGGGGCCTCCAGGGGATAATCGTGCCTCACGTCAACACGGGAGAGCAGGCCGCGGCCATCGCCCGTGCCTCCCGTTACCATCCCGACGGTTATCGGGGCATGGGGGGCGGACGCGCCCAGGACTACGGCATCGGCATCTCCCGGGACGAGGCCACGGCCTGGGTTAACTCACAGGTGCTGGTGATTCCAATGGTCGAAGACATCGAGGCGGTCGGCAACCTGGACGACATTCTCCAGGTATCGGGCACCGACGTGCTCCACGTGGCGGCATCCGACCTCGGCCAGAGCATGGGGAATCCCGGAGCGGCCGAAGTGCGCCGCGTGATGAGCGAGGTCATCCCCCGGGTTCGCGCCGGCGGCAAGTCTGTCGGTGTGGGCGGCAACAACCCGGCAGACGCTGCCGGAGTCGCCGAGTTCATCAACCTGGGTGCCAACTTCGTAACTGTTTCCGGCTGGGGTCTGTTGCGCCTCGGCGCTGAAGACTTCCTGAAACGGGTCAACGACGCCCGGTAAGCGAGATCCCGGCCAGGTTAGATTCACGCCGCAGGAACGCCAACGCCGACGCAGACGCAATCGGCGCCAACGACTTCATCTTTTGGCATCTGGATCGCCAAGCTACGCTCGAGACGAATGACTAGCCGCCGCAGCCGACTGGCCCAGACCCTCACGTGTATCCACTTTGTCATTGCGAGCCTAGCGTGGCAATCCCGTCGCCGTAGCAACGGCGGTTCGTCGACGTGTGTCAGCCTCATCGAGATTGCCACGTCCCTCGACGAGCCCGGAATGAGCGGGCGTTCCTCGCCACCACAGATTGAACTGGGTACGCGTGAGGCCCAGGCCGGATTTCCATTGCCTCCGATAGTACGATACGATGTCGTAGTCACGGACCTGAACACTAGACCCTGAAGGCAACAGTTCACTCGCACCCGGCAACGTCGCCGCCCATCGGACCCGACTGACTAACGAAAAGGCTCTCAATTGGAGAAACCAGCCATTCGCGAGCATTCGTGCAGAAAGCCGTAAAGGAGACCAAAGAATATGACCACACCGACCAACCCGGGCACCCTGGATTCCGCAACCTTGACCGGTTTTCGGGAAGCCTTCGAATCACAGCCTTCCCACCAATTGATGCAGAACGTGGTCACCCAGCACGATGTGAACGACGTGGCCCTGAACCGAAACATCATGGCGGCGGCAACCCACTCCTTCTCCACCGTGCTGGACGACTGGGGCGTCACCAGCCAGGCGCGCTCCGGCCGTTGCTGGATGTTCGCCGGCCTGAACCTGTTTCGCGCGGAATCCAAAGACCTGCTCAACGTCAAGGAGTTCGAATTCAGCCAGAGTTATGTAATGTTCTGGGACAAGATTGAGCGGGCCAACTACATCCTGGAAGCAGTCATTGAGACCGCCGACCGCCAGGTTGACGACCGGGTGGTGGCGTGGTTGCTGCACCAACCACTCGGGGACGGCGGCCAGTGGGATATGTTTGTCAGCCTCATGCGCAAGCACGGGGTCGTGCCCAAAACCGTCATGCCGGAAACGGAAAGCTCTGGCAACTCGGCCCGCATGAACGCCAGCCTCAATTACCAGGTGCGCCAGGGCGCGCGGAATATCCGTCGGCTATACAACGAGGAAGGCGGTTTGGATGCAATGCGCCAGGCCAAGGATGAGGCTCTTCAATCCATCTATCAGATCCTCTGCATCCACCTGGGCAACCCGCCCACCAACTTCGACTGGCAATGGAAGGACAAGGACGGCGAGTTCCATCGGGACACTCGCATGACTCCCCTGGAGTTCGCTGAAAAGTACATCGCCACCCCCATGGAGGACTACGTTTGCCTGGTCCACGACCCGCGCCAGTCCAACCCGCCGGGCCGCACCTATACCGTCCAGTACCTGGGCAACGTGGTGGACGGAAAACAGATTAAATACCTGAATGTGGACATTGAACTGATGAAGGACATTGCCATGCGGATGCTGCTGGATGGCAAGCCCGTCTGGATGGGCTGCGACACGGGCAAGCAAATGCACCGTGATAAGGGACTTTGGGACGCTGACCTGTTCGACTACGCCAGCGTCTATAACGCCGAGTTCTCCATGGACAAGGCGGAACGGCTGGAATACCACCAGACGGCGATGACCCACGCCATGCTGTTCACCGGCGTGGACGTGGTTGACGGCAAGCCGCGCCGCTGGCGGGTGGAAAACAGTTGGGACGACAAGGTTGGCGACAAGGGATTCTTCATGATGAACGACTCCTGGTTCGCTGAGTATATGTTTGAAATTTCGGCCCCTCTAAACTATCTCCCCGCGGACTTGCAGCAAGCCCTGGATCTGGAGCCAATAGTGCTGCCGCCCTGGGACCCGATGGGCTCGCTGGCGGGCTAATCTTCCACCGACGCACCGACGCGTTCGCGGGCGCGCACGGCGAATATGCCCCGACTCATCCCACACCGAGGTGCGCCCGCCGTCAATTCGCCGCCGTCCCTCATGCGTACGCACTTTGTCATTGCGAGCGTAGCGTGGCAATCTCGTCGTCGTAGCAACGGCGGTTCGCCGACGTGTGTTCAACCTCATCGAGATTCCCGCTCGTGCTGAGCTTGTCGAAGGGCGCTCGCAATGGCAGATGAAAATGGGTACGCGTGACGCAGCCGAGTAAGCCGCCTGACGTTCCAGCTCCGACTGCTCCTGCGTTGATGCGAACCCCCCGTCTCAGCCGCGTACCCGCAGTCCCCGTAAGGTCAACAGCGCTCAATAGCACGACTAACAGCTGCGGCGTGTTCCCGACAGGGCCGCGCTGGGCTATAGTGTTGGCTGAATCAACGAACCCCGCCGCAACTCTCAAAACCCCAACACCCCAAACGTTATTATCGAAGCGTTTCCATCGAACGGAGGGAAACATTATGCCTGCCAAAAAGGGTACCGGAATGCTGATGGTCTGGTGCGACGTTCCGGAAGACCGCGAGGACGAATTCAACCGCTGGTACAACGAGGAGCACATCCAGGAAATCCTCAACGTCCCAGGGGTGCTGAACGCCGCCCGTTACGAAGCGGTGCGCGGCGGACCAAAGCATCTGGCCGCCTACGAGTTGGAGAGCCCGGCCGCGGTGTTGGGCAACGGTTTCACCAAGCGGGCCAAATCCAAGTGGAGCGAGACCATGGGGCCGTCTCTCATCGGCCTAAATTTCTTCAACCCGCTCTACGAAATGATTTATCCCGACTCGGTCTCCAGCGCGATGGCGGAAAGCGGCATGGCCCCGGCGCTACAGGTGGGCCGAATGAACATCCCGCCCGAACGCGATGCCGAGTGGAACCAGTGGTATAACTCGATCTTCGTGCCCAATTTCGAGAAAGTGCCCGGCGTGATCCGCGGTCGACGGTTCAGGACTGTGCGGGGCGAAGACCCCATGTATTCAGTGGTCTACGAGTTTGAGAACGAAAACGTCTCCCAGACCCCGGCATGGGCGGCCCAACTGGACGCCGACCCGAAGAACGCCGAGATGCGGGCCCTGATCACCCACGGACCTGGTTCCCCCAGCATTTTCAGAAAGACCTTCGAACTTTAGACCCGTTATTTTGGAGGCCGTGATGCCCAATCACATCGTAAGCGTAGGCGCCGTCGAGCTGATTTCTCTCAACGACAACCTGCCCGTCAGGTCGCCCCTGGTGGCGTTCCCCCACACCACCATCGAACAGTGGCGAGAGTACCCTGAGTTGATGGCGGATCAGGAAAACGCCCAGCAACGCTGGGGTTCGCTGGCCATCCGTTCCTCCGGCAAGCTGATAATCGTGGACACCGGTATGCAGGGGGACGGCTGCTATTTGCTGGACGACATGAAGTCGAAAGGCATCAACCCGGATGCCGTAGACCTGGTGGTCTTTACTCACGTGCATCCCGACCACGTCGGTTGGAATTACACCGACGGGAAACCCAACTTCCCCAACGCCCGTTTCCTGGTGCCCCAAAAGGACTGGGACTACTGGACCCAACCCGATGTGATCAACACCGTCGAGTACGTGGTACCACAGGTGCTACCGCTGCAGGAACACGGCGTGATGGACCTAATGGACGGGGAGTACCAGATAACCCCCGAACTGACGTCCTACCCCACGCCGGGACACACTCCCGGGCACAACTCCATCCGAGTCGACTCCAACGGCGAACACGCATTTGTCCTGGGCGACGTTGCCCACAGTCCTATCCAGGCGCATCACACCGATTGGTGCCCCGAGTTCGACATCAACCAGGACACGGCCCGTTCCACCAGACATGCGGTGATCGACATGCTGGAAGCCGAAGGCACGCTGGTGTCTGCCGGCCATTTCCCCGACCCAGGCTTTGGCCGCTTCGTCCGGGGAGAAGACCGGCGTTACTGGCAAGGCATCTGACCCGCAGCTTAGAGTAACGTGGCGCACGCAATCGTGAATATGCCGCTCAACGTGATCCGGACCCGTTGTCAACAGCCGCCTGATGCTCATGCGTACCCACTCTGTCATTGCGAGCGTAGCGTGGCGATCCCGTCGCCGTAGCAACGGCGGTTCCCCGACGTGCGTTCAACCTCGTCGAGATCGCCACGTCGCTATGCTACTCGCAATGACAGATTCGATTGGGTACTCGTGTGCAACATCCCGTTTATGTGTACCCACTTTGTCATTGCGAGCGTAGCGTGGCAATCCCGTCGCCGTAGCAACGGCGGTTCCCCGACGTGCGTTCAACCTCGTCGAGATTGCCACGTCGCTACGCTCCTCTCAATGACAGATAAAAGTGGGTACGCGTTACCCGCCTGATGCGATCCCGGGTTTGAATCTCGTACCGTTCATCGACCCACATCACCAGCGCCGGCTCCGGCGAATCAAGGGAACGTCGCACTGGATACGGTAATTCAATAGCGCTGCGAATTTTCAGACGCAAGCCGGCGCCGTGATTTGCCGGCCTCCGCTAGCGGCCGGCCTTGATAAATTCCGCGGCCCGTTCCGCAATCATGATTATGGTTGCGTTGGTGTTGGCCCTCACTATCTCCGGCATCACCGAGGAGTCGACTACGCGGAGCCCTTCCAGACCGTGAATGTTGCAATACTGGTCAACCACCGCCAGCGGGTCGGATTCCGGCCCCATCTTGCAGGTAACCGCAGTGTGCCCGGCGATGCCGGCGTTTTGCCGGAGCCAAGCGTCCAGTGTGTCGTCGTCGGCCAGGTCATCATCGGTAGGCGACAACCGTTCCGCCAGCAGGTCGGCAAAATCCGGGTGCTCGAATATCTGGACGCTGCGGCGCACCGCGTCCCGCAATCGGGCGGTGTCCCTGGGATCGGTCAGGAACCGGAAATCCAGGTCTGGTTGCACCGAAACGTCGGCAGAGGTGAGAGTAAGGCGTCCTTCACTGTAGGGAAATTCCAACCGACAACCGATGCGGATGTCGGGGGCATTCCGGCTTTCCGGATAGGACGTGGTGGGCTGGACCTGAATATCATTGCGAGCGGACGAGCCATTCGCGGTGAACCGAAGACCAACCTGATTTCTGGGCGCGTCCGACGGGAGGTGGTTGCTCGGCTGCGCACGGAACACGATGGAAACCGATGGGTGATTCTTCATGTTGTGACCCACGCCGGGCAGGTCGTGAACCGGGTCTATGCTCAGTTCACGCAGTTGATCGGCGGGTCCCACGCCGGATAGCAGAAGCAGCTGCGGCGAAGCAATTGCTCCGGCGCTCAGGATGATTTCCTCGCCTTCGACCACGTACGTCGCGCCATTGCTGTCAGCCTCCACTCCCGTAGCCCGCTTGCCCTCGAACCGGACGCTCCGCGCGAGGATATTGGGCCGGATGGTTAGGTTCAGCCGGTGGCGGCAGTCGTCCAGGTAGGTGAGGGCGGTGCTCATCCGCACGCCGCCGGGGTTGTTCAGAGGCATGGCCCCAACGCCGGTCGCATCCGGATGGTTCATATCCGGGTCTTCCGGGAAGCCGGCGTCGCGGCACGCCTGATAAAAAGCCTGCTGCAAGGGTAGCCATGTCTCGCGAGGATGCCGCCAAACCGGTATGGGGCCATCGGCGCCGTGGAAGTCATCCCTGATATCGGCGTCGCTTTCCAGCATACGAAAATAGGGCAGCGTCTTTTGGTAGCTCCACTCGTCGTTGCCTGCTTCTGCCCAGGCATCGAAATCTTCAGGGAGCCCCCGCAACAGGATCTGGTGGTTGATGGCGCTGCTGCCGCCGGTTACACGGCCCCGGGCCACGTGGATCGGGCCCGGTTGCTGGGGAGTGGATTGGCCCACCAGCGACCAGTTGTGCTCCGCGCCCTTTTCGGAGGCAGCCTGGTTCATGTCAAATTTCAACTCGTCGGGCAGCAGCTCGGCGGACGAATAGTCCGGTCCGGCTTCCAGCAACAGTACGGAACGGCCAGGGTCTTCCGACAGCCGGTTAGCCAGGACGCAGCCTGCCGATCCTGCGCCGACAATGATGACGTCGTACTTCATACTACCTACCAGGCGCTCCGCGTCAGGTTTCAATGCGGTACGCCCGCACCGCAGCGTCGTGAAACAGGTTGGCTCGTTCAGTCGGGCTGTAACCCTGCGAGAGACGCTTGAAAGCGTTGTACATCACGTTGTAGGAAAAGGAAACCTTGTCCGGCGGAAAGTTGCTTTCGAACATACTGCGCTCCGGCCCGAACTGCTCGATGCAGTAGTTCATCCACGGCGCCATGGCTACCGCCAGGTCCTCAGAACCGATCGGAATGTTCCGGGCGTGCCAGCCGAAGCCCCAGCGCGGCATTCCCATCCCGCCGATCTTGCAGGTAACGTTGGGGCAAGCGGCCACAGCACGGATACCTTCCCGCCACGCCGGTATGACCTCATCGTCCCGCCCAGCGTAAATACCCGTCCGGCTAACGCCGCCCAGATGGTTGAGGATGATGGGAAGTTCGGGCACCGCCCTGGCAAAGTCGGCCAGTTCGTTCAGTTGCGGGAAGGAGAGCATTACATCCAATGATAGACCCATCCCGGCCAAAACGCGGGCGCCGGCTCGAAAAGTGTCGTTGGCCATTATTCCCTGGGTTTCGCGGTCTTCGAGCGAAGGGTCAGGGCTCCAGGTGACGTTGTGGCGGATGCCCTTGAAGCGGTTGGGGCTGGCCGCGTGCAGTGTTTCCAGAACCGGCGCCACACCCTGGCCCAGCTTCAGGTCGGCGTGGCCGACTATGGCCGCTGCGGCCCTGGTTTCACCGTAGACGCCGCTGGCGCTCGCCGCCGCCAGTCCCTGTACGAACTCCACTTCACCAACCGGGCGTAATTCGTCCGGCCCAGCGGCCCGATACATCGACCGGGCTTCCACGAACACCGTGGAGCGGACATTGTGCCCAGAGTCCAAATCGGCCATCAGCTCGTGCAGCAGGTACCTCTGGTACGGGATGCTCGGTAGCCGTCGATCCCAAAAATGGTGGTGCGGGTCGCACAGCGGGATCGCGGGCTCGATGGGAGTTTCTTCCGTTAGAGCCAACCAGTCGTCATTTCCAAAAGGCACGTTAATCACTCCAATACCGGGTAACGCGCCAATAATACCACTTCACACTGCGTGTTTCCTCGCTTTACAACCGCACCCGCAGCCTGGCAGTCGTCCAGCGAAACCAATCCACCCGTACATCCTGAGCCCGTCGAAGGATCGTCCTGAGCCCGCCCAAGGGCCACACCAATCAACGCTCCGTTCATCCTGAGCCCATCAAAGCATCATCCCGAGCCCGCCCAAGCCCCGAACCAACCCACTCCCCCGTTCGTCCTGAGCCTGTCGAAGGATCACCCCGCGTGTGTCTCAGGATCGTCCTGAGCCGACTGCCCAAAATGGAAGGGCCCTCGAGCGCCACGGTCCGGGACTGCCAGGTTCCCAATGGGTGTATCATTCAGGGCCCGTGTACAGTATCAGGAACTGGGCTGGCTCCCTGCACATCAGAGACTTCCGCCTATTGTGGGCATCGACGCTCCTCTACTCCCTGGCCACCGGGATGGAGCAGGTGTCGGTCGGATGGCTCATCTATGAGCTAACCGGTTCGGCGTTCATGGTGGGCGTGGGAGCCGCCGCCCGAATGCTGCCCTTCTTTCTGCTCGGCTTGTTGTCCGGAGCGGTGGCCGACCGGTGGGAGCGACGGGCTCTGCTTCGCCTGGGCACCCTGGGGGCATCCGCAGCCGCACTGGTTATGGCGCTGCTGCTGCTCGGCGGGAGCACCAACGTGTGGGTTATCATCGCGCTGGTGCTTGCCCTGGGCGGCTTCATGGCCTTTACCATCACGGTCCGCCAGACCTATACCTACGACATAGTAGGCCAGGGACAAGCCCTGAACGGCCTGGCGCTGGGTGCGATGGCCATGCAGGGAGGCGGAATCGTCGGATCCATCGTCGCTGGAGGGCTGATCGAGCTGGTAGGGCCGGGTTGGCAATTCATCGCTTCGGCGGGTTGTTACCTATTCTCCGCTGCCGGGACCCTGGCGATCAGCAACCCAGGCCGCTCGGCGACCGGTTCCGTCGAACCGGTGCTGAAGAACTTGTTGGGTTACGTCAGCCTGGTTCGTGAGAACCGGTTCCTGCTGGTGCTCATGTTTCTGACCGCCGCCACGGAAGTTTTCGGGTTCACCCACATGACCCTGCTGCCGGTATTCGCCAAGAATGTCCTGTACGTCGGACCCACCGGACTGGGTATCATGACCGCCGTCCGTCAGACCGGAGGGCTGCTGGGTCTGTGGGTGCTGGCCGGGCTGGGCACTTCCCGCAAGAAAGGTCTGATGATGTTTGTAACCGCCACCGGGTTCGGCGTGGGACAGATGGCGTTCTCCCTGTCTCGCAACATCTACTCCTTCCTGGGTGTGCTGCTGTTCGTCAACGCCTGCGCCATGGCCGTCGATACTCTTTACAAAACCCTCATGCAGGACCTTGTGGCCGACAAGGACCGAGGGCGCGCTACGGGATCCTGGGTGCTAAGCGTCGGATTTGCGCCAGTAGGTCACGTCGGGATCGGAGCGTTGGCCGGCATCCTGGGAGCCCCGAAGGCTCTGCTGGTCAACGGCGCCATATTGACTATTATCAATATACTGTCCGGCCTGGGCATGCCGCGCATCAGGCGGTTGGGGTGAATTTGCCTCCTGCTGCGGTGGCCTTAGCTGGTCAGCAGTGGCGTTCCCTCGTTGGCGGTGGCATACCGCCCCTTGATTAGCCTCTGAGGTGCTGGCCGTAGAACTGTAGCACCCGATGCCACATATCCTGGGCCTGGGCCGCGCGGTAGCTGGGGCGGTAGTCGGCGAAGAAAGCATGTCCTGCGTTGTTGTACATCACCCACTCGTAGGTCTTCCCGTGCTGTTCCAGCAGAGCTTTCATCTGCTCCGCTTGCTCCGGCGTGGGGTTCTCGTCCTCTACACCAAATAACGCCAGCAATGCGCAGGACAAGTTGGGCACCATGTCCATCGGCTGCACCGGCCGCAAGTCGGTGGATTCGTGGACGATGTGGCCGCCGGCCGAGTCCACCGCCGCGTTGATGTTGCTGCTCAAACAGGCCATCATCAGGGTGTAGCGTCCGCCAGAGCAAAAGCCGATGATGCCCACCCTGCCGTTGCTATGCGCCTGGGACTTCAGATACAGGGCCGCCCCTTCCAGGTCGTCCATCGCCCGGGAGTCGGGAGAGGCGAACAGCGTGGCCAGCACGTTTTCCGGCTCCGGCGTGCCTTCCCGCGTATACAGGTCCGGCGCAATGGCCAGGTAGCCCTGCCCGGCGAAACGCACGGCAATGTCTTTGTGGTGGTCCATCAACCCCATGCCTTCCATGGTTACGATTACGCCGGGGTACGACCCGGCCTCGGCGGGTCGGCTGTAAAAGGCATCGATCATCGTGCCGTCACGGCTGACGTACTGGATTGTTCCGGTCTCTAACTCTTGGCCAACGAGTACCATCATGTACCTCCAGGGGGTCAATCAGAGTTGGAATCACACGGCGATATGGTAACAGCGACCGGTTCTCCGGGTCGAGGTGCCGCGCCCGGTCGCGCACTACCCGCGTTCCTTCGGGTTCCCCGACCCGGGGCGCTCCCGGACCGTGGCAGATTGCGGGGATCAATCACTGATGTTGTAGACCCGGGCCGCGGTGTCGTGGAACAGGGCAGCACGTTCAGCTGCCGAATAGCCGCTGGAAAGCCGTTTGAAGGCGTTATACAGCACATTGTACGAATAAGACGGCTTGTCCACCGGGAAGTTGCTCTCAAACATGCACCTGTCCGGCCCGAACTGCTCGATGCAGTGCTGCATGAGCGGGCCCAGCGTGCCGGCCAGCTCCTCAGAACCGATGGGAACGTCCCGGTCGTGCCAGTAATATCCATAGCGCAACTGTCCTACCCCACCCAGCTTCATTACGATGTTGGGGCACTGGGCCGCTTCTTCCACTCCACGCCGCCAGGCCGGCAGAACTTCGTCGTCCCGGTTGGCATAGGGGCCCACCCGCACCAGGCCGCCGATGTGGTTCAGGACGATGGTTAGGTCAGGCACCGCCCGGGCGAATTCCGCCAGTTCGGACAGCTGATGGAAATAGAGGGAGTTCTCCAGCAGCAACCCCATGCCGGCCAGAACCTTGGCTCCCGCCCGGTAGCCGTCGGTGGACAGGGCTCCGCGAATATCCCGGTTGGCCAACTCCGGACTCTCGTCCCAGCCGGTGGCGTGCCGGACGCCGCGAAAGCGCGTTGGGCTGGCGGCTTGCATTGCTTCCAGCACCGGGCGCACCGCCTCACCCAACTTCAGGTCGGCGTACCCCACAATGGCGGCGGCGGCTTTGGTGGGCCCGAGGCTACCGCTGGCGCTTTCCGCCGCGATGGTCTCGATATACTCCACCTCGCCCACTGGCCTCATCTCTTCGGGGCCGCTCTGCCGGTATTCGCACCGCACCTCGATGAAGACCGTCGAGCGCACATTGTGGCCGCTGTTAACGTCTGCAGTCAGCTCCGGAAGCAGGTATCGCTGGTAGGCAGCAGGCTCCGGACGGGCGACCCAAAAATGGTGGTGGGGATCACAAATCGGGATTTCCGGCTCCAGGGTTGCTTCGGTGGTTAGGGCCAACCAGTCTTCGCCTCTCAGAACCATGGCGTCCTCCTGGGGAGTGTTGGGTTGTCAGATACTACCACGGCAATTTTAACGCCGGCCGATCGGCGGCCGGCCATTGCCGACCTGGCCGGGTCAGCTGATTGCATGGTGTGTGGCTCACAATCCGACCACCCTCACCCGGTGATTGTGAGTGTCGGCAATAAACAGGTCGC
Source organism: Dehalococcoidia bacterium (assembly GCA_963666415.2). Classification (GTDB taxonomy): domain Bacteria; phylum Chloroflexota; class Dehalococcoidia; order Lucifugimonadales; family UBA3495; genus Bin87. The sequence goes on from CAXXPD010000003.1 coordinate 4,014,472, forward strand.
CGTCCGCGTTGATGCCGCACCCATGGGGATGGACTAACCCGGCATCTACGGCCGGGCCACCGTCGCCGCCGCCACCTTCCCGGCCGCCGGCAATGGTGGTTACGACGCCGGTCCGGGCGTCAATCCGCCTCACGGCGCAGTTATCCGAATCAACCACGATGATGTTGTCATTCAGGTCGCAGCGCATCGCCTTGGGCGCTCCCCAGGTGGCGGACAACGCCGGGCCGCCGTCGCCGGAGTAGCCGTACACGGAATCGGCGCCGGCAATCGTGGTCAACGTTCCATCGGGGGATATCTTGCGAACCCCGTTGCCTTCCCTTTCGCAAACGTACACATTCCCCAGGCTATCCCATGCAAACTGCTCTCGGACCCATCAGGCTGGCTTCGGTGGCCGGCTTCCCCTCTCCGGCACGGGACAATTCTCCGGTGCCGGCAAATGTGGTTATGATCCCGGTAGACAGGTCAACCCGGCGAATACGTTGATCCTGTATGTCGGCGATGAGCAGGCCGCCCTGTCCGTCCAGGTACACGTCGTTGGGTTCCCGCATCATGGCTGCGTTGCCGGGCCCGCCTTCCCCGCTGTACCCGAATTCGCCGGTGCCGGCCACGGTTGAGATGATGCCCGTGCGACCGTCTATTTTCCGCACCGCCGGGTCAAACCGCTGCGAGAAATACATATCGCCGTCGACGTCGATGGCCAACCCGTATGGTTGATTGATGACGGCGTCCACAGCGGGGCCGCCATCACCGGCGTATCCCTGCTCCCCCGTGCCGGCGATCAGCGTGATTACACCGGTCTCAGCATCCATGCGGCGGATTCTGTGATGGCGCCCCATGCACACGATCATGTTCCCCTGGGGATCAAACTCACAGGCATACGGAGTTTGACACGCGGCGGCTAACGCCGGCCCGCCGTCTCCCTCCCAACCTTCAGATCCATTCCCCAATATGGTCTGGATGATGCCTTTCTCAGCCGGCATGGGTACACCTCCCGTAGTCACGAAATAACCTGATCTGTTTTTCAGGAAACCATTGTATATCGAGCATCTGTATATCGGGCATTGAGAAAAACCGAACCGGCGCTCGCCCACAGACAACGTGATACCATCGGCCAGGCTCTCGAGACCCGCGCCCAAACCGGCGGGCGGCCAGCGACGTCCCTCACCACTGTGTTGCACTTACCTGGGCGGGTTACAATTGGCGGCGTAGTTGGCGCCATTTTAGTTTCAACTTGAACATTGAACATAGGAACATCGAACATTGAAGGAGCGTTTTCATGCCCGAGATAGAGAACAAACTGAAAGAATTAGGCTACGAGCTGCCCCCACCCCGGCGGCCTGGGGCCGGCAACATCATCCCCGCGGTGCGAACCGGAAACCTGGTGTTCCTTTCGGGCACCGGCCCTGGACTGCCTGAGGGCGGTTTGCTGCACGTCGGCAAGCTGGGCTCGGCAGTAACCGTCGACCAGGGTTACGACTGCGCCCGACAGACCATGTTGAACCTGCTCACCAACCTGAAGGGAGAGATTGGCGACCTGGACAACGTGAAGCGGATCGTCAAGCTGTTGTGCATGGTCAACTCCGAACCCGATTTCGGCGATATGCCCCTGGTCGCCAACGGCGCCTCGGATCTGTTGATCAGCCTCTTTGGGGACCAGGGACGCCACGCCCGGTCCGCCGTTGGCATGGCAACTCTGCCCGGAGGAATGCCGATAGAGATCGAGATGATCGTCGAGGTTGCAGACTAGGAACGCGGCGCATCGCGAGTGCGCCGGGTAATGAATTCAGCCCTGGCCCGGCGCGCTCGAAGCAATATTCATGCAGCGTTCTTTTGGTTTGCGGCCGGCCAACCTCCGCCGTCTCGATGCCCGATGTCATACCGCAACCGCACAGGGTCTTTCGATTGTCCTTAAATGTCATTGCGAGCGCAGCGTGGCAATCTCGTAGCCATATCGACCAACGCTGTCGCCACCTTACCCTTGACCGTTACGTTCCGATAATCGAAAGGCCCTGGCAACCGCAGCAGCTCGATGGACACCACGAGGCATCCCTTGCTATGATGAATACCCCTCAGACGCCCGGCTAGTCCGATCGCCTTCACCGCACCAAATGCCGCCGCAACATACTGGCAACATGCCCCGCCATGCGTTGCTCACGGCTTTGGCAATCTTGATGGTGGCGCTGGTCGCGGCGTTGTTAGGTTGTTCGCCATCCTCGCAACCCGTTGGCTGGCAGGCAGACTATTCGCTGCCCACTCCGCTCCCATCTCGTGGAGATATTACTGAGCCCGCAACAGCAACGGTCACACCGCCCACGTACACCCCCAGGCCCACCTACACTCCCCGGCCGGTCCCGACCGAGGCTGTAGCCGAGGAACGCCAGGCCGGCCCGCTATTCCAGGCCGTGCTGCTCGATGGCAACAAATTTGACCTGGCCGACACGTTGGGCACACCCACGTTGCTGACATTCTGGGCACCCTGGTGACCCCACTGCCAGCGGGAGTTGCCCGCTGTCCAAGAGCTTTACGCCACACAGTTGCAGGCAGCCGGTGTGGACGTATTGGGTGTCTCCCAGTTCAACACCACGGAGTCGGAAACGGTGGCCTTCGTAGACCTGGTTGGGTTGTCATTCCCAAACATCTACGATGCTAACGCTCAACTGGCTACGGCATATGGCGTCAGCGGTGTTCCCACTTACGTATTTCTGGACAAACAGGGCAGAGTCGCCCACACCAGTTCAGGCGCTCGCGGAGTATTCCTCATCCAGTCCTTGCTGGGCAGCCTGCAGCAAGAGTAACGATGGCGTCGAGGAGACGTGCCTGCGGCAACAACGTCGCATCTGGGGTGCGCGGATCTACACTTCGTCGCGGAGTCAAAAAATTGCGCCTGCAGCCTAATGCGTACCCACTCTGTCATTGCGAGCGTAGCGCGGCTATCTCGTCGCCATAGCAACGGCGGTTCGCCAACCCGTGCTCAAACTCATCGAGATTGCCACGTCGCTGTGCTCCTCGCAATGACAGATTAAATAGGGCAAGCGTGACCGACAGCAGCCTAACCCCGAATCCACCGACGGGATGTAGCGGTGGCGAGCAGACAGTGTATGCGGGACACGGGAAAGCCGCGGTGAGGCTTGGACCCCAATGAAACGAACTGGGCGAGGGATGTTGCAGCCGCGCGATGGGGATGACGACGGCCAAATGGGGCGGCGGAGGGCGAGATCGTCAGGGCAGACGGTAGCAGGAGGCACTCAGAGCAGGGCCTGGCGCGGGTCGGCGAGGCGTTTGAGTAGCCTGGGGGACGGGTCAGACCCCGTGGGCGGCGTCAGGAAGGAAGTGGCAGGGCGCGCAGTCGGGCCAGGGCGCTACTGAACTGGTTTTGCCAGGGCCAGCTGTGGGGCAGGTGCAGGGTGAGGCGGCGCGCCTTGCGGGTGAGCCGTCCGGCGAGAGAGAGGAAGCGTCGTCGGAGGGTCTTGGTGGTCAGCACCGGCTCGCCCAGGCCGATGCGCGTTGTCCAGCGGGCCAGGTTTGTGGGCCATGACCTGTACGGCCAGCCAGGCGGCGTTGGCGGGGAAGCGCCCCGAGGGGAGATGATTGAGCCCCACGCCGTACTTCAGGTCGCGGATGGCATTCTCGATCTCGGCGTGGCGGCGATGGTCGGCCTCGAGATCCAGGGTGTCGCCCTCACGGTCGGTGATGAAGGCGTGGTAGCTGTAGGCGGCGAAGAGGGCCATTTGGGACCCGGGCGTGGGCTTGACACGGCGGACGATGAGCCGCACCGGCACAGCGTCGGGCTCCCCCTGGAAAGGAGTGTATTCAGTCTCGGCCACATCGGCGGCGCCCTCCATCCAGTAGGGAATCGGCGTCCAGTCCCCCTCGGGTATGGCCTCGATGAGGTTGCGCAGGCCTTGGTGCTGGCGGACGGTGATGGAGAAACGGACCTTCATCTTTCGGCAGGCGGCGACGCTGGCATGGGTGTAGAAGCCGCTGTCGGCCCGCATGGTGAGTGGTCCGGTGGCTCCGGCATGGCGCACCCGGCCCACCGTCTCCCGCAGGAAGTGGGCGGCGCCTCGGGCCGTGTTGGCGCGGCCCTCACGCAGCCGTGCCATCAGCACGTCGCCGATGCCCGCGGCCACGGCGAGGATCGGGTGATAGCCTCGCTGGCCGGTGTACCCATGGTGGCGAGCTCCCTCCTTGCACAGCCCGTAGGTCTCGCAGAGGGTGGAGTCCAGGTCGATGGTCAACGGACCGTCGCCGGGTCCGGCCCCTGCGGCCCACGCCCGGGCCAGCAACTCCCGGCTCACCCGGTCCAGTTGCCGCGCGTGGCCCCACCGGAAACTCCGCAGGAAGATCCCCAGGGTGGATGGCGCCTTGACCACACACCCCAGCACCCGCGCCGTCCCGCCCGCCCGCAGCGCATCGGCGTCGTCAATGCAGTCGCCGCCCGCCAGCGCCGACGCCACCAGGGTCAGCATCTGGTCGCCAGCGTTGGCTCGTCCGGGCGCATCCCCCAGGTCAACGTGGCAGTCCACCAGTTCACCCAGGCCCAGGTGGTGGGCCAGGGTGACCGGCAGCAGCAGCCCCGCATTGGCCACCAGGCGGTGATCATCAAAGGCAACGTGGATGCGGTCGGGGTGCTCAAGTGGTAGCATCTTCTGGGTGCTCCTCGTTTCGGGTCGGTTTTCTGTTTCAAAAACCATTATCCCCGAACACGGGAGCACTTTCTTACCCCTTCAGTACGCCGACACCGTCATATCTTCGGTGGATTGGGGCTAACGAGTGGGCCCGGTGGCAGGTCTCGCATAGAATCCCGCTGGCCACAGCTGCAACAGGATAAGCCATGTTTCGCAGCTTGGCCTTTTTTGCCGCTAAATCCAGACCGTGCCAAGGAGAACTGAATATGTCTTTGCGGAATATAAACTTCGCCCAGTTCGTCGCTGGTGATCTGGCTTCGGCCTTATTACAACGATGCGCCTGCCTGGGTTCCTATTGGGGAATTGAAGGGATGTCGAAGGCTGAAGTAGTCAAGGACTAGAGCCCGGGTGTGAAGCCTATTTTGGTCATTGGGAGCGGTGCAGACTGGGCTCCGGTTCCAAGGTAGAAGGTGGCCGGCCGACCTCACCAATTGGTTTACACCTGACCGAGGTGTCTTGGCTGCGCGGAGGAGGAGACCTCGCTCAGCCAGCATGGTGGCGACCGGCCGCCTTCTGCCTAAACTGAAGCCAAGGTGAAATCTGCAATTGCAGGGTGCTGCAAGTCGGTTTGGTTGCTGGCCATTAATTCTTCCACTTGTGCTTGCAGCACGGTTCGGCAGCGGCGCTTGACTTCCTCCCGACGGGTGGACAGACGGGCGAAGAAGTCGCCCACTTTCTCCTGCACTGCGGTACGAGTGCCCAGGCAGAGATTGGCGGTCGCCTCCTGGCGCACCCAGCCCCAGATGGCCTCATCGGCGTTGAAGTCTGGGCTGTAGCTGGGCAGGTTAACCAAGCACAGGTTCAAGTCGGGCGTGGCCAAGTAAGCCCGCAGTGCATCGCCACGATGGGCTGGTGAATTGTCCCAAATCACGGTCAGCGGTTCGTAATGCCGCGCCTTCAGTTGTCGCAGGAAGGCGGCCGAGGTGGCGGAGTTGCTGTTGCCCTCCAGTTCCATCACCTCCACCTCGCCAGTCTCCAGACACACCGCCGAGTAGTAGCTGGCCTTCTCGCCCCGGCGCGGACTGGTGGAGTCCACCAGGGCCGGTTCCCCCTTCAGCACCCACTTGCCCCGCAGATCCGCATCTGCCCGAAAGTGGGCCTCGTCAGCGAAGAATATCTTGACTCCCGTCCGTCGGGCCGCCGCCGTCAGCGCAGCATACTCCGACACAAAGGCTTCCCGCCGTACCGGGTCCGCCTTGACCAACCGCTTCTTGGGCCGTTTCAGCACAAACCCCAACCGATGCAGGTAGTTCAGGCAACTGCTCCGGCACAGCGACAACCCGAACCGTTCCTCTACAAACCGGCGCACCACCTTCCAGTTCCAGTTGGATAGGTCGATGCCGCCTTGCGACGGTGCCCCCTGCACCGCCCTCTTCAACTCGGCTTGCTGCTCCTCGTTCAGCGCGGGGGGGAACCTCCCGACTGCTCAAAAGCCAGCGCCGCCGGACCGCGCTCCGCGAACGCCGTGGCCCATTGGCCAATGGTATGGGCATCCCGTTCCAGCGCATGGGCTACTGCCGCCGCCGTCCAATCTTGCGCCAGCAGCCATAGCGCGTGCCACCTTTCCCGCTCCCGGGGCGTCGGCGCCCGGTACATTCGCCGCCGCACCTCAGCCTCGTCCATGCCCCACCGCTCCAGCAGCGCCCCCATCTCCTCCATGCCCACAGCAACCCCCACTCGGACTTCTCGGTCCTTTCCGGCCCTTCTCAACCGCTCCTATCCTACCCCGAACCCATGGAGGTTTCACCCTGGCTTCGGTTTAGTACTACAGCCGCACACCAAACACTAACTCGCTACTCTTAGCCTCGATCCATCACTGGATTTAGCTTTGCTCACTTAAGAGCAAAGCCAGTACGCCATAGCTGGACATTGCGATTTTCAATACCGCCCGACCCTCTGGGCGGTCATGTGCGACTGTAGTACTAGCCGCACCCGAGACGGTGTTATTTGTAAAACGCCAAGAACTATGTACCAGTGATCCGCGAAATCTGTTGTTGTCCAGCGAATATGTCCCCTTTTTTGAAAAGCGAAATTGTCACCACGGTTAGCCTGCGGAGATCTGTGACGCGACCGGGGCCTCGGCCTTGGCCCGCTCCTTGGCGCTGAGCAGTTTGGTGGGGGGACGCTCTGCTTGGGCATATTTTCTGGCGGCCACCCGTGACATCCCCAGCTCTCGGGCAATGGCCCGCAGGGAGAGTCCCCGACTTTTGGCCTGCTGTACCGCCACCCAGCGGGCCTGCTGGGTGGAAGTAGGCTTGCGGTGCAACTGGTGGCGAAGGGGTTTCACCTTGCCGGCTACGCTCTTGGCCTTGGCCCGCTTCTCCACCGAGGACTCCAGTTCCGCCAGGAGCTTCCGCTGTTCACGATCAAGGTGGCTGCTGGCGAGGCCATCAGTGGCCTTCGGTCCCTCCGACGTGGGGGAGCGGCCGGTACCTTCTCCCCACAGGGCTGAGGCGGGCGGTTCCCCCTCTTGGATTCGACGGTTTCTCCCTGGTACCGGATCAACAGCTCCCCGTCGGCCCGCTCCAAGACCTCCACCTGGAGTCCGGCATAGCTGGGCCGCTCCGTTCCTGGCAGCAGTTGCAGCGCCCGCCACTGGTAGTGGACCGCGTTGTCCCGGGCCACCTTGCGGGTGTGCTTGATGGTGGGTAGTGTCCCGTCAAGTAGTGTAAAAGCGCGTCATCCCTTTTGATGTTGATCAGGCCGCTGCGTCCAGCATATTGGGCGTCGGCAGTGCCTCGTTGCCGGCGGCGTTGGGGATGGTGAGGTAGCGGCGGGCTTCGGCCCATTCGTCGTGTTGCTCGGCCAGCACCGCGCCCACCAGGCGCCGTGCCGATAGCCGGTTGGGGAAAATGCCCACCACGTCAGTGCGGCGCCTTATCTCCCGGTTCAGCCGTTCCTGCGGGTTGTTGGACCACAGCTTCTGCCAGTGGGCCACTGGGAAGGCCGTGAAGGCCAGGATGTCCGGCGCGGCATCCGCCAGCAGTTCGGCCACCTGGGCAAAGGGCTCCCGGAGTTGTTCCACCACTCGGTCCAATTGGCCGTGGACCTCGGCGGGAGACAGTTGCTGGTAGATGGTGCGGACCATGCGAGAATGTCCTGGGTGGCCAGGCCAGGTTGGGCACGCTTGGGCACTCGGGTGAGCAGGTTGGCCATGAAGTGGGTGCGGCAGCGCTGCCAGCTGGCCCCAGTGAACACCGCGGCGATGGCGTTCTTCAGCCCCTGGTGGGCATCGGAGGTTACCAGCTCCACCCCGCTGAGGCCCCGAGCGGTCAGCGACCGCAGGAAGGCCAGCCAGAAGGCGCCGTCCTCGCTGGCGCCCACGTCCATACCCAGGATCTCACGCTGCCCTTCGGCATTGACCCCCGTCGCCACCACCACGCAGACGTTGACGATGCGACCGCCCTCCCGCACCTTCTGGGTCAGGCCGTCCAGCCACACGTAGGGGTAGGGACCACCGTCCAGGGGCCGACCCAGGAAACTCTCCACCACTTGATAGACGACAATTAGTCCTGCCGGTAACGTCGACTATTTTTGCCGGTCGATATGGGGTAATTATTCGGTACGGAGGTACCGTTGATTACAGACCGACAAACCAGGCTATTGAGGCAGAAACGTATGGAAGGCAAGACACAGGAAACGGCAGCGGCCAAGGCTGGGATGAGCGTGCGTTCAGCGCGCAAGTGGCAGAGTGGGCCATTGCCGTCGCAGGCGAAACCGGAGCATCGGTGGCGCACTCGGCCGGATCCCTTCGACGGGGTGTGGGAGGATGAGATTGAGCCGCTGCTGCGGAATGATCCGACGGGCAAGCTGTAGGCAACGACAATTATCGACTGCCCTTCGACAAGCTCAGGAGGAGGAGCAGCATCCCGGGCGGTTCAGCGCGTCCCAGCTGCGCACCCTGCAACGACGATTGCAGGCCCTTCGACAGGCTCAGGAGGCGGGCGCGGCATGGTCCGGATCAGGAGGTGTACTTCCCCCAGGTGCATCCGCCGGGACGGGAGGCCCAGTTCGACTTCACCCACTGCGGGGAACTCAAGGTGACCATCGCCGGCCAGTCCTACCCCCACCTGCTGTTCCAGCTGATACTCAGCCACTCGGGATGGCGCTACGCTGAGGTCGCCGCCGGTGAGACCTTCCTGGCCTTGCAGCAGGGATTGCAGAATGCCCTCTGGACCCTGGGCGGCGTTCCAGAGGTGGTGCGCAGCGACAATACCGCGGCTGCCACTCACGAATTGCGCAGCAGCCGCGGCCGCGCTCTTAACGACAATTACGCCGCCCTGCTGGACCACTATGGCCTCCGCTCCACCCGCATCAATCCCGGCCAGAGCCATGAAAACGGCGTCGCCGAGCACGCCCACTACCGCTTGAAGGACGCCATCGACCAGGCCCTCATCCTGCGGGGCAGCCGCGATTTCGACACTGTCGACGACTACGCCAGCTTCGTCCGGCAGATGGTGGAGAGACGCAATCGCCTGGTACAGGGGAAGCTGGAGCAGGAGTTGCTTTGCCTACGCTCCCTGCCCCCAGCCCCGGTGCCGGAATACGTCAACTACCAGTCCAAGGTGCGCAAGTGGTGCACCATCCAGGTAGCGGGACATAGCTACAGCGTGCCCTCCCGCCTCATCGGCAAGGAGGTGCAGATCCGTCTGTACGCCGACTGGGCGGAAGTGTACTACAAGGGCCACCTGGTGGAACGGATGGAACGGGTGCGTGGCGAGGGGGAAGCCAACGTCAATTACCGCCACGTCATCGGCTCATTGGTGCGCAAGCCCGGTGCCTTCGCCCGCTACCGCTTCCGGGAGCAGCTGTTTCCCACCATGCACTTCCGGCTGACCTACGACGCGCTCAGGGAATGGCGTGGGGAGCGTGCCGACGTGGAGTACGTGCGGATCCTGCACCTGGCGGCGACCACCATGGAAGCCACGGTGGACAGCGCGCTGTCGTTGCTGCTGGAGGCGGGTGAGTCCTTCGACTACGCGGAGGTGCGGGACCTGGCCGAGCCCAAGGTGCCCGAAGCTCCGGTGCTGGTCTGGTCTGGGAAGCCGGACCTGAAAATCTACGACCGCCTGCTCACGGTCAGCCTGGCGGCGGCGGGGGTGTGCGCATGACGGACACCAGCGTGATGCAGGACCGCATCGGCCAGTTGTGCGGCCAATTCAAGCTGCCTACCATGGGCGCCCAGTCGGTGGCTCGTTTCACCGCCGCTGGACACGGCGATGCCCTGGCAACTTTCCTGGAGGTACTGGAACAGGAAGCTGAGGATCGCCGCCACCGGCGCATCAACCGGCTGCGCCGGGAGTCCCGGCTGCCCTCGGGCAAGACCTGGGAAACCTTCGAGCACGACCGAGTCCCCCTGGCGCTGCGGCAGCAACTGGACCAGCTGGCCCAGGGCAGCTTCGTCGAGCGCGGCGTCAACGTGCTGGCCTTCGGGCTGCCCGGCACCGGCAAGACCCACGCCCGGTGCGCCCTGGGCCACCGCCTGGTGGAAGCCGGCCACTCCGTCCTTTTCGCTCCGGCCTACCGTCTGGTACAGGAACTGCTCGCCGCCAAGCGCGACCTGGACCTGCCCCGCCAGCTGCGCAAGCTGGACAACTTCGACTTCCTGCTCCTCGACGACCTGGGCTACCTGCCCCAGGGCGCCGAGGAGTCGGAGGTCCTCTTCACCCTCATCGCCGAACGCTACGAGCGCCGATCGTTGGGCATCACGTCAAACCTGGTCTTCTCGGAGTGGGAGCGCATCTTCGCCAACCCCATGGCCACCGCCGCGGCGATTGACCGGGTCGTGCACCACTCCGTCATCCTGGAGTTTGACGTCCCCAGCTACCGCACCAACGCTGCCCAGCAACGCGTCCAGGCCAAGGAAGTGAACCGGCAAAACTGATTGACGCCAACCGGCAAATATAGTTGACGCGGGACACCACTTCGTCCAGTTGCTCGCAGATGCGCGACACCTGGCTGCTGGAGATGCCGTCGCAACCCAGGGCCTTGATCAGATCGTCCACCCGACGGGTGGACACGCCCTCCACGTAGGCCTGCTGGATCACCGACAGCAGAGCCTTCTCGCTGCGCCGCCGCGGTTCCAGCAGGCTGGGGAAGTAGCTGCCTTCCCGCAGCTTGGGAATGTGCAACTCCATGGTGCCCACCCGGGTATCCCAGGTGCGGTTGCGATACCCATTGCGGTAGGTGACCCGCTCCGGGCTGCGTTCGCCGTGCTGGGCGCCGATCTGGGCGGAAACCTCGGCGTCCATGATGCCGTCCACCAGGACCCGCAGTGCTTCCCGCAGAAAGTCCACGTCTCCGTCCATACCACGCTTGCGTAATAATTCCAAAAGATCCATTCTTTGCTTGACCACCGTCGTTCTCCTTGGTTGGGTTGTGACTTCCGATCAAGGATGACGCGGTGGTCAGCGTTTTGCCAACCGCCTAACTCTTACACCACTTCCTGGGACTCTACTATGGTGACCGTCTCGGTGAGGGAAAGGTCAGCTGGCACCGGCCGGTAGGCTGCCTCCGGCTGCTCCGCCGCCACGGAGAACCGGGGGTTGAAGCGGGGCAGGAATTCCTGCAGAACTTCATTGGCCTGGTCCATGGTGGTAGCTCCGGCCAGCCGCAACTCGGTGACCAGCCGGTCCTGGAAGGTGGAGGCCATCCGCTCCACCCGTCCCTTGGCCTGCGGGGACGGGGCGAAGATCTGCTGGATGCCCAACTCCCGCATTACCCGGGCGAATTGGGTGAACTCGTAAAGCACGGGCCCCTGGCGGACGTTGTACTTGAAGGCGGCGTGGCGGTCGCTGTACAAGGCCAGGGGGATCCCCCACTGCCGGACCAGGCCCTCCAGCAGGGCCAGATAGCCCCGGGTGTCCTCGCTAGGGTGAAAGATAGCCTGGACCACGATGCCGGTGGCATCGTCTACCGCCAGCAGCAGGACGAACTTGTCCCCCCGTTCCTCCAGCCAGGGATGGTGACTGCCATCCACCTGAATAAGCATCCCCTCTTGGGGCATGCGCTTCCTTCTAAACCGGTGTTGGGGGAGCGCCGGCTGTGGGGGCTGCCCATTCCTGCCTTTACCAGGATGCGGCGTACCGTGGGCCGGCTCAGGTCGATCCCCTCCCGCTCCCGCAGCAGTTCGGTAAGGTGGCTGTGGTTGGCGCCTGAGTAATCCTTGCTGGCCAGTTTGACCACGGCAGCAGCCTCAGCTTCGGGCACGGCGTTGTGGGGCTTACGTCCCCGGTTGCCGTGGGCGACTGCCGCGGGGCCGTCCCTGCGGTAGGCCGCCAGCAAGCGATTGGTGTGGCGTTCGCTGACTCCCATGATCTGGGCAGCTTGGGCGATGGGAAGGTGGTATTCCAATACGCTGTTGAGAACTTTGATCCTTGCCTGTTCTTGCTGATTCAATGTCAATTCCCTCATGGGATGACATTTTCGCTGAACAGTTAGCAGGTGACCGAATCGTAGAACAACAACAGAGATCGCCACGAACTATAGACCACTTCGCCAAGGTCTTTGACCACCTTGGGGCACCGGCAAGCGATCATTGCGGCACTTCGGTTTAGAGGTGGAGCGATGGCGTACAAGGAGGTGTTACGAGTGGAAATACAGGAAGTGGTACGACGCTGGCAGCGTGGAGGCAGTCAGCGGCAGATAGCGGAAGGGACGGGGTTGTCGCGGGCGACGGTACGGAAGTATTTAGCCGCGGCGAAGGCGGCGGGGGTAGTGGAGGATGGTCCTGCTCCCGACGAGGAGCAGTTGAGCCGTTTGGCGGGGATCAGCCGGGCTGGGCCGCGTCTGGTTGAGACGCCAGTTGAGGACAGCCTGGTTCCCTGGGCGGACCAGATCTACCACTGGTTTGGGGACCGGTTGCAGTTGACCCGCATCCAGGAGTTGCTGGCGGCGCGGGGCTGTATGGTGTCGTACACATCGTTGCGGCGGTCATCCGGAAGCGGAACTGGGGCAGGCGGAGCGTCCGCACGGTGCGGATGGCCGACACCGGGCCGGGTGAAGTGGCGGAGGTGGACTTCGGACGGCTCGGGATGATCACCGACCCAGAGACGGGCCGACGCCGGGTGGTGTGGGCGCTGATCGTGGTGCTGTCGTACTCGCGCCACTGCTTCGTTTGGCCCACGCATAGCCAGCAGCTGGAGGACGTCATCTCCGGCCTGGAGGCGGCTTGGGCCTTTTTCGGTGGCGTGCCCAGGTACCTGGGCATCGACAATTTCCCCGCTGCGGTGGCGGGACCGGACCCGTTGCATCCGCGCCTGACCCGGGGATTTCTGGAATATTCCCAGCACCGAGGTTTCGTCGCCGACCCAGCCCGGACTCGTCATCCTGGGGACAAGCCCAAGGTGGAACGAAGCGTGCCCTACGTCAGGGAACGCTCTTCAAGGGCGGCGATTTCCATGGTCTGACCCACCTGCGTGCCGAAGCCCAGCGCTGGTGCTTGGAAGTGGCCGGTCGGCGGATCCACGGCACCACTCGCCGGCAACCACTGGTGGTATTTCAGGAAGAGGAGCGCCACACCATGCTGCCCTGGGACGGCGAGCCCTACGAGATTACCCACTGGCGCATGGCCAAGGTCCATCCCGACCATCACGTGGCCTGCCAGTATGCGCTGTACTCGGTGCCGGCTTCGGTCTGCCCGCCAGGTCAGCAGGTGGAAGCAAGGCTGGACAGCAAGCTGGTGCGCATTTACCACCGGGGCAAGCTGATCAAGGTGCATGAGCGTCAGTCCCGGGGCAGTCGGTCCACCGATCCGGATGACTATCCCGCCGAGCTGACCGCCTACACCATGAAAGCCCCGGAGCGCATCAAGCGCGACGCGGCCCTGCTGGGGCCGGCGGTGGCCCAATTCGCCGACCGCCTCTTCGACAACCAGCTGCCCTGGTCCAGGATCCGCCAGGCCCACAAGCTCATCAGGCTGGGTGAACGCTACACCGCCCAGCGTCTGGACGCCGCCTGCCAGCGGGCCCTGGCCGTGGACCTCGTCGACGTGCAACGGGTGGAACGCATCCTGGTGCAGGCCCTGGAACAGGAGGCCATGCCCCAATCGCCACGACCCATGCCAGCCGGCCGCTTCGCCCGGCCCAGCCACGTCTTCGCCCATGCCACCGGAGGTCAATCATGACCCGCATCACCGAACTCACGCCTTTGCTCAAGCGGCTCCAACTGGGGCCCATGGCCGCCACTTTACCCGAGCGCATCGCCCTGGCCCGCCGGGACCAGCTGGACTAGAGACCCGGCCGGAAAGCCAATTGGCAGGGTTTAGCACCGCGCTTGAAAGACGTAATACGGTTGTGAAAAACGTGTTCGTGCATGCAACGCGTTTTAATCACCCATGATTACAACGATAATCGACGATAAAAATTAACGGTTTCGGGAGATTGGGGGTTTCTGGCCGGATTTCTAGGCATCATTCCTGGAGATTATCCTCAGTGACGAGGTCAACCGTCGTGCCCACCGTCGCATCGAGCTTCGCCTCCGGGGCGCCGGCTTCGAGGAGACCTGCCACCTGGAGGACTTCGACTGGTCGGCGTCAATTACCCTGGATCGCCGGCTTCTGGACACCGTCTTTTCCCTGGAATTCCTAGACAAGCATGAGCATGTCCTCCTGGTGGGCCCCGCTGGCGTCGGCAAGAGCTTCCTCGCCCAGGCCCTGGGCTATGCCGCCGTCCGCTCCGGACATACCGTGCGCTTGAGCCACGCCGACCACTTCTTCAAGGCCATGGCCCAGGCCAAGGTCGACAACTCGACAGACCGCACCTTTCGGTCCTTCCTGTCTCCAGACCTGCTTATCATGGGCGACCTGGGACTCCACCGGCTCACGGCACAGCAGTCCGCCGACCTCTACGAACTCATCCTCAATCGGCATCGGTCATCCAGCTTCGTCATCACCAGCAACCGGGCCGTCGACGAATGGCTCAGCCTTTTTGACGATCCCATCCTGGCTCGGCTTTGTACAATCAAGCGGCATAGGCTAGCGTGTCGAGCATCCTGTGGTACAAGAGGCGCGGGACTTTTATAGATTCGTGCTCGCGCTCGGACGGCATAAAAGTTCCCTGCTGCACCCAGAGGTGTCGTCTGACCAGGGCGATGGCGTCGGCGAAGGAAGGGCTGGTTTTGTCATACCACGCCGCGGTGCGCGGCGCCATGCCGCCACGCTGTTCGATCAGGATATCCGCTGCCAGCGTCACCACGCTGAACATGTCATTGTTCAGGATCTATAGGCCAGTGAATTGGGAGTTTTTCAGGATCTACCCACCAGATTTTCAGGGTCATTAGGCCACTTTGGGAGCCACATCGGCGATCATTGCCGCACTTTGGAATTGAGGTGCAGCGATGGCATACCGGGAGGTTTCCAGAATGGAAATACAAGAGATCATTCGCCGTTGGCAGGCGGGGGATAGCCAACGCAAGATTGCGTTGGGCACCGGCTTGTCGAGAGATACCATCGCCAAGTACGTGGCGGCAGCCCAAGAGGAGGGCATCGTTCGGGATGGGCTGGTTGCCACCGCGGAGCAGCTGAGCCGGCTGGCGACGATTGGGCAGCCGGGGCCGCGGCAGGCGGTGACGCCCGGGCAGGACCTGCTGGAGCCGTGGGCGGACCAGATTTACCAGTGGCTCACCGGCGACCGGCTGCAGCTGACCCGCATCCGGGAGTTGCTGGCAGCGCGGGGGTGTCCGGTATCGTATCCGTCGTTGCGCCGCTTCGTTCTGAAGCGGAACTGGCGGCGGCGCAGCCAGACCACGGTGCGCATGGAGGACACCGCGCCCGGGGAGGTGGCGGAGATGGACTTCGGCCGGTTGGGCATGATTGTGGACCCAGCGACAGGCCGCCGGCGGGCGGTGTGGGGGCTGATCATCGTGCTGGCTTACTCGCGGCACAGCTTCGTCTGGCCGACCCATGGGCAGACGCTGGAGGACATCATCGCCGGACTGGAAGCGGCGTGGGTCTGCTTCGGCGGGGTGCCCCGCTATCTGGTCATCGACAATTGCCCGCCAGCGGTGGCGGGACCAGACCCGCTGCATCCGCGCTTCACCAGAGGCTTCCTGGAATACTCGCAGTGCCGGGGTTTCATCGCCGATGCGGCGCGGGTGCGGAAACCCAAGGACAAGCCCAAGGTGGAGCGTGGCGTGCAGTACGTCAGGGAGCGCTTCTTCAAGGGCGGCGATTTCCACGGTCTGCCCCACCTGAGGGCCGAAACCCAGCGCTGGTGTCTGGAGGTGGCCGGAATGCGCATCCATGGCACCACTCGCCGGAAGCCCCTGGTGGTTTTCCAGGATGAGGAGCGCCACACCCTGCTGCCCTGGGACGGCGAGCCCTACGAAATCGCCGACTGGCGCAATGCCAAGGTCCATCCCGACCATCACATCCAGTGTCAGCAGGCCCTGTATTCGGTGCCATCGGACCGGTGCCCGCCGCGTCAGCAGGTGGAAATCCGGCTGGGCAGCAAGCTGGTGCACATCTATCACCGGGGCCAGCTGATCAAGACCCACCTCCGCCAGCCCCAGGGCGGACGCTCCACCGATCCCGACGATTACCCCGCCGAGCTTTCCGCCTACACCACCAGAGCGCCGGATCGCATCCAGCGCAGCGCGGCGACACTGGGACCGGCGGTGGGCGAATACGCTGAGCGTCTCTTCGACGGCCCCCTGCCCTGGGCCAAGATCCGGCAGGGACACAAGCTGCTGCGTCTGGGCGAGCGTTACACGGCGCAGCGTCTGGACGCCGCCTGTCGTCGGGCCCTGGCCGTGGATCTCATCGACGTGCGCCGATTGGAACGCATCCTGGTGCAGGCCCTGGAACAGGAGGCCATGCCCCAGCTGCCCTTGCCCATGCCGCCGGGCCGCTTCGCCCGTCCCGGTAGCGTCTTCGCTTACACCGCATACCGCCGTCAGTCAGCATGAGGAGATTACCCATGACCCGAACCACCGAACTCACCCCGCTGCTCAAGAGCCTCAAGCTGGGCGCTTTGGCCAGCACCCTGCCGGAACGCATCGCCCTGGCCCGTAGGGAGCAGCTGGATTACGCCTCATTCCTGGAAATCATCCTCAGCGACGAGGTCAATCGCCGCGCCCACCGCCGCACCGAACTCCGGCTGCACAATGCCGGCTTCGAGGAGACCTGCCGCCTGGAGGACTTCGACTGGTCGGCGTCAATTACCCTGGACCGCCGCCTGCTGGACGCTGTATTCTCCCTGGAGTTTCTCGACCGGCACGAACACGTCCTACTGGTGGGCCCCGCCGGTGTCGGCAAGAGCTTCTTCGCCCAGGCCCTGGGCTACGCCGCCGTCCGCGCCGGATACTCCGTGCGCTTCAGCCACGCCGACGACTTCTTCAAGGCCCTGACCCAGGCCAGAGTGGACAACTCGGTGGACCGTACCTTCCGGTCTTTCCTCACGCCCGACCTGCTCATCCTCGATGACCTGGGTCTCCATGGCCTGACCGCCCAGCAGTCCGCCGACCTCTACGAACTCATCCTCAATCGACATCGGGCGTCCAGCTTCATCATCACCAGCAACCGGGCCGTGGACGAATGGCTGGGTCTCTTCGATGACCCCATCCTGGGCAACAGCGCGCTGGATCGCCTGGCCAACGCCAGCTACCAGATCGTCATCGAAGGCGCCAGCTACCGGGAACGACTCTCGCCACACCGCGCTCTACTGGCCGCAAAGGGGGTGATTGACCCGCAAACTACAACCTGATAATAGTCAATTCACCGCGCTCCCAGGGTGGCTGGATGTCCGTGAAAATCGCCGGCCTAATGACCATGAAAATTGACACTGAACAGGCCAAAGAGCGCGGGGGTGGTTCGGGCGATGGCTCGTTCCGACCACTGGCGCTGGGTTTCCATGCCCAGGTGAGCCCGCAGCTCCTCAAAGGTCACCTCGACCTGCCAGCGCAGCAGATACCACTGCAGTATCCGCAGGGGTTCCGCCTCGGTGTCGGTGCATAGCAAAGCATAGGGCCCGCGGCGCTCCTCCAGGTATCTGATGACGACCCAACGTATGGGAAGGCGCGGCGGCCCGCCGTGGTACCACAGCGCCACGCCCGAAGCGAGCTCGACCATGGCGGTACTGCCGTCGGAACCGGTGGCGCGGTAGGGAATCCATTGTGTAGCGGGATCGTCCAGCACCGCCGTGGGACTGGGCAATCGCGCGCCGACCACCCGGGGCCGCCCGATCTGGCCGGGCCGCCGCGGTGGCGCGGGCTGGTACAGGGACGCGTCCTTGCGCAGTTTGGTGACGACGACAATCAGTAGAGTACCGGGAGGTGGTGTAAAAGCATCGGTGTAGCAAAAAGCTGACCACCGCGTCATCCTTGATCGGAAGTCACAACCCAACCAAGGAGAACGACGGTGGTCAAGCAAAGAATGGATCTTTTGGAATTATTACGCAAGCGTGGTATGGACGGAGACGTGGACTTTCTGCGGGAAGCACTGCGGGTCCTGGTGGACGGCATCATGGACGCCGAGGTTTCCGCCCAGATCGGCGCCCAGCACGGCGAACGCAGCCCGGAGCGGGTCACCTACCGCAACGGCTACCGCAACCGCACCTGGGACACCCGGGTGGGCACCATGGAGTTGCACATTCCCAAGCTGCGGGAAGGCAGCTACTTCCCCAGCCTGCTGGAACCGCGGCGGCGCAGCGAGAAGGCTCTGCTGTCGGTGATCCAGCAAGCCTACGTGGAGGGCGTCTCCACCCGTCGGGTGGACGATCTGATCAAGGCCCTGGGCTGCGATGGCATCTCCAGCAGCCAGGTGTCGCGCATCTGCCAGCAACTGGACGAAGTGGTGGACAGTTTCCTGGGTCGGCCCCTGGACGATGGTCCCTACCCCTACGTGTGGCTGGACGGCCTGACCCAGAAGGTTCGGGAGGGCGGTCGCATCGTCAACGTCTGCGTGGTGGTGGCGACGGGGGTCAATGCCGAAGGGCAGCGTGAGATCCTGGGTATGGACGTGGGCGCCAGCGAGGACGGCGCCTTCTGGCTGGCCTTCCTGCGGTCGCTGACCGCTCGGGGCCTCAGCGGGGTGGAGCTGGTAACCTCCGATGCTCACCAGGGGCTGAAGAACGCCATCGCCGCGGTGTTCACTGGGGCCAGCTGGCAGCGCTGCCGCACCCACTTCATGGCCAACCTGCTCACCCGAGTGCCCAAGCGTGCCCAACCCGGCCTGGCCACCCAGGACATTCTCGCATGGTCCGCACCATCTACCAGCAACTGTCTCCCGCCGAGGTCCACGGCCAATTGGACCGAGTGGTGGAACAACTCCGGGAGCCCTTTGCCCAGGTGGCCGAACTGCTGGCGGATGCCGCGCCGGACATCCTGGCCTTCACGGCCTTCCCAGTGGCCCACTGGCAGAAGCTGTGGTCCAACAACCCGCAGGAACGGCTGAACCGGGAGATCCGTCGCCGCACTGACGTGGTGGGCATCTTCCCCAACCGGCCGTCGGCGCGGCGCCTGGTGGGCGCGGTGCTGGCCGAGCAACACGACGAATGGGCCGAAGCCCGCCGCTACCTCACCATCCCCAACGCCGCCGGCAACGAGGCACTGCCGGAGCCCAATATGCTGGACGCAGCGGCCTGATCAACATCAAAAGGGATGACGCGCTTTTACACCTATTGACGGGACACTACCCGACAATCGGCTTTGACATACTCTGGCAATGCCGCAGGAACTCGCGCTTGGCGTAGCCGCCATCGGCCACCACCACCAGGTCCCGGTCCGGCAGCCACCGGCGCAGGCAGACCAGCATCTGCTGGGCGTAGTCGGTGACCGTCTTGTGCCGGCGACCTTTGCGCCGGTCGTAGCGGGCCGACACCACCAGCGCGGTCAAAAACGGTAGCGCCCAGTGTCGACCCGCCCATCCGATACGCGTCAGCAACATCAGGCTCACCCATTGCAATCCGGGGGTCATCACCACCTGGTCGTCCTTGGACCGCACCGGATCCCGATACCGCCCCTTGGCCGCAATCTTCCGGCCCCAGCGTCGTTCCACCGTCTCGTCAATGCCGAACACCAACGGCTCGGTGGATGAACCAAGGCGCCCGGCCACCAGCAGCAACAGCACCCGGCTCAGTTGCAGCGGCGACCATCGGGCACGGTTGAGCACGTGGTGATAGATGGCGAAGTCGCCGTGCTGCCCAATCCCCAGGATGTTGAGGGCGGAGGACACGGTGCGTTTGCCGGGAGACAGGATCGCTCCCATGGCCAGGAGTTGGGCTTTGCGCCAGGTCCTGGGGTCAAACAGGTGCTCAAAGGGCAGCAGCAGGGTTACTATGACTGCGGGCAGGGTGGGCATACGCGACCTCTTGTAGTGATTTGGTCGAGCTTACCCTGTTCTTATAATTTATCTAGCTTTTGTACAAAGTCGAGCAGTAAGGTGTCCGTAATCAAACGTCATATCGCGGTGGACACGCAAGGATTGCCCCATGCGATACACGTGACTACCGCCGACGTTACCCAACCGGGCTGGGGCTTTGGCGATGTTTGACGAAAACCGGTCCGGCCTCAACCAGGTCCAGAAGGTGCTGGTGAACGGGGGTTACACCGGGGAGCCCTTTGCCGCTGCGGCGCAAAGCTTGTTGGGAGCCTCGGTGGAAGTGGTGAAACGCAACGAACTGCACACCTTCGTGGTGCTTCCAAAGCGATGGGTGGTGGAGCGATCTTTCGCCTGGCTGGAAAAGTGCCGCCGACTCTGAAAAAACTGCAAAAGAAAGCTCAATACCAGCCTGCAAATGGTGGTGCTTGCCTTCATGGTGCTAATCCTCAAAAGATTGTAAACAGGCTCTCAGACCAACTGTTCCAGCTTGTCCAGCAAACGTTGCACATCAGCCAGTCCGGCGGCCACGTTGTCGGCATTGTTCCAATTCCCGTAGGAATTAACGTGCAGGTCTCGTGCAACGGCAAACAACTGTCGGATTTCATCGTCGCCGGTCTCGGCCACCAACCGCGCGATAGAGTTATACAACGCGACGTGGCTCCGATGCGGCCATCCGCGCCCGTCAGCAACGGATTTGACCATCTGGGCCGTGCGCCCCAGCCTTTCTCGGACGCCGAGCGGGCATCGCCAGCCGCAAGCTCGCTTTCCGCTTGAGCGAGCAAACGGCGGCTGTCCTCTCTGTAGGTCTGCATTACCATCGGTCAGTTCTCAAAGAATGTCTTATTGGTCGTGTTCATTTTGATTATTCTGGGTGCCGCGCCTTCGTCAAAATAACAAAGCACTGCATCTTTGACCATGGCCTTGAGATCGGCCCAGTCATTCCCCTGCGTGAAAATGCCGTACCCCAACGCCCTGGCGTCGTAGCCGCCTTTGATGGCTTCGGTCACTTCGAACATTATCTCGGTGGTCGGCATGGTACTCACCCTGAATGGTCGTGCTTGGAAGGACGGTATAGAGGCAGTCTGACAGTGTCAACAAAGAATTGAGCGCCCCTCTCAAACGAGAGGGGCGCTCTTTCGTGAAACTCGGTTGCCGCCGGCAACTGGGGGTCGCGACTAGCGGTCCATGACCACCACGGTGCCTTCTTCAGGGTTGTACTGGTAGCGGGTTACGCGGTCCAGTTTCTGGGATTCGAGGCGCACCACGACGGCGCGGTCGCCGGTGACGTTCAGGGTGTTGTGGATCTCGCCGGGCAGGAAGAAGGCCACCTTGCCGTCCTTCTGGACGAAGTCGCCGATCTCCTGAATCTGCACCGAGTCCACGCCCTCACCGGGATAGAACCAGCGCCACTTGGTCTGCTTGATGGCGCCGTCGTACACGCCGTACACCACCCAGGCCGCGCCGTGGTCGTGGGGCAGGTTGTCTTGGTCGGGCTTCTGCACCGACGCCATGAGCCAGAAACCGCCACCCGGGTGCCCGTAGTCTTCATCCAGGTGGATGTCATAGCGTCCGTACCCACCCTGGTCGGGAAGTTCCAGTCGCTCTTCGAGCCAGCCGGGGGTGGTCAGCAAGCGTTCCATGCGTTCCGCCACGCCCGAGGCCTGAGCCAACGCGTCCTGCGTGGTGTCGAAAATCTCGCGCACGTCGTCTATGAACGCATCCACCGAATAGGCTGTAGTTTGAGTCATCTTGAACCTCCAAGTAATACAGAATCCTATTTTGTTTATTCTGATAGGTAATAAGTACGGTGTCAACTAACGGATGAACTTCGCGAGCGGCCACGTTCAAGTACGGGATGACGTTTTACCGGGATACACAGGATAAACAGGATGAACAGGATGGGGGATTTTGCAGAGCAACGAGTTCGTCACGTCGTCGCGTTTATGGCGGTCGCGGACAGCGCGTCGGCTCAATGAATGAGTGCTGCGACAGGCTCAGGATGAGCGGAGGTTGAGTGGAGCGTATGCTATGATTGGCGCGATTCAACGATTCCGTGCTTGCGTCGACGATCCTCGACACCAGGAGGTGCGATCATGCCGCCCAGTGGCAACGAATGGCTGGCCCTAACCGCCGAACCCACCCTGGAACCCGATCTGCCCATCTGCGACCCTCATCACCACTTCTGGGTGCAGCGCCCCGAACCCGTTGCCTACCAGCAGTACTTGCTGCCTGACCTGGTTGCCGACATCACCAGCGGCCACAACGTCCGCTCCACCGTGTTCATCGAGGCGCGTTCCGAGTACCGCACCGACGGTCCGGATGAGATGCGCTCCGTAGGCGAGGTGGAGTTCATCCAGAGCATTGCCGACGAAAGCGCCACCGGACGCTACGGTGAAGCCTGAGCCGCCGCCGCCATCATCGGACGCACCGACCTCAAGATGGGCGATGCCGTGCGCCCCGTGCTGGAGGCGTTGCAGGCCGCCAGCCCAAACCGCTTCCGCGGCATCCGCCACTCGGTCGGCTGGGACCCGCATCCCGATGTTGAAAACCGGGAGGTTGAGGGATGCTTGCAGCGCGACGACTATATGGCCGGCGCCCGCGTGCTGCGGGACATGGGCCTGATCCTGGAAACAACCGTATTTTCCCCGCAGCTGCCCGATCTGGCCGACTTCGCTCGCCGCATCCCCGACCTGACCATCGTGCTGAACCACATCGGCGGGATGATGCGCACCGGCCCCTATGCCAACCGGGACGACGAGGTCATCCCCGAGTGGCGCAGCGGCATTGAAGCCGTGGGCGCCTGCCCTAACGTGATCATGAAACTCGGCGGCATCGGGATGCCCCGCATCGGTTACAACTGGCACGAGCGGGAGACGCCCATCGGCTCCGAGGAGCTGGCCGACTCGGTAGGCGACTGGATGCGGCACTGCCTGGACGCATTTGGGCCGGACCGGTGCATGTTCGAGAGCAACTTCCCGGTGGACAAGGTGTCGTTCTCATACAACGTGATGTACAACGCGTTCAAACGGATGTCGGAGGGCTACTCGCCTTCGGAGAGGGCGGCCGCATTCCACGACACCGCGGTTCGCGTGTACCGGATCGACGCATAATCCCCAAGCCACAGGAGAAATCCCATGGAGCCCTTTGAGATTGCAATCAGCGATGAGGTGCTAGACGACCTGCGCCAACGGCTCGGCCAGACCCGTTGGCCCGACGAGATGCCCGGCGTGGGCTGGGACTACGGTTCCAACCTGGACTACATCAAGGATCTGTGCGAGTACTGGCGCACCGACTTCGACTGGCGGGCGCAGGAAAAGAAGCTCAACGCGTTCAATTACTACAAGTCAGAGGTGGACGGGCTCAGCATCCATTTCATCCTGGAGAAGGGAACGGGGCTGTACCCCATGCCGCTGGTGATCACCCACGGATGGCCCAGCACGTTCTTTGAGATGTCCAAGATCATTCCGCTGCTGGCCGACCCGGGGAGTCACGGCGGGGATCCCGCCGATTCCTTTGATGTGGCGGCCCCGTCGCTACCCGGGTTCGGGTTTTCGCAGGCGTCGCAGGAGCGGGGGATGCAGGTGCAGAAGGTTGCGGACCTGTGGGCCAAGCTGATGACCGAAAACCTCGGTTACCCGAAGTTCGCGGCACAGGGCGGCGATATCGGCTCCGGCGTGACCTCACGCCTGGGATATGCCCACTCGGACAAGATGATCGGCGTCCACCATACTTCCGTCACGCGTCCCACGCCCTACCTTGGTCCCGGATCGCGCCCGCTCACCGAGGCGGAGCAGGCGCATTCGGACCAGCGCGAGCGATGGCAACAGAGCGAGGGTGGCTACAGCCACATCCAGGGCACCAAACCGCAGACCCTATCATACGGCCTGAACGACTCTCCCGTCGGCCTGGCGGCGTGGATTGTCGAGAAGTACCGCACGTGGAGCGACTGCCACGGCGACGTGGAGAGCCGCTACACCAAGGACGACCTGCTGACCATCGTGACCATCTACTGGGTCACGCAAACCATCGGGTCGTCGGTGCGGATGTACAAGGAGAACCAGAGCACCCTTTGGGAGATGGCCGAGGGAGAAAAGGTACCGACGCCGGCCGGCATGGCCATGTTCCCCCAGGAAATCGCCAAGCCGCCGCGCGAGTGGGCCGAGCGTTCCTACGATGTGCGCCGCTGGGAGGAGATGCCGCGCGGGGGGCACTTTGCCGCGCTGGAGGAGCCGGAGCTGCTGGCCCACGAGGTCCGCGAGTTCTTCCGGCCGTTCCGCGGGTAACGCGTCGTCGGGTTGACTAGAAAATGTAGGGGCGAATGATTATTCGCCCCTACGCAATGGTTGATGCTTGACTGGTCTGCTACCGGAACACGGCCAGGCACTTGGTGGAGTTGAAGATGTACGTTTCGTACCAGTCCACGATATCCGCCGTAACAGTTCAGACTTGGTAAGGTGAATCGGCCGAAGGCGGGTTGCCGAACGCTGGCACGGGTGGCGGTGGTTATGTCATATACAGGGCATGGATACTGAAGTTGACCTGACCACCGCCGACCGCGACGTTCTCATTGCCCTCATCGTCCGGCAGCAGGCGATCATTGCGCGCTTGGAGAAACGGATTGCCCAGTTGGAAGGCCAGGCCAAACCCGCGAACTCCCGCCGGATGCCCGGCCTCAAACCCAATGCCAAAACCGACCGGAAACCCGCCCCGCCCAAAGGGCCCCGCAAGCCAAGGCCGCACGGCTTTGCCCGCGCCCGCATGACGCCCACCCACCGGGTGGAGCACGCCATGGACAACTGTCCCGACTGCGGAACCCAGTTGTCCGGCGGTTGGACCCACCGCACCCGGGAAGTCATTGACCTGCCCCAGGTTCCGGCGGAAGTTACCGAGCACGTCTATATGGCCCGGACCTGCCCCGGGTGTCGGCGTCAACGTGCTCAGCCTGATCGCCACGCTGCGGGAAGAGGGGCGGCTGCCCATCCGCAGCGTCCAGTGGTATCTGGACACCGTGCATCAGTTGCGCCTCAGCGTGGGGGCCATCGTGAGCGCCATCCATCGCACGGCGCAGCGGGCCCAACCGGCAGTGGCCGCGATCCTGGACCGCATCCGCGCCAGCCCGGTGGTCCACGCCGACGAAACCGGCTGGCGTCAGAGCGGGGCCAACGGCTACGTGTGGACTTTCAGCACCCCCACCGAGCGCTACTTCCTGCGGCGGGGTCGGGGCAAGGCGGTGGTGGACGAGGCGCTGAGCGATTTTTTCTCCGGAGTATTGGTCAGCGATTTCTACGCCGCCTACCACCATTACGATGGCCCCAAGCAGCGGTGCTGGGCGCACCTGCTGCGGGACATCCACGACCAGCGCACCCTCTACCCCGATGCTGCGCCACTGGCCAGGTGGGCCGACGTCGTCCACGGGATTTACGACCGGGCCAAAGCTTGCACTCATCCCCAGGCCAAGCGGCGGCGCACCGCCCAACTGGCCCTGGAACGACAACTGCTGGCCCTCTGTCAGCCCTTCCGGCACGACCCGTCGGCAACCCAGGCCAAGCTGTGCCGACGCATCGAGCGCCACATCAAGAGCCTGCCCAGTACTGGATGCGGGGAACTCTTCGTCTTCGTGGCCGAACCCGCAGTGCCTTCAGACAACAACGCCGCCGAGCGCAGCCTGCGACATCTGGTCGTCAGCCGCAAGATCAGCGGCGGTACCCGGTCGGAACGGGGCACCGACAGCAAAATGACCCTCGCTTCCCTATTCGGCGCCTGGCGGGTGCAAGGTCTCAACCCACTGACCGCCTGCCGTCAACTGCTCAGATCCCCTCAACTCTGAACTGTTACGGCAAAACGTACCACTGGGGCTGTCGACGCCCTTGACACCAGACGAAACGCACTCGGTGAAACCGGGCCCAATCCACAAAAATCGGCCTTGTTGGAATGGGGTCAATTTGAGGTCTGTTGGCCACGTAGGACCGTCGCATAAGCCCTAAAATACCACCAAGTCAACTGTCCGATGATCCGAGTGGGTTACCCGTAACCCCAGTGCCGTAGACTAACTTTGCTGGTCCGCTACGGTCGAGACGCGAAGTGCCCTTGATCCCTATGATGGCAGAAACGGTCTCGGAGCGAATCTTTTACTGGTCGCACGTGCCGGTCATTGACCTCCGAGGTCGCCGACCGGATCGGGTAGTTCGGATAGCGCCGTCAAGATGAACAAATCCATATCTAGGAGCAACGGACAGCCCTTGATGCTCCGACTACAGAGCTCCATAAGAACCACCCAATTTAGGAAGGGTGATTTTCGTTCGACGTCGAGCAACTCCATGTCGGGTACGATGATGTTAAAGATTGCGTCTTCGGCAATCTCTAACCAATTCTGCGATGTCACGTCGTCTTCGTGGTTAAACGAGTATGACAAAGCGCCCGCCCAAACATCGGCGATTTGCACCCCAGCGAATCGCTTGGAGTCTACCAACTGCACCGGCTGCGCTAGTATTACAACGACAGTTTATTTGGAAGGGTGATTTTCGAGAACAACTTGAACCTGACAACGTACTGCCGTGAACCTCCTACGATAGCTCGCTCTGGGCCAAATACGAAGGGTCAGCCACAATATTGGGAAATCCGTCGTTGTAATACGAGCAGGGTGTTGAAAAACGGGGCGGGTTAGCGAGGTGATGGTAGGATGCCGGGTACCAGGACTGTGGAGGTTCCTCATGCGAGGCAACGCGGCGCGACAGGTTGAGATGCTGACGGCGGTTACGCCGGACGCTCTGATTCCCCAAGGTCATCCCATTCGTCGTATCAAACCAATGGTGGCTCGGGCCCTGGCCCAGCTTTGCCCTGATGTATGCCCCAAACGGTCGCGCCTCGATACCGCCGGAGCACCTGCTGAAAGCCGGCCTGCTGATGGCGCTTTACTCGGTGCGCAGTGAGCGGCAGTTCTGTGAAAAGCTGGAGTACGACCTGCTGTTCAAGTGGTTTCTGGACCTGAACATCATGGACCACAGTTTCGACCACTCGGTGTTCGCCAAGAACCGGCAACGGCTGTTGGACGCCGACGTGGCCCGGGAGTTTCTGCTGCAGATAGTGGAGCAGGCTCGTGAGCAACGATTGCTGTCGGAGGATCATTTCAGCGTAGACGGGACGCTGCTGGAAGCCTGGGCATCGCTGCAGAGTTTCCGTCCCCGGGACGAAGACCCACCGCCGAGTGCAGCCTTGGGGGACGGCGACGGCGGTCGCAATCGGGAAGTGAACTTTCGGAGTGAGCGGCGGCGCAATGAGACCCACCGGTCCACCACGGACTCGGAAGCTAGGTTGGCGAGGAAAGATAGAGGCAAGGAAGCGCGCCTGTGTTTCGGCGCCCACGTGCTGATGGAGAATCGGGAAGGCTTGGTGGTGGACGTGCGTCTCACCCCAGCTGACGGCGCCGGGGAACGGGACGCGGCGGTGGAGATGTTGGCGTCAGCGCCCGGCGCCCGACGCATTACCGTGGGTGCTGGCCGGGGCTACGATACCAGGGGCTTCGTCAGAGCATGCCGGAACCTGAAGGTAACGCCCCATGTGGCCCAGAAGCAGCGCTCGGCCATCGACAGACGCACCACGCGCCACGATGGTTACCGGTTCAGTCAGCGGGCACGGAAGCGAATTGAAGAGGTCTTCGGCTGGTTGAAGACGGTGGGTGGCGGACGGAAACTGCGCTACCGCGGGATTGCCCGCAACCGCTTGTGGGCGGAAATGACTATCGCCGGCTACAACCTGGTGCGACTGGCCAACCTGACGGCGGCCACAGCGTGAGCCGCGGGATCAGTCTGTCCTGACCGGCTCACCGTGCTGGAAAGCTCCTAAATCGGCCTGAGCCCAGCGTCCACCAGACCTCAGACCCCGTATCGCAGACGCCAGCGTGTGATATTACGACGCCCGAATACTGCACCCCGCCATTCAACCACCCCATTTCAACATCCTGCTAGATTGCCTCGCTCCGCTCGCAATGACAGTTCGAGTGGAAACGGGTACCACGCGATGTTTCGGACCCGCCCCTACTCGGTGGTTTGGCTGGTGGTCGCAATCTCTGCGCTCGGCCCGGCGTACCGGGCCATGAAGCCCCTGATGGCGTTGAAGTACTGCCGGAAGCCCACGTACATCAGGTCGTTGTGGCCCGCGCCCGGTATGATCTCCAGGTACTTGTGGGCAGTCTCGAGCTTGTTGAACATGTCCACCGCGTCGGCCAGCGGCGCCGATTCGTCCCACTGGCCGTGAATCACCAGCGCGGGAAGGTCGATGGAATAGAATTTGGCCTGGTAGTCGTCCTCCAGCGCCTGCACCACCTCCGGCTCCAGCCCCTCGGCTATCCGTCCCAGGTTGGGCCTCCCGCTCTCTATGATGACGCCGTTGATCCGGTCGGCGGCGGTTATGGCAAGCTCCCCGGCGGAGTGACGACCCATGGAGCGCCCCATGACGTATAGCGGGCCCGTGAACCGAAGCGCCCGCATGGTCTCCTGCAGCCAGTCCAGCACGTTGTGCGCGTCCGACAGTATGGTGTTGAAACTCGGCGAACCACCGGACGCGCCAAAGCCCCGGTAGTCGGCGACAAAAAAGTTTGCGCCGATTTCATTGTAGTGCGGCGCGATGTCGTCGTAACGGGCAACGGATTCGCCGCCGCCGTAGAAAAACAGCACGGTGGGGTTTTCACGCCCCACCGCGAAAAAACGGCACGACAGCGTGGTCCCATCGGCAACGGTCACCCCATAGTCCACCGCTCCTGGGGGCGTTTCGGTCCAGCCTCGCATCGGGTGGAAAGAACGGGCCGACACCTCGGGGTTGTCCAGCACGGAGTAATCAACGGTATTCATGGCGGTCCCCCTGTGGTAGTGCGCCGCATTATACTATGGCCGAGCGACCCGTTTGGCGCTCCCCGTTGGATACGGGGGTGAACGAAAGTAACCACGATGGAAATCGGACTTTACGACGTGCCTGACCAAGCCCAGTTGGAGTCCCATCCGGTTGCCGCCGACGGGTACGACGAGTACATCCGCGGCGCCCAGGAAGCGGAGCACATGGGGTGCCAGTACTACTTTTCCATTGAGCGCCAGACCTCCGACGTTAGATCCTCAGCTCTCCCAACGTATACCACGCCGCATTGGCCCGCACTACCAGCGCCACGCGTTTCGGCGTCATGATCTACCAGCTGCTCGTCCATCACCGTTGTAAAAATGGTTGACTTTAGTTGCAAACCATCTTCAGGCTTTCCTAAAAACGCGGTCTGAACCGCGCCGCCGCCCCAACAGTTCAAGACGGCTCCGCTCGGGAACCTCACCCGGAAACACCGAACGGATCCCCGTTCAAGCCACCCCGCGAACCTCAGCCCACACGGCAACCTGAACCGGATTGAGTCTGCGTCTCCGCTTCCCCCGCCGATGTTGCGCTGTAAGCGCCGGTCTCAGCTGTCCCGCAATCGCACCCCAGTACGTCCACACGTGCTTCAGTCGCTTCCTCGCGGGTACGTTGAAGGTGACCTGGACGCCATTGCCGACGGGACAGACCCGCCGGCGAGGCATGCGCTCCCAACAGCCGATCAGCCCGGCGCTATTCTTGCGACAGCGACACGTCGACCGCGGCAAGGCCTTCGACGGCCAGACCGTATCCGAGCATGTCCTGCATCTGCCGCTTCAGTTGCAGAGTGAGGGCAACGCGGGTGTAGCGCAACGTCAGCGGCGGCCGTTCCGCCAACTGCCGGGCCACTTCCCAAGCCCTTGGCAGTAGTTCGTCTTGCGGGAGCACTTCGGCCACCACGCCGAGTTCCAACGCCTCCCGTGCCGATAGCGTCCGCCCGGTCAGCAGGAAGTGCCGGCCTCGGTTCTGTCCCAATACCAGGGGCCAGATCACATGGACGCCGTCGCCGGGCACCACGCCGCGTGGGAAGTGGGGTGCGTCCTGAAAGGTGGCGGTCTCCGACGCCAACACGATGTCGGACATCACCGGAATCTCGGCGTGGATGGTCGCTGGGCCGTTGACTGCGCCGATGATCGGCACTTCGATCTCCAGCAGGTTGGTCAACAGCCGCTTACCCTCCCAATAGGTCTTATCCCAGTCCCGAGGCATTCGCCTGGTGGGACGGTTGGGCTCGAAATCAGCGCAGTAGTCGTCGCCGGTGCCGGTGAGGATGACCACCCGGTTGTCCGGGTCCGCACCGATGTCGGCGAAGGCGTAACCCAGCTCCCGGTGAGACGCCTCGCCCCAGAGCAGGCTTCCGTCCCCTGAGTGGAACGTCACCTGGAGAATCCCGTCCTCCCGTTGCACACTAACCGTCTCGTATTTGTTCGCATAGTCCGCCAGCACTGTCATGGCTATCCTCCCGTGGATTCGTCGTGTGGTTTGCTTTGGACAACTCGGTCCAAGCCCAACTTTACACCAGCAGGTTGAAGACCCTGATGATGGCCTGCCCCCGGAGGCAATGCGGCCCGATTATCGGGTAAAGGCGTCTTGTCTGGATTATGGACTAGGGCCTGTTCACACTAACTGTGCTGAAATGTTATCATGCCCGCATGGAGATTACAGAAGCTCAGTACGAACGCATTGCACCGGTCCTTCCCGTTCAGCGTGGGAACGTCAAACTGTCGAACTTGCAAGTGCTCAACGCGATTCTGTATGTCGCCGAGCAGGGCTGCAAGTGGCGGGGGTTGCCGCCCCGATTCGGCAACTGGCATACCGTCTACACACGGATGAACCGCTGGTCGAAGAATGGGGTGCTCGACCGGGTGTTTGAACACCTCCAGCGGGAACAGATCGTGCGCATCAAACTCGAAGCGGTCGCGATGGACAGCACCATCGTCAAGGTCCACCCCGACGGTACGGGTGCGCTAAAAAAACGGACCCCAGTCTATCGGCAAGTCCCGGGGCGGCTGGACCACCAAGATTCATATGGTTGCCGCGGATGCTCGCACCGCCATAACGTTCTCGCTCTCCCCTGGACAGGCCCACGACGCGCCGGAAGGGCGTAAGCTGCTGACCCGTCTTGGCCCGCAACGCCCGGGACTGTCCCTGTTGATGGACCGCGCCTACGAGGGCAATGAGACCCGCCAACTCGCCTTGGCCTTGGGGTTCATGCCGGTGGTGCCACCCCTGAGCACCCGTGTACACCCATGGGCGTATGACCGGGAGATGTACCAGAGGCGGAATGAGATCGAGCGGTTATTCCGCCGACTGAAGGGATTTCGCCGCATCTTCTCGCGCTTTGAGAAGCTCGACGTGCTCTTCCTCGGGTTCATCTCATTCGCACTCATTCTCGATGCACTGCGTTAGTGTGAACACGCCCTAACCGAAACCTGTCACGCGGCCGCGGCCTCTGATCCGTGGGGCAGGTCCGAAGGTTGGGCATCGGGCATGGGCACCAGCTGGTAGCCCAGTTGCGCCGCCCGACGCTTGGCCGCGCGCAAGGCCCGCTGCTGATATTGACTCTCGTAATATTCCGCACCAGCATCCACGTACTCCTGGCCGTAGCGCAGCATGGTGTAGATGAGCCTGGCCAGCTTGTGGGCCGTGGCGGTGATAGCTTTAGCCCGAATCCACCGAAGCGAGACGTCCCTGTCGTTGACACAAGGGATGATGGGTAAGGGAAGGCGAACGGGCTCAGCCAGATCCCAATAGATGGGGATGAGTGCGGCGTGAGGGCAGCCACACCGGCACGATGCTGGCGGCCGTGCGGCCATGGCGGGCGGAATTCGACAGGCGGTAGGGAGGAAGTGCCCCTCGCGGACCGAATTGGCGCGAGTTGACGACGATGTTCAGTTGGCCGGATGGCGGGTCAGCGGGCTGGTCGCCGCCGTCAGGCAGGAGATGGCAAGGCTTGCAATCGAGCCAGGGCGCGACTGAACTGGGCTTCCCAGGGCCAGCGCTGGGGAAGATGTAAAGTGAGGCGGCGCGCCGAACGGGTGAGCCGTCCGGCGAGGGAGAAGAAGCGTCGTCGCAGGGTTTTGGTGGTTACCAGTTGCTGGCCCAGACCGATGCGCGCCGTCCAGCGTGCCAGGTTGTGCGCCATCACCTGCACCGCCAGCCAGGCAGCGTTGGCGGCGAAGCGGCCCGAGGGGAGATGGTTCAACCCCACGCCGTACTTGAGGTCGCGAATGGCATTCTCGATCTCGGCGTGGCGCCGATGGTCGGCCTCCAGTGCCAGGGTTGCCCCGTCCCGGTCGGTGATGAAGCCGTGATAGCGGTAGGCGGCGAAGAGGGCCAGTTGGGAACCGGGCGTGGGCTTCACCCTCCGGACGACGAGCCGTACCGGCACGGCGTCGGGCTCAGTCTGGAAGGGGGTGTAGGTGGTCTCCGCCACGTCGGCGGCGCCGTCCATCCAGTAGGGGATCGGCGTCCAGTCCTCCTCGGGTATGGCCTCGATCAGGTTCCGCAGGCGGGCGTGCTGGCGGATGGTGATGGAGAAGCGGACATCCATTGCGCGGCAGACCGCGACCAGGGCGTGGGCATAGAAGCCGCTGTCGGCGCGCACCGTGAGTTGTCCCCTGGCCCCGCCGTAGCGCACCCGTCCCACCGTTTCACGCAGGAAGTGGGCGGCGCCCCGAGCGGTGTTGGCGCGGCCCTCGCGCAGCCGAGACATCAGCACGTCGCCGGTGCCGGCCCCAGCAGCCCAGGCCCGGGCCAGCAGCTCCCGGCTCACCCGATCTAGTTGGCGGACCTGGCCCCCACCGGAAGCTGCGCAGGAAGGTCCCCAGCGTGGATGGTGCCTTGACCACGCAGCCGATGGCGCTGGCCGTCCCGCCGGTGCGCAACACGTCGGCGTCGTCGATGCAGTCGCCGCCAGCCAGCGCTGACGCCACCAGGGTCACAATCTTGTCGCCCGTGTTCGCCCGACCCGGGGCATTGCCCAGGTCGAGGCGCTGCTGGACCAGTTGGGGCAGACCCAGGTGCTGGGCCAACGTGGCGGGTAGGATCAGCCCAGCATTGTTGACCAGGCGGTGGTCATCGAAGGCGATGTGGATGCCGTCGGGGGAACTGCGTGGCAGCATCTTGTATCCTGACTTTGGCCCGCGACAATAGCTCATATGTGGCGGTCCGGAGCGCGGCAGACCGGTAGCATCTGGGTCATGGTAGACCGTTCAATAGCAGGGGTCGCCGCGTTCCCTAACGGTAGAACCCGTACAGTTGCCTGGGCCAATCGAGCCCGCATCGTGCAAGGAAGGGTCAACACTGAAACAGGAGGTAAGGAGGTAAGATGGAAGGAGAACCGAGGTTCGTAGGCATTGATGTCTCAAAGGCGCAGTTGGACGTTGCGGTCCGGCCTACGGGGAAGCGATGGGTCCTGCCCTACGATGAGACCGGAATTGAGGGACTGATCCCCCAGATAGTGGACCTGGAGCCTGCCTTGGTGTTGCTGGAGGCTACGGGCGGCTTGGAGCTGCCCTTGGTGGCCGCCCTGGCCGCTGCGGCACTGCCGGTGGTGGTGGTCAACCCACGCCAGGTCAGGGACTTCGCCAAGGCCACCGGAACACTGGCCAAGACCGACACTCTGGACGCGGGGGTCCTGGCCCATTTCGCCGACGCCGTCCGTCCTGAGGTGCGCCCCCTCAAGGACGCCGAGACCCAGGTCCTCAACTCGCTGACTGCCCGCAGGCACCAGGTGATGACCATGCTGGTCTCCGAGAAGAACCGGCTGGGTACCGCCATCGGCGCCGTTAGTCCCCGCATTGAAGCCCACATCGCGTGGTTGGAACAAGAGTTGAGCGACTTGGATAAGGGGCTACGTCAGACTTTGCGCCAGAGTCCAGTGTGGCGTGAGAAGGATGATCTGCTCCGCACGGTTCCCGGCGTGGGCCCGCAGCTATCGCTGACCTTGCTGGCGCATCTGCCGGAATTGGGCACGCTGGATCGCAAGCAGATTGCTGCCCTAGTCGGCGTGGCTCCCTACAACCGCGACAGCGGCACCCGGCGGGGCAAACGCGCCGTCTGGGGCGGACGCTCCCGGGTGCGGGCCGTCCTCTACATGGGAGCGTTGGTAGCCAGCCGCCACAACCCTGCTATCCGGGACTTCTACCAGAGGCTGCTGGCAGCTGGTAAGCCGAAAAAGGTGGCGCTGATCGCGTCCATGCGCAAACTGCTGGTTACGCTCAACGCCATGCTCAAACATGGCTACCCTTGGCGCGATATGACTCAGCCAGTCGTCGCTCATGCCTGTTGACTTTCAAGACAGTTGCTATTGGGTGCTCCTGGTCTGGGGTTGTTTTTCTGTCTCGAAAACCATTATCCCAGATCCACCGGAGCACCTTCTTACCCATTCAACTCGCCGCGACACTTATCTTGTCGGTGGATTGGGGCTTAGTATTAGCAACTACCCGAAGTAGCCCTGGCCTCCATTCACGTGGATGGTTTGGCCGGTGATGAAGCCGCCGTCATCGGTGCACAGGAAGGTTACGGTCGATGCGATTTCGTCGGGTTTGCCCTGGCGGCCCAGCGGGATACCGCCGGCATCGGGGACCCGTCCGGCGTACCACTCCGGGTTGGCACGCGAGGTATCGATGCTACCCGGCGACACGACGTTGACCCGGATGTTGTTGCCGGCGAATTCGGACGCCAGGCTGCGCGCCATACCGACCATGCCCATCTTGGCGGCGGACACGTGGGCGCGCATTGCGCTACCCCGAAACGCCCCGTCGCCGGTAAGGAACACAATGCGGCCAAAGTTGTTGGCCACCATCTGCTCGATGACGCCCTTCACCGTGTAGAACGACCCGTCCAGCACCACTCCCCGCACGTATTCCCAATCCTCCAACGTCAGCTCGACGAATGGTTTGTGTGGACGGATGGCCGCGTTGTTAACCAGTATGTCGATGCGACCAAACGTAGACATCGCCGCGTCAATCATGGCATCCACCTGGTCTTTCTGGGATACGTCAGCCAACACGGGCAACGCCTTGACGCCCAGTTCTTCAACTGCGGCGGCGGTGGCCTCAACCTCGTCCCGATTGCTGCGGGCATTCACCACGATATTCGCGCCCTCTGCTGCCATCATCAGGGCCGTCGCCCGGCCGATGTTGCGGCCCGAGCCGGTAATCAACGCTACTCTTCCGTCCAGCTTCCCCATGCGTGTCGCCTCCCTGATGCGATCCGTTGTTGCTATCGTATCGGTGTTGTGTGGCGGCATTATAGCGCACCCTCGTCGCTCGGGAACCTAGGGCGCCGTCCGGTATACTGGGTTCCATGCTATTCCAATCGGTTTACGACATTATTAATTCGAGACGGTTCATACGTGCCGGGTCGATCGGGTTGATGACCGCCTTGATGGCAACGGTTGTGGCCTGTGGCTCCAACGACGCTGGGCAAATTCCTGACGTGCAGGCCGTTATCGACGACGCGTTGGCCCGTATCAGCGCCACTGAACTGGCTCCTACGCAGACACCCGACGGCAGCGTACAATCGATGACAACAGCAGGATCGACTCGGGCCAACGCGACCGACGTTGCACCCCCGGGCGCGCCAGCGGGAGGACGGGCCGAGGATTCGTCGCCACCGACTCCGGCTCTCGCGCCGCCGACTCTGGCGCCGACACCGGCAGACTCGTCGCCCACCGCAACCGTAGCGCCAACTGCCGTCGCCGAGTCCGAGGTCGGTTTAACCTTCCACGACCTGGACAACGGTCCCTACCTGATGCAACAGAACCCGCAGTCAGCAATCGCCATTAGCGGACTGCCCTGGATCGCCGACGGAATCAGCCAGCCCGAATTGTTGGGCGCAAACGAGCTGGTGAATCTGGCAGCGTTCTATCCGGCCATCGCTGGCCGCGTGATGGGTTACGGTTGGGTAGCCGACGGCGTAACCGTGTCAGAGCACACCACGGTTGAAAGCCTGCACGCCATCGCACAGCGGGATGAGAGAAGCGCGCTAAATATCGTTGCAATGCCCTTCCTGCAAACGCTAAACCCAGCGGACCAGGTTGCGACGCTGTCCCTCCGGCAAATGGCGTTTCGGGCGCCCGGTACCCTGCGTGAGGTGTTGTCCCATCCAACGCTGAGTAGTGGCATTACCGACGACTGGGCCAAAATCGTTGCCCTCCTTGCCGGTACGAATCGAGCGAATCCTGGACTCATCGACGTACTCCTGGACCCCAACCGCGTTGCCCTGGAGGAACGCATCATCGACCTGCCTCTGGCGGGTAAGACCTACCTCGTTATCATCAGCACCGCGGCGGGCGCTGATCGCAGCATGAACTTGCTGGAGCATTCGGTGCGGCAAGTCGAAGCCTTCATGGACGAACCGTTGCCCATCAATTACGTAGGTGTCCTTTTCGAAAACGCGGTCGTGGGCTCCGCCGCCGGCACCAACTTTGGAACGCACATCGCCATCCGGCCCAAGTTAGACATTGACGATGGCAGCCAGGCAGCCGATTTTACCGGGCATGTGATTGCCCACGAGGTTGCCCACTACTACTGGAGCGGCAACGATGACTGGGTTGACGAAGGAGCCGCGGATTTCCTGGCATCCATCTCCGAACGGGCCCGTACCGGCCAACCTCTGGAGGCCACCAATCACCCGTGCGCCGTCGCCAGCAGCATCAACGCCCTGGCCAGGTTCGATACCAATCGGGACCCGGACGCCTTCGACTGCAATTATGCTTTGGGCGAACGTCTGTTCCTCGACATGTACAACAGCCTGGGCGAAAACCAGTTCAAACGCGGCTTCGGCACCCTGTACCTGCTGTCGGCTGTCGAAGATAACGCCGACGACCAGGCCGGCACCGCCGTGGGAATCAACCACCTGACTGCCGCCTTTATTTCGCCGAACGATGCGGGAACCGTGGATCGAGTGGTGCGTCGCTGGTACGACGGGACCGTTGCCCACGACACCACGCAGCGGGATACTCTCCCAGCGGATGCCACGCTGCCCAGCATCAATGGCAGGGTCGACTCCGCGTATATCACCATCGGACAAGGAGCGCCGGCCGTATCGCAGTTTTCGGCGTCGGCGGTGAATTCCATCGTCTGGCTCAATCTGGAATACTCCTTCCAGCTATCCTCAGGCACCCAAGAGCTGGAGTTTGAGGTGGTGGAATTCTATGAAGACGGTTTCGTCGCCAATCGACGTGTTTCGACGCTGAATGCCGATGCCAGGTATATCGGCGGCACGCAGTTTTTTTCGGTGGGGCCGCTACCGCCATCCCGTTGGGCTCCGGGCCGACATTGGGTGTACGTCTACGAGGGTGATCGGAAAGTAGCCGAGGTGGAGTTCGAGGTTACGTCGTGAACGGATTGTGAATCGGCTCCGCAAAATCGCAACGGCGGCGGCGGTTGCGCTGGCCCTGGCAATTTTGGCCTGCGCTGCGGAAGAGCCAATCTTTCCAACCGATGCTCCTGCCGCGGTTGCTACAGCCTCGCCGGCGGTAGTCGACAACACCGCCACGCCTGCGACCGAACCACCAACTTCCACGCCAACGGACGTGCTGCCGGATGTGCCGGCGTCAACGACGCCCACACCCTCACCTACGCCAACCGCCGAGCCAACCCAGGTTACACCCACGATTGCCCCCACTCCAACCACGGTCTTGCCAACGTAACTGTTCACGTTTGAGGGGACGAGTCGGCTTGCAAAGCAAATTCCGTGCTTGGCTGCCCCTCTGTGAGAGGCCTGATGGCCCGTAGATCCCCACAAGTCTGAACAGTTACTTGCCAACCCGTACCCTTCGGCCAACACATACGCCCCGTCCTACGTTAACTCCCACACCGACGCCAACGCCGACACCGACGCCAACGCCGACACCGACGCCAACGCCGACACCGACGCCCAAACCCACCGTCGGCCCGGGCAACGAACAGCGCAACATCTTCCTGCCCCTGGCCGGCGAGGTGCAGTTGACAGTCCAGCGAAACACGCCGGGAGCGGCGCGCAGCATCGTCTTGCTGGAGCACGCGGTGCGCTTCGCAGAGGAATTCATGGGTGAACCCTTCCCCAACCGGCTGGCCGGGGTGTTGTTCAAAAAGGCGGCGCAATCCTCGGAAGGGGCCGCCGGCACGAACTTCGGCAACATTTTCTCTGCGCTGCCGCAGTACGACGTGGATGATGACAGCGGGTATGCAAATTTCGCGCCACACCTTTTGGCGCATGAGGTAGCGCATTTTTACTGGCGTGGCCGACAACAGAACTGGATCAAAGAAGGCGCAGCTGATTTTCTGGTGGCGATGTCGGAAAACGCCAGGACGGGTCGCCGGGTGTCATTGGCGAAAGCGCCCTGCCCCTATTTCCCCAGCATCTCGGAAACGGAGCGGGCATCATTGCCCAGCCCCGCCGACGGTGGGGATTGGAACCTTTTCCGGTGCAATTATTCGCTCGGCGAACGATTATTTCACGACTTGTACATAGCCGTGGGCGAAGAACATTTCCGTTCCGGTTTTTGGAACCTGTACCTGAAGTTCGACAACTACCAATACGTTGGCATCAGCGGTGTCAATGAAGCGTTCAAAGTTGACGCTAACGACGAGACCGCAGCCGCCGTGGACACCGTAATCGCCCGCTGGTACGGCGGAAACGAGCCATTCGACCTCAGCCATCTGGACACCAGCCCGGTTGATCCCGATTTACCGAGTCTCAATGGCCGCATATCTCAGGCGTTCATCAGCCTGGACCAGGAGTGGCCGGTCGAAACCAGAGACGACCAATTCTCGGTTGAGGAGATCGAGGGGCGGGTGTATTTGTACCTGCGTTTCAATTTTAAAGTAACCGAAGCACCGAAAGTCATTCCCTTGGAATACGTGGAATATTTCGAGGACGGTTTGGTTTACAAAAGTAGGGTCGTTTCCCATCTGTTCAAGCCAGAATGGAAAATGGGTTGGTGGCGAGTGTCAGTGGGCTACCTACCATCCAGCCAATGGGCGAAGGGTCGGTATGGTGTTTACGTGTACGACGGAGACCGCAAGGTAGCCGCGGCCAAGTACGAGGTTACGCCGTAGGAGGGGCCGGCCCTCACCTTGGGCCCGCTGGCGCCGGAAACCTTCTCGCAATGATAAATTGCGAGAAGCACAACGACGTGGCAATCCCTCTGGTCTCAGTGACACCCTAATGTCAAACGCGGCAATGACGTCACGCATACCCACTTTAATCTGTCATTGCGAGCGCAGCGTGGCAATCCCGTCGCCATAGCAACGGCGGTTCGCCGACGGGTGTTCAACCTCATCGAGATTCCCGCTCGTCCTGAGCCTGTCGAAGGACGCTCGCAATGACAAAGTGGGTACGCATGACCGGCGATGACACTTTGTGCAAAAGTCTCTATCGGGAGAGGGAATCAGGCATCGCACCCTCTGTCTGAGGCGAGAATCTCTACCGAGTGTACAGCCGGTTCAGAGTACTGTGCCGCTCCGGGTTCAGGTCGCGGCCGGCAAAGGCGGGGTGGTCTGGACTGTAACGGTGGGCGCGGAAAGTCGCGTTGGTGTACTCCATGCCGCCCGCTCCGCCGGCGGCGGCACTGTACATGAAGTACGGGTTGATATACTCCCACACGATTTCGCAGCGTGGGGTTACCTCGAACAGGCGGCCTGGCGCGCCCTCGCAAATCAGCGTGTTACCGTTGGGCAGCCTTTCCGCGCTGCTGATGTTGTAGCTGTAGAACGAGATGGGCGGTGCGCCCTGATACTCCCAATGGATTTCGTTGGTGGCCGGTCGATCTCCACGACGCGCGAGTAGCTGGCCCCTCGCCGGTGTCCGCCGTTGTCGAAAATCAGCACGCGGCCATTGTCCAGCCAGGTGGGGTGATGCTGGTGGTAAATCTGGCCCGGCCCCCACTTCCACTTGAACGCTCCGGTCGTCCGATCCACGATCCCGACCGTACTCGTGAGCCGGTAGCTCACCAGGAAGTCCCCATCGGCGGTAACGTTGATGCAGTTGCCG
This sequence comes from Dehalococcoidia bacterium, assembly GCA_963666415.2. GTDB lineage: Bacteria > Chloroflexota > Dehalococcoidia > Lucifugimonadales > UBA3495 > Bin87. The sequence continues at coordinate 4,054,348 of CAXXPD010000003.1, forward strand.
TGGGTCCACTCCCGCCGCGCCTCCAGCGGGCAAATCACGTCCTCGCTTACATCCAGATGCTCCCAGGAACGCCACTCGGATACGGTTGCGCCATCGGGAGTAACCTCGCGTACCACATCGCCGAGCATCCCCAGGGCAAAATCGACGTCGAAGCCGCCCTGCACCTGGGCTTCCAGGCCGTCGGGCAGCGGCTCCCACATCAGCAGCAGTGTGTTGCCGTTGGGCAGCCGTTCGTAGTCGTGGTGCAGCATATTGTCCCGATAGGCCCACACTACGTTGCTGTCCCAATCCAGCTCGATGACGCTGGCCGACGAGCCACCGACGGTTTCGGCGCCGCCGGCGTCGGTGGGCGGTAACGTGCGACACAGCAGGTTGCCGTTGTCCAGCAGGTAGGCGTAGTGGATGCCCTCGTCGGAATGCCAGCGGTGGACGACATTGCCATGCATATCGATGAGATAAGCGTCGCGGCCGCCCCGAGTGGTGGAAAACACCGTGTAGCCGCGGTAGCAAGCCGACGGCGTGTAATGAATCAAACCCACCGGATGATGAATCGACCAACCCATGTGTAGCCCTCCGCAATGTGAAAGTTGGAGCGATTATAGCAAGGTGGCAGCAATGTGTTAGTCAGGATAGATATGAGCAGAAAGGGTTGAAAACACAAACAAACGAGGCGAGGCCCGCCGTCTGGTATGCTGGCGCGCGTGTGGTTTTATCTGGCGATCGGCAGCGCGGCTTCTCTGGGGCTGGCGAACATTGCCCACAAGCGGCTGCTGGACAACTACCTGGCCGGCGTCGGTGTCCTGGGCGCCGGTTCGATTCTGACCCGCCTGACCTGCGCCGTCATCGTGCTGGCGATTATGGGCTGGCCGACGGACGGCCCGGCTTCGGCGGTGGGCATTGGCTTGCTGTCGGGGGTGTGCCTGGGTTTGGGTCTGGCGCTGCTGTATTTGGGGCTGAAGCTGGGCGAAGCGTCGCGGGCGGTGGCCGTCAGCCAAACCTATCCGATCCTGGTGGCGTTGCTGGCGCTGGGGTTTCTGGACGAAACGGTTTCGGGGGAGCAGTGGATGGCCATCGCCCTGGTAGTCTGCGGTGCGGCGCTTATTTCGCTGGAGGGTTTCGGTCGGCGGCTCTTCAGGTTGACGCCGGGCCTCACCGCACTGGTGGCCAGCTCTGCGGGGTTGGGCCTTGCCTTCTTTCTGGCCGAATTTGCGCTGCAGGACCTCACGCCGTGGGAAGTGTTCGGGCTGCAAGAATTGGGGATGGTTCCAGTCTTCGCCGTGTTCGGAGGCCCAGGCAACTGGCGGCGGCTGTGGCAGGGGCTGCGATCCCCGGACGGGCTGGCCACGTTCGTGATTGGCGAAGGGATTTTGCCCCAGCTGGCGATTTTCCTGTTCATCCTGTCCTTCAGCTTCGGGCCGGTATCATCGGCGGCAGCAGTGCTGGCGACCCGCCCGTTGTTCGTATTCCTGGCGGGCACTTTGTTGAGTTGGCGCACCCTGGGCTTGATGCAGGAATCCGTCAATCCGGCAGCGTTGATCGGCAAATCCGTTGCCATCGCGATGATTGTAGGCGGTACAACCGTGCTGGCGTTGGTGTGAGGCATCGCCCCAATCAGGCGGCGCACGCCTTTTCGACTACCGGGTTTCGGCTACCGTGTTGCGGAATCGCACCGTCCAGAAATGCACCGCACCCACCGCGACGAAGACTCCCAGGCAGTACCATATTGGCCCCCAGGGGACACCAAACATCGTCTTGGCAACCACTACCGATGAGAGATAAACGAAGGCCAGGGCCAGGGTGGTGCTCCTCGTGATGGTCAGAATCACCAGGGTGGGCGCCATCATCAGGAGCGCCGGCCCAGGCAGCACCGCGGCGGTAACTCCAATGGCCGTGGCAGCCCCTCGCCCGCCGCGAAATCGCAACCACACCGGCCAGATCTGACCGACGATAGTTGCCACGCCGGCCAGCATACCCGGCAAATTGACAGCGTCGTCTGCTCTGAGCGGGACAACGAGATCGGCGAGTGCATTGAACGCCAGCACCGCCACCGCACCCTTGGCGATGTCTGCCAAGGCGACGAACACACCCCATTTACGGCCGAAGATACGGCCGACGTTGCGAGCGCCGGCGTTACCGTCGCCGGTCTGCCGGATGTCGGTCTCACCACGTGAGGCGCGCCGGGCAACGAGCCAGGCGGTTGGGATGCTGCCCAGCAGGTAGCCGATAACGACCGCTGCGCCGGACAGCCAAAACATCTGTTACACCACTAGGCCCGGACACCAGCGCACGGGCGCACCCGTCATTGGGCTCACCAGTCGGCGGGAAAGTCCCACCGAATTGCCGCTAGGCTGCGACCACGCTGGGTGTTACCCGCGTGCACCAGTGGCTGTACTTGGGGTTATTGCCCACCACGATGTCAAAGTACATCTTCTGGATTTGGCTGGAAATGGGGCCCGGTTGCCCGTCCCCAATGGGGCGGCAGTCCAATTCCACCACCGGCGTAAGGTGCGCTGCGGTGCCGGTGAGAAATACCTCGTCGGCCAGGTACAGCTCGCTACGGTCGATGGATCGCATCTCGATATCGATGCCCAGCTCGGTACGGGCCAACTGCATCACGGTATCGCGCGTGATGCCACCGAGAACGTTGTCTTCCAGGGCGGGGGTGAGCAGGCGGCCCTTTTTCACCACGAAAATATTCTCGCCGGAACCCTCGGATACGTGGCCGTCGTGGTTGAGCAGAATCGCTTCATCGAAGCCGCTCAGAGTGGCCTCGGTTTTGGCCAGTATGCTGTTGACGTAGATGCCGGAAGACTTAACGCGGGCCGGAATCATCGGGTCATCCACTCGTCGCCATGACGACGTACAGCAACGCAGCCGGTCGCTGCCCAGGTAGTTGCCGAAGGGCACGGTTATTAGGGTGAAGTCGGATGCCAGATCCTGCAGTTTCAGGTTGGCGACCAGTTCCTCGCTCTTGTACGCTAAGGGTCGGATGTAAATATCCGAGTCGTGCCGGTTTCGCTCCACCAGTTCGACGGTGATATTGCAAAGGTCGTCGGCGGAGTAGGGGATATCGAGCATCAGAATCTTGCAGCCGTCCAGCAGACGCTCGTAGTGCTCGCGCATCCGGAATATGTTGATGGCCTCCTGCTCGGCGTTCCAGTTGCCCCGAATGCCCTCAAACACACCCGTGCCGTAGTGGAGGGCGTGGGTCATTACGCTTACATTGGCCTCTTTCAGCGGTACGAATTGTCCGCGAAAGAACACTTGAAGCTGATCGGTGTTGACAGCAGTCTGGCCGTTGGTAGTCACGTAATGCCCCCTGGCGCGAAGATTTCGGTCATTATACCGCCCACCGTACTGACTTGCCAATTCGCCGCGTGGACGTAACAGTTCAGACTTGGAGAGGTGAATTGGCCGAAGGTTGGTCGGGAATCGCTGGAGCTGGGGGAGGTGGTTATGTCATATATCTGGGATGGATGCGGAAATTGACCTCAGCACTGCGGACCGGGATGTGCTGATTGCCATCATTGAGAGGCAACAGGCCATCATCGAGAGCCTGGAGAAACGGATCGCCCAGTTGGAAGGGCGGGACAAATTGGGCGGCACCCGCAGGATGCCCGGTCTGAAGCCCAAAGCCGAGCAGCAGCCGGCCCAGCCCAAGAAACCACGCAAGCCTCGGCCCCACGGCTTTGCTCGCACCCGCATGACGCCCACCCAGCGGGTGGAACACGTGGTGGAACAGTGTCCCGACTGCGGAACCCAGCTGTCCGGTGGCTGGACCCAGCGCACTCGGGAAGTGATTGACCTGCCCCGGGTTCCGGGGCAGGTAACCGAGCACGCTTATATCGCCCGCACCTGCCCACAGTGCCAACGCTGTTGTACGCCCACCGCGCAACTGGAGAACATGGTGATGGGCAAGCAACGTCTGGGGGTCAACCTGATCAGCCTGATTGCCGCCCTGCGGGGGGAGGCCAGGCTGCCTTTCCGCACCATCCAGTGGTACCTGGACACCGTGCATGGGTTGCGCCTCAGCCTGGGAGCCATCGTGGACGCCACGCAAAGGGTGGCTCGCAAGGCCCAGGCTGAACTGACGGGCATTCTGGAACGCATCCGAGGCAGTCCGGTGGTCCATGCCGATGAGACCGGCTGGCGTGAGGACGGACACAACGGCTACGTGTGGACCTTCAGCACCCCCACCGAGCGCTACTTCCTGCGTCGGGGCCGCGGCAAGGCCGTGGTGGATGAGGTCCTGGGCGATCAGTTCGCTGGCGTGCTGGTCAGCGACTTCTACGCCCCCTATCACCATCACGACGGCCCCAAGCAACGCTGTTGGGCCCACCTGTTGCGGGACATCCACGACCTGCGCGCACTCTACCCCGATGATGACCGGCTGGCCCAATGGGCTGACGCCATCCACCAACTCTACCGTCAGGCGACCGCCTTCACCCATCCTTCAGAGCAGCAACGGCCAGAGCAGCAACGGCCAGAACAGCAACGGCGCACCGCCCAACTGGCCCTGGAACAGCGCCTGCTGGCCCTCTGCCGTACCTACCAGGATGACCCATCGGCCGCCCCAACCAGGCTGTGCCGACGCATGGAGAACCACATCAAGGAACTCTTCCTCTTTGTGGCTGAACCGGAAGTCCCGCCGGACAACAACGCCGCCGAGCGCAGCCTGCGACCGGTGGTAATCAGCCGTAAAATCAGCGGTGGCACACGCTCTGCAGCGGGCACTAACACCAAGATGACGCTGGCCTCAATCTTCGGCACCTGGCGCGCACAAGGCTTCAACCCCCTCACCGCCTGCCGACAACTGCTCACTTCCCCTCAGGCCTGAACAATTACGCGCGGACTCATGAGTACCAACTTTGTCATTGCGAGCGTATTAATCTGTCATTGCAAGCGCAGCGTGGCAATCCCGTCGCCGTAGCAACGGCGGTTCGCCGACGTGTGTTCAGCCTCATCAAGATTCCCACTCGTCCTGAACCTGTCGAAGGACGCTCGCAATGACAGATTGAAGTGGGTACGCGTGACGTCGCGCGGATGCTGGACAGTAAGTTTCTTGTCCAATTTCTCAAAATTGTCTGAAATTCGTCAACCTCGCCCAAACCGGAATTCGACCCGTCTTTGCTATAAATGGGGCGCTTCCCGGAGCGGCGCTCAAGACGCAGCCTCGCGCTGTATACCAACCGCCGCTCCAGGTTATCCCACCTGCCCTCGATGCGATGGCTCCGACCGGCGCCGAGGCGAGAAGGAATGCCAAATGTCAGACCAAATCAACAACGAACTGGCCCAACGATTGCGCAAGGCCGAAGAAGCCGCCAGCTACATGGAGCAACTGGAATCCCTGGCCTCGCAGGCGCCGGCCCTGCGTGAGCAGGTCAGCCTGATGCAGCGGATGCAAGAGCGGGAACAGCACCGCCAGGACTCGCTGGACCGGGCTCAGATTGCGATGTCCGCAGCGGCGCAGGCCCAGCAGAATTTGCCCAGCCTCATCGCTGACGCTGCCAACCTGGTGGATCAACTCGCCCGCACGCTGCGCGAGGTTGACACCTTCCGCCGGGAGGCCACCGCCTCACTCAGCGTGGTCGACCGCATGGACTACGAGGACGAGCTGGATCAGGCGCTGGAACAGGAGGAAGAGTCTGAAGTCCAGCGCGACACCCAGTCCATTCGCATGATCATAGCGTCGCGGCACGGTAGCACGCGGGTGCGCCAGATCATGGAGGAGTTTACGCCGGGATTCGAGGTTTTCGCCGACTGCAACCTGGATGCAAACCCGATGCGCCGGGAGCTGACCAATCTAATAATGGCTCAGCTGGCCGCCGAAGCTGAATCCAACCGCGCCCAACAGCAGCGCCGGATGCCGCCTCCACCGCCGCCACCGGTCGCACCCGATCCTGCGCCGGCTGCTGCAACCTCTGAAGCCACCACGGAACCCATCGGAGGGTCGCTAGGGGAACGAGCCTGAATAACGGGTGGGCAGAAAAATGGCACCGCGGAGGTGCCATTTGCGATTTCCGATATCTTCCGGTAACCGCCGATAGTATGTATAATTCAGCGTGTTCCGTGCTCAATATGCACGTCGCCACCCGTGTTCGACTTCCGATAACGTCCAGCGCCTTCCTGTTACTGCTGGGCCAAAAATGGTATACGTAACGGTATACGTGATTGCACGCACGCATAGTCAATGCCGAAACATCCGCGCCAATCACTAACCCCCCAGCGCATCCGCGAGGTCAAAAAGCCGGGCGACTACGCCCGAATCCACCGAAGCGATGGGCCGTGGCGTTGACACCAGGGATGATGGGCAAGGGAAGGCGAACGGGGCAAGCCCGATTCCAATAGATGGGGATGAGGGCGGCGTGAGATAGCCACACAGACACGATGATGGCGGCCCGCGGTGGCGATGCTGGGCGAAATTGTCAGGGTAGTGTGCAGCAAGAGACGCTCGGGGACCAGCCTGGCGCAAGTCTGCGAGGCGGTCGGGTAGTCTGGTGAGTGGGTCAGATCTCCGTCGGCGTTGACACCAGCGGTGCCGTCAGGCTGGGAGTGGAATTGCTCGCAATCGAGCCAAGGCGCGACTGAACTGGGTTTTCCAGGGCCAGCGCTGGGGAAGATGCAAAGTGAGGCGGCGCGCTGAGCGGGTGAGCCGTCCGCTCGACTTTGTACAAAAGCTAGTACCGTGTCAATCTGGTTTTGTAGGGTAGATATGCTGGAGCTTACGGCGAGCATCTTGGGTGGTAAACCGCCAGTCTATGGCTGATTTTGCTGCGTTGCGCTCGCGTTCGAGCGCCGCAACCTCTCGCCGCAGCTCCGGCTCATCGCTGATACGGCGGTTCAGACACCCTCTGCTGAAGACGCTCAACTCGATCTCAGCCATGTTCAGCCAGCTGCCATGCGTAGGAGTGTAATGAAACTCGAGGCGTTGGGCGATGCGCCGAGCTTCGCACGGCTCAAATGCTTCGTAGAGCGAGCCGAGCTTGTGGGTGTTGAGGTTGTCCAGTACCAGCCTGACCACCTCGGCATCAGGGTAGGCCTCGTCCACCAGCCACCGCATCTGGTGCGCGAAGTCCACGGCAGTGCGGCGCTCGGTCACCTCCACATGTCTCCATCCACCCTTCGGCTCGCAGATCATGAACAGGTTCCGGGTCCCGTTTCGCTGGTACTCGGTGTCATAGCGTGCCACCCGTCCGGGGGCAGCCTCGATGGGCGGACGCACCTCCCCAGTCAATTGCCTGGAGGTCTCGTCGAAACACACTACCGGACGCTCCGGATTGTACTCCGGTTGGTACAGGTCCAGCACGTCCTCCATCCGCGCCACGAACTCCCCGCTCACCTTGGGGATACACCACTCTTTCTTCTGCCAGGGCTTGAGTTCGTTTTTTTGAGTATCTGGCGCACCGTCTCCAGGGAGATGCTCTCGGCAAACTCCAACTCCACCACCTTGTCGGCCAACAACTGGAGTGTCCAGTGCGTGTGCCCTTCGGGCGCGGCGCTGCACGCGAAGGCGATCAGGTGCGCTTCCTGCTTGCCGTCCAGCTTGCGCTCCTGGCCCGGCCGCGGTCGGTCATTGATGGCGCCCTCAAGTCCTTCCTCCACGTACCGCTTCCGCGCTCTGGCGACCGTGGCCGCGTTGACCAACAGCACATCGGCTATCTCACGGTCCCGAAGCCCCTGGTCAGCCTTGAGCAGCGACAGCGCACGCTTCACGGTGCGCACTGACGCCTTGCCTCGCTGGGACACCTCATTGAGACGGGAGCGTTCGGCCTCGGTCAGCTCTACTTTATACTTGATGGCAGCCATGGCTGGGCACTTCCTCACACAAAGATCATGCCCCAGTATGGCTGCTTTCTCATATTATTACAAATCTACCTGGCAACGGGTAACAGTTCAGACTTGGTGAGGTGAATTGGCCGAAGGCGGGTTGCCGAACGCTGGCACGGGTGGCGGCGGTTATGTCATATACAGGGAGTGGATACCGAAATTGACCTGACCACCGCCACCCGCGATGTCCTCATCGCCATCATCGCCCAACTGCAGGCCACCGTTCTGGAACAGCAGCGGGTGATTGAGCGGTTGCAGCGGCGGATTGCCGAACTGGAAGGCCAGGCGAAACCGGGCGGCCCGCTCCGAATGCCCGGCCTCAAGGCGAAATCGGGCCGGAAGCCCCCAGCGCAGCCGGGGCCCCGCAAGCAGCGACGCCACGGCTTCGCCCGCCGGCGCATGACACCGACCCACCGGGTGGAGCACGTGATGGAGAACTGTCCCGATTGCGGCGCCCACCTGTCCGGCGGCTGGATCCAGCGCACTCGGGAGGTCATCGAGCTGCCGGTGGTTCCCGCGCAAGTCACCGAGCACGTCTACCTTGCTCGGACTTGCCCGGCCTGCCGACGGCGCTGCACACCTCCGGCGGAACTGGGCGGCGTGGTCTTGGGTCAGCAGCGCCTCGGCGTCAACCTGCTCAGCCTGATCGCCACGCTGCGGGAAGAGGGGCGGCTGCCCATCCGCAGCGTCCAGTGGTATCTGGACACCGTGCATCAGTTGCGCCTCAGCGTGGGGGCCATCGTGAGCGCCATCCATCGCACGGCGCAGCGGGCCCAACCGGCAGTGGCCGCGATCCTGGACCGCATCCGCGCCAGCCCAGTGGTCCACGCCGACGAAACCGGCTGGCGTCAGAGCGGGGCCAACGGCTACGTGTGGACTTTCAGCACCCCCACCGAGCGCTACTTCCTGCGGCGGGGTCGGGGCAAGGCGGTGGTGGACGAGGCGCTGAGCGATGCTTTCTCCGGAGTGCTGGTCAGCGATTTCTACGCCGCCTACCACCATTACGATGGCCCCAAGCAGCGGTGCTGGGCCCACCTGCTGCGGGACATCCACGACCAGCGCACCCGCTACCCCAAAGACGCCGCACTGGCCCGATGGGCCGCGGCCGTCCACCAGCTCTATGTCGCAGCCAAAGCCTGCAACCATCACGAGCCATGGCAAAGGCGTGTTGCCCAACTGGCCTGGGAGCGGAAGCTGCTGGCCATCTGCCGCCCTTTCCTGTCTGACCCGTCGGTTGTCCAGGGCAAGCTGTGCCGGCGCATCGAGCGCTTCATCAAGGAACTCTTCGTCTTCGTGGCCGAACCGGACGTGCCGTCGGACAACAACCCGGCCGAACGCAGCCTGCGCCACCTGGTCATCAGTCGCAAGATCAGCGGCGGCACCCGCTCGGAGCAGGGCACCGAGAGCAAGATGACGCTGGCATCCATCTTCGGCACCTGGCGCGCCCAGGGTCTAAATCCTCTCGCCGCCTGCCGTCAACTGCTCATTTCCCCGCAACTCTGAACTGTTACGGCAACGGTACTAGATAAATTATAAGAACAGGGTAAGCTCGACCAAATCACCAAAAGAGGTCGAGTATGCCTACCCTGCCCGCAGTCATAGTAACCCTGCTGCTGCCCTTTGAGCACCTGTTTGACCCCAGGACCTGGCGCAAAGCCCAACTCCTGGCCATGGGAGCGATCCTGTCTCCCGGCAAACGCACCGTGTCCTCCGCCCTCAACATCCTGGGGATTGGGCAGCACGGCGACTTCGCCATCTATCACCACGTGCTCAACCGTGCCCGATGGTCGCCGCTGCAACTGAGCCGGGTGCTGTTGCTGCTGGTGGCCGGGCGCCTTGGTTCATCCACCGAGCCGTTGGTGTTCGGCATTGACGAGACGGTGGAACGACGCTGGGGCCGGAAGATTGCGGCCAAGGGGCGGTATCGGGATCCGGTGCGGTCCAAGGACGACCAGGTGGTGATGACCCCCGGATTGCAATGGGTGAGCCTGATGTTGCTGACGCGTATCGGATGGGCGGGTCGACACTGGGCGCTGCCGTTTTTGACCGCGCTGGTGGTGTCGGCCCGCTACGACCGGCGCAAAGGTCGCCGGCACCAGACGTTCACCGACTACGCCCAGCAGATGCTGGTCTGCCTGCGCCGATGGCTGCCGGACCGGGACCTGGTGGTGGTGGCCGATGGCGGCTACGCCAAGCGCGAGTTCCTGCGGCATTGCCAGAACATGTCAAAGCCGATTGTCGTCGTCACCAAACTGCGCAAGGACGCGTCCCGGTACCAGCCCGCGCCACCGCGGCGGCCCGGCCAGATCGGGCGGCCCCGGGTGGTCGGCGCGCGATTGCCCAGTCCCACGGCGGTGCTGGACGATCCCGCTACACAATGGATTCCCTACCGCGCCACCGGTTCCGACGGCAGTACCGCCATGGTCGAGCTCGCTTCGGGCGTGGCGCTGTGGTACCACGGCGGGCCGCCGCGCCTTCCCATACGTTGGGTCGTCATCAGATACCTGGAGGAGCGCCGCGGGCCCTATGCTTTGCTATGCACCGACACCGAGGCGGAACCCCTGCGGATACTGCAGTGGTATCTGCTGCGCTGGCAGGTCGAGGTGACCTTTGAGGAGCTGCGGGCTCACCTGGGCGTGGAAACCCAGCGCCAGTGGTCGGAACGAGCCATCGCCCGAACCACCCCCGCGCTCTTTGGCCTGTTCAGCGTGGTGACGCTGGCAGCGGATATCCTGATCGAACAGCGTGGCGGCATGGCGCCGCGCACCGCGGCGTGGTATGACAAAACCAGCCCTTCCTTCGCCGACGCCATCGCCCTGGTCAGACGACACCTCTGGGTGCAGCAGGGAACTTTTATGCCGTCCGAGCGCGAGCACGAATCGATAAAAGTCCCGCGCCTCTTGTACCACAGGATGCTCGACACGCTAGTATTGAGTCAATCCTGTATTGGCAGGTGAAGCGCGGGGCGGGCCAGGGTTGTTACGCTGACTGGCAAACAGTGGTGCGGGAGGTGCGACATCCATGGTTCAGGAGAAATACGCAGTACGGTTGTCGTCGGAAGATCAGGAGCAGTTGCGGGGATTGATCCACGGTGGGCGGCATTCCGCTCGGGTCATCAATCGGGCGCGCATCCTGCTCAAGACTGACGAAGGGTGGAGCGCCCCCCAGGTGGCGGCGGCTCTGGACACGTCGCAGCGCACGGTGTTCCGCACCAAACGGCGGTACGCCGAAGCGGGGTTGGAGGGCGTGCTGCACGACCACCCCCAAGCCAATCGGTATCGCAAGCTGGACGATCGGGGCGAAGCCCACCTGATTGCGCTGGCGTGCAGCGACGCGCCCGAAGGGCATGAGCACTGGACCCTGCGGTTGTTGGCTGGCAAGGTGGTGGAGTTGGGATTGGTGCCATCGCTGTCCTACGAGACGGTAAGGCTCAGGCTCAAAAAAACACCCTCAAGCCGTGGCGGAAGCAGCAATGGTGCATCCCGAAAGTAGGCGGCGAATTCGTGGCGGCCATGGAGGACGTGCTGGACCTGTATGCCGAACCCTACGACCCCGATCGGCCGGTGGTGTGCTTTGACGAGACCTCCACCCAACTGCTGGCCGAGGTCAGGAAGCCGTTGCCTCCTCAACCGGGACGACCGCGGCGGCAGGACTACGAGTATCGCCGCGGCGGCACCCGCAACATCTTCCTGACCTGTGAACCCCTGGCGGGCTGGCGCCACCTGGCCATCACCGAGCGGCGCACCATGCAGGACTTCGCCCATCAGATGCAATGGCTGGTGGATGAGGCTTACCCCGATGCCCCGGTGATCCGCGTGGTGCTGGACAATCTGAATACCCATCGTATGGCGTCCCTTTACGAGACGTTCCCGGCTGCTGAGGCCCGGCGCATCGTGAAGCGCCTCGAGTTTCACCACACGCCCAAGCACGCCAGTTGGTTGAACATGGCGGAGATCGAATTCAGCGCGTTGAGCCGCGCCTGTCTCAAGGGGAGAAACCCCGACGCCGACGCCCTGCAACGCCAAATCACGGCCTACGAGACCGAGCGCAACGCAGCGGGCGTCACCCTCAACTGGCGGTTCAGCACTCAAGATGCCCGATCCAAATTGCATCGCCTCTATCTCTGCCATTCCAAGATTGATTGAGTACTAGCCTATGCCGCTTGATTGTACAAAGCCGAGCCGTCCGGCGAGGGAGAAGAAGCGTCGTCGGAGGGTCTTGGTGGTTACCAGTTGCTCACCCAGACCGATGCGCGCGGTCCAGCGGGCCAGGTTATGCGCCATCACCTGCACCGCCAGCCAGGCGCCGTTGGCGGCGAAGCGGCCTGAGGGGAGATGGTTGAGCCCGACGCCGTACTTGAGGTCTCGGATGGCGTTCTCGATCTCGGCGTGGCGCCGATGGTCGGCCTCCAGTTCCAGGGTGTCCCCGTCTCGGTCGGTGATGCAGCCGTGATAGCTGTAGCTGGCGAAGAGGGCCAGCTGGGAGCCGGGCGTGGGCTGCACCCGCCGGACGATGAGCCGCACCGGTGCGGCGTCGGGCTCATCCTGGAAGGGGGCGTAGGTGGTCTCCGCCACGTCGGCGGCGCCGTCCATCCAGTAGGGAATCGGCGTCCAGTCAGTCTCGGGTATGGCCTCGATGATATTCCGCAGGCGGGCTTGCTGGCGGACGGTGATGGAGTAGCGCACATCCATCTTGCGGCAGACGGCGACGATGGCGCGGGTGTAGAAGCCGCTGTCAGCCCGCACCGTGAGTTGTCCCCTGGCCCCGCCGTAGCGTACCCGCCCCACCGTCTCGCGTAGAAAGTGAGCGGCGCCCCGAACGGTGTTGGCGCGGCCCTTGCGCAGCCGAGCCATCAGCACGTCGCCGGTGCCGGCGGCAATGGCCAGCAGCGGGTGATAGCCTCGCTGGCCGGTGTAGCCGTGGTCGCGCGCCCCCTCCTTGGCCAGACCGTATGTCTCGCAGATGGTGGAGTCCAGGTCGATGGTCAACGGCCCGTCGCCGGGTCCGGCCCCAGCCGACCAGGCCCGGGCCAGCAGCTCCCGGCTGACCCGATCCAGTTGGCGGACGTGGCCCCACCGGAAACTGCGCAGGAAGGTCCCCAGGGTGGATGGCGCCTTGACTACGCAGCCGATGGCGCTAGCCGTCCCGCCGGTGCGCAGCACGTCGGCGTCGTCAATGCAGTCTCCTCCGGCCAGAGCAGACGCCACCAGCGTCATCACCTTGTCGCCGGTGTTGGCTCGGCCTGGGGCGCGACCCAGGTCCAGGTGCCGGTCAACCAGTTCGGGCCGGCCCAGATGCCGGCCCAGCGTGGCTGGCAGGATCAGCCCAGCATTGGCCACCAGGCGGTGGTCGTCAAAGGCGATTTGGATGCGGTCGGGGTGGTCATCTGCTAGCATCTTTTGGGTGCTCCTGGCCTGGGGACGGTTTCCTGTTTCAAAAGCCATTATCCCAGATGCACAGGAGCACTTTCTTACCCCTTCAGCACACCGCGACACTCATCTTTTCGGTGGATTGGGGCTACGCCGACGGCAACGGCCTGTACCTTCGGGTTGACGACACCGGCAACAAGCGCTGGGTGCAACGGATCACCATCGCAGGCAAGCGCCACAACCTGGGCCTGGGCGGTTACCCGGTAGTAACCCTCCGGGATGCGCGGGAGCAGGCTGCGGCCAACAAACGGGCTGCCCGTGAAGGGCGCGATCCGCTGGCCGAACGGCGTCCCCAGGCAATGCCCACGTTCGCCGGAGCCACGGCCACCGTGGCGGGCATCCGCCGACCCACCTGGAAAACCCGAAGTATGGGGCGCAGTGGCAAACGTCTCTATCGGTCTACGCCTTTCCTGTGTTAGGTGACCGTGCCGTGGGCGACATCACGACGGCCGACGTTTTGCGCGTGCTCACTCCCATCTGGGCGGCCAAGACCGAGACGGCACGGAAGGTACGCCAGCGCATCGCCATGGCGATGGATTGGGCCGTCGCACAAGGTTTCCGCGAGGACAACCCGGCTGGCAAAGCCGTCTCGCTCGCGCTACCCAAGATGCCCAAGGTAGGGAGCCACCAAAGGGCGTTGCCCCATGGCGACGTGGCGACGGCCATCCGCACCGTGTGGGCATCGGAGGCCAGCCGGGTCGTGAAACTGTCCACCGAGTTTTTGATCTTGACGGCGACACGTTCCGGCCAGGTGCGTGGGGCTACGTGGGACGAGGTTGACCTGGAATCACGGACGTGGACTATTCCAGCAGTGCGTTTGAAGGCGTTGCGTGATCACCGCATACCGCTCAGTGGCCGGGCCATGGCGATACTGGACGTAGCAATGGTGTTGGATGGGGCCTCCGGGCTGGTGTTTCCATCGCCAGTGAAGGGTGGCCAAATCTCCGATATGACCTACTCGAAGATGCTACGGGATTTAGGCATCCCGTGCGTACCCCATGGGTTTTGGTCATCGTTCCGGGATTTCGCCAGCGAGATGACCGACGCGCCACGTGAGGTAGCGGAGGCAGTACTGGCGCACAAACTCGGCGACGCCACGGAGCTGGCCTACGCCCGGTCGGACCTTTTCGAGCGTAGGCGAAAGTTCATGCAGGAATGGGCCGACTACCTGTGTGGGCAACAATCCGTCGCCGAGATGGTGGAGAAGGCACTGGGCGCAGTCGCTGGCGGCGAATAGCCCGAAGCGGGTGGGCCTAGAAACCGGGCCGGAAAGCCCTGGTTGGGTAGAGGGGTTTCGGCGGTAAAGCCGACGTGAGCAAAATCGCAGACCATAGTTGTCCGAGCCGGACCGCGCTGAAATTGGCCGCAGCATTGGCGACAAGAGCGTGGACAACAGCGTGGACGACATTGAGGACGATGCGGTGGCCTGCTGCGCCGCCACCGGTACTGCCCGACCGCCCGATGTTGCCCAACGCCAGGGTCAGGTTGGCCACCGTGGCCGCCAGGTACAGCTGAAATCTCGTTTTGACCCTACCGAAGTAGCGGGCTTGCCGGATGCCCAACTGGACCAGCCGCGCCAGCCGATGCTCTGCTACTACTCGGCGCGCTCGATACTCGTCGTAGGCAGCGCTCTGCTGCAACGCTCGGGCCTGCTGCAGCAGGGCTTCCTGCGGATGGATTTGCACCCTGCGTCCTTTACTGCCTTGGGCCGCAATGCATTCGGGCCGCAGCGGGCACGCCCCACAGGTCTCCCAATCAAATTGGACAGCCTGCAATCGATAGACACGACCCGTGCGATCCGTCCGCTTTCCGGCCGGCACGATGGTGCGGGTAACCTGTCCGGCCGGAAAGGTGCAACTGCCCGCGGCCAGGTCAAGGTGAAAGTCATGCTTGGGAAAGTGTTTCCGGTTGGGTCGGCCCGGCGCTTTGGCCACCAACCGGCGTCCCGCATCGACGAAGGTCTCGCGGGTCCCGCCGTCCCATAGGCAGCGTCGCCCATGGCTTCCTCCACCGGCGCTCCGGTACTCGTTCGCTGGCGGGCATCGAACCTATCAGCGTGTTGAATTAGGGTGGTGGATTGGCTGGTTGAGGCTTGGGCGGAGTGTGGCTGGTGGCGTAGCCGCCGGTATCAGTAAGTGTACGACGGCTTCGAAGGTCAGCGGTGGCGATGCTGAGGGAGTCCAGGGCACCGTTGGTTAGCCCAATCGACCTGGACTGGACGGGAACGGCAAACTACCCCCGTTTAGGCTGGGCCCGCGGTTAGTTTGGCCAGTCGTACCAGGTTGTATCCGGCGACCGTCAGCTCAGCCCACATCCGGTTCCGGTCAACGCCACGGTAGCGCAGCTTCCTACCTCCGGCTACCGTGTTGATCCAGCCGAACACCTCCTCCACGCGCTTGCGCACCCGTTGGCTAATTCGGTAGCCCTCATGCCGGGTGGTTCTTCCGTCAATGGCCGAGTGTTGCTTCTGCGCCACCCGAGGCGTCACCTTCAGGTGGCGGCATCGCCTGATGAACTCCCTGGTATCGTAGCCCCGGTCGGCGCCGACCGTGATTCGTCCGGCACCCGGCACCGCCCCCAGCATGACAATGGCGGCATCCCGTTCCGAGGTCCCGCCCGCCGGTGTGAGCATCACGTCCACCACCAGACCCTGCCGGTTGTCGATCAGCACATGACCTTCAAAACACAGGCGCGCTGCTTTCCCCGGGCCTTTCTTCGCCAGATGGGCCTCCGGATTCTTGGTAGATTCAGGGGTGGACACATGGGTCTCATTGCGGCGGCGCTGACCGCGAAAGTCCACCTCCGGATTGCGCCCGCCACCGTCAGCTCGAAAATGGTCACCCGAACCGTCGCCAAGCTGGCGGGTCTCCGTCCCGGGGCCGAAAACTCTTCAGCGATGCCCAGGCTTCATCTATCCCCGTGGCCGAAGCAGTGTCCCGTCCACGCTGAGATGCTCCGCCGACAGCAGACCCTGCTGCCTTGCCTGCTCCACGATGGCCGGCAGAAACTCTCGAGATACTTCCGCTTCCAGCAATCGACTTCGGTTCTTCGCAAATACCGAGTGGTCGAAGCTGTGGTCCATGATGTTCAAATCCAGAAACCACTTGAACAGCAGGTCGTATTCCAACCTTTCGCAGAACTGCCGCTCACTGCGCCCTTGAATGCAGGGTAGGGAATAGCGCCATCAGCAGGCGGGCTTTGAGCAGGTGCTCCGGCGGTATCGAAGGGCGACCGTCGGCGGCATACATCCGGTCGAAGGTCGACGACATCTGCGCCAGCGCCCGATCCACCATGGGTTTGATCCGCCGGATGGGATGGCTCTGGGGTACCAGGGCGTCGGGCGTTACCGCCGTGAGCATCTCAACCTGTCGCGCCGTTTTGCCTCGCAGGAGCAACCTCCACACCTATCGTACCTCGCATCGTACCATCACCCTGCCGGCCGACCCGTTTTTGAACACCATGCTAAAGGTCTTGGAACAGGAGGCTGAGGATCGCCGCCACCGGCGCATCAACCGGTTGCGCCGGGAGTCCGGGCTGCCCTCGGGCAAGACCTGGGAGACCTTCGAGCACCACCGGGTCCAGTAGAGTCCCAGGAAGTGGTGTAAGAGTTAGGCGGTTGGCAAAACGCTGACCACCGCGTCATCCTTGTGGAATCACAACAACCCAACCAAGGAGAACGACGGTGGTCAAGCAAAGAATGGATCTTTTGGAATTATTACGCAAGCGTGGTATGGACGGAGACGTGGACTTGCTGCGGGAAGCACTGCGGGTCCTGGTGGACGGCATCATGGACGCCGAGGTTTCCGCCCAGATCGGCGCCCAGCACGGCGAACGCAGCCCGGAGCGGGTCACCTACCGCAACGGCTACCGCAACCGCACCTGGGACACCCGGGTGGGCACCATGGAGTTGCACATTCCCAAGCTGCGGGAAGGCAGCTACTTCCCCAGCCTGCTGGAACCGCGGCGGCGCAGCGAGAAAGCCCTGCTGGCCGTCATCCAGCAAGCCTATGTAGAAGGCGTGTCCACTCGGCGGGTGGACGATCTGATCAAGGCCCTGGGTTGCGACGGCATCTCCAGCAGCCAGGTGTCGCGCATCTGCGAGCAACTGGACGAAGTGGTGGAGAGTTTCCTGGGTCGCCCCCTGGACGATGGTCCCTACCCCTACGTGTGGCTGGACGGCCTGACCCAGAAGGTGCGGGAGGGCGGTCGCATCGTCAACGTCTGCGTGGTGGTGGCGACGGGGGTCAATGCCGAAGGGCAGCGTGAGATCCTGGGTATGGACGTGGGCGCCAGCGAGGACGGCGCCTTCTGGCTGGCCTTCCTGCGGTCGCTGACCGCTCGGGGCCTCAGCGGGGTGGAGCTGGTAACCTCCGATGCTCACCAGGGGCTGAAGAACGCCATCGCCGCGGTGTTTGCTGGGGCCAGCTGGCAGCGCTGCCGCACCCACTTCATGGCCAACCTGCTCACCCGAGTGCCCAAGCGTGCCCAACCCGGCCTGGCCACCCAGGACATTCTCGCATGGTCCGCACCATCTACCAGCAACTGTCTCCCGCCGAGGTCCACGGCCAATTGGACCGAGTGGTGGAACAACTCCGGGAGCCCTTTGCCCAGGTGGCGGAGCTGCTGGCGGATGCCGCGCCGGACATCCTGGCCTTCACGGCCTTCCCAGTGGCCCACTGGCAGAAGCTGTGGTCCAACAACCCGCAGGAACGGCTGAACCGGGAGATCCGTCGCCGCACTGACGTGGTGGGCATTTTCCCCAACCGGCTGTCGGCGCGGCGCCTGGTGGGCGCGGTGCTGGCCGAGCAACACGACGAATGGGCCGAAGCCCGCCGCTACCTCACCATCCCCAACGCCGCCGGCAACGAGGCACTGCCGGAGCCCAATATGCTGGACGCAGCGGCCTGATCAACATCAAAAGGGATGACGCGCTTTTACACTACTTGACGGGACACTACCCCGGGTCCCCCTGGCGCTGCGCCAGCAGCTGGACCATCTGGCCCAAGGTAGCTTCGTCGAGCGCGGCGTCAACGTGCTGGCCTTCGGGCTGCCCGGCACCGGCAAGACCCACGCCCGGTGCGCCCTGGGCCACCGCCTGGTGGAAGCCGGCCACTCCGTCCTCTTCGCTCCGGCCTACCGTCTGGTGCAGGAACTGCTCGCCGCCAAGCGCGATCTGGACCTGCCCCGCCAGCTGCGCAAGCTGGACAACTTCGACTTCCTGCTCCTCGACGACCTGGGCTACCTGCCCCAGGGCGCCGAGGAATCGGAGGTCCTCTTCACCCTCATCGCCGAACGCTACGAGCGCAGATCGTTGGGCATCACGTCAAACCTGGTCTTCTCGGAGTGGGAGCGCATCTTTGCCAACCCCATGGCCACCGCCGCGGCGATTGACCGGGTCGTGCACCACTCCGTCATCCTGGAGTTTGACGTCCCCAGCTACCGCACCAACGCTGCCCAGCAACGGGGCCACGCCGAGGAGGTGAACCGGCAAAACTGATTGACGCCAACCGGCAAGAATGATTGACGCGGGACATCTGGGCCGCTCCCGCGGCGGACTGAGCACCAAGGTTCATCTCCTTGTTGATGCCCAGGGGTGCCCGGTGCGTTTCTCTCTCACCGGCGGTCAGCGGGCGGATGTCTCCCAGGCCATACCTCTGCTGACCGGTATCGAGACTGGGGCCGTCATCGCCGACAAGGGGTATGAAAGCAACCGGGTACTGGCCTTCATCCGGGACCAAGGAGCGGAAGCGGTCATACCGCCCAAGTCAAACCGGAGGGACCCTTGGGAATACGACCGGGAACTGTATCGGGAGCGCAACCTGATTGAGCGAGCCTTCAACAAATTGAAACAGTGGCGCAGAATTGCAACCCGGTATGATCGCAGGAGCTTGTATTTTCTGTCGGCCCTGCACTTGGTAGCCTCTGTCATCTGGGGTTAGCAATTGTCGATTAGCCCTAGTGCTCTGGGCAGGTACAGATTCGCCTGAAAGGAATTAATTGACATGAAACTTTCACTCCAAACGGTTGCGTTGTCGGTCTTCGCCATCTCCTTGTTGGCCTCCATCGGCACCGCCAGCCCCATCCAAGCCCACTTTCGGATTGTTGACTCGGTGAACGATTGCGAGATCCGCTACGAGGACAAGACGCAGTATGACGCGGCGCGTAGCCCCTGCGAATCCAAGTGGGAAGCCCTCAAGGGGAGCGATAACTGCGTCAACTTGGCGCCGGATACGTCGGATACGTCCACGGACTTGGTCTTCAAGGACGTGAACAAACCGGGAGCGTCCTGGGTTGGCCTCTATACTTGGTGGCCTGTCGCGAAGGATACCATCAAGTTCAACGAGCATTGGATGAACCAATACACCAGCTCCTGTCGCAAAGCGTTCGTGGGGATTCACGAGTCGGGGCACGCCCAACGCCTGGCCCACTCTTATTCGCCCAACATCATAGAGGACACGGTTCAAACGAGGTGTAGTCTGGGTGACCACGACAAGGCGGACTACCGCGAAAAGTGGGGTAATTAAGATGATCAACAACATCAAAAATCGTAGGGCACTCTGGATCGCCCTCATCGGTGTATCCATCCTACTACTGGCCCTGGGTGTAGGCCAGTACGCGCGAGGCGGGCCGTTGCCGCTGGCAACCGGAGCCCCGCTGTGGGTAACGGATATCAGGGATGACCGGAAACTGTCCGGCCTCGCCGACAACATCTGGTTCGGCCAGGTCATGGGAAAGACTGGCCAAGTGGAGGACTCCGCGCCGGCTACGCACTACTCCGTCGTTGTGTTTGAGTCGCTCAAAGGAGAGCTTTCCGGTATGATCACAGTCAGCCAAGAGCGTGCCGATATGTCTAACGGTCAGCAATTTAAAATACAAGGAGCCCCTGACCTGTTGGAACCCGGCAAATCCTACCTCTTCATTACCAGAGCAGACCCCGCTGAGGGGTACCACGTGGTGGTGCCCGGTGTTGGAAACCTGCTCCTTGACGTGGACGACAACGCTGGTCGAGCGGCTGTCTTGGGGAGCACTGACGCTAATAGTCTCCGCGAACGATTCGAGAGCGCGATCGCGAACGAAGAGCCGGGGGCCCCTCAACTAACGGATTCTCGGCGCAGCCTTAAACCGGCGGAACGCGGGAACATTCCGTCGTTGCCGGGTTAGGGGTTCGCTGAAGGGGGATGCCCAAGCTGGAGAAACGCTTTATGTTGTGGAGTCCGCTGAGGTCAAGACTGCGTCGGGTGACGGAGCGTCGGAAGCTGTGAGGTACAATGTGCTGCAGTTGACGGCAGATCAGGAGTACGTCTTGTTCTTGCATAGCAAGGCGGATCCTGCGGGTTATCCTGCGCGGCATGGGGGCACCATCTGGACACACCCAGGAGAACCCGGCATCGCGCAGTTGGACTTGGAAGGGCGTCTCACTTTTATCGCGATTGATAGGTACAAAACCCTGGGTCGTCCCTGTTTGTGTGGTTCTTAGAGTGATGATAAGGGGTGGCGTCCGGTCAAGAAGTGCAATGTTTGTCATACTTGGTTGTTGATGTGGTTCAAGGGATGCCTCTGGGATTTTGCTTTGGTGAGCCTGCTTAGGCCTTCGGGCACCAAGCGGTGCTTTTGCTTTCCTAGTCGGCTTTGGCGTACAAAGGTGTATGTCAACACCCGGCCGCTTTTAACGGCTGATTCCGCAGCCGCGATCAGCGATGTTTCCTGTGTCTTTCCTTCCATACGTTTCTGCCTCAATAGCCTGACTTGTCGGTCTGTAATCAACGGTACCTCCGTACCGAATGATTGCCCCACCACGACCGGCTAAAATAGTCGACGCTACTGGCATTCGTTATTGTCGTTAATCAGCAGGAAACGGACCGCCTCTCCCTACGGGAGCAGCATCCCACGGACTCCCACTGAAAAACAAAAGACCAGCAGGAGAGAAAAATGCCCGGTACGGAGGCAATGGAAATACAACCCATCGACACCGACCCCATCAACGAGAGACCGGCCAGCCAGCCGGCCGAAGAACCACACCCGCACTACAAAAGAGAAAACCGAAACATGACCTTGCAAACGGAAACAGCGAACAACATCAGACAGAATGGGAAAAAGAGCAACGAAGTCGCCGACTTCGCGGAGCTGACCCAGCGGATACGCCAACCGGGCCTGCTGGAGCGCCAGCCAGGCTACTACGCGCTGAAGATGGTGTCCACCGGCGCCATGCTGGCCCTGAGCATCACGGTCCTCCTAACCGTGGACAACACGTGGCTCCAGCTGGCAAACGCGGCGTTCCTGGCCTTTGTGTTCGGACAGATCGGCTACATCGGCCACGACGCCGGACACCTGGCCATCTGCCGGTCGGCTCGCAACAACCGGATCATCGGCTACGCAGCCAGCGCACTCATCAACGTCAGCCAGTCGTGGTGGATAAACCAGCACAACCAGCATCACCGCACTCCCAACAACCTGGACGAAGACCCCCACACGCTCATCCCGGTGCTCGTCTTCTCAGAAGAACGAGCCAAACGCCTGAGGGGCATCATCAGGCGGACCACCGCCTACCAGGCCTTCTACTTCATACCGCTCCTGACCATGGAGGCCATGAGCATGCGGTGGGCCAGCACACTGTTCCTGGCCGGAAGGCACCGCCCCAGCAGCTGGCCGATCGAAGCCACGTTCATGGCCCTGCACACCGCACTGTACTGCAGCCTGCTGATATACGCGTTAGGCCCCTGGCAGGCACTGGCCTTCGCACTTGTCCACCAGGCGATATTCGGCATCTACTACGGCATGATATTCGCGCCAAACCACAAAGGTATGCTGATCCTGGATGACGACAACCCATTGGACTTCGTGCGCACCCAGGTACTGACCACCCGCAACGTCAGGCCCAGCCCGGTGGCCGACTTCCTATACGGCGGCCTCAACTACCAAATTGAACACCATCTGTTCACGATAATGCCTCGCAACCAGCTCGGCAGGGCCCGTCCCATCGTCAGGGAGTTCTGCCGCGAACGGGGAATCCCATACTACGAAACCAGTTCGCTGCGGTCCTACCGCGAGATACTGACCCACATGCACAAGGTCTCGTCCGTTCTCAGGAAACGCCCGGCACTGGCGGCCAGCAACCAAGCTTAGAGCAACAAAGCCCAGAAGCCGAACCAACGCCAAATGGAGCACGAACATAGGACGCGAAATCAGAAGGGTACCACCCCGGTGGGAACATCCAACAGGAGATGACGGAGACTACCTGCCTATGGAAAAACATACCTACGCGTAGACGATCGCCGAGTGGAACGAGGAGTCCAAGCAGTGGCAACAAGGCCAGCACTGGATGCAACTGAAGAATTCCGAGCTGCTGACCAAGTACCCGACCTACGAGGACTTCTGGGGCGAGCCGCCCGAGCCCAACGATCCTACCCTACGGCCTGAGTACGAGGAAGAACCAACCTGGTTTCAAGTCTATGAGACGGTCTCCGAGGGCACCCCAGTGACACCACCGTTCGCCACCGAGCAGGAACTGTCGGACTATCTGGTCCGCCACAATTACGGCACCCAAGAACAGATTGACGCCTTAGCCCCAATCCACCGAAAAGATGAGTGTCGCGGTGTGCTGAAGGGGTAAGAAAGTGCTCCTGTGCATCTGGGATAATGGCTTTTGAAACAGGAAACCGTCCCCAGGCCAGGAGCACCCAAAAGATGCTAGCAGATGACCACCCCGACCGCATCCAAATCGCCTTTGACGACCACCGCCTGGTGGCCAATGCTGGGCTGATCCTGCCAGCCACGCTGGGCCGGCATCTGGGCCGGCCCGAACTGGTTGACCGGCACCTGGACCTGGGTCGCGCCCCAGGCCGAGCCAACACCGGCGACAAGGTGATGACGCTGGTGGCTTCTGCTCTGGCCGGAGGCGACTGCATTGACGACGCCGACGTGCTGCGCACCGGCGGGACGGCTAGCGCCATCGGCTGCGTAGTCAAGGCGCCATCCACCCTGGGGACCTTCCTGCGCAGTTTCCGGTGGGGCCCACGTCCGCCAACTGGATCGGGTCAGCCGGGAGCTGCTGGCCCGGGCCTGGTCGGCTGGGGCCGGACCCGGCGACGGGCCGTTGACCATCGACCTGGACTCCACCATCTGCGAGACATACGGTCTGGCCAAGGAGGGGGCGCGCGACCACGGCTACACCGGCCAGCGAGGCTATCACCCGCTGCTGGCCATTGCCGCCGGCACCGGCGACGTGCTGATGGCTCGGCTGCGCAAGGGCCGCGCCAACACCGTTCGGGGCGCCGCTCACTTTCTACGCGAGACGGTGGGGCGGGTACGCTACGGCGGGGCCAGGGGACAACTCACGGTGCGGGCTGACAGCGGCTTCTACACCCACGCCATCGTCGCCGTCTGCCGCAAGATGGATGTGCGCTACTCCATCACCGTCCGCCAGCAAGCCCGCCTGCGGAATATCATCGAGGCCATACCCGAGATTGACTGGACGCCGATTCCCTACTGGATGGACGGCGCCGCCGACGTGGCGGAGACCACCTACGTCCCCTTCCAGGATGAGCCCGACGCCGCACCGGTGCGGCTCATCGTCCGGCGGGTGCAGCCCACGCCCGGCTCCCAGCTGGCCCTCTTCGCCAGCTACCGCTATCACGGCTGCATCACCGACCGAGACGGGGACACCCTGGAACTGGAGGCCGACCATCGGCGCCACGCCGAGATCGAGAACGCCATCCGAGACCTCAAGTACGGCGTCGGGCTCATCCATCTCCCCTCAGGCCGCTTCGCCGCCAACGGCGCCTGGCTGGCGGTGCAGGTGATGGCCCACAACCTGGCCCGCTGGACCGCGCGCATCGGTCTGGGTGAGCAACTGGTAACCACCAAGACCCTCCGACGACGCTTCTTCTCCCTCGCCGGACGGCTCACCCGCTCGGCGCGCCGCCTCACTTTGCATCTGCCCCAGCGCTGGCCCTGGAAAAACCAGTTCAGTCGCGCCTTGGCTCGATTGCGAGCAATTCCACTCCCAGCCTGACGGCACCGCTGGTGTCAACGCCGACGGAGATCTGACCCACTCACCAGACTACCCGACCGCCTCGCAGACTTGCGCCAGGCTGGTCCCCGAGCGTCTCTTGCTGCACACTACCCTGACAATTTCGCCCAGCATCGCCACCGCGGGCCGCCATCATCGTGTCTGTGTGGCTATCTCACGCCGCCCTCATCCCCATCTATTGGAATCGGGCTTGCCCCGTTCGCCTTCCCTTGCCCATCATCCCTGGTGTCAACGCCACGGCCCATCGCTTCGGTGGATTCGGGTTTAGGAAAACCCACACCAGACCGGTCTCAGACTCCCTACGAGGCAGGAAATCAGGCGACCAAGTCGGCCCCAGTGAACCGCCGTACCCGAAAGGAAAACAAGCAACGCACCCGGGCCCTACAACCGCCGATGTCGCGCTTCAGGAGAACACGTGCTTAGTTGCGCATTTTTCTGAAAGCGTCAGTACCTCGATCCGATGGTGCGTTGGATCCTGAATGTCAATTTTCATGGTCATTAGGCCGGCGATTTTCACGGACATCCAGCCACCCTGGGAGCGCGGTGAATTGACTATTATCAGGTTGTAGTTTGCGGGTCAATCACCCCCTTTGCGGCCAGTAGAGCGCGGTGTGGCGAGAGTCGTTCCCGGTAGCTGGCGCCTTCGATGACGATCTGGTAGCTGGCGTTGGCCAGGCGATCCAGCGCGCTGTTGCCCAGGATGGGGTCATCGAAGAGACCCAGCCATTCGTCCACGGCCCGGTTGCTGGTGATGATGAAGCTGGACGCCCGATGCCGGTTGAGGATGAGTTCGTAGAGGTCGGCGGACTGCTGGGCGGTCAGGCCATGGAGACCCAGGTCATCGAGGATGAGCAGGTCGGGCGTGAGGAAAGACCGGAAGGTACGGTCCACCGAGTTGTCCACTCTGGCCTGGGTCAGGGCCTTGAAGAAGTCGTCGGCGTGGCTGAAGCGCACGGAGTATCCGGCGCGGACGGCGGCGT
This sequence comes from Dehalococcoidia bacterium, assembly GCA_963666415.2. Classification (GTDB taxonomy): domain Bacteria; phylum Chloroflexota; class Dehalococcoidia; order Lucifugimonadales; family UBA3495; genus Bin87. The sequence goes on from CAXXPD010000003.1 coordinate 4,079,613, forward strand.
AGCCCAGGGCCTGGGCGAAGAAGCTCTTGCCGACACCGGCGGGGCCCACCAGTAGGACGTGTTCGTGCCGGTCGAGAAACTCCAGGGAGAATACAGCGTCCAGCAGGCGGCGGTCCAGGGTAATTGACGCCGACCAGTCGAAGTCCTCCAGGCGGCAGGTCTCCTCGAAACCGGCATTGTGCAGCCGGAGTTCGGTGCGGCGGTGGGCGCGGCGATTGACCTCGTCGCTGAGGATGATTTCCAGGAATGAGGCGTAATCCAGCTGCTCCCTACGGGCCAGGGCGATGCGTTCCGGCAGGGTGCTGGCCAAAGCGCCCAGCTTGAGGCTCTTGAGCAGCGGGGTGAGTTCGGTGGTTCGGGTCATGGGTAATCTCCTCATGCTGACTGACGGCGGTATGCGGTGTAAGCGAAGACGCTACCGGGACGGGCGAAGCGGCCCGGCGGCATGGGCAAGGGCAGCTGGGGCATGGCCTCCTGTTCCAGGGCCTGCACCAGGATGCGTTCCAATCGGCGCACGTCGATGAGATCCACGGCCAGGGCCCGACGACAGGCGGCGTCCAGACGCTGCGCCGTGTAACGCTCGCCCAGACGCAGCAGCTTGTGTCCCTGCCGGATCTTGGCCCAGGGCAGGGGGCCGTCGAAGAGACGCTCAGCGTATTCGCCCACCGCCGGTCCCAGTGTCGCCGCGCTGCGCTGGATGCGATCCGGCGCTCTGGTGGTGTAGGCGGAAAGCTCGGCGGGGTAATCGTCGGGATCGGTGGAGCGTCCGCCCTGGGGCTGGCGGAGGTGGGTCTTGATCAGCTGGCCCCGGTGATAGATGTGCACCAGCTTGCTGCCCAGCCGGATTTCCACCTGCTGACGCGGCGGGCACCGGTCCGATGGCACCGAATACAGGGCCTGCTGACACTGGATGTGATGGTCGGGATGGACCTTGGCATTGCGCCAGTCGGCGATTTCGTAGGGCTCGCCGTCCCAGGGCAGCAGGGTGTGGCGCTCCTCATCCTGGAAAACCACCAGGGGCTTCCGGCGAGTGGTGCCATGGATGCGCATTCCGGCCACCTCCAGACACCAGCGCTGGGTTTCGGCCCTCAGGTGGGGCAGACCGTGGAAATCGCCGCCCTTGAAGAAGCGCTCCCTGACGTACTGCACGCCACGCTCCACCTTGGGCTTGTCCTTGGGTTTCCGCACCCGCGCCGCATCGGCGATGAAACCCCGGCACTGCGAGTATTCCAGGAAGCCTCTGGTGAAGCGCGGATGCAGCGGGTCTGGTCCCGCCACCGCTGGCGGGCAATTGTCGATGACCAGATAGCGGGGCACCCCGCCGAAGCAGACCCACGCCGCTTCCAGTCCGGCGATGATGTCCTCCAGCGTCTGCCCATGGGTCGGCCAGACGAAGCTGTGCCGCGAGTAAGCCAGCACGATGATCAGCCCCCACACCGCCCGCCGGCGGCCTGTCGCTGGGTCCACAATCATGCCCAACCGGCCGAAGTCCATCTCCGCCACCTCCCCGGGCGCGGTGTCCTCCATGCGCACCGTGGTCTGGCTGCGCCGCCGCCAGTTCCGCTTCAGAACGAAGCGGCGCAACGACGGATACGATACCGGACACCCCCGCGCTGCCAGCAACTCCCGGATGCGGGTCAGCTGCAGCCGGTCGCCGGTGAGCCACTGGTAAATCTGGTCCGCCCACGGCTCCAGCAGGTCCTGCCCGGGCGTCACCGCCTGCCGCGGCCCCGGCTGCCCAATCGTCGCCAGCCGGCTCAGCTGCTCCGCGGTGGCAACCAGCCCATCCCGAACGATGCCCTCCTCTTGGGCTGCCGCCACGTACTTGGCGATGGTATCTCTCGACAAGCCGGTGCCCAACGCAATCTTGCGTTGGCTATCCCCCGCCTGCCAACGGCGAATGATCTCTTGTATTCCCATTCTGGAAACCTCCCGGTATGCCATCGCTGCACCTCAATTCCAAAGTGCGGCAATGATCGCCGATGTGGCTCCCAAAGTGGCCTAATGACCCTGAAAATCTGGTGGGTAGATCCTGAAAAACTCCCAATTCACTGGCCTATAGATCCTGAACAATGACATCCTGAAGGCATGGGCTGACACCCGTTGAACCAGAAGTCCCTTTTTGTTTTCCTCACGGGCCAATTCGACAGCTCTTGTTACATCATCGTCTCGAGTGTTCTCCCCGCGGCAGATTTCCTTGATTGCCTCTGGAGGAAGGTCTATCACCTTGATGGGCCAACCGTCGTGGACCTTCCCGGTGTCCCGCGCTTGCTCTAAATCAACCAGCAGGCGTACTTCCTTCTCGTACGACCAAGACGTCCCTTTGACAAAGAGCATGGGAGACAGTGAACGCAAACCCCCGCCCATCTCAGCCAAATTTGCATCCGTTATGACCCTCCTGCTGTTTGGGGTCTCCCCCATCTTCGCCTGTTCCTCCAAGCGTTCGCGGTCGGCGAACCTCAGCCGGATAATATCGTCCCTAGTTGGCTGGTACATTGGGGCAATTTCTGAGTAGAGCACGGGCCTCAAGGCGAAACCCATGCTTCGCAAGGTGTCCGTATCGTAACCCAAGACTATTCCGGTGTTGCGAGCGTAATGAGCCCACATCGTAGGAACGAGCGGGTCTGTACTAAACGAGACCACTCCTACGAGCGGGCTCAGATAGTCCTGAATGAAGGTCGACAGACGCAGGTCGCCGTAGCTCACCGCTCGCGTCAACAGGTCCTCCCATGACGCTGCAATCCCCAAGTGCTCACCCAGCTTTGATTGCACCAAGGCCAAGAAAGCAAGGCTGTCTATATCATCGTTACCATCCATTGTCTCGACGCTGCATTCCATGTCGTCGTTCAGAGCCCGCAGCTGAGTGGCACGGAGACTGTTTGGCGCACCATTTCCGATGAGCTCCCTAGGTATGTACTTGTACAGGACATCAGGAATGTAGGGCTCGCCCCTCACGACCTTGTCAGCACATTCGTTGGACTGGTGGACCCGAAGCAAGTGGTCGAGGATCCCGTCCATATTCGTCGCTGCCACCAGACGACCCCCGTCGTCCATCCGAGCCAGTGAACCAATAGTCCCAACCGCGTCCGCGATCAGCTTTTGTTTCGTCTGCTCGCTGCACGGGTGGTAGCGCCCTTCGACTTGACAGTAAAACCTCTGGGACACCAACCGGTTAACCTTGTTGACAGCATCAGACAACATCCGGCCTAGTTCGGTGTCGCTTACTCTCCGCACGCCACCTGTGGCGGCTGCAACCGGCATTTCCTGAACCGCATTACCCCCCGCCCTTCGAGCATTTTCCTGCCTACGCGTCTGATCGCGGTTGGCGACGGCTTGCTCCAATCCACGAATGTAGTTCAGATGCCATGCGTTCTGAGACTTAGCCACTCGCCTGTCTGTCTCATCCGAAAGTCCGAGATCGGCGCAGTAGGTGACGTCAAGCCTTCCCTTCATTGCGTGGCAATCGCAACCGTCGGATAGTGTCTCGCACCATTGGTATGGACCTTCAGCAAGGCGGAACTCGTGATCGTCCCAGCCATTAGGCAGACGATCCGTGATGGCCTCCCAGTTGTGGATCCACTCATGACGTTCGGAGAGGCGGAATGGAATGGCGAACGAAGGCTCGTGGTTGTCGATGGTCATCCCGCCAAAGCGCACCTCAAGCATCGGCAACGCCGGGTTCTGGCGGAGTGGGTCGCCCGGTACTTGAACCTTCAGCCACATAGAGGAGCTTTCAAACACGACCTCATAGAGATGGTACACAACTACCTCCTACCGAACGACGACGCGGACGGCAGAGCCGCGGAAACTCGGCCTCACGCCAAAGCACATCAATCACACGTAAGAATACCAAAGCGCAACGCCACCATGACGGCCTTCAAGCTTAATCCAACGTCCAGCCTCCGACACAGATTGGTCGAGTGGTTACGGACAGTGTGATTGCTCGCGCCCATCTCGGCCACGATGTTGTCCGTATCCCAGCCCAGCGCCGTCGTAAACATCGTCGAACCGTCCCGAGACGACCCCAAACCACGCACTCCGTGGGCGCGTAAGACATGGCACCTGTCTTCTCCAACCTCGTGCTCGAGCTCACCATCGAGCAGCGTCACACCGACAGGCGCTGACCTCGGCAGGCACCATCCCTGCCTGTGGCAAAACTGCCGTCATCAAAGAGGTGCCCATCCCGGTGAACCACCGTACCCGGAAGGGAACCAAGCAACGCACCAGGGCCCTTCAGCGGCCCTTGTTGCTGTTCACGAGAACTCGAACCTAGTTTCGCAATTTTCTGTTGACCATCCACCACTGGTTCCCCACACAGATCACCCCCGCAGCCACCCACAGCAGCGACCCGTAAAGCGGACTCTGGGCAAGCCCCACGCCCAGCCCGAAGAAAAAGACAAAAAGGGCCGCGACGAACAGCGCAACGTGAGCGGATATACGAAAGACCCTGGCCATCGGCATAACAGTCCACCTCATCAGATACTGTGGATCCCAGACCCAGCAGACAGGAATGCCGATTCTGCGACATCACGGCCAATGATGGTCCAGGCCGCATGGAGGATGAGACCCATCCAGAAGAGAGTACCACCGCAAATTTCTGGGCCAGCAGGCTGCGCTGACCGGCGCTGCCGTTTGACCACAGGCCACCGGGCAGATAGCATCAATCCAACGACATCCACCAAGAGGTTCACGCCATGACTACGGCCCAGGACATTCTCAAAGAGGCTGCGCGGATCGTCAGGAGCGAACTGCCGAAGCACCTGTCCGCCGACTTCGCGATCAACGACGTGGAGGCTGAAAGCCGGCCCGGCGGGGACGAGGACTACATCCACGTCAGGGTCATTCTTGAAGACGACCATCCTGCCCTGGACCCCCGCAAGCTGATGAATTTCAAAAGGGACATCAACCCCATATTTGAACGAGCCGGGATCACGCCAAGTCCAACCATCTCCTACGCGAACCGGGGTGAACTCATCAGATGACGGCGCCCACAAGCCCGCCACCAAACGCCATCGACTGGCAGAACCTGATAAACGTGGGCCATGACCTGCTCAACCCCCACTGGACTGGTACTCAACCCACCGACGAACACATCAGGCGCGCGATCAGCAACGCGTACTACGCATTGTTCCACGCACTGGCCGCCAGCAACGCTGAAACCCTGGTCGGAACGCCCCACGGCACAGTAACGACGGCCGCTTGGTCCCGCGTATACCGCGGCCTCGACCACGGACTCGCCCGACGAGAACTGCAAAGGCACCGACATGAGTTCTCCGCAGAATGCCAGAAGTTCGTCGACACCTTCGGAGACCTGCAAAATCTCCGCCACTCGGCCGACTACGACCACAACGCCGTTTTCACCGCGCAAGAAGGCTCAGTCGCGTTGGCAGAAGCAGAAGCAGCGATCAACGACTACATACAGGCTGACCGCAACGAGCGAACTTACATCGCCACCGTCACGTTGATCAGGCCACGCTGAACGTAACGAACACACTCCAGCACACGTACAACAGCCGCCAAGCTACGTCCCCACCGAACCGCGCCCCATCATTCCGACGGCAGTATCCCCAGTCGCATGGCCACCATGACGGCCTCCAGACGGCTGGATGCGCCCAGCTTCTTCCTCAGGTTCTCTATGTGGTTCCTAGCCGTGTACCAGCTCACGCCCAGTTCCTCAGCGATGTATTTGGTTTCCCAGCCCAGTGCCAGGTAGGACAGCACCTCCAGTTCCCGTTCAGTCAAATTCACCTCACGCGGCCTAGGTCGAGCACGTCGGAACAACAAGTCACTATCGTCTGATCCACCGCCTTCCCTACTCGGCTCTGTTGCAGAGCTACGGGCCACCCGTTCATCATCATCCGATCCGTCGGCTGCCACTCTCGGATCCTCCATGAAAGCGCTTGGGCGCACGTAGTAAGGATCATCCGACCCACGGCCGGCCCCACCGCCCAACTCAACGAGCCGCTCGACGTCCGCAGACACCGTCTCTTCGCCCTCATCGGCGAACAGGTACACGAGTAACGGCCCACCATCCTCCACACCCGACACCACCATCGGCGTCACGACCAACCATTTGCGCTCACCCGAGGCGCACCGCATTCGCAACCTGGCACGACCGGGCACTAGGCCGGCGCGAAGGTTGCGTACCATCAGGCAGCCTTCCGCACAGTCGGCCGTCAAGGTAACGGGTATCAAACTGCCAACAAGGCCAGAGCAACGCTGGCCCACCACACGGTCCGGGGTGTAGCCAAGAATCTCTCGGGCACGGCGGTTCCAGAAAACCACCGTCTGGTCAGTGGCCAGCACGAACGCCCCGCACGACACTGACGACAACAGCCTGAAAAGCCCATCCGGCGTCACTTCGGTTATCTCCCGCCCCCCGGCCAAGTCGGCCGACGAGATCCTACTTTCGAGGCCCATCCCATGTGGACGGGCTTTTTCAATCAGCACCAGCCGCCGCCGCCACTACTAGAAAAACGTAATATGTGCCCCTGTTTCGGTCTATGGGTAATCTGACCTGTACACATCGAGGCCCTATCTGCGCCCCATTCATCGAGCCCCGAACGTATCAGAAACAATTGCCACGCCATTCACTACTAATACGACACCGTTCAATTGACGGTTATAGGTCATTCGCACTACACTACGCCGGCTTTCGATCCATACCAGCGGTGTAGGGCAAACGCACCACCGTCTCAAGGGGGCGAGCAAACATACCAGAGGCCGAACCCTCAGGTCGCGAACACTGCTGGGACGATCAGCGATGGAACGCTGGCACCGAACCGGTTCAAGCACCTCTGCAATCGCCCCGCCGAACACGACGCATGGAGATCTCTGAATGCAGAAAACACACGTAGACGAAGCCGCGAGCTCCGGCAAGCACGGCCTGCTCCAGTGGCTACACGACACGGGACAAGGGGGTTTCCCCGACCGGAAGTCACGACTGGGAGCGGTCTCGCACATGCACCCCGCAGAGCGCCACGCGAACGGCAGGCACGTCGACCATCTCAAGCCGGCCGTCAAGGGCGACCACGCCACGTTTCGTGAGTGTGGCCCCGACCTGTGGGAAACGCTCCGTTGGTTGCCGCACGCAGCCTGGCGTTACGTCCATGGTGCAGGGAGGAGACGAATCCTGCCAGGGAACTCCAGTCGTTTTCGGCGCACCGCCGTGTTGTCCGCACGGCGTGCAGTCAAAGCTTGATGGTCGCCACCGTTCAGTTGACGGGCGACTTTTTGCATTTTGTTTCGGCGACCATTCCGCAGTCCAGTGCGAGGCTGAAACCTCTACGACCAGTTCGCGTCGCCGAACGTGTTGCCGGGCCACTGTTGGGCTGGCACTCCATCTCACGGAGGAAGCACACATGAGTTACGTAGACGACAACCTGACGGCCGGGGAGCAGGTTCTCCACCGGGCAAAACTGCACTGGGGCATTTTCGTTGGCCCAGCGATCCTGCTTTCCATTGGCTTCATAATCGCCATCGCCGTGGGGGCCGGGGTCGGCGGCGGCGGTGGAGCCTTCCTCGCGCTGGTCATTCTGCTGCTGTTCGCAATTCCCACCATTCGAGCGCTGGTTGTCTACCTGACCACCGAGTTCGCGGTCACTTCAAGGCGGGTTATTGCTAAGCCCCAATCCACCGAAAAGATGAGTGTCGCGGTGTGCTGAAGGGGTAAGAAAGTGCTCCTGTGCATCTGGGATAATGGCTTTTGAAACAGGAAACCGTCCCCAGGCCAGGAGCACCCAAAAGATGCTAGCAGATGACCACCCCGACCGCATCCAAATCGCCTTTGACGACCACCGCCTGGTGGCCAATGCTGGGCTGATCCTGCCAGCCACGCTGGGCCGGCATCTGGGCCGGCCCGAACTGGTTGACCGGCACCTGGACCTGGGTCGCGCCCCAGGCCGAGCCAACACCGGCGACAAGGTGATGACGCTGGTGGCGTCTGCTCTGGCCGGAGGAGACTGCATTGACGACGCCGACGTGCTGCGCACCGGCGGGACGGCTAGCGCCATCGGCTGCGTAGTCAAGGCGCCATCCACCCTGGGGACCTTCCTGCGCAGTTTCCGGTGGGGCCACGTCCGCCAACTGGATCGGGTCAGCCGGGAGCTGCTGGCCCGGGCCTGGTCGGCTGGGGCCGGACCCGGCGACGGGCCGTTGACCATCGACCTGGACTCCACCATCTGCGAGACATACGGTCTGGCCAAGGAGGGGGCGCGCGACCACGGCTACACCGGCCAGCGAGGCTATCACCCGCTGCTGGCCATTGCCGCCGGCACCGGCGACGTGCTGATGGCTCGGCTGCGCAAGGGCCGCGCCAATACCGTTCGGGGCGCCGCCCACTTTCTACGCGAGACGGTGGGGCGGGTACGCTACGGCGGGGCCAGGGGACAACTCACGGTGCGGGCTGACAGCGGCTTCTACACCCACGCCATCGTCGCCGTCTGCCGCAAGATGGATGTGCGCTACTCCATCACCGTCCGCCAGCAAGCCCGCCTGCGGAATATCATCGAGGCCATACCCGAGACTGACTGGACGCCGATTCCCTACTGGATGGACGGCGCCGCCGACGTGGCGGAGACCACCTACGTCCCCTTCCAGGATGAGCCCGACGCCGCACCGGTGCGGCTCATCGTCCGGCGGGTGCAGCCCACGCCCGGCTCCCAGCTGGCCCTCTTCGCCAGCTACCGCTATCACGGCTGCATCACCGACCGAGACGGGGACACCCTGGCACTGGAGGCCGACCATCGGCGCCACGCCGAGATCGAGAACGCCATCCGAGACCTCAAGTACGGCGTCGGGCTCAACCATCTCCCCTCAGGCCGCTTCGCCGCCAACGGCGCCTGGCTGGCGGTGCAGGTGATGGCCCACAACCTGGCCCGCTGGACCGCGCGCATCGGTCTGGGTGAGCAACTGGCAACCACCAAGACCCTCCGACGACGCTTCTTCTCCCTCGCCGGACGGCTCACCCGCTCGGCGCGCCGCCTCACTTTGCATCTGCCCCAGCGCTGGCCCTGGAAAAACCAGTTCAGTCGCGCCTTGGCTCGATTGCGAGCAATTCCACTCCCAGCCTGACGGCACCGCTGGTGTCAACGCCGACGGAGATCTGACCCACTCACCAGACTACCCGACCGCCTCGCAGACTTGCGCCAGGCTGGTCCCCGAGCGTCTCTTGCTGCACGCTACCCTGACAATTTCGCCCAGCATCGCCACCGCGGGCCGCCATCATCGTGTCTGTGTGGCTATCTCACGCCGCCCTCATCCCCATCTATTGGAATCGGGCTTGCCCCGTTCGCCTTCCCTTGCCCATCATCCCTGGTGTCAACGCCACGGCCCATCGCTTCGGTGGATTCGGGCTAAGCGGGGATTCATCAAGCGCCAAACCCTAGAACTGAACCACAACCGCGTCGAAGGACTGGCCCTCGAACAAGGAATCATTGCTCGGATCTTCAACGCCGGCACCATAACCGTCAACGGAACCGGCGGAACCGCGCAGGAAATTCCTTTCATCATCCGGCCGATGGAGTTCCGGCGCAACGCCCTGGAAGTCATCGACGCAAACCCGTAGCGCCAGACCGCTCGAAAGCCAGTTCACTGCTCCGGTCGGTGCGCTAGCGATAGTGGCCGCCGTCAGCACGCCGACCATCCTGGACCCGCACCCAAGTCACCCTGCACCGTCGCCACCGCACCGTGTCGGCCTCGGCTAGGACCGTCGGAACTTTGCTTCCCCGCCACTGCGCAGAGACATGCTGGAGCACCCACACGTCGGTTGGGGAGTCCCACTGCTGGCATTCGCAGCCGTGCCTGCACTCACCTGCTGGCAACTCCGTGCCTACGCCGTCGGAGCAAAACGCTCTGGGCAATGGAACTCCACCCTGCGGGAGCGCTTACAGCGACCGCACCAACTTTGACCTACCCACCACCAGAACCAGAACAACACCGGAGGGCACTTTCAAAATGGCTACCAATGGAACCCCCGAAGAGCCCCAAAATAACCATTCGGGCGGCTCGACGTTCAACATCCCCAACAGAGCGCTCATCATCGGCGGCGCCGGGTGGCGGCGTAGCGCTAGAAACGCGGCCGGAACCCCCGATGCTTCGGGAAATGGGGTATTCCCTACGCCGATTATCGACGCATAAATGGATCGTCGGGACGCTTTGCATACATCATGACGGCGAAGGCGACAATAATACGTCTGATGCTCAACGCCAAAAACTTGGCAAATTGGCTTTCCGGCCAGACTTCTAGGGGCTGTCATCGTGGTGGTCGTATTGTTTGTTACGGGCATCATTGGCGGGGCCAGCGGTGGCGCCTCTGGAGGCGGCGGCGTGCTGGGCTACATTCCCGCCAGTGCCGGATTGGTTCTTATCGGCGACCATGAAGCCCTTTTGAACGGCGACGTTCCCGAGGACTATGTCGAGTACATGGAAGACGAAGACGAGGATGCCGATGGCTCAGGGTTGTCCTCCGGCACTTACGAGAAAATTGACATAGATGGCGACGACGTCTCGCTGGTGGCTTTCGTAGCTGACCAACGCAACGCCGATTATCTGGAAATTGTACAAGGAGATTTCGACTTCGACGTCATCCGCGAAGAGCTCGAAGACAGGCTGGACTGCGAAGACGACGATTACCGCGGTTTTGAATTATGGGAGTGTCCCGGCGGGGACTTCCCGGCCGTGGCGCTGTTTGAAAAAGACGGGTATGTAGTTTTCGCACTCGAACGCCAGGACGACCTGGAAGATATGCTCACGTACAAGAGTCGTGATCCCGGGAAACTGGCGGACGATGGGAGCAGCGACATCAAGCGAATTCTGGACCAGACCGACGGCGGGTGGCTTCAGATGGCGGTCGTCACCGACGATTGCCCCATCAACCGTTGCCAGGGGTTTGCTTTTGCCCTGGGGAAAAGCGACGACAGCGAAGCCATACCGGCGTCATACGCCGTGATGTTCAGCTCGGAGCGCGCCGCCTCAGGGGCGGAGGGTGACGTTGAGATCGACGACCTGCTTGAAAAACTGTTCGCCGAACTTGCCCTTGAACTGGACATAGAAGAAGTGAAAACCGAGGGCGAATTCGTGGTCGGGACCGGCGAGGCAGAATTCGTCGGTACGAACGCTGGCCGCTCAAACCGCGACCAAATTCGTAGCTCTGAGCCAGCGACAGCAGATCGCGCCGATTCGGTGTGGCAGCCTACGCCAACAGCGCGTTTCCCAGTAGCATCACGCAGTGAGTGGATAGAAAATTGCGTGAATAGGCCAGCTGGATTCCGAGAGGATTTCTGCGCGTGCAGATTTGACTACGCGGCCGACCAGTTGGGTCAAGATCTTCTCCCCACTTTGTCCGACATATCTTCCAGTGCTTTTGACTATCGTGAGGACTGGGTCAGATTAGTCGGGGATGAAGTCCCACAGCGCTGTTTGCAGTAATTGAGATTCTGGACATAGAAGAACTGAAAGCCGAGAGCAAATTCGTGGTTGGAACTAGCGAGGCGGAAATCGTTGATCCGGACGACGCTCGTTAATCCCGAATCCACCGAAGCGATGTACGCTGGAGTTGACACCAGGGTTGATGGGCAAGGGAGGGCGAACAGGCCAGGCCAGGTTCCAATAGATGGGGATGAGGGCGGTGTGAAGTAGGCACCCAGACACGATGATGGCGGCCCGCAGTGGCCATGGCGGGCGTAATTCGAGATGCGGTGGGCAAGGAGTGCCCTTCGCGGGCTGGGTTGGCGCGAGTTGGCGGGAACGGTCAGATGGCCGGATGGCGGGTCAGTGGCAGACGGCCGCCGTCAGGCTGGGAGTGGAATTGCTCGCAATCGAGCCAAGGCGCGACTGAACTGGTTTTCCCAGGGCCAGCGCTGGGGCAGATGCAAAGTGAGGCGGCGCGCCGAGCGGGTGAGCCGTCCGGCGAGGGAGAAGAAGCGTCGTCGGAGGGTCTTGGTGGTTACCAGTTGCTCACCCAGACCGATGCGCGCGGTCCAGCGGGCCAGGTTGTGGGCCATCACCTGCACCGCCAGCCAGGCGCCGTTGGCGGCGAAGCGGCCTGAGGGGAGATGGTTGAGCCCGACGCCGTACTTGAGGTCTCGGATGGCGTTCTCGATCTCGGCGTGGCGGCGATGGTCGGCCTCCAGTTCCAGGGTGTCCCCGTCTCGGTCGGTGATGCAGCCGTGATAGCTGTAGCTGGCGAAGAGGGCCAGCTGGGAGCCGGGCGTGGGCTGCACCCGCCGGACGATGAGCCGCACCGGTGCGGCGTCGGGCTCATCCTGGAAGGGGACGTAGGTGGTCTCCGCCACGTCGGCGGCGCCGTCCATCCAGTAGGGAATCGGCGTCCAGTCAGTCTCGGGTATGGCCTCGATGATATTCCGCAGGCGGGCTTGCTGGCGGATGGTGATGGAGTAGCGGACATCCATCTTGCGGCAGACGGCGACGATGGCGTGGGTGTAGAAGCCGCTGTCAGCCCGCACCGTGAGTTGTCCTCTGGCCCCGCCGTAGCGTACCCGCCCCACCGTCTCGCGTAGAAAGTGGGCGGCGCCCCGAACGGTGTTGGCGCGGCCCTTGCGCAGCCGAGCCATCAGCACGTCGCCGGTTCCGGCGGCAATGGCCAGCAGCGGGTGATAGCCTCGCTGGCCGGTGTAGCCGTGGTCGCGCGCCCCCTCCTTGGCCAGACCGTATGTCTCGCAGATGGTGGAGTCCAGGTCGATGGTCAACGGCCCGTCGCCGGGTCCGGCCCCAGCCGACCAGGCCCGGGCCAGCAGCTCCCGGCTGACCCGATCCAGTTGGCGGACGTGGCCCCACCGGAAACTGCGCAGGAAGGTCCCCAGGGTGGATGGCGCCTTGATCACACACCCCAGCACCTGCTCGGTTCCCCCAGCGCGCAGCGCGTCGGCGTCGTCGATGCAGTCGCCACCGGCCAATGCCGAGGCCACCAAGGTCAGGAACTTGTCTCCCGCATTCGCCCGACCTGGCGCATCTCCCAGGTCAACATTGTTGTCCACCAGCTCGCCCAGTCCCAGATGATGGGCCAAAGTGACCGGAAGGATCAGCCCAGCATTGGCCACCAGGCGATGATCGTCGAAGGCAACGTCGATGCGGTCGGGGTGCTCAAGTGGTAACATCTTTTGGGTGCTCCTTGTTTCGGGTCGGTTTTCTGTTTCAAAAACCATTATCCCAGAAGCCGGGAGCACTTTCTCATCCCTTCATCACGCCGACACGCTCATCTTATCGGTGGATTGGGGCTAATCCAGGTTCGAGACCGTCCTACCGGCCGCCTTACTATTGGACCGGACACGCACCATAGCGTGCTCGGCGGGCGGCCAACATATGCCAGCAACTGCACTGCCCGTCCAGTGAAATTAGCGAACGGCAGCACTGACAGCAAGCCGACCACTCTGGCAATCCACCAATCCGTGATCTCACATTCCACGACACCGGCAGTAGGAGGCTGATGGCAGACAGTAAGCGGGCCGTTGCACGGGCGCCAACTGGTGGTCGACAACCCCAGGCACACCTTCCGGCGGACATTGCCCGACCTGCCGCTGGACACGCCGGCAAATGTCGAAAAGGCGCCAACGGTGGCTCGAGAGCGCTGGAGGCCTAAACCCGAATCCACCGAAGCGATGGGCCGTGGCGTTGACACCAGGGATGATGGGCAAGGGAAGGCGAACGGGGCAAGCCCGATTCCAATAGATGGGGATGAGGGCGGCGTGAGATAGCCACACAGACACGATGATGGCGGCCCGCGGTGGCGATGCTGGGCGAAATTGTCAGGGTAGCGTGCAGCAAGAGACGCTCGGGGACCAGCCTGGCGCAAGTCTGCGAGGCGGTCGGGTAGTCTGGTGAGTGGGTCAGATCTCCGTCGGCGTTGACACCAGCGGTGCCGTCAGGCTGGGAGTGGAATTGCTCGCAATCGAGCCAAGGCGCGACTGAACTGGTTTTTCCAGGGCCAGCGCTGGGGCAGATGCAAAGTGAGGCGGCGCGCCGAGCGGGTGAGCCGTCCGGCGAGGGAGAAGAAGCGTCGTCGGAGGGTCTTGGTGGTTACCAGTTGCTCACCCAGACCGATGCGCGCGGTCCAGCGGGCCAGGTTATGCGCCATCACCTGCACCGCCAGCCAGGCGCCGTTGGCGGCGAAGCGGCCTGAGGGGAGATGGTTGAGCCCGACGCCGTACTTGAGGTCTCGGATGGCGTTCTCGATCTCGGCGTGGCGGCGATGGTCGGCCTCCAGTTCCAGGGTGTCCCCGTCTCGGTCGGTGATGCAGCCGTGATAGCGGTAGCTGGCGAAGAGGGCCAGCTGGGAGCCGGGCGTGGGCTGCACCCGCCGGACGATGAGCCGCACCGGTGCGGCGTCGGGCTCATCCTGGAAGGGGACGTAGGTGGTCTCCGCCACGTCGGCGGCGCCGTCCATCCAGTAGGGAATCGGCGTCCAGTCAGTCTCGGGTATGGCCTCGATGATATTCCGCAGGCGGGCTTGCTGGTGGACGGTGATGGAGTAGCGGACATCCATCTTGCGGCAGACGGCGACGATGGCGTGGGTGTAGAAGCCGCTGTCAGGCCGCACCGTGAGTTGTCCTCTGGCGCCAGCGTAGCGTACTCGCCCCACCGTCTCGCGTAGAAAGTGGGCGGCGCCCCGAACGGTGTTGGCGCGGCCCTTGCGCAGCCGAGCCATCAGCACGTCGCCGGTGCCGGCGGCAATGGCCAGCAGCGGGTGATAGCCTCGCTGGCCGGTGTAGCCGTGGTCGCGCGCCCCCTCCTTGGCCAGACCGTAGGTCTCGCAGATGGTGGAGTCCAGGTCGATGGTCAACGGCCCGTCGCCGGGTCCGGCCCCAGCCGACCAGGCCCGGGCCAGCAGCTCCCGGCTGACCCGATCCAGTTGGCGGACGTGGCCCCACCGGAAACTGCGCAGGAAGGTCCCCAGGGTGGATGGCGCCTTGACTACGCAGCCGATGGCGCTAGCCGTCCCGCCGGTGCGCAGCACGTCGGCGTCGTCAATGCAGTCTCCTCCGGCCAGAGCAGAAGCCACCAGCGTCATCACCTTGTCGCCGGTGTTGGCTCGGCCTGGGGCGCGACCCAGGTCCAGGTGCCGGTCAACCAGTTCGGGCCGGCCCAGATGCCGGCCCAGCGTGGCTGGCAGGATCAGCCCAGCATTGGCCACCAGGCGGTGGTCGTCAAAGGCGATTTGGATGCGGTCGGGGTGGTCATCTGCTAGCATCTTTTGGGTGCTCCTGGCCTGGGGACGGTTTCCTGTTTCAAAAGCCATTATCCCAGATGCACAGGAGCACTTTCTTACCCCTTCAGCACACCGCGACACTCATCTTTTCGGTGGATTGGGGCTTGAGCATCGCCTTATAGTGCCAATTTAAGTCACATGAGTATGCGGCTGGCCTTCATGGAGCGCACCGGCAACCGCGCCACCGCCACCCACACCGCGCTGCAATACAACATCACGGTGTAGCTGAAAACCTTAGCGGTTCTGTCATTGCGAGCGCAGCGCGGCAATCTCGTGGTCGTAGCAAAGGCGGTTCGCCGGCGAGTGTTCGACCTCATCGAGATTGCCACGTCGCTATGCTCCTCGCAATGACAGATTAAAGCGGGTAAGCGTGACCATCGGTCGCAGCGACACCGTTGGGTCAATCACGACAACCCCTACGGGATTGCCACGCTACGCTCGCAATGACAAAGGGGTACGCATGAGCGGCCCGTGGATTGCCGCGTCCCTCGACGGGCTCGGGATGAGCGGGCGCTCCTCGCAATGACGCTTCGCGCGAAAGTTTCAACCGAGGGAATGGTTGCGGCGAGGGCCGCCACAGGAGAGATTGAATGCCCAATATCTATGCTGATCTGGCGACCCTGAAATCGCCGTCCATACTGAATGTGCCCGACGACGCCCATGACGGCAGACTGCTCGACTTGCTGGCAACGGCCTCACGCTGGATTGACGGGTATTGCGACCGTAGCTTTGGCGTGTTGGAAAGCAGCCTCACGTTCGACGGGAGCGGTGGGAGCACGCTTGCGGTGCCTGACCTGATTAGCGTTGACTCAATGAGGGTGGCCCGCGCTGGTTGGATATGGGAGGAATGGCCGGCGGACGCCTGGCTGTTGTATCCGTTGCACGCTGAGCCGACGCAGCCGTGGGGCCGGCCGCACACCAGGATCGCGGTTGCTCCCGGCGTCGGGCGGCAATTCCCGACGGGACGGGCCAACGTTACCGTCGCTGGAGCCTGGGGTTATCGCCAGGTGGTTGATGATACCGGATGGCTGGTCGGTGGCACATTGGCGGTTGATGCCGCCGCTGCAGCCGTAACGATTTCTGCCGCCGGCGGCGCAACCCACGCTCTTGCTGCCGGCCATACCATCCGAATTGACGCCGAGCAGCTGTACGTGGCCGGCGCCGTGGACTCATCCAACGGCAGCGGCGTTACGCTCACGGTGCGACGCGGGGTCAATGGAACCGCTTCCCAAACGCACGATGTCGGCGCCGCCGTGTCGGTGTACCGCTATCCGGCGGTAATTTCTGAGGCTTGCCTGCTGCAGGCGGCTGCCTGGTGGCGAGACCGGGCAACAGCTCCCTTTGCCCCGCCGTCTCGCCACCAGGCGGACGAAGCAGCCGGCGTTGACCCGACCGCTCGTCAGCTGCTGGAACCTTACCGGCGACGGTCGGCGTCGCTGGGGGTGTGAGCATGGCCGGATACAACAGCGCCAGCCGCAGCTACGTTGCGGTTGCCGACGCCAACGGCGTGATGCGGGACCTGTCGCCGTGGGTGGAGCGCATCGGGCCGTTGGGCCGTGCTGTCCTCGGGTTGGACACTACCGGCCTGAACGATGCGGCCGGCAGGACGACGGCCGGTGCGGAGGCGACGCAGGAGTTCACCATCGCCGGCCGCTGGGATGATGCCTCGGGGATTGGCCCCGACGCGGTGCTCGCCGGCATCGTGGGTCATGCCGTCAACGTGCAGTACGGCCCCACGGGGAATGCGCCGGGTCAACGCCGCATCGCCGGCCGGTTCGTGTGTTTGTCCTATCGGGTAGTCAGCAAGGCGGGGGAGCCGGTGCGATTTGAGGCAACCTTCCGGCAGGACGGCGCCGTTGCGCTGGAGGTGTGGTAGATGGCAACAACTACTATGGATTCTACGATTCACGTTGGGGCGGTGGCCGCTGCTCCAGCCCTCCGGTGGCAGGCGTTGGTTGACTGGTCCGGAACAGGGTTCTGGGGCGCAGCGGACGCGGACGTCACCAACGATTTGGCGGGCGTCAGTTGGCGCTGGGGACGTTGCGGACTGCCAACGCCGGAATTTGCCCCGGCAGCCACGGTGTCCCTCAACCTGCGCAATCATCACCATCGCTACACTCCGGGTAACTCCGCCTCGCCGCTGGCGGCACTGGTGCAACCGGGTCGTGAGGTCTGGCTGCGGGCGGCCTGGCCGTATGACGATTTCGCAACCGACGCGGGTGGTGCGCAGACGCTGGACGACCGCGTTACTGCCGGCGGCATGGTCTCGTGGCAAGTCCTGGCTACCGCCGCCGGTGGTTTTGAGGCGCAGGACGGCGAAGTCCGCGGGCTGGTTGGCTCTGGCCGGCCTTCCGATGCGGTGGCGGTGCTGGAAACCGGCGACCCAATGGCGACGCTGCTGGGCCGGTTCCGGCGCGGGAGCAACGGCCTGGGCGGGTTCGTGCTGCGCTGCGCCGCCCGAAACGACTGTCTACGATTGCGGTTCACCGATGCTGCAACGGTGCTGGAGCAGGTTTCGGGCGGCGCAGCAACCGAGTTGGCCACCGGCGACGCGCTGGCCGAATCAGCATGGTATGAGCTTGAGGTAGTCCAGTCCGACGCCAGCGTCCGGGTATTCGCGACGAATCTGGACACGACGGGCTTGGTGCGTCAGGAGCTGGTGGTGACCACCGGCATCAGCGACGCCCCGGATTCCGGCCGGCATGGGTTGTGGCACGGGTATCGCAACACGGCGGACCGGTGGGGAGATTTCAGCGTGGGTCGCACCTTGTTTTGCGGTCGCATTAATGCCATAGAACCGGACTATGAAACGGTCACCTGCCGCATCACCGCCGGGGATGTTTTGCAGCACGTGGACGGTATAAAGCTGTCGCGCAACCTGTCCGGCGGCCCGATGCGGTCGGGAGCGGTGGCCGAGGCAATTCTGGATTGGGCCGGGCTGGAGGCGTCTGATTACGGGGTGGACACCGGACGATTGCTGCTGTCCGGCGGCCCGCGCGCGGTGTGGGACGTAACGGCGGGCCGTGCGCTCCGGCGGCTGCAACGCGAAGAAAATGGCCTGCTCTACGTCGATGGGTTGGGACGCGTCCGGCTGGAAGCGGACTCGGTGCGAGAAGCCATCCGCGACAACGCCGACCCGACGGCACTGGCCAAAGTCGCCGTGTCGGGAGTAGCCGGGGAGGCCAACCCGTTCGCCAGCAGCCTGCGTTGGGACGACGGGGCGGGCGCGGTGGAGAATCAGATAACATTCCGTTATCAAAGGTCGGCGGACAACGGTCGCCAGCTGGTTTGGAGCTTGAACGAACCGTTGGCGGTGGCGGGCGGCGGCAGCCGTCTGGTGGTGGCTACCACCGACGACTGGGACGTCGTTACCGACCTGGAAACGCCGGCCGCGGACACCGATTATCAGGCCACGGACGATGCTGCTGGTGACGGCGGCGATGTTACCGGCGATGTCAACGTGGAGGTATTGGCCGAGGCAGATTCCGGCGTGGCGGGCCGGGGCGCGACCCTGCGCGTCAGCAACACCGGCACCCAGACGGCGTATCTGCAACTGCTCAACTTGTATGCTGCCCACGGCTGGCGTCCATCCGGCGCCACGGCGTATCAGCGCGCCGCGAACCCGGCGACTGCTCACCAGTCGCCGGCCCGCGTGGTGATTTGCCGCTACATTGACCACTACGCGGCGGCGCAGGATGCTGCCGATGCCCGTTTCGCGGAACGGTCTCGCCGGCGTCCGCAGTTGCAGATTTCGTTGCCGCTGCTGGGCGCCGCCAACCTGCGGGCCGTGCTGGAGGGACGGTTGTCGGAAATGATAATGGCGCCGGCCGGCGCGTCTGGCAGCGCAGGGGCGTGGTTCCTGGAGGGTGTGGAGCTGCAGGCATCTGCCGGGCGAGCGGGAATGGCGCGCTGGTGGGTGTCTGCTGTGTGAGCACGGGCGGCATTGGGCAGTTGGGTCGACCGCTGTGGTATCATCGTGGACGCAAATTGCCTGCTGGCCGTTGAGGTGCCGCATTGCCTGATAATGACACAGTTTATGATGTAATCGTAGTTGGGGCCGGGAACGCCGCCCTCTCCGCCGCCATCGCCGCCCGCGAGCAGACCCAGTCTGTGCTGGTGGTAGAAAAGGCGCCCGAGTATTTCCGTGGTGGCAACACCTACTTCACCGGCGGAATCATCCGCTTCGCCTACAACGGTCTGGACGACATCAAGGGCCTGATTCCCGATATGTCGGAGACGGAGGCCAACTCAATTGAGGTGGGGCAGTACACGGAGAACCAGTTTTACGACGACATGATGCGCGTTACCCACGGCCTTTCCGACCCGGAACTGGCCGAGATCCTGGTGAGCCAGTCCTACCCGACAATGAAATGGCTCCAGGAGCACGGGGTGCGCTTTGTACTGTCGTTTGGCCGCCAGGCGTTCCGCGACGGCGACAAGTTCCGCTTCTGGGGCGGGCTCGTGGTGGAAGCGGTGGGCGCCGGCAAGGGCCTGTCCGACCAGCAGTTTGATGTCTGCCAGCAGATGGGTGTGGAAGTTCGCTACGCCACCGAGGGTGTGTCGTTGATTCAGGATCAGCGCGGGCACGTGGCCGGCCTGCGGGTGAAAGGCCCGGATGGATTCGAAGACCTGGCGGGCCGCACGGTCATTCTCGCCGCCGGCGGTTTTGAAGCCAACGCCGAGATGCGCTGCCGCTACCTGGGTCCCGGTTGGGAAACCGTCAAGGTGCGTGGCATCCCCTACAACACCGGCGACGGCATTCGCATGGCGCTGGATCTGGGTGCCCAATCCTACGGACACTGGTCATCCTGCCACGCCGTCGCGTGGGATATGAACGCTCCCACCTTCGGCGACCGGACGATTACCGAGCTGTTCCAGAAGCACTCTTATCCCTTCGGTCTAATGGTGAATCTCAACGGCGAGCGGTTCCTGGACGAGGGGGCTGACTTCCGCAACTACACCTACGTAACCTACGGACGGGAGCTGATGAATCAGCCGCAGGGCCTGGCCTTCCAGATCTTCGACGAGAAGGTGAAGCACCTGCTGCGCGACGAATACTGGATACCGCAGGCAACCACCGCCGAGGCCAACTCTATTGAGGAACTGGCGCGGTTGCTGGACATCGACCCGGCCGGCCTGGTTCGTACCGTTGAGGAGTACAACGCCTCGGTCCGCACCGACATTCCCTACAACGCCACCGTGAAGGACGGCCGCCGCACCGAAGGGCTGACGGTCGACAAGACCAACTGGGCCGAGACGCTGGACACGCCGCCGTATCGCGGTTGGGCCGTTACCACGGGCATCACCTTCACCTTCGGCGGTGTGAAGGTAAACAACCGTGGTCAGGTGGTTACCAACGCCCAGGAAGCCATCCCCGGCCTGTACGCCGCCGGCGAGATGGTGGGCGGGCTGTTCTACCACAACTACCCCGGCGGCAGCGGCCTGAGCGCCGGCATGGTCTTCGGACGCCTGGCCGGCAACAGCGCCGGAGCGGACGCGCTCGCTCTGAAGGACGTGTAGGCAGGCCGGGACGGTTTGCGGGTTGCCAGTGCGACGTATGCGTTGCTCCGGCGTTCACGTAACTGACAATACAGGGCATTACCTATGGAAAACTCGCCAGCGTGGACTGAGATATGCTTCTACTGCGACCGTCCCTTGGACGGCACGAATGATTATTCGTGCGTCGGTTGCAACAGGCAAGCTTGCGACAATTGCTGCCAGGCTTGCCAAGAGGATGATTGCGACTACATAACCTGCGATAGATGCGTTGACTGGCATTTGCGAGTTTATCACCCGGGGATATCTGTGAGTTCATTGCTGTTGGATGTTCCGGTTTGCGGCTAGACGCGTGAGCGCGCTGCGTGCGAGATGTAACGGGGCAACTTCCGATGACTGACGATGCTGCTGCGCGTGCCATAGCACAGGAAGGCTTGCGGCACATTGAGGATGCCATCCTGTCGTTGCTGGAATCTAACCCGGACGGTCTGCGCAACGCCCAAATTGCCGACTTGCTCGGCCTGCGGTCGTCCATTCGCGACGGCCAACGAAATTATCTAACCTACTCCGTGCTCGGCGGACTGATGACCCAAGGCAAAGTCGTGCAGGATAGAGAGTCCAAGATTTTCGCCAAAGTAGTAAAGCCTGATGTGTGAAACAATCCCGGTGCCAATTCAGGTGTTTAGTCCGCCATGCGACTTTCATTGAGCTACTGAGCGGTACCAGATATGCCGGCAAGAACAACTGCTTACGTTGCTCCTGGGATGTTGCAGTGGGCGCGCGAACTGGCGGCCTGCAGCCTGGAGGATGCCGGCAAGATTGTGAAGCAGCCGTTGCAGGTGGTTGAGAGCTGGGAATCTCCTGGTTCAGACGCCCGGCCCACGGTGCGCCAAGCTCAAAAATTGGCCAACGCCTACGGCATACCGTTCGCGCTGCTGTATCTGGGACAACCCTACACCGACTTGGAGCCTGACCCGGTTCCTGAATTTCGTGGGCTGGACCCGGGATCAGGTCAAGTTCGACCTCACACACGGCAGTTGCGCCGGATGGTGCGCCAGGCTCAAGAGCGGCAGGCTTTTGCCGTTGAGTTGCTGGAACTGGCAGGCCAGGCACCGTTGCCGTGGGTGGGATCGGTCACGCCGAGCCAAAATTCAGAGCTACTTGGTGCCGACATTAGAGCATCATTAGCGAACGGGGCAGAACCATCCCACCCTGGTGAACGAGAGCGTGTTCTGGATTGGTGGGTGGGGCGTGTCGAGGATTTGGGCGCTATCGTGTCGCGCTATCGGCCAGATGGGAATTTACATTGGACTGTGGAGCCATCGGAAGCGCGCGGTTTATCGCTATGTCATCCGTTAGCACCCTACATTGTGCTAAACAGCAAAGATTCTCCAGCAGGGCGCCTCTTCACGCTAATGCACGAATTGGCCCACCTCTACTTTGGTCAGTGTGGAGTTGACGATATTGGAGACGAAAGGTTGCTGCCAGTGGAGGCCCGTTTGTTGGAGCAAAGGTGCAACCAGGTAGCAGCAGCTATCTTGATGCCGGCGGGTTTGTTTACTTCTGAATGGACATCCGCAAAAGGCGATGTTGAGGACAAAGTACGAGCCATTGCAGATAGGTTCGGGGTAAGCCGCCAGGCAGCTGGGGTGAGGGCTAAATCCGACGGGATTGGCTTTATCTCATCTGATCAGTACTCCGCTATGTTCGGGTATCTAACCAATGAGTACAACGAGTTTCGAGATAGTCGGGCTCGTAGCTCAGGTGGGGGTGGTATGTCCGTACCAGTACGGGTGCTGAAAGATTATGGTTCGCGGTACGTACAGTTGGTTTGCGATGCCCATGCTGAGGAGCAGCTGAGCCTGCTGGATACTGCAGATGCCTTGAGCGTGCGTATTGGGGATGTTAGCGGGATCAAGAGACGGTTGCGTTGAGCGGCGAGATATACTTTGCTGACACGTCCGCTCTCATATTGGCCTGGTTGGAGCGTTACCCTCCCGAATTGTTCGGCTCACGTGGCGGTTTATCGACGAACTAGAAACGCGGCCGGAAACCCCGATGCTTCGGGAAATGGGGTATTCCCTACGCCGATTATCGACGCATAAATGGATCGTCGGGACGCTTTGCATACATCATGACGGCGAAGGCGACAATAATACGTCTGATGCTCAACGCCAAAAACTTGGCAAATTGGCTTTCCGGCCAGACTTCTAGGCGACAGGGTCAAAGTGATTGAAGAGGTGCGGAATGAGATTTCCCGCCATGCCAACGACACCGCTTCCGAAGAAGGGATGCGGGTGAACTCGATGCGTTCGTGGTTGAAAAACTCCGAGGTCGATACGAGACTTTCACTCTTATCGCTGGATAAGGACGATTCCGATGCAGTCCAGCAGACTATGGTACGTATAGTTAATGGCTGGCCAAGCTGGCACGCCGTTCGGCGTTTCAATAATACTGGCTCGTTCGGCCCTGCCGATCCATTGGTCATTGCTTACGCCTACGCTTACCAGGGCGTTGTGGTAAGTGAGGAGAAGCCGCGTGCGAGTGGCGAGGTGATGTGAAGATTCCAGATGTCTGTGAACAACTGGGGGTTCGTCACGTAAATCTGCTTGAACTATTCAGGGTTGAGGGTTTTACCGACCAGCTTTGACAAAGCATTGACGGTGACAGCTTGCACTGTTACTTAGCCCCAATCCACCGAAAAGATGAGTGTCGCGGTGTGCTGAAGGGGTAAGAAAGTGCTCCTGTGCATCTGGGATAATGGCTTTTGAAACAGGAAACCGTCCCCAGGCCAGGAGCACCCAAAAGATGCTAGCAGATGACCACCCCGACCGCATCCAAATCGCCTTTGACGACCACCGCCTGGTGGCCAATGCTGGGCTGATCCTGCCAGCCACGCTGGGCCGGCATCTGGGCCGGCCCGAACTGGTTGACCGGCACCTGGACCTGGGTCGCGCCCCAGGCCGAGCCAACACCGGCGACAAGGTGATGACGCTGGTGGCGTCTGCTCTGGCCGGAGGAGACTGCATTGACGACGCCGACGTGCTGCGCACCGGCGGGACGGCTAGCGCCATCGGCTGCGTAGTCAAGGCGCCATCCACCCTGGGGACCTTCCTGCGCAGTTTCCGGTGGGGCCACGTCCGCCAACTGGATCGGGTCAGCCGGGAGCTGCTGGCCCGGGCCTGGTCGGCTGGGGCCGGACCCGGCGACGGGCCGTTGAGCATCGACCTGGACTCCACCATCTGCGAGACCTACGGTCTGGCCAAGGAGGGGGCGCGCGACCACGGCTACACCGGCCAGCGAGGCTATCACCCGCTGCTGGCCATTGCCGCCGGCACCGGCGACGTGCTGATGGCTCGGCTGCGCAAGGGCCGCGCCAACACCGTTCGGGGCGCCGCCCACTTTCTACGCGAGACGGTGGGGCGAGTACGCTACGCTGGCGCCAGAGGACAACTCACGGTGCGGCCTGACAGCGGCTTCTACACCCACGCCATCGTCGCCGTCTGCCGCAAGATGGATGTCCGCTACTCCATCACCGTCCACCAGCAAGCCCGCCTGCGGAATATCATCGAGGCCATACCCGAGATTGACTGGACGCCGATTCCCTACTGGATGGACGGCGCCGCCGACGTGGCGGAGACCACCTACGTCCCCTTCCAGGATGAGCCCGACGCCGCACCGGTGCGGCTCAGCGTCCGGCGGGTGCAGCCCACGCCCGGCTCCCAGCTGGCCCTCTTCGCCAGCTACAGCTATCACGGCTGCATCACCGACCGAGACGGGGACACCCTGGAACTGGAGGCCGACCATCGGCGCCACGCCGAGATCGAGAACGCCATCCGAGACCTCAAGTACGGCGTCGGGCTCAACCATCTCCCCTCAGGCCGCTTCGCCGCCAACGGCGCCTGGCTGGCGGTGCAGGTGATGGCGCATAACCTGGCCCGCTGGACCGCGCGCATCGGTCTGGGTGAGCAACTGGTAACCACCAAGACCCTCCGACGACGCTTCTTCTCCCTCGCCGGACGGCTCACCCGCTCGGCGCGCCGCCTCACTTTGCATCTGCCCCAGCGCTGGCCCTGGGAAAACCAGTTCAGTCGCGCCTTGGCTCGATTGCGAGCAATTCCACTCCCAGCCTGACGGCACCGCTGGTGTCAACGCCGACGGAGATCTGACCCACTCACCAGACTACCCGACCGCCTCGCAGACTTGCGCCAGGCTGGTCCCCGAGCGTCTCTTGCTGCACGCTACCCTGACAATTTCGCCCAGCATCGCCACCGCGGGCCGCCATCATCGTGTCTGTGTGGCTATCTCACGCCGCCCTCATCCCCATCTATTGGAATCGGGCTTGCCCCGTTCGCCTTCCCTTGCCCATCATCCCTGGTGTCAACGCCACGGCCCATCGCTTCGGTGGATTCGGGCTTAGGCTGCATCGGGCCGACTTGTTCGGGCGTCCTGATTTGGTCTTTCCGGCGCGGCGCAAGGTTGTGTTCGTGAACGGCTGCTTTTGGCACCGGCACGAAGGTTGCAGCAAGGTTCGCATCCCAGGCACTAACCGGGAGTATTGGCTGGCTAAACTGGAGCGCAACCACGCCCGCGACGCGCGCAACATCGCTTTGCTGGAAGAGCAAGGCTGGGCTGTGCTGACGGTGTGGGAATGCCAGTTGCGCGATTTGCCGACCACCACCGAGCGCCTGGTGGCCTTTTTGGAAAGCTGCTGACCGAATGCGATGGCTGCGATGCTATACGGGTCGGGTCGAATGGCTATTCACCCCGTCTGGACTTCGCTGCTGCTAACCCCGGCATCCCACCTCCCGGAGCTGACCGGATGACTTCAACCGCCATACAGCCCCAAATCGCCCGCCGTCTGTTCACCGTGCAGGAGTATATGGCCATGGGCCAGGCTTGCATTCTGGAGGAACACGAACGAATCGAACCGCTGGCCGGAGAGATAATCAAAGTGGCTCTCATCGGGGACCGACACCCCTTTGCCACCGAGTAAAAAGCAAAGCCCCCGCCCTTGCTAACCGCCCCCACCGGGCATACAATCGGCGCATCCAGTTTAGGCACATCCAGGTAAGGGAAGACGGTTATGGCGGCCAATCCGGCGCGCTCCGGTATATTTTACGGGTGGTTTGTTGTTGCCACCTGTATGTTTATTGCCTTTTTGACCATGGGCTCGCGTAACGCCTTCGGGGCTTTCGTGGTGCCGATGGAAGCCGAGTTCGAGTGGAACCGCACCATCGTTTCCTGGGCGGCTGCGCTGGGCGCACTGCTGAACGGTGTAACCCAACCCTTTATGGGCTACTTCTTTGACCGGGTGGGTGTCCGCATCGTGGTCATGTCCGGCATTGCCATCGTGGGAGCCGCCACGCTGTTGATGTATTTCACCGGCAGCGTCTGGTATCTGATCGCAATTTTCGGCGTGATGTCGGCGGTGGGGCAGAGCGGAACTTCGCTAACCAACACCGGCGCAATGCTCAGCAAGTGGTTCCGCCGGCAGCGCGGATTGGTCATCGGGCTGAACGCATCCGGTATGTCGCTGGGCGGCCTGATCCTGGTGCCGCTGGCTGCATTCCTGATCATTCTGATTGACTGGCGGCTCACCTGGATAGTGCTGGGACTGATGATTCTGGGGATGGGGTTGCCGCTGGCCTACCTGTTCCTGCACGACGACCCGTCACGCAAGGGCCTGACTCCCGATGGCGATCCGGTACCGGAGACGCCCGTGGGCAGCGTCGCACCACCCGCACCGAGCCAGCCGCTTTTCGCCAACCACTGGCGGCAGGCGTTCCGATCCTGGCCCATCTGGCAGATGAGCGGTTCCTACTTCATCTGCGGCTCCACCACCTTTATGCTGTCGGTGCACTTCGTACCTATGGCTGTGGAGGAGGGTATCAACCCGGTGCTGGCCGCGTGGATATTCGGGCTGATGGCGCTGTTGAACGCCATTGGAGCCACCGGCGCGGGTTGGGTATCCGACCGCATCGGAGGCCGCAAGAACTGGCTGGCGCTGGTGTACTTCTGCCGCGGTTGCGGCTACGTGATTCTGGTGGCCGCGCTGCTCGTGCCCGGCATTCCCGTGGTGGCTGGGTTGCTGGTGTTTGCGGTGGTGGCCGGGTTATCGTGGATTGCCACAGCGCCGCTCACCACTTCGCTGACTGCAGAGGTGTACGGGCTGAAATCATTGGCCACCATCTCGGGAGTGGCGTTCTTCTTCCACCAGCTGGGAGGCTTCAGCAGCGTCCTGCTGGCTGGCTACCTGCGCGAAATGACCGGAAACTACATCCTGGCGTTTTCGATAGCAGCGGTGATGCTGTTCCCGGCGGCAATCAGCGCCTTTACCATTCGCGAGCGCAAGTACTCGATACGGTATCAGGTGGCGGCGTAGACATTGGCCGGCCAAAATCATCGCCCGGATGGGTGGCGGCGCGTTCGTCGTCCCCCCAGGGCCTTTCGATTATCGGATCGTAGCGGCCAAAGGTCAGTTGGCGACAGCGTTGGTCGATACGGCGACGAGATTGCCACGCTGCGCTCGCAATGACATTAGGGGACAATCGAAGGACCCTGGTCGCCCCCTGGCGGCACTAGCGAAATCCACCTTTGGCCTGCTATGATTGCACCGTATCGTGGCGGTATGGCGCCGTCGCGCAGCGTCCTACCTGATTGACAGAGGGCTTATGACGTCCAAATCCGCCGCGCAAGTAGGCGCTCCGCTTTACTTTGGCTGGTACATCGTTGCCACCTGTTTCTTTGTGTCGTTCCTGTCGGTGCCGGGGCGGCAGGGGTTTGGACTGTTCGTTACCGAGATGGAACCCACCTTTGGCTGGGATCGCTCCGATATTTCATGGGTCGGTTCCGTCGGCTTTTTGATGAACGGCGCAATGCAGCCCATCATGGGGGCCCTCTTCGACCGATACGGTCCGCGCAAGGTGTTTGGTGTCGGTCTGGTAATTATGGGGCTGGCCATAATGAGCCTGTCGTTCATGATGGACCTTGAATACATGGTGAATCTGGGCGTCGTCAGGATTCCGCTGGACTTGCTGTGGTTCATCCTGGTGTTCTCCATTGTGATTAACACCTGCCTGAGCGCCGCTTCCATCACCAATATGCTAGCCCTGGTGGTGCGCTGGTTCCGGCGGAAGCGGAGCAAGGCTACCGCGCTGGCCGCCTGCGGAACTTCCATCGGCGGCCTGCTGATGATCCCCTTCGCGGCGTACCTGATGGGCGTGATTGATACCTCCGGCATAACTATCGGCGGAGTGGAGTTGGCCGGCTGGCGCACCGTGTGGTTCCTGCTGGGGACGATGTCGGTGTTCCTCGCCGCGCCGTTGGCGGTGTATTTCCTGCGCCCCAATCCTGAGTCACTGGGCCTGAATCCGGACGGCGACCCGAACCCTGAAGACGCGCCGGCTGGCACGGCGCCAACCGAGCGAAGGTCTGGGTTGTACGAGGTGAACAACTGGCGTCAGTGCTTCAAGACTCCTCCGATGTGGCAGTTGTCCGGGGCCTACGTCGTCTGTGGAATCACCACCGGGCTGTTGAGCATCCACTTTATCCCGTATGCCGAGGATATCCTGCCCAACCAGATCAATTTCCTGTGGATGAACTTTGACGACAAGAAGATTTTCGCCGCGCTTATATTCGGCGTCATGACCGGTCTGAACGCCGCCGGCGTCATCATCACCGGGTTCATGGGAGACCGGATGCGACGCAAGAACGTGCTTTCGGTAGTTTACGCAACCCGTTGCGTGGCGTTCATGGCGCTGGTATTCCTGCCGGTGGCCGGCTATCCAATGTTGGGTCTGGTGGCATTCGCGATGCTGTCGGGTATGTCGTGGGTGGCCAGCGTGCCGCTAACGTCCACGCTGACCGCCGACGTGTACGGGTTCCGAGCCCTGGGCACCATCAGCGGGTGGGTGTTTTTCTCGCATCAGATTGGCTCGTTCTTCAGCATCCAGCTGGCCGGGTACGCCTACGAGTGGTTTGACCAGAGCTACTTCTGGCCGTTCCTCATTGCCGGCCTCACGCTGATTCCGGCGTCCATAGCGGCTTACAGCATCAATGAGCACCACTACTCCGGCCGCTATAATTCTCAACCCTCAGCGCAACTGGCCACAGCGGGAGCCGGTGCCGGGGGCCGCATCTACTAACGTCCCGCTTCCGTCCCTCGAATCCGGAGGCAACAGGATGGCTGGTGTAGCATTGGGCATAGTCCTGGCTACGTTGGGTCTGCACCACGGTGAGGCCGACCCAACGCTGCTCCAGTGGATAATGCAGGCGCTGAACCACGTGGTGCTGGACACGCTGGGGCTCACTGAGCTAACCGTCGTCATAATCATTGGACTGATTGTCCTGGCCATGCCGGCCGGGATTGTCCTAATCTATTGGGCCAGCACCCGGCGGGCCGCCGCTGTCGTGCCGGGCCCGACGGTTGCCAGACCCGACGTGCGCGCCGTCGCCGATGGCGAAGAATAGCGTGGAGGCTAGTGCATCAACGCCGCCCGGTGATTCATTGAAACGGATTAAGCATTGTTGGGCGGGCCCCGGGATAGGCTCCTGGTCGATGCACGGAATAGCGGCGAAAAAATTCCGGCTAAATTTCGATAAATGCTTGCCGGCGGCAGCGATAAAAGGTAACATACCGTCCGCTGCTATACGTGTACTGGCCGCCGCGGCGAAACGCGCGGCTGGTGGCCGGCGGCACTGGTGAGCCGCTAGGCCGCCGATAATCTGGAGGAGGTAACAAGCCAAATGTTCGACAAGGATTCGCTGGACCGGCTGTTTGAAGAGCTTCGCGACGAGTTCGAGTTGGAGACCGATTGGGAAGAAATTCAACGAGACGCTCATCTGGCGGTAGCCTACGCCGATGCCGGGGTACTCGGTGACCAGCAAGGAGCTCTGGATTCCCGCGTTGTAGGCTACGTTACGCGGCACGATCCCAACTAACTCGCTCTGACTGAACCGGACCCTGCGTCCGGTTGGGCTCTTTGCCCCCGTCGGTTTCGCCGGCGGGGTTTTTCTTTTGCGCCGGCCAGGTACGATCCTACGGCGGCGGCTCACACCTCGACACCGGACATAGCCAGCCACTCCGCCAAGAACCGGCATCCCCGGAACCGTCCGCCTAGTTGATCTGGCGCCCCATCGGATGGGGCCGGCTGACTTTGGTCCGTTGACGCTCTGGATGGACAATCTCTAGCGTGGTGATAGTGGCAGCAAACCTGCGAATCTACGCCACCACGGAGTTTTTATCCATGTTGAATTGTCGCCGTTGCTACGGCAAGAGACTGCTGGAACTGGCCAGGCTGGATGGTGGCGACCACCCGGTGTATCGGTGCCGATGGTGCAGGTTCCTGTTCAGCCCACCGGAGCAGGACGTAATGTCTACCCACGACGCCGACGTGGAGCGGTCGAGTCCGCCCCGGGATGCCGAGGCCGTTGGTCGACGTTTGCCCGCTGGGTCCCTGCCCCGCCGCCGGCCGGCGTCCCCGCGCTAATGCTGTTGCCGTGCGAGACCGACGGCAATCAGAACGGGGACCAGGTTCGGGCCGACATTGCTGAAAGTCAGGTCGGCCCCGACCCGGTAATTTTCGCCAGCGAAGTGCTGGGCGTCAAGCTGTGGCAAAAGCAGCGCGACGTGCTGCGGGCGGTGTCGTGTTCCCGTCGGGTGGCGGTGAAATCCGGCAACGGGTTGGGGAAAGATTTTACGGCTGCGGTCGCCATCCTCTGGTACCTGCACGGCCACGACCCCGGCATCGTGTTGAGCACCGCCCCCACATTTCGCCAGGTGCGGCACGTGCTGTGGCGTCAGGTGCGCGCCCTGCATCGCCGGGCGCCGGATGTGCTGGGCGGCCAGCTCCTGGACACCCGGTGGGAGTTGGCTCAGGATCGCTACGCGTTGGGTCTGTCGGCCAACGGAGCCGACCAGTTTCAGGGTTTTCACTGCGAGAATATGTTCGTGGTGGTGGACGAGGCCGAAGGCGTCGCGGAACCCATCTACGAGGCGGTCGAGGCTCTGATGACCTCCGCTAACCCTCGGCTGCTGCTCATCGGCAACCCCACCACCACCTACGGCGCGTTTCACCGCGCTTTCCATCAGGAGAGCAGCATCTACCACACCATCACCATATCGGCGCTGGAATCGCCGAACGTGCTGGCCGCCAAGGTGATCATCCCCGGTTTGACCACTGCGGACTGGGTGAAGGAGCGAGTCGCCATTTGGGGTCCGGACAGTCCGGTTTTCCGGGCGCGCGTTTTGGGCGAATTCCCCGACCGGAGCGCAGACGGCCTGCTCAGCGTGGCAGACATCGAAGCGGCGGCGCGGCCCTCAGAAGCCACACCAACCAGGGCCCCGGAGTTTGCGATGCCGGCCACTGTTCCGGCGCGGGTGGTGATTGGCGTAGACGTCGCCCGGTTCGGTAGAGACCGCAGCGTAATCACGGTGCGTCGTGGCAACGTGGTCGAGGATATTCAGGTTTACCCATACATCGACACGATGGCGTTGGCCGGCCGAGTTGTGGTGGCCGTCCGCGAGCGAAATCCCGACCTGGTGAACGTGGATGAAATTGGCCTGGGTTCGGGCGTAGTTGACCGGCTGCAAGAACAGGGCATACCCGTACACGGCTTCAACAGCGCGCTGCCACCCGT
Organism: Dehalococcoidia bacterium; assembly: GCA_963666415.2. GTDB lineage: Bacteria > Chloroflexota > Dehalococcoidia > Lucifugimonadales > UBA3495 > Bin87. The sequence goes on from CAXXPD010000003.1 coordinate 4,110,973, forward strand.
CCGCGAAACTGCGTGCGCCAATCGGCGGGCCGAGGGCTATTGGCTGCTGCGCCAGCGATT